>NZ_CBDIDC010000015.1:0-13328 GCF_965277525.1 Flavobacterium sp. | reverse complement strand
CTGATTTATTTAATAAAGCTTTAGACTATCGTGATACTCATATTACGGAAGTAAATAGTTTTGAGGAATTTAAAGAAGTTTTAGAGGGTAAAGGCGGGTTTGTATCCGCTCATTGGGACGGTACAGCTGCTACTGAAGAAAAAATAAAAGACGTAACAAAAGCAACCATTCGTTGTATCCCTTTAGATGCTGTAGAAGAGGCGGGAACCTGTGTGTTTACAGGGAATCCTTCTTCAAAAAGAGTGCTGTTTGCTAAGGCATATTAATTTTTTTTATTTTTTTTTGCATCAACTATTGTGCAACTAAAAAATAGATGTATCTTTGCATCCGCATTAGGGAAGCAGGCCCGTTCGTCTATCGGTTAGGACGCATGGTTTTCATCCATGTAAGAGCGGTTCGATTCCGCTACGGGCTACTACTTTTACTGCGAAATTTTTCTTGAAATACTGAGAATTAAAAATGGCCCGTTCGTCTATCGGTTAGGACGCATGGTTTTCATCCATGTAAGAGCGGTTCGATTCCGCTACGGGCTACAATAATACCTCTATTTAAATATAGAAAAACTTAGAACGATAATGGTCTGTTCGTCTAGGGGTTAGGACTCCAGGCTTTCGTCCTGGTAACAGGGGTTCGATTCCCTTACAGACTACTAAAATTAGTTGTGAATAAGTTTTATAAAATAAAAATTGGTGTCTCGGTTTTTGTTTTATTAGTTAAAACCAAAGTGATTGTTTTGCAATTGTGGGAGGTTTTTCTTTTTTAACTAGTATTCTATAATAATTATTACATCTAAAATTAAAAAAAAATGGCAAATCATAAGTCAGCATTAAAAAGAATCAGAAGTAACGAAAAAAGAAGAGTTCTTAACAGATATCAACATAAAACTACTCGTAATGCGATTAAAGCATTAAGAATAGCTACTGATAAATCTGATGCAACTTCAAAATTATCAACAGTAATTTCTATGATTGATAAATTAGCTAAAAAGAACATCATTCATGATAATAAAGCTTCTAACCTGAAGTCTAAATTAACTAAGCATGTTGCTAAATTGTAATTAATTACAATTTCCTAAATATATGAAAGCCCTCTTTTAGAGGGCTTTTTTTTGTTTAGACAAAAGAGGATAAGTTTTCAAAAAAAAAATAAATAAATTCCAAATTCCAATACTGTAGCAATACCTATTGGAATTTGGGATTTATTTATTTTTGGAATTTTATCGTTGTGTGGGGATTGCGTTAGGGATGGGAGTGATATCCTTTTGTGACTATCAGGATTTTCTCGTTTATACTAAATGAACTGGAACAAAAGATTTAGCGGACAACCTGACCCGGAGGGAATGTCATTGTTATTGCTAGTATGGATTTGTATAAAGGGATTTAATTAAAGATCGATTTTCTTTTTGAGGTATTCCAGCATTGGCTGTGTGATTGGTTTTGAAAGGAAGTCAATGATAATTGGGTATTTTTTTGCTTTGGCCAAATCTTCAGGATTAATTGTGGAAGATAGTACAATTATATTTGCAGTATTAAACTCAGCATAAGCAGGAGAAGTAAAGTGGTCCAGGAATTCCCAGCCCCCCATAATAGGCATGTTTAGGTCTAAAAAAATCAATTCGGGCTTACTTGCTTTGTTTTTATCGTATTTTAAAGTATTAAAATGGTGCAACGCTTCTTCTCCATTTTGAGCGGTGATAATTTCTTTGGAAAAAGATGATTTTGAAATTACTTTTTTGCATAACATCAACGTGATTGGGTCATCGTCAATACATAAAATTTGCTCGAGCATATGAATTAATTTTTAAATGTTATTGTGAATGTTGTTCCTTTGTTGACTTCGCTTTCGATGCTGATTGTTCCTCCCATGGTTTCAACTTGCGATTTTACTAAATATAAGCCCAGGCCTTTACTGTCAGGGTAATTATGGAATCTTTGGTATAATCCGAAGACTTTATCACGATTTCTTTCTAAGTCAATCCCAATTCCGTTGTCCTTAAAAGTTAAGACTGCTTTATGGTCTATTTGTTCTGCGGTAATAGATATTTTTAGTTTTCTGTTTTCTGATTTGTATTTTATGGAATTGGTTAATAAGTTAAGTAATATGCTTTCGATATAGGCTTTGTTTGTGTTTAACAATGGTACTTTTTCAAAATGAAGCTTAATGATGGGTTTGTGCAGTTCTATTTGAAAAGATAATTGACTAAAAACATTTTCAAAAACTTCTTTTAATGACACTTCTTCTTTTTGCATGGAAGGATTGTCTTTGATTATAATGACTTTTACTAAATCGTTGATGGTTTCGTTTAGTAAATGAGTTGATTTGGTAAAGCCGGTCAGGATTTCCTGGAGTTCAGGATCTTCAATAGGGATGTCTTCTGTCAGGTTTAAAAGTCCGATTAAGTTGGATAATGGTGCTCTCAGATTGTGTGAAGTAATATATGAGAATTGCTTTAGATCCTTATTGTTTTGGGTTAGTTCCCGAATAAGGTGTTCTTTTTCTGTTTCTAACTTTTTTTCGTCTGTTATGTCCCTTTGTATAGAGATCCAGTGGGAAATTGTGCCTTCGTTGTTAAAAATGGGAATCATTGAAAAGCGAACCCAATATTCTTCTTTCTTCTTTGTGTAACTAATGGTTTCTATTAAGCACTCTTCTTTGTTTTTTATAGCTCTTAACAGTTTTTTCAGTTCTTCTGAATCTGATTTGGGTCCCTTGAAGATATTAGGTGATTTGCCTATTATTTCATGTGAGAGATATCCTGACATGTGCGAAAATGCAGGGTTTACGTAAACGATTTTAGGAATTTTACGATCTACTGAGTTTGCTTCTGTAATTAAAATAGAATCTTTAGATTGTGTAATTACGGTTTCTAAAAGTTTTAAGCGCTGTTCTTCTTCTTTTTGTTTGGTGATGTCCTGAATGGCTCCGATCATTCTGATCGCTCTTCCGTTTTCGTCCTTTAAGAGAAATCCCCTGTCTAAAACATATTTATAAGTTCCGTTAGCGCATCTGAAGCGGTATTGATCTTGCCATTTTTCCGTTTTTTGTTCTATAAAAGAGTATAGTTTAATAGACATTCTGATACTGTCTTCCGGATGTATTTTGTCAAACCACCATTTTGATGTTTTACCAACTTCTTCAGGATTATAACCAAAAACACTTTCTATTCCTTTGTTCCAGTTGATGCTGTCTTCCTGAATTTTCCAGTCCCAAATAGTGTCACTGGTTGCTTTTGCAACAATGTCATATTTTTCGTTCGATTCTTTGATTTCTTCGTTTGTTCTTTTTAATTTCTCGAAAATAGAGATGTTTCTGTTCTCGTTTTTTGCAAGTATGTATCTGAAAATAAATCCTGTAGCGAGTATGAAAAGGATATCTTTTACGAAGAATAAATAAAAATATCCTATTTTAGAAAAGTAGGCAGTAAGTATTTTATGACAGACTGCTGCCATAATTAGCGATATGATAACGTAAACTAGAGTAATTTGGAGAGTTTTACTTTTCATTACTCAAATATAGTTAAATTAACTATAATTAAACAACACCGAAAGCCCATTTTGGAGGTTAAATTTACAATGTTTTAACGAACTAATTACTTGTCTATACGCAAACTATCGCAGAAACGTTTTTTATATCAAAATAAAGTGTACCTTTGCACCCATTAAAAATCTCAGATGGAATCTATTAGAAACATTGCAATTATTGCCCACGTCGATCACGGTAAAACCACTTTGGTTGATAAAATTATGTATCACTGTCAATTATTTCGTGACAACGAAAACACAGGTGATTTAATTCTTGATAATAACGATTTAGAGCGTGAGAGAGGTATTACTATTACTTCAAAAAACGTATCAGTTCAATATAAAGGAACAAAAATCAATATTATCGATACTCCTGGTCACGCCGATTTTGGAGGAGAAGTAGAACGTGTATTAAACATGGCCGATGGTGTATGTTTGCTAGTTGATGCTTTTGAAGGTCCAATGCCACAAACGCGTTTTGTATTACAAAAAGCGATTGACCTTGGTCTTAAACCTTGTGTAGTTATCAATAAAGTTGATAAAGAAAACTGTACTCCTGAAGAAGTTCATGAGAAAGTTTTTGACTTAATGTTTGAATTAGGTGCTTCTGAAGAGCAATTAGATTTCCCAACTGTTTATGGTTCTGCTAAAAACAACTGGATGTCTGATGATTTCAGAAACCAAACGGACAACATTGAGCCTTTATTAGACATGGTAATCAAAAATGTACCAGCTCCTAAAGTATCTGAAGGAACTCCTCAAATGTTGATTACATCACTAGATTTCTCTGCTTTTACAGGTCGTATCGCTATTGGTCGTCTTGAAAGAGGTGTGTTGAATGAAGGTATGCCAATTTCTTTAGTAAAAAGAGATGGTAAAGTAATAAAATCACGTATTAAAGAATTACATACTTTTGAAGGTCTGGGCCGTAAAAAAGTACAACAAGTAATTGCTGGAGATATCTGCGCTATTATTGGAGTTGAAGGTTTTGAAATTGGTGATACAATCGCCGATTCAGAAAATCCTGAAGCTTTACAAACTATCGCAATTGATGAGCCAACAATGAGTATGTTGTTTACAATTAACGATTCACCTTTCTTTGGTAAAGAAGGTAAATTTGTAACTTCTCGTCATATTAGAGAAAGATTGACAAAAGAATTAGAGAAAAACTTAGCGATGAAGTTAGGTGAAACTGATTCTGCTGATAAATTCATGGTTTTTGGCCGTGGAGTACTTCACTTATCTGTTCTTATTGAAACAATGAGAAGAGAAGGGTATGAGTTACAAATTGGTCAGCCACAAGTTATCATCAAAGAAATTGATGGTAAAAAATGTGAGCCAATTGAAGAATTAACAATCGATTTACCAGAAAATCTTTCAGGTAGAGCAGTTGAATTCGTTACAATGCGTAAAGGAGAAATGCTTTCTATGGAAACTAAAGGGGAACGTATGATTGTAAAATTTAATATTCCATCACGTGGAATTATTGGATTGCGTAACCAATTACTTACTGCAACAGCTGGTGAGGCTATTATGGCACACCGTTTTATAGGATATGAGCCATACAAAGGAGAAATTTCCGGACGTAATAAAGGTTCATTGATTTCTATGGAAAAAGGAAAAGCGATTCCTTATTCTATCGACAAATTGCAAGATCGTGGTAAGTTTTTTGTTGAACCAAATGCTGAAATTTACGAAGGACAGGTAATTGGAGAAAACTCTCGTGCTGATGATATGTGTGTAAACGTAACTAAAGAGAAAAAACAATCTAACGTTCGTTCTTCTGGAAATGATGAAAAAGCAAGAATCATCCCACCAATTATTTTCTCTCTTGAAGAAGCTTTAGAGTACATTCAAAAAGATGAATATGTAGAGGTTACACCAAAATCTATTCGTTTGAGAAAAATTTATTTGACAGAAACTGATAGAAAAAGATTTAAATTCTAATTTTTATCATTTTATAAAAATAAAAGCCATTCATTTGAATGGCTTTTTTTATGTTGAGAAGTTTCCCGTTATGATGAGTTGAATTATCAGGATGGAATTGTAATATTCGAATTCGAAATTTATACTCAATTGAACATTGCTTTTTATTTACTCTATCTTTTTAAACTAAAATGACCTTTTACGGTCTTACCATTTATAAATTCTAAAGTAAACCAATAATCGTCTGCAGGTAATTGTTGGCCGTTAAAAAGACCATTCCAACCTTCCGTATTTTGATTCATTTGCTTTAATAATTTACCATAACGATCAAAAATAAATATTTTATAATCCGGAAGCTGATCTATGTTGGTGATCAGCCATAAATCATTATATCCGTCTCCGTTTGGTGTAAAAAACCTTGGATAATCTAAAACGTATAATAGGAATGAATTAGATAATCCGCAGCCATTTTTATCTCTGGCAATTGCATTATAAATTCCGGGTTTTACATTGCTGAATAACGGATCGTCCTGGAAAACACTTCCGTCTATTGAAAATTCATAAGTACCAATTCCCGTATATTTTATTAAAACTGAATTGTCAGTTCCGGAAAAATCTTTAACAACAGCATCAGTTATCAGGGCTGGTTCAGATAATACGACTTTAAATTTCTTCGTTTTTTCGCAACCGTTTACATCTGTTACCACTACTGAATAAGCACCTTCGGTAGTCACTGTTATAGAGTTGTCAGTACTTCCTGTATTCCATAAATAAGTAGCAAAATTATTGGCAACGCTCAATGTTAGCTGATCGCCTTTGCATAAACTTTGTGATTCGTCTTCAAAATTAGGAGGATCGAAGGTGTTTACCACAAGTGTAATTGGTGTAATATCAAAACAATCTGCACCATTTGTGGCTTTAGCATAAATAATTTGGCTAAATGGAGTAGTATTTTTGAAAATGTTGGGTAATACATTTGTATCATTTATTGCATCATTACTATTCAAATAATAGTTAAAAATTAATCCGGCAGGCAAACCTGTTGCAATTTGTGGAGTAACTTGAGTACCAAGATCAAATTGATAGAAACCATCTTGTTTATCGTCTCTGTCACAAGTTATTATTGGATTTTGATCTGGAATTACTGTGGTGGGGATTTGCAATTTTACTTCGGCAATTTCAAAACAGCCATATTGATTCTCAATTCTGGCGAAGACAATTTGATCAGGGATTTTATTGGTATATTTTTCTGGAGTTACAATCGGATTTGATTCTGTTTGAGCGTCCGCTAATGATTCATAATGGCCTTTGTTTAAAATTTCGGAAGCATTGTTTTTGACTATATTATCAACCTTGGTTAAATTAAAAATGGTAATTCCGTCCGTATTGTCATCACATTGTAGTAATGTTGTATTGTTTGACACTATTTCAGCTGCATATTCAATTTTAATTTCTCCGGATAATATACATGATGTACCTTTTACAGTGGCTTCGATCTTGTAATTTCCGGCATCTGTAACCTCAAAAGTTGAATTTGTACTTAGAGTAGTACTGGGATCATTTTTTTTGTACCATTTAAAATTATAATCTGCAGCTGCTAACTTGCTGTCTAAGATGATTTTTTCTCCAAAACAAGCAGGATTATTTGTTGCAATAGTACGATCTTCTCCAAGTACAATTTTTGAAGCAAAACTTCCGGCTTCGAGAAATATGGCTGAATTTTGCAGTTTAATTGTAGCGTCCCCGATTACCAGTTTTACATGATATGTTTTTCCTGTCGTTACTGTGCCTTTTGCAGTCATAACCACAGTTTGTCCGGCATAATTTATCGGACTGGTGCTACTATTTGTTCCATTAAAATAACTTTGGTTTGAGGCCTCGCAGCCCGTGTAGGCAATACCGCCAGGTCTTACTCCAGGTTCAATTTTTGGGCGAATATTTATCGAAGAAACAGGGATATTAGTACCAGGTAATACAGCTAAGTTTTGATAGGGATCAGTAGTTCCGGTTTCTTTGATTAAAAAAGCAAATCCATCAGAAAAGTCACAGGGATAGTTATATTGATATTCATTTGAAGCAAAAATATAATTAAAACTCAGGGAGGTTGTGTAAGCAGTAAAATCAAATTCTAAAAGTGTGGTATTTACAGAGGTAATACCTAGTATCTCATCCAAATCGCTGTCACGCCCCCATCTATCGTTGTCATCCTGACCGTCGATAGCATTACTAACAAACGGTCCAACCGCACTTTGACCTGTTGACGTTACTAATACGATGCCTTCCTCAAAAGGAAAGCTGCTTCCGTTTCTGTTAAAATAAGCAAAACTTTGCCTGCCTGGTCTAAATGTATCTCCGCTACCTGATGAATGCGAAGCAGTAGCACAAGAGCTATTTATTAAAACATTCTCAATAAGCTGCTGAGGAGTTTTTGTATCATCAATGGTTATATTCTGCGCTTTTATCTTTACAGATACTAAGCACATTAAAGAAACCCATAAAAGAACCTTAAAATAATTCATAGCTCAAATATACTATAAATCTCTATTTTTTAATAGTTTGTAAGAAAAGTAAATGAATAAAAACGTCCAGACTAAAACAATTAAAATAGAAAGATAATGAACACCGTAATCTTTAGTATTTTCTACGCCCATCTGTGTTCCAATGCTTTTTACAATTGATAATCTTGAAAAAGGTTCGATGATTAAGTTTGACATCGCTTCTAAAGGAAGAAATTGGGTAATATAATTGCCTGTATTGCTATCCGGAAAAATTTTGAAAACTAATATTCCTTTTACGATTCCTTCAAAAATACTCCAGACCATTAAAAAACCTAAAGCAAATGCAGAACGTTTTACTAAAATTCCCAGGAATAAACAGAAAGAAAAAAAACCTGTTAGCTTTACAAAAAAGGCTAAGAGATAATCTAAATCCATAAAAACGACATCGAGTTCTTTATAAGAAGAGAAAGAAAATCCTAAAATCAGCGTCATTACAAAGATGAAAATAGTAGAACATAAAGCAAAGAGTACAACTGTTAAGAATTTGGATAAAATAAATTCTTTTTTGCTTAGACCATCAATTAAATTTTGTTTTAAGGTGCCATAACTGTATTCGTTTGCCATCATAGAAACAATAACAATAGCCAGGAAAAATTTTAGCCAGGCAGCAATGTAAGTGTTGAAATGCCATATATAAGGAAAATTAAAAATTCCCATTTCAGCAAAATGAAATTTTAAAGGACCAATATCAAATTTTATAGAAGCGATTAAGGCAATGAAAGAAAGTAAAATGAAATACGTTAAAGTTAATACACGACTGGCTTTGTTTTTCCAGATTTTTTGTAATTCTATAGAGATAAGTCTGTTCATGGTTTAATTGTTTTGGATGGTAGCATTTTTCGTTAATTCTAAAAATTGTGCTTCTAAGCTGTTTTTACGTTTTACTAAATGACTTAGCGTAATGTTTTTAGAAAATAAAAACTGGTTGAGTTCTGAAGCTGATAAATCTGATTTTAAATAAACCAAAATTTTCCCTTCCTCTTCGGTAATTCGATCAACGGAAGAGTGAGCCGCTAAAACATTTTTTAAAGTTTCATTATCATCAGCCATAATTTCAAAGAAGCCTTCATTTGCCGACATTCCATCTACTGAACCTGAATATAAAATTTCTCCTTTTCGCAAAACAATCACATGTGAGCAAACCTTTTCGACTTCGTCCAATAAATGTGAAGCTAATAAAATAGTAGTTCCCTGTGAAGCGATTTTTTTGATGATATCTCGAATTTGATGAATTCCCTGCGGATCCAGGCCGTTAGTTGGTTCATCTAAAATCAAAATTTCAGGATCATTTAAAAGTGCTGATGCAATAGCTAAACGTTGTTTCATTCCTAGCGAAAAAGTACTGAATTTGCTATCTTTCCTTTCTGTTAAACCTACTAAACCAAGCTTTTCATTAATTTTAGAATAATTGATGCTTTTTATTTTACAAACCAATTTCAGGTTTTCTTCAGCGGTCATGTACGGGTAAAAGTTGGGTCTTTCGATAATAGCGCCTACTTTTTTTAGCGCTTCATGAGTCTGAATTTTTCCTCCAAACCAACTGTAATTGCCTGATGTGCGGTTTACAACATTCAGGACAATGCCCAATGTAGTCGATTTTCCGCTTCCGTTAGGGCCTAAAATGCCATAAACGCGACCTTTTTGTATTTCAAAAGAGATATTTTTTAAGGCTTGAATTCGCCCGTATCTTTTATGAAGATTTTCAATAGTAAGTATGGTTTCCAAATTTATTAGGTTTTAGTTTTTAGTAAGACGATTCAGCTTGTATATTGTTACGCTAAATTTTATTTAATGTAAATTTGTAATAAAGATATTCAAAATGAGCGAACCTTTAATGGTTTTAAAAAAACCATCGTACCCTTTAATACCCTCTCTTTTAAGTTATTTAGAAAGATACGAGCGTATTTCGAAAGTATCTGTTTTTTATGATGATTTATTGCGATTTTCCGGTTCTGTAAATGTATATGATAAAAATGAAACGGATACTTTATGGATTAGGGTTTATTACAATGAATTTGAAAGAACTGAAATTGATTTAAATTTAAAAAAAATATATTCGCTTTTACATTCTGATGGAAATAATGAGATCATTCAGTTTTTAAATGTTGATGCCATTGACTATTGTACTTTTGGCAATTCAAAGCCTTTTAGGATCAAAGTTCGAAATATTCTCAATGACAATTATGTTCATTTTTATATAAAAAAAGCTGATGCTTCCCGAATTTACGGATTGGAATTAGAAGATATCCTTTCTCCTGATAAAATTAACTTTTTGGTCTATAAAGACACTTTAATAGAGGAGCATATTATCGGAATTCCCGGAGATGTTTTTATGGAGACGCTATTGGATAATTGTACCGAAACCGAAAAATCTCAGATTGCGAAAGAATTTGTAAAGTTTAACGAACGCTGTATGATCAGGCTTTTAGGAGATATGCGGGCATATAACTATGTAATTGTTCCAATTCACGATTTTGATCAGGTTGTTTATAAAATTCGACCTATTGATTTTGATCAGCAATGCTACGAAGGGAATTTTAAAGTGTATCGTCCGCAGTTTTTTAAAGAAAACTATCCAATGATTCAGTTGATTAAGGAAAAACTGGAAGACCGGTCAATAATTCAATATAAAGATGAAGAAAGAGCGATTTTGGCCAAACGTATTCATTCTGCCGAAAACAGGATTAAAAAATTACTGAATATAATGTGTCACGATACAATATCGACAGATGAACATCTCAATCAACTAAAAATGGAATTGTATCGTTATACCAATGATATGAAGTTTAAAAATGCCAAATCTATGGGACATATT
Organism: Flavobacterium sp.; assembly: GCF_965277525.1. Lineage (GTDB taxonomy): Bacteria > Bacteroidota > Bacteroidia > Flavobacteriales > Flavobacteriaceae > Flavobacterium. The sequence continues at coordinate 2,508 of NZ_CBDIDC010000015.1, read as the reverse complement.
ATGTTTGCGGCATTTGAGTTTATCACGCGCAATTTTAAAAATACAAATTTAATCTGACGTTTTTTGCCACAGATTTCACAGATTAAATGGATTTATTTATTGGATCATTTTTAAAATCATTTTAATCCCTTAATCTGTGGCTAAATAAATTAAAAAATAATCTTATGAAAAAGTTTTTTTTACTTGGAGTTTCTATTGCTTTACTGGCTTGTCAGCAACAGTCAAATGCTGATTTTAAAACCCTCTATTCACTTCCGAAAAAACTAAAAGAAGTTTCTGGAATTACGTATTTTCCTGAAACGAATTTGATTTATACTTTAGAAGACAGTGGAAACAAAAATGCTGTTTATGCCATTAATTCAGATGGAAAAATTGCTAAAACAATCACCATCACAAATGCGACAAACGTAGACTGGGAAGACATTACAAAAGATAAAAGGGGTAATATTTATATTGGAGATTTTGGAAACAATGATAATGAACGAAAAGATTTATGTATATATAAACTCAATAAAAATCAGCTGAATAAAGATTTGGCTGTCGCCGAATATAAAATTTCATTCTCGTATCCGGAACAAACTGAATTTCCGCCAAAGAAAAAAGAGCTATTTTTTGATGTTGAAGGTTTTTTTGAACATGGAAATTATTTTTATCTTTTTACTAAAAACCGAAGTAAAGGTTTTGACGGAACCGCTTTTATTTATAAAATATTAAATGCGCCTGGAACTCAAAAAGCGACTAAGATTGGTGAATTTAAAACCTGTGATAATTATAATCATTGTGTTTTAACCGGTGCAACAATTAGTCCTGATGGTAAAAAAGTAGTTTTATTAAGTCACGATAAAATTGTTTTGTTTAAAGGTTTCAAAGGAGATTTATTCGATACAGGAACTCAAACCGAAATAAAACTAAATCACTATTCGCAAAAAGAAGCGATTGTTTTTAAAGATAATAACACTTTACTAATCGCCGACGAAAAAACAAAGAAAGTAGGAGGTAATGTTTATGAGTTTAAACTAAAGTGATTTTAATATTCTAGGTTCTGAGTTGTTAAGGAACTAAGTTTCTACGTTTTTTTTAAGTTGATAAGCTTAGAGTTGCAAAAAAAATTAGCCACGAATTCACGAATTTTTATTGTAAAATAATTCGTGAATTCGTGGCTAAAAAACTTTGTTACTTTGAGTCTTTCTTAGAAACTATATGCTGCTCCAAAAATAACTCTTCCTTCTTCTTCAGGAGATTTAAAATAAGAGATTCTGGCTGTCAAAACATTGATTGCATTGATCCAAAATCCGCCACCATAATCCTGATGCCATTTTTTGGAACTTTCGCCATCAAGCCATATTCTTCCATAATCGAATCCGCCCAGTATTCCGTAGGTCAAAGGAGCAATTGTTTTTTGAATTTTACCAATAGTAAAACGTAAATCACTACTTTGAGAAAAATAGGAACTTCCTAAAAAGCGTTCGTTTCTATAACCGCGTAAATCCGTATCTCCACCCAAAGTAGCACCTTGATAAAATTCGTAGTTATTGTTCAAAATTGCTTTTCCTTTTAAGAGCGTAGCTAATACAAGTTTTCCATTATGATCTATCTTATGGGTAAAGCCCAGATAACTTTCAATAGTGGGAAAGTTTTGTTTTGTATCACTTAAGTTAGTCATCCAGGTTGCAGAAACCATAAAAGCCATTCCTAACGTTGGTTTTGCAGCAAAATCAGCATTTTTAAAAAGATATTTAATTTTTGCACCACCATAAACCTGACTGTCAAAAACGTTTGGACTTATAATATTTGGTGTATCAATAAAGCGGTCTTTAGTTTCTTCAACCCTCATTTGTTGCAACATAGGCTGAAAGCTGAATTCGCTTCCATATCGGCCCACATGTCTGATAGCTCCGGACACATTAAATTTCTGAATACGAACACGGTTGTAATTCATTCCAAATTCGTCTGTATTGTTTTTGGTTTCGTTTCCATATCCAAAATAATTTATCGCAAAATTTGGTGTTGTATATTGCGATTCAACATCAATGACCCATTTACCCAATAACCCTGGAAAATGCGCTACATAATTAAATTCTAAACCTCCTGTAGCAAAGTAATAGAACGCATTTAAAACGTGCCTTTGTGTATAAGGATTCTGTTTGAAATTGTTGACCGTATAATTTAAATTTACGCCCATTTTTACACCATCGTCAGGGTTATAGCCAATGTTTGGAAGTCCTGATATCACGTTATACTTTGGTTTCTCGTAGTTGTATAAATTCACATCGTAATCATCAGTTAGTTCTGTTTTGGTTCGGGAATCTAGATTATAAGTGTTTTCTTTTGATTTAAAATCGTACACAATTACTCTTTTTCCGTTTTCGATGTTGTATGTATCATTATTCTGACCACCAATTAAACGAATTTTTATTCTCGATTTCTGATTCCCGATTACTTGAAAAATATCATTATCATCTAAACCGTAAATCCAGAGATTTTTGGTTTTAGAATCTGTTACTTTTT
>NZ_CBDIDC010000014.1:0-439855 GCF_965277525.1 Flavobacterium sp. | reverse complement strand
GTGCTACGTTTTGTACCGGCATTTTGGCAATTTCTTCACCTTTTACAGAGGATATGGCTCCGGTAATATTTTTTCTTGATTTCGTTCCGTATCCTACTACAACTACCTCATCGAGATTATTGGTATCGTCTATTAATTTAGTATTGATAGTCGTTCTGTTTTTAACCTGTACTTCGGTAGTTTTTGTTCCCATAAAAGTAAATACCAATGTAGCATCGGGTTTTACTTTAATTTGATAAGCACCATCGATTGATGTAACAGTACTGTTTTTGGTTCCTTTTTCGTAAACTGTTGCACCGGGTAAGGGTAGTTTTTGCCCATCACTTACTACACCGGTCACTGTAATATTTTGCCCATACGTAACTATAGAAGTTATCAGCAGCAAAAATAAAAATATAGTCCTTTTCATAATTTTTGTTTAAACCGGAATAAGTTTTATGCTTATTTCCTAATTGATGTTATTTAAGTTGGTTTTGGTTTTGTGAATAAATCAGCCACTATTTTTGTTGTGGTGGAGTAAAATATAACAAATAATTAACCTGAGAAAGGGGCTGGGGAATTTTACGCCGGATGAACAGAAATAGATTCTGCAGTAGTTGGTTTGTTTCTTTTGGATTAGTCATGTTTTTTTTGGATTTAATTAAAACAAATATAGAAATCGGGTATATACGGCAGTTTTGAATACGTCCAAAATGCTATTGATTTTGATTAATACAACGTTTTAGTTACCCGAAAACAAAGGGGGAATAAGGTTTTTATATTGTTTTTTTAAAATATTTTTCTAAAGAAAGTACCATATTTACTACTCAATTTTGAAATAAGGTAGTGGGATTAAAAGTTAAGCGAAATACAGGAAATTGTTAAGGTGAATCGTTGTCTTTTGAGGGTGATTTTTATCGAATGATTGTTGATTTATTTTGATGTTTCAGATAAAACTTATTAATTTAAATTTCAGTTAATGATTTATTGTTTGAGTAAGGAGATTTTAATTTTAAAATTGATTTTTATTTGAAAGTATTGGTTTGGAATTCGTAAAAAAAATATTGCGGAATGGCACGCGGATGACGCGGATTGGCTATCGCGAAAACACAGATGATTGCGGATTTTTTTTTGAAACCTAAAGCCCTAGCCCCGATAGAAGTGAAAATCCTTTTGTGGCGGGGTTTGCCACAAAAGATTGTAACGTATAGCGGGATTAGCTCCTAAAAAAAAGACGTCTAAAAAAATATCTTTAGACGTCTTAATAAACTTAATCTTTAAATTCTTTACTCCTGTAAACGGGCTTTTACCTCACTTTTCTTACCATCAATAGTAATACTTAAATTAAGGATTCCTTTTTCGAAATCATTGCCTGCATTTGGTTTAATGCTGATTTCAGGAGCTTTATTGCCATCGTACGGGTAAACTATACTTATAAATTGTTGTGTTGTGGTATCTTTTTTAGGTTTTTCGAATGCAAAAGCCGGTCTGGTGATTTCTTTCGCGTAAGCATACGATACTTTTCCTTCTTCTTCATTTAAAGTTACCTTATCGGTGTTTAAGGATTGAATCAAAAGGTTATTTCCATCTTCGTAAGTAGTATAAACTTTATTGTTTACTTTATCAAAAATGGGTTTGCTGTCTTCTTTTATTTGAAAATGAACTCCTAAATTTCCTGTGGCTTTTCCGATAGCTTTATCAATGAACAAAAAGTATTTTTGATCGATAAAAAGAATACTTCGTTGATGGTTAAGATTGGTATAACTTGGGTTCGTATAAGTTAATACATCGAGGTTTTTACTGGTTTTCCATTTGTTCTGTCCGGCTTTGGTGATGATCATATTCTCATTGTTCAAGGTCAGGGTAGAATGTACTCTTGTCTGACGAAACCAGTTTCTCATTTTGGTTACTTCGGCATCACCGCTGTAAATATAACAGCCGCTATCAGGGGTAAAATTGCGTCCTTTTACCCAAAGTTCAAAAGTTCCGTTATCAGGCTGGGCATGAAATTCTGCAGGCGGACCGGCTTTTACAACCATAATGGTTGCTTTACTGTCCCATCCGTTTCTAAAGGTGTACAATCCTCCATTTGGGAATGCATTTGACAAATACTCAGGCAATTTTCCTGAGGCTCCTTCTGTAGCAAAATATTCGATAAGTCCATCTTTAGGAAACATTTTTGACCAGCTTGCAAATTGCTTTATTCTAACGTTTTTATCGACAACCCAGCTATCACCAAACATAGGATAATTGTAATTAGGGAAAGATATGTTGGCGGTAACGAAAACCATTTTTTCGATTGTTTTGATATACGATTCCGGAAATTCATTTTCTACGCCGGCCATTTTTGCAGCATTATAAGCCTTTGTAAAAATTTCGATACAACCCACATGATAGGTTGGCGAAAGTTCCCATTGCACGCCGTCAGCAAGGACTTGTAATTTTATTTCGCGGTTCAAAACTTCGATACCGCTTTTGCGCCATTCTGTGGCCTGTTTTAGTTCAGGGAAAAAAGCCCCTGCGCCCAATACTCTTTGTGCTTCAAACAATAAATGATTTCCTTCTTTGCTGTAATTGGCAGGGATGTAAGAGGCTTGTTTGGTATAGCTGTTTAAAAACTCCAATAAAAATGCTGGTGTAAAATTGGGAGAAACCACAAATAAATTGAATACACCCGGAAAGCTTTGTATGCGTTCTGATACTTCAAGCGGACGCCAGGCAATACCGTCATTTTCTTTAGAACGTCCTAAATAATTCTTTTTCTCCCAATCGCGAAACTGAAAAATCCATTCTTTGGTATATTTTTCATCACCGCTGCTTCGGTATGCCAGTCCCATAGACTGCCACCAATATACACGATGCAATTGCCAGCGCACTTCGTTATCTTTTACTGGCCATAAATCCCAGTTGATATCTGCTCCATAGTCAAAAAAGCCGTAACCTTTATGTGGCTGGAATTTATGCACTAAGGCATTATCTGCTTTTTCCTGATTGGCTTTTCCTATGTCTTTTCCTTTAAATTGAGCTTCTTCACCTAAATTAAATTCAGAATTTCGAATGTTTTTGCGATTGCGATAATAACTCAAAAGTTCTTTTGCGGCATCGTCATATTTGCCTGAATTAAAAAACTGGTTTGCTTTCTCTAAGCCCGGGTAGGCAAGATTAATATTATCGAAACTTTCTTTGGTAATGGGCTTTTCTTGTGCTTTGGCTAAAAAAGCCATCAATAGCATAAAAAATAATGCTGTTGCTTTTTTAAGATTTATCATTGTGGTTGTTTAGTGTATAGAAGTTAGTTTTTTATCAATTTAACTGTTTCTTTCTGTTTCCCCTGACGAATTTCTGCAAGATAGACTCCTGAATTCCAATCGCTTCCTATTTCAATTGTTTGTCCGTACTCAGATTTAAGTGATTTGACTTTTCTCCCTAAAATATCATATACAAAAATAGAGATAGTATCTGCAGCATCACTGGTTACGTCGATTTTAAAATTGGTTTGCGAAGGATTAGGGGAGACAATTACCTGAAAATCATTTGTTTGTCGCTGTGTTTTTTTGGTGCTTAAAGTTGGTCTAACCAATTCGGTTTGAATGGTTAATCCGTTGATGGTTGTAAAGACAACATCCGTATTTGAACCGTTGATTGTAGTGGTTACATTGCTTTGTGGCGCAGCTAATTCCCAATAACCGCTAAGCGTCAGTGTAACAGGATCTGCTTGCGGCGCTCTGTTTAAAATGGCATTCTGACCACTAATCTGGCTCCATTTATAAGTTTCATTTGCTGTCAATAAACCCAGATTCGGATTTGTAAGGCTTACTTTTAGTTGGTTTCCTCCATCAACTTTTTGAGTCATTACAACGGCTGGTTTGTTGACGCTTACTACGGCATCATAAGTAAATACGGTGGCAGGATTAAAAATCACATAACCAAATATGTTGTCCGGAATGTACTGCACAATATGCGCCTGACTGTTTTGATGGTAAATTTTAAAATAAGAATTAAAATTATCAGCAAGCTGTTTTGTGGCGGTTTGGCCGCCCTGCATTATAACAGCATATTGAAATTTCCCTGCAGTAGGAGCGATACCATGATTGATATATGCCGTTGTAAAATTGCCTGTTGTATCCAGCGTATTGGCATTATTACGAGAGTTTTGTACGGAACGAGTTACGGTTACAGGATCTGTATTGTTAGCGTTTGACGGAATTACATAACCATTCCCGATAGCATCTGTAGCCCAGAATGCTCCGGTTGTTTGTGTCTGGGTATAATTGGTGCCAGTTGCCGCTGTATCATTCACGTAAGTGGGAGTATTGATATCTGCCAACGCCGTTTGAAATAAAGTAGTGTGAATAGGATATGTACCGTTCACATCTCTGATATTGGTTGCCAGACAAAGTATTATATTTTTGAAAAAGAAATTAGATTTTTGAGCCGTCATGGGTGTCACAGAATTAAAGTCTTTATAATCCATGCCAAAAACACCATTACTGTCTAAAGAGCCGTGTGCCAGAAAAGATTTTCCGTTCATTTCGCGCATAGTACCGGTTCCTAGAACACTTAACGGAAGGCTGGCAACCGAAGTTCCGGGTATGTGTGACCAATCCCAACCGTTTTCGGTATAACCATTTGAAGTTCTGGTGACAGGATTTCCTGTGGTAAGTATTTCTAATGCTCCTGCAGAAGTGTACCTCCCAAAAACATTTTCGGTAGCCGAGCTTTCGAAGTGCCAGATATTTTTGCTGGTTCCTTTTACGCTGGCCTGAAATCCGTTGTATTTATGCACGCTTAATCCGGCATAAGGGAAATTAAATTGCCCTTCGGTTATTTCAGGAAGCGGGGCAAGGCCAGCATCTAAAGTCTGCAGCATATCCATCAAACCACCAGGTGTGTAAACCAGAGTAATCGATAAAGCATTCATTCTGAGTAAAACTGTATTTGCAGTTGAGGAAATACCCCAAAGACGTACAAATTCTCTTCCGGCATCAGCATTAGCAACAGGATCTGTTACATATAAAAAAGCCAGTGCAGGTCGCAAATCATTAATCGCATCTGTATTGGTAGGGAATCTTCCGGCAAGTCCCAAAGGCATTTCAAAATCTTTGCTGAATTTACTGTAGGTTAAAATAGCTGTTTTTAGATTGTTTTGTGCTTCGGTATTCAATTCATAGGCGGTGTTCTTTAGCATCATATTCAGGATCGAAGATTGGTGCAGGGCTTCTGTACCATACGAATTCGAATAGGCTCCTCTGTGATGATAGGTTATAAAATCGGGTTTAATGCAATCGTTCCAGCCATTACTGATTTTTAGGGCATTACTGAGGAAGCGTTTTAGAAAATCCATATTGGCAAGTTTAGAATTATCTGTGTCGTCCTGGGCCAATACGTAGCAAAGTCTTTGTTGAACAGAAGAACGAACAACATCAGAGTTAAAACCCGGATTGGTAAAATTAAAATCAGGATATTCAGGTGCTATAAACGCTGTGAGTGTATTAAGCGCTCCCATATGATGCGCAAATTCACCCGCAGCAATTAGTTCTTCTTTCATTAAAAAAATAGCTGTGGCATATCCTGACGAACGCAAACAGACTCCATGACCACTTGTAATCACTTCTTCGGTAGCCGGAATTGCCAGATAATCAAAATTGGTTGTGCTGCTTATTCCTTTCGCTTTCATATAACTAAAAATGCTTAAAATCATGTCTCTTACTGCCGGACTGTGATAATCTGGATTTGGAGCAGCAGCGGATCCTTTTAACTGATATAAAAAGACAAGCCTGATCAGTTTTAGTTCTACCAGATCCTGATAGGCTTTTTGGTCTGTACTTAGGGTGAAATTCCATACCGGACCCGGATTGGCAAAATTGTAGGCCGATAAATTTTTAGCTGCTATTCCACTGCTTAAATAACGGCTGTATCGTTCGTTCACCTGTAATTTTGAATAATCGAGATTTTCACCTGTAAGCCAGTTTTGATATTTTGTTTTAATGTTGTTGATTTCACTCAATTGAGCATAAGAGAAGTTGAATACTATGGCGATTAGCCATCCGGATAAAAGTAATTTTTTACGCATAAGATTATTTTTTAAAGAGACTAATTATTAGAATTTTATTGTTCTATTTATGCTGTATTCTTAGCAATTATTTCGTTAATGTTATAATGTTTTTTGATCAAACTATCAGGTAAGGAGTTGTTTCGTATATGTAGTATGTTAAATGCTTTTGGCAAACAGTTTATCATTTAGAATACATAATATGCTTTTATTATCCCTGAACTGATTCGTTTAATAGCATTATCTCTTCCGCTGGCAAATCATCAGATTAACGGGGTTTTAAATCTCAATTTTTTTGATGGCAGCATATCTTTTTAGTGCCTCTAAGTAATAATAGTCAGCATAATCAAGTGGTGTATCAATTTCTGAGTTGTATAAAAAAGCGCCAACACTATGTTTTAATAAGAAAAAATTATTCTCGCCAGGTTTTGCTAAATAAGCATCCGATGATAATGACTTTAGAATATCTTCGGCATAGTCAGCGTATTTTTTTCCGTCTTTTACCTGAGTGCTTAAATCGAGTAGAGCAGAAGCTATAACAGCAGCAGCCGAAGCATCTCTTGGGGCACGCTCTGTAGTATCTAATGCATTGTGTACATCAAAATCCCAAACGGGTACTTTATCTTTAGGCATACGAGGATGGTTTATGATAAAAGAAGCAATATGTTCTGCTTGTTGCAAAAACTTTGGATTTTTGGTATTGGCATAACACATTGTATACCCATATAATCCCCAGGCTTGTCCGCGCGCCCAGGCCGATTCATCTGTAACGCCCTGATGTGTTGCTTTGCGCAATACTTTACCTGTTTTTGGATCATAATCTACCAAGTGATACGAACTGTAATCTTTTCTAAAATGGTTTTTCATGGTTGTTACAGCATGAGTATTTGCAGCATTTGTATATTCCGGTTTGTTAAACTGGCTGGCACTCCAATACAAATACTCCAGATTCATCATATTGTCGATAATTACAGGATAATGCCACCATGCAAAATCCCAGGAACGAATTGTACCAACAATCGGACTAAAACGTGCGTAAAGGTTCGCTGCGCCATCTGCCAGAACAGGAAGATATATTTTATCACCGGTAATTCTGTACGCATTTCCGTAAGAGCAATAGAGCATAAAACCAACATCATGGGTGTTTTTTATATTTCGGATAGAATCCAGGGCAAGTGTAAACTTTTTAGCTTCTTCTGCCAATGCTTTATCACCTGTAAGTTCATATCCGTACCAAAGACTTCCGGGGAAAAAACCCGTTGTCCAATCGGTTAAACCAGCTAATCTTACGGTTCCATCTGGATTTACAGAACGCGGATTTTTCCCGGGTTTATAGGTTTGTGCCGCTTTGTTTAATTGAAACTGAATAACCTCTGTTGTTTTTTTAAACCAAACCAATGAAGGGTCATCTGGATTGGGTTGAGCAAAAGTGCCCAGGTTCATGGTAAAGAGGACTAGAAATAGTTTGAAGGTTTTTTTCATGGTTTATCGTGTATATCTGTATATTGTTTGTTTTGAATATTTATAAAGCGAAGTTAAACTTGAGGTTCAAAACGGACTTTCAGTTTTTATTATAAATGTTTTGAATTTGTGTAAACATCAATTTTGACATTGATTGTTGTTGCATTTCCAAAGGCAGAATGTATTTCAGGCGTGTTACAAAATGGCAGGCTTTTGGAAACCTTTGATAAAAGAGTTACTTAATCAGGGTTTAGCATACCGCATGCTTTGTACGATTCCTTTTTTAACTTATCTTCGCGGTTTATACATTGGTGAGTGTTTTTAACTCATTTAAAAATCTAATTTGTGAAACAAAAACAGGAAGACGCAGCAGACAATCAGCTTAAACGTGGGCTGACTAACCGCCACATTCAGTTAATTGCCTTAGGCGGATCAATAGGAACAGGTCTTTTCCTAGGCATTGGTCCGGCGGCTGTATTAGCAGGACCCTCTGTTATTTTAGGATATGCTGTTGCCGGGATTATCGCTTTTTTTATTATGAGACAACTTGGCGAAATGGTTGTCGAAGAACCTGTATCAGGAAGTTTTAGTCACTTTGCCTATAAGTATTGTGGTTCTTTTGCAGGTTTTGCATCCGGTTGGAATTATTGGATTTTATATATCTTAGTGAGTATGGCTGAACTTACAGCCATTGGTGTTTATGTACAGTTTTGGTGGCCTGGAATTCCGCTTTGGGCATCCAGTTTATTTTTCTTTCTGGTTATTAATGCTTTAAATTTTGCCTCGGTAAAAGTGTACGGAGAAACTGAATTTTGGTTTTCGATCATAAAAGTGGTTGCCATTATCGCCATGATCCTCTTTGGTACTTATTTGCTAATAAGCGGTACAGGAGGAGAACATGCCACAATTCATAATTTATATAACGACGGAGGTTTCTTCCCAAAAGGCTTCTTTGAAAAAACGACTGATGGCAGTTTTCAGGGTTTATTAGCGGCAATGGCACTAATTATGTTTTCGTTTGGAGGCTTAGAACTTATTGGAATTACCGCTGCTGAGGCAGAAAACCCGGAAAAAAACATTCCAAAAGCAACCAATCAGGTCATCTATAGAATCCTTATATTTTATGTGGGTGCATTGGTCATTTTATTTGCTTTGTCACCGTGGCAGCAAATTACTACAGATAGCAGCCCGTTTGTAATGGTTTTTCAAAATCTAAACGGAATGGAATTTGAGCTTTTTGGCAACAAAATATTTTTTACAAGCCTTATTGCCAATGTGCTTAATCTAATTGTTTTAACCGCCGCTTTATCCGTATATAATAGCAGTGTATACAGTAACTCACGTATGCTATATGGTTTAGCAGATCAGGGCAATGCTCCTCAGTTTTTAATGAAGCTAAACAAACAATCAGTACCTATTAATGCCATTTTAATTTCATCCTGTTTTGCAGCGATCTGTATTTTAATAAATAAAATAGTTCCAAAAGAGGCTTTTAGTATTTTAATGTCTTTGGTAGTGTCTTGTTTAATTATTAACTGGGTGATGATTTCTTATACGCATCTACGATTTAGACGATCGAAAGACAAGGAAGGCACAAAAACTAAGTTTGCTTCCTTATTTTATCCGGTAAGTAACTACATCTGTTTCGTATTTTTATTGGGTATTTTATCCATCATGTGGATTACCGATATGAAGTTATCCGTAGAATTAATTCCTATTTGGCTGGGAATTCTTTTTGTATGTTATAAAGTTTTTAAAATAAAAAAATAAATAGCTTTTACATCATTTGTTATCAGGTATTTATTCTTGAAGTATAGTTGATTTTCAATGCCATACTTTCGTTTTTTAGTGCCATGGTAGCCCTTTTACCTTCAATCCTAAAAAGTGTGATAGTACAGATTTATAATCTGTGTGCTGTCGCATCCAGGGTTATGTTATCGTTTTTTCCATTAACTTAGATAAAAATATTTGCTTTAATTATACTATCTGAGCACATTTTTATAAAGAAAGTAATTTTTAATATGATCAAAAAATATAAATCCAATAAGATATATTACCAAAGTACAATAGCACTTGCAGGGCCTGTTGTCATTTCTCAGCTCGGGCATACCCTGGTGCAGACTCTCGATACAGTGATCATAGGTCATTATGCAGGAACTATATCATTAGCGGCAGTCTCGCTGGTTCATTCCGTTTTCATGGTAGTCTTGGTCATTGGATTAGGGATTGCCTACGGATTAACTCCTTTGATTGCACAAGAAAACGGGAAATCAAATTTTAAGGAATGCGCAGAGCTTCTGTCAAACAGCTTATGGCTTAATGTTGTATCTGCAATTTTTCTTTTTTTAGTAGTGTACTATGGTTCTATGTTTGCCATGCAGCACGCAGAGCAGGATCCTCAGGTGGTAGAAACTGCAAAACCTTATTTGCTTATTTTAAGTTTATCTATTCTGCCATTGATGGTATTTCAAACCTTCAAACAATTTGCAGAAGGGCTGGGTTTTACAAAACAAGCCATGTCTATAACGATATGGGGAAATGTGCTCAATGTGATTATCGCAGTGATTTTGGTAAAAGGAATGTTTGGGATTGAGCCAATGGGAGTTAAGGGGGTAGGAATTGCAACATTGATAGATCGTATTTTAATGATGCTGGTTATGATGTGGTATGTACTTCGTTCAGAAAGTTTTAAGGTTTATATACAGCATTTCTCGGTTAAGTTTATTAATGTTTTAAAAATTGTCAAAGTGGTCAAAATAGGATTGCCTGTAGCCATGCAGTATGTATTTGAAATTGGAGCGTTTGCCGTTGCTGCTTTAATGGCCGGTCATATAGGCGCAACAGAACAGGCAGCTCATCAGACAGCAATAACACTTGCAGCAATGACCTACATGATGGCAGGAGGAATTGCATCGGCTGCCACTATTAAAGTTGGAAATAGTTTTGGAAATCAAAACTACAAAAGACTCCAGAGGTTTGCTGCGGCGTCTTATCATTTAGTGATCATTTTTATGATGTTCTTTGCGGTGATTTTTACACTTTTTAATCAATATTTACCTTACCTGATAACAAATGACACCACTGTTGTAGCGCTGGCGGCACAATTATTAATAATTGCTGCAATATTTCAGCTCTTTGATGGTACTCAGGTGGTCGGACTAGGAGCACTAAGAGGAATGGGAGATGTAAACATTCCCACTTTTATAACCTTTGTTGCTTATTGGATTATTGGCCTTCCTGCGGCCTATATTTTAGGAATTCATTTTGATGCAGGAGTACAGGGAATCTGGTATGGTCTGTGTCTCGGTTTGTTAACATCATCTGTCTTACTGTATTTAAGGTTTCGATATGTAATAAATAAAGCCTTGCAAAAATAATAGGCTGTTACATAATGTTGTAGGCTTAAATAACCAGCTTCTTACTATTATACTATGAACAATATATTTTCTGACAGCGACCAAATAGGAGTGGTATCTACTTTCTCTGAACTCGTACATACCGATTTCAACGGAGAAATGAATGTGCTATGCTGGTACCGAAATTTGGATGGTGATTTTAATGAGATTGTAGCCAAGTTATCTTTAGAAGAAAATATAACCGAAGTTTATCCTGAAGATCTAATCGCACTCCAACTGTCAGAAAAGGGGAATATCGCAAGGGAAATAATCTTAAACGATCTACAATTATTAACTGATTTTGGCGCTTCACCTGCCCTTAATTTACTAAAGTGTTACGAACGTGATGATGAATTTGATTTCATATCGACCGATGTGTATTCGTTTCATGTGGATCGTTCGCCCATTGCAACAGATACTTTTTTATGTACTTATCACGGAGCAGCAAGTGATATTATTCCGAATTCGCAGGCAGGGCAAAAAATCCTGATTCCGGAAATCCGAACAAAGTTAAAAGAACTGTATGATGGACCAGAGGAAGAATTCGAAGATTTTTTGAAGGAAAATTATTTTGATTTGCATTATCAGTTACATGACGATGCAGAACCTGTTAATTTAGGAGTAGGGCATCTTTGGCGTCTGGCCGTAGATCATCCAAAACAACAAGTGCTGCCTTGTATTCACAGAGCGCCAATAGAAAATGAAGGCGAATATAGGTTGTTGTTGATTTGTTGAGGAAGTTGTAGCAAGATTAAAATATACTAATTGCTCATACTAGATTAATAAAGTTAGTTAAAACCCATTATCAATAAAAAGGGATTCGATAATCTAATTAATTCTACATAAAAAAAATATAATCGTTTAAAACTATGAAAAATAGATTCCTTTTAATTTTTTTGCTATTCTCTATCTTTTCCATGGCTCAGAGCTCAAAAGGAAAAAACATTAATATCAAAACTTTAATCGATAGTGCGGCAAATAGAATGATTAAAAAACCTTTAATTCATTCTACGTCAATTGCAATCATTTATTTGGGACAAGAATTTATTGGTCATTATGGAGAATTAGAAATAGGAAAAAATAATTGTCCCGATAATAAAACAATTTATGAAATAGGTTCTTTAAGCAAAACATTTGCAGGAACACTTGCAGCCAAAGCAGTTCTCGAAAAAAAATTAAATATTGAAGATGAAGTCCAGAAATATTTACCAGAAAATTATCCAAATCTAAAGTACGGAAAACAGCCTATTCTGATAAAACACTTGCTTTCGCATACAAGCGGATTTCCAAATATGCTCCCATTTGAAGCAAATACAATTCTGGACAATTTTACAAGCCACGATACTCCTGTAAAACTCAATGAACTTTATAAAAACTACGGACAAAAAGATTTTTTAAGAGATCTTCATAAAGTTAAAATTGATACCGTTCCAGGTTCTAAATATTCTTATTCAAGTGCAGGCAGCCAACTTATAGCTTTTATTTTAGAAAAAGTTTATAAAACAAAATATGAAAAACTGTTAACAGATTACCTGACTAAAAACCTTGCAATGCAGGACACAAAAATAAGCCTTTCTAATCAGGAAGCACAAAAGCTTGCAGTAGGTTACCATAGTGATAATAGCGTAATCACATCGCCAATGCCGCAATTACCATGGGGAGCATCCGGTAATATGAAATCGACAATACCTGATATGTTGAAATATATTAAGTTTCAGCTGGAAAATAATAAAATCGTTGCTGAATCACATAAAACAATTGTAAAATTCGACAAGGAGTTTAGTATTGGTTATTTCTGGAATATCGCTACAGAGGATAAAAAACTGGGAACCTTTTACGTTCATCACGGCGGAGTGCCACGTTCTCAATGTTATATTTATATCGTTCCAAAATACAATCTGGGTGCATTTATCATCACGAATCAAAGTGGTACGGATACAGCCAAAGTTATGGAAGATGCATTAAATGAAATATTCGAAAAAATAACGATAACTAAAGGAAATGACTAAAATTGTTAGTGCCTTAAGGTGAATCAGTTGTTGGTGATTTGTGAAGGAAATTGTTGGGGTAATGCAGTTTAGGAAAGCTTTTTGAACCCTAGAAAACTGAATAAAGCGGAAAGATTAAATAGCAACATGATGAATAGAATATATAGCTTAGTATATTTCCTGTCCTGGCTACAGATGAGGGTACTGAAAAAGTGATAAAACATATTGACGGGATTTCCAATAGTTTAATCCATGAACATGAAGAAAGTAGAATTATTGGCTGCTTACTTGTAATTGTTTTTAGTTTAGTAGTTTTATTTGTTACCTTGCCCGAAAATTTAATTAAATAATTTTCATGAATAAAAGCGGGCCGATAATAATTGTAGAAGATGATCCGGATGATCAGCAATTTTTAGCTGATGTTTTTGAACAACTTCGGTATTCAAATAAGATTATTTTTTTTAACGATGGAGAGCAGGCACTTCATTACCTTACCGCTACGACAATCGAGCCTTTTATTATATTCTCTGATATAAATATGCCAAAACTTAATGGGATAGAACTCAGAATAAAAGTTCACGAAAATGAAGATTTGAGAATGAAATCTATTCCCTATCTTTTTTTTTCGACAGTAGCAGAACAAAAGCATGTAGTTGAGGCGTATTCAAAATCTGTTCAGGGATTTTTTGTCAAACCATCCGACTTTAACCAAATGAAAGCAATGATAAAAAATATAGTCGAATATTGGCAAAATTGCGTTTCGCCTAATTACGTAAAATAGATTCTGGTATTACTGAATAAACAATGATAATAATGCATCGTATCGAAGCAAGTAACTGGTTTACCATTTGAATTTGAATTAAAAATTTTAACTTACAGCATCTTTTAATACATCAGCTGCTGCAAAGGCAGGGTTACTATAAATTCTGCACCATTGTCTTTTTCACCTGTGGCAGTAATTGTTCCGTGATGACGTTTGGCAATTTTTCTGCAAAGCGACAGACCAAGCCCATTTCCTTCATACTCATCTTTAGAGTGCAGTCTTTCAAAAGCATTGAATATCTTTTCAGCAAAATCAGCATCCATTCCTATACCATTATCTTTTATTGAAATTCTTACTGCATCAACCTCTTCAATACTTGTTGAAGAGCTCGTTATGATCACTCTGGGAGGTTCATTCGCTTTTGAAAATTTAAGGGCATTCTGCATTAAATTATAAAACAGCTGGCTTATAAGAATAGGAAATCCCTCAATCTGCGGCAGATCACAACCAATAAATATGGCGCCTTTTTCCTTTATAATTAGTTCGAGATCTATTTTTATACTTTCAATAACTTCATTAAGATCTATTTTTTCAATAGGCTGAGTGTTGTTGCCTAAAGTTGAATAGGAGAGGATTCCCTCTATAAGATTTTGCATTCTTTGAGTCGAATGATCTATTTTATTGAAATACTTTTTACAATTATCATTAAAATTAATATCTTTTTCATTTCTTATAAGGTTATTGAAAATCTTAATTTTTCGAACAGGCTCTCTTAAGTCGTGACTTACTACATTGGCGAAATGCAATAGATCTTCATTGGATCTTTTCAGCTCTTCGGTGCTGCCGGCAATCTGTTCTTTTAGCTTTTCTTCAAATTTGCGCTGTTCATTGATGTCCTGAACGATTCCAATAATTGTAGCTGGAGTACCATTTTCGTCTTTTATAATTTCTCCTGTAATTTTTGCCCACTTGACAGGCTGGTCTTTATTTACAATACGTACATCATAGCATATTTTTCCGGTTATCAGTGCCTGTTCATGGGCTTTCGAACGCACAGCGAGGTCATCTGGATGCAGCTTTGCAATAATTTCTTCATTAGAAATTTCACCTTCTATTGACCAAATGGAATTAAAATGTCCGGATGTTTTTATTTTTTTTGTAGCAAGGTCTATTTCATAAGTACCAAGATCTGAAGCTTCAATGGCCATTTTAAGTCTTTCCTCCGAGCTTTTTACCTGTTGCTGCGCCAAATGCAGGTCAGTTACATCTGTACCGGTATTCATTATTCCGTAAACAATACCTTCGGCATCTTTAAGAGGTATAAAACTGTAATTGAAATAATGGGTGGTCATAATTCCTTCGATAACTAAATCTACTCTTTTATTCGTACCATGAAAAGGTATGCCAGTCTTCATTACAGTTGTGGCCTGCTCGAAAAAATCATCGTTTTTAATTTCTGGCAGGACATCAAGATAATTTTTTCCTATAACCTGATCGCCCTTTCCCCATGTTTTAATCATGGAGGCATTAGCTAGTTCTATTTTGAGATTATTACCAGAGTACACTGCAATAGGCAAGGGAGTATTGTCCACTATATCATTTAAGAGACCCATATTTCGGTACATAGTGTTTTTAATTTAGTTTTATACGAAGCTATATAGTTTTTAATGACTTAGGTTACATTACATTATAAAAGTGTTTCACAATTAGGATGCGCTTAATGTTTCAATTGTTTATTAAGTTTAAAGAATAATCCCATTTATAAATCAGATTTAAAAGTAAGCATGCCAACAATAAGGCTGATGTTATAGCTAAAGTAATCAATTGAAAAATATTTTGTTTAGCTTTTATTTGAAATAATTAAACAAATTAATTTTTTTAACAATATGAATCTCTAATTTTGAGATAATATTAAAAAATAGAATCCGAAACTATTTTATTTAATAATTAAAATCCTGCTTTAAAAAAAATATCGCTTTTTAGAATCCTTAGTTTTACTTTTAGCTTAGGATACCCGTAAAAACAGTATTCCAAAACAAAAAAGAGACTCGAAAGTCTCTTTGTGGAATTAATATATCTTTATTATTTATTGATTAATTTTTCAAGCCTTGTCATCATTTCATTTCGTTAGAAATAGGCTTTAAATTAAAAAAAAAATCCTCCATTGGTAAATTGATTGAGAATTAAAGCTGCCTTTAATCTTTATCAATAATTTTAATACGGACTACCGTAATATTACCTTATTTTCAGCGTCTTTTTTAGACCATTCATATTCTTTTCCTTTTTTCTAAGATAATTATTGATGTTTTTATTCAAAATCGATTGCATAATAGTGTTAAAAAATATTTTTTTTATTTGTTTATTTAGTAATATATTATGTTATATTAGCAAAAATTAACAAATATTAATATGACAAAAATTACAAAACTGTTAAAAAGCGCGATAGTTATCAATTTGCTTTTTTTTATGACTAATTGCTCAACGGAACAAGGCAATGAAAATGATGTTTCCAGCCCGTCAGCCGAAGCAAAAATTTGGTATGAAAACCACAAAAAAGAATTTAACGCAACTATTCTCAACCACATTGATAATTTAGAATGGGAGAATGCTATAATCTCAGATGGGGATAAAGGTGAAGTTATAGAGGTTCCTTTTACCCTTCAGAATAATTTAAGTACTTCAAATAAAATTGCTACGCTATATAATGACCATCATCGTTTAATGTTTATAAAAGACGCCGAAAATGGATTTAAACTTTATCATATCCAAATCTTCAGTGATAAGCAGGATTCAAAAATCATAGATAAAGAGTTTAACTACTATAATATTCAAAAAGATTTTGATGGTAAAGTATATGTACAGGATTTGTCAATTGGTGTTGGAGAACGATTAGAATTTAAAAAGGGGTCTAAAATACTTCCTTCGATAGCATCCAAAAGTGCGACCGATGATGCAGAGGCTATAGAATGTCTTTGGTATGGATACTGGTATGAAGATGGACATTTTGAGCCAATCGAGCTTGTATATTGTTCATTAGGAGATAGCCCTGTACAATATCCGAATCCAAATTACGGAGGCGGAGGCAGTGGAGGCAGTGGAGGCACAGGGGGTACGAGCGGTACTGCACCAATTAAAATTACAAGTGAAGCTCAATTAAAAGATTTAATTGACAGTACAGACGGAACTGGATATAATATTACGTACGTTAAGCAAACTACTAATGTTGTTACGGAAATAAATATGAAAATTATGCCTTGGTTATCTGTATTATATGTTGTTACAGCAGTTAAAGTTGGAACTTCGTATGAAGTAACTAGTGTTGCAAGTGCTCTTAATCAGGCTTCGATAGGTAATACTTGGCAGCAGTTGGCTTTCGCAGCAGCTCCAGGTCCAAACAATGTAACATATGTATCTGTTATTAGTTTGTTTGGGGCAGGAATAGATACGGGAAAAGGCATAATAGGTATTAATAACGAAATTTTATATATAATTTCTGTAAACACCAAAACTGGAAAAATAATGGGAGGAAATAGACCGTAGTTTATTTTACAAAGCCCAGCGTAAATGCTGGGTTTTTTGTTTGGTAAGTGTTTTTCATATGTGTAATTGCTGTCTGAATTATTATATTTGTAATCTGTATGAAACTCAACTTTCGGGGTTTGGTTTATATTTCCTCTGTAGGTTTAACAGTAAACTCAGTTTTTTTATTAAAAATTAATTCTTTTCAAGAGATTTTAAGCATGAAAATCTTGTCGAAATGTGACTCAATATAAATTAACAGAATTTGATTCAAGTATGATTTAAAATTAGGAAAATATTTAAAAAAAATGCCCATCATAATTTGGTTGTTATCTAGTTATAAATTTAATTGTTTCCAACACATTATTCTATTTTAATACTATCGATTCCATTTTGTAATGCTTTTTCCTGTCCGATTATGGCTTGTCCTTCTGAACGGAAAACATCCACTACAGTAATGCCGATCAGCTCAAGGAAAAAGCGGGTGTAAGAAATTGCAAAATCATAGGGTTGTAATTCTCCCTGAGAATAAATTCCGCCCGAAGCAGTGGCTATATAGGCCGTTTTGTTATTTAGTAAACCTTCCGGTAAGAAGCCATTTCCGGTGTAACGAAAAGTGATGCCGGACCTTGCAATGTTATCAAAATAAGCCTTTAAAGTTGATGTTATGGTAAAATTATACATTGGTGCTTCTATCACAATAATGTCAGCTTCCTTTAAGTCTTCAATTGCTTCATCAGAATGCTTTATAACACCATTTTGCATTGAAGAACGCTCATTGGGAGGTGTAAAAAATGAATTAATCTGAATTTCACTTAAATGCGGAAGCTGCGTTTTTGTAACGTCGTATTCTTTGACAATACTATCGGGATATTTGTCGGTTATTTTTCGAACAATTTCTTTGCCTAATTTTCTAGTTGATGAATTTTCTATTTTCGGACTTGAACTTATGTGCAGTATTTTTTTCATTTCATGATTATTTTATCAGGCAAAATTATCTAAATTAGCTAATAAAAAGTTAGTAGTAAACAAAAGGTTAGTAGTAATATTTAGGTTAGTTAAAATGATGGAAAAGAAAAAAAAGGAAACCATTTCTGAGGTAGAATGTGCTAAAAAATTAGCCGCGGTTGAAGATGCTTTGTATGTGTTAGGAGGTAAATGGAAACTAAGGATTATCATAACCTTAATTAGCGGATATACGCGTTTTAATGAAGTGCAAAGAACTGTAACGGGTATTTCGGCCAGAGTACTTTCGAGCGAGCTAAAATCGTTAGAAATCAATGGATTGGTTCAAAGAGTTGTGGATACAGAAAATTTTCCGGTAATCACACAATATGTGCCAACTGATTATGCGGAAACGCTTAAAAATTTGGTTTCTGTTTTAGGAGAGTGGGGAAGCAGGCACAAAGAGCGCATATCGACTTCAGTTTAAGTGAGTTTGTTATTTGATCTAATACACTTACCGATGTTCTAGTTGAGTAGTGCAATTGGGTAACAAATTACATTTTTTGAACATCATAATATTTAGAATTTACTTTACTGTTTGGAGTATTTGTCGAGGTTTTAGTGAATGTTTAAGCATTATCTGTTTTTCATTAAAGGAGTTTTGTTTTTGTAACAAATTACATACTTTAAATATATTAACAAATAAGATTTATTTGTTAATATATTCCCAATACTATATCGATATATTTTATTTAAAAACTTTATACTTGTTAAAAAATACATTTTTTTTGGCAAGTATTTTCATGCGTACTGAATGTCGAATTAATATATCTCAACAAAAAAACTAATTAACTAAAACCTTAAACCTTAAACTATGAAAAAATTTGTTACTGGCTTAATCGCAATTATTTCCATAATAAATACCTATTCCCAAAACCTTGACACAGCATATCCTCATATTGTTCCCATGACACCAGAAGCCGCAGAATTAGCTAAATATGCAGATTCACCTGTTTCATATTACAGCGGTACCCCCAGTATAAATGTACCACTTTATGAAATTGATGCAGACGGATTTAAGCTTCCTATAAATCTTAATTATCATGCTTCAGGCATAAGGGCAGATCAGGAAGCCACTTGGGTAGGATTAGGATGGTCACTTGATGTTGGGAGCAGAATAACGAGAACCGTTAAAAGTGTTGATGATTTTATGCTGTACGGTTATGATCAGAGTTATAAAGATTGTCTAAATGGATATTATGATGCACCGGATATTGGTTCAACACTTGATAATCAATACGGCCAGCGCATGGAGCCTGGTGTATCATGTTACTATTCAGGCGTAATGGGAGATATCGTTAATTACTTAAAATATGACCCTGAACCAGATATTTTTTACTACAATATACCAAATATGAGCGGTAAATTTATATTAGACAAGTCACGTGGAGCTGTTTTGTTCGATAAATCTCATAATTTGAAAATTGAAGTAGTAAGGTCTCCTGGCAGTGTTACTTTTAAATTAACTGATAAAGACGGCAATCAATATTGGTATAATCAATGGGAAATAACCAGAAATTATTCTTCTATTGGCTGGCTGAATAAAAACACGGAAGCATTGAATGCTGTATATGACAGTGAAGCTTCAAGTTTTATTCAATGGTCACCATTTCGTTTAGAATGTGAAACATATTATGAACGAAGCGCTCAAAATCCTTATCCAATGGCGACTAGTTGGTGCTTAAGTAAAATAATTACTAACAAGGGCAATGAGATCAATTTTACTTACGATACAGAAACTCAATACCTCCCAACACAGGAATCTTCTGAAAATTATAATTATAATCTGCAAACAGCTCTGTACTATTATAAATCGAAGGTGGTTAATAATGCTTTAAGATTAAAGACTATTTCGGGTGATTTTGGTCGTGTTGAATTTACCAGTTCTGAGCGATTAGATATAAAAGGAGACAGTGAAAAATTAGATGCAGTATGTATCTATAACAGCATTAATACATTAATAAAGTGCTACAAATTTGATTATGGCTACTTTAATAATGATTATAGCGGAAATCCTATTTATGCACATGTTTTTAAAAGATTAAAGTTAAATAAACTTACAGAATATCGCTCTGAAAATCCATCAATAAGCGGCTACAATACAGCTTACTATGCAAATATCCCTCTTAATTCAGGTTATAAATTCGACTATTTTGAGGGCAGTTTTCCAGCAAAAAATTCTAAAAATGTTGATTATTGGGGGTTTCAAAACGGGAAGATATATGGTGAAAACTATTATATTGGATTAAAAATCAATAATGTAAATTATACGGGAGTTAAAAAAGAGGGGGACTTTAATAAAGCAATAATAGGAACCCTAAAAAAAATCACCTATCCCACAGGAGGAACATCTGAATATAAATATGAACCAAATTTGATTTCTGCAGGCTATTTTCAAAATAATACTTATGAGGTACCTCCGCCATTTACCAATTATTTCGCGGCAGATTTACCTGTCTATAATTATTACAGCAGTAATCCTTATCAAGATATTTATCCGCCCTCCCGCGTTTATACCTTTCAAATCACCAATCCAACTACATTAACTATTACAGGTAATCTCGAAAATTCCAGAGGGGCAATAGATCCAAATTATTACTATCGTGACCCTAATTTGAATCCTTTAGGAAGGATAAGAAAAATTAGTCCAACTACAAATACACTTTATACGTACGATTGTCCTCATCTTTATGAATTTGTGCATGGATCCGCCCCATTTGGACAGGGAAGCGAAGCTTCTGTTCCAATTAAACAATATGCCTTGGATGCTGGTACATATGAATTTACAGCCTATACACCACCTAGAGACGTACTGGCTTCCTGGAGATTATATTATGAAACTACTGCCCCAAGTCCAACATCTAATTATACAGCAGCAGGTATAAGAATAAGCGAAATCATAACAGATGCAAAACGAAGAAGATTTACATATCAAACAGGAATGATGCTTACCCAACCTGTGTTTTATTATCTTGGAAGACGGGCTGGAATTCCAAATTACATTGCGAGTTGTATTGTACAGGTATCAGAGTCTAAAGCTCCTTTATCAACTTTTAATAATGGTAATATTATATCATATGACTGGGTAGAAGAGTATATCCTTGATGAAGAAGATGATGTTGCTACTACAAGGTATAATTTTCATAATAATAATGAGTCTGATAGGTTTGATGATAATTTTCCCGACTCTCCTGTTTATATTAATTACACTAATGGATTGCTAAAATCTACAGAAAAATTTAAGACAACTGGAGGAGGTCCAAAAACACTTGTAGAAAAAGAAGAATATGAGTATACATCAACCTACAGTAATCTTATAAAAGCATTTAGAGACAGAGGACAGAAAAGGTTTGACAGTGATATATTAGAATATTACTACAAAATAGAACGGCCATTAAAAACAAAACTTATCAATACACTCAAAACAGATGATGAGAAAAGTATGGTTTCAGAAACAAATTACAGCTACAATTCTAAAGATTTACTTCAATCTACTTCTTATTCAAATGACAATATTCAAATAACAGAAAAAATAAAATATCCTTTTGATTTTAATGACGCTATAAGTAATGCCATGGTGAGTAAAAATATGATTGGGATGCCCATAGAAACCATTATTATCAAAAATAATATTGTAACGCAAGCTAAAAAAACTGAATATTTTAATAATTTGAATTTGGGGCTTTATTTGCCTAAAACTATTTCTAATGCAGAATTTAATACTCCTGTTTCTGAAGGAGCTTACAGCCCTTATTATAAACCTGTTTTAAATTTTGATAGTTATACAGCAAATGGAAAACTTATAGAGACTAAATACCCAGATGGCCCCTCAATTTATTATGTATGGGGATACAATGAGCAGTACCCAATCGCGAAACTTGAAAATTTTACGGCTGCTGATGCTGCAAATATTCAGAGCATAATTACAACTGCTATAAATGCTTCTAATGCAGATAATTCGACAGTTGCAGAAAATGCTTTACGCACTGCATTAACTAATTTAAGAAATGCAGCTCCAAATGCAATGGCTACAACATACACATATGATCCCTTGATTGGTGTAACCAGTATTACAGACCCAAAAGGTTATACCATGTATTATCAGTACGATAACTTTAACAGACTGAAACTGGTCGTTGATGCGGCTGGCAGTTTAGTAAGCAAGAATGAGTATAATTACAAACCATAAAACAAAATGGATATGAAAAAGAAACTATATATTGCATCAGCTCTATTACTGCCATTAATGGTTTTGGCTCAAACGACAACAAAAAACTATATTAAAAAAACAATCTATCAGACAGAAACAACTTCAGATGCCCAAGCCGACCAAAAAATAGAAACAATCACTTATTTTGATGGTTTAGGACGCCCTTTGCAGCGTATCGACAAGCAGGCAGGAGGACAAAGAGAGGATCTAATTACTCCATTTGCATACGACTATTTTGGAAGAGAGAAAAGGCAATACCTAAAATATGCGAGAACAGGCAGCAGTTTTTATTTTGAGCCAAGTCTTGAAGCTGATTACTATGGCGACATATATGAACTTGATGAATTTTATGCCAGTAAATATCCGAATGACTTTACAGGTGCATATGGCAGACAAGGAAATGCTTTCTCCGAAAAATATTCTGAGGCTTCCCCACTAAGCAGGATAAAAAAACAGAGCGCGCCGGGGGCATCCTGGGTCCTAAATAAATTTGGGGATGGCGATCATAGTATCAAATACGAATATTATGCAAATGATAATACAAATGACAATGTAAAACGTTTTGCAGTATCTTTTCTCAATGGAAATAAAGAAACTCCTAATATCGAACTTCAAGGAACTTATAGTGATTTGCAATTATATAAAACCATCACAAAAAATGAAAACTGGGCTTCAGGAAAAAATAACACTGCAGAGGAATTCAAAGACAAAGAAGGACGTGTGATTTTAAAAAAAAATTATGCAGATTATAAAAATAGTAATGGACAAATTATCTCTTCAGAAGCACCACATGAGACCTATTATGTCTATGATATTTATGGCAACCTGACTTATGTAATTCCTCCTAAAGCAACAGATCTTCTCTCTACTGGAACAAATGTACAAGCCAACGTAACCTCAACAGCCATTGTAACTTCTCAAAATCCATTACAACTAACAGCTAGTAATTCTATAATTTTAGCATCAGATCCAAGTGACCCTTCTAAAGGTTTTCATGCCCAAGCGGGAAGTGTCTTTAGTGCCAGCATCGTAAACAGTAATGAGAATATCCTCAACGATTTGTGTTATCAATATAAATATGATAATAAAAATCGTCTTATAGAAAAAAAACTTCCTGGAAAAGGCTGGGAATATATAGTCTATGATAAACTGAATCGACCGATTCTAACACAAGACGCAATATTAAAATTAACAAATAAATGGATCTTTACCAAATATGATGCTTTTGGGAGGCCCGCATATTCTGGTGAATACGTAAACAATTCTGAAACCTCACGAAGTGCCATACAAGGTTTAGCTAATGGAAACGCATCCCAATTTGAAAACAGAGTAACAGTGCCATTAAATATAAATAATGTGAACATCTATTACTCAAATAATGCTTTTCCAAAAAATGGAATCGATCTGTTGACAATTACATACTATGATCATTACAATGATATTGATTTAGATGGCAGTACAGCTGCTGTCACATATAATCCAGCACCAAAAGGATTACCTGTATGTGCAAAAACACGTATTTTAGGGACGTCATCATGGACTACCTCTGTCAGCTATTTTGATACAAAAGGAAGAAATATTTATACTTACAACAGAAACAATTTTCTTGATGCGACAAATACTGTAAAATCTCTTTTAGATTTTACAGGAAAAACTATAACAGCAACCAGTACTCATAAAAAAGGCATTAATCCTTTAATTACATTAGTGGATAATTTTACTTACGATCATACTGGACGTTTGCTAACACAAAAGCAAAAAATAAATAGCCAGGCAGAAGAAACAATTGCTTCAAACACCTATGATAATTTAGGGCATTTAATTTCAAAAATTGTCGGCGGAGTACAAACTGTTGATTACAAATACAATGCTAGAGGATGGCTCAAAAGCATCAATGATATTAATAATATAGGGTCCGATTTATTTGCTTTTCAAATAAATTATGATATCCCTACAACTGGAAATCCTTTATACAATGGTAATATAAGTCAAACTTTATGGAAAACTGCTCATACCGATCCAAGTCTAAAAAGTTATCAATATAGCTACGATGCACTTAACCGAATAACATATGCCAAAGACAATTTAGACCGTTATAACGAAAAACCATCGTATGATAAAAATGGCAATATTATAGCATTGTTTAGAAATGGAAATACTATATTAAACACTCCAAATTATGGCATCATAGATAATCTAAGTTATACTTATGATAATGGTAACAGGCTTTTGAAAGTAGAAGACAGTTCTAATAATAGTGAAGGATTTAACAATGGATCTAGTGGTACTAATACAGATTACAGCTATGATATCAATGGAAATATGAAAACTGATGCTAACAAAAACATTACAGATATTTCATATAATTATTTAAGCCTGCCTGTTGAGATCAATATTCAGGGAGGCAGTATTAATTATACTTACGATGCGATTGGAACAAAGCAAAGAAAAGTTATAAACGGTATTACAACAGATTATGCAGGAGGTTTTCAGTACGAGAATAATATACTGCAGTTTTTTCCTCAGCCCGAAGGATATGTACGCAATAATTCAGGAGTTTATGAGTATATTTACCAATACAAAGACCATTTAGGAAACATTCGTTTAAGTTATAACAAAAGTTTAAACATTATTGAAGAAAACAATTATTACCCGTTTGGTTTAAAACAGAAATTTCATTTAGAAACTTTTAATAATCTGGGAAATGCAACTGCACAGAAATATAAGTACAACGGCAAGGAGCTCCAAGACGAGCTGGGGCTTAACTTCTACGACTACGGAGCAAGGAATTATGATCCTGCGTTAGGGCGATGGATGAATATTGATCCTCTTGCTGAGAAGTATTTCTATTCCTCAACATATTCTTATGTTTGCAACGACCCTGTTAACTATATTGATCCAAATGGGATGGATAGATATTATATGAATGATCAAGGGAGAACAGTACTAGCATTAAAAGAAAATGCTGCTGACGTATTGTTTTTTGGAGGTAAAAATAACGAGAGCATAGTTGATACAAATAAAGACGGAAAACAAGATAGTAAGGATGGTATTACTATTAAAACTAAAGGACTTTTAGGACAACTTACAGAGCAGAAAGGAGAAAAAACTTCATTATATACTTCTACGGTGAAGCAAAGTGAAACTGCAGAGAACGATATGCTAAATGTTTTTCATTTTGCGGCTAATAATACAAAGGTTGAATTTAGTTTGAAATTCTATGAAAAGGGTGGCGAAAATTTAATATCACTAGGTACTTATAACAGTGAATGGTCATCTCCTGGATTTGGCGCTTACGGTAAAGTCAAAGCAAACAAAGGATATCATAATCATCCTTATGATGATATATATACATCAAAGCATACTGAAAAAAATTCAATGGGATATTATGGAGATGATCAGAATTTACAGGGAGACAGTTATAACGCTGCTAAGGGAAAATCTACAATTCCAAATTATGTTTTTTTTCCAGAATCAACAAATTTGTATAACATAACTCAATATGGTATTAAGCTAATAAAGAAAATAAATGGAAACTATAAAAATTTAAAGGAATGAGAAAAATAATATTACTTTTTACTATTATAATCTTTTCATGTAACAATAGTACTAATTCTTCTAAGACTGATAAATATTCTCAAATAGATTATGAGCTTTATAATAAAATATTAGAATATCAGAAAAAATATCCGATACCTAAGAAGATTAAATTAAATAAAAATGAGATTCCACCAGTAGAAAATTCATTTTTATATATTTATGAAGTAACATTTACAAAAAAGGATTTAGATACAATTGTTAGTATAAGTATGAGCCCAGTAGGAATACGCAATTATAATGGAAATTTGCCTATACAAGTTAATGGTATTTATAAAGATAAATACTTAAATGTGACTTATGTGCGAGACCCTTTAAAATTAGGTAAAAAATACATAAAAAAATATTTAACAAATAAATCAGAAATTAAAAAATTCAATATTAATAATGATATGAATATTGACCTTATTTATGATGAATTTCTTTATAGGCTTAATAATGGCAAATTAGATTTCTACAAAATAAATATAGGTAATTACTCTGCGAAGAGTTCTCTATAAAAAATTATTGATAGGCTCACAAAAATTGGAAGTAAAGTTAAGGGTGCAATTTTGCACCCTTAACTATTTCAAACCCGCTCTGCGAAGAGTTCTTATAAGGTGCTGTGCGAATGTCTCCTGACTTCGCACCCACAAGGAGAATCGACAAAGAATAGAAACAATAAAACCTTGCCAATGTGCGAGGTTTTTGTTTTATAATCTTTAATTATTGGCTTTTTTTTCTTCAATTGAAAATAAAAAAAAAGACAGAAAAATCAATCAATTTTATTTTTCAAATGAAAATTAAAAAACCTATTTTTGAGCGGATAAGAAAATGAAAAAGTACGTTCTTAAAAAATAGTTTTTGCTCGCAGGAAAGCAAAAATAAACGCTCAGGCGAGGAAAATATCGCACAGGACAATACAAGTATAAGTTCAACGGGAAAGATTTCCAAAACGAGAATATTGACGGGAATCAGCTGAATTTGTATGACTATGGATGGAGAAATTATGACCCTGCATTAGGACGTTGGATGAACATTGATAATATGGCAGAAAAGTATGTTTCGGTCTCGCCTTATCATTATGCAGGAAATAATCCTGTATTTAATTTGGATGTTGATGGGAATGAATTTACTGAAAGTGCATGGCAATGGGTTAATAGATTGATTACTTATGTAATTGATATTGGTGCTGAGAAATCAATTTATAATGAAATATCCAAAGCTAAAGATAGAAATGTTATTTTCTATATTGAGCATCTTTCAGATTCAACTTTAAAGTTTCATTTAATCAATTCTAATGGGAACGACTTTTTAAGAACTGATAGAAAATTATTTGTGAATGATAACTTTTATCCCATAATTTTTGATACTGATTATCTTTTTTATTCAGAAATGAAAAATGGCAGACCAATTCTTTCTTTAAAAGTAAAAAAGAATTCTTATGTAGAAATTCCCATTCCTAGTATTGAGGAAAGAGAAAAGAATCCGGAATTGTATGGATTCAAAAAGAAATCTATAATGATTGATAATAGTGTTTATTGGATTCTTGATAAAAAAGGAAAACTATTAAAAACTAATACTGATAAATAATTTTTTGGATATATAAAATAAGATGAATCAAACAAAAGCCATTCCGATTACGGGGTAGTTTTTTGTTTGCCCAGCTAGCGCAAGCATCTTTGCTCTTGAACGCAAAGAACATTGCACACCCAACGGTTTACAATTAATCTTTATATTTGATGATTAAATGAATAAAACGAGCGAAAAAATGAAACCGTATGCCTTAATAACCGGCGCCAGCAAAGGCATCGGAAAATCTATTGCTTATGAATTGGCGAAACAGGGTTATCCACTATTGCTTGTTGCAAGAAGTGCCGAGGAATTAAAAGTACTATCTGATGATCTTCAAGTTAAATACGGCATCAATGCTTCTGTTTTATCGATTGATCTTTCGGTAAATGGTGCATCGCAAAAAGTAACTGATTGGATAAAAACGAATAACTATCCCGTTGGCATTTTAGTTAACAATGCCGGTTATGGTGTGTGGGGCGATTTTAGTCAGTCTTCGCTAAGCGATCAGCTTGGTATGATGCAGCTTAACATGAATGTAGTGGTAGAACTTTCACATTTATTAGTACCCATACTTTTACAAGAAAAACAAGCCTACATTTTAAACATATCCAGTACTGCTGCATACCAGGCTGTACCTACGCTGGCTGTTTATTCGGCTACAAAGGCTTTTGTTTTATCGTTT
Source organism: Flavobacterium sp. (assembly GCF_965277525.1). Classification (GTDB taxonomy): domain Bacteria; phylum Bacteroidota; class Bacteroidia; order Flavobacteriales; family Flavobacteriaceae; genus Flavobacterium. The sequence goes on along the minus strand of NZ_CBDIDC010000014.1, from coordinate 411,650 downwards.
ACGCGCGCCTTGCGTTTCGAACTTGCCCCAACTTCAATTTCAGTAACCTGTTTTAGTCCGGGTCCCGTTGATACTGGTTTTGCTGAAAGAGCTGGCTTAAACGCCTTTAGCAAAATGGCTGAAAAGTTTAATATGCAGCCTGATGGAGTTGCAAAAATGGCAGTAAAAGCTATGTTCAGCAAAAAATCAGAAGTTATACCGGGTTTTACCAATATCATTTCAGTTTATGCCAACCGCATACTACCAAAGGGATTTATCGAAAAAACCGCAGCGGGAATTTATAAGATTTAATTTTTTCAAAAAAAAATAAAAAAATATTCTTTGTAAAAAGAAAAATTAAACTAAGTTTGTATTAAATTCTACTAATTCTATAGAGTATGTCAAATAAACGAAAAAATAAGCTTAATTTATCTGAAAACCGAATGCACGCAAACATGCTAATGTGTTGTTGTTGCAGTTGTTGTTATTCTGTTTTAGATAAAATTACAAACTATATTATTTCATTTATTAAATCTATATTATCATGGTATCTTCTTATAAAACCTTTACCCTTACTGAGCAATTAACTAATGAGCAAATTGCATTTTTTAACGAACATGGCTTCATCCATTTCAAAAAATTTATAAATCCGGAAACGGTTTCATCCATTATTGATGCCTCGAAACAAGTAGAGCAAAAATGGATTGACAATGACCTTGAAAAAGTAAACGGTGTTCCTATTAAATACGGAAAAGATTTAGATGGTTCTCCTATAGTACAACGTTTTGCTTTTATCAATCAACATCATCAAACCTTAAGCGGTCTTTTACTTGATCCAAGATTTAATGGTTTATTACCATTGGCAGGCGAGGGCGCCAGATTAGGCACCGAAGAAAAAGACGGAATGGTTTTTAATCATTATATCAATGGACCGGAAAGTAAGTTTACTAAAATGGGCTGGCATACAGATGGTTTGAGAGATATTTTTTATGGTGCAAAATTAAACCCGATGCTCAATGTGGGTATTCACTTAAGTACTTTAAAACCCGAAAACGGTGGTCTTAAAATCATTCCGGGTACTCACAAGCAAAGTATTTACCAAATGCTTTTTCGTAAAAAATACTTTTTAGATAATAAACCCGATCCACAGGAAGTTTCCATCACTCCGGAAGCTGGAGATTTAACCGTTCACGATGGCCGTTTGTGGCACAGAGTGGCAGAATCAACTATCCGTGGCGAAGAGAGTAGAAGAAGGGTTATTTATATCCCGATTATAGCCGGAAAATACGCTCCTAAAAACGAGAACAGTCCAACGGTTTTCTATCAACGCTTTGCTGGTATTGTTAAATAATATGCTGATTATCCTCGCATTTAGTTATCTGGTTAGATCAGGTAAGCTAAAAAATACGACTGATTTTTTTAAAAATACGCAAAGAAAAATAAAATTTAAAATTGTAAAACTAGAATTGGCTATACTGTCAGGCTTACAAATATTGCGCTATTAATGGGAAAAGAAATACAGCTTGAAGATAAAAATGCAATTGTACAAAGAACATTTTCAGACCGTAATCGAACTAATATTTTAAAAAGATCCGAACAGTTAACAATTGTATTTTTGCTTCCAAAGGTGCCTAAATTCATTTCGCCAAACGTACTCACTTTAATGGGTACACTGGGTTCAGGATTCGTTTTTTTAGCTTTTGTTTTAGGTACTTATGTAGCAACGTGGTATTTACTTTTGGGTATTATCGGGTTGGTTATAAATTGGTTAGGTGATTCTTTAGATGGAAGATTGGCTTATTACAGAAATATCCCGCGTCGTTGGTATGGTTTTGCACTCGATATTATTGCCGATTGGATTGGTATTGTACTTATAGGTTTTGGCTACTACATTTATGCTAAAAATGGCACACAAATAATAGCCTTTGCTTTTGTCGCATTGTATGGCTGGTCTATCATCATCAGCCAGTTGCGCTACAAAATTACAAATGAATACAGTATAGATTCCGGCTTTGTTGGCCCAACAGAACTTCGATTTATTATTGCTTTAATTTTAATTCTAGAAGTTTTATTTCCCGGATCAATTACCTATTTGGCGGGTTTAATCACTATTATTTTGTTTATAATCAATATCATAGATAGCTTGAAACTTTTAAAATTGGGCGATCTAAAAGATAAAAACCAAGACTGATATGTTCAGGAAAAAATCCATTTTTACTTTTCTGCAAGCACAAGTTGCGGCATTTTTAGGTGGCATAACCGACTATGGGGTAATGATTTTATTAACTGAAGTATTTAAATTGCATTTTACCTTTTCTATTCTAATCTCCGGAACCGTTGGCGCCATTATCAATTTCAGCATCAATAGATTTTGGGTATTTAAAAATCAATGTGGTTATAGCAGCCGCATCAATAGTCAGCTTTTTAAATTTGCGTTGGTGGTTTTGGGAAGCATTTCCTTAAAATCATCTGGTACGCTTATTTTGCAAAAAGTATTTCAGATCGATTATAGAATCGGAAGATTAATCACCGATAGTTTTGTCTCTTATGGATTTAATTATCCACTGATTAAATATTGGGTTTTTAGGGCAAAAGAAAAACAGAATGTAGTTGAATCAAATTAATGTATAAATAATTATGGCAAATCAAATCCGTTTTTATCCGCGTTTTTACGAAGTAAATCTGCTTTATCCGCGTCAAAATTAGACGCTGATTTTACTGATTCGCTAAAGCGAAAACGCTGATAAAAACGGATTTTTCTAATTACTTTCCTGATTAAATCTTTAGATAATTTTATAGTTTTTCGCTTAATCTAGGCGTTATAAAAAAAATTCGTTTATGAATAAATTACCATTTAAATATTTTACAAAATCACTAATCGTTATAACGGTCTTAGTAAATATATATTCTCAAAATCTATCGGCACAATCCAAAAATCCATCACCATTACATTTTCCAACACCGAAAAATATAGATAATATGCTATTTTACGTTCAGCGGGACCCCAATACAAACACTGCTATTTATGCCATAAACTACCAGGAAAATGGAAAAATAGACAAAAGCAATCCTATAAAAGCCTATTGGATTCGATATGCTGAAAAAGGAGAAAAAAAAGATTTTAGTTATATACAACGCAAATTTGCATACGGAATAGAAAGTAAAGCCTTAAATAATGAGGACTTTGAACTTCAATTTGTATCGTATAAAAAGCTGCCCTTAACCTTGAAAAAAATAGATTCAGATCAAAAATATCATGTTTTTATAAGCATGAATCAGAAAAAAATACAGGTAGAAAAAATATTTGTACGCATTGAAGGAGGTTCTTTTTGGTTACCCAATGTAAAGTATGCCGAAGTTACCGGAATTGAGACTTCCTCAAATAAAATGATTACTGAGAGGATGTTATTGAAATGAGATACTATATCCAAATAGTTAATCACGAAACCCTTTAATAATTCTATCTAATTCTTTTGTGTTTTTGTATTCTCCATTAATACTATCCATCCTTCTTTGCGATTTAAACCATTCGAGGTTGTTAGTTTTAGTGGTATGGTTCCAAATCATTTCATAATCATTCATGTATTTATATCGGATATAAATCACTCCGTTTTTTACAATAAATTCTTGATGTTCTCTTTCCAGAATCCACTTTATGTTTTTATAAAAATTTGGCGGAATTTCATTTGTTTTTGCAATTTTAATAATTGATTATGAAATGTTTCTGAAAACAATACTGGTTCTTGCAAATTCTCATTTACAAGCACAGGACGAAGTTCTACATATCTATTTTGCCAATAAAAATAAGAAGCAAATAAAAGAATTATAACTATTATTGCTAAGTATATTTTCTTTTTCATTATTCTATCTTAATGATTAAATCCCTTAATGATAGTATTTAATTTCCTTTTTTTTTTCTTCATGGAATTTAATAGAGTCTGTCTTTATAGTTTTTAAAATAGATTCTATTTTTTTTCTCCGAGAAGCTACATATTCATTTTTATAAATAAGATCAATGCTGTCCCTCTCTTTTTCTAGTTTAAAATACTTCGTAGACGTAGCTCTAGTGGTGTAATTCCAAACCAAATTCATGTCGTTCAGGAATTTATTTCGTACATAAATAATCCCATTTTCTTCAACATAATCCACTCTGGAACCATCCAAAACCCATTTTATGTTCTTATAGTAACTTGGAGAAACCTCATTTGGTTCTGCAAATTTGTAAAGATCATTGTCAAAAAATGTTATTTGACGGGTATATTCTACTTCTGCTAAAATTACGGGCCTAAGTTCGACGTATCTATTTTCCCAATAAAAATAAGCAGAAAACAAAAGAGCAAATGTGATCAACACAAAAAGTATTTTCTTTTTCATTATTCTATTTTAATTTTAGTTTTAAGTCTCCTGTAGAATTAAATTGAAAGGTAAGATTGAAACTTTGCTTCCACTGACCGCGCATCTCGTAAGGTTTAGCGCCGCAATATTTTTCGACTAATAATGCATCTGAATCTCCAATGTTTCCGAAACCGTAAATATAAGCCGATGCTCCTTTATGCCAATCATATCTATCATTCCAAGAATGAATTATTTCACCTGATAGTGTATAGTTTTTATCCTTTTTGGTAACTTTAAAATGACATCTTGAACTTAATGTACTACTACCACTTGCATAATACAATTCCCCAAAAATACCTGCTCTTACTTGTTTGTCATAATATGTAGTAAAGTTCTTAGGCCTTCCTTCTTCCAGAGTTAGCAGGAAAAGTCCAAAATAAGTATCCTCGTCGTTTTCAAAACGTTCAATATTTACATTTTCTGCAGAAATAACTTCCCTTTGTTTTCTCAACCAGTTAAAGTCCATAGTTTTAGTAAATCCTGATCCGTCTAGCCACCATTGTAAACAATCTGCTGCCATATTATAATTTCTTTCCCTGGCTTTTTTAATCATTTCAAGATAATTCTTTTTTAACATTAAAGCTTTTTCTCTCTCATTCTGCTGAAGATAGAAGCTTCTAGCCTTTGAACTCCCTTGTTCATTCCAAAAAGGGTCTCCAAATAATTTTTTATACTCTGAAGGATCTAAATCAGTTTTTGTTGTAAAAATGTTTTTATTCATATTTTGGAGGTAATTATTTAATTATCTCTCAAATTTGAGATATACAAATAATTATGATGTCCAGAATAAGATTTAAAAATATCATTAAAAGTCTAAATACTGTTTTTGTATAAATTCAATGGCTCAGATATGCGCAACGATAGCGCGGAAATTCTTTCCGTGTCCCGCTCCAAAGAGTTCTTACGAAAACTGTGTGACTATTTCCTAACTTCGCACCCATAAAATAATGTACCAAAACAAAAAAGAGACTCGAAAGTCTCTTTATAGAATTAAAATATCTTTATAATTAATTATTTATTAATCAATTTTTCAAGCCTTACCATCATTTCATCTTTCTCTTTCAACATACGTTCGTATAATGCTATTTTTTCTTCATGAAGTGAAATCAATTTTTCAATTGGATGAATATTAATTGTTCCGTAATTAAATGAATTACTAAAAGCGTGTTCTCCAAAAGTATTAGAAATAATATTGATCGCTTGTTCCTCATCAAAATTCTGAAAAGCTTCAACAGGAATTTTTAATACAGCCGAAATCTGTTTCAGCAGGCTGTCTTCAATTACATCTTTCTGCTCCAGCATAGAAATTTTCTTCTGGTTCCAGTCTTCGCCCAGATCATAAGCTAAAGCTTGCTGCTTTATGTTAAGCATTTCTCTGAAACGTTTTACGTTTCTTCCCTGATGTATTTTCTGTTCCATAACGAATATCAATTTTTCTAAAGGCTCAAAGATAAAGCCATTTGGATAAAAAATCCTGAATTTCAAAGATAAAAAAATATCCCGTAAAACATCCTTTTTGTCAGATATTATACCGGTTATATTTCTGTTTTACTCCAATGTTTTTTGGTATAATGCCGCCGAAGATCCTGACGCTAACCAGACGAGGGTTTATATTCTTTTAATCAAAATGCTCGATGCAATAGAAAACAAGACAAAAGAGAGGAGAAAATTTACATGAAATAACCATGAAATCAGGTATTGTTTTTCGTATCGGCCTAGAGTAAATTTGTTTGAATCAAATAGTAGATAATACTAGAATTACTAATAACCTTGAATTTTTACAAATTATGAACATAAAAAAAACACTCAGTATTGCCGTACTTCTGCTTGTTACACAGCTAAGCTTCGCTCAATATTTTAAACTAACTCCGCAAGGCTTTGTATCAAACGATAATAGCGATTATACGGTAGTAAATGTGTCAAATGCAAAACAGAAGGATTTGTACAAGAATGTACTCAATGCTATTAATTCATTGTACAGTAATCCACAAAAAGGACTCAATGTAGTGGAAGGGGAAAGTATTAGTTTGACTGCGTATGAAGAAAATGCGCTAACGGTAAAGCATAGCGCTGGAGGTTTTGGAAAAGGAATTTATAAATATGACTTATCTTATACGTTATCTTTTCTTTTTAAAGACGGTAAGATTCGAATTAACAGTCCTGTTTTTGAATGCAAACGATGGTATGAAGGAACTTACAGACCTACAAGTGGCTGGGGCAGCAGCGGCTGGTTTACGCTAAAACTTGTAAAAGGCAAAAACGATAGAGTTGCTATTTATGATAAAAATGGAAAACTTCTTTTAGAAGATGCCTCGAATGGATTAAACAATCATTTCAATTCGGTTTTAAAACAAATTATTGATAAATCTCAAAAGATAAATAATTGGTAATGAGGATTTACATGGATATAATAAAATAAAAACTTTTTATAATTCCTGGTAAGATGACTTATAAGGCGGAATACTAGTAGTAAGTATTCCGCTTTTTTTTTAGGCTATTCTTTATTATCTATAGTGTCTTCAAGGCCTAAATTTTAAATTAATGATCGTAACAATTTTTTACTCGACTGGTAAAACGATCCTATCTTTAATTTTAGATGACCATTGAACCTGCCAAATACGTCCGTCAAGCTGATCAATCAAAATGAAATTATATACATTGGTTGTCGGATAAAGAAAGAATCTGCCATTTTTTTCTTCTTCGGCCGAAACACGAGGTGTTAAAGATAAAGGAGATTCAAATCTTCCTTTTCCTGTGTCCCATTGCACCTGCCACATTTGCCCATTTCTTGTGTTTAACTTAATAAATGTCAAGGTATTTTGTGTTGAAAAAAGGCGATATGCAATGTCGTTATCAGGCGAATTGACAGGAATTGTGGTGGTTTGATTTTGTGCAAAGACTGTCATTGTTGTCAAACTAATAATTAGAGCCATCAGTATTCTTTTCATATTGTCAATTTTATTTATTTCGATTATTATTACGCTCCATGTCTGAACCTTGTGTTATCTTTTTTATTACTTGTGTATTGCCTGAAAATTTTGAAAAAATACCATTGGTAATGCCAAATAAAAAACTTAAATAAAAAATAAAAGAGGCGGGAATCATGATGTAAGGATGCCAAAAATACAGATATCGCCAACCATAGCCATGGTTTTCATTTATATAACTATAAACCAATATTCCTGCTGCCAAAGCAATCAATAGCAGCAGCCCAATTGCAATAAGCACTTTTCTTTTTTTATCAGGCTCCAACAATCGAATACTGTCATTTTTTTTCGAAAGAGGATGAATCAAAAATTGCCTGATGTAATAAATAAATACGATGCACCAAAGTACCGTGCCCAGGCCAAGCAAAATAAATGCTTCGCTGGCAGAGGTGTGAATCATCTGATAATCGCTTTGATGATGATTTCCTGCGTAATGGAGAATGAGTGGCAGCCCGATAGCAAAAAACAACAAAAAGATGATCCAAAATATAATAAAGCCTTTCCAGAATTTCATATCTTAAGGTTTTTTATAGATTAAAATAATACTTCATTTTACTTTGTTAAAGATAGGTAATATTTTATTCGGTGATTACCTCAAGGGTTTACCCATGATTATTTATTATTATGGAATTTTGACTACTACGTGAAATAGTTGCAGGAACGAAGCAGAAACAGTTATATCGAAGTCGTAAATTTATTTACAGTCATTAAAAACTGCAATATGTTTCAATTTATAAGAGTTAAAAATTTCGGATAATGGGTCAATAAAACTATAGATTATCCATAAAAAAATCCCATTAGAAATGGGATTTTAATTTTATGACCTCGACAGGACACGTTTCTATATCTTATGGATGATTTGAAGAAATTGGCATCCTATATTTAGTGTCTGTCCTCCATTGGCTTTATGAATTTGGTTTGGATGTCCTGTTAGGGATTGATGGAAAATGCAACGCAAAAAAAACAAATAGTTGACCTCTTTTAAAAATCGTCTTAGCTTTTGAGACAGAAAAAGTATTAAGTTTAAAATAGGATTGCTACGAATTTGATCTAAAAATTCTGTATTTCATATTTATTCAGTAAATGTAGTTTTCAAAACCAAAAGTATTGAAAGATTTTTTAGTTAGTAAATTTTTTTCTATTAGCTAATTTCAAGTTTATAGCCTTTGCTACGTATAACAACAATGTTGATATTTGGATCAGATTCAAGTTTTTTTCTAAGCTTAGATATAAACATATCTAAACTACGGCCTACAATTACACCGTCATCTTCCCATATCTCTTTTTGTAAGCGGCTTCTTTCTATTATTTTGTTTGGAGAAGAAGCCAAAATCAGCAATACACGGGTTTCTGTTCCGGTGAGGTCTATTGTATTTCCGCTTATGATAAGTTTTCGATTCGTTGTATCGAATAATGCCGATCCTAAAGTATAAATACCTTTATTTTGTTTTTCAGGTAATGTTTTTCGCGGCTTGACAGATTTAAAAAAAATAATACCTGCAAATACTAAAAAAGACAGACTGCCCAAAAAATATTTATTCTCTGCTGTAGTTATTTCCGCTGGCTTGAATTTAATGTTAATCATATAACAGGATTTGGGCTGTCTTCTTCCTATGCAGGTTACAATATCATCTTTTTTATTTTTGGATATAGCATATCCATAAGCAACACTAGAATTACTACAATTTAGAACGTTAACGATATAATAAGTTGCGAACTGATCTTTGGCTAATAAACGACTTGTAATATTTACTAATGAGTCCGGTTGAAAACTAAAATCATTTTCAAACCTGATCTGGTATTCATTTTCTGAAATCTTTTTTACAGGGAGTACCCTTGATGTACTGTCGCCCGATTGCAGAAGTAATTCGTGTCCGACCCTTCGAAGTAAAATTTCTCTCTTGGCAAAGTCAAAGTCACTATCTTCCATACTAAAAGCCGTACAGATTATAACGGCAAGCAAGGTTAAGATCAATACAAATAGAACTTTACGATTTTCTGAAATGAAATTTCGACTAAGATGCATAGTGTCAGTAATTTATTTACAAAGTTTACATTTTTATTTACAATTTTTATCGCTCAAGCCAAAATATATCAAAGTAATTTTGCTGCATAAAATTTAATAAGCAGATAAAACGATGTTATTAATTAAAACTACAAAAAGTATGAAAAAAATGATTTATGTGTTGATCTTATCCTTGGTTGTGGTAAGCGGATTTGTATTTACAAATCGTGAAACTAAAAATGAAATTTTTGAAAAGTCAACACCCAAAAAACTTTCTATTGCTGAAAACAGAACTGCATTGAAAAAATGGGAGGATACTCCTGATGGAATAATGTATAAAAAATGGGAAGCGTCTCCCGCAGGTAAAAAAGTGTATGCCAGTGAAGCTAAAATAAGAAACTCTATTAATGATTATGTCAATATGGAGGCAGTTGTAACCACTCTTTCTCTTCCAGTAGGCTCAAGATTAGGCTTTGGGGTGATGGTAAAGATTAATCATGATGATTATATACTTAGTTTTGGATTGGAAAAGTCTGGCAAAAATGAATTTCAGCAGTTACAGAGCCTGAAAGTTAACGACACAATAATTATAAAAAGCCATAGTGTATCCCATGCACCTAAGTACCTATACCCAATTATATCTGGTGACTATGTAGCACGAGATAGTAAGATGATTTACAAACGTGCATCTCACAAAGACGGTTGCTAAGCAAAGAAATTGCGAACTGATAGACAATTTCCTCATGAGATCGGAAATAGCAGTTTATGAAAATGTATGACTTAATTCAGATCTATTCTTTATGTTCGAATCTTGTTAAGTTATCGAAAGCTAAAATTTAAGTTTCTCTTATTTTTCATTTAAATGCGTATTCTTTTGCAGTTTGCTTTTTTATTTTAATGCGATTTAAAAAAAAATAAAAAACAAAAACGAGCAAAACTTAATTATTTAATAGCGTATATGAAAAAAATGGCGCCAATTGTCTTCAATTGGCGTCATTTGGCCTTGTGACCTCCACTGGACAAATTCCTATACTTTATGGAGGATTTGAAGAGATTGGCTTACCAGAATTATAAACACATATTGTTTTGCTCAAAAAAGCAATATAAGCAAAATGGTGGATGAATATGCTGTTAAGAACCAATTCAATGGAACGGTGCTAGTTCAAAATAATCATAAGATCATTTATCATAAAAACTTTGGGGTTGCTGAGCGTTCATTTAATTCGAAAATTACTAATGAAACGAAATGAGTAGTTTTTTTACTAAATATTTTTAAGGGGTTATAATGATAATAAAAGGATTAAAGGATTGTTTGCAAAACCTTGCTGAAACAAGATAGTACGATTTTAAATTTGTTTTTTTAAATAGATAAATTCTAATGGTTTTTCTGAAATATTAATATGAATTTCGCTCTCAGGAAAAGCTTCTCTTTGGCCTGTCTCAACATAGCCATGACGTTTGTACCAAGCAATTAACTCAGAGCGAACCGAAACAACTGTTATACTAATAATAGATAGCCCTAAAGTTTTAGCGTGATTTTCACCTTCTGCCAACATCTTTTTTCCAATCCCGCTATTTTGTAATTCTGGCGAAACAGTTAACATTCCCAAATACAATTGGTGATCTTGCTCTTCGAAAAGGACTGATCCAATGATTTGTTGGTTCTCTGTAAACTTTAGAAATGTGTTTTTAGGGTTTAAAATTATATCCGTTAATTCCTTTTCTGTGGTTCTTTTTCCTTCTAGCAAATGACTCTCGGTAGTCCAGCCTTTTTTAGAATTTTTTCCTCTATATGCAGAATTGATAAGTGCCGTTAATTTTGAAATATCTTGTAATGTAGCTTTTTCGATCATGAATTTTAAATGGTATAATTTTAGTATTTTCAATAAGCTGTAATAGCAAATTTGCAATTGTTACGAGCTTCATGAGATTTTTAGAGGTAATGAATAATTTTAGTTATCATTTTTCTGATAACATTGGTATTTTTTGATTGTAAGTATCAGTATATAAATTATCAATAAAAAATTTAGCAAGTAGTTTGCGACTCATCTGAAAGGGCCTTAGTTTGCGGTCGTAAGTAACGTCTAATTCTCCTAAGGTCTCTTTTTCATTTAAACCCACAGGTCTGGCAATTGTCCATTTTGTTAAAGACTCCTGGATTAAGAATTCCTGCGCATTGTGATCATCAAAAATGATTTTAAAATTTGTCATTCTAATCAATAATTTTACATACCATGGGGCATATTGAAAAGAATTTCCGGCGCCAATGGCAGATAGTATTAAAATTCTTTTGATCTCATATTCACTCATAACTTTTAAGACAATAGTTATGGTTTTTTCTAAAAAATGAGGAGGATCTATTTTGCGAAAGGAAATCGCTTCGCCGCGTGTTAACGGGCTTAATAAGCTTAGTACCGCATCGCAGTCCTTCATTGCTTTACGTACATCATTGCTATTTGTGGGGGAACCGGTTATAATTGTTAGCCCATTAGATCTTACATTAATTTTAGTTGGATTTCTCACTAATGCAGCAACCTGATACCCTTTTTCTAACGCAAATTGGATAGCGTGTTTGCCTGTTCTTCCTGTTGCTCCCAGTATGAGTATTCTTTTTGATATTGTTTTTTCCATAGTAATTTTAGTTAAACTAATGTTATGTAATTTATTGGTAAGAGATTCAAATAAAATTAGCAAATAATTACAGCCCTGTTTATTGTTTCTGTAATTTTCATTCGCAGATTTAAGATTAATCTTAATCAGTTCAATTTTCCAATTCTCATACTTTCATCCCATAATTTTGACGCGATAAATGAATCTAAATTTATTTGTTCTTTTATTGAAGGTTTTGCGACTTTGGGAAAGAAATATCCTGAGTCTTGCGATTTCGTTTCAGTTAGAGCCAGAACATTTAAAACTGCTTTTTCGACGCTGTTGCCAATCAAAGGCCCAAAAACAGTAAAAAGAAATTTCATAACACCTTTTACATTTCGATCAATTCCGGTTTTCACAACTCCGGCATTGATAACATTAATTGGAATTGAGGTGCCATATCGTTTATTGAACTCTTGAGCATGCATGTGAATGGCAAGCATATTTTGGCCTATACTTTTCATTAAGGAATAGCTAGTTTTCATCTGTAAGTCTTCAAAATTTATTAAAGCATTTTTTCTAAGTGGACCACCTACAATAATAATTTTCCCCTGCGCGCGTTGTAATTCCTCAATTAAAAGCTCATCGAGCATAAATTTACAAAGATAATTCACTGCAAAACTTCCATATAAACCATCTTTTGTTTCGCTCCTTTGAGAATTTAGGGTACCTGTAGCCTGAATTAATACATCAATTTTATTGGTCAGCTTTTTTATTTCTCCTGCGAGTTGTTTGATTCCTTCAATAGTAGAAACATCAGCAGCTATGAATCTTGCGGAGGAGCCATTTATCGTTGAAAGTTCTTCGGCAATTTGACTACCTTTTTCAGTATCGCGACCCTGTAGTATAATAGTATTACCTTTTTTAGCTAGCGCCAGAGCAACAGCATATCCAATACCACCAGTTCCTCCGGTAATTACAATTGTTTTTTTCATGAGATTATTTTTAATATGAATTTGAAATTAATCAATTGGGCTCTTAAATAGTTTTCTGCTCACTTAAGTAGTAAGTGAAATTGATAATTCGGGGTTATTTATTTTGGGACTACATTACTTTTTTTTGTAGAGTTAAATCTTATGGAAGACTTTAGTAGGTAATTAATAGTCAGATAAGATTATAAAACTAGGTTGGGCAAATAGTAAAATTTAAAACCAATTCGTCAATTGTGTGCTTTCTGACTATGATCATATCTTTTTATCAATGATTCCCTTATTTTTTTTACCATATAATGCGTTAATGGTAAAGATAAATAGTCGGTTGGCTTGTTCCAGGACGAAAACTTGGCGATAACAATCTGGTTTGCTCTGTCAACAAAAAGATTCTGTCCATGAATTCCCATGGCAAACATGATCTGTGTCTTCTCGTTTATAATATACCAACCATTTCGGTAAGACATATTTTTGCTGATAGGCGCAAAAGCTTTACCCCATTGACCATTTTTCCAGGCATCAGTATCACCATTATTTAGAATATCTTCGATCAAAGATAAGGGCATAATTTCTTTTGAATCAGCAATTCCACCATCGATGATAAGTTGACCTATGCGGGCGAAATCACGAGCTGTTGTGTTAAGACCTCCTGTACATCTGGGATTTTTTTCTTTATCTACAGTAATAAAGGCCTCGTTCTCAGCACCTATTGGTTTCCATAATAGTTCGCTCAGGAGTTTGTTGATTTTTTTTCCTGTCGCATTTTCAATTGCCCAACCTAAAAGGTCCGTGTTAGCAGAAACATAGCTAAATGAGTCATCTGTTGCTTTTTGAGGTTGTTTTAATGAGATGAAAAATTCATGTAGGTTCATTGGCTGATTTCCTTCTGGTACAGACTCCCAATTAGTTGCAAGATCATAGTTTTTTTGCTGATCTTCACTTAACACTATTCCTGAGCGCATGTCAAGCAATTGACGTAAAGTTACATGCTGATAAAGGGTTCCATTAATTTGCGGAATATAGGTCGAAACGGAAGCATTCAGATCGATGTCTCCTTTATGTTCTAGAATACCTGCGAGAATTCCGATCACAGCTTTAGTTGCTGACATTAGTATATGAGGAGTGCGAAAATCATTTCCATTAGTATAGGACTCATGTACAATTTCACCCTTGTGAAGAACTACTAAAGAGTCGGTTGCTGTAATTTTTAACAGCAATTTTAGTAGAAAACCATTTAGAGATTTCGAAGCGTTTCTAAAAACATTAGCATGAAGGGCGTCATTCTCGATGGACAGCGACGGGATAAATCTTTTAACATTGTGAAATGCCCAGCGATTGAAAGGATTAATTCTCCAATTAGAAATGGTGGTATCCCTTTCTGCATTAATTATTTCAAATTTTTTTGACATTTTATTCGTTTTATAAATGTCAAAATTGAAGTTATTTACTAGTATAATTTTTGACAATTGTCAAAAATTATATGGACTTTTTTCTAATACGACTTAAAGTTGACTGTTTTATACCCAGAAAAGATGCCACTGCTGATAATGATATTCTATTAGCAAGACCAGGATAAATTTTTAGAAACTCAAGATACCGCGTCTTAGCATCCTGAATCAGCATGTTGTTACTAATTTTTAATTTATTTATTAATGCATCAGCGGTAACTTCTAAAAAGAGATCCTTCCAACAAGGAATTGCAATTGCAAGATCGTTTAGATCTTTTTCGGAAAAAAACAATATTCTGCAATCAGATGCGGCTTTAAAATCTACTTCGGATGGAGTTTTATTATTGAAACTGGAAATATTTAACGCAAAATTGTTCTCTGTGATGAAAGCCTTTGTGATATCTTCACCCTGAGTAGTAAGATAACAAACACGCAAAATACCTTCTGTTACAAATCCAAGTTCTTTAGCTACTTTTCCATTTTCTAAAAAACAATCTCCTTTCTTAATGAATTTTGATTGAGCTCTATCTGTTATTAACTTGATATCTTGATCGTTAAGTGCAGGGTATCTTGAAAGGGCGTCTATAAGTTCTTTCATATTATCAATATTTCTGTTCAAGATCGTAAAAATATTGATCAAAAAAAAAATTAAAGTTGAGAATTACCCTTTTAAAAGCTGGAGAAGCTGGAACTTTCTTTTTGGAATTTGATTTCCACAAGCTTGAAAACCTCTCTTTGCTTGGTTTTAAAAGAAGGGAAAACTTTAACGGTATCAATATGGAAAAATTTATAAATTCACTGCATACCATTAAAAGCTTAGAGTACTTATTGACACCTGCAATTACTGAAGGTCAGAGGAATATTAGAAGAAAACATAAATTGGATTTTGAATGGATAGAAGATTAAATATCCTAATCTTGTCTGATTTAGATATTCTGAATTTATAAAATAACGTAAAATGATTCGTGTTAAAAATAATTAGCAAGTATTGGTGATGTAAGTTTACGTAAAGTAAAATTAAATTATTAATTTGAAAATATTTACATCAAAATTTATCAATGATAAACTAAACGTTAATAGGTAAATTAAAAGTTAAGATATGGGTAAAAAAAATGGATATGCAAAAAAGAATATAAGTTAGTTCTCTTCTTTATTTTTGTTTGCATATCCAAAATCAAAAGTAGTTTATATAGCACTAATCTTCACAGAACTGGCTTTATCATTAAAACTTCCCAGACAACTGTTATTTCCTGTTATGATTACAGATTCTCCTCCAAAATTATCATTCTGGTACATCGTAATTTTGTACCCATTTTCTAAGCGCACTGAAGACAAATCATCATTTACAACGCCATACGATTTTAACTGAGCCAACGTATAATTTCCAGCAGGCAATGCAATTGCATAACCAGTATAATTACAATTTTGATATACAGTCACAATTCCACCAGCTGCACTATTATATTTATTATCTATATAAGCACGTGATAAATTGCCTACCCCATCAAAATAATTATCAGCTAATTTTGCAGGATCTGTTGCAAATTCTCCAGTTTGTACTATGGCATCATTTCCATCGTTCCATGCCCAAGGAGCATTGGCTCCGCCTGTTTTAAAATTATTTCCTGTAAATCCTCCAGCTGGACTAGAAAACAATTGGGTGTTAAATCGTTGATCCCATAATCCTCCACTTTCAAAAATATCGACAAGTTTGTACTCTACATAATTATCATAATTATCAGAGGGTATTTGTGCAGTTCCGGTTGCCGAAGGGTAGTAAATAATTCCATCTCCATCTATATCGTGCTGTGGCCATGCTTTAAGACTATGTCCTTTAGAATCTTGTGCCGTAATAGGATGTAATTCTCCGTTATAATCTCTCATTTGTAATGTTCCGTCAATACTTTCCAATCCGTTTACAAAAGAACTGCCTGTTGGTACATACGAAAAGAAATCTGAATGACTTACTGTAACAGCTCCTTTTAAGATACCGTACGCAGAACCATTCTTTTCTACAATCATTAAGACTCCTTCCAGATCATTTTCGTGTTGGTCTAATTGATATAGAAGTGGGTTATCTGTCCAATCTCTTGGAGAAAAGAAGGCATAAGTAATGAACCAGTGTGTATTGGACTCTACAACCGAATAGTAACAATGCGCAGCTAAAGAATTGGCATAAGCAGGAAGATTGTCCCAGTTGTTTTCGCCATTCCAGTCATTGTCATAATTAATAGCAGTAAGGTAATCAGATTTTCCTCCTTCAGCATATGTTCCTGTGGCATCTACATCTTTATAATGAATAGGAGCCCATCTTCGTGCTAAATCAGAAATAGCTGCCGCGCTGATTTTTTTGGTGTTTTGTTGCTTTGTTGCCACAGCGGTAGTTTCTGCTTCATCTAATGTCGTGTCCTGACATGAGAATGTAATTGCGGATAATACAATAATTAAGACTTTTCTTAAGACTTTTTTTCGATTCTGTTTTTTCATAATTCTAGTTTTAATGGTTTATAATCTATTTAAAATTCCTTGATTTAGATAAAATTATTCTTGAGCTATTACAAACTGAGAAAGAAAAAATACTTATCTGCAATACAAACTTTATTTTCTGAAAGTCTTGCCGATAGAATATTTTGAATTACTATTCTTATTTATTTGTAAGTACCTAAAAAGAGAAATCGTACTATCTCACTAGTATTATAATAGCGTTAACAAAAAGTTAACAGGATTAAGATTGTTTATTGTTTTGGGAGTTAATTAGAACATAAGACATACATAGCAGTAATAATAGAATGTATAATTTGGTTATGCTAGTGATCGTGTACGGATATGACACGGTACCAATCAGTTAAATTATGTTTAACGGGTTGCTTGTATCATATTTTAAATTAATTTATTCTAAAATTTGCAAGTGTATTTTAATAAAAAGACTTTGAAAAAATAAAGCCTTTGTACATACAGGGCTTTGTCTGCATGGTTGGTTACTTTATATCTTATTTAAGTATATGATTTCTACTTATCTGATTAGTACATCAGCCTAATAAAATGCTTCATTTTGGATACAAATAGATTCAAAATGGATACTTCGCAGTTTAGAGTAATTGAAGATCTTTGTTATAAATAAAAAAACAAGAGATGATACAATCAAAAGGTTATGCGGCGCAAAGTGCTGATACTAATTTAGCAGCATGGGAATTTCAGCGAAGAGATATTACTGAAAATGATATGCTGATTGATATTTTATTCTGTGGTGTCTGTCATTCCGATCTTCATTCGATAAAAAACGATTGGTTTGCGGGAGTTTTTCCAATGGTTCCCGGACATGAAATAGTAGGAAGGGTTACTGCAGTTGGGAGCAATGTTACTAAATTTAAAGCTGATGATATCGTTGGTGTCGGGGTTATGGTTGATGCCTGTCTGGAGTGTGAAAACTGCCGAAGCCATCACGAACAGTTTTGCCCCGAAGGAGTGCAGACTTATAATAATATAGGAAAGGACAACCTGCCCGTTTATGGTGGCTATTCTAATAATATTGTGGTCCGTGAGGAATTTGTTCTGAAAGTTTCAAAAAAATTACCCCTGGCTGCTGTCGCACCACTTCTTTGCGCAGGTATTACTACGTATTCTCCCCTTCGTAACTGGAAAGTAGGCAAGGGCCATAAGCTGGCAGTAGTAGGTCTTGGCGGATTAGGTCATATGGCAGTAAAATTTGGTATTGCTTTTGGCGCAGAAGTTACTGTTTTAAGTACTTCTGAATCAAAGAGAAATGACGCAAAAGCCTTAGGAGTGCATAATTTTGTTGTGACTAAAGATGAGGAGCAATTAAAAGATGTTAAAGGTTCGTTCGATTTTATACTCGATACGGTTTCGGCTAAACACGATATAAATTTATACTTGTCACTGCTTAGAACCAGCGGTGTGCATATCTGCGTAGGTATACCTTTGGAGTCCCTGTCAGTTGCTCCGTTTTCACTTGTTGCCGGTAATAAGGCGTTGGCCGGATCGGGTGCTGGCGGATTAGCCCAGACTCAGGAAATGCTTGATTTTTGTGCAGAAAACAATATTGTTTCAGATGTAGAGCTTATTGACATAAAAGATATACACCATGCTTTTGAGCGTATGAAAAAAGGCGATGTGCGATACCGTTTTGTAATTGATATGGCCACTATTAATAAATAAAAAATAATACAATTTGTGTGATGAAAAAAGACTGGAATAAACCCTATATGATGAATTCAATTTCAGAATTACATCGTATACTGGAACTTCCAAAACCACAACACCCTTTGATAAGCGTAATTAATTTTGAAGAAATCACTTGTTATTCGGATGAAGCTTTACGTAGTGTGTCGTATAATTTTTACTGCATTGCCCTGAAAAAAGGCTTTGAAGGAAAAATGAAATACGGGCAGAATTATTATGACTTTGATGAAGGGGTCATGACATTTTTTGCACCTAATCAAATCGTATCAACTGAAATTGTTTCAGATCTGAAATTATCAGGCTGGTGGCTGGTGGTACATCCGGACTTTCTTATCAATTATCCTTTATCCAGGAAAATAAAAGAGTATGGTTATTTTTCTTATACTGTAAATGAGGCGTTGCATCTTTCTGAAAAAGAAGAAATTGCAGTTACAAATATTATGCAGATCCTTACGCACGAATATCATGTGTCAATTGATAAATACAGCCAGGATGTAATGATTGCTCAGATAGAATTACTGCTTACCTACTGTAATCGTTATTATAATAGGCAGTTTATCACTAGAAAACATGCCAGCAATGATCTATTCAAAAAGATGGAAAATATTTTGGAAGGATATTTCAATGCGGATAATTTACAATCGAAAGGAATTCCTACGGTTGATTTTCTTGCCAAAGAACTGAATGTTACCCCTCATTACTTAAGTGATATGCTTCGCCAGCTTACTGGATTAAATACTCAGCAACACATTCACGGTAAAATAATTGAATTTGCCAAAGAGCTGCTTTCTACTACTGATTTAACGGTTGGTGAAATTGCATTTAGACTGGGATTTGAGTATTCGCAGTCATTTAATAAACTTTTTAAGAATAAAACAAACCAATCGCCAATCGAGTATAGAAACTCACTAAACTGATACATTATGGATTTAAATGGTGCTAAAATCCTCATAACAGGAGGAACAACAGGAATAGGCTATGAAACAGCAAAATTATTACGATCTAAGGGAGCTAATATCGTAATTTGTGGCCGCTGGAAAGAGAATGTAGATGAAATTGCTGCAGAACTTGATATATTTGGTATACAGGCTGATGTTGCCATAGAGCGTGATATTGAAAAAATGTTTGAGTATGCTCTAGAAAAACTGGAAGGGCTCGATGTTCTAATAAACAATGCAGGACTCGGATTCATGGGATCTTTAATAGATACTTCGGTTGATGACTTTACAAATATTTGGCAAATCAATACAAGGAGTGTCTTTATGTGTGGAAAGTTGGCCGCTAAATATTTTATTTCTCAAAGTTCAGGTAACATCATCAATATTTCATCTATGGGAGCTGTCCGTGGTTTTGCAAACGGTTCAGCCTATGTGTCGAGTAAATCTGCTATCTCGGGACTCACTATGTGCTGGCAGGCAGAATTGAGAAAGTACAATATTCGCGTGACACAAATAAATCCAAGCGAAGTGATTACAGACTTTGCTGCAAAAATAGGACATGTCTCTGTTGATCCTGAGCGAAAATTAAAGGGTATAGAAATTGCGCAGGTGATTGCCTCTACACTTACTTTAAATGACATTGCATTTATTCCTGAAATTAATGTTTGGGCAACAAATCCATGATTTTATTTATACTATAAACTAAATCATAAAGATCTCTAATCTTAAGGTTTATCACTATGATCTCAAGAATGATTAGTCTTATCATCCGGCAAAAAAAACAACCTCTTTTATTTAGCTTAACGAAACACCCTTAAATCAATATTAATAAGTTATCGTGTTTTTAACATTTGAGAATGAAACTGATTTTGTGAGGATTCTGAATAGGCATCTTATTAGTGTTGAATTACTTACTTCCATTTTTCCATGAATATCTGCTCGAGAGCGTTTAATTCTTTGGCATAAATTGTTTTTTTTCGAGTTCCAAAATAAAGTATGTTTTCTAAGGGAGTAGTTCCTTCCCATATTAATTTAATTCCTCCCTGATTAATAGATTCCCGGCAAAGAAAATCAGGTATGATTGAGAAACCTTTTCCTTTGCTTAGACATCGTGTGATAGAACTAATATTTGGAACGATATAATTGGGCTTAAAATCAGGATGATGCCCGAAGTTTTTGAGCCAAAAATTTTTGTGATGTTCCATATCAGCAGCTGTACTGTACCAGATCTGTTTTTTGAGCCATTCGCTTATTTTATCTGTTTTAGAAGAAGCCAGTAAGGATTCGAGTTCGGCAGTTTCTGTTTCACTGCCGGCAACCAGAACAATTCTTTCTTGAGAAAAAGCTCTGTAGTCGAGGTTTTTTTGCTGGCCTTTATGAGGAGTAATGATTAAGTCTAACAGACCATTATCCAGATCCTGCTGCATTTGATGGTATTCTCCAAATTTGATAATTAGATTAAAAGACAGATTGGAAATATGCTCTTCAAGAGTATATTGAAAGGTTTCAAAACACATGCCTATACTTATAGTAGCACGATCTGTTTTTGAGCTTTTGTGAAATAGCTGTTCGGCGGTTTCTAATTTTGTAAGCGGTTCTAAAATAAAGTTATAAAACACCTTTCCTCGCTCAGTTGGTACCATTTTGCGGGCCGAGCGGTCAAAAAGTTTGTAACCTGTAAAAGCTTCTAATGAATTAAGGTGCAGACTAGCTCCTGGCTGGGAGATGAACAATGCCTGAGCAGCTGCTGATAATGTTCCTGTTTCGTAAATTGCTTTAAAAGTGCGGAGCCATTCTAAATTAAGCATCATAAAGTGTGTTATTATAATTATGATACAAATGTATGATTTAAATTATTTTGATGATAGTATTTTTTTAAAGAAATTTGCCTTTTAAATCAGTATCAGTAATTTATGTAATACTGAGAAAATAAAAGAGTAAGTAAACCAGGCCTTTTTATTTTGCTTACACGGTCAATTAAGAAGAAAACTGATAAATAGAGTTACGTTACAAGAATTTTTAAAGTACAAACAAAAAAATCAAAAGTTATGTTATTTACAAAGTATAAATTAGGAAATTTAACTTTAAACAACAGGGTTGTCATGCCTCCTATGACCCGCTCGCGCGCTGGCGCTAATGAAGTAGCCACGACGCTCATGGCAGAGTATTACGGACAAAGAGCATCTGCCGGACTTATTATCTCTGAAGGAACACAAATAAGTCGCCAAGGGCAGGGATATGCCTGGACTCCGGGTATCTATACACAGGAACAAATTCAGGGATGGAAGAAAGTTACACGATCTGTCCACGAAAAAGGAGGGCTTATTTTTGCTCAGCTGTGGCATGTAGGACGCGTATCTCATACTTCTTTACAGGAAAATGGCTCTTCTCCTGTATCACCATCTCCAATATTGGCAGATGGAGTAAAGGTTTTTTTAGATTTAGAAAACAAAGGACCAGAAAATGGAGTTGGGGAAATGGTACAACATTCAATGCCTCGTGAATTGACTATTTCCGAGATCAAAGCCATTATTGAGGATTTTGCACAGGCTGCTAAAAATGCTATTGAGGCTGGTTTTGACGGTGTCGAACTTCATGGCGCCAACGGATATCTTATTGAGCAGTTTATTGATTCGCAAACTAATCATCGAACGGATCAATATGGGGGAAGTGTTGAGAACCGTCTGCGTTTTTTAAGAGAAGTCGTTTCTGCCGTGGCAGAAGCTATTGGAAAAGATAGGGTAGGAGTGCGACAAGCACCTTTGACTACGCTTATGGGGGCACAGGATGATACTCCTGAAATTACTTACATTGAAGCGGCAAAAGTATTAAACGAAATAGGAATAGCCTACATTCATATCGCCGAAGCCGATTGGGATAATGCACCGGTTATGGCGGTCGAATTTAAGGAAGCTTATCGAAAAGCATTTAACGGTACATTAATCTATACTGGAAAATATACTAAAGAGCGAGCAGAAGAGGCCCTTAAGAAAGGTTGGACAGATTTGGTTTCTTTTGGGCGCCCATTTATTGCAAATCCAGACCTGCCTTACAGGCTTGAACATGATTTACCCTTAAATGAACCAGACCGTACTAAATTTTTTGGAGGAGGGACTCAGGGCTATATTGATTATCCCGTGTATGATGTTCAGTAAATAAAAAGCTATAGAAAAAGTAAAAACAGGTACATATTTAGTAAGTACCAAAAAAAAATATTCATGAAATTATTCAAATCTTTCGAAAAAGGAAATTTAAAATTGGTTAATCGTGTGGTAATGGCGCCAATGACAAGGGCACGTAATCCTGATGGTATCTTAAACCAAATGAATGCAGCTTATTATGCCCAGCGTTCAGGAAAGGACGGAGCCGGACTAATTATAACAGAAGGTACGGCTATTTCACCAACGTCAATGGGGGTTTTGTATGTTCCGGGAATTTATACACAAGAAATGGTTGAGGGTGCTAAAAAAGTAACTACAGCCGTACATAATAAGGGAAGTAAAATTTTTGCCCAGCTTTGGCACGTTGGACGTGTATCTCACACCTCTAATCAGCCTGATGGGCAGTTACCAGTTGGTGCATCAGACATCAGGGCAGAAAATTCAACAGCCTGGGGATTTGATGAAAATGGGAAGGAAGGGTTTGTCACTTGTTCTGTACCAAGGCCATTGGAGACTGAAGAGGTAAAACTAGTTGCTCAGGATTTTGCTCATGCAGCAACTTGTGCGATAGAAGCTGGATTTGATGGTGTTGAATTGCATGGAGCCAATGGCTATTTGATAGAGCAGTTCTTAAACCCTCACACCAATAATCGTACAGATGAGTATGGCGGAAGTATTAAAAACCGTAGTAGATTTCTGCTCGAGGCAATAGATCTTTGTATTTCCAAAATTGGGGCAGACAAGGTTGCGATTCGTTTGACTCCCTATGGAGGTCTTCATGAATTACCTCATTATGATGAAATTGAGGCTACTTACCAATACCTGGCAACGGAATTACAAAATAGGGGAATTGCCTATATTCATATTATGGATCAAAAATCCAGAGGAAGTTTTGCTCTTCCTAAAGGGTTTTTAGAGCGTTTTCGCTCTTGGTATAACGGTATTATTATTTTGGCAGGAGGAATGGATAAAAAAATTGCAGAAACAATGATTGAATCCGGAATTATTGATCTGGCAGCTTTTGGAGAACCTTTTATAGCCAATCCCGATCTGGTAAGCAGACTTAAAAACGACTGGCCCTTAGCGGAACCTGATCGCAGTCTGCACTACGGTGGGAAAGAAAATGGATACCTGGATTATTCTGTATATCAACAAGAAAATTAATGCCATAAAGCAGACAAGAAGATCAAAACGATTATTGTCTGCTTTTCTTTTTTTAGGCTCTTTGAATTGGTTTTTATAATGAATCTATAGATGACCTATGATTTTATTAATTCTTTGGTATTAAATTAATTCAGTTCAAGGAATCCCATCAATAAAATAATCAAATAATAGTATCCAATGAGTATCGCACTTAGACAACATATTGAAAAAATTATACCCTTGACAGATTCTGAGTTTGATTACGTTCTTTCTCATTTTACAACTAAAAAATTAAAAAAGCATCAGTTTCTTTTACAGGAAGATGATAAAGTTATTAATGATTATTGGGTAATTAAAGGCCTTCTTAAAGCCTGTCATACAGATAAAAAAGGAAGAATTCATATCCTTCAGTTTGCAATGGAAGATTGGTGGGTTTCAGATTATCAGGCGTATCTAAACAGTGGTTTTGCCACTATTTCGATAGACTGTATTGAAGAAAGTGAACTATTGGTTATTTCCTCTGTAAACAAAGAAAAGCTGTGTAGAGAATTGCACAGTGTCGCTGAATTTTTTCGTAAAAAATCCAATGTGGGTTATGTAGCCTTACAACAACGTATATTAATACTGCTCAATAAAAACCCACAGGAGAGATACGATAGGTTTTTGCAATTAAATCCATATCTATTGCAAAGGGTGTCAAAGACTTTATTGGCTGCGTATCTGGGAATATCCAGAGAAACATTAAGCCGATTGCGCCATCCTTAAATGTGATTTCAATCACACTTATTTTGTGATTATACTCCTTTTATTTGTTTTTGTTTCATCGCAATTTTGTATCATCAAAAACAAATGAAGTGAGGACAAATTTAATATCAAAAGTGACCTCTTCATATCAATTGTGATAACTCAAAATAGCTTTTATTATAATCAGGAAAAGTAACCCTTTAATTCAAACACCATAAATTATGAGAATGATCAACAAAGCAATAATGACCCTTATAAGTTGTGCCATTTTTTTCTCAACAAACACAGCAGTGGCGCAAAGTGTAAAATCTAAGAATATGAAAAAGAAAATTTTATTTGTTGTGACCAGTCATGATAAAAAAGGAAATACAGGAGATCCAACGGGGTATTATCTCTCAGAGGTATCTCATCCATGGGAAATATTGAAAAATGCAGGATATGAAATTGAATTTGTAAGTCCACAAGGAGGTAAAGCACCTGTAGACGGTCTTGATTTGACCGATAAGGTAAATGCAGAATTTTGGAATGATAAGGTATATCGCAGCAAAATTGAGAACACTAAAAAACCAATTGAGATCAATCCTTCAGATTACGTAGCTATTCATTACGCAGGAGGACATGGTGCTATGTGGGACTTTGCGGATAATACAGAACTAGCTGATATTGCGGCCAAAATATATGAGAACGGAGGCATTGTCAGCGCAGTATGTCATGGACCTGCCGGTATAGTAAATATCAAATTAAGTAATGGTAAGTACTTGATTGATGGTAAGAAAGTAAATGGTTTTACTGATGAGGAAGAAATTGCTGTAAACCTAGATAAGATAGTTCCATTTTTACTGGAAGAAAAGTTAAAAGAACGCGGTGGTATTTATGAAAAATCAGGTCTTTGGCAGGAACATGTTGTGAGTGACCAGCGTTTAGTTACTGGACAAAATCCGCAATCAGCAAAAGCTGTTGGAGAAGCAGTTTTAGTTTTACTTTCAAAAAAGGCAAAATGAAAAAAGCGATCGTATTTTTAATTGGCGCCAATGGATATATCGGCAGTTCAGTGGCCAAAAAGTTAATAGATAACAACTATACAGTCTATAGATTGCTGTGTGATAGCAGTAAAGAAGAAAGTGTAAAACAATTTGATCCCTCATTTAGGGATGCTGCTCAACAGTGAATTTTTTTCTTATTTGGGTTGTTTGAACGGATCGATTTCTTCTTATTCAGATTACCTAATCTTTTTGCTTAATCCCCAACTTTTGAACCAGGTTTGAAAAATCTACATATTTGCGCATAAAAAAAGAGACAACTATATAATAGTTGTCTCCTTAAGTGAACTACAGGATAAATTTCTATAAATTTCATCGAAAATATTGGCTTACTACAGGCAGGAGGTGTTTTTCATTGGCCTTATGAATTTGATTTGGATGTCCTGTCGGGGATCGAAGGAAAATGCAGCGTCAAAAAATAAATCGTTAACCTCTTTTTATTAAGTCAAATAGCAGCGGTTAAGCAAATTAAAAACCTCGGGATAATTGATCAATTATTTTAAGTTTAACTCTTCTGTTTAGCGGTTTGTTTTCGGCTAAAGCATTTGTAACCAGAGGTTCACTTTCTCCTTTTGAGAATAGGTGCATACGGTCAGATTCTATTCCTTTATTCTTCAAATAATCGGCAACTTCCTGAGCTCTCTGCATTCCAATTTCAAGATTTCGGGCTTCAGATCCTATATCACAAGTATATCCTGTAATAGTTAATTCTGTGTCTTTATTCGAATTTAGGATTTTAGCAATTTGATCTAATCTTACAGCAAGTTCAGGAGTTAAATTTGTACTTCCAATTTCCTGAAATGCAAGAGGCTCTTTTTCGATATAACTACGTTCTTCTATAGTGAGCTCTTTTTTCAGCGGTGCCGTTTCAACTACTTGTTTTTGAACTGGAGGTTCGGGAATTGGCGCGATAACTTGTTTCTGAGGCAGGATTTCTGCTTTTTGTTGTACGGGCTGCTGTTTGTCTTTTGCTAAAGAAAAACCTAGCTTCAACTGAAGTCCCGCTGATAGATAACGGCTCTCCTGTATCATTTTTTTGTTTCCAATTGTTCCGTTTGACTGAATATTATCGAGTCCGCTTGGATCATAGGCAACAATACTAAGATCTGGAGTATCTTTCACTAAATCAGACCAACCATAATCTATGTAAACTCCGGTATAAAGCTGTGTTTTTTCTTTTATTTTGAAAGTAAGACCAGTTTCAGCACTTAACAAAAATAACGGTTTTAAACTTATCGTTGTTTTGTCCTGCCAGTTTGATACTTTTCCAAATCCGTGAGAAGGAAGATCGTCAACTAACAGATTTAAGTCCGGATAATAGCCGCTTAATTGTAATTCAGAAGCAGATGCTTTTATAGTTTGTTTTCCGGGAAAAAGGATTTTTCCTCCAAATCCAAAATACAATTGTGTTTTAGAAGCAACTTCAGTTCTGTATTGCAGAAAAAGCGGAATCGCGACAGAAATAAAGTGCTGATCTTCTTTGTATTTTAAAGGGGTTACGCGATATTCAAAAGCAGAAGTCTGGTCGTCGACTTCGTAACTTGTGATTGTATTTGCATCATTTAATTGAAAACTATTCTGATTATACATCACATCAATTCCAGTGGCGATTCCCCAATGACTGCTCAAGAAATAAGTGTATCCGAGACCTATTCCTCCGCCAGATTTTAATTTACCATTTCCAATAGCACTATCATATAAAATTCCGGATGGCCCTCCGTTTATTTTTAAATTGAATTCTTGTGCTTGTATCGTGGCACTAAACAATACAAATATTGCTAAAGTGATTTTAATTTTCATTGTTTTTACTTTTAAATTAAATCTCATTTTTACTTAACCAATAAGTTGATTGTTTTTTTCTGATTGTTGTTCAGTGAAAGAACGACAACATATAGAGCGGATTGAGCAGGAGCGGTAACTTGGTTTTTAGCTTTTACATTTGAAATGGTCTGAACTAATTTTCCTGTAATGTCAAAAATGGTAATCTCGGCTCCATTCAGTTGAGATTCGCTAAAATCACATTCTAAAGTAAATTGGTTTAAAGGTCTGGCTGGATTAGGATAAATTTTTAGTTTTTTAGTAAAGGGAGTTCCTATTGTTTCAATTGGACATGATTTGATTTGATTTCCATTTGTATCTTTTGCAATGACGTAGTAAATACCATTTAGAGGCTGGTTTTCACTATAATACTGACGTGTTGCGCCAGAAACTGAATTTCCGTCTTTATACCATTGCCAGGCTGTAAAATGGTTGGATTTATTATCAAAGAAAAGAACATCTGTCCACTGTTGCACAACAAGCCCGGACTGGCTTATTTCGATTGGTTTAATTAGGGCTGTGGCTGCATTATGATTCTGGTCTCCGTTTTGCGTTGCTTTAACTGTACTGCTTCCGGAATTTAAAATCGTAAGAGTTGCATCAGAAATAGTTCCAATTGAAGAATTTGTAATAGCGTATGAAACAGGTAATCCACTGTCCGCTATTGCAGTTAATGTTACCATATTTGAATCATTACAACCGAATTCTAAAGTCTGGTTCCAGATAATGTTTTGATTTGCTTTTACGATTTCAAATTCTGCACCGGTAAAGACTATTGTATAATCTGCACCAGCGCCAATAGTTCCTAATTTGATATTGTATTTTCCGGCATTTTCTCCGGAATCTCTGGAAAGTAGTCCTGTGATTATAGCATTTGTGTCTCCGTTTTCAAATCCTGAAGCTGTATAATTAAATACAGGATCGGTCGTACCGTAAACTTTGATATGACCAGAAGCGGCAGTTATAGTCAGGGTATATTTTTCTGTTGTAAAACTTACTTCGTTTCCGTAATTGATAAAACCGTTGCTATTGATTGCATAAGTTCTAACATAATACGTTTTGTTTCCTTTAAGTCCTGATAAAGAACTTGTAAATGTTCCTAAAGCAGATGTAATATTATTTTTTGTATCAGTTATGGCAGGATTTGAATGAGCAGCATATACAAAACCCACTTCTGTCAGACATTCGCCTTTGTCTGCATTTATTCCATCAGAAAAAGCTGTACCTGATAATGTAGCGCCCGATACGGTTATACCGGAAACAACCGAAGTACTTAGATTCACAGGATTGACTGGTTGTGTAATTTCGATAGCAGCAGTAGCGGAGCAGGAATTGGCATCAGTTATAGTTACAGTATAAGTTCCAGCTGTAAGGTCATTTATAGTAGAAGTTGTTACTCCATTATGTGACCATAAGTAAGAATACGCACCAGTTCCTCCAGATGGATTTGCAGCAGCAGATCCGTTATTGCCGTTGTAACATGTTACATTTGTAACTATTACATTGGCAAGTAAAGACGCAGGTTCTGTAATGGTTATGTTTTTTACAACAGAGCAAGAATTTGCATCTGTTACCGTTACAGCATATGTTCCGGCAGTAAGTCCGGTTGCAGTTGCAGCAGTTCCGCCTGACGGTGACCATAAGTAGGTATAAGAACCAGTTCCGCCTGTTGCGGTAACGCTAGCAGTTCCGTTTGCACCACCATTGCAGGTAATATTTGTTGAGTTTGGTGTTAGTGTAATTGCTGCTGGCTCATTGATTGTAAAGTTTTTGACTATAGAGCAGCCAGTAGCTGATGTAATAGTTACAGCATAATTACCAACACTAAGGTTAGACACTGTACTTGCATTTCCTCCAGAGGGTGACCATACATATGTAAAAGGTCCGGGAGCTCCACTAGGGATTACTGTAGCAGATCCTGTTGATGTGCCATTACATAAAACATCAGTTTTTGAAGCGCTTGCCACTAATGTATTTGTTGTCGTAATTATATAGGTTTTTGTTAAAGTACATCCGTTGCCATCTGTAATCAAAACACTATAGTTTCCGGCTTTCAGCCCTGTTGCTATTGCAGTTGTCGGACCAGATGGTGACCATAAATAAGTATAAGGAGTAGTGCCACCAGTAACAGTTACCAGGGCCTGACCATCAGTTGAACAAGTCGCATTGATCTGACTTTGAGTAGCTGTTAAAACAGAAGGCTGTGTAATTGTAAAGTTTTCAGTTATCTGACATCCGTTAGCATCTTTTATGAAACAGCTGTAATTTCCTGCTGTTAATCCTGTGGCAGTTGCAGCAGTTCCTCCATAAGGAGCCCATGAATAAGAATATGCTCCGGTTCCTCCGGCAATATTTACAGTTGCAGATCCATTCGAACCACCATTACATAGCACATCAGTTTGAGATGTTGATACTGTAAGAGCATCTGGCTGAATAATAGTAAAACTCTCTGTAAGGCTGCATAAATTAGCGTCTGTTATCTTTACCGTATAAGTTCCGGCAGTAAGTCCTGTTATGTCCTTTGTAGTAAGACCACCGTCCCAGCTGAATGTGTAAGGGGAGATTCCGCCCGATGGGTTAATAATTATACTTCCGTCAGATCCTCCATTGCAGCTAACGTTATCCACAACTGCATTGGCACTTAATGCAGAGATGTTCAAAACTGCCGTGTCTGAAGTGACGGAAGAACCGCATGTTCCTGAAGCAATTAATCGATATTGATAGCCATTAACAGTGACAGCGGCATTGGCGATGTTTAAAGTTGATGTGGATGCCCCTGAATAAGGCGCGATATTCTGCACATCGACAAATCCGGAACCTGTATTGAGCTGCCATTTATAAGAGGATGCATTGCTTACAGTTGAAGTAAAAACAGCATTGCCATTAGCGCATACTCTCGTTGATACAGGCTGAGACAGAATTGCGGGTGATGGATTTACGGTAATGGTAAAGTTTTTAGGCGCACCTTCACATGAAGCACCGTTACCGATATATTTGGGAGTCACTGTAATAACAGCTGTAACAGGCTGGCTGGAATTGTTAACAGCTACAAAGGAGGGTAAGCTGCCCGCACCGGAAGCAGCGAGCCCAACTGTTGTATTATTATTGGTCCAGATGTAGGTAACCGGAGATGTATTGCTGGTAAAGAGCACTGCATTGGTCAAAGAACCATTACACACTGTCTGGTTGTTTACAGTGTTTACATCAGGTATCGGATTTATAGTGGCATTTTGTGTTTGTTTAGCTGTTACAGTTCCATTGCCTGCTGTAACGGTATAGATGCCTGCACTAGTTGCGGTCACATTGGGTATACTTGGATTTTTTTGATTGGAAGTAAAACCATTCGGACCAGTCCAATTATAAGATATGCCACTGGTTAATCCAGAAAAGTCAGAGGTTAGGTTGAGAGTACTGCCTGTACATGGAGTGTTGGCTGTGGTAACAAGAGGCAGGATTTCTACAACAAATATCCAATAATCACTGCCATTATTCTGTACCTGAAGAGATGTAATTCCCGGCTGTGTAATGGTAATTATACCATTGCCGCCAACTAAATCTCCGTTTGATATAGAACCTTGTGTAGTAAAACCGCAGGCACTAAAGGATGAAAGGTTTGACGAATTCAATGTATATGGTGCTCCATTTATTCTTACGTCGATAGTAGTATTGGAATTAAATGTCTGGCGGATTCCTCTTATTCTTACACCCGAAATAGGAACATTAAAGCCAAAAGTAAAATAGCCGCCATCAGTAGAATTGTAACCCAAAACACTTGAACAGCTCTCGTCAATATATACCTGACCGCCGTTAGGACTGTAATTAAATCCGACATTTATGTTGCCAACAGAATAAGTTCCAGGTGTAGAGGGATGGGGAAAATCATAGTAAGGTTGGGCTTCAGCTTTATTTGAAATTAGGGCTGACAAAATTGTCAATAAAAGTATAATTCTTTTCATAATTATGGTCTAAAAATTAGAATTTACAATATTGATTAAAAGCCCGTTTTCGATAGGATTATCATTTCCTCCATTATTATAAAAATCAAGCGGAATAAGACCTAAAGATCTTTTTCCGCTGTAAGATGTGTATCTCATTAACCAGGGATTCATTTGCGGATCAACACCTAAACCACCCCAGGCATATTGGTAAGGAGTGTGGCCACCCATTCCAATAGTATTGAAGGTAAGAAAAAGGGGATTTGAATTGTTGTTAGCAGTATTTGCGGCCAGTTTCAGATTTTTCTCGACTAAATCTGCTTTTTTATGCGTATCATGAGCTTTGTAGTTATCTTCTATCTGAAATTTTTGCCCTTGCGCGTTAACTGATTCAAAAGTAGCATTGTCTTTCCAAGGGCGGCCAAACATTATGCCAACTTTATCATTTTCAAAACCTGATATAGGCTCATATGTAAAACGGTAGAGAAATAAGATTTTGCCCCGCAGCTTGTCCAGTACTGGAAAATCATCATCTTTATAATAAGAATTCGGGTATTTTTGAAGATATTTTATAAAGTTGTTTGATATCTTTTGGCCGCTCTGTTCATTTTCTACAGACATTAAAATAACTTCAGAAGGATGCTGGGTCAGAAAATCAATACATGATTTCATTATTTCTCCAAAGCTTACTCCGCAGTTATATATGGAATGGTATAACTGAAGCGGGTCAGATGCATTTCCGTCGTTGTTTTTAAGCCTGATATCCAAAAAGCGAATCCCATCTTCTAACTGCTGAAATATATCATAATTTTGACATCGTGCTCCAAAATCAGCTGAAGAAAGACGATAAGTTCCTGTATCGTGTGTACCTGGAATGCTTAGGTTTGTAATATGTGAATCCGGCGGTAAGGAGCGCATCCAATCTCCTAATGAAACTTTAAAATTAAATCCATTTACATCAAAACAATGAATATTTAGCTTAATGCGTTTATTATCTGAAAAAAGAAAATTCCCATTGTTTCGTTCTTGTAAATTAGCACTGCCAATCCACCAATTATTACTGCCATTATTTCCTTGTGCAATGATAATATTAGAAAATAAAACAGGTAATCCATGAAGTACAAACGAAAAGGTACAGGAAAATGAAAAATTAAGCTCATGTGGTAAAGCTGCAGAAGTGTCACAACCCAATGCTGCACCTCCCGTTATTTTGCTTTTAAACCAGTTGGCAACCTCTTTAGTTTTATGTCTTCCTGCTTCAACTGTTATTTTCCAATGCTTTGAAGATATTTTTTGAACAATGAGATTACTATTCCAGGGCTGTCCCTTGGAAATTTGAAAATCATTAATTTTAATCTGAAGGTTTTCTATATCTTCAGATAAAGTAATCTCAAACTCATTTGGCCAGGATTTAACTAGTGCTGCCTGGTTTAAATTTTCTGTAGTTTTCATAAAATTGATTTACATTATCACTTGTAAAGGTGATAGTCGATTTAGTTTGCAGGTTTAAAACTAAATACTTGTAATTCAATTATTAAAAAAATGTTCTGAAACCTATTTTTTTTGTTCTGAAATACAATCAGAAATTTTTAGAGATTTTAAAAATCTTATCTTCGATGTATAATTTGTCGTTTATGATTTTTGTAACGTGGTAAGGATTTACAGCAGTGCTGCGGTTAATTCTTTTGAAATACTTAGCGGGAAAAACTTCTTCAAGATAGGTCATCGTTGTTCTTAAAATCTGGTTTTTACCTGATTTGAGATGTATTTCAACATAGACATGATCTGCTTCGGCAAATAGAAAATCCTTAGACTGAAAATAATAAATCTGTTTTCCAAGCTCAATTTTAAAAATCGAATCCTCATTGGCCAGAGCGAGGTGTATTGCAGTAATAAGATTGACCTTTTCTACGGGTTTAGAAAGATAAGCAGACGGGCGGATAGCTGTCACCTTTTCCAGAGTTGCGGGATCAGTCAGGGCCGTGGTGAATATAAAAGGAATTGAAATATTGTCATTGATAAATCGGGCAAGATCAAGCCCGGTTTTATCTCCTGAAAGAGAAATGTCGATTAAAACAAGATCAAACAATTTATGGGACAAAAGCATTCTGGCTTCTTCATAGCTGTTGGCAGTCTCAGCTGTAAAAATGGGTTCCAGCATTTTTTTTAACGAAAGTGCAATTAAAACCTCATCTTCCACTATCAATATTCTGCTTTTATGTTCATTCATTTGAAAATACGATTTTATAGTCTGCTTTTTCTCTATTGTAAGTTCCTTTTAGTTGTTTCACCATGCCTTCAATAATCAAAAGTCCCAGCGAATCATTGTTTTTTTCAAAATTAAAAACAATTCCGTTGTCACAATAATAAACTTCTATTTCATTTTTATCTGTTTTTTTAAGTTCCAGATGCAAAACAAGTTCCTTTGAAGGTTGTGCATGTTTTATGGAATTTGTTACCAGCTCGTTCACCAGCAGTCCAAGAGAGAGTATTTTATCTACAGTAAAATAAACTGTTTCGGCATCATTGATATATGTAAATGTCCTGATACTGCTGTTTTGGTGGGTTTCAAAAATCTTATCGAGATAATTCCGGGCTTCAACCAGTGCATGATCATTATAATTCACGCTGTAACTATACAGCTCATGAGCGATCATAATCGTTTTAATTCTTTGGTAAAGATCATCAAATCTGTTTTTGTAATCTTCATTTTTTTCCTGGTCTTTCTGGAAATCAATCAGGCTTAAAATAACGGCCAGATTATTTTTAACACGATGATTAAGTTCCTGGACTAAAAACTGTTTTTCTTCCAGACTGGTCGTTAGGGCTGTATTATTTTCAGAGATTTTTTTCTTTTGGTTTTCGATTTTTCTTTTGTTTTTCATCATCTGGTGTATAAATAAAGCCAGGATTAGAAGAGAGACAATCAGAGTAGTGTTTAAGATACGGGTGTTTTTGATATCTTTTTTAAGGGATTGTTTTTCAGCTTTTTCTTTTTCAAAATTATACTGAGCTTCAAGTTCTTTAATTTTGATATCACGTTGTTCACTATTAGACTTTTTGTAGTATTCTGCGGCAGTTTTAAAGTAATAAAGAGCAGAATCTGTTTTGTTTTCCTGTTCCAGTATGGTGCTTTTGGTCTGGTAGACATCTGCTTTGTAACTCAGGACATTTGATTTTGAGGCAATAGCCAGTGCAGAATCTATATATAAGGTGGCGGACTCATACTGCTTTTTTTGCAGATAAAAATAGCTTAAATTAGTATACATAGAAATAACGGCTTCGTAATGACGCTGTTTTTTATATAAGTAAAGCGCCCGCTGGTAGTGCTCTAATTCTTTTTCAGGATTTGTTCTGCGATTCCCAAGACCTAAGATCAGCTGTACTACAGGCATGTTTACGGTATCGTGTACAGTCATGGCATACCTTTCTGCCTGCAGTGCAAGCCGGTATGCTTTATCCGAAGATCCGCTGACACGGTAATAGGAAGATTTACGGATAAGAAAATTGGTGTAATTTTTAAATTTAAGCTGCGGGTATTTGGAAATCAGATTCTCCGCTTTCTTTAATTCTTTTATGCAGGAAGAGTAATCGTCATTAATTTCAAAAATTAGCGCTCTTTCAACATGAATTTTAAGTTTTTGTTCTGCAACGGTTTTGGAATTGGTGACTAGATGTTGAGAAAGTTTAAAGGCTTCGTCATAAAGCCCCAGTTCAGTAAGGATTTTCATTTTCATAATATCCAGTTCAATTTTTGCTGAACCGTGATATAAGCCGGCATTTTTATTAATAAGAATTAAAGCTTCCTTAAAATGATAGTGTATCATTTTCTGCTCAAGATCCTTTCTCAAGGTTTCAAAAGAAGGCTGGCCAAAACAGGTTAGAGCCATGAAAAATAGAAAAAAAAAGAAACTGAACCTCAAGACATAAAAGTTAAAACAGATTAGATATATTCAAAGATATTGTTTTCTTTACATACTCAAATGTATAAAATACACAAGTCTTTAAAGAACGAAATGTTCTGAATCATCGATTATTTGTTCTGAGTTTTATTTATAAAAATAAAAAATGTATTTCTTGCTTTGCTTTCTGAGATATTTTTCTGATGTCTTTATTTAATTAAAAGCTATTGATAAAAAAAATCAAATAAAAATAAAGTATTAATCGAAATCTTTCGAAGATTTTCTGAATTTGATGCCTCAGATAAAAGATATCTTGTAAATCTTATTCCACTGACTGATATTGATTTTAAAACAGGAGCTTTTTCTTTAGATTTTAATCAAGCATTTTTAAAGATATTATTTAAAAAAAATAACTGAAAAAGAAATAAAAAAAATGAATCTCATTGAGAAGAATGTTTCAGCAGAAAAAGCCGTTATTATTCTTTCCAAGAACGGCATTCAGGTAGATAGCTTCGATTAAATCTCTAATAAAGCCTCTTTTAGACTGTTTATTTCAAACAGACTAAGGTCTCCTTAAGTGGCCTTACTGGACAATTTATAAAACATTCATTCCTGTAAGATATATAGAATAAAAATCCCGACTGCGTAATGCAGTCAGGAAATTAATATAAATCCATTTTTTAGAACGTATTATTTATTTCTAATGATTCGTTTAGTGGTTGTACCATTATCCGAAACGATGTTAAAGTTATAAATACCAGATTCTAAGTCAGAGATGTCAATTGCTTGAATATCAGTAGTCACATGACTTTCTCTAACACTTCTTCCACTCATATCATAAATAGTTACTTTAATGTTAAGATAAGATGAGAATTCAGGAATCTTAACAAACACTTCCTTAGTAGCAGGGTTAGGATAAACACTTACATTAAATGTTTTGAAAGTATCTCTTCCCAAAGTAGGTGAAATCACCACTATTGCTTCTGCAGAACTACAGTTAGTAATATCTGCTACTTCACATATTGAGTATGTTACGGTATATGTTCCAAATGTTGCTGTTGCAGGAGCGTTAAGGTTACCTGTTGCATCAATTGTAACGCCAGTTAAGCCTCCGTCATTCACTACATTTATAATCACATCTCTATCATTTACCAAAACGTCATTTAACAAGTCATTTGCAGTCACATCCCCAGCAATTCCAGATGTACCTTCATTGATAACTACTGCACTAAAATCATCGTTTGCAGCTTTAATATTGCTGTTCACCGTTAAAAGGGCAAAAGTTGATGTAGTAACACAGTTAATACCATTAGTTAAAAGGACTCTATACTGATAATTGTCAAAAGTAATAGGTATATAAGCGATGTTTAAAGTGTTTGTAGTCGCTCCTGAATAAGTTGGTTCGGTTCCGCCATCTACAACATTAGTCCATTCTGTTCCGTTGGTAGTAACCTGCCATTGAAAACTATCTGCATTGGTTGAATTGATAGTATATCTAGCATTTCCATTAGTTTTAATACTAACATTTTCCAGATTAGTAATAATTGAAATAGCAGCAGGTTGTCCAATAGTAACTGTTGCAGTGTTTATACACCCTTTTGCGTCTGTTACAGTTACAATATATGATCCTGAAGCAAGCCCTGTAGCCTTGGCTGTTGTTTGTACCGGAGTAGTATTCCAGCTGTAAGTATATGCACCTGTACCACCAGTTACATTTACTGTTGCTGATCCGTTATTACCACCATTACAGCTTGCATCAGTATGCGTAGAAGAGATTACAATTGCATCTGGTTGCGTAATTGTAACATTTGCCGTTGCGAGTTGCCCGATGTCGTCGATTACTTTTAGTGTATATGTCCCTGGTGACAAACCTGATATTGTTTGTGTGCTTCCTGCCGGTAGCCATTCATAAGTAAATGGGGGTGCACCGCCCGAAGTTATTGCAGTTGCACTTCCATTGGGTACTCCATTGCAGATTAGGTTATTTGAAGTAATTGATGCTCCCAACAGAGGTACTACAGTTACAGTAGACTGGGTTCTGTTACTTGTTCCTGATTCATTTATAGCTTCTGCGTAAAAGTTGTAGGTGCCGGTTGTCTCTGTATTTGGCAGGACTGATGTGCCAACAGTTTCAAGAGTGTTTCCCGTTCCCAGTAAATTGCCTCCTGTACTTGCGTCATACCATTTTGTAGTAGTATAGCTATAAGTAAGCGTTATGCTTGTTACAGTTGCAGCTGGATTATTAAAAGGGTTATGATAGTCGTCGTAAATTGATAATGTAATTATTCCGTTAGTAAGGTTGCTAACAGGTTTTGAATATGTTTTATTAGTATTCGCAAATTTAGATACAATATCATTTTGAAGAGTTCCTGCACCGGAAGCCGCTACATAGAAATCAAAAATTATTGAACCGACAGATAGGTTGAAACCAGTAAAAACTATGTTAGCAGAAGTGACTACAGCATCAGGAGGTATGGTAATGTTCCCGGTAAGAGTTACAACTCCATTGCTTGGAATAGCTGTATTTGTTCCTAGCACAACGCTTTTTGTAGTAACCTCATTATTAGTGGCAGTTAAGACAGCAGAATTTGTCCCTACAGCAATTTTTTTACTGGTTAAAGCAGGTTCGTTTACCTGTGCTGTAAATTGAATGGTAACAAAGAAAAGTAAAAATAAGAGTATAAATTTTTTCATTTATCGCGTTTAAAGAATAGTTACTAAAAATTCATTATTATTTTTACCATTCGCTGTATACATACTGCTACAAGCTAATCCATGAGATCCGAATGTACCAAGCATTAAAGTATATGAATTATTATCTTTTCCAGCATAAAAATTAAGTACGTACATGGCAGGATTATAGGAATAAAATTCTATAGGAATAAGAGTGTTGTCTATATTATAATTAACTTCAGTAAATTCCTTTTTTTCAACAATCGTTAAGCTAGTAATAGAGCTACTAATATTAAAATAAGTACCTTTAAATTCGGATAATCTTACCGGATTAAAGCGTGTAAAACCGTTTACATTATTTTCTCCAATGTTTCCTTTAAAAGTTACCAACTTACCATCTATAAAATCTCTTTTAAATTTTAACTGAAGGACATTTGGAATTGTAAGTACATTATTGACAAAAGTCATCTGGTTATTAAATGTATATTGATCTGAAGTTTTTCCATCCAGTGATACTGATATGATTATTTGGGATCGTTTAGGCCTTATAGCTTTTTGCTTATTTATGTAGTACTCATTTGTATCTATAGAAACAAATGAGCCAGATGCTACATCTAAGCTATAATATCCTGTAAAAGGGATTAGTTCTTCAATGTTATCATTGTTATCATTAAAAAAAATTTCGAATGCATTTTCAATTGATATTCCTTCGGCAATGGCATTTTCAATTTGCTGAAAAATATCAACATTTCTTTTAGAGAATGTAGAATTAGTCATAGTATTAGGTTTAATTGGTTAAACTTTCAGTTGTAGCTATCAGTTGTAGCTTATTTTTGGAGCAGGTTTAAGATACCGTTATATATTATTAACAAAGTTATTACAAGAATATGTACAGAAATGCTCCAAAAAGTTTTGTTAAATAAAATCTATAGCCCAAAAAGTTTTTGAGTATGGGAAAGTGTGAAAAGATAGGAATAATAAGATTTAATCTGCTATTTCAAACTCTTGCTTTTGCAGGTCGCTTGGCAGAATGCCATGACATTTTTTAAAGGCAGCGCTAAATTTACTGGTGTTTTCGTAACCGAATTTATATGATATCTCTTTTATCAGCAGCTTGTTTTCAAAGATTAGTTCTTTGGCAAGATTCATCTGCTTTTCCTGAAAATACTTATAAATGGGCTTTCCAAAGAACTGCTTGAATTCGGCTTTTAATTTACTTTCTGAAATTTTAAATTTTTCTGCCAGCATGTCGATTCCGGGGAATTTGTCAAACAGATTATTTGTTAAGTAGTTTTCAACCTTATTGATACTGAATTTATTCTCGTATTCAATAGCAAAATGGCGTCCGATTATATTCTCTTCCTTACAAAGCCTGAAAAAATCGAAAATAAGATTAATTGTTGAAAATTTTAATTGCAAAAAGTCTATCGAAGCAACCTGCGCATTCAAATTCATGACATCGTCAAAATGGCTGAAATTTTTGAGTACTTCTTCATTACCAGTTAAAGGCCATGCAATATAAGGCTCATCAGAAGCTATAAAATCAGTAAGTCTTCCTTCGGTAAACAGAATATTCTGAGCCAGATTACGCTCAAGCCATTCTTTATTAAAATACAGGGTAATATATTTGTTATTGGCACCTTTAAAATTCAGGTCACAGTTTCGCTCTTTCGGCTTAAAAAGCGTCCAGCTATAGTTTGAGAAGCAAAATTGTTTTTCACAAATTTTTTTATCTATGGTAACAAGGTTTGAAACATGATTAAGGCTTAACATATAATATCCTTTATCTTCGATCTTTT
Source organism: Flavobacterium sp. (assembly GCF_965277525.1). Taxonomy (GTDB): domain Bacteria; phylum Bacteroidota; class Bacteroidia; order Flavobacteriales; family Flavobacteriaceae; genus Flavobacterium. Next base: position 371,905 of record NZ_CBDIDC010000014.1, on the reverse strand, counting down.
TCTCTTCCGGGTTATCATAAACCAGGTCGAAGGCCACATTGGTCTTGTATCTCATTTTAGAGTAGATAATCCAGCAACCCTCCTCAAGCTTTTGATAATTGAATCCTCCTTCACAAAAAGGGGTATTAGCATAAATACTCTGCCTTTCTTTATTATGTTTTACAAAAGGGTAATTGGCAAAACTCTCGACTAGTGCTTCGGGAGATTTGCTACTGTAAGGCAGATGGTAAAAACCATTACTGTAAGTAAAAAAATACTGCTTAAACTGCTTAAGCCAGTTAGTAGGTTTTAGTTGAAACATAACACCTGTAAAGGTAAAATTATTTTGATGTTTATTTGCTATCTGGTTTAATTTTTTGAGCAATAAATTTGTGAGTTTTTATTTTTGGAATAAGAATTAAATCTTTTTAAAAATTCAAAAAGAAGATTTTTACTTTCATGATTCAAGATTTGATTAAAATGCGATGAGCTGTGCACTTATATCAGACACAAGAAAAATTATATCTGGCTGGTTTATGCATTGGAAAAGAATTCTAAAACAGTTGTGAGTTTTAATGTTGGTAAACGAACTAATAAAACGCTGCGGCATCTAACACTTAAAAAGTTATTCCCAGGTGCAACAAAATAATTATACATTTACATAAAAGAGCAAACTAAAACAATAAAATTTTAAACCCAATTATGAATCAATTGAATCACTATGTACGCCATAGTACTCCAGAAGAAGCTGCTACACTTTTATACGTGTTCAACAGTGTTTATCCGATTAGTGAGGGTTCTAAAAAATTTCTTATGGAAAACACCTATCCAATTGAAGTAAGAAAAGGTAAAAAATTGCATAAGGCAGGAGAGATTTGCGATATGATTTACTTTGTAAATAAAGGCGCTATTCGGGGTTATGTACAAGATTCTAATAGGGAAATTACGACCTGGATTACAGTTGAAAATGAGTTGGTGGCTTCAATTCATAGTTTTATATTACAAATTCCAAGTTACGAAAATATGGAAGCTATTGAAAATTCGTCTCTTCTGGGTATGAAGCATTCAGACTTACAACATTTATACAATATTGAACCCGAATTTAATATAACGGCCCGACGTTTTTACGAAAAATACTATTCTGATGCCGAAATTAGAGCTTTAATGGGCAGATTAAGTAAGGCTGAAACAAAATATGAATACTTTCTAAAAGCCTATAAACATCTTTCAACTCGTATTCCTTTAAAGTATATTGCCTCCTTTTTAGGTATTAATCTTGAAACTCTGAGCCGAGTTCGTAGCCAAATTCGTAACACATCTGAAAAATAAAGTTTGACAATTGTCAAATAATCACCATGTTTGGATTTTGGATGATTTAATAATTAAGGATTAAATTATTAAAAATCAGAAAATTAAGTTTTTTTTTGTTTACGGTGTTTTACAATTCACACAACTCTAGGTAACATTAAGATAATTTAAGTTATTTTTTAAAGTAATACTATTGCAGTAGGTAAGTACGCTGTACTTTTTCTACTTCAAAACCTTGTTATTATGAAAAAAAATTACATTCTGTTTTCGGTTTTACTTTATTTTTTGATTGTACTATCTTCAAATGTATTTGCACAGACAGCACCAACTATCAATTCTTTTTCGCCTACAAATGCAAAACCTGGTGATGCCGTAACGCTATCGGGTATTAATTTTAATACATTACCAACCAATAACATCGTTTTTTTTGGCGCTATTCAAGCTACCGTAACTACAGCAAGTACAACAAGTTTAACCGTTACAGTTCCTTCTGGAGCAATATACTCGCCTATCAGTGTTTTGAATACAGGAACAGCATTAGCTTGTTATAGTTTAAATAACTTTAATCCTGTTTATAGTCCTGCAAAAAGTTCGATAACAACAACCGATTTTGCAACGAAAGTCGATTTTACATCGGGTACAGCTCCTTATTCAGTAGCTATTGGTGATTTAGACGGAGATGGAAAATCCGATTTAGCGGTGGCGAATGCTAATAGCCATACGATTTCAGTATTTCGAAACACAACAACAAGCGGTAGTATTGGAGCGGCTAGTTTTGCAACCAAAGTCGACTTTGCAACGAATTATAACCCTCGATCAATCGCTATTAGCGATTTGGATGGCGATGGAAAACTCGATTTGGTGGCGGCGAATTATGTTGACGGTAGCGTTTCTGTATTACGGAATACAGCAACAAGTGGTACTATCACAGCTAGCAGTTTTGCAACCAAAGTCGATTTTATAACGGGTTCTGGTTCTTATTCAGTCGCTATTGGCGATTTAGATGGCGATGGCAAGCCCGATTTAGCAGTAGCAAACTTATATGACTTTACCGTTTCGCTATTACGCAATACAACAACAAGCGGTACTATTACAACAAGTAGTTTTGCCACCAAAGTCGATTTTCCAACCGAGCCAAGTCCTAAATCAATCGCTATAGGCGATTTAGATGGGGATGGCAAGCCCGATTTGGCGGTAGTGAATAATAGTATCAGTACAGTTTCGGTATTACGCAATACAGCAACCAGAGGAACTATTACTACGAGTAGTTTTGCTGCCAAAGTTGGTTTTGCTGCGGGTTTTAATCCTGAATTTATAGCATTAGGCGATTTAGATGGTGATGGCAAGCTTGATTTGGCGGTAACGAATAATAATGGTGCTGTTTCGGTATTACGGAATACAGCAGTAAGTGGTGCTATTGATACTGGTAGTTTTGCTGCCAAAGTCGATTTTAAAACGGGTGCAAGTCCTGTTTCAGTCGCTATAGGCGATTTAGACGGTGATGGCAAGCCTGATTTGGCGGTAGCAAATGCTAATAATGACACCGTTTCGTCGGCATTTCTAAACACTAATAGCGTTTCGGTATTACGCAATACAGCAACCAACGGTGCTATTGATGCGGGTAGTTTTGCCTCTAAAATTAATTTTGCAACGAGTACAGATCCTAAATCAGTCACTATAGGCGATTTAGATGGAGATGGAAAGCCAGATTTAGTAGTAGCGAGTTATGTTGCTTATAATAGTGGTGTTGTTTCGGTGTTACGGAATACTTCTAACAATACTAATTTAAGCGTTTTAACAACAAATACTGGCGCATTAGACCCCAATTTTGACGCAACAACAACAGCCTATACTGTAAAGGTACCCAATGCAGCCAATACAATAACTTTAACGCCAACTAAAGCCGATGATAATGCCACAATTCTTGTAAATGGAGTGGCTGTTGCCAGTGGTTCAGCATCTGGTACTATTAATTTAAGTGAGGGTAGCAATACTATCACAGTTGTTGTAACTGCACAAAATGGCACATCAAAAATTTATACCCTAACGATAAAAAGAGCATCTCTTCTTGACAAACTTGGTTTAACAGCTTCTACGCCTGCCACAACAGCGTATTCGCTGCGTAAATTATCTAGTAATTATACTGGCAATGCGATAAAAGTAAGAAGATCTAGCGATGATACTTTACTTGATATTGGTTTTGATGCGAGTGGAGGACTTAATACAACTGCTTTAACAACATTTGCGGGAAGTTCGAGTGTTTATGTAACCAAATGGTACGACCAAAGCGGTGATGGGAATGATGCAACACAAACGAACACCGCTCTGCAACCCCGAATTGTAAATGCGGGTGTTTTGGATCGTTTAAATAATAGACCTGCCGTATATTTTGGCACGGCGAATTTGGTAACAGCCAAAGGGACGCTTTTTGCCACAGCCACTTCGATGGTAGGTTTTGCAAAAGGAAATAGTAGCACCCCATCGTCATTGGTTACCAAAAGTGGTACTTCTTCGGATGCTAACAATAACTATCCTGCCCCTTTTGATTTTACCAATAGTGGAGGCCAATTTTTTGTAGGAAATGCTAGTACGACATCTGGTTCTAACAATAATATAGCTACTAGTACACCTAGAGCAGATGTAAGTAGTACCGTTCCTGCATCGGTATATTCGTTTGTTATTCCAGCTTCGGGTTCTTTTTATAGTTATCTAAATGGGGTGCAAAGCAGTAGTGGTACCGTTTCTGCTTATGCCGATAATGGCAATGCCATGCAAATAGGCAATCGCAATGGCGGGGGTGGTTCTGGTAATTTTTGGACTACGGAATTGGTACTTTTCAACAGCGTGTTGAGTACTGCCGATAGGCAAATAGTAGAAACGTCTCAAACCAATTATTACAATAACAATAATACTAATTTAAGCGCCTTAAGCATAACAGGAGGCACAATGAGTCCTGCTTTTGCAATAGGAACAACTGCTTATACAGCAACTGTTTCTAATGCCACAACAACTACAACAGTAACCCCAACTGTAGAAGACGCATTAGCAACAGTACAAGTACAAATAAATGGTGGTGGTTTTACCACTATAACAAGTGGAACTTCCTCAAGTGCATTGGTTTTGAATGTGGGGAATAATAGTATTGAAGTAAAAGTTACGGCACAAAATGGAGATACAAAAACGTATACAATAACTCTAAATAGAAGAATAGCTATCGTTTTGGATACTATTGGTTTAACAATTACAACCCAAGCAACAACAGCGTATTCGCTGCGTAAATTGGCGAGTATATATAGTGGTAATGCAATACAAGTTCGTAGAAGCAGTGATAACGCTTTGCTAGAAATTGGTTTTGATGTCAGTGGAGGATTGGACACTGCTGCTTTAACTGCTTTTGTGGGTAGTTTCAGTGGGTATGTAACCAAATGGTACGACCAAAGCGGTAATGGGAATGATGCAACACAAGCAAACACCACCCTACAACCTCGTATTGTAAATGCGGGTGTTTTGGATCGTTTAAACAATAGACCTGCCGTATTTTTTGGCACTGCTAATTTGGCAACGGCCAAAGGGACGCTTTTTTTCACAGCCACGTCAATGGTCGGTTTTGCAAAAGGAAATAGCACCACGTCATCGTCATTGGTTACCAAAACAGGAACGGCATCCGATACCAACACCAATTATCCTGCCCCTTTTGATTTTACCAATGGTGGAGGGAATTTTTTTGTAGGAAATGCTAATACAACTGCTGCATCTTACAACAATATAGCTAATAGTACCCCTAGAGCGGATGTGAGTAGTACAGTACCAGCATCAGTATATTCGTTTGTCATTCCTGCTTCGGGTACTTTTTATAGTTATCTAAATGGGATACAAAGCAGTAGTGGTACCGTTTCTGCTTATGCTGATAATGGCAATGCGCTGCAAATAGGCAATCGAAATGATGGAAGTGGTTCTGGTAATTTTTGGACTACCGAATTGGTGCTTTTCAATAGCACGTTGAGTAGTACGGATAGGCAAATAGTCGAAACGTCTCAAAAAAATTATTACAATAGCAACAATGCTAATTTAAGTGCTTTAACCTCAAGTGCAGGAACAATAAGCCCCGTTTTTGCAACAGCAACAACTGCTTATACAGCAACTGTTTCTAATGCCACAACAACTACAACAGTAACCCCAACTGTAGAAGACGCATTAGCAACGGTGCAAGTGCAAGTAAATGGTGGTGGTTATACCACTATAGCAAGTGGAACTTCCTCAAGTGCATTGGTTTTGAATGTGGGGAATAATAGTATTGATATAAAAGTTACTGCACAAAACGGAGATGTAAAAACTTATATCCTCACCATTTGTAGAGGTGCTGTGCCAACTTTTACAGCAATTGATCCAATATGTCAAGGTAGTAGTTTTGTTTTACCTGCAATATCAAATAATGGCATAACAGGAACTTGGTCGCCATCAATAAACACAACAGCAACTACCACTTATACTTTTACGGCTGATGGGAGCCAATGTGCAGAATTGGCTGTGTTAACTGTAAACATTACTCCAAGTACGTATAATGTAACTACAATCGCATCTTGTGGAAGTTATATTTGGAACAACCAAACCTACTCCCAATCGGGGATTTACACAGGAACAACTACCAATTGCGTTACCGAAAAATTGAATTTGACTATCACACCAAATTCAGACCATGTGACAACGATTTCAAATTGTGGCGATTACACTTGGGTAAACAACGGTCAAGTGTACACAACATCAGGGATTTACACAGGAACAACCACCAACTGCGTTACCGAAAAACTGAATTTGACCATTACACCAAATTCAGACCATGTGACAACGATTTCAAATTGTGGCAATTACACTTGGGCAAACAACGGTCAAGTGTACACAACATCAGGGATTTACACAGGAACAACTACCAACTGCGTTACCGAAAAACTGAATTTGACCATTACACCAAATTCAGACCATGTGACAACGATTTCCAATTGTGGCGATTACACTTGGGCAAACAACGGTCAAGTGTACACAACATCAGGGATTTACACAGGAACAACTACCAACTGCGTTACCGAAAAACTGAATTTGACCATTACACCAAATTCAGACCATGTAACAACGATTTCAAATTGTGGCAATTACACTTGGGCAAACAACAATCAGGTGTACGCCCAATCAGGGATTTATACAGGAACAACCACCAACTGCGTCACCGAAAAACTGGATTTGACCATTACGCCAAATTCAGACCATGTAACAACGATTTCAAATTGTAGCAATTACACTTGGGCAAACAATAATCAGGTGTACACAACATCAGGAATTTACACAGGAACAACCACCAACTGCGTCACCGAAAAACTGAATTTGACCATTACACCAAATTCAGACCATGTAACAACGATTTCAAATTGTGGCAATTACACTTGGGCAAACAACAATCAGGTTTACACAACATCAGGGTTTTACACAGGAGCAACCACCAATTGCGTTACTGAAAAATTAGATTTAACCATTACACCAAGTTCTGATAATATCACAACTGCAACCGCTTGCGATTCTTATACTTGGAACGGAACAGTTTACACCACTTCTGGAGTAAAAACAGGAACAACCATCAATTGTGTTACCGAAAAACTCAATTTGACCATTACACCAAGTTCAGATAATGTTCCAATATTTACACAAGTTTCACCTATGTGTTCGGGAAACAGTTTTACCTTACCAACAACATCTAACAATGGAATTACAGGAACCTGGTCGCCCCCTTTAGATAACACGAATACAACAACATATACCTTTACGCCAACACCAGGATTGTGTGCAGCATCAGTGCAGATGACTGTTCTTGTAAAGACCGTTCCTGTATTTGAACAAATTAGCCCTGTTTGCTCAGGAGAAAGCATAAGTGCATTACCAACAACCAGCACAAATGGTGCAACAGGCAGATGGACACCTGCTATAGACAATACCAAGACCACTACTTATATCTATACACCAGCCGATTTTGTAACAATTACAGCAGGTCCCGATTTTACTATCGGAATAAAAACAGATGGCACCTTGTGGGGATGGGGAAGTAGTGAATATGTTGAATTAGGCTTTGGTAAATTTGCAAAGACACCTATACAAATAGGAACTGGAACAAACTGGCAGGGTGTAGCCTGTGGCGAGATGCACGTTATTGCCATTCAAAAAGATGGTACCCTTTGGGCTTGGGGATATAATGAAAATGCACAGTTAGGAGACGGCACAAAAATAAACAAAGATAGCCCTACTAGAATAGGAACGGCTACCAATTGGAAATCGGTATCGGCAGCAAGAAACCAATCTTTTGCTATACAAACCGATGGCACTCTATGGTCTTGGGGAGAGAATGGCACGGGTCAATTAGGTTATTATGGTAATACTACTATACCCCGAAAAATTGACAATCCCAATGATGCCAGTTGGAAAGCTGTATCTTCGGGACAATACCATACTTTTGCTATACAAACCAATGGAACGTTATGGGGTTGGGGACGTAACGGCTTTGGACAATTAGGAAATGGTAGTACAAGCTCCTCCATTTATCAGCCACAACAAATTGCTGTTTATGGTAATACGAACTCTTGGATGAGTGTAGCTTGTGGAGAGATGCATACAGTTGCAGTACGAGACGATGGCACTTTGTGGGCTTGGGGAAGTAACCATTATGGTCAATTAGGAGATGGTACAACAACAAACCAACTTATTCCTGTAAAAATAGGTGCTGCCACAAATTGGAAGGAAGTTACGGTTGGATTTGGGAATACTGTTGCAGTAAAAACAGATGGAACCTTATGGTCTTGGGGGAATAATGAGTATGGTCAATTAGGCGATGGCACAACAACAAACCAACTTATTCCTAAAAGAATTGGTACGGAAACATTATGGAAAAGTATATCCGAAGGATATGGACATACTGCAGCACTAAAATCGGATGGGACTTTATGGGCTTGGGGATATAATGGTGCTGGTCAATTTGGAGATGGTACGACGACCAGCAAACACAACCCAACTCAAATAACACAATCCTATTGTGCCAGCACGATGACTATTGAGGCAACGTCAAAAACTATTCCCACATTTACCACCATTGCCCCGTTATGTTCGGGAAGTAGTTTTACATTGCCAACAACTTCTAATAATGGTATAACAGGAACTTGGTCGCCATCAATAAACACAACGGCAACAACAATTTATACGTTTACTCCCGATGCTAATCAATGTGCAGATTCGGCTATGTTGACAATAGCAATTACAGCAAGTTTAGATCATGTAACTACGGCAACAGCTTGCGATTCTTACACTTGGGTAAACAATAATCAAGTTTATACCAAATCTGGGATTTATACAGGAAAAACAATAAATTGTGTAACCGAAAAACTATATTTAACAATAACTCCTGCAACAGATAATACAACTACTGCTTCAGCTTGTGAAAGTTATGTTTGGAATGGTGTAACGTATACGGCATCTGGAATTTATACAGGAACAACCACAAATTGCGTGACTGAAAAACTGGATTTAACTATTAATCCAATTTCGGATCATATCACAACGCAGACAGCTTGCGGAAGCTATATTTGGAATGGAATTGAGTATACGGTATCTGGAATTTATACCGCAACAACCACAAATTGCGTGACCGAGAAACTGGATTTGACAATAACTCTTGCAACGATTAATACAACTACGGCTTCGGCTTGTGAAAGTTATGTTTGGAATGGTGTAACGTATACGACATCTGGAATTTATACAGGAACAACGACGAATTGTGTGACTGAAAAACTGGATTTGACAATAACTCCTGCAACGATTAATACAACTACTGCTTCAGCTTGCGGAAGCTATATTTGGAATGGAATTACGTATACGATATCTGGAATTTATACCGGAACAACCACAAATTGCGTGACCGAGAAACTGGATTTGACAATCACTCCGGCAACAAATAATACAACTACAGCTTCGGCTTGCGGAAGTTATCTTTGGAATGGAATTACGTATACAGTATCTGGAATTTATAATGGAACAACAACGAACTGCATAACCGAAAAACTGGATTTAACCATAAATAGTGCACCACCAAACATCATAACTACCGTTAGTAAAAATAATGGTACACTAATGGCTGATCAAGTAGGAGTTGGTTATCAGTGGATAAACTGTGATGGTACCGATATAGTGGGCGAAACAAATCAATCTTTTACACCTACAATTTCAGGTCAATATGCCGTTCGGTTACTTGTGCCTTGTTCTTTTCCAATTATCACTGATTGCGCAACTTTAAGTACAGATGATTTTAGCACCAATCCTACTTTAAAAATCTATCCAAATCCAAGCAAAGGAATGTTTTATTTGCAGCTTCCATCCGATAAGCAAATAGAAGTGTACGATAATTTAGGACAATTAATATTAGCTAAAAAAATAAATTCGGGAACAGATAAAATAGATCTTTTGGAAAAAGCCGATGGGATTTATTTTATAAAAATCATGGAAAATGGCAAAACAAACAATTTTAAGGTGATAAAGAATTAATTGTTCTCTTAATTTTTCATAAAAGAAAGTAAAGTTTGTGCTGATTTTAAATCAAACAATTTTGACTGTTTTTTGCATTATTGAAATGTCTTTTGGTTTTAATTTTTATAAGTATCTGATAAGGTTCTGCCGCATTTGGGAATAACTTTATCTTTATAATTTTAAACCCATCGAAAAATGAATACCAAAGGTCATTGTTATCCAAAGTCTATTATTCTGCAGGCAGTATATTTTAAGCTTAGGTTTACTTTAAGTTATCGGGATGTTGAAGAGATCATGAAAATGCGAGGAGTTTCTGTTGATCATGCTACTATGCAGCGCTGGGTTTATAAGTTTACACCTTTGCTTGAGTCGGAGATGAAGCAGAGAAAGGGTAGAGTGGGGACAAGCTGGAGATTGGATGAAACCTATATCAAAGTAAAAGGTATTTGGTGTTATTTATATCAAGCGGTCGATAAATTAGGTCATACGGTTGACTTTCTTTTGACCAGAAAAAGACAGAGAAGGAGTGCTCAGTCATTTCTAATTAAAGCAATTGGTAATAACTGCCGGCCAAGAATAATTAACATTGATAAAAGCGGTTCTAATACTGCAGCGATCAAAGTAGACAACAAGAGTTCGATCTCAAAGATTAAAATCCGGCAGTGTAAATATATCAACAATATTATCGAACAGGACCATCGTTTTATAAAGTGGCGCATACAAAACGGATTAGGCTTTAAAAGTTTTGAATCGGCCAAACGAACATTGAGCGGAATTGAATATCTTACTCAATACCATAACTTTTAATTACCAGTCCATCTTAAACTATTTTGACAATAGAAGTACAAATGCTTCAGCAGAATCTTTTAATACCAAAATAAACGCTTTTAGATCTCAGTTTAGAGGAGTCAGAAATATTGACTTTTTCTTATTCAGATTATTTAATCTTTTTGCCTAATCCCCAACTTTTGAACCTGATCCGTGATCTGTTAGCTTGCTAATTTATGTCCAAAAAGGCAAAAAAAAATCCCATTTCGTAAGAAATAGGATTTTAATTTTGTGACCTCGACTGGATTCAAACCAGTAACCTCTTGAGCCGTAATCAAGTGCGCTATTCAGTTGCGCCACGAGGCCATTTTGTTGTCAATTAGCTATTTTTTTGTAACTTCGTTGACTGCTTATTGCGGGTGCAAAGATAGAAAGAAATGTGAGATATCCAAGCATAAAATAACATAAAAATGAAAAAAAATGAAGATTAAAAATTATATACGTGATATTCAGGGATTTCCAAAAAAAGAAATTTTGTTTAAAGACATCACTCCGTTGCTAAATGATCCGATGGCCAGAAAAGAGGCACTTTCTATTTTAGCAGAATCCCTAAATGGACAACTTATAGATAAAGTAGTAGGAGCAGAGAGTCGAGGCTTTTTCTTTGGGATGTTATTGGCTCAGGAATTAAATGCAGGTTTTGTTCCCGTTAGAAAACCCGGAAAACTGCCCTACGAAACCATTTCGGCTACGTATCAATTAGAATACGGTTCAGATAGCTTAGAGATGCACACAGACGCAATAAAAAAAGGAGACAGGGTTTTGATTCACGATGACGTTTTAGCGACAGGAGGGACCGCAAAAGCAGTTTGTGAATTAGTAGAGCAATTAGGAGGTGTAATTGTACAATGTAATTTCCTGATGGAATTATCATTTCTGAACGGAAGAGAAAAAATTAAAGACTATTCTGTTTTTGTTGCTATTACATATTAAAGATAAAATAATCAGAAATAAAAAAAATCCCAATTCTGAAATAATTCAAAATTGGGATTTTTATTTTATAGAAAACGATCTTATCTCAAAGTAGCTCCAAGTTCAGTCTCGAAAGTTTGTTGCAATTTCGACATGATCTTATCAATTTGAACGTCTGTAAGCGTTTTTGTATTGTCCTGAATAGTAAAACTCAAAGCATACGATTTTTTGCCTTCCGGAAGTTTTTCTCCTTCGTAAACATCAAATAAATTAACGTCTTTTAAAAGCGATTTTTCGGTTTGCTTAGCAAGATTAAAAATGCTTTCATAAGTTGTATTCTTGTCGATCAATAAAGCCAAATCCCTACGAACTTCAGGATATTTAGGTATTTCAGAATACTTAATTTTTCCAGTGATGATTTTCAGCACCAAATCCCAATTAAAATCAGCAAAATAAACATCTTGCTTAATGCCGAAATGTTTTAAGATCGATTTTTTTACCACACCCATTTCAACTAATGTATCATTGTTGTAGCAAATGGCCGTTCCTTCTGAAAAAATATCACTTTGTACGGGAGCATTCGAAATTTTATCAATTCCTAAACGAGTCAAAATCCCTTTCACATATCCTTTTAATAAAAAGAAATCCGTTGTTTTTTGTGGGTTTGTCCAGCTTTCTTTATTCCTGTTTCCGGAAATCAATAAAGTGAGATGTTTGTGCTCTTCGTATCCGTTAAGGTATTTATGATAAGACTTTCCGAATTCAAATAATTTTAAGTCTGAATTTTTTCTATTGATGTTATAGGATATAGCTTCTAAACCAGAGAACAATAAAGATTGACGCATGGTAGCCAAATCATTGCTCAACGGATTCAAAATCGTAACGTTATGCTCTTCTTTTAATACGGTTGATAATTTAGTATAAGCCGCAGTAGTCAAAGAGTTGGCCATCATTTCATGAAACCCTTGTGAGTTTAATTGAGAAGCAATTACATTTTGTACTTTATAATCTTCAGTTCTTGGCGAATTTGAAACGGTTGCGTTGAATTTTTTCGAGAAATTGATATTATTATACCCGTAAACTCTTAGGATTTCTTCGATAACATCAATTTCGCGTTGCACATCTACACGATAAGCCGGTATTGTTAAACCTAAACCGGAATCCGAAACACTGTTTACTTTAATATCTAAAGAAACCAGGATTTTTTTAATGGTATCTTTCGGGATTTCCTGTCCGATAATCTTCGAAACATGACTGAAGTTCAGTAAAACAGAAAAATCTTCTGCTTTTTTTGGATATACTTCTACAACATCAGACGTTAATTTTCCGCCTGCTACTTCCAGAATTAAAAGAGCTGCACGTTTTAGGGCATATTCTGTAATAGTAGGATCAATTCCTCTTTCAAACCTAAAAGAAGCATCTGTGTTTAATTGGTGTCTTTTAGCTGTTTTACGAATGCTGACAGCATCAAAATAGGCACTTTCTAAGAATATTGAAGTGGTACCTTCCGTTACACCGGATTTTTTTCCTCCAAAAACACCTGCAATACAAAGCGGCCCTTTTTCGTCGCAAATCATTAAATCCTCTTTGTGTAATGTTCTTTCGACATCGTCTAAAGTGACAAACTTGGTACCTTCCGGAAGTGTTTTTACAATTATTTTTCCGTTGATTTTTGCAGCATCAAAGGCGTGAAGAGGTTGCCCTAATTCATGTAAAACATAATTAGTAACATCGACAACATTATTTTTTGGCGTTAATCCAATCGCTTTTAAACGATTCTGCAACCAAGCCGGCGATTCCTGAACAGAAATTCCTGAAATCGTTACACCGCAATATCTAGGTGCCAAAAGAGGCTCTTCAACATTCACATCGATTTTCAAAGTACGCATATCAACTCTGAAATTACTCACAGAAGGAGTAATCAGTTCTATATTGACACCGCGTTGTAACATTCCCGCTCTTAAATCACGGGCCGTGCCATAATGACTCATCGCATCCGCACGATTTGGAGTTAATCCTATTTCGAAAACTTCATCATTTACAACTTTAAAAACCTCTGAAGCCGGTGTTCCGGGTTTCAATTTTTCATCCAGAACCATAATTCCGTCATGGCTTGTGCCCAAACCTAATTCGTCTTCGGCGCAAATCATTCCGTGGCTTTCCTGTCCACGAATTTTTCCTTTTTTGATGGTAAATTCCACACCATCTTTATCATATAAAACAGTTCCTATAGTGGCTACAGGTACTTTTTGCCCAGCTGCAACATTAGCCGCACCGCAAACAATTTGTATAGGAGCTTCTAACCCGATATTTACGGTGGTAACTTTTAATCGGTCTGCATCAGGATGTTTTTCGCAAGTAAGTACGTGTCCTACAACAACTCCTTCCAAACCGCCTTTAACTGATTGGTATTTTTCGACTACTTCTACCTCCAGGCCTAAATCTGTTAGTAATTCTGAAGTTTGTTCAGATGTCCAGTCTGTCTTAATGAATTGTTTTAACCAGTTGTAAGATATTTTCATGTTAACTTTTTTATTCTTGTATAAGGATACAAATATAAGGATTGCGTGTGGTAGAAAGAAACAATTTATTTGGTTTTTTATAGCTGCTTTTATTCTGTGCAAAAACCTTTATTATTGAGTAGTGCGTAATTTTAATGCCAATATTTTAATAATTAATTATTAAAAATTAGTTATAAAAAGAAATATGTAATTTTTGTGCTATTACATGAATGAAAAGTGCTATTCTGTTTCGGATTATGAAAGTAAATTTGAAAGGAATCCAAAAAATATTTATTATGAGCAATACCATTCAAAGACCTGAATTTAAGGCAAAGTACAATAATTACATCAACGGAAAGTTTACAGCTCCGGTAAAAGGAGAATATTTTGATGTTCTTTCTCCAATTGATGGAAAAGTATTTACAAAAGCAGCGCATTCAGGCAAAGAGGATCTGGAATTGGCAGTAGACGCAGCCTATGAGGCGTTTAAAACCTGGGGAAAAACATCAGTTACCGAGAGAAGTATTTTATTAAATAAGATTGCACAAAAGATAGAAGATAATCTTGAATACATTGCAACTGTAGAAACAATTGATAACGGAAAACCAATTCGTGAAACGCTTGCAGCAGATATTCCGTTGGCAATAGACCACTTCAGGTATTTTGCAGGTGTAATTCGTGCCGAAGAAAGTTCAATTGCAGAACTAGATTCCCAAACAGTTTCCATTGCTTTAAGCGAGCCTTTAGGCGTTGTTGCCCAAATTATTCCGTGGAATTTCCCGATTTTAATGGCCGTTTGGAAAATCGCTCCGGCATTGGCAGCAGGAAATACTATTGTATTGAAACCTGCAGAAAGCACGCCAATTTCTATCTTAGTTTTAATGGAATTAATAGGAGACATTCTTCCTCCCGGAGTTTTGAATATCGTAAATGGTTTTGGTGCTGAGTTGGGACGTCCGTTAGTGACGAACAAAAAAGTTTCGAAAGCGGCATTTACCGGTTCAACTACTACAGGACGTCTGGTCATGCAATATGCTACTGAAAATATTATTCCGGTTACACTTGAGCTAGGAGGTAAATCACCAAATATTTTCTTTCCGTCAGTAGCAGATCACGATGATGATTTCTTTGATAAAGCAATCGAAGGTGCTGTTTTATTTGCTTTAAATCAAGGTGAAATTTGTACTTGTCCGTCGAGATTATTAATTCATGAAGATATATACGATAAGTTTATTGCCAAAGTGATCGAAAGAACAGAGGCCATTATAGCAGGAAATCCACTGGACAAATCGACGATGATTGGAGCACAAACGTCATTAGTTCAGAAGGAAAAAATCTTGTCTTATATAAAATTAGGAAAAGAAGAAGGGGCAGAGCTTTTGACAGGTGGCGATGAAAATCATTTAGGCGGAGATCTTGAAGGTGGTTATTATATTAAGCCCACACTGTTTAAGGGGAATAATAAAATGAGAATTTTTCAGGAAGAAATTTTCGGGCCAGTTCTCGCAGTTACGACTTTTAAAACGACTGAAGAAGCTATTGAAATTGCGAATGATACGATGTACGGTTTGGGGGCCGGAGTCTGGACACGTGACGCACATGAAATTTATCAGGTGCCAAGAGCTATTCAGTCAGGTCGTGTCTGGATCAATCAGTACCATTCTTACCCTGCAGGAGCGCCTTTTGGAGGTTACAAACAATCCGGTATTGGTCGTGAAAACCATAAAATGATGTTAGGACAATACCGTCAGACTAAAAATATGCTGATTTCTTATGATAAAAAGAAATTAGGTTTCTTTTAATTTGTTATAATGTTGGTTTGAAAAGGTAAGTTTCTGACTTACCTTTTTTTGTAAATTTAATGTAAAGAAAAAGATCATGATAAAGAGACTTGACGCCACGGATAAAGCGATTGAATTGATAAAAATCCTTAAAGAAAAACATGGTGATTTGATGTTTTATCAGGCAGGAGGATGCTGTGAAGGGACGCAGCCACAATGTTTTGAAAAAGGAGGATACTATCAAAGAATGGGAGATGTTTGCATTGGAACGATTGAAGATACTGAATTCTGGGTCGATAAAGATTTATTCGAATATTGGAAGCATGCCCATTTTACCTTAAAAGTAATTGATGCCTTTGGAGTTGGAGGTTTTTCATTAGAAACTCCATTAAAGAAAACGTTTCAAATAGAATATAGAATTTTTACTGAGGAAGAAGAAAAGGATTTGGAGCCGGTAAGTATTATTGAATAGGTTCTAAGGTTCAGAGCAACAAAGGGACAGAGATTTTTCTCGATCTTGTCATTTCGACCAAAGGGAGAAATCACACGTGTAATTAGAAAAAGATTGACGATTTCTTCGGAATTTCTAGTGTGATTTCTCCTTCGTCGAAATGATAAAAAATGCGCGCAACTCTTTGTACCTGTGAACCTTTTCGCCTTTGCATCTTTCTTTAATTCACATACAACAACTGATATTGCTTCGGCGTGATGCCTTCATGCTTTTTAAACAATCGGATAAAATAATTAGCATCTTCAAAACCGGACAAATAGCAAACTTCATTAATTTGTATTCCTGGGTTTCGGAGTAGTTTTTTAGCATGTTTTATTTTTTCATTCAAAACATACTCAATCGGACTCATTCCTAATTCTCTTCTGAAAAAACGATAGAAAGAGGCTGGACTCATACAGGCCTTTTCACTCAGATTTTTCATATTTATGTTTTCCTTTAAATTAAGCCTGATGAATTCTGTTACTTCAAAAATCGGATTATTGGTGTGGATTGCAATTCCTTCATCGATAGATTTTACCGTCTGTGTTTGTATGATTCGGATTAGCAATTCCTGCAAGGTAAGGTCTGCGAGGGCATCTTTGGTAATCGAAGTGCTCATGCATTCTTTGATCAGTTTGTTGATCGTGGAAGCAAGATCTACATTATTATAGAAAAAATAGTTTTGATAATTTAATTGCCAGTACGTATTACTGCCTTCCTTTGGATAACGTTCGTTTAGAAAATTTAAAGTGTCGGTTATTTTAGTTTTGTCGATGGCCAGCGCCAGGCATTGCGTTGGGTTTTCTCTTGATGCTTCAGGAAAATCAATTTTCATTTCTACGTTTGACGGAATCACAACGGTTTCTCCGGGTAAATAATCAAATCCGGGATCATCAAAAAGATGCATTACTTTTTTGCCCCTCAACATGCTGGTAACTACAAAATCATTAAACTTTAGCGGAACCAATTGAGAAGATTCATAGGTTTCAAAAAGATTTAATTCGCAATGATTTAAGTTATAAACCGTACGGTTTTCAACAAGTGTCTTTAATGATTTTTCATTCGATAATTGAGGAGGACTGATTAAAGCACGTTGGTTGTTCATTGTGATTAAATTTTAAGTAGCGACTTTAAATTTAATCAAAATATATATAGAAAACCCAGATTTAACGTTTCATTAAATCAGTTCCTCAACATGTTTTTTGATATTCTCTGCTATTTTTTTGGTTGGCAAATCGTTTTCATCATCACCAAAAGGGTCTTCAATTTCTTCAGCAATAAGCTCTAAACTGGCCAGTACGTAAAAAATAAAAACAACAACCGGAGCTACAAAGTATCCTAAACTAATAGAATACCCAAAAGGCAGTGTCATGGTATAAAAGAAGATGAATTTTTTTATAAAAGCACTGTAAGAGTAGGGAATAGGAGTATTTTTAATTCTCTCACAGGCCCCACAGATATCCGTGAAAGATTGTAATTCTTCGTTTAAAATAATGAGCTGATCTCCGGTAATTTTTTTGGCGTCATACAAATCATTGATTTTATGAAACATCATTCTTTTAACCTGATTTGGTTTGTGTTTATGATGATCAATCTCTAAATCTACATCGTCAAAAAGTTGTTTACTGGTCTCAGAATCATGAAGATGTTTGTGTAAAATTGATGCATAAGTGGGAATGAATTTTCTGAAGAATTTTCGATCATTTTCATCTTTAAGTATTGCCGAAAGTTTAATCGCCAGATTACGGCTATTATTAACCAAACCACCCCATAATTTTCGTCCTTCCCACCAGCGATCATAAGCGGTGTTAGTTCTGAAAACAAGCAATAACGAGATTACAAATCCCAGCATTCCGTGCATAATCGGGATGTTATGAATGTAATCGTTTTTGCCAAATTTAAAATAAGAAATTTCAAGATATCCAATAACAGAAGAATAGATTCCGATGGCAATCATAATCGGAAATAACTTTCTAACGGTATCTGATTTATGAATATGGAATATAAAAGTAAACCAATCCTTAGTGTTATATGAGATCATTTGTCTTCGTTTTGAAACAAATTTACTTTAAAAATTAATATTTCCCGCTAATTCTTTTAAAGCAATTTCAGATAACTTCGCTTCATATTGCGCATTGCTGTAACGTACTTTTGCGTTAACATAATTGAGCTGAGCTGTTCTGAAATCAAGAGTTGTAATGGTTCCGATTCTAAATTTATCTAAAGTAATGTCTAGATTCTGTTTGGCAATAGCTTCGTTATCTTCTTCTAAACCAATTAATTCTAAATTCGTTAAGTAGGTTTGAAAAGCAGTGCTTAATTGTGTATTCAAAATTAGATTTTGTTGTTCGATAGCAATTTTAGAATTTTCAATTTCAAGTTTTGCTACTTTTTCATTACGATGCTGGTTAAAACCATCAAATATATTAAGTGTTGCATTAAAACCATAATTCAAACCTCTGGCAGAAGATTGACTTGTAAACCCTAAACTGGACTGATTATCCGAGAAATTATACCCCGAAGTTAAGTTGACAACAGGATATCGATCTGCTTTAACCTGCTTGAGTTGCAATTCGGCAATTCGTTTGTTGATTATTTGCGATTCTAAAGCCGGATTTTGTTTTTGTGCTAACTCCATTAAGTCAATCAAAACCAGTTTGTTGTCAACCTTAACAGTATTGCTTACTGTGAAATCTATTTTTGGATCACGGGCTAAATGTTGATTCAGTAAAATTTTAGCATTCTTATACGATTCTTTTTGCCTTAGCAAAGCAACCTGATCTGAATTCAAATCGACTTGGGCATTCAGAACTTCTAGTTTTGAAGCCTTTCCGATAGTAAAACGATTTTGTGCCAAAGTCAATCGTTGCTTCGAAATGACTATTGTGGTATCTAAAGCAGACAATTGCTGTTGCTGCTGTACTAAATCGTAATAAGCTGAATTTACCTGACCAATTTTCATCAAAATGGTTCTTTTTAATTCAGCATCACCTAATTTTTGTAATTCTTTCAGCTGATCTAATTTCGCGAACATTTTCATTCCGTCGAATACAGTCCACCCTAAACTTACACCATAATTCAAACTATTGTTTTTAGCGTTGTTTAATGATGTTGTAGTTCCGTCCTGACGCGTCTGCGATGAATTTTGCACACTGTTATTGTCCGTAATCGAAGCGGTAGCAACAGGCAACATTCCGGCATTTCCCACCGTTACGTTGGTTTCGCTTATTTTCGAATTGTTCTTGGCAATCTTGATTTCAAAATTATTTTCCAATGCTATTTTCATGGCATCTTCAATAGTAAGGACTTCTTGCGCATTTGTTTTTGCAATGCATAAGAGCACTAATAAAGTACTAAATAAAATTTTAATATTCATATAGGTTTTCTTTTGCCTCGAATTCACCAATTTATTTTACTGTACCGCATGAATTCGGGGCTAATAAATTATTTACTTTCTTTTTCGTATTCGTCAATATGATCAAATTCCGGATAATGTTTTCGGGCTTTAGACCACATAAAATAAATAGCTGGAATTACAAAAAGAGTTAAAGCTAAGGAGAAAATAGTCCCGCCAACAATAACAACTCCCATTCCGATTCTACTTGTAGAAGCCGCTCCAAGCGACATCGCAATTGGCAAAGCCCCTAAAGCAATCGCTAAACTTGTCATCAGGATAGGACGTAAACGTGCTTCTGACGCTTCTAAAATAGCTTCTAATTTCGGTTTTCCCTGTTCTCGTAACTGATTGGCAAATTCAACAATCAGGATACCATTTTTAGTTACCAGACCAATAAGCATTACCGTACCAATCTGACTGAATATATTCCAGGTTTGATTGAACAGCCATAATGAAAATAAAGCTCCTGCAACCGCCATCGGCACTGTAAGAATGATAATTAAAGGATCGATAAAACTCTCAAACTGAGCCGCCAGAATTAAAAAGATTAATAGTAAAGCCAATCCAAAAGCAAAAGAAGTGTTCGAGCTACTTTCAACAAAATCACGGGATTCTCCACTTAAATCAGTTGTGAAACTTTCATCCAGCACTTTGGCTTTTATTCGGTCCATTTCTTTAATACCATCACTGATACTTTTACCGGGTGCCAAACCTGCGGAAACAGTGGCTGACATATAACGGTTGTTGTGGTACAATTGAGGAGGATTACTTTGTTCCTCTACATTCACCACATTATCCATCTGTATTAATTCACCCTTTTTGTTTTTTACAAACATCGAAGTTAAATCCAAAGGTTTAGATCGGTCTTTTTGATCAAACTGACCAATCACCTGATATTGTTTTCCGTTTTTAATGAAATAACCAAAACGCTGTCCGCTTAACGAAAGCTGTAAAGTCTGTGCAATATCAATGATTGAGATTCCTAAACTTTCGGCTTTTGCACGATCTATACTGACGTTTATTTCAGGTTTATTAAATTTCAGGTTCACATCTGTAGTAGAGAACACATCGCTTTTACCCACTTCATCCATAAAAACAGGGATTTTTTCTCTTAATTTCTCAAAAGTAGGTGCCTGAATGATATACTGAATCGGAAGTCCTCCACGTCTGTTTACAGCAATTGTGGGCTGTTGTGTAACAGAAGTTTTTGCACTAGGATATTTTTTAGTCCATTTGGTTAATTTCTCTGCAATTTCTTTTTGAGATGTTTTTCTTTCATCTACATCTTTCAAAGTCAGTCTGATCAATCCCGAATTTACCGAGTTTGAGCTAAATCCTGGCGAAGTAATCACTAAACTTACTTTTTTCTCCGGAATAGAGTCGTCAATTAGCCTTGAAATTTCCTGCATAAAACGATCTGTATATTCGTACGAAGATCCTTCAGGAGTAGTCATACGCATTGTTACAGAACTACGGTCATCATAAGGTGCGGTTTCTTTTGGAAGAATAGTAAAGAATAAATAAATCAATCCAAAACATGCAATTAGAATGGGGAAACTGATCCATTTTTTCTCCATGAAACGATTTAATGCCTCTGCATATCCACTATTCAATTTCTCGAAAAAAGGTTCCGTTCTGATGTAGAATTTCGATTTTTTCTGTTCTCCGCCTTTCATTAAATAGGCATTCAGCATTGGCGTTAAAGTCAGTGATACAAAAGCCGAAATTAATACTGCGGCACCAATCACTACACCAAATTCCCGAAAGAGTCGGCCTACGAAACCTTCTAAGAATATTACAGGTAAAAATACAGCTGCAAGCGTTACTGAAATAGAAATCACAGCATAGAAAATTTCATTAGATCCCTTGATTGCCGCTTCGATTGGCGACATTCCTTCTTCGACTTTTTTGAAGATATTTTCAGTAACCACAATTCCGTCATCCACTACAAGTCCCGTAGCCAGAACAATGGCCAATAATGTCAATACATTGATCGAAAATCCAAAAAGCCACATAATAAAAAACGTTGCGATTAACGAAACCGGAATATCAATTAAGGGTCTGAAGGCAATTGCCCAGTCTCTAAAAAACAAGTAAATAATAATAATCACAAGAATAATAGAAATCCCTAAAGTTTCCGCAACTTCAAGTACTGATTTTTTTACGAAAATCGTATTGTCCAGCGCAATATTCAACTTAATATCTTTTGGAAGATCTTTCTTTAAAGCATCGTATTTTTTATAAAACTCTTTCGAAATATCTAAGTAATTAGCCCCTGGCATTGGCACGATAGCCAAACCAATTAGCGGAAGACCTGACTGGCTAAGTTTTGTTTCTAAGTTTTCAGGACCTAATTCAGCACCCCCAACATCGCTCAAACGAACAATTTTATCACCGTCAGTACGAATAATAATATTATTGAATTCCTCGGGCTTAGAAAGATTTCCAATTGTTTTTACAGTAAGTTCCGTATTATTACCGGTTAGTTTTCCTGAAGGTAATTCTACATTTTGTGCATTTAAGGCAGCACGAACTTCCGCAACAGTACAACCATAAGCGGTTAATTTTACGGGATCAATCCACAAACGCATTGCGTAACGTTTTTGTCCCCAAATCTGAACAGCGCTCACACCCGGAATAGTTTCTAATCGTTGTGAAATAACATTTTCAGCATAATCGCTTAATTCTAACGAACTACGGGTATCACTTTGTACCGTCATCGAAATAATTGCCTCACTGTCAGCATCAGCTTTCGATACAACCGGAGGAGCATCAATATCCTGCGGTAAACTTCTGACGGCTTGTGATACTTTGTCACGTACGTCATTCGCGGCTTCTTCCAGGTTTTTGTCAAGGTTAAACTCAATAGTAATGTTACTGCTTCCCTGATTACTGGAAGATGTTATATTTCGAATCCCGTCAATTGCATTTACTGCTTTTTCAAGGGGCTCTGTAATTTGTGACTCAATAATATCAGAATTGGCTCCTGTATAATTGGTTCGGATAGAAACCTGTGCAGGATCAATCGAAGGAAATTCCCGAACTCCCAAAAAGGTATAACCAAGGAAACCGAATAAAATAATCAAAAGATTCAGTACAATAGTCAGAACAGGCCTTTTTATACTTGTAGTTGATAAACTCATTATGATGTATGATTTTAGAGTTTAGATTTAGTGAATGAGGTTTTACAACTCATAACCCAAAACTCATAACTTAAAGATTATTTTTTTACGTTAACTTTTATCGGTGCTTCATTTTTTAATGACATAACACCACTGGTAATTAAGGTGTCTCCAGCTTTCAATCCTGATAAAATCAAAATAGAAGCATCAGTTCTCGTAGTAGCATCCACCATCACTTCTTTGGCTTTGCCCATATTGGCGATATACACTTTTTTACCATCTTGCACCGGAATGATAGCTTCAGAGGGAACCACAATAGCGTCTTTAATAATGTTTAAAGGTAATTTTACATCGGCAAAAGTTCCCGGAAAAAGTTTTCCATCAATGTTATCCGCAATGGCACGAATTTGTAAAGTACGGGTAGCAACTGCTACTTCAGGTTCTATGGCATATATTTTTGCCGAATAAACTTTATCTGAACCGGAAACCTTAAATTCAATAGAAGAACCTGCTTGTACCTGCGAAGCATATTTTTCAGGAATAGAAAATGTAATTTTTAATTTTCCTGTATTGACTAATTTTGCCACTAAAATGGTTGGAGTAATGTAAGTTCCCGGAGAAATAGAACGCAATCCTATTTTTCCTGAAAAAGGGGCTTTTATAGAAGTTTTTGCGATTTGTGCTTTAATCAATTGACTTTGAGCTTGTGCCGAAGCATGATCAGCCTTTGCAACATCAAATTCTTCCTGACTTATAGCTTCTTTTTGAAGTAATAATTTAGCTCTTCTCTCGTTTTCAGCAGCAAGACCTTCTCTGGTTACCGCTTGTCTTAATTGTGCTTTAAGTTCAATATCATTTACTTTAAAAAGTACCTGACCTTTATTTACGTTACTGCCTTCGGTAAAGTAAATACCTTCAACAATTCCTGAAACTTCACTATGTATTTCTATTTGTTCGTTTGCTTCTATAGACCCCGAAAGTGATAGGTTGTTATCAAAAGTAGCTGTTTTAATAACAATTCCGCTTACTGTGGTTGGAGTGTTTTTATCACCGGACTTTTTAGATTCATCATTTTTGCTTTTATTGGAAACAATTCGGTACGTTATAAATCCTCCGATACAGATAATCAGTAAGGCGTAAACAAGGTTTTTTACTTTCATAAAATTGGGGTAATTTTTTTTTGGTATGTGTTTTTAGTAAGCTTGCAAATTTAACTTTTTGAAACGAAAACGAAAGATGTTAGGCTTTATTTAACACTTGCATAATATTAACTTTAAACGTCTCTTAACAGTTATTTTTGACAATTTTTTGTAAATAGGACATGCTTTTGATAAAAAGGTTTAAAGCAAGTTTGATTTATTTTGAAAATAATCAAATTAATTATAGAAGCCTTGAAATTTCTGATAATATTGTAGCTGTTTTATATGTTTTAACTCATAAAATATTTAGACGTTCTGTTTTTTAATTCATTGAAGTTTTAAAACTTTTAAGCTATAAATCTTTAACTAATATAATTCCAAATGCTTTTTTTCTTCGTCAATTCGATAAAAACTGCTTTTAGTATAGCGTGTTCCGGTTTTTGCAACGGCCCGTCTTCTTTCAAAATTTTCATGGCATAATTTCGGGCTAAACTTAAAATATCCCTGTCACGTACGATATCAGCAATTTGAAGATTTAAAACACCGCTTTGTTGCGTTCCCATTAAATCTCCGGGACCACGAAGTTTAAGATCAACTTCGGCAATTTCGAAACCATCATTCGTCTGAACCATGGTCTCCATTCTTGTTTTACTGTCAGCGCTCAATTTATGGCTTGTCATCAAAATGCAATAACTTTGTTCAGCACCACGACCTACGCGACCACGCAACTGGTGTAACTGGGATAATCCAAAACGTTCAGCACTTTCGATAATCATTACACTGGCATTCGGTACGTTAACACCAACTTCAATTACAGTTGTTGCAACCATTATATTGGTTTTACCCTCAGAAAAGCGTTTCATTTCTGCATCTTTATCTGCCGGTTTCATTTTTCCGTGTAATATTGAAATCGAATATTGAGGCAATGGAAAGTCACGCGAGATACTTTCGTAACCGTCCATTAAATCTTTATAATCCATTTTTTCTGATTCCTGAATCAGCGGATAAACAATATAGATTTGTCTTCCCAGCGCAATTTCGTCTCTCAGGAATTTCCATACTTTCAAACGATTACTATCAAAACGATGTACAGTTTGAATTGGTTTTCTGCCAGGTGGTAATTCATCAATTACTGAGATGTCTAAATCGCCATACAAACTCATCGCTAAAGTTCTCGGAATAGGAGTGGCGGTCATAACCAGAACGTGTGGTGGAATTTCATTTTTCTTCCACAATTTAGACCTTTGTTCAACTCCAAATCGATGTTGCTCATCAATTACAGCCAAGCCTAAGTTTTTGAATTTTACTTTGTCTTCTAATAAAGCGTGAGTACCTATTATAATATGCAAGCTTCCGTTTTCAAGTTCTTCATGAATGACTCTTCGGGCTGTGATTTTAGAGGAACCCGTAAGGATTTTTATGTTGATGTTTAATGTTTCAGCCAGCTCTGATAAGCCAATAAAATGCTGATTGGCAAGAATTTCAGTAGGCGCCATCAGACAAGCCTGAAAGCCATTGTCTATAGCGAGCAGCATACTTAAAAAAGCTACAATCGTTTTTCCTGAACCTACATCCCCTTGTAACAATCGATTCATTTGGGCATTACTTCCCATGTCCGAACGGATTTCTTTGACCACTCTTTTTTGAGCGTTTGTAAGTTGAAACGGTAAATGATTCTGATAAAAATCATTAAAAAATTCACCCACTTTTGAAAAAGGATACCCTTTTATTTTGTGTTTCCGAATCAGGTTTTTGGTAATCAATTGCAATTGAATAAAGAACAATTCTTCAAATTTCAATCTAAATTGGGCTTTCGCCAGAGCGTCAGCATTTTTTGGGAAATGGATATTGAACAAAGCAGCTCTTTTCGAGATTAGCTTTAATTCTTCAATCAGATATGCCGGGAAAGTTTCTGTAAATAATGCATGGGTTTCAAGAAACAATTGTTCCATTAACTTATTAATGGTTCGGTTTGAAATTCCACGATTGGTCAATGTTTCGGTTGAAGGATAAACGGGCTGCATAGCGGAACGAAGGCTTTTTTCGTGCTCGCTCAACAATTCAATTTCAGGATGTGCCATGCTAAACTGACTTCCGTACAAAGAGCATTTTCCAAAAATCACACAAACTTCATTGAGTTTTAAGCTTTCACGAATCCATTTATGGCCCTGAAACCAATTCAGGTCAATTTGGCCCGTGTCATCTACAAAAGTAGCCACCAGACGCTTTTTGTTTTTAGCAAACTCAACCGTTTTTATGTTGATGATTTTTCCGATAATCTGAACTTCAGAACCTGTATTTTGCAGTTCATTAATCTTGTAATAGCGGGTTCTGTCAATGTATCTGTTCGGAAAAAAATTAACTAAATCTCCGTATTTATGAATTCCTAATTCCTTGCGCAGCAACTGACCACGACTGGGGCCAACGCCTTTCAGGTATTCTATCGGAGTTTCAAGCAGATTATTAGACATTAAAAATTTTAAAGTTTAGATTGTTGACTGAAGAATAAAGAATATAGAGTAAAGAAAAAGATTTTGCTCTATATTCTTTGCTCTATGTTCTCTTTTCTTTTGCTAAGCGAAGATAGATTTTAATTGGGAAATTTGAAAGTGTTATTTGTTTTCGAAATAAAGTCTTTAAAAGATTACTTATCTGTTTTCCGGATGATTTTAATTATTTTTATTCGGATCGCAAAGCCCGTCTTCATTGGTATGAAAAATAAATAAGTGTTTCTTATAACTTTAGTTGAAAATTAACGCAACCATTTAACACAATGACAATCTATTAAGTATATTAATACTTAAAAAACCAAAAATAAATGAAAAAACTAGTAATTATCTGCATTCTAATGTTAAGTCTTGTTTCTTGTTCAAGTGATAATGTAAAATCCTCATCTTCTGTCGAAACTGAGTATTACGGAAAATGGACTTTAGTAAAAATAACTGGTAATTTTGTAACCAATACCACTTCTAATATGGCATGGAAGGAGACCTATATTTTTAATACTGACGGAACATTTTCGAAAACAAAGACTGAAAATAATACAACTATAACAGCCGTTGGGACATTTAAAATTACTACACCTCCTAACGAAACCCTTTTCGAGTTAAATTATAAAGAAAGCAGCTCCATAGTCGAAAGTTGCAACGGGCACCAAACTGAAAATCTTCATCTTAATAAAGACAACACATTAGCAAGTGACTGGCAAAATTGCGACGGCTGGGGTTTGATTTTTAAAAAAGAATAGTAAAAAAGCTTTAAGTTTGCAGAAAAATAAAGAGTATTTAAATAATTAAATGCTCTTTGTTTTTTTATTTAATTTTTGAAAAAATGACAACACATTTAGCACTTTTAAGAGGAATTAATGTTTCCGGTCACAATATGATGAAGATGGAAGCTTTGAAAACGATGTTAGAAAATATCGGATTTCAAAACGTACGCACTTATTTGCAATCCGGAAATGTTTTTGTTGATTCCCAAGAGGAAAGCGCTTCGAAAGTGGGCTTTATGATCAAACAGGAAATTTTCAAGGTTTTTGGACATGAAGTTCCTACGATTGTTATTACAAAAGAAGATCTGCAATTGTGTTTTAAGAACAGTCCTTTTTTAAACGAAAAAGATGCAGATACTAAAAAACTTTACGTTGCTTTTGTTTCTGTTGCCCTGAAAAGTGAAAATATAAACGATTTAAAAATCAGTCAGTTCAAACCTGATGAAGCGAGTATTGACGGAAACAGAATCTTTATTAAATATGCTGTTGGCGCAGGAAAAACAAGATTTGATCAAAAATACATTGAGAAAAAACTGAATGTCACAGCAACCATCAGAAATTGGAATACAGTGACGAATTTACTTGAAATGTATGGAGAATAATTAGCCAATTAGAAAATGAGTCAATTGGATAGTTTTAAAATTATGATAATAAAATTACCCAATTGACTCATTTTCTAATTTATAGATTAATCCCTCAACCATTTTTGCATGATCGGAAAAGGTTCTTTTCCTTCTTTAAGAGCACGATCTTTGCCCACACAAAGCCCAATCCATTCCAGAAAAGGCAAACCAATATAATTTTTATCACTAAAATTAGAAATAAACCAATCTGATTCGTCTTTGTAGCCATTAGGATGAAATACAAAATCAAGTGGTAATTGCAAATGATTTGCAGCAGCAAATGACCATAAAATAGCACCTATTTCTTCAGACTGAGTAGGCCATTCGGGGGACATTTCACTTGTACCTGCTATTTTTCTTTCAGAAGAAGTTGTAACAGCTAAATGTCCCGCTTCATGCAAAATATCTCCCGGATATAATAATTTATCATAATCGATATAGATGCAATTTGGACCTAAACTTAATCCGGGTAAAAAAGTGCCGTCCAATTCTTTTTCAATTATATCAATCCCTATTTCATTTAAGAACAGGATAACTTTTTTTATCTCCAGGCTGACCTCTTTTGTTGGCATATCAATATGTTTGGAATAAAATTAATATTTTAATTCTGAATTAAATCACAATACCAAAATCCAAAGTCAAAAGCATCATTTGTATTGGTATCGCAAGCAGTATTGGATGCATCCGTAGTTTTAGGTTTTTCATATTTACGATAAACGATTTCTCCAATTTCAAAAGCTATAGGTGCTGAAAAAATGGGACCATCAAAAGTAAAAGTATGAAATTCCCCATTTTCACCGCAAACATCTACATTTTCAGGCAAATCATTGATAAAATCCTGATCAATTACACGGCCAACAAAACTTTTGTCTAAATAACGTTCGTTTACGCAAACAACAATGGTTTTAAAACCTAACAAAATAAATTCCCGAATAAGATCCTGCGTTGGAATTTTCCAAAGTGGAAAAACACCTTCAAAGTCAATTCTTGCCAATTGATCTTCACGATATTTACGTAAATCTTCCAGAAAAATGTCACCAAAAACAGAATGCGTAATGCCTTCGTTTTTTAATTCAGTTAAAGTTTCAGTCATCACATCTTCATACACTTCCATGGTTGGCATTTCTGGAATTTGCATTATTTTAAGAGGCATACCAATACTTTTAGCTTGCGCTTCAAGTAATTCAACACGAACGCCGTGCATTGAAATTCGTTGAAATTGCTGGTTTACGCTCGTTAATAAATATTCGATTTTAAAATCAGGATTTTGTAATGTTTTGTATAATGCTAAAGCAGAATCTTTTCCGCTGCTCCAGTTAAACAAGGCTTTTTTAAGTGTTGACACGTTGTTATAATTTTCTATGGTAAACTTACAAATTTCATTCGATTTGTTAGTGAAACCTTTGTAACTTTGGTTTTTTGCCTTCAAATTTATTTCAATGAAATACATCTTTCTATTTATTACCAGTTTCGGATTTGCACAACAAACTCAATTTATCGATTTTAAATCGGTTAACGGGCAATTGAAATTAAACGCAACCGAAAAATCAGTTTCAGGAACTGTGGATTATCAGTTTAAGGTTTTAAAACCTGTAGATACCATTAAAATTGATGCTAAAAACATGGAATTTTCTCGTGTTCAGATCGATCAGAAAGAGGCTGTTTTTATCAATACAGGAAAGGAATTGCAAATTATTGGTAATTTTCAAAAAGGAGAAAATCATTTGACTTTTGAATATTCGGTTAAACCCAAACAAGCTTTATATTTTGTTGCTATTGAAAACTCTGAAGTGCAAATCTGGACACAGGGACAGGGTAGGTATACCAGTAACTGGTTTCCGAGTTTTGACGATGTAAACGAAAAAGTAATCTTTAGTCTGGGGATCAGTTATAATAAAGAGTATCAGGTCGTTTCGAATGGAGTATTAAAAGAAAAGAAAACAGATGGAAATTCAGTTCATTGGCAATACCAAATGGAAAATCCAATGAGTTCTTATTTATTAATGCTGGCTATTGGAAAATATGATAAAAAAGAATTTAAAGCAAAATCTAAAATTCCGTTAGAATATTATCTGGAAAATAAAGATGCAAATAGGTTTGAGCCAACTTACAGATACTCAAAACGTATTTTTGATTTTTTAGAGAAGGAAATAGGAGTAAAGTATCCTTGGGAAGTTTACAGGGAAATTCCGGTTCGCGATTTCTTATATGCGGGAATGGAAAATACGACAACAACTCTTTTTGCAACACGTTATGTGGTAGATTCAATAGGTTTTGAAGATCGTAATTATACAAATGTTGATGCACATGAATTGGCACACCATTGGTTTGGAGATTTAATTACAGCCGAAAGCAGCACGCATCATTGGCTTCAGGAAGGTTTTGCAACCTATTATGCAGCATTGGCAGAAAGAGAGATTTACGGGGATGATTTTTTCTATTCGAAATTGTATCAGACAGCGCAACAGATAAAGTTTGCATCCAGAACGGATACTATTCCGGTCTTGAATGCCAAAGCGAGTTCGTTGACTTTTTACGAAAAAGGCGCTTGGGCATTGTTTGTTTTGCATGAATCAATTGGTGATAAGGCATTCAAAAAAGCTGTAAAGAGTTATTTAAAAAAATATGCTTATCAAACCGTGAATACGCAAAACTTCTTTGATGAAATTAAAAAAGTATCTGATTTTGATTTGGATAAATTTCAGAAAACATGGTTAGAATCAACTGCTTTTGATACGCCGACAGCGAATGCCTTATTGAGCAAAAATAAAGCAATTCAGGTTCGACTGGAAGTTGACAGACTAAAGAAGACTCCTTTCGCAGAGAAAGAAGAATTTTTAAGAAAGACTTTAGAATCTAATGTTTACGAAACGGTAAAAGAAGCAATCGTAAGCCAATTAGAACCTGAAAAATACGAAGCTAAAAAAGAACTTTTGCGAATAGCTTTACAGACAAACAACTTGCAAATCAGACAGGCTGTTGCAGCTTCTTTGCCTAAGATTCCGGAAGATTTTAGAACTAGTTACGAAACTTTACTGAATGACAGGTCGTATCAAACCCAGGAAATTGCTTTGTATTATTTATGGAAAAATTTTCCGGATCATAGAGTCCAATATCTGAATGAATCTAAAAACTGGATTGGTTTTAACGATTTTAATCTTCGAACATTATGGCTATCATTGGCATTATCAACTCCTGACTACAGCGACAATCCAGAAGCCCTGATTGAAGAATTAATTTCTTTTTCGTCTACAAAATATGAAGCTACAACCCGACAAAATGCACTTGAAAAATTATTATCTTTTAAAATTATAAACGATCAGGTATTGACGAATTTAGTAAATGCAACAACACATCATATGTGGCAATTTTCTAAATTTGGCAGAGATTCAATTCGGCTTTTATTAAAAAATTCTGAAATGCGTGCTTCGTTTGAAAGAATTTTGAGTAATTTGAACCCCGATGAACAGTTTCAATTGAATCGTTTGCTGAGAGAGTGATTTATAGAAGAAAGAGAATAGAATAAAGAGAATAGAATAAAGAGAATAGAAGAAAGAGAATAGAAGAAAGAGAATAGAAGAAAGAGGATAGAAGAAAGAGGATAGAAGAAAGAGGATAGAAGAAAGAGGATAGAAGAAAGAGGATAGAAGAAAGAGGATAGAAGAAAGAGGATAGAAGAAAGAGGATAGATTATTTGGTCTATTTTCTTGATTCTTGATTCTTTTTCCAAAAAACAAAACCTACAATATATTTATGAGAGCATTGGTTATTTCTGGTGGAGGAAGTAAAGGCGCATTTGCCGGGGGCGTAGCGCAGTATCTAATAGAAGAAAAGAATCACAAATACGATTTGTTTCTGGGAACTTCGACAGGAAGCTTGCTTATTCCGCATTTAGCGCTTGGTCATATTAAACAAATTCACTCCATTTATACCAATGTTACAATGAGTGGGATTTTTAATATTTGCCCATTTGTAATCAAAGTCAAAGATGGAATTGATATTGTGACAATCAATCATTTCAACGTTTTACGTCAATTTTTTAAAGGAAAAAGAACTTTTGGCGAAAGCAAAGGGTTACGCAAATATATTAAAGCAAACTTTTCACTATCAGATTTTAATAATCTTAAGAAACTCAAAAGTGATGTCGTGGTTACAGTAACAAATTTTACTAAGAATGAATCGGAATATAAATCGGTAAAAGACTGTACCTATGAGGAATTCTGTGATTGGTCCTGGATTTCCAGTAATTATGTTCCGTTTATGAGTTTGGTAGAAAAAAATAATTACGAATATGGTGATGGTGGATTTTCAAGTTTGGTCCCTATCCGTGAAGCTATAAATCGCGGCGCAACCGAAATTGACGTCATTATCCTGGAAACCGAAGTAAACATGACCAAAACCGTCATTGGTAAAAACCCGTTCTCTCTAATGATTGATCTGTTCCGAATTGCCTTAGATCAGGTTGAAAAACATGATATTGCTATAGGAAAATTGATGGCAAACAATAAAAATGTAAAACTTAACTTATATTATACCCCAACTAAACTGACGGATAATGCCCTTATTTTTAATAAAGAAGTCATGAAAGAATGGTGGGAACAAGGGTATGAATATGCTCAGAATAAATCTGAGGTTATGAGTGATAATCGATAACAAATGAATAGGAAGAATTAGATATGATAATTTCTTTTGATCTGGACGACACGTTAATATCTAAAAATAATTTCCAATTAGAAAAATCTAATTTATTGCAGCAATTTTTAGGTATTGAAGGGATAAGAAAAGGAACGATAAGTCTATTTAAAGAAATAAAAAAACAAAAACATCAAATTTATATTTATACAACTTCGTACAGAAGTGAATCACGAATAAAGTGGATGTTTTATTCTTATGGAATTTCTGTTGATTTTGTAATAAACCAACAGAAACACAACAGAAGAATTAGCAAAAAAAATATTCATTGCTCAAAGTTCCCTCCACTATTTAACATTGATATACACGTAGATGATTCAATTGGAGTTGAAATGGAAGGGCAAAAAAACGGATTCAAAACCATTATAATTTCTGAAACAGATGAAAATTGGACAGAAACAATTTTGAATATACTATATCCGGACTAAAAAGTGTAACAGATTTTACCAAAGTTCTGAAACCTCATTTTTAATATATCCCAAAGCAGCATTGCTTGGTGATTGTTTCTCTAATAAATCATTCAGGATAACTTCACGTAATTTATCTCCACTGTCGACACGATCGCTCATAGCAGCTTTACGGATGATTTGTATGGTTGAGTTTTTAGCCGTTGTAATGATGGTCCAGCATTCGTCAGACATGTAAATTTGTTGTGTCAAATTATGTTCAAATTCATGTT
Source organism: Flavobacterium sp. (assembly GCF_965277525.1). GTDB lineage: Bacteria > Bacteroidota > Bacteroidia > Flavobacteriales > Flavobacteriaceae > Flavobacterium. The sequence goes on along the minus strand of NZ_CBDIDC010000014.1, from coordinate 338,630 downwards.
CGATTTGGTCAATTAAGAAGTTTTCATAATCGTGCTTTTCGTTTGAAATTGGCGCAATTCGGATCAATAATTTGGTCAGATTAATACGTTCCAAAAATAAGGTCATACGTTCATAAGCCTGTAAACGTATTGGCAAAGATTCTTTATGCGCTTCTTTGTTTAATAAAAAGTTGCGTTTTTTATCATTGTTTTTAATGTGTAGTTCAAAAAAACTGTACGCCACAAATCCGGTAACAATGGCCGGTAAAGTATAACTGGCTAACTCTATAATTTTATTAAAATCCATTTGGTTTAAATTTTCAGCAAAAATATACTTTTTGAGGAGAAATCCACTTTAAATTTATTGTAATAAAGAAAGGGAAGTTTACTTTTGCTAAAACTTTTAAAAAGGGACTGAAATACAATATTAATGGAATCATATATCATCATTTTACTTTGTTTAGCTGCTTTTGCCGCAGGATTTATTGATGCTATTGTGGGTGGTGGCGGATTGATACAAACCCCAATGGGATTGATTTTACTGCCTAATTTACCGGTTTCGACAGTTGTAGGAACTTTAAAAATTCCGGCTTTTACCGGAACCGCTTTTGCCGCTTTTCAATATCTGAAAAAAGTAGTGATTCAATGGAAATTATTATTGATCATGATGTGCCTGGCTGTTCCATCTGCATTTTTAGGTTCTACTTTATTGACCATGGTGAGTAATGATTTTATGAAACCGCTTTTGCTTGTGGTTTTATCATTATTGTTTATATATACGTATGCAAAGAAAAATTTCGGACAGCATGTTGCCAAAGACCATTCGGCTACAACACAAATTATGTATGCCGTTGTGATTAGCATAATTGTTGGCTTTTATGATGGATTTATTGGTCCCGGAACCGGAAGTTTTTTTGTGGTTGCTTTTATTACGCTTTTAGGTTTTGACTTCTTGCACGCTTCCGCAAATGCTAAAATGGTTAATCTCGCAACTAATTTTGGCTCTATTTGTTTGTTCGCTATAAAAGGAAAAATCATTTGGTCAATCGCAATTCCCATGGCAATTAGTAATGGCCTGGGTGGATGGATAGGTGCTAAATTGGCTATAACTAAAGGAAATGGTTTTATTCGAGTCTTCTTTTTGATTGTGGTTGTAGGCACGTTGATTCGATTTGCTTACGATGTGTTTTATAAATAAAGTTTCTGAGATGCTGAGTCGCTAAGGCTCTAAGTTTTTTGTAGCCAAAAGGTTTACCTGATTTTTTTTGCGTGGTATAGTTTAGAGATATTGATAAAAGAATTGCAAAAAGCGAAGAAGATATAGAAGCAGGTAGAATTACCTATTTTTCGGATTTTAAAGAAAAACTTCGAGCTCTGTATAACTTCTAAAATCAAAAGATTGAGTTTATTACCCCCAGATCAAATGGTCTAAATTATTTGTCATTCAATAGAAATAATTATAAAAGTTTTTAAGATTAAAAAGAACTTAGCGCCTTAGTGACTTTGCGGCTCAGCAACTTTTCTAAAAAAAAAGCCAATTGTTCTGCTACAAAAAAAGAAAAAATATTAGCGACTTAGAACCTTAGCAACTTAGTAGCTATTTCAATCAATAATTCTTATTTTTGCATCAATTATGGAGAAAAATTTCATGCAAAAATACATTGACCAGCTCAATGAAGCACAGAGACAGCCTGTTTTAAAGAAAGACGGGCCAATGATTATTATTGCTGGTGCAGGTTCAGGAAAAACACGTGTTTTAACAATTAGGATTGCTTATCTGATGGCCCAGGGTATTGATGCTTTCAATATTTTGTCGCTTACTTTTACCAATAAAGCAGCCCGTGAGATGAAACACAGGATCTCTGATATTGTGGGTGCATCCGAGGCAAAAAACCTTTGGATGGGAACTTTTCACTCGATTTTCGCGCGTATTCTTCGTGCAGAATCTGATCATTTGGGATATCCGTCTAATTTTACGATTTACGATTCTCAGGATTCGGCGAGATTAATTTCTTCTATTATAAAAGAAATGCAGCTGGATCGTGATGTATATAAACCAAAACAAATTTTAGGACGTATCTCAAACTATAAAAACAGTTTGATTACGGTAAAGGCATATTTTAATAATCCCGAATTGGTTGAAGCTGATGCCATGGCAAAAAGACCAAGATTAGGAGAAATTTATCAGCAATATGTAGAGCGCTGTTTTAAGGCAGGCGCAATGGATTTTGATGATTTGTTATTAAAAACAAATGAATTACTGACCCGTTTTCCGGAAGTTTTAGCGAAATATCAAAACCGTTTTCGTTATATTTTGGTTGATGAGTACCAGGATACAAATCACTCTCAATATTTGATTGTAAGGGCATTATCGGATAAATTTCAGAATATTTGTGTCGTCGGAGACGATGCCCAGAGTATTTATGCTTTCCGTGGAGCGAATATTAATAATATTTTGAATTTCCAGAAAGATTATGAAGGCGTAATAATGTTTCGTTTAGAGCAAAACTATCGTTCGACCCGAAACATTGTTGAAGCAGCAAATACTGTAATGGAGCATAATAAAACCAAACTTGATAAAATAGTTTGGACAGCAAATGATTTTGGTCAAAAAATTAAAGTACATCGAAGCTTAACAGATGCTGAAGAAGGTCGTTTTGTAGCAAGTACCATTTTTGAACAAAAAATGCAGAACCAGCTTCATAATGGTTCATTTGCAATTTTATACCGTACCAATGCACAATCCCGTGCCATGGAGGACGCATTAAGAAAACGAGATATTCCGTACCGAATTTATGGGGGATTATCATTCTACCAACGTAAAGAAATTAAAGATGTTTTGTGTTATTTGCGTTTGGTAATCAACCCAAAAGACGAAGAGGCATTGGTTCGTGTAATCAATTATCCGGCACGTGGAATTGGAGATACAACCGTTGAAAAACTGACAATTGCCGCTAATCACTACAAACGTTCTATTTGGGAAGTGATGGTCAATATTGATAAAATCGACCTGAAATTAAATTCAGGAACGAAAAATAAAATCAATGACTTCGTAACGATGATTCAGAATTTTCAGGTTATCGATCAAAATCAGGATGCTTTTTACATTACAGATTATGTAGCGAAGAAAACAGGACTGGTTCAGGAACTAAAAAAAGATGCTACTCCGGAAGGAATGGCGAAAATTCAGAATATAGAAGAACTTTTAAACGGTTTAAAAGATTTTACTGAAGGACAAAAAGAAATTGACGGTGCAAGAGGAGCTTTATCTGAATTTATGGAAGATGTAGCGCTTGCAACTGATTTAGATAATGACACTTCTGATGAAGATCGTGTAGCATTAATGACGATTCACCTGGCAAAAGGACTTGAATTCCCTCATGTTTTTGTGGTGGGAATGGAAGAAGATCTGTTTCCGAGCGCGATGAGTATGAGTACTCGTAGTGAATTAGAGGAAGAACGTCGTTTATTTTACGTAGCTTTAACTCGTGCAGAGCATCAGGCTTATTTGACTTACGCACAATCACGTTACCGTTGGGGAAAATTGACAGATAGCGAACCATCACGTTTTATTGAAGAAATCGATGGACAATATTTAGAATATTTGACTCCTGCAGAAACCAATTATCGATATAAATCACCAATTGACGGAGATATTTTTGGAGATGTAGATAAATCAAAATTACGTTTGGCAAAACCGATTGGGTCAACTCCTCCTGTAAAACATAACACAAATAATGAGCCCAAATCAGATTTAAATATTCGGAAACTAAAACCGGTTGCCGGCAATAATCCGAATAGTTCTGCACCAAATTTGTTCGATAATAGTTTGACTATTGGCAATATTGTACTGCACGAACGTTTCGGGAAAGGTGAAGTGGTAAATTTAGAAGGTGTGGGCGCTGATAAAAAAGCTGAAATAAAATTTGAAGTTGGCGGAATCAAGAAATTGTTATTAAGATTTGCTAAATTAGATGTAGTAGGATAGGAAAGAATAGAAAAAATAAGATAGAAAATAGATTTTAAAAAGTCAATTTTTTATCACAAGATTCGATTTTCGACTTTCATAATTTTATTATTTTTCAAGAGAATAAGTTTTTTTTAAATTTAAGATTAAATCTGTTTCAATTGGAATGTTGTTATTTACTTAAAAAAAATAAAAAGAGTAAAGAGTAGTCTTTATTCTATAATCTAACATCTTTATTCTAAAAAATGGCTGAGTTCATAAAAATATACCCTGACAAACCTAGTGAAGCCGCAATTGCCAAAGTGGTAAAAGTACTTCAAAACGGGGGGCTGGTAATTTACCCAACAGATACCGTTTACGGGTTAGGTTGTGATATTACCAATTCACGTGCCTTAGAAAAAATTGCAAAAATAAAGGGAGTGAAGCTGGAAAAAGCTAACTTCTCCTTTATTTGTCACGATTTAAGCAATCTTTCAGATTATGTTCGTCAGATTGACACATCGACTTTTAAAATTTTAAAAAGAGCATTACCTGGTCCGTATACTTTTATCTTACCGGGAAATAATAATTTGCCTAAAGAGTTTAAAAAGAAAACTACAGTTGGTATCCGTGTTCCTGATAATAATATTGTATTGGAAATAGTGAAACAATTAGGAAATCCAATAGTTTCAACTTCTATTCGCGATGAAGACGATGTAATTGAGTATACTACAGATCCCGAATTGATTTTTGAAAAATGGCAAAATCTTGTTGATCTTGTTATCGATGGTGGTTATGGCGATAATGTGGGTTCGACAATAATCGACTTATCAGATTCTGAACCGGTAGTTATAAGAGAAGGAAAAGGAGATATTGATATTTTGTAAGATTAAATAACTAATTATCTAGGATAATTAAAAATGGTTTGGTTAATTAGCTAATAATTTAACCAAACCATTTCTGTTATATGAAAAAAATAATTTTTTTGTTCTTTTTATTTTGCATTACCCCGATATTTTCTCAGAATTCGTTAAAAGGAAAGATTTCTAACAAAGATAATACCCCATTAGAAGGTGTTAATGTTTATTTTGACGGAACTACAATTTCTACCATTTCCGATGCAAATGGAAATTTTACTATAAAATACGAACCGGGTACCAATACTATTTTGGTAATAAGTTTTATGGGATATCAAACAGAATATCTTACAGGTCTGGATGCTGGCAAGCCGCTAAACATTGCAATGACAATTTCAAAGAATGAACTTAAGGAAGTTGTTATTAATAGAAACGAATTGTTTACCCGGGCTCAGAAATTAAAATTGTTTAGAGAATACTTTTTAGGCAAAACCGATAACGCAAAATCCGCTGTAATAAATAATGAAGATGATCTCCAATTTAAATACGATAAAGAAAAATTCATTTTTAGAGCTTCTTCAGATAAGCCCTTGTCTATTATAAATTCTTCTTTAGGATATAAAATAAATTTTGAATTAGTGGTTTTTGAAATTGCTTTTAACAAATTAAGTATTAGTTCTAAAGATGTTATTAAAAACTTTTACGGAGGAGTAAGCCGTTTTGAAGAAATTGGTAGTTCACCTGAAATTTTGGAGAGAAGAGAAAAAGCTTTTCAAGGCTCACAAGTGCAATTTTTTAGAAATTTCGCCAATAACGATTGGGGAGCAAAGAAATTTTTATTATTTAATGATGTAGACAATCTTGATCCTGTTAAATGTTTCAAAATGAGCAAAGAAGAAGATTTTGTAAAAGTTGAAGTAATTCCGCGACCAAAAGGAGAAAATGAAAATTTAAATGTAAAAGACATAGTAGCTTCTTACAATATTACATTTAATAAAAGAGAAGCATCAAGGATTACTTTTCAAACGGATAGTTTTTATATCTACAAGTATGGAAATAACTCCAATATTGAAAGTATACTTTTTTCAGGTAAAATTTCAGAAAAGAAGGTAGGCGATATGTTGCCTTTGAATTATGGGGTAAAATAATTTTAAAATAGCTATTTGTAAAAAAAAACTGAAATTGTGTAATATTGTAAATAAAATAACTAACTTAGATTAGTTAAAATTTAGTTAGTTTAAAGAGAATGTTATTCTTAATTTCTGTTTAATTGGTTATTAAGGAAGTTAAGAATACAAAAAAGCAGGTCAATTGACCTGCTTTTTATGTTTATACAGAATGTAAAAACTTAAATTATTTCGCTTGTTTTTTCATTTCTTTTTCAATCATATCATAGAATTGATCGATTTTTGGCATAACAACAATACGAGTTCTTCTATTACGGGCTCTGTCGTCTGGAGTATCATTAGCAACTAATGGTACATAAGAACTTCTACCAGCTGCAATTAGTTTAGCAGGGTTAACACCAAGATCATTCGTCAATACACGTACAATAGATGTAGAACGTTTAACACTTAAATCCCAGTTGTCTAACAAAATCCCGTTGCTTTTGTAAGGAACGTTATCTGTGTGACCTTCAACCATACATTCGAAATCTGGTTTATCGTTTACTACTTTTGCAACTTTGGCCAAAACACCTTTAGCTTTATCCGTTACATCATAGCTACCACTTTTAAATAACAATTTATCTGCGATAGAAATAAATACAACACCTTTTTCTACATTAATTTCGATATCCGGATCATTGATTCCAACAGCACCTTTCAAACTAGTAACTAAAGCTAATGTTACACTGTCTTTTTTAGTTAATGCATCTTGTAATCTAGATATTTTTAAATCTTTCTCTTTTAAACTTTCTAAAGATTTTTCAAGATTTTCTGCTCCTTTAGTTGTCAAAACAGTTAAGTCTTTAGAAGTACTTATTAAGTCTTGATTATGTGCTTTATAGCTTTCAGCTGTAGCCGCTAATCCTGCTTTTTCCTCTAAACAAGAATTTAGTTTTACGGTGCAGGAGTTTAATAAATCTTGGGTTTCTTTGTTCTTAGCTTCTAATGCTGCGTATTGCTTTTTCGATACACACGAAGTTAAGGCCATTAATACTGATAGTGCGATTACTATTTTTCTCATAGGTATTATATTTAATTAAACGTTGATTACAAATTTAGTTCTTAATATTTTGATTACTGTTAAAGATTTCTTTAAAAACAAGCGATTTCTTTATGTAATACAAGTAAACGATACTTTTCACGGTATAGTATTGTTGTATTTGAAAATCTTTTCGCTTCCTAAGATATTTCAAAGATATACAGTAAAATGAAAAATGGGCGTTCAAAATTGCAAATGCATGTTTGAATTTTCCTTGTGTAAGAAAACGGATTCCGGCGACACCGTCCAAAATCATTCGGAAGAAAATAACAAAAAATAAACCTTTTTTGGGTAAATTTTTGACTAGCATTAATAATGAATTTCTAAAATTCAAATATGTTTTTTTGGGATTTCCTTGTTGCAAAGTAGCTCCGCCAACATGATAGACTGTTGATCCTGAATTGTATTTGATAATATGCCCTTCATTTGCGGCACGCCAGCACAAATCAATTTCTTCCTGATGCGCAAAGAACGACTCATCAAAACCTCCCAGTTCATGATACACTTCACTTCTGATAAAGAAACAGGCTCCCGAAGCCCAAAATACTTCACAATTATCATTGTATTGTCCATTATCTTTTTCGATAGTGTCAAAAACACGTCCGCGACAAAAAGGGAAACCATATTTATCAATGAATCCGCCGGCTGCACCAGCATATTCAAAGTATTCCTTGTTTTTAAAGTCAAGAATTTTAGGCTGAATAATAGCCGTCTGTTTTTCCTGATCGAAATTTTCAATAATGGGATTCAACCAATTCTCAGTTACTTCAATATCTGAGTTAACTAAGGCATAAATTTCAGCATCAATATGTTGCAAGGCATCATTATAACCTTTTGCAAAACCATAATTACCATCGTTTTGAACGATCTTGATAGTCGGGAAATTCTTCCTGATAAAATGGATAGAATCATCTGTCGAAGCATTATCAGCAACATATATTTGAGCTCCTTGCGAAAACTGAACAACAGAGGGTAAAAATTGCTCTAACAATTTTACTCCATTCCAATTTAAGATGACAACAGCAATTTTATCCAACAGTAATTTTATTAATTTTTAATATTATTTTATTCATTATAATCTGGCAAATTTCTTAAAAACTCATATTTTTCGTTTTCAAAATCCATTTGACAATAAAAATGATTCAGACCATTTGTGACATTCAAAAACCGTGCCTGCATTGTCATGTTATAACGGGCAATCTGATCAAAAGTTGCCTGCGAAATCTTTACACTAGGGGCTTTACACTCTACCAATATATGTATAGAACCATCCGGATTAAACACCACCACATCGTATCTTTTTCTTAATCCGTTGACTGTTAAAACTTTCTCAACATTGATCAACGATTTAGGGTATTTTTTTTCATCAATTAAATAATGAACCACATGCTGACGGACCCATTCCTCTGGAGTAAGAATGATAAATTTTTTCCTGATTTCATCAAAAATAGACACTTTATTTTCGCTATTTTTGAATCGGAAAGTATAAGAGGGAAAATTGAGTTGCTGCATAGCGCAAAAATATAAAATAGTTTCAGGTTTCAAAGTTTAATGTTTCAAGTTATTGAAATCAAAACCCGAAACCTGAAACCTGAAACAAAATATTGAATGGACGAAGTTGTAAAGATTGTTAATGATATAAAGGCCGGGAATATAAAACCAATTTATTTTTTGATGGGTGAGGAGCCTTATTATATTGATAAATTGTCAGAATATATTGAGCAGAATGTACTTTCAGAAGAAGAGAAAGGATTCAATCAAACCGTATTATATGGTAGAGATGTTTCTGTAGAAGATATTGTTTCAACGGCCAAGCGCTATCCTATGATGTCTGATCGTCAGGTTGTTATCGTAAAAGAAGCACAGGATTTATCCAGAACAATTGATAAAATAGAGTCTTACGTGAATAATCCTATGGAAACTACGGTTCTTGTTTTTTGTTATAAATACAAAACACTCGATAAACGTAAAAAAGTCACCAAATTATTAGCGCAAAACGGAGTTGTTTACGAAAGCAAAAAACTATACGAAAATCAGGTTGGTGATTGGATAAAACGTGTTCTTGCAGGAAAAAAATATACCATTGATCCAAAAGCAAATGCTATGTTAGTGGAGTTTTTGGGAACAGATTTAAGTAAAATCAATAATGAACTCGAAAAATTACAGATTATTTTGCCGCAAGGAACTGTAATTACACCGCAACATATCGAAGAAAATATTGGTTTTAGTAAAGACTATAATGTATTCGAACTTCGAAAAGCCATTGGGGAACGTAATCAACTGAAAGCCTATAAAATTGCGGAGAATTTTGCGCATAATCCTAAAGAATATCCATTAGTAATGACAACCGGATTGGTCTTTGGATTTTTTATTCAGCTCCTAAAATATCACGGACTTAAAGATAAGAATCCTAAAAATGTAGCAACTGTCATTGGCGTGAATCCTTATTTTTTGAAAGAATATGATTTAGCGATAAAGAATTACCCAATGCGAAAAGTGAGCCAGATCGTAGGAGCATTACGTGATGTCGACCTTAAAAGCAAAGGTGTAGGAGCGAATGCTTTGCCTCAGGCAGATTTATTAAAAGAAATGCTGTACAAAATATTTAATTAAGCCATGAAAATTCACGATATTTGCGTCTCTAAAAAAATTACTACTTTAAAATAATAATTACACAATTATGGGAATGAATAAAAATACCGTTTTAGGATGGGCTACTTTTATAATGGTACTTATGGGATTGTTACTTATAGGTCTTGGCGCTTTTAGATACAGAGATGTCTCTGGCTGGGGATTTGTAGCTGTTGGTGTTGGTTTTTTTGCTAATGCCTGGGTTTTTAATGCTTTAAAAGGCAGGGTTTAATCTTTTTAAGAGCAGTAAAAAAAATAAATTTCAATAGAAGTTTTAATAAAGTTGAATCATAAAAATTAAAAAATAAATAAGCATGTCAGACGATAAGAAAGTAATTTTCTCGATGTCAAAATTGAGTAAAACCTACTCAAGCAGCGACAAACAAGTATTAAAGAATATTTATTTGAGCTTTTTCTACGGAGCTAAAATTGGTATTCTGGGTTTGAATGGTTCTGGAAAATCTTCACTTTTAAAGATTATTGCCGGAGTTGATAAAAATTATCAGGGAGATGTAGTTTTTGCTCCGGGTTATACCGTTGGTTATTTAGAGCAAGAGCCACAATTGGATGATGATAAAACCGTTATCGAAATCGTTCGTGAAGGAGTTGCCGAAACTATGGCAGTTTTAGAAGAGTATAACAAAATCAATGATTTATTTGGTCTTCCGGAAAATTACGAAGACGCAGATAAAATGGATAAATTGATGGATCGTCAAGCTGCTTTGCAAGATAAAATCGATGCATTAGGAGCCTGGGAAATCGATACCAAACTTGAAATTGCAATGGATGCTTTGCGTACGCCGGATGGTGATACGCCAATCAAAAACCTTTCAGGAGGAGAGCGTCGTCGTGTAGCTTTATGTCGTTTGTTATTGCAACAACCGGATGTATTACTACTTGATGAGCCTACCAACCACTTAGATGCTGAATCTGTACTTTGGTTAGAGCAACATTTGGCACAATATGCAGGAACTGTTATTGCTGTGACGCACGATAGATACTTCCTGGATAATGTTGCAGGTTGGATTTTAGAGCTGGATAGAGGAGAAGGTATTCCATGGAAAGGAAATTATTCTTCCTGGCTAGACCAAAAATCAAGCAGAATGGCACTTGAAGAAAAAGTAGCTTCAAAACGTCGTAAAAATTTAGAGCGTGAGCTGGACTGGGTTCGTCAGGGAGCAAAAGGACGTCAGACCAAACAAAAAGCGCGTTTACAGAATTATGACAAATTATTAAACGAAGATCAAAAACAACTGGATGAAAATCTGGAAATCTATATCCCGAACGGACCTCGTTTAGGAACCAATGTTATTGAAGCTAAAAATGTAGCAAAAGCTTTTGGAGATAAATTATTGTATGATAATTTAAATTTTACTTTACCACAAGCTGGAATTGTTGGAGTTATCGGACCAAACGGTGCTGGTAAATCGACTATTTTCAGAATGATCATGGGTGAAGAAAAACCGGATAGCGGTGAATTTTCTATCGGTGAAACGGTAAAAATTGCTTACGTAGATCAGGCGCACTCTAATATTGATCCTAATAAATCGATCTGGGAAAATTTCTGTGATGGTCAGGAATTAATCATGATGGGCGGACGTCAGGTCAATTCCCGTGCTTACTTAAGCCGTTTTAACTTTGGCGGAAGCGATCAAAACAAAAAAGTTTCAATGCTTTCAGGTGGTGAGCGTAACCGTTTGCACTTGGCAATGACCTTGAAAGAAGAAGGAAACGTACTTTTATTAGATGAGCCTACCAATGATTTGGATGTAAATACACTTCGTGCACTTGAAGAAGGTCTTGAAAATTTTGCTGGTTGTGCCGTGGTAATTTCTCACGACAGATGGTTCTTAGATAGAATTTGTACTCACATTTTGGCATTCGAAGGAGATTCTGAAGTTTATTATTTCGAAGGAGGTTTCTCTGAATATGAAGAAAACAAAAAGAAACGTTTAGGTGGAGATTTGACTCCAAAACGTCTGAAATACAAAAAATTAATCAGAAACTAATTTCAGATTAAAAAAAGCAAAGCCTCAAATTCATTTTGAATTTGAGGCTTTTTTAATTAGCGAACTTTGCGTAAATCTTTGTGTTCTTTGCGGTTAAATAAAAAAAAAGATCATCACTCTGATTGAAGCCGAAACCCTGGTAAATGGATTCAAGTTCTATAGTTTTTCTTCTCTCTGTATCATAAAAAGTCGTCGGTAATCCGTTTAATCTGTAACATCAGTGAGCACAGTCTTTATAAAAACTTCGCTTTCAATTCCGGAGTGGGAATCATGCAGCTTTCTTTTTTGCCATACCATTTGTAACGATTTTTAGCAATATAATAATAAATATAATTTCTAAATTTTTCTGGGAAAATTTTAAAAATGGAAACTAAACTATAAAATCCTCCTAGATCTTCTGCAATTTCGAGAACAGCCGAAGATTTATAATAATAAGCAACAGCCGGATGGTATAAAATAATGCTATCAATTTTTGTTTGATCAACACCAATGTAATTACAAATTTCAATCCCTAATTCTGACTGCAAAGCTACAAACCTAAAAACATCTTTTTTATCATGTTGGATGATAAACTGAACAGCGCTGTTGCATAAATTGCAAACACCATCGAAGAGGATTATTTTTTTGCTTTTTGGTAAGTCTTGCATTTTAGAAAAAGTTTCAATTTTAAGTTTTCTTAGCTTGTTTGTCATTTCGACAGAGAAATCACATTAATAATTTCTTTCAGAATATCTGCAATCCTTGTCGGAACCCGTGTTTGATTTCTCTTTCGTGGAAATGATAATATTGTCAATTTCTCCAATGAAATAATAAAACTCTAAATACTAAACATTTTTCACTACTATTCACTTTGTCTATCAAAATTAAATAATAAATAGTTTTTATGAATCAAAAATGGCTTTCATAAATTATTTTTAAGCTCTTTTTCAAAAATATCCATCTTTGTAATTGTCTTTTTTAAAATGTCCTTTAAAATCGCTTTATTTTAATTTTTGGTCATTTTTAGCATTTTTAGTAACTGAAAACTGAGACCGAAAACCGAGAAACTATTTCTTAGCAGCTTCAACCAATTCCAATTCATCTAAACTTACTTTTGAAGTAAAGATGCCGTAATTTACTGTTGCTTTATTTTTTTCTATCGAATCGATACTTCCAACAGATCTCCCGTCAAGCATTCTTACACGATCACCAACTTTTAAAAGTGGCTTTGGTTTTTCGATAACAGGTTTAAGTTTTTTCTCTTTTTTCTCTTTTCGAATTTCTTCTACCTGAACTGAAACTTCCGCTATAACTTCTTTTTTCTTTTCGGTTATGGCTTTGGCTTCTTTTGGTGTTGCTTTTTTACGCTTTGAATTTTCAATTTCTATAATTTTCAGAAATTCTCCAATCAGTTCTTTTTTGTTTTTATTGTTGAAATATTTCTCAGAGATATCCTCAATTTTTTGCCCAATGTAAATTGTCTTTTGGTTGCTGTCATATAATTCCTGATAGCTTTCCAGTTTTTGCTTGATTTTTACATTGATGTTTTCCATCTTTTTGCTTTCTTCACGTGCACGGGTTTCTTCTTCTTTCAAATTAATAGAAGTCTTCTCCAGTTTTGAACGTTCTTTCTGAAGTGTTGCAATGGTTTTATCAAAACGAACTTTCCCAACTTCAATTTTCTTTTTGGCACGATTAATCAATCCGAACGGAATACCATTTTTCAAGGCAACTTCAAAAGTAAATGAACTTCCGGCCTGACCTAAAGCAAGTTTATACATCGGTTCGAGCGATTTTTCATCAAACATCATATTTGCATTGGTAGCAAAAGGCAATTCGTTCGCCAGAATTTTCAAATTCGAATAATGCGTAGTAATAATACCAAAAGCTTCACGATGGTAAAATTCCTCTAAGAAAATTTCAGCCAGCGCCCCACCTAACTCAGGATCAGAACCAGTACCAAATTCATCAATTAAAAACATAGTTTTCTTGTTGCATTTCTTCAAGAAATAATTCATGTTTTTCAATCGGTAACTATAAGTGCTTAAGTGATTTTCAATAGATTGATTGTCACCAATATCTGTTAGTATTCTATCAAACAAAAAAGTTTCACTACGTTCGTGAACCGGGATTAGCATACCGGATTGCAACATCAATTGCAATAAACCCACTGTTTTGAGCGAGATTGTTTTTCCTCCTGCATTTGGTCCGGAGATCACAATTATACGGTTATCTTGTTTTAATTCAATAGTTTGCGGGTGCGTAACTTCATTCTTTTGTTTGTTGTTCAAATACAAAATAGGATGATAGGCTTCTCTGAAAAACAATCTTCTTTCTTCTGTAATAGTCGGCAGGATTCCGTTGATTCGGTTAGCATATTTTGCCTTTCCCGCAACTACATCAATATCACTTAAAAATTCCTGATACTCAATTAGTATTGGCAAGAACGGACGAATAGCATTTGATAGTTGTTTTAAAATCCTCGTGATTTCTTCTTTTTCTTCGTATTCTAAATTGCTTAGTTCACGAGAATATTGAAGCGTTGTTTCAGGTTCGATATAAGCAATGCTCCCCGTTTTGGAACTTCCTAAAATAGAGCCTTTTACTTTACGACGATACATGGCCAGAACCGCCAGAACTCTACGGTTTTGCACAAAACTCTCCTTAATATCATCTAAATACCCGAGACTATTATATTGTGTAAGCGCAACTCCAAAACTCTGGTTTACTTTACCGCGAACAATATTCATATTTTGGCGAATACTTAACAACGCTGGTGAAGCATTGTCTTTTATTTCACCATATTTATCGACAATGGCGTCAATTAAAGTAACTATATCTTTAGTATACTCAACTCTTGAAGCCCTTGTGTTAAGATTTGGATAATAATCATCGAACTTTTTAAGGAAATTCAACAAGAAATTAGCTGTTGACGAAAGTGTGGCTATTTTTCTAAAACTTCCTACTTCCAGAAAACTATCTTCAATTGCCAGAAATTTGATTTCGTGTGTTATCGCGTCAAACCCATGATTGGGAATGGCGTTATTATTTTCAAAAGACGAAACGTACTCAGATGTTTGCATCAAAGCCTGCATCAAAGTTTCTTTGTCTCTAAATGGTGTTATTTTTAAAGCTTTTTCTTTTCCTATATCTGTGTTACAGCCCGCCGAAATAGTTTCGAGTACTGTAGGGAATTGTAAGTCTTGTAATGTTTTTTCGGTAATGGATATCATTTATTTTCTTTAACAAAGTACACGCAAAAGTACGAAAACATTAGTATTCAATTCTACAAAGTTTATATCTAAATTTATGGTTGGTAAATATGATTTGAATAAAAAAATCCTGAAATTTGCATAAAAAAAGATATGGACGTAAAAATGCATGATTCCTGGAAACCGGTTTTGAATGAAGAATTCGAAAAACCATATTTCAATGCATTAATTGATTTTGTAAAATCTGAATATGCAACTAAGGTTTGTTATCCAAAAGGAAGCCAGATTTTTTCAGCTTTTGATCATTGTCATTTTGATCAGGTAAAAGTTGTGATCATCGGACAAGATCCTTATCACGGACCTAATCAGGCAAATGGATTGTGTTTTTCTGTAAATGATGGAATTCCATTTCCGCCTTCTCTTCAAAATATTTTCAAAGAAATCGAATCTGATTTAAATATATCAATTCCCAAAACAGGCAATTTAGAACGCTGGGCAGATCAGGGTGTTTTTCTCTTAAATGCTACTCTAACTGTGAGACAATCTGAGGCAGGAAGTCATCAGGGAAAAGGTTGGGAAAAATTTACCGATGCTGTCATAAAACAAATTTCGGCTAATAGTAAAGATGTTGTGTTCTTATTATGGGGAGGTTTTGCCCAAAAGAAAGCCGCACTAATCGATGCTTCAAAACATCATATTTTGAAATCAGGACATCCTTCTCCTTTAAGTGCCAATAGAGGTTTTTGGTTTGGAAATAAGCATTTTAGTAAAACAAATGAATTTCTGAAATCAAAAGGATTGAAAGAGATTGAATGGTAGCTAAACATTGATTGCACAAGCTATCAATAATTCGGAATCTTGTCATTGCGGGAAACAGGAATCGCGTACTTAACCCTATTGTTAGACAACTTTGTTAAATATTTGGATGCAATTTCCTCTTTGAGTCGGATGACAATTGATCAGGAAAGATTACTTCTTCACAATCTCGTCTAAAACTGCTTTGTTTTCGTAATTTATGACTTTCAGAATAATTTCCTGGTTTTTAACTGTTTTTCCTTCGATAATATAAAGTTTTCCTTTTTTGAATGGAACATTACTTTGATCGAAATCAACATCTCCAAATTTTAAAGTATTTTTTATGTCGGCAGTATCAATCCATTTTTCGTTTAAAGTCTGAATTGCTTTTTCAGAATATTGAAAAGGTTTTGTACGTAAATTATTTAAAACACGGGCATTTGGAAAATAGTTGCAACGAGTGTCTTTTCCACTAAAGACAAGGGCTACAAAAAAGCATCCCATAACCAAACCAACTAAATAATAAGCAAAACGATGTGCGAACTTCATGAAATAATTTTTTTGCAAAGGTAAGCTAAAGTTCCCTTAAAATACAAGTAAATTAATGTCGTTATCAGGCAAATCAAACCATTCACCAATCGCTTTATTCGTTAGAATTCCGTGGTACAAATAGATTCCATTTTTTAAACCTTTATTGCATCTTATAGCGCTTTCTAAACCGCCGTCTTCGGCGATTTGAAGCAAATATGGAGTTAAGATGTTACTTATTGATAATGAAGCTGTCTTAGAATACCTGGAAGGAATGTTTGGTACGCAATAATGCAAAACATTACTTTTGATGAAAGTTGGTTTTTCATGGGTTGTAACTTCCGAAGTTTCGAAACATCCTCCGGTATCAATACTGACATCTACAATAACGGCGCCTTTTTTCATATGTTCCACCATAGTTTCTGTCACTATAATAGGACAGCGCTCTTTTCCCCGCATAGCACCAATCGCAACATCACAACGTCGTAAAGCTTTTAATAGTGCTTTTTGCTGAACGGTAGAAGTGAAGATTCTTTGATTTAAGTTGTTTTGCAAGCGACGTAATTTCGTAATCGAATTGTCAAAAACCTTCACATTTGCCCCTAAACCAATGGCGGTTTTGGCAGCAAATTCACCAACAGTTCCCGCTCCTAAAATAACAACTTCAGTAGGAGGGACGCCAGTAATGTTTCCAAATAAAAGCCCTTTTCCAAATTCATCTGTAATCATCAATTCAGCAGCAATAAGTATAGAAGCTGTTCCGGCAATTTCGCTTAACGATTTTACAGCAGGATAAGACCCGTCTTCATCTTTAATATATTCAAAAGCAAGTGCCGTAATTTTTTTTTGAGCTAAAGCTTCAAAATATTCTTTCTTTTTTGTTTTCAATTGAATAGCTGAAATGATAATCGTTTCAGGATTAATCATTTTGATCTCGGCTAGTGTTGGTGGCTCCACCTTTAATAATAGCGGACAACCAAAAACCTTTTTAGTATCTTTTGTTACTTCCGCACCGGCATCTGAGTATTCTTTGTCGGAATAACTAGAACTTTCTCCGGCTCCGGATTCAATCATAACGCGATGACCTTCGTAGGTAAGAGAATTTACAGCATCGGGAGTCAGGCAAATACGACGTTCCTGATAACTTGTTTCCTTGGGGATTCCTATAAAAAGTTCGCTTTTGAATCGGCCAATTTCAAGTTTTTCTTCTTGTGGCAACAATTGTTGCTTCGTAAATGGAGTTAAGGTAATTGACATGGGTGGTGCAAAAATTAAGAGTACAAATTACGTAAAAAGTTTTAAAAAATCAGGTTATATGTGTTACTATAATCATAATTTTCAATTTGAAATCATTATTGCCAAATAAACGAATTTTTTCTTAATCGCCATTTGCTTCAATCCAGACTGAAACTGGATAAGAAGTTCCGGTAAAAAAAGTCAGATTAGTATAAACAAAGGCCTCTTCTGCTGATTCGGTCCCAGTCCAGCAGCTTCCCTGGATGTTAAACGTGATTTTATTATTTTTAGCATCAATATAAGCGTAATAAAATCCCAGTCGTTTCATTTCTTTTTGAATTTCATAATTTTTAGGATCTGAATCTTTATTTTTTATTTCAAAGATTTTTGATTCTGTCTGGTTCATTTTTTCAACCAACTGTTTGATTGAAAAATAATGTGTGATCAAAAAACCGGATAAATTAAAATAAATCCAATAGGAATAAAAGCAAATAACAACTGAAATAAATATTCTAACAAAAATAGTCTGCTTCTTATAGAACAATATAAAAAGAGTTTCAAGAATTAAAATAGACAATCCTAATATTTGATTCCAGTAGAATAAAGGCAAAACAATCAGAACAATTAAAAGAATGAAAATAGCTTTCTTTAACATTATTAAAAATGAGATATTATTTTTTCCATTTTAATGTCTGCTCTTTCGTAGCTCACATTTCCTAACGGGACTTCAATAAAACCGAACTTTTTATAGAGATGAATAGCTGGAAGTAAAATCCGGTTTGAGTATAGAAATAACTTTTTGATATTATTTTCTTCGGCTACAGCCAAACAATGTATTAATAATTTATTTCCAATTCCGAGACCTTGAGCTTTATCCGAAACGGCCATTTTGCTTAATTCAAATGTGGTATTATCAATCTTCATTAAAGAAACAGTTCCCAGAATTTCCTCCATATATTTAGCGTAAAAAATTAATCCTCCTTTATCAATAATTTCTTCTTGCGGATTCGAAAGTACTATTTCGTCTTTTTCTTCCACTCTAAAATATTTTTGAAGCCATTCTTTATTTAAGGTTTTGATTGGTTCTTTTAACTCAGGAGAGAAAGGGATTATTTCTACTGTATTTTGAGTGTTCATTAATTATTGCTTTTAAATAAAAGATTCTTTTGCAAAGTTTACAAAGATGTAAAATAATTTGATGTTCTCTGTGGGATCTTAACGAATCTTTATGAGGTCTTTTTAGCCTAATTTCAACTCTCTTTTTTCATCCGCCAACAACTCAATTGTAACTACTGAATGCTCTTCAGGAATGAGATTTTTGATTTTTTCAGACCATTCAATAAAGCACCAGTTTCCGGAATACAAATAATCGTCAACTCCCATATCAAGCGCCTCGGTTTCTTTGTTTAACCGATAAAAGTCAAAGTGGTAAACGATTTGATTGTTAGAAGTATAGTATTCGTTAACTAAAGAAAAGGTTGGACTGCTTGTTGCATCTTTAACGCCAAGACTTTTGCATAATTGTTTAATTAAAGTAGTTTTTCCAACGCCCATTTCGCCATTAAAAAGGATGATTTTCTTTGGGTTTTGCGCTAAAATTTTTTCTGCTACTTCCTGAATTTGATCTAATGAAAAAACGATATTCATTCTGTTGTGTTTAATTATGGTTGTCAGTTTTTTTGCCACGAATTTCACGAATTTTCACGAATTTAAAAAATAACTCGTGGTAATTTGCGAAATTCGCGACAACTTTTTACTGTTAATCTAGACCGAATACTTGGTTATTTTGGGTTAAATACCAGAAACGGAATAATCATTTCTTCCAGTGAAATTCCACCATGCTGATAGGTATTTCTGTAATAACTTACATAATGATTGTAGTTGTTTACGTAGGCCAAAAAGAAATCATTTTTTGCGAATATAAACGAGCTACTCATGTTTATTGCAGGTAAACCAATGTCTTTAGGTTCTTTTACAACATACACATCTTTTTGCTCGTAAGTCAAACTACGGCCGGTTTTATAGCGCAAATTTAAGCTTGTATTTTTATCCCCAACCACTTTTGACGGGTTTTTTACATTAATTGTCCCGTGATCTGTGGTCAGGATTAATTTGAAGCCTAAAAGCTGCGCTTGCTGAATGATCTCTAAAAGCGGCGAATTCTTAAACCAGCTCAAAGTCAGCGAACGGTACGCTTTATCATCAGAAGCAAGTTCTTTAACAACATCCATTTCGGTTTTAGCATGCGATAACATATCTACGAAATTATAAACAACTGTAACCAGATCATTGCCTTTTAAAGCTTTGAAGTTTTCGGCTAATTTTTTACCACCGGCATAATTGGTGATTTTGAAATAATCTTCTTTAATGTTTAATCCCAAACGTTTTAATTGAGCCGAAAGAAACTCAGCCTCATAGAGGTTTTTTCCACCGTCTTCAACGTCATTTTTCCAATATTGCGGAAATTGTTTTTCCATTTCTGTTGGCAATAAACCTGAGAAAATAGCATTTCTTGCGTATTGTGTTGCAGTTGGAAGTATTGAAAAATAAGGAACTTCTTTTTCTAATTTATAATAATTGGCCACAACAGTTTCAAAAGATTTCCATTGGTCATAACGTAAATTATCAATAACAACGAACAAAATAGGCTTGTCTTTCTTTTTGATTTCAGGAACTACTAATTCCTTGAATAAATTATGGGACTGAATTGGTTTATCGGCTTTTGGAGCGAACCAATCTTCATAATTTCTTTCTATGTATTTTCCGAACTGCGAATTGGCTTCAACTTTTTGAGACTCAAGGATTTCAATCATTCCCTGATCGTTGATATTCTCAAGTTCTAATTCCCAGAATATTAGCTTTTTGTATAATTCAACCCAATCCTCATAAGAATTAACCATTGCCATTTCCATCGAAATTTTCCTGAATTCCTTTTGGTAATCTAAAGTCGTTTTTTCTGAAATTAATCTGGAATGATCCAGATTTTTCTTCAGACTCAATAGAATCTGATTTGGATTAACTGGTTTTATCAGGTAATCAGCGATTTTAGAGCCAATGGCTTCTTCCATTATATATTCTTCCTCGCTCTTTGTGATCATAATCATCGGAGTAGCTGATTTTTTTTCTTTCATTTCTGAAAGGGTTTCCAGACCACTCATTCCGGGCATATTTTCATCCAGAAAAACAATATCAAAATTGTCTTCTTCAAATAAAGAAATAGCATCTAGGCCGTTATTACAAGTAGTTACAGCGTAGTTTTTTTTCTCCAGAAATAATATATGAGGCTTTAAAAGATCGATTTCGTCATCGACCCAAAGTATTTTTATCTTATCCATAAACGTATTTAATTTTAATGCAATTTAGATGTATAGAACTTAAAAAGTATTAAAAATAGTATAAATTTCAGAATAACAAAAGGTGATTTTTATATTAACTTTTTTTTAGAATTTTGTATCGCTCTGGAAATCAAGACAATTTAATGTCGATTTTTAAATGAAAAACACAAAGTGGTTTATAGTTATTTACTTATATTTGTTGATCTAAAAAGAATCAAATAGTGACTCATATCAATAAGTTAAAAATATTCAATGACCCTATCTACGGGTTTATTTCAATCCCGAACGAACTTATTTACGATTTAATTCAACATCCGTATTTTCAGCGTTTACGCCGCATTTCGCAAATGGGAATGTCGTATTTGGTTTATCCCGGAGCCAATCATACCCGTTTTCATCATGCTTTAGGGTGTATGCACTTAATGCAAAGAGCTGTTGAAACACTTCGTTTTAAGGGAGTTGCAATTTCAACCGAAGAAGAAAATGCTTTACTCATTGCTATTTTGCTACACGATATTGGTCATGGGCCATTTTCGCACGCCATGGAAAAAAGCATTGTGGAAGATGTGAATCATGAAGCTATATCATTATTATTCATGAACCAGCTCAATGATGAATTTGATGGGAAATTGAGTCTGGCTATTCAGGTTTTTAAAGGTGATTACCATAGAAAATTTATGTTACAATTGATTTCAAGCCAATTGGATATGGACAGAATGGATTATTTAAAGCGTGATAGTTTTTATACCGGAGTTGCAGAAGGAAATGTCAATTCTGAGCGTTTGATCCAGATGATGAATGTGGTTGATGATGTATTGGTTATTGAAGAAAAGGGAATTTATTCAGTAGAGAAATTCCTGCTTTCAAGAAGATTAATGTACTGGCAGGCCTACTTGCATAAAACAAGTTTAGTTGCCGAGTTAATTTTGATGAATGTTTTAAAAAGAGCCAAAGAATTAACATTAAAAGGAATTAATTTACCTTGTAGCGAGCCGCTTTTGTATTTTATGCAAAACAGAGTTTCTTTAGAGGATTTTGATGCTGAAAAATTAGATTTATTTTCGCAATTAGATGATTTTGATATTATTAGCGCTTTAAAAACCTGGCAAAAGCAAGAGGACTTTGTATTGTCTACTTTGAGTAAAATGCTAATTAACAGAGACTTACTAAAAATTAAATTAAGCGCCGAGAAAATATCGGCGGAAGAATCTCAATCTTTAAAAGAAAAATTTGCTAACGACCACCATATTACACAATTAGAAGCGGGGTATTTTATTTTTAGAGGAAAAATAAAAAATCAGGCTTACAGTAAAGAAGCTGAACCGATACGAATCTTGAAAAAAGATAAAACAATTGAGGATGTTGTAGAAGCATCTGATCAGCTGAATTTGAAATCGTTATCTAAATTGGTGACAAAATATTACATCTGTTTTCCAAAACAACTTATCTAAAATTAACATTTAAAATCTATTTTTTATATTTTTGTCGCAATGAAATTTACAGCAGAACAAATAGCAGGAATTTTAGAAGGAGAAGTTGTTGGGAATCCCAATGCAGAAGTTTCTCGGCTGTCTAAAATCGAAGAAGGCGAGGAAGGATCACTTACTTTTTTGGCTAATCCCAAATATATAAACTACATATATACGACAAAAGCATCAGTAACTATTGTTAATGACAGCTTTGTACCCGAACAGGAAATTACTACAACTTTAATAAAAGTAGAAGATGCTTATGCGTCTTTTTCTAAACTTTTAGAATTTTACAATCAGGTTAAACTGAATAAAAACGGAATAGAAGCACAGTCTTTTATATCTGAAGGAACTAAATATGGAGAAAATTTATATCTGGGAAGCTTTAGTTATATAGGCCAAAATGTAGTTTTAGGAAACAACGTAAAAATTTATCCAAACAGTTTTATCGGAGATAATGTTGTTATTGGGGATAATGTATATATTTTTGCAGGCGCTAAAATTTATTCTGAAACCATAATTGGTAACAATTGTACGATTCATTCAGGAACTATTATTGGTGCAGATGGTTTTGGTTTTGTGCCAAATGACGAAGGTGTATATAGTAAGGTTCCTCAAATCGGAAACGTTGTCATTGAAGACAATGTAGATATAGGAGCAAATACTACCATAGACAGAGCAACTCTGGGTTCTACGATAATTAGAAAAGGAGTGAAGCTAGACAATCAAATTCAGATTGCCCATAATGTAGAAATTGGCAGAAATACTGTGATTGCAGCACAATCAGGTGTGGCGGGTTCTACAAAAATTGGAGAAAACTGTATGATTGGCGGACAAGTAGGTATCGCAGGGCACTTAATTATAGGAAACAATGTTAGATTGCAGGCTCAATCGGGAGTTGCAAGAAACATTAAAGATGATGAAACATTACAAGGATCGCCATCGCTTGGATATAGTGATTTTAACAAATCTTATGTTCATTTCAGAAACCTGCCTAAGATTGTGTCCGAAATTGATGAAATAAAAAAACAAATAATAAACCCAAAAAATGGAAATAATGGTTAAACAGAAGACCATCAAAAATGAAATTTCACTAACAGGCGTTGGATTACACACTGGAAAAGAAGTTACAATGACTTTTAAACCAGCTCCAATTAATAATGGTTTCACTTTTGTTAGAGTAGATTTGCAAGGTCATCCCGTGATCGAAGCAGATGCTAATTATGTTGTTAATACGCAAAGAGGTACTAATTTAGAAAAATTAGGTGTAAAAATTCAAACTCCTGAACACGTTTTAGCTGCATTAGTTGGTTGCGATTTGGATAACGTTATTATAGAGTTAAATGCGTCTGAGCTTCCTATTATGGATGGTTCTTCAAAATATTTTGTTGAAGCGATTGAAAATGCCGGTATTGAAGAGCAAAATGCTAAACGAAACGTTTATGTAGTAAAAGAAGTAATTTCATTTACTGATGAAACTACAGGAAGCGAGATTTTAGTGATGCCAAGCGATGATTATCAGGTAACTGCAATGGTTGATTTTGGTACTAAAGTTTTGGGTACTCAAAATGCAACCATGAAAAGCATAGCCGATTTTAAAGAAGAAATTGCCAATTCAAGAACTTTTAGTTTTTTGCATGAATTAGAATCTCTTTTAGAAAACGGATTAATAAAAGGTGGAGATTTAAATAATGCAATTGTATATGTAGATAAAGAAATATCTGAAAATACAATGGAAAATTTAAAGAAAGCTTTTGGCAAAGACAAAATTTCAGTTAAGCCAAATGGTGTTTTAGACAACCTTACTTTACATTATCCAAATGAAGCAGCAAGACATAAATTACTTGATGTTGTGGGGGATTTATCTTTGATTGGAGTTAGAATTCAAGGAAAAATTATCGCTAATAAACCAGGGCATTATGTAAATACGCAATTCGCCAAAAAATTAGCAAAAATTATTAAAATTGAACAAAGAAATCATGTGCCGGTTTATGATTTAAATCTGGAGCCGTTGATGGATATTCATAAAATCATGGCAGTTTTGCCTCACAGACCTCCATTTTTATTGATTGACAGAATCATAGAAATGTCTGACAGTCATGTTGTGGGGATGAAAAACGTTACAATGAATGAAAATTTCTTCGTTGGACATTTTCCTGAAGCTCCAGTTATGCCGGGTGTTTTAATTGTTGAAGCAATGGCGCAAACAGGCGGGATTTTAGTACTAAGTACGGTTCCGGATCCTGAAAATTATTTAACATATTTCATGAAAATTGACAATGTTAAGTTCAAACACAAAGTATTGCCTGGCGATACCTTAATTTTCAAATGCGAATTGATTTCTCCTATCAGAAGAGGAATTTGTCACATGCAGGCAAATGCATACGCAAATGGAAAATTGGTAACAGAGGCAGAATTAATGGCTCAAATTGCAAGAAAACAATAATAATTTAATCGATTTTATTGTTTACGTTTGTTGCCCAAATTAGACTATTTTAATATAAAATATAAAACTCACAGATGAATCAACCATTAGCTTATGTTCATCCCGGCGCTAAAATCGCTAAAAACGTTGTAATTGAGCCTTTTACAACAATCCACAATAATGTTATTATTGGTGATGGAACGTGGATTGGTTCAAATGTAACCATCATGGAAGGTGCCCGAATTGGTAAAAATTGCAATATTTTTCCAGGAGCAGTAATTTCTGCGGTACCACAAGATTTAAAATTTGGAGGAGAAGATTCTTTAGCTATTATAGGAGATAATTGCACCATTAGAGAGTGTGTAACGATCAATAGAGGTACGGTTGCTTCAGGACAAACCATTTTAGGGAACAACTGTTTGGTTATGGCTTATGCCCACATAGCACACGATTGTGAAATTGGAAATAATGCTATTATTGTAAATGGTGTTGCTTTAGCAGGTCACGTTGTGGTAGGGAACCACGCTGTTATTGGTGGCTTGGCAGCTATTCATCAATTTATTCATATCGGTGATCACGCTATGATTTCCGGTGGATCTCTGGTAAGAAAAGATGTTCCGCCTTATACAAAAGCGGCAAAAGAACCGTTATCTTATGTAGGAATCAACTCAGTTGGTTTAAGAAGAAGAGGATTTAGTACTGAAAAAATTAGAGAAATTCAGGAAATTTACAGAATTTTATACCAAAAGAATTACAACACCACACAAGCTTTAAGTATTATTGAAGCAGAAATGGAAGCTACTCCTGAGAGAGATGAAATTTTAGATTTTATCCGAAATTCATCAAGAGGAATCATGAAGGGTTATTCAGGAAATTATTAGATAAAAGTTAAATCGTTTATTTGTTAAATCGTTTAGTCGAAAAACAGATAAACGATTTAATTATTCAACAAAATATTAATAAAACAAAACAAAATGGCATCTACATCAGATATTAGAAACGGGTTGTGTATCAAGTTTAATCATGATATTTATAAAATCGTCGAATTTCTTCACGTAAAACCTGGGAAAGGTCCAGCTTTCGTAAGAACAAAATTGAGAAGTTTAACTACAGGAAGAGTATTGGATAATACATTTTCTGCAGGACATAAGATAGACGATGTGCGTGTAGAGACGCATAATTATCAATTTTTATATGCTGAAGGAGACGAATTTCATTTTATGAATACAGAATCTTTTGAGCAAATTTCTTTGAACAAGAACATTTTGGATGCTCCAGGATTATTGAAAGAAGGTACAAGTGTAATGGTTCAGGTAAACACTGAAACTGATTTGCCTTTATCTGTAGATATGCCATCTTCTGTAATTCTTGAAGTTACTTACGCTGAGCCGGGAGTAAAAGGAAATACAGCTACCAATGCTACAAAATCTGCTACAGTAGAAACCGGAGCAACTGTAAACGTTCCTTTGTTCATCAATGAAGGTGATAAAATTAAAATCGATACCGCTTCAGGTAATTACATGGAGCGCGTAAAAGAGTAATTTTTAATTGGATGATTTGTCAATGAGTCAATTAGAAAATTGATACATACCAGAAATTGAATCGTTTTATTTTCTAATTGACACATTTTCTAATTGACACATTTTCTGATTGACAAATTTTCTAATTATAAAATATGAAATTTCCAAAGATTCATTCTTTACAAGAAATTGCAAATTTGCTTGAATGCGAATTTATAGGTGACCCAGACTTCCCGGTTTTAGGCATGAACGAAATACATGTTGTTGAAGCTGGAGATATCGTTTTTGTGGACCATCCAAAATATTACGACAAAGCTTTACAATCAGCAGCTACTATTGTTTTAATAAATAAAAAAGTAGCTTGCCCGGAAGGTAAAGCCCTTTTGATTTCTGATGATCCTTTCAGAGATTTTAACACCCTGACCAAACATTTTAGACCTTTTCAGGCTACAACCGTATCCATAGCGCTTTCTGCAAATATTGGAGAAGGAACTGTAGTTCAGCCTAATTGTTTTATTGGAAACAATGTTACAATTGGTAAAAACTGCGTAATACATCCTAATGTTACAATTTATGACCATACGGTAATTGGTGATAATGTAATGATTCATGCCGGAACTATTTTAGGAGCTGATGCTTTTTATTATAAAAAACGTGCCGATGGTTTCGATCAGTTAATTTCAGGGGGAAGAGTAGTAATAGAAGACAATGTCGGCATTGGTGCCCTTTGCACAATTGACAAGGGGGTTACCGGAGATACGACTATTGGTGAGGGAACAAAAATTGACAATCAAGTACATGTTGGACATGATACTGTTATTGGTAAAAAGTGTTTAATCGCTTCGCAAACCGGTATTGCAGGTTGTGTTATTATAGAAGATGAAGTTACAATTTGGGGACAAGTTGGTACCACAAGTGGTATCACGATAGGAGCAAAGGCTGTTATTCTTGGCCAAACCGGAGTTACTAAATCGGTTGAAGGTGGGAAATCATATTTTGGAACCCCGATCGAAGAATCAAGAGAAAAGTTAAAACAATTAGCCAATATCAAAAAGATTCCTGAAATTTTAAATAAATTGAAGTAATATGTCTATTAAAGAATTTGTTCAGAAATTTTATAAGTCAGATGCCTTGATTGATAGTGAAATAATGAAAACTTATTTGCATCCTGAGGTGTTAGTAGAGTGGAACAGTAGCAAAGGATTGATTCAGATGGATCATAATTTGCTGCTTGACATGGCCAATGAGCTCAGTCGTGCTTATGTTCGTTCTAAAGTAAGAATTAGTCATATTATTGCCGAAGAAGACTTGGTTTCTATACGATATTCTCATTTTGTGAAAACGATTGAAAACCCAAGAGAAGAGATGTTATTAGCTCATTTTGCTACAATTTGGCAAATAAAAGATGATAAATTATATCGCGGTTATCAAATGAGTCAATTTTCTTAATTTTTTTAAAGGCAAAAAGGTTAAAATACGTTACAAAACCTTACTTTTGCATCACAATTTTAAAAACTACATAAAATATATATCATGAGTGTTTTAGTTAATAAAGATTCCAAAATAATTGTTCAAGGATTTACAGGAAGCGAAGGAACTTTCCACGCCTCTCAAATGATTGAGTACGGTACTAATGTTGTTGGTGGTGTTACTCCGGGAAAAGGAGGTACTAGCCATTTAGATCGTCCGGTTTTTAATACAGTAAAAGATGCTGTTGACCAAGCTGGAGCTGATACATCTATCATTTTCGTACCACCGGCTTTTGCTGCTGATGCAATTATGGAAGCTGCTGATGCTGGAATCAAAGTAATTATTGCTATTACAGAAGGAATTCCTGTAGCAGATATGATTAAAGCAAATAATTATGTTAAAGAAAGAAATTCCAGATTAATCGGACCAAACTGTCCGGGAGTTATCACTCCGGGTGAAGCTAAAGTTGGTATTATGCCAGGTTTTGTTTTCAAAAAAGGAACAGTTGGTATCGTTTCTAAATCAGGAACTTTAACTTACGAAGCTGCTGACCAGGTTGTAAAACAAGGTTTAGGAATTACTACAGCTATTGGTATTGGTGGAGATCCAATTATTGGAACTACTACTAAAGAAGCTGTTGAATTATTAATGAATGATCCTGAAACTGAAATTATCATCATGATTGGTGAAATTGGAGGTCAATTAGAAGCTGATGCTGCTAAATGGGTTAGAGCTGATGGTAACCGTAAACCAGTTGTTGGTTTTATCGCTGGAGAAACTGCTCCTGCTGGTAGAACAATGGGTCACGCAGGTGCTATTGTTGGTGGTTCTGATGATACAGCTGCTGCTAAAAAACAAATTATGAGAGACAACGGAATTCACGTTGTTGATTCACCAGCTGAAATTGGTAAAAAAGTAAAAGAAATATTAGGATAATCTCTAATATTTAAAATAATAAATTCCAAAAAGTCTCAATATTTTGTTGAGACTTTTTTACATTTTTAAAATGTTGGAATATAATTTAAAAACTTAGCAACTTAGAACTTTAGTTTCTTAGAAGCTTAAAATAAGAAATATGTACAAAGAATTAGAAAAATTTAAAGTAACTAATAGTTTTACTTTTACAATTGAAGACAGTTTAGAACAAGTTTGCAATGCTTCGGAAGGCGCAGGTGTATTTGTAGTTTATGCTGTTGAAGGTGATGCAAAAGAATTGATTATGGTGGGTTCTACAGGAACTGTTCAGAATGACGGAACCCTGAAAAGTAAAAACGGTGGTTTATATGATAAAATCGTAAACGGACACCAATTTGCAAAAACAGGAAGAAAATATTCATGGCCGGCACAAATGAAGCTAGAAGGTATTTCTGCTCTTGAAGTGGTTTGGTACGAAACTTTTAACGCAGATGTAAAAGCAATTCCAACTGCAGTTGAAGGACAAGTTTTGCAAAGTTTCTTAGATGCAAATGCAAAATTACCAAGATGGAATGTAGCTTTCTAAAAAAAAAGCTATTTTTTACATAAAAATGAATCAAAAGCGTTACTATTTATTTAGTAAGGCTTTTTTTATTGGCTTTTTGATTCTAAGTTTTATATATTTAAAAATTAAAAAAAAAATAAACTAATACAATGATAAAAAACTACTTACTATTATTATTTTTATGCCTGTTTTCTTCGGCTAACGCTCAAGTTATTAATTTTCCGGATGCTAATTTTAAGGCAAAATTACTCGCTGCTAATTCTTCTAATTATATAGCTCTTGATATAACTAATAATTATACTAAGATAGATTTAAACGGAGATGGGGAAATTGATCAATTAGAAGCTTTACAGATTAAAACTTTAAATGTCGAAAAATCAAATATAGGAAATTTAGAAGGTATTAAATATTTCGTAAATCTTATTGATTTAAATTGCAACAACAATAAAATTAGTATGTTAGATTTAAAAAGTTTAGTAAAATTATCTTTTTTAGATTGTTCGAGTAATCAATTGACTGCTTTAGATTTAAATTATTTAGTAAATCTTAAATCTCTTTATTGTGGTAGTAATAAATTAACAGTAATGAATGTTTGGAATTTAGCCAATCTTTCTGATTTTAGTTGTTCTCACAATCTTCTAACAGATTTAATTATTAATAATGTTCCTCAACTCAATAGTTTATATTGCATAAATAATCAGATCTCAGATTTCAGCACTGTTGAAGCGCCAAATCTTACACAATTGAGCTGTAGTAATAATAAAATTACCTCATTAAATCTTACGGTTTTTCCTAAGCTTAATTATGTAACATGTCGCAATAATAAAATTACCACTATCAGTTTAAATGGATTGGTTAATCTTGAAACTTTATCTTGTTCAGAAAATGAATTAACAAATTTAGATGTAAAAACTTTAAGAAGCTTAACCACGCTTCACTGTTCTACTAATTTATTAACAAATTTAGATATTACCAAAGTACCAAATTTAGAATCTTTAGCATTTCAAAATAATAAAATAGCGAGTATTGATTTTTCGAACAACTCAAAATTAAATACCATAGTTGGATCGAAGAACCCAATAGAATTTGTTGATTTTTCGAATTTGAAGGATCTTGAATATATAATGTTTGGTAATACAGCTATACACACATTTGATTTGAGTAATTCAAAAAAGCTAGCGGGAATGAATATTGCGAGTTGCCCAAACTTAGAATCTATAAATTTAAAAAACGGTAGTATCGAGGATTTAAATTACGCAGAAGATGTTGCTGATGATGTTGATAATGTAGCTTATGGATACGATATGATTAATTTTCGTAATTGTCCTAATTTAAAGTATATATGTGCTGATGACTCACAAATTGAAGCAATTACTCAAAAAATTTCGGTATATAATTACACTAATTGTGTAGTTGGAGGATATTGTTCTTTTGTTTCCGGTGAGGAAAATTATGTAATCAAAGGAAGTGCAAAATTAGATCTTGATAATAATGGCTGCAATGTTTCAGACAAAGCTGTTTCAAATTTAAAATTTCTTATTACAGGCCCTAAAACATCAAATTTAATAACTGATAATACAGGAAATTATATTGTACAAGTACCAATAGGAGCGTATACAATTAAGCCAATACTTGAAAATCCAGAGTATTTTTCTGTCACTCCGTCATCAATAAAAGTTGATTTTACAAATGCATCAAATTCAATAACACAAGATTTTTGTGTTACTGCAGTTGCTTCTCATAAAGATTTAGAAGTTAATATGATTTCAATGCAAGCCGCCAGACCAGGTTTTGATACAAATTATAAAATAATTTATAAGAATAAAGGAAACGTATCTCAGTCGGGTACTGTTAATTTAATATTCAAAGATGATGTTTTGGATTTGGTTAGTGCAAATCCTGCTATTTCAAATCAGTCATTAAATAATTTATCCTGGGCTTTTACTTATTTAAAACCTTTTGAAAGCAGAGAGATTTCATTTGTATTAAATGTAAATTCCCCAATGGAAACTCCAGCTGTAAATAACGGTGATATTCTTAATTACACAGCTTCAATCAATTCTGTAGAAATGGATGAAACTCCAATAGACAACACCTTTACCTTAAGTCAAAAAGTTATTGGTTCTTATGATCCTAATGATAAAACATGTTTAGAAGGAGATGTTATTAAACCGGAATTAATTGGCGAATATGTTCATTATTTGATTCGTTTTGAAAACACCGGAACGTATCAGGCGCAAAACATTGTAGTAAAAGACATGATCGATTTGTCTAAATTTGATATTTCGACATTAATTCCAACCAGTGCAAGTCATTCGTATATTACTAAAATCTCAGATGGAAATAAAGTGGAGTTTATCTTCGAAAATATTAATTTACTATTTGATGACGCTCATAATGATGGCTATATAGCGTTTAAAATTAAAACGCTACCAACGCTAAAAACGGGCGATTCTTTTACAAATGAAGCAAATATTTATTTTGATTATAATTTTCCAATTCTAACGAATAAACCAAGCTCAACATTTAAAACTTTAGGGACACAGGATTTTGCTTTCTCTAATTATTTTAAAGTCTTTCCAATACCTGCTGCCGATGTTTTAAATATTACTTATGAGAATTCAATCGAGGTATTATCGATCTCAATATATGATATTTTAGGACAGCTAATAATTGTGGTTCCACATGCTAAAAATGTTTCATCAATTAACGTGTCAAGTTTAAGAACGGGAAATTATTTTTTAAAAGTAAAAACTGACAAAGGAACATCAAGCATAAAATTTGTTAAAAAGTAGACTTAAAAACGATGGTAGTAAAATCTGACAAATAGAAATATTTTTTAAATAATAAAACATCCTGTAAACTGGGCTAACGCACGGCAGGTCAATAAAAGAGGCAGTTTCTATGTAAAGAAGCTGCCTTTTTTGTGTAAAAAAATTGGTTTTATATTATTTGCTTTTATATATTTATCGCACACAACTGAAGGATAATGTTAAAAAAACGTATTCTTTATGTTAAAACCAAGTGCTTATTTTCAAGAATTCTATGCCAAACTAATATGAAGACCAAAATTTTACAATTCAAGACTTTTGATGATATTACACTTTGGAATAACTTGAAAGATGGAGATGAAAAATCATTCTCAATGTTGTTTGAGAAATATTATGCAGATTTAGTAAATTACGGAAATTCCCTTTCTCCGTTTGCTGAAAAAGTACAAGATTGCGTGCAGGATGTTTTTACGGATATTTGGGTCTATCGCAACGGGCTGCAAAACTCAGTTATTGTAAAAGCCTATTTGTTATCAAGTGTACGTAAACGAATTGCACGATTACATGAGCGTGATCGCATTTTTCGTAAAACAACGAGTACAGATGCTATTGCATTTCTTTTAGAATTTTCGGTAGAAAACGACTTGATTGATGACGACTATGCTACTAAAGAGAAAGTTATTCATTTGAATAAATTATTAAATGATTTGCCTGCACGTCAAAAAGAAGCATTGTATTTACGTTATCACCAAGGCTTAACTGTAGAGCAAATTGCCGAAATGTTAGAAGTTAATTATCAATCAGCAAGCAATCTGTTACATCGCGGTTTACTTACATTGCGTAAGGAATGGAAAGGTAGCTTTTCGTTAATTTTACTACTATCTTTAACTACATGTTAAATTTGTTTTAAAAAAAATAAAAAAAAATCACAATTTAGTGAGTATATAATAAGAAATGTGTCCTCTATGTTTTTGTAACCTTATTTTTAGATGCAAAAACGTAATAAATATACCGAAATTGAAGATTTTTTATCTGACCAGTCATTCCAGTCATGGATTTTATTTAAAATTGATGAAGATGGTTGGGAAGAATGGACTTTAGAAAGTCTCCAACGTGCCAAGTTGGTAGAAGATGCAAGATTATTGTTACTGGCTATGAAAGTGCAGGATTCTAATTTGTCAGCATCGGATATTCACAATGCGTTACAAACTACATGGATTAAAATTGAAGAAAAAGAAAATCAAAACCATTCAATTCATAATTCTAAATTAAAATTTTTCAGAAAATATCTCCTCAGCGGAGTTGCAGCTGCTTTAGTGGTCGGCTTAGTATCAATTTGGTTTTATCAAAATCAGGTTAGTCCGCAAAGTAAAGTGGTAACTTACAAAGAACTTATCGATGAAAACAGTGAAGGATTGGTAGAACAAACCAATAATTCGAATAAACCGCAAATTATCACACTGTCTGATGGTAGTTCTGTTTTATTACAACCCAATAGTAAATTAAGTTATCCTAAAATCTTTACCGGAAACGAAAGAAAGGTGTATTTATCCGGCGAAGGTTTCTTTGAAATTAGTAAAAATCCTAAAAAGCCTTTTTTTGTTTATGCAAACGAAATCGTCACGAAGGTAGTCGGGACTAGTTTTAGAGTCAGAGCTTATTCTGACCAGCCTGATGTAGAAGTTCTTGTGCGCACCGGTAAAGTTAGGGTAAAATCAAATGATTTAGTTTCTAAATCAAATCAGGAAGAAGTTATTTTACTTCCAAATCAGGCATTACGTTTTTTACGCAGTGATTTAAGTTTTAACAAAATCACAAACATTACCGAGGACGAGACATTGGTACGGAGTGTTGGCAATATTGAACAATTAAGCTTTGAGTTTACTGATATTCCCGTATCGCAGATCTTCCAAACTATAGAACAAGCTTATCTGGTAGACATTGATTATCCTAAGAATAAATTAAAAGATTGTCATCTTACCACTTCACTTAGTGATCAGCCCTTAATGGAGAAGTTAAAAATTGTTTGCAATAGCATTGGCAATAAAACCAGCTTTGAAATGAATGGAAATCAAATTATTATAACATCTGAAGGATGTAATTAATCTTACTGTATAACTGTAATTATAAAGTTGGATTTGAATTTTAAAAAGCAACCAAAAACTAATTAAAAAACTAAAACCAATAATGAATGCCTATGTAAAAGATGATAATGCAAAAAAAAGTGCCGAAATGCTGTAACATTATCGACACTTAAATTAGTTGAATTCCTCTCTGTAAAGAGTAATTCATTAACGTTTCTTAAAATACACTCGAATCAGTATTAATCAAAACAATCCAAAATTATGAAAAAACCAGTTGTTAAACAACGATTACTCCATCGAATCATGAAAATAACACTATTTCAGTTTGTTCTGGCGCTTGTATTTTCAAGTGTTGCCATGGCAAATGATGTAAGTGGACAAAAAAAACTAGATACTAAGGTCACTATAAATGTTGCTAATTTAACTTTAGACAACGCGTTATCTAAGTTGGAAAAGTCTGCTCATGTAAAATTTTCGTACAACTCAAGACTGCCTCAGCTTACTCAAAAAGTAACTATAGATGCAAATGAGGAGGTACTATCAAGTATTTTAAACCGAATTTTAATTCCATTTAACATTACTTATACAGAAGTAAGCAATCAAATTGTACTTCAAAAAAGTGCTGGTACAGATCCTTTTGTAAGTTCGGATGCTAATAATTCTTTATTTGAAATATTAACTGCAGGACCAGTTATTAAAGGTATTGTTACCGATGCAAATGGCAGCCCTTTACCGGGAGCTACTGTATTGGTAAAAGGAACTAAAGTTGCTGTACTTACTGATTTTGACGGTAGATTTACTATAGAAGTACCTACTAACAGTGATCGATTGGTAATTTCTTATGTAGGTATGGAGTCTAAAGAAATTGGTATAACAAATGTTAATCCTACTATTGTTTTAAGCGAAGAAGGACAAAACTTAAAAGAAGTTGTCGTTACTACAGGTTACGAAAAAACATCAAAAAGAACCTTTACAGGTGCTGTCAGCAAAATTTCAGGTGCTGAATTAAAAGTAGATGGTGTTGTAGATGTAAGCAGAATGATCGAAGGTAAAGCTGCCGGGGTTACTGTTCAAAACGTTACAGGATCTTTTGGAGCTACTCCTAAAATTACAGTACGTGGATCTTCTTCTATTTTTGGAGATACTAAACCATTATGGGTTATTGATGGTATTGTTCAGGAAGATATCATCAATGTTTCTTTTGCAGATTTAGCTTCAGGAAATTCAGCCACATTATTAAGTTCTGCTGTAGCAGGATTAAACGCAAATGATATTCAAAGTATTGAAATTCTTAAAGATGCATCGGCTACTTCTATTTACGGTTCAAGATCATTAAATGGGGTGGTAGTTGTTACAACTAAACAAGGACGCAGAGATTCTCCTTTAAAAATCAATTATTCTGTAGAAAATACAGTAAGAACAGTTCCAAGCTACACTCAGTACGATATTTTAGATTCTCAGGAATCGATGAGTGTTTTTCAGGAAATGAGATCAAAAGGTTATTTAGATCAAAGTTCATCATTAACAGCCAGATTTAGCGGTGTTTATGGTATATTGGCGAAAGAAATTAATCGCTATAATGAAACTAGCGGTCAGTTTGGAGTTAGAAATGAGCAACCTTATATCAATGAATTCTTAAAAAAATATGAATTAGGAAATACAGACTGGTTTAAAGTTTTATTTAGACCATCTATTACTCAGAATCACTCTTTGAGTTTTTCAGGAGGAGGAAAAAACAATACGTTCTATGCCTCTTTAGGATACTATACAGATCCGGGATGGACTTTGGCTGATAATGTAAAACAATTGTCATCAAATATTAAAGGTACATTCTTTATTAATGACAGATTAACGGTTACTTTATCTACTTTAGGATCTATTCGTGATCAGGAAGCTCCTGGTACTTACGAAAGTAAAAATGACGTTGTATTTGGTAAAATCACCAGAGATTTTGATATCAATCCATTCAACTATGTATTAAGTACAAGCAGAACGCTTAGACCTTATGATGAGAATGGTAATTACGAATATTATCAAAACAACTGGGCACCAATGAACATTCTGAACGAATTGAAAAATAATACACTTGGAATTAAAGTGAATGATATTCGTTTTCAAGGTGATATAGATTATAAAATCAATAAGCACTTAACTTATAATTTTACAGGTTCTGCACGTTATGCTAATACATCAAGAGAACACAAAATTTACGAAGATTCAAATGTTGTTGCTGCTTACAATGCAGGCGTAGGTGAAACTTTAAATACTCAAATTCAGAAAGATAACGTATTCTTGTATCAAAACCCAAATGATTTAACAGCTCCAAAAATTTCTGTATTGCCAAATGGCGGTTTCTTAAGAAAATACACTAATGATATGACTTCATACAATATTAGAAATAGTATTACTTATAGAAATACATTTAATGACAAACATGAAGTTGAAGGATTTTTTGGTACAGAGTTTAGATCTGTAGACAGAAATAATGACAACTTTACTGCGGCAGGAATTCAGTTTGCAAAAGGACTTAGCGCTTTTACGGATCCTAAATTAATTGAAAAATTGATAAATGATGGAAACTCTTATTATGATTTTGGAGCAGAAAGAGAGCGCACAGTTGGTTTCTTTGGAAAAGTAGGATATACGTACGATCGTCGTTATACAGCTTCTTTTACAGGTCGTTATGATGGATCTAACAGACAAGGGGATAGTGGTTCTTCGAGATGGTTGCCTACTTATACCGTAAGTGGTAAATGGAATATTAAGGAAGAAAGCTTCATGAAAAATGTAGAAGCTGTTAATACTTTGGCGCTTAGAGCTTCTTATGGTTTAACAGCAACAGCAGGGCCAGCTACAAATTCATTAGCTATTTATAAAAGTTATATCACAGACCGTTTCAATACTAGCGATAGAGAAAATGCGATACGTATCGAAGATTTGCAAAACAAGAATTTGACATGGGAAAAACAATATGAAACGAATATTGGTTTAGACTTAGGAATGTTTAGAAACAGAGTACAACTTACTACAGATGTTTACCGTCGTAAGGCGTTTGACTTGATCGATTATGTAATTACATCAGGAGTTGGAGGACAAGAAATTAAACAAGGAAATAATGCTGATATGGAGACTAAAGGTCTTGAAATTGGTATTACTACTCAAAACATAGCTTCTCATGATTTTAAATGGTCTACTACGTTGAACTTTTCAATCTATAATCAAGAAATCACAAAGTTAGCTAACAAACCAGCTGTGTTTGATTTAATTGCTACAAATGGAGGTAATACAGTTGGACATCCTAGAAACTCATTGTACTCTTACCAATTTACAGGATTAAATAATGAAGGATTACCAACTTTTAAATTACAAGATGGCGCTACAAGTAATATTGTTGATGCTAATTTCCAGGACACTAATGATGTTACAAAGTACTTGAAATATGAAGGATCTGTTGAGCCAAATAAATCAGTTGGTCTTGCTAATACACTTACGTACAAAAACCTGACGTTGTATGTATTTATCGTAGGATCTGGAGGAAATAAGGTAAGATTAAACCCAGTGTATAGCAATACTTATACGGACCAAACTGTTTTTACAAAAGATTTTGCAAACAGATGGATCAATCCTGGTGACGAAAATTACACAAATGTTCCGGTTATTGCAGATAGATTATTGAATAGAAATTATGGTTCGAGCGATTTACAAATTGCATATAATACTTATAACTTTTCTGATGTTAGAATTGCCAGCGGTGATTTTGTAAGACTAAAAAACATCTCTCTTGCATGGGAGTTTCCAAATGATTTCAAGAAAAAAATAGGATTAAGCACTTTTAATCTAAAAGGATCAGCAGTTAACCCATGGTTGATTTATTCTGACAAAAAATTAAACGGACAAGATCCTGAATTCCGTAACACAGGAGGAGTAGCTTTTCCTATTACGGCACAATATACATTTGCAATAAATCTTTCATTTTAACAATAAAATTGATTATGAAAAATATAAAAATAACACTGTCATTATTATTACTGATTGGCTTTAGCAGCTGTGATGAGTTTCTTTCAGAAGTACCAGATAACAGAACTCAAATAGATACGCCTGAAAAAATATCAGAATTACTAGTTACAGCTTATCCAAACAAATCTTATTTTCCAATTGGAGAGGTAATGTCAGACAATGTTTTCGACACAGAGTCTACAGTTGTAACCAGTGTCATTAATGAGGAAAGTTTTAACTGGGAAATGCACACCCAGATTGGAACCGATAGTGAAAGTCAATTCTGGACAGCATCTTACGAGGCAATTGCTGCAGCAAACCAAGCTTTAGAAGCTATTGAAAAACTAGGAAATCCTGCTACTTTAAATCCGCAAAAAGGAGAAGCTTTAATAGCAAGAGCCTACAATCATTTTATGTTGGTTTCGTTTTGGGCAAACCGTTATAATCCTGCAACAGCAGCTACAGATTTAGGTGTTCCTTATATAACAAAACCAGAAACAGAATTATTAGCAAAATACAAACGTAATACAGTTAAAGAAGTATTTGATTTTATTGAACAAGATCTCAATGAAGGTTTGAAATATGTTACAAATAACTATAAAGAACCTAAATTTCATTTTAACATTGATGCCTCTAAAGCTTTTGCAGCTCGTTTTTACCTAATAAAAGGAGATTGGGATAAAGTACTTGAATTTACTGAAGGAATTGGTTCTAAACCAACAAAGATCAGAAACTGGACCGCTTTTAATGCTGTAGCTTATGCTCAAATGGCTATTGAATATTCCAAAGTAGAACAAGAGACAAATTTGTTGATCAATTATCCAAATTCAATTGCTAATAGAGTGGCAACTTACAGATTTAGTCTTCCGGGAAATAAATCAGATGATTTATTGGGAACCCAGACAAACATGTGGGGTAAAGCCAATTTAATCAGAGCTAATGGTCAATATTTTGGAGGTACAAATGTTTTTACACCTAAGCTTTATGAGTATTTTAAATATACTAATTTAACATCTGCTACAGGGATACCTTATACAGCGTCAGTATTATTTAGTAATGACGAATTGTATTTGAACCGTATCGAAGCATTAGTAATGAAAAACAGATTTACAGAAGTTAATACAGAGCTGGGATACTTTTTAGGCACCAGAACTACTGGATATAATCCTGTAACAGATATATTGAATGAAACAGTAGTAGCGACAAAATATCCTGTACTTGCAAATGAGTTTACTCCATACTATGCATTAAGTCCTCTTCAGACTTCTTATATTAAAGCAATCGCTGAAGCAAGAAGAAAAGATTTTCTTCGTGAAGGACTTAGATGGTTTGATGTTAAACGTTTTAATCTTGTAGTAACCCATAATACGCTTCAATTCGGTAAAATAACAAGAAGTAACATTTTGGAGAAAGACGATAAAAGAAGGGTGTTACAAATTCCGCTTAGAGCTTCAGATAACGGTATTGAAAAAAATCCTAGATAAATTTTTAATTAGAAAGTATTATGAAAATATTCAAAACATATAAAGCAGTTGTAATTGCAGGAGTTTTACTCCTTGCGTCTTGTGCTCAGGAGGATCAGCCAAAAGAAAGCCAATTAGATTTTTCAGTACCGGTAAAAACAGATTTAGACAAATGGATTGGTACTAATTTCTTAGATCCTTATAATATCGCTGTATACTATGAGTGGAATCAGAATTTGGTAGACAATAACAAGTATTTATTTCCGCCTTTAGTATCAAAAGTACAGCCGGCAATGGAAGTGGTTAAGAAAATCTGGATCGATAGTTATAGTACTATTGGGGGAGTAAATTTTGTTAAAAAAATTGCTCCAAGAGAATTTGTGCTTGTTGGAGGCGTAAACTTAAATACAAATGGTACCGTTACATTAGGACTTGCAGAAGCAGGACAGAGAGTTTCTCTTTTCCAGATTGA
Source organism: Flavobacterium sp. (assembly GCF_965277525.1). GTDB lineage: Bacteria > Bacteroidota > Bacteroidia > Flavobacteriales > Flavobacteriaceae > Flavobacterium. The sequence continues at coordinate 298,768 of NZ_CBDIDC010000014.1, read as the reverse complement.
TAACCTGAACAAGAAGAGCAGAACAAGTGTAACACAATTTATTCATACTATTCAGCACGAATATGTACATATTTTAAACCAGACCAAACCTTTTGATGAGCAGGCATGGTCAAAACTTACACCATCAGGATATACTTCAACATGGTACAATGAAGCAATTGCTACTTCAAGATCATTAGGATTTTTAACAAGTTATGCGAGATTAAATATTTATGAGGATTTTGCTGAAACTGCAGCTACAATTTTAACAAGTTCAAAAGCAGAATATGATGCAATACTAGCAGGTGTTACAGACGCAACTGCCAAAGCTAATATTAAAGCAAAAGAGGCAATTGTTGTTAAATATTATAAAGATGCTTATAATGTGGATTTCTACGCTTTAAGAGATGAAGCTCAGAAAAATACAGATGCTGTAATAAATAATTAAGGAAATTAAATTTTTATAAAAATCAATATTATGAAAGCAAAATATATATATAAGTGCTTAATGATTTCTTTTGCAGCCTTGCTATTGGGGTCATGTTCAAGCCCGGAGGTAGAGTCAAAATTTGATCAAAATGCAACCGATCGATTAAGCGCTCGTCAAAAAGAATTAAATGATTTGCTGCTTTCTTCAGGAGAAGGATGGAAAGCTGTTTATTATACAGATAGTACACAATTAGGAGGATGGACCCATTTATTTAAGTTCTTGCCAGGAAAAAAAGTAAATATGGCATCAGATTTTGATAGTGATACAGGAATTTATACAAGTCAATATGATATTCAGGTAGGAAGCACGGTAAGTTTAGTCTTTACAACAGAAAACAGAATTCATCTTTTGTCTAATGCAGCTGATTATCCTACTGCCGGGCTTCTTGCAAAAGGGTATTTAGGTGACTTTCAGTTTTACTACTATGGGCAAAAAAATGGTGATATTATTTTTAGAACTAACAGGAACGGACATTTTCTGCGGTTTGTAAAAGCAACGCCACAAGACTGGGCAGATTTACCAAAAAATACGCCAATTATCAATAATATTACTGGTGATATGACAAGTCCGCTGTTCAGATTATTGGAAATTAACGACGGAACAACAACTAAAAGCTATGATTTTGATTATAATACCGATGCACGTTTTGGTACAGGATATCCTTTAGATCCTGCCGTTAATACTAGTTATGATTTAGCTTTTTCATTTAATCCTAAAGGCGCTTATTCAAAGATTCCATTAGAGGTTAAAGGTCAAAAACTTTCAGATTTCCTTTATAATAGTACAGATAATACTTTTGTGGCAACAGGAAAAGATGGAGTTAAAGCGACTATTAAATACACAAATGCACCACCAATAGTAACAGATGACTATAAGATTTTATTAAATGGAAAAGGAAATCCTCAAATGATTTTGGGATATATCGCAGCTAATTTATATACAGCTCCAAGTACTTCGGATTATTTTAGATTCTTAATTAATAAAGTAAATGCTACATTGCCTGCAACTCAGTCTATTGCCAGAGTGCAAATAGTTTTTAATAATACTGCTAATCAGACTTTTATTCAATATCAATTTAATGGAGGTAAAGCTGCTATAAGCCATTTAGTGACAACTGTTGAAGATGCTGCAAATAAAACTATTATCTTAAAAGATGCAGGTTGGACGGTAGCACCTACAGCATACGCTTTCTTAAAAGATATAGACAATGAATTGACAAATCCAAAAGGGCTGTATGTTAAGAAAGAAAATTTTAAAATTACCTACTCTAACGTTATTTATACTTTTACAAGTGCTGCAAGTAGTTTTAGAATGACAAGTTATCAATTGTAAATTATTTTATACTTATTTTGAACTAAAAGCAGCTCATTTTGCGCTGCTTTTATCTAATCCGATGACTTAAAAATAAATCATTTTATTGCTATTCTTAACTTAAAACTATGACGAAAAAGTATATCACACCAGTAAATATTGCTTTCTTTCTATGGGGTTTATTGCTTTTAACTGTATCTATATTATATCCTGAGTATACAAGGTATTATTTGTATCTGTCAATTGCAGTGATTATTCCTATAGCAGTTGTAAACCTTATAAAAATGAAAAGAGAAGACAGACTAAACGATACTATAAACTTTCGTTTAGCAATCTACAGGATGCTAATTATGGCATTATTTCTCGTGATCTTCTTTTTTATAACAAAACAGAATCTTATTTAAAAGTGCATTTTGATTAATCATTATTTCAGTTGTTTTCATGATCTAATCGCATTGTCAAAAATCAGTTTTAATTTTTATTTTGAAGAAGGGGCAGCTCAATTTGAGCTGCTTTTTTAATTATAAATGTTTGTGGGCTTATTAGTTTTGACTAATGTTGAAAGGTTATTGCAATTGTTATTTTTTTAAAAAGGGAATTATCATATATTTGACAAGTCATTCATAGCCCTGATAGAAGCGATATCCTTTTTCTGGTTTTTGTACCAAAAAAAGATAAAGCGAATAGCAGGAATAGCTAGAAATAAATATTAACATTAATTTTGAATATGAAATTACTTGAAGGAAAAGTTGCCATTATTACAGGCGCTAGTCGTGGAATTGGAAGAGGAATTGCTGAAGTTTTTGCTAAACATGGTGCAAATGTAGCTTTTACATATAGCTCGTCTGTAGAGTCAGCTCAGGCGTTAGAAGCTGAATTGAATGGTTTAGGAATTAAAGCAAAAGGATACCAATCGAATGCGGCCGATTTTAATGAAGCACAAACTTTCGTTGATGCTGTTTTGGCTGATTTTGGAACGGTTGATATTTTAATTAACAATGCCGGAATTACAAAAGACAACTTATTAATGCGTATGTCTGAGGCTGATTTTGATCAGGTTATTGATGTCAATTTAAAGTCAGTATTTAATATGACAAAAGCAATTCAGAAGACTTTCTTAAAACAACGCGCAGGTTCTATCATTAATATTAGTTCAGTTGTTGGAGTATCCGGAAATGCCGGGCAAACTAACTACGCCGCTTCTAAAGCAGGTGCAATTGGATTTACAAAATCTGTAGCATTAGAATTAGGGTCCCGTAATATCCGTTGCAATGCAATCGCTCCGGGATTTATCGAAACTGAAATGACTGCAAAATTACCGGAAGATGTAGTAAAAGGGTGGAGAGATGGTATTCCGTTGAAACGTGGAGGAACTGTAGAAGATGTTGCTAACGCATGTCTTTTCTTAGCTTCAGATATGAGTGCTTATGTTACAGGGCAAGTATTAAATGTTTGCGGAGGAATGCTTACTTAAAAAGTTAATTGCTTATGGTTTGTTGTTTATTGTTCTGCATCCATAAACTAAAAACTATAAACTACAAACTATATAAAATATGACTACAAACACGATTCTATTATTATTACTTTCTTTAGTAATAGCGGGTGGGTTATCGTATTTTCAATATTTTTTTAAAGCCAAAAACAAATCCAATGTGATTTGGTTTTTGGCTTTTTTACGTTTTCTGGTTATTTTTGGTATATTAGTTTTATTGATAAACCCAATAATAACTAAGAACTCTTTGGAAATTACCAAAACTCCTTTGGCAATTGCTGTTGATAATTCAAGCTCGATTACGGTTTTAAAATCGGATAAGAAAGTAACTGAATTATACCAGAAATTAATTTCAAATCCTGCACTTAAGGAAAAATTTGAAATTCAATCCTATCAATTTGATGGTGATTTTAAACCTTCGGACAAATTTGATTTTAAAGGAAAACAAACCAATCTTGATGAAGTTGCCAAGAACTTAAAAAGCATCAATAAAAACCTGATTTTTCCAACAGTTATTATTACAGATGGAAATCAGACTACAGGAAACGATTATGTATATCGTTTTGATCCTGTTAATAAAGTTTATCCTTTGGTTGTGGGAGATACAACTACTTTTTTGGATTTAAAAATCAATCAGCTTAACGTAAATAAATACGCTTTTCATAAAAATAAATTTCCGGTTGAAGTTTTTTTACAATATTCAGGAGATAAAAATACAAATGCTGATTTTACCATTACACAGGGAAATACAGTAATTGCGAAAGAGAAAGTTTCTTTTTCAGCTTCTAAAAAAACGGCGACTTTAAACTTGCTTTTACCAGCTGATAAAGTAGGATTACAAATTTTCAAAGCCAGCGTATCATCAGGTTCAAAAGAGAAAAACAGTTATAACAATATCAAGAATTTTGCGGTTGAAGTTATCGATCAAAAGTCGACAATTGCGATAGTTTCATCAATTAATCATCCGGATATTGCTGCGTTAAAACGTTCTGTTGAAGTGAATGCGCAACGTAAAGTCATTTTAGTTAAGCCAAACGATGTTAATCAGTTACAAGATGTTTCAGTTTTAGTTTTATATCAGCCCAATGCAGCTTTTAAAGCAATTTTTGACAATAATAAATTAGCCGGAACAAATACATTTATTATTACGGGAAACAATACTGATTTTAATTTTTTGAACCAACACCAAAATAACCTGGTTTTTAAAATGAGCAATCAAAGAGAAGATTATTTATCCGAGTTTCAATCACAGTTTAATTTGTTTGCGATCGACAATATTGGTTTTGAAAATTTTCCGCCTTTGCAAAATTTATTCGGTACAATCACAACAAACGGAAACGTATCAGTTCTACTTTCATCCAAAATAAGAAATGTTGCTACAAATGCTCCTTTGTTGGCTTTCGCCGAAAACCAAGGCAAACGTACTGCTTTTCTTTTGGGAGAAAACAGTTGGAAATGGCGTTTGCAAAGTCACATTGACAATCAGTCATTTGAAAAATATGATGTTTTTATAGATAAGATTATTCAATATTTAGCTTCGACAACTTCAAGAAAATCATTAGTGGTAACACATGAAAGCTTTTATAATTCAGGAGAAGCCATTGTAATCAACGCACAATACTTCAATAAAAACTATGAGTTTGACGAAAAAGCAAGACTTACCATTACAGTTACAAACAACGAAACAAAACAAGCTAAAAATTACGATTTGCTAAAAGGGAATAATTCATTCTCAGTTAATTTAGACGGATTATCTACAGGCAAATATAATTTCACGGTAAAGGAATTAAATACAAATACATCCTATTCAGGTCATTTTGAAATTCTGGATTTTGATATCGAAAAACAATTTGTGAATCCTGATGTTTTAAAATTAAAACAATTGGCATTGCAAACCAACGGAAAAGCCTTTTTCGAAAATCAAGCCGATGATTTGATTGAGCAACTTCTTGAAAATAAAGAGTATAAATCGATTGAGAAAAACATCTCAACAAAAACGCCTCTACTTGACTGGATTTGGTTGCTGATTTTAATTGCAGTCTTATTGACTACAGAATGGTTTGTCAGAAAGTACAACGGATTGCTATAGAGTTCGATTATTTATTTGCTTAGTGTAAATTTGTGAAATCTTAGTGAATCTCTGCAAAATATTATTACACAATAGCTTCACAAAGGTTTCACAGAGAAGCTTAAAGGTTGAAGAAGTTAATTTAATGACATGAATATTCACAAAAGTTCATAGCAACAAACCACAAAGTTTTTGCTTAACTTGAAACTTTAAACATGAAACAAAAACAACTAAATTAATGGATTTCAGGCTAAAAGTATTCTACACCGTTGCACTCCGCTTAAATTTTACTAAAGCGGCAACAGAATTATATATCTCGCAGCCAGCCGTTTCTAAGCATATTCAGGAACTTGAAGAAACCTATAAAACAAAGCTTTTTGAACGAAATGGTTCTAAAATCGCTTTAACTCCCGCAGGCGAAATTCTTCTTACACATACCAAAAACATCTTCGAAATCTATCGTGAAATTGATTTTGATATGAGCTCCTTTATTAATGAGCGTCAGGGATTATTGCGGTTAGGAGCAAGTACCACTATTTCGCAATATATTATTTCTCCGGTTTTGGCTCGTTTTCATCAAAAGCAAAAAGACATAAAAGTTAATTTGCTCAACGGAAACACAGAGCAAATCGAAAATGCTTTAATCAACAAAGAAATCGAAATTGGAATTGTAGAAGGACAATCTAAAAATCAGTCGATTAAATATATTCCGTTTTTAAAAGACGAATTGGTTTTAGTTTGTAACACAAGAAATCCTTTGGTAAAGCAAAACAAAATTTCATTAGAAGATTTAAAAACAATGAAATTTATAAGCCGCGAACGTGGTTCAGGAACACTTGAAGTTATTGAATTCGCTTTAAAACAAGTAGATGTAAAAATTACCGACTTGCAAATTGAAATGCAATTAGGATCTACAGAAAGTATAAAATCATATTTGCTGAATTCAGATTGTTTCGCTTTTATGTCGATACATGCAGTAGGTAAAGAGCTTAAAAATAATGAATTAATAGTTTTAGATATAGAAGGGTTAGCCATAGAAAGATACTTTTATATTATTACTTTATTAGGTAAACCAGCTGCCTTATCAGAACTTTTTATTCAAAACATGTCTTCTTATTATAACTTAGAGTTATAGTCGATTGCAATTTACGATTGGTGATTACGATATAAACAACGGAACTTTGCAGAGAAATATCAAACTCACTATTTTGAAAACAAAACAACATTCATCCGCACATCTCTTCGAAATTAATCTTTACATGCAACAAGCTATTTTTGCTCTAATAATTCTATTGTGTCTGTTTTCTATTATTTCTCCGCCAATTGCATTATTATTAGGAGTGGTTATGGTCAATGTTTTCGGAAACCCGTTTGTTGAATTCAATCATAAAGCCATTACTTATCTATTACAATTTTCAGTTGTGGGTTTAGGTTTTGGAATGAATGCAGCGAATGCAGTATCTGCGGGAAAAGAAGGCTTTTTACTGACCGTATTTTCAATCTTCAGCACTTTATTGTTGGGAACATTTCTGGGGAAATGGTTTAAAACTGATAAAAAAACATCCCATTTAATTTCGTGCGGAACAGCGATTTGTGGTGGAAGTGCTATTGCAGCAATTTCTCCTGTAATCAAATCAAACGAAAATCAAACTTCAATCGCTTTAGGGGTTATTTTTATTTTGAATTCAATTGCATTATTTGTTTTTCCGTTTATTGGCCATCAGTTAGATTTATCTCAAAAAGAGTTTGGCCTGTGGTGCGCCATCGCCATTCACGACACGAGTTCAGTTGTAGGAGCAGCCAATAAATACGGAGCTGAAGCTTTGCAAATCGCAACAACTGTAAAATTAGCCAGAGCATTATGGATTATTCCAATTTCGCTTTTAACAGCAGTAATTTTTAAAAATAAATCTCAAAAAATAAAAATTCCTTATTTTATTGGTCTGTTTATTTTGGCAATGCTTTTTAACTCTTATGTGCCTGCGACTTCGATTATTTCTCCGTACATTGTTAGTCTTGCTAAAATTGGTTTAACCATAACGCTATTTTTGATAGGAGCGACACTGAATATAAATACCTTAAAATCAGTAGGAGTAAAACCGTTATTACAAGGCGTTTTACTATGGGTATTTATAGCCTGCCTAGGTCTGGCATCAATTTTATATTTGAATTAAAGAAGCAAGAGCTTAAAACTATTTTACATTTGAGAACTTGACAATTGGTTTGTCGACCATCTTATAGAATTTTCCTTTAAAAGAAAAATGCTTTTCAATCTCAAAGTTGAATTGCTTTTTTGTTTTAGCCATTGCCGCTATTTCTTGTGGTGGAGCAGTTTCAAATTCGTCATTTGCTTTTTCAGCCTTACTAAAAGAACCGGTTGTTTTAATGATAATATCTCTAAAATGTTTTTTATTGTTATCATTCACCACTTTATAAGAACTTGACCATTTTAGACTTGCTACATTTGTAAGCTGATAATCATAAACTTCCATAATGGGCTGGTATTTACCATCAAATCCGGCAACCAGATAGAGAACACCTTCAAAAGGGCCACCGGCACCACCGTTGACATGCAGTAAAGTAAAGGCATATTGATCCTCTCCAATTTCTACTAATTTTGGTTTAGGGGCCTGAGCAAATGCACCAAAAGCCGCAACACCCGGCTGAAAAGATCTCATCTCCCAGGTTTTATCATTTTTAGCAAACTTGGCAACACCTACAAGGCCGCCGGAAAATCTTCCGGTTTGCAATCCGTCTTCATCATAAACGGAATGATTAAATAACAACAATTTGAATTGATTTCCTTTTGAATCCGTGTAATCAATATTAGAAAGTAGTCTTGTCGCAACACCTGTTGAGTAAGGAAATATTTGATCACCCTCGACACCATTAACATCAGTATAAGAAGTTGTTTTACAATTTTTACAGTTCCAGCTTATAAAAGTATTATGATCAGAGAGGTTGTATAATTTTCCAGCGAACAACTTCTGCATCGTTTTTACCCCATCTAAGGGATCCGATATTTTTAGTGTTCTTTTGGTATTTAAAATTGTGTCGTTAACATTTTTAAGTTGTACACTATCTTGTGCCTGACAAGAAAATAGCACTAGAAAATAAAAGAGAAAAGAAGTTGTCCAGTTCATTGTGTTGGTAAGAATAATTTAAATTCAAATTTACATAGTTTTTCTCAAGTAAAAATGTAATAATTATATGTTTTTAGAACCTATCGTTTTACAAGAAATTCCTAATGGGATTTTTAATAAGATTAAGCGAGATGTTTTTTCTTGAATTAAATAAGTAAAATTATTGTTGTTCTATTATTTTAACAGTAATGAGATGATAAATTTATTTTAAATAGTTAAAAATGCATTTTTCGTATTATAGTTTGATGAAATAGCATCAGTTTTATCTTACTGAAAACTAAATATTTGCATAGAAATTTAATAACCACAAAAACTTTATTAACTATTAAAACCAAAATTTATGAAAAAACCACATTTTATGACACAAAGCTTTAAAGCTGCAAGTGTTTTATTTTTAGCGCTGAGTATGACGGTACTTGTAAGCTGCGAACAATCTGATACAGAGGAAACTGCATCAATTGCAAAAACAGAAACGGCAATACCTGAGATTTCTGCAGTACAATCAAATTTAACAGCGAAAACAACCTCAACATTTGGTGATATTGGCAATGGGGTTAATTTACAGCCTTCTTATTACAACGGAGGAAATTGCGATTTGGGCTGGAATCTAATGAAGCAGAATACCAAAATCAAAACAGTTCGTATCGAAGTAGAGCCCGGTCAGGAAACCAATGCCAAAAGATGGATTTCTGAAGCGAAATCAAATGGATTTACAGTAATTGTAAGTTATCACAAATCAAGTGTGTTAGGATCTGACAGTACAGCCGAATTAAATGCAGCTGCTACTTGGTGGAAAAACAATTACAGTTCTTTAGGCGGTAATTTTATCATTAATCTTTCGAACGAGTGGGGGAGCCATAATATCACGGCAGCGGCATACGCGGCAGCTTACAATACCGCCATTACAGAAGTTCGTAAAGTATATAGTGGCACAATTATTATTGACATTCCGGGTTGGGGACAAGAAACTGCTACCGCAGCCTGTGCTGTAAAAGGTTGTGCAACAGGGCAAACTAAAATCAATGATACTAAAATCATTCTTTCGGCACATATCTATCCGGGAGCTTATAATCAGGCTAAAGGACGTTATATGAATACATCAGACATTGATGATCTGGCCTCATCAGGGAGACCATGCATGATTGGCGAATTCGGTAATAGCGGCGGATCTGGCGCAGATTGGTCCGGCATCGTAGATTATGCTAAAAATAAAGGATGGACTATTTTAGGCTGGGCCTGGAATGGGGATGGAGGTTCTATGAATATGATTTCACCTCAGTTCCAGTCTTATGTTAGCGGAAGCCCGAAAACGTACACTCAATCTTCTTATTTTAATGTTGTTTACAACAAATTATAAGAATTGATTTTTTTTTTCAGCCACAATGTTGTAAGAAATGTTTTGTGGCTGAAAAATCTAAAAATTAAGGATCTTTTTAATGTCAAAAATTAAATTATCACAATATTAGCAAGTATTGTTTTGAATTATCTTTAAATGAGATAAATTTGCAACAAACAAAAAAATGCAAATGAAAAATTTTAAAATGAAACCAAGACTAATCGCTTTTATTGTATTAGGAATTGGATTTTTGACATTATCATGGGGAATCGTTGGCCATGAGCGTATTAATAAAGCTGCAGTGATGGCTTTGCCGCATCCGCTTCAGATTTTTTTCTACAATCATATCGATTTTATTACACAAGAAGCTTCTGTCCCCGATATTCGTAAATATGCCTTAAATTATAAAGAAGAGAATCCAAGACATTATTTTGATATGGAAAATTTTGGCGCTGCTGACAGCCTGCCAAAAACGATGGAAGAGGCAAAGAAAAAATACGATACTAAATTTTTGAACGAAAATGGGATTTTACCTTGGTATATCGAAGATATGATGGGTAAACTAACCAAAGCTTTTAAAGATAAAAACAGAGCAGAAATTTTATTTCTTGCTGCAGATTTAGGACATTACATAGGTGATGCACACATGCCGCTGCATACTTCTGCCAATCACGACGGACAATTGAGTGACCAAAAAGGAATTCATTCTCTTTGGGAAAGCAGACTTCCTGAGTTATTTGCTAAAAATTATAAATTAAATGTTCCACAGGCACAATATTATGAAGATGTTCATAAAGCAACCTGGGATATGATTAATGATACACATAGCTTAGTTAAACCATTATTAGATATTGATAAAAAACTAAGAACCGCGACTCCTGAAAATAAGGTTTTTAAAATGGATGCTGAAGGGAAAGTATTGAAGAGCAAATACAATTCAGCTGTTTTCTCTGATGAATACGCTAAAAAATTACATGAAGACTTAAACGGAATGGTGGAAAGTCAAATGAGAAAAGCGATTACAGCAACTGCGAGTTTTTGGTACACTGCATGGGTAAATGCAGGAAAGCCAGATCTAAGTGACTTAGACGCACCAGCGGTTACACAAAGAAACAACCAGGCTTTAAGAGACGATTTAAAATTGTTCCAACAAGGAAACTTATTTGGAATGAAGAATCAGAACGACTAAGACGGTTTTTTGTTTAAATACAAATTTAAAAAAGCCTCAGATTCATTGAATTTGAGGCTTTTTTTGTTATTCTATCATTTCGATGTAAGGAGGAATAACATGCGATGATCAAAAAAGAGTGGTTTTTCTTTACGGAATTTCTTGTGCGGTTTCTCCCTACGTCGAAATGACAAGAACGCTTAGATATTTAGCAAAAAAACATTTAAATTTACGTAATATAATTGTTATCTCTTGTATTAATTCCTCTCTCAAAAAAAGTTTAAATTTGTAATTTTTATATTCAATTTTAAGTAGGCTTACTTCTGATATTTCTTATGTTTCAGCATATCCGAAGCCGTTTGATAAAAAGAAATTGTCTCATTAACCAAATCTGTTCTTTGGGTTTTCATCGGGATTTCGTTATAATCAATTTGATATTCCGGAGTAATTCCAGGTTTTGTATTTATTTGCAAATCAAATTGTTTGACTTGTTGTTTAGGTGATAAAATAGTCAAAACATTATCTTTTATTAAGCCTAAATCCTGATAAGTAGCGATAAAAGCTCTTGGTTTATAATCCGGTTTTAAAACATCCTGACCAAAAAATTTGCTTTCATAATTAAAATGTAATAACCCAAAAAGAGTAGGCATTAGATCAATTTGTGACATTACCTGATTGTACTGTTTTGGTTTAGCGGTTGGATCATAAATAAAAGCCGGAATTCTGTATTTATCTAAAGGAAGTTCTGTTTTTCCGGCACTTGAAGCACAATGATCCGCAACAATTACAAAAACTGTATTCTTGAACCAAGGTTGTTTGCTCGCCATTTCAAAGAATTTTCGCAAAGAATAATCGGTATATTTTACACCACCATCACGAGATTTAATATCACCCGGAATATCAATTTTATTGTTTGGATATGTAAAAGGCCTGTGATTACTTACTGTCATAATATGGTTAAAGAACGGTTTGTTCTCTTTTACTTCAGCATTCATAACCTTAATCGCTTTGTTGTACATGTCTTCGTCACACACTCCCCAAACATTTTCAAAAGTGATTTCTTCAGGAGAAAAACTCGATTTGTCTACAATTTCATAGCCATTTCCGGAATAGAAATCCTGCATATTATCGAAGAAAGCATCTCCGCCATACATAAATTTTACATTGTAACCTTTTTGTTTGAAAACAGCTCCTGTCGAAAACTTATTTTTGTTGTCCTCTCTTTTTAAGACACTTTCACCAGGCGTAGGCGGCAGGCATAACGTTACCGCCTCAAGTCCGCGAACAGTTCTGTTTCCTGCGGCATATAGGTTGGTAAATAGCAAACTTTTTTGTGCCAGACTATCTAAAAAAGGCGTAATGTTTTGCTTATTTCCATACATTTTAATGAATTCAGCACTGTAACTCTCAATCGTAATAAGCACTACATTTTTATGGTTTTCCAGAGAATCACTTGTAATAGTTCGTTGTGTAGTTGCTCCGGAAATCGATGGTAATTGTTGTTTTAGAAGTTCAAAAGCTTTTTCGTCTGGAAGCGTTTTGTAAAACTTAAAATAATCGAGTTTATTATTTTGAAAAGCCAGGTAAAATTTATACAGCCCATTTGCTTGTAATTCATTAACAAAGACATTTTTAGAGTTTTCGGTTTTTGCTAAAGTAGGTATTGCAACGAGAGAAGCAGCAAACAAAATAATATAAATGCCACTAATTTTTATTTTTTCTATTAAAGACGGAACATTCTCTATGTAGTTTCTGGATCTTTTTACAATAAAATAAGTAAAGATTCCAGTTATTATAAATAAAGCAGAAAATAAAGGAATAACAGGATAAGATTGCATAATGTTCCCGATAACTTCATTGGTATAAATTAAATAATTTACAGCTATAAAGTTGTATTTAACCCCAAATTCATTCCAAAAGAAATACTCACTTAAGCCATTTTGCAGAATTAATAAAACATATAAGAAGATCACGAAAGCAAATAACCAATATCTGATTTTGTCCCTTAGCTTTGGAAGAAAAAGTAAAAGGGCAAAAAGTGCCGTTTTAATCCCGATAAATATCAAAACAATTTTCGGTAGTGCACCGCCGTATTCATCCAGAATAGTTTTTCCGGAAGCGATATAAAGAAACAAAGAAATAAACAAGCCTAAAATGATATAACCGTACGGCTTATTGTATTTACAATTTGAAATAAAAATCAAATACAAATACAAAAATATACTCGCCACTATAAAAACAAAAAAATCAGAAATAAGTCCAAGCACAAAGATTTTAAGGCTCTCAAGAATTGTAAATGAGCTTTGTGTTATCGGGTGAAAAAATAAAACAATTCGTAATACAAAGCTTACGGCGAAGTAGAACAAAGCAAGATTATAAAATGGAGATAATTTCTTGTAAAAATTCATAGAGTTATTTTTTTAAGCAAAAATAATCCTTATAAATTAGTTCTGGATTAAGTTCTACTTTCACATTACTTAACTTTGTCTTAATATTCGCTTAAGATGATTTTATTTGCCTTATTATAGTGGTTTTAAGTAATTTCTGAAGTCAAAATTTTTATCTTTGACCATCAAAAAAAGAATTTTTCATCTAAATTACATAATTAAATGCACATTTTAATAGTTGAGGACGAGTTAGGTATAATTCAGTTTTTGCAACAGGGTTTGCAGGAAGAAGGCTATCAGGTTACTACTGCAAATGATGGTTCTAAAGGTTTTGAATTAATTCAGGATCAGCGATTTGATTTAATTTTACTCGATTGGATGCTTCCTAAAATCAATGGTTTAGATTTATGTAAAGCGATTAGGATAAAGGATCAGACAACCCCTATTATTTTTTTAACAGCCAAAGATACCGTTCAGGAAACGATTGAAGGATTAAAGGCCGGGGCAAATGATTACATCAAAAAGCCTTTTAGTTTTGAAGAATTGGTTGAACGTATAAAAATTCATTTTAGAAATAAAAAAAAATCAGAAACCCTCACACTGGGAACGATTAAAATTGATTTGTCAAAACATATTGTTATAAAAAATGATGAAGAAGTAGCCCTTACGCAGAGAGAATTTGAATTGTTGAAATATCTAATTCAGAACAAAGGAAAAGTGTGCACCCGAAATCAAATTTTAAGAGATGTCTGGGAGATTAATTTTGAATATGACACTGGTGTAATTGACGTTTTTATGAATGCGATCAGAAAAAAACTCAATTTAAAAATTGAAGAAGATTATATCAAAACAATTCGCGGTATTGGCTATATCGCTAACGATTTATAGATGTTACAACTTTCCTTTAAAAACAGAATAGCTTTAAATTATATTATCACCACGGGATTGTTGATTTTAGTGGTATTTTCAGTTATTTATTCTATTGTAAAACATACTGTTTATAGTCATATTGATGACAATATTCATGTCGAAATTCAAAATCATTTAGATGAAATCAAGGAAGAAGGAGGAAAGGTAATTCTTATTGATGAAGAAGAATGGAACGAGCGGGAACACAATACAGTCGACGTAAACCCTGTGTTTGTAGAGTTTCTGGATCTGAATAAAAAGATTATTGAAAAAGCGCCTAACCTTAAAACAGAAACATTACAGTTTAATGATTCCGTAGAAGATTTTGAGTTATTTGATACAAGAATGGGGGATCACGCGATCAGGCAGATACAAGTACCTCTTCATCTGAAAGGGAAAAAGATAGGATATGTACTTGTGGCAATGTCTTTGGCAGATTCAAAAATGGTACTGAATAATTTGTTTGACATCATGTGCCTGTCCTTTTTAGGTATTTTATTATTGTTGTTTTTTGTCGCCAGATTTTTTGCAGGACGAAGTATAAAACCGATAAACGCAATAATCAATACCTCAAAGATTATCACAAAAGATAATTTGAAAACCCGTATCCCATTGCCCAAAACCAGGGATGAATTACACATACTTTCTAAAACGATAAACAATTTACTGAACCGAATTGAAGATGCAATCGAACGTGAAAAACAATTTACCTCAGATGCTTCCCACGAGTTAAGAACGCCACTTACAGTAATAAAAGGAACTCTTGAAGTTCTTATTCGTAAACCTCGTGATAATAAGGAATATGAAGAGAAAATAAATTATTGTATAAAAGAAGTAGATCACCTAAATACACTGGTCGATCAATTGCTGTTAATGGCACGTTTTGAAAATCAGAAAAAAAATATAAAGGCAGAGTCAGTTTATCTAAATGCTGTCATTTTAGATGTGCTGAAACTAAATTCAGATAAAATAAACACCCGTAAAATCAATATCAAATTTGACGCTCAGGAAGACTATTACATCCAATCCGATAATTTCTTAGTGATTACAATTTTGAGGAATATTATCTCGAATGCGATTAAATATAGTAATACCCAAGGAGAAGTAAGTATTTTGTTGTCTAAACAAAGTGAAAAAATAATTTGTAAAATTTCAGATAACGGAATCGGAATAGCAAAACAGGATTTAGAAGCTATATTTAATCCTTTCTTCAGATCAAATTCAACGGATCATCCTGAAATCAAAGGAAATGGATTAGGTTTGTCAATTGTAAAAAGAATCACAGAATTGCTTCATATTAAGTTTAAAATTGAGAGTGAAATAGGAGTAGGAACAACTGTTTTACTGAATTTTAACGAAAATATGAAATCGTTATAGTAAATTTAAAAAGTGTATTAAATGGAGGCGTCGGCTTTTTTTTAACAATAAACTGTTGTTAAGTTAAATTAAAAATTGCTTTTTTATGAAATTAACTAGTATATTTGCAACCGAATCAAAGAATTATAAAATAAACCAAGTCATGATTTCTATTCAATTACATCACCATCATTTTCATTATTGCTCTCAGGCGATGTGTTAATGGTATGCATGTAAATCATCATATTTTAAAACCCGTTTGAGTACATCAAACGGGTTTTTTAATTCCAATTCTTTGTACTCAAACTATTAATCCAAGAAAAACTAAAAAAAAATGAGTACGTTAAAAATTGCAATTCAAAAATCAGGTCGTTTAAACGAAGACAGCATTCAAATCTTAAAGGATTGCGGTATTTCGATCAATAACGGAAACGATCAGTTAAAAGCCGAAGCTTCCAATTTTCCTTTAGAAGTTTTATACCTGAGAAATTCAGATATTCCACAATATTTAATTGACGGAGTCGTAGATCTGGCTATTGTTGGAGATAATTTATTAGTAGAAAAAGGAAAACATATTGAAGTCATTCAAAAACTTGGATTTTCAAAATGCAAAGTTTCTGTTGCTGTACCTAAAACCTTCGAATACAATTCTATTCAGGATTTAGCAGGTTTACGTGTTGCTACTTCTTATCCAAATACGGTAAAGGAATACTTTAGTTCTTTTGGATTAACAGTTGATATTCACCAAATTTCAGGTTCTGTAGAAATCGCTCCAAACATTGGTCTTGCTGATGCAATCGTTGATATTGTTTCAAGCGGAAGCACATTATTCAAGAATAACTTAAGAGAAGTAGAAGTAATCCTGAAAAGTGAAGCAGTACTTGCGGTTTCTCCAAAAGTTTCTCCTGAAATCCAAAAACACATAGATACTTTAAAATTTAGAATTCAGTCTGTTTTAAGAGCACGAAATTCAAAATACATCTTAATGAACGTGCCAAACGATAAAATTGATGAAATTGGAAAAATTTTACCGGTTTTAAGAAGTTTAACCGTTTTACCATTAGCACAGGAAGGTTGGAGCAGTGTTCATTCGGTAATTGATAAAGATACCTTTTGGGACGTAATCGATAAACTAAAAGAAGCAGGTGCCGAAGGAATTTTAGTTTGCCCAATTGAGAAAATGGTCTTGTAATCAAATTCCAATTTTTTAAATTCCAAATTCCAAACGTCGGCAACAGCCAGTCATTTTAAGTTCAAAGAATATAAAGAAAACTTAACGTTCTCTGTGTTAAAATAATTATAGACAACAGCTTTGCGAACTTTGTGTTTTTCAAGGCAAAGAATAGATAAAAAAACCTTGCGAACTTTACGGTGAAAACATAAAGTTTAGCGGTTAAAAACAATACACAATGAATAAAATAGACAATCCAAAACCAGATACCTGGTCAGAAATATTAAAAAGGCCAACGAAAACGATCGATGATATCGAAGTTACAGTCAAAGAAATATTCAAAGAAGTGCAGAAAAAAGGAGATGAAGCTGTAGCAAAATACACTTCAATTTTCGATGGAATTGCTTTAGAGAATTACGAGGTTTCATCAGAAGAGATTCAGGAAGCCGTTAATTCAATTTCTTCTGAATTAAAAGACGCTATTCAGTTAGCCAAAGAAAATATTTTAAAATTTCACACTGCACAAAAAACCGAAAGAATTTCTATTGAAACTATAGAAGGAGTGAATTGTTGGCAGGAAAAAAGACCGATTCAAAAAATAGGTTTATACATTCCGGGTGGAACTGCTCCTTTATTTTCAACGGTTTTAATGTTGGCTGTTCCTGCTGAAATTGCGGGCTGCAAAGAAATTGTTTTATGTTCACCACCGGATAAAACAGGAAAAATAAATCCTGCGATTTTGTATGCTGCAAATTTATGTGGTGTTACAAAGATTTTAAAAGTAGGCGGAATCCAGGCAATTGCAGGAATGACATTTGGCACAAAATCGATCCCTAAAGTATATAAGATTTTCGGACCCGGAAATCAATTTGTAACGGTAGCCAAACAATTAGCAACGCAATTTGGCGTAGCAATTGATATGCCAGCCGGACCTTCAGAATTATTGGTTGTAGCAGATGATACAGCGGTTCCTGCCTTTGTAGCTTCGGATTTATTATCTCAGGCAGAACACGGAACGGACAGTCAGGTTATTTTAGTTTCGACGTCTAAAAAACTGATTGATGCAGTAGAAAAAGAAGTACAAATTCAGGTTGAAGCTCTGCCTAGGAAGGAAATTGCTAAAAAAGCAATCGAAAATTCAAAATTGATTTATGTCAAGAGTGATCAAATTGCTTTGGATTTAATCAACGAGTACGGACCGGAACATTTTATTATTTGTTCAGAATTTGATGATTTTTATTGTAACGGAGTTTTGAATGCAGGTTCGGTTTTTATCGGTAATTATACTCCGGAAAGCGCTGGAGATTATGCTTCAGGAACCAATCACACGTTGCCAACAAACGGGTATGCCAAAAATTACAGTGGAGTAAATCTGGATAGCTTTATGAAATCAATGACATTCCAGAAAATCTCTGAAAAAGGGATTCAAAACATAGGAAAAGCGATTGAAATTATGGCTGAAGCCGAGGGTTTACAAGCGCATAAAAATGCTGTAACGCTGAGATTAGAGAGAATAAAGAGAATAGAATAAAGAGAATAGAATAAAGATAAAGTCTGTCATCTTGCTTCTATACTCTTGCACCTTAATTCTAAAAAATAAAAATAAAAAATGGACTTTAATATAAATGACATAACACGTGAAAACGTAAAAACATTAAAACCGTACTCGTCTGCACGTGATGAGTTTGAAGATTTTGATACCGCTAAAATGATTTTTTTGGATGCCAATGAAAATCCGTTTCAAAACGGTGTGAACCGTTATCCGGATCCGCAACAAAATTCGGTTAAAGCGATTTTAGCCAGGAATAACAATGTAAAGGCAAGTCAGATTTTATTAGGGAACGGGAGTGATGAAGTTTTGGATTTACTTTTCAGAGCTTTCTGTGAGCCCAAAACAGATAATATTATTTCGTTGCCGCCCACATACGGCATGTATAGTGTTCTGGCGAATATTAATGCGGTTGAAAACAGAGAAGTTTTGCTTTCTGCTGATTTTCAGCCAGATGTTGATAAAATTTTAGATGTTGTTGATGATCATACAAAAATTATCTTTTTATGTTCGCCAAACAATCCAACCGGTAATTCTTTTTCGGACGAAGGCGTGGTAAAATTGCTTCAGAATTTTAAAGGTTTAGTAGTAATTGATGAAGCTTATATTGACTTTTCGGATAAGGAAAGCTGGCTGACAGAAATCGATGAATATCCTAATTTGGTCATTACACAAACGTTATCTAAAGCGTATGGTTTAGCCGGAATCCGTTTGGGGATTTGTTATGCTTCAGAAGCTGTAATTTCAGTTTTAAACAAAATAAAGCCTCCTTATAATGTAAACGAATTAACACAGCAAAGAGCAATTGTTCGTTTAAATGATTCAGATAAAATAAAAAAAGAAATCGTCTCTATTATTGAGCAAAGAGAAGAATTACTTAAAGTTTTACTTGAAGTTGGTTTTGTAGTGAAAGTTTATCCAACTGAAGCTAATTTTGTTTTAGTAAAAGTAGATGATGCCAATAAGAGATATGATCAGTTAATTGAAAAAGGAATTGTAATTCGTAACAGAACAACTCAGCCTTTATGCGAAAATTGTCTGCGTTTTACGATTGGAATACCGGAGGAAAATTATAAATTAATGGATGTGTTATTGAGATTAAATAAGCAGGAAATTTAAAAAAATGGGAATAATAAAACTAAATAAAATTTTAATTATATTTTTTTTGAGTATTACTTCCTTACTGAAAGCGCAAGATAGTTTACGTATTCCAAAAAAAGCTAAAGTGTATTTTTTAAGGTCTAGCGGTTTTGTTGGATCAGGAGTTTCCTTTAAAACATATATTGATGGTGAACTTGTTTGTAGATTAGGTAATAAAAAATACTCGATTCATGAAGTTTTTGAAGGAAATCACGAATGCTATGTTTTGTTTGGCGGATTAAAGATTAATGAAAAAGTTGAAAAATGCGAAATTAAGGTTGAAGAAAACAAAATAACTTATGTTCAGTTTTTTTTAGACAATGGAATTTTAGGCTATAAAATTTATTGCAAAGAAATTACAGAGGATGATGCAAAAAATAAAATAAAGAAAATGAAGGAAGATGTAAAATGCCTGTAATTTTATTCTGAATTTATTTATATAAGAATGTAATATGAAAAAAGTGCTTTTTATCGATCGTGACGGAACGATTGTTTTAGAACCTGAAAATTATCAGTTAGATGCTTTGGAGAAAGTAGAATTTTATCCAAAAGCTTTTCACTATCTGGCTAAAATTGCCAGTGAATTAGATTACGAATTAGCGATGGTAACCAATCAGGATGGTTTAGGAACGGACAGTTTTCCGGAAGATACGTTTTGGCCAACGCAGAATTTTATTTTGAGAGCTTTTGAAAATGAAGGCGTTTTGTTTGATGATATTTTTATTGACAGATCGTTTCCGGAAGATAATGCACCAACACGCAAACCGAGAACGGGAATGTTGACAAAATATATTGATAATCCGGAGTATGATCTGGCCAACTCGTTTGTTTTAGGAGATCGTTTAACGGATGTGGAATTGGCAAAAAACTTAGGCGCAAAAGCCATTTTTATAAATGAAAATGATGGAATTGGAAGCAACGAAATTTCATCGAAGCGCGAAGAATTAGACGATACTATTATTCTTCAAACGATGAGTTGGAAGGAGATTTATGAGTTTTTGAAACTAGAAGCGCGTTCGGCTTCGATTACACGTAAAACCAACGAAACAGATATTTTTATTGACCTGAACCTTGACGGAATCGGAAAAAGTAAAATTGAAACCGGAATTGCTTTTTTTGATCACATGTTAGATCAGATTGCGCGTCATGGTCAAATGGATTTGGAAATTCTTGTAAAAGGGGATTTAGAAGTTGATGAACATCACACGATTGAAGACACTGCCATTGCCTTGGGTGAAGTTTTTGCAAAAGCACTAGGTAATAAATTAGGGATTGAACGTTACGGATTCTGTTTGCCAATGGACGATTGCCTGGCACAAGTAGCAATTGATTTTGGCGGAAGAAACTGGTTGGTTTGGGAAACCGAATTCAAACGTGAGATGGTAGGTAAAATGCCAACAGAAATGTTTTATCATTTCTTTAAGTCATTCTCTGACGGTGCAAAAGCCAATATCAATATAAAAGCCGAAGGAACAAACGAACACCACAAAATTGAAGCTATTTTTAAAGCTTTCGCAAAAGCCATAAAAGTAGCTGTAAAAAGAGATACGGAGAAAATGATTTTGCCTTCGACTAAAGGCATGCTTTAGGTTAAAAATTGTTTCAAGTTTCCAGTTCTGTAGCAACTTGAAACTTGAAACCTGAAATAAAAACAAATGAAATTAGTAATCATAAATTACGGGGCAGGAAATATTCAGAGTATTATGTTTGCTATCGAAAGACTGGGATTTAAAGCCGTTTTGAGTAATAATCCAGAAGAAATTTTAGCGGCAGATAAAGTCATTTTTCCGGGAGTTGGGGAAGCAAGTTCGGCGATGAAAAAACTGAAAGAAAGCGGCTTGGATAGTTTGATTCCCACTTTGAAAAACCCTGTTTTAGGTATTTGTCTCGGAATGCAATTGATGTGTAATTCGTCTGAAGAAGGAAATACGAAGGGTTTGGGAATTTTTGATGTAGATGTGATTAAATTTACCTCAAAAGTAAAAGTACCACAAATGGGATGGAATCAAATCTATGATTTAAAATCGGATTTGTTTAAAGGGATTTCGGAGAATGAATTCATGTATTTAGTGCATAGTTTTTATGCCCCAAATTGTGAAGAGTCTATTGCTACGACAAATTATGAATTAGAATACGCATCCGCTTTGAAGAAAGGAAATTTTTACGGAACGCAGTTCCATCCGGAAAAAAGCGGGGCTGTAGGAGAGAAAATATTGGACAATTTTTTAAAGTTAAATGCCAATTTTTAAAATTCCAAATCCCAATAGCAATATCAAAAATCAATTACAATATCAACCGAAATCAAAAATCGTTAATCAACAATCAAAATAAAGAGTTTGCGACTTTAGACTTTCTAACTTTAAGATTTAAAAAAAATGAGAATAATACCGGCTATAGATATCATCGACGGAAAATGTGTTCGTTTGTCAAAAGGCGATTACGATACTAAAATAATTTACAACGAAAATCCACTTGAAGTAGCGAAATCATTCGAGGCACACGGAATCGAATATTTGCATTTAGTAGATTTAGACGGGGCAAAATCGAGTAAAATTGTCAATTATAAAATCCTGGAACAAATCGCAACTCAAACAAGTTTGCAAATTGATTTTGGTGGTGGTTTAAAATCAGATGATGATTTAAGAATTGCTTTCGAAAGCGGTGCAAGTCAGATTACAGGTGGAAGTATCGCAGTAAAAAACAGGTTAATTTTTGAAAAATGGATTTCAGAGTATGG
This sequence comes from Flavobacterium sp., assembly GCF_965277525.1. GTDB lineage: Bacteria > Bacteroidota > Bacteroidia > Flavobacteriales > Flavobacteriaceae > Flavobacterium. The sequence goes on along the minus strand of NZ_CBDIDC010000014.1, from coordinate 276,532 downwards.
CTCAGAAAAAATTATTCTGGGTGCTGATGCCAAAGATGAAAAAGTAGCCATTTCAGGCTGGTTAGAAGATTCAGACGAAGATTTGATTCCGTTTATACAGGAATATCAAACTAAAGGAATTCAGTACGTTATTTGTACGGATATTGCAAAAGACGGAATGCTTGAAGGCCCAAGTTTTGATTTGTATGGTAAAATTTTGAAAGAATGCAATGTCAAATCGAGCGGAGCCGAGATTAAATTAATTGCTTCCGGTGGAATTTCGACTTTTGATGAATTGCCAAAATTGGCACATTTGGGTTGCGAAGGAACAATTATTGGAAAAGCGATCTACGAAGGTAGAATTACTTTGAAGCAACTGGAGAATTATATAATTAGAAAATGAGATAATTAGTCAATTAGATAATTCTGTAAGTTGTGCTCAAAATTATCTAATTAAACATTAAAAACACATGCTATGATAACATGTCATTTAAAATACATTATAGATCCTTATCAATTAGAGGCTTTTGAAGATTATGGTAAAAGATGGATTAAAATCGTAAATCGTTTAGGCGGTCAGCACCATGGTTATTTTATGCCTTCGGAAGGGGCAAATAATGTTGCGTATGCTTTATTTTCTTTTCCAAGTCTGACAGATTATGAAAATTACCGAAAAAAAATGTTTTCAAAGGACGATCAGGAGTGCGTAGAAGCTTTTAAAATTGCTGAAGAGACCAGATGTATCGTAAGTTATGAGAGAACGTTTTTAAGTCCTGTATTTGAGTAGAAAGAATTAGATAATGAGAAAATTAGTTAATTAGATAATTCTTTACATTGTGTTCAAAATTATCTGATTATCTAATTCTCAAATTTACACATTAAAAAAAAAATGTTAGCAAAAAGAATCATTCCTTGTTTGGATATAAAAAACGGAAGAACCGTAAAAGGGGTTAATTTCGTTGACTTGCGTGATGCAGGAGATCCGGTGGAACTGGCAGAAATTTATTCGGCAGAAGGTGCTGATGAATTGGTTTTTCTGGATATTTCGGCTACTGAAGAACGTCGTAAAACGTTAGTCAATATGGTGCGAAGTGTTGCTGAAAAAATCAATATTCCGTTTACCGTTGGTGGCGGAATTTCGTCTGTAGAAGATGTTGAAATCCTATTGAATAATGGGGCTGATAAAGTTTCGATCAATTCATCGGCAGTCAAAAATCCACAATTAATCAATGATTTGGCACAGAAATTCGGAAGCCAATGTGTTGTAGTAGCTATTGATGCCAAACAAATTGAGGGACAATGGATCGTGCATTTAGTTGGTGGAAAAGTCCCAACAAAATTGAATTTATTCGATTGGGCTGTTGAAGTCGCAGAACGAGGCGCAGGAGAAATTCTATTTACCTCAATGGATAATGACGGAACTAAAAATGGTTTTGCCAATGAGGCTTTGGCTAAATTATCTGAATTGATTAACATTCCGATTATTGCTTCCGGAGGCGCAGGAAATATTCAGCATTTTGTAGATTCATTTAAAATAGGAAAAGCCGATGCCGCTTTGGCAGCAAGCGTTTTTCATTTTAAAGAAATTGAAATTAAAGCTTTGAAAGAAGAATTAAGAAATAATGATATCGAGGTAAGGATCTAAAAGTTAAATCGCAATTTTTAAATCCTAAATGCCAATTGCAATATCAAAAATAAAAGAAAACAAATCAAAAATCTATCCCGATAGCTATCGGGGCTAAAATATAAAATACAACATGAAAGTAGATTTCACAAAAAGCGCACACGGATTGATTCCGGCTATTATTCAGGATTCAGAAACAAAAAATGTTCTGATGTTGGGATATATGAACGAAGAATCACTTCAAAAGACTATAGAAACACAAAAAGTAACTTTTTTTAGCCGATCCAAACAAAGACTATGGACAAAAGGAGAGGAGAGTGGTAACTTTTTGAATCTGGTAGACATCAAGAATGATTGTGACGGTGATACGCTTTTAATTCAGGCAAAACCTGTAGGGCCAACATGTCACACAGGCGCTGATACGTGTTGGCAGGAAGAAAACAAAGAGAGTTATGGTTTTATTTCCGGTTTAGAAAATACCATCAAAATCAGAAGGGAAAATGCTGATTCTGAGAAAAGTTACGTAGCTTCCTTATTCGAAAAAGGAATCAATAAAATTGCTCAAAAAGTCGGGGAAGAAGCCGTAGAAGTAGTAATTGAAGCCAAAGATGATAACGATGATTTGTTCTTAAGCGAAAGTGCTGATTTATTGTTTCACTATTTGATTTTGCTACAGGCAAAAGGTTTTAAATTGAATGATGTTGTTGATGTTTTGAAAAAACGTCAGAAATAGTTTTTAGAAATGTCTTTAATTTTCTCTTATCAGACTGAGGCGAAGTCGAAGTCACGTTTGCTGAATTACTTTGCGGGACTTCGACTTCGCCTCAGTCTGACAAAAACAGTATCTTGGTAAAAAATATCAAGCCTATGAAATTTTATATTTGTTTACTCTTGCTTATAAATACTTCTTTTAATTATGGATTTAAAAAACGTGAATTGCCGTATTCAATTGTTATTTCAAAAGCAGATTTAATTGTAGACGGAACTATTTCTAAAGTTTCAAAAAATGAATACGAATTTGAGATAGGTCAGTTTCTAAAAGGAAAATCAGGGTCAAAAATTAAAGTTTTAATTTGGAAAGAATGGTTATGTGACCCAAGGATTAAAGAATTAAAAGCCGGTCAGAGACTTATTTTGTTTTTAGAAAAAACGTCTTATGGTATTTTTACTCCGGTTAATGAGAGTACCGGAGAGATATACATTGATAGTGATGCTTTTATAAATATATTTCTTCCTAAAGAATTTTCTAATCCCATAGTTTTTAAAAAAGGAGTATCAATGTTTATTGAAACCTTTAATGTTTGTGGGGATTTAAAGGATCGATTTTTACAGAATGTTTATTTTATTTCTAATAAATCTATTTTTGAAATTTATAGAATGACAGAAAACAATCCGACTTTTAAGTTTTTAGTACATAACGGAGTTGGAGATTATATAGTAAACGAAGTCCCGGCGAGGTTCCAATTAAACAATTAATCAATCAAATAAACATTACTCCACAAATTCAAAAGTCGCAAATTCTTCCGGCTGATGAAATCCAAATTTTAAACTCTTATAATATTGTAATGCAGTATATTCAGTTGTATTACCGTAATCAATTCTAAAAGTGTTTCCTCTCCATTTTGTTCCTGCTTTTGGTTTGAAAAAATGACCATTTTTAATCCCTTCTAAACTGGAAAATGGAATTTTAATCTCAGTATTAAAACCTTCAGGAGTTATTTTGCTTACAGTTTCCAATCCTGTAATATCAAAAGCCATAGAAGTATTCCAGCCACCGCAATTGGGCGAAATGCACTTGAGCAACAGATCATAATTAGAAGAAAAAGCATTTACTCCAATTTCTATATAATTCTGTCCATCTCCGTCGGGGTCTATAAAAATTTCTACTAAATCATCAGTACTAAAAATCGGGGAATCTTTTTTCTGAGCTGATCCTACTATTTTAGTATCGGCAGCATGATAGGCGATATAGAGGTTTTCGTCATTCCACGAAAGTGAAACGAAGGTATTTTGAATTGCTTTTTCTCCGGAATTATGAATCACAAAGGAACCTAGAAAAGGTTTTTTCCAATCTGATAAATCCCCATCAATAGTTATTTTTTCAGTCGTTTTATAGATAGGAATCGTTTGTGCAAAATTTGTCATCGAATACATGAGACATAAGACAGTAGTGATTGAATTAATTTTCATAAATATTATAAATGAATTTGATCAGCTAAAATACAGAAGAATAAATGAATTTTAACATTAAATTTTCCGAATCAGGATTACAAAATCATTCAAAACTTAATTCGAATGTTTACATTTGTTGAAGGTTAAGCAGGTTGAAAGACTCCTTAATTTCGATTAAAAGAAAACATCTATTTCGTATGAAAAAATACTTTGGTGGCGTTTTTATCGCCTTTTTGTTCGGTTTTACAGCTCATGCTCAAGGACTTTTGAACAAGTCTGAAACAGTTTTTACACATCAGGACTCTTTACGCGGAAGCATTACAAAAGAAAGAGTTTGGTGGGATTTAAAATATTATCATTTAGATATAAAAGTAAATCCAAAAGAAAAAACGATTACAGGTTCAAATACTGTTCGCTACACAGTTTTAAAGGATTATAATAAAATGCAGATCGATTTGCAGGAACCGATGCAAATTTACAAAGTGACGCAGGACGGAAAAGAATTGAAATTTGAAAGAGACGGAAATGCTTTTTTTATTCAGTTAACATCAGCACAAAAAGTAGGCGAAACGAAAGAAATCGTAATCTCATTTGGAGGAAAACCTAAAGAAGCCATTAAGCCACCGTGGGATGGAGGAATTACCTGGAAAAAAGATAAAAACGGAAAAGATTTTATTGCTTCATCTTGTCAGGGATTAGGCGCAAGTGTTTGGTGGCCTTGTAAAGACCACATGTATGATGAAGTAGAAAATATGCTGATTTCTGTAAATGTTCCGGGAGATTTGACTGACGTGTCTAATGGGAGATTACAGAGCGTTAAAAAAGAAAAAGACGGAACAAAAACTTTTAATTGGTATGTTTCGAACCCCATTAATAATTATGGCGTAAACATTAATATTGGTGATTATGTTAATTTTTCAGAGAAATACAAAGGAGAAAAAGGGGATTTAGATTGTAGCTATTACGTTTTGAGGTATAATTTAGATTTGGCTAAAGAGCAATTTAAGGATGTTCCAAGAATGTTAAAAGCATTTGAAAACTGGTTTGGACCATATCCTTTTTATGAAGACAGCTATAAATTGGTAGAAGCACCTTATTTAGGTATGGAGCACCAAAGCAGTGTAACTTATGGAAATGGTTATAAAAATGGTTATTTAGGACGCGATTTAAGCGGAACAGGTTGGGGATTAAAATTTGATTTTATCATCATCCACGAATCCGGACACGAATGGTTCGCGAATAACATTACCTATAAAGACATTGCAGACATGTGGATTCATGAGAGTTTCACTAATTATTCTGAAAGTTTGTTTATTGAATTTTATTACGGCAAAGATGCAGCTGCAGAATATATCATTGGATGCAGAAAAAACATTCATAATGATAAACCAATTATCGGGAATTATGATGTAAATAACGAAGGGTCAGGGGATATGTACCCAAAAGGAGCAAACATGTTGCACATGATCCGTCAGGTAATCAATGACGATGCAAAATGGAAATCAATTTTAAGAGGTTTAAATAAAACTTTTTATCATCAAACTGTCACCAGTAAGCAAATTGAAGATTGCATTAATACAGAGTCAGGAATTAATTTTAATAGAGTTTTTGCACAGTATCTAACAACCACTCAAATTCCGGTTTTTGAATACATCTTTAAAAATGGAACTTTTGGATATCACTGGACCAATTGTGTAGCTAAATTTGATATGCCGCTAAGAGTAAAATTAAACGGTGAAGAAATTTGGTTAAAGCCAACCACAGAATGGAAATCAGAAAAAACAACCAACGATAAGCGAACAATTGAAGTTGATAAGGATTTTTATGTAACGAGTTCTAATATTGTAGAATAGACTTATAAAATTCCATTATTTTAAAATCCCAAACTCCCATTAATTGGAATTTGGGATTTTTTTTGTTTAGTAAAGCAGATAGTTGAGAATTCTGCTCCTTTTTATTTCTAAAGAAATCCCGGCAAAGTTAGTCAAATTGTTTGTACAGGAATTGCTTAGCATATGTTTTTTGTTTGTACGAATATTACCTTTTATTTTTTAACTTAGACACAATAATCTACATCTGAGTAACTTAGCTCAGATAGGTTGAATAAGCGTAATCCGAAAAGCTAAAAGAGTAGGAAACAAATCAAATCAAACAATTATGAAAAATTTAAAAAACCTGAAAAATCTTGAAATTTTAAGTAAGAATGCTCAGAAATCTATTTCCGGAGGTATTCCTTTATGCAGTATATTATGCGGTGAAGCGGGAGGAGTTATTTCGAATACGCCGGGTAGAGGAGATGTTTGTCAGCCGGGAACTACGGTTTGTTGTTATTGCAGATAAATTTCAGCAAGTTTATAATTTAAGGTAAACCCGACAAGTTCCAAAAACCTGTCGGGTTTTGCATTTTTTATTGGAATTTGAAATTTTTATATTTGTCATTTTATTTACTAACGACTATTCAATTTCGCTTTTTCCTTTATGATATCGGCAATTTTTCGGTTTTGGATTTTGCTTTCCAGCCATGAAATAATATCTAAATAAAGGAAAGCCCTTTTTTCGTAAGTATTTTTCTCCAGCTCGATAAAACGCAAACGCATTTTGATGAATTCTTTTTTAATATCGGCAGGATACAAGTTATTCAGGTTTCTCAAAAACTTGATAATTTCTTTTTGAACTTCGTGCAAGTCGTTCATTTTTATTAGAAACTTATAAGTGTTTTTAAGGTGATTTTCTAAATAATAATCTTTTCCCAGTTCATAATGTGCAATCAAAGACAGTAGTCTGGCAAAACACATTAAATCTTCACGCATAGACAAGTTTTTGTTATTGATGATTTTATCTAAATAATAAATACATTCAGTATACTTTTCATTTCCAAAATAAATAGAAGCAATCTTATAGAAAAATAACATTTCGTGATGTTCATCAAGATGTTCGTTGTGAATTTTAATTTTCTCTAAAATTTCAGGAATCAAATATTCGCTTTCTGCAAAAGTACCTTCCAGAATATGATAATTTAGTTTATTATTATAGAGATATAAAAAGGATAGTGAGGCAATATTATCATTTACCGGGAATTTAGGATCTTCAATGGTTTCTTCTAAAAGCGTCAAATACTTCTTGAAATTTGATTTGTATTTCAACATATACAAAGATTCTAAAAAGTAATGATTTCCTTTTAGAAAAAATACCGGATTCTGATAAATCATATTGGGATTGTCATAGAATAAGCGTACCCATTTATACGCAAATTTATAACTTGCAAGAAAGTCCTGTACCAGAAAACTTCGCCAGAGATTAGCGTTATAAAACCAGTACTTCTCGCGGAAGCCAAATTTGCTTTCATCTAATTTGGCAATATGTTTATTAAAATAGTCGTCAATATATTTATATTCTTCGTCATTTTTTACATAACCCGTTTTAAGCATGATTCCGTAAAGCTGAAGCGATAAATTCGATAATTTACTTGAAATTGTATTTCTGTAATTCAATTCTTTGGCCTGAATAACCAATTCATCCGCACGCCCCTGAATACTTCGGGTAATATATTGTGATTCGATTAGTTTTTCGAATTCTACAATCTCATACGCCATATATTTTTCATCATTTTCAAGCGCAATGATTTTGGTCTTATCCAGAATCTTTAAACTCTGTTTATATAATCCTTTATTATATAAGATACCGGCAAAATCGATTTGCTCACGCAACTGATAACGAATGTTCTGACTCGGGATATTCAAACGTATACTCACAAGGATTTGTTTGTACAAGTATGATTTTAAATTAGATAGCTGTACTTTTTTAATGATTCCGCTTTTCAGGATAAGCTTTTCATCGTAGTTTTCAGACTTGTCTAAAATATTAAATAATTCAATGAATTTAGTGTTAGAACTCGTCTCTAAACGGCTTGCAAAAATCTTAAACTGTCTTTTTTCGGATTTAGAAAGTGATTTTATTAATACAAATAAGAAATCTTTTTGATGGTTAGCCATTGTAAAATATAATAATATAACTTATTGGTTTTTAGTTAATTAACACGTTATAAATTGCGTTATGAACAGTATAATTTCATTAAAATGAATTTCGTACTGAAGAAGTACAATATATATTTGTTATCAAGATGTGAAATTACATTAAATAAATGAATATGAATAGAGAGAAAGTTCAAATTTTTGACACCACTTTGCGCGACGGCGAACAAGTTCCAGGATGTAAGTTAGATACTAAGCAAAAATTAGTTATCGCAGAACGACTTGATAAAATGGGAGTTGACGTTATCGAAGCTGGTTTTCCTGTGTCAAGTCCGGGCGATTTTTTATCGGTCTCTGAGATTTGTAAAATTGTAGAAAACGCAACCGTCTGCGGACTGACAAGAGCCGTAAAAAATGACATTGATGTTGCTGCAGCTGCTCTAAAGCACGCTAAAAGACCTAGAATCCACACAGGAATCGGAACATCTGAATCTCACATTCTCCATAAATTAAATACCACAAGAGAAGATATTATTGCCAGAGCAAAATACGCTGTATCACATGCAAAATCTTATGTAGAAGATGTTGAGTTTTACGCAGAAGACGCGGGCAGAACTGATAACGCTTTCCTTGCAAGAGTTTGTGAAGAAGTGATCAAATCCGGAGCCACCGTATTAAATATCCCTGACACAACAGGATATTGTTTGCCGGATGAATACGGAGCCAAAATTAAATATTTAAGAGAAAACGTAAAAGGAATCGAAAATGTGATCCTTTCATGTCACTGTCATAATGATTTAGGAATGGCCACTGCAAACTCTATTGCAGGTGCGATAAATGGAGCAAGACAAATAGAATGCACTATTAATGGTATTGGAGAAAGAGCCGGAAATACCGCTCTTGAAGAAGTAGTGATGATTTTCAAGCAGCATCCTTATTTAAATCTTGATACTAATATCAATACAAGAGAATTGAATGAGATGAGCCGACTGGTTTCTGAAAGTATGGGAATGATCGTTCAGCCAAACAAAGCTATTGTTGGGGCAAATGCTTTTGCACACAGTTCAGGAATTCACCAGGATGGTGTGATCAAAAACAGAGCAACATACGAGATCATGGATCCGCTTGATGTGGGTGTAAATGAGTCTTCGATCATTTTGACAGCGAGAAGCGGAAGAGCTGCTTTGGCTTACCGCGCAAAAAAGGTAGGTTACGAATTGACAAAAGTACAATTAGATATCGTGTATGTTGAGTTTTTGAAATTTGCGGATATCAAAAAAGAAGTTATCGACGCCGATATTCATCAAATTATTGAAGCTTCTAAAATTGAAGGAGATTTAGTTAGGAGTTAGTTGGGAAGAGAATAGAGAATAGAGAATAGAACAAAGAAGAAAAAGAAAAATAAGGATTTAAATACATAAAGAACGAGACGTTATGAATTTGAAAATAGCAGTTTTACCGGGAGACGGAATTGGACCAGAGGTAATCGCACAGGCTAAAAAAGCATTATATGCAATTGGCGAAGTGTACAATCATGAATTTGTTTTTGAAGAAGCGCTCATGGGAGCAATTGCTATTGACAAAACGGGAAATCCATTGCCGGAACAAACTTTGAATCTTTGTTTAAACACAGATGCAGTTTTATTTGGTGCTATTGGAGACCCTAAATACGACAACAATCCAAATGCAAAAGTTCGTCCGGAGCAGGGATTATTAAAACTTCGTAAAGAATTGGGCTTGTTTGCGAACATTCGTCCTATAAAACCGTACAAAGCATTAATTGACGCTTCTCCTTTAAAAAGAGAAATTATTGAAGGAGCTGATTTTACTATTTTCAGAGAATTAACAGGTGGGGCTTATTTTGGAGCTAAGACATTAAACGAAGAAGGAACACATGCTTCGGATTTATGCGAATATTCAGAAGAAGAAATCAACAGAATTGCACATTTAGCTTTTAAATCGGCACAAAACCGACGTAAAAAGTTGACAATGGTAGATAAGGCAAATGTTTTGGAAACCTCAAGATTATGGAGAAAAGTGGTTCAGAAAGTGAGTCTGAATTATCCGGATGTAGCTTTAGATTTTTTATTTGTGGATAATGCAGCTATGCAAATCATTTTAAATCCAAAACAATTCGATGTGATTTTGACAGAGAATTTATTTGGAGACATTTTATCAGATGAAGCAAGTGTTATTACGGGATCTATCGGATTATTGGCCTCAGCATCTTTAGGTGAAAAAAATGCGCTTTTTGAACCAATTCACGGTTCTTATCCTCAGGCAAAAGGAAAAAATATCGCCAATCCAATTGCTTCAATTTTATCAGCGGGAATGTTATTAGAGCATTTTGGTTTATTTAAAGAAGCTAATTTAATTTATCAGGCAGTTGAAAAAGCAATCGAATTTAAAGTCGTGACAGTTGATTTAAAACCAGATTCAAAATTTGGCACAAATGAAGTAGGGGAGTTTGTCTCTAATTTTATTTTCAGCAAAGATGACTTGTTGTATTTTAATAATGATAATGTACACATCGGGCAATCGACAATTGTTTAGGTTTTTTATTAAAATAATGAAATAAATAACAAGAAGTATGTGAAATGTTGAGATTTTATTTTTTTAGTCCTATAAGTTTTCATACTTTTGTAACACTAAAAAATAAATGATGCAAATCTCAATTATTATTACTTCTATCGTTGTTGTCAATGTGATTCACACATCTGCATCGGGAATGGTATAAATATAATTGAAAAAATATATTAGAAACCTTCCAAATACTGGAAGGTTTTTTTTTGGAATAAAAATTAAAAAAAATAATACATAATGGAATTAAATAAGTACAGCAAAACCATCACTCAAGATCAAACACAACCTGCGGCGCAAGCGATGTTGTACGGTATTGGTTTAACTGAAGAAGATTTGAAAAAAGCACAAGTTGGTATTGTGAGCATGGGTTACGATGGTAACACGTGTAACATGCACTTGAATGATTTAGCAAAAGATGTTAAAAAAGGTGTTTGGGATGCGGATCTGGTCGGACTTATTTTTAATACCATTGGTGTCAGTGACGGAATTTCAAACGGTACTGAGGGAATGCGTTTTTCATTGGTTTCCCGTGATGTAATTGCTGATTCTATTGAGACAGTTGTTGGTGCACAATGGTACGATGGTATTATTGCAATTCCCGGTTGTGATAAAAATATGCCTGGAGCTTTAATAGCAATGGGAAGAGTAAATCGTCCCTCTATTATGGTGTACGGAGGATCAATTCACTCCGGAAAATGGAAAGGAGAATCTTTGAATATTGTTTCTGCTTTTGAAGCTTTAGGAAAAAAAGTTAAAAACGAAATTACTCCGGAAGATTTTAAAGGTGTAATTCAAAATGCATGTCCCGGAGCTGGTGCTTGTGGCGGAATGTATACTGCAAATACAATGTCTTCAGCAATTGAAGCATTAGGAATGAGTTTGCCTTACAGCTCTTCCAATCCTGCTTTGAGCCAGGATAAAAGAGACGAATGTCTTGCCGCAGGAGAAGCTATTAAAATATTATTAGAAAAAGATATTAAGCCAAGAGATATCATGACTCGTAAAGCTTTCGAAAACGCAATAACAATCGTTGCTGTTCTAGGAGGTTCTACAAATGCAGTAATGCACTTAATTGCCATGGCGCACGCGGTAGATATCGAAATTACCTTAGATGATTTTCAGGCAATCAATGATAAAACACCTGTATTAGCGGACATGAAACCAAGTGGAAAATACATGATGGAGGATATTCATGAAGTTGGAGGTATTCCTTCGATTATGAAATATTTATTAAAGGTAGGATTGATTCACGGTGATTGTTTAACGGTTACCGGAAAGACAGTAGCAGAGAACTTAGCCAATACTCCGGATTTACAAGATGGACAGCAAGTAATTCATGAAATTCAAAAAGCTTTAAAACCAACAGGAAATATTCAGGTTTTATACGGAAATCTTGCTTCTGAAGGTGCTGTTGCAAAAATCAGCGGAAAAGAAGGGGAATACTTTGAAGGCCCGGCTGTTGTATTTGAAGGTGAGTTTGAAGTAATTCCAGGACTTGAGGCCGGAAAAATTAAACCGGGGAATGTAGTCGTCATCAGGTATTGTGGACCAAAAGGTGGTCCGGGAATGCCTGAAATGCTAAAACCAACATCGGCCATTATTGGCGCAGGATTAGGAAGTAGCTGTGCTCTGATTACAGATGGCAGGTTTTCTGGAGGTTCACATGGTTTTGTGGTAGGCCACATAACACCGGAAGCTTATGACGGTGGAGGTATTGCTTTAGTAAAAGATGGTGATTTAATCGCAATTGATGCTGTAAAAAATACAATCAACCTGAAGATATCTGACGAAGAATTTGCAGCTCGCGCAGCGGCTTGGGTGCAACCACCGCTAAAAGTTACAAAAGGAGTTTTGCTTAAATATGCAAGATCGGTTTCAAGTGCTTCTACAGGTTGCGTTACCGATAAATAGTATTCAATTACAATTTCAAAAATTTAATTTCAAAAATCAAAAAAGATGAAGGAATTATTGAAAGAAAATAATATAGATCTCAGCTCCCCTTCATTTGAAGTTGGGAGTGAAGAAAAAGATACCAAAATGGGAAAGATAAAAATATCAGGTGCCGAAGCCGTTATTAGATGTTTATTAGCAGAAGGAGTAGACTTGGTTTACGGATATCCCGGGGGAGCCATAATGCCTGTTTACGACGAATTATATAAATTTCAGGATCAATTGCATCATGTTTTAGTGCGTCACGAACAAGGTGCCACACATGCAGCTCAGGGATATGCCAGAGCTACAGGAAAAGTAGGGGTGGCAATTGCTACTTCAGGACCGGGTGCTACAAACTTAGTCACCGGAATTGCAGATGCTCAAATCGATTCAACGCCTATGGTTTGTATTACAGGTCAGGTTGGAAAACATTTGTTAGGCTCGGATGCTTTTCAGGAAACAGATATTATCGGAATTTCGACTCCGGTAACCAAATGGAATTATCAGGTAACTGAAGCTTCCGAAATCCCGGAAATCATTGCAAAAGCATTTTATATTGCACGTTCCGGACGTCCGGGACCTGTATTAATTGATATTACTAAAAATGCTCAGTTTGATGAGTTCGAATTTAGTTATGAAAAATGTACGGCAATCAGAAGTTATATTCCGGTTCCTAAATTAAAACTAGATAAAGTAGCCGAAGCCGCTGCTTTAATTAATAGTGCAAAAAAACCTTTTATTGTTTTTGGTCAGGGAATTATTCTTGGCCAGGCCGAAGAACAACTTAAGGTGTTTATTGAAAAATCAGGAATTCCTGCCGGCTGGACAATTTTGGGACTTTCGGCTTTGCCAACAGACCATCCTTTAAATGTTGGTATGCTAGGAATGCACGGAAATTACGGTCCTAATATGTTGACGAATGAGTGCGATGTTTTAATTGCACTTGGAATGCGTTTTGACGACCGTGTTACAGGAAATCTGAATACTTACGCCAAACAGGCAAAAGTAATTCACTTCGAAATTGATCCTGCAGAAATTGATAAAAATGTAAAAACAGAAGTGGCAGTTTTAGGAGATGTCAAAGAAGCTTTAAAAGCGCTATTGCCCTTAATTGAAAAGAATTCTCACGATGCATGGCACAATGAATTTAAGGAATTGCACAAAATCGAAGTAGAAACGGTTATAAACGAAGAATTAAACCCAACAAATAATAAAGGAATTTCTATGGGTGAAACTATGGAAATGATTAACAAACACTCCAAAGGTGATGCAATTATTGTTTCAGATGTTGGACAACACCAAATGTTTGCTTGTCGTTATGCTAAATTTAATTCTACCAAAAGTAATATTACGTCCGGAGGATTAGGAACAATGGGATTTGCTTTGCCGGCTGCAATTGGAGCTAAAATGGGAAGGCCAGATCGTGAAGTAGTTGCGATTATCGGAGACGGTGGGTTCCAGATGACGATTCAGGAATTGGGTACTATTTTTCAAACTAAAGTACCGGTGAAGATTGTCATTTTAAACAATGAATTCTTAGGAATGGTACGACAATGGCAGGAGCTGTTTTTTGATAACCGATATGCTTCGACAAATATGATTAATCCAAATTTTGTTGCCATTGCGGAAGGATATTACATTAAATCTAAAAAAGTAACCCAAAGAGAAGATTTAGATGCAGCTGTTGCAGAAATGATGGCCTCTAAAGATTCTTATTTCTTAGAAGTTATGGTCGAAAAAGAGAATAATGTATTCCCAATGATTCCAACAGGAGCATGCGTTTCTGAAATTAGATTAAGCTAAAGAAAAAAGTTTCATGTTTCAGGTTTATTTGTTTCAGGTCGTAGAACTTGAAACGTGGCACGAGGCTGAAAGCTGAACTGACGGAGCAAACCTGAAACAAAAAAAAACTAAAAAAACAAATGGAAGATAAAACATTCACCATATCGGTATATTCAGAAAATAACGTGGGCTTGTTGAATAGAATATCAGGAATATTCTTAAAGCGTCACATTAATATATTAAGCCTAAACGTTTCAGAATCAGAAATAGAAAATGTTTCAAGATTCATTATTGTGGTAGACACAACTGAAAAATGGGTTAAAAATATTGTAGGCCAAATCGAAAAACAAATCGAAGTAATAAAAGCTTTTTACCATACAGACGAAGAAACTATTTATCTGGAAAATGCTTTATTCAAAATTGCATCAAGTTTATTATTCGATGAAAAACAAATTCAGAATATCATAAAAGATAGTCAGTCGACAATTGTCACTGTTTCCCGTGATTTCTTCGTGATTTCAAAATCGGGAAGACGTTCTGAAATTGAAGAATTATATGCAAAATTTAAACCGTATGGCATTATGCAGTTTGTGCGTTCGGGCAGAATATCAGTTTCTAAACAAAAAATGGAAATTTCATCACTATTAGAAACATTCAACTAGTATCATTTTAAATTACTTATTAACTCAATTATTATAATTACACATTCATTAAATATTAAAAACAAAATGGCAAATTATTTCAATACATTACCACTTAGATTACAATTAGAACAATTAGGAGTTTGCGAATTTATGGAGCAATCAGAATTTTCAGACGGAATTTCAGCATTAGCAGGAAAAAAAGTTGTCATCGTAGGTTGTGGTGCACAAGGTTTGAATCAAGGTTTAAACATGAGAGATTCTGGTTTAGACATTTCTTATGCATTGCGTGCAGATGCAATTGCTGAAAAAAGAGCTTCTTATAAAAATGCTACTGAAAACGGTTTTACTGTAGGTACTTATGAAGAATTAATTCCAACTGCTGATTTAGTTTGTAACTTAACACCGGATAAACAACATACTGCTGTAGTTACCGCCATTATGCCATTAATGAAAAACGGTTCGACTTTATCTTATTCTCACGGATTTAATATTGTTGAAGAAGGAATGCAGATTCGTAAAGATATCACTGTTATTATGTGCGCTCCTAAATGTCCCGGATCTGAGGTTCGTGAAGAATACAAAAGAGGATTTGGTGTACCTACTTTAATTGCTGTTCACCCTGAAAATGATCCAAACGGTTTTGGTTTAGATCAGGCAAAAGCGTATGCTGTTGCAACAGGAGGACATAAAGCAGGAGTTTTAAAATCATCATTCGTAGCTGAAGTAAAATCAGATTTAATGGGTGAGCAGACTATTCTTTGCGGATTATTGCAAACCGGATCTATTTTATGTTTTGATAAAATGGTTGAAAAAGGAATTGATCCTGCATATGCTTCAAAATTAATTCAATACGGATGGGAAACTATAACAGAAGCGTTGAAACATGGAGGTATCACCAATATGATGGACCGTCTTTCAAACCCTGCAAAAATTGAAGCTTACGAAATTGCTGAAGAATTAAAAGACATCATGCGTCCGTTATTCCAAAAACACCAGGATGATATTATTTCAGGAGAATTCTCAAGAACCATGATGATTGACTGGGCTAATGATGATAAAAATTTATTGACATGGAGAGCTGCAACAGGAGAAACTAACTTCGAAAAAACAGCGCCACAAGATGCTCCAATTGCTGAACAAGAATATTTTGACAATGGAGTTCTAATGATTGCAATGGTAAAAGCCGGTGTTGAATTGGCTTTTGAAACGATGACAGAAGCCGGAATTATCGAAGAATCAGCTTACTACGAGTCGTTACACGAATTGCCATTGATTGCAAATACAATTGCAAGAAAAAAATTATTTGAAATGAATCGCGTTATTTCGGATACAGCAGAATATGGTTGTTATTTGTTTGACCATGCATGCAAACCATTATTGACTGAATTCATGAAAACCGTAGAAACTAACGTTATAGGAAAACCATTCTCAACTTCTAACGGAGTAGACAATGCTATTTTAATTGCAGTAAACAAAGAAATTCGTCAGCATCCTATAGAAGAAGTAGGGGCATGGTTGAGAGAATCTATGACTGCAATGAAAAAAATTGGATAATAAATTGGGAATTACCACACATTCGATTGTGGAATTTGCACTGTATCTCTGTTTTGTATAATATTTTGAATTAGTAAGCACTTATTAAGAAAAATGGATATAGATGCATATTGCATTCACTTAACTTCTTCTAGCAGGCTGGTTAAGTGAAGCTAATCCCTGATGAAGGGGGTATATTTAGTAAAATAGATATACTTGTTGAAGTTTCATTTTGATTAATAAAGATGCTGCTATTTTCAAAATAGAGTAGGGCATTGTAATGCAGATTACAATATTAATTGTTATTGAAATTGTTAAAAATAAAAAGGCATGATATTTATTTATCGTGCCTTTTTTGTAATACGCTTTTTTACTTGAAAAAGTAAAAATTTATAGTATCTATAGAAAAAGACAATATTTTTTTTAATATGTGTTTTTTTTTGATAAAATTTATGAATTAAATAATTTTAAGAATACGCTGATATTTAATACATTTATAAAAAAATTCCAAAAACGTATGAGTTATTATAAAATTGAAAATTTAGAACAATATTTTAAACATTACAATAAGTCAATAAGGGAGCCAAGAAAGTTTTGGGGGAAGATCGCAGAAGAAAATTTTACCTGGTACCAACAATGGGAAAAAGTAGTAGATTTTAATATGGCTGATGCGGAAGTGAAATGGTTTACTGAAGCAAAAGTTAATATTACCAAAAATTGTATCGATAGACATTTAAGCAAAAGAGGAGAAAAAACGGCTATTATTTTTGAACCGAACGATCCTTCTGAAAGTGCTTTACATATAACGTATAATGAATTATACGAAAGAGTTTCAAAAATGGCGAATGTGTTGCGCGAGCAAGGTGTTCGTAAAGGTGATAGAGTTTGTATCTATTTGCCAATGATTCCGGAATTAGCAGTTTCTGTTTTGGCTTGTGCCAGAATTGGAGCTATTCACTCTGTCATTTTTGCAGGATTTTCAGCTTCAGCGGTTTCTGCAAGAATCAATGATTGCGAATGTAAAATGGTTATTACTTCTGACGGAGGTTACAGAGGAAATAAAAATATTGATTTAAAAGGTATTGTTGATGAGGCGTTGGATACTTGTCCAACTGTTTCTAAAGTTTTGGTTGTAAAAAGAACCAATACCCAAATCAAAATGAAAGAAGGCCGTGACGAATGGTTGCAACCTTTATTAGATGTAGCTTTAGATAACAGCGTTGCTGAAATCATGGATGCTGAAGATCCGTTATTTATTTTATATACTTCAGGATCAACAGGAAAACCAAAAGGAATGGTGCATACCACAGCCGGATATATGGTTTATACAGCATATACGTTTAAAAATGTTTTCAGTCACGAAGAAAATGATATTTTCTGGTGTACAGCTGATATTGGCTGGATTACCGGTCACTCTTATATACTTTACGGACCATTATTGAATGGAGGAACAACTGTAATTTTCGAAGGTGTTCCGTCTTATCCTGATTTTAGCCGTTTTTGGGAAATTATCGAAAAACATAAAGTAACTCAATTCTATACTGCACCCACAGCAATTCGTTCTTTAGCAAAAGAAAGTTTAGATTACATCCAAAAATATCCTTTAAAATCGCTTAAAGTAATTGGATCAGTAGGAGAGCCAATCAATGAAGAAGCTTGGCACTGGTTCAATGACCACGTAGGAGATAAAAGATGTCCTGTTGTAGATACGTGGTGGCAAACAGAAACTGGCGGAATCATGATTTCCCCAATTGCTTTTGTTACTCCAACAAAACCAACTTATGCAACTTTGCCATTACCGGGAATTCAGCCTGTTTTGATGGATGAAAAACGTAATGAAATAGAAGGAAACCAAGTAGTGGGCAGTTTATGTATCAAATTCCCATGGCCTGGAATCGCCAGAACAATTTGGGGAGATCATCAGCGTTATAAAGACACTTATTTCTCTGCTTTCCCTGGAAAATATTTTACAGGAGACGGTGCATTAAGAGATGAAGTAGGGTATTACAGAATCACAGGTAGAGTAGATGATGTTGTTATTGTTTCCGGACACAACTTAGGAACAGCTCCTATCGAAGACGCAATCAACGAGCACCCTGCAGTTGCTGAATCTGCAATTGTTGGATTCCCACATGAAATAAAAGGAAATGCTTTATATGGTTTTGTGATTCTAAAAGAAACAGGAGAATACAGAGACAGAGCCAATTTAACTAAAGAAATTAATCAATATATTTCTGATCACATTGGACCAATTGCAAAATTAGATAAAATTCAATTTGTTTCCGGTTTACCAAAAACACGCTCAGGAAAAATCATGCGTAGAATTTTACGTAAAATAGCTGAAGGAGATTTCTCAAATTTTGGAGATACTTCAACTTTATTGAATCCTGAAATTGTAGACGAAATTCAGAAAGAAAGAATTTCATAATTCTTATTACATAGAATCAGAAATGCCTCTTAAAATTTAAGAGGCATTTTTTTGTCTTTTACTAATTGCAGGACTTCGACTTCGCTCAGTCTGACTATTAAAAACTTAAATTATCTTATATGGTTTAAAAATTTTACTTTATTCCCAATCTTGATTTTAATTTCAGGAACAAAAGCGCAATTTTATACGCATCTTCAGAAGATGAGTTTCTGTCGCTTTTTGGTATTTTATAGATCTCACTTAGATCATCCAGTGAAAATTGTTTATCGTTGATGTCCATAAGTTTGCGATACATCATATCTACATCCAGGGCTTCATTTTTTAATCTTCCACAATCCAGGCGCTCTAATGCAGCATTCAGCATTTCAATATCAAAATTAATATGATGGCCCACTAAGATAGAATTGCCTATGAAATTTACGAATGCTTCAATGGCATCCGGCTCAGGCATTTTGATCATTTTACTTTCAATGATAAACTCATTAGAAAGACCATTATCCTGTAAAAATTTATATTGCAGTAAAACAGCTTCAAAATTATCTTTTATAACAATGCCGTCATCAATTACTGAAAAAGCCCCTAAGGACAGGATAACATCTTTACTCGGATTTAGCCCGGAAGTTTCAGTTGATAAAACGACAAACCGGTGAGGCTTTGTTTCGAATTTAGTCAGGTATTCTTTCCAGAAATCAGGATAGTCTTTGTTGATATTTTTAATCCAGTCTAGCATACTTATGAGAATTGTGTAAGTTGAAATTTACTCTTAATCAGTTCCTCAAGGTCTCTCATTGGGGTTAAGGCATTTTTTAACTTTTCTTTGTCTGTCTTAGACATTTCTCGTAAATTAATATATTGTCCGGAATCGTCATTTTTTAATCCTTCTACAGTTCTAAATTTTGATAGCGTTAAGAATGCTTCCGCACAGCTTAAATAAATTTCCGCATTCTTAGAATCTGTTATGGCTAATTGCTTGAATCTTAAATAAGTATTTTTAATTCCTTTGATATTGGCATTTAAAATCAATAATCGGGCAGAGTCAATTAATGGCATTAATGCACGGGTTTTTATATCAAATTTTGTTTTGTGCGGTCCTTCTTCTTCAATAATAAATTTTTTGAAAAAGCTCAAAGGCGAATTTCTTTTTAAAGCGTCGTTTCCTAAAAAGTCAAAGAATAAAGTATTGTTTACAGCATTTTTGAAAATGACATTTTCTATTACTTCTTCAATTTTTGGTTCTCCAAAAACAATTTCATAGTCAAAGAAAATACTGCTTAAATCATTGCTGTTTTCACCTGGAGTATTCATCCAGCTGTTGTATTGTTTTGTCCAGTCTGTCAATGATTTACACCACAACATGTTGCTTCCCATATGTCCGTTTGGACAATACTCGTAACCTACTTTTTCTAAGATAGAAGTGGTTCTTTTGGCTAATCTTAAGAAATAATCTTTTACTTCTCTGTATTTTTCAGGTGCAACATCTTCAAAAATCAGGATGCTATCCTGATCTGTGAGCAGTAATTGTTCTTTACGTCCCTGACTTCCAATGCTTAACCATGCAAATCGGGCAGGAGGTGAGCCCAGATCTAAAATAGACAATTCTACAGCACGTTTTATGATAGCGAGGTTAATTTCACTGGCAATATTGCTGATGTGGGAAATCGGAATATTTTTCTGAATTGAATTTTGAATCAGATCAGACAAACGGTCACGTATTTGTTTTAAATCTTTTGGAAGCTGAGAACGTTTAATTTCTTTTATTAAAACACCTGGATTACTGGCCTGAGCCACAATTAAGTCATGCTCAGAAATAATTCCTTTTACAGCAGACTTACTTGTACCGTCTTTGGTAACACATAAATGCGTTACATTATGTTTTAACATTAATAATTGCGCTTCGGCCAAAGAAACGTTTTCAATCACAGTAACAACAGGCGAAGACATGATTTTATCAATAGTTTCCGTAATAGGATAACGACCTGTTGCAATTTTAGAAGATAAATCAGCATTTGTTACAATACCAATTGGATTATTTTTTTCGCAAATTATGATATTATCTACCATTGATTCCGTCATCAAAATAGCGACATCTTTGACAATGCAGTTAGATTCAGTTGTTAATGGCGAATTGTTGTAAGCAAGAGATTGAATGTATTGCATTTCTGATTGCTGATCGACATAAAAAGCAGTATCAGAAATTAATTTTCCATTAGAATTTACGTTGTCTTTTGCATGTCTTGAATTGATGGCAAAATTTTCCAGTAAAAAGTTTAAAACATCTGAATTATTCGCAACAAAAGGTCTAAAAACCGCTATAGGAATCGCATAAATAATACTTTCTTCTCGTGCTTTTGCTGTCATCATATAATTGTTTTTAGCAAAAAATGGACGTAAACCAAAAATATCACCTTCGTGACATTTGTTTATAATGGTTTCTTCAGCATCAGCAATTGTTGTTAGATTTATAACACCAGAAGCTACAACATAAAAACTATCATGAAGCAAATCGTTAATTTGAAACAATACAGCGTGTTTTTCTAAATTTATCACACGGATATTTGTAGCAATGTCAGATAATTCCTGAAAAGTTAAGTTGTCAAATGGTGGGTATTCTTTTAAAAAATCTGCAATATGCTCAGCGATTGTATTCATATGTTTGATAAATTTTTTAAAGTATCGAATGTAAAAATAATAAAATAAAGTCTTACAATGAAGCATCTTTGCGAGAATATGAATATTTTATAAGAATGCTAAATTTTCCAGATTTATAAGCTTTATAAAAGGCATTTTCTTATTTAAAATTTTATTTCTTATTTAAATTCTACTTACGAATCTGAAAGTATAGTCTTTTGCTAAGGATCGATTAACAGTCATAGAATCTTTGTTACTATTTTTTTTGATTTGTTAATAAAGAGATACGAGCTTAAGAGGGATTTTAAAATATTCTATTTTACATAATATAAATTATAGTTCAAAACGAACTATCTTAAAAGATAGGGTTGAACTCAATAATAGCTTATTAGTATAGTTTGGTTAGAATTATTTCTTTTGGAACTAAATCAGCACCGCCTCTTTTGTTAAATTGCAAACTCCCTTCATTAGCATACAGTACTGCGCTTACAGAGCCATTTTTAGATTTAATATTAATTTGGGCTTTTTCACCAAGTACATATACGTATCCCGTAATATCCATAACACCGGTAACAAATTTTTCATTGTTGCTGGTAATTTCAGCAGTTCCGTATATTTTATTGTTTGATTGCGCTATGTTTAATGTAAAAACGTATTCTTTGCTGCAATCTTTACAATTTTCATTACTCCATGTTCCGGTAAATCGATTGGTTTGTGATTGCGCTGAAAAAGAAATTAATACAAGTAATAAAATAATTTTTTTCATTATGGCTTAAAATTTTATTTAATAAATAATTTTTCAAATATAAACTAAAAAAGCATCCGCTATAACGGATGCTTTTTATTTTGAATACAATATGTATTATTTGATTTTTTTCAGGTAAACAGATTTTCCGTTTAACGCAACATTGATTTCGTTGTTTTTTTCTGAGAAAGTTGTTCTGAGTGCGTTTCCTTTAAAAATGGTAACATCACCATAAACTTTTCCGGTTTCATCAGAAACATATTCAAATAATAATTTTTTACTACCTGGCTCTATTCCAATTTTATAACTTGAAAATTTCGACGTATCTAAATTAAATTCTTGCTGTGTGTCAATAATTACGCCATCAGCATAAAAATTGGTAACTGTTTTGTTTAAAGTTATATCCGGATAATATTGGTTAACTTTCTGTAAAAGCGCGTATTGTTCAGGGCTTGCATCTTCTTTTTTTGATGTAATGGTCTGAGCAAATGAAATTGACGTAAAAATAAGAGCGAATAGTAAAGTGAATTTTTTCATAAATTTTTAAATTTTAAGGATTAATATTGAAATCAGTTTTTGAAATTCAATTTGATATAAATAGACGCCATTTCTATATAAAAAGACGTTTAATTATATAACAAGGTAGTAAATATTTACCTTTGCAGGAAATGAAATGCAATTTTTTAAGAAAATGACAACAAAAAAATATATTAAGCTCATCCTTATTTTAGGTTCTTTAACAGCACTTGGTCCTTTTTCAATCGATATGTATTTACCTGGTTTCTCAGGCATAGCCAAGGATTTACACACTACAGTTGCAAAAGTTTCTATGAGTTTATCAAGTTATTTTATCGGAATTTCGGCAGGGCAACTGCTTTACGGACCATTATTAGATCGTTTTGGAAGAAAAAAACCTTTATTTATAGGTCTTTTGGTTTATATATTAGCTTCATTAGGTTGTGTTTACGTAGCTGATATTGATTCGTTTATTCTTTTACGATTTGTTCAGGCTATCGGTAGTTGTGCGGCTACAGTTGCTTCAGTGGCAATGGTTAGGGATTTGTTTCCGGTAAAAGATATTCCAAAAGTTTTCTCCTTATTAATGTTGGTTCTTGGACTTTCTCCAATGCTGGCACCAACAATTGGAGGTTATGTAACAGAAGATTATGGATGGCATACGGTATTTTTTATTTTGATGTGTATGGGAATTGCGATTTTAATTGCTGCTATGGTTGGTTTGCCAAACAGCTATAAACCAGATACTTCAATTTCATTAAAGCCAAAACCTATTTTGGCAAATTTTTTAAAAGTACTTAAGGAACCGCAGTTTTTTACCTATGCGTTTACAGGTTCTATTGCTTTTTCAGGCTTATTTACTTACGTTGCGGCCTCCCCTATAATTTTCATGGATATTTACCATGTAGATGCCAAAACTTACGGATGGATTTTTGCTTTTATGTCTGTTAGTTTTATTGGTTCCAGTCAGTTGAATTCGGTTTTATTAAAGAAATTCTCAAGTGAACAGATGATTTTCGGAGCGCTAATTACACAATCTGTTATTGCTATAGTTTTTCTGATACTTTCCCTGAACAATCTTTTAGGGCTATACCAGACGATTACGATGCTTTTCTTGTTTTTAGGATGCCTGGGAATTTCAAACCCTAATACAGCCGGACTTACAATGGCTCCATTTGCTAAGAATGCAGGAAGTGCTTCAGCTTTAATGGGAGCAATTCAATTAGGTTTGGGAGCTTTGGCTTCATTTGCGGTTGGGGTCTTTGTAAAAGATTCTGTGGCGCCAATGGTGCTTATTATGACGGTAACAACAATTATTGCCTTTATTGTTTTAAATATTGGAAAACGTTTTATTAAAGAAAAAATTGAAGTTTCTTCCGGGGATGATGTTGTTATTGGGCACTAAAATGAATAAATTCCAATCTTTTTAAATTCCAAATTTCAAGGAGGAGAAATTAAAAACTATACCTATAAAAAAAGCCGGAATTATTAAATTCTGGCTTTTTTGTGTTCAATTAATATTCACAATCCATTGGAGTTTGAAATTTAAAATTCCGGGGATTCAAAAAATTAAGATCTTTTATCCGGCCTGATAATCAT
Organism: Flavobacterium sp.; assembly: GCF_965277525.1. Classification (GTDB taxonomy): domain Bacteria; phylum Bacteroidota; class Bacteroidia; order Flavobacteriales; family Flavobacteriaceae; genus Flavobacterium. The sequence goes on along the minus strand of NZ_CBDIDC010000014.1, from coordinate 252,396 downwards.
TCTGAGTGATTGATCTCTTGCAAAATAAGCAACCATCCAGTTCCAGAATGTATTTAATCTGTTTCTATAAGTAATTAAAGATATCAAGTGGATAAACAGCCAGATAACCCAGGCAAAAAAGCCTTTAAAATGCCATTTTGGACTTGGTAGATCAACTACAGCTTTATTTTTCCCGATGATTGCCATAGAACCTTTATCATTATAAGTAAAAGGTTTTAAAGCTTTGTTTTGAGTTAATGCTTTAAAGTTTTTTGCTAAATTTAGTCCTTGCTGGATCGCTACCTGAGCCACTTGCGGATGTCCGTCAGGAAAATTTTTATCTCCGGCTGTAATTGCTGTATCACCAATTGCATAAACATTTGCAAGACCATTTACTTTACTGAATTCATCTGTTGCCATACGCCTTCCGCGTCCATAACTTTCAGTTGGAATTCCTTCAAATATTTTTGCAGAAACTCCCGCAGCCCAAATTAAATTTTTGGTTTGGATGGTTTCTCCGTTTTCAAAATGTACTGTATCGTTAATATAATCTGTAACACGAGTATGAAGTTTGACTACAACCCCTAATTTCGTAAGTGCCTCTAAAGTATCATTTTGAGAAGCTTTACTCATGGGAGCGAGTAGGGCATCTCCCCCATCGACTAAATACACATTGCTGGCAGATGTTTCTAATTCAGGATATTCTTTAAGTAAGATGTTTTTACGCATTTCGGCAAACATTCCTGAAACCTCTACGCCTGTTGGCCCACCTCCGGCAACTACAATTGTTAAAAGTTTACGTCGTTTGCGTATGTCTTTTGTAATGGCAGCTTTCTCAAGGTTTTTAAGTAATGTATTACGCATTTCGATGGCATCATTTAAGGTTTTCATCGGGATGGCATTTTTCATTACGTTTTCCATACCAAAATAGCTGGTTTCAGCTCCTGTGGCAAAAACCAAATGATCGTATGTTAATTCACCGTTATTGAGGATTATTTTATTTTCGGCAGGAACTACAGATTGTAACTCGCCCAAACGAAATTGAAGGTTTTTTTTGCCTGCAAAGAATTTCCTAAAGGGATAACTGATACTAGAGGGCTCTAAAAAAGCTGTAGCAACCTGATATATAAGTGGTGGAAAAAAATTATAATTGTTTTTGTCTACAAGGGTTACTTGTATTTGAGGATGGTTTACAAGCTCTTTTGCAAGATTTATTCCTGCAAAACCACCTCCTATGATGACTATCTTCATATATGTTTTCTTTAAGTGGGGTTTGTGAAAAAAAAATTCTGCAACTTACAGCAGCAGATGTATAAATTTATCACTAATAATTCCAAATACAAAATTCAATTTACTTTATTTAACGAATTAATAAGGTTTAATTAGTTAATTTAAGCTTTATCATAATATCTGTCTGTTGGTCATTTCCCAATTTAAAAATGTGCTTGTCAAATTCAACGAAACCATTTTTTTTATAAAAAGAAATGGCTCTCACGTTATTCTCCCAAACACCTAACCACACATAGTCATTTTTTTTTTGTCTGGCAATTTCTACTGCTTTATCATAAAGCAATTGCCCGACTTTTTTACCGTGAAATTCTTTTGAAACGTATATTCGTTCAATTTCGAGGGCTTTATTGTCTTTTAATTCTGTTTGGGATTCTCCAAAATTCACTTTTAAATAACCAATTACGTCATTTTCAAGAGTAGCGAAATAAAATTCAGAATCTTTGTTATTGAGTTCAGCTGATAATTTTTCTGTAGAAAAACTTTCATCTAAATATTTTTGCATGTTTTCTTCAGAATTTGCGTCTGAAAATGTTTCCTGAAAAGTTTGCCTGCCAATTTTTTGTAATTGTGTGATTTCGTTTAATGTAATTCTTTTTACTTCAATATCTGCCATCATAATTGCTTCTATAGTGCGTTTTTACACTATAAAATTACGATATAAATTACGAAAAGAAGTGGGTTGAAATACTACTTTTTGAATTTTTTAACAGGTTTTTCAGTTACTTCGACTTTGTTTTGCAGCACGTAATTCGCCAATAATTTTTCAATTAATTCATCTTTAGTAAGATGATGAAAAACGGTCTTTACTTTTGTTTTTAAATCGTCTGAAATATCGTGATTAGGCTTTGTTTTGAAAATTTGTTTTGCCCATAAAAGCGTATTGTTTTCTTCTAAACTTACTACAGACGGTTTTTGAAATTGAGTAAATTTAATGCCTAATTCTTTTTCAAATTCCGGAATTTCAATTACTTCTTCTTGTTGCAAAACGGTCAAAGAAAGTCCCTTTGCTCCTGCTCTGGCTGTTCTTCCGCTTCGGTGAACGTAATTTTCATAGGTATCCGGCAAATGATAATTGACCACATAAGAAATTTCTTTTACGTCAATTCCTCTTGCTGCTAAATCAGTAGCAACTAATATATTAATGTGTCCCTCGCGGAATTGTTCCATGATTCTGTCACGAATTCCCTGAGATAAACTTCCGTGAAGCGCTCCCGAAGAAAAACGGTTGATCGCCAGGTTTTTTGCTAATTTATTGACTGCAGCTTTAGTTTTACAAAAGATAATACCGCGTTCGCCTTCTTTTGAATTTAAGAAATGCATCAAAACATCCAGCTTTTCGATAGGGTCAACAACGATGTATTCGTGATCAATTCCCTGGTTGCCTACAGTTTCCATGCTGGCACTAACCTGAACTACGTTTTTATCTAAGTAATTTTGAACTAGCTGCTTGATCGTTCCCGGCAAAGTAGCAGAGAATAATAAAGTACGGTGTTTTTTAGGAAGTTCAGCAACGATTTCGTCCAAGCTTTCTTTTAGAATTGAAACCATTTCATCGGCTTCGTCTAATACTAAATATTGTGCTTGTTTTAAGTCGATTGCTTTACGCTGAATCAAATCGATTAAACGTCCCGGTGTTGCTACAACAATATGTGTAGGTTGTGATAAACGCTCTATTTGAGGTTTTATTGGAATTCCGCCACAAGTTGCAGCTATAGACAGGTTTGGAATGTGTTTTCCAAAATCTTCCAAATTTCTGAATATCTGTTGTCCAAGTTCTCTGGTCGGAACCAAAATTACAGCCTGAACAATTAGAGATTCGGTATCAATCAATTGCAATAACGGTAATCCGAAAGCAGCTGTTTTACCGGTTCCGGTTTTGGCTAAACCTACAACATCATGGCTTTCAGATAAAAGCAACGGAATTGTTTTTTGTTGGATTTCTGTTGGTTCAACAATGTTCAATTCGCTTAACGCTTTTATAATTGGTGCTGAAATTCCTAATGCTGAGAATTGTTTAGACATATTTTTTATTTTAGTCCCGATAGCTATCGGGATGATTTAGAGATCTGATTTCTGCCACAGATGACTCAGATTAAAATGATTTTTTTAGAACCTTTGGTTCTTTTTCTTTTTTTACTCTCATTTTTGTCATCCCGAGGAACGAAGGATCTCCGTTAGAAGCTCGACAATTTAAGAAAAACTTTATGTTAGTTTCCTGCGGAGATCCTTCGTTCTTCGGGATGACATATATTATGTGTAATTTTTACTATTACTTCTTATGAAAACTAAAGCCCTAGCCCTGATGGGAGCGGCATCCTTTTTCTTGCTTCTTTAGCAAGGAAAAGATATAGCGGACAGCAGGAAACAGCTCCTAATTCTTGAAATTTTAATTTTTTAAAATCCCAAATTTCAATGGAAAAGCGGCCTTCAACTTCGCTCAGTCTTACAACCTGAAACCTGAAACTAAAAAAAAATGAAACAAATTTTTCTATTCCTCATCCGGTTCGTTCATGATTTTTTCACGATACTTTTTACCTATCAACAGGACTAATTTTAGTTTATAATCGTCAACCAGCCACTCACGGTAGTTTTTACTACATTGGCTTAAACATTTAGAGTAACGTTTGATACGGCAATCGATATCATCGTCAAGTTCTTTTCCTAATGATTTTGCCTCCTGTAAGGTTTCTGTATTATCGACACACATTGCGGCGTGTTGTTCTAATGATTTGTCTAACACTACTTTAGAACGTAAATTTTGTTTGATGATTAGTTTGTGTTCTTCATCAACATCAAAGGTAACATCTGCTGTTTTGCTGAATTTTGCGCGTAATTCCGGTGGCATACTGTATTTGAAATACAATTCGATTTCAGTATCATCACGTAAATTCTCTAAATAAAATTCAGGTGATTTAAAGATATGCTGCCAGTTTACAGGCTCACTCCACAAACCAAAACGAGCTGCATTATTACCTAAATCAATCACTGTAAACTCGTCTTTACCCGGTAATTTACGAGATCCACGACCAATCATCTGGTAGTATAACGTAAGCGATTTTGTCGCTCTGTTTAAAATGATAGTTTCAACTGTTGGTTCGTCAAAACCGGTCGTTAAAATTCCGACTGATGTTAAAATCGCATCCGGGGTCTTTTTGAACCATGCCAAAATATCTTTACGCTCCTCTGAACTACTGGTGTTGTCAAGGTGTCTGATGTCGTAACCCGCTTCTCTAAAGGTTTCGTATACATATAATGATGTATGGATACCGTTGTTGAAAATCAAGGTTTTTTTGCCTAATGAACGTTCTGTATACGCATGCAATAATTTTTCCTGCATGATGGTATTCGTATATAAATCATCAGATGATTTTACGGTATAATCTCCGTTAATACCTACTTTTAATGATGTTAATCCAACATCATAACTATAAGTTGTTGCTCTGGCCAGGAAACCTTTGTCGATCAATGAACTAATGGTGTCTCCCACAATAAGTTCATCATAACTTTGGTGCATTGGCAATTTTATATTTGAACTCAATGGCGTTGCTGTTACTCCAAGAATAAAAGCATTTTTGAATGAGTTTAATAATTTTCTGAATGAATTGTAATGGGCCTCATCAATAATAACCAAACCAATGTTGTCAAGATGCAATTTTTCATCATTGATACGGTTCTTTAAAGTTTCTACCATCGCCACGAAACAAGAAAATTCGTTTTGGTCAGGTAATTCCTTTACTTTACTATTAATGATTTTATTAGAAACACCAAATCCTTTTAGCATTTTTGAGGTTTGTTTACAAAGTTCGATACGGTGCGTTAAAACCACTACCTTTTTATCATTATTCGCTAAATAACGACGTACGATTTCAGAAAAAATAACTGTTTTTCCACCACCAGTAGGTAATTGGTACAATAAATGATGTTTCGAAGGAGCATTATCTAAACGTTCAAAAATGGCATCGATATCGCCTTTTTGATATGCATAAAGTTCTTTTTTCTCTTCTCTTTCTATTTCTAAAGTGTTTTGAGACATTGTTTATTTTTGGATTTTTGCAAAAATACACCGAAAAAACAGTTATTCATCTTATTTTAACGTAAAATAAATGATTTTTTTAAATAAGATTTTTTATGAGAAAAGCCTTTATAAGTCGGTTTTTTCTAAAATTGCCTCAAATTCATACTTGTTTTTCCATTTTTGTTGAATAGTTTCTCGTTGAATTGCTATAATTCTTTCCTTGAAATCACCTAAAATTCCATTAGAGATAACAAAATTTACAGCTTGTTCAAAGGAGTTCAGCATGCTTTTGTAGAATAATTCCTGTTTAATAAAATTATTTGATGCGTAAGTTTGTGCTATTTCGATATTGTAAAGCATAACATCAGCAATCACAAAAGGATCTACTCCTAGTGATATAAAATGTTTAATGAATTTCTGCGCTACTGAACGACGCATTTTTGCTTTTGGACGCCACTTTGCATTTGGTTTTTTAACAGGGAAATACTCGTGCGAAATTTTGACCTTGGATTCCTGGAGCAGTTTATCTTCTTTGGGATTGAAAGCAAAATCATAATAGACTTTTACGGGACTGAATTTTTCATACAACTCAATAATTTGCTCTTCGAGTTGTTCTTTGCTCAATTCTGTCAAATATTTTTTTAAATCGCGTTTACTCATTATAAAAGTTTAAGTATACAAAAGTAAATTACTTTCTTGATTCATACCGCAAAAACCAACCATAATACTTAATTTTGCTTGTTTAAATTTAAAAAAATACATACATGCTCAAGATTTTCAAAGTTACCGCAATTTTAGAAGGAATCTCTTATTTGGTATTATTCACTAATATGCTCGTTATCAAAAACAATAATCCGGAACTATATCATACTTTATTACGTCCTTTAGGGATGACACATGGTGTTTTGTTTATTGGTTATGTTTTGTTGGCGTTTTTGCTCAGAAAACCTCAAAATTGGGATTTGAAAACCTTCGGGATTATACAAATTGCTTCACTTATTCCTTTTGGAACTTTTTACATCGAGAAAAAATATTTAGAAAGTAATGCATAAGCTTTTGAATAAGATATTTAATTTTTTATACCCTCTTTTTAGAGATTGGGGAATGAGTCGCAATTTTGCGTCTTATATTAGCCTCATTCTCAATATTGCCATTCTGGTGGCTTTGGCTTTTGCTATTTATTATATTGCGAAATTTGTTTTAGTCACCTTAACGGCCGTTTTTGCACAAAAAACCAAAACGAAGTTTGACGATTATTTAATTCATAACAAGACCACAAAATATACGGCCTATTTAATTCCGTTTTTCTTTATATACAAAGCTGTTCCTATTATTTTGGACAAATATGAGTATTGGGAATCTGTTTTCGGGAAGATAGTTGGTGTTTATATCGTTTTAATCTCATTATGGATCATCAGGACGATTTTTAATGCTTTACGGGATTATTTAAAACAAAAACCGGAATACAGCGACAAACCAATTGATAGCTTTATTCAGGTTATTATGATTGTCCTTTGGATTTTTGGGGTTGCTCTTATTATTTCAACTTTATTCGGAATCAAACAAGGTGAATTGTTGACTATTTTAGGAACACTTTCAGCAATTATTATCTTGATTTTCAGGGATACTATTTTAGGATTTGTTTCTAGTGTTCAGGTTGCCATAAACGATATGGTTCGTATTGGTGACTGGATTACAATGGATAAATTTGGTGCTGATGGAGATGTTATCGAGATTAATTTAACGACTGTAAAAGTCAGGAATTTTGATAATACAATTACCACGATTCCAACTTATGCATTAAGTTCAGACTCGTTCCAGAACTGGCGCGGTATGCAGAAGTCTGATGGAAGACGTATAAAAAGACATATCTTGATTAAAAGCAGTAGTATTCGTTTTTTGAATAATGATGATCTCAATCACATGAAACGTGTGCAACTGATCAGTTCTTATATTGAAACCAGACAGGCTGAAATCGAAAAATACAATGATTTACGTGATATAGATAAATCACTGTCGCTTAATGGTCGGAATATGACCAATCTGGGTTTGTTTAGAAAATATATTATTCAGTATTTGATTACACATCCCGGACTAAATAAAGATATGCACATGATGTGTCGTCAGTTGCAATCAACGGCACATGGAGTTCCGTTGGAGATTTATGCTTTCTCAAGCGATAAACGCTGGGCAAATTACGAATATATTATGGCGGATATTTTTGATCACGTTATGGCTTCTGTCATCTATTTTGATCTTGAAATTTTCGAATTACCATCGACAATAGGACCACTTAATTAGCTTCAGGTTTTCTTTGTCTCAGGTTTCAAGTTTCTAACAGTAAAGGTCGCAAAGATTTATGCTATAAACGCAAGGGTATTCCTTGTGGACTTTGCGAAAAATCTTTGCGACCTTTGCCGTTAAATTAAGTTCAAAGCATGGTAACCTGAAACCTGAAACTATTTCTTCACCTCTTCAAAGATAAACTTCGAATTATGATATTCGATTGGGGTTCCGGGCATAAAACAGGGAAGATTAAAATAGGTTGTAATTATACCGCTTCCTAAAAATAGTTTGTTTTCTTTTTTTAATAATGCCAATGGTATTCTTTTCCAGTTTCCTCCGTTCGAGATATAATGAAAATCACCTCTTAGAGTATCTCCTTTTATATCTCCCCTAACGTCTCCGGAATCTTTGCCTTGTTGGTAATAAGTTCTTTCATAACGTCCATAAAACCGTTTGTCATTAATATTTATAGCTAAAATTGCGGTATCTTTTTCGTTGATGGCCTGATATACAATATGATTGTATTTGCTTTTTTCATCTTTAGAATTGCATGAAAAAAGAAATATCAAAACAGAAGAAAGAAAAAATAAAGTTTTTATATTCATTGTTGTATTTTTTAACCCTATAAGGTGAATAAGAAAATTTGAGAGCTTGTTTTTAAATGAACTTATATCAGTCATATGGTGAGTTTTATAATCGGTCTTTTACGAATTCTATTTGTGTTTTTCCGTGTGCTTTGGGTTTTCCGCTTTCATCTAAATTAACCATTGTAGTTTGGTCAATTGTAATAATGATTTCCCGGGTCATCATATTCCTAACCGCACAGGTTAAAACCAAAGAAGTATTTCCAAATTTTACGACATCAATTCCAATTTCAACAATATCTCCTTGCCTTGCAGAACTCTTAAAATTGATTTCTGACATGTATTTGGTCACCACTCTGGTATTCTCTAATTGTATGATGGTGTACAATGCGAGTTCTTCATCAATCCAGGCTAATAATTTTCCGCCAAATAAAGTTCCGTTTGGATTTAAATCTTCAGGTTTTACCCATTTTCTGGTATGAAATCTCATAATTTTAATTTAGATAAAAGAATTTTGTATTGGAATTTTTTCTAAATTTAAAGAAAAAACATGGAAGATAGAGACGCTTTTTTAAGAGAATTCAGAGGAGAGACTTTAGGAACTGTAAGTGCTCAATCTTCACCTGACGAGTTGTTTCAAAATCAAACCATTAGGCCTATTTTGAAACTTCAGAATGATTTATTTGTAGCAGTTTTTATCAATTACGTCAATAAAAACAAAGCTGATTTTTATTCCTATACTGTTGAAAAGAAGTTGCAGACGATCGAAAATTCTATTCAGAAAGATATTAAGTTCAGAAATTCTTTAAAGGGGATTGTCATGGCGCTTTTTACTATTGAAGAATACGATATCTACATTCAGAATTCCTCAAGTTTAAACAAAAGAATGATGAATTTGTTAGTTGAGCGATTAAAAAGTCAGGTGCAATTATTTGAACTGGAATCTAATTAAACTATGATGAAAAGTTTATCGCTATTTATTTTATGAAATTATAGAGACTGTTTTTAAAAAGAGCGGATAATTAAGTATTTATAAGCTTTTTGATTGTATTTGATTTATTTTAAAAACAGTTTTTTTAGGAAGTTGGAATCACATTTAAATTAAGGCTTTTTATTCAATTAAAGCTTGTAACAAATAAGATCAACCAGAGTCTTACTCTAAAAACTTACCAATGAACCTAAAAAATATTTTACTTGCTCTTGCCGTTACAGCATGTATATCTTCTGGATTTTCTCAAACTGTTAATAAACTACCTGATAGTCTTCTTACTAAAACTGTATTTCTTTATAAAAATGGAAATTTTGAAGGTAAGGGCTGGGATTTAATTAAAAAAGAATTAATTAATTCGCAGATTGTATTTGTAGGTGAACAGCATGGCGTTGCTGAAGTCCCACTTTTTACCGGAAAAATTGCAGACATTTTACAACCTAAAGCTTTGGTTGTTGAAATCGATCCTTATACTGCGGTGCAATTAGAAAAAACAGCTAAAAATCCGGCAGGATACTCTGATTATTTTAAACGCAAACCGTATGATTTTGCCTTTTACAGCTGGCAGGCAGAAATGAATTTGGCGCATCAAATGACACTTTCGAACATTTCCATTTGGGGAGTCAATGAAATTAATTTTTTATCCATGCCTACTTTTTTTGAAACACTTGCAGCGACTGCGAAACAAGATTCTAATAAAAAAATAGCATTAAAAAAGGCTGCCGAATTTGCTAAAAATGATTTCCCGCTCTTTGGTGATGCTAATAAATACAGTAATTTTAAGGCTTATCGTATGAAAGTGTCAGAAGTAGATTCATTACTTTATGATTTTAGAAATGAAAGTCAGATCAGTCAAAAAATGCTGAGAGATCTTAAATTAAGTATTCCTATTTTTGCCAATGAAAGTTATGAAAAACGAGTAGGTCTCATGAAAAAAAACCTGCTTAATTACTTATATCCTTACATTACGGCAGATGAAATTAAAATTCCAAAATTACTTTTTAAACTTGGAGGAAACCACGCATCGCGTGGAAGTTTTGAAGTCAGTAATCTTGCTGATAACTTAGCTGATGCTGCCGGAAAAAAGTCATTACATATTATGGTTATAGGCAAACAAGGTACTATTAACGAAATGGCTCCTACAGATAACAGCAAGGCAATAGTCGCTTATGACGGGCTTAAGGAATTCAAAGAATTCTTAACGTTTTTTGAAAAAGTGGGTCAGGATGAGTGGGCTGTTTATGATTTAAGACCGATTAGGCGCCTTTTAAAGCAAGATAAACTAAAAATTGACGATCCTAAATTAAAATCATATGTATTGGGATATGATTTGTTGTTGCTTATTGATAAGGCTACAGGAGATAAATTTGTAGAATAACCAAATCGCGCTATATGTTTGATCAATTCCGAAATAAATTCCCAATCGAAGAAGAACGTTGGAATTCGTACATTAATTGTTTTAATCTTATCGAAGTTCCGGCCAAAACCACACTTTTAGAAGAAGGCGAAATTTCAAAAAAGCTTTTTATAATTGAAAAAGGGTGTGTCAGGGTTTGGTTTAATAATAACGGAAAAGATCTAACCACTCAGTTCTTTTTTGAAAATCAAAGCGTGGCTTCTATCGAAAGTTTTATGAAGAAGTCTGTAAGTCCGGCTAGCATAGAAACCATTGAGCCTTCTGTTTTGTGGTGGATTCATAAAAAGGACCTGGATAAAATTCTGGAAGAAATTAAGGGAATTCCGGAGCTAAGGGATCGTTTAATTAATATGCTTTTTGAGCGTACATTTGATTATATGAAATATTTTGTTTCTTTTATAAAGGACTCTCCTACTCAGCGTTATCTTAATTTAATTGAAGAAAGACCTCAAATTGTTCAGCGTGTTCCGCAACACTATATTGCGTCTTATCTTGGCATAAGCACCGTCCATTTGAGCAGGATTAAAAGTAAATTAGTTCACAATAAATAGTTCTGATTGTATTTGATAACAAATGTTATCGTCAGCCAATAAACAGCAGTCTAAATTTGCATCATAAAATTTAATAATTATGAAAGCAGCAGTAGTTTATAAAAAAGGCGAATTGCCAAAATATGCAGAATTTACAGATCCCATTGTACAAAACGAAAATCAGGTTTTATTTTCGGTCAAAGCAGTAGCGATTACCAATCTGGATAAAGGAAAAGCTAGTGGTAAACATTATTCTTCTGAAAACAATTATCAAAATGGTTTTGTTGTTGGCAGTGATGGTGTTGGTTTGTTAGAAGACGGAACAAGGGTTTATGCGCGTGGAATTAATGGTACAATTGCCGAAAAAGCGATTATTGATAAAAATATAGTTGTGCCTTTGCCTGAAGGAATCAGTGATGCAGTTGCAGCTTCATTGCCCAACGCGGTTGCAGGGTCAGCAATGGCGCTAAAATTTAAAGCCGGAATAAAATCAGGTGAAACGGTTTTAATAAATGGCGCTACAGGTTTTACAGGTCAAATGGCGATTCAGCTTGCAAAGCATTATGGAGCAAAAAAGGTAATTGTTACGGGAAGAAACGAAAAAACGCTTGAAAGTCTTTTGGTCTTGGGTGCTGATGAAGTTATTTCTCTAAAGCAAAATGATGAAAAAATTATCGAAATGCTTAAAGAAATTCATGTCAATACTCCTATCGATATTGTTTTGGATTATTTATGGGGACATCCTGCAGAATTAATTCTTAACGCTTTAAAAGGTAACGGATCGTTTACGACTAAAGTAAGATATGTTACTATTGGAGGAATGGCTGGTGATAGTATTCAATTGTCATCAGGAATTTTAAGAAGTGTTAACCTGCAATTATCAGGTTCCGGTTTAGGAAGCTGGGCAAAAGAGGATGTGAAATTATTATTCTCAGAAATTCTTCCGGAAATGTTTCTTTTGGCGGCTCAGAACCAGCTGAAGGTGAATATTGAAACTGTTCCCTTGGTGGATATTGAAGAAGCCTGGGCAAGAGAAGTTTCTGATGGGAAACGATTGGTAGTGACTATCTAAAAAATGTTGTTGAATTGAACGTTAATTTTGCTATTTATTCCTTAGGAATTTTACAAATAAAACCTGGATTTTTGTCTCTTAAATTCAAACAAAATCAGGAAAATAAAAAGGTTTGATAAGAAATAATTCTCATCAAACCTTTTTATTATAAAATATTGCTAGAACTTACTCTTTAGACAACATCAATTCTTTAATGTATTTCACCGGAGCACTTCCAAAACTTAAGAATTTCTCATGAAATTTTTTCAGGTTGAATTGATCTCCTTCTTGTTTTTTAAGTTCCTCTCTCAGGTTATAAATTTCAGTATATCCTGTAAAATAAGAGCATAATTGAACTTGTGATAACGTTACACGTTTCCATTTTCCATCTGCTTCCGCTTGTTGCTGAAAAGCTTCTTTAGTCAATAAATCAATTGCCGCTTCTTTAGACATATTTTTTGTATGAACACTAATGTCTAAGATCGTATTGCAAGTTGCTCTTAAATTCCATTTGTAATACATCAACCACATTTCGTCAGAATTTTTATAGCCACTTTCCAGCATCATTTTCTCTGCATAAACAGCCCAGCCTTCAACCATTGCACCGTTTCCTAGTATAGATTTAATGATACTTGGTGATTGATTGCTGTAAACCAATTGTGTATAGTGCCCCGGCACAGCTTCGTGAATGTTTAAAATCTGAAGGATGTAGTCGTTGTATTCTCTCAGATAACTTTCTGCATTTTCTGGAGTCCAGCCCGCTAAACTTCCTACATTGTAATAAGTATTACCGTTTTTATCGTAAGGTCCTGGTGCAGAAATAGATGCTCCTGCAACTCCGGCCATATAAGCTGGTTCTTTACGCACTACAAGAGGTTTTGATGGGTCTATATATAATAAATCTTTTGCTTTTACATAAGCCGTTAATTCCGGAATTTGTTTCTCAATTTCAGATTGAAACTTTTCAGGAGTTGTATGTTGCAACGAGATCTTATCAATAACTTGTTTGATTAATTCCAATTTGTTGGTTGGCTTTGCTTCATTTCCTTTGTATTTAGTCCAAAGTTTATCGGCCAAAACAAACATTTTATCGTGTAAATCTTTTTTGTGATCGTTTGCTACTTTAAAAATCTCATCAGCAGTATAGCTTGACTGGATATCAAAATTGAACTTTTTAGCATATAATGCAGCTCCTAATCTGAAAGAACGTGGTGTTTTGTTTGGAGTAGTTTTTAACCATTCAGCATAATCTGTAATAGCTTTTTTAGCAGTTTTTGCCTTCTCCAGGATTTCTTTTTTCTCTGCAGCGCTTAATTTACTTTGTTGTAAAGCAGTAGTTAAGTCAGTATCAAAAACGGATGAACCACCAAGGTTTTGTGCTATTGCAAGCTCAGTATGCTCGATAGTTGGATTTTTAATATTCTTTTTTGCTGCTTCATAATAAGCCGGAACGTTATTCAATTTAGCATTAAAAGCACGCAAACGAACTTCTAAAGAATCATATTTTCCATTTAAAATTTCAGCAAATGCTCCGCACACATTATATTCAGCAGGATTCCACTCAGATGATTTCATCTCTTTGATACTGAAAATCGTAGCTTCAAGCTGATTTTTTATCATATAAAAATCTGTCTTGTTATTATCCGACAAATTTTCAACATTAAATTGTTTTAAAGAATCTAATTGTGCATTGACAAATTCAAGTTGGATTTTTTCTTCCTTAGCATCCGGAATAGACAAAACATTATCATATTTATGGTAGCCAACGCCAGAAGCCCAGCCTGGATTAATTTTCCATAAAGAAGTTACAAAACCGTCTTTATACTTGTCGAATTTTCCGTCTAACGCTTTATCATCGTTAGACTTACCACTTTTGTTACAGGAAAAAAGTAGCGAAATTGCAAAAATTGAAACAAATAGTTTTTTCATAAGTTAATTTTTTAATGGTTTAAAGATAGAAAAAATGTTCTTTATGCAAAACAATTTGCTATTTGTAATCAATATTTCAATAATTCTAATAAAACTTCCTCAAAACGATTTTTAGGTAAAAATTGATCTTCTAATGCTTTTGTAAACGGAATTGGAGAATCTAAACTCGCCACCCTTTTTACAGGAGCATCCAGATATTCAAAACATTCTTCCATAATTAAAGCCGAAATATCACTTGCTATTCCGCCAAACAAAGTGTCTTCCTGATAAATAATTACCCTTCCGGTCTTTTTAACCGAAGTAAAAACACTTTCAGTGTCCAGCGGTTGCAAAGTTCTTAAATCGATCAAATCAGCTTCAATTTCAGGATTTTTGGATAAAGTTTCCAGCGCCCAATGTACCGGAGCTCCAAATGCGATAATCGTCACTTGATTTCCTTCTTTTAATAAAGCTGCTTTACCTAACGGGATCGTATAATAATCAACAGGAACGTCCTGATAAACGCTTCTATACAGTTGTTTGTGTTCGAAAAACAAAACAGGATTTGGATCGTTTATAGAACTATTTAATAAACCTTTTGCGTCATACGGAAAAGCCGGATAGACTACTTTTAAACCCGGCGTTTTGGTAAACCAGGCTTCATTGGTTTGCGAATGAAAAGGTCCGGCCTGAGTTCCGCCGCCACATGGCATGCGAACCACAACATCAGCCTTTTCGCCCCAGCGATAATGTGATTTGGCCAATAAATTCACAATTGGATTAAATCCTGTAGAAACAAAATCAGCAAACTGCATTTCGACAATTGCTTTATAACCATTTATAGATAGTCCCATTGCAGTAGACACCACTGCGCTCTCACAAATTGGTGTATTCCGTACGCGATCTTTTCCAAATAAGTCTACGAAGCCATCTGTGATTTTAAAGGCACCACCATATTCTGCAATATCCTGGCCCATAATGACAAGATTCCCATGACGTTTCATAGATTGCTCTAAACTATATCTGATAGCATCTATGAATCGTATGTTTTTTATTTCTTCTGAAGGACTAACTTCTTCATGTTGATAGGTTTTGTAAACATCATCTAATTCTCCGCTATAAGTTGGAATAATTTCCGGCTCGGCATTTGCGATTGCCCAATTTTCGTCGATTTCCTGTTTGATTGCTGCATGCAATTGCTCGTCATATTCTTTAGTAAGAACGCCAGCTTCGATCAAATAATCTCTATAGTTGGTTACAGGATCTTTGGCTGCCCATTCGTCCATTAATTCCTGCGGAACATATTTGGTACCACTCGCCTCTTCGTGGCCGCGCATTCTAAAAGTTTTAAACTCTAATAAAACCGGATGTGGATCTTCCTGCATGTGTTCTTTTAACTGGGACAGTTTATTGTAAACTTCCAGTATATTGTTTCCGTCGATTATATAACTGTCAGTACCATAACCTACTCCTTTATCTGCTAAGTTTTCGCAGGCATATTGTTCGTTTGTAGGTGTTGAAAGTCCGTAGCCATTGTTTTCGATGATGAACATTACAGGCAATTTCCAAACAGCGGCAATATTCAGTGCTTCATGAAAATCCCCTTCACTTGTAGCGCCTTCTCCTGTAAAAACAGCAGTTACTTTTTTATTTTTTTGAAGTGTATCCGCTAATGCGATTCCGTCTGCGATCCCTAATTGTGGTCCCAGATGCGAAATCATACCAATAATTTTATATTCTTGTGTACCAAAGTGAAAGCTTCGGTCCCTGCCTTTTGTAAAGCCATTTGCTTTTCCCTGCCATTGTGAGAACAATCGGTGCAAAGGAATGTTTCGGGTGGTAAAAACCCCCAGGTTTCGATGCATCGGTAATACATATTCTGATTCGTCTAAAACTGCCGTCACCCCTACTGCAATTGCCTCCTGCCCTATTCCGGAAAACCATTTTGACACTTTTCCCTGTCGGATTAAGATCAGCATTTTTTCTTCGATCAAACGGGGTTTGAGTATTTTTTTATATAAATCTAATAATTGTGTATCAGTAAGGTTTTGTCTGTAATAGATCATTGGCTTTGTTGTTTTTGGTGTTTCAAATATAGAAAAATATAACAATTTTATTTATTTTTGTTATATTTTTTTAATTTTAATATAACTTTTAAAATTCAAATCTAAAATATTCTCTACCTTTGTTACTGAAAGGCCCTTATAACACCTTTTATCCTTTTAAATAAAAATGTAAAGTATGCAAAACATTCCTAGTGTAGACTTACGTGATTTCCTTTCGGACGACCCGAAACGTAAACAAAAATTTGTAAATGAAATCGGCAGTGCATTTGAAAACATTGGCTTCGTAGCCCTAAAAGGTCACTTTTTAGACGACCAGTTGGTAGACGAGCTTTATAGCGAAATTAGAAAATTTTTCGCTTTGCCAGTAGAAACTAAGCATAATTATGAAATTCCCGGAATTGGCGGGCAAAGAGGCTATGTTTCTTTTGGAAAAGAACATGCTAAAGGACGTAAAGAGGGAGATTTGAAAGAATTCTGGCATTTTGGTCAGTATGTGGATGCGACTTCAAAATATGCTTCAGAATATCCTGAAAATGTTGAAGTAACAGAATTGCCACGTTTTAATGTTGTGGGTAAAGAGGCGTATCAAATGCTTGAAAAAACAGGTGTTTATGTGTTAAGAGCTTTGGCGCTGCATTTAGGTTTAGATGAGTTTTATTTTGATCAGTATGCAAAAGACGGAAACTCTATTTTAAGACCTATCCATTACCCACCAATTACTTCTGAGCCGGAAAACGCGATTCGTGCAGCAGCTCATGGAGACATTAATCTGATTACGCTTTTAATGGGCGCTCAGGGTAAAGGATTACAAGTTCAGAATCATGATGGCGAATGGATTGATGCTATCGCTGAGGACGATCAATTGGTTATTAATGTAGGAGATATGTTATCAAGACATACTAATAACAAACTAAAATCAACGATCCACCAGGTGGTAAATCCTCCAAGAGAATTATGGGGAACTTCACGTTTCTCTATTCCGTTTTTTATGCATCCTGTAAGTGATATGCGTCTGGATTGTTTAGAGAACTGTATTGATGCTGAGAATCCTAAGAAATTCGAAGATATTACTGCAGGAGACTATTTATACGAACGTTTAGTAGATTTAGGTTTAATTAAAAAATAAACTTAAACAAATTCCAATATTAAAATTCCAAATTCCAATTCTGATTGGGATTTGGAATTTAATTTTTAATCACATTTAATATTTGAAATTTATTTTTTAGCGTAAAAATTTATGGACTTACAAGATCAATTAAAAAATTTATTTCCGGATCATATCGAATCAAATGAACCTGAAGAAGTTCAGGAACAGGATCATGTTCTTTTTATTCAAAAAGAACCTATGATTTGTAAATTCGAAAAAAGAAAAGGAAAAGCAACCACTATTATCGAAGGTTACGAAGGATCCGACGAAGATTTTAAAATTCTGGCTAAAGAAATTAAAACAAAATTGAGCGTTGGCGGAACTTTCAAAGATGCATCAATCATCATTCAGGGTGATTATCGCGATAAAATAATGGAAATCCTTAAAGCAAAAGGATTTAAAACGAAAAGAGTTGGTGGATAAATTAATAAAATCCAATTTTTTAAATACCAATCTTATAAAAATTTAACCGCAAAGAACGCAAAGAAATTTAATCTTAAGATTTTATAAAAACGCAGAGTTTGCAAAGCTTTGGCCTGAAATGTTTTAGATTTCGGGTTTTAGAATTTGGAACTTGAAAAAAAATTAAATTTTAGAAAAAAATCTGCAGGCAAAAAAAATTATGTACCTCTACAGAAAACCTTTGCAACTTTGTAACTTAGAACCTTAGCAACTTAAAAAAAATGATACAATCTTCAGAATTAATACTTAATCCGGACGGAAGTGTTTACCATTTAAACCTTCTTCCTGAACATATAGCAAACGATATAATTTTTGTTGGAGACCAAAACAGAGTCGAAAAAATCACTCAGTTTTTTGATTCTATTGAATTTTCAACTCAAAAAAGAGAATTTAAAACCCAAACGGGAATTTATAAAGGCAAAAGAATTTCTGTAATGTCAACAGGAATTGGTCCTGACAATATTGATATTGTTGTAAATGAACTAGATGCTTTGGTTAATATCGATTTGAAAACACGTGAGCCAAAAGAAAATCTTACCTCATTAAATATTATCAGAATTGGAACTTCGGGATCTTTACAAAAAGATATCCCTGTAGATAGTTTTGTAATGTCTAAATTTGGATTAGGATTAGACAATATGCTCCGCTCCTATTTGATTGATGAAGTGTCGAATGCAGCAGTCGAAGATGCTTTTATCAGTCATACGAATTGGGATATTAGAAAAGGAAGGCCTTATGCAATTGCCTGTTCTGAAAAATTAGAAAAAATCATAGAATCAGATAAAATATTCAAAGGAATTACGGCAACTGCCGGAGGTTTTTATGGACCACAAGGACGTGTTTTGCGTTTGAATATTCAGGATGAAGAATTAAACAGTAAAATGGATAATTTTAATTTTAATGACGAAAGAATTACTAACTTAGAGATGGAAACAGCTGCGATTTATGGGCTTTCGGCACTTTTAGGGCATAATGCCTTGTCGTTGAATGCTATTATTGCCAATCGTGCATCAGGAACTTTTAGTGAAGATCCTTATAAAGCTGTTGATGAATTGATTACTTATACATTGAATAAACTCGCAGGAAATTAAGTAGCGAATTTGTCAATTTGAGAATTAGATAATTACACTAATAAACTAAGTTTATGTTTTTGAGAGTCGCGCGACATACCGATGATTTGGTGAGAATTTCAAATTTTTACGTAAATATTCTGGGTTTTGAATTCTTAGGTGATTTTCAGAATCATAATAATTACGAGGGTGTCTTTATTGGTAAATCAGGTTTGGACTGGCATTTTGAATTCACGAAATCTGAAGAAAAAGCAAATCATACCTTTGATAAGGATGATGTAATTGTGCTTTATCCGAAATCAATTTTAGATTATGATGAATTGATAAACAAGCTTATGTATAACAACATTTCAATGATAACTTCAAATAATCCTTTTTGGAATGAAAACGGAAAAATGTTTCTGGATCCGGATGGTTACCGAATTGTTTTGTCGCCGTTGAAGGCAATAATAAGTGAAATAAATTAGTAAATTGAATAATGCAGGAATCACATAAAAAAATAGTATTTAAATATTATAGTACTTACTTAGAGGAAATTGTTTCAGAAACAATGTGGGCAGAAATTGTTGATTTGGAGAAAGGACACTTCAAATTAGATAACATTCCGTTTTTTGGGCCTTTGATCGCAACTGACGATATTTTTCGTGCAGAATATGATGACGCTGAAAAAAACTTTATGCACAGGGAAACAATAGAAAGTTCCGGAAATTCAATTCTTCAGGTTTTAGTATTGGAAAAAGAATTCGACGCAACACTTATCAGGGAAAAATTAAAAACGATTAACTGCCTGTCAGAGGCTTTAAATGACACTTTTTTTGCTGTTGAAATTGTGAAAAATGTTGACTACTCGATCGTAAAAAGTCTATTGGATGAGTACGAATCGAATTCAGTAATAGAATTTACTGAACCTTGCCTTTCTGAAAAACACAGAGCCGATTTATTAAAAAATTAATCAACAAACAAACTTAGAATACGCTTACCAAACTTAAACTTAACTAAAAATGAAAACTGTAAAAATTGTAGGTGTTCCGGAACACTTCAATTTGCCATGGCATTTATGTATTGAAAATGGTGAATTTGAGGCTGAAAACATTGATTTACAATGGAAAAACATTCCTGAAGGTACAGGTAAGATGTGTCAGATGCTTCGTGATGGTGAAGCCGATATCGCTGTAATTTTAACCGAAGGAATTATAAAGGACATTGTTGGAGGTAACAAAAGCAAAATTGTTCAAATTTATGTACAGTCGCCTTTAATCTGGGGAATTCACGTTGCCGCAAAATCAGATTATCATACTGTGGCGGACCTTAAGGATAAAAAAGTAGCAATTTCAAGAATTGGTTCAGGATCACAACTGATGGCTTATGTAAATGCACATGAAAATGGCTGGAAAACGGATGATTTGTCATTTGAAATCATAAATACAATCGACGGAGCCGTTGAAGCTTTGACAAAGGGAACTGCAGATTACTTTATGTGGGAGCGTTTTATGACTAAACCACTTGTAGACCAGGGTATTTTTAGACGTGTTGAGGATTGTCCTACTCCATGGCCGTCATTTGTTATTACAGTTCGTGATGAATTCCTGAAAAAAAATCCTAAGACTGTAGAAAAAATACTCGAAATTATAAATAAAACAACAGAGGATTTTACTCAGATTCCTAATATAGACAAAACCTTATCCGGGCTTTTCAATCAAAAAATTGAAGATATTCAGGAATGGTTAAAACTTACGCAATGGTCACAAAAGAATTTGAGTGAAAAAGCCTTTATTAAAATTCAAAATCAGTTATTTGATCTCGGAATTATTGATAAAAAAAGTACTTTTGTTGAAACTGTAAAAGCGCTGTAAATACTGCTTTTGATTCTTATGATAAAATTTCCTAAAATTGACTTTCCGCAATTAAAATCCAAATTACAGGTGAAATCACCCTGGGATAGGGTTATTATCATGCTGTTGAGTCTTTTGATTACGATACCAATTTTTATCATACTGCATCAAAACCTGATCGATTTAGAATGGCCTTTTAATTTAGACCGTGTCTTTATTTTTATCTTTGTTTTTACTGCTCTTTTCTTTCTCTTAATGTATCTGCGAACCATCATTATTCTGTGTATTGCAGTCTATTTATTGGTTTTGATTTACGGAAGCGTTATTGGAAATTATGGTTTTAGTGAAATCTCTGAGGATTATAATTCGATGATTTATACCATGTCTGACAATCCTTTTCCGCAAGATATTATTGTGGCGAAATTGCTTCCGTTTCCAAATAAATCAAAAATCATTAATGCGATAGAATATCAGAATCCAAAGGTTCGAAATTTTGCCATAATGGCCACTACAAAGCATTTTAAAGGTATAAAAGGATATTCGGACTACAGAACGATCATTCAGTGTTTTGCAGTTTTTAAAGAGATTAATAGCCGTTGGAATTATGTAAATGACCCCAAAGAAGGTGATTATATTGCCACTGCAAGCGAATCACTGGAATATTTTTCAGGTGATTGCGACGACCATTCTATTTTAATGGCTGCTGCGATTCGTTCTATTGGCGGAACTCCCAGATTAATTCATACCAAAGGTCATATTTATCCTGAAATATTAATAGGTTCTTTAATTGATTTGGAAAAGGTCAATTATTTGATCAAAAATGTACTCTTTGTAAAAGAAAGTTACGGAAAGAAAATTCATTACCACATGGATGAACGCGGACAAGTCTGGATGAATCTTGATTATACTGCCAAATATCCGGGAGGCCCTTTTATGTATGAAGAAATTTTGGGGGCATTGACTTTGAAATAGTTTTTTAAGGCACTAAGGTTCTGAGGAATAAAGGAACAAAGGTTTTTACTAGAGATTACGGATTTAGATTTAACCGTAAAGATTCGCAAAGATTTACGCAAAGTTCGCAAAGTTTTACAATTAAGCTTTGCGAACTTTGTGTTTTTATTAAACCTTAATTACTATTCTGTGCGTTCTTTGCGGTTAATTTTATAATCACCACTTAGTCAATGTGATAAAACTATAAATTAAAAATATATTTTTGTAGGTTTAATTGCTGCTTAATTTGCAAATATTTGATTTTTAGATTTTTAATTAAAATAAATTTTGTAATTTTCTAATGTCTAACATTAATCACAAAATCATGAGAAAATCTAACTTATTTATCCTCGGAATTACATTATTAGCAGTATTAATGATTTCATGCCATAAAGGTCGAAATAAACTGGTGAATTCGTGGAAAATCACTACAGTTGAACCTAAAATTGCCCTTTCTGATTCTTTAAAAAATGTGATTCTGACTAATGGAACACTGACTTTTACGGAAGACGGACATGTAACGGGATATTTACAAAATGAAATTAACAATGGTACTTTTGTATTGTCTAATGGTGGAAAAAGTTTAGTAATAAAAGATGAAACAGGAACTCCATATCCTTGTCAAAGTACTATAACAGATGATCAACTGATATTAGACAGCAAAGAAATGAAAATAACACTCAAAAAAATATAACCAACAATCACATATAAATTAATTTAACCACTCTGTAATAAAATGCAGCGTGGTTTTTTATTATAGTTTAAAACACAATTTGTATCTTTGCAATCTTAAATAAAGGCATAATTTTATGTGAAAAATAATTTCTTTCAGACAATTTAAAGAGTAAACAGCATTCGCCGTTACCCTATTTATTCATCTCTAGAGAAAGAAATTATGCTTATTCTACAAAACATTTCATATCAACACACCAACGGTGATTTATTGTTTGACAATATTAGTTTTACCGTCAATAATCACGAAAAAATCGCATTAATTGGACATAATGGTGTTGGAAAATCAACACTATTAAAAATTATTTCAGGCGGACTACAAGCCTCGGGCGGAGAAATAAGAGTTGGTTCTGAGTTATATTATATACCCCAAATCTTTGGGCAATACAATGATTTTACTATTGCTGAAGCATTGCGTGTCAATCATAAACTGAATGCTCTCAGGGAAATATTAGACGGAAATGTTACAGAAGAAAATTTAAATGTTTTAAACGACGACTGGACTATTGAAGAGCGCTGTAATAATGCACTTGATTACTGGCAATTATCAGACTTAGATTTAACACAAAAAATGGAAACCTTAAGCGGCGGACAAAAGACAAAAGTTTTTCTGGCTGGTATTTTGATTCACGAGCCGGAATTGGTTTTGCTTGACGAACCCAGCAATCATCTTGACAAAGTTGCCAGAGAAGTGTTGTATGATTTTATTACATCTGCAAACAGTAGTTTGATTGTCGTAAGTCATGATCGGAAATTATTAAATCTCCTGAATACTGTTTATGAACTTAGTAAACGCGGTATTGCTATTTATGGTGGAAATTATGACTTTTATACTGAACAGAAACAAATCGAAAATGATGCTTTAAACCACGATTTGCACAGTAAAGAAAAAGCCTTACGAAAAGCTAAAGAAAAAGAGCGCGAAACTTTAGAAAGGCAGCAAAAACTGGATGCACGTGGAAAGAAGAAACAGGAAAATTCAGGTGTTGCACGGATAATGATGAATACTTTGCGCAATAATGCCGAAAATAGTGCATCAAAACTCAAAAGTGTTCATGTAGAGAAAATTGATGGAATTTCGAGAAAACTGCGCGAACTACGTTCTGTCCTGCCCGATAGTGATCAGATGAAATTTGGTTTTGATAATTCGGCTTTGCATAAGGGAAAAATTCTTTTTAAGGCAAGTGCAATTAACTTTAATTGCAATGAGCTGATGCTCTGGAAGAATGATCTGGATATTGAAATAACCAGCAGAGAAAGAATTGCGCTTAAAGGTGCTAACGGATCCGGTAAAACGACTTTAATTAAAATCATACTCGGAAAATTAACACCAAAATCAGGAACAGTTTACAGGGCAGAAAACAAATCTGTTTACATCGATCAGGATTATTCATTAATAAACAATAATCTTAAAATCTATGAACAAGCCCAGGAATTTAATACTTCAGGACTTGAAGAACATGAGATAAAAATGAGACTGAACCGCTTTTTGTTCGACAGGGAATATTGGGATAAAACTTGCGGTGCATTAAGCGGCGGAGAGAAAATGCGACTAATGCTTTGTTGTTTAACAATAAATAATGAATCGCCGGACATTATCATATTAGATGAGCCAACGAACAATTTAGATATTCAGAACATAGAAATTCTGACTGCCGCTATTAATCACTATCAGGGAACTTTGATTGTGGTTTCACACGATGAATCTTTTCTGGAACAGATCAATATTGAAAAAACGATTGAACTTTAAAATTTTATAAACCCCTAATACTGAACCTTCAAAAACAACAGAATTTTGGAGGTTTTTGTTTTTCTAAAAGAACCCAAACTTTAATTATTTTACTTATTATTACTGGTAATGAACAGTTTACCTGTAATTAAACCTCAAAAAAATTATCAAAAAAATTTGTGCAGTTAAATAACTGCATTATATTTGCAGTCAAATAACTGCACAATGGAAATTCGTAGAGATGTATTTCAGGCAATTGCCGACCCTACCCGCAGGGCAATATTGAGTTTGGTGGCTATTCAGGCTATGACACCCGGAACAATAGCGGAAAAATTTGATTCGTCGAGACAAACAATTTCAAAACACATTCAGATCCTTACCGAATGCGAATTGCTGGAACAAGCTCAAAATGGAAGGGAAATTTACTATCACATTAATGCTATAAAAATGAAGGAAGTAGCTGATTTTATTGAGCCTTTTCGCCAAATGTGGGACGATCGATTTAATACATTAGAAACTATCATGAAAAACTACAAACCTAAAGAATAGATTGTTTATGGAACTCAAAACAAAAATTAGTGCCGAAGATGGCCAACAAGATCTCGTAATTACACGAGAATTTGATCTTCCGCTTGCATTGCTTTTTAAAGCTTATGACGAACCTGAAATTGTAGCACAATGGATGGGCACAAAAGTGCTGAAACTCGAAAGCAAAAAGTACGGCAGTTATCAATTTGAAACTAAAGATCATAAAGGAAATGTTGTGTTTAAAGCAAATGGTGTCATTCATGAGTTTATCGAAAACCAAAGAATTACAAGAACATTCGAGATGGAAAACTCCCCTTTTGCAGCTCAGCTTGAATTTTTAGAGTTTGAATCGATCTCTACAGAAAAAAGTAAACTTACTATGCATATTATTTATAAATCTCCGGATCTTAGAGATCAAATGCTGAAATTACCTTTTGCACAAGGCATTAATATGGCTCACAACAGATTACAAGATATCGTAAACCAACTAAAATAAAACAGCATGACAAAACGAAACAAAATCATCTATTGGATTGCTACTCTTTGGCTTGCCTTAGGAATGACATCAACCGGAGTGGTACAAATACTAAAAATGAAAGATGAAGTAGATATGATGCGCCATTTGGGCTACCCTATTTATTTTTTGACCTTATTAGGAATCTGGAAAATATTAGGCGTAATTGCAATATTAATTCCTAAATTTCCTTTGTTAAAAGAATGGGCTTATGCGGGATTCTTTTTTGCGATGTCCGGAGCTATTTTTTCTCATCTGGCTTGTGGAGATGCCACTTTAACTCTTTTTGGCCCTGTACTATTACTAATTCTAACGATTACATCCTGGTATTTCAGACCTGTTGAAAGAAAAATCACATCGTTTAATTCCTGATCGTCCTGAAATTATTTCTAACTTAGTAAAGCTGAAATTTAGCAATCAGAAATAAAACATATTATCTATCTAATAAAGAGAACTTCAAATGGATAAAGAAAACAGTAACAATCAGGAAAGAAAGTTGCATACTACAAGAACGTTAAATGCGCCAATTGATTTAGTTTGGGAAATGTGGACAAATCCCGAACATATTGAAGTTTGGTGGGGTCCCAATGGTTTTACGAATACGATTCACAAAATGGATCTTCACGAAAACGGAGGATGGGATCTAACAATGCATGGCCCGGACGGAACCAATTATCCCAACCGAAGTATTTTCAAAGAAATTATTTTGTTTGAGAAAATTGTGTTTGAACATTTGAATCCTCATTTTATTACGACAGTTAAATTTGAAACCAAAGCCGAAAAAACTGTACTGGACTGGTCAATGTTATTTGATACCCGGGAAATGCGTGACAGTGTAGTAAAAGCGCATAAAGCTGACAAAGGCCAGCAGGAAAATTTAGATAAACTTGAAAAATATCTTGCTAATAAAGTATAAATGATATGAATGCACATAAAAACAAGTTATCTCCTGAACAACAAGAAGAATTACTAAATGTTCTGGCAGCACGTTTTGAAAAAAACATCCAACGGCACAAAGGGATTGAATGGTGTAAAGTACAAGCAAAACTAGAAGCAAATCCTCATAAATTATGGTCACTGGATGAAATGGAAAGAACTGAAGGTGAGCCGGATGTTGTGGGTTACGATAAAAAAACAGACGAATATATTTTTTATGATTGCTCTCCGGAAAGTCCTAAAGGTCGCAGAAGTTTGTGTTATGACCATGAAGCATTGGAAAAAAGGAAAGAGAATAAACCTGTGGACAGTGCAATTAATAGGGCTGCCGAAATGGGAATTGAAATTTTAAATGAAGAACAATACAAGGAACTTCAGGAATTGGGAAATTTTGATGCCAAAACATCCAGCTGGATTGTAACACCGTCTGCTATTCGAAAATTGGGAGGTGCCTTATTTTCTGATTTTCGCTATAATACTGTATTTGTTTATCATAACGGCGCTGAATCATATTATGCGGCAAGAGGTTTTCGCGGTTTATTACGAGTTTAATCAAAAATAAAGTATGAATCCAAAAGTTGATTTTTATTTTGAGAAAGACGCCAAATGGCAGAAAGAACAAGAGGAGTTACGGAAAATTGTTTTAGATTGTCAATTAACTGAAGAACTCAAATGGGGCTGTCCTTGTTATACTTTTCAGGGCAATAATATTGTTTTAATTCATGCGTTCAAGGACTATTGTGCGCTTTTATTTTTTAAAGGTGCTTTATTAAGTGATACAGATGGAATCCTAATTCAACAATCTAAAAATGTTCAGGCGGCAAGACAAATTCGGTTTACACGTCTTGACGAAATTGCAGATCAAAAATCGATTCTAAAAACGTATGTTTACCAAGCTGTCGAAGTCGAAAAAGCGGGGTTAAAAGTGGTATTGAAGAAAACAAAAGAATTTGAGATTTCAGAAGAGTTTCAAAAGAAATTAGACGAAAATACTAAACTCGAAACGGCATTCAAAGCTTTAACTCCGGGAAGGCAAAGAGCTTACTTACTGTATTTTTCATCTCCAAAACAATCTAAAACAAGAGAATCAAGAATTGAGAAAGTAATTGATCAGATTATAGAAGGAAAAGGATTGAATGATTGATGATGTTTAAAAAATAAAAAAAACAGACAAGAAACTCCATTAGCAATGGAGTTTTTTTTATTAACAGAACTGCATTATGTGAAACACAATTTATAGCTGTTGTAGAAATAGTTTTATATTCGCTCTTGCCAACTAAAAAATAAATTACATTCTAATATTAAAATAATTTTAAAACTAAATGATACTAGCCTTCGATACCTATTACTTTGACGGAAAAGCAAAAACAGTTTGCATAGAATTTACAAAATGGAATCAAAGTGAAAATTTTAAGGTTCATACCGAAATCATCGGGAATGTAGAAGAGTATATTCCGGGCGAATTTTACAGAAGAGAATTGCCTTGTATCATAAGTTTGCTAAATCAATTTGATTTGAGGGCTATTGAATATATTGTTGTCGACGGATTTGTTTATCTGGATGATGAAAAGAAATATGGTTTAGGAGGTCATTTATATGAAAAGCTCAATAAAGAAATTCCGGTTATTGGCGTGGCCAAAACCAATTTTGCCTCGATCGAAAAATACAAAAAAACGTTATTTAGAGGTGACAGCAAAAAGCCATTGTTTGTAACTGCTATTGGTATTGATCTGGATGATGCTTTTGAGAAAGTAGAAAGTATGGCTGGAGAATTCAGAATGCCGACTTTGCTAAAAGAAATGGATCGATTGACGAAGGAATTGTAGTCATAGAACATCCGCAGAGAAACGAATTACTGGAGTTGTAATGCTATGAACGTATTTTCTAAAATTGAAAATAAGAATAACTGTGTTTTTCCGGATAATAAAAAATTAAAAAATTAAACGTTGCCCATTTAATATATATTGAGATTTTGATTTTTGGGATCTACTGTTTTTTTTTAAAGAATACTGGTTTAGAAGACTAATTATCAATGCTAATGATAAAAGTTTTTTAAATTTGTTATGCACAACTAAAAAACAACTGACATGAAAGATCAAAAAAATAAAGCAGATCATGCAACACCCAAAGTAACAGGAATTGGCGGTATTTTCTTTTTCACAGAGAATCCTCAGGAAACCAGAAATTGGTATGCTAAAAATTTAGGTTTTGATGTAAATGAATGGGGAGCTACTTTTGAATCCGGAAATGTCGATAAACCCGGGGAGATCAATTCCCTGCAATGGAGTCCTTTCAAAAAAGGAGATGACTACTTCTCCCCTTCCAAAAAAGATTTTATGATTAATTACCGCGTTCAGCATATTGAAGAACTTGTAAGCCAACTCAAAGAAAACGGCGTAACTGTGCTGGATGAAATAGTAACTTATGATTATGGCAAATTTATACACATTATGGATAGTGATGGCAATAAAATAGAACTTTGGGAGCCCATTTAATAATAGGAAAAAGAGTCTGCGCCATGGAAAATAAAGATTATGAACATTTGCTAAAAAATATAGGTTCTCCATTAGACTATTCGGAGGGCTTTTATTTAGTATATGTAGAAGTACCGGTAACAAATACTACAATTAGTACAATTATTTCAAACCACGCTAAAATAGTTACAGAACTTGATTTTGGGTATCTATGCGAAGCACACATGCAGGCTATTCCTGAAATCGTGCGGTCTTTATCGGTAGAAAATCATGCTGTTTATCAAATTATTAGATTGGTCAGGCTTAATAAAAGTTTTGGTAATACGATATAAATAAAGTAATTTTTAAAATATATAAAAAAAACCTGATTGGGAATAGTTAGTTTTTTTTTGTGTTGATACTGTCTTGTGCTTAAATGTATTAGCTCTAAGTAAATTGTTCCGAAAGATAGGTTTTTTAGTCTTTAAGCGGGCATTATATAGTGTTTTAGCTTCTTATAGTAAAATAAAAGCCCTATCTTGGAGAAATTAAAAATGCCGGATTAGCTTAAAAACGATTGGCAAAAATATTTATATATGAAACGATTACTTCAGTGGACCATCATCATTCCGGCACTTGCCTGGGTTCTTTTTTTTAGCGGATTAGTAGATAACAGCAGTTTCTTTCAGGTCATAGCCAGTATATTGCTTATTCTTAGTGTGATGTCAGCAGTGCATCATTCAGAAATTATAGCAGAACGAGTTGGAGAGCCTTATGGAACTATTATTTTAGCTATATCTATAACGGTTATCGAAGTTTCAATTATTGTGTCCCTAATGTTATCAGAAGGTTCTGAAGCGGCTTCTTTAGCGAGGGATACAGTTTATGCTGCTACGATGCTTATTCTAAATGGTATTATTGGTCTTTGTCTTTTAATTGGTGGTCTGAAACATTACGAACAGAATTTTTCTGTTTCTTCTGTAACCATAGGTTTAGTTTCATTAGTTTCTATTATTGTGTTTACCCTGGTCTTCCCTACTTTTACCGAAAGCGTTAAAGGATCTTATTATTCATTACCACAACTTGTTTTTGCTTCAATTGCGTGTATTGTTATTTATGCTTCTTTTCTATTTGCACAAACCAGCAGGTACAGACAATATTTCCTTACCGTTGGTGACGATGAAAATGAAGATGTAGTTGAGCCAATAGCAATCGATAATAAAACCTTCTATACAAGCCTTGTTTTTCTTATCATCAGTTTAGGTATAGTAGTATTATTGGCTAAAACGCTATCCCCTACCATAGAAAGTATTATTGTTAGTTATCATTTGCCAAAAACCTTAGTTGGAGTTGTTATTGCGGCAATAATTTTACTACCTGAGGCTATTGCGGCAATTATCGCAGCAAGAAAAAACAGACTTCAGACGAGTCTTAATTTGGCTTTAGGTTCTGCTTTGGCAAGTATCGGATTAACTATTCCCAGTGTTGCAGTAGTTTGTATTATGATGGACATGCCTATTATTCTCGGACTTGATATTAAATCTATTGTACTCTTGGCATTGTCTGTATTTACTGTAATGTTGTCCTTGAGTAAAGGAAAGTCCAATATTGTTTACGGAGTTGTACTTCTGGTAAATCTATTTGCTTTTGTATTCCTGATGATTTATCCTTAATCACTAAAGACCAAGTTGTCTAAAGTATTGGTAAAATAAATATATTTACATAACATTATTCTGAACAACTCAAGTACTAGACGATGGCAAAAACAAAAAATCAATTCGAAGACGTAATCAAAATGGCATACGCTGCTTTTAACGAAAGAAACATTGATAAAGCATTATCAACAATGCAAAAAGATGTACAATGGTCAAAAGCCTGGGAAGGTGGCTACATAAGCGGACACAATGAAATCAAGGAATATTGGACAAGACAATGGACTGAAATAGATCCTAAAGTGAAACCAATTGGCTTTGTTGAAAGAGATAACGGAAGTTTAGAAGTCAATGTGCATCAAAACGTAAAAGAGTTACAAGGCAATCTAATATTTGACGGAATGGTAAAACATATTTATACCTTTCAGGACGAATTAATCAAAACTATGGATATAGAATTGGTTGAGAATAATTAATTCAGGTTAAGAAGATCTTTTCAGAAGATAAATTCAATTATATTTACTTTATTCAGAGTAGGTTTCTATTCTGCCATTCTCTTAGTGGTGGCAGAATGTTAGTCGTACTATTGAGTGAGAAACATTTAAAAATCAAATTTAAAAATTATGACTAAAAAAATTACTCTACTTGCTTTATTTTTAACCACTACTCTTTCTTTTTCGCAAGCAACACTTGAACATTCTTATGCAATAAATCAAGATGAAGGAGGAGATCAAAGCTATTTTTTTAATACTGAAACAGCATCGTATCATTATACTTTTGATACCAGTAATGTTTTAAAAAT
This sequence comes from Flavobacterium sp., assembly GCF_965277525.1. GTDB lineage: Bacteria > Bacteroidota > Bacteroidia > Flavobacteriales > Flavobacteriaceae > Flavobacterium. The sequence goes on along the minus strand of NZ_CBDIDC010000014.1, from coordinate 221,435 downwards.
TTATACCGAAACTCATTCAGTTTACAAGACAGTAAATTTACCGGTTGATACAGGTTATATTATAAATAATATGTACTTATTTACAGATAAATTATTCAATTCAGATAATTTAATAGAGTTTTTACTAGTTACCAGAAGTCCGACAGGAACTCACAAAATGACGCTTGTAAACGAAAACGGAGTAGTATTGCAACAATTTGGGGATAAACAAGATGCCTTAATCGTTAAAACATTATCTAACAATTATAAATTAATTACTCAAAAAGCATTTTATGAGTCAGATATTTATACTACAACAAAAGATGTTTATTCATTAACAGGAACACTATCTGTAAATCAAACCAACAAGTTATCTAAAGCTTCAGTTGCTTATCCTAATCCGGTGAAAGACATTTTAAGTATTACCAATCCTTCAGACAAAACAGAAAATTCAAGTTTAAAAGTATATGCTGTAAGTGGAAAATTAGTTTTACAAAAAAACATTTCTAATGACGCTCAAGATTTTATTAAATTAGATGTTTCGGGTTTACAGCCAGGCGTTTATATCTATAAAATTAATGAAGTTTCGAATAAGTTTATAAAAGAATAAAAATAGAAAGCATTTCGAGAGGTATTGTCCAGATACAAGTTATTAGATAAAGAAACCAGCAGTGAAAACATTTTTTGCTGCTGGTTTTTTTTATTTACGATTTCTTTGAAGGGTATTTAAGAGAATTCTATACAGAGAATTAGAGAAAATAAATTTTGACAAGTCTTACATTAAGTTGCCTGCATTAATTATGCTGAGTAAGGTTATTTCTTATATTTAGATAATAATAATTGTTAATTTATACTATAATTTATTTTAAATTAGGAGTATTATTATTGTTTAATTAAAAGTTAGTCAAAAAGAAGTACCAACAAGATTCAAAAACAAGAACCAATATGAAAAAAAGAACAATTCGTTTAACTTCCCTCCTCTTTATTTGTTTTGCATCGACAGCTACATTTGCGCAAGTAGCATCTCCTAAAATTGATGCTTTAATGGAAGATGCCTTGAAAAAATTTAAAGTAGCAGGTGCTTCAATTGCCGTTGTCAAAGACGGAAAAGTAATTCACATAAAAGGGTATGGCGTTGCTTCTATTGAAACAAAAAAGCCTGTAAATGAATATACTAATTTTCAAATTGCATCCAATAGCAAAGCATTTACAGCTGCCGCACTTTCGATTTTACAGGATGATGGTAAATTGAACTGGACTGATAAAGCAAAAGATTACATCCCTGAATTTAAAATGTATAACGATTATGTGACCGAGAATTTTAACATCCAGGATTTATTAACGCATCGAAGCGGACTTGGATTAGGAGTTGGAGATTTGATGTTTTTTCCTGATGGTTCAAATTTTACTATTAAAGATGTTGTGACGAGTTTTCAGTACTTTAAACCTGTTTCTGCATTTCGAACCAAATTTGATTATGACAATTTACTCTATGTAGTGGCCGGTGAAGTAATTGCAAGGGTAAGCGGGATGAGTTATGAGGCATTTGTACAAAAGCGGATTATAGAACCTTTGCAAATGAGCAATAGTTTTGCTGGCACCAGTTTGATCACCGACAAAAACAACTTTGCCATACCACATTCATAAGAATCAGGAACTATAAAAACTATTGAGGCTTTTAATGTTCAGATGAACAGTGCGGCTGGCGGAATATTTTCTAATGCAACAGACATGTCTAAATGGATGACATTGTTTTTGAATAAAGGTAAATATGGAACTGATTTGAAGGAAACATTGTTTTCTTCGGAGAATCACCGTGAAATGTGGCGTATACATACCGTTTTAGGAGCTAATCCAGATCCAAGATACAATGCGCATTTTAGTGGCTATGGCCTGGGATGGGGAGTTGCAGATGAGAAAGGAAACCTAAAAATATCTCACATCGGCGGTGTACCGGGAATGCTGTCTATTGTGACAATGTATCCGGATCTTAACCTGGGGATCGTAATTTTAACCAATACTGAAAGTGGTGGCATGGGACTTTTTTCAGCAGTTACCAATACGATTTCAGACAGTTATTTAGGCTTAGATGATTTTGGCTGGACAGACAAAATGGTTGAATGGATGAAAGAGGGTAAAAGTACAGGAGATGATGTAACTAAAAAAGTTTGGGAAAAAGTGAAATCTTCAAAAAATATAAAAGTCAAAAATGAAGATTTTACAGGTGTTTATGCAGACAATTGGTTTGGTGAAATTGAAGTCTTTGAAAAGGATAAGCAATTATGGTTCAAATCGTATCGTTCGCCAAAATTAACAGGTCCTTTGGCTTTTTATAATGCCAATACATTCGCAGTAAAATGGGAATATCAGGCAATGAATTGTGATGCTTTTGCTATGTTTTCACTCGATGAAACAGGCAAAGCACAATCTATTAAAATGAAAGGAATCTCTCCAAATATTGATTTCAGCTTTGATTTTCAGGATTTAGATTTAAAGAGGGTTCAAAAGTAAAAATATTTATACAAAAAAACTCTATTAGAAATAATAGAGTTTTTTTTGCGTTTAAAACTATTTAAGTTTTTTTATTTGTTATTACTGTTGAATAACAGATAAAAACAAATGTATATCGAGAAGTATCACTTCAATAAATCTTTATGTTTAGCTCCCCAGCTTTCTAATTGTCTCCATATCGGAATCAAATATACTTTGCTGTCTGAGCTTCTTTCCAATTTAACCCGAAGATCGTAATTATTATATAGTATAAACAATACCTCTAAAGTCATTTGATTTTGGAGGTTTTGTTTTTTTTGGTACTACATTTTAAAATTATTTCCGAATCTTTCTTTGCCGGATGCAAGGAAATTTAATAAGAAACAATCCGCAAAGCGTCTCCTGATTTCAATTTTCAAAAGTTACCTGATGATCGTAATAATATTTCTTATATTCGCTTAGGAAAATCTCAGTTTAGGGTTCAAATTCAATTTTTAATAATCGAATATTTTGCGCTTCTTTTGTCTTAAACCTGGATAATTCCTGCAAATAATAAGGTGCTGAAAAGTATAAATTTTTCAGGTTAGATTATAGAAATAAAAATCAAAAAAAAATGCATGTAATCTATTTGTTAATCAATTACATGCGACGAGTCTTTTTTATAAAACATTTAAGACCCGATTAAATAAAGTAGAAGTGATAAAAGAGGAAAATGAAGAAGGAAGCTGGGCTATTTGTCCTCAATGTCAGGGTCGCGGCAAAAAAAGCCGGGGGCTCAGCTTAAAAGCAAGACGTGACTATCAGACGGCATTAGATCAATTTGAAAAAACAAATGGCGAAGAAACGGCTCCGGTTCGTCCTAAAGCACATCTTTATACCTGTTTAAAATGTGACGGATCAGGATTGATTTATTCAGCCACCCCTCCTCTTCCGGATCAGGAAAACTATCCACACGTAGCGATCATTGGCGGCGGTATAGGCGGAGTTGCTTTGGCTGTGGCGTGTTTGCACCGCAAAATTCCTTTTACGCTTTATGAGCGTGACAGCCATTTCGAGGCCAGATCTCAGGGTTACGGACTTACTTTGCAGCAGGCGAGCAAAGCGATTGAAGGATTTGGAATTTTCTCCTTAAAAGAAAAAGTGATTTCAACACGGCATGTCGTTCATACTACAGAGGGAAAAGTGATTGGCGAATGGGGAATCAGGAAATGGATAGCATCAGATGCGAAAACATCTCTAAAACGCACCAATATGCACATCGCAAGACAATCTTTACGTTTAGCACTGCTGGATCAATTGGGCGGAAACGATAAGGTGCAATGGGGACATCAGTTAGTCGATTTTAAGGAATCTGACACCGAAGGAGTTGATTTGATATTTCAGGTAAATGGAGAAACGAAAAGTGCTAAAGCAGATCTTGTCGTTGGAGCTGATGGTATCCGTAGTTCAGTACGGAGGCTATTGATCGATGAATCTATTGCTCCTTTGCGATATCTTGGTTGTATCGTAATATTAGGCATTTGCCCTTTGAGCGCGCTCGAAGGGATTAATACTTCATTACTCGATTCAGCGACCGTATTTCAGACTGCTAATGGCAATGAGCGAATTTATATCATGCCTTATGCTGCAGATTCAGTAATGTGGCAACTTAGTTTTCCTATGTCAGAAAGTGAAGCTAAAGCCTTAAGTGCTCAGGGAGCTCAGGTGCTCAAAGAAGAAGCAATTCAGAGAACGCAATGGCATACTCCTGTTCCGGAGATTTTATCAGCAACCCTGGAGGCTCAGGTTTCTGGCTATCCTGTCTATGACCGGGAATTGCTTAAAAAAGAATTATTAGAAAAAGAAGGAAAAGCGACTCTGATTGGAGACGCTGCTCACCCAATGAGTCCTTTCAAAGGACAAGGCGCAAATCAGGCGCTGCTGGATGCACTTATGCTGGCCCGCGGCATCTTGGCAGGATGTCGGCCTTCGTCTCAATGGAGAAAAACCGGAATACGAAAAAGTGTCCTGACAGAGTTTGAATCTGAAATGTTAGAGCGAAGTGCTGTCAAAGTAAAAGGTTCTGCAGAGGCTGCACAATTCCTGCACTCTGAAATTGTGCTTTATGAGGGTGACGAGCCAAGAGGACGTTGTTTAAAAAGAGAAGATTAACTAAATAAATATTAAAATTATGAAAAATAGATTTTTTTTGATCGTATTATTATTCATTAGTATTCTACTATTTTCTTGTTCGTCAGATGATGATTTGAACTATCAAAATGATTTTGACACAAGCCAAAAAGCCTGGCTGAATTTTAAAGATACTTCGAATAATTCTTATAAATATGTTGTGCACGGAGGATCACTATTCACAAATTATCGATGGGAAACAACATTAACAATATCAGGTGGAAAAATAATACAACGAGATTTTAAATATACAGGTAAAACAGAAAATATTCCTGCGGATAAATTATCATGGACAGAAAATGAGAATGAAATAAATAGTCATGAATTCTCAGGCGCTGCAAGTCCCTTGACATTAGATGAAATTTATGATAAAGCTAAAACACAATGGCTGATTAAAAGGAAAAATGCAAAGACGTATTTTGAATCAGCAAACAATGGTTTACTATCTGTATGCGGGTACGTAGAAAATGGTTGTATGGATGATTGTTTTACGGGAATCACCATTAAAGATATTGTGGTTTTAGAGTAACAAATGCAAAATAACTAACAAAAATGGAGATATTAATAATAACCGGGCCGCCCTACTCAGGAAAAGGAACGCAATGCGATGTATTAAAAGAAATTCTTGGTTTTGAACATATTTCAACCGGAGACAAGTGCAGGGAAGAAAAGCAAAATGAAACCGAAATAGGGAAAATAATGTCTCAATACGAAGAAAAGGGAGATTTGGTACCTGATGCTATCATGAAGGACTTATTTAGTAAAATACTGGATGAAAATAAGGCAAAAGCAGGAATAATTTTAGATGGTTATCCGCGAACGATTGCTCAGGTTGATGATTTAATGGAGCTTGTTGATTCAAAAAATCTTAAAATTGGAAAAGTTTTAAATATTGATGTTCCAAAATCTGAATTGTTGATCAGGGCCCAAAAAAGAGCCCAAACATCTAATCGAAAAGACGACAAAGACCCTCAAATTCATATCAAACGTATTAACGTTTTTGAAGAATCTACCAGACCTGCAATTGAGTATATGAAATCAAAAATAAAAGTGCTTACTTTTGACGGTCTTGGCACGATTGACGAAATTACCGAAAGGATAAAAGCCAGTTTGTAGAAGGCTTAACTTTATATAATCTAACAAGTAAAACGAATGCTAATCATTTAATATCTCAGAGAATTTTAAACGAAAAATGTTCAAAAAAAAAACCAAATTTCTATAATAAACTAACCAATCCTACTGCTATGAAGAAAAATATTTATGAAGAATTAACAAATGAAAAATTAATAAAAAAGAGAGATTTATTTAAAGGGGTTTCAATTGGTTTTGGGGTTATTTTTGCCTTGGCCATTGTAATCATAATCTATCTCTTTACTGTAAAAGGTTTTAAAAACGTTTCTATCGCAACACTTATCCCTGTTTTTACATTGCCTATAACTTTTGTTCCTTTATTGATAAATTTAAATCTGCTGAATAAAGAAATTAAATCAAGAAATCTCTAAATCTTCTAAAAAATAATAATGGCACGAGATTAAAAAGAATCCGGAACTAAATGAAAATATTTCCTAAAAGTAAGTATTCAATCGAATTAAATAGTGACAGTATATCGGCTATTTCAGAATTAAAAAAACAGACTTTATCAAACGAAAAATTCGTTACAAACTGGAATGGTCAGGTGTTTATAGGTAAAATTAAAGAGAGTGAATTTGAAATAAAGTTATCTAAAAAGTTACTTGGTGAGATTTGCATTTTAAGCGGAAAATTGCAAAATAAAGAGGGAGCATTGGAAATCAGGACTGGCGGGATTTTTAAAATTATTTTTGTTGTAATGCTACTTTTTGGCCTTTCTGGAATAATCACGGCAATTATACAAAATAAGTTAGAAACGATGTTTCAACTTTTTATAACTATCCTTCTAATGAGATTTATTATTTTGGAATTAGGATTTCAATTTATTTCAAAGTGTACGCTAAAAAGTTTGACTGAAATAATCGGAATTAAAAAAATAGAGCACCTCAAATAATAGGATTTAGCAATGAGTTAAAATTTTACTTTTTAGAAAATATTCTATTGAGTAAGATATCAAAAAAAAAGCTGTTTCAATATTGAAACAGCTTCTTTTTTATCGAATTAGTTTAAGATTGGCACTATAAACATCGTCCTTTATAGAAGTTCTTAAATAAACGTCGTTCTCATCCTTTGTTTTAAATTCAAATTGAATTAAAGCGGCGTCAGAATAATAAAATAAGAAATCATCTTCTGCAAATTCCAGATTCGAAATAGGTTTGGTAGTTAATTTTGCTTCAAAAGCTATTTCGCCATTATTGATGTCTATCTGAAAAAGTTTTGCTTTACGGGTATATCCCCAGACATTATCACTTTCTTCGACTATGTATTCGATGTTATCATTGTTAAAATCGGTTTTCCAGATCTGAGTTCCTGTTTTTGAATCTACGGCATATATTGAAGAAACTTCCGGTCCTTGTGCTGCAAAATATACTTTTTTGTCTTTGCAAAAGATGCGCTCCTTAATAGTATGCTGATTTTCGTTTAATTTAAATTGCCATAAAACATCCGGTTTATTAGGGCTTAAGGCATAAACCACATCTTTTTCATTTGCTATAAATACATTTTCTCCATCTGTTACAGGTTTTCCTGAGATCGCTTCTTCAAAGTTTTTTTGATAAATAAGTTTACCTGTATTGGCTTCAAAACTATAGAAATTGGTTCCGCTTTGGGTAAAAACCTTGTTGTCAAAAAAGAGAACCGGAGTATGATTGTCTGAAGGCTCCAGCTTGTAATTCCAGACTAAACTACCGTCTTTTATATCAAGGGCATAAATGTTATTATTGGGGTTTTGAGTAGTGATATACAGTTTTCCATCACTTATGACCGGGACTTGATCTTTGATTATTATTTGATCTGTAATGTTGCCTAACCTTGATTTCCAAAAAATAGTACCCGTTTGATTGTCAATTGCAAAAATTTCACCGTTAATAAACGGAACATATATCACCCCGTCCTTTAGTGTGACCTGATTGGCGCACATTTCAATAGTAGCATCAGTGGCTTTTATAGTCCAGTTAAAGGCTTCGGATTCTAAATTAAACGACATGAGCGAGCCATCGTAATCATAAATTAAAATAGAATTTTTATCTAATGGAACTTTTGTAACAGGTTTTATGGCTTTATTAGTAACCATCTCATTAGGAGGTAAAGTTTTATTATTAGAATTAGCTTTGGCAGGGTTTGAAGTTACAGGTGCTTGCCCAAACATATTGATAATAGCAAATACAAATAAAAGCGTTATTAAGTTTTTTTTCATTTTAAAATTTGGGTTTTATATCTGATTTAATATTGGTTAAGATGTGGGGATTCAATATTTTTATTAAGCAAACTGACAATGCCAGTGTCAAATATAGTAAAAAAAATATTATAGATTTTTGAGGATATAAGCTGTATACGTTACGAATTAGAGCGTCGATTTCTGTAAAAGGTCGGATAATTTGAAATTGCTTTTTGAAACGAGTTTTTAATCCCGGCATTGAGTAATTGCTCACATTCAGATTTGCAAAATAAAGCAGGGATCGCAAAACAAGTAAAGTTTGTATCGGGTAAATATTTTGTATTTCAATTTTAGTATTTATCACAATAATTCTGTTTCTTTCTTTAAGTTTGGTTTGCATTTCAAACTTATTGCAAAAAGTATGTTTTAAAATATTCTGTCCAGTTACAAAAAATGATTTGTTCCTCAATACTATACAAAAAACCGTTCAATTGGCATTTTTTGGTAAATTTAGATTTATTCATTTTAAAAGGTAAGAATTAACCTCTTTTATTATGGTGGTTTTTGTTCCAAATTGATCTTTTTTACTACTTAAAAAAATAACCTGCAACGATTAATCTGTATTTATACAGGCAGGCTACAGGATGATTAATTTTGTTTTTATCTTATAGAAACAGATGAATTGTAGTAAAAATATTCCTTATATTCGCTTGATGAGTATTATTAAGTTATACTGCATTCTATAAAAAAATTACGATAACAATTATACGATATGAAGTTAAGCCTTATTTTTACAACACTTTTTATACTATTTTCCAATTTTCTTTTTGCACAAAATAATTTCTCTGACAGTCCACTAGATGCGGTTTTTGAAACAAAAGATTCAAAAAGTTTTTGGGAAGCATTTGACAAAATGGAAAAATCAAAACAAAATCCATTTATTGAATACATGCAAAAAGGTTCTCCAGGTATTAAAGGTTTTACTGAAAACAGAATAATCAATGCGGACTCTCTTTTTGCTGTTGTGAAGAAAAGAAAAATAGATTATGAACTTTCAAGGAATGTTTTAGATAGTATTTCTTTTAAAGAAAAGAGAGTAAGAGCAATTTATAGTGCGTTAAAATATTGGTATCCAAATGCAAAATTTCCTCCCGTTTATTTTGTTTACGGAAGATTTAATTCTGGGGGAACTTCCTCTTCTGAAGGTATTATCATTGGAACTGAAATGCTTAAAAATTTAGATGGAGTCTCAGGTTTAATAGCACACGAGCTCATTCATTATCAGCAAAATATAAAAGGTAAAGATATGCTGTTGAAATGGTGTTTGCTTGAAGGAGGTGCGGATTTTATAGGCGAACTTATTTCAGGAGAATCAATACATCAGTTTTCATATCAATACGGAGCGCAAAACCAGGATAAACTATGTCAGGAATTTGTAACGAGATTAAAAAAGGCTGATTATCAGGATTGGTTATATGGAACTTCTAAGAAAGATGACCGACCAAATGATTTAGGGTATTGGATGGGGTATAAAATAATAGAATCCTATTTCAACAAACAAAAAGACAAGCAAAAAGCAATTGCAGAAATACTAAATATAAAAGACCCAATGCAATTTTTAAAACAAAGTGGTTTCTTAGATGTATATATTGAAAAGCATCAAAAATCAAATAAAGAAAGTTATGATGATTTTTTTAAGTAATAAAAAATCATTAAAAAAGTTAGCGTGCTTTAATTTTGTAGAGCTCTAATGTGGCATTAATAGATAAAAAAAACTCCTTAATTCCTTAAGGAGTTTGGTGGGCGATGAGGGGTTCGAACCCCCGACCCCCTCGGTGTAAACGAGGTGCTCTGAACCAGCTGAGCTAATCGCCCTATTCTACTAGGTGGCTATCATTATGTGATTGCGAGTGCAAATATACAGCTAGATTTTGTATTTGCAAGCCTTTTTAGAAAAAAAAATGAAACATTTTTGTATCGTATTATTTGTCAGTCTTATATGAGAATTCAAGCTGCTTTTATACATTCTCAGTTAATCTTTATTGCTTTAAGCGTAATGTTTTTTAAACTATTTTTTAATTTTTTGTAGGTTTTCGTATTGATTCCATATAATCTTAGGCTGTAAATTTCAAAAGTGATCTAAAATAAAAACGCCAAAAATCCCATGACTTTAGAGCAAATAAAAAACCTCTAAAATCAAATGACTTTAGAGGTTGTCTTATTGGTGGGCGATGAGGGGTTCGAACCCCCGACCCCCTCGGTGTAAACGAGGTGCTCTGAACCAGCTGAGCTAATCGCCCTATTTTATTAGGTTGCTATCGTTCCTGATTGCGAGTGCAAACTTACTGCTAGATTTTGTATTTACAAGCCTTTTTTGAAAAAAAATGAAATAAATTTTCATTAATTATTTTAGTATACTCTTTTGCAGTTATTTAATGAAAAGATACTATTTAGATATTTCCGGATTGCATTAAGAAAATGGTATCAAAACAGCTAATTTTGAATATTACTTTGTATTCATTCACTATAATCATACATTTGTATACCTTAATTGTATATTCAAATGGCAAGATTCAAAGAAAATGATTTACCAAAATCAAAGATTACCGCTACTTCACTTAACAAAGCAACCATAATATTCAAATACGCAGGAAAACACCAATGGAAATTTTATGTTGGCTTGGTTTTTCTGTTACTTACAGGAGCCACAGCCCTCGCCTTTCCTAAATTAATGGGAATGCTGATCGATTGTGTTAAAAATAAAAACAGCGATCAGGCCAACCAGATTGCCTTAGGACTGGTTCTGATTTTATTCCTGCAATCCTTCTGTTCCTTTTTCAGATTGTCATTATTTGTCAATTTTACCGAAAATACACTGGCAAACCTGCGTTTGTCCTTATATACTAATTTGGTCAAACTGCCTATGACCTTCTTTTCCCAAAAAAGAGTTGGAGAACTAAACAGTCGTATCAGTGCAGATATTACTCAGATACAAGATACCTTAACCTCCACAATTGCGGAGTTTTTACGTCAATTTATACTTATTATTGGTGGTGTTATTTTATTGGCTACAGAAAGCTTTAAATTAACCTTATTAATGTTAGCCGTAGTTCCTTTAGTGGCTGTTGCTGCTGTAATCTTTGGCCGTTTTATTAGAAAATATTCTAAACAAGTGCAAGATCAGGTGGCAGAAAGCCAGGTAATTGTCGAAGAAACTATGCAGGGAATTAGTATTGTAAAAGCCTTTGCCAACGAATGGTACGAAGTTGCCCGTTATAAAGGAAAAATTAGCGAAGTTGTCAAGCTTGCTATCAAAGGCGGTAAATACCGTGGTTATTTTGCATCCTTTATCATTTTCTGTTTGTTTGGCGCTATCGTTGCTGTCGTTTGGTACGGAGTACGTTTAAGTATTGCCGGAGAAATGAGTGTTGGCCAATTGATTTCTTTTGTTTTGTATTCTACATTTGTAGGTGCTTCCTTTGGAGGAATTGCCGAGTTATATGCACAAATTCAAAAAGCAATTGGGGCCACAGAAAGGGTTTTTGAATTATTAGAAGAAACTCCGGAGAAAATAAGCGCGACACAAAATACAGTTCCGTTAGAAAAAATCAAAGGAAATGTTTCATTCAATAACGTAGCGTTTAGTTATCCTTCAAGAAAAGAAGTTCAGGTATTGAAAAATGTAAATTTTACAGCCGAATTTGGTCAAAAAATCGCTATTGTTGGTCCAAGTGGGGCTGGAAAATCAACGATATCTGCCCTTTTATTGCGTTTTTACGATATTACTTCAGGAGAAATTACGGTTGATGGAAAAAATATCTACGACTATGATTTAGAAAATCTTCGTGGCAATATGAGTATTGTTCCTCAGGATGTGATTTTATTTGGAGGAACCATCAAAGAAAATATTGCATACGGAAAACCCGATGCGACTGATGAAGAAATTATTCTGGCAGCCAAACAGGCAAATGCTTTTAACTTTGTTGAAGGTTTCCCGGAAAAATTCGAAACATTAGTAGGAGAACGAGGTGTAAAGTTGTCAGGCGGTCAGCGTCAGCGTATTGCCATTGCAAGAGCATTACTTAAAAACCCAAGTATTTTAATCTTAGATGAAGCAACATCATCTTTGGACAGTGAAAGTGAAAAATTAGTTCAGGAGGCGTTAGAAGTATTGATGGAAGGAAGAACAAGTATTATTATTGCTCACCGTCTTTCAACAATCAGAAATGCTGATAAAATTTTAGTTTTAGATAATGGTAAAATAACCGAAGAAGGAACCCATCAGGAATTAATCAATCTTGATAACGGTACTTATAAAAACTTAAGCAATCTTCAGTTTAGCAACTATTAATCAACTCAAAGCCTGTAATTAATTTTTAAATACAAATAAATGCCACATTTAAGACTCGTCCTGATTTTATTATTTATTATCCTAAATACGATTAGTGTTCTTGCACAAGAAAAACCTTTTAACGTTGTAAACATTACCCCTGACGGGACCAAATACATCAAGTTTGGAATGAATCTTCAGGTTTGGGGAAGGTATGCTGAACTGAATCCTAATAGTAAAATAGGGACAAATGAAGTTGACGAAACTTTTGATGTTGTCATCAGGCGTTTGCGTTTACAAGCAATGGGAATGCTTACGGATAATATTTTTTTTCACCTTCAGTTAGGTCAGAATAATATCAATTTCACACAAAATAACGGGCCGTCAAATGCACCGCTTTCTGTAATGGATGCTTTGGGAGAATATCATTTTAGTGATCAACTTCATATTGGTGGTGGTTTAACAAGCTGGGGGTCCGGAACAACACGTTATTCTTCAAACAGTTCTGCGACCCAACTGACTTTAGATACTCCAATGTACCAGCAAATCGCAAACATATCCTCTACTTTTGGTAATCGTAATTTAAGCATTTATGCCAAAGGATATCTTGGGGATTTAAGCTATAGAGTTGCAGTAACAAATCCGTACAGAAATACAAATACTAACATTGGTTTTAATGCTACTGTAAGCCCGGAAACGCCAAAAGCACAATTTGCAGGAATTGTGACCTATCATTTTTTAGAAAAAGAACAAAATCTGGAAGCTTATAACAGAGGAACTTATTTAGGAACTAAAAAAGTGTTTAATCTGGGATTAGGTTATATGACACAAGCCAATGCAATGTGGCGTTTAGATACCGATGGTTCAGGTTTGATTCATCATGATGACATGAAAGTGCTGGGATTAGATGTTTTCTATGATAGTCCAATTGGTGACAATGGTTCGGCAATTACTGCTTATGCAGCTTTTAATAATAACAATTACGGGAAGAATTACACACAATTTATCTCAATACCAAATCCTGCAATTGCTGATCCTGGTTTGTTAAATGGTTCCGGTACAGGTTTTATTGGTGTAGGAACAGGAAATATTTATTATGCCCAGGTGGGATATTTATTCAAAAATTCAGATAAGACATTAAAAAAAGGACGCTTTCAGCCTTATTTAGCAGCGCAAGTTGCCGATTTGGAGGCACTAGCTACTCCGATGGCGATGTATGAAATTGGAGCCAATTACTATACAACGGGAACTTTTGGCCCTAAATTCAGTTTAAATTACCAAAACAGAGCGGTATATGATAAAACAGCTTTAAATCCTAAATACACTCAGGCAGATCGTTTAGGAATGGTCGTTTTACAATGTCAGGTTTCGTTTTAAAAGTTTAAAAGCACAATAAAAAAAATCCAAATTCTAATCATAACAATTGGAATTTGGATTTTTTTATTGGATTTTAATTTATTTTCCTTTTCTACGCTTGCGCTCTGCTTTAATCATAGACAATTCGCGACTTGTTTGTCCTGCTACAGAAGTATTTTCTTCAGCGCGACGAATCAGGTACGGCATAACATCTTTTACAGGTCCAAATGGTAAATATTTAGCAACATTATAACCGTTTTCGGCAAGGTTGTAGCTAATATTATCACTCATTCCGTACAATTGCCCAAACCAGATTTTAGTATCGTTTTTGGCAATTTCTTTCTCCTGCATCATTTCCATCAACTTATAAGAACTCAGTTCGTTGTGGGTTCCTGCAAAAATTGACATAATATCTAAATGCTCTAACATATAATGTACAGCAGCATCATAATTAATATCTGTAGCTTCTTTAGAAACACAAATTGGCGAAACGTATCCTTTTTCTTCGGCTCTTTTGTTTTCTTTTTCCATATAGGCGCCACGAACCAATTTCATTCCAATAAAAAAGCCTTCTTTTTTGGCAATTTCATGTAGTTTTTTCAAATAATCCAAACGGTCCCAACGGTACATCTGCAAAGTATTAAAAACAATTGCTTTCTCCTTATTGTATTTGCGCATCATATCGGTAACCAAATCATCAGCAGCGTCCTGCATCCAGCTTTCTTCACCGTCAATTAGCAAAGCCACATCTTTTTTATGTGCTTCGCCGCAAACCTGATCAAAACGGGCTACTACCCTGTCCCACTCTGCTTGTTCTGCCGGAGTCAACGTTTGTTTTTCCCCTAATTTTTCATACAATTCAAAACGACCAAAACCAGTTGGTTTAAATACAGCAAACGGAATCGCTAAACGTTCCTTTGCAAATTCAATAGTTTTTAAAGTCATTTGTAAAGCAGCATCAAACTGCTCTTCTTCTTCTTTTCCTTCGACTGAATAATCTAACACAGATGAAACGCCTTTGGTAAACATTTTGTCTACTACTGTAATACAATCGTTTTCGTTTACACCACCACAAAAGTGGTCAAAAACAGTTGCACGAATTAATCCTTCTACCGGAAGATTTGCTTTTATCGCAAAATTGGTAACAGCGGTTCCTATCCTCACCAAGGGTTGGCTGTCAATCATTTTAAAAAGAAAATAAGCTCTATCAAGTTCTGTATCGCTTTTTAGCGAAAATGCAACCTGAGTGTTATCGAATATTTTTTCCATTAAGGTCAGTTTTTTGTGCAAATATAGATAGAGTTTTGAATATTATTTACTAAAATAGCACCTATTTTTCACTATCGTTAATAACAATATGTCAAATAGTATACTATTAAGTAAGAGTTTACTTCCGGTATAATATTTTATTTCCAAAAAATTAAAATAAAAGACCCAATTCTTAATTTAGAATCAATCGTTTTAAAACAAATTAGAGCAAAACTTTGAATATTATTTAGTTAAAAATGCCTTATTTTGCGGTTTCAATTAACAGAACAAATATGCAATCCATTCAAGCCAACAATTATCTCGTGCATTTTAATCAAAATGCATACGAAGCTTTAAATAAGCATTTAAAAGAAAATAAATACTCTAATTTATTTATTGTAGTTGATAATGAGACCAATGAGCATTGCTTGCCAAAATTTCTGCCTTTACTTGAAACTGATTTAACAATAGAAATTATTGAATTTGAAGCAGGTGAAATCAATAAAAACATCGAAACCTGTATCGAAATCTGGAAAGTATTAACAGAACTTGGTGCTGACAGAAAATCACTTGTAATTAATCTTGGTGGTGGAGTTGTAACTGATTTAGGAGGCTTCGTTGCCTCTACTTTCAAACGTGGAGTTGACTTTATTAATATCCCAACTACCCTGCTGTCTATGGTTGATGCTTCTGTTGGAGGAAAAACCGGTGTTGATTTAGGAAATCTTAAAAACCAAATAGGCGTTATTAACGTACCTCAAATGGTATTAATTGATACCGATTATCTTGAGACGTTACCACAAAGCGAAATGCGCTCCGGTTTGGCTGAAATGCTCAAACATGGTTTAATCTATGACGAAGTCTACTGGAAACAGTTTCTGGATTTGAAAGCAATTGATTTTGCTGATTTTGACGAATTGATTTATCGTTCTGTTGAAATTAAGAATGAAATTGTAATTCAGGATCCAACTGAAAAAAATATTCGTAAAGCTTTGAATTTTGGTCATACCTTAGGACATGCTATCGAAAGTTATTTTTTAGAGAGCGAAACTAAAAAAACATTGCTGCACGGTGAAGCGATTGCTATTGGAATGATATTGGAAAGTTACATCTCTTTGCACAAAAATCTGATCACGGCAGCAGAATATGCTGAAATCAAAACGGCAATAAAAAGCATTTACAACGATGTAAAAGTAGAAGAAAATGACATCGATCCCATCCTTGAATTGCTGATTCACGACAAAAAAAATGAATACGGTTTGATTCAATTTGCATTAATTGAAGGAATCGGAAAAATAAAAATTAATCAATCCGTTGAAAATAAATTGATTCTAGACGCGTTTCAGGATTATAAATCTTAAACTTTTTTTAATAAAAAGCTTTGCTTTAGGTATATATTATTTTTTACATTTGCCACGATGAAAACAAACAACAAACAAAGACAATTTAGTTCTTATAGAAACCGTCTCAATAGTTCCTTACTAAGGATATTGAACCGTTTTTATGCTAGTAAAAGTCCGTTTTGTTGTGATATTTTTAAATGCTCAAAAGCAGAACATGAAAAACTGCAAATTGTATTTGCGAATATTAGGGTTTGAATTTTAGATTTAGCACAGTTCACTAAATTAAAATTACAATCTTATAATATCGAAAACTATAATGAATACAAAATATTCCGATCTAATCAATCAAACGTACTATTTCCCACAAGAGGAGTTTAAATTAAACAAAGATAACTTACAATTTCACAATATCGATTTGATGAAATTGGTGGAGCAATATGGTACACCATTAAAATTTACTTATTTACCACAAATTTCTGAGAACATCAACAAGGCTAAGTCTTGGTTCAGAAAGTCAATGGAAAAGAATAAGTATGATGCAAAATACTACTATTGTTATTGCACAAAAAGCTCTCATTTTGAATATATTATGAATGAAGCTTTCAAGAATAACATTCACATCGAAACATCATCAGCTTTTGATGTTAATATCGTAGAGAATTTACTTGAAAATGGCAAGATCAACAAAAGTACTTACGTAATTTGCAATGGTTTCAAAAGAGACGAATACATTACCAACATTGCGCGATTAATCAATAGCGGGCACAAAAATACTATTCCGATTATTGATAATTACGAAGAATTAGACCTGCTTCAGGCTGAGATTAAAGGAAAATTCAAAATTGGAATCCGTATCGCAGCTGAAGAAGAACCAAAATTTGAGTTTTATACGTCAAGATTAGGTATTGGTTATAAAAACATAGTAGCTTTCTACAAAAAACAAATTCAGGAAAACGATAGATTAGAGCTTAAAATGCTTCACTTTTTTATCAATACCGGAATAAATGATACTTCCTATTATTGGAATGAGCTGGTAAAATGTATTAAAGTGTACATTGCCCTTAAAAAGGAATGCCCTACCCTTGATGGCCTGAACATTGGAGGCGGTTTTCCAATTAAAAACTCACTTGCCTTTGAATATGATTATCAATACATGATTGATGAAATTATCAATCAGATTAAAATAGCATGTGATGAAGCTGAAGTTGACGTTCCTAATATTTTTACAGAATTTGGATCATTTACTGTAGGCGAAAGCGGTGGTGCGATCTATCAGATTTTGTATCAAAAGCAACAAAATGACAGAGAAAAATGGAATATGATTGATTCATCATTCATCACTACTTTGCCGGATACTTGGGCTATAAACAAACGTTTTATTATGTTGGCGGTTAACCGTTGGAATGATACATACGAGCGGGTTTTATTAGGAGGTCTGACTTGTGATAGTGACGATTATTACAACTCAGAACAAAATATGAACGCAATTTATTTGCCTAAATACAACAAAGAAAAGCCATTGTATATTGGTTTCTTTAATACTGGTGCGTATCAGGAGACTATTGGAGGCTACGGAGGTTTACACCACTGTTTGATTCCACAACCTAAACATATTTTAATAGATCGTGACGAAAATGGCATTTTAGCTACTGAAGTTTTTTCAGAACAACAAACTTCTGACGACGTGTTAAAGATTTTAGGATATACTAAAAAAATATAAAAAAAAACCTGCAAATTTAAAAGTTACTATCTATAAAATTATTAATTTGCAGTACCATCCAAAAGGTTAAACTTTTAATTCAAAAAAAACAAAAACAAAAAAAAATGAAAGGACCAATCAGTCAGTTTATTGAAAAACATTATTTACACTTTAATTCTGCTTCATTAGTAGATGCTGCAAAAGCATACGAACAACAATTGGCAAATGGTGCTAAAATGATGGTAAGTATGGCTGGCGCTATGAGTACAGCAGAAATTGGTAAAATTTTTGCCGAAATAATTAGACAAGATAAAGTACAGATTATTTCATGTACTGGAGCCAATCTAGAAGAAGACATCATGAATTTGGTAGCACATTCTCACTACGAAAGAGTACCAAACTATCGTGATTTAACCCCGGAAGACGAATGGGCATTGCTTGAAAGAGGATTAAACCGTGTTACTGACACTTGTATCCCTGAGCACGAAGCATTTCGTCGTTTACAAAAACACATTTACAAAATCTGGAAAGATGCTGATGACAAAGGAGAACGTTATTTTCCTCATGAATTCATGTATAAAATGTTGTTGTCCGGTGTTTTAGAAGAATATTACGAAATTGATTTAAAAGATAGCTGGATGTATGCAGCTGCTGAGAAAAATTTACCTATTATTGTTCCGGGATGGGAAGATAGTACAATGGGAAATATCTTTGCTTCATACGTGATAAAAGGAGATTTAAAAGCTTCAACCATGAAGTCAGGAATCGAATATATGGTTTTCCTTTCAGACTGGTATCCAAAAAATAGTGCTAACGGAATTGGATTTTTCCAAATTGGTGGTGGTATTGCAGGAGATTTTCCTATTTGTGTGGTGCCGATGTTGTACCAGGATATGGAAATGCATGATATTCCGTTTTGGAGTTATTTCTGTCAGATTTCAGATTCAACAACGAGTTACGGATCGTATTCCGGAGCTGTTCCAAACGAGAAAATCACCTGGGGTAAATTAGATATTAAAACCCCTAAATTTATTATCGAGTCGGATGCTACAATTGTTGCACCATTAATTTTTGCTTACTTATTAGATTTATAGGATATTTATGAAAAGAGTTATAGTAGACTACGCTAAACTTACCAACGAAATTTTAAACCTTTTGGTAGAGAAATTTCCTGATGGTTATGATGATTCGGATGTTATCCGTTTTAGAAATGCTAAAAACGAATTGATCGAAGCTGTTGAAGTTCGTACTGAAGACACTATTTATTTAGTAAAAATTAGTACTAAGCTTGCTGACAGAATTGAGAATTATGATGAAGATGACGACATTGATCTTGATGTTGATACAATCGAACCAGTAAAAGGTCTTGATCTTGATGATGATAGTGATGATGACGAAGACGACGATGCGATAGATAAACCAGATACAGATGGCGGAGATGATGATGACGATGAGGATAGAGATCCGGATGATATCGCTGACGAAGATGATGAAGACGACGAAGATTAATCTGCGTTTTTCAAAATAAACTAAAGGAACTCTATTCGGGTTCCTTTTTTTATTAATTACAAGAAAATACTTTTTAAATATAAGAAAAATATTATATTTAATACTTTTTATTATATTTAACGATCCATAAATATCAGCTCAATGACTTCAGAAATTTTACACGCCAAATTAAAAGAAAATTTCGGGTTTGAAAAATTCAGACCCAATCAGGAAACTATAATCAATACGATTCTTTCCGGTCAGGATACTCTGGCTATTATGCCAACAGGTGGAGGAAAATCAATTTGTTTTCAGTTACCGGCTTTGGTCTTGCCGGGAATTACTATTGTTATTTCTCCTCTAATCGCCTTGATGAAAGATCAGGTAGACAGTTTAAAAACGAACGGAATTAACGCCTGTTATATCAATAGTAGTCAATCCGGCGAAGAACAACAGTTTTATATTGATAATTTAAAATCGAATAAATTTAAATTAGTCTACATAGCGCCTGAAAGTTTATCTTATCTGGATGTTGTATTTAATGAACTGACTGTTAGTTTAATTGCGATAGATGAAGCCCATTGTATTTCGTCATGGGGACATGATTTTCGTCCGGCTTATACTAATTTAGGATATCTAAAGAGTCGCTTCCCTTCTACTCCGGTGCTGGCCTTGACAGCGACAGCAGATAAAGCGACCCGTACCGATATTACAAAACAACTAAACCTAAGAAACCCGAAAACTTTTGTGGCTTCTTTTGACAGAATAAATTTAAGCTTAGAAGTTCGTCCGGCGTTAGACAGGGTAAAACAAATCATTGATTTTGTAGAAAACAAACCCAATGAATCCGGGATTATTTATTGTTTAAGCCGAAAAACAACGGAAGAACTTGCTTTGAAACTGCAAAAAAACGGAGTTAAAGCCAAAGCATATCATGCCGGTTTAGAAAATAAACTTCGTGCTAAAACACAAGACGAATTTATAAATGACGATTGTCAGGTGGTTTGTGCTACAATTGCTTTCGGAATGGGGATTGACAAATCGAATGTTCGTTGGGTTATTCATTATAATTTACCAAAAAATATTGAAGGTTATTATCAGGAGATTGGTCGTGCCGGTCGTGATGGATTACCTGCGGAAACCGTTTTGTTCGAAAGTTACGCGGATGTTATTCAGCTTCAGAAATTTGCTTCAGAGGGATTGAACTCAGATGTTCAGTTGGCAAAACTGGAAAGAATGAAACAATATGCAGATGCTTTAAGTTGCAGGCGAAAAATTCTTCTCTCCTATTTTGGAGAACTGGTAAAAGAGAATTGCGGTAACTGCGATATTTGCAAAAATCCTCCAACATTTTTTGATGGTACGATTCTCGCGCAAAAAGCATTGTCGGCCATTAGTCGTTTGCAAGAATCTGAGCCTTTGGCAGTGATTGTAGATTTTTTGCGTGGCTCAAAAAACGCGTATATCTACGAAAAAAATTATCAAAGCTTAAAAACGTACGGAATTGGCGCTGACATTTCCTGGTACGATTGGAATCAATACTTAATTCAGTTAATCAATTTAGGATATTGCGAAATTGCCTTTCATCAGCATAATAAAATATTACTGACTTCTTTTGCAAGGAAAGTTTTATTCGAAGGAGAAAAAGTAAAATTGAATACCGTTGTTAAAAAAGTAATTGATAAAAACGAAATCAAAGAAACAAAAACTAAAGCAGCTAAAAGTTCTCTTTTTGAAATCCTTCGTAAATTGCGTTATGAAATTGCGCAGGACGAAGAAGTTCCTGCTTATGTCATTTTTAGTGATGCTGCTTTAAGACAAATGGAAACTTTACGCCCTATGAGTGATGAAGAATTTTTATCTATTGATGGTGTTGGTAAAGTAAAACTTGAAAAATACGGTTCAGAATTTATAGATGCTATTGTGTATTATGAAAACGCTAAAAAAACAAAAGCAAAAGCTAAGAAAGAAGGCAACACTTATAAAACAACTTTAGAATTATTTCAAAGTGGTGTTTCAGTAGAAGAAATTGCCCAACAAAGAAAATTGGGACATACCACCATTATTTCGCATTTAGCCAAATTATATGTCGACGGAAATGATATTGACCTGACTCCGTTTGTTTCCGACAAAGAAGTTATGCTTTTGCACAAAGCGCAGATTGACCTGGAATATCCGACAGCTTTGAAACCCTATTACGATCATTTTGAAGAAAAATTATCTTATGATAAAATTAGGCTAGGTCTTGCTATTGTTGAGCGGAATAAATAATTTTTTTTTGGATTTATCCTCATTTATGTCATTTCGGTGTAAGGAGGAATTGCAGGGGAAAATCCATAAGAAATGTCGTTAATTTTTGTCAATTAACTTGTGCGATTTCTTCCTTCGGTCGAAATGATACAAAACTAACATAAACCTAAAAACAAAAAATCCTGTGAAAAATATTCATCACAGGATTTTTTATATATTTAAAAGTAAACTTATAAGTATCGCTCTTCAAAAACTTTTTGATGATGTTTTTGATGTCCTATAATTACAAAGCCCAAAGCACCAGCTGAAATTTGATGTGTCGAAGCTATTCCTACTCTCCTAAGTTGTTCTTCGGATAAGCTTTTGTAAAACAATAAAGTGGAATGTCTTAAAGCAGATAGTTCTGTTAATAATTCCTGAATGCTTCTTTTATTGGCAGCTGTATTTTCGACATAATCATTTTCTTCAAATCCGGGTAATGACGTTTTATCATTTCTTGAAAAACGTAAGGCACGATATGTAAAGATGCGTTCGCAATCAATCAAATGCTGAATGATCTCTTTAATTGTCCATTTTCCTTCTGCATAACGATAATCAAATTTATCCAATGGAATATTTTGAACAAACCTGATAAAATCATGAAGTGAAATTTCTAACTCTTCGATCAAATTAACTTCTCCGGCTTCATGAATATAATTAGCAAAAGGACCGGAATATTCTGTTTCTAATAAGTGGTCTGAATTCATTTTTACAATTTATAAATATCCTTTAATTTTTTAAATTTATTCTTTACGCAGAATTCCTACTTGCATTGGTGTTTCCAAAAAGTGATCTTGTAACAATTTTTTCATATACTTTGATCAACTCCTCGTTTACCTCTTTTTCTTTGTTCAATTCATTAATTCTTAATAAAGCATATTGTTGTATCGTTAACAATGGCAGTACAATACGCTCTCTTACCTGAATTGATGCTATACCATCAGGATAATTTTCCATAAGGGTTTTATGACCTGCTATTTTAAGCAATAAACGTTTTGTTTCCTGGAACTCATCGTAGATAATTTGCCAGAATTCACCAAATTCAGGATCCTTTCTCATGTAAGCTGTTAAGGGCAAAAATGACTTAGCCAAAGACATCATACTGTTTTCTAAAAGCGTTTTAAAGAATAAAGAATTGTGGTACAAATCATGTACTTTATCCCATTGATCAGTTTCTTCGAAATGTTTTAAAGCAGATCCTACTCCAAAAAATCCAGGTACATTTTGTTTTAATTGACTCCATGATCCTACGAAAGGAATCGCTCTTAAATCAGCAAAATCAAGTGATTCTGATTTGCTTCTTTTGGAAGGGCGGCTTCCGATATTGGTTTTTGAATAATATTTTAACGTGCTCATTTTTTCCAAATACGGAATAAATTTCGGGTGATTCTTGAAACTTAGGTATTTTTCATAGCCTAAATCAGCCAATTGAGTCAGTATTATAGTTTCTTCAGCACTTAATTCGTTTTTCTCTTTACTAAATACCTGATTTGTTACTCCTGCCGTTAATAAATTTTCAATATTATATCGACAAGAATCTAAAGTACCAAAATTAGAGCTAATGGTTTGTCCCTGAACTGTAATTTGAATTTCGTTGTTTTCAATCTTTGGTCCTAAAGAGGCGTAAAATTTATGTGTTTTACCACCACCACGTGCAGGAGGTCCCCCGCGTCCGTCAAAGAAAATAGCTTTTATTCCGTATTTTCTTGAAATTTCAGTAAGCGCGATTTTAGCCTGATAAATACTCCAGTTGGCCATTAAGTAACCGCCATCTTTAGTTCCGTCAGAGAAACCTAACATGATTGTTTGTTTGTTTCCTCTTGCTTTTAAGTGTTTAGAATACTCTATATTCGTATACAATTGCTCCATGATCTGATGAGCGTTTTGCAAATCATCTACAGATTCAAAAAGGGGAATAATGTCCACAGTAGGATTTTCCCAATTGTTCAGTCGGATCATTGCAAAAGTTTCCATTACATTCAGTGCGCTTTCATTATTACTAATGATATAGCGATTGGCACCAAATTCACCGTTGCGTTCCTGTATTGTTTTGATGGCCTGAACGGATTCTAAAGTAGATTTTGTAATCTCATTATCAAAATCACCCGGATTTAAATTTCCTTTAACCTTTGATAAAACAACTAATTTTTCATCCTCAGATAATTCAAAATAATTTGAAGGGAAAATGGCAGAACCTGAATTCAAATAGTAATTCACCACATCATTAAATACAGCATCGTGAATTTTACTATTTTGACGTATGTCTAAAGTAGCAAAATGAAAACCGAAAAGATTAATTTTTACCAAAAAGCCTTCCAGTTCATCCAGATATAGAGACTGATGTTTTTCGATAATGATCTCTCTGATAAGATTCAGTTTTGTTAGTAATTCATCTAAAGTAATGTAGATCTCCCCTTTAGAATAAAAAACAGAACGGTAAAGTTTATGTTCAAGTTCGGACACTAGAGTATCTACCCCTGAGAAAGTTAACTTACGTTTCAGATTTCTCATTTCAATATAATAACACTTCAGAATTGAAGTACGTAAACGCTCTGCAACTTTTAGTGTGATTTCAGTAGTAACAAATGGATTTCCGTCACGATCTCCTCCTGGCCAGAATCCAAGCTTTATTAATTGATTTTGAATTGGATTTCCGTGAAGGATATTTTTCTGTAAATAATGTACAATTTCTCCGGAAGTCGAATAAAAAACATTTTCTAAATACCAGATCAGACTAACCGCTTCATCGTAAGGATTTGGTTTTTCATTCTGGATAAAAGGTGTTTTTCCTAATTGAGCCAATAATTGTTTGATTTTTAATAAATCATTCAAACGAATTGCTTCAGTTAAATCGTTTATAATTCCTAAAACCGGCCCAGGGTAAAATTGTGTCGGATGCGCTGTTAAAACGGTTCTAACATTAAAATTTTCTAAGAATTCAATCAGTTCGCCGTCTTTTTCTTTTGCATCTGATTTTTCTTTGATATCACGCAAAGAGCCTCGTCCTTCCATATTGTTCACTTCAGGAAAAGCAGCGTCCTCAATAGCATCAAACAATACAATCTGACGTTCTGTATATTGAATAAACCGAAACATCAAATCGATTTTCTCTGCCTCAGTAGCATCATTTAAATATCTGTCTGAGAAGAAATTAAAAATTTCTTTGGGGGTTTCATGTTTTTTAAATCCCGTTTCGCACGTTTCTGTAAATAAAGGAAGTAATACTCCGGTATTATCTATAGAATCAAAAGGTAATGTTATAAATACACTATTATAAATGTGGTATTTTGAAAGAACGTCTTGATTAAAGCGTTCTATTTTTGGCAACGTGTACATAATATATTGTAGTTGGTTGGTTAATTAGTCATAAAAAAACCCCAAGAATAAACTTGAGGTTATATTTTAATATAGCATTCAAGAAAAAATTACATATTTTTAAAAATAGTATGCATCAAACGCTTCTTATCGTTTATGCTTTCTTCTAATGAAATCATAGTTTCTGTTCTATATACACCATCGATATCATCGATCATGAAAATAACTTCTTTTGCGTGCTTAGTATCTTTTGCTCTGATTTTGCAAAAAATATTGAATTTTCCTGTCGTTACAGAAGCTACTGTTACGAACGGAATTTGATTGATTCGCTCTAATACAAATTTAGTTTGAGACGTATTATTAAGGAATACACCAACATATGCGATAAATGAATACCCTAATTTATCGTAATCCAAAGCCAATGAAGAACCCATTATTATACCTGCGTCTTCCATTTTCTTAACCCTAACATGCACTGTTCCAGCAGATATCAATAGTTTTTTTGCAATGTCAGTAAACGGAACTCTCGTATTGTCTATTAACATATCTAAAATCTGGTGATCTACTTCATCTAAACGAAATTTACTCATAATTCTTTAATTAATATTACTAATTGCTATTACAAAGTATAAAAATATAAATAAAAAACAACAAATTCACATAAAAATTAACTTTTTATCAATCCGTTAACAAATTTAACATTTTTATTTAAATAAAAATCTGCTTTTTGATTCAATTTCGGAAAACCACTAAAGTCATCGGAATAAATTGCTCCTTTTGCATCATATTCGTAATGTCCAAAATAATTTTCTAATTCGCCTACTTCAACTATGTAAGCGTTAAAATGAATTTTATTTTCAATCAATTCTTCTTTGTATTGTGCGACAAAATTCGTAATAATTTCGATACCATCATAATTTATTTTGATATTTTTATACATAAAATCATAAAAAACCACTTTATTTTGTGAAATATTCAAATAATCATTAATTCTGTTATCAACTAAATCGTTTTCGCTAATTAGCTTAAAACTTGATAAAAGTGAGAAAAATAGGAGCTTTCGGGTGATTTCGCGTTCGTAATCGTGGGGAAAATGACCTGCTTCAAACAAAATTGTGGGTACTCCTAAAAACTGAAATGTATCTCCTATACAGTTGATATTAAATGAATCATCAAAGCGCCCTACTTGCCCTGGTATGTATTGCTGTAAAACATCATTAATACCCGCAATTACATTAATAGCCTTTAAGCGGTTTTCGTTTATATCTCTTTCTTCATTATAGGAAGGTGCTAAAAATGAAACAGTTGCCGGCTTACCCGTTGCTCCTGCACCAAAAATAGTACGCTGATCGTGAAGATTAAAACAGTAATGAGGTTTGAAGGATTCAAAAACTTCTCTTAATATCTTACTTTCAGGTTGTGTCAGGTTTTGAGAATCACGATTTAAATCGATTTTATTGGCATTTTCACGTGTATAAAGTCTTGCTCCGTCAGGATTTAAAATTGGAATACAATAAAACGTAAACGTTTTGAGCATTTTCTGAGCAAATTCAGATCCACTGTTTAATACATTAATAAAATCAAACAATGCTTTTGTTGTGGTGCTTTCGTTTCCATGCATCTGTGACCAAAGATAAATTCGCGTTTGTCCGGTACCGATTTGATAGCTATAAATAGGTTCGTCTAATACTGACCGGCCAATTATCTGGACTTGATCATTAGTATTGATTTTATCTAATAAAGGTTGAATGTGATCTAAAGTCAGGTAACGACCTTCTATTGATTGTTCTTTGTATTGGCTGAATAATTCTTCTAAATTCATTGTCTTTTGATTAGTTTACAAAAGTAAACATCTTTATTGTTACAATTGTAAACAATTAAAAAACAGTAGAATTTATAAATGTAAACAGTGTTTTGCCTTAAATCCCATTATTTGCATTGATGACAGTTGACAAATGTTATTACTTTAATTATAAATAATTAATAAATTGTTTTTCAGTGTTTTATATATATCCACATGAAGTGATTATTCGCTTTATATACTTTATTTTATACGATTTACAAGTGTAAAATTGCTTTATTGATTCCTTTTAATTACATTTGTAAACAACGATTTTAAAAAGAACAATTTACAATGGTAAACATCGATGATTTTGTAAAACGTCTTGAAATAATACTTGATTATTATGCCTTAAACGCTTCTTCTTTTGCGGATAGAATTGGGGTTCAGCGATCAAGTATGTCTCATCTGCTTTCAGGAAGAAACAAACCAAGCCTGGATTTTGTCATGAAAATTATGGAAGTTTTTCCCGATGTAGATTTATATTGGATTCTAAACGGTAAAGGAAGTTTTCCTAAAAATAGTGAAGAAGTTTCAGAATCTATAAAAGCGCCCACTCCAATTGCTGCAAATGAAAATTTAGCTACAGGAGATTTATTCTCTCAGATTAATTTTAAAGAAACTGAAAAAATACAAACAAGAACTCCTCCGGAAATTAAAAATCAAATTTTAATTACCGAAGAAAGTGAAATGGAGAAAATTGTTATTTTTTATAAAAACGGAACTTTTAAAGCATACGTCCCGTAAATTAGAGAAAAACGCGTATTTGGAAAATTTTTAAAATAATTTTCATTTAAGCGATTCTCACGTAAGCTTAAAAATATCGAAAATTTACAATTGAAACCCGTCTTCTGGAATTTTTCCTAAAACACCTTCGTAATGTTTTTTCAAAACCAATAAATCAGCTTCGTAATTTCCTGTGGGGAAAAAATCTTTTCCGAAATTAACTTCTTTTTTGCCCCAATCAAAAGCAACCGGAACAATGGGAACATTAGCTTTAAGTGCAATATAATAAAATCCGCTTTTAATCTCTTTAACTCCCTTGCGAGTTCCTTCTGGGGCAATTGCTAAACGAAAAACTTCTTTTCGTTCAAAAATAGCAGCTATAGAATCTACTTTATTTAAACCTCCGGTACGATCAATAGGTTCTCCTCCTACACTTCTGAAATAATATCCAATAGGAAATTTGAATAATTCCTTCTTTCCCACCCAGTTCATTTCTAATCCGGAGATTCCTCTTGTAAATATTCCTAAATAAAAATCATGATTGCTTGTATGGGGCATCACCATCATCACACATTTTTTCACTTCCGCATTTTCAATTCCTACTATTTTCCAGCCCATTAGCTTAAAAAAGATGAATTTGTACAATTGTCTTTTCATTAAAAATTATTTTTTGTTGCAAAATAAAAGATTTAAAGTGGTAAATTTGAGTAAAAGCATTTAAAAATGATCCAAAAATTATTCAGTTATATCATTCCAATAAAAGTATTTAAGAAAAGATCAGAAAGAAGTAAAATTATTGAAATTACATGGGCTAATGGTGAGTTGGTCCTGGATTCTGAAAACACCAATTACTCGTATGGAAGTCTGCAGCGTATATTAAGGTACGGTCTTAGAAATATAGGTTATGAAAGCATCCTTAAGATGGAACATATATTATTGTTAGGAGTTGCAGGAGGAAGTGTCATTAAAACTTTGGTGGATGAAATCGAATATAAAGGTAAAATTACGGGTGTCGAGATTGACCCGGACATGATTCAGATTGCAAATCAATATTTTGGACTGGATCAAATAAAGCAACTTGAAATTATTATTGATGATGCTTTTGAATTTGTTTTAAAAACTAAAGACAAATACGATCTGATTATTATAGATATTTTTGAAGATATCAAAATGCCAAATTTCTTATTTGAAAGTTTTTTTAGCGGACATATTTGCTCTCTTTTAAAAAGCAAAGGTTTTGTTCTTTTTAATACCATGATTTTAGACGAAGCTCATAACGTTCGAAACAGTAAATATATTTCAGAAATAAACCCGGAATTGTTTACTTCAAAAATGCTGCCCCGCATAGAAGTACATAATGAATTAATAATTATTGAAAAAGTCGCTTAAATTTAAATTTTATGAAACCTCTTGTCTCTATATTGAAAGCCTTACTGCCTACTAAAATTATCGATGATGATATTCATATTTCAAAATACATTTCATTAGATTTATCTGTGACCAATCGGGAATTTGTTGAAAGTAAACCTCAGAGTGCTACAGAATTTGAGGGTTTTATTTCAAATTATCTGAAGAAAAATAATGCCGAAGTGGCATTTGGAGGTTATATCGAAGGTCGTACCTTATACCAACGAAGTGCGATTTTTAAAAATGATTCTATTCCGGAACGTAACATTCATATTGGATTTATGGACCAAAGTAGATACGGCTGTTTTGGCTCCACTTGACGGAAAGGTGCATAGCTTTAAAAACAATATTGGTTTGGGAGATTACGGGCCAACAATTATTTTGGAGCATACCATCGAAAATGAAAAATTTTATACTTTATACGGGCATTTATCGTTAGAAAGTATAGAAAACCTAAGTGTTGGGACCAATTTTAATAAAGGTGAAAAAATCGGAACTTTAGGAAGCTCCACTGTTAATGGGGATTACGCGCCACATGTACATTTTCAGATTATAAAAAATATTGAAGAGTATTATGGCGATTATCCGGGAGTTTGCAATACAAATGATTTGAATTTTTATATAGAAAATTGCCCTGACCCTAACTTATTATTAAAAATTACTTAAATAGTTATGAAGAAAGCAGGATTGATTATATGTTTGTTATTGTTAATTGGATGTAAATCGAAAACAATCAGTAGAGATACTGAAGATTTGAAAATTAAGAAAATTTCTGGTGCAGAGATTAATTCTAATCAACAACAAAAAGCGTACGAATTAGGGAAACGAGTTTTAGAAACTTGTAATACCTCAAAGTTTAAACCTTTTAATGCTACAGAAGTTACGCCATCTGTAATGGAAAATACGACTGAAGAGCGTCTTACTAAAACGTGTCAAAGATTTAGACAATATTACGGAAGTTTTATAGATTTAAAATTAGATGGCGTTTACAAAACCAAACAAGAGGTTGTTTACCGCTATCGTGCCTTATACACAAAAAAAGTAGCCAATAAAGAATTGCGCGTTTTTGTGAATGAAGATAATTTGGTTTCTTCTATAAAATCTATGGATTGGGATGAAAAATTTGATTCTAAACTAACTCAACAATAAATAAAATTATGAATTTAAAATTGCCTCTTTTAATAGTATTGCTGATTTCGACATTTGCAAATGCCCAGGAAACCATGAGTATAAAAGGCTCAAAACCTTATCCTGCAACTGAAAATTATACTTTTATTTGCGAAAAATATGTTTTTACCGGTGAAGCAAATGTTCAAATTGCAAAAACAGAAAAAGGAGGAGTTTTAAAGATCACTATTCAGACAGCGAATGACAAAACCAGAATTTCAGGTGGTATTTATGTTGATCTGACCAATGGAGACGCGATTCCCTGTGTAGATAAAAAAATTAATGAAACTGTCAATGGCAAGACATCATCTTATTATTATTTTACTCCGGCTGAAATGGCCAAACTTAAAAAAGCGGATATTAAAGGAGTGCGGTTTATAGTAACCGGAAATTCTAATGCATTTGGTGATCAGACTGGATATTTTACAGCCTCTAATAAAAAGGAGTATTTTTCTACAGCATTTGATAAATCTAAAAAAACATTTGATACCGCTACTGCAATTAGTGCCTTATAAATAATTATTTGATCTAATAAATCTTATATTTATACTCTAATTTTCCTACTCTATGAATGCTAACGAGGCTCTAATTACAAAATTCTATACTGCTTTTGCCAACGCTGACGCTCAAACAATGAGTGAATGTTACCATCCAAAAATTCATTTTATTGATCCTGCTTTTGGTTTACTGAAGGGAGATCAGGTTACTGCAATGTGGAAAATGCTGATTTTAAAAAGCAAAGGCAATCTTAAAGTTGAATTTTCAGATGTAAAAGCGGATGATTTCTCGGGTGCTGCAAAATGGATTGCTACTTATAATTTTAGTAAAACCAATAGAAACGTAATCAATAAAATTACGGCAGAATTTGCCTTTCAGGATGGATTGATTATCAAACATACGGATAGTTTTGATGTCTGGAAATGGTCAAAACAAGCCTTTGGTCCTATGGGGTATTTGTTGGGATGGACTGGTTTTTTTCAGAAGAAAATTCAGGAACAAGCCTTATTGTCACTCAGGAAATTTCAGGAATCGAAATAATTGCTATACTTTAGAATTCAAGATCCACACATTAGCTAAAATATAATTTTAGTACATATACCTGTCTTTTAGAATTTGCTTGTTACTACTTTTTGTTGAGTTGATCGTGTTTAATATTGAATAACTATGGAAGAACTTATACACAAAAAATTAAATCAATTACAGGCAACAGCGATTTGTGGAAACGATATCAGTTCTTCTTGTTTGTATGTTTCAGCGCTAACGATCTTATATGCTGGTCAATATGCGTGGATTTCATTATTAATTGTTGCAGTTGTTTTATATTTATTCAGAAAAATTTACGGCGAAGTTGTTGGGGCGATTCCTTTAAACGGAGGTGCTTACAATGTTTTATTAAATACTTCAACCAAACGATTGGCTTCGTTAGCTGCAACATTAACGGTCTTGTCTTATATGGCAACAGCTGTGATTTCAGCTTCAGAAGGAATGCATTATTTGCATGGAATTTTCGAAAATTTAAACGTCACCATTGCAACAGTTGTTGTTCTAATCCTGTTTACAGGACTTGCTATTTTAGGTATTGGTGAATCAGCATTTGTGGCCGTAATCATTTTCATTACCCATTTGGCAACTTTAAGTTTACTCGTTTTGGCCTCGTTATGGTTTGTTTTAAATAACGGTTTGGGAACTTTTCATATCAATTGGGAAGCCCCTATCGCCTACGGAAATATAAAAACAGCTCTTTTCCTGGGATTTTCGGCAGCTATGCTCGGAATTTCCGGCTTTGAAAGTTCGGCAAATTTTGTCGAAGAACAAGAACATGGTGTTTTTCCTAAAACGCTGAGAAATATGTGGGCAATTGTAAGTTTCTTCAATCCTGTAATCGCTATTTTATTGATTTGTATAATTCCTTTAACCGAAGTTGGTGCTAATAAAGAATCTCTTCTGGCGCATTTAGGACAAACAACCGGCGGATCATGGCTGGCATGGCTAATTTCCATAGATGCTGTTTTAGTATTATGCGGAGCTGTATTAACTTCATTTGTTGGGGTTTCCGGACTTTTAAACCGAATGACATTAGACCGGATTTTACCCAATTATTTTTTAAAGCAAAACAAAAGAGGTTCTCATTACCGAATTGTAATCAGTTTTTTAGTTTTATGTATTTCAGTACTTTTTGCTACCAACGGGCATTTAGAATCTTTGGCCGGTGTTTACACATTCTCCTTTCTGGCGGTAATGGCGTTATTCGGAATCGGAAATTTATTGCTCAAATTCAAACGCAGAAAATTACCCCGACCTGAACGTGCCCGGGGCATCACCGTCGTGGTGGCTGTTTTGCTTATTATCGCCGCTTTTGTCGGGAATATGAAATTGAATATCAATTCTTTTTACACCTTTCTGAAATACATGGTTCCTTCACTGATTTTTATCGGCATCATGCTTAACCGTGTCTTTTTGATACGATTACTAATTGAGGCCTTGGAATATTTCTATCAGCCTTTACGAAAAATGGTAATTCTTAGCAATCGCTATTTGCAAAAAATGAGTGTAGAAATCAATTCACAGGAGTTTGTCTTTTTTACCAAAGGCGATGATATTGCGATTTTAAACAAAGTATTGCAATATGTTCAGGGAAACGAAACGACCAATAAATTAAAGATTGTGTACGTAACCAATAACACTTCAACCAACGAAGCTTTAATAAAAGATTTAGAAGTTTTAGATCGTGCGTATGATGAAATTGATCTTGAATATCTTGAAATTAAAGGTGTTTTTGGGCCTGAAATTATCGACGAACTATCTAAAAAATGGAAAATACCTAAAAACTTTATGTTTATAGGTTCTCCCGGAAATAAATTCTCTTACCGCGTTTCTGACCTTGGCGGAGTTCGCTTGATTATGTAGTAAAATTTTCAGAAGCGGATAAATTCGGTTTTTCAAGACCTTTAGTCCCGCTTTCGCCTTTATCTTTGTTCGTTCCTCTCAAAGGATACCGGCTCTATCGGAGCTACACTGGAAATTTATCATTCATATGAAACGAAAAAAGAGTTTGTTAACTAAATTGATTTTACCGTAAAGCATAATTTTTACTGCAAAGCACGCAAAGTTTTTTTAACTAAGGGTTTTATAAAAACACAAGGTTCGCAAAGCTTTGTGTTGAACCAGCTTTGCGAACCTTGTGTTTTCTAAACATACTTTGAGATAAAAATCTTAGCGTGCTTTGCGGTTAAAAAGTGCTACGATCTAAACCAACCGGCAACCAATTCATCCTCAAATGAATTTGCATTTTTATGAATAAACTCGTTTGTGTTTTTATTGTAAGCATAATCCAAAGCCCAGGTTTTGTGATTTTCAGCTAAATCCTTAATACTTTCACAAACAAAAGCAATTTCTTCGTCAGTAGTAGTGGGGTGTATCGACATTCTGATCCATCCCGGTTTTTTGATGAGATCACCAATCGTAATTTCATTAACCAGTTTGTTTGAAGTCTCCTGATCTACATGTAATAAAAAATGTCCGTAAGTTCCGGCACAGCTGCACCCTCCCCTAGTCTGAATTCCGAATTTGTCATTCAGTAATTTTACTCCCAGATTAAAATGAAGATCTTCAATAAAAAACGAAATTACTCCCAAACGATTTTGATGTTGTCCTGCCAAAATCTTAATATTGGAAACAGGATCTAATGCGTTAAAAACATAATTAACAATTTCGTGTTCGCGTTGCAGGATGTTTTCAATTCCCATTTCCTCTTTCAGTTCAATGGCCAAAGCAGTTTTGATAACCTGCAAGAAACCTGGAGTTCCACCATCTTCGCGATCCTCTATGTTGTCAATGTATTTATGTTCGCCCCATGGATTTGTCCAGCTAACTGTTCCTCCACCAGGACAATCAGGAATCATATTATTGTATAATTTTTTATTGAAGATTAAAACACCTGAAGTTCCCGGTCCTCCTAAAAATTTATGTGGAGAAAAGAAAATCGCGTCCAGATAAGATTCCGGATCTTCAGGATGCATATCAATTTCGACATAAGGTCCCGAACATGCAAAATCAACAAAACAAACGCCATGATGTTGGTGCATTAATTTTGCCGCTTCATGAAAAGGTGTTTTCAGACCCGTAACATTAGAGCATGACGTTATCGAGGCAATCTTAATAGTTCTGTCGGCGTATTTTTCTAATAGCAAAGCCAAATTATCCAGGCAAAAAAGTCCTTTTTCGCAAGACGGTATAATTTCAACATCAGCAATCGTCTCTAACCATGACGTTTGATTGGAATGATGCTCCATGTGTGAAATAAAGACAATTGGTTTTTTTTCAGCAGGAACACTAATAAAATCTTTCAGGTTCTCAGGAATTTTAAGGCCAAGAATACGTTGAAATTTATTAACAACACCCGTCATTCCGGTTCCGTCCGTAATCAAAACATCGTCCTGATTGGCATTTGTATGACGCTTGATGATATTTCTGGCATGATGATATGCTTTTGTCATGGCAGTACCTGACACAGTAGTTTCTGTATGGGTATTGGCTACAAAAGGTCCGAAATTATTCAAAAGTTGCTCCTCTATGGGGCGATAAAGCCTTCCGCTGGCAGTCCAATCTGTATAAATAATCTTTTTTTTGCCATACGGAGAAGTAAATTCTTGATCAATTCCAACAATATGCTTTCTAAAATCCTTAAAATAGGTTTCTAAAGTGATGGTACTATTTTTGCTATTCATTAGTGTGCCTGAGTTTGATTGCAAATATATTGCTTTTTTATAGAATTGCGAATTTATCAATTGTAAACTTCAATCATTCCATAACCGATGAGTATCTTTAGTTAAAATGCAGTTTTTTTAATAATTTATCATAATATTCTATCGGATTAATAGGGCAAGTAAAACTAAACAATACTTTATGAAAAATGTATCAGTAGCTACTTTTGGTGGTGGATGTTTTTGGTGTATTGAAGCTGTAATTCAGCGTTTAAAAGGGATAGAATCAATAAAATCAGGTTTTGCCGGAGGTTTTATCAAGAATCCTCCTTATCGTGAAGTGTGTACGGGCAGGACTGGTCATGCTGAAGTGATACAAGTTACTTTCGATCCTGACATAATTTCATATCATGATCTCATTTATATATTTATGACAAGTCACGATCCCACAACCTTAAATCGTCAGGGAGCAGATAGTGGTACACAATATCGCTCGATTATTTTGTATCATGATAGTGACCAAAAAGCGATTGCAGAACACGTTTTTGAGGAAGTGAAATCTTTCTACGAAGATCCAATTGTAACCGAATTGATTCCCTTTGAAGTATATTACAATGCTGAAGAAGAGCATCAAAATTATTATAATAACAATCAGGACGCACGTTATTGCCAGATTATAATAGATCCAAAAGTACAAAAATTGAAAAAAATGTACTCCGGTAAATTAGTTGATTAAATAAAGATTTTACCACAGATTAGAATGATTAGAGTGATTTTCCTTACTTACTTTTAAATTTCCGAGAGATTTAAAAAGAATCCTTTTAATCTGTATAATCTGTGGTTAAAAATAAATACTCAAATGAAAAATTTAAAAATAAACAATCGATTTACTGCTGAATTAGCTGCAGATCCTGATGAAACTAATGAAATTCGTCAGGTTAAGAATACTGTTTTCTCTTATGTAAATCCAACAAAACCATCAAAGCCTAAGCTTGTTCACGTTTCAAAAGAAGTGGCTGAATTAGTTGGGATTTCTGAAGATGAAATTGAATCAGAATCATTTTTAAATGCTTTTTCCGGAACAGAAATTCTTCCTGAAACCCGCCCTTATGCAATGTGTTACGCAGGGCATCAGTTTGGAAATTGGGCTGGGCAATTGGGCGACGGCCGCGCGATAAACTTAACAGAAGTAGAACATAATAATCAGTTTTTTACGCTTCAGCTAAAAGGTGCGGGAAAAACTCCTTACTCCAGAACTGCTGATGGTTTGGCTGTTTTGCGCTCTTCTGTCAGAGAGTATTTATGTGCCGAAGCCATGTATTATTTAGGAGTACCTACTACCCGATCGCTTTCGCTGATGCTATCCGGTGATGAAGTTTTGCGCGATATTTTGTATAACGGAAATCCAGCTTACGAAAAAGGCGCGATAGTTTGCCGTGTCGCTCCTTCTTTTATTCGATTTGGAAGTTTTGAGATGCTCACAGCCAGAAATGAACTTAACAATCTAAAAGATCTTGTAGAATATACGATCAAACATTATTTTCCGGAAATTAAAGGAGAACCGAAAGATCAATATTTAGAATTCTTTAAAACAGTTGCGGATAAAACGCGTGAAATGATTTTGAATTGGCAACGTGTAGGTTTTGTGCATGGTGTAATGAATACGGATAACATGTCGATTCATGGAATCACGATTGATTACGGCCCTTATGGGTGGCTGGAAAACTACGACCCAAATTGGACTCCCAATACAACTGATAGTCAAAACAGGAGATACCGTTTTGGGAACCAACCGCAAATTGCCCAATGGAATTTGTATCAGCTGGCAAATGCACTTTATCCTCTGATTAATGAAGCGGAGCCTTTGGAAAAAATGTTAGAATCCTTTATTAATGATTTTGATTCTGATTATAAAAA
Source organism: Flavobacterium sp. (assembly GCF_965277525.1). Lineage (GTDB taxonomy): Bacteria > Bacteroidota > Bacteroidia > Flavobacteriales > Flavobacteriaceae > Flavobacterium. Next base: position 184,683 of record NZ_CBDIDC010000014.1, on the reverse strand, counting down.
TATGTTTTTAAGTAAATTAGGGTTATTTACTTCGACAGATGCTGATAGTAAATTGATTGCCGGTTTAGAAACTGTTTTGCAATTATCAGAAACAGATATGACGATCTTTTTTAGAAATTTGAGCCACATTCAAAAAACGGATTCTATTGAAACAGCACTTGAGAAAATTAAGGATGCTTTTTATGTTCCGGAAGAAATTTCAGGCGAAATCTTAGCAGCCTGGACAAAATGGTTTGCTGTTTATATCGAAAGATTAAATGCTGAGGAGTTATCAGGTCAAGTTCGTTCAGAGAAAATGAACCTTATAAATCCAAAATATGTTTTGAGAAATTATATGTCACAATTGGCAATTGATGCAGCTGATAAAGAAGATTATTCTTTGATAGACGAATTGTATTTATTGTTGCAAAAACCATATGACGAACAACCCCAATACGAAAAATGGTTTGCAAAACGACCGGATTGGGCGCGATCTAAAGTAGGTTGTTCAATGCTTTCTTGTAGTTCTTAAGTTCTTCTTGCTACGAGTAAAACTGTCATATTGAGAGAAGTCGACATGCGCGAAAAGTGTTCTCGACTTCGCTCGAACTGACAATTGAAATTTGCTAAATTGGTAGTATTTTTTTTATTTCGAAGTAATATAATCTACAATCATATTCGCGTGAACACGAGAATTTTCGATAAACCATTTATGTGTATGCATTCCACCACAAACGACTCCTGCCAGGAATAAGCCTTCAACATTGGTTTGCATGGTTTCGGGATTGTAGACTGGCGTTTTTAGTTCATCATCAGATAATTGGATACCCATTTTTTCAAGAAAGTTTAAATCCGGTTTATATCCTGTTAACGCCAAAACAAAATCATTTTCTATCCTAACTTTTCCGTTTGGAGTTTCAATTTCAACTTCATTTTCGCAAATTTCAGTAATATTAGATTGAAAATAAGCCTTAATACTGCCTTCTGCAATCCGGTTTTCGATATCTGGTTTTGCCCAGTATTTTACGCGCTTATTGATTTCGTTTTTACGAATCACCATTGTAACGTTCGCTCCTTTTCTCCAACATTCTAAAGCTGCGTCGACTGATGAATTATTGGCTCCAACCACCAAAACATTTCTAAAAGCATATTCATGTGCTTCTTTGTAGTAATGACGCACTTTGGACAGATCCTCTCCTTTTATGTTCATCTCAATCGGAATATCATAAAAACCTGTGGCAATCACCACATTCTTTGCTTCGTACAAAGATTTGTCTGTTGTAATTTTAAAAAAGGAATTCTCTAATTTTTGAATTTCAGTTACTTTTTCGAATAAATGAATTGAAAATTTGAAATAGCGATGAATATTTCTATAATACTCCAATGCTTCCAGACGTCCTGGTTTTGGAGCCAGGCAATTAAACGGAATTTCTCCTATTTCAAGTCTTTCTGCTGTTGAAAAAAAGGTCATGTACAACGGATAGTTGAAAACGCTATTTACAATGGCGCCTTTTTCAATAATTAGATAATGCAGGTTTTTCTTTTGAGCTTCGATGGCACAGGCCAGTCCAATAGGACCGCCTCCAACAATGATCAGATCATACGGTTCAGTCATGACATTATTGTTTTTTCCAGTTTTTAAAAGGATTTTTACTTAAATAAGCATTGTAATATCTTTCGTCATTGGTAACCTCTTCTCCAAGCCATTCCGGTTTTTCGAATGAATCTGTTTCTGATGCTAATTCTATTTCAGCCATTACTAAACCTTCATTCTCGCCATAAAATTCATCTACTTCAAAAATGTGTTTTCCTGATTTTATTTCAAAACGGGTTTTCTCTATTGTACCTTTTTCGCATAGCTTAAGTAACTCCTGCGCTTCATCAATCGGAATTTCATTTTCCCATTCAAAGCGGGACATTCCACCTTGCTGACTGATTCCTTTTATCGTGATAAAGCCTTTATTTCCTTTAATTCGAACTCTTACAGTTCTTTCAGGGACAGAACTCAGGTAGCCCTGAGCGATAGTGTTTTGAGCAAAAGCCTGTTCCTTAAAATCATCTGACTTCACGAGAAACTTTCTTTCTATTTCGACCATTTTTATTGTCTGAATTTAATTTTTATGCAAGTTACTCAATTTAATTTATTCCTGAAATCGGGATTCAGCAATCATTATCCGCTTTACATAATTTTATAATTACCTCAAAACTAGAAAGATAACTTTAAAATAACTGATCGCTAATACAATATGTATCTATTTTTTTGTTAAATTTGATAGAATCTTAACTTTATCACTTATGTCTAAAAAAGCACTTTATCTATTAGGCATTGCAATAACGATTGTTTTAGGTACTTTCTTGTATCTCAAATTCTGTTGCAATTGTACTATAAACACACCAGCGGTTGCGACTGAAAAGGTGGCAGTAGTTGTAGCTCAGGACGATATTTTTGTCCCTTTTATTCTGAATGGTTCCGGAATTGATTATCATACCAATGATAATATCAAGTTCCTTAAAAACAGTTTTGCAGTAATTCTGCCTGTTAGTGATTCTGTATCAATTGGAATTGAAAATCTTAAAACATTTTTGATTGCAAATCCAAAGCAAAAAATTACCATCACGGGTTATGCCACTGCTGGGGAAACAAATTCAACTACTTTTGAAAATCTGGGGCTTGCAAGGGCAAACGATATTAAAAAGTATTTTGTTTCTAAAGGTTTGTCAGGTTCTCAGTTTGACACAAAAGGAGAAATAATTGATAAATTGAAAACAAATTCAGATACGGTTTTAGGACCTGCTGCATACAAATTTGAAGCTGTGGAAGCTGCTCCTGCCGTAACAGATGAATGGATTATTTTGAAAGATAAAATAAATGGTGATCCGTTGATTTTACATTTCAGTACTAATAAATCCAGCGATAAATTATCAGCTATAGAAAAGCAGAAAGTTGCTGATTTGGTTCGCTATATGGAGCATGTAAAAGATGCCGTTATTCTCGCTGTAGGCCATAGCGATAATGTTGGTAACCATGATTCTAATGTTGCTCTTGGTCAAAAACGTGCTGAATTTTCTAAGAAATATTTGTCCAGACAAGGTATCGATGGTAATCGCATTACTACTGAATCCAAAGGTCCGGACGAACCTGTCGGTGAAAATACTACAGCTGAAGGAAAAGCAAATAACAGAAGAACTGTAATTACAATCAAATAATTAATCAAAAATATACTATTATGAATATACCTTGTATCTTAATACCTGCGTTAGTGGGGTTAATCTGTGGAATTTTGGGTTACTTACTAGGGAAAATGAATTCAAAAGGAGATGATTCGCTTGCATTGTCATTACAAGCTGATTTAGATGCCTGTAAAGCAAATACCCGAAGTCTGAATGCTAAGATCTCCTCGCTAGAGGCTGATTTAGCTGCCAAAGCAAAAATTACGACTCCTGCACAGTCCTTTGCTGCAAATGCTTCTCCCGGATTGTTATTTGATGCTGCCTTGGCGACAAAAGTTTATGGCAAAAAAGTAAAAGAAAATGATTTGAAAGTTGTAGAAGGGATTGGGCCAAAAATTGAGGCTCTGTTTAATGCGGCCGGAATTACAACCTGGCAGGAATTATCAGAAACACCAACAGAAAAATTACAATCCATTTTAGATGCCGGTGGTGAAAATTTCGCCATTCACAATCCAAGTACCTGGGCAAAGCAAGCGTTATTGGCGTATCAGGGAAAATGGCAGGAACTTAAAGACTGGCAGCAAGGACTGCTTGGCGGAAAAGAGTAAAAAAAATACAGGTTCAAAGGTACAGAGTGGCAAAGGTTTAAAGGCTTTTCTACTCTGTGCTTTTTTATTCTGCACTTTTGCTTCTTGCATTTGAACCTTTGTGCCTTTGTTACTTTGAATTTTTTAAAAAATTCGTATTCCAATCTTTAGATGAATTATACCATAATTGTCCTTGAGAAACTTCAAGCGGACAATCAAAATTATTGGTGTAGAGCGCTCCGGTTCCTAAACCTTGTGGCATTTTTGAGTTTTGCAAAAAAGTCCATTGTGAAATCGCATTGAGTCCGATGTTGCTTTCTAAAGCTGATGTAATCCACCAGCCAATATTATATTTTTCTGCCAGAGTGATCCATTCTTGTGTTCCTCTAAAGCCACCTATAAAACTTGGTTTCAAAATAATATACTGAGGCTTTATTTCTTGTAGTAATTTTTCTTTTTCCGGCAATGAAAAAACACCTATTAATTCTTCATCTAAAGCAATTGGAAAGGGAGTTGTCCGGCACAAGTTTGCCATGGCTTTAAAATTCCCTTTTTTAATAGGTTGCTCGATACTATGTAACTGAAATTGATGTAATTGATTTAGTTTATCTAAAGCTTCATTTAAAGCAAAAGCACCATTGGCATCTACCCGAATTTCTATTTGTTCTGCTGAAAAATGACTTCTGATAAAATGCAATAATTCTAATTCTTTCCCGAAATCTATCGCTCCTATTTTAAGTTTGATGCAATTGAAACCATCGGCTAATTTCTCTTCGATTTGCTGTTTCATATATGCAGCTTCGCCCATCCAGACTAAGCCATTTATAACAATTGACTTCGAATTATTAGTAAAATCAGAAGGAAATAATACATACGGATTTTGGCTTGTGAGTGACAAAAAAGCCATTTCAATTCCAAATTGTATGGATGGGAATTCCAGCAAAGCTTCCCAAAGGACGGCTTCTCCTAAATGAATATTCTCACAAGCCCAATTGAGTTTTTCTTCGTAATCATCACAATCATCTGCGCTCAGACCGCGCAAAATTCCGCACTCGCCTATTCCTTTTTTATCGTTTTCTTCAAGTACAATAAACCAGGTTTCTTTTTTCGTCATAATGCCTCTCGAAGTTCCGGAAGGACGTTTAAACTCGAGCATGTATTTATGATAAGTTGCTTTCATGTTTTTCTTTTACCATATAAGTGATATAAGTCTATTTAATTTATACCACATATATTAAAACCTTTTTTTATTAATTATAGAGCTTCAAAACTCTTTCAAAATCTTTTGATGGTAATCCTGCTTTTTCGAAAACTGCAAAGTCTTGTTTTGTTTTTTCTTTCCAGCTCAAACTTTCCGTAACGTTCTGATTTTGGTATTTTTTGTAAATTGCTTTCGCTTCACTGTAATCGTCACTGATCAAATATACATGTGCGAGATTTAATTTAACCAATAATTCTGTATCGTCTAATTTTTCGCCTTCTTTCAGGGATTTTATAGCTTTTCCGTATTGTTTGGTTAAAATATAACAATAACCAAGGGCGCTATAATCGATGGCTGTCGCTTTTCCGTCATTGATAATCGTATTCACTTTTTGAATTGCTTCGTTGTATTTTTGCAATTTAATTAAAGCAGAAACCTGAGTTCTCAAGTCATTATAGACGTTTTTAGAAATATCAGCATCTTTATAACAGATGTTTCCGAAGTCTTTGTAAGCTTTGGTTTTTTCTATGGGCAATAATTTCTGAAACTCTGTGTAGCGGTATTGCTTCATTATTTTTTCAAGGATACAAACGCAAAAATCATCAGAATTAGCCATTTTTTGAGCCATTGTCGATGTTTTACAAAGACTTATGATTTCGTTTTTGTTATCTTGATTCCAGCCTCGATTTAGTTTTGTATCTACCCACGGCACGACTTCAAGAACTACTTTTTGATTTAAAACCCAGTTTTTACTGGTAAATCCAAACCAAATTGTTGTTGTGTTTTGCTTCAGGCAAGATGATTTGTCAATAGATAATCTCTTGGCATCTTTATTAACGGGATCAACCTGGGCATAACATGCTTTATCCGTTTTTCCGTCATCAACGTATTTTTTTGCATCCTCATTTGAAGTAAATAATGCATAAGTACAAGAGTCGTCTCCGGAAATTTTTGACATCAAAAAAACCGCACCTGCTGAGCCCTGGCCTATTCCGTATGGATCCGGAATGGCTTTAAGCATTGAAACCAAGCTACTGGTCATTTGCTGATTTTCATCTAAAAGTGTTATTCGGTATACGATTTCAGTAGTTCCAACTGGTAAATCTTCTGTTTTAATGGTGATTCTGTCACGCGCCGAAACGATAATTTCTTTTGTAGTTGCGCGCTCTTTGTCCCAATAACCGTCTTTTTGTGCAAAAGTGTGGTATGAAGACGCGATTAAAAGGAATAAAATTATTTTTTTGAAATTCATTCTTTATAGATTTAAAACTTAATTTGCTTTTAATATATTCTCTGTAAATCTAATCCAGTCGTAATCATTTATAGTTTTGTCAATATAATAATCTGGCTGAATACCTTTTTGATCAATTTGCATGTCTGGAATTCTTGAACTTTTTGAAAGTGAATATCCTAATTTTAAATCTTTACATGGTGAATCAACAAAATACATATTAGAAATGTCCAAGACACCTTCTGTTGTTGTTCCAAAAAGTTTTACTTTCTTACTTTGCTTAGCTATTAATAAAAATTCTTCGGTTGTACTTGCGTTACTTTCATTAATAATTATGCCAATATTTTTTGGATTGGGATAAACAACATCTAATTTTTGTTCCTCAACTATATGCTCTTCTAAATTTATAAATTTACCTATGTTAGAATTTAATTTCTCTAATCCTTTTCTGGCCCACTTCTTCTCTTCAGAAGACCAATCAGGATCTGCAATAAAATCTTCCATTCTTTTATTATTCTGAGCTGTCGATAAATATTCTACACCAATAGTTCTGATGGGATTCGTATATAAATATGGAATTATCTTTTGAAAACTGGCGTCAGACCCACCGCCATTATTTCGTACATCAATTATTAAATTTTCTTTTGAAATAATTAGTTCTTTATTTGCGACGAGTATACTGTCAATCTCTTTTTTATCAGAATAATTAAATGATGGTATTCGCAGTAAGACGGTCTGATCTGAAATTTCTTTAAAAAATGGTTTTTGAGTCATTAAAGACTCGATGTAATTGGTTATTTCAGGATTATTCTCTAAATAATCTGGAAAAACTCTTTTTAAGGAAACAAAGCCAATCTTTAGAAGATTATTTCCAATAAGTTTTACCTCATTAAATTTTTGACTCGAATAATCACCTAGATAATATAGTGAACTATAGTTTTGATCTAAATTCTCTTTTATCTTGAATTTCACGTCATATTGCTTCCATTTTGTGCCTTTTGCCTCTAGAATGTATCCAATATATTCTTTATTTTTTCTTATAACTCCAATGGTATAAGGACCTGAAGTCCAAATCCCTTCAAAACCTGGCTGAACGACACTTGATAGATTATTTTTTAATTCCTCTTGATTTAGCACTAAAGTCTCCCATTTTTTTTCAGATTCTGAATTGGTTTTAGAAGATGATTGAGTTATAAAATCTTTATTTATTGCTAAAGATAAGTGTGTTGGTCTGAAGAATAATAACCAATCAAAAAGTATATTCCTGCATTCATTGAGATCTTTACTCTTTTTTGCTTTTTTAATAAAAAGAATATTATGATTTTGATATTCTGTTAATCCCTTTTTATCAATTATATATTGGAAGCCGGCATCATTTTGTTCGAAGTTTTTTTTGAGCCAGTAAAAATTATCCTCGCAATTGCATTTTTGAGCAAAAGTAGGATATGAAACGGTGATTAGAAGCAGTAGCAGAACTTTTCTTAAATTCATAATTTATGCAATTTGATTGCTGGATTGCATCATGTTTCTAATTCTTTTTTCAGCTTCTTCTTTTGTAATTCCTTCATAGTAATCTTTTACAAAGGGATGATCAAAATCTTTATGAGGAAAAATCTCCGGCCTTTCATTACCGCTTTTAGTCACCACTGTTGTTGGAATGCTAGCTGAAAATTTATATTGTGGAATATAATTGGAAAGCCATCCAAAATAATCCGTTTCATGATTTTCGTTATCAAAATTTTCAAGATAATCGTCAAAACTTTTCTCGCTTAACGAAACCCAGAAACCATACTCCAGATCTTCGCAATGGTCATTTACTTTTTGAATCAGAACAGCTCTAACAAATCGATAGACATTATCGGGGTGTTTAATGACACAAAAATCCTGATCAATTACTGCGATCTCTTCTTTTTCCTGAGGCGAAAGATTATTGTATACGCTGGGTGTGTTATACGTGAGTGCCGGCCAACTTTCATGCTCCTGACCACAACAATCACAAATAAATTTAATATTGTTATCCATTTAAAAAATTCTTATAAAAACTAAAGCCCTAGCCCCGATAGAGGCGGTATCCTTTTTTGAGGTGTCCCGAAAACTTCGGGATTCCTCAAAAAAGATATAGCCGAAAGCGGGAAATAGCTTCTTATTACAATTCGATTGATTCTCCGATTTCAAGAAGCATTAAATCTTTTCCTTTATCGAAAAATTTACGAATGGCATCTTCATGATTAATTTCGATGTAACCAAAAGTATCAAAATGGTAGCCTAAGATTTTATCGCATTCGATAAAATCAGATGCAAGAATGGCATCTTCAACATCCATTGTGAAATTGTTTCCGATTGGAAGAATGGCCAGATCTAATTCTGTACGTAACGGAATCAGTTTCATGTCCATTGTAAGTGCTGTATCTCCGGCGATATAGATATTTTTGTGCTCACTTTCGATCACAAAACCACCAGGGTTACCACCGTAACTCCCATCAGGAAAAGAGCTTGAGTGAATTGCGTTTACGTATCTTACTTTACCAAAATCAAAATCCCAGCTTCCGCCGTGATTCATTGGGTGCGCTTTGAATTCTCTTTGAGCATAGTAGCTTGCTATTTCAGCATTAGAAACTATAGTGGCGTTTGTACGCTTTGCAATAGCTTCTACATCCAGGATGTGATCGCCATGTGCGTGCGTAAGTAAAATATAATCTGCTTGTAATGTGTTGATGTCTATCGCTGCGGCTTTTGGATTTCCAGTAATAAAGGGATCAACAATAATGTGTTTTCCTCCAACTTCGATGCCTAATGAAGCGTGTCCGTAAAATGTGATTTTCATTTTGTTTAAATTTTTAAAGTTGAACTTTGTTTTATCTTCCTCCTAAAAATAGGTTCACAATAATGTCTGAAATCAACGAAATCATACACACTGTCAGTAATATGGAAAGTAAGAACGTGCTAAGTGCCAGTTTTTTTAATTCCGGATCTAACAGCTTAGGATCTTGATTTTTATAAACGGTAATTAAATGTTTAGTTAAAGGTATGTAAGCCAGTAAAAATAAATATTGATCAAAATTATAATCGCTCAAAATGGCAAAAATAACCACTGAAAGCATTGCCGTAATAATCAATGAAAAATGATAAATTTTCGCTTTTGCCCCACCCATTTGAACTACGATCGTATTTTTTCCTGATTTTCTGTCTGATTCTTCATCGCGCATGTTGTTCAGGTTTAAAACTCCAACACTCAATAAACCAATTGAAATTGCCGGTAAAATCAAAAGCGGATCGACTTCTTTAGAATATAAAAAGTTAACCCCTAAAGTACTTACCAATCCGAAGAAAACGAAAACGAATACATCTCCCAATCCTTTGTATCCATAAGCTGAATTACCCACTGTATAGCGAATTGCTGAAGCAATAGCAGCAATACCCAATAATAAAAAGAAAATAGAATATCCGAAATTCGATTCGCCAAAGGCAAAATAAATCAATACAATGGCCGATAATAAAGTTAATAGTGCAGTAATAATTATTGCTTTTTTCATGGCCTGAGGTGTAATAACACCGCTCTGAATGGCGCGCTTTGGTCCTATTCTGTCTTCGTTATCAGTGCCTTTTACCCCATCGCCGTAATCATTTGCAAAATTGGATAAAACCTGTAGACCTAATGTTGTTAAAAGTGCAAAACCAAAAATTTTCCAGCTAAATACTTCTGTTGGTGTATCAATGGTCGATGTTGGGTTTGAAAGCGCGTAAATACTTCCCACTATAATTCCGGAAACTGATAAAGGTAATGTGCGCAATCTTGCGGCTTCAATCCAATGTTTCATGCGTATTTTTTTATTAAGTTTAGTTTCAGGTTTCAAGTTTCACGTTTCGTAACCTGAAACCTGAAACTTGAAACTATTTTATTTTTTTATGGCAACCATTTGTTTTCTCCAAAGTTTGGTTTTCTTTTTTCTAAGAAAGCATTTCTTCCTTCTTTAGCCTCTTCGGTCATATAAGCTAATCGGGTTGCTTCTCCGGCAAAAACCTGCTGACCAACCATTCCGTCGTCTGTCAGATTCATAGCGAATTTTAGCATTTTGATAGAAGTTGGTGATTTTTGAAGGATTTCCTGAGCCCATTCATAAGCGGTATCTTCTAATTCGTCGTGTGGAATAACGGCATTTACCATTCCCATGTCCATCGCTTCCTGAGCAGAATAATTTCTTCCGAGAAAGAAAATTTCACGTGCTTTTTTCTGCCCTACCATTTTTGCCAAATAAGCAGATCCGTATCCTCCATCAAAACTGGTCACATCAGCATCTGTTTGTTTGAAAATAGCGTGTTCTTTACTGGCCAAAGTCATGTCGCAAACGACATGCAAGCTGTGTCCGCCACCAACTGCCCAACCGGGAACTACTGCAATAACTACTTTTGGCATAAAACGAATTAAACGCTGAACTTCAAGAATATTCAAGCGATGTTGTCCATCTTCACCAACATAACCCTGGTGACCGCGGGCATTTTGATCTCCACCGCTGCAAAAAGAATATACACCGTCTTTAGTTGAAGGTCCCTCTGCAGAAAGTAAAACTACTCCTATCGAGGTGTCTTCCTGGGCATCGTAAAAAGCCTGGTACAATTCTGAAGTTGTTTTAGGGCGAAAAGCATTTCTAACATTTGGTCTGTTGAAAGCGATTCTCGCAACTCCGTTACATTTTTTATAAGTTATATCTTCAAATTCTCTGGCAGTTATCCAATCCATTTCTATTTGTTTTATTTTAAATAATTATAGCGTAAAAATAAAGCATTTTTACATTTTTACCTACTCAATTTAGTTTAAGTCTGTACGAAAATTACTTTCAATGTTAACAATTAATCGCTACAGATAAAAAATAACACTTTTTAACATTAGTTTCAAAAAATAATAAGTAATTTTACAGCCTAGAAATCAATGAGATACATTTTATTTCGTCGATTTCAGATTGATTTTCTTTCACTGATTTATTAACCTAAAAAATGATTTTTTTGAGAAAATTTAAAAAATTTGTCGCTCATTTTTATATGGTTTTTATTCTTAAACCCTTAAATAATGGGCAAATGATTTATTCATTTGTTGAAACTTCGAAAAGGAGATAGTAGCACCTAAGGTTAAATGCTGGAATTGTTTAGTAATTAGTATAAAATTGATTACGAAAAGAGGAAAAAATGCTAACTAAAACTTTCTATAAGTTATTTTATCAAACCAATGGATTAGCCGTGAACTTGATGTTTCGCTTTTAATATGAATGTATAGATTGTTTAAAGACATACCAATTCAGGAAGTAATTTCTAAAATTTTTAAAGCTGTTATTTTCTGAATGGATTCGAATTTATTTTATTTCTGTTTTTTTTTAATTACAATTTTTTTTAAAACTAGAATAAAAAGGGAAAGGCTACTCGTGATGGGTAGCCTTTTCTGTTATTATAGAATAAATTCTAATACTTTACTCTTAAATTTCGATTAAGAAAAATCCAAATTCCAATGTATACGTTTGATATTGGACTTTGGAGTTTAAAATTTTTGAGATTTTAATTTTCCTTTACAAGATAAATCCCGTCGTCCTTGATCTCTATCAGTTTATCTTTATACAAAGCGCCAATTGCTTTCTTAAAAGTCTTTTTACTCATTTTCAGAACTGTTTTAATATCTTCCGGATGCGAAGCATCGTTTAGGCGTAAAAAACCACGATTGGCTCTTAATTCATCTAGTATTTTCTCTGCATTTGGCTCAATACTCTGATAGCCTTGCACTTGTAAGGCAACATCTATTTTATTATCAGGACGAATATTTTTTATAAATCCTATCATTCTGTCTCCGGTTCTAATCGCGTCATCATACACTTCGTCTTTGTACAACAATCCTTTGTGCTGCTCATTGATGATGACATTGATTCCTAATTCAGTAATATGCGAAACGATCAAGTCAACTTCTTCTCCTTTTTCAACCGTTAGGTTTTCATTGCTTAAAAATTGATTCAATTTGCTTGAAGCTACCAAACGATTGGTTTTTTCATCCATATAAAGGTAAACTAAGTAACGTTTCCCTTTTTCCATCGGACGAGCTTGTTCTTTAAACGGAACCAGAATGTCTTTTTCCATTCCCCAATCCATAAAAGCTCCTACCTGATTCGTATAGTTGACTCTTAAGAGAGCAAATTCATTCAATAAAATGTAAGGTTCAAGTGTGGTGGCAACCGGGCGTTGCTCATGGTCCAGATAAACAAAGACGATTAGTTCTTCGCCTATTTCAAATTCGTTTGGAACGTATTTATTGGGTAACAAAATATCGTGAATTCCTTCCGGATCTTCTTGAGGATTTCCTAAAAATAAACCAACTTTGGTATCACGTAATATAGTAAGGGTGTTGTATTTTCCTATTTCAATCATATTCTTGAGATTCTAAGCTAAAAAGTAGCTGAGTTTTTAAAGTGCAAATGTACGAAGTTTGAAAATGGTACGGTGAAAAATGTTTTAGATAAAACAGAGGAAATATCTTTTTAGTGGTTTGTCTTTTTTTTAATTAAATTTGGGAATCTAAAATTAATCCCAAATCAATGAAAAAAACCGTTTTTTATTCCGTTTTTACCTTTCTGTTTTTTACCCAAATTGCCATTTCTCAAGTTGTTGAAGATCCGGAAATAAAAAAAATGATTACTGAAATCAAAGCCGAAAATCTCGAAGCGACTGTTCGTAAATTGGTTTCTTTTGGCACAAGGCACACTCTAAGCGATACCAAAAGCAAAACCAAAGGAATTGGTGCTGCGCAACAATGGGTGAAATCTGAATTTGACAAATATGCTTTAGAATCTAACGGAAGACTGACTTCTACAATTGATTATTTTACCGCTAAAGCGGATGGAAAGCGAGTTTTAAAAGACAGTGAACTTGGAAATGTAATGGCTACTTTAAAAGGAACTGATCCTACAGATAATCGCGTTCTTATTATAAGCGGACATCTTGATTCGAGAGTTTCTGATGTTATGAATGTAAAATCGGATGCGCCGGGTGCCAATGATGACGGATCCGGTGTGGCTGCCGTTATAGAATTAGCGAAAGTAATGAGCAAAAGATCATTTCCTGCAACTATTATTTTTGTTGCTGTGGTTGGTGAGGAACAAGGACTTATTGGTGCTCGTCATCTTGCCGAAACAGCAAAAGCAGCAAACTGGAATATCATCGCAATGCTGAATAATGATATGATTGGCAATAGCTTGTCTAGCGGAACCAATTTAAGAGATAACACGCAAATTAGAATTTTTAGTGAGGCCATTCCGTTTTTAGAAACTGAAGATGAAGCTAAGATGCGTAAAGCAACTAATCGTGACAATGACAGTCCGTCAAGATTATTGGCGCGTTATATCAAAACCGTTACCGAGCAATATGTAGATCAACTGAGTGTGAAATTAGTATATAGAAACGATCGTTTTTTACGCGGTGGAGACCATACGCCGTTCAGTCAAAATGGTTTTACAGCGGTCCGTTTTTGTGAGATGAATGAAAATTTTGATCATCAGCATCAGGATTTAAGAACAGAGAATGGTATTAAATACGGCGATTTGATCGAATTTATGGATTTCGACTATTTAAGAAAAAATACCTGTGCTAATTTAGCTACTCTTGCCAACTTAGCATCGTCACCAAAAGCACCTGTAAATGTGGGTATTGAAGTTAAAAACCTTTCTAACTCTTCTTCTTTTTCCTGGACTGCTCCTGAAGAAAAAGAACAATACGGATATCAAATTCTAATGAGAGAAACGTCTTCTTCGCATTGGGAAAAAACATTTTTTGTAAAGGATACGAAAGCAGAAATACCGTATTCCAAAGACAATTACTTTTTTGCAATACAAACCGTAGATGCTTTAGGACATGCGAGTTTACCGGTTTTTCCGGTTCCAATTCGTTAACGAAAATACAACATACAAAAAGCGCCAATTAGGCGCTTTTTGCATTTTAATTCTCTTGGTTATTTTATGAACTTTATATTTTCCCTGAGTATTAAACTAACTCTTTAAAATATTGTTTCAGAATGACGTCGTTCTCAAAAGTGGGAGTGAAAACTTCAAGAATTCCCCCGGCTTCATTGTCCTGATAAAGAGCTCTAATACTTCTGCTTAAAGATTCTTCATCTTTTGCAGTAAAATAATTCAAGGTGTACATTTTTGCCAGATGTTCTGCTGTTAAGTCGTGTGACGTTTCAAAATACGTATTAAAAACCGGTTTCTCCTCATGCCCTGGTAAAATTCTAAAGATTCCCCCTCCTCCATTATTAATTAAAATAATTTTGAAATTTTTAGGGATATAGGCATTCCATAATGCGTTACTGTCGTATAAAAATCCAATATCACCTGTAATGAAAACGGTTTGCTTTCCGCTTCCTACTGCAGCGCCAATTGCTGTAGAGGTACTACCGTCAATTCCGCTGGTTCCTCTGTTACAGAAAACTTCTATCGAAGGGTCAGTATCAATTAATTGTGCATAGCGAATGGCAGAGCTATTACTGATTTGAAGTTGGCTGTTTTTAGGCAAACTTTCGATTACTTTTTCAAAAACTTTAAAATCTGAAAATGGAATTTTCTCTAAATATTCCTGTCTTTTATTTTTCCGTAAATCGTAAATCGCATCAATTTTAGAAAAATAATTGCTTTCTGTAAAAGTAGCTTTAGGCAATAAAGCCTTAAAAAAATCATTCGGTTGCATGATGAAATGCTGCGTTAAAGCACCAAAAGTATCATAAGCACGTAAAGTATCAATGTGCCAATGCTCTTTGGGCTGGTATTTTCTTAAAAATGCCTTGACACGTTTCGAAACAATCATTCCTCCAAAAGTGACTAAAATTTCCGGTTGAAGAGCTTTAAATTCAGCATCATCAAAAGCCGTAATTAAAGTATCAATACTATTAATAAAACCTGAATGATGTAAATTCGAAGTTGTTTCTGTCAGTACCACAATAGATTCGTCTTTTGCGAAATTTTCTATTATATCCTGATCAATACTGTTCGCTTCATTAACACCTACAAGAATTAATTTGCTCTTAGCGGCATTCCAGACTGAAACAACATCTTCTATGTTTTCGATGATTTTTGTTCCTATAGTGTCTTCGGAATGGGTAATTTTTGATTGAACTGAAAGTGTGTCAACGGTTTCATATAAAGGTTCTTCGAAGGGGGCATTGATATGAACGGGCCCTTTTTGAAGCATTGCGGTTTCGATTGCTTTATTGATTTTTATATCATTTTCTACAGAAGCCTCTTCCGATAAATTGGCATTGAAAACAGAATGGTTCTGAAAAACATTTTCCTGGCGAATCGTTTGTCCGTCGCCAATATCGATCTTGCTTTGCGGACGATCTGCCGAAATTACGATTAATGGGATCTGACTGTAAAATGCTTCGGCTACAGCCGGATAATAATTTAATAAGGCTGATCCTGATGTACAAACAACTGCAGTTGGTAGTTTAGTTTGTTGTGCAATTCCTAACGCAAAAAAAGCAGCGCAACGCTCATCTGCAATGCTGTAACATTTAAAATCAGTATTTTGTGCAAATCCAATAGTTAAAGGGGCGTTTCTTGATCCGGGAGAAATTATGATATTGGTGATTCCTTTTGCTGAACAAATTTCTATAATGCTTTGAGCAAGCGCTATTTTGGGGTAAATCATTATTATGGTGTATTACTTTTTTTTAAAGAAATCTAAAGTTCGCGATTTCTTTTTGATAACACAAAGTTACAAACTTAGTACTGGATTTAACTTATAAATAGGAAGATATTAAGGGGTATTTTTAGAAAAAGGGAATATATTTGTAAAACAGATTTTTTAATAAAAAACAAACTCTTTATGCGTTTCTTCTCTATATTCTTTCTTTGTTTTTTCTTGCAAACCGTTACTTCCCAAAATAAGTTTGTACCGGACGACACACCTTATAAAACAGCTTTAGAAAATGCAAAAAAACAAGGAAAACCTCTTTTTGTCATGCTTTATGCAGATTGGTGCCCTCATTGCAATCAAATGAAGAAAGAAGTTTTCAGTGATCCTGCAGTGATGGATTTTTTAAATAAAAATTATGTTTGTGCCTGGAAAAACGTCGAAAAAGAAGAAGGAATTGCCCTTAAAGACCAATACAATACTAAATCATTGCCTACTTTTTTATTTATAGATCCCAATAATGAAACTCTTTTATATGCTTTAAAAGGAGAATCGAAAAAGGCAGATTTTATGACCGAGGCCAATTATGCCTTGAATCCCGGGATGCAATTGCCTTATTTAGAAAAAGAATTCCTTGCTGACCCAGGCAATTCAACTAAATTTTTTGCGTATTTGAATACATTGAAAAAAGGAAAAGACAGAACAGACTTGTCAATTCCTACGCATATTTATCTTAATACACAATCTGACACACAATTGGTTAGCGAATTGAACTGGCGTGTGATTGCAAATGGTGTAACTGATATTAATTCAAGAGAATTTCAATATGTTTTAAAGCATCAGAAGGATTTTGCTGCGGTAGCATCCCAGAGTCGTATTGACCGCAAGATAGAAAGTATTGTTAATGAATCGCTTCGTCCGTATGTCGATAATTTAGATACGATAAATTATTATAAACAAAGGGAAATTGTAAAATCGATACGATTGCAGAAAACAGATTCTATCGTTTTTAAATTGGATTTGACGCTTGCGGAAAGAACTGAGAAATGGCAAAATTATAAAAAAGTAACACTTGCGGATACGGAGAAGCTAGCTTGGAATGATGCCAGTTTCCTTAAAGATATCGGCCAGACTTACCTGAAACATATTACAGATACTGAAAGTTTAAAAAAATCGATAGGCTGGGTTAAACGTTCATTAGAACTGAATGATTCTTATGATGGAAATCTCCTTCTGGCAAGACTATATAATAAGATAAAGGATAAAAAATCAGCTATACAATATGCCAGGGATGCCAAAGTAATTTGTACCGAAATGACCTGGAGTACCAAAGATGTAGATGCTTTGTTAGCGGAATTAGGGACTAAATAGCTTTTAACTCCAATAATTAAATTTCAAATTTAAAGCGAGCTTCTCCTGAAGACTCTATACATGCTTTAAAATAAAATTCAGAGAAATAAACAAAAACAAGCACGAATTAATTATATAAACTAATTTGCCAATCATAGCAAAAACTACCAACAAAAAACATGGACGTAATACTTAGATCAGCCACAACCAATGATTTAGAGAAAATTCTTGAAATTGTCAACCATTCTATTTTGCACACCACTGCAAATTATAATTATGATATTCAAACTATAGATATTCAGACAAAATGGTTTGAAGACAAAACTGCTAAAAACCTACCCATTGTTGTTGCTGAGTTAGATGGTGAAGTGGTTGGCTTTGGGAGTTACGGACAATTCAGGGAAAAAATTGGATATCAATATACAGTGGAGCACTCTGTTTATGTTATTGACAACATAATAGGCAAAGGCATTGGATCTCAATTATTACTCGAACTAATTCGTCTGGCAAAAGAACAAGGTTATCATGTAATGATTGGTGCTATTGATGCTGATAACTCCGGGAGTATCGCTTTTCATGAAAAATTTGGATTTGTTGCAACCGGAACTATTCGTGAGGTGGGTTATAAATTTGATCATTGGCTGGATTTGGTTTTCATGCAATTGATATTGAAGTAGATTTTTTAACCACAAAGAGCGCAAAGGTTTACGAAAAGGTCGCTAACAGAAAGCAAAAAAGTTTTTTTTTTAATTTACAGCAAAGAACTAAGAATGACCTATAAAAAAAAATCCACAAACCTGAATTAATTCAGATTTGTGGATTTTTGGGTTGAGATAGTTATTAATTAACTTTTTATCCAGTTGATCACTTCAGGATCTGTTGGTAATGTTCTTGGTTTAATTACTTTAACCAATTCACCTTTTTCGTTGATCAGGTATTTTTGAAAATTCCATTCAACTTCAGAATCCTGTAAACCATTTTTAGATTTTTGCGTTAAGAATTTATATACTTCACACATATCATCCCCTTTTACAGAAACTTTATCCATCATTGGAAAAGTTACCCCGTAATTTTGTTGGCAAAACGTTTCGATTTCTTTGTTTGTTCCAGGTTCCTGAGAGGCAAAGTTATTAGCCGGGAAACCTACAATTACAAACCCTTTATCTTTATACTCTTTGTAGATCGCTTCAAGATCTTTGTACTGAGGTGTTAATCCGCATTTTGAAGCAGTGTTTACAATCATTACTTTTTTACCTTTTAGAGAAGCAAAATCAAAGGTGTCTCCAGATAAATCCTGAACTTTAAATTGGTAAATGTTTTCTTTTGCCATGACTTTATCCGTTTTAGATAATTTATTTTTACTCGTTTGAGCCTGAACTTGTGAGCTTATTAATAAAACTACACTACAAGCTATTAATGCTATTTTTTTCATCGTTTAATTTTTTATAAAATTAGTTAAAAACTGTTTTCGTTAAATGCTTTAGCCTCTTTATTTTTATTAAACATAAGTTAAATAAAAAATTGAAGCCTAGCGTTAATCAGACGCTAGGCTTCCCCCCATACAAACAAATCAAACCATGAATTAATTGTAATGTTATTTTCTGTTTTTTACTAAATTATAGTTAATGCCCCGGTTATAGTGAAAATTATATTTAGAATCTCAAATACCTTCCATTTCTTCTATTGCTTATTGGCGTTTACATCATAAAATTTACTAATTCTTATATTTGAGATTAACTTGGTATTTTAAATTACTACTTAAATTTTCGGGTTGGAAGTCCGGGGACATCAACTATTCTGTATTTAAATGTAAGTCAGATCCTTTTTCTTTTTAAATCTTATTTTCAAACAGTGATAAAAAATACTGGTAAAGCTCAATAACAAGAATATTTTTAAGACCCTCATAATTTCTGTTTGTTTCAAATATTGGCATTCAAATTCAAATCCTGATGATCATTAATACCTTGCTGAAATCACTGTTGCAAAAATGTGCTAAAGCTAAAACTGTCGTTAAACCAACAATCAATATTTTCAAATTATATACGGTAATCATGATATTTCTTTTTTATTTACTGAGATTTAATTTACAATTTACAATCTGTCAAATGTTAAACTTTGTCTCCTGTTACAATTTTCAAAAAAACTATAAATCTTTAATTTGAAGCTCTTTTCTTTCGTACTGCTATTTTACAGAATTATCTTTTAATGTTATAATAGCATTTACGTAATTGGATTGCTTTTGGTTTTAAAAAAATGAAAAAAAAAGTAATCTTTTTTTTAAACGCCCTGTTTTACTAGGTTTAAGCCTGTTAAAAAATTTAGGTTTTTCACAAAAAAATAAATTATCTTTATCTCAAAGTATAAAAAAGTATACTAAAATTTTGTTTAAGCTTAAAATCCAAATCTATGAGTCAAGATGAATTGTTAGTTTTTAATTTACAAGAAAGACGAAAGAGCTTTTACCCATTTATATGATATGTATTCAAAAAGTTTATTTTCGGTTATAAATGTTCTTATAAAAAACAGGGAAGAAGCGGAAGATGTTTTGCAGGAAGTTTTTGTCAAAATCTGGAAAAATATAGATTCATATAATGAAAGTAAAGGTCGTTTTTATACGTGGATCCTTAGATATTGCTAGGAATACATCGATTGATAAGTTGAGATCGAAAAATTTTAATAACAGTCAAAAAAACCTTTCTTCAGATAATTTCGTAAATCTGTTAGACGACAGTAATAAACTCGTTAATAGAATTGATACCATTGGAATTCAGGAATTTGTAAAGAAATTGAAACCAAAATGTATTGAGATTATTGATTTATTATTTTTTAAAGGATATACCCAGCAAGAAGCTTCCAGAAGAATTGGCCATTCCCATTGGGGACTATCAAAACGCAAAACAGAAACTGTATTAACGATCTAAGAAATTATCTAAAAATATAATGGAAGCACAAGAATATATAGAATCAGGAATTCTGGAACTTTATGTTTATGGTTTATTGACCGAAACTGAGAATCTGGAAATAGCCGAATTGGCTAAAAAGAATCCGGAAGTTGATCAGGAAATTATTTCGATAGAAAAAGCTATTGTGGCCTTGTCATCCAGTTTTTCGCCTTTTCACTCGGTAGCAAATTTTGAAAAGATAAAGGCCCGTTTAGAACTGAAACATGGTAAAGTAGTCGATATGAAACCTGCTTCAAACTGGTCACAATATGTGGGCTGGGCAGCGGCTGTACTATTGCTTTTGGGTCTTGGGTATCAAACTTTAGAACTTACCAAAACAAAAGAAACTATTGCTACTGTTGGCACTGAGAAAAATAAAATCCAGAGAGATTATGCTTTTTTAGACCAACAAAACAAAGAAACGCAGAAAAATTTAACGATTGTCAGGGATATTAAAAATACCGGTGTAACACTTGGCGGTCAGGCGGTTTCTCCTGCTTCATTTGCAAAAGTATATTGGAATAAAGACACTAAAACCACTTATATCGATGCGGCAGGTTTACCAAAACCACCAAAAGGTATGGTGTATCAGGTTTGGGCTTTAAAATTAAGTCCTGTCCTTACTCCTACAAGCATTGGTTTACTGAATGATTTTGATCAGAACAGCCAAAAGATTTTTGCTGTAAGTCAAACAGATTCTGCAGAAGCTTTTGGAATTACACTGGAACCTGCAGGAGGAAGTTTAACGCCTACAATGGAGCAATTGTATACCTTAGGAAAAGTTTAAGTATAAGCTAATTATAAAATTTACAACGCGTATTCATTTATTTTGATACGCGTTTTTTTATTATTTTTAATTCTAATAAACACACCATCTAAACAAATTAAAATATGAACGGAACTTTACTTTTGCGATTTGCAGTTGCTCTTATTCTCCTCACTCATTCTGTTTCCGGAATATTCAATAATGGAATTAATGATTTTGGGAATTTATATTTAAACCAGATTGGGTTTGCTCCTTTTGGGGTTTTTATAGCCTGGTCAATTAAATTGTCACATGTAGTGGCTGCTGTACTTTTAATCTTAAACAAATATATTAAGCTGGCTGGTTTTGTAACCATTTTTGTTTTGATAATGGGTATTATTCTGGTTCATTTTCAGGATGGATGGTTTGTTGTTGGAGGCGGAAGAAATGGTGTGGAATATAATTTTTTATTAATTATTGTTTTATTGGCGATTATGTATCCTGATGGATTTGTAAAAAAATAAAACAGAATAAACATAACTCAAATGGAAATAGTCTGTAAAAATTGTCATCACACTTACAAAGGACATTATTGTAATAATTGCGGACAGTCTGCTGAAACGCACAAGATAAACTGGCATTTTTTATGGCACGATATTCAGCACGGACTATTGCATTTTGACAAAGGGATTCTGTATTCTTTTAAACAATTATTTACCAGACCGGGAAATTCTATTCGGGAATTTATAGAGGGCAAACGTGTTAAACATTTTAAACCGTTATCATTAGTCGTTGTTTTAGCTACTCTTTATGGAGTTTTATATCATTATTTTAAGATCAATTTACTTCCCGCTACATCAGAAGATAGTTTAAATTATCCTGAATTTAACGAATGGATTTCGACTCATTTTTCCTGGATAACAATTGCGACAATTCCTTTGTTTACTATCGGTACTTTTATTTGTTTTAAAAAACAGGGTTATAATTTTGTCGAATATTTCGTTCTGAACACTTTCAAGGCTTCTCAAAAGCTTTTTTCTCATCTTTTATTATTTCCATTACTGATCTATTATAACGGAATGATTGAAATTCAAAAAGTTACCTCTTTTATTTATGCGGTTGATATCGCATTAACATTTTGGACTAACATTCAGTTTTTTGATAAAATATCGAAAACTAAAGCATTCTTGTTGTCTGTATTAAGTCATCTCATTTTTTTAATTTGTTTTTTAATAGTAATGGCAATTGTACTTTTATGTACAGGAAAACTTTTTGAGTAAATTTAAAAAAAAACGAAAATAATGAAATGGTTTCTTTTTTTATAAAATAACATATCGTAATATTGCAATATTAAAATAAACCAATGGGAGCTACAAAAACAGATTACTTTACAGATAACCAAAACGAATTGGCTATTTTAACTAAAGCTTTAGGGCATCCTGCACGAATTGCTATTATTCAGTATCTATTGAAAGTCAATACATGTATTTGTGGCGATATCGTAAACGAACTTCCTTTATCTCAACCAACGGTTTCCCAGCATTTAAAAGAGCTTAAAAATGCTGGTTTGATAAAAGGAAATATTGAAGGAAATGCCATTTGTTATTGTATTAACGAAGCGGGTTTTGAAAAAATAAAAGTTTTATTCAATCAAATAAACCTTCATTTAGAAAAAAGAAAAAACGAATGTTGTTAATTATTAAATCGAATCATTATGAAACTGTCTGAAATTAAAAAAATACTGACTACTATTGAAGCTGTTAATTTTCAACTACCTGACGGAAATTTTGTTCCGGAATATTTTCACGTAACCGAAGTGGGTTTGGTTACTAAGAATTTTATTGATTGTGGCGGAGTTGTTCGTAAAGAAACCGTTGTAAATTTTCAACTTTGGGATGCGAACGATTATGAACACAGTTTAAAGCCTCGAAAATTAATTCATATTATAGAACTTTCCGAAAAAGTTTTGGGAATTGAAGATTTTGAAATTGAAGTAGAATATCAAAACACGACTATTGGAAAATACGATTTAGGTTTTAATGGAAAAGTTTTTTTGCTTTTAAATAAAACTACAGCTTGCTTAGCGCAGGATCAATGCGGAATTTCGTCAGAAAAACCAAAATTGAAACTGACACAATTAAGTACAGATGAAGGCAATTCTTGTACTCCGGGCGGAAGCTGTTGTTAAATTTAAATGCCTACAAAATGTCAAATCAAAATGCTTTATTACCGAAAATTCAATCTTTAGTCCAATCTTTTGATTTTGCTTCAATTTCTAAAGATCGTAGAGAAACCCTCCAGCCTCTTATTGGTTTTATTCAGTTAAAGTCTGACCAACATCAGGAAATTAGATTGAATTTAATTTGTACGCACAATTCCAGACGAAGCCATTTATCTCAGGTTTGGGCGCAAACAGCTGCGCATCATTACGGAATTCAGAATGTCTTTTGTTATTCCGGAGGAACTGAAGCAACAGCTTTATATCCTAAAATTGCTGAAACATTAGCGGAATCTGGTTTTAAAATCACCAAGTTATCAAAAGGTAATAATCCTGTTTATGCTATAAAATTTGCTGGAAATCAAGCTCCAATTATAGGTTTTTCTAAAACTTATGATGATGATTTTAATCCTGAAAATGAATTTGCAGCTATTATGACCTGTTCTCAGGCAGATGGCGGTTGTCCTTTTATCGCTGGAGCTGAACAAAGAATTGCCATAACTTATGAAGATCCAAAAGCTTTTGATGACAGTGTACAACAAACAGAAAAATATCACGAAAGAAGTCTTCAAATTGCGACTGAAATGTTTTATGTTTTCTCTCAAATAAAAAAATAATATGGCAATAGATCACTGTGCTCCTGCTGCAGATAGAAAAAGATTAGGATTTCTGGATCGTTTTTTAACGCTTTGGATTTTTCTCGCCATGGCAATTGGTGTTGCTATAGGATATTTTTTTCCGTCAGGCGGCAGTTTCATCAACTCCTTCTCTAGCGGAACGACTAATATTCCGTTAGCAATTGGACTTATTTTAATGATGTATCCACCATTAGCAAAAGTGAATTATATTAAAATTGGAAAAGTTTTTAAAAACACCAAAATATTAGGTGCTTCTCTCTTTTTAAACTGGATTGTTGGCCCTGTTTTAATGTTTGCTTTGGCGCTTTTATTCTTAAAAGACTATCCTGAATATAGGATTGGTTTGATCTTGATAGGCTTGGCACGTTGTATTGCCATGGTCGTAGTCTGGAATGATCTTGCTGATGGTAATCGCGAATATGCTGCTGGACTTATTGCCTTAAACAGTATTTTTCAGGTTTTACTTTATAGTGTTTACGCTTATATCTTTATAACGCTTTTGCCTCCTTATTTTGGATATTCTGGTTTTACGGTTGATATTAGCATGATTCAGATTGCTGAAAGTGTTGGTATTTATTTAGGAATACCGTTTGCGTTAGGAATTATAAGCAGATATGGTTTGATAAAACTCAAAGGCGAAGAATGGTTTCAGCAAAAATATATTTCTTTCATTTCTCCTTTTACTTTGATTGCTTTATTATTTACAATTGTCCTTATGTTTAGTTTAAAAGGCAAACTGATTGTTCAGATTCCAATGGATGTTGTACGAATTGCGGTTCCGTTGATGATTTATTTTGGATTGATGTTTGTCATTAGTTTTTTTACCGGAAAATATTTTGGTGCCGATTATTCTAAAAGTACTGCTATTGCTTTTACCGCGACAGGCAATAATTTTGAATTGGCCATTGCGGTTGCAATAGGTGTTTTTGGTATCAATAGCGGGCAGGCTCTTGCCGGCGTAATTGGTCCGTTGGTTGAAGTTCCTGCTTTAATAGCTTTGGTAAATGTGGCTTTTTGGTTTAGAAAAAGATTTTTTTGATTCTAAATAGTGTGCAAAAAAAGGTTCCACTTAGCGGTTGGACTTTTTTTTATGCATTATCTAATCCAGATCTGAGAAACCATACTCTTTTTCCATTTCCAGAAAATTTTCCTGAGTTTGCGTAGAAACAAATAAAGGATAATCTTCAGATAATTTTCCCTCAGTATCTGTATAAAACCATATTAACTTTCTATTATTCTCGTAAACAATCCAGTTGTTATGATCCACCACTTTTTGCCAGCTGTTTGTTTTAATTTCTTCTAAAAACGCTATTAATTCATCCTGATCCATATCGTAAATCGCTCCTGAAAACTGATATCCTCCTTCTGCACATTGTCCATACAAAATCATTTCTAAAAAACCAGAAAGTAAAATTTCTTCAGACTGCCAGTTAGTATTTTCTATATTTTGCATCTGATAAACCAAAGGATTTTCTTCTTTGCTTTCTAAGCTAATTCCCCAATAACATACACCTTGGTTTTCTTCTAAAAAGATTAGTTTTTCATCTTCAAAAAACAAATCTTCCGGTTGAAGGAAACGCTGAAATGATGACATGAAAATATCCAGTTTTCCCACGGCCAGATAAAACTCTTTTAATGCAATTGGGATTTTTTGCCCTAATTGGGCTTCTATTTTATCAATTGTGTCGCTATCAAAGCCATCTTCGTGTTTTAACGAACGTCCTAACAATTTTTCTGCGGTATTTTTTATCATAACTTTAATACGTTTTTTTGAAAGTGAACGCAAAAATACTAAATGTAAATTTCTCTGCCTTTGGGAGATTTTAAAAATTTAGAAGGTTGCAATAACAGAAAAAGGTTCAACTATCCAGCCGAACCTTTTTTATGAATTAATAAAACTCCTTGTGTTTACTTATTTTTTCTTTTTATAATGCTTGCGGTATTTCGGATAGGTCAGGATTCCAATAAGTGAAATCGTTCCTAACGAATACCAGATCCAGCTTAGTGAATGTGCTTCTCCGCTTGCGTATGAGTGCAAACCAACTAAGTGGAAGTTTACTCCGTAATAGGTAAACAAGATCGAAACGAAAGCAAACATACTCATTAAGTTAAAGAACCATTGTCCTCTTAATGAAGGTACAAAGCGGGCATGAATTACAAAAGCATACACCATAATCGAGATTAAAGCCCAGGTTTCTTTTGGATCCCATCCCCAGTAACGCCCCCAACTTTCGTTGGCCCATTGTCCTCCTAAAAAGTTACCAATAGTCAACATGATCAAACCAATAGTCAAAGACATTTCGTTGATATAAGTGATTTCTTTGATATTCAAATCCATTTTGGCCTTGTTCTTTTCGTTGGTAAAGAAAATCAATATCAACGATACAAAACCTAATATCATACCTAATGCAAACGGGCCATAACTTGCTACAATTACTGCTACGTGAATCATTAACCAATATGAATTCAGAACCGGCTGCAGATTTGCAATTTCAGGGTCGATCCAGTTGGCGTTTGCGGCCATGAAAATCATCGAAGTTACGAAGGCTGCTGATGCTACGGTAAGTTTTGATTTTCTGTCAAAAGCTAATCCAAAGAACATGGTTGCCCAGGCTACATAAACAATTGCTTCGTAAGCATTACTCCAAGGTGCATGACCTGAAATGTACCAACGTGCAATTAAGGCTACGGTATGAAATGCAAATATGATTCCTATTAATATATGAAAACCATTAACTGTGATTCGCAACCATTTTTTATCAAAAAAGATACTAAAAAGGGTAAAAATCAACATAAAGATTCCGGCAAGCGAATACCAATAGAACATTTTTGGCAAAATATTATAGGTATTGTACGCTATTTCAAGATCGATTTTTTTGTCGCTTGGGCGTACTTTACTTCCGAATTTTTTCTGAAAACCGTTGATGCTTTCTACTAACTGATCTGCAGTTTTAAAATCTTTAGTAATTGCACCGTTGTTTAAAGCGCTAAAATACATGGGTAAAATTTGCTTTACGTATGTAGAATCCATTCCTTTTAAACCTGCATTTTGAATCTCTAAATAAGAAATCCATTTATTGTTTGGGTCATTCGGGATTGGAAAAATTTTCAAAATACTTCCGCTTAGAGCAGATTCCATCAGGTTTACCTTTTTATCTGTTTCGATAAAATCTTTTTCAAAGTTATTTGGATTTGCTGCTTTATACGCTGTATCTAAATAAGGTGATAGTTTGTAATTTCCGTTTTCGTCAAAGAATTTTACAAAAGGAGCAAATTTAGCTTCTTTATCAATTCCGATAATTCTACGAATACTATCGTTTTCAGGTTTAATATAAATAATCGGAACCTGAATCCAAACCTGAGCATATTGTGTCATCGACAAGAATACCTGATCAGAATTCATTCCGTTATATTTATCATCATGACTTACTTTTCTCAATAATTCAGATGAGAAAGTATTCACTGGCTTCATTCTACCGCCTGCATCCTGAATAATCAAACGCCCAAATTTAGCAGCATGTGCTGCTGGTGCTTTGTAAATAGTCAATAAAGAATCTAATTGTTTCTGGCTTGGTGGTGCTGTAACATGATTCGCATGATCGTTGGGATCTGTTGTATGATTGTGATCGTGACCAGGAGTATGAACATGTGGTGCCTGAGCAAAACCACTCATACTGATCATTAAAACCAAAATGGTGATGAATTTTTCTTTTTTCTTTTTCACGTCTTCTAATTTTCGCTTCAAATCTGCAAAACGAGAATGTTTAGTAAACATGATCGCCATTAGGCCAAAGAATAACATAAAGTATCCTAAATAAGTAATTGAAGTTCCCCAGAAATCATGGTTTACAGACAATACTGTTCCTTTTTCGTCCGGATCAAATGAAGATTGAAAAAATCTGTATCCTTTGTAATCTAAAACGTGATTCATGTAAATATCAGCATCAAATGTTTCGGTTGAATCCTGAACAGTTACTTTACTTTCAAAAGCCGAATAACTTTTTTCAGTTCCCGGATATTTTGTAGCGATAAAATCATTCAATTTCACTTTAAAAGGCAGGATATAGGCTTTGCTGCCGTAGAACAAGCTGTACTCAATTTTACCAATTTTCACGGTTTGAGGCTCCCCTACACTACCTTTAGAACCTAAAAGTCGAACTTCTTTTTCCTGACCTTCTGCTTTTACTTTTACAATCAAAGCATCATGATGTGATTTGGCTTTAAAATCGTTATTCGATTCATAGTCAACAATTCCTCTTACTGCAGGATCCGGAAATACAATTCGGATATCACCAATGCTGTATAACGAACGCATCATAAGAGGCTGTACATTATCTTTGGTTACCGTTCCTTTTAATTTATCTGCCATTCGCATAAACTCTCCTTCAAAAGGCGTTTGAATGGTATATTTCTCTCCTTTAGTATTGATGTTGATGGCGCCCTCAGTTGGTTTATTCAACGCAAATAGTACATTATGAATATTTTGAACTTCGCCTTCTTTCAGGAAATGCTCTTCACGTCCGCCTGCTCCCGCTTCTACCAATTTAAGGTATAAAGTTCCGTTAGCAGTTGGTTTTATGGTTTCTTTAGCTCCCATGATATAATTGACGTAACTCACTTCAAAAGGGGTTTCATCAAATTTTCCTGAAATACTAAAATCATTATTGGTTACAGGTGAAAACAATAGGCTCTTTTCGAAGACTCTGCGTTTCATTTCTCCTTTATATTCTCCGTCTGCAAAAACAGTCAGGAATGTTTTGTCTGAATAAATTTGATTCTCGGCAGCACCTTCACGAATTGGCATCATACCTTCGTAACTGATGTAGCGCGTAATAAATGCTCCTAAAAGAATAAAAATAAAAGCAATATGAAGTAAAAGCGTGGCCCATTTTTCTTTTTTATGCAATTGGTAACGTTTGATATTTCCGAAGAAATTGATCATAAAAAAGACCATTATAGCTTCAAACCACCAGGTATTATAAATTAAAATTCGGGCTGTGTCTGTATTGTACTTACTTTCGATAAAAGTACCAATACCCATTGCGATAGCAAATGTTAAAAAAAGAACAGACATTAATCGTGTAGAAAACAAAAAAGAGAATATTTTTTTATCCATTTTTGAGGAATTACATTGTATAAAAGTGGCACAAAAGTACTTAAAAATGTTGAGTTCCAATATTTGAAGTTTGTTAATAAAAACTAAAAATAGGATATCAAATTAAGTAAAAGCCATAAAAATGTACGCTTAGTTTTACAAAATCCCACTGACCAATATTTAGCGTGAATTTGATATTTACCTGAGATTTCACAAGTTTAAAAGAATTCTCCAAATTATCAATCTATTTTTTCTGTTCAAAAGCCAAAGTCAAATAAATTACCTGTCTTTAAACAACATTTGAATATCATTAACAAAATAATATTCAGTGAAAATCTATTTAATCCCTGCAATCTGTGGCTAAACTTTGCCGTGGTTATTTTCTTTAAAAAAAATATTTTTTATTTTAACTTTTTCTCAATTTCAGAGAGTCTGTCTGAAAGGATTTTAAAAGTTTTATTCTCTTCTTTAAGTATTTCAATTTCTTTTGATTGCTGAATTGAGTACAATGTCAACTCTTCAATTTTTTGCAGAAGTTTAGCATTCATTTCTCCAAGATTAATTCCATTTTTTAAAACCTCTTCTTCACTTGGAATATTTTCTAAATGACCTTTTTCATTAATATATTTTTCAACATCTGCAAGTGTTGGCAAATTGTACTCTTTTTTAAAAACAAAATCAGACCAGCCAATCATATCTACTTTTACTTCTTTGGAGTGAATTGTTCCTTTTACGTCTAGTTTGTTGTTTGGGTTTGTGACGCCTATGCCTACATTGCCATTAATGACCTGATCTCCTGTAAAAGTATTAGTTCCTCTTGTAGCTATTTCAACCCAAACAGGATTTACAGAAGATAAATTTTCAACTGCTAATTTTCTAAAAAAAATTCTATCATTTTCAGAAAATGAAGAAGCAATTTGTAATTGATAATTATTATTAGCGTTCGTATGTCTAATTACAAAAAGATGATTCCAATTAGAACTTGTATCAGGAATTAAGCTAGTAGTATTCACGCTATATGCTCCTGAATTAAGTGGGATGGAATAATTATCTATTACAGTTGCATAACCATTACTAATTTGTTGAGAAAGTCC
Source organism: Flavobacterium sp. (assembly GCF_965277525.1). GTDB lineage: Bacteria > Bacteroidota > Bacteroidia > Flavobacteriales > Flavobacteriaceae > Flavobacterium. Next base: position 154,775 of record NZ_CBDIDC010000014.1, on the reverse strand, counting down.
AATTGTATAAACAAATAAAAGCAAAAGTATTAAGGTGATTTTTTTCATAATTTATTTATTTTCAAGTTTAATTAATCTATTTCTCATTTCAAGATTCTCCTTTTTCATCTCTATCATATAAATTGTTAACTCTTCAATTTTTTGCAGAAGTTTAGCATTCATTTCTCCAAGATTAATTCCATTTTTTAAAACCTCTTCTTCACTTGGAATATTTTCTAAATGTCCTTTTTCATTAATATGTTTTTCAACATCTGCAAGCGTTGGTAAATTATAATCTTTTTTAAAAACAAAATCTGACCAGTCTTCTACGGTGACTTTTACTTCTTTCGAGCGAATTGTTCCATTTACGTCTAGTTTATTCTTTGGGTTTGTTGTGCCAATACCTACATTGCCATCACCGTTTATATGCAAGCGAATTTGAGGTACATTACCACTTGTTGAATTGGGATTGGTTAGAAATTGTAAATAAGTATCATAATTATTTCCTCTATAACTTCTTATGGCAGCTGATCCTGCTGCAGCAAAATCCCAGCTTATCTCTCTAGCAGAATTAGCATTTTCTGGTGAATTTGGCCCATTGATACTTATAGCTTTTAATGGTGTTGGAAAACCATTAGGACTGGCTTGAATAGTTAACTTGGCTACATTGTTATTTGCACCTATAACTAAATCTCCATCAATAGTTTGATTTCCACTAAAAATATTTGCGCCTCTTGTTGCAACTTCAAGCCACACAGGATTTGCAGAAGTTAAATCACCACTCGCTATTTTTCTAAAAAACAATCTGTCATTTTCAAAGATTGTAGATGCAATTTGTAATTGATAATTAGTATTAGCATTTCCATGTCTGATTACAAATAAGTGATTCCATTGTTGACTCGTATCTGGAATACCTCCCAAAGCATTCAAGCCACTATAAACACCCGACTTTAGAGGAATAGTATAATTATCTATGCCCGGTGCATAACCATCGCTAATTTGTTGTGAAAATGAGATCATTTTAGTAAATAAAATTGTAATTATGATAATAAGTTTTTTCATTTTTTTATGTTATTTAGACGCCAAAAATAGATCAAAAAATGGCATTACTAAACTTTAATTACAAGTATTTATCTTACTTCAAATTTCAGTAAATAAGTAAAATGCTTGTAAATTTATATGTCACCATTTAAAAGCGTTATTCTTTAAAAAAAATAATGCTAATTTTGCGGCATGATTCGAATTACAATAATTGGTTCCGGAAATGTTGCGCAACATTTGATCAAAGCCTTTACTAAAAGTGAAGTTGTCGAAATTGTAGAAGTATATTCCCGAAAAAAGGAAACTTTGGCTTCTTTAATCGAATTTGATAAAATTGTCAATGTTTTTGAGGATTTAAAAGAGGCCGATTTATACATCATAGCGGTTTCAGATAAATCTATTCCAGAGGTTTCTAAGCAATTGCCTTTCCACAACCGGATTGTCGTTCATACTTCTGGTGCAGCTTCACTGGATGTTATCGACTCCAAAAACAGAAAAGGTGTTTTTTACCCGCTTCAAACATTTTCTAAGAATAAAGAGGTTGATTTTTCGACCATTCCGCTTTGTTTAGAAGCTGAAAACACTTTCGATTTTCGTGTTTTAGAATCTGTAGCAAAGAGTATCTCAAACGTCGTTTTTCCCATTAATTCAGATCAAAGGAAAGCGTTGCATGTTGCAGCTGTTTTTGTCAATAATTTTACAAATCATTTATATCAGATAGGAGAAGAAATTTGCAAAGAACACAAGCTTCCATTTGAGATTTTAAAACCTTTGATACGGGAAACTGCTGAAAAGATACAAACACTTGAGCCGATTGATGCGCAAACCGGACCTGCAAAACGACATGATTCTACAACAATTGAGGCTCATTTGGAATATTTAACCAATGAAAACCAAAAGAATATTTATAAAATACTAACACAATCTATACAAAATAATGGCAAAAAGTTATAAAGAAATAATGAATGACATCACAACATTTGTTTTTGATGTTGATGGCGTACTTACAGACAGTTCTGTTTTTGTAACCAATGAAGGAGAAATACTTCGTACGATGAATATTCGTGATGGTTATGCTATGAAAGCGGCAGTTGAAAGTGGTTATAATGTATGTATTATTTCTGGCGGAAGCAACGAAGGAGTTCGCGTTCGTTTACGCAATCTTGGAATTAAAGACATTCATTTGGGGACTCCTGATAAAGTAGCAACATTTAAAGAATACACAGAGCTTTATAATATTAAACCTGAACAGGTATTGTATATGGGCGATGATATTCCGGATTTTCATGTCATGAAATTAGTAGGATTGCCAACTTGTCCTCAAGATGCAAGCCCTGAAATCAAAAATATTTGTCGTTACATTTCGCATGTAAAAGGCGGAAAAGGTGCTGCACGTGATGTAATCGAACAAGTAATGAAAGTACAAGGAAAATGGATGGAACATTTTAGCGGCAAACACGATTAAATAATTATAAATTATTAATTACGAGTCACTTTCTATGATTTTTACTCATCGTTTTTAATCATTATTTGTAAAGCTATCTTTGTCAAAGTTTAAAATTTGACAAAAATTTCCAAGTCAAAAAAACTTAGAACCTAAGTAACTAAGCCACTCAGAACCTTAAAAAATGAAATTCCTCAAACTCATTCGATATCAAAACCTACTCATGCTTGCTTTTATGCAGCTATTGTTTCGTTATGCCTTTTTAAAACAGCAAAACATCCCTTTGGCTTTATCTGACTGGCAATACGGACTATTGGTTTTAAGTACTGTTTTATTAGCAGCGGCTGGTTATGTCATCAATAACATTCATGATGTTGCCACAGATACAATCAATAAACCGGAAGACGTAGTAATAGGCAAAGGAATTTCTGAAACGGCCGGTTATAATATTTATGTAGCGCTTAATGTTACCGGTGTTGCTCTTGGTTTTATTTTATCGAATATCATATCAAAACCAGGTTTTGCATCACTTTTTATTTTGATTGCTACACTGCTTTATTTTTATGCGACTTCGTTAAAACAGATTATGATTCTGGGCAATTTTGTTGTAGCCTTATTGCTTTCAATAAGCGTTCTTATTATTGGTGTTTTTGATCTTTTTCCGGTTACTAATGCAGAAAACCAGCCTGAAATGGCAAGTTTTTTCTCTATCTTGACAGATTACGCTTTATTTGCTTTTATGATTAATTTTATTCGTGAAATTATTAAAGATATTGAAGATGTAAATGGCGATTATAATCAAGGAATGAACACTTTACCAATTGCAATAGGGATCAGTCGTGCGGCAAAAATAGCATTGGCATTAGCTGTCATTTCCTTTATTGTATGTTTGCTTTATAGCAATACTTATTTCTTTCAAAATAATCTTTTTTTTGCCACATTTTATGCATTTGCCTTAATTTTGGCACCGCTTTTATATTTTATTATGAAAATATTTTCTGCCAAATCACAGAAGGATTTTCATCATTTGAGTACGGTTTTAAAACTGATTTTATTCTTCGGGATTTTATCAATTCTGATTATTAATTTAAATATAAAATACAATGCTTAAGGAGAAATTACAAAAATATACGCTAATCCTGGCTTCCGGATCACCACGCAGGCAACAGTTTTTTAAAGATCTGGACCTTGATTTCGAAATTAGATTAAAAGAAATCGAAGAAATATATCCTCCCGAATTAAAAGCAGTTGAAATCACAGATTATTTAGCAGAATTAAAAGCCGCTGCTTTTGAAGGAGAACTAAAAGACGATGAAATTTTAGTTACTAGCGACACGATTGTCTGGCATCAGAACAAAGCTTTAGGAAAGCCAAAAAGCGCTGAAGAAGCTTTTGAAATGATCAAATCAATGTCTAATACTACTCATGAAGTGTTTACGTCAGTTTGTTTTAAAACGAACTCCTCCTCTACTGTGATTAATGACGTGACAAAAGTAACATTCACAGATTTATCAGACGAAGCAATTTTATACTATATCGAAAACTATAAACCTTATGACAAAGCAGGGGCTTATGGGATTCAGGAATGGTTTGGTTTTATGGCAGTTGCAAAAGTAGAAGGTTCTTATACAAATGTTATGGGATTACCAACGGCTAAAGTTTACGAATATTTGAGTACTTTAGTGTAAAATAAATATTTATGTTTTCTTTTAAAGAATATAGCCACGAGATTTTAAGCACTTTAGTCATTCTTTTTGCTTTAGCAGCATTAAGGGTGATTATTGCAAAATTAATCCGTCGTTACGCCAGTACAAGTCAATTGCTAGAGCATAGAACCAATTTGGTCATCAAATATATTCATGTACTAATGAATATATTGGTAACGATTAGCCTGATTGTAATTTGGGGTGTTGAAACTAAAGATATCTTTATAACTGTTTCTTCTATCGCAACTGTAATTGGAGTGGCTATGTTTGCACAGTGGTCTATTTTAAGTAACATTACTTCAGGAATGATTTTGTTCTTTTCTTTTCCTTTTAGAATTGGAGATACCATCAAAATTCATGACAAAGATTTCCCTATCGAAGCGGAGATTGAAGATATTAGCGCTTTTCACGTCAACCTAAGGACCAAAGAAGGCGAAAGAATCATTTTTCCCAACAACCTTTTACTTCAAAAAGGGATCTCAATCATGCAGCCACACTACGAAGAGAAAGAATTTTTCGATTAATCATAATGGGAATTTTATAAACTATTAAGAAAAAGCTAAAACGTTATTTTTTAAATAAAATATAATATTTGCTTTACCAATTACTAGTTTTACTAAATCACCCAAAACCATGATTCGCACCATAAAATTACCGTTTTATGCTAAACTTGCCTTTATATTAGTTAGCCTTATTTCGTTTGCTTTTATTTTTTGTATCGGAAAAGATATTATTACCCCGGTATTATTGGCATTTTTATTTGCCGTGTTACTACTCCCAATTTTTACTTTTTTACACACACGATTTAAATTTCCAAGACATCTCGCAGCTGCGTGCTGTATCTTAATATTTGCCTTGTTTATTATTGGCATACTGGCTTTTATCTCTTATCAGGTAAGTGATATTGCCAATGATTTTGATACTATAAAGAAAAATGCAAATTCCTTTATTACTGACATTCATAAATTTATAAATGAAAAATTTCATGTTAGTATCGGCGAACAAAAAAAATACCTGGATAATGTAACCAAAGATTCCGTTCAGAACGGAAAAGCCACAATTGGTACCGCAATATTGTCAATAACAGACTTGCTTTTAGATTGTACCATCATTCCTATTTATACTTTTTTATTCCTGTTGTATAAAGATCATTTTGTTCTTTTTCTGGCTAAGCTGGTAGATAAAGAAGACCATTCTACTTTAAAAAATATTTTATCTCAAATAAAAGTTTCTATCAATAATTATATTCTCAGTTTGATTTTTGAAATGATTGTCGTTTCTGTTCTGACCAGTTTAGGCCTTTGGATTATTGGGGTCAAATATTTTGTTTTGTTGGGACTGATCACAGGAATTCTAAACATGATTCCGTATATAGGAATTCTAATTGCCGGAATTATTACAGTAATGGCGTCTTTAACGGGAACACCTGAAACTTCAATTATCCTGGGGATTCTGATTGTAAATATTATTGTTCAGTTTATTGATAACAATATACTTGTACCATTGATTATTAATTCAAAAGTCGAAATCAATGCTTTTGTTTCTATTATGGGAATTATAATCGGAGGAGCTGCTGCCGGTATTTCGGGTATGTTCCTGGCCATTCCGCTTTTAGCGATCTTAAAGATTATATTTGAAAGAATTGAATCCCTGGAGCCTTGGGGCTATCTGATGGGAAATCATATGCCTAAAAGATTCACCTGGAGAATCCGAAAACTAAAAATTGAAAACTAAATCGTAATTCAATTTTAAAAAAAGTCCTGTAAATTTCCTATATTGATATCCAATTCACCTGTAAGTCAGTCTAAATAATGTTTGTAAACAAAAAAATAGTAGTTTTTATTTTATTGTGCTTTTGTTTACAAAGCACCTATGGGCAGGTTGATAAGACGAAACAGGATGCGCACGACAAAAAAGACAGTATAGAGGTGTATACAAAAATTAGAAATTATTCTAAAAAAAATAAATTTACACAAACTCTTCACAAATTATTATTTAGAGGAAGTAAACCCCGAAAAAAAGAAATATTGGTGCAAAATGATACCACTGATTTTAGTGGTAAAATTATTCGAAACATCAATATAGTAACCCTCGATCCTTTTGGGCATTCTGTCTCAGATACTACTCAAATGCCAAGAAATTGGGGAGAACGAACAGGAAACAGATTGCATTTGAAAACAAAAAAAATAGCCATTCTAAATTTACTGTTATTCAAAAAGAACACTCCTTATGATACTTATAAAGTACAGGAATCTGAACGTTTAATACGTTCTCAGACTTATGTAACTGCAGTACGCGTCACCAATAAGCTGGCCGGTGTCGCTTCAGATTCTGTAGATGTAACAATTCGTGTTTTAGATTCTTGGAGTACAATTCCTAAATTTTCGATCTCTGGCAACCAGGTTTCTTTAGGAGTAAAAGAAAAAGATTTTTTTGGCTCAGGCCAGCAATTCGAATATCGATTTACCAATCGGTTTGACGATGGCCAAAATGCCAATGAAGTGATTTATACCGTTCCTAATATCAAGAATACCTATATAGGAACCAAGTTGTACTACAGGATGGATCTTGACAATAATTATGCTAAAAGTATAAATGTCGAACGGCTCTTTTATTCTCCTTTAACAAAATGGGCAGGTGGTGTTTATGTAGGTCAGAATTTCAGAAAAGATACTCTCCAGGCACCGGATTTGTCGTTTGCCTACCAGTCTTTTAAAAATAGTTTTCAGGATTTCTGGGCAGGACATGCCAGTAAAGTATTTGAAGATGAAAATGGTATTACGAACTTAGTGGCAACTGGTCGTTTTTTAAACGTTGATTATACAGAATCACCAAGTGAGCTTTATGATGCTAATAATTTTTACTCAGATGAAAAACTAATTCTAGCCGGAATTGGATTAAACAGACGTAAATTTATAAAAGACAGTTACATTTTTAGGAACGGACGAACTGAGGATGTCCCTATTGGACGTATCTACGGAATTACACTCGGATATCAATATAAAAATACCTTTTGGCGACCGTATGTTGGTGCTCAATTTTCATTTGGAAATTATTATCGATTAGGTTTTCTTAGCATGAATTTTGAAGCCGGTACATTTTTTCAGGATTCCAAAACCTATCAAACGGCGTTTTCAATGGAAACTAACTATTTTACGAAACTGTACAGCATAGGAAACTGGAAATTGAGACAATTTGTTAATCCAAAAGTAGTTATAGGTGCAAACCGTGATTATGTTATTGGAGACCAATTAAATATAAATGAACAAAACGGTTTAGCGGGTTTCAATAGTGCTATATATGGCACCAATAAGATGTTGTTGTCACTTCAGACGCAAACTTATGCGCCTCATGCGCTTTGGGGATTTCGTATGAATCCATTTTTTAACTATACAGCCGCTGTATTAGGAAGTCCACATAATGCAATGGGGAAAAATAAAGTGTATCAAAAAATAACGCTGGGTTTATTAATCAGTAATGACTATTTGGTATTCAGTTCCTTTCAGCTTTCCATCTCTTACTATCCCACAATTCCTTATCAGGGCGATAGTGTATTTAAAACCAACACTTTTGAAACTAGTGATTTTGGTCTGCAAAGTTTTGAACTCGCAAAACCAAGAGTTGTAGAATATAAATAATAAAATTAATCGTGATTTTTTTTTATCTCCTTAAAATCATCAAAACGTTTTAAAAATCAAAACTTTACAACATCTTTACCCTGTTGATACTCGTTAAAATGCTTATTTTAACCGACCAAATGCATTCTGTTTTTATTTTTGGCACAGTATATGAATATCCCTAAAAGAATAACATTAATATTAAAACTAAACAAAATGAAAACAATAAAAATAGCAATCGCAGGTTTATTCCTTTTGGTTGCAAGTGCCACACAAGCCCAGGTATCAATAAATGTTAACATAGGATCACCTCCTGCCTGGGGACCTGCGGGATATGCTGAAATGGAATATTATTATTTACCTGACATTGAAGCATATTATGATGTTAGAGCCTCTCAGTTTATTTATTTTGGAGGAGGAAGATGGATAAGAGCAAGTCGTTTACCAAGACAATACAGAAATTATGATTTATACGGAGGTTACAAAGTAGTGCTAAACGATTACCACGGAAGAACACCTTACACCTATTTTGATCGTCACAGAGTAAGTTATTATAAAGGATATCACGGAGCTCCACAAAGACCTTACAGACCAAGAGAAGTGTATGGTTACAATGATCGTCGTAATGATCATAGAGATTACAAACGTTATGATAACAATCATCACGATAAACACGATAGACGTGACAGACATGATAATCATGATGACCATGGGCATGAAGGTTCTCGTGGACCTGGAAGAAGATAAAAAATCATAATCACCTGATTTTTAACACAAAAGAGTATCAAAATAATGATACTCTTTTTTTATGCCCCTACTTTAAATTGATTAAATGTTAAATTATTAATTTTTTACCAAAATAACATTACAAAAACACATATAAGTTAAACTATTGCTAAACATATTGACAAAACAATATTAATAACTTACTTTTGCGCCAAATTAGAACAAAAAAATAGATTTATGAAAAAGAGTGTTTATATAGTGTCCTTAATAGCGATGTCAATTTTTGCATGTTGTAGTAGCAATGACGAATCAAGTACTGATAATCAGGCTAAAGATAATACTATCGAAATCAATAACGATCTTACCTCTTTAAATAAAAGACTTGATTATACCAATTCGGGAGTACTTTCATTTACAAGTCCTTCTGGTGGAATGCTGGCAAAGAGCAGTCAATCTTCAGCTAGTGATTTACCATTAGTACAAATAGCAGAAGTAAATCCGCCAAAGGATAGTAATGGACGTACTCTTCAGGCGAATCATGTTGCTGTAAACGGAAATTATGCTTATGTAGCCTATACAATGAGTGGAGAAACCTATTCTGGGGCAATTGACGTTATTGATGTTTCCGATCCTTATAAACCTAAATTGATTACGTCTGCATTAATTGCAAACACTGATATTACATCCCTGACCTACTCAAACGGAAATTTGATCATTGGTGCTGCGACTGATATTGATAAAAAACCGGAATTAGCAAGTCCTTCAATTATTATAACCGTGCCATTGAGTTCCGGCATGCTTACGGATAAATACACCATAACAGATCTTGAGGGCAAAGTGACCACAGATGTTGCTGCAAATTCAGCTTCTTATTTTGCTACAACCGGAGATCAGGGAAGTCTGTTTAAAATTAATAGTGCTACCAAAGCAATTTCTGCAAAAGCAACTTTAGAAGATTTGCGCTCTGTAGTTATTAGCGGTGATAAGATTATTACTTTAAGTGGTACAAAAGGAGTAAATATCTACAATGAATCTACTCTTGCTTTGCAAAAAAGCTTTACAACATCTACAGATGTAAGTGCTGCAAAAAGAACAATGGATTTAGATGGTACTAAATTATTAGTATCTGAAGGATATAATGGTTTAGGGGTTTACGATATCAATAGTGGTTCGAAACTACAAACGATAGCCATTGCCACAGCGGGTGAAGAAAATGTAACCAATGCAGTTTCTGTTAATGATGGTTATGCATTTGTAGCGAATGGTGCTGCAGGTTTAAATGTATATAAAACAGGTTCTCAGCTTAGTTTATTAGGTACAGTAGATATTACAGGTTCATCAAACTATGTAAAATCAAGTGGAGATTTTATTTATGTAGCCAGCGGAAAAGGTGGTTTGAAAATCATTAAGATGGAAAAACCAAATACTACTTTTGATAGCTGTACACAATATGGTGCTTATAATCAGGGGCAGAATTTGATTTTAAATTCAAATGAAATTAAATCCTACTCAGGTTCTACTGCAATCAATTCTGCTATGGTGAATTCCGGTGCTGTATTAACGCATTGTGGATCCATCACTATTCAAAATGGTTTGACACTGAATAGCGGAGGAACTTTCAACATGAGAGGAACTTTACTTCAGGGTAAATACCAACAACAAAACCCAACAGAACTTATTATAAATAGTAATGCGGTATTGCAAATTGAAGGTACTGTTGTGATTTGGGGCGATTTAAGATTAAATAGTGGGGCAAAAATCAATTTTATAGGAAACGATTCCGCTATAACAATATACGGAAAAGTAACAAAAAATAGTAATGTTACCATTACCGGAACCTATAAAGACACAGAAAACAAATTGAAATAAGTGCTTCTGTACTATCAAAAACAGCATATAATTTAGGTTATTAGGTTGATTCTCTAAAAAGCTGTCAGATAAAATCTGACAGCTTTTTTTTTGTCACTTGTCTCAGAGAGGAAATCAATAACCAAACATTAACATATCATTTAAATACTGTTCAAAGATTAAATTAGTATTTTTGAAGCTCTTTCAAAACACCAAATCAAACTATGCCGAAAATTCAGATAAAAATTCTTCTTATTTTTTTAACGGGGATTTCCTTTTCTTTTGCACAACAACCACAAAAATTAAGTTCTGTCGAAATTTACAATCAAATCAAAAAACTGAATTTTTTAGGTTCTGTTTTGTATTTGGCTGCCCATCCGGATGACGAAAATACCCGTTTAATTTCTTATATGGCCAACGAGATGAATGCCCGGACAGGTTATTTATCCTTAACTCGCGGGGATGGTGGTCAGAACTTGATTGGTCCGCAATTGCGTGAATTATTAGGTGTTATCAGAACCCAGGAATTAATTGAAGCCAGAAAAATAGATGGTGGTGAACAGTTTTTCTCTCGTGCCAATGATTTTGGCTACTCTAAAAATCCGAATGAAACTTTAGAAATCTGGGATAAGGATAAGGTACTTGCTGATGTGGTCTGGACCATCAGAAAGTTTCAGCCTGATGTGATTATCAATCGATTCGATCATCGCTCTCCAGGCACAACACACGGACATCACACATCATCGGCTATGTTGAGTGTAGAAAGTTTTAAATTAACCAACGATCCAAAAATATATCCTGAACAATTAAAATATGTAAAACCCTGGCAGGTAAAACGTTTGTTTTTTAATCCTTCGTGGTGGTTTTACGGAAGTCAGGAAAGATTTGATGCCGCGAATAAGTCAACATTCACAAAATTAGACATTGGCGTTTATTACACCGGAATTGGCAAATCTAATCAGGAAATTGCTGCTTTAAGCAGAAGCCGGCATCAGTCACAGGGCTTTGGAAGTACAGGTGCCCGTGGTGAAGAAACGGAATATCTGGAACTTATCAGCGGAGACAGCCCTAAAGAACGTGATAATATCTTTGATGGAATTGATACCTCATGGAACCGTGTCAAAAACGGAAAACCAATTGGAGATTTAATCTCTGCTATTATCAAAAAATATGATTTTAGCAATCCTTCTGCCAGTATCCCGGATTTGGTAAAAGCTTATACAATGATCGAAGCTTTGGAAGATGACCATTGGAAAACTTTAAAAGCTGCCGCCATAAAAAACATTATCGCGTCGTGTTCCGGTTTGTATTTGGAAGCCGTTGCCAGCGAACAGGAGGCAACTCCGGGAAGTACGTTGAGACTTAGCCTTGAAGCTGTCAACAGGTCTCCTGTAGAGATGCAACTGACGAGTGTGACTTCATTGCCTGATAATAAAAATACGGTTCAAAATATTCTGCTTAAAAACAATAACGATCAAAAAATAAACTTACAGGTTAAGCTTCCGGATACAATTGAATATACGCAGCCTTACTGGCTGAAAGAAAAAGCAACTGTAGGAATGTATACGGTTTCGAATCAGGAAAATATCGGTATTCCGGATATTATCAGACAAGTAAAAGTTATTTTTAATGTCAAAATAAATGGTGTTGAAATTCCGATGGAACGTACAGTGGTGTACAAATACAATGATGGTGTAAAAGGCGAAATGTATAATTTTCTTGACATCGTTCCTGAAGTTACTACTTCGATTTTAGAAAAAGTTCTGATTTTCGGAACTACTAAAAGTAAAATGGTTCCTGTAAAAGTACGTGCCGGAAAAGACGAAATTAAAGGTGATTTACATTTAGAATTGCCTAAAAGCTGGAGTGTTTCTCCAAAAGAAATTCCTTTTACCTTAGAGAAAAAAGGAAATGAACAAATCTTTTATTTTGAAGTTACACCTCCCGTAAATCCGGAAGAAGCTGTAGCAAAAAGTATTGCAATTGTAGACAATAAACGTTTTGACAAAGATCAAACAATTATTGACTACAATCATATCACCAAACAAATGGTTTTAAAACCGGCAGAATCAAAGAGCATTCGAATTGATTTAAAAACAAATGGTGACGCAATTGCCTATATTATGGGAGCGGGTGATGAAGTTCCTGAAAGCTTAGAACAAATGGGCTATAAAGTTACCCTCATAAAACCGGAAGAGATTACCCCTGAAAAGCTGGATTCTTTTAATGTTGTGATTACCGGAATTCGTGCTTATAACACTGTAAATGCTTTGGCTCACAAGCAAAAGATACTTTTCAACTTTGTGAAAAGTGGTAAAAACATGATTGTACAATATAATACTTATGGTAAGACAGTAACGGATCAAATTGCACCCTACCCTTTAAGAATATCAAATGATCGTGTAACTGAAGAAAATGCTAAGGTTACTTTTCTTGCGCCCAATCATCCTATCTTGAATACGCCAAACAAAATCAGTACAAAAGATTTCGAAGGCTGGACACAAGAGCAGGGTTTAAATTATCCGGATCAATACGATCCTGCCTTCACTCCTATTCTGTCTTCGCATGACAAAGGTGAATCGCCTAAAGATGGGGCACTTTTGGTCGCTCCATACGGAAAAGGATACTATATTTACACCAGTTTGAGTTTTTTCAGGGAATTACCGGAAGGTGTTCCGGGAGCATATCGATTATTATCGAATATGATTTCATTAAAACAGCCCATAGAAACTCCAAAGCAAGAATTAAAGAAATAGAACATTCAAAATATGGAAGCTAAAAAAACAAAAAAATGGAAAAAAAGCTACACTTATGTACTGGTAGTCAACGCTATTTACATTGTTATTTTTTTCTTAATCATGAAATTATACTCATAACCTATGCAACTATTTGATTGGATCGTACTGATTGTAACGCTTTTATTTATTGTTGGATATGGATCCTGGAAAACCAAAGGAAGTAAAAATGTCGAGGATTTTATTTTAGGAAACAATGAAACGCCCTGGTACACTGTTGGGCTTTCGGTAATGGCGACACAGGCCAGTGCTATTACTTTTTTATCTACTCCTGGACAGGCTTATCATGACGGAATGGGTTTTGTGCAATTCTATTTTGGATTGCCAATCGCTATGATAGTTATTTGTGTGACATTTATTCCGCTATACCATAAAAATAAAGTTTTTACAGCTTACGAATTTTTAGAGAAACGATTCGATTTAAAAACGCGTTCACTCGCTGCAATTCTATTTTTAGTGCAAAGAGGTTTAGGAACAGGATTGACCATTTATGCTCCCGCAATTATTTTATCAGCACTTTTAGGCTGGAATTTAACTTTAATGAACATCATGATTGGTGTTCTGGTGATTATTTACACTTTTTCAGGAGGGACAAAAGCTGTAAACGTCACGCAAAAACAACAAATGTTTGTGATTATGTCGGGAATGTTTATTACTTTTTTCCTGATTTTACACTACTTGCCAAACGACATGACTTTTACAAGTGCCTTGCATATTGCCGGTGCAAACGATAAAATGAATATTGTAAATTTCTCATTTGATCCTGAGGAAAAATATACATTTTGGAGCGGAATAACTGGTGGTTTCTTCCTTGCTCTTGCCTATTTTGGAACGGATCAGTCTCAGGTTGGACGTTATTTGTCCGGAAAATCAATTCGTGAAAGTCAAATGGGATTGATTATGAACGGGCTTTTAAAAGTGCCCATGCAGTTTTTTATTCTGCTAACAGGAGTTATGGTTTTTGTCTTTTTTCAATTCAATCCCGTACCCCTAAATTTTAATCCGAATAATAAAACGGTGATTGAAAAATCACCTTATAAAGAAGAATATCATTCTTTAGAAAAAAAACTAAGCAACCTTTCTGAAGATAAAAAAGTAATCAATTTATTGTATATCGATCAGTTGAATCAGGATTTTGATAATCCGATTTTACGTAAAGAATTAGTGACTTTGTCCAACAAGGAAAAAGATTTACGCGATCGTGCCAAAGAAATCATTTTAAGAGCTGACCCACGTAGTGAAACTAATGATAAAGATTATGTGTTTTTTCACTTTATCCTGAATTATTTGCCCAAAGGACTTATTGGTTTGTTATTAGCTGTAATTCTTTCGGCGGCAATGTCATCAACAGCTTCAGGATTAAACGCTTTGGCTTCTACAACAGCAATTGACATCTATAAACGCAATTTAAAAACCGAGAAATCGGATAAGCATTATCTGTATGCCACTAAGTTTTTTACCCTGTTTTGGGGAATTGTAGCCATACTTTTTGCTTGTGTAGGTACTTTGTTTGAAAACCTGATTCAGTTGGTAAACATCATTGGTTCTATTTTCTACGGAACGGTTTTAGGAATTTTTCTCGTTGGATTTTATCTCCGTCGCGTAAAGGCAAAAGCCATGTTTATTAGTGCTATTATCAGTCAGGCAACTATATTTATCATTTATTATTTCATGATTTACCGTCAGGAAAAATTAGGGTATTTATGGCTGAATTTTATTGGGGCTATTTTGACTATTGTGTTGTCATTACTAATACAATTTTTGTTTTTTAGAAAAGAACCATATTCTGAAGAGGTGGTTTTGGAATAACTATTTAAAATCAATGGTATTAAAGCCTAATTCTTCGATATAAAATATTTACAGCTGTATTACCTAAAAAACGTACTATAATTCTAAAAGTTAAATGATGCACTAAATCCTTAGCCCTGATGGGAGCGGCATCCTTTTTCTGGCTTCTTTAGCCAGAAAAAGATATAGCATACAGCAGGAAACAGCTCCTGAAAATTCTAATCTTAAAGTTTTCATGTTCTCTACGTAAAGTTCAAAAAATCAACCAATATATCTTTGTCAAGATATAAAACCCAAGACTGTAAGGAACATTCCTTTTAAAAACCCAAGGAAGTTAAAAAGTATTTCAAACAAAAAAAACACCATCATTGTCATCCATATGAACGGGATGACAAAAATGCACAGACCAATTTTGAAGATACGTTTTTGACAAAGATTGTAGTAATCTATAGTTTTGATTCTTCATCAAAAGTGATATCTTTGAAAAACGACCATTCTTTAAATCAGCCAAAAACGCATCACTATGAAAGACTTAAAAAAATACAGCAATAAAACCAAGGCTGCTTTTATTTTACTTATTGTGATGCTAATAATTTTGTTGGGTAATTTTAATACACTTCTCAATTCAAAAAACGTAAATGAAAATATTAATGCTATTTACAAGGATCGTTTGGTTGTGGCACATTATATCTTTCAATATTCTAAGGAACTTCATTTTATAAAAGCAGAAGCTGAAAAACTGGATTTAAGCGATACTATTAAGAAAAATGAAATTATTCATACCTTAAGCATTATTCATACTATTGATGATTTGTATGCGAAGACGGTTTTAACTAATAAAGAAAAACAGTATTTTGATGCTTTTTTACTTTCCTGTAGAGAAATAAACAAACATGTTGCGAGCAAAGACTGGAGTAAAATTGCTGTTTTGAGTCATGAAGCTTTGATAACATTAGAATCTTTATCCCAAATTCAGATTCAGGAAGGAAAAGCAAAATTGGCAAGTGCTAACGCCATGTATAGTAAAAATAATAGTCTGGGGCAACTACAAATCGCATTGCTTATAATCTTGGGAGGAATTACGTTCTATCTCTTAATCGTAAAGAAAATCAAGAGAAGCATCAAAATTCCGGAATCGCCAAGTATGAATTGATCTTATTCGTTTTTTGTCCTGTTCTTTGAGTGGAAGAAATCGTTTATACTGGATAATCTTTGCTGAGTTTCTAGTGCAATCTCTCCTTGTGCGTCGAGATGACAAAAAAAACAAACTCTATTAAAGTAAAAATTCCAAATACTAAAACTTCTAAAAGCTTTGGAATTTGGAATTTTTTTATGTTTTGGAATTTAAAGAATTATCTGCTCCATTCAGCAATACTGTCTTTATTTAGTTTTACATAATCCTGATTATTAGCCGCTTCAGCAGCAGCAAGTGATGCTTTTGCCGTTTCGATAGCGCCTTTTTTGTCTCCTTGCTTGGCTTGAATCTGTGCTTTTAATCTTAGGATAAAGTATGGTTTCTCAGTACTCATATCTAATGATTTATCTACATAAGTTCTGGCAGTTTCGATATTTCCGTTGGATTGAAACAAATAAGTAGCTGCAGCAAAATAATCATTCGAAGTTGGTCCTGCTAATGTTTTTTCGATACTTGCAGTAGCGATTTTTGCAGTTGGAACTTCAAATTTTAAAGCTACATGAGAGTTTTCCCAAGCCATATCCAAGTATCCAAAATTTGGATCTAAACCATTAATTCCAATGGTAAAAGTCTCTAATGGTGTCGGTAAGGCATCTTCTTTTACAGTAGTTCTTAAAGCTACATATGAATCACTCCAGTTTTCAGGCAATCCCCAGTTGTCTGTCGAAAGGTAAAAAATTACTTCCCAGCTTTCGATTTTAGGAATGGTATAAATTGCATATTTTCCTTTTTTTAATGTTTTACCATCGATTACTACATCGTCACTAAAGTTAATGATCGTGTTTTCATTTGCTCCGGTTCTCCATAATTTACCAAACGGCACTAAATTTCCGAATACCGCCCTTCCTCTGGCGCCTGGTCTTGAATAGGTCACTTCAACATCAGTTAATCCAACGGTTTGTTTGATGTATCCTTTAGGGCTCGCTTGCGGAGTTTTTATTTGTGCTTCTGTAGCAAAAGGAGCCAGAATAATGGCTAATGCAATAAGTAGTTTTTTCATTTTGAGTTTATTTGTTTGTTCAAATTTACAAATTCAATTAGCGAACAAATGTTAAATTTTCTATAATTCAGCCCTTTAACTGTGATATTTTTTGAGCGTTTAATTCGCTAAAATGATTGATAATCAAATCCGCTTCTGATAAATCCTGCATCTTAGAATGAAGACTGTTGTATCCTATACAAAAGATCCCTGCTGCTTTTGCCGCCTTTACACCATTAGTACTGTCTTCAATGATAATACAATTCTCTTTTGGAGCAATCGACAATGAAGCGGCGTGTAAAAAAATGGCCGGATTAGGTTTTGATTGCGGAAAATCTTCACCACTAACGATGTCAGTAAAATACTGATGCAAATTGAATCTTGTAAAAACACGATCAATGGTCACTTTTGAAGCTGACGACGCTAAAATTAATTGTATTCCGTTAGCGTATAAATCCTTAATTAAATCTTCTACTCCTTCCAATAAATACAAATCTTCTTTGGTATCGAAGGCATCATTAAAAATACTTCTTTTTCTTTGTATCAAATCTTCTACTTCGTGTTCTATCGTTGGAAAAAATCCCTTTAAGGTCTGAAATGTATTACGGGTCGAAAATCCGGTAAACGAAGTGTACATTTCTTCGGTTACTGTAATATCTAATTCTGAAAATTGTTTGTAATAAGCATAACGGTGAACTGGTTCAGTGTCTACAATTACACCATCCATATCAAAAATTACTGTTTTTATCATTCTTTTTAAGTTAGTAAGATTCTGAGTTGCTAATGCTCTAAGTTTTTTAGCTGATAAAGTTGTAAGATTCTAAGTCGCTAAGCTTTTGTTTCGGTTTTTCTGCCTGACTTAACTTTGGTAAAGTTGTTCAGGAATTATTTTTAGTTGCAAACTTAGCAACTTCGGTCCTTAGCATCTTAGTCAATCTGTCTATTCCTTCTTCAGCAAATGTCTAATCACGGTTTCAGCAGCATGCAGGCCAAATAATCCCGGCATATAACTGTTTGTTCCGTAAAATGATTTTTTGAAATTTTTCCCGTCAGTTAGTTTTAAGCTTTTTTCGTCCTGGATTTCTGAGGAAAAAACTACCTTTAATTTGTTTATTTTTTCTGCTTTTAAGCGCTTTCTGATTGCTTTCGAAAAGTAACAGTTTATGGTTTTAGAGATGTCTGTCACTTTTACTTTAGAAGCCAGCATTTTTCCACCAGCGCCCATGCTGCTAATGATTTTTACTCTTTTACGTTTTGCTCCAATGATTAAATTTAACTTTGGAGTTATACTGTCAATACAATCCAAAACATAATCAAAATCAGCAGAAACAATCTCAAAAGCTCTTTCCGGAGATAAAAATTCCTGTACACGCGTAAGCTTCAATTCCGGATTAATATCCATTAATCGATCTCCTACTATGGTAATTTTTGGCTGTCCAACAGTAGAGTGCAAAGCAGGTAATTGTCTGTTAATATTTGTAATGTCTACTACATCGCCATCTACAATGGTCATGTTCCCTACTCCTGCTCTCGCCAAAAACTCAGCTGCAAATGATCCAACTCCTCCTAAACCTACTACCAAAACATTAGAGTTTTGCAGGTTTTGTAATCCTTCTTTTGTAAATAAAAGCTCGGCTCTTTCTGTCCACTCTGCCATATCTTCTTTATTATTTTTGTTTGTTTTAAAATTTTGTTTCAGGTTTCAGGTTTGAAGTTCCAATTCTTACTTTTTTCTTTTACTTATTACTTTTATCCTTAAATAATACTTCAAAATTACTTGAAATAATCCCTTGTAATTCCTTCATTGCTATATTCTTATAATCAGATGCTTTGCTGTAAACCTCCTCAATTCCTTCTTCGATTGTATCAGTTTCGAGAAAGAATCTATTGTTTGGAACGTTCTCAAAGACGGTTTTTAAATCTGGATTTCTTAGTAAATATTTTCCAAACGAAATGTAAAATCCTGCCGTAATGAGCTGATGCGCAATTTGACTATTTTTTGAAAAACCGTGAATTACCATCGGGACCGTAACTTTCATCTTCTTCTTAATGGCAATTACTTCCTGATAAGCGGCAACACAATGTATAACCACTGGTTTTTTGTATTTTTCGGCCAAAGCCAATTGTTTTTCAAAAACTATGATTTGTAGTGCTAAAGGAATTTCAATTCGTTTGTCTAAACCACATTCTCCAATTGCTAAACAACTTTTGGTTTGTAATTTATCTTCTATGATTTTCAAATCTTCATCAATTCTGTCTTCCTGAATATACCACGGATGAATTCCAATAGAATAATACGGAAGTGAAGCATCAAATTCTTGCGGATATTGATTGACCATTTCCAAAATATTGGATTGATTCGTAAATTGATGGGTATGAAAATTAAAGAATTCCATTAATGAAATGTTTTTACCCCTGCTTTAATTGCTACATTCAAGTCATTTTCTAAAGGAACAAGCGGACAAGAGTATTTATGGTTATAAGCGCAATACGGATTGTAAGCCTGATTAAAATCAATTGCAATAGTATTTCCCTTCGGAATTTTTAAGTCGATGTATCTTCCCCCTATATAACTTTCTTTACCAGAAGTCAAATCGGAGAAAGGTAAAAATAAATGATCTTTATATTCCGCTGTTTTTGAAAGTTCAATATTTCGATATACATTCAATTTTAAAGCAACACCGTCCAAAGTAAAATATAATGTTCCGTACTTAATGTATTTTGGAGTTCTTGTTCCGGTTGTTTTCATCTCAAAAACCTTTTCATTTTTTGCTTTTTCAAATTTGGCAACCACAAAATATTCAGCATTTATAGGATAAAAATCTAAACTTTTAAATGTTTTTAAATCTTCTTCCATTAAAGGACTAGTCTTAGCATCAGCATATTCACTATTAATTGTCTTTTGAAATTTTTCAGTTTCTTTTTGATCAAATTTATTTTGACTGAAACAGAAATTAACGATTAGCAATACTAAAAAAGCAATAATATTTTTCATCTTGGAAATTTTGAGCAAAAATAGTTTAAAAGTAACAAAGCAGCAACCGCTCATCCGTACAAAGTTTCCTAACTTTGTTGCAAATAACTTATTTATAATGCTCAAAACCGCTTTTCGTCACTACATCAATAATTTTAAAGGATTCTCAAGAGAAATTTGGATACTTGCTATAGTTACTTTTATTAATCGTGCCGGTACCATGGTACTTCCTTTTTTGTCAAAATATTTAAAAGAAGATCTTCAGTTTACTTATAACCAAGTGGGCTGGATTATGGTGGCATTTGGTCTGGGTTCAATGTTAGGTTCCTGGCTGGGCGGAAAATTATCTGATAAAATTGGTTTTTATAAAATCATGATTTTTAGTTTGTTCACCAGTGGGGTCTCCCTTTTCTTCATACAATACGTTACTTCTTTTTGGGCATTATGCATGGCGATGTTTTTCTTAATGGTTATTGCTGATATGTTTCGTCCGGCTATGTTTGTTTCGTTGGGCGCTTATGCCAAACCCGAAAACAGAACAAGAGCCTTGACCTTGGTGCGTTTGGCAGTAAATCTTGGCTTTGCTGCCGGACCGGCTTTAGGTGGTTTGATTATTATGGGAATTGGTTATTCAGGTTTGTTCTGGATTGATGGCGCATCCTGTATTGTTTCGATTTCGATTTTTGCTTTATTAGTTAAGGAAAAGAAAAAAGTTGTTCATGACGATAAAAAAGAGAGTGCTCTAAATACTAAATCTGTTTTTCATGATAAAATCTTTTGGGTTTTCTTATTTGTGAGTTTTGTAACCGCTATGATTTTCTTTCAGCTTTTTACAACTTTACCTTTATATCATAATGAGAAGTTTGGCCTGACCGAATTTCAAACGGGTTTATTAATGACTTTAAACGGACTTTTAATCTTTGCTTTGGAAATGCCAACGGTTGGTTTTATGGAGAGAAAAGGTTTTCCTAAAATAAGAATTATTATTCTGGGATCCTTTATAATGGCTTCCAGTTTCTTTTTATTGCTAATAAATGTTTGGGCCGGAATACTGGTGATTAGTATGGTTTGCATTTCGATTGGCGAGATTTTAACCTTTCCGTTCTCTAATGCTTTTGCTTTAAGCCGGGCACCAAAAGGTCAGGAAGGTCGTTATATGGCGCTTTATACGATGAGTTTTAGCCTGGCTCATATCGTAAGTTCAAAAGTTGGATTCGAAATTATTTCCCGATTCGGTTATCAAATCAATTGGTTCTTTATGGCTATTATTGGGGTTATGGCAACGCTTTGTTGCTTCTGGATTAAGAAAGCATTGCTACGGGAAAAAATCTCTTAAATACTAAATTTAAATTACTTTCTAAATTTTACCGCAAAGTTCGCAAAGCTATATCAACTATAGCTTTGCGAACTTTGCGGTAAATTTTTTTTTATCATCATTTCAACCTTTAAATTAAACAGTTAAGAATGGATTTTCTGCGCCTTAAAAGTAATTCAAACGTGTTTTTTAGTTAAATAACTATTTTTATAGTTGTGTAACTAAAAAAATAGTTGTAGGTTTGAATTAAAATTACAAAACATGCAAAAGCTAACAAACAAAGAAGAGGAAATTATGCACATTTTATGGAGGCTAAAAAAAGCATTCGTAAAAGAAGTTCAGGCAGAGATAACTGAAGATCAGCCACATTATAATACATTATCGACTATTATACGAAACCTTGAAGAGAAAGGTTTTGTTGGTCACAATGCATTTGGAAACACGCACCAGTATTATCCTGTAATTACTTTAGAGACCTACAGTAAGAAGTATATGAATACTGCAATTGAAAACTATTTTAATAGTTCTTATAAAAATATGGTTTCTTTTTTTGCTAAAGAAGAAAAAATTTCCGCGGCAGAATTACGTGAAATTTTAGCTATGATTGAAAATCCAAAAGAAGAAAAATAATCATCTATGGAAGCACTTTTCGTATTTATCGCAAAATCCAGTGGACTAATAGTTTTGTTTTATTGTGCTTATTATTTTCTATTGCGAAAAGAGACATTCTTTGATAGCAACAGATGGTTTTTATTGGCTGGTTTATTTACTTCAATAATTTTACCTTTTATAGTTTACACTAAGACTATCTGGATAACTCCTGCGCCAATGGAGGATTTCGGTCTTTCTCAACTTACTGTCAATCAACCACTAGAAGACTCCTTTAAAATCAATTGGAGTTTTATAACACTAGCGGTTTACAACATTGGCCTTCTGTTTTTTGTGTTTAAATTTCTAATGGATTTTAAAAGTTTAAATGCTGTTTTAAGAGGAAAGAAAATACAACAAAAAGCTGACTTTAAGTTTATAGATACCAGGGACAACATTGCTCCTTTCTGTTACTTTGATTATATCGTATACAATTCATCATTCTATACCAAGTCAGAATTAGAAAGTATTATTGAGCATGAAAAAGTGCATAGCGAACAAAATCACACGGCAGACGTTTTAATAGTAAGATTATTCTGTGTTTTGTTTTGGTTCAACCCAATTATCTGGTTGTTCAAAAAAGCCGTTTTGCAAAATCTTGAATTTATTGCAGACCATAAAGCTTCACAAAAAATATCAGATAAAAAAGCCTATCAATACACGCTTTTAAAAATAACAACACATGAAAATTGTGTTGCCATTAGCAATCATTTTTATCAATCATTAATCAAAAAACGAATCATTATGTTAAACAAAAACCAATCAAAAAAGAGAAATTACTGGAAGTTTTATGCCGTAATTCCAGCACTTGTAGTCTTTATGTTTTTATTTCAGGTGGAAGTAATTGCAAAAGATAAAGTATTGGCAGCAAAAGAATTTTCAGATAAAATTAAATCTGTTGATCTTTACAAAATCAAAAAGAATTCTACAGACACTGAATTAAAAGAAATCAAAGAGAGATTAAAAACAATTCATAATATTGACTTTGAAGCTTCTGACATAAAAAGAAATACCGAAAGCGATCTTATATCAATTAAAATTAATATCAAAAACGGCAATCAGGAAACACAATCAATTCAGACAGGAGGACATCAAACCATCAAAGATTTCGGGATAGTCGTTACAACAGACAAAGACGGTGGCAAAGAAGTTGGTTTTCAAACAGGTAATGGGACGGATGAAAATCAAAAGAATGCAACTCACAAAAAGCTAAAAACAGTCATAACTACAAGTAAGAACACTAATTCAATTACTACAAAAACCAATTCTAATTCTGATAACAATGTTAAATCTAATTCTAATACTAATGAAAATGTTAGTGCAAACACTGGTACAACTAATGTCAATACTGATGTAAGTACAAATGTCGATAGTTCTGTTACTGTAAGTGTGAATGATAATGCTAAAGCAGGAACGATAGTTGAGATATCTTCTAAAAAATCAGGATCTCAGAAAAATTTAGAACAATTAGTAATTGTAGATGGTGTTGTTGTCAATGACAAAATAACAACTGATGATCTTCAGGAACTAAATATAAAAAGCATGGATGTTTATAAAGGAATTGACGCAATTGTAAAGTATGGCGAGCAAGGAAAAAATGGTGTTATTATAATTGAAACCAGAAAATAATTCATTGGGCAAAACTAGAGTTATGAAAAAACTGATTAATTAAAGAAGAAGAAATAATCCGAATTTTATGGAAGCACTTTTTATTTTTATTGCAAAATCGAGCGCATTGTTAGTATTGTTTTATTGTGCTTATTATCTTTTATTGCACAAAGAAACCTTCTTTAATAGTAACAGATGGTTTTTATTAGCCGGTTTAGTTACTTCAGTGGTTTTGCCTTTTATAGTTTATACTAAAGTAGTTTGGATTGATCCGGCACCTGTTAATGTTTTAAATACAAATGCGATTTCCCCGCTAAACAATTCTCAGGTTTCTTTGCGCCATATTATCGAAAAAGAGTCTTTTGATATTAATTGGAATTACGTACTTCTCGCTATTTATACTATCGGTTTTTTAATCTTACTCATAAAATTTGCTATTGATTTCTATAGTCTGAATTCCGTTTTAAAAGGCAAAGAAATACAACAACAGGCTGATTTTAAATTTGTTGACATTAAAGAAAATATTGCTCCTTTTTCTTATTTTGAATATATCGTTTACAACTCATCAATGTTTACGGACTCAGAATTAGAAAATATTATCGAACACGAAAAAGTGCATAGTGATCAGTATCATACTGTAGATGTCTTAATCTCAAGGGTATTTTGTGTATTATTCTGGTTTAATCCAATCATGTGGCTGTATAAAAAAGCGATCCTGCAAAACCTTGAATTTATTGCAGATAATGAAGCTGCCAAAAAAATATCAGACAAAAAAGCCTATCAATACACGCTTTTAAAAATAACAACACATGAAAGTTGTGTTGCCATCACCAATCATTTTTATCAATCATTAATCAAAAAACGAATTGTCATGTTAAGCAAAAATCAATCAAAAAAACGAAATTATTGGAAATATTACGCTGTAATTCCGGCACTTATTGCTTTTGTGCTATTGTTTCAAATTAATACAATAGCTCAGCAAAAAGAAACAAAAGAACGTAAAGAAGTTGTCGAAAAAGAAGATCAAATTGATGTTTACAAAATCAAAAAAACGACAACAGATCAGGAATTAAAAGAAATAGCTGAAAAATTAAAGAAAAATCACAATATTGATATTGCTGTATCTGAGGTAAAAAGAAATTCAGCGAATGAATTGATCGCTATTAAAGTTGATATTAAAAAAAGCGCTGGACAAGTACAAAGTTTTCATATTGAAGGAGATAAAGCTATTGAAAATTGTGGTATTGTCGTTTCAACTGAAGATAATGGTTCTAAAAAGATCAATTTATTTACAGATGGTGACGTTGATAAACCAATGGTTGTGGCAAATCGCGTTATAGAAGTAAGTGAAACAAATAATCCTGATGTTCGTACAGTACCTGTGGCCCCTCCTACACCACCAACTCTTCCAGTATTTCCTTCTGGTCCGATGCCACAGGCGCCTAATGCTGATATGTCTAAAATGCCAAAGCCTCCTGTAGCACCAGCAAATCATAAAGATAAAGTGGCAATGGCCAAGTTTGAAAAGGAAATCGCGGAATTTGAAAAAAAGAGGGAGGCTTTTCAACCGGATATGTCAGCCTATGAGAAACAGATAGAAGAAATTATGTCACAAAGAGAAGTTGTATACGAGAAAGAGATGGCAAAATATGAACTTGCGATGGAGAAATTTAATGCCGACATGGAGCAAAAGTATGGTAAAGACTCCAAAGAATATCAGCTGAATATGAGGCAGTATGAAATAAATATGAAACAACATGAAAAAGATATGAAACAGCAGGAGAAAGATATGAAGCTTCATGAAAGAGAACTGAAGAGAATGGAGAGAGATTGCAGAAAGTCTTAATTTTAAATGCATTATAAACCTCATAGATGAAAAAATATTTCTTAGTCGCGTCATTCGTATTTATATGTAATTTGTCGTTTAGTCAAAAAAATGACAAAAAATTAATGGAACAGAAAATTGATAATTACATCGAAGAAGTAATCAAAATAAATGAAATTCCCGGAGTCGCCTTAGCGGTCATTAAAGATGGAAAAATTATTTATGAAAAATATTTCGGAAAAGCTTCTCTGGAGGAAAATAAAGCAGTGGATAAAAACACTGCTTTTAAAGTTTTCTCCACAACAAAACTAATAACAAATGTTGGGATTTTTCAGCTAATAGAGAAAGGTAAATTGTCATTAGAAGACCCTGTTTCTAAATATCTTGATAATCTGCCTAATGAATGGCAGGGAATTAAAGTTAAAAATCTATTATCGCATTCTTCCGGTCTACCTAATATTATAATGTTTCCAGATATTCCGATTACATTGCCATTCGATCAAAAAATAACAATACTCTCGCAAAAACCAATGGAGTTCGTAACTGGAAATGAGTACAATTATAATCAAACCAATTATTTATTTCTGACTAAAATCATTGAGAAAATAACGGGTCAGACTTTTGAAGATTACATTTTACAAAATCAATTTCCGTCTATAAAATCAGGTGCTTATTTTTCGTCAAATTTTGGAGAGACTGTCCCTAATAGTGCGCCGAGATACAATTATAGTACTGAAACTAAAAAATATATAAAAAACACTTCGAATTTCGGATTAGATGCACATTCTGCCAATGGTTTAAATATCACATTACAAAACTTTATTCTCTGGAATCAAAATCTGGATAATGATTTTTATATCAAAAAAGAAACTAAATATGCGATGTGGGAACCATTCCCGTTTGCCAACAAAACAGATCGCTTTGCTTACGGTTGGGAAATTGTTCCTGTAAATAAAATTCTTTCTTATGGCTTTACAGGTGGAAATGAAACTGCTTTTAGAAAATTTCCCGATAACAAATTAACAATTATATTTTTATCAAATGGACATAAATATTCTGGTTTGTATGTTCAGAGTCAAGTAATAAATCATGTTGCTGCCATTATAGATAAAGCATTAACAGACGATTACTATCTTGCTGGCGAGAAAATAAATCAAGACTTTTTGAAACTCGAAATCACAAAAGCAAAACAAAATTATTTGGATGTAAAAAAGAGCCGTCCAGATTGGGATTTTGAATATCGATTAAATGTTATTGGTTATACTTTGATGGATTACGGAAGACTAAAGGATGGTATCGAAGTTTTGGAATTAAATGCAATTGAAAATCCAAAATCCGCAAATGCATTTGACAGTCTGGCTGATGGTCATTTTAGAAACAATCAGCTCGAAATTTCAAAAGAAAATTATAAAAAATCATTAGAACTCAAACCGGATAATTCTAATGCAAAAGAAATGCTTGAAAAAATAGAAAAGGCTTTAACTAAAAAGTCGTAAATCAATCTCCGGTAATAACTTCTAATTCAAAAAAGACTTTCCCTAATCGCAAAGTCTTTTTTTTATATCTTTGGTAAAAATTAATCTGCCATGTATAAAATTTTAGCTAAAATAAATAAATTTCTTTTACCAAGTTTTACAAGGCAAGGTTTGGATATTTCGAAAGCAAAAAAATGGCAAATGGCTATTATTGGTTATCGTGCGTTTGTTACAAAACGTGCTTTAGAATAATTTAAAGTTTCTTTATAAATAGTTGACTTTCATTTCAACAACGCTTAAAAAAATAAGAAATGTTTCTTTCCTAATCATTTCTTATGATTTCATTTCAAATTTCTCATGAAAAATAAAGAATTCAATATACCGCCTATTTATGCGGTACTTCTGGCTATTATTAGTGTACAATGCGGAGCAGCGATCGCTAAAAGCTTGTTTCCTGCCATTGGAGCTGCAGGAACGGCTTCGATACGAATTGGTGTTTCGGCAATAATTTTATTAATAGCTTACAGGCCAAACCTAAAAGCAATAACACCTGAACAATGGAAAATAGTTGTGCCTTATGGTTTATCATTAGGTGCTATGAATTTGATTTTTTATTTAGCGATAGAAAGAATACCTATTGGGTTAGCTGTGACACTTGAATTTATTGGGCCATTAGTAGTGGCTATTATTGGTTCTAGACGTTTAGTTGATTATTGCTGGGTGATACTAGCTGCTATCGGAATCACCTTAATCGCTCCCTGGACAAATAACAATGTAAATGCACTGGGGATTTTATTTGCTCTTTTGGCTGGAGGGCTTTGGGCAGCTTATATTGTTTTAGGTGGAAAGATTTCTCAAATCATGAATGGCGGTCAGGCCGTATCAACCGGAATGTTGTTTGCAGCAATTTTAATTCTGCCTTTTGGTTTTTACGAAAATGGCTTAGCAAATCTTACTCCTAAACTTTTAGGGATGGGTATCGCATTGGCGCTATTGTCAAGTGCTATTCCGTTTACTCTTGAGATGAAAGCCCTGGGTGAACTCCCTCCCCGAACTTTTAGTATTTTAATGAGTTTAGAACCTGCGGCAGCTTCTATTTGTGCTTTTGTATTTTTACAGGAACACCTGAATTTTTATGAGATTTTGGCTGTGGTTTGTGTTGTTATTGCTTCTGTCGGATCAACTTTAACTGCTAAGAGATAATTTTTTATAAAATTGATTAAACAAAAAAAGTCCTGTAAATACAGGACTTTTTTTGTAAAATTATATTGCTATTATTTCTTTGGCAATAATACTGTATCAACTACATGAATTACACCATTAGACTGATTTACATCTGCAATAGTAACTTTAGCTTTATTACCGCTTTCGTCGCTGATGTATAAATCTTTTCCTTTCATCCAGGCGGTTAAAGTACCTCCGCTAACAGTTTTAAAAGTTGCTTTTCCTTTTCCGGCTTTAATAGCTTTAGCAATATCTGATGAATTTAATTTACCAGCAACAACATGATAAGTCAGGATTGTTTGCAACATTTTTTTGTTTTCAGGTTTCAATAATGTTTCAACAGTTCCGGCAGGTAATTTAGCAAACGCTTCATTTGTAGGGGCAAAAACGGTAAATGGGCCTTTACCTTCTAAAGTTTCAACTAACCCGGCAGCTTTTACAGCAGCTACTAATGTAGTATGGTCTTTTGAATTTACGGCATTTTCAATAATATTTTTGTTTGGGTACATTGCGGCTCCACCAACCATTACGGTTTTTTGTGCAAATGATGTAAATCCAAATCCTAATGCTAAGATTGCTACGGCTAAAAATTTTCTAGTTTTCATGATTAAATATTTTTAAGTTATAAGCTCATTTACGGAGTAATAATTGTTTTGGTTTTACTAAATATGTAAAAAAGATTAAAAAAAGATAAAAGATCCTCAAATAAGTCTGTAAAACAAGGCTTTAATCCTTAAAATTATTTTTGATTATTTTTAAAATCAGAATGACTTTAGTCTTTTTATTATCACTAATTTTAAGTATAAAATTCAATTTTAATGGAAAATCAAAACCAAGCCGATCAAGGAACAAAACATATAATTCAAAGTTTATTGGTAAATGTGGCCATCGCCGTATCAAAAGGATTTGCGGCATTTATGACCGGATCCGGTGCAATGCTGGCTGAAACAATTCACTCTACAGCAGATTGCGCCAATCAGCTTTTGCTTCTGCTTGGTGTAAAACAAGCCAAAAAAGATGCCGATTCAGAACATCCGTTTGGATATGGAAAATCCGTTTATTTCTGGTCGTTTATGGTGGCTATGCTGCTGTTTTCTATTGGGGGAATGTTTTCCGTTTATGAAGGCGTACACAAGTATAACAATCCCGAACCCGTTCATAATATTGGCTGGGCGATTGGAATTATTCTTTTTTCTATTGTAATGGAAGGTTATGCCATGATATCTAACATTATAGAAATTCGAAAACGTAAAAAATTAATTTCCTTTTTTCGCTACCTGCACGTTACAAAAGACAGCGATTTGATCATTATTTTTGGGGAAAATGCAGCAGCTGTTTTGGGGTTGTTTTTGGCCTTAATTGCGCTGTTGGTATCACATTATACAGGCGACAGCCGTTATGATGCCATCGGTTCTCTTTGCATCGGAATCGTGTTGATTGCTGTTGCGATCTTTCTGGCAAGTGAAGTAAAATCATTATTGATTGGAGAAAGTGCCGATCCTGAAATCTTAGAAATTATACAGGAGATTGCTAAAGCAGAAAATAAAATCGCCGAAGTTTTAAACTGCAGAACTGTTCAGCAAGGTCCCGGAGAAGTTTTAGTTTGTATCAAAATAAAAATTGTTCCTGATCTCACTACTCAAAGTATTAGTTTGTTAATCAATGCTTTTGAAGATAAACTACGTACAAAACGTCCAGATGTAAAATGGCTTTATATTGAACCAGATTTTCAGGAATGGAAAACAATTTAGAATTTTTCAACCATAGCTATTTTTTATTTTTTATATTTATTTAACATTTTAGCATAAAGTAATGCAATTATATTCTTAATTCATCTAAAAGACATTCGTTATGACATCAAATACAAATGATAGAAAAGTAAGAAGTAAAAAGCTAAGTACAAGAGTTGATTTAACCGCAATGGTGAGTGTTTCTTTTTTATTGATCATCTTTTTTATGGTGACAATTGAGTTGGCGAAACCTAAAGTGGCGGATTTAAGTTTGCCTGATAATGAATGGACTTGTATTAGGGCTTATTCAGGTTGCGGAACAGAAAGAAGAGTTATGACTATTTTGTTAGGAAGCGACAATAGATTAGTCTCTTACCTAGGTATTTTAGAAATTCCATTAGTTCCTCCAAAAGAGATAAATTATGGCAAAAATGGTATTCGTCAGGAATTGTTTGCTAGAAATAAGTCTATGCTTCAATATTCAGCAAATGTAGGTAAGCCAGGTAACGGAATTATTGTCATTATAAAACCCAGTAAAGAATGTAATTATAAAAATTTAATAGATATTTTAGACGAAATGACTATCGCGAAAATTGATACTTACGCTATTGTCAATGAGTTTAGTCCCGAAGAATCGAAATTACTTGCCGCTAAATAATTTCGTTATCCCATGGTTGAAACCACGGGCTATATGAAAAGACAACAAAACAAGAAAATCCCGAAACAAAAAAAGTCCCACATTGCTGTGGGACTTTTTATATATAAAAACTTTTATTGCTTAATAAATTTCATACTTGAATTTCCTAAATCTGATTTTACTTTTATAAAATAATTGCCCGTTTTAAGCTTCGAAACATCAATATTAGAAACCGATTTTGCATTTGGTACCGCAATAACCAATTGTCCTAAAATATCATAAATTGCTAATGATTGTATTTCTATACTTTGTATAGTACTAATATTTAAAACATCTTTAGCCGGATTTGGATACAAAGTAAAATAATTAGAGAATTCAAAATCCTTAGTACCTAAAGTGACTTCAAATTTTGATGTTGCTTTATTGGTAAGTATCGGAAAATTATAATCAAAATAGATATTAGCTTCGTTTGTGAATGAATCTCCAACAACAAGCGTTGGCTTTGTTTTAATTTTAAAAGCAATATAACCATCATTATTGGCATCATCAAAAGGAAGATATATGTTTTCAAAAATAAATTCTACTTTATTTTCTCCTGAAATTTTAGTTACAAATGAGTGACTTGAACTGGTTGGAATTAAGGTAGAAATATCGAATTTTGACAAATCAATCATATCTTTTACAACAATATTTTGAGCTGGATAATTTCCAGTATTTTCAAAACGAATCATATAATGAACATATTCGCCAATTAAACTTGGAGTAATAACAGAACCTTCTAAACAAGTTTTATCATTAGGATCGTAAGAACCTACAACTGTTTGGTTTAAAGTGAATGTATTATCAATTGGAGTTTCGTCTGTGCTTTGTGATACTATTGTTGTTACAAATTTTAATATATCACCGTTGTTTACCGCAGGTATCTCCATCGGCGAATTTACATCTAATGTAAAAGTAATTTCTCTAGTTTCAAATGGTTTTAAATTAGAAAAAATCCAGGATAAGTTACCTTCAGTTTGAGTCGAAACTATGGGACTAGCAACAACCAATTCCAAAACTGCATCTTTAAATTGTAAATTAATTGTCCCGTTTTCTATTCTGTTTCCTTTGTTTTTATAAATGATTTTATAATTAGACTCAAAGCCTGGTCTGGCAGAATTAATAGGAACAACTATTACTTCAACATCATGTTTGTCAAAAGTAGAAACACAGAAATTTTGAATAAACGGACTAGTTTGTGTTGGAAAATTAACTGTAATATTTTGAGGAGTTATAGAAAAATAGGTTGGATTTTCCAGTAGTGGTGTTAGCGTGTATTCTCCAGCTTGCACAGGAATATAATAGGATCCAAAATTGTTTGCAAATAGTATTTGAGTAGAATCACCATCATTTAATAAGTATTTGAAATATGGAATTAAATTATTATCACTATCACAACCGTCATTTAAAAAATCTAATTTTTGGTTACCTTCAATAGTATAAAACGTACCTCCAGGTGTAAAACTACAATAAGTATTTACATGACAATTTGGTAAATTTGAAGTCTTATTTTGAACCAACGATACATCTTCTTCATCTGAACATATATATCTTAAATATCGTTCACCATTATGAATAGATAAATTTGACCAATTTTTGGTGTTGCCATTTTTAATATTTAAAAATTCTAACTGATTATAAAAAGATACTAACCAATTTAAATTGGGGCAATTTGATACATCTAACGAAGTAAGTTTATTATCTTGACAAGAAATACTTTCTAAACTTACATTGTTAGAAACATTTAGCAGGGTTAAATTATCAGATATACAAGTAAGTGTTTTTAAATTAATTAAATTAGATAAATCAATTTGATTTAAACCAGTATTGTAATTCATTTGAAATTGCACTAAACTTGGAATTGAGTTAAGTTCAGATAAATTTGATATTTTATTACTATGGCAAAAAAGTGTATGCAAATTACTAAAATATGATAAACCTGTTAAATCAGTAATATTTGCATTAGAAATATTTAATGATTTAATTAATAATGCTTCACTAATTTGAATTTCA
Source organism: Flavobacterium sp. (assembly GCF_965277525.1). GTDB lineage: Bacteria > Bacteroidota > Bacteroidia > Flavobacteriales > Flavobacteriaceae > Flavobacterium. The sequence continues at coordinate 122,169 of NZ_CBDIDC010000014.1, read as the reverse complement.
CCATCATTATTTGTATCAATCTTATTATAATAAGTCGGATATCCTTGATTAACATATTGTATAGATGCAACCGGTACAGTATTTCCGGCAGCTGCAGTTAAAAGTTTTGCTTTTAATTTAGCATCAGGAAAATTAATAACTTGCGCACTCAAAACATTAAAAAAAAACAAAGCCATAAGCAGAACTAAAAAGTAGAGTTTTTTCATATATAAAATTTTAACAAAAATAACTTTTTAAGACTATAACACAACTTTATTTGTTAAAATTAAATGCATAAGACAAAAAAAAGTCCCACATTGCTGTGGGACTTTCTATTTAGAGGAAACTTAGAAATTATTTTTTCTCAGTTTTTTCCATTTTAGCTTTCAATGCAGCTAATACATCATTGTTATCTCCTAAAGTTGCAGCTGGTGCATTTGTAGAAGAGTTAGATGAAGTATTTTCAGTTGCAGATTTCACATTTTTCTCTTCTTCTTCACGGAAGATAGCAGTGTGAGAAGCAACTACTCTTTTGAATTCTTTGTTGAATTCGATTACTTTGAAATCAGCAGTATCACCTTTTTTCAATTTCTTTCCGTCTTCTTTTTCAAGGTGACGAGTAGGAATGAAAGCAACGATATCATCTCCGAATTCTACAGTAGCTCCTTTGTCAACGATTTCAGAAATTTCACCATTGTGGATAGTTCCTACAGCGAAAGAATCTTCATACTGATCCCAAGGATTAGCAGTAGTTTGTTTGTGACCTAAAGATAATTTACGTCCTTCAACATCTAATTCTAATACTACTACATCAAGTTTTTCACCAACATTTACAAATTCAGATGGGTGTTTGATTTTCTTAGTCCAAGACAAGTCAGAGATGTAAATTAATCCATCAATTCCTTCTTCTAATTCTACGAAAATACCAAAGTTTGTAAAGTTTCTAACGATACCTGTATGTTTAGAACCTACTGGGTATTTAGAAGTAATGTCAGTCCATGGATCCTGAGTCAATTGTTTGATACCTAATGACATTTTACGGTCATCTCTATCTAAAGTTAAGATAACAGCCTCAACAACATCTCCAACTTTTACGAAATCCTGTGCAGAACGTAAATGAGTTGACCATGACATTTCAGAAACGTGGATTAAACCTTCAACACCTTCAGCAACTTCAATAAATGCACCGTAATCAGCGATTACAACTACTTTACCTTTTACTTTATCACCAATGTTTAAGTTAGCATCTAAAGCATCCCATGGGTGAGCGTTTAATTGTTTCAGTCCTAATTGAATTCTTGTTTTCTCATCATCGAAATCAAGGATTACAACGTTTAATTTTTGGTCTAATTCAAGAACTTCACTTGGGTGGTTGATTCTGCTCCAAGAAAGGTCAGTAATGTGAATTAATCCGTCAACACCACCTAAGTCAATAAACACACCATAAGAAGTAATGTTTTTAACAACACCTTCTAATACTTGTCCTTTTTGTAATTGACCGATGATTTCTTTTTTCTGTACTTCGATATCAGCTTCGATAAGCGCTTTATGAGATACAACAACGTTTTTGAATTCGTGGTTAATTTTTACCACTTTGAATTCCATCATTTTGTTTACGTATACATCGTAGTCTCTAATTGGCTTAACGTCAATTTGAGAACCAGGTAAGAAAGCTTCAATTCCGAAAACATCAACGATCATACCACCTTTAGTTCTGCATTTTACAAAACCATTAACGATTTCTCCTGTTTCGTTTGCAGAAATAACTCTATCCCATGATTTAATAGTACGTGCTTTTCTGTGAGATAATACTAATTGACCTGTTTTGTCCTCACGGATGTCGATTAATACTTCTACTTTGTCACCAACTTTTAAGTTTGGGTTGTAACGGAATTCGTTTAAAGAAATAACACCTTCCGATTTTGCATTGATATCAACGATAACGTCTCTATCTGTAATTCTAACAACTACACCTTCAACTACTTCTTCTTGATCTGTAGCGATGAAAGTTTTTGATACTAAGTCTTCGAATTCTTGTAAGTTTTTCTCATCTACTGCATCGATACCTTCTTCGAAGTTATGCCAGTTAAAATTTGCTAAAAACTCTTCTTGTGATTTTAATTGTTCAGACATGCTGATAAAAAATTTGTATTCTGCTTTTCTTGAGTTTCATAAAGCGATAGAAAAAACAGAAGTTGTTTTACATAAATAGTTGATACCTAATGGAAACTCTTCTCTGCCAAAAGGTTTGCAAAATTAATACATTTATTTGTAATAGCAAAACAATTCTATATGATTATCAGCCTATTGTTCAGAAGCAGGAAATTTAAGGGTTTTCAAGACCTGAAGTCCTGCTTTCGCTCCTATATTTTTTCTGGCTAAAGCCCCAGGAAAAGGATTAAGCAAAAGTTTTTAAAACAGCAAAAATACTACTAAAAACACTTATGCCTTATTGTACTATTTCCAGACCTTTTTATGTCTTATTGAGGCAATACTACAAAAATGGATAAATTAATTTTGCAGGTCTCTTAAAAAAATCTCAGCTCAATTTATTCCCTTCAATAATGTTCACAACGGTAAAAAAAGAACGTAAGTTAAAAGATCAGGAGTGCTATAATCGTTTACATCTGGATCGAGCTGTTGAAAATCCACATGCTTACGGAAGAGCGATTCGTATGAATTCTACCTATTTAGAAACAGTAGACTATATGTACACAAAACGAGGGGTATTGAGTTTGGGTGGGGCTTTTAGCATTGGTCTTTTTGCATTCGTTATTATTTTTCTACTATATAGTACAATTTCCACGTATCTCGATCCGACTTGGGATCACCATGAAGAATCTGAAATGCTTTGGGGAACTTTCTCTATTATTGCTATTTCATTACTGTTTATTATCGGGTCAATTGCTTTCTATCGTACAATTGGCGAATGGTTTCGTTACACACATTATCCTATACGTTTTAACCGCAAAAATCGCATGATCTATGTATTTCGCGGTGACGATACCGTCTTAAAGGTTCCGTGGGATGAAGTATATTTTATCGTACTGGCATCGGTATCAAGGAACACCAAATATAATATTTGGGGGTTGGTCATGAAAGATTCTCAAACAGTTAAGGAAAAGTTCAATATTGGCTCAGATTCATTTACTGAAAGCGACAGTTTAAGATATTGGGAATTTATTCGCCGTTATATGGAAAAAGGTGTTCCGGCAGTTATTAAAGCCCCTGGCCTGGAATATTATCTCCCCATTGCAGACAAACACGAAACCATTCATCAGGGCTGGATGGCATTGATATCAGAATACAAATCAATGCCTGTGTTTAAAACCATAATAACTCCATTTCTGGCATTAGCCTTCCTTGGGCGTTTTATTTATCGCTGGACAAGCAAAGTACCCTTATGGCCAAAAGAAACCGAAGATGAATGTAGAATTAAACCAAGTGATCCTTATATCGGAGATTCAGGTTCAAACCCTGAAGGATATAGATAATCAAAAAAAATAATATACAACCAATAAAATCAACACAAAAAATAATATTCCGATAATTTCAAGATGTCTGCGCAGACCATGATTAATTACAAAACTTTCCGGATCTATATAATTGTCTGTAAATTAATAGGGTCTATAGTAATATCTTGTCGGTAATGCTTTACCCCTAATAAAAAAGTCCGAATTAGTTCCGGTCGGTACTGGTAGACATTTTTTCTCTTGAATAGATCAGTAATAGAGCTATTCCTAAAACAATAATAAATACAAAAAATAAAACTGGAGTGCCAATTTCGTCCAGCCCTGTTTCTTCAGGAGAATTTGTTGCCAGAAAAATTATTCCTCCCATAAAAAACAATGCAAAAACCATCCAAAATAAGCCAAAAATAAAATTTAGGATCACCATCGGTTTTGAGCTAACAACTCTAAACGGAGGAAGTGATTTTTGTTGATTTTACATATTAAAACACTAAAGATGAATAATCAAATATACCTATAAAGCAAAAAAAAAAAAAAACCGTTTTCAATTTATTGAAAACGGGTTTTTAGGATATAATATATAGAAGTCTTAATGACTTAAATTTTCTATTTCTTTAGGATCATGTTTATGCTTGAATAAAACAGCAAAAGCTATAGCGATAATCAAAGCATACGCTGCAAATGACAGCCAGATGTTGTGCCAGTCTTTCATCAAAATTTCACTACCAAAAATACCATCCGGAGAAACTGTATTACCATGGCTTTTTACAAAATCTAACATTTTAGAATTTGAAGCATCGGTTTGTAAAAATCCAGCTAATTCAGTGGTGTTATGAAATGATTTAGTAAAAAAACGATCAATAGCCCAACCTGAGGTTAAGCTTCCTAAGACCGCTCCTACTCCATTGGTCATCATCATAAATAAACCTTGTGCTGAAGAACGTATTTTAGAGTCAGTATTACTTTCTACGAATAACGAACCTGAGATATTAAAGAAGTCAAAGGCCATTCCGTAAACGATACAGGATAAAATAATCATCCATAAACCACCAACAGGATCTCCAAAAGCAAATAATCCGAAACGTAATACCCATGCCAGCATACTAATTAGCATTACTTGTTTGATTCCAAAACGTCTTAAGAAAAACGGAATTGCCAGGATAAACAAAGTCTCAGAAACCTGAGAGATCGACATAATAATAGTCGAATATTGAATTACGAAAGAATCTGCATATTTAGGAAAATGCTTAAATTCATCCAGAAATACATCTCCATAAGCGTTTGTCAATTGTAATGCACCTCCTAAAAACATAGAAAACACAAAGAACAAAGCCATTTTATAATTACCAAATAACTTAAACGCTTCCAATCCTAAAGTTTCAACTAATGAAGCATCCTCTTTAGTCAAACGCTGCGGCTCGCATTTTGGCAATGAAAAAGCATATATTCCTAAAATCAAAGCACCAACCCCGGCAATATAAAACTGGTATTCAGTTGCTTTACTTCCGCTTAAATTGGTAATCCACATAGCTGCGATAAACCCAATAGTTCCCCAAACCCGAATTGGCGGGAAATCTTTTACAATATTTTTATTATTCAGTTTTAGCGAAGTATACGAAATCGAATTACTCAATGCAATCGTTGGCATATAGCAACACATTGCGGCAAACATTACATATATAAAATTATCCGGTGTAGTGACCTGAGCGATCCCAAACAAAACTAATGCATAGATTATATGCAAAAAACCATACAATTTTTCTGCGTTTATCCATCTATCTGCAATAATACCGGTAAGTGTGGGCATAAATAAGGAAGCAATTCCCATGGTTCCAAAAACAAGACCAAATTGGGTTCCCTCCCAATTTTTAGTTCCAAACCAATAATTTCCAATTGTTATAAGCCAGGCTCCCCAAACAAAAAATTGAAGAAAGCTCATTATAATCAACCTGTTTTTAATTCCCATATGATGAAATTGTCTTTTTAAATAAATGAAGCGGTAAAACTACCATTAAAAATGATATCTGCAAAAAATTAAACTGTTTTAACAACATCATTTATTAATTCCAAAACAGCTGAGAACTGTTCTTCTCTACTTAAGTACGAATTATCGATTTCAATTGCATCATCTGCAATCACTAATGGAGAATCTTCACGATGTGTGTCTATATGATCTCTTTCCATGACGTTTTTTAAAACGTCTTCATACGATACATCATCGCCCTTTTGTTGCAATTCATCAAAACGCCTTTGTGCTCGGGTTTCTGCACTGGCTGTCATAAAAATTTTAAGTTCAGCATGAGGAAAAACAACCGTTCCTATATCTCTGCCATCCATAACAATACCTTTATTTTTTCCCATTTCCTGTTGCTGCTCTACTAATTTAGAACGAACCTCAGAAACTTCTGCTACTTTACTTACAAAATTAGAAACTTCAATAGTTCTGATTTGCTTTTCAACGTTTTCACCATTCAGATACATTTCACAAAAACCTAAATTAGCATTGAATTTAAATTCTAATTGAATTTTAGGCAACGCCTCAATCAAGGCTTTTTTATTGAAAAAATCAGTTTCGATGAGCTGATTTTGCATTGCAAAATAGGCGATTGCACGGTACATTGCTCCGGTATCTACATAAACATATCCTAGCTCTTTTGCTAATTGTTTAGCTAAAGTGCTTTTTCCTGTTGATGAAAATCCATCAATAGCAACAGTAATTTTTTTCAATTTCTTATATTTTAATTCTTAATCCCTAAACTTTATTTACATGCTAGTAATAGATACTCATAATAATATCCGATTCCGAATTGTCAATTATTCGGGCTATTCTTTCAAAATATTTTTTATTAACCATCGGGCATCCAAAACTGTTGCAAATATAACCATCTTTCTCTTTATACGGAACAGCAAAATAGTGATGAAAAACAATATCTCTAATAAATGCATTACTATTGGTTTTATCTAATCCGTATAATTTATAAGCTTTTCCGAATTTACCGTTGTAATGATTCCCAATACAATACTTTCCTAATGAGGTGCTTAACGAATTAGGAGCATTACTGAATTTAAGCTTTCCTTTAACCCCGGTTTCAGAACCCGAACCATGTGCAACTATACCTTTGTCAATAATTTTATTTTCCTTTAAGTCATAAACAAAAAACCTATTTTTCCCTGACGGTATTTTCATGTCAATAAAAAAAGCGATATCCTTATTGTACCTGGAGTTACTATTAACTATCTTTTTTACTTCATTAACACGGGAATTAATTCTGTTAACTACTTCGTAATTAGTACTGTTTCTTTTTGTGCTAACTTTATAAACTATAATGGCTAACACAATAGAAAGCATTACAAAAAACAACTTTTTCATAGATATTAAAAAAAAATCCCTTTATAATCAAAAACAAAACTGCTTTAGATCATAAAAGGTTTTATGAATAGATATTAATTTCTAAGAATCTTAATAATAAACGTCTAAAATAATCTTAGATTTTGAAGTATCAATTATCTTTTCAATTCTTTTAAAGAATTGTTCGTTAACCATTGGACATCCATGACTGTTACTGATATAATAATCCTGCTCATCATAAGGAACGGCTGAATAATAGTGTAAAACGATAGCTCTTTTTAAGGCGTTATCATTTGTTTCGTCTAAACCATTTAGTTTGTATGACTTTCCAAAACATCCTTTATAACATTTTTCGATAGAATATCTGCCTAATGCAGTGCAATTTGAATTGGGTTCATTACTGAATTTCAAACTACCTTTTACTCCGGTTTCAGATCCTGACCCGTGAGCTACAAGTCCCTGATCTATAATTTTATTATTTACCAGGTCGTAAACAAAAAAACGATTTTTACCTGAAGGTATTCTCATATCGACAAAAAAAGCAATTTTAGTATTGTATTTAGGATCAATACTAATCATGTTTCTTATTTCACTAACTCTGGTATTCATTCTTTCGACTTCCAGAGAAGTCATCGCTTCTTCCTTATAGTAGTGTTTTGAACCCGTTAAAAACCCTACAGTTACAAATAAAAACAAACTGATTATTTTCATATCACTATTGAAAATTTAAGATTAGACCAAAAAGACTTGTATTTCCTGCCAATGTATATCTTGAATACGAATAATTAAATTTTAACTTATTCATTTTTAAACCAAATCCTAAAGAAACTCCTGAAAAATTACGTTGCTCGTCAATTCTTAATTCTTCACCTCTTCTAAAATTATATCCTAAACGCAAATTAAATGCTCTTTGAGGAAAAAGTTCGATTCCCATAATCACATGTCTCAAAGCATTATTTACGAACGAAACTTTCTCATCACTTGTTGATCCGTCAATGTTGGTTTCGCTTCTGACCGGATTCGAAAAAGAAATATTCCATTGTTGCAAATTCTCTAAGGAAAGATGCCAACGAATAGGTACATGTTCTAATTCTTGCGAAACACCAGCAATGATTTCAAAGGGCAAATTCTCTTGTATTCCTGAATAAGTAGTAAACTGTTTTCCTATATTTCGAAATACTAGGGCCAAATTTACATTATTTTTTTGAATTTCATACATAATTCCCACATCAATTGCACCGCCAATCGAATTATAACTTTCTAAGGTCGAACTTATTAACTTCACATTAGCTCCAACATGTATGTCTGTGTAAGGGATATTATAAGCATATCCTAACGAAAGAGCACCTTCACTCCCTGTAAAATCTGATGTTGCCTGGCCATTTTCGTCATAACCTTCAAACGAACCATAGTTCACATAACTTATTCCGGCATAAAATGTTTGCACATGCCTGTCATAAGTATAGGCGTAAGAAGCAGTTCCGTAAGAAGCTTCCCCATAGTAGTTGCCGTAATTCATTGCAAGATGATTGTCCATATCTTCGTTTAAAGCTGCGGGATTGGACATTGCCTGATTGACATCTTCATCATAAATGGTTATATTTTTACCTCCTAACGCCGCCTGCCTTGGAGAAGTAGTTAGATTAAGAAACTGATAAGTGTAGCGCCCTCCAATTTGCCCGAAAGAAACCGAACAAACTAACATAAAAAAAAGTAAAACAAATCGTTTTAACATGCTTTTGGGGCGATTCCTATATGGGAATAACGCAACTGCGAAGATAAAATTATATAACTTATAAAAAATAAATTAAATTTAAAATTCCAATAAAAAAATTTCAAATTCCAATTGAAGAAGAAATTCCAAAATTAAAAGTTCCAAATTGAAACTAAAAAACAAAAAAAAATCCAAATTCCAAAGTGAAAAATATTCAGTTTTTTTGGAATTTGGATTTTTAAATATTGAATTTACAGTCAATTTTTATTTTAACTGTTTTGCGTTTTTAACATTCTGATCTGTAAGCGCCAAAGCTAAAACTTCACTCATTTCTTTTACATAGTGAAAAGTCAAACCTTCTAAGTACTCGGCTTTTATTTCATCAATATCACTTTTATTTTCATGACATAAAATAATTTCCTTAATGTTAGCTCTTTTTGCTGCTAAGATTTTTTCTTTAATTCCGCCAACTGGCAAAACTTTTCCACGTAGCGTGATTTCGCCTGTCATTGCTAAACTTTTCTTTATTTTCTTTTGTGTCAGCAACGAAACTAATGAAGTCAGCATTGCAATACCCGCACTTGGTCCGTCTTTTGGTGTTGCTCCCTCAGGTACATGTAAGTGAATATTATATTTTTGGAACAGCTCAACACTTAATCCTAACTTTTTAGCATTCGCTTTGATATACTCTAAAGCAATTGTAGCTGATTCTTTCATTACATTCCCAAGATTCCCGGTAATAGTCAACGAACCTTTTCCTTCAGATATTAAAGACTCGATAAATAAAATATCACCACCAACACTAGTCCAGGCTAAACCTGTTACCACGCCTGCAATATCATTGTTTTCATATTTATCACGTTCTAATCTCGGTACACCCAAAACCTTGACAATATCTTCATCAGTTACTTTTTTATTGTACTCCTCTTCCATCGCAACTGATTTTGCAGCATTACGAATAACCTGAGCAATTTTAGTTTCTAAATTACGAACACCTGATTCACGCGTATATCCTTCTACGATTTTTTCTAATTGCTTTTTACCAATTGTCAAATCTTTAGCCGTTAATCCGTGTGCTTCTAATTGCTTAGGAAAAAGATGTCTTTTTGCGATTTCTACTTTTTCTTCAATTGTATATCCTGACATTTTAATCACTTCCATTCTGTCACGCAAAGCAGGCTGAATCGAAGACATATTGTTAGATGTAGCGATAAACATGACTTTAGACAAATCATACCCCATTTCGAGGAAATTATCATAAAAAGCGTTGTTTTGTTCCGGATCCAGAACTTCTAATAAAGCAGAAGAAGGGTCTCCGCTATTACCACTTGAGAGTTTGTCTATTTCGTCTAAAATAAAAACAGGGTTTGATGTTCCGGCTTTTTTCAGACTCTGAATAATTCTTCCCGGCATTGCACCGATATAAGTCTTTCTGTGTCCGCGAATCTCTGCCTCATCACGTAAGCCACCTAATGAAATACGTACATATTCACGTCCTAGAGCTTCGGCAACAGAACGTCCAATTGATGTTTTACCAACTCCCGGAGGTCCTGTCAAACATATAATTGGCGATTTCATATCGTTTCGAAGTTTCAATACAGCCAAATGCTCAATCATTCTTTTCTTTACTTCTTCAAGTCCAAAATGATCTTTATCTAATATTTTCTGTGCATATTTTAAGTCAAATTTATCTTTAGAATATTCACCCCAGGGCAATTCTAAAAACAATTCTAAGTAGTTACGCTGAATTCCAAAATCTGGCGATTGCGGATTCATTCTACGCATTTTAGACAATTCTTTTTCGAAATGTTTTTGCGTTTTTTCATCCCATTTTTTAGTTTTCGCCTTCAGTCCCATTTCATCCATTTCTTCCTCCTGCGAAACGCCTCCCAATTCTTCCTGAATGGTTTTCATTTGCTGGTGTAAGAAATATTCACGCTGTTGCTGGTCTAAATCAAAACGAACTTTTGACTGAATGTCATTTTTCAATTCTAATTTTTGCAGCTCCACGTTCATATAACGTAAAGTTTCAAGCGCTCTTTCTTTTAATCCGCTTATCGATAACAAACCTTGTTTTTCTTTTACCGATAAATTCATATTAGAAGAAACAAAATTGATTAAAAACGATTGGCTTTCAATATTTTTAATCGCAAAAGTAGCTTCTGAAGGAATGTTTGGACTTTCCTTAATAATCTGGATGGCCAATTCTTTTACAGAATCTAAAATAGCCGTAAACTCAGTATCGTTTTCTTCCGGGCGATCTTCTGAAACTTCTTTAATAGTTGCAGTAATGTATGGATCCTCCGAAAGGACTTCGTCTATTTCAAAACGTTTTTTTCCCTGCAAAATTACCGTAACGTTTCCGTCAGGCATTTTTAAAACACGTAGAATTCGCGCTACTGTTCCTATTTTATGAATATCATCTTTTGATGGGTCTTCATCTTCTTCATTAATTTGAGAAACTACTCCAATGATTTTTCCGCCAGCATTAGCATCGTTTATTAATTTAATTGATTTGTCTCTCCCCGCAGAAATAGGAATAACAACTCCCGGAAATAAAACAGTGTTACGCAAAGGTAAAATTGGTAACGAAAGCGGAAGCTCCTCGTTGTTCATTTCCTCTTCGTCTTCTGGAGTTAATAATGGAATCAATTCTGCTTCTGAATCAAATTCTTGAAGTGACAGATTGTCAATTGTGAGTATTTTATGGTCTGACATAATAGTATATAAGTCGTTTTGTCATTAAATTTTTAATTCTAACCTCAAATCTAACCTCAGATGTAGTTCGTTTTAATAAAACTGCGCTAAGTGTTTCATTTATAAGATAGGCGGTAAAAATAGACAATCATTATGCCAAAAGCAAAAAAGAAAGTTTTGAAATTTAATACAGAAAACCAATTAATAGAACAAACAGAGGTATTTTAAAAAAAAATACAATTAATTTTAGCAAAAGTGTAACAAACCAAAAAAAGGAAAGTCATTATAAAAAACTAGCAACCATTACTTGAGTATTACAAACCAAAATATCGAAGAATTAATCACACTTTGTAAAGAGAATAACCAAAAGGCACAATTCGAAGTTTACAATCGTTACAGTAAAGCCATGTATAATGTGGCGTACCGTATAGTAAAAGATGAACATTTTGCACAAGACGTCATGCAGGAAGGTTTTCTCAAAGCTTTTACTAAAATTAACGACTACAAACAGGAAGTGGCTTTTGGAGCGTGGTTAAAAAAAATAATTGTCAATTACAGTATTGATTTTTATAAGAAGAATAATGCCTTTCAGGTCGAAGATCTGAGTAAGACATTATATAAAATAGAAGAAAACGATAGCTTTTTTTCTGAAAATATAGATTTGAATTCACTTAAAGTGAAACAAGTTTTAGATACCATTCTAGGTTTAAAAGATAACTATCGTATGGTGTTGACGCTCTTCTATATTGAAGGTTATGATCAGGAAGAAATTAGCGAAATTTTAAACATTAGCTATGCGAATTGCAGAACAACACTGAGCAGAGCAAAAGAAAGCTTACGAAAAAAATTAGAGGATTTATGAGGTCGCCGACAACAAGAGTTTTGCGCAAACAAAGACAAGGAAATAAAAAGGCGGCGCCATATTTTAATACTAAAAAATAAATTTTACATATATGAAAAAGGAAAATGACGATTTAGATCAATTATTTGAAAAATTCGAAAATCAGTGGGATGTAAAGAGAATGAATGCTGACCATCAAGTTGATTTTTTAAATAAATTAAACAAAAAACAAAAACAACCTAAAAAATTAAATTATGCCGTCTGGGCAATTGCTGCATCAATTGTAGTATTGTTAGGAGTGTCCCTTTTTTATAACAATTATGAAAAACCCAAAGAATTTAAATTTGCTTCGAAAGAAACCAAAAGAACCGATTCTATTTTTAGCATTCTAATTGATAATGAATTAATTAAACTAAAAGAGAAAAGTTCACCTGAAAATGCACAAATCATTAACGATGCATTGAAACAAATGAAGGTTTTTGATGCAGATTATGAGAAAATTCTAAAAGAGGTTCAAAAAAACGGCGAAAACAAACAAATCATTTATGCCATGATCAGCAATCTGCAAACCCGAATATCTTTTTTACAAACGGTTTTACAGCGAATTGATGATAATGAAAAATTTAAAAATACTACTCATGAAAAAACATTATAACATACTAACCTTATTTCTTTTGCTTCCTTTTTTAGGATTTTCAAATGATGACAGCTTTATTTCAAAACAGAAAAATATCAAAAAAACCTATATCGTAAACTCGAACGCAGGAATTGATATCGATAATAAATACGGAAACATCACAGTAAGTACCTGGGATGAAGATAAAATTGATCTTGATATCACGATCAAGGTAACAGGAGGAAATGAAAATTGGGTAAGTGAAAGATTAAACAGTATCGATGTTGATATTACGGCTCTTAAATCCCTCGTTTCGGCAGTTACCAACCTTGGCAACTCTTCCTTAAAAAGCAGGGGAAGCAGTAATAGTTTTGAAATCAATTATGTAATAAAAATTCCGAAAAACGGAACGGTAAAGCTGAATAATAAATACGGAAACATCACAACATTCACTTTAGAATCCAGTACCGATATTTCTTGTAAATATGGTAAAGTTATACTAGGAAAACTAAATGGTACAAACAATAGAATTGAACTTGGATACAGTCAAAACTCAAGTATAGATTATATTAAAAACGGGAATATTGAAGCGCGTTATTCAGGACTAAAAATAAACGAATCAGGAAATCTGAATCTTGATGCCAATTACAGCGATGTATCATTGCAGGAAGGCCAAAACATAAAATATGATGGGAATTATGGCGGTTTTAAATTTCAAAAAATAAACTCGCTCGTTGGTTCCGGAAATTACTTAACCATTTCTGTAGCTGAAGTTTCTAACAGCTTAACTATTGAATCGACTTACTCTAAAATAAACGTAGAATTAATGAATGAGAAGTCAAAGAACGTCAATATTAATACTGGATATACAAATATCTCGTTAGGTTATGATGCAAACTATTCTTTTGATTTTGATATCAATACAAAATACGGCAATATCAAGAATGATAGTTCTTTAGATGTTTCAGTTAGCGAAATTAAAAATAATTCAAAAAGAATAAGTGGATATAATAAGAAAAAAGGGCAAAATAAAGTCGTGATCAATTCTAATTATGGCAATGTAATCCTAATTAGAAAATAGTAGTTTCATAAGTCAATCAACAAATAATAATCAATCAAAACCATGAAAAAATCAATTCAATTACTAGTTTGTAGTGCATTATTAATAAGTTTTATTGCAAATGCGCAATGGTCATCAAATGACAAAAACAAAATCAAAGGAAACGGTAATGTAATTTCTCAAACAAGAACAACAGCTGAATATGACGCAATAAGAGTTTCCGGCTTTTTTGACGTTGATCTGGTAGCCGGAAAAGAAGGCAAAATTATCATTAAAGGAGAAGAAAATTTATTATCTTCTATTAAAGTCGAAGTTGAAGATAATGTCCTGAAAATTTATGTTGAAAAAGGAAGCAATATCAGACCTGGTATTGGTAAAAAAATCGAAGTTACGGTTCCGTTTGAAAAAATATCGGAAGTGAATTTAACCGGTTCAGGAAATGTTAAATCAAAAAATAGTATCAAAAATGATAAATTTTTAGCGAAATTATCCGGTTCGGGCAACTTTAATTTAGCAATCGATTCCAATAATTTAGAATTAAACCTAAGTGGTTCCGGAAATGTTCGTTTAAAAGGAAATACTGATACTTTCACGACAAAACTTTCAGGGTCAGGTGACATTGATGCTACTGATTTAAAATCTAAAAATGTTGATGTAAATGTTTCAGGATCCGGAAATAGCAGGGTTAACTGCACCGAAAGTCTAACCGCAAGAGTTTCCGGTTCAGGAGATATTAAATACACCGGAAGTCCTGAAAAACGTGACGTTAAAGTTTCAGGATCAGGAAATATTTCAAAAGCATAATTTTAAGTTAAGCTCAATAATAAAAGAATTCAAAAAATCATCAAATCAAAATTTTAAAAGAAACACAATCATCTTCTTTTATTATTGAGCTTAAATTCTACAATCTTAGTCAATAGTGTTAATCTTCACTATAGTAAAACAATCCAGACTTAAAACATTCCGTTTCTATTCGTGTTGTAAAATGGTAAAACTTATACCAGACATCTCGTATAGAATTCTTTAAATGAGAATAAAAAAGTAAAATTTACTTAAATAAATTTCAAAAATCAATACTATGAGACGGACAATCTTAATTTTCCTTCTTGCTTTTTCTTGTGCCTTATCTTTTTCTCAAACAAAAGATCCAGAAAATTCAGCGTATAAAATCAATTCTTTAGACAGCTTAAAAAACAGTACTTCAGAAATGATGCTACAGTATAATCTTAAAGGGTTAAGTGTTGCTGTTTTCGAAAATTACAAAATAATCTGGACAAATCAGTGGGGAGTAAAAGCAGCAGATTATCAAGAAAAAATCGATCAAAATACTGCTTTTTCGACTGCATCAATTTCAAAACCTATGGTAGCAATTGTCTGTGCTATGTTAGAAGAAAAAGGACTAATTAATTTAGATGATCCTATTGCGGGTTATTTAAAAAGATGGGAACTACCTAAAAGTAATTCTTCTAATACTAACAATGTGACCTGGAAACAACTTTTATCACATACAGCCGGAACAAGTCAAAGTGGTTTTGAAGATTATTATCAAGGCGATTCAATACCAACAATTGTAGAAAGTTTACAAGGAAAATTATTATCCCGATCTGACAAAGAAATTGAATTTCTGTTTGAACCAGGAACAAGTTGGGAATATAGCGGTGGTGGTTATGTAATTATTCAATGTGCACTTGAGGATCATTTAAAAAAAACTTTAGCTCAGATTATAAAAGAAAATCTTTTGGATCCTTTACAATTACAAAATTCCACTATGATTCAGCCTAACGAAAAAGGTTTTTTAACCAATATTGCCAAAGTACATAATAGCAAAGGCAAAATTATTAAAACCGGAATACCTATTACGCCACAGGTTGCTCCATCAGGTTTATGGTCTACTCCTACTGACTTAGCGGAAATTGCTATCGAAATGCAAAAAGCATTATCAGGAAAAGGAAATAAAGTAATTTCTACTGCTGTTGCCAAAAAGGTTACTGATATTGTTACCATGAATGGCCCGCGTGGCTGGAGTTATGGCTGGCAAAGGAGTTTGGGTTTTGGAAATCTGGAATGGTTTTCTCACGATGGGTCAAACACCGGAACCGGGGGAGATTTAATGGGTACAATGAAAAATGGTAATGGAATTGCAGTACTTGCAAATGGAGACAAACCAAATCGTTTGCCTGTAATTTCTTATATAGAAAAAGAGGTCATTACAAAACTTAATTGGGACAAACCTATTGAAATAACAAATGAAGATCCTATTCCTTTAAAATTAAAGGAAACTATAAAAGGATATTATACTGAAATTTTATATGGCTACGACCGAATAGGGACAACTAAAATTTTTGAAGAAAATAACATATTATATCTTAGTTCACCATTTTTAGCGGAGAGTTTTAGCGACGAAAAAAGCAGGATGCATTATCTGGGGAATAATTCTTTCAAAATGGACAACTACCCCAATATTATTGAATTTAATCTGAACGACAAAAATGAACTTACAGGAATAAGTATTTCCAGGCCAGACTTTACTACCAAAGCATTAGAGTTAACTTTAGATCAGATAAGAACTCCTCAAACTCAGTTAACGGAAGCTTTTAGCGAAAATACTTTTGAAAACGCGGTAATCATATTAAAAAAGCTGAGATTAAAATATCCTGACTTTAATTTTGAAAAAAGTTTGAATAATCTGGGATATCTGTTTTTAAACAAAAAACAAACTGATCTTTCTCTTCAGATTTTTATCCTTAACTGCCAGGAATATCCTCAATCTGCCAATACTTATGACAGTTTAGGAGAAATTTACGAAACAATTGGAAAATTAGATTTCGCCAAACTAAGCTATCAAAAATCATTAGATCTTAATACTCATAATGAAAATGCCAGACAGATGATTGCAAGAATCAATACTCGGCTTTAATTAAAAATAAACAAATTATAAAATCACTAAAGGCATTAATTTAAAATGCCTTTTTTGGGTATTCTCCTTAATAACAAAACGCCAACTGTAAAAAATACTGCCAGAAAAACAATAGAAAATCTAGGACTTCCGGTAATTTGATCGATTATACCATAAATACACATTCCGATTACAATTCCAATTTTCTCTGCAACATCATAGAAACTGAAAAAAGATGCTGTATCTTCTGATTCAGGCAATAATTTAGAATATGTTGAACGAGACAGCGCCTGAATTCCTCCCATAACAAAACCTATTAAAGTTGCCATAACATAAAAATGAATCGGTAATGTTATAAAAAAGGCTAATATGCAAAGTACTGCCCAAATACAATTGATAACAATTAATGTTGGAATGTTTCCAAATTTTGCTGATGCTCTTGAGGTTAAAAGGGCTCCACCTATCGCTACCAGTTGTATTAATAGGATACAGATAATTAAACCTGTTGTACTTTCACTCTCTGAAGACCATTGAATTTCCTGCGCTCCAAAATAAGTAGCCACAATCATTACGGTTTGTACTGCCATACTGTAAACAAAGAAACTTCCTAAATATCGTTTTAACGAAATATTTTCTTCAAGTAATTTCCACACTTTTTTCAATTCTTTGAAACCATTAAAAATAACATCTTTTGTTACTTTTTGATCTGTTGTTTTATTTCCTTTTGGTAAATAATAATACGTATACTGACTAAAAAGAATCCACCAAATACCTACCATTAGAAATGAATATCGCATCGCTTCAACTTTAGCAGCTCCGCCTTCAGCGCCCATTATCATTACTAAATTTATAATTAACAAAACAACACTTCCTACATATCCTAATGAATATCCTTTAGCGCTTAATTTATCTTGTTGTTCCGGAAAAGCAATGTCCGGCAAATAGGAGTTGTAAAAAACCAAACTTCCCCAGAAACCAATCAATCCTAAAAAGTAAAAAAGTAAGCTTATGTATATATTTTCAAGATTAAACCAGTATAATCCCATACAGGACAAAGCCCCCATATAGCAAAAGAATTTCATAAATAATTTTTTATTTCCCACATAATCTGCAATACCGGATAACAAAGGAGAAATAAAAGCTACAACTAAAAATGCTGCAGCAGTAACAAAACTTATTAAGGCCGAATTTTTAAGATTCATTCCGAAAGCATCAATATAATGATCTCTCTCAGAAAATAAAGCTTCATAAAAAATAGGAAAAACAGCAGATGAAATAACTAATGGATAAACTGAATTTGCCCAATCATAAAAAGCCCAGGCATTTAGTAATTTTTTATCTCCTTTTTGTAAATCTTTCATATAATTGGTTTAGTTAACAGGCTACGAATTTATCTATTTTTTATCATAATCAAATAGAAATCTAATAAATCGTATATTAATAAATTATAAACAATTTTAAATAATCTCTACATAAAAAAAGCTATTCTAAAAAAGAATAGCTTTTATGATATTATTGAACAATTAAGATCTTTATTTTAAAACTCCAACTTTAAGTGCTGTAGCTTTCGCTTCAGGAATTAACGCTTTTAAATTAGCAATTCTCGTAGCATCAGACGGGTGAGTACTCATGAATTCAGGTGTTCCTGCTGCTCCGGATTTGGCGGACATTCTGGTCCAGAATGAGATTGCGTCATCTGGATTGTAACCTGCAATTGCCATAAGGGTTAAGCCAATTTTGTCTGCTTCTGTTTCATTACTTCTGCTAAACGGAAGCATTACTCCTACTTCAGAACCAACTCCGTAAGCTTGTGCGAATATTTGTCTGGTTACTTCTGACTTAGAGCTTGTTGCTGCATCTAATGCCGCCCCTCCTATTTGTTGCAATTGTGCAGCACTCATTCTTTGTGCTCCATGATTTGCCAATGCATGCGAAACTTCGTGTCCCATAACAGTAGCTAAGCCTGCATCGTTTTGGGTTATTGGTAAAATTCCGGAATACACTACAATTTTACCTCCTGGCAAACACCATGCATTCACTTCTTTATTTTCAACTAATTTATACTCCCAACGGTAATCTTTTAAATATTGAGACTGGCCTAAAAAGGTTAAGTATTTTTCTGCAGCTGCTTTGATTCTCATTCCAACTGCTTCCACTCTTTTGGCGTCTGCAGTTCCTGTTATAACTTTATTTTGAGCTATGAAAGTATTGTATTGTTGAAAAGAAGAAGGGAACAATTCGCTATTTGAAACGAAGTTCAAATTTTTCTTTCCTGTTACAGGGTTTGTAGCGCAACTAATTACTAACACAGCAGTAAAAATCACTAATATTAAATGTTTCTTCATGGTTTTATATTTTTAACACAAGCAAAAATACAATTAATATTATTTTATGTTTTATATAATTTTTTAGAATTTTAACAGAATTTGCTTATTTACCTATGATATGAAGTTCATTGAACTCTTTATCAACAATTAAGAAATTATTATCATCAAAAGCTATTTTTTCAAAAGCTATTTTTTCATTATCAATTTCAATTTCTATAACATTAAATGGCAGTCCGATTAAGTTAATTTTATATTTAGTGTAAGGGGTATCGTATTTTCCTTCTTTATGAAGTTGGATAATAAGCTCTTTTTCTTTTCCGATTGTACTAAAAGATAAAAAGCTGTAACGTCCTTTTTTGTAGTCGTAACCGTCTTGTCCGTCTTCATAAACAACTGACTTTTCTTTACCAATTTTAAAATACAAATCAAGTGTTAATTCATCAAAATCAAGTTCACCTACGTACTGCTGAACAGGATATTTAGGAATGATAGCTCCTGCCTTTACAAAGACCGGGATTTCGTCGAATTTAGTGTCAATCCAAACTTCTCTTCCTCCTGTTGCAAATTCATTTGTCCAGTAGTTATACCACTCGCCTCTTGGGATATACATACGTCTACCTACAGCATTAGGTTCAAGAATTGGACACACCAAAATTTGATTTCCAAATATAAATTCGTCGTTTCTGTAATGTGTTTGTGTATCTTCCTGATCATAATAAACCAATGGTTTTAGCATTGGGATTCCTTCTTCAATATATTGCCAAAACATGGTGTACAAATAAGGTAATAATTGATAACGAAGACTCACAAATTTACGGGTGATATTAATCACTTCTTCATCAAAGGCCCAAGGTTCCTGATTGCCGTGATCTCCTGAAGAGTGCGTTCTGCAAAACGGATGAAATACCCCTAACTGAATCCAGCGTGCGTAAAGTTCGCCTGTAGGTTGTTCTGCAAAACCACCAATATCAGAACCTGTAAATCCCATTCCGGAAATACTCATTCGTTGTACCTGAATATTAGCAAGCCACAAATGTTCCCAGGTTGCTACATTGTCTCCCGTCCACGATGATGTATAACGTTGTGCGCCCGAATAAGCCGATCTCGTAATTACAAAAGGGCGTTTAGGATAAGTAAATCTTTTCACACCGTGATATGTTGCTCTTGCCATTTGCGTTCCATAAATATTATGAGCTTTTCTATGACTACAAGGATTTCCGTCATAAGAGTGACGAACATCCATCGGGAACGTTTTATTAGGAACCTCCATAACGGCAGGCTCGTTCATATCATTCCAAACTCCTTTTACTCCAATATCTGAAATTAATTCTTTAAATAATCCTGCCCACCATTCTCTTACCACGGGATTTGTATAATCAGGAAAATTACATTCTCCCGGCCAAACTTTACCCTTCATGTAAGGCCCATCGGCTCTTTTGCAAAAATAATCTTTTTCTAAAGCTTCCTGATAAACCCAGTAATCTTTATCAATTTTAATTCCCGGATCAATGATAACAATCGTTTTAAAACCGTCTTCGGCTAATTCAGCAATCATTCGTTTGGGATCAGGAAAATAATTTTTATTCCAGGTAAAACATCGAAATCCTTCCATGTAATCAATATCAAGATAAATGGCATCACATGGAATTTTGAGTTCTCTAAATTTTGAAGTAATCTCTTTAACTTTACTCTCGGGATAATAACTCCATTTACATTGGTGGTATCCTAAAACCCAAAGTGGCGGAAGTTCCGGTTTCCCCGTTAAATCTGTATAAGTGGTTACAACATCCTGCATTTGAGGGCCATAAACAAAATAATAATTCATTTCTCCACCTTCGGCCCAAAAGCTGGTAACGTTTCTTCTTTCCTGACAAAAATCAAAGAAAGTTCTAAAAGTATTATCAAAGAAAATTCCATAAGATTGTTTGTTCTGTAGACCAATATAGAAAGGAACTACTTTATACAAAGGGTCTTGCTCTTTTTGATAAGCGTATTGATCTGTAGCAAAATTTTCTAGTCTTTTGCCTTTTAAATTCATTTGGGTAGCTTTATCTCCAAGGCCGTAAAAACATTCTCCATCTTTAGAAGATTTACTCATTTTTACGATGTTTCCGCCATATTCGTAACTTTCTTCCCAATGAAAACCAAGTTCGTCTTCAAGAATTAAAAGATCGTTTAAATCATAGATAGACAAACGAAGATCAGCTTTCTGAATCTTGCATTTTACTTTACTGGTTTTGATCTGAAAATACGTTTCTTCTTCAGTAAGTTCTAAAAAATTATAACCATGCAACTGGCTTTTGTCAATTGCATACGAAAAATCATTACTAAAATAACCTTTTGTAGTAAAACGAAATCGAATTAAACTGTCTCTAAGAATAGTAACTTTTAAGATGACTTTGTTATCGGTATGAAAAAAAACAGAATCGCCTTCATGTTCATACGAAACAATTTTTGATGGGTATAAATCGCCTTTGTATTCTAATGATGTATTTGTAATCATAACGCTAATGAATTAATTATTCGAATTTTATCTCTATTCCAAACATACAAAAAAACCATTTAAACCTATATCAATATAAGGTTTATTCACGAAAACGTTTTTTCTGAATGGGTGATAAATTAGACCTCAAAAAATAAACAATTCGATAATTTTAAAACATAAAATTGATAAATTGGTATCTCGAAAAAAAGATAATTTTCTATTTAAAAGAATAAACGGTAACGCTTAAAGGAGGTAAAATTAATTCAACTGAAAAGTCTCTTCCGTCATAAGGTACAGGATCAATTTTTAAAGATTTAAAATTTCCAACTCCACTCCCTCCGTAAACAGATGCGTCACTATTGAAGATCTCTTCCAATTTACCTTTTTTCGGAATTCCAATTCTATAATTTTCGCGAACTATTTGTGTGAAATTACAAACTACGATTACATTTTCATCAGGGTTATTTCCTTTTCGAATATAAGACAAAACTGCATTTTGATGATCCGAATAATTAATCCATTCGAAGCCCTCTCCTGAAAATTGTTTTTCATATAATGCAGGACGCGATTTATACAATTGATTTAGGTCTGTAATCAGTTTCTGTGTTCCTAAATGATAATCATATTGCAACAAATGCCAATCCAGACTTTTTTCGAAATTCCATTCGTCACTTTGTCCAAATTCAGAACCCATAAAAAGTAATTTGGTTCCTGGATGTGTAAACATATAACCGTATAACAACCTTAAATTAGCAAATTTCTGCCATTCGTCACCAGGCATTTTACCGGCTATAGATTTTTTTCCATAGACCACTTCATCATGAGAAAACGGAAGCATAAAATTTTCAGTAAAAGCGTAGGTCATCGAAAAAGTCAAATCGTTCTGATGGTACTTTCTATAAACTGTTTCCTTCTGAAAGTATTTTAAAGTATCGTGCATCCATCCCATCATCCATTTCATTCCAAAACCTAAACCACCTGTAAACGTTGGTCTTGATACCATTGGGAAAGAAGTACTTTCTTCAGCAATAGTTTGAACTCCATCAAAATTAGCATAGATTACTTCATTAAACTCTTTAAGAAAACTAATTGTATCCAGATTTTCTCTGCCTCCATAAATATTAGGCTCCCACTCCCCTTCTTCTCGTGAATAATCAAGGTATAACATAGAAGCTACGGCATCAACACGCAAACCATCAATATGATAATGTTGCAACCAAAAAACGGCATTACTGATTAAAAATGCCCTGACTTCATTACGTCCATAATTAAAAACCAAACTTTTCCAATCCGGGTGATATCCCTTCCTGCGATCGGGATGCTCGTACAAATGCGAGCCATCAAAGAAACCTAAGCCATGCGCATCATCAGGAAAATGAGATGGAACCCAATCTAAAATCACTCCAATCCCAGCCTGATGCAATTTGTCGACCAGCACCATAAAATCCTGCGGTTTACCAAAACGGGAAGTTGGAGCAAAATAACCTGTCAATTGATATCCCCACGAAGGATCATACGGATATTCCATAACAGGCATAAATTCAACATGTGTAAAACCTGTTTCTTTTATATAGTTTACCAGATCGTCAGCAAGTTCCAGATAAGTCAAAAAACGATTGTGTTCTCCGCGTTTCCAGGAACCTAAATGCACTTCATAAACCGAGTAAGGTTTGTCCAAACCGTTTTTTCCCGGACGTATTTCCATCCATTTTTCGTCTTTCCAATTATAATCCAAGTCCCAAACTACCGAAGCTGTATGGGGTGGTTTTTCGCAATATAACGAGAATGGATCCGCTTTTTCAGTTACAATTCCGTTAATACTCGATTCTATCTTATATTTATAAAGTGCTCCTTTTTCGATACCCGGAATAAATCCTTCCCAAATTCCCGAAGAATCCCAACGGACTTGTAGCAAATGTTCGTCTTCTGTCCAATAATTAAAATCACCAACAACCGAAACAGATTGAGCCGTTGGGGCCCAAACCGCAAAATAAACGCCTTTTACTCCGTTAACTTCAACTAAATGTGCTCCTAACTTTTCATATAACCTGAAGTGTTTGCCTGCTTTAAATAGATTAATATCAAAATCAGTAAAAAGAGAATGCGTGATAACTTTATTCATATTTGGTTTTTAAGGCAACAATTAATTTTTTAAGTATACTATTCAATTCTAAAATTATCCGACAGAACCACTCCTTTTTTAATAACTACAATTCCGTCTTTTATACTGTATAATTCGTTTGTAAAATTATCTAAATGTTTTCCTCCATTGATATGAACATTGTTTCCTATGCGAACGTTTTTATCTACCAAAACATTTTTTATAAAACAATTTTCGCCAATACCAACATGAATTTTATTAATCGTGCTTTCATGGTTCATCTCGTCAAGATCCTGATAAAAATCGTTACCCATTACATAACAGTTTTCCAGAATAGTCCCTTCCCCAATTCTGGAACGAATACCAATTACAGAACTTTTAATTTCTTTTGCATTAATGATACAGCCTTCGGAAATTAAAGATTGATTTATAATTGAATTTCTAAATTTTGATGGTGGCAATAATCTGGGTCTCGTGAATATTTTATTATCATTATCAAATAAATTAAACTCAGGTATATCAGCTGTTAAACCAATATTTGCCTCGAAAAATGATTCTATATTTCCAATATCAGTCCAATACCCTTCATATTGGTAGCTCAAAATTTTGTGTTTACCAACAGCTTGAGGGATAATTTCTTTACCGAAATCTTTGGTTTCGGGATTAGACATTAAATCTTCTAATAATTGGCGGTTAAAAATATAGATTCCCATTGATGCCAAATATTTTTTACCTTTTTCCTGCATATGTTCACTTACTTCAGATTCCCATTCCGGCAAAAGTGATGCGTGAGGTTTTTCTATAAAAGCTTCAACAAAACTTTCGTGACAGGTTTTTAAAATTCCAAATTCAGGAGCATCCTTTGCATTTACCGGTAAAGTTGCTATTGAAATTTCAGCATCTGCCGCAATGTGAGCTTCCAGCATTTCATTAAAATCCATTTGGTATAATTGATCCCCTGAAAGAATTAAAGCATGATCGAAATCATGTTTTAAAAAATGTGACATACATTGACGTACAGCATCTGCAGTTCCCTGAAACCAGGTTGGATTATCCGGAGTTTGTTCTGCTGCCAAAATATCAACAAATGACTGACTGAAAATACTGAAATTAAAAGTGTTTTTTATATGTGCATTTAAAGATGCGGAGTTGAACTGTGTTAAAACAAATATTTTGAAAATATCAGAATTGATACAATTTGAAATAGGAATATCTACTAATCGGTATTTTCCACCAATTGGTACTGCTGGCTTTGATCTGGTTTCTGTCAATGGATACAAACGCGATCCCTGTCCTCCTCCTAAAATAATGGCAATTACATTTTTCTTTTTAAATTTCATTTTTCTCAATTATTAGGTTGTATATCTCAATATATTCTTGGCAAACTCTTTCCCATGAATGGTCGATTGCCATTCCCATTTTTCTTATTTTATCAAAATTTATTTTATCGTCGTATAATTTTACTGCGCGATTTATAGAATAGCAAATATCTCCAACTGACGCCTGATCATGGCATATTCCGTTTCCGTTATCGCCAAAATCAATTACCGTATCACGCAAACCACCAGTTCTCCTAACAATTGGAACAGTACCATAACGCAAGGCATACATCTGATTCAAGCCGCAAGGTTCCACTCTTGAGGGCATTAAAATAAAATCTGAACCTGCATAAATCAAATGTGCTAATTCTTCGTTATAACCAATAAAAACATTATAATTTCCCTTGTAATCATTTCGTAATTGTATTAATTGCTCCTCAATAACAGAATTTCCAGATCCCAAAATCAAAATATTTATGTTTTCGAAATTTTCAGACAAGGCCAACGCAGAAGCCTGAGGTAATAAATCTCCTCCTTTTTCTTCAAATAATCGACCAATGAAACTAAATAATGGTTTAGCAGGATCTAACTCAAATTGTTCGCATAACTTTTCTTTATTCTTTTGCTTTCCAATTTCTAAATTCTCAATAGAATAATTTTCAGCAACCATTTGATCTTTTGCAGGATCCCAAACTTCAATGTCTATTCCGTTTAAGATTCCTTTTGATTTATTTCTAACCGAATTAAACAGAGATTCCAGACCATTTGCAGAGATATTAATTTCGTCTAAATAGCTAGGAGAAACTGTTGTTACAGCATGTGCGCACTTTACTCCTACAGCCAAAGAATTAAGCGAATTATTCCATTCTAAAAATCCAACATGAATTAAATCAAATTCTGGTAAGTAATGTAATTTATCAAAACCAAACCAACCCTGATACAATCCATTATGAATTGTAATTACAGTTCTTACAGATCGTAAAGTTTCATATTTATAAGCATATTTAACCAAAAATGAAATTAATCCGGTATGATGGTCATGGCAATTCATAACATCAGGCACAGTTGTACGGGCTGAAATCCAATCTAAAGTAGCAATTTGAAAAGATAAAAATCGTTCGATATCATCTTCATATCCGTAAACATTTGGGCGGTCAAATAATTCTTTAATTTCGATCAGATACAATTCATATCCTAACTTATCTGTAGTTTCTTTTAGTACACTAAAAGGGAAATCAAAATTACCGAGTTTTACAGTTCCCCAATGCACACACTCAAAATCATTTTCTTTCCTGAATTTAGTATCATAACAAGGAACCACAACCTTAACTTCATGGCCAGCATTCTGCTGGTATTTTGGTAATGCACCTACGACATCGGCTAAACCGCCGACTTTTGCCATTGGGTAACATTCTGCACTAATATGAAATATTTCCATTTAGAAATTTATAAACGTATTATTAAAACTAATTTGCTAATTATTTTTTTTTAGTAAGCATATTAAAATGCTACTTTTATGTTTCCTAAATTTAGGAAAAAATAAGTAAAATTAAGGCTCCGAAAAAAATTTATTGATATGACAAAAAAGGCTACAAATCCTATAGAATCTTTAAAAATTCCACAGATTATCATATTATACAGTAAAATACTAGCTTTTATTTCACCTAAAACAGCTACTATATTTACTGCAAGGCTTTTTACAACACCAATAAAACACAAAGTCCCGAAACGAGAGTTTGAGATGGATCATAAAAGCATTAAAAAAACGATTTCAGTTCCTGCAATACATAAAAACATTGTTACTTATGAATATGGAGAAAGTGAACATAAAATTTTGCTGGTCCATGGTTGGTCCGGTCGCGGAACACAATTATTTAAAATAGCTGACGAGCTTCTAAAAAACGGATATTCTACCGTGAGTTTTGATGCTCCTGCACATGGAAAATCCGAAGGAAAAACTACCATTATGTCCGATTTTATATTTTCCATCTTAGAACTGGAAAAACAGTATGGGCCATTTGAAATTGCAATTGGGCATTCCCTGGGTGGAATGTCAGTTTTAAACGCTATTAAAGACGGTTTAAAAGTAGAGAAAGCCATTATTATTGGTAGCGGAGATATTGTGCAGGATATTTTGGACGAATTTATTTCAAAATTAGGCTTGAAACAGGAAATCAGCAATAGATTACGTGATCTTTTTGAAAAGAAATATCAAACTAAAATGAATGATTATTCCGCTTATCTTGCCGCACAAAAAGTTACTATTCCTGTTTTAGTCATTCATGATGAAGATGATCCTGAAGTTTCTGTAAAAGCCGGAATTCATATTCATGAAAATCTACAAAACTCAAGTTTGTTTTTAACCCAGGGGCTAGGCCACAGAAAAATATTGGGAGATAAAAATGTGATTAAAAAGGTCGTAGATTTCATTAAAAGTAACTAATTTTATGATAGTTATGTTTTTATTCGTCAATTGTAAAGAAAATAGAAATGGATTTATTTGGAGAAACATCTGACTGGGGAACAAAGTTAAAACCCCTTTTAAAGAAATATAAAGGAAAAAAGCATCCTCTGGAATATCAAAATACTTACCAATTACTGGTTATGGTAGTTTTATCTGCTCAGGATTCTGATGCCAATATTAATAAAATCGCTCCCGCTTTATTTGATAAATTTCCAACACTTAAAAGTTTGTCAAAAACTGATGCTGAAACATTTATACCCTTTATTAGCAATGTTAGAAATTATCCTACAAAAGCACAATGGCTGTTAGAAATGGCAAAAACAATCAAAAATGATGAAGATATACCTTTAACCATGCAAGGATTAACCGCATTAAAAGGTGTAGGAAGAAAATCTGCTAATGTTATAATGAGAGAAACCCATCAGCCAGCTGAAGGTATTATTGCTGATTTACACGTTATTCGTGTAGCTCCAAGGATTGGAATTATAAAAGAAAGTAAAGACGGAAATAAAGTCGAAAAAGAATTAATGCAAGCGTTGCCAAAATCTATCTGGTCAGAAATTGGAATGGCAATTTCATTTCATGGAAGAGAAATATGTAGACCAAAGCCCAAATGCGAAGAATGTTTATTGGCAGATATTTGCCATTATTATCTAACACAAATAATATAAAAACTACTATTTTCTTCTGGTATCAATCAGATAAATAATTTTCCAGGTGTCTTTTTCTTTAAATAAAGTAAAGGTGTTAACTCCTGAATGACTCAATTTATCATTCAAATAAAACTCATAAGGTGCCCAAACATGAGCCATTGTGCCATCAATTTGAATATTATAATTTAAGATTTTCTCCTGAAATTTCATAGTTGACGGAATTGAAGCAGTAGATTTATAAAATTCTTTTGCACTTTCATCCGATAATTTATTTCCTTCTGTGACACTCTCACTAATTGACTGCAAAATAACTTTATAAGAACAAACAGATTGTATTTTTACAGTATCTTTTTGATGAAATCCTTCAAAAAACAATTCAATACTTTTCTGCACATCTTGTTTTTGTGCATGAACCGAAAATCCTATAAGCAATAAAATTATAATATAAAGTTTCATATACTAAGAAATTAAAAATTCTAATCTAAGATATAAATTCTTATCAGATATTAATAATTGATTTTAGGCAGAATTATTTGAAATCACATATCTTAAGCATAAAATTACCTCACTGAGAATTGCTTTATCGATATAAGTCCTTAATATTTTTCAAATAAGGGATTCTCAGAGTCCACGTTTGTGGGCTTAAATCAAATATTCTTAGTTTAATTTCAAAAAAAAAAAGAAGTGAGTTTTTTAAAGAAGTATATAAAAACAAAAAAACGTTTTGTTAAAAACAGGTTTTTTAAAAAGAAAGGCGACGCCTCCCGATAACTATCGGGGCTCCCGCATAACTGCAGTATTTTGTAAAACAAAAAATCCCTCCCGATAAATCGGGAAGGATTCTTAAAAGAAAGGCGACGACCCCCGATAGCTATCGGGGCTCCCGCATAATTGCAGTATTTTGTAAAACAAAAAATCCCTCCCGATAAATCGGGAAGGATTCTTAAAAGAAAGGCGACGACCCCCGATAGCTATCGGGGCTCCCACATAACTGCAGTATTTGTAAAACAAAAAATCCCTCCCGATAAATCGGGAAGGATTCTTTAAAAGAAAGGCGACGACCCCCGATAGCTATCGGGGCTCCCACATAACTGCAGTATTTGTAAAACAAAAAATCCCTCCCGATAAATCGGGAAGGATTCTTAAAAGAAAGGCGACGACATACTCTCCCACATAACTGCAGTACCATCTGCGCAGGCGGGCTTAACTACTCTGTTCGGGATGGGAAGAGGTGAGCCCCGCCGCAATAACCACCTTAAGGTTGTTAGTCTAAAGTCAAAGGTCTTAAAGTTATAAAGCCTTTCGACTTTATGACTTTTATCTTTTGACTAAAAGACTGCCCGCGACGGGCAAATATCTTAACATACTGAGATAAAGAAAAGTACTTTTATTTACTATTTTTAGAAAGTTTTCTCCCGATAGCCTAGGCTATCGGGAAAGGGTGTACATAAGCTTACGGATTATTAGTACTACTCGACTATGACATTACTGCCTTTACATCTATAGCCTATCAACGTGGTCATCTTCCACGATCCTTAAAAGAAATCTCATCTTGTGGTGGGTTTCGCGCTTATATGCTTTCAGCGCTTATCCCTTCCAAACGTAGCTACTCTGCGATGCTCCTGGCGGAACAACAGATACACTAGAGGTTTGTCCAATTCGGTCCTCTCGTACTAGAATCAGATCCACTCAAATTTCTAACGCCCACAGTAGATAGAGACCGAACTGTCTCACGACGTTCTGAACCCAGCTCGCGTGCCACTTTAATGGGCGAACAGCCCAACCCTTGGGACCTTCTCCAGCCCCAGGATGTGACGAGCCGACATCGAGGTGCCAAACCCCCCCGTCGATATGAGCTCTTGGGGGAGATCAGCCTGTTATCCCCGGCGTACCTTTTATCCTTTGAGCGATGGCCCTTCCATGCGGAACCACCGGATCACTATGCTCTACTTTCGTACCTGATCGACCTGTATGTCTCTCAGTCAAGCTCCCTTATGCCATTGCACTCTACGCACGGTTACCAAGCGTACTGAGGGAACCTTTAGAAGCCTCCGTTACTCTTTTGGAGGCGACCACCCCAGTCAAACTACCCACCAAGCAATGTCCCCCGCAAAACGGGGTTAGGCCTCAGATAAACAAAGGGTTGTATTTCAACAATGACTCCACAACGCCTGGCGACGCCACTTCACAGTCTCCAACCTATCCTACACATCATTTATCCAAGGTCAATACTAAGCTATAGTAAAGGTGCACAGGGTCTTTTCGTCCCACTGCGGGTAAACGGCATCTTCACCGTTACTACAATTTCACCGAGCTCATGGCTGAGACAGTGTCCAGATCGTTACACCATTCGTGCAGGTCGGAACTTACCCGACAAGGAATTTCGCTACCTTAGGACCGTTATAGTTACGGCCGCCGTTTACTGGGGCTTCAATTCAATGCTTCTCCGAAGATAACATCTCCTCTTAACCTTCCAGCACCGGGCAGGTGTCAGGCCCTATACTTCATCTTACGATTTTGCAGAGCCCTGTGTTTTTGATAAACAGTCGCCTGGACCTCTTCACTGCGGCCAGCTTGCGCTGGCGACCTTTCTCCCGAAGTTACAGGTCTATTTTGCCTAATTCCTTAGCCATGAATCTCTCGAGCACCTTAGGATTCTCTCCTCAACTACCTGTGTCGGTTTACGGTACTGGTACTAATTACCTGAAGTTTAGAGGTTTTTCTTGGAAGCCCTTAGGCGCACTATCTCTTTGTCCGAAGACTCCGAGTACTATCGTATTTCCCCAAGACGCGTGGATTTGCCTGCGCATCTTATAGGTAGGTACTTCAACGAACTATTCCGTCAGTTCGCGGCGCTTTCATCACTCCGTCACCCCATCACAGTAATTAGTAGTACGGGAATATTAACCCGTTAGCCATCGACTGTCCCTTTCGGGTTCGCCTTAGGACCAGACTAACCCACAGCTGATTAGCATAGCTGTGGAAACCTTAGTTTTTCGGTGTGCGGGTTTCTCGCCCGCATTATCGTTACTTATGCCTACATTTTCTTTTCTAACCAGTCCAGCATGCCTTACGACACACCTTCAACCCTGTTAGAATGCTCCCCTACCACTTAGAGTAAACTCTAAATCCATAGCTTCGGTAATATACTTATGCCCGATTATTATCCATGCTCGTCCGCTCGACTAGTGAGCTGTTACGCACTCTTTAAATGAATGGCTGCTTCCAAGCCAACATCCTAGCTGTCTGGGCAGACAAACCTCGTTCTTTCAACTTAGTATATATTTGGGGACCTTAGCTGATGGTCTGGGTTCTTTCCCTCTCGGACTTGGACCTTAGCACCCAAGCCCTCACTGTTAGTGAACATTATATAGCATTCGGAGTTTGTCAGGAATTGGTAGGCGGTGAAGCCCCCGCATCCAATCAGTAGCTCTACCTCTATATAACTTTATAACTAACGCTGCACCTAAATGCATTTCGGGGAGTACGAGCTATTTCCGAGTTTGATTGGCCTTTCACCCCTACCCACAGGTCATCCGAAGACTTTTCAACGTCAACCGGTTCGGACCTCCACTATGTGTTACCACAGCTTCATCCTGCCCATGGGTAGATCACACGGTTTCGCGTCTAACACTACTGACTAAAGCGCCCTATTCAGACTCGCTTTCGCTACGGATCCGTGGCTGAACCACTTAACCTTGCCAGCAACGTTAACTCGTAGGCTCATTATGCAAAAGGCACGCCGTCACCCCACGAAAGGGCTCCGACCGCTTGTAAGCGTATGGTTTCAGGATCTATTTCACTCCGTTATTCACGGTTCTTTTCACCTTTCCCTCACGGTACTGGTTCACTATCGGTCTCTCAGGAGTATTTAGCCTTAGCGGATGGTCCCGCCAAATTCAGACAGGGTTTCACGTGCCCCGCCCTACTCAGGATACCACTATCTATTATACTCGTTACCCATACGGGGCTATCACCCTCTATGGCGTCACTTTCCAGTAACTTCCGGTTCCTTGTACATAAAATGTCGTGGTCCTACAACCCCAACAATGCCGTAACATCATTGGTTTGGGCTAATCCGCGTTCGCTCGCCACTACTTACGGAATCACTTTTGTTTTCTTCTCCTCCGCCTACTTAGATGTTTCAGTTCAGCGGGTTTGCCCACCTATCGGTGTACTATGTCTTCAACATAGTGGGTTGCCCCATTCAGGTATCTACGGATCAATCGGTGTGTGCCCGTCCCCGCAGCTTTTCGCAGCTTATCACGCCTTTCATCGCCTCTGAGAGCCAAGGCATCCCCCATACGCCCTTATTTTGCTTATTGTACCAATCATAAAATTAATTATGACCGTTTTTTTTGTCTTTTATTATTCGTATTGCTACTTATAACAAAAAACGCTTTCTACTTTTTATTATTTTCTTATCTCAATATGTCAATGAACTTTATTTATGTCGAAAGTTGTAAAGCCTAAGGTCATAAAGTCATACTTTTGACTTTCAGACTTTAGTCTTTCGACTAAATTTGTGGAGAATAACGGAGTCGAACCGTTGACCTCCTGCGTGCAAGGCAGGCGCTCTAGCCAGCTGAGCTAATCCCCCATTTTTCAATCTTAGATTGTAGAATTCAGATTTTAGATTCTTGAATTCTTCTCTAATCTCTTTTGGTGAATTCCAACTTCCAGAATTTCCTTTTTTTAAGAGCAAAATAGTTGTCTCGGACAGACTCGAACTGTCGACCCCTACATTATCAGTGTAGTACTCTAACCAGCTGAGCTACGAGACACTCTTATTCTTAAAATTTATTATTTGAACTAACAGCAAGAGTAAAATAGTCTTAAAATCAAAACCTTTAAAGCTTCTTCTTTTTTCCTCAGCGTGCATTACTGCTAACACTCGAGGCTCTAGAAAGGAGGTGTTCCAGCCGCACCTTCCGGTACGGCTACCTTGTTACGACTTAGCCCTAGTTACCAGTTTTACCCTAGGCAGCTCCTTGCGGTCACCGACTTCAGGCACCCCCAGCTTCCATGGCTTGACGGGCGGTGTGTACAAGGCCCGGGAACGTATTCACCGGATCATGGCTGATATCCGATTACTAGCGATTCCAGCTTCACGGAGTCGAGTTGCAGACTCCGATCCGAACTGTGACCGGTTTTATAGATTCGCTCCTGGTCGCCCAGTGGCTGCTCTCTGTACCGGCCATTGTAGCACGTGTGTAGCCCAAGGCGTAAGGGCCGTGATGATTTGACGTCATCCCCACCTTCCTCACAGTTTGCACTGGCAGTCTTGTTAGAGTTCCCGACTTCACTCGCTGGCAACTAACAACAGGGGTTGCGCTCGTTATAGGACTTAACCTGACACCTCACGGCACGAGCTGACGACAACCATGCAGCACCTTGTAAATTGTCTTGCGAAAGATCTGTTTCCAAACCGGTCAATCTACATTTAAGCCTTGGTAAGGTTCCTCGCGTATCATCGAATTAAACCACATGCTCCACCGCTTGTGCGGGCCCCCGTCAATTCCTTTGAGTTTCATTCTTGCGAACGTACTCCCCAGGTGGGATACTTATCACTTTCGCTTAGCCACTGAAATTGCTCCCAACAGCTAGTATCCATCGTTTACGGCGTGGACTACCAGGGTATCTAATCCTGTTCGCTACCCACGCTTTCGTCCATCAGCGTCAATCAATTAGTAGTAACCTGCCTTCGCAATTGGTATTCCATGTAATCTCTAAGCATTTCACCGCTACACTACATATTCTAGTTACTTCCTAATAATTCAAGTCTAACAGTATCAATGGCCGTTCCACCGTTGAGCGATGGGCTTTCACCACTGACTTATTAAACCGCCTACGGACCCTTTAAACCCAATGATTCCGGATAACGCTTGGATCCTCCGTATTACCGCGGCTGCTGGCACGGAGTTAGCCGATCCTTATTCTTACGATACCGTCAAGCTACTTCACGAAGTAGTGTTTCTTCTCGTATAAAAGCAGTTTACAATCCATAGGACCGTCATCCTGCACGCGGCATGGCTGGATCAGGCTTGCGCCCATTGTCCAATATTCCTCACTGCTGCCTCCCGTAGGAGTCTGGTCCGTGTCTCAGTACCAGTGTGGGGGATCTCCCTCTCAGGACCCCTACCCATCGTAGCCTTGGTAAGCCGTTACCTTACCAACTAGCTAATGGGACGCATGCTCATCTTTTACCGTTGTGACTTTAATAGTGGTTTCATGCGAAACTGCTATACTATGAGGTATTAATCCAAATTTCTCTGGGCTATCCCTCTGTAAAAGGTAGATTGCATACGCGTTACGCACCCGTGCGCCGGTCTCTAAATCCGAAGACTTATACCCCTCGACTTGCATGTGTTAAGCCTGCCGCTAGCGTTCATCCTGAGCCAGGATCAAACTCTTCATCGTATATTGTTGATCTGATTTGCATCAGATCGTATTGTTATTCGAATCAGTCTCTATCGGTTCTTTTCTAATCTCTCGATTATCTTACTCTTTATTCTTTTGCCCTAACATCTCTGTTAAAGCGGCTGTCAATTCAATATGTCTACGAACGTGTCTTCTTTTTCAATTTCGCTTGTTTCTCAAAGCGGGTGCAAAAGTAGAAAATTTATTTTAACCGGCAAGTAAATTTTGAAGTTTTTTTTTAGAAAATTTCTTTTCCTTTTCTTCTCATCTCCCAACCAGTCTATCAATGAACTTTCCGTATTTTGCGGGGTGCAAAGGTAACATCTGTTTTCAAATCTCGCAAGCTTTTTGAAATCTTTTTTGAAAATAAATTCTCAGTTTTGATTCGTTGTGCCTGCCAGTATTTCAGTGAACGTCTATCGTTGTTGCGGGTGCAAAAGTACACTCTTTACAGGCTTAAACAATACTTTTTCTCCACTATTTTCGATATTTTTCATAAGTTACTGGTTAGGTGTTTTTTACAAGCCAGTTTTTTTTTGAGTTCTCTCAGCATTAAGTGCCTTAGGCTGATTTTATCTCAAAGACGCCAGGTTTTGCTTCTCCGGATCTGCTTCGAAAAGAACGTAAAAGTGGAGTTTACCGGGTTTACTAGCTTTGAACAGATCCTAACTTTGCCTTTTTACCTTATATACATCTACAACTCTTCCGCAAACTGCTCCCCTAGCCCCGATAGAAACGGAAATCCTTTTGTGCCGGGGTTCGGCACAAAAGATTGGAGTGGATAGCGGGAAATAGCTCCTCATAAAACTTCAAATTCCTAATTTCATAAGCTCTTCTTTCTCTCCGTTAGATAAAAATCCTTCTTATATATAAGTAACAAAAAATAAACCCGACAGGTTTTGGAAACCTGTCGGGTTGAGGGATTGAAATCTTGCCTTGTGTATAGTAGTGAAGAAAACGCTCTCCAATAAAATAACAAAAGCTCTCTGAATGTTTATAAAAAAGGCTGTTTTATGGTAGTCCTTTTGATTATTTGATAAAATTCTTTATTTAATAATTAGTTTCTGTATTGCATTGTTTCCGTCCTGTTCTACCTTTATTATATATACTCCAGTAGAAAGACCAGAAACATTTAATTCATTCTTATTAGTCTGAATAGAAAGCAGTTTTTTTCCAGACATGTCTGATATTAAAATATTCTTACTGCTGCCAGATGCTGTTTCTATATATACCTTGTCTTCTGTAACCGGGTTTGGGTACAATACAAAACCTTCTATCGTATTGACAGGTAATCCTAAAGTACAATCAGTAGTTGATACGTTTATTGTACGGGTTACTACAGTTTGATTTTGTAAGGCATCTTTAACTGTGTAACTTAACATGTATTGCCCTGTTGTATTCACATCAACATTACCCGATACCACAACTGTAGCAGTAAGATCTGTATTTAAATTGTCTGCAGCTGCATAACCTGGTTCCGTATATACACAACCTTTATCAATTGAAACTACAGCATCTCCTGAAAGGGTAATAGTTGGTTTGGCGGCTTCGATTGTAATCGTCCAATTTTCTATAGTTCCATTTTGAGCAAGCACATTGTATGTTACAGGTGCTGTGTAATTTAATGTTGTGACCCCGCTGTTCTGAATGTAAGTACCAATACGCAAAGTAGCAAAATCAGATAACTGAACAATAGGAACTAAGGTGCTTAAATCAGCGTTATTATTCACTAAAACTTTTACCGTTTTTAACGTTGGATCTATAACGCTTACTCCTACTTGATTTGCAACTGAATAATTTAAGATATTTGCTTCTGAATTTTTAGCATTGATAGTAACGTTGTAATTCGTTTGAGAAAGCTTGTTTTCTGAAAGTACTGTCACGAAAAAACTATTGGTATAATCTGAAGCAACTACTTTTGAATTCAATTGTTTAGCTCCATTCACATAAAGTTCAGCTCCCGGAGAAACAGCGAAATCAGCTATTAAATTTGAAACGTTATAACCAAATGGAACGATTTTAGTTGCATTATTTCCGACTATATCTGTATTAATCTCTTGTAATAGTCCGGGATTTGAAGCAGTTTTGAAATCATAAGAAAGTAATTTACTTTCATTACTTAGACCTGTAATTACTTTAACTGTATAAGTCTCTGAGATTCCAGTATTAAAACCAACACCCTCTATTACTACTGTAACAGGATTTGTGTAATCGTTTGCTGTTACTCCGTTAACCTGTGTGACATTGTTTATTTTTGCAATACTCTTCATTCCTAAGGAATAATTAGCAATTGCATTCGTTATATCAGCTCCGTCATTTAATAATATCGAATATGTTTTGGTTGCAGCATCATAAGATGACGATAATTGATTTACAAATTCTATTTTTTGCAATAATACTGGTACATTCCAGAACTTACCAACTCCTATACCATCAGTGTCTGCATTTGTGACTACAGCTGTATTATCGCTTATTGTGCTGTCAAAAACAAATGGCTTGTCTCCTTCTGAAAAAGAATAATAAGCCAGTAGATCCGGTTCATTTCCAATATATTTTGTCATTGCATTTGCTGCAATTGTTGCCTGACTTCTAACTCCTGACCATATACGAACTTCGTCTATATTACCATTTAAACCACGTGCTAAACCTGCATTATTGCCGATATAGGCTGCTGCTGTCGCATTAGAAGAGGCTGCATTTGCAATACCTGTACTTGTATAAGGAACCGAAATTCCATCAATATAAACTGTATAATCATTAGTCTCACTTACTGTAAAGGCAATGTGATGCCATGTATTTTGCCTGATAGAATTTAATCCTGTATTAATTACATAAGAACCTGTAGGTGTTGTAATAGAAATTACTAAACTATTCTCTTTATAAATAGACAGGCTGCTATTGTTATGTATAAAAGCCAATACTGAACCTTTCTCTAAAAGCCTTCCAAAAATTGATGGTTTATTTTGATTGACCCAAAGTTCGTACGTATAATTATGGATAATATCTAGAGCTGGAGTTACATCTGTTTTAATAAAATCATTTATTCCGTCAAAAGTTCCCGTGACATTTGTAGCATAGTTTGCAACGTGAGAAAGAGTTACTGATTTAGAATCATTTGCAGGATCTGTATCTCCAGGTAATTTTGTATACACCTCAATTGTGTAATTTCCGGTATTTCCCAGATCAGCTTTTGTGGTAAATGTAAAATTAACTGTTGCAGCTGCCCCAATTGGGGTTGTGAAATTTTCAACTACTTCTGCTCCTCCATTAATCTTATAAGCTACCGGGAAATTTGAAATTGCTGAATTTGAAAAATTACGAATTAAAGCAGTAACCGACACTGGTGCATTACCCGGTTTAATTGGTGCTATTATTCTTTCTACACTCGCATCAGCAGCTGTGAATGGTAGTACATTAATAGTGTATTCTTCTACTTCAAAATCATTTCTTGAACTGGTTAGTCCGTCAAAAGTTGGTCCGAGATTGACATTGTAATATTCCGATGGTGAACGGAACATGTGTATTATACGCATTAACTTTTCACCCGAAACTGTACCTGCAGGAATAGTTACCCCTCCTGCTAAGGTAGAGTTGTTTCTGAAATAATGTGTGCCTGTTGTTGACGGAATAGCTGGCGATGCAGAAGTTGGTGTAGTATTTACCCAAAAGGTTCCTGCGTAAAATTCATCTGTCAAATTACCATCTCCATTTAAATCGATCACAATCATCGTAAATACTCCAACTGCTGACGCTGATTGATCTTTTGTAATTGGTGTCTCCGTTTTAGTAATTGATATTTCCGGCTGGTAAGTGAAACCAGCATAAACTGGAATTTTCACATTTTTAAAATCGGAATAAGCTGTAGTTCCAGAATTGTTAACAACATCATTCCATTTTAATTTTGAAATAGCATATCCGTTTGTATTGGTATGAACAGGCAAATCGTTTTGATTGTAAACTACTTTTTCACGTGTGTCATTGGCAGCGTTATCATCTGCAATATCTACTCCGCTTTTG
Source organism: Flavobacterium sp. (assembly GCF_965277525.1). Classification (GTDB taxonomy): domain Bacteria; phylum Bacteroidota; class Bacteroidia; order Flavobacteriales; family Flavobacteriaceae; genus Flavobacterium. The sequence goes on along the minus strand of NZ_CBDIDC010000014.1, from coordinate 83,761 downwards.
ATCGTGTAAGGAGTACTACCTACAACGGATAAATCTGCTTTAGTGGTAAAAGTGAAACTAACCGTGGCGCCAGGCGCAATTACAGGAATAGTTTCAGTAACTTTAGTTCCACCGTTTACCTGATAAAACACAGGGAAATTCGTTAAAGCAATTGGTCCCAGATTACTAACTCTGATTGTTATATCATTCGTACTTGTCTTTTTACCCAAAACTTCAGGCGTTACGATAGAAGCAATAGCCGCATCGTTTACAAGTGGTTTTGCAACACAAGTAATATCAGCAATCCAACCTCTTCCATTTTCAACTTGATCTGAAATAAATCTAAAAGTCAGCTCTCCACCAGTAGCTGTAGATGTTAATGATGGTGGTAAATTACTTCCTGTAAAAGTACCTAATAAAGGAGAAGAAGTATTTGGTCCGTTATAAATATATAAAAAGTCATAATCCTGCTCAAGATCAAAATCAGTAAAATTCACATTAATACTGCTACCAATCGTTCCGGGTTTAAAAGTTATGGTTTGTGTAAGCTGATCTCCATAATTAGCGTAGCGAGTTCCGCCATCTGTAAATACTGCTGAACAAGTAGTCACGCTAGGTAGTGCCCCTATAAGAATGTCTGATCCGACATTGGTAACTAGTTTTTGAATTGTATTGTTTGCTGCAACAGCATCCCCTGGATAGTTTACGTTTCCAATTACAGTATATATATTGGGAGCTGAAAAATCTGCTTTTTGTACAAAATCGTAAGATATTTCACTAAGAGGAGCTAGTGGTCCTGGAATAATTTCAACTATTTCAGCTTCGTTATTTATTTTATAAGAAACGGGAATATTACTCACTGCAACGGGAGAGTGGTTGTACACTTTTACTTTTACTGTTTCGGCAACAGTAAGGCCTGCATTAGGTATGAATGAAGATAGTGCAAGATCTGTAGCTGTAGCTTCAAAAAGCGAAATATTATCAATGAATACTGAATTGTAAACATTATCGCTATTCACTACTATAACATCATTATCGATAGCTGATTCAAAAGCGAGGCTAAATGTTGTTCCCGCATAAGCAGATAAATCATATACCAGTTCTGTATTACCCGTTAAGGCAGTCCCCCCATAAACGCCTAGATTTTCAAAACTATTTAATGGAGTGCCATTTACAGTAAGCCTAAAAAAGTTTTTGTTTACTGGCCCAACATTACTCCAAAGTAAATTAAATTTAAGTCTAAGTGCTTTTCCTGTAAGACTTGTGGCGTCTATATCACAAAAAGAAACTTTTTGAATAAAATTTGGATTATTAGTAAAAGCATTAGCTATTGTACTTGCTATCCAGGGAGCTGATGGTGCATCACCAGATCCTGACATTTTTGCCCCGTCTAATAAAGTGCGATCTATATATTCGTATTTTACCGTTCCTGTTACGCCTTCAGTAAATACATAATTACTTGCTTTTCTGGTATTAAAGTTTTCTGTAAAAGGTAAATTTATAGCACTAAGGACTGGCTGAGAAACTGGTTCTACGTTTACAGCTCTAACTCTTTCAGAAACAATTCCGGTTGCAATGTCTACAGTCCGCACTGAAAACCAATTATCATCTCCAGGTGTAAGATTTGTAAAAGTATAAGTAGGATCTGTAACTGTTGCCACCACATCAAACTTATAACCGTTCATTTTTAAAACCTCGTATTTTGCACCTGCTATTGGATCCCAATCCATTTTATAAGAAGATGTACCACATACTGACGGTGCGATAACCAAATTTTTAGGCTCTGCAATAATATTAAATACTTCTTTTGAAGTATCTACTTTTGTTCCTGCGCTAACTCTTATTTTTGCATTTGCAACAGTACCCGCTGGTGCTTTCCATGCAAAATTTCTCGCAGCAGACGGAACATCTTTGGCTATCAACTGATAAGTTATTCCGCCATCCGTTGAATATTCAATTGTAAATGTTTTTTCTTCTCCTTCATAATCCCAACGAATGTACTCCGTATTATCTGTGTCGAATTTTTCTCCACCCACCGGATAAGTAAGAATTAATTCCGGGGCTACAAAATCATAGACTACAGAAAACTCCTGAGTACCCAGCGGAACTCTTGAACCTGTAACAATAATTTTATATGTTCCGGATGAAGGATTGTCTAAAGTTACCTGTTCGATATTATTCATATTATCTACTCCTCTTGAAGCATTTGAATTTGGAGTTGTTGGATTTAAAACCCATGGTAAAGTAGTGATACCGTCTTTTACAATTTTAATATCTAAATCATTTATCTGAACTGAAGTTGCGCCAGGCGTTCCTTGTAAATCAGAATATGCAAGCATTACCTTTAATGTCACCAATCCTGCCGGAACTACAATATCCTTTTCGTAAGTGGCTCCATTAGCAACTGTTGCGGTATAAAATAATTTGTTATCTAATGCTTTAACTGCTCTTAAACCATTTAAGTTACCAAATCCGTATTTATAATCAGGACCCGGATTACCGGCATCTTTGGCTGTATTGGTCACTAAAGCTTTCATTAAAGATGCTAAAGGTTTTGTTCCGTAAATATTTTTATATCTTTCGTACAGTAATGCCACTGTACCTGTAGTTCCTGGTGTTGCCATTGAGGTTCCGCTCATTATCTGATAAGAGTTACTATAATCTAATGAATAAACATTAGTACCAACTGCTGCAATCTGAGGGACTAAACGACCATCTATTGTGGGGCCGAAACTACTATAACTACTTATTAAATCATCCGGATTATTTGCGGCTACATGCAATGCATTTTTTGAATTTTTTGTTGATGTATTAAAACCGCCAGGATAGGCTGTTTGCGCATTTCCGTTCGAATATATATTGAGTAGATAAGGATAATCGACCGTAACTTTATCGTCTCCTACATCTCCTGCGTCATAACGTCTGGAATTATATCCGGAAGTTAAATTTACACCGTATGAGTTTGATGTTATCTCAATGCCGTCTTCATCAGCTGATATCCTTCTTTCTTCGTAAACTAATTTATTATTCGATTGTATATTAAAATTCCAGCCGTACATTTGTACCTCCGGAGCCATTCCGCGGGCTTTTGGGTCTAGTAGACCCGCTCCTCCAATGGTTCCGGAAACGTGATCTCCATGCGAAGAATTTGATTCATATTCCCTATTGATAACTCTGCCGGTATGATCTTTATGCAGTTCAAGATTACCATCCCAAACCCCCACTTTTACTCCTTTTCCGGTTAATCCATAGCCTAGTCCCGGGATTACAGATCCTAAAACATTGGCTTTATGTGAAGTTAGTCCCGGTTTATTGTCGCTTTCGACTGGAGCAGGAACTAATTCAATGTTCTGAACCCAATTGAGTTTTGCAATTTCCTCAAGTTTTTCTTTAGGGGCCTGAAGATATAATTGGTTAAAATCTTCTATATTATTACTGCTTTTAATAAATAACGATGCTAAATCCTGTGCAATAACCTTGTTGTTTACCCCTTTAAAATAACTAATAACAACTTTTATCCCATTAGCTCCTTCTGCTGCGTAATCAGGAATAGCGCTATCAACAATCATTGGATCTAATTTATATTTAGGATCGACCGTTATGGCTGCTCTTATATTATCCGAAACAGTACTCTTGCTGTAAAATTCAGAAGAAATTGCAGCATAATATGCATTACCAGATAAATAGCTAAGCAATAATATTCCTTGTGATTTTAATTTTTGCTGCTCTTCTACTGATGGTATTTTTGTAAACTGTAACAAAGTATACTCTGTTTTAGGATTTTGTTTACCCGTATTCTTTTTTTCTTTAAACTGCTGTTTAAAATTTGCAGTGGTAGCGATTTTATTACCGTTTATGGAAATTGTAAAATTATTATCAGATTCCTTTTGTGACCATAAAATACTGGTCAATAGTAACATAAATAAATTAAGTAATTTTATTTTCATAATTTAATATTTTAGTTAACAAATAGTTGAGAAGAGTAAACCTACAAATTAAACTTTCAATAACAAATAATATTTATATTTAATTTGTTAAAAAAAAGATATAATTTCATGTTAATCTAAAAATATATAACAAAAACACAGTAATACTAAGCCATCACAGCCGAACATAATTAAAAATATAAGTAAGTAAATTCTTTTAATTTGAAAATGTATTGTAGTCTAAACAGCATTTTTGTATAAAAAAAAGACTTACAAATAATTTGTAAGTCTTTTTTAGTCGGTAATCCATTAGCTATTTTTCTGCTTTGGGTTCTTTTGCTTTCGCTTCCCAATGATTCATCAGCTCTTCATAATTTACAGGATTTGCAGGTTTTTGATTCGCAAGCCGACCTGATTCAAATGCCCTGAGAAGAATGGTTTCTATCAAGTAATCTTCATTAGAGGTAAAAGGTTTATATTCTGTTTTTAGGCTTATGTCGAATAAGTTAGCGGTAGTATTTGAAACAAAAGCTTTAAAACCGCTTTTTAAGGTCTTAATTAATTCGTAAGTTGTGATTCCGGTTTGCCTGTGGATTAGTTTTACCAGAATTTGCCCTTGTTTGCGGGAAAGCTTTTTAAGCCTTTCTTCGAATTCATTATTCAGGTAGTCTTCTACAATTTTAAAATATTTTTTCTTTTCGCGATTGGTTTTCAAACGTGCCATACCACTATTTAAAGCTGTCAAACGATCTGCGGCTAATTTTGCATAAGGATATACTTTGTAAACACGATTTTGAAGAATCAGGAATTGCTTTTGCGATTCGGGATCTAATTTTTCTTTTGAAATAATAATCTCGGGTAATTCGATCGTATCGTTCAAAATAGAATCGCGTTCCGTTAATATATAACCCATTTGTTGGTTTTCTTTGGGAGTAACCTGGGCCTGACTTATAAACGGAATCAATATAAAGAATAAAATGCAGTAAGTAAATCTCATTGAATCATAATTTAAGTGTAAAATTATATATTTATACACAACTCTAATACCAAATTTATAAATTAGCAAAAAAATATTTTTATGAGCACAGAATCGATCTTAAAAGATACCTCTATTGCTTTCCTCGAAAGCTACCTAAATAACGCCTCTCCTACCGGCTACGAAAGTGAAGGCCAAAAACTTTGGATGAATTATTTAAAACCTTATGTAGACACTTTTATAACAGATACTTACGGAACGGCTGTTGGTGTTATCAATCCTGATGCGCCTTTTAAAGTAGTTATTGAAGGTCATGCCGATGAAATATCATGGTACGTCAACTACATTACAGATGATGGTTTATTGTATGTAATACGAAATGGTGGTTCAGATCATCAGATTGCGCCATCAAAAAGAGTTCATATTCATACCAAAAAAGGTATTGTAAAAGGTGTTTTTGGCTGGCCGGCAATTCATACACGCTTACGTGATAAGGAAGAGTCTCCAAAAATCAGTAATATTTTTATTGATTTGGGTTGTGAAACGAAAGAACAAGTTTTAGAAATGGGCGTTCATGTAGGTTGCGTGATTACCTATCCTGATGAATTTATGATCCTGAACGAGAATAAGTTTGTTTGTCGTGCCATCGATAACAGAATGGGCGGTTTTATGATTGCCGAAGTAGCACGTTTATTACACGAAAACAAAAAAACACTTCCGTTTGGTTTGTATATCGTGAACTCTGTACAGGAGGAAATTGGTCTTCGTGGTGCAGAAATGATTGCGCAAACTATTAAACCCAATGTTGCTATTGTAACTGATGTTTGTCATGATACCACTACTCCTATGATTGATAAAAAAGTAGAAGGTGATCTTAAAATGGGGAAAGGTCCTGTTATTGCTTATGCTCCTGCAGTTCAGAATAAACTTCGTGATCTGATTGTTGATACTGCAGAGGAAAACAAAATTCCGTTTCAGCGTCATGCAACTTCAAGAGCTACGGGAACTGATACTGATGCATTTGCTTACAGTAATGGTGGTGTGGCATCTGCATTGATTTCTTTGCCGCTGCGTTATATGCACACTACTGTAGAAATGGTTCATAGAGAAGACGTAGAAAATGTAATTCAGTTGATTTATGCATCTTTATTAAAAATTGAAAATAATGAAACTTTTTCTTATTTTAAATAAGAGAAGATTTAAAATACAAATTCGGTTATTTGCAACAATAACCGAATTTGTAAATAAACAATTAAATGAAAATACTATTACTCGAAGACGATTTTACTTTATCCAAAGAAATCTCAGCATTTTTTACCCTAAAAGAATTCGAGTGTTTCCCTTACTATGACGGTTCTTTATTATTAAAAAAATATTTCCCTTATGAATATGACTTAATAATTCTCGACATTAATGTTCCCGGAGCTAACGGAATCGAAGTTTGCAAAGGTATTCGCGAAATCGACAAAAAAACCCCCATCATCATGCTTACGGCTTTTAGTGAAATCGAGGATAAACTGGCTTCTTTTGATAATGGTGCGGATGATTATTTGGTAAAACCTTTTCATTTTGAAGAATTGTATGCCCGAATTACTTCTCTTTTGAGAAGAAAAGAAATTCCACAACAAATTGAAAATAAAATTGTAATAAACGACCTAGAAATTCTGGAAACAGAAATGAAAGTATTTCGTTTAGGCAAAGAGATAAAGTTGACTCCAAAAGAATTCAAACTAATTTTGATTTTGGCTCATGCCAAGGGAAAAATCTTGTCCAAGCAGTTTATAGCTGAAAAACTTTGGGATTATCACATCGAAACCAATCAGAATACAATTGAAGTTTACATCAACTTTTTAAGAAAAAAAATTGATAAAGACCACGAGACAAAACTTATACGAACCAAAATTGGTTATGGATACTATTTGAGCGATCACGAATGACGTTAAAAAACCGAATATCACTTTTAGTCAGCTTATTATTTACGATCCTTTTTGGGTTGGCTTCTACCTTGATATTTGTTTTGTATTCTAATTTTAGAAAAGATGAATTTAGAGATCGTCTTGAAATAAAAGCGCTCTCAAACATTAAACTTTTGGTAAATGTGAAAGAAGTTGACAATCAGCTTTTGAAAATGATTGACCAAAACTCCATTAATAAATTGTATGATGAAAAAACATTGGTTTTTGATTCTAATTACAAACTTATTTACAGCAGTATTGATGATGCCAAAATTAAGTGGTCTGTCGATGACTTAAAATATTTAAAAAAACATAAAACCTTTTTTAAGAAACAGGGAAATTACGAAGTTTACGGTGTTTTTTATGATACTAAAGACCGCGATTTTTATGCTTTAATATCGGCAACTGATAATTTTGGACAACGAAGATTGCTTTTTTTAAGATATACATTAGTAGTATCTTATATCTTTTTTACCTGTATTTGTTGGGTAATCACTTCTATTACAGTAAAAAAACTGATGAGCCCGTTAAATACTTTTCATCAAAAAATAAAAAACATAAACGAGAACAATCTGGATACTCGTGTAGAGTCAAAAAGTAATAAAAACGAAATTGATTTGATTGCTAATGAATTCAATTTTATGATGGATCGAATTGAAATCTCGTATCAAAGACAAAAAGAATTTACTGCACACGCTTCTCATGAGCTTAGAACACCATTATCCCGAATTACATCTCAAATAGAAAACGTCATTGCCGACAGCAAAACAAGTGATGAGCGAAAGAGCTTTTTAACGAACATACTGTCTGATGTCAATCAATTAACTGAACTGATAAATTCGTTATTAATTTTATCTAAAATAGACAATAAGAAACATGCGGACAATGACGTTCATCGTATGGATGAAGTATTGTTTTCTGCTATTGAAAATTTAAATAAAAGCTATCCAGAATTTGTGATTTTATTTGAAATAGAAGAAAATGATAATTTAGATACTGCTTTAGAAATAAACGGTAACAAAAACTTATTAGAAATTGCTATAAGTAATATTTTAAAAAATGCTTGTGTTTATTCAGACAACAAACAGGCTAAAGTAATTATAAGTACTCAGGATAACAACTTAGTTATGTCAATTTCAAACACTGGATCGACTTTAAACGAAGAAGAACAAAAAAATCTTTTTCAGCCCTTCATGCGTGGTAAAAATTCCAGGGGAACTTCAGGCTTTGGCCTTGGATTACGTATCGTTCAGCGTATTTTAACACTCCATAATGCGTCAATAACTTACAGTGTTCCAAACATTAACACGAATTTATTTCAATTATTTTTTCATTCGTAATTTATTTTAAGGTATTTTTAAGGTAGATTTTAAGGTGTCTTAAAGTCTACTAATAGCATATTTGTATAAAATAAAAATGATACAATGAGAAAACTATGTGCATTATTACTACTTGTACTATTTGGCCCTGTAGTGTTGGCTCAAAAAACAGTTACGCTTCAGGACTGTGAAAGCCAATTTCTTAAAAAAAATCTTTTTCTGTTGGCATCGCAATATAATATCGATGCTTCAAAAGCACTGACAATTCAAGCCAGAATTTGGGACAATCCCTCACTTACGGCAGAATTAAATGCTTATAATCCGGAAAGAAACCAATATTTCGATATTGGAAAACAGGGGCAAAAAGCATTTGGCGTTGAACAATTGATTTATTTGGGCGGAAAAAAACGCAACGAAGTAAGATTAGCCCAAACGAACGAAAAACTGGCGGAGTTACAATTCAATGATTTGTTGAGAACATTAAAGCTGCAATTGCGGACTAGTTTTTTTACGGTATACTACAATACTAAAAGTCTTGAAACTACAGACAATCAACTTGCTCATATCGAAGATTTGATCAGCTCTTATTCTGTTCAGGTGCAAAAAGGCAACATTCCTTTAAGAGATCTTGTGCGTTTGCAATCGCTTTATTTAAATTTTAAAAATGAGCGTATGGAAGTTGTCAATGAAAATATTGAAGAGCAAGCGAATTTAAAATTGTTATTAAATTCTACAGAAAATGTGGTTCCAAATGTTACGAGTGATGAGTTTAATAAATACACCAAACCAATTCCGTTTGATCTTAAGATTTTTCAGGATGATGCCATTGCCAATCGTCCGGATTATTTAGCCAAACAAAAAGATATTGAAGCTAATGAAATCAATGTGAAATGGCAAAAAGCACTTTCTGTGCCTGACATTACTGTTGGTGCCAATTATGACCAACGAAGTGGCGCTTTTAACAGAGAGGCAAATCTTACACTTGGGATTCCTTTACCGCTCTGGAATAAGAACAAAGGAAATATCAAATATGCAAAAACTATTTTGGAACAGTCCAAAGTTGAAAAACAAAACTTTGAACTTCAATTGCAAACCGAAATTACTTCGGCATGGAACAAATGGGATGAGTCCCGTAAAAACTATGTTGTAATCAAACCTACTGTCAATTCAGACTTTGAAGCGGTTTATAACGGGATCCTGACCAACTTTCAAAAACGAAATATTAGTTTACTAGAGTTTACTGATTTTATGGAGAGTTACAATCAGGCTTCTATTCAGATAAATGAACTGAAGAAAAAAGTAGTGCTTTCAGGCGAAGAATTAAATAGTACCATCAACAAAGACTTATTCTAAAACTAAATAAAATGAAATATAAACTAATTATAGGAATTGCGCTCGTGAGTTTATTAATCGCAAGTTGCAAAAAGCAAGTTGACAATCCTGACACTAATGCGTCTTTTGTATTAAGCGATTCGATGCTAAAAACGACTACAACTGCAATAGCAGAAACGCAACCTGTAAAAAACATTTTGAGTTTTTACGGAAAAATTACTGCTGATAACAATAAAATGATTGATGTGTATCCTCTTGTTGGTGGAAATGTAGTCAAAGTAAATGTAGAACTTGGAGATTATGTACGCAAAGGACAAGTCCTGGCTACGATAAAAAGTACTGATATTGCTGATTTTGAAAAGCAGTCAATCGATGCTAAAAATGATTTATTAGTAGCTAAAAACCATTTGAAAGTTGCTCAGGAATTATTTGATGGAAAATTAAATTCTGAGAGCGATGTACTTCAGGCGAAATCTGAAGTAAATAAAGCACAATCTCAATTGGGTAAAGTTCAGGAAACCTACAAAATTTATAATATCAAAGCCGGTTCTATTTACGAAGTAACTGCTCCAATTAGTGGCTTTATCATTCAAAAAAGTATCAATCAGGATATGCTTTTACGAAGCGATCGTTCTGAAAATATTTTTGATATTGCAGAAATTAGTGAAGTTTGGGCATTGGCTAATATTAATGAAATTGATATTAATAAAGTAAAATTAGGTATTGATGCTGATGTGACTACATTAAGTTATCCTGATAAAGTTTTTAAAGGAAAAGTAGACAAGATCTTCAATGTAATCGATCCGGAAACTAAAGCGATGCAGGCCCGTATCAAATTGCAGAATCCCGGATATATGCTAAAACCGGATATGAATGCTAATATAAAACTATCTTACAGTGAAGGAGAGTCTATGATAGCCGTACCTAGTAAAGCAATTGTTTTTGACAAAAGCAAAAACTTCGTAATGATATTTAAGGACCGTAATAATATTGAAACCAGACAGGTAGATGTTTACAGAGTCGTTGGGGATGTTACCTATATTTCTAAAGGACTAAAAGAAAATGAAAAAGTAATTACAAATAATCAGTTATTTATCTATCGCGCTTTAAACGAGTAATTAAATGGGAAAATCTGTATATATATTGAGTTTTGCGACGTTGTTTTTTTCAGCACTTTTATTTTCACAAGAAACAGATTCGATACGAAAATATAGTCTGAAATTTCAAATGACGTCTATATATCAATACCATCCAGATTTTCATGCTGACTATTCAGGTGCCAACAGTATGAATCCTAAAGAAGAAAGTGCGTTATCACTAACTTCTACTTTGTATTTAGATGTTCCACTCTGGAAAGGTGCCACCATAACTTTTAATCCTGAAATGTCCGGAGGCCAAGGTTTGTCCCAAGCCAGAGGATTAGGTGGCTTTCCTAACGGAGAAACTTTTAGAATTGGAGACACTAAGCCTGTTGTCTATGTGGCCAGAATGCTTTTGGAGCAAAAGTTTCAGTTTAAAAATAATCAATCATTGCAATTGGTTTTTGGAAAATTTGGATTATCTGATTATTTTGATAATAATACCTATTCTCACGATCCCAGAACACAGTTTTTAAACTGGGCATTGATGACGCACGGAGCGTGGGATTATGCCGCAAATACCCGAGGATATACAGATGGGCTATATATTAATTATCAGTTTGATACCTGGCAGGTAAGAGGTTCGCTTTCTGCTTTGCCTACCTATGCTAATGGACCAAATGTGGAATTTAGTTTTAACGATTCTAATGCTGTAAACATAGAAATTGAAAAGAAAATAGTATTTAAAAATAGTGATACAAGTACCATTAAACTACTGGGATTTCGAAATGTAGCCGGAATGGGAAATTATGATGAAGCCAATTCAAATTTTACAACAACACCGGATATTAAAAGCACGAGACAAAAAGGCCGTACTAAATATGGTCTGGGGTTGAATATGGATTATTCACATGGAGATAATTGGGGGCTTTTTGCACGAATGAGCTATAATGATGGTAAAAATGAAACCTGGGCATTTACAGAAATAGACCGGTCAGCACAATTGGGTATTAATTTAAAAGGTAAAATGTGGAACCGTGAAAATGATTTTGCCGGAGTTGCACTAGTGGCTAACGGATTATCAAAACCACACGAAGAATACCAGAAACTTGGCGGAAATGGTTTTATGATTGGTGATGGTACCCTAAATTACGGAATAGAACAAATTGTAGAAGTTTTTTATTCTTTTTTAGTCCCTAATACGCATATTACACTTTCACCGGATTATCAATTTGCGATGAATCCGGCTTATAATAAAGATCGGGGGCCAATTCAGTTTTTTGCATTACGCTTCCATACGGAGTTCTAAGCTTAAAATGAAAATATAATTAAAAAATAAAAAATCATCATTAAAAATACTTTTTAAAATGAACAAATTCATAAGAAACATTATTGCTTTTTCGCTTAAGAACAAAGCATTTACCTTTTTTTGGGTTGGATTATTGGCTGTTGCGGGATTTATTTCTTTCAAAAACATGCCAATCGATGCTTTTCCGGACGTAACCAACACCCAAATTATCATCATTACGCAATGGAACGGAAAAAGTGCTGAGGAAGTAGAACGTTTTGTGACGTCGCCTATTGAAATCTCGATGAACTCGGTACAAAAAAAGACAAGCGTTCGAAGTATTACGATGTTTGGTTTATCCGTTATCAAAATTATATTTGATGATGGTGTCGATGATCAGTTTGCGCGTTTGCAGGTCAACAACTTATTAAAGAATGTTTCGCTGCCGGATGATGTAGAACCGGATGTACAGCCTCCTTATGGTCCTACCGGTGAAATTTTCAGATATATTGTAAAAAGCGACAGCAGAGATAGTAGAGAATTACTAACGTATCAAAACTGGGTAATCGATAAACAGCTTCGTTCTGTTCCCGGTGTTGCCGATTTAAATGTTTTTGGAGGACAAACCAAAACATACGAAGTTGGTGTAGATCCTATCAAATTGGCCAAATATAACATTACACCGCTTCAGGTTTATAACGCAGTAAACGGAGGGAACTTAAATGTTGGTGGTGATATTATCGAAAAAAATGGTCAGGCTTTTGTAGTTCGTGGTGTTGGACTTCTAAAATCGATACAGGATATTGAGAATATCATTGTAGACGATGCTAATGGAAACCCAATATTGGTAAAAAATTTAGCCTCTGTTTATGAAAGTGCCATGCCAAGAGTTGGACAAACTGGTTTAGCTAAAAATGATGATGTTGTTGAAGGGATTATTGTGATGCGTAAAGGTGAAAACCCACAGGAAACGTTAGCTTTAATCAAGGCCAAAATAAAAGACCTGAATGATAATGTTCTCCCAAAGGACATCAAATTAGAGACCTTTTATGATCGTGATAATTTGATGAACTTCACGACAGAAACTGTAATGCACAATTTATTCGAAGGAATCATTCTGGTGACTTGCGTCGTGTTTCTTTTTATGGCGGATTGGAGGACTACTTTTACCGTTTCGATTGTCATACCATTATCCTTATTATTTGCCTTCTTATGTCTGAAAATGATGGGAATGAGTGCTAACTTACTGAGTTTGGGTGCGGTCGATTTCGGAATCATCATTGATGGTGCCGTCGTTATGGTCGAAGGATTATTTGTTGTTTTAGACCGCAGGGCACATCAATTAGGAATGACGGCTTTTAATAAAATTGCCAAAGGTAGTTTGATAAAAAAAACGGGGGCTGAAATGGGTAAAGCCATATTCTTTTCTAAATTAATCATCATTACAGCTTTATTACCTATATTCTCCTTCCAGAAAGTAGAAGGAAAAATGTTCTCTCCCCTGGCCTATACTTTAGGTTTTGCTTTAATGGGCGCTTTACTTTTTACCTTGACGCTCGTTCCTGTTTTATCACACATACTTTTAAATAAGAACGTAAAAGAAAAACACAATCCATTTGTTAATTTCTGGGACCGTATTGTAAGTCGTGGTTTTGCCTGGACGTTTAAGCACAAAGTGCAAACACTTATTGGTTCAATAGCCCTTTTAGTTGCGGTATTTTTTTCAGCCACCTTTTTAGGAACAGAATTTTTACCACAACTTAATGAAGGGGCATTATGGGTTACGGCCGAGTTACCAATGAGTACATCATTGCCTGAAAGCGTCAAAACTGCAGCAACTATTCGAAAAGATTTAGAAAGTTTTCCTGAAGTAAAAAAAGTTTTATCACAAACCGGAAGAAGTAATGACGGAACAGATCCAAATGGTTTTGGATTTATACAGCTACAAGTTGATTTAAAACCAAAATCAGATTGGAAACGAAAAATTAGCATGGATGACTTAATCAACGAAATGGATGAAAAACTAAAAGTTCATCAGGGAATTACCTATAATTATTCACAACCCGTAATTGATAACGTAGCAGAATCTGTGGCAGGTTTTAAGGCTTCAAATGCGGTTAAAATCTATGGGGATGATCTGGATAAACTAGACGAATTGTCTAATGAGGTTTTAAATCAGATAAAGAATATTCCGGGAATAAAAGATGCCGGAATTCTACGAAATGTGGGGCAGCCTGAAATTAGTGTTGTACTTGACAGGGATAAAATGGCAGCTTACGGGGTAACATTAAGTGATGCACAAGCAGTTTTAGAATTAGCATTTGGAGGAAAAACAGCAACTGAGAAGTACGAAGATGACAAGAAATTTGATGTTCGTGTTCGTTTTTCTAAAGAATACCGTAAAGATGAAAATGATATTGCCGAACTTAAAGTTCCGACCATTAGCGGAATCAAAATTCCATTAAAAGAAATTTGTGATTTAAAAACCATTACAGGTCCCGCTTTCATCTACAGAGATAATACCAAACGTTTTATTGGAGTAAAATTCTCTGTTCGTGATCGGGATTTAGGAAGTACCATTGCAGAGGCGCAGGCTAAAGTGGCTAAAATGAAACTTCCGACAGGATATACCGTAGGATGGACAGGTGAATTTGAGAATCAGGTTCGTGCCAGTGCCCGTTTGGCCCAGGTGGTGCCTATCAGTTTGATCGGGATTTTTGTATTGCTGTTTATTTTGTTCGGAAACATCAAAGATTCATTACTGGTTTTGGCAAATGTTCCGTTCGCTATTATTGGAGGAATTATTGCTTTACATCTTACCCGAATGAATTTTGGTATTTCTGCAGGAGTTGGTTTTATCGCTCTGCTTGGAATTTGTATCCAAAATGGAGTGATTCTAATATCCGAATTTCATCATAATCTAAAAGCAAAATTTACACTAGAAGAATCTATTTTTATGGGGGTAAAAGCCAGAACGAGAGCAGTTGTAATGACAGCGCTTATGGCGTCTATTGGTTTAATGCCGGCTGCAATTTCTACCGGAATTGGTTCTGAATCGCAAAAACCATTGGCTATTGTTATTATTGGAGGTTTAATTACAGCGACTATTTTAACGCTATTGGTTTTCCCAATTATATTCTGGGTATTCAATCGTAAAAAAAATATTCCTATAGAATAAGAATTTTAAGATTTATTAATTGGTTAAATTAATTTGATTGGATTTTAACGAAGAAAGCATCATTATTTTTAATGGTGCTTTTTTTATTTTAAGAAACATAAGTTTATATCTTGCATGTATTTTTAATATGTAAGCCAATTTATGAAATACATTTATTTTTTACTCAGTATTTTTTTTATCTCTTTAATCGCATCAATTATAAATCCAAAAGAAATTTTTACTTGCTTTCTGGAAATTATCCCTGCTATTATCGGAGTTTTAATCTTAGCTTTCACTTTTAAAAAATTCCGCTTTACCAACTTTACTTATACTTTGATATTGATTCATTGTATTATTCTGTTTATTGGTGGTCATTATACGTACGCCGAAGTTCCTCTTTTTGATTATATCAAAGAGCTATTTCATCAAAGCCGTAACAATTATGATAAAGTAGGTCATTTTGCTCAGGGTTTAGTGCCGGCAATGATTATTAGAGAATTGTTTATTCGCAAAAAAGTAATTGCCGATCAAAGCTTCTTCAATTTTATTATTGTTTCTGTCTGTTTGGCAATTAGCGCTACGTACGAATTTATCGAATGGTTCGTTTCTATAGCTACAGGTGATGGTGGTGATGCGTTTTTAGGGACCCAGGGTTATGTTTGGGACACCCAATCAGATATGTTGTTTGCAACCATTGGAGCGATTGCAGGGTTGATTCTGTTTTCTAAAATTCAGGATAAATACATTCAAAAAATATATTTTTAAAAGAGTTACGATCAATCTTAGGGATTGAAAACTTATGGGGAAAATCAACAGTGCTATTCCGGTCCTCTTTCTGTCTTTTATGTTTCCCGATATCCGGTAACGTTAGGTAGTAAACCAGTAAAACTACATAAATGAAAAACGACCCTCTGCTCAAGGAAGGTCGTTTCATATACTAACTCAAAAACTCGATTTAAACTCTTATTTCAAATCTTTTAAAATGGCAATAGCCTCAGTAGCATTTGATAATTGTGCATATTTAAGAGCTGTAAAGCCTTTTTCGTTTTTAGCAGATGCATTGGCACCGTTAGACAGTAAAATTTTCAGAATGTCTACTTTATTATAACGGGCCGCTATCATTAACGGTGATAAGTCTTCAGATATCTCGTTTACGTCTGCTCCGTATTCTATTAATTTTTTTACAAAGTCCAAATCTCCTTTACTAACTGCTACTGTTAGTGGACTTGTAAAATCGTATGCTACTTCCATTTGTGGTTGTACAAATGATGCTTGATTTGATGCCATTGAAACATTTGCAAATGCTACTAAAGCTACTCCTAAATAAATGATTGAATTTTTCATAATGATTGATTGTTAATTGTTGATTGATTAATGATGATTTTTAATTCTTTTGTAAATGTAATTCTATTTGATGTATTATGTATAACAAAGTACTATGTTTTAACTAATTCTTAACATTTTACTAATAAAACCCGGCTAAACTAAATTTTATATTATCTAATTAAAGCTTCTCTATAAAAGACGTTGCAAAACCTAAAATGTTACAGTAAAACAAAAAAATAAACAAAAAGCAGTAAAAAAGTCTGATTTCTACGCATTAAAAACTTTAGTTTTTTAACTTTGCCTCAATTAAAACAACTCTATATGAGTGTTTTACAATTTAAATCATGAGCCAAAAACAATTAATAACCTAAAAAAACCAAAAATTATGGGAATCATTAAAAAAATTCTGATAGTTCTAATCCTGATTGTAGCTATTGTACTGACTGCGGCGTATTTTATGCCAAAAACTTATGCTGTAGAAAGAGAGATTACAATTAACAAACCGATAGACACCGTATTCAATTATGTAAAATCTTTAAAAAATCAAAATGAGTTTAGTGTCTGGGCCAACATTGATCCAAAAATGAAATCTACTTATACCGGAACTGATGGAGCTGTAGGTTCAAAATCTGCCTGGGAAAGTGATGTGAAAGAAGTTGGTGTGGGCGAACAGGAGATTACAAAAATAACAGAAGGAAAACGTATTGATTTTGCGTTACGATTCAAGAAACCAATGGAAGATACTGCTGTAGGATATATGTCGACAGAAACTGTTGCAGGAAATCAAACTAAAGTAAAATGGGGAATTAACGGGGTTATTCCCTACCCTATGAATATTATGTTGCCTATGATGAAAATGGATCATATGATTGGAAACGATTTACAAAAAGGTCTTGAAAATTTGAAGTCCACATTAGAACAATAATGAATCAATATCTCTGGTAAATAACAAAGCATCATTACAATTAATGATGCTTTGTTATTACAACTTATTTTAGATTTTTTAAAATAGCAATAGACTCATTTGCTTTTGCGTATTCTGCATAATTTAATGCTTTAAAACCTTTTTCATTCTCAATTGCAGGATTAGCTCCATTTGCCAGCAAAATTCTAACGATTTCAAATTTGTTAAAGCGTGCTGCCAGCATTAAAGGTGACATGTCTCTGGACAACTTATTTACATCGGCACCATATTTAATGATTTTTTTTACACTTTCGATATCTCCGTCACATACGGCGTAATGCAAAGGAGATGCTACATACGATGGGGAACTCATTTGATCTTTTACTGAAGGCTTAAGATTAGAAGCTTCTAATGCAGTTGTAAATATAGCCAGGGCCATACCTAAAATAATTACTGATTTTTTCATGTTGATTGATGATTTAATGATTGATGATTTAAATGGAAGTTAAATTATTGCATAATGCAATTTTTAAAAATCCATGATTACTATAGTAGACGCATAAATGTTCAAAAACGTTACAGATAAATACCAAAAATTATAAATAAAAAAAGTACAATGTGGGCTAAACCTACATTGCACTTCATTTATTGCTGCAAAAAGCTTTTATTTTAAACTGATTTTTTTAATATAAACACCCTTTAAATCATTTTCGAACAGCGTATAGGGATCATTATAAAAATTTAAAAAATCCGGTACGCTTATCTGCCCCGGAAAAGGAGCATAAAAATGAGTTGGACTTGTGCTGTCGTTTCTCCAAACTAAAACATAAGATAATTCAAGATTTTCAGATTTTAAAACCTTCAATAAAGTATCTGTCCACCAGGTTGCATTCGGAATTGATTCTAAGCCCGTTTCAGTCAAAGCTGCAAGTTTATTTTTTTTAATGGCAAGATCAGATATTATTTTGAGTTTCTTAACCGCCCCGGCAATGTCGTATTTTCCGTCACGACCAAAATCCCCATAATCATCCATGCCTAACATGTCTACATAATCATCGCCCGGATAACGTTCTAAGTAATCACTTTCTGAATTGAATCTAACATCAGGAGAAAAAGCATAAATAAAATTGTGCACGCCAAGAGTATCCCTTAAATAAGAAACCGTAAATTGCCAAACGGCTATAAAATCTTCACGCGAAGTATGTGACTTTCCCCACCAGAACCAATCTCCGTCAAACTCATGATAAGGCCTGAATATCATAGGTGCCAATGTACTGTCTTTTGCTTTTACAGAATGTGCAAAATCGGCAATCGTTTTTAGAATTTCTTTGTATTTTTCGTGATACAATCCTCCTTTTTTAATTAGAGACATAGCAGCAACAGAAGTTGAATCTTTCCAATAAAAACTGCCACCGGAAACAGGATTCATAAAATGCCATGAAACTGTTGTAATTCCGCCTCGCTCGTAAGTGGCAATAACATTCTTTTTTAGACTTGCAGCAGTCTTTTCAATTTCGTCTTTAGAATGTCCGGAAAATCCATTAAAATCAATTCCTATTACCGCAGGATGAGAACCCGTAACTGATTTTACATCTGATCTATTGGGCTCATTAGACCATCCGTGTCCATACTCTAACGCATGCTGATGCCCAAAAAGGATGTGTTTTTTTGAAATTATTTTTAGATTTTCATATAAGACTTTGGTTTCTTTTGTGGCGTTTTTATCGATTTGCCCAAAAAGAAAATGCCCTGTTATTATTACTATAAATAACAAGGCATTTTTTTTATTTCTAATAATGTTCATGGTTTAAAGAGTTAGTTTAAACCCGAAAATTACTCTTTAGTAGTAAGATATTCTAATACGTTTTTATCAATACGTTGATCAATATTAGCAATATCAGCTTTTATGAATTTTTCTCCTAAGATATTCTCATATAATTCGATATATCTTTCAGAAACAGACTCAATATATTCCTCTGTCATATCCGGAATTTGTTGTCCGTCCTGACCCTGAAAACCATTTTCGATCAACCAACGACGCACAAACTCTTTTGACAATTGTTTTTGCTCCTCTCCATTATCTTGTCTGTCCTGATATCCGTCAGCATAAAAATAACGAGAAGAATCCGGTGTGTGAATTTCATCAATTAAAACAATAACACCTTCTTTTGTTTTTCCGAATTCGTATTTAGTGTCTACTAAAATCAAACCACGTTCAGCAGCAATTTCAGTTCCTCTTTGAAACAAATCACGTGTATATTTTTCTAAAACGATATAATCTTCTTCGGTAACAATTCCTTTGGCTAAAATGTCTTCACGGGAAATATCTTCGTCATGAGAACCATTGTCTGCTTTTGTAGTTGGTGTAATAATTGGTTCCGGAAATTTATCGTTTTCCTTTAAACCTTCTGTCATTGTTACACCACAAATTTGTCTTCTGCCGGCAGCATATTCACGGGCAGCATGTCCTGAAAGGTATCCGCGAATTACCATTTCAACCTTAAAAGGCTCACACAAATGACCAACGGCAACATTAGGATCCGGAGTTGCAATCAACCAGTTTGGTACAATATCTTCTGTCAATTCCATAAATCTTGTCGCGATCTGATTCAGGATTTGTCCTTTGTACGGAATACCTTTTGGTAAAACCACATCAAAAGCCGAAAGTCTGTCGGTTGCTACCATTACCAAAAGTTCGTCATTGATGTTATAAACTTCTCTTACTTTTCCTCGGTAAACTGATTTCTGATCTGGGAAATTAAAATTTGTAGTTGTAATTGTATTGCTCATTATCCTTAGTTGTGTTGTTTTTTATGAATGCAAATTTAAAACTAATTAAAATAAAAAAAGAATCTATTCAGATTCTTTTTTTATCCACAGTTTTTAGTCGTGCAGTGACTGTAACCTTATTTATTCAGAAGTGTCGAATTAAACAAATTTAGAATTCTGCTGTATTCGTCAATCCAGGAATATGTTTCTTTGAATCCGTGAGATTCAACCGGGAAAGAAGCAAGACTCCAGTTCTTCTTCTGTAACTCTATAAAACGTTGTGACAAACGTACAATGTCTTTGTATTCGACATTATCATCCACCATACCGTGCAGCATTACTAAATTTCCTTTTAAATTATCTGCATAATAAATCGGGGAACTTTTTTTGTATGCTTCAGGATCTGTTTCAGGGAAATTTAAAATATTTCCTGTATATCCGTGATTGTAATGTGCCCAATCTGTAACGGATCGCAAAGCTGCACCTGACGCAAATTCACCAGGAGTCGTTAACATTCCCATTAAGGTAATGAATCCTCCGTAAGAACCTCCGTAAATCCCTACTCTATTGGCATCAATTCCGTATTTTTCTACCAATAATTTCTTTCCGTCAAGGTGATCGGATAAATCTTTTCCACCCATAAAACGGTAAATTCCGGTTCTAAAATCACGTCCATAACCATCACTTCCTCTATAATCAATGTCTAAAACCGTATAGCCTAGATCAGTCAACAAGTTATGAAACATATATTCTCTGTAATAATTACTCCAGTAATTGTGTGCGTTTTGCAAATACCCGGCTCCATGAACAAATATAACCGCTGCTTTATTTGTGTTTTCTGCTTTAGGTGTATATAATCTTGCATTTACAGGAGTTCCGTCTTGTGCTTTAAATGTGATCACTTCCGGTTCTCTCCATTTGTACTTTTTGAAATCCTCAGAAACTGAAGAAGAAATTTGTTGCAAAGTCGTGTTCTTTTTATTCTCAGCAATATAAAAATCCCAAGGAATATTTTTATACGAATAACGCACTAAAAGTGACTTTTCATCCGGAGAAACTACTACTTCATGAGCTCCGTCTTTGGTTAAAATTGGTTCTAAAGTACCGCCTGTCGAGGCTAATTTATAAAAGTTTCTGTTACCGGGATGTGTTGTATTTGTTGTTAAGTAAAATACTTTTTTATCTTTAGACAATGTTACATCTCGTACTTCCCAGTTTCCGGTTGTTAGTTGCGTTTTCTTACCTGATTTTAAGTTATAAGTATATAAATGAGAATATCCTGTAGCTTCAGACTGGAAATAAATTGTTTCATTATCAGCTAAAAAACCAAGAGTTCCAGAATCAAAAGAATACGATGGAATTCCGGGACCAGCGATCCAGGCATCATCATGCTGGTGTTCAATTTCCTGAAATGTTCCGTTTTCAGGATTTAAACTCACCAACCATCTGTCTTTATTGTCCTGACTTCTGATTTCTACAATTCCAAAAGATCCGTCTTCGTTATAAACCGGAGCCTGAACCATAATTAACCTGTCTTCTTTGGCTTTGTTTTTTAAATTATCATAAGACTCATAATATTTTGGAGTATCCTGAATGTGGCTTAACGTCGAAAAATTCACGAAATAAACAGTATCTTTTGCAACAGAACAAATTCCGAATTTCATTTTAACCAAATTCGCTGTAGATACTTTTTGTTTTGTATCAGGGGTTTGATTATAGCCATCGTCTGTTATAAAAACTTCCATCTTTTCTTTTTTAACCTCTGATTCTTCTACTAAACTAAAGGTCGCAAAATTCCCATTTGGATTTGCTTTTAGATTAAATAAGTTATCTTTTCCGTAAAAATATTCTTTAGCAAAATCAGATTTAACGGCTTTGTTTTTAGCAACATTCCATTGTTTTTTTGCTTCTTTATCTCTAATAAACTGGAATAATTCTTTTTGTTGTGTTTTTAAAAATGACTCTTTTTCGGGAGTTTTTTCTTTTTTAACACCTTTACTAAAGTTAGTGATCTGTAGCACTGATCCTTCTTTAGCATTGTATTTAAAGATATTGTCGTTTTGTTCAAAGAATACGATTCCGTTTGCTGCGCCTAATTCAATGTTTGAAACCGGTGCGCTTTGCTGAATTATTTTCTTAACCGTTTTGGTACTGATGGTATAAGAATAAAAACCTCCTTTATCAGTATAATAAACAACATCAGAATTTGTTTTTCTTTTAAAATCCAATTTAGAAAAAGCAGCCTCTTTTGGTTCGGTCAAAACAGGTTTTGTTGCACCTTTTTGCCATGAATAGGTATTTGCGCCTAAATCATCGGTTGGATTCCATTCAAAATAAACCTTTTTTCCGTCTAAAGACCAGCGTCCGTTTGTTGGTTGGTTTCCAATAAAAGATTCGCCTTTCATTATTTCTTCTAATTTCAATGTTTGGCTTTTGCCCGATATTGAAAAAATTAAAAAGGCAAGGATAAAAATGTTTTTTGTCATGGTATTAGTTTTTTTGAGAAAACAAAAATACACTTTGAAAATTATTAAAAAAATGTTTTTGTCATTTGCTTGCGAAATTCTTTATGTAATATTCAATTAATAAAAAAAATCCTTGAAGAATTATCTCCAAGGATCACATTTTTATCAAAAGTCTAAAATTTCAATCTCTAAAAAATTAAAATTTAAAATAGTAGTTGTATTTAATTAATTAACTCGCTGCGAATTCCTTATTTAAAATTTTCGAAGCAATATAATGTGCTACGCCATCTTCTGCATTGGTTTTAATTACTTCTAAATTTGGTAAGGTTTCTTTTAATGAAGTTGGGGCATTTCCCATAATCAAACCTTTTCCGGCTGCAGATAACATTTGAACATCATTAAAACCATCACCAAAAGCAAGGGCCTGATCCAGAGTAAAGCCAAGTTTCTCAAGTACTATCTCAATTGCAACTGCTTTATCAATAGATTTGTCCATAAATTCCAGGCACGTTGGTAAACTAAAAGCATGATGTAAATGTTCTGAAGAATTCGCCAGAATAGCATCTTTTAGCTGTACTAATTTTTCGTGATTATCGCATGAAAAGAAAATTTTAATGGCACCAAAATCTTCCAGGGTTTTATAATCAACCAATTCAGGATGGTATTTTAAATCTGCTTGAAAAGCATTTAGTTTTTCGCTCCATTTATTGGTTTGCCAAACATTTTCTTTGAATAAAACTACCGTAATTTCAGGATCTATCTCTACATTTAATGCTGCTTTTACAACATCACTATTTAAGTTAAAAGCGAAAAGTTCTTCTTTTTCAGGCGAGTGAATTCTCGCTCCGTTTGAACTTACCAGATAAACGGGCACTTCCAGTGTTTCGATAATTGCCATAGCATCAAGATGATGACGGCCTGTGGCAACGACAATAAGATAATTTTGATTGTGAAGTTCCTGAAAAATAGATTTTGTGTATTCTGAAATTCTGTGTTGTGGGTTGAGTAAAGTTCCGTCTAAGTCACTTACTACAACTTTTATATTTTTAAGTTTTGTCATATTAAAGATCAAATATTTATGATATGCAAATTTACGGCTTTCACCTCAGAAGAACAAAGATTGCAACGCTTAAAAGCTTGAAGTAAGGCAAGTTTATTATTTATTTAACTATTTAATTAAATCTTGTGTTTTTCTTATTTAAATCTTGATAATCCCTGTTTTGTATAAATTTATTGCTTTATTCAGGATTTTTTCAATCTTAACTAATGGCAAATCTTTATCATAATCAATCAGCATTATTTTCATTCTTGAACGATTTTCCTGAATTAAAAAAGGTTCGTCAAAGTGTTTTCCTTCTACGATCGCGATGTACGGTTGTTTCAGTTTTTTATGTATCCATAAATAACAGAACATTTTTCCTTTGTAACAAAAAAACGGCATTCCGTATTTCAGAACATTCGTGATGTCTTTGTCCTGTTTTAGAATAATTTCTTTTAATGCGAGAAATAGTCCCTTTACAGGTTCTTCTTGTTTTAAATAAAAATCATCGAGTTGTTTCATTTTCTAATTTATTTGTAAATTCAAACATGCTTACTTTTCTTGACTTTTCGGGGCTTCGACTTCGCTTAGTCTGACAAACTATAGCTGACAAAATAAATCAAAAAAATATTCGTTTTACGCATTTCTTTAAAAGACATGAGTAAAACGAATATCATTAAATATCAAAACACATTTCACGATTTACATTTGACATTTCATAAAATTAATCGTGATTTTCTATTTG
This sequence comes from Flavobacterium sp., assembly GCF_965277525.1. Classification (GTDB taxonomy): domain Bacteria; phylum Bacteroidota; class Bacteroidia; order Flavobacteriales; family Flavobacteriaceae; genus Flavobacterium. The sequence continues at coordinate 59,502 of NZ_CBDIDC010000014.1, read as the reverse complement.
TTTATAAGCATCAATTACCTTTTTAACCAATCTGTGACGTACGATATCTTTATCATCAAGATAAATAATTCCGATACCGTCAACATCTTTAAGAACCAAAATAGCTTCTTTCAGACCAGAAATAGTTCTGCGTGGTAAATCGACCTGTCCCGGATCACCCGTAATCATGAATTTGGCATTTTTCCCCATACGGGTCAAAAACATTTTCATTTGCGAGTGGGTTGTGTTTTGCGCTTCATCCAGAATTACAAAGGCATTGTCAAGTGTACGACCACGCATAAATGCTAATGGTGCAATTTGTATAATTCCTTTTAAAATGTAATCTTCGAGCTTCTCGTTGGGCAACATATCGCGTAAAGCGTCATAAAGCGGCTGCATATAAGGGTCTAGTTTTTCTTTCATATCACCGGGTAAAAAACCAAGATTTTCTCCTGCTTCTACCGCCGGTCTCGTCAGTATGATCCTTTTTACTTCTTTATCTTTAAGCGCTTTTACGGCCATTGCAACCCCGGTATATGTTTTTCCAGTTCCGGCCGGGCCAACAGCAAATACCATATCGTTTTTTTTAATGGTATCTACCAAAAGTTGCTGGTTAGGCGTCATGGGTTTTATGATTTTACCGCCCACTCCATGAACTAGTATTTTGTCATGATCGTATGATTTTCGTTCATCCTGACCATCACTCATAATTACGCGTTCAATTACATTATCGTCAATGTTGTTGTATCGGGTAAAATGAAGCATAAGCCTCTGAAATCTTTTTTCGAATTCATCTAAAACTTCTTTTTCGCCAAATGCTTTCAAAGTGGTACCTCTTGCTACTATTTTAAGCTTTGGGTAATACTTTTTAATTATTTCAAGATGAGTGTCTTGAGCGCCCCAAAAGTCTTTTGGAGCGATGTCTATGAGCTCGATAATTCTTTCGTTCAAATGAGATAGTTTTAAATTAAAAATAAATCAGTGTTATAAATTAGGGTTGTCGGGTATCTTTTTTAATCACAATTTTTAGTTGTTATTACAGTTTTTAATATTGTTTAAAAATTACTTAAAATTTTAGTTAAAATCAACTTTTTATTAAAAGACTGAAAACTGAAACTGTAAACTGAGACGACTATATGCTTTTACTATAATTTTATCGCAATTTGTCTTTTCTTTCTTTCAATTTGCATTTACTATTATTAGCTTTGCATTTCTCAAATTTAATGAAAATTAGATTTAAATACTACCAATAGTTATAAACAAAATTATGTCAATAATTACCCTTACTACCGATTACGGCTTAAAGGACCACTTTGTTGGCTCGCTAAAGGGTAAAATATTTTCTGAGTACACAGAAGCTACAATCGTTGACATTTCGCATGACGTAGATCCTTTTAATAATGCGGAGGCAAGTTATATCATTGGAGCTTCTTATTTAAGTTTTCCAAAAGGAACGATACATTTAATAGGTGTCGATATCGAACGCAATAAAGAAAATCAGCATATTGCCATGCAATGGAACGATCACTACTTTATCTGTGCTGATAATGGTATCCTGAGTATGCTTACGCAAAAAATTGTTCCGCAAAAAATTGTTGCTATCAATATACACGATCGTTTTCCGAGCGAATTTAGTGATTTGGATATTTTTATAAAAGTAGCCTGTCATCTTGCTAAAGGTGGATTACTGAATGTTATAGGAAAAGAAATTCAGGAAATCAAACAAATTACAGAACTACAGCCTGTTGTTTCAAATGACGGAAATTCGATGAAAGGATACGTGATCTATATTGATCATTTTGGAAATGTCATTACTAATATCTCTAAAAGACAATTTGGTGAAGTGGCAAAGGGTCGCTCTTACGAAATTGTCATGAAGCCCAAAAGTATCAAAACAATTCTGCCCAATTATTCTGCAATTGCAAGTTCTGAGAAGTATCCCATTAAAACTTATGAAGGAGAAAAACTTGCTATTTTTAACGAAGCAGGTTTTCTTGAAATTGCTATTTTTAGAAGCAATCCGTCAAAAGTAGGCTCTGCTAATAGTTTGTTAGGACTGAATTACAGAGATGTGATTACGATTAAGTTTTTGTAAATACCTCGCTGATTTTGCCCGGTTTTAACAAATACGAACCGCTTTTTAGATTATTTTATTTTTTCCTGAAAAGAACCATCAATTTTGGTATTTTTGCGCACCTGTATGATCTTAGATATTCAAAAAAAACTAAAGTCTACAGTTTAAAATCTAAAATTAAACACATGTTTGTTCGAATAGTAAAGATGAGTTTTTACGAAGAAAAGATTCCGGATTTTCTGGAAAATTTTGAAACCGTAAAAGAGAAAATACGAAATACAGAAGGAAATCGTTTTTTAGAATTGTATCAGGATAAAAATAATAAATGCATCTTTTTTACTTACAGTTATTGGGAAACCGAAGAAGATTTAGAGAATTATAGGCAATCTCAGTTATTTAATACCGTTTGGAGTTTTACAAAAAAGCTTTTTAATGCAAAACCGGAAGCCTGGAGTGTAGAGAAGTTAGTTACTTTGGCTTAAAGTTTAAAGTCTCAGGTTGCAAGTTATATACTGAATCTGAAAATTGAAGTGTATTAACTGCAAAAAAATACAAAGTTCACACAGTGCAGCTAACCTGAAACTTGAAACAAAAAAATCAACGATTTAAAACAAACAATTGAATGAAATCAATCATTTTACGAGAAATAAAATCCTTTTTTGGCTCTCCTATTGGCTATTTGGTCATTGCTATTTTCTTAATTAGCAACGGACTATTTTTATGGGTTTTCCAAGGAGATTATAATATTTTGAATACCGGTTATGCTGATTTAACCCCGTTTTTTACATTGGCACCCTGGATTTTAATTTTCCTGATTCCGGCTGTTACGATGAGAAGTTTCTCTGATGAAAAAAAACAGGGAACATTAGAATTGCTTTTGACGAAACCCTTATCGATTTGGGAAATCGTAAACGGAAAATTTTTAGGTTCACTCCTATTGATTATTTTAGCTATTATTCCAACCTTTATTTATGTAAAAGTAATTTCAGATCTTGGTTCTCCTGAAGGCAATATCGATATGGGTAGTACGATTGGTTCTTATTTCGGATTATTATTTCTAATTGCTGCTTATTCTGCTATCGGAATCTTCACTTCTACCCTGTCTGAAAATCAAATTGTGGCTTTTATTATGGCTGTTTTCCTGAGTTTTATATTTTATTTTGGATTTGAAGGTTTGGCATCATTGATTCCGGGATCGTCTACCCTTATTTCGGCATTTGGGATGCAGGATCATTTTAAAAGTATGAGCCGGGGCGTTATCGATACGCGTGATGTTGTTTATTTTTTAAGCATCACGGTGTTATTCCTGTCTTTTACTGTTTATCAATTAAAATCTTTTAAAGCATAATGAAAGCATCTACTCAAAAAAATATCAAAACATTAGGTATTACTGTTTTTGTTTTAATCGCTTTAAATATATTAGGAACTTTATTTTTCCACCGTTTTGATTTAACCAAAGACAAACGATATACTTTATCCGAAACCTCTTTACAAATCGTAAAACAGGTTAAAAACCCTTTGTCTGTCAAGATCTATATGCAAGGTGATTTACCGGCAGATTTTAGACGATTGCAGCAAGAAACAAGACAATTACTGGAGGAGTTTCAGGCTTACAACAGTAATATTGTTTTTGAATTTGTGAATCCGTTAGAAAATGGAGAAGATAATCTGGATGTGGTAAAATCTCTTTATCAAAAAGGTCTTACGCCAATAAACATCACTGTTGATGATAAAGGAAAGCAATCTCAGGCAATGGTTTTTCCCTGGGCCGTTGCGGTTTACAACAATAAAGAAGTTAATATTCCATTGTTGAAAAACATCATGGGTGCTTCGACTACACAAAAAGTAATTGGATCAATTCAGCATTTAGAATATTCGATCGCTGATGCTATTAATAAAATCACAAAAGACAGGCAAAAGAAAGTAGCGATCATCAAAGGAAATGGGGAATTGAACGAAATTCACATTGCTAAATTACTGAGACAAATTCGCGAAAGCTATTACATTGGACCATTTACTTTAGATTCTGTGGCTAAGAATCCAACCGGAACGTTAGACGCTTTAAAAAAATACGACCTGGCGATTATCTCAAAACCGACTGAGACTTTTTCTGACGAAGAAAAACAGGTTTTAGATCAGTTTATTATGAATGGCGGAAAAACTCTATGGCTAATCGATCAGGTTGCTGCGGATATGGACAGCCTTTACAATCAATCTGGTGCGACTCTGGCATATCCAAGAGATTTAAACCTCAATGATATGTTTTTTAAATATGGATTCAGAATTAATCCTGACCTGGTAAAAGACGAACAAGGCAGTCCTATAAAATTAGCGACGGGAGAACAGGGAAGCGCTACCCAATATCAGGATTTTGTATGGAAATATGCTCCGCAAGTTTACCCGGCAAGCCAACACCCTATTGTAAAAAATTTAGGTGGAATTAAATTTGATTTTGCAAGCCCTATTGATACTTTAAAAAACGGAATCAAAAAAACGGTGTTGTTACAATCTTCTCAGTATTCAAAAGTAATTGGCACTCCGGTAGAAATTAATTTAAATATTGTGACTGAGAAAACTTCTCCTAAGGATTATTTAAACAAAGGCAACATACCTCTTTCTGTTTTACTGGAAGGTTCTTTTCACTCTGCTTTCGAGAATCGTGTTTTACCATTTAAAGAAAATAACTTTTTAGCAAAAGGAAAGCCAAATAAAATGATTGTTATTGCTGATGGAGATTTAGCCCGAAATCAATTGGACAAAAACATGATGCCAGTTGAATTGGGTTATGATCAGCGTACCGGAAACCTATACGACAACAAAGATTTCATGATGAATTGTGTTAATTATTTGCTGGATGACACAGGACTTATTAACATTAGAAGTAAAGATGTCAATTTACCTTTATTGGACAAAGAGAAAGTTTACGAAAATTATAGTCTTACACAATTCATAACTATCGGACTTCCAATTCTAATTTTAATGGTTTTTGGATTCGTATTTACTTACTTGCGAAAAAGAAAATACAGTAAATAGATGTTAATAAAAAAATTGCGAAACTAAGATTGTTTACGATATATTTGTAAAACCTATCTTAGTGGAAGAAAAACTAAGTAAAAGAGCAAAAAAATAAAACAAAAGAGATGAAATTTATAGTATCGAGTTCGTACTTATTAAAACAATTACAAGTTTTAGGTAGTGTAATCAACAGTAACAATACGTTGCCTATTTTAGATAACTTTTTATTTGAACTAGACAATAATGAGTTGACGGTTTCGGCTTCGGATCTTGAAACTACAATGTCTGCTACATTATCAATTGATTCTACAAGTAAAGGAAGCGTTGCTGTACCAGCAAAACTTTTGCTTGAAATTTTAAAAACGTTCCCGGAACAACCTTTAACTTTTACAGTTGAAGAAAACAATACGGTTGAAATTAGTTCAAACTCAGGTAAATATGCTCTGGCATATGCTGCCGGAGAAGAATTTCCAAAATCGGTACATCTTGAAGACCCTTCTGTAACACTTGTTCCTGCTGATGTTTTAGCAACTGCCGTAAGTAAAACTATATTCGCTGCCGGAAATGACGATTTACGTCCGGTAATGTCCGGGGTTTTCTTCCAGTTCTCTCCGGAAGGATTGACTTTTGTTGCCACAGATGCTCATAAATTAGTTAAATACGCCCGTACAGATGTAAAAGCTTCTCAGGTTGCTGATTTTATTATGCCAAAGAAACCTTTGAATATCTTAAAAAGTATTTTAGGCAGTTCTGATGCTGAAGTAAAAATTGAATACAACGATTCAAATGCGACTTTCTCATTTGATAATTATATTTTAATGTGTCGTTTGATTGACGGAAAATATCCTAATTACGAAGCGGTAATTCCAAAAGAGAATCCAAATAAATTAATGATTGACCGTTCTTTATTTTTAAGTTCTGTTAAACGTGTTGCGATTTTCTCTAACAAAACAACACACCAGATTCGTTTAAAAATCGCCGGAGCCGAATTAAATGTTTCTGCTGAAGATATCGACTACTCAAACAAGGCAGAAGAAAGATTGACTTGTGATTATCAGGGAGATGATCTTCAGATTGGTTTTAACTCTCGTTTTTTAACAGAGATGCTAACCAATTTACAATCTGATATGATTATGTTAGAAATGTCATTACCTAACAGAGCCGGAATCCTGACGCCAGTTGATGGTTTAGAAGAAGGAGAAACTGTTACAATGTTGGTAATGCCCGTAATGTTAAATAGTTAACATCAAAACTTCTTTTTGTTACAGGGATCTTTTTTAGTTTCAAATTAAAGACATATCATTGTAAAAAAAAAAAACATCGCTATTAACCAACCATTTTTTATACCTAGAAACCGCAATTCTTTTTTTAAGATTTGCGGTTTTTTATTTTGAGACAATTTTTTTTGTTTCAGGTTTGAAGTTTAAGGTTGAAATGAGATCATGGTTTGTGTGGATTTTTATCGCAAAGCACGCAAAGTCTTTTTGTCGTTAGATTGTCTTTATAAATATGAAGTTTACAAAGCTTTGTATAAAGTCTTTGCGAACCTTGCGTATCCTGATAGGTACCGGGATTGCGCACTTTACGGTTAAACATCGTACTGCACAAAAACTGGAAACCTGAAACAAATAAAACCTGAAACATTTTTTTCTTTAACTTTGTACTATGAAAATAGAAATTTGGTCGGACATCATGTGTCCGTTTTGTTATATCGGAAAAAGACAACTGGAAACAGCCTTAGCTGAATTTCCAAATGGCGAATTTGAAATTGAATGGAAAAGCTTTCAGCTTGACCCTACGATTACACCACAATCAGGTAAAGACGTTTATACGTTTTTAGCCGAACGAAAAGGTATTTCTGTTGAACAATCTATAGAAATGCATAAAGGTGTTGTAGAACGCGCAAAAAGCGTTGGTTTGGATTATCATTTTGACAAAGCTGTTATCTCGAATTCTTTGACAGCACATCGTATTATACAATTGGCTAAAGCCAAAAAACTAGGCGACGAAATGGAAGAAATTTTCTTCAAGGCTTACTTTACTGAAGGAAGAGATTTGAATGATGGCCCTACTTTAATAGAATTGGCGGCAAAAGCTGGTTTAGATCAGAATCTCGTTTTAGAAGTTTTAAAAGATGAAAACTTATTTTTAAAGGAGGTTCAAAGTGATATTACCGAAGCACAGGAAATTGGTGTACAAGGCGTTCCTTTTTTCGTTTTTGACCGAAAATATGCTGTTTCCGGAGCTCAGCCTGTTGAAGCTTTTGTAAATACCATTAAGGAGGTGCAGAAGTAATATTTTAGAATTTAGAGTGTAGATTTTAGATTATTAGCCACTTGTGATAAACATTCACTTATGAATTTTACCGCAAAGGTTTTACGCGAAGTTCGCAAAGTTTAAACAAGCTTTGCGAACTTTGCTTTTATAAAACCTATTGATCAAAACTTTGCGTGCTTTCCGGTAAAATTTCACATTACAGATTCAAAAATCAAAAATCTACACCCTAAAATTCTATATCACTCCCATTTTCTGCATTAAGAAAGTGGCGCTTTTATTTTGGCAGATTCCGTTGCGGAGTTTGTAATCGAAATGAAGTTCGTTGTTTTGAATTTCTACTTCGAAACATTGGTTGGTTAGGATATCTGGATATTCATTTGTTGTTAAACATACTTCGATATCATGCGTGGCGATGGCGCCAATGGCATTTTTAGCAATGATCTTTTTGACTACTTCAATTGTTCCGTTTCTTTTGTCATCAGAATTTGTACCTCTTAAAATTTCGTCTAATAACACAAAAGCAGGACGTTCTTCCAGCGCATCCATAATTTGTTTTAAACGTTTGATTTCAGCAAAAAAATACGATTCACTATCCGCTAAAGAATCAGACAAACGCATTGAAACTAAAACTGGAAGTGGATGAATGTTAGCTTTTGATGCACAAACAACTGAACCTGCTCCGCCTAAAACCATGTTGATTCCTAAACTTCTTAAAAAGGTACTTTTTCCGGACATATTAGATCCTGTTAGAATCATAAAGAATTCGGGATAAAAATGAGTGTCATTTCCTACCCTTGTTGCGGGATTCAGCAAAGGATGGCTTAAATCCGAAAATCCGATTTTGTATTCAGAATTGATTTCAGGGAAAACAAAATCAGGATTGTTATATGCCAGATTTGCTAAACTGTTCAGGGCTTCGAATTCGCCAATAATAGCTATCCAGTTTTCGAGTTCTGTTGAATAATTGTCTTTCCATTTTAAAAGTGCTTTCAAAACGTGAAGATTAAATAAGAATGCTCCGTTAAATACAATTGCCGTTACGAAATTGTTTATTGTATCCATTCTTGAGAACAGTTCTGATAAATCTTTCAGATGTTTACTTGCGGTTGCGTTTCTAAAAACAAGCTGATTTTGTAAATCGATTAGCTTCTTCGATCCAAAAGTTTCAGTTTCAATTTTCTGAACTAATAGACTGTATTGCTTTATTATCTTATCGACGTTATCTGCTTTTGCAATTTCAGATTGGATTCGCTTAAAAGACTGTCCTAATACGATCAAATTTGCAATAAAAACATATGTCAGATACGATAATAAAATAGTTTTTGAACTTATAAAATAAGCTGCTAGAATTCCTAAAAACAAAGTGGGAAGGATAATTGACAATGCAACTAAAACTTTAGGCAGCGTGTTATTTTTAAATGAATTCCAATGCAATAACGAATCGTATGAAGCTTTAGAATCATTACTGATCATGGCTAAAGCGAGGAAATCCTGACGCCAGTCTATTTTGGTTTTTAGTTCGTTTATAGCTTCCTGGTTTTCGAGAATTGTTTCATTAGGAGACAGCTTCAATAATTGATTGGCTAATGTTTTTTTTCCGATAAAAGTAGCTGTCCGGTTAATATTCTGGAATAAGGAATGATCTCCAAAAATGTCCAAATCATAAGCGTAAGGATGGTGAAAATCGTTGAATTCGATTCCATTTTCGAAAGGGATTTTTTCTCTTTTTAAGTAGGTAATCTCATTTTGATTGAGTTTTAGAATTGCCTTGGTAAGCTCTTTTTGAAAAGACAATCCCGAATGAATGCGCATTAAAAAAAGAAAACCAACAAAAGACAGAAAAGCAAAAACTGCGTAAAGAATTTCATTGGTTTTTATGTAATAAAACAATAAAAACAAACACAGAAAAATACTTAAAAGACGCAAAATACTTATGCTATTGTATCTTTTATTGATTTTTTGAAAAATTATAGTATAGTGTTCAACTTTATTTTGATAAGCTTCCATTCTTTAAATTTAAATGAAATACAAATATAGGTTTTACACTGCTAAAAATAAGCTATCAAAAATATTTTAAGATTCATGCATTACCAAAATAGGTATAGAGACTTCTTTAGTTATTTTTTTTGTGAAACTAGAATCGAAAAGACCTTCAAAGAAAGATCTTTTATGTGTTATAGTGGTTATGATATCAATATCTTTATACAGTATAAAGTCCAGGATAGTTTCTTTGACTTCGTCACTTGGCAACACTAAAAACTCTACATTTTCATTTGCAAATTCTTTTTCCCACTCTTTAATAGTTCCTTCATAAACATCTGAACTTGAAGTTTTAACGTACAATGTTTTTACTTTTGCGTTTGTTTTTTTTGCGATATCCAATACTTTTCTAAGTTCAACTTTGTCTTTTTCACGATAGCGGGTTGTAAAACCAATCGTTTTTATTTTTTTGTATTTCGTATCCGCTGGAATACATAAAACAGGCACCTTAATCTCAGAAATCACAGCACTTGTATTGGAACCGAGAAAGAATTTAGTCCAGTCTGTAATTCCCGATGTTCCCATAATAACAAAATCGGCTTTATCTTCTTCTACAGCATTTTTTAAATTATAAATCAAATCACCATCCATCAGGCGATGTTTTATAACAATATCGCCTAAATTTCGTTCCTCTGCAATGGTTCTTAATTTTGGAATTTCATCTTTAAACATTTCAAATTTCGCTAACTCAATAGAGCTGTAAATTGCAGCATAGTTTTCAGGGAAAAATTGGCTGTCATAAACCGGAATCTCAAAGGTATGCAACAAAATAAGTTCGGCATTGACAACTTTAGCAAATTCTAAAGCGTGTACGAATGCATTTGTAGCGCATTCGGAAAAATCGGTTGGAAATAATATTTTTTTCATTTTGATTCGGATTTAGAAGTTATTCTCTCAAATTTAGTCATTCTAAAATCAAAATAGTCTGACAATTATCAGTATTTTAACATTTTATATTTTTACAAAAGAACATCTCTGCAATGGGGCTTCAAAGACACAACTTTATGGCTTTTTTTATACCTTTGCATCATGATAAATCAAGATTCTATAGTTGCATTAGCTACTCCTTCAGGAGCTGGAGCTATTGCTATAATTCGAATTTCAGGTTCTGATGCTATTACCATTGGAAATTCTGTTTTTAAATCCATCAAAAACAAAGACTTAACCAGGCAAAAAACACATACTTTGCATTTAGGGCATATTGTTGATGATTCAAAAACACTTGACGAAGTTTTGGTTTCTGTTTTTAAAAGTCCAAATTCTTATACGGGCGAAAATACAATTGAAATTTCCTGTCACGGCTCTACTTACATTCAACAACAAATTATTCAACTGTTATTGCGTAAAGGATGCAGAATGGCTGATGCGGGTGAATTTACGCTTAGGGCATTCCTGAACGGAAAACTTGACTTATCCCAGGCGGAAGCTGTTGCTGATTTAATTTCATCTGATAATGAAGCTTCTCACCAAATAGCGATGCAACAAATGCGCGGTGGTTTTAGTAATGAAATTGCCAAATTACGCGAAGAACTTTTAAACTTCGCTTCGTTAATTGAACTGGAATTGGATTTTGCGGAAGAAGATGTAGAATTTGCTGATCGTACTCAGTTTCATGAATTATTAAACAGAATTGAATTTGTATTAAAACGTTTAATTGATTCATTTGCTGTTGGAAACGTGATTAAAAACGGAATTCCGGTTGCGATTGTTGGAGAACCAAACGTCGGGAAATCAACCTTGCTAAATGCTTTACTAAACGAAGAACGCGCCATTGTTTCTGACATTGCCGGAACAACACGTGATACAATCGAAGATGAATTGGTAATTGGCGGAATTGGTTTTAGATTTATTGATACGGCCGGAATTCGCGAAACTAAAGATGTTGTAGAAAGTATCGGAATCAAAAAAACATTCGAAAAAATAGAACAGGCGCAACTTGTTATCTATCTCATGGATAGCTTAAAGTTTCAGGTTTCAAGTGCTTCATTTATAGTCGAAATCGAGAAAATAAAAAACAAATATCCTTTAAAGGAAATTTTGATTGTTTGTAACAAAATAGATCAACTCAGTCAGGAACAACTTCAGGCTACACATGAAGAACTTGAAACCTTACACCTGAAACAAATTTTTCTAAGCGCTAAGGAAAATATTGGTGTCGAAGAATTAAAGAATCAATTACTTTCATTTGTAAATACCGGTGCTTTACGTAATAATGAAACAATCGTTACGAATACAAGACATTATGATTCTTTATTAAAAGCTTTAGATGAAATACAAAAAGTAAAATTTGGTCTTGAAACGAATCTTTCCAGCGACCTGATTGCACTTGATATTCGTGAAGCCTTATATCAATTTGGATTGATCACGGGCCAGGTTTCTAATGATGAATTATTGGGGAATATTTTTGCTAATTTCTGCATTGGAAAATAGCAGGACAAAATAACGCAAAATAACGACAAACAAACGAGTTAAAGCATTGATAAACAATATTTTAACTCGTTTTTTAATTCCTTTTTCTTTTGGATATTATGTAATGTTTTGATTAAATTTGTACCGTATTTGTACCTTGGGATTGTGAGGTACAAATAATATTTTTTTTTGGCCAAATCATGGCACGCGTAGACACACATAGTCACAGTGGGACACTTAAAGTCACATTTCTATGAGTACAAACATTAAGATTACCCGCATCTGCGAATTCTGCCAAAATGAATTCACGGCCAAGACAACAAAAACGCAGTATTGCTCGCTGAAATGCAGCAGCAGAGCCTACAAAGCAAGGACAAGAAAGTCTAAAATTGAAGAAAGCAACAGGCAGACAGAAATTGCCCGGCATCCGCAACTTGAAGCTGTAAAAACAAAAGATTTTCTGAGCGTAAATCAAGCCAGTCTATTGTTTGGTATAAGCAGAAGGACGATCTATAGGATCATTTCCAAAGGGGAGCTTGATATAGCCAAATTTGGAGCAAGGACCGTTATTCGAAAATGCGATATGGATGCTTTCTTTTCCATTCCTCTGGAAGAGTCATTACTGCGCCCTGTTCAGGAATTTCCCGGATTAGAGAACTGTTATACTATAACACAGATACAGCAGAAGTTCGGTATATCGCCAGGAGCTCTGTATATGCTAATTCAGCGTCAGGGAATAGCCAAATATTCGATAGGGAAATTTAATTATGTTGCGAAGAAAGATATTGATATTATATTTAATGTAAGTGAAAAATGAAAAAGGGAAATGTAAGATTGAGAAAAAAACTTTTGGCAAACGGAATGATATCTCTTTACCTGGATTTTTATCCACCAATACTAAATGCAGAAACGAATAAGTACACAAGACGTGAATTCTTAAAACTGTACCTTTTTGAGCGTCCAAAAAATCCAATTCAAAAAATTTCAAATATTGAGACTCTGCATACGGCAGAGCTGATTCAGATTCGAAGACAAAACGAACTGCGAAAGTGTGATGTCTATAGTGAATTTGAAAAAGAACAGTTGGAAATTCAAAGGATTGCACGCGGCTCATTTTTAGATTATTTTAAAAATTTAGCGGATAAAAAACAGGGAAAGAATTACCAGATTTGGAGCAGTGCTATTATTCATTTTGAAAACTTTCTTTCTGGCAGAGACATTTGTTTCAAAGATATAACAGTGACTTTGATGGAAGATTATAAAGAATATTTATTAAAAGCCAAAAACAGACGAGATACTGGGAATACTCTGGCACAAAATACAGCTCTCTCCTATCACAACAAGCTTAAGTCTACACTTAAAAGAGCGTATAAAGAAGGGAAACTACGAACCGATATAAATGCCGGAATTGATTCCATTAAAGAACAGGAATCACAACGAAATTTTTTAACTTTAAATGAAGCAAAAAAATTATTTACAACTCCTTGCTCAAAAGATATAGTTTTTAGAATTTCTATGTTTTCAACCCTCACTGGAATTAGATATTCAGATATAGTTAAATTAACTTGGTCAGAAGTTCAGTATAGAGAAGATGATGGACATTATATTAGGTTTAAACAAAAGAAAACTGAAGGCTTACAGACTATGCCGATATCAACTGAGGCATTTGAAACTCTTGGTGAAAGGACAAATGATAATGACAAAGTCTTTATTGGTCTAAAAAAGTGGGATGTGGATAGAGTTTTACCAGTCTGGGTTGCCCAATCCGGAATTACAAAACACATAACTTTCCATTGTTTTCGGCACACCTATGCTACATTGCAAATTTTCTCTGGAACAGACATTTTTACCATTTCAAAAATGCTTGGTCATAAAAGTGTGAAAACTACGCAGATTTACACAAAAATAATTGATGAGAAGAAAAGAGAAGCATCGCTTAGAATAAGCTTGAAATAGTAAAACAAAAAAAGACGTCACTTTGTAGTGGCGTCTTTCACTATTAAAAAGCAGATCTTTTTTATTTGATTGATTGTTTTGATTTAAAGTTTGCTTCAACCTCGCGCTGGATTTCAGAGATAGTTTTAATACGGCCGGATTTGATCCAATTCAGTAATTCCGTACGATAGAAATACAGGCGTTTTCCTTGCTTGTTTACTGGGATCTCATTTCTACAAACCTTGGAATAAATTGTAGCAACGGAAAGTTTTAATAATATTGAAGCTTCATTTATAGAGAGTAGATCATTATCAATTACTTTATCTTGTTTATTGTAATCTTTCAAAATTCTTTCAATATTTTCTATTCTTAAATAAAGTGCTCCCAAAATATCTGGAAGGTCTTCAAATTTATATGCTTTCATAGTATGGATATGTTTAGTAGATGTATCAGACGTTACATCTAATCCCTCTGAACGAAGAATTTGTGAAGCTTTTTCAGTCGCCAATTTAGATTCACTATAGTCAATACTTTTCTCCATAACTTGCATCTTTAGAATTTATTAAGGTAAATTATTTCTAAAATGCTTTTGAAATACTTATTGACGGTATTTGGCACTAATTGGAAGCTTATTTCCTTTCTGACTTGAAATTACATTTTCAACTGTAATGAATACGTAAATAATTTTTTACTTCAATCCCCGACAGGACATCTAAACCAACTTCCTGGTGCCATTAAAAGACAGTATCTACTTATAGTGAGACAATCTCTTCAAATCTTACATAAAATGATTTGAAATTTGTCCTGTAGAGGTCACTACTCGGGACAAAAGAGAAATATCATCTTTTGTCCCGTTTTTTTTTGCCCGTAACCTATTGTTTACCAGGTAAATACAGTTGATGATTTCATTGACTCGGGCGGTGCGGATTTTGTTTTCTGAAAATGTAAAATTTTCCAGAAAAATTAAACCAATTATCTCTCTGGAATCAGCTAAAGTCCCTCCATCAAAGGCGTCACCAAGCTTTAAAAGGTTTTCCAGTCCCGTGTTCGTTAGATACTCTATATTCTCTCTATCGTCATCTACATTTCCAATCTCTTTCTCTAACTTGCTAATAACAGCATTGTATTCAATTTTCATAAGATGATAATCCTCAGCATCTATTTTCTCGGTGACTAATAAATTTCTGGCAACGGTCATTTTCTTTTCATAAACTGCAATTTGTTCAAGAGATTTCTTTTTTTCATTAATGATTAACCCAGTATGCTCCCTGTAGCCTTCAAGCAGAACTGCTGAATACAGTTTCTTCACTTGCGGTAAAGGTTTAAATTTATTTAAATGCACTTTAAATGTTTTATTAGCTATCTCAGAGTTTATTCTCCATTTACAAACTTTATCACAATGGTAATAGTAATAATATTTATTTCTTCCTTTGCATTTGCTCCCTGTTAACTTCTGTCCGCATTTAGGACATATAAAAAAACCTCTAAGGGGAAAATTTTCTATTGTTTTAATTTTCGGTCTATATGTCCTTGATTTACTATCAAGGACATCCTGTACCTGGTAAAACAATCCTTCGCTAATAATTGCATCATGCTGACCATTGACTAATCTCGCCTCTTCATCTCGATACTGAGGAACAACTATCTTTCCGCAATAAAGAGGATTTCTTATAATAAGCCACAAGTTGTTCTTAGAGATACCAAAGCCTTTCTCTTTGGCCATTTGGTAAATAGATTCAGTACTAAAAATATTTTTCGCAATCTGTTCAAACACCCATATAACTTTTACGGCTTTCTCAGGCACAATGGCAATATATTTTTTTCCATCTTCTGTAACTTTATTAGCATAACCATAAGGGGCCATACCCATATGCCTTCCCTCTTTCTTACCTCGTCTAAGCCCCTGAAAGGTATTTAGTGCTCTTCGGTCATTTTCAACCTCAGGCGCTGCCAGATAAAAAGCCAACATCATTTTGTTTTCTGGAACACTCAGGTCAAGCGGCTGTTCTATAGCCTGCGGCTCTATACCCAATTTTCTTAATACATTAATCATTTGGTAAGCATCACCCGCATTACGACTGAACCTATCCCACTTCATAAAAAGAACCAAATTAATTTTATTTTTATTTTTTTTTACATCATCAAGAAATTTTTTCCATTGAGGCCTGTTAAAAGTCTTTGCTGAATGATCTTCATAAATTACATTGCGTATCTGTATTTGGTTTATGCTGCAATATTTTCTTAGCATTTCCTCCTGATTCCGTTGGGAGAATCCTTTTTCTGCTTGCTCGTCAGTACTTACACGAATATACTCCATTGTAAGCCCCGAAAAGCGTGCCTTTAGTGGTTTCCATCTGCTGAGATTCACTTGCCATGGCGTACGCAAAAGCATCCTCAACGGTATTTTTAAACACGGTGGAAACTTCATCCTCAGCCCCTTTTTTAATTAAAGCGAGTGTTTCGGTATTGGGGCATAATGCCAATTGAATCAATTTCTTAACCTGCTTGTCTGTTACCTTAACTTGAGCCCAGTCATTAAAGATGCCCTCTAACTGACTACTGAGTTTATCTGCCAGTCCCATCACTTTATGGGCATCATCCAAACGCTGTTTAGCGCCTGATGTATGGCGGATGCGCACCACGTTGCTCATATTTCTAAGCGAGGCGTTAAGGGTATTTTGACATACGATGCGGATGGGCGTAAAAGCCGCCGTGATGCTTCCGCTCCCGTCGTGGGAGGTGGTAAGGAAAATGTACTTTTCAGTCACATCATCCCCGTTTCCGACACGAATATAGTCAGGGAGTTTGGCGGTAATAAAGATGCGCTCGCCTTGTCCTAACGCCCCTGCTGTTTCGTACAGTATGCCGTCGCCCCCGCCTACAATGGCATCAAAAAAGCTGAACGCTTCACGGTTCTGCACGATTTGGTAGTCTTTGCCTACTACACCCAAAACGGCATTGCTGTCGGTGCGGATAGTGGCAAAGCAGTCAGGTACTGCCAGTTCGGTACTGCCCATTTCAATACCGCCCGAAGTTTGGATAATGCCCGATGCTTTTGTGTATAAAGGGCTTTTAGCCACCTCATAGTCAAGTCCTGCATGTCTGATAGCTTCTGAGCTTGTCGGGTACTGCTCCACAATCTGCCCGAGCCCGTGCCATGCTTTTTCCTTTACGCTGAAAAAAGAATACTTTCCTGTCTCGCTGTTGTAATTGATATTATGTGCCATGATATTTGATTTTAAAATTTAGAAAAATAAAATTGTTTAGAACCCTTTACTGCCTGCTCAAAACGGGATGTCGTCCTCAGGCTCTTTTAAGGTGGCTTTTTTGTTTTCTCCCTGCTCTGCAATCTGCCCAGTTTTCACCGCCTGCCCATCTTCGGACTTCTTCCCGCCCCCGTGCAGTTTGATATTGGACGTATTGAAATTCAGCCCCGCGCGAGGCTCTCCGTCATTCCCTGTCCACGCCCTTGCGCTTACCATCCCTGTAAGCTCCACCACCGTGCCTTTGGTCAGCCACTCGGCAACCCTTGGGCTTATCCAGTAGGCGCACTCGAAAAAGGTAGTCTGCTCTACCCTGTCGCCTTTTCTGTTTTTGTAGCTCTCGTTGATGGCTACTGAAAAATTTACTACCTGTCTGCTGTCTGACAATGTGCTTACTTTCGCATCTTTTGTCAATCTTCCTGTAATGTTCATGATTTCTAGTTTTTAAAATTTTCACTTTCTTTTTCCCGCCCCGCATTTTACTTTTGACTTTTTTTACTTTTATTTTTTTTTGAAATTTTATTCGGCAATGAGAGCAGGCGCTGTTTTGTTTCATTAGGACCGTTTTCAATATTTCAATTCCCATTTCTGACATTTTTTTTTATTCGTCTAAAGAGCCGCAGTATGCTATGTTTTGTTTCATGAGCATAAAAAGGTAAGTGTCCGGCAAAAGCAAGGCTCTGGCAAAAAATACAACCCGGAGGGGTGGAGATTTTTTGGCAAGACCTGAAAGGCCCGGCCTTGCTTTTGCTCAAGGACACGGACTACCTTTGCTCCTGAAACAAAAAACAAAAGCATACAGGGACTTTGATAAAAAGTAAAAGGGAAGCAACGGGGATACTGTGGATAAAGGGCATTAAGGAAAAAAGCAGACAGCACGGGCTTGAATTCCCCAAGATGGCAACTTCGGTTCAAGACTTTCAATCTTTCCTATAGAAACATAAAAAACCGCGGCTTCTGGGTCGCGGCTGGAAAAATTGGATGATTTGATTTGTGATATCTACCCGCATCAAAAAAATGAGTTTTAAATTTTTATGTTATAAAAAATTATGCATCAATTTTATGAGTACCGCATGCAACTGAATCAGTATAAAGCTGGTAAATGTAACTTGTACTGTTCTCATTGTTCCTTTTTATACCGTTCATTTAAAATGAACAACCAAATGGACCTACACCTTAAATTATAATTATTTGATAATACCGTATAAATACGCTATGCCACAATTTGCATAAGTTTTAAATTCGTAAGTAACTAAACAACAATACTCTAAACCATGAAACAAAAAATTATAAATGCTGTAGAGGAGCTTAAAAACCTGCCTGGCAGCTCAGAAAAGACCATTAAGTTTGAGCATCATGCTTTACAGAACAAAGGTGTAAAGGGAGAAGTTACCCTTAGTAAAGAGGGTACAATTAATCTTCTTCTTACTGAAGTTAAAGGCTATAGTCCAGCCTACATTCATAAGGCTACTAATTCATACTTTAAGCAGGCAATATTATCAGAACCTACAACTGGCAGCATTTTATGGACAAAACCGGATAAAACACCCCATGTTATAGGACAGAATTACACTTTAAACAGCGGTTATTATTACTACGGTGTAGGAGAAAACCCTTATATAGACTGCAACGGACGCCCAATATTTCACGATGTTGTGGCTGAATATCTAGGAGAAAAACCCGGCAGCTGCAAACCCGGTACTGGTCGTGAATATAAATTATTTAAAATTGTATAGAGCCATGAAAATAAAAATCTACTTTATCTGCATTGCCACCCTGATATATCTTACAGGCTGTAAAAGCCCTAAACCAGTTTTTAGCAACCTTCATCATAATGAATTTGGCAATGAATCAACAACAAGCCCTGTAATTGATGTAAGGGTTGGTGTACTGCCTTATAAGGCTTCTGCTCAGCCGGAAGAGAAGCCTAAACAATTATGGGAACTGCAGGACAGCCTGCCACATCACCTGTTAAAAGTAGTCAGCAGTAAAACTCAGAAACCCGAAGATATTATTGCCTTAATGTCTAAGCCAATAAATGCTAAGAAGGATAGTGCGCCTCCAGAATTGCCAACTGAGTTTACTGAATACAAGGTCCGCTTGGCTTTTTCTAACATAAAAAGGTATTTTACAGATAAGAGGTTCACACATCCCAATACCAGACTTGCTTATTTAAACACTTACATAAGTATTCCAAAAGGGGAAAACAGGATCGCTTTCAAAAGTATTGATAAATTGGAAAACGAATTTGAGGAAGTTGAACTCGGTAATTTATCACGAAGCAACTCGGTTACTTTTAATTCAAAACTTACTGCTACAGGACAAATTGGAAGCAGCATCGACAATACAAGTACAGTTTCTTCAGAAAACAGCAACAGCTCAAAGTCTGGCAACGAAAAAAAGGTTTATGATGAAGATGGAAACGTAGTAGGCACGATTAATAGTTCGGGAGATCTAAACGGTGCAAAGAAATCCAATAATACAACAACTACAAAAAATGGTGCCTCAGCAAATGTCACAGGTGAGATAGGCTATGTAAATGCAGAAACTTTGAATGAAGCACGCCTTGTTAAACTACAGAGGATGAAAGCAGGATTCTCATTTTCTCCTAATGAAATCGTAGTATCGCAGGAAGGCAGACAGAATGCAGATATTTCATTAAATGTATTCGTAGACGCAACCCTTAAATTTAAGGGCTCGGACTTAACTGATGAGAAAAACGTCTATACTTTCAAGAATTTGTTTGACGAGAGCTACCAGCCTGTCTCGGCAAACGATCTTTCATTTGGCCGCAGGACTGTAAGTTATGTGAAATGCGTCGACAGCCAGCCTTTACTGCTCAAAGTGAAATACGAAGGCGAACTAAGGGCTGTTGAAAATCTAAAAGAACAAACAGGGGAAAATTCCCTGGAATATGACGACAAAGTCACTATGTACCATCTTCCTATGAAAGATGGAGCCGATGCCCTAATAGATCCTATGTTATTTTGTAAATATGTATACCGTATTAGCGCAAAAAATGCCCTTGGCAACACTGTTATTCTTAATATTTCATGGAAAAAAGAAGAAGAACTAGATTTGTTTTCAGATGACAAGCCTGAAGAATTTTTAAAATGGATCAAACTACAGATTGCCAAGGAAAATCCGAAAACTCTTAGTACCAATAAATTTGAGATTTATTTCGAAGTTTCCGGCACTGAAAAAATATACGTTGCTAAAAACAAGATGACATCTGAAGATTTCAAAAAACTAAGACAGCTAAAAGATTTAAATATTGAAGCACGCTCTTAACATAACTCCCCCTGCAGCAATAAACCGCAAAGGCAGACAAAAACCGAATAAAAATGAGCATTAAGCTCTTCGTTAGAACTCCTTCCAACAAACAGTATATGTTAAGAACAGAATTAAAGGAAACTATTTTTAAATAAGATAATAAATTTATGAAATATACACTCACAAATCGCGTAATATTATTGCCATTAGTTACAATATTATTTTCTTTTTGCTGTTCAAAAAACGTTCATAAGGGGACAGATAGTAAAATTGATGTAACCACGGAATCTACAGGTTCTTCACAATGCGATTACGGCATAGATCTTTTCAATAAACAGGCAGCAGGCAACGTGATCAAAGATATAAACTTAGTTTATTCTAAAAACAATGCAATACCCGATGATTTAAAAAAGGTTTACCCAGCTGCCAGGGATACATGGAACAGACTTTTAAAAGAAGTACAGCATAATTATACAAACTCCTACACGGTAACTTCTTTGGATAAGTTGACAAGTGAAGAAATTAGAGACTGGCGCAATAAAAATCTTAAGGATGATCAGGTTTTTTTCCTCCTTTTGGCTGAATATAGATATGGAGCATATCCTTATCAAACAAATGATATGGAGAAAAAAGCAGGCTGGATAGAAAAAGCAGATCCGAAAAAAAGACTGGAGGCTTACATATCAAATGCGATTACGGGTAATTGTTATTCTTTGAGCAGTGAAAAAATAAGACAAAAACTTAATCCTATTTTACTTCCTGACAATATCGAAGCGTGTTACCAGTAAATATTTCTGAAAAAGATCTAAAAAATTATTAACTATCCTGGCTTTCCTGATTGAAACTGCTTTTCTGCAAAGATTTTGCAGCCTACTGTTAAAGGGTTTCAAAGTAAGGTTTACGGATATACTGCACTATATTATTAAACAAACCTCCAAAATCAAACTTGGAGGTTTCTTTAATCTTTAGGGATCTAAGATCAAAAGATCGGTAAATAATTGCATCATTGATACAAAAACACAAATACCAAGACAATGGTAATTTATCTATCTGATTTCATCAATTAATAAGAGGTTTGCTAAATTATCTCTTGAAGTCTTATCAGGATCTGTTCGCAAATATTCAATATTATTCACTACTACTATACCAATATCTGATCCTCTGCTCCAGAATCCACCGGTATAATTGTAAACCGCGGTAGTTAAGGTATTTTTTTGTTTTAAAAGTGTAATTACATCATTTTTAGTCATAATTACTCCTTTTTTTAAACGACCTTTTTCTGATTCAGGAACATGTACCATAAGATGGGAAATATAGGATCCATTGGTCGTATATCGAACAGCTGTTACATAAAATGTACTCATAAAAATAAAAATTAAAGATCTCTGACATTATCAAATTAATTTTATAGGATCATCAGAGGTTGGTTAATAAAAAGTCTAAAATTCATTTGTATTTTATATTATCGCGATAATATAAAGTTGAATAAATATTGGTAACAAGTACTACAATAATAAATGATTGACAACAGGTATTTATACGGTTTTTTTGTACACTTTTTTTATAAAGCTCCTACTGAAAATAATTCCAAATTATCTTTACTAATATATGGGCGATCAAAGCATTATTAGTATTAAGGGCCTAATTAGTGTATCCAGCACTAACTTTTCAAATTAATCATAAACTTTTTGTTTTAGCTCTGATATCCGTCATTCATTTTAACCAACTTAAAATGTTTAAAAATTAACAATTTGAGTTTTGAGTCACAATATCAAGGTCGATAAATTTTTAATTATTATTGGGTCTGAATGGGCAGTTTTCCAACTCAAAACGGGGCTGATCAGCAGCCCTAGCCCCGATAGCAGTGAAAATCCTTTTGCGCCGAACACTGGCACAAAAGATTGGAACGCATAGCGGGAAGAGCTCCTAAAAATAATATTATATACAATTGACGATGATAATCACTTCGAATTAGATTCTGCTAACAATTCTTAATATCCGATTAATTCAGGCCTTGCAGAATATGAGCTAGAAAAACCCGCATGGGTGGAGATTTTTTGGCAAGACCTGAAAGGCCCGGCCTTGCTTTTGCTAAAGGACACGGACTACCTTTGCTCCTGAAATAAAACAAAAGCATACAGGGTCTCGTGTAAAAAGTAAAAGGGAAGCAATTGGGATACTGTGGATTAAGAGTAAAAATTAAGAAAAGCAGTCAGCTTGGAGAAGAATTCCAAAAGACTGCCCCCTGATCCTACCAAGTTTTGTAAAAGACAGGAGCTAAAAATACTTTGTGACAGCTATTGCAGCACAGCTAAAAGATTTGACATTTATTCTTATATTCGCTTAAAAATCTTACTAATGGCAAAAGAAAGCGGAAATATTTTACAACGCTTTATCTAATAAACAACGTATGGAACAAATATTTGACACTTTAATTGAAACTATATTACAATCAACTGCATTAATTGAACGAGAATATTTTAATCTACCTGTTGCATATAATGCTGAACACATTGAAAGAGAAAGACATTATTGTTATGAATTGTATAGACATATTAGAAATATTCTACCTAAAAATATTGGATACACTTTTAGCGCCGAAATTGATAAAGCAGGACACGAATTAATAGCACCTTTTTGCGGAAGAGTAAATCCTGATTTTTTACTTCACAGACCTGGAAGTATGGGGCCGGAAGATAACCATACAATTATTGAGGTAAAAACTTTTACTGGAGCAACAACACATAATGTAAACACGGGCTTTCTAAAAGATATAAGGACAATAAATTGTATGTTAGATTTAGAAAATGGGTATTATAGAGGAATCTTGTTAGTTTTTGGAAATCCAACAGAAGATAGAAGAAATGATTTATTACACGAATATGAGCAGCGATGTAATCAAGATCGAATAAAATTAATATTCCATGAAAATCCAATGACAGTAGGTTATTTAGTGAATTAATACTGTCGCTAATAGCTAAAGCAATATTTAGATTGCTTGATTGCCTTGAAGCTTTTTCTTCACTAAAATTTATATTTAACAGACAATAATCAGTCAGATGGCTTCACTACTGCATCAAGCTACGGCAAGTAATGTGGTATGGAAGAACAAAGGAAAAAAAATGGGTAAACATTCGACAACAACAAGTTTAAAATTATTTGATTTCCTCATTGACTTAGGAAATGTGTTATATTATCATACTGATACAGAATATCCGATGAGTGAAAATTCATTTGGAAGTCAAGCAATTGATATTGCATGGTTTAATGATAAAGAGAATAAATTTCCACTTTTCATATTTGAAATTGAAAGTTCAAGCAATAATTCAATTGCTAATAACCCAGCAAAAATTTTCGGAAAAGACAGTAAAGTCTTTGAAAAACCGCTTTTCTTTTTTCATATAATAATCGATGGAGCGGAAAACTCAGAAAAATATAATGACCTACTTGGACTTTTCGGCAAACATAATTATGACATCTTTAGAATAAACAATGCAGATATTGAAAATTTATTAATAAAAATTATATCTCAACACAGAAGAATTCATAATGAAATAAACTTGGGTTATATTTTAAGACTAATAAACGGCTATGAAGAAATAAAATCAGAAATTGAATTCGAAGGATTTCTAAAGAATGTTGAAAAATTAATGCATGAAAACCAGTTTTACAGAATTGGTCAGGTATATGCTGATATTGCTTCTCTTGACGAGTCATTTCAAGAGCAATATTTGAAATTCATATACAGATATTTTAAGGACAAACTACCATTCAATCTGAGTTATGAGAATTACTCTGCAAGTATAGTATCTGAATTTATCAATTTAGGTTTATTATTTTCACAATATGAAAATGAAGATAATTACTTTGATTTTAACAACTTACTAATTAAAGCTCAGAAAACTGAAACATTTAGGAAAATTGAATATTTACCAGGATTAAATTATGACTATGATGTTTTTATTCAAGACCATGTACCATTTTATATTGCACTTGCATTTTTTCTCTTTGAGGGCAACATAAGTGCCCAAAAATATATTCTTGATATTGCAATTGGAATTATTAAAAAATTAAATATAAAAGAAGAATTTATTTTTGAACACCACTTGTCTTGGGGATTATTAATGACTTCAAGTAATTGTGAATTTACAGACAACTTTGAAGAGTTAAAGGATTTAATGAATAGTAGAAGTGGAATTCTAAATACAATTCTTTTCTGTCCGACTTTCATAAATAACCATCGAGAATACTCGAAATCTATATTAATGCTAGTTCCTGATCGAAATAAATATGTAGAAATATTTAAACAAGAATTCAGTCATTTAAACAATGACATGAGTATTAAAGAAATTGCAATAATGAGTTTGTCTGAAAACTGGAAAGATGAAATAGAATATCATTTAAATTTGGGAGTTAGCTTGGCAAATTTGGCAGTAAAATCTTTGATGAAAAGTGAGTGGTAAAAAATCAACACCGCATAAAAGCGGTTTCGCATATTAGTCTTTTTTTATCTTTTCTAGGGAAAAACTTTGAACTTCACAACTTCTTGTAGCATTTTTCGCTAACTTGCCGCTATTGGGACCTAGCCGTAGAACGTTATAAGCCATACTACCAAAACTGCTAAAATTCAACAACATATATGAAACTTACAAACAAGAAAATATCAGCAGAAGCAATCTCAGCAGTCAAAGAAGCGTTGTCAGTTATTTATTGGAAAAAAGAGGATTTACAACAATTTATAAAGTTAACAATTGATAATTCTGCAATTGTTTCTACCATAAATTGGTCACTAACTAAAAGAGAAATTGTAAAAGAACTTATAACAAGAATGACTAATCGGATTGATATTTATGAATCCGATCTCATAAACTTAATTTTAGCTGTAACTGACTTTAACGATTTTGGCAATCTAACATACTGGGATGAAGACGGAACGAAAACAAAAAAAGCGAAAGAAGCAGTAAATAGATTAAGAACTTTAAGTAAAGGTTTTATACAAATAACAAAAGAACAAGAAGAAGCTAAATTAAGGAAAGCTGTGGCTGATTTAAAGACAAAAAAAGCTTTATCGCTTGAGCAAGAACTATATGAACTTAAAAATGAATTTAATATAATAGCCACTAATCCAAATTTCAATCAACGAGGATTTCAACTTGAAAAGTTTCTGTACAAAATATTCCTTTTATTTGATCTTGAACCTAAAGGCTCATTTAAAATTCACGGTGAACAAATAGATGGAGCGTTTACATTTCAAAATACAGATTATTTGTTAGAAGCAAAGTGGGCAACAGAAGTAAACAGAAGTGATTTAGCTACATTCTGCTATAAAGTTGAAACAAAATTCAAAAATGCAGCAGGATTATTAATTTCTATAGACGGAGTTACCAAAGAAGCAATTTCAAGCGACTTCAAATCTATAATAATAATGGACGGAATTGATTTACTTTCAATTCTTGACAATAGAATATCATTAAATGATTTACTATTTAAAAAAAGAAGAAAAGCAAGTGAGACCGGAAATATTTATATAAATTTCAACGAATTGACAAAATAAGCAAGGCTAATAGCATGCGTATACCGAGGCAGCGAATTATGTGGTGAAAACCGCGTTTTCGTTTCGCAATAAATCCACCAAAAACATGAAAAAAGCAGTTTTAGAAGCTAGAAGAAAATCTGAAAAGAAAGAAAGAAATTGCATGTTTACAAACTGCACGCACAAAACAATCAAATCCCATGTTTTACAAAAAAATGGAATTCTTCGTGAAATATCTGAGAATAATCATTTAATTCAAATGGTGCCTGCCAATCCCTTTGAAATGAATGAAAAAGGATTTTCTGATTTTAAATTAGTTGGGATAAATGATGTATATACTTTTCAAGGCTTTTGTGCTAAACATGACTCTAATGTTTTTAAATCAATAGAAACAGAGTCTACCTTAAATTTCTACGATAATAATCAACAAGCACTTTTTTGTTATCGTGGATTATGTCAGGAAATTAGACGGAAAGAAATTGCAACCGAATGGATTATTGAATTAAAACCTTATTTTCCTTCTGCATTTTTGCCATTAGTTGAATCTTTAATTCATGGATATAATGATGGTATTGAAAATCTTAACTTATTTAAAACTGAGTTAGAGAAAAATATAATTTCTGAAAATTCAGATTCATTTTATTTTGAAACCATAAAAATTCCAAAAATAGAATTATGTATTTCAGTGCCTCTAAATATTGGAGAGTTAAACATTCCCAAAAATTCTAATTATAAAAAGTGGAGAGAAGAGAAACAAATTATGCCCACATCTTTTATAAATGTTTTTCCGAAAGAAAATGAAAGTTATGCAATAGTTGGTTTTCATAAAGATTATCCTTGCGAGTGGACAAACAATTTTATTAAAAAAATGAAATCAGAAAATAAAAAAGAAATTTTCAAAGAACTAAGTGATTTAGTAACACTAAGACTTGAATTTTGGTCAATGTCAAAATATCTTTTCGATCAAATTCCTCAAATTAAAATTGCTGAATTCAAATTTTTATTTTGTCAAAATATCTATAACCATAGTCCAAAATTAGAAACAGAATTGAATCTATTTGAAAACATATAAGCAATGCTAATACACACGTTACAAGCAATTTGGATATTACTATAAATTTGAAGCACATTTTGTATTTGGGATGGGATATCTGTTCACTTCGCTCGAATGGCAAATCCAAAGAATGCGCTTAATTTAGTTCCACATAGCGCCGCATTGTTGTTATGTTTTGATTCACATTTATAAATTATTAATTCTCCATTTATCAGGAAAAAATGGAGTTTGAAAATAAATATGTGCTAAATCCCTTAAAAAGGAATATCCCGCTTTATCGGTTCTATATGTATATTCAAATTCTTTTTCTTTCTTTTTAATTTTTAATTTAAAATCCTCAAAATTTAAAGTCTTATCAAAGTTTTTTGTTAAAGATAATTGAGATTGATAACCGTCTCTGAACGAACGAGAAAATAATTGTTCTTCGAGGTCATTTTCTTTGTCTGCAATGAGATGCTTTGATGAGGAATTTGTTCCATGAAATGGTACAAAAACACCAATCTCAATTTTATATTTAATTACGAAATCCCGCAAAAGCAAATATTGCTTGTCCATATCCAAATAATGTATAAATTCAAATAAGACTCCTATTAAAAGTGATGTCCTGTCTTCATAATATACTGGTTTCATATCCGTTACAGTATATCTTATTACATTTTCTATACTATTATTGGCATCTGGCAGAAAATTGCGCTGTTCTTTTGACTTAATTAAATTATCTACAACATTCATAAGATAATTCCTTGCGCTCTCAATTTTATTAAAGCTTATAAATAAACTTAAAACACTTACAATAGGTATAGAATGAATATCCAATAAAGAACGTGAGGAAACACTATTTGCATTAATTACGTTAACTAGTTCCTGGGCCATATGCGCATCATTTTTCCCATTCCCTACTGATCGCTCAACATTGATTAAAAAACACAGGTAATTTAGATATTCCAAAGTTCTCTTGGTATAGCCGATTTCTTCATAACGCCCTCCGTTTTCGGAATAAAGTCCGTCTTTTAGAGTCGCAATTGGCAATGTTTTACGGGTAAATTCTCCCAGTACTTTTAGATATAATAAAAGAACTTGATCAAAATATTTTATAATCAGTTTATTTTCCTCTTGATTATTCTTTAGAATCCAGTGCCAAAATTTAATTACAAGATGCGCTAAATAGCGCTTCGCAATTTCTAAATTATCATATTCTTTTGCCTCGGTATATATTATAAAACCAATAAGTTTTAAACTTTCAAAAAGTAATTTCCATTTTCGTGATATCTGTTTCTTTTTTTCCCATTTCTCTTTTGCTAAAATGACATTAAGCAGTTCAACATAGTCACCTGATATACCATCAGTGACATTTAAATTAACTAATACACGATTGAATAATCTTGTTGTTTGTGGATCCGTCAGCAAATGTGCGCAAAAAAGTTTTTCAGAAAAAAGAATAGTAAGTCGTGATATATCCCAACGATCAAATGCCACATTATCAAGTTTTGACTGCATTGTAATAAAAAACTCCTCTAAGGTTCCCTGAACATTTCCCTTTATAATTCCATTATGGACAATAACAATTTTAAGTGGTAGTTTTTCAAATTTTGGAAAAGCAGATGTATATTTATTATAAGATGCCTGAATAATTGAATTATGAATACCATCCGAAGAATAAAAATTTGATTCGGTTATGTGCCTGTCTGAACCGCCCTTCAATTCAAAATAAAATCTTTTTTTTATGTTATCATCATCTAGTCCTACAGCAACAATATCTTTCCCATATTCTTGAAGACCCAGGTATTCTGTAGGCTTTGATAGAATACTGAATCCCATTGACTCTAAAAGTATCGGAAATATATGATTTAATTCATCTTTTTCAGTAAGTGATTCCAGATACTCTTTAACTATAATATTTTTAATATCCATTTCTTAAAAGTTATCAAGGTTTTGCTCGTAAGCGATTGGATTCTTGTAAGCTCTGCTATCAATCATAGACCTGCTTTCAATTATCTGCATTGGCAATACTTCTTCTCTTTCATCGACCTTCCATGCGTTCCCTCTTACGATTTTTACCGTGGTAAAAAAGCGATCCTCTTCACTACTTGTTTTCATTATTTTGGCATTATTCTCATGCTCAAGCCTATAATATAGATCTATAAGATTCCGTTCATTTTCATATGGATCTAAATCTTTTATGGACTTTCTTTTTTTCAAGGCCTGATATTCCAGTAAAGCTTTCATTAAAGGCTCTAGAAATTTTTTATCCTTTCTTGTATCAAGTTTCTTTTCGATTAGTTCATAGAGAGATTCATGATAGGTAGTAAAAATTAGATCCGCAAGTTGAAGCTCCAGGTTTTTCTGTACCTGAACGAATTTAGAATTTCTGAAATTTAAAAGAATTGCAACAAGTTTGTCCAAGGAATGCGGATAATTACAGATACTTTCAATCGCATTATTTTGAAATTCTTCTTCTTCTAATTTTAGAAAATCAACTTTTAACGGTGCCCCTCCTGTTAGTATTACTTTGATTCCAAGTAAACTCAACCCCTTATGTCGAAACAAGTTAAGAATATGCGCTTCCATCTGTTCTTGATTTTTTCGCCAGAATTGAAGAATAGTTTGTTCAAATCGATGAACTGATGCTTTAAAGCCAACTGCTCGATAATTGGTAATCAGCATATGAAAAAAATACTGTAGATCCTTAAATTCGTAGAAGAAATCATCAAGAATTGAAAAGTCCTTTGTATTACCCAAATAGGTAATCAATATTTTATACTTCCTATCTTCATAGTCCCTAATGCAATATTGCACATTTAAAATTACAGCTCTCGCAATTTCAAAATTTTGCGATTTAACTAAAAAAGAAATTTGATCAAATCCTTTTTCAATGATATAATTTGGTGTGTTTTTATGATGAATAATATGAGATAATAAAGAACTTTTCAGATCTGCTATTTCAGTTGTTTCTACTAATAGTGGACTTATTGCATCGTATATTTTCTCAACATTTAACGAAGTATCAATATCAAAGCCTCGAAATGCTTTTAGTCCTTCCGGAATACTTAATTGAAGCAAATCAAAAGCTAGGTCAAAAGCTTTTTTTTCATTAGCATTGTGGAGTCCAATCAATAAGTTAGAAGCAAAATCAGGATATTTAACAATATCATTTGAAATCCCATATAAATAAATTTCATTTGCCAAATCAGTTTTTATAGCAGTTATTTCAGTGAGATATTTTGTTACGTGATACGTATTTCTATTGTTTATACTTTTATCAATATAGGCCGCACAACATGAGTTATAAACTATCTCTGGTGTGTAGTTTGAAGATAATAAAAATGAAAAGTATATTTCTTCAAAATTCTTTAGCACTTTCGGACGGCTAGGGATGTCATAAAGATTTATAAGAAAATGATAAATATTATTTTCATTACTAATAACTTTCAAGCAGTTAATTTTTACCGCTTTAAAAAGATGGTTATAGATAGTGCTATATCCTTCATTTTTAAACTTTACTCTTATATGTTTTTCAAATTCTTTACAATAGAGAAACGCAAGCTCTATATCATCAGGTATGCTTTTTTTAAGTTCTAAAAATGCAATATTCATTAAGGTTTTATGGAAGATATCCAATTCATAGTTAACCTCTAGATCATGATCTGCATTCTCTTTTACAATATTAATTTTTAAAAGCTCTGATGCATCCCTCAATTCATTGACTTTATAAGAATTTTTAGGATATGTAAGGTGAAAAATTATTAAAGTTTCGATAAGGTTATTATCTTCCATACCCAAATAGTTTGTTGTAAATTTAATTATTAAAATTTAATGGAATCAAAAATAAATTTCGTCAAATTAAATATGTTAAATTTAAAAATGACTATTACCGTCCTTTCTAAAATTATATCATATGATAAATTCTAGTAGACAGTTCATTTCACTATATTCATTTTTATATAAGCTTAACTTATTTTTAAATGGTATTTACAATTGTTTTGCAACATTACTTTTTGTTGATTCTTCCAATTTTGTTCTGCGATACTGATAATAATTCTCAGGTATCAACGTGCTGTCCTTTCTACTACAATATAACTTATCTTGCACTTGTCGCAACTGATTCATTGAGGGATTCTCTGAGTTACGAAGTTTTCTGGCTGCTTTCCGTACTTCTTCCAATGATTTAACTGCTTTTTGATTGTCTAAAATTAATTTTATTAAAATTACAATTAAAGGTAAAGTAGGTGCAATAAAATTAGTTAGGTAACCTTTTAATGAAGCATTAACTATTGTCGCTATGATAAAAGAACAGACGACAATGACTAAACATATTATTATACAATCATTTTTGAAATGAAATCTCAACTTTCGATCATATTCCAAATTTGTTTCTTGACAGCGGAGTATTGCCTGCTCATGTTTTAGACCATCAAGATCAATGTGATACCAATTTGTCACAGGCGCTTTGGGATTGTGGACATAATTCTTTTCAGCTTCTTCTATAACCCAGTTTTCCGGCATATCCCCACTATTTGTTTCATTCCATTCCATATTGTATATACGGCAGTCAAATAATTCTTGAACTTTTGCACCGTTTGTTTTAAACTTTGATAAATAGCCTGATAAAAAAAGTAAATCAAATAAAGTTATAGAAACAGAAGCTAAGGCTATATAAGGCGTTAAGTCAATATCGGTAAAGTTTTTTTGAGTTAGCTTCAGAAAGTTTAAAATGACTACTATAATAATTGTGACCGTAAGTTGCCATCGATATATTTTTTTAGCTGTAGCATATATCACCCTTTGTGCTTTCAATAAGAGTAAATTTTGAGGCAATTCCTGATTTTCTTTTATATTGTTCATTTTTTAATTTGTATAAGTTGGAAATTCAGGACCAAAAATTTCTCTCCACTTTTCGATGGATTCTTTTTGCTTTCCATTAGTTTCAAAATCAATTGCTTCTTTAGATCGGTTATAATCAAGTTCAGCTCGTTCTTGGATCGAATTTCTTTCGGTCAAATTTAATGTATTTAAGTCCCCTTGAAATCCTTTGGGGTCATACAAACTTTTGTGTATTTGATTATATACATATGCAAACAAATTAGGTAATTCCCTGTCAATGTATGTAGTACTAGTAACATTTACAGTATCATAATAATTCAAAATCATACACTCAAGGAAATATGATCCCATCGTAGATGCTGTACGGCGTTTAGTCCAGTATTTCATAATTCTGATCATATCAAGGACGGAGATTTGCTGTTTATTATTTATACTTAAAGTTCTTTCCTTATCAATTCTAGGATCTGTAGCTTTCCAATTTCCACTTCCATCTGGGATAAGAAAAAATGTGTTACCGAGATTAGGTGCTGTTAGAAAGCATGGAACAATATCATATACCCATTCGTAGGAGTTTAGTTCTAACGTTACAGCTTCTTGATTTCTTTTAATATCAGCTTTCTTGTAGAAGTGAACATTTGCTAAATATTCTTTAAATTTATTAATAACCTTTATAGAATTGAGTACATCAGTTCCAGGATTACAGAGTGCCAATTGTTTTTTAGCTTCTTGTTGGACACGAATTCTATAACCTCCTTCAATTTCTTCTCTCCAATTACCTTTTGCGTGCAAAACAATCATTAAATCAATGTCATCCAAAGGCCTTATTTTTGTCTTGCGGGAAAAAGAACCGTAATCAATACTCATATAATCAGTATAGAAGTCTAAAAATTTCCCATCATTGGGGAACTTTTCTATTTCCGTAACCAAAGTATTTTTACTTTTCTTTGCTACATTATTGCGATCATTGTCTAAACGAATAATATTCTTCATAAAAGTATCGAAAGCATTATTGACTGTTGTTGCCATTCTTAATTAATTTGTATATTAGAATTCACGATATCTATTTTGTTAACTGTTTTCCTTTTTTCACCAAACATATAAAACTCCTTTTATTTTGTATTACGGTTTTCCATAATGGCAAATTTTAAAATGGCAAATTAGTTTTTAATTAAAAAAGTACATCCAGTATAAATACCTGTTTCTAAACTTTGTCAAATAAAATTAGAATACAACAATTGGGCTCAAATTTACATTCTCTAAAGATAAAATTTGCCCCGCCGCAGCCCTAGCCCCGATAGCAGTGGAAATCCTTTTGTGCCGGTGTTCGGCACAAAAGATTGGAACGGATAGCGGGAAAAAGCTCCAAAAAAATAATATCAAACCTAAAAACTGAGTCTTTTAAAAAATCGACAGCAATACTTCAATTCAAAAAATAAAACAAAAAATCCCATACAACAAAAAATTACCACAAGGACCACCGTAATTCCCAAAACCAAAACAAAGACCCGAAACACGCAGCCAAAAACACCCAGCCCCTATGACCCGCAGAACCCTTATAAGGAACCCCAAAGCGGCCCCAAAGACATAAGGGGGAAGGACATAGAAAAGGACCTTATAGAGAATGACCCTTTAAAGGGGTATTTTAAAAAAGAGCCAATGACTTAAAAATAAGTACAATTGGCCCTTCCATGAAACAGTTACTAATTTACAAAAATAAAAAGGTATTGCAGGGGTTCAAAAATGTTTAGTTTAAGAAAAACAATATCCTTACGGATTTAAGGTTTTAAATCAACTCTGGCTTTTATTTAATCAAAGCGATACGCTTTTGTGCTGTGGATTACAGCAAAACAATAGTGATGGTCAAGCCTTATTAGCCCCGATTGCTTCGCCAGCTCGCTTCGCTCGTGTGCAGTGAAATCCTTTTGTGCCGGGGTTCGGCACATAGACTGGACATAAAGGGGGAAGGCTCCTAAGAAGACAGCATTATTTTCGCGGCATCAAAAGAAAGATACCCCAATGTTCGATTATTTAAATTAATTTAATTTCTATACTTTTTAGACAGGTCTTTCCCTTTATCTTATGTGCTAGATAACATTTATAGCTTTTATCAATCTTTATCTCTTCCAAAAAATATATTTCTTTTTCTATACTGGCAGATTTTTCCAGAATTTCGAATGACTGTAGATTAATATTTAACCCTTTCTCAGCGGCTTTTATAACAGCTTCTTTTTGGGTCCAATAATCAAAAAAAGCCTCTTGTGCATTATCTGAAAAAACAATATCATTCCATTGGCGATCACTCATGTTACCTTTGAAATTGCCCAACTCAATTTGGTATATCTTTTCTATATCAATTCCCAGTTGCGTTTTATCTGTAATGGCACAAACAGCAATTTCAGCGGAATGGGAAATATTAAAGTAGACTGGATTTCCTTTAAAATAAGGTTTGTTATATTGATTGTAAAATATATCATGAGCATCCAAATTTAAGTGATACTGCTTTTTAACAGCAGTAAACAGCAAAGACATTCCTAAGACTGATAACTGTACATCCTGCCATTTTGCACGTTTTTTTAATCTTTCCCTAAAAGCAAAAGGCAGTTTGGGCAGTTCCTTTTTTAATAACTTTTCGTGATTTTCTCCAGACAAATAGCAGTAATATATATAAATCAAAATTGAATTTTAAAGAATTAATCAATCATTTGAACGTGGGACAAAAAAAGAAAAAAGGAACAACAAAAATGTATTGTTCCTTTCCGATCACTTTTATCATTTAAAATACACCCATAAATTCCAAATATGG
Source organism: Flavobacterium sp. (assembly GCF_965277525.1). GTDB lineage: Bacteria > Bacteroidota > Bacteroidia > Flavobacteriales > Flavobacteriaceae > Flavobacterium. The sequence continues at coordinate 25,026 of NZ_CBDIDC010000014.1, read as the reverse complement.
AGTCATTAATTTTTTGTCAAAAACCGGTGGTGTCAAATCTGCATCTGCCAGGAACTGCCTGGTGTTGCTTCTGTCATAATAATAGGTGTTTTCATACGCCTCTACCAATGATTTGCCTTCATGAACATCTTGGGTAAACAAACTCAGCAGGGGATAAATTGGCAGATTCTTATCGTGTTTCCATTGGTTCAGCCATTGGTGATACTCCATTCCTTGTAAATCAGTATTATAATACTCATTCATTTTAGAACAAAAATCAGTCAATGAAACATCATTTTCAGCCAACGGTGAAAGATGAAAATTGAGTCCGACAGCATCTTTGTTTTTACTGATATGCGTAATTGCTTTACACATATAATCTACCGTAGTAAGCTCATCTTTTAATCCCATTACCAGGGGGAATGATTTTAACTGGACACAGCTCCTTATCAAAGCTCCCCACCACTGGTTCATAACCGTAGCTCCTGAGGTGCTGTGACAAACTGCAAATCCTAACCTGAAATTGATAATAGGCAGTCCTTTTGCCCGGGCTTTTTCAGCAATGCTTTCCATTACCCATTTACTTTTGATATATCCCAAATCGCGCGACACAGCCTCCATGTTTTGATCAATGCCATCATCTTCATACATCCATGTTTTTTTTGTAAAAGGCCTTCCCCAGCTAAAAACTCCCATGGAGGATAATAAAATCAAATATTTGATTTTATTTGTAACTGCAAGATCAATCACATTATGCAGACCATCAATATTTGATTTTTTAATTAACTCATATGGCTGTACATAACTCACAGAACTTCCTGAATGATATATAACCTGAATATGCTCGGTAAGAAACTGATAATCAACAGCATTCATTCCAAAATTCGGCAGGGATAAATCACCGGTAAGAGCTATGACTTTACTATCATAATCTGACAGCCATGATAATTTAAATTTCTCAAAAGTTTGCTTAATGCGCTCCAATCCCCTTTCGGGTGAAACCGCACGTACCAGACAGTATATCCTCGCTCTTGTATGCTGCAACAGCTCTTCCAGTAGATGTGAACCCACAAAACCCGTAACTCCGGTTAAAAAAATACGCTCCGGATTTGTTAAAGCCTCCGCATCTGGAAGTTCTTTTATATCAAAATCAATATGCAGTTCTGAATCCCGAACCAATTCATCGATCATCAATTGTGCTTTGTTTTTCTGAGAAATTTCAGTGTCCTGCATCCTTTTTTCGACTTCTTTTACCAATGATGAAATGGTCGTGAAAATATAAAGTTCAGGAAGACTGATTAGGTTTCTCACAGGTTCAGGAAGCAGGACGTGAAACTGTGCCAGCAGTAAGGAATGTCCGCCGAGGTCAAAAAAATCATCTTGATCTTTAATTTCTTCTACAGATAGCAATTCTTTCCATATATGTTTTACAATCTCTGAAAGATTGTCATCTTTCCATTTGGGAACTGCATTATTCTTATTTTTACTTTCTGGAATTTCCAGCAGTAATTTATCAATTTTTCCGGCATGCGTCAACGGCATTTTATCGACCACAACAATTTTATCCGGCAGCATATATGCCGGCATTACCTGCTGCAGTTTTGCCCTGATATTTTGCAGCGATTGCCCATCTTCTTCATCGGCAGATAGTAATTGAACAAAGGCCACCAAGACCGGAAGCCCGTTTTCTTTTTTCTGAACCTTAATTGCTGCTTTAGAAATCTGAGGCAGCTTTGCCATATTGTGTTCAATTTCTGCAAGTTCAATTCTGTAACCTCTTATTTTAACCTGATCGTCTTTTCGGCCGTAAAATTCCAGATTTCCATCGGGTCTTTTTAAAACCAAATCTCCTGTTTTATAGAGAATTTCATATCCATTTAAATCTTCCAGCAGCCACTGAGGAGCTTTTATAAAAGCCTTCTGAGTATCTTCGGGCCTTTTAAGATATCCCAAAGCCAGCTGAGAACCGCCGATATAAAGTTCTCCTATGATTCCGTTTTCAACAGGTTTTAAATTTTCATCCAAAACAAATAAATGTGCAAGCGGCATTGCAGGGCCAATAATTCTTGGATTGGTTTCTGCTTTAAATTTGTAATTTGTTACAGCGACAGTGGCTTCTGTTGGCCCGTAACTATTGATCAGATTAATTCTTTTGTACCATTTTTTAACTGTGTTTTCACTACAGGCTTCACCTCCAATGGCTATGGTTTTTAAATCTCCAAATGGTTTATTTAAAGGAAGGGAAGCCAAAACCATAGGCGGCAATAACGGAATTGTATCAATTTCATTTTTAACAATATAATCTAAAAGAGGCTCACCCACAATTTTATTGTTAGGGTATAAATAGACGCTCGCGCCTTTAATTAAAGGGGTCCAGATATCGATTATCGCAGCATCAAAACTCGGAGAAGAAAATTGTAATGTTTTATTTTCTGACGACAGACCCAAAACTTTTGATTGTGCTTTTATAAAATTATAAAATGACTGATGCCCAATAGCAACCCCTTTTGGCAATCCTGTACTGCCCGAAGTATAAATAATGTAGGCTGGGTTTTCAGGTAAAATATCGACATCGGTACCTTGTATGCTTATCTTTTTATAATCTTCATTTTTAAATAAAAAATCTAATGCAATACTCTTGCTGTTGTTACTGCACACCTTGTTTAGATACATTTCAACGGTTAACATTAAATCAATACTGGCATCTTCGATCATCATCTGTATACGTGCCTGAGGCAGTTCGCCATCTATAGGCAGATAGGCCGCTCCGGTTTTTAAAACAGCTAAAAAAGCAATAATTCTGCTGGTAGACTGCCCAATGCAGACTCCAACAATTCCGCCTGGCTCAACCCCCTGGCTTTTTAAATAATGAGCCAGCTGATTAGACTGTTCATGGAGTTCTTTGTAAGTAATCCTTTCTTGTTCATAAATCAGAGCCAGCTTTTCGGGGTATTTTTTAGCTGTTTGTTCAAGCTTCCTTACCACATTTTTTGAGGGTCTTTCAAAATTACTACTAAAAAAAAATCCTTGATTCTCATTCTTTTCTTCATGCATTTCCTTGTTCATGGTGATTTGATTTTACGTTAAACACTTATTTTATTAAAAACTTAAAAATCAATTATTTATAAAATTTTAACATTAAAAAACGTATGATAAAAATAGCTAAAAAATCTTACATTATATAAAATAAATACTAAATTAACTGTAACAAATTGTAATCAAAAGCTGTAATAATAAGAGTATAATTTCTAATTTATTCAACCTAAAAAATATAGAGCTTTATTTTTTCCACTTTTAAGATTATAACAGTCTTATTTGTGCAAATTATAATCTGTATCCATATTGCAGTGGATACCTTTTTTTTCCACTAAAAGTTAAGACGGTATTTTAGAAATATTTAACAAGTCAAAGTTTTGTAGCAGAATCATGTCACTAAGTATTTTGAACAACTAAAAATTCGGAAAATAAGACCTGCAGGATTTAGGTTCAAATATTTATAACTCATAGCAAAAAAAATAGATAAATTTTACAGCAATCCCCAACAGGACATCCAAACCAATTTATTTATGCCGTTGAAAGACAGCCATTACCAATAGAACGCCAATCTCTTCAGATCTTCGATGAAATTTATAGAAATCTGCCCGTTAAGGTCACAAAAAAGCCAACAGGTGCCAATTGAAGACAATTGGAACCTTATTTTACTTAAAAAACTATTAATCAATACATTAATTATTTTTTTTTTGTTTTCGTTTCCTTTTTATTAGACCTAAAAAAATAAGAAAATATTTTACGAAAAAATACTTGATTTTTTGCACCTCCTGTAAATTAGTAATACAACAATTGAATTCAATTTTACATTTCTCCAACGCAAAATAGGTCCTGCAGACCTAGTCCCGATAGCAGTAGAAATCCTTTTGTGCCGGGGTTCGGCGCAAAAGATTGGAACGGATAGCGGGAAAAAGCTCCAAAAAAATAAAATTAAACCTAAAAACTAAGTGATCAGCATCGTCTATAATATACAATTCTGAACGTACCCCGCCTGATTACCTGATAGCCATTTTATAAATCCAAACCATTATTCTGTAAAAAAAGTGCTGCTATCCTTTTTAAATTTGACATAGCACAAATGACTAAGGACGAAGGGCAAATGGCAAAGGACAAATCACAATCCCACACCAGCACAACCATACCACCCAACCTGCTCCCCGCTACCCCTATAAAAAAAACAGCAATAACATAATCCAAAAAATAAAACAAAAAATTCCCATACAACCAAAAATTACGATCGTGAAGACCGTAATTCCCAAAACCCGATCAAAGACCCAAAAACCACAGCCAAAAACACCCAGCCCCTATGACCCGCAGAACCCTTATAAGGAACCCCAAAGCGGCCCCAAAGACATAACGGTGAAGGACATAGAAAAGGACCTTATAGAGAATGACCCTTCAAAGGGGTCTCAAAGGGATATGGATACTAAAAAGAGCGACAAGGCTCAAAATGATTCCTTTGAGACCATTGAACCCGAAAAGGATAATCCAGTCAGGAGGGAATTCGAAATTGGGAAGCTGGGCAACCAGGCGTTTAAAGAAGAGGAACTTACCAGAAATGAGCCGCGTCATAATGCACCGGGCAATACTAAACCTTCCCAGCGAAAATTTTAATAAAACCGTTATCAATAACGGTTTTTATAGCATCCTGGATTCATCTGCTTTTTTAATCAATAAATGAGAAATTGCATGGTCTGTACTTTTTTAAAGTCAGCCAAAGTTATAACCCTTTTTAGGAACTGTCCTGTGATCATACTGAAGCCTGTGCAGTTTTAAATACTCCGACGGCGCCGCGCCAACATGCCTTATAAAGGCCCTGTGAGCGGTAGCCCTGGAATTAAACCCGCAGGCCGTTACCATTTGCTCCACCGTGAAATCCTTCCACCCAGTATCGTTTACTTTTTCCTTGAAATACCCGATTCTCATTACATTTATATAATCCCTAAAATTTTGATTCGCCTGAGAATTAATCAGGTGCGAAAGCGTGTGGAGCTGAATTCCTGACTCTTTTGCCAGATCCCCCAGAGACAAATCACATTTTAAAAAGAGCTTTTCAGAAACTAGGGTAATTTCTGCTTTTGCCAGATAAACCTGTTTCTGGCTCTGTGTCAGTTTTTTAAAATTCATATGTATATCTTAATAAAAAAAGTGGTCCAATATGGGTAAAAGAGCAGCACTATCACTAAATGAATGACAAAAAATAACAGGCAGCCTTGATGCGTTACCGGTAAGGACAGGCATGCAGCAAATTATGATAAGATTTTATATGCGTTGGTATTACCTCGCCTCTTTAATATCGTCCATCTTCCAGCTTTTATCAAAATAGGCCTTAGTGGGCCCGTAGAAACGCATATAGGTAAACCAGTGTTTTCCCGGCAGGGTCTGCACCCAGTTTTTCTCTTTTCCGACCGGCGCCTTTGGCCCGAAATACAAATCGACAGAACCATCGGCATTTTTTAAAAGATCCTTACGCGATGATAAATCGGCATTTTGCTGCGCATTATCAATCAGGCAGCGTGTCGCAGCATCATAAATGGTAATGGACCAGAAATTTACCGCAGGCGGGTTTGCCGGAATGGTAAGGGTATAATTTTTTGCTCCATCGAGCCAGTTTCCGTTATTGTCAAAATAGGAACCCAAATACGCCTGGCCGACATTTGGAGTTTTGCTGATCATTGCTTTGGAGTACGTCACGGCTTCATAGAAATAGGAAGTCCTTTCGAAAAACTCATCATAATTATCGGCATGCTGCGAGGGATCCTTGATAATCATCACGTAGTCCCATTTTTTATCCGGCCAGTGTTTCACATCCTTAAAGCGTTTTTCAAATGAATTGGCCATGGCCATCTGCTCCCCTTTTTGGGCCGCGGCAATTAAAATTTTCTTCTGGCGCTCGTCAGGGGCAAAAGGTTTTCCTTTCTCGATGCCCAGATTTTTCAGCCAGGACATAAAAAAGCGGTCGCGTTCCTGCACGGGTTCTTCCTGCAAAATGGCATGAAGACGCTCCCAATAAGCAATCCCTGAGGGCTGAATCCCTAACCATTTTTTGCCTGCGGGCGGGCTAATTACCCTTGTAGGTGCTGGATTGGCCCGCTTGTCATACGGATATATTTTTACCTGTTTTAGTAAAGTTTGGGTCACTTTCGGATCCGGATCCAGGGTCCTGAACCCAAAAAACATGTTGACCGTATTGCAGGGTACTATAAAATAACCTGCTGCCCTGAAATCTTTCATGGTCGGGGGCACTAAAATGTATTTGCCTCCTTTTCCTTTATCTGGTCCCATCTCCCCGATCACGGCCTGCTCGCGCTGCCAGAAATCTGCCAGACCGCCCGCGGTATGCCCTGGGGGCATTTCAATTACAGTAGGACCGTTGGCACCAAGATCTATAAAGGAAACAATATAAGGCGTTGTAGCATTTGCGGTCAGGATCCCTAAACGGTCATTATAATTATTATAAAGGATCAAATCATTGCTGGTAGCCTTAAATGTTTTGTATTGCTGCTGCTGCCACTGGGCAAAAGCCACAATGGGCAGTCCCCATAAATAAGTTTGGGTTGCCTGCTGGAAATCCATCTGGTCAAATAACAAAGCGATAGATTCTTTGGAAGGCAGTTCTCCATCCATTTTAACTTCAGTTCCACTATCTGAAACTTGAACAGCAACAGGTTTTTCTGTTTCTGTTGCTGCTTTTTTGCAACCAAAAATTAAAATTAAAGAGGATAATGCTGTAATAAAAAAATGTTTACTTTTCATAGTTCAGGGTAATTTAGCAGTGAATTATTTACTTATAATTTAATTTTGATTTACTTGACCTCTTCAACATCTCCCATTTTCCAGGTTTTGTCAAAAAATCCTTTTTCCGGACCGTAAAAACGCGCCAGGAGTTCGAATTTTCTTTTCGGATCTGTCGGCACCCAATTGGACTCTTTCCCTTCAGGAGCAGTAGCACCAAAATAAATATCCACAGAACCATCTGCATTTTTTTGAAGTCCCGGACTTGTAGAAGCCCGGCTGGAATATTTCATGCCGGGAATCAGGGCATGCGTTTCGCGATCGTAAGCCGTAACGGACCAATATAGTTTTACGGGAACTTTGGCCGGCAAATGGAGTTTATACAGCTTGGAGCCATCAAACTGCTGGCCCTTATTATCCTTAATTGACATTAAATAAAACTGCCCCGTTCCCAGTTTTTTGGCGCTGAAATAGGCCATGGAATAGCTTATGGCCCTTTCATCAACGGGATAAATATTGGGCGCGAGATAATTGGACATAATGGCTTTCACCACATCCTGCGATGCCGGTAATGCCCAACTCGTTCCTTCATAAAAAGGAGGTGTAAAGATTTTTTCGTACTTCTTGTCAATCCACTTATGTGCGTCTTTTATGGCGGCATTCAGGATTTCCTGTCTTCTGGCATCTGCCTGGAAAACTTTCCCTTTCTCAATACCGATGGTTTTTAACTGATCGATCATCACCAAATCTCTCTGAAGCCAGGGCTCTCTTTGCACAAACTGGTTTAACACTTCAAAAAAATGAAAGTTATAGGGTATTGTATTTCCAAAGGAGGCATCTATTAAATCCACAAATGTTGTTTCGGCAGGGCTGTCCGCCTCTGCAAAGGGATAAATTTTTACTTTTCTTCCATATTCCACTGCCCTTTTAATATCACCAGGGCTTCCGTTGGTCAGGTTAGAGCGAAGTATAGCATAACCGGTATAGGTTGCTGAGGGCATCGGGATATATCCAAATGGCACTGCTCCCTTATAATTGGGCGGCAGAATAAGATATTTGCCACCTTTTCCCTTGTCGACCCCCGCCGGGCCAATATCTTCTATAGCGGTCTGCCAGGCATCATCCAAACTTCCGGTAAGTGAGGAAACCCCTTCGGCTGCCGGAATTTCCAGCACCACCGGGCCTTGTCTGGTATCAAAAAAGGGATTAATGTAAATGACATCCGGATTTGGGGTTAAAGTCTGGTTTTTAGAACTGATTAATCCTGACCAGTACACCACCTGATTATAGTCTCCTTTAACTTTTATCAGGCTTTCATGCATGAGTTCAGAATTAACGGCGGGCATTCCCCAAATCACTGCTTCAACTGCGCGATTATACACCAGCTGTTCCTCAAAATCTGCAGGTTTGAATGCTGCTGCTGCTGTAGTATCAGCAACAGCTGTGGTTTCATTTGTTTTTGTCGATTTAGTACAGGATACTAAAAAGCAAACTATTGCAAGTGCTAAAATTTTTGATTTCATGTCTTTTCGTTTTGTTTCTTAAGATGGATAATGATTCGCAATTAAATTTCAGATCAGCTAAGGAATATATTATAGTTTACTGTGGAAAAACAAAAGCCATAACAGCTCTTAGTCCCCAATCAGGTCTTATGTCTGAATGGCCCACAATGGGTATTAAAGGCATAACGGCAAATTGCATGGTCTGCCCTCCTAATTTTGTAATGGCCCCAACATTGGGGCTAACAGTAATGAGTGTTGTATTTCCCTGCCAGTTTTGTGTAATTTCTGAAGTTATACCTAAACTGGCCCCGCTTTTATAACTGTGGGTCAGGAATATCTGGGTGTAAAACTGGTTGAAATCAGCCCGGTCAGCATTACCTGCCACAGACCAAATCTGATTGGCCAGAAAACCTATAGAAAGTCCTTTTCCCTGATGCATGACAAGGACACTCGGGCCAATACCAAATTTTTGGGTTCCTAACAATTTTTCGGTTGCCGTCGGGACCAAAAAAGCGGGACCAGCACCTAAAATAATTCCTTTGGTTTTAGGGGCAAAAAAAGCGGTTACCGTAGCATCACTGAGGCCAAACTCATGCGTGTTTTCCCCGGTGACATCCTGCTGATCCACTACCGGAAGAATATAACGGGTAATTAAATTTAAATTTTCGCTCAGTTTAAAAGGAACGACAGGCTGTATGTTGATCTGGTATTTCGAGCCGTTATAGGGACCAATGCCGTAGGTAAGATTGTTTTGCAGGGGCACACTAATTAAGCTCGCCACCGGGTTTGCCATTTTATCGGCAAGTTCCTGCGCGCTTGTGCCCGCTTTTGCTTCTTCCTGGGCCGTAACAGGGTTTGAAGTAAAATAAAAAAATAGTGTAAGTGCTACAGTTGCAGTTCGAATATGTTGTCTAAAATATTTCATATACTACAGGTTATAGTTAATACAGGAATAAATTATTTAAACTCTGGCTAAAGAAATGTTAACTAATTAATTTCGTAAGCAAGCTACATAAAAGTAGGAAAAATTCGAATACAAAAAACACAAAGAACTGGTAAACAACACAGTAATTTTGATTTCTTTTTATAAAGCCAGCTGAATTAATAAATATTAGCTCCTCTGCTTTATGATCTTCTAATGGCGTCTTGGTTTATTTTCAAAAGAGTTTTCACAGCTGCCAGCGAAGTATCACTGTCTAATGGCATCTTACAAAAATGGACAAAAGACTTAAAGAAGAAAATCGTCTTAATTAAAGTGATAACTACTAAAAAACGGATTCAACTTCCCTAGCCCCGATAGCAGTGGAAATCCTTTTGTGCCGGGTTTCGGCACAAAAGATTGCAACGGATAGCGGGAAAAAGCTCCTAAAAAATAATATCAACCTCAAAAAATGTTAAATATAATCGTCGATGCTAATCATCCCAATTAGATTCACCAACAATTCACAATACCTAAATACCCTGATTACCTGATAAAAAAAATAAACTAAAAAATTCCCATACAACCAAAAATTACCACAAGCACCACCATAATTCCCAAAACCAAACCAAAGACCAAAACGCGCAGCCAAAAACACCAAGCCCCTATGACCCGCAGAACCCTTAAAAGGAACCCCAAAGCGGCCCCAAAGACATAAAGGGAAAGGACATAGAAAAGGACCTTATAGAGAATGACCCATCAAAGGGGTTTAAAAAACTGATATTGAAAATAACAAGAGTGATGAGGCTGAAAATGACTACTTTGAGACCATTGAACCCCAAAAAGATAATCCGGTAAGGAAGGAATTCGAAATTGGGTAGCCTGGAAGTGACGAGCTTCAGGAAGATGAAAGCACCAGGGATGAAACGGGCGGTGCACCGGGCAATATTAAACCTTCCCAGTGTAAATTTTAATACACGAAGATTTGACGCCTGAAAACTGGATTCTAAGATATAAACTTCCGCCAGCCCTTACAACGCATCTGGCCCAAGCATAGGACAAAGGCAGAATTAATTACAATACATACTTAGACTAAAGGCATTTATTTAATCCTTATGGGAAATATTCTTTTCCGAAACAAAAAATATATTTTTAACCGGATTGATTAAAGCTTTTGTCCAATGAAGAACGAATACTTTTTTCAAAATGAGAATAAAGCCGGTAAAAGAACTTGGTTTTTGTATATACAGGTTTGCTCCTTTGCTGAAAGTCTCTTCAATATCATTGGGATGATTGGAAGTGGAGAGCATAACCGCCGGGATCTCCTTCAGCTTTTGATCACTCTTTATTTCTTCCAGTGCCTGCTTGCCCCCTTTAACGGGCATATTGATATCAATAAAAACAATATCAGGTTTTGGTTCAGCCGGATCCTTCAGGGTGTCAACCAACTGCTTCCCGTTTTCTACGGTAGTAACCTCAGAAGGAACTTTCGTGGCCTCAAGGGCTTCCATAAATAATTCCTGATCGTCCTTATCATCCTCAGCGAGTATAATTTTTAGCGACTCTTTTTCTGCTTGGTCATCAGAAGTTACGGCTGAATTTTTAGGACTTGTCATATTGAAGCGGTTTTGTAATTTCCAAAAGTACTATATAAAAGCTTACTAAAATTCGGTCAAAGCAATAATTTTTAATATGCTGAATTTTTATTTGGCATTGACAAAAGATAACCCGTTAGTGCTTCATTACATTGGAGTTGTACAATCATTATCCTTAAATTGTGTAACATAACTTGCCAGCCAGCACACTACCTTGGTATGAAACATAAAGCCAACAGCTGTGCCCGATAATTTAATTTTTCTGCAAGATATAGTACAACAAACCCCTGTGCCCACTGCCGTTTACTGTACAGACTATTTAACGATTTCCTTTGCTAACAACGCCATGCTGAGTTTGTGGAATACCGGCGGGCAGGTTATCGGGAAAAAATTCGCTGATATTACCGCTTGGCCTGAGCAGGAGCCGATCAGCCAGGAAATTCGAAGGGTAATGAAAACGGGGCTGTCTTTTCAGGCCAATGACCAAAAACTTGATGTACTTGTAAAGGGCGAATGGACACCACTCTTTTATAATTATAGTTTTACCCCTCTGTGCAATGAAAAGGGAGCTGTTTACGGCGTGGTTCATACCTGCACGGAGGCCACCAGATTACATGAGGCAAAAAGCCGGGTAGTAAATTCCGATGAAATGCTGACCATGGCAATCGAAGCCTGCGGAATGGGAACCTACGAAATCGACCTTACAGCAAACAAGGTTAAGACCTCTGATAATTTTAAAAAACTCTGGCGTATAGACTCCGACATTACCATAGAGGCTCTGGAGGCAAAACTGCATCCTGATGACCGCCACCTTCGCGAAAAAGCGTACAGAGAGGCCCTTGTAAACGGAATGGTATGCTACGAGGCCAGAATTATAGAGAAAAACAAGCCTGCGAGGTGGATTAAGGTTTTTGGAAAAATCATAAAAAATGAAAAGGGTGATCCGTCAACAATCCTAGGAATTGTTCAGGATATACATAATCAAAAAGAAATTGAAGCAGAACTCAAAAGAAAGATTCAGGAAAGCACACTAGACCTTCGGCGATCTAATGATGACCTGCTGCATTTTGCCAATGTGGTGAGCCATGATCTTCAGGAGCCGGTGAGAAAAATCAAGATCTTCAATAACATGTTAAAAAATGAGATCGCAAATCAGTTGCCGGATCGTTCCGTTATACACTTAAACAAAATTGCTCATTCTGCAAATCGCATGCAATGCATTATCGAAGGGCTCCTTGCCTACTCTACTATTGACAAAAGCACCCAGCCTGTTGAAAAGATTTTCCTAAACGATTTATTGGAGAACATCAAAACAGATCTGGAGCTTATAATAAAAGAAAAAGGCGCTATTTTAATCATAAGCGATCTTCCGGAAATCGAGGGAGCCGCTATTCTTATTCAGCAGCTATTTTATAATCTTATCCAAAATGCACTCAAATTCACAAAAGCGGGCCAGCCTCCCAGAGTTATTATAAACTCCGTTCTAAAAAATATCAATTCGGTTGAATCTGTTGAAATCTCCTTCAAGGATAATGGTATTGGGCTTGACCCTGTCGATGCAGTAAAAATATTTGCCGCCTTTGAAAGACTTCATTCCAAGGATCAGTACGAGGGAAACGGGATTGGCCTGGCACTATGCCAAAAAATAATTAACAGGCACAATGGAACTATAATGGCTAAAGGAAAAAAAGAAAATGGTGCCGAATTTATAGTTACCCTTCCCCTTAAGCAGAATTCCGAAAGTATCTAGAAATCGCTATTGCTTAATAGAATATAATTGAAATAAAGTACTGTTGCGATCTAAACTATTGGCTTTATTTCCAAATATATCTGTTCTTGTTAAAAAATTACACTTCGATTTTTATTATTAAAATTTTGCCGTATTTTTTTAAACCTCGTTTATTACAAGGTACTGTACTTGACTTAAGCATTAGAAAAACAAATTGATACCATAAAACGACAATCCCCAACAGGACATCTAACCAAATTGTTATCGCCATACAAAGACAAACTCTACTTCCAGTAAGCCAACCCTCTTCAAATCTTCCATAAAATTTATTGAAATTTGTCCTGTTCCCGGTCACAAACAAGCCAAATGGCGCCAATTGAAGACAATTGGTGCCATTTTTTTATAATCTCACTTATTTTTATTAGTCTAAACAGCCTGGCTCCTCAGCAGCCCTAGCCCCGATAGAAGTGGAAATCCTTTTGTGCCGGGGTTCGGCGCAAAAGATTGGAACGGATAGCGGGAAAAAGCTCCTAAAAAATAATATTAAACCTAAAAAAACAACAGCAATAATCTAATTCAAAAAATAAAATTACAACTTCCCATACAACCAAAAATTACGATCATGAAGACCGTAATTCCCAAAACCAAATCAAAGACCCAAAAACCACAGCCAAAAACACCCAGCCCCCAAGACCCGTAGAACCCTTAAAAGGAACCCCAAAGCGGCCCCAAAGACATAACGGTGAAGAACATTGAAAAGGACCTTATAGAGAATGACATCTGTTAGGTTCGAATCTGCAGCTCACATTAATTTCTGAGTGCCCCTAGTAAAACCTTATTTAAGTTGATTTAAGAGAGCTCATTTTCATTGATACTTTCACCTGGGTTCTGAATGATACTGCTACAATAAAGAAGCCACTTTATAATGAATTACGCTCAATATAATTGAATGGATTTTTAGAAATTTCCTTTTTGTTATTTAATACCAATTTTGCGGCCGCTATACCCATGGCTTTAAAATCGGTACTAATTACCGTAATTCCCAGCAGTGCCTTTAAGGGAGTTTCATTATATGAGATCAAACCTATATCCGTACCCATAACCAAATTTTTCTCTCTAATCTGTTGTACTAATTCAACTAAGTCTTCTTCTTCAATTATTATGTAGGCCTCTTTTGATTCGAATTCTAATTCAGCATAAATTTTATCCAAAATTTCAAATTCGAAGCCATACTTTTCGCAAAACTTTATAAAGCCAACAAGAATTCCCGCTGGATACGGAAAAACCAATTTAGAAGGATACACTAAAATTATTTTCTTATATTTTTTTAGTTTTTCAAGCCCCTCTTTTAGTGCGTTGACGATATCTTCTTTATAATCTTGATAAATGGCTGCAAAAGCGCCTGAAATTTCTCTATATGAATTATCTATTATTATAAGTTTTTCTTTAGGTATAGTTTCAATGGCCTTAATTACTTTGGGTGTATAACATACATGATTTTGGCTTTTACTTTTAAAATGAGGCATAATCACGAAATAATTATACTTATTAATGTTTTTCTTTAGTGCGTTAATAAAAAGATCCTCTTCACAATAGTATAGATACATATTAACATCTGCCTTAGTGCCGACTGTATTGACAAAAGCATTATACACTTCCATTTTATATGAACTTGGTTTATTTATGAGAAAAAAAACAGTACTCTTGGATTCTGATTTATTGTCGATAATGAAATATCCTATACCCTTAACAGAAAAAATTACGTCGCGGTCTCGAAGGATTTTGTATGCCTTTTCAATAGTATCTCGAGACAACCTTGACGAATTACTAAGATCATTTATCGACGGCATTCGATGTTGCTTTTTAATATTTCCATTCAAAATATCTTCTGAAATACTATCTGCTACCTGAATATATTTAGGAATACTGGAATGGTTGTTGACTCTTATTAAAATATTTATTGATTTTTCCATCATTTCTTATTGAGCTTAGCGGGTAAACATATATTCAAATAGTTAATTATAAATTTATACCAGATATAAACGGCACTCACAAAGTAAAATTTAAGAATGACTATCAAGTAATCATTCTTATGTTGTATTATTGAAGCAAAAAGAAATGACAATCAAAAATGATATTGCGCTTTGCCAAAAGCCATCTGCAAAGCACGCAACTCATGAAAGAAGCGAAGCGTTACCACTTCAATCGTGAGAAGCTGATATACTAGCTTTTTTCTTTTGTCTGTGGATATAAAATCCATAACCTGCAATCAGGAAAATAAAATAAAAAACTAGGTAATCGCATAACTATAATGAATTCACGTTGCTTGTATTTGTTTGTTAATTGTTTTTATAATCGTTTAAATTCTTTCCGAATAAATTGAAACAGTTTCTTAATTATTAGCTATTGGAGTATATTTAAAATTTTTAAATGTTACAGATCCCTCCCCTATTGAGCAAAGTCCTACACGAAGTCCCAAAAATCCGCTAAAGGTATTATGATTAAAACCGGAAACTTCTAATGAATTCTCAATTTTAACCCAATTCTTTCCATCCGTACTATAATACATATCAACAGTATTATTGACACTCTTTATTTTGAGAAATACGCTCTCTTTGGCCACATTTTTTTCTGTTACAAATTGCCACCCATGAATGTTTGCCAATATATCTTTACCATTAGTAAGGATGCCTGAATAAGCTATATTGTTATATATAAGAACCAAAGCTCCAATAGCATTTCCTTCGATTAACATTTCTACCTCTGCCGTATAGGCATGATTTGTTGGATTATAAAGCAGTGGGGAACAATCACTTATTCCATTTCCTTTTGCTTTAATTACAATACCATTATCCTTAACTTTAAATCTTTCTTGATTGTATTCTGAAAAAAAGTTCCATCTCGGATTTAGTGTACTGCCCTCGAAATTATCATTAAAGCTTGCTGTATTTTCATTTGAAGTCACATCTAATTTAGGTCTTTTTATAGGTTTTTCATCACTAATCCCATCGGGTATTTTATACCAGCCGTCTTTAGTCCATTCTAAAGGCAAAAGTAAAGTTTGGCGTCCCATGTTATAAAAACCTTTTTCATAAGCATGAAACAACATCCACCAATTCCCTTTTGCATCTTCAAAAGGTGTCCCATGACCTTTGGACAACCATCTTTTATTACTATCTTCAGCCCTGATAATTGGATTAAGAGGTGAATTCTCCCAAGGACCCAAAGGCGATTTTGATCTCGCAGATATAATCATATGTCCAGTAGCAGGGCCTGCTGTTCCCCCTTCAGCAACTGTGAGATAATAATAGTCCCCCCTTTTAACCAGTTTTGGTCCTTCCATACAGAAACATTCTATAGACCATTCCCGTGGAATTGGCCATCCATCATAAACATGTTTTGTTTCTCCAATAACTGAAAGCCCGTCATCAGATAAGGGTACAAATTCACCATTGGCAGAATACAAATATCTCTTTCCCTTTTCATCAACAACATGCCCCGGATCTATGTTTTTAATATTTAAATCAACAGGATCGCTCCATGGCCCTTCAATTGAATCGGCTACTACTACATATATTTTGTCATTGGCAGGAAAATAAATATAATATTTGTCATTATACTTCACTAAATCTGGTGCCCATACAGAACCAATATTTTTGTTTAAAGCAGCTGTTACCGGAGTCCAGTTAATCAAATCTTTTGAATGCCAAATCAATAGACCGGGATGATATTCAAAAGAGGAATGCACCACATAATAGTCATCGCCATCTCTCAAAATGCTAGGATCTGGATAATCTCCTGCAAAAATTGGATTGGTGTAATATCCATTTCCTTTTTTGTTTGGTGTTGTTTGGTGTTGGGCATTAGAGATAAATGCAAATTGGAGACAAATAAATGTCGCAAAAAATTTAACTGTATTCATTTTAGTTGACGATAAATGTTAAATAAAATATGTTATATAAAGGAATTTATTGATAAATGGTTTTTCTTGAAAGAGACTTTATTTTTGCTTTGTCAGTTTCATACCCTTGAAAAAACAGTTTTTGAGATGTATTGTTTCTTCTTATTGCTTTAACTGCAAAAATAAAAGTTTGATCATAAGCCTTTAATGCTTCAAATTGTTTAGCCTCTTTCGCACTGCGTTTATTGGCTTTTGCAAAGAGTAAATGTTCATCATGCTTTTTAAAATAGCTGGCTAGTTCTGTCCAATAAATATATTTTCTATAGTCTACTTCCATCTGATTTTTTTCTATTAAATATATTTCTCCATCCTAGCTGTATCCTAGTGCATATTTATAGTCATATAAAGCTGATTCTTTAGACAATAAATCAGCCACCTTTACACGAGCTATACATTAAACATTAGTGAAATATGATATCGTAACTGATTTACAACATCATACTGTTTGTATTCTAACAATTAAATCCTGTGGCTTTAATTGAATCATTCAATTTCTAAGAGATTTTACATGCTCTACCTGCATTTGCAACATAACTAGCTTTTAATTCATTCCCTAAATAAAAACGTTTAGCAAACTTTGGGTTTGTTTTCAATTGGGCAAAAGTATTTAAGCTCATAAAAGGCTTAGTAGCAAAAATTAATCCTTTGATTTGATGATTCACGAATTTTATATTACTTATTCTTTCCAAACTACAACTCCTGCAGGTTTTAATAATTTTTCACCAATAAGGACTTTTGCAGATTCAGGAATATTAATTTTATAATCTTCAGAGGAATAATTTACTGCAAAGTTGAATCCGTCCCTCCAGTAAACGAAAATTCCTTCAGGATAGTCTTCTGTTGTAGCTCCAGCATTTATATACATATTTCTTAAAATATCTTTTTCCAATTTTGAATCATCAGTATCTACACCAATATAGGTAACAGAGCCTTTACCAATTTTATTTCTTACAACGGCAGCTTTCCCTTTATAAAACTGACTATTGTATGCTGCCAGCACTTCTGTTCTTTTTTTAGGAGTAAGTAAATCGGCCCAATTATTCCAATTGTAATGGGTAGAATTCATCAATATATCTCCATTTTTATATGATGAAAGCATATCAGTTGCCTCAACATGTGCACCAATCAGATCAGATATTGGAGCTGCCCATTCTCCTTCCCAGATATGTCCGTTACGATTTCTAGTTGCGGTTCGACAAGTTAAAATTAAATGCCCTCCATTGGCTACGAAATTTTTCCATTTTTGAACCAAAGTGGAATCTGCTAAATCATAAGCGGGAACAATTAAAAATTTATATTTAGAGAAATCCACATTCTCAGAAATCACTTCAGTAGGAGCTCCTAAAGACTTAGTCAATTCCAAAAACTTCACAGGATAATTCCATGAATCCCATTGATAAGTCAATTTTTGCCTATCAATTGCCCAATAATTCTCAAGATTCCAAAGAATGGCCGTTGATCTTGCATTCAATTTTTCAGGCACTTTATTATTAGGTTTGTACTCTTTTCGAAGTAATTTGATTTCCTTCATAAATTGGATATAATCTTTACCTCCAGGAGAAAGTGTTACACCATCTGGCTTCATGATACCGGCATGATATTGCTCCGCACTATAATTTATTTGACGAAATCTATAAGAGCATGCAAGTTTACCGCCAGCTGCAAAGGTATGGTATAACCACATTCGTACGGTACCCGGTATCAATAAAGGATTATAATTTGCCCAATTAACGGGGCCTGGTTGAATTTCCATAACCCCTGAAATACCTCCAACCGATTTATAATATTCGGCGGCAAAAAGAATGGATCTGCTGTCTCCTAATCTAAAACCCTGGTCGCCAATATTGTCACTTCCTCCGTTAGGATAGGCTGTGTAGGCAGCAAAATCAAGTTTTTTGGTTCTCCTCGAATCAGAACCTGTGCATATAGCCGTGTAATTTGTCGTTATGTATTGATTATATGAAATCTGATCCCTCAATATACTTGCTTGAAAATCAAGATACTCTGCTTGACGATCTGCTAAATAACGTTTAAAATCGAGCAACGCATGAGGATTGTTACCCCACCAGCCCACTATGGTCGTATTTGGAATTACAACCTCATCAAAGTTATTAAACCACTGACTCCAGAAAGCAGCTCCCCAGGAGTAATTCAATCCTTCTATGGTTTGGTACTTATTTTTTAGCCATTCTCTGAATGAATTCTGAGAATCAGGGCTGTAATCAGTAATTGCTTGTGGCTCATTGTCAATTTGCCATCCTACCACATTATTGTTTTTTCCATAACGTTTAGCTAGCTCGGTAACAATCCGTCCAACAAACATTCGGTATTTAAGGTTAACAATTGAGTTTAAGCCTCGAGTGCCATTTTCTCCACGAATATAATGGCCGTCCATAATAAACGTTTCAGGATAGTCAATACGCATCCATGAAGGCGTTGTTGCAGAAGGTGTACACATGACTATTTTCAAGTTGTTTTTCACACAAATATTGACAACCTTATCTAACCAAACGAAATCGAATTTTCCTTCAACAGGTTCCATTTTGTACCACGCAAACTCGGCTAGATGCACAAACTCAAATCCCATATCCGCTATATTTTTAATATCGCGTTCCCACTGATTTTCGTTCCAATGTTCTGGATAATAATAAATTCCTGTAGTAATCAGGTCCTTTTCTGGAAAAAATTTATTGGCATTTTGAGATTTCACTGTCGTCCCCATTATTATCATTAGTAACAATAAGAATTTAATACTTTTTTTCATTTTTTACAAATCATTTAATTTAATTAAAACCGCATATTTATTATCTTCATCACCAGCATTTTAAGCTAATATTGATGCGATATTAAGAGCTTAATAACGATTTATGAATATCTATTTTTCAATATGGGAGCACAATAGAGCTTCATCGCAAACTAATTTGCTGGAGCTAGCTTACAAAAGTATTTGTTTCCTTTATCTTGTTTAATATCCGTATGTATCCATTTAGGTATCGTTTTCGCGCTTTTGTTGATATTATAACAAAATATTCAGCTAAAGATTCATCTTTTTAGTACTATTAATTTTCCCGAAAAAGTCAAAAAAAAATAGAACCGTTTTTAAATTCAGAAACTAAACTATTTTTTTTGAATAATTGAAGTTTGTGCATTACAATACTGTTCAAAAACAAAAAAGAAGAAGCTATCTATTTTCTGTTTTTTTATTTTATCATTTATTTTCATAATAACAACCGTTGGATAAAATAATTCTCAAAAAATAATTTCATCAAACGGATGTTATATTTTTTTATGTATCCAACTGCGTACTACTTTCACAGACTTGAAAACATTGTACCTCATAATAATCGTTACTTCTTAACAATTTTAAAAGATTTTACACCATCTGTCCCAGAAACCTGTACAATATACACATTGGGTTTTAGGGAAGAACCGATTGACATAGAACTTGTAATTTCAGAATATTCTATATTTTCAACCAGTTTACCTGCCATATCAAAAATTGAAATATCATTTATTTTATTGGGTTCTTCAACTTTAAGGGTAAAAGTTGACGAGAACGGATTTGGATACAACACTATCGACAAACTTGATTCTTCTGAAATATTTTCTTTAGATACTAAACTCTTTCTTGCGGATTGAGAGCTCCCTACTAAATTTATTGTCCATAGCTGTGGATCTGCTGTACTGGCAGTATATTGTCCTAAATCTGAATTGGAACCTCTCCACATTCCATCGAGGTACAATCCGGTATTACGGTTTCTAAATTTGATATATGCCCCGACTGTTTCCTTTGCCCAATGCAAATTCCAATCGGTACTATTATTGGCCTGATAAACTGCTGATCCAGGAGTGGTCTGTCCATTTCCATCAAGATATAAACCTGAAGCAACGTTCTTAAATTTGAAATAATTTCCGTCTGCTTCTTGCGCCCACTGCTGTGCAGTGCTTCCGCTGTAAGTCCACTGTCCTGTAATAGCGCCGTTATTGAATCTATACATTCCATCGATTGCCATCCCCGTAGTTTTATTCTGTATTGTGATAACTACTGGGGCTTTCTTAAGCAGAATGGCTGTAGTAGAAAGCTTTGGCACAGATAGGGTTAACGAATTTGAGTTCACTGAAACTTGACCTGTTTTAAGTGCATTTTGTGTCTCCGATACAAAAGTTTCGGTAGCAGGTAGAGACGATAATTGTAAAGTTGTATAATTGCCATTCGCTACTGAAAATCCGTTAAGATTTACTGTCACATTTTGAGCAGAGTTCATGTCTTTATTTACAATAATAACTGTCATCGCATCTTCTACTGTATTTATCGAGGAATAAGCTGAAACTGTATTTTCTACAGAAGAAACACTTGAAACGCTATAATCTTTAGCATTCTTGCTAAACAGATGTAAGGTTTCCCACATACCAATAGACCAGTTCCATGGGGAAAACAATTCAACGCCATTATTTGCAAATACACCAAGATGCGAAGCATATATAACAGATTCAAGATTTGGGTTACTGCTCGACATAGTCCCCCATTCGCTCAATCCGAGTCCTATTCCATTATTTGCTCCATAATACTGAGTTAACCAATCATTGATACGCTTGAAAATATATTGTTTTGTAAGTGTGGTATCCCACCCACCAGTACTTGTTCGAATACCGTTTGAACCCGGATAATCATAAGTTGTATCATAATAAATTCGGTGTCCCTGCAGTGCTTCAGCATCATTGTTATAAAAAGGATAATTGTGAATATCTAGAACATCAAGCACCCTAACCCCGGAAACTTGCTCTTCATCGGCGCATCTTTTAATAAAATATTCAATCCATGGATAGTACTTCCCATTGATATAAATACTTTCATTTGACCATTTGTACCATTGCCATTCTGAAGTTGTAACAGGTCCACAAAGCTTGATTCCAGGATATTTAGCTTTCGCTTTTTTAGCTAATTCGATGTAGCGATCCATAAAAGCAGAAGCCGAAAGTTGTGTTGGCATAGCCCAATCATGCGTGCCATTCCATATATCTACCTCGTTGTCCATATTCCAATAAACAAACTTGTTTTTGTCCAAACCTAAACCATTGGTTCCAAACCAATGATCAAGAATACCAACAGAAGAATCAGCAGACCAAGGTTCAGTAAACAAATTTATATTTCCATCAACGAGTGCTGTACTTCCTCCGGCGGGATTGGGTGTTCCCCCTCCTGCTAAATTCTGGCCAAGACCAGACCAATATTGTGATTGGTTGTACGCCCAGTCATTGAAATTGTTGTTTGTGTTGGATGCAACCCTGCCCAATAACTGAAAGGCAAACATGCCCTGAATGTTTGAATAGTTATTATTAAGTCCTTGAGCTTTTGCATCCCAGTTTTCGCTATACACATTATTATACCAGTCGGGAGAAACCGTAATTTTTTTTTGCCAGTTATACCCTGTGGCATTATTACCATGATTCAACCGCGTAAAACGCAAGCCTGAATCATTATAAAATTGTACAGATTTATCTAAGTCTTCATTTTTCCCATAGATGTTTGGGGAAATTAAACGTTTGTTTAGCGTTGCATCTACGGTTATGGTAGCTGACTGTGACCATCCATTGGTAAACACTAAAATCCCAATAGCAAAAATTGCCAAATGGAGTTTTCTAATTGTTGGTTGTTTTATCATAATAATTAATTGGTTATATTAAGCTTATGCTTAATTCGGTTGAATAGTATTGACAAAAGTTATCATAAACATAAAATACAGACATCTATTGGACATTGATCTGTAATTTTACTCAATTAAATTCCCATGTTTCGTTTAATGGTGATTCGATAGCATAAGGAGCTAATGCTTGATTATTCTGTACATATCTTTAAAAAATTCAAGCGTTTACTAACTTGCTTAAAGCACTCACGAGCCATCAGTTCATGACCAAATACTGTTGATTTCGGCTCTTTCAACTGTCAATGGATGCCACTTTTGATACTGATCTTTACACCATTCGGAAGCAAAAAAGAAAGGCAATCCAAGTACTATCAAAAGATTTGTTTTTTGCTCTTTACATCAAGCGAGCAACTTACGGTAAGTTGCATCGAACGTTTTTGCATCCAACGCATCTTGCTTCCCCTCAATTATAGCATTCACATCATTGATACCAACCAGCAAGCTTAAGACATCCAGTTTCAAATCCAATGTGTGCGTTAGCCATCTTTTTTCATCTGAAACCAAATGGCGGATCTTTGAATGTAGGCTTGTCGTCAGGACTCAATACACTCTTTCTGTCCTCCCTTCCTTGACCGATATTAGGTAAAAAACTGTTAGCTTCAAGCCACTTGCGACAGGACGCTGTCCATGTAGATTCAGTGTTTTTTGATCTTCCTAAACCATATCCATGACCTCCAGATTGATAAATATGAAGTTCACAGGAGGCATTATACTTTTTCATAGCTAAGGCGTAATCAATACTGTTTTCCACCGGAACTATATCATCATCCATTGAGTGTATCATAAATGCTGGAGGGGTGTTAGCATTAACATGCAACTCGTTCGAAAAATGTTTTAGCATTTCCTGTGAAGGATGTTTTCCTAGCAAGTTATCGCGCGATCCTGCATGAGTAATAGTCGAATCCATTGAAATTACAGGATAAATTAGCAAAGAAAAATCAGGACGGGCACTGGTAAAATCCTTTGGTTGATACACCTTTTCATCAAAATGAGTCGAAACAGTAGATGCGAGATGGCCTCCAGCCGAGAACCCCATGATGCCGATTTTATGTGGATCAATACCCCATTGTTTTGCATTACGGCGAACTGTACGCATAGCTTCTTGCCCATCTTGCAACGGAGCTATAGATTTGTTTTTCATAATAGCGTCATCAGGCAAACGGTAATGCAAAACAACAGCCGTAATCCCTAACTGATTTAACCATTTTGCCACTTCCACACCTTCACTTATAAAAGAAACCCCATAATAACCGCCACCGGGACATACCACCACAGCCGTCCCTGAATTATTGTCTGCAGAAGCAGGATAAACTTCAATAGTAGGCTCAGAAATATTCCTTAGTTTTATGTAATACGTAGAATCAACTATTTGCTTATAGTTGGGATTTTTAATTGAACCAGGCACTTTCCCGTTCCATAGATCAATCACTTTGCTTTGACCAAAAATAGTACCACCAACTACTATCAAACATACAAAGGTCAATACCGTTTGTTTTATGCTTTTTATTTTCATTTCTTTTTTAATAGCCATTCATAATATACCAAGCTTTCTTTTTTCCTTTTTTCAGATAACAATCCTTTTCTGTTATAGCCTTTCTAATAAACATGGTTTATCCTCCCCAAAGATTTGTAATCAAATAACAGCTAGCGAGATACACCAGATAAGTTCGAAATGGGCTTAATGAGCTCTATTTGATTGACATAAATTTGTTTCTGACATTCTTCTGTCCAATTAGCAGCTTCATATGCTGGTCGAGTATTATTTCCATACACAGATTCTCCTCCAAATTCTGAAATAAATAACTACCCGATTTCATTTTACATTTGGTTTTTTATTAATCAGATCGATTAGGCGAAATACCATTAAACCTACATTAATCTGAATTGCCGGGTTTATACATAAACTTATCAAAATCAGCATAAGCTTTAGAGTTTTTACTTTGGGATGCGGCATATAATCCAATATAAACTCCAGTGAAACCCCCATTGGTTTCAGAACTCAGATACCATACGTTTATCTTGTTTAAAAAATTAAATTCCTTACCGTCCAGAGAATAATAAAACGAGTAAAAGTCCTTATCTCCTTTAACTTTCAAATAAATTTTACCACTGGGAATTTCCACCTCGTATGCGGTTTGGTTCAGCACTCCCATACGATAACGTATTGCCAGTTTTTGTTTGCCATTTCCTGATTTTTTTAAAAAGATGTCGTAATGTGCCTGACTCGTGTAAAAAATTGTCATCCCTGCTTCGTCGCCTTCCTTTTTATCATTTAATGATAATGCAGTGCTAGCCGAAAAATTAACATGCTCCTGTCTGCGTCCGACAAAAGTAGGGGAATCATTATCATCCAAAGAAACCGGACTTGTTTTCAATCGTAACGAACCTCTTTTCTCTGCAAGAGAATAATTTCTCATAAATGGGTTGCGCAGGTAATTCCAGTCAACGCCTAATTTAGCTTCATCAAAATCGGTATCAAGGTTATGTTGTTTAACAGCTTGTAAGGGTAGAGTAGGTACATTCATATCTATGTTTACTGTACCGTTGCCATTGATTACCGGCCAAGCATTTGTATCCCATCTAACTGGAGCTAAAAATGTTTCACGTCCCAATACGTGATGTAGTAAGCTTTGCGGACGAAAGCCCAAGAAAACCATCCACCATGACCCATCATGTGCCTGAATAAAATCGCCATGCCCAGTACCTTGTATTGGGTTGCTTTGTGCATTTTCATTCATGTGTGTCATAATTGGATTAGACGGGTTCGATTCATAAGGTCCATAAATAGATTTGCTTCGCGCGATTGTCATTTTATGTCCATATTCAGTACCACCTTCTGAAATGAGCAGAAAA
>NZ_CBDIDC010000013.1:0-31803 GCF_965277525.1 Flavobacterium sp. | reverse complement strand
GCGGCCAATCCATCAATATTTCTTTTGATTACATCAATTGGCTGAAAATGCCTTGAAACATCAATCATCAAACCTCTCCAGGTAAATCTTGGAAAATCAGATACTTTTGAGTTTGGAAAATAAAAGGAGTTGTTCGTGTTTTGTAACATTTGCAATAACGTTTCAAGGCCGTGAAGTGCTCCTAAATCGCTGGTTGCATTTATTGTAATTTGATTTTGTTGGATATCTAAATGATAACTTTCATCTTCATACAAACCAATTTTCCCACTTCTGTCACAGTTGATCTGAAGTGTTGCATTTGGAACTTCATTTAATCTTGTAATAAAACCCTGTTCGAAAAAAATACCGGTTCTACCGTCTAAGCGACGCAAAAAGCGAGTTACTCCACCAAAAATTCGGGGATTCGGTTTTCCGGTAATGTTTACTTTAAAGTTTTTATTTAAAGCAAAATTTCCGTTGTTTACAACAACACTCTGAGGCCACGGCATAAGATTTAGCTGCTCTTTTTGAATCTGAGCACCAGACGTTACACCTGCTAATAGTAGTACTAATAAATATTTCATTTTTACTGTTTTTGAAAAGATGTTATCCGGAGATAACAGTATTAAATAATAAAAGAAACAAAACTCAGAATGAACTCTATTGAATCCTCACTTTCTTTATGAAATCAATCTGAATTTTGTAATGTGATCCGCTCTCACCCGAATCTTATATTTTAACTTTAGTAATCAAAACGTTTAAAGGCTTCGATTGCTTCGTATTCTGCCAATCCTAAATCATCGTATAAGATGGCTGTGTTTTTGTTACGGTCTTCGGCTCTCACCCAGAATTCCCTAGAGTCATTTCCCTGAAACATTACTCTGTCTTTTTGAGACTGGTGGTATAAAATCGCGTGACGTTTCAGTAATACTTCTGATGGAGAAAGCGGAACAGCCATATCAATTTCGTGAATGTCCCATTCGTGCCACGCCCCTCTGTACAACCATAACCAGCAATCGTCCATGTATTTTTCTGGTTTTAATTGTTTCATGGCGGCAAAAATTGCGTTCAGACATACTTCGTGCGTTCCGTGCGGATCGGCAAGATCTCCTGCTGCAAAAACCTGATGTGGTTTTATTTGTGCAATGATATCTTTTACAATCGCAATATCTTCTGCTCCTAACGGATTTTTCTTTACCTGTCCGGTTTCGTAAAACGGAAGGTCTAAAAAGTGGGTATTCTCATCTTTTAAACCAATATATCTTGTCGCGGCATATGATTCTCTTCTACGGATTAGTCCTTTTAATTTTCGGACTTCCAGTGAATCAATTTCGTTTTCTGATTTATGGTTTAAAAATTCAATTACCGATTTGAAGTCGATTCCACTTGCTGCGTCACCAACAAAATCTTTGGCAACCTCAGCAAATTTTAATGCTTCGTCATCTGTAACGGCTATATTTCCGGAGGTTTGATATACTACGTGTACATCGTGGCCTTGTTTTATCAATTTTGAAAAAGTGCCTCCCATAGAAATCACATCATCATCCGGATGTGGACTAAAAAGAATCACTCGTTTTTTTGCAGGATTGGCTCTTTCCGGACGGTGTGAATCGTCAGTATTGGGTTTTCCACCCGGCCATCCTGTGATGGTATGCTGCAAGACGTTGAACATATTGATGTTCAGATCATAAGCAGAACCTTCCTGCGCCAAAAGATCAGACATTCCGTTGTTGTTGTAATCTCTGTCTGTTAATTTTAAAATGGATTGTTTTGTTTTTTGGCACAACCAAACAATCGCTTTGCTTTTTAATTCCTGTGTCCAGATGCATTCTCCTACTAACCACGGTGTTTTAAAACGTGTTAATTCTACAGCGGCAGACTGGTCTAATACAAAGGTGGCATTGGCATGATTTTGTAAAAAAGTAGCCGGAACTTCTGAACTGATATCGCCCTGAATGGTTCTCTTAATGATATCGGCTTTGTTTTGTCCCCAAGCCATAAGTACAATTCTTTTAGACCTCATAATGGTAGAAACTCCCATGGTAATCGCTCTTTTAGGAACGTTGTCGATACCATTAAAATCAGATGAAGCGTCTACTCTTGTAATGTGATCCAGTGTAATAATTCTAGTTCCTGAGTTGATGTGCGATCCCGGCTCATTGAAACCTACGTGACCGGTACGACCAATACCTAATAATTGAAAATCAAGACCTCCTGCGTTTTTAATATTCATTTCGTAATCGATGCAATATTGGTTGAGTTCCTCAATTGCAACGGTACCATCGGGAATATTGACATTCTCCGGTTTGATATCAATATGATTAAAAAGATGCTGGTGCATGAAATAATGATAGCTCTGATTGTTCTCTTTGGTCATTGGATAATATTCATCCAGATTGAAAGTGATCACATTGCTAAAACTTAATCCTTCTTCTCTGTGCATTCTCACTAACTCTTCATAGACTTTTATAGGAGAAGAACCTGTTGCTAAACCTAATACGCAAGATTTTCCTTTTTCTTGTTTAGATCTAATTAATTGCGCGATTTCCTGCGCTACAATTATCGAAGCTTCTGTAGAATTTCTGAAGATTTCGTTGTGGATTTTCTCAAATCGGGTCTCTTCAAATTTTCCCGCGCTTTTATAGCTGATATCAGGTTTTATTTCTAAAGCACTTTTCATTTCTTTTTTCTTTTTTTGTATTTACAATTTTGGTTTTTGAAATGGTATAAGCAACTTGCATTGCTTATACCATTTACTAACCAAACTTAAATTCTTATAATTCTTTGATACTTTATTTTAGAAATTTGGAGCATTAACATCCCACCAAGTTCTGGTTCCACCATTGTCAGGACCACCTAGTTTTGTTATTCCTGTTTGAACTCCACCAGGGTTTCCGTCTTTTTCAGTAGAAACAAAAGGAATTCTTCTTACACCAAATTCAGTAGTAACTAAACCAGCACTTTGATTGTTAAGAATTGGCAATAATTTAGGATAACCTGTTCTACGGTGATCAGCCCAAGCTTCCATACCATCAGGAAAATTAGCAATCCATTTTTGAGTAATGATTTTTTGCAGTTTCACTTCGTTACTTGCTGTATCATCCCAGGCAACGGTAACTTTGTTTACAGCTAAACCACTATTGAATGGGGCAACCGGGTCTACATAGTCTTTAGCCGTTTTTACATTATCTGCAATGTAATCAGCAGCACCACCTGTAGCAAGCTGATCAAAAGATGCAGTAATACCAGCTTTATATAATGTTGCAGCATCACCCCCCATATTCCAACCTCTTAAAGCTCCTTCAGCTCTTAAGAAATAAATTTCAGCGGTATTCAACCAAACTACTTGTTTATCGTCTTTTATGATCTTACCAAAATTTGAAAATTTCATGTGTAGCGATTTATCTCCAAGATTTCCTCCAGTACGGATTCCTTTATATTCTCCAGGGAATTGTTCAGAAGGATCAAAATAAACTTTCATTCTAGGATCATTGTAACCTCCCATAATAGATTCCATGTCTGCAGACATACGACTATCATTATATTCATAAGCAGCTACTTTAAGAGGATGTTGTGATACACCTTTGCTTACTATAAAACTATCAGCAACAACTGTCATTACACCAAATTTTTGACTAATAGCTTTTTCAGCTTCTGTTTTAGCCAATGCAGGATTAACTTTTACAATACGCAT
Source organism: Flavobacterium sp. (assembly GCF_965277525.1). Taxonomy (GTDB): domain Bacteria; phylum Bacteroidota; class Bacteroidia; order Flavobacteriales; family Flavobacteriaceae; genus Flavobacterium. The sequence continues at coordinate 28,130 of NZ_CBDIDC010000013.1, read as the reverse complement.
AGCTAATCTTAAACGCAATGAATTTGCATACCTAACCCATTTTGTATAATCTCCTCCGTAGGTTGAACGGTCTATGTTCGTAAAAGAACTTTTCTCTCCGGCGTCGATTCTTTTTGTTAATTCTGTTACAGCAAAGTCTAAGTCTTTAAACATTAATCCATAAGCTTCTTCTTGAGAATCATATCCAATTGTTGCATCAGTAGTACCTAATTTTGAATACACAATTGGCCCCCATGAATCTGCTGCTTTATGTAAAGTTTGTACTTTAATAATTGTAGCAAGAGCGTAAAACTCATCATATTTACCTTTAGATGCTCTTTCGACTGTTAAGTAATTTGCCATCACTTGTGCATAAATAGCTTCCCAACCCCAAAGGTTCCAGTTATCTGAAAGTGCATACGAAAGATTGTTAGATCCATCAAAACCAGGTGCTGTAGTGTAGCCTCCCCAAGTATTACCGGATAAATCAATGGCTACCTGATACTTCCATCCCGGAACATTCACCATTACATTATCAAACATAGTTGTAAAAGGACCTTTTATATAATTAAAGTCCTGTTTTAGCTCGTCTTGTGTAAAAGCGTCAGGATTACTATTAATCTCGTCGAAATTATCTGTACAACCAACTAAGGCTAAAAGACCAAAACAGATTAATGATTTTTTTATATTATTTGTTTTCATGAGATTTTAAATTAGAAAGTTACATTTAAATTAAGACCAATACTTCTTGTTGATGGTAAACCATAAATATCAACTCCTTGTAAACCTTGACCTGTACTTAAAGCAATGTTTGGATCAAAAGGTGCATCTTTATAAAAGAAAAATAAGTTTCTTGCGATTAATGATAAAGTTGCTGTATTAACAAATGGAAGTACTTTTTTATTGAAAGTATAGCCAAGAGATACTTCTCTTAAACTTACATTTGTCGCATTATAGACATATTCAGCCGTAGCACCATTAACTCCTCCAACTGTAGTGTAATATTTTTCAGCATCCATTGAAGTTACTTTTGTACCATTAGGCATAACTGCATTTATTGCAACACCACCTGCATTTCTGGCATCTCCACTTCTTTTTGAAACTCCATACCAATCATTCATAGATTCTGTAATACTCATTACATCTCCTCCAAAACGTCCGTCGATCAAGAAGTTTGCTGTAAAAGCACCAAATTTAAATGTGTTTGACCAACCTAGCATAAAATCAGGATTTGCATTACCTACTTCGCGCAATCCGCTTTCTAAAGCTATATTTCCTTTATCATCTAAAACAATTTCTCCCTGAGCATTTTTAACGATATTTTTTCCTTCAATAACCCCAAATGGTCGTCCTTCAGTCAAAGCATATCTATAGTTAATATTATTTACCGGAGTTAAAGGAATTGAACCTCCTAATTCTTCTGGAATTTCTTTTACTTTATTTCTATTTTGAGAATAATTTATTGTCGTATCCCATGAAAATTTATCTCCAGTAATGATTTTTCCAGTAAGAACAACTTCAAAACCTTTATTTTCTATACTACCCGCATTAATTCCGTAGAAAGTATAACCGTAAGGATTTGTTGCAGGTGCAGGAATCTGAATGTATTGATTTTTAGTTTCTGAATTGTAGTATGAAACCTCAAAACCTAATCTGTTATTAAACATTCTCCACTCTGTACCAAATTCATATTCTGATTTTAATTCTGGTTTTAATCCATCACCAGGTCTTGGTCCTACCGTAGGAGGAATAATATTACCACCTTGAATAGTTGATTTTGGAGAAGTTACAAAAGCCGAAACGTCATTACCAACCTGTGCATAAGTTCCTCTCACTTTTCCAAAGTTAATCCACTCTGGCATAGTAGTCATTTCACTTAAAAGAGCAGTAACCCCTACAGATGGGTAGAAATATGACCCCGTATCTGTATTTACTAAAGTAGAAGACCAATCATTACGTCCGGTAACATCTAAATATAACATGTTTTTATAACCAAAAGTTGCAGATGCAAATACAGACTGAACTTCTCTTGAAGAACCTGTAGCCTGAAGACTTAAATTATCTAACCCACTTGCACTTCCAAAATTACCCAAAGTAAACAAGTTTGCATTAACAAGCCCTCCAACAATACCAGAATCTAAAGTAGTAGCATGATTTGCTAAGGTATTATTGATACTTGTACCTACTATAGCATTAAAACTAAAATCTTCGTTGAAGTTCGTATTAATTTTAGCGATTAAATCTCCGTAACGCTGTGTGCTTAATGTAGCAACGTTTATATACCTACCGTTTATATTAGATAAAGAAGTGTTTGTAGTAGCATAGATTCTTTTGTCAAAATCGTTTTCAATTCTGTTATAGCTATATCTTGCCGTAATACTTAACCAATTGTTTGCTTTATAGTCTAAAGCAATATTTCCGTTAAAGAAATTGTCCTTATCAATAGATTTGTTTCTATTGATTAGCCAATAAGGGTTTTGAACGTAAATATCAGCATTCGGTGCACTATAAAAATTTTGTCCGTATAAATTTCGATCTGGTCTGTAGACTTCAAAATTATCTTTATAATAATTAAAATCATTTGCTCTTTGAAATAAATAAACTCCAGTTAAAGGATTTGAATATAGTCCATTTACAGGTCTGTTATCAATAGTTTGGCTTGTATATTTTGCATCAGCAGAAACAGTTAATTTATTATTAAAAAATTTCGCTGTCTGACGAATTCCAAAATTATTTTTCTTTAATCCGTTTCCTTCTATAATTCCTGAAGCAGAAGTATTAGCATAAGATAAACTTGTAGTCGAAATATCTGTTCCTGTTGTAAATGCTAAAGAAGTAATTTGTGTAACTCCAGTATTAAAAAAGTCATCAACAAAATCATTTGAAGCAACTTTTCCTCCCCAAGATTTCTGTGCATTTGCAGTTCCGTATTCATTTTGGAATTTTGGCAAAGAATGTACCGATTCAAAAGTAGTAACAGAAGAAACTGATAAATTAGAAGTGTTTTCTTTTGTCTTTTTAGAAGAAAGTAAAATAACACCATTTGCTCCCTGAGATCCGTATAATACAGATGCCGCTGCACCTTTAAGCACAGTCATACCTTCGTAATCATCAGGATTAATCAAAGAAACTGTATCTCCTCCGTCACGGTTACCTCCGGCAGTACTACCAAAAGAATCATTTGGCTGATTTGAAGAACCATTATATAAAGGAATACCATCGATAACATAAAGTGGCTGACTGTTCATGATAGAAGAGTTACCACGAATAACTACCTTAGTAGATCCTCCAGTACCACCAGAACTTTTTGTAACAGCAACACCGGCAATTTTACCAGCAATTGTATTAATAACGTTAGCATCTTTTACACGAGTTAACTCTTCACCTTTTAGCTCTTGAGCAGAATAAGTCAAAGATTTTCTAGTTTTCTTAAGACCTAATGAAGTTACAACAACCTCTGTAAGTGCATTCGATGCTGCAGTAACCATTTTAACATTAATTGTAGCAGCATCACCTACAACTATAGTTTGTGTTTCAAGACCTACATAAGTAAAAACTAAAGTTTGTCCTTTTTGTGCTTCAATTGCATACAATCCATCAAAATCGGTAGTAGTACCTTTTTGACCTCCTTGTACTGCAACAGATGCCCCTGGCAACGGCATCCCATCAGAATCTGTAATCACACCTTTGACATTTTTTACTTGTGCAAGCGAAACTTGCGCCGTAAAAACAATCATAAAGATTAAGAAAATTTTTTTCATGTTTATTTATTTTGTTAGTTATGGTGTAAATTTATTCTTAAGGGATTGTTAAAAAAAATAAATTATACGAACGACTTCAAATTTTAAACCAACGACATAAAACAATCAATAATATGCTTCACGAAAACGTTTTCAAGTTACTATATCTAACTTTTTTATCCCATTTATTAATATTTTATTCATCAATTTTACTTATTTACTAAAAAATCTTTATTTATAATAAAAACCTAATAATGTGACGTTTATATAGGAAATTGAAATTAAAGAAGGTGTTTTTTTCATTATATGTAAAATTTATAGTACCTCTAATCTTACTATTTTAACAAAGTCTTGTATTTTTAATACCACCGTTATCTCAAAATTTTAATTTCCGCACAAACCTGTTGTCTTCACTTTTAAGTTTGTGAATTTTTCATGAATAACATCTAACAAAGAATATTCATTAAATGAATCCTGAGCTATTTCCCAAATCATTATACCTCCGGTATTTTGAGCAGCATATTCGACTTTTTGAGAAATCGTGGGTCTACCATTATAATAGATCTTACCTACTTCGTCCTGATCTGCAAATTGAGATCCCGTTTCGATAATTTCTTTATAAGTAGAGCTGGTTGCATCAGGATTGGTAAAATTGTAACCGTAAAAAGGTACACCAAGAGTGAGCTTCTCACTAGGAACATTTTGAAGTTTGTGCCAAAAGTCTATTCCTTCTTTCGCAAAAGCGAAAGAACTATGTTGCCCCGGATTATTAGGTGTCCACGGACCTGTGCTGTCATAAGCCATTACATTAATAAAATCGAATGCCTTCAACGCATCTGAATTTATATTGTCGAAACGGGAATTATTAGGCAAAGCCGCCGTTAATATTTTTTTATGTTCAGAAAGGCTCTTTTTTAATTCAACCACAAAACCACTGTACCCTGAAGTTACAGCATTCCATTCGAGATCTACATCTACACCATCTAAATGATGCAATTCGACAAAATTGATAATGTTCTGAATTAAAGCAGGTCTATTTTCTGGTTTATCAATCAAAAAAGACCAATTTGCAGCTTGTTCTTCTGATATGACTCCGCCCGCAAGCGAAATACTAATTATAATTTTAGGATTGACTGATTTGGCATATTTAATAAGAGCATCAATATCTCCATTAAATAGTATATTTCCGTTTTTGTCCGGATTTGCAAATGCGACATTAAGATGTGTTAATTTACAAAACCCAATAGAATTCATTTTATCGAAATTGCCAGAAGACAAATATCCTACAACTCGCGCTGTTTTATTTTTTGAAATTTCGATACCCCATTCTTTTTCAGTCGAAAAACTATAGGCAGAAAAAAGTGAACTTATAAAAAAAAGGATGCCTAAGAAGGCTTTATTTTTTATCATAATTTTTAATTTAAACTTGTTGTTTTTAATTTTAATTAGAATGAAAATAACACCTTATTAGGCATAACTTTATATTTGAGATTTATTTTTTTTAGTTTACATCCCACCAAACTTTTCCTAACCAATCATTTTTCCCTCCTAATCTTGCTACAGCTTCCTGATAATTTTTTTCATTTTTCTGTAATTCATCGTTTGGATAATACAAACGCGTTGGTACAACTCCCCCAGTTCCGGAATCTGAATTTGTTATGGGTACTAAATGAGGAAATCCTGTTCTTCTCCAGTTAGAGTATGCTTCGATACTATTGAATAAATAGGTAATCCAAATTTGTGTCCCTATTTGTTCTTTTTCTGTTCCTGCCAATAAAGGTTTACCATTTACATAAGCATCGATACTTGCCTGACTCGCAGGAGCTGCACCATAAATCTCTAATTGCTTGATACCTGCTTCAACCCCTTTTTTGTAATAATCTGCTGCAGAACCAGAAACCCAGCCTCTAAAAGCTGCCTCGGCTAATAATAATTCTGTCTCTGAATAACTTACATGCAAAAACGGAGTGGTTCTTAATTTTAAATAAGGTTGTATACCAGAAGCTGAATTTGATCCTCCGGGAAGTTCCCATCTAAATACTCCTGGCTTAACCCCTTCATACAATGTTTCGTCCGGCTGTATTGGTGACCAGGGCACCACGCTACTACTTGTTTTAGGAGTTGCTATCATGGTCAATCTTGGGTCTCCATTACTTTTTAGATAATCTATTAGTAAAGAACTAAAATGATCTCCTTGCTCGTTTCCTATAAAACCATAAGACAATCCATTTCCTCTATAATCCAGCCTTGCGGGATCATCACTAAAGGGAAAATCTAAATGATGCATAATGCAGTTATCAGCATTACTTTCAAAAACGCCATTTTGCAACGCTATTTTAGCTTGCTTTTCTGCTTCTGCCGGATTTACTTCAGAGATTCTCATAGCCAGACGCAAACGCATCGTATTGCCTAATTTTTTCCATTTTGATACATCACCGTTATAAAACAAATCTCCTTTTATCAGATCTTTTCCGGTATTTAATTGCTGAAAAGCTTCGTCTAATTCTTTAAAAAAAGAAGTATAAATATCTTGTTGTTTATCATATTTAGGCGTTACAATTCCTTTAGAAAAAGCCAAACCCGCCTCTGAATAAGGAACATCGCCATAAATATCTGTTAATCGCTGTGCCACCATTACCCTCATAATTTTAGCTACACCATTCATGTTTACTGCCAAAGGATCTTTGCCCGTTACATCAATAATATCTACCACGCTTTTCATTTCATGGGCATATACATTTCGCCATAAGGCAACGGCATATTCATCTGAATTTATAAATTTGTTACCATATTGTGTTACCGCCCAAGAACCAGCATAATGCTGCACAAAACCTCCGGCATATATTAAATTAGTTCTATGTTGGTAATATCCGTCTCCAGACATAGACAATTGGGTAAATGTAAGCTGACCTCCCGGATTTGCAGACAACGCTACCGGATCTTTTACCAGTTCGTCAAAATTTTCTGTACAGCCTACTACCGTAAACACAACAAGCGCGGCTATTATATATTTGATTTTCATAATTTACTTTTTTAGAATGTAACTTTAATATTAAAACCATACGATTTTCTTGATGGCAATGATCCGTACTCAAAACCTTGTCCGTTTCCTGAAGTATACATAGACTCTGGATCAATGTTTGGCAAATCTTTACTAAAAGTCAATAAATTTCGAGCAAATGCAGAAATGTAAATTGAATTGATTTTTGCACCACCAAAAACACTTTTAGGAATTGTATATCCTAAACTTATCTCTCTTAATTTTACGTAAGAAGCATCATAAATAAAAGGCGCTGGCGTATTTTCTGTAACATTCAGCCAATAGTCCTGCGGATCTACAGGTTTTGTATTTTTTATATAAACCGGATTATCTGCAGTTCCTGTATTAACAACTCCGTGCGCTATATACCCCCCTGTTGGAACCCAGGTTCCTGCATTAAAATTAGGATCGCTTGCAGCTGCTTGTGTTCTTGCTGCAATATAAGCGTCTCTTCCTTCTGTGGTAACATCCAGCAATCCTTTTGTTGCTGCAACAGAGTTTGTCATAGAATACACATCCATACCAAATTTCATGTCTAATAAAAATTGAAGCGTGATTCCTTTATATGAAAATCTATTCGTCAAACCCGCTGCCCAATCCGGAAGTCCTTTTCCTAAAGCAACTTTATTTTCTGTGTATAAAGGCATCCCATTTGCACCTATGATCACTTCGCCTGAATCTGTTTTTTGAAAATCTTTTCCAATAATAGTTCCATATTGCCCGCCAACTTGCGCTACAATAGCTGCATTAGCCCAACGAGCTTCAGAAATTGTATAGGTATTAATGTCCGGGTGTAAAGAAAGGATTGAGTTTTTATTCTTAGAAAAGTTCAAATCAATTCCCCATTCGAAATCTTTCGTTTTAATTGGTGTACCAGATAAAAAGATCTCAATACCTTCGTTACGTAATTCTCCGGCATTTACCGAAAGAAATTCATAACCTGATGTCGAAGATGATGCTAAATCAAGTGTTTGATCTGATGTATCTTCACGATATACAGTGATATCGGCTTTTAATCTATTTTTAAAGAAGGCTGTTTCTAGTCCAAACTCGATACCTGTTTTTGACTGAAAAGTCAGGTTTGCATTTGGTGCCGACGTATTCTTAACATTTATCACACTTTGCCCATCGTAAGAAGAATATGTCGTATAGTTTAATGCATTTTTGTAAGCTCCCGGAGCATTAGAAACTTTTGCCCATGAAGCTCTTAATTTTCCATATGAAAAAGCATCACTCTTAATATTAAACGCATCTGAGAATACAAATCCCAAAGAAGCACCCGGATAAAAAGCATCTTTATTAATAACACTAAACCAGTCATTTCTCCCCGTAAATTCAGCATACAAATAACCTTTATAATCGAATTTTGCAGAACCGTAAACAGAATTTGTCCTTGTTTTAGTTTCTACCGGCGCATTTATGCTTTGAACTGAAAAATTACTTATATATTCTGTTCCCGGCTGAATAATATTCGTTCCCTGACTAGAATTTTCTGATCTCCTAAAATCTCTTCTGCTTACTCCTAAAATTCCTGAGATGTTAAAATCAGTCGCTAATTTAATTTCACTAATCGTAGCAATAAGATCCGTATTCATCTCAGAAACCGTGATATCGTTCAATCCAAGATAACCGGTATCTCTTCCTGGCCACGTACTTCCTGGTACCATGAAATCTTTAGAATCAAAAACATAAGTATCTAAACCTGTTCTAAAAGTCAATCCAACCCATTTTTCAAGCTGATAGTTACCGGCAACGTTACCCGTAAAACGATTTTTCTTAGAAGTATTATGATTGGCATCTACTGTTAAATAAGGATTCAACTGATAAATGTTATTATTCCATTTATAAACTTCTCCGGTTTCCGGATTGCCATAATTTTTCAACCAAGCCTGATCAATATTGGGCGCCAAACCACTTAATGAATAGCCCACATTGTTAGGTGAATCTCCTAAACCAGGTCTATTATTGGTATTTTCGACCATATAATTTACATTGGCATCCAAAGTAAATTTATCCGATTTTAAAGTAGCATTTAAAGTAGCGTTATTTCTTTCTAATCCTGAATTTGGAACAACATCATCATTTTTCATGTTATTAAATCCAAAACGAAGATATGCGTTTTCACTTCCTCCAGAAAGTGCGATTCCGGTTGTTGTGGTCACTCCGGTTCTAAAAAAATCCTGAATATTATTATCAACTTTAGCATAAGGTCGCATAGAACCGTCAAATATTTTGACCTGCGTTCCTACTGTATTAGAAAATTTAGGTCCCCATGCACTGGTGGTATATCCGTATATTTCAGAAGGTGCTTTTAGCGGATCAGGCAAAATCCCATGAGATCCCGTACCATAATCACTTTGAAAATCTTTATACTTCGCATTTACATGATCAAAACTAACACCACTGGTTAATTCTACCTGTAGTTTTCCTTTACTTCCTTTTTTAGTTGTAATTAAAATGACACCGTTTAAAGCTCTTGAACCGTATAAAGCTGATGCAGCTGCACCTTTTAATACCGTAAGACTTTCAATATCATTAGGGTTAAGACTAGAAATTCCGTCTCCGTTATCTCTTCCGTCAAACCATTTACTAGCGGCGGCATTGTCATTATTCAATCCTGAATTATCGATAGGAACTCCGTCTACAATATAAAGTGGCTGGTTACTTTCACCTATACTCGAAATTCCTCTAATAATAACTCTGGCGCTTCCTCCTGCTCCTGTGGCAGGCATAGAAATATCGACACCGGCAATTTTACCTGAAAGTGACGACGCTACATTTGTTGTAATTACTTTATTAAGCTGATCTCCCTTAATGTCCTGAACCGCATATCCCAGTTCTTTCTTTTGTCTCTTTATCCCTAATGCCGTAACTACAACCTCGTTTAAGTTTTGTGCATCTTCTGTTAGTACAACATTTACTGTAGTTGATTGGGCTACAGTAGCCGTTTTCGTTTTAATTCCTATATACGAAAAAACAAGTACATCTCCTGTAGATGCTTGTATCGCATATTTACCGTCATAATCAGATTGGGTTGCTGTTTTTGTGCCTTGAATAACAATACTTACTCCCGGCAGTGGCAATCCGTTTTGATCACTCACTAAACCCTTGACTGTTTTTACTTGAGCAAGCGAAACCTGCGCAGTAAAGACAATCATAAAGATTAACATAATTTTTTTCATTTTATCATGGTTTTGTTGGTTAAGCGATAAATCTATTGTTAAAATTAACATAAATAAAACATTTTAAACAAACAACACAAAACCTTAAACGAACGACACAAAACAATCAATAATACGTTATACGAAAACGATATCCTTGTTTTTTAATCTAAAAATTAGCTTTTTTTATAAAATTTAATTCAAAAAAAATTGTGTTTTACCTTGTAATTGTTTAAAGTTGCACAATATTTCGAGGCAATACGCCAATAACAGTAAATCCCTAAATTAAAGTTGACTGAAATTCAAAAATTAAAATTTGATATTAAGCTCAAAAACCATGTTTGGTTTTGGGGTAGCTATTTCACTCTTAACTTTTTACGATGGGGAGCTTATTTTAATGATTACCCTTACTCCTTTAAATCAAACTTAATTGAGTTCTCCCTACATATTCCTTTAGTATATTTTAATCTTTTTGTTTTAGTCCCCCGGTATGTTTTAAAACAGAAATACATAACCTATACTATTTCTTTACTGATCAGTTTGTTTTGTATTTATTTATTAAAGACAGCACTGACCTACTATATCATATCTGAGAATATCTGGCCGGAAGCCAATCGCGAATACCATCCTTTTGAAATTAACCATATCGTTGCTGTATGCATTGGTGAATTGTATGTTCTCGCTATGGCTTCGTCAGTTTACTTAACCCTAACCTGGCTGAGAGAACGCGAAAGAAACCGATCTTTAAGAGAAAATCAGTTTAAAATAAAACTGAAGTATCTCGAAAATCAAATTCAACCCCATTTCTTTTTCAATACGCTCAATAATCTATATGCTTTGTCATTAGAATCTTCTGACAAGGTTCCTGATGTTATTATAAAACTCTCAAATCTGATGGAATATGTTTTATATGATGTAAAAGGAACCAAATTTGTCCCATTAATTAAAGAAATTGATTATATTCAAAATTATATTGAAATTGAAAAATTACGCTTTGAAAATGTGGAAGTTACAGTCAATCTCGAATCTGATATAGAAGACATTGTTGTTCCTCCTTTAATATTCATTTCATTGGTCGAAAATGCCTTTAAACACGGGGGTATCAATAACAATAACTTAAAAATTAAGATCAACTGTAAAGTGACCGACAATAAAATGTTAGATTTTGAAATCTTAAATAATTTTGTAAATTCACAAAATCTTAACGTTAAAGGCGGAATTGGTTTGGTTAATACCAAGAAAAGATTGAAATTGATTTACAAAAATAATTTCAGTTTAAAACACAAAACAAAACTAAATTACTATATAATCCGTTTGCAAATACCTATTGATAATGAAGATTAGATGCGTGTTGATTGATGATGAACCATTAGCAATCAAAGTCCTGCAAAATTATTTCACCAATTTTACAGATTTTGAGGTTATCGGCACATTCAATAATTCTTTAGAAGCACTTGATTTTATAAACAGTACTACTGTCGATGCCGTGTTTCTGGACATTAACATGCCTATGATGACAGGTTTTGAACTCATTAGCTTAATCGAAAACAAAACCAAAGTTATCATTACTACCGCTTTTAGGGAATTTGCAGCAGAAAGTTACGATCTTGATGTTTTAGATTATCTGGTAAAACCGATTCCGTTACCGCGATTCATAAAATGCATCAATAAAATCACAACCGAATACAATTTAAAGAACAATATAAAGGTTGAAACCAGTAAAGGTGACTCTCATATTTTTATCAAAGTAGATAAAAAAATGATGAAAATTAATATTGAAGAAATCTTATTTGTTGAAGGAATGAAGGAATATATAAAAGTTGTTACACCTGATAAAACCTATATTACTCATAAATCATTGACTTCTTTATCTGAAGAATTGCCTACAGACCGCTTTTTACGCATTCATAAATCCTACGTAATTGCATTAAATAAGGTAAAATCTATCGAAGGGAACCGCATTCAGATACAATCTTACACCATTCCTATAGGCAGAAATTACAGCAAAGAGGTCAAAAACAAAATTCTTGAATAAATTGTAATTTATAATTCAATTTTCTAACTAGGTAAAAATTAACACATTGTTGAAAAAATGACGTCGTTGGTTTAAATTTAACATTATTTGTGCCTTTTTATTTTTTTTTGATATACTTAACAAATATATTTACGGTCTTCAAAAAACAATAAAATAAAAAATTAACCTCTTAAATTATGAGTTCAGAAAATGTTCAAACCAAATGGGGACAGTTTATCTCGTTGATAATTGTTTTCTTCTTTTGGGGTTTTGTTGGTTCAGCCAATGATATCCTGATTCCGGTATTCAAAAAAGTATTTACTTTATCACAAGTACAATCACAATTAGTAGCCTGGGCATTTTACGCCGCATACTTCGTAGGGTCTGTGATTTTCTTTTTAGTATCTACAAAAGTAGATGTTTTACAAAAATTCGGATATAAAAAAACCCTTTCTGCTGGTTTGCTTCTTTCAGCAGTCGGATCATTCTTATTTATTCCTGCCGCAACAATGGAAAGTTTTCCATTCTTTTTAACTGCCTTATTTACTGTAGGTTTAGGATTTTCAATCCAGCAAATTGTAGCAAATCCATTAGCTATTAAAATGGGAAGCCCTCAAACAGGAGCGCACCGTTTGACTTTAGCAGGAGGTATTAATTCTTTCGGAACAACAATTGGAGCTATTTTATTAGGAATTGCTTTGTTTGGAATGGGAGACAATAAAAACACATCACTTTCATTAGAAGACATCAAATTACCTTTTATCATCCTTGGTCTTGCTTTTATCGCAGTGGCCATTTTCATGAACTTCTCTAAAATCGAAGATCCTGCAAAAGAAGAGGAAGAAGTAGTTAAGGTAGCCCACGAAAAATTCAGAATATCTGATTATCCACAACTATATCTTGGAATGTTAGGTATCTTTATCTACGTTGGAACTGAGGTTACCATTATCAGTAACTTACCGGCTTTATTACATACCGCTGAATTTGGTAATGTTTTAGAAGATGCCATTGCGCCATTTATTGCCCTATATTGGGGAAGTTTAATGATTGGTCGCTGGAATGGAGGAGTTAATGTTTTTAACACTTCAAACTTAGTAAATACAGCCTTAAAATTCATTGTACCGGCGGTAGCTTTTGGAGTAATAATTGGTGCTAACATTTTTGCTGCTCATGATGTTTCTGCATTCTATATCTATCCTATCTGGATCTTATTGTTTATTGCCGTAAGTTTTGTAGGTGGTAAAAATGCCGGAAAAACGTTAATGCTTTTCGGAATATCAGGATTATTAATGATGGTTGCAGGATTGGTATGGCCAGATCCATCAATCGCTAAATTCTTCTTTATCTCCGGAGGTTTATTCTTATCTATCATGTGGCCATCAATCTTCGATTTAGCAATTGCAGGTTTAGGTAAAAATACAGGAAAAGCATCTTCATTTTTGATCATGATGATTCTTGGAGGAGGAGTTATTCCTTTGATTCAAGGAAGTATCTGTGATATTGATCTTACCAGCCCGGGAGGAATCTTCGGAATCACCTGGACACACTTCTCTTACATCGTTCCACTTATTGGTTTTGCCTATTTAGGATTCTACGGTTTCTATTGCCCTAAAATCTTAAAAAGACAAGGAATTGATCACAACATTCAAAGCGAAGGCGGAGGTCACTAAGCCAAAGTGTAAAAAATAAAAGAAGTCCCGTTTTACAATGTAAAACGGGACTTCTTTTTTATATAAAACCCAATCCCCGGCAGATTTTGAAATAACATTCAGACGTACCTTAACAAAAAAAAATCGCCATCTTTCTATTGAAAAATGACGATTTTAATTTTTAGTATTAAGGATTACTTATTTCCTTTTTCAAAATCAGCTACAAATTGTGCTAATCCAATATCAGTTAACGGGTGTTTCAACAATCCGTAAATTGCAGAAAGAGGACCTGTCATAACATCAGCACCAATTTTAGCACAGTTTACAATATGCATAGTATGACGCACAGAAGCTGCTAAAATTTGAGTCTCATAACCATAGTTATCATAAATCAATCTGATTTCTTCAATCAAATTCAAACCATCAGTAGAAACATCATCCAAACGACCAATAAAAGGAGAAACATAAGTAGCTCCCGCTTTTGCAGCCAATAAAGCCTGCCCCGCAGAAAACACAAGTGTTACGTTTGTTTTAATGCCTTTATCAGAGAAATATTTTGCCGCCATTACACCTTCTTTTGTCATAGGCAATTTAACTACGATTTGCTCATGCAATTCAGCCAATTCTTCACCTTCTTTGATCATTCCATCATAATCCAGCGCATTTACTTCAGCACTAACATCTCCTTCTACAAGATTACAAATGTCAACATAATGCTTTAAAATATTGTTTTTTCCGGTAATACCTTCTTTTGCCATCAATGACGGGTTAGTTGTTACACCATCTAAAACACCTAAAGCCTGTGCTTCTTTAATCTGAGCTAAATTAGCCGTGTCAATAAAAAATTTCATAATTATATCTATTTAATTGTGTTCCATTTTTGGGCGTTCCCCAAGGGTCGGGCTATCCACTATATCTTTTATTTTTTAAAGAAAAAAACAAAAGGATACCGTTCCTATCCCTAACGCAAATTCGATGCAAAATTACAATTTATAATTTCCATAAAATAAAAAACTAAAAAATAATTCCAAATAGCTCAATTATGGCACATAAAACCTTTATACAAAAAACTGGTTTTATTTTTGTAATTTTAAAAAATAAAAAACATCCTCAAAAAAAGTGCTAGAAGACCATTTCAAACAAGATATAATTAATATCGAAAACATTACAATTGTTCCCAACTTACTCAATGTTATTTGTCAGACTACAGGAATGGGGTTTGCAGCAATAGCAAGAGTGACCGAGGATCGATGGATCACTTGCAGCGTACAGGACAATGTACTTTTTGGCTTAAAACCCGGAGATGAATTAAAAATAAAAACGACAATTTGCGACGAAATAAGACAAAATCCCAAACCTGTAATTATTGATAATGTAAGCGAAGATAAAAACTATCATGACCATCATACTCCGGCCATGTACAAATTACAAAGCTATATTTCGGTACCGATCATGCGTCAGGACGGAAGTTTTTTTGGAACTTTATGTGCCATAGACCCCAAACCAAACAATTTAAAAGAGTTTAAAGTACGGGAAATGTTCAATTTATTTGCTGAACTTATCTCATTTCACCTCGCAGCAATCGAACAAGCATTAGAAAGCAAAAAAGTGCTGCAAGAAAGAACTAACTTGCTTGAAAAAACTCAGGTTGAAAAAAATGAAGCAGAAAAGTTAAATTCAGATTTCAAGAAAAAACTAATAGAAAAGAATCTTTCACTTGAAAAAATGAACACTGAACTCGAAGCCTTTAACTATATTTCAAGCCACGATCTTCAGGAACCACTACGAAAAATTCAGCTTTTTACAGATACTATTGAACGTGAAGAAGCCAGTAATTTATCCGAAAAAGGTAAAACAGCCTTTCATAAAATCAAGACTTCTGCTTTTAGAATGCAAAACCTGATCAATGACCTTTTGATTTATTCTAAAACAAAATTTGACGATAGAAAGTTCGAAGTAAAAGACTTAAATATAATCGCTCAGGACGTCATTGAAGATCTTACAGATGAGTTTGAAAATAAAAAAGTAGTTTTTGACATCCAAGAATTAGGCAAGCTCTCTGTAATAGAATTTCAATTCAGGCAATTATTATATAATCTTATCAATAATTCTTTGAAATTTGCAAGTCCCGACAGAGATTTAATTATAACCGTATCAACAGAAATCACTAATGGACAACTAGATAAACTTTCTCCCCTTACCAAATATTACAAAATAACGATTTCAGACAACGGAATTGGATTTGACCCATTGTATAGTGATAAAATATTTGGTCTCTTTCAGGCACTCCACACAAAACCGCTAAAAAGTACCGGAATTGGACTTACAATAGTAAAAAGAATTGTAGAAAACCACCACGGATTTATAAAAGCCCAAGGAGTTTTAAATCAAGGGGCAAAATTTGAAATCTTTATTCCTGTTGAATAACTTCAAAATTTGCTCCGGATTATTTTTTATAACTTATAATGATTCATTAGCATCTTTTCATACATTTTATCCGGAAGCGCACGTTTTAAAACAATCGAAAACTTCTGCATAAACGCTCCTACTTTATAATGTACATTAGGTTTTTTCTGTTGCATAATTTTGTAGATCGCTTCTGCCATTTCATTCGGATTACTACCCGCATCCACATGTTCGTTCATTGTCGCAAGCGTTTCTCCATATACTTTTTCGTAAGCAGAACCTTTTACAACCGGCGCATGATAACGACCTGAAGCAATATTGGTTGCAAAATCTCCCGGCGCTACGTTCGTAATTTCTATTCCAAATGACTTTACTTCCATACGCAAAGCTTCCGTAATCAATTCTAAAGCTCCTTTTGATGCTGAATAAACACTTCTATAAGGCAATCCCATATAAGCAGCAATTGATGTAATATTAATAATCAAACCAGACTTTTGTTCCCGCATTTGTGGTAAAACAGCTTTCATCACTTCAATTGGCCCAAAAAAATTGGTTTCGAAATTATTTTTGATTTCTTCCATCGGAATTTCTTCTAAAGGCCCTGTAATTCCGACACCTGCATTATTAATTACCACATCTAATCTGCCGGAATTTGCAATAATCTTAGCTACCGCTGATTTTATCGACTCCGCATTTCGAACATCTAAAGCGATTAACGGAAAAATTGAATTCAACACTTTCTCAGGATTTCTACTCGTTCCGTATACAACGAAACCTTTTTTATGCAAAAATTCTCCAATTGATTTTCCAATCCCTGAGGATCCTCCTGTAATTAAAACGACTTTACTCATTTGTAGGTTAGATGTTAAATGTTATAGGTTAAAAGTGATTGTCTATACGTAGAACTCGATGTTGCAGGTAAAACTTCTCACCTCTCACATATAACTTCTAACTTCCGACAGGTCCAAAAATAAAAAAATCCTCCATAAGGAAGACTACTTTTAAATTAATTCAAAAAAAAAAAAAAAAAAAATCTGAATATAAATTCAGATTAAAAAAAATGGCAAGCGACCTACATCGCACCGCTCAACCACGTACCCTTGCTATGTTCCCATCCTGGGGGAGTCTGCAGGAGCTGGTCGTGTAGGACTTGCCGGTGCAAATATACAATCTTTTTATATTTTTGCAAGACCTTTGTTGCTATAAAAATATCGTCGTATATTGGCTTATTCAAATTTTAAACTATGAAAAAATATAACTTCCTAACTATCATTTTATTAGGAATCACATTAATTGGATGTGGAGATACAAAAAAAGGTGAAAATTCTTTATTTAATATCGATGATTCTGCTTTTCCGGCACATTTTACCCAAAAAGAAGCCGTTTCTATTGGAATTTTAAACCCAAATTCGAAAGAAATCGACAGCATTGTTTACTTTGTTAATGATAAAAAAGTGGCAAGTATAAAAGGGGCTACAAAATTTAATTTTGCATTAAAAGATCAAAAATTAGGATATCAATATATAAAAGCCAGCGTTTATTTTGGATCTGATTCTTCTGATGCTACCAAGAGAATTGAAGTAGTTTCTGATATCGAGGCAAAACCTTTAAAATATAAAATCGTAAACACTTATGCTCACGATAAAAAATCCTTTACCGAAGGTTTCGAATTTTATAACGACACCTTATATGAAAGTACCGGACAAGAAGGAGCATCTTTCATAAAAAAGTATGATTATAAAACAGGGAAAATTTTCAAACAAATCGATCTTGATCAAAAATATTTTGGAGAAGGGATAACGTTTATTAACGGAAAATTATTTCAATTAACATACAAAAACAAAACGGGTTTTATTTATGACGCTAAAACTTTAAAATTAGAAAAAACATTTGCTTTCGAAAAAGATATTGAAGGTTGGGGAATGACTAATGATGGCAAATACATCTATCAAACTGACGGAACTGAAAAAATTTGGAAAGTTGACCCGGCTACTCAAAAAATGGTAGATTACATCAATGTCTACTCAGGCACTTCAAAAATTAAAGCCATCAATGAATTAGAGTGGATTAACGGAAAAATCTATACTAATGTGTGGTTCAAAGATGCGATTGCAGTTGTTAACCCAACATCAGGAGCCGTTGAAGGAATCCTAGACATGTCAGGTTTACGTAAATTAATGTCTGATGTTACGAAAGATGATGTTTTAAACGGGATTGCTTACAATCCTAAAACTAAAACTATTTTTGTAACCGGTAAAAACTGGAGCAAAATGTTCGAAATAACAGTTTCAGAATAGAAGTTAAAAGAAAATATTCAATTCTTTTTTAATTCCAAATTCCAGTATTTCAAAACGAATTTCACAGATTTTCACGAATTGGTTAGTGATAATTTGTGAAATTTGTGTTTTAATTTCATAGTTAATACAAAGAAAACGTTTCTTTAACACAACTCAATCAACATCCATGATAACTCTTATCAAAAACATAAAAGAATTGCTTCAGGTTCGGGAAACTTCTGTTTCTAAAGTTTCAGGAGCTGAAATGGCAATACTTCCTACCGTAAAAAATGCTTTTTTAATTTTAAAAGATAATTTGATTCACGATTTTGGCCCAATGGAAAATCTTCCTGAAATTAAAGCTGATAAAGTTATTGACGCAACTGGCCGAATTGTTCTGCCTTCCTGGTGTGATAGTCATACCCATATTGTATATGCAGGAAATCGCGAGCAGGAATTTGTAGACCGCATCAACGGATTTTCTTATGAAGAAATTGCCAATCGAGGTGGCGGAATTTTAAATTCAGCTAAAAAACTCAATGAGACTTCAGAAGATGAAATCTACGAGCAGTCGAAACTACGACTGGAAGAAGTCATGCATTTAGGAACCGGAGCTGTAGAAATAAAATCAGGTTACGGTTTAACGATCGAAGGCGAACTGAAAATGCTTCGTGTGATAAAAAAACTGGCCAATAATTATCCCATTTCAATAAAAGCAACCTTTTTAGGCGCTCATGCTTTTCCTTTACATTACAAAGACAATAAAGCGGGTTATATCGACGAAATCATCACCAAAATGCTGCCCGAAATTGCCCAAAACAAATTAGCCGATTATGTAGATATTTTTTGCGAAACAGGTTATTTCTCTGTAGAAGAAACGGAAAAAATCATGGAAGCAGGAATTAAATTTGGTTTAACACCAAAAATCCATGTCAATCAGTTTAATTCTATTGGAGGAATACAAGCGGGAATCAAATTTAAAGCACTTTCCGTTGATCATCTCGAAATAATGAACCCCGAAGATATCGAAGCTTTAAAAAACACTGAAACAATGCCTGTAGCATTACCATCGTGCTCTTATTTTCTAAGCATTCCCTATACACCGGCACGAGAAATGATAAAAGCAGGTCTTCCCTTAGCATTAGCGACAGATTTTAACCCAGGCTCTACTCCGTCAGGGAATATGAATTTTGTCGTTGCAACAGCTTGCATCAAAATGAAAATGACCCCTGAAGAAGCTATAAATGCGGCAACCATAAACGGAGCTTACGCCATGGGAATTTCAGAAACCCATGGAAGTATCACCAGAGGTAAAAAAGCCAATTTTATCCTCACAAAACCTATTTCATCTTACTATCAAATTCCGTACGCATTTGGCAGTAATCTCATTGAAAATGTTTTTATAGAAGGTGCAATTTTAGCATAAAAAAAAGAGGAGTTTTACAACTCCTCTTTTTTTTATTCCTTGCTAAAACGTAAAACCAAATACTTATTCAAAAACACTATAAAAGAAGTTGTTATATTTGTTAATCACAAAATAAGGACTTATATTTAGCTTTCTAAAACATAGTATTTTTCACCATGTATATTTGTTGTACATCCTTAGATTTATTTAGATTTAGCCTGAAACAAATTGCTTTCATAGCCAATGTAAATGGGTACAATAAAAAGAATAGTTCGTTACACGTTTCTCCCGTTTTAAGATTAAAAATCTTCCCGAATTATTAAGCACCCGCGAGTGTGCTTAACACATCCTAATAAAACTTTTTTTCACTATGCACTTTCAATTTTATATTGAATAATGCAACTCGCTCTATAAAGTTTTTAGATATCAAAGAGATAAAATAGGATCAGGATAATTCTGTATTTTTTTTTAAACCATTTAAAACATCAAGATCATGGCTAAAGTTAGCACCCTAAAAACTGCGAAAACAGATTTAAAAGCGAAAAAACAGGAAAAAATTCTAAAAAAATTAGAAGAGAAGCAAACCAGAAAACGTAAATAAATTTGACTGAATAAAAAAGGTCTGTGAAAACTTCACAGACCTTTAATAATTTAGTGGTATTATTATCCTAAGCGATACTAGTATTATCTTAAGTTAAAACTAGTTTTAGAAACTAATTCGTCGTTATCAAAAACATTGATAAAATAAGCTCCTTTTGCAAAATCTTTACCTGGTAAATCCTCACTTACGTTAACTGTTTTGTTTTCATATTTAACAGTAGTTTTAAAACTATAAGTTAAAGTATTATCACCAAAACTTTCCGTTTTCTTATCTCCCAAAACATTGTTTTTAGAGTCAATAACTTGCACATAATACGTTTTATCACCAGATTTTGCAATTTGATTTTCTGCAACAGTAAAACTAATTTTCAAGATATCAGCACGGCTTGCTTTATCCGTTTCGATTTGTTTACCTGAGCTTCTCAATTTGTAAGCAGAAGTTTTTGTATTCAAAATTGATAATTTAGCTCCTTTTTCAACAGTTTTAGCCAATTCTTCGTTTTGTCCAACTAATACTTCGTTATACTTTTTAGACTCTCCTAAAACTACAATTGTGCTATCTCTTTGAGTTGTTAAAACACCGTTTTGTTTTTTCAATTCATCGTTTTCAGCAACCAGAGTTTTCATTTTTCCTTGCATTGCCTGAACTTGTGATCTAAATTTAGATACATCACCTTTCGATTTATTCAAATCATCCATCAAAGCCACTACTTTATCTCTTTCCTGAATCAATTCATCAGACATAGAAGTATTTTCAGCAATTGCAGCGTCATAAGTTGTTTTTAACTCTTGCAGATCTTTCATAACAGATTCTTTCTCTGTCATTGTTGTTGTAAGTTCTGTCTTAACCACATCTGTATCAGATGATAGTTTAAAAATATACACTAAACTACCAATTAGTAGGACTGCTAAAACTGCGATTACCGCTTTTAGACTTGAGTTGTTGTTCTTTGGGTTTTCCATATTTAAAATAATTTTCTTTAAAACAAATTTAATAATTAATATAAGGTAATAACGTAAGTTACTACAATTATATTATTTTTGGAAAATAAAATTTTTTCATGGAGAAATTAATTCCTTTTACTATTAATGATTTAGCAAAAATCACAAATCATCGAAGTGGTGAAATAAAGTTCGGAGAGAAAATGATTATCATTCCGAAAGGAGTGGACAAAATTAATTTTCTAAAAGAAAGTGAGGCTAAGTATGTACTGCTGGGAATTCCGGAAGATATTGGGGTGCGTGCCAATTACGGCAGACCGGGCGCAGCATCTGCCTGGGAAAGTGCTATAAAAAGCATTGCCAACATTCAGCACAATCGTTTTGCTAAGGGCAGCCAGATTATTGTTTTAGGGCAGATTAATGTCAGTGAAGAAATGCGTGATGTCGAAAATCTCGATTTTAACGATATTGACGATCGATCAAAATTAAGTCAGTTGGTCGAAAAAATCGACAAAGAAGTTTCCCATATTATTTTTACTATTATAAAAGCCGGAAAAATGCCAATTATCATTGGTGGAGGCCATAATAATGCGTACGGAAATATAAAAGGTTCGGCTTTAGCCAAAGGAAAACCTATTAATGCGATTAATTTTGACGCGCATTCAGATTTTAGAATTCTGGAAGGCCGTCACAGCGGAAACGGATTTTCATATGCTTATGAAGAAGGTTTCTTAAAAAAATATTTCATTTTTGGTTTGCACGAAAACTACACTTCAAAAAGTGTTCTGGATATCATCAAAAAACTGGAAGACCGTGTTCGTTACAACACATACGACAGCGTAAATATTCGTAAAGAAAAAGATTTTAGCCGAGAGATGGCTTTAGCTTTAGAGTTTATAAAAACAGATCCTTTTGGTATCGAAATAGATTTAGATGCTATTCCTAATATTGCCAGTAGCGCTATGACCATCAGCGGATTTTCAGTGGAAGAATTGCGTCAATTTATATCTTTCTTCGGACAAAACAGAAATGCCGCTTATTTGCACATTTGCGAAGGAGCACCCGATTTAGCCGATTCTCCAAACAATAATTTAATTGGTAAATTAATTGGTTATCTGATTACTGATTTTATTAAAGCCAACAACGAAAAAAATATTTTATTATAACGATTAGCAACTGAAAATTAGTTCATTTGCCAAATAAAACAAGATTCAAATAAACGATTGATCGAATAAACCTATCTTTGCACAGAAATTTAGTACTTAAAACTAAATTCTTAATACCTAAGATATGTTATTCGAAGATTTATCACTTTCAAAAAGTATACAAAAAGCCGTATTTGAAGAAGGCTACCTAAACCCCACTCCTATTCAGGAACAATCTATTCCGATTGTTTTGGCAGGAAGGGATTTAATTGGTTGTGCCCAAACCGGTACAGGAAAAACGGCTGCATTTGCAATCCCTATCATACATCAATTACACCGAATTGTAGGCTCAACAAAAAAAGCCAAAGTAATTCGTGCACTTATAGTTACCCCAACGCGTGAATTAGCAGTTCAGATTGGTCAAAGTTTTGACACTTATGCCAAATATACCAACCTGACTCAATTAACGATTTTTGGCGGAGTATCGCAAAATCCACAAGTTGATGCCCTGAAAAACGGAGTAGACATTTTGGTAGCGACACCCGGCAGATTATTGGATTTACAAAAACAAGGTTTTCTTGACTTAGATCATTTACACACTTTAGTTTTAGATGAAGCCGATCAAATGTTAGACATGGGTTTTATAAACGATGTCAAAAAAATCGTGAAACTGACTCCTAAAAACCGTCAAACTTTATTGTTCTCTGCAACAATGCCGATTGCCATTCGTGAATTAGCCGAAATGTTTTTGCAGGATCCTGCAAAAGTTGAAGTTTCCCCGGTTTCATCAACAGCTGAAAACGTAGAACAACGCGTTTACTTTGTAGAGAAAACAGAAAAGAGAAACTTATTGTACCATTTAATAAAAAACGAAGATTTATCGAATGTTTTGGTTTTCTCAAGAACGAAACACGGAGCCGATAATGTCGTAAAAGCACTTAGAAAAAATAATATCGCGGCTGAAGCAATTCACGGTGACAAATCTCAAAATGCCAGACAACGTGTTCTTGACGCTTTCAAGAATAAAGAAGTTGGTGTTCTTGTTGCAACAGATATTGCAGCAAGAGGAATTGATATTGACCAATTACCGTTTGTAATCAATTTTGATTTGCCTAATATTCCCGAAACATACGTACACCGAATTGGTAGAACAGGTCGTGCCGGAAACGGAGGAATTGCCATTTCTTTTTGCAGTAAGGACGAACACGGATACTGGAAAGACATTCAGAAATTGATTAAAGTGGATGTAAAAACTGTTATTGATCATCCTTATCAATGGCATGCCGGAAGTCCTGAAGCAGCGGCAGAGAAACCTAAAAATTCAAACCGAAGTGGTGGTGCTCATAAATCGAGAAAATCAGATGCTTCTAAACAAAATAAAAAACGTTGGTACTAACCAGCGTTTTTTGCTTCTTTTATTAAGTAACTTATAATTTTAAACAATTTTACAGGCTCAAAAGGTTTAATGATAATATCATTTATTCCTGAAGAAATTGCCTCATCTGTTATCTCATCTTTATCAAAAGCAGTCAAAGCCACAATAGGTGTTTTTACACCCTTTAAACGAATTCTTTTAGTAGTTTCAAATCCATTCATCAGAGGCATATTGATATCCATTAAAATAAGGTCAAAATCCTCTTTATCAAGTATGGCCAATGCAGCAAAACCATCATCAACTACTTTACAGATATAATTATTCTTTTCGATTATCTTCTTAGTAACCAGCTGGTTTATAAGATTGTCTTCGACAATTAGAATTTTATAAACTTCACTTGAAGT
Organism: Flavobacterium sp.; assembly: GCF_965277525.1. Lineage (GTDB taxonomy): Bacteria > Bacteroidota > Bacteroidia > Flavobacteriales > Flavobacteriaceae > Flavobacterium. The sequence goes on along the minus strand of NZ_CBDIDC010000013.1, from coordinate 3,994 downwards.
CAAATCGACTTCAATTTCATCTATAATATTTTTAGTCCTTTGAGGATCATACTCAAAAGGAATTACGAACGAAAAGGAAGTTCCCTCGCCAATATTACTTTTCAAGCTTATTGTACTTCCAAAGAGGCCCAATAATCTTTTTACAATGCTCAGTCCTAATCCTGTTCCCTGATAATCTTCATCTTTCCTTCCTACCTGAACGAATTTTTCGAAAATTTTCCCCTGATCCACAATCGCAATCCCAACACCATTGTCTTTTATAAGAAAATCCAGAAAATAAACTTTTCCTTCCACTCTATTCAGATTAACAATAATCTCAACGACACCATCTTTTGTAAATTTCAGTGCATTGCTCACTAAATTCATCAGAATCTGAGCCAGTCTTAATTTATCCCCAATGAGATATTCCGGAATATCAGGATCAATAGAAACCGTAATTGTATTATTATTTTTCTGGGATAAAAAAGAAAGAGAATTCTTAATCATTGTAATTTCATCTGAAATATTAAAGGTCAGATTCTCCAGAACTACTTTATTTTCTTCAATTTTATTGATCTGAAGAATATCATTTACCAGTGATAATAAATATCGTGCTGAAAATTTTAAAGAGCTTAAATGCTGACTTCGGGACAATTCCTTATGCTCTTCAAGTAACATGTTGGTTATCCCTACCACACCGTACAAAGGAGTACGCAATTCGTGACTTATAGTCGAAATAAATTGAGTTTTGAGCAAAGAGGCTTCCTCTGCAATTTCTTTTGCTCTTAAAAGCTCTAAATTGTGCTTTTTCTTAAACCTTATATTCTTAATCAATGTAATAATAAGGAAAATAAGAATAAATGAAATCAACACAAACAAGATGACAATAATCCTGGATTTTTTAAGACTTTGATATTGTGAATCTTTTTCACTCTCTATTTTATCAATTTGTCTTTTGTATTCGTCTAACTCAAGGTTAAAACCAGCGATAGAAGCTTTTTTAAGTTTTTCCTGATTGTATAACTGAGCTGTAATTTTATTATAGGCCGAAAGATTTTCGTAGGCTTCTTTATACTTTTTAATTTTATTTAAAAATTTTGAATATTCTAAATGAGCATACGATAAATCTGATTTTTCTTCGCCATTTTTTCCTGCTTCAATAGCTTTCTTAAAAAATCCATTGGCCAGATTGTAGTCATTACTATAACTCGAATACATTCCGTTAAGCATGTTCACCACGATTTCCGTCGATTCGTCACCGTACCTCTGAATATTATTGCCAACAAATTTTAAATAAGGATATCCCTCTTTAAATTTACCAATATCAAAATATGCCCAGGCTATATTTACATTTGTAAAATAAACCTGGCTCATATCATTTATTTTTAAGCTATAAGCAATAGATTTTTTATAATAACTCACCCCTTTATCGAATTGCTTTTTTTCAAAACAATAAATATTTCCAAGGTTGTTATAAAGACTGTATTTTATGGAATCGTTATCTGTTTTATTAGCATAAAATAAACCTTTGTTGTAAAAGAAAATGACTTTGTCAAACTCTGACAATTCACTATAATTTCCAGCAATAACTTTGTATGACTTTGCTATTAAATAATTATTTTTAGAAGCCGTAGCATAATTTAAAGCTTTTCTTGAAGTAATTAATGATTTCTCAAAATTCGATTCTTTGTAATCGTTCCAGGCCTTTTTTACAAGCACTGTAATTTTCTCATCCGACATGCTTTCAGATTGCGCAATTACCGAATTGAAAAAACAATTCAGGAATAAAAAAATCAATAAAAAAATCCGCATTTGGGGCATAAATCGGCTAGTTTTATCAAATATACACTTAAAAATAAAAAAAAGCTGTATTTCCTATGAAAATACAGCTTTTCTATTTTTATTTGAATTTTTATTCAACATTCAAACTATTTTCGTTTAAAAAAAACAGAATATGTTAGTGATTATCTGAAACAATATCCTGATCATCGGCAATAAAATCTGAATCTCCATCATTTTCCCATTGCCCTACTACTGAAGTCGCCAAGGCATTTCCTAATACATTTGTAGCACTTCTGAACATATCACAAAAATGATCAATTGGTAAAATTAAAGCAATTCCCTCTACAGGAATTTTAAACATCCCGCAAGTTGCCGCTACAACAACCAAACTTGCTCTCGGTACGCCCGCAATCCCTTTACTGGTCAGCATTAAAACCAAAAGCATTACCATCTGAGTACCTAAATCCAGGTGAACACCATAAAACTGAGCAATAAAAATACTCGCAAAAGTCATATACATCATACTTCCGTCCAGATTAAACGAATAACCCAGCGGTAACATAAATGATACAATTTTATTTTTTACACCAAAATCTTCTAACTCTTCTGTCAGTTTAGGAAAAACAGCTTCACTACTGGTAGTTCCAAAAGCAATTGCCAGTGGCCCGATAATACGTCTTAATAATTCGGTCATTCTCTTTTTCAGGAAAATATAACCTACGACAATTAAGACAACCCATAATGTGCTAATCCCTATCAAAAAAGATCCAAAGAATTTAAAATAAGTAATTACTAACTCTTCTGCATCTCTAATAGCAAAAACTCCTGCAATGGCACCAAAAACCCCTATTGGAGCGAAGTTCATTACATAATTCACCATTTTTAAAACAATATGCGATACTTTATCCAAAGCATTAATAACGGGTTTTACAGTACTTCCTAAAGAAGCTGCTGCCAATCCAAAAAAGATAGAGAATACAACAATCTGTAAAATTTCATTAGTAGCCATTGCTTCAAAAATACTTTTAGGAACGATATGCTCTACAAAATTCTCGAAAGACAAAGTTGTTGTTTTAGCCGTCACTTCAGATGCAGCCGCCATATCAACATGGTCTAATTTTAAACCTACTCCCGGTTCCAGGATATTTACGTAAAACAAACCAATTAATAAGGATATAAAAGAAGCTGTAAAAAACCATCCAAGTGCTTTTCCTCCAATTCTTCCAACAGTCTTAATATCTCCTAATTTAGCAATTCCTACTACTAAAGTGGTAAATACTAAAGGAGAAATAATCATTTGTACCAATCGGATAAAAATGGTTGCAAGCATTTTTATTTTAGTACTAAACGATACTGCTGCCTCTTGCGAAACCGAATTGTGCAATATAATTCCTAAAGTGGCTCCTAGCACCATTGCAATTATAATTTGCCCTGTTAATCCGGAAAGAAATGATTTTTTTTTGGTTTCTGTTACTTGCATTAATTTTTTTTATTTAGAATTAAAATACTAAGACCCTCACTGCCTTAATCTTTATTAATATGTTTTGTTGATTAAATAAAAATCAGCCAAAACAATCGCTGCCATGGCCTCAACAATAGGTACAGCACGCGGAACAACACACGGATCATGACGACCTTTACCTGTCATGGGTGTAATGTTTCCTTTATTATCTAGTGAATCCTGAGTCTGCATAATCGTGGCAACAGGTTTGAAAGCTACCCTAAAGTAGATATCCATTCCGTTGCTGATTCCGCCCTGAATTCCACCTGAAAGATTTGTTTTTGTTGTTCCGTCAGGATTATATAAATCGTTGTGTTCGCTTCCTTTCATTTCAGAACCTGAAAATCCGCTTCCGTATTCAAAACCTTTTACTGCATTTATAGAAAGCATTGCTTTTCCTAATTCAGCATGAAGTTTATCAAAAACCGGTTCACCTAAGCCAACCGGAACGTTCTGGATTACACATGAAACAACTCCACCTACAGTATCTCCTTGTTTGCGGATATCGCGAATGTATTCTTCCATAATCGCTGCTGATTTTTCATCAGGACAACGAACAGGGTTACTTTCTATTTTTGAAAAATCTAAATCATGGTACGGCGTATCCAGATGAATTGGCCCTACAGACGAAACATAGGCATTAATTTTAATTTCAGGTAACATTTGCTTGGCAATTGCTCCCGCCACAACTCTGCTTGCTGTTTCTCTTGCAGAACTTCTGCCACCACCACG
>NZ_CBDIDC010000012.1:0-6679 GCF_965277525.1 Flavobacterium sp. | reverse complement strand
AGAAATGCCTGATGAAGCCATCGAAAAAAGCTTTGAAGCCGATATGCACGACGATATCTATGGCGAATTTGAAGATGATCTGGACGAAGACGATCTAGACATGTTCGAAGGAGACGATAGCTTTGAAGATTTTGGGTTTGAGGAGAATTGGAATTAGTTTTTTGAGGTTCAAAGGTTCAGAGTAGCAAAGGTTCAGAGGTTTTTCTTTTAAAATCTTTGATTTTAAAATGTAGTATTATTCTTATTTTTGTTTTTAATTTTTTAAATACAAATTTATGAATACTTTTCGAGACCTTTTAATCTGGCAAAAATCGATGAACATCGTAACTGAAATTTACCAATTAACAAATTCATTTCCAAAAGAAGAAATTTATGGACTATCTTCACAAATCAGAAGATGTTCAGTATCAATACCCAGCAATATTGCGGAAGGTTATGGCAGAGACGGAAATAATGATTATCTGAGATTTTTAAATATTTCAATATCATCCTTATTCGAGATGCAAACCCAACTTGAAATCTCATTCAACTTAAAATTTTTAAGTGAGAATCAATTTAATAAAATAAATGGAGAAAGCAGAGAACTAGAGCGCATGTTAAGTGCCTTTATTCGAAAGATAAAAGGTAGAAACTAAACCTTTGCCACTCTAAACCTTTGCCACTCTGAACCTAAATAGAAACATGATCAACTTATTCAACACCCACATCGAGACGCTTGCGATACACCGCGTAGGAAACAAAAGCAGAAACGAAGCGATTTTTTTATCGGAACAACCATTTAATTTAAATGATGAAATTGTGCCTTTGATAAAAGAGTACTTCTTTAAGCCTTTTAGAGAGAAAGAAGAAAACTATTATCAGTTTGCGCACGAAGTCGATTTGGATTACAACGACATGTTTAAGTATGCTTCGGAGATTTTTGATAATCCGAATAACTTACAGGAGATTTCAAAAAGAATCACTACACATTTGTTCGAACAGTCGAATCATCCGCACATTAAAAACGGTGAGGTTTATGTAACCTATTTAACAAATCTGAGTATTGACAACAATGTTGTTGATGCTATCGGAATTTTTAAAAGCGAATTACAAGCTGATTTTTTACAGTTTGAAGAAAAAAACAGCAACCTTGAAATGATCCTTCAACAAGGAATCAACCTAAGCAAATTAGATAAAGGTTGTTTGATTTTTAATTATAAAAAAGAAGAAGGTTATAAAATACTAACTGTTGACAGCAACCGTTATGATGCGCGTTACTGGTTAGAGCATTTTTTATCTGTTGATGCTTTTGAAGATGAAAACTTCATCACTAAAAAATACTTGAAATTCTGTCAAAACTTCGCAAAAGATGTTGTTTTACCAGCCGAAGACAAAAAAGAAGAAGTAATGTTTATGAACCGATCTGTGAATTATTTCGCAAAAAATGATCAGTTCGAAGAACAAAATTTCTTAAACGAAGTATTAGACAATCCTGACTTAATTCCTGAATTCAAAAACTATAAAGTTGATAAAGGAGAAAAATACAGCATCGAAGATGTAACCTCATTCCCTATTGCGAACGCAGCAGTTTCTGATGCCAGAAAATCGATTAAAAACGTGATTAATCTGGATACACACATTCAGATCAAAATGGATTTTATCAACCCTGAAAGCGCTGAAAAATTTGTTGAAAAAGGCTGGGATGAAGAAAAACAAATGTATTACTATCTAGTTTATTTCAATAAAGAAGAAAAAAGCTAAGAGTCATTCATTTTCTATTACTTACTTAAAACAAAAAACGGCAACTACATTTGTAATTGCCGTTTTTTTATTTGGATGCTTTTCTAATTCAATACATTAGAATAAATAATACTTTTCATTTTATATTGATTAAAGACTATACTATTATAGACTAAAGAAATAAGAAAATGTCAAACATTCTTAATATTTGCTTAATTTTGTAGTCAAAAAAAAACCTGAACATGGATATTCATTTATATAAAGAAAGTCCCTTTAAAACCATAATTTCATTTCATAAATTAATTGAATCTTTAGAAGAAATTGCTTTATCAAATGTTGATTACAGAGCGAACTACGCCAAAGCCCTACTAAAACAAATAGAACCAATTCCTGAATTCAGGACTGGCATCCAGGATTTTTCGATTATTAAAAACAATGAAGCTTTAATCAAAAATTTATTAGCAGATTTGTTTCCGACTGCTTTAACGAATAATGAAATAAAAGCCGTTACGATTCCTTTTCAAAACATATCCTTTAATTATACAGATCGTTTCAAGAAAATTTTGCGCAATGCCGGCGATGAATTTTATATGGAAATTCGTGATTTTGACGATCATCAATTCTACATCAACAACTGTTGCCTTATCCTGGGAGTGTACTACAAACAGAAAATAGATTTTAATAAACCTTTTTTCTACGATATTCCGGATGAAGATGGAGTCGAAAAGCATTATCGCATTCTATACAATGCAGATTTTATGGAAATTATTCCAAATGAAAATTCTATTGCTCTTACTCAGGATGACATTGATTTACTGATGGATAATTATGGTGATATTGAACTTTGGAAATCGAAATTCCCACCGGGAAGCTGGACTTTAAAAGGATTCGGGATTATTTCTTTATTTGATGCCACAACAGAAAGTGCCATTTCTAATTTAAAAAGTAACTTACTTAAACCTGATGCTAAAACAGTTGCAACCGATGAAATAGTAACTAATATTTTTAAATCAATATTTAAAATTCCGGATTTAAAAGTGGGCTTCATTATCTATAATCCTGAAGAGGAAAAATTCATAAGACCCGTTAAATTTGACAATCAGCTTCAGAGTTTCCTGCTTTCAAAAGATCAGGAAGTCGATTGCAAAAATGCTTTTTTCGGTTGTTCATTTGAAAATTTATTAGATAATAAAGAACCTTTTGTAATCTCTAATGTAAAGAAATTCATCGAAGAATCTTCTAACAAAAGACTTGGAGAGCATTTATTAAAACAAGGTATTCAGAGTTGCGTTTTTGCGCCAGTTATAAAAGACGATCATTTGTTAGGGATTGTTGAATTGGTTTCTAAAAATGTCAGGGATTTAAATAGTGTAAATGCCACCAAACTCGAATTGGTTTTACCCTATTTAACAGATACAATCGATCGCTATAATACAGATATGCAGCATCAGATTGCATCCATTATTCAGCGTGAATACACTACCATTCATCCAAGTGTATACTGGAAATTCAAAAAAGAATCTCAAAATTATTTTCAGAATACAAACCATACAAAAGATTATATTTTTAAAGAAATAGTCTTTAAAAATGTGTATCCGTTATACGGCCAAATCGATATAAAAGGTTCTTCTGAACATAGAAATGAAACTGTAAAAAGAGATCTTAAAAATCAATTAACCGCTCTATTAAAGATTTTCGAATCTCAGGACCCTAATACCAACTTAGTACTTCTGGAACAAAGAAAATTTGAATTGGAGTCATTTCGCGATGAATTGGATTCTCCTTTGAAAGCAGACACAGAGCAGTATATTCAGCGTTATATTGAAGAAGAAATTCATCCTCTTTTAAAGAACACGCCCGAAAATCAAAAAAGCGAAAAACTGGAACGGTTGTATTTTGAAAGCCTGGACGAAAAAAGTGGCTTATTTTATCAGGAAAGAAAGAAATTTGATAATGCAATGTCGATTATCAATAAAAGATTAGCCTCTGTACTGGATAGAAAACAAATTGAAGCGCAACAAATTTATCCGCATTACTACGAACGTTTCAAAACAGACGGTGTTGAACATAATCTGTATATTGGGGCATCTATTGCACCAACAAGACCTTTTGATATTATGTATTTACACAACTTGCGTTTGTGGCAATTGCAGACATTATGTGAAATGGAATTAGAACACCATCAATTAAAAGAATCGTTACCCTACGAATTAGATGTAACTTCCTTGATTTTGGTTTTTAGTGCTCCTCTTTCTATCCGTTTTAGAATGGATGAAAAACGTTTTGACGTTGACGGAACTTACAATGCGAGATACGAAGTGGTTAAAAAGCGTATCGATAAATCGAATATAAAAGGTACAAAAGACAGAATTACAGAGAAAGAAAAAATTACAATTGTATATTCTCAAAATAGTGAAGAAGCAGAATATTTAAAATACATCAAGTACCTGCAACACAAGAAAATCTTAGAACCATCAATCGAACAATTTGAGGTCGAAGATCTTCAGGGTGTATCCGGCTTAAGAGCTATTCGTGTAAAAGTGATCAACAACAATACAAATCCGGTAAAACAAAAAATTACTTATCAGGACTTATTAGATGAGCTTAACTAGTTTTAGTTAAGCTTATTGAATTGTTTTAAATGCGATTACAAAAGCAATAACGGTAATAATAATCCCGATCATGAAAAAGTTGTAGGCAATTCGTAACAAATTGTATTTACGCTGCAAAACCAATCCCAGATAATACAAATCCTTGATCATGGTCGAGTATAAATAATCACGATCCTTCATCATTTCGTTCATTGCCCAATCATATTCTTCGAGTGGCATTTTGTAGAAATTTCCAAAAAACAATAAATTTATTTTTTTTGCCTCTATATCTTCACGGGTAAAAACGCCTGTAGTTACTTTTGGTCGTGTAGAAAGAATGGCAAAAATAATCGTAACCACACTAGAAATCAACATTATAAATGTTGGAATTACCAAATGCGCATTTTTAGGGCTGTCTAATTTTGGAATAATAGACGAAAGTGCAATCGAAATAATAATTGCATTTACAGATAATAAAATATTAGCCTTACTGTCAGCAATTCCGCTTAAGCGGGTATGATTTCCTAAAGTAACACGAAATAAAGTATCGACACCACGATCCGGTTTTTCGATTTTATCTTTCTTTTTATTTTCGTCTTCAATTTTTTTAGACGCTTTCTTTTCCTGCTTTTCTATTTTTTTCTGCACCAGAAGTAAGTTTTTCTCTTTTAGTGGTTGCCATTTTTTTTGCGCATAATCTGTATAAAATCGATGTTTGTTCATTAAAAAATTCAAATTCTCCTTTGCCCATTCGGTATTAGAAAAATTTAAATCCCATGTGTTTTTCAACTCAATACGCAATAATTCACAAGTAGTTTCATATTCTGCACCCATAATATGAGCAAAATCAGCATCTTTGATAATTTTTTCTAAATGTGTTTTTGGTATATATTCTTTAACGGTAGCCAAAATCAAACTCGATACAATTGCTATAAATTCGTCTGACTGGCCATTTTCTTTTAAAAAATCGGTGGCGATTTTCACACTTTTTTCTTCATGATTTTCATACCCTTCCGTATAACCGGTGTCATGAAACCACGCAGCAACCAGAAGCATATCTTTTTCATTTCCTTTAACATTTTCCTTTTTACAGAGCTCTTTTACCGCATTTACTACAGTTAAAGTATGGTTAAAATTATGATAAGAATATAAATTAGAAAGTTTATCTTTGAGTAAATTACTGACGAAATCTTCGGATTGCTCTATTAAATTCATGGAGATTTTTTTTATACTACTAAATTATGAAATTGTTTTTGGATAATCATTTTATTACTAAAATTAAAAACTGCTCTTTAGCAATAGTTATTTTGTCACTATCATATTCGTGCGCCACGCACAAAGCCCAATATGGGAAAAATGTTAGTGTCAACGAAACGGAAAACGCAACAGACACTATAAAAATTGCACATACAATTTATTTAGTTGGTGATGCCGGAAATGCTGATCAAGTACAAGCACAACAAACACTCGAGTTATTACATCAAAAATTAAAGAAATCGAATAAAAAAGCAACATTACTTTTTTTGGGTGATAATATTTACCCAAAAGGTTTTCCCGGTAATGATGATGCCTCAGAGAAAGCGTTGGCCGAAACAAAATTGACCAATCAATTAAAATTGGCGAAAGGTTTTAAAGGAAAAACAATCTTTATTCCCGGAAATCATGATTGGTATAACGGCATAAAAGGACTGGAACGTCAAGCCGATTTTGTTACCAAATACCTAAACGATAAAAAAGCTTTTTTACCCAGAAAAAGTTGCGCAATAGAAGATGTAAAAATTGACAGCACTGCTACATTAATTACAGTTGACAGCGAATGGTTTCTGGAAGATTGGGACAATCATCCCACCATCAATGACAATTGTGACATTAAAACCAGAGAAGACTTTTTTGATGCTCTAGAAAGCCTTCTGAATAAAAATCAAGAAAAAACAGTTATTCTTGCTATTCATCATCCTTTAATGAGTAACGGAACTCATGGCGGACAATTTTCATTAGAAAAACAATTGTTTCCTTTAGAACAAAAAATTCCACTTCCAATAATTGGCTCTTTTATCAATCTGCTGCGAAAAACATCTGGTGTTAGTCCACAGGACATTCAAAATAAACAATACACCGTATATGCCAAAAGAATTAAAACCCTTTTGCAAAAACAAAAAAATGTAATTGTAGTTTCCGGACACGATCACAATCTACAATATGTTAATAAAGAAAATATAAAGCAGATTATTAGTGGTGCCGGTTCAAAATCTGAAGCTGCAAGAGCGATAAATCCAACTGAATTTTCGTATGGCGGAAATGGTTATGCCACATTGACTTTATTTAAAAGTGGTGATGCAAAAGTTACCTTTTTCGGGAATGAAAACAAT
>NZ_CBDIDC010000011.1:0-820565 GCF_965277525.1 Flavobacterium sp. | reverse complement strand
CGATAACGTATTGCCAGTTTTTGTTTGCCATTTCCTGATTTTTTTAAAAAGATGTCGTAATGTGCCTGACTCGTGTAAAAAATTGTCATCCCTGCTTCGTCGCCTTCCTTTTTATCATTTAATGATAATGCAGTGCTAGCCGAAAAATTAACATGCTCCTGTCTGCGTCCGACAAAAGTAGGGGAATCATTATCATCCAAAGAAACCGGACTTGTTTTCAATCGTAACGAACCTCTTTTCTCTGCAAGAGAATAATTTCTCATAAATGGGTTGCGCAGGTAATTCCAGTCAACGCCTAATTTAGCTTCATCAAAATCGGTATCAAGGTTATGTTGTTTAACAGCTTGTAAGGGTAGAGTAGGTACATTCATATCTATGTTTACTGTACCGTTGCCATTGATTACCGGCCAAGCATTTGTATCCCATCTAACTGGAGCTAAAAATGTTTCACGTCCCAATACGTGATGTAGTAAGCTTTGCGGACGAAAGCCCAAGAAAACCATCCACCATGACCCATCATGTGCCTGAATAAAATCGCCATGCCCAGTACCTTGTATTGGGTTGCTTTGTGCATTTTCATTCATGTGTGTCATAATTGGATTAGACGGGTTCGATTCATAAGGTCCATAAATAGATTTGCTTCGCGCGATTGTCATTTTATGTCCATATTCAGTACCACCTTCTGAAATGAGCAGAAAATACCATCCGTCTTTTTTATAAATGTGCGGCGCTTCCGGATAACGTCCGCCTGTTCCATTCCATACACTTCTGCCTTCGGTAAGTTTTTTTCCTGTTTTTATATCTATTTCACAAATCATAATACCACCAGCATTTGACAGAAAGTAACATTTGCCTTCTTCAAAATATAAAGTAGGGTCAATACCTCCCTGTTCCACAAAAACAGGCTCAGACCATTCCCCAGCAGGATTATTCGTATATACATAAAAATTTCCTCCACCAGATACATTTGTAGTAACCATATAAAAAACACCATTATGATAACGGAGTGTAGGTGCATAGATACCTGAAGAAGGTGCGCATTTGTCTAATTTAAGTTGGGAAGGACGAGTCAAACAATGCCCAATCTTTTCCCAGTTTATCAAATCTTTACTGTGAAAAACTGGAACTCCTGGAAAATATTCGAAACTGCTGGTAACTAAATAATAATCATCACCAACTCTACAAACACTTGGATCTGGATGAAAACCTGAAATAACAGGATTTTTATAACCCTGAGCATTTGAGTTGTGAGAAAACACTAAAATGTAAACTAAAAGAATTATTATTTTTTTCATATTATTTTTTTCATATTATTTTTTTCATATTATTTTTTTCATATTATTTTTTTAAAATCAAGTATAATGTTCTATTTCAAAATAAATTCAACTGTACCTTTGATATCGGTGGCCGAAGCACCAATCATAATTTTGAAAATACCAGGTTCTGCAATCCAACTATTTTTTTTGTCATCATAATACGAAAGAGCCTCTTTTGTTAAAGTAAAACTTACCGTTTTTTCCTCTCCGGGCTCTAAAGAGATTTTATCAAACCCTTTTAATTCTTTAAGCGGACGAGGTAAACTTGATTTTTCATCCTTAACATAGAGTTGAACCACTTCCTTTCCTGCAACTTTTCCTGTATTTTTTACTGTAATTGTTACAACTAATGGATCGGCTGTTGTAATTGATTTTGAAGAAATCATAGGTTTTCCATATTGAAATGTTGTATAACTCAATCCATATCCAAATGGGAAAAGAACAGGAATTTTTTTAGTATCAAACCAACGGTATCCCACTAAAATATCCTCTTTGTAACTTACGTTGACACCGTCACCTGGATAACAGAGTTTATCGAAGGAATGTGCCCCAGCATCTTTCAGTTTTTTAGGAAATGAGATAGGAAGTTTCCCTGAAGGGTTTACTTCACCAGAAATTATATCTGCCAAAGCATTTCCCGCCTCAGAGCCAAGATACCATCCTTGTACAACAGCTGGTATTTTATCTAACCAAGGCATCAAAACTGCATTTCCGCTTAGTAAAATTATGCCAACATTTTTATTGACTTTCAGTATTGCTTCAATCAGTTTATCCTGTTCAAATGGCAAACTAAGAGATTTGCGGTCACCACTTTCACAATCCTGAAAATAATTTTTATTTAACCCGCCGACAAAAAGAACCACATCGGCATGACGGACAACATCAACAGCTGCGTTTTGTAAGGAGTCTAAATTTAATTTAGAAGGTTCTTCAGCCCCATAAAGCGATGGACCCGAAGCATAACCCATGCTGTAAACAATATGATTTTCACCGTATTTTTTCTTTAATCCCTCTAATGGTGAAACTTCATATTCCGCTTTAAGCGACGTAGAACCTCCTCCAACAATCAGACTACGTGTAGCATTTTCTCCTATCACAGCTATCGTTTTGTATTTGCCTTCAGGAATGGGTAAAAACTGTTTGTTATTTTTAAGAAGAACAATGCCTTCATCTGCTATTTTTCTGGCTGCTGAACTATGTTCGGGTGATACAAAACGACCGAAAGGGCGATTAGCACTCATGGTAGTGCGAAAAATCATTCGCAAGATTCGGCTTGCCTTATCATCAAGCTTTGACATTTCGTATTTTCCTGATTTAATTCCTTTCAAGAATGGATCTGCTAAGAAATAGCTAGAAAAAGGAAAATGACCTTGTGTTGTCAATCCATTGGTATAGGTACCCATCTCAATGTCTAGCCCACCATTGACAGCTTCATCTGTATTGTGAACACCCCCCCAGTCACTGACCACCACGCCATCAAACTTCCAATCATCTTTCAGAATCTTATTCAACAAAATGTCGTTGTGACAGCAATGTACACCCCATATTTTATTATAGGCCCCCATGATTGACCACGCTTTCCCTTCCTGAACAGCAGCTTTAAAAGCTGGAAGATAAATCTCTTGCAATGCTCGGTCACTTACATTTACATTGATTTCGCCTCGGGAAATTTCCTGATTGTTCAATGCAAAGTGCTTTACACAAGCTGCAACTCCATTAGACTGTACACCCTGAACATATGGCACTACAATGCGTGAAGCCAAAAAAGGATCTTCACCCATATATTCAAAGTTCCGACCATTGAGCGGTGTACGATAAATATTAACTCCTGGTCCTAGCAACATGGTTTTGTTTCGGTATCGGGCTTCTTCTCCAATAGATTTACCGTAAAGCAACGATATTTGGGGATTGAATGTTGCCGCAAGACAGGTTAATGCTGGAAAAGCAGTGCAGGAGTCATTCGTCCATTGCGCCCCATTCCATTCATCCCATAATTTCTCATCGCTCACACCATGCGAACCATCGGCAGACCATACGTCTGGAATGCCTAAACGAGGAACTCCTTTTGAACTGAATTTTGACTGAGCATGGCAAAGTGCCACTTTTTCTTCTAATGTCATTCGTGACAATGCATCTTTTATACGAGCTTCTATAGGTTTATTTACATCTAAATAGACAGCCTCCTGTGCCCATCCTTGAACAGACAACAGCGTAAATAGTATTACTAAGACACTAATTTTTCTTTTTATCATAATATTGTATTCTATTATTTCTAAAACTACTGTTATGCTTATTTAATTTCATAAGTAATCACCTTATAAATAGCAGTAGTTTGAACTCCTGTTGTTTTTGCAGACTCCAAGCAGCTTGGTTTGGCCCTCTGAGGCGGAATAATTTGTCTGTCTACAGACTGGACAATCATTGCATTACGTCCTGTCATAAACACACAATCATGTTGCCAGGTTTCGTCACCATTTAGCATACGAAAAGGCATCCATTTATCTTCTTGAAACTTTATATTAAACACATCTCATAGGCAAATTACCTTTGATTGATCTTTCTTATAAAATATTATTATTGCTGTAATACCTACTAATATATTCATCTGGGGCAATTTGAATAATAAAACAATATCCTGAATTATCCCATTTATTATATCTATATATACATTATCCCCCTTAATATTAGATTGTCTTTTGCACGCATGAAAGCTCACATTTGACCTATACCTTGATATTTTTTACTTAGGGCATTACTTCATTTATTGCAGAAATTACAACTAAGCCTTGGTATTTGCTATCTAAATTCCCTTCAAATCTTATAATTTCATCTGATAAAATACCACAGTGTATAGGTTCTGGAATAATCATTTATTAAACTAACCTCATACTTTGGCTTCCTTTTTATCAAAAATCATTGATTTAATTTATTTATTAAGAGCATTTTTAATTCTTGAATAATGTATTTATTTTTCGGGGCTAATTATAATAGCAAAACCACCACCATTAGCCATATTTAGTGTTAGCTTATCTGTATTTTTAACTTTAATTATTTCGCGTTTATAGTCTGTCGCATTTTTGTTTGCATTAATTCCATCTTTGAAAATTTCGGCTGAATAACTCCCTTTATCTAAGAAAGTTAAATCTATCTTCATTTCCCTTGGCGACCAATTAGTTAAACCTCCTACATACCATTTATCTCCTTTTTTCCTGGCGAGAGCAATATATTCCCCAACTTTCCCATCGAGAGCAATTGTTTCGTCAAAAGTGGTTGGGATCTGAGAAATAAATGTAGTACTTTCCTGTTCATTCATATATGCTGTAGGACTATCAGCCATCATTTGCAGTGGCGCCTCATAAATAACAAACATCCCCAATTGATGGCTTCTTGTTCCCTGACTCATCGGCAAAGAATTACTTGGTCGAAAGTCTGATCTTGTTGCATTACGCATTGCCCCTGGTGTATAATCCATTGGTCCAGCCAGCATCCTAATGAAAGGAATACTTGTCTCATAGTGTGGCATATCATCATTTGGTGTCCATTTTGCATTCTCTAAACCTTTAACTCCTTCAAAATTAACAATATTAGGGTAAGTGCGCTGAATACCAGTAGGCTTATACATTCCGTGAAAATCAATAAAAAGTTTATATGATGCAGCCTTTTTAGCAACATTATATAATGATTTTACCATTTTTTGGTCATCACGATCTATAAAATCAATTTTAAACCCCTTAACTCCCATTTTTGAATACTTAGAAAAAGCATCATCTAAAACCTGATTTACGGCATACCATGAAGCCCAGAGAATAATACCCACATTTTTCTGCTTTCCATAATTGATGATCTCTTCAATGTTCATATTTGGTGAAATTTTCATCATGTCGGTTTCTTCACTCCAACCCTCATCTATTATTACATACTCAATATGATTTTTGGAAGCAAAATCAATGTAATATTTATAAGTTTCCGTATTAATACCAGCCTTAAAATCAACCTTCGAAATATTCCAATCATTCCACCAATCCCACGCTACTTTTCCTGGTTTTATCCAGCTTTCATCTGCAATTTGAGAAGGAGCAGAAAGTTTTTGAACCATATCATTATTCGCCAAATCTTTATCGCTCTCGCTTATTATGATTGCTCTCCATGGGTAATTTCTAGTACCGTTTGTTTTGGCGATATACAGTTCCCTCTTCGAAACCATATAGTTCATATTATTATAACCTCCCAACCGCTCTTCTTTCGGATAATGGGCAAATACCCCTTGTAAACCTTGGTTATTCTGCTTATTAATTGTTAAAAACATTCCTGGATAATCGTCTAACTCAGCCTCAATGATAGCCGCTTTTTTGCCATTTCCTAAATCGACAAGAAGCGGAGAAATAGCCAGTGAATCTTTTACAAACTTAGAAAGCAAAATTTCATCATAAGTGGATTCAAAAGCAGAAGAATACATATCCTTTTCCCTTAGATCACGCACATAGGGAACAAAGGCTTTATGATCTTTGCTGAAGTTAAAATTGGCTTCCTCCGATTCGATAATGATTTTCCCTTTCTGGGCTGTAAAAAAACGGTAAGCCACACCATCGTTGTAGGCTCTTAAAATAAGACCAAAATCGCCCTTAAAGGTTACAGTAAGCTGATTATATTCATCAACCACCATTTTCTTTTTATAAAGTGGTGTAGCAAAAGTGGTGTTGACTTTTAACTCTTTAACACTGACAATTTTTGCATTGTTTCCTAAAACTAATCCACTACCGAGTTTTAACGAAATGGCGGAAAGAGTAATAACTTCCGTGTTTTCATGTTTGACGGACCATTCCATTCTTGCTCCATTTTCTACAACCATATCAATCTTTCCGTTGGGAGACTTTACATGGATGACCTGAGCAACTCCTACAGTTGTTGATAAAAACAATATTGTTACTACATATAAAAAAAAACTATTCATTCGATTACTGTTTCTTACCATTATTATTTAACTGATTTAATGTTTATTACTGTTTCTTCTAAAGTCGGAGAGCTAACTGTTAGTTTTATATTACCCGCATCGCGTGTGCTTTTTATCACCACTAATACCTTGCCTTTCCATGCTTTACGCGAGTTATCCACATAGGAGTCAACATCTTTAATGTTGGCATTATCAACTCCTGCAATCACACCAGACCCATCAATTTTGAAATTTAAACGATTTGTCGCATTCGGTTGGATTATTCCATCCTTATCTGTTATTTCAACCATTATATATGACAAGTCCTGTCCATTTGCAAGTATCTCTCTTCTGTCGGCTGTAAGTTTTATTTTTGTAGTATCTCCAGCAGTTTGTAAAATGGTTGATTCTATTTCTTTTCCGTTTTCTACTCCAACAGCTTTAAGTGTACCTGCAGAATATGGAAGCGCGAAAGTAGCCTTAAACTGCTGATCGAGGGTTGTTGACTGTTCGCCAATTAACTTGTTGTTTTGATATAGTCTTACCTTAGAATATTTAGAATATACCTCAACCTGAATCGTTTTACCTTCAAATCCTGGCCACGTCCAGCTTTCCCACGTTGGCCATACCGACCAGGTTGTTGTTTTGATTTCCAATGGCTCTGGTTCAGGTTCGCGAACGGCCATATATAGTTTCTCGTTATTGTTGTACAACATGCTTCGGTAATGCGAAATAGGTTTTCTCCAACCAATCAAATCAATATCTCCGCAATAGGAAGCATGAATGGGAAACATTTCGTTATCCCAACTTTCACCTGTTGTTTCACCGGAATAAAATGTCCTACCAATACCGGCTTCACCAAGATAATCAATTGCTGTCCATACAAAATCACCAATTATGGAATTGTTTTCTTGCCCCAATTTCCAATTAACAAAAGCATCTTTTGGATACGATTCCGTATGAACAATCATTCTTGAAGGCACTCTTTTATGATCGTCTGGCGCACTATGCAAGTGATAATTATATCCTGCAACATCGTGTACCGCCATAAGCGGATCAAAGACCGACCAATCCTTACCATTATCTACAATAGCAGATGTTACAGGACGAGTTTTATCAATTTTCTTTATAGCATTTATAAGCATTTTAGCGGTTTCAATAGCTTCTGGTTCTCCTCTTTCCGGTATTTCATTACCAATGCTCCACATGATAATCGAAGGATGATTTCGATCGCGTAATACCATTGCCTCCAAATCAGATTGCCACCATTGGTTGAAATATTTAGAATAATCATTATTGTTTTTACCGACTTTCCAACAATCAAACGACTCATCCATAACCAGTAAGCCTAATCTATCACAGGCTTCCAAAAATGCTTCGGAAGGAGGATTGTGAGAAGTTCTCACTGCGTTGAATCCACCAGCTTTGAGTAATTGAATTTTACGCTCTTCAGCACGATCGAAGGCTGCAGAACCTAAACAACCATTTTCGTGATGAACACAACCTCCGTTTATTTTCAAAGTCTTCCCATTCAATTGAAATCCATTTTCAGCAGTATATTTTATGGAACGAATTCCAAAAGTGGTTTTTGTATCATCAATTACTTTTTTATCTTTTAAAACTTGAATTTGAGTCTGATATAAATTTGGCGTTTCAGGTGTCCAAAGTAAAGGATTTGACACGTTTATGGTTTGATTGATTTCCTTTTCGCTATTAGCTGGAATCTCAATTTGTATCTGAGATTTCCCTATGTTTTTAGAATTATTATTCAAAATAAGCGTTTTTACCAGAACGCTCTGGGCAGATGCGGTTTCGTTTTTGACTAATGTTTGTATCTGAACTGTTGCTTTTTTTGCAGACACTGTAGGAGTTGTGATTGCAGTACCCCATTGCGCTACGTGTACTGGATTAGTTAACATCATCCATACGTGGCGATAGATTCCTGAGCCACTGTACCAACGACTATTTAAATGCTGCGAATTATCCACCCGCACAGCGATTAGGTTTTCTTTTCCAAAATTCAGGTAGGGTGTAAGGTCGTAGCTAAATGAAGTGTAACCATAAGGACGAACACCCAACGATTTTCCGTTTATAAAGACCTCAGAATTCATATAAACACCTTCAAAATAAATAGCTATTTTTTGAGCTTTCCAAGCATCGGGTGCCTGAAAAGTTTTTCGATACCAGCCAATCCCTGCTGGAAAATATCCTCCTGCACTTTTAGTAATATTTTTAGGATTTACTTTTCCTTCAATGCTCCAATCGTGTGGCAGATCTAGACTTCTCCATTTCGCATCATTGAAATCATTTACCTTGGCTTCAGAATTATCACCTAAAAAGAATTTCCAGTCATAATCAAATAATTGTTTTCTTTCCAAACTTTTTTGCGTGTATCCAGAAAAAGAGCTTGCAACAAGTATGAATGCCAATACTATTTGTTTTGTAAAATTTTTTTTTGTGTGTGAATTAATTTTATACATCTTGTTATGTTTATTTTATCAATACTTTATTATGGTATCATTTCATTATCTAAAGAATTATTCCTGTAACATTGGGCCAAATAAATAAAAAAACACCACCAAACAACGGTTCTTTTTGTATCATAAGACTGTATCAATTGTTGCAATTTTTATAATTACATAAAAAAACATTCAATTTATTTCATTCCCATATTTAATGGCTTAAAAAAATTGTTATTTTAATAAGAAGATCAATCTCATATACAATAAAATTTGAATGTACAAAATCAGCCTTTTACAGTTTGAAAGGAACTCAAAAGCTATCTTTTTTAATAAATAAAAACAGCTCTTTTATGGTTACGTTTTTTTTTAGATTTTTACTGCTTAGTTAGGTACAATGTGGGGGAGTTTACAGTTTGTCAGGATTAGACTGGACATGCAAATAAACACTACATTAAGTTAAGCAACATTATTGTAATTGTTAAATTGTTCTATAGTTGGATAATTCTAAGCTGAATATGTCCTCTTTCTACTGTATCAAATTTCGATGCATAGAAAGATTTCTAGTTTAATTTGTTCTTTAGAAATCAGTTTATTTCCATAAATCAATTCAGTTTTCAAAGATTTGAAGAAGCTTTCAATTACAACATTATCCCAGCAATTCTCTGTAAGACTCCTACTGCTATTTTTTTTTATAGCAATCACGAATATTTACAAACTTTTTGCTGGTCTATTGGACACCTCTGTCGGAATGAAATATAAAACTGGGCCTGTGACTGTTGCTTGACAAAACTAATAGCCTAATGGTAATAATAGTTTCAATTGCTTTCATGTTTTAACATTAATAATTTCATCCAAAAAACAAACTTCAAAGTTTTGCAAAAAAACAAGACAAAATAGCCTCCATAATATAATTTTGATTTAAGTAAATACCACATCCGCAGTTGAGTTAAATTGATGTTTTTTTGTGCAATATTTGTTAATTCCATTACGTATAATTTGAAAAATAACCATTAAAGTTCATTAGCTTTCCATACTAATTCTTCTCCAATGGTTTTTAATCAATTTTTATTAATCTGTACTTGTATGTACAGATTAATAAAAACTTATTTCTTTTTGTTCACTTGTTTTCCATACAATAATGGCAATTCAGCACCCGAGCGCAGTGAATCTAAATCCCTTGGGTTGTCTAATGTTTCAGTTACTCTGTTTATAACACCAGCCCATAAAAACGGAGATATTTTATTAGCACGAGCGGTTTTTACGACATGCGCATAGAAATGTGCCGTTGACTTTAAAGACAATAATGAATCTGCAGGAGTTGGACAATGATCAGCATGGTATTGCACACCAAATTCACCCATCATTAAGGGAATACCTTTATCTACAAATCTTTGTCTAGCCAATAATAAGGTACTTTCCATATAATCTTCTTCTAATCCTGCATCTGAGTTATGCAAGGGGTCGGTAGTTGATTTATAGTTTTTACCCCAATAACGCCATTCTCTTCCCCAGCTAGCATCTCCTCCAAGTATACAAAAATTTGGTGGAGAGTACCAATGAAATTCAAGTATCAATTTATTAGGCACCTTATCAACTGGTAAACCAGGATTTGCACCAACTGAAAAGAAAGGAGCTAAATCAAGAGATGTATTTGGAACTTGTAGCACTAAAGTACGATAAGCGTTTTTCCCTCCTGTAGAACGGACAGCATCGATAAAAATTTGGTGAAAATCGTGCAAATTGGTAACTTCAGTTAATGTTGTAGCATCAGGTTCATTGCTACTTGCAAACATTACTTTTTCATCAAAATCACGCAATTTAGTAGCTACTTGTTGCCATATAATTTTCTGAATTGCTTTTATGCTATCTAATTGTCCTCCAGTCGCTTTAAAATCCGAAAAACCATCATGGTGATCATTAACAAGCACATACATATCCTCATTAACACAATACTGAACCACTTCCTTTAACCTGTTTAACCAAGTATCATCAATTTTTCCAGTTGCATGATCAGCATGAGAAACCCAATATTGACAAGGAATTCGTACCGCATTAAACCCAGCGCTTTTTAGTACAGTAATTAGGTTTTGTGTTATCTTAGGATTACCCCAAGTAGTTTCATCACCAGGAGTTTCCATAGTATTCCAAATGTTGATTCCCAATTTAATACCTGCATTTATTTCCGTTGCCGTACTTCCCATACCTGTAGCATCTGGTGCAATTGGTGACGTATTAAAAGATGGGTATAAATAAGGTGGTTGATTAATTGTAATACGCCTTGCTTGACCATTATCGGCAGATATCCTAATAACAGCCAAATTAGAAATGGTTGTAAGATTTTTAACTGCCGTCAAAGCGACTGTAGTAGTACCATCGTCGCCTGCTATTTGATCTATTTTCACCCATTCATTTGAATTTTCTATTTTCCATTTTGCATTAGAGTCAATAGTAAATTCTATTACGCCTCCTTCGGGCTCAAAAACAGCCTTATCAGTCGAAACAACTAGTTTTGCTTCTTTACCACTATCATCCTTTGAACAAGAAATGACAGCTGTTACTACAAAAAGTAACATTGCAATTTTGTAAAGATTTTTAATTTTTTTCATTATTATTTCTTTTTGTTAATTTTATTGTTTTAAAAGCTGTGGGTAAATTCAATTTATCTGTTTTACCCACAGATTTTATTCCCTCTATTTTTAATTATTGATTTACTTATTTGACTTTTACAACTCTGATGTTATCAAATGCTGCTTTAAAGCCAGTTGCTGTTGCAGAAGTACTATAATTATGTGCATATAAATAGAATCCACTCTTTCCTGAAGTACCTAATAAACTAATTAATTCTGTCATTGAATTACCTCTTCCTACGCCGAGTGCAGCATCTTTAGCACGGAACTCAGTAAAAGGAACGGTGACAGTTATCCAGCCTTTTGTACTATAAGCTTTGCTAATATTAGCAGATATTTTCCATGGTTCCCACCTATAGGTATAGGTATCGTTGTCGGTCTGTATAAGCATTGAACTGCCATTCCAAGCATTAGGGATACTCATTTCAAATTTAAGAGCATAATTCTCAACAGGATCATTAATATTGGCTTGTGCCACCCAATTTTTAGAATCCAACCTTATGGCACGATCCCAAGGCTGACCAGCACCAGCGAGTAGTGTCCCTTGATCAATTACCAAAAATTGGGATTTAGTTCCTGGAAAATCAGGAGTATAGGAAGGCCATCCAGAGCTTGGATCTCCACTATACAAATCTGCTGCCCAGAATTGCCAATTATCACCCCCATCACAAATGGATAATGATGATGTACCATAAATATCATTTACATCATAAAACGTAGTAACCGACCCAAAGGATGTTGTAATCGCTACTGGCCCTTTTTGTGGTGATGATGGCAAAACAAAACCAATAGAACTTCCATTATTGTTTAATTTGTAAGAAGAAATTGTTGTGCCACCGAAAGAAAAGGATTCGACTCCTTTAAGGTATTGACCATAAACAAAAACAGAATCATTTACTGCAGCGTTCTCGTTAGAAATAGAAAAAATGATTGGATCTGCCGCTATTTTAAAAATAGCCATGCCACCATACGCATCTATTTCGACATTTCCAGAGGTAGGTGCTGGTGCTGGCATTACAAAACCAACAGAAGTCCCGCTAACATTTGGTTTAAACGAAGTAATTGCCGTTCCTCCGTAAGACAACTTTTTAATTAAAACAAGATTAGTACCATAAATAAAAATTGAATCGGCAGGTTCTGTAAATACATCAGAAATAGCTGTTATAACTGGTGCCTCTGGACCAAGTTTAAACGAAAAAGTTGTTGAGCCTTCACTTGTTACATACTCGATAGTATAGAGTTTGTTCACATCTATTTGCGAAAAAACGATAGCTGGTATTTTTACAACTGCATGATTAGGAGTTAAGAAGCTGTAATTGAATGTAGCTGGTACACCATTAAAAGAGATTCTAAGTGCACTTCCTAAATTCTGTCCTTCAATAACTACATACTGCTCTTTTGCGACAGCACTATCTATTATAGTATCATTAGGAGAGGCAACATAATTTCTTACACCAGTAATGACAGGTGTCCCCATATTATCATTACTACAAGATGCTAAGATGATACAAAATGCAACCGAGCAGAACATTAGGAAATAATGAATATTTTTTTTATTTAAAAAATTTTTCATAATTATAGTTTTTAATTATTAATAATAAGGAACTGGTGGTTTCGCCAATTTTGGGTTGGCTGTCATCTCAGTAGCTGGTATTTGCAATGTAAATGAACTAACTGTTGCAGGGATAACGCTTGCTATTGTTGTCTCATCTGGTGTAGCCTCCTTAAGTATAGGATCATATGTAAACAAACGTCTATCTTGTGCGTTTAAAAGATTAATTGCCTTAACAGGATTCCAATAAGAAAGTCTTACCAAGTCCATCCAATATTGACCTTCATAACCTAGCTCAATATGTCTTTCGTTAAGAATAGCAACATAATTTAAGCTCGTAACTGGATTGATACCTGCTCTTTCACGCACTTTATTAAAGTAAAGTAATGCATCTGCATCTGTTGTGCTATTACTATTTCCCAAAATAGCTTCGGCATAAATTAAATACACATCTGCTAACCGAAGAATCGCATTATGTTCAGGTGATGCCGACCAAGACATAAGAGGCGAACTGTTGTCTTTATCGTTACCAATAATGTGTTTTTTCATATATGTACCGGTTGCTTTATAACCACCACCAGCAGCATTTAATTCAGGATATTTATCTCCAGTAAGCATCATAGTGGCTTTACGTCTTATAGAATCCTGAGCAGTATACGCTAAATAAAACTCGTATGTAGGATGCATTGAAGACCATGCTCCAGTTTTTTGAGGCATAAGATCAGCAGATGGCGCAAGGTTGTTCAAAATATTACCTAAATTATACTCCGCAGGTGCAGTCCATTGTAAAGCAAATAAATCTTCTGGAACATCGTTAAATTGTACTCTGAATAAATCATAATAACTTGGATGTAGAATTAACCCGCTGTTTTTACATACACTGCCTGCATATAGCTTAGCTTTATCTAAGTACTCTTGTTTTCGAGATCCGCCAGTTTGTTGTAAACATGCCATAGTTAAATATACTTTGGCCAACATACCTTGCGCAGACCATTTGGTTACACGGCCTTTTTCATCCATAACTGGAAGGTTCTCTGCTGCATAAGTAAGATCGTTAGTTACGAATTTATATACATCGGAAATAATTGCACGATAAATTAATGGATTATCAATTAATTTACTATTATCCTCAACAATAGGAACAGCACCCCAATGAATAGCCAAATAAAAATAAGCTACACCTCTTATAAACCTTGCTTCGGCAATAGCCGCTTTTTTATCAATTTCGGAAATAGTAGCTGGAGCATATTGCTCTATACCTAGAATTGTATTGTTGGATTGACCAATAACATTATACATACCTACCCATGCGCTTCTCACAATACTGTTAGAAGCGGAAAGACTATGTGCGTAAAGTTGAATTTGATCAGCACCCTGATATTGACCTGTAGTTCCATTTCCTGACAAAACATCGCCAAGATTTAACATTGCACCATTATTCCATTGCCCCCAAGCAGCTGAATATAGGCTAGCTGTAGCCAATCTCATATCGCTAGTTGTTTTATAGAAATTATTGGCGCTTATCTGGGATTGAGACGGACGGTCAAGAAAGTCCTCACTACATCCAACTATAACCACAAGCAATAGTATAAGAGTAATTAATTTATTTGTTGATTTCATATTTTAAATATTTTATATTTTGTTAACATTTAATGAATTGCATTCGAAATATTTTACTTGTACAATATGCTTTAGTCAATAGAAATTTCATATATGTAATTAATGCTATTTTAATTAGAGTCCGATAATTTTTCAATTGCAAGCAAACAAAATATTTAGAGCGATTCATATTTCATTTTGTTATAATCTAACATTAAAACCGAAAGTATATAACCTTGCCTGAGGATAATAACCTGCATCATAACCTGCTTGAAGCGGATCCCAAGAACCAATTTCAGGATCCATGCCACTATATTTTGTTATAATAAATACATTGGTAACATTGGCATAAAATCTTACAGAGTCTAAATGCACTTTCTCCAATATTTTTTTAGGAAAATTATATCCTAAGGTTATGTTCTTACAACGGATAAACGAAGCATCTTCCAAAGCAATATTAGTCATACGGCTATTTTCATTGGTATCATCATTTCTTAGACTAGGAATAGTGGTATTTGGGTTGGTAACATAAACATTGTTTACATCACTATCACTACCATTAGGGTCGATCAAAGCAGTTCGGGCATAATCTAACACACCTACAAAATAACTGGTGTTATTTAAAGGATTGTTTTGTGACAAGGCTACTTGATTGTACACTTTGTTACCAACACTTCCACTAAAGAAAATATTAAGATCAAAATTTTTATAGGAAACCGTATTATTGAATCCAAATTGTAATTTAGGTAAAGGAGAACCTAAGAAAGTTTGATCTCTTGTGTCAATAATTCCATCCCCATTTAAGTCTTTGTACATGCGGTCTCCATACCAAATACCACCATAGGATTTTGTAACTGGACGAGGAATTAAGCTTTGGTCAGCCGGCAAGGCATGTGTTTGAAAATCACTAGCAGTAGCATATATCTCATCATACACATAGCCATAAAATGACCCAACAGGTTTACCTACTACTGTTCTTGAAACATCTTTTTGCAGGCTTGCATCTTCACCACCATTACCTAAGCTCATTACTTCATTAACATTGTGAGATATGGTAATATCTGTTTTCCAATTAAAATTTTCAGTGCTAATATTAGTAGTTCCTACTCTAACATCAATTCCTTTATTACTAACAGAACCAACGTTTACATAAGGTGCACTCATCGAACCTGGCGACCAACCTGTATTTGTACCGGAATACTCTGGAAGTGGTACTTTCAATAAAAGACCATCTGTAAAACGGTCATAAACATCAACCGAAAAATTTACTTTAGAATTAAAAAAAGTACCATCCAATCCTATATTACCATTTTTTGTTGTTTCCCAATGCACATTGGGATTAGCCAAATTACTTTGATACTGTGCTATACCAGACAAGCCGTTTGGAACTGTAGTAAGTTGAGAAACAAAAGTGTTTCCTGGTATACCTTGATTATTGGTTATACCATAGCCAAGACGTAACTTTAAATCATTAACAACTTTTACATTTTCTAAAAATTTTTCATTCTTTATTTTCCAAGCGAAGGCACCAGAAGATGTAGCTGCCCATCTTGCTCCTGTTGGAAAATTTGAAGAACCATCTTCACGTATATTCAACGTAAACAGGTATTTATCTAAAAGGTTAAAATTAATACGACCAAGATAAGATTCATAAGAACCGTCACCAAATGTACTACCATTTGTGGCCGTAGTGGGATCACCACTGGAAACAGATTGCACATTATTAGAAGGAAAAATAGAACGTGCAGCAGACACATTTGCATTAGAATTTAAATTAGCCTCGTGACCGACCACAACATTAATATTACTTTTACCATAACTATGGCTATATGTAAAATAATTTCGTATAACAGTATTAATATTTTGATTATAGCTAAATGATCCTGAAGTTGGATCAGGAGTGGTAAATTTTCCAAAAGTAGTTTGGGGTCTGAACGATTTATTTGTATTAAAATCATAATTTCCAGAAACCTCACTTCTCAGTGATAAATCTTTGAAAAATCTTATTTCGGCATACGCATTACCAAATATTTGATATCTATAGTTCATATTGGTATTAATAGTAGCCATAGCGACTGGATTTACCACTGGAATAACCCAATCAGAAGTATTAGAAATACCACCCCAACTACCATCAGCGTTATTTACTGGAACATCGGGTGTTAATCTTAAAGCATCTTGAATTACACCTGAATTGGAAGTAGTTACATTTTCAACAACATTTGCTAATTGAATGCTAGTACCTATTTTAAGCCAGCTTGTCGTCTTATTATCCAAATTTAAACGGACAGAATATCTTTTAAAATTAGATCCTAAAGCAATTCCTTCTTGATCGAAATAACCGAGTGAAAATAAATATTGAGTTCTGTCATCTCCACCGTTTACAGAAAGTGAATAATTGCTTTGAGGCGCATTACGAAACAATTCACTTTGCCAATCAGTACCTTTACCTAAATATGCCGGATTAGCAAATTCAGGTCTCTTATCAAAACCCCATACATCAGCTCTTTCGTTTAGAAATGTTGCAATCTGTTGTAAACTTACTGTATTAAGCCTAGAAGGTACCTGTTGAAAACCAAAATAACCCTCAAAAGATATTTTTGGTGGGCCTGATTTACCTCTTTTAGTAGTAATTACAACAACACCATTGGTTGCCTGAGAACCATAAATAGCAGTGGCCGAAGCATCCTTTAATACATCTATTGATTCTATTTCAGATGGATTGATCGTATTTAATGGATTAGAACCATTTCCAGGATTATTTGTAGGTGGAATTACAACACCATCTATAACATATAATGGCGAGTTAGTCCCACTAATGGAAGATATACCATGTATTTGTATAGATACTCCTCCGCCTGGTTGACCTGATATTTGCTGCACAATAACACCAGCAACTTTACCTTGCAATGCCTGATCAAATGTTGTAGGGCTTGTTTGTGTAATGTCTTTACCAGAAATTGAAGAAACTGAACCAGTAATATCTCTTCTTTTTGACTTACCATAACCAATTACCACAACTTCATCTAATGATTTTACATCTTCTTTTAAACGAATGGTTAAATTATTGCTGGTAATCTTTACTTCTTGCTTGGTAAAGCCTATATAACTAAAGATAAGCGTCTCGCCAATTTTAGCTACTATAGAAAATGACCCTGTAACATCTGTAGAAGTAATATTTTTACTTCCTTTTAGAGCAACGGTAACTCCAAAAATTGGCTCACTATTTGTGCCTTCTAATACAGTACCTGTAATTTTTTCTTCAGAACCTTGAGCTGACGCAAAGCTAAATGAACAAAGCATCAGCAGAAAGGCATATTTACTAAAAAGTTTTTTCGCTTTCACAAAGCGTCGAATTACATGTTTTTCATTCATAATTGATTGGTTTTGTTAGTTAAGTTGGTTATTTATTTTACATCAAAAGATGTTTTTTTATCTTGAAATATTCTCATATTTATTATTTCATTATCGAAAGCATTATTCATGTAACATTGGGTCAAATAAATAAAAAAAAAACACCAAACAACGGTTCTTTTTGTATCATAAGACTGCATCAATTGTTGCAATTATTGTAATTACATAAAAAAAACACTTTATTTATTTCATTACAATATTTAATTCCTTAAAAAATTATAGTTTTAATAATAAAATCAATTTTCTATTATTTAAAAGAAACTAAGAAGCTGTCTTTTTCAATAAAAAAAGACAGCTTCTTAAGGGTTCGGGTTTTATTGAGAGTTTTATTGCTTGATTAAATAGAATTTCGGGGAGTTTACAGTTTGTCAGAATTAGATTGGATATGCAAATAAATACTACATTATGATAAGCAACATTTTTGTAATTAATTTAATCTATAGTTGAATAATTCTAAACTTAATATGCCCTCTTTTGCTGTATTAAATTTCGATGTATAATAATCGATCTCAAACTTTATTTTTTATATATTATTTTTTTCTTGACGTAACAACTTTCTGGCTGACACAGTCTTGCATTATAGTTTATGCTTTTACAAAATCGGGTTTTCCAATAGCCGTACTAAACACTTAAGATTATGCCAACTTAATCGCTTGGGCACAATTCTATTGTGCAAAAACCATAAAACTTTATAAAAAAAGGAAGGAAGTGATAATGTTTTTTTTTAATAATGAAAAAAAATGATTTATAGTTGATAAAAATTTTTTTAATAAAAAAATTAACGGGAATAAAATATCAAATTAAAGTAGTTTTGTATCAAAATACTTTACCAATTGCTGAAATTGCCATAAAAAAATTCTATTTTATTACATATTCATATTTGTTAATGTTTAAAATAATTATTTTAACACTAAAAAATCTCTTATTATTCCAATTACATACTTATTCTTTAAAAATACAGTCAAAATTGTATTTAGAATGGGGTACTTATAAAAACAAAAAACAGCAGTAAATCAAAGCTTACTGCTGTTTAAAATTTGTGTTTTTCAATAATCCTTTATGCTTTTTTCGGATGAGATATTTTTTAATTCTAACCAACCAAGTAAATATATTATTGGTCCCTATAGTTACGTAAATACTCTGAAGGCAAAGAACCAAATTCTTCCCGAAAGTACTTTGCAAATCTTTTCGGAGAATTAAATCCTACTTTGTATGCTATTTCAGCAATCTGCATTTGACTTTTTTCAAGAAGCTGACGGCCGCGTTTCAATCTAATTGTTCGGATAAATTCTATTGGTCCTTTACCGGTAATGGCAATTAACTTTTTGTATAAATGACCACGGCTCAAACCTAAAGCCAAGCTAAGGGCTTCTACAGAAAACTCGATATCGCTTATATGTTCCTCTACAACTTTAATAGCTTTCGCTATCAGGGCTTCATCTAACGAGGTAATGGTAATTTCTACAGGAGATACATCTAATTTTTGACTAAATGAAACGTGGTTTTTCTCCGTCCAGTCTACAAATTTTTGAATACGTAATTTTAGTATATCAAAATTAAATGGTTTGGTTATATAATCATCCGCACCTAGTTCTAATCCTTCCATAATATATTCTTCTGCAGTACGTGCTGTTAATAGGATAACTGGAATATGAGACCAATGAATATTTGTTTTTACCTGCTTACAAAGCTCTGTTCCGTTCATTATAGGCATCATTACATCACTTACAATAATGGTTACATTAAATTTACGCAACATTTTTATTGCCTCTTCTCCATTATTAGCTGTTATTACTGTATATAATTCTCCTAGATTATCTTTTATAAACTCACAAAAATCTTTATTATCATCAACAAAAAGTAATATCTTCTTATCTGCAGCCGATTTTATTTTTCCTTCATCTTGTACATCAAAATCATTTAAAAGATTTTTTGCTAAATATTTTTCAGTAATATTAATATCAACTGATTTTATTGAAATTTGGAAGGTAAAAATACTTCCATGAGGTACATTATCAGTAACATTTACAGCTCCCCCATGAAGATTAACATACTCATATACAATATGTAAACCAATACCAGCCCCTGTTTTTTCTTGCTCTTGCTGGGATTGATAAAAACGTTCAAAAATAAGCTCTTTTTCAAGATTACTAATCCCTGATCCTGAGTCAGCAACACTTACAGCAACTTTATTATCATCTACTTGTTTTACACAAACACTAATAGTTCCTCCGTCTAAAGTGTACTTGAATGCGTTTGAAAGGATATTAGTGAGTATCTTTCGTATTTTATCGTGATCAAACTGCATTTCTAAACTTTCTACATCCTTTTGCCAAATAAAATTTATATTTCGTTCATCTGCATAAACACAAAAGGAGTTGAAAATTTCATTAATGAAAACAACAAAATCACCAGACTTTAGATGTAATCGTTCTACTCCGACATCCAATTTATGAAAATCAAGCAACGAATTTATTAACGCCATCAATTGTTGGGCATTTTTATACATCACAGCTAATTTTTTTCGCATACTTTCGTTACCCGTTTCTTTTAATAGAATCTGCAAAGGCGTAATAATAAGTGTAAGTGGAGTTCGCAAATCATGACTAATATTGGTAAAAAACCTCAATTTCATCTCATTAATATGCATTTTTTTATCATGATCCATAAGGACTCTATGCTGTTCAAGATTAGCAAGTTGTCGTTCTCTTGCCTTATGAACAATAAATGATATCGCTGTAATAATTAAAAAGGTATAAAGTATGAAAGCCCACATTGAAAAATAAAAAGGAGGCAGTACAGTTATAAGCAATTCTGAAGGAACATTATTCCAAACACCATCACTATTAGAAGCTTTTATTAAAAGTTTATAATCACCCGAAGGAAGCGAGGATATCTCTATTTTATTTCCTTGAGTAGGCATCCATTGGTTATTAAATCCTTCTATTTTATAAACATATTTTACCTTATCAGCATTTAATAAATCTCCTGTAGTAAACTTTAAAGAAATAAGTTTATCATCATGTTTAAATTCTAGTTCAGAGGTTAATTGCATAGGATATTTGAGCAACTTATGTCCATTATAAATTGAGTCAACTTGAATAGTATTATTGCCTACAGTCAAATCCGTAAATATAACTTTTGCCTTAGATTGATCTTTCTCAAACATTTTATTGGGATTCAAAATAGTATATCCATCTCCAGTCCCCAGTAGGATATCACCATTTTGTAACTTGCAAATTGCATGGCTATTAAAATAATTGTCTATAAGACCATCCTTAATGGAGTAATTTTTACTTGAAAAAGTAAGTTTTCCATTTAACGCTGGCTTAACAGTAACTATCGAAAGTCCATTACTAGTTGTTACCCAAATATTATTGAGATTATCTTCTGTTATGCCTCTAATTGAATTATCGCATAATCCTTTTTCTTTATTAAAGTAATAAAGAGTGTCTTTTTTTTGGTCCCAAATAGTTAGTCCTTCTTTATTTCCTATCCATATAATTCCTCGCTTATCTTTATATACATTTAAAACTTGCTTTTGGAAAAAATATTGACTCTCTTTCTTGTTTCCATAATATGAAATCTTTTTCTCATTTGTAATATCAATCACTAAAAGACCATATACAGTACCAAAATACATTTTATCACCCCCATCATAAAACATATCCATCACAAAAACTACATCATCAAATGGTGAAATTACCGAGTCAAAATTAGCAGATTCTGATTCTAATAATTGAATTTTTCCTCCTAAAGACCCTATCCATACATTTCCATATCTATCCTCCTTTAAACTCCAAATATTGTTATTAGACAGCTTACTGTTCTTTGTTGTATAATGAAGCATTTTTTCGTTTTCATAACAAAAAAGTCCATTCAGATAAGTACCGATCCAAACACGATGCTTTTTGTCTTCTAATATAGAAACTATAGCAATGTTTGGCACGTCAAGTTTTCTAATGATTTCTGATTTTTTCTCTTTGATATACAATCCATTTCCATCAGTACCTATCCATATATTTCCCTGGTAATCTTGCATTACTGTGCTTATATCAGAACATTCCGCAGGTTTGAAATTGATAAAATTTCGAAAACTTTCATGATAATATGAAAGTCCTTTTTTACTGTGTCCAATCCAGATCGTTTCATTGTTATCTTTATAGAGATAACTTACATTATTAGTAGACAAACCCGTTTCTATCCATGGATCATATACAATGTTTTTTATTGTATTTTTTCCTTTGTCATATACAAAAAGTCCTTTGTGGTCAGTTCCAATCCAGATTTGCCCTGGCTGCTTTTCAATAAAACTAGTCACATTATTGGTTTCTGTTTTTAATCCTGAGATCAATTTTAAGCTTTTCCATTCTTCAATGGAATTCTTTTTATAAAAAATCTCTTCTGTTTTACTCGAATAAAGCCATAACCAATTATTACTATCTGTAAAAATCCTAAAAATCTCACTTGTATTTACAATATCTTTTTTTATAAAAACAGGTAACTTTATAAAAGTCAAAACACCAGATTTTTTATTCAATTTCCAGCAAACACTAGAATCTTGAATGATATACAAGAATTCGTTACTATCTGTTATCTCGGATGTAGAAAATTCTTTTAATGGTGTATTTAACTTGAAAACAGTAATTCTTTTTTTCTTTATATTATAGAAATAAGCTTTCTTATTGTTAAGCGCCCAGAGATTATGATTTGTATCAATATAAATTTTACTTTTATCATCCGACTTAATCCCCAGATTGAGTAAGAACTCCTTTCCATCTAAAAAAGAATCCTTATCTCTTTTATACACCATATATCTATATCCTAAATCTACCCAAATATTTCCCAAATCATCTTCCTGTAGTCCAAATATATCATTAGAAGAAAGGGTATTTGCAACACCAGCTTGCTTAGTATAAACCTTAAAACTATATCCATCATATCTATTTAACCCTGACTCTGTACCTACCCAAAGAAATCCATAACTATCTCTTAAAATAGCTTCAACATTATTATTTGAAAGCCCTTGATTAGTTTCTAAATGATGAAAAACATAGGGAGACTGAGCTGTAATGCTTTGGAAAGAAACTATCCAAAATAATACAATTAGATTTGCATACACTTGTCTTACTCTTTTTTTCATACAAAATAATCAAATTAAAAATTTAAGATAGAGGGGGGAATATTGGGTTAAAAATATAATTTATTTTTCAAAAAAAATTTTGGATTTTTAAACTATTTAAATCGACACTCATAGATAATTTTTGAAAATTATATCTAAACTATTTAGTAGCAATAAATTTCCAAGTTCCTTCTCTAACTGTAAATTTTATATGCTGTTTAGAATTATCTTCATATTTCAAAACCTTTTTATTTGATAAATATTTAGCTTTTACCCATACTTTTTTTCCATTAGCTGTAATAAAATCAAAATTATAGTTTGGGATACCTATTACTGCTGTTGTACCATAAGGAACTTCAACCAACAATTCAAACCTATCATTTTTATTAATAAAACTACTTTTAATTTCTCCTTTAACTGTTTGTACAGTAGTTAAGGCTTCCTTAATTCCCGATGGTTGTGGAGCTATTTGAAAAACTGAGTATCCTGGCTCTATTGGCGCAATTCCACATAAATATTGAGATAAAATAGTTAAACCTCCCCCACTCCAAGCATGATTTGTTGTGCCTCCTCCATATCCATCTTTTCCGATACCCCAGCCTTCAAAAAGTGTTGAGTATTGTTTATTATTAACCATTTCTCCAAAACGTTTTTTCATACGTTCAATAGCATATTCTCCATAACCCATTTGAAAAAGTGCTTCCAGTACATATTTTTCCATATAAGGACTAGCGTGTTCTTCTACTTTTAAGACTTCAAAAATAGCAGGATATTTATCTGCATCAACCAGTCCAGCTACAACTGCCAAAGCTTGGCCACGGTCATCAGTTTTTGCGTTATAATTAGGATCACGATAAGCTTTACCATTCCAGAAATTTTTATTGAAAGCTAACTTTAAATTATCCATTGCAATCTTATGTTTGGTAGCATCGTCTGTTTTTCCGAGCAATATAGCCATATTGTAAGAGCCTTTTAATGCCATATAATAAGTTGTATTAAAAATTAGTTCCATATCCTTATCGTTGCCCCAGTCTCCCCAAGTCCAACCACCATTTCGTAAAATTAAAGTGCCTTCATCATTAATTTTCCATACGTCTAAATATTTTTGAACACCTTCATATAAATCAAAAATAGCCTGTTTATCACCTGTGTACTGGTAATAATTCCAAAAGCCATAATACCCAATAGCTGTAAGCATTTGAGTTGGTAATTCTTGATCCCAATTGCCTGCTGGTATCGGCGAGAACAAGGTGTTATCGTTTCTTTGCCATCCTATTAATTCGTACATGCCTTTCTTAAAAAGCAAATGACTTTTAGTATCTAATGCATAAAAAGCTTCACCACCTTCAGTTACTTCATCTCCCCACCATTGTGCACGTTCTCGGTCAGGACAATCCATATAAGTATCACGCATAGTCACATACAAAGTACGCAATGATTTTTGCCAAAGACGATTTAAAAAATCATCTGAACTAGAAAAATTACCAGCAAATTCGGTATTATAACCTGTTTCTCTATATTTTAAATCTAGCACCTTAACCCCTTTTGGAATTGAATAAAATACTTTTTGTCCATTTATCCATCCAAGACTTTCATATTCCTGTTCACCTTGACGTGTTATATATTCAGCATACATATTTATTTGACTTCCGCCTATAAAATTATCAGTCTTTATATCAATTAACTTTCCATCAGGAGCTTCTACTTTTAAATAAGGAGTTATTTGCAAATTTGCTGGCAAAACAGCTGTAATTATTGTATCTGTTTTACATTCAATTGGAAATTTTAAATTATTGGTATATGCTTTTTTACCAAAATCTTTAAATAAAGGAATAGGACGTAACACTAGATTGTTCCAAGGAGCCATAGGTACTGTTCCCAGAATTTTAGCTTTACGCCATTTACTTGCATCATATTCAGGTTTATACCATAATCCTAAATCTTGTCTTCCATCATAACGAATACTGGATTCCGAAAGTCTGAAATTAGGAAATGGGGCAGGACATGTTTCATAAGCTAAATTTTGAAGTACGCTCCAGCTTTCATCGCTTAAAATCTTCATTTCTGGTGTGATACATTCAAAAACAAATCCAAAAGTACCACTACTCTTGTGCGAAAATCCATCTTTACCAAAATACCAAGCTAAAACAGAAACCGAATTTCCGCCTACTTTTAAATATTTTGAAATATCAACTTCATCATAATATGTGTCATTTGGATTTGGTCCACGTTTTAGTCCTCCTTCAAAAACAACCATTTCCCCGTTTATCCATAACCAATATTTACTATCCACCGCAATTTTAGCAATCGCTGAAGCAGGTACTTTCTCTAAAGAAAAGTTTTTTCTAAAGTTATACCAAGTATTTGAAGCATTTTGACAGTTGGGATCGGTTATCCATTTTGCCTCCCAAGCATTTACTTGTGCTTTTAGCGAGAAAATTAAGCCCAGGAATAGAATTATTACTAATTTGGTTGATTTCATTAGGGTTGTTATTTTGTGATAAATTACTTAGATAATTAATATTAAATTTAAAATGCGTAAAACTATATATTAAGGTCCGATTCCATATCCTGTAATGTCATGTTGTAGATAAAGATTTAAAAAAACAGAGCAAAAAACTCTACCTTTATTTTTTGTAGACTATTGGTGCTATATTGCTTAGATTAACTAGTTATCTAAGAAAATAACTATAATGTTTTAAAAAAGAAGATTTAGTTATGTGAAGCATCCTAAAAATAGGCAATCAAGCGGTCTCACTACGGTAGTTTCCTTTGTTTCGTTCGGCTGTTCCAGTCGTTCAATCTTATATTTTTATAAGAACACTTTTGGTCAGTAAGTAATTTGCTACTTTCAATTCAATAGGTTGGTCTCCCTCTATTCCAAAGTAGGTCGTCAGCCAAAAGAAAGCACCAGCCCAAAAAAGAGCAGGTACCGTTTTCGCTTTCTTCCCCTCATCTTTAGACGGCCGCCAAAGCTGCTGAAGCTGGATAAAAAGTTGAAAACTATACTGTTTATTATTATCGTTTAATAATAATTATAATTTAACAAGATTTAATAAAAAAACATCATTTTCATTAATGTCAAAATTCTTGCTATAATTTCCATCTGATCCAACTGTTACTATTTCTGTAGCAATTGGATCACCGTTATTTTTTTCTTTAAGCGCATTTACTTGTTGCCTTGTTAACTGGCTTGGTTTTCCCATTGCCAGATAATCTGTGTAAGCATCATTAACTTTGTAGCCAACTTTGTATATCTCTAAATTGTATATACCTTTTTCAAGTCCTGTCAATTCAACTTTTACACTTGCTTTGGGTTTTGACGGTAAATCTTTTATATAATATTGCTGATTATTTGTACGAGCTGGTAACGTATAAGTGAAATCCCAAAACAAAACCTGAATATTTCCATTTTTGCTTTTGGTGGCCAATGAAGAACTATCCGTATTTTGCAGTTCTGTTGTTCCCAATTTATTCAAAAAATCATACGAGAAATAAGCTGCTTTTTTAATTCCTTGAGTATTCATCAATCCGAATCCACCATGAAAAGGTGCAAATCTTGGTCCTGGTTCTTCAAAAATGTCGGTAAAAACCCAATACGACATCGAGTTTGCAGCATTGCCCACTTGTTTTAATTTTTGAAGAATATAAGCTGCCGAATGATAACTGTCATGAAAAGGATCTGCTGGAGTGTAAGACGAACTCCATTCAGTATAATGCAATTCTAAGTTTGGTTTATCCGAAGAAGAAATTTGTTTACGAGAATTAATTACATCACCACTCACACTTGACGCTTCTTTACTCAAAACTGTTCCAGATCCTCCAAATTCATCTAAAAAGCCTTGCCCAACTCCATAAGAATGTGTAGAAATAAAATCTATTGGCACATTATTTTTACTGCAAAAATCGATGGTTTCAGGAACCCAAGCTGCTCCAGCCGTAGCCGGACCTCCAACTTTGTAGGCAGGATTTACACTTTTTACAGCCTTAGCAGTGTACTCATATAATTTTAAATAGTCAGCCTGCGTACCTGTCCAAAAACCAGGAGACAAATTCGGTTCATTCCAAACTTCGAAATACCAAGTTTTCACTTCTTCTTCACCATAACGTTCGGTAAAATGCTGGGTCAGATTGCGAATTAAATCTTCCCATTTTTTATAATCTTTTGGAGGAGTCACATTTCCTCTCCACCAAAAAATAGTTCTGTCTCCACTTGCTAATCTTGACGGCATAAAACCTAATTCCACAAATGGCTTTACATTGATGCTTAGTAAAAAATCATACAAAACATCAATATATTGGTAACTGTATTCTGGATTTCCTTTATTATCTTCTGTATAAACAGCCATGTCATCGGTCAATAAACCATGCATCCTGATATATTTGAAATCACAGTCTTTTTTCGCTAATGTCAATTGTTGTTGCCAATCGGCTCGCAATCCTTCATTGGCTCTTCCTGCTCCCACGCATTCTTTGAACATAGTATTCAATGCTCCAGTACTTTTATTATAATCAACTTTTATAATCCTTTCATTAGAAGCCGTTTTTTTAACTTTTATATTTTGCCCAAATGTCGCAACACTATTGAGATATAGTAAGCTAAATAATAATAAACAGTTTTTTTTCATTTTATTAATTTTATAATTATAGTTTCTTAAAACGAATGGCTGTACCCCAGCCGCACTTAATTGCAA
This sequence comes from Flavobacterium sp., assembly GCF_965277525.1. Taxonomy (GTDB): domain Bacteria; phylum Bacteroidota; class Bacteroidia; order Flavobacteriales; family Flavobacteriaceae; genus Flavobacterium. Next base: position 792,849 of record NZ_CBDIDC010000011.1, on the reverse strand, counting down.
TAATATACTATCTGGAGCTTTTACTATTTTTTTAATAATAGCAACTAATCCTGGATTTTGCGTTTGGTCCGTTCCAGTCGCATCAGCATAAATATGTACTTCATAAGTTTTATTTTTATCCAAAAATGACAATGACACTTTTAAATCTCTAAATACTGAGATTACAGTAAAAAAAAGCAGGCATTATATTTTTTTTTAAAAAAATTTTTAATTTTTAATTAGTTATTAAAATAAACCAGGGAGACTATTAAAACCTCCCCGGTCTACAAACTAACCAAGTTTATTATTTTATTCATTCCGTTTTGAAACTAGTCTTTCACTTATCTAAATTTTGACTTATTTCACAATTAATACTTTGATCACAAACAGTAATTGTTTATAAATTGATAGTCTCTGGAAAGAATGGTTTTGCAGGGTCTATATTGCTGACATCGATAATGAATGGAATATATCATAATTAGCAATTTCCCTAATAATCAGCCTATTAACTAAAGTATTTGTTTTTTTTAAATACTATTTTTCAATAGTTAATAAAAAAAACACAAATACTTTTTACAAATATCCTTAAAACTCCGTTGCCTCAAGGTGCGCCTTTGTGTCATAACACTACCTCATTTGTTGCAATTGTAGTTTATAAGTACCCTTCACATCAATTTGTAAACTAAAAATCAATAAAAATTTTCTTTTAGGTATAACTACAAGATCTAAAATACCCATAAGAGAAGTAAAAAGTAGTTAAGTTCCGGTTACATATAATATCCACATCATGATGTTCTTATTTATCAATGTGTGAATCCCTCTTAAGAAATTTATTTTGTGTATGGAAGAATTATATAAGCGCTTTAATGGAGTGGATACTTTTTTGTCACAAAAATTAAAATTCATTATCCTTCAATTCTATGTCACATAACATAAACGGATTTAAAATATTTGTCATCGCTTGTCATAAAAAAGCGTAATTTTGTCTCTGAATTAATTACAGAATTTAAACGGAAATTTAAACGGAAATGCCATCCGAAGAGTTTCAATATTTTTAAAAACAGCGAAAATTTCGGTGGCAGAATCGTGGCGCAGCAGTTAGAAAATATTAGAAATGCAGTATAAAAGCGGGTTGTGACGGTTTTGTTCGAATCCCTCTTTCTCCGACTAAATTTTTCAATAAAAATTACATTTTTCAATAGCTAAGCCAATACGAGATTTACAGTAATTATAAATTATAAATCGGCATCATCCCCAGCAGGACATCCAAACCAAATTTACTAAGCCAATGAAAGACAGCGCCTACATGTAGTAGGCCAATATCTTTAAATCTTCCATAAATTTTATAGAAATTTGTCCCGTAGAGGTCACAAACAAGCCAAATAGCGCCAATTGAAGACAATTGGAGCCATTTTTTTATAATCTCGCTTATTTTTATTAGTCTAAAAAGCCGGGCTCCTCAGCAGCCCTAGCCCCGATTGCTTCGCCAGTTCGCTTCGCTCGTGTGCAGTGGAAATCCTTTTGTGCCGGAGTTCGGCACAAAAGATTGGAACGGATAGCGGGGAAAAGCTCCTAAAAAATAAGATTAAACCTAAAAAAATTAGTGATCAGCAAATAAAATGACAAATTCAGATACAGCGAAAAATTACGACAAGGACAACCGTAATTCTCAAAACCAAAACAAAGACCCAAAAAGCACAGGTCCAAAGGGCACCCCCTATGACCCGGAGAACCCTTAAAAGAAACCCGAAAGCGACCCCAAAGACATAACCGAGAAGGATATAGAAAAGGACCTTATAGAGAATGACCCATCCCAGGGGTTTGAAACTGATTCTAAAAAGTAAAATAAATTCGGCATAGTAATTTGATGACTGCCAGTATAGTTGGAACAAAAGCAGAGAAGATAACTTAAATTTTAAGCCAACAAAACCCCTCCGCCCTTGCCCTCTCTGCAATTTTTACCTAATTTTGCCCCATGACCCCAGAAGAAATAAAACGCTATTTTGACACCACTCCCCCGCCTGAGGAAGTGGAGTTAAAGCCATGGGCGAGAATCACAGATTCCCAGCTTTTCCTTAAAAGCTGTTTTCTCACTATATACCATTATAAAGGAGACCTTGAGATGTGCCCTGCCTGGTGGCATCTAAAAGAGTTTTATATGATTGTAAGACGCGGTTCAAAGGAAACTAAAAGCGAGAATCAAACGGAATAAACTTTAAATTTCAGCCCTGCTTTAAGCTCATCGTTATACTTATATCCTATAATTTTCACTTTTTGCACACTTATATTCTTAAATGACTGCCTGCCAGGAAGCAGAACAAATGGCTGGTCATACACAACGAGTTCCTAAAATTTACCTGCTCCTTTGAGGATAAAAGATTTAACTACCAGAGGACCGTTACAGGACTTTCCAACCCGTCAGCTGACCTGAATGAAATCCAGTTGTTGCAGAAAATGGAAAAATGGCTAAAGCAGTATCATAAAGAAAAAATAAACCAATAACAGCACAATGATGCTAATTTGAACTCAGCTGTCAGGGAAAGTATTTAAATGACAATGAAATCTTTGTATCTTTATGCAAAGCTATTATGTTATAATTTAAACCATTATATCTTGGAAAAATCATCCCTTTATTCTGACAGCATACTAAGTAAACTTGCCCAGAGTTACCCCGGAAGCTGCACACTGGAAGAGCTGGCATCACTAATTGCCCCCCCTTATAATGTTCTGAGGTCATTTACCGAGAATATTTCCGCCCAAAGGGAAAACCATGCAAAAATTTTAGATGCGCTGATCCTTTTGGATGATAAGGGGTATATTGTCCTTGATCCGGCTTCAGATAAAAGCTGCATAACCCTAAAAGGCCTTCTGAAAATAAATCATACGGTATTTTTCAATTAGCCTGCGCCTGAAAAATTACAAAAAAAATAGTAAACTGACAGCTGTTTCTTTGGATTTTAAGCCCCTGATATACCCTGTACCTATTTCACAAAAACAACTAACAATCAAATCATTACCTGTAAAAACCGCTTAATACAGCAGATAATTTTTAAGAAATCTTACTAAAAATCAGAAAAGAAAAACAACTGTAAAACAGGTAAAAATACCTGCTGAAAAACAAAACATTAATACTATTTTTATTATAAATTATATTCAAATCACCCCGGCCGCTACTGTTAAGTTTTATGAACTATAAATTATAATTAAACCGCAAATTATGAAAATTGGAATCATAGGAATCAGCAGTCTTACTTTAGAACTGGCATTCAGATCAGCAGAGGCAGGCTGTAAAGTTGAGATATACAATCCAAAAGGAAACAGCCTTATCCGGGAGGTGACTCAAAAAATGGGAGCTGATATACAGCTCTGCTCACTTGAGCAGGCAGCCGATATGGAGATCGTTCTGTTGTTTATTGCCAAAGATGATTTAGAAAGAATAATTAAGGCGCTCCCGGATATGTCTGGAAAATTAATCATACATACCTCCACTTTAATATTTGACCCACTATCGCTATTATCAGGCATTACCAATGCTATGACCTATAAAATTACGGCTTGGCTGGTACCCGAAGCCCATGTGGTAAAGTTATTCAATCCTGTTAATCTCAAAGCAAAAAACAGCTGCATGAGCTGCAGCAATGAAGATGAAATATTTTTCATTGCAGATCATAATGATTCCAGAAAACAGGTAAGGGATTTTTTAAAAAAAATCAATTTTTCACCAATTGATCTTTCCGGCAGACTTCATCTTCGAAATACAGCCTTTAATTTAAAATCAATTGTCAATCCAATTAAAATCAATCCCTTTAAAAACAATCTGAATTAAAAAATATTGTCAGCTTAAATCAATTCTTATCATTTAGAATATAATGGAATAAATCAAATCATGAATTTCAGGTCCCACAATGCGATCTGATGAAAAAGCATTCTTTCTTGTAATTTAAATGGCAGAAAAAATGTAATGATACAAAATTCTCATTCAATTAATTTTGATCCTCAAAGCAGATGTATCAATAGAAATTGCAGTTCTTCTTTAGCAGCGTTGCAGCACTGATTTTAAACATTTTGCCTTATACTATTTTTGATATCTTTATATTAAAAACATTGTATGGATACAAAGCCTAATATTTTCATGAAAATTCTAAATATTCTGTCCAGAAATCCGCAAAAGAGTTATGATTTGGAAGATTTAACGAGTTTTGCAATACCTTGCTCAACTGAGCCGCATCAAGATAATTTATGGATTCAAAGGGGATATCAGGCAGAAGTTTTAGATGCGCTGATACTATTGGACAACCATGGATTTATAATTCTGGATTCAGTGTCAGATCAGAGCATTATTAGTATTAAGGGCCTCATTAATGTATCGAGCACTACTTTTTCAAATTAATCGTGAACTTTTGTTTTTTGCCCGTAAATCCAGCATTCCTTTTAACCAACTTAGGCCTTCAGCCAACTTAAAATGTTTAGAAATTAACAATTTGAGTTTTAAGCCGCAATAACAAGGTGCTAATTTTTTAATTACAATTGGCTTCGAATATTCAGTTCTCCAATACAAAACAGGGCCTAAAGAGGCCCTTAGCCCCGATAGCAGTGAAAATCCTTTTGCGCCGGCGTTCAGTGCAAAAGATTGCAACGGATAGCGGGAACAGCTCCAAAAAAATTGAACTTCAAAAATTAAGCTATCAAACACCTGCAATAATGTTCTATTTTTTGCAGTTTACAATTTACGCCTTAAACCAGCACAAAACAGCAGTCATACCATAATAAATACAGCTGGGAGGAGATTAAAAAAAATGAAGAAATTTAAAATTAAAAAAACAGGAGAACCACAGCTGGCTGGTATCCCGAAGCGAGTTCCCCAGGTTCATCTGCCTTTTCGAAGATAAAAGATTCAATTATAAAAAGAACATCACCGGACTCTCTGATTCATCAGGTGACCCTAAAGAACTACAGTTATTGCAGAAAATGGAAAAATGGCTAAAGCAGTACCATAAAGAGAAAATAAACCGATGACACTCATTACATCTTACCGGCTCAGCGGGGATAATATTCCCTGAAGTATCTCCTGAAGTTCCTGGATACCTGCCGGCTTTGATATATATTTTACCGATGTATTGTTCCTCTCGAGCCATGGGAGCATAACCTGCTCGGGAGGTGTCGAGAGTATAATGACCTCAATATGCTTTAAGCGCTCTGTCTGCTGCATGCGCTTTATAAATTCCAGTCCGTTGACCATGGGCATATTATAATCCAGGAATATAATATCGGGCAGCTCTTCTAAAACCTGCAGCTCTTCCCAAGCCCTGGCAGGATTATGCATGGTACGGCAAATGACTTCCTCCCCTAGTGCACTGAGAGCCTCAATAAAAAAAAGCGTATCATCACTGTCATCATCAATGAGAAGTATATTCTTGTACTGCATATCTAAATTTAATTTTTTTTTTTGCTTAAGCCGGATCCAATGCTTAGAATTATAACCTTGCAAAAGTATCGAAAAGTACTTATAATTACTATTTATTTTAAATGCTCCTATACAGACTTACACTTGATTTTTAAAGGCAGCATATAATAAGGGCTAGCCCCGATAGCAGTGGAAATCCTTTTGCGTCGGGGTTCGGCACAAAAGATTGGAACGTATAGCGGGAAGAGCTCCAAAAAAAACAATATCAAACTTAAAAAATAATGTTACATACAATTAAAAATAACCATCACAAAAGAAAAAATAAACGGATAACACTTATGAGTCCCCGCGGGAGATATTCTTCTCAGAAACAAAAAATAAACTTATAACCGGTCTTAGTAAAGCTTTTGCCCAGTGCAGAAGGAACACTTTTTTGAGCACCAGCACAAAGCCGGCAAAAGAACTGGGTTTCTGGACATAAAGGTCCGCCCCCTTATCAAAGGCATCTTCAATATCCGAAGGATGATCCCAGGTGGAGAGCATAACGGTGGGAATGTCCCGAAGCTCTTTATCGCCCTTTATTTCAGCGAGCGCCTGTTTGCCCCCTTTAACGGGCATATTGATATCGATAAAAATAATATCCGGATCGCTCTGGGACTTATCTTTTAAGGCATCGAGGAGCTCCTGCCCGTTTTCAACGGTAGTTACCTCAGAGGGAAGATCAGCCGCATCCAGGGCATCGATGAATAATTCCTGGTCGTCTTTATCATCTTCCGCCAATATAATCTTTACCGGCTCCTTTTCTTCTGAGTCATTAGGGGTTAGGGCTGGATTTTCAGAACTTATCATCTTGAAGGGGGTTAGAATTGTCAAAAATACTATATATTATATAATAAAATTTGCTACAAATCAATAATCTTAAAATCATTAGCAAATTTAGATATAAAGTGCAGTGGCAAATAATAAATCGGCGGCAATTTTGCCAACAAATAAAAGGACTAGGGATTTTTTTTATTTCTGTGGGAAAGATCATTGACTCTACAATAGATACCACAACGGCTGGGAATAGTAATGACAGCCTTTTGATAATGACAAACCCACTATTGGGTTCCATAAAAGGCTTGGCACATTAATAATTACTTATTGCCTTGAGTGATGGTGGTCTGGATCAGGTATTCTAGCGCCTGCTCCCCTCTGGATTCCAAATTAAAAAAAAAGAAAAAACATTTTTGAAAAATAGTCCGATTTAATAAATTCGCAGACTAAATTTTGGAAATATGAATATGAGAATTATAGGTTCCGGCAGTTGTATTCCCGAAATCAGAGTCTCTAATAAATATTTTGAAAACCACCTTTTTCTGGATGAAAATGGCAGGTCTTTGAATTATTCCAGAGAACGCATTATCGAGAAATTTACTGCCATTACAGGAATCGAGGAGCGCCGTTACGCGCCCGGGCATTATGTTGCATCAGACCTGGCTTTTATAGCCGCCCAAAAGGCTATTGAAACCGCCGGAATTGACCCAGAGAGTATCAACTACATTATAGTGGCACATAATTTTGGGGATGTGCGTTATAATACCATACAGTCCGATATGCTGCCCAGCTTAGCTTCCCGGGTCAAAAATAAGTTAAAGATTCAAAATGCCGCCTGTATTGCTTTGGATATCATTTTTGGATGCCCGGGCTGGATTCAGGGCATGATTCATGCCAATGCTTACATGCACGCGGGGATAGCCAGTCGATGTCTGGTTATCGGGGCCGAATGCCTTTCGCGTGTTGTAGACCAGCACGACAGGGATTCCATGATATATGCAGATGGCGCCGGGGCGGCAATTGTTGAATTATCAGACACAGGCAAAGGTTTACTGTCTCACAGCAGTTCGAGTTTTACCCTTGAGCAGGCAGACTATCTCTACTTTGGCAGCTCCTTTGACCCCGCCCAAGATCAGGATGTAAGGTATATCAAGATGCATGGAAGAAAAATATATGAATTTGCACTAAACCAAGTGCCCCAGGCAATGAAAAGCTGCATTGACAAGGCGGGAATTCAGATCGATCAGATCAAAAAGATATTAATACATCAGGCCAATGAAAAGATGGATGAGGCCATCGTTAACAGATTTTATAAGCTGTATGGAAAAACACCTCCGAAAGATGTTATGCCCATGATTATTAAATTTCTGGGAAACAGCAGTGTTGCCACAATCCCTACACTGTATGATTTAATTTCAAAAGGGGAACTGCCCGGGCATGAAATAAAAACCGGAGATATTATTCTGTTTGCGTCTGTTGGTGCAGGGATGAATATTAATGCCTTTGTTTACCAGTTTTAAGCAGTTTTATAGCCCAAACTGATCCCCGGTACAAATAAAAAAGGCACCTGATTAGAGGTGCCTTTAAAAACTCACTGTGATAGTATGGTTATGCTACAACTACGTTTACTGCGTTTGGACCTTTACGGCCTTCTTCTACGTCATATCGTACTTCATCGTTTTCACGGATGTTTTCTGACAGACCTGAAGCATGAACAAAAACTTCGGCTCCTCCATTATTAGGAGTTATAAATCCGAATCCTTTTTCTTCATTGAAAAATTTTACTGTACCTTCTTGCATTTTAATGTATTTAATTGTTCAAAGGTACATTTATTTAAATTAGAACTGACTGAATTTGAGTTTTATTTTTTTTTTATAATTGATGTGGCCCTGCGTCAGGGTTTACCTCAATAATGAATCCTGCTTATTCTATGATGCATCAAGGGGCATGTCTCAGATCAAGACATAATCATTAAAATAAATTTTAATAAAAATACTATATTAGAATAATGAAAAATTTTGTTAAAATAGTGTAACTAAAAAAGTGAGAATCCATAATACATTCGTAAAAATAAATCCCGCCATTAATGTATGATAATCTATTGCTTTTGAAGGACATTGTGGATAATACACCTTTGCCTACCGCTGTATACACAGGAGAAGAATTAAAAATAGAATTAGCCAACCCCGCTATGATAGAGGCGTGGGGCAAAGGAGATCAGGTAATTGGAAAAAACTATCTGGACGTCCTTCCTGAAATTCAAAACCAGCCGTTTTTTCAGCAGGCATTAGGCGTACTTAAAACCGGAACTGCTTTCCACGCAAAAGACAAACAGGTCGATTTAATGGTTAATGGGGCTTTAAGAACCTACTATTTTAATTACAGCTTTATCCCTCTTTTTGATCAACAGGGAAAAATTTATGCGGTAATGAACACAGGATCGGACGTCACTGACCTGCATCTGGCAAAACAACAGACCCAAAATGCTGAGGAAAGGCTAAGGATGGCTATTGACTCTTCTGAAATGGGAACTTACGAAATAGATCTTGCCACAAAGAAAATCAGCACTTCGGGAAATTTCAACAGCATCTGGTCCATAGACAGGGAAATTTCCAATGAAGAGCTTATAGCCAAACTGCACCCCGGGGATCAGGTCCTGCGCGAGAAAGCACATCAGGAATCGCTGCTTACCGGAAAAATGTGCTATCAGGCCAGAATCATAAATGATGACCAGACCATTAAGTGGGTTAAGATCAATGGTAAAATCATCAAGGACGAAAATGGTGTTCCCACAACCATTATCGGGATCATACAGGATATCCACGAGCAGAAACAATTTGAAGAGGAACTAAAAAAACAGGTCGCCGAGAGAACACAGGAGCTTCTCAGATCCAATGATGATCTGCTGCATTTTGCCAATGTAGTGAGTCATGACCTGAAAGAACCTATTAGAAAAATCAAGACTTTCAATAGTCTTTTAATAAATGAATGCAAGTCTGATTTTAATGAAAACTCAAAAAGATTCCTGCAAAAGGTAGAACAGTCCACGCAGAGGATGCAGAACATCATAGAGGGCATTCTCGCTTACTCTACCCTGGATAAAAGAACACAGCCCATTGAAAAGATAAATCTAAATGAGATAATCGAAAGTATCAAAACAGATCTAGAACTCATCATAAAGGAAAAGGGGGCTATACTGATCACAAGTGAGCTTCCTGATATACAAGGGGCGCCTATACTGATACAGCAGCTTTTTTACAACCTGATCCATAATGCACTGAAATTCTCAAAAGCAGACGAGCCCCCGAGGGTTATCATATCATTTGCTGTGGTAAATAATCAGGGTATTGACCTGGCCAAAATAACAATTAAGGACAATGGAATTGGACTGGATATTATTCATGCCGAGAAGATCTTTAATGCCTTTGAAAGACTGCATTCCAAAGACCAGTACGAAGGCAACGGGCTTGGTCTGGCACTTTGCAGAAAAATAGCCAAAAGACATAACGGTAACATTACGGCTACCGGTGAAAAAGATAATGGGGCAGAATTCATTGTTACCCTGCCTTTAACACAAAATACAGCAACGATATAGCGCTAATTCCCCAGCAAGCTTGTCAGGGCCGCTTACAATTAATCCTGATACGATTTGTCCTGTAAAAACTTATGGAACTTAAAGGGTTTGGTAAAACCGCTCTTAAATTCTAAAGCTGATCCAATTCTCTACACCTATTACAATAAAACATGCTAAAAGTCACTTATGTAAGTGAGATCTATAACTATATAACCAATAAATACCAAGCAAATTTGTGACAATAAATATCACATAAAAACATACTTAAAAAAATAAAATCATGCTGGAAATCTGGATCGCTTTATCCCTTACAGGGATTGTACTATTGGTAATGATAGTCTTTATATTCATAGAGATTGCAAAGACCAGAAAAGCATACCAAAAGGATTTAGATCGATATTCAGACCCTCATGAGAAAGAATTTGAAATAAATGACAAAGAATAATTATGAAATGTACATCGGATATCTCTCCCCCAACATTGTCAAAGTACACATCTACACCCTGGAGGCAGTATTTTTTAACAGCCTCATTAAGATCGGTAACAGTTTTGTAATTAATGGCGTGATCAAATTTAAATTTTGATTCCAGGAGTGTTACTTTTTCGTCAGAACCTGTAATTCCCACAACCCTGCATCCAAGAAGTTTGCCTATCTGTCCCACAACAGTACCAACTGCCCCCGCGGCTCCAGATACCACCAGGGTTTCACCTGCTTTTGGCTTGCCCGCTTGTATAAGTCCCAAATAAGCTGTCAGGCCTGTCATCCCTAAAATCCCCAGATATACAGACAGCCCACTCCCCTGATCCGTAATTTTAGTTAGGCCTTTTCCCTTAGAAATCTGATATTCTTTCCAGTCCAGATTACCTCAAACAAAGGTCCCTGTTTTAAAATCAGCATTTTTACTTTCCACAACCTCTGCTATAACAGCTAATTGTATGGGCTTATTTAATTCGAAAGGCGGCACATAAGATTTGACATCATTCATCCTTCCACGCAGGTAGGGATCTACAGAAATATATAATGATTTTAATAAGATCACCCCCTGTGACTACTGGTATTTGTTCTGTAATCAATTTAAAATCATTTAAAGCTGCTTTTCCAACAGGACGCTTTTCTAAAAGAATTTCAGTTCCCGCTAAAAATTAATTAGAACTCCTCAGCGTAAGAATTACAAGGAAATACTGCAGGAATAAAAATAGAATAAAAAGAATTTTAAGAAAATGATATTTATCCATTTAATATGTGATATATAACATTTTACTTTTAAATAATGTTTCGAATTCTGTTCCCGCTAATAAGATAAAAAGCTTTTGAGAAATTTGTTTTTTTTTGTTTTTGCATTTACAAGCGGGATAACCGCGCCAGCCTGGGGTAAATTAGGAGTAATGATTTCAAGTCATTATACTTTTTTTTCAGACTTTTCAAACATAATTATATCTTGCAGGGACTTAAAAAGCTTTTTAAAGTTCGTACGCTTTTTCAAAAACTGCACTTTCTTGAATTTGGTCATCGCTTCCTGTAGCTTATGCCCTGAATTTCGAGAATAAAGTACAATTGGAATTCTTTTTAAACCTTTAATGTCTCGAAGTAATTTAAGAAATCCAGTTCCATCAAGATCTAGCATGTTATAATCCAAGAAAATTATATCGGGTGATAATTTTGAATTCTGAAGTTTTTTTAGAGCTTCAAGTGCATTACCTTCTACTGATGATCTAATTTTATGATTAATTGCATTCACGACTAATACAAAAGTCTCTGCATCATCATTAATATCGTTGACTAGTAATATATTTTTGTATTTCATTCCCAAACTAAATTTTTCAGCAAAAAAGTTCTAATTTAAGCCAGATATTGTCTTTAAATTCAGTGCAATTTTATTACAAAATAAAACTATATCAAAGAGCAATAAAGCTAATTTGTAACAACTCTGAAAAACTTTGTAATAACTTACGGTCTATACTTTAAATTGATAAATACAAGTAGCGACTGTTTTATTTTTTTTTATTTCGTAAACCACAAACTTAGTAGAATTGGTTGAATTTTGATTGTTGCGAAGCAAGCTCTCTATCGCAAAAAGCCAAGAAGTTGAAGGCAATTTTCTAAAGTTGATTTTCTCAGTTTTGTGAAAGAACCGTGGCGCATCAGGTTTCAGATTTGATACTTTTTGCCACAAAATTTAAAGACTGCCTCTTTTTAAATTTCGGGGCAAAATTATATATAAACTAAATGCATTTTGTTCAAATCCCCAACAGGACATCCAAACCAAAATACTGAAGACAGGGAAAGACACCATTTAATGTTTACAATTAATTTTTTAGAATCTAGATTGTATTTAAAATAGGCCAGCTGCTTATTTATAGTATATATGGATAATATTTCTAATTAAATTATTAAAAGACAGTTTATTCGAAAATCTCTACAATTGCACATTTAATCCTATTAACGCTGATAAATAAAAAAAAATTAAAACTTACTTTTATGTAATGGCTAATTTAGTGTGAATTGGAGTAAAAAAAAAATCAAATTTAACATTTAGAATCCATTCTAGTGAGTAGCAATAAACTTCCAGTAATAGCTTTATCGTCCTTTGTTTTTAAACAGCATTTTATCTTTGTGCAGATAAAACTTAAAAGTATTTTGGCAAGACTTAACTATTTACAACATTTCTAAACAAGTAGTTACCTAAAAATATTACAGGATTATTAGCTATATTTGAATTGTGAAAAAACACCTGCCCATATTATTTTTATCAGTCTACCTTTTGTCTGTAACGCAGTTGGTGGAACTCATAAAGCTGCCTGTAATGGTAGAACATTATGTGGAACACAAAGAGCAAAATCCTAATTTAACTGTTCTTCAATTTTTGTGCATTCATTATCAGGGACCAGATGTATATGATGCTGATTATGCTAAGGATATGAAACTGCCTTTTAAATCACACACCAATATCAGTCCTGTTGTATTTTATCCGTTGATACAAGAATACAAAACCATACAAAAAGTAAATTTTACGTATAAAAAACAAAATTTATATACGTATTCTTTCTCCTATTTATCTATTTCCCTTTCCTCTATCTGGCAGCCGCCCAGAGACTGTTAATCGTTTTTTATCGGCTTAAAACTTTCACGTCTAATGGCGCGTGTTTTTGCTATTGCTTATTTTTTACAGCGACGATTAACAAAACAAACTTATGCTTACTAAAATAATTGAGTTTTTCCTAAGGAATAAACTCATCACAGGGCTTTTTACAATTGCCCCGATTGGCCTATGAAAAGCAATGCCGAGAGGAACAACATCGGGCTTAGCCAATGCATTGCCTGGATGAAAATGGAGAACAAAGAAGAATAGAAAATTAATACTTTAAAACAAAACATTATGAACGGAGCGCATTATCACTTAGTATTGAACCACTTGCCTATTATTATACCCATTGCAGGTTTATTGATACTCATAGGCGGATTTATAGTAAAATCTGAAATTGTAAAAAGAACAGCTTACTGTATTTTTATACTGGGAGCAATTACGGGATTTGCAGCAATAGCAACAGGCGAAGGTGCCGAGCACGTGGTAAAACAAATTGACGGAATCTCTAAAAGTTTAATCAATGAACATGAAGAAAAAGCAGAGGTATTTGCTTTACTATCCTATTTATTGGGCATAGGTTCGATAGCTGCTTTATGGAGCAATTGGAAAGAGAAATCATATGCTAATTATATTGCATTGGCTGTAATGGTATACTCTTTGGCAGTTTTATACTTTGGCCAGCAGACAGGAACTACAGGCGGAGAAATCAGACATTCTGAAATTAGGTAACTTCTAACGGATTATTTCATTAAAATTTTTACTAACTCAAAACAGTAGTATAAAATTTAGAATCATCCTACAAGTATTAATCCATTATTTTACAATGGGTTGATGTAATTTTATGATATAAAACAAAAAAAAATATGAATACAATTCAGGATGAGGCAAAACTTCAAACTTTTTTAAAATCAGTTGATTCAAATATAGAGAAGCTTAATGATAAAAAAATAATAGCTTTTTTTGAATTTCTGGGATTAATAGACCGTGAAGATGTACCCAAAAATTTTCTTGATTGGGAAACCATACTTGTTGTGGTTCCCAATCGAAATACTTTACAACAAATCAAACATTACAAAACTCTAATATATGGAATAACTTTTATTACGAACACTAATGCCAAAAAAATTCACATTTATGATTTTATTGACTGGCAAAATAAGACCAAAAATAAAACACAATTTCAAATAAGGCAGTTTCTAAAAACTAATTTTGGAGGAGTTGAAAAAAGCAATGATGATCGGGACTGGGTTAAATTACTATAAAACTATGCACAGCGAAAACCATTATATCAATAGAAGCGGATGGCTCAGAGCAGCTGTCCTGGGGGCAAACGATGGAATTTTATCGACCACCAGTTTAGCGATTGGCGTGGCAGCGGCAAGTGTTACCAGAGAGCCTATTTTACTGGCTGCCGTAGCAGGTTTAGTAGCAGGTGCGCTTTCTATGGCGGCAGGCGAATATGTATCGGTAAGTTCCCAGTCTGATGTAGGAACTGCCGATTTGAAAAGAGAAAAAATTGCGCTCAATACCTTGCCAGAAGAAGAACTGGAAGAACTCACCGATATTTATATTCAAAGAGGATTAAATAAAGAACTGGCCAGGCAGGTTGCTGTCGAATTAACGGCTCATGATGCCCTTGAAGCCCATGCGCGGGATGAACTGGGAATTAATGAAATCACACAGGCCAATCCTTTAACTGCAGCTTTTGCATCGGCCATATCCTTTATTATTGGAGGTCTGCTCCCTCTACTTGTGGCTATTTTTGCCCCTATCAAAGAAATGGTATTGTATCAATATGGCTTTTCAATACTCTTTTTGGCATTCTCGGGAATATTAGCCGCTAAAGCGGGCGGATCAAAAACAATAAAAGCTGTATTGCGTATCTGTATCTGGGGTACTTTTGCCATGGCAGCCTCAGCACTCGTTGGTTATCTTTTTGGCGTGCAGACTGCTTAGAAAATAGTTTTTTTGATTTAACATTTAATCTAATCTTAAGCAAGTAAAAAAAATAAGATACCCGACAATTCGTTATTTCGTATATACCTAAAAACAAATCCGTAAAATGAAACTAATTACAATGTTCCTTTTAATGACAGTGCTTCCCATCAACTGGGAACCTGACTTTACTAATGCAAAAAAAACAGCAAAGGAAAAGCACGAATTAATTCTATTGAACTTCTCCGGTTCAGACTGGTGCGGGCCTTGTATCGTGACGCGCAGAGACTATCTGGAAAATCAGGCTTTCACAGAGATGGCCAATGAAAATCTGGTACTCGTTAATGCTGATTTTCCAAGAAAAAAGAAAAACATTGGAACGCCCCAGCAGGTAAAGCGAAACGAAGATTTAGCCGAGATTTATAATAAAGAAGGAAGTTTCCCTTTAACCCTGCTTCTTGATGCGGATGGAAAAGTACTTAAAACCTGGCACGGAAAACCTGAAACTACTCCTGAGCAGTGGACAGCCGAAATAAAAGCGATCTGTGACAGCCGAAAATAATATATCCAAAGACCAAAAATATTCCGAGTCCCTAAAACTCATGGGAAACAACTTTACTATTACTGTTGTGGCCGAAAATGAGCATATCGGAAATAGGAATATTAATCTTGCCATTGAAGAAATCAGACGCATCGAAAAACTTTTGACTACTTATAAAGCCGATAGCCAAACCAACCTGATTAATGACAATGCGGGAATTGCACCTGTAAAAGTAGATCCTGAAGTTTTTAATCTTATCGAAAGAAGCTCTGGAATTTCCAGAATTACGCAAGGAGCATTTGATATTTCGTACGGAAGTATCGATAAAAGTCTTTGGAATTTTGATAAAACAATGACCAGTCTACCTGATGAACTCACAGCAAAAAAAATGGTGCATCTTATTGATTATCGAAACATAATTCTGGATAAAGAAAACACCACCGTATTTTTAAAAGAAAAAGGAATGCGAATTGGTTTTGGCGGAATCGGAAAAGGCTATGCTGCCGAAATGGCAAAACAAGTATTGCTAAAAAACAATGTGCAGAGCGGTATTATCAATGCCAGCGGAGATCTCTCTGCCTGGGGATTACAGCCGGGTGGCAAAAAATGGACCATTGGCGTGGCAGATCCTGATGCTCCAAATGCAGCATTCTCTTATATGGAAATATCCAATAAAGCGGTCGCAACATCGGGAAATTATGAAAAGTTCGTAACCATTAACGGAAAGAAATATTCACATACCATTGACCCAAAAACAGGACTTCCGATAACCGGAATAAAAAGCGTGACCATTATCGCGTCAAATGCAGAATTTGCAGATGCAATGGCCACACCAATAGCGGTTATGGGTATTAAAGCAGGCTTGTTTTTAATAGATCAGATAGCAGATCTATATTGTATTATCATCGACGACAACAATAAAATTTACACTTCTAAAAACATTAACCTGAAATGAAAAAGCCAAAACAAAAAGCGCTCGTACTATTCTGCAGCATTGCTTTTACGGGCCTTCTACTCACCTCCTGCACTTCGGTAAAGGAATACCAGAAAGGAAAAATCAACGATTCTGAAATGGTGCTCTCCAATAGGAAAATCGAAAAAACAGAACTGAGTTTTCAATCCTACCGAGAAGGAGCTTCCGGAGCAAATTCAGGAAAAAGCGGTGGTGGCTGCGGCTGTAACTAATTTTCATACGATCAAAAAATGAAAAGAATATTCATTACAGGATTTGCCTTGCTGGCATTATTTCAAACCAGAGCACAAAATGTTCCTACGGATTCTACCAGTTATAAAAGCAAAAAATTAAAACTGGAAGAAGTAAACTTAGTGTCCAGTTATTATAAGCAAAATGGAGACAACTCTGCCGTTACAGGAGGAATTGGTACGGAACATCTTACCGATATTGCCAATACCATTGATGTTAAGTTAGTGAAATACGGGGAAACCGGAATCAAGCATACTTTTGATATTGAAGCTGGTATTGATCATTACACATCAGCATCATCAGATATGATTGATTTAAGTGCCAATTCATCGGCATCCTCTTCAGACAATCGCTTCTACCCTTCTCTAACATATTTGAGAGAAAATGAAGAAAAAGGAAGAACATTGGGTATTGGCGTTTCATCATCGACCGAATTTGATTATCAGTCTTTTGGAGGAAATATTAGCTTCTCACAAAAAACAAAAGACAGAAACGGAGAATTTACAGCTAAATTTCAAACTTTCATAGATCAGCTGAAATTAATTGAACCCGTTGAGCTTCGTCCTGCCGGTCAGGAAGGTTACGGAAGCGCGAACCGAAATACTTTTGCAGGAACGTTAAGCTATTCTCAGGTGGTAAACAAAAATCTTCAGGTAATGCTTGTAGGCGATGTTATCAGCCAAAATGGCTATCTGAGCCTTCCTTTTCACAGGGTTTATTTTGCAGACGGTTCTGTTCATCAGGAAAAAATGCCGGATACCAGACTTAAAATTCCACTGGGAATCAGAGCAAGTTATTTTTTAGGAGACAATATGATTATCAGGGCATACTACCGCTATTATACAGATGACTGGAGCTTAAAAGCACATACCGCTGATCTTGAAATTCCGGTAAAATTAACGCAGGCATTTTCAGTGAGCCCGTTTTACCGATATTATACTCAGACAGGAACAAAATATTTTAAACCCTACGGAGAACATACTGCAGCTGATGAATATTACACCAGTAACTATGATTTGTCTAAGTTTGACAGCAGTTTCTTTGGTATGGGAATGAAATTCACGCCTTTAAACGGAATCTTCGGCCTCAAACACTGGAATACACTGGAGATACGTTATGGACATTATACAAGGACTACTAATATGACATCTGATATTATAAGTATCAACATTAAATACAAATAGTTAAAAACTTAATTCAAAATTACATTCATTAAAAAACCACCAAAGTCGTTTGACGATGGTGGTTTATAATTTTAGACAATCAGTGCTCTTTTGTTTAGGAATCATTTTATTCAGGAATTGAACAAACTTTCAAAAAGAACTGTGGTAATTTTGATCTATTAGGAAATTGGAAGTGTTATCTTTCTTACCATAAAAAGCTAAGACGATTTTAATGCTACTCTCATATAAAAAAAAATAAAGTCAGATACAAATTTACATCAATCCCCAACAGGACATCCAAACCAAATTGCTCAAGCCGCTGAAAGTCATACCCTACCAGTAGTAAGCCAATCTCTTCAAATCATCCAAAAAAGATGTTGTAATTTGTCCCGTCGAGGTCACCACAGCCAAATGGCGCCAATTGAAGACAATTGACGCCATTTTTTATTATAACCTTTAATTTTCTTATTGGCATATAGCCGCAATACGCTATGTATTGTTTCATGAGCCTAAAAAGACGATTATTTGGCAAAGTTGAAAAGGCACGGCTCTTTCTTTGAGTTCTTCATCGATTACTGCTTTTACAGCCGTAAAGCCTGTTTACTTTTTTGCACTGCTGTATTTGAAATACAACAATTGGTTTCAAATTTACATTTCTCCAAAGACAAATTGAGCCCGCTGCACCATAGCCCCGATAGCAGTGAAAATCCGTTTGTGTTGGTGTTCGGCACAAAAGATTGGAACGTATAGGGGGAAAAAGCTCCAAAAAAAAGCATTATATACAATTGACGATGCTGACCACTCCAAATTAAATTCCGCCAGCAATTCCCAATACCCGATTAATCCATGTCTTGCAGAGCTCAGCCCGCTTTTCTGCAGTCAGCCATAAAAAAAGCAGGGACTTGCCACGCCCCGGCTCAAAATCCAGCTGATGTATCTCAGCGATAATTAACGGCATCAAAAAAACATCCCCCATCTCAGGCCCCGGCAAATGGCTCTCCGTACACAATGAGGTCCCAAAATTTACCGGCCAGTTTGAGGATAAAAGATTTATTTATGAAAGGACCATTACAGGGCTTCCTGATCCTGCAGGTGATCCTAAAGTAGTGCAGCTATTGCAGAGAATGGAAAAATGGCTTAAGGGATATCATAAGGAAAAAATAAAAAGCTAGAGTCACTATTCATGCATCTAATTTATTAGAATGCAACATAATTTTCTACAATATTGGGTTGAGTATCCAAAGAACACAGAATATAAAAAAGGAGCTTATCTATGTAATGCTAATTTTTACATTAATATCAAAAACTAATCTTATGATATTGAGCTGCAGCCGGCAATTCTTTTAAGCAGTACTTCCCTAGTACTACAAATTTCTATTTTTTGAATTTGAAGTATGGTCCGCTTTAATTGATTACTTTTATGATATGAAAGCAATTCCCGAGAAAAATAATTTTATAATTGTAGTAGGTACCTCTGCAGGGGGAATGAAAGCCCTGATAAAGTTGGTGGAACAGCTTCCAAAAGATTTCCCGGCTCCTTTGCTGATTGTTCAGCATATCTCTGCTGATGCGACAGGAAATGCGCTGTTAAATGTATTGAATGAAAAAGGAAAACTAAAATGCGTCCATGCCAAAGAGGGAAATAAGATTGAATCGGGCCATATTTATTTTGCCCCCTCCGATCATCACCTTATGATTGAAAAAAATGGTACTCTTCTGGTCACCAAAGGTGCGCAGGAGAATCGATCACGCCCTGCAATCGACCCTTTGTTCAGATCGGCAGCAGCATCTTTTGGAAACAGAACAATAGGGATACTTTTAACAGGATATCTCGATGACGGTACAGCAGGGCTTATAGCCATCCAAAGATGTGGAGGCATCAGCATTGTTCAGGATCCTGCGGATGCTGATTATCCCGATATGCCTAAAAATGCACTGAACCAAATGAAACCGGATTATTGTATACCCATCGCAGAGATGGGCAGTGTGCTTTCGACCCTGATGAGAAGAAAACCCAAGAAACAACGGGCAATTCCAGAAGGCATTGTAAAGGAAGTCAAAATCGCACAACGTGTATTGAGCGACCTGCCTTCTGTCAATTCACTGGGGGAACAGGTTCCTTTTAACTGCCCAGGCTGTGGAGGTGTCTTGTGGAAAATGAACAAAGGACCCGGACTGAGATATCGCTGTCATACAGGTCATGCCTATACAGCCGCTTCTTTGCTGGCAGAACAGACCAAGAAAATCGAAGAAACCATGTGGACTGCCTTAAGAATGTTTGAAGAAAGAAAAAATCTGCTTACCACCATAGCAAATGATCAAAAAGGAAGCATAGCCGCCTCTGCCAAGGAAAGGGCAGCAATGTCACAGGTGCATATTGACAGGATACGAAGTATTTTACTGGCTGATGATAAATCAAGTATAAGTGATTCTCCGATCTGATTTTTAAACTTAAGTAAATAAAAATATATCCGTCCAATCAATTTCTGCACTTATTTCTTAACGCGGTTCTGTCGCATCTGTCAGAATCAAATATAAGAATTTTAGTAATTTTAAAATTAAATTGCCAATTTACAGAATGATTTAAACATAGTTATCCCTGGTCTAACCATCTGATTCTTTCTGGGCATATGCACAACTTCAATTCCACTCAAGGTTCGTTTGTCCGATTCAAAACTTTTAAAGCCTAATGCGTTTTGGATGCGCCACTTGATAAAAAGATGATCCTGTTCGACAACATTGTTAAGATATTTACACTGCCCGACTTTAATCTTTGAGAACGAACGCTTGTTATAGACTTTGACCTTTCTCTTCTTCATCTCTGATTCAATGAAGGGTGTAAATTTATAAACCCAGCTCTGAATCGTAGCATGATCCACAAGCACTCCCCTTATCTTCATTATTTCTTAAACATCCCGATAACTTAAATTAAACCTAAGCTTAAAATATACTGCCTGCAGAATAATAGACTTTTAATAACAATGACCTTTGGCATTCATTTTTCGATGGGTTTAAAATTCTAAAGATAAAAGTTATTCCAGATGCGAGAAAACCTCTTAAGACTATAGAATAAAATAGCACCTTTAATTTTGAAAAATATAAAAAATTGTAAATTTACATTATCATTTAGCTTATAGATAAGTTTAATAATCTAATCATTAAAATGAATTTGGAATTTTACAGACCAAAAAATACGCTGCTCAAAAAGTATATCGAAGGATTTTATTTTATTGTGGAAGATTCTACGTCTGATCCTTTAATCTATCGCACATTCCCTAATAATTATGTTATTATTGCTATTGCGCAGAATATTGCTTTGACCCATAGAGACGCAATGATGATAATTACTCCTTCAAAGGAAAATAACATTGTTTCTAACATCATCTACCGTTATAATACTCCAATCGAAATATCGTATCTGAAACTCATCAATGAGATTACCATATATTTTAAGCCACTGGGCTTGAATTCTTTTATCGAAAACCTAGATTTTTTTTATTCTAAAGATCATACTAGGAAAATTGAATTCGATCCGTATACTGATTTTAAAGAGGAAATGGAGAAAATTTTCAATATCACGGACAGGCAAAAACAGATTGAAACTCTTGAACTTTACTGGTTATCTAAATTCAGAGAAAAAGATGTGTCACTGATTCAGGAATTGATCCAGGACATAGAAGCTGATGCCAAAATAACTGAACTGGCAAAGAGGTATAAAATTTCAAGACAGTACCTCAGTAAAATATTTCAAAAACATGTTGGAAAATCCCCCTCAGAATATCGAAAAATACATCGATTCAGAAGATCAATTATTGAAAAAAACAAAGCAAAAAACTTAACCGAATTATCGTGCGATAACCTATTCTATGATCAATCGCATTTTATTAAAGATTTTCAGGACCTGCCCCATAACAACCCGAAATTTTTCTTCAAAAATGTAGATACAGAAAAAGAAAATGTGTGGCTTTTTATTTAATACTGTTTCCATTTTTACAATTTCAAAAGCGAACCATTTACTTTCTTTGCCATTGAAATATTTGAAATGTTTATAAAGCAATTCTGAATTGAATACAATTATAATTCAATCAAA
Organism: Flavobacterium sp.; assembly: GCF_965277525.1. Classification (GTDB taxonomy): domain Bacteria; phylum Bacteroidota; class Bacteroidia; order Flavobacteriales; family Flavobacteriaceae; genus Flavobacterium. The sequence continues at coordinate 771,056 of NZ_CBDIDC010000011.1, read as the reverse complement.
TAAGTGGAATAATTAATTAAAAAAAAGAAATGCGCAAAAAAGCTTTAATAGTAATCCTGGGAATGCTGGTAGTTCATACTTATGGACAAAATATCAACAAAAATAAACTTGAAGCACTTTTAGCAAAGGCTAATAAGACAAACTCAGAAGCTGTTATCATCTATAAAGACAATGAATTGGTTGCTGAAAAATATTTCGGAATTGGACAGCCAGACACTAAAATTGAAGGCATGTCCTGCACCAAAAGTATAGTAGGCCTTGCAGTCGCTTGTATGCTTACCGATCAATTGATTGAAACTCTGGATGCTCCAATAGCCAAATATTACCCTGAATGGATGCAAGGTCAAAAACAGTTTGTTACCATACGGCATTTGGTTAATATGACCTCAGGTATGCAAAACAATCCCAATGCGTCTGTAGAAATCTATCCTAGTGCAGATTTTGTACAATTGGCCATTGCCGCCGAACTTTCAAAAAAACCGGGGGAAGTTTGGGAATACAATAATAAATCTTTAAATCTTATGGCCGGTGTAATCGAAAAAATAACCGGTAAACGTATGGATGAATATATTGGGGAGAGACTTTTTAAAAATCTGGAGATTACAGATTATAGCTGGACTTTGGACCAGAAAGGAAATCCTCACGTTATGTCCGGATGCCAAATTAAGCCGAAAGATATGATTAAACTCGGGCTCTTACTGGCAAACAAAGGAAAATACGATAATAATGTGATCATTTCTGAAGAGCATATCAATGAAGTTGTAAAACCATCTGCCCAGTATCTAGGCTACGGAATGTTATGGTGGCTGGATTATGAAAACACAATCTCAATTGTTGATGAGCAAATTATCACCGAATTAAAAAAAAATAATATATCAAAAGACTTCATCAAAAAAGCCACTAAAATGAAAGGCGTTTACAACTCTAATGAGGAGTATTTGACAAAACTGCGATCGGTTTTCGGCGATAACCCTTATCAGGATATTAGTAAGAATCTAACATCGGGGTTACGTCTTCGCAAGAGAGAATTTAGCGGCAAGGTGACCTATCGTGCCGACGGATATTTAGGTAATTACATCATTGTTGATCCAATAAATCATATTGTTGCCCTTAGAATGATAAGCCATCAAAGTCATAAGGAAGAAAAAGATAATTTTTCAGACTTTGGTAAACAGGTAATCGATCTGATAAAATAGATGGCCTGTAATAAAAAAAATCCAATTGCCTCGGCACACCGGCGCAATTGGAAAATATAATAAACTCCCTGTATTCAAGTTCAGCCATCAGAACATTTAAACACGATCTTCTGACTCAAAATTTTTAAATACAATCAATAAAGTTACGATCTGTATTTATTGGTCATTTTTGCTTCTTGTTATAAAATTTCCTGTTATAAACTTGCTGTATATACTATCTTTGATACTGCGGGATATAGGCAAAACATGTGATCCTACTTCAAGACGGCTGCCTTCTATAGCTTGGATATGTTCAACATTCACAATGTAACATCTATGTATCTGAATAAACTTTTCTGGCGGAAGACTCTCCCAGATCATTTTAAGTGTGCAGTAAACCATTTCTTTAGAAACAGCTGTATGAACCTGTACATAATTCTCCATGCTTTCTATAAAAAGAATGTCTTTCAACATCATTTTTTTTGTTTTCTTATTTACTTTTATAAAGATATAATCAGCCTTATTGTTTTTTTCTTCTTTTTCTATTGCAGCGTGCAGTTTATTGACCGATTTTAGAAAACGCTGATAAGAAACTGGTTTTAGCAGATAATCAAATACATTGAGTTCATATCCTTTTAAGGCATATTGCTCATAAGCAGATACAATAATGATCTTGGGCAGATTTTCCACAGAGGCCAGAAATTCCATTCCTGTAAGTCCCGGCATTTCAACATCCAGAAAGATAACATCAACAGTATCTTTTTTAAGCAGATTATTGAGTTCAATTGCATTTTCACATTCTCCTGTAAGACAAAGAAAATCTGTTTTCTCTATATATCCTTTAATCCCCTTACGTGCTAATGGTTCATCATCTGTAATAATACATTTTATCTCCATACTATTTTATTTGTAAAATGAGTGTGACCTCAAAAAAGGCATTCTCTTTTTTTGTCAATAATTGATGCTTTTCCGGATAAAGCAGTTCTAGTCTGCGTTTTAGATTACTAAGTCCTATACCGCTGTCTTTAATCACTGAAGATACTGGCTTATCTGAAACTGAATTTTTCAATATAAAGTGAATTTTGTTTTCTACTAGTTTCAATACAAGATCTATCTCATATGATCCTGATACGTATTTGAATGCATTTTCCAATAACGGCTGAAACAACAATGGCTGTATAGGTTGTTCCTGTAAAATAGCATCGATATTAACATTCACAGCTAACTTATCTGTTTTTCTCAATTGCTGAAAGGCAATATACGAACGTAAATACGCTATTTCTTTGTAAAATGGCACTTCCTGGTTTACATCATAAAGCTGATAACGCAACAGTCCTGATAAATGCTCAATGCTCTTCTTTGCTTCTTCATTCCTTTCATCTACCTGAAAATAAATAGTGTTTAGGGCATTAAAAAGAAAATGTGGATGATATTGGGATTTTAGGAAATCAAGTTCTGCTTCGTTTTTTTCTGCTTTTAATTTTTCTAATGCCAGCATTTTTTTTTGTACATTTTTATCTCTTAAGCTGTTACGTATAAATGTATAAAAAATGAGCAATAATGGTATATAGACCACATTAATCAGCATATAATCGATCCACCCTGCCCCCATAAATAAAAAACCAGCGCTCTGTCCTGTAATGAGTATGAGGTTCAGCGAAATGAGAAGCTGTGCAAGAACCAATAAATAGTCCCTTCCCATTTTACTAAATTCTACTGTCCTGCAAAGCTGGCCATGCCATACAACATTGCTTACATAACATAGCAGTATAGAAAGCAGTAACGCAACCAAATGCAGCTTAATATCCCCTTCCCAAAAAATACCATGGTGTGTAAGATCTGTAACTGCTCTAAGTACATTATACATTAGAATTCCCCAAACTGCGGGGTATATCCATTCAATTGCTATTTTTTTATTGCTAATCATTTTCACGGGTTCTAATTTACAAATTGATACGTTTACTTTCTTCTGTATTTTCTGTTTTTCTTATCGCCTTTGAAGGATTCTGTGAATTAAACTTCCAGGAAAGTGTTATTCCTGCCATACGGGTGTCACGGCGTTCCTGGTAAGCTCCGGCGATAACGCTATTACGTAAAGTAATATTCTGAAGGTTAGTCAAAAAAACATCATTGATGTATACATACAGGCCTAGCTTGTTTTCAAAAAAACTTTTTCTTGCCCCTATGGATACAGAACCAAGTGAACCAATCCTGGCCTGGCCCTCTGCCATTGTACCACTATAATACCCTGTAGCTTCAAGAGCCCAATCATGTGGCAGAATAAATTGATTATTAATCTGAATTGTTGGAGACAATAGGTTGTTACTGTAGAAACTGCCCGCTTCAAGCCAGTAAAACTCCTTATAACTGATAGAGCCATTAAAGTGCAATGCCCAACAGTTTATTGGTTTGATACTATTAAGACTTACTCTAAGCCCCAAAGCATAACTTTGTTTAAGATTAAGAGGCATTACAATAGTAGCGTCACTATCTGGCTCAGTGAGATAACTTTTGGTAATAGGATTTTTTCGAATAGTATAAAACATACTAAACACATACTTGGATTTTACAAGCCATGAGGCTTCCAGATTGTGAACCAATTCAGGATTAAGCGAAGTGTTTCCTCTTTCTTGTAAATAACGATCATTCACTTCTGTAAAAGGATTAAGGTCCCTGTAATTAGGACGTACAATGCGCCTGCCATACTGAAGAGAAACCGTATGTCCTTGCTGAAAACTATAACTAGCTGAAAAAGTTGGAAACAGTTGGCCATAAGATCGGATCAGTACAGAATCACGACTTGCTAAAGCATAACGTGCTTCTGTATCTGTTAATTCTAAACGAATTCCCATTTCAGTAGAAAAATGCGGTGACCATTTTTGGCCTGACTGCAAGTAAACTCCTAATACATGTTCTTTATAAAGAAAACTGCTGCTCAATTTTTTATCTTCAAGCCAAGCGCCAGACTGCAATGAATTATACGAAGCAGTATTATCAATAGTAACACAAGAAGATTTAACACCAGACTGAAAGGAGAATTTATCAGACATTTTGTAACCAATACTTGACTGAAGGTTAGCAATCTGGATATTTCCACCCATTTTTCCCTTTAATACATCTTCTGAGACAGGATCAGAAAACTTATCCATCTTACTTTTTTGATCCAGCTTTTCTTTTTGTTCAAAAGAAAGAATATTAAATTCGTTTTCCCATTTTAGCTTTGTGCTGAATTTATAAAAAAGACCTATCCCTGCTCCCAATTTTCTATGATGAGAATATTGATCATTTTGCGTATGAAGTGAAAAATCTTTCGAAGACGAACCTTGAAAAAATTCAGATAACGCGGTTTCATTTTTATTTTTTCTAAACCAGTTACTATATACATCGGCACTCATACTTAGTTTTTTTGACAATTCGTAATCCAGTCCTGTCTTAGAATAATGCGAGTTAGAACTAAAATTGCGGTCTGCCCGCATATCAAGTCTCACATCATCGTCATCTGAACTCTTTTTTAAATACTCACGAGATGAATTAATCCAAATAAAATCTTGTCCGCTGTAGAACGAATAATTGGTATATAATGTGTATTTATCTTTTTGAATCTGAAAAGATAAGTTTTGATTCTGTCTAAAACGTCTTCCGGCTTCTGCATTTGATAAAAGGTTAAGATGCATTCCTTCTGCTGATTTTCGCTTTCTCTTAATATTTATAAATCCTCCTGTACCTGCTGCATCATACTCAGAAGAAGCATGAGACACCATTTCAATTTTATCAACAGCGCTGCTTGGCATAGAACGAAGCAGGTTCACTAAGTTTTCTCCCGTAAGATGTGTTAACTTACCATCTATCATCACATTTGCGCCAGGCTGTCCGTTTAGTAAAACAGTTCCATCATTCATGATTAATATCCCGGGAATTTTTCCAATCGTATTTAAAACCGATCCATCCGATCCTAGTGAAAAAGCAGCAAGATCAACTGTAGTTTTTCCAGGCTCTATTTTAAATGCAGCGCGTTTGGCTGTAACCGAAACTGCCTCCATTTCGATACTTTCCATCTCCATTATAATATCATCCAACTGTACGTTTTCTGAATCAACTCTTATACTAACTTCTTTTTTATTATAACCAACTGATGAAAAAGATATCCGATAGCTTCCTGCATGTATGTTTTTAATTGTATAATTCCCAACGGAATCACTTACAGTATTTGCTACATAACCCGAATTCTGTTTCAGTACTGCAACGTTCACACCTGGTAAGGATTGAAAACCGTCGATTACTTTTCCCGAAATTTTTATTTGAGCCTGCAGCCCTGCCGATAATATGAATATCAATAGATATAAACCTGCTTTTTTTACCTTCATTTTGTTTTATCATTACATTAATAAAGGCAAAACTATCCGTGTATTAGATAGTAAGAAAACTTTCTTGACCTATGGGCAAAAGTCCTTGACCAATTGTATATCGTTTCAAGATTGTTTCTAAAAGTTCCTGTTTTTATTCTAATAATAGTCGATTCCTGAACCGGAAATACTATGTAATTTACTTCCGGCAAAACAAAATTGGTATGTACTCGCTGATTTATAATCTTACAAGTATCTTTTTACAATGTTTATTTTTCGAAGACAAATGGCGGTAATCCAACTGGTTGCCAAAGAAAATAAAAATACTATACAGAATTTCCACAATGCATGTATTTCATATTTCATTAAAAAAAACTGTCCCCACAGCACAAAAAAGTAATGAAGAAGATATATCAGGTAGGCATTTTCGGCTAGTGAATTCCATAATCTGTGACTATGCTTTACAATAGCTTTAAACAGACCGATAAAAGCCATACAAGAGGCCGTACATGTACCAACATATAAGGTGTAGTAAATCATCCATGCTACAAATTCAGGCATAATGCCATTATCTACAAACTGGCCCAGAATGTCCGTCCTGTTATGGTAAGTTACTGCACTATAAAAAACCAAGGATACAATAAGCCAATATTTCCATTGAATAACAAAACGCGAACTGGATGAAAAAATATGATTATCAAAATCGCTGTTACCTACAATAGCACCCAGTAAAAAATACCCAAAATAGGCCAGTAATCTACTCAGTTGAAAATCAAGCGGCCCAAAAGAAACCCACTTTCCGGCTCCAGTGCAATACGCTATTGGTACATATAAAATAAAAGTAATACAAAATAAAACCGCAAAAACAGATACAGGACGATTGGTGAAAAATGAAACTTTATCAGAGTATCTATTGAATTTTTCTTTTATAAAAGGATATATAATTCCCAGAATTAAATTAAAGAAAAACAAAACTCCTATAAACCAAGGCGGACCGGGAGGCCAATTTTCAATGGTAAAAAAATCTATTACATAAGCTGAAATATTAGTATTTTGATGTGCCAGATAATAAGCTGGGAAATAAGAAAAAAGCATTAAGATTGTACCTAAAAAAAGAAACGGAATAAAGAGCCTTTTAATTCTGTCTCGTACAAAATACATGGCTCCCTTTTTCTCTATACTTTTCACAAGGAAAAGCCCACCGATAAAAAACATGAGAAACATAAAGAAAATATCATTATAATTTTCGAATATATCCATCCCAATCCATCTCTTATGATCTATAATCGGGGCGGTAGAATTAATATAGGCACTACTGTCAAACCATGCAAAAGTGGTGTAGGCTAACGAGGTATGATGAGCAACCACCAGTATCGTAATGAATGATTTTAGATAATCCAGCCAGAGTGTCCTGGAATTTTGCAGTTTTAATGTCATAATAGTAACTAAATAATGTTTCATAATCATAGACGCGTATTCTAATTAAAACGTTGCATCCTAACTGAAAAAAAATTGACTGCGGCAACCTCGACCACTAATCTCTTTACTGATCTCAAGCTCCTGAAAAGTCAATTAATTGATATGTTTTTACCACTTAAAACTCTAAGAACAAACCAACAATGATGATATTTTTACTTTACTACCAGTAAAAGATTGTAAATAATATTTCATCAAAGAATGCGTGAAAAAACAGTGAGATCTTTATCTGTTTGAAATTTAGATATTAATTTATACTTTCGTTTTTATCAATTTCACCTGATCAGCACTCAAAAAATATACTGACTAAATACTCCCATATTAAAGCTTTTATAAACATACAAAATGACGATTATTGAAACTGAAAGAACATACATAAATCAGATCAGGCAAATTGATTTAGAAGCGCTATACTCTATTTGTGGCAATGCTGAATTAATGAAGTACGTAGGTGATGGCAAACCTTTGTCAAAAGAACAAACACGGAAATGGATCGACGTTTCAATTTTAAATTATAAATTAAAAGGTTTTGGCATGTATGGAGTATTCTCTAAGGATAATGATACACTTATTGGATACTGCGGTTTGATTTTATCGTCAGATATCAATGATTATGAATTAATTTATGCTTTGGACAAGCAATACTGGGGAAAAGGTCTAGCAACAGAAATTGCATATGCTGCAGTCAAATATGGTTTTGAAAAATTAAAATTTAAAACGATTTTTGCATCAATAGATCCTGCTAATAAGGTTTCAGAAAAAATACTTTTGAAAATTGGTTTTTTAGAAAAATTCAGAAGAGAAGATGAGTTCGGTCTTGAAACAATCTATTTTAATATTGACCAAATATAAATAACTTCTTCTGTCAGAGTTTTTAGCTTAAATTATTTTAAAACAAGAACTAAAAGTAGAAATTGCCGTAAAGTGCCAATTCCTTATCTGCATAATCAGATATTTTTTTTGAAGAAAATCTTGAAAATAAAAAATCAGATCAATTCAATACAATAAAACTTTTCTCTAAATTTGGACTTACGTGTACTTTACTGAAATATATTACTACGCTAATAAAATTAATTTTAATCTTAAATTAGAGTCAATTTAAAAAAAACAAAACAATCAGTGAATTAACAGAAATAAAACCGGCTAAACCTGTTTGAAACATATTGACGGGACAATTGAAATCTTTATTTTAGTCCATTTCGCAGATAATGGCTGGATTGCAAAGGATAATCCGACTAACAAACACTTTTACATCTGCGAAAAGGGGCGGCAAGAATTTACATAACTGGCCATAGACTATTCACAAATAAAATCAGAAAAATATGAGTATGATTAACAATTACGATAATTTCTTTCTGCCTGTCGACAATCTTGACCAAGCAAAAGAGTTCTATACAAACAAGCTTGGGCTTGGCATCAAGTTTGACTTTGCTGATAAAGGTATGACTGCTTTTAAAGTTAGTAGTAACGAACCTGCAATTATTGTGACCACTATTAAAGATGCGAAACCCGCAATTTGGTTCACCGTTGACAATGTTCAAGATGCTTACGAAGACCTAAAACAAAAAGGAGTTGATTTTTTAAGTGAGCCCTTCGAGATTATGACCGGGCTTTCTGTTGAGTTCAAAGATCCGTTCGGAAATAAATTAGGATTGACAGACTATTCTAAAATGCCAAAATCGACTATGTAATCTTCGTTTTCAACTTAAAATTTCAATACTTTCCATAACAAATCTATATTCCGGTCATCATGTGCCACTAACTCCAGTGGCATCATAAATAATACTGCCTAAAGAATTATCTTTTTCACCTTCATTTTCATATTTTTAACATTATTTAAGGCAAATCTATCAGGTCAATAATCCCTTACGAAACTTTATTGATGAATGGATAAAATTGATTGACCAATAGACAGAAAATAGAAAACCGCATCAATAAAACATTAAAATCCTGCTATTTGTGTAGTTAAATTTGAAAATTGGTTATATTTAGTTATTGCAGCTTGCTTCATAAGAAGTTACTTTTGCAAATATTATAATCAAAGCACTAACAAGACTGCTTCATTTTTTGTCTTACTTAATCAATAGCTATTTTCCAGAGGAATACCAGAACTTGGTATGATGTATAAGATTTTATTTTAAATAACCTGAAACCGAAATTTAATAAAACCATTTGAAGATTAAATAATGAAAAAAACAATTCTCATTTTATTTACAACATTTATTTCTGCTATCTCTTTTAGTCAGAACATTACAAAAGTATGGGAGTCAGATTCTCTTTTCTTAAAACCTGAATCAGCACTTTATGACTCTTCAAAAAAGATTCTCTATATCTCAAATATAAACGGCGAGTATCTTGCAAAAGACGGTAATGGATTTATTTCCAAGCTTAAAACAAATGGAGAAATAGAAGTTTTAAAATGGATTGATGGATTGGATAACCCTCAGGGAATGGGATTATATAAGAAAAAATTATATGTTGCCGATATTAACAGAGTAATCCGCATCAACACCCAAACAGCTAAAATTGAGAAAGTGTATCATGTAGACAATGCTATATTCCTTAACGATATAACAATAGATACAAATGGAGATATTTACGTTTCTGACTGCTTTGGGAGCAAGATTTATAAAATATCAGACGAAAAAATAAACGTATGGACTGAATCTGGTTTTCTTTCTAAGCCAAATGGATTGTTATGTACCAAAGAGGACCTCTTAGTACTGAATATGGAAAGTAAAACTGCTTTTGCCATAAACAAACTGACCAAAAAATCCCATCAGATTTTTAGCGGAATTGATAATCTGGATGGTATTGTTAGTAATGGCAAAAATGGATATATAGTTTCCGGAGCATGGCAGGGACAGCTCTTTAATATTGATGCAAACGGAAATAAAAAATTACTAATTGATCTTGGAAAAGAAAAAATCATTACTGCAGATATTGAATACATTGCAAATGATAATTTATTGATTGTACCTACTTTATATAAAACCGTATTAGGATTTCGATTGTCAAATTAAGAGATATTTATCTTGCTTAATCCTAGTGATAATGAATTTAAACTAATATTTAATAAAAAAAATGATATACACATAATTCAAAAAAACTGATTTCTTAACTTAAAATAAATATAGCTAAAAAAAAATAGTATGTCTGAAGTTGAAAAATTAATTCCACATAGGGCTCCTTTTTTATTCGTAGATCAAATAATATCATTTTCAAATGAAACAATTATTGGAATTAAAACATTTGATGAAAGAGACCTTTGGTTAAAAGGAAGCGTTCCTAAATCCGAGTATATTCCCGGAACAATTTTGATCGAATCAATGGCCCAATGCGGAGGTGCAGGTGTTAAACTTTTAGGAATAACAAAAGGAATTTTTGGTCTTGTCACTATAGAAGATGCAGAATTTTATGTAGCTGCAAAATTTAGAGATCAAATAAAATTTGTTGTAAAAAATATTCGTTTAAGTGAAAAGATAATCAAACAGTCAGGAATTGCATATGTAGGGGATAAAAAGATTATAAAAGCAAGCTGGATGTGTTTCAAAATATAATAGTATTTAATATGGGACTTGATACCTTTTCTACCACAAAAGTTAAGGAGAGTTTTATAGATGTTTCACCTGTTTAAGATTTGTGGCAAATAATGGCACAGTATTTTGAAGAGGATATCTTTTACCAAAAAATTTTAAGACTATCTATTTTAATTCAAGTAAATTATCCAAGAACACTTTTTTAAAATAATTTAGAAAATCAAACAGAATTTTATAGAAATCGCCAACAGGACATCCAAACCAAATTCATAAATCAAATAAAAGACAGACACTATATGTAATAAAACAATCTCTTCAAATCTTTCATAAAATTTATAGAAATTTGCCCTGTTCCTGTCACTACAGCCAAATGGCGCCAATTGAAGACAATTGGCGCCATTTTTTAATACATCTCTTCAGGTAATTTTTCTAAGAGCATAACTTAAATAGAAATTATTGGTATATCTAAGGTTTCAAATCTCTACCAAATTTTTCAAAAATAGGCGTTGGTATTTCCCCCACTACATTTTATTATTGTTTTAGATAATCATGAAATAAAATCATCGTATAGGTGTTGATTTATTTCTTTTCTATCTCAACGATTTTCTTTCCTTCTTCACCCAGGTAATGAAGAATCAATTTGTCATAGATTTTAGTACCCTCATCGGTATTGGTGAAAATTACAATTCCCTTTTCTGATTTTGGTAATACAAAAGCAATACATCGTGTGCCAGAGTCTGATCCCCCATGAGCTAAACCATAATCTCCATTCCCAAAATCATACACTTCAAAACCTAATCCGAAATATTTGTTGTCTTTAATTTTCGTCTGTTGTTTGATCAATTCCTTAAAAATTTCAGGCTTCAGATTTCCACCTTTCATGATATTGACCATAAAATTCCCTAAATCTTCTACCGTAGTATGTAGATTATCAGCAGCATTGGCTACTTTGTTTTTTTCTGTTGGATAAGGCTTACCTTGCTTATCGTATCCAATAGCAAATCTTGACTCATCAGTATTTTCATCCCAAATATAATTGGTGTCTTTCATTTTCAGGGGCTCAAAAATCAATTCTTTGGCTAGCTGATCCAGTGATTTTCCAAATTTATTTTCCAGGGCTTTTCTCAGATATTCAAAACCTTCTCCTGAATACTGGTAACTTGTTCCCGGATCAAACTGAAAATGCAGTTTTTTGTCGGCATTCATCCATCTCCAGTTTGAAAAACCTGTCCTATGGGTTAGAATGGTCCTTGTGGTTAATTTTTTGTGTCTCGGATCATTGGCAAGATCTGGATCTATCCAATATTGATCAAGAGGCTCATCCAACTTCCATTTCCCTAAACTTACCAGGCGTAATGCAACCATTGTAGTTACAGGTTTGGTAATAGAAGCTACATTGAAATAGGTGTTATATGGTGCAGAAATACCGTTTTTTATTTCTCCAAAAACTTTTACTTGCTTCAGTTCTCCTCCTTCAATGATTCCTAATCCTAATGTTGGAATTTTATTTTCTTTCAGCCAGTTCTCAATAGCTTGATCATCTTCAAACACACTCTCATCGCTAACTTGTTTTGCCTGATGATCAAAACTCAGTGATCTTTTCAGTTTCCACTCCCCATTCTCCTGAACCCAAAAATGGGTAAACTTAGCAGCCCCGGTGAGTCTCTCTGGCTGATTGGCTTCTTTTTCATAAAACTGATGGGTACCGTTCTGGATGACGGCATATAATTCTCCTTGTTGATACATTGGATAGATTTCAGTACTTTTTTCAACCAAGGCTCTCCTGACCTTATAAGTTTTCGATGGTCTGCATAATCCGCTTTTAAAATCAACCATAAATTTCTTTTTATCCGAGAAGCCATCTTTATCATGATAAAATTCAAGCTGATCACTCAGTAAATTTTCCATTTGTGTTATATTACAAGTATTGAAGCCTACTGAAAAAAGCAAGCTGTCTCTGGACATAATTTTTTTGTATAAAGCGTCAGTCTTTTCTATTTGTGCATGAACATTACTAGAGAAAACGATAAAAAAAGTGAGGATAAAATGAGTGTACTTTGTCATTGTTACTGTTTTTGTCATTGTTAATATTTTTGACAAAGATTAGATTATTACCCGTTGTTCAGTCAAGAACGACCCTGACAAAAACCCGACAAAGTACCGACAGGAATTATATTATACTGAAATTCAATCTGTAAAACATTTTTTTATCACGGGCTATTGCTGCAGCATTGCGAAGAATAACAAATATATTAGACAATATAATGATGATAATAAGAGCCAGTGTAAGCTCAGATCCGGGCTTTAAAAAGATTCCCAGCATAAACACAATAGGTGCCATTACCGTCCATAAGATCTGGACTGAAATTATTTGTCTGGTCAGGCTATTTTTCTGCTTCATCTTAAAGGTCAGCAGAAGCGGAACCAGAATATTAAAGGGTGGTACTATAACAAAAAGAAGGGATGAAAGATTGATTATTTTAATGAAAGAATAGTTGATGTTTTCTCGTACCTGCTCTCCTTCTTTTCTTTCTATTTTCGCCTGATCTGTTTCAGCGATTACAACTTTATCTTGTAATACATTTTCCTGTATGCCCAATGCCTGTGCCAACGCACGGAGCGTATGTCCCTTAGGCTCAGTCCCGGACTCTATCCGTTGAATAGTTCTAATAGAAATTTTTGATTTTTCTGACAATTCTTCCTGAGTCAGATTTTTCTGCTCTCTTATGGCTTTTAGTATAGACATAGTACTGGTTATTCTAAAAAAGATGTTATAAATTGATTTTCGACGCTAATTTACATCTTTTTCAAGAAGGTTGTTTAGTCATCATTTCTAATCTTAGAATGTAAAAAAAGGTGGTAAATAAATTCAACTTAGCACCTTTCACATTCCTAAACAAGTCAATTTGGAAAACCAGCAAAATAAGGATCTAAGAACTTTAGGTTCTAAACTTTATTAGTCAATAAGAAGTTCGCACCGTAAATTAGAACAACGTGCTAAAAAATTCAAAATCACTTTACATTCTGTAAAGGTTAGTTCATCTTCAATTGTTAGATCTATTCTCAGCAACAAAATTCCTGCTTATATTAATGATAATCAATCATTAAAAATTTAAACATGTAGTATATCCCAATTGTGTCCATACTTCTGAAACAATTGGAATATATTCGATTTTTCATCCTGACAGATATTTCCTTTCTATTCTTTCTATTCTTTCTATTCTTTCTATTCTTTCTATTCTTTCTATTCTTTCTATTCTTTCTATTCTTTCTATTCTTTCTTTAGCCTCAGCTAACAACGAATGTATTTTTTCTTCAAACTGTTTTTTAGGAGGTAGATCTGTCCAATATTCAGCAACTATTATACCATATTTATGCAGTTCTCTTTGTTCACGACTACTTTCCGCACAAAGAATTAACCCAATTGGTGTCTTTTCTCCATCTTGTTTTTCGTATTTATCTAACCATCGTAAATAAACTCCATTTGTCCTTTGTGTTTAGCTTGAAACTTTCCTAATTTTAATTCTATGGCTACTAACCGTTTTAGTTTTCGATGGTAAAAAAGTAAATCTAAATTAAAATCTTCGCCCTCTATTATCATTCTTTTTTGACGTTCTACAAAAATAAATCCCTTTCCTAATTCAAGAATGAATTTTTCTAATTCATCCAATAATACATTAAATAAGAGTAAAAAAGTGGTAATTGAAATTTATGGCATATTCGTGATACAGCAATAAAAAAAATTAGAAATATAATAAAATGAAGGCTACGAGCTTAAAGTCTCATCTGGCTTCTAAGAAAGTACAAAATATCCGATTCTTTCTACTTGAGGTGATTGGACAGATAATCCCGTATTTCAGCCGATATTTGTCGGTGGATCAATTGTCTATCTACTGTATTATCATCTTGGTAGTAAGTTGATTCTTCTTGACGTAATTGCGGGTTTCCCTCGTTCAAAAAAATGTAATGACCTGTTTTGCCTGCCAGCTTTATAAATTCTGAACCTGAAATGGCCTTTCTGTATCTTAATGCATTAGTTTCTATAGGGGCTATTTGATCATCATTTGCGCCGATTATTAAAATTGGAGCCGTTATATTTTGTTTCTGTTCTGAAATTCCTAAGCCTAAGGCTGGAGCTAATGCGATATGAACTTTAAATCGACTATCTCTTAAAGCTGCTGGTACTTCTTTGCAAGATATGTTATTTACTAATTTGCGCAAATCACCAAATTCCGGAACAGTAAATTCTTGACGACCTTGCTCAGAGGAAGCATTAAGTTTTAACATTTCACAGTCCAACTGAATGCCAGCTAGTGCCAGCGCTGTATATCCGCCCAATGAAAAACCTATTGTGGCAATTCTTTCACTATCCAAATAATTGTTAAACCGTTTGTCCTGTAAAAATGAAGAGAGCAAGAAACTCATATCCAGTGGTCTCTCCCAATAGCGAACAAAGTATTCTGGTATTTTATTATCAAGGGTATTTCCCCAATGATCAGGTGCGATAACAATGTATCCATTCTTAGCCAATTCAATTGCTAACCAAGCTAAACTCATTCTGTTTCCTCCTGTACCATGCGATATAACGATCAGTGGGTATTTTTTATTAACAAATGTTGCATTCTTTACCGTAGGCGATAATAAGAACGGTAGTTCGCTATCCTTCATATCCTTATCAGTTGTTGGATACCACACCTGAGTCTTTAGCGAGCGTTCTCTAGAATAATCAATATAGCTTATGGTTTGTTCGCCAACATTTAAAACCTGAGCCTTACAAACCACTGACATTAAGCTTATTAGTAAAAAATTAAAAGTGTAATTCAAAGTGTAATTCAAAGTATAATTCATATTTAATAAATTTAATTATATGCATTTCCACGGTTAAAAATATAGAAGTAGTAATTACGGCAATATCAGCCAGTAAAGCAGCCTATTTCACTTTACCCCAATATTCTCCGCAATATACTGTAGACTCTTGTGAGGAAATTTCCACTGCAAACCGGTTTATACGTTGTGACTTGCATTATAATTTATTTTTTGATTAGCAAATTTACCGCAATTAACTAGACAAAGTCAATGGTTGTTTTTAACCAAAAAATGACAAAATCTACTAAATTTCAATACCCGAAAGATTAATCTTGTTTTCATAATTTCTTATTTTATCTATTATTACCTCCAGGATAATACTTATAAAAATTAAAACCAAAAAACATTTCAATAATACAAAAAACAGTCAAAATTGTTTGATTTAAAATCAGCACAAACTTTACTTTCTTTTATGAAAAAATAGGAGAATAATTAATGTACTGATACTATTATTCACTACCGCCAAATCGGGCTTGCCATCCCCGTCTAAATCGCCTATAGCGATGGCCAACTATACAAAAACATGACATTCATCAATGGTGTTTTTTGACACAGGCTCATCTCCCTTATCAAGAAAACTAGTCCTGAAAAAACCTGGAGCTGCGAGACTAACTTCAACTCCAAACACCCTAAGCTCTTTGACAAGTGATTCTGACAACTTTCATTTTAGAAATCATAAAATGGGGTCAGCAACATACGAAAGAGAGCAAGAAACCTAAAAAAGATTAAATTAAAAAATACACTTGAAGTAATTGTGAACTCAACTGGCAACTTTTATGTCTTATACTTAACTATTGATCCGCACTTGTAACATGCACATATATTTCATTGGTTCTAAAAGAACATCTATTTTTAAGCTAACTGACCAGGAGATAATCCATATTTTTTTTTAAATGCAAATGAAAAATGAGATAGATCTTCGAAACCGACTTCCAGATAAACTTCCGTTGGTTTTTTCTTTTTCTCTGTTAATTGGTAATAAGCCAATTGGAGCCTTTTTTCAGTCAGCCATTTTTGGGGAGTAATATTGAAATATTTTTTAAAGTCTCTATTAAAAGTCGATAAACTGCGACCTGTCAAGTATCCTAATCTTTCCATGGGCATATTAAACATGAAATTACGTTCCATAAAACTGATCAGGTCAACTTTACCGGGTTCTTCAAAATCTGCCAACAAGTTATCGACGCTATTATCAATCTCTCTTAGTATACTGATGGCTTCCGTAATTTTTAGTGAGGCAATATTTTCAGGAAACTCACCTTCAATATCAAAATACGGTACCACCGACGCCAAGCAACTTTCAAGGAGTGGATGGTGGCTGAAACTGTATATTTTCTGCTGACCACTGCGTTTTTTGCCCGTATCAACTTTTTCATAAAACCTTTTCAAGCGCTCCCTCGATAAATGCATTACTACTGTCTTGTGCGACTGCCCATTTTTGGGATAGTTTATTATCGTAGCTAAAAGATTTCGGGGAATTAAAAATATATCGCCAGTCTTAAAATAAAACGTAGCATCGGCCTGTATGATCTTTGTTTCACCTGATATGAACCAGATCAACATATGGTCTTCAAACATAAGGTCCGACTTGAATAGCTTGTCATCATAACTTGAAAGCTTAATTTCGGGGGTAAGGTATTTTGAAATATGTTCCATTAAAATATTGTTTTAATTACGTGAATAATGAATAGACTTTGGAACTTAAATAATCATTTATTAAAAAAAGCAGGTCCTCAAATCTTGCAAAATCCTTCTTTTCATGAAGACTCGTTATAGCAACAGCTTTAAAGCCTCCATTCAATGCCGCTTCAATACCATGGGGAGAATCTTCAAAGACTATAGACCTGTGGGGTGAAACATTCAATAGCGCTGCACACTTTAGAAAAACTTCAGGATCCGGTTTACTATTATTTATATCTTCAGCACTTACAATGGCATCAAAATATTTACGAAGCCCCAGTCCATCAAGAACATAATCCACATTAGATTTTAATGCCGCTGTCCCTATTGCAAGCTTAATACCTGCCTCCTTCGCACTGATCAAAAATGGCTCCAGACCATCTATTACCATTAAATAAGGTCGGAAATCTTCCTGATACTTCATCTCCTTTTCCAAAATGATCTGCTGTATTTCTGCATCGGAAAATTTTCCTTTACCGAAAACACGTTCAAACATTTCTTCCGCCTTGCCATATACCTTCAATTTAGTTTCCTCTATTGTAATTTGAGCCTTATACTTATAAAAAATACTATACCATGCTATAATGTGATAGTGCATATCATCAATCATTGTGCCGTTCATATCGAAAATAAATGCCTGGTATTTCATGTCTTTATGGTTGGGGTTAATACTAATTTGACAGGATAGCTATCCAAACTAAACGTTTTCTTTTTTGATCGCTGAAATCTAAGCTGACGCAAGTTCAAAAATAGTTATCTCCGGCGGCATTCCTACCCTGCCCGGGTAACCAAGATATCCAAAACCTCGGTTTACATACAGTTGCTGATCTTCTTTTTGATATAAGCCAGCCCATTGCTTATAGCTTAATTGAGAAGGGGAATAGGTCTGGTCGCCAATAGCTATGCCAAATTGTGAACCGTGCGTATGCCCGCTGAAGGTCACGTCAATATCCTTGAATTCACTGTTCACCTCCTTGTCCCAATGGCTTGGGTCATGGCTTAACAGGAATTTAACTGCCGCATCATCTGTATTCTCAATCGCTTTTTTTAAACTTCCTGTATTGGCAAACATCGATTCATTGGCAGAAATGTTCTCTACTCCTATAATTGCAAGTTTATCTCCTCCCAGGGTGATAATCCTGTTTTCGTCGCAAAGAAGGTCATAGCCCAGTTCTTTGTGTGCTTTTTTAATGTCGTTCATATTGTCGATACTCTGCTGAGGATTTGAAAATCTTTTATAGACGCCATAATCATGGTTGCCAAGTGTGCTGTAGACTCCAAGGGGTGCTTTAATCTTATCGAAAATATTGATATAATCCTTCACCTCACTTGCCCTGTCATTTACTAAATCTCCTGTAAAAAACACCATTTCGGGTTTTTCTTTCATCAGCATTTCCACACCGCCCACAACAGCCGCTTTATTAAAAAAGGAGCCTGTGTGGATATCTGAAATCTGGGCAATAGTCATACCTTGGAAAGACTTTGGCAGGTTATTTATCTTAAGTCTTATACGACGTACCCTGTAGTCATGAGCACCAGACAAGACTCCCCATGCCAGCGCACCGGCTGGAATCGCCGCTGCAAACAGTGCTGTTTTCATCAGGAATTCTGAACGGGTTATGGTATTCACGGCATCTTTAACAGTTTCAGTAATATCTTTCTCAGTAATTAACTTATTCCTTGACCATACAAAAAGTCTTGAAACATCATCAATTACTAAAAATACAATTGAGAACAATTTGGAACAGTAGGTGATAAATAAGCTGGCAAGGATCACTGTACGTATTCTTACGCCTAGCACCTCTGGATCAATAAAATTATACGACCACAATCCGATTAACGTGCTCATTGTAATTCCCCAAAAAATATATCTTGCTGCTGTCTGGGCCTGAGTGCTGCTGTCCTGGAAAACTATCCTTACCGCCTGCCAGACATACCAATCAACTAACAGTAAAACAAGGGTAAGAATCGGAACAACTATGTATTTACTTATTGTCATTATATACTAATTAAATTAAAAAAAATATAAATTGGAAAAATCAATGTTTTCCCGACTTATAAAAACCTGCGCCGTCAATAGAATTATATAGCCTGTCCCCCATCAATTAGGAAGTCTGATCCGGTAATAAAAAGTGCTTCATCACCCAACAGGTATGATATCAGGCTAGCAACCTCATAAGGCTTTCCAAAGCGCAATAGCGGTATGCTGTTTACCATCTGGCTCTCCATGTTCTTATCCATGCCAAGCTTGTCCATGATCTCTGTCGAGATTGGTCCGGGACTCACTGTATTCAACCTGATATTCCTTGGCGCCAGTTCGAGCGCCGCTATTTTCATTACCGTATTTACCGCTGCTTTGCTTGCCGCATAAACTGATGCATTTGGAGGAGACATTGTAGCGGATGTAGAAGAAAGGAATACAACGGATGCTCCTTCGCTCAGGAATGGAATAAACATACTTAAGGTAAAATAAGCCCCTTTAAAATTAATATCCATTACCTCGTCGAACATAGCCTCTGATGTCGATTCTATTGAGGCAATCTTAGTTATGCCGGCATTGATCAACAGCATGTCTACATTGCCAAATTGCTCATGGACCGAGGCAGCCAGATTCGTAATATCCATGAGATTGGACTGGTCCGCGATCATACCGGCAACCCCTAAATCTGAGGCTGCTTTTTCAACAGCATCTTTTCTTCGCCCAGTGATCACAACTTGGGCGCCCATTTCCTTCAACTTTTTTGCTGTCGCATAGCCGATCCCGCTGTTGCCGCCGGTAATGACGGCAACTTTATTGCTTGCATTTTCCATTTGTTAAATATTAAAGGATACGCCTGTTATTTTCTCACTAAGCTCCCATAATCTTTTAGCATCTTTCTCATCCAAGGAATAAACTTCCACGCCATATGATCCGACACTCTCCACACCATCAGCTAATCTGGCGATATCTGCATCTTCACAGTAAACCCCTCCAATAGAATCAAGTAAAGAACTTGTAGCACACCACACAGTAGTAGCAGCTCCCTGCTCAATTGATTTTAGTTTAGCCGCTACCTCAGGATTCATATTTCCATCTGCATCGAGAAAACCCATTTTTTGGAACAACTCCAATGAAGCTTCTCTGCCTAATTCGGTACCTGCAATTGAACCCGGGTGTACCGAGTAGGCCCTAACATTATATGCTTTTGCACGATTGTCAAGTTCAAGGGAAAACAGATTACTTCCTGTTTTTGACTGACCGTAACCCTGCAGGGTTTCATATTCCCTGTGAAGGAAATTAGGGTCCTCGAAATTAAAAGGTGCCATCTGGTGTCCTAAAGATGATACATTGATTACCCTTGCCCCGTCAGCTTTTTTAAGTGCAGGAAATAATCTGGCTGTCAAATGATACTGACCAACATAGTTGGTCGCCAATTGAGATTCAATCCCTCTGCTGTCCCTACGAAGCGGTACCCACATAATTCCGGCATTGTTGATAAGAAGATGCAGTGGTCTCTCTGACAAGAGGAATTTTTTAGCAAATGCATCTATAGACAATGGATCCATAATATCCATAACCTCGATTTCTACATTTTCAACTCCTTCAAGATTTTTTCTGGCTTTTTCCAGATCCCTTGCCGGTACTATAACCGTAGCACCCGCAGCTGCAAGTGTTTTGGTAGTTTCCAGACCGATACCTGCATTTCCTCCTGTGACAATCGCGATTTTGCCTGTTAGGTCTTTGCCTTTAATTACATCGCTTGCTGTTGATTTTTCGTTAAATCCCGAACCTAGTGGCTGTTGTAAGGCTCCTTGATAATTATTAGTTTTCATTTTTTTTTATATTTAAAATGTTATAGGACAAAATTAGATTGATATGAGATTAGTGATTTTGTTTAAAAAGTCTATTTATTTTGTTTAAAAAGTCATTGAGGATTAAGCCTGTGCAACCAATATGTAAACAGTCGATCGTTATTTAAAAGAATGCAACTGTTTCAAAATCAAAAGCTAACATCAGTTCGTTTAAATCCGGTTCTCCATTACTCTGCATTTTATAAGCTCTTCGTTTTGTTGGCAGTTTTATGCCATCGACTTCAATAAAATCAGATACCAATTGCGCTGCCTGAAATGTACCGGCAACATTCACAGTGTAATCAAGCCTTCTGAGCAGATAATCAGGCCCAAAATAGAAATGTTTCATGGCGCTATGGCCGGCAATACTATCAGAGAAGAGAACTTTTATTTTATGCCATTGCTCACCCTGATGTTCTTCACTCGGCAACTGCTCCAATTCAATTCCAGCCATAAGCATAAAGAGAAGGAGTGGTAAGCTAATTCCATGATGCATAGCCGTTAAAATTAGCCCTGTCCAGTACATCCCAGCTGTCACCTGTCATAGGGTTGTTTGTCTTTTCTAGTGTTCCGGTACGCTTGAGCAATAATTCGCCGCATATTGTCTCAACGGCAATACGGCTACAAGCAAAACTGATTCGTTTATCAATTGATCCGAATGGCCATAACGACGCTTTTTTCTCATGTAGAAAAACCGTCATCTCACGAATAGAGTCGTCAGGGGCAAGTCCCCTTAACTCAAAAAACTTTCCGCTGCTCCTCATTTGAGCTGTTACTTTTTCAAGTTTGTTCCATCTTTGGATACCACCATGGGCCTGCGTAATTTTAGTGATGATTTTTTTCATGTCTAAAAAATAAATTATTGATTAGAGGCTGGAATGGACACAGTCTACTTTAAGGTGGGTCACTTTGATTAGCTTCTCTACCTTCAAGCTAAATCCTGAATTTATAGGCTTCTGTGGTGTCCCCCGATAAATGTCAAGCGCCGTTCTTTGTTGCTAAAAGCCTATTACAAAGTTATACACAACCACCATGCTGGGCTTTGTTTACAATGTCAATATTCTTTGTTTACAATGTCATTAAACAGCAACAGGTGTATCACGGGAGAGACATGCAAAATTTTGTATACAGGAAGTGTCTAAGGAGTACAATAAAATGCAATATTGTCGCTAACTTTGAAACAGATAAATTTGCTACTTGAACATAGCGGGAGTTTATTGGTAATAGTAAGATACTGCCTCAAAGGAAAAATTGGCAATGAAAAAATTTGTAATTAAAAAAAAGGATCCTTACAATTGGATTGTATCCCATAATGAATTTCCAAAGTTCAGCTGCATTTTTGAAAATAAGAAGTTAAGTTTCAGCAAGAAGATAAAAGGGCTCAACGACCCGACAGGAGATGCGAAGGAAGTATCGCTGCTACAGCCCGTAGGATACCTGGCTCACACTTTACCAAAAGGATAAAATCAACGACTAATAAAATTATCCGGTTACTATTTTCGGTCTACTGCTGCATATACAAAAGCCTGCAATTCTTTGCAGGCTTTTGTATATGCATTATTACAATCTCTGTCAGTTACGTCTTTATATATAATTTATAACTTTAAATATAACTAAACCAGCTTACTGTTTAACGATCTGTATGGCTTTACTATTTTTTCCTGTTTTAATAAAATAAATTCCCGATGCATGCTCAGAGATATTGACCTGATTTCCCGCTCCATGCTTGACCTTAATCCCTAAAGGGGAATATACAGTCCATTGCAGTTCTTCTGACAGGTGAAATATTCCAGTAGAAGGATTTGGATAAACTATAATTTTCTTAGATTCAATCGCTGGAATATCAATGCCAAGGTTGCAACTATGAACCATAAAAAAAACATCTTTGGTATTGCCTCCAGCGGTATTGTTTACGGTAAGTGAAACTTCTTTGTCTCCTTCAGTGCTATAGATAACAGAATGCGGACCTGCACCTGTAGCAGTTGCAGGTTGTGCACTCTGCCCAAAATTCCAAAGATAATTGTCAACGTTTCCTATCGAAACAGAAGTAAAAATAACAGGAGTATTAAGGCATCCCATTGATGTGCTGGCCTCAAAATCAGCGGTCGGGGCCGCTGTGCTTCCAGTGAGCACGAATTCCATCTTATTGACATTTATGTCTCCCTCCTCGAAAAATAACGTTATAACGTGCACGCCTTGGGTTAAAGGTACATTTAGCACTGTAGCGGTCTGCCATGCCTGAAAACCTCCTGTATTAGGCAGGTTGACTGTTCCGGTCACATTCACGCCATCCACTTCAAGATGCACTTTTCTTGCGTTGTAAGGCGATGAAACTCTCAGGTTGATATTATAGATTCCAGTCGTATTTGCTTTTGCGGTATATTTCAGCCATTCATTCCTTGCTACATACGCAAGATTAAAACCGCCTTCGCTGCAAGCCTCGGTTCCTACGCCATCTCCCGGCCTGTAGACTGTATCTCCGCCGCCATTGCTATCAAAATAAGCACCCGCACCGACATCATAATTTTCTGCCTCTATTACTCCTGGAACCTGAGCAACAATTCCCTGATAAGGACCACTTGGAAGTGTAGAGGAGTTATAGAATGCAGTATAGGTTATGGTGCCGGTCGCCGGTGCCTGAAATGTCTGGTTAACGGTTCCTCCCTGGCTCCAATGATCAAAATCGTAGCGCACATTTCCGATATATTGGGGAGTAGGCGCGTTTAGCGTCTGTAAGGATGCATTGGCAACGACCTGCTTTGTGGAAGGCGTGGTAACAGCCCTCTGATTGAATTCCAGATTCAATAAGGCAGGAGAACTCGTTACGGTGACATCAACTAAATTGGGCCTTATATCCACAAAAGCAGTTCCTACCAGACCATTGCTGTCGGTTACCCTTACAGTGAATCGGTACCAGACATTTGGTGTCTTCTCTCCTTGGTTTGATGCTGTAAAGTTTCCTGATTTTACCCCTTGTGGACTTGCTCCGGGATGAGAGTGTCCTGCACCAGGCACATCTTCATGAAAAAGGTCCATACTCCATGAATAAGCGCTTGCAGGCAGGGTTCCATCCTCGATATCAATTGCTGTTGCTTCAAAATAAACAATATCCTCCGCATTCCACTTTAAAGTGGGTAATGGGGAGAGGATAGTAACTGTCGGTGTATTGTTGAAAGGAGTTACAGTAAGCATCGCCGGATTGCTGGTGGCGCTTCCCGCAGTATTGCTTACAATAACCCTATAAGAGCCTGCATTTGCTACTGATAGGTTTGGAATCGTATAGTTCACTGTAGTTGCCCCGGGAATATCTGTATTATTGAACTGCCATTGATACGAAAGTCCCACTCCACTGGCAGAAACAGTAAAAGTGACAGGCGTGGTCTGCATTATGGATTGCGATAACGGGTGGTTTACAATAGTCGGGGCAGCAGTTGCGATATAATCAAGCTTGATTAAAGCCCCATTATTTCCATATGCGCAATAGTAGATGAATCCGTCATTGCCCATCATCATTCCGAGTGCCTGCTGCTGCGGCGCCGTATAGAATTCAGTAGAAACCGGATCTGGAATATTCGGATCAAATGAACGTATCGCATTTCTAACAAAATCTTTGATAATGAATTTTCCCTCAAGATTTGGATACCGGGGTGTTACAGGGTTGTACAAAAGCCCGTTAGTAAGCGCATTTCCAATACTTCCCGTAGCATAGGTAAATATGGGATTGGTAAAAAGGTTAGCTTCGGTCTGTTTTCCATCGCCTCCCTGAGGGTGACCCCAGCCATAATTGCGTATCACAGGATTGCTGATTTCATTTATTTCTTCCCAGGATGTCCCTACATCAAGGACGAATAATTTATTGGCCACCGGATTGGAAACAAGTCTCCAGGGATTTCTAAATCCGTAGACCCAGATACTCTGCCTCTGAAGGGAACCGCTTCCATAGAAAGGATTTCCAGGCGCTGGCAATCCGTTTTCTGTCAATCGAAGTATTTTTCCTTTGTAGGTATCCAGATCCTGAGCATTGGTATCTCTTTGGCTATCTCCCACGGTGACATATAGAAATCCGTTGAAGAACTTCAAATCCCCTCCGTTATGGAATCCACCACCAATCGGCTCAAGCAATAGGATCTCCTGTCTTGCGAGAACCTGATTGGCATTGTTGATCTGTACCCTTTCTATACGATGCCTGATTATTCCTGACTCGTTTATAGAGTAAAATACATAAATATATCCATTTGCAGCAAAATCAGGATGAAGGGTTAATCCTAACAGGCCCTGTTCATTATCAGTAACGGTCGTGACTGTAAACACTGTTGAAACGGTATTGTTCTGGAATACTTTTACGATACCCGCCCTTTCAGCAATAAATATGCGACCGTCAGCTGATTGCTCCAGTGCAAGCCCTTCTCTAATCACGGCTGTCGGAGCAAGATTTTGGGTTATGTACTGGCAATGTGCCTGCCAGGAGCTCAGGAGCAAACAAGCAAACAGGATGCAAAGCGTAAACTGTGTTTTACTGGATCCTTTAAGTAATTTTTTCTTCATAAAATTTTTTATTAGTAGATTTAGAGTTATGGATTAACTTGGGAGTTATTTTGAATTGATATATTATATGATGATCAAAGCTGCGGTTAATCAGAATCCAGTAATGGTGTTTGGCTTGGAGAGAATCCATATTTTTTCTTGAAGGCAAATGAAAAATGAGAAAAATCTTCGA
This sequence comes from Flavobacterium sp., assembly GCF_965277525.1. GTDB lineage: Bacteria > Bacteroidota > Bacteroidia > Flavobacteriales > Flavobacteriaceae > Flavobacterium. The sequence continues at coordinate 745,429 of NZ_CBDIDC010000011.1, read as the reverse complement.
AACCTACTTCGAGATAAACTTCTGCCGGCTTTTTCCTTTTATCGGAAAGAAGAAAATGCGCCATCTGCAACCTTTTCTCGGTCAGCCATTTTTGCGGCGGCATGTTAAAATACTTCTTAAAGTCCCTATTGAAGGTTGACAAACTGCGGCCTGTGAGATAGCCTAATTTCTCCATCGGCATATTATACATGAAATTGCGCTCCATAAAATCGATCAGGTCCACCTTCCCCGGCTCATCAAAATTTGCCAGGACATTGTCTACGCTTTTATCAATCTCACGCAGTATGCTTATGGCTTCGGTAATTTTAAGTGACGCGATACTATCAGGTAATTCCCCTTTCATATCAAAATACGGTACTACTGAGGCCATGCAGCTTTCAATTAAAGGATGGTTGCTGAAACTAAATATTTTATGCGCGGTCTCAGTTTTTTTGTCAATGTTAATTTTTTCGTAAAACTTTTTCAGCCTTTCTGTAGAGAGATGCATTACCACTGTTTTATGAGGCTGTCCGTTCTTAGGATAATTTACCATTGCAGCGAGGAGGTTCCTTGGGATCAGGAATATATCTCCTGTCTTAAAATAGAAAGTGGCATCAGCCTGTATAATTTTTGTTTCTCCTGAGATGAACCAGATAAGCATATGGTCATCAAACATGAGGTCAGACTTAAAAAGTTCATCATCATAGCTGGAAAGCTTGATTTCAGGAGTCAGATATTTTGAAATATAATCCATCAAAATTGATTTTTTTATTTTTTTGAGTAGACATATTTATGCACATACTTACTGTAGGCACTTAGTAGAAATCCCCAGGCTTCCTCACTGATTTTAAGCTTCGGGTGCAGTACCTCAAAAGCATGATAGCAGCCTTCAAAAAGGCGAAATGTGACATCAATATTATTGACCTTTAAATGTTCAACATATGCAAGGGTCTCATCTCTGAAAGGTTCAAGACTGCCTACAAAAGTAATCGTTGGCGGTAATTTTGAATAATCCTCTGCACGGGCCGGTGCTGCATACGTTGGAATTTCACTACCCTCTTCCAGAAGTTCTTTAAGGTATGCTTTCCATCCCATTTCATTTGATTTTGAATTCCATCCTGCTGAATTATTATCCTTTGCTGATTCTGTATTCTGCCTGTCATCTAGCATCGGATAAATTGGTATCTGAAAAGCTATTTTTACGTCTCCGGTATCAGTGGCTTTCAAGGTAACGGCAGCCGCAAGGCCACCCCCTGCACTATGTCCTGCAACAATTAATTTGTCAGGAATTATGCTAAGTATTGCCGTGTTTTTATTCATCCACAATAAAGTATCGTAGCAGTCATTAAAAGCTGCGGGATAGGGAGCATCAAAGGCTTTGGTATAATCCGGGGCAACAATGATGCAGGGACTTGCATCCATATAATTTTTAATAATATCCAGGAAGTCTTCCGGAGTACCCATCATCAGTCCTCCGCCATGGATATAAAGCATACCTGGCAATTTGCCACTGTAGTTCAAAGGGCTAAAAATCCTTAACCGTATATTCTTACTGTTATTTGCGTCACATATATATACCTGTTCGCAGTGAAGCCCTTCTATGTTTTTTCCTTTACTATTTGCACTGAAGGTATTCAATAAACTAATGCCCACTTTGTTCATAAGCAACTTTGATGCTATTTTCATGACCCAATAGCCCTTCTGCAGTTCTTTATTATGCATCTGTTTTGTAACTCGCATAGTTTCTCTATTTATTTGTTTGCCAAATCTTTTAATACATCAGGCAAAAATGCCTTTGCAAAAGTCACGGTATTCAGGAATTCTTTGTGCGTAACAATTTTTCCGTCTTTAAATGTGATGTGGCCAATATACAATTGCTTGTAATCTTTGCCTGTAGCCATGACAGCCTCACTTTCATATTCGGCCACAACCTCTATAGGCGTTTCCAGAATAATTCTAAGACTTGTAAATTTAAAATTGGGTGCATTTTGCAATAGTCCTGTCATAGTAGCTTCAATGGCAGGCCTGCCTAAGATTTTTGAGTCCATTCCGAAAGTTGCCACATAAGGCGCTTCGATATAACCGTCTTTGTCAAAAAATTCAGCTACTGTTTTTGGATTTCCTGCATTTACGCAATCCAGATATTCTTTGAATAAAATAGACGCGGGTTTTGATTGAGAATTTGAATTTTCCATTGCTTGCTTTTATTTTAAAACTTATTACTTTAATACTCTTATTTTATTCCTATATAAATATACTGATAATCAAATCATTAAAAACAAATTATGTTTTAAATTATATTTTCAATTCCGTTCGCTTATTTAATGTTTTAAAGCTATAGATCAAATTTACGGGAATTACAAATAGATTATTTTGTTTAAAAAGTCAAAATCCTTTGTTGAGAATGTCACATTAAAATAGAATATGATCTCTGTAAATTGGAGCAAACACAAGTTGAAGACCTACTCAACAATTAGGCTCGATATTCGTAAGAAAAATCTTGATAAACAAATGTTTTGGACACTAAGGATAATTTATATAAATTATCTCAGGCAACCCTCGAAAAACATTTTCTCCACTTCGCAGAACTGTTGGAAAAATCAGTTTAATTGACCATTATATGTTAAAATGGAATGACCACCTAAATTCGGTTCTAAATTTTATTGTCTATTTCGTAGAATTTCATATTAATATAATTACAAAATAGAGTCTGACTCACAATAATTTATACTAGATTTAATTCCAAATTATGATGATCACTTTAAATTGAATAACATTGGTCAACACATTCTAAAAGTAGTGGTCAAATTATGCTAAAAGACTCTGGTCTGAGCCGGCCATTTTTCCAATCTCACAATGCTATTATACTAAAACACCTAATCTGAAACACTCCCAAAATCAATTAAAATATGTTTAAATCATATTCATCTAACTTCTGCAACCACTGCTGTTATCTTTAGCAACAGCCTGCTCATTCCACAACAACTATCCTTTTATTGTTTTTAGCTGTTTCTTTTCCCCAACTAGCAATCGCTTTAAGTAAGGGAATGAGTGTTTTTCCAAAATCTGTTAGCTCATAATCTACTTTCAAAGGTGGTTTGGTGGTGTGTACGGTGCGTATAATCAAACCGTCTTCTTCCAATTCTTTTAATTGCAAACTTATGGTTCGCTCCGTAACCATTGGCAATTCTTTTCTCAATTCATTGTAGCGTTTCTTTTCAATTAAATGAATAAGAATGACTGATTTCCATTTTCCACCTATATATTTCATAGTCAGACTGGTGCTACATGGATATTCTTTATCGTTTATGCAATACATTTTTTTATACTATCTATTTTGACCGTTATTGCAAAGATAACAAACTATACTTATGTTTGTAACAATAAAAAGTATAGTATAATTAAAATTTTAGAAATATGAGTTTTTTAAATCTTGCAAAGAGCAGGTATACCACAAAGAAGTACAATTCAAACGAAAAAATTACGGATGATAAAATCCAGCAGTTAAAAGAAATTTTACACTTAAGCCCATCATCTATCAACAGCCAACCCTGGAAATTTACTTTCGTTTCAGACGAAAAAATAAAAAGTAAACTGGCAGCTGTTTCTTATTTCAATGAACAGAAAATAAATGAAGCAAGTCATTTGGTGGTTTTTAGCGCTATTGACGACATTGGAAAATTTGAAACGCAAATTCATCAAAACCTGCCAGAAGGTGCCGTTGGTTATTACAATCAGTTTATAAAAACCGGTTCAGAAACAGCAATTAAATCGTGGCTACAGCATCAGGTGTATTTATCTCTTGGTTTTTTTTTAAGTGCCTGTGCAAATATGGAAATTGACAGTACGCCCATGGAAGGGATTAAAAACGATGAATACAAAAGCATCTTAAAACTCGAAAATTATAAGCCATTATTTGCAGTTGCAATTGGCTATAGAAACCCCGAAGATGGCAATCAGCCAGCTGTTAAGCCAAAAGAGCGTCTGCAGATGGAAAGCGTTATCGAATTTTTGTAGGCAATTATAAAGGACATTTTCATTTGAGGAACATTCCTTTTAAAAAAAATATTATGAGATTAATACCAATCATCACCGTTTTAACTTTTTTATGCTTTGAAGCCCAAGCACAACAACATGATGTCATCTACCATTACTCGGTAATGGATGCAATGCGCAACGGCATTTATGAGGGGGAACACAACATTCAATATCTGACAGCCAAAGGCGATTTTGGACTTGGCACTTATAATCTTTTAGATGGAGAATTAATTGCCTTAGACGGTATTTTTTATCGCATTGCCTCCGATGGAAAAGTAGTGGAAGAAACCAACCGAAAATCTCCATTTTTTTCTTTGGCACAGTTTAAAAAAGATACTGTAATTACCTTTTCTTTTAACGGAACGGCAGAACAACTGCAACAAAAACTCCTTACTTTATTGCCATCGCAGAATATGCCTTATGCCATTAAAATCAATTGCAGTTTTTCTGAAATTACCACAGGTGGCGCAGAAAAAATTGCATCAGCTGACACTACAGGCCTTGCGGTATTGATGAAAAACAGGCCCTTGTACAAAGCCAAAAATATTACGGGCACTTTGGTTGGCTTTTATAACCCGCCATACTTCAGCAGTATCGATCTTTCTCCGTTTCATTTTCATTTTATTGCCGATGATAAAACATATGGAGGGCATTTGGTAGCAGGCTTACTAAACGGAAACCTAATAGTATCACTTGATGAAAAAGACGGCTATACGGTAGAACTGCTTAAAAACAACCAACGTTTTCGTAACACGAAGTTCAAAAGTAACGACAAAAAATCTTCTTATTAAAACATTAATTATTAAATTAAAACAGAATGAAATTTAAAACAAAAATTGCAACTCTTGCCATTGCCACCTTCAATATGTTGGTACAATCGATATGGGCACAAAAGCCCAATGAAATACAGCACATAAAATTTGAAGATGAAGGCTGGGAACAGATGGCGCCCCAACTGCAACGCAAATATGTATACGGCGAAAAAGGGATGCTGGCACTATTTAAAATGGACAAAGGAGCAAAAGTCCCTTTACATCATCACTCTAACGAGCAAACTTCCTACATTACCAAAGGCAGTGTCAAAGTAACAATGCAAGGTAAAGATTACACAGTAAAAGCAGGTGAAGTACTGATTATTCCGGCAAATATACCACACGAGTTTGAGTGTCTGGAAGACGGTACCCTCGACATTGATTTTTTTGCGCCGCCACGTACCGATTGGATTAATGGAACAGCTAATTATTTTGGAAACACTGCAACTGCACAACCCCAATTAGAATCCGTGGCAGCTATGGATATTCGTCCGGGCGATGTGGCCGTATCTGCTAATGGACGTGTGTTTGCCACCATTCATCCTCTGGGCAGTCAAAAAATGCAATTGGTAGAAATTATCAACGGTAAAGCTGTTGCCTACCCTAATGAAAGTTTTCAAAAAAACAACCAGCCCGCCACCAATGCCAAGTTTGATGCCATGTTGGGATTAATATTCGATAAAAAAGGCAGGCTCTGGGTAACTGATATGGGACTTGAATTAGGAAAAACCAGATTATGGTCATTTGACATCAACACCAATAAAGTCATTGAAAAAATAGAATTACCAGGTTCTATCGCACCTAAAGGTTCATTTTTACAAGATGTTGTCATTGACGAGAAAAATAATTGGGCTTATCTTGCCGATATTGCCAATCCGGGTATTATTGCTATTAACCTGAAAACAAAAAATGCCCGTCGCTTTAGTGGTCATCACACATTGGCGGCAGAAGATAAAGATATGGTTATAGAGGGCAAAGTAATAAACTTTGGCGGCAAACCTGCACGCGTGGCTATAGATCCCATCACTCTTTCGGCAGACAGGGAAACTCTTTTCTTTGGTGCTATGAACGGTACCAGCTGGTACAAAGTTCCGACAAAGCTTTTTAGGGAAAACAAAAATGACAAAACCATTGGCGAAGCCATTACAATTGCTGGTAAAAAACCCTTTAGCGATGGCGCAATAACAGATGCAATGGGCAACCACTATTTTACTAATTTGCAGGAGCACGCCATTACAAAACTGGCAATCGACGGTACTTTAACCAATACTGTAAAAGACAATACACTTTTGCTTTGGCCAGATAACACTTACCTGGGTCCTGATAACTGGATGTATATTTCTGCCAACCAATTGAACACTACTCCTGCATTTACGGGTGGTGTCGACCAAGGGAAACCACCTTATTATATTTACAGATTTAAATTAAAATAATAACCATGAAAAATAATTATATAACTATGGCCGTACTAAAAGCCAAAAGCGGCAAGCGGGAAAAACTACGGGAGGAATTATTAAAACTCATCACTCCCACCCGTAAAGAAGAAGGATGTTTGGAGTATATTCTTTTTGAAGATAAAAATCAGACCGGTACATTTTACATGCGCGAGGCGTTTAAAGATTACAAAGCTTTTGAAGCCCACGGAAACACAGCACACTTCAAAAACTTTGCATCGCAAATAAACGAACTGATGCTTGAACCTATACAATTGATAGAATTAGAACAGGTTTCTAATTAATAAAAAACACAGAATTAGTCATACTTCCGTTATGCTATTATAAATTTTTAAGCTTTACACTACAAAGGGTAAGCCATAATGCCAGCCCTTTGTAGTTGTTTTTAATCCCGAATCCAATGGAGTGAATACCTTTTCTGCCACAAAAAGTTAATACCGTTTTTTTGAAATATACCAGTAAAGTTAGATCCGAAGTATTTACTATCTATTAATTTTACGACAAGTTAACACTCCACAACTTTGAAAAAGGCAAAAGACTAGGAAAAAGTGATCCTATAGATGCCCCACTTTTCAAGAAGATTGTTATCGCCCAATATCGAAAGACTTAAAGTTAAAGTTCAGGTGGCCCTCCTCTACAATAAAATACTGAGAATTATACAAAGATTTTTAGTTTCTTCGTCTGAATCTAGTCACTTACGATTTTATTTCCTCATGCTTTCTTTGACTTTTTCTCTATGCATCTTCCCCCAGTTACTTAGCTCGTGTATTACACTTTTCAAGGTCTTACTATAATCAGTTACCTCATAAACAACACTAACTGGAATGGTCTGATGCACAGTACGCTTAACAAAATCATTTAATTCCAAATCTTTGAGTTCTTTTGCCAAAATCTTTGGAGATATACCTTCAATCTCTTTTTTTATTTCGTTAAAACGTTTTGAAGATTGAATTAAACTTAGAATTAAAGCAATCTTCCATTTTCCATTTAAAACATAGAGTGCATCTATAATATTTCTAAGTGATCCTGCACATTCATCATTAGTTGGAAGCTCCTGTTTTTCAATTGTTTTCATGGGAGTAAAGATACAAACTTTCCTAAAAGTAACTAGTTTCCTTTAGGAAACCGCTGTCTTTTACATACTTTGCAACAGTAACTTTGTATTAAATAAAAGCTATGACTCTAATCATTACTTAATTGTTAAATAATTATTAGAGCATAAAAAAATAAACTTTAAAAACGTATAAGTTATGAAACACATTCTTCATTTAATATCAAGTATTCAGCCAAAAGAATCATACAGTATTAAGCTGGGTAAGGCTATTATCGAAAAAATTCAAGAAAGGTATCCCAATAGTACCCTAGAAGAAACAAATCTGGTTGATCTTGAAATACCGCATCTTAATACTGAATCCCTTCGTAAATTATTCACTCCTGCTGATTATCTAAACGAAGAAGAAAAAAAATCTATCACGTTTTCTAATAATTTACTTAAGCAATTGCAGGCGGCAGATATCATTGTTATCGGTGCCCCACTTTACAATTTTACCATCCATTCCGCATTAAAAGCATGGATTGACCACATTACAAGACCAGGAGTAACTTTTGGATATAGTGAAGATGGCAGGCCAATTGGGTTGGTAACAGGGAAAAAAGTATATATAGCAATGTCTTCTGGCGGTGTTTATTCAGAAGGCCCAGGTCAAGTTAATGACTTTGTAGTTCCTTATTTAAAGGCTTTTCTAGGATTCTTAGGTATGACAGATCTTACGGCATTCCGAGCGGAAGGATTAAAAGTTTCAGAATTAAAAGAACATGCGATGAAAAAAGCAATTAATAGCATTGTAATTGATTAAAATTCTTTCTTATGAGTCCGCTTTTATTCCATTAAAAAAGGATAAAAAATGTATTTTTCAACACCTAAGCTATCACCAATTATAACATTAATTTTAAACAAGTTAGAGTCATTTTTTATCAAAAAAAAGTATACAAAAAATAGCATTTAGGTTTCTTGGCAAAATCGTGGCACAAATTTTTTTTTTAGAATTATAATTGCAGTAATGACAAGAGAGACAACAGTTAGATTCGAATATATTATATAATATAACATCGATTTTCAAGTGCACTTATGTTCCAATAAATGTTGTAAAAGAACTGCTTGGCCATGCTTCTGTCAAACAGACCGGGGCTTATGCAATAACAGACAGGCAACCATTGGAAGAGAAATGCTATTGCTCAATAAGAAACTGAATAAAACTAATCCAAAGATGTTAAAATCGGATTTAGAGATTCTCAACAAATTAGAGAAAGAAATTCAAGCAATTAAAAAGAAATATAATATTACTTCATCTTAACGTATGAATTAGAATTTAAATTAAGTGAATAAAAAAGAAGTTATCACAAAATTTGATGAGATAATCTGTTTTAAAGTTATATTTTTAGTTAAATCAATTTATCGTAATTTATCATTTCTTACTGTTTTTTATCCCTTAAACTTCTATTCCTTTAAATAAACTAAAACTTTTTAAGCTAAAGGACTTAACTCAAGATACCAACAACCCCAATATTTACTCGCTTTGTAAGCATAGTCAGCTTAAAAAAACATCAATTTAATCAAATTTGAAAGTTTTTTAATCAAATTTAAAAGTCTATATAGACATTCCCGAATACTTTAGCTATCCCAAATCTTTAAATAAACTTAAATGGGAACGGTTGAGAAATGACTAAATTAAAAATAAAAACAGCGGGATTCTATGATATCTCTCTTCTTCTGATTATAACCGGAAGCTTACTTAATATTGATTGCTTTTTTAACCCAACTTTTGCTTCCTACTATATATTTTGTACAACTGCATTAATTTTCACGGCTTATGTCGCAATTAATAATATTTGCAAAGGATATAATTTATCTCATCTTAAACTACCCCTATTATACTTTGCAATATGGTTCCTGTATATTTTATTTCACAATATATACAAATCGGGATCTAGCTCATTTCTGCTATATATAAGCGCGCATCTACTATTATTATTCAGTCTGGTTACTGCATTTAGCTCAACTGAATTTAAATTTTACAGGTTCTTCACGGGTATAATAGCAGTTTCTATTTTAGAATCCTGTTACTGCATTCTGCAGTTTACCGGGTTTTTAAAAAGTAAAAGTGACTTTTTCCCCGTTACAGGAACTTGGATGAATCCAAACGTTACTGCCATTTTTCTGGCAATGTCGGTCCCTGTTTTTCTGTATCGTTTTAAAAGCCCACATAAAAAGAAATACTTGATGGGTTTTACAATCGTAATAACCGCATTGCTGCTTCTTAAATGCAGAGCTGCGATTATTGGAAGTGCCGTTGCCGCAGCGGTTTACTTTAGTTTAGAATATTCCTTTATAAGCTGGGCAAAAAAAGAAAAAAATAGAACTACTCTAAAGGCTTTAATTGTCATAAGCTTACTAGTTTTAGCCGCTTTAGGAAACCAGTTATATAAAAGCAAAAAAGCTTCAGCTGACGGAAGGATCTTTATCTGGAAACTGTCTTCACTGATGATCATGGACAATCCGGTTCTAGGTTGCGGATATGGCTTATTCCAAAGAGATTTTAATTTATTTCAAGCTCAGTACATACAGGAAGGGAAAGCTACGCCAAAAGAACTTCAAAATGCAGGCCCGACAGTTTTTGCACAGAATGAAATTCTTCAAAACTTAACCGAAGGCGGTTTTGCCGGTTTACTGATTATGTCATGTTTCTTTGGATCTCTCATCATTTCAGTCAGGCAGAAAAAAAATCCAGTAAAAGCAGTTCTTGCCCAGGAAAAAACTTCTGCTGATCATAGCGGCAGTCTCTATAATCTGAGTTATTCAGGAGTAGTCGCGTTTTTAAGCATGGGGCTTGTGAACTTTACCATTCAATCTGTTCCCGCAATGGCAATGATGACAATTTATGCGGCCATCATCTGCAGCATAATTGAGCCGGTTAAACTTTCCCGCAGACTGGTTTTTCTTGAAAAGCACCGCTCATTTTCCATTACTGCATATACTGCATTAATCTTCGTAAGCATATATTTAATGTTCTCCATTTTCGCCATTGCCTCAGCTGACATACAGAACAGAAAAGCCTTTCTGTTCAAAAAAGAAGGGCACATACAGAAAGCTCTTCTCTGTATGCCGTCTTTAGAAAAGCGCCTGAAAAACAACTGTGATTACTGGAAAAACTATGCCGGCATTCATTTCAAAATGCAGAACTACTCCTCTGCAATAAGATGCATACAAAAAGCTAAAGAGACCAGTGTCCATCCGGAACTGTATCTCGCTTCGGGCGTTTGTTACGAAAAATTAAAACAGTATCCCCAGGCAGTCAAACAGTATTATCAATTAGTCATGCTGCACCCTTCAAAATTTGCTTACCGCTTTGCGTTAATGAATGCATATCTGCAAAATAAAGATACAGCAAACACTGTCAAAGAAGCCCGCGGAATTCTGGACCTGCATCCTAAAATCTTCTCGGATAAGGTCACTCATTACAAAAGAGCAGCCTATAAACTCTTAAAAATTCTGGACGACCAACAGCATCCAGCATCTGAAATTTCGAAAATAACTAAATAATATGCTTAAAAAATTACCCCTTTCTGCTTCATTTAAACAGCTGGTCTTTATTTTTCTCTGTTCCGCCCACGCACTGGCCCAATATCCCGCTGTAGTGGAACAGAACCTTGTTAAAGCAGGAAATAACCGCATTGAATTAGAAAAGGCTATCGCCTATTGTAAAAAGAGCGGTGATCCGCTAAAACTGAAAGCCATTTACTTTTTAATCTCCAGCATGGATATCCATAACAGCTCAGATTATTACTGGGAAAATACGGCTGGGGCAAAAATACCTTACAATGAACTTGAATATCCTGATTTTGAAGGGGCGGTAAAGGCTTTTGAACTTATTAAAGAACAGAATCCGGGTTTGCAGCCCAAAAAAATCATCTTAAAAGATCTGGAAAACATAAAAGCGGATTATTTAACTGCAAATATTGAACAGGCCTTCAGCGCATGGAAAGAATCCCCTGTAAACAATATTTCTTTCGAAGATTTCTGCCAATACATTCTGCCTTACCGTGCCAGCGTAGAACCGCTGCAGGACTGGCGCACTGCTTACAGAACAAAATTTGCCTGGCTCCGCGACCGGATTCAGTCTGATGGTTTTGAAACCACTCTGCCATTTGTCAGAGACGAAGCTAATTCCTGGTTCGCCAACACCTGGGGAAGCGGAGCCCGCAAAGAACCGTTGCCGAGACTGGGAAGTTTGCAACTGCTGCTGAGAAAACAAGGCAATTGTGATGATCTTGCTGACCTGGGCATTTTCACAATGCGGGCCACGGGTATTCCTGCTGCCATAAATATCATTCCCTATTGGGCAACATCTACCGGCGGACACTCCATCAATGTATTTTTTGGAGATAATAACGAAAGTGTCCTTTTTGATTATGGCTCAAAAGAAATCAACGAAAAATTGAGACGTGAGCCTGCCAAAGTGCTGCGGCTGACTTATTCTAAACAGCCTGAAACCCTTGCCAGTTTTGAAGACCCTGAAAATATCCCAAAAGGCTATCTGCGGGATCAGAACTATATTGATGTGACACAGGAGTACTGGAAAACCAGTACAATCCAATGCGATTTGTATCCTGCGCCAGCCTATTCTAAAATTGTGTATCTAGCAACCTTCAACGGTTTAAGCTGGAAGCCCTTCTGGTGGGGGAAAACCAATAACAATAAAGCAGAGTTCACCCGGATATGCCAGGGGACTGTTGTTCTTCCGCAATACTACAATAATGATAAAATGACCAATGCGGGACCTCCGGTAATTGTTACAGACGGTGAAACCCGTGTTTTAGCTCCTGATCTTAACCAGAGCCGGGACATCTCAATAACACAGCTCACAAACTATCTGATTTTTAAACCCGGAGCAGTTTATAAGCTGTTTTACTGGAATGACGGATGGAAACTCATTGATGCGCAGACAGCCACCCAGACCACCCAGTCATTATTGTTTACTAAAGTTCCGAAAAATGCTCTGCTCTTGCTTTTAGCCAGCAGTTCCAAAGGATATGAAAGACCATTTATTATTGATGATAAAGGAGAACGAACATGGTTCTAGCATGTCCGCAAAGCAACATAAAATAAAATTAAAAGAAAAAAGAAAAACCAAAATGAAAACAATCAAACTAATACTGATCAGTCTCTGTCTGACAGTTCCTGTTCTGGTTCCGGCACAGATAAGCCCAAAGGTAATTAAGCGCTTTCCGGCCTCGATTATCTATCAGATAGATATGATGTCATCCAAAATAACTCTTAATGAAGAAAAACAGATCAAAATCGGAGAAAAATTATTTAAAAGAGACAGTCTTGCCAATACCGCATTATCAAAGGGAAGACCTGTTTCAGAACTTAAGAAATACTACGTAACAGAGAAAACTTTCTTTAAAGGAATATGCTCGCAGGAAGAAATCGAGGAATTCTTTTACAGAACAGACCCAGACAACAGATTTTTAGCAGCTTTAAAATCAGCTTCTCTTCTGAAACTGACTCCCGACCAGATCACCCGTATACGCCAGCAGAACGAAGCTGCAGATTCTGTTATTATTAATGATTTCCATAAAAAGATTCAGTTTTATAATGCCAAGCTGGAGTCCGTCCTTGATAAAGTACAATTTGCAGCACTCATCAAGAAGATTTATTCCTCTCTCTCTGCAGAAGAAACCAAAAGAGACTGGAAGAATATCCTGAATTATAAACTAGCTTCCAGCAGGGACAGTAGCATTGTGTACACACAGCTGTATAATTATAATTTAACGGTAAATGCGGTTGTTGATCCTCAGTCAGAAAAATTAGGAATAATAAAAAACAGGGAAGTCAGAAATGCCCTCATGCTATATAAACAGCCTGCCATCTTAACCCGATACAATATCCTGGCTGATGGCCCTTATAAAACCAATCTTTTTTCTACAGCAATTAAATATGGAAAAGACTTGGAGCTTAATCCTTCCCAGACAGATTCTATTCTCTCAAAATATAAGGACCTGGAAATAACAAAACTTAAAGATGAAAAAAATTACCAGACGATTTATAAGAAAAATGAATATGCCCTTTTTGAAAATAAAACTACAACTAACATACTTGAAGCCAGACAGGTAGAAAAATTACTGCTTAAGAAAAATGAAAAAGCTGCCTCACATCTGGCGGTAAACAATTGGGAGGAACTTGAGCAGTTGGGCCTTACCAAGGGCTTAGATAAAACTTCAAATCTTAAAGAATTTATCCACTATCACCTGAATTTTCTCATTGCGAGCGATAAAGTAAAGATGAATAATAATGCCGCAAACATCTTCAGCAGACGTGATGCAGAACTCAAAAAGCCAGAACTTTTAAAACAACTTGATGCTTTACAGAAAAGTAGAGACACTGCTAAAAGTACAAAAAACGATTTGAAGTGGTAACCCTGAAGCAGGCATATGGAAACCTGAAAACTAAAAGAATACCGCCCTGTCTTAATCATGAATTAAAATCATAATCAGTAACCAGTGAATATTATAAAAACCAATGAAAAAAACAATTAGAACAGGAATCTTTCTGCTGCTCCTTTTTTCGTGCGCCAGCAGTTTTTCGCAGGAAAATGCCAACACGCAAAATAAGCTGAAAGCAGCAAAGCAACAGCTTGAAAAGGGCACTAAAAATTACAATCCGCCAGCCGCGCTCAATACTTACAGAGAGCTGGCATCACAGGGAAATTCTGAAGCTATGAATGCTTTAGGGATTATTTACAGCCAGGGTACAGTTACCCAAGCGAATGAATCCATAGCCTTGGAATGGCTGGAGAAAGCGGCGCAGAGCGGCTATGCCAAAGCATATTACAATATGGCGCTGCTTTATAAAAATAGAACCGGAGTTCTTAAGGACGAAGCAAAGGCAGTAGGTTATTTTGAAAAAGCGGCTAAAGCCGGTTATAACTATGCCTTTTTTTACTGGGGCCAGATGACCTCAAAAGGTTTAGGCACACCCCAGAATTATGCCCTTGCGATGAGCATCTGGAAACAGGGCGGTGATCTAGGCATCCAGGACTGTATCTTTGGACAGGGCTACCTTCATTACAAAGGTTTTGGAACAGCGCAGGATTACAAGAAAGCCATTGAGCTGTTTCAGCTTGCCGCGGACAAAGGTGGCAGTGCAGGGATGTATATGCTTGGATTATCTTACCGCAATGGCTACGGAACTGCCATAGATCCGGCAAAAGCAGACTACTGGCTCAGAAAATCTGCGTCTCTGGGATATAAAAATGCATCCATTGAACTGCAGACTCCCTCTGCTGAGAATGATGCGCCAAATCAGAACACAACGGTATCTGCACCGGCAGAAACCGTAAATACGCTTACGGAAGGCACAGCACCTGAAAAATTCCAGAACGTAAATCAAAAAACAATACAGGGAGATATCAGCGGCGTTTATACAGGACATTTAATCCGTTACGACTGGAGCGGGCAAAACATAATCAGCAGAACCCCGCTTGAGGTGACTTTAGACCAGAAAGGTAAAATTCTTTCAGGGATCTGGAAAGAAAAAGAAGGTGATCAGGCCCAGTTTAAAGCTGAAATTACCTCTGATGCAATTGTTTTTGAAAATTCAAAAATTGACCGCATAGAACATTTTTCCAACAACATGCCAAAAACATACGAATTTAAGCAGGCCAGAGTACAATATCTTGAAAAAGATAATGCAGTCTATATAGCTGGAAACATCCAGCTTTATGATCTTAAAGAGCATGAGAATGAAAAACCCATGTATTTAAGCCTGCAACGAAATGCCCCAACTGCAGATGACAAGACCCAACAGATCCTTTCGCAGCTTATTGTCTATCCAAATCCTGTTACTTCAGATACCTTTAATTTAAGTTTTGAACTTGCAGAGCATACGGACATAAGCATTGATATTTATTCCTTCACAGGTTTTTTAGTAAACCAGCAGAAACTCAAAACTTTAGACTCCGGCCATCAGGAGCTGGCTATACCATTTAACGCGCCTCCTGGAAACTATATCCTTAATCTGAAATACGGAACCAAAATGATAAAAACAATTTTAATAAAAAAATAAAGCTTCATGAAGAAAAATTATTTTATATTAGTGCTGACGTTCTTATGCATCTTGTGCGGACAGCAGACCAGCTACGGACAAATTGATGAAAATGGCGGCGAACTGGGCGAAGTAATTATTGGTCCTCCCGATCCGGAACCATGCTTTGACTGCGGCTGTGATCCTTTCTTCTGTGGACCTGATAATTCCTGTTATGATTGTTCCTGCGACCCTTCATTCTGCGACCCCAATCAAAACGATCCCTGCTACAGCAATCCGAGCCTTTGCGTACCTGAGGATCCTTATCCTTCTACAGATCCTTCAGATGATAATCCCTGCTCAGAAGCTGTTGATGATAAGCTTGAAAAACTGACTCAGGCAAAATTTGCAGCAATAACGGACAAATTCAATAATCCAAACTCCCTATATAAAGTAAACATCAGTGTAGGTTCACTGGGAGGAGATACAGATTTGGCCAGAACAATGAATAGCGGAACGCACGGAACATATAATATTGTATTAAATGAAAATTACAGCAATGCAACTTCGCTATCCATTGCAACCTCACTGGTGCATGAGTATATTCATGCCTATTTTAATACAGTATTTGACGACTGGGCAAATAACGGTAATTCACATGCCTATGATAATTATCCGTTTTTACATGAAGCCTATGTCAATGGAAATGGAGATAAGCAGGAAGCGCATCATAATCAAATAGCTGCCAGCTTTATAGATATAATGGCAGCGGCAATACAGGAGTTCCAGACTGGAATAGCTGTGCCGGAAGGTCAGGCTGAAATATTTTATAAAGATATGGCTTGGGGCTCAATGCAGGGAACTTCCGCTTATGAGTCAAACACTTATCTCAGTCAAACGGACCGAGATCGAATAGGCTCTGAAAGAGCCGCTGAAACATATAATGAACAAAGAGGCGCTAACGAACCGAAAGGGGCGCCATGTGATAAATAATATTTATGAAAAAATATATAATATTGGCAGGTATTATTTTTACTTCCTGTTCAACAATAAGAGTCCAAGAACAGATCGTTCAGGATTTTATAAAAGAAAAGAATCTTAAAAATAATCCAAATGCCTCTCCAGCCTATCTAATTGAAGAATCAGGTCCGAGAGCAAAATCTCTAGAATATTACGAAATGGCCTATGCCGATAAAAACCTGCCTGCTGGAAAAAAACGGATAGAGGTTTTACCCGGCAATTTTAAGAACTGGCCAATAAATGAAAATGAACTTTCCCGATTAAAGGAAAGTAATAAAACCACCTTATCTGAGCGCTGGAATCCCAATAATTTCAATTCCCTTGATATTCCGATAATAAACCGAAAAGATCTGGAATCTGAAATAGCCAGACAGGTTCTGCCGCTGACTTCATCCGGAAATATAATATCAAGACCAATTGTGACTGCAGATGGAAAATATGCCCTTTTTTACTATTACAGTTTTTTGCCCATGAGCAGCATCGCCAAAAAAGTCTGCTTAGCTGAAAAAGACCGCAACAAATGGATAATAATAGCAGAGTTTTACGATCCGAATGTTTTTCATTAGAAAAGAGCCTAATAAACCTGCAAGTCTAAGGATTTGCAGGTTTCTTCTTTTTTTTAGGGTTCCATTTATATTAAAAAAAATGGATAAACTTCTTAAAGATGGCACGTTCAGACATTAGAGACATGCAAATGATTGAACAGAAACTATTATTTGAAAAATATAGAGCCTCTAAGCTTACAGTCATGAAACAGTTAAACATAGCAATAGCAGGAATGCTAGCAGTTTCCTGCTCCACGGTAAAAATAGAGCAGCAGATTCCAGGATTTTGCTAAGGATTCTGTATTACCTGGTCATACCGCTCTTTCTCCCTGAATTAAGTAGTGCTATAGATACAATGAATGAAGTTATTAAACAAGCTTACGGAAGCACAGCAGATTGATTCAATTTAATCAAAAAAAATGAAATACATATTATTTTTATTCCTTAAATCTTTTTCCTATATAATAATGGGATACTTGCTGTATATATTATACGGTTGGAATTTAGAAAAATTTAAAAAAGGAAATAGAGATTCCATTTTTTATAAATCAAAGATAATAGGTACAAAGATATCATTATGGTCTATACTTTTTGTCTTGGCTTTATTAACAATTAGTTCTGTTAGGGAAGTAATAGACTTACTAATAAAATAAAGTAGAATTATGGTTTTAAAAATAATACATGTTTTTATGTCTTTTTTTTTAATATACATTGGTATGGAGTTAATACCTTAAATTGGAAAGAGAAAACAGAATCTTTGGCGTTAAAACAAGAAAACGCGTAAACAAAAAAATGCTTTAAAATATTTTACTAATTAAACCTTCAGAAATTAAATTTCCAGCTATCACCAAAGTAAAAGGAATTCGAGGTACAGGTAAGATACAACGTAAAGAAGTACAATTCTAAACCGACTTTGATTTATTTTACTCAAAGAATCAATACTTAAACTTTTATAGGAAAGACCCAATAATTAATATGGTTCGAGTCCCGTTCCCGCTACTAATTGGGACAAAGAAGAAAATTTCTTCTTTGTCCCTTTTTTATTTAGCCCTATCAGCCTGTTAATACTGTAGATGAGATGCACTACTTCATTAACTCTAGCGGTTCGAAACCCGTTTTCTGAGATCGTAAAATTCTCAGGAAAAATCGAACCTAATAAATCTCTCGATTCAATCCAGTTGCCGTTTTCATAATATTCGTTAAGCTTCATCAGATTCTCAACTCCAGTTTTTAAAAGCTCTTCGATATCTTTATTCTCATCATCAATGCCAGATAATTTAAGTTCAAGCCTTCTTACCATCTCTCCATAATCTGACTTCATCTCTCGGTAGTCCGAAGCATCTATCTGTTTTGTTGCAAGAAGATCTCTCGCATTTGAGATTCTGGTTTCATAATCCTTGATCTGGCTTATGATTTTATTTTTCTCTTCCAAGACATCTTTAATCTGTTCTCTATAACAGTCGCCTATTACATTGGCATAAATGCTTTTGATTTCAGGAATCGGCACATACTTTTTCAGGTTCTGTATAAATATCTCATTGGCCGTTTCCGAATTTATTCTATATCTGCATCCTGCACTGCAGTGGTAATAAGGATAATATTTATGTCGTCCTTTAGATATGCTTCCAGTCAATATTTTCCCGCAGTCGGGACAGATGAAAAAACCTCTCAGCGGAAAAGGCTTGCCTGAAAGAGCTTTTGGAAGATATTTACGGGATCTCCCGTCAAGCACATCCTGAACTTTGTAAAAAAGTGATTCCGAGATTAATGCTTCATGCTGTCCTCTCACTAAAGTGCGTTCCTCATCCTTATATTTAGGAACTTCTATCTTTCCACAGTAAAGAGGATTGCGAATCGCTCTCCAAAAATGGTTCTTGCCTGCTTTAAGCCCTTTTTCTTTTGCCATGTGAAGCACCTGTTCCGTATTGAATATACCTTTGGAAAGTTCTTCAAAAGCCCATTTTAAAATAGAGGCTTCTGGCTGGTCGAATGCAATATATTTTGCTCCGTCTTCTTTTACTCTGTTAATATACCCTATTGGTGCAATCCCCATATATCTACCCTCTTTTCTAGCTCTTCTCATACCGTGAAAGGTATTCAGGGCTCTTCTATCATTCTCCACCTCGGGAGCAGCCAGATAAAAAGCCAGCATCATTTTGTTCTCCGGTATTGAAAGATCTAAAGGCTGTTCTATCGCCTGAGGCTCAACTCCCAATTTTCTTAGCATACTGATCATCTGGTAAGCATCTCCTGCATTTCTGCTGAATCTGTCCCATTTGGTAAAAAGGAGAAGATCAGTTTTATTCTTATGCTTCTTTAGATCCGCAAGCAGTTTCTTCCACTGCGGGCGGTTGAATGTCTTTGCCGAATGGTCTTCATAAATTACATGTCTAACTTCAACTGCATTTATATCGCAGTATTTTCGAAGCATTTCTTCCTGATTTCTCTGTGAGTAGCCCCTGTCTGCCTGCTCATCGGTACTCACTCTCACGTATAGGTCTGCTATTTTTCTCATCTTTTTTCTTTAAATAGTTTGAAACTGCCATGTTTGCCAGTTTTCTTAAAAATTCTAAAATCATTCCCGCCTGTTCCAGCGTTACTTCCACTCCTTCATCTTTCAGCATTTTTCTTGTCTTTTCTGCCGTCATTTTTCCTCTTTCTACTCTTCCATCCCTCTCCATTTGAAATTCCTCTTCATTAAAAAAAGACCGAGCCTCGGTCTTTTTTGTTCCACAATCATTCATCGCTATAAAGTTAAAACACTTTTCTCTTTTTATCCTGCGCAAAATTTGGGTAGGATAACACAAATATAAAACCTAACCAACTAAGGATCACAAGTAAAATTTACTTATCATCACTCAATAAAATTTTTGATTCTGACAAAGATAAAATGCTTTTCTCTCAATCTCATGGACATAATATGTTCATGAAAACGGTATTGGAATCATTGATAAGCCCTGTGTTCATTTATCCTCCCTCTGCTTATTGAGCATTCTGTATATTTCATCCAGAACCTCAATTTCTGCACTTGGAATCAGCTGAAGGGCAAGTTCCAGAACAGAACCTATGTATATTTCTCTGTTATCCAGCTCGTCTGAATAAATGATATGCAGGCACATTCGGATGAGATTCACTCCCAGACACGTCATATCCGTGTATCCGTAAAATCTTATCTCTCGTATTGATTCCCCTTTCTTGTCCTGAGCAGGTTTCAGAAGCTTGAAATGAAACGATGCAAAATCCTTAAATTCATCCAGTGTTTTTATTTTGTCAGTTTCCATAATTTTAAAATATTAAATCTTAATCTGTGCTATTCTGTTTCTTCTTTACTTTCTGAAAACAGATCAGTAATCTCATTTAAAAATTCTAATTCGTCAACTGGAAAAAGCTGAAGTGCAATCCCCAGTATAAGCCCAACATCAATGTATTGATTTTCAATCGTGGGCGGAACTTCTGCGCTGTCATGATCTAAAGCAATAATACAGAGCTTCATCAGGTTTCTGATCACAGAACCGAGTTCGCAATAGCCATAAACCCTGATCTCTGCATTATACATCCCCCTTTTATCCTCTGCTTTTTTCAGGGCATTAAGCAGTTTTCCGCTTAACACCCTGATGTCTTCCAGTTTTTTGATTTTATCAGTTTCCATAACTTCTGTTTTTATACTGATAAAGCTTCCTGCTGATGAATTCCCTCAAGCCTCTCCAGTTCCTTCTGGATCATAACTTCTGCCTCTTTCATAAAATCACGACATCGGCCTTCCATCATTCCATAATACAGATAATCAAAACTGTTGCTTCTGCTGAATCGAAGCGTGTTTGGATTTTTTTTCAGAAGCTTGAACATATTTTTTTCATCGCTGCTGTTTCGGGGAAAATATTCAGAAGTTAAGCTTGTGAAGTATTCGCACAGCTCAAATAAGTAGCCCAGTGAGAAATGATTCGGGGTATATCCCAGAAATACCCTTATAAGGGAAAGGCAGGTCTGTTCCACTATCTGGTGGAGTGAACACATTCTGACTTCATAGGAAAAATACTGGTCGTTATTATAGATAAGATCCCAGATCGATTCAGTAACATTTCTTCTGTCTCCTGCGTATGCTGAAGTGCTTTTCACATATCTCTTTTCTGGATTTTTCGCCCAGATTATCGGCGATCTGTATGCATCTATATGAATTCTTTGGGCTTTCTTAAAAATGTTCCAGAAGAAATACTGCTGGTCTCCGTATAATTTCACGATGTTTCTCAGGCGGTGCATGAGAATGGTTACCGTTATCTGGCCTCTTGATATGCTCTTTATCTTATCGGTAAGGTCATTGCCGATATTATCCTCAAACTCTTCGGCTATGACCAGCAGATAAAGATGGACATGCTTTTCTTTCTGGACGGGCTTTTGAAAAGGCTCATTAAAAGTATAACTGCTTTTCTTCTGTGCAAAACAGTAGATACCTATCGGATCGATGTTCTGCGAAATAACTCGATAAATTAAATCGGATGCGGTGTTTTGAATTGCTTTCATAATTTTAATCATTTTAGTTAATACTTGTCTGAAAAATTGTATTTTTGTTTAACACACAGGCAAGTAAGCAATTACTTGTACCGTACCGTATCAAATTTTACCGTACCGTACATGAGATTTTTTGTATCATACATGAATCCCTCTTTTTTATTCTTAATTATTATCTTTGAGCTATGAGTACATTAACAAAACCAAATCACATGGGACGCAAAATCAGCCGTATCCGTGAACTGAAAGACATGAAGCAGGAAGCGCTCGCGCAGGCTATGGGAACAAACCAGCAGACTGTTTCGATATTAGAAAACAGTGAAGAAATAGATGATGAAAAATTAAAAGAAGTGGCAAAAGCTTTAGGAGTAAGCGTGGAAGCAATTAAAAATTTTTCTGATGAAGGTGTAATTAATTATTTCAACACTTTTAATGAAGCTGTTGCAAATAATAATTTTGGGCGACAAGATACTATTAACTTTAATCCGCTAGATAAGGTTGTTGAGCTTTATGAACGTTTGGTTCAAGCAGAAAAAGACAAAGTCGAGTATTTGGAAAAATTACTAAAAGACAAATAAGCTTTTTAAAAGATATATTAATTCAAAAAATAAAGAGACTCATCAGTCTCTTTATTTTTGAATAATTGTTACCCTAACTTATATTCAAATCAAGGTAATAAATGTCTAAATAAGTTCGGACTAGCATTTTTAAATAGTGTATTTGACAATTCTTTAGGAATGCCAATTTCAAACAAAAATCCACTTACTAGTAACATTTTTAATCTTTCAGATAAAAAGAGCAGATCTCTTTCAGGAATTACTTTTTTTTCTAAGGATTTACTATAGTGAGTATAATAATTTCTTAGATTTTTGACCTGTGTAACAAAATTTGATTTTTCTGGAATAATCTTATCTATTACTTCATTAGAATATTTCTCAGTTAATTCTGTTAGTCTTTGTGATAAATCTAGATGATTACCAAAGTGTAATTGTTCTTTCATCCAGCTATGATACTGTGGTAATTTTTCTAATATTTCTTTTTTCATTGCCTCATATTCTTCCTTCGGTATTTTTGTATGGTCATAGATCCTTGAATGCAAAGTTTCCGCTGATTGTGCAAGATTGAGGAATGTATTTTCATTAAATATTGCTCCGTTATAAAATTGATCAAACAAAAGATTAAAAGCAGGGCTTAATCGATCATACTTTTCAAACCAGTTTTTTATAATTAACGGAAAAACATCTTTAATTTTCGTATAGTTAAAAAGCATCTCAAATGAATGTTTTTCTTTCTTATTTTTTCTTTGACGGCTACTAGAATAATAAAATTTAATTGGTTTTCTATATTTTCCAGCCATACCAAAATCGTTTTTTAAATTATTATTATAAAGAATAATTTTTTGAGGGTAAACACTTTGGTATATCCCCATAGTCAGAAAATTTTGAAAACGGTTTAACAATTGACGTATTTCTTGTAAACCGATTTCGTTTCTAGAATTTAGCTCTAACCATGCTTCTTGAATGATATATTCATGTTTTTGAGAATAAACATGAGGTCTCGAAACATGAAAAGTAAATTTCCCGTTATGATTTTCATGAAGATCAAACTGAATGTCTTTTGGTTTTATATAATTTATACTATATGAATTTTCAATCGTTGTTTCATGATCAATCTGAAAACCTGAGATATCGAGCCACTCATCAAAATTTTGTAGTGAACTCGCAATGGTATTAAATTTAAAAGATTCTTCATTTTCAAAATGATAGCCATTTAAAATGAAGTTAACGAAAAACGTTTCTTTTATTGGCCCAGCTATTTCATTACGTACTGATTTTTTTTCTCTAGAGCTCAAATAACAATGATAAAGTGTGATTGATTCACTGTCAACAGAAGTTCCTAAAATTATAGCACCATTGTCTAACGAATTAAAATCCTGAAGACTTATATTCTCGTCTAAAGACCCTATTAATTCTAGATAAGAACCTTCGACAGGATCAAATCTCAATACACCTGAAACTTTTTTGTCTTTGTTACTCGGTAAAAACCATAAACCTTTTATCTCAAATCTTTCTGTCATAAATATTGTTCAGTTTTTAATATTACACTTCCTTATTTCGAATCAAAACTATAAAAGTTGTACGCAATAATTTTGCGTAGATAAAATAACGGATTACACATGTTAATAAACAAAAGTTTATTTTTTTACCTCAAAGCCATTTTCAATATAATTCAAAAATTTATATCTGCTAATATAGTAGGTACAATCTTAAAATTTAAAAATTATTGCTAAAAGAAAAAAAGCAAAGCAAGGTATTGTACACAGCCAGAGAAGTGCGCATAACATTTTTCTTCGTTCCTCAAAAAATGCCCTTCGGGACTTATAGCACTTCAACTGTCTGATTGTCCAATTCAAGACTGCTTTCTTTTTTTCCTTTTTCTTTTAAAAATATTTTTAATCGAGGCATACCTACCTCATAAACACATGAATTGCAGTAAATTAAAAAAAAAGAATTAAAAATTTTACTATATATTTATCACTAATAAAAACAAACGATTTCTAATTTAATAATTCATTACTCATGAATCGTCTCAAATTTCATCTTGTAATTCTTTTATGCCTCTTATTCTTCACAACCATATTTTTTTTATACCGCTCTGAAAAAACCAAAACCTTGGAAAAGGAGCTTTCGCGCATTGATAAAGAAATTTATCTAAAAGAGGTTTATTACAAAAAGAAAGTAAAAGAGTTTGAAGAGCTTGAAAAGAAACATAAAAAACAGACTGACGAACTAAAATCAGAATTGTCAGTTAATTGATATTTTATGATTCTAAAATTCTCTAATCTAAAATATCCTATTTTAAGAGTTATATGGAAAAAAACTTTTTTTAAAGATAACAGTCTGCAGCTATCATGACCATATTTTACGCATGATACATATAATTTTTTTCACTAAATTAGAAACCTGCTTTTAAAAATCTCCAAAGATTGCCACGTTCCTGCAATCAGCCAGATGAACGGTTGTCGGACAACCGCCTATCTGGCTGATCTATCCTCGGAACTCGGGATCAGTGACACTGAAAGGAAAAAAGAGTTTGATAACAATGAAAATGAAAGATGATGGAAAGAGAAAATTCAAACAGATCACGCAGAATTACAGTGCGCGTGACACCAGAAGAGTATTCGAAAATTGAGCAACGATACAAAAACAGTACGTGCCGTAAACTGAGCGATTATATTCGCAAGCATTTATTTAACAAGCCCATTACAACACATTACAGAAATCAGTCAATAGACGATTCTATCGAAGAAATCGTACTACTCCGTAACGAGCTGAGTGCTGTGGGAAACAATGTAAATCAGGTTGTGAAAAAGATGCATACCTTAAAACAATTTCCGGAATTCAGAGAATGGATTACACGTTACGAATTGGAAAGAATAATCCTTTCCAATAAAATAAATGACATTCAAAATCATATTTATAAAATCTCGGATAAATGGTTACAATCATAAAAACGAGCCATTCGATCCGGAGTATCTTTAACTATAATGAGAATAAGGTTAAACAGGGTGTAGCAGAATGTATCGGTGCGGAAAATTATACTGCTGATGTAGATAAATTAGATGATTTTGCAAAGATCAACCGCTTTACAAAACGCCTTGAATTAAACGAAAATACCAAACGGAACAGCGTACATATTTCGCTCAATTTTGATCCGTCAGAAAATCATTCAAAAGAAAAATTGATGGCTATTGTAAATACCTACATGGACAAAATCGGTTTTGCAAAACAGCCTTATTTGGTTTACCAGCATCACGATGCGGGACACCCGCACGTGCATGTAGTTTCTGTAAACATTGAAAGATACGGCAAGCGGATTGACATGCACCATCTAGGCATACGAAAATCAGAACCAGCGAGAAAGGAAATAGAAGAGATTTTTGGACTGGTAAAAGCGGAAGGACGAAAAATAAAAGAGCAGTTTAATTTACAGCCCATTTCGATGGGCAAGGTTAGCTATGGAAAAATTGAATCTAAAAAAGCCCTAACCAATGTTTTAAATAAGATAATTAATGAGTATAAATATTCCAGCCTTCCCGAACTTAATGCAGTGCTAAAACAATATAATGTTTTGGCTGATCGTGGCAGTGAGAATTCAAAAATCTTTTTAGCAAATGGATTGGTGTACCGAATACTGGATGACAAAGGAAACCCAATTGGTGTTCCAATAAAAGCAAGTGATTTTTATTTTAAACCAACGTTGAAATTCTTGGGAGAAAAATTTAAGGAAAATGAAGCAAGAAATATGTCTGACAAATTACGGATAAAAAACATTATTAATATGGCACTCTTAAATGAGCGAGCAATGCCTATAAGTCATCTTGCAAAACTATTGGAAAGAGAAGGCATTCAAACCGTTTTTAGAAGAAGTAGTGAAGGCTTACTTTATGGTATTACTTATATAGACCTTATCACCAAAAATGTTTTTAATGGCAGTAGCTTGGGAAAAGAATACAGTGCAAAAGCTATTGAAGAGCGATGCGGATTAAAGGTTGCTATTGAAGGAAAAAGCAATCAGATTTACGAAAACCTCCCATCTAAAGAATTATTGATTGATGATCTTCAATATCAAAAAGATACACTTACTATTCCTCATTTAGTTAAGTTATTGGATGTGCTTATGCGAGCTGAATATTCTTCAGATTATATACAAAATCAATTGAAAAAGAAAAAAAGCAAGAAAAAGAGAAGAGGACTCTCTCAATAATTGAAAAAATGTACACTCTTACAATGAGTATCTATTTGTTAGCACATCCAGTTGTTCTATCATAATATTTTTTGAATAATTATCAATTTTACTTAAGCATCAAATTCTGCATAATAAATAATTCTTTCTATCTTTTTAGTATCTGATTTGAATTCTTCATGTTTTAGTAAATCTTCGTAAAAATCTTTTAAAACAAACATTTCTAAAAAATAGTCAAATCCTGGACATTTTTCTTCAGCTACTTTAATCGATTTCATTTCCATTTCTTCAAATGTCAATTTTAAAACTAAAGCTTCTGAATCTGGCTGGAATTTTCCATTTATTCTTTTAGCATAAATTGAATACATAGATTCCTCAGTATCCTTATAATCCATACAATTTATAATTGCTTGACTTAATATCATATCTCCTACAATGTTTTGTTTGCTTCGTTATATAAAAATTGGGTGTTTTTTAATTAAAAAGCCTCCATAATTTAGGATAAGTTGTCGGCAGATCTTCCTCTTTCCAATCCACGCCTTTTGTTGGCGGTGCCCCAAAATCATAGTCTAAACCTTTTAGATATGCTACATCTCTTGGAAAGGTTGCATCTTCTACAATTTTACCTGTTTTTATTTTATATGCATTTGTTGAAACATATAATAGTCCCTCAAAATAGAACTCATCATCTCGGCTAATCCTTTCTGACAAAAAATCAGGATTTCTAATGGTTTTCCTATAAATTTCTTCCCCTTTTCCAATTAACCAACAGCGAAAATATAGATAACTGTCGTCAGAAACATATCCTTCGATAATTTTTTGAGCTCCCATTATTTTAAAATCATCTGCTTGAATAATTAGCTGTCTAAGAATTATTTCAAATTCAATAATTTGCTCAGGACTATAAGCTGATAATTTTTCAATAATAATTTTTTCCTGTTTTACTTTATCTTCATTCGAATTTGTAATTGAGTAAGCTATTATTTTCCAGAATTCGGTTTTATCCATTTTATTTCCTTTTATAAATTCACTAACTATATTTTTACTTTTTTCTTCTGATTCATTTTTGTTCATTAGCTGACATGAAGTTACTGTCAACATTAAAAATAATATAAATTTAAACTTTTTCATTCTTTTCTATTATTCATTTTTTTTTGTAGGGTGAGTTCCACTTATACTTTCTAATGTTTTTGAAGTCTTTTCAGCATAACTATGAAGGTTGCTAACTCTTGTTTTTTTAACTAATTGGGTTTACTCAACTACATTTCTCCAAAGCTATTTTCAATGCTTCTCCAATTGATTCGAAATCTTCACTATCTTCAATGATAATTTTTTCTTCGTTTAAGAAATGATATCCTTTTCGGTCGCCAGAAGTTCCTCCATTTATTGTCGGGTAGAATGTAATCTGATTATTTTGGCGGGTAATAGATACATGAAGTGAATCTTTCATCTGAGCTTTTATAGATTTTAATCCCGTAATCTTTTTGTACGCTTCATAATTTTCTATTCTTTCCTGTTTGGTAAATTTCTTTATTGTTCTAGATAAATCGAGATGTCTAAGAATTGTTATACCTATTTCAACATCTGAGATTGTAATTTCTTTCGATCTTGTAGAATATGAGTTAACTATTTTATAGCAGGTTTCGAAGAAAATTCTATCAGGGTATTTTATTACACTAATACTTTGTATGACTGGCTTTTTAATGCCAAAAATAGTTTTAAGAAAATTCATTCTTAGAAAGAGTTAAGCATTCATTTCTTTTTTCTTTACAGTATTCATCAATTTTATCTTTAGCATAATCGGCACCAAGTTCCAATGCTTTTTTCCAATTTTCGCAAGCTCCATTTTTATCTTTTAAATTGAATTTTGTATTACCAAGATTAAAATATGCTTGTTGTTTATTCTCAATCTCTGAATCATCGAGTTGCAATACTTTCTAATAATCAGCAATTGCCCCTTGATAATCTCCATTTTCATCTTTAAGCCCACCTCTGTTTATTAAGGCACTTGCAAATTTTGGTGCTATTTCTAAAGCTTTATCATAATCTTTAAGTGCTGATTTCCAAGTATACAATTCATTTTTCACGATTGCTCTTGAGTAATAAGCATTTGGATCTTTTGAATTAATAGCAATGGTTAATGACCAATTGATTAAAGAGCCGCTTAAATCTCCATTATTATAACATTCAACGCCTTTCTCAAAATAGTAATCTGCTTTTGAAGGGGCTAAGTCTGGAAGTTTGGGATCTTTAGGGTCAAATAGTCCTCCATAAGCGTCTAGAGTTGAATCAAATTCATAGCCTCTTTTATACATATCCAAACACCAATACATTAAATTATCTTTCGTAATCGGCATTTCATTTGTCTCTCCATTTATTTCCCACAGGGATCCATATTTCTTCACTTCCTGCACTGTGTATGGATAATGTGATTTTAAAAACTCAGCTAATCGATTTAGATTTTCCTTATTGTCTGAAATAAAAGTGAAATCCATTTTGGTTAAGCAATGGTCTTTCAATCCACTTTTAACCATGTTTTTAAAAACATCTTCAGCGGAAACCATTTCTTTACCAAATCCATTTACAAAATTATTCCAAGTAATAAATTTATTTTCCATTTTCTTTTGTCCGTGAGCAGTGAAGGTTTTAAACAATATTAATAAAATCAGAATGTAATTTTTCATATTAAATTTTAGATATTTTTTCGATGTTACTTTCTTTAATTTTGAAGTAACATTTTTCACAAACGATTTTAAATTCGCCTTGTTCCCAACATTTTCCATCTAAACTACCTTCCTCAACTCTCACTTTTTCACATTCGTTACACCAAGCTACAAAATCATCATCTTCGTACTCAAATTCCATGTCTTCAAATGTTTCGAAAGATTCTTCAAATCCATTTTTGCATCCTTCTTTTAAATGCTGACAGATAAATGCTCTTCTTCTTCTATCATGATTTTCACAATCAACATATTTAGTCTTTTCCCTTTCTGCTAAATCGTTATCAATTACTTCTTAGTACAAGGTGAATTTTTAAATGATCAATAACGGGTCTATATACGCCAATACCACCAATTAAGTTACAGCAAATAGACGATAATTCCCATCCAATTTCTTCGTACGAAGTAAATTCTCCATTAATTAAATTCTCATACTCATTTGCAATTCCAAAACCTTTAATTTTTTCAATATCAACGGCTACATTTTTTGATGTATTTTCATTGTCCCAAGACCATTTCCAAGTTTTTAATTCTGTTGAATAAGTTCCAACTTGATAATATCTAAAATTAATAATTTTATCAGCTTTAGAAAGAGTTATAATACCACTCGGCTGGTCATAATCCCATCTTGTATAAGAATTAATATCATAAGACATATTTAAATTATCTTGCAATTTTTCTAACTCGCCAAAACAATTTGTTGAAAAATCTTTGTAGTCCATATTATAATAGTAGTGTGTAGCTTTTTACTTAAGTCTGCCGTACCGTAAGGCCAGAGACGCACCTAAGTCCGCAATTTTATTTAAGTATTTAGCTCGTTTAGCATTTTTAGAAAGTTTTCTGGAGGAAAAAATTGCAATTTCTCATCTTGAATTTTATATGGAATTTCAGTAAAAATTTCGTCCTTATACCAAAAAACTTTATTACTAAGAGAACCAGGCCCCTCGATGTTCATATTATGAATTGCCGGAAAAATTCCATTCATAGCTTTTACGATTTCTAAATTCTCAATTGGATATATTATAGCCGAATGTCTATGAGGAATTCCAATTAATAAACCATTACTGCCACTAAGCTTTTTGAGGTTTTCTATATCAAATAGTATGTTTGGTGTAAAAAAATGATCAGAATTTACAAACCAAATGTCGAATGTATTAAAATCTTCTTTTGTTATTGTAAGTGGATATTTTTCTCTAATATTTTGTATTCCAATTTCGAAAAGTTCGTCTATAGATTTTCCCCAGTTTTTTATTTGCTCCGGCTTTATACTTGAAATACTATGAGGGAAATCAAATACAATCATAGAATAAATATCTCCCTCAAATTCTTTTCCTATTGTAAACTCTTTTCCAGTATAATCAACATATTCTTCGTTATATAATCTTACTCCAATATATTTTTTAACTTCATCAAAGTTGTCTACTTTTTTTTCAAATTCTATTTCAAATTTATTTGCTTCTATCAGTGAATTAAAGTGATCCTTTATTATCACTTTATAATTTTTAGGTTGATCTTGTTTGCAGATTTGAGCAACATTGCTTAATCCTAAATTACTTAATCTAAATTCGTTTTGATTTGTTGTTATAATTCCATCAGAAATTTCAAATTGGATGTTTAGCTTACCGAAATAATTTTCAATTTCGTATATGAATATTGAATATTCTGAATTTTCAAAAAAACTAGCCCAGTTTGGTATATCTGGTTTGGTATTTCTTCTATTAAAAAATGAAAACATATATTTTTTTATTAATGGTTATGGATATGATTAAATTTTCTTCTAATTATACTTTTACTGCTTTGACCATTGTTGCCCTCCATTATTCAATACTGCATTATTTAATTCTATCCACTTAATTGCAGATTCTGAACAGTAACAATCTTTAGAATACTTCTTTAAAAAAACCTTTTTAAATTTTTTAAAGACTTCATCAAACCAGTTTATGAGATCATCAGGCTTAGAAACAAAATCACCATTCTCATCGTAGTATGCTTTTATATAATAAAAACGAGCGCTTTGTAATGAATTTTTATCATATGGATAAAATCCACCAATACTGAATTCAATCAATGGACTAGATGTGATATAATAATAAGAAATATTATTTTCAAATGTCTTAATCATAACTTTTTCAAAAAAATCATTCCTACTCAAAAAGACCTGCTTAGTATCTTCATTTAAATTAATTATTGAAGTACTTACATTTTCTTCTTTTCCGATATCACCATCAGCCAATACCATTGCACCACATTCTTTAAGAAAACTATTTACTGAATTATAGTCTTCCGGTGTAATAAAAAAGTTTAACTGTTTTGAACTACTCATTATTTAAAATTTAAAAAAATATGTTCCAAAAACGTTATTGCTTATTGAGAAGCCTGTAATTATATTACTTTGATTTTATTATCGAAAACTTCAAAATAGCTTAAATTTCCTATCTTCTAATTACACGACAAGCTGATAAAATTTAAAATCATAACCATTTTTATTAAGAATCTCTTTCACAACTTCTAAAAACTCTTCAGCTATTCTGTTAGGCAGGTATTTAAAAACAATTTGTATAATGATTTTTTTATCTAGTGCACTAGGATAACTTTCGTATATCTGGCCACTTTCAAGGAAATCCATATAGCTATTTATTTTCTCTTGTAGGATCAATAAATGTTCATTATTATGCCATTCCAAATGATCCGAAATAGTTAACACAACCACATCTTCTTTATTAGTGCTAATTGCATCGATTTTGTTTTTATCTTCAACAGACATATCTTTCTTTATCTTTAACTAAAATCCGAACATATAGCATTAAAATTAAAGGATGAGCAATATTGCTCATCCTTTAATTTTAACTTGTAATTATCGTTTGAAACACATTATAAATGTAAAATCTCGTGTTTTCAAAGAATACAATTTTAATTAAACAAAACTAAGTTTCGTAGAATTTTCATATTTGATTTCCAAGCCAGTTATACCTTCATTTATTAATCCATTAATTAATTTTTCCGAATAAAATGGGTTGGCTAAAGGTTGAATACAAATGATATCTTTTCCAAAAAATTCTTTTGAAATAGAAATTTTATCAAATTTACCCAATGGATTTTTTTGTTTGAATTCAATATATTCAAATTCATTTTCGACCTTGTAATATTTTAGATTATCCATCATTGCATGACCTGTCACTAATGTTGATTCTTTATAATCAATTTCATCAAGACAAATTGTTTTATTAAATAACAAATAGTATCTTTCTAAAACATCTTGTATTTCTATTTTAAAAGTACCATAATTATCTATATTATATTCTTTAAGAATACTAACATATTTATAACTAAATGCTTCATTTAAATAGCTAATAATAGGCGCATACCCCATAATGTCTGTCACTGTTGCTTTTTTTAACATTTCTCCTTTAATTACAGGAATTTTAAAGTTTTTTATACGTTCTTGATCACTCCAAAAATCCTTATTACTGTAATCAAAAAAATCTAAAAAAGATTGAGATTCAATATCCTTAGTTAGGTTATTATAATCAATTTCGAATTGGTAAACCCCATTCTTAACTCCAATAACCTTAGGTTCAGAAGAGTGGCTTATTTGATAATATTTCATATTCTCTATTTATTTAACTGTCTAAAATATTCATTCAAATTTTTTCCTGTTTTATCATATTCTTTTGCTGCATTACTTATTATTGATCTTAAATCATTTTGTAAAACTTCGATTGATGCCTTACTTAGTGAACCAGCATTTTTAAGTTCCGTAAGCACATTTTTAACATATGCACTATATTGTGGGTGATTACCATGAAAAGGTGTCGTTAAATTAATTAAGTTTTTCTTACTGCCTAATTTCATTAAAGCTTTTAAATCTCTTTTAAGTGCTTTAAAAACAGCTTTAGGCACTAAATGATGTGAGTTATTGATTCCTATATTTGTTGAATTAACTCCCTTACCTCTCATTATGAAAAGTAATGCCAGTAAATCTGAATCACCTTCAGTTGTTTGAGATAGCATATCCCAAAATCCTAAAATATCGAAAGCCCCACCTATTGGAGTTGCTGCGCCATTAGCTATCCTAGAAACTTCCCCAACTCCAGTTAAAAAATTAATATTAATTTGTTGTCCAGGATAATATGTAGCTCCTGCCTTCTCATGTCCTATTATAGGCAATCCTGTTCTAGAACTTCCCACTTTCCAATTATCATCAGCTAAATAAATATTTGTATCTCCATCATTTTTATAATCTAGTACTTTTCCTCTACTATTTACAACAGTTGATGCCAAATAGTTAGTATTAGGATTTTCTGGAGCTAAACCACTCGGATCTGAGAAAAATACAGGATTATTATTTGAGAAATCATAGGGCGAAAAATTAAAAAAACTTTCTGCAAGTTCATCTATACTTCCCCAACGCCCAATATCCGGCATATAATTTCGAGCTTCCATGTCATACCAATTCAGCTGAAAGCCCCCGATACTCTCGTCTTGCAGTTCTTTTCCGTTGTACTTATAATTATATCCTACCTGCTTATTATCCGTATTATATCTTTCATGTTTTAAACCAAAAGGATAATAATTATTCTCTTCGACAATTTCAAGAACGTTTGTTATTGGGTTCTTAGCAGGTCGTCTCTTTTTCTATTCAATAATTAAAATTTATCTTCTTTTTCAGTCAGTTAAGTGATTAAATTATAAAAACACCTAATCTGTAACACTACCAAGGATTTTTCAGTGCGGGACAGGGGATTTATTTTAAATTCATTTTAAATTCATTTTAAATTCATTTGGAATTGGCATAGTATTGTTGCCATATATTCTTTTGTATGTATAATCATACTTTAGATTTCCTTTAAGCAATACACTTGTTAACTGAAGATCTGATGTATGAAACCAAATATTATCTTTTTTATCAATATATAAAACCCATCTACTATTATTGCTGAAACTTTTATTGATATCTTGTTGATAGATTATATTATTTCTTAGATCTGCAATGCCGTAAATCAAGCTTCCATCTTTAAATTCTTTAACAATAATTTTTATTGATTTGTGATAATAATTTCCAGGCTGAGATATAAATTCATTATCCTTTATAAATTGATTATTATCATTCTTACAGCATGAGCATATAAAAACTAATACCATTAAAAGTGCTTTTTTCATTTTCTATATTTTATAAGATTATTTTCCTGTAACTATTGTTCCATTAATATTACCATTTTTTATATCTGCACCTGATACCGTTATTGTTTGTTTCCATTTTATAGCTACGTTATAATCGACTGGAGAGTACATCTTATTTAAAGCATCATTAAGTGCTGAATCCAAAGGATAATTATGATTAGGGTCAATTGTATCAAACCATTTTAAATTAAAATTAAATGTATAGGTATCAGTCTTTTTATCATATTTCCCAACAACTCCGTAACTAAAAAAATTTGTACCATGTAGCATTTGATAACCCGTAAAATAACCATCTTCTATGTCAACATGATAATTTCCTGACTCGGCAGATGTTTTTTTCTTTTTATCAATAGACATTCCACTTGCAATTTCAAAAGCATTTCTTATTATTTCATCATTTAGTATATCATTTTCCTTCATATAATCTTGCCATGCATCATTATCTAAAACCAGATCTCTACCAGATCCTGACAACCAATGACTTAACAATTCTTGTCCACGAGCA
Source organism: Flavobacterium sp. (assembly GCF_965277525.1). Lineage (GTDB taxonomy): Bacteria > Bacteroidota > Bacteroidia > Flavobacteriales > Flavobacteriaceae > Flavobacterium. The sequence goes on along the minus strand of NZ_CBDIDC010000011.1, from coordinate 710,838 downwards.
TCAAAAAGAACGCTACCGCTACCTGCTCTGCTACGATTTCTATCTCTTTGTCTTGCTCCTCTTCTTCCTGGATCTGATCCACTTGATTTTTTGCTACCATCTGCATTTAATCCCTGTTGTCCCATTGCTGTTTCAAAAGACACTTCCTCGTCACCGTCCATATATTTACCTGCATTTGCACCTGTAAATACATATTGGGCATCCGCACCACTTGGGTCAGAAAAAATCACAGGATTATTATCAAATGCAACGTACGGAGATACACTTAGGTGTACTATTGGATCTTGAACAACCCATCTTCCAATTGCAGGATCATATTGGCGCATATCCATTGCGTACATCCCAAGCCCCATCTCATCCTGCAGCTCTTTTCCGTTGTACTTATAATTATATCCTACGTGCTTATTATCCGTATTATATCTTTCATGTTTTAAACCAAAAGGATAATAATTATTCTCTTCGACAATTTCAAGAACGTTTGTTATTGGGTTCTTAGCATAACTCACACGTACATTTCCTAAATGATCTTTGTACTGAAATACATATTTTTGATTTATATTATCAAAATACCCTTCTGCCGTTGGAAAAAATTGTAACCCGGAGCCAGATGTTGTATTTGCTGACAAAACCTGCGGAGTTATTACACCACTGCGACTGACTTCAACCGGCGGATTAGGAACTGGATCATAACCATCTACAGGTGGATCTGTATTTCCCGGATCATCCGGTACATAACCTCCATTGTCGCCAAACTTATACTGAAACCCTCCCAGATAATCCGTAGTGATTACAGTTCCATTTTCTGTTACAATTTTCTCTAGTTTCTGCCCTGCTGCGTTGTAATATAATTATAAAAATTTGTAATTATTTTTCGCAAGCATTTACCTGTTGACTACAAAACTTTTAAAACGTATTTCAAGGATAAACTTACTATTTAATTACTCAAATCCAAAAATAAATCTTCAAAACAGCAGTAAAAATCACTAAACTTTTGCTGAAGCAGATTGTCCTGCGGTTGAGTCATTTCAGATGAGTTCTAAGTGTCAGATTCTTCCTTTCAATGTGGTTTGTTCCGAAACGTTTTACCGAATGCAGTTTCTCGTCAATCAAATATCTGTAGTTTTTTAATCTGTCCGTAAATATTTTTTTAGCGTCAGATAATTTTAAAGTTTCCAGAACACCGTTAAGCGTTTTATTAGTTCGTTTCCCAACGTTAAAGCTTACGACAGTTTTAGAATTCTTTTCCAATGCATAAACCAGCCAAATATAATTTTTCTTGTATCTGATATAAGTACAAAGCTCATCGACTTCATAAGTTTTACCTCTGCTGATAATTGGTTTGGTAATATTTCGGGCGATAAAAACGATTCTTTTTAATAATGTTGTCGTTGATATTTTCAATATTCTTGCCGTACTTCTTATTCCCAAACCTTCTTTTGTGAATAGAATTATCTCCTGATTAATGCTTCTTTTACACGCATTATACGTATAATCAGACTGCTGTCTCTTTTGACAAACACAACATTTATAACGTTGATTTCCGTTAGATTGAAATCCATTTTTTATGCATTTACCATTACAAAAATTACATTTTATTTTCATGACCTAATTTGAAACACTAAGGTAAGACAAAAGCATTTTAAGGCTTATTTAAAGACAAAAAAAGAAAGAGACAATCAGCATTAGTCTCTTTTTCTATTCAATAATTAAAATTTATCTTCTTTTTCAGTCAGTTAAGTGATTAAATTATAAAAACACCTAATCTGTAACACTACCGCATATGTATAAGGAGACCATCGTCTTGAAACTTCTGCCAGCGGGTATAAGGATTAAATCTACGTGATTTCTCAGCGAGCGGGGTGCGAAGTCAGGAGACATTCGCACAGCACCTTATAAGAACTCTTCGGAGAGCGGGGTTATCTTTGCTCCACACGAAAGGATTCGTGCGGGAAGGGTGAGTAAATTTATAATAACTAACTAAAACTTACTTTTAACCTTTTTAAAACTAAGGTATAGAACTGAAATAAATACGATTAAAAATGGTATTGAAGACAGCAAGTAAAGTTTAATTTCAATATAAGGCCTGTAGGTAATCCCCCAAAATAACCATAAAGCAATTATCAAAATCAATGAAAAAATTAGTAATTTATACTTTTTAATTATTGCGGAAACGAATAGACTAGTTGCTACAAAAATAAATTCAACAATTAAAAAAGTAAAATTCATTTTCCAATTAGTTAATCCAAAATCCCAGCCCTTATCTAAAGCATTGTATGTAATAGCAACTAGACTGCCAAAGATTGATACTGACGGTGTACCGTTATAACTAATCTGTATACATAAAAAACAAAAAATAAGTATTACAACACCCAATAAAATATTCAATTTTTGCATAATTATATTATTTAATAAGAGCCTCCACTTGCAGGTTTTAGATCTCCGTTATTTAAAACTTTAGCTTTTTCAAAGTTTATATTGTTTATTAAATTAACTGGGTTAACCCCTTTCCCCATATGATTTAATATTGGTGCTAAATAAGGAGTTAAAGTATTATCCATGTTTGTATGATTAGTACCGTTTCCTAATGTTATATTTGTCGATGAACCAGTTGTTGTTCTTCCACCTCCACCTGTCATTGATGAATCTGAAGAATTAAAATTAACAACATTCGCAACATTAGAACCTAAAGAGGTACTATAAGCAGATCCTTTACCATCAGCTGAGGCTGCTTCCATAGTTATTATTAAATCAATTGATTTATTTTTTATTACATCGCCTTTTGTTCACAATATTTGCTGCATCTAAAACATCTTTACCACCTAAACTGTGGCCTATTAAAGCAACCATACCATCTGGATTGTTTTGTCTATAATTACCAATAGTTTCCGCAATATGACCAGCAGTGATACCACTGTCAGAGCCAGCATAATTAATAATAGTAGCATTTCCTACACCAAATCCTCTTTGTCCTACCATTGATAAACCATCATCTCCTTTATTATAACCTTCTGGCAGGTTATTAACCAATGTATTATTACCTTTAATTTCATCACCATACATTCCGCCTGCTCTTCCATTAGCGGTTATAACAAGCATATTTGAATTTTTAATTTTACCTGCATCTACTGGTTCTAACCCTTCTAACTCTCTTGAATCAATTACTCTATTTCCACTAAAAACATATGGACTCCAATCCATATACTTTTCTGTTAATGGATCAACATTCATAAATCTACCAATAGCGTAATCGTAGTTTCTATACTTAAAACTATCCCAAGCCAGTGATAGATCATCCTGACGCTCCTGACCTTGGAACTTATACTTCTAAGGTTCTGCAAACCTTTTCTATAGTAACCAATTCCGCTTAAAAATCCCAAAAGAATAATAATTCAAAGAGCAAAATTCTGTTAACGAAAATAGCTTTTGTTCACGGAATATCCTAAGATTAAATATTTGAATCTCTTAATTATTTAGACATCTGTGTTTTATTTAATCTCATTATTGGTTAATATTTCTTTTCCGTAACCACAGTTTACACAATAGCGAGCCAATGGTGTTCGGTATGGTTTTGAACAGACCGGACAATCTTTTCCGTATTGATTTATTTGATGATGAAAAATTGCATTTGGATTAGTTTCAATTTCCCCAGTTATCAATTTATACATTTCTAAAAAGTATCTGAACTTTTCAAAAGTTTTTATTTCATTTATCCATATATGTTTTTTGACATTTCTCCTTTTCAATTCTTGCTCAACAATAATTTTACCCTTAAACATTGCTTCTCTGCATAAATTAAATTCTTCGTCAGTAAGCATATTGACATTCATCTTACAGCGCCAGCAATATTTACTTTCCATATTTATGTTTTTTTATTTTTGTTGTCGTTTGATGGCAACTATTTTTCCCAGACACATAATTGGTTAATCCTTGCAAATTACATTGCTTTATGCCATAAAATTTTACTTTCTGCGAATATAATAAATTACAAATAGTTCAAAAGGATAGTTGGTAAAGACTAATAATAAGAATTATGAACCAGTAGTTTCTTTAAATAGGTTCTAGTTATATGCATCTGCAAACTTCAATTTAAAATATTCACATTAAAGATATTTATTATATTCGCTAGAAAGTAAAGTCAAATTTGTGGATCAAATGTATTCACAGTTTTATTTCTAGATAATATATAAATAGTAATTCTAATCTAAATTTTAAAGCAACCCCAATGAACATAGAAGAATTTAAAAACAAACTTGAGATAAATGGACTTGGGCAGTACTTTGACAGGTTAAAACCTCTTTTGAGAAACACGATCAGACTTTATCAAAAGAAAACTGATGAAACTGCTATCAAAGTAGGAGAAACAAAAATTGGTGGTAGACCAGACTTGCCGAAAGAAATATCTTGGGCAACAGAGACAAACATAATAGAAACAATAGAGAAAAAATTTCTCATTTTTAATAGTAAAAAGGAATTGAAAACTACAAAACCACTTTCTTTTATTGCACAGATAAATCTTTCTGAAACTTCAACATTTGATAAAGAAGATTTACTACCAAAGACGGGGCTTTTATATTTTTTCTATTCAGCTGAACAAGAAGTTTGGGGTTTTGACCATAAAGACAAAAATAAATTTAAAGTTATCTATTGGAATGGCGACTCTTCAGAACTTAAACGAATTGATTTTCCAAATAATTTACCACATTATTCTTGCTACAAATCTTGTTCAGTGGAAATGAAATCAGAAGTTAGCATACCATCATATGGACAGGAAGTTTATGAAGATTTTGAAGATGGAGAGGACGATATGTTTTGGGAAGAGGTTTACAATGATGGAAACTTAAATAAACTTTTGGGATATTCAGACAACATTCAAGATGAAATGGAATTAGAATGTGAACTTGTAACAAATGGTCTTTATTGTGGAGATCCATCGGGATATAATGACCCAAGAGCAAAAGCCCTTGAAGCCAATGCCAAAAATTGGCTACTTCTTTTACAAATAGACAGTAACGAAGAAAGCGAAATGATGTGGGGTGACTGTGGACGACTTTATTTTTGGATTAAGAAAGACGATTTATTAAAGCTAAATTTTGACAAATCTTGGATAAGCTTGCAATGCAGTTAGACCAAAAAAAAGAAACTACCCCTTAAGTAATTAAACTTTACTCAATAAAAAAAAACAATTAGTGGGGCTACTTGCCTATTCTATAATAAATTATGTACCGAATATTATAAAAGATTTGGTATTCTTCAAATTAGTAAATTATGATTAAACTTAAAAAAGCGATTATTGTTGGAATTGCAATATTTTGCAACTGTTGCAATAAAAAAAATGAAGTTGTAAATCCCCACATAGAGCACACCATTACCAAGCAGAAACATTTAGTTTTAGACTATCATGAAAATTACTTTAAAAAGTTGCGAAAGGAAATGGATAGAATAGAAATTTCTCTTTACAAAATCAAAAACACTGATTTACAAGACACTGCAAAACTGGTTAGGTTAGATAGAATACTTGATTTAAGTAAAATAAAACAATTTGATTTATTGTTTGAATCAACAAGAAATTTAGGATATTGTTGCTGTCCGAAAACTCACTATATAATCGATTTATTTAAGCAGAAAAAAAGACTAAAAAGGTTTAATGTTGATACTTTAAGAATAAAAAATAAAGCCTTTATTTATGATACAAGTTATCAAACATCATATACAATTTCTCTATCTGTTTGGAATAATTTCATCACTGATTCCATAGCTAAAGCTAATAATGATTGACATTGAGTTTTTAAAATAAAAATTTTTACAACAATATTATCATGAGTAAACCAAAATTTATAATTCTGATATTAACTTTTATTCTTTTCAGTTGCGAGAAGAAAATCACTGATGAACAATTTGAACAAAACGTTTTGGATGAAATATTCTTAAATGTTATTGATTCAACTTATAAGGACAAAAGACTTTATACGTGTTTTCCAGAACAAGGTAAAGATCTCTATAACGAAAAAGGAAAATGGATTGGACAAGACACAACTGGACAATATCAAAGAGATCTAGATTGCGATTTTAAAAGAGAAGCTTTAAAAAAAGACACTCTTAATCTTATAATTGCTGTAGGTAACGATGGTTTAATAAATGATAAAACACAAGTACAAAAATATAACAGTCAAAAATTCATCTTTAAACATTTGTCTGAACTTCCAAAAGTGATAGATTATGAAAATTGGGAACTAAAATACAGCAAGTTTGCAGGAGCAATGTTTCTTTCAAATATTAAATTTGATAATATAAAAGAAACTGGAACTTTATCTGTAAGTTATTCCTGCGGTGGGAAATGTGGCATCAGCTATACTGTTTATATCAAAAAAATAAAAAACAAATGGATTGTCAAAAAGGTTGAACAAACAGGGATTTCATAGGACATTTTCTTTATATATAAATCTTATACAGAATTTAAATCCAAAAAAAACTGAAATAACAACTTTAAAAATATCGAAAAGTTATTACTGACTACAGAAATAAATGACAAAATTATTGAAAAAAGTAAGTAATCTGCAAGTAAAAATATGAAACAGATAAAAGCACTCTACAAGTATATCTTATCTTTCCGAAAAGATGATTGGGAATTTGAAGATTATCCTTTGGAAACTTGGAAAAATCCAAATTCAGAACTACATGAACTAAAATATGGAGCTAGTTTTACGAATTGGTATCTTTTTGTATCTCATGGAGAATCTGAAGAACTTGCAATAGTTAATCTAAAAAAACAACTACAAGATAACAAAGCAAATAATATCAAAATTCCAAGGCCTGGAAAAAAAACACAAATTCAATTTAGTGATACAACTGAAATAGATAAATATGAATCCATTGCATCTGATTTTTTTGATAAAATAATTGGAATAAGTTATTATAATTGCTTTATTTCAGATTATAGTAGTATACTCGAATTTGATTTGGAAAAGGAAGAAGTTATTACTAAAATTAAAATCGAATACAGTATTGAACCAAATGAAAATTTAATTTTTGCTGAAATATTTAAACAAATTAATGAAATCAATGCCTAACTAAAATTTGGCAATAACGATGACAACACAATCAAAAAAGAACATATCAAAAGAAAAAGCAACGAACTTATTGAAAGATGGACTTCCTATTAAGGATTTATATGTTAAGGGAGCATTAGAAATTGAAACTAATGAAACTTGGAACAAGGATGTAGTATTTGAAAATTGTATCGTAGAATATTTTTCAGGAAGTGTCACTCAGTTTGACAAACCCGTCATGCTAATTAACTGCCATTTCAAAAATTGCCAATTCATTTTTACATACTTTTCAGGTGGTCTGGTAATTGACAATTGTACTTTTGATAACTATTTGGACTTTCAAGCAGGCGGCCACAATAAGAGAGGAAACCCAGTAATTCTATCCAATAACGATTTCAGAGGTTTTGTAAATTTCTTCGACTGTTGGTATGAGAACGAAGTTACAATTATCAATAATAAATTTCACAAAGAAACAAACTTACTAGGAAAACCTTTCAATATTCCTGTCACATTTGATATTCAACCATTTATCAAAGATAATTTTGGAAAACTGGATCTAGATAACGAAGGAGAAAAAACAGTAAAAGAATAATAAAAAACATACCAATTAATTTAGCAATTATCTGATTTAAAAATTGTTCTATATTAGCAGTCATAAAAAAAAATAATGCTTAAATCTTACGAAGTAAAATAAATAAAGTGAGTTTATGATGTGTAAGTGCAAATTCTGGCAAAAGTGAGCATCCCATTCCGGTAAAAGAGATCAGTTGATTCCGGTTTAAAGTGACCACCCTATTCTTGTGAAAGAGATCATTTGATTCCGGTTCAAAGTGACCACCTCAAAAAGTAGTGTTTGTAAAGAATATCTTACTTGTTTTTAAAACAAAAGATATGGCAAATAAACGACTGGATATGAGAAACATTTTGCAATTATTACGTTTATATACTCAAGGAGTAAGTAAGCTCCAAATAAGCAGACAATTAGGCTTATCACGCAATACTGTAAAGAAATATATTGAATCATTTCATCAAAATTCTTTTACCTATCAAGAGTTATCAGGTCTTAGTAATGAAGATCTGGAAGAACTCTTTGATGGACAGATAAAAGCTGTTCCAGAAAAAAACATAGTTTTAGAATCCTTATTTCCCACGATAGAAAAAGAATTAAAGCGAGTTGGTGTTACCCGACAATTGCTCTGGGAAGAGTATAGGGAAAATCATCCTAATGGCTACAGTTATTCCCAGTTTTGCTACCATTATCAAAATTGGCGAGGCAAACTCAAACCCTCTATGCATATGCATCATAAGGCAGGGGATAAAGTTTTTGTAGACTATACAGGAAAGAAATTATCCGTTATTGACCAGTCTACAGGAGAAGTGTGTGAAGTAGAAGTTTTTGTAAGTGTACTGGGAGCAAGCGGACTTACTTTTGTAGAAGCTACCAGGACTCAAAACAAAGAAGACTTTATGGGAAGTTTGGTAAAAATGCTAGACTACTATCAGGGTGTTCCAAGTGCTATTGTAACGGATAATTTAAGAACAGCCGTTAAAAAGAGTGATAAATATGAGCCCTTAGTAACGGAATATTTATTAGACTTTGCATCTCATTACGCAACTACAATACTTCCCACAAGAGCTTATCACCCAAAAGATAAGGCTCTGGTTGAAAATGCAGTAAGAATAATTTATACCAGAATTTTTGCCCCTTTACGCAAAGAAGAATTTTTTACTATAGAAGCCCTTAATGATGCTATTTTACCACTTTTAGAAAAGCATAATACAATGTCTTTTAAAGGCAGAAAATACTCAAGATTAGATTTGTTTAATGAGATAGAAAAAGAAGCACTATCATTTTTACCTGTTAATCCCTATCAGCTCAAAGGTTTTGCTAAAGCAACCGTTCATAAATCCAGCCATGTTTATCTCAATAAAGACAAACACTATTATAGCGTGCCTTTTATTTATATGGGCAAGAAAGTATTGATTATTTACAGTAAGACTACCGTTGAGATTTATCATGGGCAGCGCATAATAGCCAGTCATCAGAGGGACTACTCCAAATATCTTTATACAACAAATAACGAACACATGCCCACATCACATCAGTTTGTGGCCGAGTGGAATCCTGAGAGGTTTATCCAATGGGGAGCTTCTGTTGGAGAATTTTGCAAATCATTTATTATACAAATATTAGATAAAAAACAGCATCCCGAGCAATCTTATAAATCCTGTACCGGCGTGTTAAGTTTAGCCAATAAAGTAGGCAATGACAGATTAAACAATGCTTGTAAGAGAGCGATGGATTATGAAAAAATAAATTACCCAATCATCAAATCTATCCTGGAGAAAGGATTAGAGTTCATTGATGAAGATCCTGCTATTGAAGATAAAGAAATACCAAAACATAATAATATTAGAGGCAAGGAATATTACAAATAACAACCATTAATGAAATAACTATATGAATGATCAAACATTAGAAAAAATGAAACAGTTAAGGCTCTACGGAATGTCCAGAGCCTTTAATACTACTTTAGAGGCAAGTAGTATCGATTACACAAATGATGAACTTATTGCTTATTTAATTAACTCTGAATATGATGACAGAGAAAATCGAAAAGTAGAAAGATTGATCAATACTGCCAAGTTCAGGTATAAAGCTTTTATCGAAGAAATCGATTTTGACAGTTCCAGAGGAGTAGATAAAAACTTAATAAACAGACTTGAGTTTTGTGATTTTATAAAAAACAAACAAAACATCCTGGTCTGTGGAAGTACGGGTGTTGGTAAAAGCTTTATAGCTACAGCAATTGGTTATAAAGCCTGTATGATGGGCTACAAAGTAATGTATTTTAATATCAATAAACTTTTCTCTAAACTTAAAATGGCTAAAGCTGACGGCTCTTACATAAAAGAAATTAATAAAATAGAAAAGCAGGACCTCATTATACTAGATGATTTTGGGCTGCAATCATTAGATAACTTTAAAAGGCAGGATCTTATGGAGATAATTGAGGACAGGCATGGAAAAAAATCAACTATTATTGCTTCGCAGCTCCCAGTTGAATCCTGGCATGAAGTTATTGCAGAACAAACCATTGCAGATGCAATTTTAGACAGAATCGTTCACAATGCCCTTCGGATAGAATTAAAGGGAGAATCAATGAGAAAAAAGAAAATAGAAAAACAACCAATAGAGTAAAATAATTTTATACTTTTAAACTACTTTTTAGACACCTTTTTGAGTTCATTTATACTGCTCACTTTTATCCAGAATTAGGTGCTCACTTTATCCAGAATATCCACCTGTAGAAAAGATTTAGCTAAACACGCAACAATATTTTACGATTCTAAATTTGGAAAAAATATTCTTAAAGTTTCTGTAATAGTTGGGTTCATTTTCTTTCTTTTTATTCATCTTTTCATCTTCACAATGATATTATTAAAACATAAACTTTCAATAAATGGATTCTATATGAGTTCATCAACTTTCATTATTTCAATTAGTATTACGGCAGGATACTTTTATTTTACTTTTAAGAACTTATTTTTCCCTAAAAATAACAACAAGCAAAAACCGTTTTCGATTGTCTAAAAATCAAAAAAAACTCGAACTTTCAGTGAGTTTTCTATTTATTCACATAAAAAGGTAAGGCATCTTTTTTGCAAGAATATCAAGAACATTTGTTTTCAGTTGGACTATAAGTTTGACATACTTCCAAAAAAAACGTAGCTCTCATTGGAGTTTTTACATATTCTAAAACATAAAAAAACCTCGCCAAATGGCGAGGTTTTACTTTTTAATTCTATTTTATTGTTGATTAGGATACTTAGGATATTAAATGACCCTATAAGTTCCACTTCCATCAAAATCATTTTCTGAATTTACATCTGCTAAAATTAATCCAACATCTGTGGTGTCAAATTTTCTAACTAATTGTTTCCAATATTTTTCATCTATTAATTCATTTTCTGAATCTACTAAATCTTCATAATTGAAATCTTTTAAAAATTCTACTAATATATCTTCTGTAATAAAGACTATTAATCCTGTATCCGTCGAAAAAAAAGAGAAATCTTCTAAAACAACTTCATCATAGTCTACTTTTATAATTTGATTTATATAAAAAGTACTCTCATTTGGTTTATATAGTGCAAAAGGAGTATCTGTATAAGGAAAAACTTCGTTTCTAATATCCTTCGGCAAAATATTAGCTTTTAAGAATTCACTTTTTATCTCAGTTAAATAAAGAGCATCAATAACATAATATTGCTTATTAATACTCAATTCTAAAGGTTCATTATTATTAGGTAGGCTTTTCATTTTTCTACTACAATAATTTAAATCACTCGTACTTTTGAAAAATCAAGTCCTGTCAATTTCATTTTTTGTATTTCTTTTTTTAATTTCTCACTAACATACAGTCCCGATGTAATTCTCCATAAATATTGATATGCTGGTTTGCTAAAAATATTAAGATTTCTAACTTTTGAATATGAAAAAACTGGTCTTATTATATGGTCAGTACCTCTAACAAAACTTGTTTCTGTCATATCCAAAACATCCAATATTTTGTTGAATCTTAAAATATAATATATTCTTTCTTCATTTCCATAATTAACTTTACAATCAAGCCAGTCAACACCTTCATTTTCTGTAAGGTTTTCTTGCACTACCAATTTTAATTTTTGGGACATTAAAGGCCAAGCAAGGCTATTTGGTAGGTAATCCAGCCAAATTTCTTGTAATTCATCCAAATTATCATCTATGATTATATCATCTTTTGTTTCTCTAATTCGTTTTAAATTAAAGTTAAACGGCAGTGATTCTTTTCCTTCTAATTCAGGGATTAGCTCATGTGCAATCTGATGTTCGATTTCATAAATTGCACTTGCTGTTTGTGTTGAATTCTTCCAACTTAAAAAAAAATACTTACTCATTATTCCCAGCCTGATTTTCTTAATAAATTTGGATTCTCAATAACGGGTTGTTTGACATATTGGTCAAACAATTTTAAGAATTTTGCTTTGTCATTTCCTGCCTCCATACTAGCTTTTTGCATGCTTTCAAGAACAAAATCATGATATGCATTCGGGTGCCGTCCCAAATGTGGTAACGCACCTTTGTTCCAAGAACCACTCAATTTTAAATTATATTGCTCTATTATCTTTGCCATTTGTTTTGAATATTTTGAATGTTTATTTGTTGCAAAATGATGAATCTGGGTAGGTAAATTTTCTAATAATCTAACGGCAAGTTTTGGTTTTACCTTTCCTTTCGTCACAACTGCAAATGCAAGTGCTGTTTCTGGAGAATCATCACCTAGTTCCGAAAACAACTCTGTAAAAAAAGCTTCCCAAGCTCCAGTTATATCATAAGCACCACCAATAGCATAAGTTACACCTAATGCTCTTTTAGGCTGACTTGTTGTACCATAACCAGATAAATCAAACATAATCCTATCGCCTACGTTATAAGTTTCACCTGGTTTTTCAAAACCTAATAATGACAAACCCTGAGTCGATCCACCCACTTGCCAGCCAAAATCAGCTAAATAAATACCTGGGTCGCCATCGTCTCGATGTTCTATTACTCTTCCATTTCTTACAATAGTTGAAGCAATTGCTTCTTTTGGTCCATCTGGAGAAAGACCACTAGAGTCAGAAAAATATACTGGATTATTATTTGAAAAATTATATGGAGATAAAACAAAGAAACTTTCAGCCAGTTTATCCATATTACCCCAACGACCAATGTCAGGCATATAATTTCGAGCTTCCATGTCATACCAATTCAGCTGATTCCCGCCAATACTCTCATCTTGGAGCTCTTTCCCGTTGTACTTATACTTATAAGGTTCTGCAAAGTTTCTATAATGTAGTAAGAACGTCCTTTTCTCTATATCCTAGCGATTCAAATGTAATATTTTTCATTTATAAAAAATAATCATTACGGTTTATTTCGGTTGAAATAAGCTGTTATTGCTTGAAATGCTTTACTGATAAACAAAGCTCCGACTAATTGGATTAGACATTTAGTAGCTTTTCTTGCTCTTTCTGGAAATGCCATAAACATTGAGGTTATTATCAGAATAAAACCTAAAAAAAATGTAAAATTATTCATATCGTTGATTTTATTATCGTTTGCAAATTGAAAAATGATTCTTTCAATGAAGGTTGAAACATTCAACTTTCTTTTGCGAAGGTAATTTTAGGGTCTAAAATAAAATAGGACAGTAAATTTTGACAGATACTAAAACAAAAAACTCTAAATCAAACAGTTATGACTTAGAGTTTTATTGTAATTTTTAAAGTTCCCAGTATTGGCGGGGGATACAAATAGGACAGTTTTATAATTTTTTTTAGCTTTTTATCTTTGATTTTGGCAGGTCAATTCCTTTAAAAAACTCTTCAAGGCTAATTTCCAGCACTCTACAAATTTTAATAAGTGTTTTTAATTCAAAATTAGCTCCAGTTTCTAATCTCCAGTAAGCTGAACGGCTCATTTCCAAAGCAAATGCAATATGCTCATAATTGGAATATCCTTTTGCTTTTCTCAGTTCTTTAAGTCTCAATGCAATTGCATTAAGTTCTTCTATATTGTTTGTTTGGGTAGAATCTTTCATACTCCAAATCTCAATATTTTGTCTTTTTTGTGGTACTCTATAATTTAGTACACTATAAAATAGAATTTTTAATATATTTGCCTGAATTTTAAATCAACTAAAAACTACAAAAATGAATAAACCGTTAACAATTCTTGTTAGAATATTTTTGGTAGGTGTAACGCTTCTTTGCCTAGGAGCCTACATGTTAAGCAAACACTATGACAGAGAGTGGGACAAAGACCATCCGAAAACAAAAAGCATGGATGAGCTAAAAACGTGGGCGCAAACAGCGATAGTTCAGAAATATTGCGAACAATATGCATTTGCAAAATCATTCAGCAATGAAACAAAACGAGAAAAAGAACTCTATTATGTTGAGAGCACCCAAGCGATATATGTACCGCAGGTAGTTCGAAATGTGATAGAAGATAATGATTTGCCCGACAGTTATGCAGAAGAACTGCGTTCATATGTTGATGCTGAAATTGACAAATGCAAATAACATTAATATCTATTAAAGAGGGATTTTTCCCTCTTTTTTTATTCAAATCGGAAAGTATTTATTTATCAGTTCACGCTGTTGCAGGCTGTCCGCTTTGATATACTTCTCTGTGGTTCCAGGCCATTTATGTCCTGCGAGTTCCTGAACGTGTTCCAAAGCCAGCTTTTTCTCATTGAGCCAGTTGCAAATAACACTCATTCGGATAGTTCTGGGGTTGAGGTTCTTATCTGGAAACAAAGGCTTTAACGGCTCAATCATTGCATGGATACTGTTAACTGTAATAGGCTTGCCCAGTTTGCCGATAATCAGTTTGTCGGTTGCTCCTCTGAGCATTTTGGGTCTGACTTCGGTGATGTATTTGGAAAATAGCAATATTTGTTTAGCTAACAATGATAATTTGCGTCTGCTCAAATTACTGGATGCTTTGATATAAATTGTTCCTGCGTCCAAATCAATGTCCTGAACATTCAATTTTATGATTTCGTCACTGGTTAAACCTTGGTAAATCAGCAGATTCAAAAGAACGTTGTTTCTGGTATCCAAATTCTCGTATCGATTCTCACGTGTCAAGAGAAGCTCAAGCTCTTCTGAGCTAAACAAATCCTGAACCTGAACAGCCTGATTGCTGTTAACCTTGATATTGAGCTTCCTGCACGGATGGTCTGTTCTGTATCCGCTCATAACCAGATAATCATAATATTTTTTGATTGCTGATAAAATGACAACTCGATATTTTCCATTGGGTTGTTCTTGGCTGATTTCTTCCATATACTGCACGATGTTCCTGTATTTGTAACGTTTAGCTTTGGGGTTCCGTTTTAAAAAATGGTTTATAGCAAATAAATAACTCTTTACGGTCTGTATGCTGTAATGTTGGAGCAGGAAATTTTCAATTGTTAATTTGGTCATAGGCTGATTGCTTAAAAGGTTGTTACTGGTTTTCGTTTTTTGTTCCGAACCGCATAGATATAGGTTGTATTGATTCCCGAATGACCTAAAAATCCACGTATAAAATCTATTCCTGCGTTCTTTTCCATTAAATGATTGGCAATGCTGTGTCTGAGGCAGTGAAGCGTTATCTCTTTCTGTATAAGCTGATAATCATTGGTTTGTTCAATTATTTTCTTTAGCATATTGTTGAGGTATTCGCCATTCATCTGTTTTCCGTTATCGTGGATAAAAAGTGCATCCTGTATTAAATCTTTGCTTATTACTTTCTGGTAACGTTCTTCAGTTATGTATTTTCTGAGATATTCAACGACCATATCACTCATAGGAACCTCACGTCTTTTGCTTCCTTTTCCGTTCCTAACAATTAAAATACCTTTTGACAGCTGTATATCCCTTACATTCAAAGCTGTAATTTCCGACCTTCGAAGCCCGCATCCGTAAGCAACTGATAACAAAGCCCGCTGTAAATCACTTACACAATGCTTATATATATTCCTGATTTCATCAACGCTCAGGGCATTTCGGGCTTTTCCATTTTCTCCTGAATAGCTTGGAATGTAATATGCGTTTTCAATATGCCTGTTCTCCAGCAGATTCAAAACAAAGAGCCCTAAAGCAAACAGATGAAATTTTATGGTCTTTCCTGCCAGTGTTCCGTTTCCTCGGTGTTTGGGTCTTTTTATCAGATATTCAAAATAACTTACTGATTCTTTACCTGTTACGCTTTTGATAGCGGTAATTCCAGATGCTTCCAGCCAGATAAGGAATTCCGAAACGGCATTCTGGTACATTGTGCCTTTTCCCTGTTTATAATTCTTCACTTTTACATAGCTGTCAAACTCATTTAAAAGGTTTTGAAATGCAGGGGTCTGTATTGTTTTTTTCATCTTTTCTCTGGTTTTAGAATCATCATCTGTAAATGTTCCTTAGGCGCACTTTACAAAACTGTGAACACTGGCGTTATATCAATTGTAATTACAGGGCTTCACGTGTTCTTTTAACTGATTTTCAACTGGTCTAACTGCATTGCCATGTTTGTCTTTATTTTGGCTTTCAGCTTTTCCATATTGTCCCAGTAGCTGATTACATACTTAAAACCTTTGTTTGGCGAACCTTCTACGGCTTGTATATATTCCAATTCCTGCAGGGTCTGCATGTATTTGAAAGCCGATGTTTTGCTGATATTGAGCTCTTGCCGTATCTCACGGGTTGTGAATCGGTATGTTGTTCCGTTTGGCTGGCTTCTGACAAATCCTTTGAGATTTTCAAAAAACTGTCTTGTACTTTTATCGAGTTCATCTACTTTGATAATGATGGAACTAAAGAATATCTCAACGGCTTTTCTTACATCTTCTTCAGTAGCGATGAGTCTTCCTTTATCATCTTTTTTTCGTTGATACTGATTTAAAATGGCTATCTGGGATACAAAATTTTGAAACTGGCTGTTTAATCTTCGGAGCATTTTAGCCTCCAGCGGTAACATAAGCTTATCGGCAAAGGGATTAACCACTTCATAACTCTTTAAAACTCTCATACAATTTCTAAGTAGCTGTTTTGCCTGCTGTTCGCTCTCGGTACTACTGAGACCAGTGTTTTTAAGATTCTGCGCCTTGATGATGCGAAGTGTCTGCTCCAGACTCTCATCTACTCCCAAGATTACCGAACGGCTCATATTGTCATAATAGACCTCTGCTCTTGTAGTAGCGATAAGACTGGCAAAATGTGACTGTACCGTTTTCATCTTTCCTCTGGTATTGCCTTGCATATCCTTAACCACCGTGGAACTGGTCAGAAACTTAGCTGTCTGCATTTCTCTGAATGCAAATTGCGCTTCTTCATCCAATCCGTCAAAATCCTGAACAATGATAAGTTTGTTCATCAGCTCTTTATCTCTGTAATGATAAAGCGATTTGCTGGTAATTCTGGTCATGTTCATTACATCTTCCTGTGGCATGCAGTCTGCTATAGCGTTGATGAGGTGTGACTTGCCTTCTCCTGAACTTCCCTGTACGAGTCCATGCATCAGATATGGCATTTTGTAGCTGGACGCCAGTACAAACAATAAAAGCCTGTTGTCTTCTTCTCCAACAATTCCGCTTTGTCCCAGCAGTTTATCTACATGTTCTAAAACACGTGGCTTAGAGAGGAATTCTATCGCTTTTTCATATGCTTGGGGCGTAAGTTCCTTTTCTGAAAATTGGTCGGTTACGGGGTTCATTTCAGCGTTGAAGATTATTTCTCTGTAGTCTTCCAACAGGTCTGTGAATTGCTTCAAATCAGCTTCAAGCAAATTACCGTCAAAACCTTGTTTCTCGCTGAGTTCCCTGCATTGGTTCTCAACACTGGTAAAATCAAACAGGTCGATTTTCACTCGATGTTTCTTCTGGCTCTCCTTTTCAACAATCTGTAGTGAAATTCTAAGGTTCCCCAAATCCATCGGCAGACTTCCAATGGCATAAAATGTTCCTGTTTTTCCTTTATAGCTGATTTTGTAATCGTTATGAATTTCAAGTGACTGGACTGCTTTTTCTGCTTCTGGATTCTGTAAAAGCTCCAGAATTCCATCGGTTCCGTAGTTTATCCACATATCATTCATGCTGTGACCCTCAGGGAGCTGAATCATGCTTACGGGCAGTTCTGGTCTTATATTTTGTATTTGTGTTCTTATATTTTGCATGTGCTTAACGTTTAATGATTATTATTTCTTCCAATTCGTGCAGGGTTTTAATAGCTTCCAGATGCTGAGGCAGTAACGCTCCGTCGTGCAGTGCAATCACGGCATCCCTATTCTCCAGTGCTTTGGACTGCATCAGGCTTGCACAGTCAATAACTGTCGGCACGATATAGAGCCTTTTAGTCAGAGGATTTGGATAAGCTGGATAAATGCCTTCGCTGTTGAGGTATTCTTCCTTAGGGGCATCCAAATCAAACCGTAAAGCGAAATAGTTTACAATCTCGTTTTTCTTACTCAACAATGGAAAAATCAGTCCGTATCTTCCAAAAACGGTATAAGCTGTCAGGTCTTCCTTTCTTACACCCGCATCGCTCTTTTTAAGCACTCCCAAAGCTTCAAAATCATCTTTGACTCCTTGGCTTTTATTGTGATGAAACTGTCCTGAATTAAAGCCTATTCTCAGTTCCGCATAATCCAGACCTATCTTATTGAGATAGTCTTTCGGCTTGGTCGCTTTTACGCTCCTGATACCAGTTTCAAAAGACTTGAACAGCGATTCTAAGTTTTGCATAAGCTTTAATTTTTGGGTTAAACACGTAATTTTTGGGCATAAGAATCCTGCTTCGGGTATTGCACCGAATAAATAATCCGTTAAAAAAAACTAATTTATTTTAAGTATTGTGGTATGTACCATTGACCATCTGTGTCAATATAGCCTTTGAAATCCAGAAATTTCTTTAAGTTTTTTCTGAAGTCGAACGTATTGAAATCAACAAATTCACGTATGTCAGACACATTATCAAAATCAAATTCAATTTTTTCGACAGGTTCTAGTTCCAATAGCTGTATGGTATCTTTCAAAGTCCTATGTCCCATAAAATTTGATACAGCAATGAAAACCTGTTTGGAATAGTTATATTTTTTGACCATGTCCATTGCCCAAGCTATCTCGAAAGCATTTGTTTTTAACGGCTTATAATCCAATATAAGACCTGTCCTGTTTTTGATTTCAGATTCAAATCTTTTGACATGAGCCTGTAATTCACGATTAAGGGTTGAAGAGGTCAATGGCTTTCCAGTCTTGTAATTCAAATAAATAGAATCATCAGCAGATTTAATTAATGACTCTATTGATAGCTCATAGTATGCCATCTCAAGTAATTGCCCAAAGAAATTACTAATATCTCGAACATGTGCTTCTTTATCCCTTAAGTTTACTTCATTTTGGCGTAAGCCATCTTCGGTATTAATTACATCGTTCCAAGTAATATTTAATTGGGTTCCTATTTTTAATCCCAATTGCGGACCGTGCAAACACAACATCGCATGCCCATATTCCTTTTCTCTCCAGAGCCACATTCCAAAAAACACTAAAGCTTTGCTTGTCCAATTCTTAAGTTGAGTATCCATATTGTTGTATTTTCAATTCTACACTGCAAATGTAACAAATATTTTTCAATTACACAAGATATTTTCACTTTATTTACGCAAATACAACACTATATTTTACACGCTAAGATATAAGTTACTGATTTCCTGCTCTCTAATACCCAAGTAAATTTTTGTTGTAGAAACACTAGAATGGTTAAATAGTTGAGATAATAACAATAATGCTTGGTCACTGTACTTGTTCACTTCCCAAACTCTGCGTCCAAGTGTTTTGCGCATAAAGTGGCTGGAGTACTGACCTCTTACCTTGTATTTAGCAAAAATGTCTTTGAGTTTGCTGTTCACATATTGGATACTGAACGGCTTATCGCCAAATCGGTTCACAAACATCAAGTCATTTTCATTGGCTTGGAGCTGAACAAACAAACGGTTCAGGATAATCTGTAATTCTGGGTTGATGGTTATTTTGCGGGTCTTCTTGGTTTTCTTCTCGATAATCGTGAAATAATCCTGATTCAAAACCTGATTCCATCTAAGTTGAAGCAGGTCTGAAATTCTAAGACCAATGTAAGAACCCGTTGCAATAAGTAGCGCAAATTTCAAATCATTATCACGCTCCAGTTTCAAAACGATAGTCTGCATCTTGTCCCACTCTAAAAAATCACTCGTTGTCTTTTGTCCTTTTAATGCCATTTTGCTTGATTTAAGTTTCACTTTTATACCTTAATATATGTATCTGAAACGGGTTGTTTTTCTAGTTGATGTAAACCATTGATTTTATTGGGTTTACAGAGTTACTTTCAGGTTTAGTAGAAAGTGAAACAAATGTCCAGGTCTATTTTGGATTAAACAAGAAAAATCCTGGTTTTCCTGGGCTCACAGACTTTTGAATTTGAGGAGCACAAAAAAACGAGGTTTTAGCCTCGTTCCTTGGATTGTATCAATCGTGAAAACTCTTCAAGTTCCTTTCCCGTGAAATTGCCAGCTTTGAATGATAGCGGGTATCTGACTTTTTGGGTCTTAAGTACTTGTTTTAATTGGGATAAGCTTATTATTATTCTCATGGTCTCTTTTTACTATAAATATGGTCTAAAAATTGAATCCGAGATTTTTTTTCAGAAATTTTTTCCCATTTTTCCCTCAGAAATTTTTTTTCTGAATTTTTGCCAGCGCAGTTTACGGACATATCAGAGCTACGGGTGGCTAGAAGTACACTTTTGGAATGTTTACTCGGCGGTAACTAGGCTCTAAAACTTAGTGTTTACAGGGGTGGGAAGGGCTCCGCGACCATGGGGTGGTCTGTTGAGGCAGATTATTCCCTTTCAAAGCGTTGTTAACGCTTACGTGCTCGTGTGTTGCAATTTGGGAGGTTTATAACAGTGTTTTAGGAACATAAAGGACTACGTATACAAGTATAGTACTATAGTAATGTATTAGTAAATTACTTTCTTAATCTATATATCTATCTATTTATTTATTAATTTATCTATTTCTTTCTATATCTCTTCATCCTCTATCATATATGTTACTTAAATATATAATAGAATAATCTCTATATAATACCAGTAATAATAAGGGATACAAGGATATTGTGCTATATAGTAGTATGCGCAGTTTGCGCTATTGTAAATGTGGAACACCAAATTAATATCAACTATTTTATAAAATTAGGTATCCAAAACTCTTGACTAATTTTTGATTTGAAGTATATTTATGAAAAGCAATAATTGAGAGTACAACTCATTAAAACCTTGGTTGCTGGGAGTCATGCCCCAGCTTCTCTTACCAAGCCAATCTAAGAGACAATAATCCATCCAAGTGATGGAAAGAGAATAAGAGAATATCACAATGAACCTCAAAAATGAAGATTACATTGCCTTTACTGGCGATACTGGAGACTTAGAATTGCTCCAAAACGATTACAAGCTGTCAGAATCAGCACTGCGTTTCCCCAACGTAAATTCTATCCTAATACCAAAGAAAGCCCAGTACAACCTGCGAAAATACGTTTCTAAAGCCATGCTTAAAGCTGTTGACCCTAATATTGATACAGCAGTGGAAAAGTGTCTGGTGTTCCTTTCTAATCTGGCAAGCACCTACTATACAGATTCCAAATGGAAACCGCTTAATTCAGTTTTACTGCATGAGCAAAGCCGAAATACTGACAATACCTTTATCTATACTAAAATAATTGATGTGCTTACTGCTGGAACAATAAAAGGCGCATTTGTTGAAGTTGATAACAGCTATCAAGCTGGCGTGCAGTCCAAAAAGTTTAGATTGACCCAGACTTATCTCAAAGCGGGTCTGGTCGAGTACTTCATCAAGGATACAGGAATTATCCGTACTCGCAATAAGATGTATTATAAGCAGTTACATGAGGCTTTTCAGAATCCAATCTGCTCGAACCTCATTGCAATGTATCCAAAGATTGATTTGCCAACCAGCTCAGAACTGCTGGCTATTGGCAAACAATTGGTCAAGGAGGGTCGCTGTACCAAAAAGGGCAAAATCCTGACAATGAGAAACAAGCATCTAAATGATTACTGGATAGATGCTGATAACATGAGCTTTGTTGAGGACAATATCAGGCTCTTTGAGTTCCTGACTTCTCGTGGCTTTATGATTCCAAGTGCTGGCGACATGCACAGCGGTGGTCGTGTCGTGGATAGCTTTACCTTGATGCCAGCTTGGATACGAGAGCAGATTACCATTGACGGTAAAAAGCTTACAGAATGCGATTACAGCGCACTGCATCCCAATATTGCCATCAAGCTGTATAATGGTTCACTCACTTACCTCACACACGGATTAGTAGCGGAACAAGCAAACATTGAGCTCAAAAAAGTTAAGGTTGAGCACTTAAGTTTTTTCAATATGAAATGGGATGACATGAGAAAATCTCCGCTTTTTGAATACTATTCAAGATGCGAAACTGATATGCTGGTAAGGATTTACAGAGATAAAAACGAACACGGTCATAAGATTACCTCTCAAAAGATGTTTGGCGTTGAAGTGAGTGTCATGAGCAATGTAATCAGAGATTTGAACGCTAAAGGCGTTTCTGTACTTTACGTATATGATGCTTTGCTTTGTGAAGACAAGGATGAAGCTTTGGTAGTTGAGACCATGAACCGCATTATATTAGAGCATGGTGTAAAGACCAATGTTAAGGTTGATGCATTGACATTGGAAACGGATGCGGATTTGGTTGAAATGATACCAGAACTTGTAGCGGTGGAATTGCCAAAATATGCGCTGGATGAAATTGTAAGCTTGTATGAAATATTACCACTATTATCGTTTGACGTTGAAGATATTTTGAAAATCATTTCTGGCATTAATAACTCAAACGTAGAAATGGCTAAACTTATGGATTATTTCAATAGACAGAATACTCAGCAAAAGTATATTGATTATGAAGGAGTGCCGATAACAGCATCAATAATTTCCAAATTAAAAAATTTGATAAACCTTAAATAGTTAGATATGCGTTAATCCTGCTCCGCAGGATCGACGCATATTTATTTATATGATTGATTATTACTTTCTTTTTGAGTTAGGAATATCAATTCCTTTGAAGAACTCTTCCAGAGAATAATGAAAAGTTTGGAAATGCTCTAGTTTTCAAGGAAATTAATGCTAGTGAAGATTTTCATACTGGCAAACTCGACAGAGGTTGGGAATATTGATAATTCAAAGATTGTTTCGCTAAACATGTAGCAACTTCATAAAATCCAAAAGCCACTCCGTAATAATGAAGTGGCTTTTAGGTATTTTTATTTAATTTCTATTGTTTAATATTTTCTTTTAAATTGTACTTCTCTAAATCCTTTTTTGCACTAATACTACCTAAATTAGCACTTTTAGTCAAATTCTCCAATGCAAACTCTTTACTGTTTTTATCTAATTTTTTAACAGCTTTATAATCTGAATTTCCATTACTATTAATTTGGACAATAACTTTATAAATATTATAGTATGCATCCTTATCATTATATTTATAAGCCATAATCATGGAATAAGGAAGTGTCGATTCATATTCTCCTTTCTCATAATAGTAAATACATAAACTTGCATACAAATTTTTATCTCCAGATTTTATAATAATTGCTTTCGCTTCTTTGACTTCAGAATCCTTCAAGATTCCATCATTACATGAGCTAAATAATGTAATTAGTAAAACACAACTAAATAACTTTTTTATTTTCATTTTAATTAATCATTAAATTTATTTATTAAAGTACCGTTATAATATACATTCCATGTGCCATCGGTAAATAAACTTGACCTACTAACCCCAACTTCAAAATCGATACCTACCCTACTTAAAAAATTAGGAGAAGTTAGGTAAAATCCACTAGCAGCAATTATTGTAAGACCTTTTTTATCGTAGGTAAAATTTTTGCCAACATTTAATTTGTTTGTTATTCCATCTCCACCTTCTTCATTCCCTGCATTACAACCCTTTATCACTAATGTCAATTTTCCATTTTTACTTTTATAAAAATCTCTCCATTGAGAACTGTATTTACTTAAAATTACATTTAATTCATCTACATTAGTAATTTTTTCTCCATTCGGACCTTGAATCCATGTGTCCGTTGCATGTGCATAGAGAACTACTATACCTTTTTTTAAAACTTTTTTATCCTTGTTTGCAACTTCAAATAATGAACCAGCCTGTCCTACGTCATATCCTTTTATAAACCAATTTACAGGTGCTTCTCCTTTTCCTTTTTTTGCAGGTGGGTCTTCGCCAGTTTCATTATTATTCTTACCGTCACTATTTCCACCAGAATTAGCATATGACAAAGCTTCATCAAATGATACTTCTTTTCCATTTATTACATATTTACCCGTAGCATCATTATATACTGAATCCGCTCCACTAGGGTCCTTCCAAAAAACTGGATTATTGTCAAAGGCATTATAAGGAGAGGCATTATGATGCATTACAGGGTCTTGTACCACCCACCGACCAATTGCTGGGTCATATTGTCTGAAATCCATAGCGTACATGTTAAGCCCTAGTTCGTCTTGCAACTCTTGTCCGTTGTATTTATATTTATTGTTTGTTGCTATATAATCATTATATCCCTTATGTTTTAATCCAAAAGGATAATAATTATTTTCTTCGATAATGTCAAGAACTTGTGTTTGCGGGTTTTTAGCATAACTTACTCTTATGTTGCCTAAGTGATCTTTGTACTGAAATACATATTTTTGGCTTACATTATCAAAATACCCTTCTTCGGTAGGGAAAAATTGTAATGTAGGTACGGATGACACTGTATTTACAGACAAAGCCTGCTGTACTCCACTAGCACGATTCGCTCCCCCTCCCGGGTTAGGAACAGGATCATAACCATCAATTGGCGGGTCTGTATCTCCCGGATCATCCGGCACATAACCTCCATTATCGACATAGCTATACTGAAAACCTCCCAGATAATTGGTAGTGGTTACCACTCCATTTTCAGTAACAATTTTATCGAGTTTCTGCCCCACTGCGTTGTAAATATACTCAATAGTATTATTGGTACCAAATGTAATTTTCTTAGGCAGATTGAGCTGGTTGTATACAATTCCTGTGATATTTTTGTTTTTATCTGTGATCATGTTGCCATTTGCATCATAGCTGTAATCATCGCCGGTTTTGTTGAAATCATTAAAACCACTGCTATTATTACTATTATCAGCCACTTTGCTTAACTGGTTAGAATTTGCTGGATATGTGTATACCAGAGCATCTATAGAATTTGTACCAATTTGAGGATCTATATCTCCGTTTCGGTTTAAGAGCTTAATATTTCCATTTTTATCATAGGTTAAATTTTCGTTATACATATCTGTAACCGCTCCATTCTTTGCATATATCGCTGCTGATAATCGGTTTAAATCATCATATTGATAACCGTAAGAACGCTCTGTATTATCTGCTCCTGTTTTCCAGAAAGTTTCAGCAATATTACCATTGTACAAAGCCTCTACTTGCGAATTACCCGGCTGATTGTTGTAATTGATCTTAAAGGCAAACAAATCTACAGGGTCTGAATCGTGTTGTAAGTCAGTGATATCGTTGATCCCCGTAAGCCAGCCTCTTACATTATAGGTAAAATGTACTTTTTGCAAGGGGGTTGCGGTTGTGTTACCCACATTTTTTTGAGTCAGTTGCCCTAAATTGTCATAGGTATTATCTGCCAAAAGCTGTACAGCACCTCCGTTAATCTGGTGGGTATGGGTCAGCAAACGGTCTTGTGGGGAGTAGGTGAACTCTTCTGTGATGGTCAGTTCATTATCTCCTGAGGTACGTTTGTGCCTGGTGATGGTATAGGCTGCTTTTCCGGTAAAATCAAGCTTACTATCGGTAATGGTGTGTCCGCTTAAATGATTTTGCAGGTATATGCTTATTGGCCGTGCTTTTGTATCATAAAAGGTTGTAGTGGTTTCTCCTGCTGTTTGGTCAGCTGTGGTTACTGCCCTTGTCCAATTGCCGGTAGCCAGACCTTTGGTATTGGCCAAAACATCCTGTCCTTCGATAGTTGTGGGTATCGAGGGTGCATTGGGATAAGCATAATCATCGTAATAGTTTACCGTTAAAAGTTTAAAGCTGGTTGGTTCAATAGCATTGCTATAGTTAACGGCAATATCGTCTATCGTTCCTGACGTTTGTTTGGTCTCAAACAAAGTCGTTGCAGTATTCTGGGCATCCTGCAATGATTTTCTGGTTACCGCATTCGACGATGACTGGTTGCTCCAGCCTGTATAAACCGGACGGCCAAAAGCATCGTATTTGGTTATGAGCCAGCCCTCGCTGGTATCGTTTTTAAATGGCGAAAAGACAGGTCCTGTGGCTACGGGTCTGTCGAGTTTATCATATACAATAAATTCCCATTGTTTTCCCGGCAGCTTTTTCTCGACCAGACGGTTGCGGTTATCGTATTTGTATTGATAACACAAACCGCTTAGAATTTCATTATCGATGGTACCTGTTACTTTTGGCGGTAGTACATAAGTCAGGTTTCCATAACTATCATAAACATAATAAGTATCATGCTTGACTCCTGATTCGTAGGTTCTTTTTAAAACAACCTGTCCTTCTTTATTTTTAAATTCTACGGTAGAACCTGCGGATTCACTGGGACTTGCGGCCGAGTTTTCATCATAGGTTACGTTTTTATAGAGCTCTTTTTCATCATAGGTCGTTCCTGCATCTGAAAAACTAATGTCGTACAAGCCCTGAGCAGCCTGCCAGGTGGTAGTGACTTGGTATAGTTTTACGGCATCGGTATCACTATTGGTCTGATACTTTAATTTGATTTCATGCCCGTTTCCCATTTTCCAGGAAGTTCCCGGAGCGGCTTGTTTTAAAACCCTGTTTAGGGGCGAAGCTTCGAGTTGTTTCTCTGAGAACGGGTTACCGGTATTGTCATATTTACCGGTATTATAAAAGTTTATTGCCGTATTTAGGGCTGTGGCTGGATCTATTTTAGAATAGTCATTGCCTGCATTAGACGCTGCATAAGGCAAATATTCTTTGAGCTGTCTGCCAAATCCATCATATTCTACAGGGGTTATAAGATCACCTCCGTTTCCGCCCTGCCCAATGGCAATGGTTTGTATGGGACGGCCTAATCCGTCAAAATAGGTTACATTTTGACTCATTTCGTCTTTGGTTAGTGTATTAAGTTTACCTGACGGCACTGCTTTTTTGGGTGTAATTGTATATATGAAGTTATCATCGCTAAAAGTCTGGGCTTTCATGCCCCAACCTGCAAATACTAACAGGATTATAATTGTAATATATTTTTTCATCAGTTTTGAGTGTCTTTAAAAATGAGTGAATTATTCTTCAGTTTCTCCTGAATTTAAACAACGCCCTACTTCATTTGCATAAGCTGGTCCGTAAGTATTAGCTTCTATCAAAGCCTTATTATCTGCATCTGCCTGGGATATCGTCGACTCGTATTTTCCAGCCTCAACATAATAATACACATACGGATTTGTTGTTCCTGCAGGACAATCTGTTTTATAATATATAGGATTTATTTGTTTGTTATAAAACCTGCACAATCCGTTTGAATTTGCATAAGCTTGTCCATAAGTATCTATCTGTAACTGAGCATAAGCATTTGCATCGGCCTGAGAGATATAAGAAGTATGTACTCCTGCTGCAACGGTATACCAAACACTGTCTGGTGTTGCTCCCGGAGCACAATTGTTTCGGGTAATTAATCTGCTTTGGACAGTATTTTTATATATACATCCCTGACTCGCATTTGCGTTTGCCTGACCATCTGCATAAAATTTTGTTGCAGCCAGCCCATCTGCATCTGCTTGCGATATTCTGGATGTTATTGTACCGGCAGCCTGCCCATAATATATTGAAGGACTTTCTCCTCCTTGACCGCAATTCGTTTTAGGAAAATATCCCCCTAGAGCAGCACTACTAAAAATACAGAAACCATTAGCATTTATATAAGCCTGACCATCAGTAAACCATCTTATATATCCCTTAGAATTAGCATCCTCCTGAGAAACATTTGAGATCTCAATTCCGGCTGCCTGACTGTAAATTACTCCAGAGCCAACTCCTCCTGATGCACAATTGTCTTTTGTAATTTCAGAGCTTAAAGCAATACTGTAAAATGTACATATTGCATTAGCGTTGGCATAAGCCTGACCATTGTTATCAATCTGTTGCAGAGCCTGGGCATCAGCTGCCGCCTGAGAAACATTTGAATTGTAGGTTCCGGCAGCTACTATATACCATACACTAGAAGGGGTTCCGCCAGCAGCACAATTATTTCTTGAGATCAATCTGCTTTGGACAGTATTCCAAAAAATACATTTAGCATTATTATTGTCATTTGCAAATGCCTGGCCATTTGCATTGACATCATTTTGCGCCTGGGCATCTGCTGCTGCCTGTGAAACATCAGAACTATAACGTCCCGCAGGAACAGTATATGTTGCGCTTTGTGGAGTACCTCCGGCAGCGCAATTGTTTCGGGTAAACACGCCGCTTTTTACTGCACTGCTAAAAATACATTTTGCATTGTTATCGTTGTTTGCATAGGCCTGGCCATTTGCATTAACATCATTTTGCGCCTGAGCATCTGCTGCTGCCTGTGAAACATCAGAACTGTAACGACCCGCAGGAACAGTATATGTTGCGCTTTGTGGAGTACCTCCGGCAGCGCAATTATTTCGGGTAAACACACCACTTTTTGCTACACTGCTAAAAATACATTTTGCATTGCTATCGTTGTTTGCATAGGCCTGGCCATTTGCATTAACATCATTTTGCGCCTGAGCATCTGCTGCTGCCTGTGAAACATCAGAACTATAACGACCCGCAGGAACAGTATATGTTACACTTTGTGGAGTACCTCCGGCAGCGCAATTATTTCGGGTAAACACACCACTTTTTGTCACACTGCTAAAAATACATTTTGCATTGCTATCGTTGTTTGCATAGGCCTGCCCATTTGCATTGACATCATTTTGCGCCTGGACATCTGCTGCTGCCTGTGAAACATCAGAACTATAGCGTCCGGCAGGAACACTATACGTTACGCTTTGTGGAGTACCACCAGTTGCACAATTGTTTCGGGTAAACACACCGCTTTTTGCCACACTGCTAAAAATACATTTTGCATTACTATCGTTGTTTGCATAGACCTGACCATTTACATTGACATCATTTTGCGCCTGGGCATCTGCTGCTGCCTGTGAAGCATCAGAACTATAGCGTCCGGCAGGAACACTATACGTTACGCTTTGTGGAGTACCGCCAGTCGCACAATTATTTCTTGTAAACACACCGCTTTTTGCCACACTGCTAAAAATACATTTTGCATTGCTATCGTTGTTTGCATAGGCCTGACCATTTGCATTAACATCATTTTGTGCCTGGGCATCTGCTGCTGCCTGTGAAACATCAGAACTATAGCGTCCGGCAGGAACTGTATACGTTACGCTTTGTGGAGTACCGCCAGTCGCACAATTATTTCTTGTAAACACACCGCTTTTTGCCACACTGCTAAAAATACATTTTGCATTGCTATCATTGTTTGCATAGGCCTGGCCATTTGTATTGACATCATTTTGCGCCTGGGCATCTGCTGCTGCCTGTGAAACATCAGAACTATAACGTCCGGCAGGAACAGTATACGTTACGCTTTGTGGAGTACCGCCGGCAGCGCAATTGTTACGGGTAAACACGCCGCTTTTTGCTGCACTTTTATAAATAAATACACTTGTTGAATTATTATTGCCACAATCTGTTTGCTGTCCTTTATAATTATAACAATATTTTTGAAGCACATTTAAATCCTGATCTTTTATAAACTTTAATCTTCCAACAGTATCATATTCATAATAGGAAGGTATTGCTTTAGGATCTGTGATACTGGTTACGCCAACCAATGGATTATAAGTATAAGTAGAAACAAATGCATTGGAAAATGTATTTCTTAAGGAATTTAATGCATTGCGCAAAAGCTGTTCCTTACAATTAGCAGACAAACAATTATCATCATCTGCATCAGACAGTACCTGAAGATCATTAACATAATTCACTACCTGATCATATGTTACATTTTCTATTTTAGCAATAGGTAATGTTTTATTGTACCCCCAGATTATAGAAACCGGCACTCCTGATTCAGGGGTATATTGGATCACATTGCCTTTATCATCATACAGATCATAAGTGATTTTCTTTTCGAGTTTGCCCACATTCGAAATATCAGGAAAATCATTAGGAAACTTAGCCGAATAAATTTCTTTTGGTAATAACAAATTGCCCGTTGAACCATCCTTGGCAAAAACAGTTTTATTTTTAGAAAGAAGTGTTCCGCCTTTATATTGCTCTGTAATTATGGGTATACTAATTCTGTTTGCAGCACTTAAATCTGTCATAAATGGCTCACCTAATAAATCATCCGGATATGCATATTTGGTTTCGATTACCTCTCCTTTAGAATTTTTGACTGTTTGTGACGTTAACTGTGCGTGTGTAGGATTATCATATTTATAACTTTCTTCAGTTTTTAAAATCTTTCCGTCAAGATTTTCTTCTGTTGTTTTTTTATCCATATAATACCAGGCTGATATTGTTTTAGAACCGGTATAGTTGTACAAATTATAAAAACTTGCATTTTTCCGGTAAATGCTAACATCCAGCCCCCTTTTATGAAATTCATTTGGAAATGTAGCATTCATCAATGGAAAACCCGGATCACTAATTGAGGATTTATCTCCCGGAGGGGTATCTAAAAATTTATAAGACATTACAGTCTTTCTTACCATATCAGTTTTATTGAATTCATTAATTTGAGAAAGAAGCCCTCTTTTCCAATTGTATGATATTTTTGAAAACTGTGAAATTTCTCCAAACCTTATATCATCCGAAAAAGTAAAATATTTTTCAACTTTGATGATATTTGAAACATCCTGAGTATCGGTATTATTTTCGGTCACTTTTGTGTAAAAAATATGATATCCATTAAACCCAAATAAATCCGAAGGAATTCTGGAATATTGAACAGCATAAGTTATTAAACCATTCCCCATTGTATTAGCATCTGGATCGTTTATCTCAGAGAAATAACCATATTCATCAAAGTAAAATGGTTTCTCATACAAAATACCTGATGACTTACCATCATCACGATAATCAAAAGAACGATGAGTTATAACATTACCTGTATCTTTTGTTTTTATATCTCGAATACGTAATCCTCCAACTTTTGCAACCTCAGCCTCATTCTTTTTTGAATATAAAAAATGAATGCTCGCAAATTTATTTTGATTTTCAAACGTATCGTAACATTTCAAAACAAGATAGTATTTCTGACCTTTAAGTAATCCATCTCCTTCAAGGGGTTTATAATTATATCCGGTTGTGCCAATAAATTGAAAATTCATAAGATGCCATTGCTCATCATAAATTTCTGCAATTGCATAATTTGATGTTGTGGCTTCTCCAGGACTGTATAAATCAAATGATATATAAGGAATAGTTATACTCTTCTCCGGAACGATAAAATCTTTTATGATTGTTATCTCATCTCCTGTAAATTTATCGTCCTCATTTGCATGTGCTTCATACGATTTCCATTCATATTCAGTGTAAGGAATACTACAGCCAAAACATGTATTAAGCTCATAATTAAATTCTACCTCTCCTTTGGTTGGAAGAACAATATTCTTCAATACATTCGTCTTGGTTTTTTCTAAATTAGGTTCTTTTGTACCACCCAAATCACTAAAAAGTGTATTCATAGTATACCTTGCACAACTATTACTATAATATCCCCAGTGGTCCAGACAGGGATTATACCTTCCTACAACCTCTTCATTATAATAAGAAAAAACATAAGGGTTTTCGCCTGTTTTTTGAAAACTTTTTAGTTTTAGTGTATACCCATTATCTTGATATATTTCTGCTCCTTCAAAACTATTTGGGTTATACTGACTTTCAGGAATACCAAAATAACCATAATCAAATTGGTATGTTTCTATTTCATTTTTATATTTAATTTTAATATTATCCAGTGTTTTCGGGGCAGTTGCCTGAACTTTACCCTTTATATCTTTCCTGTATTTGTTATATAAAAATTCAATCTCATAATCCTGATTCACTTTAATTTTAGTTAAAACTTTAGTAGTAATTTCTGAATAATAAGAAGTAATTTTCTCCCCTCCGCCAAAAAACCAATGATAATATCTGGTGTAATCTTTATCATTTATCAGGTTGTATTTTACTGTATCATAAATAAAATCTACAGTTTCATTATTGGGCGTTATAATCTGAGCTAAATAAAAAGTATATGAATTACTGTTAGACATTCCATTAAGCTTTGGGAATTTCAAACACACACTTTCAGTAGAATTTAAATTTTCGGTTACTATATTATAAATATACCTAACCCCATCTGTATCTGTAATTTCAAAGGTATAATTACTGCTGTTATAAATAATTTTTTCCTTTCCGAAAGGAATTTGCTTAACTTCAAAATTATTACCAAAGAAAAATTTACCTGATTTATTTGGTGTTGAATAATAAAAAATATCCGGTTGAGAATCTATATTATTCTCAGCAATATTGGTAAAAGTAGTATAATCAGTTCCGGCCCCATGTATACTGTCTAACTGAGCTCGCGAATAAGGACTTATAGTCCAGGATAAATCTGAAGAAGGTATTGGGAGCTTAAAATCTCTGTCATTAGGTAAATTCCAAACAGGGTTAGCCGGACTATGGGTATCCAGATCATTTTTTTGCACGACATTCTGTGTAATTTTTCCTCCTGCATTTAATTCCCATCCTAAACCTGTATTACTGGCAACCTCTGAAGGTTTAAACCCTGAAGACTGATACGTTAAAGTTATAGGGATTGTCAGATTTTTTAATTTTATAGTATGTACTGGAATGGAATAATTGGTAACTCCGGTTGAATAATTAACCGGAACATCTACATATTTTATTAAAGAACCAGCCTCTGGTGTTGGTGGAAAAAAATTATCCTTTCCATTCTGAGCCATTAATAAGGTGAACTGCAACAAAAAAAGTATAAGTAATGTTTTTTTCATTTTCTTTGTTAATTAACTGATTTAATAACTTTTACAGATTCTGTTTTTACATCGGTTTTAATTTTGATGATGTAAATCCCTTCTGAATACCTGCTTAGATTTACTGGAACAGTCCTGCCGGTAATAGCAAATTCCTGTAAAATACGTCCTGTAATATCGACCAGAGTGGCAGTACCTTCTTTAAAATCATACCCTACAATTACATTGGTATAACTGGATGCCGGATTAGGGATTGCTTCGATACTGGATTTGACTTTTTCTACTTTTTGCTTGTCTTTGAGTTTCACTACCCAAAAATCATTACCTCCAATATTGCCGTTTTTGTCTTTTGAGGCACTGGAATTAGAGGTTCCTGCCATTAGATAACCTCCATCGCGGGTTTCGATTAACTTTCTGAGAATATCCTCACCGGAGCTTCCTACGGTTTTGCTCCATAATTCTTCGCCTTTATCATCTATCTTTAATGCGATATAATCATTAATGCCGTCTTTTTCTTTATTGACCACTCCCATTGCTTTACCCACAATTCCTTCCCTAGGACGTTTGTTCTCACTTTGTGCATAACCTCCAATGAGATACGTATGATCTGTGTTTTCGACCAGAGAAGTCAGAATATCTGTTTTTCCAAAATCGTAAGTTTTGCTCCAAATTACAGCTCCGTCCTGATCCAGTTTTAATACCCAGTAATCTGTACCATTGCTTACAATACCGCCTAAAGTGGTTAAGGGATTTTTGCTGTTGGAATTTCCTCCTACTATGTAACCTCCATCTGCTGTCTGGTGAATCACATAAGGCTGATCATCGCCTTCTGCTCCATAGGTATTCTGCCACTGAATTTCGCCTGTGTCATTTATTTTTATAATCCAAAAATCACCAAAACTTTTATTGTTTGCTGTTTTATCACCTGAAACGGGAGAATTGGAGTATCCGGCCAAAATATAACCATTGTCTGTAGTTTGTTCCATACTTCGCAGTATATCGGCATACTGTCCGCCATAGGTTTTCTGCCATTCTATGTTGCCCTGCTTGTCGAGTTTAACAATCCAGTAATCCATATTGCCACGGCTTTTTTCTGATTTATTGAATAAATCAGCTTTAGTAGTAGTTGCTGATTTTGCATCCGGTTTTACAATTGAAAGAACCGGAGGGCTAGAACTTGAAGAACCGCCTAACATATAGCCGCCGTCTTTGGTCTGAAAGGCGCAGAGTAATTCATCCTGTCCCGGTCCGCCAATGGTTCTTTGCCATTGTTCTGCTCCTGAAGCATCTAATTTAATGACCCAAAAATCTGTAATGCCTTTGCAGTTTTCGTTTTTTTGTCCTCCTTTTCCGGAACCTGAAGTTCCTGCCAGAATAAAACCACCATCCCGGGTATTTTTAATGCTTTGAAGTAAGTCGAAACCGTTGCCGCCAATACTTTTTTGCCAGTCCAGATCGCCTTTCTCATTCATTTTCCAGATCCAGTAATCTAAATCACCTTGGTTATCACTGGTTTTATTGCCAGTTTTATTAGACAGGGAACTTCCCGCCAGAATAAAGCCATAATCAGCCGTGGGCTGCGCATCAAAAAGATAATCGGCATGGGTACCTCCGTATGATTTTTCCCAAAGGATATCCTGAGGATAAGCCAATAAAGGAAAAATAAAAAGTAACAGTAAGTAAAGTTTTTTCATAAGCAAATTGGATTAATATGGAATATGATTTACTCGCGAAACTAAACTATTACTATATTAAAATTTTACGGTTTCCCACATTTTCATTTTATCATAAGAAAAACAAGTATATGTACGTAATACTTTATCTATACTAAAGCTTGGAGAAAATATAAATGATTATGCCCCAAGACAGCTTAAAGAAAAGATTAAGAAGAGGAATCTAATCTGAGTATGATTTGTTAAGAGCAAAAAAGAATATTTTTAAATTGATAATTAAAAATGAATTCGTACCTGATGAAGAATTTGATAAGTTTTTAATCTACAATCCTAATGTAGGCAGGGATTTAGAAATACAACTAATAAAAAGAGAGAAAACAATTAATCAATTGAAGAATTATATAAGATTATCGATAAGAAAAAGACGTAATGAAAAAGAAGAAAAATAGATCTAGGCAACTTTTTTTTCAAATTCTTTAATATATGGCATTTAAAATTTTAAGATCGTTTACAAAATGGTTCGAAAATTGTCCCGTTAGGGCTACTAGAAGCAGAATTCTATTCTAAAATGTTTAAAAATTACAACTCTAAGTTTCGTGGCAAAATCGTGGCACATGATGTTTTTAAAAGCAATAAACTATCAAAATAAATGTAAAGACTGTAATGTGTAAAATAAAAAAGCCTTTCCATAGGATTTAATCCCATGAAAGACTTTTTATAAAGAATTCTAGTTCTTTTTTAATTCTCTAATATCCAACAGAGTTCCTTATAAGGAATTATTTTTTGTAAAAGTATTGTGTGAAAAGCGAGGCTTTTAAAAGCTTTTCTAAGATCACGCATACCTATAATAAGGTAACTCACAAAATTTAATAATTATTAGTAAAGATTAGTATTTTAATAATTAACTTTTACCAGACTTTATGAATCAGAGAGCAGGATTGGAATTTGATCATCTAAAACCTTGCCTATAGTTAAAAACATTTTACATAAACTATTCGCAATACAAATAAGAATAACATAAAAACAATGACATAACTTATTTTTTTATTATAAAGTAGTATGTCCGCATCTGAAAAATTTAAATTTCGAATTTTCTCTTTTGGGAATATAAACCAAAAAGGCAAAGCACTAAGAATAACCAACGGAAAAAAAAATAAATAACGTAAAGATGTGTTTAATTTAGCTATATAAGCAAGCCCTAAAAAAGTAGGCTGCGTTATAATAGTGGGTATTGTTATAAAAACAAGCTCAAAAAGTAAAATTGCTTTGAGATAGGTAAAGTCAAAACCATCTTTTTTTATTCTGTATCTTGTAGTTTTCCAGAAAATATAATTTAAAAAATTCATATTTATTATTAAGGTTGATTAAAAACATTTGAAAACTCAGTCTTTACTGATCCTCCAATAGAATAACCGGCACTACTGTCTATTAAACTTCCTAATTCACCAGCGACCTGCGCGGTAAGGTGGAAGAATTTATTAAAATTGAAGTTAGATGACTTAAAAATTGAAGTTGCACTAAGTAGTAAAAGAAAATTTATACTCATGTAAATAAGGAATGAGTTGGATCCATGTTTACTAACGTTGTATACTAAAATAGATAAGCACCATAATCCAAAGGATAGTATTGGTAACTTTAAAAAAAGAGATAGTGGTTTCTTCGAAAAATTAAGAGCAAAAAGAATCGTAAAAATTAAGGTAAAGAAGTAAAATAAATAGTTAGAAGTGGAAGAGGAATTATAAAAAAAATCAAAATTCAGAAGACTACCAGTAATAAGAAGAAGAAGAAGAAGAAGGACTTCAAATAATCCATCTGATTTTAATATTAGTTTTTTCATTTTGGAGTCTGGTGGTATTTGTTTTTGTTTTAATGATTTGGTAAAACGAAGGTAAAATTGTAAGTGAAAATTGATTTTTAATTTTGGTTAAAAATCTGTTGATTTTGTCTAAAACAAGGGATTTTTATAAGGAGCTATCCTTATAAAAAATAGTTATTAGAAATTACCTTAAGTAAGGAGTTATTCAACTAGTTTTTTTACAGCAATTTGTTTGGACAATATGAAAAATTTAAAAGTTTCTTTTAGTGAGTTTTATTGAGACTGAAAACTTAAAAAGACAACCAATTTAGTTGGAAAATTTATTTTGAAGAAGTATAAGATGATCCTAATGATTATGCCCTACGTACAATCCAGTAATCGCAATAATGGTGCAATTATTACTTTCAATGAAATTACTGAACTGAAAATTACACAATCTGAACTTTATAAAAAAAATCAAAGCCTGACACGTATTAATGCTGACCTGGATCATTTCATCCATGCGGCATCTCATGATCTTCTGGCACCTTTGGGACATATTGAAAGCAGTATAGAAATGCTTAATGATTTAAAGATAGACCATAGCGATCTGTCGGATTATTTATTGATTATTAACAGTTCAGTTAAAACCTTCCGTTCACTTATA
This sequence comes from Flavobacterium sp., assembly GCF_965277525.1. Classification (GTDB taxonomy): domain Bacteria; phylum Bacteroidota; class Bacteroidia; order Flavobacteriales; family Flavobacteriaceae; genus Flavobacterium. The sequence continues at coordinate 673,952 of NZ_CBDIDC010000011.1, read as the reverse complement.
AAAGATATTGCAGTCATTGCAAAAGTGGAAAGCGATATGACAGTGACAGAAAAAGTAAACCTCAATGAAATTATAGACAATATAGAATGGGGTCTTAATGATAAAATTACCATGGCCGATGCAAAAATTACACGCAAATTACAAATAACAGAGATACTGTATTCTAAAAAAAACATGAGAAGTATACTCTATAACCTGATCGCAAATGCAGTGAAATTTCGTAGTGAACAGCCGCCTATGATAAACATCAGTACTTTTCAGGAAGGGAGTTATAATGTCTTAACAGTACAAGACAATGGCAAGGGAATTCCCGATGGGGGTCTTAATAAAATCTTTGATATGTATGGAAGGCTGCATCAGGATATCGAAGGCAGTGGAATTGGCCTGTATTTAGCAAAAAAAATTATTAATGCTGCCGGTGGGAATATTATTGTTGAAAGCGAACTAGGAAAAGGAACAAAATTTATTATTTACATGAGTCAGAAAACTTTCACAGAAGAATAAATAAGCTTCCCTAACCGTTTAACTTGAAGGACAATAGACCCTATTTTCATCATCAAAAATTAGAGTTTTCTTATTTTATCTTTAAAATTAGTTTGATAAAGCCGTTAGCGAAAAAAAATCAGATTTCACTGTTTTTTACCTCAGCATTTGTTTTCTCTTTCCTATAATTAAACTTTACTGTATTTTTTCTCCAGATAATATAAAAACCAAGGAATAACGCAGCCGCGGATAGCGTAATTAAATGGGAATCAATAGGTACTCCGCCGGGCTGATCGGTAGGATTATCGTCATTAGGATCTTCAAAATCAGGTGGTGGAGGATTTTGGCCAAATGCGACAGAGCATAGAAAAAACAGTAAAGCTACATGGATTATCTTTTTCATATATCAAGTATTATTGGTGCCAAAACATTTTGGCACCAGGCATTTAATCCCTGTCTTGAAGACCCGGAGATATTTTTAAAGGATTATCTTTTTGACAACTTTTTTATTTTCGTTATCTGTGACCTGAACAAGAACAACCTGACCGGTTAAACCTGAATTATCATGCTGGAAGTGGGTGCTATTTATGTTTTTATTTTCAGAAAGCAACTTTCCAAGAATATCAAAAATTCGCACAGTAGTTATAATTTGACTGCTTTGAACAAAGAGCATGCTGCTTTTGGTATAAACCATGACATTATTCTGAAATGTGGTCTGTGGATCGATACCTAATGTCCCATTAGAATAAGCCATTTCAAAACGTTTGTCAAAAGTCCCGATTTCGCTGCTGAAATGATACGGGGTCGTTTTAATACTAGTTGTAGTTCCTGTGAGGTTGTCTTTGATCAATATATCCTGATTTCCGGAAAATAATCCATCTGTTTTGTAAATGGCTATCGTAAAAGTGCCGGATTCTGTTGCTTTAAAACCTAATAAAACGTTATCATCAACTTCAAAAGGCAAAGCCCTGCCCTGAATAGTATAAGCATTGCCTGCGATAACGGAATACAACTCACTGCCTGTACCTCCAAACTTTAATCCGTCATATCCGTAATCAATTCCGCTTGTAGCTCCTGCTGCATACCCTACCAGTATTGTATTTAAAACACTGTTACTACCCGCAAGTTGTAGCCAGATACGGTGCCTCTCTATGTCAGGTTCGACCATATTTGATTTTACTACAATACTCTTGAAAAACTGATTAGCACTGTCTGGGGTCCTCATACTGTTGTTAAAAATCATATTACCTGCAGAGGTAGCCTGTACTAAAAATCCCTGCCCTGTTTGTATAATCCCGTTTGGGGTTACCGGACTGCTGCCCGTTCCGCCTCCGCCAACTGTAGCCGGTGTTCCTCCCATACCCGGATTCCATACCGCATAATTAGTGCCTGCAGGAAAAAGACCTGTAGTTGCATTTATGGCTAAAGTGTGGGCATAAAAATACAGAGTACCCGTAATTACTGAACTGTTAGCATTTACCAGTTCAGTTCCGCTGATAGTTGACGGATAAGGATTACCCATCGCATTGTAGGCAGCACCGGTCATTTGCAATGGTGTTGCGATATTTCCGTTATTTGGAATACCTGTAAAACTTCCAGTCCATGGTGCTTGTATGACAGACCAATCATTGGGTGCACGCACAGCAATTGCTTTTGCTAGTGGAAAATACCCTGTAGCCGGAGTTGCAGTGTAAGTATTATTTAAAATGTTATAGACATAAAAACGATTGGAAAGTGTATTAGGCGAAAATTGCTGCAAGGTCTGCACACTTGCTACCGGACTACTCCATAGTGTATGATCCAAACGTACAATTGGGGCAGAATCACGTAAAACAGTAATATTTCCTGAGTTGACAGCGTTACTGGTTTGTATCAGACTGGCGTTGCTCTGTAAAGTAAAGCTACTGCCTGGAACCACTGTAAGCATTCCGTTTAAAGTCACATTAATTCCTGAGGGGATCAAAACTACTGCATTACTATTCACCGTTAAAGAACAACACGTAAATGAAGCTGCCGGTGTATAATTAGCCGAAATAATAACAGCAGTAGTACTTGTTGGTATACCATTGCTCCATGATCCGTTCCAGTTTGTAACACTACCGGTATTTACAGTTCCTGTAGCATTTGCACTGATGCCGTTCCCATCTTTTACTGTAACAGTATAAGTAGTCGGATTCGTAATGTTTACGGCGACTGGATTGGCAATAGTAACACTACTTAAAAAATCAATCGGTGTCCAGCTATAGATAAAACCAGGATCACCAAGGACTGCTGTACTTAAAGAAACACTGGAACCGCTACAAGTATCTCCAGTCCCCTGGATACTAACTGTAGGATTGGCACCTGTTATACCTGTCAGTACTGTTATCTGACCTGATAGCAATGCAATATTGTTTGCGATCACGGTATTTGCCGATAAGAGATTGTGTTTTACCCATGGGTTATTGGCCTGACTGAAATTCCCGGCTAAAGTTGCTCCTGCTATTGCGGATTCACTTCCCGTAACATCCGCGTTTGTGTAAGTTCCATTTAAAGATACTAAATGTTGGCCTGCACCTGATTGGTTTACACTCCAATATCGGTTTAAATAATTCGAAGTACTTGCATTATCAGGATGTTTGATATTGGCTAATGTAATTCCAAAATAATCATTGACACTATTGTCATCATTTACTGTTATCGTTATGGGACTATATTCGGCCGTACCGCTTCCGTCTCCGACTGGATAAGTAAAGGGAACATACTGAGTCAGAATTTTCCTGATTTGTCCCCCTCCGTCAGCTATGATCATGGTCAGAGCATTTGGAGCTGTTATCGTAAGGTTGTTAATGGTAAGGTTTACTGTAGCAATATTTAGCGTTCCTGATAAAAGGTTCAAGACACCGCCTACTGTAGTTGCCTGTCCAAGGGTAACCCCTCCGGGACGATTAATTGTTAAATTATTTAAAGACGGATTAGCATCAAATAAATCCGGAGGCAGGGTAATTGCACCACTTCCTCCAAAGTTTAAAGAAGAAAGCGTACTAACATCAATATTTCCAGCAGTTTTACTTATTGTTCCTAAAATTCCCAGTGTACTTTCTCCTACCGCTAAAGTCCCGGAGGTCAGCGTAAGCAAATTAACATTTACAGCGTTGTATAGCAAAACACCGTTACCGTTAAAAATAGTAAGCTGACCGAATGTTGTTGGTACCGCCCCTAAAATAGATTGTGAAGAAATTCCATTAAAAATAATACCAGAACCTGAAGCAGCAACAAAAGTTCCATTATTCTCAAAATTACCACTGAGACTATGGTTAAAATTGCCACTATTCAAACTGGTTCCTGCTCCAATGGTCAGGTTTCCACCTATTGCTAAAGCGGATGTAGCAGTGGTTGATGTGTTCCCGACTAGACTAAAATTACCTAAAATAGGAGATAATGTTGCTGGCATCGTTTTGGTACCGCTTCCGCTAAGAATAAGATTTGAATAACCCGGTGTGCTTCCATTAGGATTTAGCACTGTCTGTGATGCTCCGTTATATTCTACTGTTGTTGTTCCTAAAACAATGGCACTCCAACTCCCGTTATTGGTTATTGCCCCGGCGATTCTCATAGTGCATCCATCTGTCATAGATAAGAGCGTACCATTGTTGATTGTGAGGTTATAAAAATTTGTGATACCGGAAATAGTAGCCGAAGTATTGCTAAAAATAATATTGCTTGTACTGGCATTAAACGTTCCTCCGTAATTACTCCATGCAGCTATACCCCCTATTGTAGCTTGGGCTGCTGTAACAGCATTGACTATACCACCACTTTTGATTGCTAACGAATTAATTTCTGTCACCGATGGTAAAATTGGATCAAAAGTAGTTGTTGCCGCATCAGGAATAATGATGTTTTTCGTGATAGATGGTCCTTCATTTGGAGTCCAGTTCTGTACAGTTGTCCAGGAAGTAGATACTGATCCATTCCATGTCAGTGTATTATTTGTGCTTCCACCGGCTAAAGTAATATCTTTAGTTCCATCAAAAGAACCGGAAAAAAAAGAAATGTCTACATTAGATAAGGAAACCCAATCATCATTTGTATTAAAGGCTGAAGCGCCGTATTCTGTATTTCCGTTTTTAGACCAAAAAACAAGATTTTCCTCATTGTTACCATTGAGTTCACTGTCAAGATAATGATAAGATACTGTCGCACTTGTTCCCGCTGCTCCGGTTTGAATCACTTCCATTTCCCTGTTTATAGCTCCCGTATGCCATGAAAGAGTGGTACCAATACTAACTCGTACGCTTACCTGGCTGGGCAGTGTTCCTACATTGGCAAAATAGACATTAGTAAACTGGTTGCCAAAACTATAACTTACGCCAGAGGTAATCGAAGAGCGTTTTATAATACCGGTTGTATCGCCTATTCCGGTAGAAACAGAATTGGGGCCCATATTCAATATCAAATTATTTGAACCATTCCACAGATCTAACGCCCCTTTAGTTGCCGACGGATTACTGCTTTGTAAATTCAGTACACCATTAATCGAAAAATTATCCGCCGAAGTTACCCCTCCTGCCCCATTTATAGTAAAGTTGTTTACTACGTTTGCAAAAAATCCAACTGGTAGTATAATTGCTATAGGGTTCGTAAAAAGAAGTGTTCCGCCTGCAGCAGAAACATCAATACTACCACTTGTAAGTGTTGGTGAACTACCTGAAAGCGTCACCGTATTGGCTCCTACTGATAGTGTTCCCGATAGTAAATTTAAGATACCCACCACAGAAACTGATCCGGAAAGATTGATACCACTTGGGCGGTTAAGGGTAAGATTATTTAGAATAACGGCGGGAAGACTGGCTACCCCACTACCTCCAATACTAATATTGCTGGTAAGACCTCCAAGCAAAGAACCTGACACTACAGAAATTGTTCCGTTAAGGGCCAGTGTATTTGCTCCTATAATTAAGTTACCATTGCTAAGAGTAAAGGGGTTATTAACGGTAATATTGCTATTTAGAGTAACTCCCAGTAAATTATTCACAGTAAAACCATCCATAGAATTGGAAAGCAATGCGCCGGCAGGAATATTTTGCGCCGCAGTTCCCGCAAATGTAAGTACAGAACCCAAAGCGGTTGCATCTATTTGAGCATTATTGGAAAAGATAAGACTACCCGATAATGTAAGTCCATGACCATTTAACAGCAGGTTAAAGGTTGCCTGGGTATTGGTAATATTTCTAAATGTTCTATTTTGATCTAAAAGGCAATTATTAAAAGGTACCGCAGCAAAAGATATATCTGATCCGTCTGGAGGAATCACCCCACCTTCCCAATTGGTAAGGGTAAAAAAGTCTGTACTGGTGGCTCCCGACCAAACATATCCTGTAATTTCCAGAGCGCCCATCTTGGGTGCAGCACTTCTGGCAAGTCCCGTATAATCTGTAGTAACCCCGGTTCCTATTACTGCAGGAAGTACTGCTGAAGTATAATAATTCAGGGCAATATTACTTCCAGCTAAAGCAAATACAGGATTGATATTCAAACTTGAAGGATCCTGTAAAGTGGCCGTTTTCCACAAAGCCAGACTCGTTTTATCCGTACCACTAAAAGAACCTAAAAATGCGTTTGCAGTAACAACATAATCATTAGAATCAATAGTTAACCCATTACTTCCCGCGATCCGAATAGAATAATGCTTCCCTGTTGTCCCGCCTGTCCTTGCGTTCATGAGGATGTTATTTCTGTAATTACGTATAGAGCCATCATTAAGATTCCATAACGCGGCAGTCGGAGAAGTAACACCTGAAATTACAGCGCCGGCAACATACACCGAATTAAAATAAATATTGTTAATATATGTGGCACTGGCAATACTACTGTCATTGATCCCGTAAATACCGTATCCGCTGGTGATTCCTGTACCTATATTGATAATATTATTACTTACAGTGGTTGCGCCATTAGTCAGAAGTATTCCATTTATCCCCGAAAGAATATTAGTTGAAGCAGCAGTAAGGCCATAAACAAAATTGCCTGAAACAGAATTTGTACCTGAATTAGGCCCTGTATAATCAATGCCATTAACAATAACTGCAGCAGTAGGGTGAATATTATGAAGGTTATAAATTGTATTATTAGTCACCGATTGGTTGTTACCGGTCATTATTGCGTTTTGTTGTATACCTCTTAGCGTAGAATTAGAAGAAGTTGTCAAATCCCTTATAGTATTATTACTGATACTATTAGAAGCTTCACTGCTACAAATACCGTCCATTTTTGTAACGGAATTTCCGTTATAGGCATTAGTCAGATTAGCAATTGTATTTCCGGTAATGGTAGCAATATTTACAGCTGAGTTAATATAAATACCCCTTAAATCCTGTTTGTTGAGGGATGCCGTAGCCGGCGAACTGGTATTGATACTGTTGGCAGTAGAAAGACTGCCGATAAGATTATTACTTACCGTTATAACAGAAGTTGCTGCACCGCTAATCACAATGGATTCAAAGCAATGTGAATATCCCGCATTTCCATAAGTGGTTACAGAACCAATAGTGTTGTTCTGCATACTGGCCGTATTACTATTGAGATGACGTATACCATGCGACGTAGAATAGGTCGCGCCGTTAATAATCACACTTGGTATACTACTGTAGCCCGCACCTCCATTTGTAATAGTAAAACCCGTTACAATACCTCCGGAAATAGTAGCAGTTGCTGTTGCCGTGGTCGTGCTTCCTGAAAGTGTAAAAGTAATTAACGGAGGTGCCGTAAAGCCACTACCACCGTTAACAAGAGTAAGTGCTGTCAAGGCGCCGCCAGAAATAGTGGCTGTAGCCGAAGCATTTGGAGTAGTAACCACAATAGAATTTGTACCGGTTGCTGAGCCAATAGTGTTACCTGTCACTGTAGCATTTCCCATGGATAAATATATCCCATCCCATGGATTCACACTAGTGCTACTGTAGACAAGGTTTTGAATCGTATTGTTCTGCAACAAACATGGAGTTGTATTATTTCCTGTAAAGGAGATAGCGCTAAAAAAGGTAGCAAAACTTGAATTCATCGTCCATGGAGCTCCGGTACACAATGGGCCACTTCCTCCTATAAAATTACCACTAACTGTATGCATGCTGGGGGTAGAAATACGGATAGCACTATAAATATTGTTTCCTATGCATATCAGAGAAGCTGTATCATAAAAACTATTGCTGGTAATCATCCAATCTGTACTGTTACCGGCAATATTAACACCATTAGAACTATTACTGGCATTAAAAAAATTATATAAGGCATTAAAACGGATAATATTCCCGCTGTTCTCGCGACCTGCTGTTCCATAACTCAAAATGGCATTCAGCGGACGGTTCAACCCTGCACTTGTCAAGTTGCAGTATTCAATTATGTTATTGTCATTTCCATTTCCTGATGCTGAAGAGACAAAATACACAATACCAGTCGAAGCGCTTAATCCCGATCCTTGTAGTGTTGTATATCGAATAGTATTATTCTCTGCAGAATTGATCATTTGCAATGCAGAAGCTGTCGCAGCTGTGCTGGTATTTATAAAACTAAGGTCAGCCGTCGCTCCGGTGACATTTACCCTGCCATCAATAGTAACATTATCAGCACCATTAAGATTTACCAAAGGATTGGCAATATTACCATTAATCGAATAACCACTGCCAGTGGCATAAATTAAGATAGAATTATAGTTTGCCAGACCTGTGCCACTAGAATTTAACGCTGCTGTAGTAGTCTCGGTTGTACTACTTATGATTTGAATGGTTATAACTCCCGCGACAAGACCCGCATTGACGGCATCAAAAGCTGCTTTTAGTGTGGTATAATTACCACCTATACCAACCGTAACCGATGATAAAGTAGCACTAATACATTCAGGATTTGTTCTTTCCCGCATTGCATTTGCAGGTAAGAAATTAAAAAGAAAAATAAAAACAGAGATAGAAATAGGTAGCTTATCTTTCAAAAAGGTACTAATTGCTTTTCCTTTATTCAAAAGAAGCATTAGGTTTTTCATGATAATCAGGAAGGGAATTTAAGCCTGGGTGCAGTGTTGTCTTTTAGATACTATATCTTACAGGAAAATACACAATACGCTTTTAATCAGTTAAATATACCATTTTATCTTTAGGTCCAATGATAATGTTTATAAGTTTATTCTTAATTTTACACAACAATACTTAATGCCTTTAAAATCAACAGTTTAACTTTTTTTTTTATATAAAAAATATTGTAAAGTAGAGTAACTGAAAAATACTTTATTACCTATTATAATGGTCTTACTTTCGTAATACAAGAATTATAATGTGAATTATATAAAAACAGATTACACGTGTATAAAAGTAGTCGTTTTTAAAATTGCACTTTTGAAAGTATCAATCACCAATTGAAACACCTGCTATTGCTTTCTGGAAAATTATTTTGACAAAGCATCATTAATCCAATATAAATATTTCTGCAGTGTTCATTCCAAGAACTACTATTCTGTGTTTATTTATTTTTTAATTCAGTCTGATTCTTAGAAAATTTTTAAGTAGACATAAAATGGAAGATTATGTTTATTATGGACGCCCGTCTTATATGTAATGTATCTGGCGGGTTTTTCATCTATAATTCCTACTGAAGCAATTTTACATGAAAAATAGTTAACAGTTACCAGGAAAAAAACATCCGTACTAAGTTTGGTTCAATCACAATTGAAAATTTTGCAAAAAAAAAACTTGAAAATAATCATCCTCAAATAATATAATTAATTACCAGTATTTTTTATAAATTTGCTATAATCACTGGGTTAATGTGTTCTCGAAAAAATGATCTAGCAGATTAACAAAATGTTATTTTTCAATTGAAATATTGGATAAAGGTTTACTTGTTTTTTGTTTGTTTTATTTTGTTTAGATTCGTACTTTCTGTGTACCTCATAATCTGAAAACCCAGTAAATACTGGATTGCTAATTTCTGCATCGGAAAATAAATGACTATACAAGATTTAATTGGTAATTATTCCGTTTCCGGAAGCAATCAGGACGAGAGCAATGGAGTAAGCTATAAAGGTATTTTGAGTTTATCATTAGATAAAAACTTCCGAATTATAGCCAAATGGCTTATTAATAACTTGCAGGAACAAAGGGGTTACGGATTTTTTAAAGATAATATTCTGGTCATTAATTTTAGCTATAAAGGCGAAGATAATAAAACCTATAAAGGAGTTGCTGTTTACAGATGCATCACCAAAGATGTTTTAGATGGTTTCTGGTCTGAAAAGCACGGAAATCCTCTTTATTTAGGAGCCGAACATTGTCTAAGAATAGAGAGTAGCGAGAAGCCAAACTAACCAGCATTTATATTGGTGGTTGTATAAACGTAATTGATCTAAAGCGTAAAAGAAACAACGGAATATTATAATCATACATCACAAATACTACATAGCTAAAGACTTTATTCTTAAATCTATATATTGAAGTGCATTTCTTTATTGTAATATTTTTCTTCGGTTGTGTTGCGCCTGTGAGAATCAAATATAAGTTTTTAAATGATTTAAAAGTTAGCCCGCCAATTTACAGAATAATTTAAACATAGTTATCCCTGGTTCAATCATCTGATTCTTGCTCAGCGACTTCGGATAGCAATGACCTTTAGTATTCATGAGTTTAAGAATTTAAAAAAGGTAAAGATAAAACTTAGCTTTAGATGCGACAAAACCCTTAAAAATTACTAAGATCAAACCTGGAAATGACTTATTATAGGAAGCGTAATTTTCTGAATGATATGATATTCTTTTTCCCTAATAATCAATAACAAAACAAGAGGTGCCAAAAATGGAATTCCATCTAAAAAAGTTACTTTGATCATCTGTAAAAACACTCTTCATATTAAATAACTTTTAGGGTGATGGTTTCTATGACAGCACTTCAATAGTCCAGGATTTTTTAAAGAAATTTAAATTTAGAATTGATAAACAACCTCTAATTTATAATCTTTTAAAGATACTTTAACGTGCTCTAAATCCTCAGTAAATCCAAGAATATAACCACCTCCGCCAGAACCACAAAGTTTTAAATAATAATCGTTTGTGTCGATTCCATTTTGCCAGATTCCGTAAAATTGTTCCGGGATCATTGGTTTGAAGTTGTTTAAAACAACTTTTGATAGCTTTTTAGTATTGGTAAACAACGATTTCATGTCACCATGCAAAAAGTCTTCTACGCAAGCATCAGTATATTTTACAAATTGGTTTTTAAACATAACACGGAAGCCTTCGTCTTTCAGGTTTTCAATAAAAATGTTTACCATTGGAGCAGTTTCGCTTACGATTCCAGAATCTAATAAAAAGACAGCACATTTTCCGTCAAAACTTTGATTCGGAATACCAGTTGCTTCAATATTGTCTTTAGAATTAATCAAGATTGGAATACTCAAATAACTGTTTAAAGGATCTAAGCCAGAACTTTTTCCGTGGAAAAAACTCTCCATCTGAGCAAAAATATTTTTTAGTTGTAACAGTTTCTCACGGGTCAAATTCTCCAAAACCGTGATTCTGTTTGTCTCATATTTGTCGTAAATAGCGGCTACAAGAGCGCCACTACTGCCAACTCCGTATCCTTGTGGGATACTTGAGTCAAAATACATTCCGGTTTCAACATCATTTTTTAAACTTAGCAAATCAAAATTACCCAAATAAGGTTGCTCATTTTGTAAAGCTTCAAGATATGTTATGTAACGTCGTAAACTTGCGTTTGATGCAATTGCTTCTGGCGAAGGAACTTCGGATTTCTTCAATGTACCATTATAAAAATTGTAAGGAATAGAAAGTCCTTTAGAGTCACGGATAATGCCGTATTCTCCAAAGAGTAATATTTTTGAGTAAAATAATGGTTCTTTCATGTTTATTTTATGTCTTTCTTTATTTTATTTGGGTCTTGTCCCGTATCAAAAATGGTATAAATTCTAATTTCATTTGAACCAAGACTATACAAGAAGCTTGACTTTTTTATTACAACACATTTTCTGTTTGCACTCATGTAGTTTTTTATTATGGTTTCGTAAATTAACTACTATCGTGTCAATTGTTTAAAAAATCGAATTTTAAACCGCAAAAGTATTTTTCCTATTCAGGTTTCACAATAGCTAAAAAAGGCTGTTTTTAACCTACTGGAAACAAACGCTGATAAATAAATAATCCTTTAAAGGAATGATAGGGGGAGTTCATATATTAACTTGTCATTTTATTAAATGATTTGGGAAATCCTGAACCTTCTCGCAACAAATTTGCTCCATAATTTGTTGAAGCTGGGATTTTAAAATGGCTATGGTATGATTACCACCTTCTGCACCGAGTGCTGCTGTACCATACATAAAGCTTCTGCCCAGAAAAGTAAATTCCGCACCTGAAGCAAGTGTTCTCGCAATATCAGGACCTGAACGTAAACCACTATCCATCATGATCTTTATTTTACCTCTATAATTCTCTACAATCCTATTGAGTGAATGGATCGCTGATTCAGCAGCATCTAATTGCCGGCCTCCATGGTTGGAAACGATGATTCCATCTATTCCTAATTTAATGGCTTTTTCTGCATCAAACTCACTGGAAACACCTTTTAAAACTAGTTTACCTTTCCACATATCGCGTATTGGCGCAATCTTTTCTTCATTCAATTTTCCTGTAAATGTCTCATTCATAAATGCTGACAATCTTAGCATATCCATATCTTTAGGCATATAGGGCTTTAATAGCTTAAAGTTAGGTTGGCCATTGATCAGGGTCTTAATTGCCCAATTGGGCTTTTCAAGAATCTGAAGAATGTTGTTTAGTGTCATTCTTGGAGGTACTGCAAAACCGTTCCTTATGTCTCTCGGACGATATCCAAAATCAGGGACATCGCTAAGAATAACGAGAACCGGGCACTGTGCTTCTTCAGCACGTTTTATGATTTTATCTCTAAGACTATTTTCTGTTGGATGATAAAGTTGAAACCATGCTCTACCTTCTGTAATCTCACTTATTCGTTCAATACTACTGGTACTCGTTGTGCTCAATATAAAAGGTATATTGTTCTCAAATGCCGCCTTAGCTAAAATTTCGGCAGAATTAGGCCATATTAGGCCTTGCAACCCGACCGGCGCAATTCCAAATGGTGCATCATAGGTATGGCCAAATAGCGTCGTTTTCATATCTGACTTTCTATGAGTTGACAGATAGTGAGGCGAGAGCTCTACTTTACGTATGTCCGCTGTGTTTTTATAAAGATTAGTATCCTCATTGCAGCCACCATCAAGATATTCAAAAACAAATTTTGGTATTCTTTTTTTTGCCTTGTTTCTAAGATCTTCTACAATAGGGTATTTTGGATTATAAGGGAAGCTCATTCTAATGTTTTTAATTAGGATTTTTAAAATTTCTTGCAACTTTGAACGTATTCTTATTTTTTTATTCTTGCCTCAAAACTCCAGGTTTTCTCTCTCCGCCAGGTAGCAATCGAAACTAATTATATTCCAATAAAGATTATTGTTTTGATCCAGGAATTGTTATTCCCAATCCGCCATCTATCCGGAAAGCCTCACCCGTAATGAAGGAGGCATTATCACTAGTCAGATAAGCCACAAAATCTGCGATTTCAACAGGAGAAGCTATTCTTTTCACCAAATGCATTTCTTCGCACTCCTTTAAAACCTTGGCTGGGTCAGCAGATTGACTCAATAGGTCACGCAAAAGTGGTGTGTCCACGGTGCCCGGGCAAACAGCGATGCAACGAATTGCAGGTCCATAATCTATTGCTATACTCCGTGTTAAGCCAATTTGGGCTGTTTTTGACGTAACGTAAGATGCTACCTGGTGTTGGGATACGAATGCCTGAACACTTGACATATTGATGATTACACCTTTTCCTTTTCTTTGCATAGAGGGAATGGCATATTTTGCGCAAATAAATCCTCCTCTCACATTTACAGCCATCGTTCTGTCCCATTGCTCTACCGAGCTTTCTGTTACAGTCGAATAATACTGTACTGCCGCATTATTCACTAGTACATCAATATCTCCAAATGTGGCTATGATCTTTTCTATAGCGTTTATTACGTCTTCTTCTTTGGAAACATCGGTTTTTATAAACAGGGCACGGTCACCCAATTCTTTAGCATATCTATTGCCCTGGTCCTCATCTATATCAAGAATTACCACATGGGCCTTATTTTCATGAAATACTCTAACACAGGCAATACCGATACCTTTTGCCCCACCGGTTACTACCACAATTTTATTCTCGAAACTCATATTTTTATTTGTTTACTGTGTGAAGCTAAAAGTAATCCCTTTACGCCCAAGTCGATTTTATTAAGGTGCCAACGGCCCAGGTTAGCGGTAAAAAGCTGATCTGAATGTACACCGCCAAAAGCTATATTGGCAGGGTTGGATAAAGTGTGTGCTTCCCAATCTTCCATCAGCAAGGTTGTTGTTCTATCTGTTGCAACTTTATAGATTGCATTTGGAATATAGCATGAAATATATAAGTTTTCAAACTCATCAAATGCAATCCCATCCGGCACCGTCTGGGGCAAAGTGCAGTATATTGACCTTTCTCCGGCAGATCCATCGGCGTTGATTTGGATCCTTTCCACACCCGGCAACCAGGAAGAAACCACATAAATTTGGTTTTCACCTTTTCCCATAGCCATACCATTGGCAAAGTTAAAAGGACCTTCATGCCAAACATGACCATCGCCGGCCGGAGAAAACTTTAGGATTTTCCCCTTTATAGCCTTGAAAGCTCCGCTTTCAGAAACATATAAGTTTCCGGAAGAATCAAATACGGCATAATTGGGGATATTGAACTGGTGGCCATCTGCACCTTCGCTAAATAGTGTTAATTCATTACTGACTATGTCTAGTTTCCAAACACATTTTTTGGCAGAATCGCAAATAGCCAGCCATTCACAGCCGGGACTAAAAGCTATTCCCAAAATAAAGCCTTCGGTATTGCATACCTCTCGTACATTGGTTCCATAAGGCGATATACAATATATCTGGCCACCTTCACCTCCTGCCCAAATGGTGCCGTCTATGTGTACTGCAATACATTCCGGATGATCCAATCCCTCTGCAAATAAGTAAGTTTTTTCTAAAAGGTTATTCATTGTGTATGTTTTTATAGTTACTGTTTTTTCCAACTTGCTTCGATTTCCTCAAGTGTTTTTCCTTTGGTTTCCGGCGCTTTTTCCCCTATAAACAGTACTAGCTATTTTAATATTTCAAAACTGTTCGGAAAATTAAAAATGGCAAAACCAGATGGCACTTACGTAACTTATTAAAATACAAAGCAGGATGTTATACTATTTGCTAATTTTGGTTTGAAGGCCGCTCGATAACCTCGAGCGAATTAACTCTTAGATAAAACAAACACATTCTGGAGCTGGGAATAGAAATTCCTTTCGATAATTCCGGAAAAATCTCTTTTAGTTTACTGCCAGTAATAGCCATTTCATTTCGCTGAACAGGCTTTCTTTACAACACATAACTAAAATTAGTCTCGTGTGTTGTATTTTCTTAAAAGTTCACGAACTTTAATTCCAGATTCTTTTAAGTCATCGTCTTTCCATTTTCCTTCTGATTTAGCCGACTCTTTTAGAATGGAACACGTTTCATCTTTATCAGAAATAGACCAGGTGATCCAGCTCAACTTTCGAGCTTCCATCCAATCTATATATTCCTGCCAGGCTTTGATATCTATAGGCACACCTCCAGAAACATCTACTCCGGCAGATTCTGAGATAAAAATGGGCAATCCGCTTTTTATAGCTTCATCTGTTCTTTCCCGTAATACTTTAGCATGTGAAGCTGCGTAAAAATGCATGGTATACATAATATTATCAAATCCTTTTATTGGGTCTGCAGCAGGAAGATCTACATATTGATCCCAATTAGGAGAACCTACTAAAATAATATTACGGGGATCATTTTCCCGAATTACCTTAATTATTTCTTCAGAGTAAGCTTTTATTTCCGGCCATGTTTCGTTATCAGGCTCATTGAAGATCTCATATATTATATTAGGATACTTTGCATATTTTTTAGAAACCTCACTAAAAAATCCTTTAGCTTCCTTTAGATTAATATTATGACTGTGCCAATCAATAATTACATAGATATCTGATTTTATTGCTCCGTTTACAACTGCTTCAATTTTTTGTTTAGAAAATTCAGGATTTTTTATGTATGACCATTCTCCAGGTTCAATGCCCATTGCGGCACGAACTACGTTGCAATTAAAATCTTTTTTTAACCAACTTACTGTTTTTTCATTATAAAATCTCGGCCACCAATTATGCCAACCAAAACTCATACCGCGTAAAACAATAGCATTATTATTTTTATCTACTAATTGGGTTCCGTTAACACTCAGCTGGCCATGATGTTTCACAAATTGGGCATTTGATATTGAAAACATCAATACTATAGTGAGAGTCAAAAGATATTTTTTAATTTTCATAATAAACTTATTTATATTAGCAATATGTTTTTTAGTTTATTACTGTCTCAGCAGAATAAAAACTAAAAACTTATTAGAAAAAAGCGATCTTGGATATACTACTTCAGATCCCCAAATCCTACAACAGACAGTACACTATAAATCGCTATTATATTTTAATATTACATGATTCTACTCTTTAACAATAGTAAACTCTGTTCTTCTATTTAACTGGTGCTGGCCAGCTGTACATTGTAAACCATTTGTACATTTATTTAACAATCTGGTTTCTCCGTAACCAACAGCCGTAATTCTGTTTTTGCTAATACCTTTATTAATAATATATTCTACTGCCGCATTGGCTCTTCTTTGTGATAGAACCATATTATATGCATCAATTCCACGACTATCAGTATGCGAGTTCAATTCGATCCAAATTGTTGGGTTATCATTCATGATTTTTACAAGCTTATCTAACTCAATTGCGGCATCTGGCCTTATGGCAGATTTATCAAAATCATAATATATATTATCCAGTTTAATAGCTCTGTTTATTTCAATTGATTCCAAGTATAAATCTTTCTTTATTTCAGTTGACACTGTAAGTCCTATTGTTGTTAGTGAAGCAGTATCGCTTCTATAATTCGTCTTTTCACTTACTAATTTATAATCAGATTCACTTTCAAGATTAAATTTAAATTTACCTTTTTCATCAGTTTCTACTTGTAATGGTGATTTATCAGTTTTGTTTAGTGTAACGATCGCATTGCTGATTGGCTGGTTGGTTCTTTTATTGTAAACGGTACCTGTTAGCTTAAATTCCAAAGTTAATTGCTGTATAAAACTAAAAATATCATCTTCGCCTAAACCACCAATTCGGTTAGAGGAGAAAAAACCAGTATTGGCTCTACTTAAATTAAATGCAAAATCATCTTGCGGTGAATTTATTGGATAACCTAAGTTTTGCGGTTCAGAAATCTTTCCGGCTATCAGTTTAGCACTAAAAATGTCAAGTCCGCCCATCCCTACTCTTCCATCACTACTGAAATAAAAATTATTGTTGCTATCAAAAGATGGACTTCGTTCATTCCCGTAAGTATTAATCTCTTTTAAATTAATTGGTTTTTCCCAATCTCCGGTATCTGTTTTCTGGCTAACATATAGATCAGTTCCACCTTTACCGCCTGACATATTGGAGGTAAAGTATAAACTTTGCCCGTCTGGAGTAATAAAAGGATCACCTAGCGAGTATTCATTTACTTTGTTATACTTAAAGGGTATTGGTACACCCCAATTTCCTAAAGTGTCTTTTTTACTACTGTAAATTTCAATATTCACTGTTGCTTGTTTACCTTTTAGAGTCTTAGCTTTTGTGTAATCTAATTTTTCCGGAATCCTTGTAAGGGTGAAATACATCTCATCCCCATTTTCTGTAAAACTCGCCGGACCAACATGATATTCTGTCCCTGCATTTATCGGGAACAATGCTACACTATCTAAACCTTTTTTAGAATAAAGCCTTAGGTAGTGGTTACCGGTCCAACCATATATCATTTTATTGGGCGCTTTCGCACCGTCAAATTTCAAAAACGGTTTATTTTTATTTTGACCATCTTTATCTTTTACTCCTCTGTCTGATGAAAATACAATCCCACCTTTTTGCATCACTGCGCCCCAATCTGACTGAGGGCTATTCAATGATTTTTCATTATTGATTATAAAAGGTTTTGGTTCTTTCATCCAGTAAAGAGCAGAATCGCAAGAACGTAACCACATATCTTTTAATAAAGGATTTAGATTTTTATTTAAATCTGCGTACTTATTGTACTGTATTATAGCCTCACTGTATTTTGAATTTGTTTGTAGTGCTCTTGCATATTCTAAAGTATTTTCTGCTGAACTTTTTTCCATACCGGCAGCTGTAGCATACCAACTTTCTGTTTGTTTGTAATTACTCTGATATTTATAACAAGCAGCTAAACGCTCTGCAGCATGAAGTGTCGCTTTCTTTTTATAGGCCTGCTCGTAAAGATCAATTGCTTTTTCATAGTTGTATTGTTCAAATTCTTTATCGGCTTCATTTAACACATACTGCGCTTTGACATTTGCCTGAAAAGCAAACAGAACTAAAATATTAATAATCAATACTTTTACTTTCATTAGTTTGTTGATTTATTTTCTTTATCATTATTTTCTAGAAATACCTAGGTGTCATTAAACGGATGTTTCTGTTATTAAAGAAATAACCGATCGAAATCTCATGTGTCCCCCCGCTGTATCCCTGCAAAGATCCAATTGAGAAATCGTAGGCATAACCTATACGCCAATTACTGTTCACAAAAAGCTGTGCTGCCGCAACTCCCGAATTCAGGTTACTCAGGCCATTTTGAAGGTAACTCTTGTCGTATAACTTTACACCTGTACGATAAGAACCGCCAAGCCATACTTTATCTGCTATAATTACGAATGCATTAACATCTAAACTCGTAGGACCTCCTCGATCATCCTTTAATAAAAATGAAGGCTTTAACTGGATGTATTCGTTAATAGGAAGCAACATTCCGGCAGTTAAATAATAGTGAGGCTTAAAAGCATAACGGTCAACTTTGATATGCTGTGAAATCAAATTGTCTGCAGAGAAACCCGCATAGAAGCGGTCGTTAGAAAAGTAAACTCCTACCCTGGCATCAGGAACTATTGAACTTTGGATACCAAGAGGCTGGTTAATCTCATAATCGTTAGGTTTTAACATAGAGCCATCAATACTTAATTGTAGAGCACCCACACCCAGACCTAAAGCTAACCTCGATGATCCGTCTGGATTTAGCGGAATCCGGTATGCATAATTACCATAGGCGGAAAAATTTCGCTGTGCACCAATCTGGTCATTCGAAACTTGTAAGGCCAAACCAACGTTACCATTGTTTGCAATTGCATCAACAGCGATAGACATTGTGGTTGGGGAACCTTCAATACCGGTCCATTGATTGCGGTAAAAAGCCTGAAGGTTTAACTGTTCTCTGTAACCTGCATAGGCAGGATTAATATAAATCCCATTAAACATGTACTGACTAAACTGTGCATCCTGTTGTGCTTCCGCCAACATTATATTTAAGGTTAGTGTTATTAATATGAATATCTTTTTCATTTCTTATTTTAATTATTATTTACTCCAATAGGAGTTGGTTAAATCACAAAAAGATTTAACACTTCAGTATCCATCCCCATAATCCTACTTTTCGAATGTCCTGATCAAAGTGATATACCCCTTAAACACTTTCCAATCAGACTCTTCCAATTCTTTGACTCTAAGTATGTAGAAATAAGTTCCCTCATTTAAGCCCTCACCGGCCCAATTGTTTTGGTAATCCACAGTTTTATAAACCTCGTTGCCCCAACGGTTAACAATAACAATATCATTCTCCGCAAAACTTTCCAATCCAGGAATCTTGAAAGTATCGTTGGTCCCATCTCCGTTTGGCGTATATAAATTCGGAATAAACAAAGTAGAACCGGAAACAGTCAGTTTAGTAAAGTAGCTCTCATTAGCGTTCATATCAACTGGAATTGCTACATTGTTACTAACATGGATTCCTACCGCGGGATTAATTCCTTTTAATATATCCCATTTATCACCTATTAAGTAACTAGCAATGTTTGCACTAGCATCTTTAAACAAAGAACCATCTGTATTGCTATTATGTTGTAAAACCATCTGTGTAGTGCTGGACGGCGAACCATAAATGTGCCATACACGGTCCATACCCAAATCAGGGTTTTTGATTGTTTTGTTTGCTCCAGCATAATCCTGAACATTGACAAACAACCTGCCAGCGCTGTCCGGGGTTAAAGTAGCAGGAGTATAATCTCCTTCTTCAATTCCAATAGGAAATACAAAACTGTCGCTGCCAGCATATTCTTTTATCATATGACCGTTGCTACTATTATTCGTAACAACCATCCTGGATTTACTGTAATTCGCAATTTTGCCAGAACTGTTGAAAGCAAGGTCATGCCCGTTAAGAATAATATCCGCGTGGTCTATCGCTAAATCTAAAGCACTGCCAATGTTCAGCTCTGCTGATAAGGCATCTGAAGGGTTTGCAGTGTTAAAACCAGGATCAGAAACATCAGCTAGTAAAATATTTTCGGTATTGCGGTGCTCGATAGTCACGCCAAGGAAATTACCGTTATTACCGTCAATATGGGTAGGACCTGAAACCATATCAGGATAAAAAGGGTTCATACCAGGATTGTAAATAATGATCTTACCCGCACCGGTAAAGGTTGCATCAGGAGCAATCCAAATATTTTTACTGTAAATTTCCAAAGTGCCGTTAATCTCCCAGTTTGCTTGTGGTCCAAAATAGGTGCTCTCGCTGAATCGTTGTTCTGCAGTACCTTCAGAAATCACAACCATAGCGTCATCTACAGTCATGCTTCCAACGCCACTCTGTGCCATACAGTTAGAGAAATAAAACAAGAGTACAGTTGAGAATAATATTTTAATAGAATGGATAGACATCTTCATTGTATAGGGAAGATTAATATTTTTTTTATGATTATTTTTTAGTAATTAAAGATATAAGCGAACAATGTTCCCTTGTGCTCTATCTATCACTTCTCTTTCAACAATAGCTTTTCCAATTGCTCTAAACGAAGTTTCAGATCTTCCATATCCTTTTGTTGTTTATCAATTTTCTCTTGCTGCTCTAAGGTGTGCAAGTATAGTTCTTCAATTTTTTCTAAGCTCTGAATAGTCAGTTCAGTCATGTCAAAAGCATAACCATTTGCATCTTTCTTTAGATCGCTAATAGATTTAACTCCTGGCAAATGATTTTTTTCTTTAATAAAATTTCTTATATAATCCAATGATTTAAACTCGTAGTTTGCATTAAGTGATGATCTGCCGTTAAAGTATTTTTCGAAAACATAATCGGGATAAATATTACTCGTAGTAAATACTTTACCTGTTGCACTAATATTACCCACTACATATAAACTTGGGTTAGCAGCAGTAACTACATTCGAAGGAATTGTACTCGCTCCTATAGCTATATTTCCCATTTGATAAATGGCATCTGTATTCTCTGTTGCTTTTATTGTACCACCTTGTATTTGCCAAGGCTCAATACTTAATGTTGATATTGCAATTGTTTTTAATACTCCACCTGTTGAAGAAACTACTACATTATCATTTGATGTTCCTGTTGCCGGTAAGCCTGTTATGGCCACATCACTTCCCCCGCTTGCAATGGTTAAACTTTGACCGTTATTTGTTATAGTTGTTGCAGCAATTAAATTACCGCCCAATTCAATATTTCCACTTGTAGCTATTAAACCATTATTTGCTGTTGTAGTTGAAGCAACAATATAAGGAGATTCCGATGTACCGATACCTGTTACAGATATACCAGTACCTGCTTGTGTTACTCCGCCTTGCCCTGCAGCACCTGTTAATCCTATTGGACCATTGATACTTTTCCAGGAATTCGTTCTTGGATTATAAACCCAGGTTCCGCTGTCATTCGTGACAATTGTAACGCCTCTTCCTGGAGCGCCCGGAGTGCCTGAGCCTGGTGTGCCTGGTGTACCAGTTATTCCTGGCATATCCTGAACACCAACCACACCTGCATCTCCCTTATCTCCTTTTGGACCATTGATATTTGTCCAAATGTAAGTGGTTGGATTATAAACCCAGGTTCCGCCATCATTGGTCACTATTATTACACCTTCACCAGGGGCACCTGAACTCTCTGAACCAGGTCTGCCCGGAGCACCAAGTGTACCTGGCATATCCTGAACACCAATTACACATGCATCACCTTTATCTCCCTTATCTCCTTGTGGACCATTGATGTTTGTCCAGGTATTTGTCGTTGGATTATAAATCCAGGTTCCACCGTCATTCCTGACAATCGTTACACCTTCGCCCGGGGCACCTGAGCTGCCTGAACCTGGTCTGCCTGGCTTACCAATTGCACCGGGCATATCCTGAACAATAACTACACCTGGGTCTCCTTTATCGCCCTTATCTCCTTTATCACCCTTATCTCCTTTTGGACCGTTGATATTTGTCCAGGTATTCGTTCTTGCATTATAAACCCAAGTTCCACTGTCATTCGTGACAATTGTAACGCCTCTTCCCGGGGCGCCTGGAATACCTGTCCCTGGTGTGCCCGGTGTACCAATTGTTCCTGGCATATCCTGAACGCCAACCACACCTGCATCACCTTTATCTCCTTTTGGACCATTGATATTTGTCCAAATGTAGGTTGTTGGATTATAAACCCATGTTCCGCCGTCATTGGTTACTATTATTACGCCTTCACCAGGGGCACCTGAGCTCTCTGAACCAGGTCTGCCCGGCGCACCAAGAGTACCAGGCATATCCTGAACACCAAACACACATGCATCTCCTTTATCTCCTTTATCTCCTTTATCTCCTTTATCTCCTTTATCTCCTGCAGTTCCAGTTAATCCGATAAGACCTTGTGCACCAGTTTGGCCAGTTAAACCCATTGGTCCCTGCACTCCTGCATCACCTTTGTCGCCTTTATCTCCTTTTACTCCTGTAGTTCCAGTTAATCCGATAAGACCTTGTGCCCCAGTTTCTCCTGTTAAACCCATTGGTCCCTGCACTCCTGCATCACCTTTCTCTCCCTTATCACCTTTCTCTCCTTTTTGACCATTGATATTTGTCCACGTACTATTGGTTGGATTATAAACCCAGGTTCCACTGTCATTCGTGACAATAGTTACGCCTGCGCCTGGGGCGCCTGGTTGACCTGATCCTGGTATTCCCGGCATACCATTTTTACCAGGCTGCGCTTCTATGCCAATTGAATCAGGATTATCTTTTGTTCCTTGGATAAAAATCCATTTAGTGCCATCGTTATAATAAATACCTGGCATGACATCGCTTTCAGTTGCAGTATTATAAACCATCATTCCTGCGACGTGCGCACTTAAGGGAAAAGCATTAGTTGATGCTTTTAAGGCAATACGAGCATGCAGAAAACCCTTATTAGAACTTTCTAGTTCAAAAATTGCATCCTTATTTGGTAAATTCCCATTACTACCTGTTCCATCTTTGACTTTTTGTTGAGCCATTACTAGTGTAGTACCTAGTAAAATTGTTAAACTAAAGAGTAAACGTTTATTCATATCATAATAAATTGAGTGTACAGATTATCTATACTGTGATTTTTTTATTGAACTTCCTGGACATTTTAAATTTTATAAAATTGATGCAGGCTTCTTTAGTCTTGAGTTATAACTAAAAGCTATCGTTTAACATTTTTAAAAGAGATACATCAATAATTTGGGGCAAATCTATGAGCTATTTTCTCACGATAAAATAGCTTAAATAAGCTATTTTTCTAAAAATCAACAACATACACCAAAATAATAAGTTCTTATTCTCTTTAAATATATCTGCTGTAATTTCATAAAGGTTCGGCAGGATCAATTTCCACAGCTGTTAAATAGGAAAACAGCTCAAGATTGATAGCTATAAAAGAGTGGATGGAATACCGTAAAAAAATCACTTTGATTTTTATGTTGTACGATCTGTACTTACTCAATTATCGCCAGAGTTTATAATAGTATCCTGGCACATTCTTTTTTTTGATAAATAGAAATCCATAATTTACAAGGACTAAAAAATTGGGTCAAATATATTGTCTGCCAATTATCTGTATCTGCAGTAGCCTTATTTTGAGAGGATTGTCTATTCCTAAATACAAAACACTTCGCATCTTCAACAACAACTCCTAGTTCAAAATCTATTTTTTCGGTTTTATACATTATAAAACAAAAAAAACAACCCGAAGGTTGTTTTTTATTTCTGCGATACTATGATTATTTAAAAATGCTTTTTGAAAAAATTATGCGCCAACATTTCTGGCATATTACCGATATAATTTTATATTTCGTTCAAATGAATATATTTAAATCGCTAACTTTTATAATGCTTAGAACTAATTTTTTATTCTGCATATTTTTAATTATTCATTTATCAAAAGTTCTCTGTTGTTTGATTTACTATTCAACGAGTCTAAAGTTTCGTAGCTTCCAAGGTAAAGCTTCCCACTCCAATCGGCACACGACCGTTAACAGCTTCAATGACTTTGGCTGCACCAGCAGTGGTGAATCCTCCATATAGTTCAATCAGTCCGTAGTTAGATTCTGCAAGTTCTACGGCAACGATAGCAGCTGTCGCTTCATCCGGCACAGGAATGAAAGTTGTATGTTGGGGATGGAATTCTTTCTCGAAGCGATCGGTAGCGGGATCGCTATCACTTTCAAGAATAATGAATGCTTCACGAGGAGGATTGCCTTCGTAAAAAGAAGCACTGTAAGCGGCAGCCAAAACTAACGATTCATATCCAAAAGTAATTGAGCTCACCTTTGCACGATTGCCAATTGCTTCGCTAATCTTTGCTCTCCAAATGGGAGAAAGGTAACCACATAATTCTATGAGTTCTGCCCCATCTTCTACAAGAGCAATGGCGGCGGCTAAAGATTCTGAAGAATCGCCTATTGCCACAATAGTCAACCGACCCGAAGCACTTTCACGAACAAACTTGGTTTTATTGGGCTCTGCACCATAACCCTCGTAAATAATAGCCTTGTTAAGGCGACTTTGACTTTCTAATTTATTATTTTGCATATCTTAATTATTTATTGATGCAAATTTCGGAGGTAATCAGAATGCTTTTTTTGATGTAGATCAAAATCGTCTATGATTTTCGAATGCGGCTTAATGTTTCTTGTGTAATTCCCAAAAAAGATGCAATATGCCCAAGGTTGATACGTTGTAACAAGTATGGCATTTGCAAAATTAAGTTTCTATAACGTTCTGAAGCAGTTTCGAAATGTAGTGAATTAATTCTTTCTTCAAGAATAACACATAGTTCTTCAGCAACTTTTCTGCCAATTAAGTTCAATTCGGGATACATCTTGTATAAATCCTCCAAATCATCAAATGAAATAGCATATAATTCTGAATCTTCAAGGAACTGAATATTTTCGGGAGCCACTTTGTTAGCATACATCGGCATTATTGCCCCAAAGATCTGATTTTCTGCTCCAAACCAAACATTAATCTCCTTTTCGTTTCTGTAAATATAAGATCTAACGATCCCCTTTTTCAATACAAAAAAACTAGCCAAAATTTGACCTTGTTTTAGTAGGTGGCTGTTTTTCTTTTTCTGAAAATGTTTTGTTTTTTGTTGAATGCCCTTTTCAGCTTCTGAACTCATCGGCCCATATTTTTTGAGCTGTTCTATTAGTGGATTCATTATTTGTTTTATGATTGTTTACTAGTTACTATTACTCTTTGGTATTTTATGATGGATCGTAAATGATAATTAATGTTACTTATAGAAACGATGTTCAGTGTTGATATGCAATTAGCCATCCTCTATTATTTAACAAACTCTACATTGCAAAAATACTCTGCCTTATTATAAGTTACAATGGCTAAATAATGCCATTTTAATGTGCTTAAATAAACAAATTCACCCATTATTAATACTTTAAAAGAGTACTGCAAAAATCAGCTCCTATGTCAAATAAGGCAATCTGATTGTTTGTTTTGCAGATTTAACTAAGCATCGACATTATTATAATGCTTTAGATATTCTAATCTTATGTCCTTAATTAAGAATAAAGGGATTACCCTAAAACTTCCTTATTATCAATACATTAAAATAGCCTTTTTAAGCTATTGTTGCAGATAGTGAGGAAAAATACTTTTGCGGAATAAAATTCATTTTTTTAATCAACTGACAGATTAAAAGTTAAACATAAAAACAAATTCTTATAAATAAAAACACATTTGAATTTTATCCATTATCAGCTTTAGCTACTACAACAGTCTTTCAAGCGATGACACCAGTCATCCGAATACTCAAATGTTTAGCTAAGAATCTTTAAAAAATCACAAATAACAAGAATTAATAAAACAAAGATGAAAAAAAAATTACTCCGCATTTGCCTGGAATTTTTATATGCTCAAACCACTTATTACGCATCTCAATTCTGTAAGTTAGGCCCCATGTTTAGTTTATGCTTCCGTTACAAATTCTAGTATTAAAAGTATGATTTTTTTTTAATATTTAATCACATGTTTTAAATCCGGACTAGCTATTGCTTCAGCAAAAGTCTCAATATACCATTTCACACAGGCAAATAACATTTTATCCTATAATTTAATCAAACAATGAAAGTAATCGAAGAAATCAAACAAATTAAAGAGCTTACAGATTCTGAAATAACAAATATATTTGTATTAGCACAAGCTTATTATGTAGAGCCTACTAGTGTTGTAGATAGTGAGTTGAAGCGCAACAATATGATTTATCTTTTAAAAGATAGTTGTAACAATATATTATGTTTCTTTATGGTGGCCTGGCAGAAGTTTAAAATACATTCTGAAGAAAGGGATATTGTTTATATGGGATTGACTTGTACAAGTCAAAATCATCAGGAAAAAAAATTTTCATCAAGACTCCTCTATAATTTTACTGTTGACGCATATAATTATCAGCAAAAAAACAATCAAAAGCTCCTGCTTTATGCCAAGGTAGCGAGTCCTATTATATTATTAATGCTGCCAAAAATATATGATAACATACAACCTGATTGGGATGGAAATTACAATAAAAAAGATAAAGAAGTAATTGAAAGTATAAAAAAAGCAGGTGGATTAGATGAATTTTCCAGCAATCACCCCTACGTATTAAAAGGAGCTACAGCCAACACGAAGTATTCTACAAACGAAAAGGTCAGACAAAAAGAATTTGTATTCAATAGCGATATAAATACATTTGAGAAACTTAACATCGATGAATCGAACGGCGACAGATTACTTATAATTTGTGAGATACCTTCGAAATCAAAACTGGACAGTTTAAAATTAAAACTCGATAATAATTATCACACTATTGAAGAATAATAATATACGAGATTACGGTCAATGAGAATAAAAGGAGTGACTAGAAGTGTCACCAGTCTAAAATCTTTTTTTACAGGAAAAGTCCTCCTCACCAAAAAACGCTTAAAAGCAATAATCTAGTTGTTATCATTCAGGCTTACCATACAAAGCCCTGGTGTGTTTTTTTATTTTTGGGTTTTGAATTATTAACTTTTCATATACTCCAAATGCCAACAACTCACCAGCAGACAAATCATGCTCGCAAGACCAATTTTTTAATCTGTTTTTATATACTAAGTGCCCGTTTACTTTATATTTTTCCCTGTCAACAATAGGCTCAATTACAACATTCTTCTTTTTAGTCATCTCTATTTCTGGCTTATCTAATTAAACATAAT
This sequence comes from Flavobacterium sp., assembly GCF_965277525.1. Taxonomy (GTDB): domain Bacteria; phylum Bacteroidota; class Bacteroidia; order Flavobacteriales; family Flavobacteriaceae; genus Flavobacterium. The sequence continues at coordinate 646,665 of NZ_CBDIDC010000011.1, read as the reverse complement.
TTTAAAAGCTGCTCGCTCTCCAATTTTTTTACTATTTTTTTCAAAACTTTAAGCGCCAAAATTATTTTACCAAATCAAATGTGGCAATAGCTAGATTACGCTATTTTTAATCGACTAAAAATAAACGTATTAAGTATTAAATTCCTCTAGCCTAGTATCTGTAATTTAGAAAAATGTGATCAACAAAGCCTATTCTCACTCTTGATATAACTAAGCAATTGGCATTAAAAAATGAGAGCATTTTCGAAATTATTTTCATCTTTGAAGGCACTATCCAAAAGGTGTTTTTTTAAGGTGTGGAAATAATCAATAATAGGAAACACATCAGTACTGTTATTACAGTAATCAATATACCATATCAAATACACTATTAATAGTCATTTAAAGTAACGACTTCTACAGGTTGTGAAAGCATATAACAATCTTCAATTCAAAATTGCTTTTTTTAAATTTTCAACAACTTCCTTAAACAACTCTACGGCAGTAAAATGAATTATAATTACGCATAAAATTCAGAAACATCAATAGGGATTTTACCCGAAATTATCGGAAAAGCACATCTTACAGGTCAGGATACACACTTACTAAGTCCATTGAAGCTGTCAATTACTATACCGTAAGAAAAGTAACATTTAATTATTTATAGCCTATTTTAGCTATTGTGTTGATATAAAATGAATTATAGTTTTGCCCCTGATTAAGGAAATCTTATTAACAAAATTCCGATGATTATTTAAAACAAATTACAAATTACAAACATTGACAATGAAAAAATTAAATTTCTTAACGTTAGCTGCCGTGGCTTTATTCTTTACAGCATGTGGCGAAAATGAAACAACAACAAAAGAAGAACAACAGCCAGCTGAAAAAAATGGAGAATTATTAGCTGTAAATTTACAAACATCTAAAGTAGACTGGAAAGCAACTCACAAAGGAGGGGTTTTTCCACGCTGGGGCACGTTAAATCTTAAATCTGGAGAAGTATCAGTGGAGAAAGGAGAACTTAAGGCAGGAGATTTTACAATGGATATGCCATCTATTAAAGTCGATCCTGCATCAGTAACAGAGCCAGGAGCGCAATATTTACAATTAGAAGCTCACTTAAAAAACGCAGATTTTTTTGATGTAGAAAAATATCCAACTGCAGATTTTAAAATTACTAAAGTTACTTCCTTAAATCCAGCAGATAATGTTGTTATAGAAGGGTCGAATAAAACTGTAAGTGGTAACCTTACTCTTAAAGGAAAAACTCTTAATGTTACTTTCCCGGCAAAAGTCACTATAGTAAACGGAAATGTAGCCCTACAGGCAAAGTTTACTGTTAACCGTACTGACTGGAATATTAATTTTGCAACAACTGAAGCAGATCCGGCTGAATGGGCAATCAGTAAAGATCTTGAGATTGGTATAGATGTCAAAACGGCAAAATAACAACCGTTAATTATTATTCAGGCAAAAAGTTCCGTTTGATTTTTAAATTGGGACTTTTTGTTTTTTTTGATTTTATAGCTTATTTTAGCTATTGCATTACTCAAAAATGAATTATAACTTTACGTCTATTCACAGAGATTTTTTTTGAATTAAAAAAGTTTCTTCAGCAAAAATTCCAATGATTAAAATTGCAATATTCGACGACCATAAGGAGAGACGCGAAGCTCTAAAATTATTACTATCTCTTGAAGAAGATATGGAGTGTATTTGTGATTTTGAAGACTGTACTAACCTGGTTGAAAATCTGCGTCCAAATGTACCTGACGTAGTTCTAATGGACATTCATATGCCTGGTGTAGGTGGCATTGAAGGTGTTAAATTGCTGACAAAAAATTTTCCAGAGACCAATATAATCATGCAGACTATATTTGAAGATGATAAAAATCTTTTTAATAGTTTATTAGCAGGTGCAGATGGTTATCTGCTAAAAAAAGCAACAAATGAAAAAATAATTGAAGGCATACATGAAGTTATGAATGGCGGTGCCCCAATGTCTCCCGGAATTGCAAAACGAGTCCTTGAATATTTCAATAAAAAAAATAATAAGGAAAAAGAAGACGACTTTAATTTATCCAAAAGAGAAATAGATATTTTAAGCTATCTTGTAAAGGGATTCAGCCATAAAATGATCGCTGCTGAACTCTTTATATCACCTTTTACGGTTAATAACCATATCAAAAATATTTATAGTAAGATGCATGTACATAATGTTTCTGAAGCCGTTGCAATTTCTATTAAGAAAAATATTATCTAATAGAATTTAAAGGAGTTTTTTTATACAATAAGCATTTAACTATGTTCAATTTAAATGAAATACAGCATCGTTGATTATTTTTTGACTACAAAACTATTTACAAAGTAAATGTCCTCTTACTGAAGTAATACAATTAGACATAATCAGCCAAGTCTAATTGTATTGAAAAATCATGCCATTTTTATGACCTCATCTTTATGAGACAGACAACCTTATCGTGATAAAGGGTTGATATTTACTTGCTAGGTAATAAAATTGACAACACAATACAATATATCTTATTGTTGAGGTAAGATTAAACCTATCCACAAATACCTAAATCATATTTCTTCAGGTAAACCGAAAGTTAAATTTCAATCCTGTGCATTTAGAAATCCTAAATGTTTTTCTAGTTCTATTTTTCAATAATTCAAAATAAAAAATAAATGAAAAGATACTGTTTAACAGTTTTAATAATTTTTATGCTGGCTTCTTGTGACCACGAGGAAAATATCGACGAGAATATTCCTTCTGGCAATGGCTTTCCAGAAAATATAACAAGTTATAATTTCCCTTTAAATACTATTAATTTGAGAGGACAATCCCCTATTAATATTACTACTTACAGTACTACAAAAATAAATGCCACAGATCCCGTAATTCATTATAATTCAATTGTATTAAACAGTATTGAAAACACATCTGAGGATTTAAAAATTAATTTATTAAGCCCGGATCGAGAGAATAATTATATTCTCATTAAAGGCAAGAAATACAAATTACAGCAATTTCATTTTCATCATCATAGTGAGCATAAAATAGATGATCAATACAATGAAATGGAAATACATTTTGTAAATATATCTGATACAGGTGCATATGCTGTTTTAGGAGTATTTGTTGAGAAAGGGAAAATAAATGATTATTTACAATCCCTTATTGCTTATTCTCCAGCAACCAAAGGAGTTAATTCTTTTACAGATATGTTTGATTTAAGTTCATTATTACCCCTAAATCGTATTAACTATTACGCCTATAGCGGATCGCTAACTACACCAAATCGAGATTTTATACCAAATCAAGGACCAGTAACATGGATACTTTTCAAGGATAAAATTATGGCTTCTGATTCCCAACTAAAAGAGTATTCTTCAATATATCATGAAGAAAACTTTAGAATTGTCCAACCCTTGAATAATAGGGTAATCTACGAAAACTAGGAATTGTAACGTTTTTTATTGTTTTAGGTAAATGATTCTTAGATTAAAAAAAATATCATTTTTTATGTCATTGGATTCCAATTGTCGTTAGCTCGCAAAAAATAATCCTCAACTCAAAATTTGATTGGCAAATTGTTTAAATTTGTACCCAGTTTATAAAAATTATATATGTTCCTTATTTTCAAGATATATAATTTTAGATATTAAAACTCATTTGCTGTAAAAAAGTAATCATACTATCAAAATCGAAGGGCAAATAATGTTTTTTTGATCATTTATACTGTCAATATAAATGAATAAATACGTAATTGATATTTCTTTTAGTTATCAATCTATTTTAATTTTTGTACAAAAAATTTTACGTATATTTCATCATTAACAGTAGTGGCATTGTTCCGTTAATTGTTAAAAGTATATTTAAGCAAATAATCCCCATTTTTTGCATGATAGTCTTCCAATTTCAACCCACGATAAATAAAAACTTACGATTTGTTTTTTGTATTCTATTTATTTTTTGCAATCTAACCAGGTCTTGGGCACAACAGAATTTCAAATCTGTAAGCTTTTATTCGTTTGGAATTGATAATGGACTCTCGCAGGGTTTTGTCAGCAATATTCTGCAAGACAAAAAGGGGTTTATGTGGTTTGCCACGGCAGATGGACTAAATAAATATGACGGTTACAAATTTGTCGTTTATCATCATGATCACGACAATCATAATACATTAGCAAATGATGATATAACTTGTGTATTTCAGGATGTCAAAGGACGAATTTTGATTGGTACCCGCAACAGCGGTGTCGATCTATTTGATCCGGAGAATAATACTTTTACGCATTTCCAGCATACCTCTAATGCAGGCCTACACTCAAATAGTATCCTACAAATATCAGGAGATAAAAGTGGTACAATTTGGATTAAAACACGAGATGGCATAGAAAGAATGGAAATATTAGCCAAGCATTTTCCTGATCGCGCTAATGGCAACACTAAGGTTCGATACCATGCAAAATTTATCCCTATAAAAATAGATCAGCAGACTGAACTTCATAAAAAAAAGTCTGCTCCCCAAGGACTTTTCATTGACAGTAAAAACAGGATTTTCATTACAACAACTGATAAAGTCTGGCAGCTATTTTTTAATTCTGAAACTAACAAATATAAATTGCTTGAACGTTATCGCTTTACCTCGGCTGATCAGTCATTTGTTCCTGAAATTATCGAAGATAAAGCTGGGAAAAGGTTATTGCTTAATAATAAAGATATTATTAAGTTTTCAGACTATGAATTTAATAATCCGGTAAAAATTTATAATTATCACGCCTATCAGATTAGTACAGTAATTGATAAGGAACAAAACCTGTGGCTTTCTCAGGATAACAAAATTGTCCTGCTTAATTTAAAAACAGGTTATGTACGAAATTTGATTTCTAATATTCCCAGTCAAGATCTTGCTATCTCGACTGTCACAGACTTTTATTGTGATAATACTGGTGTTGTCTGGATAGCAACAGGAGGATATGGTCTTTTAAAATATGACCCGCAAGCAGAACTCTTTAATCACATTTTTCCTGGCGAAACAGTTTATCAGTTGATTATTGATAAAAAAAATGATGTATATACCAATAACTTTCATCAAATTAAATTAAGAAAAAATCAGATCTCTCAAATTTCCGATTATTTAGATTTTAAAGCACTTAAAAAGAAGTATCCAAATATTCATGTGACATCTTTTGCGAAAGATACTGGCGATTACATTTATTTAGGAGTAAAAAGTAATCTTCTTAGATACAACCTCAAAAAACGTATTTTTACTAAAATTCCCTTGCCCTATAAAAATATAAATGAAATCCCTTTTCCTATATACTGTGATAATAAAAACAATATCTGGATGGGTTATAAAGGATCTTTAGTAAAATTTGAGCCATCCACAATAAAGTTTAGCAAAGTCGAATTTCCTACTCGTGAATCACTTTATAATTACGATTTTATACAACAAATTTATCAGGATGGTAATGTACTTTGGTTAGGCACCACAGATGGCCTTTTTAGCTTTGATATAGCCAAAGAAAAGATACACGATAATTATTCAACTAAACCCAACAGCAATACATCACTTAGTAATAATTACATTCTCTCGTTAAATAATGATGCTGCCAACCCGCAAAAATATTTATGGATAGGCACAAAAGGGGGAGGATTGAATCGCCTTAATAAACAAACAGGTAAGTTTTCTAAGTTTGATACTAAAGATGGCCTGCCCAATAATGTCATTTACGGAATCCTCACGGACAAAGAAGGGAAACTTTGGTTAAGTACAAATAAAGGAATATCCAAATTCGATCCTATTAAGACTTCATTCCAGAATTTTAATGTTGATGACGGACTTCAAAGCAATGAATTTAACCGTTATGCTTTTGGTCAGACCAGTGATGGCATGTTGTTTTTTGGAGGAATGAATGGAATTACTTATTTCGATCCGCAAAAAATTAAACCCCTGAGTCCACCGCCAGTAGCTTTTACAGAATTTCGATTATTCAATAAACCAGTGATCCCAGGGGATACCAGTTCTATTCTTAAAGTAAGTTTAAATTCAATTAAAGAAATAAGATTAAACTATAATCAAAATGTACTTACTTTCCAGTTTGCAGCCATGGATTATCGAAAACCCGGAAATCTAAGATACAGATATATAATGGAGGGGTTTGATAAAGATTACATCTATGCAGGTACTGCCAGAGAGGCTACATACTCCAATCTAAATCCGGGTGAATATCATTTTAAAGTACAAGCAAATTATGGCACAGCCCGATGGGGAGATAAGGATGCTTCTGTAAAATTAATAATTATTCCGCCATGGTATAAAACGTGGTGGTTTTGTGTTTTGAGTGTAATCACTACCATTGCATTGTTTTACGGGTTTCATAGATATAGACTTGCACAATTAAACAGGGAAAACAGATTAAGGAATCGAATTGCAAGAGATCTGCATGATGAGCTAGGTTCTTCTTTGAGTACTATTGCTATATATTCAAAAATTGTGCATCAAAAAAATGCCAGTCCCTCATTTGATCATCAACCTCTATTGCTTAAAATTACCAATAGCGCTACTGAGACGATGGAGTCTATGAGTGACATTGTATGGAATATCTATCATAAAAATGATGCATTTGAAAGTATTTTAAGCAGGATGCGTGAACATGCTCACCAGTTGTTCGAGGCGAAAGCATACACACTTCATTTTGATTTTGATGAAGGATTATTAAAAAGAAAAATGTCTATGGAAAAAAGACGTGATTTTTATCTGATTTATAAAGAAGCACTGAATAATGTTGCTAAATATGCAGATGGAAAGAACATTTGGATTAGTTTTACTTCTCACAATAATGCCATTACATTAACGGTTATCGATGATGGAAAAGGATTTGACTCACAAATTAAAAGTGAAGGCAATGGGCTTTCTAATATGGCACATCGTGCGAAAGCATTAAAAGGAGAATTAAAAATTGTTTCTTCCCCAAACAAGGGAACAAGTGTAGAATTAAAATTTTAAATAGTATTGATTTGAAAGAATGCCTTTGGACAAACCAAAAGCATTCTCTACTAACAAAACCAATCTAAAAAAATATTAAAAAAAAAGTAATTTTAATAATATAGTTTATGTTTAAAGCCTAGAATTTATAGTTTAAGGACAAATTAAACATAGTTCCTAACTGACTAAAATGTGATCCATAGTATGTTGTTTGTGAATAACGCCCATTGAAAGTAATCAGGTTAAATTGTGTCTTTGCCTGGGCAGGATCTGCCAGTAAGGCCGCACCGTCTGCGTTTTTGGCCTTAAACTCCCACTCTGGTAAAATATTAAACAAATTGTTTACGTTTAAATCAAGACTTAACTTTTCAGTAGCATTAAAATGAAAACCTAAGTCGGTAACAATTTTAGGAATAAATTCTGTGTTCAGGTTAGCGTCCAGCCCTTGCTGATGAAAAGTTGCTTTTCCAAAATAAGTGTTATTTAGAGAAAATGCCAACTTACCAATTTCGTAATTACCTCCCAGTATCCATTTAGTTTTAGGTCGCGATGTAAAAGTCAGCGTGTTTAAAATATCTCCAAATGAGTTGTTTGTAACAGGAGAAATTCTTTTATTTTCGAAAGTAATATTTCCGGATAAGTTAATACCTAATTTACCTTCTCCAATTCCAATATTACTATATCCTGTAACTACATCTAAGCCCGAGGTTCTGGAGTCAAAAGAATTAGAAAACCAGGCGACATTACCAAATTCAGTATTTTGTCTGTCTCCTAATACAATTCTGTCATTTACTTTGATATTATAATAATCTAAAGTAATATTAAAGCCACTAAAAGGTTTTGCGCCAATACCTACAGTTATATTGGTTGATTTTTCAGGATCTAATGGCGGTATCCCTAATTCGCGGGCCTCAGGCGAGACATTATTAATAATACCATTAATTTGAAGTCCTTGTCCTGCCACAAGTGAATATTGTGATTTTTGAGTATAAATCTGATGTAATGTTGGAGCTCTAAAACCAGTTGATACAGATCCTCTTAAGGTAATTTTATCGTCAAGAAATTCATATCTTGAGCTTACTTTCCAAACCGTTGCTCCACCAAAGTCACTGTACTCCTCATGACGAACTGTACCGTTTACCAAAAAATCTTTTGTAACATCATAAGCAATGTCAAAGTATGCTCCAATATTGTAGCGATTCCATTTTCCTGAATTCTCAGTAGCATTTCCTGCAAAAGAGTCTGCACCAGTACCTTCCCATGAAGCTTTATCACCTTCTATAACCGTAAAATTCTCAGATCTGAATTCCGTTCCAATACCAATACTAATTTTGTCAGATATAATTTTAGAAATATCAATATTTCCAACAACATGGTTAAAAGACGTTCCACCAGGTTTAAAAGAAATAGGACTGTTTTCTCTGTAAACATCATTTCCGTCTGAATCAACGATATTAGACATATTTACAGAATTGTTCACAGTATATAATTGTTTGTTTCCCCCTATAGTAACACTTGCATCAGTATTCCAGCCATTTTTTATATTTTTAAAGCCTAGTGTACCATTATAATCTGTTAAATCTCCTTCAAAAGTAGGACGATACCCTTGATAAGACGGATTAGCAGCATCACCATTGCCAAATAGATTATTAAGATAGGGATTATCGGCTAAAGTTCTCCAATATGGTGTTCTGTAATTGGCAAATGAGTTTGCTTTTTTATAAATATAAGCAGCATCATAATATATTTTTGTGTTTTCGCTTATGTCATTTCCTCCATTAATCAAGAATTTAGCTGCTGCTGTCTGCGGAGATCCGTTAATATTTAAGCCATCCGGATGTTTATCAAGAAAAGTCTGGACATCTGCAATATTGGCTCCAAAATCTACCGACTCGCCCAGAGCATCAACATTTCCTGGTCTGTTAGCCAGATTTACTTTTGAAAAATCTATGGTGTAATTCAGGAAACCTTTTTCGCCAACAGTTGTCCCGTTATTTAAACTTACTCCTAACATTTCACCATCTCCTTTAGAAGTGATACCGCTTCTGACTATTAATGATCCTCGTTTGCTGTTTTTCTTTAAAATAACATTCATTACTCCTGCAATTGCATCAGATCCATATTGAGCTGATGCCCCATCACGTAAAATTTCAACTCTCTCAATCGCGTCAGTTGGTATTGCAGAAATATCTACACCTGTTTCTCCATATCCTGGAGAATATTGTACATAAAGTAAAGAACTTAAATTTTTACGTTTACCGTTAATAAGCACCAAAGTCCTGCTTGGCCCCATATTTCTGATTTCGTAAGGATCGAGCAATGATGTTGCGTCATTTGCCGGAGACTGTATCGTATTAAAGGAAGGTATCCTATACTGTAAAGCTTTATCAAATGTAGCCTGACCCGTAGATGTTAAATCTTTAGACGATAAGGCATCAATAGGCAATGCGCTGGTCGTATTACTTCTGGGAGCAGTTCTTGTTCCGGTAACGATTACTTCAGCAAGGTTTTGACTAACTTCTTCAGATAAAGAAACATTAATTACAGAAGTTGTAGCTGCTTTTGTAATGCTGCTATAGCCCATATAACTAAAAATCAAGGAAGCACCTTCTTTTACGGTTATTTTATAAGATCCATCAATATCGGTAGATACACCGTTGCTGGTTCCTTCTTCTACAATATTAACTCCGGGCAATGGAGCTCCTGAGTTGTCTTTTACTACTCCTGTGATTTCTTGTGCAAAGACAAATACAGAGTTAAGTAGAACTAATAGTAACACAATCTTTTTCATAATAAAGGTTGTTTTGAATGAATATTTTGATAGTAATATTTAAATATGGTATAGTAGAACTAATGCTATCTAAACCATTATTACCGATTTGTTTGTTTGTTTGTTTGTTTGTTTGTTTGTTTGTTTGTTTGGAAGAAAAACCTAAAAAATACAATTAGCATTAAATTGCATTTTAAATCCTAACATAATTTGATAAGGAGCAATAAACTGTTCAACAGCTCCTTATCGAATCATTTATAGTATTAGAAATTAAAGGCCAGTTTAGTAAATAGTTTACGTCCGTTAAAGCCCATTTGGACTGAATCCCATGCACCGCCTGTCTCATTGTCATATGCAGAAAGCTTTGCACCAGGAACATAACTGTAGTCAGGATGAATATTAAACACATTATCTGCCCCTAGAAATATTGTCATATTCTTAGAGATTTTGTAGGATACAAACATGTCTGTAACCATTTTGCCTGAATAATTAAACTCTTCTAAAACAGTTTTGTCCGGGTCATTATCCAACGCGACTAGCGGTGGATACATACTTTCGTAGCCACGACCTAACAGCGAAATTTTGCCATAATACAATAAATGCGTTCCCGCCATCCAATTACCAAAGCCATAATCTAAGTTTAACCCTAGTTTTACAGGAGGCGCAGATGCCTTGACAAATGCTTGTTCTCTGTCACTAAAAAATGCCTGCTGACTTTGATAAGAACTATTTAAGGCACTTGGAACATTTATTTTGTCAATATTTAAGCTATTTAAATTTCCGGTAAATAAGACCTTAATACTTTTGTTGTCAAATCGTTTGACGTAATCCACTACCAGATCCAGACCATAGTTTGTAGTATTAATTGCATTGGCAAAAAATTGTGCCTGAGTAACATTTAGTTCGTTTAGTATTGGTTTTAAGGCCGGAATACTTTCATCAAACTGACCTGATAATACTACCCTGTCCTTAATATTAATACGATAACCATCCAGCGTTACGGTAATTTCTGAAATAGGTTTCCAGGTAAATCCTAAACTCGCATTAACAGATTTCTCCTGTTTCAAATCAGGGATTCCGGCAGCTCTGGTAATCGGACTGTAATTGGGGGCAAGTCTAACTTCAAAAAGACTGCCACCCTGAATATTTGTTAATGTATTGCTATAGTTAATTTGCTGCAATGACGGTGCACGAAAGCCTGTACTTATTGATCCTCGAATGTTAAAATTATCCGTAATTCTGTAGCGCGTTGCCAGCTTGTAATTGCTTGTAAAACCAAAATCACTAAAGTTTTCTGCCCTTACAGCAACACCTACAAGCCATTTATCTGTAGCATCTAATTCTGCATCAACATAAGCCGCTACATTAGATCTTCTTGCATTAACCACATCCCTTGGCTGATAACCCGGAAATCCCTGCGAACCTGTAGCTTTATTGATGTTATAATTTGAATATGAATCTTCCTCTCCAGCGTAAATTTTGTAGTTTTCATACCTGTGTTCCAAGCCAAAAGCTAAATTTAATCCTGATGCAACAGTAGGGATCGCTTTACTTAAATTAAAGTTAACTGTGTTTTGCAAAAATGAAAAACCACCGTCATCAAAATGGGTTTTATCAGCACCAAGGGAAGCATTAAAAGTTTTATCTCCATAAAAATGAAAATTGTTACGCCCCAATGTATTGCTCAGGTCCCAGTTCCAATCATTGCCCCATATTCCCTTTACCCCTGCGGCAAAAGACAAATCCTGAATTTTGGTTTGTATAAGAGGATCGTAATAAGTCTCACCATCTGGTGTGGTTCTTAAAATCGGATTTCCGGCAAATCCCTCAGGGAAGCGATCTGAGCCATCTGATAAATTTCTTGTATAGGCATACGCCTCAGAAGCTTTTATATTTCCTCCCCCAAATGAATAAATAACTGTCTTCGTATCTGCAATCGGTACTTCCATATTATACATCAAGCCCCCAGCAGTTGATGACCCGTCTCCCATAGATCTTCTAACGGTATTAACTGGAAGACCATCTTTAGAATTTATATCTGTATTTAGATTCTGTCTGAATGTTTTACCATTAGTCAAAAAGTTTCCGGAAAAATTGATAAAACCATTATTCTTGCCAAGTGCCACACCATAATTCGCACCTAAAGAAAATGAGTTCCCATCAATTGCTCCACCACTGCGATACTGTCCAGGTTCTTTCGCATAATGCGTATTGTTTCTTGGATCATAGTATCCTGCATAACCTGTGTTTACACTCAAAATACCAGTGTCTTTTTTCAATATTAAGTTGATTACTCCCGCAATCGCATCAGATCCATATTGTGCCGATGCACCATCACGTAAAATCTCTACGCGGTCTATAGAAGATTCTGGAATCGCATTTAAATCTGTTCCTGAATTACCTCTTCCTCTGGTACCGAATATAGTAATAAATGCTGTCTGGTGACGTCGCTTACCATTTACCAAAACTAATGTCTGATCCGGTCCTAAGCCTCTTAACGTAGCCAGGTCCATTTGATCTGATCCATCTGCTCCACTTTGTTTAGTAAAATTAAAAGATGGTGATGAAGAGTTTAAAATTGAAGTTAAATCCATTTTTGCCGTAGGCATGTTTACCTGATTAACCCTGATCACATCAACCGGAACCGGTGTCAAAATTGAAGAACGGGCTTTACCACGCGTTCCAACCACGACTACACCCTCTAAATTTGTGATACTTTCTGATAAGATTATCGTCATAAATTCAGCTGTTGCCTCTACTTCTTTGGTTTCGTAACCTATCACACTAATTATTAAAGTTCCTTTATCGGAAACTGAAAACTGAAAATCTCCATTTTGATCCGTAACAGTTTCGTTAGTTGTTCCTTTTTCCAAAACAGAAACTGCCATAATTCCTTCACCTTTTATTGTCGTAATCTTACCTTTTATAATGTTTTGTGCAAAAGAGCTTATAGGGAATATAAAAATTCCAATTAAAATGCACAGTATTTCTTTTTTCATATTTTATTTGATTAATTTCGTAAAAGTCTATTCTTGAAAGTCCATAATATATTTAGGACAAAAAGATCTAAACATAAATTTAACTGCTGTCTGAGTGCTTAAAGTAATATCATTGTAGCCATAGCCGCAATTGGATAAATTTAATTTTGTTTTGTTCACGCTGGTTTTTTATTATTGGTTCTACATTTAACTATCATTCTTTCAACACATTAAAAGAATCAAGTTTTACTCCGCAAAAGTATTTTTCCTACGAATGAGCCACAATAGCTAAAAAAGGCTATTTTTAATTTAGCAAGAAAAACTAAGGTTTATTGTATTTTTTTTAGTCTTATTAAGAAGGGAATTAATAAAAATACTTAGGGAATACAGTAAATGACAAGCTATTAAACCGCTTCCTAACCAGTTAATAAGAAGTATTAAAATTGAAATATAGTATTAGCAATAATAAGATTGAACAGACTTTGTTTAACTTACTATTTAAGTATTCTTAGATTAGCAAAAAAAAAAGAGAGAATCCTTAATAAGTTTCAAAGGGTATCAACTTATCAAAAAAATTATTTATCATCATATTCCCCTGTTATGGCATAATATCCAAATGTCCCAAGTCCTATTACAATTAGCGGAGTAAGAATGAAAAGAATGATGATTCCAAAAATTAAATCTTCCTGCTTGCCGGAAACCAGCTTTGGATAACCAAACTCAAAAATGCAAAAATAACCTGCTGCCAGAGATAAAATCAGCCACAGTATTCCGAGAAATCTTTTTAATATATTCATGTTTTTTATTCGTTTTCAATATTATTTTTTCTTTTTAAATAAACCATTCCGATAATGAAACTGACACCGGCAATTAAAATAGGATACCATAGTCCTTCCAGATAGAATTCCGGGTCACCCCCGTCTTTAGCATTAGTTTCAAAATAGGTCGATATTGCCGGTAGTAGCCCTCCAAAAAAACCATTTCCAATATGATAGGGCACTGACATCGAGGTGTATCTAATTTTAACGGGGAACATTTCTACCAGGAAAGCAGCAATTGGACCATAGACCATTGCAACGAAAATGACTTGTATAAAAACAAGAAAAATAAGAATCCATTTGTCTTTATCATTAATGATCACCGTGACTTTCGGGTCTAATTTAGCAACTCCTTTGTCAGCAAGAACTGGCTGCCCTTTAAAGAGAGGAACTGTCTTTATTTGTGTCCATTTGGTTCCGTCTTCATATTCTTTTGTAGAGGTATAAATAGAATCTAATTGCTGCTGACTGTTCTCTTTAGTTATGGCAGTTAATTTTGCTTTATCAGTAATTTCCGTTTTTAGACTTACGTCGGTGGTCTCATACATTAATCTGTAAATTGGCCTGTAAAGAAGAATTGCACTGAGCATTCCGAGCATCATAACTGTTTTTCGTCCCACTTTATCACTAAGCCACCCAAAAAACAAGATAAAAGGTGTTCCAAACAATAAGGCAATAACAAGAATACTATCAGCTTGGGAAGAATTTACTAACATAACAGTCTTTATGAAGCTCATAGCATAAATTTGCCCTGTATGCCATATAACCCCTTGTCCCATCACTGCGCCAAACAATGCCAGTAGAATAAATTTTAAGTTATACTTATTTCCTAAGCTTTCTTTCAGGGGATTTGCACTTATTTTACCTTCTGCTTTGGCCTTGGCATAAACAGGTGATTCGTTCATCTTTTTTCTAATAGTATAAGAGACCACGACCATCAAAATAGATAACCAAAAAGGAACCCTCCAGCCCCAATCCTCAAACTGATTGGGAGTCAATACATTTCTTGTCAAAAAAACAACCATCAGAGAAATGCATAATCCGAAGGTTCCCATAACCTGAATCCAGGAAGTCCAATAGCCACGTTGTCCCATTGGCGAATGTTCAGCGACATAAGTTGCCGCGCCCCCGTATTCACCTCCAAATGCTAATCCCTGAAGAATGCGCAAAACCACGACTAACAGCGGAGCCATAAAACCGATGCTTTCATAACCAGGAATGCATCCTAACAAAAAGGTTGAACCTCCCATTAGCAGTAATGTTAGCTGAAAAGTATATTTACGACCAATCAGGTCACCTAATCGCCCAAAAAAAAAAGCTCCAAAGGGACGTACAATAAAGCCTATAGCAAAAGTGGCTAATGTTGATAAAAAGGCAGCATTAGGATTCTCCTCGGGGAAAAATTTAGTTGAAATAACAACAGCTAAGCTACCGAAAATCAAGAAATCATACGCTTCAATCAATGTTCCAACAGAGGAAGCTATAATTACTTTCCAAATTCCTTTTGTAGATAATGCACTCATACTAAAATAATGTTAAGCACGAGAGCTAATAAAAACTTCAAACAAAATGCGTACAAATCCTCTTTTCATAAATCTTTGATTAATTACTGTTCTGCTCGAAATTAATTTTGTGACAGTTACTAAATATTTTTTTTTGTTTTTTTTAACATTAAACCGCAAAATTATTTTTCCGGGCTATATGCCACAATAGCTAAATGACGCTATTTTTATACAATGAAAATAAGCAACTATAGCTTATAATATAAAGGTGTTGTTTAGGTGTTTATTCCTGTTATAGCTGACGAAACAGTTTTTTCATAGTATAATTAATAGACTAATATTTAGTTTATTATGCTATTGTATCTCTGGCTGATGTCAAAGAAGAGCAAATTTTAGAAGTTTTTTGACCTCAATTTTATAGAGGTAAGTATAAATTAAAAAGGGCAAATTTAAATATCTGTCTGGAGTTACTTAAAAATATACAACTATGCCTGTTTTCTTACGTATAGTTTGTCCGGACAGCATAAAATTATAATTCCGATAAGTTTAATTATAAATTTTTTATCTGGGGAACATTATCAAATGGTTTTCAACCTTATGTCAATACATTTTTAAAAGATAATTTATATACTTTATTAAAAAAAAATAGCTTGTTTAAGCCATTGTCGAGTATGAAAATCTCTCGCAAATTTGCATCAAAAACAAACAGAAAGAAAGCTAAATCTTACGTTGAATTATTGCCAAATTATAAAACATTTCAAAATGAGCTATAAGTTTTTTTTGACAACTATAAAATACATTAACACCCCATTTTATGCTATCAAGCATTACTATTTAAAAGCACATTTCAATGAAAATTACAACATTAATGTCTTCATTAATTACCTATCTGGTCACAGGTAAACAAGAAACTAAGACGGATTCGATAATTGGAGAATGGATTTCGGATAAATCAGTACAACCTAACATTGCGATAACCTTTTGTCCGAAAGGAGAAATGACCTTCTCAATTAATTCTGTACAATCCATTTATACTTACGAATTTGTTTCTTCACACTTTGGAAAAATTAAAGTCTCGTCAAGTGTCGATAATTCTGGTATTGCTTATTTTACTCTGGACAAAAAAAACGATCTTAATATTAAACTACTCACTAAAAGTGGTCGGAGAGTATTATTGGTCAAAAATCACAAGTAAACGACTAATATTATTCTAACAATTAACTATGCTGTCACTTTCACTTATCAAGAAATGGACTGTTTTTAAACAGCCTTTTTTGATCTTATAATTAACTTGAATCTTTTAAAATACTTTTGTAGTTTCAATGTATACACATTGACTTATACTAGATTAAAGCGAAGGTTATCTATTTTTGATAACCATCCAAAGATATTCTTTACTTTATAGGGCTATCACATATTGTATCCTTCTTTTTTATCAGGTAATACAACGGAATCCCAGCCAGCATAATGACTACTCCCCATCCACAGGTACTCATCTTAGTGATGAATAACGACACACAAAAAATCGTGGAAAAAATAATATATAACAATGGTAAAACCGGATAGCCAAAAGCACGGTAAGGACGTTCAGCATCGGGTAGTTTTCTTCTTAAAATAAAAATACCCGCAATGGTCAAAACATGAAAAAAAACTACAATGATCATTAAAAAATCCAGGAGTGTACCATATTTACCTGTAAGGCATAATACCGAAGCCCATAAACACTGAATCCATGACGCCCAGGCTGGTACCCCTGCTTTGTTTAATCTCCCTGCTTTTTTAAAAAAAAGATCATCCTTCGCCATAATATAATAGACCCTTGGTCCCGCCATAATCATACCATTGTTACAAGCAAAAGTTGAAATCATAATCATTAATGCTATGATAATGGTTCCAGTATGTCCAAAAATATTCTGGGCAGCAACTACTGCTACACGATCAGATTCGGCATTTGCAATGTCATTCATTGGGATCACTGCCAAATACATTAAATTGGCCAACACATAAATGACACTGACAATAGAAGTACCCAATAATAAGCTGAGTCCAACGTTTCGTTCTGGTTTTTTAATCTCTCCAGCAATAAAAGTTACCCCGTTCCAAGCATCGCTTGAAAATAAAGACCCCACTAAAGAGGCGGAAATAGCCGAAAAAACAACCGAACCACCAATAGTCATCCAGGAACCATTTTCTACATTCATTGATTTAAGAGTCCAGGCATCTAACCAGTTAACATTCCATATTTCTGCTTTTGCCCCTTGTGTAAAACCTAAGATGATTAAACCAACAAGGGATAAGACTTTAATTATAGTTAGAAAATTTTGCAGAATCTTGCTGTCTTTTATACCTCTGCTATTGAGATAAGTAAGAAAAACAATTGTGACAATAGATACTATTTGTGCAGTATTCAACGAAAAATATTCAGATGTTTCTGTTCTCAACTGCCAGAGGACATTGGCATCACTTAGTGGTTCATATAAATAAGCCGCGAATTTAGAAAAAGCGACTCCTACAGCAGCGATAGATCCTGTTTGTATTACCGAAAAAAAGCTCCAACCATACAGGAAAGCAATCGGTTTATTATAGGCTTCTTTAAGATAAACGTACTGTCCTCCTGCTTTAGGAAACATGGCGCTAAGTTCACCGTAGCTGACTGCTGCAATCACAGTAAAGAATCCTGTGAGCACCCAAATCATAATGAGCCAACCGGCCGATCCAACTTGCCTGACAATATCTGCACTGACAATAAATATACCAGAACCGATCATTGATCCTGCCACAAGCATAGTAGCATCCAGTAGTCCTAGTTCTCTTTTGAATGTGCCCTCTTGACTTTCATTCTCCATATAATGTAATTTTTAATAAAGCATTGGAAATAATAAAAAATCAGACAAAATTTAAAGCAATCGTTTTTCATATTCCCTTAATTAATTTGAGAAAAGTTATCGTTAGCAAAAAGATTTAAAAATTGAATTTACTATGAAAAAGCACTCCAAACAGTTTTCATAGCTAAACCTGAAATGTCTAAATTTATTTGAGGTATCTTATATTGGGGTTGGAAATAAACGATTTTTTTTAATTGATTTTTTTTAATTTTAAAGTGCAAAAGTATTTTTCCTAACGTGGTATTGCAATAGCTAAATAATGCTATTTTTAATCTAGTTAAACAAAACAATTTTAAGTAAAAAGCTAATTACTTAATCGATTTTATATTTACAAATAGTTTTAGAATGTCGAATAGTTTTATTTTTATTATATTCTGTAAAGTTTATGCAATTATCTCTGCATTCTATTGTGTTTGCGTAATAGTATTTTCCTGTTTCTAAATCTTTTATCCGAAAATTTGTTGGGTAATAAACGCTGCAGGAAGTAAATACAAATAATATGAATAACAATTTAAATTGTTTTATACCCTCTATTAAATTCCATAATTCATTCCTCTTTTCTCTAAATATGAGAGCGTAATCTTTAGTAGTTTCTATAGAAACTTTGACCACCATTTTATTTAACATTTTGTAGTTAGATTTTAGTGTTTTTATACTTCTCGTTTTCTTATCGTTTCTTAAACTAACTATCAATTTTCTAATAGATTAAACAAACCGTAATTTAAACCGCAAAAGTATTTTTCCTATCCACGTACCACAATAGCTAAAAAGGGCTATTTTTAATTTTCGGGAAACAGACAAGTTTGATCAGAAGGTCTATTTTAGTATAGCAATAAAATTAAAACCCTCATAATCAGTCCTTAATTTTATTTAATTATTATAATAAATTTATACTACAAAATTATTTCCCCACGCCGTGCAAACCAATAGCTAAATAGTGTCATTTTACGATGATTTCCCGGGACATTAAACAACTCCTTTTTTACTAGCAACAAAAGAACTCTATTTAGCACAAATCGAAATAAAGCCTTATGAAAGCGAAACACTCTTCATCAAGGCATATTTATTTAATTACCATTTGGTGTCTCCTCTTTTTATTTTGGTCTGTTTTGAAGATTTTTTTCTACCACTGGATGACCAATCTTAAATGCAGATTCCGGCAATAGGATAAAAGAACCAAGTATTGCTGTCCGCACCGGTAACGGTATCTCCTGCAATTGGTCCTTCCGTAGCACCTAACTTAATGTGGACCAGCGAGTTTATGAGCACACTAATAGCTAAATAAAAGAGATCAGCATTAGTTTCCTCTTTATAATTATTGTTCTAAGTAATTAAAATTGCTAACTAATCGGAAAGTTCAGAAAAAGTTTAAGTGAAAAAATGGCTTGATTTAGCTATTGGCACAGTTGGTTCACAAAGATAACTTTGCAACGATAAATCAATGAATCATAGGCCAGCTTAGTAAATACAGCACAATTCAATTAATTATTATAATGTATTAAAAATAATTACGAATCTCTACATATAGTGGTTTCATCTATTTACCTATGAAAAGAACAAAACTAAATTAAATATTATGATAGGTAAATATTGGGATAAGGCACATACTTTTGAAGTCTATATTGATACTATTCAAAAAAAAATAGCATCAGAACCGAATGAAGAGATAAAAAATAAATATCTTCTGTCTCTTAGTCGCTCAAAAAACATTATCGACAACTATATACTTAGTGATATTCAAGTGAAAGAATTTCAGAAGAAAGGGTTTAAAGGTAAAGTTTTAATTATTGCAGAAGGATGGTGTGGAGACTGTAGCCAATCAATACCAATAATCAATATTTTTTTTCATGACAAAAACCCTGTTAAAATTTTATTTCGAGATGAAAATCCTGATCTCATGCAAAATTTTTTAACAGATGGTAATGAAGCAATTCCTATTGTTATTTTTATTAGTGAAGAAAATGATGTTATTTCTCATTGGGGTCCGCGCACTAAAGCTGGCACAGAAATCTTATTAAACCACAAAAAAGAAATTGAAAAATTTAATAAAGAAGCCTTTCTTACAGATTTACATAATTATTATAATTCCAATAGAGGCAATGATATTATCAATGAAATTTTAGCCATAATTTAACTAAGAGCCTATAATAACTTGTTTAAAAAAAAATGATAAATCAATGGAACATAGTCTTTAAGAAATATATGCTATTTTTTTCGAATTTTAACGCCTAAAATTTAGTTCAGTTTCTTAAGTTATCGTTCAAAAAGTAATTTTAATACATTTTATGCTACTCTTAAAACAGGCAGATTTTCTTTCTCTTTGCCACCAAAAATATTATCAAAAAACACTGGCAGTATTGATAAAATAATTTTTTAGCTAAAAAACTATTAGGGTTTCAACCTGCCAATAGCACTTGCATAACGACCGCCAGAGCAGCCAACAAATAAGTATAACAAGTTTAATCAATAGTACAAATGGAAAAGAATGCTCCTTTAAATGAAAATGTCTTGGATGCTGTTAAAATAATAGTTTCAGGGGAAGGCTTGGCTCAAAATGTATTGGGTGATGTCCAGACTATCAAACTGACAGGAAAGGATACTAATGGGATGTTCACAATAGTTGAAAATGACAATGCACCTGGAGTCGGAATACCTATGCATGTGCATGAAAACGAAGACGAGGTTTTCAGGATACTGGAGGGCAAAATAGAATTTATAGTGGAAGGAAAAACAAGGATACTTAAAGCCGGGGATACTATTTTTCTGCCTCGGCAGGTGCCGCATGCCTTTAAAGTTGTAGGGGAGAGAAATGCAAAGGCAATAGTAACGGTAATCCCATCTGGGATCGAACACATGTTCGAGCAACTAAGCCAGCTTCCTGCAGGGCCGCCGGATCTTGAAAAAGTTTTCGGAATATGTAGTAGTTTCGGGATTAAATTTGTCTAATCGTTTACGTCAACTTAGCCACACAAAAATGTAAAATGGTTCATTCCTTAACATCAGAAAGCATGACCGGATACAAATGGAAATTGTATCAGCATGCCGGATTCTTAGAATTGAAGTGGTTCAGGAATACAGAGGTCAGGATTGGAGAGCGGACGTCTCTGGACCAGATATTCATGGAAAAATGGAAGTAAGCGATTAAAAATAATAAGATACCTATTCAGAATCATTTTCATTTTCATTCTCAAGTGCTTAAAATAGAATACCTTATTAACATTGATTTAAGGGAGTTTTAAATCTTTATAAAAACATTTTAAAAGTTTTGTGGCAGCATCATGGCACAATTTACTACTTACTTTTAAAAAGCGATAAAACATACTCAACAATGGACTTAAAAAAAAGTGTTCGAGACCTATAGGATATTTATTTTTACTTTATAGTCTTTCTAAATTTTGACGGAAATTCTGCGCTACCCGAACCAAACTCATATCGCTGATTCAAGGGACTACCGTTGTCTTTAAATAACGGAATATACATACCTCCCGTTTCTTTTAATATATCAAATAGCTGCTTATTCATTTGCTTTACTATATCTTGCTTTTTAGCATCGTCAATAAGATTATCCAATTCATATGGATCATCCTGAAGGTCATACAATTCGTCAGTATCCCATATTCCGTTATAATGAATATATTTAAAGCGATCACCTCTCAATGCATGCATGGTAGGAGTTTGTGGAAAATTACGCTCCCAATAATATTCATAAAGTAATCCCGTACGCCAATTTTCAGCTTTGTGACCTTTGAGTTGGCTATAGAAACTCATTCCATCTATATATGATGGAGACTTTAGACCTGCCGCCTCCAACAAAGTGGGAGCAATATCAATATTTGCAACAACGTCTGTTATTACTGTTCCAGGTTTTATGACCTCAGGACAAAAAGCAAGCATTGGTATTCGCATACTAGCCTCATAAGCAACACGTTTATCTATAAGTCCATGTTCGCCAAATTGAAAACCATTATCACCCATATAAATAATTAAGGTAGATTCTAACAATCCTTCTTTTTTTAAATATGCTATAATCGAACCTATTGATTCGTCAACTCCCCGCAAAGTTTCGGCATAGCGTTTATAGTATTCTGCGATGTCCAGATTGCTGTGATAAGGGAATTCTATCCCATGCCAGGAATTACGTTGATTCCTTAGCCATATAGGTGCATTTTTATGTAAATTTGATTCCATATTTGCCGGAGGAACAAAAGGAAAATCCTTCGCTTTTCCTTTATCCTTTTCTGCAGGGGTAAAATTGTCGTGTACTCCTTTATGGGAGAGATAAAGCATAAAAGGTTTGTCTTTTTTACGAGTTTTAAGAAAGTCGATAGCGTAATCTGTTAATTCCTCTGTGATATATCCTTTCTGCGGGACATTTTTGCCATTAACATTTAAACCATTTGGATTAGGTAAATATGTTCCCTGGCCTTTAAAAGAAACCCAGTAATTAAATCCACGCTGGGGATCATCATACTCTCCTCCCATATGCCACTTTCCTATCATTGCTGTTTGATAACCTATATCCTGCAAGTATTGCGGGTAAAAAATAAGATTTTCGGATACTGGATTATTATTATCAACTACTTTATGTTTGTGAGCATAAAGTCCAGTAAGTATGGATGCTCTTGAAGGCGAACATAAAGAAGTGGTTACAAAAGCATTTTGCATATATGCACCCTGAGCAGCCATCTTGTCCATATTCGGAGTACTAATGAATGCTTGTGCCTTATCTTTTAAAAAGCTCATTGCATCATATCTATGATCATCAGAAAGTATAAAAATAATATTTCGTGGTTTTACACCTTTAACTTTTTCCAACTTTAATGATCCGTTTTTTTGCTGAACTAAAGTCTCTTGAGCCATGGTATGCAAAATACCTACAAAGAATATTGTGAATTTTAATAAAAAGTGTTTTGTCATATTTCTTTATAAATGTGTAAATTAATTACAAGGGGTAATATTTTTTTTAAGTACAGAAGAGTTGTCGAACCATAATCTAATGAAAAATAAAGAGCTAAAAAATGATATTTAATATTATAAAAATAGGCAAAGCACTTCCAAATACGAAATTATTTTCTTCATTTTCATCTTCCTAAAACGATAAAAATCTTAAGATTTCACAAAAAATAGACATCTATAGATTTTATTATTTATTAAGATTTTCGAACATTGTAATAGTCGTATACAAAACACCTGCTTCGCCTCTGAAAGTTCCTGATCCTCTTGGTTCATTTTTTATAGAATACCATTCGTAGAAACCATTATTATCTTTTACACGTTTCAACATTGGCTGTACTTCTCTATAAGCTTCGTTAACAAAACCATATTTAATTAGTTGTTGAATTGTTCTTGCTCCAAACCAAGTCCAGTCGCCTCCATTTTGATAACTATACATTGTATTCATTATTTTATTCTTAAAAAAACCATTTGGATAAGGAGGATAAAGTGTCAGGCCTATAGAAGGTGCTCCAGCTTCTTTTACTCTTTTTACCATCTCCTCAAAGGAAGCTTTTATTTCTTTTTTAGTCAGTAATCCTGCTTCCATTGCCACAGTTGTACCTCCGAAATAGAAAATATTATTTTCATCAAAATCAGCAGAAAAAGGTGAACCATTCAAATATAAATGCGGAATATATTTTTGTTTTTTGGCATCCCAAAGATAAGTTCGAGTGTTTTTTGCTACATCCGTTTTAATTTTACTCCATTTGATTCTTGTTGCCGGAATTATTTCCATCATGTTATTCAAAGCTACAATAAACATAGCGTTGTCATAAATATCACAGGCAAAATGTGTATTTTCACTTATATCGATACCATAATCTTCTGGTTGTACATCTCCCCAGTCAGCAGTTGTTGCTCCAGTAATTAAGCCATATCTTTTAGTGTAGCGATTTTCCATTAAGAACTCCATCCCCCACTCTAATCTTTTTGCAACAGTTTTATCGCCAACTTTTTCTCTCAAAATTGATTTATCTCCAGTTAACATAATGTATTTATAAACTGCTTGTACCAATGATGTTTCCTGATCCGTTTCTACAGTATTTTTGTGAGCTGCATATCTAGGCTCTAATTTTGAATAAGAGAAATCTGTTTCTCCGGCCCCAATTTCTTCTTTAGGTGTATAACCATCAATAATATTTCCATCCTCACCCTGCATTCTAAAAAAAACTAAAAGATTTTCTTTTATATCTTCCTTTTTAGTGACTTGTAATGCCAACTCTATAAAAGTGTTGTAATCACGAATCCATACTTCACGATAACCATCTCCAGCATTAATCCCTGTTTTTATAACTTCTAAAGCCCGGCTTTTTACAAAAGGCATGTACTGATCATTTTTTATTTTCTCTGATAATTCTTTGTCGATTTTTATTTTTTGTTGAGCTGCTGCAGTAGATGCAAATGCAATAGCGGCTAGTAAAGAAATAATTTTTCTCATATGTAGATAAATATTGTTTTTTTGTAAGATGTAGATTCAAAAATTATTGGCATATCAAAACTAATGGCGACTTCTGCCTGAATCAATTTCTGTTTTTGTCATTTTTTAAATCGTACGTTTTATTTCAATTGTATATGTAAACCAATCATTTCTATAATAACAAATGTTGTACTCAATAGGTTTTCTTGCGGTATCAAGAACTAACCTTTTTCTTTCCAGAACAGGTTGACCTTTTTCAATCTTCAAAAGACCGGCAATCCTTCTACCTGCAGCAATAGCTTTAAGTTTTTCCTGCGAATAAACGGGAACAACATTGTACTTATTACCGAGAATTTCATATAATGGATTTTCAAAATTTTCATCAATAGAAAGCCCTATCCGGGGATGAAAATAGGATTCAAAATATACCATTGGACTATCATCGATACTTCGAGTACGCTGCAAAAGCAAGACTTCATCATCCTCATTAATTTGCAAATGTTTGGCTATTTTAGCACCGGCCTTAATCATTTCTACATTCACAGAAAGATTTTTAAACTCCAATCCCATATCCTCCATTTCGTGAGTAAAACTCATCCAATTGTTCAGATTAGTAGTGATTCTATTTTGAGAAACACGTGTTCCGGAACCTTTTTTTCGTATTAATAATTTTTCATTTACCAAAATAGCAATTGCCTGACGTAATGTGTTCCGGGAAATCCCCCAACGCTTAGCCAAATCAACTTCTTTTGGAAACAACTCTCCGCTTTTAAAATCGGGATGTTTAATTAGTTCACGCAATAATTCCTCAACCTGTTTATGTAAAGGAATTTTGCTATCGTGATCCAATAAAGGTATTTTGTTCATATGTTCATACATATGACAAATATAATATTTTTTTATAAACAAAATTTATTTTTAAATACATCAAAACTAAATCTTATTTAATGTTTATAAAAGTTTCTTTTAAAAATAAAATGATGGATCTACAATTTATGTCGGCTGTAAGTATCGGTTCAATAACTTATTGATTATCCAATAACTATGATTTAAAAATTAGTGAAATAAGCCTCTAAAAACTTTAGGCTCGAAACTTTATTAAATTGTTTTCTGAGTATACTTATTCTTTCAAAGAATACTAAAATCTATAATCAATTTTGAAAAGAATATAGCGAGGCAAAATTCTGTATTCTGTTGAAGTAAGAACATCGCTGTCTAAAAGTTTTAGTATTAAATAAGTTGTTAGCTGATAATGATAAAGAAATTTTGTCGTTCTTTAATTTATAATTTGAACTAATATCAAGAAAGTAATAATTTATTATCTTGAACATTTAAATTAAAGATGAAGCAAAAGCAATAGAGCTACAAAATATATATGAAAAATACATACAAAAAACACGAAATAATGGCTATATAGAATAAACACGGTTCTGTCGCATCTGTCAGAATCAAATATAAACATTTAAGTCATTTAAACGTTAATCTGTCAATTTACGGAAAGATTTAAACATAGAAATCCCTGGTCCAGCGATTTGATTCTTTCTCAACATCTGCACAACTTCAATTTCGCTCAATGTTTGTCTGGCCGATTCAAACTTTTAAAACCTAATCTATTTAGTATAACGCCACTTAATAAAACAGTGATCCTGTTGTGTGCTATTACTGAAATATTTACACTGACGGATTTTAATCTTTGATATTCATTATTTGAGGGGTTTAAAATTCGAAAAATAAAAGTTGTTCCCAGATGCGACAGAACTAAAATTTTAAACTTTAAAAATGTAGCTTTGATAAGAGCTTGCTCGTGTGAGATTGAATGCAAAGCTCACTGTTAAAAGACAAATAACGCCAATAGAAGTTCACTGGCGTTATTATTATTTAATATGTTTAATCTATAAAAAATGTACTTTTCTAGCATAGAAAAAATATGCCGCTGCTTTTTATGATCCAAAATTAATAGTGTCAGAAAAAAAAGTCACTTCACCTGTAGTGATATCGTGCGATCCGCCAACAATTCCAATTTCACCCTTTTCAATCATTTCTTTTAAGATTGGACTGCGTTCCATTATTGATCTAACGGTACGTTTAACATTAATGGCCGACACATTCTCAACAAAAGCAGCATTTGCTGAATTACGATTTTCTTTTGTCTGGGTTTCATCGTCAACTGCAGGTCGTATCTTTGTTAGCAGCGCTGTCAGGTTGCCCATTTCGACGTGGTCGCATGCGCCTTTTACAGCCCCGCATTTTGTATGACCTAATACAACAATAATTTTTGAACCCGCAACTTTACAGCCAAATTCCATACTACCTAAGATATCCTCATTGATGATGTTTCCGGCAATACGCACACTGAAAATGTCACCTAGTCCCTGGTCGAAAATTAATTCCGCAGAAGTTCGGCTGTCTATACAACTCAGAATTACTGCAAAAGGATGCTGTCCATCTGAAGTTTCATTGGCCTGCTGTAAAAGATTACGGTTTATTTTCAGATTGTTTACAAATCTCTGGTTTCCTTCCTTTAAAAGCTCTAAAGCCTTAGAAGGAGTTATTGCGGCCTGCATTTCTTTGGTTAACGTTTTCACTTGTGATTGGTTTTAAATGTTTATAATAAATAAAATTTTTCCGGCTCTTGCGGTTTAGGTATTTCCGATTCTTTTAACAGCTCTTTAATATTAATCTCAATTGTTCTGGCTATGGCTGTCACAGGGGTGTCAGTAGGTCGGTTTCTAAAAGGGTCCTGCATGTGAGTTGCAGATCTTTCCAAAAGAAAAAACATTGTTGAGATAGTCAAAAGCAGGGGGATTTCGAAATAACTTTTTATATCCCGTAACGCAATGGAGAGGGTGACAATAAAAATATAGATAAAAAAATGTAAAAATATGCGATAGGTTACAGGAAAAACAGTGTTTTTAATACGCTCAGCCATTCCCATAGCGTTTGAAAAATTGGATATACTATTACTTAATTGAATTTGTGAAAAGATATTCATGGCTCTTTTTTCTTTCATTTTCAATATTTGAAGTGTATTTAATTGCAATAACGCCAAAGGTTTATTGCTCTGTTTTTTTATTTCCTCTATATCTTCCTGAGAGATAAAATTCGCTAAATTCTCAATAGGGTCAAGACCGCGAAGGTTCTGTCCCAGGCTATAGCACCACGCAATATGTCTAAAGGCAATTTCTTTAACCTCATTTTGGTTTTCTTTGGCTACAAAGGACTGTAGCTGCAATACAAAACTGCGGCTGTCATTTACAATACTTCCCCATATTTTGCGCGCTTCCCACCACCGTTCATAAGACTGACTAAGTTTGAATGAAAGAATAACAGAAATGGCTGTTCCGATAAATGCAGGCACTGTAATTGGCATTACCGGAATAATATTTTTAAATTGAGTGGTAAGATAATGAACCAGGCTTCCAATTATTAATACATAGAAAATTTCATATTTTACTTTATTAAAAAGATAGGAAATCGGGATTTTAGCATGGATCAGCATATATTTTCTAAATTTGAATTATACTGTAAAAATACTAAAAACTATTAGACCATAAATGTTTACTACATTTACTATAACGGTAATTTATTATAGAATTTAAGTGAAATTTGATATAAACGAATTAGGTAAATTAATGGTAAAAAATCCGTGGACCTAATAAGTGAGCGTTGTTTTTAACAATTTACTTAAAAAAAAGCGATAGAAATAAACGTTGCCCAACACCTATGATTCACCGGTATTTTGAGAAATTTCTATTAAAAAAATAAAATGGAAAGGATTTTTCTTCTTAAACGAAACTGGATTTACCAAAAAACAATATGAATAAATTCAGGAAATTCTAGTCAAAAATACATGTTTATTATGATGGAATGAATGATTAAACAAACTGTAAGTTATTGACCATCTAAGGTTATGAGTCAGTATTTTTTAAATAGATAGATTTTTCATTCCCCCATATTGCCGCAGCTTTCCATAAGAGCTCTTCGGAGAGCGAGGTTATTCTTGCGCATAGAAAAATTCAAAGACTTTTATAAGGTTTGCAATTTATAAGAAGCAATAAAATTGCGCAAAGTCCAGACTAGACTTTGCGCAGCTTTTCAAGAGAACTATTTGGAGCGTAAATTTTCAAGAAGCGGCCTAAATCTCAAATACCTCTTTTCATCGATGAAAAACCATCTAAAACAAAATTTGTATTCTTCTTCAATTCTTCGTTCAAAACTCTATCAGCATAAATATTGCATGGTGGCTCCATTGCTATTAACGCTGGCTTCCAAAAGATAAAACCCTCCGGAATCGGAGACCAATAACTACAGCATATAATAATATCTTTACCCCAAAACGTTTTATCAACACTGTATACTTTATCCATTATAGCTTGAGTATATGTATAACGTCTTTCCATTGCTTCTTGTATGGATCTGTCACGTTTATCGGTTGGCAAGTGATGAAGAAATTGATTTGGACCAAAAACTTTATCGCAAAAGTTCATATAGTCAAAACTAAAATTTTGATGAGCGTGCCAAAACACATCTAAGGTTTTGGACAACGAATGCAAATTTTTCCCATCAATTACTTCTAAGGAGTAAAACATCTTAAGATTTGTTATACCGCGTACTAAATATTCTGTGTCAAAAAATTGTTTATCATGCAAGTTATCTTGCTGCACACGCCAAATAATCTTGGCGTAATCGTCTGATTCATTAATGTGCTTGAGAGCTGTTTGAATTTGATCATTAACGATTTTGTAATCTTTTTTTAAGCTATCAACGAATTGTTTTCTAGATAGTTTGAGTATTGGCGCAATCTCTTTGTCTGTCAAATAATTGTGCACGGGTTTAGTTTTGTCAATCATGGTAAAGATTTTTTATAATTATTAAAAAGTAGAATTAATTAATAAAGTAGATATGACTAGAAAAAGACCAAAACTTTACACGCAATTGTTTGCATTTCATTTATTTTAAATGGTAAAACAAATTGATAGATTGTTCTGGTTATCTGCTTGTAAACTAAAAAGGAGTATAACTTGATTTTGTAATTTAAAATAAAAATGTCTTTGAAGATCGGATACACTTTATTTTACTATTCAAAATATCTTTGGCTAGGATGTAGTTCTCTAATAAATTATATTAATCTGAATTATTAAATATATTTTATCTCCTACAAATTTAATCTTTTAATATATAAAAAACAAACATAACTACCTGTTTTACTGATGAATAAGTATTAACACTAACATGAAATGAGAATGAAGTAAAAGTAAGAATATTTTTTCACCTTATACAATGCTTCCCGCTATGCAAAGTGTTCCTCAACATCGCTGGCAAATGTCTTCGACTTAGCGATTTTTTAAAAGTCTTAAAACCTTAAATCCATCAAAAATACGTGACTTAAGACGATACTAATAAAGATTATACGTGATTTTGAATCTAAAACATTAATTACAGGGTTGTCGGCTTTTTCTATAATCAACAATCTTGAATTATTAACATAAGTGCTTGCACTGGAATAAATATATTCTGATGTTTTATAAACAAAGCCTGCTCTTCAGGATTTAAATGTTTGTAATTTAATTTTGACCACATAAATTTATTTGTATAAATTTCTTCTGCATGATTTCCATACTGCCAAAATTGATGTAACTTTTTTTCTTATGTAATTTTGAGCAGCCAATTTAAATTTGGAGCTGACTCCAATTGTACCAAAAAAAATTTAAGACGGATTAGAAAAATACTGGATTGGATGTTGAGTTGCATAAATTTGGAATTGATAACTTTTCTATTAACAAGTCAATATTTTCATTCCTTAATATCCCACAACTATTTTACTCAAATCCTCATTAAATAAAAAAATCTGCATCGAAAAAGAAGCAGATTTATATAATTTAAAGAAATTAATCTTAGTGATTCGTTACTAAAAGCTTAACTTCAATATTAGATCTTGTCGCATTTGAATAAGGGCAAATCTGATGAGCTTTTTCCGTCAGTTCCTGAGCTTCTTCAATAGAAACTCCCGGAATATTAACATCCAATTCTACTGCCAGGCCAAAGCCACCGTCTTCATTTTGCCCGATGCTTACTTTTGCAGCTACCGACGTTTCCCCCGTTTGAGTTTTTGATAAACTGATGACACGATTCAGTGCACTATCAAAGCATGCAGAATATCCTGCTGCGAAAAGCATTTCCGGATTCGCAAAGTCATCATTGGCTCCACCTAAAGCTTTGGGCATTCTTACCTCAAGGTTCAAAATTCCGTTTTCACTTTTTACTTGTCCGTTTCTTCCGCCTTTTGCAGTTACACTCGTTGTATATAATGTTTTCATTTTATTTCTTAATTTTATTTAAAATTTTCTGAACAGTTCCTTTGAGTTCGAATAGATCTTCTGTTGTTAGATTCAGTTTCTCCTGCATTTTTACAGGAATTTCACACGCTTTTTGCTGTAATTTTCTTCCTTCATCAGCTAAAAAAACCTGCACTACTCTTTCGTCTTCTTTTTTTCTTTTTCTGATAACAAATCCCTTAACTTCAAGTCTTTTCAGAAGCGGTGTTAAGGTTCCGCTGTCAAGATATAGTTTTTCGCCAATTTGGTTTACAGTCAAGCCATCGTTCTCCCAAAGCACCATCATCACAAGATACTG
Organism: Flavobacterium sp.; assembly: GCF_965277525.1. Taxonomy (GTDB): domain Bacteria; phylum Bacteroidota; class Bacteroidia; order Flavobacteriales; family Flavobacteriaceae; genus Flavobacterium. Next base: position 615,690 of record NZ_CBDIDC010000011.1, on the reverse strand, counting down.
CGAATAGGTAATATCAATCTCATCGAGAAATGGTCGGTACAGACTGATAATTTCTTTTGCGATAACGTAAAGCGGAAAACAAAGTTGATCTTCCAATTGGGGTGGGGGGTAATTTTCCATAATCTAATGACAAAAAAGTACAATTAAAGGACTATTTTCTGATAATAAATTCCTCTATAGGAATTCTAACTTTCTTCATTTGAGAGAGCCAGTCTTTTTCGGTGTCTCTGTATCCCAGATATAAAAGCGTAACACTTTTTAGACCTAATTCCCTTAGATCCAAAATCTCATCTACCACTTCATTACTGAAACCTTCAGCCGGAGTAGAATCAATTTTCAGTTCGGCTGCCTGAGCCATTGCCAAGCCTAATGCAATATAGGTTTGTCTTGCTGTGTGCGCAAAATGTTGTTCAGGAGTTTGAGCTCCGTAGATTTGCTTGATCTGATCAGTGTAACTGCTGAAACGACCTCTTGGTAATTCTCTAACATCAGAGTGATGATCATAAACTTTATCGATTTTGTCATTAGAATAACTCTCCCATGCTGCAAAAACCAATACATGAGAACAATCTCTCATAACTTCCGGATTTAATGCACCTTTAACCATCCTCTCTTTCAATTCCTGATTTTCTACAACAATCACACGGAAAGGCTGTAAACCAGATGATGTAGGAGCTAATCTTGCAGCTTCCAAAATTTTATTTACATCCTCTTCTGATACTTTTTTTGTTGAGTCATACGCTTTTACGGCATGTCTCCAGTTTAAATCTTCTATTAGCGACATTGTTATTATTTTATAAATTAAACATTCGATTATTAAAATTATTTGAATCATAATAATAATGCAAAGATACAGCATAATTAAATTGCGCACAATTTAATTATACAAAATATATTATTAGATGAAATCTTTAATTGAAAAAATCAGTTTAATCGATCATTACGTGCTAAAATGGGCTCTGTCGCCTCTGCCATATAAAAAGAGATTGAAATAGCAGAACAAAATAACTACAAGTAAACTAGTTAAAATATCTTCAATCAATATTTTAACTAGTTTTTTATTTACTTTTCTTTTGGATTTTATGCGATGTTCTGCATGAATTTGTACTTCAGAATCTTGAGGTACAAATTTTTTTTTTGGCCAAATTATGGCACGCTTAGACAATGGAGTTCATCCCTAAAATTGGACACAGAAACATGAGATCTGGTTCTGTCGCATCTATCAGAATCAAATGTAAGAATTCAAGTAATTTTTAAAGTTAACCCTCTAATTTACAGAATGATTTAAATATAGACATCCGCCCGAAAAAGCCAGGAATTCAAATATGCGACATTTCTTTTCATATTGTCTTGATTACTTCTTTTTATGATTGATTTTGGGCGAAATTATGGCAAACAAAGATAAAACCGATAATTTAGAAATTGCTTAGATATGCCGAGCGTACCCATTCCTCTTCGCTTTGGTTGATTCTGCTCCATCCATTCACACTCTCGTATACCTGCACTATACTCCCTCGCCTTAATGCTCTTATAGCAGCAAATTCGGTACTCGGGCCTTTCCTTACGTTGAGCCCCGAAGCATCTACCTGCATTCTTACAAGCGAGGAATGTTCAGTATTTCTTGCAGCCATACGTTCACGAATGAGAGGATAAAAATTAGCTTCCGCCGACAGTAGCGTATTGCCTTTAAAGTCATTACCCTCCTTCAAAAAGAAATTAGTACCAGGGCAACTCTTTTGCAAAGCTTTTCGCTGCACCTCTCCAGAATTTATCGTCTCCGGACTAAATCTCTTTCCTGAACTATTAAACCAATGATGATAAACAATTGAAGATGTCGAAGGAACAAGATCAAACTTCATGCACAAGATCGCATTTACAGCGATTATAGCATCACGATGCAATTGGGTCATGACATCACCGCCCTGATCAAAATTCCCAAAATGCTCCATACATATAGCTCCCGTATTGGCACCGGTAATACCTGCCGGAATTTTATTTATCGGACGGCACACGGCTATTTTTCCTGAAGGAAATGTAGTAATGTTTTGCCCAATGTCAGCCCATTTTCTATCCCTAATATGGCTCGTTCGCATAGATTCGAGCCAATAGCGCTCATCACGACCTGGTATAAGGTGACTATAACCGGGTTTCCAGGTATGATGGTTCTGTAAAAACCATATTTTACGGGAAAAGTCGGTATTCATTATGTAATCCCCGAAAGTATCGATTGTATATATCCTGAATTCTGATGGCATAGTTCTATCGTTTTTGGTTCAATTTTAGTCGTAGCGGCAATTTATGAGATAGCACCCGGAGAAACATAGGAAACAGATCCTGTTGGTGTAGCGCTATTCTTTGTTGGTGAGCTATCATTGCCGTTTTGGGCAGAGAAAGTATAATAGCCTACTAGTCCTGCTTCATTTCCTGCAAGCGGCTTATTCATATTTGCTACAATTTCAGCAGCAGATAACGAACGATTCCAAACCCTTACCTCGTCCAGACTTCCTGTGAACTGACGGAATGGCTCCTGTGACTGGGCAACATTACCAATCATCAACGGAAGATTATTGCTTACATCAATTGGAGGGGAAATATTAGAACGCGGATTAGACGGTATCAGCTTACCATCTACATAAAGTTCTAATACATTTGAACGTCTCACAGCGGTCAGGAAATGCCAGTTGCCATCATTTATTCCTGAAGGAACTGAATTTATTTCATAAAATCCAAAACCATTGTCGGTTGCAAATTTAATAGAGGTATCTGCTTTTATAACCAAAAGAAATCCTCCGTTTCCGGGGCCTCCCTGAGTTGATTTCCTTGAAATCACTGTACCCGTTCCTTTAGTTCTAACCCATACCTGAAGAGAAAAGTCGGATGTCCTGAAATTATAGGCCGGATTGGCCGGTGCACTCAGGTACGATGGATTGCTTGTAAGGTTCAATGCATAACTTGTTGTAATATTATATAATATTGCAATCGCAGCATTTATGACATCGGGAGTAAAATTTACTGCGGTGAGCACCACAAACATATCTTCTTTGGAAAGGTTGGGGAATATCGTTGGATCCAGCAATATCTTTCCTAGCTCCAATGCTGTCAAATCCGGAAACCCAAATTCTGACTTGAGTCCTTCGGCAACAAATTTCGGATCGTTTTGGTAAGCTTTTAGTCCCTGAGCCATCTCCAAAGGTGTTACTCCCTTCCATATTACGCTTAAGGCAGTCGCCAGCAATTGAGGACTTATTGTGATTGTAGCTGTTGCTGCGATACCTGCACCTAAACCGCCGGACTTTAATTTTTCTACAGCTTTTTGAAGTCCCAGACCGCTTTCTTTGTAAGCGAGTAATTGCTCCTCTAAAATTTTAAGATTTTCCATAATTGATTGGTTTTAATGATTTATTTATTTATAACTCTGGCGAAAAATATTAGCTACTTCCGCAGGGGAGAGTTTCGGGAAATATCGTTTTAATGCCGGGCCAAGCTGTTCTGCATTATAGCCTGCCTGTCCAAGAGAAACACCAAAATCTATAGCGCTTATTCCTGGAAATTGCAATACCAGATTTGCTCCTGCTTCGATACTTGTCAGTCCCTTCTCTTTGTCTGATCTGGCAAGGTCAGCGGGTGTTGTTTTCCCAAAGGCTGCCGAAAGTGCCTCCGCGACCTGTGCCGGTGTAAGCTTAGGGAAACCAATTTTTAAAGCACCTGCCGTCTCAGTGGATTTGTAACCCGCTTTTGCCAATGCTACAGCCGAATCATTAGCAGTGACCGATGGAAACTGTTTTAGGATAAGAGCAATGCAATCGTTGGCTGATTTTTTGTTTGAAAACTGTAGCCGGGCGAGTTCCAGCAAGGTAAATACGGTAATCGTTAATTGCTTCTGGCTTACTATAATACCCTTTATCAAAGCTGTAAGGGTAAATGTTGTAGTCGCCAGAATAGTATAAGGAAAACTTTCGTCTGTAAGTTTTATAGCATTATCTCCCGTGCTAAGATTGTTGATCCCAACTTCTGAAAAATAAGATAGTGAGACACTGTCAACGCCTTTATCTGTGCTCCAGGAAAACTGAATTTTAGCCCCTTCACCCACTACTGCCTGATCGACAAAAAAAGTAAGATACTCTTTAGTTCCAACTATATCCGGCGGCAATTGCGCTACAGTAAGCTGTCCCTGCAGTTCTTGAATTTGAGGTACTTGTCCAGGATTTAGCTTGCCTGTCATCTCTCCAAGACCTGGTAGTTGTATTATGGCTACCTTACCTTTCAAATCCTTAATATCAGGCAGGATATCAGGAGTCAGCTCAGGTAATCTGTTTGTTTTAAGTTCCACACTTTCCCTATCGTTACTATTTACTGCAGGCAGTCCTCCGGTAACTTTAACTGTAGCGAGAACAATCTTATCTTTGGTTTTGTTTTCGACAAATTCCAGAATTGGTGAACCTGAATTGGCTGTGTTTGGAGAAATCAGCAGCAACCATGTTTTATCCTGAAAAACTGCATCACTCATAGCCATCGAAAAAATTCCATTTTGGGCTGTTATAACGCTGTTCTTATAGGTTGCAGTATTATCAAGAATAATCTGGTTTCCCGTAGCATCTATAGCAATTCCAGTTGTCAATTGTACGATCTTATCTGTATTACTGACGGTTAATCCGGTAAGTACTCCTGCTGTAAAAGAGTTTTGTACTATTGCATTGTCGTTATTAGGTATGACAGGAAGCTGTGATAGGGTTAATTGTCCTTTCAGGTTCTGAAGATCCGGAATACGATTTTTGTCGAAAATACCTTTTGTTATTACTGAAGCATCCAGATTCTGAATCGATTGTTCAGGAACTCTTGAAGAGAGTATCTGTACTGCCAATGCAGCACCTTCCAGTTTAGATATAACCTTATTGGTAATTGTCACATTAGCAAGTAGTATACCGCTATTTATTGGTTTTCCGGTAGCAATCAGGCTTAATACCGGATCACTTTTCAGCTGATTTCCGGTGCCTGGTACAGGAACTGTCTGATAACTTATAACAAACTGATAGTCTCCATCAGCCGAAGTTACTGCATAGGATTTGTCCGCTGTAAGCAATATGTAAGCTCCATTTATATCAATCGCCGCACCAGAGCTTACGTTAATAGCCGAACCGCTTGTATTGACTGTCAAACCCGAAAGCACCCCTGAAGAGAGCAGTTGCTGATTGCCAAAATTGCGGTACTGGATATGAAAATCCTGCTCCCGGTTGAAATCGTCAACCTGAAGCAGCTGCCCCGCGTAATACATTTGTTCGATGATAGATGGTATAATATCAGCCATGATTTCTATATTTTAATGACGCATATCTTTGGTTGCGCACGATGATAATTTTTATGTAATTCTGGTATTTATCCCTATTACTGCTTTCCCAATTCTAAATTCGGTATTCGTGCCGGTCTGGGTAGCATATATTACTTTAGAAGTCAAACCATTTTTATTGTAGCCTCTCATTTTCTCTACAAATGCTTTCAGCTCATTATTGAATGCTACTGCCCCATCGAGGCTGTCACCAATCTGGTTTAATGTGTTAATAGTACTTTGAAGATTACTTTCTGCCTGTGGGGTCATGAAGGTATATCCGGTTATAGAAGTTTGAATTGATGCATTCATCCTGAAATCAGGGTCTTCCTGTAACATTTCTGACCACGCTTTATTATATGAAGTGCTTTGCATTGATACGAAACCTGTCGGCGGTATTTTTGAAGGTATACCTCTGGAACCTATTTCTCCTCCTAAAAAATTTAACTGATAGACGATATGCGGGTTTTCTCCTAAATCTGCTGAAGGAACAGGGAAATCCCAACTCAACGTGTAATCACCCTGATTGTTAATGCCAGCTTCTAACGATTTTACCTGTATCGTAGCAGCCATTTTCTCAAGGCTGGAATCGAGAGATGATATAAGCTGCTGTACGGGTACTTTAATAGTATTCAGTTTATCCTGAGCCTCCTGTTTTCCATCGTCACCTCCAAATATTTTTTTGATTGCATCCCACACTTTTTCAAGAATACCCAGAAGTCCTCCTACAGCTCCGGCAATCCCTGCAGCGAATACTGCGGTAATTCCTGCACCAAGTTCAACTAATCCTTCAAGTCCTGCTGTTATAAGTCCTTCTGCTAAAGCTTCTGAAAGTGCCTGAGCCAAATCCTTTGCAACTTCTTCGGCGGCTCTGCAGAGCATCCTTGCTGCCAGCTTGGCTGCGCCCTTTTTAGCCATCTCAAGAGCAATAGCTTTGTAAAATGTAGGGCTTTTTAGCAGCTGTTCAACGATGTCTGCCATATTTAAAACAAGCGTTTCGATCATCGCCCCTGGCAAGCTGCCAATTGATGTGGGTATTGTCACATTTAAATCCATCCTGATACTGTCGCTCATGATAGTTGTATCACCAACAGAAAAGGTATAGTTTATTTGCAACGGCATAAGCATAGTTCCATCACCATTGTCAGTAGGACTTTTTCCTTCCTGCAATGCAGGACTGAAACTGGATTTGAGTTCTGCAAACATATTATCTACAATGCTTTCGCAGCCTCCGCTACCTGTCATGTTGTTCAGTTTTTGGACTAACGCAGCGATAGAATCCAATTTTTGAGTATCGATGCCATCAATTTTAGTAATGGAAAATCCTCCAGAACCTTGTTTTTTTGTCCATTGCCATGCAAACCCAAATCTTGGATTATTAAGACTATAAGTTCCTGTAAAAATTCCATTTTGATATTTGGCGATGATTTTGTTGCCAATCGTAGTTCCAAAGAGTTTGAGATTACTTATACTTATTTCAAAATTATTCCCTCCTACTGTACCTATTGAAAGTACCGGAGATTCCAGCGATATAAAAAAGGCTGTTATAACTGTAGCACTTGTAACCTTACCGTTCTCATAAGTACCTCCATAAGAACCTGAAAGAGTAATTCCAGTAGTTTGTACAGACAGATCAATTACAAACACATATTTTTCAAACAGCAATAAATCGGCATGTATATTATAGCCGGGCTTAAATACGGTTAATGCATTAGGGATTCCTGCACCAGTAGAACCATCTAAATTTTGGGGTTGGTCGAGTTGTAGGGGATTAGTATAGGAAAAAGTATAATCTTTTTTATCTTTTACGGATTCCGGCACACTCAGATAATACATCGTACCGGAAATAAATCCGATCTGTTTAGTGACCTGATCAACCCATTCCCAAGGCTTTTGTATTACCTCTCTAACAAATTGATTTAGGGTTAATGGCGGTTTAGCATTGAGCGATACCAGTACCAAACGGGCTTCTTTATCTTCAAACACCACATTCCCCTGCAGCTGAAGTTTTACGTCGCTGAAATTAAAATCTATATAGCCGCCTATAGCCAGATCCAGTTTTTCTTTGACTTCCTGTTGTGTGCCTTCTGCTTTTTTAGCAAATGTTTTATTGATGCACAGATACAATCTCCCGAAATTAATTCCGGTCATCCCCAAAGGCTTATTGATGCTTTGATTTGGCGAATCTATAGTAATATCGACGGTCGCAACGAGCTTGTCATCATTGACCAATAAGTCGCCACCAAATACGAATGATTTTTCAAAAGCAGTAAAGGTTATGCTGCCGCTCAGTTCGTATTGGTTTTTATTTGAAGTATATTTAAAAAGTATTCCCTGTCTTCCCTTCAGCCCTTCTAATGTTAAAAAGTTGAGGAATGTTATGGCCGGCAGCTGTGCATAAAAATAGGCAGCTGTAACAGGTTCGGGAGTACCACTTTTTTTATTTTCCGTTTTAAATCCATATAGAATTAATGAATTTACCTGGTCGTTTTTGTAGCCGATCGTAATCAGGGACCCGAATAATGATATCTGATTGAAATTAATCATTACCCAGAAACAAATACCCGTAACATCTTCGCCTGAAAATGCTGCGGTAAACTGAGCCGTAAAATCAGTATCTATTTCATTGCCGGCACGTATGCCAACTTTTGTTATTTGTGTTCCGTTTTCAATTATTGTTTTTTCAGCCAGCGGAAACGTAGAAGGCATGTACCTCGTAACATCTGAATCGCCGGCAGGTCCTTCAGACTTATTTTGAAGACTTGCAATCTGGCGCAAAGCGTCGAGGTAAGTAACCTCGGGAACAATTGTATCCGGGGCTCCTTCCTTACCGGGAATCGTTTTTTTAGCAGCTGTTTTAGCTACCCTGAATATCCCTGCACTTTCAACATCAATCGTCAGGTTTAGTGTGCTAACACTAAATATTGCTTCTATAATTTTGCCTACATTGATTTTTCCGGAAAAAGCAAAGTATATGACCGATGCATTGTTGGATAAGAAATAAGCTGCTCTTAGCTTCGCATCTGTGAGAACCTCAAAAAGTTTTGTATTTTGTTTTATCGAAAGATTACAACCAAGGAATATGATCTGATCTTTAAAGTTGGACTGACTGTTTGCAGCACTTGGACTAAGATACAAATAATAGAAAAAAGCTTTATCTATGCTAATGTCACTCAGAATGGGAATAGGAATGGTTATCTCCTCCATTTCGCCTGCAAATTTTATCAGGCGGTATTCTCCATTTGTATTTGGTTTCTTATTCTGATCTGTTCTGGATATCGCACCGCTAAATTTAGCGACGGAAAGTTTACTGGAACCTTCAGGTATGATGACGTTAAGGCTGTTAAACCTTTCTTTTACAGTCTCGACAAGGTCAAATTTACAGCTCTTTACCTCAATAGATAAAGTAGTACTGTTAAACGATGCCTGAAAAACTATAGGAATATCATCAGCTATGATTGTGGTGCCAATTCCGATATTTTGCGTATCTGAATTCATAACTAGAGATTAGATCAAATAAAAATGGATAAATGAATTACTAATAAAAAAGATTTCCAAAAAGTGACTTGCTATTATTAGAAAACAAGTAGCCTTTCGGTTCACTTTTTGGAAATCCTTAAGAAACAGTATTCTGCTTATGCTTTGGTACCCTTTACTGAACCAGGTATTTCCTTTGCATCTACATAAGCACCTGTAGCAAACTGAATTGCAATATTTTTAATTGCAAATGTAGTCTTCGTAGGGTCAGTACTGTCTTTGATATTGGGCAGGATAGATGCCGGCGGACTAAGCTCCAGATAAAAATTATCAGGAAATGTCTCTTTGGAATCAACATTGTAAGATGCTGCAACATGGGCTAACATAGCCACGTTTTCTGTTGCTGGGGTCAGAGCAACTTCTGCTTCATTATAAATTGTTAAGGTGTAAGGATTAACTCCCACAACTGGTGTACTTGTCGGAATCGCAACGGACACGTCATAAGTGTCATCCAGGATAATGACGTCGGTCTGAATTTTACCATTAATGTTTGCCATTTTTTTATAAATTTAGTTTGTTAATAATTGATTTTACTTGATAACTGGTTTACTTGATTCTGTCGCATTTGCCAGAATAAAATATAAGAATTTTAGCAATTTTAAAGTTATCCCCTAATTCACAGAATGAACTAATCATAGATATCCCTGGTTTAACCATCTGATCCTTTTTAAGCATATAAACAACCTCAATACCGCTTAGAGTTCTCTTTGCAAATTCAAAATTTATAAAGCCGAATCCGTTTTGCATACGTTACTTAATAAAACGATGATCCTGTTCTTGTATGCTATTAAGATATTTATATTGTCGGATTTTAATCTTTGAAAACGAACGCTTGCTATAAACTTGGATCGCGGCTATATTAGAATCACTTTTATCAATGTTTATTACTCTTGGGCCTAAAGATGCAAACTTATATGCCCAGCGCTAAATGGTAGCATGATCAACATGCAATCTTCTCATTTTCATGATCTCTTCATATCCCGATAGCTTAATGTAAACCTAAGCTCAAAACATACTGCCTGCAGTATAATAGACTTTGGAAAGCAACCACCTTTCGGATTCATTTTTCGATGTTTTTAAAATTCTAAAGCTAAAAGTTATCCCCTGATGCGTCAGAACCGGAACGTTTGGATATGACATTTTTTTTATCTTTTTAGAGATTAATAAAAACAACTATTCAGAAATAAATCTGCTTTATTATAATTTTCAAGTAAATCTAATTTATCATAGCATTATGCCATTAAAAAATGTCATGAGTAAGCTTTTTTTAGATACAGGACAGATAAAACAGGCTATGAGTTTTTGTATAAAGAAATAGTAAGGTGCTAAAATTTAAATTAGCTATTTATATACTTGATATGTTATATTTCCGCCTCATTGGACGCGAAAAAGAAGTGTCAAAAAAAGTAGTTTTGTTTTAATAAGCTACTTAGGATAGTTTAGTCTATTTTATATGAATTGATCCTATCTTATTTGTCTTCCGGATCTTCAGGAAACTTTCTCTTATTGTGGCTATCAATCCATCTCCAATGTGATTGATGGAGAGAGTGTCTTTTTTACTACAAAAAAATGAGGTAAACTTGAATTATAATGATATAATTTATAAAGGCTGGTTTATAAGCTTTCCCTTGCGCACTTTGCGGTTCAATCACCAACCCATATAAAAACAAAAAAACCTGATAAATAGTTTTTTTACCGCAAAATAAAAACACAAAGTTCGCAAAGATCTAAAATTAAGCCTTGCGAACTTTGCGGTTTTCAGTAGATTCTAAAACTTCCTTGCGATCCTTGCGGTTAAACTACCAACCCATATAAAACAAAAAATCCCTCCCGATAAATCGGGAAGGATTCTTAAAAGAAAGGCGACGCCCCCCGATAGCTATCGGGGCTCCCGCATAAGTCCAGTATTTGTAAAACAAAAAATCCCTCCCGATAAATCGGGAAGGATTATTTAAAAGAAAGGCAACGACCCCCCGATAGCTATCGGAGCTCCCGCATAACTGCAGTATTTTGTAAAACAAAAAATCCCTCCCGATAAATCGGGAAGGATTCTTTAAAAGAAAGGCAACGACCCCCGATAGCTATCGGGGCTCCCGCATAACTGCAGTATTTTGTAAAACAAAAAATCCCTCCCGATAAATCGGGAAGGATTCTTAAAAGAAAGGCGACGACCCCCGATAGCTATCGGGGCTCCCGCATAACTGCAGTATTTGTAAAATAAAAAATCCCTCCCGATAAATCGGGAAGGATTCTTTAAAAGAAAGGCGACGACATACTCTCCCACATAACTGCAGTACCATCTGCGCAGGCGGGCTTAACTACTCTGTTCGGGATGGGAAGAGGTGAGCCCCGCCGCAATAACCACCTTAAGGTTGTTAGTCTAAAGTCAAAGGTCTTAAAGTTATAAAGCCTTTCGACTTTATGACTTTTATCTTTTGACTAAAAGACTGCCCGCGACGGGCAAATATCTTAACATACTGAGATAAAGAAAAGTACTTTTATTTACTATTTTTAGAAAGTTTTCTCCCGATAGCCTAGGCTATCGGGAAAGGGTGTACATAAGCTTACGGATTATTAGTACTACTCGACTATGACATTACTGCCTTTACATCTATAGCCTATCAACGTGGTCATCTTCCACGATCCTTAAAAGAAATCTCATCTTGTGGTGGGTTTCGCGCTTATATGCTTTCAGCGCTTATCCCTTCCAAACGTAGCTACTCTGCGATGCTCCTGGCGGAACAACAGATACACTAGAGGTTTGTCCAATTCGGTCCTCTCGTACTAGAATCAGATCCACTCAAATTTCTAACGCCCACAGTAGATAGAGACCGAACTGTCTCACGACGTTCTGAACCCAGCTCGCGTGCCACTTTAATGGGCGAACAGCCCAACCCTTGGGACCTTCTCCAGCCCCAGGATGTGACGAGCCGACATCGAGGTGCCAAACCCCCCCGTCGATATGAGCTCTTGGGGGAGATCAGCCTGTTATCCCCGGCGTACCTTTTATCCTTTGAGCGATGGCCCTTCCATGCGGAACCACCGGATCACTATGCTCTACTTTCGTACCTGATCGACCTGTATGTCTCTCAGTCAAGCTCCCTTATGCCATTGCACTCTACGCACGGTTACCAAGCGTACTGAGGGAACCTTTAGAAGCCTCCGTTACTCTTTTGGAGGCGACCACCCCAGTCAAACTACCCACCAAGCAATGTCCCCCGCAAAACGGGGTTAGGCCTCAGATAAACAAAGGGTTGTATTTCAACAATGACTCCACAACGCCTGGCGACGCCACTTCACAGTCTCCAACCTATCCTACACATCATTTATCCAAGGTCAATACTAAGCTATAGTAAAGGTGCACAGGGTCTTTTCGTCCCACTGCGGGTAAACGGCATCTTCACCGTTACTACAATTTCACCGAGCTCATGGCTGAGACAGTGTCCAGATCGTTACACCATTCGTGCAGGTCGGAACTTACCCGACAAGGAATTTCGCTACCTTAGGACCGTTATAGTTACGGCCGCCGTTTACTGGGGCTTCAATTCAATGCTTCTCCGAAGATAACATCTCCTCTTAACCTTCCAGCACCGGGCAGGTGTCAGGCCCTATACTTCATCTTACGATTTTGCAGAGCCCTGTGTTTTTGATAAACAGTCGCCTGGACCTCTTCACTGCGGCCAGCTTGCGCTGGCGACCTTTCTCCCGAAGTTACAGGTCTATTTTGCCTAATTCCTTAGCCATGAATCTCTCGAGCACCTTAGGATTCTCTCCTCAACTACCTGTGTCGGTTTACGGTACTGGTACTAATTACCTGAAGTTTAGAGGTTTTTCTTGGAAGCCCTTAGGCGCACTATCTCTTTGTCCGAAGACTCCGAGTACTATCGTATTTCCCCAAGACGCGTGGATTTGCCTGCGCATCTTATAGGTAGGTACTTCAACGAACTATTCCGTCAGTTCGCGGCGCTTTCATCACTCCGTCACCCCATCACAGTAATTAGTAGTACGGGAATATTAACCCGTTAGCCATCGACTGTCCCTTTCGGGTTCGCCTTAGGACCAGACTAACCCACAGCTGATTAGCATAGCTGTGGAAACCTTAGTTTTTCGGTGTGCGGGTTTCTCGCCCGCATTATCGTTACTTATGCCTACATTTTCTTTTCTAACCAGTCCAGCATGCCTTACGACACACCTTCAACCCTGTTAGAATGCTCCCCTACCACTTAGAGTAAACTCTAAATCCATAGCTTCGGTAATATACTTATGCCCGATTATTATCCATGCTCGTCCGCTCGACTAGTGAGCTGTTACGCACTCTTTAAATGAATGGCTGCTTCCAAGCCAACATCCTAGCTGTCTGGGCAGACAAACCTCGTTCTTTCAACTTAGTATATATTTGGGGACCTTAGCTGATGGTCTGGGTTCTTTCCCTCTCGGACTTGGACCTTAGCACCCAAGCCCTCACTGTTAGTGAACATTATATAGCATTCGGAGTTTGTCAGGAATTGGTAGGCGGTGAAGCCCCCGCATCCAATCAGTAGCTCTACCTCTATATAACTTTATAACTAACGCTGCACCTAAATGCATTTCGGGGAGTACGAGCTATTTCCGAGTTTGATTGGCCTTTCACCCCTACCCACAGGTCATCCGAAGACTTTTCAACGTCAACCGGTTCGGACCTCCACTATGTGTTACCACAGCTTCATCCTGCCCATGGGTAGATCACACGGTTTCGCGTCTAACACTACTGACTAAAGCGCCCTATTCAGACTCGCTTTCGCTACGGATCCGTGGCTGAACCACTTAACCTTGCCAGCAACGTTAACTCGTAGGCTCATTATGCAAAAGGCACGCCGTCACCCCACGAAAGGGCTCCGACCGCTTGTAAGCGTATGGTTTCAGGATCTATTTCACTCCGTTATTCACGGTTCTTTTCACCTTTCCCTCACGGTACTGGTTCACTATCGGTCTCTCAGGAGTATTTAGCCTTAGCGGATGGTCCCGCCAAATTCAGACAGGGTTTCACGTGCCCCGCCCTACTCAGGATACCACTATCTATTACATTTATTACCCGTACGGGACTATCACCCTCTATGGTGTCACTTTCCAGTAACTTCCGGTTCTGCATGCATAAAATATCGTGGTCCTACAACCCCAACAATGCCGTAACATCATTGGTTTGGGCTAATCCGCGTTCGCTCGCCACTACTTACGGAATCACTTTTGTTTTCTTCTCCTCCGCCTACTTAGATGTTTCAGTTCAGCGGGTTTGCCCACCTATCGGTGTACTATGTCTTCAACATAGTGGGTTGCCCCATTCAGGTATCTGCGGATCAATCGGTGTGTGCCCGTCCCCGCAGCTTTTCGCAGCTTATCACGCCTTTCATCGCCTCTGAGAGCCAAGGCATCCCCCATACGCCCTTATTTTGCTTATTGTACCAATCATAAATTAATATGACCGTTTTTTTTTGTCTTTTGTTCTTTGTATTACTACAATAACAAAAAACGCTTTCTACTTTTTATTATTTTCTTATCTCAATATGTCAATGAACTTTATTTATGTCGAAAGTTGTAAAGCCTAAGGTCATAAAGTCATACTTTTGACTTTCAGACTTTAGTCTTTCGACTAAATTTGTGGAGAATAACGGAGTCGAACCGTTGACCTCCTGCGTGCAAGGCAGGCGCTCTAGCCAGCTGAGCTAATCCCCCATTTTTCAATCTTAGATTGTAGAATTCAGATTTTAGATTCTTGAATTCTTCTCTAATCTCTTTTGGTGAATTCCAACTTCCAGAATTTCCTTTTTTTAAGAGCAAAATAGTTGTCTCGGACAGACTCGAACTGTCGACCCCTACATTATCAGTGTAGTACTCTAACCAGCTGAGCTACGAGACACTCTTATTCTTAAAATTTATTATTTGAACTAACAGCAAGAGTAAAATAGTCTTAAAATCAAAACCTTTAAAGCTTCTTCTTTTTTCCTCAGCGTGCATTACTGCTAACACTCGAGGCTCTAGAAAGGAGGTGTTCCAGCCGCACCTTCCGGTACGGCTACCTTGTTACGACTTAGCCCTAGTTACCAGTTTTACCCTAGGCAGCTCCTTGCGGTCACCGACTTCAGGCACCCCCAGCTTCCATGGCTTGACGGGCGGTGTGTACAAGGCCCGGGAACGTATTCACCGGATCATGGCTGATATCCGATTACTAGCGATTCCAGCTTCACGGAGTCGAGTTGCAGACTCCGATCCGAACTGTGACCGGTTTTATAGATTCGCTCCTGGTCGCCCAGTGGCTGCTCTCTGTACCGGCCATTGTAGCACGTGTGTAGCCCAAGGCGTAAGGGCCGTGATGATTTGACGTCATCCCCACCTTCCTCACAGTTTGCACTGGCAGTCTTGTTAGAGTTCCCGACTTGACTCGCTGGCAACTAACAACAGGGGTTGCGCTCGTTATAGGACTTAACCTGACACCTCACGGCACGAGCTGACGACAACCATGCAGCACCTTGTAAATTGTCTTGCGAAAGTTCTGTTTCCAAAACGGTCAATCTACATTTAAGCCTTGGTAAGGTTCCTCGCGTATCATCGAATTAAACCACATGCTCCACCGCTTGTGCGGGCCCCCGTCAATTCCTTTGAGTTTCATTCTTGCGAACGTACTCCCCAGGTGGGATACTTATCACTTTCGCTTAGCCACTGAAATTGCTCCCAACAGCTAGTATCCATCGTTTACGGCGTGGACTACCAGGGTATCTAATCCTGTTCGCTACCCACGCTTTCGTCCATCAGCGTCAATCAATTAGTAGTAACCTGCCTTCGCAATTGGTATTCCATGTAATCTCTAAGCATTTCACCGCTACACTACATATTCTAGTTACTTCCTAATAATTCAAGTCTAACAGTATCAATGGCCGTTCCACCGTTGAGCGATGGGCTTTCACCACTGACTTATTAAACCGCCTACGGACCCTTTAAACCCAATGATTCCGGATAACGCTTGGATCCTCCGTATTACCGCGGCTGCTGGCACGGAGTTAGCCGATCCTTATTCTTACGATACCGTCAAGCTACTTCACGAAGTAGTGTTTCTTCTCGTATAAAAGCAGTTTACAATCCATAGGACCGTCATCCTGCACGCGGCATGGCTGGATCAGGCTTGCGCCCATTGTCCAATATTCCTCACTGCTGCCTCCCGTAGGAGTCTGGTCCGTGTCTCAGTACCAGTGTGGGGGATCTCCCTCTCAGGACCCCTACCCATCGTAGCCTTGGTAAGCCGTTACCTTACCAACTAGCTAATGGGACGCATGCTCATCTTTTACCGTTGTGACTTTAATAGTGGTTTCATGCGAAACTGCTATACTATGAGGTATTAATCCAAATTTCTCTGGGCTATCCCTCTGTAAAAGGTAGATTGCATACGCGTTACGCACCCGTGCGCCGGTCTCTAAATCCGAAGACTTATACCCCTCGACTTGCATGTGTTAAGCCTGCCGCTAGCGTTCATCCTGAGCCAGGATCAAACTCTTCATCGTATATTGTTGATCTGATTTGCATCAGATCGTATTGTTATTCGAATCAGTCTCTATCGGTTCTTTTCTAATCTCTCGATTATCTTACTCTTTATTCTTTTGCCCTAACATCTCTGTTAAAGCGGCTGTCAATTCAATATGTCTACGAACGTGTCTTCTTTTTTAATTTCGCTTGTTTCTCAAAGCGGGTGCAAAAGTAGTTGGTTTATCAGTATTTACAATACTTTTTTCCGTTTATTTATAATCTTTTTTCGAAACTTTTTGTTAACTTTCTGACAACATTGAATTTAGACATTAATAACATGAAAACAATTCTAAGCTTTTTCTTTCAATCTTACTTTTTTAATAAAAAAATAATATTGAAAATAATGTTTTACGAAATTCACAAACTCATATGTACTACTAATGTGAAAAATTCAAAAGTAGTCCAAAAATTTGCTTGTTTTTGGTTTGTAATATTTTGTTCAGATTCTTACTTAGTTTGTACCACATAATCTAAGCACCAAGTAAATACTGGACTGTTAATTTCTGTATCGGAAAATAGCAGAACAAATCCTGCTCAGCGGAAGCTGCAAATGTCCTTTCAAGATGTGCTTTTAAATTCATTTCAAATTGCGCTATTAACTCGTCCATATTTTTATCCAGTTTATCAAATATCAATCAAAGTAATGTTTGTATACTCTTTTTGTATTACTTCCATTTTAAAACGCAGCAATTTCCTGAAGTTTTAAAACTGAAGTTCCCTGCGGTAATTTCCAGGGTGCTTTGGCCAACTTCATAGCCAGTACTTCTGTCGGCAGAGGTTTGTAATTTTTCAGCAATCCGATTCCGTTGAAAAAGCCTAATGTTTTGACCAGTATTTTCTCTCCGGTCCTGTCACTTCCTTCGCGCAGAAGAGGTCCGGGCCTAAATATTATATACTGCCCAAAATCAAGTTCTGCAATCGCTGTCTCCAGTTCTCCTTTCATTCTTGAATAGAAGATTCTGCTTTTTGGCGACGCATCAGATGAAGAAACCAAAACAATTGAATTTACTCGGTTTTGTCTTGCAATTGCGGCAAATGTGGCCGGAATTTCAAAATCGATCTCCCACTGTTTTTCCTTCGAACCAGCTTCTTTCAGAGTAGTTCCTAAACAAGAAAACAGAACATCACCCGTGATATGTTCACTGTATTGACTCAAATTAGAAAAGTCAACAACGTGTTCAGACAACTTGGGGTGAGTTCTTCCTGTTGGACGTCTTACAAAAATAGTTACCGAAGTATAATCATCATCTTGTATGAGCTCATTTAAGAGAAATTTTCCAGTTGAGCCCGTGGCTCCTATCAGCAGTGCTTTCATAACTTTTATTTTTAATAGTGAATCTCATTTGGTCTTGTAAATACATCAGAACTTCAGAGTCATGATGTCAATTTGGCAATTCGTTAATATTACTTGGCTCAACACTTGCCAAAAAATTCTTATGACGCTTGTACTTTTTTGAAGTTTAATAGGCAATTTTTCTAACGCAGGATTAAATTTAGGTTTTTAAAATGTTTTTACCGGGTTTCAATACAAAAAAGCCTGTAGCGATATCAGGCGCTACAGGCAGTAAAAAACATTAAATAATCAACCTACCAGGGCAAAATTATTTACCCTTGGTGCTTTTGGCACTGCTTGTTGAATCTGTTCTGACAGAAGTATTGCCCTTTTGGGTAGTTCCTTCGGCGCCTGATCCTGTTGAGCCTTCACCGGTCGCCCCAGTGGTGCCATTTCTGCTGCTGTTTATTGTATCCTCCATAGTTCAAACGGTATCTACTGTTGTGGCGGAGGTATCAGCTTTATTATCGTAATTCTTTGCAGGTACATTTTCATTTTTTTTACATGAAAAAGCCAATCCTGCCAACATAATCAATAGTGCTATTTTTGTTGTAAATTGTGTTTTCATAATTTAGATTTTAATTCATACTTATTCAAATGTACCAATACTGATTTACAGTCGGTTACAATATTCATACTTTATCTTATACAATTAAACATACAAAACACTTACTTTTTAAGAGTTATTTCGTATTATAAACATAACTCCATTATTAACAATACTATATTCTTGCCTAAACAGGTTTCAATTACAGCTCTGTTCACCCTGCATTTCATTAATTCAAAATTTACTTTGATGCTTTTAACAAAGATGCTGCCATCGCTTTGGTATCTTTCGCAAAATTAAATGGATTTAATTCATCTTTTTCTTTAGCATTCTTTTACTTACCATTTTATTTTAATGGTGCTGTTTCCCGGAATCTTGTAATGCATTGCGCGGGCAGTGTTTTTTACCGGTAGTATAAAATTCTTTTGATACGATACTTCGATGTCTTTTTTATCGTTCCCTGAAAAAAGAATACTGAAATTGCATTCAAAATCAGCACAACCTAAAACGGTCAGCGTAATACTATTTTTTACTTTTTTGCATCCGGTGACCGGGTAATCGGTAAAAAATAAAAACTCTTCTCCTTTTACTTTATGGTATTGTCTTGTCAGGACCCCAAAACCTACTCCGGCGCCATATACCTCCTGTCCTACCTGTCCGCTTTTTTTCCATCCATTATACAGGTCTTCCAGCGGAATCCACAATTCTTTACCTATCTCACCTGTTTTTACTTCCTCTGATATCATTTCCTGCGGAAGTTTTGGAGGATAATAATACGGGAACCTGCTTATGGCAAATTTTAAAAATTCCGGTATTAAAATTTTAAGAGAAGGAAGCAGATCTATTGAGGAAGACTGTATCAAATACTCTGAAAGCCCTGCATATACTTCCATTTCCTCATATGCTGCTGTGTATGGTGCATCATTAAGAGGGAAAACAGAAAAGTAATTCGGGTAATTTTTTCCATATCCGTATTGGCAGTCCCATATCTGCATATTTTTGAACAGCCCTGCAATACAGGCATAACTCAAATCCAGATATTCCTGCTTGCCGGTAATCTTGTATAATTCCAGTAAAGCCCCGGCAGAGAAAGCTGTATTATTAGCCTGATAAAAAATATCAAATCCTCGTCCGGTTAGTTTTTTCACGGCTTTCTCAGCCTCATTCAAATAACGTTTATCGTTGGTTAGATGAAACAGCAGCAACATCAGATGCGCATAGGATCCGGGCACATCTTTTTCTCCTCCTTTTCCAGGCGCAGTCTCTTTTCTTATTACTTCCAGGGTATCCATCTTATAAAATACCGGCCACTGGTAATCAAAATGATGGGCGACTTTGATGGCGAATTCTACCGATTTTAAAAGCAGTTCTTCTGCTTTCTTTTCCCCTTTCAAAGCAAGTCGGGCAAGATTCATAAGCGGATGATGCAGATACCAGGCATCCATGACCATTTCCTGCTTTTGTATCTCGGAATTGTCGAGTTTCTGACTTAATTCAGGAAGCCAGCGGTTTATAGTTTTTACTTTTGGATCATAAAAAGCATCAAGACCATCAAGCAGATCATCATAAACCGGAGGCGTTTCGCCGTACCAGTCCTTTAATTCATTAAGCGGCATCAAAACAGCCAGCTGCACCATAACCTCTGCGGGCGTATCGTAATCGCACATATAGGCATTGAGATACGGTGTGCCTTTTGTCTGGGTCCAGCAGCCTTTGTTTTGTTGGAGATCTTCAAGGCATCTTTGGGTAATTTCCGGCCAATTATGATAGATCACTTCAGGATGTGGTAATACACAGTAAACTTCTGCTAAATGGTTTAAAAATTGAAGTGTTTCCTGAATTTCATTTTCTATAATTTTTTCGGAAAATAAAACATAAGCATCCGAAATTATATACAACTTATCCGAAGGCAATGGATTGTTTTGCGCAACCGGTAACTGGAAACCAATTTCAGGCCAGCTTCCTCCCACACTATCATCCAGTGAAGTTTCAGTCACCTGACAATAGTCGCTGAGAGAACCAAGATCCTGGAAATAGAAAATAGAGCCCGTTTTTGGTTTGGTCATGCTCGCAAAAACAATTCCTGAACGGGAGCCTTCCTGGTTCACATGAATATGTCCATGTGAATTTTCAATATTTCCACTCTGTGTTAAAGGAATAATATCCCTCGGCCAAAACGGAATTACCAAAGGAAGGTTGGCCTTAAAAGTTGTTGTATAATGCAGTAAAGTACTATCAGATTTAGGAAATGAAATAGAAGTACTGTACTTACCCAGTCTTGTTTCTAAAGCAATTATAAGTACTTCACCATCATCAAATAAATTGGTTACTTCAAAACAACTGTTCATACCGAAAGCGGCCCGAAAAGCGATTTTTCCTTTATCCGGCCAATTGACCACGATCCATAAAGAATCGCCTGTATTATAGACCTGAAAAATATAGTTTTGAAAATCCTTTTCCCAAATTGCGGAGTTGTTTTCTAAATCGGCATGCACAGTTGCTGCCCAAGGTGAGATGGTATGCATGATTCATTCGTTTTAAAAAAATTTTTATTCGGTTTTAGCATGCGATTGTACAGCTGCTGCGCCGTTACAATGATGGTACAACTGTTTGGCAAAAACATCGGGATATTTTGGGGTTGTGAATCAGTTTTAATTTTTTTTGGTATACTATATATTAAAGTATAAAAATATTTAATTTTATCACTCAGTTGTCTGCCGGTAAAAGCTGTGACTCCATAAATTTCCCGGTAACAATTGTACCTTGTTCATCTTCCCACTGGGTAATGACGTTTTCTATTAAATCCGGTTCGAAATCAATTATTTTCATCACCTGATTACCAAATTCCTGCTGTACATTTTGACCTTTCTTAAACATATTTTTGATACTTAAGGGTTAATTAAATTTTCATTTCAATTTTAATAATTTAAAAGTAATATGACGATATGTAAATAATTTACAAGATTGCGCCGCTTTATTATATTATTATTTGATTTGATTTAAGAAATCGTGAACTAAACATAACTAGCTGTTTATTAAGAAACTCCACTTAATGATAATTGTGTAATGTAGGAATTATAATCATGTAACTTCATCACATATTCAATAGGTACATTTGAAATTGCTTGAAAAACACAACTAAGAATTTATCTTCTTTTTTACAGAAGTTAGATGATCAACTTCTGATTCAGGCTTTATTTGTAACCAATAACACTTCACAATATGGAAAATTTACAAGATGAAAAGCAGAGAGATCTGTCTATCAACAAATCTGACGGTACTAACAAGTTTTTAACAACTGACCAGGGCGTTAGAATTAACGATGATAATAATTCTTTAAAGGCAGGTGAAAGAGGCCCCTCTTTATTAGAGGATTTTATTCTTCGCGAAAAGATTACACATTTCGACCATGAAAGAATTCCGGAACGTATTGTACACGCAAGAGGCTCTGGAGCTCATGGCTTTTTTGAGGTCACCAACCCAATTCCCGAATTGACAAAAGCAGGTTTTCTACAGGAAAAAGGACTGAAGACACCTGTTTTTACAAGGTTTTCTACCGTTGCAGGATCACGTGGATCTACAGATTTAGCACGTGATGTTCGCGGTTTCTCTGTTAAATTCTATACTCAGGAAGGCATTTACGACTTAGTGGGTAATAATATCCCTGTGTTTTTTATTCAGGATGCCTCCAAGTTTCCGGATCTGATCCATGCCGTAAAACCAGAACCCCACAATGAAATTCCGCAAGCCGCATCAGCACACGATACTTTTTGGGATTTTATATCCCTTATGCCGGAATCTATGCACATGATTATGTGGGTAATGTCAGACCGCTCTATACCGAGAAGCTATCGTATGATGGAAGGTTTTGGGGTACACACTTTTAGATTAATCAATCAAGCAGGCGAATCCACTTTTGTGAAATTTCACTGGAAACCTAAATTGGGAACGCATGCGGTCGCTTGGGATGAAGCGCAAAAAATTTCGGGTAAAAACCCTGATTTTCACAGACAGGATTTGTGGGAAGCAATCGAAATGGGGAATTTTCCGGAATGGGAATTAGGTGTGCAGATCATACCTTCAGCAGACGAAAACAAATATGAGTTTGATTTGCTTGATCCTACCAAACTGGTTCCCGAAGAACTTGTGCCAGTCACTATTGTGGGGCGAATGGTGCTCAACAGAAATCCGGATAACTTCTTTGCAGAAACAGAGCAGATTGCTTTTCACCCCGGACACGTTGTTCCCGGAATAGATTTTTCTAATGATCCTTTATTACAAGGACGTTTATTCTCTTATACTGATACGCAATTATCCAGACTGGGAAGTCCAAATTTCCACGAAATTCCAATTAACAGAAGTGTAGCTCCTGTACACAATAATCAACGCGACGGACACATGCGCCAGGAAATAAACACAGGCCGTGTAAGTTATCATCCCAATTCTCTGGGAGGCGGATGTCCATATCAGGCTAAAATTGCCGAAGGTGGATTTTCAAGTTTTGAAGAACGTATTGATGCTCATAAAGTAAGGGAAAGAAGTGAAAGTTTTTCAGATCATTTCGGACAGGCTAAATTATTCTTCAACAGTCAGACATCAACAGAAAAAAGCCATATCATCAAAGCATTGCGTTTTGAATTGGGTAAGGTAGAAACTACCGCTATACGCGTCAGAATGCTTGGCCTCTTATCTCAGGTAGACAGGGATTTAGCTGAAAAAGTAGCTATCGGCCTTGGCGCTACAGTTCCTCCTGTTTTGGAAACACCTTTAAATCATGGTGTATCTCCTGAAAATGAAAATGGAAATCAGGAACCAAAAACAATAAAATCATCTGTGGATTCTTCTAATGCGTTAACGATGCTTAAAAACCCAACCAACTCCTCTACAATTGCCTCGAGAAAAGTGGCTATTATAGCAGCAGACGGAGTTTCTGAAGCCGCCGTCATGAATATCAAAAGTGCTTTATTAAAACAAGATGCCAAAGGCTGTATTATTGCCCCTCATCTTGGATCGATACTGACAGATGCTGATGGGGAGATTCATGTAGATTTCAGTTTTCTTACCGAATCATCTGTACTTTTTGATGCTGTTTATATTCCGGACGGATTAGGCCTGAGTGTACTTACCGACAGCGATGATGTCAATGAGTTTTTAAATGATGCTTATAAACACTGCAAGGTAATAGGAGCCGACGGAGCTGCTTCTGCCGTGTTGAATGCTGCACCATTTGCCTCTAAAATCACCAATGAAGATCAGGGTCTTATCATTACCAGTGAGGTTGCAAGTGCAGAATTTGCGCAGGAATTTATCTCCGCAATGGGCAAGCACCGATTCTGGGAAAGAGAAACCAACCTATACAATTAACAAACAACTAAAATCTATTTTTTATGAAAAATTCAGAAAAACAAAACGATACAAAAACTACTGTAAAAGGCAGCAAACAAACTATTGTACAACCCGTAAGCGGTGCAGCAAAAGAACTTAAGGAATTGTTTATTGACAGTCTAAAAGATATTTACTGGGCAGAAAATGCCCTGGTGAGTGCTTTGCCAAAAATGGCCGCCAATGCTACCTCTGCAGCTCTCGCATCAACTATTAAAGAACACCATGCCGTAACCCTGAACCAAGTGGCACGTCTGGAAAATGTCTTTGATCTTTTGGGGGAAAAAGCAGAAGGAAAAAAATGTGAAGCAATGGCGGGACTTTTAAAGGAAGGAGACAGCATTCTGGAGGAAACAGAACCCGGCGCTGTAAGAGATGCAGGAATTATAGCCGCATCGCAAAAAATTGAACACTACGAAATTGCTACTTACGGAACACTGGTAGCTTTTGCCAAAACACTTGGAGAAAACGATGCAGCCAAATTCTTAACCCAAACACTGGCAGAAGAAAAAGAAGCAGATTGCCTCCTTAATGAAGTAGCCTTAAACGCCGTAAACATTGTAGCGGCTGAATAAATAAAGTATATTGTTTAAAAATAAAACCCGACAGGCTATAAAAATCTGTCGGGTTTTTGTTGGTATTAAAGAACTGAAAGTACATATTTTAGCACGTTCTTGTTTCTCGGCCAAATTTTAAACCGCATTTAATTGAAAACAACTATTATTTAGGAAGATAGATAAAAAATGTAGTCCCTTTACCTGGCTGGCTGGTAAAATTGATAATACCATTGTGGTTTTCTATAATTCTTTTGCACAGTGCAAGACCTATCCCATTACCACCATATTGATCACGCTGATGTAAACGCTGGAACATGTCAAAAATACGACCAGAATATTCACTATCCATACCAATTCCATTATCTGCGATAGTAATTATGTGATACTTGCCTTCGGGACTGAAAGTATCTATAGAAATAGCGGAGTGTGCAGCATCACCAGATGTAATAGTTACAATAGGCTGTGTACTATTAAATTTTAGTCCGTTGTTTATTAAATTGAAAAAAAGCTGCCTAAGCTGAACATTCAAGCCTGAGACAACAGGTAATTTGCCAACGTTTACAATTGCATTTTTCTCCTCAATTATCAGACTTAAATCGCTCATGGTTTCCGTGACGATTTCATCAAGATCTACTTCAGTGAATTTTAATTCCCTATTATCTACGCGTGAATAATTTAAAACATCAGCAATTAAGCTGGACATTCGTCCTGCCGCACTGGTCATTTTATCAAAATAATATTCTGTCTTCTGTTGTTCTGAAAAATGTTCTCCGGCCCGGGACAACATAATCATTATTTTACGCAGAGGTTCTTGCAAATCATGAGAAGCGATATAAGCAAATTGCTGTAATTCTTTATTTTTGAATACCAATTTAGAATTTGCATTTTCTAATTCACTTTGTATCAGTTTCAGCTCCGAGTTATTTTTAAGCGTTTCTTCAACCGTTTTTTGGGCATTGATATCTACAAAATAAATAAGCCAGTTATTAAAAGTTCCATCCTCTGTAGAATTAGGAACAATTGATATCAAATGCCATATGTATGATGAACCTTTTTTAATTCTTGCTTCACCGGAAAACTGCGATCGGTTTTTCTTGACCTTATTCCAATTCTCAATGATAACATCAATATCATCAGGATGAATAAATGAACTTATCTCTCTTTTATCAAAATTAAGAAATACTGCTTCCAAAATTTGTTTCAGCGAATCGTTCGCCAGTAAAATATTGTTTCGGTCATTTACAATGCAAATCAGTACCGGAATAGTATTGGCTAATTGCCTGTACCTATTTTCACTTTCACCCAATTTTTCAGAAAGTGCAATAAGCTCAATATTTTTTTTTCTTATTTCATCATATGGTGAAACGGGTGGTTCGTATTTAAAATAATCCGCAAGTGTTTTTATTTTTGTATCTGATAAAAGTCCGGGTGAAGTAACCTGATGACTTAAAGTTGTGATGGAATAATTATCTGCAAAGCTGTATTCAATATTACCTGAAATTTTTGCTGCATATTTAAAAGCTTCCGGATTGCATCTTTTTAAGTCTACCGAATCTGTAAGTATAGCAACAATCTCTTTTTGTGTCGCTTTGATCACATTGATACCCAGCGTAAGAACAGAATCTTTTCCGTTTGCTATTGAACATCTCGCAACTTCAGATACTGCAGTAGAAAATCTGGTCTGAGCCGAAGTTGGCATTCCGCACATTTCAGCTATTTTCATAGATCTTTTATGGGCCAGTATTAGGTCCATTTCATTATCTAAATTTATTCTAACTACTTCTTTCATGTTGCCTAATTTATTTTCCCGACTAAAACAGTTGCATCATCCGTACCTCTGATATTGTCCTTTAACAAAGAGGAAGCAATTATGCTGGGATTCTGTTTTATAATTGAAACTAAATCATTAAGATTCCATCTTGTTCTCAAGCCGTCGCTATGCATGATAATTATTTGATGCTTTTGATAAGGAACTATTGTACTATTAAGGGTTCTTGGAATATTATGTCCTAAAATACCATTATACGGCGTATAGGTTTTATTTTCAAGACCATTGTAAATTCGGGTATTGATATTACCAATTCCGCAAATATTCCAGGTTTGTGTCTTATAATCTACAGAGGCAACTGTAGCGACAAGTCCCCTGCTCTTTTTAACCGCATCATGAATTTCTCTCAATATTGTCGTAGTTTCATTTGATGTGGATTCTTTAAAAGCATTTATCGCCATTTCAACTGCTCCATGAGCATTTAATCCGTGACCTAAACCATCCCCAACAAATATTTGAAACCCTTTTGTCGTATATTTAATATGATAACCGTCTCCACAAACTCTTTCACCGGGATAATTTACGCTAAGAGCAGAAAAATTCAGTCCCGGAGCCGCAGGAGCAATCTTAAAATCAGCGTGATCACAAATTTTTATATATTGAACCGTACCCCAGCCTTTCATGGAGTAAATTTGAAATTCATTGCTCAATCTTTTTATAGCTCCCAAACCCTGTCCTAAAGTATTAGAAGTTGAGTAACCATCACTCATTATTTTGAACACATTCTCAATTCCTGCTCCATTGTCGAGACAATATATCTCGATCTCTTTTTTACCATCAGTTTGATGACTGCGATATAAAAGTTCGCCGTTTCCGGGAAATTTAATAATGTTTGAGGTAAGTTCCGCAACAATAATATCTGTTTCAGCAGCGCGATGCGGAGTAAAACCTATTTGAAGTGCAAGATTATGAATTTCCCTTTTTATAAAAGCAATAAGGCTACGGTCATCAATTTTGCAACTGGAAAAAGTATTATCCATTTTTCCATTTTATTATGGTAACAGTTGTTCCGTTTCCTAATTCTGTGTGAATATTAAATTCATTAACGAGTCTTTTGGTACCGGGTAATCCCAGTCCTAAACTTTTTCCGGTACTATATCCGTCTTTCATAGCAAGATCAATATCTGCAATCCCTGGTCCATTGTCAATAAAAGTTACTCGTACCCCATAATCACGCCCATTATTAACTTCCTCTACAATTACTTTACCGCCACCGCCATATTTTAATAGATTACGGACAAGTTCACTAGTTGCTGTTATTAATTTGGTTTGATTTAGAATACTCATTCCTACTTTAATACCATAATCGCGTACGCGGTTACGCAATGGTACCACATCCTGTTCCTTTATAATTGGTACTTCTTCTTTAGTAGTCGTTGTTATCATCTGCAAACTCGTCGTTATCGCCATTATACATTTTTGCGCGAAGAAGATCCATGCCTTTTTCAACATTAAGAGCACTGATCACGCCGTTTAATGATAACCCAAGTTCAACAAGTGTAATAGCGACTGCCGGCTGCATACCCACTACTACTGTTTGCGCATCCATAATTTTTGACATTACAGCTATGTTACCTAAAATACGCCCCATAAAAGAGTCAATTATTGATACTGCAGAGATATCAATTAATACCCCTTTTGAGCTGTATTTATTGATAGTATTTATTAGATCAGATTCAAGATTTTCTGCCAGTTGGTCATACAAATCTACTTGTATCGTAACCAACAAAAAATCTCCCATCTTAAGTATAGGAATTCTTTCCATATTTATTAATTATTTTCTTTTCACAACAGTAAGCTGAAGCATATCAAAAGCTGTCTGAAGAGCGCTGGCAAGAGATGTTTTTGTAATAATTCCTGTAAGATCGATTCCTAAATGTACCACTGTCTGTGCAATTTCCGGACGGATACCACTAATGATACACTCTGCCCCCATTAGTCGTGTTGCACTGACTGTTTTGATTAAGTGCTGTGCTACAAGTGAGTCAACAGCAGGTACGCCTGAAATATCAAGTATGGCAATTGAGCTTCCTGTATCCACAATTTGTTGTAAAAGATTTTCCATTACCACCTGAGTTCTTGAACTATCCAATGTTCCTATGATAGGTAATGCTACCACACCTTCCCAAACTCTGATAACCGGGGTCGAAATCTCGCTGATCTCATCAATTTGTCTTGAAATAACATCTTCGCGCCCTCTCATAAACGCTTCAAACGTCATGATGGTCATATTATCTACTAAAGCTCCTAATTGAAGATTTGCATCATATAAGCGTGCAGCATCTTTCTCTATTTCTGATAAAATTTGAGAAGCTGCTTCCTTAAATGAAATAAGATACTGTGCATTTTCACGAGGAGAGAAACCGCGTTTCGCTCTTGAACTTGAAATACCCATCATTAAGTCATAAACCTTGTCGAACTCTTTTGAATGAAGATCTTCAGCATTTTCTTTTGAAAGAGCGTCTAATAAAAGAGAGGTAAATTCTTTTGATTCTTCTTCTTCAGTTGCACCATCAGTTGACCCTTTTTCTAATAAAAGTCTGGTCCAGATATTTAATAATTTGCTTTCATGCTTCTTCAAGCCAACTAAAACATTCTTTTGCATTTGCTATGGTATTTTTTTGTGATTTCTTAAACAAATATAACAATAAATAAACCCTTATAATTAAAAGAATACAAAAATCTTAAAAAAGTGCGTTCACTACTTTTTGAAATCTAAAGACAGCTTATTTTACTCACTATTCCATATTATTAAAAGACTTTTATTTCTATATTAAAAGTATAATCTGAACTAATATTGCTAAGAAAACAGATATGGCATTAGTATAAAATAATCTGTTTTTAATCCATATTCACACAATTGGCTTCTTTCTTAATTTTAAATAAAAACTCGAAAAGTGACAGTTAACAACTTAAATGTATTTATTTAGATAAAAAATAATTTACTACTCCATACCCCGATTTTTTTTAGTTAAACTAATAAAATTTGGTTAGTTTTTGTTATCGACTTCTATTTTAACATTAAAAAAAGAAATTGATAATATTTGTTTTTTATAACTTTGCATCATGGAAAATTCACAAAGTATCAACGGATTTTATGATTATTATAATAATCTTGTACCGCACCACATAAAACAACAGGCAGGGCATTTTAATGTATTTCCATTAGAAGATCTTGGAGAAGCAAAGTCTAAGTGTTCTTCTTTTGGACGTAAAGAATTCTTTAAAATAAGCCTGATGAAAGGACATAACAAGTATTATTATGGCGATAAAATAGCCCATATAAAAGACTATGTTCTTGTCTTTGCCAATCCTCAGACCCCATATCATTGGGAACCTATGGACGACAATCAATCCGGAGTATTTAGCATCTTTACCGCTGATTTTTTTCATAATTCTGCAGTACAGTATTTTCAGGATTATCCTGTTTTTAAAGATATCAATCATTCTGTTGTACCGCTAACAGAAGAACAATATGAACAATTTTATGCTATTTTCAATAAGATGGTTCTTGAAATTGAGTCTGATTATTATTATAAGTATGACGTTTTAAGTAATTTAACTCTCGAGATCATACATTCAGCATTAAAAATACAGTCGGTTGCAATTGTAAAACAAGCTGTAAGTGGTGCAGCAAGAATCTCCTCACAATTTACTGAGTTATTGGAGCGCCAATTCCCAATAGAATCCACCAAACAAAGACTCAATATGCGTTTTCCTGTAAACTTTTCTCAATCCTTACTTGTTCATGTAAACCATTTAAATAAAGTAATGAAAGAAAGCACAGGTAAAACAACAACAACTATAATCTCTGAACGAATTATGCAGGAGGCAAGAATACTGTTGAAACATACACAGTGGTCAATATCTGAGATTGCATGGAGTTTGGGTTTTGAAGAGTTACCACACTTTATCAACTTTTTCAAAAAGAACGAAGGAGAAACGCCAAAAGGCTATCGCGGAATTTGATTGAATTTCGCATCCTTTTATTTGTTTGGTGTAATTTAGCAACGGTTAACCCGATGTAACTTTGCTTAAGAAATTTAAACAAATAATATCATGAAAAAATCAATCGTAATTATTGGTGCCGGAAAAGGTCTAAGTATCTCAGTGGCTAAAAAATTTGGTGAACAAGGGTATCAAATCGGACTAATAAGTCGCAATGCTGAAAACGGGAATAAACTCTCTACAATACTTTCTAACTTAGGTTATACAACTTACTTTTTTGCTGCAGATGCCGGCGATAAAATTTCTTTAGAATCTGCTATTAATGACTTAAAACAAAAACTTGGAGGTGTTGATGTATTATTATACAATGCTGCACTATTTAAAGAACAAGATATCTTAACAGCATCCTCTGAATCCTTATCTGAGGATTTTAAAGTAAATGTTGGCGGAGCTCTCGATGCCGTAAAATTTTTATACGAAGATTTAAAGAAAAACAAGGGAAGCGTATTAATTACCGGCGGAGGACTTTCTTCTTATCCACATCCAATGTATGGATCACTTTCTATTGGGAAAGCAGGTATTCGTAATCTGGCAATTCAACTAAATGAGCGTTTGAAGGATGACGGGATATATGTAGGCACTTTAACTGTAAATAATTACATGAATGCTGAAAGCACCACACATACTCCTGATATGGTGGCCGAACAATTTTGGAACTTATTTGTCAATAAGGACGCAGCAGAAGTTCAATACTAAAAAAATCAATCACTCTTATTAGCCCGTAGGTATACAATTTATTTTGTGAATTACTTGCGTATTCATTTATCCATTTTTTTTGGATACGGATTCCCTATGCCTAATTCTAGCAGAAACACAATTAATTAAATAAAAATAAAATGAAAAAAATAGCCTATGCCAGTTGTTTGGGAGTTATTGGGATCCTTACTGCAGAATTTGCTGTAATTGGTATCATGCCTCAGATAGCAGCACATTATCAAATCACAATGGATCAAGCGGGAATTCTAATGAGTGCTTTTGCATTTGTTGTCGCTGTTGCCGGTCCTTTTATGAGCTTATTATCTTCTGGCTTCGATAGAAAAAAAGTGATGATGGCAAGTTTAACCCTGTTTTTGATAGCCTCTGTTGTTTCAAGCTTTTCACCGCCATTTTGGCTTTTGCTAGCCATTAGAATATTACCTGCATTTTTACATTCTGTTTATTATGCGGCAGCAATTGCAGCAGTTATTAATGTAGCCCAGGAAAAAGATCAGCACAAAATGATGGCCATTGCTTTAAGCGGTGTTAGCATCGCAACGGTAAGTACCATACCATTGGCAACTTATTTAGCTTCCCTATTCACGTGGCAGTATTCATTTGTTTTCCAATCTGTCATATGTCTCCTGGCATTACTATGTGTATATCGCGTAATGCCTGCAATGCCTGTAAAAGTCAAGCCCACAATTGGAAGTCAGGTAAAAATCCTTAAAAATCCATCTGTAATACTTAGTCTTTTAATGATACTATTTATGTTTGCGGCAGAATTTTCACTTTATAGCTATTTTGCCGGATACCTTTATGATGTAAAGAAGATTAACGCAATTTCCATTAGCTATTTCATGTTTCTCTTTGGTATTGCAGGTTTGGCAGGAACCTGGCTGGCTGGAAAGGTGTTAAGCAGAAATATCCCTGCAACAACAATAGGATTTATTGCAGCTTGTAATATTATTATACCAATCTTTTTGTACCTGTCCGGCATCTCAATCTTTTGGATTGTCCCATTAATCACCTTGTGGGGAGTGGCTTATGCTCCCGGATTTTTAATCGCGACCTCTTCTATCAGCTCTGCTGCGCCTGGTGCTTTGGAATTTTCCAATGGAATGGCAGCCTCATTTGCAAATTTCGGAATTACGATTGGAACACTGACGGGAGGAGCTGTAATTGCAGCTTATGGTGTTAATGAATTGCCTTATGTGGCACTTTTCTTTGGGTGTGTCGCCATAATTATGACTCTGATCAGAATTAGTATTGAGCGCAAAAAATCAACAAAAATGGCAATATTAAAAACCGCTTAATTAATAAAATAACAATAACATTAAATAAAATGAAAAGAATAAAAAACAATAGTATCACAAATAGTAGTGATAGCCAAATATTAATAAAAGGAGCTACAATTATTAGCATGGATGATGCTGTCGGAAATTTCGTTAAAGGGGATATATTGATTACAGATAGTAAAATCGAGGCTATTGGTCACAATCTGGAAGCCGAGGGTGCTACAATTATTAATGCTACAGGAATGATTGCTATTCCCGGACTTATTGATGCCCATAGACATGCCTGGCAAGGTTCTTTAAGAAGATTAATGCCTAATGTAGAGAATTTAACCGATTATGTAAGTGATATTCACTTTGCTTTTGCAAGACACTATCGCCCAAAGGATATGTACACCGGTACACTATTAAATATGATAAGTTGTATTGATTCCGGAGTTACAACTGTAATTGATGCTTCGCACAATGCCCGAACAGCAGCTCATAGTGAATTTTCTATTGATGCTTTGGAAGATTCAGGAATTAGAGCTTTGTATGCTCCGGGAAAACCTCTGGCGGGGGATTGGGAAAACCATTGGCCAGAAGATTTGGAACGCCTACAGAAAGAACGTTTTCAATCAAAAGACCAATTGGTTCAATTGGCTATGTTTTCTCAACCCGACAGAGACAATTGGAGTGTTGCGAGAAAATTGAATCTGCCAATTATAACTGAAATGCTTGGAGCCGAAATGTCTGCATTATTACCATCATTTCAAAAAGAAGGCTTGCTGGGACCAGACAATATCTTTAATCATGTTACAGGACTAACAGACGAAGCCTGGCAAATAATTAGTGAATCTGGAGTTAAGGTAATTATTGATCCGCGTTCTGATGCACAATATGCATTGGAGGAAGGTGTATTCCCTTATGACAGAGCTATACAAAACGGATTAAAACCAGCAATTGGAACTGATCTTGAAAGCGCTTATGGCGGTGATATGTTTACCGAAATGCGTGTTGCTTTTTCATTACAGCGTGCTTTTGGACAAAATCGCAGATATAATGGTGATAAAAGTTCACTACATCATATGAGTGTTAAGGATATCCTTGAATCTGCCACCATAAACGGAGCTATTGTAGCTGGATTAGGAGACAAAACTGGTAGTTTAAAACCAGGTAAAGAAGCAGATATCGTTTTATTACGTACAGACGACATCAATATTTATCCTGCATTAAATGCTATAGGAGCTGTAGTACATGCTGCTGATAGAAGTAATGTAGACACAGTAATGGTTGGGGGACGCATCTTAAAATCGGCAGGAAAACTTTTAGGGATTGATCAGGAGCAGTTAAAAACGCTTGTGGATGAATCTATAGGATACCTGTTTGAAGCAGAAGGCTATCAACCCAATATTTTTGCTGAAGAATATATCCCAAGTGCTAAGAATGATGGATTTTGGACAGCCATCTAATTAGTCTCCTGAGTAAAGCCTGATACTTTTCAGGCTTTATTTTCTAGCATATCTATAAAAATTAATTAGAGTAACCACAAAAAGTTATGAAACATTACAGCACACAAAAGTTTTACCAGTTTACTTTCAGACTTTTATTTTTGATAGTAGCCGCGTTTATTTTATTTGGAACGCAATCGCTATTAGCGCAAAAAGAGATTTCTCTTGAGGAAACTATTGCAATTGCAATTCAACACAATCGAAAACTAAAAGTAGATTCTATTGCTATTGGTATTGCTCAGCAAAACACAATTTTTGAAAAAAGCACGTTATTACCAAGAGTAGAAATTAACACTCAGACCAATCATTATTTTCAACAACCAGCTGCTTTTAATACTATTGCAGGATCCAATTTAGTCGGCTATTCACGTCCTTCCGGAAAAGATCAGTCTAATGCAGACTTACTAATGGAGATGCCAATATTAAATCTTCCAGAATACAAAAGACACGAAATTAATCTGCTTGAGGAAAAACAAAGCCAATTAAAATATAATGCCAGTAAAATTGATCTGCGGACAGAAGTGGAACAGGTTTACCTAAGAGTTGTCATTCTGGAAAAAAAGATACAATTACAGAATAAAAGCCTGACAAGAAATCGTAAAATATTAGAAGATGCCCGCTTTCTTTTTTCTAAAGGCAAAATTTCTGAAGCCGACACTTTGAGCGCCTTTGCATCCTACTACCGAATTGAACCGGATATACTAAAACTGCAAAATACTTTAACATCCGGTAAATCACGTTTAAATTTATTAATGGGAGCCCATTTAAAACAGGATATCATACTTACCGATACTTTAAGATATACCAATACTGAACTTCCCATAATTCCAGATGCTGAGCAAATCTATAATGATGCGGCTATAAATAAGCCTGGTATTAAAATTTTGCAGTTTAATGAGGATATGACGGCAAAAAATGTAGAAATGGCAAAACGATATGCCTTCCCTACCATCAAGGCAGTTGGACAATATACTATTCAAACACAAGCAAATAGTTTAGAGTATGACAAATCTCTGTATCCAAATACATCTTACATTGGAATAAAAATGAATATTCCAATAATGCTGGGTAATGCCATAAAATCAAAAGTACAGACAGCAAAATATGAAAATACTCAAGCTACCTTAAGAATACAGGTTGCTAAAAAACTATTAGCGTCAGATATAGCAGATGTTATTGCTCTTATTACGGAATCATCGACGAGCGTAAAAAAACAATTAATGGTAGTAGAAGCTGCAACAAAGAGCTATCAAATTACAGAAAAACAGTATAGAAATGGAACCTCAACAAGAATAGAGCTCAATATTACAGAAGATGCCTTAAGAACTGCAGAATCAGATTTAATAACTGCTACTTATAGTTTTTATCTTGCTCAAATTGAACTGGAGCGCTTGCAGGCTACAGATGTTACGATATAAAAACAAGTACATTTTTTAAACTTGTTTCTTTATGATATTTACTCAAGGCAGACAAATTCCTCTGATTAAGGTTTTGTCCACGAAAGGATAACACTAAAAACTTTACTACGACCTCGCAGAACCAATGTCTTCTTGTTAAGCACTTCAATCTCCCGGATTAAATCTGTGCCAATCCAGGATTCTTGAGAAGAATACTCAATACTATGAATAACCAGATTATCGTGAATCCTGTACCTTCCACTATAAGAAAGAATATTATTAAAAATTAAATTACTGATATAAGGAAATGCAGATTTCTCCGCTCTGATTTCAACAGACATTTTTCCATTTGGTTCATAAGTAATTGCTCCCTTTGCATTTCTACCCCAGTTCCACTTTATAGAACCAAAAGCCATTTTAAAGGAAACTAAATTCCATTTTCCTAATAGATCAATTACATTTATTTCCATCATTCAATTTTTTTAGCTTTTACTGCAATTGTTCGGTTTTCCTATGGCCTTTTGAATTTCACAATATTTTTTCTGACCTATATGTTATTTTTTTTAAGAAAGCTGGTCTGGAGAAAACCCATGCTTTTTCTAAAAAAAATATGCAGTTTTCAAATTCATGCACAGACATAGTAAGTTAACTATTATTCTTCAAACAAACCAGAAAGTCCACTAATAAACTTTGTTTCTGAAATAGTTATAGCAGAAAGACGATCTCCTAATCATACAAATGAAGGTTAGCCATCTTTGATTGTATCGCCTTTGGATTACAATTTTAAATGGAGTAAAACAATAAAATAGGATTGCTGCCATAAAAAAAGTGCTTTTGATCTGTAAAAATTAAAAATACCGTATGCTACAATATAAAAACAGGTAGAATTACGCTTAAAAATTCCGATTTTACTGACTTTATTTGTTAAAGAATTTCATTCGCTAAAAGAATAAACCAATAAACTAAACCACCTGATCATGGAAAACTATTTACACGGCTTACTCGACGAAGACGACGACCATATTGTCCAGCAATACTTAAAGTACATTGACAACGGAATCCCGCGTACGAATAAACCAAAAGACGTATTAATCATTGGTGCCGGAATGGCGGGAATGGTAGCTGCAGCTCTGTTAAAACAGGCTGGCCATAATGTTACGATAGTCGAATCAAACACACGTGTTGGCGGCAGAATCAAGACTTTCAGGAATTCTAAAAGCAAAAAATATTTTGAAGACGACAGTGTGTATGGCGAAGCCGGTGCGATGCGCATCCCAACCATACACCATATGGTGCTCAAATACATTGATAAACTCGGGCTCAAAACCGAGCCTTTTTATTATCTGTCTGTCGATAAGGAGCAGGCAATTGCACATCAGGCAGACCCCACTAAACCGGAGCCGGAGGTGACCAGAAATTCCCTTTTCTACGTTAACCGCAAACGTGTTGTTCAAAATGAATATATCCCAAAAAATACAACTACGACTGTCGATGTCAACAAACTACTGGACTTTCATCTCGGTAGCAGCGAAAACATGCGTGCCGACCAGTTAATGGCTAATCTCATTAATCCGCTTAAGGATTTTATTAAAGAAGATCCTAAGAAAAACTGGCCTTTGTTAATCGAGCGCTACGGAGAATATTCGATGCGTCGTTTCTTAAAGGAAAATTCGATGTATTCAGAGAATGCCATCGAGATGATTGGGGTCATGCAAAATCTGGAGTCCAGGATGGCCTATGATTTTATCCAGAGTTTTATTGAGCAAAATATCATCAAGGATTCTACCCGGTTTGTAGAGATTGTTGGCGGAAGCGACGTACTGCCAAATGCGTTCTTTAAAGCGCATAGTCTCGAAGAAAATACCTATTTTGACTGTAGGATGACCAAAATGACACTCATTAACGACAAGGTAAAGATAGAAGTGGATATTGAAGTGCAACGTGACTTTCAGTTTTATGAAGACGCAGGGTTCAAAGCATTAAAAACGCCGGTCGGTGATTTGGAATTTAATGAAGTGATTGTCACCATACCCTTTTCGGCATTACGACATGTGTACGTAACACCACAATTTAAGCAGCATAAACGAAAAGCAATCCGCGAACTGCACTACGATTCTGCTACTAAAATATTGCTCGAATTTCGTGAGAAATGGTGGCAGGAAGCGCCTTATAATATTGTTGGCGGCGGTACGATTACTGATTTTTCAAATCGTTTTACCTATTATCCGAGCAATGATTTGGGGAGTAAAGGACATGGTGTCGTGCTGGCGTCTTATTGCTGGTCTGACGAAGCAAGCCGTTGGGATTCTATGGACGACGACGACAGGTATTTTTATGCGCTTAAAAACCTCGCCATCATGCACTCCGATGACGAGAAGGAACAGCAGCGCATTATCAACCTTGCTGTAATTACCTCAAGCATTAAGGACCGGAAAAACAAAGCGGGAAAATTGATTGGTGCCGCAACACAAAGCTGGATGCGCGACCCGTATGCTTATGGTGAAGCGGCAATATTTAATCCCGGCCAGTTACAATTATTGCAGCGTCATATCATCTCAACTGAATGGAATGGAAAAGCACATTTTGCGGGAGAGCATACTTCTCTGAAACATGCCTGGATCGAAGGTGCCATCGAGTCCGGAATTCGCACTGCACTCGAAGTCAATGAAAATACTGGTAACCTGAATAACCCAATTTAAGATGTCACAGAAAAAAATCTCCGTTGCAAAATACCTGCAAATACGACTGGAACAATTAGGGCTCACGCATTTATTTGGAATTGCAGGCAATTATACTGCGCCGTTTTTAAATACGATTCATGAAGACAAAAATGCAAAAATTAAAATCGTTA
The DNA here is from genome assembly GCF_965277525.1 of Flavobacterium sp. Taxonomy (GTDB): domain Bacteria; phylum Bacteroidota; class Bacteroidia; order Flavobacteriales; family Flavobacteriaceae; genus Flavobacterium. The sequence goes on along the minus strand of NZ_CBDIDC010000011.1, from coordinate 577,895 downwards.
ACGACACCAATGAAATAAACGCCGGGCATTGCACTGATGCCTACGCACGCCTAAACGGTTTCGCTGCAGTAGCGGTAACGTATGGCGTGGGAGCATTTACACTACTCAATTCAGTTGCAGGTTCTTATGTAGAGCACTGTCCCGTGCTTGTCATTAATGGAGCTCCGACCAACAAAGACCAGCAACGAAGTCTCGTTCAGGGCATGTTGGCATCACATATGACGGGTGATATGTACAGTAACATCAATGTGTTCCGAAACGTTACCGTTGCGGCAGAACAAGTCACAGGTTCATCAGATGCTCCTTATAAAATTGATGCAGTTTTAAATGCCTGTATTTTATATGGAAGACCGGTTTATCTTGAAGTTTTTGAAGATATATGGCGAATGGAATGCAATCCGCCTGTCACTCCATTGGCAGAAAGAGAGGCGTCTAAGTGTCAAACAAGTGCGCGCAAGGCCGCTCAAAGAGTAGCTGCAATGGCAAGAGGAAAAGAAATTATTTTCTGGGGCGGTATTGAAATCCAGCGCTACGGTATTCAAAAGGAATTCCTGGACCTGATCGAAAGTACCGATACTGAATTTGTGACCTCTATACTCGGGAAATCAATCGTATCCGAAAACCATCCTAAGTTTAAAGGTGTTTTTAATGGCAAGGCATCGCCAAAAGATGTCAAGCAACAATTCGAAAAAGCGCAGTTAAAAATTGGCCTTGGCGTATGGACCACCGGCAAAAATCTGGGAGGGTTTGATGTCTGGAAAGAAGATACTGTACTTGCCAATCACAGCGGTGTAAGGATTGGTGCTTCTTATGTGGCCAATGTATCGCTAAGAGATTTTATGCTATTCCTGAAAGACGAACTTACTAAAGTTAAATTTAGTGCTTACGAAATGTATGATGCGAAGAAGTTACCTGAATCGTTTTTTGTAGCTGATGACAGGATAATAAAAAAAGGGAAACCGGTGCTTACTTATGATACATTTTTTAAGCGAATCAATAATTTTATAGACGAGAGACACATAGTGGTTGCCGATGCGGGTTTTCCTCTGTTGGGTGCTCAAGGCATCCGTATTGCAGAACCTAACGGATTCATAGCGCAAGCATCGTGGCTTTCGATAGGCTATTCTGTTCCTGCGGCAACAGGAATAAAATGTGCCAGACCTGATAAAAGGCCTGTAGTATTTGTTGGGGATGGTGCTTTTCAGGAAACCTGTCAGGCCATATCTACACAGAATAAACTGAAACACGACACTATTGTTTTTGTTTTAGATAATGGTATTTATGGTATTGAACAAATGCTTGTTAATCCAAATCCGTTTCGTGGTGCAGACAAGGTAGAATATAGCGTTCCTGATTTAAACGATGTTTATGATTACAACGAAATGCACCGTTGGAAATATGCGAAGCTCGTTGATGTATTTGGAGGTAAAGGTTTTGAAGTCAGCAGTCTTGACGAACTCGAGGAGGTTTTGAGACAGCTTGACAGCATTAAGGAAAATACCATTGTACATGTCAACATACTTAAGAACTCTATTCCGGAAGCCATTGCTTATAAGACTGAGGAGCCTGGAGAAGATGAATTTCTGGATAAAAACTGGAGTTTATGTTAGGTTTAAAATGGGGTAATTTTTAAAACATTCCGTCACAGGACAAACAAAATAGCCGTCTCAGTTCTAATTTCTGAGGATAGCAGATGAACAAAATGCCAATTTCAATCGATCTTGGATAAAAGTTTACTTGTTTTTGGTTTGTGCTATTTTGTTCAGATCTAAAAGAAAATGAGCCCGATACAATATCGGGCTCATTTTATCAATTTTAATTCTAAATGTTCTAACCTTTTGGATTCTGTCTGATATACATTTTTTTTTAATTTAATAAATTAACCAAAGATGATCAGACTAAATCAAACCTGTCCAGATTCATTATCTTATTCCATACAGCGATAAAATCATTTACGAATTTTTCCTGAGCGTCAGCACTGGCATAAACCTCAGCAATGGCTCTCAATTCTGAATTAGATCCAAACACAAGATCGGCACGTGTTCCAATCCATTTTGGCTGACCAGTGGTACGGTCATTTCCTGTATAAAGCTCTTTATCATTTGAAACCGCCTGCCATTGGGTATTCATATCCAAAAGATTTATAAAAAAATCATTCGTCAGTTTACCCGGGCGATGTGTAAAAACACCGTTTTTTGTACCATCAGTATTAATATCCAACACACGAAGCCCGCCTAAAAGAACAGTTAATTCCGGTGCTGTTAAGGTTAACAAGTTTGCTTTATCAATCAGAAGTTCTTCTGTAGCAACTCTTGATTTTGCTTTTCGAAAATTACGGAATCCGTCTGTCTTTGGTTCAAGGTATCCAAAGGACTCTACATCGGTTTGTTCCTGAGAAGCGTCCATACGACCTGCTGAAAAAGGTACACGGATAGTATATCCTGCTTCTTTAGCTGCTTTCTCAATTGCTGTCCCTCCGGCTAAAACTATTACATCAGCAAGTGACACTTTTTTTCCGTTGGTTTGACCGGCGTTAAATTCATTTTGAATATTTTCCAGTTTCGCTAAAACTTCTTTAAGTTGTGCAGGATTGTTGACATCCCAGTCTTTTTGAGGAGCTAGTCTAATACGTGCGCCATTGGCACCGCCACGTTTATCCGATCCTCTAAAAGTCGAAGCCGATGCCCAGGTTGTAGCTACTAATTGAGAAGTACTTAATCCCGAATTTTGTATCTTTTCTTTTAGTTGACTGATATCATTCTCTTCTATTAACGGATGATTTACTTCCGGAATTGGATCCTGCCACAAAAGCTCTTCCTGAGGAATATCGGGTCCCAGATAACGGGAAACTGGTCCCATATCACGATGCGTTAATTTAAACCATGCGCGTGCAAAGGCATCTGCAAACTCATCGGGATTTTCCAGAAAACGACGCGATATTTTTTCATAGACAGGGTCTAATCTTAAAGACAAATCCGTGGTAAGCATCGTTGGTAAATGTTTTTTAGTGCTGTCAAAAGCATCGGGAATAATTGCTTCAGCATTTTTCGCTACCCACTGCTGCGCCCCTGCCGGGCTTTTAGAAAGTTCCCATTCAAAACCGAATAAATTCTCGAAAAAGTTATTACTCCATTGCGTAGGAGTTTTTGTCCAGATAACCTCAAGTCCGCTTGTAATTGCATCGGCACCTTTGCCCGAACCATAACTATTCTTCCAGCCAAGGCCCTGCAGTTCCAAACCTGCTGCTTCGGGTTCTTCACCTACATGCTCAGAAGAGGCAGCGCCGTGCGTTTTACCAAAAGTATGTCCTCCTGCAATTAAGGCTACTGTTTCTTCATCGTTCATTGCCATACGGCCAAAGGTATCCCTGATATCTTTAGCTGCAGCAATAGGATCAGGATTTCCATCAGGTCCTTCAGGGTTTACGTATATAAGCCCCATTTGTACCGCTGCCAGAGGTTTTTCTAAGTTTCTGGAATGAATATGACCATCTGCATCATCATCAGATGAAACAACACCGTGGTCTTTTGTGACACCTTCAGAACCATCTTTATAACGTTCGTCTCCCCCCAGCCATGTGGTTTCAGATCCCCAATAGACGGCTTCGTCCGGTTCCCAAACATCAGCACGCCCTCCTGCAAAACCAAATGTTTTAAATCCCATTGATTCCAACGCCACATTTCCGGTTAATATCATTAAATCAGCCCAGGAAATTTTTTGTCCATATTTTTGTTTGATGGGCCATAATAATCTTCGCGCCTTATCCAGGCTTACATTGTCTGGCCAGCTGTTAAGAGGAGCAAAACGCTGTTGTCCCCCACCGGCGCCACCACGTCCGTCTTCAACACGGTATGTACCTGCGCTATGCCAGGCCATCCTGATAAACAAACCTCCATAATGACCAAAATCTGCCGGCCACCAATCCTGTGAATCAGTCATAAGTTCGTGTAAATCTTTTTTTACCGCTTCAAGATCAAGACTTTTAAAAGCTTCGCTGTAATTAAAATTAGCGTCCAGAGGATTTGATAATACTGAATTCTGTCTCAGTATATTTACTCTTAATTGTTTTGGCCACCAGTCATGATTTTTTGTACCGGTTGCAGCTGCATTATTGATGCTTCCGTTGTGAAAGGGGCACTTGCTAATGTCGTTTGATTGATTTTCCATACTTCGAATTTTATTTTGATACCAATTTACAAACTAAATAAAAAACATATTATAGCTTTTAATAATAAATACATTTACTTCTATAGACAAAACTTATAAAAAAATATTTTTATAATTGAAACTAGTTTTTATTTTTATTAAACCATACTATGTAAGCGTCAACAGCTTTTTTAAGAAAGTCTTTTGTGGCACCTTCTTTAATCGTTCCGCTTTCATCAAAAAGTTCATTCACCTTGGCAAGGTAAACTTCCGGCTGTTGCATCACTGGAATGTTCAAAAATACAAGGCTTTGTCTTAAATGATGGTTGGCACCAAAACCTCCAACAGCACCGGGAGAATTACTAAAAATGGCTCCCGGTTTACCGTCCCAGACATTTTTACCGTAAGGACGTGATCCAACGTCGAGCGCGTTTTTAAGCACCGCCGGCACGGATCTGTTGTATTCGGGCGTAATAAAAATAAAACCGTCAAGTTCCTTTATTTCATTTCTAAATGTTGTGTAAGCCGCCGGAACTTCATTATGATCGTCAAAATCCTGATTGTAAATAGGCAGCTCAGCCAGATTGATTATTTTGAAATCAAACCCATCAGGTGCCATAGCCACTACAGCTTTTGCTAATTTTTTTGAAAACGATTCTTTACGCAGGCTTCCTGCGACTATACCAATTACCTTACTCATAATTATTGTGTTTTATATTTGACAACCTATTGTTTTTCAGAAACATGGTTTATTTCTCTAATTTACAAAAAAATATAGTGTGAACCTTGATTTCTTCATCAATCACATACTAATTACTTACAAAATAAATTTAATTGCATTGGTATTTACAAATAAATTCCATCTCTATTAGCAATCAAAAAACTAACCACTGATCGTAAAGACATATTTTTGAATGATATCTTTAACACATTCACAATAAGTGCAGGAATAATTTATTTGATTTTCCTTAAATTATTACTAAATTTCCGACTAGTATAATCGTGTCTTTTTTTAATCAGTAAACTTTGCATTAAATTAGACGTAGTCATTAACAAATCTTTTAAACGTAAACAAATGAAAAAACTTAGTGTATTGACATTGGTCGCTGTTACTTTATTTATAACGGCATGTAAAAAATCATCAGGCGAAACAACAACAAGCGAAGAAAAGCAGGTTGCTGAAAAAAAGGGAGAAGTATTAGCGGTAAACCTGGAAACCTCTAAAGTAGACTGGAAAGCATTTCATAAAGGAGGTTTTGCGCCTCGCTGGGGAACTCTTGCCATTAAATCAGGTGAAGTTTCTGTTGAAGCTAATGAGCTTACGGCAGGTGATTTTGTAATCGATATGCAGTCGATAAAGGTTGATCCGGCATCAGTAACTGAAAAAGACAAAAAATATTCAGAATTAGAAGCACACCTAAAAAGTGCTGATTTTTTTGATGTTGAAAAAAATCCAACAGCTGACTTTAAAATTACCAGTGTTACAAACTTAGCGACTCCTGCAAAAGACGCTGTAGAAGGTGCTAACAAAACAGTAAGCGGTAACCTGACTCTTAAAGGAAAAGCCGTTAATGTTACGTTTCCAGCAAAGGTTACTGTAGCCAACGGTACTGCAACACTACAAGCTAAATTTACTGTCAATCGTACAGATTGGGATATTAAATTTGGAGCTACTGAAGCTAATCCTGCAGAATGGATGATCAGTAAAGATATCGAAATTGGCATCAATATAACCGCAGCAAAAAAATAAGCAAACGCTTCATTATTATTCTAGAAAAGGCAGCCTAATATTTTTAGGCAGCCTTTTTTGATTTTGTCCATTGTTTTATAATGAAATTTTGGTTTAGAACTTATTTGTAGCGCAATAAATACTAAGCTGTGAAATCGTGTTTATATGAAGATCCTGTGCCTGAGCTCTTCGCATCATAAGCGCATAAGCATTATTAAACCCGATTGGTTTTAGCCATTGCAAACCATATTGTTTCTGAAATTCTCCCTGAACATAATCATAGGTTTTTCTGCTGTCTTTCGAAACTTCGGTAATTGTCTTTTCAGAAGGTTTTAGCAACACTAACAATCCTGTGCCGGTATATTCGGGATAAAAGTCAATGCCGTCATTCATTAAAGCATCAAAACATATTTTTGTTCCGCCGAGTCCGGTTTTGGTTTCTACTTTATAATTGGTATAACCTTCAATCAGCATTTGGTACATTTCTGCCAAAATATATTGTTCGCCAAAAATCTTCGAACCAATTCTGATGGTTGCGCCAGTACCTTGATTTGCTTTTTTGTATAATCCCTGACGGACCAAAAAATCTTTGGCTACTTTTTCCGGAGTTTGTTTTAAAAGTTCCGTTTTATAATTAAGATCCGTCATTATGCTGTCGTTGATTTTGCCTGCAAGAAGATTTAGCGTTTGTTCAAGTCCCGGAAATTTTTTCAGGGTTTGGATTTTGATGATCGGAGCGGCATAATAAGGCGGAAATATGGTTTTATCATCTTCTAAAACGACTAAGTCGAAGGCTTTAATTCTTCCATCGGTAGAATAACCACTAATCAAATCCAGTTTTCCGTGATACGCAGCTTCATACATAATAGCATCGGACACCACAAGCGGATTTAGTTTTAATCCATATACAGATCGAAGTCCTAAATCGCCATCCTGACGCCCCATAAATTCCGGTGTAAATCCAGCAATTATCTTGCGTTCAGGTTTAGCCGAAAATATAAAATAAAGAGCTGTTACAGCTAAAATACCACAAATAATATAAAAGGCTCTCCGAAGATTTTTTAAGCTGGACTTTTGAAGATAACCAATAATCAAATCCAGCAAAATAGCCAGTAATGCCGCCGGGATTGCTCCTGCCAGAATCATATTGGTATTGTTGAGCGAGATACCTCCAAAAATAAATTCACCAAGTCCTCCCGCGGCCACAAAAGAAGCCAGAGTAGCAACCCCAACATTGATAACGGCAGCGGTTCGGATACCTGCTATAATTACAGGCATAGCCAATGGAAATTCAACTTTAAACAATCGCTGGGTTTTATTCATTCCAAGTGCAGTTGCGGCTTCTATAACTACAGGATCTACTCCCGTAATTCCGGTATAAGTGTTTCGTATAATAGGAAGTAATGCATATATGAGAAGCGCAATGATTGCGGGTGTGGTACCAATACCAAAAAGTGGTATCATAAAACCCAAAAGGGCAATACTGGGAACGGTTTGTAATATGCCCGCTATACCTAAAACAGAAGCAGATAATCTCCGTCTTCGGGAAATTAAAACACCTAACGGAATTCCAATTATAATTGCCAGAAGCAGCGATAAAAAAGTAAGTCCCAGATGTTGTGCAATCTGTACAAACAGCTTTTCATGCTGTGACACCATAAATTGCCAGAGGCTTTGCTGTTGTGTCATACCGTTTGAAGTTTTCTGTAGTGATTAAAAGCCTGCAAAAGTTCGTCATAATCTTCATTATAAACATTGTCCGTACTGAAAATTTGAAGGGTTTCCCAGATGGTGGCATTTTTAGTAAGTTGTTCCTTTGCTTGTAACGACAATGGCTTTCGAAGAAAAGATTCTACCGATTTTACGGAAGCAATTTTATATTCCAGCATTAACCGATTGTTCGCAAAGAATTCTTTTACAAAATTATTTACAGGATGATATAGTATTTCTGCCGGAGCACCTATCTGAACAATTCGTCCTTTGTCCATAAGGCAAATACGATGTCCGAGTTCAAAGGCTTCTACTACATCGTGGGTTACTAAAATGCTCGTTTTATTTTTGAGTTCATCAAGATTCTTAAATTCATTATGAATCGCCGACTTTGTAATCGTATCTAAAGCCCCAAAAGGCTCGTCCATTAAAAGAACCGGAGTATCTGCAATAAGTGCACGTGCAATACCAATACGCTGTTGTTGTCCGCCACTAAGTTCATGAGGGAAAAACTTTAACAGGTCTTCTGTAAGATGTAATTTTTCTAAAAGTTCTAATGTTCTTTTGGTTGTCTTTTCCTTATCCCATTTTAACAGATTGGGTACAATGGCGATATTCTGTGCCACGTTATAATGCGGAAAAAGTCCTGCGTGCTGCATTACAAAACCAATATTTTTACGAAGTGATTCAGGTTTTTGATCCCTGATATTTTTACCGTCAATAAGAATATTCCCCCTATCGGTTTCAATAAGCCGATTGATCATTTTTAAGGTAGTCGTTTTACCACAGCCACTAGTCCCTAATATTACCAGAATTTCTCTATCATTGGCTTCAAATGAAATTGAATCTACCGCTTTGTTCGAACCAAAACTTTTGGAAACTCCCTGTATACTAATCATATTCTATTGTGACATTAATTAAAATTAGCTTTTTGATCTAAAAGATGCTTCAGTAAAAAAGTAGATCTGATTCCATTGCCTGCACCAAGATAGATGAGATCGAATGCTTCTGAGTTTCTGACCTTCTATTAAAGATAGTTATTTATCTCATAAAATTTGTGAAAAAAATTTCTACATCGGAGTATACTTCAAATACCACCAATTTTTATGCGTTATTTGCTTTGATAGTAATTACGCGCTATGAAGTTTGGGGTATAATTTAATAATGAGTCCTTTGAGACGATTCTGATAATCCTCCATTAGCCAGTCTCTGTAATTTTTGCTGGCATTGTCCAGGCATTTTACGTATTGTCTGACCCTCCAGTCAATCTCAGGCTGCAATTCCCCGGCAAGGGCTATTGCCTGTGAAAGCGACTGGGCATTATCAAGGCACATCATAGCCTGTTGTCTTACAGATTGCTGGATGACTGTTTTGGGTTTCTTATCAATGTCTATGGCTTCCTCGTAGCTTGCGGCTATATCAAAGGTCATTTCGAGTGTGTTGGGGAATTTTGCGCGCAGCTCTGCAGACATTCCATGGGATTGCACCGCAGAATGCCCGGTGGCGTGATACTGCAATTGTTTCGCAAATTCTTCCGGTTTTTCAAAAACAAACTGCCAGTCTACCGGTTCTTCCCAAGGTCCGAATCGCTGTATGTTATTCCCGAGATCGGTTATCCCGAACGTTTTTTTTGAGGGAAGCCTCCGTGCCCCGCGCCCCACCATCTGATGGTAAAGCGTAACCGAAGTAGTGGCCCTGTTCAGTATTACATGCTGTACGGTAGGCTCATCAAAGCCTGTGGTGAGAATCGACACTGAAGTAAGCACGGCGTCTTTTGTTTTCTTAAACCATTTCAGTATTTCCTTTCGCTCGTCATCAGGGGTTTTATTATCCAGATGTCTGATAGCAATTCCTGCTGTGGTAAAAGTTTCACAGACTTTTTGAGAGCTTATTATCCCATTGTTAAAGATCAAAGTCTTTTTTCCTGAGGCATTTTCCCTATAAGAATTCAGTAATAACTCCTGCATGGGAGCAGAGCCATACAATTCATTGGAAGAACTTACGGTATAATCACCGTGGGTACCCGTTTTAAGGCTATTGAGTTCGACTTCATGCACAAAAGTTTTTGGTTTGGCCAGGTAACCCTCGTTTATTAACGAAGCTATACTTTTACCGGTAACAAGGGTTTTATAATGATATTTCATAGGTTTTGAAATGTCAGAACTGAATGGCGTAGCCGTTACGCCAATAACAAATGCGTTCTTAAAACTGCCCAGTAATTTTCTAAAGGAATTATGATGTGCCTCATCAATAATCACAAGACCAACTCCCTGAGGTTTAATTTTTTTTGCTTTGATCCTGTTGCGCAGCGTTTCCACCATGGCGACATAACAGTCACAACCCGGTTTAAAATTCCCGCTTTCGCTATTGATAGTGCAATTCTGCACCCCCAACTTTTTTAAAACCCCTGAAGTCTGTGTACATAGTTCTTTGCGATGGGTTAGTATGACGACAGTTTTGCCAAACTGTGCTATAAATCTTCTGGCTATTTCTGAAAAAACCATCGTTTTTCCTCCTCCGGTGGGAAGCTGATACAGAAGTTTGCTTTTTGGCATCACCTCCATTTTTTCAAATATGCAGGCTATATCTCTTTCCTGATAGGCATAAAAGGATGCTTTATCCTGTGTTTTACTTTTCATCTTAAATCGTATATGAAGAATTTGATTCACTACTCCTTGTTTACTTTATAGTGCAAATTTATTTCCCGTTTTCCGGATCAGCCGGCACAAGCTGTGATTCCATAAATTTACCTGTGATAACAGTACCTTCTTCGTCTTCCCACTCCGTGATGACATTTTCAATAAATTCCGGCTCAAAATCAACTACTTTCATGATCTGATTGCCAAATTCCTGCTGTACATTCTGACCTTTTTTAAACATAAGATTTCTTGTTAAGGTTACTGTATTTATTTTGTTATGCGCTGTTTTCTGATGTAATGTATTTACTGTCAATACAAAAATCAGATTACGCTTTGCAGTTACTAAATTAAAATATCAGTCACAGCTGAACTTTATATCATTACTTTCTTTTTGTTATATTATATCAATTTGGTAAGATGCAACGATACATAAATCACTATTCCGCCCTGCTTCTAACTGTTCTTACAGTAGTTATTTTTGTGAGGAGTATCATAATTATAGTCTGTCTGATTCTTTCTGCCTGCCTTCATCTTAGTTCTGTTTATTTTTGCTTTATTTAAAAGCACTGTATTTATAAACTCTTAGTTTAAAGCCATTTCTTTCTTTTAAACCAAAGAAAAATTATGATCGAAACTAAAACCATTACAAACAAACTAATAGGATATGCCCAGTAATAATTAAGTTCCGGCATAAATTTGAAATTCATTCCATAGATTCCTGCGATAAAGGTTAGTGGCATAAAGAAAACTGAAAATACGGTGAGTACTTTCATGACGTCATTGGTTTTTCTGGCCGATAAGGACAGATAAATATTAAGCAATTCTTTGGCATCTTCCTGAACCTGATCGTTAAGCATCAAAAGTTTGGTATGAAGATCATGCACATCCCGAAGTGCCGGAGCCTCTTCTCCTTCTGCCCGAATTGAATTGACGACTTCATTGCTAAGCAAGAGCAGTTTTTTATACAGCCCTGCCCTATTTTTCAGGTAATAAATAGCTTCGATCATATCGGTCGGAATGTTTTTTTTCAAAAATAACTTAGATTCATAACCATCTATTTCGCTGGATAAATCGATGGCAGGCTGTTCAAAGGAATGTAATGCATCACGAACAATATGAATTACAATGCCTGTACTTGATTTGACTTTACCGTTATCGACATACGTTTCTTTTATATTCGAAATTAAAGGCTGTGCTGTGCGATGTACTGTAATGAGGAAGGACTCGTTATAAAAAATAGCAATTTTACAGCTCAGACTCTGAACAGTCTGCAATTTTTCCTTATTGTCATTGACAACTCTTATAATAAGAAAATGGGTATTATTATGCTCTTCAAATTTAGGAAGATGATCCGGGTCCAAACAATCCAGTAATGCATAGGAATTCAGATTATACTTTTCACTTATACCGGAGAGTTCATCAGTTGTTGGGTCAACAGCATCAATCCAGATGATCTCGCTATCTTTTATTGTACAATTAGATATAGGCATTTTGATTGTTTTTGATTGTTAGCTAAGTATTTGCTTGATTATTTATAGAAGAATTAATCAACGGTTGATCGACAACTTCAATTTTATTAGAGAGCAGTTCGTCAAGTAAATATTTCATTGGAATTGAAGCGCACGCAATACTTTCATCTGCCGCACCATAATAAATATAAATCTGATCCTCAATTACCGCAGTTCCGCTTGGGAAGCATACATTGTTAACATAACCGTTTAATTCCCATTTTTGATCCGGCGAAAAAAGGGGTTCTGGTAATCTTGCCAGCTCTTTACACGGATTTTCTAAATCCAGCAAGGCGGCACAAGCAACATAATTATGACCTTCCTCCGTATCATGAACGCCATGATAGATTAATATCCAGCCTTCCGGGGTTTCTATTGGCGGAGCTCCGTTTCCTAAATACGAAAACTCGTGGTCGTGGTCGGGATCAAGTACAATATGTTGGTGAAATTCCAGCATATATTCGCACCAGAACTCAGGCGTCAAATCTTCAAGTGAATCAACACACGCAATTTGAATACCCGGATTTATCCTATGCAGGAAATATAATTTGTTATTGATGCGTCTCGGGAAAAAAACGACATTTTTATCCCATACATAACCTTCACTTCCTGTACTGGGTGTGAAATATTTATTGTTTAAACGCGGTTGTCCCTGTAAAAAGCCGTTTAGTTCAAAACCTTTTATTTGCGGAACTACAATGCCGTGTTTTTTAAATTCTTTTAAATCTGTAGAAGTTGCAACGCATCCAAAGGCGTTTTCGCCATCGTAACCACAATAGGAAAGATAATAGATATCATCAATTTTGACAATTCGGGGATCTTCGATACCATGTTTTTCATTTTCAGTTGTTGGAACAAGCAACGGAACATCGAGTTGCATTTCGATATTCAAAGGATCTTTGAACAAACAATATCCTATTGTTGAGCGATTCCCTTTGGCTACAGCACGATAAAACATATGAATTTTTCCGTCTTCATAAATAACCGCAGGATTCAGGACACCATCGCATTCAAAATCAAGTTCTCTTTTAGTTAAAACTAAGCCGTGTTTTTGTAGCATATATTTAGATTTTTTTTTAAATAAATGTACTTCTACACTACTAAATAAATTTACATTTAATTCATAAATCCTTTCAAGATTAAAAGGCGTTTCTTATAAAATTCATTCATTATCTGATCCGTCTGCATAACCTTCCGTCAATTGTTTTCGCTTCCTTAAAAAAGACATACAAATCTATGAGTCAAAACATTAAAACAATATAGCAATTCAAATTGCCAACTGTAAATTAAACAACTTTAGAATGTAAATGATATAATTATTTCAAATATTGTCTTTTTAGATTTGAGTTAGAAAATTACAAACATAAAGCGAATCAATATGACAACAGCTAACCACAATACTTTCTATCAGCAAACCTCCGTAAATTCAGGATCACAACTGTTTATGGAAAAACATGAACGCAACCATCTGGAACAGCGCTATGAATCATTAAATGAACCTTTGTTGTGTTTCAGCAAAGAATCAAATTATCTCGATAGCGAATTCTGCAGTATGCTCGAACAAAAGGGCCATGGAGATTTTCTATTGTAAGAATGACCGATCATTAAAAATTTGATACCATCATAAAAACTCAAATCCAAATAGTTATGGAGACTAAAAACACAATAACCCCTCAATCTGCAATCACTGAACATCCTGCAACAAAATATCCGGAGCCGCCTTTTAAGGAACAATCACAACCATGGCCGGGTCTGGTGAGTAAAATGGATCCGCGTCCCGATCATGGGGAAAAAAGCTATAAAGGAAGTGGACGTCTCAAGGGACGAAAAGCACTTATAACAGGAGGAGATTCTGGAATGGGAAGAGCTGCCGCTATTGCCTATGCAAGAGAGGGTGCGGACGTAGCCATAAACTACTATCCCACCGAAGAAGAAGATGCCAAAGAAGTAATACAGCTCATTAAAGCCGAAGGTCGCAAAGCTGTTGCCATTCCCGGAGATTTACGAGACGAAGCATTCTGTAAGTCACTAGTCGACCAAGCTGTAAAAGCACTTGGCGGACTTGATATTGTAGTTAATAATGCTGCAAGACAACAGACGCATGCCTCTATTCTGGATATATCAACAGAAGAATTCGACTGGACCATGAAAACCAATATCTATGCTCCTTTTTGGATTATCAAGGCCGCTCTTCCGCATCTTAAGCCGGGTGCATCAATCATCGGGACAAGCTCTGTACAGGCCTATGCTCCTACCGAAGATTTATATGACTATGCGCAGACGAAAGCAGCCACAACAAATTATATTAAATCTCTGGCCAAGCAACTTGCTCCAAAAGGAATAAGGGTTAATGGCGTTGCACCCGGACCAGTATGGACAGCCCTTCAGGTAAGCGGAGGTGCAACAATGGAAAAACTTAAGAAATTTGGTTCAAAAACACCAATGGGAAGACCGGGGCAACCAGCCGAACTTGCTTCCATTTATGTGCAGCTTGCCGCCAATGATGCAAGTTATGCAACAGGACAGATTTATGGTGCAAGCGGAGGCGATGGAAATTCATAAATAAAAATAGATTCGTTTGTAAGTCAATATTTTTCGAAAATACACGAATTAATGGTTGCTTATAATTTGCCAATAATAAGAAAGCTCCTGATTGGTGCAGTTGCGTAAGCCTGCAACTAAGTTGAGCTGAATTGTTGGGAATAGAATTGTATAATGCATTAAAAATAAAAAAATGAGTTCCGAAAATCCTGAAATCCATAATTTACAGCAACTTAAACAAAACAGAAAAGATCAATATAACTTTGGTCGTTCGCTAAGAAAAAATTGCTCCAGAACATCACACGGAAAACTCCCGGCAATGGAACGCAACGTCGTGGACCTTCATATCGAACGAACAAAAGGGCGTATCGAAGAGCTATTGCCTATAAGGTATCAACGCATTTTAGAATCCCCTTTTACGCATTTCCGTGGCGCAGCGGGAGTCATGGCTACTGATCTTGGTGCTCAGAACTCTACTAAACTTAACATACAGATATGTGGGGACTGTCACCTGATGAATTTTGGTGGATTTGCAACACCGGAACGAAACATCATTTTTGATATAAATGACTTTGATGAAACGGCTATTGCTCCGTGGGAATGGGATATCAAACGCTTGGCGGCCAGTTTTACAATTGCAGCCAGACATAAGGCTTTTTCAAAGACCAAATGCAAAGAAATAGCAGAAACAGTGGTCACCAGCTACACCAAAAACATGAGGAAGTATGCAAAAATGTCTGCCCTTCAGGTTTGGTATGAAGATATTAGTTTTGAAGACATGATTAAATCCGGCAACGATTCGTTATCACAAAAACTAGATCAAAAACGGCTTGAAAAAGCTTCTGAACGAACACCTCATGAAAAAGAATTTGAAAAAATGACCGAGGTAAACGACGGAAAAGCCCGAATCTTAGACAATCCTCCACTTATTTACCATCTGGAAGACAGCAAACAAGAAGCTTTTTTGCATCGGACTGAAAATGCATTTCTTCGGTACATAGAATCCCTTCCTGACGATCGTAAAATATTGCTGGAAAATTATAAAATTCAAGACGTGGCGGTAAAAGTTGTTGGAGTTGGGAGTGTCGGTACATGGTGCGGAATAATTCTGTTGTTATCTGATTCGGGAGACCCCTTATTCCTGCAGTTTAAAGAAGCATATCAAAGCGTACTCACACCTTTTACAGCCAAAAGTGAGTATGCACACCACGGTCAACGGGTAGTTAACGGTCAGCGATTAATGCAATCTGCTTCTGATATTTTCTTAGGCTGGACCTCTGATGATAGCGGTAGACATTATTACGTAAGGCAAATGCGGGATGCAAAAATAAAACCTGTTATAGAAACCATGAACTACAAAAATCTTGTGCACTATGCTAATTCTTGTGGCTGGGCACTTGCCCAAGCGCATGCCAGAACAGGCAATGCTGCTGCCATAGCTGGTTATATTGGTAAAAGTGACACATTTAAAAAAGCAATTGGCCGTTTTTCTCTTATTTACAGCAAGCAAAACAATAAGGATTACCATGCATTATTAACTGCCGTAGAAAAAGGAACTATAAAAATGGAATAATGATTTAGAAAACTGTACAATAATTCGCTCCTTACCTGTTTAATTAATTAAAAATTCAGTTGCTTTTTATAGAAATTTATTCATCTCAATAAAAATAATATGGAAGAAGTTTTTTTTAAAGACTGGAAAAGTATAGGTCATGTTATTCTCGCCACTATCATCGCCTTTATTACATTATTCTTTTTTCTCAGGATTTCAGGCAAGCGTACACTGGCGAAACTTAATGCATTTGACTTTGTTGTTACTGTCGCTTTGGGATCGACTTTATCCTATATGATGCTGGCCATGGTTCCTTTAGTAGAAGGTGCTATTGTATTGTTCCTTATTATTATACTACAGTATTTTTTTGCATGGACCGCCCGATCATCCAGAAAAATGGAAAAGCTTATAAATGCAGTGCCCAGCCTTATCTATTATGACGGGGAATTTATAGAGAAAACCATGGCAAAAGAGGCTATTACCAAAGGTGAAATATTTTCAATGATCAGAAATTCGGGAATTGACCAGATCAAAGACGTCAAAGCTGTTGTTATGGAACTCAACGGACAAATTACAGTGGTAAGAAAGTCACACGGTCACGGTAGCAGTTCTTTAGATGATATTACACCATAATAGAGTACACTTTGGGAAAGTGAACATCCCCTGTGCCACCTTATGGTTTTAAGATGAAAATTTAAGAATCCTTGCTGAAAATTGTATAAATTCTTATGGGATAGAAGCTGTAATTTTAAGTAATTCTAATTGAAAAAATTAGATCACTGTTACGCTATTAATTTTAAACTAATTTATATGAATCCTGAACATTACTATTATACATCTGAACAATCTTCAGATGATATGACCTATTATGAAGAACAGCTCTTATTAAACTACGACGATTATTTGGACGCATTTGAAGCTAAATTAACCGCCAGCAACCATTACAACTTAGAACTTGGCGACCTGGAAGAAGATCTGGAGGATGATTTTGACTCAGAATACGACGAAAATGATTGGGAAGAAGAAGAATCGGATACTAAACTGAAAAAGAATACACTAAAAAAGCAGCCATAGTAAAACCTTCTTAAACACTAACGCAACCCAAGTTATTTTTAGCAGCTTATATGAATATTATAATGATAAGAAAATGGAAGAGATCAAAATACTCAGAGACAGCCTTAAAGGAAAAACTGTTGTTATAACAGGTGCAAGCAGCGGCATTGGCCGGGCGACGGCAGAAGCTTTCGCCAGTGAGGGATGCAACATAGTAGCAGTAGCCAGAGGTCAAAAAGGTATTGATGAAGTAGTCGAATATTGCCGCACGTTAAACGTTTTGGCTGTTGGTGTAAGTGCAGATGTGTCAATTGCTGAAGATGTCGAAAAAGTTGTTCAGGAAGCCTTGGCTATGAGCGGAAAAATTGATGTCTGGGTAAATAATGCCGGCGTTATGGCAAGTGGAAAATTTGAAGAAATTCCGTTAGAAATTCATCAGCAGGTAATTAAAACCAATTTGTTTGGCTATATGCATGGAGCTTATAATGCCATTACAATTTTTAAAAAACAGAATCAGGGAATTTTAATCAATAATGTATCTATTGGAGGATTCATGCCTGCACCCTACAGTGCTGTGTACTCTGCTACCAAATTTGGAATCAGAGGCATGATGGAATGCCTTCAGGGCGAAATATCAAATCATAAGGATATCCATATCTGTAATTTATATCCTCAATTACAAAATTCTACCGGTAATTTACATTCAGCCAAGTATTCTGGTTTTGATGTGAAGATCCCTTTTATTGCTTCTGACCCACGTGATACTGCTGCTAAAATGGTAGATTTGGCAAAAAATCCAAAAAAAGATTTGTTTCCAGATTTCAAAGCTGCAGCACTTACAAACACTTACAGATTATTTCCAAAACTGGTAATCAATTCAGCATCTGCAGCCGTTCGAATGAAAATGAAACTTAATCCCATAAAGCAGGATGATGCCGGAAATGTTTTGACAAATTCTAAAGAGCCGTTAAGGGTTTATGGAAATCCACCTTCAAAAACAACAAACCTCAGCCTGGCTTTATTTGCAGGATTGGGTATTGGTGCCGCTTTGCTGTTAATGGGTAAGAAATCGTAACTATGCCGCCCCTATAACATTAAATTTGCTTTAAAATACGGCAAAATCGTGGCACATCGCCAACTACAAAAGTAAACTCTTTGCTAACAAAAAAAAGATCAAACATGATTAGATGTTTGATCTTTTTAATGCATTTTTACTTTTTAAAATGTCGGCTTTCTCCTGTAGAATAAGTGATAAAAAGTATTATTTGTTATCAAATTCCCTGCGGTTGTAAAAAGAGTCATTATCACTATAGTACACAGAGTCAGGATCATTTTCAGGATAATAAGACTTCATTACCCTTCTTTCATATTCCCTGTTAAAATTGTCCTGCCTGTTATATCTGCTAGTGTTTCTAAATGTATCATATCCTATAGTGTTAGCCATAACAATTTTAGCATCTTTATTAATAATAACCGATCCAATTGGTATTATAACATGGCTGTCTCCGTCCTGATAGACAAACTCTTTTCCGTTGTCGTTTGCTATAGCATCATGAACCTCATTACGGCTATCCTCAATTAATGCTTTATCTGCTTTCACATCCAGATACACAACACGTTTCATATCTTTATTGACCCAAAGATTATCAATTGTGCCTATTGTTCGGTTGTCAGCATCTACTATTTTCCATCCTCGCACGTCAGAATAGTTTGAGGCAATTTTATAATCAGAAAGTTCGTCTAATCTGTATAGATTTCTATCTTTATTTTCCATAAATTATTTTTTTAATATTATAAATATTTTCCGCCAGTTCAGCTGCAGGGAACTTTGCTTTTCAGTCTGCCCTTACTTCTATTCCGGCAAATCAATTCACAAAAACATCTCTTTATACACCTATTTGAATTGGTGACCAAAGCACTATTTTCATTCCTGCCTATTTCCTTATTATTTTGTTGTATTGTCTGTAGTTGTAGTGTTTTCGATTTCGACACTACTCCCGCTTTGTGTGTGGTTATCTCTCAAAAAGACATAATATACAATTGCTGCGATCAACAAGACTGCTACAATCCATGGCCATACCGGCTTCTTTTTCTCAATTTTAATTTCTGCCATAACTTATTTTTTTTTGATTATTTAATAGATTAAAAAACACTATTAAAGATACAAATGAGATGAGTTTAACAAGTATTTAATTTCAGCAGGATGTTACACAATTCCCAGTAGATGGATCTGAAAATAATTTGAGTTTTCCACTCCACGAAGTGTTCGCAATTGCTGTGTGAAGTCTCCCGACTTCGTACCTGTTGCTATATTCCGTTCCAATTTTATTTATTGATTCTCTTTGCGGATTATTGGAGTGCGTACGAAGTCGGGAGACTTCGCACAGCGAGTTTGATCCTGTATTCTATTCCGTTAGAGCATCATTCTGATTCGTTTTCCTAATTTTCTCCACTCCCCTTTCTCTCATTAGTTCTACTGCATCGAGCATTTTGATCAAATGGATATAAGGCGTCGTCAGGTCAGAGACAGGATCTGCGGGACACGGAGACAATGAAAGCTCCAGGATTTGGCATAGAAATAATTCATATTCTTCAAGCGTTTTTTTTATTAAATGCTTTTTGAAATACTATAAAAGGATTGTCGTATTCTTCCTTCGTCAGGGAAGAAAGATGAAAAACCGCTTCAGAGCACAAAGGCACTTTCACTTTCCATTTTTTGCTTTTCTTTTTCAGGCAGTAACAGACTTTGAGGAAAGAACGTACAGCAGTATAAAACAAAAAAACATTGCCGGGGTTCTCCTGTTCATAAACCTTTGTTTTATAACTATAAAAAACCGCTTGACTTAAATTTTGTTTGTAATAATCAAGATGGGCAAAGTCAAAAAAAACATCGAATGCCTTAAATGGATTTCCTGTCACGAAGCTTGCCCAAAAGCCAGTGTCGTAGGATATTTTATTCTTTTTCATAGTAACGAGATTTAAAATTCTCAAGCGAAGTTCTATGCTTTGCAAAGGATAAACTATTCTTAAAATAGATATATTATCTTACAGAATAGATGTTTTATGAGATATTTTTTTATCTTTGAAATTCATGCTTTTTAACCCAAATGGCTTTATCTTTGAGCCTTTAGAAAAATTAATATTCATTATGGAACAGAAAATACATCAGGGAAGAAACGTAAAACGCTTCAGAGAAATGCTGGGCATCAAACAAGAGGCATTGGCTTTTGATCTGGGAAATGACTGGAACCAGAAGAAAATTTCTATGCTGGAGCAAAAAGATGTAATTGAAGATAATATATTGGATCAAATCTCACAAGCACTAAAAATTCCTGTTGAAGCTTTTCAGAATTTTGATGAGGAGCAGGCTGTGAATATTATTTCTAATACTTTTACAAGTAATGATACATCAACATTAAATGCAGTTAACCCACACTGTACATTTAATCCAATTGACAAAATTGTAGAATTATATGATGAAAAAATTGCGTTGTATGAGCGTATGTTGAAAGAGAAAGATGAAATGATGGTTAGGCTTGAAAAGTTGATTACTAAATAATTATTTATTGAAAATATATTCATTCTAGAAAAGAGACTTTTGAGTCTCTTTTTTTTTTCGAACGACAGCGGGCTTGGAACTAAATCCACCCTTCACTCCACGAAGTGTTCGCAATTGCTGTTTGAAGTCTCCCGACTTCGTACCCGTTGCTATATTCCGTTCCAATTTTATTTATTGATTCTCTTTGCGGATTATTGGAGTGCGTACGAAGTCGGGAGACTTCGCACAGCGAGGAGTGAACTATTTTTTTGAAAAATAAAAAAAATAATTCAAAATCTTAATTATTTGTTTGAATTTCATAATTTAGCAAGATGAATAAAAAAGAAAACGTAGCTGAATTTCATACCCGACATGGACAGGAATATCCTAAAGCAGGACAATTCAACGTGTATCGGAGGGAAGAATTTGCTTGTGACTCTACTTCATTACCTCCAAATCGAAGAGATTTTTATAAAATATCGTTGATATTAAACGGAGAAGGAATCATTTCATCCGCAAATAAATCCATTAACATCAATGGCAATACCATTACATTTATGAATCCTCTGATTCCTTATTCTTGGGAACCGCTGTCAGAAAATCAGACGGGTTATTTTTGCTTATTTACGGAAGATTTCATTAGTCAAAATTTGAAAAATGAAAGTCTATCTCAATCTCCTTTGTTCAAGGTTGGAGGAAATCACGTTTTTTTATTATCAGATGAAAGTTTGAAATTACTGAGTAGCATTTTTGAAAACATGCTGAGCGAAATCCAATCCGATTATGTAAACAAGTATGATCTATTAAGGAGTTATGTGCAAATTATAATGCACGAAGTAATGAAAATTCAACCACCCAATACGTTCTATCAGCCCATAAATGCTTCTGAACGCATCAGTACCTTGTTTTTGGAATTATTGGAAAGACAATTTCCAATAGATTCACCCAATCAGGTGCTAAAGTTAAAGAATGCTAATGAATACGCCTTACAACTCAATGTGCATACCAATACATTAAACCGTTCCTTAAAAGAAATCACGGGGAAAACTACTACCGAATGGATTTCTGGACGAATTATTAAAGAAGCAAAAGCATTGTTGCAATATAGTAGTTGGGACGTTTCCGAAATTGGATATTGTCTGGGATTTGAACATTCTTCCAACTTTATTATTTTCTTTAAGAAGCAAACAGGAGAAACACCCAAGTCTTTTCAAAAAGAGCTTGTTTCTATTTCATAACCATTTGTTTGATTCGCATAATTCTAAGAGATAGCCAAACTCTAATTTTGCTTCATAAAAATATAGTTTATGAAAGCAATACAATTAGAACAGTTTGGCATTGACCATTTACAGCTCAAAGAAATACCAACCCCAACCTATAGCGATAATGAAGTTTTGGTTAAAACCTCAGCCGTTTCGCTACAATATCTAGACCTTATCGTAGTCGAAGGAATTGTTGCACCCAATTTGTCATTACCCCATATTCCTGTTTCTGAAGGTATGGGAATAGTTGAAAGTGTAGGGAAAAATGTAACCCGATGGAAAAAGGGAGATCGTGTGCTTATTCCGTTCATTCCACGTTGGGAAGCAGGAAAAATAACTACTTATACCAATGAAATTAGAACAGGTATACAGGTTACGGGAACATTGGCAGAATTTACGGTACAACCCGAAAACACTTTAGTTTCAGCACCAAAAAACCTTAGCGATGAACAATCGGCGTCGCTTTCGGTAGCAGGATTAACAGCTTGGGCTAATTTGGTTACGCAAGCTAACATTCAGGCAGGACAAACTATTTTGGTACAAGGTAGTGGTGGTGTTTCATTGTTTGCTTTGCAGATTTCAAAGGCTTTTGGATTGAAAGTAATTGTTACAACGGGGAGTAAGGAAAAAGAACAAAAACTAAAAGATTTAGGAGCAGATGAAGTCATTAACTACAAAGAATTTCCAGAATTTAGTAAAGAAGTAAAACGACTAAACGGAGGAATTGGCGTAGATGTTACACTTGATGTTGCAGGTAGTGAAACAATTGAACAAAGTATTCTTTCTGTAAAAGAAAACGGTTATGTAGGATTGGTTGGTTTTATGACGGGGAGTAAAATCATCATTGATGTTTTTCCACTGATTATGAATTACGTTCGCTTACAAGGGTATTCAGTGGGTAATGCCCAAGAGTTGAATGAGCTTGTAAATGCAATTGAGAAAAATAATATTAAACCGATTGTGGATAGTGTTTTTCCAATTGAACAAACACAGGAAGCCTTTCGCAAGTTGAAATCTGGAAAATCATTCGGAAAAATCATTATTAAATTTTAAAAAATGAAAATCAAAATTAGCGTAATTGGCTTATTGTGTTTGTTTTCAATGCAAGGGTTTTCCCAACAAACCTTTAATGGGTTTTCTATGCCAGAAAGTGTAACATCAAACGGGAAACGTTTTTTTGTTTCCAATCAAGGGCAAGATGTTTTTAGTAAAGATGGTGACGGATTTATTAGCGAAATTTCTGCCGATGGAAAATTAATTGAATTAAAATTTGCTCCAACCAAAGATGTTTTGAACACTCCAAAAGGAATCACCATTGAAGGCAATGTTTTGTATGTAGCAGATTTGGAGCGAGTGGTTGGTTTTGATATCAATACTCGAAAGACTGTTTTCGAATTGGAGATTCCCAACGCTGTTATTTTAAATGATATTTGTCGTTTAGAAAAAGGTTTTATAGCGGTTACAGAAACTGTTTCTGGTAATATTTACAAAATAAACACTGGAACAAGAGCCTATGAAATTATTGGGAACATACCAACAATAAATGGCATTTCATTCCATGAAAAGACCAATCAATTGGCTGTTTGTACCAATGGAAAAAATCTTGGTCAAGGTGCCGTTTACATCAAAAAGGGCAATGGAAATTTTGAAGAACTGCCTAATATCTCCAATGGTTTTTTTGATGGTATTGAATGGCTAGACGATAGTCATCTAATAATTTCTGATTGGGTAACATTCCCTACTATTGGCTTTGGAAAACTATGGACATATGATCTTAAAAAGAAGCAAGCAAACTTCCTTTTTACCGAAGAAAGCACAGCAGATATTTATTATGACCATGTTACCAATAAAATATGGATGCCACAAATGTTCCAAAATAAAGTTGTTATCATAGACAAAGAACAACTATCAAAAGAAGCTCAAAATAAATTCAATAAACTGTATAACTTTGGTGTTATTGATGCTTTTATAGGTGGCTTGTATAAAGGAACCCTACCTATAAAGCAACTAAAATTAAAGGGCGACTTTGGTTTGGGGGCTCCCGATTTATTAGATGGTGAACTAACGATGCTTGACGGAAAAGCGTATCAAACCAAATCTACAGGAGAAACGGTTGTACTAGAAGATGAACATAAAACTTCATTTTCTTCAGTAACATTCTTTAAATCCGACACTACATTTTTCGTGAAACCAATTGTGGAACATAAAATTTTATTGGAGCAAATAGCGCAATCATTGAAAAATAAAAATGCAATGTATGCTATCAAAATTACAGGGAATTTTGATGATATAAAAACAAGAGCTTTTCCTCCTGTAAAAACTAAACCCTTTCCAAAACTCGCAACCATATTAGAAAAACAGCAATTTTTTGAGTACGAAAATACCGCAGGAACGCTGATTGGATATTATTTCCCTGAGTATTTAAATGGCATTAATGTAAGTGGGTTTCATTTTCATTTCCTTTCAGACGACAAAAAACAAAGTGGACACGTTTTGGATCTAACAGCGAAAAATTTGATAATTGAAATAGCAGAACTGAAAGGTTTTGATTTGGATATACCATCGGATAAAGATTTTCAAAACTTCAAGTTTAACACAAAGGACCACGAAGGCTTGAAGAGAGTTGAACAAGGGAAGTAACGGGAAAGTACCTCAATTAATTCTTGCTCAAGATTAAATCAGTTTAAAGGCCAAGTCTCCCAACTTCGTACCCGTTGCTATATTCCGTTCCAATTTTATTTATTGATTCTCTTTGCGGATTATTGGAGTGCGTACGAAGTCGGGAGACTTCGTACAACGAGTTTGATCCTGTATTCTATTCCGTTAGAGCATCATTCTGATTCGTTTTCCTAATTTTCTCCACTCCCCTTTCTCTCATTAGTTCTACTGCATCGAGCATTTTGATCAAATGGATATAAGGCGTCGTCAGGTCAGAGACAGAATCTGCGGGACACGGAGACAATGAAAGCTCCAGGATTTGGCATAGAAATAATTCATATCAAACTAACGATAATTTGATTTATGTATTTACAGTTTGTACTTTTGCCCTTATGAATGATAATTTTATAAATGAATATTTTGGGATCGGGATACAAAATGGTAAAACGCCCGAAAATTTGGGTGTTTTGTGGCGAACGGCCCAAAACTTAGGTGCTACTTTTATATTTACCATAGGCAATCGCTATGCTAAACAAGCCTCTGATACCCATGATGCAGTAAAAGCAATTCCTTACTTTCATTATGATACGTTTGAAGCTTTTTATGAAAACTTACCTAAAGGAGCTCGATTGGTTGGTGTTGAATTAGATGAAAAAGCTTCGGATTTAGAAACCTTTGAACATCCAAGGCGTTGTGTTTATTTATTAGGGGCAGAAGATCATGGTTTATCCAGAAAAGTAATGGATAAATGCCATCATTTAATAAAATTTAAATCAGAGAAAAGTTTAAATGTCGCCGTGGCAGGAAGTATTATTATGTACGACAGAAACTTATCTAAACCACGTTCTTAAAATAACGCATCAGGAAATACGTTTTTCAAGGTACTATTTTTCAATTTTTATTGACTTTTAGTTTCTCTATATCCCATTAAACCAGCTTCAAATTATTTTATTGGGAATAATAACTGTAAAAGTTGTTCCTTTTCCAACGATTGAACTAACTTCGATAGCACCATTGTGCAGGCTAACAATTTGTTTAACGATAGACAATCCCACACCATAACCATTCTCGTAGTTTTTATTTTTTCCCCTGTAAAATAAATTATAGATCTGTTCTAAATCGCCTTCAGGAATACCAATGCCATTATCAGAAAAAGTGAGGATAATACTATCGGCAGAAGCATTTATATCGACATGACAGGAATGGTCTGCAGAATATTTACAGGCATTTTCCATAATGTTCGAAAAGGCAGATTGCAACAGGTAGGGATTACCAAAATAATTATAGAAATTTGCATCCGTATCATCCAGGTTGGTGTAGCTTATACCGATCTTATACTTTACATCTTTCTTGTTTAAGAGATTTAATTTGGCATCAACAAGCACTTCATCTATCCGGATATCTGACATTTTTATTTGTGATCTGTCATAATTGGCACGGGCAAAATCAAGCAGTGCCGTCGAAAGCTGAGAAACATGATTTGCTTCTTCTAAAGCATTGTCCAATGATACTTTATAATCCTCTATCGTTTGGTTTAATTCTTTTCCAAGCTCAATTTCTGCTATTAAAATAGACAATGGTGTCCGGAATTCATGCGATATTGTGGTGACAAAATTACGATGGTTGTTAAAGGATTTCTCTAAACGGTTAAAGGTCGCATTAAAGGTCTGAGTAAGCTCATAAAGTTCGTCTTTCGCTTTTGGCACTACTATGCGTTTGTTCAGATTATGTTCGGATATATCTCTGATTTGAAAAATAATATCCTTTAAAGGTTTTAATGTATAATAAGAAAATCCAAAACCTATTATAAATATCAACACTACAGAAGTAAAATAGACATAAAGCAGGTTCTCCTTGAAAGCATTAATATGATTTAGACCGGTCACGTCTACTGCCCTGCCTATTACGTAAAATTCCCTGTCATGATCTATATATAAAATACCCCGGTACTGGTATTTATTGTCGAACCAGTTTAATGACCGATTCTTCTTTATGGATTGCAGTATTTTTTTACTGCCAAGCGGTGGTATATTATCTGAAAAATAAAGATTAAAGTTGCTGTCGTAAACGCTTATATCA
This sequence comes from Flavobacterium sp., assembly GCF_965277525.1. Taxonomy (GTDB): domain Bacteria; phylum Bacteroidota; class Bacteroidia; order Flavobacteriales; family Flavobacteriaceae; genus Flavobacterium. The sequence continues at coordinate 551,480 of NZ_CBDIDC010000011.1, read as the reverse complement.
GCTTCATTAAGTACTTTCTTGTTTTTAGTATGAAGAAATTGAATCAGATTTTTATTGATTTGTGCATCAAATATAAACTCGGCACGCCATATTATTTTATAATCAAGCCGATCAAAAAATTCATCTTTTCTGTTTTTTTCAGACACAAAATATACGCTGTAGGCAAAAACAAAAAGGATAAAAGCCGTTAGAATGGCATAAGCAAGAGCTGTTCGGGTTACTAATTTCATAGTTTATTGCTTAAAATAAATCCCATCCCTACTTTAGTGTGAATTAGTTTTTGATCAAAACCTTTGTCGATCTTTTTTCTCAGATAGGCTATATATACATCGATATAATTGGTTCCGGTATCAAAATTATTGCCCCAGACATTATCTGCTATTTCATCACGTGTAAGCAGTCTTTCCGGATTCTGCATCATAAAGTAGAGCAGATTAAATTCTTTAGGCGTTAGATTAATGGTCTGCCCTTCCCGATAGATAACCTTGGTTCTTTTATCGAGAATAAGATCATTATAAACGATTTGAGCGGTTTCTTCGAAAGTATTACCTGAATCATGTTTGCGTTGAAGCAGGGCTTTAACCCTTGCGTAAAGTTCACGTATTTCAAAGGGTTTTACCAGATAATCATCTGCACCGGCATCAAAACCTTCAATCTTTTCATCGATAGTGCCCAATGCTGTCAGCATAATTATGGGTGTTTTTTTTCCTGCCTGGCGGATTTTTTTACAGAAAGTTATGCCGTCCATTGCAGCGAGCATAATGTCTGTGATGATTAATTCAAAATCAATTCTCTCTAAAAGTACCAGTCCTTCTTCTGCTTCTTCTGCAATATATACCTGGTAGCCCTGGCTTTCAAGTCCTCGTTTAAGAAGGGCAGATACACGGCTGTTATCTTCAACTATCAATATCTTCATTTGTATCCGTTGATTTTAAAATCGGAATCAAATTTACGACAATATTTCTTTTTGTAAAAGGCTACTATCAGTGATCTAATTAGAGTAATATTAAAAAAAACACTGATTTACAAATACTTAAATCTAAAATAACGGTTTCTCTAATAACATTCTAAAAGCTTTCTAATACTTTTCTAATACCCCTAAGCCTAAGCTGAATTTACCTTTGTCCTGTCAAAAACAAGTAGTGATCACTACCAAACTAAATATAAATTTTAACGATACATGAAAACAAAATATTTAAAAATTGGGATCTGTTTTTCTCTGTTTGCAGGGCTAACAAACACAGTAAGTGCCCAAAAAAAGAACGATTTTGGAAACCCTGCGCTTACGCATTATTTAAACGATGAAAAAACACGCTCTATATCCTTTAGCGGTTATACCGAAATATGGGCACGTTATCTGGAGCTGAATCCGGGAAGTTTGGTAAACGGTGAGCAGGTCAATAGCATTTCCGACTTGTCGCTAAGAAGAGTAAGGGTAAAAATGGCGTATCAGCCTACTGAAAAATTCACCTTTATCTTGCAGGGTGGTTTGACTAACGTAAATGTGGCCTCTAAAACAACACCTGCATTTGAACTTTTAGATGCCTACGCAGAATACAAATTCAACGATATCATTGCTGCCGGTGCAGGCCGATCTACCTGGAGAGGATTATCAAGATTTACTACAGGGCCATTAAACACTTTACTATACGATTTACCGTCTTATGCTACCGGAAATGCAGGTATATCTGATGAAACAGTACGAGAGCTAAGTGTTTATGCAAAAGGGCAAATAGGCAAGTTTGATTACCGTGTGGTGATTGCAGATCCGTATACCAATGTCAGTGCAGACCCTCAATACAATGTGGCTACATTTAGTAAAATGAGTCCTAACAAAGACTACTCGGGTTATTTTAAATATGAATTTTTTGAAACAGAAAACAATTCATCCCCTTTTCATTCAGGAACTTATAGTGGTAAAAAGAAAGTTCTTGCGTTAGGAGCAGGATTCGAATACATGCACAATGCGCTGTGGCACTTAGACGAAACGAAAACCACCATTAATGATGATGAAAAAAGTTTTGCTGTCGACCTTTTCTACGATACTCCCATAAACAAAGACCGCGGTACCTCTTTTAGTGCTTACGCCATGGCAATGAATAATAATTATGGTCCTAACTATGTACGTTATTCCGGTGTCAGCAATCCTGCAAGTGGTGTAAATACAGCTGCAAGCAGCCTTAACGGTGCCGGTAATAATTCACCAGTGATAGGAACCGGAAATACATATTATCTACAAATTGGTGGTACGCTACCCTACTTTAACAAAGACAAAAACAATCTACAACTACAACCCGCAGCCAGTGTTATGCTTTCAGATCTTGACGGGCTTCATGATAAAGCATTAACGTATGATGCAGGTGTCTCTTTGTTGATGAACGGTATGTCATCAAGACTGACCGTTGACGCTCAAAATCGTCCCATCTACACCTTAAATGATGCAAATCTGGCCACGGTATCCGACCGAAAATGGCAGTTTGTTTTGAAATACAGAATCGATTTTAATTAAAAGCTACATATTATGAAACGAAGAAATTTTATTATCACATCAGCGAGTGCCGGAGCCCTTGCGCTTACGGGAGGTAAAGTATTGGCAAATACTTTAAAAGAAGTAACACCTCAACCTAAAACCGTTTATTTTCACTACCTGCTCCTTTGGCTTAAACCGGAACTTACAGCAGCTCAGGTAAAAGATTTTCAGCACTTTTTTGAAGGGCTTAAAAAGTTGCCTTATGTCAAAAATGTACGTTATGGCGGACCGGCAAACTCAACTCCAAGACCCGTAATGGACAATTCATTTACTTATAATGCCTCAATGGAATTTGATTCTCTTGAAGACTTAGAAACCTATGGTAAGCTTGACGGACATCTTGCTCTGGTAGCGAAATACAAACCGTTCTTTAATAAAATGATGGTTCACGATTCTGTGTACAATCAATAACTAAATAATTATTACTTTTAAATTTAATAACAAAATGAAAAATTTATTAAAAGGATTTATCCTAATTGTAGCCTTTATGTCAGCAAACAGCAATTATGCACAAGATCATAAAAAAGTTCAGGTGAAAGCCCTCGAAGAAGCTTCGGAGATTCCTGCCTACCGCCTTATCAATAATCCTGATGGCAGCTGTTCCTTCGAAAAAGGTTCTATACCGTCATTAAAGCACATGAACACCGCTTCGTTCTGGTACAGCAATAAAACGGAAGCGTGGGAAAAAAATGCACATCCGGCACCAAGAAAACAATATGTAATCACTGTTAAAGGCAAAATCAAATTTAAGGTATCAGATGGCAGTACTTTTATAATAGAACCAGGTGTCGTATTACTCGCTGAAGATCTAAAAGGAAAAGGCCACAGCTGGGATATGGTGGATAGTGATGTTTGGGAACGATTGTATATTCCTATTACAGAAAATTCAGATGATCTTTTTCAGCCTGAATCAAAATAGGTTTAAATCTTTATTTAAAATAAAAAAAGGTGTTTGAATATCAAACACCTTTTTGTTGTTACTGAGATAACCTTATTCTCATTTTCGATTAATTATTTCATTATATCGAAGGTTAAAAGTACCCTCTGTTACCTTTATGACTACACCTGTATCAAAACTTCGAATTTTTCCTGAATTACAGATTATTATGTTGCGATTTACAGCTTCCCCCTCCGATTAATCTTTTAAGAATTAAATTTAATGGATTATTTAACAATCAGCTTTTTAGAAACATTAAAAGCATTAGAACTAATGGTAACAACATATATTCCTGAAGCTAGATCATGATTGATTTTTGAAGATGCATTTAGTTTTTTTACCAAAACCTTTCTTCCGTTTATATCATTAATCGTTACTGTTGCTGTATCTCCGGTTTCTAATTCCGGCAATACAATATTAAATTCTTTGTTGACCGCCGGATTGGGATAAATACCAACAAAAGAATTATTATCGTTAGTGACTTCAGCCTGATTAACATCAATTTTCTTTGCCGTAGCAGTACTTTGAAATTGCCATTGTGCACTTTCCCAATTATTTTGAGCTCCGGCGTATTGAGCAGCCCCATTTAGATTCTCTATATGAATCATACTGCCTGTTTGCCATCTGTTTTTAATTCTTACCCACGTACCGTCAACATTTTCGTTAGACCATTGTGCGCTGTACCAACCAGAAGATCCTGCAGTACATTGTACCGCTCCGGTTAGGTTTTCAATATGCATTATATCTCCGGTACCTACGTTTTTTAATATAAAATAAGTAGCATCGACAGCTACTTTTTCCCATTTGTAGTTATTGTTGGCAACTGTAGCTCCATAACCCACATTGGCACCGGTATCGTATAAATAATTATTGGTCCATTTATTTTTAATGGTAAAATAAGCCCCGGTGGCAGTAGTTACTGTTATTGTTGCCGTGCTTGTTTTATTTCCGTCTGCAGTGGTGACCGTAATGGTTGCTGATCCGTTAGCAATTGCAGTTACCAAACCTGCTGCATTGACCGTTGCTATGCCAGTATTGTTAGAGCTATAACTCACCGATTTATTGGTTGCATTAGATGGCAAAACTGTTGGTGTCAATTGTTGTGTTGCACCAACACTTAGAGTAGCTGTTGTTGGATTAAGACTCACACTTGTTACCGCTACATTTGATGCATTTACCGTAATGGCAGTAGTTGCTGTTTTTGCACCATCCTGAGTTGTCACAGTAATTGTTGCAGATCCGGAAGCAATTGCGGTTATTATACCTGTCCCGTTTACGGTTGCCACACCAGTATTGTTAGAACTGTAACTCACTGTTTTGTTTGTGGCATTGGCCGGAGCAACAGTGGGGGTTAATTGTTGTGTTGCACCCACGCCTAAAGTAGCTGTTGCCGGGTTAACCGTAACGCCTGTAACCGGAACTGATGTGCTGGAACAGCTACTGCTTTGTGTCCATGAAAATGTACCAATTGCACTCGATTCTTCATTAGCTGTGGCATTACCGCCTCTATTGGAATAATTCATATTACAGTATGTACCATTTCCGGCAGGAGAACCTGCTATCAATACAAAATAACCTCTGCCCCAATTTCTGTTAAGTGCATTATTGTTTGGATATTCCTTACCGGTTCCGTTAACCGTTATATCTTTAAAACTAAGATTATAAATACCGTCTCCTGATCTTTTGCTTATAGATATAGCATCATTTCTGGAATCTAAAATATCAATATTATAAAGCTGGACATTTTTAACCTGAGAACCAGCATTAGTGGCACTAAAAATGTCTACCGCCGCTACAGGATTGTTATAGGTATCATTAAAAGTTCCGCATGCTGTTATCGTAATATCGTGTATTTCGTGCATACCATCATTGTTAAATGGTGCTCCTGGAAAATTATTACTAACCCTGATCCCTGCTTCTAAGTTATCTTTTATAATTAAATTGTACGCTTTATTATTTTTACCTCCGTAGATAGCCAAGCCACAAGCACGCCAGCAGTTTTCTGAAGTATTGTATCGAAACGTATTATTGATACATTCCTGTCCATCAGCTGACCAGATCGCCTGATCATCATCACCATTGTTTCTAAAGTTACAATGCTCTACAATGGCATTGGCGGTTCCTTTACACAGATTAATCCCGTCAGCATAATTGTTTCTAAAACGACAATGAGACAGGGTAAATCCATCGGCAATTGCTGGTCCTCCCGTATTATATTGTGCAATCCAGGCACCGCACTCAAAATGTTCTGCCCAAATATTTTTTAATGTCGAACCGCTTGTAAAAACTCCGTTTATGGCTTTATAAGAATTACTTCTTGAAGCCGAATTTGTTGTCAGGTAAAGATCTGTAAATGAAATATTGGTTGCATTGGCACGTAATCCTCCATTTAAGCTGCTCGTGTTAGTAAAATTAATTTGGGTATACCACATTCCGGCACCTATCAAAGAAGTGTTGGCAGTCCCAAAATACAATTCCCGATTCACATTAAAAACACCACTTGGTACAAATATTTTTTTACCGCCGTTTGCATCAATAAAAGTCTGTAGATCGCTTCCGTTCCCCGTATAAGTAACAGAACCTGCTGGAGCTGTAACGGCCGTTGGAACTGGTTCCATCTCAGCGAAATCCACATGAACATTCCCTGTTTCTCTTACTAGTCTTAACTGTCCGGATGCAGCAATTTTAGCAGGAAGCTTATAACGTACTTCGTCAAATCGCATTCTTGGATTCTGATTCGTAATCCCGCCATTATTAGGATTTCCATTGCTCCACAAATATTCCCACGACCAGGTTGCTGTCAGAGTCAAAGTGGTAATTTTTGTATTCCCATTATACACACCCAAAGTGGCCGTTTGTCCATCAGGAACACTGTATCGGATTACAAGTCCGTCTGCAGCTTCGGTAAGTGTCCATTGTACTGTAGCGTTGGTAGCAGACATATTTACACATTGCTGATCTGACGTTTCTGATTGAAGATCAGCCTGAGCATATGATTTTGGAGTAGTCGAAGCTCCATTAGACAACTGGCCCAAGTTTGCTTCATACCTTTTGTAAGGGGCATCATAATACCCCCGCTGTGCCTGTAGACCTGAAGTTAAGAGGATAAAAAAAAGCCACATTGCGGGACAATATTGGACCCTTTTAAAAAAAATAGTAAGTAATTGATTCTTCATAATTTTTGGTTTTTAAATTAGTAAGTTAGTTCCTAAAAAAAGGACAAAACGAAACTAGACTTAAAAAAGAAACTAAAAAAAGAATGTACTAAAAATCAAGATGAAGATAACGTTTTCGCTAACACAATTAACTAACAATCAGCATTATACATTTTTAATCAAAATATTAAATCAAGAAGATATATAGATAGCGTATTTGTTATTTCAAGCGAAAAACAAGTTTGTTAGTGTTTGTAAGAATTTAAAATAGCTTCAAAACTTACATTCCGTATCTATTCTCTTAAAAAAAATCAGGATCACATCTTTTTATTCTGAGTATTTCATTGTTTCAATTTCCTGACGGGAATTTTTGCATCAGGAAAAACGAAATTAAATGAACTACATATTTCTGTAAAACAGGTATTTATACGTTTTGCAGGCTCACTTTATTATTGTAATTTTATTCTTATTAATTGAAAATCATATTCATTACCTAATAAAGGTGCTGCTACTATTTCTGATTATTACCAGCCCTGTTCGATAAGAAAATTACATTCAATTTTATAAGAAGTTCCCGAATCCACTCCCTTTTAGATTACCCCATATCCTCATTAATGCTTACATAATAATATTTTTTTATTAATACTTAAACAACAAACAATGGACTTAAAAGAAAAACTGAACCAAATTGGCCAACAGCCGGACCTGATTCTTATTATTACAGATGAGCAGCGTGCTACTCAACATTTTCCACCCGGATGGGAAGAAGAAAATCTGCCTACCCTGACATTTCTAAAACAAAATGGTTTTAGTTTCGACAGAGCGTTTTGCAATACTTGCATGTGTTCTCCTAGTCGTGCAACCTTATTTACGGGGACCTATCCTGCCAAACATGGAGTAAGCCAAACCTTAACCGAAGGAGGTCTTTTATCTCCGCAAGAACCAACACTCAGTACTTCATTGCCCAATATCATGAATGTCCTTTGGGCAGAAGGATACGATGTGCAATACAGAGGCAAATGGCATATGAGCAAGGGAGTCGCGCCAAATGGCACGAGTACGAACTATGAAGATCTAACAGCTGCAGATATTTCATTATTTGGAGCAATGGGCTGGGTTGCGCCAGATGCCGGCGAAGATGTTAATCCGCTTAATTTTGGTGGCGGATATGCGAATCATGATGCAAAATACACCGCCGAGGCCATACAATATCTCAAACAAGTAAAAGTACAAAGAGCTGCAGGAAATCATAAACCGTACTGTCTTATTCTTTCACTTGTAAATCCGCATGATGTTTTAGCCTATCCAAAATCGGCAGGTACGTCAGGATATCATTCGTCAACCTGGTCAGGCAGAGAAATCGGGCTTCCGGCTACCGTTAATGAAAATTTGCTTGAAAATAAAAAACCAATGGCCCAGGAGCAAATTTTGCTCAATATGGCACTAAGCCTGGGCGAAATAACCACTCCGGAAGACAAACTGAACTATATCAATTTTTATGGTCACCTATTAAGTCATGTGGATAAGGAAATTGGATATCTGATCAAAGAGCTATACCAGGAAGATGAAGAGGGAAATAAACTGGCAGACTCTGCCATTGTTACTCTAACCTCAGATCATGGAGAAATGGGTCTGGCTCACGGAGGACTGCGCCAGAAAACTTTTGTCGCCTATGAAGAAGCGTTAAGAGTGCCACTTGTCATTTCAAATCCGGTACTATTCAAAGGCCATAATCTAAAACAGTCAATGGCATTGGCCACATTGGTTGATATTATGCCTACTTTTTTAGATATCGCCAATGTATCAAATCCGCCTACCGGACTTGCAGGTACCAGTTTACTGCCTGTAATGGAGAACAATACTCCCGTTCAGCATAGCATCTTATTCACTTATGACGATATAAAGGCTGGCTCTAATAGCAGCTGGACAGTTGTAAAAGCAGCTAATCGTATCCGTTGTATCCGGACAGAAAAATGGAAATTCGATTATTACTTTGATGCATCAACTGCTTATTTCAAACAATATGAAATGTATGATTTAATCAATGATCCATTAGAAATTACAAACCTTGCTTACGATCCGGGATACAGTGATATTAGAAGAGATTTAGAGGAGCAGTTGCATCAACTCGAAGTAGAAAAACTCTGGGTCAATATGCCAAAAGATGTTTACAGTACTACGACATTCAACTAAAAAACAGCTCTAAAATCTAAAAAGTACCCCATCAAATAAATAATAATAAAACCCCACGCATTATGTCACAAAATATAAATCTCGAAGTTAGTACAGTAAGTTATGCCGATTTTAATAATCCTGCCGGGCAGACTACAATACAAGGAATAAGAGGTGTCTCAGGATCTGAAAATGTATACATTTCAGGCAGTTTATTAGGCCAGAATGGAATTGTACAGGGATTGATTTATGAAGGAACACTTAAAGGAAATGGCAATGAAGGAAAATGGCATGTTGTTAATTTTCCAGGTACACCAGAAGCCACAGTAACCAACACTTCTTGCTACGGACCAAATAACGGACCTCACGGCACGATACAATTTGTTGGCTCTTATAAAATATCAGCTTCTACGGGTAAAGCACCAAGTGGCAACCTCGGATTTTATTATGAAGGTCCTATTGATGGTTCAGGAACCTGGGTTCAGGTCTTGCCTAATGGAGGAAATACGAATAATGTATTTGTTCACAGCGTAATGGGCGGCCTCGCTGTTGGAAATTATGATGTAGAAAATGATAAAAACGGATACGCATTTTTGTATGATATTGCCAATAAAGAATGTACAGAATTTCAATTGCCGGATTCATTAACGACTACGTTATATGGTATTTGGCATAATGGTGGTGAAAGTTATACCCTGGCGGGAGGATATACCAGTCCTAAATTAGGGAAGCTAAGTCAGGCTTTTCTGATTGATTATAATGCGACAACCAAAAAGACGAGTAACTTAAAATCTTTTAGTTACAAGAACGAAACCCTTCTATCCATAATAACTCATTTTGAAGGCATTACCGCATCTAAAGATCATGGATACAATATGCCCTCTGACTGGATTACTTTAGACGGGAAAAAAACCGGTGCGTCATTTGTTGCTGTATGTCGAAATTCAGACGGATCATTTGGAGAAGCAAATTGGATAGATCTTGAGTTTCCGGGAGCGAATGTTACCAGTGCTAATACCGCCTATAAAAATAATATATTAGGGGTTTATATTGCTGAAAATAGTGCTGATACCAAAACAGTATCTTCTTTTGTTGCGAAAGTAAATATTGAAGCATAAAATAATATCTCCTATTAAGAAACTTACTACTTTTCAGGCCAGAAACATTGAAGATAATAGTGAACCAAAAATTATTATTTGAAACAATTCTTCTGGCTTGTTAATTATATATAAGGAAATAATCTTCATTTCGTTTATAGTAATTACTTCTTAAACCTAATCACGAAAAGCTGTAGATCATTTTATTTTTCTGATCTGTGACATAAGGCAAAATATGAATGCCGGACTTGTCGTTTTTTACATTTAATTAAAAAGACAAATCCAATTGGCTTTTAAAGAGTCTTACAATTTAAATAAAACGTATTTTTTACACCAGAAAAACTATCATAATAAAGCCTTAAAGAGGACTATTAATCCTTTAATGTTTCACATTTTTCTTAACTTAGCACAGTAGATCTTAAAATATAAGATTAAAACAAACTTTGTTTTTCTGCAAAGAACTGAATGAAAAAGCCTTATTGTTTTTTTTCTTACTTTTTTTTGGAAAAAACATTTTTCTAATAATTTTAGTTAATTGAAAACTATGAACAAATTTGATTTTGGAATTGTAGGACTCGGTGTAATGGGCCGTAACTTACTTTTGAATATTGCGAGCCATAACTTTGCGGCAGCAGGCTTAGATTTAGATACTGAAAAAGTTAACTCTCTTCAGCAGGAAGCCGATCCTGATCATAGAATTGAAGCTACGACAGATGTTAAGCATTTTGTTGGGCTTATACAACAGCCAAGAGCTATTATGCTGCTGGTTCCTGCCGGAAAACCTGTTGACAGTGCCATTGCCAGTTTACTTCCTCATCTGGACAAAGGTGATATTATAATTGATGGCGGTAATACTTATTTTACGGATACAGACAGAAGATTTTTGGAATTATCGGCTAAGGGAATTCATTTTTTTGGAATGGGAATTTCAGGAGGTGAAAAAGGCGCCAGATTTGGTCCTGCTATGATGCCTGGTGGTGATCAGAAAGCATACGAAAGACTTCGTCCTATTTTTGAAGCCATTGCGGCAAAAGTAGATGGAGAACCTTGTGTAGAATATTTAGGAAACGGATCTGCCGGTAACTATGTAAAAATGGTGCACAACGGAATCGAATACGGAATCATGCAACTGATCTCTGAGATCTATGACCTGATGAAAAGAGGGTACAATCTGGATGAAGATACCATTCAGCAAACTTTTGAAGAATGGAACCAAACGGATCTTAAATCGTATTTGATCGAAATTACCGGAAACATACTGAAGGAAAAAGACAAAGACGGCAGCAGGCTGATCAATAAAATCTCGGACTGGGCAAAATCTAAAGGAACAGGAAAATGGACTTCTCAAAATGCAATGGATTTGCAGGTACCCGTTCCTACTATCGATGCAGCAGTTGTTATGCGCGATATGTCTAAAACCAAACCGGAAAGAATTGAGGCCGCCACTAAATTAGTCTGGAAAACCAACGATGAAACGAATGTAAATACAAGCGAAGCAATTGCAGCATTAAAATCAGCACTTTACTTTTCTATGGTAGTCACTTATGCCCAGGGATTAGCACAGCTTCATACTGCGTCTAAAGAATACAATTACGGACTGAATCTGGAAACTGTTGCCAAAATATGGCGCGGAGGCTGTATTATTCGTGCCAATGCTTTAGAAGATTTTAGAAAAGCATACGCAGCAAAAGCAGATTTACCAAATTTACTTTTAGATTCGGGAATTGCTTCCAAATTAACAGAGAATCAGGCAGGAATAAGAACCGTTGTTCAATATGCTGTTCAAAAAGGATTACCTGTAGCGGGGCTTATGAATTCATTAGCTTATTTTGATGCCTACAGATCTGAAAACCTTCCAACAAATCTAATTCAGGCACAACGTGACTATTTTGGAGCTCATACCTACGAACGTATTGATACCACTGGTGTTTTTCACACACAATGGTCTGAATAAAGAACTTTAAGCAACACAACATACAAAATGAATAAGTTCAAAAATATAAATCCAACAATCATTGTTATTTTTGGAGGAACCGGAGATCTCGCAAAAAGAAAACTCTTTCCTGCATTTCAAAATCTGTATCTTGACGGTCGTATGTCAGAGAAGTTTCAGATTATCGCACTGGGAAGAGCTGAGAAAAGCGATGAAGAGTTCCGTAGCTATGTCTTAGAAAATCTAAATACTTTTTCAAGAAAAAAAGGTCTTTCTGACCCTCAAACACAAAAATTTCTATCTCATATCACCTATCATAGTCTTGATATTGACAAAGAAGAGTCTTATCAAAGTTTAAGCAAAAAGATAGAGGGTATTGATGAGGTGTTTGGAGAACGTGCCAATCGTCTTTTTTACCTTTCCATCACTCCTTCTTTTATCACTACCATCTCTAGTAACATCAAAAAAATCGGACTTGCCGGTAATGCCAAGCAAGATCGTATTATTATTGAAAAACCCTTTGGTTACGACAAAACTTCTGCAATTGCGCTTAATGAGATGCTTTCGCATACTTTCAAAGAAGAACAGATTTACAGGATCGATCATTACTTAGGTAAAGAAACCGTTCAGAACATTCTTGCTTTCCGTTTTGGAAATTCAATGTTTGAGCCTTTATGGAGCCGTAACTTTATTGATTTTGTTCAAATCACAGTAGCCGAAGAAGTGGGTGTCGAAGAACGTGGCGGGTTTTATGAGGGAGTCGGTGCTTTAAAAGATATGATTCAGAACCATTTGCTTCAAATTTTATGCATGACTGCTATGGAAGCTCCCGCTTCATTAGAAGCAGATGATATCCGAAACCGTAAAGCAGATGTCTTAAAATCTATTCGTCGCATCAAACCGGATGAAGTGGATCACTACGTTGTCAGAGGGCAATACGATGCAGGTGTTATAAAAGGAAATTCGGTTCCGGGATACCGCCAGGATAAAGGAATTGCTCCGGATTCTAAGACAGAAACGTATGTGGCCATGAAAATTTATCTGGATAACTGGAGATGGCAGGGAATTCCGTTTTACCTGCGTACAGGAAAAAGAATGGAAGAAAAGCAATCTTCAATTATCATACAATTTAAACCTGTTCCGCATTCTGCCTTTTCTTATGGAAAAGAAGGTATGACACCCAACAGGCTAATTATCAATATTCAGCCGGCAATGGATATTAAGCTGCAATTTATGACCAAAAAACCAGGCCTGTCACTTTCTTTGAGACCGGCAGAGATGGTATTTGATTATTTCTCCTGCTCTACCATGTCCCCGGAAGCTTATGAAACGTTAATCGCTGATGCTTTGGCAGGTGACCCTACCCTATTCATGAGATGGGATCAGGTTGAACAGGCATGGGATGCTATTGATACTATTCAGCAGGTATGGAAAACGATACCACCAACCAATTTCCCTAATTATAAAGCAGGAAGCTGGGGACCTGAAGAAGCTGACGAATTATTGGCCCGTCAGGGACATGCCTGGATTCAAAATACACAAAGTAATATAAAAGAAGATATTTTAGATGATACAGATATACAATAGTACAGAAGAAATCAATACTACAGCTGCAGATCTTTTTGTAGCTGCAGCACAACAGGCAATTGCTAAAAAAGGCAAATTTACAGCTGTACTTACCGGAGGTTCATCTCCTGCAGGAATTTACAAATTATTAGCCTCTGACGATTACAAAACTAAAATAGACTGGAGTAAAGTGTTCATATTCTGGGGCGACGAACGCTGGGTGCCTCTTCATGATGACCTTAGTAACGCAAAAATGTCTTATGCTACATTACTAAGCCACGTTCCTATTCCAAAAAGCAACATATTCGAGATGTACAAAGAGGGTGTCACGGCTGAAGAGTATGCTATTACCTATGAACAGTCTATTAGAAAAGTTCTGGGAGATGAAGGAAAATTTGATCTTATCTTATTAGGAATGGGCGATGACGGTCATACAGCCTCTCTTTTTCCTGGTCAGGAAGTATTAAAAGAACAAAATAAATGGGTGGCTGCCTACTATCTGGAGCCTCAAAAGATGTATCGCATTACGCTTACTGCACCGCTAATCAACAAAGCTGAAAAGATTATTGTTGTGGCCTTTGGGGAGAAAAAAGCGCCTGCATTAAAAGAGGTAACAACTGGAACTTATAATCCTGCAACTTACCCGATGCAGTTAATTAAACCCGTTTCCGGAGAATTATTATTTCTTGTAGATAAAAGTGCTGCCGGCACGAAATAAGATTCTTTTTAAGCTCAATAAAAAAAAGTTTATACTTTACAGTATAAACTTTTTTTGTTGAAAATGATCTTACATTTCGTTCAGTTCATTGAACTCGTGTAACGATTTTAATGTGTTTTCGTAAAACAATATTGCTGCAATAAGATTTCCTTTATCAGAATAAGGCATCATCTTTCTTTGGAACCCTACTGTTATATCTAAAAAATCAGTAGTTCCTACTGCCTGAGCATCTAATACTTTTTTGTGCTCAGCATCGTCAGGAATACCTAAATCTGACATGGTTACACCTGGTTTGGTAACTAAGGCGATGTAAGGAAGTGTTTTTACTAAAACTTTAATACGCTCAATATACAATTCTAAAAGTTCTCCTTTTTGCATACCACTCAGTTCTTTTTGATCATGGTATTTACGGATTAAAGCTGTTGTACTGATAATACTTCTTGGAGCATTTTTTGCCTGTGCTGAAATAGCACCGGTTGTCAAGAAGAAAAGTGCACTTAGTAAAATAATTTTGCTCTTCATTTTTTTTATTTAGTTGGTTGTTGATAAAAACAAAAATATATAAATTAACTTAAATTGCAACTTTATTTTTATCGTTTTCTTTTTAATCGCTTATGACTTGATTATTCTAAAGCGCCCCGGATACTTTATCCATATACTTTTTTTGTTCCCGTAATAGTCCATAAATTCCTCGCAAACAAAAACGGCATGTGCTGTTGACCATGCCACAACCCCGCAGAATTCACTTCCGGATTGTCGCTTTAACTTTTCTATTTGCTTGCCTTTTTTGAATCCTAAATATTTGTAAATGGTTGGGGTATATACTGCTCCATCTTCTAAAGCCTCTAATGCTTTATCAAAAGTGGCCTCCTTGTCAATAATTTGCTTGTATTTTGCCATCACTGCATAAGTCAATATGGCATAATCTGTTATTTCTTCGCTCTCGCAATTGTCTTTGATAAATACAAAATCAGCTGATACCTTCGCTTTATTTATTTCATCTTCTTTGAGATTAAATGTGGCGTTATTTTTTAATGTAATAGTATATGAATTGTCACTTATTTTTTCAGTTACAAAAAGATTATCTAATCCATACACATTTAAAGAGGCTTTAATAAAAGCAATCGACGAACAATTGGTACGTTCTCCCTGTTTAAAACTTTCGAATATTTTATCTGAACTCAATTGTGAGTAAGAATTTGACGAGACAAACATTAAAAATAAAAATATTGAACTAACAGATTTCATTGTTTTTGGATTTTATGATTATTTCCCCAACTGATTTGAGAATATATAGATTTTACAAATCTATAAAAATCAAGTCGTAGTTGTTTTTTACTTCATCACTTTTTATTAAAAAAAATTGCAATTGAAAAATGAACTACTTTCTGTTTGAAAACCTGAAAGGTGCCTAAAACATTAGTAATTTGTATTTCATTCAACCTCAGTATCATAATTTTAATAATGCGAACTACCGCTCCAATATTAATCGTAAAAATGACAGCAAATATTTTTGTACTATATTACTGTAGTTTAATTGAAAAATTTGATTAAATTTATATGTTAATTTGATAACAAAAACGGATTATGATGTAACTTAAACGTATTGCTAAACCACTAATTTTGAGATAAATACCTAAACACTCAAGTCATGAAGAATTCAAATAATTTTCAAAGTGAGAACCTTAAAAAATGCCCGTATCAATGCAAGGTTTACGCAACAGACAATATTGATTTAATCTATGTAAAATCTTATCGGGGAGACTGGGGACACTGGGATGACAAACCGGATCATTCTTATCAGGATCAAAGCTGTATTGAAAAGACGGTAAGCGAAAGTACTGGAGATGCAGATGGTATGGCAAGCATCTAGCAGTTTATAAGGCTAAACAATAAAAAACTCCATTTGACATGGAGTTTTTTATTGCTATAAATTTTGTAATGAAATACAAACTACTGGCTATAGCGAGGTAATTTTGAATGGTTAGTCCGAAATTTTAGTAGCGAACGTTAACTTTTGAAAGTCTTCAAAATAAAAAAACGAATATCTTTATATTCTCATTAAGAATCATTTGCTATGTTTTCAAAACATTTTATTATTGTCATTTTAACGGTCTTTTTATTCCTGTCTTGTGATAACGATAGTGATACACCTGTGGTTATTGATACCAACGTTACTGCTACTGTTTTGGCCGAAATGAACAAGCTTAGAGCAACGGGATGTAAATGTGGCACCGAAGACATGCCTCCTGTTCCGCCATTGGTAAGCAATTCGATATTAACACAAACTGCAATCTATTACGCCCATGATATGAATGTACGGGATTTTTTTTCGCACATATCCCCGGAAGGTACCAGTCCTATACAAAGAGCTTTTACCTTTGGTTATACCGGTAAATACGTAGGCGAAGTAATTGCCCGTAATTATAATACTCCCGCCGAAGTTGTACTAGGATGGAAAAATAGCGAAGACCATTGCAAAGCTATGATGAGTGGCACTTATATAGAAATGGGTGCTGGAAAATCAGGAAATACATGGGTTGCCAATTTAGGAAAGTAAACTATTTTCTTTACCAAAAACATATTCAACTGTACTACAACACATTAACCAACAATTACTCTTCTCTAGCGATCATCAAAATAACAGAATTATTCTTACTATATTAAGAATAAGACCATTTTATTTTTTATAAATTAAAGTATTCTCAGTTTTTTATTTTATTTATGGTCAATTTTACCATAACTAAAAATCAAATTTGCATTTTTATAAAGGATAGTTATTTTTTTATGATTATAATTAAAAAATTAGGGGTATAATTAATAAATATCACGGTAAATACTTAATTATTAATACATTAGTGCAACTTTATTAATTAACCTTAAACTAAAATTTTATGAAAAAATCAATTTTATTTGTAGTATTAAGCCTTCTGTTTATGAGTTGCGAAACAACAGAGTTAAACAAAGACCCCGAAGTAAAAGCGGCATGGTCGTCCTCTGATCAATATGCGAGTTGGTCTAATGGAGGTTATACTGTGTACAACAACATATGGGGCTCCGGTGCCGGAAGCCAGTCTATATGGGCAAATAGTTATAGTAATTGGGGACTTTGGGCCAATCATCCCAATACAGCGGGAATTAAATCCTATCCAAATTCGACCAAATATGTGGGTAAAGTATTGAGTGCCATCAGCACGCTTAGCACCAGTTTTAATGCTACTACCCCAAGTGGAGGGGCCTGGGTATCAGCTTATGATCTTTGGGATAGTAATAAAGCCAATGAAATAATGCTATGGCTGAATTATACCGGAAATTCTGATGGTTCAGGAAATGTAAAACCAATTTCTTATAATTATTCCTCCAGTGGTGCTGCAGTTCCGGTCTATACCAACCAAAGCATTGGTGGTCATACCTGGAACGTATTTAGAGGAAACAATGGTTCTAATAATGTGTATTCTTTCTTGCGTACAACAAAAACCAATAGCGGGACAATTGATGCAAAAGCCATTTATAATTGGATAAAAGATAAAGGATGGTTTGGCAATGTTACAGTTGGAGACATACAGTATGGTTTTGAAATCTCATCCTGCTATGGTACAAATGGAGCCGGGGTAAATTTTACCTGTAACAGCTACTCTGTTACCAGCAATTAATTTATACAAAAATATTTATAACAGACTCAATCCAACAATTGAGTCTGTTTTTTTTTTTGTTCACTATGTGATGGTTTATGCCAAGATTAAATTCGCTCTAAATTCTAATAAAAAAGCAAAAATTCTTTTCAATAGTATTGAAGCTTATTTTTTTGTACTTTAGGTTAAACCATTAGGCAAGCAAAAGGTACTTGTCTGTTTAATCTACATCATATGGATCATCACATCAGGACATTTTGGGATAAAGGCAATGGAAATGACCTCATCAGTTGGTCAGGTGCAACGATCAATCCTGATCATACGGACTATTATAAACCAATGAAATTGGAATATGATACTTTGGGAGATCTTGCTGCCAAAGAAATTTTTGCCAACCGCAATTTCGAACAAGCCTATTCTTATATCCAGCAATTATCCCGCACTATTATAACGCCTACTGATATACTGCCTGATAATATAAAAAAAATGATGCTTCAGATGCAGGAAATTCCGCCTTGGCTGGATCATAATCTCATTGTTGCAGGCTGTGAGCTTTCTATGCGTAGCGGTACAAACGCACTTATTTCACTTCGGGATTATAGCCTCATGGGCGGGTACGACTATGCGTATCTCAATAAAGCACTTGTGTATACCGGTGCATTAAAAAAAGGCGCCGCAAAAAGAATAACGGACACCTTAGATTTCTGGACGCATGTAACACGCAATAATGCATTAGAAATTAATCATGATGGTTATCAGTATGCTTTCAGAACCAGAATGATACATTGTTTTTCCAGAATAATGATTAAAGAAAAGCATCCTGCCTGGGATAAAGAAACCTGGGGAGAGCCCATTAATTTTGCCGATATGGTCGCTACCAGTATTGGGTTCAGTCTTATATTCCTGCATGGACTTCATAAACTTGGTCTTGATATCTCGCAAAAGGAAGAATTGGGAGTTTTTCATCTCTGGAAATACATAGGCTACCTGCTTGGTCTCCCAACAGAATACCTGCCAAATAATAAAAAAGAAGCGACAGAAATGTTTTATTTGTGGACTACTTCTCAGGCTGCTGCCGATGAAGATTCTGTAATGCTGGCAAAAGCTTTAGAAAATGAATCTTTAGCCTCTAATATTTTCCAAAAAGCATATCAGAAGAATTTCCTTAATTATTTGCACACTAGTTTTGTCCGATTTCTGGTAGACAAGGAAACCTGTGAGAGACTTCAGATTTCTAAAATCCGAATGCCGTATTTTTTCCCCCGATTTCGAAAAATGCGAAATATCCTTTACCAGAAACTAATTTCAAGTAGCGACAAAAATTACAAACGTTCTGTATATCTCGGTAATTTAATTCAGGTAAAGATCTCCAAAGAATACCTGAAAGCAGGAAATAGCACCAGTTAATCGGGTACTACTTTTAGCAACACTCCTGAATTAAATTGAAAGTCCCAATTTTTATTCGATTAGATCTTTACCCTTCTGCCACGGAAATCTTCCTTCGATCTCTACTTCAAGTGACAGACTCAAAAAGGTTCTGATCAAAACAATTACCGCTAATGAAAGAACGCGGTCCATTGTAGGTTCTGTGACTACAGTACCTATAATATCTCCGGCTACTAAGATTTCTAAACCCAGCAAAATACCTTTACCCAGTTCTTGTCTTAAGATCTTATAAGATCGTGGAACCGTATTTTGTAATGTAAAAATAAACTTGCCCATTGCCAGCACTGTACCGATAATTATGGTGATAATACCGGCGATCTCAATTCCTTTGGCTACATATTCAATGTATAATTTTATTTCATCCATTTTTATCCTGATTAAAATGTTCCATTTAGTACGCAATCTAAAATACCTTAAATAGCCTGAATTTGATGTGTTTTATTGCATTAATTTCAAACAGATAAAATACGAATGTTTCTGCAAAGAATAAAGAAACATTCGCACTATAACTTTATACTGGTATTTCTATAAAGAAAAATCTATAGATTAGACGTCAGTTCATTCACAATTTGCTCAAAAATACTACTGCCTTCGGGACTGTTAAGATAATCCGATGCGCTTGTAATTAGAGATTCAACATTTGACGGGTCTACATTATCCATTTGAGATTGGGCTTGTGCAATTGGCGGCTCTAGTCGGTAATATGATAATCCCGAATTCGTCAATCCTATTAATTGCTGACTTGATACCAATTGAACCGCTTCTGTAATTATTTTTATAATGGCAGCGTCGCCATTTTCTATACCCGCTAAATCATCTAAATCACTAGCCATCCAGGGCGCAACACCCCAATTTCCATTATCAGGATCCAAACCTCCCTGATCTACTGTAACCAATCCTGCTCCGGCCGGATAAGAACCGGTTCCTAATGACACTAAGACGATATCACTTAAAGAACTCGCTAATCCGGTTCTAAAAGCTTCGCTAATAGACCATATGGCGGGATTATTAGACATTACTCCGCCGTCCAGCGCCCATCTTTCATTTGCAGCTGAATTTGGTCCCTGATTACCGCCTACATGGGCAACAGGAAAATAGGTTGGAGCTGCACTTGTGGCTCTTGCTGCCTCCCAGACATAATAATCATCTGACGGATAATCTGAAGCATCTAACCAGTTAAATAAATAAGGGCCATAATCACTTCCTTTTTGTGGATTGTTAATGATGCCCCCGTTACTATTTATGGTATAACTGGTTGTAAAAACATGTTTTGTTCTTCCATTCAACACTTCCTTCATATTATTTTTTGCATCATTGAGAGAAGACCACAGATAGGTACTTTGCAAATAAGGTTCTATGCCATTTCCTTTGCCGTCATCTCCATAGTAATGTGATACATATTTGAGCTCCTCAAATTCTTGCGATACAAAAATTTTATCACCATCAGTACTGTAGATTCTTAATACCTCTGATGCTGTTAGAGGCACTGTTTCGTTTATTGGAGAAGTCAGAGCAGTGGCAATAATCCCTCCTGTAGAAGTCCCGCCTATAATATCAAATATCTGATAACAAGGCAGTCCCATAGTACTTTCTAATTGTGTAAGAAAATAAGACGGTATTATTCCTTTTATACCACCTCCGTCAACTGCTAAAATTAAAATTTTACTCATATCATTTTATTTTATAATTTAATTTATTTTACCACAATAAATAGTATAATTCTGATAATCAAAGATATAAAATATACTCAAATGCTTATAAGTAGAAATACCTATTTAAATTTGGGCTTTAGTTTTTTGAAAAATACGCTTTTGACAGAATAAAAAAACAGCCTTTTTTATCTTTTACAGGCTTCAAAAAAACAAAACACACAATAGTATTAGTGGTATTATCTTATATTTTTTATAAATTTATAAGCCAAATAATACAAGCCCTATTGCTTTCATAAAACTCTTACGTATAACTTATACCAAAAAGGGTTTTATGACATGAAAAATCCATATTATAACATATTTTTCTTTTTATAAGCCCTCCGTATTTAATTTTAAACGAGATTAAAAAATACATAACTGAGCAATAAATAGTATTTCAAATATGCCCCAGAAAAAGTCTGTAGTAATAGAATGTGACGATGTCAAAAGGGTATTGAATACAATAATCACTATAACTAATTTTAGGTTTTCTGCTGTATCCGTTTCAACTGAAACCAATCTGAACAATACCGTGAATTCATTAGATATTGATTTAGTTATTTTGGGATTTAAAAAGAATCTGTCCATTTTTAATGAAACTAATTTCAAATTGCTATGATAGAAAAATCCCTTCAATTTACCAGTAAAGTACTCGGACAGTTTTTTAGAAACCGTTTTAGTCTGGATGAAGAAAAAATAGTCCTTAATTATCTTGTTGAGCCCAATGGTTCATTACCACAGGTGAATCAAAACAAAGTAGTTGTGTCCCTAATTAATATAGAGAAAGAAACCAATCAGCCTTCTTATGTTAGAAGTAAAAAATTAGAAAACGAAAATTATTCTGGTTTTAATCCTATCGAAAGATACACTCTAGACATACTCATTAGCAGTAATTTTGACAATTATAGCGAATCTTTACAATTTTTGGATGCTGTTATTTATTTTTTTCACGTTAATAATTCTTTAGATCCTTCCTCCTTTGCTGCCTTTCCTGCAGGTTTGACAAAACTGGAATTTGAATATGAAAAAATTTCTTCTGATCAAATGCACCATTTATGGACAGCAATGGGGGCAAAATACCGGCCTTCTGTAATTTATAAGATGAGATTGACACAAGTTCAGACTCCTGAAATCACAGAAACTATTCCTGCTTTAAAAGGTATAAATGATGATCTCGCCAAATGATACACAGCAATTATATAAAGATATTTAGTGTTTTGGCGTCCCATACTTTCTTTGAGGACAATAAATGCGATTGCCTGCAATTTATGCCTGAAAATAAAACTGAAATGCTACTGAAGAAAAATGGTTTTATACTACATCCTTCTTCTAATGGATTTGAAGTGTTGTATAATTCCTCAGTACCCATAAACACTATGTTGGATTATATATCTAAAACTAGTTCGCAGGATTATTTCGAATTCAACATGCAATCCAGTAATCTTAACTTCTATTTTTTTACAGCGTTACCCATTAACTGGTTTGGGTTAATTACGTATACAAGTCATAATAATAATAATAATAATAATAATAACGGAACTATAACACTCCTTGAAACCTTAGAGACCAAGCAGTCAAATTCTTTTACAGGCAATCTGAAAATTTATTTTGAAGACCTGAAAAAATTCCTCAACAACTCAAGTCCTGTACTTTTTGAAATAATTTTTAAAGCAAGAGAAACGCAATGGTACTATTATGTCATTAATAAAAATGATGTTTTATTAAACAATGCTGCCATTACCGAAAAAGGCATCGTACAGTTTGACGGTCCTACCAAAGTAACACTTCAAACCGGGGAACAGGCCTTGCTTTTTACCTCAAATAATAAACATATTTCTCTTAGCGAGAAACCCAAATTCAAATTTGATCTGATCAATACTAGTGGCAGAAAGGAATTGAGCCCAGACAATATAAATGCTAAAATAATTATTAAAAGTCTACCCGTTCCTGATGTTTCCCGAATGACAATAATTCAAAATAGCCAGGGTGGTCAAGTGGTGTCGCCAATGTATATCTATCTGTAAAAACAAATAAAAATGAGCCCTAAATCAAAATCAACAAATTTAGCTACCATTCAGACTCCCGGTGTTTACATTCAGGAGTTAAATGCTTTTCCAAATTCGGTTACAGGAGTGGCTACAGCGGTACCAGCGTTTATAGGATACACGCCAAAAGCTTCTTACTTAGGAAAATCGTATACGAAGATCCCTGTAAAAATCAGTTCGTTTGCTGAGTTTACTACTTATTTTTGCCTGCCAGATCCTCAGCAACCAACAAATCAGACGAAACAGTATAGTCCTCAATATTATTTAGTACAACAAAAAAGTCAACCTGTTAAGGGCGATTATATCTTAAATAATGGATCTTATTACTCGATAGTTCCGGATCCGAGTACTATTTATTATTTGTACAATAGTGTAAAACTCTTTTATGAAAACGGCGGTGGAGATGCCTACATTGTATCTGTTGGGCCTTACGGACCAGCTTCTCAAAAACCAATGGCACCGGATGCTCCTCTTGTAAACGCAAACGTACAGTTGAACGATTTGCAAAAAGGTCTTTATGCCTTATTAAACGCACAAGAACCAACAATGTATATTTGTCCTGAGGCTACTTTGCTAAACCTTGAGGACAATGGTACACTTATGCAGGATATGTTGAATCAGGCCAGTACTTTGATGACCAGCGTATGTATTTTTGATATCATTGGAGGAAATGCACCAGATCCTGTTTTGTACAAACAGGATATTGCAAATTTCAGGGCGCATACAGGCATGAATGGACTAAGCTACGGAATAGCGTATTACCCTTTTATAGGAACTAATCTAATGCAAAATACAGCTATTGATTATACCAATTTGTTTGGTGGTGACTTTAAACAATTAGAATCTATAATTAACCCGTCAAGTGCTCCCAACCCGGATATTACTGCAATTCTTAACAACATTCGAAATCCGGAAAGCGGTCTGACTATTGCTCAAAATAATAATGCACTTATGAATGCAAGTTCTCTCTATTCCTTAATTATAAATCATGTACTGGCCAACGCTAATATTCTTCCGCCAAGCGGTGGAATGGCAGGTGTTATTACGGCAACCGATACCAACACAGGTCCTTGGCAAGCACCTGCAAACACCTCTATTGCCGGAGTAATATCATTACCTATTGCCCTTTCAGACAGTCAGCAAGGTCCTTTGAATGTCGATGCCGTTAGCGGTAAATCCATAAATGTTATCCGTTCCTTTAACAGTCTGGGAATTTTAGTCTGGGGAGCAAGAACTTTAGATGGAAATAGTCCGGACTTTAAATATATTTCTGTAAGGCGAACCCTCGTTTATCTGGAACAGTCTTGCAAATTTGCCATTCAGCCTTTTATTTTTGCGCCTAATGACCAAAATACCTGGGTAGCTGCTACTTCAATGATAAGTGATTTCCTTACTTCTGTCTGGAAACAGGGTGGTTTACAGGGGGCAAGTCCAAAAGATGCTTTTCAGGTTATTTGCGGATTAGGTCAGACGATGAACGGCGAAGATATTCTAAATGGGTACATGATAGTCCTTATAAAAGTCGCCCTTATTCGTCCTGATGAATTCATTACCCTTACAGTTCAACAGCAAATGAAACATCTTGCTAACAAAGAAACTTGAAGCATCGCAATTAATAATTAAAAAAAAGAATAGCCTTAACTAAATTCAACAACGTCAACAAATTTAGACATCTAAATGGTAGTAATAAACTAATACTTTAATCATAATTCAATCCCAACTCCATGGCCACATCAAAAGAAATGTCAAACGAAGATTTAGTAATCTCCTACTCTATTAAAATTAACGGAAGTGCAATTCCGGATGAGATTAGCATAGTATCTGTCTATGTCGAAAAAAAAGTAAACCGAATCGCTACGGCTAAAATTGTGATTTTAGACGGTGAGGCCAGCACGGGCAATTTTGACATAAGTTCCTCATCTGTCTTTTTACCCGGTGCAGTAGTTCGTATAGAAGCCGGATATGATGGTTTTAATAACATTATTTTTGAGGGAATAATCATGAGCCAATCCCTTAGTATTGATGAATTAAGTGGGTCAATACTGGAAGTTGAATGCCGTGATCCTGCAATAAAAATGATCGTAGGAAGAAAAAGTCTTACTTATGCCAATAAAAAAGACAGTGAAATCATTTCATCCATTATAGCACAATATTCAGGACTAACTTCAAACGTGGCTGCTACCACTACTGTATGGCCGGAACAAGTGCAATATTATGTAACCGACTGGGATTATATTCTGGCTCTTGCTGAAGCAAATGGATTGATTGTAACAACTATAAACGGCAAAATTTCTGTGAATGCACCCAACAGTGATACGACATCTGTACTGACTGTAACGTATGGAGATAACTTACTGCATTTTAATGCTAAATTAAACGCTGAGACGCAGTTAGGAAATGTAACTTCGAATAGCTGGGATTATAAAAATCAAGTTGTTATAAAGGGTCAGGCAGCACCCAATGAACAAGGAGCCGGAAATCTATCGTCTCAAAAACTATCCGAAGTTGTGGGTTTATCAGCTTTTCAATTGCAAACTTCGGCCTCATTAGATACTAAAGATTTAAATAATTGGTCTAAAGCACAAATGCTAAAAAGTGAATATTCTAAAATAACAGGGGAAGCTAAATTTCAGGGAAGCAGTTTGGCTGAACCCGGGAAACAGATAACTTTTCAGGGACTTGGTACCCGATTTAACGGTGATTACCTCATCTCAGGAGTGGTTCATGATTTTTCGCAGGGAAACTGGGTATCCGAAGTTTCTTTTGGTCTTTCGCCACTTTGGTTTACCGAAGAGCCTGATGTCATGGCACCCGCCGCTTCCGGTTTAATTCCCGGAGCAAGAGGCCTTTTTAACGGAACGGTAAAAAAAATGTCCGGAGATCCGGATTCTCAATACCGAATTCTTGTAGACGTTCCTTTATTCGATAGTAACGGAGCAGGTATTTGGGCAAGACTTTCTAACTTTTATGCTACCAATGATGCCGGAGCTTTTTTCCTTCCCGAAGTGGGAGATGAAGTTATTCTTGGCTTTTTGAACGAAGATCCGCGTTATCCCGTAATTCTGGGAAGCTTATACAGCAATACCAAAATAAAACCTTTCAAAGACTTAGCGCCCGACGATAAAAATTCAAAAAAAGCCATTGTTTCTAAATCCGGGATATCTATAGAATTTGATGATGAAAACAAAATCTGGACCGTTGCTACTCCTAATAAAAACACCATTATTATAAGTGATAAAGACAAAAAAATTACGATTAATGATGAGAATAAAAACAGTATCGTAATGTCTGGTAATGGTATTGATATGACAAGCCAAAAAAACATCAACATCTCAGCTCAGCAAAATGTTACAATCAAAGGAATGCAAGGCGTTGCCATCGAATCCAATAACGGTGATGTTACCACAAAAGGAATAAATATCAAAGAAAACGCCGATAACCAATATAATGCGCAAGGCGGGCAAACAGCTCAGGTATCAGGCGGAATGCAATTGACGCTGAAAGGTGCTATGGTAATGATCAACTAATAAATGCATAACGCTTTGTCAAGGTTTAGATTTTCGCAAATTTTGTACAACATACCAACAATTAACAATTAATAATTAATCACTAACCTTTAAAATTTAAGAATATGCCACCAGCAGCAAGACTTACAGATTTTCACGAATGTCCCATGGCAACACCGGGACTACCTCCAATTCCACATGTAGGCGGGCCTATCATTGGTCCGGGAGCAGCAAATGTTTTAATAGGAGGATTACCGGCGGCCAGAGTTGGGGATACGCTCGCATGCGTAGGACCACCGGATACTATAATAAAAGGATCGGCAACAGTTATGATAGACGGATTACCCGCTGCCAGACTGGGAGATCCAACCGCTCATGGAGGCTCAATTGTTCTCGGAGCGTTTAATGTCCTAATAGGTGGATAAGTACATTGTAAAAAGCGACACCATTTTATAATTGTTACAAAAAGAAAATGATCTTACAATCAAATGCTTTAGCAAATTTTCTGATCAGGGAATCCTTTGTAAAATCATAAAAAACGAACTGATTATGTATTAATTAACCTGAGATGTCATCTGTTTTTAAATACAAAAGAGCCAATCTTTCGATGGCTCTTTTGTTTTTGTACATGCTCTTTTTATTATTCTACTCGTTTTACAGAAAGCTTGTCTAAACAAAAATAGGCCGCCGTATTTATCCCGTAAACTGGATCTGCGTCTGTTGAGTACAGCTGAAAAACAAGATATTTTACATCTCCCAAACTTTGAAGATTTAAGGTATTTACATTTACCCATCCTGTTGGCATTACCAAAGAAGATCCTGTGTAGCTCGCTAATGAATGCGTGATTGGAGCTGTAATAATTCCATCTTCATCAACACCATAAATTAATAAATCAAAATGGTCGCCTGAACTAAATGCCCTCGCAAAACCATCCCCATTCAAACAGCCATAATAGGGCCATGGATGCATATTGATTTTTAATCCCTGAACTGAATATAATCCTGTGTTTCCAATTTTAATCCAGTTAGAGAATCCACTTTCACTAAAAGTAGACCCTTGCGGATTTTGAGGATCTAAATAACTTGACCAATATGCCACAATATAAGGATCTCCGGTTGTACCGGGAGTTCCTGCAGGAATCGTAGAAGAACTGCCAAAACCACTTCCTGCCATAGTTCCCCACTGATGAGGCACCCAGCCATCAGATCCGCCGGGAGCAGCTCCTGAACCGTAATCTCTAATGTCATTTACATTTGACACAATAAAACCATCCCAGTAATTATAACCTGCAGAAGTAGCAGTATGAGAAAACGTAAAGATATCTACATTTAAATTCGTGCCTGAAACATAGGTGTTTTCCCAATACTTACCTCCGGTTGTTGTGGTTCCGCTCGTTAATAAAGAACTGCTAAGATTAAGGGTAGATGTGGTTCCTACCGCAGGATCAATTACCGCTTTTTTTGAAGTTACACTGGAGCTTTGTGCGGCTGCACTGGCACTTTCATTGCTTAAAAGGTTCTCATCATTGCTACAGGACGAAAGTCCCAAAATCAAACCTACCGTCAAAAAACAAAGTACTTTTTTCATAATTTATAAAATTTAGGGTTAATATTCATGGTTAATTATTGTAAGTATATAGCACCATACTTCTTTGATTATTTGGCTGCTGTAAAATTTAAATCTTCAGCTTCTTTGAAAGAGCTTGTCAATAAATCTGAAGACCCTAATTCTGCAAATGTTGAAACATATACTTTCACAAAATCAATTCCCGGCAAATGCACTTTAATTCCGTTATTATCTACCGCCCAGCTAATATCTATTGAAGGATCTTTGATACCGCCATACCCCCAGTCAAAAGTCCCAACATTGAAAGCTGTTCCTTCTCCATCACTTACATCTTTTACAGGCAGGTAGACTTTTGTACCTTTCACTGTATAAGAATCTCCGATCCATTGTGGATAATAATTATAGCGTCTCCATTTTTTTGTTTTTGTAATAAAGCCTGATGCATTTTTATTATCCGACCATTTTAAATATTCTTTGTCAAACTGCCAATCGGCTGTGCCTGTTACCGCTGCCTTATTAGGATCTGGCTTATAATAGGTGATTTCATAATTTTTTGTTGTCGAAGATTTATGGTATTCACTACCCGCTATCTCATACCATTCATTGTCCTCTGCAATACCATTTTTATTGGCATCATAAGCCACTTTGATGCTTACCGGGAAATACTTTACAGTAGCGCTATTCACAACCGCCTGAACAATAAAATCCCGTTTGCCATAGGCATTAATAACAGTATGGTCGAATTTTGTAACAATATAACCGCCAAAAGTTCCCAGATTGATACTCGTTCCGGCTTTAAGATCCGTCTGAATTGTTTCTAACGCTTGTATCTTTGTCGTAAAAGCATAGTTTTCTATACTATAACCTGGAGATGGTACAAAATCAATAAGCGACAAAGCTTTTGAAGTGTATGTTTTACCTGTTTCTGAAACTTTAACTTTGGCGGAAGCCTGTTTTACAACTTTATTTACCGTAACAGTAAGATCTACAGCATAATCTTGTGCCTTTGGAGCTATGAATTGTAAGGTCTTCGCATCACCAATAACAGAGTCTTTAACCACCCCGTCCTTACCGGTAACTTTTACAGTCCATTTGTACTGGGCAACGGCACCATTAGCATTTTCGATACCTATTTCCGGATCAATAGCTACAACATTATACCGTTCTGTCGCAAAATCCGATTGCAATTTTAGCGTAATAACAGGTTCCTTGACCGGCTTTGGTTCCGGCTCAGTTATAATCACAGGATCTGAGTTCGAATCATCATTACTGCAGTTATAAAAAGCGCCAATTGCCAATAGGCATACACTGTATTTTAAAAACTTTTTCATATTCTTATTCCTTTACTTTTTTTAGATTGTATTTTTTTAACAGGTGAAGATCAGCTGCACCTGCAACCCTCGTAGCCATTGAAGATTGCTGATGACACAGTCCCATTGGCTCGCTCACACAGTTCACCACTTTTATAAAATTTATGCCGGGGAGATTGGCTTTATTTCCATTTTTATCCACCGCCCAGTCAATATCAATATCCGGATTTACTGCGTTTACGTAGCCCCATTCAGGTGCGTCAAAATTCCATAAAGTAGTTTGCCCCGGGCGTTGCGGTGTAAAATTCACATTCAGCCTCATTCCTTCATACACAGCTGTGTTCTGAGTAACCCAACTTGGATAATATTCTTTTTTACCCTTAGATCTTGGCAAATAATAAGACTCGGACTTATTGTTTTCACAAAAAATATGTTCACGATCTGCAAAAGGATCATTAGGGCCGCTTACTACTACAGGTTTTCCGGCAGCCGGTTTATTATAGGTGATTTTAAAATTCTTAACTGTATTTTCTTTCGTATGCTGACTTCCTATTACTTCGCACCATTCATCCTCATCAGGTTTGCCATTTCCGTTTTTATCGTAGGCCACATATATCAGACCAGGTGCAGGCGGATTGCCTTTATCTGTTAAATCACCTCCATAAACCCTAAAATCTTTTTGTCCCGGAATATTTACAACAGTATGATCAAAACCTACTACAATCGATCCTCCAAACCCACCCAAATCAATAGGATACCCAACGCTGGTTTCGTTTATTCTTCCCAGGGCTATTCGCATCACATCTGCTTTTACGAATCCGTCCTTATAGAGGTCATTGGCAAACATACCTGGTGCCGGATTAAAATCATAAATGCCTGTCAGGTAAGGATTGTAATTTTTAGTTTCATTAATAACAGTAACAGTAGTGCTGCTTTTTCCTTTTTTATCTCCTTCTGTAACATTTAAAGTAATTTCATAAGGACCGGGATATAAAGCAATAAATCTTAAGTCTTTACTATTTCCAACAATAGAATCTTTTGTCTGGTTTGCAGGATTTTTGGTGAGTACCCATTCATAGGTTGGGTTAGAGGTATCAGCAGTTGCTGTTATGTTTAATACATTAAATGCAGGTACTTCAAATTTTTCCTGAAGCTTCACTGCTATGGGTATTGCAAGACCTTCTGCGGGGGTATTATCATCATCGTTGCATCCTGTAAAAACAGCAGCAACAGCAATTAATAACAAATGGGTAATGTTTTTTTTCATGTTTTTTGATATAATAATTTTAATTGAACACACTATTGAATTGCTTATCGGGTAGGAATATTTTCACCCAAAAGATGTAAATCAGTGGCACCTAAAACTTCTGTTGAAGTTTCTCCAAGCCATCCTGCCTGCTGATTAAGGCCGTTGTAAACTTTGACAAAATCAATTCCCGCAAGTTGTACCTTATTTCCGTTTTTATCGATCGCCCAATTGATGTCGATCGCCGAATCATCATCGTTATTAGGCGCATTATCTGCATATCCGTATAAAAAAGCATACTGCACAAAGTAACTTCCTGTTCCGCTCTCATCGACTGCATTATCTGGCAATCTCGTCCCTTTAAAAGTGATACTTGGCTGGTCTTTGAGCCATTTTGGCCAATAGTCCAGAGAATGATTGTACGCATTATTTTGTGCCATATAGCCTTCTTTGCCCTGATTGTCTTTCCAAAAGATATATTCCACATCGGTAAACTGCACTGTACCTGTTCCTCCACCGGGAACTGGTTTTTTATTGGGGTCCGGCCTGAAATAAGTAATTTCGTAATTGGCAATAGTTTTTGCCATTTTATGTCCTGCCCCTTCTATTTCATACCATTCATCATCCGGAAGTCCGTTCTTATTTCGATCATAAGAAACCATTATTACCCCTGCCTCACTACTGCCACCGCGCATCGTAAGATCTGGATTGGGATTTGCATCAGCCCAAAACGCATTACCCAGTACCCTGAAATCCCGTTTTCCTTTAACATTTACAATGGTATGATCAAATCCAAAAACGACATAACCTCCAAAACCTCCAAGAGAAATCAGATCTCCGTTTTTCTTGGTCAGATAGCTGTTGGCCCTCGCTAAAACCCTTTCAGTAGTATCGCCATCATTGGCTGCCGGCAAATCATTTATAAACTGTCCCGGAGCCGGTCTGAAATCAAATACTTTGGAGATGAAGGTTTTTAGTTCTTTGGTTTCTTTGTTTACTGTTATGCTAATCTTTTTAGTCTGTGTAGCCCCTTTATCATTTATCACTACTGCCAATTCATAAATTCCTGTATCTGTTGCTGCAAACAAAGCTTCTTTTGCGTTTGTATTCACGAGCGAATAATTTTGTGATGGTGCATTTGTAACACTCCAGTTGTAAGTAGCCTCTGTACCCGCAACAGTATTTGTATTCACCTCGACTATGGTAAATCTTGTGGTGTTTATATCCTGGCTGCTTATTGGTGGGTTACTATCGTCACTGCCCCCGCCATTATCAGAACAGTTGGCAAGTAATATGGTAAGCAGTAAAAGGAGTACTAATCTAAAATTGGGTAAGAATCTGTAATGCATATATTTATTTTTATTTTTTTAGGTAGTAAAGCGATGGTCTGCTGCAATGAATTCTATCGCTCATCATAATGTTATGTGTGAGCTTAGTTTCCGGTTTCCGTATTTTACGGGGAAATCTCTAAGATTTTTTATAATTTGAGTCTGGGGAGAAAAACCAGAAAAAGCAACTGGATATTGGAGGGTCCAATTTTCGATTTTATCTTTTGAAAAATGGTATGATAACGGTAATTCCTGAAGAAGTTTAGATTTTAAGGCATCATGGTTTAAAATGCGCAAAGTATCATTCATTCCTTTAAAATAGAAAAAGGAAATAAATAATATAAAAAGGATGAAACGTTTTTTTCTGGTATTATACATCACTGATTTTATTAAAATAATCTCCGTGGTATAAGAAAGAAACAATAGGAAAGAATCCCGCTATAAAATAGCAGGCGCATTTACTGTTGCTCAACTTTATTCCACGAAAGTTTTAAACTATATGATTGTGGCAGGTCTCCTGACTTGTTCCATCTTTAAACAGCCTTCTCATCCGGCAAACCGGGACAATGGCATTAGTAAACGTTTAAAGACTTGTATAGAACTTACAGTAGCGGGTCTGTTCAGGATTTACACCTGATTCCCTTTTAACTGTTTTTTCTTAAGAAAAAACAGACCAAAATCTGGCGTAAATATAGAATTAACTTTATGAAAATCTACTATTATTTGACAATAAATACTATTTATCACAATTTATCTAAAAAATGTCATAGTTTAATACTTAAAAAATTGATTAAAATACCATTTTCGTAAGAAACTCTCTTTTTTAATATTTTTATTTGCAATGTACAGACTCCCCCTAAGCAGGATGCCTTCTGCCGCATGAAATTGCCCTCTTTACTTTCGTTAAGAATGCGTATCTTTACTATGAAAAATCCTATATTAAAGATTAAAATGCTATATCAGAGCTGTCAAATGATAGTGACTAAATAGTAATTGTTTATTGAATTAACGACTAACTTTAAAAACCTGTTATAATATGTCATTTGATTATATACCGATAGAAAGGGTTGAAAAACTTACCAAAAAGGAATTTATAGAAAATTATTATAAACCTCAGAAGCCTGTAGTAATTACCAATCAGATAGAAGACTGGCCTGCATTTACCAAATGGGATTTTGATTTTATCAGGGAAGTTGCAGGAGATAAAATAGTTCCCTTATACGACAGCCGTAAAACCGATTATACCAAGAAAGTCAATGAGCCTGATTTTAAAATGACCATGTCCGAGTATATCGATATCCTGAAAAAAGGACCAACTGATCTTCGCATCTTTTTATATAATCTTATAAAAGAAGTGCCTGAAATGAAAAAAGACATGCTCTGGCCACGTCTGGGAATCCGATTGCTTAAGAGCTTGCCGCTAGTATTTTTTGGTGGTCAGGATGCTAAAGTGTTTATGCATTACGACATTGATTTTCCTAATATCTTTCACATTCATTTTGAAGGTAAAAAACAGTGTGTCATTGTAGATCCTAAAGAGACAAAATACATGTACCGCCTTCCCTATTCCTGGTTGTGCAATGAAGACATTGATTTTGACAATCCTGATTTTGAACGATTCCCTGCGCTTAAGAAGGTAAAGCCTTATATCACCCAACTCAATCATGGAGAAATGCTCTACATGCCGGAGGGCTGGTGGCACTACATGAAATATCTTACGCCAGGTTTTTCTCTTAGTCTGCGTTCGCTTCCCGGAAGGCCTTCTAACTTATGGAAAGGCTTTGCTAATGTTGCCATCATTCGTTATTATGATAATTGGATGCGCCGAAGAAAAGGACAGGAATGGCTGGATTACAAGGATGCCGAATCTATTCGCAGAACTAATGCAAACTTAGAAGCAACAGAATAATAGTGTCAAGAAAAAACCTCCAAAATCAAGCAATTTGGAGGTTTGTTTTTTTGATACTCCTTAATTTAATAAGGATTGGAATAAGAGATCAGATTAATCTGATTCCGAGGCTTCTGTAATCATCTAGTTTACTGTCGTCACTCGGCAAATCTGTAATAAGTGTGCTGATATCCTCCAGAGCACAGACTTTAAAAGATTCCGTATTGTTTATCTTTTCAATATTTCCTAAAGCAATTGTCTGCTTTGCGTTCGCTAACATGACACGTTTTACTTCTGCTTCATCATTAAAAGTCGAGGTAATCCCAAATTTACTCTGTATGGCACATGCGCCCATAAAATAAACATCGGCTATATAATCCCTGGTATCTTCACAAGTTTTAGCCCCTAAATTAGTTTCGGTATGTTTGTTATAAATACCGCCTAAAATAATAATTTCAATGCCTTTAAATTTCGAAAGAATTGGTACCAGCGCTATATTATTAGTGATGATTCTTAAATTTGAATTCATCGGAAGATGAGCTGCAATGGCACATATCGTCGTGCCGCCGTCCATGAATACTGTTTGGCCATTCTTAATAAATTGCTGTGCTTTTAGTGCAATTGTCTGTTTTCCCTCTGAAAGGTATGACGCCCGCTCCTGAAAATTCAAAGGATTGTTTGCTATTGAAATTGCACCTCCCCTGACTTTTGACAGTAATCCGTTATTGTGAAGAAGCTCAATATCTCTTCGAATTGTATCTTCAGAAACTTTGAGATCAAGTGCCAACGTATCATAATTCACTTTGCCTGTTTGCTTCAGTAATCCAAGTATGTGGTCAAAACGTTCTTCTTTTATCATGAAATTTTATTATTACTACAAATATAACAGATTAAACAATTTTTAAGAGTTTTGGCAACTCTATAATTTCTTCTAAAACCAATATATCCAGGTCAGCCATTTCATTTTTATTAAAACCGTTAGTCAATCCATATATAGTAAAACCATCTTTTACTTCTCCTCTTATCCCAGTAATACGATCCACAATTACGGCACATTGTTCAGGCTCATATCCCATAATCTTTGAAACATGCAAATACAATCCGGTGCCTGGTGCTCTGTTTACTATTTCACAGGTGGTAAATATTTTTTCAGCACTAAAAAATTTAAGCAGATTTGTGAGTCTGAGGTTAAATTCAATTTCTTCACGAGGAATATCAGATACTACACAAAATGGAATTTCCAGCTGTTCAAGCATTTCTCTTACCCCTTCTTTGGCCTCGAGTCCGTACCTTAGTTCTTGATCAATTTTTTTTCGTACTTCTTCTTCAAAGTTATCCGAAACGCTGATGCCAAAAAGATTTTTAAAATGTATAATATTCTGTTCTATGCCTTTTTCGCTAAAAAGCCAAACTGCTTCATCCAGTTCTATATTCAGTCCATATTCTTCTGCTTTGTCCAACAGGACAGAAATTATTATCGTCTCTGTATTCAGTAAGATACTATCGCAATTAAATATAATACAGGCAATAGCGGGTGCAATTTTTTCTTTTTTCATAGCTGCTTTTTAATAGGCTAAATATTTGTATTCTTATTTTTTAAACCAATAGGCTGTTGCTACCATTGCCAATAAACCTCCG
Organism: Flavobacterium sp.; assembly: GCF_965277525.1. Classification (GTDB taxonomy): domain Bacteria; phylum Bacteroidota; class Bacteroidia; order Flavobacteriales; family Flavobacteriaceae; genus Flavobacterium. Next base: position 516,075 of record NZ_CBDIDC010000011.1, on the reverse strand, counting down.
CAAAAACCTAAGGCTATTGGTAAAGAAAACAATTGTGCAATCAGACCTAGTAAGGCTGGTCCTGCCAACTGTCCTGCATACCCCATAGTAGTAATAGCGGGGATAGAAACTGCTGCTGATATATTCTTTAGTCTGCCCGCTTCGCTTAAGAAAACAGGAACAATATTAGCTGCGCCCAATCCTAAAAGGACAAAACCAACTAATGCCATTATGGTCCACGGGGTAAATACTGCCAGAAACAATCCTGAGGCAGCCACAAGACTTCCGGCAACAACAACCAATTTACCGCTAAAACGCGATACAATTCTGTCTCCCATCAGTCGCATAGTGGCCATGGCAATCGAAAACGTAGCGTATCCTATTCCTGCAAATGCAGTGTTCAGGCCTCTGTTTTCATGCAAGAATAAAGCACTCCAGTCCAGCATGGCACCCTCAGAAAGAAAGACGACAAAACACATAATTCCCAGAAAAATAACACTGCTTTTTAACCAGGAAAACGATTTTACCCCCGGTTCTTTATCTGAAGCAAAACTTTCAATAGCCGCTTTCTCATTCTCCACATTAAAAAGAAAACGATATTGGGTAGAAACAATTAAGACGAGCAGGACAGAAATGCTTACAGCCGCAGTTATAGGTTCTAAGCCTAGTTTTATTAAAAAGCCCAGACCCAGAGAGCCAAAAAGTCCGCCAATACTAAAAAGCCCGTGTAGAGATGACATTATAGGTTTTCCAAATAGATTCTGTACGTGAACACCATGAGAATTCATGGCAACATCGACTGTTCCTATTGCCGCACCAAAGACAAACAATGCAATCCCCATTACTATTGGCGTATTCAGCATTAACAACAATGGTAATGTTATTGCGATTAATAATGTCGCACAGAGAATAACGATCCGGTTACCGTATTTATGTCCCAGATATCCGCTAACGGGCATCATGGTTATGGCACCACAACCCAACATTAAGAGCAGCAAACCTAAACTGGCATCATCAAGATTTAGTCGTTGTTTTGCATTTGGAACCATTGGCGCCCAACTTGCTATTCCTAATCCGCAAACTAAAAACATTGCTTTTGTTGCTGTTTTAGCTTTAACCACATTGTTAATCATAATTCATTCGTTTTAAATATTATTTGCAAACTTATGCAAATTTGCATAAGTTTGCAAATAATAAGATCAAATTAGGTTTACGGCACCAGAGCATGTTTTTTGTTATACAATGCTATGAGCAACAAATAAAGCCACAATCAAAATCCTGTTGGATTTTAAAATTCAGTTAGCACAATTATTATTTAAACACGTAACACATGAAAAAAAGGATCATTGTAGATATCGACGGCGTATTGGCAGACATCTACGGACAGTTTAGAAAATTTGAATCACAAGATTTGGGAACCACTCAGGAATTATCTGAAATTACAGGAAAGTTAGAAGAGGAAGCATTTATTAATGGTGAAAACTATATGGCAACCGAAGGCTTTTTTAGAAATGCCTCTGTTATTGAAGGCAGTATTGAGGTACTAAAAGAATTGAATCAGGTACACGATGTGTTTATAGTTTCTGCCGCAACAAAATTTCCAAAAAGCATGGCAGAAAAACACGAATGGCTTGCAGAACACTTTCCTTTTATCACATGGCAGCAAATTGTATTTTGTGGCACAAAAGAAGTGATAAAGGGAGATATAATGATCGACGACCATTTTAAGAATCTGGACAAATTTGATGGTCAGACCTTATTATTTAGCCAGCCACACAACCTCAAACGCACTGAAAATGGCCACACCAGAGTTGGAAACTGGAAAGAAATAAGCCAACTACTTTTATAAGGTTAAAGCTTGATATCTTATTTGCTGTTCAGCACCTTTGAAAGATGCAGTAATAAGAACTTGCGCTATCCTTCTTTATTTTCCATTTTGATAATAAGCAGAAAGTATTTCAAATAAATACCCGTAATGCAAATGCAGCTTAAAAAATGTAAAACGATTGATTTTATAATTTCAATATTCTCATTTAATTGAAAATAAAAAAATAAATTTCATTTTTTTTTAACATCATAGTACAGGATACTTTATCAAAATGGATCAGTTAGATTTGAAAATCAAATAATTTTAAATCCCTGAAAATTGATAAAAATTAAAATATTCTTATTTTGTTTGTTCCTGCCGGCTTTTTTATCTGCAACGCCGCCAAGCACGTTGAATCTTTTATCAAAAGTAAATCTGGCAGATGATAATACTAAGGATATGAAACCTTTGTTGTTCTGCTTTGGCACTGCCTCAAAAACAGCAAAAGGAATAATTATAAAAAAAGGATTCGTTTACAATTCTAATTTAGGCTACGGTTTTGATTCTAATTCGGTATCTAATGTAACGATCAGTTCTAATTCTTTTTCCGCAACAAAGCCTGTTTACTTTTCGGTAAAAGTTCCTGAAGGAAATTATCAGATAGAAGTTGTTATGGGAAGCAATGCTATTCAATCAAATGTTACCCTAAAAGCTGAATCAAGGAGATTAATGCTGAGGGAATTCCCAATAAAAAAGGGACAAAAAACAACAACGACTTTTAATGTAAATGTAAGAAGCGTTAAAATTGATGATAAAACGACTATCAGCCTGAAAGATCGGGAAAAGGACATTTTTAATTGGGATGATAAACTGACCCTTGAATTTTTAGGAGAAGTTTCTATTCAAAGCATAAAAATCACCCCAAAAGATGATTTAGCAGTGGTTTATCTGGCTGGTGATTCAACTGTTACCGATCAGGATGTAGAGCCCTGGGCATCGTGGGGGCAATTTATCACGAACTATTTTGATGCTGCTGTCGTGGTTGCAAATTATGCCTATTCAGGCTCTTCACTGAGTTCTTTTAAAGAATCAAATCGTCTCAAAAAAATACTTTCACAAATCAAAAAAGGAGATTACTTGTTTGTGGAATTTGCACATAACGACGAAAAAATAAAAGGAGCCGGAAATGGTCCGTGGGAATCTTATTCAGATTTATTGACAACATTCGTTCAGTCGGCCAAAGAAAAAGGAGCGATTCCGGTTTTGGTAACGCCAACGCAACGTCGGTTTTTTAATGAAAACGGTACTCTAAAAGAAACCCACGGCGAATTTCCGGATGCGATGCGCGCTGTGGCTCAAAAAAATAATAGTGCCCTTATCGACATTACCAAAATGACTACCGAATTATACGAAGCCTGGGGCGACGAGGTTTCGCGAAAGGCTTTTGTACAATATCCCGCAAATACTTTTCCGGGACAAGAAAAAGCGTTGGACGATAATACTCATTTTAATAGTTTTGGAGCCAATCAAATTGCACTTTGTGTGATTAAAGGCATTCGTGAACTTGACATCCCGTTAAAAAAACACATTAAAAAAGAAACTCCTGACTACAATCCCAACCAACCCAATTTTATTTCCAGCTGGACACTTCCCATGAGTGCTCATTTTGAAATTGCTAAACCAGATGGCAACTAACCAAAGAATTCAAATTTATTATGATGTTTAGAAACAACATTCAAAAGCTTACTATTATTGCATTGGCATTTTTTATATCGCAAAATAATACGGCGCAGCAAACGGATAAAATCTATCTTTCAGGAAAAGATTTTGAACATCCTGTACAATGGGATTTTTATTGTACGGACGGAAATAACAGTAAAACCTGGTCGAAAATAAATGTTCCGTCCCAATGGGAATTAGAAGGTTTTGGCGAATATACCTATGGAAGATGGTACAAAGAACTGAACCAAAAAGAACCAAGTAAGGAAGAAGGTTTGTACAAATATGAATTTGAAGTTCCTGCGAATTATAAAGATAAAGAGGTACTGATTGTTTTTGGAGGCGCAATGACAGATACCGAAGTCAAAGTAAACGGAAAACTCGCAGGAGCGATTCATCAGGGTGGTTTTTATGAATTTAAATATGACATCTCTTCTTTATTAAAATTTGGTACCAAGAATGTTTTAGAAGTTCATGTCTGGAAACATTCTGCTAATAAATCTGTAAATGCAGCAGAACGACGGGCTGACTGGTGGTTGTTTGGTGGTATTTACCGTCCCGTCTGGTTAGAAATTGCCCCTAAATCACATATTGAGAATATTGCCGTAAATCCTAAAATGGATGGTTCGATTACGGTTGATCTGAATCTAAAAAACATTCCGAAAAATACCTTTCTGGAAGCGTCGCTTAAAGGTTTAAATGGAGAAAATTTTCAAACCTTTACTTTTCCTGTTAAGGCAAAAAGTGCCGTAACCTCTATTAGTGCACAATGGAAGAACATCAAGCCATGGAATCCTGAAACGCCCAATCTTTATGATTTAGAATTGGTTTTGAAACAAAACGAAACTGTTCTTCATCAATACAACAAACGAATTGGTTTCAGAACTTTAGAGTTTAAAAAGCAGGACGGAATCTATGTGAATGGCACTAAAATTATCATGAAAGGAATCAACCGTCATTCGTTTTGGCCGGAAGGAGGACGAAGTACCAGCAAGCGTATTAGCGAATTAGACGGTAAATTATTAAAAGATATGAATATGAATGCGGTTCGCGGGCATTATCCTCCGGACGATCACTTTTTAGCGGTTTGCGATTCATTAGGTCTTTTTGTCCTGAATGAATTGGCTGGCTGGCAAAACTCGTATGATACTGAAACCGGAACTAAATTAGTCAAAGAAATGCTGGCGCGAGATGTTAATCATCCCTCTGTAATTATTTGGGACAATGGTAACGAAGGCGGCTGGAACTACGATGTCGATAAAGTTTTTGCTGAGAATGATCCGCAGAAAAGAATTGTAATTCACCCATGGGCTGATTTTAATGGCTGGGATACGCATCATTATCCAACTTATTTAACCGGAATGCATCGTTTTAATGCAGGTGAAAATGTGTTTTTTCCAACGGAATTTATGCACGGGACTTATGATAACGGACACGGATCGGCTCTGGAGGATTTCTGGAATCGTTACAGACAAAGTCCGCTGTTTGCCGGAGGATTTATGTGGGCTATGTTGGATGAAGCGGTAAAACGTTCTGACTGGACAGGCGATGTAAAATTTGATTCGAAAGGTTCGCTTGCCGCGGATGGAATTCTGGGACCTCATCGCGAAAGAGAAGGAAGTTATTATACCGTAAAAGAAGTTTGGGCGCCTATTCAGTTCCAGCCCAAACAAGTTACAGAGGATTTTGACGGATCCTTTTTGATTACCAACGATTATCTTTTTAGTAATTTGAATTCCTGTAAAATGGAATTTAAAGTGATTAAGGGGGGAAATGACATTTTTTATACTAATGGCGCCTCAAAAGAAATAAGTACGGGTAAAATTGAGATTCCGGGTATTGAGCCGGGTGAAACCCGAAAAATTAAACTGGATGTACCTGCTAATTTCTATGAAGGAGATATTTTGTCTATTTCGGCTTACGATGCATTTAATAAAGAAATTTATACCTGGACATGGCCTATTCATAAAGCGAAGTTTTATGCTGCTAAATTTTTAGCGGTTCAAAATACAACTGCCAAAGCTCTGGCAACTAAAACAAATAATGAAATTACTTTAAAAGGCAATGGCATTACAATAAATATTGATGCTGCAACAGGAGAAATCTCCTCTGTTAAAAATAAGACCTCAACAATTCCGCTGACAAATGGCCCCCGACCAATTGGAATGAAGGCGAAATTAAAAGACATTCAGATTTCGCAAGAGGGTAATAAAGCCATTTGCCAGGTCAATTATTCAGGAGGATTATCTTCTATAAAATGGATTATGGAACCGGACGGAAGATTTAAAATGGAATTAGTTGCCCTAAAAAATGCTTCGGGCGGAGAGGGTTTTGACGGTGCTTTTTTTGAGGATAAAATCAGCGCATTCGGCATCACTTTCAGTTTTCCCGAAAAAGAAGTTACAGGCATCAAATGGTTTGGAAGAGGGCCCTATCATGTTTGGAAAAACCGAATAAAAGGAACTACTTACGGCTTTTGGGAAAAGAACTATAACAATACTATTACAGGTGAAAGCTTTGAAAATCTAATTTATCCGGAATTTAAAGGCTATCATGCAGACTTATTGGGAGCGAATCTAAAAGCCGGAACTTCATCGTTTAAAGTATTCAGTGAATCTGATCATTTATTCCTCCGATTGTTCACGCCTGATTTGCCTAAAAACGCTTTCCCGGGAAGTTATCCTCAGCCCGCATTTCCGGAAGGAGACATTTCGTTTATGTATGAAATTCCGGCCATGAGAGATTTTAAACCTTTAGAACAACAAGGCCCACAAAGTCAGCCCACCAACATTCGTATCAAAAGTGGTGACGATGGGATTAAAATGAATTTATGGTTCGATTTTAGAGAAGGCATTTAGTTTAAGTTTTACACTACTCTCTGATTTCAGTCCCGATAACTAACCATCCGGATGACATTTCTTAAAACAAAAGCTCGTTTATGATAAACGAGCTTTTGTCTTTCTGCCTAATAAAAAATTCTTTACTCTTTACTCTTTACTCTTTACTCTTTACTCTTTACTCTTTACTCTTTACTCTTTACTCTATTCTCTATTCTCTTTACTCTTTACTCTTTACTCTTTACTCTTTACTCTTTACTCTTTACTCTTTACTCTTTACTCTTTACTCTTTACTCTTTACTCTTTACTCTTTACTCTTTACTCTTTACTCTTTACTCTTTACTCTTCTCACCTGCGTTTCAGCCATCCTTCAGGAACATTTACGATACAGATATTCAGCGTACGATTATCTGCAGAAAGCATTGCCGACTGAATCTGAATTTTTGTTCCGTCTTTGTTAAAAGTAGGATGTATATGATCAGCCGCCGTTTCTTTATGTCCCGTAGTGAGCATCATCATTTCGTTGGTTTTCCGGTCAATCAGATACAAACTTCTGGAAAAATCATCACCAACAGCCCATTTACCGTCAGATGAACCGTGTACGTGCCATAAACCGCTGCCACTTTTTGTTTGTCCGGCAATAATCATTTCTCTGGTTCTTAAGTTTACAATGGCTAAACCTGTTGGCTTTTCACGGGTTCCCGAATTTCCCCAATTACTTTCCTGTCCGGGATTTTGAGGGTTTCGTACTTCATTGCTGTCTGTAACCTCAACCGGTGCTTCTTTATGAATGTCAATTTTTCGATGGCCCATAATGGCCATTGCAACTTCATCTTTAGAGATTACAGCTTCGTGTGTCACCCACTCATAATCCGCTTCAGGATACAAAGGGCGCAAACCCGAACCATCCGCCATAACGGTCCAGGTTCTTTGCGGTGATTTTCCTCCGGTTTCCCAGCAAAAGACAAGTTCTCCCGAATTCCAGATATTCGATTGAATATGCCCTACCTGAAAAGGAACTGAAACAACATGTTTGAATTCTCCTGTTTTTAAATTCATACTACTAATTCCGCCAGGTCCTGCACCCATATTTCGAGGGCCAAAATTCTTTTCAATCTTACTATTGGGGTCCAGATGTCTTGCCGCTTCTTCTTTCCCTATTCTAAAATAAACCTTTTCCTCATCGGCATCTAAAGCCATATCTCCTGAAGCGCCCATTTCTGGATTCGCCGTACCACAAACACGTTCGTAAGTTGCAACGGATTTCATTTTTCCGTTCTGACTGTCTTTAAAAACAGCAGCAAGATTTACTTCTATAATTTGCATTTTATCGGCTGCTGTTTTGCGCATAAAATATAGTTTCATCGACTTTTGTGCCATGCATAAAGTTCCGGTATAACCCCCTTCTGTTACCTGAACCATTACGCCTGATTTTTCATTAACGGCAACTGCTTCTCCATTGGCTCTTTTGGTTCTGAAAATAAGCCATTCTCCATCTGAAGTCCATTGCGGATGTGTGGGGTATGTTTTAGAATCACCTGCTGATTGAGTGGTCAGAAAAATTAATTCCTGACCTGTCACAGGATCTTTTATAATTTTCTTTTCAGATGGAAATCGTTTCCCAATCTGACTGAAAACTGTTATTGTGCATAACAGGAAAAGTATGTTTATTGCTGGTTTTAATTTCATATACTGTTGGTATAGTTGGTTAATTTGCCACTAAGGCTATCTTGTTAGGTTATCTGTTGATATACTTTGTCTATTAATTGCGCAGAGTCGCAGAGTCGCAAAGTTTTTGTTATTATAACTTTTTAATTATTGCTTTGCGACTCTGCACCTCTGCGCGAAAAAACACACCATGTTTTAATCAGAATCCCTCATAAATTTTTCTGCTAAAACCTCTAACTTCTAACTCTTGACTCTTAACTTCTAACTCTTAACTTTCAATTGTATAGAGCTGTCATTAATTTCGAACTGATTGTTTTTTAATAATAATAGTATTTCGGCTCCGGCCAATAAAACAGGGCCATAACCGTGGGCCGCATATATGTTTACGGGGCGGTAGTAATAAAATGCCGGATCAAACCCCATTCCGGTTCCAACACAGGTTCCTTCGACCTGCCCTTTTGCATTCACTTTTGAAGCTACAGCATTCCAGGCCAGTAAAACTGCAGGCGCATAAGCCAATTTATCAACATACCCGCGATTGATAGCTCTCGCAATTGAATAAGCATAAATAGCAGTAGCCGAAGTCTCTAAATAAGTGTCGTTTCTGTCTAATAACTGATGCCAAAAACCGGTTCCGTCCTGATATTGCAATAATCCTGCAATGTGTTTTTGCAATTGTAATAAAACCTGGGGATAGCCGGGATGATTTTTAGGCAATACTTCTAATAATTCGACCATTGTCATCACGGCCCAGCCGTTTGCTCTTGCCCAGTGAAACTGTGGATGCACCTGCATTGATTCGACCCAACCGTGCATATAAAGTCCTTTTTGCGAATTGAACATTCTCTCAGAAAACTGATTGACCTGTCTGACAGCATCGTCAAAATATTTTGCATCACCGGTATAACTTCCCATTTGTGCCAAAGCTGGAACGCTCATGAACATATCATCTAACCAGAGGGAATTCTCCTGCGGCCTGTTTCTTGCTAATGTTCCGTCTTTTAGCCGATGTTCTTTTTCGCTTATATATTGGATAAAATTGTTAATTACCGGATCATAATCCGCATTTGGATCATTTTTTTTTGCTTTTATAAATGCTGCACATAAAGCGCCCGCATCGTCTAAAGCTTTTGGCTGTAAAACACTATGAACAGGAGAATCTTTCGCATTTTCGGTTTTATAATTAGCGGCAATGTCTGCGATTAATTTTAAGCGTTTATTGGTATAGGCCGCATATTCTTTTTTTCCTGTAGCATCGGCTGCCAAAAGCATTCCGGCATAAGTTACGCCCCATTCGTAACTTGTTAATCTAAAAGCTCCCGGTGAGAATTTGATTTTATCTTTTACTTTTTTAAAATCTTTCACTTCTGAATTGTCGTTAACACTTACAGCTTTCGAAGCGGTATTTTCGTCAAGAAAAGCATACACCCTGTTCAATACTTTTTCGATATTATCCTTCTCGGGAATCACATACGGTGTTACATAATCGGGTTGCATCAAATGTAATGGAGTGGTTGCATCGGTTGTCTGGGCGTTTATAGAAGTGCATATTCCAAATGTGAAAATAGCTGTTATTTTGGTTGCTGTATAACGCATAATGAGTATAATTAAATTGAGAATTTTATTTTTTAACCTTTACCTGTCGGACTTAATTAATCTAATACATAGAATTAGATTAATTAGTTCGTAGAATTAATGACACAAACCAATTCGTGATCAATCGATAGTGAAGAGACGAAGTAAATTTGTGTTGAATAGCTTCTAAAACAAACACGAATTTCACTAATTGTCACTGATTCAAATTCGTGATCATTAGTGAAATTCGTGTTCTAAATATTTTAATATCCCGGATTTTGCATGGCATCTTTTTCTGCGGCGCTCAAAGGTCTTCCGTTTGCATACACTCCGTCAAGGAAGGTTTGCGGAATCGGACGTAAATTATGTCTATCCAGAATGTTTTGCGCTGCTTCAATGTTGTAGGCTTTTGCTCTGGCAACCAAAGTTTTGGTTCTGCTTAGATCTTCCCAACGGTGAAACTCTCCGCAAAGTTCTCTGGTTCGTTCGTTCAAAATGAGACACAGCATTCGATCATAATCACTTCCATAGCCCAGTTTTGAAATAACAGCCTCATCTTCTGCAGGCAGAGTACCAATATTGCTAATGGCCAGATTTGTAGCCGCTGTCGAAACCGGAATATTATTAGATTCATAATAAGAGTTTTCCGGGACAAAAGAAATCGGAATTCCCGCCTGACCTGTTGTTGTATAGGCCGCAGAACCATCTGTGTAGGCCGCACGATTTTCTCCCGCTTTATAAGCTGCACGCGTACGAATTGCATTGATATAAGGTAATGCGTCAGCAAATGTAGCACTTCCCATTTGAGCCAAACGTACTTTTGCTTCTGCTGCCTGTAAATACGTTTCGGCGGAACGCGCCAAAATAATGTCACGAGAACCTTTTGTATTACTTAAATCGATCCTGTTTCCGTCTAAATGTTTACTCAGTGATGGAAATCTCACATCGGCCATTAGACCAATATTATCAGCGGCATGTGCTACATATACACTCGGAATCGTTTTTCCTGTTTTTGCATCAATTATGGCATCTGCATTTTTGGTTTTGGCAAAACGGGTGTCGCCTGCATTATTAACAATGTACATAATTCCTAAGTCGCCATTTGCATAATAATTTCCTGATTTGTTATTAATAATACTTTTGGTTTGGAAACTTTTCCAGAAACGGGAATCGTTTACATGATCAAAAGCATCATATACAAAATAGGTTGGTGCTAAACGGCTAAAAGGTCTTCCTCCGGCAAGATTACGTCTCATTTGCGGTAATTGGTCATAGGTGGAGAGAAAATGCAAATGCTGCTGATTTCCTCCTGTTGTTAAGGTACTTGCATTAAATTGGGCTGACAGAATCAATTCCGGAAGTTTTTCATTAGCACCATCTGCGGTAGTATAATTCCATAACTCAACAAAATTTGCAGCCAATGGATGATGCGCAATAACTTCATCGGACAGGATCACAACCTGCTGTAAATCGCTCTGTTTTGTTGCTGAGTTCCAGGTATCGTTAATTTCGCTGGCTCTTGTTAGATAAGCTTTCGCCAAATAATGAGCGGCGGCATCTTTCGTTATTTTTGCGGGAGCACCTGCATTACTCAATAAATTATAAGCTTGTGTAAAATCAGCAATTATCTGCTCGAAAACCTGCTTTGGTGTTGCTCTTGTAAATTCTAATTGGACAGTAGAACTTGTGGTTAATTTTATGGGAACTCCGCCATATTGATTTACTAATTTCAAATAATTAAAGGCTCGTAAAAAATAGCCTTCGCCTAAAGCTGTTTTCTTGATGGCATCGTTTGTTGATACAATTTCTGTAGCGGATTCAATTAACTGATTCGCATTTCCAATTCCGATATACAAGTTATCCCAATTGGTATTGGCAGCAACGGTATTGGCATTAGAAGCCGTTACAAAAGCTTTAAATCCTGAAGAATACGAATTCCAGATCCAGTTAGAAGGGTCGCCGCCTGCATGAAATTCATCGGTACCGGATTCTGTAGCCGTAAGGGGAACTTCGCTTGCAAATTCTGCAGCAAATACCTGATAATAAGTTCCAATTGCCAATGCCTGAATTCCAGCTTCGGTTTTATAATAATCCTTGCTGTAGGCTGTGGTCAACTCTTCGTCAAGGAAATCTTTGTTGCAGGAACTGCCTAAAATTAAAGCAGTAAAAAGCATCAAATTGATATATCGTTTTTTATAATTTTTCATAATGATTGTTTTTAGTTCAATTTAGAATTCTACATTTAAACCCATTGCAACACCTTTGTTTGAAGCCGTAGTCTGCGTATCCAGATCTGTCCATTTCACTTTCGTGAAAATCATTCCCGGATTGGTCACCTGACAGTATAATTTCATTTTAAAAAGCCCCAGTTTCTGTACTAAATCTTTATCAAAGTGATAGCCTAAAGAAATGTTTCTCATTTTTAAGAAAGACCCGTTTCTGTAACCCAAAACAGGAAAATAAGGATCTCCCGTTCCAGCAGAATAAATTGGCTTTTGATATTCGGCATTGATGTTATTATCGGTATAATAATCAATGGCTCTCTGACTTCCTTTTGCTCCTTCGTTTTCACCTAAAGTATCATACAAATAGCCCATTCGACCATACATAAAGAAGGATAATTCAATACTTTTATAAACAAACGTATTTGTTAAACCCACAATATATTTGGGATCTTTTGAACCAATTATAACGCGATCATTATTGGCGTCAATTTTATAATCCCCATTTTGATCTACAGGTCTGGCATTTCCAAACGAAAAAATAGCAGAACCTGCCGCGGCATTAAATTTGGCCATTTCTGCCGCATCTTCCGGTTTCCAGATTCCGTTTGAAGCAAAACCATAAATTACATTTTGCGATTCTCCAATAAATAAATTGTTATTGATATCGTCAAATTTTCCGTTTTGCAGGGATACAATTTTGCTTTGCTGGTACGATCCGCTAAAATTAGAGCTCCACTCAAAGTTTTTTGTCGTGATATTAATCGTGTTTAGAGTAAGTTCGACTCCGTTTCCTTTCGTTTCCCCAACGTTTTGATAAGTATCTTTGACACCAAGAACCGTGGGCACACTGCTTTTCAATAACAAATCGGTAGTTTTGCTGGTGTAATAATCTAAAGCACCTGAAATTCTGTTGTTGAAGAAAGAAAAATCAATTCCATAATTAAATTGCGAAGTCTGCTCCCAGCCCAATTGTATATTGCCTAAGGATGTATTGTTTGTTACGCCTGATCCGGTTGGATAAACAATCCCAATTAAGGGTGGCTGAGTGGCATAAGCGGGAACTGCAGCATTACCCGTAACACCAAAACCCACTCTCATTTTTAACTGACTGATCCAGCTTACATTTTCCAGAAATTTTTCTTTGTTGATGACCCATGCGACAGAAGTACTGGGAAAAAAGGCCCATCTGTTATCGGCTGCTAGTTGCGAAGCTCCGTCAAAACGACCTGAAGCTGTTAGTAAATATTTATCTGAATAGCTGTAATTGACCCTTCCCATATAGGATAACAAACCAGTATCTGTCAAACCCGAAGAATATCCCGCAAGTGTTACATTCGCAGGATTTAGTGCGTTCCATTTATTGGCAGGATTTTTTATATCATTGGCCGACATGGAACTTTGCTCATTATGGTATTCTGTCTGGCTCATTAATAAGGTGGCACCAAAATTATGTTTACCAACGGCTTTGTTGTAAAAAATCAAATTGTCTAAGGTGTATGAAATTGATTTTTCGTTGTACAAAGAAGCAAAACTTGTTCCGGAACGTATGGCCGATTTTTCATCTAAATAAACACCATCACGATACGAAGTAATATCCGGGCCAAAGTTGATACGGTATTTTAAACCCTCCAGTTTAGAAGAAAACGAGCCAAAATCAAGCTGGGCATATAAGCTACCAAAAGCACGCAATGAAACGCGCTGATCCTGTGAATATTTATCCTCATCAACCGGGGTTCTTATCGTTGAATCTCCTCCCGGATTGTCAATCCGTACTCCGTTACTATCATACGGAACAGCGTATGGAAGATTGGTGCGGGCGGTGGCATAAATTCCGCCGGAAGTTGTAACGGCGGTTCTGCCTACATTCGATTGTCCGTATTCGTTTACCCCATAACTCGTATTGAGGCTTGCTCCCATCGAAAACCATTTTGTAGGCGTGATATCCACACTCGCAGTTCCGCTGTAGCGCACATAACTTTGTCCTTTTAAGGTTCCGGTATTGTTGAGATATCCAAAAGAACCATAGGCTTTCATTTTTTCGGTACCACCGCTGACCCCAATGGTATGCTGTTGTGTGATTCCGGTTCGGGTTACGAATTTTGTCCAGTCCGTGGTGGCCACTTTTGAACCGTCCCATGTAGCGGTTAAATTTCCGTTTGAATCTCTCCATCCTTTTTCAATATTGGCCCACGCAGAAGGATCGGTGGAAGCCAAAAAAATCACACGGTCATTTTCAATTGTAGGCACATCTCCTTTCGGGAAAGCGGTTGGGTTTGAATAATATCTTCCCCAACGACGAAACTCGATATATTCTGCTGAATTCATCATTCTGGCATTTTCATGAATGGTTTCAAACAGGATCGAAGTGTCATAATTTAAAGTAAACTTTCCGTTTTTACCTTTTTTTGTAGTTACGATAATAACGCCGTTTGCACCACGGGAACCATAAATAGCGGTTGCCGAAGCATCTTTTAAGACATCAATAGTTTCAATATCTGTCGGGTTCAAAAAATCGATCCCGCCTGAATTCGCATCCACACTAATTTTGCCTGTAGATGCATCCGTAACAAGCCTTGAATTTAGGGGAATACCATCTACAACATAAAGTGGCGCATTAGAAGCAGAAATAGAACGCGCACCTCGAATGGTAATATTCCCTACCGTTCCCGGGCGCTCATTTGTAGTCACATCGACACCAGCTGCCTTTCCCTGCATGGCTTGTACCGCATTTACCACGGGCCTTGACGCAATTTCGTCAGCGCCTACACTCACAATGGATCCGGTAAGATCTTTTTTCTTTTTTACACCATAACCCACGACAACCACTTCTTCCAGAGCATTATCATCTTCTTTAAGAGTAACATTGTAAACATTTGAATTTCCAATAGTGATTTCCTGTTTTTTAAAACCAATAAAACTGTACACAAGAACAGCGCCCGGTGCCGCACTAATGGAATACGTTCCATCCATATCTGTACTTACACCATTCTGAGTTCCTTTAGTGAGGACATTAACGCCCGGAACGGGCAATCCGGTTCCGTCTGTAACTGTACCTTTAACTACTTTGTTCTGTGCATAACCTGACGCATGAAAAAATGCTATCAACATTATTGCCAGCAGCAAACTTAATTTGTTTTTCATAAAAGTTAAAATTTGGTTAATTATTTAGTTAAAACCAAATTTATCCAGAACACGATTGCTCTCTATCCTGTAGTATCCTGTTAACTTTCAATACCTTAACTTTTCAGCTATTTTTATTTAAGCAGAAAAACTGTACAAACCCTTTATTGGCAACCATTATTTGAACTGCTGTGTATCAAAATATCATATCAAAAAAAATAATAATTTATTTTTATATTATTCCTACTTAATTATGTTATAATTTGAGAATTAGGAAGCAAGTACTACTTTTCGATATTTATTTAACCCTGTAAAACAGGATACTACAGGATGTCAATTCGACGTATCACGAGTACTTTTCCTTTCGCTAAAATTTCGGCTTTATATTAAATTATACCAAGGACTAGTTTCGAATTTTATAAATTATTATTCTTGTAAAAAAGTACCAACTGACAATTGTGTATTGTTGAAAATAGAATTTTTATGAAAAAATCAAATTATTTCAGATTTTTGAGCAGCTTGTGCTTTTTTATATCATTTTGTATGAGCATGCCTTCGTTTGCACAAAAAAAAGAGGTTGCGTTAAGGGATAATTATACGCTAAAAGCAGATGGATATGTGTTCGCTTATTTTAAAGGAAATGGCGAAGACGGTCTGCATTTAGCCTATAGTGAAGATGGTTATAAATGGAATACTTTAAAAAATGACACTTCCTTTTTGACGCCTGAAGTTGGCAAAGATAAATTGATGAGAGATCCGTGTGTTATAAAAGGTGGTGACGGATTATATCACATGGTCTGGACAGTAAGCTGGACCGACAAAGGAATTGGATATGCTTCATCAAAAGATTTAATTCATTGGTCGAAACAGGAATTCATCCCTGTCATGAAACATGAAGAAAAAGCAAGAAATACCTGGGCTCCCGAAATTACTTTCGATGAAAAAAATAAAACGTATATGATTTATTGGGCTTCGACAATTGACGGGAAGTTTCCTGAGACTAAATCAGAAGATGAGAAAGGCTATAACCATCGAATTTATTATACTACTACCAAAAATTTTAAAAAGTTTCGTAAAGCAAAATTACTGTATGAACCCGGTTTTAATGTTATAGATGCTTCTGTTGTAAAACAAGATCAGGGATTTGTTATGTACTTTAAAGATGAAACTCGCAATCCAGTACAGAAAAATTTAAAAACTGCTTTCAGCAAAAAACTAACAGGTCCGTACAGCAAAGCCAGCGCACCTATTACGGGAAACTATTGGGCTGAAGGGCCAACTGCAATCCAAATCGATAACCAATGGATTGTGTATTTTGATAAATATACCCTAAAGAAATATGGCGCTGTAAAAGAAACTGTTACAGGCTGGCAGGATATTTCGGATCAGGTTAGCTTTCCTTTAGGCGCACGCCACGGTACGGTAATAAAAGTTAGTGCTGAAGAAATTATGAATTTGAAGAAAGAATAAATCGCTTATTGACGGGCTAAGGTTTTCAGACAAACCTTTATGCTATAAAAAAAACATACACCTGACATACCATATTATATGCCAGATGTACTTTACAAATCAACCTTCAATTAATTTTTTTTATTTTACCAGATAGGAAACTTTATCTGCTTCGCAAAGCCTGAAATATCCTAATGCAAAATTATTGGAATCACTTGTATCGGTATTCACAATATTGCCTCTGATATTACCCGGTACTACAGAAAAAGGATTCGCACTTGAGGCTTCTAAAATTAGATTCATATAATTATAGAAGTTTTTAGAAATACCGCGGTGTGTAATCTCAACTGTATTTCCTGCTTTCATATCTTCGTCTGAAAATTTTGTATTTACTACGTTTCCGTTAAAAAACTGATCGTACATCAGTGAGTATTGTGGAAAAATCAGGAATTCACTTTTATAATCCGTAAGATAATAGTTTTCCTCATCTGCAGGATCTTTATAGTAAAATGTCAGTTCGATTGTATCTTTTCCTCCAAAATCCTTAATGATGTTTTGTTCTACTTTATCAATTGGTGTAACAGAAGTCAGCTTTTCTGCTGCTGTAAAACTTTGTCCTTCTGCCTGTACGGAAAGCACATAATTCATATTGAGTACGGGAACAAAATTAGTACATACATAAGAACCGGGTTCTGTTTCATTAAAAGTAAAAACATCGCCATTGCTATTTTGAACTTTTACCTGTGCACCCGAAACTTTTGGTGTCGTGTTATTGTAATAAGGAGCTGTTTTACTAATCTTTATGATTTGCTCATTACCCGTTGTTCCTTTTTTCCAGATGATTTCAGCATCTACAACTATTCTGGGCGGTCCTGTTTCCAAATCAAGGGTGACCACATCTTCACAAGATGAAAAAAACAGCACTAAAAGAAGGCTAACCAATAGCTGTGCTTTGTTTTTTAAATTATATTTTTCAATCCTTTGCATGTTCATTAAAATTTAAAATTATAAGAAATACCAGGTACCATTCCAAAAATAGACAGTCTTCTGGTTTCGTTTGCTCCTGTATCATCATTTGTAGTAAAGGTCATAGAAGCAGCATTTTTTCTATTGTAGATATTGTAAATGCTAAATACCCAGTAACTTTGCCATCCTTTCTTTTTGTCCGGTCTTGGTGTGTAAGTCGCCGCTACATCTAAATGGTGGTAAAGTGGCAATCTGTTTTCATTTCTAAGGGAATAATTAGGAATGTTGATCCCTCCAAATTCATAATATCCGTTGGCATACGTTACAGGCTGACCTGACTGTAAGGAGAAATTACCACTAAAAGACCATTTAGGGTTGTACTCATAACTTCCTACAACGCTCAGATTATGCAGTTTATCATATCCTGACAAATACCAGTCACCATTTGCTATACCGGGCTCTGCTGCTGTTCTTCCCGGAGTTTTTTGTTCTGCTCTTGACAAGGTATAAGAAACCCATCCGGTAAAATTTCCGGTATTTTTCCTAAGTAATAATTCCATACCGTATGATCTGGCTTTACCGTTTAAGATTACCTGCTCTATATTATTGTTTGCCAATATATCTGCTCCGTCAATATAGTCGATACGATTCTGGATCTTTTTATAAAACAACTCGCCCTCAAAAGAATAATCACCGTCTCTTAGGTTTTTAAAATAGCCCACTGCATATTGATCCAGTAATTGTGGTTTTGTAAAGGGCCCGCTTGGTGTCCAGATCGTAGTTGGCAACGGAGACTGTGTATTAGACAGCATATGGATGTATTGTGCCATTCTGTTATAACTCGCCTTTACAGACGTGTCATCATTGAAAGCGTATGACAAGGCAAATCGTGGTTCAAAATTACCAAAATCACTTATGGTCTTTCCACTTCCGTACGATATACTTCCGGTAGGTGTTCCTTTTTCATAAATATGATATAACGAATTAAATACTACTGCATTTCCGTTTTCATAAGTGTTAATGGTTTCGTTACCCAAGCGATAAAACATACTATAACGAAGTCCGTAACGAAGATTCAGTTTCTCTGTAATCTGATGTTCGAAATCCAGATAAACAGAAGATTCAAAAGCATATTTTTTATCCAGTTGTTTGTAATTAAACTGTGAATTAGAATTTGTAGGTTGTACAGTACCGGGATTGAAATTATAATATTGACCGTCTATTCCGTAATTCAGCTTCAATTTTTCTGATAACGAGTGGTTCCAACCGTATTTAAGACCGTAAGTTGCTATATTACTATCCCACTCAAAATTTTCCGTTGACATACCAAGGTTGAATTTATAATCACTGTAAAAAACGGATAAATTGGTATTTAGGTTGTCTGAAAATCGATGTTTCCAGCTTAAGATTCCCATTGTATTTCCGTACGTACTGGCAAAACGATCGCTGATATCAAAAATATCACTTCCTAAATATCCCGAAAAAGCAAGTGTATTATTGGCGCCAAGACGATAGTTGAATTTAGCATTGATATCATAAAACATAGCCGAATTATTGTTATCCGCCAGTTTCAAAAATAAATGGGCATAAGAAGCACGCCCTGCCACGATAAACGAACCTTTTTCTTTCTGAATAGGTCCCTGAACCATCAGTCGGCTCGATATCATACCAATACCACCGCTTACTTTGTAGTTTTCAAAATCACCGGTTTGCTGGGTTACATCAAGAACAGAAGAAACGCGACCTCCAAATTTCGATGGGATTCCGCCTTTGTACAAATCCAATCCGCTAACAATATCGGCATTAAAAACAGAGAAAAAACCAAACATATGAGAATCGCTGTATACCGGAGCACCATCCAAAAGAATTAAATTCTGATCTGCAGCACCTCCACGTACGTTAAAACCTGATGAAGCTTCGCCGGCATTGGTAACTCCGGGTAATGTTAAGATTGATTTCAAAGGGTCCGGTTCGCCCATAGCAACAGGAATCTTCTTTATTTGCTCCATAGAAAGTTTACTCACACTCATTTGAGTATTCCTGACATCTACTGCTTTGTTTCCCGTTACGATGACCTGATCCAGTTCCTGACTGTCTGATTCTATATTAAAATCCATTCTTACATCATCAGAAACCGTAATTTGTTTTTCTCTGTTTTTAAAGCCCACATAACTTATCAAAACAGTATAAGTCCCATGATCTACTTCCAGAGAAAACTTTCCGTTTCTATCTGTTGTGGTACCGCTGGAAAGTTCTTTGATAAAAACATTCGCTCCAATAATAGGCTCCCGGTTTTCATCTAGAATCTGGCCAGTCAGCTTGTTTTTTTTTTTAGCTGTTTTAGCGGTAGCTTTTTGCTTTACAAAAATATTACTCCCTACGATCGAAAACTGAACTAATGCGGTCTTGTTTAATTCATTGATAAGTTCTTTAGTGTCAATATTAGTATACGTTTTTTTCTGGGTAAAATATTTTTGGCCCGTATTAATTTGATCCGTAAAGGCAAATTTAAAATCAGTTTGATTCTCAATTTGCTTAAAGAACTCTTTTAATGTTACAGTCTGGTCTACCGTTACGGTTACGTTTTGAGAAAACATACACCAACTGAATAAAAAAAAGCATGCTGAAATTATATGCTTCATGAAATTTTGTATTTTTGAATATTATTAAATGGGATAGCTTCATACTATCTTGACAATGAGGAGGATGTTTAGTTTCGCGGCTAGGGCATCCTTTTCTTTTCTATTGAAAAGTAATCTGTTTTAAATTTTCATTTACTGTAAAGTTTAGGTTATACATTTCTGATATTAATTGAACAATTGTTTTTAAATCTTCTTTTTTATTTATTCGTACTGTAATTCTTTGGTTGTAATATTCCTGCGGAATAATTACTTTATAACTATAATTCGATTCAATATAATCACCAACATCGCTTAGTTTTTGATTGTCAAAATCGGTAAACCTGTTGAATTCTGTTACTAAAGGCGTATTGTTTCCATACGAGAATTTTTCACCGGGTTTTAGAATCCATTTTTTGTCCTGATTCTTAACATTCATCTGAACACTTCCTTCGTAAAGTGCTACAGTCACTTCTTTTCGAGCATAGCCCTTAACGGTAAAAGAAGTACCTAAAACGGTAGTCGTCGTTTCGTTGCAAAATACCTGAAAGGGATGTTTCTTGTCTTTTTTGACTTTAAAATAAGCTTCACCTGAAACCTCAACCTTTCTGTTCGTGGCAAAATTACTGGCGTAGACAATTTTAGAATTGGGGCTTAATTCTACCCTTGAACTATCCGGCAACACAATCTTTTTGATTATAGAACTCGTATTTTCAATTGTATTTTCAGCAAGAATAATCTCGTTGCCTGAAGAAGTGCTGTTAAAATAAATTCCAGTCCCAACCAATACAAAAATCAAAACGGCCGCAGCGGCATAATAACGCCAGGGTTTAAACTTTCTCTCTTTTGAAGAAAAGGCTTTTGATTGGAATTGTTCCCAACAAACCTCTTTTTCACTATCAGAATGTGAAATAGGTGTTTCGTCCCATATTTTTTTTAATTCTTCTTCTAATTTCTTTTCATCCATTTTTTGAAGCGTTAAAGTTTTTGACAATAAAATCCCTGTTTATTAAAAACACGATATACCATATCTTTAATATCTCTGTTGGTTTCGATCCTTAGAATACGATCACTGTTTTCTAAGTCAAAATTCATGATACAATCAGAAATGATAAACTGAAGAAGAACGACAATAGAGCTTGCTTCTTCCTTGGTTGTAACATCCGTTTTATAAGATTCAATATTCATTTTATGTTGCTGTTTATATCTATAACAAACGAGAACATAAAAGTTCCTAACGATCTTCTATTTTTTTTCTAATAAATTTACTGGCAAGATAAATATGATTGGCAATCGTTTTTTCAGAAAGCTCTGTAATTGCTGCAATCTCCTTATAACTAAGGTTTTCCAGTTTATATAAAGTAAATATTTTTTGTTGCTGCTCCGGAAGCATATTTATGAAACTATAGAATTTTTCTCTTCTTTCTTCAAAAATTCCTGTTTCAGGATCCTCTTGTTCCATATCAAACTGCAAAGGATCAAGCTGAATTATTTTATTTTCTCTGTTGAGATGATTGATAATGATATTCTTGCAGATCGTAAACAATTGCTTGTCCAGCAAGACGTCTTCATGAAGTAATTCCCTTTTGTTATAGAGCCTTAAAAAAGTTTCCTGAACAAAGTCCTGCGGGGTAAGGACTGTAAAATTAAATCGTCTGGCAATGTTTATCAGTTTATCATAGTAATCGAGATAAGCTTTCCTGAAAGAAGCTTCGTTACCTTTTTTTAAACTTAATATAAACTTCCTGTTGTCCATAAACGTAAATACGATGATTAGTCTTAACTTAAAATACCTAATAATATTGTATTTTAAATTGGTCGCTAAGACTTAGACTTCGTTACTTTTTTTTAATAAAAATTGAATTAGCAAAGAACAGAAATTTTATTCAAAATCATTTAACAGAAAAAATATAGTTTTAAAAAATTGAATTTTAAACCGTAGTATTTGTTGCCTTTTTTATTGTTTCAGATACCAATTGTGGTGCTGAAATAATTAGAATTAAAAAGTTTGAAGCCCACAAATAAAAATAGCTTTTCATACAGTAATATAGTATTTTACTATTTTTAAATTTCAGTTTAGTTATGGACTTACTATACTATTATAAAATGATATTATGACACATTAATAAAAGCGATACTTTAATTTAAAATCATACTTAAAACAACTCCAATTAATAATTAAAATAAAAATGATAATAGTTGTTTTATCGCTTTGGTGTAGCACTGAAAAATATGCGATTTAAGAACTTTTTAACCCGGCACCGGAGAGGCTGAAAAAAAGTTTTTTTCTTATAATGCATCATTTGAATCCTGATTGTATCTGTATTGGTTGCCGGAACTGCATTATAAACTTGTACTACCTGCTGGTAACTTTAAATTTTATCACATTTCTTTCGTTTATATATCTGGTAAATACATCATTTGTTTTATATAATGCTTCAAATTTACTACTCTCATTATCGCTGTAAAACTACATTTACAATCCTGAATGCGATAGATTTCCAGTGCATCAACTTTTAAAATTTTAATCTTCAAAATATAAAAAAAGAAGATCTGCCAGATTGATGATTTAAACAACTTTACCATAAAACTAAAACCACAATGATGAAAAAACAAATTAACAAATATGCCTTTTTACTGCTAATCGTTTTAGGAAACGGGTATGCCCAGACCAAAAAACATATGGATCCTAAAAAACCAATTGAAGAACGCATTACACTTTTGATGAAAGAAATGACATTAGAAGAAAAAGTAGGACAAATGAATCAATACAATGGTTTTTGGGATGTTACGGGACCGGTTCCAAAAGGCGGAAGCGCTGAATTGAAATATGAACATTTAAGAAAAGGACTGGTTGGATCAATGTTTACTGTTCGGGGCGTAAAGGAAGTGCGTGCAGTACAGAAAATTGCAGTAGAAGAAACCCGTTTGGGAATCCCTTTGATTATTGGTTTTGATGTGATTCATGGTTATAAAACGTTAAGTCCTATTCCGCTGGCAGAAGCGGCAAGCTGGGATTTGGAAGCCATTAAAAAATCTGCGGCTATTGCGGCTGATGAAGCTTCGGCATCCGGTATTAACTGGACTT
Source organism: Flavobacterium sp. (assembly GCF_965277525.1). GTDB lineage: Bacteria > Bacteroidota > Bacteroidia > Flavobacteriales > Flavobacteriaceae > Flavobacterium. The sequence goes on along the minus strand of NZ_CBDIDC010000011.1, from coordinate 493,024 downwards.
TTGCACCCAATGTCGATATTACAAATGACGCACGCTGGGGACGTGTAATGGAAGGTGCAGGAGAAGATCCGTATTTAGGGAGTAAAATAGGCTACGCAAGAATAAAAGGTTTTCAGGGTGAAACGATTGCCGATCTTCAAAAAGTAAATACAATTGTGGCGTGTGCAAAACACTTTGCAGCATACGGTTTTGTTGAAGCTGGATTGGAATATAATAGTGTAGATATGAGTACTTCTAAATTATACAATTCGGTTTTACCGCCTTTTGAAGCCACGGTACAAGCGGGAGTTCGTACGTTTATGAATTCATTTAATACGCTCAATGGAATTCCGGCAACTGGAAATGCTTTCCTGCAAAGAGATATTCTGAAAGGAAAATGGAAATTTGACGGATTTGTAGTTTCGGATTATGCATCTGTTCGTGAAATGATTGCCCACGGTTATGCAAAAGACGAAGCCGATGCCACAGCCAAAGCAGTTATTGCGGGTTCTGATATGGATATGGAATCGTATTTATATGTTGCAAAATTGGTTGGCTTGGTAAAAGAAGGAAAAGTAAAAGAATCATTGGTTGACGATGCCGTTCGCAGAATTTTGCGTGTGAAATTTGAATTGGGTTTATTTGATGACCCGTACAGATATTGCGACGAAAAGCGTGAAAAAGAAGTTGTTGGAAACAAAGCCAATAATGACGGCGTTCTGGATATGGCCAAAAAATCTATTGTATTATTGAAAAACGATAAAAATTTGCTTCCGCTGAAGAAATCCGGACAAAAAATTGCTTTGATAGGCACTCTGGCAAATGATAAAAACAGTCCGTTGGGAAGCTGGAGAATTGCAGCCGATGACAATACTGCGGTTTCGGTTTTAGAAGGAATGCAGCAATACAAAGACAATCAGCTGACTTTTGAAAAAGGTGCTGATTTGCTTTCGCAGAAAGCTACTTTCCTGACAGAAACTATATTTAATACAACAGACAAAACCGGATTTGAAGCAGCAAAAACAGCCGCAAAAAACGCTGACGTTGTGCTGATGGTTTTAGGTGAATACGGGTTTCAAAGCGGAGAAGCCAGAAGCAGAACCGATCTTAATTTACCAGGATTGCAACAGGAATTATTAGAAGAAATTTACAAAGTAAATCCTAATATCGTTTTGGTTTTAAATAACGGCCGTCCGTTGACTATTCCGTGGGCTGCTCAAAATATCCCGGCAATTGTAGAAGCCTGGCAGTTAGGAACGCAATCCGGAAACGCAATCGCTCAGGTTTTATACGGAGATTACAATCCGAGTGGTAAATTGCCCATCTCTTTCCCGAGAAACGTTGGACAAGTCCCTGTTTATTACAACAAGTACAGTACAGGAAGACCTGTTGATACTGATAAAAACGTATTCTGGTCGCATTATATGGATGTAGAGAAAACGCCTCAGTTTCCTTTTGGTTTTGGACTGAGTTATACCAAATTCGATTACAAAAATCTTAAAATCAATAAAACTGCTTTTGCTAAAGGCGAAAAAATTCAGGTAAGCGTCGAGGTTACCAACTCCGGAAATTATGATGGAAAAGAAGTGGTTCAATTGTATATAAATGATGCTGTTGCCAGTATAGTAAGACCTGTGAAAGAATTAAAAGGTTTTGAGCTGGTCAACCTGAAAAAAGGAGAAACCAAAACAATTCAATTTACATTGACAGAGAAGGAACTTGGTTTTTATGACAATGATGGCAAATATTTAACAGAGCCGGGTTTGTTCAATATCATGGTGGGTTGGAATTCTAACGAAGGACTTACCGGCAAATTTGAATTAAAATAATTAGAAAAATCCGTTTTTATCAGCGTTTTCGCTTTACCGAATCAGTAAAATCAGCTTCTAATTTTGACGCAGATAAAACAGATTTACTTCGTAAAAACGCGGATAAAAACGGATTTGATTTGTAATAATTTTACTTTTTAAAAGCTTAACTCAATGATATTGCGCGAAGCGTGGAATTTATTCTTAAGTAAACAACCTAATAGCCTGATTACGATTAATCTTTGCAAAATTATTAATCGTAATCAGGTTTTTAGCAATATGATGAAATTTATATTCAAAAAGCAAATTATATATTTAGTTTTATTAATATTGTTTATTTATACTTAAAACAAAAGTTAATTTACAGATTAAATCCCCGTTTAGAATTGATCAATAATACATTAAATGAAAAATATTAAATATATTCTTGTATGCTATTTTGTATTCATAAATTGTCTGCTATCTCAGGGCAAATTTGACAACTACCAATTTAGAAGCGTACAGGAAACTACTTCAAAAAGAGCAATAACTTCTATTATTCAGGATAAGAATGGTTTTATTTGGATTGGTACAAACGGCACAGGTTTGTACCGATATGATGGCGTCAATTATTTTGGATATGAATATAATAAAAAGCCGGGTTCCCTAAACAGCAATTTTGTTTACGCTACTTTTATTGATGCTGATAATAACTTATGGGTCGGGACGGATGACGGTTTGTGTTTGTACAACAGAGATTTAGATAATTTTACTAAAATCAATATTGAGGATGTCATTAGGATAGGTTATGATGAACCTATTACCGTAAAAACAATTATTCAGGATAATAATGGCAATTTAATCTTAGGCACTTATGGTTTTGGAGTCTTCAAACTTAATATAAAAACGTTAAAAACTTCTCTCATTCCGTCAAAGGTCCTGAATAAATATAATTTTCTAATAAAATCTTCAGTAAAAAATAAACATGGAGTTATTTATTTAGGAACGAGTTATGGTCTTTTAGAGCTCGATTTAAACGGAAAACTCAAGCAGGTTTATAAAGATAAATTTAAAAGAGAACCTTTATTAGATGACATCGAAAATCTGGTTATAGACAAATTTGGATATATATGGCTGGGAACTACTGAAAGCGGCCTGATCAAAATTAAACCGGAAACAGACAATTACCAATTTGAAAAGTATTCGATTACCAAAAACAAAATCTTATCAATCCTGGAAAGCAGCCTGGATTATATCATTTGCGGTACCGAGAATGACGGATTATTGGTTGTCAATTATAAAGGACAGGTTCTGCAAAAATATTTGCACAGCAAGTACAATGACTTCAGCTTAAAATCAAATTCCGTTTGGTCATTATTCGAAGACAAAGAGAATCGGCTCTGGTTAGGTTATTTTAATAAAGGACTTGGTGTATTTGACAAACCCAATAACAAATTCAATTCGCTTGAATCACTTGTCAATAATGACAATTCTTTGCAGAGCAGTTATGTAACTTCGGTTATAAAAGATAAAAAGGGCAATCTATTAATCAGTAACGAGGGCGGTGGACTCGATATTTATAACCTTACGAATAAAAGTTACATTCACGTTAATCAAAACAATCAAAGCTATTATTCCGGTTTAGACGCTGTAGATATTCAGACCATCTTTATTGACAGTAAACAAAATATCTGGATAGGAAGCTGGGATCGTGGCATCTACTTTTTGAAAAACGGCACTACCCGATTCATCAACTACAATACCGCAAATGCGACAGGATTAAAATCGAATCGGATTTTTAGTTTTTCGGAAGATTCAAAAGGCCGGATCTGGATTGGAACTTTCATCAAAGGATTGCATTATTTTGACAATAAGAGCAATACATTTGTTCATTGTGACTCTAAATCTTTTACAGAAAACGCTTTAGACAATGCTTTTATTCGTAAAGTTTTTGTAGATTCTGATAATGTCTTATGGATAGGAACAATATTAGGATTGTATCAGGTAAACTTAAAAGATGACTTCAATTTTAAGGTGACCAAAATGCGGGATGCCATGTTCAAGGATAAAACGAAATACAATAGTATTCAGACTATTTTATCGATCTACGAGTCTAACGATAAAACAATATGGATAGGAACAGATGGCGAAGGATTATTTAGCTACAATAAAAAAGACAAGAAGTTTTCAAACTACAATAACTTTCCGGGTTTTAAAGAAAAATCTGTTCGTGCCATAATTGCAGACAACAACGGCTCTTTATGGATCAGTGGAGGATCAGGATTAACAAAACTTGATTTTAAAAATAAAAAAAGTACCCATTTTAATAAAGACGATGGTCTTGTAGATAATGACTTCAACAATAATGCGGTCTTTAAGGACGGAAACGGAGAGTTGTATTTTGGCAGTTACGAAGGAGTAAATTATTTTAATCCTAATGAGATCAAAAAAACAGAGAAAGCACCAAGTTTGTATTTCAGCGATTTCAAATTATTCAATCGATCCGTAACACCTAATGAAGATGCCTCGCCATTAACCAAAGTAATTTCTCAAACGAAAGAAGTTACACTCAATCATACACAATCTGTTTTCACCATTGAATATGTGGGAATTAACTACAATTATTCTAAGAAAAACCAATATGCTTATTACCTGCAGGGTTTTGAAAAGGACTGGAATTACGTAGGAAATAACAGAACAGCTACCTATACCAATCTGGCACCGGGTAATTATGTTTTTAAAGTAAAATCGGCAAATGCAGATGGTTCCTGGAGTACTGATCAATTAGAACTAAGAATAAAAATCCTGCCACCGTGGTGGAAAACCATTTGGGCGTATTTACTCTACTCGTCTATTTTAATTTTCCTTATTATATATTTTAATAAAATTTATCAAAACCGTTTTAAAGCCGGGCAAGCTATCATTTTAGAAAAAGAAAAAAGCATTCAGGCAGAGAAACTAAACAATAAGAAATTACAGTTTTTCACGAATATTTCGCATGAATTCAGAACACCACTAACACTGATTATTAATCCACTTGAAGATATTTTAAGAAGTAAAAATCTATCTCCGGAAATACATCATAAATTAAAAATCGTACACAAAAGTTCCGACAGACTTTCGAGGCTTATTAATGAGTTGATGGATTTTAATAAATTAGAGTTTAATAAAATTTTCCTTCAGGCTAAGAAAATTGAAATCGTAGCATTTACGCAAGGAATCATCGGTTATTTTGATGAAGAAGCTGCTGCCCGAAATATTACCATTAATTTTGAGTCTGCATTTGAGGAGCTTGAAGATTGGCTTGACCCTAAAATGTTAGAAAAAATATTGTTTAATATTATTTCAAATGCATTTAAATTTACTCCGGATAATGGTGCTATTATTATTTCTATAGCTAAATCAGATCTTGACAATTCGCTGTTAATTAATGGAAATAAAGTACCTTCTTTCTCTATAACCATTACAGATACGGGTTCAGGAATTCACAAAAAAGATTTAAAAAGAATATTTGATCGATTCTATCAGGTCAATAATGTCAATAAAGATTACTACGGCAGCACAGGTATTGGTTTAGAGGTTGTAAAAGAATTTATTGAACTGCATAAAGGAAAAATTGATGTTGAAAGTCAGGTAGGACAAGGCACAAAATTTACGGTGACCTTTCCATTAGGTAAATCTTTTTATAAAAAAAGCGAAATAGTTGATGCCGTTTTTAAAATAGAAAAAAATAAAAACCAATTTCTGTCTGAATCTCTTAACCATTCACCTGACGACGATGATGAAACGAATCAAACTGTCGAAAATACTGTTGTTGAAACTACAAAACCATACACTGTTTTAATTGTTGAAGACAATCCTGAATTAAGAAATTATCTCAAACATGAACTAAGCAAATCGTATAAGGTTATTGCAGCCGAAAATGGTCAGAAAGGCTACGAACTTGCTGTTGAGAAATTACCGGATTTAATCATTACAGATGTTATAATGCCCGTAATGGATGGGTTGCAATTGTGCAAAAACATCAAAGGAGATTTAAAAACAAGTCACATTCCTTTATTAATGCTCTCTGCAAAAGCAATGGTAAAAGACAGACTTGAAGGTATCGATTCCGGTGCTGATATGTATCTGAGTAAACCATTTGAATTGGATATCTTAAAATCAAGTCTGGCACAGCTTATTACAAGCAGACAGATCATGTTTAAGAAATTCTATAGCGGAATCACAAAAAACGGGAAAGAAAAAACAACTTCGCTGGACAATGATTTCATTCAAAAAATCCTGCATTTTATTAATGAAAACATTAGCGAACCTGAATTGACCGTAGAGTTATTGTCTTCTAAAATTTTCCTGAGCAGAAGCCAGCTGTATCGAAAAATAAAAACATTAACAGGCGTTTCTGTTAATGAGTTTATTAGAAACGTACGACTGGAAAAAGCAAAACAACTGATCGAAAAAGGAAATAATAATATTAATGAAATTAGCTACAAAGTAGGCTTTACTTCTCCCTCCTATTTCGCCAAATGTTATAAAATTAAGTACGGATATTTGCCTACGCAGGAAAAAAGAATAAAAGAATAAAGGGTTAAAAAATAATCTGCTAAAAGCAAAATCCAGCCAAAAGAGCTTTAATTTTAAACAATTGAAGCTCTTTTTTTGTAAGTCAATTTTTTCAAAACTTGCTCCTTTTTAAATCCACTAAAATTCACATATGAAAAATATTTTACCCATTTTTTAAACATAAAATATTTTTAAAGCAAAAAAATTAGCAAATACTTCGCAAGTTGTTCAAATTACATAATGATCTCTTTTCGCGTCAATAGCGCATTTAAGGCTTTTTTTTGCATCAAATGTTTTACAATATGCTTCATCCGTTCTATAATAGCACACCTCTACATTTTACTTTCGTTAAGAAATATTTAAGAAATAATACCGCTTGTCATTACCTCAATAATTCGCTTGACAAAAGATGTTACTATTCAATATTTTGAAATAAAAACTAACTAATTATCAAAACTTAACGACCAAATTTTATGCAGAAAAAAACATTAAAAAAACTATTGTGTTTAATAGTGTGTATGTGGGGGAATTTTTTCTTCGCTCAGACTGTTAAAGGAAAAGTAACATCAGGCGGAATGGGCTTGCCGGGTGTTAGTGTAATAGTACAAGGAACAAAAAATGCAACCTCCACCGATTTTGATGGTGGTTTTGTATTAAACAATGTAGACCCAAAATCTATATTGACTTTTAGTTATATCGGGTACAAAAATGTATCCATGCCAGCGGACACAAAATCAGTGATGCAGGTTGCTATGGTTAATGATCTTGAGAAATTAAATGAAGTAGTGGTTATTGGTTACGGAACTTCAAAAAGGAAAGATATTAATGGAGCCATTTCTTCTATTAAGGCTTCAGAAATTCAGGACAAGCCCTTTACTTCTATCGATCAGGCGCTTGTAGGTAAAGCCGCGGGTGTAAATGTGACCCAAAATTCCGGAACCCCAGGCGGTGGAATTTCTGTTCAGATTAGGGGAATTACCTCTATTAATGGGAATGAACCTTTATATGTCATTGACGGAACTCCGGTTTTTGCGGATAAAAACAACGACTCCTTTTCGTTTGGCGCATTAGGTGGCGGAAACGGTCAGACTAAAAACTCTGCTTTATCCAGTTTAAATATTGCGGATATCGAATCTATTGATATCTTAAAAGATGCATCATCTACAGCAATCTACGGTGCAAATGGTGCAAACGGTGTTGTTTTGATTACCACCAAAAAAGGAAAAAAAGGAAAATCAATTTTTGCGTATGAAACGTATTTGGGCACTCAGGAAGTAACAAATCACGTTGATGTTTTAAATTTACCACAATATGCTGCGTATCAAGCTAAAATTTTCAAACTAAATGGCGAACCTGTTCCCTATCAATACCAAAAGCCTGATTTATTAGGTAACGGAACTAACTGGCAGGATGAGCTTTTTAGAACCGCAACCATGTACAACCATCAGTTATCATTCTCTGGTGAAAAAGACGGAACAAGATATTACACCTCTTTAAATTATTTTGATCAGGAAGGAATTGTTTTAAATTCAGATTTCAACAGAATGTCTATGCGATTAAATGTAGACTCGAATGTAAAATCATGGCTGAAAATTGGTAACAATATGTCATTGAGCAGGTCATCCCAAAAAGTAGTACGAAACGATGATCGGGGCGGTTTAGTCATGAATTCGCTAAGACAATCTCCGGAATTACCGGTAAGATATGCTGATGGTTCTTATGCTGGTCCGGCGAGGGGTATCGGTTCATCTGCAAATGAAGCAACGAACCCAATTGCTTTGGCTGAATACAATAATGCAAAAACAGAAAGATATAAAGTCAACGGAAACTTCTTTGCTGATATTACGCTTATCAAAGGATTGGTTTTTAGAACTGAATTAGGATATGACTTAAATTTTGCCAAAAGCAGTTCTTTTGCCCCAGCCTATACTTTAGGAACTGTATCTGAACTTTTAAATAAATCATTCAAACAACAGGATCAAAGCTATTATTGGAGTCTTAAAAATTATTTAACATATAATAAAACCATTAACGAAAAACACAATTTTACCTTTTTACTAGGTCAGGAAGCACAAGAAAGTCAATACGAATATTTGAGCGGTTACAGAAGCGGGGATTTTTTAAGCAAAGATTTTCCCAACTTAAACATAGGTGATATTGATACTGCAGTAAACGGAAATGGCTCCGGAAGATGGTCGATGACTTCTTATATTTCGAGATTAAACTATAGTTTTTCTGATCGTTATTCTTTTTCAGCTTCTTTAAGAGCAGATGCTTCGTCTAACTTTGGGCCTAATAATAAATGGGGGTATTTCCCTTCATTTGCGGCAGGTTGGACAGTGAGTAACGAAAAGTTTTTTGAGCCTTTATCTAGTACTGTAAACTATTTAAAATTCAGAGCCGGTTACGGTTCAGTAGGTAACCAAAATATTCCGGCAAACAGGTACCAGACGATTCTGTCGTTAACGGCATCTCCGTTTGGAGGCGTATCGCCAACAATTGATAATTTAGGTAACCCGAATATTAAATGGGAATCATTGAAATCTTTCAATGCTGGTTTTGAATTAGGAATGTTTAATAACAGGGTAAAATTAGATTTTGATTATTATGTTAAAAAATCTTCTGATTTCCTGACCAAACAAATCAACGACGAATCAAATCAAAGTGCACTTAATTATTATTTGAATACAGGTGAAATTGAAACAAAAGGAGTAGAATTTACACTGAATACAAGAAATATTATTACAGAGAATTTTACATGGGACAGTACTATTATTTTATCAAAATATAATAATGAACTTACTAGTTTTCAGGGAGCGGGAAAAGCTTTATTGGGGAAAGTACAATTCGATTTATACAACGTAACCAGAACTACAGAAGGACAGCCAGTGGGTCAATTTTATGGATATGTTACTGATGGTTTATTTAAAAATGCGGCAGAATTAGCGGCAGGCCCCATTCAGGAAACAGGAACGGGAATTGGTGATATTCGTTTTAAAGATCTTAATGGCGACGGAAAAATTGATGCTAAAGATCAAACAGCTTTAGGAAGCGCAATCCCGGATTTTACATATTCATTTACCAATAATTTTAAATATAAAAACCTTAGTTTATCTGTTGTTTTAACCGGAAGCCAGGGCAATGAAATCTACAACTTTACCCGCCATTATACTGATGGAATTTATCCCGGATTTGGAGATCGATATGCAAATGTGAGCACTCAGGCTCTAAATGCTTTTGAAGCGGGAGTAAACGAAAATACAGATGTGCCAAGAATTACCCTAAACGATCCAAACGGAAACGGCAGAATTTCGAACAGATTTGTTGAAGATGGCTCTTATCTAAGAATCCAGAATGTTTCTTTGAGCTATGATTTACCAAAAGAAATATTCGAAAAATCAATTATCACAAAAGTTAGATTGTATGTCAATGTCCAAAACTTATATACGTGGACAAAATATTCCGGTTTTGATCCTGCTTTAGGAAATTTAGATCAAAATATAACATTGAGCGGTATTGATTTAGGAAGATATCCAGTACCCAGAACTACTTCTGTAGGTTTGAATCTAGAATTCTAAAATTGAAACAAAACACAATTAACTTAATGATTTAGAGTCATTAAAATAAAAATAATAGTTATGAAAAAATTCCTGAAACTTTTTATGATGGTAATGCTAATCCCATTGCTGTCTTTGTTTTCCTGTTCTGAAGAATTTTTGGATGCTCCATCTGAAAATCAATTAACCCCGGGTGATTTACCGGAAGGCGTTACCGCTTTTGACGGAATTGCCGAGAGTTTATATTTTAAGCCCTGGTTTACTTTTAATGATAAATTCTTAATTGCCGTTGGCGATATGTACGCCGGAAACGCTTTTACATTTGATGGTGCTTATGCGCAATTTAAAGATGCTCAGGTAACCTCACAAAACCCCATCCTGACAGAAGGCTATGTTTCGTTGTTTTCGGTGATCGATCAATCGAATAATTTAATGAGTCTGGTGGAAGACAGAAAAAGCGAATTGCCGGAAGCATCTTATAAAAATTCGATTGCCATAGCAAGATTTATGAGAGCCAATGCTTATTTCTATTTGGTAAGAACTTTTGGAGCTGTGCCCATTATCAATAAAGCAGGAACAGCAGCACAACCTAAAAGAAATCTTATTGCAGATGTTTATAAATTTATAAAACAAGATTTAGAATATGCTATCGAAAATTTACCTGAAACCTCGGTAAAAAAAGGATATGTTACTAATACAGTGGCAATGGGAATTCTTGCAAAAGTGCATTTAACTTTAAACGAATATACAGAATGTGCTGATTTGACCCAGAAAATTATGGGAAAACAATATTCCCTAATTCAGGATTACGGCAACTTGTTTAGCAGCCCGGAAAATAATAACAGCCCTGAAAGTATGTTTGCCCTACAATGGAAAGCAATTGCTACCGAATGGGGAACTCAAAATACAAATCAGGCCTATATCGTTCCCGGAGGTACCGGAATAACAGGTGGTGGCGACGGTTGGGGAGTTCACCTGCCTTCTATTTCACTGCAAAGTGATTTTGAACCAAAGGATACCAGAAAAAAGAGCACGATCATGACAGATGGCGACTTTTATCCTGAATTATTGAAAAATAAAGGTGGTTTTACGTATAAAAAAATCCTCTCTTCAACAGGGGCTAATTTCAGAAAGTATATTGTAGGTTCTGCAGCCGAAAGAAACGATGTTTTTTTTATGAAAACTTCACAAAACACAATTATACTAAGATATGCTGATATTTTATTAATGCATGCCGAAGCAATTTTGGCCGGAGCGCCTTCTACAACTTCTGCATCTGCCTTAAGCGCATTTAACGAAGTGAGAACACGAGCAGGATTACCAACTAAAACAATACTTACCAGAAATGAGTTATTTAAAGAAAGAAGAATTGAGTTCGCTCTTGAAGGACAATATTTCTTTGATTTGAAACGCCGTGGTCTGGCAGAAGCAACAGCCATTATCTCGCAGCAGGAAGTTGGTTTTTATTCTGATGATGCCAGAACGGCATTGATTTCTGTAAAGATTACTCCGGGAAGCCATTATTTTGAACTGCCATTACCGCAATCTGCTATTGATACTAACCCCTCATTGTTAGAAGCTCCGGTTCCTTATAACTTTAATTAATTTATACTATGATTAATAAAATAAAATATACGATTATAATTCTTTTGGCATTGGCTTCTTTTACAGCTTGTCAAAATGACGATACAACTGTTGCAAATGTAGATGCCATGGTTGCTGAGCCCGGGGATCTGTTGAATCAGGCTTTTCCATTAAATAAAGTCAGAGTTGAAGGCGAAGGTCTAATGGGATTGAAAAAAATCACGCTGGACAATAAAATTGATATTAGTTTCAATCCAAATTATAATTCAGATAAAGCGTTTATTTTTACTATTCCTTTTGATGAAAAATTAGGAAGCAGATTTGGTGTACAGCCCATTACATTTATAACAGGAACCGGATCTGTAACTAAAAACATTGAGATTTTACAACCGGTTCCTGCCGTTATCAAAACAATTCCGGCTGTAGCCACTCCCGGATTTCCTCTGGAAATTCAGGGTACATGGTTTTACAATGTTTCTTCGATAACCTTAGGAGGAAAATCGCTGAGTTATTCTGTAAACTCATCTTCATCCATTATTATTGGTTTACCTGCAGATGCAGTTTCCGGATCAGAATTGGTCATTACGACACCAGGAGGCACGGCAAAAAAGACAATCGATTTTGCCACCATAATTCTTGTGTCTGATTTTGACGGAAAAGGTACCAGAACTGAGTGGAATGCTTACGGTGATATCGATAGTTTTAACACCAATACCACAGGCGGGCCAACAGGTAATTATGCAACATTAACATGGACTGGTTCAACTGCCAACGGGTATAACGGAAGCAGCGCCGGCGGAGGAGCTGGTTTTCTAAGTACCTCTAATAACGATGCTACAAAAACTTTTATAGATATTGATGTAAGCGGGAATGTTGCAGGTGCTCAATTTGCCATTCAACTGAATACTATTGATGGAAAAGATTACGGCTATAATTTTAAAATAACGGATGTTAACTGGACTACAAAAACAATATCAATAGCGGATTTTAAAGACAATTATGGTTTTGGTTCGAATTCAGCCGCTACATTAGATCCTTCTAAAATCAATGAAATTAAGGTCGGAATTGCCCAGGGAGATACACCAAATCCTAGTGTAATAAAATTTGATAATATTAAGATTCGTTACCAATAATGGATGGTTTTGTCTTTTAATTTTTAAACTAAAAAGAGGTTGCGATCAAAAGCAGCCTCTTTTAAACTAATAAAAATAAAATCTATAAATAAAAGTATTGGCATTGATAACGCCACTACCCTAAAATAAAAAACAGTATGAAAAATAAAATTTTACTTGTGCTCACCAGCCTTGTCTTTTTTTTTAACTCTTGTTCAAAAGATGATAATGTAGTGGCGAGTACTTTAGAAACGCCAATTGCAAACGCACCAAAAGACGTAAACGATACTGGTTTTAAAGCCAAATGGAATTATGTTTCCCATGCCAAAAGCTATCTTTTGGATGTTTCTACCACCCAAAATTTCGACTCTTTTGTAACTAATTACAATGCAAAACCTGTAACTGATCTAAATGAAGTTGTCGTTGGTTTAAAAGGAGGAACACAATATTTTTACAGAGTAAGGGCCAAAAACGAGACAGGAATTTCAGAGTATTCAAATGTTATTTCTGTGGTAACCACAGGTTCAAGCAACATTCCTGAAGATCCCACCTTTTTAAAAGTAAAAGCAAATAAATTAGTCAATCCGTTTTTTGTAGGCATGGCCGTAAAAGCTTCGCAATTAACCAGCGGAAGTTCTTATGATATCATTTTGAAAAATGAATTTAGCAGTATTTCTGCTGAATACGAAATGAAAATGGATCAGATTTCTACCGCAAGCGGGGTTTACAACTGGACTGTGGCTGATAAAATTGTGGCTTACGGAAATGCCAATGGAATCAATGTTCACGGTCATGCATTGGTATGGCATAATTCGGTTCCGAAATGGTTACAGGATTTTTCCGGTACTGATACTGAATTTGCGGCAGAAGTAAAAAAATACATTACGGATGTCGTTACGCATTATGCTGGAAAAGTAAAATCCTGGGATGTGGTGAATGAAGCTGCAGACGATAATGGCGGTAACATGAGAACTACTATTTTTCTTCAGCGAATGGGGCCTAATTACATCAAAGACTGCTTTCAATGGGCCAGAAATGCTGCAACTGCGGCAGGTGACACGAACTTGTTACTGTTTTATAATGATTATGCAACCTCAACTAATATCGCAAAACAAAACAAAGTTTTTAGCATTGTTGATGATTTAAAAGCAAGTAATCTTATTGATGGTCTGGGGTTTCAAATGCATAATACCTATTTAAGTCCAACCAAAGCTCAAATAGAAACGGATCTTAACAGAGCTGTGGCAAAAGGATTGAAAATTCATGTTTCGGAATTGGATATTCAAGTAAATCAATCCAATGACATTGCTGCTTTTACAAATGAAAGAAGGCGGGCTCAAAAAGAAAAATACAAAGAGATCGTGCAACTATATAATGCTCTTCCTAAAGCAAATAAATATGCCTTAACGGTTTGGGGAATGAAGGATAATGAATCCTGGATTCCGTACAGTACAGAGCTGAACCATACAGGAAATGATTGGCCTTTATTATACGATTCAAATTTTGCAATCAAAAGTTCGCATACCGGATTTCTGGAAGGTTTAGATTAAATTTGAGAACTGTGTCTTTTGAGATAAAAGGAAAAATAGAAAGCCTGCGAAATAATATATTTTCGCAGGCTTTTTTATTCGAATAATTATTGTTTTTAGAAGTTAACTATCCAGTATACTAAATAGGTCTTTTGTAAACCGTTACATCATCTACCCACATCATTACAGTTGTAAATAAGTTTATTTTGTTAGGATCAATAAAATTAGAATCTTTTGAACCTACATTCACATTAAAAATAACAGCATGCGTTCCAAAATTATTTAAATTAAGATTCGATACATTACTATTCGTATAGGTCGAAACAGTTACATTATCAACCTTTATGGTTACTGTTACGACATTATCTTTCATCTTCCAAAAGGATTCATACAGATGCCATCCGTTGTTTCCATCTATATCAAAATTCGCCGGATAGTTTCTTTCGGCCGAGTTTCCTAATAAGTTTGCTCCAACAGAAGTTCCGTAAAAAATGTTTGAAGTAAAACGACTTGCATTAGGTGCAAAAGAGTAGCCTTCCATAATATCGATCTCCCCTTTCGTAGGCCATGCATTTCCCTGTACTGACCAAAAGGCTGGCCAGGCGCCATAAGTGCTTTTGAAAGACTTATAAGTCCCGCCATCCATCGCTATCAATTTAATATTAGCAGAAAGCATGTATTCTGTATTATTTTCTGGTTTGTATTGATAATTAGAAGTAATAAAACCAGATTGATATTTATACGTGCTGAGTTTTGTAGTCTTGATTTCTAAACATTGTTTCCCGTCTCGCCATTGTGTGGTAGGGACTGAACTGTAATAATCACAATACCAGGAATTATAATCCGCTCGTTGTTCTTTTGTCCATTGTGACAAACTGGAACCTACATCGAATGTATCTTCAAATTGTTTCACCCAGGGTGCATCGGCTACTTTGTTCGTACTGCCTTTTGTATTGGCAGTTGCATTTAACAATTGATTCTCTGCCGCAGGAGTTACATTATCTGAGCAGGACGCGAATCCTAACACACACGTTAGTGTTAAGGAAAACAGACTTAATCTTTTCATAATTTTTTGTGGTTAAATTTATAATTCTAGTAAAGTGTTAATTTCGATTTGAATTAATAATAGAAGCTGTTTTACAGTATAGAAGTTTTATTCACGTAGTAGTACGACTTCTAAAAAATCCTATTCAAAAAACGATCATTAAAAATCGTTAATACATTATAAAACAGTAAATTATTTTTAATAAAAGTAAGTTTATACAGAAATAAAAAGTAACTCATTTGATGCAAAATATATCACAGATGATGTATTTATACGCCAATACTCTGAAAATTATAAAATTGAAAAAAAACAGTACGAGTTGATATGATCTAAAAATTAATTGAGATCACAACAACAATAAAACATTTTAAAAACGATAGAAAAGTATTCGAAAATTGAATACATAAAGAAGATCTGAAAAACAAATGATTCTTAAAGTAAAGGAAATAGACCTTTTCCCGGTGTTACCAAAACAACAATGATTAGAAAACTTCTAAATGAATTAAGAGAAAAAAATCAGTTTGCTACGAATTACACAAATTCACACAAATGGATTGCAGTAATTTAGACACATCTGAAAGTAATTTTAATGATTTCTCACATTAAATCGGTGGCAATAATTTTAAGATTGGAAATCTTCCGGAGATAAAATAATTATTCCCTGTTCGGAACTGAAAAAAGTAAGAACAACATCATATTATAATTATCTTTCAATTTGTCCTTTAGTATTTTATAAGCTTTACTGATTTGTGCTTCAACCGTTTTGATAGAAACATCAAGATGTTCAGCAATTTCAATATTGGTAAGTCCCTCCTTTTTACTGAGAATGAAAACTTGTTGGCACTTATTGGGTAAATTTTGAATTTCTTTATTGATGATAGCCAGCATACGTTCAATTGAACTTTCATCTGTTGTCTCCACAACGCGCTGCATTGATTCCAGATATTTTTGCTGTAGAAGCATCATGGCTTTGTTTTGCTGGTAGCTGTTTATAAATTCATTATAGACTGATTTATACAGAAAACTTTGAATAGAAAACTCAGGATTCAGTTTGTTTCTGTTTTTCCATGTCTTCAAAAATACATTCTGAACAATATCCTGTGCCATAGAATGATCGTTGACCAGTGTCAATGCATAGGCATGCAATTTTCTGTGAAACTTATTCAGCAGAAATTTATAGGCCTTTTCTTCACCTTTTGTAAGGCTTTCCATCAAAATTTTATTATCCTCAAAATCCATAAAAGTAATTATTCGGCAAAATAAAGAAAAAAAATATACGAATATGAAA
Organism: Flavobacterium sp.; assembly: GCF_965277525.1. Taxonomy (GTDB): domain Bacteria; phylum Bacteroidota; class Bacteroidia; order Flavobacteriales; family Flavobacteriaceae; genus Flavobacterium. The sequence goes on along the minus strand of NZ_CBDIDC010000011.1, from coordinate 476,583 downwards.
AAAATTATAATAAAAAATTAGGGTATTATGATTCTGCCTTGTATTACATAAAAAAGAACACGAAAATGGATTTCAAAAAAGTTGAAATTATAATCATAAAGTATTTTTCCCAATCAGCGAATATGGACGATTTGGATGTACTAAATAAATGGATAGAAAGCCCGGAAAATCAGGAGATATTTCAGGAATATGTAAAAACACATTTTGCAATCACTTTAGCTATGAACGAGCCAGATATTAAAAATATCAAAAAAGCACTTTTCCACGAAATCAGAAAAGAAAAGAAAAAAGTGCGTGCGTTCAGACTTAAATCTATAATGAAGTATGCCGCAATTGCTATTGTATTTTTAGGAATTGGTATTTTGTTACAAAAAAACATCTTTAGCAATAGTACTGACAAAGAGACAATTGTACCCAAAAAAGATGAGATTACATTAAAACTGGGAAATGGCAACATCAAAATTATTGCGGCAGACGGCACTTCGAAAGTGTATGATGCAAATGGAAAAGTTGTTGGAAAGCAAAATGGAAAAGATTTAGTGTATTCAGGCAATGGAGCGTCTACAAAATTAGTATACAATACGTTAAGTATCCCTAACGGAAAACGTTTTAATATTACACTCTCAGACGGTACACTGGTGCATTTGAATTCCGGAAGTTCGATCACTTTTCCGGTGCAGTTTCTAAAAAACAGCATCCGCAAAGTTTTTCTTTCCGGAGAAGCTTATTTTGAAGTAGCTCACGATAAAAAAAATGCTTTTGTCGTAAACGCCAACAAACTTGATGTACAGGTTTATGGTACGAAGTTTAATGTAAACAACTATCCTGAAGACCAAGCTACAGACGTAGTGTTAGTAGAAGGATCTGTTAGCATGTCCCAATCAGGACCAATTACCAAAAATAAAAATGAATTCTTCCTGACGCCGGGCTATAAGGGAACTTTTAACAAACAAGACAAGAAGATTACAAACGAAAAAGTAAATACTTCACTCTATACCTCATGGATGACCGGAAATCTGGTTTTTAGAAATGAATCTTTTGAAAACATCATTCAAAAATTAGAAAGGCATTATAACGTAATTATTATCAATAACAATAAAAGTCTGGCAAACGAAACGTTTAATGCCACTATTGAAACCGATCATGAAAGCATTGAACAGGTATTCAATTACTTCAAAAAAGTCTATCAGATTAACTACAGCATTGTAGAAAACAAAATTATAATCAACTAAAATTAAAACAGTGCCTATGAATTGAAGTTCCACGTAAAACTTAACACTAACTATCACTTCTTACCTCATCCAAATCATCTGGAAATAAAAAATCGGAAAATGCGCTAACATTTCCCGACTTAGGTAAAGTGATCAAACCGCAAAGATCAATCACTAATTAACATTCCAAAATTATGAAAAAACCACCAAAGTCCAATGGATTATTTCCTGCGTGCTTAAAATTTGATTTAAAAATGAAGTTATCGCTATTATTTTTTGTCACCGCAAGTTTTGTTATGCAAGCCAGCATATCGTATTCCCAAAAAACCAAAATTTCCCTAAACAGAGAAAGCGTTACTGTAAAAGAAGTTATCGATGAAATCGAAACCACTACAGAATTTAAATTTCTTTTTAATACTAAGGCCGTTGATTTAAATCGAAAGGTTACTGTAAACGTTAAAAAAGTTCCAGTAAATGTCATTCTGGAATTACTCTTTAAGGGTTCCGATACTACATATGAAATTGATGATCGAAAGATCTTGTTAACTAAGGCAAAAGAGTCCAGGACTGAAATGGTGCCTATGGTTAATCTTATTGATCTTCCTCCTGTACCAATCAAAGGAACAATTGTTGATTCTAACGGACAGCCTTTGCCTAGTGCAAATGTGGTCGAAAAAGGGGGTAAAAACGGCGTCACAACAGATTTTGACGGAAAATTTTCTCTTACGGTACAAAATGCGAATGCAATACTAATCGTGTCTTATATTGGTTTTGACACACAAGAAGTGCCGCTCAAAGGACAAGCAACCATCAAAGTAGTGCTAAAAGAAAGTGCGGCAGGACTTAATGAAGTTGTTGTGGTAGGATATGGTACACAAAAAAAACACGACATCACAGGATCTATATCTTCTATAAATAAAAGCGCCATAAAAGATTTAGTCCTTACCTCAACTGAGCAGGCTCTAAAAGGACAGGCAGCCGGTGTACAGATGACGCAATCTTCATCAGCTCCGGGTGGTGGTGCCTCTGTTCGAATTCGTGGAGGTAACTCCATCAGTGCCGGAAATGAACCATTGTACGTAGTAGACGGATTCCCTATATACAATGATAACAGCAGTTCTACCGGAGTTCTTGGAAATGGACAACCATCAAATGTACTGGCTTCTATAAATCCGGGAGATATTGAATCAATGGAGATCCTGAAAGATGCTTCTGCTACCGCTATTTATGGATCAAGAGGTGCTAACGGAGTAATCATTATTACAACTAAACGTGGTAAAACCGGACAATCAAACGTTACTTTTGATACGTATTACGGTTTTCAACAGCTTAGTAAAAAAATAGATTTGGTAAATGCCTACGATTTCGCCAAAAATGCTAATGTAGACAACGTACAAAGAGCGCGTCCTATAATTTATCCAAATCCGGAAATTTACAATCCTGCAGTATATGGTCAGGGAACAGACTGGCAGGACGAAGCTTTTAGAGTAGCCCCAACCCAAAACTATCAATTAGGTTTTACGGGTGGAGATGACAAAACAAAATATGCTATTTCAGGAAATTATTTTACTCAGGACGGTATTTTATTAGGATCCGACTTTACACGCGGTTCTGTACGTGTGAACCTGGATCGCAATCTTAGCTCAAAATTTAAACTTGGCTTGAGCTTTAGCGCTTCACAAACAAAAAACAATCAGGCCAAAACCGATACGGATCTGGATGCTAACAATGTTGGTGCGGTAAGTTCTATTCTTTATGCACCGCCTACTCAGCCTGTTTATAGTGCTCCGGGAGTTTACAATCGCTTTATTGGGCCTGACGGCAGCTTTTATGTAAATCCTATAGCGTCTTTATTAGAGATTAAAAATTTATCCAGCAATAACCGTGTATTAGGAAACATCTTTCTCGATTATAAAATCACAAAAGATTTACTTTTTAAAGTAAGTTTTGGTGCCGACCAAATTAATGTTAAAGAAGAATATTATATGCCGGCTTCTATTCAGGTTGCAGGAGCAAATGGAAAAGCAAAATTAGGATACAACCAAAGTTTCAGCTGGCTAAATGAGAATACTTTAACCTATACTAAAACCTTTGCTGAAAAACATCATTTTACGGCTTTAGCAGGTTTTACACGTCAGAAGTTAACCTCTGAAACGTCAACTTCAGGAGCTGAAAAGTTTGTCAACGACATTTTAGAAAACAATTCATTAGGAGGAGGAGCTATTGCCACTCCCCCTACATCAGCCAATTCTGAATGGGCATTGGAGTCTTATATAGCAAGAATAAATTACGGATATCATGACAGGTATTTAGTAACACTTACGGGCCGTGCTGATGGATCCTCCCGCTTTGGTGCAAGTAATAAATACAGCTTCTTTCCTTCAGGATCTGTTGCCTGGAGAGTATCTGAAGAGGATTTTATGAAAGTAACAGCTAAGGTCATCTCCAATCTAAAATTAAGAACAAGTTACGGGCAAACCGGTAATCAGGAAATCCCTCAGTACCGCAGTTTAGCAGCGTTAGGAAGCACCAATTATCCTATTGGCGGAACTATAACGAACGGAATAGGCTCCATACGTATTGCCAACCCTGATTTACGTTGGGAAACTACATCGCAATTTGATGCGGGTATCGATTTAAGTTTGTTTTCTAACCGAATTAACATTGTTGCCGATTATTACGACAAACGTACTAAAGATTTATTGCTTGACGTGCAAATTCCGGGAACTTCAGGATACCAGACTTCACTTCAAAATGTGGGAAGTGTAAAAAACACCGGACTTGAACTGGCTTTAAACACAGTGAACCTTGACGGTGAATTCAAATGGAAAACATCATTTAATATCACTTTTAACAAAAATGAAGTTCTCGATTTAGGGGGAGATTACGAAAGACCTTCAGGAGGAGGCAGTAACAGTAAAGCGATCGCCAATACAGGAATATTAAGAGTTGGCGAGCCCGTTGGTTTGTTTTATGGTTATGTAACGGATGGTTTATTCCAGACCCCCGCTGAAGTTTCGGCAGGATTGGCTGCCGGGCAAGCCGGTGTGCAATTGGGAGACAGACGCTATAAAGATGTAAACGGTGATGGAAAATTAGATGCGAATGACCGTACTATTTTAGGATATGCACAACCCGATTTCTTCTACGGAATGACGAATACATTTAATTATAAAAACTTTGATTTAAATGTCTTAATCAATGGAGTTCAGGGCAATGATGTACTAAATCTGAATGTAAATGCAGAAACCGATATCAATGCTCCCGGTTCAAATAACAGATGGACGCCAACAAACACCAATACTGATGTTCCCAGAACAACCAAAGAAACTCGCTTGACCAATAAGCAAGTAGAAGATGGTTCGTACCTGCGCATTCAAAATATATCCTTTGGATATAGTATGCCTCAGACTGTTTTTAAAAATACTTTCATACAATCCATTCGATTGTATATGAGTTTACAAAACTATTTTACTTTCACCAATTACAAAGGATACAATCCTGATGTTAATTCATTTGGACAGGATAATCTAAGTATCGGAGTGGATCGTGGAGGTTATCCGGCTGCGAAGACATTCCTAATGGGACTTAATGTAAAACTTTAATCAAAAAAACATGAAATCTAATAATTTTCTTATTGTTGCAGCTTTATCAATTTTGATTACAGGATTTAGCAGCTGTCAGGGTGATTTTCTGGACGAAAATCCGGAATCATTTTTATCACCTGCCAATTTTTATAAAACTGAGGCTGATGCTAATGCCGCATTAATCTCTGTCTATAATGGTTTAAGAGCCATATACAGTCAGGACATGACCTTTGTAGGCGACCTGGCGGGAGAGCAGACCAATCCGGGAACGGGTTCAAATACAGACAGGGCTGATATTGATAACTTTACAGTTCAGTCCTCTAATCTTGTTTTAAGTGGTAACTGGAACAACAACTATATTGTGATCAACAGAGCCAATACCGTTATTGATCGTGTTCCGGGTATTGATATGCCTGCGGATAACAAAGGAGTGATTATAGCCGAAGCACATTTTTTACGCGCATTAGGTTATTTTAATCTGGTAAGGGCTTTTGGCGGGGTTCCTTTACGTTTAAAAGAGACTACTGAATTAGCCGGACTTGATATCGCGCGATCTTCAGCAGAAGAAGTTTATGCTGTTATCATAGATGATCTAAAACAAGCCGAATCAAAGCTTCCTGCCGTACAGCCAAACACTGGAACAGGAAGAGCTACTAAAGGTGCTGCCTCATCCCTGCTTGCTTATGTTTATCTGACTAAAAAAGACTGGACAAATGCAGCAGCGAAAGCGCAGGAAGTGATAGACAACAAAGCTGCTTACGGTTATGGCTTATTTCCAACACCTGCTGATATATGGAAAATAGCCAATGAAAATAAAATTGAACATATCTTTTCAATTCAGTTTCAGTCTGGTCCTGAAGCCCTGGGAAGTGCTTATTCTCAGTTCTATCTTTCGAGAACCGCCAATGTTATTCAGAATAATGGTGTATCCGGATTCGCTATCAATTTAGTGGAAGATAAATTCTGGAAATCTTTTGCTGCAGCAGATACGCGTCGTGATGCCTCCGTTTTATCCAGTTTTACGGATCCTAAAACGAGCAAATATTATGAATATCCTACTAAAGGTCTGGCTGAATTGAGTATTTTCAAGTACTTTGATCCTCAGGCTTATGCCAGAAGCAATAACAATAACAACTACCCTATCCTGAGATATGCGGATATATTATTAATAAAAGCAGAAGCTCTAAACGAGTTAAGCGGACCAACCACAGAAGCTTACGCAGCTATTAATGCGATTCGTAAAAGAGCCGGAACAGGGATGACTGAGCTTCAGGGTTTAACCCAGGCACAATTTAGAGCCGCCGTTCTACAGGAAAGAAGTTGGGAGTTTTGTTTTGAAAGCAAAAGATACTTTGATCTGATTCGTACAGAACAATTAATTCCGATCATGACAGCTGCGGGTAAAAACCCACAGCCCAAAAATTTATTATTTCCTATTCCTCAAAGAGAAATAGATATCAATAATAAAATAGACCCATCGGATCAAAATCCCGGATACTAAATAAATGATCTTTCTCCCATGTTACTTCATGGGGAAGTCATTAACCTATTTACATTGTCGACGCTTAAAAGTAAGTCGACAGATTCCGCATGCATTTAATTACGTTACGGCAGCTCCAATTTGGCGAAGGCTAAAGGACTGTCTGGTTTGAATACATTTTTTTTTAGAATTGGTTAAGTAGTTTTGTTTTTAGAAGAAGCGGAATAAGAATCCTCCTTCTTATTCCGCCCTTTTAAAGCTTCTGTATCCCAATATTTAATTTCTTTTTAATTAAACATGCAAACTCCAGAGGAGCAGCATATTTAAAGCCCGTTTAATTAAAGCTCCATCAGAGCAAAATATTTGTGTTATAAATTAAAAGATCACCCCCGCTGGGGTTTATAATAGGTGGGTTTATTGTTTCTATCAATATTGCATCCCGATGGGACTAGAAATACAAATTCATATCACATAATATATAAATAGTAATAATATTAAAATTATAATACTACAAAGAGATGAAACATCTTCTTTTCTCGATAACGCTTTTTTTGATGCTCATTACAAATGGGGTTTCACAAAATGTCGTTTCGCTTATACCCAATACCCCATCAAAAGCACCAGATTATTTCTGTACCTGGAATATTCAGGGGTTTATCTGCAGTTTTGAATCCAGTGCAATTATGCGTCAGGAAATGACAGAAAATAATATGTTTGGGAATGGAGCATATCAGAACTGGGTGAGTTTTTTTCCTAAAATCCGCGAAGATCTCATTTTTGTAATGGATGATTCGTGGGATATTCCTATCTCAGAAACCAGTAAAGACGGCCCCACTTTTGGTCTTACGGAATTGAATCACGAACGTTTTCCTTCTTATACCGGAAATCCGGCAGAAAGGCTTGCAAAACTGGTTGATGCCGTAAAAGCAAAAGGATGGAAAAGCTTAGGCGGATGGATCTGTGCGCAGGAGGCCCCTTTTGCAGGAAATGTCAATTCAGAAGAATACTGGACACAACGTTTAAAAGCCGCCAACGAAGCCGGATTTACCTATTGGAAAGTCGATTGGGGCAAACAATCCCGAAACATAGAATGGCGAAAAAACATGACCAAATTAGGTCGTACTTATGCGCCAAATTTAATAATTGAACACGCTTTTAATGGATATACAATTGAAATTAGCGATACCTACAGAACGTATGATGTCGAAAATGTGATTGCACAACCCGTTACTATTCAAAGAATAGCCAATTTATTACACTACAAACCACAAGGTGATGCAAAAGGTATTATCAATTGTGAAGATGAACCTTATATCGCTGCGGGCCTTGGCTGCGCGATTGGTGTAATGCGATATCCTTTCGCTGACAAGCTTCCAAACGGCACTGCAGATTATGCTTTTCCTCCGGCAGGCCGAAATATGAAATACAGAATGGATGAAATTATTAGAGGCGTAAGATGGCATCGTATTGCAGAACCTTTTGGAGTAGGCTCAGATTACAATATTGACAAAAGTGTTCTAAAAGATTACTGGGTTTTAGGAGAAAGAGAAACCTGGAATAAAAAACACAAACCCGGAGATACTTTAAGAGAAAATGCTCCTGCAAGAGTCAGCAGAGGATTACCTCTGGCAAAAGTGATAAACTCAAATGCTAATCAGCCTTTTGTACTGTCTTCCATGTATCCAAATGGAGCTGTTGCTATCGCTACAATCGGTCGCGGAATTAACCATGAATATATAACAGAGCGGGTTAAAGTCGAACAGGAAATCAAAAACATCGATAACCCAATCGGCATATTTGGCGATTATGAGTCTTTGACGTTTGTTCTTCCAACAAAAATAAAAGCTTCAGATTATGAGGTTTTAGGTCAGGATTTGGCTGGAGATGTGCCTTCTAATATTACCAAAGAAATCCTTTTTAAAGACAACAAAATCATTATTTCCGGTGATTTAATTCGAAAAACAGGACTTTCAGCAGCATCAAAAAATGATAAATCAGATCCCGGATTGGTTTTAAAATTCAATAAAAAAGAGTACGATAACAGCATAACAAAATGAAAAAATCGCTTATTATATTATTTTCAATACTCTACAGTATTAACATAAATGCAAAAATACCTGTTGCTGCAGATCGCTGGCTGGAAATTGATCTGTATTGGTTTGAACACAAAGACATGCAAAAATCGGCTAATGAGTTTTGGGAACGTTACGAACCATTGATGAAAGGAATCGATGGTTGGAGAGGCGTGATCATCAATGTGGGCTGGATCACAGATTATTTATACGAATGGCAGGGCGATCTTAATCAGGAAATAAAACTGCCAAAAAACATGAAAACCTGGGGTTCAATCAAAGATGGAGGTCAACTGGCAGGAACAACTACGGAGCGTATGGATTTATGGAAAGAACGTTTCGAAAAAGCAGATCAACCGCAATCCATCAATTACGAAAAATGGACCTATGTTGATTTAAAAAAACTAGTAGCTATTATTAAAAAAACAGCCCAAAATAAATACCATTTAAAAGATATAAAAGTAGGAACTTTTATTACCGGTGGCCAAAATTCTTATGACGGAGATAAATCATCTTTCTCATTAAGACATGTAAATTCATATAAAAACGGCAAACCAAATATGATTGCCAAACTTGCCGCTGAATCTCATAAATACGGTGCATTCCCAAGAGGAATCGCTGAAGGCACACCTTTGACAGAATTCTTCGGGAAACAATGGGGAAGTTTGTCAAAAGCGCTGAATCTTGATGTAATCATTTTAAGAGACGGTTTTCTGGGAACAGGATTGTATTCGAGAAGAAAAGGTCCTTATGGAGAAACAGCACCAAAAGATCCGCAATTGGTAGCAGAATGGAGTAAAGCCACAGCCGATTTGGTAAAACAAACCAAATTAGCCAATCCAAAAGCATTAGTCATTGGATATTCAAATGCAGCAAGTGCTATTGGTGGCTGGCGCGCGAATTGCTTCGACTTAGAAACCATTGCAAAAGAAGGCTTCTTAGACGGCTGGATTGACCAATCCTGGGCCGGATCATGGAATGAGGTTGGACAACGCCCGGTAATGAATTACGTTCCGGAAGTTCGTTTCTGGAGCTCTCCTCTATTGGGTTACAGTTATATGTTGGGTTATATGCTGACTCATTCGGCTATGCTGGCGGACACAAAAGTGCATCATTATTTTCTTACCGAAACCTTTGATGCCTGGGAAACCTGGGATATGATTCACAATGCAAGAGAACGTCTGCGATGGGGTATCTGGGCATACTCACATGCCGCATTAAAAACACCAAGCGGACTTAAAATGCCGCAAGGAAGTTATATTTCATGGTGTAACCGAGGAAAAATGTTATTACCAGAAGAAGATGTAAAATTCCTTGCACAAACTACAAATGACGCTTTTGCTGATGCGGCGGAAACCAAAGAAGTTTTTGGCCCAACAATAGTGTATAACCGCAGTGCAATGGAATGGCAATCTGCCAATAAACCAGACGAAACTATCAAAGAATGGATAGATGAACAAGCCGGAACATTAATGAAATGGTCTGCTCCTATTATGTCTGCAACACGTCTGGAATATTTGCCTAAAATTGAAAGTGATTTGTTTGTTTTCCAGGCTCCATCTCATTTAAATGCGTCAGAAAAAGAAAACGTAATCACCTATTTAAAATCCGGAAAACCTGCAATGGTTATTGGAAGTCCCTCAGGAGGATTAGATAAAGAAATAGCTGACATTTTAGGTGTTTCTTCAACGAATACAGCAATTAACGGAACAAAATACATCGGAACGATAAATTATAAAACCGATGGTATTTATGCATCATTGCCCAATACATTTCCTATTTTTCAGCCGTTTACCCAAAATAAATTCAGTAATGAACTGGAATCCATTTATTCTGTAAGTAGTTCACCTGCATTAGGCTACAACACAACCAATGGCAAAAATTTGATTTACTGGGATGCTCCCGAGTTTTTCAATAATCTACCAGGCGGAACTGATAATTACAAAGGTTCACTCGATCAAATTATGGGAAGTCCTGTCTCTTATGTATTAACGGCAAGACTAATGAATGAAGTCATGAAAAAATCAGGTTTTGTATATGTTGATGAAATAAAGCAAGATCAACCTCTTCAATTATCAATGTGGCAGCTCAAAGACGGAAGCTTCAAAATCATGGCCGGAAATCTCGAAGAAGGAATCAACCATACAGCAAATCATACGGTAGGCACGATACTAAATCTTCCTGCATTATTTGTAAAAAACCAATCTGTAGAGGTTGCTGAACTTTGGAACAAAAACAAAACCATTATCGGGAACAAAAAGTTAGAAATTAATCTGACTCAGGCACAAACTAAACTTTATAAAATCGAAAAACCATGAGAAAGATAACTTCCCTATTCCATTTTGAGATAACTACAAAATCATTTTTTGCTTCGTTTGTTCTCTTCATTTTTTCTGGTTTATTGTTATCGATAAATGCCCAGTCAAAGGAAATAATCACAGTCTATAATGTTCGTAATTACGGTGCAATTGGTGACGGAAAAAATCTGGACAGTCCATCTATCAATAAAGCAATTGAAGCAGCTGCAAAATCCGGAGGCGGAACAGTCTGGCTTCCGGCCGGAACGTATTTAAGCGGTTCTATCCATTTGCAAAGTAATATCAATTTACATCTTGATGCCGGTGCCACAATTTTAGGAGCACCACAGGAAATGAATGCTTATGATGAAACGGAACCAAGCACAGCTGGCCCTTATCAGGACGGTGCACACACGTACTTTCATAACAGTTTAATTTGGGGAGAAAATCTAACTAATGTTTTTATTACCGGTCACGGAATAATAAACGGCGGAGGAATTGTTCGTGATGATCTTATTTTAAATAAAATGAATGATCACGACAATTGGAAAAATCCTAACCCGCCTGCAATGCAGCCACTTCGACTGGGTAATAAAGCCATTGCACTTAAACTTTGTAAAAATGTAACGATCAAAGACATTACTATTGTACACGGCGGTCATTTTGCAATGCTGCTCACAGGATGCGATATGATGACGATAGATAATGTCACCATGGATACCAATCGCGATGGCATGGATATCGACTGCTGCCGTAATGTAATGATTTCAAACTGCCGCGTTAACTCACCAGGTGACGACGGAATTTGCCTTAAAAGCACCTTCGCACTTGGCGAGTTCCGAATTACGGAGAATGTTACCATAACCAATTGTCAGGTTTCCGGATTTCAGGAAGGTACGCTGCTTGACGGCACTATGAAGCCGAGACCAAATGCCTCAGGACGTATTAAGCTTGGAACAGAATCAAGTGGAGGATTTCGAAATATTACCATATCAAATTGTACAATCCGAAGCTGCAGAGGACTTGCATTAGAATCTGTAGATGGCGGTATTCTGGAAAATATTACGATAAGCAATTTAGTGATGACTGATTTGTATCATTATGCGATTTACATCGCAACCGGAAATCGTAACCGTGCTCCTGACGTTAAAACAAACAGCCGAATGAAAAATGTTTTAATCTCCAACGTTATTGCGACCGGTGTTGATAAAATGAGCGGCATACAAATTATGGGGCTTCCGGAGGAACCTATTGATGGCTTGCGATTGGATAACATTCGATTGATCACCAAAGGTGGCGGAACTTTAGAAGATGCAGCCATAAAACCCCGGGAATTGGGCGATGGTTATCCTGAACCTTATAAGATAGGAGCTTTGCCAGCCTACGGAATTTTTGTCCGACATGTAAAAAATTTAGAATTGGCAAACATTACAACCCAATTTGAAACAATCGATAAACGCCCTGCAGCAATGTTTTCGGACATTCAGGGATTAGAAATCAACAACCTGAAATTACAAACAGATCAAGGTGTAAAAGCTGTTTTATTTGCTTTTGATGTGAAAGACCTTCATATTCAAAATTCGCCTTCCCTAAATCAAAAAACATACCTTAAAAAGATCAAAAAATGAAAGTCTACCTCATCTTATTCTTAAGCTTTATTGTATTTCAAACTTCTGCAAAAAACACCAATATCCTTGATTATGGAGCAATTGCAGACGGAAAAACATTAAATACAAAAGCCGTTCAAAAAGCAATCGACGACTGTTCTGCATCAGGCGGAGGGACTGTTACGGTACCCATTGGGCAGTTTTTAATTGGAACAATTTATTTAAAAAATGATGTCAATCTTAATTTAGAAACGGGTGCAGTATTGCTGGGAAGCACTAAAATTGAAGATTATGACCCGCAGATTTTGGTTCGTGCTTTACAGGTAAAAAATATTTCAATCACCGGAAACGGAACCATCGATGGGCAAGGCCATACCTTTTGGATTCCTGCTGATAAAAGCAAAATACCATACGACCGTGCGCCGGAATGGATTCATCCGGAAAAAAGTCCAAGAAACTTAATAAAATTAGAAGGATGCACCAATGTGAACATTCTAAACGTGCATTTAAAAGGAGCCGAAAGCTGGACACTTCACCTATTAGGCTGCGACGAGGTTTTAGTAAACGGTATCACGATTAGAAATCCGCTGCAAGGACCAAATACCGACGGAATCGACATTCAGGCCTGCAGCAATGTTCGAATTGCCAATTGCGATATATATACAAGAGATGATGCTATTTGTTTCAAAAACAGAGATCCGCGTTACATTCATAAAACCTGCGAAAATATTACGGTTACCAATTGCATTTTAACTTCGGTTTGCAATTCTTTTAAAATAGGAACTGAAACCCAAGGAGATTTTAAAAACATTGTTTTCAGCAATTCAGTAATTAAAACAGCCCGACCGGATGAAGATTTGGCAAGAGAGGCAGCAACTTACATTGATGTAAAAGCAAGAAGATATGGATTAGCTGCTTCAAGTGGAATCGCAATCGAAAGTGTGGACGGAGCCAATATTCAGGGCGTGACCATTTCTAACATTGTGATAGATGGCGCCTGGTGCCCAATTTTTATTCGTTTAGGAAATCGTGGTGCAGGAGAACAAAAAGTTTCTCCATCTGTTGCCGGCACTTTAAAAGATATTATTATTTCGAATGTAGTAGCTTATAATGCTAGTATTGCTTCGTCGATTACTTCAATTCCGGGTTCTTATCTCGAAAATGTGACTTTAAGTAACATAACCATTAAAACATTGGGCGGAGAAAATAAAGAAACAGCTTCTATTGTTCTTGACGAATTAGAAAAGTCTTATCCCGACCCGAAAATGTGGGGAAGAGTATTGTCAAAATCAGATGACACCTCTCCTATTCCAATCTCAGGATTGTTCATCAGACATGCAAAAAATATTCATTTAAACGATGTACAAATTTATGCCGACAAAGAGGATATGCGTCCTTTGATTAAAGCTGAAGATGTAGAACATTTATATGTAAATAATTTAAAAACGAATTCGAATAATAAAGGTGATGCTGTAATGGATTTTACAGATGTTCGGGAAGCGACTCTTTTAAACTTGAATTTTCCAGCTGCAAACCCGTGGATAACATTCAAAGGAAATAAAACGCAGAATATTATAATTCAAACTTTAAGAAAAATCAAGAATGAAGATTTTATAAAGAAGGATAAAGCAGTTTTAAAAGACGCTATAAAAATCACCAGTCTTGTTAATTAAATTTTTAGCACTAAAATCATGTTTAAAAAAGTCATACTCATCACTTTCTTTCTCTTTTTGAGCTCCTCCGCTTTTGCACAAAATTCGGTCATCAGTAAACGAGATATTGAAAAAGCCATTAGGTCAACAGATGTCGTGAGAAAAACTTATGCAGATACCGCTGTCATAAATCTTTATCAGGGAAATGGTGTTTTCGGGAGTTCATACGGACCACTTGGATTGCATATTAATCCGGCTAAAAATGCGGCACTTACGAAATACGGAAAAACAGAATATTATACTATGAATTATTTTGTCAGAGGCAAATATGCAGCTGATTATCTGGTTCCGTTAGCGAAGTTTTACTGGGAAAATGAACCTGAAAAAATTACAAAATACAATCAGACACAATCGTATTATGATGGTACTATTTCGACTTATTTTGAATATGAGAAAAATAAAATCGACGTAAAAACCTGGTTTGATGCTGTTAATAAAAACATTGCCGGATTAAAAGTTAGTGTTCAGGGAAAAGCTTCTGACATTGTTTTTAAGCCATTGGATATTTTAGAAGTGCATTACGATCAAAAACTGACTCAAATTTCGAAAATCACAAACGAAAACGACCAATGGAAAATTGAATTATTATGTTTGGATAAAACCATAATTGTCTATTTAAAAACGAATGCCGCTGTAAAACTTCAGGATTCTAATTTGGTTTTAACCTTAAATCAGGGCGAAAATGATATACTGCTTTCGGTAAAAGAACCTATTGTAATTTCTGCAGAAAAATCTTTAACACAAAGCACAGATTGGTGGCATAACAAATGGCAAACAATGGGACTTTTAATTGTTCCTGAAATTCACGCACAGCAAATGTGGGTAAGATCAATGGCTCAATTTTTATATTCGTTTAATGATCAAAAATTGGGATTGCCACCGCCAATGGGTTTCACCGGAAATCATTGGAATTTTGGTTATCCTCAAGATGTTTCATTCGTTCATACTATGTTGCTTTCAACGGGAAATATCGACATGGCAAAATCATGGATCGAATATTTTTCAGAGCGAATTCCCGGAATGAAAGCTTACACGAAACGTTTAATGAATGTAGACGGAATAATGGCTCCGTGGGTTTTTCCGTTAGGCGATTTTGAAGGATATCATACGCCTTCGGTTCCAAATAAATTTTATTATGAGATCCATAATTCGGGTTATTTGGCTCGAATGACCTATGAAACGGCTGTTTTTGTAAACGATCAAAGCTGGACGGACCAATATGCAAAACCTCTAATCAGCGAAACGGCAAAATTCTACAAAAGCATCGCTAAAAAAGGTGAAGATAATCTTTGGCATCTTTCTATTAAACCTTCAACAGGACAGGATGAAAAAGGCGGTGTAGATCAGGACGATTATTTATGTGCGCTTTTTAGTGCCGAATATTGTTTGCAAAAAGCCATCGAATACAATCTTGATGAGGACGGAGCTTACGCTAAAATTCTAAATGATGGTCTGGCTTTTCCTGCACTGAAATCAAAAAGAGGCATTTACTTCACCAATAAAGGAAGAGGAGAATCTGATTTCGGGAATCAAAAACATCCCGTTCAATTGAATCCGTTGGCTTTTCTTCCGATAGAAAAAACAGTTTCAGCCACTTCAAAAACCGCTTACGATCTTCGCTATTATATTACCATGAGCGCTAAAAAACCGTATTTCTACGGATGGACTTTAGGTGAATTTTTATTAGCGGGATCAAGAATTGGAAATGTTGCCGAATGGCAGAAAGACTGGGATAATCTTAGAAAAGCCAATTATGTAGATAAAGAATGGATTCAGGTATTTGAAACCAGCGGTGTTTACAAAGATTCCTATTATAATATTACGAACGGATTAATAACGCAATCACTTCTTAACAATATAGTTTCGGACTGGTACGGAAAATTGGAAATCGCCAAATGCAATCCGTGGAAAGAAAAAGTTTTCATCAAAGATATCTATTCCAAATTAGGTGTAACGGTAAGCGGCGAGATAGATCAAACTTCAGCTTTATTGGTTTTAACGGCCTGGAAAGATTGTGAATTTGACCTCAACGGAGAAAAAATATCATTAAAGAAAAACGAAAAAATACAGAAAAAAATAGCTTTAAAATAAACTCACACCATCATGAAATCAAAAATAGTAACCACTATTCTTTGCTTAATGGCTTTCATTTTTACAAATGGAATCATAGCGCAAAACAACTCGTTCGACAATCTTAAATTAGCTTCGGATTTGGAAATAATGGCTAAAAAACTGGAGAAATCACTTGCTGCAGATCATAGCAATTTGCCTGTTTATAATGTCGTAACCGATTTTAAAGCCATCAATAACGGGCAACAAATCACGACGAAACAATTGCAAACCGCTATTGATGAATGTTCTAAAAAAGGTCCTGCCCGTTTGTTCTTTCCTGCCGGAATGTACCTTACGGGAACACTTATTTTAAAATCAGGAGTTCACCTTGAATTGGATAAAGCGGCAAAAATTATAGGAAGTACAGATGCCAAAGATTACTTGGTTATACAGCCCGCCTATAAAAACAACACAGATCTTCAGGTAGACAAATCCTTGTTTTATGCCGAAAAAGTAGACGGTATTTCGATAACCGGAAAAGGAATTATCGATTTTCAGGGAACAAGTCCTGTTTATTTAGGAACGGGAAATAACGACAAGCGAAGACCGTATGGAATCAGAATTATAAGTTCTAAAAATATATACGTAAACGGGATTATGCTTTTGAATTCACCACAATGGATGCAGCATTACTTAGATTGTGAAAACCTAATGGTAGAAAATATAAACGTTTACAATCATGCCCATCAAAACAATGACGGAATTGATATTGACGGCTGTAAAAATGTATATCTGCGTAATTCCCGTATTGACAGTGATGACGACGCCATCTGTTTAAAAAGCAACGGACCATCGGCCTGCGAAAATGTATTAATCGAAAATTGCACGGCTGCAAGTCATTGTAATTCCCTAAAACTAGGAACAGAAACAACAGGAGGATTTAAAAATATCTTATACAGAAATTGTAAAGTAGAACAATCCGTTACAGGTTTTCACAGAGTTAACGGAACAGAAACCACACGTACGGCGATTACATTAATTATTACCGATGGTGGAAAAATGGAAAATGTTTGGTTTGATAATATTGAAGCGACAGATTGCGTAACGCCCATATTTGTAACACTAGGAAACCGTAGCCGTAAACATACAGCTACAGCACCAATACCAACTGTAGGAAGTATTAAAAACATCCTGATCTCTAATATAAAAGCATTCGGCGCAGGCCCTATGGCATCATCTGTAACGGGATTAAACAATGAAAACAAAATCAATAATATTGTGCTGAAAAACATTGCAATTGAATTAACTCAACCTGGAAAAGCCGAAGATAGAAACATCGATATGGCGGAATTATTAAAGAAGAAAAAGCCCGGATATCCATCGCCTGATACCTTCGGGAATATGTCAAGTTATGGTTTTAATTTTAAATACATCAACGGTTTGAATATCGAAAATTTAAAATTTGATTTGAAATGTAACGATCCGCGAGAAGCATTGGTTATTGAGGATTGTGATAATGTGGTTAAATAATTTCGTTTTGTGTAATTATATGTAAAGCGATTGTGTAGTCCCTACGGAACAATTTTAGGGTCGTTATTTATTTTCTACCGACATCTAACTCCTAGCGGAGTATTTTAAGAAATATATTTCGTAGAGACAAAATATTGGTAAAACAAAATTATTATGCTAACAACATTTAACTCCTAACGGAGTATTTAAAAAATATATCTCGTAGAGATTACATATCGGTAAAAAAAAATATTCAATATCCTGAAAATTGTCCCGTAGGGACTACACAAATCTCGATCTATTAATTATTTAAACACATTACACAATTAAACGAATAAACATCTTTAAAATGACCTA
Organism: Flavobacterium sp.; assembly: GCF_965277525.1. Taxonomy (GTDB): domain Bacteria; phylum Bacteroidota; class Bacteroidia; order Flavobacteriales; family Flavobacteriaceae; genus Flavobacterium. Next base: position 458,699 of record NZ_CBDIDC010000011.1, on the reverse strand, counting down.
TCAACCATCTTCAGAAAGATATAAAAATATGGAATACAGACGCTGTGGAAATTCGGGTATTAAATTACCTGCCTTCTCACTGGGTTTGTGGCATAATTTCGGACATGTCAATAATTTTAAAAATAGTCGCGAACTTATTAAAACGGCTTTTGATAACGGAATAAACCATTTTGATCTGGCCAATAATTATGGTCCGCCTCCGGGATCTGCCGAAGAGAATTTTGGTAAAATCCTGCAGCAGGATTTTAAAAGTTATAGAGATCAAATGCTTATTTCCAGTAAAGCCGGTTACACGATGTGGGACGGCCCTTATGGAGATTGGGGTTCTAAAAAATATCTGGTTTCAAGTCTGGATCAAAGTCTGAAAAGAATGAAACTCGATTATGTCGATATTTTCTATCACCATAGACCTGATCCGGAAACACCTTTGGAAGAAACAATGACGGCTTTGGATTTGATTGTCAGACAAGGAAAAGCATTATATGTCGGGTTATCCAATTATAATGCAGAGCAAACTCTTAAAGCCGTTGCAATTTTAAAACAACTCGGAACTCCTTGTCTCATCCATCAACCCAAATATTCGATGTTTGTTCGTGATCCTGAAAATGGATTATTGGATGTTTTAGAAAATCAAGGCGTTGGTTGTATTCCCTTTTCACCTTTGGCACAAGGATTACTTTCGGATAAATACCTAAACGGGATCCCAACCGATTCGAGAGTAGCAACAAGCGGACAGTTCTTAAATGAAAACCATATTACTGCTGAAAAACTGGAAAAAATTTCCCAACTAAATAAACTCGCTCAGGAACGAGGACAAAAACTGGCACATATGGCGCTTTCATGGATTTTGCGTGATTCAAAAGTCACATCAGTTTTAATTGGGGCAAGCAAACCGGAACAGATTACTGATTCCATTCAGGCATTAAAGAATACTTCTTTTACAAATGAAGAATTAGAGACTATCAATACTATTCTAAAATAGAGTATCAACATGAAAAAAAATGACACCATTCCGGTACTTATTCTAGCTCTTGCTATTTTGGCAAGCGTGGTGGCTATGGTTAAATCAAAAGATAGTGTTTATATATTGAACACTGAATTATCGTTACCTCAAGGCTTTACCGCTGTAAAAATAATCGACAGCCTTGGTAAAGTAAGACATATAACCGTGACAGATAATGACAAGATATATGCGAGACTTGCTAAACCTGTTAACGGAAAGGGAACATTATTAATAGAACAGCAAAATGGAAAAGCGACTGTAAAATTTGGTTTTGGAAATTATGGAGGAACCGGAGTTCATATTTACAAAGGATATCTCTATACCTCTTCCAACTCAGAAATTTTCAGATATAAATTAGATAACAATGGACAAGTAATCGATACGACGGCGCGCGAAACCATCGTTACGGGATTACTCGATAATGGCACGCACGAAACCAAATCGATTATGATGGACAACAAAGGAAACATGTATATTCCGATTGGCTGCCCGTTAAACTCCTGTCAGCAGGAAGACCGAAAAAAAGGATCAATGGGAATCCCCGATTGTCCGTTGTTGAAAATCAGCGGTGGAGTATGGCAGTTTAAACCCAATGTCCTAAATCAAACTATTGAAGATGGTGTGCGATATGCTACCGGATTACGAAATGTTGTCGCTGTGGACTGGAATATACAAACCAATCAGCTTTTTGTTATGCAGCACGGACGCGATCAGTTGGATTACCTTTTTCCTGATTTATACACAACCAAACAAAATGCTGAAATTCCTGCCGAATGCATGTACGCGTTAAAAAAAGGAGACAATGCAGGCTGGCCTTTTATCTATTATGATTATTTAAAAAAGAAGAAGATCCAGATGCCTGAATATGGCGGTGACGGCAAAAAGGAAGGCAGTTCTAAATATTTGAATCCAATTGCAGCTTATCCGGCGCATTTGGCTCCAAATGACATTTTGTTTTATACCGGAAACCAATTTCCTAAACGATATAAAAACGGTGCTTTCATCGCTTTTCACGGTTCATGGAATCGCAGACCGGAGCCTCAAATGGGTTATTTTGTTGTTTTTCAGCCTTTCAAAAACGGGAAACCGTATGGAAACTGGGAAGTCTTTGCTGATGGTTTTTCAGGATCCACAGAAAATACCGTATCGGGTCATGCAGCGCGTCGTCCGTGCGGTCTCGCACAAGGGCCAGATGGTTCCCTTTATATTTCTGATGATAAAAAAGGCGCTATCTACAAAATTACTTACGATGAAAACAGAATAACGCAGAATCTGGAATCTTCTAAACCTGAAACTGTATTAAAAGAGAACGATAAAACCAGCACAATAAATGGCAATGGAGCGCAAATTTATAGCAGAAATTGTGCGGTATGCCACATGGATGATGGAACAGGCGTAACCAATCTTAACGCACCGCTTAAAAAATCCAGTAATGTAGTGAGTGAAAAAAGCAAACTAATTAAGACGCTTCTTAACGGACTTAAAGGCGGTAAACTTGATGGAGAAATGTATAGTAATGCTATGCCTTCTCACAGCTTTTTAACAGATAAAGAAATTGCAGATGTTTTAACCTATGTGCGAAATAGTTTTGGTAATAAAGCCAATGCCGTTTCAAGTGAAGAAGTTGCTGCTATTCGCAAAATTAAATAGTATCGTCATATCTCGTTCAGAAATAATTAAATCATTATAAATAAAATTTAAGTCCTAAATATAAAAAAATTTAACAAAAACCGTGTGCGCACACGCGCAGTATTAACTATCAGAATAACCTTTTTTTAATTTAAACCATTTATTATGAAAACAAATTTAAGTATGCATCGATTCTCGATGAAAAAGATTTTCTTTTTAACATGTATTGTGTTTTTATGCAATGCATCAGTCCTTTGGAGTGCCACCAGAAACGTGGTTACAGATTATGGAGCAGATAATACAGGTGCAAATTATGCAACTGTCAATATCCAAAATGCAATTAACGCCTGCCAGCCAGGTGATATTTTATTTTTTCCTGACGGAACCTATTTAATGGATAGCGGTTTAACCCTTAAATCCAACGACTTAACCGTTATCATTTCTCCCGGTGCACTTATAAAAGCCAATACAATTTATGTATGGCGCGAAAACGGAAGCGATTTATTCTATGGAGAAAACCTTAAGAATATCGAAATAACCGGAGGAGGAATCATCGATGGTGGTGGTCTGGTATACGAACGCAGTACGCGACCGTATCAGAAACCAGGACGTGGTATTGAGTTAATTGGCTGTACGAATGTAAACATTCATCATTTAACGGTTAGAAACATTCCAAATTTCGCGATCAATATCGAAAGATGCACGCTCGTAATAGCAGACAACTTATTGATTCGCGGTAGGCCTTTCGATAACTTTCACGGTTCTGCTGATGGTTTGGACATACAAAGCTGCTACGATGTTACCATTACCAACTGCGACATTGAAGTGGGTGACGATGCATTGTGTTTAAAGGTTAAACCTGAAGCTCCGTTGCATAAAGTAAGAATCAAAAATTGTATTCTGGCTTCTTCCTGCAACGCCTTTAAAATTGGTACCGATACAAAAAATGATGTATACGATATCATTGCAGAAAATGTGATTATAAACAAGCATTCAAATCCTGCAGCTTCCGGACAAGATCCCATTTCTACAGGTGATTGTATATCAGCCATTACACTACAAAGTAATGATAACACAAATGTTCATGACATTATCGTTAGAAATTTTACAATTAACAGCTGTTATAACCCTATTTACCTTGAATTACAAAACAGAGGAAATAATAGCCCGTTTAATGGTAAACTAAGCAATATTTTAATTGAAAACATCAATTGTAAAAAGGCAACAATCCAGCCGGTAGTGTTCAATTATGACTGTGCCGAAACGACTAAAATTGAGGATGTAACCCTTAACAACATTACGGTTTATAATTACAGTGCAAATGCCGGAGTTATTCCTACTTGTATGAACGGAAACTATCCTGAAGTTAAAAACAACGGAATCGCAAATGCGTATGGTATCTGGGCACGTGGTATTGATGGTTTAGATATTAATAACTGTGATTTTATCAATACCGGAAATAGCAGCCGTACAAGAACTTATTTTGATAGTACCACTGCTGACGTTCATGAAACGAATGGATGTACCAGAATTCCAATTGATCCCTTCTCAAAAGTAAATAACGGTGCCTATAGAAATGTTCCCATTACTGTTGCAGCTACTGGAGCTTCTGTGACTTTTGGACCTCAGCCTACAAATGGCAGCTGGAGCTGGACTGGACCAAACGGATTTAACTCAAATTCACGCGAAGTTACCATTTCTAATATTCAGGATGCAAAATACGGAACCTATACCGCAACGTATACCAACAGCTGTGGAGCCGTAAGTACTATGGATTTTGAGATTACAAATAAAAATATTTATGAAGCAGAAAATGCTTTAATCAATGAAGGTACTATAAACGACGGAGCAACCGGAAGATACGTTGACTTAAATGCCGGAGGATTTTTGAAATGGGGTAATGTTAATATGACTACAGGAGGCACTTATACCTTAGCTATTAATGTTGCGGTTTACTCTGCAGGTACAAGAAAAATGGGACTTTATGTAAACGGTGTAAAAAAGGGCGTTATCACATCTTCTTCTTTAGCTTTTGCTGAAGTTTCCTTAAACAGTGCGCTTAATCAAGGAAATAACGTGATAGAATTACGTGATACCGAAGGAACTACAGAATTAAATGTAGATTATTTAGTTGTAAAAACTACTTCTGGAGGTATCGCTGCTAAAGGTGTTAAAACTGAAACTGCACCAGAAACAGATTCTTTAGCTGGTGGTTTTTATGTGTATCCAAATCCTAATAACGGAATTTTAAATATTGATTTTCATGGCGAAAAATATACTTCAATACAAATTTATAACAGTACCGGAAATCTGATGTACTCTAAAAAAATTGATGCCGAAAACGCATTACAAATTGACTTGAGTTCAATTTTAAAAACCGGAGTATATGTGGTTTCATTAAAATCAGACAGCAAAGTTTCAACCAAAAAACTATTGGTTAACTAAGCTTAAATAAATAATAAATGTTGGTTCTCAATTCCATACAAAAGTAATTTACAAATAAAGATTATGTCAAACAAAATCGTGTGTTTTGGAGAGATAATGCTTCGGCTTTCTCCTCCAAATCAGTCAAAAATTTTTAAATCAAGAACATTTGAAGCACACTATGGCGGTGCCGAAGCAAATGTTGGAGCATCGCTCGCTTTAATGGGCTGTGATGTGAATATGATAACTGCACTTCCCCAAAATGAACTTGGAGCAGCTGCAGAAGGTGAAATGCTTTCGTATGGAATGCGAACCAATATTACCAAACAAGGAGATCGAATTGGTATTTATTATTTTGAACCGGGCGCTTCTGAACGACCTGGAAAAGTAATTTATGACCGATCTCATTCTTCTTTCTCAACCTTAAAAAAAGGAATGATCGACTGGAAATCTATTTTTAAAGATGCCGATTGGTTTCATTGGTCGGGTATCACTCCTTCCCTTTCACAAAATCTGGCCGACGTTTGCGAAGAAGCTTTAATCGTCGCCTCTCAAATGGGACTGACCATTTCAGCTGATTTAAATTTTAGGCCAACCTTATGGAATTATGGCAAAAAAGCCAATGAAGTAATGCCAAACCTCATCCAGTATTGCGATGTGCTTCTGGGCGGTGTCGATGACTCTGAAAATTGTTTGGGAATACATACAATGGAAGGCGAATCTTTTGAAATCGCTTATAAAAAATGGCAGGAAAAATTCCCAAGATTAAAAATTATTGCCACAACACTTCGATATGATGCCAACGCATCTTCTAATACAATTGGAGCTGTTTTATGGAGAAATTCAAAATTACATAAAGCTAAAGAATATAAAATATCACACATTATCGATCGCATTGGAACTGGCGATGCTTTTATGGCCGGACTTATATATGGACTAATGAACTGGCCGGACAATTCTAAAAAAACGGTCGAATATGCATTGGCAAATTCTTGTCTTAAACATTCTATTGCCGGCGATATTAATTTGGCTACAGCCAATGATATAAAGGCCTTAATGAATGGTGCTACAGGCGGAAGAGTCATTAGATAATGAATCTAAACTAGAGAATAAATAACAAACCAATATAAAATAAAAATGAATTCAGTATTTAATTTAGAAGGAAAAATTGCCCTTATAACCGGAGGTGCAGGGGTTTTAGGCAGTAATATGGCCGAAGTATTAGGCAAAGAAGGCGTAATTACAGGAATTGTCGGGCTTAGTCACGAAGAAGCTCAGGCAGCGGTAGGCAGATTAGAGGCTAAAGGTGTTAAAGCGTTTGCCGTAAAAGGAAATGTTTTAAATCAGCAGGAGCTGGAAGAAATCCGTGATTTAATTGTGGAGAAATACGGTCGTCTGGATATCTTAATAAATGCTGCTGGCGGAAATATGCCCGGAGCAACCATTGGCCCGGATCAGGCTTTTTACGATTTAAAACTAGGCGATTTACAAAAGGTTATGGATTTGAATGTGATCGGAACAATGCTTCCTTCAAAAGTATTTTCGGAGCTTTTTGCCAAACAAAACAGCGGTATTATCATCAATATTTCTTCGGCATCAGCAGAACGTCCGTTAACCAGAGTGGTGGGTTATTCTGCTTCAAAAGCAGCTATAGATAATTTCACTAAGTGGATGTCTGTAGAACTGGCTTCAAAATATGGAGAAGGAATTCGTGTAAATGCCATTGCTCCGGGATTTTTTATCGGAGAACAAAACCGGGCTTTATTGTTGACGCCCGAAGGAGAACTTACTCCAAGAGGAAATAAAATCATCGATCAGACTCCAATGAAACGTTTTGGCGTTCCTGAAGATTTAGACGGTGTTTTACTATTCCTGTGCAGCGACATGTCCAAATTCGTAACAGGCACCATTATAAAAGTAGATGGAGGTTTTGGCGCAACAAGTATATAATCGTAACGCATTGTTAGCTATTACTTAAACACATAGAAACATAGACTATATTCTAAAAAGAGATGATCTGAAAAATCTGGATTTTAACACATAGCTATGTTCATTTAAACAAGTGAAACGCCTTTTCTAAGTTGCCAAATCTATGTCTCTATGCGTTAAAAAAAAAACACATTATCAAAAAACAGTAATAATAAAATTTAAAATAAAATGGAACAAACACTAAGATGGTTCGGGCCAAACGATCCCGTTTCTTTATCAGATATAGCACAATCAGGCGCAACAGGAGTTGTGACAGCTTTACACCATATACCAAACGGTCAGGTTTGGGAAGTAGAAGAAATTCAAAAAAGAATTGATCTTGTAAAATACAAAGATGGCAATCCGGATAACGGTTTGACAGGTTTAAAATGGAGGGTTGTTGAAAGTATTCCCGTTCACGAAGACATCAAAAAACAGACAGGAAATTATCTTCAATACATTGAAAATTACAAACAAAGCATTAAAAATCTTGCCCAATGCGGGATTCACTGTGTTTGTTATAATTTTATGCCTGTCTTAGACTGGTCAAGAACTGATTTGTCTTATGAAATACCAGACGGATCGAAAGCACTTCGTTTTGATATGACTGAATTTGCAGCCTTTGAATTGTTTATTTTAAAACGCCCAAATGCTGAAAAATCATACTCAGAAGCGCAGATTAAAGCGGCTACAACTTACTTCGAAAATGCATCAAAAGAAGACAAAATCAAATTACAACAAAACATTCTGGCCGGACTTCCCGGTGCTGAAGAAGCGTATTCTATTGAAGACTTCCTGATTACATTGGCTGCTTATGATGGAATTGACAGTGCTAAATTAAAAGAGCATTTATTCTTTTTCCTAAAAGAAATTATTCCCGTTGCCGAAAGCAATCATGTTTTGATGGCCATTCATCCTGACGATCCGCCTTATCCTATTTTAGGATTACCAAGAGTGGTGAGCACAGAAAATGATCTTATCGAATTGATGAGAGCGTACGATTCTAAATCAAACGGATTTACCATGTGCACAGGTTCTTACGGTGTCAGAGCTGATAATGATCTGGCCGGAATTGTAAGACGTCATGGAGATAAAATGAACTTTATTCACCTAAGAAGCACACAGCGTGACGAGCAGGGTAATTTTTACGAAGCCAATCATCTTGAGGGCGATGTTGACATGTACGAAGTGGTAAAAGAAATCATTAAAGTAGAAAAAAGAAACGGTACCAAACTGCCAATGCGCCCCGATCACGGGCACCAAATGCTTGATGATTTAAAGAAAAAAACAAACCCGGGATATTCCGGAATTGGCCGCTTAAGAGGTTTGGCTGAATTGCGAGGTTTAGAACTAGGAATTAAAAGAAGTTTATAAATGTGGTTATTCCGCCTTGGACTTTTGCATAATTGTTCAGGGTGGAATTGGTTTAAATTTAAAAATATGAAATATTCTTATCTCTCTTTATTCTTCATACTTCTGAGCTGTTTTCAATTTACAACCTGTTTTGCGCAGGATAAAAAGATAGAAGATAAAGTAGAAGCTTTGCTGGCAAAAATGACGCTGAAGGAAAAAATCGGTCAGATGAACCAGCTTAATGGACGCATGCCTTCGGAGAAATTGTATCAGCAGATTCGAAACGGAGAAGTTGGTTCTATCTTAAATGCCGAAAATCCGGAACTGGTCAATCAATTGCAGAAAATAGCAAAAGAGGAATCCACATTAGGAATTCCGCTTGTGATTGCAAGAGATGTTATTCATGGCTTTAAAACCATATTTCCCATTCCGTTAGGACAAGCAGCTTCATTTGATCCTGAAATTGTAGAAATTGGTTCTCAAATAGCAGCCAGAGAAGCTTATGAAAAAGGAATCCGTTGGACGTTCGCTCCTATGATGGATATTGCAAGAGATTCCCGTTGGGGAAGAATTGCGGAGAGTTTTGGCGAGGACACTTATTTGTCTGAAATTATGGCGGTGGCAATGGTTAAAGGTTTTCAGGGAAAAGATTTATCGAACCCCGCCTCTATTGCTGCGTGTGCTAAACACTTTATTGCTTATGGAGCAGCTGAAGGCGGACGTGATTATAATTTAACCAATATCACCCAGAGACAATTAAGAAATTTTTATCTGCCTCCTTTCGAAAAAGCAATCAGAGAGGCTGGTTGTGCCACATTAATGACCTCTTTTAATGCCAATGACGGAATACCAGCCAGCGGAAATGAGTTTTTACTGCGAACTGTTTTACGAAAAGAATGGGGATTTGATGGCGTTGTCGTTACAGATTACAATTCGATCCGAGATATGGTTCGAATTGGCTTTAGCGAAGACAATAAAGATGCCGCCATGAAAGCAGCAAATGCCGGAGTAGATATGGAAATGGCTTCAGGCACTTACCTTCAAAATATGGAAGCTCTGATTGCGGAAGGTAAAGTAGAGCAAAAAACAATTGATGATGCCGTTCGAAATATACTTCGATTAAAATATAGACTGGGTTTGTTCGAAAATCCATACGTGAACCTAAAAGTGAAATCATCTATATATTCAGAAAATCATCTTCAAGCGGCCAAAAAAGCTGCAGAAGAATCTTTTGTTTTATTAAAGAATAAAAACAACCTATTACCTCTCAAAAATACAATTAAAACCATTGCGATTATTGGTCCAATGGCCGATGCATCGCATGACCAAATGGGAACCTGGGCTTTTGACGGAGAAAAAGGAATGACGCAAACACCTCTAAAAGCTTTGCAAAAGCAATACGGAAAAGATGTGAAGTTTATTTACGAACAAGGCCTTGCCTTTAGCAGAGACAACAATAAAACTAATTTTTCTAAAGCAATAGAAGTTGCCAAACAAGCTGATGTTGTTCTGCTTTTTCTTGGTGAAGAAGCTATTTTATCAGGAGAAGCACATTCTTTGGCTGAGATAAATTTAAAAGGAGCGCAATCTCAATTACTTGAAGAACTGAGCAAAACACGAAAACCAGTTGTTACCATGATAATGGCAGGAAGAGCTTTGACTATAGAAAAAGAAACTGCACTTTCTGATGCGGTATTATATCTCTGGCATCCCGGAACTATGGGCGGTCCTGCCGTGGCCGATATTTTATTTGGAAAAGCTGTTCCGAGTGGAAAACTTCCTATTACATTCCCTAAATATGCCGGACAGATTCCAGTATATTATAATCATGATAAAATTGGAAGACCAGCTAAAAAAACCGAGATTTTATTAAACGACATTCCGCTTGAAGCGAAACAATCTTCTTTAGGTACAACATCCTATTATCTTGACGCAGCCTTTGATAATTTATTTGATTTTGGATATGGATTATCATACACCACATTCGAATATTCAAATTTAAGTCTATCTACAGACGTCTTATCAAAATCAGATATTTTAACTGTAACAGTAGATTTAAAAAATACAGGAAAATTCCAAGCGAATGAAGTTGTTCAATTGTACACTTCAGATTTAGTAGGTTCGATTGCAAGACCAATAAAAGAATTGAAAGATTTCAGGAGAATTAATCTAAAACCGGGAGAATCTAAAAAAGTAGCGTTTAAACTTCCTGTTTCAAAATTAGCTTTTTGGAATATAAACAACATACAAACTGTCGAACCAGGCAAATTCACACTGATGGTTGGCGGAAACAGCTACGATGTATTGCAAAAAGATTTTACAGTTGCACCATAAACAATCCATAACACTTTATAAAAAAAATAATTAGTAAACTATAATAACCAAAAAACCATAATGTACAATAAAAACGAAGTTATTGGAAAATACCGCTGGACCATTTGCGGTCTGCTCTTTTTTGCCACCACGGTAAACTATCTTGACAGGCAGGTATTGAGTTTGCTGGCTCCAAGTCTTTCAGAAGAATTCCACTGGAACAATACTGATTACGCTAATATTACGGCTGTATTTCAATTTATATATGCCATCTCCATGCTTTTTGCAGGAAGGCTAATTGATAAAATGGGAACGAAAATTGGCTACATTTTAGCTATTGCATTATGGTCAATTGGCGCCATTATGCACGCTTATGCCATCCCAATTGGAACTTCGGTAAACAATATTTTGATTTGGGCAGGAATTGCAGCCGTGCCTGTTTCTATTTTAGGTTTTATGATTTCACGATCATTTTTAGCTGTTGGTGAATCAGGAAATTTTCCCGCTGCCATTAAAGCGGTTGCTGAATATTTTCCAAAGAAAGAACGTTCATTAGCGACAGGAATTTTTAATTCAGGCTCTAATGTTGGAGCGATATTAGCACCGTTAACGGTTCCGTGGATTGCCGTGAATTGGGGTTGGGAAACTGCCTTTATCATCATTGGTGCCATTGGTTTTATCTGGATGTTTTTTTGGTATATTTTATATGAGAAACCCGAAAAGCAAAAAAGATTATCGGCATCCGAATTAAATTATATTCTTGAAAATGAAGCTGTAGAAAAAGAAGTGGAAAACACTGCTCCAAAAGAAAAAATTTCGTGGATCAAACTTTTAAAATACAAACAAACATGGGCTTTTATCATTGGTAAATTCTTGACAGATGGTATCTGGTGGTTCTTTTTATTCTGGCTGCCCAAATATTTAGAAGCCCAATTTGGACTTGTAAAAACGGATATTGCTTTTCCTCTTTCAGTATTATATACCATGACAATGGTAGGAAGTATTTATGGCGGATATTTCCCCATGTACTTCATCAACAAAGGTTACAATGCTTATGAAGGCAGAATGAAAGCAATGTTGATTATTGCGTTATTTCCTTTAGTGGTTTTACTGGCGCAGCCTCTTGGATATATTAGTTACTGGATTCCTGTTTTGCTTATTGGTGTTGGTGCATCTGCACATCAGGCCTGGTCTGCTAATATATTCACCACAGTATCTGATATGTTTCCCAAAAAAGCAATTGGTTCCGTGATTGGAATTGGAGGAATGGCCGGAGGAATCGGTGGTGTTTTAGTTTCAAAATTAGGTGGGGCGCTTTTCGATTATTATGAAACTTTAGGACATGTTCAAACCGGATATACGATCATGTTCGTTATTTGTGCCGTTGCCTATCTTATTGCCTGGGCTGTGATGAAAACGCTAGTTCCTAAATATATTCAGATATATTAAGAACTTTGGGAGATACGCCTGAAAAGCATACCGGAAATTTCACCACTAAAAATGTCGACAAGAAAATCTCATTTCAATCGAAATGGGATTCTTTTTATAACTCAATTAAAAAAGAAATTAATTCAGCCATTTTTTCCGTTTAAACCAGATCAAAGGGGCAATAAAACAAATAAGGATCAATACTATTGCGTAAATATAGCCGTACTTCCAATCCAGTTCAGGCATATTCTTAAAATTCATACCATAAATTCCCGCAACCAACATGGGTAACGAAATACACATGGTTATAATGGTCAGTGTCTTAAAGATTCGGTTTTGCTCCAGGTCAATTTTAGTCGAAACATAATCTTTAAGATCATTTAAACGTTCAAAATTATTTTGAACATATTCATTTATTACCCCTAAATCACTTATTTCCAGTAAAATTTCATCTTTAATTTCGAGCGTCAGTTTATCGCTTTTTCGAAGCAAATGCATAATGCGCCTAAATTCATTAAGAGATTCCTTGACAATTAAATTATTGAATTTCAGTGCTGTTATTTCATTTAATCCGTGCTCCGAAAAGTGATTCTGTTTCTGTAAGTTTAAGAAAATTGTTTTAATATTCTTTGCAATAATTTCTGTTAAGTCCGCATAATAATCAGGAATAATCCCAATCATCATTAAAAGAAAGGTATTCAGGCTAAAAGGCAGACTCTTTATTTTGTCAAAATGTTCCTGCCTTTTACTTTCGGGTATAAAATTCTCAAAATTGACATCCATAAATGAAAACACGATATCCTCTTTTAAAATAAAAGAAACAATTATTTCTTCAATTTTATTCTGAGGAGTTAAGTAGGGAAATGAAAAATTAAATGCCAATTGACTTGCTTTTTCCAGATAGTGTGAACTTATTTCGATATCATCACTATTGTTTAATATCGTGGTATCAATATCAAAAAGCTTTTCAAGAGCTGTGATGTCTTCCTTTGTATAATCAATAAGTTGTATACTATTGATGAACGGGATGTATTCAGGCAGATCTTCGATACGATCTAGTTTGATACTTTTTTTACTTTTATCTAAAATTTCGATAATCATAGATCGTATTTTTTTATGGTTATTGTATATGGTGCTATTTACTTTGACCGTAATTAACATTTCTCTAAAGCTGGTTTGGAACTAAGTTAGAACCATTTTTCGGATTTGCCAAAATAGATTTTAGCTACACAAACTGACTTTTAATAAATGGAGATTTTAATAACTTATGATGTTCTTATTTATTGCCAATTTAAAACTAAAAAAGCCGAAAGAATAAACTTCCGGCTTTTAGCAAAAACTAACGATAACCAACTATAAAAAATATTGTAATCAATACTATCAAAATAATAAAAGGTTAAAACTTAATGTAAAGTATTAATAACCCGGATTTTGATAAGTTGCTTTTTCTGAAGCACTCATCACCATTCCGTCCAGCTGACCTTGGGGAATCGGACGTAAATAATGGTGTTTGTCTATCGTTCTGGTCACTGTTACTGGAGTATGATCGCCGTAATTATTTCCGCAAATTTGATATGAACCCGCCAATTCTTCCCATTTTTGAGTACGAATCAGATCGAACCAGCGATATCCTTCAGCATAATATTCACGGGAACGCTCAGCCAGAATATAATTAATATCGATAATTGCCGGAGTTGCTGCTGTCAAAACTGCACTGTTATCTGCTACTTTTGCCGTGTTTCCGTTATTGTCCCATCTCCATTTTCCGGCACGGGCACGGATCACATTAATTAATTCCCTGGCACTTTTTCCGCCTTTTGGAGCTGCTCCTTTTACAGCCGCTTCCGCTGCAATAAAGTAAAGTTCAGAAAACTTGGCAATATTAAAAGGGCGTGTACTCGCCGCATTGGGTTGTCCCAATCCCGTTCCGCTATCCGTGCGATAAACCCCCAGTTTCCAAAGTCCCGGATACACGATTCTGCTAATTCCACTTGGATTAATAACAAAATCAGATCTTCCTGCCAGCAATCCTGCGCCAATATTTCCGGTTGATGTTGTATAGACAACTCCTGAATTGTCATCATTCAGAAAAGTTAAAACCGCTCCTCCCGGGCTCACCGGTAAGCCATTCGCATTTATAAGAGTCGGAGACGTATTTCCTGCTTTATTCCAGTTTCCGCGATACACGGTCGTGAAAGTACCATCGTAACGGGAGTCGTTTGTTTTATCAGCAAAAGTATTTTTGATCACACCAATTGTTGGACACATACGTACCCACGGACGTCCCAAAGGCTGTGAAGCTTCGCGCTGAACAGAACTTACTCCTGTACTTCTAATATTCGTATAATTCCAGGTCATCATCCATCCGGCAAAGTTTTCCGGTGCAGCACCATTAGAATACGTAAGACTGCTCGCATTATAAAACTCGCTCGATTCAGTATGGTCTGCGTATAATAGTATTTCGTTATTTCGATCGTTCTGACCTAAATTAACATCGTAATAGGTGTTTTGTAAATTAAACGGTCCGGGATTATCAATACCTTCTGTTGCTATATCATAAGCTTTTTGAAAATACCATTGCGCATCATGTCCGTCAGGATCTGTTCGGGTTGTTTCCGGATAAGTAGGCACATTATTAGGGTTCTGAAGCCACCATGCATAGGTTAGATATGCTTTGGATAAATATAATCTTGCTACTGTTTTTGTAACTCCTCCCTTTACCCTTCCTATTGACGGAAGATCATTTATTGCGGTTAATAAATCCGGAAATATCGCTTTGGTATAAACCTCCGTAACGGTATTACGTGTCGATGTTCTTACGGGATTTGTATTGAATTTTAATTCTCCTGCGCCCAAATCCAAAGGAACTCCGCCAAAAGTCTGCACTAACAGAAAATAATCTAAAGCACGAAAAAATCTCGCCTCAGCAATCAGGGCGCCTGATATCGTTCCTACTGCTGCTGCATTTTCTATAATACCACTTGCGGTATTAATATTAGGAAATGCCGAAGTCCATAAACCATCTGTACGACTGCTTGTAGATGTGACAGAACCCACTCCGGATAAATCCATGTCTTTAAAATTATTGTCTGCACTTTGTGCGTATGTGGCTTCATCGGTGCCGGTTACCAAAGTATTGTAGTAGTAGGCAGGTCCGTAGATATATCGCAAGTGAGCATACATGGATGTCAATCCTCCGTACACCCCTTTTTCTGTTTTAAAAAATCCGGGTTCGTAAATACTTCTTGGTTGTTCGTCTAAAATTTCATTGCACGATCCTAAGAACAACATCATAAAAGCTGTTGCTATAAAAGTTCTTATTTGTATACGTTTCATTTTTTTCTTTTTTAAAATGTTAAATTAAAACCAATCAGGAAATTACGAGTTGCCGGTGTATTGGTTCCTAAAGTCAGTAAACGTTTTTGATAAGCAGTGGTTACCGCTGCATTTTCATCACCATACGAATTGGTTTCCGGATCCATTCCGGATTCTTTATGGTAAGGCGAGAACATAACAAACGGATTTTGTACTGTAAAATAAAGACGGAACTTTTGCAATCCTGTATCTTCCAGAAATTTGCTTTTGAAATTATAGCCCAATGAAATGGTACGGATTTTTAAATAGGAGGCATCAAAATAGCCTAAAGTAGAACCGTATTTAGGATTATCACCACTGGCAATCCCTCCTGGTTTTGGATATTTGGCATCTGTATTTTCAGGAGTCCAGTAATCTACATCAACGTTTCCACGACGGCCACTCAACATGTTTAAGTAACCCGATGAAGAATAAAGTGTACTGATCAAAATACCGCCACTTTGAAAAGCTCCAACTGCTGTCAGGTCAAATCCTTTGTAGGCTACACGCGTATTAAATCCGCCCTGAAAATCCGGGTCTACTTTCATCACTTGTCTGTCTTCCGGTCCTATCTGTCTTGTTGGCGAACCATCCGCATTAAAATCTCCCGTGTATTTTACTCTAATCATACCCGGATTTCCTCCTGGTTCGTATTTCGTTAAGTTGGCATCTCCTTGTTGCCAAAGCCCAACTTTTTCATAATCATATATGACATTAATTGGTTTCCCTACAAACCACCAGTTACTTTCGTCTCTATCCTGTCCTGAAGCCAAGGCAACCAATTTGTTTTTATTCGAATAGAAATTAACTCCTGCTTCCCAGGTCCAGCCACCAGCATTGTCTACTATTGTACCGTTTAGAGAAAATTCAATACCCTTATTTTGAGACTGCCCAATATTCCCGGTATAACTAGTTACTCCCGAAGTACTCGGTAAACTCACACCCAATAAAATATCTTTTGTATCCGTTACATAATACTCAACAGTTGCAGACAAGCGATTTTTTAGAATAGCGAAATCCAATCCGTAGTTCCATGTTGAAGAATATTCCCATCCCAGATTCGGATTAGGCAATTCAGACACATAATACCCCACAGCGTATTCTGTACCAAAATTATAAGGTCTTGTACTTAAACGCCCCAGTGTAGCATAAGGATTTATAGATTGGTTGGAAGTTTCTCCATATCCTACGCGAAGCTTTAAGGCATCCAGAAACCCAACCTCTTTTAGAAAAGACTCGTTTTTAATGTTCCACCCCGCAGATACTGCCGGATAGGTATTCCATTTATGTCCGTCTGCTAATCTTGAAGAAGCATCAGAACGTATTGTAGCGGTTATCATGTAGCGGTTATCATACGAATACATCGCACGGCCCATCCAGGACATCAGACCGCTTTTGTAATAGTTTTGATCGTTTGGATTAATCGTAATTTCACCAGTCGCGTTTCCTAAATTATAGAATTGAAAAGCATCAGAAGGAATATTTCTGGCCGATACAGAAGAACTGTTGAAAGACGTTTGTTCAGCAGAATAAAGCCCTACTACATTTATTTTGTGTTTTTCTGAGAAAGTGCGATCATACGTCAATAAATTTTCGATCACCCAATTAGTGGTTAAAGAATGTCCAATATTAGCTGTCGAAGGTGTAGTGGGCGTTGCGCTGAAAACTCCTTCTCCTGTATAACTTCCGGAATCCGTCATACGAAAATTAAGTCCAATATTGGCGCGGTATTTCAAGCCTTCTACACCGGGAATCTTTACTTCTCCGTAAATATTATTATAAGATCCAAAAGCTCTGGTTTGGTTGATCCACTTATCTCCCAGATTCTCCACACTTTCTCTTGTATATACCCATTGTTGGTCCAGCGGCATCTGAATGATTCTTTTCAAGGAACCATCCGGATTGTACGGATCGGCAATTGGTGAACTGTTCAGGACTCCATACATTGATAAATTACTACCATTTGTAATCGAATAATTATTGTTTGTGGTAATGCCAAAACGAAAAGATCTTCCTATTTCCTGATCTACAGAAGCACGCAATGAAATACGTTCATAATCCTGTCCCGGAATCACGGCCTCATCTTTATAATGTCCGATACCAAAGTTGTAAGAACCATTCTCTGTTCCTCCTGATACTCCAAAATCATTGCTGGTCACCATTCCTGTTCCGTAAAATAAATCCTGCCAGTCTGTATTGACATCATTAGATTCATCTATACCATTGGTATAAATTCCCGCTGCAGTACGAAGTTTTACAAATTCTGGTCCATCCATCATTGGGTAACGGGCAAAAACACTTTTCAATCCGTAGTAATTATCAAATGTAAATCTTGCCTTTTGTCCTTTCTTTCCTTTATTTGTTGTAACTAATATTACACCATTTGCACCACGGGAACCGTATATAGCAGTAGCCGAAGCATCTTTAAGAATATCTACACTTTTAATATCTGTTGGATTAATATCGCCTATTGATCCTGCAAAAGGAATACCATCCAGTACTACCAACGGGTCATTACTGGCATTAAGCGAGCGCGTACCTCTAATTCTTATCTGCATGGCCGCTCCTGGTTTTGAGGAAGTCTGTGTCATTTCTACCCCGGCAATTCTTCCTTGTAAAGCCTGTGTAATATTGGCTCCCGGAATTTCCCGCAGATCATCTCCTGTTATAGAAGCTACAGAACCGGTAACAGCTTCCTTACGTTGTGCGCCATATCCTATTACCACCACTTCCTGAAGGTTACTTAAATTTTCCTCAAGAACAACGTTGATTTTATCTTTTCCCTGAACAGCGACTTCTTTATTCGTTAAACCTAAAAAACTAAAGATTAAAATACCATTGGCTGGGACATTTGTTATAGAATAATTTCCGTCAAAACCTGTCACGACACCTGTTTTTGTGCCTTTAATACTCACATTGGCTCCCGGGATCGGGCCATTACTATCAGAAACAATTCCTGTTATTGTTTTTTGAGCGGAGACATTTTGGGAAAACAAAAACATCAGGCCTAAAAACCCAAAACACGTTAAGAGTTTTGATTTTTTAATAATAAAAAAGTTAATCATAAAAATTAATTTAATTGGTTAATACTTTGGTTTAGTTCGTTTCAAAAAATAATAAGAGCTTCATTATTTAATAGTTATCTCCTACTAAAATTTCACAAGTGAAACAAAAGTAAATAAATTAAAACAAAACGCAATCGGTTGTGTTAAATATTTTTACACATTACTAAAAAAGATAGCAATAAAAATACATCATATTTATTTTTAAGGTTAAAATTTTAATATATTCTAAAAATATAAGATTTAAGGTGCGAACATATAGATATTTTTAGGCAATTAGCCTAAATCACTATGAAAAATATAATAACAGAGATTTTTATCCAAACAGAAATACTAAAATAATTTTAAAAATAAAATAAAGCATAGAAAAAGCTCATATTTCTAAAATAAGAGACATGTATTATGATATTGGCAACGTAAATGAGGATTTATAAGGAAGAGATAATTTATTAATTAGAAGTGACAACAAGGCAATCGGTTGCTCTAAATGATGGCTTTTATAGTCATTTGCATCTTATTACCTATAATTTACTGACAAGAAAAATTAAAAAAGGAATAGATTAAAAGTAACTAATTTACACGTTGATTGCTCCAGAGCATCAAATTATCCAGATCTGCCAAACAGCTTAAGTTGAGCAAAGAAAAGTAATGCAAATTTACAGCATCCAGTTTTTTGAATTAAAAAAGATATTACACTAAAATGAAACACCTCATTTAAGCTGATCCAGAAGATATAAATACGGAGGGAAAGAATGGTGAATCATTAAATCATCACTATCATTAGGGAATTTTTTATAATAATTCTCATCATCAGGATTTGGATAAAGAACAATTGTATTGCCTGTACGCACATAATTGTTGCTATTGTAAAATGGGGGCGGCACAAACTCGGGCAGGACTTTTTGCACTCTTTTGCCCATTTCTTTACCCAACAATTTTTGGTAGGTGTTGACGGTCTTAACTGATGGGTTCGTTAATTTGCCGTACACCATGTTTAGAAACATTCTCTTAAAAAAGCTTTCTTTTTTTATGGTTTCTTGCACCATTTTCAGCGGACTTACTACGGGTAAATCCTCTGCTGTTTCGACTGAAAATGGAGTTTGAGGAACCCAATCTATAGCACTTACTACATTATAGGCCCAACCGCCCTGGGTTTTATTTTCGTAATCATAAGCAAAATATAAATTCCCCGGTTTAGGGGCAGCGCTGCAATACGTTTTAAAACGAATATCAGCAGGCAAAATTCCTTTGCTTTGCAGGTTGTAAAAATGCGCCGTAAGCAAATAACTTATTCCCCCACCCTGACTATGCCCCATAATAATGAAGTTCTTAATCCCTGCTTTGTAACAGGAATCAATCTTTGGAACCATTTCTTTAGAAAGAAAAGCAGTACTTAACAAATAACCCGTATGAACTGCTGCATGTTTGTTTGAAGATAATTCGTATTGAAACGTATAGGTATTAGAAACTTTTAGTGCGCCTTTGGCCGGAGTCATTGCAGCATAGAGATTAGCCAGCCAGCTTTCGCTTTTTTCAGTGGTCCCCCTTGTACACAATACTGCGGTATTTTCGTCTTTTAACCATAACTCCCACAGATTATCCAATCCCATCGATTTGCTTTTATAAACCAATTTAGAATGCTCCGGCTGGGGAATCAATTTTGCTTTCTCCGGAGATTCTGTAGATCGAGTGGCTATATAAATAAGTTCTCTGTATTCTGCTTTATCAAATCCCGGCTTTAAGTCCTGCGCAATACTTTGCGAGAAAGAACATAAAAAAAAGAAAGCAACTAATGATGATTTTAAAAATTTCATAAATCCAAAGGTATTAATAGGTTACTACTGCAACTCACAGTACAAACGGAAAATAACGGATCACCACTGGCCTAAACGAATGCTTTTAACAAAATGTGGGTGCAATTAGAACCTTACTTAATTAGTGAATTAATCCTACAATAAATATAAGAATAATTCTGGTAGCAAATCCTACTATTTAAGAGGATTGTTAGCTAGCAGATGAAAAATGAGTTTCAAAAAAATTGTTTGATCTATTCCATTTCGAACTCTCTTTTTTATTGCCTAAACTTTAGATTCTACAATTTATATTGTTAACCTTTTGCAAAAAGCCGGAAAAGTTTTTTTTTAATACTATTTTTATGAAATGAAATTAAAAAGCCACACTACTATTTCGAGATATCTCAAACAGCTTTTGCTGGTATTGGCTTTGATATATGCTTTTTCTAATTGTCATGTCAAAAAATCTGTTCTGCATTTTGCAGGAATTGACATTGTAGAGCTTTCTCAAAAAAGCCTCACGCAATTGCCGGTTCAGGGATCATGTACTGTGAACCTGATTCAGAAAAATCATCTTTCTAAAAAATCCCTTTCCACGCCCGAAACACCCGTGTTTCCGAAATTACAATCTTTTAATTTTCAGCTAAAGAAAAACATAGCTTTTACCACCTTTCAAATTCATCCTGCTTTCGAGTTCGATAAAAGTTCTATTCATTATCCAGCCCTTTTTATAGTATTTAAAAATCTGAAAATTGCCCCGCGAATCGTTTCATACTTCGCTTAAAACAATTTATCAAATTTTATAAAATATTATGCAACATCAAAAAAATTTTGACGCCGCTTCGATGGCTACATTAGCCTTACGTATGGTCGTGGGCTGGACGTATTTTTCTGCCTTTTGGAGGCGACTGATCCTGGAAAACAAATTAATTCCTGAAGAAGCCGGTTATATTGGAGAAAAATTCAATCATTTCTTACCCAATGCGCTCGGAATAAAACCCATAATCGAATACTTAGTTACACATCCGGAAGCTTTATACATCAATATGGTAGTTTTTACCATCATCGAAGGAATTGTGGGTTTGGCAATGATTCTTGGACTGTTTACCCGACTCATGAGTATTGGAATTTTCTTATTAGCACTGGGAATTTTATTGGCTTCCGGCTGGATTGGAACTACTTGCCTGGACGAATGGCAAATTGGGATTTTAGGATTAGCTTCAGGATTTACTTTGTTCTTAACCGGAAGCAATTACCTTTCTCTGGATGCTTATTTTATACAAAAAAAGTCATCCTTTACGCGAACTAAATGGTTTAGATTGCTGGGGTCAGGAGAATTACACCTAAACTCATACAAACGACCTGTTCTTGTAGTCGTTTTTTTTATCGTAGGACTCACTTTGTTTACCAATCAATATTTTCATGGCGGCGTTTTTGGAACGCTTCATAATAAATCTGTAAAACCGAAGCTTGAGATCAACAACTTTACAATCGAAAACAACGAATTGAGTTTTGAGGTTTTTCGTGTAGAAGGTGTTGATGTTTACGGTTCTTTTTTAATTGGTATTACACTGGAAGATGAAGCGGGCGTGAAAATTTTACATTTAAACGGAAGCGATCTGGCTCAACTTCCTGTCGGAAATATCTCCAATCGTTATGTCGCCAAAGTAAAACCAGGTGCACATAGCTTAGTGATTCCGCTTGGAGCAAAAGCAACAATTCGAATTCCGATACTAAACGACTTAGAAGATTATAAAAATCATACCCTTATTTTAACAGACATAAGCGGGTTATCTTGGAGTACTACTTTGTAAGAGTTCTCAGATTCTGCTTTTCAATTAAATCTAAATAGTAAAAGCCTTAAAAACGGGAAGAATGAACTTCCCGTTTTTTTATGCTGACTTTTTTTTTAAGCTTTTTTTACTTAAAAATTAAAACCTTCTAAAGCAGTAATTGTATAAGTAAAAAAGAAAATTGTGTAATTATAAAATTAATACCTTTTTGATCTTTGTAGCTAATAATGAAATTAGAAATAGATTTTCTATTAAGAATTAAAAGCAATTTTAACAAAAATAAAGTATATAATATTCCAGATATAATAGCTAAATTGCTTAGTATGAAAACAAATCCAGATGTTATTATTATTGGCGGCGGTCTTGCTGGTCTGGCAGGTGCTTTACATCTGTCCCGGAAAGGATTACAGGTCACATTAATAGAAAAATCTGGTTATCCGCGTCATAAAGTATGCGGTGAATATGTTTCAAATGAAATCCTTTCCTACTTAAAATGGCTTGATGCAGATGTTTTAAAATTACATCCTGCCCTAATTAGTAAATTTGAATTTAGTACAACGAAAGGAAAAACAGCATCTGCAAATCTTCCACTGGGTGGTTTTGGCATTAGCAGATACCAGCTGGATCATTTTTTATATCAAAAAGCAATAGCAAACGGCTGTACCATCATTAAAGAAATAGCTACAGACGTTTCTTTTAGCCATGATCTCTTTACTATAACAACTGCAAGCCAAACTTTATCAGCAAAAATAGTGTTGGGAGCTTTCGGAAAACGTTCGAACATCGATCAGGTATTATCTCGTGATTTTTTTACTAAAAAGTCTCCTTGGCTGGCTGTTAAGGCCCATTATCAAGGTGATTTTGCCAATGATACTGTGGCATTGCACAACTTTAAAGGCGGTTATTGCGGTGTTTCTAAAGTAGAAAACGAGATCATAAATATTTGCTATCTGGCTGATTATGCCACCTTTAAAAAATATAAAAACATTGAAGATTATCAGCGTAATGTCCTTTATAAAAACAAACATCTTAAATCTATATTAGAAAATAGTACGATTCTTTTTGATAAACCACTCACCATCAGTCAGATCTCTTTTGATAAAAAACAAGCTGTAGAAAACCATATCTTAATGATTGGTGATACTGCGGGACTTATTCATCCGCTTTGTGGTAACGGAATGGCTATGGCAATACACAGTGCAAAAATTGCATCAGAATTGGTGTTGGATTATTATGCAGGAAACATAGAGTCAAGAGAAGCATTAGAAAAAAAATATACACAACAATGGAAGAAACATTTTGGCCAACGCTTATTTATGGGAAGGGTTTTATCCAAAATATTACGAAATAAAACTATTACGAATGCCCTGGTGTCTATAACAGTAGCATTGCCGGCGCTGTTGCCCGGAATAATTAAACAAACGCACGGCAAACCAATAGCAATCAACTAAATGACTATAGATACCACATACCGAACACAGGAAACGGAAATAATGGATGACTTCTCCCTGGAAGGGAATGAATTACGGGAAGCCCTTGATAAAATTGCCCACATCAACCAGTTATTAGGCGGCAACAAACTAACCCTTCACGGAATAAAAACATTATTGCAAAAATCAGACACCACTATAACAATAACAATTGCGGATATAGGCTGCGGTAATGGTGATATGTTGCGTATGCTGGCTCAATATGGCCTGAAAAACAATCTTAATTTTAAACTGATTGGTATTGATGCCAATACTTTTACAATAAATTACGCTAAAACATTGTCGAATGGCTTCCCCAATATTGAATATCTCTGTATCGATATTTTTAGTGAAGAATTTAATTCCGTTACCTATGATATTGTTTTGTGTACACTCACCTTACATCACTTTACCAACGAGCAAATATTAAATATAATGACTACCTTTAATAACAATGCAGGTATTGGGATTATCATTAACGATTTGCACCGAAGCACATTAGCTTATCGTCTTTTTGAAATGGTTTGTGCTGTTTTTAATTTAAACAAAATGTCACGTGAAGATGGGCTTGTCTCTATTTTAAGAGGATTTAAGAAAAACGAACTGGAGGACTTCTCTAAAAAATTATATTTAAAAAACTATACCATAAACTGGAAATGGGCTTTTCGTTACCAATGGATAATTGCTAAAAAATGAGTGTAAAAATTATAAGTGTTGCCAGGCAACTACCCCAATATTCGCGTACAACGGCAGACATCCTTCCATTACTCGACGGATGGCTGCAGGATCAGGACGAGCGTTTTATCAAAAAAGTAAAAAAGATTTTTGAAGGCGCAGCTGTAGACAAACGCTACTCTATAATGGATCCGTCCGAGGTTTTTACAGCGACATCTTTTGAAGATAAAAATGATATTTACAGTCGTGAAGTCATTATTTTGGGCGAAAAAGTACTGGAGAAAGCACTAGCCAAAGCAGGTTGGGATCCCCAAACACTGGATTATATCATTACGGTAAGTTGTACCGGAATTATGATCCCGTCGTTAGATGCCTACCTCATCAATAAAATGAAACTGAGACAAGATATAGTGCGACTCCCCGTAACCGAAATGGGTTGTGCAGCCGGAATATCGGGAATCATATACGCCAAAAATTTCCTTAAGGCCAATCCCGGAAAACGTGCTGCGGTTATAGCAGTAGAATCTCCAACGGCAACTTTTCAGCTGAATGATTTTTCGATGCCCAATATCGTAAGTGCCGCCATTTTTGGCGATGGAGCTGCCTGTTGTTTGTTGTCATCTTATGAAGAAGATTACGGACCGGAAATCGTAAACGAAGAAATGTATCATTTTTATGATGCTGAACATATGATGGGATTCAAACTGACTAATTCCGGTTTGCAAATGGTTTTAGACATCGAAGTTCCGGATACTATTGCGTCGCATTTTGCCGATATCATTCACCCGTTCCTGCAAAAAAACAATTTAGAAATTAAAGATATCGACCACATGATTTTTCATCCCGGCGGAAAAAAAATAGTAACAACGGTCGAGTCACTTTTCTCAGGATTAGGCAAAAACATCGATGCAACTAAAGAAGTACTTAAACAGTACGGTAATATGTCGAGTGCTACTGTTTTGTATGTTCTGGAAAGTATTATGGATGAAAAACCAAAGCCAGGAGAAAAAGGATTAATGCTTAGTTTTGGTCCCGGATTTTCGGCGCAACGCGTTTTATTACAATGGTAAATATTATATAAAATAAACTATGGAATTGAAACATATTATAGCACAATTACCTTACAGTAAACCCTTTCTCTTTGTAGATGAATTACTTCATGTCGATGAAAACGGGATTACTGGTACTTATACTTATAAAGAAGATCTTGATTTTTATAAAGGTCATTTTAAAGATAACCCAGTTACTCCAGGCGTTATCTTAACCGAAACTATGGCGCAGATTGGTATGGTTTGTCTTGGTATTTATTTATTAAAGGAAAAGTTTAATAAAGATACTGTAGTAGCTTTTACTTCAGCTGACATGCAATTTTTAAAAGCCGTTTATCCTAACGAAAAAGTAACCGTTACATCCCAAAAAATATTTTTCAGATTTGGTAAGCTGAAGTGCGATGTGGTAATGAAAAATGAAGCCGGGCAAGAAGTGTGTAAAGGCATTTTAGCCGGTATGATTACGACAAAATTATGAGTAAGCGAGTGGTCATAACAGGTCTTGGCGTAGCAGCTCCAAATGGGGTTGGAATTCCTGCATTTACACATTCCTTAAAAAATAGTATTTCGGGAATCCGTCATGATCCTCAATTAGAAGCATTGCAATTTTCATGTCAGATAGCCGGCCAGCCTCAAATTTCAGAGGAACTCAAATCTCAGTATTTTACGGAACTTGAACTCAGGGGATTTAACAGCACCGGTATTTTGTATGGCGTGATTGCGGGTATGGAAGCGTGGGAAAATGCAGGATTACCTATAGAAAATAATGAAAATCCGGATTGGGACAGCGGGACAATCTTTGGATCCGGAACATCAGGAATCGATAAGTTTCGCGAAAGCATTTATAAAATAGACGAATTACAAGTTCGCAGATTAGGCAGTACCGTAGTAGCGCAAACCATGAATAGCGGTGTTAGTGCTTATCTTGGTGGCAAACTTGGACTTGGAAATCAGGTAACCACCAACTCTTCTGCCTGCGCAACAGGTACCGAAGCCATTATGATGGCCTATGACCGTATACAATCCGGACAGGCAAAACGTGTTTTAGCCGGAAGTACCGGTGACAGCGGTCCTTATATCTGGGCAGGTTTTGATGCGATTCGGGTTTGCAGTTCTAAATATAATGACAATCCCGAACAGGGTTCCCGACCTATGAGTGCCTCCGCGGCCGGATTTGTACCCGGTAGTGGTGCCGGAGCATTGATCATAGAAGATCTGGATACCGCCCTTGAACGAGGTGCGACTATTTATGCCGAAATAGCAGGCGGTCATGTAAACTCCGGCGGACAACGTGGCAACGGAAGTATGACAGCTCCTAATAGTACTGCTGTACAGCGGTGCATCACCACTGCTCTAAAAAACTCCGGAATTTCAGCGAACGATATCGATGCTATAAACGGACATCTTACCGCAACCACAAAAGACGGTCTCGAAATCGAAAACTGGACCGAAGCTTTAGGACTAAAAGGTGCTGATTTTCCGTATATCAATTCTTTAAAAAGTATGACCGGACACTGTTTAAGTGCTGCCGGAAGTATCGAAAGTGTAGCTACGGTTTTGCAACTTCATGAAGGTTTTTTATTTGGTAACCTGAATTGCGAAGACCTCCATCCGGAAATTACAGCACTTATCGATACGTCCAGAGTTCCTTTAACAACAATTAATAATAGCAATGTAAATATAATTGCCAAAGCAAGTTTTGGTTTTGGGGATGTAAATGCCTGTATAATCTTTAAAAAATTTCAAAAATAATCCTATGAATAAAGACGAACTTATAGCAAAATTAAAATTAATCATCAAGCCTTATACAACAAATACAGAAGCTTATGATAACCTTACCGAAGACACCGATTTTATTAATGACCTTAGTATCAATTCGGCTAATCTGGTAGATATTGTACTGGACATCGAAGAAACTTTTGATGTTGTAATTGATAACACGGATATGGAACGAATGCTTGATGTAAAAACTTCAGTAGAAATTATAGAAAGTAAACTCGCTGCAAAATGATAGGCAATGATGTGGTCGATATTATCGCATCACGCCATGAAAGCAACTGGCAGCGTAAAGGTCTTATAGAAAAAATCTTTACAGCCGATGAACAATCGCTTATTCAAAACGATCAGCAACCGGAGATCTTGTTATGGCTGCTGTGGAGTATGAAAGAAGCTGCTTATAAAATTTATAACAGGCAAACCAAAATAAGAGAATATATCCCTAAAAAATTGGTATGTAATATTATCTCAAAAAATAATTCTTACAGTACAGGGCAAGTAATTTGCCGGGAAAATGTGTATTATACCAAAACCACGATTTCTCAGGAAATTTTACATACCATTGCTGTTACTTGCCTTCATGATTTGAATAATATAATTGAAATCGAAAATAAAAATATCATTAAAGATCAAAATGGAATCCCCTATTGGCGCCATTCCGTCCCGAATATATTACAAGATGTCTCTATAAGTCATCATGGTCGTTTTGAAAGAATAGTTACGATTAATCCACATTATAAAGAAGCATTTATATCAGAAAATGAGACACATGATTATATATAAAAATCCAAAAAGCTGTAAATAGTACAGCCATTTGGATTTTGCTTTTAATTAAGTTTTTGTTTAATGCTATTTTTAACCCTTATAAGCAAAGGTGTATTGCAAAACTAAATTCCTAACGGTTCCGCTTTAAAACCTTTACTTTTGATAATGGCTATTATTTCGTCTTCTGTAGCACCTTCGGAGTGGACTGTTAGAATTTTGTCTGTGTTATTGGTATCCACACTCCAATCGATAATGCCTTCGGCACTATCCAAATCAGATTTTACTTTTGCTACACATCCACCACAATTAAGGGTCGTTTTGAATTGAAGATTTTTATTTTCCATGTTATTTTATGATTTGTTATTATTATTTAATACGGCAAATTTCCATCGATTTTCTCTCAATTTGTTTATAATATTCCTTATTTGATTTGTGACATTTACTGATTTTAAAAAGTGAAGTTATTCAACAAAAGCAATTCTTAAATACACTTTAGCTTATTCATTAATCAAATGCAATCCATTATAAAATACCATTGAATTGAATTTTAATAGTAGATTTGTCGCTCTGTAAAAAATCTGATCCAACTAAAAATATGAATACATTATTTGTTAAAAACATGGTCTGCAACCGTTGCATAATGGTGGTTCAAAATGAACTCGAAAAACTTGGTTTAGACTTTACCACTATCACGCTGGGTGAAGTTACCCTGACAAAGGAGCTCAATCCTGACGAAAGAAATTCAGTTGAAAAAGCATTAGTTCCTTTAGGTTTTGAGGTAATTGATGATAAAAAAAGCCGAATCATCGAAAAGATAAAAAACATCATCATCGATCTGGTACATCATCAGGATAATGATACAAAAAACAACCTGTCTGCTATATTGAGTGAAAAAATCAATCATGACTACAACTATCTTTCTAATCTGTTTTCTGAAGTGGAAGGCACCACGATAGAAAAATATTTTATTGCCCAAAAGGTTGAAAAGATAAAAGAACTTCTGGTCTATGACGAATTATCGTTAAGTGAAATCGCTATACGTCTTAATTATTCAAGTGTTGCCTATTTAAGCAATCAATTCAAAAAAGTAACAGGACTGACACCAAGCCATTTCAAACAAATTCGGGAAGAAAAAAGAAAGCCATTAGATCAGGTTTAAGTAAATATTACAAATCAAATCCATAATTTCACAATAGAATTTACAGCTCTTGTTGCCAACTTTGCAGTTAAAATACAATAAGCAAAATATGGCAACAAATACTACTAAGAAAATAATATACATCCCTCTTGAAGATTTAGACAGCGAGCACTGTGCATTAATCGTAGAGAAAGGATTGGCAAAGATTACAGGCATCGAAACCCAAAAAGTAGAACTCAACAACCACAGGGCGGCCATTACTGTTAAAAGCAATGAAACCGTTGGAAATGCCGTAAAAGCCATCAAAGATCTCGGATATAGTGTTCCAACAGTCAAAAATACCTTTCCTGTTCTGGGCATGACCTGTGCATCTTGTGCAGGAAGCGCAGAAAGTATTGTAACATACGAATTAGGAGTAGTGGGTGCTTCAGTAAATTTTGCAACTGGAAATCTAAGCGTCGAGTACCTTCCTAATCTAACAAATGCCGTTAAACTACAAAAAGCGGTTCAGGCCGTTGGTTACGATCTGCTTATCGTGGACGAAACAAAACAGCAGGAATCTTTGGAGGTAATTCATGCAGAGAAATTCAAAAATTTAAAAGATAAAACCATCTGGGCGATTATACTGTCATTACCTGTAGTAACTATTGGAATGTTTTTTATGGACATGCCCTATGCAAATGAAATTATGTGGTTCTTTTCTACTCCGGTAGTTCTTTGGTTGGGTAAAGATTTCTTTATTAACGCCTGGAAACAAACCAAACATCGTTCTGCCAATATGGATACATTGGTGGCTTTGAGCACTGGAATTGCTTATCTGTTCAGTGTATTCAACATGTTGTTTATGGATTTTTGGCATCAGCGCGGGTTACATGCTCATGTTTATTTTGAAGCTGCGGCCGTAGTTATCGCATTTATACTTCTTGGCAAATTATTAGAAGAAAAAGCCAAAGGCAACACTTCATCAGCTATTAAAAAGTTAATGGGTTTACAACCCAAAACCGTTATGGTTATTCAACCGGACGGAACAGAAAAACAAGTCGCTATCGAGGACGTAAGTGTTGATGATATTATCCTGGTAAAACCAGGTGAGAAAATTGCTGTTGATGGAATGGTCATTTCAGGGAATTCCTATGTAGACGAAAGTATGTTGAGCGGCGAACCTGTTCCTGTATTAAAAGTAGAGAACGAAAAAGTATTTGCCGGAACCATTAACCAAAAAGGAAGTTTTCAGTTCAAAGCCGTTAAGGTAGGTAAAGAAACCATGCTCGCACAAATTATCAAGATGGTTCAGGATGCTCAGGGAAGCAAAGCCCCTGTACAGAAATTGGTAGATAAGATTGCCGGCATTTTTGTCCCAATCGTGATTGGTATCGCAATTATTACGTTCCTTCTCTGGTTCTTTTTAGGTGGAGAAAATGCCATAGCGCAAGCCTTGTTGGCAGCCGTTACCGTATTGGTTATTGCCTGCCCCTGTGCTTTGGGTTTAGCCACTCCTACCGCGATTATGGTTGGGGTTGGCAAAGGTGCTGAAAATGGTATCTTAATCAAAGATGCTGAAAGTTTAGAAATGGCACGAAAAGTTACTGCTATTGTGCTGGATAAAACCGGGACCATTACCGAAGGCAGACCACAAGTTACCGGTATCAAATGGCTGAATGATGAAAATACCACAAAAGAGATTTTACTAAGTATCGAAAAACAATCCGAACATCCTTTGGCAGAAGCCGTAGTCAAAAATTTAGATAATGTATCAACTGTCGTTTTATCTCATTTTGATAGTATCACCGGGAAAGGTGCAAAAGGTATCTATAGAGATGAAACCTATTTTGTAGGGAATAAAAAACTATTGACAGAAAATAATATTTCTATTGCCAATACTTTACTGAATCAGGCAGATCAATGGGGAAAAGAATCCAAAACTGTTATTTGGTTTGCCAATAGTAAAGAGGCACTTTCCGTTATTGCAATTTCTGATAAGATCAAAGAAACCTCTGTAGAAGCCATCAAACAGCTGCAGGATATGGGAATTGAGTTGTATATGCTTACCGGAGATAACCAGGCTACTGCAAAAGCGATCGCCAAGCAAACAGGAATAAAACATTACAAAGCAGAAGTATTGCCACAACACAAAGCTGATTTTGTAAAAGAACTGCAGCAACAAGGCAAAATTGTAGCCATGGTTGGTGATGGTATCAACGACAGTACAGCTTTGGCAACAGCCGATGTAAGTATAGCGATGGGTAAAGGAAGCGACATTGCAATGGATGTAGCCAAGATGACCATTATTTCATCCGATCTTACCAAGATTCCTCAAGCAATTCGCTTGTCTAAACAAACCGTAGCAACGATCAAACAAAACCTGTTTTGGGCATTTATTTACAATCTTATAGGTATTCCGCTTGCTGCCGGCATATTATATCCAATAAATGGATTTTTACTAAACCCAATGATAGCCGGAGCTGCAATGGCCCTGAGTAGCGTAAGTGTAGTCAGCAACAGCTTACGTTTGAAATGGAAAAAATAAAATAAACAAAAAAATTAATCAAAATAGGATTATGGAAGTAATCGTTATGTTCCTTACTATGTTCAAAATAACACCCTTTTGGGGTTTTAAACAATCAGGAATAGGAAGAGAATATGATATTTTTACGCTTAGAAGAACATTAAGAAGCAAAGCTATTTTAGAATAGAGATAAAAAAGCAATCTCATGTTGTTATTAAAAGACTCCAAAACTGAATTTTACTTATTATTTAAGGTCTAAAGAGGGAAAAGAAGTAAATATAATCGCTCTTTTTTGGTGCAAATTTGATTAAAAATCTTTAAATTTATGTTCTAAAATATCTTTTTATGAAAAATTACGTATTACTATTCGTTTCTGTTTTAGCATTATCCTTTAATTCTTGCACAACGATGAAAGACCAATCAAAAACTGCTGATCTTTATAATACAACCTGGGAACTGGAGTATATTTCCGGTCCGCGTATTGCTTTTGAAGGTTTATATCCGGATAAAAAACCGTTTGTTAAGTTTGATGAGGCTGCGAAACAAGTATCTGGAAATGCAGGCTGCAATGGTTATAGTGCTCCATTTACTTTAAAAGGAAAATCGCTTACTTTTGGAGAACAGGGTCCGGCTACTTTAATGTATTGCGAAGGTGGCGGAGAGCAGGTTTTTACAAAAACTATTAAAAATATTGATAGTTATTCTATTGATAAAGACGGTAAACTGAATTTAATTATGAAGGACATCCCTATGATGAGATTTAAAAAAGTAACTAAATAGTTTTAGCTATTTTAAATTCTGTCAATTCCTTAAAAACAGCAATATCTAAAAACAAAAGAAACCGTCTCAAAACATAATTTGAGACGGTTTCTTTTATTCTAAAATGAACTCAGGAATTACTTTAATTCTTAACCACTTTTACTGCTTTGGTTTGATTATTTTCATTAGTAATTTTAAGAAGGTAAATTCCGGTTGGATATTTACTCATATCAAGTTTTGAATTCCCCTGAATAATATCCTCCGCTTTTAATTGTTTTCCTAAAGTATCAAATACTTCAAGTTTTGCATTACTATCGCTCTGAATAGTAAAAATATCATGAGATGGATTTGGATATACTTTAAAAATAGCATTAGGGTCAAAGTCAGCTCTTCCTAAAGTTGTAACAAACTTACAGTCAGACGTAACAGAACAGCTTCCTGAAGTAATTACAACACTATAAGAACCAGAAGAGGTTGGTGTAAATATTTGGTTTGTTGCTCCTGAAACGGGCAAATTGCCATTGCAATCGATCCATTGATATATTGCATTTGAAGTATTCGAAGATAAAACCCCATTGCTATATTCTACAGTAGCATCAATTTCAGGATCAACCACAATTTCTAAAGTAGTCTGTACAGCACAACTATTAACTTCAGGTACAAAAGTGTATGTTGTGGTAACGTGATTGTTTATTGCCGGTGACCATGTCCCTCCTATTCCGTTATTAGAAATAATCGGTAAATCAGATAAAGTAGTTCCTTTGCAGATGGCAGGAATTGGTGTAAAAGCCGGAACTATTAACGGTGTAATTGTCAAGTTTAAAGTGCCTGATTCGCATGGTGTTGCCCCTGAAACTGTATAAACTCCTGATTGCGTATACGTTTGTCCGTTGAAATCCCAAACATAACTTCCGCAAGCTGTAATTGTTTTATCTATTACAACTGTTGGATGAATTATCACATTCAATTCTTCTGTAAGACAATCATTAACATAGGAATATTTTCCAGATTTATTATACGTCACATTATTTACAGACCATGTAAAACTGTCACAAGCAGATTCTGTAGTTGTATTTGTAGTTCCTAATGAGTAATTTGCCTGAGCATCTTTTGACCAATTGGTATTGGCATTTGCTGCTGCAATATCATCTACGGTAATACAAGTCAGGCTTGCTATCTGAGACGCATTCATATTAACCAAATTAGGTTTGTTTTTTAAATTCAAACCGGTAATATTGGTGTATCGGCAATTTAAATCGGTTAGATTTACCTGATCGTTCAAATCCAAATGTGTAATTGGTCCGCTAACTTCTATTTTTTGTAAAGCGGTCAATCCTGATAAATTTAATTCTTTTAAAGCTGAGTTTCCAAAATTGATTTCTTTTAGATGAGTCAATCCTGTTAAATTAACAGTACTTGAATAATTGCCATAAGCACGAATACTTTCTAAAGATGTCATGCCGCTTACATCTAAATTGGTAATAGAATTATATATTAAATCAAGAGCAACTAAACTCTTAAAATCTTTAATTCCCGTTAAATCCCTAATCGATCGTGCTGTAAGATTTAAACTGGTAACCGTATCGATATTGGCAGTAAGCACCTTATTATCGATAACATCATCATACCCCAAATCAATTAATTTTTGTTCAAAACGTTCATCCGGAATAAAAGTATAACCTGCCGGTATAGCACCTATAGTCATATCTACAGCAACTCTTTCACTTTCGCATTGCGTATTAGTATCAGAGAAATACTCACTTTGAGTAGCGTAATACGTTTTGCTTTCAAGAGGGGTATTACTTGCAAGAGGATTTCCGCCGGTTGCATCTGCATACCATTGAATTAATTGTCCCTGAGTAGAAATATCAGCAATTGTAGCACCGGTAAGTCTAAATTGCGAATGAATTACAGGAACATCAACCGGAACAATAGTCAGCTCTAAATTGTGAACAGTACAACCATCATCAAAACTAACAGAAGATGATTCAGTATAAGTTACCCCGTTTACTGGCCATGTATAACTTGAACACGTATAGATATCTGTATCTTTTTGATTATTTACAGTTACACTAACTTTTTTTCTCGGACTTTCTCCACAAGGATAAGCAGTCTGAGTTACATAATAATCACGAGTCTGTAATGCTCTTGTACTAACTAACGGAGTAACGCTTGTTGCTGTAAGATACCATTTAATAGTACTACCACCACCATTTGTTGTTGCGACCAAATTAGCTACTGTTGGGGAATTTCTCTGGCAAAATGTTTGATCTGCCGCAGTAGGTTCAAAATTTGCATTTACAACAGTTTGGGTATCCATTAATCTTGCGCTTTCACAACCATTTAATGTTTGTGTAATATAAAGTGTTAAAACACTATTAACAGGAGTAATTTCCAGCGAACCATCAAGAGGAGTTATACTGGTTTCTGTTGCGTAAATTTTTATAGTTCCCGGATTATTAAATTTTGATGCTAATGTTGCATACGTAGATGGTCTGCATAAAGTACCGTTAACAGCCATATTTCTTGAAGGCAGCGGAGTTGTATTTACAACAACAGCAACTGAAGTTCTGTCGCTTTCATTACCATTAACCGTTTGCGAAGCATAATAATTTCCTGATATTAAAACTGTAGTTGAAACTAATGCTGATCCGCCGGTTGCATCAGCATACCATTTAATAGTATCCCCTGTTGCAACTAAATCAGCAACTGTTGCACCATTACAAAATGTTTGAGTTGCTGTTGCTTTCGGGCTGCAGGCCAATGAAAAACCAGCCACATCGTCTTTTACCCAGTTTTCAGCATTAATTTGATTATTTGCATTTGCAACATTATCGACAATAATACAAGTCAACGCAGGATTATCGGGACTATAAAAATATTGTAAATTAGGTTTGTTACTGATATCAAGTACCGCTAAATTATTATTGTTACAATATAAATTAACCAAACTTGTTAAACCATCTAATTTAAGCTCGCTTAATTGATTTTGGTAACATGATAATTCTCTTAATTTTGTTAATCCGGATACATCTACACGCGTCAATTGATTAGCCCCAAAATTTAAAGTGGTCAAATTAATCAGGCCACTTACATCTAAACTCGTTATTTTATTCTCATTACATTGAAAGGTTTCTAGTTTACTCAATCCCGCCAAATTCAATGAAGTCAATGAATTTTGTCCGCAAGCAAGGTAGGTAAGATTGGCTAATCCCGTTAAATCTAAAGTTGTTAATTCATTAGATCCACAAGTAAGGAATTCCAGATTAGACAAACCATTTAAATTAATACTCGTAAGATCGTTACCGTAAAGCTGTACAACATGCAAAGTTGTCATTCCTGAAAGATCCAGCGAAGTAAGTTGCTGATAATTCAGATACAGTTCCTGAAGACTTGCAAAATCTTTAATTCCTGTTAGGTCTTTAATGCTTCCGCCTTGTATGTTTAAGGTTCTAACACCAGCAATATCTGCAGTTAAGACCTGTCCGTCAAGTGCACCGGAATCAATTCCTTTAGTGATTAAGGTTTGCTCAAAAGCGGTATCAGGTATTGCCGTATATTGTGCTTGTGCTGTAGTTAAACCAACGATGAAAAAGAAAAAAACACTGAATATTTTTATTCGATACTCTTTCTTTTTATACAATTGATTGGGCTTGTGGAGTAATTTTCGTTTCATAAAATTATTGTTTTTGGATGAGTAACAAAGATGTATCAATAAAAAATATATTAGTACAAGGGGAAACCCCTGAATTTATTTTAATCTCTTCTTTATCAAATTAAAAAAGATACTTTTGCTAAAAATCCACACCAAATGATGGCATACAAAAAACACGTTTTTCTGCTCATTACAATTATTATTTTATCTTCTTTTTTTGCTTGTGATAAAAAAGAAGAAAGTACGATCCTGTATAAAAAACCTGCTCCTGAAAAAATAGATGCCACTTTTGACTGGATAAAAGAGGACAGCCACTTTGTAAATCCAAATTATCAAACCGTTTTATACAAGTATTACAACCAAAAACTAAAGCAAAAAAATTATATAATGGCCGCCAAAACGCTGGAAGCAGCAGGTTGGAATGCGGCCACTTACGCGTCTTTTGACAAACGCCTGTTTCAGACCATTACAACATTTTCAGAGCAATACAAAGATGACGTTCCGGAAAACAATATGCTGTTTGCAAACATGTATTTTGGAGATTATTATACGGATAAAGGAGATCTGAAAAAAGCAATTCAGTACTATACAAAAAACACTCAAATTGAAGTTGTCGATTATAAAACCTGCTATACAAAAGCCGATAGTTATCGCACTATCGCCTGGTGTAATCACCTGTTGGGCAATTTACATGAAGCATTAAAAGATGAACTAAAATCATTAGAATATTTTAAAAAGACAGATAATATAGCAGGGACAGCAGGTGTTTATATAGGTCTGGCCG
Source organism: Flavobacterium sp. (assembly GCF_965277525.1). GTDB lineage: Bacteria > Bacteroidota > Bacteroidia > Flavobacteriales > Flavobacteriaceae > Flavobacterium. Next base: position 422,003 of record NZ_CBDIDC010000011.1, on the reverse strand, counting down.
AAGTTTATCAAGCATCAAAAGAATATGATAAAGCAGAAGATTTTTTGAATAAGGCTATAAAAACGTACTCAAAAAACAAAAAGAAAAATCTTGGCAGTATTTTTATCGCTTTATACAATAAAATCAATTTGTATGACCGAAGTATGAATTACAGCAAGAGAAATCTGTTAATAGATTCCGTTTATGTGGCATTCAAAAAAAGCAAATTAAATGATCCGTCCATTAAAATTTCTATTAATATTTATTACACTACTTTAAAATTAGATGAGGATAAACTGGCTGAAGCCAAGGTAGTGCTGGATGAATTAAAACCCGACGTAATATTTCTGAATTCTGCCATTACAGATCAGGAATACAGGGTTGCATTAACGGCATTAGAATCTAAGCAAAATAAAGGAATTAAAGATCCAAAATTGATTCTTAAAACCATTCAGGAACTGAAAGCCAATGAAAATTTTACGAGAGTCAGAGATCTTTACGCCGTTCTTTATAATGATGCAATCAACAGAAAAGATTATGAAACGTCTATGCTTTATAAAGACAGTATGTATGAAGCAACCGATAGTTTAGGCAGCAAAGAAATGGCAAATATTGTGGCACAACTTGATAAAAAATACCAAACTAAAGTAAAAGAGCAGCAAATAGCTTTACAGAAAAAAACGATCCTTAATAAAAACACCACAATTGCCTTATTGATTTTCGGACTAATTGGTTTTATATTATTATCGATTGCGTTAACCCTGATCAGAAAACAACGAATTCTAAAAGCAGAAAAACAAAATACACAGCTCTACACCAAACAATTACTGGAAAAAACCGAAGAAGAACGCAAACGAATTGCAAGCGATTTGCACGATAGCGTAAGCCATGAATTGTTGAGTCTGAAGAATTCATTCGAACAAAAATCTGAAAAAACAAACGAAAAAATTGACTCAATCATAAACGATATTAGAATTATAAGCAGAAATCTGCATCCGATAATGTTTGATAAAATAGGTTTAAAAGCCAGCATCGAACAATTGGTAGAAAGAGCACAATCTATCAATAATTTTATGGTTACAGCTGAAATTGAGTATCATAATTCATTACAAACTTCAGATGAATTACAGGTATATCGCATCATTCAGGAAACATTATCCAACATTATAAAACATGCCAATGCTGTTGCTGCAAAAATTAATATCACAGAAACCAGCGAATTGCTAATAATTGAAATCAAGGATAACGGGACCGGATTTAATGTTTCAGAAAAACTATCCGGAAACAGTGCTTTCGGTCTTCATAATATTATTGAGCGTGCACGAGCAATCAATGGAGAATCTAAAATAGTATCCGATAAAAACGGAACCATTATTACTATCGAAATAAAAAAATCAAAATGAGAATATTAATCGCCGACGATCATCCTTTTACGCTTCAGGGTACCAAATTCTTTGTCGAATCTTACGGGCATAAAGTAACCGACACGTGCTCAAATGGCATTTCGGCATTAAATTTAATAACGCTTCACACGCCGGATGTTGCTATTCTGGACATTAATATGCCTGGACTGGACGGATTAGATCTCGCTAAAAAAATACAGGAAAACAAACTCAAAACCAAAGTTATTTTACTCACCATGCACAAAGAAATAACGATTTACAGAAAAGCAAGTGAGTACGGGATTTTTGGTTATATCCTGAAAGAACATGCTCAAAAAGAACTGGAAATATGTCTGGAACAAGTCCAAAAGGGCAATCGTTATGTAAGTGAACATCTTGAAGAGGATCTGATCGCAGATTCTCTCAATAGTAATGATAAATTATCCCAATTAACTTTATCCGAAAGAAAAATAATAGAACTTATTGCACAGCAAAAAACAAGCAAACAAATTGCCGAATTATTATTTTTATCCGAAAAAACCGTAGAAGGGCATCGTAGTAATATCATAGAAAAACTAGGCTTAGTCAAAGAAAAAAATACTTTACTCAAATGGGCAATTCAAAATAGTAAATAACAAATTACAGTACAATAAAAAACTCCAAATAGGTCTGCATTTGGAGTTTTTCAATTAAAATTATGGCCAGCTTTCCTTTAAAAAGAAGCAACAGCAACCAATAATACAAGTTTAAATACTATTCGTCCAAATCAAAAATATTCCCCAAATGTTCCTCCATAATAAAGTAAGGATTATCAGTATGGGTAACAGATCTCATATGAATTAAACTGGTTTTACTCATCATTCTGAGCATTTGGCGGCGTTCGCATTTTACAATCTTACCATTCTCTTCCCGTTGTCCTGCCACAAACGCACTTCTTCCGTGCGCGCATAAATGATTATTGACAAAGATCACATCTCCGGAATTCGGAACATATTCGCTGTTTATAAGTTCCTTTGCCTCATTCCAGAATTCAGTCAGATTGTACAGCGCTTCAGGAGTTTGTCCCGCATTTTCATTGAATATTTGTTCCGCTGCATCAAAACGAATAAAAGGCAATTCCCTGTTTCCATATAAAACAGAAGCTGTAGGTCCGGGAGCTGCTTGCTCATCACCATAATTGGCATCTTTTGGACATTGATAAATAGGATCAAACAATTTTTCCATGATGGGATTAACTTCTCCGTGAGAACGAATAGAATACAAAGTAGAGGGAACTCTTTCTTCATTTCTTAAATAGAGAAAGCTTAAAAAATCAGCCTGATTCAATAAAAAAGCATCTTCTGTATGTACATATAAATCCGTCTTCGATCCTGATCCGGTTTGCGTTACAGCCATTTTTTCATCCGGAATCACAGCGTGCAAAAGTCCTCCACCCTTTCTTTGAGCATAATATTGTACCGGTTTGGAAGGAACTGCACCATGAAGAAGCGAACAAATAAATCCGTATTTATTCAGTTTTGCATAATCGGCGCCCTGCCAGTTTGGAGGAGTTGGTCCTAAATCTTCCTGATCTACCTCTAAAAGTCCCTGAAAAACAATTGCCCCATATTGATTCGCTGAAAAATCAGTCCCAAACTGACTCAAAATTCTGCTAATTCGTTCCGGAAGCAATTGAAAAGCGTGAAGGTGCAATGCTGCTATGTATTCTGGGTTTTCATAATGGTTAAATGCCTTTACTAAAAGATTGCCAACATTCGATAAAATATTCCTCTCCTGAGGCGTCACTACTACGATTAAAGGCTTTGTAGGAATTTCAAAACTTAAAATGGTTTCTGCAGGTCTTTCGTCTGCAATAATTGATTGTGATTTCATTTTTTCAATTCGTTTTATAGTTATTAAAAAGATAGGGGTTTTAAAAAACAAATCATTTATAATCAATATTATACAAAAACGCACCAGAAAGACTAAAAGTCAATATGTACGGACATTCGTATAAAATTTTTCAGATTTATTTTTTTTATAAAGATTAATTTATACATTTGCTTGACACTATTCTTATTTGTTCTAAATAATAATTACTTACAAATATATCCGTATTTAATTTAAATAAAAAGAATTTTCTTAGAAAAATTTCCAAAAATTATGAGAATCAAGGACAACCCCAGTAAAATCAAGCAATCAGATTACTCTGATAAACTAAAAAAAATTTCGAAGAATATTCGGAACCGAAGAAGTATCTACGCAAATGAATTTATCAGCAAAGAGCTGCCTGACCAGTTGCTCGAAGAAATATTGGTTAATGCAACCTGGGCCCCTAATCATAAAATGACGGAGCCCTGGCGGTTTATTGTTTTTAAAGGAAAATATCTAAAGGAATATGGAGAATTTATGGCCCATTATTACCAGGATTTCTATTCTGATTTATCTTCTGAACTCCAAAAAGAGAAACTAAATTATCTCAGAAACTATCCGTTAAATGCCGCTTGCCTCATTGGTGTAATCATGGTGCGAAATACCAAAATTGGTCTGCCTGAATGGGAAGAAATTGCGGCTGTATCCTCTGCAGTACAAAACATGGCGCTCACCTGTACTGCCCATAAAATTGGTAGTTACTGGAGTACCAAAGGAGTCGCTGTCGATTATGTGACTCAGTTTGGTCTGGCAGAAAACGAAAAATCATTAGGCCTTTTCTATTTGGGCTATTACCCAAAAGACCTGAAATCTTCTAAAAAGAAACGGACGCCCCTGTCTAAAAAAGTCATTTACCTCGAGTAAATAATAACTAAAACCCCTAAATAATTACTTTATGAATACCACACTAATCAATGAAGAAGTCGCTGACAAAGGACTACTGGCAAATCAGGATTTGTATAAAGACATTTTCCATCAAAATTCCGGTACTGAATATGCCGAAGCTGTAAAACTGGCACAGGAACGCGTTTCGAATTTCTTAAAGAACAATCGCAAACCTTTCAGCGGAATCAGACCTGAGGAAATAAAAACCAAAGTTGAAGCAGTAGATTTTGAATCTCCCCTGCACGATTACGAAAGCCTGCTCGATGAAGTAGACGAATTGTATGTAAATCATGCCACTGCTTATCACCTGCCCGAATACATTGCACACTTAAATTGTCCTGTCGTAATACCGGCTTTGGCAGCAGAAGTGCTCATAAGTGCCATAAACTCATCACAAGATACCTACGATCAAAGTGCCGGCGGAACTTTTATGGAACGAAAACTTATCGACTGGACAAGTGAACAAATTGGATACACAAAAGGCGACGGAATTTTTACTGCCGGAGGTTCCCAAAGTAATTTAATGGGATTGCTTTTGGCCAGAGATTATTATTCTTTAGAATATCAAAAATGGAACATCAAATTGAATGGTTTGCCTGCTGATGCCTCTAAGTTCAGAGTTTTTGTTTCTGACAAAGCACATTTTAGCAATCATAAAAATGCCTGGATTCTGGGTCTTGGAGAACAAGCTATCGTACATGTTGGTGTCGATCAAAGATACCGCATGGATCCTGAACAACTGGAAAAAGCCATTACTCAGGAAATTGAAAAAGGGAATATTCCAATCGCTATTACTGCTACTGCAGGAACGACAGATTTTGGAAATGTCGATCCGCTAAAAGCGATAGCAACTATTGCCGGACGTCATAATTTATGGCTTCATGTCGATGCCGCTTATGGTTGCGGATTGTTATTGACAGACCAACACAGACATCTTTTAAACGGGATCGAGCTGGCTGATTCAGTAACGATCGATTACCATAAATCCTTTTTCCAGCCCATAAGCAGCAGCGCTTTTATTGTAAAAAACAAACTTCACCTGAATATCATCAAGCACCACGCTGATTATTTAAATCCAAAAGAACAGAACTACGAGGCACTTCCTGCTCAAATCAACAAATCAATTATACAAAGTACGCGTCGTTTTGATGCCTTAAAACTGTGGTGTACCCTTCGCTATATGGGGAAAGAAAGATTAGGACAATTTACGGATACCATCATAGAAACCACTCAAAAAACAGCCGTATATCTTGAAGCTGATGAAAACTTTGAACTTTTATGCCACTCGGATATGGGCGTTCTTGTTTTCAGATATCTTGATGGTCCGGCTGAATCTAATTCCTGTGAAGTCAATCAATACATCAAGGAAAAGCTCTTTTTTAGTGGAGAAGTTTTAGTCGCCAGCACTAAGGTAAATGGAAAATTCTACCTGAAGTTCACCATTTTTAATCCGCTTACCACCCTAAATGACATCAAAAACATACTTAACCTTATAAAACAAAATGGAGATGAATACCACAGACTTAACTAATTTTCGCCAGCTGGCAGAACAGGTAAATTTTAAATCCCTGCTGAATTGTTATTGCAGAGAATTTAGCAATTGGAGCCGTTACGAAGGCATTCCGAAATACGACCAAACCCTGGCTGATTTTATGCAGACTATCGACCACAGCTCCTTTCTTAGGTTTGATTTTACCACTATTGGTAAGGAAGTTTTTGCACCACTGACTTACTTTTCTGAAAGTGGCGTTCATTCGTTTAGCTTTCCGGTTGTATCGCGAACTATTGCAACTGATGTCTTTAAAGAAATAAGTCCAGTCGAATTTCTTGAACTTATCAGCGTATATGCCAAAACAGATTATCCTGATATTGAGGCACTTCCTACGCAAAAACGTATGAAAAACAGCATAGAAAATCTGGTGCTTTATCTTGAACATTATAAAAATAGCGATCAGACAGCGAATAAACCTGAACAAACCTTTATAGAATCTGAACAATCCCTGATTTTAGGACATACCGTTCATCCGTTGCCGAAAAGCAGAGAAGGTTTTACCAAAGAAGAACTGCTGCAATATTCTCCTGAAACCGGTGGTAAATTCGGTTTACATTTTTTTCTCGTTCATCCTGAAAATGTAATAGAAAAAAGTGCCGAAGAATATCTCATTACAGCCCATTTGCGTGAAGAAATCTCGAAATATGCGGATGAACATACTAAAGAATTATTGGATTTTTATTCCAATTACAAAGTTGTTCCAACTCATCCTTGGGAAGCCAATTATTTATTAGAACAGGCATCAGTAAAAGAAATGCAATCGAAACAGCTTCTTTTTAGTCTGGGTCAGTTTGGTCCTTCTTATACAGCTACTTCATCTGTCCGCACGGTTTATAATGAAGAAAGTGAGTGGATGTACAAATTCTCCTTGCATGTTAAAATTACCAATTCGTTCCGTGTCAATTATCTGCATGAATTAAACCGTGGTTATGATGCGGCGCAACTCATGAAAACAGATTGGGGAAAAGACATTCAAAAAGAATATCCTCAAATAAAGCTTATTACTGATCCTGCTTTTATTGTGGTTATTTATGACGACAAAATCATTGATGGTTTCAGTACAAGCGTGCGTCAAAACCCTTTTCATGGTGCCAATTCGAGAAAAAATGTAACGATGGTCGCTTCTCTTTGTCAGGATGGTGTTTTGGGCGAATCACCAAGAATCCTCAATCTGATCAATGAAGCAGCCAAAAGACAAGATGCTTCTGTAACTGATACTACCCTTTCCTGGTTCAGACAATATCTGAATATTACCATAACTCCTTTGGTTGGTATTTTTAATAAATACGGATTTGGATCTGAGTTTCATCAGCAGAACATGCTGGTGGAATTTGATGAAGATCTTTTTCCGTCAAAACTTTATTTTAGGGACAATCAGGGTTATTTTTTCCGTCAGGGAAAAGTCGAAGAACTGGAACGTTTGATTCCTGATTTTGGTAAAGAAAGCAGATCGTTTATTGCAGAAAGCAGAATCATTGACTTTTGGGGATATTATCTCCTGGTAAATCACTTGTTTGGAGTCGTAAATGTTCTGGGGAAAAACAAACTCGCTGACGAAACTACGCTTCTGAACCTGATCTACGAAGCTTTGAAAAAAGAAGAAGAACTGGATACTACAGGTTTGGTTGCGCATTTTACTACAAGTACCAAATTGGTCGTAAAAGCAAATCTGTTGACGAGTTTAAACAACATGGATGAAGCTAGTGCACCAAGAACCAATCCTGCGGTTTACAAAAAGTATCCAAATCCTTTAAACAAACACTTCTTCTCTAAAAAACTAATTAATCCAAAGGAAAACACTACTGCTTTCAGCCGTTTTTTTGAAAAAGAAAATGTAACGATCACCTTGCGTCCGGTCGATATTGATAAAGATCTGGAAATGCTTCATGAGTGGTTTCACCGTGAACATGCACTGAAAATATGGCAAATGAACTGGCCAATTCGTGAGTTAGAAGCCTATTACAGAATGCTGCTTCCGGGAGATCATTCGCACAGTTACATCGGAGAAGCAAATGACGCACCAACTTTTAATATCGAAGTCTATTGGGCAAGCCGTGATATTGTTGGCGATTATTATGATGTTTTACCCTCTGATTATGGAACCCATCAATTTATTGCACCAACCGATCCTAAATTAAAATACGGTTCACCGGCTACACAATCTATGATGGATTTTGTACTGGGAGAACCAAAAGTGGGTAAAATGGTTGGCGAAGGTGCTGTAGATTCTATTGCTTCTATGATGAATAAAGCCCACGTAGGTTTTAAAATCGAAAAAGTAATCGAAATGCCACACAAAAAAGCCAATCTGAACTTTTGCTACAGAGAATGGTATTGGGCAAAATTTCCTGCTGCCAAAGATTTTCAAAACAGTGTAGTTTCAGCACCTCAGGTTTAATTTATAAAAAAACAAAAATGAATACAGAAAAAATATATTCAGTAATTGGGATCGGGATTGGTCCTTTTAACCTTGGACTTGCTGCTCTTATAGAACCCGTTGAAGATTTATCGGCATTGTTTTTTGATCAGGCAGAAAGCTTTGACTGGCATCCGGGCCTTATGCTGAATAACGCAACGCTTCAGGTTCCGTTTTTAGGAGATTTAGTCACAATGGCTGATCCAACAAACAAATACAGTTTTCTAAATTACATCAAACAAAGCGGAAGATTGTATAAATTTTATATTCGTGAAAACTTCTTTATTTACAGAAGGGAATACAATGAATATTGTAAATGGGTGGCTTCGCAATTGCCAAATTGTAAATTCTCTCATAAAGTAGTTTCCATAGATCATGTCGATGGTGTTTATAAAATTATGGTGATCAACACTCAGACTTGTATAACGGCAACTTATTATGCACATAAAATTGTTTTAGGAACAGGAACTTCTCCGCATCTTCCTGACTTTATTGATTCGGAATTTCCTAATGTGATTCATGCTTCCAAATACCTGAATTTCAAATCCCGTATTCCAAAAAATGCATCGGTAACGATAATAGGCTCAGGCCAAAGTGCAGCAGAAGTATTTCGTGACCTTTTACCGTCTACTGAAAACGGATTGCAGTTAAAATGGTTTACCCGTTCGTCTCATTTTTTTCCTTTAGACAATAAATCAAAACTAACACTGGAATTAACTTCTCCGGAATATGTAGATCATTTTCATAGTCTTTCTGAAGAAAAACGAAAACAGCTTTTGGCCCGACAACACGGACTTTATAAAGGTATTGATCAGGAACTGATTAACGAGATCTTTGATAGCTTGTATGAAATGAGCTTAGAAGATACTCCGCTAAATGTTGAGCTCCGTTCGAACATGCGCCTGACTTCTGTGGATGAAGAAACGGATGGTTCTTATCATCTGGATTTTATCCACACCGAACTTGATCTGCCTTATGACGATCAAAGCGATTATGTAATTCTGGCAACAGGTTACAAATACAAAGAACCGGGAATTTTATCCGGAATTGAAAGCAGAATCAATCGTCTGGAAAATGGTTTGTTTAATGTACACCGCAATTACACCATCGACAAAAATGGTACGGATATTTTTGTTCAGAATGCGGAACTGCACACACATGGTCTTTCTACTCCTGACTTAGGAATGGGCGCTTACAGAAATTCCTGGATCATTAATCAACTTGCGAATCGTGAAGTTTATAAGGTCGAAAAAAGAATTGCTTTTCAACAATTTGGTGTGCAAAAAGCAACTACGGAATATACACCGGAAAATGTTATGGAATTCATAAACGAGCAAATAAACAATTAGATCTTAATAAAATACCACTAGAATGATAACCCCGGAAAACACATTCAAAGACGCACAACATCTCAACGCCGTTACCTGGGATCAGGTCAATCGAAACCTGCTCGCTAAAAGCATCGCAGAATTGATGCGCGAAGATGTCGCAAAACCACAAATAATCAGTAAAGAAGAAGATGGACTAACCCATTTTATCTTAGATACAGACAAAGAGAATATTTATTATAGTTTTTCTGCTTATCCCAGATTTCTGAATTACTGGCATATTGTCAAAGAAAGTATTCATAAAATTGAAGATGAATTGAAATCAGATCGTATTGATGTCCCTAATTTCTTTATTGAACTTCAGGAAACTTTTGGGATCAACTCTTTTACCCTCGCCCATTATATCGAAGAGTTGCTGCATACTTTATATGCCGATGCTTTTATTCATTCAAAACGTCGTTTGTCTGCAGCAAAATTAGCCGATGCTGATTTTCAAACCATAGAACATAGTCTCGACGGTCATCCGTGGGTCATTGTAAACAAAGGACGAATTGGTTTTGACTCAGAAGACTATCAGAACTATACTCCTGAATCCGGTCAAACAACCCGATTAGTATGGGTTGCCGCTCATAAAAAAAGAGCTGCTTTACGATTACAAACGGATATGAATGAGCAATCTTTTTATGAGAATGAAATTGGTAAAGAAAAGGTGGCGGAACTAAAAAAGAAATTAATAGAATCGAAGGTAAATCCGGACGATTATATTTTTATTCCCGTGCATTTATGGCAATGGCAGAATAAACTGGTGATGCAATTTGCTAATGATATTGCATCCAAACATCTTATTCCGTTAGAATTAACAGAAGACATTTACAGTCCGCAACAAAGTATACGTACCTTTTTTAATCAGAGCAAACCTAAGAAACATTATGTAAAAACGTCCATGTCGATCTTAAATACAAGTCATATTAGAGGTTTGTGTCCAAGACAATTATCCATCGCGCCACGTCTTACCGGATATCTGAAAGACATCCTTAAAAAAGACGTTCACCTGCAAAAAATGGAAGTCGTGCTTTTGGGTGAGATGGTTTCAGTTACCTACAGGCATCCTGATTACAGTAAAATTGTAAACCCACCTTATCAGTACAATGAATACCTGGGAGCCATGTGGCGCGAAAGTCCTGTTAATTTTCTAAAACACGGAGAGAATTTAATGACTATGGCGGCATTATTATATGTCGACGATCATGGCAAAAGCCTTGTTGAAGAACTGATAGAAAAATCAGGCTTTTCTAAAGAGCAATGGTTAAAGGAGTATATGAGGGCCTATCTTAAGCCTGTGCTTCAAATCTATTACCAACATTCTTTATGTATTGATCCGCACGGACAAAATGTAATTCTTATTCTCAAAGATTACATTCCAATACGTATCGCTTTACAGGACTTTGTTGGAGATATTTTGATCAATGAAGAAGGAAAGAAAAAATTGCCACAGGAATTTATCGAAAACATGTTCGTGGCCTCTCCTAATCCTGAGAATGCACCGTTAACCATCCTTATTGCAGTATTTGATGCTTTTTTCAGATACCTCAGCGATGTACTGATTACAACGGCCAGCTATTCTGAAGCTTCTTTCTGGAATTGCGTTCATGATATTATTTTAGAATATCAGCAAGAACATCCGGAACTACAGGATATGTTCGACAAATACAATTTATTTATTCCTGAATTTAAACGTCTTATTTTCAATAGCCGACGTTTATACAATGGTTATGAAGAAACGGCCGGTTTCCCGCACATGAAAAAAAGCGGTTTTATTCCGAATCCGCTGCATCAATTGGTTCATGAAGAAGTACTAACCGTAAAAGAAAACTAATGAAAGAGGCTATTTTCAAAACACGTTCTTTCTTTGGTCTTCTAAGACGTTCGCTGGCAGGAACCGAAAGTAATTTTACTTCCGGAAGTATCAATAAAACCATTATTTTACTCTCTGTGCCCATGGTTGCAGAACTCTTAATGGAATCACTATTTGTGTGTTCAAATCTTTTCTTTGTGAGCCGATTGGGAACAAATGCTATTTCTATCGCAGGAGCTACAACCACATTTATTACCTTTTGTTATTCGGTTTCAATAGGTTTGGGAATTGCAGCATCAGCGATGATTTCCAGAAGAATTGGCGAGAAAAAGTTCAAAGCTGCGGGACAAACTGCCATGCAGGTTATTTATGTCACAACGCCAATTGCAGCTATAATAAGTGTTGTATGTTCGATTTGGACAACTGATATTATGAGTTCCATGGGACTTTCTGATGCCATGGTTCAGGAAGGAACAGCTTACGGAATCGTCATGTTTGCTTCCAGCGGATTTCTAATCCTGCGTATTGTAATCAACGGAATCTTTCGTGGAGCCGGAGATGCTTCGACTGCTATGAGGATCCTTTGGCTTTCGAATGCCCTGAATATTATTTTGTGCCCGATATTCATTTTTGGCTGGGGTCCTATTCCGGCTTACGGTTTACTGGGAGTAGGATTAGCCACACTGGTCGCCAGAGTTATTGGAGTATTGTATCAGGCATGGTATCTGGTAAGAGCAAAAACGGTACTGAAAATTGGGATGGCACAATTATTATTCAATCTCGCCATTTTCAAAAGAATAGTAAAACTCGCTTTTGGAGGAACGGTACAATTTATTATTCCTGCTTCAAGTTGGGTGTTCATGATCAAAATTATGTCTCATTTTGGACCTAATGCTTTGGCAGGATATATTTTAGCACAAAGAGTTACTTCTATTGCGACAATGCCGGCCTGGGGCCTTGGAAATGCTGCCGGAATTTTAACCGGGCAAAACCTTGGAGCCAAGCAACCGGAAAGAGCCGAAAAATCAGTTTGGAGAGCCGGAATGCTGAATATGGGATTTTTAGTTATAATTGGAATCTGTTGGATTTTTCTTGCTGTTCCGGTCGTAAAAATCTTTACGGATATTCCGGAAGTAATTTCCTTTAGTACAAGATATATCCATTTTATTTCGATGGCCTATATTCTTTTGGGATATACCATGGTTATATCAAGAGCGCTGAATGCTGCGGGAGAAGTCAAAGTCGTAACCTGGCTTTACATTTTAATGTTTTATATCGTTCAGATTCCTCTTGCCTATGCCTTGGGGATTTCGCTTGAATTTGGATCAAATGGCGTTTTTTCCGCCATCCTTATTTCAGAAATTGTATTAGCAGTTGCCTGTATCATTGTCTTTAGAAAAGGAAAATGGAAACATACCAAGGTCTAATAAAAGTAGTAACTCCTAATAGCTATCGGGATAACGAATTTAAAAAGTTTTTTGTTGCACGCAGATTTTGGCAGATTAAATTCGAGATAATCATCTATACCCATCTGCTTCAATCTTTTTAAAATCTGCGAGAAAAAAATTACCACAGTTAAAAAAATATCAATTTAATTTAAAATAATAGAAAAATGAGTACAATAGAACAATTACACGGAGTATTTGCAAGGGCTTTTGAAATTCCTGTTGAAGCGGTAAATGACGAATTAGAATATCAGGCTATAGCCGAATGGGATTCTATGAGCCACTTGGTTTTAGTAGAAGAACTGGAAAGCACGTATAACATCTCTATCGAAATGGAAGATATTCTGGAAATGGGAAGTGTAACGAAAATAAAGGACATCCTTAAAAAATACGGATTCGAAATTAATTAAAAAAAACGTTAGGTGTAATTATTTTTAATACATAGAAACATAGCTTTTGCGAACCTAAAAGTACTCGTTTTACTTGTTTATACACGCATCGCTATGTGCGAGAAACCAGTATATTTTTGCACTCTTTTGTTCTAAATAAATTTTATGTTTCTATGTATTATTTTTTTTAGTAATTACAACAGATTAAACCAGACCTCAACCTATGGAATTATACGACTTAATCAGAAAAAATGAAAAACTGACCTTTACGGATTCCAGTACCGGACTTTCAAAATCTATTGCAGAAATGCATCAGTCTCTGGAAATTGAAAACCTGCGTTCTGTAGTGTTTATCTATAATGACAATCAGTTGCTGGCAATTGAAACATTACTTAACTTTTATCAAAGCAGGTATACCATTGCTTTATTAGGAATGGGTTTGCTGGAAGATTTTAAGGAGAATTTAGAACAAAAATATACCCCTTATTACATTTATGATCCTGCCAGAACTGCCATAGAAGGTTACGTTGCTGTAAAGGCCTCAGAAACTATTGTATTGTTTAAAAGAAATGTGAATTTAATTTATCCGATACATGCCAAAACAAAGCTTTTATTAAGTACTTCCGGAACTACGGGATCGCCAAAATTCGTAAGGCTTTCTGATGAAAATCTGGTTCAGAATGCAAAGTCGATTATGGAATATATGCCTATTCGAGCGGACGATGTTGTACCTCTAAATGTGCCCGTTAATTTTGTGTACGGCCTATCTATTTTTACGACGAATTGTATCAAAGCGACTCAAATTGTTTGCACAGATAAAGATGCTTTCCAGAAAGAATTTTGGAGTGATTTTAAGAAATACGGTTATGCTACTTTGGGGGGAGTTCCTTATTTTTATGAGATGTTATACAGTATCGGATTTTTTAAAAAAGATCATCCTTCACTACGCTATCTTACACATACCGGAGGAATGCTGAATCATAAACTGATCGAAGCCATTTCAGATTTCAGTCAAAAATTCGGAAAACAGTTCTTCGCACAATACGGTCAAACCGAAGCTTGCGGACGTATGGCGTACCTGCCCCCTAAAGATCTTTTGAGAAAAGGAACATCGATTGGTTTGCCAGTCAAAAACGGGAGATTTGAGATCGATAATGAAACAGATGAACTCATTTATATTGGGCCAAATGTATTTGGAGGCTATGCGAATATCAGATCCGATCTTCAGTTTTTTGAGCAAGAAGAAAAACTCCATACAGGAGATAAAGCCAGAATAGACGATGAGGGGTATTACTATATTGTAGGCCGAATAAAACGAATTGTAAAATTATTTGGTGTGCGGCTCAATCTAGATGAAACGGAGCTCTTGTTGAAGGATGCTTTGGGCGGACAAACTTTTATTTGTTTAGGAATAAACGATAAACATTTGGCTGTTATGTACACAGATCAAAATTTAAATAAAGAATTAATTCTGAAAGTCTTAAAAGCAAAACTGAATCTTCATGCCAATTCTTTAAAAGTTATGCCTATAGAAGATGTGCCGCTTACCCCAAACGGAAAAGTGAATTATCCTTTACTCAAGGAATGGCTTGAAATGGAAAGTTACGCTTAGAAAAAAGTCTCAGTTTCAGTTTTCATTCTCAATGCAATTTTGCATCCGGACTGGAAACTGAAACTGAATTTTTCCCACATTTTACAGAAATGACAAGATCGCGGTTATAATTACAAAGTCTGGATAAAAATCATTTTAATCCTTAATAATCTGTGGCAAAAAAAGAAAGCTTTTAAAATAAAAAAAGGTTCCTGACAAAAAAGATTGCCAGAAACCTCCAATAAAAAAACAAAAAATATTTTATATGATATTTTTAGAAACTATAGCCAAGAGCCAGATTGAATCTTGAACCATTTCCTCTTGTATAATTAGCATTAGTACCATAAAACTGAGAAGTTGTAGTGTAGTAATCTGTATTTAATAAGTTTTCGATTCCAAGTTTTACCCTGATTTGCTCCGTAACCCTGTAAGCCGTAGCCAGATTCCATAAATTAAAAGAATGAATTGGACCTTCACCAATAGCATAAGCTCCTTTGGCATTGGGTTGAAAAACATCACGATCACCAACCATCATCCAATATAATTCTACGTTTAATCTCTTATCTCCATATTTGGCATAACCAGTTACTTTAGATGGTGGGATTCTGTTTGATTTTAAATAAATATCAGTAGGTCCGTAGAAATGTCCGTCAGAATCCTTATCACCTCTACCTTGTACATAAGCGTAGTTTCCTCCCACTGTCAATTGTTTGATAATTTGATAATCGGCCTGAACTTCATATCCCCAAACTCTTTCCGGTAAACGTTCTGCTACCAGATAGCCATCGACCTGCACCAGGTTTGTTCCTAATTTTGAAGTACTGAAATAATAGGACGCACTCAAATTAAATTTTCCTAACTGACTGCTAAAACCTCCTTCATAATTGTTTACGATAATAGGTTTGGTTTGTAGTTTAGATACTGCATCTTCTTTGGCATTGGTAAGCACACGACCAAGATCAAAGACTGAGAAAGACTGAGAGAAACTTACAAAAGGATTAAAGAATTTAAATCTTGAATATCTAAGACCCGTATTAAAAACAAAGGCGTCATAAGTAAGGTCACCGCCTTTTACAGCAATACTTCCTGCTCCGTTTGCACCTGTCGCAAGTGTGTTGTAATCGTCGATATTTATTTTAATATTTTCTATTCGTAAACCTGCCTTTACATTAAAATCGCTAAAAATTTGCGTAGACAATTGTGCGTAAGGCGCCAGATTGACCATATTGATATTGGGAACCCAAACCCGGCCATCCACCAGTTTTTGATTGGTTTTGTCATTCAATAAATCAAAACCATACGTAACGTCACCACTAAAATTTGAAGAAACTGTAAATGGCGTATTCAAATACACTCTCAGACCTTTTTTAGCAGAAGCTGTTTGAGATTGTCCGCTTCCGTAGAAAAACGCGGAGTTAGAAAATATCGTAAGGAAATCCTGAAAATATAAGTTGGCGGTTAATGACGTATTCCCGAAAATTTCTTTGTTTACATATTGAAGGTTTGCATTGTGATTGTAACGCGTTCCTTCGTCTACTCCCGGTCTGTTTCCTAAAACTCCAATTGCAGGACTTACCCCATATACCCCATTTTTAAGTATAAAATCAGAATCCTGGTTCGAACTGAAATAGTTGTACATCAATTCTATTCTTTGCATGTCTGTTAGGTTATACCCTGCTTTAGTGAAAATATTATACGTTTTAGTTTCTCCTAATCCGTATTCCGGTGAAATAACTTCTCCTTCGCCATCACGAAAAACACCTGTTTTTTCATAAGTACCACCAACGATATAATTGAATTTGTTGATCTTTCCGTAAAATTGTTGGTTGAACCTGTATCCTGCCGTACTGTCTCCTTTTATATTTCCTGTAGTTCCTCCTTCGCTGTATCCGGCAAATTTCTTTTCCGTCTTACCTGATTTCGTGATATAATTGATCAATCCACCATCAGCCCCATTACCGTAAATTGCTGTTGCGCCTTTGATCACTTCGATGCGTTCAATTACTGAAGGATCGATAGAACGCATTTCTCTTCCTGCAGATTTCAATGGAGTTGATTGCGGAATTCCGTCAATAAGGACCAAAGGATTTCTACCACGAAGTGTTTGTCCGTAATTACCAGTATTATTGGTTGCTGATCCTAAACCCGGAACCGCATAAGCTACGATATTAGCGATATTTGGACTCACAATCGATAAATCTTCGATATCCCTGGCATTGATTACCGTTACAGAAGAAGGTGTTTTGGATAAAGTTTCTACTTTTCTACTTGCCGAAACTATAATCTCATCCAGCTGATCACCGCTATTATCTGAAGCTTCTTCTTTTCCTGAAAATTTCAATTGCAGCTTTACATCTGCTGCTTCATTATTGACAACAGTAACTTCTTGTTGGATGCTTTCATAACCTGGTAAAGACGCCTGCAAAGTATAGTTGTTTTCGGCTACTTTGTTTAATTTAAAACTACCATCGTTGTTCGTACTTGTTTTATATTTTGAATTTTTAAGAATAATGGTTACTCCTGAAGCTGATTTTCCATCAGAAGTTGTGATTTGTCCTTTTATTTTTCCGCTGGTTTGTTGTGCAAAAGAAGAAAAGACTGAAAATAAAAAGCTAATAATAAATAAAAACTTTGATGTCTTTAAATTAAGATATTTCATTGATTTTTAAATTTGGTTAGTAATTTATTCTTATTTAGAATTAATAAAAACAACACAAAAGTAAAAATTAATAATCGTTTAACAAGTACTATTTCTATTTATTCTATTGTATTATTATTTAGAAACTCTCTATTGCACGTTAAATCAAGTTGATTTTCCTTTTTTAAAGTATAATCAACTGTAAGCTTTATTCTTTTAAAATTGTGAATACAAAGGAGCATCAATAAAATTAACAGGTAAAATACCTTTAAAAAAAGATGCTTTATTATGATCTAATACTAAAACTCTGAATGTTTCTTTTTAAATAAAAAAAGAACATTTTTTTTAGAAGATACTGTATATTCAGTCTAAATAAGTATAAATTTGTGCCAGAATTTTAGAAGCGCCCCAACTCTATTGTAATAATAACAAAATCAATTTGCCGGAGCTACTTTACAACGGATTACAGAAAGCAGTATATATGAAGAAAGGATTTAAAAAAAATATTGGCCTATTGCATTTATGGCTTGGTCTTGGTTCCGGTTTAATTGTTTTTATCGCTGCATTGACAGGTAGTATTCTGGTTTTCGAGAAAGAAATAGATGGCGCTATATATCCTGAATATTACAATGTTGCAACAATAGGAAAAACTAAAAAAACAATTGATTACTGTACGACTATTCTACAGAAGCAATATTCGATAAAAAAAATTACCCGTATTTATACTTTTAATGATCCTTCTCGCACGATGCAAATTTTAGCAAAGGATTCAGATAAAAAGGCACAATTTTTTTCTATCGATCCTTACACAGGTAAAGTTCTGGCAACAACGCCACAAGAAAGCAGATTTTTTGTTGTTGTTCTTTCCCTACACAGGCAATTGTTAATGGGTGATGCTGGAAAAATTATCATGGGATCTTCTTGTTTGATCTTTGCTTTTATGCTTGTTTCCGGTATCGTATTGTGGTGGCCAAAAAAGATAAAAAACTTAAAACAAAGATTAACAGTAAAATGGGATGCTTCTTTTAAAAGAGTCAATTGGGATTTTCATTCGACTTTTGGCTTTTACAGTTTCCTGATTTTATTGGTTATTTCCCTAACCGGATTATCCTTTGCTTTTGACTGGTTTCAGAATGGAGTTTATTTTCTGGCTGATGGCACCACAAAGAGGCCTTCTGCAAAAGTAAAAAATCCAACAAAAATTGATCCAAAGCTCAACAATACCGCTTTTTATCAAAGCATCTACAATAAAGCCGACAGCATTTTTCCCTATACAGGAAACATTCAAATCAGGATGCCGATTGATACGATCAACAGTATTACGGTACTCAAAGAAAACATAGAAAAAACGATTCCAAATCAATCCAGCGCTGCTTATTTTGATAAATATACTGCAGAAGAAATTGAAGCAAGACCTTACGAATCCTTTTCTGTCGGAGATAAAATAAAACGCCTTAATTATCCTGTGCACACCGGAAGTATTTACGGTCTTCCCACTAAAATAGTCGCCTTTTTGGTTGCTCTTTTTGCAGCAACATTGCCCATTACAGGATTATTAATTTGGTTGGGGAAAAAGAAAAAAAAGAAAAAACATTAGTTCAATAATAAGCACATCACTCTTTTAATAAATTTAAATAACAAATGTTGCTGTAATTTCTGTGCCTTCCCCCATTCTGGATTTTATCTCAAAATGGCCTTTTAAGGAGACCGTTCTTTCTTTAATGTTCGAAAGACCAATTCCTTTTTTCACAGAATTAATATCCAATCCAATTCCGTCATCAATAATCGACAATCTTAAAACATGATTATCAATTAATTGAACTTTAACCTCTACTTTTTTGGCATTAGAATGCTTGTGAATATTTAAAAGGGCCTCCTGAATTATGCGATAAAAGTTTATTTTATAAATATTCTCAATATCGTCCCAATTAAATTCTTCTTCAATTGTATAGTGAAATACTGTCTTACTCACACCTTTTTGGTCTTTAATTAAATTAGAAACTAAAATATTAAAATCATTACTTTCTAAAAAAGAATCCTGACTTAGATCATGAGAAATTGTTCTTATTTCATTCTCAATATTTGCTAATTCAAAAATATACTCCTTTCTTTTTTCAATTGTCTTTTCATCTACTTTAGAATTAAAGAACCCCAGGTTCATACGCACTCCATAAATCCTGTTCATGACCCCATCATGTAATTCTTTGGCTATTTTATTCTTCTCGTCATCCTTTGCCGCATTTATCTTTTCCTGTTGCTCGTTTAACAATTGGTAGATCTCATCGCTGTCATTTTGCTGCTGTTTTACGAACTTGAGTTCTTTGTTTTTATATTTTAAATAAATCAAAACAAAGATGGCAGACAACAATAAAAAAAGAGCAAAAGAAAAAATCAAAATATAGAAGTTCTTCTTTGTCAAAACTTTATTCTGATCTTCAAGACTTGCTGTCTCATATTCTATCCGGGCATATTTATTACTGGTTCTGCTTTGAAGGCTGTTGATACTATCACTGACCTCAATATATCGATTCGCGTAAAACATTTTTTTCTTACTGTCTGCTATTTTTAGTAGTTTTAGCGTATTTAAAACCTGATTTGTATGTTTCATTTTAACAGAAACGTCATACGCTTCTTTTAAAAATTTCAGAGAATGTAACGTATCCTTTTGAGTCAGATAGAATTCTCCCAAATGAATCTTTTTATAGATCGAATTAGGAGTATCTGCCAGGCTATCTACAATTTTTAAAGATTTTAAAAACATTGATTCAACGTTTTTGTACTCTTTATTTTTCATCTTTGAATAGGCTAAATTAGACAATACGGCAGCGTATAAAGCGGGCCATTTTTTTTCTAATTCCGGGCTTATCAAAGGGCTTAATTCTTTGACAGATCTTTTGAAGTCACCTTTTACATCGTATAAATTACATATATTAATAACAGAGGTTATGTTGTAGTTATTGACTACATCTGTGTCTTTACCAACTCTCTTTAGCACTTTTAAATTACCTAATGCTAAGTGATGATATTTTAACGCCTGATCATACATCAAAAGTTTCTCTAAACAATTACCCATTAACGTATTACATGAATACAAAAGTTTTGCACTCTTTGAATTCTTTAAATATTTTAGTGCATTTGTAATCTCTACTTCACATTCAACAAACTTACCATCATAAAATAGCAGGCATGCCTTATAAAAATACATACGCCCTAACTGATCATAATCATGAATTTTTGCATAAATTTTTTGAGCCTGCAAATAATAAAAATAGGCACTGTCACTTTTTGTTGTATGGCAATCACCAATATAGTACAGTGATTCTGCAATCCTTAAACTATCATTTTCTTTTTGAGATAATCGTAAAGCAATTACACTGGAGGCAAAGGATTTTTTTAAACTATTTAAATAGTAGTATTCTTCTCCCGTTTTTAAATACAAATCCCTAAGAATTGAATCGTTCTTCTTTCCTTTTAACAGTATCACTACAGAATCGAGATATTTTATTTTTTCAGTACCTGAAATGGTATCAAAATACTTCTGATTAAAACGGATAGTTGCACTGGGTGGAGGGATCAGTTGTTTTCTCTCCCAAAAAAAGAATAAAACGAGTAGTACTAAAACTATTATCGGAAGAAAAAGTTTAAGGTTAAATTTCAAAATGATTAATTATTAATTCTTTCCAAATGTATAAATTAAAGAACAGTATTACAGATCTGTACAGAACCAAAAAAATGTTTTGATATCAGATTTTTCTAAATTTGCTTTTTGTAAAAAAAATCATTTGTAAAACTTTAATTTCTAGTATTTTTACATTGTAATGTTTACTTTTAAATAAATCTTAGCCTAATGCCTCTTAATATTCTGATTGTTGATGATCATCCGATGACGGTAGATAGTTACGTTAATCTATTATCTGATGAGTACTTTACTACCGTTGAACCTTTTTTTAATACAAGTTACAATTGTGAAACTGCCTATAAAAAAATACTTCAATTTAAGAAGCAAAATAAAAGTCTTGATTTTGCAATAATTGACGTTAGTTTACCTCCTTATGATCAGGAAAACATTTCTAACGGAATTGATTTGTCGACTTTAATCAGAAAGACTCATCCAACATGCAAAATTTTATTATTGACCATGCACACGGAGGCATTTATTGTAAAAAGGGTCATAGAAGAAATAAAACCTGACGGATTTATTTCTAAGAGCGAAGTCAATTTTGAATCATTTCCTGCTATTTGCAAAAAAATTCTATCAGAAGAAATCATTTATAGTGATGAAATACTAAAATCTCAAAAAAAATTAATACAAAGGAATTTTGATTGGGGGGAATATGATAGTCAAATTTTAATTCTAATTTCTCAGGGAGTTAAGACAATTGACATTTCAAATCATATCCCTCTCTCATTAAGTTCAATAGAAAAGCGAAAAGCCAGCATTAAAAACCATTTTTTGTTAGAAAAGGGAGGAGATATAGAACTAATAAATAAAGTAAAGCAATTAGGACTCCTTTAAAATAATTTGGCTATACAATTATAAATTAATGAGTATCCACCATAATAAATTTATCACTTTATAAATTACCCACTATCAATTCTTGTTATTATTTCTCGTTCTCTACTTTTAATTGTAAAGCCCTTTGCAAAAAGCTTTGGTTTCTTATTTTACTTTCGGCTTCATTAATCGCCTGAAGTAAATTATTCTGGTTATCTGCAATTTCAGTAAGAACCTTTGACATAACATCCCAGACGGGTTGCATTTTTAAAATAAGCTCCTGCCCTTTTGGCGTCAGTACTATAAGTCGTTTACGCTCGTCTACTTTATCTTTTTTAGAGCGGATTAATTTCTGCTTTTCCAGTTCTTTTAGCAAACTAATGGTCGAAGGGTGTGTATATCCAATTTCGTTTGCAATTTCTACAACGCTGAGAACCTCTTTATGATACAGGGTATAAATTACCGGAAACCACTTTGGTTCAAAGTCAATTCCGTAAGATTTATAAAATAAAGCGCCGTCTTTTCGCAATTGTTCGCTTAGACGTTGCAATCGTGTCGAAAGGGCCAGAATACCCGACTCATCAATTATATTCATCGTTATTTTTTTAATTTTAAATGACAAAATACATTGTCTGCATTCATTACCGGAAATGCGGCCGGAAGCGATTCTTTCTCTATACGAATAAAATGGTTTCGCTCATAAAAACGCAAAGCCGCTTCTAATATTGATACTGTTCCCAAATATAAATCATCAATTCCATTTTCCTCACCATAATGGAGTAAAGTGTCTAATAATTTCTGAGCAATAGAAAACTCTTTTCCGCGGTATTCCTTTTTTACAAACATTTTGCGTATTGCGGCTTCCTGATCACTAAACTTTATTAAAGCAATTGTACCTACCAATTCATCTGCTATGAAAGCCCCCCAAAAACAACCACCTCCTGTGTAATAAAAGTTAGTGATATTCAGTAAATCCGGTTGGTCTTCTATGGTAATGGGTACATTAAATTCTTTTTGCTGAATGTTCAGGATTAAATCTATAACCTCATTTGCGTATTTATTTTCTATTGGAACAATTACCGGTTTCATATGTCAAAATATTTATTTAACAAAACTACGTAGTTAAATACATAAATAAAAATATTTATTCAAAAATCACTAAATTTTGCTCTATGCAGATTTTCATTAAAAAAAATCTTTATGTATCTGCTTCAATATTTTTAAATCTCCGTGAAACAAACTTTACTCCTATAGTGAGATTCTTTGATTATAAAACGAGATCTTAAATATTAAAGTTATCACAAAAAACCAAAACCATTAGCACAAATGACCAATCGGTCATATATTTGTACTCGTAAAATGAAAACTACCATGACAAAGGGAGAAGAAACCAGACAATTCATCATAGAAAAAGCAGCCCCGATTTTTAATACTAAAGGAATTGCGGCAACTGCTATGAGTGATATAATGGAGGCTACCAAATTGTCTAAAGGCAGCATGTACGTGCATTTTGAAAATAAAGAAGTCCTTGCCTGCGCCGCAGTTGATCATAACATGAAAATACTGGGAGATAAGCTTAAAGCAAAACTAAGCAAAGCCAAAACGGCAAAAGACGAATTGTTCATTTATATCGATTTCTATAGCAATCCGGTTAATCCTCCCCTTACCGGCGGTTGTCCGTTATTAAATTTTGGAACAGAAGCTGATGATACCAATCCTGTTATAAAAGAAAAGATAAACAAAGGTTGTAACGCCAGTCAACAATTACTGGCTAGTAGTGTTCACAAAGGAATTGCGAACGGAGAATTTAAACCCGAATGGAATGCTGAAGAGTTTGCAGTCGTTATGTTTGCCATGATGGAGGGCGGGCACTTAATCGCCAGAATGTCCGGGAATAACAATAAAATGAAAATAATCACCAACACGCTCAAATCTATGATAAAGGAAAATTCTATTTAATTTTTTTTTGCCACAAAAATGACCGATCAGTCATTTCAAAAAGTCAAAATCAATTGTAAAAGTCAATATCAATTTTAAACAACTAATAATTACAGAAAACATCAATTCACATTTAACCATTCACAATTTATAATCAACAATTAATATTTAAACATCATGTCAAAAACAATTTTAATTACAGGAGCATCAAAAGGATTTGGAAGAGCCTGGACAGAAGCATTTTTAGAAAAAGGATATCAAGTAGCTGCAACAGCCAGAAACACAGATACACTTAAGGATTTAAAAGAAAAATATGGTGATGCGCTATTTCCTGTCGCATTAGATGTAAACAAACGCGAAGATTCATTTGCTGTGGCAGAACAAGTATATCAGCACTTCGGGAAAATTGATATCCTGATTAATAATGCGGGTTATGCCTTAAACGGAGCTGTTGAAGAAGCAAGCGAAGCAGAAGCAAGAGCGCAATTTGAAACTAATTTCTTTGGAAGTTTGTGGTTAACACAAGCTGTTTTACCAATCATGAGAAATCAAAAAAGCGGTCATATCATTCAGGTTTCTTCTATTTTAGGAATAGCTACTTTACCCAATTTAGGATTATATAATGCATCTAAATTCGCTGTGGAAGGTCTTACGGAAACCCTTGCGCAAGAAGTAAAACAATTTGGGATCAATGTCACTTTACTAGAACCAAACGGTTACATCACTGATATTTGGGGTAATG
The DNA here is from genome assembly GCF_965277525.1 of Flavobacterium sp. GTDB lineage: Bacteria > Bacteroidota > Bacteroidia > Flavobacteriales > Flavobacteriaceae > Flavobacterium. Next base: position 397,457 of record NZ_CBDIDC010000011.1, on the reverse strand, counting down.
GATTCAATAGCACAAGCATTGACGCTTATGACGGAATTAAAAAAGCTATTGCGGAAACAGATCGTTCTGATTCTTTCGGGAAAATTAGTGCTACGGTTCCGGCAATTATCAAATTGGTTGAGGCTGAAAATCCTCCTTTACGTCTGTTTTTAGGCAAAGTAGCATTACCATTTGCCAAACAAACCTACGAGCAAAAATTAGCCACCTGGGAAGAATGGGCTGACGTTGCTGTAGCAGCTCATGGGTGATTTTTAATTTTTAAATAAAAAAAGGGTAAAAGTCTGTTTTAGACTTTTACCCTTTTTTTATTTAAAAATTGCATGCCTGAAAAAACAACATTTAAAGCTGAAAAAATTACATTATTAAAAAAGTACAATTTATTTAGTGATTACAGCAATCTATATTTCTAGATCTTATAAGTTAAAAAAAACACAAAAAAAGACTAAATCGAAATAAAGGAATACTTTTTATCCCATTTTTAAAAAGTAGTACTTTATCTGTTTTTAATTAAAAAAAATGATTTAGCGCTTTAAACGAAAGATTCATTAACTAATATGCTACAAAATAAAAAAAAATAAAATTTGATTTATTGGCAAAATGTTAATTTTTAAGATAAAGTTAAATATTAACTACATCATGATTAAGGTCTTTTACGTGAAACCTCAAATATCGGATTATCTGTATTGCGAATTTTACAGCTTAACCATAAAAACATAATCATGATCACTAGAAAATTAGAATACATTAGACTCATCCGAAAATTATTTCTTGAAGGAAAGATATGTATTAAACTATTGGAAGCATTATTAATTTGTGAAAAAGAATCTTTAAACTGATTTTTTTTAAATAGCATAAATCACCTCAATAATATTTAGCCCGAAGTTCAATTTCTTTTGCGTTCCGGGCTTTTTTTCATCTTATACGAATTTAAATTAAGTAATATCCCGTTACATTTTTTTTAATTTTCAAATCTTTCTCTGACTTACAAATGACTTACATAATATCCTTAAAATTATCTGTAAGAACTCCTGATAAAAATAATACAGTTCACTTGCTTTACAACCTTGTAAAGTACTGGAACATAACTGTGCAAAGCTCATACATCTATTTTTTTTACAGCCATTTTAAGCCAATCTTTGTAATCTCAAAAGGAAATAACAACTTAAATGAAAGATTAAAAAGCTACCATTTCTTTTAAAATTGCAGTCATTTTTTCATTAATAAAAAATATCGAAGTCTTATAATAAACATTGAATGGAACAATTTATCTACCCAACTCTTACCGCATTTTTTGCCGCCTTTATTACCTGGATATTCTCTATGAGAAAATCCTTAGCTCAGGATCGAGCTGCAGAACTTGACAATGCAGTTAATGCAGTAAAATATTATCGCGACCTGCTTGACGATATTACTGCACGATTAACGGCAGCTACCGAAACCATTAAAAAAATGGAAATACAACACAGAGAACTAATGGTTATTAACCAACAGTTAGTTGATGAGTTACAAAAATTCAAACAATTAAACGGAAAACAACAATGACACTTGCTCAAAAAACATTAGAAATTGCTATCGCTCAAATTGGTGTTGAAGAAATCCCAAAATACAGCAACTCAGGTCCCGAAGTCGAAATTTATTTAAAAAGCGTAGGGCTCACAAAAGGATATTCCTGGTGCATGGCTTTTATTTATTGGTGTGCACAAAATGCCGCTCTGCAAACCAAGCTTAAAAATCCGCTAAAAAAAACCGGAGGTGTACTGGATCAATACAATTCCAGTCCGCTTTTAAAACAAACTATGCCTCAGGTTGGTGATATCTTTATCCTGGATTTAGGAAAAGGTCTTGGGCACACAGGATTAATTGAAAAAATAACAGGTAATATCATTCACACTATTGAAGGAAATACTAATGATAACGGAAGCCGCGAAGGCTATAAAGTCTGTAGACGAAAAAGAGAAATCAAAGCTATAAAAGGTTTTTTGAGACTATAACATTTTATCCTTCTTAAGATCTTGTCTTATCAAATGACAAAATAAAATGAATTGTTTTTTTGTTTTTTTTAGTCTTAGTGCTGGTTTTGTGCATTAGTACAAACCAGTTCTAAGCTAAGTAAAATCGATACGCTTACGATAACAATTATATACAAAATAGTTTAAAATAAAAAGAATATTGTTTTAGAGGTTTTATTGTAATACGAACTCAAAATAAAGTTTTTAAAGTATTGCTCAAGCGAACCAGGGTGTAGATTAAAAAGCCTAAAGGTTCGTCTTGAGAACAAAAAAACAAGAAAAAACTTTGAACTTAGAAGCAAAAATAGCAATCAATAGTATTAAATCTAAAAAAAACTCTGCCAAGAGATGATTAATTGTGGCCACAAAAAAGGAGTGGAAAAGATGGCACAATACACTTCATTCTTTTGTTCCTGCAAATCTTATTTCCATGAACTAACTATAACATCTATATAGGTCGAAGTTATAAAAAACACCATCGATTCCGCTCCGGTAATCATCAGGGAAATTATCGAATATAAAATTATGAATCTCATTTTTTAAATGTGAATTTAAAAATAAGATTTTGGAAAAATCAAAAAAAAACAATATCGAATTGCTGCTGATCGATATAAGTAAATCATTGGGGAGTTTTACTCTTATTGATTTTGCGGCATCGATTTTGTTATAATTTTTGAAACTTATTGTGGTTTATTTGTTCCTGCAGGTATTGTAGCAATTGTTACCTCAGGAACAAAAACCAACAAGAAAATATTGAATTTAATGGTATGTTAATCAAACGATTTATTATGAAAGCTAATTTACAATGCAATAAAAATGTTCTCGAATCATATCATTTCAAAAAAAACATAAAGGCATTTCAGGGTTTTACTTTTTAATTAAAGTTTAGCCCTTTTTTTAATATTAAATAAAACGAAAGAAATTAAGATAAAAACAGATTTTACTATTTTTAAAAACTAAATAATATAGACATGAAGCTCAAAAGATTACCAATTATAAAAAAGAAAAAACAATATAATCGAGATTTCGAAATGAATATCTTTTTTGAAAGTTTAAAAGATGGAAGATGTTTCTACTCATCGAAAACATCAACCGTTTATAGCCATAAAATTTTATTAATTTAAAGATACACAATGCCTCCAAGAAAATTAGAATATATCAAATTACTTCGTAAATTATTTTTAGAAGGAAAGATTTCTATTGAACTATTAGAAGCTTTACTTATTTGTGAAAAGGAATCATTTAACTGATTTAGTTGATTTCTTTAGCGAAATACTCTCAATCTCATCGATAATATTGAGTCCCTCCTCAATTTCTTTTGCGCTCAGGGCTTTTTTTACAGGAATTTGTGAAGTTAGAAAATCAATATTATTTTTATAAAATTCTATTTGTTCCTGTTGAAACTTTAGTTTTTCTTTCAACAAAGCATTTTCTGCTATTACCATTTTACACGCAATCGTTTCTTCCTCAAATGAATCTTTAGTATCTTTCCTTTTCGAACGATGGTCTATACCTTTTTCAGACAAAAGAAAATCGAAACTTATTTCGAAAGTCTCATGAAGTTTGACCACGAAATCCAATTTAGGCATTGTTGCTTTTCTGTAATTTCGAATATTTGCCTCACTTGTTCCCATGGCTTTAGCAAAGCTACTATTATTACCATTGTATTCTTTGATGGCTATTTCGTTAATCTTTTCATTTATCGTGCTCATATATAACGTATTATAAAATAGTATCGAAAAAAGTTTCGTTTTTATTTTTATATTCGAAAAAAGTTTCGATATTTGTTTTCGAGTTAAAAACAAAGTTAATAAAAATTAATGGAGCAAATAATCAAACAACAATGAAAAAAAAGTTAACAATCCTGTTTAAGCAAAATAAAAAGGACTATCCTGATACCTGTATAATGGTCATCCTGAATAGATGAAGTGACAGCAACATTGAAATGTCAGGAATTGCTCTATTCGATAAAAGATAAAAACAGGAGGTCAAAAAACAATTTCAGTCCCCTATCAGATCAATAATATTATAGCTACAAAATTGAAATTAGAAAGAAAAAATAATTACCTAAAGGAAACCTAACCATAAACAAAAAAACTAAAAAATGACAAATTCTCAAATAGAAACCAAAATTCAGGAACTGGAAACCTGGCTAATTGAAAATCCGAATAGTTCTGAACGCTATTTGATTGCATCAGACCTCAAAAAATTAAGAACTGTGTTATTAGAGAGAAGCCATGAATAGAACTGAGATAAACAATCGAATTGCCCTACTCTACTTATCCCTTCAATTTTGCACGGAACAAATGCGAATGTTTACTGTCGGGGAAAGAATTTGCATTAATCAGGAAAGGTTTCAATGGTTGCATATACTATCGAATCCGGAAGCAGAACCAAGGCCAGTGTCACTTATCATAGAAACCAAATTAGAAGAAACTTCTAAACTAATTGATTTTTACAACTATAAACCCACTAATCAAGATCCCTTTGACTACTTACAACCTGAAATAGATTTTTAATATGGAACCAAACAACAATATCAGTACAATATTATTATTGGCTTTCTTGCTAATCATTACAAATCTTAAACCTATCGTATTATTTCGCGAATGGTTAAACTTTAAAATAAACACAACTTTTAAACAATACAAGAATGAGCGTAAGGATAAAACCGATTACAGATCATAAAAGTTATGAAATAAATGGTCATACTATCTCGAAAGACCTTCAAGGAAATTGGATTTATAAAGGAAAGTTGTCACGCAAGGAACTTTATGTTTTCGCTAAATATACAATACTAGTTATCCAAAATCCACGATTTAAAACCCATACCCAAGCGATTTATAAGGGTTAAGGAAAAACAACTTCAACCGAATTTATAGAATCGTTATATTTTCAAAGCTTTGAAAATACTGTTTTTGGTAAAAGTAAAACCAATAGATTTTAATAGCAGTATCCTCTCCTTTAAGTTGCTTATACACAAATCTGATCTTGCTTACTTCATTTTGAATGTAGCGCAATCATGCCAATAATTGAAATTATTTTAAAGACTCTTTAAAATGAGTAAATCGCCATGCTAAAAATCTAAAACATTAATCTCATCTATTCCACTAAACCTCAACCAAATATGTCTTTATCAACAAACAGAAGTCTGGGCACGCAAAGAAATAAGTTATTACGTTATAAACTCATCAAAGACCTTTATTACAAACACAAAACAGAAGATATTCCTACTACTGTTGTTTGGCGTAAATATATTTGTCCGGTCTACCCTATTTCGCGTACGACTTTATATGAAATTTTATGTACGTCGGTAACTATAGAGCTGAAGAAAATAGAAGAAGCGATCAGCAAACAAGCAAAGCTTTGATTCAAAATTCCTTTCTGTCTTTCTTTTTCATACGTTGTTTTTAATCATTATCGCTGTAAGCTGCAGTTCAATCACTTTACACTTCTGTACGATCTTAGAACACAGTAGTTCAACTTCCTTGCATCTATTTTTTTAACAACAACTTTAGGCTAATCTTTGCCCTCACAAAAGAAAAATACTGTAAAAGATTATACAAGTATTACAATCCGCCTGCTCTAAAAATCAAATTTATATTATATGACCCAAAACGTAAACCGAAGTATTTTTTTGCTTTTTTCAGCCTTAATACTGGTTTCCTGCAGAAGCCCGAAACCGGTTCTAAGTGAAGAAAAAGTAAAAACCACTACCATCAAAGAAACTTTACACGATACTATTTTTAAGATCGAAAAAGACAGTAGTTCTTTCAGGGCCTTACTCGAATGTCAAAACGGAAAAGTAGTTTTTAAGAATGTTACTCAGGTCGAACCAGGGCGTAGCTTAAAAAGCCCAAAGGTTCGCCTTGAGAACAATAAACTCATAGTAGACTGCGAATTGAAAAAACAGGAACTCTATGCTTTCTGGAAATCGCAGCAAGTAAAAGATGTCGAAGTAAAAACCATTAGTACCACAAAATTTGTCAACCAATTAACCTTTTGGCAAAAAGTGCAGATTTGGTTGGGGAGGATTCTTCTTCTCGTCCTGATGTATTATATCAGCAGACCCATACTTAAATTCTACAGGCTGCTATAAACCTCAGAATATCATAAAATAATAATTTCATACATCCATATATGGCTACAACGTCTCATTTTTTCACAGAGTCAGGAGGTTTTACGCAAAGCCCTGCTCAATCTTTTGGACCCGTTAACACTACTGAATTTAATTTGACTTCAAAATTTAGTGTCGCTACTCCCCAAAAGGCTTATTCCATCTGTAAAGGAGTTGTTTTAGTACAACCCCAAACAGGTAATTCAGATAAAGTAAACCTGATCCTTCGTCCGTACAAGCAACCTTTTCCGGGATTGAATGTAAAATATTTTATTTACAGAGGTTTACAAAGAAGTGACTTCTTTACGAATGCAACTGTTGATCCTTTAATTAAAACTGATGGCGTAGTCTCAGATTTTATAACTAAAATAAATATTGATTTTGATGCTTTTCATGGAGGCCGAAAAGCAGCAGATGGCGTTACTGATTTAGCACCACCTTCCTTTGCAGCCAAATTTATTGGCTGTGATGAAAGTATTACAGACTTAACAATTCCGTTATCTGCTTTCTTTTTTAAAGAATCAGAATTTGTTTCCGCCAATGGGACTTTTAAGGAAAATGATGCTTTTGAATTGCCTATTATCGACATTGGTAAATCATTAGGAAGTTTTGCCGAAGGAGAATGCGGAATTGATGTTGTATTAAACTACGGTGATTATAAACACAATTTTGACAACAGTGAATTTCTCTTTAATCTAGAATATGCCCGTAAAGCTGAAGCTAAAATTATCCTAAGCGGTACTGACATTAATAAAAAATTATTACGTGAACAAAGTACTCAATTTATTGACATTGCAGCTTTCTATGGTTTATTTGTACCTAAAGATAGTGTAGGTGTTATGACTGCCGGAACCTTAACTGAAAAAAAAGGATTTGAAATCTACAATACCATTATTAGCAAATTTGCCACAAAAAACAACTGGTACGTTTATATCCAGAGTGATCGTACCCGTAGTTATGATTTTTATGGTAACTACAAAATAAATGAAACTGGTGCTAATAATCTAAAAACGGGATTACTTGAAAATCCAACAACGAAAGTTGTTCCAATGACCGAAACGCAATACGGAACTTTTGATTGGCCTGTTTTGATAAATAAACAGGAACAAGCAAGTTCAGTTATTACAAATAACTTGTATTTGCAATTAACAACAGATAATAACAAAAATACTGCACTATACGGTCAAATTGGAAAAATAGCTAACGCACAGAAAGATAATTTTATCAATGCTGATGCGTTGCGAATCCCGCCAGATGCCGATGGCAATTATCAGCTTTTAACCTCAAATGTACAGCTTACAACTCCTGCCATTGCAGGTCAAAATATTGCAACACTAAGTATATTACTTTATCAGGGTATGACAAATACATATGATGGTGAAAAAATAACAGATGCAAACGGGCAGGAAATTACATTAACCGGAGAAGCTAATTTTTTTGATGATGTATTTAGTTTAATTGATGCACAGCCTTTATTAAAATTAAGTGGTGATAGTAGTTTTTCAAAAATGACTTGTGAGAAACTGAATCTTATCAATGAATTTTATGATAATAAACAGCAAGGAATTTCGATTGCACAAACTCTAACCGTAAACGACGTTATAGAAACCGGAATTGAAGAAACTCCTGCTGTTGCTCGTGTAACCTATCTTACTGAAGCCGGTGATGTTATGAACAATGCTGTATCCGCAACCGGAAGCACTACACCTGATACAAAAACTAGTGCCTCTGCAAGTGGAACAGTATCTAAAAATAAAACCTACGAGTTACCGGATCCATATTATTATAATTTAAAATTATTCACAGATAAAACACAAACTATTACTGGACTAGAATTAAAAACTCTTGATGGCACTACACCTGGTAAAATTATTCTAGGATTAACCAAATCTGAAAATGACATAATAAAAGCAAAAATTTCTAATGGTTTAAAAAACCCTCGCTTGTTTTTGATTGATTTATTTAAAGATGGTAATGAATTATTATCTCCTGAAAATATAAAATATCAAAAATATAAACTAGCCATAGTAGCTGAGGATGAAGAAGGAAAGAAAAAGCTATTAGAACCCGATACTAGTGTTTTGGTTTATTCAATAGATAGGAAATATCATTTCAGTAAAGGATATAGTGAACATATGCCTGATCTAACATTATCAAAACTGAGATTAGATTTAAATATTAAATTAGAAATGGAATAACATAAATGGAAAACGCAGTAGTATTAAAACCCGGAAAAGTAGTTAAAAAATCTAATTTTATTCCAAAATCATTAAAATTTGATTTAGATGGATTCGTTATTCAATTTGCAATTGGAAAACCTGAAAATATTTATAAACATGTTAATAAAGCTAAGTATAACCTTGAAGATTTGGATGGAATTGACAAGCAAATTTCAGCAGGTTATTATTTACAAAGTGAATTTTTAAAATATTTAGCAAACATTATCACTAGTGATAAATTAAAGGAATTTGCATTAAAAGATAGCGATCTTCTTTTTGCAAAAGATGGTGATCAAATTGAAGTGATAAGATTACATATAAAATCTCCATACAATTATTTCTACAAATTAGAAAAATTTATTATTGACTATAAAGAAAAAGTAAGCATTTTAGACTACAATGAAAATATCATTATTCCTGTAGATAAAATACCAACGGTAATAGATATTAACAAGGAGGTTATGCATAATGCCCACCTATTTTACACAAATAGAATTCCTATTGTTAATTCTTTCAATGATGATGCAAAAGATTCATCAGCACTGCTAATCACTAAAATATCTTTGATGATTAACATGATTAGCTCTGAGATTTTTCCATTGTTTACAATATTAGGCAACGGTAATTTAGATTCTTACGTAAATACACAAATAAATGAATGGCTTTCTGGAGACATTCTTAATATCCCTAGTTTGGATGTTCTTAATGAGTTTTACGAAAATATATCAGACTATTATAAAGTTGCATATATAAATCAATTAAAAATATTAGAAGCCTCAAGAGATGAAAAATTATATTGGTTAGCAATTGGACTTAGCTCACAATCACTTTCGGTATTGTCTGTTGACGATAAAATCAAAATACTAAAATATTTGATAAAAAATAAATTAAGTGATAATTTTGAAAGGCTACATGACGAAGAATTGGTTGTTAATATTGTCGCTTCGTTTAACGCGACAAACATAAATGAAATCGACTCTTTTCTAGAAAAATTTCTAATAGAGTATGATAGTGATACACATCAGACCCTTTATGAAGTACTCTATCTTAAAATGAGTAAAAGCACTAATTTTAAAGAAGGATTATTAGGTTTATCAAATTGGGTACTAGGAACTAATTTTAAACCTACATCAACAAGATCTCAATTTGTACAAATCCTATATGCATTATGGCAGTTTAGTAAATATTATCCCTATAATGATGATGGTACAATAAAGGCTAATACTATTGGATTTAAAAATGTTAATGGTAATTCTAATTTTTCAAATGAAGAAGATTACAAAAACTTTCTTTTCCTTTATTCACATAATACAGCTTATTCCGCAGAACAAATAACTTCTTTACCTGATGAACTTATTGATCAGGAATTTTATACATATAAGGTTATTCATGAGGACGCATCTCCAATGGTGATACCATATGAGTCTGAAAAAGAATATGGAATTTTCTTTGACAACTTTAGTTTTGTAATCAATGAAAATAAAATTAAAGCATATCAAGAATTTGAAACATGGGGATGTAGTACCAGTGGCGCTCCAAATCTAACCTCTCCGGATTATGACAAATGGATTAACAATCATTCTGATCTATGCGACGTATTCTATAAGAGCGTAAGAAAAATCAATGTTCTTTATGGAACATACAATCTTTTCCAACCAGTTAGTTTATTGAATACAAATTTAGAAACAAAAACGGCAATCGCTACTGTTAATGGAGATAGCATCATTGAAAATGGTAAAAATGTGAATTCCTTTATTCCCGCATTTGTTTTAGCTCATATCGATGAGGAAGGTGACAGAAGTGATATTGAAACTATGATTGGGTATGCGGTAGATATTGCACTAACATTTACAGCAGTAGGCAATCTATCTAAATTGAGACATCTTAGATGGGCGGCTGTTGGAGGAGAAAGTATTGGTTTAATCAGTATAGAAGGTTTAAATCTTGTTATTGATACACTTACATTTACTTCTCAAATTTTGAATTATATAAGTATAATTGCTGGTGATTGTGATGAGAATGATGATTTTTGTAAAGGTTTCAAAAACTTTTCAAATGCATTAAATCTACTTTGTTTATCTCTTAATGCAGGAAGAATGGTTGGCGTTGCTAGTATTGCACTAACGAAACAATCTTTTTTATTAGTAGAAAGTGTAAGAGCAGGAGCTACAACAGAAAATCTTATTAAAGCGAATATTAGAGCTAGATTACTATTATCTTATGCAAATGCTCCAGCTCAAATAGTTGATGGTTTTGTAGAAAATCTATATTCTTTATATAGACGTGGTGCTAATATATATTCTAATCCCCTTGGTCCAGTATTAAATTTAACTTTCGGCATATATAAATTTGCCAAAATTATATTTGACAAAATTAGTCTTATATTAATCAAACAGCAAAATAAATTATATGGAATTTTAGAAGATATAGCTGTTGGTACTGAAACAACTAGGCCCCCAAGATTTTCTCTATTCAAATATGATAAAATTGTTAGAAAAGTTAAAGGTTATGATATGACTTTCTATACTAGAACAAATCAACTTGTTCATACTGAGCAGGAATTTTGTGAGATTATCAGAAAAGGAAAAGCTTTAGGTCTCAAAGATGAATTAATTACAAGTTTTGTTTTAAAAAGTTATAGAGTTGCAAAACCTAAAACATATGAGCAAGTAATAGGCTTTATGGAGAAATATAATGAGTTTTCAACAACTAGAGGCTCCGTACCATTTTGTTTTGGCTCTGCAACGCATTTAAGTAGTTTTAATTCTTATTTAATAAACTTATTAAAAAAATATAAGTTAGAAGAGAACCTTGATGAGTTTCAAATTTCCGGCTCTGCTTTGTATCAAGATATTGTTCCTGATTTAGATTTAGGAGGTTATACCTTTGCAGACAAATTAAAAAAAATCTATCTAGAATCCGGTAATACATTTATAGAAAACAAAGAATTGATAGCGAGATTATTAAAAAGAAAATATTCTTTGAGTGCAGATCCAAAAGCTGCTCAGAACACTTTTTTAAGATTGGAAAAGTTTTACAAACCTTTAGAAGAAGCAAAAGGTAATCTAAACAAAATAAATAGTATCCCTTTAGATAAAATAAGCTCAAATAACATAATTAGACTGGAAGGATCGGGTAACAATATAAAATTCCACATGCTATCTGACGAACTTTTTCAGATTAAACATAATAATGCTATAAAACCAAATTTAAACCAAGGAGGAAAATTCAAAATAGATTTCAATATCTTTGTTAAAGGTGAAAATGGGAGACGTTTGCAGCCTGATTTAACCATTAAAATAAATTAAAATGAATATACAATATAAGAACCTATCAGATAAAATAATCACTACACAACAAGCAGAACTTGAAGGTCTTCATAACAAAGAATACTTAGAAAATGGTAAAGTAAAAATAATAGAGAAAAAACTATTTTCTGAAATACAATGGATTACTTATTACAAAGATTCTTCAGAAAATAACGAAGAAATTTTTAATAAATATAAAAATATTCTAACCATTACTGCTATATTTATAAAAACTAGAGATTATGAAACCCGCCCTCCTTACATTATAGAGACCGAAGAAACTTTTTGGAGAGATGGAGAATCTTTTGTTGACCAATTGGTGACAACAAAACAACTCATTGATTCTTCAGGACGCATAGGTGCATGGGAAGGGTTTAATCGTGAATTATCATCAACAGATCCTGAGTACAGAGGTGTTGGAAAAATATTTTATTTTGGTGATAACGATGATGATTATATTAATGAAATTCCTTCCTTAGCAACAAGCTATGTTGGATACGGAAATCCATTCGAAGAAGCTAGATTTGATCCAGGGCTAAGTGATGATGATCAAGATATAGAATTATTTGATAGAGATGAAACTATTGCGCATTTAAGCAATTATTCTCAAAATATTATAGATTGGTTTTTAAATGACGAATTTTTACCACCTACTTCTTTTTAAATTAGTTACAAAATTCAGATGTTCAAGTGTAAATTATTTACTTTCTAAGTTATGAACTTCAACGTTTAGCCTCAATAAAGGAACTTGTAAAGACAAGTTCCTTGGGCTTTTGTTTAAAAAAATTTACCTCAAAAAACTCAATACCTAAATATAGCCCCATCAGCAAACATAATATAGTAAAAATTAATGTTGATACAACGGGAATAGAGTATCAAACTAGGTAAAAAATAGTGAGATAACTAAACTCAAAAACATTTCTATTACACTCAGGAACTTACCCTACAAGTTCTCCTAGTCTTTTATTGACTTTTCCCAAAAGCCAAACCTAAACATTATCCGTTTACTTTACAACCCTGTAAAGTCATAGAACATCCCTGTTAAACCACTAAGCACAAATTTTTTAAACATCAAATTTAGGCTGACTTTTACAGTATCAAAAGGAAAAAACGCTGAAAACAATTAAAAATTAGCAACTTTTTGTAAGTATTATTTAAGCCCGGAAAATTTCGGCAAACCTCATAACCTGAATAAAGGAATTAATGATTTGATTGCACAAATTGGTTGTAACAACCAGAATTTAATCATGCAAAATACGAACAAAAATTAAAGTCAAAAAAAATTAGCATATGCCAACTAATCCAATTCCAGCGGTTCCAATTCCTACAGCTACAGCAAGATACTATCCTCGATTATCTGAGATAGTCACTGTAGATGATTTACCCGAATTTTTGTCATTTGTTGAAAATGGTTTAAATGCCATTTTTGATAAAATACATTATAAAAACTTACAATACTCAAAAGGGTACCGTGGTGACTCGGCCTTTTATAGTCTTGATATCGTAACGAGCAAAAAATTGGCTCTTCCATTACCGTTTGGTTTAGGTCTTGTCCTTAATCCTGACTTAAAAGATGGCGATTCAGATATCTCATCATTCCCTATCACGCTTGAATACCAATGGGAAATCCTGGCGTTTATTAAAACATTTAGTTCAAGTAGCTTTTCGTTTTCATTAGAAGATTTTTATGCAGTAGGTCTGCAAGTTTTCCGCATTAGCGAAGAACAAGTAATTGCACACATGCTTAATATTTTTGTTGAAGCTGCCGAAGGAATTACAAAATATGAACAGCTTTTAAAAGACATTAATGATTTACAAGCCATTGCAAATGATCCATCTTACCAAGAGTTAAAATTCCCGGTGGGCGTTGAGCAATCTATTGCAAGCGTAATAGCACTTATAAATAATAATCCTGCAATCAAAAAATCAATTTCATTGCTTTTATATGCAACTTATATTCTAAAATCAGATTTAAAGGATAGCAAAATACGACTACAGCAATTTTACCATATTATCGCTCCAGATGGTATCGAAGCTCATATTAGAAGAATTATCATGCCAAAGGCTAAAGCTACTCTTGAGCTAAGTGCCGGTATTGAGTTTCCTCAAACTATTTTAAGACCTGTTGGTGCAGATGGTTCTGCTTATGAAAATCCTGCTGCAAAATCAATATTTGTATTTGCCAAAGCACAATTGTATGCAGATACAGAAGCTGGCATTGGTTATCAGGTAGAATTAGCAGGTACATTGACACCGCCTCATGCCATGATTGGCAACACAGGATTAATTCTTGAATTAGACACTTTAAAAGTCGATTTAAGCAAGAAAACCAATATTCCGGAAGCAGATGCAGATGGGCGTCCTAATGATTTTATTGGAGTTTACGCTCGTGCAATTTCTGTTACTTTACCTTCAAAATGGTTTCATGATTATGAGAAAGAAGGACAAGGAAGTACAACCACGACATTAAAAATTGGTGCATCAGATCTATTGATTGGAACTGGCGGACTTTCTGGAGATATCTATCTGGAAACAGTTCCGGTAACTACTGGAGTTTTTAGTTATTTTGGTGACAAATTTGATTTTGTTTACCCACTTACAATGTTTGAAACGAACGAAGAAACTGATGTTGTAGAAATAAAACAAATTGCAGATTATGATGAATTACTTGTTTATTTACAAGAATTAAGTGCTACAAGCAGTTTGCCATATCCTTTTAATTATCCTTTAAAACTAACAACTAAGTCAACATTAGTATCTTCATCGGTTACCCCGTCGACTATTTATACTTTTAATAATGCTAAAGATTATCAGGCATTTTTATCAAAACTTGAAAATAAGAATACACTCTGGAAAAAAATTGGTTCTCCTAGCCGTGGTTTCGAAATTGGTTTCAATAAATTTGATATTTCTTTCAAACAAAACAAGGTCATTGGCTCAAACATTAAAGGGCAATTAATTATAAACAAATTAAAAAACCCAGACGGTAGTTCTTTCCATGCATCACTTGAAGGACATCTCTATGATGATGGCGACTTTAATCTTACTGCCTCTTTTGATAAAGCAAGTGAACCTAGAGCTACTTTATTTAATTTTGTAAACTTCGATTTTCATAGTTTTGAGCTAGGAAAAGAAGATGATGATTATTACGTAGGAACTTCTTGCTATGTATCTTTCCCTGAAGGATTAATGAACACTTTAATCAAAGGTCAAGGTTTTGATATTGAAAAACTTCGTATTTACAGTGATGGAAGTATTGAAGTAGAAGGAGGTTCTATTCCAATTCCTATTAGATTACCTCCGCTGGATCTTGGACCAGTTCAAATGTCGGTAACCAATATCAGTTTTGGTTCAACTCAAATCAATGGTCGTAAATATAATTTTTGGGGGTTTGATGGTGCTATCAGCGTTAATCCATTAGGATTAGATGCTCGTGGTGAAGGTATTAAATATTACTATTCAACAGATAACGATCCTGAAAACGGTAAAAAAGCAGATTCTTTCTTAAGAATTCAGACTATCGAAGTCGATTTGATGATTCCCGGAACAGCTACACAAGAATCAGCTATGGCTATTATTCATGGTATGATTTCGCTTCCGGAGCCAGGTGTGTCAAAGGAATTTATCGGAGAGGTTTCTTTAAAATTACCAAAAGCTAAAATTACCGGAAGTGTCGGAATGCGTTTTGCGCCTAAATATCCTGCCTTTTTAGTTGATGCAAGTATTGAATTGCCTACCGGTATTCCGCTTGGATTTATTTCGATCACCGGTTTCAGAGGTTTATTAGGGTTTAGATATGTGGCTACCAAAAAAGCTGCCGGATTAACAACAGATAATTCCTGGTACGAATATTATAAACACCCAAAAGCGGGTATTAATATTAGAAAATTCAGCGGTCCGCCAGACTCTTTACAATATGATTCACCATTTTCTATTGGAGCTGGTGCAACTTTTGAAACTACAGGTGGAAGTATATTGACACTTCGAGCTATGTTATTACTTTCATTGCCTACCTTATTTTATATTGAGGCAGGATTAAGTGTTCTTGGTGACCGATTAGGCCCTATTGAGAAAGATCAAAGTACACCTCCGTTTTTTGCAATGGTTGCCTTTGGAGATGATTCGTTGGAAATGGCAGCAGGAGCAGATTTTCAAATGCCTGCGGCTGGTGGAGAAATCATCCAGTTACATGCTTTATTAGAAGCTGGGTTTTTCTTTAAAAATCAGAAACCGTGGTACATCAATATCGGATCTAAAAAAGACCCGATTACAGCAAGGATCTTAACCTTGTTTACGGCTAAAGCGTTTATTATGCTATCGGCTCAGGGAATTGAAGCCGGTGCCAGATTAGACTTTAAACTGGAGAAAAGTTTTGGACCTGCAAAAGTCAAATTGTGGGCTTATTTAGAAATGGGCGGTAAAATTTCATTCAAACGTCCTCAGATGGGTGGTTATATTGCTGCCGGAGGAGGAATTCAGATTAAAATCTGGATCATCAATGTTGAAATTGTTTTAGATACCATATTCTCTGTAGAATCATTTAAACCTTTCTTGATTTATGCAAAAATTGAATTAAGTGTTCGTGTAAAAATTGCTTTTGTAAGGGTACGTAAAAACTTCTTAATTGAACTTCAATGGGATATTAACAGAATTGTAGACCGTACGCCATACAGCCCGCTTCCTAAAGGAACTTATGGAGACGCTAAGGACAACAGAACGGCAGATGCTGTAAAAGGTGTACACATGCTTACCAATCAGGCTTTTTTACTTAATTATTTCGATGAAATGCCGGATGCGACTGCAATTTCTCAAATAATCCCTTTAGATACGTACATCGATATTAAAATGGCAAAAGGAGTGTTGCCTAATAGTAGCCTTTCTAAAATAATTGGTGGATATACAGCCGATGCAAAAAATTATACAGATTTAATGCCCCCTGAAGCAACATCAAAAGCAGGTAGAAAACTTCGTCAGGTAAAACACGAATATGCTATTGAATCAATTCGATTAAAATCCTGGAATGGAAATTCCTGGGTGCCTTATCATCCTTTTGAAGCTGTTTTACCAAAAGGTTCGTCATTAGATCTTGTAAAAGATTTACCTTGGGCGCAATGGCAAAAAGTAATTGATCAATATGATAGTATTCGTGTATTGGCTACTAATCCTTTTTCATTTTTAAGTGGTGGAGAACCTGGCTGGCATGTTCCGGAACAATTTGGAATCACGCCTTCTAAGTTATTCTGTATATCTGATCAGATTGAGCCGGAATTCACCAATTTCTTAAACAAAAAAATTGGAAAACGTTTTTATGTCCCAACTCAATATGAGGCAGATAAGATTAATGGTTTGTACTTTAAGCTCGTTGGCGAGGTTCCTGAAATTGTAGACGGCGAACTTATAGATGGAGATTTTATGAGTATTTCTGCAGAAAGTAATCCTTTTGGCTTTAGAAGATCTCTTTCATTCAAAAACTATGATAAACTGGAAATTATTTTTCCTGAGTCTGCGATTGAACCCACTTTAAGACTTACCACTCAAGCCAAACTCGTAAAAATAAGCGCTTATACTTCTGTTTTTGAAGAAGGTGCTAAACTAGCTGAATATAAATTAGTTCAAATAAGTAAAAACAGCAGCATAGCAGTTTCTGACGAGTTGATTTATACTAAAGCTGAATTAAGGACAGCTATCACTTTATTTGACAATAAGAGCGATGTTTTATCAAAAAATAAAATCGATAAAATTGTAATTAGTCCTGTAGCCGCAAATGCTGAGGCTATTTTGGACGTCCGTAATAAAATTGCTGCATTATTTAATAATAGTTATGCTTCAACTAATGGCGAATTCATTATGTCTAAACCTAGTAATTTGGATGCGTATAATAAATTGTTAACGCAATTAGCAAAATTAAAAGCTGATGCTGGTAACGATAATCCAACTGGAACTTCTGAGCCATTGACTTTTACTCGTTTTTATGGATACACTGGAAAAGCTCTTTATTCGTTTGATAAAATTTTCAAATACAATGACACCTACTTAATTTCATTTCATCCAACTCCAAACACGACTGTTATAGCGCAAATTGATGCTAAAGGAAATCTGTTGAGAGAGCGTTTATTGAATGGTTTAGTAACATCGATGCAAGTTGTAAATGATAACTTATTACTTACTCAGGCATTAGATACTACTCAGTGCAAAGGAATTGGACAAGCCATTATCGATGATACTTTTGTAGTTGGCTGTATAAACCCTGCCGTAACAACTGCCATTATTGAGCTTGATTCCGAATTAAACAAAAGCTTCGGAATGCAGTATATGAATACCTATTCGACAGGTTTCAACAAATTGCTTCCATTGTTGAATAATGAATTGCTTTGGATCAATACGCTGGCAAATGAAACTCAAATCAACTGGGTTAACGGTACTGATCGTTCTATTGTGAGTCGCATAAAAATCGATGAAGTAGCTATTGAGGTTCTTCAGCATAGTACTACTGATTTTAGCCTTATTACAAAAAATAAAAAAATCATTCGTTTTAGTATTAATGCAAGTACGAAAGCAATCACAGTGACGGAGACAAAATTAGTTTCTGAACCATCAATTTCTGAAATTACAGCTGCTGTAATCGCAAATGGCAAAATCTTACTTACCGTTAAAATGACAAACGAAAAATTTGGATTAGCTCAAATTAACGGAACTACTATTACCATTGTTAAAAATGATACCATTTTTGATTCTGCGGTTTATTTATCTGATAGCACCCTGGCTGACAATTCTGTTATTGCATACAATGCAAAATATCTATTCGTATTTAATACTTCATTAGAACTTACAAGACTTATAGAAAGAGGAAGTGAAGATGATAAAGCATCTATTGTTATCATTCAAAACAAACCTACAGAGAATGAAATTTTAATGCTTTCTTCGAAACAAAATGAGAAGGGAATTTATTTCTCTCTATTTAATGATCAGTTTGATAATTGTTCTTTACATACGGCAACAACTGTTTCTGTTGTGTCGTCTGCATCTGCTCTGACAACTGCTACTGCGAATCTTACAGGATTAGACACTATTATTAAATATCAATATAAAGGAGCAATAAAACCTTCAAAATTATTAACGATCAATAGTATTATTTGTTCAGCCGGAGGAAATCCAGACGATGACAATGAAGTAGATTACACTACTTATATTCAACAAATTGACTGGTTAACGAAGGAAAGTGCTATGCACAATTTAACCATACCTGGTCGTGAAGCTGTTATTGAAGATAATAAAGCAATGGAAGCTGCCATTAATAATACCGTTCAGCCTATTTGGAGACCAAACACTACTTATTGCTTAGATTTTACCTTAACAGATAGAGTAGATAATAAAGATACCACTAAGTTTAATTACTATTATGGTTTCAAAACATTAGGACCTGTAGGGCATTATCCTGTTCCTGATCCTGTAGTTCCAGTGGGTCAAAAAGCACCTGCTAAAAATGAATTAACAGAATTATCAAAATCACCCCTGACTTCGTTAAGACAATATTTAGATTACAACCGCTCTTACCCTAATGCTGACGGAAGTTTATTATTATCTAAACCTTCTTTCTACGGGAATGAACAATGTAAAGTGTCGTTGTTTTTTTCAAGTCCATATGTGTATCATATGCTAAAAGACTGGACAGCTTATGCCGGTAAACCAAAAGTTGAAGGTGTGTTGAATCTGATTATCAAAGATCCTTTAAATGATGTTCTTATTCCATATCCATTGCCGGTACAATCAACAACAAAACCAACAACATACCCTAGAGCAGAAAAAGATAATGCATCATGGGATGATGATAAGGATCCAAGAATTCCTTTAAATATTCAAATGTTGCAAAACATGATTAAAGGAAGTCCTGACCTGAAATGTGAAATTAAAATTGGAGCTGCTTTAAAACCAAAATCAAGCTTTTTTAAAGTAACGTTGACAGATCTAAAACCTTCAAAACTATATACCGTTTTAGTTAAAAACTTTTTTCATGATAATCCGGATAAATCTCCAACCGATAACGAAAATGTTTTAGTACATCAATTTGGATTTCAAACATCACGTTACAAAAACTTTGCAGAACAAATACACAGTTATGCAATTGAAGAGAAAGATGAATTGGGTGCTGTAATTAATTCCAGAAAAGCATTATTTGATGTTAAACTTAATTTAGTTCCGGATCAAATTCAGGCTTTATCTGATGTTGTTGCCGGATTACCAAACGCATTAAGTGATGCGATGGTATTAAAATATCAACATCGATTTGATCGTGTAATCGAGGGAGTCTTAAAATTATCTCCGCTTGATCCTGCTCAAAGAACTGAAGTCAATCGTATTATCGATACAACTACCGGTGATGTCGTAGCACTTTTAATTCGTAATCCGGAGCCTTTTAATATTCCTAAAATTCCGATAGAAGAAATCAAGGATTCTATTTCGATAGTTGGTGGTACTGGGTATACTGTGCTGCATTCTAAAGATTATTCTCAGGCCTTAATTATGCATACTAGTAAAAAAATCACAGAGGCTAATCTGGACATTCAGTTTGATTACAGAATGTGGAATACTGAATCTAGCAGTCCTTTGACCGTTTCAGTTGATAAACAAATATTGCCAATAGCATTAGCATTAGAAAATATAAATCTTTAAAAAACAATAAAAATGAGTTCTATAAATCTACAAGAAAGCCAATCCTCAGGCTGCGAAACGTATATCGCTATCGTCGTCGATGAATCGGGTTCGATAAACGCTACCGAAGCGCAGCATATACGAAGCGGGCTAACTTCATTTATCAATTCTCAAGCTCAGAGTAACATAACACTTTCATTAATCGGAATGTCTGATAACGATGCTACTTTAAGATCTGATAATGTTATTCAAAAAAGAATTTCGAGTAATAAAGCTGAATTTTTAACCTGGACCAATTCATTTGGTTCAGGCAGGGCTAACAAACAATCTGATCACTGGGCATCTGGTTTAAAAGCGGTAAACAATTTATCTGTAATCCCGGATGTTATTGTTATCGTTACGGATGGTATGCAGGTAAACAATTCTGATGCAGTAAAAGATTTATACAGAGATTTAAATCTAAAATCGCAAATTTTTGTATACGGCGTAACAAGTACTGTAGACAATGCCAGCGAATTAGTTACTCCCCTTACCTCTTTTCTGGGAAAGACACCGGTATTAAAAAGTGGCAGTATTTCTATCCTAAATTCAGATTACATAAGAGTTCCTAATTTTAGTACTTTAGGAACCGAGTTAAACAAGCTTAATACTGATTTATCAAGTGCGCAAATTGGTTGTGTAGCCAATGTAAGTATTATTCAAAACAAATTAGTCTATCCGGTTTTAAGAAGAGGTTTGGCGGTACATAAGGCCGCGGGAGCTTTGGTACTTAAAAATAAAAGCCGCGTTGCACTAACTTTGCCAGCCGGAACAAGAATTCATAATGCCAGTAATATTAATGGACTCGTTTTTAAACTTGAAAATGCCGTTACTATTGCCGGATCATCTCAACTTGAAGTTGCCATCAGAGTTGATGGAACACCTTTACTTATCGGGAATTTTGCAGCACCTGTTGTGGTTACCAAAGTGAGTAATCCCTTGGGAATAAACATCAACTTTACTGTTACAAAAGAATTATACATTGTTGATATCGATTCTGGCAAAACAGCTTTACAATCAACTCTTTTGCAAATTGCTGCTGCGGGTTCAAGAGGAATTGACAGTACAAAAGGAATTCATCTTCGTTGGATTTTGGCTGGAGAATTAGGAGCAAACCATCTTCCTAAAGGTAATTCGTTTACAGGAACAAATTTTAATTTTAACAAACCTGATGATTTCGTAAAAGTATACAGAGCGGCTTATACTAAAGTTGCACATAAATTAGACTTAACAAAAAATCCTCAGACTACAGATAGCCGTAATGCATTATGGGTTTATAAAACGGGATTAAGGTCGATCTATATCAATTTTAAAAACAAAGCAAAGTATCTGTTAACAACAGCTAGTATTGATCCTATGCTCAATCCGTCGGGCTTTATTCAGGCTTATGGAAATGAGATTATTGAGATTGAAAATAAAAGTGAATTATTTTTTGCTGCAGAGCTAAAATTTAGTTCAGCAAACAACTCAGGCATTGTAAAATTAGAAACATTATCTGTTGCTGAAAATAGCATTGTTGCATCAAAAAGACTTAGTAATCGTAAATCCTATTCTTCAACACAAGTAAATACAATACGTGTCGTTGCAGAAAATGGAAGAAGCATCCGATTTAAAGCAAGCAGTTGTTTATTAAACGAAATCAATTTTGAATTTTATGCTGATTTTATCCTACATGCAAATGAAAATGGAGATTGGGATCTAAAAGGAAAATATGCTTTGACTACTGATGATAATAAAGCATTTGAACAATTAGAGCCAAAACTAAATGCTGTTAACGGAAAATGGTTAAAATTTAATGATGGTCAATACGTAAACGTAAACAACTATAAAGATAAATGGCGACGTGCAACCGATGATGATGATAAAAACATTAAAGAAGTTGTTGAGAGTTACTTAGAGTTAAGTCTTGTTGCTAAGAATCCTACTGCTTTAGAAACTATTAAATTTAAGGATAGTGTTCCTACCAACGAACCTAAAGAAGGCCAAGCAGCCGAATTTGCAGAAAATTCAACTGAAATATCTAATCTCGATTTATTAAACATTGCTGCAAATGATTATCATATTGCCAGAATGTTAGGTTTAGGATGTATTGATATTGATGAAACTGTTCTTTCCGGAGAATACATTTATCTAACAGAGTATATTACACTTAAAAATTTAGAAGGAGGTTCGACTCCTAAAGAAGTGCAGCACCTTTCTATGAGTATTCCAACTTCTGTAAATACAGAACGTTTGCCTCTTCCTGTACAATTGAGTAAATTTTTACCTGGCCTTAATGCAGGTTCAGATGAAGATGAACAGACGTCAAAAATTACAGATCCTGATGGTTATAGTTTTGATGGTAAGAAAAGATATGTGAGTTTGTATATGAATGATATCACGGATTATAGTGTAAATACTGCTTTTTTTAGTTCTACAACAGAATACGACGGAAGCTCCTTTACATTCCCTATCTATGCCGGTGTTGATTACAAAATCAAGGACTTAGATACCACTTGGGTAAAACCTGAATTAGCTTGTGATACTGAATACTCTAATATTACTGCAGCATTAACTCCTGGCGCCTATGAACCTGCTCCGATTATTATTCCAGAATCCGGAAAATCATTTTTAAATGTTCGTCAGGAACAAACAGGTTTGCATACCTATGTTTATCAAGGATATGGTATTAACATTTTTTCAAGAGCAACATCCGGAAGACAATTGGAGATTACTTCTGAGATTAAACCAAAGAATACCTTATTGCCGCCAACCGGAATTAATTCACTGTTGATTACAGAAGAAAATCCGTTAATGTTTACCTCAATAAGCGAACAAATCAAATTTAAAGCACTTTTCGATGATGACTCGGTAAAAGATAAAACTTACATTCGACTTCTTTTTGAATATTATGCTATTCAGGAATTACTAAGTTATCCTATTCCTGATGGGATGAGTAATACTGATGCTCTACTTGAGGATAAAATTTATCCTGATAATAAAGAACTATTTGCCGATTATTTTAAGGTATATTACAGGGATAGTCTTCCTCAAATTGAGCATGCCAAAATCGATGACATTACCAATAGCCCCACAAATGAACTTACTTCAATCATTAAAATTAAAGAGTATAAAATTCTTAGCAGCGGTGAACAAATTAAAATTAACTTAACTAACGACAATAAAAAAAGATTTATTGGAGGTATTTTAACGGTTGGGGACGAAAACTATATCGTTCAGAATATTACCGTTGTTCCTACTGTAGGAAAATTTGAATATGCTACTATTGAAGTACTGAAAAAAGAAGTAAGCGAAAGCCTTCTTTCAGATGGTGATGCTACAATAAATTCTGAGCAAATCAAAGAAATTAAGAGCCCGGTAAACCAATTGTGTTCTTTGGTTGAAAATATGTTAACCCCTGAAAACTGGAATACACCTAGCCCAATTAATTTTCAGGTTCAGTTACCACAGGCTCTGAAAACTGTTCATAGAGAAATTGTTTTACAAAAAGACAGTCAGGGAAATGACACTTTACAAGTAGAAAAAACGCGAGGAATCTGGAACAAAAGAGTCATCATCGAAGAGGTTCTGGAAGAAGCTTTTCAGGTAGATCAAAATGGTGAATATATATTAGACGCAAATAACAATGCAATTCCATTACCTGATACAGAACAAAAACATTTTGGTTTGTATCAGCTTACTTTCAAAGGACTTAAATTAGCTCAACATCCGCAATATAATGATAACAACGGAAATTCGGTTGAATGGATGAATGGTGCTGTTCGTTTATTTACTAAAAGTTGTTTTGATGGTACCAACCCTATTCCTGTAAAATCCAGAAAAGAGTTTAAAGTTGTACGAGCTGACAATATCGGAACAGATAAGGATTTAGTATTAATTATTAATGATCCTAATTTTAAAATAAAAAAAGACGGAACCCAGGAAATGGATCCAAAATATGATCATATTATCATTGAAAAAAATGAAGAGCAGAAACCAAAAGAGCAGGAAGTAAATTATTATCCAAGTTATAAAGTATATCTTTTTGCTGATCCTGCAAACGGAATTACGGCAGCAAACATTCAGCCAAGAGCCGGAGAAAGTACGCACTATTCCATTTTTGGAATTAGCAGCCATTCTAATTATCCAGACTATGATTCTAAAATTAGTGTGCCAAACCCAATGTATGCGGTCAGAATTAAAAAACCAATTAAACCTGAAGAGGTAAAAGGAGCTTTGTATGCTACAAGACCCGATTTCTTTAATAGATCGACATACACATTTACAACCCGATACACGCATCAACCTTATGGTATGCTACATTACAGGGCAAATGATGATGCTTTATTAAATGTTTTATACGAAACAGCAACAATTGCAAAAATTCGTGAAAATCTAAATAAGCTTGGCGGAAATAATGAGACTTATTTTGCGAACAGATGGCAGGATTTCTTAAATTTTGAAGAAATCATAAAACAGAGTAACCTTTTGAATCCAGTTGATTTATTAGGGCCTGATGAACAGCCAGATCCATTGCCTCCGAGGGTACCATTGAACTATGCAGAATATCCGATTAAGAATGACGCAGTATTTAAGTACCGTTTTCCCACACCGGATAGTGTTCTATTCCTTGCTGCTATCAATGAATTTATTAATTGGCACAATCAATCACGACCAACAGAAATACAGGCTCCTAATATTACTGCCCTTACTTCTATTAATGATGTAATCATTTCGACAAAATATGGAATTGAAAGAAATCTGTTAGCCATTCACTTTATAGAACAAGCCATTCATGCTGTTTTTGTGCCACTTACTGAGGTACCAATAGTTTACGAATATATTAAGGATAACGATTATGTGCCGGTCAATAAAAAACAAACGATTAAAGACAAGAATGGCAATATTTTAAAATATCCTAATCCTGAATTGGACATTGCACCAATGATGAAAATCACAGATGCAACCCAATTTAGAACACAATTTACTGATTTTAATCTAGATGGAAATTCACAAAACATTTACTTCTACGGAGTTCGTGAAATGGATGTTAAAATGAACTTTAGTGAATTTAGTACTTTTTTAGGACCTGTAAAACTAGTGCCTTCAAATCCGCCACAGACACCGGAAATCAAGCGAATCATGCCTATTTTAGAAAATAAGGTTTTAGGAATCAAACCTGCTATTCAAATAGAATTAAACGCTTACAAACCAGAATACAACATCAGAAAAATAAATATCTATCGTGCAAAAAATGTACTTGATGCACAATCGATTAGAACGATGACCGCTGTCAAAGAAATTTTAATTGATGAGAATACTTTATCTAGTGATTTTGATAGCGTTTGGACCGTTTATGATGAATTTGAAGATCTGCAACATATTCCTTTTGGAGATGGTCTTTTTTACAGAATCACGGTTTCAAGAGAAATTGAATATGCTGATCCAAGTTCGACAGAACTTAATCCGATCGTCAATATTGATTATACACCGTCTCAGCCATCAAAAATTACGGCTACAGTCATTGCTGATAATGTTTCGCCTGAATCACCAGTGTTAGAAGCCACAGGGGTTGCAACAGGAACAAATGGATCTTTATTGAAACCAGTTGTTTTCAATTGGGAAAAAACAGTTCATAATGGTACCTATATTCTTTACAAAATGAATAACCAAGGAAACTGGGAGAAAATTCATGAGATTGTTTCTAACGAAAGTACCGTAATTCTGCCTCTGGATGATATTCTGTTATACACTGATGAATTAGTGATTAAGAACGCTGATGAGGAAAGAATTTACCATCACTTCAAAGTCCTTTCCGTAAACTCTTCAGGAATGTTCAGCAGCGAAGAAAAAATCCTAACCCTTTAAATTCTAAATGAATCCCGATGAAATTATTCATTGGGATTCAAAATCAAGTTAATCAAACAAATATTTACAGAAAGAAAATAAATTTCAAATAACATGGCAACAAACAGAACTAACATTGGCAGCAAATTTCAAAATACTGATATTCCGTCTGAGAATGATTTCAAGGAGATTTTTGACAGTTTCGTTCATAAAGACGAAGACAAAGCCGACTTTCAAATGGTTGAAGGGGGTACCGATAATGACCATTATGTAACTCCAGCCCTTTTGTATACGGGTTTAAAAAACATTGGCATCGTCACAGGTAACTGTTATATGCCACACAAAGAAAACTTTGAAAATTCATTTAACGGTACTACCTTATCTTTACAAAAATTGCCTATTCGATACAGCGTTAAAGTATATAAAAACGGACAATTGTTACAAGAAGGACAAGAAGGGCAAGAAGTACAAGAATATGATTATATTGTAAATTATGACACGGCAGTAATTACATTTTCAGGAACGGTAAGTGACAGAAATTTAGAAGTAAATTATTGGTACAAAAATTTAGGTCCTAATCCTGGGGGCCAATCAGGTGAAGCAATTGATTTTACAAGTTTTTTGCATACGTCAGGAAATGAAAGCAAAACGGGACTATTAACTTTTAATAATACAACTACTACCTCAACTAATGGTATTATATTAAAAAACAGTGGTGCTGGTTCAGCTGCAACATCACTTGATGTCACTAATAGTGGTCCAGGGAACGGAATTTCTTTGCAAAACTCATCAACGGGTACGGGAGTTAAAGTATCAAATACAGGAGCCGGAGCTGCAATAAATGTAAACTCAGCGACCGGATCAACCGGAGATATTTTGCAAGTAGCAAAAAATAATGTTGTACAAACAAAAATCGATAGCGAGGGTAATATAACTGCAACTAAATTTGTTACTGCTGGCGGATTAAGATCACAATTTATCAAAGGAGATGGTTTTCCTGATCCTACAGCTTATGCAGAAGATACTAAAGTAATTCATACCTCAGGAAATGAAGATAGAGATGGGGCTTTAAAGTTAACGCATAATAGTTCTCCTGCAGAAGATGTTTTAACCATCACTAAAAATAATAGTGCTAACTGTTTAAAACTGGTACAAAACTCTAATTCTAACGCTACTACTTCTACTTTTGATACCTCTACTGCCGATAATAATAGAAGAGCAATCAGTGTTCAAAAAATAGGAATAGAAAAGGCATTTATTACACACGATGGGAATGTTAGCGGAACCTCATTTACAACATTAAATGAAAAAGCTGATATTACAGACGGGTTTTTAACTTTAGCTGATTCTGTTTCTCCAACTGCAACTGAAGGTCACGCAAAATTATACGCCAAAACTAACGGTACTACTGATATGTATGTAATGGGTAGTGATGGTGTTGAGAAGAAAATTGGTGCTGGTGGAGGTACTACAATTACTGGAACTGTTAATAAACTCGTTAAGTTTAATAGTACTGGTAATAATGTTACCGATTCAAATATCACTGATAATGATAGTTTGGTTACTATAAGTAAACCTACTACAATTGATAGTGGCACAAGTGATAATAGTGGATTAATACTGAGCAAACTTACTTCATCAGCGTCAACTGGAGTATCTACGTTTGCTACTGGAGTAGGTACAAGTGGAAAAGCTACATGTTTGACATATAAAGCTGGATATTATTATTCAGCAAATCAGGATGGGAATGTATATAAGACATCTAAAGCAACAGGTGTTACTACTATTTTCTCTACAATAGGTGGTGCTCTAGTACATTTATGTCCAGCAGATGATGGTAATCTTTACGTTACTAGAATTGGCGGAAATATATATAAAGTTGATTCTAGTGGAATAGCCGTTTTATTTAAAACAGGACTAGCTGGAAATCTTTATGGCATAGTACAAGGAGTAGATGGTAATTTATATGTAGTCGAATTACATGGTACTATATATAGACTGACTTTATCAGGAGATCTAACTATCTTATCAACAGTAGCTAACGCGTATGGGATTTGTAATGGAATCGATGGAAACTTATATATAATGAATGCAAATTCTCCAGGAGGTATTTTATATAAAGTTACCTTAGCTGGAGTAGTTACTACATTTGCAACTAATATTTCAGGAAGTCTTGGAACGGTATTTCCTATAGAAAAATTATCTGATGGGTCTTTTATATCCAATACAAATAATAATATTTTTAAAATAAGTAATACTGGAGTTGTTACTACTATTGCTGCTACAGGATTAATGTATTCAAACACCATTGTAGTAGAATCTGATGATACTTTTTACTCAATTAGTTCAACTGGTATTATTCAAAAAACATCATTACAATCTTCAAAAGTACTTAAAACGAATAGTACAGGATTAGTAATAAAATCAACATACTTAGAAGATGTTCCTTATTTAAAAGCTTCTGATGTTGATTTATCATCTTATATAAAGACATTTTCTCCTACTTTAACAGGTAAACCAACTGCTCCTACTGCCACATTAGGGGATAATTCTACTCAGATCGCCACTACGGCATTTGTCTTAGCAAATACAAGTGCTAGTAATAGCAGTTCAGGATCATTTACAGGTGTACTCACAGGGTATCAAAATAATGTAAGTGGGGTTACTATTACCACTGCAAATTATACTAAAATAGGAAATATCGTCACTCTTCAATATGCCGTAAATCTAAATATTGTTGCTAGTAATACTAATTCTTTTTTTGAGGTAGAAGCACCTTTCTTTAGAGCAGGAGTTACTATGAGCTATTATATTGGACAAGGCACAGTATATTCTACAGGATTACCACAAGGAATACCTGGACAAGCTTATTTTCTGTCAAATAATCAAGGTTATATTAGATTTTTGTTCACTTCTGAAACAGGATTTGGACCACGAAATGTAACTTTTAGCTGTCAGTATGACATTACAAAATAAGATGGCAGATTGATTACTTTAAAAATATACAATACTATTAATTTTTGCAGTTAATAAAAATAGTAAAATCAACATTATTCAACAAAAATTTAAATAAAAAAACACATTAAAATAATAAAAATGAAAACACAAGAAATCAATAAAGAACAAACAAAAGCAATCAGTACAGAACAATTAAAGAAGTTACAAGAATTTAATGTATTCATGGATAAAGCCAGATTATCATTAGGAGAATTGTCTATTCAATATGAATTTCAGAAAGCTGATATCTTAAGCCAGATTGCCGTACAGCAGCAAAACTTCAATGAACTGGAAAAAGCAATTAAAGAAGAGCACGGAGATATTCGTGTAAACATTGAGACAGGCGAAATTGTAAAACAAGAACAAGAATAAATTCTTGAAAACAATTTTAGAACAGTTATTAGGAACCACAAATTTATCAGCCTATTTGGCGTGGTTCCTCTTAACTTTCATCGGAGCTTTTACAGCGATCCTCATTCGGGCAAAATTCAAGTACAAATACAGCCACGACACCCCCTATCGCTGGTCCTGGACGTTCTTGCTTCAGGACAATCTGCTTAATTTAACTATTGGCTTTTTTATCGCTTTAACTTTTTTTAGATACTCTAATCTGGTCTTAAAAATAGAACCAAGTATCTGGCTGGCTTCTTCCATTGGCTTTATGAGTAATGAATTGGCATTGCTTTTCGTAAAATTTAGTTTTACAGCCAGAAAATAATGTAATAGTAACTACAAAAGTAACATCAAAGTCGAATAAAATCGATACAACATTACTTATCAAACTTAGACATTTGATCGAAACCTATCATTTGTAATAAGTTAGACAAATCATAATCACTTATAAACAAAGTATGGAATATTATAATACAGTAAAGTCACTGGCTGCGACAAAAAATGATTGCGACTCCGGAGTTGTCGGGACTTCTGTCACGCTTACAGCCAATGCAAATCAGTTTGTATCGACCATAAGTGTCGAAGATGCAAATGCAAAAGCAGATGCATGGTTGGCTGCAAATGTTCAGGCAAATGCTAATAATTTAGGAGCGTGCAGAACTACAGCCTGGAGAGGAATAAATCCTTCTTGCGTTATTGAACCTACAACTACATTATCTCCTTTCGACTACATGGTTGTTAGGTATAAATGGGCATTAGGAGCCGGACAAGATTTTGATACCTATACCGGAATCGTAAACACAGGAACTCCCCTGGATAATAAATGGATGGGCTGGAACCACGGATTTAATAATGAAATCCCTCAAAATGCTTTAGCCGAAAACTCCTATATTATGTGGGCAGGTGATAATCAACAGGCAAATGGTGTCGAAAGCTGCCTGGTCAATTTTAATAAAATAGCAGCCGACTACCCTGCTCTAAATACTATACAGGTCAGAATGGCAGGATCCTGGTATACAAGAGTAGGTACCGGAAATATTGATGTTGAAATCGTAACTTATCTTGGGGGCAGAATGGAAAAATCAGGATACGACATGATAAACAAATCCGGAATTCTGGTAGATCGAAAAATTTTCTCGAAAAGAGTACCAATACAAGGCACAGGTTTGTCTAAAAACATTGAAGCTGTAACTAATCTTGGATATATCACATACATCAAAGATTCCTCTACAGGACTAATCGTAATACAATATTAAAAATTTAAAGTATGGGAAATACAGGATATAAATCTTTCGCCTCATTAGAATTATACTACACAGATGATGGCAGCTCGGCAGGCGTACAACCAAAACCAAATGTAGTCACTGATCCTGATTATATTGCACCGGTTTTAGATACTGTCACTTGTGCACCTAGTATAAGATTTTATAATACAGAAAGAAAATTAAGTGCTAAAAAAAATGACTGTCCCAGAGGGTATAGTGGGAGTACTGCAACGCTTGTAGCGCCTTCAAATCTATTTTTTTCTACTGTTAATATAGCTGATGCTAACGCGAAAGCAGACGCCTGGTTAGCTGCAAATGTGCAGTCTTACGCAAATAATTCAGGAACGTGTGAAGTTACTTACATTCCGCCTTCTGGCGGTGGAGGTAGCGGTGGATGTTTTGTAGAAGGTACCTTAATTTCATTACCTGATGGTTCAAGAAAACCTATCGAAGAATTACAGCGTGATCAAATGTTGCTTTCTGCTGAAATTGAAACCTTAATTGATACCAATGATGCTAATGAGTTGTACAAATGGTCTGCTGAACATTTATCAGAAACGAGAATTGTATCACCAATAACCCAAATATCAGAGAAGCTGGCATCTAAAACAATGATCGTTAATGATGGTTTATTTGAGGCTACCCCCACCCACCTGCAACTCATTCAGCGAGATGGTTTTTGGAAATTCATTTCTTTAGGAGATATTCAGGTTGGAGACAATTTATACACCATCGATAAGGAAATTATTTCGGTTACATCTGTTACTATCAATTTAGAAGAACGTAAGATCTATCCGTTGACATTAAATCCATTTCACACCTATTTTGCCAACGGGATTTTAACTCACAATTATAAACAAGCATACTAAAATTTGATTTACTAAAAAAGTAATTCATCTGCTTAAAGTATTCAAGATTCCACCCAAATTCAGCATTAGATTTTTTTAAACCAGAAACAAAAAAAGCATCTCTTCATTAATAAATGAGTCTCTTTTTTCTCTTACAGTTTAGTCTAATGCAGGATTTGGGTTTTCCAGATTAGTATCTAAAATAAAATTACTATTTAATAAAAAAATAAGATGAGTATCGATCATAACAGAATAAAAGTTGCCGATTTAGAAAAAAATAAGTCCAATAAAATATTATGTACAAATGATAATGGGGAATTGGAATTTAGTGACCCAAATATCATTTTTATTAATGACCTGACTTCAGGTGGCACTAAAAAAGCCCTGACAGCTGAAATGGGAAAAGCTTTGCAGAATAATAAAGTGGATAAAGCTGCAGGCAAAAATTTACTTTCAGATACTGAAATTACACGTCTGGGGACACTTTCGAATTATACTCATCCTTCCAGTCATACTCCAGGTATTATTACTCAGGATCCTGATAATAGATTTGTAACGGATGCCGAAAAAGCAACCTGGAACACTAAACAAGCTTCCTTGGGGTTTGTTCCTGAAAATGCAGCTAATAAAAATGTAGCTAGCGGTTATGCAGGACTTGGCACTGACGGAAAATTAATTTCTTCCCAACTTCCTTCTATTACTGTAAACGACACATTTGTTATTGCTTCTCAGGCAGCAATGTTAGCATTAAACGTAGAAACTGGAGACATTGCCGTTAGAACCGATTTAAGTAAATCATTTATTTTAAAAGGTACAAATCCGTCAGTTCTAGCAGACTGGCAGGAATTATTAACCCCAACTAGCGCTGTAACAAACGTTTTTGGGCGTAATGGTGCTATTACCTCTCAAACAGGGGATTATAACGCCGATCAAATCTCTGAAACAGCAAATAGAAAATTTCAATCTGCCAATCAACAAACTTTTAATGATGCTACTTCAAGCATCCAGACGCAATTAAATTCTAAAGTTTCTACAACGGGTTCTGGTGCATACGGTAACTGGCCAATTAATATAACAGGAAATGCAAATACTATTGGAGGACTAACTGCGGGTTCATTCATGAGATCTGAAAACAGCAATGGTTTTTATGGAATGGCAAATTCTAATGGTGATACAACAGATTGGATTAGAACCACTCTAAATGGTTTACTACCGTATCAATCAGGAAATTCAGGAAACATTGGAACAGCAGATTGGAATTTTAACTCTATTTATGGTGTTACATTATTCGAAAACAATACTTCATTATCCAATAAATATTTAGGTATTAATGCTAATGCAGTAACAGCAACTAATCTTTCATCAAACCGAAACAATTGGAATACCAATGGTACAAAAAGTGCAGTTGTAGGTCAATTGAGTTGGAATAATTACGGAAATGGTCATACTATTTTTGATGCTTCTTCTGCTTCTTCACCAGATGGTACATCAATTAACAATACTAATTCTGAAGTAGCCTGGACACCAACATATCCGTCTCTAATGGGTTGGAATGGTGCTAATACTTTTGGTTTGAGAGTTGATTCTGCAAGAATTTCGGATCGAACAGCAGGAGCAAGTGGCAATCTTTATATTGATGATAATTATGGCTGTGGAATTGTTGGAAAATATTCAGATACAAGATACCAAGGCATTTATGCCATGGGTGACGCCTATAAATTATCTGGTGACGGCTCTACCACTGGCAACTGTTACGGATTAGCCTGGACACATTCTAATATTGGTGGCCAATCTAAAATGGGTTTAAGCCATCAATTATTAGTCATGGAAGCCGGTATTGCGAAAACGGCTATAGGCACAGGTCTTTGGACATCTGGTGTAATATCTACCGGACAAGCTTCATCTGCTCTGGGTAATTTTGGAGCTTCAAATTTATGGGCAGGAGCACAATATCCTACCCTATTCAGTTCATCGGCAGAAAAATGGATTATGCATGCTAATCCACATATCTGTTATACTGAAAATGGTAGCAATGGTTATACAGGTTCTATGACAGGATCGACAATACGATTTGCATCAAATCCAGCCGTTAACGCTAACTGGGATTTAGGCGTGGGTGTTTGTTCTGTTGGAACGGATGTATTTGCAATAGGCAGAGACGGTACAGCGGCAGTAACAATAAATAATTCCCTTAAAATGGAGGCAAGGCAAATTAGTGTTGTCGGCACAGGAAATGATTACTCATCAAGTGGTTTAGAAGTTAGAGGAAATGGTCCTGTAAATTCTGTATTCCCATCGATTGGTTTTCATCAGCCTGGAGTAGCGGCCTCGAGTTTGCAATTAAGGGGGCCAAGTGATTTTAGATTTTATGCCCAGGGAGCTTCATCTTATGCAAACGTAACAGCTGCAGCCATAACATCATCAACTACAATATCAGCTGCTCAATATTTTAATACTGCTCCTGCTCATGGTAACGGTTATGGATTTTGGGGAGGTCATTCAAGTACGTATGGTATCTTAATGTCGGACTCTGGAAATGGAAATTACGGTGGTAGAATTGCTGGTGAAACTACATCTGACTATAACATGTATTTTTCAATGGCCCAAGGAGTTAATCGTGGTTTTATTTTTAGAAATTCAATTAATACCCCTCTGCTTGCTATTCATGAAAATGGTGTTAGAGCTTCAAATGATATCATCGCATTTTCTTCTTCAGATGAAAGGCTAAAAGATAATATTAAGAAAATTTCAAATCCAATTGAAAAATTAGCCAAAATTAATGGCTATATGTTTGATTGGAATGCGAATCAAAATACACATACCGGTCACGATATTGGAGTTATTGCTCAGGAAATAGAATCTATTATTCCGGAAATTGTTACTACTCGTGAAAATGGTTATAAAGCGGTAAAATATGACAAGCTTGTTCCTTTATTGATTGAAGTTACAAAAACCCAACAAACACAAATTCAAGAACAACAACAAACTATTGAAACTCTAAACGAAAAAATAAAACATATTCTCGAACATTTAAACTTAAAATCATAATGGCTTTAAATCCATCTGGTCAAATATCCATAAGTGATATCTGTGGCGAAAAACGCATACCTACAGCCAATTCATCTCTAACAACATTATCTACTACTAATATTAATACCGCCAGTATTGCAAAACCTAATGGTGTTGCGCCACATAGTCTAACTGAGTTCTATAGTTATAATCATTTTGCAACATCTATTGATACCACTCCTCCCAACGATCCAATTCTTTCAAGTAGTCTGGGAGGTTCAAATAGTATAATTTTATCCTGGACTATTCCATATGATAATGTTAGAATTACAGGCTATGAGATATATTCATCAGGCAATTTGTTTGACTGGTACTTAGTTTATAGCACAAATTCCGGATCAGTTACCTCCTATACGATTGATGGATTATCCTCTGGCAAAAGATATTATAAAATAAGGGCCAGAGATGCCGCAGGAAACTGGTCAGTTTATAGTAATACAACAAGCCAAACGATATCAACAGGTGGTAATTGTTTTGTTGAAGGAACATTAATCACATTACCTGATGGTTCCAAAAAAGCAATCGAAGAATTACATCTTTATCAATTGCTGGCTTCTGCCGAAATTAAAACATTAAATGATTCTAATCAGGTAAATGAACTTTACCAGTGGTCTTCTGACTATTTATCAGAAACTAGAATTACTACTCCAATAACTCAAATAACGAAAGAAGTCGCCTATAAAACAATAATTATCAATGGTGGTTTATTAGAAACGACTCCAACTCACTCTCAATTAATTCAGCGTGATCGAATTTGGAGA
Source organism: Flavobacterium sp. (assembly GCF_965277525.1). Lineage (GTDB taxonomy): Bacteria > Bacteroidota > Bacteroidia > Flavobacteriales > Flavobacteriaceae > Flavobacterium. The sequence goes on along the minus strand of NZ_CBDIDC010000011.1, from coordinate 361,957 downwards.
TTCATTCCAATAGGAGAAATTATTGTGGGAGATAATTTATATGGAATCAATAAAGAAATTATACCTGTTACTTCTGTATCTGTCAATTTAGAAAAAAGAAACATCTATCCTATGTCATTGAGTCCATCTCATACTTATTTTGCAAACGGAATATTAACACACAATGTTAAACCTACGGATCCCGTCTAAGTGAATTATAAAATTAACAAAGACAACTTGAATAATATTAAAATAACCGTCACCTGCAAAATTCTAAATAAAGAATTAATTGGTACTTGGGTGACGGCCAAAGCCACGAGTGACAAATCAAGATACTTATTTCAAAAGCATATGTCTAAAATTTGGTGGGAAACAGATGACCTGGGCAGATATTGCAATCATTCATTAACTCCTAATACAACAGTTGTCTTTCAGGAAAATCAATTGATACTAAAAGCAAATAGAAAAATAGAATACGGTGAAGAAATACTAGTTGATTACCGAAAAATTACAAACTACACAGGATACATTCCAACAATAAATTTTAAAAACCAAAACATAAAATGAGCACAGATCATAACAGAATAAAAGTCGCAGACTTAGAAAAAAATCAGCGAAATAAAATATTGACCACAAATGATAGTGGAGAATTAGAATTTAGCGACATTAACAATATTAAAATCGATAGTTACAATGCACTTGATTACACAGTTATCGGTAAAGCACTAGATGCCAGACAAGGTAAAGTTTTAAAGGATTTAATTGATAACATCAATACAGTAATCGCTTCTGACAACCCTGACTTAAATACACTACAGGAATTAGGCAATGCAATCAAAACTGTACAGAGTGCTTTAAATACTATCTTAGTAAATGACCTGACTTCAGGTGGCACTACAAAAGCCCTGACAGCTGAAATGGGAAAAGCTTTGCAGAATAACAAAGTGGATAAAATGGCAGGCAAAAATTTACTTTCAGATACTGAAATTACACGTCTGGGAACGCTTTCGAATTATACACATCCCACAAATCATCCCGCGACAATTATTACTCAGGATTCTACTAATAGATTTGTAACGGATGCCGAAAAAGCAAGCTGGAATGCCAAACAATCTTCATTGGCTTTTGTTCCTGAAAATGCAGCTAATAAAAATGTAGCAAGTGGTTACGCAGGACTTGGTACTGATGGAAAATTAATTTCTTCCCAACTTCCTTCCATAACCCTTAACGATACTTTTGTAATTGCTTCACAAGCAGCTATGTTAGCATTACAAGTACAAACTGGAGATCTCGCAATAAGAACCGATTTAAGTAAATCATTTATTTTAAAAGGTACAAATCCGGCAGTTTTAGCAGACTGGCAGGAATTATTAACCCCAACAAGTGCTGTAACAACCGTTTTTGGACGCAATGGCGCTATTACCTCTCAAACAGGGGATTATAACGCTGATCAAATCTCTGAAACAGCAAATAGAAAATTTCAATCTGCCAATCAACAAACGTTTAATGATGCTACGTCAAGCATCCAGACGCAATTAAATTCTAAAGCTTCTACAACGGGTTCCGGTGCATCCGGTACCTGGCCTATTAATGTAACCGGAAATGCTAATACTACAGGTGGGCTCCTTGTTCATTCGGCAACTAATAATGAGCCAAATAAAATTGTAAGGACAGACAGCAACGGTTATATCCAGGCAGGATGGATCAATACAGTTTCAGGTGATAATGGCTCTAATACTATTAGTAGAATTTATGCGTCAAATGATCAATATCTAAGATATTATACTCCGGCAAATTTTATTAATACTTTAGGTCTTGCAACGACAGCATCCACAATTCCGTCAAATGTATATAGTGGTACTCCTGTTGCCACATATTTTATAACTAGTGCTGGTGTAAGTGGTATAAAAGTTAAACTTCCATTCTCTACAAGTTCTGAAAAAATGGTATCTTTTACCGTTAGGTTATATCAGTCTTATGAAACCTATGATGTTCAATTTTCTGGCTACTTATATGGTAATATTGACAATTGGTATTCGCCCAAAGCAGTAATGATTTGTGGTACTAACTCTATCAATGCAATTATGGGTAAAGATTCTGATGGTAAAGCTTATGTATGGCTGTCTGGCGGAAGTTATTCAGGAGCAGCTGTTTTTGATGTTGTTGGCGGATACAATACTGCAGATTGGAATACAGGATGGACGATCACAAATGATGCATCTGTGCCCAACCAGGTATTAAATACAACTGTTTATCCCTCATTGAATACTAATAGCTATAAAAACTACTCTTCATTTTCAGGAATTGTTAGTTCTGGTACTGGATTTCAAACCGCTAATTATGCTGCTAACACAAGAAATAGAATTTGGTCATTCGGGGATGCAGACGCACATGGTTTAAGTTATTTTCAGGGAACTTCAGGTCAATATAGTACAGATTCAATCGGAATTCATTTTGGTACAGCTACAAATGCCGGTTCAAAATTTATCTTCGCCAGTAATGGTGATTTAAATACAACTGGAGTCACTACAAGCTCTGCTTTGGGGATAGCCCAAACAAACGGCTCCGGTCAGGGAATATCTCTATATGCCGGTGCAGTAAATGGTATGCCGTCTTATGGATTGATGTTTGCAACAACATCAAATTATGGCGGATATGGATCAGTAAATGGAGATTGGGCTACCTACTTTACAATGGCTGGTGCAACAAACAGAGGTTGGATCTTTCGTTCAACCAGTTCCAATGTGGCAAGTATTAGTGCCACAGGTGTATTTACCGGTTCTGGCTTTGTTGGGCCCTTATCAGGAAATGCTGACAGTTCAACTTTGTCCAGCCAACTTAGATGGACTAATTACGGAAATGGGCATACTATTTTTGACGCCTCATCTTCTTTATCACCTAGTGGTAAAGGAGTAAACAATACCAATTCAGAAATAGCCTGGTCTTCAACTTACCCGTCTCTTATGGGATGGAATGGTGCCAATACTTATGGTTTAAGGGTTGACTCTGCCAGAATTGCAGATAGAGCATCAAGAGCAAACGGAAATTTATACATTGATGATAATTATGGTAATGGAGTTGTAGGTGTCTACTCATCAACCAGATATCAGGGAATTTTCGCCATGGGTGATGCTTATAAATTAGCCGCTGATGGTACAGCGACTAACAATTGTTACGGATTAGCCTGGACACATCCTAACGTTGGCGGTCAGTCTATTGCCGGATTAAGTCACCAATTGTTGGTAATGGAAGCCGGTACTACTAAAACAGCAATTGGTACAGGTATCTGGACATCGGGAGCTATTACTGGATCAAGATTCGCAGCGGGATACGATGCCGGAGTTGCTAACTCTTTTTCTTGTGATGGATGGTTTAGATCTGGTGGTTCTTCAGGTTGGTACAATGCCACATACGGAGGTGGTATTTGGATGCAGAATGCTACTAACGTTGAAATTTACGGAAACAAACAGCTTTTAGTCAATAATACCATAATGGCTACAGGTGATGTAATAGCCTATTATTCTGATGAAAGATTAAAAACGAACAAAGGCAGCATACCGAATGCTTTGGATAAAGTCAAAAAATTAAACGGATTTTATTATCAGAATAATGATTTAGCAAAAAGTTTTGGCTACAAGTCTGATGACTTACAATTAGGACTATCTGCTCAGGAAGTTCAGGCCGTTTTGCCTGAAATTGTTACAAGAGCACCTTTCGACAGAGAAATTCTGGAAGATGGAACAGAAGTTTCTAAATCGGGAGAAAATTATTTGACCCTAAATTATGCAAAAGTCGTTCCTCTGTTAATTGAAGCTATTAAAGAGCAGCAATTACAAATAGATAATTTAGTATCTAAAATAAATAAAATATAAAATGAGCACAGATCATAACAGAATAAAAGTCGCAGACTTAGAAAAAAATCAGCGAAATAAAATATTGACCACAAATGATAGTGGAGAATTAGAATTTAGCGACATTAACAATATTAAAATCGATAGTTACAATGCACTTGATTACACAGTTATCGGTAAAGCACTAGATGCCAGACAAGGTAAAGTTTTAAAGGATTTAATTGATAACATCAATACAGTAATCGCTTCTGACAACCCTGACTTAAATACACTACAGGAATTAGGCAATGCAATCAAAACTGTACAGAGTGCTTTAAATACTATCTTAGTAAATGACCTGACTTCAGGTGGCACTACAAAAGCCCTGACAGCTGAAATGGGAAAAGCTTTGCAGAATAACAAAGTGGATAAAATGGCAGGCAAAAATTTACTTTCAGATACTGAAATTACACGTCTGGGAACGCTTTCGAATTATACACATCCCGCAAATCATCCCGCGACAATTATTACTCAGGATTCTACTAATAGATTTGTAACGGATGCCGAAAAAGCAAGCTGGAATGCCAAACAATCTTCATTGGCTTTTGTTCCTGAAAATGCAGCTAATAAAAATGTAGCAAGTGGTTACGCAGGACTTGGTACTGATGGAAAATTAATTTCTTCCCAACTTCCTTCCATAACCCTTAACGATACTTTTGTAATTGCTTCACAAGCAGCTATGTTAGCATTACAAGTACAAACTGGAGATCTCGCAATAAGAACCGATTTAAGTAAATCATTTATTTTAAAAGGTACAAATCCGGCAGTTTTAGCAGACTGGCAGGAATTATTAACCCCAACAAGTGCTGTAACAACCGTTTTTGGACGCAATGGCGCTATTACCTCTCAAACAGGGGATTATAACGCTGATCAAATCTCTGAAACAGCAAATAGAAAATTTCAATCTGCCAATCAACAAACTTTTAATGATGCTACGTCAAGCATCCAGACGCAATTAAATTCTAAAGCTTCTACAACGGGTTCCGGTGCATCCGGTACCTGGCCTATTAATGTAACCGGAAATGCAAATACTACAGGTGGGCTCCTTGTTCATTCGGCAACTAATAATGAGCCAAATAAAATTGTAAGGACAGACAGCAACGGTTATATCCAGGCAGGATGGATCAATACAGTTTCAGGTGATAATGGCTCTAATACTATTAGTAGAATTTATGCATCAAATGATCAATATCTAAGATACTATACTCCGGCAAATTTTATTAGTACTTTAGGTCTGGCGACAACAGCAACAAACAGATGGTACGACGGATGGGTTACCGCACCAGGTTACGATGCAAATACAATCGCTGAAAACAAATCTGGATTTTCTTATTCAAATAATTGTCCTTTAAGTGGGCAATTAATACATTTTGGTTCGGGAGGGTATAGTTTACAGCTAAATTCTAATTATGGATCAGGTATAGCCGATGTTAGATTTAGAGCACACAATGGAGATAATAGCACATGGGGCTCATGGGGAAGGTTTTTAACTGATGGTAATTATAATTCATATTCTCCCACCTTAACAGGAACAGGTGCAAGTGGTACATGGGGAATAAATATTAGCGGGAGTTCGAATGGTTCAGCACGATATATTGATTTATTACCTAACAGAACAGATGTTGCTGCTTATCCCATATTGTGGGGTGTAAATCAAGCTACAAATCCGGTTACTGGCAACGCATCTACTTACGCATTTTCATGTGATGCAGTAAAAATTCAATCCAGTACAGGAACAGTAATAGCCAATAATTTCAGTGGTTCTGGTTCTGGGTTAACTGGAACTGCAAGTAGTTTAAATATTGGAGGAAATGCAAATACTTCTAATTCAACAACAAGAATATCATTTAGTGATGGTCCAAGAACACTTAACGATCGTTTGCCTAACTCTTTTGCAAGAACTGTTAATTTCGATTTTGTTAATGCCGCAACTGTAGGGGGATCTGGAAACTATGGTGGAGTAATGACGTTTGCGCCATGGGATGGCCTTACTACTTCTACAGGAGATTCTTCTTATCAATTAGCCTTTAGAAACGAATCTGGGGTTAATGGCTCTGGATTACCTGGGCTTAGATTACGAAAGGGAATTGATAGTGCCTGGGGAGGTTGGTATGATATCTTGCATTCTGGTAATTACAATTCATATTCAGCATTTTCAGGTGCAATTACCGGAGCTTCATTAACAGTAACCGGAGATGTTACTGCTTTTTCTGATGCAAGAGTTAAAGAAAATATTAGGCCAATTAAAAATTCAATTAAGAGAATTCAGGCCTCAAGAGGAATTGTATATGATCGAATTGATACTAAACAAAAAAATAATATCGGATTTATAGCTCAGGAACTTGAAAAAACTTTCCCGGAATTAGTAATTACGCAGGAAGATGGAACGAAGGCTGTTAAATATCAAAATGCTGTCGCAGTATTATTTGAAGCTATTAAGGAGCAACAAACACAAATTGAAAAACAGCTATTGATTAATGAGAAACAAAGCGAACAAATAAAAATTATTCTACAAAAACTAAACTTACAATAGCAATGGCTTTAAATTCATCTGGCAAAATATCAATAAGTGACATTTGTGGCGAAAAAAAAATTACAGAATTAACGAATATATCGCTAACAACATTATCTACGACTAATATTAACTCTCTCAGTAGTTCAAAACCTAATGGAATTGCACCACATAATATAACTAAGTTTTATAATTATAATCATACAGCCGTTTCCTCCGGAGGTGGCACCGGTACTGTTAACACTGGTGTAATATGGAATAATACCGGTCATACAATTAGCGCAACATACATGGCAATTAAAGCTAATGGAACGAATGTAGCTTATATTACCTTACCTACATTAGCCAATGGAGATAGTTTTAAGTTTAGTACTTCATACACTAATCTAATATTTTACAACGGAACATTTGTTGTCGATTTATACACACCTACAGTCGGCTTAAACTCATCAAATTATTTTTACATGACTGCCGGTTCAAACAGTACTAATGGATATTTTTCAAATACCGGAAGTAGTTTAAGGGGTACTGTTACATCTTCAGGACCGCAATACACTATTATAATATATATAAAATAAACAAATGAAAGTCGTTTATAGTTATTGGGACACAGGCAATGGATTAAAAAAACCTGGTAATTGGTTCAATTCCAGATTTATGTTATCATCGATGGTTATATCTGTTTTAAATAGCCATAGACATTATGGCAGAGTCGAAATGGTTACGGATAGCCGTAGTAAGTTATGGATTGAAAAATTAGGCTTACCCTTTGAATCCATTAAAACTGACCTTGATGAATTAAATCAATATGATAAGAACTCATGGGCATTAGGCAAGGTAAAAGCATACAGTATTCAGAAGGAACCTTTCATGCATGTCGATTTAGATGTTATTCTATTTGAAGCATTGTCCGATAAACTTATAAATAACGAATTGTATGTTCAAAATCTTGAACCTTTTACTACAGATCCTTATAGTAAAACCTACTTACCTTATATTGATTTATTAAAAAAGAATGAAAAGAATTTACCTACTGGTTTTCATGATACAAAACATGCATTCAACTTAGGCATTTATGGCTGTAACAATCTGTATTTTAACACTTTATTCTGCGAATCTGTATTTACATTTATTAATCAAAACGAAAAACACTTTAAAACTTGTGTTCCTCTAGATAAATTATGTGTGATATGGGAACAATATTTTTGTGCTGTTATTGCAGATAAAATGGGCTTATCAATAGGTACAATAATAGATCCTGATTATAAATCACCAACTGAATCCGGATACAGACATTTATTGACTGATAAGTACAATGAAGAAATCGCAAACAATTTTAATGAACATGTAAAAATTATATATCCAGAATATTACAAATCAATAAATGAGTTACTAAACTAAACAATATCAAAATTTAGTGATTTAAAACAAAAAAAGTTCAATTGAAATTATTTGATAATGCTCCCGTCACAAAATATCTTCTACAAAAAATGGTAATAATAATGATTATAAAAGCTATCAAATTAAGCTTGGGAGCATTACTCAAATATGCAAATAATGTGGTATACCTTACTCAATAACAATTAATTTGAAAATAGAGTATTTGAAGATCCATTTCTATCAAAAACGCTTGTTGCTACATTTAAAGCTTATAAGCAGATCTAATAGAATATGATGAACATATGAGATATTTTTAACCATAAAAAACACCCCTAAAATGAGCATCCAACACAACAGAATAAAAGTAGCTGATTTAGAAAAAAATCAGCCCAATAAAATCCTAATCACTAATATAAATGGAGAAATAGAGTTTACCGAAGTTGGCAGCATACAAATTGACCGCTATAATGCATTAGATTATACTGCATCTGGTAAAGCATTAGATGCCAGACAGGGTAAAATTTTAAATGATACTAAAGTTGACAAGGTAGCAGGTGAACGATTGATAAATACAGCTGAAATTAACAAAATTTCAAGTTTGACAAATGTTACCACTATCGTTAAGTCGATATTTTCAACAGCTTTAGTCTCTCAAAATCTAGCAGGATTTGTAAATTATATTAACGGACTTAATCCTAATCTCACAGTTGGAGCCAATGAAATTGTAAAATATACAATCGCAGAAACCGGAAGAATTTACGAATTAAATCTAAGAGGCCGAAGCTTTGGTGCAGGGCAATCTCCTATTAATGATAGCGATGTTACGGAGATAACGGAATTCCTTAATAAGGATATAAAATTAACTAATTATCCCTTGACACGTAATGATGGTCAATTGTCAACAAATAAAGTTTTAAGTACAGATGCAAGTGGAAATTTAAAATTATATTCTTTACCAACATTTTCTGTATATCCCGCTCCTTTTTTAAGAGATGTTTCTCCCATTAGTATTTTACCAAATTCTACTCAAAATTTAACATTTGAAGGCGCCTTTTTTACGCCGGATATGACATTACTAATAGTTGGCCAAACTGTAAATTATATCACTTTTATTACCGATAATTTAATAAAAGTGAATGTCACAACAGGGTCAGCACAAGGAAATTTTGATGTTATTCTAAATAATGGACGAATCGCAACATTTACAGATGCCATTTTAATTGTTTTAGGAACTGTTTATAATTCAATTGAATCAGAATGGGTCAATAAAACAAATATAGATGTTAGCGAAATTGGAAGTGCTAAATGTATAGCTGACAATCTTAATGCAAGCGCTAAATGGACAAGAATAATTGACGTAAATAAAAATTTTTCAATCAGGTTTAATCTTCCCTTATCACCAATGTCTAATTCTAATATTGATAGCTTTATTGCTTTCAATGACATCGTAACTGGAGAAAATAAATTTTACTTTGAAGATTATGGAAGAGGAGAAGGAGATCTTAATAGAATCTATTATGGGATAAATGGTAGACAAATAGGATATTTTACAACAGATCGAAGTAAATTTTTTGAATTAAAAAAAATTGGAAATATCGTAACCGCTAGTTATCACAATGCGGATATTCTTATATCTACAGTTAGCAATACTACTACATTTTCTAACAATTTAGAAGTAGCCGTTTATTTAAAAAATTCAGATGTCAGTCAATTAAAATACATAGAACTAGCTATTTAAAAAAACAATACAAATAGCCCTCAAGAAAAACAACCGAAAATAATCCTGAAATTTTAAATAAAAACTTCTACAACAATAGGACAAATGGTATTATAGAATTGATAATAATGAATCTACAACAATGAAAAAAACACTTATAACTATTTTTATCGTTACCATAATACTTGGGTTTTCAGTATTGTTCTTAACTGGTATTTTTTTTTGTTTAATTACTACTGTTATAGTATTACTTTTATCTGGCATCTATGAAAGATTGAAAGCCTTTTTAAATACAATACGTAAAAGAAAAAGTTCTTCGGAAATCTTATTATTTACTAAATAAAATTGAAAAACCTCTCGCCTACGTATAATCCCGGGCAAAGTAGCATTACCATTTGCCAAACAAACCTACGAGCAAAAATTAGCCACCTGGGAAGAATGGGCTGATGTTGCTGTAGCAGCTCATGGGTGATCTGAAATAAACATTATTTAAAAAACAAAACCTCCAAAACTTTTCGTTATGGAGGTTTCAAATTTTACAATCTATTCATATTTCAGATATCTCAAAATATCAACTTTTGTTGCCTGATAAGCTCTGGTGAGCACAACTAGCAGGGTTAAGAAAAGTAAAGCGATAAATCCAATTAAAAACGGATAAATAGAAATCGTAATTCTGTACGCAAAATTCTCTAACCATTTGTTCAGTAAATAGTACGCCGGAAACAAAGCCATTAAAAATCCGATTATACTGAAAAAGACATATTGCCTGCACAGTTCTTTTAATAAAACATGCGTTTCAGCACCCAGTGTTTTTCGGATAGCGATTTCTTTCATTCTTCTTTCTATAGAGTAAGAAGCCAGTGCAAATAACCCGAAAAGCGCAATGGTAATTACAATGATATTCAAGAGAGAAAAAAGATTTTTTTGTTTTACATAACTGCTGTAAGACCTTTTGTATTCTTTATCGACAAAATCATAGGAAAACGGATATTCTGAATCGACTTTTTTTATCCACAAATCTTTTATATCACTTAAAGTTTGCTCCATGTTTTCGGGATCAGCTGTAATATAAATATTGTTTAAAAGTCCGGTAAACCAGGGTACTGTTTTAAAATGCAAAAAAGACATTGGTGGTATCGGTTCTCCCGGATTGCCTAAATTAAAATCTTTTACAACTCCAACAATAATAGCTTCTTGTCCGTTCCAGTCTACTTTTTTACCTATCGGATCTTTTTCATTCAATAATTTCAACGCCGTTTCATTAACCAGCATGGCATTAATAGTGTCCTGAGCAAATTTTGGACTCAGATATCGGCCTTTTACCATTTTTATTTTCAACATCTCCAGCAAACCAAAGTCAACAGGGATATTATTGCCATCAACATTTACATCCTTATATTGATAGGATATAACCGATTTTGCCCCATTCCCAAAAACAAAACCACCTCCTGAAACTTCTTTCACGCCTTTGATGTGCAGTAATTGATTTTTGATATTGGTATATCTGTCGAATCGGTCTTTCTCGGTAACTTTTTCACCATAAATATTGCGATACGAAATGTCTATAACTTGTTTTCCGTTAAAACCTAAATCTTTAGAATTCATAAGGTTTATCTGCTCGTATACAATATAAGATCCCACAATAAAGAAAGCAGCAATTGCAAATTGAAATATCAGCATCCCGTTTCTAAGCCAGACACCACTTTTGCTTCTGCCAAAATTCCCCTTTAATACTTTTAAAGTTTCAAAATTCGAAACATAAACAGCCGGAAATATTCCTGCCAATAAAACAGTTATAATAAATATAGCCACTAATTGTACATAAAACTGGCTACTTTGTAATACCAGTGTTTTTTCTAAAAAAGAATTGTAATAAGGTAAAGAAAGCTCTACAATAACGAGTGCAAGCAAGATCGAAAACAATGAAATTATGGCAGTTTCGAAAATAAATTGCTGAATTATAGCTGATTTTGAAGCTCCTAAAATTTTTCGGACCCCAACTTCTTTGGCTCTCTTCACTGCATTTGCCGTAGCAGAATTAACATAATTTACAATAGACAGGATTAAAATTAAAAGTGATAATCCAACCATGATCACTAAAAACTGAAAATTACCTTTTGCTTCAATCAGACTACCGGTTTTTGAATGTAACCGAAGTGATGATAATGGCTCTAAACCGGGTTTTACTTCACCAAATTTCTTAATATATTCCTTAGTGGTCATACCCTGATCTTTTGCCCGGCGGGTCACCAGATTATAAGAGTATAGTTTCTGAAGTTTTTTTTCAACTTGTTTTTGATCGTCTGGATTTTTTAATTTTACCATTAAAACAAATTGAAAATTTCCCCAGAATTCTATATTATGACTGATCATATTATCCATAAAATTGACTACGCAGGAAGGATTGTAAACTGATTTTTTGTCAAGTTTATAAACACCTCTCACAATCAGGTTTTTCCCTTGTAAAACAAGCTGTTTGCCTAAAGCGCTTTCATTTCCAAAAAACTGAAAAGCCAAATCTTGCGACAAACAAATACTATTTACATCCGGTAACGCTTTTTTAGGGTTGCCTTCAACAAACGGGTAAGGGAAATACTCAAAAAAGTTGCTTTGAGCAACAACAATCCTGTCAGACTGCACTTTTTTACTCTTAAAATGAATGATATCATCATCGTATTCACCGCTTAAATAACAATATGATTCGATTTCAGGGCTTATTTCTTTTATCGCAGATCCAACCGCTGCAGAACTTGAAGACCAGTATGTGGTAGGATCCATTTGGTTCGCTACTAAAAATACGTTATCCTTATTTGGATTCCACTGATCATAAGAATGTTCGTCATTCCAATACAAAGTAGAGAAAATCAGGCCTGCAATTCCAATACTCAGCCCCAGAACATTCAAGCCCGTAAAGATTTTATTGTTTTTTATATGGTAAATAAATATGTTGAAATAATTTAGTATCATCGTTTAATTATGAATTAGTTATAAAATGATTTGGGTTCCTTTTTATTCATATTTCAGGTATTTCAAAACATCAATTTTAGTCACCTGATAGGCTTTTCCTAACACAATCGTTAAGGTCAGAAACAGCAAAAGAAACAAAGCAAAGACAAAAGGCAATATTGGGACATCAATTCTGTAAGCGAAATTTTCAAGCCATTTTAGCAATAAAAAATAAGCTGGAAGGATTCCGATTAAAAAACCAATGGCACAGAAAAGCACATATTGTTGGGACAAATTCTTAAGCAAAACAGTGGTATCTGCTCCCAACGTTTTTCGAATAGCAATTTCCCGCAATCTTCTTTCCATCGAGAACGAAGCCAAAGCAAACAATCCGAAAACGGCAATTAAAATCACAACACCATTTAAAAGAGAAAACAATCGACTCTGATTTTCATATTTTTTATACGTTCTTGCAAAGTTGCTATCAACAAAATTATATTCAAAAGGATATTCTGTATCGACTTTTGTTCCCCAGAATCGATCAATAGCAGCAATTGTTTTAGACATTTCCTGTGGCGCAATTTTAACACAAATGTTATGTAAGTCTTTTTGCATCCAGTCGTATGTCGAGATATGAATGAAAATCATTGGCGAAATCCTGCTATCCAATCCAAAGTAATTAAAATCCTTTACGACCCCCACTACCTTAAATTTTCTGTTTTCCCAGAAAATTTCCTTGTTCAGGGGATCTTTTTCCAGCAACGTTTTAGCAGCAGTTTCATTCAGCAAAACATTAGAAATACTGTCTGAAGCAAGTTGCCCTGATAAATCTCTTCCTTTTACTATTGGAATTCCCAAAACATGGAGCATCCCAAAATCAATAGCCATTTGTTGCGTTATAACTTCCTTATTTGCTTTATAATGCATCCCGGACCACGAATTTATATCTGTTCCAATAGAAAATACTCCTGCAGAAACAGCCTGAACGCCATTTATTTTTAAAAGTTCTTGTTTTATTATTTTATATCTCTCAAATTGGTTTTTATCTTTCTTCGATTTAAAAGATATATCAATTACCTGTGCTCCTTTAAAACCTAAATCTTTCTCAGTCATATAATTTACTTGCTGATAGACTATAAAAGAACCAATGATAAAAAAGGTTGCTATCGCAAATTGCAAAACCAGCATCCCGTTTCTAAGCCAAATTCCGTTTTTACTGCGGGAAAAGTTTCCTTTCAAAACTTTCAAAGGTTCAAAATTCGAAACATACAGGGCGGGCAAAACTCCTGAAACTAAAATGACAATTATCAAAATGAAGATTAATTGCAGATAAAGCTGAGCCCCTTCAAGAATAAGATTTTTGTTTAAAAGTGAATTATAAAAAGGTAATGAAAGTTCTACGATCACCAATGCCAGTAAAAGTGAAAAAAGCGTAATTAATGTAGTTTCAAATACAAACTGAGCAACAATCTGCTGCCTTGTAGCCCCTGTAATCTTTCTTACACCAACCTCTTTGGCGCGTTTTATAGAGTTTGCAGTAGCAAGATTGATATAATTTACAATCGACAATAGCAAAATAAGGATCGATAAACCCATCAATATTTTTAAGAATTGAAGATTTGCAGTGCCTTCCGGGAAAGGACAATTGCCCTGCAAGAGCCTTGATTTGGTAAAAGGCAGCAACTTTGCTTTTGTTTGTTCACCGTATAGTTTTAAATAAGCTTCGTATGTGATCCCCTCTGATTTTGCTTGTTTTTTATAATTATTCTCTACGTAGATTTCGTTTATTTTTTTGAGTATTGCAGTCGTATCCCTTTGTTTTTTTATCTTTAGCATTAATCCAAAATTAAGCCCCCAGTTTTCTTTCTTTTTTTCCAGATCATCCTCAATTATGGTGGTAACTGCAGCAGGCATTACTGAAGATTTTTCAGACAATCGATAAACACCACGAACTACAAATATTTTTTCAGCATATTTGACCTGTTTTCCCATTGGATTTTCATTCTTAAACAAACGAGAGGCAGTCTCCTCAGAAAAGGCAATACTATTACGATCATGAAGGGCATCTTTTCTATTGCCATGAATAAATTCAAAAGGAAAAAAAGAGAAGAAATTACTTTGTGCGGTAAAAATCTTATCGACTACCTCTATTTTTCGATTGTATTGTATGGTTTCTTTAGCATAATCAGTCAAAAAATAACAATAATCCTGTAAATCTGAAGTAGATGATTTTAATATTGGACCTGGTACAGGAGAATTCACTGCCCAGATATTACCACCTCCAAGATCGTTTAATACAGCATAAATTGTATCCTTTTCAGGATTCCACTGATCATAAGAATGCTCGTCGTTCCAGTACAAAATGGCAAAAATCACACTTGCAATTCCAATACTCAAACCCAAAACATTCAAAGCCGTAAAAAACTTATTGTTTTTGATGTGGTAAATAAATATGTTGATCCAGTTTTTCAGCATGATTTTTAGTTGTTTAAATTGGCTGCAAAAACATCAATATTTCTATTGTTCGTTTTCTCTGAGAGGATAATTCCATCCTTCATTACAATTGTTCTTTGCGAAAACGAAGCGTCGTAATCAGAATGTGTTACCATCAAAATTGTAGCACCACTAGCATGAAGGTCCGTTAGTAACTCCATCACTTCATTACCATTTTTACTATCCAGATTTCCAGTAGGTTCATCGGCAAGAATAATCGCCGGATCATTGATTAATGCTCTTGCTACGGCAACACGCTGTTGTTGTCCTCCGGAAAGTTGCTGCGGATAATGTTTCAAACGATGCGAAATTCCTAGTATCGTAGCCATCTCCTGTACTTTTTTCTTTCTTTCCGATACCGGAACATTATTGTAAATCAGCGGCAATTCGATATTATCGTAAACCGATAATTCATCAATTAAATTAAAATTCTGAAAAATGAACCCAATGTTTTCTTTTCTCGCTTTTGATTTAAATTTCTCTTTCAGACCAGTCATTTCCCGTCCCAACAATTCATAACTTCCACCTGAGGCACTATCCAGTAAGCCGATGATATTCAGTAAAGTCGATTTTCCGCTTCCGGATGGCCCCATGATAGAAACAAAATCGCCCTGGTTAATCGTTAATGAAACATCACTTAATGCTTTTGTTTCTACTTCTTCGGTCCTGAAAATTTTTGAAAGCTTTGTAATCCTGATCATAATAATGTGTTTTTGATGTTTGTTTTTCTTTCTAAGAATTTTAGTGCTGAAGCAAAAAACAGATCCTAAATTAAGATAATTGATAACATAATTAATGAATATCTATTTTTGTTACATTTACCAGCAATAACGATTCTTATAATTGATGATTTGCTAATCTTAATGTGATTTTCGTGCCAAAAATTTAAAGATCGTAACTGCTTAATTTTTAAATTTTTATTAATTTGAAAAATAAAACACTGTCCATTATTGGACAGCTTTCGTCCAAAACCGAACAAAAATGAAAAAGACAAATGCCTCAATTTTAATTATCGATGATCAGGAAGACATCCTTTTTGCGTCGAAAGTATTCCTGAAAAAGTATTTTGAAGACATTTATACACTCAACAATCCAAAAAATATTGTCGAATTATTGTCTAAAAAAAACATTGATGTCGTTTTGCTCGATATGAATTACAGAATAGGTTTCGAAGACGGAAAAGAAGGTTTGTATCTATTGAAAGAAATAAAGACACTTTCGCCAAAAACCGTTGTGATTCTAATGACTGCTTTTGGTAAAGTAGAAACTGCTGTTGAAGGTTTAAAATCAGGTGCATTCGACTATATACTAAAGCCGTGGGAAAATAAAAAATTGCTTGAATCTGTAAAACCAGGCCGTTGATAAAGCCCGTAAAGAGCAAAAAAAGGAAAAGAAGATTGAAATGGAGAATGACTTTTTTATGGGCACCTCTGAAATTATCAAAAAAGCCTATTCTCTTGCCGATAAAGTAGCCAAAACAGATGCAAATGTTTTGATTCTTGGCGAAAACGGAACCGGAAAGTTTGTTTTGGCACATCATATATACACTCAGTCCGAAAGAAAAAACACTCCTTTTGTAGCTGTTGATTTGGGTGCTTTGAATTCGAATATTTTCGAAAGCGAATTGTTTGGTTATGCAAAGGGTGCGTTTACAGATGCTAAAACGGATACTCCGGGACGTTTTGAAATGGCGCAAAACGGAACTATTTTTTTAGATGAAATAGGAAATGTTCCGTTGCATTTACAATCTAAATTATTGCAGGTTATACAGACTAAAACCGTAACCCGATTAGGAGAAACAAAAGCAAGGCCTTTGAATGTTCGAATTATTACTGCAACTAATTTAAACCTGAAACGGGAAGTAGCTGATAAAAACTTCAGAGAAGATTTATATTACCGTATCAATACGATGGAAATCGTATTACCGCCTTTGAGAGAACGTGACGAAGATAAAATTCCACTAGCCGAATATCTTTTGGAAAAAATGATGGAAAAATATGGAAGAGACGAAATTACTTTTGATAAAAAAGTACTGGAACAAATAGAAAGGCATGCCTGGAACGGAAATATCAGGGAAATGGAAAACAAGATAGAACGTGCCGTTATTCTGTGTGAAAACAATAGAATTACAGTTGCTGATTTAGATTTAGAAACCATTACCACCTATGACAATCAGCCGGATGATATTCAGCTCTCTACTGTCGAGAAAGCTACTGTTGAAAAAGCGTTACTCAAAAACAACAATAATATCAGTAAAACCGCTGAAGAACTGGGATTATCACGTGGATCCCTGTACCGACGTTTAGAAAAATATAATATTAACATCAAAACTGATGATCTTTAAATTATTATAAAACAAATAGTTATGATATTAAAAGCCATTTCGCTTAAAATAAATCGCATAACTATGAGAAAAATTATGGCTTCAAAATTCTTAATTTTTAATTCTCAATTTTTAATTTATTAAAATATGTTTCAATCCATCAAAACCTACAAAATTCTTTTTTTAAGATTAATTCTGATTGTTGCAGGAATTGAAATATCAATCTTTTTCTTCAGGAAAGATTTAATCTTTACCGGAGTGTTTGGACTTTTTATTGTATTTCTGCTCCTAAGAGAAATGTATTTTTATGTCCGGAATTTTGTTTTGCTTTATAATAAAACGATCGCTTCGATATTGCAGAATGATTTTAGTTCTGATTTTTCTAAGCATAAATTCAATACAAATTATAATGATTTATTTCATTTATACGATACCTTAAAAAACAAGCAAAACGAGCAGGTTTCAAAAGATATTATCTACCGTTCTATTCTGAACAATATTGAAACCGGAATTATTATTTTGCAAAAACACGATAAAGACTGGAATATCTTTTTAATGAACGATTACTTTTCAACGCATTTTAATGTTCCGAAAGTATCCAAATGGAAATACCTGAAAAATCAATTGCCTTCGTTATGCGAAATTATTGAAGAAGATGGTTTTCAGGAAGTAAAAACAGCTATAGAAATTAGTGTCAACGAACAAAACAGGCAAACATTTGTTTTGCAGGCTTCAAGAACAGAAATTTTCGAACAGGATTATTTTATCGTTTTATTAGACTCTATTCAGAATGTGGTAGAGAAAAAAGAGAAAGAAGCCTGGGTAAATTTGATGAAAGTGATTTCGCATGAACTTTTAAACTCGATCACGCCTATTCGTTCTATTTGCCAGAATTTACAGGATTTGGTAGCGCAGGACTCAATGTCGGCAGAAGATTTAGAAGATGTAAAAAACAGCGTCGAAACCATGCTGAGACGAAGTGATCATTTGCAGAAATTTGTCGAAGGCTATCGAAAACTGGCAATGTTGCCTTCTCCTAAAAAGCAAAAAATAGCATTACAGCAATTGATCGAAAATTGTCTTCAAATCATGAATCCGTTATTCAAAGAGAAAGAAATTAAAATCGTAAATACTATTTCGTTGAAGCGTTCGATTCATATCGATCCACAACAAATAGAACAGGTATTAATCAACCTGCTGACGAATGCTATGCATGCTTTGAAAGATACCTTAGAAAAACAGATTTTAATTTCGGCAGAAGCCAGAGACAACCGAATCTTCATTAAAATTACCGATAACGGAAACGGAATTGAAAAAGAAATTGAGGACAAAATATTCCTGCCTTTTTTTACCACCAGAACTGAAGGAGCAGGTATTGGATTGACTTTGTCAAAAAACATTATTGAATCTCATGGTGGTTATATCACATACAAAAGTGACGAACGAAAAACTGCATTTGAGATTGCTTTGATTGAGAATTGATTGCTTTACATAAAAATTTCATTCTTAATAGATGTAATTATATAACATCTGAACAAAATTATATAACTGCCATGTTCGGATTTTAAAATAATTTCATAAAATGAAAAATACAGTAATTTTATTAGTGGATGACGACGACGACGACTGCGAACTTTTTGTAGCAGCGATTGCTTCTTTGAACAAAAATATTATCACCACTATTTCAAATAATTCCCTTGAAGCTTTAAATAATTTGAAAGTGGCAACAGTGTTGCCTGATTTTATATTCCTGGATATGCAGATGCCTTATTTGAGTGGTGCTGAATTTATAAATGAAGTTCGTAAAGTTCCTGAATTAAGTAAAATTCAGGTAGTGGTGTATTCTTCCCATTCACATGAAGTCCTTCAGAATTTAACCAAAGAATTTGAATCGGTTCAGATCTTTACAAAACCAAATAATTTCAACGAACTGGTTTCGACTTTAGATACTATACTTTAGTTTTCTTTTCTTTTTATTTTGAATTATAATTAAGTAATAATGTAACATTTAAGGAAAAAAGTGTAAATCAGAAACTTTAGTCAATAGTTAACTTTGAGAAAGTAATTGGACCACTAATACCTTAATTGTTATGCTACTACAGTTTATCTCAAAATTATTCGAAAGCGACGAATCTGATCGTAATCAATACGATATTGTGATTCAGATTAATGATAAAGTTGCTCCTCTGGACAAAAGAAATCTCTATTTACTTCCGTTAAATGATCTATTATCTAAAAAGAATTATGGCGAAATTTCAGGCGGCGGAATTCTAAAGGAAGAACCGGGCGAAATTATTTTTTGTGATATTCATGTCAAACTTTATGACGAGCAAATCTCTGAAAACCTATTAAAAGATATCATGGGTTTTCTTGAAAATTGTGGTGCTCCAAAAGGCTCAAAAATTATTATAGAAAATACACATCAGGAAATTCCGTTTGGTAAAAAGGAAGGAATTGCCATTTATCTGGATGGAAATAATCCTGGAGAGAAAATTGATTTCGTTCTGTCCGAAATTTCAAAACGTACCAATACCACACAATCTGCTGAACGATACTGGAAAGGAAATTCGACTACAGGATTATATTTCTACGGACAATCTTTTGAGAAAATGAAAACTGAAGTGTCTCACTTTATGAGTGCTCATCCCTTATATAAAAGTGCGAGAATTGCTCAAATAGCTTAATTAAAGTTATGAAAATCCCATTATTAGCATTCAACGATAAAGGAATATATTGCCAGCAGGCTGATGTATATCTTGATCCGTGGCGTCCGGTAACAAACGCTATCATTACGCACGGACATGCAGATCATGCACGTTGGGGACACAAAAATTACATTACGCATTATGACAACGTGCCTATCATAAAACACCGTTTGGGCGAGATCAATGTTACCGGAAAAGACTGGAATGAAAGCTTTACCATAAATGGTGTAAAATTTTCCCTGCACCCTGCCGGTCACGTTATTGGTTCTGCGCAAATACGCGTAGAATATAAGGGTGAAGTCTGGGTTTTTACCGGAGATTATAAAACCGAAGATGACGGGATCTCTGTACCTTATGAAGTGGTAAAATGTAATTCTTTTATCACTGAATGTACTTTTGGTTTACCCGCCTTTAAATGGATTCCTCAGGCCGAAGTCATGACGGATATCAACAATTGGTGGGCAGAAAATCGCTCAGAAGGAAAAACGTCTGTCCTTTTTGGATATTCGTTAGGAAAAGCACAACGTCTCTTAAAATACCTTGATCCCAATATTGGAAAAATATACACGCATGGAGCCATCGAAAAATATGACCGAAGTTTTGCGGCCATTAGTCGATTTTCCACTCACAACCAGGGTAACGCCTGAAACTAAAAAAGAAGATTTATTGGGAAGTATTGTTCTTGCTCCGCCAAGTGCGCACGGAAGTACATGGATTCGCAAAATGACGCCTTTTGTTACCGGTTCCGCCAGCGGATGGATGACTTTTAGAGGTGCCAGACGTCGCCGTGCCGTAGACAGAGGTTTCGTTTTAAGCGATCATTGCGACTGGACAGCTTTACTCGAAAGTATCAAAGCCACCGGAGCCGAAAAGATAATTTGTACGCACGGATACTCAGATATTTTCTCGAAATACCTACAGGAAATTGGTTACGATGCACGAACTGCTCACACACAATACGAAGGGGAATTAGGTGAAATGGATTCGAAGAAAGATGAAGAAGAAATAGAGAAAATAGAACAAAGAGAATAGATTATAGAAGCAAGAGTAAAGAAGCAAGAGACAAGAGAATAGATGAAAGAGAATAGATGAAAGAAAATAGATGAAAGAGTAAAGAAGCAAGAGTAAAGAAGCAAGAGTAAAGAAGCAAGAGTAAAGAAGCAAGAGTAAAGAATCAAGAAGCTAGAAGAAAGAGAAAACATTACTCCTTTCAAACCTTCATCTTGTGTCTTTAATCTTGTCTCTTTCATCTATTCTCTTGCTTCTTCAATCTTGTCTCTTCAATCTTGCTTCTTGCTTCTTTACTCTTAAAAAAAAAAAATGAAAAATGAAAAACTTTGCCGAACTTATAAAAGCGCTTGACAGTTCTAATAAAACGTCGGTAAAAGTAGATGCTTTAACCAAATATTTCATCAATGCCAGTAATGAAGATAAAGTCTGGACAATTGCCATACTTTCACATCGTCGTCCTCCCCGACCTGTCAACACCACATTATTGCGATTATGGGCGAACGAACTCGCTAATATTCCGCTTTGGCTGTTCGAGGAAAGCTATCATATTGTGGGCGATCTGGCTGAAACCATTGCATTGGTAATCCCCACTACAAAAGAACATTCAGACAAAAGTTTAACTGAATATCTTCAGGAAATTATCGCCCTGAAAAAGAAAACGGATATCGAGAAAAAAGAATATCTGCATGACAACTGGCTGGCTTTAAATTACTACGAACGCTTTGTTTTTACCAAATTAATTACCGGAAGCTTCAGAATCGGCGTAAGCCAAAAATTAATGACACGCGCACTTTCGAAAGCCGAAAACATTGATGAAGATTCAATTGCACACAAATTAATGGGCGACTGGAATCCGAATACGATCACATTTCAGGAATTAATTTTAGACGAAAAAAACAGCGATTATTTATCCAAACCTTTTCCGTTTTATCTCGCTTATCCCATCGAAGGCGAACCATCAAATCTTGGAGATCCTAACGATTGGAGCGCTGAACACAAATGGGACGGAATACGGTCACAAACCATCATACGCGATAATGAAATTTTTATCTGGAGTCGTGGAGAAGAATTGGTAACCGATAAATATCCTGAATTTGCTTCTTTTCTGGGTATTATTCCGGACGGAACCGTAATCGACGGAGAGATTCTTCCGTACATCGAAAATGAAATTGGAACTTTTAATGATCTCCAAACCAGAATTGGACGAAAAACAGTTTCGGCTGCCATCCTGAAAAAATCTCCTGTAATTATAAAAGCCTACGATTTATTAGAATGGAAAGGGCAGGATATCAGAAATCTTCCTTTTGAAGAAAGACGTATTTTGTTGGAGCGATTGTATGAAGACATCAAACACTATGATATTCCGTTACAGCTTTCTGAAAGGATAAAATTTTCAAGCTGGGAACAATTAACGGAAGAAAGATTGCGTTCCCGCGAAATGAAAAGTGAAGGTTTGATGATCAAAAGAAAAGATTCGCAATATCTGGTTGGAAGGAAAAAAGGCGATTGGTGGAAATGGAAAATTGAACCTTTAGTGATTGATGCTGTTCTCACGTATGCCATGCGAGGTCACGGAAGACGCTCTAATTTATTTACCGATTATACTTTTGCCTTATGGCACAATAACGAAAATAACGAACGTGAACTAGTGACTTTTGCCAAAGCGTATTCGGGTTTAACTGATGCCGAATTCAGAATGGTAGATGACTGGATTAAGAAAAATACACTGGAAAGATTTGGCCCCGTTCGGAGTGTTACGCCACAATTGGTTTTTGAAATAGGTTTTGAAGGAATTGCACTTTCCAAACGACACAAAAGCGGCATTGCAACACGATTTCCCCGGATTTTAAGATGGCGACACGATAAAAAAATAGATGAGGCGAATTCTATTGAGGACTTAAAAAGTATGATTTTGTAGTGGCGGATAAATGGCACGCGCATGACACGGATTCGCTAAAGCGAAAACACGGATGGGCGCGGATTTTTTATTTTTATTAGATATGGACAGCTCTATCGGAGCAATATATTTATAGAAATTAAAAAAGCATCAGGAAAAGAGCTCCAGCGGAGCGATATATAATTGGTCAAAATTAACATCATTCTATATGTCACCCCCGATGGGGTTCCGCTAAATAAATTTATAAATATCTATAAATATGACGTCTCGCTGGGACTTAACTAAAAAACGATTTCTTAATATTCTTCTAATAGGAAAACCTTAATGAAACTTAATATCTTAATGGTAAAAAAATAATAGCAAAAACAATGAACAGAGAGCAACTTTTTGCGGTAGCAAATGACTGGTTCCACAATCAGGGTTGGAAACCGTTTCCGTTTCAGACACAAACGTGGACTGCTTTTTTGCAGGGAAAAAACGGTTTACTCAACGCTCCAACCGGAAGCGGGAAAACTTATGCACTCTGGTTGCCTATTATTTTAAATTACATCAAAGATAATCCTGATTATAAAACCAAAACATACTCCCGGACTTAAAGCGATCTGGATTACACCTTTACGCTCACTTTCGGTCGAAATCAAACAAGCTGCAGAAAGAGTAGTCAATGATTTGGGAACCAAAATGACCGTGGGAATTCGTTCCGGAGATACATCCGCAAGCGAGAGAGCCAAACAAAAGGGGAAAATGCCGGATTTATTGGTGACAACTCCGGAAAGTTTACAATTGCTTTTGGCAACAAAAGGCTATGATAAAATCTTTTGCAATTGTACGGCAATTGTCATAGATGAATGGCATGAATTATTAGGTACAAAACGCGGTGTTCAAACGGAACTTGGTTTGTCCCGACTAAAAGCAATTGCACCCAAAATGCGCATTTGGGGAATCTCGGCAACGATTGGGAATCTACAACAAGCGCAGGAAGTTTTACTCGGAGTGGATTCTGAAGCGTATCATAATTCGGTTTTGATTAAAGCTCAGATTCATAAAAAAATAAAAGTCATTTCGATTATTCCGGATAAAATGGAAACCTATCCCTGGCGCGGACATATGGGTTTACATCTTATTGATGAGGTTGCCAAAATTGTAAAAGCGAGTAAAACAACTTTGATCTTTACCAATGTACGTTCGGCCTGCGAAATATGGTTTCAGCGATTACTCGAAAAATATCCTGAATTCGCCGGAGAAATGGCCATGCATCACGGAAGCATTAATCGCGAAACAAGACTTTGGGTCGAGCAAGCCATCAGAAATGAGGAATTAAAAGTCGTTGTTTGCACTTCAAGTCTGGATCTTGGGGTTGATTTTGCTCCTGTAGAAACAATTATTCAGGTTGGCGGACCTAAAGGCGTAGCGCGTTTTTTGCAAAGGGCCGGAAGAAGTGGTCATCAGCCCGGAAAAGAAAGTGTTATTTATTTTCTCGCGACTCATGCGATTGAATTGATCGAAGCATCAGCACTAAAAAAAGCGGTTGAAAATAATGTTATCGAAGATCGTGTTCCGTATTTGAACAGCTGGGATGTTTTGGTGCAATACCTTAATACTTTAGCAGTTTCGGATGGATTTCTTCCGGATGAAATTTACAAAGAAGTAAAAGGGACATTTTGCTATCAGGCCATGACCGAAGAAAACTGGAACTGGATTCTGAATTTTATTTCTCACGGAAGTCAAAGTTTACAGGCTTATGACGAATATAAAAAAGTAGAAATTGAGGAAGACGGACGTTTTAAAATCAGCAGTCGATTGATCGCCATGCATCACCGCATGCAAATTGGGACTATTGTGGGTGATGCGGTCGTAAACGTAAAATATATGAGCGGTGGTTACATCGGAACTATTGAGGAATGGTTCGTATCAAAACTAAAACCAGGTGATACTTTTATCTTTGCCGGTAAACAACTCGAATTGTTCCGGATCAGAAATATGCAGGTTTTAGTTCGAAAGGCAGACCCTAAAAAGAAATCAAAAGTAGTAAGCTGGATGGGTGGGCGAATGGCACTTTCGGCACAAATGAGCGAATTGCTGCGTCATGAATTGTACCGTGCGAATACCGATAATCTTTCTCCCGAATTAAAAGCCTTGAAGCCCTTATTTACAAGACAAAGAAAAGAATCTATTGTGCCGGGGGATGATCAGTTTTTAATCGAAACCTTTAAAACGAGAGAAGGTTATCACGCGATATTTTATCCTTTTGAAGGACGATTTGTTCACGAAGCCCTGGCCAGTTTATTAGCATACAGAATTAGTTTGCTATTACCTATTAGTTTTTCATTGGCCTATAATGATTATGGATTCGAATTATTATCTGATCAGGAAATTGATATGCAAAATGTCTTAGATAATAATCTATTTTCAACTGAATATGTGCATCATGATTTGCAAAAAAGTCTGAATGCCACTGAAATGGCCAGACGAAAATTCAGGGATATTGCCGTAATTGCAGGTTTGGTTTTTACAGGTTTTCCGGGTAAAATGGTCAAAACAAAACATTTGCAAAGTGGTTCTCAATTGTTGTTTGAGGTTTTTAGGGATTATGAACCTGATAACTTATTGTTTCAGCAAGCCTATCGCGAAACCTTTGAACACCAGTTGGAGGAAGGACGCTTGATTATGGCTTTGGAACGCATTCAGCACCAGAAAATCATCTGGAAACAATGCTTAAAACCAACACCTTTTAGCTTTCCGTTAATTACGGATCGATTACGCGAAAAATTGTCGAGTGAGACTTTAGCAGAACGAATTAAAAAAATGACAGCTTCGTATATGAAGTAAATATTTATGACGATTACAATTCAAAATCAAACATTTACATTGCATCCAAGTGGGGCTTTATTTTGGGAAACCCGAAAATTGCTTCTGATCTCTGATGTGCATTTGGGAAAAGTATCTCACTTTAGAAAACACGGCGTTGCAATTCCCAACAATGTGGTTTCGGAAAATTTTAAACGCTTGACGGATATCGTGACCTATTTTAAACCTGAAAAAATTATTTTTCTGGGAGATTTATTTCATAGTGCAAAAAATACAGAATGGGATTTATTCGAAAATTGGGTCGCTTGCTGTACTAACGAAATTATCCTAATTGCGGGAAATCATGATATTATTGATAAAAAACATTATATCCAACTTGATATTGATGTGGTGGAATCTCTTGAAATTGGTGACTTTTTATTGACTCATCATCCCACAATCAAAGAAGGTTTTTTTAACTTTTCAGGTCATATTCATCCCGGAATTATTCTTCGCGGATTTGGTGCGCAATCTTTAAAATTACCTTGTTTTTTTCAGAAAGAAAATCAAATGATCCTGGCTGCATTTGGTGAATTTACCGGAAAATACATTTTAAAACCTCAACAAAATGACATTGTTTATGCCATTGCAAATGATGAGGTTATTAAAATAAAGCTAAACTGATTTCTTAAAATAAAGTTGCTTTTGATCCGTATCGAGCGTACTATCATTTTCATAATTGAATTCCTGATAGCCTAACGATTTCAAAGTTGCTATTAAAGCGGTATCTATCTCAAAAGCTTTTACCCAAATTAAATCGTGTTTTCTTTGCAAAGCTACTTCTTCAGCACGCTTAAAAAGCGCTATTAAATCTTCTGGATTAAAATAAACAATATGATATACGCCAATGGCTTTATTGGCGCCCAAATTTTGATTAGTTAACCGGGATGAATTCAGTTTCATAAAAGACAAAGGATTTTCTGCTTCATAAGCCATCAATACTTCGATTGAAAAATCATTCTGTATTTTGAACAACTTCTGACTGGATAAATTTTCCTGTGCATACTTCTCTCCTGTTTCTTTAGCAGAACCAAATAAATCTGAATAAAATTTCAGTGCCTTCTCTTCCATCCAAATTACATTATCATTTATGATTACGACAAATTTTGCTACTTTAGACATACTACTTTATATTTTAATTTGTGAGTGATAAATTTTAGTAAAAACCATTAGTTAATCAGAAAGCAAAGTTGCGCAGTTTTGATGCATTAGAAAAGAGCTAAATGTCTTGTGTTTTGTTCGAATTGTCGGTTGAGTTTAATTTTAAACACATCAAAACATAGCTTAAAAAAAGGCGTTTCACTTTAAATAACACGTATAGCATTTGCTTTGCCGTATTTTTTCGGGATGACAAAATTGCAAATATTCTTCTATATGTTAAATAGTCTTTCTACGATATTCCAAAGGTGAAATTCCTGTCGCATTTTTAAAGAATCTTCCAAAACCGGATTGATTCGGGAAGTTTAAGGTATCACTAATTTGATTGATTGTTACCTCTTTATTTTGAAGCAATACTTTGGCTTCTAAAACAATAATCTCTTCTATCCAGTCACTTGCTGTTTTACCGCTATTGTTTTTAATAATTTCCGATAAATATTTACGCGTTACATTCAAAGCATCAGCATAATACTGAACTGATCTTTGATTTAAAAATTCTTTAGAAAGGATTTCTTTGAATTTTTCGAATATCGGATTTTGTATTGTTTCGTTAGGGGTTATTTGCTTTATAAAATCAAGTTCATAAATCAAAATATAAAGATAACCTCTTAAAATAGAGGGTTGATGATTAGAATTATTGTCTAGTGATTGTTTTAGCAGCGAAAAAATTTGCTCAAATTTAGTTTTGTTTTTTTTCTCCAGATGAAACACATGCATATCACTATTCTCGAAGAACTCATATTGCGACAGAAAAAAAACATTAGCCTGATTGTGAAGAAAAAATTGTGATTTAAAAAAAATAATGTCAATTAAAATTTCCTCACTGTCTTTTGCAAAACTTCTGATTACTGATGGTCCTAATGTAATAATGGCCGGAGCGTGAATGACCACTTTTTTCAGTTTGGTTTGCATCACTATACTGCCTTTTCTCAGAAATTCTATAGCATAACTCTCTGCTCTGTAAGGTTCACTGATATAAGGATGGTCCTCTGCCTGAATATAAAAGTACTCTTTATCATTGTTGGCATTAGCAAACAAACTCTTATGATGTGCCAGCGAATATGTCGTGATCTTATTCTTCAATATTTTTGTTTTAATCCACACCAAATATAGTCAACCCATTTTGGCATAACAAAAAAAATGGCACTATAGAGTGCCATTTTTATATTCTTTAATTCTATAAAGAACATATGTTGAAATTGATTTTTATTTTTTATCAATTTTATAAAGTCTTCCACCGTCGGTAACAGCATACAAAGCTCCGTCATTTCCTTGTGTAACATCTCTAAAACGTTGGTTTTCTGAAGCAAGAAGTCTTTCTTCCCCGATTACTTTATTGTCTTTTATGGCAAGACGAATAATATGCATTCCGCTTAAAGCTCCTATGAACAGATTATTTTGCCATTCCGGAACGCGATTACCTGTGTAGAAAGTCATTCCGCTTGGTGAAACTACAGGATCCCAATAATAAACCGGTTGTTCTAAACCATCCTGTTGCTGAATTCCGGCACCCACTTTTTCTCCACTATATTCAATACCATAAGTAATTGTTGGCCATCCGTAATTTGAGCCTGCTTTAAGTCTGTTAATTTCGTCACCTCCTCTTGGTCCATGCTCAGCCAGCCAGACTTCTCCGGTATTGGGATTAAGCGCTAAACCTTGCGGATTTCTATGTCCAATAGTATATAATTCCGGTAAAGCTCCCGTTCCTGTAAAAGTAGGATTTCCGGTTGCGGGTTGCCCCTCTTTTGTGATTCGAACTACTTTTCCTAAACCTGACGCAACAGATTGTGCCAATGGTCTTGTTTCAAGTACAGAACGTTCTCCGGTACTCACAACAAGGAAACCAGCTTTATCAAAAAGAATACGTCCACCGTAATGAAGTGTACTTGCATTAGCAGGTTTTGCTCTGTAAATAACCGTTGCGCCTTCTATCGTTTTTTCATCAGCTGAAAGTTTTCCTTTGGCTACAGCAGTGTTGTTTCCACCTGTCGTAGCTTCTGCATAAACCCAGTATATCATACGATTTGTAGCAAATTCAGGATCAATCGCTAAACCTAATAAACCACCTTGTCCAGCAGCATTAACAACAGGTAAACCCGTAATTGGAGTACTCAAAACTCCGGCTGTTGTAGCAATACGCATGGTTCCTGTTTTTTCTGTAATTAACAATCTGCCATCCGGAAGCGTTTTTATTCCCCAGGGACTGCTTAATGTTGTAGCAATAACCACTCCTTCATAAGGTGTGTTGGTCTGAACGCCACTTACACGGGTTTGTCCTTCGAATGCAGGTTTATAAGTTGTATTGGCTGCATTTCCTTCTACAGGATTTGTAGTACTACCTGGATTAGCATCTACGTCTTTATCATTAGAGCAGCTCAACAAAGTTATTAGCATACTCGAAACAATAGCAATTTGGTTAATTTTTCTCATAGTTTTGGGATTTTAATGATTAAAAAAAGTTATAAATGGTAGTAGCTCTAATTTAGAACCAAACAAAAATCTTAAATTAAAAATAAAAACAGTTATATAATTTATGAGAAAAATTATACAATTATAATTATTACCTTCAAAGCTCTTTAACCCGGAAATTATTCTTAATCGCAGAGAATGTAACCATTTCTCATAATCCTGATAGCTCTTAGGAGCAAAACATATAAACCTTATGTGCTTTGGGGGTACCTTACTTAACTTTGTGGTCATTTATTTAGCCACGCATTTCACAAATTATCACGAATTTTTAATTTGCTAATCTTCACATGAAGCTTTGTAAAATTTGCATTTTTTCCTTCAGCACAGCAAAAAAAACGTTACCAATTTTGCGTAATTCTTTTAAGTACTTGCTGGTTAAGTTTTTTAAATTAAAATATTTTTTTACATTTGCAATCATCAGATGATATGACAAATAAAATATGACACTAATTAATAAAAAATCTTTAGCAGAAGAAGTTGCTTCTAAATTGCAGGAACAAATTTCTCTGGGTCACTATAAGATCAATGAGAAATTGCCTATTGAAGCAGAGCTCATGAAAAGTTTTGGTGTTGGTCGTTCTTCTATCAGAGAAGCAATGAAATTACTCGCCAATTCAGGATTACTACGAATACAGCAAGGCGTTGGTACATTTGTACAGGAAGTAAACAGTACGCGTGAACCAATGGATCAACGCTTAAAACGGGCAAGTCTTCAGGATTTAGATGAAGTAAGACAATTAGTAGAATTGAAAATTGCTGAAAAGGCTGCAATAAACAGAACTGATGATGATATAATTGCCATGAAACAACATTTGGCTGAGAGAATGAAAACGGCCAAACAAGGTTTACTGGAAGAATGTGTTGAAGCTGACATACAATTTCATATTGCCATTGCCGAAGCATCCAAAAATGAGATTCTGGCTGATTTGTATAAATCTATTTCTAAACACTTAAAAAAAGAATTTCTTACTTTATATCCGGACACCAAAATATTTGAGGAAACTTACACCATACACGAACAACTTTTAAACGGTATTATTGATCAGGATCCCAAAAAAGCATGGAACACCGTAGCCAAAATAATAGGACATATTAATTACTAATTTTTACAAAAATTCATCAGATCATCTGATTTAAATTATGAAAACAAACACCATTACCGATTCAAAGCAGTTAGTGCAACAGACTGTTTTTTCCGTTTTATTTACCATTAGCTTTACCCACTTTATAAACGACTTGTTGCAGGCAGTCGTTCCTGCCGTTTATCCGGTCATTAAAGAAAAATTTCATTTGAATTTTACCGATATTGGTTTAATCACCTTAACGTACCAGCTTACAGCATCGATTTTACAACCTTTTGTTGGTTTTTATACAGACAGAAAACCACGTCCTTATTCGTTAGCCATTTCAATGGTTTTTACCATGGTTGGTCTGGCAGCCGTGGCTTTGGCTTCGAGTTTCGTTAATATTTTGCTTGCCGTTAGTTTAATTGGTATCGGGTCTTCTATATTTCATCCTGAAGCTTCAAGGGTTGCCCACATGGCATCCGGAGGAAAAAGAGGTTTGGCACAGTCTATTTTTCAATTAGGAGGTAATGCAGGAAGTGCTATCGGACCATTACTTGCTGCAATAATTGTCGTTCCTTACGGACAATCTAATATTATCTGGTTTTGTATTGCTGCTGTTTTAGGAATCATCATTCTTTCCGGTATTGCCAAATGGTATCAGGAACATTTAAATCTAAAAGCGCTAAACAAGTCTGTCGTAAAAGAAGAGGTTCATCATTCCCTTTCAAAGAAAAAAGTGATTTTTTCATTGGGCATTTTATTGGTACTGATTTTTTCAAAATACTTCTACATGGCCAGTATGACCAGTTATTACACTTTTTATCTAATTGATAAATTTCATTTGTCTGTACAGGAATCTCAAATCTACCTTTTTGCATTTATGGGAGCAGTAGCCGCCGGAACTTTATTTGGCGGACCGTTAGGGGATCGTTTTGGCAGAAAATATATCATCTGGATCTCGATATTAGGTGTTGCGCCATTTACTTTACTATTGCCTTATGTTTCTCTTTTCTGGACAGGAATCTTATCGGTAATTATTGGTTTAATTATCTCATCTGCTTTCTCGGCTATTTTGGTTTATGCAACTGAACTTGTTCCCGGAAAAGTAGGCTTGATCGCAGGTCTTTTCTTCGGGTTGGCTTTTGGTATGGGTGGATTGGGTTCTGCTATTTTAGGAAAACTAGCGGATGCGACCAGTATTGAATATGTTTTTAAAGTTTGTGCATTTTTGCCTTTGATAGGGATCTTAACAAGCTTGCTTCCGAATATTGAAGGAAGTAAAAAATCGCAAAAATAATTGCCTACAAAAAGATTAAATTGTTTTTTACTAATTCGAATTATTATATAAAAAAGCGCTGAATTTATGGATTCAGCGCTTTTTGTTTGTATTAAAATCGGATGTACTATTTTTTAAATTAAAGAACCAAAACTATATTTTTTTCTATAGTTAACAACTGCCGCCATATTCAATACAACTGCAAAACCTAATATAATTAGAATATGATGGAGTATATTTTTCATGGACAATTTACTTTTTAGTACCTTTAAATCATAAATATGACTTATGACAAACTCTTAAAGCTTTTGATAATTTGATACAATCCGGAAAAATAGGTTACATCACCTGTTCTAATTACTCAGGCTGGCATTTAATGAAATCTCTTTCTACATCAGAACATTATGGCTGGTCTAAGTTTATGGCACATCAGGCCTATTATTATTTGCTTGACCGTGATTTCGAACGGGAATTACTGCCTGATCAGCCAAGCGAAGTACTACCAACTTATCTGTATTGGCATCGACGTCAGTTTCCTATGCTGAATGCGGCGCCTAAACTTTACGGAATTTAATTAAAGAAGAATGCACATGAGCAAAGAAGTTATAATTCTATATCTTAAAAGTACCAATTTGATTTCTTTAGAAGTGGCAGCAGAAATTGCGAATCATTTTGAAAGCAAACTTGTTTTAAGAAATCAAAAAATACTGGAAGAAGGAACTGTTTCTGATGAATATCTGTTTCTCGAAAAAGGATTTATGCGCTCATTTGCTCATGATACTGATGGAAATGAAGTAACTACAAATTTCTATTCTCCCGGAGATGTGATTTTTGAAGTTGCTTCCTTTTTTAATCGGACCAAGTCAAAAGAAAATATTCAGGCGCTAACAGATTGTGTAACCTGGTACATTACTTATGAGCAATTAAACAATTTATTTCACGCTTTGCCTGAATTCAGGGAATTTGGAAGATCTATACTCGTCAAGGGATTTTCCGGACTAAAAACCAGAATGCTTTCTATGATTACCGAAACGGCCGAAGAGCGTTATATCTCTTTATTAAAAACCAATCCCGAAATTTTTCAGCAAGCTTCTTTAAAAAACATTGCATCTTTTCTGGGCATTACAGATACTTCTTTAAGCAGAATTAGAAAAGAGCTTTCAAAAAAACATTAATGATCTTGTTTCTTGCCATTTGCTAAGTTTTTTCCAGCGTAAAATATATTCCTTTGTTTAACTAAAAAATAAACAAAATGGAAACTTTACCACTTTACATCACTTTGGTTTTCGGGCTTACACTCTTAACCGCAATTGTTCTTTTTTATAAAGCAACACATTACTCTAAAACGGTTTTGGCAATACTTCTTTTATGGATAATTGCACAATGTATTATCTCCTTTACCGGTTTTTATAAATCTGAAAACACATTGCCTCCCCGATTTTCCTTATTATTAATGCCGCCTTTACTAACTATTATTTTACTCTTTATCACAAAAAAAGGCAGATTCTTTATTAATGGATTAGATATTAAAACCCTGACAATTATTCATATCATCAGAATTCCCGTAGAACTGGTTTTATTAGGCCTTTTTATGAATAAAGCTATTCCGGAATTGATGACATTTGAAGGCAGAAATTTTGATATACTCTCAGGAATTTCAGCGCCCATTATTTATTATTTCACTTTCGTGAAAAGGAAACTTAGTACCAAAATTTTATTACTATGGAATTTCATTTGCCTCTCTTTAGTAATCAATATTGCTATTAATGCAGTGTTATCCTTGCCTACAAAATTTCAGCAATTTGCTTTTGATCAGCCTAATGTTGCGCTTTTAGAATTTCCGTTTACTTTGCTTCCGGCAGTTTTAGTGCCTATTGTTGTTTTTTCGCATTTGGTTGCTATAAAACAACTATTATTGGGTAAAGTTTCTTTATAAATCACGTTTATTTTCGCATGCTTTCCTTAATTCTTTCACGATGCTGTTCGCCCCAAATACTGAGTTCACGGATTACGCTTTTTAAACTTTGGCTATATTCCGTCGCTTCGTAAATAATACTAACCGGAGTTGTTGGATAAACATTTCTTTTGATAAACTCATTCTGTTCCAAATCTTTAAGTTCATTCGCCAGAACTTTAGGTGAAATTCCCATAACCTCTTTCTGGATCTCGTTAAAGCGTTTGGGCGATTGTATAAGACTAAGAATTAAGGCTATTTTCCATTTACCGTTTAAAACATAAAGCGCATCAAGTATATTTTTAAGTGATCCTGCACATTCTTCCCTGGTTGGAAGTGTTTCATCTTCAATTGTTTTCATGTTGCAAAGATACAGACTTTCCTAAAAGTAACCGCTTTCCTTTGGGTAAGTACTCACTTTTGCATAGTTGGTAATGGTAGCTTTGCTTCATATAAAAACTTAAAATTAATCACATTAATCATTTTTCGTTATGAAACACATTCTCCATTTAATCTCAAGCATACAAGGCAAAGAATCGTACAGCATTAAATTGGGTAAAACTATCGTCAAGAAAATTCAGGATAAATATCCCAATAGTACCGTTGAAGAATTAAATCTGGTTGATATCGAAATTCCGCATCTGCATCCTGAAGTTCTTCGCACCTTTTTTATTCCGGAAGATCAACTGACTGACAAAGACAAGGAATCTATTCGTTTTTCTGACCTATTTGTAAAACAACTATTAGCTGCAGATATTATTGTTATGGGTGCGCCACTTTACAACTTTACCATACATTCATCTTTAAAGGCCTGGATTGATCATATTACCAGGGCCGGAATAACTTTTGGATATGGAGAAAATGGCCCAATTGGATTGGTAACAGGAAAAAAAGTATATGTAGCAATGAGTTCCGGTGGTATATATTCTGAAGGACCGGGAAAAGCAAATGATTTTGTTGTTCCTTATTTGAAGGCTTTTCTTGGTTTTCTGGGCATGACAGATCTAACGGCATTTCGTGCTGAAGGTTTAAAAGTACCGGGAGTGAAAGAAACCGCTTTTGAAAAAGCGATTGAAAGTATCCGGATTGATTAAATCATAAATGGTTTTGCAAGAATTAAAACTGCTTTCACTTTTTTAATTCTTGCAAAAACAATCTTTTTAAAACTTATTTTATGCAGGGCAATTGCAATACGTTGGCATTTAAGGGTTGTTCTACTTTTCGTTCCAGTTTTCCATTATTTAGTGTAATGTAAACTTCCATAGATCCCGTACCTACTTTCAGTGAAAGAATATGTCCTCCGTATGCATTAAATTTTTCATCGGTTGCCACTCCATGAATGTGTAAGGAAGGTTTTTCTCCATTCCAGGCTATTGAACCTGTGATACTTCCCATTTCGACTTTATTAAAAGTTTTAGGATTAAATTTCTTTAAATTAAAATCGTAAAAACCAAAAATTACTTCTTGTGCAAAACCGATTCCTGTAAAGTTTCCTGAAGGAATTTTTTCTTCTTTAACCAGTTTTTCTATCGATTCAATCACGTTATCACCTTCTCTTAAAACCATTAAATATCCTGTAGCCGTTTTAACATAACGGCATTTTGAAGCATCATTACTTTGTTGTGCTTGTGCAATACTCAATCCAAAACAAAGCAGGATTGAAGCTGTAATTTTTTTTATTTGAAATTTCATGGAAATAATTTTAGGAGTCAACATTCTGATTGAAAAATCAATTGATCAGCATATTTGTTGACGGATTTGACTTTAAAAATTTTATATAAGTACAATAAATATAATGCTTTAATTTTGCTTTTTTTCAAATAAAAATAATTCTTATGATTTGTTTCATATTCCCAAAAACAAAAAAGCGCTGAAATCTATTGACTTAGCACTTTTTTATATTGGCATTAAAATGTCTGGATATTTTTATTACCAGCCTTTTACAGCTCCTCCTTTAAATTCTTTAAGAGCTGCTGCTTCAACTTCCGGAGATTGAAAAGCTTGTAAAAACTGTTTTACTTTTTCTTCGTTTTTATTGTCTTCACGACTTACCACTAAATTCACATAAGGAGAATCTTTATCCTCAACAAACAAAGCATCACGAGAAGGAACTAATCCTGCCTGAGAAGCAAAAGTATTATTGATAATCGCAATAGTGACATTCTCATCGTCAAGCGCTCTTGGCAGCTGAGGTGCTTCTAACTCTAATATTTTCAGTTTTTTAGGATTACTTACTATATCTGTTACTTTAGGCAATAGTCCAACATTTGGCCGCAATTTTAATAAACCGTTTTTCTCTAAAAGCAATAACGAACGTCCTCCGTTTGTTGGATCGTTTGGAATAATAATCGTGCTTTCGTCTTTTAATTCCGAAAGGTTTTTGATTTTTTTAGAATAAGCAGCAATCGGATAAATAAATGTTTTCCCGATGATTGCCAACTTGTATCCGCGTTGTTTCGATTGTTCGTCAAGATACGGTTTGTGCTGAAAAGCATTCGCATCAATATCGCCCTGACTCAAAGCTTCGTTAGGGATCACATAATCATTAAAAGAAATCAATTCAACCTCAAGTCCGTATTTTTCTTTGGCTACTTTTTTAGCGGCCTCAGCCACTTTATATTCCGGTCCGGTTGCAACACCAACTTTAATGTGATGCGGATCGTTGTTTTTTGCTTTGCCACAATTAACCAATGAAAGTGTCAGGGTTAAAATTCCGATTGCTTTTAAAAAATTATTTTTACTAATCATATTTTAGTTTTTAATTATTATTTATTCGTTGTGTGTTTTTTAACCGCAAAGTGCGCAAAGTTTTAAACTGTGTTACCACAATTTAAGTTCGCAAAACTTTGCGAACTTTGTGTTTTACTAAACTTAGTATATTAAAAAAACTTTGTATTCTCTGTGGTAAAATCTCAAAGCTTTGCGGCCTTTACCTTCTCACAAAAATCACGATATTCTAAAAAAAACTTCGCGTGCTTTGCGGTAAAATCTCAAAGTATTATCTATGATCAAATCGTTTTGATAAAAAGTCACCCGCAAACTGAATCACGAATACCAAAAGCACCAATAATGCCAAAACCGAATTCATCGTTACGGCATCATAACCAATATATCCATACTGATATCCTACTTGTCCTAAACCTCCGGCACCAACAGCACCACCCATTGCAGAATAGCCTACAAGCGTGATTAAGGTAATCGATGCGGCATTTATTAAGGATGGTAAAGCTTCCGGAAGTAATACTTTATATACGATTTGAAGAGGTGTTGCTCCTAAGGCTCTGGCAGCTTCAATTAAGCCTGAAGGCAAGCCCAAAAGGCTGTTCTCAACAAGTCGTGCAATAAATGGAGCTGCACCAATACTTAACGGAACCAATGCGGCGCTCACGCCAATAGAAGTTCCTACCAGAGCACGTGTAAACGGAATCATCCAGACAATCAATATAATGAACGGAATTGAACGAAAAATATTCACCACAACCGATAAAACTCGGTTTAAAACCGGTTGCTCCAGGATTTGATTTTTTCGGGTAAGAAAAAGTAAAACACCTGTTGGAAGTCCTAATACAAAACCAAAAAAGCCCGACACAAATGTCATCACTATAGTTTCCCAGGTACCTTTTAGTAATAAGTCAATAATAGAATCAGACATAACCTATGATTTCTGTTTTAATATGTTTAGAAATAAAATATTCAATTGCAGCTTCGTAATTTTCGCGTTTGCCTGACAATTCAATCAGCATCACACCAAAATTCACATCCCCTGCCTGATCCATTTGTGCGCTGACAATCTTAAAATTAGTATCAAACAATCTTGAAACTTCAGAAATAACAGGCTCATTTACTGATTTACCAGTCATTTCAAGTCGCAATAACGGACTTAAACCTTCGCCGTCTTCCTTTTGCAATCTTTCCTGATACACTCTCGGAATATCAAGATGCAAAGACGAAGCGATAAATTCTTTGGTTAATTCATGTTTAGGATCTGCAAAAATTTCACCAACACTTCCCTGCTCAATCAGTTTTCCATGGCTGATTACTGCCACCTCATCGCAAATCGATTTCACGACTTCCATCTGGTGTGTAATCAATAGAATTGTGATGTTCAGACGACGATTAATATCCTTCAGTAAATTTAAAATCGATCTTGTCGTTGCCGGATCAAGCGCACTTGTAGCCTCATCACATAAAAGCACTTTTGGGTTATTCGCCAGTGTTCTCGCAATGGCAACCCTTTGTTTCTGTCCCCCTGAAAGACTTGCAGGATAATCGTTTGCTTTTTCGGCCAAACCTACTAATTCCAACAATTCTAAAACACGGGTTTGGATATCTCCTTTTGATGCTCCAACCAATTCCAGCGGAAAAGCTACATTTTCAAAAACCGTTCTTGAGGATAGTAAATTAAAATGCTGAAAAATCATTCCGATTTGTCTTCTTTCAATCGCCAGTTGCGCATTCGATAATTGTATCAGCGATTTTCCATCAACTATAATTTCTCCCGAAGTGGGTCTTTCCAGTAAGTTCACACATCGAATCAGGGTACTTTTTCCAGCTCCCGAAGTTCCAATTACACCAAAGATTTTTCCTGGAGGAACCTTAAGCGAAACATCTGATAAAGCCGAAACAATTCGGTTTTTCTGATGAAAATTCTTGGTGACATTTTTTAATTCAATCATTTTTATAATTCAGGTTAAATCTGCTACATGCACAGACATAAATACTTAGTGCTTCTGAAATTGCAAAATTTAAAATCAAAAAGCCTTTCAATTGATTATGAAAGGCTTTAGAAATAAATCTTTTTATTTTTATATATCAGCCAGTTCATACCATTGCATCGCAGCACAACACATGTTGCAGCTATAATGATTGGTATTCTGGTTATCGTTTTTCATTGCTGCGGCAAATTTAAAGAGATAATTTGAATTTTAATGCAAAAATGCGAAACTTTTTTTATCCTATCGATCTAATAGACTTTTTTGAGGGATTTGTTTTTTATGGCACAGGGATGACACGGATTTAAACAAGGTTGCGCGGATTTCTTTTTTTGCGTTACAACGGATTAAAATCTGTGCAAATCTGCTTTTTCACGATGGTGAATCCGTTTCATCCGTGTGCCATAAACTTACAATTACTCATTTCGAGCATCTAATAATATCGCCAATTGAATACAAGGCACATCAGATCGATTGCTCCAGGCATGATTCGTTCCTCTTTGTACCACGATATCTCCGGCTTGCAATAGGGTTTCGCTTTCATCTACAATCAGCCAAATTTCTCCAGCCAAAATCACAATATAATCAAGTGTATCTGTTTGATGCATCAAAGGATGCGGCTGGCCTTCGGGTGTTACAATTCCAAGATCTTTGTCAGGTGGAATCTGGACGTATCTGAAATAACTTCCGTTTTTAGGCGTATTGGGAAAAGCAGTATTTTCGATAACTTTTTCTTCCTGTAATTTAACCGGCATACTATCTGTCGACCAGATATCAGATATAATCAAACCCGGAAAATGTTCTGAAACATTCGATACAATTGCATCCTTTTCGATTATTGATTTTCCATTTCGTAAGCCTGTAACGATTCTTCGTGGAATTGTTCTCATAGTTGGTTTATTTTCATAATTAATTTCTTTCCGTTGGTTTTATTTTCGCGAAGTATTGCATGTGCTTTCAAAATTGTCGACACTTCTAAATCACCTAGTATTTCAATAATTGGTGGCGTAATCCACTTTTCTTGTAGCTGTATAGACAATTGTCTTAACCCTTCTTTATAATAATCGTATCTTTTTTCGATTCCATAGGCATAATTCGAGATATTGAGAATTGTTGCCCCCTTACTAAAAAGAACTTCACGGAAATCCGGGGTAGAAAAATTGGTAACATCGACATAAGTACCGTTCGTTTTTAGAAGTTTGGCTGCTGTAACTGCAATTTCATTACCAACCAGATCCACCACAAAATCAAAACGGTTATTATTGTTCAAAATCAAGGCCGTTTCAGAAATATCCTCTTTTCTGTAATTGATAATCTGACCTGGTTGCAACCCCAGATTGAGCAATGCGGCAATACTTTTTTCATTCCCGGCCGTTACAACAAGATTGTGAAATCCTTTTGCCAAAAGTAATTTTAGGAGCATATTCCCTACTCCGCCCGCTGCACCGGTTATCAAAATAGTATCAGTTAGATTTGCTTTCATTCTCTGAATCGATTGTAAAGCTGTAAGTCCGACAGAAGGAATTGCAGCGCCTTGTTCTAAAGAAATATTCGTAGGCAAATGCATCAGGATTTCAGCAGGGACGCAAATATATTCGGCATACGTTCCATTAGACCCCATACTTCCGGAACCACAGAAAACAAAATCACCAATTTCAAAATCACTGACTTTTTCTCCAACAGCCGAAACAGTCCCTGAAAACTCCC
This sequence comes from Flavobacterium sp., assembly GCF_965277525.1. Classification (GTDB taxonomy): domain Bacteria; phylum Bacteroidota; class Bacteroidia; order Flavobacteriales; family Flavobacteriaceae; genus Flavobacterium. The sequence continues at coordinate 321,911 of NZ_CBDIDC010000011.1, read as the reverse complement.
GACCTAATATTGGTGAATGCAATAACTTACGTTCCATCGCATTTTCGATCATTTGATAATCGATTGGATTAAAGCCTGATGCTGCTATTTTTACCTGAACCTGATGCTCTCCCGGCTGCGGTGTTTCTATTTCCTCCAGGTGAAATTCTCCATTTTGATGTAAAACGATTGCTTTCATTTTTATTGTTTTATCATACAAAATTAAAGTACAAATACTTTATTTTTGCTATGGGTTAACCCGAGGTAACCGGTTACCAATGAGAAACTACTATGGCAAAAATTAATGATAACGGAACGCTTCGCGAAGCCAATTGTTCAGAAGAACTAATGGCGATGCGTGACAGTCTGGATATATTAGGAGGGAAATGGAAATTAATGATTCTTCGGTTCCTGACCAACAGAACGCATCAGGTGATTCATTTCAAAAAAATGCAGCGCGAAATCGAAGGCATTTCTGCTAAGATGTTAAGTAAAGAACTGAAAGAATTAGAAACTAATTTACTGGTTTCAAGAACAGCACAGCAAACGAAACCTGTCACGGTTATTTACGCTATTACAGAATACGGAAAATCAGTACTTCCTGTAACCGAAACCTTAGTCAACTGGGGATTAAACCATCGTGAAAAGATCATTGGAACCCTAAATAAGTAAAGAACATTTTCTTAAAATATAAAAAAGAAACCCTATTAAAAAGCAGGGGCTGCAATACTAATAAATTGCAATTCAAAATAACTATTCAAAGATTTTATAGCCCAATCTTATTTCATGAATGGCATTAGCATACGTTACGGTTTTGCCATCGAAATTAGAATAGGCTAAGTAATGACATACCTTATAACTTACAGCAAAACAGAACACCTGATTGTTCACTTATTTTTTTCTCCGTTATCATTATCAAAAACAAAAATTCCGGACTTTCTAAAAACCTAAGAATCGATTAAAATTGGAGTTTCTTTCCTAAATAAATTGATTTACTAATATTAATTTTTACATTTGCGTTATTTTTATTTGTTCTAAATAGCTTTGATGCTACAATTAAATTTTAGTAAAATAAAAATTGACCTAAACAAGTTCAAAACAATAAATACCTAAACATGAAAAAGAATATTTTTATCTCTTTGGCATTAGTCGCTACTTTATTTGTGAGTGCTCAACAAAAGAACATCTTATTAGAACAGTCTTTTTGGAAAACAGCACCAGATGTTAGCGTTGTTAAAGCAGAAATTGCAAAAGGAAACAATCCGGCAGAGGCCAATCCAAATGCTTTTGATGTTACTGTTATCGCTATCAACAATGATGCTCCTTTGGCAAGTATAAAATTCTTGTTAGACCAACCCGGAAATCCGTTAAATAAACCTACTCACGACAATCGTATTTATTTGCACTGGGCGGCTTACAGAGGAAATACTGAATTGGTAGAATATCTTATTGGAAAAGGATCTGATATTAATTTCGAAGACAGTCATGGCACTACTCCACTTGCTTTTGCAGCTGCTAATGGTCAGGCAGATCCTAAATTATATGAAGCTTTTTTTAAAGCGGGAATAGATCCAAAGAAAAAATATGCCGATGGTGCCAACCTGCTTCTAATCGCTGTTCCGGCTGATAAAGATCTTACCCTAACAGACTATTTAACCACTAAAGGATTGTCTCTTAAAGATGTCGATAATAACGGAAGCACTGCTTTTGACTATGCTGCCCGAACAGGAAACATCACGCTTTTAAAAAAGTTATTAGACAAAAAAGTAAAATATACTGATAATGCACTGCTTATTGCTGCACAAGGCTCACGCAGAGAAACCAATACGCTTGAAACTTATAAGTATTTGGTTGAAGAAGTAAAAATAAAACCAACCGCTACCAGCAAATCCGGAGAAAATGTACTTCATATTTTGGCAAATAAACCAAACCAAGGGGAAATAATTACTTATTTTTTAGCAAAAGGTGTTGATGCCAACAAAGCAAATAAAGAAGGAAATACTCCGGTGATGATTGCCGCCGGAGCCAGAGAAACTGCTGGGCTAGAGAAATTATTACCGGTAGCCAAAGATATTAATTTACAAAATCTAAAAGGAGAATCAGCTTTAACCATGGCAGTAAAATCAGGAACTCCTGAAGCTGTTAGCCTTCTTTTGAATAAAGGTGCTGACGTGAATGTAAAAGATAAAGACGGAAACAATTTAGGTGTTTATCTGGTACAATCTTACCGACCAATGGGTCGCGGAGAAGCCAATGCTAAAGATCCTTTTGATGCTAAAATTAAATTACTTCAGGATAAAGGTTTAAATCTTGCTGCTGCACAAAAAGACGGGAGTACCTTGTACCATTTTGCCATAGCTAAAAACGATTTGGCTTTGCTAAAAAAAATAGCGCCTTTAAACATTGATGTCAATACTAAAAATAAAGATGGAATGACGGCTTTACACAAAGCTGCAATGGTAGCCAAAGACGATACAATTTTGAAATACCTGGTATCACTTGGTGCTAAAAAAGATATCACTACCGAATTTGACGAAAGCGCTTATGCACTGGCTAAAGAAAATGAGTCATTGACTAAAAACAACGTTTCGGTTGAATTCCTAAAATAATATAAAAGTTATGAATTATGAGTTATAAGTTAAAATCAAACTCATAATTCATGGCTCACAATTCACAATTCACAACTCACAAATTTACATATGAAATCAATACTTAAAATAGCTTTGACAAGCACATTAATCTTTCTTATCTCTTTTCAGGCAAATGCACAAGCTAGTAAATACAAATGCATGCTTCAAATGGCAAATTATATGGGAGAAGGAGCTTACATCGTAGTTTCTCTTATTAATCCTGCCGGAGGTTATGAAAAAACACTTTATGTAATGGGTGACGATAAAAAATGGTATAAATCGTTGAAAGAGTGGAACAAATTTCAAACTCAAAAACCTGCCGATATCAGTGCAAAAACCGGAGCATCAGTTACTGGCGGAGATCGTAGCATTACAACCATAGAAATCGATGATGCTAAAATTAACAAAGGATATAAATTAAGATTTGAATCAGCTGTTGAAGATCAGAAATACTATGTAAGTGATCTTGAAATCCCTTTAACCACTGAAGGTTTAGCTGACAAAACAGAAGGAAAAGGTTATATTAGGTACGTGAGATTAAACAAAATTTAATTTCATTGTTTAAAAATAAAGTTGCCACAAATTAAAAAGATTCATACTGATTTCTTTCCATCCTAAAAGAAAATCTTAAAAAATCCCTTTAATCTGTGGCAAACCAATTCTCAATTACATTTGATTACACTATAGATTACACTCAATGACTCTTTCTTTTTGGCGTTACACACACTTGGCCCTGGCTTTGTTTTCTTCTTTTTTTTTAGTTTTAGCTTCAGTAACCGGTATCATTCTGGCAGTTGATGCCATGCAGGAAAAAACACTTCCGTACCGGATAGAAAATTTTGACAAAATTACCTTAGGAGAAACCTTGCCAATACTAAAAAAGTCCTATCCGGAAATTACAGAACTAAGTGTAGATCATAATCAATTTGTAACGTTACAGGCTATCGATCCGGATGGTAATGATGTTAATGCTTATATTAATCCTAAAACAGGTAAACAATTAGGCAAGCCAATTAAGAAAAGTGAATTTATACAATGGATCACCGGTTTTCATCGTTCTTTGTTTCTTCATGAAACGGGACGATTTTTTGTTGGGGTAATTTCCTTTTTATTGGTATTAATCTCGATTTCAGGTTTCGCTCTTGTTTTGAACAGACAAAGAGGTATTCGCAATTTCTTTTCAAAAGTAGTCAAAGAATATTTTGCCCAATATTATCATGTTGTTTTAGGTCGATTGGCTCTCATTCCAATTCTAATTATTGCCCTTTCCGGAACTTATTTATCGTTGGAAAGGTTTAACTTTTTCATGGGAAAAGAAAATAATCAAAAGGAGAAAGCTGTAATTGTTCCAACTCCAAAAGGTAGAACAGTTTCTGTATTTACCACTACCCTTTTAGCTGACATTAAAAAAATCGAATTCCCATTTACAGACGATCCTGAAGAATACTTTATCATTCAATTAAAAGACCGTGAAATTGAGGTCAACCAAGTGACAGGTGCTCTTGTAACTGAAAAGCGTTCTCCAATGAGCGTTCAGTTATCTGATTTGAGCCTTAATCTTCATACCGGAAAAACCAATGCTATCTGGGCTTTTATATTGGCCGTCGCAAGTATTAATATCCTTTTCTTCATTTATTCCGGTTTTGCTATTACCTTAAAAAGAAGATCCAGTCGTATTAAAAACAAATTCAAAGCCAGTGAAAGTGAATTTATTTTATTGGTTGGTTCTGAAAACGGAAGCTCATTGCGATTTGCCAACGCCATTCTCAAACAATTAACAGCACATGGAAAAAAGGCTTTTGTCTGTGAATTGAATAGCTATACTACTTTTCCAAAAGCAGTACATATTATTGTTTTTTCTTCTACACACGGATTAGGAGACGCACCTTCTAACGGAAATAAATTTTTATCTCTTTTAAAGAAATATCCGCAACAACAAAAGATTAACTTTTCTGTAGTAGGTTTTGGTTCGAAAGCCTATCCGGATTTTTGTGCTTTTGCTTTTGAAATTGACCAACAATTAAAAAATCAACATTGGGCCGAACGCTTAGTAGATGTACAAACCGTAAACGACAAATCTGCTCAGGAATTCGTGGAATGGATCAAATTATGGAATGCAAAAACCGAAAATTCATTATCAACGACACCATCCTTATACAACCATGTTCCAAAAGGTTTGCAAAAGCTAATGATATTAGATAAAACCCTTGTATCTGAACAGGAACAAACTTTTATACTTACCCTTAGAGCCAATCTCAGGGCTAAATTCAGTTCAGGTGATTTACTGGCTATTTATCCCGCAAACGATACCAGAGAACGTCTCTACTCTATCGGAAAACATACCGGAAATATTCAATTGGTTGTAAAATTACATCCACACGGTTTAGGTTCTGAATTCTTAAATAGTCTGGTGCCGGGAAACGTTATCAAAGCGAGAATTATCAATAATAAAGCATTTCATTTTCCTAAAAAAATATCTAAAGTAGCACTAATTTCTAATGGAACCGGAATCGCCCCTTTCCTTGGAATGATTGAGCAAAATAAAGCCCAAACAGAAACGCATTTATATGCCGGATTCCGAATGGAAACAGAAACTGTAAAAGGATATAAAAAGTTTACGGCCGAAATGATCCAAAAGCAAAAACTTCAAAGTTTTCATCTGGCATTATCACGCGAAGCAGAACATTTTTATGTCATGAATCTGATTAAACGTGATGCTGACTTTTTTATCAATTTGTTAAAAGAAGGCGGTGTAATCATGATTTGCGGTTCGCTTGCCATGCAAGAAGATGTAGAAACTATTCTGGACAAATTATGCACAGAAAGAAGAACGAACAATATAGCTCATTATAAAGAAAATGGACAATTGCTGAGTGATTGTTACTAAACACGAATTTCACTAATTTGCACAAATTCGGACGTACAGTTAATTTCATAACCAGAGTGCCATTAGGTACTAAATATTGATAGAAAATTATATATTAAATCGACAACCCTCAGCGGGGCAAAAGATTTTTGCGATTAGAATTAATATATCGCCCCGATGGAGCTTTTAATAGTACTATTAATTTGAAAAGTACAAGTCCCAGCGGGACGAAATGTTTATAGAAAATTATAAATTCAATCGAAAGAACCCCGGCGGGGTGAAATATATTTAGATAATATGAGTAATGGTATGTGATTTCTTGTACCGAACTGAAAAACAAATCACTGCCACTAGTGCAACAAATGAAACATCTTTTTTTGAGTATACAAGATCTGCATTTCTATGTGCTAAATTAAAAAAAATGAATTATTAAAACGATTTTCATGCATAAATCAACCTTATATACCTTTCTGTTTTTTTCTATAATCCTATGCAGCTTATCTATCAATGCACAAGTCTTAAGAAAAAGAACCACATTGCTTATGGGCGGCCGTTTTGATATTACCATCGTTGCCAAAGATTCCCTTTCAGCAGAGCAGAATATTGATGAAGTCATTGCTGAAATTACAAGAATAGAAAACCTGATTTCAGATTGGAAACCGGACTCACAAGTATCACAAGTCAATCAAAATGCAGGAATAAAACCTGTAAAAGTAGATCGTGAGGTCTTTGAACTAACCCAAAGAGCCATACAATTTTCTGAAGCTACAAACGGTGGTTTTGATGTGAGTTTTGCAGCAATGGACCGTATTTGGAAATTTGACGGATCGATGACCGAGATGCCTTCGGCGGAAGCCATAAAAAAATCAGTAGCAAAAGTGGGCTATAAAAACATCATTTTAGACTCTGTTCAATCGACTATATTCCTAAAATTAAAAGGAATGAAAATTGGTTTTGGGGCATTAGGCGAAGGCTATGCGACGGATAAATGCAGGAGTATGATGCTGGCAAAAGGCATTAAAGCCGGAATCGTAAACGGATCGGGAGATATGACAGCCTGGGGCAAACAACCCAATGGGAAAGACTGGAACATTGGCATGACAAATCCGTTTCATCCTGACACACTATTTGCGGTAATTCCTTTAAACAACGGTGCTGTAACGACCTCCGGAAGCTACGAAAAGTTTGTTGTTTTCAACGGAAAACGTTATTCACATATCATTAATCCTGCAACTGGTTATCCTGCAACCGGATTGTGCAGCGTGTCTGTTTTTGGTCCAAATGCCGAAACTGCAAATGGCCTGAGTACTTCACTTATGGTTTTAGGGCAAAAAGAAGGACTCCTTTTACTTCAAAAATATCCAAATTACAGCTGCGTCATGATTACGGATAACGGAAAACTCGTGAAATCAAAAAACTTCTCCATCAAAAATTTTAAAGCAAAGCTGTAAAAAGAAACATTGCATATCATTGATTAATTAATCAAAAAACGTAAAACCCGACAGGTTTAAAAAACCTGTCGGGTTTGCCCGGGTATAAGGTAATCCTATAGTCTGGTCATTCCAAATTACGACCTTTCTTTACGGGGTTTCGTTGAAGATTCTTCCGTTGTCAGCATTCTCAAAAATGTGCTAAACCTGCGTCCTTGCAACTTTGCATACAATTCCTGATCCCTTGCGAACTTGGCGAAAACTTAGCGTGCTTCGCGGTTAAATTACTACGATAACTATTCTCAAAAAAACGCAAAACACTATTTTTTTTTCTTTTAATTAAGTGCAACCTTTTGAATAATAATAATAATAATAATAATAATAATTGTCTAAGAATAATCTCTAATCCCAAAATCTCAACATTAGAATTTCTAATATAATTCTAACAATCTTCTAATCTATTTATTTAGATTAAATATAAACAATCTCATAAGTTTGCACTCCTATTGATACGTAAATTAATTATGAAATTTATATTATTTGTTCTTTTACTTGCGAATTTTTCTGCCTGGTCCCAAAATGGAAACATTACCGGAAAAGTAAGCTTTCCTCATCATCAAGGAACTTCCGGGGCTTCAGTACTGGTTTTAGGAACACAAAAATTTGTTATTGCCGATAATGAAGGTCATTTTGAAATCGAAGCACTGGCTTATGGCCATTATACTTTAGAAATTTCTTCTTTAGAGGCCAAAACTAAAACGGTCAACATTCATCTCAATCGTCCTTCATTTCATATTGATATTGCTATAGAAAAAAATGACCCTAAAAGCCTTAAAGAAGTTGTCGTTCAGAAAAAATCCATAAAAAAAGAGATTACAGATAAAGGTTTCTCTGTCAATGTCATCGATACTAAAGAAGCAGCGAACAGAAACCTACAAACAAATGATTTACTGGACCGCTCTGCAGGAGTCAGAATCAGGCAAAATGGTGGTTTAGGATCTAGTGTTGATTATAACGTAAACGGAATGACTGGAAATTCTATACGAGTATTTATTGATGGCATTCCCATTTCTACTTATGGTTCTTCATTCAATCTAAACAGCATTCCACCGGCATTAATTGAGCGTATAGAAGTTTACAAAGGTGTTACTCCTGCTCATTTGGCAGATGATGCCTTGGGTGGAGCTATAAACGTAGTACTGAAAAAAGGCGCTAAAAACACCTTGAATGCGTCTGTATCTTATGGTTCTTTCAATACCATTCAGTCTAATTTTAATACTACATACCGCGGCAAATCCGGTTTTACGGTAAAAGGATCCGGATTCTATAATTACTCTGATAATGATTATGAGGTTTGGGGAAAATTTGTTTACAATATCTTACCTGACGGGCGTTACGATTATGTTAGGGCCAAACGTTTCGAAAATAGGTACAGATCATATGGAGGAAGATTTGAAGCTGGTTTTACAGACGTTAAGTGGGCCGATAACTTTTTAATAGGCGTAAATGTTTCTGAAGACCACAATCAGATTCAGCATGGTCAATATATGACAAGACCCTACAAAGGCCGTTTTACAGAGGCTGATGCAACCGCAATCAGTTTGAATTATGCCAAAAAAGATTTCCTTGTAAAAGGACTAGACTTTACCCTAAACGCAGTTTATAGCCAAAGAAATGAGACCTTAAATGATACCGTAAAATGGACTTATAATTGGTCTGGTGAAAAGGCATTGGGATTATATGGCAAACCCATTCTATCTACTTACGGAGCGCAACAAGCCGGTCCAACCGTTAATACCATTGCAAGTAATATTCTTACCTCACGAATGGGATTAAACTATACTATCAATGAAAAGAACAGAATTGTGTTTAGCAATATGTTTTATAGGATCGACAGAAATGACAATGACTTGATGAAACCCGAATTTCAGAACCATTTTGAAGCAACACGTGATTTGCAAAAAACAGTTTCTTCATTAGCGTACGAAATGGAAGCTTTTGATTCTCGTTTAAGAACCAATGTTTTTGGTAAATACTATGAGCAAAAATTAGATGAAATAAAACCTGAAATCCTCTCTCAAAACGGTCAGAATACCATTGTTGAAAAAATCACTCAAAATACAAATTCATTTTTCGGGTATGGTTTAGCCACTTCTTATTTTATTACACCTAAAACAATGGTTTCATTATCTGCAGAAAAGGCGATACGATTACCTTCTGAAGATGAGGTATTCGGGAGACCGGGAGAAAATATAATTGGCAATTCTGAATTAAAACCCGAACAAAGTAAAAATGTAAACGCAGGAGTAAAATTTGGTCCTTATGATTTTGACCGACACAAAATCTCTTTTTCCGGATCAGGGTTCTGGAGAAATTCTACAGATAAAATTGTTCGTGCCATCAGTATTCGTGTAAATGAAGCGGTACAGTCGACACCTTTTGCGAATCTAGGAAAAGCACAGGCCATGGGTTTTGAAGCCTCTTTTGATTATGTCTACAATAAGAGACTGTTCGTATCCATGAACATGTCAAAATTCAATTCATTATATAAAAGTAAATACGACAAAAACGGAAATATACTACTGTATTACAATCAACAATTACCTAACGAACCCTATTTCACCATAAACGGAAGTGTTCAGTACAATTTTAAAGATATGATACAAAAAAATTCTGAACTGAACTTGTATTACAATTTTGGTTATGTGGGAGAATTTTATACCTCATGGCTCGAAATAGATAAAACTACTACTCAATTTCCGCAAGACTTAGGATTGAGTTATGCTTTTCCTAACAAAAAAATAATAGTAAGTTTTGATGCCCGAAATATTCTAAACGAGCAGGTATACGACAATTTTGCTGTTCAAAAACCCGGAAGAGCCTTTTATTTAAAATTAAACTATACACTTAATAAATTCTAATACTCTCTATAATTAATTTTTTTAAATCCATGAATATGAAAAAAAGTACATTTAAATTACTTGCATGTGGTCTGGTTTTTACGACATTTGCCTTAACAACAAGTTGCAGCAGTAACGACAATAACGACAATCCCGCACCTACATTACCTGAAACTCCAGGACGTTGGATTACTCTTGCGGGTGCATTAATGCAAACAGAACCCGGAGACGGAAACGGAGGTACAAAAGTATTTTCGGTAAGTAAAGAAGATGCGAGAAACCCTAATTTTTCTATTGATGTTTACGGCAAAGGATCTCCTGTTCAGTCAAGCAGAACCGCTCGTTTGCAATCGTCTGTAGATGGTAGCACACTTTTTAATATTACTTATACAGGTGCTAACGGTGGCGAATTTATGACCTATAAAGTAAACGGAGCTGCTAACTTCGCTCAATCCGGAACTACCGTTAATATTTCTCAATATGCGGGAACATCACCAAGATGGAACAAACTTTTTGATGGAGATAAAACGGGTGTTGCAGTAAATGTAACGGCACCTGTAATCGTAACCAACACAGACAAAAGTTACAAATACACAAGAGGTACCGCTACTGTGTTGTCATTGAATATGCAACAAACTTTAATTTCAGCATTTAAACAATACGAAATTGCCTTAACTGCTCAGGAAGAAGCACAAGGACATCACATCTTCCGCTTAGATGCCCCAACACTTAACAAAGCCGGAAACAAACTGATCATTGGTACCTGGATGCGCAAAACAAATCCAACAACCGGACAAAATGAAGCTACATTTGATCGTTTAGGTTCTAAATCTGTAGTGGTTGATTACCCTTCATTAGAGAATCCACAGGTGATTACTTCTACGGTAGCGTTTGGAGATACAAGTGGTTTCCGTAGTTTTAACAGCTTCTTAGCAACTGACGGAAATATTTATCAGGCGACTCAAAGAGACACAAAAAATGGTTCTTATATCTTAAGAATCAACCAAAACAATCAATATGACAACTCTTATAACTTTAGTTTAGATACTGCTCTTGGTATAAAAGGATCTTATATTGATGCCTGGAGATATGCCGGAAACGGAATTGCTTATGCGCTTTATACGTATGCAGATGCAGGAGAACAAGGATTTGTGGCAAGAATTGACCTGAATGCAAAAACTGCTAAAAAAGTAGAAGCCATTGCTTATGACCCTGCATTAGATTTTAGCCAGTACCAAGGTTTTGTAGTTGATGGAAACGATTTATACATCGCGGTTACTCCTGTTGGAAAAGATGGAAACCTTTATATTATTGATATTCCTACCGGAGCGGTTACCAAAGGGGCCAAATTGATCAACAATCCTGGAAACCATTATATTGGTGTATTCTAAAAAAGATACAAACGCAGAAATGCACTCTGTAAAAATAATAACTTGAATTTTTTTTTTAATTAGAACATTCCGCTTCAATTCTTTGGGGCGGAATGTTTGTTTTTAATAGCGTAATAAAAAATTAACCGCAAAGAACGCAAAGTTTTTTTTGCCTAATATAAGTTGATAAATAAAAAGTTCGCAAAGCTGTTTCAATACCAAGGTTTGCGAACTTTATTTTTTTTAGAAAACACATTAATATAACTTTGTGCGCTTTTCGGTAAATTGAATAAAAAATAAAATTTGCAAAGCTGTTTCAATACCAAGCTTTGCGAACTTTAATTTTCTTAGAAAACCGCATTAATATATACTTTGCGCACTTTGCGATACAATTCGCTGTTTCAAATCGCTATCGGGATTGCAATAAACTTAATTAGTAAATTTTAGGTATCACAAGTAACACTATCCCAATCCTGCTCCATGTAATTGATAAGCCAGTTTAAGGCATATTGTCTTTCGTAAACAATTCCGGGATTAATTGCTTCCATCTGCCTGCCATTAATTCTTTCGTCAACACAAGCCCAATTAAATCTGTAATACAAATCATTAGCATCTAAAATTTCACTTTTAGAGCGTATTGAATCGATGGAATCAATAAAAATGTTTGGATCTTTATCCTGACCCACCGGATAATCATCCGGATTGATGTTTTCCAGATCGCAGAACTCATCCGGAAAATCAAGTGTATCAATTTTGTTCAAAGCCCACATTAAAACCCAGATTCCTTCGCATTTCCAGCTTTCATTTGCTTTTTTATCGTCTGTTGGGTTTGCTAAAAATTCTTTTTCATTTTCAGTTACAAATTCCCAAAGCTTATAGTTTTGCAAATATTCTGCTGCTTCCTCCGGAGAAATACTATTAAAAGCCACCAGGTTTACTACCGCCAAAGCACTAACGCGTTGCGCAATTTCTTTGGGAGTTCTTAATACGGTTTCGTTTTCAGATTCTATGCATGGTAAATGTCTGTTGATTTTGATATTATGATCCTCGAGAATTTTTTCGCTATTTTCTTTTCTGTGCTTTTGATCTTCTTCTAATTCGCTCTGATCTCTATCAAAATAAACCGAATTGATTGTAACATTGAGATCCTCTATTTCACAATTTCCTTCCGTGTCAATGATTAACTCTAAATTTTTATCTAAAAAATGCTGACCGGCGGATTTGCTGATAACCGTGTCAGGCTGAACAAATAAAACAGCATCAAGTTCGTTTGCAATATTGGCAATTACCGTTTGTAATTCATCTACTTCGCCTTCTTCCTGAATAATAGTAAATTCAGAATTTAAAGTCTTTATTTTATGTAAAAATAAATCTTTTACTTTTTCATTTACAGTTGGGAGTGAATATACAAAACCATAAAGTCCTTTTAGATTTGCGGTTAAGGCAGAATCATTAATTTCAGGGATTTGATAGGAAGGTTCAGCTCTTTCACGATACAAAATCTTGACCTTTTTTGAAGGACTCGAAGTACTTTCTTTAATTTCTAATTCGATGATATCAGATTCATCTTCTTTACGGAGTGAAATATTCCCTTTTGGAAAGTTCAATAAGATTGTCTCTTTAATGTTTTCAAAACCACTTTGGTGCGAATAAATAGTGCAGATCATTTTACGGCTTTTATAATATTTATAGCTGCTAATATAAGTTTTTTTCTATAAAATGTCTTAGCAAAATCGTGACATCATGAAAATACTTTGTATCGTTTTTAAATTAAATCTCTACTTTTACTTTGATGTAAAATAGAGTAATCTTAATAAAGTACATGAAAAAAATCACGCTGTTTTTAGTTCTAATTATTGCTTTTTGTAGTTGTCAAAACAAAAAAGCAGAGACTACTATTGCTAATCAAGAAATTAAGGATATCAACGAGATTGTCAGGACAATTATAATTCAGGACAGTCTGGATGTATTTTCGGAAGATAAAAATTCTAAGATGTTTTGCAGTGAACTAAGAAGACTTAATATATACATTCCTGAAAAAAGAAGTGACGGATTAATTCCTCCTCTTCCACCCAGAGACATATATATTTCGGAAATACTAACGACTAAAATAAAAGGAGAAACATTCTTTTCATCCAAGGATTCTTTATATCTATTAAAGCAAAATTCAAATCCTGAAAAACTTAAAATTGAAAAAGAACTCATTAATAAGCTCAATACAATAACAGTTGAAAAAGCGTTAATAAAACGAAAAAAATCTGAAATGTTTAGATTTTATGAAATGACAATTCCTGTTTTTTCTCTTGATCAACAAAACGCCTACGTTCAATTGGATTATCATTGCACCGGTCTTTGCGGAAGTGGGAGAGCCATATATTTGAAAAAGATAAATGGTAATTGGAAAATAATTCAAAACTGGCAAAACCTGGATAAGTTAACATTAAAAAAACAAACCATATCAATTATATATAAGCTCCATTAAGAAAAAACTTAAATCACTTATATACTTATATGGTTCAAAAAAATTACCGGCTTTACCGGCAATAAATTTACTGCACTTTAACTTCAATCACAGAAGCTTGTAAGCTCCCCGACTTCGCTTTCAACTGAATATTTTCTTTCTTCTCATTCGACTGAATGATCACAATACATTTACCGTTAAACAATTTACAGGAATTGGCTTTAAAAGAATCCAAATTGGCCTGATATCCATTATCAACTCCAACTAATTTCCCTCCGCCCAAAACTTCAAAATCAATTAAATCATTAGCGTTTGGAAGCAGATTTCCGTCCTTGTCTACAAGAGAAACCGTTACATAAACCAAATCGTAAGTATCATTTCTAATGGTCCTTTTATCTGCTTTTAAATCAATTTTGAAAGCTTCTCCGGCTGTATGAATTTCCTTTTCTAAAACTACTTTTCCAGCCTTTCTGGAAACTGCTTTTATCGTTCCCGGTTCGAATTTTACACGCCATGAAATATGTAAATCATCATTTTGTTTGGCTTTCTTTCCAAGTGATTTTCCGTTAAGGAATAATTCAACTTCATCAGCATTGTTATAATACGCCCAAACCTCCACTTCCTGCCCTATTTTCCAGTTCCAGTGCGGAAAAATATGCAGTACAGGTTTTGTTGCCCATTCGCTTTGGTACATATAATACACATCTTTTGGAAGTCCCGCTAAATCAATGATTCCAAAATAAGAACTTCTTGCCGGATACGGGTACGGATCCGGTTCTCCAATATAATCGAATCCTGTCCAGATAAAAGTTCCCGCCATAAAATCCTGTTTCCTGATGGTTTTCCAGTTCTCTTCGTGTGTCGCTCCCCAATAGGATTTTACCTGATCGTAAGCCGAAACCGTCCAATCTGCATTGCCATCAAACGGAGCACCATGTTTTGTTGGCCACGCTTTAATTCCATCCGGAAGATCATAATGTCCACGTGTTTCTAAGGCCGAAACACTTTCAGAAGCTAAGATTTTCTGTCCTTTAAAACGTTGCGGGAAATCTTTGTAATCTTCGTGTTTGTAATTGAAACCCAGAAGATCCAAAGCACCTGATTGATAAATAAAATTCTTCTCGATTATATTCTCCGTCAAAGCTGCGGTTACGGGACGAGTTGTATCTAAAGATTTTACAATCTGAGCTAATTCTCTCGTAATCGCAATTCCCGTACTGTCAAATTGTTCCCTGATTTCATTACCAATACTCCACATCATAACCGATGGATGGTTGCGGTCTCTTTTAATAAAATCTTCCAGATCCTGTTTGTGCCACGCATCCCAGTCTTTATGGTAATCGTTGGTAACTTTTTTCTTCTTCCACACATCAAAAGCTTCATCCTGAACGATAAATCCCATTTCGTCACACAATTGCATCATTTCAAGGGAATGCGGATTGTGTGACATTCTGATCGCATTCGCTCCCATTTCTTTCAGCAAAGTTAATTTTCTGCGAACCGCATGAATATTTTCTACAGCGCCCAATGCACCATTATCATGATGCAGGCAAACCCCTAATATTTTCGTTGGTTTTCCGTTTAAAGAGAAGCCTTTCTCAGCATCAAAATTAAAGTAACGAACCCCTAAAGGTGTTTCGTAATTATCAACTAATTTCGATTTCTCATAAATTTTCGTCACCACTTTATACAAATACGGACTGTCTGTACTCCACAATTTTAGCTGATTCAAAACCAAATCATGAATCTTTTTTTCTGATGTTTTTGCTGTTATTTTTTCTGTTGAAGTAAAACTGGCTACTTCTTTATTGTCTGCATTTAAAATTGAAGTAACCAGCTTAAACTCTTTTGAAGCAGCATTGTCATTATCGATCGTAACTTCTAAATGTATTTTTGATTTTTCGGCAGCAACTTCGGGCGTTGTTACAAAAGTTCCCCATTTCCCTACGTGTAGTTTTTCGGTAGTCACTAAACGTACATTCCTGTAAATTCCGGAACCGGTATACCATCTTGAATTGGGTTGTGCATCGTTATCGACTTTTACAGCAATTACATTTTGCTTTTTGTTAAAATTCAAATACTTCGATAAATCGTACCCAAAAGAAATATATCCGTTAGGACGCATTCCCAATGAATGCCCGTTAATAAATACTTCACTATTTTTAAAGACACCGTCGAATTCTATGGTAACCGATTTATTTTTCCAATTGGCAGGAACAGTAAATACTTTACGATACCAGCCTTTTCCGGCTGGTAAAAATCCTTGTGCCTGTTTTGTTTTATTATCTTTATCAAAAGCTCCTTCAATACTCCAATCGTGCGGTAACTGGAGCATTCTCCAATCTGTAGTACTAAAATTGGCTTGTGGAGCTGTTGGATAATCCCCTAATTTGAAGGCCCAGTTTTTATTGAAATCTTCGATAATTCTGGCATGTTTAGTCTGTGAGATACCAATTGTTGAGAACAATATTAGTAGTGCAATTGCTGTTTTTTGCAAAATGTTTTTATGTTTAATCATAATATACCCTTGATAATGTACTAATTATTTATTTGGCAATCTTTGTCGAGTTTCTTACGAAGATCCTTCGTTCCCCGGAATGACAAAAAATGACGCGAACCTCGGGGCTTCGACTCCGCTCAGCCTGACAAGCTAAATCTTAATTGCAAAGCCTCCAACTTTATTCCTTTGAACCTTTGTTCCTTTGCACCTTTGAACCTTTGAACCTTTACCTCTTTGAACCTTTGCCTCTTTGAACCTTTGTTCCTTTGCACCTTTGCCTCTTTGAACCTCAACAAAACCTATTGAAACTCGAAATTATCCAGCATCAATCCTTTCAAATCCTCTCCTTCTAAAGTGATTTTATACGTTCCTGCATTAATATATCCTCCCGAAGTTGTATTCAACACCTTCCATTTTTCCGGTGAAGGGAAAAACTCAATGGTATCATTTCGCATCAAAATTCCGTAAGCATCTTCCATTTTGAATTTTACTTTTAGTGGCGTTTCATTTCGGTTTATGAAACGGAAACGCATCAAATAAATTCCGGCAACTCCGGGTTTTACTTCAAACTCAATGTTGTTAGTAGTCTTTTTTGTGAACTCAATATAATCCGCTTTTTTGAAATTTCCTTTTTCTATTCCGTTTCCGGTTATTTTTGCCTTTTCTGCTTCAATCACTACTACAGGTCTTGAATCGTCTTTTTCACCCATATCGTAAACTGGAACCGCCGCTATTATAAAATCTGAACTCAATGCTCCAAAATTTACTTTTTCATTTGCTTTGAATTGCTTCTTATATACATTGAATGTAAAACCTAAACTGTTTTTGGCACTTTCTTCTCCTTTACTATAACCTTCCATCCAGGCGGGTACTTTTTCCGTATTTAGCAGGAATACATAAACATTTGAATCCTTAAGTAAATTAAAACTTCCCCTACTTCTTTTTGCTTCTGAAAATCGTACATAATCTGCCCCGGAAAGTTCCGATGGAATTTTTGTAAAAACTGCATCGGTATTGCTATATTGTTTTGAATTAATATCCAGCCACGAACTGATTTTAAAATCTAATTTTACGTCTAAAACAAGATTTTGAATATTCTTTGCTGATTCCTTTGCCGGCTTTACGTTTTTATCTTTTGTTGCAATCGCGATGGCAGAGAGAATCGCTTGTCCCGCTTTTACATTTGGAAATGAAATAGTGATTTTTCCGTTTTTGCACTTTATCACAAAAGTTTTCTTCAATGCTTTGTCGTGTCCTGCTTCTGACCAGATGTCAAAATCTTTTAAAACCACATTGTCATTGATCGCAACATCAAACAAACGCCAGCCTTTGCAATCTAAGCCTCCGCCCGTTCCGTACCAAGGTTCTGTAAAATACAACTCGACTAAATATTCTCCGTCCGGTGCAGGAAATTCGTAACTCAGTTTATCAACCCCATATCTGAAACTTTGAAAAAGAGCCTGATCTTTTGTACCGCTTATGGGATCAAAAGTACTGCGTTGACTGGCATAAAAATCCGGAAGCTTCTCGAATTTATCTGTCCAGGATAAAGAACCCCAGGTATTTTGGCCACTTTTGTGTGTATCAGCTAACCAAGTATTTCCGGAACTGTCTGTCATTTCTGTCCCCCCGCAATTTATCCTGTATATATAATTGTATCCTTTTTTTGCTTCTAAAATGGTAGTTTGATCCATATATAATGCACTTAAATTGGGTGCCTTCGGCAGTGTATTCAAAACAATATAATCTTTGGCTACAGCTACACCATTTACATAACCAACCGCATATAAAACGTTGTACTGAATCTTGACATTGTTCCATTGAAAATGCTGGCCTAAGCCCGGATTTTTCAATCTGCCTAATGATACTTTATTCACGTCGTTGAACAATTCGACTTCATCACAATTCGAATAAACATCGATTCCGTTTTTAATTCCCACCGAATCCCAACGACTTGGCCAGGTGTGTGAAACGATATACACCATTGGGTTGGTTTTGTTCGAAACGTAATTGGCACGGTACATATAATACGCATCCTGAGGTTCTCCCCAGATCGTAAAAAGTCCTTTGTAATTTATTGGTCCCACTTTGTCTATATCCCTGAAACCTTCTCCATTCTGAACGCGTCCCGGATTTTCGTGTGAAGCAAAAAGCCAATTGAATTGTCCCGCAATTTTATCTTTTACTGACTCTGCTTCGCGAACTTTAATTTCCATTAATTGGGAGAATCTGTTTTCGCTAAGAATTCCTTTTTGGTCAAATTCACCTTCTGTATGTAAGTCTGCTGTACGCCATGCGCCATATTCACCGTTTAATAATTGGGTGGTCATTTCAAGATGATATTTTAAGGGATCTCCTCCGTAGGTTCCGGACCAGTTCTGTACAACATTCCAATCTGTTCCTTCTCCTCCGTTACAAGTTGTGACAATACGCTGTGAAGCCGACATAGGATCCATTTCGCGGATGATTTTAGTGCATTCCTCAGCAAATTCTTTTGGAATTGTGCTTTCGTTTTGCAATCCCCACATGACTACTGAAGGACTGTTTCTGCGTTCCTTGATCCATTCTCGTAATAAGGTTTTGAAGTTCTCTTTAAATTCAGGAGTATCATACCAAATGTGTGCTGAAAACTGACTCCAAAACAGGATTCCGTTTTCGTCCAGTTCTTTCTGGTACAATAAATTATGGGGTTGATGTGCCTCTCTAAAAGCATTAAATCCTGCTGCTTTTATCTGTTCGATTCTGGAATGAATCTGTTCGTCTGAAAATGAATGGCTGTTCCCTATTAAATGTTCGTATTCGCAGGTTCCGTTGATGAATAACGGTTCATCATTAATAAAAAACCGATTGTCTTTTCCGTCTCTGCTTACCGGCCAGCTTACCCAGCGAATTCCATAAGGTGTTTTTAGTTCATCTATTTTTTTTCCGTTTTCATAAACAGACGTTATCAAATCATACAAATACGGATTATTTGGTGACCATAATTTAGGCTGAGGTATTTCAGGAAGTGTTTGTTTTATTTCTTTTGTTTCATCAGAACTAATGGCAATATCACTTTTTACCGAAACTACTTTTTTTCCGTCTTTATCAAAAAGGATATTTTTTATCGTTAAATTTCGGTTCGAACTGCCGTAATTTTTGATTTCAGTTGTGGTATGAAGAATGGCGCTTTTTTTAGAAGTTGAAGCATCATTCCAGATATGAATACCAAAAGGTTCTATTCTGACTTCATTGGTAATGACCAAAGAAACCGGTCTGAAAATCCCCATAGGCTGAGATCCTTCAGAGAATCCCCATTCGCCGGAACATCCTCCGCAAACCCACGGTAAATCAGCAATAAAAGAGGGATGAGCTGCTTTTACCAAAATCTTATTTTGCTTTCCTAAAACTACTAATTGGGTTATGTCTATTGTAAAAGTAGTTCTGCCGCCTTTGTGTTCTCCGGCTTTTTTACCATTTACCCAAACGGTTGCATAGGAACTTACCCCTTCAAAATACAGAAAAAGTCTTTTCCCTTTAGCTGATTTATCCAGTTTTAATGATTTTTGGTACCAGGCAGTTCCGTGTAAATTGCCGTGTTTTGTTCTTCTGAATCCGTAATATTGATCCCAATTGTGCGGTACATTTACCTGTTGCCATTGTGCATCGACTTTTGGATCGCTGACAAAGGCTTCTTCTTGTTTTGGAAGCTGGTCTAAAACAATAGTAGCCCAAGCGGAGTTCAGCGAAATTTCCTGACGAAATTTTGCTGAACTATTGCCCTGACTCCAAACAAGGCAACTACCTGAGCAAAAACAAAAAATAAAAAAAACTATTTTCTTCATATTTTTATTAAACCATATAAGTGATATAAAGCAATTTAAGTTTGTGTTGCTGTTTTCAATTAGACCTGAAAGGTTTTTGAAACCTGTCAGGTCTGGATAACGTTTGGTTTGCGTGAGGGATGGCAGTGGAGCTCTTTTTTGAGGTGATTTTTTATCACCTCAAAAAAAGCGGGAACGTACAGCCCGACCCGAAGGGTCACGCCCAAATTATACATTTTATTTTAAATAGTATTAATAAAACAACCAGTCTATTGCACCTTTTTCTCCTGCATCGATATAACCTACATCACGCGGTGTTACGGTTTGACTGGCGTCTATAAATCCTAAAATCAATACTCTGCCTTTGCCCAAATCAAGCTTGTTTTCTCCGGGCTGAAAAGTATACGTATGAATATTTACACGTGGCAATTCTTTAAGATTCATGGCACTTGCTAAAATCACTTCGGCCTGACCGTGTGCATTTCCTGCCGCATCCGTTTCTAAACTTGGCGGAAATAAAAATCTCTTCTGGTCTGAATTGAAATAACCTACAACGAGTTTTACAGCTTTGGTGTTTTTGAATTTCAATTGTGTCCCGTTCTCATTCTGAGACGTTTCATCGAATGCAATTCCTTTCAGGTTTTGCAATTCCGGCGCTACTTTTGTAAGCTCGGAAATTGGCGTTCCGTATACTTTTGTTCCGTTTTTTATTGCATAAGTTCCTTTGTTTTCACTCAATAAAATTACTTCGGCAGTTTGCCACGGTTTACCTTCTTTGGTTGCTATCTTACCATCTTTTGATGATTTTAATAATCCTAAATTTCTTTTAAAATTAACCAGTTCACGTTCGTAATGTGGCAATAATTCTTTCCATGTTTTATTATTTCCATCATCTCCACCAATCGGAATACGGCGTTGTGCGGTTTGCATACTGTTGGCATACCAATACGCATCTTTTGTAAGTTCAACCAATAATTCATAATATTCGATACTTTTTTCTAAATGCGGCAGCGCTTTGTCAAGATCTGAAATATCATTTGAGTAACTGTATCTTAATACCAATAACGCTGCTTTTACTTTCTCTGAAAAGAAATCCGCGAAAGCTTTATAAGCATGCATATCATTTTTAAGACGTAAAAATTCCTCTTTGTCTTTCGTTACTTTTGGTTCCGCTTTATCGATGGCTTCAACAGCTAATCTACCGTGTTCTGTAATTTCGGCAATAATTTGAGTTGGAAGTTCGCCTGAATGCGGTTCTTTGTTCCATTCTTTTTTAGCATATTCTAAAAGCAATTCTCCTGCTGGTCCGCACGATTCATGAAAACCAGGATACACCCGCCATTTTGCCGGATTTACCAATTGACTTTCGAACATTCCTAACAATAAAGTCTGACGGTTTCCTTCTGTAATTCCGAAACGTCTTAAGGTTTTTGGCGCAATTTCTCCGGTTTCATCGTAGGCTTTTTGGATGTTATTCGCGGCTTCTAAATCAGTTCCGTATTTAGCGGCTAAATCATTATCCCAATATTTAATTTCTTCCTTTCTGTCTCTTTTACTGTCCCACGCATATCTTGCCCATGCTTTGTACCAAATCCAGTCGCGGTCCATTTCGAGAATTCGTTCGCCTGATTTGGTTTTATCGGCTGAATAAGGCCAATCCCAGTAGGAAGCCTGAGGATATAAATGCAACGCATTAGCTCCGTGAACACTGTGCATAGCCTTAACCGTTTTCTGGATAAAATCAGGAGAACCATATCTAAAAGGTTCTAAATTGGCCAGGATATGTACATTCTCAATATGAATTGATTTTAAAGCACTTAGCTGCTTATGGGTTTCTCCCCAAGGTCCGCCAGGGGTATACGTTGTTAAGGATTCTCCGGTATATTTGCTTTCTGTGTACAGGTTTTTATACAACGGAAGTGATTTTTCCATCACCAAAGGGCCGTCTGTATCATGCGAACGCAAGATAATTGGCGGCTCGTCTGTTCTTCCCAAAGCTTTTAAACCGTCCTGAACTCCCGGAATAATCGTTTTGGTAAACCATTCGACATCATCATCGATGGTGTTTATGGCTTCGCCCAAACAAACCAATAGTCCAACATTTGGATATTTCTCGATAAAAGCCGCAATTGATTTTCTGGTATAATCTGAAAGTAAAGGCGTAATTGGACGGGAACGATCCTGTGTTTTAATATTATAATGTTCTGCAAAAGGTTTTGAAACAATGATATTATAAAACATCTGAATCACCCAGATGCCTCTTTTATTGGCTTCTTCGGTCAGGAATTTATAGATTTCTTCGTTCTTTTTAAAATCTTCTTCACTTACTTCCATCGCAAACGGATAGTCTTTGAGTTTTACTAATGAAGCAAACGGATGTCCGTTCCATAAATACAAGGAATTCATTCTGTTATCGACCATCATATCCAGATACTTGGTCCATAATTTTTTGTCGTAAAACCACGGAAAAGTTTCCGGCGTATAAGGATATTCGTAAACGTCTCTGCCCGGAAGATAAGTTGTTTTTTGCATGCCAATGCAAGCACCTCTTAAAACCATTTCGGGACTGTCTTCAATGTTCATTTCGGTTGGAATTTTACCCGAAGTTTTAATTCGGTCTGCCAATTCCATTGCGCCATATAAAGCTCCGGAAGCATCAGTTCCTTCGATATAAATGCTATTTTTTTGCGTACGAATCTGAAAGCCTTCTTTTTTGATGAGTTTACTATCGTCGATTTTAGCGCTTTTTGCGTTTTGTTTCCAGAAATCGGTTCCTTTTTCACCAAGAACAATCAACTGGTCTTTTGATTTAGTGATTTTATTTGAAGAAGTAATTTTGAAACCTTTAGCAGTAAGCGTTTCTGATAGTTTTTCGGCACCAAACTTTACTCTGGGTGAATTGGCGTCACTAATAATTGTGACATTTTGCGCTGTTGCGAAAGTGACGTAAAAACCTAAAAAAAGTAACGTAAAATATTTCATTGTATTGTAATTTTTATTTGACCGTTTTGTCATTTCGACGGAGGAAACCCGAGCGACAACGAATAGACGCAGTAAATCTCACACGTAACCACAATACCGGAATATCTAGTGTGATGTCTCCTTCGTCGAAATGACAAAAAACGAGAATAAATCTGCTTGATCTGTAAAATATGCGCGAAAAAATTAATTCTCGCAGATTTTACAGATCTGGCAGATTCCTTTGTATTCTAATTCTGGAAAATACGTTTTAAGTACGCAACGTTTGCTCCGTAATTCGCTTTTACATTATGAACCTGTGTAACATCTCTCGAACGTTCTACGATTAGCCAGCCGCTCCATTTCATTTCGTCCAACGCTTGTTTTATTTTTGGCATATCAATCGCAGTATCATTTTCCAGCCACACTTTGTCTGTATTTGAGGCATGAATCTGCGCCAGGTGTTTTTTGCCTAAAATCTTTAATTCGGTTACAAGATCTCTTCCATTATCTACAGCATTCGCAAAATTGAAAGAACTTTTAATATATTTTGAATCGACTTCTTCCAGTAATTTTTTTTCTTCGGTGGCATCTAATGAGGTTTCAATAGCAATTACGCCTCCTATTTTGCCTACCTGTTTTCCTGCCCATTTTAATCTTTCGATAATTATTGGACGCAATTCTGGATTTTTAACTAAATCACTTTCTGTACCCAGAGGAAGATAAGCGACTTTTACGTTCATGTCTTTCATTGCTTTTACACAGTCTTCGATCATGGGCACTATGGTTTCTCTTTTGGCAAAAGACTGCGCATAAAATCCGGACATGGCAATAGAGCTGATTCCCACATTCAATTCCTTGGATTTATCCAGAAATTTTTGCCTTTCGATCGGGTCGCCTAATTTACTGTCAAAAGTTGGTCGGTTTCCTAAACCTCCCATATCGAGTTCGATTCCGTCTGCTTTTATTTCTGCTGCCAAACCAAAGGATCCTAGTTTTTGTCTTTTTAAAATCATCCAGTCGCACACCGCAACTTTGTATCGCTGTTTACTTTTTGATGGCTGAGCCGTTGCACAACTATTGAAACTAGTGCACAAAACAGCAAAAAATAAAACAGTGGCATTTCTTTTAGAATAAATTGACTTCATATTTTTGTTTTTTACCATTAAGATATTAAGAAAGTTAAGTCTGCTGCTTTAATCAACTTAATTCAGGATATAAGAAAATAAAGCTTAATGAAACTTAATATTTTAATGATTAAATTTAAATTCTTATTCTTCTTCAGCCTTTACAGCTGTTACAATTTTGTTTTCATCTCCAGGCCAGATTCCGTTTTTGATTGGAATCGTTTTTAATTTAGCCGGATCAATTTTTACATATTTCAGTTTTTCCCTTCTCCACGTATAAACGATATGTACCATTCCGTCTGAACTCTGGATAATTGACGGATACGAATATTGACTGATTTTGGAATCTTCTAAAACTAATGCTGCATTCCAGTGAATTCCGTCTTTAGAAACCGAAACATTTAATGGCGTTCTTGGACCTTTTGCTTCTGTTCCCGGAGGCAAAACATGATTGTACACTAATAAATGTCTTCCGTCTTTAAGCGTTACGGCATCTGTTCCGGAATTATTATTGGGAAGATCAATTAATGCTACATCTGACCATGTTTTTCCGTTGTCTTTAGAAAATGTACTGAAAATGGCTCTGTTTCTTGTTCTTCCAATGGCCTGAATACTTCCGTCATTGTGGAATAAAATACTTGGCTGAATGGCATTGATTTTTTGTTTACCTCGTGGTAAAGTATCTCCCATGATCCATGTTTTTCCAAAATCCGGTGTACTTTCCATGCGAAGTCGCCAGCCATCGCCTTCGATACTTGACGGACATAATAAAGTTCCGTTACTTAATAAAACAGGTTTATTTTTGATTGGCCCTAAGAAACCATCGGGCATTTTTTGAGCTTCAGACCATGTTTTTCCGTTATCAGATGAGGTTCTGATGACACCCCACCATTCCGATGGTTTGGGACCAATTTTGTAGAAAAGCATTAAATCTCCACCCGGAATTTGATATAAAACCGGATTCCATGTTGGCAGTCTCGGGCCCTCTTTCATCACGCCATCGGCTACTTTAACTCCTTCGCCCCATTTATCACTTCCTTTTGGTTTTATGCTTACATAAATACAAACATCCGGATGCCTTTCGTGCGTTCCTCCAAACCAGGATGAAACTAAATCCCCATTTGTAGCTTCGACAATTGTAACAGCGTGACAAGACGGATAAGGTGCTTTATCGTATATAAATTCATCTACTAAAATTCCTTCTTTCCAGGTCTTATTTTGTAAAGTTGCTTTACAACTTCCCAAAAGTAAAATGCCCAATAACGCAAATGCTACTTTTATTATCTTCATCACTAATTTTTATTTTGACTTACAATTTTTTGATTTTTAATGCATTCCTAATAATTTTTCGCACAAAATTATTTATTAAGTGTAAAAATGACACTAAAAAAACAAAGATCTATCCTGTACTGTCCCGAATTTTATAAAAATGTATTGTCTTTTGTGATTTTTAACAATAGTAAATCCGGTAATAGCAAAATCATAAAATCTTTGTCAAAGTTTTAAACTTTGACAAAGATCTAATTACATAATTACGATAGTATAATAATACACTACTTTTAAAACTCAAATACTATTGTTTGACATTCAAAACATACGAACCAGAAGGCAATGTCAAAACAAGTTTATTGTTTTCGGCTTTATAAGATGTCGAAGTTTTATCTAACTTTTTATTATCTAACATTATAGCTGAAGCATTCGTTGCAGGTAAATAAACCATTGCAGAAGTATTGGCAGGAATGGTAATATTCCATTGTAAAGTATTTTTACTTTTTTTCCAGTTGCTTTTTATCGTTCCGTAAATTGATTCATATAAAGCATTTACAAACGTTAAACCGCTTTCAAAATCCGGTTTCATGATAATTTGTCTGAATCCGGGAGTTTCGGGATTGCTTTTTATTCCGGCAATATTCTCATAATACCAAATTAGTAAATCACCTAGTAACATCACATGGTTTTGCGAATTCATTTTAGGATCTGCGGTATTTCCATTCCACAATTCCCAAATGGTTGTTGCCCCGTTTTTAGCCATATAGCCCCAACTTGGGTAGGTATCATTTGAAGCTAATTTATAACTCAAATCCGGTCTTCCGTACTCAGATAAGGTTCGCATTAAAAACTGCGTTCCAATAACTCCGGTACTAATATGGCCTTTATAGGTTACTTCTACTTCATGAACAATGTTTTCAAATACTTTTGACTGTAGATTTTCAGGAACCATCCCAAAGGCCAACGGAAGTAAATTTGCCGTTACCGTATTGTTTGCATAATTGTTTTTTCCGGCATTGAAAAATTTCGCATTAAAGGCTGTTTTTACTCTTTCTGAAAGTGAATTGTAATATTGAATATCATTAGAGTTTGTTCCGTCAATCACTGCGAACTTTTTCATTTTTTGCAGTAAATGATAATAAAAAGCACTTGCAATTAACTCCCCATTGGTGGTTCTTGCGGAGTCTTTCGAGTGAATTAATTCTAAGGATTCCGGCGGAACGCACCAGTCTCCGTATTTGTCTTTGGTCATTAAATCCTTAACCAAATAATTCTGTTCCATATACACCACCCATTTTTTCATGGAGGAATAATGTTTTTCGATCACTTTTTTATCGCCAAACTGCTGATACAACATATCTGCAACCGTAATATAAGTTCCGGGCCAGGTTACATTATCGCCATAATAACGCCAGAAAGCCGGCGCTACATCCGGAATCCCGCCATCAGCCGTTTGTGCATTTTTTATATCATCGAGCCATTTGGCATACAAAGTCTGATTATCAAATAAAAAACTTTCACCATACGCTCCTGTCGTTCTGTCTCCCAGCCAAGGCTGGCGCTCGTTTCGCTGCGGACAATCGATTGGCATTCCTTTATAATTCCCTCTGATTCCCCAATAGGCATTTTTGAAAATCTGGTTCATCACAGGATTTGATGATTCAAAAGTTCCAGTTGTTTTAATGTCGTCATAAACTACTTTTCCAGTAAAATTATCTAATGTTGGCTTGGTTGTATATCCTGAAACTTCGACAAATCTAAAACCGTGAAAAACGAAAATAGGTTCCCAAATTTCTTCACCTTCACCTTTCAGGGTATAAACATCAGTTGTTCTGGCGTCACGTAAATTTTCGATATATAAAGAACCATCTGTTTGTAATGATTCGGCAAATTTCAACGTAATTTTATCGCCACTTTTTCCTTTTACTTTCAATTGTAGCCAGCCTACCATATTCTGTCCCATATCTAAGATATAAGTTCCTTTAGCCGTTTGTTTGATAGAAATAGGTTTTACCTCGCCCATTATTTTCATATTCGGCGTCATTTGTGCTTCATAAAAACCACCTGGTTCCTGAACATATTCTGCCAATAACCACTTTTTATCATCGAAATTCGTCGTATTCCAATTTTTCATTTCCTTGCGGGCATCGTATTCTTCTCCGTCATATTCATTGTTGGATAAAATAGGTCCGTTTGTGGTTACTTTCCAGGTATCATCTGTTCTGATCACTTCTTTTGTTCCATCTGTATATTCGATAAACAATTGAAGTGCCATTTTAGGATAACCGAAAGTTTTGATTTTATAAGGTTTAAAATCCTGACGCATTGTAAAAAAACGTCCGTTTCCTAAAACCGTTCCCAGCATGTTTTTACCTTCTTTTAGTTGAGAAGTCACATCAAAAACATTGTATTTTACATTTTTGGTATAATCCGTTGGAACCGGAGCTAAAACCTGATCGCCAATTTTATTTCCGTTAATGTACAATTCATACAAACCCATACCCATGATATAAACCCTGGCATTTTTTACTTGTTTCTTTAAGTTAATTTCTTTTCTTAAATAACGTGCTGATAATTTCGAATATTGAGAAATACTATCTCCTGCTGCAGCTTTTTCATAACCAATCCAGCGCGTCGATTTCCAATCGGCATAATTCATAATTCCCATACTAAAATGAGCTTTTTCTACCGATTGAATTTCCCCTTTATTCGTCCAGACGATTACTTTCCAAAATGCATTTTGACGGTTTTCCAGTCGTTTTCCGTTGTAAATAATATTAACAGATTCATCGCTTTTTACTTTTCCGCTATCCCATAAATCTGCTTTATTAGCATTCAGGTTCTCTAAAGTAGAAGCTACAATAATTTGATATTCTGTTTGTTTTACAGCATTTACACCAGCATTTATTTGCCAGCTCAATCGTGGCTGAACCACATCAATTCCTTCCGGATTGTGGAGCATTTCGCATTGCAAATTCGTAACACTGATTTTAGTTTGGGCTTTAGCCGTAACTGTGAAAAGTGAGATGATTATTGTAAGATGTAAAAAAAACTTTTTCATGGTATTATTTTTTATGCGCTTTAGACCCGACCGGTTTTAAAAACCCGCTGAGTCCCATGATTGATTCAGAAATCAATTACATTAGGCTTCTTTTTATTTTTACAGAGAATAGATATTGCCATATCTGCCTCTTATTTTATCAATTAAACTTAAATCCTGAACTTGAATATTCCTACCCTTAAGCATCTTGTGTGCATTCCAGCGAATTTTCCAGTTGGTATCTTTTGTCTTCTCCCTCAGTTTTGAAATAACGGACTGTTTGATTCCTATACCATCAAAATCCAGCCAGTATTCTAATAATGACAAAGAATTAAAACGAATTTCCAATATCTGATTGTCAAGCTCTTTAACCAGCAGTTCTCTCACTTTTTCCGCATCTAAAGAATCGGTTTCATCAACTGTAATATTCTCCAGAAGCGGGTAAAGCTGCGCCATTTTATTTTGATTTATGGCAATTTCAAAAACCCTTGCAAACTCTTTAGTTAAAAAATCATTCCAAAAGCTATAGTTTTCGCATTCAGACAAAGAATAATAAATAAGACTAATTTTATCTGTTTCTAAGAACAGTTTATCAACGCAAAAGCGTTTTAATTCGTCAATATTATCTCTGCATAGTTTTTCTGTTTGTAATTCTACCTTTTCTGATGCTTCAAAGTCAAGATCTGAATATTTTACATAGCCAATGATACTTTCTAATGCCATTTTAGTGATTTAAATTTTGCTACAATTTACATTAATTAGCAACCAGTCGCTCCAATTTCTCCGAAACCGCAATTTCTTTCCCATTTTTAAAAATCCTGAAACCTTTTCCTTTATGGTATTTCTCTCCTGTTTTATCCCAAAGAATCGTAATGATATTGCCATGATATAAAACATTATCCAGACAAAACCAATCCCATTTATCCTGCGGAATCAAGGGATTTACCTCGATTTTTTCATCTGTTCCTGGTCGTAAACCTACTAATCCTGTAATCATTAAATCGTTAAAAGTCGAGTGATTGTAATAACGGCTTCTTTCTCTGTCCCCCATTAACCAATATCCGGTCGTTTCATCCAGATATTCTCCCAAATACGGTCTTCCGCGATAATATTGCGATTCTACATACAGGTTCATTTGTTTGAAATAATCCGGCTTAGCCACAAAACTCTGATCGTAATTATTCAAGACATTTGCCAAAGCTGTTAACGTCTGAGAACTTGCAAAAGGCCAAATCGCACCATCCCATTCACAAGTTCCCGTTCCGTGAGATCTAAAACGAGGACTTCTGCGTTCCGCCGTTGTTAATCCAAACGGTGCCGAAAATCCTTTTTCATCCTTAATTTGTTCCCAAGCTTTTTCAAACCCTTTGTCTTTTTGTGGTAAATTAAAATACCACGGAATAAATCCAATCGCTTCCCTGACCTGTGCTAAAGTATCTTTTTCTGTAAACGTTTCAAAGAATTCACTTTTAGGATTCCACAGTTTAGTTTCTACTAATTTTTGCAGTGTATCCGCTTTCGCTTCAAAATAATTTTCTTGTTTGGTATCGCCTTTGAGCTTCGCAATATTAGCCAAGGCTTTTGCATTTCCAAACATATAACTGTTAATCGTTGGGCGCGCATTTCTCAATTTTCTGGCTCCGCTTAAAGATTCTTCCATTCCGTCTTTTACATCAAACTGCCAGAACAAACCGTCTTTGCGTTTTCTGTCGCCTTCCCAGGCTGCGTACTCAGCAACAAGATCCGGATACATATCCAGCAAAAACTGATCGTCTTTATTCACTAAATAGCGATTGTACAATGCATCCGCCGTCCAGCTGCTAAAAGTTCTGAGCTTTTTCATGGGTTTACCGTCATTTCCCCTAAACCACAAATG
The DNA here is from genome assembly GCF_965277525.1 of Flavobacterium sp. Lineage (GTDB taxonomy): Bacteria > Bacteroidota > Bacteroidia > Flavobacteriales > Flavobacteriaceae > Flavobacterium. Next base: position 291,702 of record NZ_CBDIDC010000011.1, on the reverse strand, counting down.
TACATCCTGCTCGATATACTCCGGATTGTGCAGCCATCTGAATTCATTAATGTGATGTCCTAAAGCACAGCTAATCATATTGTATTTATCGGCGTACGAACGGTCTGCCAAAAATTCTGTAATCGCATATCCCTGAGGTGTTTTCTTGATGTGTTTTCTTGCACTCCACCATCTGAAATAATAAATCTCCTCAAAATTTTGCTGCGGACATTCAAACAACGGAATATTCTTTTCCATCCAGGTCCAGGCACTGTCATTCGGAATTGCAAATTTCAAATTCTCATCTTCCATCGTGTTGAAATAATCCACATAATGTTTGAAATCTGCCGGATTCAAAACCACCGAAGTTCCTTTTTGAGAATGGTTTGCTCCTGATTTACAACCTGTATTTAAGGCCAATATCAGGATTATGAAAGCGATTATTTTGTATTTAAAATGATGTAACATATTTAAAATATAATTATAAAATTTATTATTTAGGCGTGTCCCTCCGGGTCGGGCTGTCCGTTCCCGCTTCCCGATGAAAAATCGGGAGAGCTCCACTTCCATCCCTCACGCAAGAGAACAATCCGTTTCTCCATCACCTCCACGGTTTATAGAACCTTGTAGCTATTTTGATAATCACGTATGTTCAACGGATTAAAATCCGTTGCTACAATATAATTCATTCCTCCGGAATTTCTACAAAGAGAGTAAAGTTCCATAGGAACGGTTACTCTTACAATATTGGATTTTTATCCGTCTTTCGCAATTAAAATATCCCGTCTTTGTCGGTCTTACAACGAAGATTTCTCGTTGCTCGAAATGACAAACTGCACTTATATCTTATACCTAATTCCCATAAAAAGTATACATCTGCCCAGCTTTCGTCTGAACATCATACTGATTATACTTTGGCAAAACCACTTTCCTCAAATTTGCCTGATTTGATATAATAGGTTTCTTTATTTCAACATCATAAAACAATTGATTCGGATTTTTCCCTTTTGCCTTTTTAATCGAGTTTCCTTTTAAAATATTTTCTACTTTAAGTCTGCAGTTTCCGCCAATTTTAGAATAAATTTTTAATTCCGACACTTTATTGTTTTTCCAGGTCATATCGATTACAAATCCGCCTCTGGCGACTAAACCTTTTATACTTCCGTCTTTCCATACACTTGGTAAAGCCGGCAATAACTGAATCGCATCTTCCTGGCTCTGCATCAGCATTTCGGCAATTCCGGCTGTACATCCAAAGTTACCATCAATCTGGAAAGGCTGGTGTGCATCTAGCATATTCGGATAGGTTCCGCCGCCTTTTTTTTGGTCAGCCGTTACCAAATGCATTTGATCCTGAATTAATTTATAAGCGTGATTTCCATCTAATAATCTGGCCCACAAATTCACTTTCCAGCCCATTGACCACCCTGTAGATTCGTCTGTTCTGTAAATCAAAGATTGTTTTGCCGCTTCAAATAATTCAGGTGTTTTAATGGCTGAAATCTGATTACCCGGATACAATCCGTACAAGTGCGAAACATGTCGGTGATTGTCTTTAGGATTGTCCCAATCGTCCTGCCATTCTTGTAGCTGACTGTGTTTTCCAACTTTCATTGGAGGCATTTTTGCCAAAGCATCACTTATTTTATTGGTATACGCCAAATCCTGAGCAACCAATTTTGAAGCTTCGATGACATGGGTAAACAAATCAAAAACCAATTGATTGTCCATCGTAGTTCCGGATGCAATTGTCGCTTGTCCGGTTCCGCCTGCGTGTGTGTTTTCAGGTGAACTTGATGGTACAACCACCAAATATTTGGTATTAGGATCGATAACCATAAAATCAAGGAAAAAATCTGCTGCACCTTTCATTATCGGGTAAATTTCTTCCAGATATTTTTTATCACCTGTATACAAATATCTTTCCCATAAATCCTGACAAACCCATGCACCGCCCGTTGGCCACATTCCCGAAGCTGCAGAGTCTACCGGAGCGGTTACACGCCAGATATCGGTATTATGATGTAAAACCCAACCGCTGGCATTGTACATCATTCTGGCTGTTTCTGCACCCGTAACGCTTAGTTCTTTTGCCATTTGAATAAACGGCTCATGCATCTCAGAAAGATTTGTTACTTCTGCCGGCCAGTAATTCATTTCGGCATTGATGTTTGTGGTGTACTTACTGTCCCATGGCGGTGTTACCATATCATTCCAAATCCCTTGTAAATTGGCAGGCTGTCCTCCGGGCTGCGAACTTGAAATTAAAAGATAACGACCAAACTGAAAATACAAACTCGCCAGTTGCGGATCAAATTGTTTCGGGAAATCCCTGATTCTTTCGTTCGTTGGTTGCTTTGCCGCTTCATTTGTTCCTAAATCAAAAGAAACCCTGTTGAAGAATTTTTGATAATAGGCAACATGATCTTTTTTGATTGTTGCGAAATCTTTTGTTTCGGCTTTAGCCAAATAATCCTTGCTTGTCGCAATTTCATCCCCGCTGATATCCTGATAGTTTTTAAAATTAGTGGCGATCGAAATATAAAGTGTTACTTCATCTGCATTAGTGATGCTGATAATTCCGTTGCTGGCTGAAACTTCTCCGCCTTTATTTTTGGCTGTTAATCGTCCCTGAAATTTGACTTTCCCTTTTACACCTTCAAAATTACTTCCTATTCCCGAAAGTAAAATCTGATTGCCTTCTGTTCCCGAAACCGTTTTATCAAGCGGACTGTTCATAAAAACATTTGCTGTAATCTGGCCCGGCTGACTTGCAGAGAGTTTTACTACAATGACCTGATCTGAAAAAGAAGTTAGTATTTCTCTGGTAAATTCTACTCCGGCAACAGTATATTTTACTTTGGCTGTAGCATTTGCAATATCTAAATCCCTGTAATAATTCGAGTATTTCTGATGTCCGGGAAACGAAATATAAACGCTTCCAAAAGTCTGATACGGCATTCCGTCATTGGTTTGCGACATAATATCCTGCGTAGCCATTTCCTGTGCTTCATCAAATTTTCCGTCAAAAATCAATTGCCGGACGATGGGCAAGGCTTTTAATGATTTCGAATGGGCATTGCTGTTTGGCGAACCTGCCCAAATGGTTTCTTCGTTCAATTGCAAACGTTCGACCGCAGGATCACCAAAAACCATTGCACCCAAACGGCCATTTCCCAAAGGCAAAGCTTCGTTCCAGATTGCGGCCGGTTTATCGTACCATAATTTCAAATCGCTGTTGTTTTGCGCAGTAGCAGCAAACGAAAAAATTCCCAAATAGATTACCGCAATTTTTTTTCTTATGTTCATATTGTATTTTTTTTTTGCCACGAATGAGAACGAATCTTTTTACTCTTTAGCCACAGATAAAAGGATTATTTGGATTTCTTTTTTGATATTTAAGTAATCTGTGCAAATCTTTTTATCTGTGGCAAAAATCAATTATTGCTATTCGTGCAATTCGTGGCAACTTTCTTTTATTTCTTAATCTCGTAAATTTTATTATTCGTCTCTCCAAACATTTCATATAACTTGTTGATGTCTTTTAGAGCATTGGCTGGTAATTTTTCACCCTTATCACCAAACACAAACATTCTTTCTTTAGGTTCCATTACACAAGTCGATTCATCAATTTCGCCTTTTGCGTTTTTTACTTTATTCAGGTCCAAACCTAAATATTTTGCCATAAACGGATACAAAGCCATACGTTTTGAAACTCCAAAATCGTGTCCTTCATTTGCAAAATGAGCATTTTCTGCCAGATTTTTCTTTCCATATAATTCATACGTTCTTTGGATAAAAGGAAATTCCAGTTCCGGAACTGCCAATGTCCAGTCTTTTCCGTCAGAAACTATTAATTGTGGCTTTGGCGCCATCATCGCAGAGATTTCTGCGTTATTCGTTCCGTTTCCACAAAGGTGAATTCCACGGCCGCTTTCGCAAGGGCAACCTCCTGAAAAATGCGAAGAAACCATAACAACGGGAGCTGAAACTGTAATTCGATCGTCTAAAGCAGCCAAAAACATCGTGTGCGATCCACCGCCTGAACCTCCGGTAACGCCAACTCTTGACATGTCGGCATTTTTGGTCGTAGCCAAATAATCCAACAATCGGATTCCGCTTAAAACCTGAACGGTCGAGGCAATACTATTTCTATGTGTTTCTTCCGGAAATTGAAGCAATGATTCTCCCCAGGCAAACAAATCGTAACTCACTACAATCGCACCCATTTTCGCCATAACAGCACAACGGTATTGTTCGTCTTTTCTATATCTTCCGTCACCAAAATGCCCATCAGGGGTTAAGATAATTGGTGCTTTTTTATTGAAGGGATAAGGTCTGTAAATCGAACCTGTGACATAAACTCCGGGAAGAATTTCTAAACCAATATTTTCAATACTGTAATCTTTATAGATTCTTTTTGGAGTCAGAATAGGTTTTGATTTGGGCATTGGCGGTGCTTTATCCAAACCAAAAGACGTTATCATACAAGCTTTTATTTCTTTTTTACGCGCTTCCCATTCGTCTACATTCGAATACAAAGTCGTTAAATAAGCCAAGCGTTCTTTTCCTTTATCTACTGATACCTTATGATTTTCATATTTTCTGATGATGTAAGTCCCGTCCGGCTGTTTGAAATACATTAATTCAAATGGGGCCAGAATGTTGGTTAACGAAATGGCCAGATTTCCCGGTTCTATTCTCCAATCAGCATAGTCCAGTTCTTTTCCTTTCAATAAGCCCCGGTCATCGTTAATGGTAACATGAAAAGCTGTTTCGATTTTTTTTAATGTTTCCGAAACGGGTTTTCTGAAATTTTCATCAGAGGTTATTTGTGCATTTGCATATGTCACTCCGAAGAATAAAACTGCTAGATATATTTTAATTTTTATCATTTATTATGTATTAACTAACTTAAAATTGAACACGGATGACACGGATTCGCTAAAGCGAAGACGCTGATAAAAACGGATTTATTATTTTAATGCGAAAAAACAATTTTAAAAAATCTGTTTTTATCCGCGTTTTCACGAAGTAAATCCGTGTCATCCGTGTGCCATTTATATTTTACATTCTATTGTATATTTTCCTGAACCTAAATTTAAATCTCTTGCCAATTTTCCATTTACTTTTATTTCTGATTGTACTGAAACCGGCAATTTTATTGTTGCAGTAGTATTCACAGGAATTTCAACTTTTAGAATTAATTTCCCGTCTTTCTTTTCCCAGCCCGAAGCAATAGTTCCGTAAATCGATTGGTATGTTGCTTTTACAAAAGTCATATCGCCCACAATTTCCGGCTGAATAAAGAAATGTTTGAAACCCGGGTTTTTATCATCTGCCACAATTCCGGCTAAACTTTGATAGAACCATTCTTCAATTTGTCCCAACATAAAATGATTCCATGAATTTCCCTTTCTTGGGTCCCACTGCTCGGTTAAAGTGGTTAAACCAAATTTGATCTGAAAACCATAACCCGGCGCATCATAATGATTGTTCATTTTATACATCATTTCGTTTTCGCCATTTTGAGCCAAAGTCTGGAATAAATAACGGTTTCCAACATCACCTGTTGTTAATCTGTCGCCTTTTGCTTTTATATCTGCCAGTAAATTTTGCATTACTGCAGCTTTGTATTGCGGTTCTACGATATCCATATAAACGGGAACGGCATTACTAAACTGGCTATTGGTTCCGTATTGTTTGGTTTCAGGATTGAAAAACTCCTTGTTGAAAGCATTTTTTATATCAGAAGTCAACGTTTCATATTTAGTAAAATCATCCGTTTTGTTTAACAATTTCGCTGCTTTTGCCACCAAACTTGCTCCATAGAAATAATGAGAAGTTGCCGAAAGTGCCACCGGACTGTTTTTTGAATATCCTGCAGCATGTGTTCCGTAATCGTACCAGTCGCCTAATCCATGCGAAACAATATGATTGGTTGCTTTTGTTCCTAAATAATCGACATATTTTTTCATTACAGGATAATATTTCTCGATTAAGGAAGCATCACCGTAATATTGGTAATACATCCACGGCAGAATTACTCCCGTTACACCCCATTCGGGCGAATCTGTAAAATCGCCTCCAAAAACAACATATTCAGGAACTATACTTGGAATTAAGCCATTTTCTCGCTGCGAATCTGAAATGTTTTGCATCATTGACGGAATATAACTTTCCAGATTGTAATTGAACATTAATCCCGGTCCGTTTAAATGAATTTCTTCTAACCAGCCTAATTTTTCGCGTTGCGGGCAATCGGTAAAAACACTCTGAAAATTACTTTTTATGGAGTTGTTGATCAATTCGTGTGTTTTATTGAAAATGGCATTCGAAGATTCGAAAGTTCCTGCTTCTCCCGCTGAATTATAAATAAAATTCGATTTTAGATCTACTAATGTCGGTAGTTCTTTATTTTTCGCATCTTTATAATTGATGTTCTCAATCTGAACGTACTGAAATCCATAATAACTGAATTTTGGCTGCCACTCTTCTACACCATTCCCTTTTAAGGTATAGTCATAATAATAGGGTTTTCCCGATCTTCCCTGCCCTACAGTTCCATCATCATTTAAACCTTCAGCTACCCAGACACGAACCGTTTGACCTTTCTTTCCTTTGACTTTTATGGTTGTAAATCCTGAAAGATTTTGTCCCATATTAAAAACATAAAAATTAGGTTTCAGTTCTTTAACAGAAGCAACATTATAGTGTTTTTGAATCGTAATTGGTGTTGCCGTTTGTGCTCTTAAAACTCCTTTTGGTGCTTCCTGAAGCACCACTTTTTTCCAACTTGAATCGTTGAATCCAACTTCGTTCCAGCCTTTTTGTTCTAAGTTGGCATTGTAATCTTCTCCTCCAAAAAGACTGTTGTATGTAATGGGGCTTTTACTGTATTTCCAGCTTTCATCGGACTTTATTACATCCTCGGAACCGTCTTTGTAAATCACTTTCATTTTTAGAAATAAAGTTGGCGGGCCAAAACTCACAAAAAACTTGGTATATCGTTCGGCAAGTGTATTATACATTCCGTTTCCCAGAAGAACGCCAATTACATTTTCGCCATTTTTCAGTTCTTTAGCGCTTAATTCATAGGTATTATAATTAACCGTTTTGTCGTAATCTGTCCATAAAGGAGCGAACTCACTATTGCCTATTTTCTTTCCGTTAATCGTTAATTCGTAATGTCCCAGACCTGAAATATAGACTACTGCTTCTTTAATTTCTTTTGCAACCGTAAATGGTTTACGAAGCATAATACTTCTGCGTGACAAAGAATCTGAAGCATTAATTATAGCATCTTTTTTTTGTCTGTTAAAAGTGGCCGTATGGTAATTTCTTCCTTCCGGTAAATGACTATTCGCTTTTGTAATAGCTCCAATCCAGGTTGGATTCAAGGTTGAATCTAAAGGGGCAATTCTGAAAGATGCCGATTCACTCCATTTAGAAAATTTGCCTGCCTGATTCCAGACTTTAACCTTCCAGAAGTATTTTGTTTCAGCTTTTAAAGGGCTTCCCCCATACACGATCTGTAAATTTTTATCTGAATTTACTCGTCCACTGTTCCAAATATCACTTTGGTTATTTTTTAACTGTTCTTCAGAAGAGGCAACCAAAACCTGATAACCAATTTGTGATGCATTGGATTCTTTTGAAACCAATTGCCAGCTTAATCTCGGCTGATTTTGAACCACGGCTAATGGGTTCTGAGCCATTTCTGTTGTTAGATGTACAGGCAAAATTTGCCCTTTAGAAACCAGAGTTACTAAAAGACAAATTGTTACTACTATATTTTTGAAATTCTTCATTTCTTATTGTTGAGATTTTGAACGCGGATGACACGGATTTACTTCGTAAAGACGCGAATAAAAACGGATTTTTTTATTCGCTTTGGTTGTCTCTTTAGTGAATCTGTTTTATCTGTGTTCTTTTTTTTGCCATGAATTACACTAATCTCCCGAATTTTAAAATCTGTAAAAAGAATGATTCGTGCAAATTCGTGTAATTCGTGGCTATATTTTTTTAAAATTTTTAATTTCTCTTTGTAATCAACGACTGGATATTAAATACCGCTTCGGGGATTAATTTTCCGGTTTGGGGCAGATCATCATAATCGTCTGTGTCCGGTTCTGTATCCGGGTTTGGAGAATATCTTTGTTCGCCTGTACGGAACATAATGCGCTCAAAACCCTCTACCGGAGCGTAAAAGATTCTTGTTGACTCTTTTTCGTTGTTTACTTTTATGGTATAAGAACGTGTTTTAACATTTAGTTTCACGTTTACTTTGTATTCTTTTCCGGCTTCGTATTTTGCGATGGTATTCGAGCGAGCCCCTGTTTTTGTTTTTAATTGCCCGTCAGCATCAAAAGTCAGTCGTACAGCTGGTAATCCTTGCTTGTTTTGAAATTCAACCTGTAACGAACCGTGATTGTTTTGTTCGGGTTGAACGGTAAAAGTTACTTCCATTTTTCCAGCAAATGGAATAACACGCTCTGCACGGGAATAATCGAAATAATCCTGATCTCTTAAAGTCAGCCATTTTTTACCATCTGCTTTCTTCTCTATTTTGGTGGAAGCCCAGGATAAATCGTAGGTATTCCATAATTTTAATTCTTGCCCGTCAGGAAGTTCGTTAAACGTATCATTTACATCTTCCGTAACTTTATCAACTACCGGAACGGGAATCGACGCTACCCAAATATCTTCTTTGTTCATACTGTAACTAACCCAAAGTTTTCCGTCCGGCGGAGTTCCGTCGCCTTCTGAAATTCCCCTTACATATTGCGGACCGGCAGATTTATAGTTTCCGCCATAACGCATCGGGCTTATTTCGCCGTGAACCAATAATAGATCTTTATAATTTAATCCATCGTCACTGGTTGAAATCGCCAAAGGCCAACGGTATTCTGACGGATTATAAACGGTAGCATAACGATTATCTGATGTTTTTTGTCCCCAGATTTTAGCGTTGCTGTTTACGAAACCTGGAGCACGAACGGGCATATATTCCCATGATTTTCCGTCGTCTTTGCTTATAGATGTTAAGGCATGTTTCCATAAACCCACTACATCTCCGTTTGGCAAATGATAAGAGCTAAGGGCTTTATAGGGTTTCTTTAACGGAATCAATTCGTCATCTCTATCTGCTTCTTCGACCCATTGTTGTAAAATCAAAGGATTTGAAAGGATTTCTTCACAGGCTTTTTTCAAACCTTTGTCTTTTGCCTGGGTATAAAAAGGAAAAGCCGATTTTGATTTGTCCCATGATTTATTGTATCTGATGAAATAAATTTCGCCAAAACTTCCGTCTTTTTTGATTTCACAGATCACACGTCCAATTCCTTTTCCGTCGTTAGGATCGTCTTTTTCATCCATTGCAATTCCGTAATACGCCAAAGCAAAAAGTCGTTTGTCTTTTGAGGTATAAAAACCCATTCTTTGGTGCATAATAGCATCCAGATTTTTGGCAACTCCTTCTACGCCTTCTTTTTTCCATCCGTCGGGAATATGATAAACAGGAAAAATTACTTTTGGCATTTTCCAGGTCACACCATCTTTTGAAGTCATAATCACGGTCTGGCTTGGCGGAATGTGTTCTCCCGCAGGATCACTCAGATACTGAAGATAAAAGGTATCATTCCAGTATGCCATTGTAGGCTGATGATTGTAAGTCCAGCCAAAACCATCTGCTTTTTCGGGATGTTCGCGGCTGGCACGCATAATCTGCGTGGCATGAACTCCAACTGCCGGACTTAACTGACCGTGATGATAATCGACATTTGAAAGGGTTTTACCAACATAACGCACAGTGTCGTTCTGGGCATTTACAGCGGTACAAATCAATAGAATTGTGGCTGTAGTTACTAGGCTGGTTTTTATGTTTTGGAAAGCAATCATTATATTTTATTTTTTTGCCACAGATTTCACAGATTAAAATGATTTTCTCTTTGAACTCTTTATAATTTTTCAAGCATATTTTGCAGATTTATATTTTTAATTATTAAATGCTATAAATAAAAAAAACATTTTAATCTGTTAAATCTGTGGCTTTATCTTTTATTTTCTTTCAACTAATCCTTTTAAAACTTCTTCAGAAATTGTGGTGATCGTTCCGTGTTTGTGTCCTTCGGGAAGGCTTATTTTTGAGGAAACATCTTCAAAATGAACAAAATCTGAAGTACTTAATGCTTTATAATTTTTTGAGCCGTAATTGTCATAATACAACAACCAATTTTTACCGACTTTGACTACCGTTGGCCCTTCTGATAAATACTCCGTCAAGGGTTCTGATCTTTTACCGAATGGTCCTAAAGGCGATTTACCAAATGCTACTTCAATTTTACGCATTGGTCTTGTATTGTCTTTTAAAACCAAAACGTAGTCCTTTTTACCTTTCTTTACAATGACACAATCGATTACGCTAAAACCCGGATCGTAATACAATTTGGCATCTGAGAACGTGCTAAAATCTTTTGTAGTTACATAATACATTCTGTGATTGTTCTTTTCTTCTTCTACTCCTTTTTCAAATCGGAATGGAATTGTAGATGCCCAAATAATGATGTATTCTTTTTTGACATCATCATAGAAAATTTCCGGTGCCCAAACGTTTACTACTTCCGGTTCATTTTTCATCACCGGAATGTATTCCTGCTTTGACCAATGAATCAAATCTTTAGAACTGGCGTATCCAAAACCGTTTCCGCCTTTCCAGTCTGTCGTCCAAACCATGTGATAGGTTCCGTCCGCGCCTTTTGCAATCGAAGGATCACGCATTATTTTGCTAGCACCAATTTCGGGTTTCAAAAAAGATCCTTCAAGACCTTTCCAGTTGTAACCGTCTTCACTATAGGCTAAATACAAACCTTCTGTTGCCGGTTCTCTAAACGATGTAAAAAGATAAATGTCTCTCTTTTTCTGCGAGTAACTCATCGCAAAAACGAAAAGGGTTATGATGATGACTATTTTTTTCATGTTGTATCTCGTTTAAACTTTGTCAAAGTTTCGAACTTTGACAAAGTCGACTCGCTAATTTTTATTCTGTAATGGCTTTTTTATCTAAAACCGCTCCTTTTTTAACTGCCGTTGTTACGTTGTTAAATACATTATTTTTCAGGAAAACATTCTTTGTGTCTTTTCCATTTGCTTCAATGAAAACATCCGTTGCGTTAAATGGAAAATTGTTATTGATCATCATATTCGAAACATTATCCAGTTTGATCACCGGAACTCCGTTTATTGGTGTAGATGAACCAACATTATCTAAAATGATGTTTTTTGAATCGGATATTTTAAAAGAAGAACCCATTGAGGCGTTTACTTTTACATCATGAAATTCAACGTCCGTTGCTGTGCTTACCGTAAAACCTTCTTTTCCGTCCATATTGATATTGGAAAAGGTAATATTTTGAATGGGCATTTCGGTAATTCCTAAAATTTGTCCGGCTTTGTTTACATTCGAACCCGTAATATTACTCATATGAATATTTCTGAAAATAGGGGTTTTCTCCGTTACGGGTTCTACTTTGGTATCTTTGTCATAGAAAAGGCTCAGCACGATGGCTTCTTCTTTAATGTTTTTCATTACAATATTATCGACACGAATATCTTCTACAATACCGCCACGACCACGAGCCGCTTTGATACGGATTCCGCGATCTGTTCCGTCAAAAACGCAATTTGAAATCGTTACTTTTTTAATTCCGCCCGACATTTCGCTGCCAATCACCACACCGCCGTGACCGCTTAACATAGTACAATTGGTAATTGTAACATTTTCTGTTGGTCGGTTATATTTACGGCCGTCCTCATCTCTACCTGATTTGATCGTAATACAATCATCCCCAACACTAATATGACAATTCGAAATGTGAACATTTTTGCAGGATGATGGATTGATGCCGTCTGTATTTGGTGAATGCGGGTTGAAAATTGAAATTCCTGTTACCGTTACATTATCACAAAACTCTGGATTTATGGTCCAGAACGGAGAATTTTGAAATGTAACTCCTTCTATTAAGATGTTTTTACAATTATAAGCCTGAAAAAAAGAGGGTCTGAAAAACTTCTTGTCAATCGTTCTTTTATAATAATCTGAATAAACAATTCCCTTGTTTTGCTCTTCCCACATTTTCTGGTATTTCGTCAACGGAATGGGTCCTTTTGCCGTTTCAATGCGGTAGACTTCATTCCACCATGCTTTTCCTTGTCCGTCGATTACACCTCTTCCTTTGATGGTAATGTTCTCTACATCTTTGGCATAAAATAATGGCGAAAAAGATTGCATTACCAATCCTTCATAACGCATTTCTACATAAGGCAAATAATCATCGAAATTATCTGAAAATTTCAAAATTGCTCCCGAATCTAAATGAATCGTAATGTTACTTTTTAGTTTTAGTGCTCCTGTTAAATATTCCCCGGCAGGAAAAAAGAGGGTTCCACCGCCATTTTTAGATGCCTTTTCAATTGCATTCTGAATGGCTTCAGTACATTTTATGCCTTTGTTATTTCCTCCTTCGTTTAGGATGTTTAACCAGCCGTCGTTCGCGAAAGCAGTGTTAAGTCCGGTTATGAAACAGAATATGATTAGTATGTTTTTGATTTTCATAGTTTATGTTTTTGGTCTCAAGCAGATTTGGCAGATTTTGGCAGATCAGCGCAGATTGATAATCAAAAAATCTATAGAATTTGCTTAAATCTTTTTTAAATCTGCATGAAATATTTAAAATACGGTAAATGCCAAGAATTCACGAATTAATCTCGTTAATTACTTTTTACTTTTCACTAATTACTAGTTCGATCTTAAAATCAAAACCCAGTCATTTCCGTCTTTTTTATCTCCGGACGGCTGAAATTCCTGCACTCCTTTATTGTCTATAATTCCGATCTTTGTTTGTTTTCCGTTTCTTGGATTGTACCAGCTTGCGGTTACTTTATCTCCTCTTATTTTCCCCATATTCACGGCTATTTTTCTACCGGTATACGTATAAATCAGTGCATAATTATTTGCTCTTGTTGCTACCAGATAATCGTATTTTTCGCCTTGATTGGCAATTAAGGACTGATCCGGAACTCTTTCTAAATAAGGAAACGCCAACATTAATTTCTTAATGTGCACCATTTGTTTTGCTCCGGGCGCATTAATGGCAGAGGTCCATAATTCTTTATTTCCGTAGGCCGGTTTATCGCCTTTTCTAAACATTTGCATTACAGCATTATGTCCATAAGTATATCCCGCAGCACCAGCAAAAACAGACCAATAGCCATAACGTCTTACATCATTATCTGTCCATTTTGGTTGTAAAGTATCGTGTAAACCATGTGGAATTCCTTCGTAAGACGGTTCTCCGTCAAGTGTAGGTTTTGTTGGTTTTAAGGTTAAATCTCTTTGAACAAACTTATAGTTGTCTTCTTTGAAACTATTCGGCAAAGTGTCCTGATCGTAACGACGGTGTCCTGACTGAAACATATTGAAATCCAGCCATTTTGCATTGTGATAATTTTCAGAAGAATCTGTTCTTCCAAAGGGATGAAATGTCACCAACTGATCCGGATTATTTGTTTTTAAAGTACTTCCAAGTGCATTCCAGATGTCCATAAATTCATTTCCGTGTGTATCACCTCCGTTTAACCAGATGATATTGGTTCTGTTTTTATATCGATTGGCTAAAAATTTTGCATATTCTGTAGCTTGTTCTTTGCTGACTTTGTTTCCTTTAGAAACGTTGGTTCCCCAAACCGGAACCATCGCAAGGTAAATACCGTTTTTTTGAGCCACATCTAAAGTATAATCTACATGATCCCAATAATCATATTCCTGTGGATTTTTGAAATTATTTCCTGCAGTAATCAAAGGCTTTGAAACATCTTCGTTAATCAACGCCATATCGCCATACACATTGGTCACATTCAGAGTATGCAACACCATCACCTGAACTACATTAAACCCTTTTTCTTTTCTGTCTTTAAAATATTTATCGATTCCTGCTCTGTCTAATTTACCAAAGGTTAACCAACCTGTATCTCCCAACCAGAAAAATGGTTTTTCATCTCCTGTTACGAAATAATGCTGATTTTTTGAAACTTTAAGTTGAGGCAAAGTACCTTTTGTTTGCGCAGATTGAGAAAATCCGCTTTGTACTGTCAACAAAAAGCTTATACTTAAGGCGCATAAATATTTAATTTTCAGATTCATTTTGGTTTATTTTTGAATTGTGTTGTTATTTTTTTGCCACTCCCGATCGCTATCGGGATTCACTGCTTTAAAGGATTTCCCAAGCTTTGTCTTTAAATTTTTCTCGCAGATTGAGCAGATTTATTTTAATTTTTAATCTGTGAAATCTGTGGCTAACTTCTTTTTACTACAAGTATTACTTTTTCTTTGATTTCCGCTTGTGGAATTACTATTTGTTTTCCTGCACTGACATTTGCTTTTTTAATAAAAGTTCCTGTTGATGCATTAATTTCATATACTTCGAAAGTGCCTTTGTAATCCGACAAATCGATTAAAATATCTTGTGGATTCTTCGCATAAAAAAGATAACTTTTTCCTTTATTTTCTAATTTCCAAAGTTTGTCTGAAAACGTATTTCCGTCTACTAATTTCATTTCGCTTAAAGCGGAATAAAATACCGGAAGCCCAATTTTTGGAATATTTGGTAAAGAGGCTCCGGCCATCAAAGCCGGCCATCCGAATTTTGGAGATCCATCTGTTGAATACAGAATTACTTTTTCAGGGTATTTTTCGCGGTATTCACGAACGGCACGATAAACCTGATCTTCTGTTTCTTTTCCGGTTTTTAATTTTCTGGCGTGTTGTCTTGGTGCTAAATTCTGACCTCCTTGGGGTGCATAAGCCGATCCGTCTTCTTTATAATACCAGTATCGGATATCAATTGCATCTACTATTTTGACTCTTTGTACATCATTCAAAATAGCATCCTGTACATCTTTTGTGGCGCTTAAACCAATTATTCCTTTTTTACCGGTTTCGTCTTTCCATTTTTGAACTTCGTCCATCCAAAATTGCATAAAATGAAGTGGTCCTGTATATTCCGCACTTGTCAATTGAATTACGTTGCTGTTATCCTGAAAATTTTCCAGCGATTTTCTGATGAAACCCTCGTGTAATTTTCTTCTAACAGGATTCGTAATATCATAAAACTGTTCTGCCATAAAAATACGCTTATCTCCTGCATATGGCGGAGGTTCAGGAAAACCTGTACTGTTTATATTGTTTGCCGAACGCCACGGAGAACTTGCCCAATGCGCTCCGGCTTCTATAATATTATGTTGAAAATACTGTTGATTGACTAACAATTGTCCTTTGGTCTCTGCCAAATCAGCAAAAAGTGCCAAACGATCCCAATACCAATCATTGAATTTTGTTAAATCGTATTTGCTCAATTGATCCCAGGCGAAGTCCTGACCACTTCTTGCAAATGGCTGTTCGTAAAATGGCGGCCAAACATCGGCATCAAAACGGCGAACACGTTCGTGATCGTCCATCCTTCTTTCGTACCATAAACCATAATTATGTTCTAAGGCAACCATATTGTTGGTACTCAAATATTCTGTTACTTCGTTGATATTATCTGTAAATCCGGTTCCGGTTCTTCCCGGAACAAATCTTGTAATATGCGGTAATGACTTAGAAATATCGCTGTCTCTCAAACTTCCTCGCCACCAGGGCACATTTAATCTATTTCCCGCAATTACTTTATTATCATAAGTAAGCCAACCATTTTTTGTAACTACTTTATGATCTGAAAGGCTATTTTGTACCGAATTTATTTTTAAATCATTGGCATTTTTAAGTCCTGAAGCATTCGTATCAATTGGATTTGATTTTGAAACTTCAGCAATCCATTCCAGTAAACTTTCTTTTGGGGCAACTGAATTTTTAGTTAATTCTTGTGCTACATCAACAGCAGGACTTGAGGAAGGTTCTGAACCTAAATCATAAATAAACGGTTTCATAGGAAGTTGTTCCAAACGACTTTCTAACTGTGCATAAAACAAACTTCTCGGGCTAATATGACCGTTTACGTCTTTCCAATGACCGTCGCCAGCCATAATTCCGCCCCAAGTTCCAAAAGCCCAGTTTTGTGCTGTTGGCGGATTATAACATTCGATTTTAGATGCCGAAGTTTCCCAAATAACACTATTTGCTGCAGTCCAGCCTGCACCTCTTCCGTTTTGCTCTCTGTTGTTATAACTTAAAGCATGCCCTTCTATGTAAGAAACATCAAATAATACTCCTGTTGCCCAACTGCCAATGGCTCCGCTATTATTGAAAGGCAAAAACGATTCACACTGAATAAACACATTTGGACCTGTTGTTCCAAATCCGCCTACTGCAAAATCGTGGTAGCCATATTCTGAGTAACAACGTTGAAACAAAGTTTGCTGGCCTTCGGTATAAAAAGTATGTCGTCTAAAACCGGCAATTTCAGAAATTGGTTCGGTTGCGATACAATCTTCAACCGTAATTTGTTGAGCCGATTTTAACAGTGAAACTGCACCTCCTGCAAAATGCTTGAAATTAACTTGTTTTACCCAGGCATTTTTTGTGCTTTCTATGCTAATGCCAAACCATCTGTGTTCTTCGTCTTTTGGTTTTGCCTGATCGTAAGTTGATTTCATCAGAATATTTTCAATCCCGATTTGCTCAATTCTTCCAGGCCATGAATAAGCTGTTACTTTTGCCGTTCCATAAATATCATCTAAAGTCATGGTCAACGGAGCATTTAATGTTACTTCATTGCCATTTATTTTGTTTACAACCCTGTTCCATGAAATATCCCAATCGTCTTTTTTCCAGCCAATCCAACCGGTTTCTGCGCCAAAATCATCCATCTTTAAGTCTTTAATCCAGTTTGCAGTTAAAGGCTTTGTGATGATAATTTCGTCTGATGGTTTTAATTTTGAGGCATTTTTTAATTGAATTATTTTTGTTCCGAGTGGTGTATAGGTTGTATTGAATTCGAAAGTTTCACCCAGTTTTTTATCGTCAATTCCAAGAACTCTAATTAGAGCTTCTCTTTTCAATCCGGTTCCTAATAGAATGGTTCCGTTTTCATTGTTTCCGCTTCCTCGTAAAACGACGCCTGATTTTTTAATGAATAAAGTTCCATTTATTTTGAATAGTCCTTTGTCTAGCAAAACAGCACCACGAAAACCTGCCTTGTTTGGTTTAAGATTACTAACATAATCTATCGCTGCCTGAACTCTTTGGGTTGCATCTTCTTCTTGTTTTGGAACAAAAATTTTATTCTCAACATTAGGAATTGCTTTTTCAGATGCCATATAACCAGCGTATGAAAAATCAGGAATTTGGTTGCCTAAAGGATCCGCTGTAAAAGAAAGTTTCCCTTCTTTTGTTTTGATAATGTCTGGAAATGTACTTTGTGCTGTTCCTATATCTATTACAAACAAAACGAAACAGAACAAAAACAGTTTGTTCTTTTGAAAGGAGATTCTATTTCTTAGTTGGGTAAAATTCATTATTATTTGACTTTCTTAGAATTTTAGACTTTAGTTTTTTAAAAATAATCATTTAAGAAATAATACGTTCATACAAACCTATTTTCTACCATTTTAAGAGCTAACAGTTTTTTTTAACCTGTTAGCTCTGCATGACATAAACTATTGTACTAATCCTTTTAGCTTAGATAACGTATCCGTATTATTTTCAGGTTTTGTCCAGTCCGTTTTAGATTTTGGATCAATTCCGTTAAAATATTTTTCGATATTGGTATAACCGTCTCCGTTTGCGTCTTTATTGGCATCTGAAGCATCATTTGGATTTAAACCGAATTTCTTCTCCCATGCATCCGGAATCCCGTCATTATCAGAGTCTTTGTAGGCTTTACCTTTGTATACCGGATAACCGCCTACCTGATCCGGATGGGTTATAATTCCTTTTTTATACGAATCTGCCGGTAATCTTCTTTTGATAAATGCTGCACCAATTGTATTTTCTAATCCATCCTTAACTTCAATTTTTCCTGTACGGACTTGTTGGATAATTCTTTCGTCAACAATATCTCTTTTTGGAAAAGTGGCCCCCACATTATTCAATACAAATTCATAAGCTTCTTCTGCCGTCATAATGGTAAACTTGGGCATTAAAAATGGCTTTGGTTGTCTGATAGCTTCCAAAAATGATTTTGTTTCCGCTTCCGGAAGATCTTCCAGTTGTACACCACCATTCCAGTTATCTGCTGTAACTTCTGGCGATCCAACCATAAAATTACCTGAAACATAAGCTCTTCCATATTGTTTGGGTTCAATATAACCTGATTCCGGTTTTACAATTCTGTATCGAATTGGCTGATCTGTTGGTGTTACTGGCCCTGGTTTGAAATAATTATTGATAATATTCAACATCGAACGATAATCACCACCGTCAAGAGTGCGATTCCACCAATTGAATACTACGTTATTCACAAAATTAAAGTCACCGTACATTCCTATAGACGCATTTCTTGAAATGTTATCAGCCCATAAATTGCGCATAAACGTGCTGTTTAGTCCGCCAATCGTACTGCCAAAAGCATGATTATATGTGTCTAAACCTTCGGAAGAAATAGTGTTCTGGATAGTGATATTACAGGCGGGTAATTTCTCCAGTTTCGATTTTGCATTAGCTGCAAACTGATGCCTGTATAAAGAAATATTTTCATCTAATCCCCAGCTAACGGAACAGTGGTCAACGATAATATTTCCCATCGGGTTTCCTCCAAGCGCATCATCTCTACGGGTAACTTCTGTGGCACCTCTGCGAAAACGCATGTGTCTGATGATAACGTCGTGTGTGTCGATTTCTAAAGTTTCACCTGCAATGCAAATTCCGTCACCCGGAGCCGTTTGTCCTGCGATAGTAACATATGGCGCACGCATGCTGATTCGTTTTTTTAGCTGGATAATTCCTGAAACGTTGAATACGATCGTTCTTGCCCCAACAGCTTCACAGGCTTCACGAAAAGTTCCTTTTCCGCTGTCTTCCAAGCTCGTAACTACAAATATTTTTCCGCCACGACCTCCTTGTGTAAATGCTCCTCCACCTTCGGCTCCCGGAAAAGCAGGAATATCTGCCAGGACAAAATCTTTGGGATAGGAAGCCCAGGGTAAATAGGGTTTTCCTTGTTTAGCTTCAGCCTGAATGATATTGTAATTGGCGGTCCAAATTTCGCTTAGTCTTTTTTCTTCATCCGCTAAAAGAGCATCCGCTTTTTCCTGAACTGGTTTTGGAATTACGGGATATTGTGCATAAGCCGATGATACAAGAGAACAAAATGACAATGCCATAAATGTTCTTTTTAAAGTACGGTTGGGAAAAATATTGTGCATGAAATGATATTCTTTGGTTGATAGTTTTTGGTGTAAAGCTTTTAGAAATTTATTCTTTCGAAGTCGGATCTTTTACTTTATTCTTCTCTCTTTCTTCGATACGTTTGTGCCAGTCAGCACTTTCTTTATTTAAATCGTAACCCTCTTTAGAAAGATAATTGTTGATTCTTCCTTTGTATTTTCCAAACCAACCGTGTTTTTGTTTAGAGGATCCACCATCCATAGCGTGTTCTCTTGCTTCTACTAAAGCTTTAAAAATATACTCTTTTTGTGCAGCCGTTAAATTAGGCAACATGTCATTATAACCGGCAACAGTAATTGGCAAAACTCCGTAGGTCATTCCGTCTTTTACTTCTGTTATTTTATCT
The DNA here is from genome assembly GCF_965277525.1 of Flavobacterium sp. Taxonomy (GTDB): domain Bacteria; phylum Bacteroidota; class Bacteroidia; order Flavobacteriales; family Flavobacteriaceae; genus Flavobacterium. The sequence goes on along the minus strand of NZ_CBDIDC010000011.1, from coordinate 271,996 downwards.
TCTGATAATTGTTTTCCTAACTTTTTCAAATAGGATTTGTGCAGTTTTTCGATCGACTGATCTGCTGTTGCTTTTAGTTTATCAATCTTTTCGTTTTGCTTTTCTTTCGATAAAGCCGCATCTTCTTTTATTTTTTTGATTTCGGCATCTCTGGGATCCTGAATAGCCGTTAAATCCCTGAATTGCTGCGCCACAATATCTGTAACTACTTTTTCTTTTTCGGGATTATTCAATCCTAATTTCTCTACAATTTTAGCCGCTCTTTCATTGGTTATTTTGATATATGCCGGATCTAAATGTTGTTGTGCGATACTGGTAAAGAATACCAATAACAGCATCAAAACACTTGTATTTTTAATTGATTTCATTTTAGTGAAGGTTATGAATTGCAATAATTTTATAAAATCTGCCTAATTTGCTCAATCTGCTAGCTAATTTTTTTTCATGTAAATCGAGCAGATTGAGCAGATTTTTTTTAAAACTTACTCTTGTATAGACTTGGTTAAAGTTTCATGATTGTTGCTTAAATCTTTCCAGTCTGTTTTTTGGTTTGGATCTGTACCGTTGAGGTATTCTTCGATATTGGAGTATCCGTCGTTATCTGAATCTAATTTAGCATCTGCAGCATCATTAGGATTTAAACCATGTTTCTTTTCCCATTTGTCCGGCAGACCGTCTTTATCAGTATCAACATACGGTTTCCCTTTGTATTCCGGATATCCGCCTACCTGAGAGATATCAGTGATAATTCCTTGTTTATAAGAATCCATTGGTAAACGTCTGTGTTCGAATTGATAGAATGTCTTTTTTTCTAATCCTTTGGCATATTCCGGAACTCCGGTTTTTACTGTTCTTACGATTCTTTCGTCTACTTTATCTCTTATGGGTAAAGTTGCCCCTACGTTTTTAAGTACAAAATCATACGATTCTTCTGCAGTCATAAATTTATTAAACCATGGCATTGGGAACGCTCTGTCGCTTTTCATCTTAGCGAAATAATCTTTGGCTTCGTCATACGGCATCAGTTCTCCTTTTTTATTTTCGATCTGGATTCCACCATCCCAGTTGTCTTTGGTCACTTTTTCGTTATTGTTAACTACGTTTCCATTTACATAAGCCCTTCCAAAAACCATATAAGGCAATTTACTTCTTCCTGATTCCGGTTTTAAAATTCTGTAGCTAATAGGCTGAGTTAAATCGGTTACAGGACCTGGCTTGTAAAAGTTATTGATGATGTTGTAATTTGCTGTATAATCTCCTCCATCTGTTGATCTGTTGTACCAGTTGAATACCACATTATTTACAAAATTGAAAATCCCATTCCAACCAATCGAAGGGTTTCTACCGGCGTTATTGGCCCACATATTTCTGACAAAAGCACAATTTTCTCCTCCTAAAGTACTTCCAAATGCATGGTTGTACGTATCTAAGGCTTCTCCAAATAAACTATTTTGAATGGTAATGTTTACTGTAGGTTTCTTTTCGTCAGTATAACCCGCCCCCGGACTGTACATGTGTCTGTAAATTGACATGTTTTCGTCTAATCCCCAGGTTGCAGAAACGTGGTCGATCATAATATTACCAACCGGATTTCCTCCGATAGCGTCATCACGACGGCCTACGAAAGTTTCTCCACGACGGAAACGCATGTGTCTGATAATTACGTCATGCGTATCGATCCAAACTGATTCTCCTGCAATACAAATTCCATCACCGGGAGCCGTTTGTCCCGCAATTGTAATGTAAGGCGCACGAATGATCAACGGACTTTTGATTCTGATGATTCCGGCAACATTAAATACGATGACTCTTGCCCCGCCTTTTTCGCAGGCTTCACGTAAAGTTCCAGGTCCTCTGTCTTCCAGACTTGTTACCGTGTACACGTTTCCGCCACGACCTCCATACGTAAACATTCCTCCACCTTCGGCTCCCGGAAATGCAGGAATCTCTGCCTGTGGTAAATCATTTGGTCTTGATGCCCAGGGAATATAGGGTTTTCCGTGCCTGGCTTCTTCTTCGACAATTACGAGTGCTTTTTCCCAGGCTTCGTCAGAAAGTCTTGAAGCTTCATCTTTAATTGCCTTTTCCTGCTCCTGAACTTCTTTACTTAGTTTTGGATATTGAGCGAAACACTTTGCACTTCCCAAAAAAAGCAGAGTTGCGATAAATAATACGGAATTTTTCATGTTAATTTTTACTTTTGGTATTCGTTTTTAAACAAATCACCTGTATTAAAAGGAATACAGGTGATCTTTTTATGTGTGTTTTGATGTTTATTCTTGATAATTTAATGTTCCTGCCCCACCAGAAATATCATTCCATCCCAGAGTTTGTAATAACCATGGATTTTGAGTCAAAGCCGTTGTATTAAGTCCCATTATATAATAGTTTGGATTAAATTTAATTTTAACTGCAGCTCCGTTAAAATTATCCATAGGTGTAATTAAAGTGGTACGAATAAAGTTATTGTTATAGAAAGTTGCCAAAGCCGTCAATTGAGTATTGAAATTAGCAGCGTCAGGATCAGCTACAACTGCTGCACGTGCTGCTGTTAAAGGATCTGTTGTGATAGCAGCTGTATTTTTGTATTGTAAATAATTTCCTGTACGTTGTGTACCATTAATAGGCGCTAAACCTAATTTACTAACAGTACCTCCAGTAATACCTGAAAGTGTAGCATTATCATAAAGCATCCAACGCTGAACATCCCAATAACGTTTTCCTTCGTAAGCTAATTCGACTCTACGCTCATATAATACGGCTTCGATCGCAGCATATTTATCAGATAATGTTCCTATTCCGTAATTATTTGCAGAAGGAATACCCACGCGGTTTCTAATTCTGCCCAGATAGGCTACAGCATTTCCTGTTTGTCCAAGTGCTGCATAACATTCCGCAATATTCAATAATAACTCCGCATAACGGTATTCAAAAATATCAGTTCCTGAATATTGATAATTTGATGTATTGCTAGCCGCTGTATTAGTCATTTTTCGAACAAATGCAGTGCTTGAAGCAGCACTATTTCCATCCGCATAACCAATTTTACCTGAAGCATCTAACCAGCGATACGCCCAAAGATTAGGGTTAACATTTTCTTTATATCCCCATTTAACTCCTGAAAAAGCAAATGTTCTGTAAAACCTTGGATCACGATTTACGAAGAACGTAAAATCATTGTATCCGTTAGCTGCAGTAGGTCTTCTGCCGTCTGCCATTGGAAATAAATCAATCATCTCTTTAGGTGCAGGCGTACCACCACTAACTCCGCCCTGACTTGCCAAACGAATTCCTTTTTCCCACGAATTATTTATAGCTGTTGAGGTAATACCCATCCCGCATAGTTGCACCGTGATGGCTTCTGAACAAAAACTATTATCGATCAAAAACATGGATTCCCATTGTTTTGCTGAGTTTCCGTATAATCCGTAACCATCTGCCGTTAGCTGAGCTTCTGCCGCTAATCCGGCTTTCAAGGCTGCATCCCAACGCTCATTAGATCCATCCCAGTTTTTATTAAACAATGGACTTGCAAAAGTTAATAATACACGAGATTTTTGTGCCAGAGCAGCTCCTCTTGTAAAACGTCCGTAAGCACCAGGCCATTCTTTAGGCAATAAACTTGCCGCCATGTCTAGATCTTTTACGATTTGATCTACTACTTCAGAAACTTTTGCTCTTGGAAGCTGAATAGCCGGATTGTCTGCAGCTGCAGCCTGAACAGTTATTGCAAGGGGAACCGGGCCGTAAGTACGCATTAAATCATAATACTGCATCGCTCTCATATAATACATTTGTCCTTTTGCCTGATCACGAAATGTTTTATCAAGACTGGCTCCTTTTACATCAATATCCTCCAGTAAATTATTACACTCTCTGATTCTGTTATAGGGCGAGTTCACAATACCCGTTCCGATTTTCGCACCATAATAGGCACTGGCATCAGCTGAATTTACAAAAGTTTTACCCGGATTAATTAAATCCTGTGTCCCTCCTAATTCTTCAGTCATCTTGGTGTAGGTATCCGTATATGAACCCACTACAGCAGCTGTTGGTGATTTATAAGCGTTATAAAAATCGTAATACTGATTGTCTACATAATTTTGTACACGTTCCTGAGTCTGATAGAAAGTATCATCATAAGAACCGTAATTTTTCTTGTCTTCCAGAAAATTATCACTACACGAAACACTTAAAACAAGCAAAAGTGATAAAGTTATATATCTATTAATTTTTGTTTTCATAATTGTTATCAATTTGAATTAGAATGATAAGTTAAAATTAAGCGCCCATGTTCTCATAGTAGGATAACCTACTGAAGAATTGTCATACATATTGCGATAATGATCCGGATAAGGATTGTATAAATCCCAAAGGTTGTTACCTGTTAAACCTAATGTTATACCTGATATTTTAGTATCTGCGAAAACCTTTTTAGGAATATCATACCCTATAGATAATTGTCTGACAAAACAACGGAAAGTATTTAGTTGCCAAAAATCAGAAGGACTTGATATATTAGCCCATTGTGCCATACTAGGATATTTTCCGTTTGGATTATCTGCTCCGTACATATCATTCCAGAAAGTTTCATGTGCCCACATATTGGAAGCTGAAGAAGTTCCCTGATTTACCAGATCAACAAAAGTAGCTCCTCCCCACGAAGTTGAGATTTGCGTTCTTAAATAAAACCCATTCGCTTTAATACCTAAATTGGTTGTAAACCCGTATGTTCTGCTACTATTGGCCAACTTTACATAATCATTATCTTTCATGATCTGACCGTCAGGTGCACCTAAAGTTCCATCCGGATTAATATTTCCTGCAACGTCTCTGTAAGCCAAAGAACCTTTTCCAATCAGTGCAGGATTATTGATACCTAAATAGTTTGGTGTACCACCTACTGCAGTTGCGTGATCCGTTAAATATTGCCAATAATTGGCGATATCTGCATCTGTACGCAAAATACCATCACCTGTAGATGTTCCTTTCCAGGTTTCAAATCCCCAAACCGGATTAAATCCTATTGATTGTCCTACTCTTGTTGCATTATTAGACGGAAGCACATTTCCCTGATCCGGATATTTCTTTACTTCATTATTGGCATAACTAAAATTCACGCCAATATTATAACTAACCTTGCTGTTTATTTTATCACTCCAGTTCAGACTAAACTCAGACCCCCAGGCATCAACAGCCCCATAATTTTGTTCTGCAAATGCTCCTCCAATAGAAATTGGTACTCCGGTAGCACTACTCATATCTGTTAACATATTTGTTGTTCTGTCATAATAGAAATCAGCTGTAAACTGCAATCTGTTTTTGAAAACATTCAAATCAATACCAATATTATTTTTTAAGGTTGAATCCCATACTGCATCTCTGTTTGGAGTTACTCTTGGAGTTAAACCTGTCGCATTTTCCCCTCCTTTACTTCCAAATTGAAAGCCTTTATCTACAATAACATCATATAATTGAACCCATTTCCAGGCCTGAAGATTGTCTTTTCCGGTTTTACCAATCGAATAACGGATTTTAAAGAAATCAACCCATGATACATTTTTTGCAAACCAATCTTCTTTAGACACTACCCAACCCACTTGCATTGATGGAAAATATCCCCAATAATGTTCCGGTGCAAACTTTGTAGAGGCATCACTACGGAAAAGGAATTGTAACAAATATTTTGATTTATAACTATAGTTAATACGTCCAAAATAAGAAAGTGTTCCTCCTTCGGTTTTAGTTGCAAAGCTATTACCCGCATTTAATGTTCCTGCTGTAGCAGAGCTTCCTAGATAATCTTTACCTGTTGTTTCATAAGCTAGGCGAGTACTTGTAATATATTGCTCAGATGCTTCGCCACCAAACATTGCACCAATCTGGTGGTCTCCAAAAGTTCTGTCGTAGTTTATTAAGAAGTCTCCTTGTGTACTTTTACTGTCGTTATTATTGTAATAAACCCTGGAATTTTTATTGTTAGTTTCTAATATATAATCTAAAGTACCTGTTACAGGGTTCTTAGTGACAAAACTTGGATAAGCTGCACTGGCAAGATGATGATCCGCTAATTGATAATTTGTAATTCGCGCCAAATCATATGGCAATTGAATTTGTTCCGTATAACTGGAACTTTGTGTTCTTGAAAAAGTTCCTTTTATAGATAATCCTTTTATAGCAGCTACTTTATAATTCAAAGATGCATTAACAGTATAAGAGTTATCATCACTTATTTGATGTGAACCATTATTCAAATTCGCAAAATAATTCCATCCCGCAATTGTAGTATTGGCATTGGCACTTCCTAAATTTTTATTTGCATTAGGAAATGGGGATAAATAATAATTTTTTCCGTCTACTGTTGTTTCCCATGGCACATGTTGTGGCATGTGTAATAAAAATCCATAATCTGCCTGTTCTCCACCAGAAGTAGATCCAAAACTTCCATCGCTAATATTGGCCGATGCCTTGGTAAAAGACTTATCAATTGTACCGGAAGTTCCGGAAACAGAAGCAGATAATTCTAAATTTTTGGCAATTTTGGCATTAATTCCTGTGCGGAAATTCCATTTGTCATATTTTTGATACCCTAAATTGGCATCCTGAGTAAAATAAGTTGCCCCGGCAAAATAGGTAATATCCTCATTACCTCCACTTACGTTAAAGGAATGTTTTTGTTGAGTAGCTGGTTTCCAGGCCTCTTTTAGCCAGTCATAATCCAAGCCCTTCATTTGTTCTAATTCTGCTGCAGAATACAATTTAGCCAGATCAACGACAGCAGGTGCAATTGCTTGTGAACTAAAATATCTATTACTAAAAACACCAAATTCATAAGCATTCATTACTTTACTATGGCTCACAGCATCATTTACGGCAAATTGACTGTTATATGTAAACTTTGCTTTTCCTGCTTTTCCTCTTTTGGTTTTTACTACAATAGCACCTTGTGAAGCACGAGCTCCATAAATTGCAGCTGACCCATCTTTAAGGACAGTAATACTTTCTACCTCTGAAGGATCTAATCTGTTGAATTGCTCTAAGGTTGGTTTACCATTCGATGGATCAAGCTGAATCATATCATCAATGATTACTAAAGGTATGGTTGAATTTCCGTCTTTAGAAAAACCAAACGATTGACGAATCTGAATACTACCAGCATCTCCGGGACGTCCTGAACCACTTGTAACGGCAACTCCGGGAACCAATCCTTTTAAAGCGTCAGATAAATTAGTGACCGGCAAATCCATTAAATCATCCGGTTTAATCGTAGCAATAGCTCCTGTAAGTTCTTTTTTCTTCTGTGTACCATAACCTACTACCACAATATTATCCAATTGATTGGAATCTTCAGTTAATTTCGCATTCAAAATGTTGCGCCCGTTTACTGGTATTTCAGATTTTTTCATTCCAATGAAAGAAAAAACTAAGGTAGCCCCACTTTTTACTTTGATTGTATACTGCCCGTTAAAATCGGTAGTCACTGTATTTTTTGTAGATTTCTCCGTTACGTTAACTCCGGGTAACTGTCCGGCTAAATTATCAGTAACGGTTCCTGTTACAGTTACAATAGTTTGAGTAGTTGAGTTTTGAGCATAACTCAGCACAGTCATTAATGTAAACAAAAGAAAACTACATCTCTTTATAAGTGCTTGTTTCATAAATGTTTTTTTGGTTAGGTTAGTAATTGTTAAGTGTTAGTCATGTTTAATCTGTTTTGATTTAATAAACAAAATCTAAAAGAAAACTTAAAGCGTTTATTAAATGTTTAAAACACATTTATTAATATTGATCCAAAAATATAACGATTGCGTATTACAACCGTCCTGTGCTATCCTGTTTCAATAGTATTATCCTAAAAAATTACACTTAAAAAAACAATATTAATAAAAAAAAGAAAAAAACAATAGGGGTATCAAAAAATATGAGGGAATTGTTTGACTATACTCCAATACAAAAACATCTTTTATATAAAAAGAAGAAAAAAAATCAATAAAAGTAATTGTATGCTGTTTAATTCGTAAAATTCATGAAGTTGTATATTGATACAGAATTAATTAAACATTAGATTTCTATCCTATTCATTTCATTTTTCATGTAAAAACTACACTTATAAATAACTAAAAACTTACAGTATCCCTGAAAAGGAAAGAAAAAAACTTACCCTGCTTATTGTAAAAAAAAATATTTTTTTTAAACGTAAATTCTGACCAATTAAATTTTTATTCTGATAGTCTTAACAAAAACCCTGATTTTGTTTAAGTATTGAAAGAAATAAGGATTTAAAAAAAGAAAAAAATTAGTTGAAAATTATTATTTCTTCATGGCATTAAAAACTAATCTTGCCACTTCGATACCACCTGCAGTTTGAAAATGGGTGTTATCTTTTTGTCCGTCAGGATAACCCGGATAAGTTCCAGCCTCAAAATTCATGAAGTACTTTGTTGTGACAAAATCCTGTCCTTTAGAAGAGAAAAACTCCATAGACAATTCATTCAAATCTATCACTTTTACGTTCAACTCTTTTGCCACATCTTTTACCGCTTGAGGATATTCGCCATGAACGTTTGTTAACTTACCGTCTTTCCAGGGGTAGTTTCTGGCAACGGGAGTCATTAATATTGGTGTTGCGCCTTTTTCTCTGGTTTGATTGATAAAAAGACGTAAAAATTCTTTATAACCTTCGATATTTACATAACGTTCTGTTTTTTCTACCGAGGCATCATTATGACCAAACTGTATCATTACGATATCACCTTTCTGCAGTGCATTGTACACTGCTGCCCATCGTCCTTCCTGAAAAAAGGTTCTGGTGCTTCTGCCTCCTTTGGCCCTGTCGTCAATTTTTACTTCAGTGGCATTTCCTAAAATAGTTGCGACCAGTTTCAAACTGTCTTTCTGAAAAAAGGACTGAAACATTTGGCCCCAGCCTACCTGAGGAAACTTCTTCGTTTGATAATCCTTTTCAAGCGAATAATCAGCAACTGTAGAATCTCCTATTAAATAAATAGTTGTTGTTTTGGATTTAAAACTAAAGGCGCTCATTATTAAAATTGAACCTATTGCAATAACACCGATTTTGAAACTTTTCATGATTATCAATTTTATTTATTCGGATTCCATCCATTCAAAACTAAATCCATCTTATATTTTGTAATATCTGCCTTTTTAAGCTGATGCGACCAAGCCACTCTTTGAAATAATTCTTTGGCTCCCGGCCCCTTACTTCCGTACTCCGCATAATAAGCCGTTTTGTCTTTATCAGGAAATCGGGTATCAACCCACGGATTCCAGCCTTCCGGCGTTATATGTGAACCCATTTCTGTATTGATAAAAACAGTTTGTGCGTAAGGTCTCCAGGGTCTTCCCAGAAAAACTTTATCAACCGTATTGTCTTTTGCTGTAAGTCTGCAATCGGTAAAAACAAAACCATAAGGCTGATCTTTAGGTGTTGAAGCGGCTGTAATATAGGAGTTCGTTAAACTTTCGATAGTACATTTATAAAAATACACTGTTGCAGCCCCAAAAATAAAATCGGTTGTACCGTTTATGAAACAGTTTTCAAAATAGCTGCGCGTATTACCTTCAGATAAATAAAGCGTATCCTGATTTCCTAAAATAGTACAGTTTTTCACTACAACTCTATCACTTTTAATATGCAATGCCACAGCCTGCCCTACTCTTCCTGCTGTATTTTCGACAGTAAGATTTTCGAGTGTACAATCATTTCCCTGAATTAAAAAGGAATAGGAAGTTGAAGTCCCAAATTCCTTCTTGCCTGATGCATCCACTTCTCTAAGAGGTTTTCCCGAGTAATCATCAAAAGAAATAATAGTTTTATCTCTGTCAGTTCCTTTTAATGTAATAAATGTTTTAGAGGCAGCAATAACCAATTTCTCTTTATAAACTCCTGGTTTTATTATTAGGACCACGCGTTTATCCGAATTATCCCTGACATTGTTTACTGCTTCCTGAATCGTTTTAAAATCACCGGATCCATCTTTTGCAACGGTTAATTCGAAACGATTGTCAAGGGTTTGTGCGGATAAAAAAGTGGATGCTAATAAAAATAAGGTTATAATATATTTCATGCTTATGTAATTTAATTGGTTTCGGATTCTAATGCGACATCCAAACGGTCATTTCTCCTTTTCCTTTATTTCCCCATGCAAAATACGGAATTAGTTTTACAGTAAATGATGTTGTGTCTTTTGAAGAGATTGGTTTGTATAACTTTTTATCCCAAGAATGATCTCCGGTAACTGATGAGGTGGCATTGATACTCAATAATTTTCTATTATCCAATTCGATAAAATCTGTAGAAAATTTAGAATTTACATTCAAAATTACATCGTTTACACTTGTATTCGCTGGAAGTTCATTTGATTCTAAACAATACACCAGAGGCCCTCTTTTTACAGCCACCTGATTTTTAACTTCTTCTACTAACGGATTGGCTTCCATCAATTCAACCGGCATTGGAATATTTAGTTCTATTATATCCCCTTTTTTCCATTTACGGTTGACTTTTAAATAAGTACTGGAAATAACTTTATCCTGAATTTTAGAATTGTTTACAGCAACTTCAGCACCATTGCTCCAACCCGGAATTCTTAAAAAGAAACCGTAGAGATCCTTTGGCGCTTTTACAATCTTCAACGTCACTTTTCCATCCCACGGATAATTGGTTTGCTGTTCTATTTCTAATGATTCTCCTCTTAACGTTTTTGTATTTAAAGTATTGCTTCCGTATAAATTTACATTTACACCTTCTTTTGAAAGATTGTAAGCATAATTCCCTACTTCAGCAATAGTTCTCGTGACATTTGGTGCACAGCAATTGGATAATTTAATGTATCCTTCACGCTCATTTCCCCATCTTTGATGAAACGGCAAATCATCAGAAACATTCAAAGGATTGTTATAACAAAACTTATCTCCTTCGAGATTAACACCTGATAAAACGCTGTTGTATAAGGCCAATTCGACAATATCAGCATATTTTGCTTCTCCTGTAATTTGAAGCATTCTCCAGTTCCAAAGCACATTCCCAATATTGGCGCAGGTTTCGGTATGCGCCGTAGCATTTGGCAATTGAAAAGGTCTTCCGTAAGCCTGATGAATTTTCTGAACTACTGTAGGATCATAAGAAGTTCCGTCCGGCGAAACTCCATCGTATAAAGCCCCACAAGCCCCCGTGATATACATTTTTCGGTACGTTACATCATCCCAAATCGATTCGAGATTGTCCAGTAATTTCTTTTCTCCCGTCTCTGCATACAAATCAGCAACTCCGGCATAGAGATAGTTGGCTCTTACGGCATGCCCCATTGCAGTAGTCTGCTGTCTAAACGGAAGTCTGTCCTGATTATCATCAGTTCCGTCGTTTGTGGTTCCTCTAATATCAATCAGATTATTGGCGAGTTCCAGATATTTTGGATTTTTAGTAGTTCGGTACATTTCGACAATTCCCATGTAGTGGGAAGGACAAATAGCATTTCTGGCCAGTTCCGGTGATGCTTTTTTATAAAACTCATACAAATAATCCGCCACTCCTTTTGCGATATTCAGAAAGTTAGTTTTCCCCGTTGCACGATAATGAATACAGGCAGCGGTCATCAAATGTCCCATATTGTATTTCTCGAAACCCAATTGTTTTTTCACTTCTTCCGGGCCTAAAGTTCCCCAGCGTTCGTCGATTAAAACCGGCGTATGAAGGTAACCGTCTTTGCGCTGTACTTTTGCAAAAAGCGCTATCGCTTCATCCATTTGAACATCCAGTTTTTTATCTTTTGTAACGGCATAAGTAGCGGCCATTCCTTCAAAAATCTTATAAAAATCACCATCATGAAAAGAAGGTCCGCTGAATTTTCCTTTCATTAAACCAGCGGCAATTTCGAAGTTTTTATATGCATGCGAAATCGAATCGTTATGATAGAGACGCCACATATAAGGCAAGGTATTTTTGGTTTCTACATCAAATTGTTCTTTCCAGAAACCGTTCGTCCATTTTACATCTTCAAGACCTACACTTTGCAATTTAGAATATGGACTTTGAGAATTGGCTACTAATCCTTTGTTCTGCGCTAAAAAGGAAGTAGAAAAAAGTACTGTCGATAATAGAATTATATGCTTTTTCATTTTGAATATGTTCTTGGTATTGTAGTTTGTAACGCCGATGACACAGATTGCTAATGCAAAACGCGGATTATAACAGATTTTTTATTTAACTGATTTCCTTAATCAATGCGCTGTTTTTTGCCACGAATTGCACTAATTTTTTCGAAATTTAAGATGATTAATTCGTGTAATTCGTGGCAACCTCCTTTTTTATTTCACAAAGAAATTGATCACTCGACTCATTGAATCTCCATCAGCATCTTTTACCGAAATCATGAAGGATGCAAAACCTTTATTGGTTGCCGTAAACTGAACTTCTGTTCCTTTTAAAGTTACTTTTCCATTTTTTACTTCAGAGAAAGTATAGACTGGTTTCTTTTCATATCCTTTGAAATAATCCTGCGCTGAAAAAACAACTTTTCCTCCGGAATTCACAAAATAATGAGGTGTTGCCAGCCAATCTAAATAATTGTCTAATTGCGTAAAGCCATCTTTATCTGTGTCTGAATTGGCATCTGAAAAGTCTCCCGCTTTAGAATTTTCGTTTAAGCCAAATGCTTTTTCCCACCAATTTGGAAGACCGTCATGATCTGTATCAAAATCAGCGGGGCGGGTTTCTGTGGCAAAATTTGGCCATCCACCGGCATCTGCTTCGTTATCGATCATTCCGCCTAAACCGCTTTTGCTGCCCTTATACGTATAAGTTCCTTTTAGAGTTTCCTCTACTATACGGTTATCGTGTTTGTCAAAGAAAGGCTGATTTGCCCCAACATCTGAAAGTACATCTTTATAAGCCGCTCTCGCCGATTGAGTTGTGACAAACGATGGAAAAAATGGTTTGTCGACGAAAGTTTCATAATTAACGATTTCTTTATTTGAAACAGTCTGGATTCTTCCCTTCTCCTGAGATTTCTCATCGAAATAACCCGGCATCAAATTTCCGCTAAAATAATAACGCTGCATTCCTTTTCCAACTCCTTCATGTTGCGCATTTAAGGCAACAAAAATATCCGTTGAAGCTCCCGGTTTGTAAAAATTATTGACAAAATTTACTTCATTTGCCCCTCCATCTGTTGTACGATGTCCCCAGTTGTACACCACATTATTGGTAATATCAACTTTACCGGAATAATAACCATCTCCATTTAAACCTCCGCCAATACTCCAGTTACGACCGTAATTGTGGGCGAGCAAATTGTGATGAAAACTACCAATATCTCCCCCAATTGTTGCTGCAAAACCGTGCATTTTTCCCGCAGGATACTTATCGTGCCCTGCCACATTTAAGGCTTCAGAAATTAAAGTTCTTTGCAACGTAATATGATGTGCTCCACGCGAACTAAACGATTCATCGATTGTCCAGCTAATCGAACAGTGATCTATAATACTGTAATTCGCACCCGTTAATCCCATTCCGTCAAAAGTCGTTCCGCCACCAATTCTAACTTTCAAAAACCGTACGATACCATCATTTCCGGTAAGCCCGATTGGAGCTCTGCTGAGCGTGATTCCTTCTCCGGGAGCCGTTTGTCCTGCAATGGTAATATAAGGCTGGTTGATTACCAATCTCGAAGCCAGTTTAATATTTCCTGATACATTAAAAACAATCGTTCTTGGTCCATTTTCCTGATTTACAGCATCACGTAAGCTTCCCGGGCCATCATCATTCAAATTCGTCACTTCCACTACTCTTCCGCCTCTTCCTCCTACGGCATAACGCCCGTATCCTTCTGCTCCGTGAAAAGCCAGTTGTGCCGGTTTAAACGACCATACATTTCCCAAAGTTACATCGCCTTTGCTGTCTACTTCATCTACACGCCAGTAATACGTTGATCCTGTGTATAAATCAGAAACCGGAAATACCGTTTCTGTTAATTTTCCTTTGTATTCTTTTGAAGATTCTGTGGCAATGGTCACAGCGTTTTTATCTTCTCCAAAATAGAATTTGTGTGCTACGGCATATCTTGGAGCATCCCATTTCAGGACTCTGTTTTTGTCTGCTTCAAAATGTTCATCACCATTTTTGGGTTCCGGAGAACGCGCCTGGTTCATTAAATTTGGCGTATCGATTTCAAAACCATTGATCACAATTTGTTTCACCACATCAGGATTTGCGTTAGGATCTACTTCAAAACGAATGATCACATCTTTAGACTTCTCTGCATTAAAACTAATATACGCCATTGCAGCATCAATCTTTGCATTGGCTCTTTGACTCGCATTGACTGTTTCTGCAAGTTTTCCGTTTACATAGATTTTAATCGGAGAAAAAGTCTTTCCCGTAATCACATCAAAGGCATTATGAAAAGTCAAAAGTGTATGTTTTCCTTCTTTTAATCCGCTAATTTTTAGTTCTAAATTTTCAGCCGTGACCAAACCGTCACTGCCTAACCTGTTATAGAAAGGCGCATTCATGCCTACTTTATACCATTTTGAGGTAAAATTTCCTTTTAGTTTAAAAGTTACATTATTAAAGGATTTCTCTGCTTCTTTCGCATCATTAATTACCCAGGAATCATAATTGGGATCGTGAACTTCCTCTAATCTTCTTTGAAAAAAATCAAAATCGACTTTTACGATTTGTTTTTCAGATTGTGCTTGTCCGTTTGCAGCAAAAAGTAATGCCAAAGCAAAAGAACTAACGAATTTTTGTATCATGTTTTTTTAATTTAATTTTATTTTTTCTTCTACTGATTTGCCCAGCAGATTTATCACATCTTTTTTTCTTTCTTCGGGAATCACTTTTAAACCTTTTAATTTGCCATTTATAAGTTCAGCTTCGACCGTTGTATTTTGCGCCGCATGCAATTTAAAATGGACATTCCAGTCTTTTGGCCAGGCCGGAAAAAGATAAATTTTTCCATTTGATTCCTGTAAAAGCATTTCCTGCATGCCAATCATTCCTGATCCTCCCCAATTATGATCCGGAACCCAATCGAAACCAGGACCCCAAAATGCCGGAAATCTTCGGTCTGAATTGGCCATTTTCAACACATTATATTTGGTTGCTTCATTGGTCAATCCTAATCTTGCAGCAAAAATATTATCTTGTTTCCAACCCACATGACTTCTGAATTTTATTGCATCCGTATCGTATTTCCATGTATTTATGGCCGTTTCTAAATCCGGTTTCCCAACGCCGTAAATTCCCCACGGATACACCGGATACAATTGCGGCACTTCTGAATTATTGATGCGCTCCCATGTTTTTGCCGGAACTAATACTTTATGATGATCAATCTTCCCAAAATTCAAAGGCGGAATTCTGGTTTGAAATCCTTTCAGGTATTCTAAATCTTCTTTTGAAAATTCTTTCTGTGAAAATTTTAATAGCTGTTCTGTAACTACTTGCAGAGCCGAAATCGTACTGTTTGCATTATACGTCATCTTATACGTTTCTGCTGCTGAACCCGGATACAGTACTAAATGACCATTACCATCTAACGCTTTTCTTCCTCTTTGTTTGGCCAGATATTGGTAATGTTCATCAAAAAAACGAAGACAGCTAATGATAAACGAATTGTATTTTTGAATGTCTTCGCCTGCATATTCTTTTTGCTGAAGCATCATTTGGCAAAACTCAAAAACAGTGTCCCATTCGTATTCCAGCCAGGCATTATACTCCATTCCCGGATCGTAATCTGCCGGGCGCTTCCAATCGTACTCCGTAGGATTGGGTAAACCAAAGTTTTCTAACTGTTCTGTAAATGATGCGCCTTTATGTTTCCAATAGACTTTACTTCTTAATTCAGCGTTTTTTTGTAAACTCACGTAATAATCCAACTGCGATTTCATCATGTCAAAATCACCGCTTTTTAGCATCGGAAAATATACCAATCGTTGATTTTGAGCCGTCATCGTTCCTCCGCCCCAATTCCTGAAATCTGGTGTAAAATTCAAATCGGGATTGGTAAAAACAGGATCAACGGTAAAAAGTCCGCCATTGAATTTTGTTGGATATTTTCCGTACGCATTGCAACCTAACATGTAACGAAACAATTGATAATTTTGCCCAATCTGGTAAACAAAATCTTTTGCTGCTGAATTGTCTTTTTGAGTATAAATAAAGCTTCTGTTCCAGAAATTACTCCACCATTTGATCGTATTTTTTTCTGATTGTTTTACAGTATTTTTATTTGCCGAAATTTGATTTTTTAAATCAGTATTCCAAGTCTGAATATCTTTTTGAGTGGTATTTAAATAAAGCTCTAAAGATTGTTTTTTAGATGGTTTAATACTCGAAAGGCTGAATGCCCTGAAATCTGTATTTTGATATATTCCCGTATAAGTTCCATCAGCTTTTAAATTGTTTCCGGTCATGAATCCGCCAAAAGTAAGATTCGCCAAGGGATTCAGCATTTGATCCTTTACCAATTCCATTTTTTGTTGTTTTACGGCAACGTCAAAAACAGTTTGTTCTCGATTTCTGTGGTAGAATTTTACGCCATTATTCTCAAATGAAACAGAATCTTTATAAGTGATAATTTCTCCCTGAGGCGCCCATTTATAAGAATTGGCATTGTTTTCTTTTCCTTTTGAATCTCTGTTTTTATAACGCCAGCTTTCATAAGAAGCGGTCATTTGTAGCGGGTTCTTACTTTCTAAATCCAGATGAATAATGGGTTGAAAAACATCCACCCAAAGTTTGATTTTGGTATTGTTCTGAGCAATCAAAACATAACCGTCTTTCAATACCAATTCCTGACGAAAACCATCGTTATCCTTAAACGGATTTGGTATTAAAGTAACCCTTACACGACCTAATTTCAGTAACGTGTTATGTTCATCGAAAGTTCCGCTGCGCGAAAAATAAAAATACAAATCTCCTTTTTCTACCCAAACATTCAAACCAATATCACCGCCCCCCAAAGGCATCGATTCGGATGCGTTATTGCTTTGCGTATTCCAGATTTGGTTGTAATTATTAAGCACGGGAATTTGCGCTTTAAGGCAAAGCGTGGTGAAGAGAAAAAATATGTAAACAATGTACTTCAAACTTATTATTTTTTTATTTATTCGTCTCGTTTGTCATTTCGAGGAACGAGAAATCTCTATTGCTAGATCGACCAAGATTGCGGAGCCGCTTGCGGAGATTTCTCGTTCCTCGAAATGACAAACTAAGTGTCAAAATCCTAACTTATAACTCCTAACCAATAACTCTTTTACCACTCATCCGTCCTAAAAGAAGAAACCGGCAAACCTCCGGCGCTAAACAACTCTGCTTTTGCAAAATCTTTCCATAAATATCGTACTGCAACTGGTTTTGCTACTTTAT
Organism: Flavobacterium sp.; assembly: GCF_965277525.1. Classification (GTDB taxonomy): domain Bacteria; phylum Bacteroidota; class Bacteroidia; order Flavobacteriales; family Flavobacteriaceae; genus Flavobacterium. The sequence continues at coordinate 254,604 of NZ_CBDIDC010000011.1, read as the reverse complement.
CCGAAGTCAAAACCACTGATTTTCTTCTTACTACTGTTTTTGCCGGATAAAACACTTTGTCTTCTCCCGCCAGTTCAAAACCGGTTACTTCTTTATCATAAGACGTAATTCCGTTGGTAACATCATCAAAAGAAATCGTTACTGAACCGTCTTTTATTTCCATCGATTTGTATTTCGGGCTTTCGAATTCGAAACCTTCAATTCCGTAGGTTCTGGCCAAAGCCTGAAAAGCCAGTCGGTTTCCGCCTTTTTCCTTATCCATTGGGTGAATGTTATTTTCTTCGCCAACATCCATCAGAACTGCCATAGCAGAATTCGGGATTTCCTTTGCTGCCTTTAATTGTGCTTCTCTCAAATAAGCCGAATTGTATTTTTCCAGATAATCTTTTGGATGAAATGAAGCATAATTAAACGGTGCAATCTGAGCGTAATAAAAAGGGAAATCGCCTTGTTTCCACAACGTTCTCCAACTGCTTACCATTTTCTTCATTAATGCTGCGTATTCATCAGCTCTTTCGTAATTCGATTCGCCTTGGTACCAGATACAGCCTTTGATTCCGTAACCAATCACTGGCGAAAGCATTCCGTTAAACAAAGTGGTTGCCACACGATTTGGATCTTTTGCCAGGTCTTCTTTTTTCGTTGGTATTTTGGCACTTGCAAAATCTATCAGCATTTCCTGATTCATCCAGGCTTCCATGCTAGAACCTCCGTACGAAACATGAATTAACCCAACCGGAACATCTAAAACCTCTTGTAAAAGCGAACCAAAATACCAGGCCGTTGCGCTAAAATTAGCCGTCGATTTTGGAGAAGTGGTTTCCCATTTTCCTTCAAAATTATCCAACGGTTCTAGAACTGTTGCTCTTGGAATCGTAATCAAACGAATGTTTTTATTGGTTGACCTTACAATGATCTCATTTCCGTTTTTTACAGGCTGCCCCTGAAAACCTTTCAATGGCATTTCCATATTAGATTGCCCTGAACATAGCCAGACTTCACCAATCAATACATTTTTTAGGATTACTTTTTCAGTTCCTTCCGTCACTTCAATCGTAAAAGGCCCTCCCGCAATTGGTGTTTGCAAGGCTACTTTCCATTTGCCCTGATTGTCTGCTTTGGCTTTATAGATTTTAGAATTCCATGATGTTTTAATCGTGACATTCCCATTTTTTTCTGCCCAGCCCCACATTGGCGCATTCGACTTTTGCTGCAGCATCATATTGTCTGAAAACAATGCCGGTAGTTTGATTTTTGCATTGATTTGAATGCTTGCTAAAAGCAAAAAAACCGTAATAATACATTCTTTTAAATTTCTCATTTTTTTTATTTTAATCTAGATTTCAACGAATTAAATCGGTTGTTACAATATGAATCGTCCCAATGATTCATAGGGTTAAAATCCCAATCTATAACTATCCATCGGGTTAAAACCCGACGCTACAATATCAATCGTTCCTCCGGAACTTTTACGTAACGCATAAGAGCCATCGGCTCGAAACATATTGTAGGGCTGGACTTTAGTCCAGCCCAGTTTAAATTGCAAAAACATTTATTTTTCTTTTACAATAGTAACCGGTCCCAATAATCCGGCTTTTAATAATGGTTCACCTTCTAACCTAAAAGGCGCTGTTGTCCAGGTTAATCTTTCTTCTTTTGGCAATTTCTCGTCGCCAATTAATCGATTTGCCCAGGTATTTGTAATTTTAATTTCTATACTATTTTTTCCTTTTTTTAAAGCTTCAGAAATATCTGCTTTGTATGGAAACGTCCAGATTGTTCCGCAGTTGATTCCGTTTACGGTTACTTCGGCAAGATTCGCAATTATACCTAAATCAAGCCAGAATTTATCTTTGTTTTTTCCTTTCCAAATAAAATCCTTTTTATAGATTACCGTTCCTGAGTAATATTTAATTTGGTCATTCGTTGAAGTACTCCAATCAAACAGCTTGTTTGTTTTTATCACTTCTTTTGGTCCGTGAAATTCAGGATCGAATTGCATTTCCCAATTTTCATTTAAAGTCTGAACTGTTTCTACAGCAGCATAATTTTGCTTTTTATCCGAGAATGTTTCTTTGGTGTTTTCTCTAAAAATAATAAAACAAGATTCATTTTCTTCTAATGCGATCGGAATAATTGTTCGTCCGTTTTCTATTTTCCAATTTAACAAAACAATGGTTTTATCAGTTACAGGATTATACAATTCCGGTATTTTTCCGCTTATGCGAAAAGAGACTTCAAAATTTCTTTTTTCTTGTTTTTGATTCGAAATAAAATAAATTTCTTCCGTTTCAGATTTTCGGTGTGTCCACGCAATAGTTTCTGAATCGGCTCTGTTTAATTTTGGAAAGTAAACATCCTGCTGAATTCCGATTGACGCAAAATCATTTCCTAAATAAGGAAGTTTAGTAATTGTTCCTTTTCCTAATTTCCATGAAGATGCATTTGAGTTATTGTTCCAGATTTCATCAATTACATTTTGCCATTTTTTATGATCTGCTTCAGAATGCATTCCAGGTTGCAGATCTGGTTTTTCATCAATAAAAACGCTTGCTCCCTCTTTTATCAACTGCAGCATTTTTTCGGCTGCAGCCAAAGAAATCATTTTATTTGGTGCCATTTTATGACTGCCCGGAAACAATAAAGCGCCGTATTCAATTCCGCCGCCAAAAGATATTTTTCCGTTTTCGACTTTGGCATTATTGATCAAAACATCCGCATTAAAAGAGTCATACTGATAACCATTCATCGCATTGATCCATTGCGACAAATCTGTAGAATTTTTAGTAGAACTTACTTCTTTCGGAATTTTAATACTTGGCTGACCTTCATTTTTAAGTCGAATAGCTTCGCTTTCAATTCTTTCCTTGCCAAAAATATTTGGGATAAAAGGTACCAATCGATCCGGAAGTATTGAACGCGACGGCAAATCTTCGCCTATAAAAACGGCCAAATCAATTACAGGTTTTCCTTTTTGCAATTGAAACTGAACTCTCTGACAATAATCAAACCAGGCTTTTCCGGGTTTCCACCATGTCTGGTCTCTTTGAAAAAAAGTTCCTATATCGTTTAAAGTCATTCCCGGTTTGCGATCTGTCCACGGATTATGAACGAAGACATGATAGAAAAACCGGTTAATTCCAAGGGCATAATTTCTGTCTGCCAAAGTTTTAAGATTCCCTGGATATTCGTCCCAATCCATTCGCAGCTCAGTAAAAGCTTCTGCCTGAACAATGTCTTTTCCATAGATATGTCCACCCGAAATCGCATCCAGCATATCGTTTGGTTTATCATGCGTTGGACTTTTCAGCCAAAATTCACCACTAGGATAATCGATATGTTTAAAGTGCAAAAGTCCGTCGCTCATCATGGTTGGCGCCACATTTTCTGAACTGAATTTTACGTTTGCTTTTTTGGCTTCATCAGCCAAAGTGCCAAAGAAATTATCGACAATTAATTCTGAAATCGTCTTTCTCACATCATACAATACTTTTTCTGAAGTCTGAATATCCTTTACAGGCATTCCTGCCATAACGGGCAAATAATCCACTATATCGTAGCCTCTTCTCTTTTTAAATTCATCTCTAAAAACGGGCGACCAGTTTTGGCTTCCGCATTCCCAACTATCAATATGCAATATTTTAACCACTTTCGAAGCCAGTTCAGGACCCGCAGTTCTTAGCATTTCACCAAACCAATGATCCAATTGAAAACGGACCGCTTCTGCATTAAATTTATCCACTTCCAATCCTCTTCCTGCTCCTGCTGTTGCATTTTCATGCCCTGTCGATGTATATCCGAAACGGATAATACGCCAATTTCCTTTCGAAGCAGCTTTCCAGTTCAAAATTCCTTTTTGATCTGTAAACTTCGAAATATTAATCATTTTTGATGGATCAATACAATCCGCTTTGCTGATTTCTTTGTCCGTTACTTGTGGACTCAAACGCCAAATTGCACCGGATTTTCCCTGATAATTATCGATTAAAGGTTCGTTTGACAAAAGTATTTTTGCCACTTTCAAACCCTGATTCCATTTTGCGGGATCAAGATCTTCTGCGCCCGGTTCTGTTCCTTCCGGATCATATACAAACCTGAAATATTTGGCTTTTGTTGGTACAATATTGTGTGTGTAAAAAGCATCGACATCCTGCCAGCCGTGACGCGGAGTTGTCAGACGTCCAAGGCTTTTAAAGTTTTTGCCATCATCACTAAATTCAATGATTAAACGATGTGCCTGATAATTATTTCCTTTGGTTTCGATCTGAATCGATTTACATAAAAACGGCTGATCAAATTCATATTGTATCCAGCCTTTTTCCTTTAATCTAAATTGGTCGTCTTTGCTATTATCACTTAAAAATGATGCATCTAAATTAGGAACAGTAGAGGTGATTTTTGGACGATTTTGATTGGATGTTGTGTATGCTTCCTTAACCGGAACAGCAAACGTGGCAATATCTTTATAATAGTCTTTGTAATGATTTGGTGTTGGTAACTGCAGGTTTGTGAAACTATTTCCGTTTACCGTAATATCGGCCCAAACTACTTTTTGCATCGACATTTCAGGCGTAATCCAGGGACCTCCGGCAACGGCAAAACCGTCAGCGGGATGAAAAGCGATTTTTACGCCTAAACGATCTGCTTCTGTCAAAGCCCAACGCACCAAAGTCCAGAATTCAGGACTCAGTTGCAAAACCGGAGGATTTATCAATGGCGGATTTGCAGGCCCTTTAATGGTCATTAAATAAGCACCTCCAATTCCGGCTTGCTTCATCGCTTCGAGATCGGCTGTGATGCCTTCTTTTGAGTAAGCACTCTGCATCCAATACCAATATACCCAAGGTCTGGAGGATTCGATTGTAGGCTGAAACGGATTATTTTCTTTTTTATGGATTTCCTGTGCGGAAACGAATCCCGTGACAAGTAATATGAAGATTGTCGAAAGTCGAAAAGTCGAAAGTCGAAAGTCAATTCCAAAAAGAAAAAAGTGTTGTTTATTGAACATTTTTACTAGTATTTATTCATTCGTTTGGCAAATGCGGCAGGTTTAAAAAACCTGTTGGGTTTAACTGCGTATTATCTTATCCATTTGTTTTGTCATTTCAACAAAGGAGAAATCACATGAGAAATTCCGTAAAGAACTTCGATAATCTTTGTCGAGCTATGAGTGTGATTTCTCTCTTCGATCGAAATGACAAACTGTATCTTTAATCTCTAAACTTTTAAGCTAAATACCTAACAGCTTTTGAAAACCTGTTAGGAGAATCCTTAATACTCAAATTTTTTCAAGCTTTCATCCAGTCCATTTTTCGAACCTGAAAAAGGAACCAGATAGAAACTATATTGATAATCTCCTGATTTAATTTGATATTGTTCTAAAGGCTGTGCTACTAAAGTCCAACTGTCGTTTCCTCCTACTCCCATTTGGATCAAATCGATATTTACCGTTAAAAATCCGGGATCTTTCAAATCGAAAGTATGTTTGGCGGCACTTAAATTTTCCTGTGTATACGGCCATGCGCTCATGCTTAAAACTTTGGCATCATTAACTACCAATAAGCCTTTATTTTTTTGAGGCGTAGTAAAAGCCATCCATCTTACTTCGGTTCTGTTTGCGTTTTCCTGAGGTTTTACATAATGCTCCAAAAAATCATTAATTGGCACCGAATACTTCCCAACGAATGAACCAAAACTTCTGTCGCTATAATTCTCCAATTCTCCTTTTCCGTACCACGAAATCTGATCGAATTTTCTCTGAACGCCCATTTGCATTCCGATTTTTGGAATGTTGGGTAATTTGTTTGTTGCTTTTAAGCTATAATCGACTTTTATAATTCCGTTTTCATTGATTTTATAAACAACCTGAACTTGCGCGCTGTCTTTTATCACTTCATATTCGCTGGTAATTATCGTTCCGTCAATTGCAATCGCCATTTTCGTGCTTACCACTTTCGGTTTTGCCTGATACCAGGGTTTTAAAAGTTTGTGTGATTTCCATCCTCTTTTATCATTATCCGTCTGAGGTCTCACAAAATTAGGTAACAATGGAGCAAAAACCTGTTCTTCGCCATTGAAAACATAAGAGCTCAAAGCTCCGTTTGCCTTGCTAATACTGATCTCAAATGATTTTCCTTTTATTTTAAAATCCGTGTCGGTTTCTGTTGTTTTAAATTTAGAATCTTTCTCTTTGAAATCAATTGTAATGTCTTGCTTTTTCAACAAAAACTGATCCTCTGCAACTGTATAACCTTTAGAAGCCCATAGTTCCTCTTTTGAAAGCTGGAATTCGATATTAAGAAAATATTCGGCATCTTTTTTCAATTTAGGCAGATATTGTTTTACATCTAAGATTGTTGATTGTCCTGCTTCTAAATTGAAAGGTTTTAGTATTTGAGTTTTGATCACATTTCCGTTTTCCAAAATTTTTAAAACCGGAATATAAGCTGCTAAAGATTTTACAGCCTGACGATTTTTGATTTCTAATTGAAAATTATTTTTTAATGTACTTGTCGCCGGTTGATAAATCCATTTGTTCTCATAAATGGAACCCTTTGGTTTTCCGTTAGAATCTACAATTCCTTTTGTATTGAAGTTTCCGTCGTGGTATTTTTCGCCAAAATCCCCACCGTGAGCAAAAAATTCCTGACCCGTTGCCGGATCTTTTTTCACTAATCCCTGATCTTTAAATTCCCAAATGCAACCGCCTATAACTCTGGGAAGCGAACGGAATTCATCCCATAATTCTTTTAAGTTACCAACTGAATTTCCCATTGCATGAGAATATTCTACAAAAATAATTGGACGTGTATCTTTCTTTTGATCTACCAGAAATTTTGGTGTAAAAACTCCCGGATAGAATCGGCTCACCATATCAACATACGGCTCGTCTTGCGGATTTTCGAATCTGTACGCGTGATCGATTGTTTTAGGATATCTTGGATCAAGCTGATCGATATAACCGTCTAATCTAGGGTTTCCTTGTGCCGGTTCGTAATGTACCGGACGTGTAATATCAAAATCGTGAACCCAACCTGCCATCGCAGCATGATTTGGTCCTTTTCCGCCCTCATTTCCTAAACTCCAAAACACAACTGAGGGATGGTTTTTATCTCTTTCGACCATTCTCGTCATACGTTCTAAATACGCATTTGTCCATTTTGGGTCGTTGCTTAATTTTCCGCCAATACCATGAGTTTCCTGATTGGCTTCGTCCATCACCATGATACCGTACTGGTCGCATAATTCATAGAAATACGGATCGTTAGGATAATGACTGGTTCTGATAAAGTTGAAGTTGAACTTTTTAATTGTTGTAATATCTTCTTTGATATCATCTCTTGTAACCGCTTTACCTCTTGTTGGGTTATGGTCATGACGGTTTACGCCATACACATAAGTCTCTTTTCCGTTGATGAGCATTTTACCATTTTCCTTCGAGAATTCGATCGATCGAAAACCAACTTTACAGCTTTTAGCTTCTGTAATATTTCCGTTTGCATCTTTTATCGACATTACCAAAGTGTACAAATTAGGTTCTTCAGAACTCCATTTTTTTGGATTAGGGATATTTTCCTTGAACATTCCAAAACGTACATTATCCAGACGGGGATAGCTTTCGTTGATCATATCGATCACCGGTTTTTGAAGTGGTTCTTTGAATAAAGCTACATTATTGGCATCGTATAATTGTGCCTGAAAAGTATAATCTTTGATTTTTTCGCCTGTTAAGTTTTCAACTTTTGGACGTAATTGAAAAGAAACGTCTTTGTATTGCTTGTCTAATTTAGTCTGATAAAAGAAATCCTGAATGCGTAATTTTGGCTCTGCCATAATAAAGACTTCACGCTGGATTCCGCTTACACGCCAATGGTCCTGATCTTCAAGATACGAACCGTCTGTCCAGCGAATTACCTGAACCGAAACTATATTTTCTCCTTCTTTTAAATAGGGCGTAATATCAAATTCCGAAGGCAGAAAACTATCTTCTCCATACCCTAAAAATTCTCCGTTAAGCCAAACCTGAAATCCGGAACTTACAGCACCAAAATACAAAGTAACGGTCATATCTTTCCAATTTTCGGGAACGGTAAAACTGCGTTGATAAGAACCAACTCCGTTATAATCTTTAGGAATAAAAGGCGGATTTATGGGTCTAAACGGATAAACGGCACTTTTGTAAATGGGAATATCATAACCTTTTAATTCCCAATTTGATGGTACTTCTATTTTATTCCAGCCGTTGACTTTTCCTTTATAGAAATCTTTCGAAGCTTCTTTGAGATTGGATGCATATTTAAAATCCCAATCTCCAGTCAGCATTTTAAGCCGGCTTTTGGTTCTGTCTCCTTTTAAGGCATCTTCAACATTGGTGTATGAATATGCCGTTGCTCTCGATGGTTGTCTGTTGATGCTCGTAACCGTTGGATCTTCCCATGGAGCAAATTCGTATTTTTTAGGTATTTCAGGAATTCCCGCAGGTTCTCCTGTTACGGATTGTGCATTTGCTATAACCGTAAAAAGTAAAATGTGAAATGTATATTGTAAGTTGTGAGTCGAAAATCGAAACCTTAAAAATGGATTGTTATATTTTGATTTAAACATTGATTTTATATTATATTTCATTATTATTCTCTCATTGTGTAGTCCCTACGGGACAAAATTTATTTTGACTACTATTTTTAGCTACCAATATTAAACTCCTAAAGGAGTAATCTCGTAGAAATTAAATATTGGTAACAAAAGAGGCGACTTATAAAAATTCCCATTTGGACTAAACAATTTTCACGTTTTACATCTAACTTCTAACCTGTTTACTGTTTCTTTTCTTTCTTCTCTGGCGGCGCTACAAAATTCATTTCGCTTTTGCCCAAATCTTTAGATGTTGCTACTGCAATTCCTCTTTGTTCTGCTTTGTTTACCGCACAATAAAAGTGATACACGACTCCATTATATTTTACCACAAATGATTTATGTGCAAATAAATCATCGTAAGGTTCAGAAGATTTGATTAAGTCCTCACCTTTCCAGTCGGTCCAGTTTACTAAATCATTCGAAACTGCAAAACGGTTAAATGCACCTTGATTCCAACCCGTCCAAAAAGCTCCAAAATAGAACATGACCCAAGTATCGTTAATACGCTGAATATAGGCATCTCCTGAGATTCCTTTATGATGATTGATTAATGGTTTATCACCATACCGTTTCCATTCTTTCATATCGTTCGAAACTGCCATAGCAATACGCTCTGCGCCTTTAGCAGGATTTAAACTATCACCACGGGCATTATAGTACATTATAAAATTGTGTCCTGTCAATTTATCTTTGTCACGAATCACACTGTTTTTGTACATCGTACTATTATCCCACCATCTGGCGTCTTTGTCTTTTGGCGTTAGAACCGGATTTTCTAACCTTTGAAATTCGTGTGGTTTTGTCGGAGCTTCTTTTGTATAAGCCATTCCGATTGATAATACTCCGGCTTCGTAACCTTTACTGTCTCCGCCAAAATAACTCATCCAGTATTTGTCATCGTATTTTTCCCATTCGTAACTTCCGCCCCATGTTGGATCTTGCAGCGAAATATATCCTGCTTTTTGATTGACATCCCAATGCTGTTCGTTTTCAGAGAAAGACATTACTTTTCCTAAATATTTCCAGTTAAGTAAATCGTCGCTTTCTGCCAGCCAGGTTTCATAACCTCTTCCATCATAAATTAAATAGGTCATAAACCATTTTCCGTCTTTTCTAAATACACTCGGACAATCCATTTTGTATGAGTTGTCTGTGGGAACCATAACCAAACCGTATTTATAAGGCGTTTTGATCTCGTTGTAAATCTCCTGCATTACGGTTTCGTTGATGCCTCTTTTCTTGTATTTTGTGGTCGAACAACTGCTTATTAAAAGTGCTGTAATGGCGATAAATAGGTAATTAATTTTCATTTTTTTGTAATTATGATGTGGTTTTGAACGCGGATGACTCGGATTTACTTCGTAAATACGCGGATAAAAACAGATTTTATTTTACTTTCTTTTTCTTCTCTTTTTACTTTGAACATCTTTGTCAAAGTTTAAAACTTTGACAAAAATTAAGCGCGATTACAATAAAAAAATCCGCGCTAATCAGCGTTTTTACGAAGTAAATCCGCGTCATCTGCGTTCTATTCTCATTTCATTTCCAACAATCGGGATTCCATCACGTCTTTGTTTAGTTTTACTTTTACCATTCCCATTGGGTGAAATCTTCTTTTCAGATCTATGGCGGCGTAAACAATGGTGTAAACGTCATTTTCTTCTGGGATTAAACACAATGGTGTTCTCATGATATCCCACCATTTATCGACTTTTGTTTCTATAGGAAGATATCTTGCTTCTCCCCAATTTTTACCATCTTTTGATACTGAATAGGCCATCATATTGGGTAAATGATGTCCCCAACCGTCCGGTCCTCCATCAAAAATAGCAATGTACAAACCGTTTGGAAGCTGACTCACAATTGGATTTTCTACAAAAAACGGATGCATTGTCTTTATCGGATTATTGCCGTCTTTTATTCTTGACCACGGACCTTCTAAACTTTTTGATTCGGCTAAAGCTACAAACCAGCCTTTTCCTGATTTCTTTGGATAATCTGCCCAGGAATTAAAAGGATACGCTCCGCTGTAAAATCCAAAATACTTATCCCCTACTTTATACGGAAAAAACGAAGCCACGCCCTGACGTCCTTCCCAGGGTTCTGAGTCTAATCCCGGTTCCATGATGATGCCCATATCTTTATACGGACCGCCAATTCCGTTGATTCCATCTACTGTTGATTCACATCTCCAAATCCTTCCAAAGGAATGATTGGGTTCTATTTCTTTACTCACTGTATAGGCCAAATAATAGCCGTACCATTTGTTTGCCTTTTCGTTAAAAACCGGCATATACGACCAAATTGCGGCACGGCGATCATTCATTGGGTTATCGTCTTCAGTTATGGCATAAGTTCCACTTGCCTGATATATTGTCGATTCTCTTTTCCAGTGAATGGCATCCTTACTCGTCCAGTGTCCGATTCTGGTTTTGACGCGATCGTAATAATAATCAACTCCTTTTTCTCCTGCTCTTTCGGTTGGAAACATATGATACATATCACCTACTTTTACCACACGTCCGCCTTCAAAACCGCCTTGAATTCCTTCGGTTCCGGGCATTCCTTCTTCTACAACAGGTTTATTTTCTCCGCCGATAATTTCGAAAAGTGGTTTTTCATCTGAAAAACCTTCCACTATATAAGTCGGATTCCAAAGATTCCCGTCCGGAAGTGCTGCGTTTCTGAAAGTTAATTTCTGATTGCTTTTTACAACTCCTAAAAATGCGAATAATCCTTTTCCAGGATTTATTGTTTGATTTCCCTTTGGATAAGAAACGGCATAAACATTTACTGGCGGTAAACCTGTTATTGTTACTGCATTTTCTAAAACTAATTTTGCATTTTGCAATTTATCAGCCTGAAGATATTCTGCATTGTTTTCTTGAAAAACCCCAATCAAAACCTGAACCGGTTCTTTGAATTTTAATTGCAAGGCAGTGTTTGTTCCTTTTTTATATGCCTCTAAAGGAAGTTCTACACCTAGCAAACCTTGCAATTCCGGAGCTAAACGAACAATATTATGTTTGCTTCCTGAAAATACGTGCACATATTGCGTTGTTTGGAATGTTTTGTAATTTGATTTTATAACTTCAAAAGAAGCGGGTTTCAATGCGCTGTTTTGTGCCGAAACTTGAATGCAGACAGTTAACAGCATCAGGAAAGCTGTTTTTAATTTGAAATTGTATTTTTTATTTTTTGAAAACATTGGTTTTTTATTATTTAATGAATTCTGAATTCCCTCAATCTTATCATTTCGACGGAGGAGAAATCTTCGTTTGCTGAGCACACTTAGAAGATCAATCTTTGTGGAGCTACTTGCTAAGATTTCTCGTTCCTCGAAATGACAAAAATGGCGTAACGATCTTTGTGGTTACGAGTATGATTCCTCCTTCGTCGGAATGACAAATTCGACTTATTAAATCGCTTTGTAACTCACTTTATATTCCACATTTGGTTTTACAGTCAGCTGGTATTTATTTTTAGCCAATGTTGTAATTGTTCCTGAATTTGTTTTGGGTTTGCCTGAACTTTCAAAAATCAATTTCCCTTCGCCTTCAGCTGCTTTTACTTTTATTTCTTTGGTGCTGCAATACAATTCTACAGCTCCGTTTGGTGTTGGAACTTTTCCTTGTATCCATTTTAAGCCGCCTAAATTAGGTTTGATTTCGTATTCTGAATATCCCGGCGAAGTTGGTTTTACGCCCAGATAATATTTTCCTAATAAATAAATCGGACTTGCTCCCCAGGCATGGCAAAGGCTTTTTCCGTAAGGGCGTCCGTACATCGCTAAATGTTCTGCTCCTTTTTTGTTTGGGTTATATTCTTCCCAGAAAGATGTTGCGCCCTCTTTTAACATTCCGCCCCAATACTCTTTCATTTCTTTTAAGACGTAATCCTGTTCGCCCATAGCACACAAAGCTTCTAACTCGTAAAAACGCATGTATGGTGTTGTGATTTTAAGAATATTATCATTGAGCAATACCTTATTTTTGATACTTTGTTTTTGCTCTTCATTAAAATAATTGAAAAAAATACCGAACATATTAGCGTATCTGGTTACAATGTCTTCCACTTTACCGTTTATACGCTGGTGCTTCATGACGTTTTGTTTTTTATCCCAAAACACATCAAATAATTTTATTTTTAAATTATCCGCTAATTTTTGATACTGTTTTTGGTCTTCCTTTTCACCTGCAATTTTAGCACTAACTGCCATGGCTTCTAAGCTTCTCGCTAAAAGCATTTGCTCAAAACTAACCTCTCCGGTTTTTGGTAATCCGTCTGCCCAATCAATAAAAACCCAATCGCCTTCTAATGGTTCCAGAAATCCGTTTGCGTTTCTTCTTTTTAAACAGAATTCCATAAGTGACTTCATTCGCGGATAAAAAGTTTGGATAAATTTCGTATCGCCTGTGTGTAAATAATAATCGTAAACACCCACAAACCAATAGAGCGAATAATCCATTATGATATTAACATGAGCCGTTACAGGTTCTTTTTCGCGAAGCGCTAACATGGTTCGTTCTACAGAAGCCGAATCAAAGAATAAATAATAATTCATTAAATAACTTTGATAAGCATCGCCAGACCAAACCCAGCGGTCGCGTTTGATTCCGTCTATAAAAAATTCGCGAGTTGTTAATTGCATCGTGTAAGCCGACACATCCCAAATTTGATTCAATTGTTCGTCTGAAGATTTGAATGCGCCACGATAATCTAATGGTAAATATTCATAAAGCATCGAAATAGAATCGTATTTTACCGTTGCATCTGCATGAACTTGCACATAACGAAATGCTTTTGACCCATCGTGTGTATATGTTTCCGGTTGTTTTCCGTCAAAAGATAAATGATCTAGTGTTTCGCATTTAGCAGAATCTAAAGCTTCTTCGCGAGATTCTCCATAATAAAGTGCTAGTTTACCTTTTCCTTTTAAACCGTGAATTTTAATATAACCAAATGTTTCTTTACCAAAATCTACTAATTCTCCACCTGCTATTTTTTCTGTTTTTTTGGAGTTTAAAGGTTTGGTTGTTAGTTTAAATTGAGATGGTTTATGCTCTGGTGCATCAAAATTCCAAGAACCAACAGGAACCCAAGGTGTGCCTGATTGTTGTGCTTTTCCTGTTTCATCAATCCAAAGTTTATCTTCGTTGGTCACTTTCCAGGATGCATCAGATTTAACATAATTACCTGCAATATAAATCGCTGGCAAGACTTCCTGATTATACACTTTGAAGGAAATTTTGTGTTTTCCTGCTGGAATTGTTATTGATTTTGGTTGTCCATAAACCTGAACACCATCTAAAAGTAATTGAAAAGGTCCTTCTGAGTAAATTTTTACTTCGTCTGGTTTTGGAATATCTACTTCTGTTTGAAAAGTTACTAAGGCATAAGGACTGTAATATTGCCACAATGGCGGAAATACTGCTTCGCGTTCTGTACGTCTTACTTGCATTTTATTGCTTAACCAAACTTCAAAATCACCTGGATACCAGATCCATGTTGCTTCTTTAGATTTTTCTTGGGCTGATACTAAAGTACAAGTAAAAAGAGCGACAAAAAGAAGAATAACTTTAAAAAATGGAAATTGGTTCTGCATATAAAAATAATTTAACGCTAAAGATAAACGTTCTTTTTACATTTCATACCCTGTACTGTCCTGTTTACGCGGAATAATTAACTTTTTTAATACATTGCCCGTAATTTTAGTCCCATTTTTTTATCTAATTCTCTAAATTTTATTTCATTTTTACTTAAATAGATAATAGGTTGTGAAATTTATCATTCAGGCTTCTGGAAAATCGTCATAAAAAATGCTTCAGGGTTTCTGAAGCATTTTTTAATTATTTTCTAAAGTTTATCTACCAGGTTAATTCCATTAAAAACAAAATAATTACTACACACTACTTTGTCATCTTTTCAATTTCATTGTTAACGGTGATAATAATTTTACTATCCTCATGTTGAACCGTTACAAATTTTCCGTGAGCAAAACCAATATCATGAAGCCACTTCCCACAAAGTCGGATTTCAGGAAATATCACATAGCGATGATATGCTCTTGCGATATATTTTGGTTGAATTTTTAATCGTCTTTTCGCTGATTGTTTCATTTTATTTTTTATTTCATTGAAACAAAAATAGTAAAAATTATACTACAAATAATATTTTTAAGATGTTAAATTATTGTTTTAGGGCAATTTTGAGTATTTAAAATATTCTTTTTCTTATATTTAAATTATAAGATATTTGCATGAAATATCAATAAATCAACATTGTGTCGAAACTTAAATTAAATAGAATAAAAGTTGTTTTAGTTGAAAACAATAGAACTAGTAAGGAATTAGCTAATCATTTAGGTAAAACTGTATCGACTGTTTCTCGATGGTGTACTAATGAAGCTCAGCCTTCTATTGAAACACTTTCTGAAATTTCTAAATATTTGAAGGTTGATATTCGGGAGTTGTTGGTTTCTACTTTAAATAAATAGCTTTTTTTAAAACATTTTTAATAATCTTTGAAAAAATAATCATAGTACAGTTTTAAAATTAGATTTAAGTTTGTTTGTGGTTACTAGCTAGAAGCTCACACTAGGAGAATATTTTCACCCAAACAGAAATACAATTAAAAGGAAAATTCTTTAAAATTCAAGAATGACTAGAAATTTCATATAATTATCATTATTTTTATACGTCTATTGGCTTATTGATGAAAAATTAAAATTGATTTAAGTCAATTATTGTATTTTTTTAATAAATTTGTAATATAAATTAGAGATATAAATTATTTAAGATAGCAGGGTAACCCAAGGGCTGCTTTCCTTCGGGAAAGAATACGGCCTGCAGGGGCCCATTTTTTATTTCGTATAGTATCTTTTTGGATTTTTAATAAACGAAAGATAATGTTTTAATAGAATATTTTTTATTAATTGTATACTTTCGGGTCTCAATTTGATTAAATAGATATCTCTGCGTCTTGAAATCTTATTTTCACTATCAAAATGATCCAAAAACATTGCAACTATTACTCCATAGACCAATATTCTTTGTCGTATGTTTGTTTTTTTTGACAATTGGAATTGTATATCAATTTCTCTTATCCAGTTCCTAAATGTTTCATCAGATTTGATCTTCTCAAAGAAGAAATATAATGGCATCACTTGAAATTTATCTCCTGAATTGATAATCATTGCTTCTCCAATAATTCTTTGCTTAGATCTATCAAGAAGCCTAAATTTTCTTGATTCAATTGTTTCAATAAAACGGATCAGTTCCCTACCTTTCTTTAATCTGGCAATTGAAGTATAATTACTTTGAATTCTAATATTTTCTAAAGTAGCCCAAAATTGTCCAATAAGATAATATACATAAATTTGGTTGTGTTCAGGTGAGTCACTAATCGAATTATCTTTATTTATAAATGATGCAAAATCTTCTCTGCTTAGAGACTCTAATTTACCAAAAAGCTCGTCAGAAGATTTTATTGCTAAATCCATACTCGCATACAATATTTGTTTAGCTTTTCTTCTCTTTTCAAAATAATTTTTTATGTCGGGGTATATAAATTTGACTCCTTGCCAACAAGCTCCACCAGATATTAAAGTAATTAAGTAAGAAAAGTCGAATTGTAAAAAATCAATTTTCATATATATATTTTCCGTTATATTTCTTTTTAGTTAAAATTCATCTTTTAAACTCATCTCAAACTTATCAATCAAAATCTAGATAGTTTGTTCCAACAAACCTACTATTTATTTTTCTCAAATTCATACACATTTAGAGACAATTCAAACATTTTTCTTTTTAAATATTTAAGAGATACTAAAAAAACGCTTCCTCAAAAAGAAAGCGTTATGTTATTATATATTATTTAAAAAACCTTTCAATTCCCATTAAAAACAAAATACAAAACCAAAATCACCAACCCCAACAAACCAAATAACAGTTTTACCTTTTTACTGGTTTTAGGAATATCGGCTTCTTCAGAAAAATTAACTTCCGGATTTTTATCTGTTAATGAAATGATAATTGCAGCAACTAATAAAACTGCAAAAATGTAAAATGAGATCAATAAAAAGTGAGGCCAAATGGTATAAACATCTGCTGGGAATATCCATAAATATAAAACTCCAACGAATAAACTAAAAGCTGAACCCCACGAAAGTGTAGCGTTCACCGCTTTTTTTGTAGTTCGTTTCCAGAAAATACTCAACAAAAACACTACAGATAATGAAGGTGCTAAAAAGCCCAAAACCGCCTGAAATATATTGAATAAATTTTGTCCTTTTATATTGTCGATTGCAATGGCGATCAGAATCGCAAACAAACATCCGGCTGCAATGGTGATTCTTCCAATCTTAATCTGATCTTTTATGGTAGCTGTCGGGTTGATTTTCTTTACATAAATATCATTCGTAAAAACGGTACTTAACGCATTTAGCGACGAACCAATTGTTCCTACCAAAACGGCGATCATTACACAAATCACCAAACCGTTCATTCCGCTAGGGAATAAGTTGGTTACCATGGTCATATAAGCTAAATCTGAATTTTTACCCAATTCAGGATATAAAGCATAACACAAAATTCCCGGTAAAATAAACAAGGGCAATGCCATCACTTTTAACCAGCCAATGAAGTTTACGCCCAATTGTCCCTGTTCCAGATTTTTGGCGCCCAAAACGCTCTGTACCATCGACTGATCTGTACAAAAGAAAGCTACAGCTGCCACAGGATATCCTAACAAAATGGCTGGCCACGGATAATGCGCATCGTTTGCCGGCTGTACTAAATTCCAGAAATTAGAAGGTGTTTTGGCTATTAAAACATCTATTCCTCCCAATTTTTGTAATCCTAAATAAGACAATGTAAGTGAAACGACAATTAATAAAATCATCTGAAAAACATTCACTTTGGCAATCGCTTTTAGTCCTCCTGCGAAAGTAAAAATTCCCGAAAAAATTACTAAAACGGTCACACTCTGCCACATCGGGATTCCCAGAATCTGACGTACTAAAATTCCTCCGCTGAATAATCCTAATGATAACCAGCTTACCAAAATTTTGACCAAGGCATACCAGGCCAAAAT
Organism: Flavobacterium sp.; assembly: GCF_965277525.1. Classification (GTDB taxonomy): domain Bacteria; phylum Bacteroidota; class Bacteroidia; order Flavobacteriales; family Flavobacteriaceae; genus Flavobacterium. The sequence goes on along the minus strand of NZ_CBDIDC010000011.1, from coordinate 236,877 downwards.
ATTTTGGGTACTGTCGCCATAGCGTTTTCCCATATATTCCGGCATTGTACTTACTTTGCTCGCTATATAACGCGGTGCAAAAACCATTGCCAAAAGCAGTAAAAAAACAAAAGCATACCATTCGAAATTTCCAGCTACAATTCCGGTGGCATAACCAATACTCGCAAATGCCAATAATGACGAAGGACCAACATTTGTTCCCCACATATTAAACCCAATGCTGTACCAATTAAGTGAATTTCCGGCCAGAAAAAGTGTTTCATTTTTCTTGCTTTGTTTCACGCTTACTACCCAGCCAATGATTAATAAAGCCACCAGATAAACGGCAACAATTATAAAATCAAGCGTTGTTAATTTATCGTAGATGCTGTTCATAGTCCGTATTCTTTAAGAACGTCAGCAATTTTTACTGGCAATCCGGTTTGCAGTGATCTGTCCATCGCTTGCAATAAAGCTACAGTTCCGATACCTTCTTCCATATCCGGATAAGCCGTAAAATTGAGCTCGATACTGTCTACGAAATATTCCAGATAATTTTGATATTCTCCTGCGTGATGGCTTTGGCCTTCAAAACGGAAATAATGTTTTAAGGTTGAATCTCCCCACGTAATTACTTTTTCTTCGCCCGTTTTGTCTGTAACGGCATAACGCAATTCGTGATAATCTGCCTGACTTGCTCCTTCGGTTGCTCTCAAAATTGTGCTCATTCCGCTATCTCGTTGCGCAGGTTGCGTTGGCGAAGTATATACCCCACTTACTCTGGCGATTCTTCCGTCTGTTGCTTTGAAGATAAAGTGCATCGTATCTTCATTTTTCAAACCTGCAGCACTTCCGTTACTGCTGATCATGCCGTAGCCCATTACTTCTTCGATATTAGGCAAATACCATCTGATAAAATCTACGGGATGGCTTAAACCTCCGTACAACCATTTAAAAGACTGTAACAACGACCATTCTTTCTCTAAAAACCATCTGTGATCGGCGTGATATTGCGCTTCAATCGTGATTAAATCACCTATTAAGCCTTCTTCATAATCTTTTCGTTGCCTTTTTGCGGGTTCAAAAAATCGTGAACTCTGACCTATAAAAACCTTTTTACCTGTTTTTTTACTGAGTTCTAAAAGTGCTGCAGCGTCTGAAAGATCATCGATAAAAGGTTTGGTACAAACTACATGTTTTCCATGCAATAAAGCTTGTTTTATATGTTCGGCATGCAAATGATCCGGTGTATAAATGGCAATGATATCTATGGAATCATCTTTTAATAAATCATCGTAATTGGTGGTGTAGGAATGGAAATCAAATTCCCTTGCTCTCTTTTTACACAATTCTTCGTTTCTGTCGCATACTTTTACGAGTTCTAATTTTGAACTTCTTAAAGCTGCGGACATTGTGCTGCGACCTTCTCCGAGTCCTAAAATGGCTATTCTTAACATTTATATTTGTGGTTTGATAGTTAGATTTTCCATAGTATCCTAACAGGTTTTTAAAACCTGTTAGGTATTACTTTTTATTTTTTTTGCCACAGATTAAAAAGATTTAAAGGATTTTCAATCTGTGTTAAATCCTTTTATCCCGATAGTGACTAACTTTCTTATTGGCTTTAAACATACCTAACAGGTTTTGGAAACCTATTAGGATAAATAATATGTGATTATTTTGATTCTACTTTATTTAGAAATATCCAGGTTTCGTCTGGTTTTGCTCCTTCGATTCCGGTTTGGTATTTTTTCATTAAAGTATTCCATTCGTCAACGCGCGGATTATTTTGGGTTGTTTTTGGATTCAGTTTATCCAGATTTTCTCCTTTTGGAATACTGATAATCAACATCAATTTTCTTTCATTTTTGAAAACCTGTAACTGCTGAAAATCGGCATTGCAGAAACCTTTTGCGATTTCGGGCCACTTTTCGAATTGTGTGGTATGATAATCTACATATTCTTTTTGCAATTTTGGATCATCAACCAAATTAGCCGTCAAAACAATATTTTCCCACTCAGATACCGGTTTTGAATCTTTGCATCTTTCAAAATTCTGGAAATCATAAATTGGCTTTTCATAAATTTTTATTTGTGCCGAAGGATAAGCTAATGCCAATTTCTTTTTCGTTCTTTCCGGCTGATTCATTTTTCCGTAAATCACCAGATGATTCTTCCATTGGTACATGGATTCGCCTACAATTCTGAAACCTTTTGTTGTGGATTTTACTTTTTCGATATCAAAATCGGAACCTGTCATTTCGATTACAACAGATTTTGGCAATTCCTGCAATCCCCATTTTTCATCTATTACAACTTCTTTTGTCAAATCGATATAAGGCGTTCTAATTCCAGCAGCATCTTTAATTGTAGTGCTTACGTATGGATTGTTATTTTCCCAAATATTTCCTTCGGGACCGTTATTGTTTTTCAGGATTTTCTCAGTTGCAATCCAATTGTTTTTGATCGTAAATCCCTGACTTCCTTCATCAGTATACAAATACAACCACAAAAACGGATCGTGTGCGTAAGGACTGTTGTACACCTTATCGATATAATTCTCTTCAATTCTGCTGTTTGGCTGTGACGAAAGCGTGTAAATTCCGGAAACATCGTGTAAATGTTTAGCATAATGATGAATTTTATTTCCGATGATTTTGTTGTTTTCCATCACATTTTTGGTGTGTGTCCAACCCCAGCCCATAGAAATTCCGCTATAAGAGACATCCGAAATTTCGTTGTGTTCGATAGTTAGATTCTTTACAAAACCAGCTGCAATTCCTAAACATCCCCAATCTTCATTGGCAACATTTGTGATCAAATTATCTGCAATTAATTCATCCGAACAAATTTCTCTTTCGTCTTTGATCACTAAAGGCAAATGTGCTTCAAAAGCTTCTTCAGAGAAAACACCAACATTTATAGCATTTCCGCCAATATCTTTAAATAAATTTCCTTTGATGCTATTGTGATTTGTTCCTTTATTTAAATCTAATCCTGTTGAAGATACATGTTCAAAACGACACGATTCGAATTGATTGTTATTAGCATAATTTACTTCTACAGCCGCTCTGGGTCTTCCTACCCAGGCCTGATTTTCTAAACTGGCCTGATTGGGAGTTCCGGGAATTTTCAATTTATAAGCATCTAATAAATACATTCCCGCCTGCAACGGAACGTGACCTTGCTGTGAAGGACGAAGCCAGTTGCTGTATTGAAATGAGATTCCTTTAAAATTAAAATGATGTACAGGCGAATCCATAGTTCCTTTAATTTCTACTAAATTTTCTAAAACCGGAACTGTTATTTTTGCAGAATTCAAATCTTCGCCTTCTCTCGGAATATAATAAATTTTAGCATTTTTTTTGTCTAAATACCATTCTCCTGCTTCGTTCAACATTGAGATTCCGTTGTTTAAATAGAAGGCTGAATTTCCATTGTTTTTTGAAATCCACGGAGCCGGCCACGGATGTTCGCTTTGAATACGGCTTTCCGGTTGTTCGAATGAAAGTCTGGCGCTGTCTTTTTGAACTTCGATATTTTTGATGCGAAGATTCGCTGTTGACCACCATTGAATGATAAACATTTCCATTCCTGATTCGTACTTTATGGATTTGTCTTTAAACGGAATCCAGCAAGTTTCTGTTGCCGAATCCCAGGAAAGAATTCTATCCATTTGGTTTCCGGAAGTGCTTTTGGCTCTAACGGCTTTTTTTCCGTTTACCCATAATTGTCTATAATTGATAATTTCGCCTGCTTTTTGAGGTGCATCGGCTACCCAGACATTTGCTTTTTTTACTCGGTTTATAATTGCACCTTTTTTCCAGTTTTTAATTTCAAATCCACCGCTGATTATTGGTCTTGCATTTGCATCAGCTTCAATTGTTGTTGGACTTTCGGGAGTTCCTGAATCTTCCGGTCTTACAAATAATGGTTCGTTTAAATAATACGTTCCATTTTGTACTATAATATGAATACCATCTTTTATGGAAGGATCTTTTAATCGGCGTAGTTCTCGAGCTTTTCGCATTGCCATTTGTAACGTTGCCAAAGGATTTGATTTTGTTCCTAGATTAGTATCTTTTCCACTTGGGGAAACCCAAATCTCAGCAGCGTTTGCAGAAAAAACAGTGCAGACTATCGAAAAAGCAATAATTATTTTATGAAAAAAATTTAAACGCATTATTTTTATTTTTAAACTTTTGGTATTAAAATTATTGTTGATAAAATTTAAAGCAATAAAAAACTTACATCACTAATTATTTTAACATTTATACTAAATATATGGCACAATTTAAACGAACACAGAAATATAAGTATCCTGTACCCTCCTGCTATTGTTCAAATGAAAATGAAAATTGAAAATTCCTAACTTTTGAGATTTCTTTTGTGGGAAATGAGCAACTAATTTGATATTTTAAAATAATTTTTAATAGATTTGTGTAATCGATTACATTTATGTTTATTTGTTTATCTGAGTACTTTTTTTTGATATCAATAAAAAAATCAAGATGAATAAATAGATTTAGCAAATTAAGCCTTCTATTACGACTTAAATTTTTAACCATAATTCACTACCAATGAAAACGAACCCAATTCCTCTTTTACGTATTGCTCTGGCAATTGTGATCACAAGTTTTTCGCAGAACAATTTTGCTCAAAATTCAAAGTCTTATGATACTTATGAGAATATTGAATTTAAAATGGCAAAGGTCAAAGAACCTGTAATTCCAAAAAATAGTGTGAACCTAAAAGACTTTGGTGCTGTAAATGGCGGGTATGTTTTAAATACTAAGGCTTTCGCCGATGCTATAGACGCGGTTTCAAAAAAAGGCGGTGGAAAAGTAATTATCCCTCGCGGAATCTGGCTTACGGGTCCTATTATTTTAAAAAGTAATCTTGAATTGCATGCTGAAACCGGAGCATTAATTAAATTTTCTCCGGATAAAAGTTTATATCCCATTATCGAAACGAGTTTTGAAGGTTTGAATACTTGGCGCTGCATCTCTCCTATTTACGGTAAAAACCTTGAAAATATTGCCTTCACCGGAAATGGTGTCTGGGATGGTTCAGGCGAAGTTTGGAGACAGGTTAAAAAGAACAAACTAACAGACAGTCAATGGAAAAAGTTTGTTGCTTCAGGTGGCGTTTTAAACGATAAAAAAGACAGTTGGTATCCGTCAGAAGTTTTTATGAATGCTTCTAAAGGTGCTGACCAAAATGTACGTCCGGATTTAAAAACGAAGGAAGAATTTGAAAAAATTCACGACTTTTTGCGTCCGGTACTGGTGAGTATTCAAAACAGTAAAAGAGTTTTGTTTGACGGGCCTGTATTTCAGAATTCTCCTGCCTGGAACATTCATCCCTTAATGGTTGAAGATTTAATTGTGCGTAATGTTACCGTTCGTAATCCGTGGTATTCTCAAAATGGCGATGGTCTTGATGTAGAATCCTGCAAAAATGTCATCATCGAAAATTCAAGTTTTGATGTGGGTGACGATGCAATTTGTATTAAATCAGGAAAAGATAAAGACGGACGTGATCGCGGTGTTCCCTGCGAAAATATCATCGTAAAAAACAATATCGTATATCACGGACACGGAGGCGTAACGGTGGGAAGTGAAATGTCCGGTGGGGTAAAAAACCTACATGTATCGAATTGTACTTTTATGGGAACTGATGTTGGATTGCGTTTTAAAAGTAACCGTGGACGTGGCGGTGTGGTTGAAAACATTTATATCTCTGATATTTTTATGACCGATATTCCGTCGCAGGCGATCTCTTTTAATCTGTATTATGGAGGAAAATCGATAGCAGAAACTCTGGAAGAAGGCGGAGATAAAATCATTAATAAAGCAATGCCTGTAAATGTAGAAACGCCACAATTTAAAAATATTTCAATCAAAAATGTGACGATTAAAGGCGCTCAGCAAGCAGTATTCCTACAAGGTTTACCTGAAATGAATTTAGAGAATATCGAAATCTCTAACTTAATTGCTACGGCAGAAAAAGGTTTTTCGATTATTGATGCTAACGGAATCAAAATCATTAATGCAAAGCTGGATATCGCAGACAGCAATGTATTCGAAATTTACAATGCTAAAAATCTGTCTTTAAAAAATGTGGAATTCAATTCGATATCAGCAAAAGCAATTTCTATTAATGGTGAAGCTTCTCAAAATATTGAATTTGCATCTTCGGCTAATTTTGATTTTGCAAAGAAAACTACTATTGGAGAAACTGTTCCTAAAGGGGCTGTGAAGTTTTAAAAAATTGTTGCCTGTTAAAAGTGAGATGTAAAATGCAAAAAGTAGGCCTTCCGATGGAAAGCCTACTTTTTGCATTAAGTTTCTTTGTCATTTTGACGAAAGAGAAATTGTTTGGTTAGTTTGTGTTTTATTCCAGCATAAAACCCGATAGATTTTAACTGCAGAAATCAGGATAATAAACTTTGCGGTTATTTATACATTATAAAAAGAACTCGCATTCCCCAACCAAATCTTATTCTGATCTTCGACTGAAAGCTGCGAAATATAATCTTCTAATGTTTTTACTACTTCGGAGTAATTTGAAGCAACATTCAAAACGGGCCAATCTGATCCGAACATTAATTTACTGGCAGGGAAATTTTCGAAAATTACATCTAAATACGGTTTTAAATCAGACGGTTTCCAGGAGTTCCAATGGGCTTCTGTAACCATTCCTGAGATTTTACAGCTTATCTTTTGATATTTTGCAATTTCCTGAATTCCTTTTTTCCATGAAGTAATATTACCTGATTTTATATCCGGTTTTGCAATATGATCGATTACAAAAGGCTGATCCGGGAAATGTTTTGCCAAATCTATTGCAGCGGGTAACTGATGATGAAAAATAAGAATATCGTAGGTATAATTGAACTTTTTTAAAGCCGAAATTCCGTTACGAAAATCCTGTCGAAACATAAAATCATCGGCTTCGCCTTGTACAACATGACGAAATCCTTTTATATTTTTAAAAGAAGAAAAATGATGCAGACGCTCTTCTATATTTGACGCTCTTAAATCAACCCAACCCACGATTCCTTTTATAAAATCATTTTTAGAAGCTAAATCTAAAAGAAAATTAGTTTCCTCTTCAGACTGACTGGCCTGAACGGCTACACAACCTGAAAATTGATTCTGCTGAAGCAATGGCAAAAGATCTTCGGGCAAAAAATCTCTTTGAATCTTTTGCATCGAATCATCAATCCAGCTGTCTCTTACGGAATCAAATTTCCAAAAATGCTGATGTGAATCAATACGATTACTCATTTGTATTAATTTACATCACTGATTAAGGCACGATCCAGATGCACGTAACCACCATCAACAAAAACAAATTGTCCTGTTGTATGCGACGACCGGTTTGAAATGATAAAAAGTGCTGTATCTGCAATTTCTTCTGTTTTGGTCATTCGGCTTTCAAACGGAATACTTTTGTTGATTTTCTTTAAAACCGTTTCGCCGTCGGGAAGTGTTTTCAACCAATCATCATAGGCAGGCGTAAAACTTTCGGCAATAATAATGGCATTCGAACGAATTCCAAACTGAATTAAATCAACTGCCCATTCTCTGGTTAATCCTAAAACTCCACCTTTGGCAGCAGCGTAACCTGAGGTTCCTCCCTGTCCTGTTAAAGCGACTTTTGAACCAATGTTCAGGATATTTCCTTTTGATTCTTTCAGGTATGGAAGCGCATATTTTGTCAATAAAAAATAACTCACCACATTCAGTTTCAATGAATTCATGAAGTCCTCATAACTTGCATCTAAACCTGCTCCGTCATTCACGCCAACATTATTGATTACAGCGTCTATTCTACCGTATTTTGCAATGATTTTTTTAACCGCATTTTCTATTTCAACAGGATCCGTGACATCTGTTTTGACGAATAATGAATCTATATTTCTTTTCTGAAGTGCTTCGGCATAGCCAAAACCTCTGTCATTTCGATCGACAAGTACCGGAATTGCGCCTTCATCTGCCAGCCTTTTGATTATCGTTTCTCCTATACTTCCTTCTTTGCCTGCCGAACCCGACACGACAACAATTTTACCTTTTAAATTTAAATCCATTTTTTGTGGTTATTTGAGGTTATCTAGCTAAACCTAGCAGGTTTTTAAAACCTGTTAGGTTTCCTTCGATTATAAATTCAACTTTAAAATCTATGTTTTTTTCGCCAATCTTTGAAGAGTTTCCCGCGAAGATTCCTCGTTCCTCGAAATGACAAACTTTACGTAAAAACTTTATTTAAATTATATACTAATCTAATTCGATCAATGCTTTGATCACATTATTTTTTGGATCAATTAACTTTCCAAAATTGTCAATCATATCGCTAAAACGAGTTCTGTGCGTAATGTACTTTTTAGGATCAATTTTTCCATTTTTAAGACATTCCATTACATATTCAAAATCCTGAATGGTAGCGTTTCTGCTGCTCATCAAAGTCGATTCTCTTTTATGAAAATCAGGATGGCTGAACGTTAATTCGCCTTTTTGAAGTCCAACTAAAACAAATCTTCCTCCATGCGAAATATAATTGAAAGCATCATTCATTACATTTCTATTTCCTGTGGCATCAATAACCACATTGGCCATATCGCCATTGGTGATTTCAGCCAGTTTTGCTGTAACATTTTCGTTTAACGGATTGATTGTTTCATCGGCATTGAGTTCGTTTTTACAAAAACCCAATCGGTATTCGTTAATATCCATTACGATCACTTTTGCCCCTGCAATTTTCGCAAACTGAATCAGTCCAATACCAATGGGTCCGGCGCCCATTACCAAAACAGTATCATTAGGTCCAACAGCGGCTCTTCGAACACCATGCGCAGCAATTGCCAACGGTTCTACCAATGCCAGCTGATCGTAATCTAATCCTTGTCCGTGCAATAAATATTGCTCCGGAATTGTTACGTATTCGGCCATTCCGCCATCAATATGAACGCCAAATACTTTGATATTGACACAACAATTGGTTAAGCCGTTTCTGCAAGCGACACATTTCCCGCAATTGAAATACGGAATAAAAGTTACTTTATCACCTGGTTCAAAACCTTTCGCATTTCCTTTAATATACTCTGCAGCCAGTTCATGCCCTAAAATTCTGGGGTATTCAAAATAAGGCTGGGTTCCCCCAAAAGCGTGAATATCAGTGCCGCAAATCCCTATTCTTTTTATCTTTAATAATACTTCGCCATCTTTTGGTTCGGGTATTTCTTTTTCTTTTAATTTGAATTCCTGTGGTTTCTCACATACAATAAATTTCATCTTCAATTTTTTTAACTAATCTATTGAGCTCAATTTGTAAAAATTTCATTAAACACATAGCAACATGGATTTTTTCTTTTTTTAAGAAGATCAATTAAATGATACATCATTCACCTCACTATGTGCATTTAAATAAGTGAAACGCCTTTTTAGACTATGAATACTATGTCCTTATGTGTTAAACAATTACGCCCAACGAGTTTATAATTACTTTTGGTATGCGACAGCAGTTTGCTTACTGGTACCCAAACCTTCGATTCCAAGCTCTACAACGTCACCCGGTTTTAAGTAAATTGGATCCGGCTTAATTCCTAATCCAACTCCCGGGGGTGTTCCTGTACTAATGATATCGCCAGGAAGCAGGGTCATAAACTGGCTTAAATAATGTAGCAAATACGGTATTTTAAAAACTAAATTTAAGGTATTACTGTCCTGGAACTTTTTACCATTTACGCTTAGCCACATCGACAAATTATCAACATCCTGTACTTCCTCTTTCGTAGCCAAAAACGGTCCTAAAGGCGCAAATGTATCACATCCTTTTCCTTTAGCCCATTGTCCGCCACGCTCGATCTGAAATTCTCTTTCACTGTAATCATTCAATAAAGCATAACCCGCAACATAATCAAGAGCTTCAGCTTCTTCGACATAACTCGCTTTTTTCCCTACAACAAATGCCAGTTCTACTTCCCAGTCTGTTTTTACACTATTTTTTGGAATAATGACATCATCATCAGGGCCACATAAAGAAGTGGTTGATTTAAAAAAGATGATAGGTTCTGTTGGAATTGGTGCACCGGTTTCTTTGCAGTGATCTACATAATTCAAACCAATACAGATTATTTTTGATGGTCTTGCCACCGGAGATCCTAAACGCACATTCGCATCTACTTCTGGTAAAGCTGGATTACTGTCTAATGCTTTTTGCAATTTTTCTAAACCGTTTTCTTCAAAAAAACTTTCGTTAAAGTCTGAAACAATTGACGAAACATCATATCTTTTTTCACCAATTAAAACTCCTGGTTTTTCTTTTCCAATTTCTCCAAAACGTATTAATTTCATATTTTTTTTTTATTTGAGTTACTAAGTGGCTAAGGTTCTAAGTGGCTAAGTTTTTTTGGCGTCTATTTTTGTGAGTCGCTAGCATTCTAAGTTTTTTTTAGCTTAGAAACTTAGTAACTCAGAACCTCAGTACCTTTATTTAATTATTTAATTTAATAAATCCTCCGTCGATTGGGTAATCGCTTCCGGTAATAAACCCTGCCTCGTCGCTGCATAGATACAAAGCCAAAGCGGCAATTTCATCCGGTTTTCCCATGCGTCCGATTGGTTGAGATTGTGATAATTTTTCGAACATTTCAGCTTCTTTTCCAGCGTAATTTTTCGAAATAAAACCATCTACAAATGGCGTATGAACCCTTGCAGGAGAAATCGAATTACAACGGATATTATCTTTGATATAATCTTTTGCCACAGATAAAGTCATGGCCATAACCGCGCCTTTTGCAGTAGAATAAGCAAATCGATCCGGGATGCCTACCCATGCCGCAATGGATGCCATATTGATAATAACACCACCTTTTGAAAGTCTCAATTGTGGGATTGCTGCGAACAAACAATTGTAAACTCCTTTTACGTTTACTTCCATGACACGATCAAAATCAGCTTCAGGTGTGGTGTCTACCTTACCTACATGTGCAATTCCGGCGTTATTGATCAGGATATGAATATTACCAATGGCTTCAAATGTGGCTAAAACGTCCTTTTGACTCGCCACATTACAGGCATGCGAAAAAACATTGCCGCCTAATTTCCTAATATCTTCAACTGCTTCCTGAGCACTTTCAAGCGTTAGATCTATGATATGCACTTCTGCTCCTTGTTTGGCAAAAAGGCTTGCAATTGCCCTGCCAATTCCGCTACCTCCTCCTGTTACTACAGCTTTTTTATTTTGTAATGAAAACATGTTTTATTCGTATTTAGTCTTTATTATATCGATATAGTGTTCTAAAATTAATAAATGTAAAAAACACAATTACAAATGTAATTTTTAATCTCAATATTCTGATAAATATTTTCTTTAATTACTCAAAAAATGATCATAGTATAAGATATTATAACATTTTTTATATCATTTGTAAAAAAATAAGACATGGGATTCAGATACTGCAAAAAACCACTGTTAATAAATGCTTCATTCATTGCGCAATTCAATCTTATTTCTATTTTTGTAATTGTATTTTTTACATTTATTATTTCTTCAATCAAAATCATCACCATTAAATTATACAAAATGACGATACTAAAAGGGATAACCTGGAATCACACAAGAGGTTTATTACCAATGGTTGCTACAGCACAGCGTTTTACAGAACTACATCCAAATATTGAAATTACCTGGGAGAAAAGAAGTCTGCAGGAATTTGCCGATGCATCGATTGAAGATTTGGCTAAAAAATTTGATTTACTGGTGATCGACCATCCGTGGACAGGTTTTGGCGCAGACACAAACGCTATTCTTCCTCTCTCTGATCACCTTTCTGCTGACTATATAAAAGATCAGGAACTCAATACAGTTGGACGTTCGTACGGAAGTTACGTTTTTAGCGACAAATTATGGGCATTACCAATTGATGCTGCGACTCCGGTTGCAGCTGCACGCTTGGATATTTTAGAAAAACAAGGTTTAAAAGTACCTCAGACCTATGACGATGTATTGGCTCTGGCTAAAAAAGGATTAGTGGCTTTTGCCGGAATTCCGGTTGATGTTTTGATGAGTTTTTATATGTATTGCTGTAGTTTGGGCGAGGCTCCGTTTCAGTCTGATGAAAAAGTAATCTCAGTAGAAATTGGAAAAAAGGCTTTACAAATGTTCCGCGAATTGGCACAGTTAATCGATCCTGCTAATTTTAACAGAAATCCAATTCAGGTTTATGAGGCTATGGTTAATTCTGATGCAATTGCCTACTGCCCTTTCGCCTACGGATATTCTAACTATTCGAGAATGGGTTACAGCAAAAATTTACTTCATTTTTATGATTTGGTCCGTTTGAATACTAACCCGATGATTAGTTCTTTGGGCGGAACCGGTTTAGCCGTTTCTTCTTTCAGTAAACATATTCCGGAAGCTATTGCCTATGCTGAATTTACAGGATCATCTCACATTCAGCAAAATATATTTGCCGATAATGGCGGACAGCCCGGACATCTGCAAGCCTGGAAAAGTGACCGAATTAATGCTTTAACACATGACTATTTCAAAAATACCTTACCTGCTTTAGAACGTGCTTTTTTACGTCCAAGATATTCCGGACATATGTATTTTCAGGATCATGCAGGCGATGTCGTTCGTGATTATCTGATGAATGGCGGAGATGAAGAATTGGTTTTAGAAGTCCTGAATTCGCTTTATGCAAAATCGCTAAACCTGCAGACCACATGAGACCACTTGAAGGATTAGTTGTATTGGAGTTTTGCCAGTTTTTAGCAGGTCCGTCCGCAGGATTAAAATTGGCTGATTTAGGTGCAAGAGTGATCAAAATCGAACGTCCCGTAAAAGGAGAAGCCTGCAGACAATTGAGCATCAAAGATCTTTTTGTCGACGATAGCAGTTTGTTGTTTCATACCATTAACCGAAATAAAGAATCTTTTGCAGCTGATCTTAAAAATCCTGAAGATTTAATTTTGATTAAAAAACTAATCGCTCAGGCAGATATTATGACGCATAATTTCAGGCCGGGCGTCATGGAAAAAATAGGATTGGATTTTAATGAAACATTGTCCATCAACCCCAAAATAATCTACGGAACCATTACAGGTTACGGCACTATTGGTCCTTGGGCAAAAAAACCGGGACAGGATTTATTACTGCAATCCTTATCCGGATTGAGTTGGTTAAGCGGCAGAAAAAGTCAGGAACCTGTTCCGTTTGGTTTGGCTGTGGCCGATTTAATGTGCGGCAATCATTTTGTTCAGGGTATTTTAGCGGCATTACTCAAAAGAGTCAAAACCGGAAAAGGGGTTTTGGTCGAAGTAAGTTTATTGGAGTCTGTTTTGGATGTACAGTTTGAAGCCCTTACTTCTTTCTTAAATGATGGAGGTCAGTTGCCGGAAAGAGGCGATATTAAAGGAAGTGCACATGCTTTTTTGAGTGCTCCCTACGGCGTATATCAAACTCAGGAAGGTTTTCTTTCTTTGGCCATGGGCGATTTGCTTTTTATTGGAAATACGCTTGGCGTTGATTTAAAAAAATATAGTGAGAAACATCTTTGGTTTGAAAAAAGAGATGAAATCAGAGCAATATTAGCCGGAAAACTCCTAACTCAAACAGCTGATTATTGGACAACATTACTTCAAAAAGAAGGAATCTGGTGCGGAAAAGTATTCAATTATGAAGAACTCGACAGCCAACCTTTTGTAAAAGAACTAGAACTGAAACAAACCGTCAAAAATTCTGATGGAGAAACTTTGGTCACAACCCGAAGCCCCATTCAGCTTGACGGAAAAATTTTAAAGAGCACAAAAGCAGCTCCTAAAGTTGGAGAAGACAATTCAAAAATACACGAACAATTTTTAAACAACGCATGAAACCATTAGAGGATTATTTAATAGTAGATTTTAGCCAGTTTCTTTCCGGCCCTTCAGCGAGTTTGCGATTGGCTGATCTGGGGGCACGCGTGATAAAAATTGAAAAACCGGGAACAGGCGATATCTGCCGGACTTTATATACATCAGATCTGATTATGAATGGTGAATCTTCTGTTTTTCATACCATTAACAGAAATAAAGAATCGTTTGCCATAGATTTTAAAGAACCTGAGGAACTTGAAAAATTAAAAAAACTATTGGCTAAAGCCGATGTCGTGATGCATAATTTCAGACCCGGAGTTATGGAACGCATTGGTTTAAGTTATGATGCTGTTAAAGCTTTTAATCCGAATGTTATTTACGCTTCGATTTCAGGTTTTGGCGTGCATCCGGATTTAAAAGATTTACCGGGTCAGGATTTACTGTTGCAATCCTTAACGGCTTTAACCTGGCTGAGCGGCAATCAGGAAGATGGTCCGGTTCCAATGGGTTTATCGATTGTCGATATGCTGGCGGGTGCACATTTGGCTCAGGGAATTTTGGCGGCTTTATACCGAAAAGCAACTCATACTATTGGTGCTTCGGTTCAGGTCAGCATGTTAGAATCGGCTTTTGATTTTCAGTTTGAAACCATCACGACCTATTTTAATGATGGGGGTGAATTGCCTGTCCGGACTAAAACGAATAATGCTCACGCTTATTTAGGTGCGCCTTATGGAATTTACAAAACCAAAAATGGCTTTCTGGCCTTGGCAATGGGTTCTATTCCGGTTCTGGCTTCACTTTTAAAATGTGATGCGCTTTTAGCATTTCCTGAAAACAAATTCATTTTAAGAGATGAAATAAAAAATATTCTCGCGACACATTTGCAAACTCAGAATACTGATCATTGGCTGAATATTTTAGAACCCGCAGACATTTGGTGTGCCGGAGTTTTAAACTATCAACAGCTTTTTGCCGAAAAAGGATTCAAAGTTTTAGACTTTATACAAAAGGTAACAATGCTGGATGGTTACTCCTATGAAACGACAAGATGTCCCATTAAAATTGATGGCGAATATCTGACTTCCAGTAAAGGTTCTCCAAAATTAGGACAAGACAACGAGAAAATTATTAAAGAATTTATAGCTATATAATGAAGAAAATAAGAATCGCTGTCCGCAAATTTGATCCTTTCGAAAGTACGCTGCAAAAGCTATGGGATTTGTTTTGTATTAAAAATAATATTCAGGTAGAAGCCGAAATGGTTCCGCTCGAATTGCACGAACTTTATGAAACGACCATTTTAAAAAAAGGTTTAAAAGAAGGAAAATGGGATATTGCACACCTCAATACCGATTGGATTTTTGATGCCGTACACGAAAAAGCGGTTCTTGATTTGTATTCTTTCATAGCAGAAAATCCTCCTGAAAGTTATCCTTACGGCTGGCACAAATCGCTTTTGCATTTACAGCAACTGGATAATGGAACGTATGGACTTCCTTTTCACGATGGACCGGAATGTTTAATTTACAGAAAGGATTTATTCGAGAACGAAACTGAGAAAGAGAATTTCAAAAAGCAGTTTGGTTACGCGCTTTCTACTCCGAAAACCTGGGCAGCATTTACAGAAATTGCAACATTCTTTAACCGTCCCGAACAAAATCTATACGGTTGCATTTTTGCCAATTATCCAGACGGGCACAATATGGTTTTTGATTTCTGCCTGCAGTTGTGGACTCGTGGCGGATCTTTAATCAACGAGAAAAATCAAATCTCTATTTATAGTGACGCAGCGGTTCAGGCTTTAGATTTTTATCGAAAAATCGTAAATGACAAAAATGCCGTTCATCCCAGGTCGAAAGAATTTGGTTCGGTTGAAGCGGGAATGGCTTTCGCCGAAGGACAAGCAGCAATGTCTATCAATTGGTTCGGATTTGCCTCGATGTGTGAAGTGATCGAGGAATCAAAAGTAAAAGGGAAAATTGATATTACGGCATTACCTTCTGATCCTAATCATAAAACTGCTTCTTTGAATGTGTATTGGCTATATACCATTGGTTCTGGAAGTAAACATCAAAAACTGGCTTACGATTTTTTACGATTTGCCACTACTCCGGAAAGTGATAAATTATTAACTGCTGAAGGCGGAATTGGCTGTAGAAAATCAACGTGGAATGATGAAGAAATCAACAATATCATTCCGTTTTATCATAAGCTTGAGATGTTGCACGAAAATGCTTTGACTTTACCTCAAAACCCTATTTGGCCAAAAATAGCCGAATTAATTGATCAAATGGTTTTGAAGGCGATTGAAAGTGATATTTCCTCTGAAAAACTATTAGAAGAAACTCAGCATAAGATTGAAAAATTAACGCATTAGATACGTTGCTATAACTTTGTCAAAGTTTAAATCTTTGACAAAGTTGAACAAGGATGCTCAAAAACTTAGCCACTCAGTCCCTTAGCAGCTTCGAACCTTTAAACTAAAAAATTATGAATATTCCTTATCAACCTAAATTACCTGAAACCAACCAACCAATTATCATTATCGGAGCAAGCGGAATTGTAAAAGATGCGCATTTGCCTGCTTATGAAATGGCCGGTTTTACTGTTTTTGGTATTACCAACAGAACGATTTCTAAAGCATACGATCTGGCGAAACAATTCAAGATTACCCATGTTTTTGAGAACGTAGCCGATGCGGTTAAAAATGCGCCATCAAACGCTGTTTATGACATTACGGTTCTACCCGATCAATACATCGAAATATTGGAACAACTGCCTGACGGAGCCGCAGTTTTGATTCAGAAACCAATGGGAAATGATCTCGTTCAGGCACGCGAAATCGTCGCAGTTTGCGAACGCAAAAACCTGGTTGCCGCAATTAATTTTCAACTTCGTTTTGCTTCTTTTGTAAGCACTGCAAGACATTTGATCAATGAAGGGATTATTGGCGAATTGTACGATTTTGAATTTAAAGTTACTGTAAACACGCCTTGGGAATTGTTCCCGTTGATTAAGGAACACCCCAGATTGGAAATTCTTTTTCATAGTGTTCACTATATCGATTGCATTAGATCGTTTTTGGGAAATCCGAAGAGTGTGATGGCAAAAACGGCCAAACATCCGTTAAAGAAATTATCATCCTGCCGCTCTACCATCATTTTAGATTATGGAGAAGACAAACATGTCGTGATCAATACCAACCATGATCATCATTTTGGCCCTAAGCATGAAGAAAGCTACATTAAATGGGAAGGAACAAAAGGCGCCATAAAAGCCAAAATGGGTTTATTAATGAATTATCCGAACGGATTGCCGGACGAATTTGAATATTCGATACCAAATGAAAACGGCGAATACGAATGGAAAAAAATTGAACTCAAGGGCTCCTGGTTTCCCGAAGCTTTTATAGGAACAATGTCCAATCTAATGCGTTTTAAAGAAGGTTCTGATACCAAATTACTGGCAAGTGTACAAGACGTCCTCGACACTATGAAAGTCGTTGAAGCGTGTTATATCAGTAATAAAAACGGAGGGGTTTCCCTGAGTGAATTATAATTTGGAGGAAAGATGCAAAATGTGAGATGCAAGATGAAAGATTAAAGATGCAAGATGAAAGATGAAAGATGAAAGATGAAAGATGTGAGATGAAAGATGTGAGATATAGGATTTTAGTTGATCGTTATTTTGAAACAATTGATATTAAATAATTTTTATTTCCATTTCACTTTTAACATCTTTCATCTTGCATCTTGCATCTTTCATCTTTCATCTTAAAATCTTGCATCTAAAAATCTTGCATCTCAAATCTTGCTTCTAACTCCTAAACTCTAACCTTTATCAAACTAAAAAATATATGTATTTCAAATCAACATTTTTCGAAGAGTATCAAATTGGTGACAAGCGCGTCACTTTTGGACGAACGATAACCGAAACCGACTTTGTGGTTCACGCCGGTCATACGGGAGATTTTTTTCCGCATCATATGGATGAGGAATGGTGTAAAACACAACCTTTTGGACAGCGTATAGCCCACGGTACCATGGTTTTTAGCATCGGTATTGGCCTGACCGCATCTGAAATTAATCCGGAAGCTTTTTCTAAAGGATATGACAGAATGCGATTTGTAAAACCAGTACATATTGGTGACACCATTCACTCTGAAATTACAATCTCAGAAAAAGGAGAAGCCAAAAAACCAGATATGGGAACTGTCACGGAACACGTTGAAATTATAAATCAGAGAGGGGAAGTTGTTCTCGTTTGTGACCATTTATTACTGGTTAACAGACGTTCAGAGGGACAAAGGGACAAAGAGACAAAGGTTTTCTGACTTTGAACCTAAAACCTTTGCAACTCTGAATCTCTGAGCCTTTGAACCTTTATAACTATGCATCTTTAACCTATTAAACTAAAAAAACTAACTATGCAAATAACCAACCAAATTGGCGATCAACATGAGGTCGCTACAGAAAAAGGAACAGGAACAAAATACCTTTTGCCTTTTATATTAATTACCAGCTTATTTTTCCTTTGGGGAATGGCACACAATCTGGATTCTATTTTAATTCCGCACTTAAAAAAGGCTTGCGAATTAAACAATCGTCAATCGACATTGATTGACACGGCGGTCTTTTTCGCTTATTTTGTAATGGCTATTCCGGCAGGAATGTTAATCAAACGCTTTGGTTATAAAAACAGTATTATTACCGGATTATTGGTTTTCGCAACAGGTGCTTTTCTGTTTGTTCCTGCGGCAAATACCCGAACTTACGAATTATTCTTGTTTGCTTTGTTTGTCATTGGCTGCGGTTTAACGATTCTGGAAACGAGTGCAAATCCGTATGCTGCGATTTTAGGACCTCCGGAATCTTCTTCTAAACGACTGAATTTAGCAGCATCTTTTAATGGTTTGGCAGCAATGGTCGCTCCTATTGTGGGTTCTTTGTTTATTCTCTCGGGAAAAAATCATACACCGGAACAAATGGCCGCAATGTCTGACGCTGCAAGATCAGCCTACTTGCTGGAAGAAGCTTCATCAGTAAAATTGCCTTATATTATTCTGGGAACTGTACTAGTCTTTGTTGCTATTTTATTTTATTTCATGCATTTGCCTTCAATGAAAGCACAACATGCAGAAGTTGAAGTAAAACCGGGATTCTTTTCTGTATTAAAATTTCGTCATTTAAGCTGGGCTGTGGCAGCGCAGTTTTTCTATGTTGGTGCCCAGGTTTGTATTACGAGTTTCTTTATCAGAATTGCACAGCAAGGCGGAGGATTAGACGAAAAAACAGCCGGATATTATCTTGGTATTTATGGGTTCTTGTTTATGGCGGGACGCTTTATTGGAACATTCTTTTTAAAATTCATTAAAGATTATGTTTTGCTTTCGATCTATTGCGTTTGCAGTATTTTATTATGTTTGGTAGCGATCTATGGAACCGGAATTTACGTAATCTACGCACTTGGCGGAATCGGATTCTTTATGTCGATTATGTTTCCAACGATCTTTTCTTTGGGCATTGTGGGCTTAAAATCGAATACGGAAACGGGTTCTTCATGGTTGGTCATGTCGATTGTTGGCGGTGCAATCCTTCCGTACGGAATGGGGACTTTGATTGATATGAAACACGATGATATTCAGTCGGGATATATTATTCCGCTGTTGTGTTTTGTTATTATTTTATCTTTTGGAGTTTATGGACATAAAGTAAAAACGGTTAAATAAACTATTCGTTTTTTGATATTTTACAAAAAAGGTTTGAATCGGATATTTTCTGATTCAAACCTTTTTTAATTTAAATCCTATTTAGAAAAATTTTAAAAGTAAGTATCTTATTTCTGCTGATTTAAGCCGTAAATCTATCCTACATAATCTCCAACTCTTTCCTCTTTCATCTTTCCTCTTTCCTCTTTCATCTTTCCTCTTTCATCTTTCCTCTTTCCTCTATCCTCTATCCTCTATCCTCTTTCCGCTTTCCTCTTTCCTCTTTCCTCTTAAAAAACCTAAAATTCCAAAACAGGCGTTTTCATATCATGATACAAAAGCACTTTCCAGTGTTGTTCTTTGGCTTCCTTCTCCCATTTTTTTCTTGATTCCATAGCATGTTTTCCATCGTAATCTGTTTTATAAGCAGCATGAATTTCTAAATAGGCTTTTTGTGGCAAATCATCGGCTCCGTAAAAAGCAATTTTATCTTCTTCCTTAATCCCGAAAACCTGATGGAATGGTGTATGCCCTTTAGAAACTTCATAAGAGATTTCCTTTGTAATTTCGCCTTTATCATTGTCAAGCATCATTACATTTGGCAATGATTTTAACTGATTGAGTATTTTAAAATCATACGAAGGGCTTTGTTTTTGTTCTAAAGCAAAATCCAATTCCCTCTTTTGCATATAAACAACCGCATTTGGAAAATTGGGTACAAATTCATCCTGTTCATCAAAAAAGCCAATGCCTCCAATGTGATCTTTATGAAAATGTGAAATCAGCACTTTTGTAATTTGATTTGCCTTATAGCCCGCTTTTTCTATAAGATGCAAAAGCATCGGAACATCATCTTCTACAAAACCAAGCCCGGTATCCAAAAGAATTATTTCATTTTTTAATACGACCAAAAACGGACATATCGCAATCTTTAGTCCTTTTAACTGCTCTTCATTCGCATTTTCCATCGAAAAAGAACTAAATATTTTTTGTTTATTCACAGCATAAATACCATGATTTAGGGGAATAATTTTCATCTGAAATGGCTTTAAAGTTTTTTAATTTCTAATGTTGTTAATGGTACGGAGCGGGCAAAAAAACGCTTCTTATAATAAATAAACACCAAAACGGATAAAATTCCGATACATCCCGATATCGCTACTGCTTCTTTTGGACCCAGGACCTCGGCAAGAAGTCCTATTAATAAACTTCCCACCGGCATAACACCCTGATAGGCCATTATGTAATAACTGATTGCCCTGCCCCGCATATGTGGCGCGGCATTTGCCTGAATGTAGGTATTAATTGCCGCCGACTGTGCCATCATCCCTATTCCGCTTATCACCATAAACAATAAAGCCAAAGGTAAAACATTTGAAAAAGACAATAATAAAACACTTACACCAAAAAGAAAACCTGATATAATAATAGTCTTAACAAGATGATTGTTAGATTTTAAGTTGGCTAAATAAATGGCACTTAATACAGAACCAAAACCCATAGCGCTTTCAAAAAGACTAAACGTTTTTGCTGTACCATGAAACAAATCTTTGGCAAAAATGGGCATTAAAGTGTTAAAAGGCAGTACAAAAAAACTGCTTACCGACAGGAGGACAATAAGGCTCATCAGATCTTTCTCAGTCGAAATATATTCAAACCCCTCTTTTAATTCCTCCCATAAACTAGTCTGTGGTTTTACATTGACTACAACTTTCATTTTCATCAGGTACAGACATATTAAAACCGGTATATAACTCATGAAATTGCTTATAAAACAAAAATCTTCACCAAGAGTACTCAATACAATTCCGGCTAAGGCAGGGCCAATTACTCTTGCCAGATTTGTCATAGTTGAATTTAAGGCAATTGCATTGGGTAAATCCCCGGCATTGTCGACCATATCAATCATTAATGTCTGACGGCAGATTACATCAAAAGCATTCACGATTCCCTGTAAAAGACTCAACAATATGATGCCTGTCATACTGTAGAACCTGAAATAAAGCATAGCCGCCAGAGCTCCCGCCTGAAGCATCGAAATAATCTGACTGTTAACCATGACCTTAAATCGGTTATGGCGATCGACATAACTTCCTGCATAAGGCGAAAGTACCAAAGAAGGGATCAGACTCAAAAACGTTACTACTCCCAATAAAAATGCCGATCCTGTTAAGCGATAGACCAACCAGCTTACTGCGGTTTTCTGCATCCAGGTTCCCATAAGGGATATGGACTGGCCATAAAAAAATAACTTAAAATTTCTGTACTTTAAAGATCTGAAAATATTCATAACCACTAAGGCAGGAGCCTCTATTAATTTAGTACTACAAATTTCAATAATAATTCTATATTTGTAAAACGTTATTTTTCTATCAAATCAATCGATAAAACCGATTTAGAATGGAACTCAGACAGCTCAGATATTTCCTTAAAGCCAAAGAATTACTCAATTTTACAGAAGCCGCTAACAGTTTACATATTAGCCAGAGTACTTTATCGCAACAAATTAAGCAACTCGAGGAAGAACTAAAAATCCCTCTTTTTAACAGAATAGGCAAGCGAATTACACTAACAGAAGCAGGACAATTATTTTCTATTTATGCTTTGCAAAGTATTAACAAGGCTAATGATGGTCTTCAGCTATTAAAAGATTTAAACAATCTGAATACCGGAAAAATTTCGATTGGGGTCACTTACGCGTTACGAGATATCGTCACCCGGACACTGATTGAATTTGCTCCTCAATATCCTAAAATTCAATTCGAAATTGTTTTTGGAACTTCTAAAGAATTGCTTGAAAAACTAAATCACTTTGAATTAGATGTTATACTGACATTTGAAGAGATTATTACGGAAAATCTTTTTAAATATGAGGCTCTTTTTACGTCTCCTATGACTCTCGTAACATCAACCCAATCTGATTTAAAAAACAGGGTTTCTATATCATTACAGGAAATAAGCGAGCTGCCTCTTGCTCTTCCTGCCAAAGGATATAACACTGCTCAATTTATTAATGATGCTTTTATTAAAAAAGGGCTCTACCCTAAAATTGCCATTGAAATCAATGACATTCCAACACTTTTAGAACTTGTTCGAAGCGGAAACTGGTATACCATTCTTACACAGACTACTATTAAGAATGAAAAAGGTATTTACAGTATTCCAATTGATGGAAAAAACATGATACGAACTGCTATGGTCATATCGATCAAAGAAGCGTATGAAAAGAAAACGGTAAAAGCATTTTTAGATACGCTGAGGTCCTTAATTTAGAATTCCCAAAAAAGACAGAGCATAAAAAAAGCCTTCCAAACATCCGTTAGAAGGCTTTTTTACTAACAACGATTAACTAAAACTTACGGTTTAAGCTCTGTAAACTTTGAATCTAATTCAAAAGCTTTCTTTACTTTTTCGACCGTAATTTCTTTTGCTACTGAAAATTCTGCTGTTTTTTTGATGTCTAAAGACGATGCGCCAACCAAAACTTTATAGTTTCCGGCTTCGGCAATCCAGGCGCTTTTGTTTTCTAAAAATGAAGCCAGATCCTTTGGGGATAAAGTCAGTTTTAACGTTTCACTTTCGCCTGGCTTTAATTCTTTGGTTTTACCAAAAGCTTTCAATTCTTCTTTTGGCTTATCAATCAATTTTGATGGTGCAGAAAGGTATAATTCTACTACTTCTTTTCCAGCAGTTTTTCCTGTATTTTTTACTGTTACAGAAACTGTCAATGTAGTATTGAAAATCGGTGAGCTCAATTTTACATCTGTATAATCAAAAGTGGTATACGAACTTCCAAAACCAAATTCATAAGATGGTTTTACATTAAACGTATTGTAATAACGGTAGCCAACATAAACGCCTTCTTCGTATGTTACTTCTTTAGGGTTATCAGCAGGAAATCCAGGGAAGTTTTTTGCCGAAGGTGTATCTGCATATTTCACTGGGAAAGTCATCGTCAGTTTTCCGGATGGATTTATTTTTCCTGAAACTACATCTGCAACAGAATGTCCGCCTTCCTGACCTGGCTGCCATGCTAATAAAATAGCATCTACTTTATCTTTCCATGAGGCTGTTTCAATTACACCGCCAATATTTAAAATAACGACTACTTTTTTTCCTTTTGCGTGAAAAGCTTTTGAAATTTTATCCAGCATTTCGATTTCTTCATTGGCTACATTAAAGTCATTATTAACCACTCTGTCCCCGCCTTCTCCTGAATTTCTTCCTAAAGTCACAAAGGCTATTTCAGAGCTTGCTGCTTTTTTAGCAATAAAAGCATCATCCATTTTCATTTCAGGAAGTCTTTCCGGCAAAGCTAAAATTCCTCTTGCTTTTCTTCTTTCTTTTTCAGCCACCACTTCTTTTTCAGCGTGCGGTTTGTACAGATCAACCAATTCTTTATCTAATTTATAACCTGCTGCACTCAGACCTTCTAAAAGAGAAACAGTATGTTTATTGTTTACACTTCCACTTCCTGTTCCACCGGTAATCCAGGCATAAGAGGTAACACCAAACAGGGAAACTTCTTTTTGTTTATCGGCAAATGGCAATGCATTATTGTCATTTTTAAGTAAAACCATTCCTTCTGCTGCAGCGTTTCTGGTTACTTCGGCATTTTTAGTAAGGTTGGGTTTGTCACTGTATTTGTATTTGGCAAAAGTGGGAGTACGAAAGATATATTCTAAAATTCTTCTGGCGTTTGTATTGGCTACTTTTTGAGATAATTTACCGGAGTTTAAAGCTTCTAACAATGCTTTTTTCTGAACCGGAATTCCCGGCATCAAAAGATCATTTCCGGCAATCATTTGTTGTACTACATCAGAGCTTGAACCTTTTTGTATTGATTCAAAACCCGGAAAACCTCCAAACCAGTCCGTCATTACAATTCCTTTAAAACCCCATTCATTTCTTAAAACCTGAGTCAGTAAATCTTTTCTGGCAGAAGTATATTCACCATTCAGTTTGTTATAAGATGACATTACGGTCCAGGGTTGCGATTCTTTTACTGTGATTTCAAAACCTTTTAAATAGATTTCTCTAATCGCTCTTTCAGAAACGTGTGCATTGATTGTCAAACGATTGGTTTCTTCATTATTGACAGCAAAGTGTTTGATAGAAGTTCCCACACCCTGCGACTGAATTCCGTTTACGATTGCAGCTGCCGTTTTTCCTGAAATCAACGGATCTTCAGAGTAATATTCGAAGTTTCTGCCGTTCAAAGGATTTCTTTGAATATTTAAAGCCGGTGCTAATAAAACATCCACACCATATTCTTTAACTTCATTTCCCATTGCTTTTCCAACGGCTTCTAAAAGTGCTTTATTCCAGGTTGATGCTAAAGCTGTTCCTACCGGAAATGCTGTGGCATAATAGGTTTTCGAGTCATTTTCTCTTGTTGGTGCAATTCTTAAACCCGCAGGACCATCAGCCACAACAGTAGCAGGAATCCCGAATCTTTCAAAAGCAGCAGTTCCACCCGCAGCCCCCGGAACCAAACCTTGTTTAGAATCGCCTACAGGACCGGTGAGCACTTCGATTCCCGGCATTCCGGTTCCGATAAGCAGTTCAGCCTTTTCTGCATTGGTCATTTGTTTGATGATCGCATCAATTCTTTGATCGACAGTAAGACGCGTATCTTCCCAAGTATCTAATTTTCCGTTTCTGTTCAAATCTTTAAAAGTAAAACCTTTAATGGTTAGAACTGGCGGATTCGTTTCGTCATTTGGAATGGTATTCCAGGATACATTCGAAAGCACTAAAGCGGTCAAAAGTGATACTCTCGCAGTTTTTATAATTGTTTGCTTCATAATATAGATAGTTTAAAATAGTCTCTTTTAGTTTAGAAATCCTTGTAATGTCAGCCATTCTTCAAAACGGACTTCCCATGAATCTACAGGTAGATTTTGTTTTCCAGTCCCAAAACCATGTCCGCCTTTTGAGTACATGTGTAATTCTACAGATTGTCCGGCTTCCAGCCATTTATTATACATCTGGATACTTCTTGGAGCCAGTTTTAACTGATCGTCGCTGGCTGCACATAAAAACATTGGGATCTTTTTCTCCGGAGTTGCTACAGTGAGAAGTTCCGGTCTTGGACCTCCGTAAATATTGGCTACAAAATCTGGTAATTGATCTGCTGCATTATCCAAAACGGTTTCCATTGCTACAGTACTGCCTGCCGAAAACCCGATAACACCCACTTTTTTAGTATCTATTCCGTATTTTGAAGCATTATCACGAACATATTTTAAAGCTGTTTTCCCATCTTGTGCCGCTAATTTTATAGTGCCCAAAGAATTTTTTTCGAAAGTGGCCCTGTCTTTCAATTTCTCCATCATTTCTCTTGCCGGATCATTGGTTTCAGTTTTGTTCAGACGGTATTTCAAAACAAAAGCCGTGATCCCTTTTTGGCTCAGGATCTCAGCCAGTTCTTTTCCTTCTCTGTTGATGGACAAACTCTGGAAACCTCCGCCCGGGGCGATTATGATTGCCGTTCCGGTGTTCTTCACTCCTTTTGGAACCTGATACACCAATAATGAAGGATCTGTAACATTGTAAACTACTTCAGTCTTAAAAAGATCAGAGTACATTTGGGCCTCTTTTTGGGTCCAGTTTTCAGATCCCGGTGCTTTCCCGGCATATAATTTTATGGTTTCCTGAGCTTTTATCGTTGTGCCTGTAAGCATCATGAAAGCAAATAGGAATGTGATTTTATTTTTCATGTTATTTGTGGTATCATTAATATGTCTTTATTTTTTTCTCAATTTGTCTTTTCTCCATTTTGTCTTTCCTACGAAGGAAGAATCTCCACAAGTAACTGCACAATCAAAAGTGTCAATCTTTGTCGATCTTGCACCGGAGATTCCTCCTTCGTCGGAATGACAGTATTGCGGAGTTTCTTTGTGTTTAAAACTTTGCGGGACTTCGACTCCGCTCAGTCTGACAAATATTATCGGGTTTTATATCTTAAGCGAGATTAAGACTATTGCTTCTTATAAGTCTGCGTTCTGGCATCTTTTATAACCCCTGTCCAGTTCAATCCGTAAGCGAAATCGTAAACATTTCCTTCGCTGTCTTTGTGCGAAACCATATCAAAAGGAACATCTTCCAATTGTTTTTCTACCGTTTCCATATTGGCTGGCATCTGAACCGGTAATAATCCTGAAGGTTCTGTCTTTCCCGAAATAATATCTAAAACTGCTTGTGTAGCAACACCGAAATTTAAGACAATTCCGTCAACTTTACTTTCAAATTCATTAAAAATCATTGGTTTAGAAGCTGTAACCGAAACAATAACCGGTTTTCCGTTCATCATGTCTTTGGTGTCCAGGATCGTTCTCAAATCCATGGTGTTGGCTACTGTAACCGTTTTGTTTTTATAAGTTCTGTCTGTAATCGTTGGATCGATCACCTGATCTCCGGCAGCAATACTTTTGGCTCTGGCTTCTGTTGCGGTGTATGTTCTATATTGCAATGAAATAGGGACATAACCATTGCTGCCACTTTTTCTGTCGTTTAAGTCATAACCACCTTCTAAACTTTGCGGGCTCGTTACAAAAACAATCGCAAAATCAGCTTTTGTGGGATCTTCGGTTACATTGTAATATTTCTTTACCAGATCGAGATTTACCGGATATTCTAATTTTGGCTGGCTCGGAACACCCCACCAGTCTTTGGTTGAAGCGGTATAAATCTTCGGAATAAAAACCGTTTTCTTTTCTTTTAATGGAAGAACAGAAGCTTTATTTTTCAACAATACAACTGATTTTAATTGTGCATCGTAACCAGCTTTCATAAACTCAGGATTTCCAACAATAGCTTTGGTTTCGGCTACATTCAAATATGGATTTTCAAAAAGTCCCACCCTGAAAATGTTTTTCAGTAAACGAACGGCAGATCTTTCGAAACGTGCTCTCATAAAAGGTTCACCAAATTCTTTTATTCCCATTTGGTAGGCTTCCAGAACTGGCTTCTTGTCGTTATTACCACCAAACTGATCTACTCCGGCAACAATCGCTTTATAATGTCTTTCTGCAATCGAAAGATGCTCCACTCCCCATGGTTTTCCGGCAAAAAGATTAGGTGTTTTTCCTTCGTCTCCAGTTACTAACCAATCAGTACAAACCACACCATCATAGCCGTATTTGTCTCTTAATAAATCGGTAATGATATATTTACTGTAACCATTGGCTACATTCTCCTTGTATTTTTTATCCTGATCAAAAGTAATGGTGTAATATGGCATTACTGCCGAAGCTTTGCCTGTTTTTCCTTTTAATTTGAAAGCCCCATTGATGAATGGATCTATATGCTGCTGTAAATTATTTCCCGGGTAGACAGCAAATTTTCCGTAAGCCCAATGTCCGTCACGACCACCTTCTTCTGCTCCACCGCTTGGCCAGTGTTTTACCATGGCATTCACGCTTTTGTATCCCCAACCGTCTTTGATTTCATCTTTTCCGTAAGAAGTCTGAAAACCGTCGATATAAGCACGTGCCATGTCTGTGGTCAAAGCGGGGCTTTCGCCAAAAGTCATTGAAATCCTGTACCATCTTGGCTCTGATCCTAAATCGATTTGAGGCGATAGAGCAGTTGCAATTCCTAAAGCTCTGTATTCTTTTGCTGCAATTTGACCAAACTGTTCGACAATCTTTGGATCAAAAGTAGCTGCCATCCCTAATCCATCCGGCCACATTGAGATTTTCCCTCCCGCTCCTGCATTAAACTCTGCTGTAACAGTTGCATTATGACGTGGATCTGTACTGGTATTGCTCGGAATTCCTAAACCAATTCCTTCTACAAACGCCTGCATTTGATTGTTCCATAAAGCAGCTACTTCCGGACTTTCTACATTAGTGATCAAAACATGACGAAGATTATCTTCTTTCAAAAAAGCTTTTTGCTGATCTGTTAAGTCATATGCTTTGGCATTGCTTTCCGGAAAAATTTTCCCGTTATAAGTTCCTGCATTATACCCGGCAACTCCTGCCGGTAAAGACTGGTGACGGCTGTACAACATCAATCCTGCAATTTGATCTACGGTCATTTTTGAAGCTAAATCTTTGGCTCTTTCGTCTGCTGAAAGGCGCCAGTCTTCGTACTTATCCAGCTTTCCGTTTTTATTTAAATCTTTAAATTTCTTTCCGTTAACCGTTAAAATTTTAATGCCCGATTCAGGAGAATATCCCAAATCTGCGCCTTTATTATTTTTTACAATCGTAAAATTTTCTTGTTGGGCTTGCAGCGTAACGCTTATCAAAAAAGCAAAACCGGCTGTGATAATAATTCTTTTCATATTACATAAAATTTAAAATCTGAAATTAAGCGAAGCCTCTAACGTAAACGGACGGATATAAGATCCTACCAAAAGCTGATCGTAATAAGCTGAAGCATCTGTAATTAATTCTGCTCCGCTGATCGCACCTTTGGCACCCGTTTGGTTTAAGAAGTTTACTGCTGTTAAACCAATATCAAAATGATCGTTGATTTTGTAATTGACCCCACCAAATGTTTCCCATCTTGGAGCAAAGAACAACGCATTGGTAAGGTTTGCATATTGTTTACTGAAATAACGGAAACTGGCCCATACCTTGAAATCTTTGTACGTATAACTTGGATCAATTTCCATCAGTACTTTAGAAATTTCCAAAACGTTTTTATCGTTATACGAATAGTTATTTCCAAAAGCAGAGAAATCATAATTTTTATATACCGGATCCTGGAACGTAATCAAATAGTGAAGGTTGAATCCTTTAAACGGAGTTGCCACAATATCTGTCGTCCAGCCTAAAGTCTGAATATCGTAGAAAACAGTTGCTACTTCTGACTGACTTGCATTGGCAGGATTTACCAGGTTTAATCTTGCCTGATAATTATTTCTTGTCAGATAGGTTGCCTGAGAAACCACACTGAATTTATCCTGATTGTAATACAAACCAAAAGCCGCTAATGGACTTTTTGTTTTCGTTAGATTTGGTGCAACAGATCCTGAATAACTTTCTAATTGACCATTTTTTTCTGTATAAGTGAAATCAGCCAAAATTCCGGCACTTTTGGTTACTTTATAAACGGCATTGATTGAACCTCCTAAATGAAACCAGTTGTTATCAAAGTACGATTTCTGACTTGGGTCAAATACCAAATTGGGTGTTCTTGGTGTCTGGTAATAATCTCCTTTTAGTTTGTGGTATCTTAAATTGATACCATAAGCCAAACTCAAACGATCCGAAACGGTCCAGTTATCAGAGAAATATCCCGATAATTTGTTTTCGAAACCGTTATGGTATTCGCCACCCACATTGTAATTGTAAAATCCGTCAGCATCTGTGTTTGACGTTCCTCCGGGAGTATTACGAACTAATTTATCCGGATTTGCACTTACGGTTTGATTAAAGAACGAACGACTTGAGGTAAACTGATCGACATTATAGTAATATTCTAATAACCCAAATCTCCATTTGTGTTTCTCGATGTTCTTTTTGATTTCAAATCGGGACAAAACCGTTGTTGTTGGTGTTCCGTCTGTGTATAATCCCAACATCGAATTTACATTTCCTACATAAGGCTGACCTGTAGCTTCGTACGTAAAATTGTCTGCTGCAGTTCCCTGAAAAATACTCAGTGGAATCGCTATTAACTGTGAAGCTTTGGCGGTATGAAAACGAGTTGAAAAAGTAAATTTCCAATCATTCTCCAAATCATAATTTCCCAGGATATCAAAGGTATGCGAGGTTGTAGCGGCATCACTTCCGCCCATATCGGCAAACTTGGTTTCTCCCGTAAGAATATCTTTGAATTTCATGATTCCGTCATTGACTATATACGAATCACGTCCAATTTTAAAGTCGTTATATTCCTCCACTTTTCCACCTTCTTTATATCTGAAAACAGCATAATTGGTTAAAGAAGCCGAGTTGGCATATTTGTATGTAAAGCTAATTTGTCCTTTTCCGTTATTGAATTTCTTAGTCAGTCCGGCTCTGTAAATTTGAGTTCGGTCTGAGTATTTGGCAAATTTTAAATCGAAAGAGTTCGGGTCGAAATTGGCATAAGCGCCCATGGTATATGACCAGCCTTTTGACAATGGTCCGGAAACATTAAGATCTCCTTTCATCCATCCGAAACTCGAACCGGAAAAGTTACCCACAACTTCTAATTTATCAGTTCCCAGTTTGGTATATGAGTTTACTGCAAAACCTAAATCTCCTGTGGTTATGGCAGCTTCTCCAATTTTAAGCAAACCGGTACGCCCTAAACTTTTGCTTTGTCTCCAGGTTCTGTTGGGCAATTCAGGCCAAAAATAATACACGACAGGCAAATCATTCTCCTGAATGGTGATTCCGCCAACTGTTGATGGCAAACCAATATTTACGTCACGGGGACCTGAGTTATTCGCTGCGTTAAGCATTACATTTCTATTTTTTTCTTCTTTAGTGTCGGTCTCTACAATTTTAGTAATCGGTTTAATTGAATCTGTTGCTTTTTGCTGCTTTTTTTCGTCTTGAGAATAGGCTTCCAAAGTGGGAAAAATAGCTATACAGATTGCTGAGATTAGGATTTTTTTCATAAGTGGTATGTTAGTTCAGTTATCGCAAATTTTCATTGCTTCATTATGAAGCAATATTAATTACAATTTCTCATATCAACAAATAATTCAGCAAAATATTTTCATAATCGCATTATTATCAGCCTGTAAATTTCATAAAACCAACAAATGATAAATATCAGTAAGAAGTCAAAAATTAGCGCAAAAAATACTATCACGTTTGCGTAAAGTATCGGAATTATTGAGAAAAATGGTTTCAGTAGCAACTTGATTCAAAATAGAAAAAGGCTTAAAATCCCAAAAGTCGAGAAGTATTATTTTTTTTATTACTGGAAAAAAATGTCAGAAAAAATTGAACAGATTTGACTTATACGCATCAAAAAGATTAAATTTGAAAACAAATGAATAAAATGGAATTCAAAAAGATACTTGAAAAACAATCTGAAGAGTCATGGAAAAAATACATTCCTACACTTTCTATTGATTGTGTAATTTTTAGCTTTCATGAAACTGTACTACAGGTCTTAACTTTGAAAATGAAGGATCAGGATTCCTGGGGACTTCCGGGGGGCTATGTAAAAAAAGAGGAAAATGTGGATGATGCGGCAATCCGAATCCTGAAAGACAGAACGGGAACTGAAAATGTCTACTTACAGCAGTTTTATACTTTTGGTAATTTGAAACGTTCTGAAAGCGCATTTGAAGCATACGATGACAGTTTATGGAACAAACAACGCTTTGTTTCTATAGGTTATTACGCTCTGGCTGAACACAATAACGTGAATCTGGATATTGATGAATATTCTTCGGCTTGTGAATGGCAATCTATCGAAGATTTACCTCCCTTTATGATGGATCACAGGACTATTCTGGATAAAGCATTACTCACTCTTCGGGAACAATTAAACAATCACCCGATTGGATATAATCTTCTTCCTGAGAAATTTACAATGCCGGAACTTCAAAGATTGTATGAGATAATTTTAGGAAAAAAACTCAATCGCGGCAATTTTTACCGAAAGATTTTGAGATATGATATTCTCACTAAACTCGATGAATCCAGAAAAGGTGGCGCCCATAAAGCACCGGATCTATATCGTTTTGATTTAGAAAAATACAATGTAGCCTTAAAAGAAGGTTTAAAAGGAAGCTGGTAAGTTAGACCTCTTTTATCTGCCCTTAAAAAATTAAAATAGATTTACATTATTGTTTCTTTTTTAAGCAGTTGTTTATGTTTCTGACTACATAAACATTTTATACGATTTTACTCAAAAACAGCAAAATCGTTGTAAAAACAGGCTGTAAAATACCTCATCCTTTTGCCCGTTTTTACAGCATTAGCAGCCTAAAATGTCTCGAGAATTATTTTTAGCACACAGACTACTTAAAAAAATATTTTGAGTAAAAATAAAATCTCATCAATCTATGCGAAAAAATCATGAGTTACCATAACGATACTTATTTCATTCTTACATCTATGTCTTTTTGTGCTAAATCTTTTTTAATGAATTACCAATGATTTTTCTCAGTTTTTCTTCTTCTGTAAAAAAAAATCCACTATTTGTTGGATCAACTGCTATTTTTTTATGAATTCATTTCAGGCTATTTTATAAATTTTTAAGCCTGGGATTACTACCTAACAATTGCATAGCATCAACAGGAACTTCGATCAGTAAAGATTTTGATGCTTTATTTTTAATACTTAATCTATCCAGCAAAGTAGCTAAATTATTCAAATCGGGATTCAGATATTTGGCATCCCAGCCATGGGCTCTTGCAACTCCACAATAATCAATCGATTTAAGTTTTGCATGATAATGTGCTTTTGCGACATGAGGCATAATTTTACCCAATCCCTGCTCTACAATTCCTAATGTTTCATTATTGAATAAAAACACCACAAGCCCAAGATCACTCACTTCTGCCATTGTACCGGAAAACAAACGAAAACAACCATCTCCCGTAAATAAAAATACATCTTTTTCGGGACTTGCTAATTTTGCTCCAACCGCTGCTCCAAAAGCTCCGCCCATAGCCGAACCACGATACAGCGAGTAAAACTTAATATTATTGTTAGGTCTCTGCACCACATATTGACGGTCTTTATAAGCCAGACAAATATCATCGATACCAATTGAATCAGCAGGCCACCATTTATCCAGTTCCTGGTATAAAACAGGCATATTTACATAATTTTTGCGGGCACTATGAAAAGGTTTATCATTTAAATTTTGTGGTGCTAATTTGGCTGAAATATTACGAAACGGATTTTGTATGGAGGATTCGATTATTGATTTTAATAAGATATCTAATGGAGCTTTAAAATGATAATAACGTCCTTCTGCAAAATGTTCTAAACTATTATCAACTAATCCGTATGCATCAGGGATATTACCAACGAAAAATGTAGCTGCTGCCGAAAATTTATTAAAATTAACGGTGTATTCATCCGGACATGCTCCCAAAATAAGCAAAACATCCGTTTCTGTTAATGAATTAAAAAGTGATAAAGCGCGATCATTTCCTCCAAAGGAAATATAGCCGTATCCATAAGGATTGTCACGAGCTACAGCATTTGCACCATTTATGCTCCAAACCATTGCTGCCTGCAATTGTCTTGAAATCTTAGAGGTTAGCATAATGGCATCATCATAACGCACCATTTCTTCGCCAACCAGAATCACTAAACGTCTGCCTTTTATCTCTTTTCTGAAACTGGTAAGAAAGCTTTCCAGATCAATTTCTTCCTTATTATCGCTCTTTTCTTCAGGTACAGGTTCAAGAACTTCATCGTGCGCGATCATCAATTGCTCATTATCCAGAACAAGCACAACAGGTTTCGAATGGTCTAATTGATTTTTTGCCTGAGCCAGTTTCTCTGTTAAACTTAATTGGTTATTGAGTACAAACACAGAACCCGGTAACTCTGCCTCTAGTTGAAGTAGTATATTACTGCCATGATGTGTAGAATCTTGTAACGGCGAAAAACCAACTGCGCTGATACCGGAAACAGGAACAATATAAATAGCCGGAATATCATGTAATTTAGCATCGCTTAATCCGCAACTAATGAGTTTTGTAGCTGCTCCTGTTGTCGCAATTGCAGCCGCTATTTTTCCGCTGGCGAGATAATATCCCAAAGGAACAAAACCTGCATTGTATTCTCCAAAATTTAAAAACTCAATTTCATTAGACGAATTACCGGTATAAGGATCAATATTTTTAAGAAAATGAATTACTCCTCCACCCATTACACCTGCATAAAGAGAAACTCCCCAACTTTTAAGTGTATCTATGATTAGTTTGTTGCTGTTCATGTGATTTTAAATTATTGCCTTTTACAACGCACAAATAATACTATAACAGCATTTTTGACAGTCTATCAAAACTAAAAGAACCTTCAAAATAAGTTTACAAAGGAAAGTTGGTAAACCAAATCTTACTGTTTTCAAAGAGATTATTGTCCGATTGCCTTTTTTGTATTTCTTCTATTGTCCAAAAAAGTGCTCCCTGCCCCCAAGCGT
Source organism: Flavobacterium sp. (assembly GCF_965277525.1). Lineage (GTDB taxonomy): Bacteria > Bacteroidota > Bacteroidia > Flavobacteriales > Flavobacteriaceae > Flavobacterium. Next base: position 202,254 of record NZ_CBDIDC010000011.1, on the reverse strand, counting down.
TATTATCCTTGTCTTGTAATTCCCAAACGATTGCTTCATTAATAGTAAAACTATTTCCATATTTATCAACGCGGGGACCTGAATAATTGTAAACAATCTTGTTTTTACTAACCTTTTCGAATAATAGTGCGCGTGCCTCTCTGTCAGCAGCTGCAGCACTGAATCTTGAAGGAATTAAAAGTATTTCATCCCACGTATATTTGAAACAGGACAAAGCATATTGATTGGCATAAATAAAAAAAGAATCCGTACTATTATCTACTGCAAGTATGCTATAATTTGCTTTTTCATGTAGCCATTTATAGCGATCCTGAACCGTTTCAGGACAAGGAAGACGCGTTCCGTTAAGGGCAAGAAAACAATCATCTATTTGTTTAATCAGTTGGTATTTTTCTTCTGAGTTCATGATATATAAATTTTTAAGAAGTGAATTATTTTATATACAGTAATAAGATAATGAGTTTAACTAATCAAATTTTGATACTAATAAAGATACAAACCATAATTAAAACTCAATGAAATAAAAATATAAAAATTCGTACAAAAAATTACTAAATAACTGATTAATAAATGATTAAATTATCATTTTTACAATATTATTTACATCACATCCTGATAACACTGCTTTCTATAATTTAATATTAAAACAAAAAAACGCCTCATTACTGAGGCGCTCTTCAAATTTAGTCATGTTTATTTAGTGACGGTCATCATGTCCGTGATCTTTATCTTTATCTTTATTGCTATTTCCTCTGGATTTATTTGAATTATCCTTTCTGTCGTTTCCATTTTGAGGCTTTTGTTTACCCTCATATTTATTATTTTTATCAGGTCTGTTTCCTCTGTTTTGTTGAGGTTTACCATGATATCCTTTTGGATAACTGGCTCTGTGTTTTTTGTGATACGAATAAGGAGCATCTCCTCTGTAATCATTTAAAACTACTTTATAGCCTCCATAAAGATCATATTGTCTGTATTGTGCCGGTAATCTGCTTTCACGAACCCATCTGCCATTATTGTCATAGATAAACTGTTTCTGGGTAATATCATAATAAGTATCAATATCAGGTAAGTAATAATATCTGCTATCGTCATAACCTTGTGGTCCCCAACTCGGAGGCGTACCAATATTAACATTGATCGAAACTTGTGCGTGGGCAAAAACACTCATCAGGAGCATTAGTGCAATTCCTAATTTTTTCATTTTTTGTGGTATTAAGTATTAATTGATTTGAAACAGAGCGAAAGTAGTGCCAATGTTTTCCTTTCTACGCATTCATTATACAGAAAGGCAAAACCAATCGACGTATAGCACTTCTTAACCGACAAAACCTATCAATAAAAAAAAACGCCTCAGAATATGAGGCGTTTTCATTGTAACAATTTAAAAATCAACAGCAATTAATCTGAAACCTATTTCCATCCACCACCCAAAGCACGGTACAAATCAACAACAGCTTGCAATTTCTGCAAATTATCGTTTACACCGCTCAATTGAGCTGCCAAAAGATTTTGTTCTGATGTCAATACATCTGTATAATTAGTAGCTGAACTATATTCTAAAAGTTGTTGTGTATAATCAACCGCTTTTTCTAAAGCATCAATTTGTTTTGCTCTCGAATCTTCTTTCTCGACTGCCATTTCATACGCATACATAGCATTTGAAACTTCCTGACCCGCAACCAAAAGACTTTGTTGGAAATTATTAAAAGCCTGAACTTGTCTGGATTGTGCGTTTGTCAATCTGGCTTTATTAAGTCCCTGATTAAAAATAGGCTGTGTTAATCCTCCAATTATAGAATAAAAAATAGACTGATCAAAGAAATTTTTCAATTCTAAAGTCGACAAACCACCACTTGCAGTAAGTGTCAAACTTGGATAAAAATAAGTTTTAGCCATATTAGTGGTCTCAAAAGCTGTTCTGAAATCAAATTCAGCCTGGCGAACATCAGGACGATTCTCTAACAACTGAGCAGGCAAACCTATGTCGATCTTTTCAGGAACTATCTGAGATCCCAGCGTTCCTCTTTCAATTGGTCCGGGAGCTTGTCCTAATAAAATATTCAAAGCATTTTCAGTCTCACGAATACTTCTTTTCAGGTCCGGAATCAATACTTCGGCTGCATGCTGATTGGCTTCACTTTGCACTACTGCTGCTCCGGTAACTATTGCACCTTCTTTTAGGTCTTTGATAACTTCAACATTTTTGATCCGGCTTTCTAATGTTGCTTTTGTAATTTCTAATTGTCTGTCATACGCTAACAATAAAAAATAATTGTTGGCAATATCAGAAATCAATTGTGTTTGTACCGCTTGTTTAGCAGCATCTGTAGAAAGATATGTTGCTAAAGCGGCTCTTTTCGAACTGCTTAATTTTCCCCAGATATCCGCTTCCCAAGACGTACTCAGACCTAACTTATAAGTCGTCGTTAGTGTATTGATATTAATTCCGGCCGGGAAATTTAATGCTGCTTTAGATTGCTTATTACGCGTTGCATTAGCATCAAACTCCAAATTTGGATAATACGCCAATTTGGTCTGGCGCAAAGTCGCACGTGCCTGAACGATGTTTTCTATCGCATTTTTTAAATTGATGTTTTGGTCTAATCCTTTTTGAATTAAAGCATTCAGTTTTTGATCTTTAAAAACAGTCTGCCAGGGCATATTGGCAATCGTAGTCGAATCAGCAGAAGCCTGATCACGATACAACTTATCCGTCGAAATTGCCGAAGGACGTTCGTATTTCTTGGCAACACAGCCACTCAAAAGTGTGACTGCGACTACCATTAGAATATATTTATTTGAACTATGAGTCATTTTTTCTTAATTAAATTATTACTCTTTATGAGATTCGATTAGTTGTACTTCCTCATCATCATCTCCTTCATCATATCCCTCTTTTGCCGGACCACTAATTTTTTCCTGTAACGTTTGGAAAATGATAAACAATACCGGAATAACAAATACTCCTAAAACAGTTCCGATTAACATACCTCCAACAGCTCCTGTACCAATTGATTTATTTCCAACAGCTCCTGCTCCCGAAGCAAACATCAAAGGAACCAGTCCTAAAATAAAAGCGAATGAAGTCATCAAAATTGGTCGTAAACGCGCTACGGCACCTTCAACTGCTGATTGTACAATCGGCATTCCTTTTCGCCTTCTTTCCAAAGCAAATTCGACAATCAAAATACCATTCTTCGCCAGCAATCCGATCAGCATGATTAAGGAAATCTGTAAATAAATATTACTGTTTAACTTGAATATGATCGAGAACAAATAGGCTCCTGCCAATCCAAAAGGAATCGATAATAATACGGCGAAAGGCAAAATATAACTCTCATATTGTGCACTTAATAAGAAATACACGAATACCAGACATAATATAAAGATAAATATCGTTTCACTTCCTGAAGCCAATTCTTCACGCGTTAATCCGGAGAATTCATAGCCATAACCTGCCGGCAATTCTTCTGCGGCAACTTCCTGAATGGCTTTAATAGCATCTCCCGAGCTAAATCCCGGGTTTGGAGCTCCCGTAATGGAAATAGAAGAGAAAAGGTTAAATCTTGAAATAGATTCCGGCCCGAAAACTCTGGTCATTTTTACAAATTCTGTTATTGGAGCCATATTTCCGGCAACGTTTCTAACAAAAATTTTGTTCAGTCCTTCTGTATTCGTACGGAATTCCGGTGAAGCCTGAATCATAACACGGTATTGTTTTCCGAATTTATTGAAATTCGAAGCATACAAACCACCATAATACCCCTGCATCGTCGATAAAATTGTATTGATTGAAACTCCTGCATCTTTCGCTTTTGCCAGATTAATATCCATCAAATATTGTGGAAAACCGGGATTAAATGGCGTTGTTGCATATTGAATTTCAGGGCGTTTTGACAACTTCTCTAAAAATTCGGTATTTACTTTAAAGAAATCTGCTGTTGAGTGACCTCCTTTATCCTGCAATTGAAATTCGAATCCACCACTTTGTCCAAATCCTGAGATGGTTGGTGGAGAAATGAAGAATATATTCGCTTCCCGAATACCGCTTGTTTTGGCAAAAAGCTGACCAATAACATCATTAACACTCAAATCACGTTTATCCCATGTTTCCAGTCTTACAATTACCATACTGTAGGCACTTCCCGCACCTGCCGTAAAGTTTTGTCCAATAATACGCAGTGTATTCTTAACTCCCGGAATGGTATGCGCAATACTGTCTACTTTCTTGGCTATTACATCAGAACGTTCCATAGAAGCTGATGGTGGTAAACTAATGTTGGCAAAAACAACCCCTTGATCTTCCGCAGGAACGAAAGCTGATGGTGTGGTTTTCATCATATAAAATAATGATGCACCGGCAATGATAATAGCTGCTAATACGATCCATTTTTTAACCGAAAGAAATTGAACCGAACGTTTGTATCTGCCTGTTACATTATCAAATGCAACGTTAAACGAAGTATAAAATCTCTGAATAAAGCTTTTATGTTTGTGATCGTCAGCATGCGGTTTTAAAAGTAAAGCACACAATGCCGGACTTAAAGTCAAGGCATTAATCGCCGAAAGAATAATCGCAACGGCTAATGTGATACCAAACTGCTTGTAGAAAACCCCGGTAGATCCGTTAATAAAAGTAACCGGAATAAATACAGCAGACATTACCAGTGTGATCGAAATAATCGCACCTGAAATTTCATCCATCGCATCAATTGTCGCTTTCTTAGACGATTTATAACCATGATCCAGTTTGGCGTGTACTGCCTCGACGACGACAATCGCATCATCGACCACAATACCAATGGCCAGAACCATTGCAAAAAGCGTTAGTAAGTTGATCGTAAACCCAAACAAGTTCAGGAAGAAAAAGGTACCTACAATCGCCACCGGAACGGCAATTGCCGGAATTAACGTCGATCTGAAATCCTGAAGGAAAATAAATACTACGATGAAAACTAATATAAAAGCTTCAACCAAAGTATGAATTACCTTTTCGATAGAGGCATCCAGGTTTTCGTTGACATCCACAAGAATAGTATATTTTACTCCTTTTGGAAAATCTTTTGCAGCTTCTTCAATAAGTGCTTTTGAGTTGTTAATTACATCACGGGCATTTGATCCCGGAGTCTGGCTAATGGCCATCGCTGCTGATTCTACACCGTTTGTCTTAATTGTTGAAGAGTAACTTAGAGATCCTAGCTCAACTTTGGCAACATCTTTTAATCGTAACATTTGTCCGTTCCCAACAGATTTGATGACAATATCTTCAAATTCCTGAGCACTGGTTAAACGCCCTTTATATTTAATTACATATTGAAATGCCTGATTTCCGTTCTCACCAAATTTACCTGGTGCGGCTTCTATATTTTGTTCTGCCAAAACAGCCGATATATCACTTGGAATCAATTTGTATTGTTGCATAATATCCGGTTTCAGCCAGATTCTCATAGAGTAATCTTTTGCACCAAAAACGGTCACATCTCCCACCCCAACCACACGCTGGATTTGAGGAACAAGGTTGATCTTTGCATAATTTTGAAGGAAAGTCTGATCGTAAGCCGGATCGTCACTGTATAAAGAGAAAATCAACAAGTTACTACTCTGACTCTTCGTTACGGTTACCCCTGCCTGAGTTACCTCTACTGGTAATAAACTGGTAGCTCTGGAAACCCTGTTCTGAACGTTTACCGCTGCCAGATCGGGATTTGTACCTACTTTAAAGAATATTTTTATAGATGCATTTCCGTCATTGGTCGCTGTAGAAGTCATGTAGGTCATGTTCTCTACCCCGTTAATTTGCTCTTCAAGCGGAATTACGATACTTTTAAGTACAACATCAGCATTGGCACCTGTATAACTCGCTGCAACGTTTACCGTAGGAGGAGCAATATCCGGATATTGAGATATAGGTAACTCAATCAGTCCTAAAACACCCAGAATAACAATAATAACTGATATTACTGTCGAAAGTACAGGTCTTTGTATAAATATTTTAAACATTTTTTTCTTATTTTAAGTCCCCATAAACCGTTTCCGGTTTCTGATTTTGAGTTTTAATTTCGCTTCCTTCTTTTAATGCTGCTACTCCTTCCAGTACAATTTGATCTCCTGCTTTTAAGCCACTTGTTACCACATAAAAGTTTCCGGCTGTATTTTCTAATACCTTAATATTAGCATTTTTCGTTTTGCCATCTTTTCCTACTGTAACTGCAAACATCTTATCCTGTAGTTCAAATGTAGCGCTCTGAGGAATCAAAAGTCCGTCTTTAATATCTTTCGGAATTTTTACAGTTGTACTGCTTCCGCTTCTGATAATCCCTTTTGGATTAGGGAAACGGGCTCTGATGTTTACCGAACCTGTTTCTGTATTGATTAATCCGTTTACGGTTTCAATACGTCCTTTTTCAGGATAAGTTGAACCATCTGACAGTACCAGCAGAACTTCCGGTAATTGTCTTATTTTTTGTTCTAATGTAGTTCCGGTAGCACTTTTTGTAAAATCCAAAAGCACTTTTTCATTCATAGCAAAATAGGCAAAAACATTTCCAATACTTGAAACTGTAGTCAACGGATCAGCTGTGTTAGAACTTACCAAACTTCCTAAACGAAACGGGATTGAACCTACAACACCATTAACCGGGCTTACTACTGTCGTGTAGCCTAAGTTAACTTTTGCATTTACTAAAGCGGCATTTGCCTGAGCAAGCGATGCCACAGCAGATTCATAGGTATATTGTGCAGATTCAAGATCATATTTACTAATGATTCCTTTTTCTACAAGGGGTTTCACTTTGTTTACTGCTAATTTTGCTGTGCTTAAATTTGCCTGCGCACTTTTTATACTTGCCGTTGCCGTGCGAACTTCCTGCTCATATTCGGGTGCACTGATTTTAAATAAAGGTTGTCCGGCTTTTACGACCGCACCTTCATCTACAAAAATCTTATCGATGTATCCTTCTACCCTAGGGCGAATTTCGATATTTTGCTGCCCCTGGATACTGGCAGGGTACTCTGTATATAATGTGGCTGATTGTGGCTGCAGCGTCAGCGTTTTATACTCTTTAACTTGTGGTGCACCTCCGGCCTGAGCCGATTTGTCATTTTTATTACCACACGATGCGATGATAATAGCTGCTGCGAGAATGCTTAAAAAGGATTGCTTATTCATTGTGAAAAATGTGTAATTATCAATTTATATAGAAACAAAAGAACTAAAATATTACAAACAAAAAATTTTCAATAGACGAAGGCCTAGAGAGAATCGATAGATATCTAATGAGAACCGATAGAAGTTGTTCTGTCGCGATTGTGCTTTTTCAAATAGGCTCGTCGGCTCTAAAATGGTTTTTAAAGATTCTGATTCTATTTTGGGCGATTGGTTTGATATCTTTTATAAATATAGTGTAATATTGTCATAAAATCAAAAAATAAAATGTCTCCAACCTTTTTTAAACCATACATTTTCACCGGATTACATATACTTGCCTGGTTATTATTAGGGTTTACCCTATTGTTTTACATACCATTAACATGGAATATTGTCCTGCCAACAATCTTCTGGTTATGGCAATCTATTGTGCTGTTTTTTATGATTGTCATTTTTTATTCTAATGCTCAGCTAATAGTTCCCAGAACGATTATAAAAGATAACATAAGTCCTTTTTTATTATGGGCACTTTTTATCATTTTTGCGATGCAGCTTATCGCCTATCTCTACAATTACAATACTGATGTGCGCAGTAAAGTGGCTGCAATTCTTGGTTTTAAAAAATATAGAAATGATTATTTCGACAATTATGTTTTCACCATAAGTTTATTGGTTTTGGGAATTAGTACCAGCTGGGCGATGTTACAACATTGGCAGAAAGCGGCGCAACACAAGCAAAAACTGGAACAGGATAAGACGATGGCAGAACTTGCCATGCTAAAAGCGCAGATCAATCCTCATTTTTTCTTCAACTCACTCAATAGCATTTATTCACTTACTTATACCAATATTGAAGATTCCCGTAATGCCCTTCATACCCTAAGCCGTATGATGCGCTATTTACTTTACAGCACAGAAGGCGAAAGAACTACTTTATTAAAAGAAGCAGACTTTATGAAAGATTTTATAGCTTTGATGAAACTTCGTGCGAATAGTAAATTGACGATAACAACTGATATCCCGGAAAAAATACACGACTACCCAATTGTTCCTATGTTGTTATTACCTTTAGTCGAAAATGCTTTTAAACACGGCGTACATGCTACAGACAAAAGCGAAATACATATTAAACTTAGACAAAACGGAAATCATCTTGAATTTGAAGTTGAAAATACTTTCTTTGAAAAAACAGCAACAACAGATCAAGGCGGAATTGGATTAACGAATACAAAACGCAGATTGCATTTAATCTATCCGAATCAGCATATTATGACTTGCGGCATTGACCAAAGTGGGAAATACAAAGTAAATCTGCAAATAACTTTAGAACAATGATTGTATTAAAATGTATAGCAGTAGATGATGAACCACTTGCATTAAGACTTGTGGAAACTTTTATAGAACAGACTCCTTTCTTAGAATTGGCCTGTAGTTGCGATAATGCAGTTGAAGCAATGAGCCTGATACGCGACCAACAGCCGGATATTGTTTTTTTAGATATCAACATGCCCAACTTAACCGGTATGGAACTGGCAAGACTTTTACAGGAACAGCCCGGCCCATTGCCTAAAATTATTTTTACTACCGCTTATAACCATTATGCTATTGAAGGGTATAAAGTAAATGCGGTCGATTATCTTTTAAAACCTTTTAGCTACGAAGAATTTTTGCGTGCTGCTAACAAAGTACTGCAATTGTCTGAGGAAGCATCCAATCATTATCATTCTGTAACGGCAGATGATGAATTTATTTTTTTGAAGGTCGAATATCAATGGGTCAGAATTTCATTAAAAGATATTTTATATATAGAAAGTCTAAAAGATTATGTAAAAGTTCATCTCGAGGATACACAAAAATCTGTCATGTCTTTGATCTCACTAAAAGCCCTTGAAGAAAAATTACCAAGTACAAAATTCATGCGAATCAATCGTTCTTTTATTGTTTCGTTAGAAAAAATAAATGCTATCAGCAAGAATTCAATCTTCGTGAATAAAACCGAAATAACTGTTGGTGAACAGTATAAAGAGACCTTTAAAACCATCGTTGAGAAATGGTTGAAATAATTATAATATAAAATCAAATGGAAAAAAAATCAAATAAATATTATCTGACACTAAGTCTAAAAGAATACGCCAACGGCGAAACTGAACCCGCAAAAGAACTGGGAATACAATTCGATAATCACGATGAAATATTTGGCATTATTGAAAAAATAAAAGAGAAAAATATTTTTGAAGACCCTAACGAAGCCACTCAATTTGCACTGGGATTAAAATTATTCAGCGAAGTCAAATTAAAGCATCGCAAGAATCCGCTTTTTGAAGAATTGAATGAAGTCTTTCCTGTCTTCATGAAAAAGCTAAAAAGTTTATAACATAAAAATGCCTCAAATATTGAGGCATTTTTTATAATCAAAAGAGAATACAAATTAAGCTTTTGCTTTTCTTTTTACAGTACAACCAATTTCTTTCGTTTCAGTTATAGCGGGTTTCTGACTGCTTTTTAATGCCGCAATCACATCCTCAGCATATTTTGTTTTCTCTGTTTTAGTTCCTTCCGGATCATTATCGATAGCTCCTACATATTCTACTATATTTCCTTTAGCTGTTTTAGAAACAATAAAAAGATGTGGTGTATGTTTCGCTCCGTACTGATCGGTAACCACTTGCCCCTGATCGAATAAATAAGGGAAAGGGTATTTTTTGTCTTTTGCCAATTGCTGCATTTTATCGTAAGCATCTGCTTTCGAAGCTTCAGGATCGTTTGGGTTAATCGCGATTACAGGATATCCTTGTGGTTTGAATTTTTTATCCAGCTCAATTATTCTTTGCTCGTAAGCCACTGCATAAGGACAGGTATTACATGTAAAAACAACAATAAAACCTTTCGCTTTTGGATAACTGGCAAAAGAAACTTCTTTACCATCTACATTTTTTAGCTTGAATTCCGGAGCAGTTTGTCCCGCTTTAAGCGTTGTTGTTTGTGCCTGAGCAAATAAGATACTAAATACTAGTACCGTGATTGTAGTAATGAACTTTTGCATGATTTATAATTTTTTATATTCAGTTAATAATTGTTCGTAGGTAAATTCAGATTCGATAAATTTTCTTTTATCGCCTTTGATAAAAAGGGTTGCCGGGATACTTCCTGACCAGGTTTTGTCGATTCGGTCAATATATTTTTGCGGATCATCTTCATTCAGTAAAAAAACCTGCCTTTTTATATTTTTCCTTTTTACAAAAGGAATAACGGCGGAATTTAATTTTGATTTAAAATCAACACTGACTAATAATACAGCTAGTTTATCTGATTTATAATCAGCACTCAGTTTTTCAAAATGGGGTAATTCTTTAATGCATGGCGCACACCATGTCGCCCAAAAGTTAACTATATAAATGCTGTCTTTTCCTTTTTTGATTCTCTCGTTTAGCTGATCGATATTAAGCAATTTTACGTTTTGACTATATCCTGCTACTGAAAAAGTTAAGAATAAAAAAGTATAGATTTTAAAAGCCTTGATTTTCATAGTCCTAAGTACCTAAAATTAAATTTGCCTTACAAATATAAACTAATGAGGATTTAGTTTTTGTTAATAAAAGTTTAATGCGGAATTAATTTAATACAATACACTACAACTATTTCCTTTACTGATATTGATTGTGTTTCGTTCTATTGATCTCGAAAAGACATCTAAGCTTTTGAAAAATACTACCTTGCAATTATTACATTCAAATTGTTAACGAATACAAGTGATTCCATATTATCCATTTTAGTCAGAGACAAAATGCCGTTTTTATTCTCGTTTATTGCATTTATTCTAAAACAAAATTCATCTCCGTCTTTACTCATTAAAGTTATAAATTCAATAGTATCATCTGAATTATTTCCACAACTATGTGAAATAGTATATCGATACATTACCTTAAAAGTATCTTTGTCATAATTGTAAACTTTTCCATCTGCAGTGAATACCCATCTTGTATTTCTGTTTGCATCATTATACCAGGTTCCAACAATTTTTTTTGATGAAGAATCTTGAGTCTGGTTGTTTCCAAAGATTGTAGGGATTTGCAATAGCAACAGTAAAATTAAAAATAGCTTTTTCATAATTTTTATGGTTTAATAATGTTGTTTGATACTTATTTTTGAAAGTTTTCTTCTTACAAAAATACTATTTAATTGACCAATAGAATATCTTTAACTGTAACAAAAATTAAAAAATAGCTACCTATAAAAAAAAAACACTACCATGTCTGCAGAACAAAATACCATGAGCTTAAAAGATTTTGAAGTGAATATCAAAATTAAACTTGCCTTTCTTTGGGTATCTGTAACTTTGTGTTATTTATACGGAGATTATTTTGAATTGTATGTCCCCCGAAAAACTGCAGGACTCATCAGTGGCGATAATTTGCTTAATAGTCCCTTAAAACTGCTTTCTGCAGCAGTTTTACTGGCTATTCCTGCGGTTATGGTATTTCTTTCTATCATCCTAAAACCCAAACTCAATAAGTTGTTAAACATTTCGTTTGGATTATTCTTTACTGCAATTATGCTTTTAATCGCCTTAACTTCCCTTACACCCTGGAAAAGTTTTTATGTTTTTCTGGCTGTGGTCGAAAGTATAATTACGGGTTTAATTGTACTTTATGCGTGGAAATGGCCTAAAAATTTTAGTGAGAAGAAGATGAACTAATAAGTGAATCCATAGGATCACAAGGAAAATAGATGGTAATTTCTGTTCCTTCATTCAAGGTGCCAACTGCTCTTATATTTCCGTGACAGGTTTGCATTATTTTTTTACACAATGCCAGTCCCACTCCTGATCCGTCGTATTTTTCAAGAGTATGTAATCTGGTGAATATTTTAAAAATAGATTCTGCATATTCTTGTTCAAAACCAATACCGTTATCACTAAAAGTTACCCAGTGACAATATACTTTATTAGAGTATTCATTTATTTCCGGTTCTTTTGAAGCTGTAATTTTAATGACGGGAAGCCTTTCTAACGCTGCATATTTTAATGAATTTTGCATAATATTAGAAAACAATTGTTTCATCAAAAACGGAACTGCATGAACATCAGGTAAATTTTCGCACTCTAAAGTCGCTTTGTTCTCCAAAATGATCTCTTTCATATCCTGTAAGGTTTCTTCCAAAATATAATTAAGACTAACTTTTTGAAGCGAATCTTTGGTATGCTTTATTCGGGTATATTTGAGAATGTCAACCAATAAATTCTGCATTCTGTTGGCTGATTTTGTTACGCGCTGCAAGGAATCAATAATCGCTACCGAAGGAATTTCATTCGTATCCGAAAGTACTTTTGAAGCAATAAACTGAATCTTGCGCAAAGGTTCCTGTAAATCGTGCGTACTGATCCAGTTGATGTTCTCAAGCTCCAGATTTGTCTCGCGTAATACATCACTTAGATTTCGATATTTTTCTTCTTCTTCACTCAATAACAGCATGATAATTTGGTTCTGTAGCGCATGTGCATAACTTGCTGCTGCATTTAATTCAGGCTGGAGCCAAATTTTACTTTGATTTTTTATAATTTGTTTCCATAAATTAAATGAATTTCTGGGATGCAATCCGTTTTGATCAATAATAATGGCCTTTTCAGGATCTCCTCCCCAATTGATCTCTGCAATGGTTTCCGGTCTGTACCAAATTATGTTATTACCATTGCCCAGCGAATGGTAAATAATACCAGACACCTCTTCGTATCCGTCTAAATCAGGAACAAAATTGCTTAATTTATGGGTATTGAATGTTCTCCCATATTCATAAGCATCCATATTCGAAATGATTTTTTCGATCTTTTGGTTTGAAGGTGTAAGTCCGTTTTTATAAATTTTATCTCCAATAGCAATTGATACTCCGGTCGCATTACACAGGTTTAATAACTCCGGATTACTGCAAATAATATCAAAAGAATCATGTTCCAGGGCAAGATTCAAAGCCGTTAATCGCTCAAGTGCCCTACTGGTTTTACGTGCAATCTCATATTCATCATTCGACTGCCTTAAATCGATCTGAGAAGTAATAAATTGTCCCTGAAGCTTGGCTGCCAGTCTTATTTCCGGAGAGATATTTTTAGGCGAATAATGATGACAGGCAATAAGTCCCCACAAACGATCGTGGTGAATCAGCGATATGGTAAGCGTTGCCCCAACACCCATATTTTTAAGGTATTCGACATGAATTGGCGAGGTACTTCTAAGCGTGGAAAGACTTAAATCCAGATTTTTATTCTCTTTATCATCAATGGTATAAATAGGCACGGGCTCATAACCAATGTCTACAATTAATCGCAATTGATTTTTCATGTACAACTCCCTCGCCTGAATAGGAATATCGCTATGCGGATAGTGAAGTCCCAAAAAAGGTTCTAAATCTTCCCTACAATTTTCAGCATAGACTTCCCCATTATAATCCGCATCAAAACGATAAATCATAACACGATCATAACCGGTTATTTCACGGGTTCCTTCGGCAACAAGTGCACATAGTTCCTTTAGCGAACGCGTATTATTCATATTAGACACAAACTGAATGGTTTGCGAATATATATTGGCTAATTGTTCTTTTCCATTGGATTGCGGTTCTGCCTCAAGAATATAAACATCCCCTTTTTTATGTATGTTAATCTGAAACGATGTTCCTTTAAGTTCTATTTCAAGAGGAAATACAATTTGGACTTTATGATTGTGCACATAATCGTATAATTGCTTTTGTGCTGCTGTTCCAAAAATTTCACTGAATTTATGACCTAAAACTTTATCATAAACCAAATCAAGAAATACAGCAATATTAGCGGTACAAAAATCAATTTTCCAATCTAGTGTAATTCCCAGTAAAAAACCGTGAGGCTGGATGCTTCCCGGAATGTGAATGGGCTCGTGTTCACAATTTGTTAGTGTGACCCTGTCGCGATTAACAATGTCTTTAATTTTCATTCCTCACCGTATTCAAAAAATGGTTGTAGATGCATTCAAAAGCATATACAGCTCCTTCAATGATTTCGTCTTCGGCATTATGCTGTTCGTTGTAGACCGACAGAATGTTGAGAAAATTTTTCCAATAACTTCCTGTTTTATTCCCGTATCCTGTAAAATACGAAACTCCTTTTTGCTGATCCAATCCCGGAATGGTCTCTAAATTTTTTAAGATAAAGCGACCGCCAAGTGAAGATCCTTCGACCACGTAAAAAATGCCGAGTGCAAATGGAATAGTAATATCCTGATTTATAAAAACTGATGTCGTTTTGCTTTTTTTACAATTCAGAAAAGAAAGGTCCTCCTCAATCAATTGTGTTTTTTCTCTTTCTTTTAGATCCGGAATAAGGTCTTTTAACAGAGGAAAAATTATTTCCTGAGTACTATAATGCACGTCATACATAAGAGATAAATAATGGCAATACTCTTCTAACTTCATTTTTGGAGAAAGTATAGATGCTGAAAGCGGAAGGCTTTCGAGTTTTCTGTGCGCCGCTGTTGTTTGACTTTTTAATCTGTCTAAAAAATCAAAGGATGTTATAGGATCCAAATTTTTAGTCATTGTAAGGTTCTGGTAAATAAAAATTAATATTGAGGCAATATGCTCTTACTTACTGATTTTAAACAAATTCTAAAAAACAGCATTTGGCATAATGGTAAATATAGCTTTTTTAATTGGAAAAAATTTTCATCGTCTTATTAAAACTTTGTTTTAATTGCATGTTTCTATCAGAAAAGAAACTAAATGATTTATACTAAATACTTTTTTTAAAGCGCTTTATTATTCTCCCGTCTGATTGTGCGGCGCATCTACGGGTTTAGATTGTGAAGAACCTTTTTGGCGTAAAAATATAGACAATACGATTATGGCAAAAACGGAAAGAAATTCGCTTTGCCAGTTTTGAAAAGATTCAAACCAAAAACGGGATTGGGCAAAATAATCTGACAAAGAAAGTTCTGGAGCTCCTTTTAGAATATTGGCTGTATTTTCATCTTTAAAACTTCCATAAAAATGAAGACAAAAAGAAGCAAAAAACAACACGAACAAACTTATTGTGAGTGAATTTTCATAAAGCCACAACCATATCCCGCCTTTTCTAACAGGCCATGGAGCGTCCTTTCGTTGCGGAGAAGGTTCCCGGTCAACTTCCTCTTCTCCATCAAAACCCTTGGATTCTGAGGATCCTTTTTGTTTGAGAAAAATAGTCAGCCATACCAACAAAGCCATTTGCAAAAACTCACTTTCCCAATTCTCAAAAGTGGCTTCAATAAAATGTCCGGTGGTCAGATAATTACTCATCGTAACCGCATGACCACCGTTTTCTATAAGCTCTTTATTATATTCTTCAATACCAAAAATTATCTGACCTAAAAAGGCTCCGATAAAAAGCAACAGAAACACAATTGATAAACTGTTTTGATATAGAAATTTTTTCATTTTTTTAATAGTTGTTCAGGATTTTTAAATGTTTAAAAAAAACAGTTTTTTAATTCTCTTTTAATTCACGATTGAACATTCGGGGAGAATTATTATCTCTAACCAGCCCAACAAATGTAGCTGACAATACAACCAAGTGCTTACATGATTTAATTGAAAGGTTATATCATTTAAACATTTGATAGTCAGTTATAATTCATTAATTTTAATTCGAAAAAATAAAATTTGCTCTGTAGATACTGGTTATAGTATTACAAGCAAAACTTACATTATAAATTGCTGTTAATTATACAATTAGATCCTATTTTTCTGTAAGGAGTTTAGCAGTGTAAGGCAGTAGCTTTGTATTATAAACCATTAAAAATTGAGTATCATGAAAAATACAGATCAAAAAAACAGCAGTACCGCAACTTCAGGTGCAAAGTCAGTGGATAAAAAAATAGACAAAAAAGAAACATCTCCTAAAAGAGAGGTACAACATAATCCGAAAGATGATAAGAAGCCTTCGGCAAAAAAATAATTAATGCTAAAGTATACTAACTATGGAAAATCAAAACAATCAAAATTACGATCATCAAAATCGTGATTTTAATCAGGACTTAGATACTCTTATTGATAAAGAAAATGCCAATCAGGATAGTAAGTATCAAAATCAGGAAGAGTTTATAGATGATGTCAATCATCAGACGAACGACTATAACCGAAATGAATCTAATCCGGGCGAAGAGCCTATTCTTAATGGAGAAGATCAAATTACAAACGATGAAGATCAGGAAGATTTAGATGATTCTATTGAAAAAGACAAAGATCCGGATGATGAAGATGAAGAAGATCTGAAAGATATTGAGGAAGATTTAGATGAGGTTTCACATGATCCTTTTCCGAGTACGAATCCCGGAAATTTCTAGTTCTTACACTATATTTTATTTAGATAACCGTTAAAGATTTGAACTTAACGGTTATTTTTTGTAAATTGAGGTCTGATATGAAATTTTATAATAAAAAATCAAAACTATATAATTTTTCTAACTGTGAATGAAGTAATTTTAAATTATTGGTTTTAAACAAATTAAAAACGATTAAGAAAATGTATTTGTATCATGGATATCACAATTCAACTCGTCTGGTTATTTGTTCTGGCTATTCCCATAGCCTGCATCAGCTGGACCGTCACGCATGAAGAAATATTTAAAGAACCTCGTGAATGGTGTGTAAAACATTCTAAAAACGACAGAACCCTTCTATCGCGAAAGGTTTTTTATCTCTTTACGTGTGAATATTGTTTTAGCCACTACGTTACAATTGCCTTCTTAATCCTTTGTAATTATAAACTTTTGCTAAATGATTGGCGTGGCTACATTTTGGCAGGATTTTCGCTTGTTTTTATGGCTAATGTGTATATGAGTCTTTTTGCCTTATTACGACAAGCTATTAAAAAAGAAAAAGTAGAAATCGAAAAAATAGAGAACGAAACAGATAGTGAGAAGCTATTAACATAAAAAAAGTACAACTAAATAAATTAAAACTCATGGAAAATTTAAATTTTATAGATCCATTATTGCACGGAATTACACCCGAAAAAGTAAACAACAAAATACCTAATCTTTCTGCTAAACAATTAGCTTGTGCCGGAGTAAGTTCTCTTATAGTGGGTGCAGTTTTAAAAAAAGCCGGACAAAATAAAGCTGCTGCTCTTATCGGAGGTCTTGCCTTACCATTTTTAGCCTCAGCAGTTTACAAGCAATTTACGAAAGTATCTAAAGCAAAAAAAGAGCTTACGGATAGTAGTGGTATCGAATACAATCACTAACTTAGTGTTTTCTTTTTTAAAGAAACAATCAACGAAATATTGGTTCGCCACGAATTCACGAATTATGCTACATCATCAGCTATAAAAGATTTGTGAATTCGTGGCTTATTTTTAAAATAAAAAAGTCTATAGTTAATTTTATAGACTTTTTTTGTAATCTGACTGTTTGACCTAACTTTTACTTTTTAACCGGATTTTTTATGGTATCCAAATGAACAGGATCTGCTGTAGGATCTGATACTATTTTTGTCGTATTGGATTGTTGTTTTTTCCCGCTTCCTACTTTTTGAGCTTTACTTTTCTTAGCAGCCCCACGATTTTGAACGGTATCTAATCGTACCGGATTTGCTGTAGGATCTGACACTATTTTTGTGGTATTGTAGGGCTGTTTTTTCCCGCTTCCTACTTTTTGAGCAGTACTTTTCTTAGATGCTGCAGTATTTTTAACGGTGTCCAAACGTACCGGATTCGCTGTTGGATCTGACACTATTTTTGTAGTATTCTTTTTTTGTGGCGTTTGCTGCGCCATGACAGTTCCTGCAAAAAGGATCATAACACAGACTAATAATAAATTTTTCATAATATAGATTTTAAATTAATAAAGGGGGTATTTCATAAACCAATCTCAATTTAAAGTCGACATCTGAATTAAGGTACTTCAATCAAAATCAATTTATAAACGTCTGTTAGTTGATTATTTTACTTCTATATTTCCTTCGGCCCAGTTCAGGGCTTTATTGAAATCCAGTTTTTTAAAACCTTTAAATTCTCCCGGAACAACAAAACTAAATCCGTTAGTGAAAGTGATTATTTCGTCAGAGTCTGTAACTATGGCAGCTCGTTTCCATTTTCCCAGATGTTTTAAGCCAAGTAATGCATCCTGCAGCCATGCTCCGGCCGTAAAATTCTGAATATCGGTATCCAAAACCAATAAAAAGTTGATTTCATTGGTTTGCTTTACCAAATGTTCTACAGCCGGAACAACTGCTGTTAGAAAATCGTCTTTGGTTACTTCTGCTAAAGCTCTAAAAGCTACGATATTGTCTGTTGTATCAATTTGGTGTATCATTTTATTTTTTTTTGAATTGTTGCTATTTGCTTTTTCTTATTCAATTGATTTTCAATATTTAATATAAAAACCACTCTCAAATTTAGGCATAGAATCTATGTGAAGCCTTATATCATCTCACTCCGTTTTTATAGAATTTAAAGGTTTTTTTGAAAGGGACAAAGGGGCAAAGGAACAAAGTGGCAAAGGGACAAAGGTTCATTATTAGGCGTATGCCTATTATACGGGAGATGCAGCGCTTTGCGTTTCTTTGATTAGTTTGTGTACATCTAATCGCTAGTAGAATTTGACTAAACGTATCAAACGAACAGAGGCTTGCGTGAGGGATAGAGCTAAGCTACCGAAGTAGCAGCGAAAGCCCGACACCCTCCCGATAAGAGGGCCTATATATATACGGTAATTTTGCCCTCTTATCGGGAGGGTGGCACGCCCCTATTTTTAATCAATAAAGGTTTAGAGTTGCAAAGGTTCAAAGATTCTCAACATAAAAAAAACCTGTCTCTTTCGAAACAGGTTCTTTGTAAAAAAAATAAACTAACACAAAAACTTAATTGTAACCTTCATTTTGTTTGAATACCTTTTGATCGATAACCGTTTGCGGAATTGGAAATGCTCTTCTAAAGGGTTGAGAAGCAGGTTTTGCAGTTCCTGGTAAATCAAATTTTCCAAAACGAATACTTTGTGGTCTTCTTTGTAATTCCCAATACAATTCAAAACCTAATTCTTTATATAATTGCTCTGAGTCTAAAGAAGTAATGACTTTTCCCGGAGCATTAGCAAATAACGATTCTCTTTTTCTGCTGGTACGCAGTTTATTAAGATCGATCATCGCTAAACCTGCGCTTCCTTTTCTAAAATAGGCTTCAGCTCTCATGGCATAAATTCCTCCTAAACGGAACAACGAAATATCCACATTACTGTTACCATTTCCTCCTTCAGGATCAAATTCATATTTAAAAACACGGGCTCCCTGATTGATTTCGTTTTGAGCGAAAACAGATTTAGTAGGATCAGCAAACGTTAATGATGGTGTAAAATTCATTCTGGTAGTCGTACTTTTTTCCATAACTAATGGAGAAACTTTGATACGATTACCTACCATTTCAAGAGATCCTGAAGCTAATAATATTGGCCCGTATTGAAGCCCGGCCTGAATTCCTCTGTTAAAATGGAACCAAGGCAACGCTGGGCTGCTTTTAGGTACAATGTCTGTTGCAGGAACACTTACATCAGTACCATCATTCATAAACCATGTGCCATCAGCATATTGATAATGTTGTTCAAATCTTGGGTCATCATGATTACCTTCCCATGATGCATAAAACTCAGGAGTGGTACACGTAGCATTTGTTCCCCTGTTTGCAGCAGATGTTCGCTGGTTACGCTCCATACACACATAAGCAAAACTATTAGAACCGTTACGGATATAATCTATCTTTTGAGAAATAGCAAAAATAAGCTCTTTACCATTCTCGTTGTCCCTTGCGAAGTTTTTGAAAAAATCACTTTCTAAACTATATTTTCCTGAATCGATTAGTAATGATGTGTAATAAATAACACGGTCCATATCTGTTCCTGTGCTGCCCGTTACTGCTGGTTCATTAAAATTAAAATTAGATGTGGCATTGTAACGGTCTTTGAATACGGCACGATTCAGATACATGGTGCTTAAAAAAGCATAAGCAGCTTGTTTGGTGAATCTTCCGTGGTGTGTTCGTTGTGTGCCAATGTCAGCCAGATTTGGCAGCAAAGCTTCAACATCAGTGATTAATTTGTCAATTTCAGTCTCTGCTTTTAAAATTTGCAAAGGTGCATCTACATTCAGCGGATCTCTAAATGGTGCTTGTCCGTACAGATCTAATGTCGTATAAGTATAATAGGCTAAAAGTGCTTTTGATTCTGCCAAAAATAATGCCTTTTCCGGAAAGGTACTTTCTTGTGCTGACTTAATTGCCGTCAAAGAACGTGTTATCCCGTTCGTCAGTAAATTCCAGTTATCCACTATAATCGCGTTACTTGAGCTCCATGTAAATTCATGCATGTCTCTCCATTTTCCACCATCTCCCCAGTCACTACCGCGAGTTGGTAAAATGGCTTCATCTGTAGTATATTCCTGCATGGCAAAAACAGCTCCGTGATCTGTAAAAGTTCCGTCTCCCAGTCTGTCATAAGCAGCAGCAAGTGCACCGGCAGGATCTGTAGCGTCAGTTCCTAATTTTTCATCTAATACTACTTCGTCCAGGTCTGTACAGCTGTTTAGAAGAAAAATAAAAGAGAATATTGTTATAATTTTTATGCTAAAAAATGTCTTTGTCTTCATGATTTATAATTTTAAAGTTGCTCCGAAACTGAACGTTCTAGAAGTTGGATAACTCGCGTAATCGATACCAATAGATTGGTTTCCTCCGCTTGATTTCGGGCTGTTGATTAACGGATCGTAACCTGTGTAATTCGTAATTGTAATTAAGTTCTGACCTGTAACATAAAGAGTCAGTCCGTTTAACCAGTTTACTCCTTTCAGATCAAAATTATAACCAATACGAGCTGTATTCAATCTGATGAAATCTGATTTTTCTAAGAATAATGTCGATAAAATTGGTGAATTTGTCGGGTTTGCACCAGATTCATAATACCCTGTAGCTACATTTCGATCAGAAGCTAAGTTGTTTATGTTTAAGGCGTTCAATCCTGTATTATTCAACAAATAACCTCCCGTTTGCCCAATGATAGAGAATGAGAATGTAAAGTTTTTATATCTCATATCGCTATTAAAACCATAGTAAAAAGTAGGCAGTGCTCCTTCGATAATAATTCTGTCACTGTTATCAATTTTACCGTCTCCGTTTTGATCTTTAAAAATATTGCCTCCTTTGCTGTCAAACCCAATATGTTCTAATAAATAGAATGAACCTGCCGCGTAACCACTTTTGTAAATGTTAGCATTTACTCCGGATTGTCCAGGCCCTGAAATCGTTCCTGTTAAGATTTCTGAAACCGGTAAGTCTTCGATTTTATTTTTTAGGGTTGCTCCGTTCATATCGATATTCCAGCTAAAATTTTTAGTGTCTACTATCTTTGAACCTAACATAAACTCAAAACCTTTGTTGACAATTTTTCCATCAATATTTGTCCACACAGTTGTTGTTGGTTTTAAAGGACTTGACGGAACGTTTAAGATCGCATCTGTAGTGGTTTTATTGAAATAATCAAGAGTTCCGTACAATTTATCACCCCATAAATTGAAGTCTAAACCTAAATTGTATTGTGTAACTACTTCCCATTTTAAATCAGGATTTGCTGTTCTGGTTACAGAAACTCCGTTTACCAGAGTCAAATCATCATACAGATAATATCCATCAGGACCAGATAGGGAATAACTTGCCTTAGTCAATTTGTTTTGCACTTCCTGATTTCCCGTTTGTCCCCAGCTCGCTCTCAACTTTAAGTTATTTATGGCACTTACATTTTCCAAGAAACTTTCTTTAGAAATATTCCATCCTAACGCAGCTGACGGGAAGTAACCGTATTTGTTATTATCACCAAAACGAGTCGAACCATCTGCTCTCATCGAAGCTGTCAGAAGGTATTTATTATTGAAGGTATAATTGATTCTTCCAAAATAAGATTGCAATTCATTTTCCTGGGCATAACCTGTAGTTCCGGATTGTGTTCCTGTAAAACCAGGATTAATAGACGGTTTAATTCCAACTCCTTGTGCAGCGATTCCATCAATACTAAAACTTGTTCCTGATCTTTCAAATTTTTGATAAGAGAAACCTCCCAGAACCTCAAATTTATGTTTATCCAGCGCTAAATTATAAGTCAGATAATGCTCGATCAAAGAGTTTTTCGAATCTAAATTGTTTTGAACATATTTCCCTTTTGGATTTAAATCAGTTACGTTTGGGTAAATTGTTGTGTTTCTTTCTGCTGTAGAACGATCGATACCAATGTTTAATTTATATTCTAAGCCGTCAACAATTCTTAAAGAAGCTTCAAGATTTCCTAAAACTCTTAGTGTACGCGTCTGATCCTCATAGATACTCAATAAATAAGCCGGATTGTAATGCGCGTTCATATTGAAATTAGTAAACTTTCCGTTAGCATCATAAACAGATCTCGTTGGGTTTGCCATCAAAGTATGTACAATCAACTGACCGTTTGAACCTCCGTCATCACTGGTAGGAACCCCATCATCTTTGGTTTCACTAGCCGTAAGATTTACTTTTACTTTCAAACGTTTGTTATCCAAAAATGATTCGGCAGCATTGATTCTACCTGACATACGTTTGAAATTACTGTTGCGGATAATACCTTCCTGATCCATTTGCGCTACAGAAGCGTAGTAGTTTCCGGATTCTGTTTGTTTAGAGAAAGACAATGCATTGTTTTTTGTCACCGCCGTTCTGTAAATCACGTCTTGCCAATCTGTATTTCCGCCATGATCAAAAGCAGGTTCCTTAATTGCGCCTCTATATTGGCCTGCACTTAAAACATCCAGTTTATTAGCCACAGTAGAAAGTCCTGTATAGGTATCAAAAGTCAAAGTTCCTTCTCCCTTCGATCCTTTTTTTGTGGTAACCAATACTACTCCATTTGATCCTCTTGCCCCATAAATTGCTGCAGCAGAAGCATCTTTCAAGACTGTAATCGATTCTATATCACTACTGTTCAGGAAGTTCAAAGGATTTTTTGCAGATGAAGATCCAAAACCTACATTACTTCCCGAAGGGCTCACGTCATCATTTGCCAACGGAACACCATCTACAACGAACAAAGGGGTACTTCCGCTTCTGATCGATCCAACTCCACGTATAGTCACATTTACTCCTGCTCCCGGTTCTCCACTTGTACTTACCACACGAACACCAGCCACTTTTCCCTGCAATAAATTATCAGGCGAAATAGTAACTCCCTGTTTAAAATTTGCCGCTTCAAGTTGTGTAACAGCTCCGGTAACATCTTTTTTAGACTGCTTACCATAACCCACCACCAAAACCTCATTTAATTCAGCTGTATTAGGTTCTAACTGGATTGTCATAAAACTATTTTGAATCGCAACTGTTTTCGTTTTATAGCCCATGTACGAAACTTCGATAGTTTTACCTTCACCAACCGTGATTTCAAATTCTCCGTCAAAATTAGTAACAGTTGAGTTTGAAGAACTCGTTTCCATAACGGTTGCTCCCGGAATTGGTACTTTGTTTTCGTCAAGAATTTTTCCTTTTACCTTCACTCTTTCAACTACTTTATTTGTAACTGTTTTAGGCGCTATTGTTTTTTGAATTAAAACTAATTTGCCGTTTATGTTATAATTGAAATTGGCTTTTTTAGACAGATCACTTAAAATCAAAGCGATAGACTCATTGGTATAATTTACTGTGTAAATGGTATTGTCAGCAATAATAGCTTGTCCGTAACTGAATTTATAGTCAGTTTGGGCACTTAATTTTGAAAAAATAGAAACAAGTGTCGCTTTTTCTATTTTATTTTTTACATTTGGTTCTTCAGGGAAATTAGTTTTACTGTAGCCACTTTGCACGGCCAGTAACGCTAGTACTAAAAAGACAATTCTCTTTAGATTTAAATAGGTAAGTTTAAAATACATGATTTAAGTTATTGGTTTTTTACGATACTTAATTATAAATGGCAGTTGTTCTCAGCAACTGCTTTTTTGTTTTTAATTTACTTTTACTATTTCGCCATAAACTTTAAATTTTAGGTTTGTGATGTAATTAATTTGTTCTAAAACATTCTCTAATGATGCGTCCTTCTTGATGAATACCGTTAATGGCATTGCTAATACATGTTCATTATTATATTGAAATGAAACTCCGTATTTATATTGTAAAATGGTGATGACTTGTTTTAAGGTAGTTTGGTTCAGTGTCACATCTGTATTGTACCAATTGACCAAAAATGATTTATCAGCCATTTGTTTACTCAGTTTTTGCGCTTCAAACAACGCTTCTTCATTAGGGATCAAATCAATGCTTTGACCATTTGTAGAAACATTTACTTTTCCGGTTACGACTATGACTTCGCATTTTGATTTTGAAAGCTGAATGTGAAATGATGTTCCTACCACTCTGGTTTTAATCTCACCGGAAGTAATAATAAAAGGATGCGTTTTGTCTTTGGCAATTTCAAAAAATGCATTTCCTTTTAAAAGTGAAACCTTTCTTTCTTCTCCCTTAAATTTTTCAGGATATTGAAATAATGAATTTGCTGCCAGATAAATTTTCGAGCCATCACTTAATTCGATAGATTTGGGGGTATCTGACGTTTTAAATGATAATTGCTTTTCGGCCGTAATGTTTGGTTTATAGAAAATTCCTAAACCCACCAGAAAAAGAATACTGGCAGCTGCCATATATTGTAAATAAGGGTTGAAGGTTTTCTTCTTCCCTATTCTAAGTTGAATATTTTCGTATATATTTTGAGAAACTTCATCTGAATTTCCCATTGAAGTTTCCTCCCAGTTTGAGTTTTGATATTCGTTTAAAACAAAATTATTCAGCAGATCTTCTTCTGCTCGTGAAGTTTTATGTCGGGAACTTTTATCGATAAGACGTTCTAAACTATGTTTGATTCTTTTTACCATAATACTTGTTATTACTAGTAAGTACCCTAATTGTAAAATCGTACTATCGGGAAATATTATGAAACCATTAACAGAAAGTTATCTTAAAACTTTTGGTTCAAAATAATGAATGGAGCAAGCCAGGCAAGGTCTTTTAAGCCTTCGCGCAATTGTTTTAAGGCCGATGAAATTTGATTTTTTACCGTTTGTTTCGAAATTCCCAGTTCATCTGCAATCTGATCAATTGACATGTCCTGAAATTTATACATCAGTAAAACTTCTTTTCGTTTCTCCGGAAGTTTGTCTAATAAGGAATAAAGTAAATCTGTTACTTCACTATCAATCGAGCTGAAATTATCAATAATATAATCTTCGAATTTATCTTCGAGAATTGTCTTATCGAACCGGTTATTTTGATAATGTTTGAAAACCTGATTTTTTACCGCTCTGAACAAATAAGGTTCGATGGCATTGATATTCAAATCGTCTTTTCGTTCCCATAAATCAATAAAGACATCCTGAACAATATTCTGTGCCAAGTCTTTATCCTGAGTCATCGTATACGAAAAGGCATTGAGCTTTTTCCAGTAATCAGTATACGCTTTTTCAAAATTTTCAGGGTTTTTCATAACTTATTTTGGGACTGTTTGGTGATGTAAAATAATAAAATGTAATACCAAAGTTTTTTTCCTGAACGTTATCTTTAAATTAAATAAAGAATTATTTTGATGTAGAAATACTACTATTTTCAGGCAATATTGATAATCAGATTGCGATTTCTTTTTTTTTAAATAACATAAAAATCAAATCTGGTTTTTACTTTAGTCTTTTCTAAAAAAAGTGATTTTCTTGTGCTGCGTCCTCAGTATTAATAAAAATTACACTTTCAAAAACATGAAACAAATTCTGTTTACCTTATTCCTTGCTGGCGCAATACACAACACTGCCCAGGCCCAAAACGACAATCTAAAAATCAATCAGATACAGGTAATAGGATCGCACAATAGCTACCGCCATAATATTGAACCGGATCTCTACAATCTGATTCAGGCAAAAGATACTTCGCGTTCCCTAAAAGGTCTGCAATACACACATATTCCGCTTACAGAACAATTGAATAAAGGCTTAAGAAATCTTGAAATTGATGTTCAGGGCGATATTAAAGGCGGAAAATATGCACACCCAAAAGGATTGGACCTGGCAAAATCCCAAGAAGCTTATGATCCGAATGGAGAAATGAAAAAACCGGGGTTTAAAGTTTTTCATATGATCGATATTGATTTTAGAACTTCTTGTTATACTTTACAAATTGCTCTTGCCGAATTAAAAAAATGGTCTGACGCCAATCCGGATCACATTCCGGTTTTTATTACGCTGGAACCAAAAGATGATGACAGTTTCTTAGGTACAAAAGCGGAGAAATTTACGCCTGAATTATTTGATGCTTTAGACAAAGAACTTCGCAAAGGATTAGGCAATAAGCTAATCACGCCGGATATGGTTCGTGGAAAATATAAAACCTTAGAAGAAGCTGTTTTAAACAACAATTGGCCAACGCTGAAAAAAGCAAAAGGTAAATTTTTATTTATTTTGGATAACAACGGAGCCAAAAGAGATATGTATGCTTTGAATCATCCTTCGTTAAAAGGGCGCGCCGCTTTCATATGCGCAGAACCGGGAAAACCAGAAGCTGCCACATTAATGATAGGCAATTCTGAAGATCTAAAAATTGCGGATTTAGTCAAAAAAGGATATATTATCCGTACAAGAGCAGATTCTGACACTAAAGAAGCCCGCAAAAATGATTACACGCATTTTGAAGCTGCCAAAAAATCCGGGGCTCAAGTCATTACAACTGATTATTATTTGCCAAGTACATTCTTCAATTCTCCTTATCAGATAAAATATGATGATGGCAGTTATGTGAGAGTGAATCCTGTGACTGGAGTTGAGTAGTTTTCAGTCTCAGTCTCAGTTTTCAGGTTGGGGCGGATAAAATTAAACCGCAAAGAACGCAAGGTTTTTTGTTTTAGATTGCGGTTAGTAAATGCAAAGTTCGCAAAGCTTTATCAATTAGCTTTGCGAACTTTGCGTTTTTATATAAAAGTTGCATGTAAAGAAACTTTGCGTTCTTTGCGGTTAAATTCAAGTTCTAAATTACGCTCCAACAAAACTTTAAACCTGAAACAAAAATAAACCTGAAACTATTTTTCGTTCTTAATTTCTCCCGTTTTCAAATCAACACTAAAATGATCTGCCGGAACTTCTTGCATGAATTTATTAAAGATGATTAGAAACAATCGCATCTGGTTTTGCAAAGGTTTTTCTTTTGATGTGTCTTCTTTGTGATTCTCAAAAAATAACTGGGATAATACTTTATATTGTTTCGCCCTTGTTATTCCAACATCAATCAAAGCCAATTCATCGGCACTTCTGAAACGGTAAAAATCTACCAGAAGATCATAACCTGTCCAGTTAAAATCTTGCTTTTTGAGATTGTTTTCGGTTAAGATTTTATCTGTTTTATTTTCTGCTTCCGCCCATTCTTTTTTAAAATTTTCTTTATTCTTCAGGATCGCATCAAAATCTTTATCAGATTGAATATTGGCTAAAACCAATAAATCTTCTGCCGAAACATTCAGAATAAAATTTTTAAAAGCAGAAGGCCAATCATCGGCAAGGAATCTTAGGCGCACTAATTCTTTCAGATGAAAATCAGTGAAATCATGATAGTTTTTAGTTTTTAAAATATCAATATTCCAGATGTCTTTTGTATTTTGGCTTTCCAGGAATTGATATTCCATTTTGTATAAATCAAAAAGTTCGTCATATCCGGGAACCTCATCAATGGTGATGGTTTGAATATCGACCAGATTATCTTTCTTGATCGTCAATAATTTATAAGCCGGAATATACGCTGCCAACGATGGCGTTTGAATATTCACCAAAGTATTTCCTTTTGCAGTGGTTCTGGTTCCTGTATCATTAATATGCATGTGTCCGCCAAAATGAATCTTCAGTCCTGCATCTGCAAAAACCTGCGCTACTTCTTCAACCGGAACGCGATTCAATTGCCATTTGTTTGGCCCAAGTAATTCTTTTATTTCCGCAGAAGCGTCATCATTAAAATCAATCATCGGGAAATGACTAAAAGCTATCAAAGTTTTGCCTTGTTTTTTGGCTTCCGCCGCAATTTCTTCCACCCATTTTATCAGATGTTTTTTGTTCGAAAGTACATTGTTATATCCCGTACTCGCTTCGGCATAACTTTTAGAATCTTTAGGATCTCCATCGTTTTTCTTCGGAATATAAACGTTACCATCAATCGCCATTAACCAAAGTCCTTCAACAGGTTCAACAACATAACTCACATCCGGAACTTCATAACCCACCCCTACATTATAAACTCTATTGGATAATAATGCGGCCTGAGAGGCTTTTTCGAAAGTATAATTTTGAGCCGTATAGGTTGAAAATGGTGTTGCCCAGAATTTGTATTTTTTATTGGGATAAAAACCAAAATCTCTCAGATTATCGGTAATCCCCAAATAACCCATTTTAGCAATATCGGCGGTTACAACAACGGGCTGTTCGATGGTTAAATTTGGCTTATAAAGGCCTTCTTTGCTATAAATGGGTTGGCTTTTTCCGTCCTTTCCTAAAAAATCTTCTTTACCGGATTCCTGGGCAAAAGGTCCAACGGGATCGTGATTTCCTGTGGTAATGAAAAACTTGATATTGTATTTTTTTCTGTATTCAGCTAAAATTTTCTCCAATCCTTTTACATGAATCGGCTGACCATCATCTGTATAATCTCCCGGAAGTGCTACATATTTTATCTTTCTTTTTGCGATATCTTCTAAAGCCGCAATAAAAGCAAAATAGTTTTCATTGAAAATCCGGGTCGAATGCAACTGAGACGCCATTGTTCTCATTAACGTATATTTTCCGGATTTAGTATTTAAAATACCTTTATAATCATTATCAGAAAATGTTCCGAATAAATCCTGCAAATGAACATCAGATAAAAAAGCAATTTGAGTTCCTTCCAGTTTCTTTTGTTTTTGTGCTGAAATAGTACAACTGAAAAAAATGGAAAATAAAATAGCTAAACAATATTTATAGGCAAAATTAATTTTAGAAATCATAGGTTAAGCTTTTGCAAATGGGATTTAGAGAAGTTGCAATTTTATGGATTAAAACCTGAAATGTCTTTATCGTATTGTTACGGAATAATAATTATTAATGTTTTACTGTGATGTTGATTTAACCGCGAAGACCGCTAAGATTTACGCCAAGTTCGCCAGGTTTCTTTTAAGCTAGTGTGCAATAATCTCGCAAAGTCGCGAAGGCACAAAGTTTTTATTTTCTTTGCGACTCTGGGACTTTGCGAGATTAAAAAATAAATCCTTGCGAACTTGGCGTAAATCTTTGCGAACCTTGCGGTAAAACCTTACTATTGATATTACGAAAGAAAATGGTAAATGGGAACCTATATAAAAAAAACAATCTTGTCATTTCTGACAAGATTGTTTTAACCTTTGTCAAAATCTACAAGTTTGACAAAGATTGAAAAAAAACATAACTAACAATATTATTTCTTTATAAAACGTCTCACGATTTGTTTACCGTCTTTCTCAAAAACAATCAAATAAACACCTCTGTTTAAATTTGAAACATCGATATTATTCTCTTTAATTTCCAGATGTTTAATCAAATTTCCAGTTTGAGAATCAACTATCGAAACCCTTTCTCCCACTACATCTTTTGTAAAGAAAAGTATATTGTCTACCGGATTTGGGTATATCGTCAGACCAGGATCATTTCCTGTTTCTTCCATAATAATAGTAGAAGCTACGGGAGTTATTGCCGCAGCACCAATTCTGGTAATCCTGATCCAGTTGATATTTACTGCGCTGGTCTGAATGTAGATTCCAAAACTGTACGTTCCGGCATTCACGTTTACGGTTTGCGTAACCGTTTGCCAGTTTTGCCATCCTCCCGTATTCGGAATATCAACATTGCCCAAAATGATGGTGCCTCCATTTAGATCAGATGATATTCTGGCTCCGGCAACAGCACTTGCAATTCTGTATTCTATTAAATACGAACCAGTTGTTGGGAAATTGATGTTGTTATACGCCAGCCAATCTCCTGTGTCTGTGTACGCAACGTTTAATCCTCCGCCGGTATCTGTGGTAGGTTCAGTCTGGATTCCGTTCATCGCTGAATAATCTTCGGCCTGAATTAACGTTGAAGTTTGTGCTGTTGTTGTAGCAATCAATTTCCATTGTCCGCACGTTTGGTTGTTGTTATCCCATTGCTGCACATTGGCTCCATTGGCCGTACTAGCTCCGGCAACCTCAACCACTTTTCCGCTATGTCTCGCAATAATTTTATAAAAACCGTCGCCCGTCGCAACTAAAACAAACTGCTGATTGGTGGTTCCGTTATACGGATATTGCTCTACATTGGCCCCATTGGCTTTGTTGAAATTATTTACATCAAGAGATTGTCCGCTATGGTTTGCAATGATTTTATACAATCCGTCACCCAAATGTGTGAAGGTATATTTCTGATTGTTTCCTGAATTAGGAGTTCCTTGTGCGATATTGGCACCATTGGATAAACTGGCACTCCAAACATCCATATTCAAGCCGCTATTTCTGTTTTGCAAAAAGAAAGTCTGGTTTCCTAAAGTCGTCACTCCGTTTGCGATTACTCTTATTGAAGTTACTTTATCATTCCAGGTGGTATTCAAACATGAATTATCCGAATTAATGACCGTAGATCCTCCCGTAAAATTATCATCCTGATACAAAATTGCCTGAAAACCCTGTGTGATTCTAAGCGAAGAAATATCATCGTTTAAAACGCCCAAAGAATTCAAACGAGCCATATTATAATCACCAATGGTTAAACCGCCAGAAAATCCGGTATAATTGCAATCTTTATAAACGGTAATAACATCAGTCGACGCACTAATATTTCCTCCCGGCGGAATCGTTCCGGTAATCGAATAACTCCCGATAGAACCATAAGCCGAATAGCCACCGTAACCAGCATTTCCTGCTCCGGTACCATCAACACCAATAAAATATTTACCTGCTGGCAAGTTTACATTCATAGAAGCGTTTAAAGCAAAAGGATCAGAATTCCAATACGTTCCCATTTCAGCTCCTGCCGAATTATACAATCGGATTAAAAGATGTAGATTTCCGTCTCTTCCAACCGTATTGGCATTGATCGAAACATTTCCTCCTCCGGTACTAAACGTAAAGAAATCATAATCGGCTTCACTAGAGATAATACCATTTTTTTGATTGATTGTTCCATTGGCATTATAATCTAAGTTGGCAGCAGAAGCAGTATTATCTCCATAATCATCACCCCTGTATCCTACGCCAAATTTGGCACCGGCGATCGAAGCGACATCATCTTGTTTATTATCGGCATAATTATATTCTCCTTTGCTCCATTGTACCACAGGTCTGTAATAACCCGCTCCCATGATTGGTGCCCAGGCAGTTCCGTCGATTCCAAGGAAATAACCTTCAACAGGATTGGTTCGTCCGTCATGTCCCAGATCAAAGGTATGACCTACTTCATGCGCAGAGGCATCTCCACCAGATTTACCCGAAGTAATAAATACCCAACACGGTACATCATTGTCCCAATTGAAGGAACCAATATAGGCAACACCTCCCGCCCCCGGGGCTGCTGTATTGGTTGGAGTTACCACCACACGCATTCTTCTGTTTCTGGGATACGAATTAAAAACGGCTTCACTCGTTGTTACATTTAAATTAAAAGGTCTGTAATCTTCAGAAACTACCTCCCAGTGTTGTTGCACATCGGCATCACTCATGCCGGATGGTGCCGCATTGATGGCGTTTCCGTTATTCCAGAGATTTCCTGCCGGCATATTATATCCGTCAAAATCTAACAATACACAACCTGCTGCACCCGGTAAACTTTGTAAATTCAATAAAGCCGGAGCAATTTGGGCCGCTTCAGCCTTACTTGTTATTTTGTTGGTATTTTCAGGAACATTTCTATAATCAATACAAACCAAAGTATTAATATCAACTTTAGAAACATAGGCATTTCCCTTTGTATCTGAATAATATTTATAGGCTTCTTTTGTCTTCTTGAAAATAATATGACCTTCGAGCGATTTGTCCATCACCTTGATATAAAAGGAAGATCCGGCAATATTCTTAATTTCTCCGATTAAGAATTCACTTGACGCATTTGACTCTTTATAATTTATTTTTCCGTTAAAGTTTTTGGAATTATCAACCTGAAGCACAACTGTTTTTTCAGCGCTTTTTGAAGTGGCAGCATTCACCAGTTCTTTCTTTAAATTATTCATAAAAGTTTTACTCGAACCTAAAGACGTTTGTGCGATGGCAAAACCACTAAAAGCAAGAAATACGAGTAAGCTCAATCGAAATTTGTAATTGTTTTTCATATCTAATTTGGTATTTGGGGTTGCAATAGTATTGGCTGAAAAATTAACCGCAAAGTGCACAAAGTTTTTTTTCTCACGTTACGCTTAGCAAACACAAAATTCGCAAAGCTGGTTCAACATAAAGCTTTTCGAACTTTGTGTTTTATAACGCTATTACATTTAAAAAGCTTTGCGCACTTTGCGGTTAAATATTTACAGTTAAATCTTACTTCTTAATAAAACGTCTCACCGTTTTGATTCCGTCTTTTTCTACTAAAATCAGGTAGATTCCGGATTTTAAAGTCGAAACATCAATAGTATTGTTATTGACTTTTTGTGTTGAAACCGTTGCTCCGCCTTCTGAATTAATAATACTTACGCTTGCTCCGGAAACTTCTGTAGAAAAGAAAAGTGTTTCTTCTGTAGGGTTTGGATAAACGTTCAGACCTGCAATTCCTTCAGCTGTTCCTTCAGGAGAAGCCGATTTTGCAGTTAACGCTGCGCCGGACTTTGTGATTCTGAACCAGTTGATGTTCACCCCGGAACTTTGAATATAGATTCCGAAGTTATACGTTCCGGCATTTACATTTACGGTTTGAGATACCGTTTGCCAATTTTGCCAGCCTCCTGTATTGGGAATATTTACAGTACCTAACTGAATCGTTCCTGCATTTAAATCAGATGATATTTTTGCACCAGTCACGGCACTTGCTACTCTGTACTCTATTACATAAGAACCTGATGTTGGGAAATTAATGTTCGAATACGCCATCCAGTCTCCAGTATCAGCATATCCTACATTAAGGCCTCCGCCAGTATCTGTTGTAGGCTCTGTCTGAACACCACTCATTGACGAATAATTTTCTGCTTGTATTAAAGTACCTGTTCCTGTTGGTGGCTGACTGCCTGTGATCACCTGATTAACTGCAGTCAATAATGATTTCGACCCCACAGCATCCTGAGACAATTCCCAAATCATAACACCACCCGCATTTTGAATCGCAAAAGTTGTTTTTTGTTTGATTGTTGGAATTCCGTTATAATAAATCGTGTTGCCAACCTGATCCAGATTTTCTGCCCCAGGATATTGGGCTACGATATTAGCATACGAGATTCCCTGATTGGCTGAGGCTCCAAAACCATATCCGTAAAACGGAAGTCCAATGATGGCTTTACTTGCCGGTAATCCTCTGCCCGTCCAGTAATTAAACTGGTTCACGGCCATACTATACGGAGAGTGTTGTCCCGGACTTCCCGGTGCCCACGGTCCGGTTGCATCATATGCCATGATGTTGATCCAGTCGAAAGCTGCAAAAGTAGAGGATGGTACATTTGCCCCACCATATCCTTCTGAAAGTGCCGCCGAAATTAGTTTTCCATTAGCATGCAATTTATTCGCCAAAGCAATTACAAATGCTCCGTAATCGCCATTAATCGCAGGCCCTTCAAGATCCATATCGACACCATCAAAATTATGTGCCACTACATAATCATAAATTTTCTGAATAAAAGCTGTTCTGTTACCGCTCGTAATCAGATTAAAATAATTATCACGAATAGCACCTCCTTCAGATACAGAACCTCCTCCAAGGGAAACAAAAACTTTTACGTTTTGTGCATGCGCTGCATTAATAATGGTATTACTTCCTGAATTAAAAGACAGATACCCATTAGCATCAGGATTTTCGAACGCAATATTTATGTGCGTCAGTTTACTGTATTGAACACTGCCTGAAAAAGCATTCAGATCAATCCAGTTGGGAATGTAAGCGATTACTTTTTTTTGGGCAACTGATAAATTAACAACACCCAGAACCAAAATCAAGATCCATTTTAGCTGGATCACTTTGTAATTGTTTTTCATAGTAACATTTTTTAATAGATTAATAGATATGTAATTTTCGGGGGAGAAAATAATTTTAGATTTCAGACTTTAAATTTCAGATTGAGTTAGCATCTAAAATCTAAAGCCTTACACCTAAAATCTCTTTTAAAACTATTTTTTAATAAAACGTTTGACCGTTTTAGTACCATCTTTTTCAAAAACGATCAGATAAACACCTCTTCTTAAATACGAAACATCTAAACTGTTATTATTTACTTTTCGTCCGGAAAATACGGTACCTGTCTGAGAATCTACGATACTCACTTTGCTTCCGCTTACATCTGTTGTGATATAAAGTGTATTTTCTACCGGACTTGGATATATGTTTAAAACTGCAACAGGTTCTTCTTCAACTGTTTCTGCCGAAAGTGTTTTTGCTGTAAGACCAGCGCCCACTTTTGTAATTTTAATCCAGTTGATGTTCATTCCGGTATTCTGAATGTAGATACCAAAATTGTACGTTCCGGCATTCACGTTAACGGTTTGAGAAACGGTTTGCCAATTTTGCCATCCTCCTGTATTTGGTATATCAACATTGCCTAAAACAATGGTTCCTCCGTTTAAATCAGATGACAATCTGCCACCAGCGACACCACTTGCTACACGATATTCAATTAGATAAGATCCCGTTGTTGGAAAAGTGATATTGTTATACGCCAGCCAGTCACCAGTTTCCGTATAGCCCACATTCGAACCTCCTCCGGTATCTGTTGTAGCTTCTACCTGAATTCCGCTCATCGCTGAATAATCTTCTGCCTGAATTAAAACCGATGTTTGTGAGCTTGTAGCCGGAACTAATTTCCATTGTCCGCAAGTTTGGTTGTTATTATCCCATTGTTGCACAATAGCACCGGATGCTGTACTTGCTCCTGCAACTTCTACTATTCTACCGCTATGTCTGGCTACAATTTTATAAAATCCATCGCCTGTAGCAACCAACACAAATTGCTGATTAGTAGTCGCATTGTATGGATATTGCTCTACACGGGCACCATTGGCTTTATTAAAGTTATTTACATCTAAGGACTGACCACTATGATTCGCAATGATTTTATACAATCCGTCGCCTAAATGGGTAAGTGTAAATTTCTGATTATTTCCTGAATTTAAAGCACCTTGGTTGATAGGAGCGCCATTCGATAAATTCGCATTCCAGACATCCATGTATAAACCACTGTTTCTGTTTTGCAAAAAGAAAGTTTGATTTCCTAAAGTAGTTGTTCCGTTTGCGATTACACGAACAGAAGTTACTTTGTCATTCCAGGTTGTATTCAAACATGCATTATCCGAATTGATTACGGTTGAAGCACCTGTAAAATTATCATCCTGATACAAAATTGCCTGAAATCCCTGTGTGATTTTTAATGAAGAAATATCATCGTTTAAAACGCCTAAAGAATTCAAACGTGCCAAATTATAATCTCCAATGGTTAATCCGCCTGAGAATCCGGCATAATTGCAATCTTTATAAACGGTAATTACGTCTGTAGTAGCGGGAACTGAAGGAACTGTTCCGGCATATCCTCCAAAGGTTGCAATTACTTTCGTAGGCTGAGGCGTATGAAGCGATGGCGACTGATCTGCCACATCATCATAAGCAAACCCGTAAGCCAGATTATCGACACTTATTCCCGGTAAATGCCAGAATTTTGAATAATGGTTGGTAGGGTTCACCTGATAGAATTTCGATGCATCGTACCAGTTTTGTTGCCCCGGATTTGCAGTTGTCGTATTCACAACATGTCTGTTTATCGCAGCTGTTAATTGGGCCTGAATCACAAGATCTAAATCTCCATCAACCAGTCTTCTGTCCAGAACACCTTTTCCTTCAAGAGCTTCCTGAGTCGAAGGCCTGTTTTGTACGCGTCCCGTACGACCAACAAATCCTCCTGATTGTCCCACCATTTCCAGTTGTTCCCCAATCACTCTTCCTTTGAAAACTCCCGCATCTCCGGCATAAAAAATTAAATCTTCATTTTTATATTTGTTCCAAATGGCATCAATATAAGGTTTAAGATAATTGGCCTGAGCACCTACAGAAGTTCCTCCGGTTCCGTCTGCAAAAGCAGGAGTCTTTGATGGAGCCGTAATTTCACCTGTAGTATTGTTGACACAACCCTGAAATTCCGCCGGAACATTGGCTTTGAAAGCTGCCACAATATCAGCGTGTTTTTTTAATTCACCTACACGTTTTTGATATCCGTTTGCTCCAAATAATTCTAATCCCATTGGATATTTATACGAATCTACTCTTGATGGATTTCCAAAGAAACCATATTGATTGTTGGTCAATTCGATGATTTCATATAAAATGCCCTGATTGGGATCTGTTGCATTCAACGGATTTGGCGATGTATATCCGGAAGGTGCGCCACTTGCGCCAAAAAAATAAAAATACAATTGTTGCCCTTTGGCAATAAAGACCCTGCAACCTGCAATTTGCGGCAGTGTAAAAGTCTTGTTGGGAATCTCACTTAATTTGGTAAAACAAGCGGCATATTTTGAGTTTTGCCCCGGACCGGTATTTCCACCAATTGTTGGCCCTGTAACGGTATTATAAGAAGCATTCATGGGTAATACCTGACTTGTTTTTGCATTGACCCAAACGTGATTGCCGGTAGTATAATCGATACCAACAATGGCCACATACAATTCACTGTCATTAAATGTAGACGTATTGCTAATGGTAAAAGGTATAGGTCCCTGCCCGTACATCAAGTTTGACAAAACCAGAAATAGTGTTGTCAGAAGAGAAAATCTTCTAAGTTTGTTTTTTTTCATATCTAAATTATTTTGGGGTTATGTAAATAGATTTTAAATCAAAAGACTTTTGAAAAAGTGGTAATTGATCCGCCAGGCACAATGTTCATACTAACAAACACATCGCGCCCAACGGATTTTATAATTATTGCTTAATCAATTTTTTAGACCAGCTTTTTTGGTCTGATTTAAAGTTTAGAATATAGATTCCTCTTTTTAGTCTGCTAATATCAATTTGGCTTTCATCAGTATTTACTTTTTTCTCTATTAGCAATGTTCCTGAATCATCATAGATCGTTACCACTTTGTTGTCTAATTTTTCAGGTATCGAAAGTTGCACATAATTATTTGCAGGATTCGGATACATAGCAAAAACGGTAGTTGTCACTTCAGTTTCTTCTGTTAGAACTTCCGCTTTTTTAGCCGTAGAAGAAGATCCGTAAGCTTCAATTTCAAACAAAGAATAGCCGTATGGCGCCAAAGCTTTTGTGGTACATAAAATTCTAATATATCTTCCTGTACCGCTCAGTACCAAATCATCTGTTCCTCCATCGCTCGCCGTTTGTGTGTTTACGGTTTTGCTTTCGGTAAAATTCAGGTCGGATGAAATTTGTACTTTGTATTGGGTTGCAAAAGCCGCTTCCCATTTTAATACCACACGATTGATGTTGTAATTACTCCCTAAATCAACATAAATCCATTCAGTTGCATTGGCAAAACTACTGGCCCATCTGGTCCCGGCATCTCCGTCTGTGGCTTTCGCCGAAGAAAAAGTAGCATTCTCTTCTGTAGAAGCTACAGTTGGTTTTGCTAAAGCTAAATTGACATTATTAGTTGGTGGCGTAATATTGCGAACTGTAACATCGCTAAAAACTCCCGTTGCTAAAGTTTCGTTGGCATGGGATGTCACCGCCATTCCCACATAAACGGTACTGGCCATGGCAATTGTTTTTGGCGTACCAATTGGCGTCCACGTGGTCCCGTTATCCGAAGAATAAGAGGTAAATACATTTCCTGCTCTTACCAGACGAAGCCATTTTGGAGTAGTTCCTGCAGCGCCCTGAGCAACCGTTGGTGTTGAAGCAACGTCTCTCGATAAAAATTCTACTCCCGCTGCGGCCGTTATATCCGTCATCGCGTGTTTAGAAGTTGGCGTCAATGTTTCACGGAACATTACTCCCGCTTTAGCGTAAGTGTTTGTATTGGTCAGTGAATTTACTTTGGCAATAATTTCAGCATCACCTGTTATAGGCTGGTTTACAAATTGAAATTGATCGCTTGATTCCCAAATATCTGTACCTGATCCTTTGATCGTAAAAGTTCCGTTAGCATGAGTAGCTTCTCCGGCTGGAGTTACGGCACCTAAATCATTGCTTGTCCAGGGTGCTGGCAAAGTAGCAGGAGGAACATCTGTAGTTACTAAATTTACAGCTCTGATATTATCAAAATAATATGTATTTCCGGAACTCGTTCCCGGTTCTAACAAGAAAACAAAACGATTTACTTCACTGTCTAATGTTGATGCATCCGGCGCACTTGCGTATGTAAATGTCAGTGTATGCCAGGTATTGGTTTGTTTTACAACGGCCTGATAAATACTATGTCTTCCTACCGGGTAATTAGACGGAATCGAAGCACTGCTTTCTGCCTGCCATGAAATTACAGATCCAACCGGAGCCGAAGTATAGACATCCATAGCAAACTTTTTGGTTCCGCTTTTAAAATCCCCAATATTGGTTAAAGTGGTATTGAATGAAAAGTTATCATACAATTCTGTTGATTTTCTAACATATTTTCCAACGTTCGAAGATGTGTTGATTCCGCTTGCACTTGGATTTGGCGTGTTGGGTGTATACGTTCCAATCGCATCTCTAAAAGTGATATTGTGAACGGTTTGATAGTCTTCATAAACTACTCCCGGTGTAAAAGTATCCGGTAATTTAGTAGAACCAATTCTGATATTATCAAAATAATACGTATCGCTGGTATAAGAACCTGAATTGGCTAATATCACCATTTGATTTACTGCCAGGTTTGAAGTTCCTTCGTCAGGACTTGAGTTGTAATAAAAAGTCAGCGTTTCCCACTGGTTTTGTTTGGTGGTGATCGCCACATAATTACTGTTTCTTCCGGTTGGAAAATTTGCAGGAAGCGAGGTTGCACTGTTCTCTAAATTCAGACTTACAACCGTTCCTATTGGTGCTGAAGTATACACATCGATCATGATTTTTTTAGTCTGATTTTTCAGTAAACCTGCATCTTCAATAGTACTTTGTGTATTAAAGAAAAGCACATCGTATTGCTCGGTTACATTTCGAACATACTTCGCCACATTGGCAGAATTATTCACTGAATTTGCTCCCGGATTTGCTACAACAGAATATACTCCGGTAGTTGTTCCTTTGATGATTTTATTGATACCATCATAATTTTGTAAAACATCTGTAGCAATAATTGGTTTTTCAGGCGCAGCTCTGGTCAGTAAGTTGTCAAAATAATAAGTCGTACCGGTATTCGAATTTGATTCAAAAAGGAATACTACGTTATTGATCGACAAGGCGCTTGTATTAGCGTCAATTACTTTTTCAAATTCAAACTCAATGGTTTCCCATTTGTTCTGAACTGTGGTTGTAGCTTTGTAACCGCTATGTCTTCCTGATGGAAAATTCGTTGCCGTGGTGACCAGACTATTTTCGAGTTGCATCGAAATTTTGGTACCAACAGGCGCTGAGGTATAGATATCAAACGAAAGTTTTTTTCTGCCATACACATAATCATTGGCATTACTAATCACTACATTTTTAATATTTAAAACATCGTATAATTCAGATGCATTACGAACATATTTCCCTACCAAAGCTGAGGTATTGATTCCCGTAGCCGAAGGATTTGCCACTGCTTCTGTCAGCACTCCGGTTTTAAGTCCATATACAATATTTCTGTTCGATTGAAAATCTTCGTAGATTCTTTCTACCGGTAAAGGCACTTCTGTTGTCACTGCCAGTTTATAGGTATTACCGGAGCAGCCTGAAACGGTAGTGGCTACCGTAACATCTCCTCCCGTAGTTCCCCAGTTTACCGTAATGGTGTTGGTTCCTTGTCCTGAAGTAATGGTAGCTCCGGCAGGAACGGTCCAGTTATAAGTGGCTCCGGAAATGGCATTTATAGAATACGTTTTACCGGTTTGGTTTTGGTATACTTTTGCATTCCCCAGTACACCATACGTAAAACTACCGCTGTAAACACGAACATAATCAACTTGCAATTTTGCCGGAAAGTCAGCCGGGATTGGCTCCACTCCTGCGCCGTTAACACTGGTATAAGGTGTTCCTCCGCTACCAACAGCAAGATTTAAAATGATATAAAACTGTTGATCATTAAAAGGCCATCCTCCATTTACCGTAGTATTTGGCGTCGCAGTATGAAATAAATTACCGTCAATAAACCATTTAATGATATTTGGTCCCCATTCTACGGCATACACATGAAATTCAGTAGACAAATCAGTCGGCGAAGCATAACTTCTACCGGTGTAATGATAACCGCCTCCGTCATAATGAATCGTACCGTCTACAGATTTTGGGTTTCTGTGTTTGGCTTCCATGATGTCAATTTCGCCTGTAAACGGCCAGTTAGACGTACCTGCGGGTAACATCCAGAATGCCGGCCAGGCGCCCATTCCTGATGATAACTTCATACGGGCTTCGATTCTACCGTACTTGATGGCGTATTTACCTTCTGTTGTCAATTTTGCAGAAGCGTAAGGTTGCTGTGGATATTGTGCATTAGGCTCATATTTTGCCTGAATGTTCAAATAACTGTTTGTTCCTTCTTTGACAATTGTTGCCTGAGCGGGATCGTAACGTTGTGCCTCGGCATTTCCGAATCCGCAGAGCGAAGGACAGCCATTTCCGGAAATACTTTGCCATTTGGTTGCATCTACGGTTGTCCCGTTAAACTCATCTGACCAAATTAAGGTGTTGCATTGTGAATGCACTTTTAGAAGTGGAGATAATGCCAGAATCAATAACATTACACACCTCTTTAATCCATTGTAATTGCTTCTCGGTGGTCGGCCGAAAATGAAGTCTTTTTGTTTCATTTTTTTTAGTTTTTTGTTAGTAAAGT
This sequence comes from Flavobacterium sp., assembly GCF_965277525.1. Lineage (GTDB taxonomy): Bacteria > Bacteroidota > Bacteroidia > Flavobacteriales > Flavobacteriaceae > Flavobacterium. The sequence continues at coordinate 160,977 of NZ_CBDIDC010000011.1, read as the reverse complement.
GTATTAACACAATAAATCCTCTATTTTTTTAAAAACAGACTTATATTGTATTAATAAGATGACAATATTAACAAATAAACTACCCAGAACGTTAATTTTTAGATACGGTTTGACTACGGTGTTTGTAAAAAAATGTAGTAAATAGCGGTCAAAACGCGTAAAACTACCTGAGATTTTACTAGTTATAAAAAAACTCCTTAAGATGTATTTTTAAACACATTCAAAGTGAATTGCTATTAATCCAGAAGTTTTGGAATTAATCCGCTCTAAAATAAAAGACCGGCACAAATCTGCTTAAATCTTTTAAAATCTTCGTGAAGATATTAGTCATAGATTATAGCATCAAAAAAAATCTGCCAAATCTGCGAGAAAAAATAAACACATTTAAAAATTCAAAATAAACTCTGTAATATTCGCATCCGAAGGAAGCTGCATTTTTTTCCGAATGCGATATCTCGTGTCTTCCACACCGCGAACAGAAATTCCTAAAAGCGGTGCAATTTCTTTGGTATTAAAATTCATTCGCAAATAAGCACACAATCGCATATCACGCGGAGTCAATTCCGGAAAACTTGTTTTTAATCGTTGCATAAAATTATCATGAAGCTGATTAAAAATCTCTTCAAACTCATTCCAGTGCTGATCGCCTTGCAATTCGTGGTCGATGATTCGGTTGATTTTGGTCAATAAACCAAAGTTGGTATTAAAATCATTCTTCTTATCAATCTGACCGATGAGTTCTCTGATCGAAAGTAAAATTTCATTTAAATGGATGAGGTTAACGGTATTCGAAGCTACTTTGGCATTTTTAAGATTAATTGTTGTTTCGAGATTTTCTTTCATAATCGCCATATTTTCTTGTTCCAAAGCCAGTTTTTGCTCGTTTAATTCGGCGCGGTTTCGCAACAATTCCTTTTCCTGCTTTAGAATTAATTGTTCACGATCCTGTTCTGCGAGGTTCTTTTGATACTTAATAATCGCATAAATCAAAACTCCAAAAAGCATCAGATACAAAATATAAGCCCAAATTGTTCGGTACCAGGGCGGCAAAACCTCAAACCTGAAAATAGCTTCTTCACTGACCACATCGTATATGTTTTTTGCCCTGACGTGAAAAATGTATTCGTTTTCGGGTAAATTGGTGTACTCCTTTTCAGTCTGAAGATTCCAATCCGACCATTTGGGTTCAAAACCTTCCAGCCAATATTCGTATTTTGTAGCATCGGCTTCGTCATAACAAAGGGAAGCAAACGAAAAATGCAAGGCATTATTTGAATAGGCTAAAACAGGTAAAAGCTGCTCTTTCGAAGATTCTGTATGGGTCGGAAGCACATCATATCTGCTGGAAAACAACAAACTGTCTTTCGGAAAAATACATTTTACTTCTGAAATAACGGCTTTATATTTCGATTGGTATTTCTTCTTTTTGGTTGCATTATAATGAATCAAACCGTCCTGAGTTCCAAAAAATACATCTCCGCTGGCAGTGGTCTGAATGTTTTCGAAACCCGGAATATAGAGATATCTTAGTTTTCGAAACGGTAATTCCTCTATATCAAAATTACCTTTTGCTCTTTGACTCATTTTACCGGTATTTTCTCCTGATATGTACCAGATGTTATTTTGGTCGTCTTCTTTAAGCAAACGAATATGACTGTCCATCCCCAGATATTTTTTGAACATATTATCCGGAATCATTTTTTTTGAACGAACATCTTGTTTGTAAACGCCCTTTGTTGTCCCAAAAAGAATCTGATTATTAATCCTGAACGTATTCAGAAACAAACTCGACGGAAAACCTGCTGCCTGATTGTAAAACTGCATGTCTGAAACGGTATCGAATGTTGTATTAAACCTCAGTTTATAAATTCCCTTATAACCGTGAGCAATCCAGATATTCCCTGCTGCATCGGTTACGATAATTCTGCTGCTTTCATTAAAACCTTTTATTTTGTGCTGAAATACCCATGAATTATTTATTTTCTTCAATAAATACAATCCGTTATAACCGCCCACCAATAGTAAATCAGGATGATTGGGCATGAGCACCCCTTGCCAGGCGCCATCTGTTTTAGCTAATAATTTTGCCGAATTACCGGAGATTTCGAAAACACCGTTTTTTTCAAAAGCCAGTAATGAATTCCCAAAAACACCAACATTCCATACGTTTTCTGACATTCCGGAAATATGCTGAAAATGCACTTTTTCCTGTTGACCGTTTTTGTAGGCTTCCCAATCCAGCCAAAAAACGCCATTATCCGTAGCGATGTAAAGTTTATTTTGATAAATCTGACTGCAATATATCTTGGTTTCAGAATTTGATGCATCCAGTATTTTTGATAAGGGTGAAGTAATCTGAATCAGCGAAATTCCCTCTTTTAGCGTCACCCATAAATTACCTGCAACATCCATCTTCAGATTCGTAATATATTCGTTCTGCAACCCCATTTGTTTGTTAATATGCTGAATCAAATTACCTGAACTATCCACAACTATCAACCCGGTTTGGCGTGTTCCTATTCCGATATATCCATCAGAAAGCAAAATACCTGTTGAGATCTGATTTTGCTTTAGCAAATAATCAACCTCAGTTACAAAAGGTTGTAGTTGGTTGTTATTATAAACAAAGATGCCATCTTTCTGGGTAAGAAGCATTAAACCTTGTTTGGTTTCAAAAGCCTTTCGAATCTTCATTCCGACAAACTTTTTTCCATCTGCAACTGGTATTAAAACATCATCTTTAAGCTTTAACAGCCCTTTTACATGGTCTAATACATAAATAGCGGAAGAAACATTAAAAAATTCATCAAAATTAGTAGCTGATCTTATTACTTTTATTTTGTTATTCTTGTAGAGAAAGATTTTTTCATTAGAGAAAAAAACAACTTCATTATCTAGTAAAACGGTATACAAAACATCTCCAAAATTTTGTTCTGAAACCGGTAATAATTTAACTAAAGAAGTATATTTATACTGTCCGTTTGGCAACTGAGCCGTATAACCAAACTCGCCCTGCGCACCTACATAGATTTTATCATTTTTATCAATTGCAAGAGACCTGACCATACTTCTGTTTTCCGGTTGCGTGACAATACTCCACCGTACACCATCAAATTGCATAATGCCAAAATGATTGGCAAAAAACATCATGCCCTTAGAATCTTGCAAAAGATCCCAATTTTCTGAAGCGGCCTTATACGTTTTCGGGTTGTAATTGGTAATAAATGGAACTCCAATTTTTTTTATTTGGGCATTAACAATTGGATTGAAAAGGGGTATTAATAGAACTAAAATTCTAATTAAAAATTTCGTCATTTTGTTTCTGTCTGTAGGTTAGTTTGCAGCTTTTGAAAACCACAATCTTAAAGACAACCTCTTTGGGAGAAGCTATTTTCAAGCAAAAAAGACATTCTTACTTATGTTACTAAAATTACAATTTGATAATTTGTTGTGCTAAAAAAAAGAATATCTACAACCAAATATATAAAATTTTATTTTATTGTAACAAATTACATTTAAATAAGAGATTTTGATAATGAGGAAATTGAAGGATGTGGGAATTAGAAAATATCATCATTAGAGAATTTGAGAACATTCCTAAACACAATCTTGCCATTTCTGACGGAGGGGAGAAATCACACAAGAAATGCCTCAAAGAATGTCGTCAATCTTTGTCGATCCAATACCGTAAGATGGATAAAAATCCATCTCTACAATATGATTCGTTCCTATGGAACTTTTTTTAAAATTCAATACTATGTTTTAGTAGTAAGATGCTACACTATCACAACGACACCTGAAACTTGAAACCTGAAACTTCTTAAACCTGAAGCAAAAAATCTAACTCAGCATACGAATTAAAAAGCACCGCGCCTTCTTTTTCTAGGTCTTCATTGTTATATCCATTGGCAAAACCATAAACTTTAAAACCGCCCCGGATTCCGGCGATTACTCCGGCTTTACTGTCTTCTATAACAATGCAATCTTCTACAATAAAACCCATTTCTTTTGCAGCATGCAGAAAAATTCCAGGTTCCGGTTTCCAGCTATGAATTTCGTAAGAACTGAATATTTTATTTTCGAATTTATCGAGTAAACCTGCGACTTCAAGATTTAAGCGAATTTTATCCAGAGGACCGCTGGACGCTACACAATACGGGATTTTCAATTTATTTAAAAATGTGACTATACCTTCCATTGGTTTAACCTGCGTTTTGAAAGCTTCAAAACTTTTCTCGCGATATTCATTTTCAAAACTGTCCGGTAATTTTTTGGCAATCGCATTTTCAATATGAAGGAAACATTCTTTCAAATTCCTGCCGTTAAAATCGCGGTACGCATCTTCCAGTTTCATCTCGAAACCATGCTCGGCTGCCATTTCAAGCAAGATTCCGTTACCAATTTTTTCTGTATCGACAAGAACGCCATCGCAGTCGAAAATTATACATTTAACATCCATACTCTTATTTACATTTGATTATACAATAACCTGATAGAGGTTACGAGTAATGTAAATTACAAAAAATAAAATAAGAAATTGCAGCATCATTAAAATAATACCTTTTAAGCCTGCCTGTTTATCTAAGGAAACAAGTAACCTGAAAAATGTTTCTAATTTAATAAAAAAATGATGGGCTTTCGCAAACTTTGAAGTATTTACAAGGTGAAGCCTCATGGTATTTATGGAAATAAAAAAGGAAATAATGATCAAAAGAGCGATCTCTAAGTTGATCGAAAATTTCAAGAAATCCATACCAAACAGAGCATGGATTTCTTTCTGAAGGAATACGTTTACCAGGAGATTTGAACTCGTGCACGTTCCATCCCTTTATTTTGAAGAGTTATAACACTTCCACTTGTCAAATCACCTAATTTAAAGGTATTTTGATGACCGCTTCTTAATTCGTAATGGCTTCCGGAAACTAAGACACTGTTAGAAGGTCCTTCATTCGTAATTTTAATTTCCAAAGAAGGTGTGTTGGTTCCCAAATCCACACTTCTTTGACTACCAGACAGGATATCTATCGTTTCTTTCTTTGTACCTGTAACTTGTTTGCTTTCTGATTCCATTTTAATTGTTTTTAGGGGTTAATAATACTGACAAAGCAACAAATAAATTATTAATTAAAACCACGTATAAGTACCTGAATACTAATTAAGTCATATAAAAAAGACACTCCCTAATCACTCAAAAAAAGTTTTTAACTCAACTTTTAAAAAAAAGAGTCAACATATTCAAAAATAACACTTTGTACTTTTTTACCCCAATTCCGGATTCTAAAGTTATATTTGATTTGTATTTTTATGATTCAAAAAAACAATCTAATTTTAGATCAATTAATACCTGTAAAGCTTTGAAAAAACATATTTTACTCACCGCCATTCTCGCCGGCAATTTTGCACTTTATGCTCAAAATAAAATCATTACGGTAAGCAATTCCCTGCCCATAAACCGTGAATTTGAAACGGTAGAATTAACTAAAAAATCGCTTGGATTACCAACATCGGCTAAACTGGAAAATTATGCTGTAAAAGAAGTTGGTACCAATACCTTTTTAGAAAGTCAGGCTATAGACAACGATGGCGACGGAACCATTGATGTGTTATTGTTTCAGCCTAAGATAAGCGCTTCATCGCACAAAGCTTTTGAGGTTTTAGTAGCCGAAAATCCATCAGCATCAAAAACTGTCAGCTGTTATTCAAGATTTGTTCCCGAACGTACCGATGATTATGCCTGGGAAAACAATAAAGTAGCTTTTAGAACATACGGTCCTGTGGCTCAAAAAATGGTTGAAGACAACATTGCAGGAGGAACTTTAACCAGTGGAATTGATGCGTGGTTAAAAAGAGTAGATTACCCTATTATCAATAAATGGTACGAAAAAGCCACTAACGGAACCGGAACATATCATAAAGATACTGGCGAAGGTCTGGATAATTTTCATGTGGGTGACAGCCGTGGTGTGGGCGGAATTGCTGTTAAAGTTGATAATCAATACTTTTTTTCAAAGAATTTTATCAGCTGGAAAACCATTACAACAGGGCCAATCAGAACAAGTTTCATCCTGACCTACGCCGATTGGGATGCAAAAGGCAATAAAATAACCGAGTCGAAACTAATTAGTCTGGATTACGGCAGTTATCTTTCCCGTTTTGAGATTAACGTTACCGGAACAAAATCAATAGCTGCCGGACTAACACTTCACGATAAAAAAGGAACTATTGGAACGAATGTAAAAGAAGGCTGGTTAAGCTATTGGGAACCTATAGATGATTCTGAAATTGGTACCGGAATCGTGGCTCCAAAAAATACTTTAACGAGTTTTGACAACCATATTACTAATGATAAAGACTTAAGCAACCTTTACGGCAATATTGAAGTAAAAAACAATAAAGCGATTTATTATGTTGGTTTTGGATGGAAAAAAGGAAGTCCGTTTCAGACAAAACAAGAATGGGAAACGTATTTGAGTACGTTTGCTAAAAAGATTAATAATCCTTTGGTTGTGAAGGTGAAGAAATAGTTTCTCGCAAAGACGCTAAGTCGCTAAGATCCTAAGTTACTAAGATTAAAAACTTTGCGACTTAGCGCCTTTGCGAGATTAATTAAATAACGGTGCGTAAAAAAAATCACTTACGTGCAGGAAAATAATTCTCTTTCAGAATAATTTCCAGCGGAATATAATGGGTTTTCTCTACCGTTTCCTGCAATACTAACTTTTTATACAAATGATTAATTGCCATGTAGCCCTGCTCCTCCGGCCTTTGGTTGATTAAAAAATCAATTACACCTTTATTAAGGTATTCGATATTTTCTTTCAATAAATCGTAACCAATAATCCGGACGCCTTTGATATTGTTTTGTTCTAAAAATCGCGCTACAATAAAAGCTCTTGAATTAGGCACAAACACACTATTCACCTCGGAAAACATCTCCAGATTCAGTTGATCAATTCCCGAATCTTTGATGGTGACTTCTGAAAATCTAAAGTTCTTAAGTTCGTGATGATCTTTAAAAAACGAATAAAAGCCATCGATTCTTTGCAGATAAACAGATGTACTTTCTATCTCTCTGGTAATTTTGAAAATCAATATTTGTCTTTCGTTTTTCACTGCAAAACTAATCAGTCTTCCGGCGAGATAACCACTCTGAAAAGCATCCTGTCCCACATAAGCATGTTCTTCATCACTTGAAATATTTGAATCGATCATGACTACCGGAATATTTTTCTTTTCATACTCATTTAAAAAACGAACCGATTCTTCATAAAAAATAGGCGCAAACAATAATCCGTCACAATCAAATTCCAAGACTTTTTTGACAGATTCTTTAAAAGAAGCTGCATTAAAATCATAAAAGAAATAATCCAGCACAATTCCGAATTTACTAAATTCAATTGCCGCCTTTTCTATTCCTGCAATTTGACTTTTCCAATATTCAAGATTTTCATATTGCGGTAAAAATACTGCAAAATGAAACTTTTTATTGAGCGCCAGATTACTCGCCAGAATATTTCTTTTATAACCATATTCTTCTATAATAGCATTTACTTTATCCACATTTTCCTGAGCCACCTGCCCACGATTATGGATAATTCTATCAACAGTTCCGGGTGAAACGTTGGCCAGTTCGGCAATTTTTTTTATTGTTATGATATTGATGAATTTTAAGTTAAATGATCCTTTAAATCACTTTAAATTATTATTTTTTTTATCAAAGTTAAGTTGTTTTACTTAACTTTTTGTATACATTTGTAAAACACCGTGTGCGTACACGCAAATATACACATGTGTTCGAAAAAATCATAACATTAAGCAGAATATTATTAAGATTTTAGCTTCTAAGAGATTTTTAGCACTCATTTTAATAAAAAAGTTTATTCGTTCATCATCAGAAAAAAAACTACTATTTATCAAGAGATTCAAGTGCGTACAAAGTATAGGTTGTCAAGATTATAGAGAATAAATAAGCTGATTTTAGAAAGCACTGCCATAGGGGCTGTTTACAACTTAATACCAGTGCTTTATAAGTATTCATATAAAGTAATACTTAACTATTTTTAAAGTAAAAACAATGATTTTTAAACGCTTATAAAAACGCATTTACAAGTCAGAAAATATAAAATACAAAACATAAAAACCAAATAAAATGATTGTAGATTCATTACAAAACGCTGCGAAATATTTCAGCCTTCACCCTAATTTCAAAAAAGCATTTGACTATGTCCATCAAAATGACATTAGCGTTCTTGAAGAAGGTGCTTTTGAAATTGCAGAAGGATTAAAAGTAATCGTAATTGTTGGCGAAGGCGCAACGAAGGAAGAAAGCATAAAAGGTTTTGAATGTCATGATCAAAATATTGACATCCAGATTTCGATAAAAGGACCGGAAACTTTTGCCTGGAAACCCAGGGAAAAATGCGTTAGTCCAAATGGGGAGTATAGTGACGAAAGAGATGTTCGCTTCTTTCACGACAAACCGGACATGTTTTTTGAATTACACGAGAAACAGTTTGCCATTTTGTTTCCCGAAGATGTTCACGCTGCTATGATTGGCGAAGGAACACTTAAAAAAATTGTTATTAAAGTAAAAATATAAAGTTTATGAGCACCATTCAAAACAACATTGATGTAATTGCGAAACAAGGAATTCTTCCCTTATATTTTGCCACAGACGAAACTATTAGTGTCGAAGTGTTGCGAGCGCTTTACAGAGCAGGAATCAGAGCCGTAGAATATACCAACAGAGGCGCAGAAGCTTTGTCCAACTTCAAAAAAATGGTCACAGTTCGAAATGCCGAATTACCTGAAATGGTATTAGGTATCGGAACGATTAAAAACCTGGAGCAAGCCAAAGCATTTAAAGAGGCTTGTGCAGATTTTTTTATCAGTCCGGGTTTTGTGCCTGAAGTGGCTGAATTCTTAAAAAGCAAAGAAGTTTTGTATGCCCCGGGTTGTATGACACCAACTGAAATTATCTCAGCCGAAAATGCCGGAATAAAACTCGTAAAATTATTTCCGGGAAACATATTAGGCACAGAATTTTTGAGCAGTATAAAAGATGTTTTTCCGTCTTTAACATTTATGACAACCGGCGGAGTAGAACCTACACACTTAAGTATTGAAAGCTGGTTTTCTGCCGGTGCTTCTGCGGTTGGATTAGGAAGTAAACTCATCAGCAAAAAGCGTATGGAAGAGCAAGATTATGATGTAATTGAAAATGAAACTAAAAAAATGCTGGAAATCGTCCAGACCATAAGAAGATAACTATTACTTAACACATAGAAAATTTTGCCACAGATTTCAAAGATTAACACAGATTTTTTTTAAATAAATACTTTCTAAATCTTTGAAATCTGTGGCAAAAAATTATAAACCAGAAAATTAGGTAAACAAACTATCTCTGTGCGTTAGAAAAACATTACCTAGAAATTTAAAATTTAATATGGATTCAGTATTTAACCTTAAAGGAAAAATTGCATTAATTACTGGCGGTGCCGGAGTTTTGGGAAGCAACTTTGCAAACGTTTTGGCTAAACAAGGCGTTATCGTTGGAATCGTTTCTCAATCGATTGAAAAAGCCAACAAAACGGTAGCGACAATAGAAAACAACGGCGGAAAAGCTTTTGCGGTTCAGGCAAATGTTTTAAACAAAGAAGAATTAGAAAGAGCGAGAGATTTTATCGTAGAAAAATACGATCGTCTGGATATTTTAATCAATGCGGCTGGCGGAAATATGCCCGGAGCCACTATTAGTCCGGATCAGGCCATCTATGACATGAAAGTAGATGATTTACAAAAAGTAGTCGACCTGAATATCATTGGTACGATGTTGCCATCGCAAGTATTTTCAGCGCTTTTTGCGAAACAAAAATCAGGAAATATCATTAATATCTCCTCAGCATCTGCGCAAAGGCCTTTAACAAGAGTGGTGGGATATTCAGCTTCAAAAGCGGCGATTGATAATTTTACCCAGTGGATGGCTGTTGAATTAGCTCAAAAATATGGAGAAGGAATTCGTGTAAACGCCATTTCTCCGGGATTTTTTATCGGAGAACAAAACAAAGCTTTATTATTGACTCCGGAAGGTAAATTGACGCCCAGAGGCGAAAAAATTATTGAACATACACCAATGGGAAGATTTGGAACGCCGGAAGATATCGACGGAGCACTTTTGTTTTTATGCAGCGATATGTCAAAATTTGTTACGGGAACAATCTTAAAAGTAGACGGAGGATTTGCTGCGACGAGTATTTAAAAGTAGGATTTGAAAGATTCCTGCATGGTTTTAGAAACCTTATAAGTATTAAGCAACAGTTTGTCATCCCGGGGAACGAGTGCCCTAGCCCCGATAGTAGTAAAAATCCTTTTATGCCGGGGTTCGGCACAAAAGATTGAAACGGATAGCGGGACTCGAGCGATAGCGAACAGGCGAATCAAACAGTTCCTCAAAATTAATAGGTTTAAAAACAATCATCATCAATAAAATATACAAAAAATGGAACAAACGTTAAGATGGTTCGGACCAAACGATCCGGTTTCCTTACAAGATATCAAACAAACCGGAGCTACCGGAATTGTTACTGCATTACACCATATTCCGAACGGTCAAGTTTGGGATATTGAAGAAATTATCAAACGAAAAGTTGAAATTGAACATGAAAACGGTGATCCTAAAAAAGGCGCATCAGGCTTAACCTGGTCGGTAGTAGAAAGTATTCCGGTTCACGAAGACATTAAAAAACAAACCGGAAATTATCTTCAATACATTGAAAATTATAAAGAAAGCATTCGAAATCTGGCTTTATGCGGTATAAAATGCATTTGCTACAATTTCATGCCGGTTTTAGACTGGTCAAGAACAGATTTGGCCTATGAAACAGCAGACGGATCTAAAGCTTTGCGTTTTGATATTAATGCTTTTGCAGCTTTTGAATTGTTTATTCTAAAAAGACCCGGAGCAGAAAAAGAATATTCTGCAGTCCAAATTGAAAAAGCTACAAAATATTTTGAAGCCATGACGGATGCTGATAAAGTCAAATTACAGCAAAACATTCTTGCCGGACTTCCGGGTGCGGAAGAAGCGTATTCTGTAGAAGATTTTCTGATTACTTTAAGTGGATACAATCATATTGACAGAGCTGCTTTAAAGAAAAATTTATTCTTCTTTCTAAAAGAAATTATTCCCGTTGCCGAGAGTAAAGGAGTTCTGATGGCCATTCATCCTGACGACCCGCCCTACCCTATTTTAGGTTTGCCAAGAGTTGTTAGTACAGAGGAAGATTTAATGGAATTAATGGCTGCAGCCAAATCAAAATCAAACGGATTCACGATGTGTACGGGTTCATACGGCGTAAGAGCGGATAATGATTTACCGGGAATCGTAAGACGTCATGGCGATAAAATGAATTTCATTCACTTAAGAAGTACGGAACGAGATGAAGAAGGAAGCTTTTATGAAGCCAATCATCTTGAAGGCGATGTCGACATGTACGAAGTAGTAAAAGCAATTATTGAAGTCGAAAAAAGAAATAACAGTCAATTGCCAATGCGTCCGGATCACGGTCACCAAATGCTGGACGATTTGAATAAAAAGACCAATCCGGGATATTCAGCTATTGGCCGTTTAAGAGGTTTAGCTGAATTGAGAGGGCTTGAAATGGGAATAAAGAAATCGCTTTAAAAGTTTTTTTAGTCACAAAGGCACTAAGACGCGAAGTTTTGTTCACACAGATCATAAGTTTTTTTAGCCACGAATTCACGAATGATTGCGCTTAATGAATTAGAAAAATTCGTGAATTCGTGGCTATTTTTTTAATGATGACCGCCTTTGTCAAAGCTTTAAACTTTGCACATTAGTGCCTTCGCGGTAAACCACTAACTAACCAAATAACCACAACCATGAACCGTCGAACCATCCTCATTTATTGCAGCCTTTTTATAAATAGTGTAATAATGGCGCAACAAACGCCTAAAATACTCTCGGATTCAAAAACAAATTATTTACCTGATTTTAGTTATGCGGGTTATCATTTCGGTGAAATCCAAATTCCTGATTCTAAAGGAAAAATCATTAACGCAACAGATTACGGCGTAAAAGCAAATGATGGTCTTGATGATTCAAAAGCGTTATTAAAAGCTATAAAAGCAGCAAATGCCATTGAGGGAAATGTAATTCTGCAATTACCCGCCGGACGTATTATTCTGAGTGATATTGTATATATCGAAAGAAGCAATTTTGTACTTCGCGGCACAGGATCAGGTGAGACAGGAACAGAAATTTATTGCCCAAGACCGATGATGTATCTCAAAAATCCGGAGTCATTGGCGGAACTTCGCGAATACTTAACGACACTGGATAAAAGACAACGCGAACCCGAAAACAATGTTGATTTGCCTTTCTCTCCATACGCGTGGTCAGGAGGATTTATCTGGACGCAAATTCCCGGTGAACGCGTAAAATCGTATCTTGACAAATACGAACCAACTCCAAATCCGCTGGCTAAAGTGACTTCGGGAAATATGGGCGAACATATCATCAGTGTTTCAGAGGTAAAAGGATTAAAAATTGGTGCTATTGTCGAGCTACAACTGTTCAACAAAGATGGCGAAAATGGCGAAATCATTAAAGATCTGTACAAAGGTGCCAACGTAAAACCGGGTTCTCATCATTGGAAATTCCCAATGCTTCCTATTGTAAGACAACAAGTCGAAATCACTAAAATTTCAGGTGCTAAAATTACGATCAAAACACCTTTGACGATTGCTATAAAACCAGGTTATCAGGCGCAATTGGTCGAATGGAAACATTTGAACGAAGTAGGCATCGAACACCTGCGTTTTACCTTTCCTGATATTCCGAGAGTCGCACATCACGTAGAACCCGGAAATAATGCCATATTCCTGACCCGCGTTTTTAATAGCTGGGTCAAAGATGTAACCATCACCAATGCCGATAGCGGAATTTTAGGCGAAGAAATCTCGAACGTGACCATTCAGGATATCGTGACCGATGGTTCTCATATGTCGCATTATACTGTGACTTTGGGCGGTGTGCATAATGTTTTGGTGAAGAATCTGAAAATCTACAATAAAGCGGTTCATCCGTTAAGTTTCAACACTTTTGCAACTAAAAACGTCTATCAGGATTGTGAGATTTTTACCGATGCTCTTTTAGATCAACATTCGGGAGCCAATCATCAAAACTTATTTGATCGTATTACCGTGCATATAACGCCCGATAAAAACAATAGTTATTATTTGTTTGGTGGCGGAGGAGCTGATTACTGGAAACCTTCTCACGGCCCTTTCAGTACTTTTTGGAATCTGAATGTTCAGGTCGAAAATCCAGCTGAAATCACGAAACCCGTTTTGCTTTACGGTATGAAAGACGGGCCATTTGCGAGAATTATTGGTGTAAATGGCAATGCTAAATTCGAAGTGAAATATGAACCTGACGCTTATATTGAGTTTCTAAATACACCAATGGACAAAGTGCCTTCGTTGTATGATTATCAATTGCAACGACGCTTGAAGAAATAATATTTAAACACATAGAAACATCGCTTTTGGAACGTTGAAAAAAAGGCGTTTCACTTCACATTAACTAACATAGTTTCGTTGTAAAATTAAGAGCCGATCTAAGCTATGTGTAAAAACTAGTTTTTTGATTCCCTTTTTTGATTAAAAAAAATCTATGTTTCTATGTGTTTAAAGAATAGCGACGAATTCACGATTTTTTTCTATTTATTATGCGCAATCATTCGTGAATTCGTGGGTAATTTTATTCATAAAGATTAATCATTTTAATATGTGAATCTGTGGCAAAAAACTTTACAATTATAATTTCAACCGCTATGAAATACAGAATAGCTCTTTTGGTTTTACTTTTTATTTCGGGAAATATATTCTCCCAAAATAAATACCGCCTAAAAAACATTTCGACTACTGACGGACTTTCGCAGAGTTCTGTCATTGCTATACATCAGGATAAATTTGGGCAAATGTGGTTTGGTACACGCGACGGACTGAATAAATACGACGGAAGTAAATTCACGATTTTCAGGAATGATGTCACTAACAAACATTCAATTAGCAACAATGATATTTTATCGATTGAAGAAGATAATACAGGAAAAATTTGGGTAGGAACCTACAACGGACTCAATTGTTATGATCCTGTCAGCAATACTTTTACACGATATTTACATACCAAAAACAATCATACCATAAGCAGCAACGCCATTTGGTCGATCAAAGAAATTGGCAACGAAATGTGGTTTGGAACTTCAAAAGGATTGACGATTTACAATAAAAAATCAAAACTCTTTACATCGGTTTTTCATTCGGATACAGATAACACAACGGTTCCGAGCAATAATATCATTACGATTTTAAAATCGAAAAAAGGAGCCATCTGGATTGGAACAACAAAAGGTTTATGTCAGCTTGTAAGCAGGAAAAACGGTACATTATCCTTTAAAAATTATCCGCTAAACAACATTGATCTTCTCAATGTACAAGCAATTACCGAAGATCTTTCGGGCAATTTATGGGTGGGAACGAAAAATAAAGGCCTTCTGAAATTGGATAAAACATCCAATACCTTTGTTTCTTTTTTATCTGATGAAAAGTACCGTGAAATCAATACAGACATTCGTTCTTTGGCAATTGATAATCAAGGATCTCTATGGATTGGCGCTTATGACGGAATCTATATTTTAGGAAAAGACAATAGCATTCAAAAAATAAACAACAGCAACAACAGCAACGGAATCGACAAAGTAAAATCTATTTTTATGGATCGCAAAGGTTCCGTCTGGATTGGCTGTTATTACAAAGGCGTTAATATTTGGGACATTTCGAATGTCAATTTCTCCAATTACAATCAGAATTCTAAAAAGATTCCGATGAGTTTTGATGTCGTGAGTTCTATACTTGCCGATAAAAACCAGAACATTTATTTTGGAACTGAAGGTGGCGGAATTACGATTTACAATAAAAAAACGGAAGCTACGAGTTATATCAACAGTCAAAGTGGCCAAACCGTTAAAAACGATATTAAATCGATGTGTCTTTCAGGAGATATTTTATGGATCGGAACTTTTTCGAAAGGATTGTCGGCTTACAATATCATTTCAAAAAGAATCGAAGACCATAGAATTGCAGCTGATCTGAATGCATTATTAAAGGAATCCGGCGTGTACTCGATCAAATCAGAAGGAAACGATATTCTCTGGATTGGTACTTTCGGAAAAGGTTTGATTCGGTACAATACAGTTTCTAAAACTTTTGAAACGATAGAAAATGACAATACGAAATCTGCTTACCTGACCAATACAATCGTTAGAACCATTTTAGTTGATCAGAAAAAAGGCATTTGGGCAGGTACGCAAAACGGACTCAATTATATTCCGCTAGACCATTTTGTTCCCAATCATTATGCGATTAAACATTACTTTTTCGATTCGGCCTCTTTATCCGGAGACGATATTCTGACCTTGTTTCAGGACAGCCAAAAGAAAATCTGGGTGGGAACAAAAGCAAAAGGTCTGCATTATTTTGATGGAAAAAAATTCAATAAAGTCAATTTAAAAGTTGGAAATACAGTCATTACTTCGATACATTCTATACTCGAAGACGATGATCAAAACTTATGGATCAGTACCAATCAGGGTATTATAAAATACAGTACAACCCTAAAAACAGTTGTGATTTACGATCAAAAAGACGGTTTGGCGAGTAATGAGTTTAACGATAATTCGGCTTTGAAACTCGCTTCCAATCAATTTTATTTCGGTAGTCCCTCCGGAGCCACTTATTTTGATGCCAAGAAAATCTCGCTGAATCGATATGCTCCACAAGTATTAATCACCAATCTTAAAATCAAAAATGAAACCGTTCATCCTAATGATTCCATTGGTATTTTACAGAAAAGCATTGGTTATACCCAAACTATTACACTCGATTATGACAAAGCCAATTTCTCTATAGATTTTGCAATCCCTAATTACATTCGGTCCAAAAACAATGAATACAGTTATCGTTTAACAGGATTAGAGAACAACTGGACCACCACCAAAAGTACTGAAGCCATTTTTGCCATCCAAAATCCCGGAACGTATACTTTTGAGGTTCGTGGTTCTAATAATGATGGTGTTTGGAATAAAGTTCCTACTACCCTTACTGTTATCGTAAAACCTGCTCCGTGGCGCAGTATATGGGCATTTTTATTGTACGGAATCGTTATTGGTCTGGGATTATACGGTTTAATCTGGATCATGAAATCAAAAGCCCGATTAAAACAAAAACTGGAATTAGAATACCTGGAAACCAAGCGTATTGAAGAAAACAATATTGCAAAACTGGATTTCTTTACCAATATTTCGCACGAATTCAGAACACCTTTAACCTTGATTCTTGGACCTTTACAGCAAATTCTGGCCAACTATAACGGAACAAACGAAATGTATAAAAAGTTATTGGTAATTGAAGGAAGCGCCAATCATCTTTTGAGTCTGATCAACCGTTTAATGGATTTCAGGAAACTCGAAAACCATCAGGTTACCTTAGAATCCGCTGAGGGAAATATCGTCAAATTTACTAAAGAAATCTTTCTGTCTTTTATCGAATATGCCAAAGACGGCGGTTACAACTATACTTTTGAATCCTCTGAAGAAGAAATTCCGGTGTATTTTGACCGCTATAAATTAGAGCGTGTTTTTTATAATTTAATTTCAAATGCTTTTCGATATACGCCAAAAGGCGGAAACATTCATCTTAAAATTTCGCATGACAATGAGACTCTTTTTATCGCTATAGAAGATTCAGGAGTGGGAATTGCACCGGAACATATTGACAAAATTTTTGATTTGTTTTTTGAAGTTCCAATGCACAACAACGTTCAGAAAAACTACAATAAAGGAACCGGAATCGGACTTTCGATCGTAAAAAACATTGTAAAACTCCACAAAGGAAATATTGAGGTAAAAAATAAAGAAACCCAGGGCGTTGTTTTTAAAGTCACGCTTCCGTTAGGCAGAGCCCATCTTATGGAGAATGAAATTATTACCGATTTCAAAATCAGTGATGATATCGATCAATATACCGCACAGTTGGAAACCACGGAAATAAAAGAACCGGATGACATTGATGATTTTGTTGTCAATGACGAAAAACAAACCATTCTGATTGTCGAAGATCATAAGGTTTTACGATCGTTCATGAAAAACTTACTCAAAGAAGATTATAATATTATTGAAGCCGAAAACGGAAAAATTGCATTCGAAAAAGCATTGCAGCATTTGCCTAATTTAATTATCAGCGATGTTATTATGCCCGAAATGGTAGGAACGGAACTTTGTGCTGCCATTAAAGAAAATTTAAAAACAAGTCATATTCCGGTTATTCTGCTAACGTCGAGAACTTCATTGGTCTACAAATTCGAAGGATTAGAAAGTGGTGCGGACGATTATATCAGTAAACCTTTCAACTTAATCGAATTTAAACTTCGCGTTAAAAACCTGCTGAAAACAACTGAACGTTTAAAAAATAAGTTCTCCAGCGAGGATAATTTTATTCCGTCAGAAATAACGGTTTCCTCCCTGGACGAAGAACTATTGAAAAAAGCATTCAAAATTGTAGAAGAAAATATTTCGAACGAACAATTCGATATTCCATTTTTCTGTACCGAATTGGGGGTGAGCCGTACCATGTTATTTTTAAAAATAAAAGCATGGACAAATTTTACGCCCAACGAATTCATTCACGAAATACGATTAAAACGTGCTGCTCAATTGTTAGAACAAAACAAACTTAACGTTTCTGAAATCAGTTATAAAGTAGGTTTCAACAATCCAAAATACTTCAGTAAATGTTTCCAGAAAAAGTACGGAGAGACACCTACTCAGTTTGCGGATAAATTTTTCAATTCTTCCGTCGTATTTTAGGGAATTCCTCGTTTAAAGGGTTAAAAAAAGGGTATCTGTATTTTTAGATACCCTTTTTTGTATTTCTATATCATTAGCCGCACATATATTTGCTCCTATGAAGATCAAGAAAACAAAATTCATTGTACTGCAAATTGTATTTGTTTTACTCATAATAGGAATGAGTTTATTGATTTTTTATTTTATCTAACAATAACCTAAAACCAAAATGAATGTTCACAAACCAAAATTTCAAATCGCTTAAATGGTATTTGCTGGTAGCTTTTTTACTGGTAAATAGCGTTATGAATGCACAGGAAAGAAAAGTCACCGGAAAAGTCACTTCCAGTGAAGATTTACTCGGACTTCCTGGTGCTAATGTGTATATCAAAGGAACCTCTGTTGGAGGATCTGCCGATATGGATGGAAACTACAGTGTCATCGTTTCAGAAAAAAACGCTGTCTTAGTTTTCAATTATGTAGGATATCAAACGGTCGAAGTTCCGCTGGGCAATAAAACAGTAGTCAATATCAGTTTAAAACCGGATACCAAAAATCTGGACGAAGTAATTGTGGTAGGTTACGGAACCCGTAAAAAGAGCGACATTACCGGATCAGTTTCTTCTGTTACGGCAAAAGAACTTACGGCTTACCCAACGCTAAATGCAGAACAGGCTTTACAAGGTCGTGCGGCAGGGGTTTCGGTACAATCCAATAATGGTGGTGAGCCGGGTGCTCCGGTAAAAATCAGGGTTCGTGGCGGAACCTCTATCAATGCGAGCGGTGATGCTCTTATCGTTGTTGACGGTTTTGCAGGAGTTTCAATGCCGGCCCCTCAGGATATTGCTTCTATTGAAGTACTTAAAGATGCATCGGTTACAGCCATATACGGATCAAGAGGTTCAAACGGGGTGATCATGGTGACCACCAAAAAAGGGAAACCAGGAAAACCGGTAATCGAATTCAGTAATTCTACCTCAGTACAATCTGTCAACAATAAATTAGATTTATTAGATGGGCCACAGTTTGTAGCATATCGAAAAAGTTTTACAAACCATACAGATGGTGGCGCTAATACAGACTGGCAGGATGTTATTTACCGCGAAGGAATGATTTCGAATACATCATTATCGTTCTCAGGAGGTTCTGATAAAATCAGGTATTATGTTTCAGGAAACTATTTCAATCAAAACGGAGTGGTAATAAATTCCGGAATCGATAAATATACGATTGTAAGTAACCTTGAAGCTGATTTAACAGACAAGTTTAAAGTTGGTCTGAATGTATTTCAAAGCAAACAAAACAAACAAGGAATCATTAGCCAGACCGGAGCCGGAGGAACAGGTGCTGCGGGTGTAATTGCGGCGGCATACCGATTTATGCCGGACAAAGGCATTTATAATGCTGACGGAACTTATACTACGACGGCGCCAATTGGCGACGATATTGATAATCCGTATGCAACAGCGATGGAAAATATTCTTGAAACGGTTTCAACCGTAAACAGAAGTAACTTTTTTGCTTCGTATCAAATTACAAAGGATTTAAACTTTAAAACCACTTTAGGTCTAACGGACAATAATTCTCAAACCGGAAGATACATTCCGTCGACTTTAATTGCCGGAAAAAACATCAAAGGAGAAGCTTCTATAAACAACACCAAATTTTCTTCTTTCCTTTCAGAGAATTATTTAACTTTTAAACGTGAGATTATAGAAAAAGGAATTTTGACTGTTCTTGGAGGTTACTCCTATCAAAAAAATAAAAATGACCGCGCTTACGCAGCTTCAAGAGGATTTTTAACAAATAGCAATTCTTACCATAATTTAGGTGCCGGAACAGTGTATTTAAAACCAGAATCTAGTTTGTCTGAAACGGAATTGATATCTGCTTTCGGAAGGTTGAATTTTGATTATGACGACAAATACTTATTTACGTTTACAGCGCGTCGTGACGGTTCTTCAAGTTTTAGTGAAAACTACAAATACGGAACCTTTCCTTCCGGGGCAGTTGGATGGAATATCAGTAAAGAAAACTTCTTAAAAGACAGCAAAACGGTTTCTAACCTGAAATTAAGAGCAAGTTACGGAGCAACCGGAAATCCCTCTATTGATGCCTACTCTACGCTTTCTAAATTCTCTGAAGTATATGATGTAAGTGGTGACGTAATTGTAAATGCCGTTCAGCTTACCGCCATAAATAACCCTAACTTAAAATGGGAAACCTCTTACCAGCAAGATTACGGAATTGATCTGGGTTTATTTGACAACAGAATCAATATTACAGCTGATTATTATAAAACCATTACCAAAGATTTATTGTTCAACAGACCTTTACCGGGAGTTTCAGGAATTGCTTCTCAGCTTCAAAATGTTGGAGAATTAGAAAACAAAGGCTGGGAATTGGGTATTAATACTAAAAACTTTATTGGTGCTGATTTTACCTGGTCAACAAATTTTAATATTTCTTCTAACAAGAATAAAATATTGAAATTGGCAGATAATAAAGATCTTTTGATCAACTCTACTCCCGGACATTTCCTTGCTACAGACTCTCAGATTTTAAGAGTTGGGCAACCGGTTGGTTCTTTCTTCGGTTTTGTGTATGATGGTGTAATTCAGCAAGGAGAAGCAGTTCTTCCGGGGAATTTTGAAACTATAGCGGGAGGAGAAAAATTCAAAGATGTAAATGGTGACGGAAAACTGGATTCTAATGACAAGACAATTATCGGAAACCCAAATCCTGATTTCATTTTTGGGTTTAATAATGATTTCACGTATAAAAACATTGACGTCAATATATTCTTTCAGGGTTCAGAGGGCAATCAAATTTTAAATTATACTTTGATGGAACTGGCTTCAGGAAACAACAACGCCACTACTGAAGTACTGGATGCCTGGACACCAACTCACACCGATACAAACGTGCCTATAAATGCTGCAAGAACCAAAAGAGTGACGTCAAGATTTGTTTACGATGCAAGTTACATCCGCTTAAAAAATGTTTCTATCGGCTATAGTTTAGACGATAAAGTAGTTTCAAAAATGGGATTGAGCAAAGTTCGTTTCTACATCAGTGCACAAAACTTATGGACAATTACCAACTATCCGGGTTCTGATCCTGAAGTAAATTACCTAAATGATACCAATTCCAGAAGTAATACCAATTTAGGACTGGATTACGGAAGTTATCCGAATGTAAGAACCTTCACTTTTGGTTTTAATTTAAAATTCTAGTTTAAAAAAATACTATTATGAAAAAATATATAGCTTTTCTTTTCTTGGGAATATTCGCTTTTGGATGTTCCGACTTAGAAGAACATCCCGTAGGAACTATACGTCCTGAGAACTTCTTCAATAATACAGACGATTTGCAGGCCGCTGTAAATGGAGCTTTTGCCAACATTGCCCATAACAATTACTGGGGAAGAGAATTTACCATTGCCCTGATGTTGCGCGATGACATGGCCGATATTGGCGACAGAACGACGCAGGCTGCCCGTATTGATGTAAACGACATGAGTATGAACGATACTAACGCACTTGTTGCTAACTTCTGGCCACAATCCTATATTATTATTGGCGCAGCAAATCAAGCGATTGCAGGAGCTAAAAAAACGCCCGGAGATCCTGCAAAAGTAAATGCCATTGTAGCTCAGGCGTATTTTGCAAGAGCATTTACCTACTATCATTTGGTACGTACTTTTGGAGATGTTCCGTATATTGATTTTCCTGTAAATGAAGTTTCTCAGGTGGATAAATTAACCCGAACAAAAGAGTCTGAAATTTATCCCAAAATCATAGCCGACTTAGAATTTGCAAAACAATGGCTGGAAGATAAACCAAAAGTAAAAGCAGTTCCGGGAAAAGGTACAGCCGCAGGCTATCTGGCATCTGTTTATCTGACTTTAGGAAACTATCAAAAAGCTTATGATGAAGCAAAATATGTGATTACAAATGAAGCAAAATTTGGTTTAGGTTTAGATGCCGATTTTCAGGATTTATTTAATGCCACAAAAGCAGCTGCTTTAAAAGAACCTTTATTTACCATTGACTTTAATAATTTAGTTTCAGGAAATTACGGTCAGGATTATACGGCATTTTTTACCGGTTCCCTCAAAGATGACAGTTATAGTTACGGACAAGGATTTTCTGTTGCTGTTCCGTCTCTTAAAGTATTCAACACTTGGGATAAAAGAGATTACAGAAGAGCAGTAAGTTTTGATACTATTATCAGAAAGAAAACAGGTCCCGGCGGCGCTCTACAAATTTTTCCTTCAAGTGATAACGAAAAAGCACCACGTCCGCATATTGCCAAATATTTTCGTTTTCCGGGAAAGGCAGGTGCTAACGGAAGAACTTCCCAACACAACTATATCACCATGCGTTTTGCCGAAGTATTGCTAACAGCCGCCGAAGCCTTAAACGAAATTACTCCGGGAACTACAGAAGCAGATGGTTATGTGAACCGGGTTCGTGCCAGAGCCCGAAATAAAGCTGGTAAACTGGTTTCGTTTCCTGCAAATGTCACACCGGGATTATCTCAGGCTGATTTTAGAAAAATGGTGATTGAGGAAAGAAGATTAGAACTGGCTTTTGAATACATCAGATGGTACGATATCAAAAGACTGAAAAACGGACCTGAAGTTTTTGGTCCTAATGGTTTGGAACCTCACTCTAATTTTAATCCGGAAAAAGATTATTTATTTCCATTACCGGGAACTGAGTTAGCGATCAATCCTAATTTAAAACCGAATAATCCTGGGTATTAAAATATCAGAATGAAATTAAAAATTTAGAATTAAAAATTAAAAATCTTTGAAATCGCAATTATTCCAATAACTATGTGTTTAATTTTTCATGCCCATTTTACACACATTTTTAATTTTTAATTCTCAATTTTTAATTATAAAAATAATTAATAAGTATGAATAAAGTTAGTAATTTCGCTTTAATTCTGGGGTTTGCATTGCTGGCAACAGCATGCAAATCCGGGATTAATTCTACCACAAAAAATACCGCTGCAGCAGCAGACAATCTTCTGGAAACCCGATACAAAATGTTACTCGCCTATCCGGTTGATTCGATGTCGCTGCCCAGAAGTATGAACATCAAAACAAATGAGATTAAAAAAGTTCCTTCTAGAGACTGGACAAGCGGATTCTTTGCCGGAAATCTTTGGCAATTGTACCGCTTAACAGGCAACTCTGAATATAAAAAGCAAGCCGAAAAATGGACGCCTTTTAGCAAAAAAGAAAGCGTAAACAGAAATTCTCATGACGTAGGTTTCAAAGTATATTGTGCTTATGGCGAAGCATTAAAAGTAGAAAACAAACAAGAATACAAAGACGTTATCATCAAAGGAGCTGAAACTTTATGCACTCGTTTTGACGCAAAAGTTGGTGCAATCCGTTCTTGGGATTTTAATAAGGAAATTTGGGATTATCCTGTAATTATCGATAACATGATGAATCTCGAATTGCTTTTTGAAGCCACAAAACTATCCGGTAATAAAAAGTATCAGGATATCGCGATTCAACACGCCAATACAACGCTTAAAAATCAATTTAGAGAAGATAATAGCTGCTACCACGTTATTGATTATAATCCTGCAACAGGAGCCGTTAGAAGGAAAACTACGCTTCAGGGATATAATGATGATTCGATTTGGGCACGCGGACAAGGATGGGCAGTTTACGGATTTACGATGTCGTACCGCTATACCAAAGATCCTGCTTACCTAAAACAAGCCGAAGCTACAGCACAATTTTTTATAAACAATAAAGATCTGCCTGAAGACGGCATTCCGTATTGGGATTTTAAAGATCCAAGTATTCCAAATTCAGCGCGTGATGTATCTGCCGCAACCGTTATGGCTTCTGCTTTGTATGAATTGTACGGTTACACTAAAAACAAAACGTATCGGGCTTATGCCGATAAAGTAATCGCGACTTTAGAATCGGGTAAATACATTTTAGATCCAAAAATAAATGCGCCTTTTATATTCGGTCACAGTACAGGAAACTGGCCAAAGCACGACGAAATCGACGAACCAATAATCTATGCCGACTATTATTTCCTGGAAGCTCTTTTAAGAAAAGTGGCAAAGTAACAAAGTAACAAAGCAACAAAGTTTTTTTGCCTTTGAACTTATGAACCTTGAAATCTTTGGGCCTTTGTACCTCTGAACCTATACACACATGAAGAATTATCAAAATAATACATTTTCTATTTTTGCACTTTTTGTTTTTTTTCAAATTTGTCTGAGCAGCAGTTTTGCTCAGACAAAAATGAATATCAATGACAATTGGCAGTATCTGGAAAATCATACTTCAAGTCTAAGCGAAGCACAAAAAGCCACAAATTGGACTACCCTAAATTTACCCCATACCTGGAACGCCGAAGATGCAACTGATCTCAATCCCGGTTACAGACGTGATGCCAGCTGGTATCAAAAAAAGCTGAACATTGCTTCTATCGATAAAAATCAGCGTTATTATTTGTATTTTGAAGGATCGAATGTAACCACAAAAGTATATGTAAACGGTAAAGAAGCCGGCGGACATATTGGCGGCTACATTGGTTTTACAATTGATATTACCAATTTTATTAAAGAAGGAAACAACGACATTTTTGTTCGTGTGGATAACAGTTATGATATTGAAATTATTCCGTCTCAAAAAAGCGATTTCTTTATTTATGGCGGAATAACCCGCGATGTATGGTTACTGTCTAAATACAAAAATCATATTGAGAACCTAAAAATTACCACTCCTGAAGTTTCGGCTAAAAAAGCTTCTTTACATATTGTGGCTTCAACCTTAAATCCTGATAATACTGCAGCTTTATCGTTAACGATAATCCTTAAAAATCCAAAAGGAAAAAAAATTGCCAGTAAAACGATTCCAGTTTCAGATAAAACAATCACGATCAAATTTGAAAACCTGAAAAATCCTGAATTATGGGATACTCAAAAACCAAATTTATATGAAGTTACCGTCTTTTTATCCGAGAAAAACCAGGTTAGAGACAGCTTAAACGAAAAAATAGGTTTCAGATGGTTTGAATTTAAAGATCATGGTCCGTTTTACTTAAACGGAAAACGATTATTGCTTCGTGGTACACATCGTCATGAAGAACAAGCGGGAGTTGGGGCTGCAATGAGCAATGCACAACATCGCGCGGATATGGAATCAATAAAAAAAATGGGCGCTAACTTTGTTCGTTTGGCGCATTATCCGCAAGATCCTGAAATCTACAAAGCCTGCGATGAACTGGGTTTATTGGTTTGGGATGAATTGCCTTGGTGCCGTGGCGGAATTGGTGATGAACTCTGGCAAACCAATACTAAAAATATGCTGGCCGAAATCATCAATCAAAACTACAATCATCCCAGTATCATTATCTGGTCATTGGGTAACGAAATGAATTGGCTGCCCGATTTTCCTGACGGAGATAATACTAAAAAAATGAATGTATTTCTGACGCAACTAAACGACATCGCCCACAAAATGGATCCAACGCGAAAAACGGCGATTAGAAAATATTATGAAGGTTCACAAATTGTCGATGTCTTCTCCCCTTCGATCTGGTCAGGCTGGTACTCCGGAAGTTATAAAAACTACCAAAAAGCAATTGACGTTTATAAAAAAGAATACAAACATTTTATTCATGCTGAATATGGAGGCGATAGTCATGTAGGGCGTCATAGCGAAAACCCAATTACGGGTGAAAACATTATAAAATCCGAAGGTTGGGAAGAAGCCATTGTACAAACCAAAGTGGCGAATATTGCGCAAATTGGCGATTGGAGCGAGAATTATATCGTTGATTTATTTGACTGGCATTTGCATATATCCGAGAATGATCCAACGTTTGTGGGTAATATTCAGTGGGCGTTTAAGGATTTTGCAACACCGTTACGACCTGAAGATGATATTCCGTACATGAATCAGAAAGGATTGGTAGATCGCAACGGAAACCCAAAAGATGCGTATTACGTTTTTAAAAGTTACTGGAGCGATGAACCTTTTACCTATATCGAATCGCATACCTGGACAGAACGCCAAGGTCCTGAAAATACGCCCAGAACGTTGAGTGTTTTTAGTAATTGCGAGAAAGTTACTTTATATCATCAAGGGAAATCGCTTGGAGAAAAACAACGAAATCTTTCGCTATATCCTGCAAATGGCTTAACTTGGGATGTGAATTTTGCAAAAGGAGAAAATATTCTAATTGCAATTGGAGAAACTAAAAACGGAAAAAGGGTTTCAGATACGATAAAAGTGAATTACCGTTTTAACAAAAATGACACGGCAACATCCTTGCAATTGTCATCAGAAAAACTAAAAAATGGAAATTATTTAGTAACCGCAATTGCAATTGATAATAATAACTTACGTTGTTTAGATTATGAGGAAAGTGTTTATTTTCAGTGTCTGAAAGGTGGAAAAACCATGAAAAGTCAGGGAACTCCAACCGGAAGTGAATCCATCAAAATGGCCAACGGGAAAGCTTCTATCGAAGTGGTTCCGGACGGATCAGGTGCTCCGATTGAAATGACGGCTTTGAACCAGAGTTTTAAAGGGGAGTATTTGAAGATTATAAATTGATGGTTGGACAACTTAACCGCAAAGTTTTTTGCCACTGATTAGGAAGATTAAAACGATTTAAGCAGATTTTTTATCATCCTAATTGAAATTTAGTTTGTCATTTCGAGCGAAGGGGGAAATCTTCACGAGAAGAAAGATTAGACTTTCGTTGCGGCGTTACTTACGGAGATTTCTCCTGCGTCGAAATGACATAAATGAGAATAAATCTGCCCGAAATAATAAAAATTATCAATTATGAAAAACACCATCTTCTACGGAATTACTTTATTGGCTAGTTTTACCTGCAAGGCACAAGTAACCTTAAATGCAGATGGCCCAGGCGGAGTGGGAACTTACGAATTAATATCGAGTGTTCTGACACCAACTGTAGCATTGGGTGCTGTAGAGGCTCCGGATGCTATTCATCCGGGTTTTGGACGACATATTACGGAGGTTTTTGATAATGATCTTAAAAAATTCGTTTTTGAATTTCATTTGCACGTGAGCAACACGCCTCCGGATAATGAGCCTGTAAAAGGCAAAACAGACCGGCAACGTGTCGAAATAAAATCGTATTCCCCTTCTCCCGATAATCTAAAGGGAACAACCGGCGAAACTGTGCAATACAAATGGCGTTTTAAAGTTCCGGCAGGATTTAAACCTACTTCAGGTTTTACCCATATCCATCAGGTTAAAGCAGTCGATGGTGACGATGATCATCCTCTATTTACTTTAACTCTAAGAAAGATGCCTAATGGCACAAACAAATTAGAACTCATTTATGTAAATGATGAAACTACAAAAATGACAAAATATCAAACTGCAGACATGTCCCTGTTTGAAGGAACTTGGGTTGAAGCTACAGAAACGATTAAGGTTGGCCTTCAGGGAACATACGCTTTAACAATAAAAAATGTAAGCGACGGAAGCGTATTAATGGATTACAACAATCCCAATATTCAAACCATTCGCGCTGCCTATACCTCAAAAACCGGAACCAATTATGCCGCTAATTCTTTCATAAGACCTAAATGGGGAATGTATCGAAGTTTGAAAGATATTGATGATATGAGAGATGAAGCGATGCGGTTTTCGGATTTTAGCATACAGGAATTAAATCCTTCCTCTAACAAAGACAAATAATTATCCCTACATAAAAATGATCCAAAAATAACTATACGAATGAAAAAACTACTGACCCTGCTATTACTAACTGTCCTGACCGGACAGGCACAAAATTTAATTTCGAATGTTCCAAACCGAACGACAACTTCTCTAAACGGTGTCTGGAATTACATCGTTGATCCTTATGAAACTGGCTATTACAGCTTTCATCACGATGAATACGACAAACAGGAAAGACCTTCAAATGCTGCTTTTTTTAATAATTATCATGCCGTAAACAAACAGGAATTAGTAGAATACGATTTTGATAAATCACCTAAAATCAACATTCCGGGCGATTGGACCTCGCAGGTTCCGGAACTTAAATATTACGAAGGAAACGTATGGTTCAAGAAATCTTTCGATTATGATTTAAAAGACAAAAAACGTCTTTTTGTTTATTTCGGAGCCATTAATTACAAAGCGGATGTTTATCTGAACGGGAAAAAACTAAGAAGACATGAAGGTGGTTTTACGCCTTTTAATTATGAAATAACTTCAATAATAAAACCAAAAGACAATTATTTGGTGGTTAAAGTTGACAATACGCGTCATAAAGAAGATGTTCCGACGATTAATACGGATTGGTGGAATTATGGCGGAATCACGCGCGACGTGACTTTAATTGAAGAGAATGAATCGTTTGTGGAAGATTACAACATTCAGCTTAAAAAAGGGAATGCCGCTTTGATTTCAGGATTTGTTAAAATCAACAATTTCAATGCAGTACAAAATCAGGTAACAGTTTCGATTCCTGAATTGAAAATTAATTACAAAGGAAAAGTTGGTGCTGATGGCATTGTAAATTTTGAAATTCCGGCGAAAAAAATCTCATACTGGTCTCCTGAAAATCCAAAATTATATGAGGTAACCATCGCTTTTAATGGAGAAAAACTAAAAGACAATATTGGTTTCAGAACGATCGAAACAAAAGAAGATAAAATTTTGCTAAACGGAAAAGAAATCTTTTTACGTGGTATTTCTATTCATGAAGAAAATGCAAAAGGCGGACGCGCCAACTCTGAAGAAGATGCTTTGCGCTTGCTAAACTGGGCCAAAGAACTGGGTTGTAACTACGTTCGTCTGGCACATTATCCGCATAACGAAAACATCATCAGAACGGCTGATAAAATGGGTTTAATGGTTTGGGAAGAAATCCCGGTATACTGGACAGTAGAATTCACCAATAAAAACACCTATAAAAATGCTGAAGATCAATTGACAGCAGCCATTACCAGAGATAAAAACAGAGCTTGTATTATTATTTGGTCGATGGCAAACGAAACTCCAATTTCTGATGCCAGAAATGCTTTTATCAAAAATTTAGTCGATCATACCAAATCTTTAGACAATACCCGATTAATCAGTGCAGCTTTATTGACTCAAAGTGACAGCGCCGGATTTGGCACTATTAATGACGCTATTGGCGAATATTTGGATATTATTTCATTCAACCAATATTTGGGCTGGTATGGCGGAAATCTTGAAAATGCTGAAAAAATCTTCTGGAAAACCAAATACAACAAACCTGTAATTGTTTCTGAATTTGGCGGAGATGCGAAACAAGGTTTACACGGCGCAAAAAATGAACGCTGGACAGAAGAATTCCAGGAATATTTATACATTCAGAATTTAAAGATGATCGAAAAAATACCTCATCTTAGTGGTTTAAGCCCCTGGATTCTGGTAGATTTCAGATCACCAAGAAGACTTTTACCGGGAATTCAGGACGAATACAACCGTAAAGGACTCCTCTCAAACGATGGAAACAAAAAGAAAGCTTTTTATATCATGCAGGATTGGTATGCCAAAAAGAAAAAAGAATAATTATTCTTCTCTAAAATGATAAATAAGAAAAAAAACAGAAAACTTTCTATATCATTTTAAATTAAACGTAAGAACTATTATCAATTCATTAACAAAAAACAAACAATAATGATATGATTTTTATTCATTATTAACTTACTTTGTAGTTATTCTAAAAATTGTAATCCTATGAAAAAATTAAGTTTACTGGCAGTTACTTTATTTGCTGCCTTTACGGTTCAAGCACAAGAAATAGTAAAATTTGCTCCGCTTGATGCAAGTCCGGTTGATATTGCTTATTTTCCAAATAAAGCAGTAAAATTCAAAAAAACGGATAATCCTTCTCCGCTAATTAAGGTTATATATTCAAGACCTTCTGCAAAAGGACGTAACATTTTTGGTGAGTTGATTAAGTTTGGTGAAGTTTGGAGAGTTGGCGCTAACGAAAATACAGAAATTAAATTCTACAAACCGGTAACAATTGACGGTAAAAATATTCCGGCTGGAACGTATAGCTTATTTGCTATTCCTGAAAAAGACAAATGGACTATTATCATCAATAAAGAACTTGACATGTGGGGGAATTACGCGTATGATGAAAGTAAAGATATTGCAAGAGTTTCAGTTCCTGCTAAACCGGTTTCTACTCCAATTGAAGCTTTATCAATCGCTTTTACGACTCAGGGTTCTGTAGCCAATTTGGTAATTGGATGGGATAAAACAACTGTTGAGTTGCCTATCACGATTAAGTAATTGTAACCGTTATAAGAAATAAAAGGCTGTCAAAAAATTGACAGCTTTTTTTTAATAAACAAATTAATAAACATCAAAGAAAACATTAAAATCTTTTTTGTCGAATCCCGGAGCAGCAATTTCAACCTTATAATTTTGATCTGTTTTTTTAATGTTTACAAAAGATTACGTAAAAAGGGATGAGAAAATTAAAATACGGTTCTCTATAAAAGTGAGTATATAAAATAAAAAAGCTAAAATCTGTAAAACAAATTTTAGCTCTTTATTATATTAAAAAAAACAATCTTATTCATTCAATGTTAAAGCATAATTTAATTTTGATTTGATTTTTTCTCGTTTATTATCTAATAAAAAGACCTTATCAGGGTTCTTGGCAGAATATCCGTAAAAAGTTTGTGCTGATTCCGGTTTGTCATAATTCAGTATATAAATTGTTCCGTCAGGATCATTTCCTAATCCTCTCTCGACATTATATTTCCCTTTTTCTACAAACTTTTTCTCAGGATGTTTACCTTTATAAACAGTACTCAATTCAAATGTATGACTTTCTATTGTACCATCACCCTGATAGATTTTTAATACCGTTTCAATTCCTTCACAATCAGCACAAGGCAATACACCTTCATAAACTGTAACTTTTCCTAAGGTCTTTTCAGTACTCTCCACATCATTTATTTTCGAGGGAGCCTGAATCGTTTCTTCTTTCTTTTTAGAATTGCAAGAACATAACATACCAGCAACAACCAACACCAATACTAACTTTTTCATGACTTTATACTTTTAGACTGTAAATATAAGAATATTCTTGTATTTATTACTACCGTACCACTTTATAGTTTTTTGTATTTTTCTGGTAATCAATTATTATTCCCTGTATTTGTATGATTTATAGGATGAAGTTTTGTAATTTTATGTGTAGCAAAATATTTAATATTTAACTTAATAAGAAACTACATGGGAAAATTTGTAATTACTAAAAGAGCCAATGGCGAATTCCAATTTAATTTAAAAGCAGGTAATGGCCAGACTATTCTGACCAGCGAAGGTTATACTACAAAAGCAGCTTGTACTAACGGAATTGAATCTGTAAAAACCAATTCGCAGGATGATAGTCGTTTTGAGAAAAAAGAAGCCAAAAACGGAAAACCTTATTTTAATCTGAAAGCCAGCAATGGTCAGATTATCGGATCAAGCGAAATGTATGAAAGTGTTTCGGCAAGAGAAAACGGAATCGAATCAGTAAAGAAAAATGCTCCTGAAGCAGTTACAGATGACCATACAGTATAAATACATCTTATGATATTGAAAAGCGGGGTTTTACGACCCCGCTTCTTATTTTTAATTCAAAAGAAGTTTTTAAAGATGTCCGAATTTATCTTTATAACGACACAGTTCTTCCTCTGTTTTGCTTAATAACTTTTCTAAAAGCTTTATTTTATCTTCATAAAGCAACTTTAATGTAGCACTATTATCAGAGTTAATCTGAATACTTCCGTTGTTATTACCTCTGACTTTATTGAAGCTATTGAAATATCTCTGACTGTCAAAGCTAATAACATCTTCTACGCTAACTTCCAGAATGCGGGCTATTTCGACTAATTTTACATAAGAAAGAATCGTTTTTCCTTTTTCAATTTTGCTATAACCTGCCTGTGTAACTCCTAGTTGATCTGCCATATATTCCTGCGTATAATTTTTTAATTCTCTAATGCTTTTAATTTTATTTTTTATTGAAGAGGTCATAATTTTATGGGGGTATTTTGTATAGCTAAAACTGACCGGTATTAAACTTTTAGTATTACAGCTATACTTTTTTAGTTTGTAATATCATACTACTTCAATCGTAGGTTAATAAAGTAGTATGTGTTCATTTTTTTTTAGTTGTAATAATAAAACCATATAAAATAGCGGCTGCCATCAAAACTAAATCGTAAAGTGAAATTCCGAATAATAACATCGTTTGTTTTTTTATAGTTTTTGTTTTGTTTTCTGGAGCAATCTGTCAAAATTGAGGTTCAGGAAATGATCGATTTGTTTTCCTATTACAGGACGATCTATGCCATTGATTTTTACTTTGATTTCTCTTTTATAAATATCTCTCACAATGACATAATATTCAAATTCAATGTCATTATGAAATCTCAAAATTATAAGAATTGTATAAACTAATAAGGTAGGTCCTATGTAATACAACTCTGCTAAATTGGAGAAAACCATACAATAATAAGCCAAAGCGGTTACCGCAATAAAGGCACTATTTTCAAGAAGGTAGGTCTTCTTTTTTTTGAGTAAACCAAGTTCGACAATTTCGCTAAAACGGTATTGCCATCGATTTGATCCATACTGAAACTGGACCTGATCATGAGTAAGGGTAAAAAACATAATAATTTGGGATTATTTAAAAAAAACATGAATTGATTGCTGTGAAGAATTAAAATAAAAACAATTGGATACTATTTTTAATAATTAATTTTAAAACAATATTTCGTCTCCACAATATTACGCATATCTTGTTTTTTTTTCTTACAAAGCCCCTTATAGAATATAACTAAAAGTTGTAATTAAATCTAAAATGTAAATTTTCACTTATTTTTCGTTCTTTTTGAATGGTGATTTCGCTGCTATACTTTTTCGCTGATTGCCCCTGTTTTTAAGGTTAATATAAAAAATAAGGGCTGTTTCTTTGAGTAGAAACAGCCCTTATTATATCTAAAAATTAATACTGTAAATTTTTAATTGTGTTTACATAAATTAGTGTGAAATAACTTCTTTAATAGTCCCATCCTGATTAAACTCTACTTTGCCTATATAGGCTTAAGCCTAAAAATCGTCTGCATCTCCCATTTTTGTTCCGGTTGAATATGAAAATCGGTAGTAAACGACAGATATTTTATCTTTTTTTGACGATCTGATTACCCAATTCAGGACAAAAACAATACTTGCAAAATTCTTTACAGTTATCATTCGATTTATTTAAAAATTCGGGAATTCACCCTTAATATTAACCGCATTTCGAAGAACCGCAATCGCTACACGTAAGACAGCCTTCCTGATAAATAAGGTTACTCGAGTTGCAATTACTGCATTTCTGTCCGCTGACTTCTGTTCCGTCAACAATATAGCGTTTTAAGGCACGTGCTACTCCATTTTTCCAGGTGTTGATAGATTCGCCGTCTAATTGCAGGCTGCTAATCAAATCGACTACTTTATCGATAGGCATCCCGTGTCTTAGGGTACTTGAAATCAACTTGGCATAGTTCCAGTATTCCGGATTAAATTTATGCGAAAGTCCTTCGATCGTCGTCTTATATCCTCTTGTATTTTTGTACTGAAAGTCATAACGACTACCGTCTTCATTTTTATTTTTGATAATTAATCCCTCGGAAACCCAACGCGGAATCATGATACCATCTTCGTCATCTACCAAGCCGGTAAAAATTTCATACGGCCTGCCATCCAGTAATCCGATAAAGGCAATCCATTTGTCTTTACTGTTCTGAAAACGAACTACATCAGCCTCTAGTACCTGAGGCCTTTTGACCGAAAAAGTAGTGGTTTGTCTTTCTGCAAGTTCTGCTTTCTTTTCTGTATTGGCAATCAATACGCCCGAACGCGAGCCATCACGATATACCGTAACGCCTTTACATCCGGCTTCCCAGGCTTCCATGTACAATTTGTTGACCATCTCTTCCGGTGTTTCATTGGGTACATTAATCGTTACAGAGATAGAGTGATCGACCCATTTCTGTATTTTGCCCTGCATTTTTACTTTGCTCAGCCAGTCAATATCGTTACTCGTCGCTTTATAATACGGTGATTTTTCTACTAAGGCATCAATTTCTTCCTGACTGTAATTTTTAGAAACATCATGGCCATTTATCACCATCCATTCTTTAAACCTGTGATGAAACACAACATATTCTTCCCAACTGTCTCCTATTTCATCTACAAAATCAACGCGGGTATCTTTATCGTTTGGGTTTACTTTTCTTCTGCGTTTATATACGGGCAGGAATACAGGTTCTATCCCAGATGTTGTTTGGGTCATTAAACTTGTTGTTCCGGTTGGTGCAATTGTCAATAAAGCAATATTTCGGCGTCCGTGTTGCTGCATTTCATCATACAATTCACTATCCGCTTCTTTTAATCGTAATACAAATGGATTATTTTTTTCTCTTTCAGCATCATAAATAGCAAACATTCCACGTTCTTTTGCCAAATTTACCGATCCTCTGTAGGCTTCTATGGCGAGTATTTTTTGTATTTTTTCGGCAAATAAAATACCTTCTTCACTTCCGTAACGCAAACCTAATGCTGCCAGCATATCTCCTTCGGCTGTAATACCAATTCCGGTACGACGTCCTTCGTTTGCTTTATGTCTGATGTTAAGCCATAGATTTTTTTCTACCATTTTTACTTCATCACTTTCCGGATCCTGATTGATTTTTGCTAATATGGCGTCAATTTTTTCCAGTTCGAGATCAATGATATCGTCCATTATTCTTTGCGCTGCGGCAACATGCTTTTTGAAAAGTTCAAAATCAAAAGAAGCTTTTTTAGTAAATGGTGTATTGACATACGAAAATAAGTTGATGGCCAACAGACGGCAAGAGTCATAAGCACAAAGCGGAATTTCGCCACACGGATTCGTCGATAATGTTTTGTATCCCAGATCAGCATAACAATCCGGCAATGACTCATTGATAATTGTATCCCAGAATAAAATTCCCGGTTCTGCTGATTTCCAGGCATTATGAATAATTTTGTTCCAAAGTTCTTTTGCTTTAATAACTTTAGAATATAACGGATTGTCGCTAAATATTGGATATTGCTGTTCGTATAAAGCATCGGCTTTTACAGCTTTCATAAAGAGGTCATCAATTCGAACAGATACATTGGCTCCCGTAACTTTTCCCTGATCCATTTTGGCATCAATAAAATCAGCTGCATCAGGATGGTTCACTGATACCGAAAGCATCAACGCGCCTCTTCGGCCATCTTGTGCTACCTCACGGGTCGAATTGGAATAACGCTCCATAAAAGGAACCAGTCCTGTAGAAGTCAAAGCTGAATTTTTTACCGGAGAACCTTTGGGACGAATGTGCGACAAATCATGTCCCACTCCTCCTCGTCGTTTCATCAGCTGCACTTGTTCCTGATCTGTTTTCATGATTCCGCCATAAGAATCAGAATTATCATTGCCAATTACAAAACAATTGGATAATGACGCGACCTGAAAAGGGTTACCAATTCCGGTCATCGGACTTCCTTGTGGTACGAGATATTTAAAATCTTTGATCAGATTAAAAACGTCTTCTTCGTGTAGCGGATTTGCATATTTTTTTTCGATTCGGGCAATTTCACCCGCAATACGATGGTGCATATCATCAGGCGATTTTTCAAAAATAGTTCCCTGAGAATCCTTAAGAGCGTACTTGCTTACCCAAACTGTTGCCGCAAGACTATCTCCTTTAAAATATTCTAAAGAAGCCTTGATCGCTTCTTCCTGAGTATAGGTAATTGTGCCGGTTTTTGTTGCTGTTAATTCATCCATAATAATGCTATTTTTTGAAATGTTTAATGAGTGGTAAATCTAAAAACAAATACACTCTAAAAAAAATGAAATGAAAAAAGTTTACAAAAAATAGCACTTAATAAACTGATAATAAAATATTTAAAAATTTATAAACATAAAAAAGTTAACAAATAAATATTTTTTCAAATCATAGTTTATGCAAAATATGACAAAAATCATAGTTTGAGAATAACGAAATTAATCCGTTAAATAAAACCATAAAAAGACATATTTTCTTACTTTTTTTAAAGCATTGATTTTTAATTAAGAATTTTGGCGTATCCCTGTTTTTTTTAAAATAAATATAAACCCCGGATTTAAAAAAAAATGCGTGAAGAAAAATTTACTTATAGGCAGTTTATTATTGCTTTATAAATTCAAAACGTCACTTCTCTTCGAATTAGGTAAGAATAAATGGCACAATAGAACTAAAAAAATAGTCCAATAGGAATATCATTTTTATTTTAAACAAAAAAAAGGCATTCGTTTATGACGAATGCCTTATTATTCAGGACTAATTGTATTATACCTTCAGCATCAAATCTTCAATTTTAGATGTCTCAATTACCGGATTTGCTCCCGGAGAAGCAGCAACCAAAGCACCAATAGCGCAAGCAAAATCAATTGCCGTTTGAGGTTCTTTTCCGGTAAGCAATGAAGTAATCAACGCTGCTAAAAAAGAGTCGCCTGCCCCTACTGTATCTGCGACTTCAACGGGATAACCATCGTTATGATAGAGTTGTCCTTTCCACATTAGCGAAGCGCCGTGTTTTCCTTTGGTCACGCACATAGCAGTTGCCTGTGTTTTTTCTGCAATAAAATGCATATTCTCTTCTAAATCAGTAAAAGGAGACTGCATTGCTGCGGCAATTTCCAGTAATTCTTCGTCATTAAACTTGATAAAATCAGCTGACTGTAGGAGTTGCTCCAGAATTTCATAAGAGTAATGTGGTTTTCTTAAATTGACATCAAAAACCTTATAAATTTTGGTTTGCAACAATTCTTCCAGCGATTTTCTGGATACTTCGTCTCTGCACACTAAACTGCCGTAGATCAAAACATCGGCATTGGCAACTAATTTTTTAGCCAAATCATTCAATTCGATTTTATCCCAGGCGGATGGATACGTAATTTCGTAAGTAGCCGAACCACGATCGTTTAAGGTAACATTTACCAATCCGGTTGGAAAATTTTCTGATTGCATAATGGCATTCGTTTCAAGTCCCATACTTTTTACCTCACTGATAATGGCCTTTCCGTCTTCGTCATTTCCTACACAGCTAATCATGGCTACGTCGCAACCTAGTGTTTTCATGCGTAAAGCTACATTTAATGGTGCGCCACCAATCTTTTTTTCATTGGCAAAAACATCCCAAAGCACTTCTCCGTAAGCTACAGCTTTTAGGTTTTTTCCGTTATTCATGCTAAAAATTATTTTTATATTAATGTTATTCCGGTGGTCTAATCTGAAGGTTAAAATCAACAAAACCCTCACCTTGTGATCACTACTCTTTATTTTTATCTCTTTCGCAAATAGGATTTCTTAAATTCATTTTTACGTTATTGTAAGATACAACAATACTTTTCAACCTCTTTATTGTTTCACAAAAAATTAATAACCTGGGTTTTGCTTGTACAATCCCTGGCTGAAATTAATTTGCTTTAACGGAATTGGACAATACTCTTCTTTATGGGCATCAAAGAATGCATCCTGATAATAGGTACGCTTTGTTTTTTCTTCATTATAAAATTTATTCAGTACTTCATCCGTAACGCCCCAACGCACTAAATCAAAGAAACGATTTCCTTCCATAGCCAATTCTAAACGACGTTCCCAACGCAAGGCTTTGCGTGCAAAATCCTGTGTCCAGTTGCAGTTGCTTCCGTCTACATACGTATTGATTTTAAAGTTTTTTACATACGGCAGTCTTCCTGTACTTTGTGCCGCACGTTCTCTAATCTGATTGATTAATGGCAAAGCTTCTGATTGTCTTCCTAATTCAATCAGGGCTTCAGCACGCATCAAAATCACATCGGCATAACGAATCTGGATTCTGTTTTTTGAGTTTCCGTAAAATGGGTCAATATTGACTACGCAACTGCAACTTGGTGCTACATTTTCTTTTAGTGAAGCAAAATAACCGTACGTTCCCGGCGATCGTACCCATGCCTCTACATACAGAAATTCAGGATCATACTTATAAGGCAAGCCTGGCATTGCAACAGTATGATACAATCTTGGATCGACTGTAGTCGCGTTTATATTTTTATAATCGAAATCCTGATTGTTGTACGTATCAAATTCCGGTAAGCCATTCGCACCTGTTTTAAAAGCATTTACTAAATTTTGACTTGGTTTATGAAAATCGCAGCATCCTAAGCCTTGCGGAGTCGAAAGTACATCAGAGAAATTTAATCTTCCGTATAACGTTCCGTCGTTGTCTGAAAACTGAATTGAAAAGATCGATTCTGCTCCGTTTTCAAAATTGCCGGGTAAAAAGTTATTAGCAAAATCAGGTTCCAGACTTGCTTTCCCCATTACTTTATCTGTGGCTGCAATTACTTCCTGCAAATGCTGCTGGCTGATTCCGGTAACTTTATAGGTTTCATCTTGCGTATAGGCCTGGTACAAACGTGTTTTGGCCAAATAGGCGTAAGCCGCTTTTTGGGTAGCACGCCCCACTTGCGGCTGTGTTTCCGGTAAAGCATCGGCCGCTGCCTGAAAATCTTCTGCAATTTTGTTCCAAAGATCTTCGTTTGAAAGAGCTTTGTTTGAAATCGTTTTGTAATTCTCAACCGGAATATCTTCTGTGATGTAAGGAACATTTCGGAACATAATTTTCAGCATAAAGTAAAAATGCCCTCTTAAGAAACGCATTTCGGCCATACGTATTTTCTTCAACGGATAATCGGCTTCTGAAATTTGCTCTAATGCTTTCAAAGCTTTATTGGCTCTGGAAACTCCAACATAACTGATGTACCAGAAATTGTCTAATTCGCCAAAATCAGGTCGGATATTATTAGAAACTTCGAAAAAATGGAAATCCTGAATATCGTTAGTTCCGCTTCCGCCCTTGTACGCATCATCAGAACGCACATTGCCAAAAGGCCATAAACTGTAAGGTGAATCGTAATGATCGTTCCCTAATTGTGCATAGGCCGCATTCATAAATCCTTCTACTGATTGTGGTGTCACAATATCTTCTTCTGAGAGTACGCCGCGAGGATTATTTTCCAGAAAATCAGAACAGGAACCCAACATGCCAAGAACTAAAAACCCTGTTATATATAGTATTTTTTTCATTTTTTCAGATTTAAACTTTTATTATAATGTAAAATTAAGACCAGCCGTAAAAGTGGTAGGCTGCGGATATCCAAATCCTGCGTTTTCAGGATCTACGCCAGTAAAATTCTTAGCATCAATGATCAATAAATTTTGTCCGCTGATGTACAATCTAAAGCTGTCGAAATTCATTTTTTTCAATACCTCTTTTGGCAAGCTGTATCCTACCTGCAAAACACGAAGTTTAAGATAGTTTCCGTTTTCTACATAATAAGTCGAAAATCGGGATTCTGCATTTCTGTCTACAGTTGTAAGAGCCGGAATAGTCGAATTGGGATTATCGACAGACCAGGCATTTAATAAACGTGTCCCTTTATTTGAACCTACATCATCTACACTCCAAAAATCCGTTTGGTATTTGGTAGTATTAATGACATCAACATCACTTGCTCCTTCCCAGAAAGTGGTGAAATCCCAGTTTTTATATCCTAATCCCAGATTAAATCCATAAGTCAATCCCGGATTTGGATTTCCTATCCAGGTACGGTCTTTATCTGTAATCACTCCGTCACCGTTTAAATCTTTGTAGCGAATCCTTCCAAGGCCTTTTCCTTCCTGAATGGCCGAGTTGTCTACTTCATTCTGGTTTTGAAATAATCCGTCAGTAACATAGCCATACATAGAATTAATTGGTCGACCCAAAATATTGTCGTTCAATCCGTCTCCTCCGTAATTGTTACGTACTTCATCCGGTAATTTTGTAATCTTGTTTTTGTTCGCTGAAACATTGGCCGAAATATCATATTTTAGTCCAAATGAGGTTTCATCGTGGTAGCCTAAAGTAACTTCCCATCCTTCGTTTTGCATCGAAGCGCCGTTTACCCAGCGATTTCCGCCTTCGCCAATTACGCCCAAATAAGGTGGCAAAACTAAAATATCATCTGTTTTTTTGATGTAATAATCAACCGAACCGCTTAATTTTTGTTTGAATAATCCAAAATCTAAACCTATGTTGGTTTGTGTAGTGGTTTCCCATTTTAAATTATCATTTCCGGACTGCGTTGCAATAAAACCTGACGGAAGTAAACCGTTTCCGTTTCCTGCAATGTCATACGCCGTACCAAACGAAGTGGCCCAGGTTGGACTTCCGCCTGCGTAACTTGCCAAATACAAACTGTAAACAGCAGTATTGCTGATTTCCTGATTTCCGGTTTGTCCCCATCCTGCTCTTAATTTTAAATCAGAAAAAACAGGTGCATTATTTTTGATGAAATCTTCATTGCTTATTCTCCATCCTGCCGAAACTGCGGGAAAGGTTCCGAATTGATTGTTTTTACCAAAACGAGACGATCCGTCACGACGAATAGTACCCGAAAGTAAATAACGATTATCAAATTCATAATCTACTTTTCCAAAGTACGAAAGCAATGAATACACTGTTGATGTTCCGCTTGTAAAAGACTCTCCCGTTCCTGCATCCGGATACATGTAATCAGGAGTTTCGATTAAAAAGTCATTTTTACGTAAGGTTGTGGTATCATAAACATCTTTGTACATCTCTGTTCCTGCCATTACATTCAGATTACTTTTTCCGAAATTCAAACTGTAAATTGCAGTATTCGTCCAGGTCCATTTATCACTTACCGACTGGTCAATTGTAACGGATGACTGATTGTTTTGCAAATAACCGGATTGGTAACTTCTTTGAAGGGTTCTTTTCTTATAAGAGCCGTAATCGATACCAAAACTACTTTTGATGTGCAGGTTTTTGATGATCTCTAAATCAGCATACATATTTCCGAAAAGACGCAAATAATCGTATTTATTGTCTTTGTTATATTCCAGAAGCCTAACCGGATTTTGCCTGTCGTTCATTCCGCCAACGGGTCCTCCCCAGCCTTTTCCGTCAACGGTATGTACCGGAATTATCGGCAAAGCACGAAGCGCAGGATCTAAAACTCCCGGATCTGTGACTTCGCTGGTACGGGTCATCGAGAAATTTTCTCCAATCACCAATTTTCCCTCAAAATATTTATAAGAGCCGTTCATTCTGGCAGAAATTCTTTCAAAGTCAGTCGTTTTTACAACCCCTTCATTTCCATAATAGCCCAATGAAAAAACATAATTTCCTTTATCTGACGCATTTGAAACGGATAAATCATAAGAATTTGCTACTCCGGTTTGCGAAACTGCATCGTACCAATTGGTATCTGAAGACTTTAGTGTTTTAGCAGCATCCAGATATTCAGGAATCAAAACCTGGTTCAATTGTGGTTTGTTGTTATTTACCGACCAGTCAAATTGGTAACGTAAATTATTATTATTTGGATTTAATCCGTCGTTGATATTCGCCTGCCACAAAGCCTGACCAAATTGATTGGCATTGAGGACGTCCAGCTTTTTTGAATAATTCGAAAAAGAACTATAAGTACTAAAATTGATTCTCATTTTACCTTCTTTGCCTTTTTTGGTCGTGATGATAATAACTCCGTTTGACGCGCGGGAACCATAAATACTTGCCGAAGAAGCATCTTTTAAAACCTGAATGGTTTCAATGTCATTTGGATTTAATTCGTGCATTCCGGATTTTGTTGGCATTCCGTCAATTACATACAAAGGATCTGTGTTGTTTAAAGTTCCTACTCCACG
This sequence comes from Flavobacterium sp., assembly GCF_965277525.1. Lineage (GTDB taxonomy): Bacteria > Bacteroidota > Bacteroidia > Flavobacteriales > Flavobacteriaceae > Flavobacterium. Next base: position 119,230 of record NZ_CBDIDC010000011.1, on the reverse strand, counting down.
AATCACTACTTTTGTGTTGGCTCCACTTGGAGAACCATCAGACGAAATTTTCACCCCCGCCACTCTTCCTTGCAGTGCTTTTATTGGGTTAGGTTCCGGTTGCTTCATGACTTCCTTCATGTTTACAACTGCAACGGCTCCTGTAATATCAGTTTTCTTTTGTTTGGAATATCCGGTTACAACCACTTCATTCAACTGATTGTTATCTACTCTTAAAGTAATGTTGAATGTTTTTTGTCCTTTTAATTCAATCGATTGTGGGCTGTATCCGATAAATGAAACAACAATCTTGGCATTGTCAGCTACATTTTGAAAAGAGAAATTCCCGTCAAAATCTGTTACGGTACTGGTTTGGGTTCCGGAAATAACAACAGTGGCTCCCGGAAGTGGCATTCCGTCATCAGACGAAATTACCGTTCCCTTAATTCCTGTTTCCTGTGCTGTCATCACCAGCATGGGAAAAAAGAAAAATAGAAAATAAATGAGTTTGGTTTTCATAGTTAGTGGTTTTGGTTTTTAGTTAGTTTGTATTTAATTGGTTAATTTCTAAGTTGTTTAGCTCAACCCCATTGTTCGAAGAAACAGAAAGAGACGTGTAAGGCTGGTTTGGAAAAAAGATTTCAGTGATTACTCTTTCGCCATTATTGTAAAATATTTCAATCGAAGTTTTGTCAAGAATGATTTTAAAAACACCCTCTTTTTGATTTCCGTCTAAGGCTGCTTTGGTAATTGTTGAAGCAAATTTTTCTGAGAAATCAATTTTGCCTGATTTCGAACGATCTACAAATAAATAGTGATCTGTATTATTGATTCCGAAAGTCACCGCTTCCCCACTTGCATTTGAAAGTGTAAAAGTGTACGTATCCTGTTTCAGATTCTTGATATTAAACTGAAGCATTGCCTTTGTTAAATCAATCTTTCCCGTTTCAACCATAGCTAATTTTCCTTTACCTTTCAGATTTTTTACTTTGATTGTTTTAGCAATGTATTTGTTGATTTCTTTGACAGGATTATTAATCATAAGATAATCGCTTCCTTTTTTGATCACCTGAAGTTCACGCGCAATTGTTGTGCTACTTCTCCAGGATTGTGTTGGAACTTCTTGTGCATACTCCCAATTCGACATCCAGCCGATAAATAATCGTCTGCCGTCAGCGTTGGGGATATTGTTCCAGGTTACTCCCGCATAATTGTCTTTTCCGTAATCTAACCAAACCGCTTTTTCAGCAGCCGTTTTTTTAGCAAAATTAGATTCTAACGTAAAAGTTGTTCCGTCGAAATCTCCAATAAAATATTGTGTTCCTGAACCGCCGTTGGCTCCGCCCGGATTCAAATTCTGAATTAAAACCCATTTGGTTTCATTGGTACCTTCTACTTTTATCTGAAAGAAATCAGGACATTCCCAAACACCACCATGTGCGCCAATATTTTTCCCGAACTCCGATAAGTAGTTCCAGTTTTTAAGGTCCTTAGAGGCATAAAAACGGGTACGGTCCTGAGCTGCCAAAGCCATAATCCATTGTTTATGAGTTTCATCCCAATTTACCTTTGGATCACGGAAATCACGAATTCCAGGATTTTTAATGACCGGATTTCCTTCCTCAAATTTCTGCCATGTAAAACCATTGTCATTCGAAAATGCAATATCCTGCTGTTCTACATCAATTTTACCTTCTTTTTCTTTTGTCATATCGTGTAGCGTATAGATTGCTACAATTGGGGCCGTTTTTCCGGTACCTAATCCTGAAGTATTATGTGTATCTACAACAGCGCTTCCTGAAAAAATATATTTGTCATTGTCCGGATAAAGCGCAATGGGCTGCTCTTCCCATTTAATTAAATCTTTGCTAATAGCATGTCCCCAATGCATCGGTCCCCACACACTTTTCTCCGGATAATGCTGGTAATACAAATGGTAATAGCTATCAGCATAGAACATTCCGTTAGGATCATTCATCCAGCCTTTTTTTGGAGTAAAATGAAAATTAGGACGGTACATTTTTTCTTCTGTAGCAATGCTTGTTGAAACAGCAGTGGTTTGTGCAACAGCCGAATAGGGTTTGCAAGCGCCGATTGATAATACTACAGCACTATATAATGCCAGCGGCAGATGTTTTTTTGGTGTCATGTTTTTTGATATTTTTTTTGGTTAGATTTTCACTTAATATTTCTAAAGAGATTCCTTTTGTTTCGGGCATTATAAAAATAACAAAGAGTAATTGCAAGACCATCATCAATGCAAAAATTAAGAATACGACTTCAGGTCCTATTTCTGAAAAAAGCATCGGAATTAAGGACGGAATAATGGCTGCTAAAACCCAGTGTACGGAACTTCCAAAGGCTTGTCCCGAGGCACGAATATGGTTGGGGAAAATTTCTGAGATAAAAACCCAGATCACAGCTCCCTGGCCAATGGCATGCGAAGCGATAAACAAGAAAAGGAAAATAGGTACTGATAGCCCTCCCCAATTGTAGAAAAACGAAGCAGAGACTAATCCTAAAGAAATAATATATCCCACAGAACCAATATACATTAACAACTTTCTTCCTAATTTGTCAATTAATGCTACTCCGATTAAGGTAAATATAAGGTTTGTAATCCCAATCCCGATGCTGCTTAGTAAGGCGGTATTTTGTCCTAAACCTACTTCTTCAAAAATTCTCGGTGCGTAATATAAAAAGGCATTGATTCCTGAAAACTGGTTGAAAAAGGCAATTAAAAAAGCCAGCATTAACGGAAAACGGTATTTTTTCATGAAAATATTCTCGTGTTTGGTAACACCATTTTCTCTGGAATCATCCATAATGTCTTTAAGATCTGCAGTGGGATCAATTTGAAACAAGACTTTACGGGCTTCTTCGTCACGGTTTTTAGAGAGTAACCATCTTGGGCTTTCCGGAATTGTAAGGATAAAAAGAATATAAATAAGAGAAGGAAAAGCCTGAACTCCCACCATCCAGCGCCAGGCATTTTCTCCAATATCTTTTAGAAAGTAGTTGGATATAAAAGCAATTAAGATTCCTAAAACAATATTGAATTGATATAACGCAACCAAACGACCGCGTTTGTTTGCCGGAGCGATTTCTGACACATACGCCGGAGCCGCAATGGTTGAAGCCCCAACACCTAAACCTCCTATAAACCTCAAAGCTGCAAATATATAAGGATCGTTTGCAAAAGAAGCCCCTATCGCCGAAACAAAATATAAAATCCCAATCCAGAAAAGTGTCTTTTTACGACCTATTTTATTGGTTGGAATTCCTCCAAAAATGGCCCCTACAACGGTTCCCCAAAGTGCCATTGCCATGACAACAGATCCGTGAAAAGCATCGGATGAATGCCAAAGAAGCTGTAGTTGTTTATCAGCTCCAGAAATTACTACGGTATCAAAACCGAATAGAAAACCTGCCAGTGCAGCAGTAACAGACCAAATCAATATCTTGTTCATTGTAGATGTATTAAAAACTTATCGCTAAGATATCCGCAAAAAAAACAACCTATTTTTAATGATGTTACAATTTAATTCCTTAAATATTGACAGTTTGACATATTCAACTCAAGACCTTTATTTACAAGTCTTTACATATCTTAAATTTTATTTACGAAAACCGTGTAGTTTCGATTTTGTTACATTTAATATAAAAATGTTACATGAAATAATTGAAAAAGGGACAAATTAACAAAGGTCCTGAGGTTAAAAGTTGTTAAAAAAACTATAAGTAAAGAGAATTTTACATTTTATTTAAGTTTTACCTTTTGAATTGGTTCTGATTTATTTGAAGATAAGCCAGGCAATTAGGATGTGTTACCCTAACAGGTTTCTAAAACCCGTTAGGTATTCTATTTATTATGGCAAGCAAATCTCACGAAAAAGTCAAAAACCGTAAAGTTTCTTTTATTTCAATGAAGGAGAGATGAAGCCAATCTTCGTGAGAAGGTCGACAAAGATTGGATTCTCGTTGCGGAGCTACTTGCGAAGATTTGCTTCGCCTGTTCGCTATCGCTCGGATCTCCTTCGTCGAAATGACAAACTAGACGAAAATATCATTATGAAAATGATTGCTCTAGCCCCGATAGAAGTGGAAATCCTTTTGTTCCGGGGTTCGGAACAAAAGATTGTAACGGAGAGCGGGATTAGCTCCTGAATCAAAAACTTCAAATTTCTGTTGTTATCCTAACAGGTTTCGAAAACCTGTTAGGTATTCTCTGTGTTGATTATTGGGCGCATACGGCTAAAAAAAAGCTACAGAAAAACAATTGAGATGCACTTTCTACTCAAAAAAAACAATACCAAAAACTCATTAATAATGATCGTTTTTATATTCTTTAGGAGAAACTCCAAATTTATTCTTAAAAGCAGTAGAAAAGTAGTTTGGTGAAGAAAACCCAAGGGAGTAGGCAATCTCAGAAATATTCATCTGGTTTGACTTCAAAAGCTCTGCGGCTTTCTCTAATTTGACATTATTGATATGATCGCTGATATTAATCCCGATGATTGCTTTCACCTTGCGGTACAACTGAACTCTTGAAACACTTAGTTTGTCTGCTAAATCCTCTACAGAAAATTTAGGATTTTCAACGTTGAGTTTAATAATATCATTCATTTTAGTAATAAAAGTTTGTTCCTGATTTCCAAATTTAGATTCAGGCTCAATACGATAAATATTATTGGTATAATAATACCGAAGTTTTTCTCTGTTGAAAAGCAAACCCGAAATAGATTGTTTTAAAATCGAAAGACTAAACGGTTTTGTCAAATACTGATCTACCCCACTCTGCAAGCCTTTTAGAACAGATTCTTTGTTGCTTTGCGCTGTCAGAATAATGATTGGAATGTGTGAAGAACGCAGATCTTTCTTTAATTCTTTACTGATTTCATAACCATCTTTGTCAACCAGATTGATATCGCAAATGATGATATCCGGGACAATTTCCATTGTTTTTTCGATAGCATCACTTCCGTCAGAAGAATACACCATATATTCACCGGATAATTTTGCTTTTAAAAATGTAACCAGATCAATGTTATCTTCGATGATCAAAAGCGAATGTTTCTCTGATTCAGCAATTGCATGTACTTCTTTAAAATCAGGCTCTATATCCAGGTTATCTGTTATTAAATTTGGAGTTAAATTTAAGTTTTCGGTTTGATTTACCATTTCTGAAGGCTGTAAATGACTGCTTCCTTTTAATAAAGTAATGACAAACTCGCTTCCCTGTTTTGATTTAAGCTCAATGGTTCCGTGGTGCAAGAGCACAAATTCTTTGGATAAATGAAGTCCAATTCCTGAACTGTTTTTGTTATTGTTTGAAGCTTTAAAAAATGGACTAAACACATTAGACCATTCATTTTCAGGGATTCCAATTCCGGAATCCTTAAAGCTGATTTTTACCGTATTGTCGTGATTTTCGACAATCGAAATGTTTATTTTTCCGTTATCCGGCGTAAATTTAAAAGCATTGGAAAGCAGATTGAAATATACCTTATCCATCAGACCTCTATCGATAAACAACTCCAGGTTTTTATTTTTAATTGTCACCTGAAAATCAATATTTCTACGGGCAGCTTCTCCTTTAAAGTTGGTCATTACTTCGTTAGTAAAATTGTACATATTGGTACTTGAGGCTCTTAAAGTAAATTTTTGCTCCTCTATTTTTCTAAAATCCAGTAACTGATTTATTAATCTGAGTAATCTGTTCGAATTTTTATGAATGAGTTTTACCTCGTCAATAAGTGCGGTTCCTTTGATTTTTTCATTTTCGATCAGGGACTCTACATAACTCATAATCAAAGTTATCGGGGTTTTAAATTCGTGTGAAAGTCCGGTAAAGAAATTCAGTTTCGCTTCGTTGCTTTTCGCTGCAATCTTTGCCATTTCCTGAATCTCATTGTTTTGATCGATTACAGTCTGATTGATACTCTCTAGTTGTTTTTTCTTTTTTGAAATAGAAATCGTCGAATAAATGCTGTAAATGGTGAGGCTCAAAATAATCACCAGAAAAAAACTTAGCAAACGCACCAGATTATTTTGTGAAGCATATTCTCTTTCCTGAATTTTGATTGCCGCTTGCTGCGACTCGATAACGGCTTGTTGCTGATCGACTTTATCCATTTGGTTTTCGATAATTTCAGCATTGTTCTGGTCGATAACAATGGTATTGAGGATATTATTTTTAGAAATGGGTTCTTTATGATACATTTTCAGAGCCAGTTTCAAAGCTTCATTTCCTCCCGTTGGATATAAAATAGTTCCGTCGAGAACGCCACTTTTTACCAATTCGATCCCGCCATTCACAGAATTTAATCCATCAACACCTAAAAATTTAATTTTATTCTCTAATCCAACCGTTTTTGCAGTTTCCCATGCGCTTAATGCCATACGATCGTTGTGCGCAAAAACGTATTCAATATCAGGATTTTGCAAAAGAATTGTTTTTAACGGCGCACTAACGGATTCTTTTTCCCAATTGCCGTGAATGGTATTTACAACAGTAAAACGTTTATTGCCTTTAATGATCTGATCAAATCCAAGGCTGCGTTCATAAGCAGGCGAAGAGCCATTTGCTCCTGTAATTTCAACGATTTTGCCTGAACCTTTGCTGTGTGAAACAACATATCGGGCGGCAATCCTGCCTATTTCAATATTATCGGCTCCAAGATAAGCCGTGTAATTTTCGCCATCGATTTTGCGGTCTACCACAAGAACCGGAATTCCGGCTTTAATCGACTTTTCTACAACTGCAGTTAAGGGTTTTGACTGAATAGGAGATACAATAATTACATCTGCTTTATTGGCTATAAATCGTTCGATATCTTCGATTTGTTTGGTGACATTATTATGGGCGTCGCTAATTTTTAAATCGACTTCAGGTCGCAACGAAGCTTCAATTTTTATCGAACTGGTCATTTGTTTGCGCCAATCGTCTGTGGTCATCGCTTGCGAGAAACCTACTTTTATTTTATCTCCCTGTTTTTGACTGCACGAGACTAAACTTAATGATGCTAAAAATAGCAGCAAAATATATCTTACAAATGGATACATGAATTATGAGTTTATGTAAATGAAATTGAGTTTTCAAAAAATACCTTCCTGAACCCACAACTTGTCAAAATAATTAGGAAGGATTATTTTGTACTGACAAGCGGAAAGGCAATATATAATAAGGTAAAATTAAACTTTTATTTGATGTACACAAATCTTATCCGGTATCTGTAAACAAAAAAAGAGGCTATTGAATCCTCTTTTAATTTCTATTTTATAAACTGTAAATAATTTCTTCTCTTAAATATTTTAATCCAATAAAAAAACAATCAACCCTCTTGCGCCGTGTGCTCCTAAAACCAATGATTGTTCGATATCAGCGGTTTTTGATGGTCCGGCGATAAAAGTCCCGAAACCGTATTCCTGATTTCCAATTCTTTCATATGCCTGATGCATCGTGGCGATGATATCTTTTTTATGAACGATAATGGCCAGATATTGTGCTATAAAAGGCGATACACGCTGTCCTAACAAATCGTCTGTCACCCAAAGTGCACTATTTTCGGCTACGCCAAAATGCGCTTTTATAATATTCAGTTCTACATCCTGAAGCGAATGCGGATTATCATTGATCCAGTCTAAACCTGCAATTTCTGAAAGTTCCGGAATTGTCGTTATAATACGTTTTTCGATCGCATAATTTGTTTTTATGTATTGGATGATTTCGTTGTAATCAGCAACTTCGATGGGATCTCCGCCAATATTTTTCAGTACTGTTTTATACGTTGCAAGCACGTCAGGATTGTCTGAATTTAAAAGATTCAGGTCAGGCAGGTCTGTCATAAAAGCAGGTTGGCTTTGCTTTATTTTATTTAAAATTTCCGCTTTACTACTCATTGTCTTTTGCTTTTGCTTCTCTTGAATTTTTCTTGTACCATTCTCTAAAAGATTCCTCCGGAACGTCCGGCATTTCGCGCTGATCGTACCATTTGTTCATTTTATTATTGACCAGTCCGGGAATATTTTTCATTACAAAACGACCTGATTTTCCGGCAATATTAAAAATCGTTGGATTCGCTAAAACCTTTGCCATCGTATTCATTGCAATGGTTTTCGATGTTGGCGTATGTCCTTCTTTTACCAAAACCTGACGCCATTTGTACAATTGGTCGTGTATATCAATTTTAACCGGACAAACATTCGTACAAGAACCACAAAGCGTGCTTGCGAAAGGTAAGTCGGCATTTTTACTCATGTCTAAATTGGGTGCCAGTATAGAACCAATAGGTCCTGCAACGGCATTGTGATAACTGTGTCCGCCACTTCGTCTGTACACCGGACATGTATTCATACAGGCACCACAGCGAATGCATTTCAGGGAATTTCTAAAATCTTCTCTTCCTAATTGTGTGCTTCTGCCATTATCAACAATCACAATATGAAGTTCCTTTCCGTCTCTTGGTTTTTTAAAGTGACTTGAAAACGTCGTGATGGGTTGTCCTGTGGCGCTTCTGGCCAATAATCTCAGGAAAACGCCTAAATGTTTACGCTGCGGAATCAGTTTTTCGAATCCCATACAGGCAATATGAACATCGGCTAAATGTGCGCCCATATCTGCATTTCCTTCGTTGGTACAGACCACAATTTCGCCTGTTTCCGCAATCGCAAAATTGACTCCGGTTAAAGCTACTTTGCGGGTTAAGAAGGTATTTCTTAAACTTAAACGCGCCGATTCAGTTAAATACTGAGGATCTATGTTTCCTTTTTCTGTTCCTAAATGTTCGTGGAAAGTTTCGCTGACATCTTCTTTTTTAAGATGAATGGCAGGCAAAACAATATGACTTGGAGGTTCTTTACGAAGCTGAACAATATATTCTCCTAAATCCGAATCGATTACTTCAATACCTTTTTCGGCCAGATAATCATTCAAATGGCATTCTTCGGTAAGCATCGATTTTGATTTCACCATTTGCTTCACCTCATGTTTTGCCATGATCGAATGCACGATTTGATTATGTTCTTTCGCATCGGCTGCCCAATGTACGATGATACCATTCTTTTGTGCATTTACTTCAAATTCAATCAAATAATCGTGAATGTTTGAAAGCACATTATTTTTGATTTGTGAAGCGGTTTCGCGAAGTAATTCCCAGTCCGGGATTTGATGCGCTGATTTATCCCGTTTTTCACGAACAAACCAAAGTGTTTCATCGTGCCAGTTGACGCGTTCTGTATCTTTGTTAAAACGTGCTGCGGCTTCGCTGTGCGGTATAACTTTTTCTGATGACATTTTTAATTATTTAAAAGTCAATTTTGAAATTAATTACTATTTCTAAACCTTAATTATTGGTAACTTATTTAACCGCAAAGCTCGCCAGGTTTTTTACGCAAGGTTCGCAAAGCTAAATTTAATCTTAGCGAGCTTTGCGTTTTTTTCTTTGCGAGCTTTGCGGTTAAAAATCACACTTAAAACTTATTTTTTAATTTCCGAGTGAATTTAAAATTTCGGCGATATGAATGGTTTTTATCGGGCTTTTTTGTCTTTTCAGAATGCCTTCTAAATGCATTAAACACGACATATCTCCACCTGTAATATAATCTACGTGATGGTTTTCATGGTCTTTTATCCGGTCTTGTCCCATTTTTACTGAAACGGCTTCTTCGGTCACACAAAATGTTCCTCCAAAACCACAGCATTCATCTTTTCTCGATAAGGAAACCAGATTCAATCCTTTTATGTTGTGCAGTAATTGTTCGGGCTTTGAGAAGAATGGTGCGTTAAGTTCTGTCATCTGCGAAAGTTTTAATCCGCGCTGACCGTGACAGCTTATGTGCATTCCTACTCTATAAGGGAAATTTCCGTCTATAGAATCTATTTTAAGAATATCGGTTATAAATTCAGTTAATTCGAATACTTTTTTTCGCATTGCTGCTGCAACTTTTTCTTGTTTTTCGTCATGTAAATGTCCTTTAACATGCAAAACACAACTTCCGGACGGACAAACAATATAATCGAATCCTGCAAAATTAGCGATAAAGTTAGCATCGCAGCCTTTGGTTAAATATTGATATCCGCTATTCGCCATAGGTTGTCCGCAACAGGTTTGTCCCATCGGAAAGTGAACTTCACAGCCTAATTTCTGCAAAAGTTCATAGGTTGCAATGGCTACTTTCGGGTAAAACTGGTCGACATAACATGGTATAAATAGTCCGATTTTCATATTCTGGGTAATTTTTTAATCCTTTTACTGTGGCTATATTTTTAATTGACAGTCCAAATATTTTACGGATTGAACTGTTTTTTTATAGATTTTTTTGTCCCAAATTTCACGAATCAGCACGAATTAATTACTGAAAATTTAAGCAATTCGTGGCAAATAATTTTAATCATTTATCCCGATAGCTATCGGGAGTGGCTTTTTTCTCTCGCAGATTAAGCAGATTTTTAATTCTAAATTTTTAATTGCAACCTAGTGTTTATAAAACTTCAAATCAATTAAATCATTCTGGATTGGTTTAGGATTCCAGTTTTGGTGAATGGCCAATGCGGCGCCTAAAGCACTTGCCTGTGCCATCGAAGCCGCATATACTTCTATATCCGGATACGCTTCGGCCAGTAAATTCATGAAAATTGAATTTTTACTAAAACCTCCATCCACAAAAATCTTTTTTACAGGGCTATTATGAATTACTAAATTAGTCGAAAAAACTTGTTGTTCAACAAGATCAAGCATCAATTGATGGTAGGCGATTTCGTAACTTTTAAAATTCTTCAGGTCTCTTTTTTGAAAAGGGCATTCTTTGAGAATATCAAAATCGTATCTCTTTGGATAAAGGATCTGAAAGTTTATAGCTCTTAAATTTGAAACTATTTTTTTATCAAAATAAACTTCTTTATAACGATCAACCGGCACATTAAAATGTGCTGCCAGTCTTTTGGTCTGCACTTCATGTTCGTTGCCGGAAAAGAGACGGGCGGCTTTTACAGGCTGATCTGTGTATTGCATGTAACACAAACAATCTTGTTGCAACTCTTCAAAAGTCAATTGTTTGTTATTGAATGGATTCAGTGAAATACTCCAGGTTCCTGTCGAGAGTAAAACAAAAGGTTCCGTAAAGTTTATGGTGTAGGGAATAATAGCAGATGAACTGTCGTGTAAACCAACGCCAATGGCTAATCCGTCTTCCTTTTTAATACTGTCTTTTCCGTAATGTAACGGTGGAATTTTAGCCGAAATATTTTCGTTTTTGAGCCATTTATGATACTTCATCTTTTTGAAATTCCAAAGATTGGTATGGCATCCAATACTTGTAATATCAGCATAAGCTTCATTGGTTAACAGGAAACTCAAATATTGTGGCAAATGTAAACAGTACTTTACCTGATTGAATAATTCCGGCTTTTCTTCTTTCAGCCTGTAAATTTGCATTCCTGAGTTCAGACTTCCTAAAACAGGTGAAGCTGTTTTGACTGCAAAAACTTCTTTTCCTTTGTATTTATTATAAAAGTCATTTTTTAACTCCTCGGGATACTCTTTTAGATAATTATACAGAGGAGTTAAAACTTTTCCTTTTTCATCAATGTAGACAAAACTAGCGCCATAGGTACTAAAATTGATGGCTTTTAAAACATAATCTGTCCCGTTCTTTATTTCTGCCAGTCTATCAGATATCCAGTTTTTGAGGACCTCGATATCTTCGCAGGGAAAACCATCTTCATCGACAGTTTCGTTCAGATTTACTGATTTTTCCCAAACAATTTTATAATTTTCATCAAATAAAAATACCTTTTTGTTTGTTTTACCAATGTCAAAAATTGCAACTACATTCATTTATGCTATTTTTTATAATCCTGTAGCCATTGTTTTTAAACCTCTTTCTCCTATTAGATTTTTTCTAACAGCAAGACTACGATACAATTCAACCGGATTTAATGCTGCACCTGAACGCAAACGTGCCTCAGCAACCAAAGCGCGAACATCTGTACGGAAAGCATCCTGCAGGATTTCCTGTGCTTTTACCACATCATTTTCCTGCTGTGCAATTTCTAATGCTTTTCTATCTACCAAAAGTGCCTGAGCATAGGCAATCATAATAGCCTCTACTGATTGTAACAGATCTTCTAAAGGATCTTTTATGTTGTGTGAAGCGTCGATCATCCAGCCTAAATCTTTGGCGTGATTCATTCCGCGGGCATCCATTCCTTCAACTAATTCATTAAAAATCAAGAATAATTGATAAGGTTTTAAAGCTCCGGCGGTTAAATCGTCGTCTCCGTATTTTGAATCATTAAAGTGAAAACCACCTAATTTTTCTTCCATCAATAATAAAGAAACAATTTGTTCGATATTAGCATTTGGCAAATGGTGGCCTAGATCGACAAGAGTTTGTGCTTTGTCTCCTAACTTTTTTACATAGGAATACGATTGTCCCCAATCTGCGACTGTAGTCGAATAAAAGTTGGGCTCAGCACATTTGTATTCTAAAAATAATTTCCAGTTTGAAGGCAATGCATCATAGATTTCTTCCAGGCTCTCTAATGTATTTTGGTACGCTTTTCTGAAGTTTAACTGTCCCGGGAAAGAAGATCCATCTGCTAACCAAATTGTTAGTGATTCTGATCCTAATTCGATTCCGTGCTGGATTACTTCTATATTATGTGCAATCGCTTCTTTACGAACTGCTTTGTTTACATTTTGTAACGAACCGAATTTATACGAATTGGCCTGACCTGCATGATCCTGAAACGTATTCGAATTCATGGCATCAAATCTTAAATTGTGCTGTGCCGCAAGACTTTTTATGGCTCTGTAATCACTTGGAATATCCCACGGAATATGTAATGAAATAGCTCCTGAAGCATTGTTTAAAGCATGAAGCAAACCTACATCCTCGATTTTTTCTTCTATCGAACGTGGTTCCCCACCTCCGGCAAAACGTCCGAATCTTGTTCCTCCTGTTCCTAAAGCCCAGGATGGAATTGCAATTTGAAAATCAATTAATTTTTGAATAATCGATTCTGTATCACCAATTTCTGATACTGTAAAAGCAAATTTATTTTGATGTTTTTTTAATAATTCTTCGTTGTGAGAGGCTATATTGTTTGATCCGATTAACATATTATTTTATCTTTTAATAGAGATTACAATATATAAATTATATAAATTGAACTCTGGTTTAACGTTACTATTTTATGCTATTTGCTCGCTTGCACAAGCTGTAATGTCTAAAAAAATCTAACGTCCGAATGCTATCGAACGTTAGATCACAAAAAACCACTTTTGCTTTAAACAAACTTAAAAAAACTTAACAATCTATCTGTAAAAGCCCATTGATACCCCGCCGTCTACGTTCAGGGCATTTCCTGTTGATTTATCCAGTAAACCACCCACAAATGCGAAACAAGCGTTTGCAATATCATCCGGCAATATAATTTCATTCAATAACGTACGTTTTGCATAATAGGCCGGTAATTCTTCTACCGTAATACCGTATGCTTTTGCACGACCTTCTGCCCAACCGCCAGACCAAATATTGGAATCTGAGATTACTGCATCGGGATTTACAGTGTTTACACGAATTTTATCTGCTCCCAATTCGGCAGCCATCAATCGTGATAAATGTGCCTGAGCGGCTTTTGCCGAACCGTAGCCCGGATTGTTTGGTCCTGCAACCACAGCATTTTTAGACACAATATTTACGATGTCTCCGCCAAATCCCTGTTTGCGCATGACTTCGATTCCGGCTTTTGAAACAATAAATTGTCCTTTTACCAAAATGTCATATAATCTGTCCCACTCTTCAAGGGTGTGTTCTGCAATAGATTTAGAAATACTAATTCCGGCATTATTCACTATAATATCAGCACCACCAAAAGCCAGACAAGCTTCGTCTAATGCTTTTTCAGTACTTTTTTCATCGGTAACATTCAATAAAGTACTGGAAACAGCATCTTTACCAAACAACTTAGCAAATTCAGCTGTAGCAGTTTCTAAACGTTCTTCGTTAATATCATTAATCACTACACAAGCACCTTCCTGAGCAAATTTTTTGGCAATAGCCTTACCAATTCCACCGGCAGAACCTGTAATAACAGCGACTCTTCCTGACAATGCTTTCGGTTTAGGCATACGTTGTAATTTTGCCTCTTCCAGCAACCAATATTCGATATCAAATGCTTCCTGATGTGGTAACGAAGTATATTCTGAAACTGCCTCTGCACCTTTCATCACGTTTACTGCATTGATATAATATTCAGATGCCAGACGTGCCATTGTTTTATCTTTGGCAAACGTAAACATCCCCACTCCCGGATACAAAATTACCACCGGATTAGGATCTCGCATGGCTGGTGAATTCGACTTTTTACACGTATTGTAATAGTCCTTGTACATGGCACGATATGCTTCAAAAGCAGGCTTTAATTTCGCTTTGATCGCATCAACATCTGATACATCTTCGTTTGGTTCTAAGGTTACAACCAAAGGACTGATTTTGGTACGTAAAAAGTGATCCGGACAAGAAGTTCCAAGAGGTGCCAGTTTCGATAAATCGTTAGAATTAATGAATTCCAAAACTCTTGCATCATCTGTATAATGACCAATCATCTGACGCTCTGATGAACAGAAACCTCTTAAAATTGGTGCTACTTTTGCTGCTTTTAATTTACGATCAGCTTCAGGCAGGCTTTCTATCTTTTTACCTCCAAAAACCGGACGTTTTTTTCCGTAGTTATTTTCTAAATATTCTGCACATTTCTCGATTACTTCAAGCGTGTTGATATAGCTTTCGTATGCCGTATCTCCCCAGGTAAACAAACCGTGAGAGCCTAACATGATGCCGCGTAGTTTTTTACCTTTTTTCTCCGCCTCTTCCAGACAACTTCTTAACTGAAGTCCTAAGTCAAAACCGGGACGCTGCCATCCTACCCAGCCAATCTCTCCGTCGAATAATTCTTCTGTGATTTTAGCCCCGTCTTTTGCTGCAGCGATTGCGATTGCGGCATCAGGATGTAAATGATCAATATGTGTGAATGGTAAAAAGCCATGTAAAGGCGTATCGATAGAAGGTGCTTTTGAAGCCAAATCGAAAATACAGTGATTGAATAATTCGACCATTTCATCCTCAAACTCAATTCCTCTGTATACATTTTCGAGATTGCGAAGTCTGTCTAAATATAGCGCTGCACAACCCGATTTTGTCAATGTACCAATGTCTCCACCAGAACCTTTAATCCACATCACTTCAGAGCTTTCTCCGGTTAACGGATCTTTATCCGTAATTTTTACCGAAGTGTTTCCACCCCCATAGTTAGTCAATCTTAAATCGGCTCCTAATAAATTAGATCGATAAATGAAAAGCGCTACTTCATCTCCTGCCAGTGCTGCTGCCTTAGCGTCATCCCAAAGATAGCTTACATGCTTAAAAGTCATATTATTTATATTTATATTCGACATTGTTGTTATGTTATATTTTGTGTTTTTATAATGAATTTCCAATTCCAACCAAAACAATCGACAGCATAATTAATCCTATCCCGCATAAAAAAGTTCTGAATGTCTTTTGTGAAACACCTTTCCATTCTTTCAAATAAAAACCCCAAAGATTAGCCGTCAGAATAATAGTTGCCATATGCAGAATCCACGAACTGGCACCATTTCCTAATTTACTTTCGCCCATTCCGTAAAAGAAAAATTGTAAAAACCACATGGTTCCTGCAGTAGCCGACCAAAGTATATTTTTAGCAATGGGTGCATTTTTATTGGTATAATCTGAGAATGTTTTATTTTTGAAATTAAGGTACATGCACCATATAAAGTTGGTGGTCAAACCTCCCCACATCAGAACGATATAAGTAACGTTATTTTGAAACAACGGATTACAACCGTAAGCTACAGCCGTTTCTGCCATTGGTTTTCCGGCTTCGATTCCGTAGTTAAAAAACGAGCTCAGAATACCTGAAATAACCGCAATAATTAAACCTTTCACTAAACTGAAATCTTTGTCCTTGTCTTCGTGTCCTGTCGCAAAATCTTTTTCTTTTAAGATTCCTGCTCTTCCGGAAATTGCAATACCTAAAAGGCAAACCGCCACTCCTGCCAGAACCATTTGTCCACCCGGATTGGACAGCATATCACTAAAGGATATTTTACCCGCTGTTGGGTATAAATCATAATAAACAGAAGGAACCAAAGCGCCAAAAGCAGAGCAGAAACCAAGAATAATAGAATTCCCCAATGACATTCCCAGATAGCGAACGCCTAAACCGTATGTTAATCCTCCAACTCCCCAAATCAATCCCATTGAGAATGTAAAAGCTTTGATGGATGGAGAGGCAGTTGTAATAATCTCAACAAAATTTGGAATCGTTAAATAAGCAGCAATTGGCGGTACTATTAACCAGGAGAAAAATCCGCCTACAATCCAGTAGCTTTCCCAGGCCCAATCCTTTACTTTTTTAAAAGGCATATAAAAACTACCTGAAGAAAACCCTCCGATAGAATGAAAAATAATTCCTAATAATGATTCCATTAATAATTTTGTTTTTGGTTAATTGTGATAGTTAGTTTGGTTTTGTAAAATAATAGAATGTAAAAAAGAAAACTGTCCTGTACTATCCTTTATACTCTTGTTATTTATGTTAAAACTGATGATTATTGCAAAGAACAACCTGATTATATTGGAAATATAAATTTAAAATTTCTATTTTAGCAATCGATTTCGTAATTATTATATCCTCAATTTGCAATAAAACAACAAATAAGCAAAAACGTAAAACAACCCTTATTTAATTTGAAAATCTTTGTGAGAAAAGTAGCAAACGGACTTAATTATCGATATTTTAAATAAACCTTTTTGATACAGATTTTAAATCAAATTTATAGTGCAACAAGTTGTCGCCTAATTTACAAGCCATAAGAAATGATTAAACTTATTAAAATAGATGAAGATTCCAGGGTTCCCAAATACAAACAAATTGTAGACTCCATCCTGCAAAATATTGCCAACGGAAATTTAAAAATAAATCAAAAAATCCCTTCCATTAATAGCTTTAGTGAAGAGTTCTACATGTCCCGGGATACTGTCGAAAAGGCGTACAACATTTTAAAAGAGCGAAAAATAATATCTTCTATCCGTGGAAAAGGATATTATATTACCAGAACGAAGCTTGAATCTAAAGTAAATATTCTGTTTGTACTGAATAAACTGAGTGCTTATAAAATGAAAACGTATAACTCATTTATTAATACAATTGGAGCAAATGCGCATACTGACTTACATATTTATCATTGTGATGAAACCCTGTTTTTGAACTTACTGGATAAATTTGAAGGGGCTTATGATTATTATGTCATTACAACACATTTTAAAACAGATGAACTCAAACATTTGAGTTTTACGAATGAAGTAGCAAAAGCGATCCAGGCAATACCTGACGAAAAACTGGTTTTGATGGACAATATCAAACTGGGAATGGAAGGCGAAATCATCAAGATTTATCAGGATTTTGAAAATGACATCTACAATGCCTTAAAAGAAGGACTTTCGAAAATCAGTAAATACAATAAATTAATTTTAGTATATCCGGATAAGGCTGTTTATCCTTATCCAAGAAGAATCCTGCACGGATTCAAAAAGTTTTGTGTAGAACATGAAATCAATTTTGAAGTTCTGAGTGAGGTTTACGATGATATGATCCTAAAAAAAGGAGATTTGTTTATCACGATCGAAGAATCGGATTTGGTGAATTTAATGAAGCAAATTCGAGATGAAGAATTTGTCCTGGGGAAAGATATTGGTGTGATCTCTTATAACGACACGCCTCTAAAAGAATTACTGGGAATAACCGTGATGTCTACCGATTTTAATGTAATGGGGGAAACCGCAGCCCGTATGATCCTGAACAAAGAAAAAGGCGATGTAAAAGTTCCTTTTAATTTTATTGATCGAAATTCGATTTAGGAGTTATTTAGAATTTGAAAACAATCTGTAATCTTGAGATTGTTTTTTTATAAAATGAATGTTTAAATCCTGTTAGGATTATCAAAGTAGGTTTGTAAAAATCAAGAAGTCAATAGTCCGAAAAACATAGTAATTCAAAAAAAAAGAGACTTTAGTCTCTTTTTTTTAAAATAATAAATACTTCACATTCAATCGACAGCAAATACTATTACACTCAAAAATCAGCATTCAAAATCATATTGGAACGCTGTGGAATAGCATTAACAATACTCATAATCTCCTCAGAAGACAATATAATTTCTTTAAAATCCGATAGATAAAGATAGCCTCGTTCCGAATTTGAAAAATCATCAAATCTATCTCGCTCTATTTCAAAACTATAAACAATGTTATTCTTAGCAGATGGTAAATCTAAGAATAATTGATAATTAATCTGAAATTCTTCATCACAGTCTTCGATACCTATTTTACGGCTAAAAGTAACTTCCTTACTTACATGGTTTATAAAAATCGAAATTATTATATTATCTTTCTTTATATCGTCATCTTTGAAATAAATAAATGCATTATTCTCTTCATAAAATTCAAAGAAAGAATTCAAATAATCTTTTACAGTAAGTAACTGATTTTTATTAGACTCTTTAACTAATTTTTCTTTTAATATAGTAGCCATCTCGGGCAATCTCTTACTATAAAAAGTATTACTATTCATTATCATAATTTAAAATTTTCTCACGAAAACAATTTTCTTAATGCATTCCGGAAACTATATTATCTGTGATACTCAAAATATTTTACTAAAGATATTATTTTTTACCACTCCCGATAACTATCAGAAGTGGCTAACATTTTTGCTTAAGGAGTAATCCTCAAATCCTGAGCCGCCATAAGCTGTTCGTTGTTTGTTCCTGTGATCACAATTTTAACTGCCTTTACCGGTTGTTTTGGGTAAATTGATGCATTTCCGTAATCAAAACTATCGCCTTTTTCAAAATCGATACCGTTATACGAATATTCAACATGACCATCGTTGATAATAAATCTTGGATGGTGTGGAATCCCTGTCAGCACATCAATTTTAGAAGAAACCACAGGATTGGTAAAAGTGTACAAAATCCAGTCCCCATTGACACACGGAACATCTGTACGCAAATAGGTTTCTGCATTATAATCTTCTAATTTTGAAATTGGAAATTTAGGGTTTTCAGCCATCGACGAAGTAACTTTTACCTCTGGTTCCAAATAAGAAGAACAATTGAAATTGACTTTCGCAGAAGATTCTTTTGCTTCTTTATTTTCTACCGTAAAATCCAGACGATACGTATTTTTTTTGTTGTAATTCTCAATTACAAAGCGCAAACGGGGTTTTGATTTTAACGTTTTCTCTTCCGGATAGCTTTGTATCAGTTCATCATTTTCAAAAAGCGAAACCGCTCTGACAGCACCACTAATAGCCTCATCTGATGTTGGATTAAAAGTGAGGTACCAAATCCCTTTTTTATCGACATTTTCGGAGATATTCTCTGAAATATTTAAAATCTCAACTTTAGAGGTATTCCAATTTGCGACCGGTAGTTTTTCAACTTTTACAGCCGGACTTGCAGAAACTTCATTAAAGAAAGTACGGAACAGATAATTCTCGTAATCCTTTGTCGGAATTGGATGGGTATATAAAGGAGATGCTCTCGTAGGTTCGTTTCCTTGTGTATCATAACGTACAACCGCTCCATCATAAGGAGGAGTTACGGTAATACTTCCGCTTTTATAAATAGCTGTAGGCGGAAAATCCCGAAAATTAATTCCCATACTGGCCAAGCGCTGTAAATGACTATGGGTTAATCTGCTGTAGAAATCATCCCAATTTTTATCTTCTTTTTTAGTCCACCCAATTTCTGACAAGGCGGCAATTCTCGGATAACTTTGATATTCCATAAATCGGCCCGGACGGTCCAGATATTCACTCCACAAAGCCCCCTGAACCCCTTTTATCATTTTTTGCTGATCGGGCGTTAGCTCATTATCCGGAATGGGTTCAAATGAATAGGCTCTTTTTGTATCTGTAATGGCGGCCCAGCGATGACCTCGCTCATTTTCAGACTGTGCCATGTCAAAATAAGTAAATTGCCCCGGCATCATAATCGTTTCATGTCCTTTTTTAGCCGATTCAATTCCGTAGCTTATTCCCTGCCAGGCACTAATTAAGGTATTTGGATTTATTTCTCCTCCTTTTAAAATTTCATTCCACCCCGCCGTTTTTCTATTGTATTTTTCTACGATTTTTTCGACACGTCTAAAGAAATAATTCTGAAGCTGAAAACTATCCGTATATCCTTCTTTTTCCATCAAAGCCCTGCATTTTGGGCAATGCTCCCAATTGGCCCTGTTCACCTCGTCTCCCGCAACATGAATGTATTCGAAAGGAAACATTCCTGCAAATTCCCTGATGACAGAATCCAGTATTTGGTAGTTTTCTTCACGCCCCACACACCAGACATTTTTTACTTCTCCCTGAACACTTTTAGTTTTCCTGATTAGTAACACACCCCACTTCAGGATATGCTGCTGTTACTGCGCGCGAGTGTCCCGGAATTTCGGATTTCAGGCATAACCGAAATACCCCGGGCTGATGCATATGCTACGACTTCTTTCATATCTTCCTGCGTGTAGAAACCTCCATAACGTTTGTTTCCTGAACCGTACGATGGCAACAATACTTCACCCGGTCCTCTCCACGCTCCTTTTGTAGTCAGATCCGGCATTGATTTGATTTCAGCTCTCCATCCGTTATCGTCTGTAAGGTGCCAGTGAAAAACATTCATTTTATGTGCTGCCAGCCAGTCAATATAATTTTCAACTGTTTGTTTATCAAAAAATTGTCTTGAACAGTCAAGCATCATTCCGCGCCATTCAAAACGGGGATAATCTTCGATTTTCACAAACGGAATTGTTCCTTTCGTAACTTCTTTTGCAGAACAAATCTGCAATAAGGTTTGAAAACCGTTCAACACCCCGCTTGAAGATTTCCCTTTTACTATAACTCCTTTTTTGGTTACAGTCAATTTATAGCCCTCCTTTGGAAGGTTCATTTTTTCATCTACCAGAAACGATATTGTATTTTTATCGGGTTTATTTCCAGTAGCAACTGTCGCATTAATCCCTGTATTTTTAAAAAAATTACTTGCAATATAATTGCTACTTTTTTCTATTTTTTTGTCCACAATAATTTTCACCGATGAAGGGACCACAAACACTTTCTCTTTTTGTTCTATTTTTACAGGCCTTGGAATAATATCCAGTTTCTGAGCCTGTACTACATTCAGGGAACTCAGCAAAATGGCCATTAGTAAAATACGCTTTTTCATCTACTCGCTTTTTATTCTATTAAAATTGTATTGGACTACTTTCGGTTTGCGTATTACTCAAAGCGGTAATAGCATACATGTATTTTTTTAAATTAGCATTCGGTACTTCTAATTTTGTAGCTGTCGTAACATAATAAATGTTTTCTGGATTAGAGAAATCGGTTATTTTTCCTTTAAGAAATCTATAAATTACATATTTTTGGTTGTGTGCTCCCGGTTTCCATGTCAGTACTGCGTGTTGTCCTTTTCCGGCAAGAGAAGCATTAGTTGGCGGCTGTGGTGTTATTCTTGTAATCCTGTTCGCTTCAGGCGTTAAGGCGATATATTTATATTCTTTTTCGATAAGAGGCTTTCTCAGCGTGTCGCCTTTTTTAAGAAAAGTAGATGCCGTAAAATGCATAGAACCGTCGATCAATGGCATAGTGCGAATCATTTGTATCTGCTTCACAATCTGATCCGGACCTCTCCATTCAGCTTCTTTAGCCGTTTTCGAAATCTTATAATCTCCGTGACCGATATATACATTTGCCCCGTATTTATGCACCGCCCACCATTTTGCCAAAACTTCAAAATTAGCCCTGTCAAAACCTATGTGCCAATACAATTGCGGTGTTACATAATCGATCCAGTTTTCTTTTTGCCATTTTAAAATATTGGCATACAAGTCGTCATAATTTGTAGCTCCCGCCACCGTGTTTGAACCTTCTGAATCTTTGGCAATGTTGCGCCAGACTCCAAATGGCGAAATTCCAAATTCGACTTCCGGTTTATTGGCAATTATAGTATCCCGTATTTGTTTGATGATCAAATCGACATTATCTCTTCTCCAATCGTCTTTGTCTTTAAATTGGCGAGGCTCTTTGGCAAATGCTGCCTGATCAGGAAATTCTTGTCCTGTAATTTTATAAGGATAAAAATAATCGTCCATATGTATGGCCTGAATATCATAATTGCGAACTATTTCACCCACAACAGAGGCAACAAAATCTCTGGTTTCTTGATAACCCGGATTAAAATATCTTGTTTTTCCGTACGTAACAAACAGTTCAGGTTTCTTAAAATACAAATGATTTTTTGAAAGTATTTCATTGGTTGTATCTTTTTGTACACGATAGGGATTAAGCCAGACGTGAACACTCATTCCGCGTTTTCCTGCTTCATCAATCATTAATTGCAATGGATCAAAACCGGGAGCGACTCCCTGAGTTCCGGTGATCCAGTGCGATGCAGGTTCTTTTGTCGATTTGTAATAGGCATCTGCCGTGGGACGGATCTGAAAAACTACGGTGTTCAGGTTGTTGGAGCGTAAATTATCCAGAAGCGTGATCATCTCAGTCTTCATTTCTTTGTCTGACAAACCCGGTTTTGATGGCCAGTCGATATTGTCGACTGTAGATATCCAGGCTGCACGCATTTCTCTTTTCGCCGGTTGCTGGCTAAAAACATAGCTTTGAAACAGAAATATCAGAATTAAAAATTTTAGACTTTTCATAATATTATTTTTGGTTAGTTAATATAGTTTTTAATCTGTAAAAGAATCGCTTAACCGCAATTCCGATAGCTATCAAGAGTGGCTAAAAAATACCTAACAGGTTTTTAAAACCTGTTAGGATAACCAAACAAAATTGATGCGTTACCTTTTTTACAAAATCGCAACACACCATAAGTTATTTCATTTTATTTTGTCATTAAAGAAATTATAGAAAAACAGTAATTGAAATTTCAGGGAGTTTTCCCAATATTTAATATTGTGTTCTCCGGGACGTTCTATGTAATCGTGATTTATTTTTAAAGCAAGCATTTTTGTGTGAAGATCCCTGTTTACATCGATAAAAAAATCGTCGACACCACAATCAATAATCAGTTTTAGCTTGTTGTCTTTTACCAGTTCAAGCATATTTACCACCGTATTTTTCTCCCAGTTTTCAGGATATTCTGTTATAGGACCCAAACGTTTTTTGATATCCCACTTGTCAGGAAACGGACGAAAATCAACACCTCCGCTCATACTTCCTGCGACAGCAAAAATATCCTGATGCCTGAACGATAAATACAATGCGCCGTGCCCGCCCATGCTAAGACCGGATATTGCCCTGCCTTCACGGTTTGCAATCGTTTTGTATTTCTTGTCTATAAAGGGAACTAATTCATCAATTATATACGTTTCATATTTGAAAGCCGTATCAATTGGACTGTCAAAATACCAGCTTGAATAATTTCCGTCAACACCAATTACAATAAAACCATATTGATCAACTTGTTGTCTTAATTCTTTAAAACTCTTTGCCCAAGTGGCATAATTGCCACTATAACCGTGAAGGAGATAAACAACCGGAAAATTTTTGTTGCTTTTTTGATAATTATCGGGAGTTATTACACAAGTTTTTATGTTCTTATTCATTGCAGCACTAAAAACTTGCAAAGTATCTACTTTAGCTGCTTTTGCAGAAAAAAAGAGGAGGACAAAGAATATGGTATAAATTGTTTTTTTCATAGTAGTACAGGAAAAGAAATCACATTGCTAAAACCAAGGTTCTCTTCTCTGTGCATACGAACCAATTCCCGGTATACTTTTATTGGCGAAGATGCTGTTGCCAGACCAGGCATACAAGATTCATTTTTAGTTTGTTTTAAATGTATTAATTCTGCTATTTCGTGAGCAACAAATTTTGAATCCTGAAAAGCATTCTCAAAAATTACATTATCCTTTTTTTCAAATCTGGTTTCTTCAAATTTTACCGCTATGTGGTATGCCAAGGAAGTATCGGTTTTCATACTATACTCATTAGTTAAAATTAATTTAACAAATATATATAAAAATCGAAACGATTACATTATTTTGCGTTATTTAACAAAAATAAAATTAAAAACAGCAAAATAACGCAGTAAAAACAAGCTAAAAGTTCAATTATAAGACAAAAACACCTGATTTTCTATATTCTTCCAGTCTTATATCCTCCGGATCTAACTCTGTTACTATGGTGTCGAGCTGTACAAGATCACAAACACCATGAGGCATTTTGGTATTTAATTTATTAGAAGAAAACATAGAAACTACTCTTTCTGAAGATTCTATCATCGCTTTCTTTACAATAGAAATCTCATATCCTACTTCCGTCAAGCCTTGTTTGACGCTAATACTACTGGCACCAATAAAACAAATATCAGCTTTAATCTTTGATAGAACCTGCATCACATCCATCCCAATCGTTACCATTGCTTTTTTCTGCATTTTTCCTCCTATAAATATTAAATCTATGTTTGGGTGTTGGGACAATTGCATTGCTATTGGTAAACTATAAGTATAGATTGTCGCTTTTAAATCTGAAGGAATCAGCTTTGCAAACACCAGGTTGGTACTTCCTCCACTCATTATAATAACCTGTCCGTCATGCAATAAAGACAATGCTTTTGTGGCGATCTTTTTTTTCTCCTCTTCAGCCGCTATATTAATGTTAAAAACATCTACAGATTTTTCTATAAATTCTATAGCCCCTCCATACACTTTCTGAAGCAACTTTTTGTTATCTAATTCGTTTAAATCTCTCCTTATTGTATCTTCGGAAAGATCCAGAGCCAAAGCCAAATCTGTTGTAACAACCTTTTGTTCTTCAAGGAGTTTAGTCATTATAAATTTATGTCTTTCGGCTTTCAGCATTTCTTAAAAATTAAAAATTCAGCACAAATATATCAAATAATTCAATTCGAAATATGACGATTAATGTACAAATGCAATAGTTTGCACGTTTAAAAATAAATCAGTTAAAATGCAGGTATCAAGAGTAAAATAATGCATTATTTTGCGTTTTATTGAGCTTTTTTTTAAAAAAAACACACAATATTGCATTTATACGCAATAAATAAATATATTTGCTCAACAACCATTAAAAAACCAAATAATTATGAAAAAATTATTCCTTATTTCATTGTTGGTTTTGTTCATTCAGACAACATTTGGGCAAACAAAAACAATTACAGGAACTGTAAAAAACAAGGCGGACGGGTTTCCTTTACCTGGCGTTAGTGTTCTTATTCAAGGAAGTACCAACGGTACTACAACTGATTTTGACGGAAACTTCAGTCTCCCGGCAGCTTCAGGTCAAAGTCTTAGCTTTAGTTATATGGGTTTTGAGACTAAAATCGTAAAAATTGAGGGACAGCAAAAAATCAACATTGATCTTTTAGAAAGTACTTCTAAATTAGATGAAGTTGTAATCGTAGGTTTCTCTTCTCAGAAAAAAACGAATTTAACCGGCGCTGTTGCCTCAATCGATGTAGCTAAGACAATTGGCAGCCGACCTCTAACAGATGTAAGCAAAGCCTTGCAAGGAACTACACCTGGTGTAAATGTTAGTTTTAACTCCGGAAATATCAATCGTGTAGCTAAAATAAACATTCGCGGAAACGGAACTATTAATGGTTCAGATGATCCCTTAATTTTGGTTGATGGGGTTCCGACGGATTTATCTCTTATTAATCCAAATGATATTGCAACCATGACCGTTCTTAAAGATGCCGCTTCTGCTTCTATCTACGGAGCACGTGCCGCTTTTGGAGTAGTTTTGATTACAACTAAAGGAGGAAAAACAGGAGAAGGAAAAGTGAAATTTTCTTATTCTGCCAATACCGCTTTCGTTAATCCTATTTCTACCTTAAAATTCTTAGATCCAACAGAAGAAATTCCGGGATTAGTTGCTGCCGGAACACGTACTGACGGTGCTGTACCAGAGATCTTTGGTGCAAACTACAACACTTTACTTGCCGGAATTAAAAACTGGAAAGAAAAATATGCAAACAATCGCACCAGTAATGAGATGGTGTATGGTGAAGACTGGGAAATAAAAAATGGTACTCCTTATTTCTACAGAGTCTGGGATGCTAATAAAGAATTGTATGCAAGCAATGCGCTTCAGACTACTCACAATCTTTCTGCACAAGGTAACTTAGGAGAAAAAAGCTCTTTCTTTGCTTCATTCGGTCTTACTAATCAGGACGGTATGTTAAGAGTAAATCAGGAACAAAGAAAAAGAACCAACATCAATTTAGGTTTTACTACAAAATTGGCTGACTGGCTTACAGGTGATTTCAAAATAATGACTATTAACAGTTCGTACGACCAACCGTTTAACTACTATGGTGGTTCTGGTACTGATGATACCACTTATGGTGGTTATTTTGGATATGCGCTTCGTTGGGGGCAATATTTTCCAAATTTCGGAACCTACAGAGGCTATAATTTCCGTACTGCAGGAGGTTATTTGTCTAATGCATCAAGAAATGAAAACGTACAACGCAACAACAGGCTAAGTGCCAAATTTACAGCAGAGATCACTAAAAATTTTAATGTGATAGCCGAAGTAAGTAACGTAACGAACACATACGACAGAAAACAAAATGGTGGTAAATTCTTAGCTTGGGACAGCTGGTCTGCAATGCCCTATGACGCTACCACAATACAAACTGCTGTGCCTGCAACTCTTGAAACAGGAAATGATTATGTAGCACAATCTAAATCAGAGTCCGTTACAAATGTGGTAAACATTTATGGGAACTACAAAAAACAAATAGACAAACATGGTTTCAAGTTTTTAGCAGGTTTTAACTCTGAATGGCAGGATTTCTCCCGTAATTATGCAAGAAGAAACACCCTTTTAGATAAATCAAAACCGGAGTTTAATCTTGCCGTAGGGGAACAATTTGTTTCAGGATCTGCTAATAAAGATCTAAACCCAACAGAAACAACGTACTCGATTGCGGGTTTCTTTGGCCGTATCAACTATGATTACAACGGAATTTACTTATTAGAATTAAATGCCCGTTATGATGGTTCTTCAAAATTCCCTACAAGCGAACAATGGGGATTCTTCCCTTCTGCTTCTGTAGGATATAAAATTGTGAATGAAAAATTCATGGAAAGCACGCGTAGCTGGTTAAACGACCTTAAAATACGTGGTTCTATCGGTGCAATTGGAAATCAAAACGTAGGAAACAATGCTTTCTTATCTATCATGAATGCAAAAAATCCTTCATGGGTAAACAGCGGTTCTACATTGCCTCCGTCTACTAATTTACCTACTAATGTTGACCCTTCATTGACCTGGGAAAAAGTATACACAAAAGATGTGGGTATTGATGTAAGAATTTTTGATATGCTTGGTGCTTCGTTTGACTGGTACCAACGTGACACAAAAGGAATGTTGGCTCCCGGCATAACGCTTCCGGGTTCATTTGGACAAAATGCTGCTCAAACCAACTCAGGAAACATGCAAACAAGAGGATGGGAATTATCTTTGAACTTTAATAAAGATCTTAGCGAAAATGCTTCTGTTTTCGTGGATGTGGCTTTGTCAGATTATAAATCTGTAATTACAAAATGGAACAATACTTCTAAATTATTAGGTATAGTTACCACAGATACCTACCCTTATTATGATGGATTCGAAATTGGTCAGATCTGGGGTTTAACCAGTGACAGACTTCTTCAGGCTGATGATGTAATTACCAATAACGGTAAAACGGTAAATGGTGTTGATTACTCTAAAACAATGGTCGGTAACTTTAAATACGGAGCCGGAGATGTACATTATATAGACAAGGATGGAGATGGTGTTATATCACGTGGAGCAGGAACAGCAGACGATCATGGAGATTTAAGCAAAATTGGTAACACCACTCCACGTTACAAATATGGTATAACATTAGGTGGGAAATACCGCGGATTTGATGTTTCAGGTTTCTTTCAGGGAGTTGGAAAACGTGATTACTGGGCTGCTTCTGATGCTGTTTTGCCTTTTTATCGTGCACCTCAGCAAATGTATGCCAATCAGGCTGATTACTGGACACCGGAAAATACGGGGGCTTATTTTCCAAACCCGTACTACGGGAATGAAGCGAATACGCTTGGTTCAGGTACTACAGGTTCAAACAACTTTGTTACATCAACAAGATATTTATTAGACATGTCTTATTTCCGTCTAAAAAATGTTACTCTTGGATATTCACTATCAAAAGAGTTAGTAAAAAGAGCGCGCTTAGAGAAAGTAAGAATTTATGCATCAGGCGAAAACCTGGTAACTTGGGCAGACAAACGTCTTCCTGTTGACCCTGAAATTGATGAAACAGAAGTTTTCTGGGGAAGGGCTTATCCTTATACCAAAACAATATCCTTTGGTGTTGAGCTTTCTTTCTAATCCTAACAATTCAAAACTTTTAAAATGAAAAAATCAAATATAAAATCAAGATTTCTGCTTCTGTTTGCTGCTATAGCATCAATGACCGTAGCTGGTTGTTCAGATTATCTAACTGATGATCCAGCAGATAAATTTACAAACGATAACTTCTGGCAATCAGAAGATAATGTAAAAACATTTTCATGGCTTAACTATGATACCTTTTATGGTTACGGAAATGGCACAACAATCGGACTCTCTTTTTTCTATTATCATGGAAGTGATTACAGAGTAGATGATAACTTGTCTGCATTTACTTTTTATCAAATGCCGGTTACGGCAGCAACTACAAATGTTTATTCCTGGAATGAATATTATACGCTTATCCGTCGCTGCAACCTGATGTTGGATAAAGTACCCAATGTGGCTATGCCTGTAGAAAAAAAGAACCACTATATTGGAGTCGCTAAATTTTTCAGGGCTTATACTTATTATCGTTTAGTACAAAAATTTGGAGACGTTCCTTATACTGATAAATATCTGGTTCAGGGAGATCCTGCAGTTTACGCTCCGGCAATGCCAAGAGCTGAAATCATGGATAAAGTAATTGCAGATTTAGAAGAAGCTGCAAACCTGATGCTTGCAAATGATGATAAAAATGCTACTGTAAATAAGTACACGGCTTATGCTGCTTTAAGCAATGCCTGTCTTTATGAGGGAACCTACAGAAAATATCACTTAGGTCAGGATGGCAGCACATATCTGAACAAAGCTAAAGTGGCTTCACTAGCGATAATGAACAATCCTGCTTATAAATTAAATGCCGATTGGAAATCGCTTTACAACTCTGTTGAGTTACTGGGTAATACAGAAGTGATTCTTGCAAAACGTTATTTAACAAACGTATTGATGCACTCTTTACAAAACTATACGAATAGCTCAACAATACAATATGGTTTAACAAAATGGGCTGCTGACAGTTATGTAACAACAAACGGATTACCAATTCAACAAGCAGGAAATGCTCAGTATACCGGTGATGACAGCGTTACAAAGACATTTGCCAACAGAGATCCCCGTTTTGGTAAAACTGTAAATCCTGCCAACTACGGTTATAAAGGAAAATCATTTGGTACCGCTGCATTGGTTTCGATGTCAGGATATGTATTCGAATTGTACAACAATCCTGCAACAACAGGTCCTGACGTTACAACAGGCGGACGTAATTATACTGATGCGCCATTATTTACATTGAGCGAAGTATATTTAAATTACGCCGAAGCTGCTGCTGAATTGGGTAACGCTACCAATAACGATCTTGATATTTCGATCAATAAAGTACGTGCCCGTGCAGGAATTGCACCTTTGACTACTGACGGAACGAATGCTTCTGCAGGTGGTGTACAAATCAATGATCCAAGAAGAACAGCTGCTTTAGAACAAATTTCGGGTGTTGTAAATCCTTTAATCTGGGAAGTTCGTCGTGAGCGTCAAATTGAATTTATGAGCTGGACAACTTTAAGACAAGCTGATATTTACCGTTGGAAAAAAGGAGATTATTTAGATACTTCAAAAAATCCGGATGCCAATCTTGGTGCCAGAATTGGAACTCCTGTTGGAACACAAACGGTAGTAGATGCAAACGGATATGTGAAAATTTATCCAACCAGCAACAGAAATTTTGAAGCCAAACATTATTTAATGAATATTCCAACTAATGATATTGATCTGTATAAAGCTCAGGGTGTAACATTAAAACAAAATCCGGGCTGGTAATACTCAGGAACTAAAAATAATACACTACCTCTGAACATACAAAAACAGAGGTAGTATTTTTAAATTATTTCTTTCTAAAAGACATTAAATCATCTGACGAAAAATAAAAAATCATGGTCTGAAACGCTCAGAACAAACTTTTTAGACTACTCTTAAGACATCCGTCAAAAAAAATCAAATTGTAATCAAATAATATTCTAATTTTATTTAGTCGATTTTTGTGTTCTAACTGCTAAACTATACCGTAAAATGATCAAATTCATAGTAAAAAGTGTGCTTCTTATACTTTCTGTAATGTACACCCCGTCTTATTCGAATTCATTAAAGCCTGTTGTAACAACCAGCCCCATAAAAATTAATAAAACCACCATTAAGACCGGAGCTGATAATTACGAAAAATACCTGCCCTTACTGAAAGATAAGAAAATAGGAATCGTCACTAATCAGACCGGAATTTTATCCAATAAAACACATGTGGTCGATTTTTTATTAGAGAAAAAAATCGCCGTACAGACCATTTTTGCCCCGGAACATGGATTTAGAGGAACTGCGGATGCAGGCGAACTCGTAGTTGACGGAAAAGACCCAAAAACCGGATTGCCTATTATTTCTCTTTATGGAGACAATAAAAAACCTAAACCTGCACAATTAGCAGGAATAGACATTATGATATTTGATTTGCAAGATGTTGGAGCACGTTTTTATACCTATATTTCTTCCTTGCATTATGTTATGGAAGCTTGTGCAGAAAACGGGATTCCACTTATCGTTCTTGACAGGCCCAATCCTAATGGCGGTATTGTAGACGGACCACTTTTAGAAAAAGAATTTACCAGTTTTGTGGGCATGCATCCTGTTCCGCTACTTCACGGAATGACCATTGGAGAATATGCACAAATGATCAATGGTGAAAAATGGCTTAAAAACGCCGTTCAGTGTAAACTGACCGTTATTCCTTGTGTCGATTATAACCGAAAAATGGAGTATCGCTTATTGGTAAAACCTTCCCCAAACTTACCCAATGATCAAGCTATAAACCTATATGCCAGTTTGTGTCTTTTTGAAGGAACGAATGTAAGTGTGGGACGCGGGACCGAAAAACAATTCCAAATTTACGGTTCTCCATTTTTAAAGAAAACGAACTTCAGCTTTACCCCAAAACCAAATTTTGGTGCCAAGGATCCTCTTTATAATGGAAAAGAATGTTTTGGTGAAGATTTAACCACGTATCCTAAACTAACGCAATTAGAATTAAAATGGTTATTAAAAGCCTATCAAAATACCAGTGACAAAACGAAGTTCTTCAATGCTTTTTTTACCAAACTTGCCGGCACAAAAAAATTACAACAGCAAATTGAAAGCGGAGTTTCAGAAAATGAAATCAGAAAAACCTGGCAGAAGGATTTAGAAGCCTTCAAAAAAATGCGTTCCAATTATTTAATCTACTAAATCAACGGGATTATAATCTTTCTCAAAAAAATAAAAAAATCAATTTAAAATTAAAAAAAAAATAAAATGTCACAAATAAATCCGGATACAGAACGCGAATCTCTTTATGTCAACTTAGATAAAATGACTACAAATGAGTTGCTTTCGAACATCAATAAGGAAGATAAAAAAGTAGCCGATATCGTTGAAGGGCAAATTCCAAATATCGAAAAATTAGTAGACGCGATTGTTATAAAAATGAAACTTGGCGGAAGACTTTTTTATATTGGAGCAGGTACATCAGGACGAATTGGTGTTCTTGATGCCTCAGAATGCCCTCCTACTTTTGGAGTTCCGGACAATTGGATTATTGGTATTATAGCCGGCGGTGAATCTGCTATTAGAAAAGCGATTGAAAATGCAGAAGATGACGTTGATCAGGCGTGGAGAGATTTATCAGCATACGAAATTTCGAATTTAGATGTGGTCATCGGAATTGCTGCTTCAGGAAATACCCCGTATGTTATTGGCGGACTAAAAAAGGCCAGGGAAAATAATATTGTAACCGGCAGTATTTCCTGCAATAGTGAAAGCCTGATTTCAAAAGAAGCTGATTATCCGATCGAATTGATTGTAGGGCCGGAATTCCTAACCGGAAGTACGAGAATGAAAGCCGGTACTTCTCAAAAATTAGTGCTGAATATGATCTCAACATCTGTCATGATCAAGTTAGGAAGAATCTACGGTAACAAAATGATCGACATGCAATTGTCTAATAAAAAGCTCGTACAAAGGGCCGTTGAAATGATTATCGAAGAACTTCAAATTGATCAGGAACTGGCTTCTGACTTATTGAAAAAGCACAAAAGTGTAAGGGCCGTTTTACTCGCTCAGAACAAAAATCTGGAAGTTTAATCCTAAAACTATTTAGAATCTTTTCTAAATTTATACCCATTAAACCCTTAAATTAAACCATTCGGGATTCAGCAAAGACCTAACCGTTTTAAACATTGGTTACGTCTGTCAACAGCATAAAAACCAAACCACTAAAACTATAAAATGACACCAGGCACAATCCTTCTTCTAATTATTATTTATTTTGGAACATTATTCTACATCTCGCACAGAGTAAGCAGAAAAGATAGTGGTAATGATGCTTTTTTTACGGCCAATAAAAACTCTAAATGGTATTTAGTTGCCTTTGGGATGATAGGAACGGCTCTTTCCGGAGTAACTTTTATCTCTGTTCCCGGAGAAGTTGGTGCTGCAAGCGGGGAACAATTCAAATATTTTCAGTTTGTTTTGGGGAATGCCATTGGGTTTATAGTGATTACAAAGTTGTTATTGCCGTTGTATTATCGAATGAATTTAACCTCTATTTACGGCTACATCGAACAAAGAATGGGCTTTTACAGCTACAAAACGGCTGCTTCTATTTTTCTGATCAGCAGAACCGTAAGCTCGGCATTCAGACTTTATCTGGTAGTTATTGTATTACAACGTTTTGTATTTGATTTTTATCACATTCCGTTTGCCTTTACCGTATTAATATCTTTAATCCTCATTTTTTCTTATACGTACAGAGGCGGATTAAAAACCATTATTATTACAGATACTTTACAGACTTTTTTCCTGGTTACTTCGGTTTTTCTTACCATTTATTTTATTTGCGACCGCATGGATTTAAGTGCCATTGGAGCTTTCGAAGAAGTAAAAAACAGCAATTATTCCAAAATATTTTTCTTTGACGATTTTCTGGGCAGTAAATTTCATTTTGTAAAACAAATATTAGGCGGAATGTTTGTTACTATTGCCATGACAGGGCTTGATCAGGATTTAATGCAAAAAAACCTCAGCTGTAAAAACATTGGCGAGGCACAAAAAAACATGTTCACTTTTACAGGGATTTTCGTTATCATCAATATCTTCTTTTTAAGCGTTGGTGCTTTGCTTTACATCTATGCCAATAAAAACGGAATTGTGATCCCAACTGATTTGATTACAGGCAAACCGCGAACTGATTTACTTTTTCCTGAAATCGCGCTGAACCATTTGGCTACAATTCCGGCAATCGTATTTTTATTAGGAATCATTGCCGCAACTTTTGCTACCACTGATTCTGCATTAACAGCTTTAACGACTTCTTTTTGCGTTGATTTTTTAGGTATGGACAAAGCCGAAAATAATATGAAAAATACCGTTCGTAAAAGACATTGGGTTCATATTAGTTTCTCAGCATTGATATTCTTTGTCATACTGATTTTCAATTCTATCAACGATAGTTCTGTCGTAGGTATGATATTCAAAGTTGCTTCTTATACCTACGGTCCGTTGTTAGGATTATACGCTTTTGGATTGTTTCAAAAATCAAGAAATGTAAAGGACAAGCTAGTTCCTGTAATCTGCTTACTATCTCCTTTCTTTACCTATCTGATCAATGAAAATTCAAAAATATTGTTTTCAGGATATGTTTTCGACAATGAACTAATTGTGCTAAACGGATTATTGACATATCTGGGATTATTCCTGACAAGTTCCCGCAGCAGTAAACAGATCTCTTTTTAAACCACCTGAAAAGCATACACAATTTGCTATAACTAAAATGATAAGGAATTAGAAATTTATATCCTCCAAAAAGTACACGATGAAAAACTATTGCATAAAAATCAGCTTATACGCCACACTTCTCCTTCTGATAACCAATTGTGCTTCTAAAAAAGACAAGACGCCTACAGTTTTAACAAAAGACCCCGTTTCAAAAGATACGGTCGTTTACGTAGCTCCAAATAAATCTGAAAGAAAAACTTTTTTCAAAGATTCTGACAGGGAAACCAGTTGGGCTGACAGTATTTACGGCGAAATGTCGCTTCGTGAAAAAATAGGTCAGTTGTTTATGGTTTCAGCCTATTCTAATAAAGATTCTTTGCATACCAATGAAATCAATAAATTAGTTCAGGAGTATAAAGTGGGCGGATTGATTTTTTTTCAGGGTGGCCCGGTTCGTCAGTCCAGATTAACCAATTTATACCAGTCGAAAGCAAAAGTACCTTTATTTATAGGAATTGATGCTGAATGGGGATTGGGAATGCGACTTGATTCGACCTATATTTATCCCTGGAACATGACTTTAGGGGCTATTCAGGATGTAAGTTTAATTGAAAATGTTGGAAGAAATTTGGGTACCGAAGACAAACGAATCGGAATTCATTTTAATTTTGCCCCCGTTCTTGACATCAATACCAATCCTAAAAATCCTATTATTGGCAACCGTTCTTTTGGCGAAGACAAAGTCAATGTAAGCAACAGGGCCATTGCCTTAATGAAAGGGGTACAAAGCCAGGGCGTTTTTAGTACCGGAAAACATTTTCCCGGACATGGTGATACCTCAACAGATTCGCATTATGCTTTGCCTCTGGTCGGTTTCTCCAAAGAACACCTCGAACTGATCGAATTGTATCCGTACAAACGAATTTTCGATGAAGGTCTGGTATCGGTTATGGTTGCCCATCTTAATATCCCAAGTTTAGAACCAAGACCTAATTATCCTTCTTCGGCTTCTTATAATGTAGTCACCAATCTGCTTCAAAAAGAATTAGGTTTTGAAGGTTTGATTTTTACCGATGGACTGGCCATGAAAGGTGCCAGTAATTTTAAAGCTCCCGGTGAGCTGGAGCTGGCTGTATTTCTTGCCGGAAATGACATTTTGCTTTGTCCCGAAAATGTACCGGTGGCAGTACAAAAACTAGAAACAGCCTATAATGAAGGGACTATTACAGAAGAACGTTTGGCACATTCCGTAAAAAAAATATTGCATTACAAATTCAAAGCGGGATTGAACCACTACAAGCCAATAGCCATCAAAAATATCTATAATGACCTCAATCCGTCGCAAAATGATGCGTTGCATTATAAATTATATGAAAATGCCATTACGGTCTTAAAAAATGAAAAAGACATTCTTCCTATCCAAAACCTGGATCAGAAGATCGCTTATGTCAAAATGGGAGATGATGTCAACAGCACTTTTGTCACCACATTAAAAAAATATACGGAAGTTACCGAAGTTTCCAACACTAATATCGACAATCTCAACAACGAACTAAAAAAATACGATACTGTTATAATTGGTTTTCACAAAATCAACAAACCCTGGGAAAAGCAGGATTTTACAGTTGCTGAATTGCTTTGGCTGCAGGAAATTGCAAAGCACAACAAAGTAATTCTGGATATTTTCGCAAAACCTTATTCCCTGTTGTCCATTACGGATTTTGATGATATTGAAGGATTGGTAGTTTCTTACCAAAACTCGAATATCAGTCAGGTAGTTTCGGCTGAATTGTTATTTGGAGCCATCTCAGCCAAAGGAAAATTGCCGGTATCTATTAATACCTTTTTTCATGTAAATGATGGTTTAACAACAGAAAAATTAAACCGTTTGGCGTTTACTGCACCAGAAAATATAGGTATGAATCCGGTTATTCTATCTAAAATTGATGCTATAGCCCAAAAAGCAATCGATGGCAGAATGGCTCCGGGAATGCAGGTACTTGTCGCCAGAAAAGGAAGTGTCATTTTCCAGAAATCATACGGCAATCAAACTTATGATAACGGTAAAAAAGTGACCAATACGGACTTGTACGATGTTGCTTCGATTTCAAAAATGATTTCAACGCTGCCTAACGTGATGCAATTATACGATAAAGACAAAGTAAACCTGGACACAAAATTAAAAGACATGGTGCCGTTTTTTGCCAAAACAAACAAAGAAAACATCATCTTCAAGGATTTACTGACACATTATGCGGGATTACAGGCATGGATTCCGTTTTATAAGGCAACTTTAGGAAGTGATGGAAAACCTTCAACCAAATATTACCGTAAAATAGCCGAATCTCAATTTTCTACAAAAGTTGCAGACAGTCTTTATATCAGAAATGATTATCACGACACCATCATGAAAATCATTGCCGATAGTCCATTATCGCTAAAAAAAGAATACAGATACAGCGATTTTACTTTTATTATCTTAAAAGAATATTTAGAAAAAAAGACGCATAAAAAATTAGAAGACCTGAGCCAGCAAAATTTTTACAGTACGCTCGGGATGAATAATACACTTTACAATCCGTTAGACAGATTCGATAAAAGCAACATCGCCCCTACTGAAATTGATACTTATTTCAGACATCAGGTGATTCAGGGATATGTTCACGACATGGCAGCAGCTATGGAAGGCGGAGTTGCAGGTCACGCAGGGATTTTCTCTAATGCCATGGATGTTGCTAAAATGATGCAAATGTATTTGCAAAAAGGAAACTACGGCAACAAACAATATTTTTCTCAACAGACATTCGATGCTTTCAATACTTGTTATTATGCAGATAAAGGCATACAAAGAGGTTTAGGTTTTGATAAACGAATAGGCAAAGACGGTCCAACTTGTGCATGTGTGTCACCTTCTAGTTTTGGCCATACCGGATTTACAGGAGACATAGCCTGGGTTGATCCCGAAACAGAAATTGTTTATGTCTTTTTATCGAACAGAACCTATCCGGGAACTAATGGTGATGAGAATAAATTAGCAAAAGGAAAAATACGTGAAGATATTCAGAAAATAATTCAGGAAGCCATTATAAAATAAAGCATACAAAAGGAAGTACATCTCTTTTGCAGGAGCAAAATTTATTTTCCACCTTAAAAACAGTTTTCTCCTTATCAATAATTAATGAAACCAAAAAACAAAACAAACCAATGACAAAAGAACGTTTAATTTCACTAGATGTATTTAGGGGATTCACCATTTTATTGATGACCATTGTCAACAACCCGGGCAGCTGGGCCTCCATTTACCCGCCTTTAGAACACGCCGAATGGAACGGCTGTACACCTACCGATTTGGTCTTTCCTTTTTTTGTTTTTATAATGGGAACTGCAATTCCTTTTGCAATGCCTACCAAACATTTTGATTCCGGTGTTTTTAATAAAATTGTGGTGCGCTCTTTAAGAATTTTCTGTCTAGGGTTATTTTTAGCTTTTTTCAGCCGATTCGAATTATTTGGTTTGGAAGGAATTCCTTTATTGACCATTAGGCTAATTATAGCCTTTGCGGCAGCCTATGCACTTTTAGGGAACTTTACTCTAAAAATTAAAACCTATCTCGTGTTAGGTATTCTCGCAATACTACTATTTTTGGCCTACAGCAAAATCGAAGCTTATCAGGATGCAAGAATCCCCGGTGTTTTACAACGAATAGGAATTGTATATTTTTTCACCTCTCTTTTGTATCTGAAAACAAACCTGAAAACGCAGCTTATCGTTGCCGCTTCTATTTTAGTGCTATACTGGCTATTGATGGCTTTTGTTCCTGTTCCCGGATTTGGCCCTGCTAATTTCGAAAAGGGAACGAATCTGGCTGCCTGGTTAGACAATTTACTTTTGAACGGACATTTATGGAGCGTTTCTAAAACATGGGATCCGGAAGGAATTCTGAGCACTTTACCGGCTATTGGAACCGGGATTCTGGGAATGTTTATCGGGCAAATACTAAACTTCCCAATTACGAAAATTGAAATCGTAAAAAAAATGGCCATTACAGGAATTGCCCTGTTGATTATGGGTTTAGTATGGAACATCATATTCCCCATAAACAAATCGCTATGGACAAGTTCTTATGTCTTGTATACTGCCGGAATAGCAACAATATGTTTAACACTTTTATACTATATAATAGATGTAGCCAACTATAAAAAATGGACTAAGCTGTTTTTAATCTGGGGAGTAAATCCTATGATTGTATTTTTCTTTTCGGGTATTATACCAAGAGTATTGAGTTACATTAAGATTCAGGATCCGGAAATAGCTACGGAACAAATCAATCTTCAGACATACATTTACAAATTTGGGATTGCAACTTGTTTTGAAAATCCGTTGAATGCCTCATTAGCGTATGCTTTATCCTATGCATTGTTTTGGTCTTGCCTATTGTGGGTTTTCTATAAAAGGAAACTCATTTTTAAAGTGTAAAACAATACCGCTTTCTAATTTTTTTGATTTGCCACTAATTTCCACAATTTTTTATGCCGATTGTGGATCGTTACTATTTGATTAGTGGAAATTCGCGAAATTGCTTCGCCTGTCC
The DNA here is from genome assembly GCF_965277525.1 of Flavobacterium sp. GTDB lineage: Bacteria > Bacteroidota > Bacteroidia > Flavobacteriales > Flavobacteriaceae > Flavobacterium. Next base: position 80,411 of record NZ_CBDIDC010000011.1, on the reverse strand, counting down.
GCTATTGCTCGGGTCGTGGCAAAAAAGTCAAAAATAACATTCTAAAGCAAAATGAAAATGAAACAATTTATTTCCGGAATTCTTCTTATCGGACTTCTTTTTTCCTGTGCATCAAAAAGAAAAGACAATTATGCCATCACATCTCATAGTGATACGGTTGTGATACGTCAGGATTTTAAAAAATATTTTGACAACTGTAAGGCAGAAGGGGCAATTGCGATTTATGACAACAAAAAACATACCTGGATATTGTCTGACACCATTGGTACACATAAAGAAACCTTACCGGCATCTACATTTAAGATCATTAACCTGCTTATTGCATTAGAAACAAAAACCATTTCAGACGAAAATGAAATCGTAAAATGGCCCGGAAGTATCGATACTATAAAGTATGATAACCGTCCCAATATTTATCACGACATAACCGTAAAAGAAGCTTTTGAAGTTTCGGCGGGCTGGGCATTTATTGAGCTGGCCAAGAAAATTGGCAAGGAGAAGTACAAAAAGTATTTATCGCTTTGCCATTACGGAAATCAGGACTTCTCGCAAACCGATCCCGATTTTTGGAATTTTGGCTCTTTTGTTATTTCACCAATCAATCAGGTCAGGTTTCTTAAAACCTTTACGAAGAAAAACTTCCGTTTTCGAAACGAAATATCGAAATCGTAAAAAAGGTGATGATAACCGAAGAAAATAATACTTACACCATTCATTCAAAAACAGGCTGGACGAGAGAAAACGGAATCAATACGGGCTGGTGGGTTGGTTATATCGTGAGTAAAGGTGCCCCTTACTTTTTTGCCACACGCCTTTTGCAAGACAGAAAATTTAATACTGCTGAATTTGGCAGTTGCAGAAAAGAGATCACAAAATCTGTGTTGAAAGAGCTGAATATACTAAACTGAACTATGTAACACATCGACTTAAAACCTGTTTCCTGCAAACTACAAGAATTTCTGTTTTTTTATTACCCAATAGTAGCTTAATTGATATATCATAGCTGGTTTTAAATTTGCTCCCTCAAACCTATTTCGTTCATCGAACTATTTTCCCGCAGGTACCAAAACAATATTAGGTTTAGGGGCAGGATTCATGTCTGTTCCCATATAAAAACTAGTATGCGGTGGCTGATTATAACCAACGTTCTGCCAGGCAATACTTAATCTGTATTGCGGATCATGCATCAACGTATATTGTCTTATTTCGGTTGGAATTGTGGTGGAATAAATTCTTAACTCGGTATTATCCTCAGACCTTAAAATTAATTCTTCCCGCCAATCTCCCAAAATATCAGCCGAAAGTGACGGTGTTGATTTTGTCCCGTTGTTAGATGCTGCTCCCGTTGCGGTAAATAATCTACCTGCATTGTATTTATCAATATAATTAGAATTTAGAAGTTCTCTGGAAGAATCTCCATCCCAATAAATTAAAAAATTAGTCGAAGTAGGAGCTTTTCCAATTTCGTTGCCTTTCATATCGTGCAAAAACGGAGACCCAGACCACCAGCATTGTGCTCCTTTTCTGGTTGGATCAATATTATCCGCAACGCCACGGCCCACATCTTCGTTAAGAGAGCCCGTAAATAAAACTTTTCCGTCTGCTGCTGAAAATAAGGTAACTCCAGGGCCTGTTGTTCCGTTTTCTATTTCATGGATTCCAAAAACTTCTAAGCCCGGAACATCAAGATCCAGATCTGAAACGTGCAGCGCATCTCCGTGTCTGAAACCTGTAGTATACAATCCTTTTCCGTCATCATCGACACACATCGATCCGTAGATAATTTCATCTTTTCCGTCATTGTCCACATCTGCAACTGTAAGTCCGTGATTTCCCATTCCGGAATAAGGGTTTTCAGCATCTTTACTATCAAAAACCCATCTCGAAGTCAGTTTATCATTTTTAAAATCCCAAGCCGCCAACACCGTTCTTCCGTAATAACCACGACACATCACCACACTTGGATGAATGCCGTCTAAATACGCTATACAAGCTGTAAAACGATCGATTCTGTTTCCTTTGGTATCATTTCCGCCGCTTCCGCCTCTTCCGCCCCAGCCTGCAAGATCTCCGCGTTCCGGAATATATTCAGTAGTGGTAATAAGTTTTCCGGTTCTGCCGTTGAAAACCGAAAGGTATTCCGGTCCTTTTAGAATTTTTCCGTAAGTTGCAGAATTGGGATCGGTGTCTCGCCAGTCTTTTGATGCATCTCCTACTACATTATTCTGGCTATCCGTTGTACCATCACCCGTTTTACAGACCAATTCCGAAATGCCGTCACCATCTAAATCGTAGACCATAAACTGGGTATAATGCGCGCCTTCCCGAATATTTTTTCCTAAATTAATCTGCCATAAAAATTTTCCACCCAAGTTATAGGCCTGAAAAATTGGAGGATCTGTCATTCCTTTAAAAGAATTATCCAAACTTTTTCCGGTCATATGCACAATTACATCATATCTTCCGTCCCCGTCTAAATCCCCAACCGAAAGATCATTCGGAATATATCCAGCAACCGGTTTTAGTTTTATCGCCAAATAATCTTTATCGGGGCTTTGGCCGGCAATGGTAAAACTTCCTTTTGCATCGGTTTCTTTTCCTTTTAAAACCGTTTTTACAAACCATGTATTTTCGTCCCGGCTATTGGCTTTTGTATCTACAAAATTGGTTGCTCCAAGAATCGGTTTGTCATTTAGTTTAACTGCTTTTTGAGTACCACTTTTTCGATATAAATTAAACGCCAGATTATCGGGATCCGTTCCTAAAACACGCCACCCTACAAAAAATTGTTCTTTGTCCTTAATGGCAATTACGCCACGATCTAAATTCTCCATTTGCCTTTGAGCGAATGAGAATAAACCTGAGAAAAGAAATAATAGTAAAATTTTATTCTTCATGATTGGTCTTTTTTATGGTTAGTTATGGGCCAAGGATTGAGCGGGTTTTGGCTGGTTTACACTGATTTTTTTTAATCTTGCGCAAAATCTCAGAGGTGAAAAATTTTAATTTTAATACTGGTTTGTCATTTCGAGGAACGAGACCCGAGCGATAGCGAACAGACAAAGTTATTCACACTCGTAACCCGATAAAGATTGGCAAAATCCTATACGGAATTTCTTGTGTGATTTCTACTTCCTCGAAATGACAAACCAAACAAAGCTCAGCCACTCAGAACCTTAACAACTTAGCATCTCTAAAAAATTAAAACATCTTTTTAAATCCTTCACTTTGTACCTTCCAGGTTCCGTCCTTTGGGAAACCCGGATTTTGTTCTGTACTTCCGTCCCAACCGGCACACATCATGGCAACTGCCGTTAATAATCCTCCGTTTCCGGGAAGATAAAGCGTTAATCTTTCTGCCTGATAATTGTGTCCGTTTTTTAAATACGTATTTGTTGTCACATTCATAAACAAGGCATCAATCGCTTTTTCAGGCATTTGCAAACGTGCTGCAGACATTGCCACCATTGGGAAATCCCATCCCCAGGTTTTATCCCAGGACCAGGTTTTCCAAACCAGATCAAACGTATTTTTCATGATTTTTTTATCCAAAAGCGAAGTTTCCGGCAACATCCCAAAAGTCCCTAATACCGATGGATGATCTGTTTTGAATTCCGGATTGGTATACGAATCTTTGGCGCTTTCTGTCGCCAGATACACCTGATCTGCAATGGGAAGCGGAGATAATTTAGCCAAAACTGTTTCCCATTTTTCCGGTACTTTTTGGTTTAGTTTTTTCTTCCAGTCAATAGCCGTTTTCAAAGCCCAGTTCCAATACGCCAATTCATAAGTTGGATTAAATGTTTCCATCGCTTTAAAGCGTTCCTGTGCCGGAATTACTCCCGGTCCTAAAACATAACGATCGTTTTTACTGTCATAATTCGCGAAAGAAGCCATGAAATTAGCCGTCTCAAAAACACGTTCACTGTATAAATTTAAAGTTGCTGTAGTGGGTTTGGCACGGTATATCAATTCTGCATAAGTAATAAAATGGGGCTGTTGCCAAATCAAAAATGAACCTACAGAGGACGGACTTTCATTGCCGTCAGGATCGGTCATTTTTTGCCATCTTGCACCTTCAAAACCTTGCCTTTTGGCTATGTTTTTAGCTTTATCAAAAACCTTCTGATACCACGGAAGGCTTTTCTCTAATAACTCAGGTCGGTTCCAAAGCGCAAAATGAACGCCATGCCACCAATGCATTTCTAAATGCGGTTTCCCGTACCAGCTATTATAGGTCAAACCCGTTTCTTGTGGCGGAACTTTTCCCGTACACTGAACCTTGGTCAAATATTGCGATAAAATGACTCTTCGTTCTAATTCTTTGGCGCGGGGATCCGTACTTCCTGAAAAATCTACCGCTGCTCCACTTGTCCAGAATTGCTCCCAACCTTTTATGCTGCTAGCTTCAATTTCTGCAAAAGAAGAATTCGATGCTGGTTTTTTATCTGCTAAAGCAAAAAGACAGCTCATTTCTAATGTATTCGTATTGGATGCTTCAATTACAAAATAATGATCAGAAGTCTTTTTAATCGCTGCGTTTCCTTTCCACTTCAAATTGACATTGTATGAAATACTGTCCATTATATGGGTTATAACCGCTTCTGTCTTTGTCTTTTCTACAAGAGTACTTTTATAATCCTGCTTACCTTCCCATTTCGTTCCCATATCTGCCCAATCACCTGTTGGAAACGGAATTCTCAAACTTATCTTCAAACGTTTCTGTTGCAATAAATCTGATTTAACTTTTACGCCAATCGCGTCTTTTTCCTGATGCGAAACCGTTACAACCGTAACGGGAACTCCTTCTACTTCAAAATAACTTTCAATTTCTCCTGTCCATAGATTTAACTTTTGAGCAATAGCTTTAATGTCCTCAGATTTTACAATACTTCCGTCTTTCTTTGTGATTTCAAAACCTAAATTTCCTAATTGCAATAAATGCGGATTCTGCCGAAACCAGTTTACCGCCTCTACTTTTCGTTTTGGTTCTTTGATCTGAACGGTATATGAAATAGCTCTTCCGTACTGTTTATAATCTCTTAATGTTTCAGAGAATTTATAATTATTCGTGTTTTTATAACTGTCCCATCCCCATTCCGATTGCGTTCCTAACGGAATTCCGTTTTCATATTTTTTAGGGAAAGTCTGTAATCCCGTAGCGTCGACAGTAAAAGCAAAAGCACCGTTTCCAACAGTCAGCGATGCCAAAGTGTCAATACCTGTAATTTGAACATTGTGCCTTGTTACTAATGCTTTCCTGTCTATCTTTTGCGCTGAAAGCGAAATTGAAAATAGAAGTGTAATGATTAATTGATACTTTTTCATTTGGTTAATAGTTTTTTTATGGTTTCAGGTTTCAGGTTTCAGGTTTCAGGTTTCAGGTTTCAGGTTTCAGGTTTCAGGTTTCAGGTTTCAGGTTTCAGGTTTCAGGTTTCAGGTTTCAGGTTTCAGGTTTCAGGTTTCAGGTTTCAGGTTTCAGGTTTCAGGTTTCAGGTTTCAATATATATCGTCCCTACGGGACTTTAAAATGCGAAAAATTCTTTTTTTTCTACCAATATTTAGCTCCTAACGGAGCATTTTTCTATCCTCTTTTTTCTAGGCTCTTTCCTCTTTCATCTTTATTCTTTATTCTATCCTCTTTCTTCTATCCTCTTTCTTCTATCCTCTTTCTTCTATCCTCTTTCTTCTCTAATCAAAGTCACACTCATCAACCCAATCACCACATCATTGGCAACCGCTCTTAAAGAGAGACTTTTCAATGTTTTATTTTTATCTAATGGCAAATCTAAAATAGTTCCTGCGCCGCCATCAATCCCGTAATTGGTGAATCCTTTTATGGTCTTGAAAGCTGCAAAATCTGTCGAAATTTCTCCTGACTTAAAATAAACTCGTGGCGGTTTTGGGGCATTTGTCGTAAACGCTAGTCCATCAGTAAAATAATCCTGCTCGATAGGCCACCAGTTTTCGGGATTTTTTAAAAGCAAAATATCGGATGTCCCATCTGTGTAATTAATTTTGATTTCTCCGTTAGTGATTCGGCTTTGCATAGGGTTTGTAGTTCCGGCTAACATAAAATACGCTTGCGAAGCTTTACCGTTTAAAGGAATAAGAATACTTTTCGGAAAATTATCCCACATCGATGTGAAGATGATATTTTTTTGATTTTCATCAGAAGGTGTTTGAAACGGAATTCCGTTTGGTGTTATAATCTGACCGTTTGCTTTTGCTTTCTCGCGCAATCCTTTATCGTCTATTGCCACGGAAATATTTGGATAACACCAATTTCCAATTCCTTGTTTTGGAAGTTGCAATGTTACTACTTTTGGTCTTGGAGACAGGTATTCGTAATGGAAAATATCGACCACTTTTGCATTAAAAAATGACGAAAGCGAAATTGTTTCTGCCCGTTTTGATTGGTTTAGCGGAAGATCCCAATTTGTAACTATTTCATTAGATGCTACCTGAGATTTTATATTGAGGTGAATCGGCTTCCACCACAATAATTCGCCTTGTTTTAATTTGACAAAAAAAAGTGTATTACCCGTCACATTCACTTTCGCCCTAAGCGAATAATCTGTTTTTGAAATATCAGTGAAAACTTGTTGCGGATCATAGACTGAAATGATTACAGCCTTAGAAGTTTTCAAGTCCATGATTTCATTTAATGCATAATTTTTTTGGGATTCAATTTCTTCTATCAAATCTCCCTTCCTTTTTATTGTAATATCATACGCGGCACTGTACGGTAATTCGATACTTATTTTCGGATTCCCAATGTTTTCTGAAACTACTTTCCATGAAACTGATTTTCCGTTTACGGCAATATAATCTACAGCTTCAAATGACGAATTTAAAACCAAATTCAAATTCATTTTAGCCGAAAACTGATTTTTAATCCTGTATTTTTCTTCTTTATTTGTTCTTTTAAAATCAATTGAGATATCCGGAATATCTAATGAAGCATGATCCCATTTTTCAGGAAACCCGGGTGTAATCGTTAAAACTCCGGCTAAAGCATCCGGGTGAATTCCAAAAAGCCCTTCCACCAAAGTTCGCGAAGCCATACCAATTGGATCAGCAAAATCGCGATACAATTCGCCGCGCATTGCATCCTGATACATCAATTGCTCAAAACCTCCAGGCGAAGCACCTAAATACATACTTTCTATCAAAGCACTTTCCCACATTTTAAAAGCTTGTTCTGATTGCCCGCCTTGCCAGAACGCCAGTGCGGTATGCAATTGTTCGGCCAATGCCACATTATTGGTCGACCAGGTATAAGGCTGCCAATTGGTGGTACTAATAACATAAAGATCTTTTTTATCCAATCCTTCTGCCAAAATTGGTATATGCGGAATCTCCTTATTCACATAATCCAACATCTGATAACTCTCGAAAGGATTCGATAATTCTGAATCAATCGTATGATAAATACTCCAGATTCCGGGTGTATCGTGTAGTAATCGATTCCCTAAAGCATCTTTATATTCGGCAAAAATTCCTTTATTGGCGATCCAAAGCTGGTCGTTTGTCGCTTTCAGGATTTTATCAGCTTCTTTTTCGAATGGATTTGCATCCTGCCGGATTTTTTTCGCAAGCTGAGCAACCGTTTTATTGGCATAATAATTATAAGCCGACGAATGAATTACCCCGCCACCGCTATATTGCAAAGCATCGCTCGCCCAGATTGAAGCGTAAGCATCGTATAATCCGTCATCATCAGGATCAAAATTTCTTTTTTCCCAATTTAAATGTCGTTGAAGGGTTGGCCACATTTCTTTTATAAATGAAGTATCTCCCGTCCATTTAAAATGTCGCAACATCTGATCTATAAAAACCAGATTCATATCATAATGATGCGCTACATTGTTTTTATTCGGGCTTCTGCTGATATATCCGCTACTGAACATCGAAGTTCCCATTTCTTCTTTTTGACGCGCTAAATTTCTTTCTTCATCCAATACAATCGGGCCACTTTCAGGACTTGTCACCTGCGAATTGCTGTAACTCGTAAAATGTGTTTTTGCACGGTCATGCCACCCCAAAGGATCAGCCGTATATGCCCCACGCCAGGCATTTAGATACATTCTCCAGGCGATAGCGCCGTGAAGATAAGCCGGACTCTCCCAGATTCCGTCTGCGGCAATTGAGAGTGCAGCGCCCAAAGTATTGATGTACGGATCAGGAGTTGAAACCTTCACCCTGTTCGCCAAAAGCTGTGTTTCCTGAACTGACTTTTCGTAAAGTTGTGTGATACTTTTTTGATTGTAGTTTTGTATTGGATTTCCTGCCAGAAGCAACCAATAATCCCCTTTCTCACTAATCGATTTTACTTTTCCTGTAATTAGAGTTAAAGATTCAGGATTCGAATCAAAAAGTTCCAATGGTTTATTTTGCATTTTTGCGTTGGCCAAATGCGTGACTGATTTGGGGAAAAATCCGGTAATACTTGTATTATTTCCTGTTTTTTGTTTGTTGCTTTCAGAGCCATATTCCAACAGAAAAGAGTCGTTTTTTATGGTGTATTTATTATTAATACAATAATCAGCCTGCAAATAAAAAACCGATTCCGGATCAGCCCCAATATCTCCGTCACGACTGAACTTTTTTCCGGTTGCACCACCAAAAGCCCAGAGTAAACTAGTGCTTTTAGAGACATTTTTACCATATACTTTTATTATAAAACATTCACCTTCTTTTAGGGCTACTACCTCAATAAACAACTTTCCGTTTCCTAAAATCGGATCTTCAATAGTATACTGCATGGTGCCTAAAACATATCGTGTCTCAATTTTTGACGTTTCGGTCATCCATTTACTCTCTTTTCCGTTTACCAAACCTAGCTTAAAGTTGCCTCCCATGCCCGGCATATACATAGCAAATTCAGGCAAATCACCCGTTTCAACCCTAAATCCTGTATTAGAACCGTACAAAGCCCTGTTGAATTTTCGAGTGCCGTTTTTAAGAACAAAACTATTTCCCTCAGGTGCATAATGTATTTTGCGTAATGCTTTATTTTCCTGCCCAAATGTTACCATTGAACACAAAAAAAATAAGGCGGCCAGAGTTCGAATAGATTGTTTTTTAATTTCCATAAAGCTGTAAAATGTATTATTCCTAAATTCGAATAACAAAATTATTTTGTGCTAATTTTATTAATTCCCTAATGCAGATGCAATTTCTTGGTTTTTTAGTGGGATAGTATCCTGTACCTACCTGATTTCTGAAAAATCATAATTTATAATATTTCAAAATTTTAACATCATAGTACAGGATACTATACAAAAACAGAACTCTTATTTTTGAAATACCACCAAATTAACGATGCTGTTAAACGTATACTAGTTTGTTTTTTTGTGGTTTCAGGTTTCAGGTTTCAGGTTTTCCTAATAAAGGCTTGGACTCCGCCTCAGCCTGACATAAGGTTCTTATTATGTGCAGTGTCATCCTGAGCAAAGTCGAAGGGTGGTTACTTTTATTTCTTTAAAATCATTTTTTATATTATAATATGAAATTAATTCGAACATTTTTAATCTCAATTTTAGCTTTATTGTTTTTTAATTTCACAACAAAACAAGATAACAAACCGACCGTTTTTATGGTGGGAGATTCTACTGTAAAAAATGGCAAAGGTGATGGCTCCGGTGGGCTTTGGGGTTGGGGAGATTATATCGGTCAGTTTTTGGATACTACCAAAGTTATGATTGAAAACCACGCTTTGGGTGGCACCAGTAGCCGGACTTTTCAGGACAAAGGTTTATGGAATACTGTTTTAAACCAACTCAAAAAAGGAGATTATGTTTTGATTCAGTTTGGACATAATGATGACGGCCCAATAAATGATACGCTTCGAGCTCGCGGAACAATCAAAGGCATTGGCAATGAAACTCAGGAAATCGATAATATGCTGACCAAAAAACATGAAATCGTTCATAGTTACGGTTGGTATATTCAGAAAATAGTTCGCGAAGCAAAATCAAAAGGAGCGATTCCGATTGTTTGTTCTCCGACTCCAAGAAACGACTGGAAAAACGGAAAAGTACCCCGTAATGACACATCATACGGATTATGGGCGAAACAAGTTGCCGACAAGGAAAAAGTAACTTTTATCAATCTCAACGATAAAATGGCTCTTAAAATGGAAAAACTGGGCGAACAAAACGTGACCGGAACTTATTTCTATAAAAAAGACCATACACATACCTCTGCAAAAGGTGCAGTGCTTTCGGCTTCTGTCATTATCAATCAATTGAAAGAAAGTAACAATTCATTAAAAAATTATATACTGCAGGATCCAAAAATCATACTTCCTGCCAAGAAAAAAATTTACTTAATTGGTGATTCTACAATGGCCAATAATAACGATGTAAATGCTGTGGGCTGGGGAGTTACATTTCCTGCTTATTGCGATACCACAAGAATCGAAATCATCAATAAAGCCAGAGGCGGACGAAGCAGCAGAACCTTTGACCATGAAGGCCTGTGGAATGAAGTTAAAAACCAATTGCAACCCGGAAACTTTGTATTGATCCAGTTTGGGCACAACGATGCAGGAGCGATTGATAAGGAAAAGTTCAGAGGTTCTCTTAAAGGAACCGGCGATGAGATACAGGAAGTTATTCTTGCTGACGGATCAAAAGAAATCGTGCATACTTTTGGTTGGTATATGACAAAATTCATTCGCGAAGCCAAAGAAAAAGGTGCAATTCCGATTGTTTTGAGTCAGACCCCAAGAAACGAATGGCCCAATGATAAAGTAGAGCGAAGAGCAGATACTTATGGAAAATGGTCGAGAGAAATCGCTGATAAAGAAAAGGTCTTTTACATTGATTTAAATGAAATCGTTGCCCTTAAATACGAAGTATCAGGCAAAGAAAAAGTAAAAATATTTTTCCCAAAAGATCATACACATACTGGTCAGGATGGCGCTAATTTTAATGCATTAACCGTTGCGGAAAGCATAAAAAAATTAAAAGACTGCGGACTTAAGGATTATATTGAGGTGAAGTTGTGAATTGTTGAATTGTGAATTGTAAAATGTGAATTGTGAATTGTGAGATGTGAATGACTTTATATGATAGCTTTTAACATCTAACATTTCACTTCTTACTTCTTACTTCTTACTTCTTACATTTTACTTCTTACATTTTACTTCTTACATTTTACTTCTTACATTTTACTTCTTACAATCTTACAATCTTACAAATAAAAAAACCTCGTTTAATTCCTTAAACGAGGTTTTATTTTGAATAAAAATATTATTTTTTTGATTCTTCGATAGAAACTTTTCTAAACTCTTTCAAAAGTTTTTCAATTTCTAAAGTAGCTTTACGAGCTCTTGCTCCAGCAGCTTTAACACCTTTTTCTGTTAAAGAGTCAGCTTCTGTTTTAAATGTTTCAATTTCGGCGTTGATTTTTACTAATAGATCTTTCATGCTTATAATTATTAAATTAAGCCGCAAAAATAAAAGTTTGATTGGTAGTTACAACATATTTCACGTTAAAATTATCACTGTTTTTCAGACTTCTAATTAACATTAAATTTACTTCATTTTTTTTTCTGCATCCCATAAGAACCAATAGACTACTAATCAATTACTTATTTATAAAATAATAAAACAATATGCTTTTATAACGTTTAAAACGCTATCAAAAATAATTTGAACTTTTTTCTTTAAAACATAAAAAAAACATAATTTTTCAGGCATTCTACTTAAAAATCCTGCTCAGGTAATTGAGAATATGGGTAAAAATCACTCAACTAACTGCTTATTTACATACACATTTTTAAAAATGACAGCGTTTATTAGGGTTTTATCAATATTGGTTTTAACCGATTCAATCTTTAAATTCTCAAAAGTAAAATTCGACAGCCTAACATTGGGATCCTTTTCTACTCCATAAAAAGTCTCGCATTTAAGCGCTATATTTTTTAAGGTAATATGATCTCCATAAGATAACGGAACATCGGGACGCCCTTTTAAATCAAAAAACTGTTTCCACGCAAAAACAGCCAGACCGGTTTTCACTTCCCCTTTGATGTCTTCGACTCTTATATATTCATATCGTTGCGGTGTATCCGGTCGCATTTTTAGCCATAATAATCTCGAAGCACCATCAATTTTACAATTGCGCATAATCACGTTTTTATTATGAATAGATTCGCTTCCGTTGGTTAGTGCCGAGTGACAAAATCCGAAAACACAGTCTTCAATAATGATATTGGTATTGGGACCATTATTATTGTCCTGGTCTGCATAAGGACCTTTTCCGCCTTTTAGCGCAATCGCATCATCGTTTACTGACATATAACAGCCTTTTACTAAGAAATTGGTACAAATATCAATATCTATCGCATCTGTACTTGGCGCTTTTACATCTATATGGGGAGAATAAATATAGAGATCAATCAGTTTTACATTATTGCATTTATAAAAATGATTGGTCCAGAAACCTGAATTAATCAGTTTTACATCCTGAAGTTGTACGTTATTCGAGTTCCATACAAAAACTAATCTTGGTCTGGAAACTTCAAGATTAGTACATTTTGGATTTTCTTTACGACGTTCCCAAAAAGCTTCCCAATATTTTTTTCCATTACCGTTTATCGTTCCTTTTCCGGAAATCGAAAAATAATCAACTCCGTAAGCGTTTACCAGAGCCGGAAAATAATCCAGATTTTGCCCTTCCATTCTGGATGGCATTAGCGGGAAATCAGCAATATTATCAGAACCTTTTAAAACTCCTCCTTCCGCAATATATAAGGACGTTTTAGGTTTAAAAAACAAAGCACCACTTAAGAAAACTCCTTTTGGAATCACCACTACTCCTCCTTCATTTGCAGCCGCCTTATCAATTACTTTTTGAATGGCAATGGTCTGTATTTTGGTACTGTCCTTTACCACTCCAAAATCTGTAATCGTGTATTTTTTGCCCAAATCATTCAATTGAATTTTAGCATAATCTTTGAACCAATTGGTAATTTCGCTTCCATCAGGGAATTTGTCATTTGCATACTGCTGCGAAAATGATACCTGCGAAAATCCGATGATGCAGATTAGAATTTTAAAAATGTTTTTCATTTTGGTTATTTGGTTAGTTTTTTTATTCTCCATCTTGTCATTCTTGACAAAGGAAGGATGACAAGATTATAGCAACATCTTTATTTTTATTTTATTTTATTTTATTTTACTTCACCTCAACTTTAATCTTAGCAGAAAGTTGTTTCGCTAAAGTGGTCACATAATTAGTAAAATAAGCCGAATCCTTAAAATTCTTATCTGCACTTAATTCCCAGCCTGCGATTGGGTAATAACTCACTTTTTGATTGTTTTTTACAGAAAGTTTGATCAAATACGAATCTGTTAATTGTCCTGTCTTGGGTGCTTCGACATACCCTTTATAAACGTCTTTTGGTACAATTACAGCGGTTCCTAAGATCCATTGGCGTTCGTAGGTTAATTTATCATGTTGTATAAAGCACACAAAATCCCCTGCGTCAATTACCTGTAAAGGATTTTGATTGTTTAAGTTAGAAAGTGTCACTAACAGCGTTTCGTTTCCTTTTAATCCGTTGAGCGAAACGGTATTTTGATATCCATACATTCCCGGCCAGATTGAAGATGTTTCCTGCGCCTGATATTTATTTCCCGATGCTTCCCAATTTTGATACGTATAGCTTAAAACCGAATTTACAGGACCTTCACTGATAATTTTAAAAGTTGTTTTTTCGATATTGTTTAGGGTGTCGTTGGCAATAATACCCAGTCGGTTGATTTTATTATCTACTAATAAAGCAAAACCGCCTAGTCCGGCAGAATTTCCAACCGGAAAAATATCCCTTCCCCAATCGTACATCACGTGATAGTTATCTTCTACAGCTCCTTTGCTGTTAATCCCGACATCTTCGGGAGTAATCGCAGGAATTCTTTTTCCGAAAACATCTTTTGAATTTCTTCCGTCCAAATAATGCCTGAAACCTACTTTATCATTTTCCCAGGTTGGTCCATCGGTTTGATATTTTTGATAACCTAGTTTTTTATGTACCTGAGTTGCCAGTAAAACTTCTTGTGTATCCGGATGTACCGGCAGGTTTTTGCCTTCTCTTTTTCCGAATCGCACACTTGTTTTTACTGGGAATTCAGGATCTGTTTGTGACCATTTTAGTACTACCGTTTTACTTTCGTTTGGAGAAAAATCTGCTACTAAAAAAAGCTCATCCCATTTTCCGTCTCCATCCAGATCATTTACCTGTGCCGGAATTGTATCTTTTTTAGTGATTAGAATAGGATAATTTGTTGTGGCATCCTGCAATGAAAGTTCACTTCTCTTTATTGAAATGGCTTTTTGTGGCAATTCTAAATTAGAGGTGTTCTTTAAAATAATGTTTTTTCCTGTTTCTTTTTTCTGCGCATTACAGTTTGCAAAAACAATTACTGAGAATGCAATGGGTGCATAAAATTTGATTTTATTTTTCATTCTGTTTCTGTTTTTCTATTTTTAAACAATTTAATCATTTAATCCAGATGAAAAACTTCTTCCAACGGAATTGTTAGTGGGGAATGATCCGGATTTGTTTCCATAATATCTGCCATATAACTCCACCATTTTTTTACAACCGGATGATTGGGTAAAAAAGTAGTATCAAAATCTTTACTTAATTTCTGAACCGCAAAAAGTGTAAGCGTTTTTTCTTCTAAAAAAATACTATAATCCTGTATGCCGCTATCGGAAAGCAATACCTGTAACTCCGGCCAAATTTGATCGTGACGCAGTTTGTATTCTGCTTCAAAACCAGGTTTTAATTTCATTGTAAAAGCATTTCTAATGACGTTATTATTTTCCATCTTTCTAATGATATAAATAAGTTTAAAATCTCATATTATTTTAAAAATAAATGCTGAGGCCGTTTCATATTTGCCGCCTTGCGAAGCCGTAAACAAATAAGTTGCTTTTCCGTTTTGAAATAGTAACTGGGGACGTTCTAAACGGCCATATCTGTTTAAATATTTCGGTGCTTCGGGTTGATCGATGTATTTGCTTAAGGGCTGATATGCAATCTGAGGATCGCTCCACTGTTTTCCGTCATCAGAATCCATATACAATCCGTAATCTATACCAAAAACGCCCATATCCCTTGCCAGCATTTTGAATTTCTTGTTTTCGTACCAGACAAAAGCATCTTCACATTGTTTATTATCTCCCCATTTTGAGAAATCGATTACCGGATTATGTTCGTATTTTTCGTAAGGTCCGCGCAGCGATTTTGCAATTGCCAATCCGTATTTTCGATTGCCTTTCACCGGAAACTTTGGATGTTCATAATTTTGGGTATCCAATGATTTATAGTACAGCCAATATTCCCCATTTGGATGTTTCAGGAAAGAGGGATTTGTCGTTAAAAGATCGTCCCACGAACCTTCTTTTCCAGGCAATAATAAAGGCTGATCCGGGCGTTCCCAGGGACCATAAAGAGAATCTGAAGTCGCTAAACCAATTCGTTTTGTATTCATTTTTCCGTTGGAATTTCCCATAAAAAATAGTGCGTATTTACCATCTACAAAATGAATACTCGGATTATGGCAGGTTGTAGCATCCCAGAAACCAACGCCCCGGGGTGCTAAAATTGTACTGATATATTCATAAGGTCCTTCCGGATTATTGGCAACAGCATGAGCAATCTCTGAACTGTTGATCCATCCACTCATTCCTTTTGCTTTGGGCCATCTCGAAAAAAACACATGAATTTTACCGTCAGGACCTTCAATCGGGCTGTTGCACCAAACGTAATAATCTTCAAATTCCAGAGCGCGTCCAACCGGTCGAAGTCTTTTTTCGAAATCAGAAAGCTTTGGATCATCGGTAAAATTTCCGGCTTGTACCGAAAACGGAAGGCACATCGCCATAACAGCAAGAGAATTCCCAATTATAAATTGTCTTCTATTCATTTTAATTTGAATTCAGTTAAGATTCGCTAATCATTTTCATAACAACATTTTCGTATAAGCTCTGCGTGAAAAAACTTTAAACACATAGAAACATAGATTTTCTGTTTATGTTAAAGGGCATTAAAAAAAGAAACTCATTTCTTTCACATATCACGAAGCATCGGGATGAATTTAAAATAAATGAAATGCCTTTTTTAAATTCCAATAAGATCTCTATGTGTTTAAAAAATAATCGCGCTGTTTTTTACTTTCTATCTGTTCTAATTTCCCAATCATCTGTCCTAAATGGTGAAGCCGGCAAATTATCGTTATTGAATAAATTAGGTTCAGGAACAGCTTTCCAGGCAAAACGAACGGCAACTGGTTCTTTTACTTTTGAAGCAGAAACGACAATCGTTTTTCCTTCAATTTTGGCATCGGCAGGATAAAAAACCTGATCGTTTCCTGCGATTTCAAATTCTTTTAAAACCTCTCCGTTTTTCTTCAAACCAGATTCGGTGTAATCAAAAAACAACTGTACTTTTTGTTTTTTAATTTTCATATGATTGAAAATAGGACCTGAATACACCAGTTTATTTTCTCCATAAGTTTTAGCACGGGCAATTAAAGCCAATCGGTAACCAACAGTTTGTTTGTCTATCGGGTGAATGTTTTGTGCGTCTCCAATATCAGTGGTGACGACCATTCCGCTGTTCGGGATTGTTTTTAGCGATATTAATTGCGCTTCTCTTATTTCAGCATTTTGTCCTTTATGTGGTGTAATCTGTACATAATAAAAAGGAAAATTACCCTCGTTCCATTCTGCCCTCCAGCTCCTGACCATGGCAGGAAACAATGTTCTGTACAAATAGGCCTTTCCGGAATTGCTTTCTCCCTGGTACCAAATAGCTCCTTTTATCGTATAATTTACCAAGGGGTGAAGCATGGCATTATACAATACATAAGAGGTTTTGTTAAGTTCTTTTTTAGGCTTTTTTAATTGTCCTTTTAGAGCATTTTCCGCACTTGCAATTCGTTCATTGGTGAGGTTTAAATAATAGGTTTCGAGTTTTTCCTGATATAATTTTTCGTTTTTTGCATCTTCCTGCAGAATGGGTAAAAAAGCGACATCTTCTTCTAAAACATTTTGAGCCGTCCAGGCCTCCGCTTTTGTTCCTCCCCAGGAAGTCGAAATTAGTCCGATAGGTACCTGTAGTTTTTGGTACAACTCTCGTCCGAAAAAATAGGCAACGGCAGAAAATGTCTGAATACTCTCAGGCGTACACATTTTCCAGCTTCCCGTAACCTCTTCGAGTGGTATTGGCGAGGCATTTAAGCCAACTGTAAATAATCTGATATTGGGGTAAGAAGCATTTTTAACTTCTTCCTCGTAATTTTTAACACCGGTTTTCCATGTTTTATCTTCTCTTCCCACAGGAAAAAACATATTCGACTGGCCCGAGCAAAGCCAGACTTCACCAATCAAAACATTTTTCAGTACAATTGTATTAGATGCATTAATCGTAATATCGTATGGTTTTTCGCCAGCCAAAGGCGTGTCAACTGCTGTTTTCCAGTTTCCTTTAGCATCAGCCGTAATTGCTACAGGAAGATTGGTCCATCCTAACCGAATCGTTATTTTTTCGTTTGGAGATGCCCATCCCCATAAATTCACTTTTGCATTTTGCTGCAACACCATATTGTCAGCAACTAAAGCAGGCAGTTTTACCTGAGCAAATAAAGCCGCATCTGCAATGACAACAAATAAAAATAAAAGAAGTCTTTTTAAGTACATCATGGGTTTGTTTTTAAATACTAAAACTTTAAATTTAAATTAGTTAAACTTTAAAACTATCCTGTGCTTCCCTGTTTCATACGAATTAGGAAATGAAAAAAAAGCTGCCTGAAAAGACAGCTTCTTTCAAAAAATAAAAAGGATCAATTTCATTAATCGTAACCAGGATTTTGCTCGTAAAGACCGGGAACCGCTAAAATTTCTGATAATGGAATTGGGTATAATAACGAATTATTCTCGATGGTTCTGATTTTTCCTTCGGTATCCTCTGCCGCTTTCCAGGCATTCATAATTGCTACTGCTTTACCGGATCTGATTAAATCAAACCATCTGGTTCCTTCAGAAAAGAATTCTTTTCTTCTTTCTTCAAACAACTGATCTAAGGTAACGTTTGCAGCATTTGCCGGAACACCCGCTCTGGTTCGTACTTTATTTACAATATCATCCACTTCTGCCTGTGAACCGCCGCCGCCGTGAAGGGTACATTCTGCCATCAGCATCAATACATCTGTGTAACGGGTAACCATAAAATCAACTCCCCAATCTTCACGACCGTTTCCGTATCGGGCGGGATCAATGTATTTTTTAAAAACCGGTTGCGTATAACTTCCTTTATATGTGCCTGATGCCACGGTATAACTGGTGGCAATACCCGCAATTTTTCTTTTATCAGTTGCAGCAAACAAGTTCAAAAAACCGGTTGAAATTGGTCGAGCTTCTAAAGCGCCTTGCACGGATAAACCAACTGATGCAAAATAAGGCTCATATCCCAACTCTACCATGAAGTTACCTCCAACGGCAAGCGGAAGACTTTGCGTATACGGAATTGTCAGTACATTTTCTTTATTCGCAAGACCTTCTACTTTAAAAATGGGTTCGTAATCAGTATTAAGGGCATATAATCCACTATTTTTAATATCATTTAATTGTTGATATGCTTTGTCCCATTCGCTTAAACCAAGTGTTGCGCCTTCTATTCCGTAGGTCGGACTTGAACGAGTCATGTATACAAGACCCAATAACGCTTTTGCTCCATATTTCGTAACTCTTCCATAATTGGCCGCATCGTATTCCGGAAGAAGATCCGGAATAGCCAGTTCTAAGTCTGAAATGATCAATTTATAAACGTCTGCAACAGGCGTTCTTTTTATTTTAGCGGCTTCCGTCGCTGTCATTGTTCTGTCAATTAACGGAACTTTTCCAAACCATCTTACCAGATCAAAATAACAAAATGCTCTGAGAAAACGAGCTTCGGCCGTCATCGCAGCCCTGTCAGCCGGATTAGTAAAAATCTGATCTCCTTTTTCAGTAATTTTTTCCAATAACTGATTGGCTTTATTAATGGCATTGTAATTACTGATATAGGCCTCTTTTACATAAGTATTTGAACTTATAGAGGTGTAGAAACTATTGATTCCTTCCCAATCTCTTGAAGCCAGTGTTGTGGCTAACAAATTATCTGATCTGGTTTCGCTTAGATTCAGAACCCTGTTGGCATAACCGTAAGTTCCCATTCCGTGAAAAGCTACGGAATAAGTAGCATTTCTCGCCTGAACAAAATCTCCCGGAGTAGCATAGAAATTCTCAATTGTTCCCTGGGACAATGGCAACTGATTCAACTCATCCGTACAAGATGCTACTGCCAATACGACTGCTAGTAAATAAATATATTTTTTCATTTTATTTTAATTAAAATTAATGTTAAGTCCTATCACTAAAGATTTGGCTAAGGGAGCTCCTCCATAATCTACCGGTACAGAAAAATCGCTGTTTGAACTGGCTGATGTATTAGCTGCTTCCGGATTGAAACCTACTTTATATTTATTCCAATAGAACCAGTTTTCTCCTGTTACGTAAAGTCTCATAGTATCGATTCGGCTTAAACCTTTAATCGCTTGTCTCAGGTTATATCCAATTGTAATATTTCTAATACTTACATAATCTGACTTATACAACCAATCTGAATTGGCCTGATATCCAAAAGAAGTTCTCCAGTTTCCTCTTACGGCAGGATCTACATTTAATGAATTTTCTACAGATCCCATCCCGGTACGGTCAATGGCCCTGCCTGTTAACCCGTAAACTGTACCTCCGTTTTGTCCCTGAACCAATACATTTAAATCGATGTCTTTGTATTTGAAAGTATTCGTAATTCCCCAGGTATATTTTGGCGTTGGATTTCCCAAATCTACACGGTCGTCTGAATTGATTTTTTTATCTCCGTTTTGGTCGATATATCGTGGATCCCCCAAAACCAATTTGTTCCCGCCAATTGTGGTTCCTCCCGCATCAATATCAGCTTGGGTAACGACTCCGTTTTGCTGCAATCCGAAGATCGTATACATTGGTTTTCCTACTTCTAATTTTATAAACGGAACTCCTCCGTCATAAGCATTACTGATCTCAATTTTAGACTGATCAGGACCTAATGCCAAAACTTTGTTTTCGTTATGACTGATATTAGCCGATGTTCTCCATTCGAAATTAGGCGTTTTAACGTTTAAAGAGTTTAATTCAAATTCCCATCCCTGATTTTGTACCTCTCCAACATTGGTAAGATAACTTGTAAATCCGGTCGCTCCCACAATAGGAACTCTTAAAAGCAATTCGCTGTTATTTTTTCTGTAGACCTCAAATGTTCCGGAAAGTCTGTTTTTAAGAATTCCAAAATCCAATCCTAAATCGACACTTCGGGATTCCTCCCAGTGCAATGAAGGGTTTGCTATTGATGCAGCTCCCTGCCCTATTGCAGCTGCACCACCAATAGAGTAATTATACGTCGCCAAAGTGGCGTAAGAAGCATAACTACCAATATTGTTACTACCGTTAAGACCTCCACTCGCTCTCAGTTTTAGATCACTAAGCCAATCTACCTCTTGTAAAAATGCCTCTTGTTTTACTCTCCAGCCTAATGAAACTGAGGGAAAAACACCCCATTGCCTGTCAGATCCAAATTTTGAAGAACCATCACGTCTCACACTGGCAGAAAACAGGTATTTTTCTTTGTAGTTGTACTGTAATCTGGCAAAATAAGAAAGCAATGTACTTTTTTCTGCATTTGTAGATCCCAAAGATCCGGTTGGTAATGTTTCAACGGTTGAACTGTTATACAATGCGCCTGAAGACAGCGTTGATCTCATAATTTCATAAGAACTAAAAGACTGTCCTAAAAGCAAATTAATATTATGGTCTCCTATTGATTTATCGTAATTTAAAGTGTTTTCATTTACTAAGTTTTGTCTTCTATAAGTGTTATAAGCTCCCCTGATACTTGCCTGAACATCATTTGGCGTATAACTTTCCGTTGTATTATCTGAATTATCAAAGTTTAAGGTACTCTTCCAGGTAAAACCTTTAGCAAACTGATAACTGGCATAAGTAGAAATCAAAGTTCTGTACATCGAGTTTTTTCCCGTTCTGGCCAGTGCATTCAACATGTTGGTGGTACTGCTGCCCCACATGTATCGGGTTGTATATTTTTCTCCTGCGGCATTAGACGCACTTTCAAAAACCGGCGTTGCAGTAAGTGCTTTAAACAAGGTATTGTCTTTTCCTTCTACCCCCGGATCATTTTTGATAGAATACGAAGGGGCAATGTTAATTCCCATTTTAAAACTTTCCGATAATTTAACATCCACATTCGCTCTGGCAGAAAACAAGGTGTAATCAGTACCAATGATGTATCCCGTATTTTTTTGGTAATTTGCCGATACATAATAATTAACTACATCAGTAGCTCCGGAGGCCGATAATTGGTAGTTATTAAATTCTCCTGTGCGGAAAACCTTGTCCTGCCAATCGATATAATCCAATCCCGGATGTCCCGGAATGTCCCATCTGTCATCATACAAATACGTATAATATCGGGTATTGGCTGTCGTAAGAGGAGCAGTTGGATTTTTTGCATTATACGCTGCAATTCTTTCTGCAGTATTCTGGCTGGCAGATGCACCTGCTATTCCTGATCCCACCCATTGCGAATCGATCATGGTTTTAGCTCTGTCAATCCATCCCTGAGCTGATAACATATCTACTCTGTTCGCCTCTTTATTAACCCCTCCGTAGGTATTAAAAGTAAATTTTGGTTTTCCTTTTTTTCCTTTTTTAGTGGTAATTAAAACGACCCCGTTGGAGGCTCTTGATCCATAAATAGAAGCAGCGGCAGCATCTTTTAATACTTCTATAGATTCGACATCATTAGGGTTCATATTGTCTAACGGACTTCCGCTTGAGAATCCCCCATTGCTATTGGATCCTTCTGTATAAATAGGAAATCCGTCTACCACATACAAAGGTTCATTTCCGGCAGTGATAGATCCGGCTCCCCTGATTTCGATGCTAAAAGGTTGTCCCGGTAAACCTGTAGTTTGTTTGACACGAACACCTGCCACTTGCCCAATCAACCCCTGGTCAATACGTGAAATTGGTCTTTCAGTAAAATTTTCTGTTTTAATTCCTGATATTGCCCCAGTCGTTAGCTTTTTCTTTTGTGTTCCGTATCCAATAACGACAACTTCATTTAAGTTAGCACTTTCTGCATCTAAAGAAACACTATAGGTGTTTGTGGCACCTATTTTTATTTCTTTTTTAAGAAATCCTACGAACGAAAAAACTAAAGTTTCTCCTTCAGAAGCCTTCAGACTAAATTTTCCGTCAAAATCAGTACTGGCTCCCCTATTTGTTCCTTTAACAACTACGTTAACTCCCGGTATAGAGAGTTTGGACGGATCAGTAACCGTTCCTGTAATCGTTTTTTCTTGCGCATAGCCCGATGCATGTAGTAATGCAAAGAAGGCCACAATCAGCAAAAGATTCAGCTTGTTTTTCATAAAAGTTAAAATTTGGTTAGTTTAATAGTTATTCCAAATTTATCCAGAAGTAGTATCCGTAGTATCCTGTAGTATCCTGTTAGATTTCAATAACTTATCTTCATTTTTATGTTTATTTTAACAAATAAAATCTCCAACTATCTGATTTACAATCGCTAATTAATTGAGAAATCAAAAAATATCATATACAAAATTTTAATAAATTATTTTTCATCATTTCATATTTATTTGCCTAAAAAAATAAGAATTACAAAACAAGTTTTTCAATTTGTTAATAATTTCATTTTTACAAATAATAAAAAAAAACAGGATGCTACAGGATAGCATTTTAATATGCTACCGTTACTTTTACTTTATTACAAGCAAATAAAAAATAACATTATCTCATTTTTATTTGCTTGTAATACGAATTTTAGTAACCGCTAAAACCTTTAAGTAACGAATGAAACCAACCCAATTAAATCTTTTTATTACTTTGTTGATTTGCTTTGCTTTTAGTGCTTTTGCACAGGAAATAAATTCTCCCTGGCCTAAATCAGGTACTATAAACCAGCCCTGGACGCGCTGGTGGTGGATGGGGAGCGCGGTCGACAAACCCAACCTCAAAAAAAGCCTGATCGATTTTCATACAGCAGGTATTGGCGGTGTCGAAATCACTCCCATCTATGGCGTGAAGGGCGAAGAGAACAACTTTATCGATTATTTATCGCCAAAGTGGATGGAAATGTTAGATTATACCATCCATGTAGCCGATAGCCTGAACATGCAGGTTGATATGGTTTTAGGAACAGGATGGCCCTACGGAGGCTCTCAGGTTACTTTGCCAAATGCTGCAACTAAATTGATTGTTGAAAAATATGCCCTTAAAAAAAATGAAACCATCAATCGAAATATTACACCGGACAGTATTAAAGAAAAAACTCCTGCCACACTTTTGTACGTTGTCGCCTACGGAAGCGATGGCAGTTTTGTGAATTTAACTGATCAGCTAAAAAAGAATAAAATCAATTCGAAAGATAAAGGAATTGAAGGAAATCCTGTTGCATTACCCAATTCGGCAGAGCCTGATAAACTAAACTGGAAGGCCACTAAAACAGCTTATACCATTTATGCCGTATTTAGCGGAAAAACGGGACAGCAGGTCAAAAGAGCAGCTCCCGGCGGAAAAGGATATACTTTAGATCATTATTCAGAAGATGCTCTGAATGCTTATGTCGTGCCGTTTAATACTGCTTTTAAAGGACGTGAAGGAAAAATTCGTGCTATTTTTAATGATAGTTTTGAAGTCTACGGAACTGATTTTACGCCTGACTTTTTTGAGGAATTTTAAAACGCTTAGAGGGTATGATCTAAAAAAAGAATTGCCTCTTTTATTGAATGAAACAGACAATGAAACTGGTAACCGAATCAGAAGTGATTACCGACAAACGATAGGCGATTTGTTGCTGAATAAATTTGATAAATCCTGGACCAGATGGGCGCATTCAAAAAACTTCAAAACCAAACTTCAGGCGCATGGTTCCCCTGGAAATCTCATCGATTTATACGCTTCTGCAGATATACCGGAATGCGAGACTTTTGGCTCTATGCCATTTGATATTCCGGGTTTCAGACGCGAGAAAGAAGATATCAGAGAAGGAGATGCTGATCCGGTTATGTTGAAATTCTCCTCATCTGCAGCCCATATCTCAGGTAAAAATCTTGTTTCTTCCGAGACTTTTACCTGGCTTAGGGAACATTTTAAAACTGCCTTATCGCAATGCAAACCAGAAGTTGAAGATTTAATGTTAAACGGCGTCAATCATGTTTTCCTGCACGGCTCTACTTATTCTCCCACCAGGGCAACCTGGCCGGGCTGGCAATTTTATGCTGCTGTAAATTTTAATACCAATAATACTATTTGGGAAGATGCTCCCGCTTTGTTTTCGTATATAGCCAACTGCCAATCACTATTGCAACAGGGAAAATCTGATAATGAAATCTTACTCTACTGGCCTATTTTTGACACTTGGGATAAATATCAAAAAGGGACTCTGTTCTTTCAATTCAAAATACATTCTTTATCAGAATGGTTGTATGAAACTTCATTTTATAACACCACAAAAAACCTGATCAAAAAAGGATATGGTGTTGATTTTATCTCTGATAATTTCATAGCCGAAGCCAAAGTTGTAAAGGGAAAAATCATATTGCCCGGAGGGAGTTTCAAATCTTTGATCGTTCCGTCATGCCGGAAAATGCCACTTGCCACCCTGCAAAAACTAATTGAATTACAAAAATCAGGTGCTTCCATTATTTTCGAAGGACTACCTGAATCAGTTCCGGGATTTAAGGATTATAAAAAGCAGGAACAGCAACTTCAAAATCTTTTAGCAGCCAATAAAGCATTGATACAACCGGCATCGGATATTTTTAAAGCGTTAGAAAAAGCCCATCTGTATCCGGAAACTCTTGTCAGTACTGGTTTAAAATTTACCCGAAGAGCAATGGATGGTGAAAAAATTTATTATTTAGTCAATCATACACCTCAGACGATTGATACTTTTATCCCACTGCAAATTGGGAATAAAGAAGTAGTGATTTTCGATCCTCTTACCAGAGCATACGGAAATGCGGACGTTATTAAAAATGCCAATACAACCTCTGTTAAACTCAAAATAGAACCGGGGCAATCTTATTTTCTAAAAACAGAAAATACGGTCTCCCAAAAAAAATGGAATTATTATGAACCGGCTGCTGATCCCATTGTCCTAAAAGGAAACTGGCACATCACGTTTGACAAAGGCGGTCCTAAACTGCCTGCAGGCGCCATCCTTTCAGATTTAGAATCCTGGACCGAACTAAGTCCTGACGCAACAGCTTTCTCGGGAACAGCTACTTATAAATTAGAATTTAACACTACGGATTCTAAAACTGAACATTGGAATTTAAATTTAGGAGACGTCCGTGAAAGTGCAAAAGTCTGGCTTAATGATGAATATATAGGTACTGCATGGTCTGTACCTTATCAATTGAAAATGAACAAATTAAAATCAGGAAAAAACACTTTAAAAATTGAGGTGACGAATCTTTCCGCCAACAGAATCAGGGATATGGAACTAAAGGGCCAGGAATGGAAGATCTTTTATGAAATCAATATGGTCGATAAAGATTATAAAAAATTTGATGCTACTAAATGGAATCCTGTTCCATCAGGATTGTTAGGGCCTGTTACGATTACTCCCCTAAAACAACAAAACTAATTCTTAAATACCGAATACTAAAAATGAGAAAGTTACTTTTATTTTTCGCGATATGCCTTTCCTGCTTTAACGCCTCAAATGCTCAACAACTGTTTGATAAAAAACTGGTGCTTCAACAAATGATACTTGCCAATGATTATTTCATGCAAAAATGGCCCGAAACCGGCAAAACTATCATTACCAATAAAGAACGTCCCAGTAACATCTGGACAAGAGGCGTTTATTATGAAGGACTTATGGCTTTACACGAAATTTTCCCAAAGGAAGCTTACTATAATTATGCCTATTCGTGGTCAGAGTTTCATAAATGGGGATTTAATGGCGGCAATACCACTCGTAATGCTGACAATTATTGCGCTGCCCAAACGTATATCGATTTATACAATTTAGAACCGGACCCCAAAAAATTAAAAAATACAAAAGCCAACATCAATATGCTTTTGAATACACCTCAGGCAGACGATTGGTCCTGGATTGATGCAATCCAGATGGGAATGCCTGTTTTTGCTAAACTGGGCGTTTTAGAAAAAGACAATCGCTATTTCGAAAAAATGTACCAAATGTATTGGTATTCCAGAAATACTCACGGAGATCACGGACTTTTTAATCCAAAGGATGGTTTATGGTGGCGTGATGCTGATTTTGATCCTCCCTACAAAGAACCAAACGGTCAGGACTGTTACTGGAGTCGTGGGAACGGCTGGGTGATTGCGGCCCTGGCAAAAGTGCTTACAATTATACCTGAAAATGCACCTCACAGGGCACAATATGTAAAAGACTTAAAAATGATGGCTAAAGCCTTAGCTCCCATTCAAAGAGCAGATGGTTTCTGGAATGTAAGTTTACATGATCCTACCCATTTTGCAGAAAAAGAAGCCTCTGGAACCGCTTTGTTTGTATACGGAATGGCGTACGGAATCAATAGTGGCATTTTGAAAAAGGAAACATACTTACCTGTCGTTCAAAAAGCCTGGAATGCGCTGACTACCGAAAGTTTACATACAAATGGCTTTCTGGGTTATCTTCAGTCAACAGGCAAAGAACCCAAAGATGGTCAGCCATTATCCTATGATAAAATCCCTGATTTTGAAGACTATGGCTTAGGTTGTTTTTTATTGGCAGGTTCCGAAATTTATAAAATGAAATAGAACTGTTTATAGTAAACTACAAAAAAAATGTAGCATATCTAATTGACAGATATACTACATTTTTTTATTCGTACTAGTTTAATTCCTTCTACATCAGAAAGAATAAAGCTTTATAAAAAGTGTCAAACTTTGTTGAAAGAATATTTGAAGTTGGAAACTTTGGTTCTGACAATTGCGGCACAACATCAGATTTGCTATTAAAATGCAATTTTAATTCTTTGATGATTTCAACTCTTGTTTTAGAACTGTCTAACAAAATAAAACTTTTAACTTCTTCTAAAAAAGACAAACTATCGTATAATTGTTTATCGAATAGACAAACTAAAACATTAATTCCTTTTTTATCCAATTTAAAAAATTCTATCAATTCAGCCTTATCATAAACAACAAAAATAGAACGATCAAACTCTTTAGATTCGTTTTCATTTTTACAGACAAAACATTCTTCAAAAAAATCAAATTCCTCTTTGAATTTTCTCTTAAACATTTTTATAAAAAGTCGTTTGTTGTCACGCACTAAAATTTTTCCTTTTTCCATTTTTAATTTCTTTAAAAGTAATTTAGAAATTACCTAACCTGTATGTTTATTCCGGACACCCCTAAAACAAGAGTTAGCACATTAATATTCAAACATTTAAAATAACAGTGCAAAGATAAATTAAGAGCCCCAAACAAATCGGCACAATAAATTATAATTGTATCAGAATAAGGTTTTTTTCCTCTAAATCAGACTTTTGAAATTTGAGTTACATTACTTTCTACAAAAGCGATTAACTCATCCATCTTTCGTTCTTTATTGCCTTTATTCGAAATTGAAATAATATATCCGTTTCTGTCTTTTACATAAAGAAAGAAAAAATCTTTAGTCAAAATTGCTTTTTCGATTTGCGCCCAATCATGGACGAATTCCCCCAAAGGAGAATGAACACAAATGCCGGAATTATTAAAATTGAATTTATACCTGCTACTGAACCTGTTATATTTTTCAAGCTTTTTAGCAAACTGAAAAATAACCTTAATGATTATGTTTACAAAAGAATATTGAAAAGTAAGAAACAATATAATGAGAATGAGATTGCGCACGATCCATTTAATGAAATCGATATCATCATTAAAAAAATCAAAAAACAGTGCTAAGAATAAAACAATTCCGCAAAAAATAGTTACTCTTTCTTTGTATATACATTTAAAGTACATCTTATTTAACTTTCTTATTTCTGACAGGTTCAGGTCAAATTCTAAGGAAAAAGTAGTATGATTCATAAATATGGATTGTCTTTGTGGTATAATTATTTTCTGCTTTAAAAAAGGGCTTATTTTATTCGAAAAGAATAACACAACATTAAAAAAGTATGAATCAAAATTAGGGATATATCCCAAGCCTCTTATCCATATTAGGATTTTAAAATAACAGAATAAGACTTATTCTATCTCTAGTAAGGTTGTAAAAAGTAGAGTACCTGCAAACAAAACAGGATTGCTGATTCGCCAGTCATTAAAAAAAACTACACGCAAATTTTTCAATCGCGTATGACAGTAGCATTACGTCATTTCGGAGAATCATCTCAAATACAAAAAACCTGATTACAATTATTTTATAGTGATTTTAAAAAAAAAACACCAAAAAAATTATAGCAAAATAAGCACAGTAATTTTAATGATGAGTATAAGTGATGAGTAATCAATAAAAAAATAAAAGCAGAATTTACTATTGCTAGTATATTCTGCTTTTATTCCATTAAAAAAGCTTTACATCAAGGAAACAAATGCTATAAAAATTTTTCAACTTTGTAGAGATAACATTAGAAGCCGGTATTGTAATTTCTGATATTTGTGGTACAGTATCAGCTTTACTTTTAAAATGCAATCTTAATTCTTTAATAATTTCAATTCTTGTTTTGAAGTTGTCTAATAAAAATGAGTTTTTAACTTCTCCTAAAAAGGATAAACTATCATATAATTGTTTATTGAATAAGCAAACTAAAACATTTTCCCCTTTTTTATCCAATCTTAAAAAATCCAAAAGTTCAGACTTGTTGTAAACGACAAATATAGAGCTATCAAAATCTATCTGTTCACTTTTACACAAAAATGAATTTTCTGAAAAATTAAATTCATGAACGAAATTTTTTTTAAACATTTTTAAGAATACTCCATTATTGTCATGAAATACGTTATTATTTTAAGTTTTAATTACAATAAAAAAAGAGGCATTGTATGCTTAAAAAATAATGAAGGCAGGTAGTAGTAAAAATCGTTATA
Source organism: Flavobacterium sp. (assembly GCF_965277525.1). GTDB lineage: Bacteria > Bacteroidota > Bacteroidia > Flavobacteriales > Flavobacteriaceae > Flavobacterium. Next base: position 51,206 of record NZ_CBDIDC010000011.1, on the reverse strand, counting down.
AGATAATCATCATGAGGATGAAATTAAAAACTATAGGCTGATAAAAAACAACAATTAGGTACTAACTGCATTTTTACATCCGCTAAGTTACTGAAATTCAGACTACAAAAAACAAGAGATAGAAAATTTTGTTAATTTTTTTATTTTTTTAACTAAAATATACCACCAGTATTAATTATTCAGAAGAAGAAATTTAATAATTTTTCCAGGGAAATAAAAGGTTAAAAGATAATTATAATCAAAAAAAAACGTCAAAATCATTGAAATAAATTCTTTCCCTATTGAATACCAATAGCGCGTTTTAGAGGAATCTATTTTAAAGATGTTAAAAAAAGGGTGTTAAGAAGTAAGTTCTTAAACATAAGTACTTACAAAAATATACAAATAGAAAAAAAGAGAGAACCTAAATTCTCTCTTTCTAAAAAAAATCTTCAAAATATTAAAATAGAATACTAAGAATAACCAAAAACAATTTACTTTCTAACAAAGTTTCTTAATATTAATGCAAATGTCTTAATGATTATGAACTTAATTTACCTTTAAAAAATTTTAAAGTATCAGAATAAGACATCTTTCCGTTATTGATCTAAAAATTTGATTATCAAAGACAATCTTTACTTAAGTCCTTTTTTAATTTTTTCTAAAGAAGGGTCTGTTGATTCTTTAATCTGATTTACCACAATTTGAGCTACTGCTGTTGCTCCTATCAATGACAGGTGTGTATCATCAGCCTTGTCTTTATCGTAATAGGCATTTTCACCAGCTTTAAAATGCAAATGCAATTGCTTTGATTTTTCAGGTCCGTAAGATTGTTCTAATAGTTCTGTATAGTATTCTAAGTCAATAAAAGGAACTTTATACTCCTGTGCTATCAATCTGGTTTCTAAAGGATAATCTCCATGTGTTGGTATTAATACTCCTTTTTCATTAAAATTACGTCTTGCTATAGAAGTCAGTAATATGGGAGTTGCCCCTTTTTCTCTGCTTTCTTTTACAAAGCGAATCAAATTATATCTATAGGCTGTATGCGGATTGGTATATCGCGTCGAATCTTCTATTTTTTCATCGTTATGCCCAAATTCAATAAAAACATAATCCCCTTTTTTTAGTTTTTTATAAATAGAATCCCATCGTTTTTCATTGATAAAACTTTTAGTACTTCGACCGTTTACAGCTTTATTTTCAACTATAAAATTTGGTGCAAAAAAAGGCTGTAAAACTTGTGCCCATCCATGTTCAGGATTTTTGTCCGGATCTTTTTTATTGGCCATTGTAGAATCGCCGATAGTAAAGATCATCGTTTTTTGTGCAAAACATGTTGTCGAAATTAAGCAGATAATTAATAGATAATATTTCATTTTTATTCGGTTTTTCGATTGTGTTAATTTGTATTATTCTTTGTGGAGCTACTGGCGTGTCCTTCGACTTCGCTCAGGATGACAAGATAGCGATGAAGCTTTTTCTCTTTGCTCCTTTGAAACGTAAAAAAGCTTAGTAACATAGCAAATCAGCACTTTAGCACCTTTTAAAAAAACTATTTCGCTGCCGTTGGAACCGTTGCTTTCTCTCCTATAAAAACTTCATTCAACAGGACGTTCTCAGCATTTGTACTTGAAATGGCATTTTTAGCCCATTTGATATCGATATTGTTTAAAGAGATATTACGTACCTTTTTGTCCGGAAATCCCTGAATTACAATTCCTGATGCTGTAGCTTTATTGCAGGTAATATTCGAAAAAGAAATATTCGATATCTCTGACTGAAAACCACTTCCTTCTCCATGGTAATTGGCCGTGATATATAAACAATCTTCTACCTCATCGAGTTGGATGTTTCGAACAAATATATTTTTGATAAAACCACCTCTGTCCGCATTGGTTTTTAAATAAATCCCTCTTTTTAAGTAACCAACCGTTTTACAATTTTCTACATATACATTCTGCACTCCTGCTGACATTTCACTCCCTATTACAACGCCATGAAGTCCTTTGAAATTACAATTTCTAATCACGATGTTTTCGCTTGGCGTTTCTGAATTGGCTCTTCCTTCATGATCTCTTCCCGCCTTAATAGCCACATTATCATCGCCATTATCAAACGTCACATTTTCGATTAAAACATCTTTAGCATATTCAGGATCGATACCATCATTATTATAATTTAATGATTTGTAGCTGACTCCACGAACGGTAATACTTTGCGATTTTAGCAGATGCAGACACCAAAAAGGTGAATTTTCTATTCGGATATTTTCGACCAGAATGTTTTTGCAATTAAAAAACTGAATCATCTGGGGACGTAAAAAATATCCTTCTCCAAATTTCCTGTCTTTTAATGCAACGGCATTGTGATTCATGCCACGGCTTAGGTTTTTCCCTGCACCTTCTTTTGCTTTAAAGCTTTTCCAAACCTTACCTCCTTCTCCATCAATTGTTCCTTCGCCTGTTATGGCAATATTAGAGCATTCGTAGGCATAAATCAACGGACTGTAATTGTACAACATTGTGCCTTCCCAACTGGTTAAAACCATGGGCAAATAATCTTCCGGCCTGTCGCTGAATTTGATTTTTGCGCCTTTCTCTAACTTAAGATTCACATTGCTCACAAAATGTATTGGTCCATTAATTTTATAAATTCCTTTAGGGACAATTATAGTACCGCCATTGTTCTTTTTGCACAATGCCATTGCTTTGTCAAATGCGGCTTTATTGTTGAAAACAGAATCTCCTTTTGCACCTAACTTTTGCACATTTATTTGATAAGAAGGAATTGACGGCAGCTGAATTCTATTGACAATTGAATCTACTTTAGCCGACGGAAATTCGCTATGCTGCGCAAAAGATGCCCATGAAATCAATAAAAGGAGTAAATATTTCATATTTTTTTTAGTTTCTAAGATACTAAATCATTCAGTATCTAAGATTAATAATCTAAAAATTCAAAAAAATTAGCAGCTTAAAAGCTTAGTTTGAATACCAATTAGAAATCGAGTCTTTTAGGATATTTTCTATGGTATATTTCTCTGCTTCTTTTTTTTGAAGTTGGTGTGACCACGCCACTCTTTTTGTTGGCTGAAATCCTTCACCTTTGCAATTATATTCAGCATATAAAGCATTTTTTTCGGCTTCCGGTTTTGACCAGTTTTCCCAGCCTTCCGGTCTGATCTGTTTCCCCATATCGCAATTGATATAAACCGTTTTAGCATAAATACGCCAGGGTCTTCCTAAATAAACCGCTGTTGCAGCCGTTTCAGCCGTAAGTTGACAATCTTTAAAAACAAAACCAAAAGGAATATTTTGTGGTGTAGAAGCCGCTGTAATATAGGAACTTTTGATGCTGTGAATCTCGCAATTTTCAAATAAAGCTGTTGCGCCTCCAAAAATAAAATCAGTTGTTCCCTCGATATAACAATTTTTAAAATACTGTTTGGCTTCTTTTCCAGACAAGTATAAAGTATCCTGATTCCCCAGAATATTACAATTCGAAATCTTTGCGCGATTTGCCACAACAGACAATGCAATGGCCTGACCGTTATCGCCTGAAGCATTTTTAAACGTTAGATTCGAAGCTGAAAAATCATCTCCTTCCACCAAAACCGTTGGTGTATAAAAGGTACTGTTTCTTCCTAAATTGATTTTAGAGAAATTGTCATCAAAAGTAATAATGGTATGCTCTTTACTTTCTCCTACCAAAGCTAAATGCGTGTTCCATTCCGGAATTCGGACTTTTTCATTGTAAATTCCATTTTTTACAAACACTGTCACTTTTTCATAAGGAAAAGAAGGACTCGCATTTATAGCATCCTGAATTTTGGTAAAGTCACCTGAACCATCTGAAGCAACGGTAAAGTAGTTCATTTTCTTTTTATCTGAGACTTCTGTCGACGTAACTTTAACTCCGTTTTTGATTGCCCAGGACGGATATTTTTTCAACACATCTTTTGGTGCATCTGAATACCAGGAATAACCATTTCGCCTTTCAGAACCTATATCATCGATAGATTTTTTCTTTATTCCGTCACGATCACAAAAGAAAGGTTCATTCGTCTCCAGGTCCATAAATCTCGCCCAGATTGGTGCTGCATTTTGGCTAATGATCATTTTCTTATCAATAACTTTTCCTGCATCATTTACTACACGTTTTTCTTCAAGGTTTGTAATTTTTGTTTTTTCGAACCAGGCATCAGCACTTTTAATTGTCGTGATTATTTCTGCAGAAGGTTTTTCGATCGACATTAAAAGCAATACAATTTTAGCCGATTCGTATCCGCTTAGCGATGCCAACTCAAAAGCTCTTGCGTTTGCCGGTGCCAAAGTAAATTCATCATGCTGCGCACACCAGGCTGTTAAAACCCCGTTTTGCTTGTATTGTGTTTTTAGGATACAATCAATTCCTTTATCAAAAGATTTTTTCGCTTTTTCGACAATTTCCTTTGATGGTTTTATACTATAAAAATCACTTCCTTCACTTACTTGTTTCAGTATGTTCAGGATATTGACCATCGAATCATCATTGTACGTAATATGGGTATAATATCCTTTTTTTAAAGGATAAAACTGAGGCCATCCACCGTTGTTATACTGCGCTTCTAACAAATAATTAAGTCCTTTCAAAAAAGATTCCTTGTATCGATCGTCTTTAACCTGAGCGTACATTTTTGACATAAAAAGCATTTCCTGACACGTTGCACCGTTATCAGTAGTGGTTTCCTTTGTTGTTTTTTTGATTGCCAGTAAATCCTTTTTTTGTGCAGGAGTTAATTCTTGCTGCATTTGGATATTCTTTGGCCATCCGCCAATGTCTCTTTGATATAACAATACGTTTTCGGCTATTTTTTTAGCTTCCTCCGTACCAAACCAGCCTACATCGTTTTTACGAATAATATCCGACCAGTTTTTATAGGTATTCTGAGCATTAACGCCAAAACTAATGCTGAAGAAAACTAACACTATTATTTTTTTAAGTTGAATCACTTGTATATTTTTATATTCGTTGAACATATTTATTAAAACACATAGGTACATAGTTTTACAAAACCTAAAAAAGGTGTTTCACTTGAAATAAATCAGCGAAAATCGGTTTAATCCGTTCAATCTGTGAGCTATTTTTTTTTCTCGCAGATTATGCAGATCATGCAGATTTTTTTTAAACTGTTTATCATCCATAATTCATTTCTTTTTACTTTTTAGAAAAACTTTGTTCCTTTGCACCTTTTTCCTCTTTTTTGTTACTTTGTCATTCTAAACCAATCTACAGCTACATTTCCCGAATCATTTGTTACTTTCTGGCTCAGGGCAAAAAGACCGACTTTTGCACCTATCCATTTTCCTTCTTTAGCAACAAAATCAGAACCAATGGACTGATATTTTTTATCATCTAAACTATAAAAGAAACTGCAAACACCTCCTTTTTTAATTTTTACCCTAAGGTAAATGGTATTGTTTGTGATTAAAACCGGCGTTGTTTCTGTTTCCGAAATTTTCTTATCGAAAGTTCCGGTTTTCTGATTCAAGTACAATTTTCCGTTCTCATTTTTTAAATTCAAATAACTGTAATCTAAGCCCATGATGATAAGTCCTGTAGATTCTCCGTTTAACCTCGTGTTAAAAGTTAATTGGGTAGTTGCAGTAAATTCTTCGGCAGGGAATTTTTGAAGCAATAAATTTGGAGCATCAAAAATTTTCTGATTGTCTTTTAATGTCGTTTGACAAAATAAATTCAGGTATCCCAAACTGGTCGGGAATCCCCAATTGATTTGAGCATTTGCATGCCATTGCCATTGCAACCCTAATTTTGGTTCATTAAACTCATCTGATTCTGCCGGGGTTTCTATTGGATATTTCTTGCCTACATCTGGTTTTTTAAATGTGGTTACCGGTTCTCCAATTCCGTTTTTATCAAAATCCTGCCCCATCACCGGCCAGTCTTTTTCCCATTTCATAGGCTGAAGATGCACAATTCTGCCGTAAGCCCCTTTGTCCTGAAAATGAATAAACCAATCTTCACCAGTTTGTGTTTGTACCCAAGCCCCCTGATGTGGGCCATTTATAGCTGTTTTTCCTTGTTCCAGCACTTTCTTCTTTTCATAAGGACCGTACACATTTTTTGATCTTAAAACAGTTTGCCAGCCCGTAGCAACACCACCGGCAGGAGCAAAAATATAGTAGTAATTATTTCGTTTGTAAAATTTTGGCCCTTCGATAGTTCCTTCACTTTCATGCCCGTCAATGACCATCACTTCATCGTTGTTGGCCACTGTTCCTTCTGCATTCATACTGCAAACTACGATCAGACTTTTTATTTGTGCGCGGCTTCCGGCAAAAGCATGAACGAGATATACTTTTCCGTCATCATCCCATAACGGACTTGGATCTATAAGTCCGATTCCTTCTTTTACCAAAAGTGGTTCTGACCACGGGCCTTCTGCTTTTTTGGCTTTTATCATATAAATTCCAAAGTCAGGATCGGGGTAATAAATATAGAATTCATTATTATGAAAAGTAATACTTGGCGCCCAAACCCCATTGCCATGCTGTACTTTATTAAAAGTTTCAAACGGCGGTTGTTTTAGCAAAGCATAACTTACTATTTTCCAATTAACCAGATCTTTAGAATGCAAAATAGGCAAGCCCGGAATACAATTAAAAGACGAAGCTGTCATGTAAAAATCATCTCCTGCACGAACCACATCGGGATCTGAATAATCGGCATGAATAATAGGGTTTGTATAGGTTCCGTCTCCATTATCCGGTACCCATACCTGAGCAAAATTCTCTTGTATTGAGAATAGTGATAAAAGAAGAAACAGTGCTTTTATGTTTTTCATTTTTGGTAATGATTACTTTTTAGTTAAACCCGACAGGTTTTAAAACCTGTCGGGTTTGTCGCCGTTTTTGTTCTGCGAGGAATTTCTTGGCTTCCTTCGACTCCGCTCAGGATGACAAACTGATAGATTAACCTTTATATCCAGATTATTTATTGAATCCCTATGCCGTAAATTTATCAACACATAGAAACATAGATTCTATCTTAAAAAAGAGTATTAAAAAGAAACCCGTTTCGCTCACATAGCCATGTGTATTTAAACAAATGAAATGCCTTTTTTTGTTAATTTACAATATCTATGTTTCTATGTCTTTAAATTTAATTATCTGTTCAATTCTAAAGCAGCCAAAATAAATGGTCCGGTCGCTTTAGGATCGTTGTCTTTTTTTCTTTCGTTTACGTAATATTCGTATGAACCGTCGCGATAAGGGGTTCCGCCTAAACCGGCAACCTGACAAGCTTGTGTAAGAGTAATTCCTCCATCAGCATCAACTTTTGTGATCAGTTTCGTAGTCAGGCCATCGAAAGCTTTATTGGCCAGTTTTTTATATTTTGCAGGCAAATATCCTTTGTTGGCTCCTTTTGCAAAAGCATAAGCAAACATCGATGATCCTGATGCTTCAAGATAATTTCCTGCTGCAGCGCCTTTGTCAGTTACCTGATACCATAATCCTGTTTTAGCATCCTGAAATTTAGCCAAAGCTGCCGAAGCATTATTTAGATACTTTACTAATTCTTTTTGTTTTGGATGCTCTTTTGGCATATAATCCAATACGTCAACAAGTGCCATTACGTACCAGCCCAAAGCTCTTGACCAGAAATTTGGTGAATTACCTGTTTCTTTATTGGCCCACGGCATTTGTTTACTTTCATCCCAGGCATGGTACAACAATCCCGTTTTTGGATCTGTTGCATGCAATTGAATCAATTCGAATTGTTTGGCGATATCATCAAAACTTTTTCCTCCTTCAAAAGTAGCTGTGTATTGGGCATAAAATGGTTCTCCCATGTACAAACCGTCTAACCACATTTGGTTGGGATAAATTTGCTTGTGCCAGAATCCGCCACTTTGTGTACGGGGTTGCTCTGAAAGTTGCTTGCGCACTAATTGCATTGCTTTTAGATATTTTTCTTCTTTTGTTTCTGCATAAATAGCAAAAAGCAAACGTCCCGGTACTACCAAATCGATATTGTATTTATCAAATTCATAGGTATTAATGGTTCCATCAGCTTGTACCAACTCATCTACATAACCTCTTATGTAAGCTTTGTAACGAGGATCCGGATTTTTTTTATGCAATTCTTCGATAGAATGTAAAACCAAAGCGTGAACATAATCCCATTTTGGCTTTTTAGAATCGTCGATCATGTAGGCTTCAGGATGGCGTTTCATTAAAGTTAAAGCCATTTTATCAGACCACTTTAAGTCTTTAGAAATTACGATTTCTTGCTTTGCAGGTTCTTGCGAAGTCACCTTACAGCTTGTAAAAGCCATCAAACAAACTAAAGCAACCGATGTAAAATAACCTTGTCTTTTATTATTTTTCATTTTAAAATATATTTAAATTCTACTATTTATCTAATTCAAGTGCTGCCAATATAAATGGCCCTAACCCATGTGAGTTATCAATTTTTATTTTTTCTTTAATGTAATATTCATAAGAACCATCACGATACGGACTCCCTCCTAATCCTGCGCTGGCACAAACCTGTGTAATATGAATTTCTCCATCTGGATCAACAATAACAAGTTTATTAACAAGACCGTCGAAACCTTTCTCAGCCAGTTTTTTATAATTGGATGGTAAATATCCTTTTTTTGCACCTTTTGCAAAAGCATAAACAAACATTTCAGATCCCGATGCTTCGAGATAATTGCCTTCTTTTGTTCCGGAATCTGTCACCTGAAACCACAATCCTGAAGGATCCTGAAATTTTGCCACCGCAGTTGAAATTTCACTTAAATACTGAATTAATTCTTTTCTTTTTGGATGATCCTTAGGCATATAATCCAGGACATCCACCAAAGCCATCATGTACCAACCAATAGAACGCGACCAAAAATTGGGTGAAGTTCCCGTTTCTTTATTTGCCCAGGGCATTTGCCTGCTTTCGTCCCAAGCATGAAAAAGTAAACCTGTCTTTTTATCCATCGTGTGCAAATGTACTTGTTCGAACTGTCTGGCAACATCATCCAGATCTTTTCCTTTATCAAATTCTACGGTATAACGTGCGTAAAAAGGCGTTCCCATGTACAATCCGTCGAGCCACATTTGGTACGGATAGATTTTTTTATGCCAAAACCCGCCTGAATTTGTTCTTGGATGCGTTGCTAATTGTTTTCTCAGCGTTTGCATGGCAATCAGATAACGATTATCTTTTGTTGTTTGATACAGCTCAAAGAGTATTTTCCCTGCATTTATGTAATCGATATTATAATCTTCGAGTTTATAGTTCATGATTTCACCTGAACTATTGATCACTGTTTCGCCGTATTCTTTTACGTAATTTTCGTAAAGCGGATTTTTCGTCTTTTTATATAATTGTTCAAAAGACATGGCGACCAATCCTAATTTATAATCCCATTTTGGTTTTTCGTTGTTGTCGATTTGCCATAATTTTGGATCCCGTTTCAGGATAGAAAGTGCCATTCGTTCTGACCATTTTAAAGTTCCAGAAATAACCACTTCTTTGTTTGAAGATTCCTGGGCATTCAGTGTACTAACTGAAAATACAATGAGGCTCATTAAGAGGATTAAAACAGCATAAACGTTCTTTCTATTACGTATCATCTTTAAAATGCTTAATGTTTATTTATTCAGTTCGATTGCGCTTAGCAAAAATGCTGCTAAAGCCGGTGAACTACTATCTTTTGCCTTGCTTTTAATATAATATTCATTCGTTCCGTCCCGAAACGGTTTTCCGCCTAGACCTACATTTGATGATACATTTGAAATCGTTACCTCTCCTTTTTCATCTTTTTTAACGAACTCTTTTATATAGGCGTCAAATGATTTTTGGGCAATTTTTTTATAATTAGACGGTAAATATCCTTTGTTTGCACCTTTTGCCAAAGCATAAATAATCATACCTGACGACGACGATTCTACATAATTATCTTTCAAATCGGGTTTATCAGCTACCTGGTACCATAAACCTGCTGTGCTTTTATGTTCGACCGCACTTTTTGCAATTTGATTCAAATATCCTGTCAGCACTTTATATTTTGGATGTGCTTTAGGATAAAATTCTAGTGTTTCTGTCAATGCCATCATGTACCAGCCAATTCCTCGTCCCCAAATGGTTGGCGAAGTTCCGGTTTCAGGATTTGCCCACGCAATTTCTTTACTTTCGTCCCAGGCCTGAAATACTAAACCTGTTTTTTTATCTACAAGGTGATTTTGTACCAACTCAAATTGTTTGGCAACATCATCCAAAGCTTTTCCATTCTCATATTTAACGGTGTATTCCGTATAAAAAGGTTCTGCCATATACAAACCATCGATCCACATCTGATTGGAATAAATTTGTTTGTGCCAAAATCCTCCGCTAGCCGTTCTGGGCTGAGTCTCCAGTTGAGTTCTCAGTTCCTGAATAACTTTAAGATAGCGTTTGTCTTTTGTTGCATCGTATAAACTAAAAAGCAATTTACCGGGATTTGCACAATCGATATTGTATTCTTTCAGATCATACTTTTTGATATTTCCTTCAGCATCAATCATTTCATCAGCATATTCTTTGATGTAATCAAAATACTTTTTGTCGTTTGTCTTCTGGTATAATTTTTCGAAAGCTGACAATACTAATCCCATTTTATAATCCCATTTTGGTTTTTCAGTTCCGTCGATCTGGTAGGCTTTTGGGTACTTATTCAAAATAGTACGTGCTGTTCTTTCTGACCATTTCAAATTGTCAGCGAGAACAGCATTTTCATTACTTTGCGCAATTGCTTTACTTCCCAGAATAAGTAATAAAAGCATTGTACATTTGGTAAAATTGATCTTTATAAAAGTCGATTTAGACATATATTATATTTTTAGCACTAGTTTTTTTACCACTCCCGGTAGCTGTCGGGATAAGGAATTAATGTTTATTTTTTTAACACAGAAACATAGCTTTTTGAACTGATAAAAAGGTCGTTTTATTTTTACATAAAAACACATTAGTCAACTATGTGAATAAGCGTGCTTATTTTGTATTCTTAAAAAAAACTATGTTTCTGTGTTGAAAATAAATTATAAGCAACAATTACATTTTACCTTTTTTGTTCAGTATTTCTAATTTTTCATCTAAATACTTCACAAATTCTTCTTTTGTTTTAATGCCGTTTGGTTCTTGTTCCCAGGCACCTAAGAGGTAAAAAGAAGTTGCTTTTGTTGTTGGTTTAAATACTAAAAGATAATCTAAGTCTGTTTCCGGAGCATTTTCGATTGTACGCACTTCATAAAAAATCGCCATTCCTAATTTATCCGGAACCAATGATTGTTCACCATAAGTAGCCAAATAAGCCCATTTTTTATTTTTACTTACTTTTTTAATTAATTCACCATTTTTTTGTTTGGCAATTCCGGTGCAAATTCCTTTAATTTCCTTTGAAGCCTGAATTTTATGTTGCGTATAAAGTTCATCTGGTTTAATGGTTAATTCTGATGTGAAATTGATTTTATCAGAAGCCGTTTTCCACCCATAATAATTTACTTTTACAACAGACTCATTTGTTGTATTTACAACAGTTGCAATAGTAGAGTCCACTTCACGAAAGTGTAATTTTTCATTGTTTAAATAACGATCAATAGACCCAATTCCGATTGCTTTTCCCGCTTTCAGAATATCAGCTCCCCAATCGCTCATTTCGTGGTACGAATCAAAGTTGTCCTGCCCTACTCTTGGCAAAATAATGTCTGAGGTTTTCTTTCCAAAAATATCAATCGCATTTCTCCAGTCTAAATACAAACGATACCCAATTCGGTTACTTTCCCAGCCGGGACCTTCGTAGCGAATATCAAATGAATGATCTGTATGTTCAGGAGCTAATTTTAGTCGGTCAACATTTTTAAAAACAGTTCCGCCTTTGTATTTGCGTCCTTCCCATTTTCCATCTGTTTTTGCAGATATTTCGGCATACGTCTTTGCTGTTTTTATATCATATTGCTGAGCATTAACTGCTGTAATACCAACTAAAAATAAGGTCGCTAATGTGATTTTTGTTTTCATTTTATGGTAAATTATTTGAATATTCTGTCTAAAAATTGTGTGGTATAAACTACTGTTTCATCGAACCAAGGTTGAAAAAACCAAAAAGAATGAGGTGAATTCTGAATCGTTTTTACTTCATTATAAATTTTATTTTGATTTAAAATTGCAATCATATCGTCTCTTCCTGCATGAAACCGGTCAAAACTGCTGTTGATAAACAATATTGGCGGTGTATTTTTACTGGTATGATTTAAGGCCGATGCCTGTTTCCAGTTTTCCGGGTTTTCATCATATGTTCCTCCTAACCAAAAAGCGGCCATTTCTCCTTCAGCTGATTCAGGATGTTTAAAAGCTAATATTCCATCTACATCGATAATTGCCTGAACTCTTGAAGAAGATTTACTTTTATAATGAGCATCTTCAAAAGCTATATCTTCATTTGTTGTACCAATTAAAGCTGCCATTTGACCTCCTGAAGAGCATCCTAAAACGGCAATTTTGTCTGGATCTATATTGAATTTTTTCGCATTATCTTTTATAAATTTAATCGCATTTTTTACATCATAAATTCCCTGCGGGTATTTTGCCTCGAGCGATAATCTGTATTCAATTGCAAAACAAGAATATCCTTTTGCCGTAATTTCCTGTGCCAAAATCTGCATTTGATCTTTACTTCCTGATCTCCATCCGCCACCATGAATCATGATTATACCTGGATTTCTTTTTTTACCTTTATTAAAAAAGGCATCTAAATGCAATGTTCTGTTTGCATTCTTATAATACACTACATTCTCAATCTTACTATCATTAATTCCTTTATTTGCCCCGGCAATTTTTATAAAAGGATATTTCTTAATGAGTTTCGCATAAGTACTTTTTACGGTATACGAGGTATCAACACTATAACTTTGCGCTATAATACCTTGTGAAACAAACAATAAAACAAATAATATTTTTTTCATTTCCGGCGAACTGCTATTTCGTTAAGAAAGGAGTCCGATTCAGGACCGAACTCCTTTTTAACTTCTTCAAAAAAACAAACCTCAAAAAATTATAAAATTACTAATAACCAGGATTTTGAGGAAAATCTTTATTTTGATTTAAATCTAGCGCCGTTTGCGGTATAGGTCTTAAAATTTTAAGTTTACCATCTACCCCCACAAAATTAGCTGCCTTAATTTTATAATTATAAGCCGAAGCTCTGTCTACCAATGTGCCTGTTCTTTTTAAATCAAACCAACGTTTGTATTCTCCCATTAGCTCTCTTCCTCTTTCGTCTAAGATATAATTGATATTAAATTCTCCTGCAGTTGCATTTGCTACACCTGCTCTTCTTCTCACTTCATTTAAACGATCTAAACCAGTTGTAGGGTTTCCTGCTTTTAGGTAAGCTTCTGCGGCTACTAAATAGGTTTCTCCTAATCTTGATACGATAATATCTCTTGTACTTACGGGTCCTGTACTTGAAGGAGTTGTTGGATTTGCATCATCAAATTTCTTAACCGGAATAGTATAACAATCACGGTTGTCGATTAGGGTATGATCTGCTCCGTATTCTCCCCACGGATGGTATACAAAAGTGGCTGATTTTCTTGCTGCATTGGCTGTATTCCAGGCTGCTTTATCTGCGGGAGTAAACCATTTTGGCTCATAAAAGTGCCTTACTTTTACTGCGCTTGCATTTGCAGGTCTGTAATACGGAAAATAAAGATTGGTCTTCGCTTTTCCGTCAACGGTTACTGTTTCTTCCAGAATTTCTGTCATAAAGGTAGCATCCCATCTTTTATCTCCTTTTTCATATAATCCTAAAGCATAAGTGGTTGGGCATAAATTGTAACTTCTTAATGGGGCTCCTGTTTCTGCACCTCCCAAATAGGAACTGAAATAGTAAAACTGATTGTTTCCTAATTTTGTAGGATCTGTACTTGTAGAATTTTTATCATATTGAACAGAAAATATTGTCTCTGCATTTAAATCATTATCGCCCGTTGCAGTAGTAACGAATAATTGATTAAAAGGAATATTTAGTGCCTGACCCGCGATTGCAGCATCAGCATAAGCAGCTGCTTTTGTAAAATCAGCAGGAGTACCAAAAGTTTCATATCCTCTTGTTAAATACACTTTTGCCAATAAATCATTTACGGCTCTTTTATTTACTTTTCCTGTTGCAGCGTAAGCCCCGGTTCCTACAGTAGCCAAAGAAGCATCTAAATCTGCTATAATCTGCGTGTAAACTTCCTCAGCGGTATTTCTTTTAAAAGATAAAACTGCAGAAGTAATGTTATCCAGAACAATTGGAACTCCACCATAAGTCTGAACCAATAAAAAATAAGCGTTGGCTCTCAAAAAACGTGCTTCTCCCACTAAGGCATTTAAATTTGCTGTTTGTTCTGTTATGGTTGAATAGTACACTGTTTTATTTACAGTCTGAATCTGCTGATAACAAGAAGTATACAAATCATCGACATTTGCAGCAGATGGAATTAATAATGTATATTGACTTATACCGGCTGGTTCAGGCGTTCTTCCTTCAGCATACATATCAGTACCGGATTCAAACAGCCAGGGATTACCTCCATAAATTCCTTTCAGTGAAGCATAGTTGGAATTTACTAATAATTGAAATCCGGATGCCGTTTTATAAGTAGCATCTGCAGGTACATTCGAAACACTCTCTTCTTCGATATAGTCACTACAGGAGCTAAAAGCAGTAATGATTATTCCTAAAACTAATATTATTTTTTTCATTTTATATCTTATTAAAATTTAACACTTAAGCCCAATTGCGTTGTAACAGATGCAGGACGGTTAATACCAAAATTTGAACCTGCCCATTCCGGATCATATCCGTCAAAATTTGTAAATACAAATGGGTCTAAAACATTTACATAAAGTCTTAAATTACTCATTTTTAATTTTTTAAGCAATTCAGAATTGAAAGTGTATCCTAAAGAGATATTTTTAATTTTAACATAAGATGCATCTCTGTAGTAACCAAATAAAGAAGTCCAATAAGCACCTGCACCAGTTGCAACCGGTCCCGGTCTTGGATTTGTATTGTTCGCATTTGCTTCAATACCTGCTCCGTTTGTTGGAATAAAATAATCCATTTTAATCTTTTGGCGACCTCTGTCACTTACATCGGCAAAGTTTTGATGAAAAGTACTTAATACTGTTTGTCCCTGGCTTGTAATCACAGAGAAATTAAAATCAAACTGGCCAACTGTTAATTTAGAATAAAAACTTCCTTGCCATTCCGGATTAGCATTACCAATTACTTGTCTGTCATCAGCATTAAATTTACCATCTCCGTTTAAGTCTTTTGGTCTCGCCTGACCTGGTGCCATACCGTAAGCTGCTGCCTGAGCTGCTTCACTTTCCTGCCAAACACCGTCGTATACGTAGTTGTAATTTGGATTTATTTCTGATCCTAAAATCAGTTTATTTCCAATATCACTTACTTTATCCTGATTGTAGATAGACTCTAATTTGTTTACGTTTTTAGTAAAGGTGAAAGTTGTTTCCCAGTTTACATTTTTAGATTTTATATTTTTAGTCGTTAATAAAACCTCGATTCCTTTGTTACTAACTGAACCAACATTGGCAAAAGTATTTTTCCATCCTGTTTCTAATGGTAACTGTTGTTTGTAAATCAAATCATCTGATAATCTGTCGTATACATCTACACTACCTGTAATTCTGTTTCTTAAGAATCCAAAATCAATCCCTAAATTGATCTCTCTTGTTTTTTCCCAGGTTAAATTCTGGTTGGCAAGATTTTCAGACTGCCATCCGGAAACTACATTTGCTCCGTTAGCATAAAAAGTTTGTTGATTTAATAAAGCTTGTGAAGTATAAGGAGCAACATTATCGTTTCCTGTATATCCTAAACTTGCTCTTAATTTTAAGTCTGAAACTACAGAATTATTAGCTAAAAATGATTCTTTACTAATTTTCCAGCCTAAAGCTACAGATGGAAAACTTTGCCATTTATTATCTGCTGATAAAACAGAGGATCCATCCCATCTGTTAGAAGCTGTCAATAAATATTTATCTTTAAAAGTATAGTTCAGACGAACTGCATAAGAGCTCAAAGTATTTTTTGCATATCCTGAAGTAATATTATAACTGCTCTGAACGCCTGAACCCATATTACTTGATCCTACATCAAAAGGTTGGTTGTTAGAATACATATAAGAGTTCTCATCTACATTAGAATAAGAACTTTGTAATAATAATAAACTAAAATCATGTACATCATTAAACGTTTTTTTCAGGTCAATCTGATTGTCCCAAGTATAATTAAAATTGTTATACGTTTTAATTGATGCCGAATTTTTACCATTTAAGGTTACCCCTGCATTTGTCTGTGCGGTATAAGCGGTGCTTGTGGTTGTATTTTGAATTCCGGCAGAAAATGTTGTTTTGAATGTTAACCATTTTAAAGGCTGGTATTGCATATAAGCATTTCCTACTGTCTGCCAGGTTTTTTCAGTCTGGGATGAATTAGCAATTTCCATTAACGGGTTTACAGTACTCGTTTTGTTGATTGCCCAGGATCCGTCAGGATAAGTCAGTTTTCCGGGAAGAAAGAATAAAGTACCTACTTTCTCATTTCCTGCGGCATCAATAGCCCAGGGAGACATCAGCGGACTTAATCTAAAGGCATCCTGCATGGCTAAATCACTTCCTAATTGTGTATCAACATGCGCTATTGTAACATTTGCGCCTGTAGAAAATTTGTCGTTTATTTTATGATTTAATCCTAATTTGAAAGAATATTTATCCGTTCCGTCATTATCGATCAAACCTTCATCGCTCTGGATACCAAAACCTAAGTTATAGCTCAGTCCGGATTCTGAACGTCCTGTAATATTTAAATAATTATTTTGAGTCATCCCCGTTTTAAGGACAGCATCGTACCAGTCAAAATTATAACCACTATTAGCGCGAGACACTAATAACGGACTTTGATTTCCAGCCAATGCCGCTAATTGAGAAGGAGTTTGTGTCAAAGGTGTAGCACTCATATAGGCTGTTTGGTGAAATTTCCACCATTCTGCACCGGACATCATTTCCGGTAATCTTGCAGCAGTTTTTGTACCATAAGATGAATCGAAACTTACATTGATTCCCGGTTTCGCATTTATTCCGCTTTTTGTTGTCACAATGATCACCCCGTTAGATCCTCTTGAACCATAAATTGCAGCAGAAGAAGCATCTTTTAGAACATCCATTCTGGCAATATCCTGTGGATTCAAAAAGTCGATGGCGTCCATTGGCACACCATCCACCACGTACAATGGAGTTGACCCCAATACATTTGGATTGCTGGAATCTGCTAATAGCGAATTATTACCTCTAATTACGACTTTAAATCCATCACCAACACGACCTGAACTAGAAGAAATCTGAACCCCCGGCGTACTTCCCTGAATGGCTTCTAAGGCACTTGTGGTGTTTCTTTCTGTAATCGTTGCAGCACTAATAGTACTTACAGAACCGGTAAGATCTGTTTTCTTTACAGATCCGTATCCAACAACAACTACTTCATTAAGTGAGTTGGACTGCTCAGAAAGACTAACATTTACTCTTGATTTTCCGGCAATGCTAACTTCTTGTGTCTGAAAACCCAAATAACTCACTATTAAAATCGCTCTATTATTGGTTACATTCATCTTAAAACTTCCCTCAAAGTCAGTAGAAGTTCCGTTTTTAGTTCCTTTTTCCTGGATATTTACACCTGGTAGCGATAATCCCGCAGCGTCTGTGATTTTTCCTTCTATCACAGTCGATTGAGCATAAATTGTACTGCTCAACAGGAAATTCAGGAAAAATAAAAATACAAGATTGTATTTTATTTTTTTCTTTGGTAATTGTTTAAAGTTCATAGTTTGGTTTAAAGTTTGGTTAAAATTGATAGTTTTTAATTTTTAATGTTTGCTACTTTCTTCTCATTTACATACGTTTTTATAAAATTGATATTCTTTACATTTTTTAAAGAATGAGCTGCACCTACTTTATGCACGACCACATTTTTGAGTGTAATATTTTCTACCGGAGATGCTTCATATCCTTCTGCCCAAATGGCAAATTTTCCTCCATTTTTTACCGTTACATTTTCAAGGCTGATATTTCTGACAGTAGGTATAAAATTTCCGGTTTGTGA
This sequence comes from Flavobacterium sp., assembly GCF_965277525.1. Lineage (GTDB taxonomy): Bacteria > Bacteroidota > Bacteroidia > Flavobacteriales > Flavobacteriaceae > Flavobacterium. Next base: position 33,016 of record NZ_CBDIDC010000011.1, on the reverse strand, counting down.
ACCATATACATTATAAAACATGGTTACCAGTAAAACACATTCTTTTACAGTACCCACTTCAAGATTTCGAACATAGATATCTTCTATAATTCCGCCTCTTTTAGAATTGGTTTTGATGCGAATAGCACGATCCAGATTAGGACTATCCATGACGCAATTTTCTACAAAAACATTATTTATACCTGCAGATATTTCACTTCCCATCACTACTCCTCCATGACCATCGATCATTTTACAATTCTGGACAATGATATTTTTGCTTGGTATTGCTACTCTTCTTCCATCTGCATCACGTCCTGATTTTATCGCAATGCAATCATCGCCTGTATTAAATGTGCAGTTTTTGATGAGTACGTTTTGAGAATATTCAGGATCACAGCCGTCATTATTAGGTCCGTGACTGTTGACCGTCACACCATCGATTATTATATTGTTAGTTTTGATCGGATGTAAAATCCAAAATGGAGAGTTGATTACTTTTACATCTTTTACTAAAACGGTATTACACTCGAAAAACTCTATAAAGTTGGGGCGTAAAAAGCGTCCTTCACCAAAAATTCTTTCAGCAACCGGAATATTTTTCTCAGCCATATCGACTAAAACCTCACGGTTTTGAGGATCATTTTGTGATGGAATTCCTTTTTTCCAACCGTAATCTTTACCTCCGGACCAAATCCACCAATTTGTAGCGTCGGCCTGCCCATTAAGCGTTCCTTTTCCGGTTATGGCCACATTGGTTTTGTTTTTGGCATAAATAAGAGGAGAATAATTCATCAATTCTGTTCCTTCAAATGAAGTATGAACAATTGGATACTCTTTTGGATCGATACTAAAAAGGATTTCGGCATTATCCTCTAAATGGAGATTCACATTACTTTCTAAATGTATTGGCCCTGTCAGGTATTTTCCGTCAGGAACCAAAACTTTTCCTCCGCCATTTTCAACACATGCTTTAATTGCTTTTTCAAAAGCAAGTGTATTAGATGTTTTTCCATCAGCAACGGCTCCAAAATCATTGATATTAAATGTTTTATCAGGAAAACGAGTTTCAGGAATACTTTTTATGATGGATTTCATCTTTTTCCATGGATCAGCAACTTTTGAAGTTTGTGCTACACACGACACAACTATTAGGAAAAGTGTGCCAGTCATTAGAAATTTCTTAAAGGCTATAATCTTATTTACAATCATTTGTGTAGTATTTATTGTTTGAAAGCCAAAACAATGATTTATGTAATCGATTACACGAAAATATAAAATAAGATCGAATGCACCAAATTTATTTAGAAATAAATTATATATTTAATTTTTATTAGGAAATATAATTACATTTAATGTAAAAAAACTAATAATTTATTATCATTGTAGAACCGAAAACGTTTTAATTATAAATTATGGTAATCGATAACAATTTGTTAAACGTTATAAAAAAAAATGTATTTTTGTCTAGGATTAATCTGAAAAACCTTTTTTAATGAGCGAAAAAATAACTATTTACGATATTGCTGAGAAATTAAATATCACTGCTGCTACTGTTTCAAGGGCTTTAAACAACAATCCCAAGATAAAAGAAAGCACGCGTGAGTTAGTTATTAAAACTGCTGCCTCGATGAACTACAAGCAGAACAAATTGGCGCTTGCATTAAAAAGTGGTCGAAGTAATAATATTGGTGTTATTGTTCCTCGTATAGACAGTAACTTTTTTGCCTCTGTTATTAGAGGAATCGAAGAAGAATTACATCCGCATGGCTATCAGGTAATTATTTGCCAGACACACGAAAGTCCAAAAAGAGAAAATGAAAACCTCTATACTTTAATAGATGCACAAGTCGATGGTATTTTAATGTCAGTTACCGATGTTACCACCGAAAATGATGGTGCTTTCCGTAACGTATTAGAAAAAAATGTTCCTCTAATCTTTTTTGACAGAAGCAAACATATTGATGGCGTAAGCTCAGTAACCATCAATGATTTTAAAGGAGGATATCTTACTACACAACACTTAATCAATGAAGGCTGCAGGCATATTGCTCATTTATCCGGAGACCAGTCGCTTGAGATTTTCAAGAACAGGTTTTTGGGATACAAACAAGCTTTACTGGATAACGGCATGATCTTTAAGGAAGAATACGTTATTCCCGTTAAAAGTTTTGTAGATGCCGGAAAAGAAGCAGTTGACTTACTGCTACAACTAGAAACACCACCGGATGCGATCTTTTCTTCGAGTGATTTCGCAGCATTAGGAGCCATTCAGGAGCTAAAAGAAAGAAATATAAGCATCCCAAACGAGTTTTGTGTCGCAGGTTTCAGTAATGAACCTTTTACAAAATTCATGGAATTATCGATTACTTCTGTAGATCAGTCTCCGCTTGAAATGGGAAAAATGTCAGCACGTGTTTTCCTGGAACAAGTAGACAAAACCGATACTATCAAAATCGAAAAAAAGGTAGTCCTTGCACCGGAATTACACATTCGTAAATCATCGTCAAGAACTAACTTTTAGTTTTTTTTGAACTATCTTGAGACGCGTAGCATGAACAGCCGCCTAAAAGTTAGCCACGAATTACACCAATTTTCACGAATTTTATAATGTAAAATATCTAAGTCAATCCTAATTTTTCTAATCCAATAATTGGTGAAAATTTGCAAAATTTTTGGCAAAAAAAAAAAAAAAAACATCATATAAAACTTATATGATGCTTTTTTTTGTACCCTTTTGGTAATACAGCTTTATATTTCTTATATCACTTATATGGTTTAAATAATTCACAAAAGAAAGACGCACTGTCGTGCGTCTCTACAGGTATATTATGATAAAACTTATAGCGATACTCCTCTTTTCCAGGGAATAAAATCGTTTTGGTTTAAGATTGCAGCTTTGGTTTTGATTGTACCACTTGCCACATCTATGATAAATTCTAACATTTCGTCAGCCATTTCGTCAATCGACTTTTCTCCGGTAATAATTCCACCAGTATCAATATCAATAATATCCGACATTTTATTCGCTAATTGCGTGTTGGATGAAATTTTCACTACAGGTGCAATCGGGTTTCCTGTTGGAGTTCCCAATCCTGTTGTAAACAATACCATATTTGCTCCTGAACCTACCATTGCAGTTGTACATTCAACGTCGTTTCCTGGCGTACAAAGTAACGTTAGACCTGGCGTATTAATATATTCACCGTAATCAAATACCCCTGTAATTGGCGAAGTTCCTCCTTTTTTAGCGGCACCTGCAGATTTCATGGCATCTGTAATCAAACCATCTTTAATGTTTCCGGGTGATGGATTCATATCAAATCCTGAACCTGCATCTACAACTGTCTTTTCATACCATTGCATTAAATCAAGGAAACGTTTTCCGCCTTCATCTTCTACACAACGGTTTACCAATTCCTGCTCTACTCCACATAATTCAGGGAATTCAGAAAGAATTGTAGTTCCGCCTAAAGCAGCCAATAAATCCGAAGTCACCCCTAAAGTTGGATTAGCTGAAATTCCGGAGAATCCATCAGAACCACCACACTCTAAACCAATTCTTAGTTTCGATAATGGAGCTGGTTCTCTCTTTATTTCGTTTGCTTTTTTAATCGCTTCAAACGTATCTTTTACGACACTGCTAAGCATCGTTTCAATAGTTCCTATTTGTTGCTGGTCGTAAATCAAAACAGGCTTTTTACTGTTTGGGTTTATCGCATCCAGTGCATCTTTAAAAATCTGAATCTGTAAGTTTTGACAACCTAAACTCAATACTGTTGCCCCGGCCACGTTAGGATTGTTTACATAACCCGCCAATAATTTAGCCAGACTATGGGAATCCTGACGGATACCACCACAACCACCCTGGTGCGTGATGAATTTTACCTCGATATTATTGAATAAATTAGCATCGTTTGAAGCCGCTTCATTACCAGTACCACCAGTTTCTGTTTTTACCAAAGAACGCAGTAACAATTGGTAATCATTTTCTTTTGGTTTCATCAATTCTTTTTCGAAGATGTCTTTTAAGATCTCGATATTTCTGTTCTCGCAAAAAACCAGCGGAAAAAACAACCAGACATTCTCAGTTCCAACCTGTCCGTCTTCTCTGTGATAGCCCTGCCAGGTTCTGTCTTTCCATTTGTCAATATTGGGAGCCGTCCAGCCAATAGTTTCGGTTTTTCCGGTTACTTTATCGCTTTCATGCTTTACATTTGAAGTCGAAAGCAATCCTCCTCTTTCAATTCTTGCACTTGCTTTTCCTACCAAAACACCATACATAATAATCCTGTCTCCTACATTAAAAGGAACCATGGCAATTTTATGTTTCATTTTTACATCCGCCTCAACCGTGACATCTTCACCTTCAAAGTTAATCACCTCACCTGCTGAAAGATTTACCAAAGCTACTGCTACGTTATCAGTAGGATGAACTTTTATTAATTTTTTTTGCGTTGCCATAACTAAACTTTCTGAGTTGTTGTATTTATTTGTTTTTGAAAATTGGTGAACCCATTTTCTATTCCGTTTGCATCAATTTCTTCTAATGCTACTGTAATTGCTTTTGTTAAACCCGGTACAAGAGTTAAATCTTCATCCCAGAAACTTTTATTTTGCAAAGTAAGTCTGGCTATTTTCTCATAATCATCAGATTTCCAAAGTCCATTAAAAAAAGACACAATATCCTCATTATCTTTAACCGGTAAACTTTGACCATTCCATGTTCCTTTGTAGAAACGAATTAAACTCGCTAATGAAAAAGTCAAATTAACAGGCAATTTTTTGTTAGCATTATAATATCCTAATAAACTAGGTAAAACTCTTACTTTGAATTTCGAGACAGAATTTAATGCAATATCAGCAAGCGCATGTTTGATAAATGGATTTTTAAATCGGTCCATTACCTCCTCAGAATAGGCCATAATTTCATTTTTGTCCATATCAAGAGTTTCACTAATTTCACTAATAACGCTATTGACAAATTTTCCGGTAAAATCTCCGTCAACAGTTTCCATTACTAATTTATTACCATACAAAAGTGAAAAAGGAACCATTGCTGTGTGCGCACCGTTTAAAATACGAACTTTAATCATTTTAAAGGGACGTATATCATCAACGATTTTTACATTCAAATCTGTTTTATGAAAAGGCAATTTTGTTTTTAAAGCATCTCCACCTTCAATAGCCCAAAGGAAAAAAGGTTCAGCAGCAACAATTAAATTGTCCTCATAATCTAATTTATTATTGTATTCTTCAATTTCAGCTCTTGGATATCCAGGAACAATTCTGTCAACCAAAGTACTGTGATATGTACAAGCGTCTGATAACCAGGTTTTAAATGCATCTTCTAACTTCCATGTATCGCAATATTGCAAAATATATTTTTTCAGCGTCTCTGAGTTATAATCAATCAATTCACAAGGAATGATTGTTACTCCTTTAGAAGCATCTCCATTAAAATGTTTAAATCTTTCATATAATAAAACAGTCAACTTTGCAGGAAATGACACTGGCGGTTGCATGTCAGGAGTATCACTTTCAATGAATTCAATTCCAGCTTCAGTAGTATTAGAAACAATAAACTGAAGTTCTTCTTCTTTGGCTAAAGCCAAATAATTTGCAAATTCAGTATATGGGTTTATAGTTTTTACAATATTAGTAATCAACTCAATATCTTGTATCTTTTCACCCTTTTTAATTCCGTTCATAAATAAGGTATAAAGACCGTCCTGATCATTAATCAGGCTTACCATACCGTCTTTCAAAGGTTGAACTATTGCAATACCGGCATTAAAATCAACTTCTTTATTTAGTTTGTGAAAAGCGTAATCAACAAAAGCTCTTAAAAAGTTACCTTCTCCAAACTGAACTACCTTAATTGGATGTAACTTTTCTAATCCTGTATTTATTCTATTTAATTTTTTCATTTTAAAATTTCTTCAAAGTGTTATAAATAATCACATTAAATACCTTATTTATTTTTCTGATAACTTTTTCACATTGTAAAAGAAACATTACACTCGTGTGAGGAAAATAATACTTGCTGTGAGGAATGACAAGAGCTATTTTTCAAGTGTAATGCTCAATTACAATCTCTAAAATCTAAAAAAAACGCAATCTTAAATAAGGAATTGGCATGATTACTCCTTATTTATTTTCTAATATTTTTAATGATCTCAAGAACATGACTTACCTTGGTTTTTAAACCGTCAAAATCCTTATTATCCAATATGTCTTTTGATATTAATTGTGATCCGATGCCTACGCAGGTTGCCCCTGCACTAAACCAGGAAGTCAAACTTTCTATGGTGGGTAAAACACCTCCTGTTGGCATGATATTGGTCCACGGACATGGGCCTTTTATCGCTTTTATAAATTCCGGACCGTAAATATCTCCAGGGAATAATTTCACGATTTCACAGCCCAATTCTTCTGCTCTTGCAATTTCTGTGAGTGTTCCGCAACCTGGCGACCACAATACTTTGCGACGATTACAGGCAATTGCGATATCTTCCCTAAAAACCGGAGTTACAATAAAATTTGCGCCTAAACTCATATACAATGAAGCTGCAGCGGCATCTGTTACAGACCCTACACCCAACATCATTCCGGGCAATTCGGCCAAAGCATATTTATTTAAAGCTCCAAAAACTTCGTGAGCAAAATCACCTCTGCTCGTAAATTCCATTAATCGGGCTCCTCCATCGTAACAAGCTTTTAAAATTTTCTTACTTATTTCGATATCTGAATGAAAAAAGAGCGGAACCATTCCGTTTTCTTTCATTGTCAAAGCCACTTCTATTCTTGAATATCTTGCCATTTCTATTAATTATCTTGATACTAATCCCGCCGAATCACCATCTATCATATTTTCAACTTCTTTTAATGTAACCAGGTTATAATCTCCTGCAATGGTGTGTTTTAAACAACAAGCGGCTACTGCAAAATCTAAGGCTTTCTGGTTATTATTCTGGTATTCCTGCAATCCATAAATCAATCCTCCCATAAAAGCATCTCCACTACCTACTCTGTCAACCACCGGAGTCACTTCTTTTACAGCTGCGTGATAAATTGCTTTTCCGTCAAACAAAATACCACCAATTCTCTGGTGCGATGCACTTACAGAATAACGTAATGTTGTAGCTACGGTTTTTAAATGTGGAATCAAATCAAACAACTTGGTATACAAAACCGGAAGCGATTTCTCATCCTGATAATTAGGATTCATTTTAGGAAGTCCCAACATAAAATAAGCCGTATCAATATCTCCTAAAATAACATTGCTGTACTTTAACATTTCAGGCATTACTTCACTTGGAGTTTTGCCGTATTGCCATAATTTTGATCTGTAATTTAAATCACAGGAAATGGCAATTCCTAATCTGTGAGCCGCCTGAATGGCTTCTAAACAAGCCTCGGCAGCACTTTCGGAAATTGCCGGAGTAATGCCGCTCCAATGAAACCAGGTTGCACCTTCCAGGACTTTGTCCCAGTCAATTGTTCCTTTTTGAATAGTTGCCATAGAACTGTGTGCACGGTCGTAAACGACATTACTGCCCCTAGTTCCTGCACCTGTTTCAAGAAAATAAATTCCTAAACGTTCGCCTCCGTAAACTATGTTTTTGGACTCAACGTTCATTTTTCTCATTTCTTTTAATGCCGAAGCACCAATTTCATTTTCGGGCAATCTGGTTACAAATTCTGCATCTATACCATAATTCGCTAAAGACACGCAAACATTAAATTCACCTCCTCCATAAGAAGCGCCAAATGCTTTTGCCTGCGAAAAACGCAAATGCCTCTCTGTCGAAAGACGCAACATAATTTCTCCGAATGCAACTACTTTACTCATATTACTATTCTTTTGCCACAGATTAAAAGAATTAAAAAGATTTAAAAACTTTGCGTAAATCTTTGCTGGCTTTGTGATTAATTTTTAATTAGAATTTGAAATATTCTTTTGCGTTGTTGTATGAAATGTCTGAAACTAATTTTCCAATCCATTCCATATCGTTTGGCAATTCTCCGCGTTTGATTTCATCTCCTAAAAGATTACATAAAATACGTCTGAAATATTCGTGTCTTGGGAAAGACAAGAAACTTCTTGAATCAGTTAACATTCCTACGAAACAACTAATTAACCCCATGTTAGAAAGCGCATTCAATTGTTTGGTCATTCCGTCTTTTTGATCTAAAAACCACCAACCGGAACCAAACTGCACTTTTCCTCTCACGCTTCCGTCATTGAAATTTCCAATCATGGTCGCCATCACTTCGTTATCAGCAGGATTTAAGTTGTAAATAATCGTTTTAGTCAATTTATCTTTACTGTCTAAAGCGTTTAAAAAGCCTGATAATTTCTGAGCCTGTGGATAATCTCCAATTGAATCCCAGCCGGTATCAGGTCCTAAAATCCTGTGCATACGAGCATTGTTATTTCTTAATGCTCCTAAGTGAAATTGCTGCACCCAGCCAAACTGATGATAAGTTTCAGACAAGAACAATAAGATGGCACTTTGGAATTTTAATCCTTCTTCAGGCGTTATAATTCTGTTTTCTCTTTTCTTTTTGAAAATAGCACTTACTTCGTTTTCTGTAAATTCTTCGAAATAAATCTGATCTAAACCGTGATCACTAAGTTTACAGCCATTTGAATTAAAAAATTCAATTCTGTTTTTTAATGCACTGCATAAATCAGCATAAGTATTAATTGCAACTCCGGACACATCCCCTAATGTGTCCAGATATGCATTATAACCATCATTAGAAATTAAGATGGCTTTATCAGGTCTGAAAGCTGTACTCATTTTAGTTCCGATAGGATTTTTTATCAGTTTCTGGTGAAACTCTAAACTATCAATCGGATCTTCTGTAGTACAAACCAATTCAGCGTTTACTTTTTTTAGCAGGTTTTGTGTGCTGTATGCCTGAGAATTAATTTTCTCGGTGGTTTCGATATAGATTTTCTCTGCTGTCTTTTCATTCAGTAAGTCATAAATATCAAAATAACGGGCTAATTCTAAATGCGTCCAGTGATACAAAGGATTACGCATGGTATACGGAACCGTTTTTGCCCAGTTGATGAACTTATCTTTATCTGAACCACTTCCGGTTACAAATTGTTCGTTGATTCCCAACGTACGCATTGCACGCCATTTGTAGTGATCTCCGTTGATCCAAACCTGTGTGATGTTGTCAAAAATTTTGTCTTCAGCAATAAACTGAGGATTCAAATGATTGTGGTAATCGATTATAGGTTGATTTTTGGAGTAATTGTGATACAACTCTTCCGCGAATTTATTTTCAAGTAAAAAGTTATCGTTTATGAATGTCTGATTTGCGCTCATGTCTTTTTAAATATAATTGAGAATTATGCTTCGTTTGATGGTTTACCAATAGTAGCCAGGATTCCACCATCTACATACAAAATGTGACCGTTAACAAAATCACTTGCTTTTGAAGATAAAAATATAGCTGCTCCGGCTAAATCACCCGGATCTCCCCATTTTGCAGCAGGAGTACGGCTGATGATAAAATCGTTAAAAGGATGACCATCAACACGTATCGGTTTTGTTTGTTCTGTAGCAAAATAACCAGGTCCGATTCCGTTGATCTGAACATTGTATTTTGCCCATTCTGTTGCCATATTTTTAGTCAGCATTTTCAATCCGCCTTTTGCAGCAGCATAAGCACCAACAGTATTACGACCCAATTCGCTCATCATCGAGCAAATGTTTATTATTTTCCCCTGTCTTCTTTCGATCATTCCTTTAGCAACATGCTTAGAAACGATAAAGGGAGAAACCAGATCGATATCAATTACTTCTTTAAAATCAGCCACTTCCATTTCGATTAGAGGAATTCTTTTGATGATTCCGGCATTGTTAATCAAAATTGCAATTGGCCCCACTTCACTTTCTATTTTCTGAATTGCTGCAATAACTTCCTTTTCATCGGTTACATTAAATTTATAACCCACAGCCTTTATTCCTTCATTTTGAAGCGCTGCCACAGCATCATCAATTTTTTGTTGAGAAGAGTTTCCGTTTACCACAATTGTTGCTCCGGCCTGACCTAATCCTTTTGCCATTGCCATTCCCAGTCCGTGTGTACTTCCTGTAATCAGGGCAATTTTTCCTTTTATATCAAATAAGTCTGTCATGGTTCTTATCTTAATTCTGTTATTTTGCAAACATCCATATCACCGTAATCTAAATTCTCTCCTGCCATTCCCCAGATAAAAGTATAATTACTGGTTCCTGAACCTGAGTGAATGGACCAGGGTGGAGAAATTACTGCCTGATGATTGTTCATCCAGATATGTCTTGTTTCTTGTGGTTGTCCCATAAAATGACAAACAGCTTGATTTTCCGGAATATCCAGATAGAAGTATACTTCCATTCTACGATCGTGTACGTGTGCCGGCATGGTATTCCAAACACTTCCCGGTCTTAATTCCGTCATTCCCATTTGCAATTGGCAAGTCGTAACAACGCTTCCAATAATCATTTGGTTTACAGTACGGTGATTCGCCGTTTCCATCGTACCCAATTCTAATTTATTTGCTTCTGCCAAACTTACTTTTACCGTTGGATAACTGGTGTGAGCGGGTGCAGAGTTGATATAATATTTAGCAGGATTTTTACTGTCCTCACTTTTAAAAATTACTTCTTTGTTACCACTACCGATATACAAAGCATCTTTAAATCCTAATTCATATGTTTTTCCTTCAACAACAACAGCACCATTCCCTCCAACATTAATGATTCCGATTTCTCTTCTTTCTAAGAAATAGCTCGCTTTAAGCGGATCAATGCTTTCTAAGGTTAAATCTCCTTGTACAGGTACCGCTGAACCAGCAATGTACCTATCATAATGGGAGTATGTTAATACGATTTCGTTTTCCTGCATCAAATCATCAATCAAGAATTCATTTCTTAATTCCTGAGTATCATATTTTTTTACTGCTTCCGGGCTTGACGCGTATCTTGAACTATATTTTGTCATAATTTTTAATTTAATGTAATCGATTGCACAAAATTAGATTTTTATTTTTAAAAACACATTTTTGAACTATTAAAATTTTCTAAATGTTATAAACCTGTTATCGGACGGTATTTAGGAACCAACATTTTCATCACTGACCAACCTGTTAGGTAACAAACGGCACAGATAGAGAAAATGATAAAATAGCCTGCTTCTATCCCATGAAAACCCATAAAAGACATATTGGTTTCTTTAGCATGGTCAAATAGTAATCCTGAACCTTTGTTGATGATTGTAGAGCCCACTCCTCCCGCTAAACCACCAATACCTGTGATTGTTGCAATTGCTTTTTTAGGAAACATATCCCCAACTGTGGTAAAAATATTGGCCGACCACGATTGGTGCGCGGCACCTGCAATACCAATGATAATTACAGGAATCCAATAACTTATATATCCTAAAGGTTGTGCTATTAAGGCCAGTAAAGGAAAAAATGCAAAAATCAACATGGCTCTCATTCTTCCTTCGTAAGGGTTCATTCCTTTTTTCTCTACAAAATAAGTGGGCAACCAACCTCCAATAATAGAAAGCAATGTAATCATGTAGAGTACAAATAATGGTAAAGCAGCCTGAGTAGAATCCATTCCGTAAACAGAGCTTAAATAAGCAGGAGTCCAGAACAAAAAGAACCACCACACACCATCTGTCATAAATTTACCAAAAGCAAAAGCCCAGGTTTGTTTGTACTTAAAGCATTCTAGCAAAGACACTTTATCAGTAGTTTCCGGTACATAACCTACTAACTTACTGTCTGCAACATCATCTTGTTGAATGTATTCTAATTCAGCAGCACTCACTTTTGGATGTCTTTCCGGTTTGTCATACATAAAAATCCAAAATCCCATCCAGACAAAACCTAATGCACCAATAATAATAAAAGCCATCTCCCAACCAAAAGATTTCGCAATAAACGGAATCGATATCGGAGCTGCTAATGCGCCAACAGTTGCACCCGCATTAAAAATACTGGTCGAAAATGCCCTGTCTTTTTTAGGAAAATATTCGGCTGTAGTTTTAATTGCTGCAGGAAAGTTTCCTGCCTCACCTACTGCCAGAACAAAACGGGCAAAAATGAATAATGTAACACTTACATTAATCACCAGTCCGGTATCTTTTACAAGATTAATAGCATCTTTGGCTCCTTCAAAGCCTACAAACCAATTTCCTGTAATAATTCCTGCCGTTGCAATACCACAAAAGGCATGCAAACAAGCTCCTATTGACCATATTCCGATCGCCCAGAGGAATCCTTTTTTAGTATCTAACCAGTCTACAAATCTTCCTGCAAATAGTAATGAAACGGCATAAAAAATCGAAAAAAGCGCTGTAATATTCCCATAATCATTGTTTGTCCAATGAAATTCGGGTGCAATAAAATCGCTCCATGTTAAAGAAAGTACTTGTCTGTCTAAGTAATTAATTGTGGTGGCAAAAAACAGTAATGCACATATACTCCAACGATAAGTTCCTGTTGATTTTTTGGTTTCACTGATAATAACTGCATCTGGTGGTTGATTCATAGTAAAGGCTTATTATAAAATTGATATTTTTTTGGTAATTCTGTTTTGATCCCTAAAACCCTGCACACAGACCGTAAAATCAATGTATTAATTCTAACAAATCAAAATAATGTAATCGATTGCACAAATATAGTTTTAAATCTTTATATTCCAAATAAATTGTATAAAAAATTATTTTAATCAAATAAATAAACATATAGAATAAAAAAACTAGTACAATATTACACATTAAACAATATATTTGTTAAATGCCAACATGCGAAATTTGTACTTTTTAGGGGGTAAAATTGTACTGAAATCAAGACTTTGAGATCTTTTTTTAGTCTTATGTTAATTCCCAAACAAAAACCATCTTTTAACTTTATGAGCAACACAGAAATCAGTAAAAAACCTTATTTTTGAAAGTCCCTCAAAAATTAATATTCAACTAATTCATTATAAAATTGAAAACATTAAAAAAACAATATTGGAAAAAAGCATTTATTCTCCTGGCTTTATTTACAGGAACCATCAGCCAGATAAATGCTCAAAATCAAATACTACCAATTTGGAATAAAATTCCGGGCGAGATTAAAGCGGCGAACTATAAGGAAAACGAGAGCATCAAGGATGGAAGAGTACAAAGCACAAGTTTAGTTACGATTCCCACTTTAAGTATTTTTTTGCCAAAGGACAGCAAACCCAATCAAGCGGCAGTTCTTATTTTCCCCGGTGGAGGATACCAGCATTTAGCTATTGATAAAGAAGGAACTAAGGTGGCTGAATGGCTAAACACTTTAGGAATCGCCGCTTTTGTGGTAAAATACAGATTGCCAAGTGACAAAATAATGAAAGACAAAACTATTGGGCCTTTGCAGGATGCTCAGGAAGCTTTGCGTTACGTACGCCAAAATGCCGCAAAATATAACATTGATGCCAACAAGATTGGAATTATGGGATTTTCTGCCGGAGGTCATTTGGCTTCGACATTAGCCACTCATTATGATGACAAAGTATATGAAACTACTTCTAAAATTAGCGCACGCCCGGATTTTGCACTTTTGATTTATCCTGTAATAACGATGGTAAATGAGGTGACGCACAAAGGCTCACAAACTAATTTACTGGGCAATACTCCTTCTCAGAAGGAATTGGATTTCTTTTCGAACGAGAAAAGAGTTACCGCTCAGACTCCACTTACTTTTTTGGTGCACGCTACAGACGATGACGTTGTTCTTCCTGAAAACAGTATTAATTACTATTTAGCACTTAAAAATAATGGCGTTTCGGCGGAGTTGCATATTTATGAGAAAGGCGGACACGGTTTTGGTTTAGGGGTAAAAGATACCAGCAAGTTCTGGACAAGAGATTGTGAAGAATGGCTTAAGGCTAATGGATACAGCAACTGAAATTAAAAATAATATCCAGAGCTATTTATTTCTAAAACTACAAAAGGCGAAACCAATAAAAAAAGGGCTTTTAGATTCTGTTATCGAAATAAACAAATCTAAAAGCCCGGCAAAAATTAGACTTTTGTACGTTTCAAATTATACAAAGGTACCCACGATCAAATGAATATGTCAAATTCTCAAAAATGTTTCTCCAAAAACAGTAAACCAATCAAATTTATGTTGCTGCCTAAGAGGCAAAAAAACATCTATCCCGATTGCTCCGGCGCAAAACTACAAGCTACTTTAGACAAAACATTACGGCTTTCCTCATTTTAACAAAGTATTTTATTTGAGAAATACTAAGATGCTAAGCCTCTGAGGTTCTATTTTTTTTAGTTTGTAAAATTCTTAAAAACTTAGGAAGAAAATTTTTAAAAATTACCTTAAACACTGTGCTTCTTTGCTATTGAGGTTCAAAAAAAATCCCTTAAAAGCTTAGATTTTACAGACTGTTTCTTATTACCGACTAAGTCAAAAGTGTAATTTAAAGATGAACACATTTAAAAACGTACAACTAAGATTCTTAACTACTTTTTTCTTATTCTAGATTAAGTTGAACTAATTTTAGAATAAATACATTTGTAAATAAAATATAAGTTTTATCAAAACTGAAGAATCAAAAACTAAACGTTTTAGCTTCTTAGCAGCTTAATACGGCACCTTCAGGTTAAAACTTCATAAATAAAACAATTATGAAAACATTTGAATTCTTAATACTCGGAAAAAACGAATCTATTTTAACCATTTTATTACGACTGGTCAATGCCTATGAAAACTGGAATGCCATAGGTTTCAGCGATGAAAAACTCGCTCAGGAATATTTTCTGGAAAACAAAATCGATATTGTTTTATTAAGCTCAGCAATAGAAGATCATGTCGAAAAAGAATTTACTTCTTTTTGCTTAAAGCATCAGCCTGACGTCGAAGTAATTGAGCATTTTGGCGGAGGAAGCGGATTACTGAAATCAGAAATAGAACATCGATTGTATCTAAAGGGAAAACTTTAAATTTGGATAAAAAATAGTTCTAAAATGGAAAAGAAATATTCAGTTGTCATTCATCCATCAGAAGAAATAATTGCTGCCATCAAAACAATGAAGGAAGATTTAGCTTCTCAAATTGGCTGGTTTAACAGCAAGAACTCCGTAGCACATATTACGATTTGCGAATTTAAAATTGAAGAATCCCAAATCGATAAATTCAAACAAAAACTTTTGAAGGTTTGCGATACATTTACCCCTTTTAAAGTGCATTTAGATCATTTTGGTGCTTATTCTAGTGGTGCCTTTTTTATTGGTCCTGACGAAAATTCTAAAATAAATCTGAAACCCATTATGAAAAAAACACAGGGTTCCCTGCAACTTTCAAACTTAACCAAAAGCAGCGATCCGCATATTTCTATTGCCCGTAAATTAACTCCCGAAAATAGTACAATTGCCAATAGTCTCTTTACTAAAATTGATATGGATTTTTTATGTCAGAATATCATCTTGAGAGAACTGGATCCTGTCAAAAAACAGTTTTTCGTAATTGATAGCTTTCCTTTTGGCAGTAATTCTCAACCCGAATTGGTCCAGGGAAGCTTGTTTTAACCACAAAAATCGCTAAGATTTACGCAGAGTTCACAAGAGTTTCTTTAGCAAATTTAAAATGGCACAAATGTGAATAATTCTTTGCCATCATTGCGAAAAAACCTTGCGTTCTTTGCGGTTACATCATCACAAAGCAAAGCAACCTGAAACTTGAAACTTGAAATTAAAAAACCAATCTTTAATTTTTCGTATATTTGAATTTTACAATTCATTCTTATGAAATCATTAGATTCATTTTACAAAGATATAACGGATGGTTCTTCTGTAGAACCAAGCTCTCTATTACCCCACGACATCAAAAAAGAAATTGGTCATTTTAATATATTTGACATCAAAGAACTTCTCGAAAGACTGCAGGGAAAATCAATTATGCCTTATGACCGACGCGCTTATTATAAAATCAGTTTGATAAAAGGAAAAAACCGTGCCGAATACGCTGATAAAATAATCGAAATCGACAAACAAGGACTTCTATTTGCTACGCCAAAAATCCCTTACAACTATCTTCCGCAAGATCTGAATCAGTCCGGTCAATTTTGTGTATTTACAAGTGAGTTTTTATCCAAAAACAAAAGCGGAATTGATCTGGATGAACTTCCTATTTTTGGTTCTGACGGCTATCCTATTTTTCAGCTTACCGATGAAGAAGTTGTCGAAGTAGAATTGATATTCAACAAAATACAAAAAGAAATCAATTCTGATTACATCTATAAATATGATTTGATTCGGAATTATGTGGCTGAACTGATTCATTTTGGACAAAAACTACAACCTATAACGGCTTTGTATTCTAAACATAATTCTGCTGCAAGAGTTTCTTCTTTATTTGCTGAATTACTGGAAAGACAATTTCCTATTGAATCTACAAATCAACGACTGGAACTTAGAACAGCCAAAGATTTTGCGGAACGCTTATCCGTTCATGTCAATCACCTGAATAAAGTTCTAAAAGAAAACACCGGAAAAACCACTACGGAATTAATCAGTAGCAGATTAACCAATGAAGCCAAGATTCTCTTAAAACAAACCGACTGGAACATCTCTGAAATTGCTTTCTCGTTAGGTTTTGAAGAACTGGCACATTTTTCTAATTTCTTTAAAAAACAAACCTCCTATACGCCATTAGCTTTCAGAAGTTAATTACCTATATTGAAATTAAGATTGTTACAAAAATAGTTATCGTAAAGTTTGTCCTCCTGAGCGAAGTCGAAGAACCCGCACCGTAAAACGTTTTGCATTGAGTCAGCATAAGATCCTTCGACTTCGCTCAGGAAGACATAAATGAGAATTGAATTTGTAATTTGTAATTTCAAAAAAATAGAATTTAATTTTTACACTGATTTGAATTTTGCAAACATCAGTTTGATATTTACAATTCCCCAATCCTACTTCACTCCTACCTTTGTCTAATCAATTTAAAAGATCGAAAAAGATGAACTTATCCAACAACAAAATTCTAATAACTGGTGGCGCAAGCGGTATTGGGCTTGGGCTAACCGAAAGATTGATTCAGGAAAACAATACCGTAATTATTTGCGGACGACGTGAATCTGTTTTAAATGAAGTGAAAGCAAAATTTCCAACCGTTATTACAAAAGTATGCGACCTGGCAATTGAGTCTGAACGCGTAGCACTTTACGAATGGATTGCAGAAAATCATAGCGATTTGAATGTGTTAGTAAATAATGCAGGAATTCAGAAATGGGTTTCGGTTACGGATGCTGACTTTTACGAGAGCATGAAAACAGAACTTGCTACCAATATTGAAGCTCCGTTACATTTAACTTCATTATTTATCAAGTTACCCTCGCTAACAACAGTAATGAATGTTACTTCGGGACTGGCCTTTTCTCCATTTGCAAAAGTTCCGGTTTATTCTGCTACAAAAGCATTTTTTCGTTCGTTTACACTTTCACTTCGTCATATCTTAAAAACAAAAAATATCGAAGTAATCGAAATCATTCCACCGGCATTGAATACAGATTTAGGAGGTGTTGGTTTGCATGACGCCCATCCAAGCGTAAGTGATTTTATCGAATCTATTTTCGAACAACTGAAGGAAGGAAAAGACGAACTTACTTTTGGAACCAGCGCAACGCGAATAAATGCAAGTGTTCCTGAATTAAAGGCATCGTTTAACGCATTACATTCTAATTAATATACGTGTCTATAATGTTCAAACACATAGAAACATAGCTTTTAACAACTTAAAAAAGGCATTTCATTTGTACAAACACACATAGCTATGTGAAGAAATGTGTTTCTTTTTGTATTCTTTTTAAAACTATAAAATCTATGTTTCTATGTGTTTAATTTTTTTTACGCAGATTTAGCAGTTTTTTTAAATCTATTAAATCTTTTAATCTGTGGCAATAATTAAACATACATACTCAAAAACAAATCATAAAATGGCAGTAAACACAAAAATCGCTCTTGTTACAGGTGGTAGCAGAGGTTTAGGAAAAAATATGGCAATCGCAATTGCAAAAAAAGGAATTGACGTTATCATTACCTTCAACAGTAAAAAAGACGAAGCCGATGCAGTAGTCAAAGAAATTGAAAGCCTCGGGCAAAAAGCCGCTTCACTTCAATTGAATGTTGCAGAGTCCGGCACTTTTGATGGCTTTTTTACTAAAGTTTCAGACGTTCTAAAAAGCACTTTTCAAACAGATAAATTCGACTTTTTGATCAACAACGCCGGAATCGGAATTCACAATTCATTTATCGAAACAACTGAAGCCGAATTTGATCAATTGACTAATATTCAGTTTAAAGGGCCATTTTTCTTAACTCAAAAAGGGTTGAATGTCTTAAATGACGGAGGCGGAATTGTAAATATTTCTACAGGATTGGCCCGTTTTTCATTTCCCGGTTACGCAGCTTATGCAGCCATGAAAGGGGCTATTGAAACCCTGACTAAATATCAGGCAAAAGAATTGGGTGCAAGAAAAATTAGGGTAAACGTAGTGGCTCCGGGTGCTATTGAAACTGATTTTGGTGGCGGAGTAGTTCGTGATAACGAACAAATGAACCAACAAATTGCTTCAGTAACCGCTTTAGGAAGAGTTGGTTTACCGGATGATATTGGAGGTGTTGTTGCCTTTTTATGTACCGAAGAGGCACGCTGGGTAAATGCACAACGCATCGAAGTTTCCGGTGGAATGATGTTGTAAATTAATTATAAATTCTGAATTAGATCGTACAGCTAAACCCGACAGGTTTTAAAAACCTGTTGGGTTTGTCATTTGTGATAATTAATTCAATTTTTTACGTTAAGTTAAACCTAAAAGGTTTTAAAACCTGTTAGGTTTGGTGCACTATAAAAAACAAAACCCGACAAGTTTTAATAAAAACTTGTCGGGTTTGTCATTTTGAAATATATTGAATTAGTAAGTATTCTGGTTTAATCTTTTTCGACGATAACATCGAAGCCGCCATTCTTGTCAAACACAACATCATAAAATTTTGAGTCTTTTTGTATTCCCACTTCATACGTTGTCTTATTTTTATCATCTACCACAACTGCAATTTCCTTAATCGCTTTGGCGGGATAGTTCTTTTTTAAGTATGCCTGAGCTCTTGCAGGAAGTTTACCCAGTGGAATTTGAGATTCAAAAGCTTTTAGAGCCCCTAAATTATCATAAACTGCTAATACTTCTGTAGTCGGATTCATTTTGAATTTTGCTTCGTAGCGAATTTCATCATCGTCATCACCCACATATTTCATCGCCCAAACGGGTACTTTACCAGGATACTCTTTTTGAAAAGTATACAAAACCTTTTCAGGCGGTGTAACCACACTATTAGGTTCAATTTCATTTTGCCCTATAATTAAAGTACTGTACAAAAAGGCAATGATAAAGAAAAGATTTTTCATGATCCCTGATTTTAAATTTATAACCCTGAATTAACGTATTAAAATTACTACTTTATTTGAAAGAAAAAATAAAATTGTAAAAAAATGTTAAAATCAATAGTAACAATCTGCAATATCAGGCGTCTTAATGTAAACCAAAGTCAGGAAAAATGAAATTTAACCTTAAGAATTTTGAAAATTCCCCTCAGCATTATGCGCGCATTGCCGGGGTATTATATCTCATCATTATTGTCATGGGATTCTTTGCAGAGACTTTTGTTCGAAATAAACTATTTGTTTCCGGAGATGCAACAGCTACTGCAAATAACATCATACATTCTCAATTGCTATGGAAAATTGGGATCACTGCTGATCTCATTATGCAAATTTGTGATTTACCGGTGATGATTATTCTCTATTACCTTTTAAAACCTGTCAGCAGAAAACTTGCTTTCCTTAATTTATCCTTCAATTTGATCCAAACAGCCGTTTTGGTAGCCAATAAATTAAATCTTTTGGCAGCGTTGTTTTTTCTGGGAGATGCTGATTATTTAAAATCTTTTAGTCCGGATCAACTCCATACTTTATCTTATCTTTCGATCAAACTGCATGATTTCGGTTTCGGAATTGGATTGATCTTTTTCGGGTTTGTTTGTTTATTCGAAGGATATATGATTTTTAAATCAGGCTATTTTCCAAAGGCAATCGGCGTTTTAATGACGATCGCCGGAATCTGTTATTTGTTTAATAGTTTCGCTTTAATTCTTGTACCGCAACTTTCCAGTATTGTTTTATTAATGCCTTGTCTGATTGCAGAATTATCGCTTAGTTTGTGGCTGATTTTTAAAGGTGTGAATCTACCTGTCTGGAAACAAAAAATAATAATTTAAAATAAAACTCAACCAGAATCTAAAAAGCCTACAAGAAACATCATTGTAGGCTTTATTTGAAATAATTTGAATTAGTAAGCAATCTTATTTCGGGTTTTATTTTTTTATCCGGTCGGATAATTCCCTTTTATAGGTGATCCCGACCGGTAATTTTTCATTTTTAATAATCACAAAATCTTTGTCTGTTCCTTCTATTTTATCCAGCGCCACGATATACGATTTATGAATGCGCATGAAGTTTTTCTCCGGCAGGCATTTCTCTAATTCACTGGTGGTAATCGAGGCCAGATACGTTCTTTTTGTGGTGTGCAATTTCACATAATTGCCAAAACTCTGCGCAAATAAAAGCTGATCTAATTCGATATCCATAAAGTAACCATCGACCTTTACATTAATAGAATTTATAACCGCTTCTTCTGTTTTTGCTTTTGCACTTTCGGCAGCAAAAAAACGATCAATTGCTTTTAAGAACCTCGGAAAATAGATCGGTTTTAGAAGATAATCTATTACACCGTAATCATAACTTTCAAGTGCATATTCAGAATAAGCTGTAGTCAAAATGGTTTTAGGATGTGTCGGGATGATCTTTAGCAATTCCATCCCTGAGATCTCAGGCATATTGATATCCAAAAACATCAAATCAACTGGATTTTCACGAAGATAATCCATGGCTTCGATCCCATTATATCCCTGAAAAACCAACTCTAATTGCGGATTTTGCTTGATATAATTCGCCAACACATAATGTGCTGCCGGTTCATCATCTACAATTATACATTTTTTGGGTTCTCTCATTCTACAAACTTTTTCAATTGCAACTTCAAATCTACAATATAAGTATTCTTATTGGTGTCCTGAATATCTAATTTATAGTCTTTACCATAAATCAAATTCAACCGCTCTATCGTATTTTTCAAACCAATTTTAGTCGAAATTACATCTGTCTTTTTATTCGGAATTGAATTGACTACGTGCAAATGCAACAAACCATTTTCGACCGTAATGATAATTCTTACATAACATTTTTCAATCGCACAAGTTCCGTGTTTAAATGCATTTTCTATAAATGCAATCAACAGCATTGGCGATACTTTATAGGCATTTTCGTTATCAATTTTGCAATCATAAGTAATTTCGCAACGGTACCCTACTCTTTCTTTTTCAAGCTGTACGTAACTGTTTATAAACTCCAGTTCATCTTCAAGAGAAACACATTTTTTACTGTTACTCTCTAGCTGATAACGCATTAGTTGCGACACTTTCATAATCAAATCAGGCGTTCTTTCCGGAAATTCTAAACTTATTCCGTAAAGCGTATTGAAAGTATTAAACAAAAAATGAGGATTCAATTGCCCTTTTAAAGAGTTCAATTGCATTTCATTAAACAACAACGTTTCGTCCGTTTGCTTTCTGTAGATCCTATAAAATTTAAACACAATTATCGGACTTAAAATACAAACCAAAGTTCCTAAAACACTGGCCAATTGATAGGCATAGCTTCTTTGATGCGAGTTTTGATACAAGCGACAATTACTAAACATATCCAGCATTGTAATTTCGTATAAAATTACAGAGAAGACAAATACTCCAAAAAGCGTTAAAAAGATATATGTTACAGGACGTTGCGTTTTGAATAGGATGGGCAAAAGAAAGAAACGATTGAATTGAGCGTGCATGTACAAAATAAAGTAGAAAAACACCCCCATTAAAATGGAAGCTAAAGAACTAAATAACATCCAGTCATTTTTTAACGTATAAATCGTAAATGAAAAGATAACAACGCCAATTTCCTGCCACCATTTGTTATCCAATATGTTATGAAATTTTTTATTCATTTTTAAAACTTAAATAGTCCACAAAGTACGAACAAAAATTTAATTTATATTTCCAAAAAATGACGAATTCAATTGGTCATTTATTATCGTAGTACATCATTTAACATGACATTTATCAGCACAAGAGAAATAATTTTGTTGTATCAATTTCATATCACTAATTTTATGTACTTCAGAAAAATTACTTTGTTAGTTTTCTTGATTTTTGCTTGTGGTAGTTATGCACAAACCTTGTCTTTAAAAGAAGCCATAAAAACAGGTTTAGAAAACTACGGTTCTATCAAAGCAAAAAGCAATTACACGAATGCATCACGCGAGACGCTCAAACAATCCAAGCGTGATTATCTGCCCAATCTTAATTTATCGGCACAACAGGATTACGGAACCATCAACGGCCAAAACGGTGCTTTGTATGGTTTTAATGGTTTAGGAACAGCTTCTTCCGGACCTGCATTGCCAGACCAGAACTGGAATTCAGCATTTGGAGCCTTGTATTTGGTCAACATGAACTGGGATTTTTTCACCTTTGGGAAAATTCAGGAGAAAATCAATTTGGCTAAAATCGATGTTCAGGCCAAAGAAAAAGACCTGAAACAGGAAGAATTCCAACAAGAAATCAAAATTTCTGCTGCTTACCTGAACTTATTGGCCAGCCAAAGATTATTGATTTCGCAGCAAAAGAATTTAAGTCGCGCAGAAGTTTTCAAAAACACAGCTGTTGCCCGAGTTAAAAACGGATTATTGGCCGGAGTCGATTCTACATTGGCTACAGCCGAAGTTTCTAAAGCTAAAATTTCTTTGAACCTTGCTAAAAATTTCGTCAAAGAACAAAACAACAAATTAGTTGATCTGATGGGTGTTGCGCCTCAGGATTTTGTTACAGATACTTTGTTTGTAAACGATATCCCAAAAGAAGTTCTTAGAGCAACTGCAACTTCAGACAGTTTGCATCCTTTACTTCAGTACTATAAAACTAAGATTGATTACAGCAATCAACAGGTTAAATTGTACAAACGTTTTTACTATCCAACGATGAGCGCTTTTGGGGTTTTGCAAACGCGCGCTTCAGGATTTAATAGCGACTACGTTACAGATCAAAATTCTTTTAGCAGAAATTATTGGGATGGTGTAAATCCGGATCGCACGAATTACTTGGTCGGAATTGGAATTAGCTGGAACCTGACCACTCCGTTTAGAGCGAGTAAACAAGTAAGTGCTCAAAAGTATGTTTCGCAAGGTTTACAGGAAGAATATAATCAGGCCGACAGAGAACTGAAATCGCAACTGGCATTGGCCGATGATAAAATAAAAATCACGCTGGACAACTTTGCCGAAGCGCCAATTCAGGTGGATGCTGCGAAAAAAGCCTATTTGCAAAAATCGACTTTATACAAAAACGGATTAACTGATTTAACCGATATAACACAAACGTTATATACGTTAAATCGTGCCGAAATCGATCGTGATATCGTCAACAATAATGTTTGGCAGTCGTTTTTGCTTAAAGTAGCTGCTACTGGCAATTTTGACTTATTTATAAATGAATTTTAATAATAGATCCTAATGAATTTAATACGATTTGCACTCCGCAAACCCATCTCCATATTAGTATTGGTTGCGGGTCTGTTTTTCTTCGGAATTGGTGCCATCCAAGATATTAAGGTAGATATCCTGCCAAAAATGAACTTGCCGGTAATTTATATTGCACATCCTTTTGGAGGTTATACTCCAGACCAGATGGAAGCTTATTTTGCTAAAAACTATGTCAACATTTTACCTTTTGCCAATGGTGTAAAATCGGTAGAGACTAAGAATATTCAGGGGTTAATGATTATGAAATTAACCTATTATGAAAACACAAATATGGCGCAGGCTGCGGCCGAATTGAGTTCGCTTTCGAACAGGATTCAGGCGGCTTTTCCTCCGGGAACACAACCTCCGTTTATCATTCGTTTTGATGCTTCATCTTTGCCAATTGGTCAATTGGTTTTGAGCAGTAAAATTAGATCAAACAACGAATTACAGGATTTAGCCAACGTTTACGTTCGTGCTTCGTTTACATCTATTCCCGGTTTATTATCGCCTTCGCCTTTTGGTGGAAGCCCAAGAACTATAGAGGTTAACGTTGATCCAGATTTATTGCGTTCGCACAATATGACGCCGGATCAAATTGTTGAAGCAATTCGTGTAAACAACCAAACGGCTCCATCAGGAAACGTAAGAATAGGTGATAAAAACTATATTACACCAACGAACAATACGATTAAAGAAGTTAAAGATTTTGAGAATATTCCTTTGTTTAAAGGAAGCGTTCAAAACTTAAAATTAGGCGATGTTGCTACTGTAAAAGATGGTGCAGATATTACGGCAGGTTATGCGTTGGTAAACGGAAAACGTTCGGTTTATATCAGTATCGCAAAAGCCGGAGATGCTTCGACCTGGGATGTGGTTCAGAAATTAAAAGCGGAACTGCCTAAAATTCAAAGTACATTACCGGAAGACGTAAAATTGTCTTACGAATTTGACCAGTCAGTTTATGTAATCAACTCTGTAAAAAGTTTGATTACTGAAGGAATTATTGGAGCCGTTTTAACCGGATTAATGGTTTTACTTTTCCTTGGTGACAAACGTGCCGCTTTAATTGTAATCTTAACGATTCCTATTTCGATTATTTCCGGAGTTTTATTCCTGAAATTATTCGGGCAAACGATCAACTTAATGTCTCTAAGCGGATTGGCACTAGCCATTGGTATCTTGGTGGATGAAAGTACCGTAACGATCGAAAATATTCACCAGCATCTCGACATGGGGAAACCCAAGGCACTCGCCATCTGGGACGCCTGTCAGGAAATTGCATTGCCTAAATTATTGATCTTACTTTGTATTTTGGCCGTATTTGCTCCGGCATTTACCATGGTCGGGATTCCGGGAGCTTTGTTCCTGCCATTGGCTTTAGCGATTGGTTTCTCAATGGTGATTTCGTTTTTACTATCTCAGACCTTTGTGCCCGTAATGGCCAACTGGTTGATGAAAGGACATGAAAAACACGATCATGCGCCTGGTATTACAGATGACGAGGCAGAATTTAACGATAGCGGTATAACTCCGGAATCTGAAAGAGATCTAATCACGCAGAAAAAAGGATATGTAGAAAAAGACGATACTAACAGTGACGGAAAAATTGGGGCTTTCGAGCGTTTCAGAATCCGATTTATGAAAACGCTGGATCGCTTATTTCCTTATAGAAAAGCAGCTGCTTTAGTGTATTTAATTGTTATTACGCTGCTGGCTGTAACGCTTCTTAATTTTATTGGTAAAGATGTTTTTCCAAAAGTAAATTCAAGTCAGTTTCAGTTAAGAATGCGTGCTCCTGACGGAACTCGTTTAGAACGTACCGAAGAAAAAGCGATCATTGTTCTGAAAGAATTACAAAAAATGGTCGGTAAAGAACATATCGGAATTTCTTCAGTTTATGTAGGGCAACACCCTTCCCTATTCTCGATTAACCCAATTTATTTGTTCATGGCAGGTTCTCATGAAGCAGTATTTCAGGTGAGTTTAAAAGATTATCATACGGATATGGATAACTTTAAAGACGAGTTTAGAAACCGAATTAAAAAAGTGCTTCCGGATGTAAAACTTTCTTTTGAGCCTATCGAATTGACAGATAAAGTTTTAAGCCAGGGATCTCCTACTCCAATCGAAGTTCGTATTGCCGGAAAAGACAAAAAGAAAAATGAATTATATGCGAATCAAATTGTAGAGAAACTGAAAAGAATCTCTTATTTCAGAGACGTACAAATTGGTCAGCCTATTCATTACCCGGCCATGAATATTGATATCGACAGAACTCGTGCTGCTGAATTAGGAGTAGATTTAAATGATATTTCGAGATCGCTAGTAGCATCGACCTCATCATCAAGATATACCGAGAAAAATACATGGGTAGATGAAAGAGCCGGATTATCTTATGCTGTTCAGGTTCAGGTGCCGCTAAACCAGATGAAGACTAAAACAGATATTGGAGAAATTCCGGTATTAAAAAATTCACTTCGTCCGGTATTAAGCGATGTTGCAAAAATTACACCCGGATTTGTAAGTGGTGAAAACGACAATTTAGGGGCTATGCCATACATTACCGTTACAGCAAACATTAGCCAGACCGATTTAGGTACGGCAGTAAAAGATGTTGATGCAACAATCAAATCATTGGGAGAATTGCCTCGGGGGTTATTCATCACTCCAATTGGTATGAGTAAAGTATTGGTAGAAACATTAAGCAGTTTACAAGTCGGATTATTGGTTGCCATATTTGTAATCTTCTTAATGTTAGCCGCTAATTTCCAGTCGTTCAAAGTTTCGTTAGTGATTCTAACAACGGTTCCAGCGGTAGTTTTAGGAGCATTATTAATGCTTACAATTACAGGTTCTACGCTTAACTTACAATCCTACATGGGTATTATTATGTCGGTTGGGGTTTCGATTGCGAATGCCGTTTTATTGGTTACGAATGCAGAACAGCTTCGAAAACGAAATGGTAATGCCTTAGAATCGGCTCGTGAAGCTGCGGCGTTGCGTCTTCGTCCTATTATCATGACATCATTTGCCATGATTGCCGGAATGTTACCAATGGCAATTGGTCATGGCGAAGGTGGCGATCAGGTTTCTCCGTTAGGTAGAGCCGTAATTGGTGGATTAATATTCTCCACTTTTGCTGTATTGCTAATCCTGCCACTTATCTTTGCCTGGGCACAAGAAAAAACAACAACACAATCTGTTTCTTTAGATCCTGAAGACGAAGAAAGCATCCATTATATATCATCATTAAATCCTAAAAATGAAAAATAAAAATATTATATCGACCGTAGTACTTTTTGCAGCATTATTTTTCCTTAACAGCTGTAACTCTAAAAAAGAAGAAACTGTTACTGCCGAAATTGAACCTAAAACAGAAACTATTTCTTTAGAAAAAGAAAAACTAACTACAGAGTTGCGTTTACCAGCCGAATTAACTGGTTTTCAACAAGTAGATTTGTATGCTAAAGTAAGTAGTTTTGTAAAATTGCTAAAAGTAGATATTGGTACCAAAGTAAAAAAAGGCCAATTATTGATCGTTCTTGAAGCACCGGAAATTAGTTCTCAATTGGCCGGAGCCGAATCAAGACTAAAATCGATGGAAGCCATATATGCAACTAGCAAAAGCACCTACAACCGTTTGTATGAAACCAGTAAAGTTGAAGGTACTATTTCTAAAAATGATTTAGAAATGGCAAACGGAAAGAAAAACTCTGATTACGCACAATATCAGGCAGCAGTTGCAGCCCACAAAGAAGTGTCGATTATGAGAGGGTATCTTGAAATCCGTGCTCCTTTTGACGGAGTTGTTGCCGCCAGAAATGTTAATTTAGGAACCTTTGTTGGTCCGGCGGGAAAAGGATCTGATTTGCCTTTATTAACGATTCAGGAACAAAGCAAATTACGTTTGGCAGTTTCTGTTCCGGAATTGTACACAGGATATTTGCACGTAGGCGACGAAATGGGGTTTAATGTAAAATCATTACCCGAAAACTTCAAAGCGACAATTACAAGAATGTCAGGAGCTTTAGACCTAAAACTACGTTCTGAAAGAGTCGAAATGGACGTTCATAACACAAAAGGTGATTTATTACCAGGAATGGTTGCCGAAGTTTTGTTACCGCTTAACGCAAAAGACAGCACGTTTGTAATTCCTAAATCAGCACTGGTGAGTTCTGCCGAAGGTTTGTTCGTAATCAAAGTAGTCAACCACAAAGCAACAAGAGTAAATGTAAAAAAAGGAAGAGAAATCGACGATAAAATTGAAATTTTCGGAGATTTAAACCTGAAAGATAAACTGGTAAAAATTGCCAGCGAAGAAACTAAAGAAGGCGATATCATAAACGAATAACCTGCGTTTAGTCTTCATTTTAGTAGTTTACCAAAAACTGTACGCTTAATGCGGCATTCAAGAATCCGTAAGGATCGGAGAATGTAAATTAAAATTCACCTTAAGGACGATACCTGATAAGTATCGTCTTTTTTTTTGTGAGATTTGGTTTCACAGAGATTCACAAAATAGTGCGGAGATTAGCAGAATTTTTTAATCTCGCAAAAACCTGAAGTCAAAAAGTTTTTATACTCATTTTTTGCCATTTCGATCCCGAAGCTTCGGGAGAAAAGTCTCTGCTAGAAGCTCGACAAAGATTAGATTCTCGTTGCGGAGTTACTGGAGAAGATTTACTTCGTCTGTACACTATCGCTCGAGTCGCATTCCCCGAAACGACAGACTTTATAGAAAAATCCTTAATCATTTATAAGAAATAATAAATACATTTGAGAAAGATAATTTTTCTACACGAACAAGTTATTTATTATTTACATACAACAGAATCTGAATTAAAATGAAAAATAGTATTATTGTATTGCTTTGCATCATTTTCCCAAAAATAGTTTTGGGCCAAACTTGTTTACACAAAAATTTATCTAAAGAATTTAATTTTGAAATAAAACTTAGAAAAATAGCAAATGCTAACGAAGAGATCGATAGTAATGCTGTAAAAGTTATAGTCTACAACAAAATCACGAATAAGAAACAGGAATTTAGTTTTGGTGCAAGTTACCTTTTTCAAAAAACTTTTAAGGATTGTAAAACCGTAAGATCGTATTCAACCGGAATTAATAAAAATGCTCAAATTATAGACAACGATTTTGGAGATATCATAGTGGCAGATTTTAATTTTGATAACAGAGAAGATTTCGCCGTAAAAAATGATTCCGGAGGAAATGGAGGTCCAACCTATAATTTTTACATTCAGGACAAAAATAAAAATTTTGCATTAGACAAATTTTTAACCACCCAAATGGAATTTTTCCCATCAGAGTTCATCCTGAAAAGTAAAAGGTTAATTACATACGTTCATGCCAATGCTTACCAATTATCCGAAAACACATTTGAATATAATGAGCCATTAAAAAAATGGAAATATAAAGCATCCAGGTTAGTAACTCCTTAAAGAGCTGGCTGCAAAATCTATATTTATTTTGATTTTTATTATGTTTACAAGTGACACTCTCCCGATCGCACAGATTTATCTCAGCAATGATAGCGCGGATTTGCAATCTGTGTCCGCAAAGATTTGTTAGTTCTCTTTGTAAAAAAACATTCGCACAGATATATTTCCGCAACGATAGCGCGGATTTGCAATCCGTGCCCACAAAGTAATTTCTTCAAAACATAAATAAAAGATTAAAATTTCCGCTATACTTTTTATTTTTGTAGGAAAAAAGAACGTGTCAACAAAATACAAAGCAACAACAACTGAGGAAGCATATTTTATAACTATAACTGCTGTAGGATGGATAGATATATTTACAAGACTAAATCAGAAAAACATCTTAATAAGTGCTTTAAAGTATTGTCAGGAAAATAAAGGTTTAGAAATTTATGCTTATTGTATTATGAGCAGCCATATTCATTTGCTTTGCAAAGGAACGAATGATTTTGTATTATCTGATATTATTAGAGATTTTAAAAAATTTACATCAAAAAAAATAATACAAACTATAATAGATGAACCTGAAAGCAGAAGAGAATGGATGCTTGAATACTTTCAAAAGGCATGTGTGCATTTAAAAAAAGATCAGACTTATAAAGTATGGCAAAATGGTTACCATGCAGAACATATTTACAGTAATAAATTTATTAAGCAAAAAATAGATTACATCCATAATAATCCTGTAAAAGATAAAACTGTTAGTTCAGCTGAAGATTATTATTTTAGTTCGGCAAGGAATTATTCAGGCTTAGAAAATGATTTAGATGTTGTTTTGTTAGATCTGTTTTGAAAAAAACTATAGCCTTCTGGAAAACATATCGACAATCGAAATTTTTTGATTTGCATTGTATCCAATCTTTGCGGGCACGGATTGCAAATCCGCGCTAACGATTGAGAGTAAATCTGCGCGATCGGGGCAATTATTTTCTTTACGGTTTTCCGTAAAAGTGTTCATAAAATAATATCTATATTTATCAATCGGAAAATAATGGTATAAAAAATAAATATATATTTTTTTAATTGAATACGTTTTCTTTAGATATTCAGTGAATGCAAATAAACTATAAATGGATAAAACAATACAGATTTTAGAATTACAAGATCATCTTAGAACTGAATTATATATTACTGAATTCACTAAAAACTTTTTA
Organism: Flavobacterium sp.; assembly: GCF_965277525.1. Classification (GTDB taxonomy): domain Bacteria; phylum Bacteroidota; class Bacteroidia; order Flavobacteriales; family Flavobacteriaceae; genus Flavobacterium. Next base: position 2,641 of record NZ_CBDIDC010000011.1, on the reverse strand, counting down.
AAAATAAACAGATCAGTAAGTCTTGATAAAGATAGAAACATTATAGCTTTAAATCTTTCTCATCTGCAAATATCAGATTTAAAACCTCTGGAGAATTTAAAACATTTACAATCTCTTTATTTAGAAAGTAATATCATTACTGATATTAATCCTCTTCAAGCTTTGACAAATTTAAAGTTTCTTAATTTGGGAGAAAATAACATTAATGATGTAAGTCCTTTGTCAAAACTAACAAATTTAGAAACACTTCATTTATTCAAAAATGATATATCTAACATCTCCATTTTAAACGAGCTTAAAATGCTTAAAATACTAAATATAAGTTTTAATAAAATTAGTGATATTTCAGTAATCAAAAACTTTAGAAAAATTAAGACATTATCAGCTAATAGTAATTCTATAGTAGATATATTATCCTTGACAAATCTTAAAGAATTAGAACGAATTTTCTTTGATAATAATCAAATTAATGACATTTCTAGTTTAAAAAAACTAAACCATTTACATGAATTTATATTTACTAACAATTATATTTTCGATTTAAGCCCAATTTATGGTTTAATTAAAAATGAAGAATTTACCCGAAACTATAATTTTTTTGACAACCCTCTTGTATATCCACCAATGGAGATATATTTAAGGGGGGACTATTCAATTATAGAGTGGTTCAAAATAATATATGAAAAAGCTAATACACGCATAAAACAATGTTTAAAGAATAAGCAAGTTTTTCTTGATCTTAGTTTTTGTGGTATTACAGATCTTACTTTAATCCCTAATTTATTTAAATGTTTACATCTAGAAGAACTAATTTTAAGTAATGAATGGGCAGAATACATTGGCAGTGATTGGGTTAAAATATCTAGTAAAAACTCAGGGATACGAAATAATCTTTATGAAATACCAATCCAAATATCAAAATTAAAAAAATTAAAAAAATTAATTATCGGTGGTGATTGGGAAAATGATAGGAATATAAATAGTTGGAGAATAAAAGAAATTAAAGCTATTGGGAATTTAATAGAGCTCGAAGAATTAAATGTAAGTAACAATAAAATAACAACAGTTAATAATCTTAAAAAAGTAGTAAAGCTTAAGCATATTTATATTAATAATAATAAAATTAATTCAATCATTAATTTAGGAAATTTTGAAACATTAAAATCACTAAATGCTAGTAATAATAACTTGAGTAATATTAGTTTTTTGAAGAATTTAAAAACTATTGAGATGTTAGATTTACATTCTAACAATTTAAGAGAAATAAGTGATTTGGAAGATCTTTTAATGTCACTTAAAAAAATTATCATTGATAATAATCCTATTGTTACTGAACAAAACTGGAAACTTTCAAAATATGACAATCATCTTTCTACGATTGAAAATTATTTAAGTAAAAAACGCAATGCTCAAAATAAAAATTACATTCTTCCTATTAAAGTATTATTATTAGGTAACCATGGTGCTGGAAAATCAACATTGTTAAATTATCTAATAGCAAATAAAAAAAACAGAAAAATAGATTCAATTACTGATAGTACCCATATTATTAGAATTGAAAATTACCCCAAAACAACTAGAAATAAATTACCTGAAATAATTTATTTTGATTTCGGAGGTCAAGATTATTATCATGGTATATATAAGGCTTTTTTGACAAATGATTCAATCAACATACTATTATGGAATGTCAAGACAGATAAAAATCAAATTAGGACTGATAAAACAAAAGATATTCTAACTAGAGACTTTACCAAAGAGTACTGGTTAAATCAATTAAAATACCATTATGGTAACAGATTTAATAATTATAATGACATTAATTTAAAAGATGATATAATTTTAATTGCTCAAACTCATGCTGATGAAGATCATCGAGTTATAAAAAAAGAATGGGTTAAAGAATTAAATATATCAAATGAGTTTTTTATAGCTTTAAATCAAAAATCAATTGACTCAAAAAAAATACACAAAATTAATTTAGATTTTCTTGAGTCAAATCTTGCTTATGAAATTGAAGAAAAAAAGAAACAAGATAGATTTAAAGTTAGTCAACCAATTTGGTATGGTAAATTTTTAAGTTTTATTTTTAACTATTCTTCTGAAGAGTATATTGAGCTTAAAGATATATTAAAAAACTATAACGAAAACCTAGAGGTAATGAAACTATTAAAGATATATTAAATTTTTTAATAGAAGATTTAGATCAATTACATCGTCAAGGCTTAATTTTATACTATAAAGATTTCGATGAATTAAAAGATGTTGCATGGTTAAATCCTTCATTGCTTACAAAATATATTCACACAAAGATTTTAACAAAAAAAGATTTAATAGAGAGTCGAGGAGAAATAAGTGAAAATAACTTCTTAAATATTGCAAACAACGATATAAAAATAACACAACTACTTCATCTTCAAAAGGTCATATTTCACAATAAGAAAGACAAAAAATACATTATTCCAAGTTTTTTACCTTTGGCAAATGATATAAAAGTTAAAAATAACTATGATATTTTAACTTTTGGTTTGGATAAACCAACTTTTATATTAAAGTTTGAGAGTTTCATTCCTTTTGGTATAGTGAACCAATTAATTTGTCATTTCGGAAACAATCCAGATAGTAAACATTTCTGGAGAGA
>NZ_CBDIDC010000010.1:0-116910 GCF_965277525.1 Flavobacterium sp. | reverse complement strand
TAAAAGGAAAAACCGCACATATTATCACGACTTTAGATCAGCCTGGTTGGTATTACAGGTTTTTTTACGGTAGGCCAAGTATAAATCAATTAAAGAAATCTACTTTAGAATTTTGTGGAGTCAAAGCCGTAAAAATCAGTTATATCGGGATTGTTAAAACTGCTGGCGAAGAACAAAGAAAAAAATGGCTTGAAAAAGTATTCAATTTTGGCTGGAGAAATAAATAAGTATTCACATCAATTGCACTAATTTTTGCGAATTAATTTTTATAAAATTTGAAAATAAAAATTAGTGCAATTTGTACTTACAATCTTAAGTATGCAGGTCCAGACCAAATGTAGTACGCAAAAGATCAATATTTGGATTAATCTCCATTAAACGATTGTATTTGTCCTGATCGTTAAGACTCCTTTTCATTTCGATAGCTTCATTTACAATGATCTCGATCTTAATATCGTGATTGTGTAAGTGGCCTTTTAAATGTCCTAAAAGACCATTCATCTGACTTTCGAAATCTAATTTAGAACCTTCATTAGGCAATTCAAGTGTAATAGTCGTTCCGTTTAAAGTTGGGTCGTTAATTAATAATAACGATTCCATAATTCTTAAACCTTTATCACCCAAACGTTGGGCATATTTATTCCATTGCACTAACATTTCTGTCTCCGTAAAGTCTTCTGTTGGCATTACAGAAGTAGGTTTTACATAAGATTGCTTGTTAGCCTCCAGTTCTTTTTTCTTGCGAATACTTGATAGTGAGAAAGCAGAAATTTTAGGTTCATTGCTTACTTCAGGTTTTGGAATAACAGGAGTTTCCTCGTTTTTTTGAGTATCAGTTGTAGCGGATCCTGCATTGGCAGTTTGCTTTGAAACTTCTGTAGTTTCAGTTTTCGAATCTTTGACTTCAACTATAGAATAACCACCATTTTTATAATAAGTAGGGGGAATTATGAATTGCTCAACTTTTTTTTTTCTCCATCAAAATTGATAGAGGCCAATTGCATTAAACATAATTCAACTAAAAGACGTTGATTCTGACTTAATTTGTATTTTAAATCACAATCATTGGCAATATCAATTCCTTTTAATAAAAAGTCCTGAGAGCATTTTTGTGCTTGTACGCCATACATTTGTTGTGCCTGTTCACCCACTTCAAGCAAAGCGATTGTGGCAGGAGTTTTGCTTACTAGTAAATCCCTGAAATGCGAAGCCAGACCGGCAATAAAATGATGTCCGTCAAAACCTTTTGAGAGGATATCATTGTAAGCCAGTAAAAGATCCGGAATCTTATTTTCTAACAGTAAATCGGTAATACTAATGTAAGTTTCGTAATCTAAAACGTTTAGGTTTTCAGTTACGGCCTGACGGGTTAAGTTTGTTCCGCAGTACGAAACTACACGGTCAAAAATAGATAAAGCATCACGCATTGCGCCATCAGCTTTTTGAGCAATAATGTGCAAAGCATCGTCTTCAAAATTGATTCCCTGACTTGTTGCAACTTCAGCTAAATGTTCTTTAGCATCTTTTACGGTAATTCGTTTGAAATCAAAAATCTGACAACGAGATAAAATCGTTGGGATAATCTTGTGTTTCTCTGTAGTTGCTAAGATGAAGATAGCATGTTTTGGCGGTTCTTCTAACGTTTTCAAAAAAGCATTAAAAGCTGCCGAAGACAACATATGAACCTCGTCAATAATATAGACTTTATATTGTCCGGTTTGTGGTGGGATTCGAACCTGGTCAATCAGGCTACGAATGTCGTCAACCGAGTTGTTGGAAGCCGCATCTAACTCAAAAACGTTAAAAGCAAAATCTTCGTTAGGATCATCATACCCGGGCTGGTTGATCTTGCGGGCCAAAATACGTGCACAAGTCGTTTTACCAACTCCACGTGGTCCTGTGAATAAAAGGGCAGAAGCAAGGTGATTGCTGTCTATGGCATTCAGCAAAGTGTTGGTAATGGCTTTCTGACCTACAACATCCTTAAAGGTTTGTGGGCGATATTTACGGGCCGATACTACAAATTGTTCCATATTCTTTATTATTCGATAGCAAAGATAGGCTGAAAATTGCCAATTCACAAATCTGAAAACAACAAATCTTAGAGGATTTTTGAGTGTTTTGAATATGAGAAAGTAAGCGTTAATTTTGATGAAAAACCTTTAATAAATTAAGAAAATAAAAGCTTTTTTTGTCAATTTGGTGTAGCATAATAAAACTGGGTATTCCATAATTTTCATGCTTAATTTATTTGTAACAAAAAAGGATTATTTTAGCAGGAACCAAAAGCGCATTTTTAGCTTAATTGATTTTGAGTTTTTAAAGTGCAATACATAAACTAACCTTATTATAATGGAAAAAATATTCACAGGAATTTTAAAATTAAAACCAGGAACTTTAGCAATATTATTAATGTTAGTTCCTTTTCTTGCAATGGCGATATCTGCAATAATTACCTTAATTTCGATATTTGCGAATTTTGAGTTTATTTTTCCTCTATTTTTAATTTCAATTACAATTGCGGTTTTAATTTATTTTATCTGGGTTTGGGCTGTAGTATATTATGTTGAAGAGGAAGAGAGGTCAAATACGCTTTATTTTAAAATTTCGTATTGGATATTTTTTTCTTATTGCCTGATTATGTTTATTATAAATCTTGGTCTGGACATCACGAAAAAACAATTTTTATTAGAAAATTCTACCTGGGCTATTATAGGGAGCATTGCAGGCCTTTATTTATTGATTGTATTTTTTAGTTACATCTATCTCAGCTACTTTATTTCAAAAAAGTTAACACTATTGCATAAGAATAATCGAATTCCTGATTTTCTTTATTTTGCCGGCGCATGGTGTTTTCCGGTTGGCATTCCATTTTTACAGGCTAAATTGCTGAAACAAAAGAGCATTTTTGATATAATTTCTAAATAATCTATATTCTCGCTTTCACGCTGGCGCGAGCGTCTTGCCCGTGATCGTAATCAAACCAATATTAAATGAGAGAAGTAAAACCAATCATAACCGTTAACGAAACCGAAGGCCAAAAACTAAAAATAGCCGGAGGGAACTATCGCATCATCATTTCAGGAAAAGAAACCAATGGAGAATATGCTGTAATCGAAATGTCGGTTCCTCCGGGAGCTGGCCCGAATTTGCATTCGCATGCTGATTTCACAGAAACTTTTTATGTGTTGGAAGGAGAAGTTTCGTTCAAATCAGAATCGGGAAATTATATCGCGAAGCAGCATTCTTTTATCAATATTCCGAAAGGAGGAATTGTACATGGTTTTAAAAATATAACCGACAAACCTGCTAAATTGTTATGTACGGTAGCTCCAGCCGGATTGGATGATTTGTTTGAGGAAATGGCAAATTATTTAGAAAGTGATTCTTCAAATTCAGAAAATGAAACGAAAGAGAAAATAAGTTCCCTTTTTGAAAAGTATGGACAAAAAATGTATCCTGAGAATTATTTGGACTAAATAACGATGGGAATTTTCCAAAAAGTAAAAAAGTTTTGAATCACAAAATTCAGGACTTTTTTTATGCGCTATTTTTAAGAAATCATCAAGAATCGAAATTGTAAGATTATTTTGTAATATGTTATTGATTAATTCGTTAACTTTAAATAGTTAATTAATTAAAAAAATATCTATTATGAGAATTAAATCTATTTTATTAGGAGTGAGTCTTGCTATTTCATTAGTGGCTTGTGGACCTAAAGATGCAGATATTCAAAAAGAGATTACTGCAAAACTGAGTGCTTTACCAGGAGTTGAAGTTACTGTAAAAGATGGTGTTGCCACTATTACAGGTATTTGTAAAGATGATGTTTTTAAACAAAATGCGGAGAGTATTATTAAAGGTATTAAAGGCGTTAAATCAGTAGTGAATAATTGCGAAATCGCAGCACCGGAAACTGTGAGTACTCCCGCTCCTGTTGAAATTAATCCCGATAGCGTTTTAAGTACTTCCGTAAATGAAGTGGTGAAAACGTATAACGGAGTGAGTGCTACAGTGAAAGATGGTGTGGTAACGCTTACCGGAACTATCAAAAGAGACCAATTGCCGAATTTGATAAAAAGTGTACAGGAATTGAAGCCTAAAAAGGTGGAAAATAAGTTAACTATTAAATAAAGGAAGCTATGAGTTTAAAAGATAAATACAAAGAGTTGACAGATTTGGCTACTAATTTAGGAATAGCCAATTTGCAAATAAGAGAGCAGGATAATGTATTGTATATTGATGGTACAGCAAAATCTGCAGAAGACAAGGAAAAACTTTGGCAGGCTTACGGCAAAACAGATCCTGATTTTAGATCGGCAGATGTGGTGATGAATATTACTGTTGCTGAAGGAACAACAACAGAATATACCGTTGTCAGTGGTGATTCGTTATCGAAAATAGGAAAAGCACACGGTGTTTCCTGGGAAGCTATTTTTGAAGCTAATAGAGATATTATTAAAAATCCAGCTTTGATTCAGCCGGGTTGGAAGCTAAAAATACCAACAGCATAATTTATTTTATTAGTTGTTTTTTTAAGTCCGTCTTACGATGGACTTTTTTTTGGCTATTGGTGAGAGATGGCAGGCGGATGACACGGATTCGCTGTCAAGAAAGCGCTGATTTATTAGGATTTTGGTGTTTTCGAGGAACGTTTTTAACCGTAAAGAATGCAAAGAATCTAAATTTAAAGTTTGTTACAGTTTTGAAGTGTTACCTAAAATTGGTAACTTTGAAATAAGTATAAATGTTATGGGACGAAATACATCAATATCACTGGGAAATCACTTTGAAAACTTCATTGAAAATAGTCTTTCTGAGGGAAGATTTAAAAATGCCAGCGAAGTTGTCAGGGCCGGATTACGCCTCTTGGAAGAAGAAGAAAATAAACTAATTATTTTAAAGAAAGCAGTTCAGGACGGAATTGACAGTGGACGTGCTGAAAACTTTGACGCTAATAAACATCTTGAAAGTTTAAAAGCAAAGAGAAAAAATGGCTAAATATCATCTAACGAATAAAGCAGTTGAAGATTTAACTAATATTTGGAATTATACTTATGATGAATGGTCAGAAAGTCAGGCGGATAAATATTATCTTTTACTTTTAAATTCCTGCCTGGAAATAGCCGAAAATCCAAATCTTGGCAAAAAATACGATATCATAGCAGAAAAATTATTTGGTTTTAAATCGAATCAACATATACTTTTTTATCGGATTATTTCAAATAGTGAAATTGAAATTATTCGAATTATTCATGGAAGAATGGATTTAAAAAGTCAGTTTTAGAGTTTTTAGTGAAATGAGCACAAAAAAAGGGCACGCAGATTCACGAGGATTTTTTTCTCTTTTCGAGGAACGTTTTTAACTGCAAAGAACGCATAGGATTTACGCAAAGTTCGCAACGTTTACTTTCATTTTTGTCATTCCTCGGCATAACATAGATTGTAGAAAAATTAGATATCCGACGATTTAAGTGATAGTAACTAATAAAAAAAGAAAGTGAATTTACACAGGAATTAATCGTTTGAAAATAACAAATTAAGTATTTAGGTCGCTGAGTATAAAGCATTTTAAACTCAGCGACTGATTGTTTATTTATTATCTTCCTTTTATACTCAAATCGCTTAAAAATTTGGCAGTTTCCTGATCTGAGTCGGCGGAGAAGCCTGCTACATAAACGCCTTTTTTACCTGATATTGATTTAATTCCGTATACAACTGCTTCATCGCCAGGGTCTGAATCCCCTTCGTATCGATACACATGAACAATTTCAAATTTTTCAGGATTTTTTTTAATCACATCTGAGTTTAAATTAAAATCAAACGTAAATCCTTTTTCATTCAATTGATCTAAAGCTTTTGAAACAGTTGCGTAGTGATACATTCTAATCATGATAATTGAATTTTAAAATTATGGATTTTAAAGATAACTCTTTTAAAATTAAAAAGTTATCAAAATAAGGCAAAAAACTAAAATTTAAAATCATTATTGTTAGTGTATAAATCGCTACTTTTGCGCCGCAGACCGCCTTATCGTCGTCCCGTCCCGATTGTTATCGGGATCGGGAGGGAGGAAAGTCCGGACACCATAGAGAAGCATAGCGGGTAACACCCGTCGGGGTTAGTAATAACTTCAGGACAAGTGCAACAGAAAGTATGTACAGGTAATGCTGTAGTGAAACCAGGTAAACTCTATGCGGTGAAATACCAAGTATATCAGCATTTAAGGGCTTCTCGTCCGTTGTTGAAGGGTAGGTAGCTCGAACTTATGAGTAATTGTAAGTCTAGATAAATGATAAGGCTCTGATTTATCAGAGACAGAATCCGGCTTATAGGTCTGCATTTTTTTAATATTAAGCATCTCAATCGCAACTAATATTAATTTAAAAAATCCTACTGCGAAATTTGCATTCGTACTGTATTTTATTTATCTCTGTTCAGTAATACTATTGCTTTTCGAAGTCTTTTTTCTTATTTGTTTTCCGGTCAATACTTTAAGTTAACTTTATTTTGTTATTTTAAAAAATTATTAAGCACGAAAACGATATTGCAAATAGCTTTATTTGATAAAAAATTAAATCATGAAAAAATATACCCTTCTTATAAGCGCATTTATATTCGCTTCTTCTACTGAAGAAAATTCTTCAAAATCAGATATTCAAAAGCCAACCGTTACGTTCTACTTAAATAAAAACTAATCTGTCCTTATGCATATAACCAATCCTCAAAAGACATTTAAACCTAAAAAAAGTGTTTTTTATACTATAACTACCAATCTTACTTTTTGGGTTCTGATTGCTATTATTGCCGGAATTCTACTTGGACATTTCTCGCCCGAAAATGGGGTAAAAATGGAAATGTTAGGAAAAAGATTTATCGATATTATTAAACTTTTTATTGGTCCAATCATCTTTCTGACGATTGTTTTGGGAATTTCCGGAATGGGTAATCTTAAGAAAGTAGGACGAATTGGGATTAAAGCCCTCGGTTATTTTGAGGTAGTTTCGACAGTTGCTTTGGCAATTGGTGTAGCAGTAGCCTATTTTTTTAAACCCGGAAAAATAGATCGGTCTGGTTTGACTTTTGGAGATGCCAGCCAGTATACAAAAGGTACTGCTGAACATTTTTCGTGGCTGCAGTTTTTCTTTTCGAATTTTACCTTACAGGTTTTAGTGGCTGCGATTGTTTGCGGAATTACATTGAATTTCTATAAAAAAAGAGAGCAGACGATTCTGGTTTTAGAACGTTTTTCGAAAGTGGTTTTTACGGGATTAAAATATGTTATGTATCTCGCTCCGATTGGTGCTTTTGGCGGAATGGCTTACACCATTGGTAAGTTCGGGCTGGGAACTATGATTCCTTTAGGCAAATTGATGTTGTGCGTTTACCTGACGATGGCGTTGTTTGTGTTTTTAGTTTTAGGAAGTATCTTAAAGTACTACAAAATCAGTATTCTTTCGATTCTAAAATATATTAAAGAGGAACTTTTACTAGTTCTTGGGACTTCATCGTCTGAGGCCGCTTTGCCCAGTATTATGATGAAACTGGAACAAATGGGCTGTAGTAAGTCAGTCGTGGGATTAGTGATTCCAACGGGATATTCTTTCAATCTTGACGGAACTTCGATTTATTTGTCGATGTCGGTTATATTTCTGGCGCAATTGTATGATGTGCATTTGAGTTTTTTCGAAATATTGAGCATAATCGGAATTCTGATGATCACTTCAAAAGGTGCAGCGGGAGTTACGGGAAGCGGATTTATTGTTTTGGCTTCAACTTTGACCGCTTTGCATAAAATTCCGGTGGAAGGTTTGGCTTTTTTACTGGGCGTGGATAAATTTATGAGCGAGGCCCGCGCTATAACCAATTTGATAGGAAATACAGTGGCGACGATCGTAATTTCGAAAAGTGAACATGATTTTACGGAGTTGAATCTTGATCCTGTTTTAGAAGAATAATTACTTTGCGGGATTGTACGCGGATGACACGGATTCGCTATCGTGAAAACGCAGATTTATGTGGATTTTTTTTATTGGTCTGTGTTTATTTTACGAAGCAGTAACTGTATTTTTGTCTTTTCGACCGAAGGGAGAAAAGATAAACTACTTGGTTGCTTTACTTTATAGTATTGGAATTTGATACCGATCGCTTTCGGGGTAAAAAAAATGAATTTAAATAATTTTTTATGAAAACAAGAATCGGAATTTTGGGACTCGGTGGAGTAGGTGGTTATTTTGGAGGACTTCTGGCGAAAGCCTATTACAAGTCTGATGATGTTGAAATCATCTTTATTGCGCGTGGTGAAATCCAAAAAACAATTGCAGAAAATGGCTTGAAAATCATTACGGATGATTCTGAGATAATTGTCTATCCAAAATTAGTTTCGAATAATCCTGATGAAATTGGAATCCTCGATTATTTAATTTGCGCTACCAAAACCTATGATATTGAGGAAAGTTTGCTTTCGTTAAAAAAGTGTATCACTGCAGCAACTACAATTCTTCCGTTATACAATGGCGTTGACGCGCCGGAACGTATTCTACAACTATATCCTGACAATGAAGTTTTGCAAGGTTGTGTTTACATTATTTCGATGATTCATTCACCTGGAACAATTCGCAAAATTGGTTTTTACGAAAAACTGTTTTTTGGTTCTGAAACGGCTCCGATTTCAAAATTAAATGAATTACAAAGTATTTTTCAAAAAGCTAAAATTGAGAGCTATTTGGTCGAGAATATCGAAGAAACCGTTTGGGAGAAATTCATTTTTATTTCTGCTCTGGCTACGGTGACTTCTTATCTAAATCAGAATATTGGCGAAGTTTTAAACAATCCGGATTCAAAGGCAATTTATATAGCATTGCTTACTGAAATTGAATTGGTCGCTAAAGCTAAAGGTTTGAAATTACCCGAAGATATTGTAAATCAGACCATCATAAAACTAGAGAAATCGCCTAAGGAAGCGACTTCATCTATGCATAGAGATTATTTGGCGGGTAATAAAATAGAAGCAAATTCGCTTACAAGATTTGTTGTGAAGGAAGCTGCAAAATATGGCGTTAAAACTCCTCTATATCAAAAAATAAGTAATGTTTTATTGTCTTAGCAGTCTATGCTTCATCTTTTGTAGCACGAACTAAGCTAATGCCGGACATGAAAAAGACAATACCAAGTATGCCGTAGATAATTAATGATTTAATGTCTCGTGTTTCGCCTGAAGTACCTGCGAATATAACTGCAGTGTAAATCAAACCAACTATTCCGAGGATCGTAAGTAACCCTCCGAAAAATCTTTTTAGGTTCATGATGTTTGGTTTTAAAGTTTTCATTACAAATGTATTACGCAGTTTGTGCATGATGTTATACAATTGATTCTAAAACTTATATCATTTACAGTAAAATCCTTTATTAATATATAGTCAGAAAATATTTTAAGAAGGTTGTTTTATTAAGTGCTATTTTTACGCCAACTAATTTAAAACCAAATATGAAAAAAAACTACTTGTTCTTACTTTTTGCTGTTATTTTTATTAATGCTGTTCAGGCTCAAAATGATGCTCCGGTTTCTGTAGTCAAAAATCAGTTTAAGATTAATATGTTATTTCCGGGCTTTGTTTATGAGCATGGTTTTGATGCTAAAAACACACTTTATTCTGAGGTAACATTAGGAGTTGGTTATCGCTATAGCAGTTATTATGATGAATCAAGCTGGTATGTTTTTCCTACGATCAATGAACAGTTTCGTCATTATTATAATTTAGAAAAAAGAGCAGGTAAAGGCAAAAGGACCGCTCGCAATTCAGGAAATTTTGTAGCTGCATCTGCTTATTACAATTTTAAGTCATTAAATACCAACGAAAAATATGGAAATTATGATCCTTCCTTTACTGTAGCAGCACTGTGGGGATTTCAACGTACTTACAAAGGTAGATTTAATCTTGAGATACATTTAGGTCCCGGAGTAAATTTTGATAAATACGATACTGAATTTGTCCCTGTCAGCAATATTACTTTAGGCTGGGTTATCGGGAAATAATCACAAGAAATATAGTAGAAAACCTTGATTTATCAAGGTTTTTCTATTTTAAATTCTAAACCAATATTTCGAGTGCTTTCAATTCTGATTTTTGGATCTGAATTAAAATATTTTCTAAGCCTGCTGACAAAAACGTCCATACTTCGTCCTGAGAAATAATCATCTTTTTTCCAGACAGACATTAAAATTTGATCCCTCTTTAATAACTGGTTATGGTTCAGATATAAATACTCAATAAGAGAAGCTTCCATTTCTGTGAGCTGCTGGACATGATTTTTATTATTTAGAGTTAATCTTTCATTATCAAAAATATAAGAACCAATTTCAATTATATTCTCTCCGTTTAGACTTCGTTTTTGTTCGATTCTCTTTAGAATATTCTGCAAGCGCAGAATGAGTTCGTCGACTTCAAAAGGTTTTATGATATAGTCGTCTGCACCTAGTTTTAACCCAATGATTTTGTCTTCTTTTAACTTTCTTGCAGTTAGAAAAATAAATGGAATCTCAGGATTGATTGTAATTATTTTTTCGGCCAATGAAAATCCGTCCAATTTTGGCATCATGACATCAAAAATGCAAATATCAAAAGCCTCGTTTTTAAAATAGTCTAAGGCTATTTCTCCATTTTCTGCCCAGATAACTTCAAATTGATGCAATTCTAAATATTTTTTTAAAATCCCGGCAAAATCAAAATCGTCTTCAGCTAAAAGTAATTTTTTCAAAATAATGTAATGTTAAACGTTTAATAAAATAGTAAACCTGGTTCCTTTTCCTATATCGCTCATAACGCTAACAGAGCCCTGATGCGCTTTTATAATTTGATCCACATAATACAATCCTAAACCTAAGCCTTTTGTATTATGAAGATTTCCTTGTGCTACGCGATAGAATTTTTCAAATAGAAGTGATTGTTTGTTCTTTTCAATTCCAATTCCGTCATCTTCAATACTAATAGAAAATTGATTTTGAACTAATCTTGTTTTTATCGTAATCTTATTTGAACCATATTTTACGGCATTTTCCAGAACATTTAAAAAAGCGGTTGTCAGATGGAACTTATCTAAAACTAAAATGGTTTTCTGCGTTTGAAAATCAGTTTGAAGATTGATTTTTGGATATGTAATCTTAAAATCATTCACGATTGTTAACAGAAAATCTTCCGTTTCTATTTTTTCTTTTTGCAATTCAATTCCATTTTCAGCCAATGAATTTGCCATAACCTGATCGATTAAATTCTGTAAACGATTGTTCTGACGGGAAATGGTATTGACGATGGCATTAAAATTTTCATCATTGTCCCGAATATCTTTTCGTTCTAATATCTTAGTAGAAATCCCTAAAGTCGACAAAGGTGTTTTAAGTTCGTGAGTAATATTATTAATGAAATCTGTTTTGATCTCGTTTACCTTTTTCTGTTTGATTAAAGCTTTTATAGCAATGACAAAAAGCGTTATCAGCGTTACTATCGAAAGCAAAGACAGAATTAAAATGAACATCATTCGTCTTAAAATGATCATTTCCCAGTCGATTACAGAAACATACATTGAATCTTCTGTCAATAATTTATAATCCTGACTGGCGTAAGTTCCGTTTGTCGTACCAACGTAATTGCGAACTAAAAAGGCATGGTTTAAAGATCTCAGATTTCCGTATAATTTGTTTTGAATGAAAGGTTTTTCGGAGAAAATGGTATCCGCTTTTCTTGCGTTTTGATACAGCACAAACTTGTTCAGTACAATAGCAAAATCTATTTTTAGGTTGGGTAAGTCTCTTTGAAACTTACGTTGAATTTTCTGGGTTAAAACATCGTTATATTCATTGTCAAGAATATAGGACTTCACTTCTGATTTGGTTTTTTTGCCCTGAATATAATTTTCAGATAACTGTTTGTAGAGTGCCTCTTTTTTAGCAATAATAACCGAATCAATGTCACTGTAATTATTGGAAATTTTAGCAATTTCATTCTTGATCTCAGTATGAAACTGCGCCACTTTATAATCGTAAGTCGTTTTTACCAAATAGCATTGTACAGCTGATAAAACAATCAAAGCGACGACAGAAAAGACTATTAATAAATTGATTCTTTGTTTCATGAGTTGTTTTTGTTATGGCCCGCAGAGCAATCGGGTTTATATAGGATTACACAGATTTTTTTTTGTTTTTCACGCAGATTTAAACAGATTTAAATTGATCTGCTAAATCTGCAGAATCTGCGTGAAATCAATGCATGTTGATCAGTAAAACCTACGACAAATTTCCCAATTCAAAAATAATGCTTTTATGAAACAATAAACACATTAACTCCGCATTAACCTTCAATTAACCTCCAGTACACTTTTTTAGAAGCATTTTTGCAGGATTGCAACTTTAAAACCAACTATAAATGAACCTCTATTTGCCTTTTAAACTTTTTCTGATTTTATTGTTTTTCTTCATTTCTTTAATAGGAAATGCGCAAAATAAAACTCCAAAAGACAGTATTTCGACTGATCTTAATGAAGTAGTTGTCAGTCAGAATAAAAAGACTTTTACCAATACAAATGGAAATATAAAAGTAGATGTAGCCAGTTCTATTTATAACGCAATTCCTAATACAATAGATTTATTGTCAAAATTGCCAACAGTTCAGGTGAGTTCAGATAGAGAAAGTATTTCAGTTGTTGGGAGAGGAAATCCTTTAATCTATATTGACAATCAAAAAGTGGGAATGAACGATTTGAATGCTTTGGCTGTAGCCGATATCAAAACAATCGAAATCATTCAGAATCCATCTTCTAAATACGAAGCTGAAGGCCGTTCTGTAATTTTAATTACACGTAAATTCAGCAAAAAAGATAGTTTTAGAACGGAGATTTCTGAAGTTGCTTCTTTCAGGAAAAAGTACAGCAATTCTCTTGGGTTGAATACCAGTTTTAAAAAGAATAAATTAGAGTGGAAAGCCAATTTTAGTTACAATGACCTACAGCCTTGGGAAAATCATAGTATAGACTATCAGATTCCTAATGCCGAAATTACCTCTAAATATGATGTGACAGCTTATTCAAAAAAAAGTCAATTTATTTTTGGCGGCAGTTTATTTTACAAAATAAATGAAGATGATTCTTTTTCGTTTAGTGTGAATAGTAAACTTCAAAAAGACGTTTTCCCTATCAATACTATTACAGATAATAAAAATAAAGAGGTAGAAAATAATGTTTTGACCTACAGTGATAATGACAGTAAAAAGAATTTTGTAAACTCATTTCTTAACTATACAAAAAAGATACAAGCTATAGATACAGAGGTTTTCACTGGATTTCAATATTCTAATTTTGATCAGGGATTGTGGAGTCAGGTTCAGAATAATTATAATAATACTCAATTTGAACTGGCACAATTTCGGGATCAAAAATTTAAAGTGAATGTGTTTTCAGGAAAAATTGATGTTGAAAAGAAGTTTAAAAACGAAATGAAATTTGAAATAGGAGGATTGTATGCTGCTGCAGATTCAAAATCTGATTCGGACATATTTGATTATGAAAAAAGTAAAAGTGAACTTAGCCATTATGATTTTAAAGAACAAAATTTAGCAGGTTATAGTCAGCTTTCCGGAAAGATTAAAAAAGTCGATTTCTCGGTCGGATTTAGAGTAGAAAACACCAATGTAGACGGAAAATTTAAAACCGATTTAGCACCTTTAATTAATAAAAACTATACTATTTTTTTTCCGAAAGCACAATTTTCAGTTGCTTTAGACAGTACAAAAAATATTAGTTTAAATTATGCCAAAAGTATTTCCAGACCCAGTTATTCTTCTTTAAATCAGGGAACTACATATATAAATCCTTATTTTTTATATGCCAGAAATATCAATCTGGATCCCACGATTGTCAACGAAATTTCTTCGACTTTTCAGTATCATGATAAATCGGTGAAATTGACGTATTATCAAAATATAAATCCGGTTTACAATAGTTTTTTCTTTGATAAGGAGCTGAACATCATGACTTTTAAAGATGTGAATTTTGACAAGGAATCAGCATTCGTACTTGATTTCGAATTACCTTTTACTTATAAATTCTGGACTATGACGAATTCACTCGTTTTTGTTTCGGAGAAGATAGAAGATGCTTCTGCAGTATTTTTATCTTCAAAACCCTATACGTATTTTTATTCAAACAACGAATTCAAAATTCCAAAAGGATATACGGCAGTTCTTGGTTTTAGGGCAGTTACGAAACAAAATAAAGGGGTTTTTGAAAGAAATGCACGAGCAATTGTAGACATGGCAGTTTCGAAGATTTTTTTTAAAAATTGGAATTGTAGTCTGTACTTTAATAATGTCTTTAAAAAGATAAATGAAGAAGAAGTCTTTACAATTAATAACATTAGTTCAAAAGCAAGATATCTGGTGGATGAGCATGAGATTGCAATTTCGATTAAATACTCTTTTGGAAAAGTAAAGGAAACAGAGTATAAAGGTAAAAGCATGGAAGAGAACTCTAATAGACTTAATTAAAAATAAAAAAATCCCTTGAATTTCAAGGGATTTTATGTTGTAAAGAAGTAAAAAGAAGATTAACCTTCATCGTCTTCTGTAGCTTTATTTAATTTAATAGTCAGTTCTTCCTCTTCATCAGTTGAGTTCAATTCGAAAAAACTAAAGAATGAACCACCGTAGTTTTTCTGAAAAGAGAAATTACTCAAATGCTCCATTTTTGTATATTTAGAATGTTCGATGATCATCATTCCGTCTTCGTTCAGTAATTCTCTTTCGAAAACCGTTAGAACAATTTTTTCAAATGCAGCCTGATCTAATCCGTAAGGCGGATCAGCAAAAATAATGTCATAAGAAGTTTTGCAGTTGTCCAGAAATTTATACACATCGCTTTTAGTTGCTGCAATGTCAAAATCATATTCTGATGCAACTTGTTTAATGAATTTTACGCATCCAAAATCGCCATCGACGGATGTAATAGGAGCGCTTCCGCGTGAAGCGAATTCAAAACTAATATTCCCTGTTCCGGCAAATAAATCCAAAATCTTTAAACCTTCAAAACTAAAATGATTGTTCAAAACATTAAATAATGCTTCTTTACTCATGTCGGTCGTTGGTCTTACAGGAAGGTTTTTTGGCGGAAAAATTCGGCGTCCTTTGTATTTACCTGAAATGATTCTCATGATTGAAATAAGATATAATGTTTTTGATTTTGAGCAGTTGAAAAGGTGTTTTTTTGTTGTAAGGTACTTACATCCAAAAAGGAAATGTGGCGGATGTATTTGTATGCAATCGCATAAAACGGATCGTTTTGATGTATGGTCCCTAATAATTCAAGTTGAAAACTTTCCGGATTTAAACTCAATTGTTCTGCTGTAAAAAGCAAATAATAGAGAAAATCTTCCGGGGTCTGGTATTCAAAAGAATTGAATAACAGCAGTTTTTGATTTTGAACCACGATAACTTCAAAATGGTTAGGATTAAAATTCACTACCATTTTTTTCTCGTCATTATTTTTTGAAGCTTCCAGTATTTTTTCGACTAAAATGCTGTTGACATGTTTGTAATCAAACGAACCAACAGTATCAATCAAAAAGTTATTGATATTGATGTACGGAATGTAAACCGAATTCATTTCGTAATTTGAAATCTTATCGAAAGTAAAAAAATCAGTTTCGAAAACTTTTGTATTGTACTGCAAATAACTTCCTAAGAAATTTTCGTCGAATAAGGCCGTTGGTACAAAAGTCGAAAGATTGTTATTGTGAATTACGAGGATTTCGTCGTAAGTATCTTTTAATTCCGGATGATTTTTAAATGCGGCACTGTATAATTCTTCAATTTTGGATGCTTTTTGTGCAGTGTCAAAATTGACTTCATTAAATGCTGTAATGGTATTATTTAGAGTATCAAAACAACAAAACGAAAAACCATTCAGGGAAACCTGAATAGAAAGCTTTTTGTAATTTTTGGAAGTGATGTTAGTATTTTGCAATGACATGTTGATTTACAATTCGTTACCTGTTTTACAAGAAAGAATTTAAGGCGATTACAAACTTACAAATAAAATAAATAACAATATCAATGTCAAAATTCAAAATTCAATATCAATTACAAAAATCATTGTCAAAATTTAAATGGCTCAATTTCAATGTTTTTTTGAATACATTAATTTTTAGCATACGGTTTGGTACTGTTTTTTTTCGATTGTGATTAAAATTGATATTGTAATTGAATTTTGACATTGATATTGATTTTTATAATTGACATTGACATTACAATTTAAAAGCCCGTACTTTGTATCTCAATTTTTCCTCTATGAATTCATCCCTTTTTTATGGCGTTTTACAAAAACGATTTCCTTTTGCGCCCACTTATAAACAGGATATCTTTTTTCAAAAAATCGCTATTTTCCTGACAGATACACATAACGATACTATTTTTGTATTAAAAGGATATGCAGGAACCGGAAAAACAACGGTGATTTCTACAATCGTAAATAACTTGGGAGATATCAATAAAAAGTTTGTCTTGCTGGCACCAACGGGCCGCGCGGCAAAAGTGATTGCCAATTATTCGAATACGCCGGCATTTACGATTCATAAAAAAATATATTTTCCGAAGAAGTCTGCTGGTGGAGGTATTGCTTTTACCAAACAATTAAACAAACATAAAAACACCATTTTTATCGTCGATGAGGCTTCGATGATTTCAGATAGTAATTCTGATTCGAAATTGTATGACAACGGGTCGCTTTTGGATGATTTGATTTCGTATGTATATTCCGGGACCAACTGCAAAATGATTCTTTTGGGAGATACTGCTCAGTTGCCACCCGTGAATTTAGATATAAGTCCTGCGCTTGATGTGCAAACTTTAAGCGTTCATTATAACAAAGAAATCGAACATATCGAACTCGACGAAGTAATGCGTCAGGAAGAAAGTTCAGGAATTTTGTACAATGCAACTGAATTACGTGAATTACTTAAGGATACTTTTATAACGGAATTTAAGTTTAATGTAAAACGATTCAAAGATATCGTTCGTCTAACAGATGGTTATGATATTCAGGACGCTATTAATTCAGCGTATAGTAATTACAGTATTGAAGATACCGCTTTTATTGTTCGTTCGAATAAGAGAGCGAATCAGTACAATGAACAAATCAGAACCCGAATTTTATTTAAAGAAAGTGAACTTTCGGTTGGGGATTTTTTGATGGTGGTAAAGAATAATTATTTCTGGTTGAAAGAAACAGATGAAGCAGGATTTATTGCCAACGGTGATATTATTGAAGTTTTGGAGTTATTTGGAATCAAAGAATTATACGGATTTAATTTTGCCAAAGTAAAGATCAGGATGGTCGATTATCCGGATCAGAAGCCTTTTGAAACCGTATTGTTATTGGATACGATTAAAAGTGAATCGCCATCATTAAGCTACGAAGAATCAAATCGTTTGTATGAAGAAGTGATGAAAGATTATGAAAGCGAATCGACGAAATATAAGAAATTCCAAAAAGTAAAAGAAAACGAATATTTCAATGGATTACAGGTTAAATTCTCCTACGCCATTACATGTCACAAATCGCAAGGTGGACAATGGAATACTGTTTTTATAGAACAGCCTTACTTACCAAACGGAATCGATCGCGATTACATCAGATGGCTTTATACCGCTATGACGCGTGCTAAAAATAAATTATATTTGATAGGATTTAAAGACGAGAGTTTTGAGGAATAAAATACTAATTTCACAAATTAGCACAAATTATTTTAGCCACAGATTAAAATGATTCTCACAGATTAAAAAAATCTTTCTAATCCTTTTAATCTGTGGCAAGAAAAAAAATGACACGGTAATTTTGATGCTATTTTGTTAATTACCAGTAGATAGTTATTTAGTTTATAAAAATAATTCGTGAAATTGCTTCGCCTGTTCGCTATCGCTCGGGTCGTGGCAAAATAAAGAAACTTACAATGACAACACTAAACGACTTACATTCGATTTCGTCTGCGTTTTCGAATACAGATAAAATGCCGGTTTTGTTTTTAGGACATGGCAGTCCCATGAATGCTATCGAAGAAAATCAGTTTGTGGCGGGCTTTCGTAATCTGGCAAAAACATTACCGCAACCCAATGCGATTTTATGTATTTCGGCACATTGGTTTACGAACGGAACCAAAGTTACTGCCATGCAAATGCCAAGAACGATTCATGATTTCGGAGGCTTTCCGCAAGCTTTATTCGATGTGCAATATCCTGCAAAAGGAAGTCCTGAACTGGCTGCAGAAACCAAAAAAATATTAGAACCGGTTCACATCGATTTAGACGAACATTGGGGTTTGGATCACGGTGCCTGGAGTGTGATCAAACATTTGTATCCTGAAGCCAATGTCCCTGTAATTCAGTTGAGTATTGATTATACTAAGTCCGGAAACTATCATTTTGAGTTGGCGCAGAAACTTCAGTCTTTACGCCACAAAGGAGTTTTAATTATAGGAAGCGGGAATATTGTTCATAACCTTCGTTTGGTCGATTTTAGAAATTTTGATAAAGACAATTATGGTTTCGATTGGGCAATTGAAGCCCGTGAGACAATCAATGATTATTTATTAAATGGAAATTTTCAGCCATTGATTGATTTCGAAAGAATGAATAAAGCGACTCAATTGGCGATTCCAACACCGGATCATTATTTGCCTTTATTGTACACTTTAGGACTAAAAGAAAAATCAGAAGACTTGAGTTTGTTCAATGATAAGTTATTGGCGGGTTCTTTGAGTATGACTTCGGTAAAGATTATGTAGAGATTTTACCGTAAAGCGCTCCAAAGTTTTTTTGTTCGGGATTATGCTTATAAAACGCAAAGTTCGCAAGGCTATATTGATAAAGCTTTGCGAACTTTGCGTTTTATAAAACCTAGCAAATAAAAAACCTTACGCGCTTTACGATAAAATACGTTTCTCATATTAGGTTAGAAGTAGTAAAAGCGAATTATAGTGACTCACAAATTTTTCTGTTTTTCTAAATTGTAGGCATATAAATAGCCATCAGCACTTCCAAAATAAATTGTGTTATTATGAATGAATGGCGAAGAAACAATTGGGCCTAATTTGTAAAATTGATCCATTACCTTTTTGTTATTATCATAAACAGCAAGATCTTCGTTTTGGGCCGCATATCCAAAATCTAATAAATCGTTTTTTAAAATAGAAGCAGCAAATTCTTTTCGATTATCCGTACTTATAAAGTTTGATTTTTTTCCATCAGAAAGTAAATCCAAACTAAAGAAATTACCTGTAAAATCCCCAAAATAAATCGTGTTTCCTGCTATTGCAGGAGATGTATAAACATAGCCATTAGCTTTGAATTGGTATTTTTCAGCGCCCGTTTTGGCGTCTAATGCTAATAGAGCATAGGTGTCTGAAGTTCCTACATAAACGGTATTGTCTTTTATAACGGCAGAACTTAAGATCCAGGAATTTTCAGCATTGTATTTCCAGATTGGTTTTCCTGTTTCAGCATCTAATGCGAAAAAGAACGGTTCTCTGGCGCCAAAATAAACTGTACCATCTGAGATTGCAACAGATGATTGTATTCCTGTAAAACCCATTTGTGTTCCGGTTGCAAAATGCCAGATTTCCTTTCCCGATTCGATGTTTAAAGCGTATAAAGTAGCGTCCCAACCGCCAATATACATTTTGTTTTTATCGATTACCGGAGTTCCATGAACGGGACCGTTAGTTTTAAATTTCCATTTTAAAGCTCCTGTTTTAGCATCTAAAGAATAAACGTTTCCATCACTGCTTCCCAATAAAACCAAAGCCGATTTTCCGTTTTTATATACAACAGGTGATGAAAGATAAAAGTCCCATAAATCTTCCATGTATTGCGTTTCAGGTTTCATTCCCCACATACCAATTTCGCCTAGCCAGTGTTCTCCGCCGGTTTTAAATTTCCAAAGCAGTTTTCCATTTAGTGCATTTATGGCATAATAATTTCCGTCAAAACTTCCAAAATAAATAGTGTTTTCAAAAATACCCGGACTGCTGTGAATGGCCCCATTAGTTTTAAATTTCCATTTTAAGTCTCCTGATTTTTCTTCAATAGCATAAAGAAAACCATCTTCGCTGCCAATGTAGACAATGCTATTTTTTGCAATTGGAGAGGAAAAAATTTTACCTTCGGTTTTAAATTTCCATTTAAGATTGGCTAAAGGCTGATATCCTTTTCCTTCAAAAATGCGATCTGAAAACGCATTTGATTGATTTTGTGAAAAAGTATTGGAAGTAAAAATTAAAAAGAAATAGAGCAGGGTAAAAGTAAAAGTTCTTTTCATGTTTTTATTTTATTCTATAAAAATAAAAATATTATAACAGATTAAAATACAAAGCTTTAATGAAAATGTTATAAATATATTTTAGAAACATCTTTGTGAATAGTATATTTGTTTTTATATGGAAATAGTAAACGAAAATCTCAAAGTTTATCAATCATCTAGAAAAGAACAATTTATACTTTTCGCAATTGTTGCAGTAGTTATAATACTTTTTTTTGCAATTACAGGGTCAATAATTGGAATGGTTTTTTGGTTTGTATTTTTTTTAATTGTTGGAGCTTTGTCGTTTGTAGCCTCAATAAATTTAAAATTCACAATAGATTCTGACAAAGAAAGAGTTATTGTTGAAAAAATAAATTTTCTTGGAAATATAGTAGAAATAAAAGAATATCCATTGAATCGATTTTATTTTGAAAGAAGATTTATAAAGATGTTTAAAAATCGGACAAGAGATTGTTTTTCGTTTAGTGACAGTAGTTACGACGGCGGGGAATTATATTATAATAAAGAATTTTATACCGCTGATTATATTATAGAAGGGTTTTCAAAAAAGACAGTGCAATTAATGGAAAGTGATATTCAAAAAATACAAGATAAAAAAGGCTTAGTTTTATCTATAAATTCAAAACTGATAAATAATTAAAAATGAAAATAATAGCGGTAATTCCGGCGCGATATGCTTCAACACGATTTCCTGCAAAATTGATGCAGGATCTTGGAGGCAAAACTGTAATTTTAAGAACTTATGAAGCAACGGTTGCTACAAAATTGTTTGATGACGTATTTGTAGTAACAGATTCTGATTTGATTTTTGATGAAATTGTTTCGCATGGCGGTAAAGCGATTATGAGTATCAAAAAACACGAATCAGGCAGTGATCGTATTGCTGAAGCTATAGCAACTTTAGATGTTGATATTGTGGTAAATGTGCAAGGTGATGAACCTTTTACAGAAGCAGGGCCTTTAGAACAGGTTTTATCGGTGTTTAAAGATGATGAAGATCACAAGATTGATTTGGCTTCGTTGATGCGAGAGATTACAGATGAAGATGAAATCAACAATCCGAATAATGTAAAAGTGGTGGTAGACCAGTCGCAATTTGCATTGTATTTTTCCCGTTCGGTTATTCCGTATCCCAGAGACAAAAATGTTGGTGTGCGTTATTTTCAGCATATTGGGATTTATGCTTTTAGAAAACAGGCCTTGTTAGACTTTTATAGTTTACCAATGAAGTCTTTAGAAGCTTCTGAGAAACTGGAACAGCTTCGTTATTTAGAATTCGGTAAACGTATTAAAATGGTTGAAACCACCCATGTTGGTATTGGAATTGATACGCCTGAAGATTTAGAAAAGGCTCGTACTATTTTAGGAGTCTGATTGCGAGATGGCACACGAATTATACGGATTCGCTAACGCTAAAACGCGGATTTATACGGATTTTTTTTATGCTCATTTTTGTCAGGCGAAGTCGAAGCCCACGTTCCAATTGGTGCGCCTTCGACTTCGCTCAGGATGACAAGCGATATGTTAAAATTAATAATGTTCTTGTGAAAACGAATTTCCTAGCCCCGATAGAAGTGGAAATCCTTTTGTGTCCGTCCCGATAGCTATCGGGAGGCACAAAAGATTGAAACGGATAGCGGGAATAGCTCCTGAAAATTACTATATTAAATCAATATATAGTAATGAGATTGCTTCGTTGCTCGCAAAGACATCAAAAATTAAAAAGCTTGTAAACAATTGTTTACAAGCTTTTTTTTATAGCTAAAAAATCAAACTAAATTACTGGTATAAAGCAGGGAATTTAGAAGGATTAACTTCATTCATCATGGTATAAACTTTCTCGAAGATATCTTCGGCAGAAGGCTTAGAAAAATAGTCACCATCAGTTCCGTAAGCTGGTCTGTGTGCTTTTGCAGCAAGAGTTTGCGGTTTGCTGTCTAAGTGAATATAAGCATCTTGTTCTTCCAGAATTTGTTGCAGGATAAAAGCTGAAGCTCCACCGGGAACATCTTCGTCAATTACTAAAAGACGGTTTGTTTTGGCGATGCTTTTTACAATATCCTTATTCACATCAAACGGAAGTAAAGACTGAATATCGATTACTTCGCAATCAATGCCCAATTCTAATAACTCACTTGCAGCTTGCTCTACCAATCTTAAGGTTGATCCGTAAGAAACTAAGGTAATATCAGCACCTTCTTTTAGGGTTTCTACCATACCAATTGGCGTTTTGAACTCACCATAATTTAGAGGCGTTTTTTCTTTTAGTCGGTAACCGTTTAAACATTCGATTACCAAAGCCGGTTCGTCAGTCTCTAAAAGCGTATTGTAAAAACCTGCTGCCTGAGTCATATTTCTGGGAACTAAAACGTGGATTCCACGAATAGCATTGATGATCATTCCCATTGGAGAACCGGAATGCCAGATACCCTCAAGACGATGTCCGCGCGTTCTGATAATTAATGGAGCTTTTTGTTTACCAACAGTTCTGTATTGTAAAGTCGCCAAATCATCACTCATAATCTGAATCGCATACAATAAATAATCTAAGTATTGAATCTCAGCAATTGGGCGTAGACCTCTTAAAGCCATCCCGATTCCCTGACCAATAATTGTAGCTTCACGAATACCAACATCGGCAACACGAAGTTCACCGTATTTTTCCTGCATACCCTCTAAACCTTGGTTTACATCACCAATGTTTCCGACATCTTCACCAAAGATGAGTGTTTCGGGATATTTGGTAAACAAAGCATCAAAGTTATCACGGATAATCATTCGGCCATCCTGGTCTGCTTTTGCATCATCTGCATATTCAGGAAGTACTTTTTCTACTGAAAAAACATTTTTATCCGAATCTGAGTGTAGATGACTGCTGAATCGTGGTTGCGTGATTTCGATATAATTGGTAATCCAATTCGATAGTAATACTTTACTATTTGGAATTTCTATAAAACGCAATATTTTTCTGGCGATTACCAGCATTTCCTTTTTTAAAGGTGATTTTATAGCGCTTAATTCAGAGATGTATTTTTGAATTTTATCTTTATGATTGATACTGGCAGCAGAAATTTGCTCCAATAAAATCATCAGATTCTTTTGGTCTTCAATAATCGGGTTGATGAAAGAATTCCAGGCCTCTTTTTTGGCTTCTAAGACCTCTTTTTTCAATTCAGCATCTATTTCTGCTAATTCTTCCGGTGATGCAATATTGATAGCAATCATCCATAAACGCATTTGGCGAATACAGTCATAATCTTTCTCCCAAGCCAGTCTTTCTGCATTTTTATAACGTTCATGCGAACCTGAAGTCGAGTGACCTTGTGGTTGTGTTAATTCGTTTACGTGAATTAAAACAGGAATATGATTTTCGCGGGCAATTGCAGCAGCTCTTTCGTAAGTAGAAACCAGCTCCGCGTAATCCCAGCCTTTAACTCTAAAAATTTCATACCCGTTTGCATCTTCATCGCGTTGGTATCCTTTTAGAATTTCAGAAATATTTTCTTTGGTGGTCTGATGTTTAGCGTGAACCGAAATTCCGTATTCATCGTCCCAAACACTCATTACCATTGGTACTTGCAGAACTCCAGCAGCATTTATGGTTTCAAAAAACAAACCTTCAGATGTACTTGCATTTCCTATAGTTCCCCAGGCGATTTCGTTTCCGTTTACAGAGAATTTGTCTTTGGTTTTGATGCCATCAACATTTCTGTAAATTTTTGATGCCTGAGCCAATCCTAATAATCTTGGCATTTGTCCGGCTGTAGGTGATATATCTGCGCTTGAATTTTTTTGTTTTGTTAGGTCTTTCCAGGATCCGTCTTCGTTTAAACTGTGCGTTACAAAGTGTCCGCCCATCTGTCTTCCGGCTGACATTGGATCATATGTTAAATCGGTGTGCCCGTATAAACCTGCGAAAAATTGTTTTGGATTTAGTTCTCCAATAGCCATCATAAAAGTCTGATCGCGATAGTATCCGGAACGGAAATCTCCGTTTTTAAAGGCTTTTGCCATAGCAAGCTGTGGCACTTCCTTTCCGTCACCAAATATTCCAAATTTGGCTTTTCCTGTTAATACTTCTTTACGACCTAAAAGGCTACATTCGCGGCTGGTTACTGCAATTCTGTAGTCGTTCAATACCTCAGTTTTGAAATCTTCAAATGTTAGTGTAGTATTGCTTTTTTCTTTTATCATAATCTTGTAGGGTCATGTTAGACTGCGAAATTACTTAAAAACAATCAATAATCATAATTCTTTAAAATAAATATAATTTAATTATATGTATTTAAACTCAAAAAATCAGGTATGTTTTTTGAGTTATTTTTATATTAAAGTGTTTTTTGATGATAATAACGCATGTTTTTGTTTAAAATTTATTCAATTAAAACCATTTTCTAGTAAAAAGATTAACTAATGTTTTTGGTGATAAAGTGATTACAAATCGTATTTTTTCGTTGTATTTATTTTGAGAAATCTCCCAACCGTTATTAGAGTAAACCGGGAAGTAAACTTCAAAATATCGGGAACCAAATTTAATCGAATGCCACTGTCGTAAACAAAATTCTCACTTTGATGTTTACTTTTCATAAAACCTATATCACCATAAACTTCAATCCAGTTCCAGATAGAATAGCTGGCGTTTAACGCTGTCAGCCATTGATTGGCGTAGGCTGGCTCTAATTTTGATTTAAAACCACCTTCAGCCATCACATATTGCTGACTAAAGAAACCGGTGCTTTCTGATCGTCCGTAAAAGTTATAATCAAACATATAATCAGTGGGACGGTCTAAACCAAAACTGAAATAATCTGAATTTGTTGTGTTATAGAGGAAGCTCCCTGCATACAGCCTAATGTTTAACTTATGGTTGTTTTCAAATAACCTTCTATATTCGACTTCTCCGGCAAGTTTTCCAAAATCTCCCGCAAACTGAACATCTGTCATGAAGCTAAAATGATTAATTAATTCGGTTTTTGTATTCGAATAGCGGGCATTAAATATAGAATAATTTGGTTTTGAATTGTCTGTTATGTACTTACTTGCTTCACGATTTACGATGACTTGCCTAAACATAATAAGCTGTTTCCGGTTGTCTCTGAAATTTTCCTCACGAATTCGAAACTGAACCATAGGATTCAGTCTTAAGTAGGTGGCATCAGGTGCGTAATGAAAATAATTTTGACTAACAGAATATCTTACATTATATAGTGTGCTGTTTCGGTAGTATTCACTCCATACAAAAGCAGAAGAACCGGATATTGTTCCGGCATTAATAGAGTAGGCCGGAGTAATATCAAAAGTAAAAGGTTTGTCTAGAATGGTCTTATTGTGAAAACGAACTCCGGGAGTAACACCATCATATAAATTATAACTAAGCGTTGGGATGTATAAAATCTGGTTGTAATAAGGATCTTCTAAATCTTTTGCAAAATTAAATTTTATTGGACGATTCGTGATCACCAGACTTTTCAATGATTTCCAGTTATTTCTCAGATTGTATTCCGGAACCTCATTATCATAATTCAAAACTAATTTATCTGCATTTTTTCTGGCAAATTCATAGATCGAATCATTGTTTTTTGGCTCAACCCATTTTTTAAAAACGACTTCATTTTTTTTAATTCCATAAACCGGAATCGGAATAAAGTTATTGGTTTTATTTTTTATCTGAAATTGTACGCTGTCTTTTGTTCTGGAAACATTCGAAAACTTATAATCGATAATGTCTCTGGAATCAATTACAGTATTGAAAAACCAATCAATATTTTTTGGACTATTTTTAATTAGGATTTTTTCAAAATTGTAGCGATTTGTTTGTTCTGTTTTGTTGAGATTATAAAATTCCTGTACACTTTCAGGAACAATATTATGATTCAGATAATCATCTAAATAAGTCAAACTTAAACCAGCACGATATTTACTGGCAATTTGTTCGTTGAATTTTATTAAAGTGTTTTTTGGGTCTCCAAGCGGCTGATCGAGATTTTTTCTGGCCATCAGCATATAATAGTAGCTGTATTGCTCGTTAAAAGTAAGATTGGTAATGTTGTAGCCTTTAAAGAGTTTCATGTCTGAAAGCCGGCCAAGCATCTTCTGATCGAGGTGGTTTTCTTCCATAAATTTCATCATCGCGTAGATCTGAATTCCATCATAGACCCAATTGTCTTTTCTGGGATCTAAGCGTAAACTATTCCTGAGATAATTATTCAGAAATGTTTTTAAGAAAGTAATTTCAAAAATAAATTCATCAGAAAACGGACTAATAAAGGAGGGTAACTGATTCAGGCCATAAAAGGGATTTCGATCATAATCTACCTGTGAAACAGTAATTTTTTGATGCGGATATTTCCCAATAAAAGCACTGGCAAACGATACCACGCGATTGATGATAATGGCTTTCTGAATTTCGTTGATTTTTTTGTTCTTAAGATTCGAAAGCACTTCTAATGAACCATTTTCATAGCTTATAAAACTATTTTGTTTTTCGATGAAAAGATTAAAATCGGTTCTGTTATTTCCGGCAAAAAAATAAGTGCTGAATGAAGGATTTGTTTCCTCTTTGGCAACCAAATTCAAATCAGTAGTAATCGAATACTGATTTGGGATTTTGATATCCATTTCATAATCAGTACTCGCATTTGCAATGTCATCCAGATTGAAATTATTATATTTCATAAAACGATGATTTTCAAAACGAGCCGGGCTTAAAAACCAGTTTTTCAAATTCATTCCGCCATTTTGGTCAAAACCATAACGCGTAAATTTATCACTCGGAATCTTGGCAATATATATTAAATGTAAATCGATTTTCTCACCGGGACGTAACTTACGGTTCAGTTTTACAACAACAAAGTCAGGATTTTTAGCAGTTCTTTCCCATTCCAACGCCATGTTATCCGAATCGGTTAGATTCAGAATTGTTGTGTTTCCTCTTTCCGCTGCTTTCGCCAAATGAAATCCTCTGTAAAATTCATCCGAAAATCTTCTGGCCAATGGCGTGTTTTTATCGGAGAAAGCATTATTCCAATCGTTTAAAACAATAGAAATCAAAGAATCATTCGAAGTATTATAGTAGGTGATATCCTGTTTTACATTCAGCGTCTTAAGTTCAAGATTAACTGCCACTTCCATCTTAGACTGATGTTGTGCATACTGTTTTAATGAGCTCATCAAAACAAAAACGAAGAATATAATTTTATAAAATGATTTCAATGATGGCTTAAAAATTAAAAGATGTAATTTAAGGTACGAGCGTAAAGTTATTTTGGTTTTATTGTAAAAATAGTATAAAAAAAGCTGTTTTTAAAACAGCTTTAATTTTTTTTTGTAAGATTTAAATTAGTTTCATCATATAAGTTATATAAGTTGAAAAATAAAATTCCAATTTTATAAATTCCAAGACCTAAATAATCCGTTTTTATCAGCGTCTTCGCTTTAGCGAATCAGTTTAGTCTGCGTCAACTTAAATTATCTTATATCACTTATATGATGAAAAAAATATTAGAAATTAGGACTTAGATCGTATTTCTTGTAGAACTTATCTAATACATCAACAACTTCATCTTCAGTATCTACGATCTTGAATAAGTTTAAATCTTCAGGGCTTACAGTATGCATTTTTTCAACCAAAACTGTTTTTACCCATTCGATCAATCCGGACCAGAATTCTACACCAACTAATATAATTGGGAATTTCCCGATTTTCTTCGTCTGAATCAGGGTAATCGCTTCAAACATTTCGTCAAGAGTTCCAAAACCTCCCGGCATTACTACAAAACCTTGTGAATATTTTACGAACATCACTTTTCTTACAAAGAAATAATCGAAATTCAGGTTTTTATCGTGGTCGATATATGGGTTAAAATGTTGTTCAAAAGGCAATTCGATATTCAGACCAACTGAAATTCCGCCTCCTAAATGTGCTCCTTTATTTCCAGCTTCCATAATTCCGGGGCCACCTCCTGTGATCACACCGTAACCAGCTTTACTGATTTTGTAAGCAATTTTTTCTGCCAATAAATAGTATTTATCATCTGGTTTTGTTCTCGCCGAACCAAAAATAGATACACACGGACCAATACGTCCCATGCTTTCGTAACCGTTTACAAACTCAGCCATGATTTTAAAAATCGCCCAGCTGTCGTTTGTTCTAATTTCATTCCACGTTTTTTGTTTCAAACGGTCCTGAATCACTTTGTCCTCATCATTATCAAAATCTTCTAATCTCATTTTAGGTATTTTAATTATTTATATTTTTATTTAAGTTGTGTCCTTATAAAATTGTCATCCTGAATGTATTCTAAGGCAGGAGCTTAATCCTGCTGTCTGCTATATCTTTTGTGGCGTCCCGATAGCTATCTGGACGCCACAAAAGGATGCCGCTCTCATCAGGGCTAGAGCACTAGTTTTCAGTTTAAACATTATTTCTAGTCCATAAAAAATTGCCAAAATCAAAAACTTTGGCAAAAAGGGCGTACTAAATTACTGCTTTTTTCGAGAATTGTTACAGAAACAAGGATTTATTAATTGAAATGTAACATTTCTTTCTCTGTATTTTTGGTTGTGAATTGAGTATCAGTAGATTAAAAATGAATCATTCTGTAGGACTAAAATATTTATGTTCGTCGAAATTGTCAACGGATTAAAATCCGTTGCTATAAAATATGTCGTTCCTCCGGAACTTTTATAAAGTTGTGATAAAAGAACCTTAAGTCGATTCATTTTGTAACTACAGATGTAATTTGTCTTTCACAATCCATACTCAAAATCTTGTTATCCTTCGTTCCTTAGGAGTGCAAAATATGTAAACGACCATGTACGTAAATCTTTGTCAAAGTTTAAAACTTTGACAACGATCTCATTTTTAGGTCAAATACAAAATACTTAAAGAGCCGTAGTTTCGGGTAATATTGTAGGGACGGATTTTAATCCGTCCATTTTTATAGATACAATTAATTATTCCAATTCCTTTTTCAAAAACTTAGCCGTGTAGCTTTTTTTATTTTTTGCTACTTCTTCCGGAGTTCCTTTTGCGATCAATTGTCCGCCGCCTTTTCCTCCCTCGGGGCCAATATCAATAATATAATCAGCAAGTTTGATTACGTCCATGTTATGTTCGATAATCAGGATAGTATTTCCTTTATCAACCAATTTGTTGATTACATCCATCAAAACCCGAATATCTTCAAAATGCAATCCTGTAGTGGGTTCGTCTAAAATATAAAAGGTATTTCCGGTATCTTTTTTAGACAATTCTCCGGCAAGTTTTATACGTTGCGCTTCACCACCTGAAAGTGTTGTGCTTTGTTGTCCAAGTGTAATATATCCTAAACCAACATCCTGAATTGTTTTTACTTTTCTGTAAATCTTCGGAATATTTTCAAAGAACGGAACCGCTTCATCAACCGTCATATTCAATACATCCGAAATTGATTTTCCTTTATAACGAATCTCTAAAGTTTCTCTGTTAAAACGTTTTCCCTGACAAGTTTCACATTCTACATAAACATCCGGAAGAAAGTTCATTTCGATAGTTCTGACTCCGGAACCTTCACAGGTTTCGCAACGTCCTCCTTTTACATTAAAACTAAAACGCCCTGCTTTATAACCACGAATCATACTCTCAGAAGTCATCGTAAAGAGATTTCGAATTTCTGTAAAAACCTCGGTATAAGTCGCCGGATTCGAACGAGGTGTTCTTCCAATCGGACTTTGATCAATATCAATTACTTTGTCAATATGTTCAAGACCTTCAATCTTTTTATAAGGCTGTGGTTTTTTTACACCATTAAAATAATAAGCATTCAAAATAGGGTAGAGCGTCTCGTTGATTAAAGTCGATTTTCCACTTCCTGAAACTCCGGTAACACAAATCATTTTTCCAAGAGGTAATTCGATAGAAACATTTTTAAGGTTGTTTCCTGTAGCTCCGGTTAGTTTTAAAAATTTACCGTTTCCTTTGCGACGTTCCTTCGGAATTTCCAATTTCATTTTACCATTCAAATACTGAGCGGTAATCGTGTTCGATTTTAAAGTTTCTGCAGGAGTTCCAATACTGATAATTTCACCTCCGTATTTTCCTGCTTTCGGACCAATGTCAATTACATAGTCAGCGCGTTCGATCATGTCTTTATCGTGTTCTACGACAATAACAGAGTTCCCTATATCACGTAATTGTTCTAATGAATGAATTAATTTTTCATTGTCTCTTTGGTGTAAACCAATACTTGGCTCATCGAGAATATATAAAACACCCACCAGTTGCGAACCAATTTGTGTTGCCAGACGAATACGTTGTGCTTCACCACCTGAAAGTGATTTTGAACTTCGGCTTAAGGCGAGATAATTCAATCCAACGTTCATCAGAAAGTTTAATCGATCTTTGATTTCTTTTACTACTTCTGAAGCAATCAAAAGTTGTTTGTCTGATAAATGTTTGTTTAAATCCTGAAACCAGATAGTCAAATCAGAGATATCCATATCACACAACTCAACAATATTTTTTCCATTGATTTTAAAGAATAAAGCTTCTTTTTTCAAACGTGAACCATCACAAACCGGACAATTTACTTCGTCCATAAAGTCTTTCGCCCAACGTTTTATGATTGTTGAAGAAGTTTCGTCAAACTGATTTTTGATGAAATGCGAAATTCCTTCAAAATCTATTTTATAATCACGGGTTACTCCTAAATCTTTAGAATTTACAACGAATTTATCTTTGCCACCATGCAAAATCATGGTCATGGCTTCTTCCGGAATTTTCTCAATCGGGTCTGTTATTTTGAAACTGAATTTCTCTCCGATAACTTCTAATTGCTTAAAAATCCAGGACGATTTATATTCACCAAGCGGAGCAAAACCACCGGCTTTAATCGATAATTTAGGATTTGGAATAATCTTTTTGATGTTTATTTCATGCACGGTTCCCAATCCGTTACAATGCGGACAAGCTCCTTTTGGAGAGTTGAAAGAGAATAAGTTAGGTTCAGGGTTTTGATACGATATTCCGGTTGTAGGACACATTAAGTTTCTACTGAAATAGCGAACTTCATTCGTATCCTGATCTAAAATCATTAACACATTTTCGCCATGATGCATGGCAGTATTGATACTTTCGGATAATCTTTTTTGATTGTCTTCGGTATCTTCAATCAACATTCTGTCGACTACAATTTCGATATCATGGGTTTTGTAACGATCCAGTTTCATTCCTGAAACTAAATCCTGAACTTCGCCATTAACACGAACTTTTAAGAAACCTTGTTTGGTAATTTGCTGGAATAACTCGGCATAATGACCTTTTCTGGCTCTAATAATCGGAGCAAGAATATTAATGCGTTTTCCTTTAAAATCCTGAATAATCAAATCCTTAATTTGTTCATCAGAATAGGAAACCATCTTTTCTCCGGTATTGTAACTGTAGGCATCTGCACCACGAGCATAAAGAAGTCGTAAGAAGTCGTATATTTCTGTAATCGTCCCAACTGTCGAACGAGGGCTTTTGCTGGTTGTTTTTTGTTCAATCGCAATTACTGGCGAAAGACCGTCAATTTTATCAACATCCGGGCGTTCTAAGCCACCAAGAAACTGTCTGGCATAAGCCGAAAAAGTTTCTACATAACGACGTTGTCCTTCGGCATAAATGGTATCAAATGCCAAAGAAGATTTTCCCGAACCCGATAAACCGGTAATAACCACCAGTTTTTCACGCGGAATAGAAATGTCTATATTTTTCAGATTATGAACTCTTGCACCAAGAACTTCAATAGTATTGTCTTTTTCTAACATAATTTTGAGCAAAACGCAAAGTTACCACTTTGATTTGTTCTTTTTGTGCTCGATAGCAAAACTTTATGTTACAATTAGTAACAAAAAACGCTAACCTAAGTTAGCGTTTTCTTTTTCGGGTTGCCATATATTCTTCAATGGCTTCTTTGGTGGTGTACCAGTTTCGGCCTTCTTTATAAGCATCAATTTTGCCGGTTCTGGCTAATAAGCTAACATATTCCTGGCCGTAAGGAGTTTCAGGTTCGCTTACAATATTTTGTATGGGCTGAAAATCATAAGTACTTCCCGGCATTGAACTTAAGTAGATGTTGAGCGTACGTTCTAAAGCCTGACACATCAAAAGAGTTAATTTTTGGTAATTGCCATTATTAGCCTGATTGAGTGCCTCGTAATACTTTTTCCTATCATTTTTTAGAATAATAGCAGGAGGAAAACCATAACGCATCAATAGCAGATTCATACTCAAACGAACCGTACGGCCATTACCATCAAAGAAAGGATGAATCCAGACTAGTTTATGATGGTAAATAGTTGCGAGTTCGATATCGTTTAATCCTAACGGATTTGTATTAATAAAATCAATTAATTCATCGAGATAATCTGAAACTTTGTTGGCGTTTGGAGGCATGAAATTTGCACCTGAAATACGAACACCGCCGTTTCTTAATCGTCCTGCAAAATCATCTTCGATAGAACGCAGTACCAATCCGTGAATCGAAAGAATATCAATACTTCGAAGCTTGTAATTGTCGTCGACAATCGAATATAAATAATCAATTGCTTTGTCGTGATTATGTGTTTCAAAATGTTCCCTTAGTGACTTTCCTTTTATTGTAATGCCTTCCTGAATCACCATTTGAGTTTCTCGCAGACTCATGGTGTTTCCTTCGATACTATTAGAGTTATAAGTCCATTCCAGAGATAAACTTTCTCGAATTTTATGCAAAGCAATATTGGGCAATGGTCTGCTGTTTTGCAAATCAAGCCTTTTTTGGTACAATCGATCAAAAGTTGATTGAAATTCTGTCCTGTATGTTACGTCTATATTCCACATAATCCCACAAAGGTACTTCTTAATATCGGATATATCAAATTTTCAATCTATCCGATATTAAGCTTATTCAATGGTCATAGAACGTAATTTCATTCTGTAAGCTTCGAGGGCTATAGATTTAGAGATGAAACCAAAGTATTTGTCATTTCGTAAGACCGGAAGAAAAGCTGATTTTGATTTTTCGAATTTACTCATGACAATTTCCATGCTGTCATCAGATGAAATTGTAGCGGCCGGCGTTTTCATAACATCTTTGATCAAAGTATATTTTACCTGATAGGAATTGAAAATAATTTCCCGAATATCATTAAAGTGAACTACACCTACAAGATCTTTATCATTGTTCACAACTGCAAAAACAACCTGATTAGAATGTGAAATAAGATCAACTAATTTGTTTAAGTTTTCATCAGGATGAACCGTTAAGTAATCTGTCTGAATAATGGTATCAATGTCTAAAGTTGATAAAATGTTTGAGTCTTTATTGCTTGTAAAAGCGTGACCTTTTTTAGCAAGACCTTTTACATCAAGAGAGTATTTTTCGAAACGTTTGGAAATTGCAAAACTTATCGAAGAAACGATCATAAGTGGAATCATCAGGCTATAACCGCCTGTAATTTCGGCAATTAAGAAAATAGCAGTAAGTGGTGCATGGAATAATCCGCTTAAGATACCGGCCATTCCAACCATGGTAAAATTACTAATTGGCAATTTTGCCAAGCCGATAAGGTTGATTAATTTTGAAAAGAAGTAACCCAGATAGGATCCTAAGAATAAAGACGGAGCAAAATTACCTCCATTTCCACCACTTCCAATTGTTAGTGCAGAAGCAAATACTTTTACCATCATGGTGGCTCCGACAAAAAGAAGTAAAACCCATTGATTATTCCTAAAATCCGCAAATAAAGTATTGTCCAGTATTTTTCCGGGATCAGTTTCAGATAAGGTTTTAATGCTTTCATATCCCTCACCAAACAGTGTTGGAAAAACAAAAATAAGCAAAGCTAAAAGTGAAGAACCAAATAAGGCTTTTCTATAAGCACTTAACTTTGATTTAGCAAAATAATGCTCTACTCTTTGAAAATTTCGGGCATAATACACCGCTATAAATCCGGTTAATAATCCTAACAGCACATAGAAAGGAATGTTATGATAGTTGAAAGCTTCTTGTTTTCTAAAAGACAATAAAATAGATTCATCCAGTACAATGGCAGAAACCAAGGCACCAGTGGCAGCAGAAATCATAATAGGAGTAAAGGCAGAAATACTGACATCGACTAATAAGACTTCAATAGCAAACAGAACTCCCGCAATTGGAGCATTAAAAGCAGCAGAAATTCCGGCTGCAACGCCGCAACCAATAAGTAAAGTTCTGTCTTTATAGGGTAATTTATAATTTTGGGCGAAATTAGATCCAAATGCAGCACCTGTGACTACGATAGGACTTTCTAGACCTGCTGAACCTCCTAAGCCAACTGTTAAAGAGCTTGTAACAATTTGAGCATACATCTGTTTTCTTGGAATGATACTTGCTTTTTTTGCAACGGCATATAAAATTTGAGAAGTTCCTTTTTCGATAGTTCCGTTTAGAATTCTTTTTACCACAAAAACAGTAAGCAGAATTCCCACAATAGGAAGAATACTATTGATGAAACTCAGTTTTAAAATACCATTGATATAAGTCGCAAATGAAAAAACACTATGGGCAAAAGTTTTTAGGACAATTACAGCCAAAGAACAAGAGACGCCAATTAAAACACTTGATAAAAAAATAAATTGCTTTGGTGTCATTAATGATTGAGCCAAAGCAATAATGCTTTCTAGTCTTCTAAAATATTTTTTTAGCATTCTGTTGTAAAAGTTAGGTATAATGCAAATTTAGCTTTTAACATTCAAATTTGTATGACATTTAAGGATAAATCTGTTTTTTAACTTTAAAAACCAACGGCGGCATCATCTCCGCGAAAATCTGCACCACCCTCAAGCCTGTTGTCAGGCAAAACTAAAATACAATCTAATTTACCAATTACAGGCGTAGTTTTTTCATTGATTAAATATCCTTTTGCTTTGAGTTGATCTATAGTCTTTGCGTCAAAAGCATTGGGTTCGAAGGTAATTAAATCCGGGAGCCACTGATGGTGAAAGCGAGGCGCGTTTACTGCTTCCTGCATGCTCAGCTTATATTCGTAAACATTTAAAATAGCTTGTAATACACTTGTAATTATGGTTGATCCTCCCGGGGAGCCAACAACCATAAATAATTTTCCGTTTTTTTCTACAATTGTAGGCGTCATGGAACTTAACATTCTTTTTTGAGGTGCAATGCTATTAGCTTCATTTCCTACCAGACCAAACATATTTGGAGATCCGGGTTTAGCACTGAAATCGTCCATTTCATTATTTAAAAAGAAACCTAATTCATCACAATAATATTTTGATCCATAACCGTCATTTAATGTTGTGGTTGCGGCAACTGCATTTCCTTGTGCATCAACAATAGAATAATGAGTGGTTTCTGTACTTTCGTTAAAATTTACTTTTCCTTCTTTTATTTCGGATGATAAACTGGCTTTATTTACATCAAAACTTGACATTCTTTCTTTTAGATAAGAATCAGATAATAATCCGTTGATTGGAATTTTTACAAAATCAGGATCTCCTAAAAACTGACTTCTATCAGCATAAGCCCTTCTTTCAGCTTCCACAATTACCTGAATAGATTCTTCAGTATTAGGTCCCATTTTTGCTAAATCATAAGGGGCAATCATTTTCATGATTTGTGCCAGACAGATTCCGCCACTGCTTGGTGGTGCCATCGATGTAATCTTTAAATCTTTATAATTAAACTGTAATGGTTTTCTCCATTTGGCTTCATATTTCTCCAAATCTTTAAGCGTTATAATCCCGCCTTTTTTCTGAAGATAATTAACCAATACTTTTGCCGTTTCACCTCTATAGAATTCATCCCTTCCGTTTTTTGCAATTCGTTTTAAGGTTTTTGCAAGAGCAGGATATTTGATTGTGTCATTTTCTTTAAAATTCCCTGCTAATAATGTATTTGGTCCATTTACTTTTACAAGGACATCGTGATAATCCTGAAGCCTTTTTTCTTGTTTTTTTGTTACCACTACACCTCTTTCTGCTAAAGCAATAACGGGTTTAAGAATTTCTGACATTGGAAGAGAACCTAGTTTTTTATGAACGGCAAAAACTCCCGCAATAGTTCCGGGAACACCAATTGCTAAAGCGGTTTCAGTACTTTTACCTTTGATTACATTTCCATCTTTATCCAGAAACATATCTTTTGTTGCTGCTAATGGTGCTTTTTCGCGATAATCTAAGGAACCAACTTCGCCATTTGCTTTTCGGTAAACCATAAATCCGCCTCCGCCAATATTACCGGCATAAGGGTAGGCAACTGCGAGCGCTAATTCGGTCGCAATCATGGCATCAAATGCATTTCCTCCTTTTTGTATAATTTCTGCCCCAACTTTTGAAGCTTCCTGACGTGCAGAAACTACCATTGCTTTTGTTGCTACTAATCCGGTCGGTTTTGCGGTTTGTTGTGCGAAACTGTATATTGAAATAAAGCTGAATAAGAATGCTATTTTTTTCATAAAGAAGAAATGTATATTGTGAAATCTTGTCGATTTATAAAGTGTGTAATTTATTTTTTGTATGTTGGTTGAGATCCTCAAAAAAGACTGTAAATTCTTGTTCAAATTCAGCATAAAATTCGACCAATTCTTTACTGGCAAACTGCATTTTTGAAAGGTTTTTTGACCTTCGATCCATTTGAGTCAGAATATAATGAATTCCTTCGACAGTTTGATAACTCGAAAGCCAGTTTTCCTGAATCATGGTAGGCATTATGCGCTGTGTTTTTTCGGTTAAAACAGGATAATTCTCGTGTAATGATTTGTAAAATCGATTAATGAAATCGTCTAGTTTTTCGTCTGAATATTTTGTCCAGTTTTTCGCTAGAAAATGATCGTAAACAATATCTACAATTACTCCGGCATAATGATGGTATTTTTCGTGTAAACGCTTCGTACTTTGTCTAAAAACATCATGCGAATCTGTGTATGTATCTATAGATCGATGTAAAATAATACCTTTTTGTACATCTTCAGGGAAATGTTCGAATTGTTTCCCGCGAATTCCGTCGGCCATAAAATTGCCGATTTTGATTAAATCATTATTTCCGGACAAATAAATGTGGGCTAGGAAATTCATTTTTTTGAGTTTAAGTTGCTCAGAAGCTGAGAATCTGAGCTTATTCTTGTAAATGTATAAAAACTTTTTTAAATCATTTTGTTATATTATTTTGCTTTTTGCACTCAATAACTCAGGATTATTTCAAAATCCTAGTGGCTCAGTCTCTTAACTGACATTTTTTTAAGATTTTTTAGGAATCTTAGAACTTTAGCCACTTAGCCCTTCAGCAACTTTTTTAGAAAATCTTAGCCACTTAGCAACTTAGTAACTCAGCAACTTTTCTATATTTGTAAATGATAACCATAACTCACAAAAATGACTTTAATAAAATCGATATCAGGAATACGAGGAACAATTGGTGGAAAAGTAGGAGATAACCTGACTCCTGTTGATGCCGTGAAATTTGCATCAGCGTACGGTACTTTTCTAAAAAACAATACTTCAAAAGAAAAACTAACAGTTGTTATTGGTCGTGATGCCAGAATTTCAGGACCAATGATTCATAATCTTGTTGTAAACACTTTAGTAGGTTTAGGAATTAATGTAATTGATCTTGGACTTTCTACAACGCCAACTGTAGAGGTTGCCGTTCCGTTAGAAAAAGCGGATGGTGGAATTATTTTAACAGCTTCTCATAATCCGAAACAATGGAATGCCTTAAAATTACTGAATGCAAAAGGGGAGTTTTTGAGCGGAGACGAAGGAGCAAAAATTTTAGAAATTGCTGAAGCAGAAGCTTTCGACTTCTCTGATGTGGATAGTTTAGGTGAAATAACGGTGAATGATGCTTATATGGATATCCATATCGACGAGGTCTTAAATTTACCTTTAGTAGATATTGAAGCTGTAAAAGCCGCAAAATTTAAAGTGGTAGTTGATGGTGTAAACTCGTCAGGAGGAATTATTATCCCAAGATTATTAGAACTAATGGGGGTCGAAGTAGTGAAATTATATTGTGAACCAAACGGACATTTTCCGCACAACCCGGAACCTTTAAAAGAACATTTAACGGATATTTCTGAATTGGTAGTAAAAGAAAAAGCAGATCTGGGTGTAGTAGTT
This sequence comes from Flavobacterium sp., assembly GCF_965277525.1. Classification (GTDB taxonomy): domain Bacteria; phylum Bacteroidota; class Bacteroidia; order Flavobacteriales; family Flavobacteriaceae; genus Flavobacterium. The sequence goes on along the minus strand of NZ_CBDIDC010000010.1, from coordinate 78,431 downwards.
GATCCGGATGTAGATCGTTTGGCTTTTATTTGCGAAGACGGAGAAATGTTTGGAGAAGAATATACTTTGGTAGCTTGCGCCGATTATGTTTTGAGTAAAACTCCCGGTAATACGGTTTCTAATATGTCGTCATCTCGTGCTTTGCGTGATGTAACAGTTGCTCATGGCGGAAAATATGAAGCCAGCGCTGTAGGTGAAGTGAATGTGGTGGAGTTGATGAAAAAAAATAATGCTATTATTGGTGGAGAAGGTAACGGTGGAATTATTTATCCTGAATCTCACTACGGACGTGATAGTTTGGTGGGAGTGGCCTTGTTCCTTACACATCTGGCAAACAAAAAAATATCAGTTTCAGCTTTGCGTGCTTCCTATCCTGAATATTACATGAGCAAAAATAAAATTGAATTAACGCCTCAAATTGATGTTGATGCAATTTTAGTTGCGATGACTGAAAAATACAAAAATGAAGATATCACAACAATTGATGGTGTGAAAATTGATTTTGCTACAGAATGGGTACATTTAAGAAAATCGAATACAGAACCAATCATTCGAATTTATACTGAAGCTCCATCTCAGCAACAAGCCGATGTTCTGGCACTTCGAATTATAGATGAAATAAAAGCAATTGCCGGAATTTAATTTTTAGCGATTCATCAAAAAAAAATACCTCTTTCATAATTATGAAAGAGGTATTTTTTTTAATTTATTCAACCCTATGTTTCCATCTTTTATGCGTCCATAAATAATATTCAGGAGCTTCGTAGATTTGTTTTTCTACTTCTCTTAAATATTTCTCTGTAATATCAAAATTTTTATAATCTTTTGGATTATCTGCAATAGGTACAAAAGTTGCTTCATAATAACCTCTTGCTACTTTTTTTACCTTTACAAAAATGACACTGAGATCGTATTTTTTGGCTAGCATTTCTGCACCGGTATGCACCGGAACTTCAATACCCATAAATTTCATCGAGTGAAAAATTCGATCCAGTTTGGGTGATTGATCACTTGCTAGTCCGTACATGCTCAATATTCCGTTACGTTGGTTTTGTGCCATAGTTGGAATCGCTTTTCTTGTTTCAACTAATTCAGTATCGTATTTAGAGCGTATTTTTCGAACTAGCTTGTCAAAATAGGGGTTTGCAACTCTTTTGTAAACGGCAATTCCTTTAAAATCAATTTTTGGGTTAATGGTCAAAAGCCATTCGTAACTTGCATAATGAGAAGCAACAAGAATAACGCTTTTGCTTTTTTTTGCATATTCATTTACAAGTTCGATATTGGTAACGCGAAATCTCTTGTCCATTTCTTCAGGTGAAATGCTCATTGTTTTAATGGTTTCCAGAAACATATCGCACATATGATGGTAAAACTTTCGTTCTATTTCTTTTAGTTCGATTTTACTTAGGTTGGGCAAAGTAAGCGCTAAGTTTTCGCGAACGACTTTTTTGCGGTAGCCTACGATTCTGTAAATAATAAAACAGACAAAATCTGATAATAAGTAAAATAATCGAAATGGGAGTATAGAGATAAGCCAGAGTAAAGGATAGGCTAATAAATAAACGAGAAATTGCATGTATATTTTTTTTACAAATATAAAGCAAAAATGAATAACCATTGATATTTTGCTTCGGCGCTAACATATGTTTAAGAATGACTATATTTACAATTCACATTAAATATTTTTTATGAATACCATTTTAATAGCGATTATAGTTGCCAATGCTGTGATCAGTTACAAAGGTTTTAATGATCTTGCTTTTTTTAGAAAATACGAATTTCACGTTGGGAGTATTCGTTCCGGAGAGCAAATCAGAATGCTGTCATCCGGATTTTTGCATGTAGATATCATGCATTTAGCTTTTAATATGCTTACATTATGGTTTTTTGCACCTGTAGTAATACAATGGTTGGGAACCTTTTCTTTTGTATTGATTTACTTTGGAAGTTTGATTTTTGGAAGCTTACTAACAATGCTCTTTCATAAAAACGATTATAGTTACCGTGCCGTTGGAGCTTCTGGAGCTGTAACAGGTGTTCTGTATTCGGCAATATTATTGCAACCTGATATGATGCTGGGAATCTTTTTTGTCATACCAATGCCGGCTTATCTATTCGGAATATTATATTTATTATATTCTATTTACGGAATGCGTGCCAAAAATGATAATATTGGACACACAGCGCATTTTGGAGGTGCTATAGGTGGATATTTGATTACTTTGATCAAAGAGCCTTCTTTAATTGCAGACCATAGTTTGATGGTTATCCTATTGGCTATTCCTATTTTGATCCTTTTTGTAATGGCAAAATTGGGGAAATTATAATATTGGCACAACTTTTGAAATTCGATCATCAATTAATTTAAATATAACAAAAATGAAGAAAGCAGTATTATTTTTAACAATCATGTTTATGACTATGTCTTACGCTCAAGAAACAAAACAAATTCCTCAGATCAATGTAAACGGGGAAGGAAAAGTAAAAGTAGCACCTGATCAGGTTTGTATTTCAGCTACTGTTGAAACAAAAGGGAATAATGCTAAAGACGTCAAAAAACAAAACGACGAGAAAATCGACGCAGTTTTAAAATTCATCAAAAAAATGAATGTTCCAACAGCAGATTTTAAAACAAAACAAGTGGCTCTTAATCCACAATACGATTATGACAAAAAGAAAACAAGTTATAACGCTACTCAAACGGTAGAAATTGTATTAAAAGATTTATCTAAATACGATGACTTAATGGACGGTTTGGTTCAGCAAGGAATTAACCGTATAGACAGAGTTTCTTTTGAAACTTCTAAATTAGTTCAACTTGAAACAGAGGCTCGTAAATTGGCTATAAAAGATGCCAAATTAAAAGCAGAGGACTATGTTTCGGTTTTAGGACAAAAAGTGGGTAAAGCGTATACTATTTCTGACAATACTCAGGTTTATCGTCCGCAACCTATGTATGCAGCTATGAAGTCTATGGCGATGGATTCAGCAGGAGCTTCAAACGAAACTTTAGCAATTGGTGAAATCGAAGTTACTGCAAATGTTAGCGTGAGTTTTGTTTTAGAATAACAAAATATAAATTTCAATTTTGAAATTCCAATCTCGATTGGTTTTCAAATGCATTAAAAAATAAAAAATCCAAATTCCATTTTAAGTGGGAATTTGGATTTTTTTTTGCCAGTATTTTTTAGCATTTAACAGTTTTGGTATTGATCCTTTATAGTGTTGAAATTACATACGATAAGATGGGATCGATAAGGTTTATTTGTTTGCTTTTGAGGAGAATAGCTTATTTTAAATTATAATTATTTAAAAATATTGTATATTTATATACGTTCAATTTTGATTTTTATTAACCTGATTATTCCCTTTGTAGTTTTATAAGTGGGAGTAGGAGAAGTTTATAAACAAGTTTCATTTATTTCAATATCAAATAATGTTTAATGAGAAAGCGTAGTTTACTATTTCGCAATGCTAAAAATAATGATATGAAGAAAATTATATTTATTCTATCCGTTTTTATTTTAAATACCAATGCTATTAAAGCTTCAACAGCAGATACCCTAAAAATCGGAGCATTTGGAAAAGTTACTATATACAAGCCCAAAACAGTTCCTACTGCAGTTGTTTTGTTTATTTCCGGTGATGGAGGATGGAACAGCGGTGTAATTGATATGGCCAAAAATATTGCTGATCAGGGAGCATTGGTTGCAGGTATTGATATTCAGCATTATTTTAAGGAAATTAAAAAAGAAAAATCAAAATGTTATTATCCTGCCGGAGATTTTGAAGAACTGAGTCTGATGCTGCAAAAAAAATTAAAAATGAAAGAATATTTAAAACCAATACTGGTGGGCTATTCTTCAGGAGCGACTCTGGTATATGGTATGTTGGCTCAGGCTCCTGCTAATACTTTTAGCGGTGCTATTGCTTTAGGTTTTTGCCCTGATATAGAAACGGACAGAACATTATGTGAGGGATCAGGATTAACTTCTCATGTTTTAAAAGCAGGAAAGGCTTTTTATTTGGAAAAAACAGAAAAATTAACTGCGCCCTTTATTGTACTTCAGGGAACTACAGATCAGGTTTGTAATTATGCTGACACAAAAGAATATATGGAAGGTATGAACCAGGGAAAATTAATTACATTAATAAAAGTGGGTCATGGTTTCTCGGTTACAAAAAACTGGCTGCCGCAATTTATAGATGCTTATAAAGAAATTTTAAGTACACCAAATTACGCGAAACAAAAATTAGAACAAAATCCTTTACTTAAGGAACAACATCTTACTCCATTGCCTTTTGAAATGCCTTTAACATTAATTCCAACAAAAACTAAAGATGATGCTTTGCCCATTGCATTTTTGATTTCCGGTGATGGTGGGTGGACAAGTTTTGACCAGTCTGTTGGTGAAGCACTGGCTGAGAAAGGACTTGCTGTAGTGGGACTGGATGCTCAGAAGTATTTTTGGACTGCAAAAACTCCTTTAGAAACTTCTAATGCCGTCTCTAAAGCTGTTGAACATTATCTACAGCAATGGGGTAAAAAAACATTTGTACTTGTAGGTTATTCATTTGGAGCTTCTGTTGTTCCATTTACAGCAGCTAATTTATCTGATGCATTAAAAGAAAAAATAAAAGGCGTTTATGCTTTATCTCCCGATGTCAAAGCCGATTTTGAAATTCATATTGCGGATATGCTTAGTTTAGAAAGCTCAAATGATAATTATGATGTTATCTCTGAAATGAAAAAAATTAAAGCATATAATCCGGTTTGTTTTTTTGGCAGTGAAGAAGATGTGGAAATTCGTAAACGTTTTTCAGAATCGGATATTAAAACCATTGAGTTACCCGGTTCGCATCATTATAATAATGATTACAATAAAATAGCCGAATTTATCTTAAAAGAAATTAAATAGGAAGTTTTATTGATGATGGTATTGTTTAGTATTTATTACGACCTTTTATTTTTGATGTATAAGGAAAATCTCTGCTAGAAGGCCTAAAGAGATCTAAAATAAAAATAAAAACCATAAATATATCAAAGGAATAATCTTACTTTTTAAAATAAATAAAAAAATATTCCTATCGGAGCTCTTTTTATTTTATTCAATTTCAATGAATTAAAAAATAACTTTAAAATAACTTAAAATTAAGTGCGATTTTAGTTTGTAAACATTAAAAACGTTCCTATATTTGCAACCGCTTAGCAAAACAAAGCGCATCAATACAAGCTTCGGGGAGATACTCAAGCGGCCAACGAGGGCAGACTGTAAATCTGCTGTGTGAACTTCGCAGGTTCGAATCCTGCTCTCCCCACGAAAAAGTCCTAATGAAAATTAGGACTTTTTTTATGTTCAAAAATTTAGATAAATTCCTTATTTATTTAAAAAATCTAAATTCCCAATATTGGGGAAGAAAATTAATTTGAGTTCCTGCGATATTGATAGAGATGATATGCTTTAGTGTCAATTGAAATCTTTAGCAATATTTATAATGGTAGCGCTTTTGATGGCAATTTGCGTCGAGTTATTAGACTTAAATATATTTCTATTTTCACCTAACACCATTTCAGTTATCGATAAAGAGAAAGGTTTCTTTTAGAACTTTGATTAATATTTGTGTCCATATAAATGAATCTTTTGAAAAGGCTTTTTTTAGCTTGCTGTTGCTTAATTTAAAGAAATGCAAATTAAGATTATGAATGTTTTAAATTAACCCTTTAAAGAGGTATTTAAGCGTCTTTTTGTATAAAGCTAAGATTACGCTTGATCTCTGAATTATTTTCAATTTAATGCTGCTATAATAAAAACAAAAAAAATCTCCACCAAGGGAGATTTTTTTATTCTTAATATTGCTATTATTTAGCTAAAAGCTCTAAAATTTTCGCTTTCAATTCAGGGCCTCTTAAGTCCTGTGCAACCACTTTTCCTGATGCATCAAGTATAAAAGTTGCAGGAATAGATTCTACTCCGTATTGTTTTGCAATAGGCTCTTCCCAGAATTTTAGGTTAGAAACCTGAGTCCATGTTAAGCCATCTTTTGCGATAGCTTCAGTCCATTTGCTTTTTTCTTTATCTAAAGAAACACCAATAATATTCAATCCTTTTGCGTGTAGTTCTTTATAGATGGCTACAACATTAGGATTTTCCTTTCTACATGGTCCGCACCATGAGGCCCAAAAATCAACAATAGTTACTTTGCCTAAGCTTTCTTTAAGCGAAACTACTTTTCCTTCCGGGTTAGGAGCTGAAAAATCTGCTCTTCAGTTAGGGCTACCAACAGGAGGAGCTGATGCACCAACTGCAGGCATTTTTGCTTGACCTAGTTTTGTTTTGATTTCTTTTCCAGGAGTAGTGTTTTTTACAGACTCATCTAAAGCATTGTATAAGCTTTCTGTCTTTTTAATATCAGCACTTGGATCAGAGATCATACTTTGAATAATCAAAGCAGAAATGAACGCTTTTGGGTGAGTTTCAGCGTAAGCTAAATATTTCTTTTTAGAGTTCTCTTGTACTTCTGTTTGTAACGTCATGTATTGTTTCATCAAACCATTGATAGTTGCTGTATCCTGAGCTTGTTGAGCTTGTTGCATTTTTTGAGTATTCTTTTTCTGAAAATCAACTAAGCTTTTTTGAGTTTTAGTTAAATCCTCGTTGAATTTTACATACTCATCATTGTTGTAAGTTCCGGAAACTTTAGATTTATGAATACTGTCTTTATCAATTGCAACAGTAATTTCTCCTGTTTCTAAGATAAAAGGAACTGGTCCGTTAGCACCTTGAACGATTAATGTATGAAAAGCTGGTTCAGTTACTTTTCCTTTGATTTCAAATTTTCCGTTTTCAACTTTTACTGTATCAAGAGCAACTGCCATTTTAGTAGTTGGATCAAGACCTTGAAGAATGATTGTTTTTCCATTTTCAATTCCTGTTGCAGTTCCGGTAATTAGGTATTCTCCGTCTTTAACTTTGCTGCATGAAATAATCGCTACAGAAGCGGTTAGTAAAAAAAGTATTTTTTTCATTATAAAAAATTAATTAGTTAATTGATTTGTGCAACAAAAGTATCTAAAATTATAAAACATACAGAATTTTGTAACCTAAAATTTTGTTATAGTTTTTTTAGGTGTAATTCGCATCTAATCAGTGTGTTTGTTGGCTTAATTTGATTTAAAACTCTTAATTAGATTATTATTATGAATTTAAATAGATAAAATTTTATTTTTTTTGCATAAAAAAAGCACTCTTTTAAGGGAGTGCTTTTGTAAATATTTAAGTATAAAACTATTCTTGATTCGTTTTCTTTCTCCATGTGAAAGAATTCAAAATGTGTCTTTTTGCGAATCTTCCAGGAGAATCAGCATTTACCATTTTTACGTAAGTTGCTTTAGGAACACTGATGTATTCGTAAACACTTCCGTTAGAAAAATCGATGATCAAACGACCTTCAACAAATTTATAATCAGTAATCGATGAAGTTGCGATAGTCTCTGTGTATTCAGGTAAGTTTGCTTTAATCGTCTCAGGGTTAATACTTACCAAAAAGTGATAAGCCTCAATGATAGCTTTACTTTTTTCTTCAGCTTCTTTCAAACCTGCATCATCACCTTGAAATTTATCAGGATGAGATTCTTTCATCGCATTACGATAGATTGTTTTTAAATCTTTTAACTCTGCAGTTTTGTCTACGTTTAGTAACTTGCGGTATTCAACTATTTTTTTCATAAATAAGGTAACTACTTGTCTATTAGTTTGAAATTGAAATTAATTGTTCAAAAAGACAAATTTTTTGCAAAGGTACACTTTTTTTTAACTTTTTGGTTTTGAAGCAAAAAATATTCACTACTAAAAAAGTTAAAAGTTAGAAGTTAGTTGTAAAATGTGAAATTAAATACAGATAAATTTACCACAAAGCACACAATTTTTTTAATTAGGAGGTTTATAAAAACACAAAGTTCGGAAAGCTTTGTATTGAACAACCTTTGCGAACTTTGCGAAAAATCTCGGCGACCTTTACAGTTAAACCTTCATTTTGAACCTGAAACAAAGAAAATCTGAAACATTTTCTATTTATCCTCAGGTTTCTGATTCGCTTTATGAAAGTTTTTGGACTTCTTAGGATATTTATCGTAACTAATATCACTTGGATTTTCGATTACTGATTTAATAGTAATCAAATCACCTACAGCGTGATTGGCATGTGCAAGCTTATAATCTAAAAGATATTCACCACAAAAATAATTGTTGTTTTCATCTTTCTCCATGATGCCTGTATAAACTCCTTTTTGCAACATTTTTTCCTGTGAATCTTTAGACATGACTTTTTTATTTTAAAATTAAAGGTACAAAGTTAATCAATTTATGTTTGTTTTAGGGAGTTCTTGACAATCTCAGTATATTTGCACATGCAAAAAAACTTTAAGCCACATCCTAATTCGTTCAAAAATACATTTTGTGTTTTCCATGAAGTACTTTCAAATGAAATAGAAGGTTTAAAGAAGCAGTTTGAAAGCAAAGCAGGAAGTACCTATTATTATACCGAAGCCGGAATGTATCGCGTTTCGAATCATTGGGGAAGATTAGCCAACAGTAAGTGGCGTTTAGTGGCTATGGAGCCGGAAACCGAATCGAAAACAAAAATAGGTTTTGCTAACTGGAACGAGTTTTATCCTGATAATGCCGAAGAAAAGTTATATTATATTGAAGCTGATTTTGATAAAAATAATGTAACGTATCAGCATAAAAAGAATCCAAAATATGATGGGAAACCTATTTTGAGAACCAGTTTCGAAACCACAAAACGAATCAAACAGATTAGAAATCTGCAGCAATTAACGTCATGGGCAAAGCATTTTGATTATGATGATATCGATGATTTACGAAAACAAATTATCAACGAATTAATTTACACCGAGAAAACTTTAGAAGAAATTAAAAGAGAAATATAATGGGACGCAACAACGAAAGGAATATCAAAAAGCACAATGACAAATTGCACAAAGCCCAAAACAAAGTAAAACAGGCTGAAATTGCACGTAAAGAAAAGCTAAAAGAAATTATTAAGAAGTTTAACGAAGATAAAAAACAAGAAGAATAAAAGTTTCAAGTTTTTTTAGTTTCAGGTTTGTGTGTAGCATAACCTGAAACTTGAAAATTTTACCGTAAAGTACGCTAAGAATGTGTTATTGATTATATTGAGACTGCAAAGTTCGCAAAGCTTTGTAACGATTTAGCTTTGCGAACTTTGTGTTTTATAAAACCTTAGATATTTACAAACCTTTGCGCACTTTGCGGTAAATTCTCATTTCAACCTGAAACCTGAAATAAAAATAACAAAACTATATATGAGTAAATTCGAAGATTTAAAAGTAAGCGTACAGGAAATTATTGATTTAATTGCTGCAAAAAATAATAGAGAGGCTAATAACAAATTGCTTGAAGTAAACGAAACTTTAGACGAAATGCTGGATCATGCAGAAGAAGATGAAGATTTAAGAGAAATCAGCAGATATCAGGTTTTATTGAACCAATTGCATGTTAAGATAAACGGCGAGGAGCAGGTTGATGGAGAATAAATGCTTTTGCGATACCGGTTTATTATTTAAAGATTGTTGCGAATTGTATCTTGAAAACAATCTAAAAGCACCAACAGCTTTGGCTTTAATGCGTTCAAGATATTCGGCTTATGCGAGTCATAATGTTGATTATCTTTTAGAGACTACTTATATTTCAGAGCGAAAATATTATTCTAAAGTTGATATTTTAAAATGGGCAACAAGCAATAAATGGCAAAAACTGGAGATTATAAGTTTTACTGAAAACACAGTAGAATTTAAAGCGTATTTTCTCGATTCTAACAATGAGCCTCAGGTACATTACGAATTCTCGACTTTTAAATTCGAAAATAGTGCCTGGTATTATGTTGATGGAAAGTTTGAATAATTAGTAGACTTCTTGCCAATTTTGACTCGTTTTATTCAAATACTTTAACTAAAAATTAATAAACGTTTCTTTTTTCATAATTCTAAAATAGCGTAATTTTAGAATTATGAAAAACGAATTTAAAAAAGGTTTTTATTTTAAGACGTACGAAGCCCCATTTCAGTCTCCGTTTGAAAAACTTTTTGGCATTTTCAAAGAGCTAATCACCCATACTTCGGGCGATTTTGATGAAGCTATAGACTGGCTTCGGGAGTTGGATAAAGAATATAAACTGACAGACGAAAACTACACAATCGATGATTTTATCGAAGATCTAAAAAAGAAAGGTTACATAAAAGACGAGGTTAAAGAGGATGGAACAGGCGGTTTTGGAATCACTGCTAAAACAGAACGTGCCATTCGGCAACAAGCCTTAGATCAGATTTTCGGAAATTTGAAACGTTCCGGAACAGGAAATCACAAGACCAAACATGCAGGAAATGGTGATGAACATACCGGAGAATTCCGTGAATTTAATTTTGGGGATGGTTTAGAGCGTATCTCGCTGACAGAAAGTTTACGAAATGCCCAAATCAATAATGGTGTGGAAAGTTTCATGCTAACCGAAAATGATTTGGTGGTAGAAGAAACCCAGTACAAAGCCCAAATGAGTACCGTTTTGATGATCGACATCAGTCACAGTATGATTTTGTATGGCGAAGACAGAATTACGCCGGCTAAAAAAGTGGCCATGGCTCTGGCTGAATTAATTACCACAAGATATCCAAAAGATACCCTTGATATTTTAGTTTTTGGAAACGATGCCTGGACAATCCCTATTAAGGATTTACCGTATTTACAAGTGGGTCCCTATCACACCAATACCGTTGCAGGGTTGCAATTGGCAATGGATATTTTGCGCAGAAAACGAAATACCAACAAACAAATCTTCATGATTACGGACGGGAAACCAAGTTGCGTGCGCGAGCGTGATGGTTCTTATTATATGAACAGCAACGGACTTGACGAGTATATTGTAGACAAATGTTACACACAGGCACAACAAGCCAGAAAATTACATATCCCAATTACAACATTTATGATTGCAAACGATCCGTATTTGCAGCGTTTTGTCAATCATTTTACCGAAGCCAATCAGGGAAAAGCATTTTATACCGGACTAAAAGGTCTGGGCGAAATGATTTTTGAAGATTATGAAACGAATAGGAAGAAGAGAGTTAGATAGTTTTCAGTCTCAATTTTTAGTTGTCGCGCTGAGCGGAGTCGAAACTCTTTTTGTTAAGGTTCAAAGGTTCAGAGTAACAAAGGTTCACAGATTTCTAATTGTCGCGCTGAGCGGAGTCGAAGCGCTTTTTATGCATAAAGAATATCGTAGAGGCGCACAACAAATGCGTCTTTGCAAAGTAATGACACAATTTTTGTCACTTACAAAACATTAATAACAAAATACATATTTCAATAAAAATGGAAATAAAAAATATAAAAACACTAGGACAATTAAAAGCCGCAGGATATAAAAGTATAAGTATCAAAGACGAATTGCGAAATAATCTACGCGAGAAAATCAAATCCGGAAAACCGGTTTTTGAAGGTGTTCATGGTTTCGAAAATACCGTAATTCCCGAATTAGAACGCGCGATTTTATCACGTCATAATATCAATTTATTAGGACTTCGTGGTCAGGCGAAAACACGTTTGGCGCGTAAAATGGTCGAATTGCTGGACGAATATATTCCGTTTGTCGCGGGTTCTGAAATCAATGATGATCCATTAAATCCGATATCTCGTTTTGCCAAAGATCTAATCGATGAAAAAGGAGATGAAACGCCAATTTCATGGTTGCATAGAAGCGAACGTTTTTCTGAAAAACTCGCAACACCGGATGTTACCGTTGCTGATTTAATTGGTGATGTAGATCCGATAAAAGCAGCAAATCTTAAATTATCATATGCCGACGATCGGGTAATTCACTTTGGAATGATTCCAAGAGCGAACCGTTGTATTTTTGTCATCAACGAATTGCCGGATTTACAGGCGAGAATTCAAGTAGCATTATTTAATATTTTGCAGGAAGGCGATATTCAGATTAGAGGTTTTAAATTGAGAATGCCACTTGATATGCAATTTATATTTACAGCCAATCCAGAAGATTATACCAATCGTGGAAGTATTGTAACACCATTAAAAGATAGAATTGGTTCTCAGATTTTGACGCATTATCCGGAAAGTGTTGCCATTGCCAGAACCATTACAGAGCAAGAAGCGAAGTTAGATGAAACGCAACACAGATTAGTTTATGTACCGGGTCTGGCCAAAGATATTTTAGAGCAAATCAGTTTTGAAGCTCGTGATAGCGAATACATAGACAACAAAAGTGGGGTAAGTGCACGAATGAGTATCACCGCTTTCGAAAATTTAATGAGTACTGCAGAACGTCGTGCTTTAAAAGCCGGGGTTGATAAAACAACTTTACGTTTGTCTGATTTCATTGGAATCATTCCTGCGATTACCGGAAAAGTCGAATTAGTTTACGAAGGGGAGCAAGAGGGAGCTGCTGCGGTGGCACAGAATTTAATTGGATCGGCGATTCGAACTTTATTTCCAACGCTTTTGCCTAAGATCGAGAAATTAGAAAAACCCGGCGAAAAAACACCATATTCAGATTTAATAGAATGGTTTTTTGCCGAAAGCGGTTTCGAATTATTAGATGATGCATCGGATAAAGAATATCAGGCAATTTTAGATGAAGTGACGCCTTTAGATACTTTACTGAAGAAATATCAGCCACAATTAGATAAAAAAGACCAATATTTCTTCAAGGAATTTATTTTGTGGGGATTGGTAGAATATAAAAAATTAAGCAAAGACCGTTTTGCACAAGGGCATCAGTTTAAGGATATGTACGGAAGTTATATTAGTAAATTGTAAAGCAACATTTTTATTAGTCAAACCCGACAGGTTTAAAAACCTGTCGGGTTTACTTTTTCAGGAATAGTAGCAATTATAATAAGAACATCAAACCTAACAGGTTTTTATTTATTCAAAAACAGAACCTTTCCATTTTTATTTCCTCTACCTTGCTACGTTGCTGCATTTGCAGTTTTCCCAAAACAAAAATGGAAAATGGTTTCGAAGATCTGATTGCAAGTTATATTGAAAACAAAGTTGGAATATCAGAGCGTTTTTTAAGTCCGGAGTTAGCGAATCATTTAAAGCAAAATCTACTGGATCTCAATCAGAAAAGTTTATTACTGACAGCCGGAATCGGGAATTCAGAGAAACCATCTTATGATGGAGCTATTCGTAGTGATTCTATATACTGGCTGGATAAAAAACATGACAATGCCTTCGAAAATGAGTTCTTTGCTCAAATTGATGCTTTTATTATTTATCTCAACGAAAGTTGTTATGCCGGAATTACAGGTTATGAATTTCATTATTCTTTATACGAAACAGGCGATTTTTATTTGAAACATTTAGATCAGTTTAAAAACAATCCGAGTCGTAAATACTCTATGATCAGTTATCTTAATAGCAATTGGCAGGAAAGTGACGGGGGAGAATTGATGATTCATCAGGAAAACAACAATCAAAAAATTTCGCCTACTCAGGGTAAAACAGTTTTTTTTAAAAGTAATGAACTAGTTCATGAGGTTTTGGTTACCCAAAATACAAGAATGAGTATTACTGGCTGGCTTAAAAGTGATTAGTTTTTAGAAAATAGAAAATAGAAAATAGAAAATAGAAAATAGAAAATGAGAGTTTTAACTGCAAAGTTCGCTAAGTTTTGTTTTGAACCAACTTTGCGAACCTTGTGCTTTCTTAACGTAATATTAGGTAAAAATCTTATCGAGCTTTGCGGTTCAAACTCTCATTTTAATATATAGCATTTTCTTTTTTTTTACAAAATCGATATTTATTTGAATTTATATTGATATATCAATTATATTTGCATCAAACAAAAAAGATGAAGCTTGAAAATCCAACCGGAACTGCCCTTTATTCGATAGAAAAGGCAATCAAAGAATATCGAAAACTGGCGCAGAAAAATATTACCAAGGTGGTAAAAGACATTACGGTAGATCAGTGCCTGATATTGATTATACTGAATGATAATAAAAATATTTCTCAAAACGAATTGGCAAATCTTGTTTTCAAAGACAATGCTTCGATAACAAGAATGATAGAATTGATGGTGAAGAAAGAATATTTGACCCGAACGATTCATAGCGAAGACAGAAGAAAATTTAATCTTGAAATCACTGATAAAGCCGTAAAAACGCTTGAATTGATAGCACCGGTTATTGAAGATAACAGACAAACAGCACTTCACGGTTTATCGCTGGAAGAGATAGCATTGCTGGATAGAACACTTAATACAATAATCATTAATTGCAAAAAATAGTTGATATGAAATCCCGATTAATTCTAATTGTATTGTTGGTATGTACCATTGGATATGCACAAAAGGAACTCAGTAATAAGCTAGAGAAATATATGGATGCGCAATATGCCATTAATGATTTTAGTGGTACAGTCCTGGTTTCTAAAAATGATTCCATACTATTGAAAAAAGCCTATGGTTTTGCTGATTACGAATGGAAAGTAAAAAATACGATAGATTCAAAATTTAGTTTAGCCTCGGTTTCAAAGCAATTTACGGCGGTTGCCATTTTGCAATTGGCAGAAAGTAAAAAACTTTCACTGGATGACCCTTTAAATAAATATTTCAATGATTTTCCTAAAGGAGATAAAATAACTCTAAAGATGATGTTAAGCCATAATTCAGGTTTACAAATGGATTATGATGAGTTGTATCTGTCTAAAACGGATCTTACTAAAGATTCTGTTTACACGTATCTGGCAAAAAAAACTTTGTTGTTTGAGCCGGGAACCAGCACCTCTTACAGTAATATTGGTTATTATTTATTAGCGCAAATTGTAGAAAAAGTATCCGGAAAATCGTATTCAGCATATTTAAAGGAAAATTTATTCAATAAAGCAAAAATGTACAATTCAGGAGTTTCAACTAATGATATAATAGTCGATAAAATGACTCAATTGTATTATTTCAACGATAATAAATTAGTGAAAAATCCGTACATCAACTGGAATTTTAATTTGGGACATGACGGTGTTTATTCGACTGTTGAAGATTTGAATTTATGGAATAAAGTGCTTTTTGATAGCCAGACCTTATTATCTGAAGAATCAAAAAAGAAAATGTTTACTTCGTATAATGATCAAAATTATGGTTATGGAGTTGTAATTAATCCTTTCTACAATCAAAATCATCAATTAATTGCTCACGATGGAGGCTTCTTTGGCGCAATGACTTCTTTTAATAAATTTACAGAGGATAAGGTTTTTATAACTATTTTGTCTAATAATCAATCGAAGTCGTATTATATGGCCTACGGACTTGCAGGAATATGTTTTGGGAAAGAAGTAGATTTGCCGTACCAGCACATTCAGATCACAATAGATACCAAAGTTTATGATGAGTATACAGGTGATTATGAAGGCATCAAAATTTTACAGAAAGACAACAAACTTTATTATCTTGATTACAATATAGAATTGCTGCCGGAATCTACAACCAAATTTTTCCGTTCAGACAATAACAATACGACACTTGAATTTGTTAAAAATAAAAAAGGAAAAATTACGCAGTTAGAAATAAAAAAGGCCGGAATAAAAGAAATAAAAAAGAAAACCAAAGGAGTTTAAACACTATTTTTGTGCTCTAAATTTAATCCTATGTTGTTTCTTGTTTTAAGTATTCTTTGTAGTGTAATAGTTGGTGTAATTTTCAAAATCACCCGAAAATACAATAGCAATCCAATTCAGATTATAGCCCTTAATTATTTGACAGCTTTAGCGCTTTGTTACTTTACTTTTAGTCCAAATCTGGCCGAAATTAATGCAAACGCGCCCTGGAATATTTACATTGCCATAGGAGTTTTATTACCTTTTATTTTGTTGGTTTTAGTAGCTTCAATAAAGCATATGGGGATCGTAAAAACAGATGCAGCCCAACGTCTATCATTATTTATCCCAATATTGGCCGCTTGGCTGATTTTTAAAGAAGAGTTTAATTCTTATAAGGTGGTAGGACTGGTTGTTGGTTTTCTGGCTCTTTTATTTATCTTGAGAAAACAATCTGAAAATACACAAAACAAATGGTTTTTGCCCGCAGCTGTTTTAATTGGTTTTGGAGTAATTGACATTCTTTTTAAGCAGGTGGCACTTTATACAACATTACCTTATCCTACTTCTCTGTTCGTTGTTTTTTGCATTGCTTTAGCTGTTGCAATTTTAATTTCTATCTATGAAATGAGAACTAAAAAGACAACGTTAGCACCTAAAAATATCCTTTTTGGCGCTTTAGTCGGAATCTTTAATTTTGGTAATATTCTATTTTATTTAAAAGCGCATAAGGCTTTCGCCGAAAATCCATCGACAGTTTTTGCGGGAATGAATATGGGAGTTATCATTTTAGGAAGTCTTGTTGGTTTGCTTTTTTTTAAAGAAAAATTATCTAAAATTAATTTTGTTGGAATCTTTTTAGCTTTAGTATCTATTGTTTTGATCGTTATTTCACAATTTAAATAATTTTTTTCAAGCCTTAAAACCTTAATTTACAGGTGTTTTTGTAGTATGTTTTTATGCTCTTGAAAATAAACTCGACTAATTCTATAGAATATAAGAAATATATTTATAGATTTGCAGTAACAATGAAAAACTTTAGTCTATATATCATCCTGTTCATGTGCAGCTTCACGATGTGTTGCATGTCGAACTATGTGATGAAATGGCGTTAATAGAGAAATACTTGTTAGTTATTTTTTTTTTTAGCCTTTCATGCACCATGAAAGGCTTTTTTTAGAATTATTAAAAAATGAATACAATGAGATCAAATAGAAATAAAAACATTATGATGCCATGCTGTCTGACGAAAATTCCATGTTGCAGTTGTAATCATTATACAAAAAAATAAAGCTCTTTTTGAAGAGTAGAAGACTTTCTAATACCTAACGTTCTAAACTAAATAACCCAAATTAAAAAAATATATCATGAGTACAGAATTAATAAAACAGAATCCTTTTCAATCGATGATTGATCGCTTTAATATCGCTGCTGATATTTTAAAATTAGATGAATCAATCAGGCAGAAACTACAACGACCTGAAAAGCAAATCGTTGTTAATTTTTCTATTACGTTAGACAACGGTACAGAACAAAATTTTGAAGGATACCGAGTAATACACAATACGGCTTTGGGGCCATCAAAAGGAGGAATTCGTTATGATACAGCGGTAAATCTGGATGAGGTAAAAGCACTTGCCGCCTGGATGACCTGGAAATCTGCCGTAACCGGAATTCCGTTTGGAGGAGCAAAAGGCGGAATCATTTGTGATCCGAGAACACTTTCTAAAAAAGAATTAGAAAAAATTACCAGAGCTTATACCAAGGCTTTAGCGGATATTTTTGGGCCTGAAAAAGATGTACCGGCACCCGACATGGGAACTGGCCCCGACGAAATGGGCTGGTTGATGGATGAGTTTTCATTGGTTCACGGCAAAACAATTCATGCTGTTGTAACCGGAAAACATTTGCATTCCGGAGGATCTTTAGGAAGAGTAGAAGCGACAGGAAGAGGCGTTAGCATTATTACATTACTGGCACTTCATAAATTAAAACTAAGACCGGCAAGATCAAGTGTTGCGATTCAGGGGTTTGGTAATGTGGGATTGCATTCGGCTTTGTTTTTGTTCGAAAAAGGATTAAAGGTAGTCGCGGTAAGTGATGTTTCTGAGGCTTTTTACAATCCTGATGGAATTAATATTCCGGAATTGATTTTATACTATAATCTGAATAATAAAAGTATTAAAGGATATCCAAATTCAGTTGCCATCAAGCACGAAGAATTGTTGTTATTAGACGTTGATGTGTTGATTCCTGCAGCGAAAGAAGATGTCATCACACAAAAAAATGCCAGTCATATTCGCGCTAAGATTATAGTAGAAGGGGCAAACGGACCTGTTTCTTCAGATGCTGATCAAATATTACACCATAACAATGTTTTAGTTGTGCCGGATATATTAGCCAATGCGGGAGGCGTTACGGTTTCTTATTTCGAATGGCTGCAAAATTCACTTTTAGAGTCATGGAGAATCCACCAAATCAATACCCGTTTGGAGGATATTTTAGAAAAAGGTTTTGAAACTGTTTTTAGAGTTGCAGCAAAACATAACGTAACGCCGCGTATTGCAGCTTATATTATTGCATTACAAAAGGTAGCCGATACACAATCTGTAAAAGAGGTGGCATTAGATGCTCCGAAGTTTAAGCAGAACTAAAAAGGATTTTTAGAGTATAAAGAATATTTTCATTAATTAATGATTTGATTTTCAGCAGAAAGTTGATTGTTAATTGATGAAAATATCTTTGTTTTTAAATTTATGTCAACATGTATTTGAGTTTTTACGAATCAAAAAAGTAATTTTTAAAATGAAACATATTAATTTTCTAGCTTTTGCAATGCCCGCTTTTTTTCTATTCTTATTTCTGGAATATAAATTAGCGCAACGCCGAAAGAGACCAGAAATTTTTAATTATGAAAGTTCAGTTTCAAATATCAGCATTGGTATTGCAGAGCGATTGATCAATTTATTTATCGCTGCGAGTTTCTATCAACTGTATTATTTGATTTATGACAATTATAGGATGTTTGACATTCCTAGCAATATATTTGTTTGGTTTGCCTTAATTCTCGCTACCGATTTTGTTTGGTATTGGTACCACAGACTAGGTCATGAAGTCAATTTTTTCTGGGCGGCTCATATTGTACATCATCACAGCGAAGAGTTTAATTTTACTGCTGCAGCCAGAATTACAACTTTTCAGGCCGTAGTCAGAACCGGATTTTGGTGCATACTCCCGCTGGTAGGTTTTCATCCGTCTATGGTTATTACCATGCTGATTGTTCATGGTGCTTATTCCTTTTTTACGCATACCCAGGTTATCGGACGGATAAAATGGCTGGAGTATGTTTTTGTAACACCGTCAGTTCATGGAATTCATCACGCATCTGATGAGAAATATTTAGATAAAAATTATGGTGATATGTTCACCTTTTGGGATCGGATCTTCGGTACTTTCCAGGAAGAAGAAGAAAAACCCAAATACGGATTAACGCATCCGCTAAAAAGCTACAGTTTCTTGTGGCAACATTTTCATTACTATTTTGAAATCTACGAATTATGGAAGCGCTCTGAAGGTTTTAAAGCCAAATGGAAAGCTGTTTTTGGAAGTCCCGCGCACATGGATCAGGATATTCGACCAATATTAGAAAAACGCTTTCTGCAGGATAAAGCCAATCCGCATCAAAGACTTCGATTTAAGAATTATCTCTATATTCAGTTAGGGGTTTGTACTTTGTTTCTAACTGTATTTACCTATTATTTTGACTATTTGAATGTCGTTGATAAACTTTTCGTGCTTTCGATTATTTTAATAACTTTAATAAATTGTGGTGCACTGTTAGAGCAACGAAAATGGATGTATTATCTCGAATATGCCCGTATTTTTATTGTAACGACTTACTTTTTATACGAAGAAAATCTGATTTCGTTTTTCTTTGTTCCGCTCGCAATTATGATTTTTGCTGAGCAATTATTTTCATTAAGTACCCGATATCAAAATGTAGTACTTCAACTAGAGCCTTCGGAATGATTTTTAGCCACTCCCGATAGCTATCGGGAGTGGCAAAACCCTTTTTTAAATCGTTTTTATCGCCATAATCTTTTCCTCAAAAGTGTCTTTAAAATCTGATTTGCTTTTGATTCTGGTTTTGTACGTATAAATTGTAGCGACAGAAAGTTCCAGAAATTCCGCCATTTGACTGCTGTCCTGAATTCCTAATCGGTACAAAGCAAAAATGCGAAGTTCTGTATTCAAAAGTTCTCCTTTTTTGACGATGGATTTATGATCATTGGGGAACAAATGATTAAAATCAGTTACAAAAGTGGGGAATAACTTCAGGAAAATTTCATCGAATTGATGAAAAAGGTTCTCGCGCTCTTCTTTGACATTATAACGCTTTAAACTTGCAATAACTTCGTCTGTTTTTTTTGTAATGATTTTATGAAGCGTACTTTTTTGTAGATGATCTATTTTATTGATGAATGCCGATGTTGCCTTGATAAAATACGTAATATATTCTTCTTTAATCTTATTGGCTTCACTTAAACTAATGTTCATTTCCTGAAGCTGAGCGTAGGACGATGCCATTATTTTTCTGGCTTTGTTTCTCTCTTTTAATTGTTTGAAAATGATAATCGAAAACAAAATGATAATCAATGTCAGAATGGTCAATAGAATAATGATCCTTTCCAGTTTGTCATTTTTTTCCTTGACATTGTTTAATTGCGCTTTCTCGATAATAGGCAATATCGATGAAATTTCGATTTTACGATGTCTGGCATTGTAGAACGTCGCATCATCCATGGCAATGTTGATGTACTCATTGGCCTTGTCCAGATACCCCATTTTAAAAAGTTCATTGGCTAAATTCCGAAGGGCTACGGTTTCTTTAGTCGCATTTTTAACGTCGGCAATAGCCGCTAGTGCGAGATAATAAATGGCCTTTTTGGTATATCCTCTTTCAGAATAAATATAGCCCAGGCTAGAGGTAGCAATACCGTAATAATCCGGAGGTAATTGGTAGTTATTAATCCAGTAGCTAAAAGCGAATTCTGCACCGCGCCAATCTTGCTGTTTGAGACGTTTTAAACTTTCTGCTGCCCAATATTCATTGGTATTGGTTCCAATTAATTCTAAAGCTTTTTTCAGGAAATGATTCCCCTGTTGTACATAATGGATATTAAAACGCTGATCGCGGTTATAGTCGGCCAGATCATAATAAGCTCTTGCTTTTATAGAATAATATTCGAATTTGTTTTTAAGATCAAGTTTTTTGTCATCAATAACATTCAGGGTATCTATGGCTTCTTTAAAAAGGCCGGAAGAAAGTAATACAAAGCCTTCCTTGATACGGCTTTTGGCCAGATATTTTGGTTCTTTTAGAACGATTGCTTTGATTTTAGCTTGTTCTAAATAGTAATAAGCTGAGTCGTATTTAAAAGATTTATATTCTTCAAACAACAGCATATAATTATCATAGAGGTGATCGTTGTTTTGGCTCAAAGTAAATTTGGATACGTTTTTCTTTAAAGCTTCTATTTTTCGATACTTCTGTTTTAAGTAAATTTCCTTTTTCAGGAGTACTTTATCTAATTCTTCCAGAACGGGATTTGTTTCTTTCGCAGAGAGAGAAAAACCTGTAATGAAAAAATACAGAATTACTATTCTTCGCATGTTTTTGGTTTGGTTAGGGTAAAAAAAAGGTTTTAGTTCTGTGTGAGTTAATTGGTTTTTATTTCAAAAATAGTGTAAGAGCTGATGATTAGCAACTTTCAAAAATCGGGAAGTTTCTTTCGCAATTTATTATAAAGAAAGGAAGGTTATAGTGTGAAAATGGTCTCGGAATGTTAAAAGTAGTCTAATAACTTGCAATTATACAATAAAAACTATTGAAATGTAAGTATAGTGAAAAAATAATCTGGTTTAATTTGGATATTGTCATTTTTACCATAATTTATTTGCGTTTTTGATCTCAACAATACCTTGATTTTTTGATTTTCGAAAACGATATAGTTTATTGGTTTTCAGTTGTTTAAATTTATGAATACCCGAATAATATCTTGATTTTTTACAGATGTTTTTTTTTAGATTTATTTAACATCTAGTTTCGCACTGTCCTTTAAAGAGGATAAAAAAACTAACAAAAACCAAAATTTATGAGATGTAAAAGTATTTACTGGTTAGCTTTTATGATGTGTTTATTTGCCATTGGCTGCGACAACACAGATGACGGAAGCTACGAAGATCCTATCTCCATTTATGAAAAAGTAAATGGAAATTGGGGATTAGCAAATTTGAAGATGGTAGATGAATTTGCAAAGGCAAATAAGATCGAACCAAGCGAAGAAAACCTGAGTACCTATTTTAACTACGAAGATTTTAAAATCAAATTTAACGTAGATGAAAAGAACAATCCAACAAGTTATGAAGTCTCCGGTAATGTGCCTGCATTATTTGCCCCAAAAGGCTACTGGCAACTAAGTTCAGCTTTTCAGCCAACAACTCCCGGCAATGCCATTAAGATTTATTTGTATAGTGATGCACAAAAAACTCAGAAAACAGATGAATTAAGATTGACATCGATTCCGGGTAAAGGCGGCGAAATGGAAATTCAGTTAGCGCGTACTTCCGGAGGCACTACGTTTCTGTCTTATGTGTTTAAATTAAATGCTATTAAATAAAAAGTAACATGAAAAAAATTCTATATACAATTTTACTTGCCCTTTTGATGGCTCCTAATTTTATACAGGCACAAGAAACTGTAGGAGCTGTGGGGAGTATGACATCGTTTCCTGTAGTATACAAATATGATGAAAAAGTGACCTGGTTTTTTGATCTTTCAGGAACCACTTATGCTGAAAATGAAGAGTTATACCTGTGGATTTGGTCACCATCTGAGCCGGATGCCGGGCATTGGGAAAACTCATCTGATTTTGCCAAACTGACTCACGTAAAAGACAAAATTTGGAGTATTACTTTGACTCCGACCGAATATTTTTCTAAAACGCCGACAGAAATTGCCGCAAGTGCAGGATTCTGGCTTCGTATAAAAAATAAAACCGGATCAAAACAAAGTGAAGTGGCCAACATGCCCTACACGGATTTTTCCTCATTTTACACGGCCAATGAGCTGATCAGAGCTTATCCGACCAAACCAACAATTGATAAAGGAGTAAGTATTTTGTTTAATGCCAATCTGGCTCCGGGATTTGCAGGTGCTACAAGTGTACACATGCACAGCGGACTGAACGATTGGAATATTCAGCAAATGTATGAGGCATCAAAACCGGATATTGCAGAAAAAACAAAATTGAAAGATTTAGGAAATGGTTTTTATAAAATGGATTTAGTTCCAAAAGAGTATTACAATGCCCCGGAAGGTTACGTGATGGAAAATTTAGTTTTTCTGATGGTAAAAGATAACTGGGCAGGAACAACTCCGGACCAGGTTTTATACGCGGGAGCTTATGTGCCGCCACCAGCACCGGTTTTTGGATTTTTCCCTTTACAAATCAGTCAGAAAGATTTTCTGGGAATGTCCAGAAAAAATAATGAGTCTGGTGTAAACAAACTAATCTATACCATTACAGCAGGAAGTAAAGTAATTCAGGGTGAGTTTACCGGAGGAACGGCAGAGATCAAAGGATTTGTCAATTTGGTTTCAGAGCTTAACGGTATCCCTAATTTAAATGAAATTCATGTTTTGGTAAAAGACAATAAAGGCAAAACGATTTCGGATACGGCGATTCCTCTTAAAACTTTAGATAAATAATTCACTATCAAATTAAAACATCAATTCTAATGAAATGAGCATAACCCGAAAATTGGTCGTAATGCCAAAAATTGAGATGCGAATTACATATGACCGATAAAAAAACAATAAATAACTAGATATGAATAGTAAAAATAAAAAAATAGTCCTGCATCAAATGTGGACCACTAAAAATGTGGTATTCATGATTTTCATGCTTTTTCTTTCGGCAGGAATATTTGCTCAGGAAAAAAAGCAGGTATCAGGTACCGTTTATGATAATACAGGAAGTGTATTGCCGGGAGCTACGGTAATTGAGGTGGGAACCAGAAATGCGACCACAACAGATTTCGACGGAAAATTTGCCCTAACGGTAGCCGTAGGAGGTGCTATTGAAGTTTCCTTTATAGGGTCAACCACTCAGAAAGTCCAAATCACGGCAGCAACAAAACCAAACTTAGATGTTCGTTTGCAAAATGACGGTTATATGCTGGCAGAAGTTCAGGTAGTTTCTGTAGGATACGGAACGCAAAAGAAATCAGATTTAACAGGAGCTATTTCAAGTGTTAAGGCAGATGATTTAGTAAAAGGAACAATCTCTTCTACAGAACAGGTTTTGCAGGGAAAAGTTGCGGGATTAAATATTATTCGTCCTTCAGGAGACCCGGCTGCGGGTTCTACTATACGTTTACGTGGAGGAACTTCATTAACAGCAAGCAACAGTCCGCTAATTGTGGTCGATGGTATTGCAGGAGTTGATATTAATATTGTTCAGCCATCTGATATAAAATCTGTAGATGTTCTGAAAGATGCTTCGGCTACGGCGATCTACGGATCAAGAGGAGCAAACGGAGTAATTATCATTACCACAAAATCCGGTACAAAAGGAGTTTCTGTTACTTACAGCGGATTATCAAGTGTGGGTTATGTAACGGATAATTTAGATCTTTTATCGGCCAATCAATGGAGAGGTTATGTTCGTTCTACTGGAAACAAAGATGCTGTTGATTTTGGGGGAAATACAAACTGGCAAAAAGCAATTGAGCAAACAGCTATTTCACAATCACATACTTTAAGTATTAACTCCGGTAAAGCAGACAGTGGTTTTCGAACGTCACTTTCGTATTTAAATAATGAAGGTGTTATCAAAAAAACAGGTCTGGAAAGATTAAGCGGAAACGTTAGTGCGTACCAATATCTGGGAGAGAATAAAGAGGTGAAATTTGACATGGGGTTATTTGCGAATGTTGACAAATGGCACCCAATGGATTATAGAATTTTTGAGCGTGCTTATAATTTAAATCCAACCATTCCGGTATATGATGCTAATGGAAATTTTTCTAATGTCATCAACACCATTTATGATAATCCGGTCGAAGTCTTAACGAACAGAACGACTAATAATGAAAGACACAGATTATTAGGATATTTTAAAACCGAAGTAAAGTTTGCAAAGGATTTTCTGGCTGTAGCTAATATTTCTTACGAACATAATGCTGTACAGGGAAATACATATAAGCCAACTTATGCCGTTTTGGAAGGAACAACAGAAAAAGGGTATGCTCAAAAAACATATGATGAATTTTCTAATGCGCAGGGAGAACTTTATGTAAGTTATAATAAAGTAATAGACAAACACACCATTGGTGCTCTCGCCGGATATTCTTATTTAGAGAATGTCTATGAAGGTTTTGGTGCACAACGTAGTGGTTTCGTAACAGATGCTTTTAGTTATAACAATCTGGGTGCAGGTTACAATTATCGTTTGGGTGACGTATATTCTTATAAAGGAAAATCAGATTTAGTATCGTTTTATGGTCGTCTTAATTATGCTTATGACGGGAAGTATTTGCTAACCGGTACGGTAAGAAGAGATGGTTCTAGCCGTTTTGGAGAAAATAATAAATGGGGAACTTTCCCGTCAGCTTCTGCAGCCTGGAAGATTTCAAGCGAAGAGTTTATGGGTTCAACAAAAGGCTGGTTAGACAATCTTAAAGTTAGAGTAGGTTACGGGGTTACAGGTAATCAGGACGGAATTGGAGAATACAAATCGCTTTCGATCTTAGGGGTAGGTAATGATAGCTACTACGATCCAACTACAGGAAGATGGAGTTTAGCCTATTCGCCAACACAAAACCCAAATCCTGACTTAAAATGGGAATCAACAAAACAATTAAACATTGGTTTAGATTTTAGTTTGTTCAACAGAATTACGGGTTCATTCGAGTATTATGCAAAAAACACAAACGACTTATTGTATACTTACGAAGTGCCTCAGCCTCCTTATTTAGTAGGAACGATGTTGGCAAACGTTGGAGAAATGTCAAACAAAGGAGTTGAACTTACTTTGAATGCTGATATTATAAAAGGAGATAAATTTTCCTGGAATGCGAATCTGACCTTAGGGCACAACGTTCAGAAAATAGAGAAACTGTCAAACCCAACATATAAAACAGATGTTATTTACAGCGGATCTCTTCATGGATTATCAGGTATGTCAGGACAATATTCTCAAATTATTGCCGAAGGTTATGCAGTTGGAACTTTCTGGGGGTTCAAAAATGCGGGACTGGATGAAAATGGTAAAATCCAGTACTATAATGCAGCAGGAAATGTAGTGGCTGAAAGTGCTTTAGTAGATGCTGATAAAAGAGATTTAGGAAATATTCAGCCTGATTTGACTATGGGTATCGGAATGAATTTTACTTATGGAAATTTTGATTTGGGTATTTCAGGATACGGAATGTTTGGTCAAAAAGCTTTAAATGCTACCAACATGATGCTAAACGATCCTAACAGATTACCCACTTTTAATGTTCCTGATGATTTCCTGAACAGCGGTATCACATCTGCTCCCAAATATTCAGATTACTGGATCGAAGATGCTTCGTTTTTTAGACTTCAGACTCTTTCTGTAGGATACACAATGCCTTTAAAATATAAAAGCTCTAAACTTAGAATTTATCTTATGGGAGAAAATCTTGCCGTATTTACAAAGTACAAAGGTGTAGATCCTGAAATTGGATTAAATGCCCAGGACGGAATAAATCAAACCGGAGTAATGGATAAAACAGGATTAGCAGCTCCTGGAATTGACAGATATAATAATTATCCGAGACCAACGACGATTTCTTTTGGACTAAATTTTACGCTGAATAACTAAGCGAATAACTCAAAAATATAAAAAATGAAAATCAAAATAACAGCAGCAATAATAGTGAGCGTGCTTTTTACGATATCATGTACCAATCTTAATGAAGATTTATATGACAGAGTAGAAGATGGAAATTTTGGAAGCACTCCAAAAGAAGTGGATGCATTGGTTGGTGGAGCTTATTCTTCGTTAAGAGGATTTGCAGATGGTATATCAAATAACTATCCAACCAGTGAGTATGTATTCTTCTTGAATGAAACAGTTTCAGATGAAGCTACCATTCCAACAAGAGGAACCAACTGGTACGATGGAGGTCAATATCAGGACGCACAAAAGCATACCTGGAAAGCAGATAATCGTCTGATCCTTTCGGCTTGGCGTTACAACTATACCGGAATTGCTAAAATCAATTCAATTATCTACCAAGTCGATAAATCATCTCTGACAACTGCAGCGAAAGCACCAATTTATGCAGAATTAAAGGCATTGAGAGCGTATTACTATTACAACCTTTTAGATGCATTTGGAAATGTGCCAATCGTAGTCAATTTTGAAGATACCTCTTTGCCATCAAATTCTACCAGAAAACAAGTGTATGATTTCGTAGAAAAAGAATTGTTGGATGCAATTCCTAATTTAAATTCAAATGTAGTGTATTCCAAACTGACAAAAAATGTAGCGTATTCTTTGTTAGCGAGATTGTACCTGAATTCAGAAGCTTTTATTGGTACAGCGCGTTGGCAGGATTGTATCAATATGTGCCAGAAAGTTACGGGATATACTTTAGCGCCTGATTTCTTTGCCAATTTTGCTACAGAAAACGAAAAATCACCGGAAATTATTTTTGCAATTCCATACGATCAAAAAGCAGGAACAGTGGGCAATTATATGAACTCAATGTCTTGTCATTACTTACATAAATTAACAATTTCTGCTTTACCAAATGATTATCCGTGGAGTGCCAACGGAATGTGCGCACAACCCGGTGTTTATTCTGCTTTTGCAGCAACAGATAAAAGAAGAAAATGTATGGTAGCTGGCGACCAGATTAATATCGCAACAGGTCAGGTTATTTTAATGGATAGCGGAGAACCTCTTACCTATACAGAAGAAGTGACAAGTGTTGCCGATGCTAAGGAAAATCAGGGAGTTCGTTTAGGAAAATACGAGATGAAAGCCGGTGAACAATGGGAACGCGATCATGATTTTGTTTTAATTCGTTACGCCGAAATTTTAATGATGCAAGCCGAATGTTATGTGCGTTTAGGATCTGCTGATTTGGCAAAACCATTTATTCAACAAATTACAGCTCGTGCCGGAGAAGAAATGCCAACCACGATCGATCTTGAATTTATTGATAAAGAATTGTTGAAGGAATTTACTTTTGAAGGAAGAAGAAGAACAGATAACATCCGTTTTGGGACATTCTTCAAACCGTGGTGGGAAAAAGGAGCAACTGAAAAATACAGAGCTATTTTCCCAATTCCAAGCACAGTTTTAACTACTAATAAAAATCTGGTACAGAATCCCGGGTACTAGATATTGCATGTCAGTCTTCCGTGTTGGTTAGTCGTGGAAGGCTGACATATTTAAACTTATAGAAATAGTGATTTAAATTAAAAATTGAGAATTAAAAATCTTTTCTAATCCTTTAATCAGTGGCAAAAAAAATAAATCTGCCAGATCTGCAAAATCTGCGAGAGAAAATTTAGGTACCGATTACAGGGTTAGAACGATTTAGTCAAAAACCATGAGGCAGTCATAAAAATAAATAGTACATCAATATGAAAAGATCTATCACATTACTGTTTTTTGGGATCATGAATATTATGGTCGTCGCGGGTTGTAGCAGCGATGATAAAAATTCTGATAAACCTGTAGAACCGGAAACATTTGAACCTGTTGCGATTGAAAAAACAAATAGCACCAAAATTTATGTTCACTATATGCCTTGGTTTGAAACCAATGAAAGTAGTGCCGATAAAAAATGGGGATATCACTGGACAATGGCCAACAAAAATCCAAACAACATAGGAGCAAACAATCGGAGAGAAATTGCATCGTATTATTATCCGCTCATTGGCCCTTATCATTCAGGCGATAAAAATGTGATCGAAAATCATTTATTATTGATGAAATATTCAGGAATCGACGGAGTTTTGATCGATTGGTATGGCACTTTTGATGTAAACGATTATCGAATGGTAAAAGAAAATACAGAGCAACTTATTGCGATGCTAAATAAAGTTGGGTTAGAATATGCTATTGTTTACGAAGACAGAGTAACAAAAAATGTTGTCGATGCCGGAAAAGCAATTTCAGTTACAGGTGCCGCAAAAACAGATCTGGGATATATAGAAACGAATTATTTTACAGATAAAAATTACATCAGAATAAACGGAAAACCATTATTATTAAATTTTGGACCAATTGTTTTACAAACACCAGCTGAATGGACAAACGTTTTTAGTACTTTAAGCACAAAACCTACTTTTTTGACCCTTTGGGATCAATCGTTTGAAGCTGGCGATACTGCATCAGGAGAATACGCCTGGGTGTATAAAAACAATACATACTTAACGAATTTCTATACCAATACAAAACCAAAACTGGCAGTTGCAATGGGGAGTGCATATCCCGGTTTTAAAGATTTTTATGCCGAAGGTGGTGGCGGAGCAGCTATTGGATGGACCATAGAGCACAACAACGGAGCTACACTTGATGAAACACTTTCTTTGGCTAAAAATGCCAATGTCAATTATCTGCAATTGATTACCTGGAATGACTTTGGAGAAGGAACAATGTTTGAACCAACAGTAGAATTTGGTTATACGTATATCGAAAAAGTAAAAGCATTTGCCGGCGTAAAAAATACTGAAACGGTTTTTCCGGATATTACTAAAATGTACAATCTGCGAATAGAAAAGAAAGGCAATGCCGATGCCCAGAAAAAATTAGATCAGGCTTTTAATTATTTTGTTTCCCTGCAACCTGCAAAAGCAAAACAGTTACTAAACGAAATTAAATAAGAGCTGTAATTAATACAATTAAATAATGAAAAACATAAAATACAGATACTGTCTAATCGCTTTAGCATCAATGTTACTATTTGCCTGCAGTACTAAAAAAACATACAAAATAAGTTCTCCCGGGAAAAATACAGAATTAGTTTTTGAATTAACTGTTTCAGGTCAGCCCCAATATAGTTTTACAGCAAACGGAAAATCCGTTATAGAACCTTCTTTATTAGGATTTGAATTTAAAGGAATCCAAAAAATGACAGAGGGCTTTGAAGTGGTTTCCACCGAAGAAAAATCAGCCGATGAAACCTGGGAACAACCCTGGGGAGAATTCAAAAAAGTTAGAGATCACCACAACGAATTAATTGTTCATTTGAAAGAGTCAAAAGGAGAAGGACGTTTAGTTACTATTATCTTCAGGGTTTTTGACGATGGTGTGGGTTTTAGATACGAATTTCCAAAACAGCCTCATCTAGATAAAGTAGAAATATCCAATGAGATTACGCAATTTACCTTTAAATCAAATAATGATGTTTGGTGGATTCCCGTACATCGCGAAAACAGTTATTACGAAAGTACCTATCGTAAAACCCCGGTAAGTAAAACTGATACGATCAATACACCGGCAACTTTTGAAACCAAAGAAAAATTATTTGTGGCTATTCACGAAGCCAACCTGACCGATTTTGCCTCAATGACGTTACTTAAAACAAATGACAAACAATACAAAAGCGAATTAGTGCCTTGGGCCAATGGTGTAAAAGTATATGCCGAAACGCCTTTTAAAACCCCATGGAGAACTATTGTAGTAGGGAAAACTCCAGGTGATGTGGCGACTTCAACTATTATGCTGAACTTAAACGAACCTTCAAAAATTGAAGACCTTTCCTGGATTACACCTTCAAAATATATTGGAATCTGGTGGGGAATGCATTTAGAAAAATACACTTGGGGACAAGGGCCAAAACACGGTGCAACCACTAAGAATACAAAGGAATACATTGATTTTGCTGCAAAAAACAATTTAGACGGAGTTCTGGTAGAAGGCTGGAACGAAGGTTGGGACGGCGACTGGACTGCTGATGGATCTTCATTTAGTTTTATAAAAGCCTATCCTGATTTTAATCTGGAAGAAATTACAAAGTATGCCGCCATTAAAAATGTTCGTTTAATAGGACATCACGAAACGGCAGGAGCGACTAAACATTATGAAAGCCAGTTAGAAGATGCTTTTAAATTGTATCAGAAAATGGGTGTAAATACCGTAAAAACAGGTTATGTAAATAAATATCTGGATAAAAAAGAATGGCACGATAGTCAATACGGAGCACGTCATTACAGAAAAGTAATGGAAACGGCGGCTAAATACCATATTATGATCGACAATCACGAACCTATAAAAGGAACAGGATTACAGCGTACTTATCCAAACTTTATGACACAAGAGGGCGGAAGAGGACAGGAATACAACGCCTGGTCTGTTGATGGCGGAAATACTCCGGAACACTTGACGACTCTGCCTTTTACAAGAATGCTCGCAGGTCCTTTTGATTACACGCCGGGGAATTTCAATTTTGATTATAAAACGCCTTCAGGAGCAAGAGTACAAACCACTTTAGCCAATCAATTGGCTTTATATGTTATTATTTTCAGTCCGTTGCAAATGGCTTCGGATTTACCGGAAAATTATGAAGGAAAACCGGAATTTCAGTTCATAAAAGACGTTCCATGTACCTGGTCAGACACTAAAGTTTTAGATTCTAAAATAGGTGAATATACTACAATTGTCCGTAAAGACTGGGATGAGAAAAATTGGTACTTAGGCACTATTACTAATAGCTTTGCCAGAAATCTAAAAGTGGCTTTATCATTTTTGGATAATGGAAAAGAATACGAAGCCGAAATTTATGCGGATGGAGCCGGAGCGAATTATAAAACCAATCCTTATCCTGTAACCATTTCAAAACAAAAAGTAAATAATAAAACAATATTAGATCTTAAGTTGGCAGCTGGCGGAGGAACAGCTATAAAATTTACTCCAATCGGCAAATAAGGGAGTTTAAGTTTATTTTGAGTTAAGTTTAAGTTGGTGCAATGAACCCGATATCTTGAAAAAGGCATCGGGTTTGTTTTGTTTAAGGTTGTAGTTTTTCAGATTAGAAAATGATAAACCAGGGTAGTAATTTTACCGCAAGGTTCATTAAGATTTTTACTAGGGCAGGTTTTATAAAAACACAAGTTTACAAAGCTTTGTATTGGTCTGGCTTTGCGAACTTTGTGTTTCTATGCGTAAAGTAAAATTAATCTTAGCGCCCTTTGCGGTTAAATTGTTTTTAATGCTTATTAAACTTAATATGCCCTCCAAAAGTATAGGCTGCAGCCAAAGTAGGACCATTATATCCCCATTTTAAAAAACCGTTAAGTCTGTTTTCTACAGCATCAATTTTAAAATTCAGGCCAGTGTATCCGGCGGTAAGACTAAAGTTTTTGTGTACATTGTATAAAAGAGATAAATTGTAGCTAATAATTCGGCCATCGATATCGTTAATTTTTAAAGCCAGGTAATTCGCATTTACATATAATCCAAAACGTTTTCCCAGTACAAAGTCGCCCCAGATTCCTACATCAGGTAATGGAGCTGTAAAATTAAAACTATCTCTGTATTCCGCACTGGCCTGATTGGCATTGACCCGTAAACCCAGATCTGTAAAAAGTACATGGGCTCCAATTAATAAACCAGCTTCATACTTCGGTTTTGCTAAAATAGCATAACCATAAGCAATTCTTGCAATCTGAACATCAAAAAAAGCAGTTACCCTGGTGTTTATATTATAGGTATGTTCTCCAAAAGTAATGTCTTTTTCTAAAGTTTTAGATGAACTTCTGTCTAAAGCAAAATATTCAAAGCCTAATCTGGATCTTTTTGAAATACGCCAGTCAAATGTTGCCATAAAAGACGCACTTGATTTTGAAAATCCAAGATCATCTTCAAGATCTATTTTCGTGCCTTTGGTTCCGTCATTGGTACCCACCTCAATCTCAGTATTATTTATAGGAAAAAAAGCTCCGGCAGTAACTTTAAAACGTCTGTCACGCCACGGTAAATCTGTAGCATCATAATCCTGAGGATTTTCTAAATTATCATTTTGCAAAGCAGGGAGGGAATTTTCTACAGGAATTTCGGCGGTGGTTTGGGCCTGAACTGAAAAGCAGAAAAGAGAAATTATCAAAAAATAAAATAAGTTTTTCATTGGATTTATTTTTAAATTTATTGACACATTTTTAACACTTAAAGTTAACAAAAAAAATCATTCATTTCTGTTTTTTGAAACTTATTATTAATTCAAGTCTGTGTTTATCAGTTAAGTATATGTTTTGTTAAAATTGGTTGACATGTCACTCTTTTTTGTAATTTTGTTTCATGGAAAAGAGTGAAAAAGATTTTGATGCTTTTAAAGACGGAATTTCGGAGAGTTTTTTCTTTCAGATACATCGAATGAAGCGGACTATTTTTCGTCATACAAATGCTTTGATGAACGAAGCGGGAATTAATCTGCAGTTAGAACAACTTCCGTTGATCATGATTTTGGAACGAAAAAATCTTTCGCAAAGAGAACTCTCAGACATGACGATGCGTGATAAATCGTCTATTTTGAGAAGTATAAATGCTTTAGAGAAAAAGGCTCTGCTTGCCGTTCATAAAGACAAAGAGGACAAACGAAAAAATATTGTAAGTCTTACTGATGAAGGAACTGACCTGGCAAAAAGAATTCGGCTTTTGATGAAACAGGCGGAAGATGAGGTTCTGGCTGTTTTTTCAGACAAGGAAAGAGCAGAAGCTTTGGAAACGATGCGAGGTTACGCAGATAAATTGGATACGCTTTGATTGAATAAAAAAGGTTGCCACGAATTACACGAATTAACACGAATTTTTAAAATTGACTTAGAATAAGTATTTCAGGCATAGTAAGAATAATGCATGTACTAATTTGTGAAATTTGTGTAATTCTTGGTAAGAATATAAATATTATAAAATTTAAAATGAACAAAAACGAATTATTAGAAGGTCCGATACTTTCTTCTTTATTAAAATTGGCCGTTCCTATTATGATTGCCAATTTACTACAAGCCGCTTATCAATTGGTTGATGCTTTTTGGGTGGGACGTTTGGGCGGAGATGCCGTTGCAGCAGTCTCTGTAAGTACACCCGTAATTTTCCTGACGATTGCTTTAGGAACCGGACTGGCAATTGCCGGATCAATACTTATTGCACAATATTTTGGTGCAGGACAACAGGAAATGGTCAATCACGTCGCAGCTCAAACCTTGTTGATGGTCATTACGGTATCGATAGTCTTATCGTTTATAGGCTATTGGCTGAGTCCCTACTTTTTATATTTGCTAAAAGTGACACCACAAGTTTATACAAACGCTTTAGGTTTTATGCAAATTGCCTTTATCGGACTGGTTTTTAGTTTTAGTTTTATGATCTTCCAGTCGGTTATGCGTGGGGTTGGTCGTGTTACTTTGCCGGTTTATATCGTATTGGGAACTGTAATTCTGAATTTTGCGTTAGATCCGTTGTTTATTTTTGGATGGAATTTTATTCCGGCAATGGGCGTTAAAGGAGCTGCTTTGGCCACTTTATCTACTCAGAGTCTGGCGATCATTATTGGTTTTGCGATTTTGTTTCGAGGAAAACACGGTATTCATTTGCAACTGAAAGACTTTAAACCGGATTTTAAACATATTAAAAAAGCATTTAAAATTGGTTTTCCGTCATCGATAGAACAATCCATGCGAGCAGTTGGTCTAACGGCCATTACGTTTTTGATTGTACATTTTGGGACTACAACTGTAGCCTCTTACGGAGCAGGATCTAACTTGATTCAGTTGATTATGATTCCGGCTTTGGGACTTTCAATGGCCATTGCCACTTTGGTCGGACAAAATATTGGTGCGGGAAATATGCTTCGAGCCGGAAGAATAGCAAAATTAGGTGCCTATCTGGGCTTCGGATTATTAACCGGAATTGGATTGATTGCCTATGTTTTGGCTCCGCATTTAATTGCTTTTTTCGTACCAAACGAACCTGCAGTTATCGAGGGTGGTACCACTTTCCTAAGAATAACTTGTCTTTCGTGGGGATTTTTAGGACTTCAAATGTGTTTATTAGGTGTTTTTAGAGCAGTTGGAAATACAACACTTCCGATGATCCTAACGCTGGTTTCGCAATGGGTTTTACAATTTCCGCTGGCTTACATTTTATCACATAATACATCACTCGGGCCAATTGGAATTTGGTGGGCTTTCCCAATTTCAACCGTTGTTACGGCTATTGTGACAATGCTTATTTATGCCAAAGGTGATTGGAAAAAAGAAAGACTTACCGGTAAAACAAATAAGCTGATCAATAAGGTGGAGAAAGAAATCGTGAAGGAGGGGTTTGAGATTACTAAATAGAGTTCTGAGTTGAAAGATTTTTGGAGAAGTTTGAGAGGTTCAGAGGCTCAAAGGTTTTGGAGAGAAGCACAGTAGTGCGTTTTTTTACATGGAATAATCACAACAGTTTGTCGTTTCCCGGGATGATAAGATTGCAAAAAAAACATTTCTCAAACACGAATGCCGCGTGAGGGATAGGAGCCGGCTACCGAAGTAGCGCGTATAGCGCGACAGCATTCTGATAAGAGGGCGTATAGGCCCACAGTAAGTTTGCCCTCTTGTCAGAATGGTGGCACGTCCTGATTAGTTTTGAATTCCAATTTTAAATTCCAACTTACTCAATTCCATAGTAATATTGAAATTAATTTTTGCCATTGTAATTGCTATTGTAATTGCCATTTAAAATGGATTCTCTATATTTGAGAGTATAATCTGAAAACAATTATGGACAAAAAATTAAAACAATTCTTCGTAAAGTCTTTTGTAGTGCTATTGTTGATTCATATGGGCTATTTTTTATACGGCTATTTTAAGTTTGAAGGAATAGGGAATATTTACATTTATACAGAGTTTTACAGGTTTAAGTTTTATGATGATGTATCTATTTCGCATTTTTTTGTAACAGGATTGTTTTTACTTTTCTTTCTAATCTTTTTGTTAAAAAACCATTCGAGGCGTAATTACTCATTTCCTGATTTGCTTAAAATTGGAGGTGTATTACTGCTGATTTCTTTTATGAGTTTTTCATTTTTTATCAGTTACAGTTTTGGTATGAATGCAAAACTAAAAACGGAATTGCCTGAGGCAAAATTCAATAAAGACAAAACTTTGCTTAATGTTCTGAATCCGTTTTTGTATAATTATACTTCTTATAGTTCAGAGAAATTGTTTAATCCGCTTAATATTTTGTATCCAAAACCTTATCCGGTTATTGAGGTTGTGGACAGTACTTTGATTTCGGGTAATTATTATAGTGTTGATTATAATTATTACAGTATTGATACACTGAAAATGCTTACAACGGACTTAAATAAAGTTTCTGCTGCAACGAGTACGATTTTGGATAGTATTGGTTTTGGTAAAAAAGAACTTCTGGAGAGAATCATTAAGAAAAATGTCATAAAAGACAGTACCGAAATTATCTACAAAGGCAGACAAGTTAACCCTGGATACGATGTCGATATTTGCATATTTGTAGAGAATAATTCTCTGTACAATCCTGTAAAAGGAGTTCAGGTTGAGAAACAGCAATATGATGCTGCGGTAAAACGATACAAGCTGATTTATAAATATAAACCGGATTCGCTGGTAGCTAATTTTCAGAAACTGGATACTTTGCTTAAAAAATATAAAGTTCAAAGTTCTATTACTCCTAAACAGCTTGCTAAAGAGGTTGCCTATTTTAAAGATCATAATAATGAACTGCTCAATGGAATCAATAATAACTTTGACAGAAAGATATTAGAAGATAAATTCACGACTTTAGACAGATTGTTTTATGAACCCAATTATCTCCATCCCTCGATTATTGGAATCTTTTTTGCTGTTGTAACAGGAGCCTGGTTACTTGGTTTTTTAATTTATATTTTGTTTAATTATAAAAGAAAAACGGCCTGATGAAAGTCTAAATTGAGTTTTTTAATTCTTTTATTTATACTGATTCCTGAAATTGAGATTGACATTGATTTTTGCAATTGCAATTGATATTCGCACTTGCTATTTTAAACCCTGTTATAATCCGCTTTCCAGTGTACGATTGCTTTTTTTATGGCATCTCCGGTAAGATTGTTTTTTAGCGCGTCTTCAAGCAATGGCAACAATTCGTTGTCAGGAGCAAAACGCAATGCAAACAATTGATCATCCGTCAATTTGTATTCGAACTCTTCGAGCCTTTTTCCGGTAAGGGTAAAATAGCGGTAGCGAAGTTCTAATCGCACAATTCGGTTTTGGAGTATTAGCGCATAATGCTGACGCAACATAAAAGCAAGACAAAATAAAAATACAAATGCGACGCTTATAAACGACCAGATTAAGGTATCGTCTGTGGTAAAAGCAAAGTAAATACTCGCCGCTAAAAAGAGCATCAATATAGGATAATAAATAAAATGGTGCGGAGTATAAAACCTGATATGGTTGTAGTAGGTCTGAATTTTCATAATGATCTTGTTTTGGGTTTGATGTAAAAAACAAAAGCTATCCTAAAAAATAGAATAGCTTTTTTTCCAAAAATAAACTAACATAACCAATGTTTCCTTTATAATTAAACTTATTAAAAGTTTTCTCAGTAATATCTATATTTAAAAAAGCCTCAACTATCATGATTCATCTTTTTCATGGCTTTAATTTCTTTTGTAAAATTAGAGTAGTTTGTAAGATTCCAGTTATATTTTAAAATGAAAATGTTACATTATTTCAACTTTTAAGGATTAAATGTTTATTTTCCGACCACTAATAAAGAACTTATAATCTGCCATTCTTCTAGTTTAGACTGGTATGTTTTGCTTGCGTTTGCCGGACTTGTAGACGGTAAAGTGATAAGATGGTAGTTGTTCTTTAGATGGACGTATTTTTTAAAGAAAGCAGCCGCTTTTTGTCCGTTGAATAATAGGGTTTTGATATTGGGGTGCTGGATTAAAAACGTTTCAAAATCATTGGCAATTTCATTTTTTATGGCGCTGTCCAAACTTCCAACTCTGTCACAAAATTGCAGGACATCCCATAGCGCCACTTTGTTTTTTTGCAAAAGCATTTTTTTGGTTTCGTAATCATTCGAGAAATCTTCTTTAAGAATAGTGAACATGAATTTCCAGAAATTATTCTGCTTATGACCGTAATATTGGTTTAATTCTAATGATTTTGTTCCGGGCATTGTGCCTAAAATCAAAATTGTAGCGTCATCACTGGCTATAGGGGAGAATGAAAAACTTTTCATATAAGAGATAATATTTATAGCAGTAAGGTATAAATTTTTAAAATAAAAATAATTATACGTAAGTAATTATAAAACAATTTAAAAAAATTATATAACGTTTTTCCTGCATTTCTGAACGAACTTTGACCTGTAGATTTTAGAATACCATTACCATAAAACGAACATTTTTCTTTTTCTAAAATCTATATCAAATGAAGTAGAATTTTAAATCCTTGCAAAATGAAAATAGTTACTATAAATACAGAGAAAACCCAAAATATTTTTGAAGAATTAAATGCAAACTTCGGAGGTAAAGTAACTTTTGATTTAGACGAATACACACTGGAAACGAATAATAATTTTGCAAAAGGATCCATTATTGGTGCTTCTTTTAATGATAATATTTCATATGTTCAATTTGATATGACTTTTTCGGTAGATGTTCGTATGGATATCATCAACGTCAATTCATCTCCTATATATTTTGCTTATTGTTCGAAAGGAAACTTGTTGCATAGTTTTGGTGCTACTGGTGAAGAAAGAGTGTTTAAAACTTTTCAGACTGCGATTGTAACTTCAAAACAAAAGCAGGATAATATTCTGTTTTTTGAAAAAGATAAAAAAACGAAGCTTACTTTGATTATTGTGGGAACACACCATTCGGCCCAGGACCAAATGCATTCTCTGAACCAAAAAGTAAAAGAGACCTTTTTTGAAAATAATACCGTTCAGGATTTCTTTTATTTAGGTTCTTATAATCTAAAAATCGCTGAAAAAATAGAACAATTAAATGCTATTACACAAACCGGAATTGTTAGAAATCTTTTAAAAGAAGGAATTCTAAGAATCATTCTGGCGATGGAAATACAACAACATACAGATGATCTGAGTCCTTTTTCAAAGGATGCAAATTGTTTGACTCTAAGGGAAATGGAAGAGATCAAAGAACTTTCTGAAGCTATTAAAGCCAATCCGGAAGAAGCTTTTACTATTAAATCCCTAAGTAAAAAATCAGGTTTGTCCCCAAATAAATTGCAGGAAGGTTTCAAGATGATTCACAACAGAACCGTAAACGACTACATCACCCACATGAGAGTTTTAAAGGCTGAAATCCTTATCAGAACTTCCGACCTGAATATTTCTGAAATTGTCTACTGTATTGGTTTCACCAGCAGAAGTTACTTCTCGAAAATCTTCAAAGAAAAATTTAACTGTAGTCCAAAAGAATATAAATTCAATTTGAATCCGTTGGCTATTACAGCTTAATTAAAGATGCTAAGGTTCTGAGTTGCTAAGTTTTTTAGTTTTACAGGTAAAGATTTAAATTTAAAGGCGCACAGCATTGTGTCTTCACAATTTTATTCCGCCACGAATTCACGAATATTTATTAAATATAATTCGTGAATTCGTGGCGGATTTATAAATAGTATATTTTTCTTTCTGTTTAATATTCTCCAGGTGTATTCTAATTTTTTTAGGAGCTAATCAGGGCCAGGAAAATTGTTTTCAGAATAAATTCAATAAAAAAAAACTTAGATTCTTACCCACTTAGAACCTTAATATCTAAAAAATAGTTACTTTTGCATAACTAGTTATGTAATTGATTATATATGGAATTTTTTAATAAAGTAGGTAAGGTGGCTTTAGGAAGTCGGTTACGCTTAATGACAGCGATTATAACAGATGACGCTGCCAGGATATATGAATCGTATGGTATGAATTTTATGCCAAAGTGGTTTCCGGTTTTTTATACCCTTATGGAAGAAAAGGAAATAACCATTACGCAAATTGCGGGGGAAATTGGTCACTCGCAACCGTCAGTGAGCAAAATTGTTCAGGAAATGATTGCAGCTGGGCTGGTAGAAGAAAGCTTGAAAAGCAATGATAAACGTAGAAATATTGTGGGACTCACACCAAAAGGTTGGGAATTTTCGAAAGAATTGAAACTACAGTTGAATGATGTTGAAGCTGCAGTGGATGGTTTAATAGCCGAATCAACTCATAATCTCTGGGCAGCGCTTGAAGAATGGGAATTTCTGTTAGAGCAAAAAACGTTGTTTAAAAGAGTTAACGAGGAAAAGAAGAAACGTGAAAGTCAGGATGTACAAATTGTTTCATTTGAACCTCAGTATCTTGATGCTTTTAAAGCCTTAAACATAGAATGGATTTCGACCTACTTCGAAATGGAAGAAGCGGATTATAAAGCTTTAGATAATCCGGAAGAGTATATTTTGAACAAGGGCGGAAAAATCTTTGTTGCCTTATATCGTAATGAACCGGTTGGTGTTTGTGCGCTTATCAAAATGAACAATTCAGATTATGATTTTGAAATGGCGAAAATGGCGGTTTCGCCAAAAGCTCAAGGAAAAAATATTGGATTTTTGCTCGGTCAGGCAATTGTAAATAGTGCCAGAGAATTAGGGGCGCGAAAAATATACCTGGAAAGTAATACGATCTTAAAACCGGCAATTAACCTGTATTATAAACTTGGCTTCCAGAAAGTGTTTGGTTTGGCAACGCCTTATAAACGTTGTAATATTCAGATGGAGTTAAATGTTTAGTACCTTAAAAAAGAAAAATGAAAAACATTGTAAAAAAAGAGAATGCTGTTTCGAGACAGTTTTTAGGAGTTGATTTTGTTTTGCTTTCTATAGGGAAAGATACTATGGTAACAAAAATGCTGTATAAATCGACAGATAACGTACCGTTTCATAAACATCCCAATGAACAAAGTGGTTATGTTATTTCAGGAAAATACAATTTGAAATTTGGAGGAGAAGAATTCGAATTATCAAAAGGCGATACGTATTCAATTCCGGCAAATAGGGAACATTCTATCGAAATCCTGGAGGCCGGAGAAGTGGTAGATGTTTTTACGCCCATAAGGGAGGATTATTTATAATCAAATGACTAAGGTGCTGAGTTACTAACCTCCTAAGCAAAAAACTTAGAATCTTAGTAACTCAGAGGCTTAGTACCTTAAAAACTTATCTCCCAAATCTGTAATATTCTAAATCTGTATTCTGTTTACCATTAATCGAATCTAAAATAGAATTCATTCCGATGACACTAAAGGTGATTCCGTTACCTCCAAAACCCAGTACATAATGTTCATTTTTGTCCGGATTTGGTTTTCCAAAATAAGGTAAACCGTCTTTGGTTTCTCCAAAAGTTCCTGCCCATGAATAATCAATTTTAAACTCTACATTGGGAAATTTTCTTTTAAAGTGTCTCAAAAGATATTGTTCTTTTTTAGGCAATAATTTATCCCGTTTTACGGGATCTTTAAATTCCTCATCTCCACCTCCCATGATAATCCTGTTGTCAGCTGTTGCCCTAAAATACAAATAAGGGGAAGAGGTATCCCAAAAAATGGCATTTTTAAAACCATTTGGCAAAGTCTCTAAACTTTCTGAAGTGATAACGTAAGTGCTTTTTAAATCGACTACTTTTTCTTTTAGTGTTTCAGTACTTTCGTAACCACTGCAATGAATCACGTGATCTGCTGTAATGGTACATTTATTTTCAGTATGTGCTATCGTTTTTCCTTTGTGATTTTGAATAGAAGTTATATTAGTACGGTCAAAAATCTGCATGCCGTTTTTCTGGCAGTAACGCAGTAAATCATTCGCCAGACGGTAGGGGTCCATGACGGCTGCTGTTTTAGATTCTATGGCTGCCACGGCATTTAAGCCTAATTTTTCGAGATCCCATCTTTCGAGCCAGTTGACGTCAAAACCATGTTCTTTTCGGCATTTAAATTCGTTTCTTAAAAACGGAATATCTCTTTTTAAAGAACAATAATAAATACTTTTCTTGAATTCAAACTGACAATCGCTCTTTATGGTATCAATGATAGTGCGCAAGTCAAAAATAGCTTTTTTTCCGTTGGTATAGCTGTCAACAGCACATTCTAATCCTCTTATTTTGATGAGTTCATGCAACGAAACATCTATTTCGTATTGAAGTAAGGCAGTACTTGCCGCAGTACTTCCGTTGCAGATATCCCGGCGATCGACGAGTACTACTTTTTTTCCCTGGGAAATTAATTTATAAGCGATTAAAGCTCCTGTTATTCCCCCACCAACGATTAAAATGGATGTATTTACATCTGAGTCGATAGAAGGATAGCTGATATCCATAGCGGTTTTCAAAGGCCAGAAAGTTTCGGTAGAGCGTAGTTTCATTTTTTGGTTATATTTCGGGTACGTAATTGAGTTCTGTTTTTATCTTTACGTTCGTGTTGTTCAGAGGCCTCTGCTATAGAATGCGATTTTCTGATACTTTCGTCTTCTTTGGCGAGTGCACTCAGTTTATGATAATATTTCTGAACAATGATCATTTCTTCTTCTGTCATACTTTCAATATCGACTAAACTATTGCTGGAATATTCGTTGGAAGCGACCAATTCGTTCAATTTTAATTGAATGGCAAGTGAGTCTTTGTTTTGTGCTTTTTGGATCAGGAATACCATCAGAAAAGTAATAATTGTGGTTCCCGTATTGATGACCAGCTGCCAGGTTTCCGAATAATTGAAAATAGGTCCTGAAATCGCCCAGGCTACTACAATTATAAAAGCACTAATAAAAGCTGTTGTACTACCTGCGGCTTTAGAAACATGGGTTGCAAATTTTTCGAAGGCACCGCTGCCTTTTCTTTTTTTAGTTTTCATTTGAATTTAACTTTTACGTTTAGTTACCTTTTTACTTACTTTTTCTTCCCGAATAACCTTGTTGTGTTTTTCATCATAAACAGCATCATCAATTTTTTGACCTGTTTTGCTAAAGATTTTAATTTTAGGAGCATCGTGTGTTCCAGTAATAACAATTGGAAATCCGATAATACCAAAAGGAGGTAATCCCAATCGCATTCGTAAATCTAAAAGTCCGTCAAAACTCGTAGTTCCTT
The DNA here is from genome assembly GCF_965277525.1 of Flavobacterium sp. Lineage (GTDB taxonomy): Bacteria > Bacteroidota > Bacteroidia > Flavobacteriales > Flavobacteriaceae > Flavobacterium. Next base: position 35,590 of record NZ_CBDIDC010000010.1, on the reverse strand, counting down.
TTATGGTAGGCTTAAAACTGGCCACACTAAAAGTGAAAGGTTCGATATGAATTAAATTATTATCAATAGAGGAATTAATTTCTATTCCTTTTAAATTAGGATTATCCAGACCTTTTTGACCGGTTTCTGAACTGATACCGTCAAATAATTTTAACCCTTTGATTTTTACATCACGTAAATTCAATTTTCCGCCACCTTCAAGAGATTCGTAAATGGGCCCCATATTTCCGTTTAAATCTCCTTTGATGTTATAATCGACAGAAATAATTCCCTGTGCTTTTTCTGCCACTGTTACCATATCATGAAACATCGGAATTTCTTTATAAGCTCTCTGAACACTAAAATCTTTGGCTGTAAAATGAGCATCAAAATGAGCAGATGTTGGTGATTCGTCTTTATATGTAGCGTCGACTCCCAGCAAACAATCGATAATATTAAAAGTGGCATTTTGCAAATAAAATCCCTCTTTTGTAATTCCCACTTTCCCGTTAAGTTTATTTAAGACCAGTCCGTTATATTCTACCTTATCTGCATTTGCGGTAAGGGCAACATTTAAATTTTTTGGAACAATGACAACTCCGCTCATTTTTGGATGATCTTCTTTGGCATATTGTACCTCAAGGTTACGATCTGTATTTTCACCTTTTTTAAGGGCCATAAATTCATCGACATTGATCAGTTTCGATTTCATATTGAAGTTACCGCTCAAAGTTCCGTGTGATTCTAAGAAATAGTTGATGGTATTTAAAAGATAGCCATTAATAGCAAAATCAGATTTTCCATAAGAGGCATCAAATCTTTCGAACCACATTTTTTCATTCTGAAAACGAAAATTTCCCTGTTTGATAAAAAAGGCTTTCGGAAACAGTTCTGACGTTGCTTTAATATTTTTTAATACAATTGTTCCCCGATTATCCAGTTTATCATATTGTCCTTTTGTGGCGTAACTTTGTTTTCCTTTAAGCGAAAGATCTGCTTTGGCATAACCCGTTACGTCCAGTCCTTTTTTAGAAAAAACCTGATAAATGCGGCCCACGTTCAGTTCTCCTTTTATTTTGGCATTATAAGCCAAATCACTAAAATCAGAAAGCGTAGCATTTACATACATTGGGTTTCCTTCAAAAACAAAGGAGGCAGGAGCAACTGCAACAATCAAATCCTGAAATGTTCCGGCCTTGTTCAGTACATTAGCTACAAAAGTAATGTCTTTAATGGGGTTGGGATAAGAATCTGTTTTTAACCAACCGTTGTGTAACGCAATTCCGCCAATAGTTTTAGGGAATAACTTTTTAGAGGTACTAAAAACACCTTTGGCTTGTATATTGGTTTTTAAAATTCCTTTTAAATCAATACTCGTTAAACCCAGTGCAGCATCAACTGTAGCTAAATCCAATGCGCCTTTTACGCTCGCATCAACGGTCATTTCGTTAAATCCTCTACTACGCAAATAAGCAGTAAAATAATCTTTTTCGCCCACTTTAAATTTAAAAGTGTCCATATTTATTATTAGTTTTTCAATATCGAGTGAAGGCAAAACTGCATTCAGATTCATCTGAAAATCCGTTAATGGGGCAGGGGCATTTTGGTAATTTATGGCACCTTTGTCAATTTTTAAATTAAAAGCCAGATCCGGTTTTTGTTTTTTGGCAACATTATAATTTCCTCTAAAAGTAAAAAGCAAATCACTTTTTCCTGAGATTTCAGTTTCATCCATCCAGGTAAGATATTCCGGAGGCATGACAGAAAACAGATCTTTTAAAGTCGTATTTTCAGACGCGGCTTTGATATTGATTTTATAACCATCTCTTAGAATGGTGAATAAACCTGTAAATTTTAAAGGTAATTTGTTGATTTTTAATTCGTTTTTTTGAAGAATAAATGAAAGGGCGTGGGTATTAATTCTCGTGATCAGATCAGCACGAACTTCTTTTTTTCTAAGATAAGCGGTTCTGTCGTAATAGAAATCGACATTGTCAATTCGGGCGTCGGTATTTAAATCAAAAATATCTTCACTTAGATTTCCTTTTCCAATATAATTGAAGCCTTTTGCATCTACCAGAATTTTAGCCGAACGATCGTTGTATTTTACATGGCAATCTTCAAGATCAATTCGTTCTAGTCGAATGGCTGTGCCCTCTTCAGGAGCATTTGGATCATCTGGCTTTTTGTCACGATCTTCAGGAGCAACATAAATGTTATAATTGGCCTGCCCTTTTTGGTTGACCATAATATTTATCAAGGCTTTAGAAACGTATAATTTATTAATTTTTACTTCATTGTCAAAAATCAATCTTTTTAAATTAATCCCAAAAGCAACCTGCTCTGCTTTTAGCAAAGTATCATTACGAAACGGTGCCGAACCTGTAAGTGATAAATCATCCAGAGAAACGGTTAAAGACGGAAAATGAGTAAAAAAGGACAGTCTTGATTTCGAAAAGTCCAGTTTGGTATCCAGTCGTTCGTTCGCAATTTTCTTTACCTCGCTGGCTACCGCTCCGGGAAAAACTAGCGGAATCAAAAATAGTAATAGCAAGATACTTGCTATTACTATTCCTGTTACTTTTAGAATTTTAAGGCTTATATTTTTATATGAAGTTTTCATAAATTATGAAGATTATGTAGAATCAAATTTTACCACATCAAAACGATGTTGTTATGTGTTAAAAATAATTTGATTAAGTGTTTTCTTGTATTATTTTCCTTTTTCAGCTTTTTTAGCATCTTCTTCTTTTTGCTTTGCCTGTTTTTCCTGTTTTTCTTCTTTTGCCTTATCTGCTTTTTCAGCTTTTTCTTTTTCTATTTTTTCGGCTTTTTCTTTTTCATCCTTAGCCTTTTCTTCTTTTTCTTTTTCAGCTTTTTCTTTCTGTTTTTCTTTTTCTTTCTCTTTTTTCTTGTAATAGCCTCTAAATAAAAAATTACTTTTTGCAGCCTGCATATTATCACTAAAACCTTTTGTACCGGATTCTAAATTAGAAAGTGTGTTAGAAACGCTATTGGCCATTTTATCATCACGAACCAATCTTGCAAGAGCTCCGTTGCCGTTATTCATACTGTGGCTAAAAATGGCAATCTCATCAGAGATGACAGCAACGTTATCGACACTTTTTTTAACGCTTTTCATAATATCATTCATTTCAATTCCGTTGACAGAAGCTATGGCTCCGTTATTTTCAACCACTTTTGTCGATTTTGCACCAGGAGAAATCGTCAGTACTTTATCACCCATCAATCCGTCAGAGCCAATACTGGCACGGGCATCGGTTTTAATAAATTTTCGAACTTCATCTTTGATGACCATTGATACCACAACCGAAGAATCATTGATTAACCTGATTTCTTCGACCGTTCCGATATTAATTCCTGAAAAGCGAACATTATTTCCCACTTCTAAACCGCTTACGGTTTTGAACTGTGAGGTGATGTTGAATGTTGAACCAAAAAGATTTTTTTGCTTCCCAATAAAGTAAATTGCCATTATAAAAAGCAATAAGCCAATTGTTACAAACATTCCTAATTTCCAAGTATATCCAGATTGCTTATCCATGATTTCTAGTTATTTATTTTTAGTATTATTGAAAAAAAGAACGAACCCATTCGTCTTCGTCTTTTTCTAGTTCTTCATATGTTCCTTCTGCATGTATTACTCCTTCTTTTAGGACCATAATGCGGTCAGCGGTTAGCTTTGCACAAGCCATATCATGTGTAATAATGATCGAAGTCGTTTTGCGTTTATTTTTGATATCGACAATCAATTCGCTTATTTCACGGGATGTTATCGTGTCTAATCCGGTTGTTGGTTCATCATACAAGATAATTTCAGGTTTGAGGATTAAAGTCCTTGCGAGACCAATTCTTTTTTGCATACCTCCGGATAATTCAGAAGGCATTTTATCAATAGCATCGCTCAATCCTACATTGTCTAAAGCTTCTACAACTTCACTTTCAACTTCCTCAGCACTTAAATCTCTTTTGTGTTTTTTTAAGGTAAATGCAAGATTTTCTCTCACCGACATTGAATCGTATAAAGCGCCGCTTTGGAACAAAAATCCAATTCGGACTCTTATTTTATTCAGTTCCGGTTTGGTGAGATTCAGCACGTTTTCATTAAAAACTTTTATTTCGCCCTTGTCAGGTTCAATTAAGCCTACAATGCATTTTATGGTTACAGATTTTCCTGATCCTGAACGTCCCAAAATCACTAAATCTTCGCCTTTATTGACAGTAAGATTTACCCCTTTTAAGACTTCATTATCAGCACCAAAAGTTTTGTGCAAGTCTTTTATCACAATGATTGGCTCTTGCTTTTTTGCTTTTGAAGCTGGTTTCTTAATATTTTCTTTTTCCTTAATCATCTTAAAAAAATAAATCGGTTATTTGAACAGCGACCATATCAATAATAAAAATGGCTAACGAAGCCGTAACTACCGCAGAGTTCGCTGCTTTACCCACACTTTCAGTTCCGTTTGAGGCATTAAAACCTTTATAACATCCAATCATTCCGATAAAAAATCCGAAGAAGAATGTTTTAATAGTAGCCGGAATTAAATCCAGAAATTCAAGTGATTGCAGAATTTGTGTCAGGTAACGATAGAAATTTACATCGCCATGAATGTTAATACCTACATATCCGCCGACAATTCCGATAGCATCAGCAAAAAATACCAATATCGGAACCATTAAAGTACAGGCTAAAATGCGTGTTACTACCAAATAGTTATAAGGATTAATAGCCGAAACTTCCATGGCATCAATTTGCTCCGTAACTTTCATTGAGCCTAATTCGGCACCAATTCCGGATGAAATTTTACCGGCACATATAAGTGCTGTGATCACCGGAGCAATTTCTCTGATTAACGAAAGGGCTACCATTCCCGGCAACCACGATTCGGCTCCAAATTTTACCAAAGTGGGTCTCGATTGCAGTGTAAGGACCAATCCCATAATAAAACCGGTTATCGCCACCAGTGGTAAAGATTTATAGCCAATAACATAACATTGTTTCAAAAACTCCTTTGTCTCATAAGGCGGAACAAAAACCTCCTTAAAAAACTGCTTTGCAAACATTGCTGCATTTCCTATTTCTGTGAATGTATTTTTTAAAGTAAGAATCAAAATACTATGTTTTAAGTTAAATCAAATGAATGAAAACCAACTGTTTAATACTGTAGTGTACCCTTTGATTAGTGTAGATTAAAATTACTTTAGAAGTACTGAAAAAATCTTACACAACTTTTTAGGAAGTTTATATAATTAACATAGTCAAACACAATAAAGAGAATAATGTGGCGTTGTGCAGCAATTGTTAAAAACAAAAAACTCCCTTAAAAAAAAAAAAGGGAGTTTTATTTAGAATAGACAAGATTGCTACATTATTCTGTAAATTTTTTGAAGATTGAACTGGCAATATGTCCACCAAAACCAAATGTATTGCTCATCGCATAATTAACAATTCTTGGTTGGGCTTTTTCAAGAGTCAGGTTAAATTTATTTGCAAATTCTGGTTCTATAGTTTTCGTGTTTATTGTTGGAGGAACTATGTTTCCCTGAACCGCCTTTATGCATGCAATGGCTTCAATAGCACCGGCTCCACCAAGTAAATGGCCGGTCATTGATTTTGTTGCGCTGATATTTGCATTCGGGTTTATACCAAATACTTTTTCCATGGCTTTAAGTTCGCTCAAATCTCCGGTAGGAGTAGAGGTGGCATGTGCGTTAATGTAATCAATTTCATCCGGTGAAATTTCAGCTTCTTCAAGAGCAAGTCGCATACCAAGAATCGCACCTGCACCATCCGGATGTGTTCCTGTTAAATGGTACGCATCTCCGGCTAATCCGCCTCCAACAATTTCGGCAAGAATTACAGCGTTTCTTTTTATCGCATGTTCGTAGCTTTCTAATATAATGGCTCCCGCACCTTCACCCAGAACAAATCCGTCTCTTGTAGCATCAAAAGGGCGCGACGCTCTGGTACAATCATCATTTAATGTAGACAATGCTTTTGAGGCGTTAAAGCCGCCAATAGAAGATTCTGTAATCGAAGCTTCAGACCCGCCACTAATAATCAGATCGGCCTTGCCCCAGCGAATGTAATTGAAGGCATCAATAATGGCAGTATTACTGGCAGAACAGGCAGAAGCCGTGGTATAATTAATACCGCGAAGCCCGTATTTTATAGAAATAGCTCCTGAAGCAATGTTGATAATTCTCTTTGGAATAAAAAACGGACTGAATCTAGGTATTCCGTTGCCTAATTTAAATTCTGCTATTTGTTCTTCAAAAGTAGAAACTCCGCCATCGCCTGAACCCCAGATTACGCCAATTCTGTCTTTGTTTAGCGAATCAAAATTAATATTGGCATTTTTTATCGCTTCATCTGTTACATATAATGCATATTGTGTAAAGAGATCGTATTTTCTGATTTCGTTTTTTTCAAAGATATTCTGAGGATCAAAATTTTTAACCTCACAGGCAAATTTGGTTTTGAATTGTGAGGTATCGAATTTTGTTATTTCAGCTGCGCCACTAACGCCGTTGATCAAAGAATTCCAATATTCTGAAACGTTATTTCCTATAGGAGTTACTGCTCCTAAACCTGTTATTACTACTCTTTTCATTATTTATGATGTCTTAATTCTGTTAATATAGTTTCTTTTACTAATTCGAAATCGTTATCATTTGTAAGTCTTGAAAGCTGTACAATGGCAACCATATTGGTAATAATCATTATTGCTTTTGTTCTGGGGGCCATTTGAAAATCGAATATTTTGAGTTCTTTTCCCTCAATCAGGATTTCAGTTATCCATTCGATTACGATTTTAGCAAATAGTTGTAGTTCTTCTTTTATAGCATTGTCTAGCGTATTTAAGTCTGTTGCTAATGAGCCTACGATACAAACTTTATTCTCCAGTTTTATTTGTGTCTGAACTGCTAAGAATGCTTCCAGTTTTATTTGTGGAGATTCGTTAGCTACTTTTTTCTTTAAGGCTTCAGTTCTGGCAATATGTTCTTTGATCGTAGCTACACCAAGATCTGATTTTGTCGGGAAATGATAATGAATCGAAGCTGTTTTTATGCCTATATCATTAGAAATGTCTTTGAAACTAAAAGCGTTATAACCTTTGTTTCTAATAAATTGATCTGCTTTGTCTATAATTACTTCTCGCGTTGTCATAGCAATATTATTTTTTAGTAAATATACTACCTATTAGTAGATAGGCAAATTATTTATTGTTTATTTTTAATTATCTAAAAATTTGATTGCGTTTATTTGAGGACAAGAAGCGGTATTTCTAAAGCGATTAAAACAAAAAATCCCTTCGTTAAAAGGGATTTTTAGGGTTCAATAGTATATTTAGTTAGAAATATATGTCAAATCAATTATGAATTAATAGCAATTCCTGTTTTAGATTTCTGCAACGGAATTACTTTAACTTCAGATAATTTTAGGTTTTCCATTAATAATCTCGCAGTTAGAAAACATACTGTAGATTCAGCTCCCTGGTTTAAGTTGACATTTTCTTTTTCAAGTCCGTCATAACCACCACCACTAATGGGGTTGTACATAATTTGTCCCAAATGATTTTTTCCTAAAAACCAATCGAAGGCCATTTTCATTTTTTGCTTGTATTCCGGAGTTCCAAAAGCGCTATAGAATGAATTTAAGGTATGTATCGTATACGCCACATCAATAGGTTGCTCGCCGTATTCGTTTGCTTCTGCTTGCGAGTTTCTGTGCAACCAACCGTTATTAGAGATTACTTTAAAATTTTTATCTGTAAACATTTTTGACATCAAAAAGTCAAGCGAATCCAAAGCTACTTTTTTATAAATAGGTTTGTTGGTCGTTAAAAAAGCACAAAGCATGGATTCCGGCAAAATTCCGTTTCCGTAAGTCATATAGTTTTCAAACCATTTCCAATCGCTTGAAGCGTGAATTTCATAATTAGAAAGCAATTTTGCATTTAGTTTATTAATGATCGCTGCTACATATAAATTAGGAACGGCTGTATGGTATAAATACAATCCTTTTGTTGCAAAACCAATTGAACGTGGCGATTGAATACCCTCAGCCCATTTTAATGCGTTTAGTAAACAGTTTGATGCTTTTTTAACAATAGTTTCAGGCAGAATTTCAGTGTTGGCCACTACAGTTCCTAAAGCCCAAATAGCTCTTGCATTAGAATCTTCTAAATTTACTTCGGCATTTTGCTCGACATGTTCGCGGTTTTCCTGATCGACATAATTGATGAAGTCTCCTTTTGGTTGCTGACAGCGTATAATAAAATCCAGATAAATTAAGATATAAGCTAAATCTTCTTTATCCTGTGTTAGTTTGTAATGCATGCAAATCGCAATTAAAGCGCGTGCATTATCATCTAATGTATAGCCAGAATCAAGATCCGGAATCGATATTTTACTGAATTGAATGATTCCTAAATCAGTTGTCATTTTTTTGATATGATCCAATTGAATCGATGGATAACTGTACTTTACTTCTGATTGACTTTCAAAAAGTTCTTTGTAAGTATTCATGTGGGTAATTGCTGCATTTTCCCAAGACGAAGCAGTGGTTTTTCTGAAAGCATTTATTCCCATTTCTTCTCTTAGATTATCATCTGATAACAATTTAATGGCTGCATCAGAAAATTGATCTACATTTCCGATATCTACTAATATTCCGGAATCCGGAGTTAAAACTTCTAAGGTATGAGGTATTTTAGAAGCTACGATAGGACAGGCACAACTCATTGCGTAAGAGAAAGTGCCGCTTACAGCCTGATTAGGATCTTTTGATGTAAATAAATAAATGTCTGTTGCTTTTAAATAATCTAAAAGTTCATTCGTATCCAGATATTCATTGATAAAACGAACATGATCTTTTAAATTTAAATCATTTACAATACCTTCCAGTTTGTCACGATACGCATCAACACCGTCAACTATTAAATTAGGGTGCGTTTTGCCAATAATTAAATAAAGTGCATTTGGCGTGTTTTCGATGATTTTTGGCATTGCCTGTAAACCGGTCTCGATATTTTTTCCTTCACCTAAAAGACCAAAAGTAGCTAATACTTTTCTGTCCTGAATATTAAATTTTTCTTTGGCTTGCTGCGGTGCCTCATAAATTACAATGTGAGTTCCGTGTGGTACGTACGTAATAATTTCTTCTTTAATATCATAATCGCTAATCAAAATTTCTTTAGACTGATTCGTCATTACAAAAACCGAATTGCTGTACGAAAGCAACAATTTTACGAAAGTTTTCAATTCGTTATTGGGGTTCGGAATCACACTGTGAAAAGTGTAAGTCACGGGTTTTTTGATCACATTTAGAAAATCTAATAAATAATCTCCATAATTCCCTCCAAATAAGCCAAACTCGTGTTGGATATGAACCAATTTTACTGATTTATCTTTATTGATTGCTTCGGCAACTTTGGTGTATTCTTCTTTGTTTTTTGTGTTTAAAGTGTAGGCTTGCGTAGGCTTGTCTTTTGGTTTATCGACTAATTCGCAAATTTGACAAGTAATTGATTTACCAAAAACATCTGTAATTCCTTTTATGGTATCCTGAGTGTATGTTGCAATTCCACATTGTGTTGGAGGAAATGTAGAAAGAAAAACTATTTTTGATTTATTTGAGATCGTTTTCATGGGTATTCTTTTTTAGTTCTGTTAATAAGTCGATTAAGTTCAATGAAGCTACCGCAATTTTGTCATCGGCAGCACCGTAATAAATATAGAGGCGGTCGTCAAAAATGGCTGTCCCCGTTGGGAAAACAACATAATTTACATAACCGTGTCGTTCGTAATATTCTACTGGTGAAATAATTGGTTTTGGCAATCTGGCCAATACTTTCTGAGGATTTTCGAGATCCAGTAAAACTGCTGAAGCATGATACACCAATCCTTTTTCACGCTTTTCTGCCGAATGGTAAATTAATAACCAGCCATCAGCGGTTTCAATAGGAGGGGCACCCGGGCCAATATGACTTGTTTCATGATCATATTTGGGTTCCATCACAATATGATCAGGCAGGTTTTTCAAATATTCTTTCCAAAAGTCTACTGTTAAATCTTTCTTTTTTTCGAAAGTAAATATTTGAATGGATGGAAATAATCGATGTAAAGCCACGAATTTTCCATTAATTTTTTTTGGAAAAAGCACTACATTTTTATCCCACACATATAAATTCTCTTTTAACGTTTCAGTCAATGGATAATGTCTGGCAACATTAAAAGACAGAATTTTGGCAATGCCCGGATTTTGCAAATGGTTTCTAATAAGATTAGTAAACTCATTTACTATAAATCGGGGCGAAATAATTCCTTTCTTTTTAAAAGTCTTTAAATTTTTAGATGTAGCTAAAGCGGCACAGGCATTCAAACCATCATACGTAACATAAGTCATATAAAAAAGATCACCAATTTTTGTAATTCGGGGATCTTCTACACCATGAATTTCATAAATGTACTCCGGAGAAAATATAGGCTCTGTATTTCTTTCTGCTAAAGTTAAAGGTCCTTCTAACCGACAATAACCAATAGTTGAAAAATTACCTCTTTTGGCAGCTCTGTAAAACAGATGGACATTATTCCCATCTTGATACACGGCAGGATTCAAAACGCCCAATTCTTCGAAAGGTCGCTCTGTTTTTTCTAAAATCACACCATGTTTGGTAGCCAATTCCATATCTCTAAAAATTTTATCTAAAATTACTTTACGGATGTAGGCTTGATTGATCCAATCGATCAAAAAATTAACTCAAAAGCACTTATATGGGAATTCTGTAATGAAAAGAGGGAATTATAAAAGTACGTCAAATTTTTGATTTATAGTCGATTGCGATAAAAAATTAACGTTTAGAGTTAAGGAGTATTGTATAAATTGAGGAACTTTGAGTAACAATCAAATCAGACTTTAAAAGTCATATTTATAAACTTAAAAATTAAGATTATGTTACGATGGACAGTCACATTTATAATTCTGGCTATAATTGCGGGAATTTTTGGTTTTAGCGGAATTGCCGCTGGAGCAGCTAGCATTGCAAAAGTTTTATTCTTTATATTTTTAGTATTATTTGTAATTTCATTAATTACAGGAAGAACAAAAGTTTAGCAATTATTTTAAAATTAAGAAATAAAAAAGCGACATCTTTTATGTAGAGATGTCGCTTTTTTATTTAGGTTTCAGGTTGAAACTGTAATTAAAAAACAGTTGGCAATCTAAATGATATCAATTTTTGATTTTCTGTTGGATGTTTTGCAATTGATGAATATGTCTTTTGGTGTGAAGAATGGCAAAGCTAACCAATTCATATATGGTTAAATTTCCTATTCCGGGGATTTCAAAATCCAAACAGGTTTGTGTTAAATCATAATTCACGGCGATGTCAAGAATTTCCTTTTCGATTTTATGAAGTCTGGAGAGCAATTCCTTTTTTTCATATTCTTTATTTTCGGGATAGATAAAATCAGGAGAATTATATTTAGTTGTAAAATCGAGAAAAATCCCTTCAAGTACCGCAACCTTTTCATCCGGAACTCCATTTAGTTTTTGAGTTTTCCCATTGCAAATCTGATAAAAACCTGATGTTGCTTTTATAATGTGTTTTGTAACTTGTCCGGCAGTCCAGCTGCTTTCAAAGGGAACTACATTAATTTGGTTTTGTTCGAAAAGAGAAAGTGTTTGATATAATTGTTCAAACGTAGTTTTAATTTCTTGTTGGAGTTCCGATTTCATAATACTCAATGTTAGTTTTTCTTTATTTAGTTATCGTAATTGCGTCGGCTTATAAAAGGACTTCACAATAAAAACCGTGATTATTAAGGAGCGCAATAACTCTTTTCTTTGAGATCGATACACTACGGATTCGTAGAATTTTATCACAATCTTCCAAATCAAAATTGATAGTGCTGTCTGGAAAATGTTCAAGAAGTTTTTCGATAATCATTTCTGATTGCTCTATTTTCTCAACATTTGTTTTAAAAACTTCGATCATCGTTACACTATTATAAAGCGATATTTTTATAGCGCTCAATTTTATGATAATAGTGGTAAGAAATGGCCAAAATCACCAAAAAGATTAAAGGGAAGAAGGATTGAAAATGAAGTCCGTCAACGGCACAATGGCTTATTGAGGCAAATATAAAGTCGAATCCAAATCCAGCATAAGCCCATTCTTTTATATTTTTCGGAATCTGTGGAATGATCAGCACCAATACGCCCAGGATTTTAAAAACGACTAAAGCATTCCCGAAATACTCAGGATAGCCTAAATGTCTGATTCCTTCTTTTGCCATTTCGGTTTGCGAAGTTAGTGCCGGCATTACACCCTCAAATAAGAAAATAATGATGGTAGTAATCCAAAAAATGATTTTTGCTTTTTTCATAGGTTTGTTTTTTAAGTGGTTATCAGTTAATGTATTACAAACTTACAAATGTTATTTTTTTATCGAATAGTTATTTGCGACTATTTTAAGGTCATTTAGGACAAGTTTTTAATTTTAGATTTTGGAGGGTAGATTTTAGATTTTTTTTTGGAGTAAAGAGAATAGAATAAAGAGAATAGAATAAAGAGAATAGAATAAAGAGAATAGAATAAAGAGAATAGAATAAAGAGAATAGAATATAGAATTTATTAAAACTGAGTTTGCGTTGATTCCTGTGATAAAATCAAGTCTTTTTTTTAGGAGCTAATCCCGCTATCCGTTCCAATCTTTTGTGGCGAACACCGCCACAAAAGGATTTCCACTTCTATCGGGGCTAGGACAATCATTTTCATAAGAATGTTTTCGGATAGTTTGTAATCCTGAGGAACGAAGGATCACACCAGTAACTCCGCAATCTGAATCGCCAATCTTTGTAGAATCCCGCGTGAGATCGTTCGTTCCTCACGATGACAAGATTGCGAATATAAAAAAACCGTGAATATCCGCGCTTTCGCGAAGCGAACCCGTGTGACCCGCGTGCCATTTATTCAGCTTTCAAAACATAATTCTTAATCACAAACAAATCTTCAAAACCTAACTTTGTATAAATGGCTTTTCCCATAGCAGAAGCTTGCAGTAAAGCATATTCGGCTTTTAAATCGATAGAAAGATTAAGCGCGAATTTCATGACTTCTTCGGCAAAACCTTTTCTGCGCATTTCAGGAATTACGCCAACGCCATGAATTCCCATAGTATTGCCAGTCTGAAAAAGCATAAAAGTTCCGATGGGCTGATTTTCATTAGAAACCAAATAGAAATGAACATTTGTATAATGTTGAATCAGGATTTCTTTACTGATTACATAACCAAAAGCGTTAGGATATAACTCTGACCAGATTGTAGCATCTTGTTCATTATCGATTTTCTTAAAGCTAAGATGATGTTCTAATTTGAATTTTTGATCTAGTTTTAGAGCCATTGCAACCTGCTCCGTTTTTAATGAAAAACCGTAAGCTTCAAATATTTCAAAAGACTTTGTTCCGAAGATATTCCAATACGGTAAAACCAAACCTGAATTCGTTTGCATGTTTTTTATAATCTCCGGTAAATCTTTTTTGGTGACATCTTTGCGTAGCCACAACTTATTGGGCCAGCCGGAATTTTCGATTTTGCAATATTCGAAAATATCGTTTTTATGATAGGATAGGAAAGGGGTTCCGACGGTTTTCCAGAAATCGGTTAGGTTATTAATATTGTCTTCGATGAGGTTTATATTTTTCATTTTGATGCAATTGAGGAACAAAGGTAACTTTAGATTTTATCAGAAACCTTTACATAGGTTGATTTATAAATCTTTTTCCAGTGATTTCCTGATTCGGCTCAATTGGGTTGGAGTAATCCCTAAATGGGATGCAATATGCAGCAATGCGATTCTCTCTGAAATATCAGGATGTTTAGCTAACAGATCGAGATATCTTTCGGTTGCATTTTCCATCACTATTGAGATTTCCCTTTGTTCTTTTTCGATGACCCAATTTCTCTCTAAATAGGCAATATAAAAGTTTTTCAGATCATCGTTTTGAAAAATCAGTTCTCGGTATTTTTTATAATTAATATTAATCAAAATGGAATCTTCGAGCGCTTCAATAGCAAAATCAGAAGGAGTTTGCTGAATTAAGGAAGCGGTTGAACCTGCAAAATCACCTTCAAGAAAAATATTCTTATTATAAATATTACCGTCGGTATCAGTTATAAAAGCCCGTAAAGCGCCCTTGCCAACAAAGTGAATTTCTTTTGCAATTTGTCCGTTTCTTAAAAGTAATTCTCCTTTTTTTATTGATTTTATCTCAATGTTATTTTCGATCAATTGCCAGGATGTTGTTGAAATAGGAGCATAACTTTCGAATTTCAGTTTTAAATCGTTGAGGTATTTATCGTGATGGAGTGTCATTTTTAGTGAAGTTTTTTTCGGCTTATCAAAAGTAAAGAAATAAAGTGTAATGGCACGCGGATGACACGGATTCACTTCGTGAAAGCACGGATAAAAACGGATTTTTTTATTCGTAATCTTGTCATCCTGACGCAGGAAGGATCACACACGAAACTCCGCAATTATAATCGCCAACCTATGTCGAGCCTCTTGCGGAGATTCCTCGTTCAGAATGACAAAAATGAGAGCAAAAAATGAGAGCAAAAAATGAGACGAAAAATCCATGTAAATCCGTGTCATCCGTGTGCCATGACAAAAGGTTGCAAATAAAAAAATCCGCGTAAATCCGTGTCTTTGCGAAGCAAATCCGTGTCATCCGCGTGCCATGAAAAAGCCATTCCAAAGCAAAGCATAAAAAAACGCTGCAAAACCTAAGTCTCACAGCGTTTTCATCTCAAAAAATAAATAATTAACGGGTAATGGGTATTATCTCCAACCTCCGCCCAATGCACGATATAATTCGGTATTGGCAGAAAGTTGTTGTCTTTTTATATCAGCTAATTCTAATTCACTTTGTAGTAAATTTGATTGTGCAGACAGCACTTCTAAATATTCAGCCATACCGTTTTTGAATAGCAAATTGGCATTTTTAATGGCTTGTTGCAAAGTTTTTACTCTTTCTTTCAGAAAAGATTCTTGCTGTTGCAGTTTTTCGACTTTTACCAAAGCATCAGATACTTCGCTAACCGCAACTAAAACTGATTGTCTGAAACTTAAAACTGCTTTTTCTCTTTCGGCAACTGCAATATTGTATTGTGTTTTTACCTTTTTATTGTTCAGTAAAGGTTGAGTCAAACCTCCAGCAACAGTTCCGAACAATGAAGCCGGAATGTTGAACCAATTGCTGGTTTCGAATGAGTTTACTCCGCCCTGAGCGGTGATTTTAAGAGACGGATACAAATCTGCTTTTGTAATACCTACGTTGGCATTGGCAACTTTTAAAGCTAATTCAGCACTTTTTACGTCCGGTCTTCTGCTTACTAATGAAGACGGAATTCCGATTGCGTTATTGTTTTTTACTTCAAGAACACTTAAACGAGTCGTTCTGGTTTTTGAATTAGGGAATGATCCTGTCAAAACACTCAAAGCATTTTCCTGAATGGCAATGTTTTGCTCTAATTGCGGAATCAATTGTGCAGCAACTAATTTCTGCGCTTCTGATTGCTGAATCGCTAATGTAGTTACCTGACCGGCATCGTATTTTAATTTGATGATGTTGGTGGTACTATCATTTAATTTATAATTCTGTTTGGCGATTTCCAGTTGTGCATCCAACATCAAAAGGTTATAATATCCTTTAGAAACATTGGCTACGATAGTAGTCTGCAACGCTTTTTTTACTTCTTCTGACTGAAGATAACCGGCATAAGCGCCTTTTTTCTGATTACGAATTTTACCCCAAATATCTGCTTCCCATGAAAGCGAAGCTCCGGCAGAATAATCATCAATATGATTTTGGCCTAAAGCCTGACCTAAATTCTTTCCGGTAAAACTGTTGTCTGATGGATTGCTGGTACTTGCACTTACATTCAAATTAACCTGAGGAACATTTCCCCATTTTGATTGTGTGAATCGGTATTGTGCAATTTCGATATTTTTAGTAGCAATCTGTAAATCATTATTTCTGGCTACTGCGCTATCGATCAATTGAATAATATCTTTTTCTGTAAAAAAGTTTTTCCACTCCACATCAGCAATACTCGCTGTATCTTTTGAAACCGATGCATTCCTGAAGTTTTCAGGAAATGCATCTTTTGGAGTTTCAATATCCTTCGAAACCTTACAGGATATGATAGTCGTGATCAAAATGGCGATCATCACGATTTTGGTTATATAATTTTTCATTTTATGTTTTGTCATTAAATTTCTGTACAAGTATCTTTTCTACTATCAAGATCTCTTGAGATTTTATAGGATATGTATCCAAGGCCAATGATTATGGCTACCAGGATTGTCGTTATATAGTTTTCCATTTTTATTTTTCTTCGTTATGAATTACGGCTACTGGTTTTCCAGTAACTCTTTCTTGTAAATATTGAAATATGATGAATAAAACCGGGATGATAAACAGCCCAAGTACTACTCCTGAAATCATACCTCCGGCGGCACCAATACTAATAGAGTGGTTACCTTGTGCTGACGGTCCTTTGGCGCTCATCATCGGGATTAATCCCACTACGAAAGCCAACGATGTCATGATAATTGGTCGTAAACGCAGTTTCGCTGCATCGATTGACGCTTTGACTAACGCCTGACCTGATTTTCGTTTCTGAACGGCAAACTCGACGATCAGAATCGCATTCTTGGCGAGCAGTCCGATAAGCATTACCAGTGCAACCTGCACATAAATGTTATTTTCAATTCCAGTTAATCCAATAGCTACGAATACTCCAAATATACCTGCAGGGATAGATAAGATTACAGCCAATGGCAAAATGTAACTTTCATACTGTGCAGCAAGTAAGAAATAGATGAATATCAAACACAGTAAGAAAATTGTTGCTGACTGACCTCCGGACGAAATCTCTTCACGAGTCTGTCCTGAAAATTCAAAACCATAACCCGCAGGCAATTGTTGTGCTGCCACTTCCTGAATTGCTTTAATGGCATCTCCGGAACTAAATCCTGGTTTCGGGATTGCATTAATCGAAATCGAATTAAACAAGTTGTATCTAGAAGCGGTTTCTGAACCATAAATACGGGTTAGTTTTACTAAGGTATTTATAGGCACCATTTCGCCTGTTTTGTTCTTTACAAAAACTCTGTCAATTGATGACGGATCAGCTCTGTCGGCAATATCGGCCTGAACAACCACTCGGTAATATTTACCAAATCTGTTAAAGTCAGAGGCTTGTGCGCTACCAAAATACGTTTGCATCGTTTGCAAAATGTCTTTTACTTTTACGCCTAACTGATCTGCTTTTTCGTCGTTGATATCCAATTGCAATTGAGGATAATCGGCTTTGAAAGAGGTAAAGGCTACGGCAATTTCCGGACGTTTCATCAATTCACCGATGAAGTTTTGAGAAATTCCACTAAACTTATCCAATTTTCCTCCGGTTTTATCCTGTAGCACTAAGTCTAAAGCCTCAACGTTACTAAACCCGGGAACGGTTGGGAAACTAAATACAAAGAAACTTCCGCCTGAAATAGTTCCTAACTTGCCACGAACCTGATTCATGATTTCGTCGATATTTTTGATATCTCCACGATCTTCATTTGGTTTAAGCAATACGAAAACAACGGCTGAAGATGGACTTGTAGAATTCGTCAATAAGTTGAAACCTGAAATCGCTGTTACAAATCGGGATGCATCTAAACCTCTTAATGTGTTTTCTGCTTCGGTCATTACTTTTTGGGTTCCGTCAAGAGATGTTCCTGATGGTGTATTTACTGCAATAGCAATAAATCCCTGATCTTCAGTTGGGATAAATCCTGCAGGAGTTGTTTTTACCATAATTACAGTAGCTACGGTAATTAAAGCCAAACCTCCTAAACTTAGCCATTTTCTACGGATTAAAAATTTCAAACCTCCAACATAACGGTTGGTTAGGGAATCAAAACTTTTATTGAATCCGT
This sequence comes from Flavobacterium sp., assembly GCF_965277525.1. Lineage (GTDB taxonomy): Bacteria > Bacteroidota > Bacteroidia > Flavobacteriales > Flavobacteriaceae > Flavobacterium. The sequence continues at coordinate 17,589 of NZ_CBDIDC010000010.1, read as the reverse complement.
TAAAGAACTTTTCTTTAAATCCTTTTTTCTCATAAGGCGTATCTCCATGAGCCGAGTGATTGTCTTTTAAGAACAAAGCAGCAAGTGCAGGACTTAAAGTTAAAGCGTTTACCGCTGAAATTACAATTGCAATTGCCATTGTAAAGGCAAACTGACGATAGAAAACTCCTGTTGAGCCTTCCATAAAACCAACCGGCAGGAATACAGCAGCCATTACCAGCGTAATCGAGATAATAGCACCCGTTATTTCGTGCATTGCTTCATGTGTGGCTACTTTTGGAGACAAATGTTTGTGCTCCATTTTCGCATGCACGGCTTCGACGACTACAATCGCATCATCTACCACAATACCAATCGCCAGAATTAAAGCGAAAAGCGTAAGAAGGTTGATCGAAAATCCGAATAACTGCATGAAGAAGAACGTTCCTAAAATTGCTACAGGTACAGCAATAGCCGGGATTAATGTTGATCTAAAATCCTGAAGGAATATAAATACTACGATAAATACCAATATAAAAGCTTCAAGTAAAGTATGCTGAACTTGCTCTATAGATTGATCTAAGGCAACTTTTGTACTATAGAAAATGTTATGTTTGATTCCTTTAGGGAAATCTTTTGAGGCTTTCTCCATCAATTTGTTGATGGCAACCTGAATATCATTGGAGTTAGAACCCGCTAACTGAATGATACCAATTACAACTCCTTTTTTACCATTTAAACGTGTTAAACTGTTGTAAGAGTAAGCACCAAGTTCTACTCTGGCTACATCTTTGAGGCGAAGTACTGAACCATCAGGATTAGAACGTATAGCAATATTTTCATATTCTTCGGGTTTTGTTAATTTACCTTTGTATTTAATAACGTATTCGAAAACTTCTTTACTTCTTTCTCCAAATTTACCCGGAGCAGCTTCCAAACTTTTATCCTGAATCGCACTCATGATTTCGTTTGGTGTCACCTTGTAAGTAGACATTTGTGTTGGATTCAGCCAAACACGCATTGAGTAATCTTTTACACCTCCAAAAATACTGGCCGAACCAACTCCGGGAATTCGTTTGATCTCCGGAATAATATTGATCTGAGCATAATTGGCAACAAAAGTCTGATCGTATTTTGACTCATCTTCGGTATACATACCAATGGCCATGATGAAACTGTTTTGTTGTTTCGCAGTGGTTACACCTTGTTGTACAACCTCTGCCGGCAATTGACTTGTTGCCTGAGCAACTCTGTTCTGCACGTTTACTGCTGCCTGATCTGCATTAGTTCCTAATTTAAAGAACACTGTAATAGCAAGAGATCCGTCATTACTGGCTGTAGAACTCATGTAAGTCATGTTCTCAACACCATTGATAGACTCTTCAAGTGATGGTGCCACAGAACGTAAAACCGTTTCTGCATTCGCTCCCGGATAAACCGCCGTTACCAAAACCGATGGCGGCGCAATATCAGGAAACTGTTGTAAGGGCAACTTAGTAAGACCAAGTATACCTAATATTACCAATAAAATGGAAATAACGGTTGCCAGTACAGGTCTTTGTATAAATATTTTGAACATTTTCGTAAAAATTATTTTTTGTTAATTATTTGGGCAACTTTTGCAGGAGATGATTTCTCAGGCTGAATAACCTGACCGTCCTGAAGTTTATCGATACCACTTAATACAATTTGGTCACCGGATTTTACACCATCTTTAATTAAGTAGTTTGTTCCGCTTTTTCCAGAAACCGTGATCGGCATTTTGGTAACTTTATTTTCTTTGTTAACAGTGAAAACAAAAACTTTATCCTGCATTTCGACAGTAGCAGATTGTGGTACCAAAACTGCATCGTCATGCTGAAGTCCTAAACGAATTTTTCCTGTGTTTCCTGAACGTAAAGTTCCACCGGCATTAGGGAAAGTAGCTCTTAAAGTAATCGCTCCGGTAGTTTTATCAAACTGACCGTCTACCATATCGATTTTTCCGGTTTGAGGATAAGCGTTGTTATCTGCTAAAACTAAAGTTACAGGAGGTAATTTTTTTAATTTATCACCAAGACTATTACCAGCATATTGTGCTTTAAAGTTGATGAAATCAGTTTCTCCTAAAGAAAAGTAAGCGTAAACTTCATGAACATCAGATAAGTTTGTTAAAGGCTCAACATCAGTTGCAGAAACTAAACTTCCTTGTTTTTTAGGTAATCTTCCAATGTACCCACTCACCGGAGCTGTAACATTTGTATATCCTAAATTAATTTTGGCAGAACCTACCATTGCTTTTGCCTGTTCGATATTGGCAGCAGCAATTTTTTGAGAAGCTTTAGCCGTTTTCAACTGATAATCAGAAACTACTTTGTTTTGTACTAAAGGAGTTAATTTATCAACTTCTAACTGAGCGTTTATTAAAGCTGCTTCATAAGCGTGTAGACTTGCCAAAGCATTGTTTAATTGCTCACGGAACGGACGTTCGTTTATTTTGAATAAAGTTTGACCTTTATTTACATAAGCTCCTTCGTCTACATAAACTTTTTCAAGGTTTCCACTTACCTGAGGACGAATTTCAACATCAACTGTTCCCTGAATTGAAGCAGGATATTCAGCATCTGTCGTAGTATTCTCGCTTGTGATGGCTAAAACTGGTAATAACGGTGGAGCCGGAGCTGCAGGAGCCTGCGATTTATCTGCACAGCTGCTTAGGACTAGTGCCAGAATAAAACTGGTTATAATTACATTTTTCATTTTAATATTGGTTTTAATTTGTTGGACATTCTTATTGTTAAAAAACTGCGGTATTCTGGCATTATCGGGATTCATGTTTAATTATATTAAATTATCTAACGTTGTTAAGTAAAAGTGTATAAAAAACCAAATAACAGTACTATCCAAATCTATTTAAGAATTGGCATTAAATTATTTATCACTGTTAAGTAAAAGGAGAAAAAAAGACTCTATATTACTCTATTAAATTTTCTAACACTGTTAAGTAAAGTAGTAAAAAAATAGTTGCTAAATTACTCTATTAAATCATTTATCACTGTTAAGTTAAAATGAAATTTTTTTTATTGAATTGATTTTATAATGCCTCCAATCGCATCTTTCAGGATTTGATTGTTGATAGTTTCCATTATTTCACTTTTGTTGATGATATTAATTGCAATCAAACCATGTATTACAGAAAAGAAAGTAAAATACTTTTGTTTGATTACTTCATCAGTGGGATTGCTGTTTTTCATAATCTCAGCAATTACCGAAGTGAATAATTTATAAGGTCTTTCCTGAGCTGAACACTGTTGCGAACAACAATTCATTTGTACTCCAAACATCACCTGATACATTTCGGTATCAGTAAAAGCAAAATCCCAATATGCCATCCACATGGCTTCTAATTGTTCTTCCGGTTTTTCAAATTTATCTCGGGCTTCCTGAAGTTCTTTTGCTAACTTGATGAAACCTTTTCCGGTTAATTCATTAAGGATAGCTTCTTTATTCGAGAAGTATTCATAAATGATAGGAGCCGTATATTCAATCTTATCAGCAATTTTTCGCATGCTCAGACCTTGCCATCCTTCTTCTTTGACGATAGCATAAGCAGCCTCAAGAATGTTACTTCTTGTCTCTTCTTTTTGTCTTAAAATACGATCTTTACTAGCCATTTTATTTAAGTATTAAATTGTTTAACACCGTTAGGCAAATGTATGGCGGTTTTTCTGATTATGAAATAAATTTGTCATAATATTTTCTTATTGTTGTATAGACAAGTGTTGATAATCGCTGAAAGCCTTTAATAATGGGGATTTCTTCGAGTTTAATTTTTTTAAGAAGCAGCTATTTTTCGTGTTTTAAGACCATTTGTCCCGCTCTGCACTGTATCTTTTATGGTTCCGATAGCTATCGGGACCATAAAAGGATGCCGTTTCGATCGGGGCTAGGCGAGAAAATCTGTTTTATGAGATTTTTGGAATTCTATATCTTAATTATTATCGACAAAAATGAAAATAATTATAACCTAACCGGATTAAAATCCGGCCCTATAAAATAGGTCGAGCCTACGGCTCTTTTTTAAATCATTTTCATGATTATCGACATAGATCTTAAAATTCCGGAGCAATAATCAATATTTTAAACTAAACCGGATTAAAATCTGGCTCTACAATATAGGCCAAGCCTACGGCTCTTTTTAAATCATTTTCATGATCATCCACATAGATCTTAAAATTCCGGAGGAATAATCAATATTTTAAACTAAACCGGATTAAAATCCGGCTCTACAATATAGGCCAAGCCTACGGCTCTTTTTAAATCATTTTCATGATTATCGAGATAGATATTAAAATTCCCGAGGAATAATCAATATTTTAAACTAAATCGGATTAAAATCCGGCTCTACAATATAGGCCTAGCCTACAGCTCTTTTTAAATCATTTTCATAATTATCCACATAGATATTAAAATTCCGGAGGAATGATCAATATTTTAAACTAAACCGGATTAAAATCCGGCTCTACAATATAGGCCAAGCCTACGACTCTTTTTTAAATCATTTTCATGATTATCCACACAGATATTAAAATTCCATAGGAATGATTAATATTTTAAACTAAACCGGATTAAAATCCGGCCCTACAAAATAGGTCGAGCCAACGACTCTTTTTTAAATCATTTTCATGATTATCCACACAGATATTAAAATTCCATAGGAATGATCCATATTGTAGGGCTGGACTTTAGTCCAGTTGAAAATGAATTATGTTTCGTTAACAAGCGTTATATGACGTTTTTATTTTTTCATTTACATCATTATAAAAAGGAGTTGCAATTCCGTATTTTTTGGCATTTTCAATCACATAATCAACTAAGAAACGTTTCTCGGTTTGGTTATTGTTTTCAAAATCCAATTGCAATGATGATTTTGATTCGAATGGAAATTTAGTCAATAAGTCTTTAGAAGTTGAAATGTCTTCATTTGTCAGGGTAATATTGATTTTACTGGCAAGCAATTGAATTTCAGTCATCATATTTTCCAGAATCTGCATTAGATTTTGATCTTCTAAAAGTTGACCAAATGTCACTTTATAGGCAGAAGTGATTGCTGCAACGGGAGCAACAAACAAATATTTCTTCCATAAAATCTCATTGATATTGGCAACATAGGTAATGTCTAATCCACCGGCTTTTAATAAATCAATTAAAGCTTTATTCTCTTTTCCTCCAACGAAAATTTTCCCGGGACCACCAACATGCTGAATATGTCCTGGTTGCTTTACATTCGAAGCCACATAAATACAACCTTCCATAATCTGACCAGCTTCAGGTAAAGTCTCACGAATTATTTCCTTTGCATTGACCACATTTTGCAAAGTGATTATAATGGTTTCAGCATTGATACAATCTTTATACGTATTCAATATCTGGCTGATCGAATAAGATTTTGAGGTAAGTAGTAGTACATCAAGAATTCCAATTTCTGTTGGATTATCAGATACTAAATCAGGAAATATGGTTTCTTTAGTGCCTTTAGATTCAAATAGTAAACCTTCATTTTGTATTGCATCTTTGGTTTCGCCTCTGCAAATGAATATAATTTGTGTAGCGCTGTCTTTATATTTTTTGGCTAAGGGAGCTCCAACAAATCCACCGATTCCACCAATGCCAAGGATTCCTATTTTTATTGTATCTGAGTTCATATCGTAGTGTATTATGCTTTTTAAATTATAGATGCAAAGTAAATATGTTTGTGATCATTGATTGATGTAAAATTATCGGTTATATTTGTAAAAATTAAGGATTATGAAAGACACCTTTTTTATTTACAAAGATTTTGAAATTTATTCTGTCGAAGAACTCACCTGGAAGAAAGAAGTACACCGGCATAATTTTTTTGAATTACTATATATAGAATACGGAACCGGAAATCATATCTTAAATTCGATTCCTCATCGTTACAAACAGCACGATATTTATCTGCTTACGCCAAAGGATTACCATTCTTTTAAAACTCTGGAACCTACAAAATTTCATTGTTTGCGTTTTCTGCCTAATTTTTTTTCGAATAAAAAAGAGATTGAGGAAATAGAGAAGTTGTTTTATTATCACAATCAAACCAATGGAAATTTGATTTTCCTGGAAGATGATAAAGCTTTTTGTGAAATGGTTATTTTAAAAATACTGGATGAAGTTGCCGGCCAAAAAGGACAAAATGAAGTTATAATCAAAAGTTTAATGATGGCACTGATTCAGATTATCAGACGAAATGCCAGCATTGACGAAAGTAATTTAAACCTGCAAACAACTGAAGTTTTAAAGATCGATACTATTTTAAGTTACATTCGGTCGAATATTGCCAATCCGCATTTACTGAAGAAAAAAGAAATGGCGAATCATTTTAATGTTTCGATCCATTATATTGGGGAGTATTTTAAAACCCATCTCAATATTACTTTGCGGGATTATATCGAGCAAACAAAACTGAAAGTGGTGACAGAAAAATTAAGCAAAAGCACTCTGACGTTCTCTGAGATTAGCAATGATTTGGGTTTTATTGACAGCAGTCATTTTAATAAATTCATCATGCGAAGCACCGGAATTTCTCCATCAGAATTTAAAAAATCATTGAGTATTACAACAACCTAGGTTTGATTGAAAGTATCATGGAGTAGTAAGGGAATCTTGAACCGATTGTTTTTGATATTACAAAGTCCCGGCGGCACGATATATTTATAGCAATTTATATTTTTTGTTGTACGAAACCCCATCGGGGTGATATATAAATTTTATGGGATTAGATATCGCTCCGCTGGAGCTTTGTTGATGGGATGCTGTTATTTGCTATAAATATTTCGCTCCGCTGGAGCTTATGCTAATAAATCATTTTATAAAATCCATTTCAACGTGCTCAATTCCGGCATCGAGAAAATAATTATCGGTTTGTCTGAATCCGTTTTTGATGTAAAATGGAGTTGCAATTACCTGAGCATAAAGATAAATTTTCTCTTGGCCTTTTAAATCTTCTAATATTTTCAGCAGGATTGCTTCCCCAATTCTTTGTCCTCTGAAAATATTTAAAACAGCAATTCTTTCGATTTTTGCTCCTTTTTCCATTTTTCGGTATCGTGCCGCTCCGGCCGGGAAACCATTTACTGTTGCCAAATAATGTACTGCATTTTCATCGTCCATGGATTCGCGTTCCGGAGATACATTTTGTTCTTCTACAAAAACTTTTTTTCTAATCGAGAATGCAGTTTCTATTAATTTTTGATCTTCAACTTTTTCTACTACAACTATGTTTTCGGTATAAGTTTGAGTTTTATTATTGCTCATTTTGTTTTAGGTATTTTGCTTGTTTATGGCTTAGAATAAATTATTATGTTATTAATCAGTTCAAGATAATGAAGGATTGACCTGAAAAATAAATCGTGTACAAATATACGTAGTTAACTACATATATTCAAAATAAAATTTTAATTTTAAGTTTTTTTAATAGTAAAGGCAAAACTTGGGATAAGTAAAAAAGAAATAGAATTACCAAATATCTCCTATAGCCCCGATGGAAACGGCATCCTTTTTCTGGCTTCTTTAGCCAGGAAAAGATATAGTGTACAGCGGGACTCTAGGTCTTTTTGAATGAAAATTTTCTGCTCCTAAATAGCAAGAAAATTAATACTACTGGCAATTCGTTTAGCCCTATTTAGTAAATAAAAAAAACACCTCTAAACAAAACGTCTAAAGGTGCTTTTAAAATTAAAATATAGTAAGATAATTATAATTCTGTGTTGCTCAAATCTTTTTTACGATATACCAGATAAAATACCTGTGGTAATACCGTTAAGGATAAAATCATACAGGTTATTAATCCGCCAACAATCATGATGGCCAATGGTTTTTGAACTTCAGAACCCATTCCGGTTGATAATGCTGCGGGCAATAATCCTAAAGATCCCATAAGAGCGATCATTACAATAGGACGAATTCTACTGTAGATTCCGTTTGAGATCGCATCTTTTAGGTGCATTCCGGCTCTCATATTTTCTTTAATCATTCCAATGAGGACAATGCTGTCAATCGCGCTGACTCCAAACAAAATAATAAAACCAATCCCGGCAGATATCCCAAATACGGTTCCTGTAACCCAAAGGGATAAGAAACCACCAATAAAGGCGTAAGGCATGGCACTTATTGCAACTAAGGTATCTTTGAAATTACCGAAATTAAAATACAAAAGGCATAAAATTAAAATCAATACAACAGGAACGATCATTGCCAATTGTTTAGAAGCTCTTTCTTTACTTTCAAATTCTCCTGCCCATTTCATTACATTTTCTTTTGGCAGTTTTACTTCTGCAGCTACTTTTTTCTGAGCTTCATCTATGGTACTTCCTAAATCCCGTCCTTCGATACTAAAACCTACAGCAATATATCGGCTGTTTCCTTCGCGATAAATAAAGGTTGGACCGGTTTTATATTCTACGGTCGCTATTTCCTTTAAGGGAACTTTTTTACCGTTCATAGTTGGAATCAGAATGTCTTCGATTTTTTCTTTTGAATCCCGATATTCTTTTTCGAAACGCAGGGTGATATCAAAGATTTTTTCATCATCATAGAATTTTGTTGCGGCCTGACCTCCAATCGTCATTCGGATTACGGCTTGCGCATCGGCCGTTGTCACGGCGTAACGTGCCATTTTTTCATCGCTAAGTTGAATCCTTAATTCTGGCAAACCAATGTTTTTGTAGACATTGATATCTTCAATTCCTTTTACATCTTTGATCGATTTGGCAACTTTTGCGGCCATTTTTTCAAGTTCAAAAAGGTCATTTCCAAAGATCTTAATTACCAGCGGACTTTTTACACCGGCAACATATTCTTCGACATTATCCTGAATAGGCTGACTAAATCCAAATCCGATTCCGGGATATACGTCTAGTTCTTTTTTGATTTCGGCAATCAGTTCCTCTTTACTGATCTTGCGTTTCCACTCGTCCTGATGTTTTAGTTCGATATGCAGTTCGATATTAAAAAATCCGGTTGGATCTGTTCCGTCATTTGGTCTTCCGGTTTGGGTAAGAACGAATTTCACCTCTTCGAATTTCCTTATTTTGGCTTTCATTTCTTTGGTAAGTCTTACTGATTCATCCAGATTGATACTGTTAGGCAAAGTTGCTCGTACATATATGGCTCCTTCATTTAGCTTCGGAATAAATTCTGAACCATAAAAAGCAAACTTAGCGCAACATATTGCCAGTAAACCCAAGAAAGCATATATAGTGGCTTTACGATGTCTGGTACTCCATTTAAAAAGTTTAAAAAGGTTTTCTCTAAAGAAACGCGAGATCATGTTCTCTTTCTCCACAATATTTTTTGTCAGCATGACTTTACACATTGCCGGAACATAAGTAAGGGATAAAATCAACGATCCTAATAGCGCATAACTAAGCGTAAAGGCTAGGGGAGAGAACATTTTTCCTTCTACTTTCGTGAAAGAGAAAATAGGCATCAAGGCAACAATCAAAATGATTAAGGCAAAGAAAATATAAGTCGCTACGCTACCCACACTTTTCTTGATAAGTCCCATTTTGCTCATGTTATTAAAGCGTTCCATTCCTACTTTATGCGCTTTCTTTTCGAGCGATACAAAGACCTGTTCGACAATAACCAACGTGCCTTCGAGTAGTAGTCCAAAATCCAGCGCTCCCATAGATATTAAGTTGGCTGGCAATCCCTGAATTCTTAGCATAATAATGGCAAACAAGAACGAAAGCGGAATAACAGAAGCCACAATTAGTGAAGTTCTCCAATTGTAAAGGAAAATAAACACAATTAACGAAACCAGTAAAATACCTTCGATAAGATTTTTGGTCACGGTATGTACGGTTGTATCTACCAATTTGGTACGGTCAATAAACGGAACAATTTTTACATTGTCCGGAAGTACTCTTTCGTTAAGTTCGGTCAAACGGTCTTTAAGCCTCTTGATAACTTCGCCTGGATTTTCTCCGCGAAGCATGACTACGATACCTTCTACAACATCATCATCACCATCTAAACCTACCTGACCTAATCTTGGTTTGGCGGATATTGAAACTTCGGCTACGTGTTTGACTAATATGGGTGAAGATCCTTTGGTTTCGATCAGAATATTGCCAATATCTTCGACTTTATTAATCAAACCAACACCACGTACAACATAAGCCTGATCGCCACGCTGAATCACATCGCCGCCCACATTGATATTACTCTTAGAAACGGCTTCATAAACATCTAATGCAGATAAATTATAATTTTCTAATTGCGTTGGATTGATTTTGATTTCGAACATTTTTTCTTCTCCACCAAAACTTACCACATCAGCAACACCGGGAACCGAGATCAGTTCTCTTTCGATTACCCAATCCTGAATGGCTTTGATTTCCTTAATAGGCAAATCACTTTTGATGATGTATCTGAAAATTTCACCCGTTGCTCCGGATGGCGGTTCGATTTCTACATCGGCACCTTCCGGAAGATCGAGTCCGTTTAAACGATTTGATGCGTATTGCTGTGCGTAGAAATCCTCGACATCATCATCAAACAATACGGTTACAACTGATAATCCGAAAAGCGAAATAGAACGTACTTCAGCTTTTTTAGGAATCGTGTTCATTTGTTTGGAAATAGGAAGTGTGATGAATTTCTCGACTTCTTCGGCACTTCTTCCCGGCCATTGTGTAATAATTCTTGCCCTGGTATTGGTTACATCGGGAAAAGCTTCTATGGGCGTGTGAATATAGCTCACTATACCCGCGACTAGTAATACGGCTGTCAGGAAAAAAACAATGAGCGAGTTTTTTAGCGAGAAAGCCACCAGACCTTGTACAAATTTTTTCATGTCTTGTATGGTGTTTATCCGTTTTTAGGGATAATTAGTTTTTTAATCGTTCGTGAATTAACAGCTGGTTTTTAGTAATCACCATTTCACCTTCTTTAACTCCTTTGTCAAAATAAATCCAGTTGTTGTTTTTTATAATTGGATTAACTTCTCTGGTTTCGATTGTACAATCATTTTTATAAATCAAAATGTGATCGCGATTGTTATCAAAAATGACTGCTTTTGCAGGAACAGCCACTAACATTTCGCCGCCTTTGCTTTTATCGATTACGATATCTGCCGTCATTCCGGGTTTTAGTTTCAGGTTTTTGTTTTCCATTACAATTCTCGCTTTTAAAACATGTTCATCAGCATCCAGAACTTTGGCAAGCGTGGTGATTTTTCCTTTAAAAATTTCACCCGGATAAGCCGGAGTTGTTACATCTACCAGCATATTTTCGGTTACGTTTTTTAGATTACTGGTGTACACATTTACTAAAACCCATATTTCTTTTAGATCCGAAATCGTAAAAAGCGGATCACTGCCATCTGTAATCTGCATTCCCGGACTAATGTTTTTCGCCACAATATACCCTTCAGTTGGTGCTTTGATCTGAAAAACAGCTCTTTCGCTGCTGGCGCTAAACAAGGCCAGATTGGCTTTTACATTTTCCAGAGAAGATTTTAAAACATCCAATTCGCTTTGTGCCTGCATCAAATCTTTTTGAGATGCGATTCCGTCCTCAAACATTGATTTCACAGATTGCAGATTACGTTGTGCCACGGCGATCTGAGACTGAAATGATTTATTTTCAGATTGCATGCTGTTGAGTTCCGTACTTTTTATCTCCGCCAGAACCTGTCCTTTTTTTACATAATCACCTAACGAGAAAGTAGTTTTAGTAATAATCCCTTCAACAAGACTATTAAACTGAACGACATGATCACCATTATAGGTGATGTTTCCGGTAAGATTGATAGATTCCGTAACCGAACGTTTTTGTATGGTCTCGATTGTGATTTTTTCTTTCAGGTCTTTATCAATACAAAATTTGTCCTCTTTTGTATCTTTGATTTCTTCTTTCTTGCCACATCCGTAAACGAGCATTAACCCAAGTATCGGGAGTAAAATAAGTTTCTTCATTATGTTTTGTATTATTTTTTAGCTAATCAGATTAGGGTTTAATTAATTTCTTCACCAGCGATATAGCGTAATTCTTCAAGGTTTTTATTAAGGTCTTTTTTAGAATTCAGCAGAATCGATTTGTTATCTAAATAAGCGTCAACAAAATCAAGATATTCTAACATGCTGGTGTTTCGCTGCAGGAAGTTTTTACGATAGCTTTCCAGAAGTTTATCCAGATCAGATTCATAATTAGTTTCTACGCTATCGTATAATTTTTTCGTTACTACTAAATCTTCATACGCCTGCAGTACTTCAGATTGTACGCTTATCGTTTTTTCTTCGGTTAGTAATTTGCCCTGATCGATGGCTATTTTTGCTGCTTTTATATTTCCCTGATTTCTGCTGAAAAACGGAAGATCAAGCGAGAAACCAACACCCACAAAATCATTCATTAAACTGGCACCACGATCATAACTGACACCAAGAGTAACGTCTGGTGTTCGCATGGCTTTTTCGTATTTGTATTTGTTGCTGTTGTATTCGTTTCCGAGTTTAATCACTTTCATGTCCGGACGGTTTTCTACGGCCGAAGCCATAAGATTCCCTAAGTTGATATTGTCAATATTTTTATAATCAGGAACAAAACCTTCATTTGTAAGTTTAATGAAACTTGCTGCAGGCAGATTCATAAGGACTTTCAATTCCTTTTGTAATGCATTGTTTTCTTTTCGTAAGTCGGCGATTTCTTTTAAGAATTGCAGTTCAGAAGCTTTTAGCCGAATGTATTCGCCTCTGCCGATATTGCCCTGCGCTACCTGATTACCATATCCTTTAAGCATGGACTGCATCGCAGAAAGTTGTTTTTTATAAACGGCTTCCTGTGCCTGGGTATATTGCAGTTCGGTAAGATTGCCTCTGAATTCGATTTTTAAATTGCGTAAAAAGGTTTTAAAGTATTCTTTGGCGATATCCACGCCCACTTTTTCCATGGCAATTAATTTTTTTCGTTTTCCGGCGGTCTGAATCAGTTGTTCTAATTCTGCTGTAACCTGAGAGGTTGTACCAAAATTGCCCCAAAGTGGAGGTAATTGCTGTGCTGTGGCGTTATTCCAAAGGTTTATTTCGCCAATGGTAAGAGTAGGATTGGGCCATAATTTTGCCTGAATGACCTGTGCATCGGCAATGTCAATATTCAGTTTTTCAGAAATAAGAGCAATATTCTTGTCCAGAAATAAAGCCTCGGCTTGTGTTCGGGACAGTACAATTGTATCGTTTATGGCAGTTTGTGCCACAATTTTATGCGACACAATAACGAGCAGAGTTAAGAGTATACGTTTCAAATTAGTTTGTTTTAATATATTGCAAAGTTATCTGCGGTATATTAAGCCCTAATTTGATGTTCGTTAGAAAGGAGTTAGAGTGACATTAGAAAACGATTAGAGTGGCGGAAATAATAATGTAACTGTCGTTCCTTCGTCTTTTTTTGAAGTGATTGTAAAATGAATATTATTTTGTTTGAAGATGATATTCGCCAGCGAAAGTCCAACGCCGCTGCCTTTTATATCGTTTACATTTTTGCCCCTGTAAAAGGTTTGTTTGATGAATTTTAAGTCGTCTTCGCTAATACCGGTTCCGTGATCTTCGATTACGATTTTAAGCTGATTTTCCTGTTGCAGCAGACTTATCTTAATCGGATTTCCGTTCGAATATTTTACGGCATTTTCGATAATATTGTATAAGGCAATTTTAATTTCGTTGCTGTTTCCTTTTATCGAAAGCAGTTTGTCATTGACAATTTCAATCGCAATTTGTATCTGCGAACTTTTTAACTGATGCACATCCGGCAATTGATCGTTGATGTCCCAAACGACTTCATCGACCCTGAAAATTTCATTAAGTTCTGTGTTGCCCCTTAATCCCGAAAGCATCATAAGCGTATTCATCGTATCTTCGATCTGATAGACATTTTCCAGTACTTTTTCAGACATTTCTTTATACTCTGCACTGGTTCTGTCTTTTTGCGCAAATACTTCGAGGTTTCCGGAAATGGCAGTTAAAGGTGTTTTGAATTCGTGCGAAACATAATTGATGAAGTTCTTCTGGATGATAAAAGTATCCGAAAGCCGCTTAAACAAATTATTATAGGTTTCGATCAGTTCCTGAATATCGTCTTTGGTATTAGGAGATGTGATATGGCGATCGAGAGACGAAGCTTCGATTTCATTAACCTGATTGATAATATTTTTTATCGGACTATACGCCAGATTCGAAAGCAAACGACTTACTATATAGATGATTACTAATCCGCTAATTAAAACCAGGAGCATAATGATCATTAATCTGTTGGTAATGGTTTTGAATTCCTGATCATTCTTTTTGACAAAAACTACAAAATCACCCTGATTGTCATGGTAATAACTTCCAAAATAAAAATGATGTTTCGATTTAAAACTCAGCTTTCGGTTCTTTCTGATATAATCAAGTCTGCCGGAATTGATATTGGCATCTATAGTCTTGTCGCCATAAACAATCTGATTTTTGTTGTTGTAAACGCGAGTAATGATTTCAAGCGAATTTTCCCTGAATTGCTGACCAATGATCAAATGCTGATTCTGTGGTAATTCATCTTTTTCAAGATAGAAAATACCCGTTAGCAAACACGTTTTTTGAAGTTCGTTATAAATGATTTTTTCCGAATAACTGTAAAAAGAAAAGTAAGTAATCACCGAAGTAATGACAAAAACAATGCTAAAAGTAAAAGACGATATTAAGGTAAACCTGTTGCGTATTTTCATGACTCTTCTTTAAGCATATATCCCGTACCTTTTATAGTATGGATAAATTTATGATTTTGCTCGATTTTATTTCTTAAATACGAAATATAGACATCGACAACATTGGTATTATTGTCATAATTAATGCCCCAAACCGCGTTTAAAATCTGCGTTCTGGACATGACCTTATTTCTGTTTTCTAATAAAAACAGCAGCAATTTATATTCTCTTGGAGACAAATCGATCAAGGCATCATTTTCGGTAACTTTATGTTCTTCAGGGTTTATGGCTAAACTTCCTAATTTATACAGGGTTTCTACTTTATCATAATTAAATTTGGTTCTACGTGTCAGTGCATTTACTCTCGAAATCAATTCTTTAAAATGGAAGGGTTTAACCAAATAATCGTCGGCACCGGAATCCAGCGCATTTACCTTATCATCCGTATCGCTAAGAGCGCTTAACATTAAGATTGGAGTATGAATTTTCTTGAAACGCATCATTTTGGTCAGCTGAATACCATCAATTCCCGGAAGCATAATATCCATCAGGATAATGTCCCAAGTATCGTGCTGAAGAAGGTCGCGGGCAATCTCGCCCGTTTCAGCCAGATGTACCGTAAAATTGTTTTCTTCTAAACCTTTAATAATAAATTCGCTAATGCGTTTATCATCCTCAATGAGCAGCACATTCATACTTTAAAAATCTATAATTAGTTGTTTTATCAGCAATTTGGAGGCAATTTAACTACGTATAAATTATAAACACATAGAGACATAGTTTTGCATAGCGTAAAAAAAGTCGTTTCACTCCAAATAAATCGCATAGTGCTATGAGATAAATACCGACGAATTATCAAAAATAACATTTATTTATCGCAATCGCTGTTAAAATTGAATCTTGTAAGAAAAGAACAACTTAATTATCACCCGTAATAATCTTGATAGTCCTAAACCTCAAAAAGAGTAAGCCTTCTA
Source organism: Flavobacterium sp. (assembly GCF_965277525.1). Taxonomy (GTDB): domain Bacteria; phylum Bacteroidota; class Bacteroidia; order Flavobacteriales; family Flavobacteriaceae; genus Flavobacterium. Next base: position 1,893 of record NZ_CBDIDC010000010.1, on the reverse strand, counting down.
TAATCTGGTTTTTTATACCCCAATTGTCACCCTGAGCGTCCCGAGGCTTCGGGCAGTGTCATTAAGTTAAGGGGAAATCTACAAAATTACTGAACAGTTTAATCAGGAAAGTAATTAGAAAAATCCGTTTTTATCAGCGTTTTCGCTTTAGCGAATCAGTAAAATCAGCGTCTAATTTTAACGCGGATTAAACAGATTTACTTCGTAAAAACGCAGATAAAAACAGATTTTATTTTCTAAAAGCTTAACTTAATGACATTGGGCTTCGGGAAAAGGCTTTTGAAAACAAAACTCAATCCTTTTGAAATTTGAAATTTATAAAAATTGGAATTTGAGTTTTCATCCTATAAAATAGTAAACCAGATTGACATGAATCTTATATAATTTCAGTTTAATTTTTTATAAAAAATTGAAATTCAATTAATTAACTTTTATTAAAGAAAGGTTTAACACGGTCTATTTTCGCTGGCTGTCTGAAATAACTAATTTTAGCTAAATCAAATTAATAACATTTTAAATACTTAAATTATGAAAAAGAATATAGCCATATTAGCAACAAACGGTTTCGAAGAATCAGAATTATCATCTCCTAAAGCCTATCTGGAAGAGCAAGGCTGGAATGCAGATATTATCAGTCTGAAATCAGGAACTATCAAATCCTGGAAAGACGGTAATTGGAGCAAGGAATATAATGTTGATGTAGTATTAGATCAGGCAAATGAAGCAGATTACGATGCTTTGGTTCTTCCGGGAGGAGTAATAAACCCTGATTTATTGAGAAGAGAAGAGGCAGCAGTAAATTTCGTACGTTCCTTTTTTAAAAGTAAAAAGCCAGTAGCGGCTATTTGTCATGGTCCTCAAATTCTGGTAGATGCTGATGTTTTAAAAGGTCGAAAAGTAACTTCGTTCTTCTCTGTTAAAAACGATTTGAAAAATGCCGGAGCACAATGGGAAGACTCAGAAGTAGTCGTAGACAATGGATTGGTGACCAGCCGAAACCCGAATGATTTACCCGCTTTTAATAAAAAAATGGTGGAAGAAATTAAAGAAGGAAAACACGAGCGTCAGACTGTGTAAAAAGATGTTTTTATTTATCAGGTTATAAAAAATGCAAGATCAATTTTGGTCTTGCATTTTTTTTGTAATTGAATTTGATTTTTAATTAGGAGCTATTCTGCTGTCCTTCCAAATCTTTTCCTTGCTGGCAGCAGCAAGAAAAAGTATTTTCCCTCCCATCAGGGCTAGGGGAGTTGGGTTTATAAGAAATTTATTTAATTGAAAGAAAAGTATTATATTTTGCATTGTTTTTTTACTATATTTGCCCTTCCTAAAATTACGGACATAAAGTATAACTATTGTAAAATTTACTTTGCATTAGGTGTGCGGTATCGGAAACGACCGTAAATGTCTTTATAGGCGTTAAAATCACTAAAATACAAAGTCACTTATTCTTAATTTTAGAGATTATGAGCACAAACACCCTTTCCAAAGAAGCCGAAATCAGGCTTATGAATTTTTTCAACAACACAATCGATCCGCAAGAAATGGCCAAATCTATAAGGCAAGTAAATTATGTTCTTGCTTTAGGCGCTTTAAGGCAACATGAAACGCTTCAAAATGAAATAGACAATTTGCAAAACAGCTTTTATTGGCTGAATGAATTGGCTGAGGTTTTAAATCCTTATTTGGATGTGCAGTAAGTTTTTGTTTAATATATTTTTAAACCTCGATTTTAAAAAGTCGAGGTTTTTTTACATTAGATAGTCGACATCCTGTCTCTGCTAAGTATTATTTATTTCTGACCGCCTTTATCAACTGATTTATTTACAATTCGTTCAAATATATTTTTAATATTTTTAGGTAATTCTTTTTTCTCGAACCAATCATCTCCGA
>NZ_CBDIDC010000009.1:0-857250 GCF_965277525.1 Flavobacterium sp. | reverse complement strand
CCCAGAGGCGGGCGAGTGTCGTGATTTCTCAGCTCCCTCGAGCGACTCGTCGCTCGACTCGAGGTGGGTTCGTCGTTGCTGTGATTGACACCATTTGTTCTGGGCTCTGATGTGGCCGTATTATCGGTAGAGCCTCGCGTTAGGAAGGAGAGACTGAGCCTGCTGCGGGTCGTTTCAACTTTTTCCGAGTGCGATTGGCTGATGTCAGGGTGTTGAGGGGACTGAGATGTGACGGAATCGGCACGGGTCTTGTCTCCGTTAGAATGGGATGGAGACTTTAAATTTGGTGACGAGGATGTATCAAAGGTCAGTGGTGGCACTGGCTCCGCCGGCGGAAGCCACGAAAGCTTGGATGATGAGATCGTGGTGGGTGGCAAGACGGAGTTGGGTGGTGAGGCTGTGGAGGGTGGTGAAACATAGTAGTGCTGTTGATTTGGCACCAGAACTGCAAGTTCGGAGGCGAAAGTCGAGTAAAATGTGCGCGATAGATCGGCCTGCGTGGCTTGATAGGCAGGTCGGGAGTACAGATTCAGGCACTGTTTGATTTTTAGAGCATGGTCAAATAGCGCCACCTTCAGAGCATTCTCTAGAGGCTGAAGCTCGACTTCCCGCGTGAATTCTTCATCGTCAGTATCAGCCCAGCTCATTGGACGGCAGCAGCTGGCGGTACTGAGCTACACTCGATACCGAGGACGGATCGACAGAATTGCTAATGGCCTCGGTGAGATTCGTGAACGCAGCTTCCTCTCCATTTGTCATACGCTGTTGTAATGCCGCCAATTCCGAGGTCTTACGCAACGTTCTCTCTATTGCCGTCTGCAGAGGCGATAACGGCATGGTATCCACGTCTACAATCTCGCTCCTACGCAGGATCGTGGGGAAAGGCTCTGCCGTGGTGTAGACGGTCTTCTCGATCCACTGGGTCTTGATATCAGAGGAAGGCGAGTGGCGGCGTGACGTGATGGTAAATTGATTTGCTTGTGAGTATAATAAATAGTCTCTCGTGGACTGTGGTACTTTCCATCGCTGGTAGAGCGGATGCTCGAGGTCACGGTATGGACTTACGGCGGAGATCTGCAAGAACTGCCCTTCCACATCCTCGATATCACCAGAAGGTACGACCTGTGCAGATGGATGCTGTTGCTGCATGCGATCCGTGAAAGCAGATATTTTCTCGGCAGTAGCGCCTTCGAAAATGAATTGCTTGTCTCTGAGCCCCACTGGGAAGCCTGGACCGCGATATACAACACGGAAGAATCGCGGTGTTTGTATTTCTCCTTTTGCGATCGACTCATGAATTTTCGCCATGGCGCGTTGCGTCCTTGCAAGTTTGGCAAAGTCGAAATGATAAGTCTCATACTGGCCGGCGAGCTCTTGGTAACAAGCCAATGCACTGTTCCAAGCTTGACCCTCTTCGAAGAATCCGATCATCTGAAAGAACAGCTGCTCTCTTCGCTCAAATGAGGTCTGATCTGGGAACTTGGGATTCACAATAGCTTTGACGCGCCACGTCGAATCCCAAGTGTACAGATCAGCGTGTAGACGCAGCGCCAACCCAGCCGCCGTAGTATTACCAGAGTCTGCCTGAACTTGTGCCAATTGATGGACATAACGAACGAAGATAGCCTCTTTCTGCATGTCCCGTAGGAAGTCCATAAGCCGAAGGGTGTGCATGATACGGAAAGCCTCCGTGTTGTCTGTGCTGTGTACAGCCATTAGAAGATCTAACAACTCATCCACCGTAGCAACCAATGCTTTAAGTGCTTGCCACAAGCCATCGCCCTGTATCAGAGCCAATGGTTCGAAGAGATCCATCAGTTCGTTCACGAAGAGTCTCTGTTGCAGGCTTTCCCCAACGTTCTTTGCTTTGAACATGTGATCAAGAGCGTCGATTATTTCAGCCTCTATTATGGAGAGGTCGTCGCTCAAAGTCCATTCGCTGACAATCATGGCCTGCATGATCTTGACGGCAACGCTCCGCAAACCCTCGTGAACACTCAAGCATAATTCCACGATCGGCGCCACGAGTCCCGGGACGTATTGTACTTGATAGCCGCCCATACGTTCTAATCCATACCGCCTTTGGTCCTCCTGACTGGTCTCCCATCCGATAGCAGCCCAGCTTCGTCGTAGAAGATCTGCCCCTTGTTCTCGAACGTCGCCAGCAATCTTCCAGACCGCCCTACGCTTCTGCTCAGGGAACGTTTCCAGTGCAAGAGCGTCGCTCCTCACGAGTTTTAATAAGGCGACGAGGAAAGCCTTCCATATATCGGTGTTGAATTGGTCTGCATCGTCTGGAGAGGGAGGAAGTTGTTAGAGATGACTTCAAAGATATGCTCAAGCATCCGCAGTAAGGATTTATGGTGATACACATGAAGACTTAGCCATGAGCTTGGGAATGCTTCACCACCAAGGATTGAGACGTTGACGCCGAGTGCAGCTATTAGAACGTCCACGGTACCCGGCTCATCAGCGGCAAGATACTTGTGGAAGGATTGGTTTGAAAGTTGGGAGAGCAGCGCCGCTAGTTCGATGAGTGCTTCGTCGAATATTTGCCCACCGGCAATAGATTTGGTAGGAAATGGATACGTCGCCGGGAACAATATTGACAAATTTTGCTTCGGTGCAGACCCGACGCTCTGGATAGTGCGGTATGACTGGACGGCCTTGACGAAATGTTTAGCCATTTCTGAGCCAAGCACGTTCACTTGGGTCGAGACGATGGAACAACACAACCGCACTTGCTCTCTCCATTGATCTGTTACCTGATCGGTGGAGCCCCAGTATGACTCTAACCATTCTGTAGTACTGGAGGCAAGGAGCTGCCGTATGCTCTTTCGCGTGAAAAGCTTGAGATTCGAGAGATTGAGTATCAGCACCAGCTTGTAAAGAGTAAGTCTGCCCCGAGCCTGGTCGCATGCATCCACGAAGCTGATAGCCATCTGGAGGATCTCATCCTCCATGAAGGATTTACCGAGTTCTGGCAGCCATGTATGCATGTGCTGCACAACCAAGGTTTTGCTGCCTATCAGAATAGGGGATGGATCTTTCATTAGAGCCTCCAGAGCCCTAAATATCTTGTTGATATCGCGATTGAAAGTCGCCTGAGTGCTTGTGCCAATTCCAGCTTCTTTAATCTTCTGCTTCTCTCGAGCGCTCATAATGAACTTGAGAATATGGCGTCCTACTTTGAACGTAGCTCGGAGTTCCCGCGAGCTTTGAGGGTCTGTAGGATTTGACAGCAGTCTGAGATAGCTTCTGATTAAACATGGTGTGGCGAAGGGGTAGTCAAATCCGTTTTCCGCATATTGATCTACAAGCGGTCCTAGATTAAATCGTCGATCATGGACAATCCCTAAGACTGTAACAAGAGCCTTGAGGACGGAATCTCCAAAGTCATCCTGGCCTGTGTGATCGACTAGGATTCCGAACAAGGCGTCAAAGACATCACTTAGCAGTTTCACTACCTCGATTTCAGAAACAAAAACCAAGCGTTGTAGCAGCTCCAGAAGTTGACCTCTAGATTGCTCCCGCCACTTCAGTATTCCAGAAGTACTTTGTCTTGAGAGAATTTCGTGCTGCACAGGTATGTATCCAGCCGTAGTGTTCCGACCGGACCAGTCAAGGTTTCGTCCTTGGAAGTATCATCTTTTCCTCTTGAGCTCCAGGGGAGATTCAAGTAGGCCCCTCTACCGGAATCTGTGCTAGAGGTCATCTTATCGTATAGGTAGAGTAACGGCGAGTGTGATCCGTCTTTCATGAATGCCTGCTGGTCCCAGAGCGGCATCCAGCATAGTGCGAAGGGGAAGCCGGGAGCATCTGCTATACTCATGATAAGATGTGCGCCAGGGACATCTTCACTCGCAATTGCCAACCTGATGGTCTGGTTCCAAGCTTCGCCCCTTTCAGCCACAGTGGTACGCCACGCCGTTTGTCCGCCACTGTTGGAACTTGGGAATATGCAATGCTCTATCCGTTCCCCAGACGCTTTCCGTACTTCTATGGTCAGCTGGAGATTCCGTAAATAAATTCTTAATTCTGGAAATAGATATTCACAATTTGGGTAAGTTTTTTATAAGATGCTGAAAGTTAGAAAAATAGTAAAAGTTAATGTTTTGGCGATTTTCTGATTTTAATTGATTAAGATAAAAAAATAACCATTAAGATATTAAGCTTCATTAAGTATAGGGCTTAACTTTTCTTAATTCCTTAATGGTAAAAAATGAATGTTATAAACAGCCTTTTTATTATTTTTTAAATTGTTGAATTCCGGATTTTAGCCATTGCTCGTATTCTGCAATGTCAGGTGTATATCCCGTTGGTTTGTTTAGGTTTTGTTCATTTGTATCTAATATGATATAATATGGTTGAGCATTTGCTTTATAACGGGTAATCTGAAAGTCACTCCATTTATTACCTATCGATTGTATCTTTTTTCCGGTTTCTTTTGAAATGTATTGTTCTTCAAGAGGTAATTCTCTTTTGTCATCTACATACAAAGAAATCAAAACCACATCATTGTTCAAAATAGATAAAATGCGGGGATCAGACCAAACGTAATCTTCCATTTTTCGGCAATTGACACAGGCAAATCCTGTAAAATCAAGGAGAATAGGTTTGTTTACACTTTTGGCGTAAGCCAAGCCTTTTTCATAATCGGTAAAAGCCGTAATATCATGCGGGCCTTTGTGTGCTCCGTTTGGTAGTACTTTCGCGGATGATGTAGTTTCACGGTTAGATCCGCCCACGCCATACGGAGATTCGCTGTACGTCATTGGAGGAGGGAAGCCGCTAATTAATTTTAGAGGTGCGCCCCATAATCCGGGAATCAGGTAGATGGTAAAAACCAAAACGACTAATCCGGCTGATAAACGCCCAACCGAAATAGAGGAAGAGGGAGAATCGTGCGGCAAAGTTATTTTTCCGAATAAATAAAAAGCTAAAGTTCCAAAAATGGCAATCCAGATGGCTAAAAATATTTCTCTTTCAAACCAATGTAATTGTAGTACTAAATCAGCATTTGATAAGAATTTAAAAGCCAAAGCCAGTTCCAGAAACCCTAAAAATACTTTTACGGTATTCAGCCATCCGCCAGATTTGGGTAAAGTATTTAACCAGCCCGGGAACATTGCAAACAACATAAACGGTAATGCTAAAGCAGATGAAAAGCCCAGCATACCTACAATTGGTGCGATTCCGCCTTTTGAAGCCGCTTCGACTAATAATGTTCCTATAATGGGACCCGTACAAGAAAAAGAAACGATTGCAAGAGCTAACGCCATGAATACAATTCCTAATATGCCTCCTTTGTCCGCTTGACGGTCGACTTTATTTGCCCATGAATTAGGCAGCATGATTTCGAAAGCACCTAGAAAAGATAAGGCAAAAACAACCAACAAAATAAAGAAAATAACATTGAACCAAACATTGGTTGATAATGCATTTAAGGCATCGGCACCAAAAATTAAGGTAATTACAGATCCTAAAAATACATAAATTAAGATGATCGAAATACCGTAAATAATCGCATTTTTAATTCCTTTTGCCTTGGTTTTACTTTGTTTGGTAAAGAAACTTACCGTCATAGGGATCATTGGGAACACGCAAGGCGTAAGCAATGCTGCAAAACCGGATAAAAAAGCAATGAAGAAAATCATGTATAAACTAGAATCTGATTTTTGAGGTTCCGGTTGTTTTTCTACCGTAGTATTGACTTTTGTTTGGATTATTTTTCCGGTTATAATATCAGCGGCCTGAATTTCTTTCGCGTTAAGCGTTTTAAGATTAAATTCAAAGTATTTAGATTCACTAATACAGTTTTCTTTGCAAACCTGATAAGCAAGTTCAACTTGAATGGTTTCTTTTTCAGGATTAATTTGCTTGATTACCTGTGTAAAAATAGCTTTGTCTGAAAAGAAGATTTCGTCTACGCCAAAGATTTTATTAAATTCTCTTTTGGTTTCGCTTTCGGTTGCTTTTCCAACAAGTTCATAATTGTTTTTAAAATCATGAAAAATAAATTCGGCCGGAAGCGGACCATCTTCGGGAGTAAATTGAGAATATACATGCCAGCCTTTTTCGATAGTTCCTTTAAAAGAAAGAACAAATTCTGAGGTTGATTTTTTCTCAATTGAAGCTTCCCATTTTACAGGATTTATAATCTGTGCCTGAACTTTGGCAAAAGCCAAAACCAGGAATAATAAATATAAGATTTTCTTCATTTTGTATGTTTAGTCAGAACGATTTGTTCTGGTGATGATTTGATTTTGTTAAACCTAACGGGTTTTTAAATGACAAGGCCGGGCTAATTTTTTAGTCACCGATTAAAAAAAAAGATTAAAAGGATTTTTGTTTCACGCAGATTAGAGCAGATTTTAATTTAATCTATAAAAAATCTGCTTTGATCAGCTTTGATCTTTTTAAATCTGCGTGAAATAAAATTTAGCAGCCCAAAAAAACTAAAACGTAGTTTATTTCGTCACGTTAAAAAAGGTGTATTCCAGTTTTAAGAAAACACCATCGGTTGCGGCGCGTTCCAGAGAACTGTATAATTCTTTTTTGTAAGCAAGGTCAATTCTCGCCTGACTATTGATGATAAACTGAATCGAAGGTACTACATCCAGATACGATTTTCCGTTTTCGGTTATGGTTTGTCCGGTAAATTCCAGCATGGCATTAATGTTGGTTTGTTTATAGCTTGTGTATTTTTTAGGGTACATTAATTTACCTACCGAGAACGTATAGTTTATAGCATTCTTTCCTAAAGCATCCGGAAAGCTATAATCAGGATTGTTCAGCGCGCGCACATAACTTACAGAAGAACTCAAAGCTACTTTATGGATTAATTGAGTAGCTACTAAACCGGCTTCGTAACCTGAATTTCCGTTGGCCAGGTCTATAGCTTCCTGAGTAAAATAAGAGTTATTATAGCTATATCGTCCAAATGCGGCCATCCTGAAATGACTTTGCAAATCATCTACAGAAAAGAATCTGTATTTGGCATAAAAGCCACCACCTTTAAGACCCAGTTCGTTGTCCTGGTTGCTTAAAAAAGCTGAGGTACGAACCATTAAATTTTTATTGATTCCCCAGGTAACTTCGGGGGTTAAATTATACATAGAGCCACTTTCGTGTTTGTTATCCATAAGCGATTGTCCCACACGAACCCCAATTGAACCTGCCGGAACGTTACTGGCAGGTTCTGTTACTACAAATAATTCTTGTGCATCTATTTGGAATGAAACAAGGAATAAGAAAATTATTGACAGCTGTTTCATTTCTATAATGTTTTGAGGTAATAATCATTCTCATTTTCTGCGGCATAACCCGGATATTTAGCATAAGACTTAGCTAGTTTTTTATATTCTTTTTGGGTTACAAAACCTTTGTCTAATACTCTGTATTTCGTTTCTTCATGCGCTACAGGTTTTTTAATATCGATAAAAGTATAAGTAGCATCATCCATTTTCAGGGTTGTATTATCTTCGATTTTATCGGCATGAAACTTAGCCGTTAGAACCATAGAACCTATGAAGAACCCCGCTTTTTCGACTGCGTTTTTAAGCACTTTTGGTTCGACTGAATTGTCTTTTTTAAAGTAAACGGTAAAAGTGTTGGTGTTCAGGTCAGTGCCAATACTGTCTACCTGAGTTAAGGATTTTAATTGTTTGTTGATCGCATTCGAGCACATAGAACAGGTTAATCCTGTTGCCATTATCTCGGCTTTGGTAATTTGAGAATAGGAGTTTGCACTTGTTATTAGTATTAAAAGTGCAGCGGCTATGAATTTTATAGGTAAGGTTTTCATCTTATTTGTTTTTTTTGATTTGAGCAATTATTTGTGCTTCTGTTGGGTTTATGGCAATCAGTTTTCCTGATGCGTCAAAAAGAAAGGTAGAAGGCAAAGCTTCAACTCCAAAGGTTACAGCCGTTTTGGCATCAAAACCTTTTGGATCTATTAATTGCTGGTGTTTCATTTTATCTTTTTCAATAGCTTTTAACCATTTTGTTTTGTCGTTATCTATTGATATTCCAACGATTTCAAAATTCTGGTTTTTGTATTGGTCATACAATTTTACCAGATTTTTATTTGCCAATCGGCAAGGTCCACACCATGAAGCCCAAAAGTCTACTAAAACCGTTTTTCCTTTAAAAGAATTCAATTTAATAGTAGCGTTCTTGTTGTTCTGAAGTTGAACATCCGGAAAACTGTCTCCTATTTTTATTTGTGCACTTGCTATAGAAACAGTGGCGATAAGAGCGAATAATGTAATGGTATTTTTTATGTTGAACATGATATGTTTTTTAAAATGCTTGTCTGTAGTATTGTCTAATTCTAGTATTTAGTTAATACTACAGACAAGCTTATTTTTTGAATGATTTAATTATGATTATTCTGCTTTTTTAGGGCTTGCGTCTCTGTCGTATTGACAACATCCGTGCAATTCATCATAAACTGCAGTTGGGGCAGTAAATCTTTCGTTATCATATCCGGCATCTGCAACACGTTTTAGTATGGCGTCAGGATTGGTCTTTTTACTATCGTAAGTAATCGTTGCTATTTTGGTGTCCTTGTTCCAGTTTACTTTAGCAACATTATCAACGTTTGCAGCTGTTTCGATCGTCTTTTTGCACATTGCGCAATTGCCATTGATTTTTACAGTTTGAGTAGTTTTATTTTTGATTTGCGCGCTGGCGAAAGTAACTGATAGTAACAAAGTCATTACCATCAATAATTTTTTTATTGAGTTCATTATATATAATTTTTGTGGATGAATTAATCCTAAAACCACAACAGAAACGATAGCAAAAACAGCTGTTTCTATAAATAGATTGGGATTAAAAAATGTTTTGATTTTAAAGCCTTAAAACGACTTTGAATAAGACAGACTTATGGCTGTCAGGAAATAAATCTAGCCTATTTTAGGTGGAAGCCAGATAGAACGGAAATCTGAAGAAATAAAGATTTCTGAATAATAGTAATTTTGTTTTTTGTCAGAAAAACTAAAAAGTGAGTTGTTTTCTGTTTGAAAAATTGCCATTGGCGAAAAACTACAGCTGGAAGTTGGAGAACAAGAATTTCCTAAACAACCTTTGTCGCAGTTATGATTTTTTTCTTTAGAATCTTTTTTGTTGCAACAGTTTTTTGTTGCAGATTCTTTTTTACAACATGACATTGCTGTTTTTGTTCCATGTGCATAAGTTAGCGTTGGCCCCAAAAGGAAACCAAGCGTAACGAGTAGCAATATGTAAAACTTTTTTGTCATAAGGAATGCCAAAGATACTTTTTATTGGCTATCGTAATTGTTAATTATTTTATAAACCTTTTATTCTGATTGCTTTTTAATGCCTCTTTTTTAGGTTGTGTTATTTTGCAAGTTTTTGAATAGTAATGAGATATGTTTTAAAATTTAGTTAGGATTAACTATTTTAAAAGTATAAAATCACATTAATTGCAGAGGTATAACTTTTTTTATTATGTTTGCTAAATCGATTTAGTAATTATTCAAACTTTCCTGATTTATGAAAAATATATTTTTTATTTGCTTTTTTATTATCGTTTCGAACGCAATTGTAAATGCTCAGGAACTAAAATCTCCCGACGGAAATCTGATCTTGACATTTTCACTGAATACAACAGGAACTCCTGTTTATACTTTGAATTATAAGAAAAAAGAAATCATAAAGGAAAGCAAATTAGGCTTTATTATAAAGTCGGATATTATGCTGAACAAAGGTTTTCAGATTGCTGAAACAAAATTTCAATCAGAAAATACCACATGGAAACCTGTTTTAGGGGAGCAAAAAGAAATACAAAATCAATATAATGAATTGAAAGCGGATCTTGTACAAACCAAAAGCAACCGAAAAATTTCTATTTATTTCCGCTTGTTTAATGACGGATTAGGATTTCGATATGAGTTTCCGGTGCAGGATAACCTGCGCCATTTTATTATTCAGGAAGAAACTACCGAGTTTAACCTGACAGGAGATCACAAGTTGTTCTGGATTCCGGGAGATTATGATACCAACGAATATAGCTATACCACATCTAAAATATCTGAGATGCAATCTCTGGTATACAATGCGACACACGTTTCTCTTGCGGCGCAAACGACGACTAAAAATTTGGCAACACAAACGCCTTTGATGATCAAGACCAATGACGGACTTTATATCAATATTCACGAAGCTGCCTTAAAAAATTATCCTGCAATGTGTCTTAATGTTGATGATAAAACGTATTCATTGAGTTCGCACCTCGTTCCGGATGCAGTTGGTAATAAAGGCTATATTCAGACCGGAAGTTTTACGCCCTGGAGAACTATTGTAGTAAGTGATGATGCGAGAAATATCCTGGCTTCAAAAATGATATTAAATCTGAATGAGCCTTGTAATTTTGAGGACACTTCCTGGATTAAACCTGTTAAATATATCGGGGTTTGGTGGGAATATTTTACAGTAGGAGGATCTACCTGGGCATATTCTGATGATCAGGATGTAGTTATTGGCGAAACTGATTTCTCTAAATTAAAACCCAATAATACGCACGGAGCCAATACTAAACATGTAAAAGAATACATCGATTTTGCTGCAGCAAATGGGTTTGATGCTGTTTTGGTCGAAGGATGGAATGAAGGCTGGGAAGACAATACGGCTTTCAAAAAAGAGCGTATTTATAGTTTTACCAAAGCCTATCCTGATTTTGATGTGAAAGATTTAAGTGAGTACGCGAGTAAAAAGAGGGTGAAAATTATCATGCATCATGAAACCACATCTTCAACAGCTGAATATGAGCGACAATTAAACGACGCATTCAACTTTATGGTCGATAATAATTATAATGCGGTAAAAACAGGATATGTGGGACCCATTATCCCAAGAGGAGAACATCATGACGGTCAGCAAATGGTAAATCATTATACCTATGTAGCGAAAGAAGCTGCCAAAAATAAGATTATGGTAGATTCTCATGAAGCTGTTAGGCCAACAGGTTTACACCGCACCTATCCCAACTGGTTTGCTCAGGAATCAGCAAGAGGAACTGAGTTTGAATCGATGGAGGGAATTCATCCGGATCATACCACAATATTGCCTTTTACTCGCCTTATGGGAGGCCCGATGGATTATACACCGGGAATTTTTCAGGGAGATTTATCGGTTTACGGAACTAAAAAGAACAAGCTAAGTACAACATTGGTCAAACAATTGGCCTTATATGTTACGATGTACAGCCCGTTGCAAATGGCGGCTGATTTGCCGGAAAACTATATGCGTTTCAAAGATGCTTTTCAGTTTATAAAAGATGTTGCGCTGGATTGGGATGAAACCTATGTTCTTGAAGCGGAGCCGGGAGATTACATTACAATTGCCAGAAAAACCAAAGGAAAGCAAGAATGGTTTGTAGGTGGTATCACAGATGAAAATCCACGTACAGCTATGATTGATTTTAGTTTTCTTCCGGCAGGAAAATCATACACGGCAACGATTTACGAAGACGGAAAAACAGCAGATTATAAAATCAATCCACAATCGTATAACATTCGAAAAATAACGGTAAACAATAAAACCAAGTTAACGCAAAGACTTGCTGCTAGTGGTGGAGTGGCTATTTCGATAAAGTGAAAAATGTGAAATGTGAAATGGAACACGGATGGACTGATTCGCTAAAGCGAAATACGGATAAAGACGGATTTTTTCCTTCTGGTATTTGGCTAGAAAAAGCTGGTTAATCTGCCAGATCTGCTTGAGAAAAAGTTTATCCACAGATTTCAAGAATTAAAATGATTTGGATTAGACACGTTTATTATTTAAATGAGTCAAATTAATTAGTGGAAATTCGTGTAATTCGTGGAAAAAAATAGAAAGTTGATAATAAATTAAAAACATAAAAATGAGCATAAAAATTTATCCTTTACAATTTGATCCCATCCTTAAAGAAAGAATTTGGGGTGGCAAAAAACTACAGACAGTTCTTAATAAACCTATTGTTTCTGATATTACCGGAGAAAGTTGGGAATTATCTACCGTAGAAGGAGATGTAAGCGTTGTGGCCAATGGGGAATTGAAAGGGAAATCATTGACAGAATTAATTGATCAATCGCCAAATGAAATTTTAGGAACGAAAGTGTATGCCCGTTTTGGAAATCAATTTCCTTTATTGTTTAAATATCTTGATGCACGCGAAGATTTATCGATACAAGTGCATCCAAATGATCAATTAGCAAAAGAACGTCATAATTCTTTTGGTAAAACTGAAATGTGGTATGTGATGCAAGCTGATGCTGATGCCAGAATTATTGTAGGCTTTAAAGAAGATTCAAGCAAAGAAGAATATCTGGAAAATCTAAAGAATAATACTTTGGTTGCTATTCTGGATGATGTAAAGGCAAAAGCCGGGGATGTGTTTTTTCTGGAAACCGGAACAGTTCATGCCATTGGGGCAGGATTGGTTGTGGCGGAGATTCAGCAAACATCAGACATCACCTATCGATTGTATGATTTCGACAGAGTAGATGCTCAGGGAAATAAAAGAGAACTGCATGTTGATCTGGCTTTAGACGCCATCAATTACAATAAAGTAGACACACATAAGAAATACGAAACAGCTCCAAATCAGTCAAACGTAATAGTTGATTGCTCTTATTTCACAACGAATTTTATTCCGCTTGACGGAAAAATTGAAGCTGATAGTAGTGGAGAAACATTTAAAGTTTATATGTGTATTGAAGGTGCTTTCGAAATGAGATATGAAAACGTAGCCTATCAGTATAAAAAAGGAGATACGGTTTTAATTCCTGCTGATATGCGCTCTTATGTGTTAGAAGGTACAGCTGCTGTTTTAGAAGTATATATATCTTAAACCGGAAATGATTTTAGATTTCTTATAAAGATAAAAAGTCGCAAAGAAATAAATTGAAAAATGGACACTTTGCGACTCATCAAAATTGACAATAACAGATTATTCATATTAAAAACGAAAAGACTGAACAGAGAAGTCTAAAAATGATTAATAGCAGAAATACTTGTAAATACTGATGATTATACTTAGAATTAACTCTAAAAAAATGATTAGTTTAAAAAAAATAATTACAAAATCGTTTTAGTAACTGTTTTTATATATATTTGTGATAACATTAATACCAACTTAATAAAAATTAACTCATCAGATGAAAAAGATTACTATTAAGGATATTGCCACAGAGGCGCAAGTGTCTATATCTACTGTATCTTTTGTCATTAACAATAAAGGCGAGAAAATGGGCATCAGCCCGGCGGTAATTAAAAAAGTGCAGGAAGTTGCTGAAAAATTGAATTACCGACCAAGCATGATTGCGACAAGTCTTAGAACAGGAAAGACGAGATCTATCGGATTAATTGTAGAAGATATCTCGAATCAGTTCTTTGCGGATCTAGCCAGAGTGATTGAGGATGAGGCAAAAAGTATTGATTACAGGGTTTTTTATTGCAGTACAGGTGGAGATGATGAACGTTCTGTAGAGTTGATACATAGTCTTTTGCAGGCAAATGTTGATGGTTTTATTATCACGCCAACAGAGAATTTAGAAGAAAGTATCGATCTTCTTTTAAAATTGAAAAAACCAGTGGTATTAATCGACAGGTATTTTCCCGGACAGCGAGTAAGTCATGTGGTGATGGATAATTATGAAGCATCCAATTCGGCTACAAAATTCCTGATCAGTAAAGGGTATAAAAATATTGCTCTTGTTAATAATAAGTCTGAAATGATTCAGATGAAATTAAGAGAAGATGGTTGCCGTGATGCTTTAAAAGAAGCAGGTATTTATGATAAATCGCTGGTGCTTCATATGGATTATTACAGCAATGAAGAAACTCGAATTGCAACAGTAGTAAGCTTTTTTGAAAAAAATCCAAATATTGATGCTGTTTTATTCTTAACGAATTATATGGGATTGGCGGGGCTTCAGGCTTTTAAAGGAATGGGCATCAGAATTCCTGAAGATATTTCAGTAATTAGTTTTGATGATCATGACAGTTTCAAATTACATACGCCGGCAATTACAGTTATTGCACAGCCAATTGAAGATATTGCCATAAAATCGATACAGTTATTAATGAGTCAGATGACTGATATGGGAGAATTTGAAGTAGAAAAAAGTCTTAAAAAAGGAAAATTGATTATTAGGGAATCAGTTTAGTTTTAGACCGTATTATAAATTTAAAAAAGAAAAAAACGATACGTTTTTTTTTAGCTATTTTACTAAATCGTTTTAGTAAGTTTTAGAAGAATTAAACTGATAATCAGTTATTTTTTTGACCTGTTTACGATATCGATTTCTTAAAATATAAAGAAAGTTTACATGACTATTAAACAATAGTATTTAGAGGTGGAGACCTCCGAGTACCATATTAAAATTGAGTTCGAATTTTTTATTAATTATTTAAAAACAATCACGTTAAAACAAAACAAAAATCAAAACAAATAACCAAAAAAAAATGCTTATGAAACGAATATTGGCAGTGTTAGGAATGGTATTGTTGAGCAGCTTAGGAGCTGTGGCACAAAACCGATTAATAACAGGCATAGTGGCTGATGCAGAAAACAAGGGAATTGTTGCTGCATCGATAGAGGTTCAGGGAAAACCGTTTAGCGCAATTACAGACGCAGAGGGCCGATTTAAAATGAATGTTCCCGAAGGAAAGGTTACATTAAACGTATCTTCTATAGGTTTTGGATCAAAACAAGTAGTCCTTCAGGAAAATGAAAACAGAGTTTCGGTGGTATTACTAGAAAATACACAGGAATTAAAGGATGTTGTAGTAACTTCCTTTGGAGTTAAAAAACAAAAGAAAAGTTTAGGGTACGCAGTCGGAGAAATAAAAGGAGACGAGCTGACCAAAAATAAAGAAATCAATTTAGGGAATGCCCTTCAGGGTAAAATTGCAGGGGTTAACGTTTCTGCACCGGTTTCAGGACCGTCCGGTTCCAGCCGTGTGGTAATTCGTGGAGCAACTTCAGCTTCAGGTCTTAACCAGCCTTTGTATGTTGTAGATGGTATCCCAATTGACAATAGCCAACAAGGAAATGCAGGAATGTACGGAGGAGCAGATAAAGGAGATGGTATGTCCTCTTTCAATCCGGATGATATTGCTTCTATGTCAGTCTTAAAAGGTAGTGCTGCTTCTGCTCTTTACGGGTACAGAGGATCAAATGGTGTTATCCTGATTACGACCAAAAAAGGAAAAAGCGGAACAGGAATTGGAGTAGATTTTAGCACAAACTCTACCTTTAATACGCCGGCTAGTCTTTTGCACTGGCAAGATCAATACGGAGCGGGAGCACCTGTAAATGGTGTGGCAACCAGATTTACAAATCTTCAGGAACTTAGAGATTCGTACTATTTTGCATGGGGAGATAAATACGACGGAACTCCTTCTCTTGCATTAGACGGATCTACGAGACCATATCAGGCATACGGAAAAGACAACGTTGAGAATTTTTACAGAACGGGATACTCTTTCAGTAATACTTTAGCCATTTCTGGTGGAAATGAAACCACTAATTTCAGATTGTCTTTCGGAAATACCAAAGATGAGTCTATTATGCCGGGAACAAACTTTGGAAGAAATAACGTGTCTTTGAGCTTAAATTCGGCACCAAATAAAAAAGTGAGTATTGAAACCAATGCACAATACATTACAGAAAAAAGTCATAACAGACCTTATTTGAATGACTCTCCAAGAAATGCTTCTTTCCCAACGACATTTTTGACTCCGGGAACGGATATCAGATGGTTAAGTAACGGATACGATGACAATGGAGGTGAAGCAGATTATTTTGGTGCAAACACCTATCAGACAAACCCTTATTTCGCTACTCAGGAAGATCTGAATGATGATCTTAGAAAACGTTTTATTGGTTCTGCAAAGGTGAATTATAATATCACAGATAAAATCTACGCAAAAGGGGTTATTGGTATCGATGACATCAATTACGAATATACTGAAATTGAACCTACAGGAATCAACTACAATCCTGGAGGATCGTATGAAAACAGGGTAGAAAGCCGTTCAGAATATAATGCATCTGGTTATTTAGGATATAAAGGTGATATCGCAAAAAATCTTTCTTTAGATGCTTTCGTTGGAGCAAACCGTCAACACAACAGATACAGCGGTATTAAAATGAAAGGAAACAATTTTATCGTTCCGTTCAAATATTTCTACGGAAATACACAACCGGACAAAACAGAGAAATTGTTTTCAGAAAGCGAAGTAAACTCTCTTTTTTATTCAGCTGATTTAGGATATAAAGATTTCTTGTATGTAAATTTAACAGGTCGTCAGGATTGGTTTTCTACTTTAAATCCAAACGATAACACTACATTTTATCCATCGGTAAGTACCAGTTTTATTTATTCTGAAGTAATCAAATTACCGGAATGGATGTCTTATGGTAAATTGAGAGCAGGTTGGGGGAACGTAGGAGGAGCTTTGCCGGATGCTTATGCTTTGGCCCTGACTTATACTGCACCGGACGGACAAACAGATTCGCAGGGACAACCAATTTTAGGGGTAAATGGAGAAACAGTTCCAAACAAATACTTAAAACCATATAATGTAAGTACTATAGAATTTGGTTTCGAGAACACATTCTTCAATAACAGAGTAAGTACAGATTTGACTTTCTATCAAAAGAAAACAACCAATGATATTACTGATGCTGATATTTCTCAGGCTTCCGGTTACAGAACTACAAAAATCAACGTGGGAGAAATTGTGAACAAAGGAGTTGAATTTGCTATCAATGTAAAAGCAGTTAAAACACCAAATTTCTCCTGGAATATTGGATACAATTTTGCTTATAACAATAGTGAAGTAATCAGTCTTTCAGATAAAATTACCACCAAATCATTAGAAGGAAACAGAGATGCAAGAGCTTCTGTAGTGTTAGAAAAAGGGCAACCTTTTGGAATCATCAAAGCGTATGATTATTTAAGAGACGCACAGGGTAATATCGTTCTTGATACGAATGGTAAATTCATGAGAGGCAATTTAATTAATGCCGGACAAGGTGTAGCCCCAACATCAATGGGATTCTCAAATGATTTCTCTTATAAAAATTTCACACTTTCAATTTTCGTAGATGCTAAATTTGGAGGAGAAATCTATTCTGCAACAAACCAATTAGGTACCCGTTACGGATTATCAGAACAAACCCTTCCGGGGCGTGAAGGAGGAATTGTGGTATCAGGTAAAGATATTAACGGAAACGCCGTAAACACGACAGTTTCTGCATACGATTACTGGAGAAGTTATAGTGATGTAACATCAAATTTTGTATACGATGCTGATTTTGTGAAACTAAGAGCAATTTCTTTTAGCTATAATTTCCCAAAAACATATCTTTCAAAAACGCCATTTCAATCGATCAGCTTAGCATTTTCTGCTCATAATTTATGGACCATTTATGACAAAGTGCCAAACATTGACCCGGAATCAAATTATTCTAACAGCAATGCGCAAGGTCTTGAAAGAGCCTCTATGCCTTTGACAAGAAATTATGGTGTAACGCTGAATGTCAAATTTTAATAATACAAATTGAAAGATGAAAAATAAATTTATAAAAATATTCTGTATCGCAATTGTTGGTGCAATGACATTAGCTTCATGCGATAAAGGATTCGAGGAAATGAATACGAATCCAAATGCTTTGACAGATCCGGCTGTAAAATCAATGTTTACCCTTGCTGAGATTTATGTCGACGGACAAGATTTTTCTAATACCAGAGGAAATAATTATTATGCGGCTCAAATCGTTCAGCAATTTTCTTCATTAGGAGGACCGGGCTCAAAATATACCTATTCTTCTGAATATTCAGGGGCACTTTTTGGAGAGTCATACGGTAAAGGACTGAATCAGATTTTTCAGTTGATGTCTGTTGTAAAAGAGACACCTGAAAATTCGAACATGATTCAGGCGCTAAGAATCATGAAAGTATTGATGTTTCAAAAATTGACAGATACTTATGGTGAAATTCCTTATTTCGAAGCAGGAAAAGGATATAACGGTAATGTCTTCTCCCCAAAATATGATACACAAGAAGCGATTTACAATGATCTTTTAAAAGAGTTAGACGAAGCCGGTGATGCTTTAGATGCGAATAAAGCCTTTGTAGGAAACGCTGATCTTTATTATCAAAGTGATGTTGCCAAATGGAAAAAATTAGCCAATTCAGTGATGTTGAGAGTAGCAATGCGTTTGTCTAAAGTAAATCCTGCAAAAGCGCAGCAATATGTAGAGAAAGCAGTTGCAAAAGGAGTGTTTACTTCAAATGATGATAGTCTTGTTTTAAAACATGATGCAGGTCCTGCAGGAGTTAAAACAAATCCAATTACTTCTTCATGGGTTAGAAACGATTTGAATGGAGGAGATGGAAATGTAAAATTCAGCAAAACGTTTATTGATCTGTTAAAAAACAATAATGATCCACGTTTAAGAATTTATGCTAAGCTGGAAGCTACAGGAGATAATGCTCCGGCAAGTCAGCAAGGTCTTGCCAATGATGCAAAAGAATTCCCCGGTGGAGACAAAAAAATGTTCTCTGATCCTAACACTTCTACCGTATTGCGTTTAGATGCGCCTACTTTGCTAATGTCTTATGCTGAGGTACAATTTATATTGGCAGAAGGCGCTGTAAAAGGCTGGAATGTTGGCGGAAATGCACAAAGTTTTTACGAAAACGGAGTAAAAGCAGCCATGCAGATATTAACTATTTTTGGAGACAAAGTACCAGCTGTTTCAACAGTTGAATACAACGCTTACATTGCAGCACATCCTTTTAAAGCTACAGGAACAGATGCTCAAAAAATCGAACAGATTATAACTCAAAAATGGATTGTATTGTTGTTCAATGGTTTCGAAGCATTTTCAGAATACAGAAGAACCGGATATCCTGTTCTGGTTCCGGTAAATGATCCTACGGGAGAAACAAAAGGAACTATCCCTAGAAGATTAATTTATGATCAGTCAGAGTTAATAACAAATGCTGCTAATTATAAAGAAGCAATTTCACGTCAGGGGTTGGATTTAATGACAACCAGAATTTGGTGGGATAAATAATTAATTTGGTTAGGTTAGTTAAAATAAGTCGGATGGGATATTACATCCCGTCCCGGCTTATTTTTAAGTTTCTATTTTGATTTTCATTAAATTAGAGGGATGTATCACAAATTTGTTCAGCAGCTTTTAAATCTTTTTTTTCGCAATTGAGTAAATACTCTTGCTGAAAAAAAAGAATTACTTTCAAAAGAACATACAATAGAAGAATAGCAACTTTTTTAAGATTTAGAAAATACACAATCAGCAACCTGCAATCAGCAATCTAAAATAAAAAATTAAGCTTGGCAGCCGTAAAAAAAGGAAATAATTTCTGGATATTTTGTTAGTTACTTTTATTCTGTAAAATAAACCTAAAGAGAAGGAGATGCTGTAAAAAGTAATGATCCTTCTCACACTGCCAACAATTAAATAGCAAATAGAAATTAATTTAGTATTCGGTTAGAATGAAATATAAAAAAAGAGTTTATTGGTTTGTTGGCATTTGTCTCGCCAATTTTGCATTGGCGGCAAATGCTCAAAATACAGATCTAAAAACAGGATGGCAATACCGTGAAACTAAAACCACAAAATGGTATCCTGCAACAGTTCCGGGAGAAATTCATACAGATTTGTTGAATAATAAAGCAATTCAGGATCCATTTTACAGAGACAATGAGAAGAAATTAGTGTGGATCGAAAAGAAAGATTGGGAATATAAAACTACTTTTAAGGTAACTCCGGCTACGCTAAATAAAAAAAATGCAGAACTGGTTTTTGACGGTTTAGATACCTATGCAACAGTATACCTGAACAATCAATTGGTTTTAAAAGCCGATAATATGTTCCGTCAATGGAGAGTTGATGTAAAGAAAATAATAAAATCAGGCAATAATGATTTAGTTGTGGTTTTTAAATCGGCACAAAATGTAGTCGATTCATTGGCCAAAAAAGATCTTCCATTTGTAATTCCGGATAATCCCCGTGCTTATGTACGAAAAGCGCAATATCATTTTGGATGGGATTGGGGACCAAAATTCACCACTTGCGGAATTTGGAAAACGCCACGATTAGAAGCTTATGATACAAAAGCTCCTGAGAAACCTTATGTATTAGACCGCAAAATCGAATTGGTACAAGAGCCTGATAATGTTGGTAAAACATTTTATTTTAAAATAGATGGAAAACCGGTGTATATGAAAGGCGCTAATTATATTCCGTCAGATGCTTTTCTTTCCAGAGTAACCAAAAAAGAATACGAAAAAGTAATTGGTATGGCCAAAGATGCCAACATGAATATGCTGCGTGTTTGGGGCGGAGGCATTTATGAAGACGATTATTTTTATGATTTATGCGATAAAAACGGAATTTACGTCTGGCAGGATTTTATGTTTGCCGGAACAATGGTACCGGGAGATGATGCCTTTTTTGATAATGTAAAAAAAGAAGTGCAGTATCAGGTAAAACGTTTACGCCATCATAAAAGTATTGTTTTGTGGTGCGGAAATAACGAAATCGACGAAGCCTTTAAAGATTGGGGATGGCAAAAAAGCATGAAAATGTCTAAGCAAGACTCGACTCGTTTATGGAAAGATTACGTTCGTTTGTTTCAGGATAGTATCCCGAAATGGGTAAAAGAAGTCGATAACAAACGCCCGTATATTAGTTCTTCGCCATCATTTCATTGGTCGAAAGCAAAAAGTTTAACCGAAGGTGACAGCCATTATTGGGGAACCTGGTGGGGACTAGAAGATGTTGAAGCCGTACAAAATAAAACGGGACGTTTTGTGAGCGAATACGGAATGCAGGCAATGCCCAATTATTCTTCTATCGAAAGATTTACGCAGGCTGAAGACCGATATTTATATTCGGATATTTTGCAGGCACATCAAAAAGCCGGAAAAGGATTCATGAAATTAGATTCGTATCTGAACAGGTATTTTATTGATTCAACCAAAATAAAGAAAATGAATGTCGAGGATTATACGTATCTGACGCAGTGTTTACAATATTATTCCCTTAAAAATATTATTGGAATCCACCGCTCAAAAGCACCTTATAATATGGGAACATTGGTTTGGCAATTGAATGATTGCTGGCCGGTAGCAAGCTGGAGCGTCACCGATTATTATGATCGCCAACCCAAAGCAGCCTGGTATGCCATGAAGGAAGCGTATCGGGATGATAAAACTCCGGAAAT
Organism: Flavobacterium sp.; assembly: GCF_965277525.1. GTDB lineage: Bacteria > Bacteroidota > Bacteroidia > Flavobacteriales > Flavobacteriaceae > Flavobacterium. The sequence continues at coordinate 835,969 of NZ_CBDIDC010000009.1, read as the reverse complement.
TGATTTAACTCGTCCAATTAATTTAAAATTGAATGATCCAAAAATCACTTGGGAAGTACAAGGAAATAAACTGATTTTGAAAGCCTCAAAATTGGCCAAATATGTAAACGTCTCCATAAAAGGATATACCGGAAAATGGAGCGATAATTATTTCGATTTAAAAGCAGGAGAAGAAAAAATAATTACGTTTGAAGGGAAAATAACAAAACCAGAAGTGAAAATTTATTCTCTTTATGATGTTTTAGCAAGGTACTAAAGTTCTTGGATTTTAGGGACAGAGGTTCAAAGGAACAAAGAGACAAAGGTTTTTTGTAGAGTCGCACACTAGTGCATCTGCTTTGTGGCCTTTGCGTATCCCGATAGCTATCGGGATTGCGTGCTTTGCGGTTAAATTTTGCACAAGTCAAATAAAAAATAAATAAAATGATTACAAAATACAAACACATTGTTTTCGCTATAATTATGCTGGTTAATTTACCGGCAATTTCGCAGGAAAAGAAAGCAAAACAAACCAATATAGATTACACACAATATGTAAATCCGTACATAGGTTCCGCAGGACACGGACACGTATTTGTGGGCGCGAATGTTCCTTTTGGAGCAGTGCAATTAGGGCCTGTAAATGTTTTTGAAGGTTGGGATTGGTGCAGCGGATACAACTATGCCAGTAACACAATTCTAGGATTCACGCACACGCATTTAAGTGGAACCGGAATTGGAGATTTAAATGATATCCTGTTACTTCCTGTTTCAGGAAAAGTGCCACTTACCAAAGGAACAAAAGAAGATATGGCAACTGGTTACGGTTCTTATTTTTCTCATAAAAATGAAGTAAGCAAGGCCGGATATTACAGTGTTTTATTAGACAAATATAAAATCAAAGCAGAGTTAACGGCTAGCGAAAGAGTAGGTTTTCATAAATACACTTTTAATGCCACTACAGATAATCACGTTTTATTAGATTTGGCAGACGGAATTGGTTGGGATAAACCAGTCAAAACTTTCATAAAAAAACTAAACGAAACAACCCTTGTAGGATATAGATATTCTGCGGGTTGGGCTGCCGATCAACGTATATTCTTTACAATCGAATTCTCAGAGCCAATTTCAAATATGGCATTGTATGACGATAAAGCCGCTGTTAAGGGAAATGAAGGTGAAGGATTGAAAATGAAAGCAGTTTTAGATTTTGCAACTCTAAAAAACAAACAGGTTTTAGTAAAAGTTGGAATCTCTCCGGTAAGTTATGAGAATGCTTCCGCAAATATCAAAACAGAGATTCCAGGTTGGGATTTTAATGCTGTAGCAAAAGAAGCGACTTCAAAATGGAATAAAGAATTGAATAAGATACAAATCAAAGCAGATGATAAAACAATGAAAGTTTTTTATACTGCTTTGTATCACACCATGTTTGCGCCATCAATTTTCAATGATGCAAACGGAGATTACAGAGGGACAGATAAAAAAGTATACGAAAAAGCAAATTTTACCAACTATACGACTTTCTCACTTTGGGATACATATCGTGGTTTACATCCTTTATACACGATTACGCAGCCAAATAAAATCAACGATATCGTGAAGTCATTTTTGGCAATCTACGAACAACAAGGCAGATTACCGGTTTGGCATTTAATGGGGAATGAAACCAATACCATGAACGGAAATCACTCAATCGCCGTGATTTTAGATGCTTACATGAAAGGATATAGAGATTACGATACAGCATTGGCATACGAAGCCATCAAAAAAACAGCGATGCAAACGCGTGACGGAATGGATTATGTTCAGAAATTAGAATATATTCCTGCTGATAAAATGTTAGAATCTGTTGGAAATGCTTTAGAATATGCCATCGATGATTATTGTGTGGCGCAAATGGCAAAATCTTTAGGCAAAACAGATGATTATAATTATTTCACCAAAAGAGCCAATTTGTACAAATTGTATTTCGATAAAGAAACTACATTTATGCGTGGAAAATTAACTGATGGAAATTGGCGAACACCATTCAATCCACTTTCATCAGCGCATCGTAAAGACGATTATGTAGAGGGAAATGCGTGGCAATACACCTGGTTAGTTCCTCAGGATCCTTATGGTTTAATCGAATTATTTGGAAGTGAAGATAAATTCTTAGCCAAATTAGATTCACTTTTCTTAATCACAGACAAAGTAGAAGGCGAAGAAATTTCACCAGACATTAGCGGATTAATTGGTCAATATGCACAAGGAAACGAGCCAAATCACCATATTCCATACTTGTACGCTTATGCAGGACAACCTTGGAAAACGGCAAAACTAATTCGTGAAATCGATGATAAATTCTACTCGACAAAACCGGACGGATTATGCGGAAACGAAGATTTAGGACAAATGTCCGCCTGGTATGTTTTCTCTTCAATGGGATTCTATTCCGTTAATCCTGCAAACGGAGTTTATGTTTTAGGAAGCCCGTTGGTAAATTCAGCAACAATTCATCATAAAGAAGGGATTTCGTTTACATTGAATGCCATTGATAATAGCAAAACCAATATTTATATTCAAAAAGCAGAGTATAACGGAAAACCTTATACAAAATCATACATCACGCATGATATGATTGTAAAAGGAGGGGAGTTGAAATTGTTTATGGGAAGCAAACCATCAACAACTTTTGGAGTGAAAAAAGAAGATAGACCGCTTTAATTTTAGATTTTAGAATATAGAATATAGAATATAGATTTTAGAATATAGAATATAGAATATAGAATATAGAATATAGAATATAGAATATAGATTTTGGAGGCAGTTTTTCAGTCACAGTTTACAATTTACAGATCACATTTCACAAAATACAATTCACACAAAATGAAAATAAAGAGTTTAATTTTTTTAGGGGTATTACAATGTTGCGTTTTTGTAAATGCACAAGTTAAAACTATAGATCCTGTAGAATATGTAAATCCTTTAATGGGAACCCAATCATTACACAGTCTTTCGAACGGAAATACCTATCCTGCCATTTGCCGGCCTTGGGGAATGAATTTCTGGACACCGCAAACCGGGAAAATGGGTGACGGATGGGCGTATATTTATACCGCCGAAAAGATTAGAGGATTCAAACAAACGCATCAGCCATCGCCGTGGATGAACGATTACGGACAGTTTTCGATTATGCCCGTAACCGGAAAATTGACTTTTGAAGAAAACGAAAGAGGAAGCTGGTTCAGTCATAAAGCTGAGGTTTCTAAACCCTATTATTACAGCGTTTATCTTGCTGATTATGATGTTACAACCGAAATTACAGCAACCGAAAGAGCGGCACATTTTCAGATTACATTCCCGGAAAATGAGAAGTCTTCGATTGTAATTGATGCTTTTGACAAAGGATCTTATATTAAAATTATTCCTTCAGAAAATAAAATTATAGGTTATACAACCCGTAATAGTGGTGGAGTTCCGGAGAATTTCAGAAACTATTTTGTATTACAATTCGATAAGCCATTTGCAACTAATTATACGTGGCACGATAAAGTTCTTGAAAAAGATAAACTAGAATTAAAAGACAATCATGTAGGTGCAGTTGTTGGTTTTAAAACCAAAAAAGGAGAAATCGTAAACGTAAAAGTTTCCTCGTCATTTATTAGTGCGGAACAAGCTGAGTTAAATTTAAAGAATGAATTAGGAACAGCATCTTTTAATGAAACCGTGGCGCAATCCAAACAAGAATGGAATAAAGTCTTAGGAAAACTAACTGCCGAAGGTGGAAGCGAAGAACAACTCAAAACTTTTTATTCGTGCTTATACCGTACCGCTTGTTTTCCGCAGAAGCAATATGAAGTAAATGCAAAAGGAGAAATCGTGCATTACAGCCCATATAATGGTAAAGTATTGCCAGGTTATATGTTTGCAGGAACAGGATTTTGGGATACTTTCCGCGCTTTATATCCTTTGTTAAATTTAGTGTATCCTTCTATAAACAAAGAAATGCAGGAAGGATTAATCAACGATTATAAAGAAGGCGGTTTTTTGCCGGAATGGTCAAGCCCGGGATTTAGAAATGTAATGGTGGGGAACAATTCGGCATCTGTAGTTGCTGATGCTTATATCAAAGGATTGCGAGGATATGATATCGATAAATTATACGAAGCCTTATTGCACGGAGCGAATAATGAAGGGCCATTAGAAGCTGTAGGCAGAAAAGGAGTAGAATATTACAACACTTTAGGCTATGTTCCTTATGATGTAAAAATCAACGAAAATGCAGCCAGAACATTAGAATATGCTTATGATGATTTCACGATCTGGAAATTGGCGAAAGCCTTAAACCGTCCGAAAAAAGAAATCAGTTTATACGAAAAGCGAATGATGAATTATAAGCATCTTTATAATCCTGAAATCGGTTTAATGAGTGGTAGAAATAAAGACGGAAGTTTTCCGAAAGATTTCAATCCGTTTAAATGGGGAGATGCTTTTACCGAAGGAAATGCATGGCATTACAGCTGGAGTGTTTTTCATGACATACACGGTTTGATTGATTTAATGGGCGGAGAGAAAAAATTCACTGCAAAATTAGACGCTGTATTTACAACACCTCCAATTTTTGACGATAGTTATTACGGGGCAGTAATTCACGAAATCCGCGAAATGCAAATCATGAATATGGGGCAATATGCACACGGAAATCAACCCATTCAGCACATGATTTATTTGTACAATTATGCTGGCGAACCTTGGAAAACACAATATTGGTCTCGTGAAGTCATGAACCGTTTGTACAAACCAACTCCGGATGGATATTGTGGAGACGAGGATAACGGACAAACTTCGGCTTGGTATGTTTTCTCAGCAATGGGATTCTATCCGGTTTGCCCGGGAACAGAAGAATATGTTCTTGGAGCACCATTATTTAAGAAATTAACTCTGGAATTAGAAAACGGAAAAAAATTAGTAATCAATGCTCCAAACAATTCAGAAACCAATAAATATGTTCAGGATTTAAAATGGAGCAATGCCACTCATACTAAAAATTACATCAATCATTTTGATGTGTTAAAAGGTGGTGAGTTAAACTTTGACATGAGCAGCCAGCCTAATTTACAAAGAGGAACAGATAAAAGTGCTTTTCCATATTCTTATTCAACTTCAAAATAAAACGATGCAATCACGTAGAAAATTTATAAAAAACACAGGGATTTTTTCAGCAGGATTATTAGCACTTCAAACCGATGTTTTCGGAATGAATTCAGATGCTTTTAATTTTGCATTAAAAGATTTTATTACCAAAAGACCACCATTAGCCGAAAGAAAATTTACGAGTAAAGCTGTTGAAGCAGCAATCGTAAGAATCAAAAAGCAAATCGCAAATCCGGAATTGGCCTGGTTATTCGAAAACTGTTTCCCAAACACATTAGACACAACCGTAGATTTTGAAATCATCGACGGAAAACCCGATACCTATGTCATTACAGGCGATATCGATGCCATGTGGCTACGTGACAGTACCGCGCAAATATGGCCGTATATTCCGTTTGTAAAAGAAGATAAAAAACTGGCAGAATTGGTAAAAGGAGTAATCAACCGCCAGACAAAATGTATTTTGCTAGATCCTTATGCGAATGCTTTTTATAAAGATTTTAATCAGGTAAGCGAGTGGAAAAATGACATGACCAAAATGCAACCTGGTATCCACGAACGCAAATGGGAAATTGATAGTTTATGTTACCCAATAAGACTGGCCCACGGATATTGGAAAGAAACAGGAGATATCAGTATGTTCGACAGCAAATGGAAAGAAGCGATGCTGTTAGTACTGCAAACTTTCAAAGAGCAACAACGCTGGACGGATAAAGGCCCGTATAATTTTCAGAGAGTAACGGCTTGGGCTACAGATGGCGTACCTTTAGGCGGTTACGGTTATCCGGTAAAACCATGCGGATTAATCGTTTCGACTTTTAGACCAAGTGATGATAGTACTTTGTTTGGGTATTTGATTCCGAGTAATATGTTTGCTATTGAAGTGTTAGGATATCTTCAGGAAATTTTCTCTTTACCGGCATTAAAAGACGATAATTTAGTAGCTAAAGCCAAAGAATTACAAGGTCAGGTTCAGAAAGGATTAGAAGAAAACGGAATCATCGATCATCCAAAATTCGGAAAAATCATTGCTTTTGAAGTAAACGGTTACGGAAGTTTCCATATGATGGATGATGCCAATGTTCCTTCATTATTATCATTACCTTATTTAGGCGCCATTGAACCCGATAATCAATTGTATCTGAATACAAGAAAAGTCGTGCTTTCAGAAAACAATCCGTTTTTCTATAAAGGAAAAGCAGGCGAGGGAGTGGGCGGACCTCACACAGGAACAGATACGATCTGGCCTATGAGTATTGTTTTAAGAGCCATTACCAGTGTAGACGAAAAAGAGATAAAAGCGTGTATTAGCAATCTGATCAAAACAAATGCCGATACAGGATTTATGCACGAGTCTTTTCATAAAGACGATGTAACCAAATTTACCAGAAAATGGTTCGCCTGGGCAAATACACTTTTTGGAGAAATGATCGTTCATACCAGCATTCACTATCCTCAAATTTTAAAAGACAAAAACATATAAAAAATAAATTTACCATTAAGAGATTAAGTTTATAAGTATCCTAACAGGTTTTTAAAACCTGTTAGGTATTAATTCAGCCCCAAAAGCCAGATTCAATTAATCCCTTTAATGGTTCAATTCCAAAATACAGAATAATGAATAAAGAATATGCCGTTGGATTAGACATTGGTGGCACACATATTACCGCAGCGGTTATTGATATAACAGATATGAAAGTGATTGATTTTTCGCTGCACAAAGAGTCATTCGATTCTAATATGCCAGTAGAAGAAGTGATGACCATTTGGGAAAAAGCAATCAGGACTTCTGTCGAAAATTCTAAAGTAGAAAATACAACAGGATTGGCAGTTTGCATGCCTGGACCATTTGATTATACCAATGGAGTTTGCTGGATAAAAGGGCAGTCGAAATACGAGCATTTTTACGGATTGAATGTCCGTGATTTGTTTCAGGATAAATTGAATCTTTCAAATGATTTTCCGGTTCTTTTCGAAAACGACGCAGTCTGTTTTGGTAAAGGAGAAGTTTTTAAAGACGCTCAGAATCTTTCTAAAAAAGTAATGGCAATTACATTGGGTACAGGACTTGGAGCTTGTTTTATAGACAAAGGAGAATCGATTAGTACAGGAGATTTGGTTCCAAAAGACGGAGAAATATATGACCTTCCGTACAAAGACGGAATCGCCGAAGATTATGTTTCTGCACGTGGTCTTATTGCTGGTTATTTCGCTTTAAGCGGAAAAAAAATAAACAACGGATTAGAGCTTTTTAATTTGGCTAAAGCCGAAGATAAAGTTGCGATAAAAACATTTGAAAAAATGGGAGAAGATTTAGCTGCAATTGTGACTCCGTGGTTAGAGAATTTCTCAGCAGATAGTTTTATTATTGGAGGGAAAATAGCAAACGCAAGCGAATTTTTCTTACCTGTTTTTAATAAAAAAATAAAAGAAGCAGGAAGCAATGTTAGCGTTTCTATTTCGACAGATAATGAAATAGCAGCATTATTGGGAGCTACAAGTTTGCTTTATACAGCTTAGGTTTTTATAAATTTACATTGCAGATAATTTTTGCCACATATTAAAGGATTTTAAAAGATTTTTTTAATCTGTAGTAATAAATAAAATTTACAATGGAAAAGACTGAGACGACAAAGAAAAAGAGAAATTGGCTTAAAATTCTTGTTGAATTTTTGCTTGATATTATTTTAATGAACAAGTAATGTCATATTCAGATCAGGTGCTAAAATTTTATAAAGTTTATAACATTTCCATGGATAAATCATTAAAATCCTTTAATATGTGGCAAAAAAAAAATTTAATATGACAAATTCAAATCGTAGAAATTTCATAAAAACAGCAGCAATAGCTTCGGTAGCTGTTGCATTGCAATCTTTTAATTCTGATTCAGAAGAAGAAAAAATATTGGTATCTAAAAAAGGAAAAAAGCCTATTGTACTTTCGACCTGGCGATTTGGAATCCCGGCAAACGAAGCGGCCTGGGAAGTTTTAAAAAATAAAGGAACGGCACTTGATGCTGTCGAAGCGGGAGTTAAAATTCCGGAAGGCGATCCCAAAGAAAGAAGCGTAGGATATGGCGGACGTCCGGACAGAGATGGTCGCGTAACGTTAGACGCCTGTATTATGGATGAAAATGCCAATGTCGGTTCAGTGGCTTGTTTAGAATATATAAAACATCCTATATCAGTTGCAAGAGCAGTGATGGAAAAAACACCTCATGTTATGTTAGTAGGAGACGGAGCTTTGCAATTTGCAGTAGAACAAGGCTTTAAAAAAGAAAACCTATTAACAGAAGAGTCTGAAAAAGAATGGAAAGAATGGCTCAAAGACAGTAAATACAAACCTATTGCCAATATCGAAAACCACGATACCATTGGGATGATCGCGCTGGATGCTAACGGAAATCTTTCAGGCGCCTGCACCACAAGCGGAATGGCTTTTAAAATGCACGGGCGTATTGGAGATTCTCCAATTATAGGAGCAGGTTTGTATGTAGATAACGAAATCGGAGCAGCTACAGCCACAGGTCATGGCGAAGAAGTAATTCGTATTTCAGGTTGTCATCTCGTGGTAGAATTGATGCGACAAGGCAAATCACCCCAAAAAGCCTGCGAAGAAGCTGTTGCCAGAATTATAAAGCTCACCCAAAACAGAAAGAAAGATTTAAAAGATATTCAGGTAGGTTTTATTGCCCTGAACAAAGCAGGCGAGTATGGTTCTTATTGTGTTCAGAGCGGTTTTAATTATGCTGTTTATGATGAAACAGGAAACAAATTAATAGATGCTGATTCTTTTTTGAAAATATAGTATAGTAACTCCATCAGGAGTTGGTTGTTTTTATCATGCGTAAAGATCTTTTTGATCTTTACGCATTTTTTTTAGTTAATTCAGAATTTTTGCAGATCGCCATGACCTCCCCTCCCGCACGAATCCTTTCGTGTGGCGCAAAGGAAATCGACAAAGAATAAACCTGTGTCTCGTCCTGAAAGGAGTTTACAAATTTAAACTTAATCCTAAAATAGATACGTTCAAATTAAATATACTTTGAGTTCACGAGCGGGACGCCAGCGCCAGCATTGAATAAAAGTTAGTAAAAATATGGTTTGCTTGCTCAAACCGATTTTCTTTTGGGTATATATTTAGCATATACAATAACAGCCACAACTACAATAAATGTAGCTGTTGCATACAATGTCGCAGGACTGTAAAAATAGATGGCAGCTGCAGCCAGCGGCATAATTACGTTATTTGCTGATTGTATACTCTGGTTCACCCCCTGTAATTTTCCCTGTTGGCTTTCGACAATCGAGTGTGACAATTTCGAGTTATAAGTGGGGTCAAATAATCCTTCGCCGGTAATTATAAAAATGACTGCCAGTGAAATAATAAGTATTGAAGGAACAAATATGCTTAACAGAATGAATCCCAAACCAACTCCAAAACCAACTAAACCACCAATTCCGATATTTCTCTCGCTAAAACGTTTCAATAACCAGGGCAATAACACAGCGCGTGAAATAATTTCACAAATACCAACAAGCGTTAGCATTGTCCCAATAAATGCAGGTCCCCATTTGTAAATATCTTTCAGAAAAATGGTGAAATTAAACTGAAAAATGCCCAATGCAGCAAAAAAAAGCATTCCCACAACGAGTAGTAATTTAACTTCTTTCAGGCTGAATATATCTTTAAAATGCGAAAAGACATTAAAACTATCAAGCGTTAAATGTTTCGCCCTTTTTTCGGGAGCCAAAGATTCAGGTAATAAAAAATACGTCGCCAGACCAGAAAGAAATATTAATGCTGCCGTAACAAAAAAAGGCAACGAAAGAGAAATACTTCCCAGTAATCCGCCCAATGCGGGACCACCCAATTTACCTATTCCCATTGCAGAGCCTATGTAGCCAAACCATTTGGTTCGCTCCTTTGGGTCAGTAGTATCAGATATATAAGCAAATAAAATACTAATATTTCCAGCCGTAAGGCCATCAATAATTCGCCCCAGGAAAAGTACCCAAAGCGCCCCTCCAATTCCAAATAAGACATAACCAATAACAGAACCCAATAAACTCAATATAAGAATTTTTTTTCGCCCATATCGGTCACTTAATGCGCCAAAAATAGGTGCAGCAAAAAAAGTACAGGCTGCAAAAACAGATAAAAGAATGCTCATACCCACAACAATTTGAGGAGCGGGAAGATATTTGCCCACTATAAAGGGCAAAAGGGGCAGTACTATCGACATCCCGATAGAATTCAATAGTACGATCATTATAATGATCCAAAAGATATATTTTTTCGATTTTGTTTTCATGTTAAATTATGATTTAAGAATTTTAATGATCAGCATAGATAATCGTTGTAGATGATTTTTATTTAAAACTGTTTTTAAACCGACCGTTTGGTTTGTATTTGTAAAAAAAATTAAAGCTGGGCAGCAAATTAAACTCGAATTGCTAGCGCAGAAATTTGATCAGGTATTGGTGTTTTGACCTTTTAAAGAGGGAACTTAGAGATCATGATTTAAGTTGTTTATAGAAACTATCCCAAAATCCAATAAGTTTTTTTTGAAGCATTTTTCTATTATTTTTTTCCTCAAGCAGCAACAGGCGAAGGCTAGTTGCATCAACTGAGAATAAAAATAGCTGGGCAATATTTTCATCACTCATTTCAGATTTAATTTCCCCATTTTTCTTTGCCCTGGCGATCACGTTTGACCATATCTTTATTTCCAGAGCATTGTTTTCTGCAAACTTTACTTTTGTTTCCGGAAAGAGTCTTATGGCTTCAAACACCAGACTAAAGTAATTTGCGTTAGTATCACCTTCATTCGCCAGTGCATTTTCTTTTGTGTCGACATGATTAAGATAATCATTGTAAAAAGCCCGTAAGGAACTTTGGTCAAATTGTTCGTATCCAATCAGCATTTGAGTCAGGTAATAAGTCTCCACTATTTCGCGAAATAACTGTTCTTTACTCGAAAAATAGTGATAGAAAGCTCCTTTTGATAAATCTGTAGCTTCGACAATTTCTTTCATAGTGACTTCTTTAAACGTTTTTTTTAAGAACAATTTAAAGGCTGTGTCAAGAATATATTGTTTAGTGTCTTTCATAGAAAACCGACCGTTTGGTCTGCAAATGTATAAAAGAATATTTAAGCCTGCAAAAATATTTTTATTTTGATTGAATATTTGTTTTTCAGATCATTACAGAATAATAATAAGTTTGGTTTTCGGGTGAAAGATTGAAGTATGCTATTATTGGTGAAGTTAATAGTATTAAAAAAGAAAAATAGTTCAATACAGTTGAGGGCAGCTGAAACAATGCTTGTCGAAATAATGTGGAATCAGTTTAAATGAACTTTTTATATATTTGAATATTGGGATTTTTAGAATGGTTATTATAAGTAAAAATCTGAAATCCTTTGGCAAAGGGAAGATGTTTAATGAAAAAGAAAAAAAAGAAATGAAACAAAATATTTATGATGATAGAGAATTCTTTGAAAATTATGCCAAAATGCCCCGCTCGATCGATGGTTTGAATGCAGCAGGAGAGTGGCATATTTTAAAAAAAATGTTGCCGGGTTTTCAGGGGAAAAATGTTCTCGATCTGGGTTGTGGTTACGGCTGGCATTGTATATATGCAAAAGAACAAGGAGCTGAAAATGTAATTGGGGTTGACTTGTCGAAGAAAATGATTGATAAAGCAAAAGAAAATTCAAAACAGGTATCAATTGAGTATCATCAGATGCCAATCGAAGATATTGAATTTGAAAATGAGCAGTTTGATATTGTCTTTAGTTCGCTTACTTTTCATTATATAGAAGATCTGAATGTTATCTTCCGTAAAATCAATCGATTCTTGAAAAAAGGAGGCAGCTTTGTTTTCTCAATAGAACATCCGGTCTTTACATCAAAATCGGAACAAGATTGGTTTAAGGACGAAAGCGGAAAGAGATTGCATTGGCCAGTTGATAATTATCAGGACGAAGGAATAAGGCAAACGAATTTTTTAGGACATCAGGTAATTAAGTATCATAGAACGGTAGCGGGTATATTAAATGCAGTAGTAGAGGCGAATTTCAGTATTCAGCAAGTATCCGAACCCAAGCCATCGGATGAAATTATCGAAAAATATCCGGAAATGAAAGACGAATTAAGAAGACCTATTTTTATGATGGTTGCTGCTCTTAAAAAGAACTAATTTTACTCAAAAAGTATTTACATATATTCAAAACATGGGAATAAATATTAAAGACATACTGATCAGGCCTGCCACGAAAACTGATTTGCCTAAACTTGCTGAGTTTCTGCAGATTCTTGTCGAAACAGAACGTCCGTTCGACCCAACATTAAAAGAGGGAGAAATATTTTACTATGATATAGAAAAACTTATAGAAGATAAGGCGACAGAAATTCTGGTCATCGACCTTGACGATCAGGTTATAGGTTGCGGATATGCACAAATACGAGCTGCAAAAGCATACGAAAAGCATGAGTCATTCGGGTATCTGGGATTCATGTTTGTAAGTCCGGAATTTAGAGCAAATGGGCTTAATCGTCTTTTACTCAATGATCTTAAGAAATGGGTTTTATCTCAAGGGATTACTGAAGTCAGACTTGAAGTATATCATGATAACGAAACGGCAGTTAAAGCATACGAAAAAGCAGGTTTCAAAAAACTAATTACAACAATGCGCTGCGATATTGGTTAATTGAATTAAGTCAATTTTAATGGAGACTTTTGCTTGACCGCTCAAATATGTCGACAACAAGAATGATGATTTGTAAACAGTGTTTACCAATTAAAATCAAAGAAAGCCATTCCATAATGATGGCTTTTTGCTTTTTGTATTAAAATGATCTTAAATATTTTAAAATTATATTGTCGTAAATAATTCTGATATTTCTACGTTCAGCGCTTTACTGATACGAATAAGTTTGTCGATACCCATAATTTGTTTACCTAACATATATCTCCTTAATGCTTCAATATCTAAATCTGAATCATGAGCAACGTTTCTTACTTTAAGATTTTTTTCTTTGATAATCTTTTTTATGTTGCTTCCAACAATTTTTACAGATTCTGGCACTTCAGTTTTTCTCATTTTCTCCTTATTATAAAAGTGAAAAGTATAAGAAAGTAGTTGAAAAAACAGGAACGTATACTTCCAGTCAAATAAGTCTGTTTTTTTGTATATATTTGTTGAGAAAATAAAAGTAAAAAAGGTATATGATGGAAACAAATGAAATTAAAAATTTAAATAATCTTAGAAAGTTAATTGCTCCGTATTTCAACACGCTAAAACCCGCTAATGATACAACAGAGATTTATACGGCTCAAATTAAGCTGGTAAATTATTATGAGCTTGGTTGTGTGATTACCAACATGATCAAATTATGTGTTTTGGCACTCGAACAGGATGCACATAAAATTTCGGGTACCGGTAAAAATCCTTCTATTAATGTGGCGCTTATTTTAGAGATTGCACTCCAGATGTTTCCTATGGATGAATTTGAACTACTAAGTGAAATTAATGAGATGCTTATTTCAGATCCTCATAGTGTAGATGAGTAATAATAACAGAATCAAATTAGACTTTCGTAAGTGTATTTAGAAAGCAACATGTAATTCAAAAAACAAAATACGATCTACCTATATATAGGTGTCAAGATTCACATAAAATGGCTCATCCTATATAATATGTCTGTTGTCATATATTATAGAGTAATCAAAAAATGATGCTTACGGTTGCCAGGTCCATAAAAATGGTACTTCTTCCAAAGTTGATATTACGAAAAACACAAAGCCCTTGCGAAAATTCGTATAAACCCGGAAAAAGGTAAAAGCTTAAGGTTGGTGTTATCAGAGTGTTAAGAAAAAGTTTTAAAAAAGATGGAAATTATATAAACAAAAGGCTTGTAAATGTAAATAAAGAGTGTACTTTTGCACCCGCAACAACGACAGACGTTCACTGAAATACTGGCAGGCACAACGAATCAAAACTGAGAATTTATTTTCAAAAAAGATTTCAAAAAGCTTGCGAGATTTGAAAACAGATGTTACATTTGCACCCCGCAAAATACGGAAAGTTCATTGATAGGCTGGTTGGGAGATGAGAAGAAAAGGAAAAGAAATTTTCTAAAAAAAAACTTCAAAATTTACTTGCCGGTTAAAATAAATTTTCTACTTTTGCACCCGCTTTGAGAAACAAGCGCTATTAAAAAAGAAGACACGTTCGTAGACATATTGAATTGACAGCCGCTTTAACAGAGATGTTAAGGCAAAAGAATAAAGAGTAAGATAATCGAGAGATTAGAAAAGAACCGATAGAGACTGATTCGAATAACAATACGATTTGATGCAAATCAGATCAACAATATACGATGAAGAGTTTGATCCTGGCTCAGGATGAACGCTAGCGGCAGGCTTAACACATGCAAGTCGAGGGGTATAAGTCTTCGGATTTAGAGACCGGCGCACGGGTGCGTAACGCGTATGCAATCTACCTTTTACAGAGGGATAGCCCAGAGAAATTTGGATTAATACCTCATAGTATAGCAGTTTCGCATGAAACCACTATTAAAGTCACAACGGTAAAAGATGAGCATGCGTCCCATTAGCTAGTTGGTAAGGTAACGGCTTACCAAGGCTACGATGGGTAGGGGTCCTGAGAGGGAGATCCCCCACACTGGTACTGAGACACGGACCAGACTCCTACGGGAGGCAGCAGTGAGGAATATTGGACAATGGGCGCAAGCCTGATCCAGCCATGCCGCGTGCAGGATGACGGTCCTATGGATTGTAAACTGCTTTTATACGAGAAGAAACACTACTTCGTGAAGTAGCTTGACGGTATCGTAAGAATAAGGATCGGCTAACTCCGTGCCAGCAGCCGCGGTAATACGGAGGATCCAAGCGTTATCCGGAATCATTGGGTTTAAAGGGTCCGTAGGCGGTTTAATAAGTCAGTGGTGAAAGCCCATCGCTCAACGGTGGAACGGCCATTGATACTGTTAGACTTGAATTATTAGGAAGTAACTAGAATATGTAGTGTAGCGGTGAAATGCTTAGAGATTACATGGAATACCAATTGCGAAGGCAGGTTACTACTAATTGATTGACGCTGATGGACGAAAGCGTGGGTAGCGAACAGGATTAGATACCCTGGTAGTCCACGCCGTAAACGATGGATACTAGCTGTTGGGAGCAATTTCAGTGGCTAAGCGAAAGTGATAAGTATCCCACCTGGGGAGTACGTTCGCAAGAATGAAACTCAAAGGAATTGACGGGGGCCCGCACAAGCGGTGGAGCATGTGGTTTAATTCGATGATACGCGAGGAACCTTACCAAGGCTTAAATGTAGATTGACCGGTTTGGAAACAGATCTTTCGCAAGACAATTTACAAGGTGCTGCATGGTTGTCGTCAGCTCGTGCCGTGAGGTGTCAGGTTAAGTCCTATAACGAGCGCAACCCCTGTTGTTAGTTGCCAGCGAGTCAAGTCGGGAACTCTAACAAGACTGCCAGTGCAAACTGTGAGGAAGGTGGGGATGACGTCAAATCATCACGGCCCTTACGCCTTGGGCTACACACGTGCTACAATGGCCGGTACAGAGAGCAGCCACTGGGCGACCAGGAGCGAATCTATAAAACCGGTCACAGTTCGGATCGGAGTCTGCAACTCGACTCCGTGAAGCTGGAATCGCTAGTAATCGGATATCAGCCATGATCCGGTGAATACGTTCCCGGGCCTTGTACACACCGCCCGTCAAGCCATGGAAGCTGGGGGTGCCTGAAGTCGGTGACCGCAAGGAGCTGCCTAGGGTAAAACTGGTAACTAGGGCTAAGTCGTAACAAGGTAGCCGTACCGGAAGGTGCGGCTGGAACACCTCCTTTCTAGAGCCTCGAGTGTTAGCAGTAATGCACGCTGAGGAAAAAAGAAGAAGCTTTAAAGGTTTTGATTTTGAGAATATTTTACTCTTGCTGTTAGTTCAAATAATAAATTTTAAGAATAAGAGTGTCTCGTAGCTCAGCTGGTTAGAGTACTACACTGATAATGTAGGGGTCGACAGTTCGAGTCTGTCCGAGACAACTATTTTGCTCTTAAAAAAAGGAAATTCTGGAAGTTGGAATTCACCAAAAGAGATTAGAGAAGAATTCAAGAATCTAAAATCTGAATTCTACAATCTAAGATTGAAAAATGGGGGATTAGCTCAGCTGGCTAGAGCGCCTGCCTTGCACGCAGGAGGTCAACGGTTCGACTCCGTTATTCTCCACAAATTTAGTCGAAAGACTAAAGTCTGAAAGTCAAAAGTATGACTTTATGACCTTAGGCTTTACAACTTTCGACATAAATAAAGTTCATTGACATATTGAGATAAGAAAATAATAAAAAGTAGAAAGCGTTTTTGTTATAAGTAGTGATACGAATAATAAAAGACAAAAAAAAACGGTCATATTAATTTATGATTGGTACAATAAGCAAAATAAGGGCGTATGGGGGATGCCTTGGCTCTCAGAGGCGATGAAAGGCGTGATAAGCTGCGAAAAGCTGCGGGGACGGGCACACACCGATTGATCCGCAGATACCTGAATGGGGCAACCCACTATGTTGAAGACATAGTACACCGATAGGTGGGCAAACCCGCTGAACTGAAACATCTAAGTAGGCGGAGGAGAAGAAAACAAAAGTGATTCCGTAAGTAGTGGCGAGCGAACGCGGATTAGCCCAAACCAATGATGTTACGGCATTGTTGGGGTTGTAGGACCACGATATTTTATGCATGCAGAACCGGAAGTTACTGGAAAGTGACACCATAGAGGGTGATAGTCCCGTACGGGTAATAAATGTAATAGATAGTGGTATCCTGAGTAGGGCGGGGCACGTGAAACCCTGTCTGAATTTGGCGGGACCATCCGCTAAGGCTAAATACTCCTGAGAGACCGATAGTGAACCAGTACCGTGAGGGAAAGGTGAAAAGAACCGTGAATAACGGAGTGAAATAGATCCTGAAACCATACGCTTACAAGCGGTCGGAGCCCTTTCGTGGGGTGACGGCGTGCCTTTTGCATAATGAGCCTACGAGTTAACGTTGCTGGCAAGGTTAAGTGGTTTAGCCACGGATCCGTAGCGAAAGCGAGTCTGAATAGGGCGCTTTAGTCAGTAGTGTTAGACGCGAAACCGTGTGATCTACCCATGGGCAGGATGAAGCTGTGGTAACACATAGTGGAGGTCCGAACCGGTTGACGTTGAAAAGTCTTCGGATGACCTGTGGGTAGGGGTGAAAGGCCAATCAAACTCGGAAATAGCTCGTACTCCCCGAAATGCATTTAGGTGCAGCGTTAGTTATAAAGTTATATAGAGGTAGAGCTACTGATTGGATGCGGGGGCTTCACCGCCTACCAATTCCTGACAAACTCCGAATGCTATATAATGTTCACTAACAGTGAGGGCTTGGGTGCTAAGGTCCAAGTCCGAGAGGGAAAGAACCCAGACCATCAGCTAAGGTCCCCAAATATATACTAAGTTGAAAGAACGAGGTTTGTCTGCCCAGACAGCTAGGATGTTGGCTTGGAAGCAGCCATTCATTTAAAGAGTGCGTAACAGCTCACTAGTCGAGCGGACGAGCATGGATAATAATCGGGCATAAGTATATTACCGAAGCTATGGATTTAGAGTTTACTCTAAGTGGTAGGGGAGCATTCTAACAGGGTTGAAGGTGTGTCGTAAGGCATGCTGGACTGGTTAGAAAAGAAAATGTAGGCATAAGTAACGATAATGCGGGCGAGAAACCCGCACACCGAAAAACTAAGGTTTCCACAGCTATGCTAATCAGCTGTGGGTTAGTCTGGTCCTAAGGCGAACCCGAAAGGGACAGTCGATGGCTAACGGGTTAATATTCCCGTACTACTAATTACTGTGATGGGGTGACGGAGTGATGAAAGCGCCGCGAACTGACGGAATAGTTCGTTGAAGTACCTACCTATAAGATCTGCAGGCAAATCCACAGATCTTGGGGAAATACGATAGTACTCGGAGTCTTCGGACAAAGAGATAGTGCGCCTAAGGGCTTCCAAGAAAAACCTCTAAACTTCAGGTAATTAGTACCAGTACCGTAAACCGACACAGGTAGTTGAGGAGAGAATCCTAAGGTGCTCGAGAGATTCATGGCTAAGGAATTAGGCAAAATAGACCTGTAACTTCGGGAGAAAGGTCGCCAGCGCAAGCTGGCCGCAGTGAAGAGGTCCAGGCGACTGTTTATCAAAAACACAGGGCTCTGCAAAATCGTAAGATGAAGTATAGGGCCTGACACCTGCCCGGTGCTGGAAGGTTAAGAGGAGATGTTATCTTCGGAGAAGCATTGAATTGAAGCCCCAGTAAACGGCGGCCGTAACTATAACGGTCCTAAGGTAGCGAAATTCCTTGTCGGGTAAGTTCCGACCTGCACGAATGGTGTAACGATCTGGACACTGTCTCAGCCATGAGCTCGGTGAAATTGTAGTAACGGTGAAGATGCCGTTTACCCGCAGTGGGACGAAAAGACCCTGTGCACCTTTACTATAGCTTAGTATTGACCTTGGATAAATGATGTGTAGGATAGGTTGGAGACTGTGAAGTGGCGTCGCCAGGCGTTGTGGAGTCATTGTTGAAATACAACCCTTTGTTTATCTGAGGCCTAACCCCGTTTTGCGGGGGACATTGCTTGGTGGGTAGTTTGACTGGGGTGGTCGCCTCCAAAAGAGTAACGGAGGCTTCTAAAGGTTCCCTCAGTACGCTTGGTAACCGTGCGTAGAGTGCAATGGCATAAGGGAGCTTGACTGAGAGACATACAGGTCGATCAGGTACGAAAGTAGAGCATAGTGATCCGGTGGTTCCGCATGGAAGGGCCATCGCTCAAAGGATAAAAGGTACGCCGGGGATAACAGGCTGATCTCCCCCAAGAGCTCATATCGACGGGGGGGTTTGGCACCTCGATGTCGGCTCGTCACATCCTGGGGCTGGAGAAGGTCCCAAGGGTTGGGCTGTTCGCCCATTAAAGTGGCACGCGAGCTGGGTTCAGAACGTCGTGAGACAGTTCGGTCTCTATCTACTGTGGGCGTTAGAAATTTGAGTGGATCTGATTCTAGTACGAGAGGACCGAATTGGACAAACCTCTAGTGTATCTGTTGTTCCGCCAGGAGCATCGCAGAGTAGCTACGTTTGGAAGGGATAAGCGCTGAAAGCATATAAGCGCGAAACCCACCACAAGATGAGATTTCTTTTAAGGATCGTGGAAGATGACCACGTTGATAGGCTATAGATGTAAAGGCAGTAATGTCATAGTCGAGTAGTACTAATAATCCGTAAGCTTATGTACACCCTTTTCCCCACACTACGGTGTGGGGAAGAAACTTTCTAAAAATAGTAAATAAAAGTACTTTTCTTTATCTCAGTATGTTAAGATATTGTGTAATGTTGATTAGTTAAAGCTAGTTACCCATTGCAAAACGGCCTTAAGGTGGTTATTGCGGCGGGGCTCACCTCTTCCCATCCCGAACAGAGTAGTTAAGCCCGCCTGCGCAGATGGTACTGCAGTTATGTGGGAGAGTATGTCGTCGCCTTTCTTTTAAGAATCCTTCCCGATTTATCGGGAGGGATTTTTTGTTTTACAAATACTGCAGTTATGCGGGAGCCCCGATAGCTATCAGGGGTCGTCGCCTTTCTTTTAAGAATCCTTCCCGATTTATCGGAGGGATTTTTTGTTTTACAAATACTGCTGTTATGTGGGAGCCCCGATAGCTATCGGGGGTCGTCGCCTTTATTTTAAAGAATCCTTCCTGATTTATCGGGAGGGATTTTTTGTTTTACAAAATACTGCAGTTATTTGGGAGCTCCGATAGCTATCGGGGGTCATCGCCTTTCTTTTTAAGAATCCTTCCCGATTTATCGGGAGGGATTTTTTGTTTTACAAAATACTGCAGTTATGCGGGAGCCCCGATAGCTATCGGGAGGCGGCGTCTTTCTTTTAAAAACCCTGTTCCTTACGAAACGGGGTTTTTTGTTTTATATGGGTTGGTGATTGAACCGCAAAGTGCGCAAGGAAGTTTTAGAATCCGCTGAAAACCGTACAGTTCGCAAAGCTTAATTTTAGAGTTTTACCAACTTTACGGTTTTACTTTGGGGGCTTTGCGGTAAAAAAACTATTTATCAGAATTATGACAACATATTTTGCGCTCCGATAGTTGAAACCACTGGCAACATTTGCGAAATTCTATAAATCGGCTGGTAAGCTTTTGCAGGCGTAATACTTTGGAATTTGGAATTTTAAAATTTAGAATTTCTTTTATCGAAGACTGCGTTAGGGATGGCAGCGGTATCCTTTTGCGATGCTAAAACCCCTATGGCGAAGCAAATCAATACCGCTATCGCAAAAGATTTAGCGTACAGTCCGACCCGGAGGGAAACGCCATAACGATTCATTGTACCCTTTTTAATCATTCATTACTATATTTGTAACTATTGATTTTCTTTGTTTCAATTAAGAACGATTAAAAAAATTAACTTAGTATAACAGTGTACTTCCGAAATGAATGTATAAAAAAAACCTCAGATTTCTCTGAAGCTCTTTCTGTAATCTCTGACTTCTTAATTGGATACCATTCTTTATGTCAAAGTCTTTTTTTTTTTTTTTTTTTTTTCGAATATCTTAATTATTTGAAGAAGTACTTTGTTTCCAAGATGTATTAAATAAAGCAAAAAGTGCATTGGAGTCAATATCAATTTCAGAAGCTGAATACATTAAAGTTAACTGATGGGCATCTTTGTTATAGGCCATATTCCAAAACATTTTAGAAAGTCTTCCTTCGTATTTTTCAGGATTGTTGATAGTGACAACTACCAGAGTGTCTCCTCCGGTTTTTTCTAATTCGATATTAGCTACATCTTCCCAGTTAACAACGCCAAAAGATTTTGATATAGGTGTGGTTTTGCCGTAAAAATTTTCATTATTTAATTCAATTAAAGGGCTTTTGTCTTTTAAACTCAGAATACTTTTTAATAAAAGAATGAGCATTACTAAAAATGCTCCGGATGAAAATACAAGTGGTTTAATTTTTAACTCATTATCAAATATTCCAGCACTATAAATAATAACTATAAGTAGAATAAGACAGACTCCTAAGGACGTGAATAAAAGTTTTTTGGTTTTTTTTGAATTTCGGTATAATTTAATTTCTTTTCCCATTACGTTTGTTTTCTCCGGTTTTAATTTAATTGATGTTTATTAATAATGATCTTTCCCAAAGGTATAGAATTCATTGGACAAAGGACTTGATGGCTAACAAAAATACGGACTAATTTAGGGAGGTAAACGATATTTAGGATGATATTTTTTTTATCCATTTTTGATTTTTCTTTAAGTAGGTACATGTATTTATGTCAGTTAAAATTTAACCATTTTAAAATTAAAATAAAGTTACTCCAAAACTCCATCCAACCCATCCGGTTATTCCCTTACCATTATTCTTTATCACATTATAGCGCTCTGTTCGATCCTGAACAAAAGTGGAAGTATTTATGGAAGTACCAAAATTTTTATCCAGATATTTTTTCTCGCTCCCATGATGTACGCGATGATTAGAAGGAGTGCCAAAGTATTTTTCGATAAAGGGATGCAGCTTTCCAATGGCTTCAGTGTGTACCCAGAACTGATACAATACACTCAGCTGATTTGCAATGAAAAATATTGCAGGGTGAAAACCAACGAAGATTAACGGAATAAAAAATACAATTTTAAGATACTGAAACCAGCTTTGTCTAAAGCTTACGGTAAGATTGTAATGATCAGCAGAATGATGAACTACATGGGTAGCCCAGAAAAAACGACAGTAATGGGAAATTCGATGCGTCCAGTACGAACAAAAATCATACAGTATGAAACATGGAATTAAGCTCCACCAATCGAATTCCATTCGGTAAGGCAATATATTGTAAATTCCAATAACAGCATAAAGAAAACCGGTTTTTATTAATAAGTTCACGGTTAGATTTCCTAAACCTATAAGTACAGATCCAATAGTCTTTTTTTTATCATATTCTTTTCGTTCTAGGAAATAAAAAGCAACAAATTCAAGCACGGTAAAAAACAATACAAGCGGGAGGGTATAAACAATTAGATTTGGAGCACTTTTTTCTACTTCATGAATTTTTTCCATTGCAATAGGGTCTGCACCAAAAAGCGTTAGTGTAGTAAAAAGGTGATTGATGATTGAAAACATGATGATTGATTTTTAGATTGATTTAAGCAATTTGAATGTTGATGGTAAAGAGTGAGTGATGTAATTCAACTTTTTGGCATACACCATTCAGAAAATGATAATCATTGTAATTTCCATCAGGCAATACAATGCGATAAGAATGATTGTTTGTTTTTTTGATGGCTAAGAATTGCTGAAAACTATCAGAATAGACCTGACTTTGATTCACAGGTTCCTTACTGTAGAGTAGCATAAGATTATAATCGATAAATTGTGGTTTGATTTGCCCCTTTTTATTCTCAGATAAAGTTTTATAATCTGAATCTATAAATTGGGTGCTTTTATTGGCTTTTTCTTTTCCGTTAACGTGATGTTTTCCGTAAGAAGACATTAGTTTTCCATTTTTAAAAAAAAGAACTTTCCTCTGTTTTGATATTAATTTCAAAAATCAATCGTGTCTTTACTTCTGACGAAATTCTTAGTAAAATTTCGTCATGATTTGTCTCTTGATAGAATTGCATCTGGCTACTGATAGTGCCATTGTGAAGTACGTTATAGCATACTGTCTTTACTTGTGCCTTAGAAGCCATTGCAAAAAGAAAGAGGAGTATAGTAAATTTTGACTTCCCATGGATGATTATAGAACCGAAGTTTTGGAATAGGGTAGTTGTTTTTTAAGTAACCAAAATAGTAATGCAACAGGGATAATTGATATCATAAGGCAATTTGAGGTTAAAAGTTAATGAATTGTACCGTTGTTATAGTAGTAATACAATCAAATCACATTTTACCCCTATGTCGCTTTTATTTATTTTTTTTAGTTGTTAGTCTCTTTTAGGATGAATGATGAAAATGTGAACTTGTTTTTAGTGTGAGATAGATTGAAGTAAAAAGATCTTCTCAATTTAGAAGTGTTTCTGTAAAAGCTAAAAAGGATTCTGAGTTTGTGTCAATAAAAGAGGGAAGATGTAAAAACAAAAAAAGCTCCAGATTTCTCTGAAGCTTTTTTAGTAGCCCGTAGCGGAATCGAACCGCTCTTACATGGATGAAAACCATGCGTCCTAACCGATAGACGAACGGGCCTGCTTTTCTGATGCGGGTGCAAAAATGCGAATAATTTTAAAATACACAAAAAATAATTTAATTTTTTTTCCTCTGGTTATGCTGGAAATATCATATTTAAAAATAATTATGCGTAAACAGATTGGGTTAATGAAGATGTATTGGTTTGAATAATAATGGGTTATTTTACATGAAAAACGGGATAAAGAAGATTTTTTAACTTTTATTAAATTTGAGAATTTTATTAGAATTTATTTTTTTGAAAGAATATTTTTACGGTTTATCGATTGTATTTTTGAATATTTTTCTAAGATGTGTGTTGTCTGAAGATTTTCTAATGAAATGCTCTGGGGATACATTCTGGTTTCGCGGCTATAATCCTAAAGAAGTAAAAAAAAATGAATGCTCACTAAAGTAGTTTTTAACTAATAAAACGAAAAAAGCTTCAGAGAAATCTGAAGCTTTTTCTTAGTAGAGGCAAGTATTCAAATATCTAACCAGATTATCTTGGGTTATTACGACATTTTAGCAAACAAGGTTGGTTTTTAGGAATTTATTTTAAAAACAAATCTTTTTTGAGGTGGTGTAACAGCTATTGCTGCTGGATGATCGTTTTTAATCTGTTACAATAAAATAGTTGTAATCATCTTTAATAATGTTATTTTCAGATAATGAATTATTTGTCAGGTTTAATTTTAAAAGTTTACATGTGGGAATTCCATCATTATATATAATTTTCTTTCCTATTATTTGATTTGTTTGCGGGTAATAAGTGAGATTACTTATATGTGCGTCACTAATATTTATTAAAGTTTTGATTTCTGTACCAGTAGCAGGATTGAGTTCAACTATTTTTTGAGTTGCTCTAAAGGCATATAATTTTCCATTGGTTGCAGGAATTAATTCGTCATAGCCGTAATAAATATTCTCAGTTATTGAATTATCAGAAAGTTTTATCTTGCAAAGTTTATGGATATTTTTTCCATTATTGTCAAGTAGTCCTTTATCTCCCATTATTTCATTTGTTTGAGCATTGTAAATTAATCCATAAAGTTGATCGCTTCCTGTATTTATTAAGCTTCCAATTTCGGAACCTGTATTTGGATTTAATTCAATAATACCTTTATATAATTTGTACCCATATAATTTTCCTGTCGTTGTTGCGATCAATTGGTCATAGCCTGCATAAGTCATTTCTGTTATCGTTTTGTCTGCAAGTTTTACTTTAAAAAGTTTGTAAGTGTTAGTTCCATTGTTATTTGAAACAAATCCTTGTCCAATAATTTCATTTGTTGGAGCAAAATATTTTAATTCAGTTAAATAATCAGATCCTGTACCGTATATCAGGGTTTTGGTTTCTACACCTGTAACAGAATTTAATTCAACAATTTCTCCGTATTGTTTGTATGCGAATAAACGATTTTGACCAATTATAGAAATATAACCTGCGTTAACTGTTATACCATTTGCAGTTAATTGAAGCTGACCAGAAGTTGTACCAACCGGAACTATAACACTTATTGTAGTTGAAGTAATTTTAGTAATTTTACCATTAGTACCATTAAAAGTAATAGTATAAGTTGAATTTGGGTCAAAGTTTTGTCCATTAATTATAATAGTATCGCCTATATTAGTTGAACTAGTCGAAATGCTTTGAATTGTTGGGGTTTGAGTAGCTGGATCTGGATTTTGAACTTCTTCTTCATTAGGACTTGAACAGCTAATTAAAGTAAATAGTGTTAAAATTGAAAAAAAATATTTCATTCTGAAAGTTTGGTTTTAATTTTTGATTTTTTTCGGAAGATATAAAATATTCTTGCAGAATGGTTGGTATTATGTTGCTAAATGTCGGTTCAACATCACTAAAACTTCATAATTGACACAAAGTTCTCCCGCTTTCCGAGATGTTTTCATGAAAATATCCCAAATAGTGTCTACCTTTTTGGGGCAGTCTACTTTTTCAAATGGTATTTTTCTTTAGTAACGGGAAGTATTCAAATATCTAACCAGATGATTTTGGATTATTACAGTATTTTAGGATGTACATCTTAATTTTTTTCTTTGTATTTTGTTCGCATAGTCACTCACATAAATGTCAAAAAGCATCAATCAAATTAAAAGTGCTTTTAATAATTTGTAGTCAAAAAAATACATATTTGAAAATAAATAATGTATGAAATTTATCACACATATCTACTCAAATTTAGATGGCTTTGTTGTTTTGTCACACATGTAAATAAGTTGGCGGTCATTGTAAACAAACTTTATGAAACGATTATATTTAATTTTAGCCATTTTCGTATTCTTTTTTGGGTGTAAAAATGAAGGTAAAAAAAATAAACCCAAAAGCGAACCTTTAACTGTATTTCCTACAATAGTAAATCCTTTGAATTTAAAATATGAATCCCTTTTTGATGAAGAAAGCCCTACTTGGATTTCTACTGCAAACTATAATTTTAACTATATAGGAAAATTGAAAGATTCTATATCATTAGAGATAGAATCTTTTTCAATTGCTGAATTTCAGGAGAATAGAAAGAAATGCTCAAAAATTGAAAAGCGACAACTTCCAAACGCAGAATATTATATTGAATGGGACAAAAAGAATCGTTATTCATTTATGCAAGAGCAAAAAGTTGAAATTCAAATAAGCTCTAAAAAAATTAATAATTTTTATATTGCGCTATTAAGAAATAGAACAAAAGATACCATCCCAATTGGTTTTGGAGATAGAATCCCTTTGATTTTGGAAGCGAAAAATAGATTGGGTAAATGGGAACCTATACAAGAAAGATTTGTCTATATGTGTGGAAATGGGGTTGGCACAATCATTTTGCCTCCAACAGAAATAGCCATAACACTAGTGCCAAATTTTAAAGGAAATTATAAAACTCAATTACGACTTTCTATGGGAATTAATAAATCGAATGCTATTTTTGGAAACATCAATTATAGACAATTCGAAAGTAAGTTTGATGAAAATGGAGAATATAAGGAAGAATATAAAAATGAAATCAAAACACCAGAAAACAACCAACGCTAACAGTCGCTTGGTAAGCTAGGGTTTTAGGCTTCATTTAAAGATAGTTTTCTATTTGAGGAGTTTGTGTTTAAACCAAAAATCTTGCATCTTTATTCCCTAACTACGCCAAGCGGCAGAATTTTAGCAGTAATGCCTAATCGACAAACAAAATTGTACAACATGAGATATATCGTTTTAATTTTATTGGCATTTTCATTAAACGCTTTTTCACAGAATAAAACAACTGCTAAAAAAACAAAAAGTGAAAAAGAACAAGCTATACCTTTTCATGAATTTGACATATCGCTAATAAGGTTAATTTCAACTCCAGAAAAATATGATGGAAAACAAATTCAAGTTATAGGATATTTAAATTTGGAATTTGAAGGAAATGCAATTTATTTACACAAAGAAGATTACTCAAAAGGAATATCCAATAATGGTTTTTGGGTTAACTTCTCAAAAGAAATTGTTGAAAAGAAAAATTTAAATGATTACAGTAAAAAATATGTAATAATCGTGGGAACTTTTGACATGAATTCCAGAGGTCATATGGGAATGTTTGGAGGAACAATAAAAAATATCACTAGGCTGGATTTATGGAATTTTGAGAAATAATCGGCACTATTGCTAACAATTGCTATAAAAGATTTTGGTAATTGATTATAAGGAAAATCGTTTTTTTATTGAGATGATTAGCAAATCCGAATGATGGGCTTAATTTAATCCAAACCTCCATTTTCCGAATTGTTCTCATGAAAAGCTTCGCAAACGTCTCTGACTTTGCGCCATTTTTTTTGCTTCTTAGAAATTTAAACCTTATAAAAGTCTCTGACTTTTTCTATTTCCTGGAATAATTTAATTAAACAAAAAAAAGCTCCAGATTTCTCTGAAGCTTTTTGTCTTAGTAGCGGGAACAGGACTCGAACCTGTGACCTTCGGGTTATGAGCCCGACGAGCTGCCTACTGCTCTATCCCGCGTTGTTTCGGGTGCAAAGATACGCCGATTTTCTAGAAATCCAACGAAAACTTTAAAAAATGTTTTATTTTCTGTATTGAGTTGATATGACTACCTTTGCAAATTAAATAATACACAAATGTCACATAAAGCAGGTTTTGTAAACATCATCGGGAATCCAAACGTTGGAAAATCAACATTGATGAACGCCTTTGTTGGAGAAAGATTATCCATCATTACATCAAAAGCACAAACAACCCGTCATCGTATTCTTGGAATCGTAAATGGCGAAGATTTTCAACTTATATTATCGGATACTCCCGGAATCATCAAACCCGCTTATGAAATGCAGGAATCGATGATGAACTTTGTAAAATCGGCTTTTGAAGATGCTGATATTCTGGTTTATATGGTCGAAATAGGAGAGCAGGACTTAAAAGATGAAGCTTTCTTTAATAAAATCATTCATGCTAAAATTCCGGTTTTACTGTTGTTGAATAAAATCGACAACTCGAACCAGGAACAATTAGAAGAGCAAGTAGCATTCTGGACAGCCAAAGTGCCAAACGCGGAAATTTTCCCAATCTCGGCTTTACAGAATTTTAATGTTCCTGAAGTTTTTGGAAGAATCATTGAATTGTTACCAGAATCTCCGGCATATTACCCAAAAGATCAATTAACAGACAAGCCGGAACGTTTTTTCGTAAACGAAACGATTCGTGAAAAAATCTTATTGAACTACAGCAAAGAGATTCCATACGCGGTTGAAATCGTTACGGAAGAATTTTTTGAAGATGAAAAAATTATCAGAATCCGTTCGATCATTATGGTAGAACGCGAAACTCAAAAAGGAATCATCATCGGACATAAAGGCGCTGCTATTAAAAAAGTAGGAACCGATGCTCGTGCTGATTTAGAGAAATTCTTTGGTAAACAAATTCACATTGAATTAGTTGTAAAGGTGAATAAAAACTGGAGAAGCAATGCCAATATGCTTAAAAGGTTTGGTTATAATCAATAGAGTTAAGTTTGTTTCAGGTTTCAAGTTTTGAAATGTGAAAGGGTTAGTATATAACTGAAAATTGATACTGAAAACTGAAGACTAGCCCTGATAGAAGTGGAAATCCTTTTGTGGAGCTTTAGCGGAACAAAAGATTGAAACGGATAGCAGGAAAGAGCTCCTGAAAAATATAAAAACTTAGGTACTTAGAAACTTAGCGACTTAGTCACTTTTTTACCTACCTTTGCAAAAAATTAAAATAAAGCATTTTGGAATTATAAGTGATAGAATTTTAGGAAACTAAAGTCTGAAATCGAAAGTCCAAAGTCTAAAATTTACAAAAATGAATAACATTGTTGCGATAGTAGGAAGACCTAATGTAGGGAAATCAACCCTTTTTAATAGGCTGATACAAAGAAGAGAAGCTATTGTAGATTCAGTTTCTGGAGTTACCAGAGACAGAAACTATGGTAAAAGCGAGTGGAACGGAAAAGAATTTTCTGTAATTGATACCGGCGGATACGTTCGTGGTTCTGATGACGTATTTGAGGGAGAAATCCGCAAGCAAGTAGAATTAGCTATCGACGAAGCTGATGTTATTATTTTTGTGGTTGATGTTGAGGAAGGTATTACACCAATGGATGATGTTGTAGCCCGTTTGTTGCGTAAAGTAACTAA
This sequence comes from Flavobacterium sp., assembly GCF_965277525.1. Classification (GTDB taxonomy): domain Bacteria; phylum Bacteroidota; class Bacteroidia; order Flavobacteriales; family Flavobacteriaceae; genus Flavobacterium. Next base: position 806,895 of record NZ_CBDIDC010000009.1, on the reverse strand, counting down.
ACCGGTTTTATTGGCGGTGAATAAGGTAGATAACGCAATGCGTGAGAAAGATGCAATTGAGTTTTATAACCTTGGTTTAGGAGAATATTTCACATTTGCAAGTATATCAGGAAGCGGAACAGGAGATTTATTAGATGCTTTAATCGACTCATTTCCGGTGAAACCCGAACCCGTTCAGGAAGAAGTTGTTTTGCCTCGTTTTGCTGTTGTAGGGCGTCCTAATGCAGGGAAATCAAGCTTTATCAATGCTTTAATTGGTAAAGAACGTTTTATGGTAACAGATATTGCAGGAACAACCCGTGATGCAATTGATACAAAATTCGACCGTTTTGGTTTTGAATTTAACCTGGTTGATACTGCGGGAATCCGTCGTAAAGCAAAAGTTAAGGAAGATTTAGAATTTTACTCTGTAATGCGTTCTGTTCGTGCGATTGAGCATGCAGATATTTGTATTTTAGTGATTGATGCTACTCGTGGATTTGAAGGTCAGGATCAAAGTATTTTCTGGTTGGCTGAAAAAAATCGTAAAGGTGTTGTAATCTTAGTAAATAAATGGGATTTGGTTGAAAAAGATACCATGTCGACTCGTGATTATGAAGAGAAAATCAAACGAGAATTAATGCCTTTTACAGATGTGCCAATTTTGTTCGTTTCGGCTTTAACGAAACAACGTTTATTGAAAGCATTAGAAGCTACTGTTCAGGTTTTTGAAAATAGAAAGCAAAGAATCCCAACCTCTAAATTCAATGAATTTATGTTGAAAGTGATTGAAGCTTATCCGCCACCGGCAACAAAAGGTAAATATGTAAAAATTAAATATTGTATGCAATTGCCAACTTTAACACCTCAGTTTGTGTTTTTTGCTAATATGCCACAATACGTTAAGGAACCATACAAAAGATATCTTGAAAATAAGATTAGAGAAAATTGGGACTTTTCAGGAGTACCAATCGATATTTATATCAGAGAAAAATAAAATTAAAAGTCCTCGAAATGAGGACTTTTTTTATGTCTTCTTTTTAATTGAAATCATTTGTTTCAAACGAAATGGCATGCTATTTGAATAAATGTTGAAATTACAATTAAACCTTTTGGCTCTTTTAGAGTCTTATTGTTTCTAACTAACCATTTTATGACCAAAATTTATTATTTTCTAATTTTCTCTCTTTTTTGTTATTCGGCCAATGCCCAGAATGATATTGTTATTAAAGGAACTGTTATTGATATCAATACACAATTACCACTGGAGTTGGCGACCGTTTATTTTACAACGGTAAAAGATTCTACCGTCATCGAATATGCAACAACCGATAAAAACGGGGCTTTTAGTATAAAAACCAAAAAATATGATAAACCAATTTTTCTCAAGGTGAATTATATGGGATATCAGCCCTATTTTGAGGAAGAAAAAGGACTTCTGGAAAGTAAAGACTTTGGTAAATTATATTTACTTGAGGCTGCAAATGCTTTAGATAATGTAGTAATCAAAAGTGAAGCGCCGCCCATTACCATTAAAAAAGATACTTTGGAGTTTAACGCAGGTTCCTATAAAGTCCGACCAGATTCGAATGTTGAGACTTTACTGAAGCAATTGCCGGGATTTGATGTTGGTACTGATGGTAAAATTACCGTAAATGGGAGGGAAGTCAATCAGGTTTTAGTAAACGGAAAAACATTTTTTGATAAAGATGGTGCTATAGCATTGAAGAATTTGCCTGCTGAAATTATCAAAAAAATTCAGGTTTCGGATTTTAAAACGAAGAAAGAGGAACTTTCAAAACAAGAATCGACTTCGGATTATTCGAGTATAAATATCACAATTGATGAAAAGAAGAACAAAGGCTACTTTGGTAAAATTCTTGGCGGATACGGCTCTGATGAGCGTTATGAAAGTAGTTTGCTTCTGAATTTTTTCAATAATAAACAAAAGATAAGTGTGCTGGCTTCGTCTAATAATATCAATTCTACCGGATTTGCACAAGATGAGGTATTTGATAATATGGGAGGAGGGAGAAACAGTAAAGGCAATAGCAGTAGTTCAGGCGGTAAAGGAATTACGCAATCTAATTTAGTGGGACTTAATTATTCTGATGATTGGTCTAAAAGTCTGGCAGCAATGGGAAGTTATAATTTTTCGAATTCGATTAATAATAATGACAATAAATCTGATCAGGTTAGTTTTTTACCAACCGGAAATATTGCTACTTCATCAGATTCTAAAACAAGAAATGAAAGTACCGGAAACAATGTAAATTTTGAATTAGAATATAAAATTGATCCAACGACCCGATTGGTAATTGTGCCAAAAGTCAATCAATCCCGTTCGAATAGCAATTCGACTTCGTCTAGTTTTTCTGAAGATGAAAATGGGGAACCTCTGAATGAAAGTAGTGCCAAATCCTATTCAGAAAGTACAAATACTACTTTTGGGAACACGATTAACTTCAATAAAGCTTTTAAGAAAAAGTCCCGTAATTTTAGTGTGGTATTTGATAATAACAATGCCAGGACAGATGCAGAGACATTAAATCTTTCTCAAACTATTTTTTATCAGGATGGTAAGTCTAATGACGATAGAAACCAGAAAAGTATAAATAATAACAGTAGTGATAATTATTCGCTTGAGCTTGAATATACAGAACCAGTAACAGATTCTTTACGAATTAGATTTGGATCTGATTTTGACTGGACTAAAGAAATGAAAGATGCGAAAACATTTGATTTTGATGCTGCAACACAGTCTTACTCTAGTTTAAATGAGTCTTTGACGAATTATACGACATCAAAGCAAAATTCCTTTAGCCCAAAGGTGGGGATTACCTGGCAGAAGAGCAAGTTTACCGTTAACCTGAATTCAAGAACAGCTATTGTGGAGTTTGATAATCATTCTTTATATCTTAATAATGCTACTGATCTTAATAAACGATATGCTTTGCCTTATGGAGATTTTCAGATCAGGTATAAATTTAGCCGTTCTAAGAATTTATCATTCAAATACGATTATTCAAACGCTCTTCCTACAGCAGTTCAATTGATGCCGGTATTAAATTTAACGAACCCGTTGAATACGATAACAGGAAATCCGGATCTGAATCCTATTGAAAAAAATAGTGCTAATTTTAGTTTCAGAAATTATGATTTTCGAACACGTTCCGGTTATAGTTTGTATGTAAAAGGAGATTATTATAATAATGACGTTGTTTCTACTTCTATTTATGATGATAGCGGAAAAAGAACCACAACTTATGTTAATATTTCGGGTACTTATTTGGCTTCGGTTGGTGGAAACTGGAATCAATCTATAAAAAAGGATGCTCACGTTTTTAGATATGGTTTTGGTTTAAACGGTAGTTATTCTTTTGATAAAGGGTTTACCAATGCTGTTTTATACAACGCAAAATCAACAGCAATTACGCCAAAAGTAAATCTGACTTATGAATACGGAGAACTTCTGGTTGTTTCGCCATCTTATAGTTTATCATACAATCAAACCAATTATGAAAATTCCTCAAGAGATGCAAGTTCGAATGTGGTACACAGAATCAATTTGCAAACGACAAGTTACTGGCCGGCAAATTTAATTTTCGGGAATGACTTTGGATACACCTATAATTCTAATATTTCCAGCAATTTCAAGAAAGATTTCTATTTATGGAATACGAGTTTGTCCTATGGTTTTTTTGATAAAAAAATCTATGCCAAAGTAAAAGTTTATGATGTTCTGAATCAGAACCTGAGTGCTACAAGAACAATTTCGGCAACCTCGATTCGTGATGAAGAAAATACAGTTTTGAAACGGTATGTCATGTTTTCTCTAAGTTATAAAATTGGAAATTTTGCAGGTGCTGAAAAAGGAAAAGGAGGGAAGAGAAGGCAGAGAGAAGAGTAGGTTTTTTTAAGGTTCAAAGAGGCAGAGGTTCAAGCAACAAAGGTTTTAAAATAGCTTTAGCGAATTTGATAATCAAAAAATCTAAAATCTACAATCTAAAATAAAAAACTATGTAAGTTTTAAACTTACATAGTTTTACTGTATTTAAACCAACTAATTGTTTATAATATTGAATAATTTGATTTAAGTCTATTTCTTCCAATCAATACACGTTGTATTCCAAACACTATTTTTGTCTTGTAGCGATTCTTTTATTGCAGATGCAAATGCAATAGGATTGTTTCCCCAAAAAGCAGCACGTCCAGTCATAAAAGAAGATGCATATTCGAACCAATTTTTATACCTTTCCGTAGCCATGTTTTTTGCAATTTCCAAATATTTAAAACAAGTTTCTTCATTTATATAACCTGCAGCATAACAATAGCGAGCTACAGAAGCGATACGTTCAATATCCCAGGCATCCACGTCTTGAAAGTTTCCAGCCGCATCTATATTTAATTTTATTTGAGGTGATAAAGCTTTGCTGTACTCTTGTATCGCTATTTTTACTTCTTCATCTTGCGTGTCTACTTCTTCATCTCGATGTCCGGCTTCTTTAAGCCAGTCAAGTGTTTCTATAGCCTCTTGTGTATTTGTAATTTCCCATGCATTGTCTAGCATTTCTTTCAAATCATTTTTAGAACTATAAATTTGGAGTGTTTCTACAGGATGTTGATATAGTATTATAGAACCAAATGCAAGTAAATGTTTTTTGTCATCTGCAACAGGCGTGTCATCTTCTGTAACATCATCATCACTCTCAATATCAAAATCTGAAAATCCACTCATTAACTGGTCAAAAAATGAATTTGCTGTTGAAGTATTAGTGCTTGAAGGAAGAGGTTGTACGAGATTACTGAATTTAGGGCATAATGAAGGGTTGCCAAAGTATTGCATGTACGTTGCCATATCTGTCATTGCTGAAAATTGATAAGTATTGCACACTTCTGTCCATTGTTGAGATTCAATGTTTAATGCTTTAAATATCAAATTAATATCAATGTTATGTGTTGTTATTGCTCCTAATGCGGCTGCGTATTCAGGCATGCTTACACCATGTGTTGTGTCGCTCATAATAATTTTTGTTGTTTGCATTATTCGTTTAGAGTATGTTTTTGCAAGTACTGAGTATGCAAACGTTATTGTCTAAACTATTTTAATATTACTAAAAAGGGTATCTAATTGAGATTTTTTTTAATTTCTAAATGTCATGTCTACCACAAGAGAACCTGCTAAAGCAATTATTTTTTTAGGGTCATTTGTAAATTCAAAATCTATATTTACAAAATATTTATCTTTGTTTAGAGTTAGTGCTTGCGCAGCCATTTCCATTAATTTTCCTTGCGTCTTTTTTTCAATAGTTCCCATTTTTGCCCCATTTGCGTTTGTGATATTAAAAGCCTTTAGACCTGCATCAATAGATTTGATGTTGGCTATTATGTTACCATTATTATCTTCAATAGTAATGTATTGTGTGCCATCAGGTTAAATTTTTCTTTGATCACGCCAATTACATTATTATTAGCGTCAAGTATTTGTATTTTAGACATAAAATAGGTCCATCCTCTTTTTACAGTTGCACCAATGTTACCTTTTTCATCTTTAAAGTGGTAAGTATAAGGAAATGCCTGTTTGTCTAAGACAAGTAATAATAACTTGTGCCATGCTGGTATTTGTTGGTCAATAATACCTATTTTTTTTCCTTCAGTATCAACGATATCATATGTGTTTCCTATCTTTAAAAGATTTGCCCTTTGATCAATTATGTATTCATTTTTTTCAAACAGTAAGGGGATTTTTAATTCTGACATAATTTTATTTTTTTTTTTGTGATTAATTGTTTTTCGTAAACAATATTTTTATTTCCAATCCTTTTTTAATTCTGTGTTCCACTTTAATTGAAAAGGACTTTTTGGATCTTTCTTTAATTCAGATATAAATCCTTGACGTTCCGCATATTTTGAAGATGGATCTTTTGGATTTTCATTGCTCCAGTATAAATAGCCATACATGTAACTTCTATTATATTCGTCCCATGATTTAAAAGTTTTTTGAATACGTTTAGCTACTTCTAACGATTTGTCTAAGGCAGTATTTTCATTGGTGAAATCAGCTATATAAAAACTAGTTAACAGGAAGTTGGCTCTACCCAGATCCCATCCTGCAATCGCGTTATAGCCAAGATCACTATAAGCATCATACAACAATTGTAAATGAATTTTTTGCTCTGGATCTGTAATACTTGATAATTCAGTATCAAATTCCTGTTTAGACATTTTATCAATACCAAGTTCTTTTATCTCGTTAATAAATTCTTTACTATGCATGCCATTTTCAGATGTAAGTTCCTGTACTTGTTTCATACCAGAATTTAAATCAGATACTGACCACCATTGCTGAAGCATTTGTTTTATGGATTGCTTAATAGAGGGATTTTTTTCCTGACCGCCAACTAGTTTATAATCTCCTTGATTTTGCATTGTCATGATAGCATAAGTACCATTTATAAAACGCGTGGTTTCTGATGTATTTTCACTCACAGAACCGACAGTCTCTGCTGAAGTACTTTTTTTACATCCAGTTAATAGGAAACACACTGTCAGTACAAGGGTTATACTTAAGTAAAGAAACTGCTTCGCTTTGTTCATTTTGTTCATTTTTTAATTTTAATAATTATATTTATTTATGGTTACTGAAATTTTTTGGATTTCAGAAAATTCGATGCAAAATTACCTGGATAAAAGAATGTAAATAAGCTCTGTAAGTTTTAAAAATGATAAAATAGGGTATATTAAGACGTCATAGAATTTCAATGAATGTTCATTTATGTGGTGTACGATTGATTAATGAGTAAACAAAAAAAAATGGGACAAATATTTAAATTTGTCCCATTTCATTAATTTGATTTATTTTTTAAAGTTGCAGGATTGCAAAGTATAAAGATTGAATTTTCTCAGCTTTTCGTGATGGAATAACTTAAGATCTTTGATTAATTGTAGTATAATTGCAAAATTAATCCCTTCCTAATAGATATTATTGACTCTAAAAGTTTTTGGATTAATATGTTAAGTTTAAATATCTGAGCTAATCTTATATGCTTTTTTGGCATAAAAAAACGAGGTAAGTTTTATAACCTACCTCGTTTTTAGTGTATTTAAACTAACTAACTGTGTTTACAACGAATATTTCAATGTTATTCCATAAGTTCTTTGATCACCGATTACTCCTGCATATTGTCCTGTGTTTCCACCAGCCGGTAATAATTGTTCGTAGTAATCTTTATTTAAAAGGTTACGTCCCCAAAAGTGAACAGATAAACCCTGAGAAGCGCGGAAACCTAAACGAGCGTTGAAAATAGCATAACCAGGAACAACTAAGTATTTTGAAGCTGATGGACTTGATGAGAATTCTGAACGTGCATATGAATCTAAACCTAGAAAAACCTTTCCTGAATTTCCGAAAAATTTAGCTCTGTCAGATAATTCACCTCCTAATGATCCTGCCCATTTTGATGCACCTGGTAAATCAGTTCCGGAAACATCTTTAAAAGCTACCGGAGCTCCGGTTTCTTCCAAAGGAAGTGGTGCATTTGTAAATTTCACATATTTACCATCTGTATAAGTTGCAGCCCCATTAATTGTTAAGTGCTCGCTTATTACAAAACTGGCATCAAGTTCAGCACCTCTTACACGAACTTTATCTGCATTGGCAAGATATCCACGGTTTACACCTAATTCAGCAGCTTGTACGTTGGTTTGGAAATCTTTAATGTCTGTATTAAAGAAAGCAAGGTTGAATACTGAGTTTCTAAATGGAGAAGTTTTTATACCTACTTCGTAATGATTTACTTTTTCCGGTTTGATTACTGCAAGATCCAATAAAGGCGCACCTTTAGCATCGGTTGGAAGTCCGGCTACATTCACACCAACAGGTTTGTAACTTTTTGCGTAAGTAGCGTAAGCATTGATTTTATCTGAAACTTTATAAGTCAAAGTTAAGTTTCCTGAAAAGTCAGTATTGTCAGTGCTGGAATCAAATGCCTGATCAGAATAAACTAATTTTTTCAAAGCCAGTAGTGCCGGATCAGTAGTTTGAAGACCTCCGTATGTTGTACGAGCGTAATGCGCGTCTTTTTTATCAAAATTATATCTCAAACCTGGTAAAACGTGAAGACGATCTGTAATAGCCCAGTCAATTTGTCCAAATACTGCCGCACTTGAAGATCTGATATTAGCATCTGTTTTGATTCCGTACCCTTCAAAAAGACCTGGAGTTTTCCATAAAGGACTTGTTGTACTTTGTGCAAATCTCCATTGGGCATTACCGGATTCTTCTGTACCGTCTGTTTGGGAGGTTTGATCGATAAAGAATACCCCTACAACACCACTAATTTTTTCTGTAAGTTGACCTGCGTAACGAACTTCTTGAGTGAATTGTGTTTGTCTTGTTGGATTTTGTGATAATGCCAATACTTGTAATCCTGTAAAATCTCGGTCATTTGATGGATCCCAATTCCAAAAACGCCAGGCTGTAGTTGAGGTAAGTGTTCCTGATCCGATCTTTGTATCGATATTAAGAGAGATACCTCCCATGTCTTGTCCTGATCGCCATGGCGTATCATGATCTATTTTACGGTCAAAAGCATTTAAAGAAGGTAGTTGGTAATTAAAATCTTTAATGATGGCATCAAACTGACGATAAGCAGGTCTTTGTGTAGGAGCAACACCTGCAACTACTTGTGCATATCCGTCAGGACGTTGCGTTGTAATGTCTGCAGCCAATATAATATTGGTATTTACTGTTGGAGTCCAAAGTAACTGACCTCTGATTCCCTGGTTGTTTAGAGTATTTGTAGGTCTTCCGGTTACAACATTATCAATTAAACCGTCACGTTGTGTACCTGAAAAAGACAAACGACCTGCAACCTTTTTTCCTAACGCTCCTGTAACAGATGCTTTAGCTTGTAGAAATGCATAGTTTCCGTAGCTCAGTTCAAAATCAGCTCCTGAAGTAAAACTTGGTTTACGAGTTGTAATATTAAATGCACCCGAAGTAGTATTTTTTCCAAACAATGATCCTTGTGGTCCACGCAATACCTCAATTTGTTCAACATCAATAAAATCTAAAGTTGTTGCAGCGGGACGTGCATAATACACACCATCTACATAAAACCCAACTCCCGGATCAATACCGTCATTGGTGAGCCCAAAAGGAGAACCAAGACTACGAATGTTGATACCTGTATTTCTGGGATTTGATGAATATAATTGTACTGATGGAACCAATTCTTTGATACGGTTTACGTTAAAAGCTCCTGTTTGTTCCGCTTGTTTACCTGTAATAACAGATATTGCGATGGGCACATCCTGAACTTTTTCTATTCTTCTTCTTGAAGAAACGACAACTTCTATAAGTTCATTTTCTTCTTTAAGTGTTACTGGTAATAAAGAAGTTGGCAGATCAGTAAATTCAATTTCGGTAGTTTTGTATCCTACATATTGAACTAAAAGAGTCAAAGGAAGTTTTCCTTTAGTATCGATAATAAATTTTCCGTTGTTGTCTGTTGTGCTATTGGATGTTGTTCCTTTTATAACAACGTTAACAGCTTCCAGTGGTGTGCCTTCGCTAGTTTTAACTACGCCTTCAATGTTTTGTGCAAATGATAATGAGAAAGTTAAAATGGATAGTACTGTAAGTATATTTTTTATAGAATTTTTCATTTTTTATAGTAAGTATATGTGATTAGTAGAATTTAAAATAAATTTTTTTTACCAGCACATACACATCATAGAAGTATTGTTTTTCAAAGTAGTGAATTGACTATTTTGGTTTCTTTGCAAAAGATTTTTTGATACACCTGATCGATTGTAATTTACTTTCATATTGGTTAAAATTTGTAAATTGGTTAGTTGATTTTTTTTGCAAATATATGTAAATTCTATAGATTTACTAGGAATTAGGAAATATTTTTTTATTTCTTTACTAATGAGGCGATTGTAATGCCTTGCATTGCTTTAAGGGTCTCGTCACGAATGATCATTAGACCATGTCTTAGACTGCATTCTTCCTCGGTTTTACAATCGGAGCATGGTTCGTAAAAGTTTAACGAAGCACAGGGTAAAAGCGCAATTGCACCGTCAAATAAACGGTGAATTTCTGCCAAAGTAATATCATTTTTGGAGCGTATCAAATAATATCCGCCAAATTTTCCTTGCTTACTACTCACAAAACGTCCTCGTTTTAGATCCAATAAAATTTGCTCTAAAAACTTTTTAGGAATATTGGCGCCATCAGCAATTTCTATCGTTCTTGAAATGTGATTTTCGTCTTGTTCTGCTAAATAAAGTAAGGCCTTAAGGGCGTATTTTGCTTTATGTGATAACATCTATATTGAATTATTATTTGTAAATTATGAATTATAAATTTAAGCTAAAAAAATTAGCATAAAACCTGAAACCTGAAACTAAAAAAAAACTTGAAACAAAATCTATTTACCAGCCTCCGCTGGAACCTCCACCGGAGAATCCGCCTCCGCCAAAACCTCCACCAAAGCCTCCGCCACCTCCACCGGATGATCCTCCGCCGAAACCTCCAAATCCGCCTCCGCTACTTCTTCCAAGACTACTTAAAAGAATAACATCGAGCAGGCTAGGGCCTCCACCATTGTTATTGCCTGAATTTCCTCCACCGCCTTTATTTCGGGACAGTAAAATTAATACAATTACAACAATTACAATAAAAGGGAGTATTGGAAAATCATTTCCTTTGGCTTGCTTGCGTTCGCCCTTGAATTTTCCTTTAAAAACATCAATTATGGCATCAGTTCCTTTGTCAAGTCCGTTATAAAAACTTCCCGCTTTAAACTCCGGAATAATAATATTTCGAATTATCGTTCCACCAATTCCGGCAGTCAGACGATCTTCAACTCCGTATCCGGGATTGATTGCAATTTTCTTTTCAGCTTTAGCCAACAAAATTACAACACCATTGTCATCTTTTGCAGTTCCTCCTATTCCCCAAGTTTGTCCCCATTTTGTTGCCAGCTGACTTACATCTTCACTTTTTAGGCTTTCTATTGTAATTACTACAATTTGAGTTGTAGTAGAATCTGAATAACGAATTAGTTTTTCTTCAAGCTGTGCTTTTTCAGTTGGGCTTAAAACGTTAGCATAATCATAAACAGATGTTTGAAGACTTGGTTTCTCCGGAATTGTAAATTGTGCAAAAATACAAGTGGTAGTAAAAAAAGCGAGTAACAAAAAGGTAAACTGAAAAAGTCCTTTTGAATGAGATATTTTGTTTTTGGAAATTTTCATTATTTATCCTTTTGAGATTTCGTTTGATAATTCGTTTGTGTCACCTTCAGACCATGGAAAGTACTTTTTTAATTGTTCACCGGCATTTAAAATGCCATCTACAATGCCTTGCTTAAAGTTTCCTGATTTAAATTGTGTGATCATGGTATCTTTGGTAGAATCCCAAAAATCTGGTGCAACAACATCATTTATGCCTTTGTCCCCGCAAATAGCAAACGTTTTATCGGCTACGGCAAAATAAAATAAAACCCCATTTTTTTGTTGGGTTTCATTCATTTTTAATTCATGAAAAACTTCTAAAGCCCTGTCAAAAGGAACCTTAGAAGTTGTTTGTTCTATATGTACTCTAATTTCGCCAGAAGTATTTTTTTCAGCCACGCGAATAGCTTCAACAATATCTAGTTCTTCTTCTTTGGATAAAAAATCTTCTACTTTTGACATCGAAATTATTTTAGTCCCGATAGCTATCGGGATAGATTATTGATGTTAGATTCTTAGACTAAATCTTATATTCTAAGAAGTCTAACAATCTAAATTTAGAATTTTACTTCAACTGGTTTATCAGCACCTGCAACAGCTTCAAAATATGGTTTTTCTTTATAATCTAAGAACCATTTGTTTGGGATAGCAAGTATATAACCATTATAATCTTGTACAGCTTCGTTAAAACGAGTTCTTGCTGTTAAAATTTGATTTTCTGTACTAGCCAATTCATCCTGTAATTTCAAGAAATTTTCATTTGCTTTTAATGTAGGATATTGCTCAACAGAAACTAATAATCTTGATAAAGAAGATGATACCCCACTTTGAGCCTGGTTGTATTGAGCCAATTGCTCAGGAGTTACGTTACTCGGATCAATTGTTACAGAAGTAGCTTTTGCACGAGCTTCGATAACCGCTGTTAAAGTTGATTTTTCAAAATCGGCAGCACCTTTTACAGTATTAACTAAATTTCCAATAAGATCATTTCTTCTTTGGTAAGTTGTGCTAACATTTCCCCATTCTTTGTTAACTGCCTGATTTTTTTGCAAACCAGTATTTTTAATTCCAATTGACCAAAAAGCAATAATAGCAATCAGTACTACTATAATTCCTACGGGGATTAACCATTTTTTCATATTCGTTTTAATTTAAGTTTGTTTGTAATTTTTTACTAAATATACTATAATTCGTTCTTGATTTCGTTTAATTGTGTTTTTATGGTCTCTAATTTACGTATTATTTCGAATTTATCTAATGTTTTCTTTTGACCTTCTTTAAGATGCGTTCTGGCACCATCCAGTGTAAAACCTCTTTCTTTAACCAGGTGATAAATTAATTGAAGATTAGTGATATCATCCGGCGTAAACATTCTGTTGCCTTTGGCGTTCTTTTTAGGTTTTAAGATATCGAATTCGCTATCCCAAAACCGAATCAATGATGCATTGACATTAAAAGCTTTGGCTACTTCGCCAATGCTATAATACCTTTTATCTTTTGAAAGCTCAATATGCATGATTTTTAATTTTCTATTTTATTCCAAAAATACTACTTTTTGGAGGATTAATCTAATGACTGATTTTCCTGATTTGCCATTTGTGATATCGCCACGTATTCTACTGCCGATATATTTCCGTAATAAAAGTTGAGCGGATTCACGACTTTTCCGTCTTTATGCACTTCATAATGACAATGTGGACCTTCGGATCTACCGGTACTTCCAACATATCCAATGACATCACCTCTTTTTACGTGTTGTCCGGCTCTGCAATTGTATTTGCTCAAATGTGCATACAAACTTTCGTATCCAAAACCGTGCCTGATTACAACATGATTTCCAAATCCGGAAGCCGAGTTATCGGCTCTTTCGACCACTCCATCGCCTGTGGCATAAACCGGAGCGCCTGTATTGGCTGTGAAATCCATTCCGTTATGCATTTTTCGCACTTTCGTGAAAGGGTCAGTTCTATAGCCAAATCCGGAAGCCATTCGTTTTAAATTCTCATTCCTGACAGGCTGGATCGCGGGAATTGCCAATAATAGATTGCCTTTTGTGCTGGCCAATTTCAAAATTTCATCTAATGATCTGGACTGAATGGCTAATTCTTTTGATAATCTGTCAATTCGTTTTGTCGTGTTTAGTACCAATTGCGAGTTGTTATAGCCTTCCAGGTCTTTATAACGTTTAGAATCTCTAAAACCTGCTTTTCTGATAGAATCCGGAATTTCAGTTTTATTAAAATAAACCCTGTAAATATTATTGTCCCTATTTTCTAAAGCCTCAGTTACATCATCGATTTCATCCAGTTTTTTGTTCAAAATGGCATATTGCAATTTCAGGTTCTCGATTTCACGTGCTTGTAAGCGATCCTTTGGTGTCTCAAAATATGGAGTATTAAGTAAGAGTACAAAAACTAAAAAGCCAAAGAGCGCGGAAGCCAGTAAAAACAATAATGCGTAGCCGATTTTGATTCTTTTCCTGGTTTTTATTTTCGTATAAGCCAGATTTTCTGAGTCGTAATAATATTTTACTTTCGCCATATTTTAAAATACCCTATTTTTGCAGCTTGTAAAATGAGTTAGTCGAACAAATTTAATAAATGTTTCACTTGTTCTAAGCTTTTTTTCAAGAATAAAATACAATTAGGTAATGTGTCAATTTGATAATTAGATAATGTCTTTAAAGTGAAATTTATTACTTTGAACGGTAAATTTCTAATTAAAAAATAACATTAACATATTTTTCAGATGAAGTAAATTATCTAATTGACACATTATCAAATCATCACATTATTACATTTCTAATTATAACATGAAATCACAAGACGTACGTAAACAATTTTTAGATTTTTTTAAAAGCAACGGGCACTTAATCGTTCCGTCGGCTCCTATTGTACTTAAAGACGATCCAACCTTAATGTTCAACAACTCGGGAATGGCCCAGTTCAAAGAATACTTTTTAGGAAATGGAACACCAAAAAGTAAAAGAATAGCCGATACGCAAAAATGTCTTCGTGTTTCCGGAAAACATAACGATCTTGAAGATGTAGGTTTTGATACCTATCATCATACCATGTTCGAAATGTTAGGCAACTGGTCTTTTGGTGATTATTTCAAAAAAGAAGCGATCAATTGGGCTTGGCAACTTTTGACAGAAGTGTATAAAATTCCAAAGGAAAATCTTTATGTTTCTGTTTTTGAAGGAAGCAAAGAAGACAATGTTCCTTTTGATCAGGAAGCTTGGGATATCTGGAAAACATTAATTGATGAGGACCGAATTATCCTTGGAAATAAAAAAGATAATTTCTGGGAAATGGGAGATCAGGGACCCTGTGGACCTTGTTCTGAAATTCACGTTGATTTACGTTCAGAAGAGGAAAAAGCAAAAGTTTCAGGAAAAAGTTTAGTAAATAATGATCATCCGCAAGTGGTAGAAATCTGGAATAATGTATTCATGGAATTCAATCGTAAAGCTGATGGATCTTTAGATAAACTTCCTGCACAACACGTAGATACCGGAATGGGATTTGAGCGTTTGTGTATGGCTTTGCAAGGAAAAACATCCAATTATGATACCGATGTTTTTACACCGCTTATCGAGAAAGTAGAACAAATTACAGGTCTAAAATATACATCTGATGAAGTTAAAAACATCAGTGAAGAACAAAATAAAACGAATATTGCGATTCGTGTTGTGGTAGATCACGTTCGTGCGGTTGCGTTTGCAATTGCTGACGGACAATTACCATCAAACACTGGAGCCGGTTATGTAATTCGCAGAATTTTACGTCGTGCAATTCGTTACGGATTTACATTTTTAGGTACAAAAGAACCTTTTATCAATAAATTAGTAGAAGTTTTGGCAAACCAAATGGGAGAATTTTTCCCTGAAATCAAATCGCAACAACAATTGGTTACCAATGTAATTCGTGAAGAAGAAGCTTCTTTCTTAAGAACTCTTGATCAGGGTTTACAATTATTAGATAACGTAATTGCACAAACTAAAGGTTCAGAAGTCGCGGGAGCAAAAGCATTTGAATTGTACGATACTTTTGGTTTTCCTAAAGATTTGACGGCTTTGATCCTGAAAGAAAAGGGAATGTCTTTTAATGAAACAGAATTTGATGCATCGATGCAGGAACAAAAAAATCGTTCACGTGCAGCATCAGAAGTTTCAACAGAAGACTGGACCATTTTGATTCCGGGAAATGTAGAAACTTTCGTTGGATATGATAAAGTAGAAAACGAGGTAAAAATCACCAGAATCCGTAAAGTTGATTCTAAGAAAGACGGAATTCTATACCAAATCGTTTTAGACAACACACCTTTTTATCCGGAAGGTGGAGGACAAGTAGGGGATAAAGGAACTTTAGTTTCTGCAAATGAAACGATCGAAATCATTGATACGAAGAAAGAGAACAATTTGATTTTGCATTTTGCAAAACAATTGCCTGAAAATATTGAAGCTGGTTTTACAGCAAAAGTAAATACCGGTTTAAGAAGTTCAACTTCTAAAAATCACTCTGCTACGCATTTAATGCATTTGGCTTTGAGAAACCTTCTTGGAACTCACGTTGAGCAAAAAGGTTCCTTGGTAAATCCTAACTATTTGCGTTTTGACTTTTCGCATTTTTCTAAAGTTTCAGAGGAAGAATTACGTCAGGTTGAAGCAAGTGTAAATGCGCAAATTGAAGCACAATTGCAATTAGTAGAACACAGAAATATTCCGATTAAAGAAGCATTAGATAAGGGTGCAATGGCTTTATTTGGAGAAAAATACGGAGATAATGTTCGTATGATTGAATTTGGTGAAAGTAAAGAACTTTGTGGTGGAATTCACGTGAAAAACACGGCAGAAATCTGGCATTTCAAAATTATTTCTGAAGGTGCAGTAGCGGCTGGAATTCGTCGTATTGAAGCGATTACAGGTGATGCAGTAAAAGATTTCTATAAAAATCAAGAGAATACTTTATCTGAAATTAAAGAAACATTAAAAAATCCACAAGATGTTTTGAAATCAGTGGCTTCTTTACAAGATGATAATGCTAAACTGAAAAAGCAAATTGAGCAATTACTAAAAGAAAAAGTAAATGCTTTAAAAACGGAATTAGAGAAAGATTTCCAAGAAATAAATGGAGTAAATTTCCTTGCGAAACAAGTAGATTTAAGCATGGCTTCGACAAAAGAACTGGCTTCTGCATTAGGAAGTTCAAAAGCAGATTCGTTTGTGTTTTTAGCTTCTGTAGAAGAGGATTTGCCAAATATTCACTGTTATATCGCTAAAGAATTAGTAGCAAGCAAAAGCTTAAATGCAAATACTGTTATCAAAGAATTAGGAAAATATATTGAAGGAAACGGAGGAGGACAACCTTTCTTCGCATCTGGAAAAGGGAAGAATGCAAGCGGAATTGCTGAGGCTTTGTCTCATGCAGTTGATTTTGTGAAATAAGTTTTTTTATTTCGCGCAAAGTCGCAAAGTTTTTTAAGCTTTGCGATTTTTTTTTGTTTTAGAAAACTATATTTGTAAGTTTATACTTTAATTTATTGAGTGTTACCGAGAATGAAATTTCAGCTATCGTGGTCGATATCTGTTACAAAATGCATGTGAAACTAGGACCTGGTTTATTGGAATCAGTTTATGAAGCAATTTTATATTATGAATTAACTAAAAAAGGATTGATCGTAGAAAGGCAAAAAACACTTCCCGTTATTTGGGATGAAATAAAACTTGATATTGGTTTTCGAACTGATTTAATAATTGAGAATAAATTGATTTTAGAAATTAAATCAATTGAAAAAATAACAGAAGTACACGCAAAACAAATTATGACATATTTGAAAATTACAAAAATCAAATTAGGTTTACTGATAAATTTTAATGTGCCTTTAATTAAGTTTGGTATTACAAGAATAGTTAATAATCTTTAAAGAAAGTACAGAGTTAAAAACTTTGCGCCTCTGCGCCTTTGCGCGATTTTTCTTTTTAAAGGCTTACAAAAAAAAACAAAGCCGCAAAGCATTAAAAAACTTAAATTATAGAAAAAGAAAGTCGCAAAGCTTTAAAAAAAACTTAGCGACTTTGCGTCTTTGCGAGATTTAAAAAAAAACTTAGTAACTTAGAACCTTAAAAACTTACTTTCTTTCCCCAATTTGCTGACGCCACATAGCGTAATACAAACCTTTTTCAACAATCAAATCCTCATGTCTACCTGATTCAATAATTTTACCTTGTTCAAGGACAAATATTTTATCGGCATGTAATACAGTTGATAATCTGTGTGCGATTAAAACCGTGATTCTGTTTTGATCTGATATATTTCTAATGGTAGCATTTATTTCTTCTTCGGTGATTGAATCCAGGGCAGAAGTAGCTTCATCAAAAATCAATAAATTAGGATTTCTTAAGATAGCACGAGCAATAGATAAACGTTGCTTTTCACCACCGGAAACTTTAATTCCGCCTTCACCGATTGTGGTATTTAAACCATCTTCAGCACGTTGCAGCAATTTCTCGCAACTGGCTTTTTTTAAGGCATCATACAAGTCTTCATCTGTTGCATTAGGTCTTACAAACAATAAGTTTTCGCGAATTGTTCCTGAAAATAATTGAGCATCCTGAGTTACAAAACCCAATTGTTTTCTTAAATCTAATAGATCAATTTCGGTAGAATCAATATCATTGTAAAACACTTGTCCCTCAGCAGGTGTATATAATCCAACTAATAGTTTTACTAACGTTGTTTTTCCGGATCCGGACGGGCCAACAAAAGCAACAGTTTCTCCTTGTTTGATTTCAAAATTAATATTTTCAACCGCTTTGAATTTAGCAGTTTTATGCTGAAAACTCACATTAGAAAAAAGTAAAGACCGAATTGCTCCAACATGTTTTGGAGATTTTGGACGAAATTCTTTTGGTGCACTTAATAAAGTTTTAAAATTTTCCATAGAAACTTTAGTCTCGTTCAATGCAATAATGAAATTCCCTAATTCCTGTAATGGGCCAAAAATAAAGAAAGTGAAAAATACCATGGTCAATAAATCACCAACAATAATTTTATGTCCAAACAAAAAATAGTACAAAGTAAAAACAACACAAGTTCTTAAAAAATGAACCGTTGTACCCTGAATAAAACTCAAACTTCTGATAAAACGGATTTTCTCCAGTTCAAGCTGTAGAATTTTGAAGGTGTTTAAATTTAAACGTTTTTCTTCCTGATACGTTAATCCAAGACTTTTTACCAATTCAATGTTTCTTAAACTTTCGGTTGTAGAACCAGCTAAAGCATTGGTTTGATTGACAATTTTTCGAGAAACAATTTTGATTTTTTTACCCAGATACGAACTGATTAACGCGATAATTGGAGCTGTAACCAAAAAGATAAGCGAAATACGGTAATCGATTCGGGCTACATAAACAATTACGAATATGAATCCGATAATAGTTTGAAAAATTAGGGAGATCGAAAGTGTAATTAATTTTTCGGAATCAGAGCGTACTTTCGTCAATTTACTTAATGTTTCACCACTTCGCTGATCTTCGAATTCAGCATAAGGCAAATCGAGTGATTTTTTAATTCCGTCCGTATACATTTGCGCTCCGGTACGTTGAATTACCACATTGGTAAAATAATCCTGAAAGTTTTTGGTGATTCTGGAGATCATTGCAGCACCAAGCGAAAGACCCAACCAGAAAGACAAAGATTTTAAAAAGCCTATTTCGTTTCCTTCGTATTTATGCAAACCAACACCGCAATCCTGCATTAATTTACCGGTAATAATAGAGTCTGATAAGCTGAAACAAATGTTTATAGAGGCCATAATCAAAGCAAAAAGCAACAGCATTTTGTGCTTGATTATATAAGAATATAATAATTTCATGTGTGAGTTTAAATTTATTGAAGATGCAAAAGTAGTGAATAGTTTGGCTTTGTAAAGTTGCTTTTTGTTATTAAAAATGTAATTTTTTTTACAGCTGAAATTACTGGTGTTTTTTTTAGTCTTGAAGGTTTTAGTTTTTTATTAAATATGTTTTTATCATTGGACTAATAAAAAGAGCTAATTTTCTAATTAAATAATTATTTGTATACATCGTTTGTTATTGCTGCATTAAGAAATCTTTGAGCTATATTATATGTTTTTAATGTGGAATCCCGTAAGGTTTTGATTTTGATGTGTATTACGTTTACATCATTAACAAATTTAACTTATCAAAAATGAAAAAAAAATCATGTCTTTTTGGATTATTAGCTTTAATGCTTGGTTCTTGTTATAATGAGAGTAGTTCTGCAAATGAAACAAATGTTGTTTTACCCAAGTCGGTTATTTACGAATATTCTAACTCTCCCGGAGATAACGATGTGGTATCTATTACCTATGTTGGAAATAAAATAGTGAGTGCTGGTTATACACAGAATGATAAACAAGTTTATACTTATACCGGAGATTTTATAACTAAAATTGAAGATTTTGCTGAGGAAGGAAATATTAGTTCTACAAATGAATTTACCTACGAAAATGGAAAATTAAAAATAGATTTGTTAACAGAAATAGGGATTCAGACCTATATTTCTAAAAGTGTATACACATACAATACAAATGGTACAATATCTTTTATAACTTATTCTGTTGACTCGAATGGAATAGAGACGAAAAAATCAGAAGGAGTTTTAACTTATTTAGATGGAAATCTTACACAAAAAACAGAGGTTTATCAGGGAAGTTCGTATACCAAAACATACGAATATGATGTTAAGAATAATCCGTTCAAAAATATTTTAGGTTATAACTTGCTTATTGATTCAGAAACGAGCACTAGTCTTAATAATGTAACCAAATTGACGTATGTTAGTATATCCAATGGAAATACTACAACTACTATCTTTAATAGTTTCTATGAATATAATGAAAAGGATTATCCTTTAAAACAAACACAAACGAGCTCTTCTAATAATGATGAGATAACGGAGTACACCTACTAATCTTACATAGGTTTTTAAGCTTTATAACAACCAAATATTTTCTGTATTTGGTTTTTTATTGGTAAAAAAATTCGTGTTTAAAATTTCAACAAATGCAATTAAGAATTGAAATAGGCACTTCTAATTGATTGTAATTCGAAGATAATTTCTATTGTTTTTTGTCTTACAGAAAATATGACGGAGAAATTCGACAATCTTAAATTTAAATATGACAAGTCAGGATAAGATCATCTTCTGGCAGCAACAAAAGTTTTTTTCTTTCTTAAGAAAACAGCCAGATATTTATACGGGATTTTGCTTTTTGACTAAATTTTATTACTTACCTATGTTGTTTTTCCATTAGTCTATTAAGAAGTGTTTAAATTATATTGTGTTTTTTTAAGTTGTAATGTGGAATCCCGTAAGGTTTTGATTTTGGGTTGTACTAAGTTTGCGGCAATAATAAATTTAACAAATCAAAATGAAAAAAATTTTATGCCTTTTTAGCGCTTTATCGATGGTGCTTATTTCTTCTTGTTCTAGTGATGATTCAACAGATGTTGCATCTGAAGCATTATTACCAAAAAAAATTGTTGAAACAACAGTTGAAAATGGAAAGTCAGGAAGCCTTGATTATACTTTAACTTACGACGGAAACAAGTTGAAAGACATCGCTACTACAGATGCTTCTAGAACTGTTTACACTTATACAGGTGATGTTATAACTAAAGTTGAGTTATACCGTTCAAGTGTTTTGTACTCTACTGATGTTTATGCATATGAAGGTGGTAAATTAGTTTCTAAAATTACTACTAGAGAAGCTAGTAAAACGACTCAGTCAAAATTAACTTTTGTTTATAATGCAAACGGGACTATTACTGCAAAATCATCTGCAATAGTCAATAAAGTAGAAATTCCATTTGATGGCACTACTACTTATACTTTTTCCAACGGAAATCTTGTTTCTACAGAATATAGCGATGCAGGATCAGAAAAAATTACAAGTACATTTGATGATAAGAAAAGTCCTTTTACTAACATAACAGGAATAAAACTTTTATTGGATTTAGATGATAATTTTGATTTCTCATCAGTGAATAACTCAATAACAAACACTACTGTAACATATGATAGTAATGGAAAAGTTATCCAAACAGCAACTGTAACTACTACTAATAAATACAATAGCAGTAATTTCCTTACTGAAGCATCTGCTGGAGATGCTAAAGATTCTTTCAAATTAGCGATTACTTATTAATTAGCTTTTAATACAATGATCAATCCCCAATCATCAATAATAATTGATGTTGGGGATTTTTTTTGATCTGTAAATGAGTTTTAAAATGTATTTTTGAATAAAAAAGCCATGCAATTCAGAACTCCAATTCAGATTCGGAAAACCAATAATTCAATTGATTATAATTCGAAGATAATTTCTATTGGTTCCTGTTTCGCAGAAAATATGGCGGAGAAATTTGATTATTTTAAATTCCAGAATGAAACCAATCCGTTTGGGATTATTTTTAACCCGGTTTCGATCGAAAAAATAATCAGGAGAGTATTCAGGGAGGAATTTTATACAGAGAAAGATGTTTTCTTCTATAACGAACGGTGGCATAGTTATGAAGTACATTCGGACTTAAGTAATTCAGACAGAGAGGAATTACTGGAAACACTCAATAAAGCTATTTCGGAAACCAACAAGCAACTAAAAGAAGCTTCACATATTATTATAACCTATGGAACTTCATGGGTTTATCGAAATATCGAAAGTGATGAAATAGTTGCCAATTGCCATAAAGTTCCTCAAATGCAATTCTCAAAAGAATTGTTACCAGTTGATGTTATTCAGCAAAGCATTCAAAATACAATTGATTTCATTCAGGCTTTAAATCCAAACGTAAATTTCATTTTTACTGTTTCACCGGTACGTCATATCAAAGATGGTTTTGCAGAAAATCAATGGAGTAAATCGCATTTGTTTGCAGCAATTCATTCTCTTTTAAAAGAATGTCATTCTGAGCGAAGTCGACGGCTTTCAGGGATGGAATATTTCCCTTCTTACGAAATCATGATGGATGAACTTCGTGATTATCGTTTTTATGCCGAAGATATGCTGCATCCTAATCAAGTCGCAATTGATTATATCTGGCATAAATTCAGCGAGAATTATATCTCGGAAAATAGTATTTCAACCCTGCAGGAAATTTTAGAAATTCAAAAAAGTTTGCGCCACAGAAGTTTCAATCCGGAATCAGAACAACATCAAAAATTCTTAGCGAAACTTCAACAGAAGATTAGTACTGTTCAGGAAAAATGGGGGCATATTAAATTTTAAGGTTTTATTTTATTATTTACAACTCTTCGACTTTGTGGGAACTAGCAAAATAGAAATAAAAAACCGTTTATAAAAAACTGGTAAAGACGCTAAGACGCAAAGTTTCTATTTAAAAAAAGCATTTTTAAAAGTAAGAAAATAATTATTTGTCCGTAAAATTTTAGAATAATTGCCCGTAATTGTGTAAATTGTTAGGGTTTAAAATTTACAATTTTGTAGGCTGTAGCAATACAGCCTTATAATAACGCTACTTTAATCTAACGTGTTTTATTGACGTATGAATAAGAAACCCATTCATTTTCTTAAAAAAACACTACGTATACTACTTTGGTGCGTGGTTTCTGTCATTGTACTTTTATTACTCCTAATTGTTTTAATTCAGGTTCCGTCCATTCAAAATTATGCAAAGGATAAGGCCATCACATACCTGCATAATAAGATAAAAACTAAAGTAGCATTAGATCATATTTCGATTCAATTTCCAAAAGATATAGTTTTGGAAGGTTTTTATTTTGAAGACCAAAAGAAAGATACTTTGCTGGCAGGTAAACGTTTAGAGCTTGATGTTGATTTGTTTAAATTAGTAAGCAGCGAATTAGAAATCAATTCGGTTTCGCTGGAAAATGTCAATGCCAATATTTCCAGAAATAAAAACGGCGTTTTTAATTTTGATTATATCATAAAAGCTTTCGAATCAAAAGAACCAAAAGTAGAAGACCCGAATGCGAAACCTTTCAAAATATCTGTTGTAAAAGTGAATCTGGACAATGTCAAGTTCAATTTTAAAGATGATTTTTCTAAGAATGATGTAAAGGTTAATCTAACACATTTCGATACCAAATTCAAGGAATTTGATTTAGATAAAATGAATTTTGATATTCCGAACATTAAGTTAGAAGGATTGAAATTGGTTTTAGATCAGGATGCAGTCGAAAAAATTGCAGAAGTATCCGTAGAAACTGTTGATACTATTTCGAAAAGGAAAGATTTCAATTTGAATTTAGGCAAAATCAGTTTGTCTAAAATTGATATTACATACGATAATAAAGATTCAAAATTAGATTCAGGGATAAAATTAGGAAGCCTTGATTTATCGGTTAATAAAATCGATTTGAATAATCAGCTTTTAGATTTTGATACTTTCGAATTAAAAAATCTAAAAGGTAATTTACGTTTAGGTACAAAAGACAAACAAATAAAAACGCCCAATTTAGATTCAACTGCAATTAAACAAGCAGGCTGGAAGGTAAAATTGAATGATGTTAATATAGAAAACATTGCTTTCAAATTTGATGATATGCAATCGAAACCAGTTTTAAAAGGTATTGATTACAGTCATTTGGATTTGGATAAACTGAACTTTAAAGCAGAAAAATTATATTATGGAAATGACACAATTTCCGGGAATATAAAAACTTTAACGGCAAACGATAAAAGCGGATTACAGATTCAATCTCTAAAAACCAACTTTTTTTATGGACCTAAAAATGCCTATCTGAATGATTTGTATTTAAAAACACCTCAAACGTTACTTCAAAATAAAGTTAAGGTTGGATATTCTTCGATTGCAGCAATTTCTAAAAACTTAGGTGATCTTTCTTTAGATGCTAATTTAAATCAGTCGAAAATTGGATTTAAAGACATTTTACTATTCGTTCCTGATTTACAAAAAACAAATCCGTTTAAAAGTAATCCAAGTGCGATTTTGTATCTGAATACACGCTTGAGCGGAAAAATAAAAGACCTGGATATTCCACAATTCGAAATGAGCGGAATAGGAACGACAAAAGTTTCTCTTTCAGGGAAAATAAAAGGACTGCCGGATGCACAAAAAGCTTATTACGATCTGAATATTAAAAAAGTTTCCAGTACTGCAAAAGACATCTATACGTTTGTACCAACAGGAACAGTACCAAAGAATATTCAGTTGCCTTCTCAATTAAACTTGCAGGGAAAATTTAAAGGTTCTGTTCAGAGTTTCAAAACCAATCTGGCATTAAACAGTAGTTTCGGAAATGCAAAAGTGGATGGTTTATTTGATCAGCGTGTTAAGAAAAAAGAGAAATACGATGCAACCGTTTATTTACTGGATTTTGATTTAGGACGATTAATCAAAAATGATTCCATCGGGAAAATTACGCTTAAAGCGAAAGTAAAAGGAAATGGTTTAGACCCAAAAACGGCTCAGGCACAATTTGACGGATTAGTTCAGAAAGCAGTTTTCAATAAATATACCTATAAAGATTTAGCTTTAAAAGGGAATATCGAAAACGGATCATTTGCCGTGAAATCAGGAATGCAAGATCCTAATTTACATTTTGATCTTGTAGCAAGTGGAGATACAAAAGACAAGTACCCATCGATAAAATTGAAACTAAACCTTGATATTGCTGATTTAGAAAAACTAAATCTTCATGCCGGACCAATGAAATTGCGCGGTAATGTTGATGCCGATATTGCCAATAGTAATCCTGATTTTTTAAACGGAAAAGTATTTCTTTCGAACATTCAGGTTTTACAGGATGCCGAACCAATTGTTCTGGATTCTGTAAGAGTTGTGGCTTTCGCCGATAATAGCCGAAATAATATTAAAATTTCATCTCAGTTTTTGAAAGCCGAAGTAGACGGGAAATACAAATTGACGACACTTACAGCAGCAATAAAAAAATCATTATCGAAATATATTGATTTAAAAAATCCAAAAGTAAATGGAGAAGCAGATGAACAACGTTTGGCCTTTAAGTTAAAGATTGATAATGATCCGATACTTTTTAAACTGGTTCCGAAATTAACTGGTTTGGAACCTATTAATATTACCGGAAAATACAATAACGTCACAGATTCATTAGAAGTACAAGGTACAATTCCGAGAATCGTTTATGCCGATAACACCATTGCCGATGGAAAAATAAATATCGAAGGAAAAGAAAATGCTTTAGAATATTCGGTTTCTGTGGCAACAATCGAAAGTGGATCTTTAAAAATCCCATTCACGAGTTTATCAGGAAAAGTAGAGAATAATATTTTGACTTATGCACTTGAAGTGAAAGATGTAAAAGACAAACAACAATACTTTATTGCCGGAGAATTTAAAACAGAAGATTCTAAAAACATCCTCAAAATCGATGCGGAAAATTTTGTATTGAACTATGACAAATGGGATGTCGATCCTGAAAATGTAATTGAATTTGGAGGGAAAAGACTTTACATCAATAAATTTTATTTAGCGAATTCCGGTAATGAATTAAAAATACAATCGCAGGGAGAACAGGATAATGCGCCATTGCAAGTAGACTTTGTGAATTTTAAAATTGAGACCATTATGAATATGGTCAAAAAAGACGAAATTTTGATGCAGGGTTTGATTAATGGTAATGCATTAGTCGAAAATGTAATGACAAAACCCACTTTTACATCAGATTTAAAAATAGATCAGTTTGCTTTTAAAGGTGAGCCAGTTGGTGATATTGGTATTAAAGTGGATAATAAGGTGAATAATTTATTGGCCGCAAATGTTACGCTAACGGGTCAGGATAATGATGTAAGCCTTACCGGAAATTATAAAATTGATGATGGGAATCTTGATTTTAATTTAGATCTGAATAAACTGAATATCAAAAGCATTCAGGGTTTCAGTATGGGCAATATAAAAGAAGGAACAGGATATTTAGCAGGGAATTTTAAAATTACAGGAAATGCAGGCGCGCCACAAGTAAATGGAGAATTAGATTTTAAAGATACAGGTTTCAGGGTAACCAAATTGAATTCCTTCTTTAAAACAGTGGACGAAAAAATCACGCTTCAGAATGACCTGATTACGTTTGATAAATTTACTTTTCATGACGAAAATGATAATGAGTTAACAATAGATGGAACCATAAAATCAGCTGATTATAGTAATTTCGATTTTGGCTTAACGATTGTTGCAGATGATTTCAGAGCGATACATTCTAAAGAAGCAGATAATGATCTGTTTTACGGAGATTTGATTTTAGATACAAAACTGAACATCAAAGGAACACTTAAAAATCCTGTTGTTGGCGGAAATATAAAAATAAATAAAGACACTAAGTTTACGGTTGTTTTACCACAATCAGATCCTTCTATTGCAGACAGAGATGGTATTGTAGAGTTTGTTGATGAAGACAATATGTTGCTGAAACAAACCGTCGCAATGGAGAAAGAACTAAATCAATCGCAGTTGATTGGTATGGATGTTAGTGTTGAAATTGCGATCGATAAAGAAGCGGCACTTACTTTAGTAATTGATAAAGGAAACGGGGATTATCTGAATCTAAAAGGCGAAGCCCAACTTACAGGAGGAATCGATCCGTCCGGAAAAACTACTTTAACCGGTAAATATGAGTTTTCTGAAGGAGCCTACGAAATGAATTTTAATATGATTCGAAGAAAATTCGATATTCAAAAAGGAAGTTCTATCACCTGGAATGGAGAACCTACAATGGCAACTCTGAATATTACAGCCATTTATAAAGTAGAAACAGCACCAATAGATTTATTAGGAAACCAGCTAGGAGCCATGAGTCCAACGGTTAAAAATACGTACAAACAGAAAATTCCGTTCCAGACCTTATTGAAAATGAATGGAGAATTACTGAAACCTGAAATTACTTTTGATATTATTCTTCCTGACGGAAATTATGATGTTTCATCAGATATTGTAACCGCTTCTCAAAATAAATTAGAGCAATTACGACAAGAGCCAAACGAATTGAACAAACAGGTTTTTGCGCTGTTATTATTAAACAGATTTATTGGAGAAAACCCATTTGCGAGCGAAAGCGGCGGAACCAGTGCAGAATCACTGGCGAGACAAAGTGTGAGCAAGATACTTTCGCAACAATTGAATGATCTTGCCGGAGAGTTAATTAGCGGGGTTCAGTTAGAGTTTGACCTTGAATCAACAGATGATTATACTACCGGAAACAGGGAAAACAGAACGGATTTGAATGTTGGTGTTTCTAAAAAACTTTTGAATGACAGATTAAAAGTAACCGTGGGAAGCAGCTTTGCAGTCGAAGGACAGGAAAGAGCCAATGAAGAAAGTACCAATATTGCAGGAGACGTAGCATTAGATTATCAGCTTACAAAAGACGGACGTTATATGCTTCGTGCGTATCGAAAAAATGAATATCAGGTTGCAGTAGAAGGACAGGTTGTTGAAACCGGAGTTGCTTTTATTATTACCATGAGTTACAATAAATTCCGGGAACTTTTTCATCGTAGCGCAGCAGAAAAAGAAATGATTAAAGAAGAAAAACTACGAAAAGAGAAAAAAAAGCAAAAAGAAAAAGAAGAGAAGGACAAAGACGAAAAGGAAGAAAATCAAATTGAAGGAAATGAACAAAAGACATAGCAATATGAAAATCAGATACGTAAAATATTTTATGACGCTATCCCTGTTTTTTGTTTTTGGATGCAGCAATACAAAATATTTACCCGAAGGAGATTTGTTGTATACAGGAGGTTCTGTAACAGTAAAGGATTCTATTATTAAAAAGAAACAAAGAAAAGCTTTCGAGAAAGAACTGGAAGATTTATTGCGTCCTAAACCCAACAAACAAATATTAGGATTGCGTCCAAAATTATGGATTTACAATCTAGCTGGTGAGCCAAAAAAGCAAAAAGGAATTCGGTATTGGCTGCGAAACAAAGTAGGAGAGCCACCAGTGCTTTTTAGTAAAGTCGATTTAGATTATAATGCTTCAGTGCTACGAAATTTTACTGAAAACCGTGGTTATTTTAAAACACGGGTTAGTGCTGATTCAACCGTTAGTAATAAAAGAGTGACTGCAGAATATACAGTGGTGCCTCAAAAACAATATATTATTAAAAGTGTTACTTTTCCTGATGACTCTTTAGCCATGTCCAGAATAATTGGAAAATCAAGCCGAAGAAGTTTATTAAAAGTTGGAAAACCGTATGATTTAGATCTTATAAAAGCAGAAAGAGAACGGATAGACGCGAGGCTTAAAGAGAAAGGATATTATTACTTTAATCCTGATTATATTTTAGCTCAGGTAGACAGCAGCAAAGGCGATCATGAAGTAAAAATTAGGTTGGTAATAAAACCTGAGGCACCACCTAAAGCTTTGACCGCTTATAAGATTAATAAAATTGTGGTGTATCCCAATTTTACTGTTTCAAAAGATAGTGTGAAATACACTAGTAAAGATATTGTGCAGTACAAAGATTTTACGATTATTGATACCGCAGATACTTTTAAACCCAGAGTTTTTGACCGGGCGATATATTTTAAAAAAGGAGATGTATACAATAGAAAGAACCATAATTTGACATTAAACCGTTTCGTAAATCTGGGAACTTTTAGTTTTGTGAAAAATGAATTCAAGCCTTCTGATAGTATAAAGAATGCTTTAGATTCCTATTATTATCTCACACTTTTGCCAAAGAAATTTATTCGTGTTGAGGTTTTGGGGAAAACAAATTCGGCCAGTTATACCGGTTCGGAAATTAATGTAAACTGGAACAACAGAAACCTATTTCGTGGTGCCGAATTACTTACGGTATCTGTTTTTGGAGGAGCTGATTTTCAGCTGGCAGGGACTAATAACGGTAAAAATATTTATAAACTTGGTGCCGAAACCAGTTTGACATGGCCAAGATTTATTGTACCGTTTTTTCATATTGAAGGATCCAGCGAGTATGTGCCAAGAACTAAAGCTACACTGCGATATGAATATCAAAACAGAACACAACTGTATGCATTGAATTCGTTTCAAACCTCTTTTGGTTATCTATGGAAAGAAAACATTCGTAAAGAACATCAGTTTAATTTAATTGATGTTACCTATGTGAGTCCAAATCATGTGACAGCAGAGTATTTGGCAGATGCTGAAGAAGATGAATCATTAAAGAAAATAATCGAAAAGCAATTGATTTTTGGTCCAACCTATTCTTATACATATACGAATACGATGCAAAAACGTAAAAAAAACACGTTTTATTTTAATGGAGAATTAGATTTAGCCGGAAATATTACCGGGCTGGTTACAGGAGCAAATGTCAAAAAGAACGATACGATAAAAATATTTGATGTACCGTTTAGTCAATATGTAAAGTTGAAAGCTGATTTTAGACATTATTTCAAACTCGGAAAAGAAAGTGAATTGGCGAGCCGAATTGTTGTAGGTGCGGGGCTTCCATACGGGAATTCAGGAGCATTACCCACATCCAAACAATTTGTTGTGGGAGGAACAAATAGTATCCGTGCTTTTAGAGCCAGATCATTAGGGCCGGGAAGTTATGTTAATACTGAAACCGATAATTCATTTTTGCCCGATCAGTCAGGAGATTTAAAATTAGAATTTAGTACAGAATACAGGGCAAAACTTTTTAGCATCGTTCGTGGAGCTGTATTTGTTGATGCCGGGAACGTTTGGCTTTTAAATGCTGATCCCAATAAGCCTGGTGGAGAAATCACCAAAGATTTTATGAAAGAGATAGCAGTTGGTGCCGGAGCCGGATTACGTTTTGATTTGTCTTTCTTAGTCCTAAGAACAGATTTGGCGTTTCCGCTAAGAAAACCATATTTACCGGAAGGACAAAGATGGGTTATCGACGACATTAATTTCGGAAGCGGACCGTGGCGAAAAGACAACCTGATTTTAAACATCGCGATTGGTTATCCATTTTAAAAAGTTTTTTTTGCCACGATTTTTTTTGCCACGAATTTCACTAATTAGTAGTTTACGCATAATTATCAATTTCACGAATTTTTAATTTGTGTAATTGATAGAAAAACACAAAGTTGAGATTAGTGTAATTCGTGGCAAAAAAGCAATAATTATTAGCAGAAAAAAACTAAAAAAAGAAGTAAATTGGTCTAATAAAATAATAGAATGCAAAATTTAATAAAGAGAATAATAGTTTTCGCTGCAGTTGTACTTTTAATAGTTTTGGCTTTCAAATACTGCGAGTTCAAAAAAGACGACGATTCTACCATCGATTATAACACCAATCTAATTCAGCAACAAATTCTTAATGTTGGTAAACTGGTAGTTACCGAAGGACATTTTTCAGAAGTTATCACCTATAAAAACCAACAAAAGTATTTGATGGATATGGTTTCTTTTGAGAAGAAAGCACTTGTTGTCGTAAATGCAAATGTTACGGTTGCCTACGATTTGCATAAAATGAAATACGATATCGACGAAAAAAACAAAACCATCACAATTCTTAATATTCCAAAAGAAGAAATAACAATCAATCCGGATATTCAGTTTTATGATGTAGAACAGAGTAAACTGAATCCGTTTACGGGAGATGATTACAATAAAATCAACAAATCAGTAAAAGCGAATCTGGCCAAGAAAATTGAGAAATCAACTTTAAAGACGAATGCCCAAAATAGGTTAATTAGTGAATTGTCTAAGATTCTAATCCTGACCAATTCAATGGGTTGGAAATTGCAATATGAAGGAAAAACAATAGAGTCTGATAAGGATTTTAATGAAGATTTGAAATTGTAATTTGAGGTTCAAAGGCTCAGAGTGACAAAGGTTCAAAGGTTTTTCGTAATATTGTCATTTCGACCGAAGGGAGAAATCGCACTAGAAACTCCGCAAAGAAAGTGTTCAATCTTTGTCGAATCCTGAGTGTGATTTCTCCCTTCGGTCGAAATGACAAACCAAGTTTAAATAACATAACACAATAAAAAAGCTTTGCGCCTCCGCTCCCGATAGCTATCGGGATTGCGAGATTAAAAAAATTCACGCAAAAATAAAAAACCTTTGTGTCTTAGTGACTTTGTGGCAAAGAACTATTAAAAATCAAATCCAAGCCGCCAGCAATTAAGTGGGCGATTTCCGGACGTTTTACCTTCAACTTATCCAAATAAACCAATACTTCCTGTAAAAGTTGTTCTTCATTTGAGCCTTTTAAAAGTTCTGCAATTTCAACAGAAAGCAACCAATCGTTTGAATGATTTTCTTTTAGTTTTTGAAACACGGTTTTTAATTCCGATTTGGTATCTTTATTTTCTCGAATCATACGAACAGTTTGATAAAGAACTTCCAAATCATCACGTTCATCAGAATGTTTTGCTTTTATAGTAGTGGTTTTAGGCACTGAATTAATCAGGTCAAAACTATTCACATCAGCAGGTCCGGAAAAAGCAGAAACCACTTTTTTACCAATTGCCATATCATAATTTCCCCATTCAGGCTGAAACAAAATCGTTTCGCCATGCGTTACCGTACAATTTCTAAAACTAATCAGGATAATTTCTCCGTGTAGGTTTCTTGATCCCGTAATAATTTCACCTTCCACAATAATATTGCCTTCAAACTCCAGTTTTACCGTTTCATTTTCAACGATACTGTAAGCCTGTAAATCCTTCGGACTCATATCTTCAATCGCTAAATTAAAGCCTTTCAGTTTTCCAATCGGACTTCCAAAACCTTCCGGATGCGTCAAAGTTCCATGACCAACCAATTCTTTTTCACGGTAGGATAAAGCTGTTTTTCCTGTGGTTTGTATATAAACCGGTTTTCCTTCTTCTTCGATAACATTTGTAAAAACGCCCGAAATTTGTAAACCTGTACTCAACTCAATTGTTCCTAAAGCATTTGAATGAATCAGTTTCTGAATCCCCGAAAGTCCTCCCGTACGTAAAGCCATTTTATTAGCAAATTCTTCCAGAATCAAACTTAAATAAGAGAAATTGGGCGTTACATATAGTTGAGGCTGTAACTGCGTAATATCGAAATTCTGATTCGCAGCCGAGATATCATACGGAATTTTCTTTACGTTATCTGTCATACACCACGCGCTTTCACCAATCGACGAAAGTAATCCGGCGCCATATATTTTTGGGTTTTCAACCGTTCCAATCAAGCCATATTCAACCGTCCACCAATGCAGGTTTCTAATCTGGGCCATTTCAGACAACTCGCCCATGTTGTTCTGTAAATCAGCAACGGCTTTTTCAGCTTCGACTATCTTTTCCTGTGGCGTATCTTCGGCCTCTTTTAAAATCGAAAGCAGTCGAATCGCTTCATACATCTGATAATCTTTATGAGACGAAATCGCTTTACAGCCTATTTCTCCAAAACGTCTCAAATATTCTGCGTATTCAGGATTTGCAATAATAGGAGCGTGGCCGGCACCTTCATGAATAATATCCGGTGCAGGAGTATATTCAATATGTTCTAACTGACGAATGTCTGATGCAATAACCAAAACATTATACGCCTGAAATTCCATAAAGGCATTGGGCGGAATAAACCCGTCAACCGCAACTGCAGCCCATCCAATTTCAGTCAGGATTCTATTCATTCCGTACATGCTCGGGATCGAATCAATTTCGATTCCAGTTTTACGCAAACCGTCTAGATACGAACTATGTGCAACTTTCGATAAATAATCTACGTTTTTACGCATTACATAGCGCCAAACCGCTTGATTTATAGGCGTGTAATCGCTATAATCCTGAGGTTTAATAAATTGCTTTAAATGTTTAGGCAATCGCTCTAATAACGGGTTTGTTTCAATACTTGCATTCATTTCGAAAACGTTGTAGATTAAGAATGTAAAATTACGAATTAAGACCGCTATTTTTTGCTATTCGTTATAATTTTTTTGTTCGAAATGATTTTTTATTGCATTTTTCGTGAGTTTTTATTTTTAATCAAAGTGCATTTAATCTATAGTTTTGTTGGTAAGAATATTATAGTTAAATATCCATACTGAAAATTTTTAACATATTTTGTAAATATATTTGCATATTCTTGTAATTTAAAATACGAATTAACTTATATAAAATAATTATGGCTGATAAACATGTTGTAGTACAAGGAGCAACTTTGAAATGTGAATTTAGTGTTGCACCAGTAACGGATATATTAAAAGTTTTGACAAATTCAAAGAATTATGCAAATGATCATGAAGCAGAAAAAAAGCTTATTGCTACTACTAAAGAAATTGGTCAGACTTTGGAGAAGAATACATTTGGCAAATGTAAAAAACAACCATCAGGAAATGATTATTTGCCTTGTACAGCACAAATTACAAAATGGAGTAATTTTTATGAAAAAGTAACTTTATCTAATAAGGGCAAAATGTTACTTGAAGATAGCAAAGGTAGTTGCCCAATGGGAGCGCCAGATTGTATTAGTATTGTAAAACATGGACAAAAGGCAGAACTTACCAAAATTCATATTATGGAAACTGATCCAGTCATAATGAATCAAATTAATCCATTAATGGATGTGGGATCATTTCAAAACGAGTTAAACGGAATACCAGAAGTTGAAAAATAATAATTATGAGTTTTTATATAAAAGGAGAAACAAGACCATTGCTTGGGAAAAATGTCTATACACTAATGTCGACAATTGCCCCACAGGCAAAGAAAACAATAGAACTTTATATTAACCCCAACGCCGATAGAACACAAAAAGCAGATCCTTCAAAAATTGTAAAACAACGCTGGACATTGTATAAGAGAGGAAAACGTTTTTTTGATTTAGGTAATGATGGAGGTGTTACATTTAATCAGGCAAGTTTAGGAGTCGCATATAAAATAGAAGTAATTTTTACAGATGCCTTTGGTGTATCAGGCAGTGCGTCTCTCGAAATTATTCCTGTTGCGGGTAAACCCACTATTCAAAACCTTAAATGGCAGGATCAATATTATGAAGATCTAAACGGAAGGCCAATTGCTTATCTTGATAATGTGCGTTTGTTTATTCATACGCTTAACATTCCTATTGGTGATACACTGCAAGTAACCATTTGGGAAGATGAAGGTTCAGAGGGGCATGACAAGAAATCCAGAAACATGGGTACCTATACGACAAGCCGTGTTGATAAATATGGAAAAGCGGAACTCTATTTTACCAACATAAAACTATATCAAAAAATACTTAACGATCAGGATTATATAAATGAAGACATGCATGAGTTTTATGCCGAAGTAAAATACAACGGCAAAATAAATGTCATTGAAGATAAAATACAGATTAAGGTTTTTAACAGTTTAGTAAAAAGAATAGAGCAGCCTAAGAGTAATAGTGTTCTGAAAGTATCTATTCCTGATAAACAAAAAAAACCGGAAAATAAAAAAGGTGTAAAAGTAAACATAAATTTATTTTTTGATGGCACATTGAATAATGGAAATAATACAGATGCCCGATTAGCTTATAATAAAAAGAAAAAGGGACTTGCATTGAGTCCTGTAGAATTAAAAGCCGCTGAGGCCTACAGAAAAAATCATGAAAATGGCAGTAGTTATGAAAATTATTACTCGAACATAGCCATTATGCATCAAATGAATTTAGCTGATAATACAAACAGAGAAATAAAAGTATATATAGAAGGTGAAGGAACCGAAGACTATAAAGGTGATGATACCGATGGTTATGCTTTTGGAAGTGGTAAAACAGGTATTCCAGCAAAAGTGAATAAAGCTTTTTTGAAAATTAAAGAAAAAATTGAAAAGATTTATGAAAAGAAATATATAGTAGAAGATGAATTTATTAACGAAATAGAATTAACGGTTTTTGGTTTTAGCCGTGGTGCAGCAGCAGCACGACATTTTATAGCACTCAAATACAGATTACAGGACAAGTATAATATAGAGTCGGCTAAGTTTTCTGTAAAATTTGTGGGATTGTTTGATACAGTTTCTTCTTATCATGATGCCCATACTTTAGTTACAGGAGCAGTAAATAAAAATTTTGATAACGATGTAGACGAACTTAAACTAAAAATGGAAGGCGTAAAAAAAGTATTTCATCTTACAGCTGCCGATGAGTATCGCGAAAATTTTTCGCTTACTACCATAGAACATTCAATTGCTACAGGAGTAGGTTTTGAATTAGAAATTCCAGGTGCGCATAGTGATGTAGGCGGAGGTTATGGCGAGATTGAGGATGAAACAAGATACTTTAGTGACGAACCTGATTTTAAAAATATCCAACAAGTTTTACAGCAACAGGGATGGTATACGCCAGAACAACTTAATTATCCAATGAAAAGTGAACAAGTCGGAAAACCTTATGGAGGAACACGAAAAGGAATTTCAAATAGCTACCAATATGTAGCATTGGCCATTATGGTAAAAGTGGCTGAGAAATATGGTTTGAAATTTAATAAAACGTTAATGATTGGAGATAAAAAAGCCACTTATAAAGTTCCTGATGATTTAGTCTTTGCGAAAGAAAGTTTACTTAATTATGCCTTAAAAAATGATGGTGCAAATAGTCTAAAAGTGACTATTCGTGAAGAATTTTTAAAACCTATTCGGAATAAATACCTGCATCGCTCAACCTCAAATGCTATAGGAAAAGGAGGAAGGTATATAGATGGTAAGCCATACAGAAAACCAATAAAGGGTTAGAAAAAATGAAAAAGTTTATTAAGA
Organism: Flavobacterium sp.; assembly: GCF_965277525.1. Lineage (GTDB taxonomy): Bacteria > Bacteroidota > Bacteroidia > Flavobacteriales > Flavobacteriaceae > Flavobacterium. The sequence goes on along the minus strand of NZ_CBDIDC010000009.1, from coordinate 770,969 downwards.
AAATAATAATGCTATTGCTCTTCGTAATTGTTTTGAGCTGTAAAAAAAAATGAAAAAGACATGTTTGTTAAAATAGAAAAATTTGAATGGAGTCCAGAAGTAAGTGCTGATGTAGCTTATCCGATGGAAGTAATTTTTGGTAGTTTTGCACTTTCAGATGGCAATAGCGTCTGGATACCTAGTGGAGAATTTCTTCAAGGGGACTGGTGGTCTAGCAGCAGTGCTTATGCCGTGGGAGAGGAAAGGAAAAAAGTGCCAGAGAGGATGGTACTGAGATGGTTCTCATATACCGAGAATAAGTTTTATTTAGGAGATTTTGAGTTGCCACAAAAAAAACTATACGACATCTTTAAGAAAGATTATGGTACCTCTTTTTATCCTGATGGAGAAGAGTATAAAAAAGCATACAATACTTTAACAGTCGGAATAGCACCAAAAGGAATGATAACACTCTGGATAGGAGGTAGTGCAGGCAATATAGAAATTGGCAGTTATCAGGCGAATGAAGTTTTTGATGAAGACTGGAACGATTTTAGCAAAAATCCTGATCGAAAAGGCGTTATGAAATCTTACTACGATGATTTTTTGCCTTTTGTTCAGAAAGAAATAGATGATAATAAAGTAGGTAATACTTATTTTAAGAATCGCCTTACGCGGTATAATTATACCATTGGCACCAATAATCCTGACTTTGAAATTTATGACTTTGATATTCTTTTCCTTAATGGCGAGGTAATGGAAAAGAGTAATGCCGGACTAGAGTTTTTGACCGATACTGTAAATGGAAAAGGGGTGCCAAACTCGATGGCCATTTTTATTGAAGATCGATTTCGTCACAAGCTTGAAGTTCGAATTTGGGTCGATTTGTTAGATGGTAAAACCACAGATGAAAACCATCATTTGCAAGACCCTATAGAAAAACGCGCATTTAATAATCAGTTAATGGATCGTTTTAAAACTTTTTTTGAGAATAATCAAAATGTAGAGCTATATATAAAATTTGATAAAGAGATCAAGAAGAGTAATATTAATAAACCTGTCTATTCGGGCAAAGTTTGTTTGAAATCGCCAACAAATGAGTTTGAAATACCAAATTCAAAAGTTGAGGTTTATGATGCGGAGTAATTAAATTATTTAAGTTGCTAATTCTCGATTTTTTCTAATTAATCGAGAATTAGCAATCATTAAAATTAATGATTCTCAGGATTTCTAAAATATTCAATCTTATAATTAAACATATACGCCATATTAGCGGCACGAACCTTAGCTTCTTCGGCTATTTTTCCAACAAACAAACTATCAACAACCGTAGTAAAAATTTTCATCCAGCGATCAAAATGGGATTGATTGACAGGTAATTGTTTATGTGGCGGAAAAGGACTTCCGGAATAAGTATGTTCTTCTAAAAGAATAGTTTGCCAGAATCGATACATTTTTTCTAAATGCTCAGGCCATTTCCCAAACATTCTTCCATTGAATATCGGACCAATCAAATCGTCTTTTTGCACTTTATCGTAAAAAGTGTTTACTAAAAGTTTAATATCTTCTATATTCGAAATATCTTGAATTGGCATGTTTTCTATTTTAAAAATTAAACTGCAAAAATACAATTTAACGAGTTCTCTAATCACTGATATTTATCATTTTCAATTATCCTTTTTTATAGTATCATTTTGAGAGGAAAGACTTAATTAAGTGTTTTTCTTACTTACAAAGATCAGTTATGTGGTTTTCTTAAATTTATCAAATGGAAAGTAAGATTTTTAGTAGTATTTAATTTTTTAAGTTGCTGTTTATTAGTTGTTTAAAAAATAATTAGATAAGTTTTTGTAAAGGTGAAATTTTAGGATGATGTGTATTTGTAAAGTCTTGAAATTATCAATTCAGAGAAAATTAACATAATATTGATGTGAATTAATAAAATTAATCTTAAAAAATAAGAAAAATTAAATCATCAAAAGACTAAAAAACTATGAACAAAATTACCCAAAAATCAAAAAAATCAAAAAAAAATAGAATAATAGTGAATGTTATTATTATAATTTTATTTGCTGCTAAGATGAGCGCTCAAACGGTTATACCCTGGATAACCAGTGGAGATCAGACCAAGTTATTACAACAACAAGCTACAGTAAGCTTTGGAACAAATTCAGGAACGAACCCCTCAACTGTCACAATTAATGCAGGAACAACATATCAAACCATGGATGGGTTTGGTTATACCCTTACCGAAGGAAGCTGTGAAGTAATTAGCGGAATGGCTGCCACACAACAAAATCAGTTATTGAATGATTTGTATCATCCTGTTACCGGATTAAACGCAAGTGTAGTTCGTATTAGTATAGGTGCTTCAGATTTAAGCAGTTCTTCTTATAGTTATAACGAAACTTCCGGAGATGTAAATATGAACAATTTCAGTCTCAACGGACCTGATCTTACGTATTTAATTCCGATAATAAAAAAGATACAACTGATAAATCCCAACATAAAGATATTAGCGACACCATGGTCAGCACCCCGCTGGATGAAGACGAATAATTCATGGGTTGGCGGAAGTTTACAAACGCAGTATTATGCTGCTTATGCAAGATATTTTGTAAAATATTTTGCTGCTATGCAGGCACAGGGAATTTCGATTTGGGGAATCACACCACAAAATGAACCTGAAAACCCAAACAATGAGCCAAGTATGTTAATGAATTCTACAGAGCAAAAGAATTTTATTAATCAGCAACTTGGGCCACAAATGGCAACTGCCGGTTACGGAAATGTAAAAATAATTGCTTTTGACCATAATTGTGACAATACAGCTTATCCTATTGATGTTTTGAATAACAGCAGTTATGTTGATGGTGCAGCGTTTCATTTGTATTTAGGAAACATTTCAGCTATGTCAACAGTACGAAATGCAACCAATAAAAACGTTTATTTTACAGAACAATATACGGGTTCAGGCGGAAGCTTTAGCGGGGATTTTGGCTGGCACATGCAAAACGTCGTTATAGGAAGTACAAACAACTGGGCTAAAACTGTTTTAGAATGGAATGCGGCAAATAATTCAGGTTTAGGACCACGTACTCCTGGCGGATGCAGTACTTGTTTAGGAGCAATTACAGTTAATAATAGCACAAGTTATACTAAAAATGTTGCCTATTATATTATTGGACAGATCTCAAAATTTGTAAAACCAGGTGCTTTAAGAATTTCATCTTCGAGTACAAATGGAAGTATTGTTTCAGCCGGATTTAAAAATCCTGACGGATCTATTGCGCTTGTGGTTTATAACTCCGGATCAGCAAATACCATTAAAGTAGTTTCAGGATCATCAGCATTTAATTATACAGTTCCGGCTTCATCAGCTGTTACTTTTAACTGGTCAGCAGGATCACCGCCATCATCATCATCATTTCTGGGTTTCTACAACATTATTTCAAGAAATAGTAACAAAGGTTTAGATGTTGCCGATAATTCGACTACAAGCGGAGGTCGTATTCAGCAATATGATATAACTAACGGAGGAGGAAGTAACCAACGCTGGAAGTTTGTCCCTGACGGAAGCGGTAATTATTATATCATTGTAAAATCAACCGGAATGTATCTGGCGACTGAAAATAATAGTACGGCTGATGGAATAAAAGTACAGCAAAGAACACAGTCATCTTCAAATGAATTTAAATGGACGGTTACAAGCCTTGGCGGAGGATATTACAATATTATAAATTTGAATAGTGGAAAATCATTAGATGTCGAAAATGTTTCTACGGCAAACGGAGCCAACATTCAGGTTTGGGCTTATACGGGAGGATTAAATCAACAATGGCAATTGGTACAGGTTGAAGCTTCTGCCAGTAAAAAAGCGCTGCCAGAAGAAGTTGCTATAGTTTCTGATTTTTCTCTTTATATCAATAACACCAATGATTATTTAAAAATTAATACACTAAATTCAGGTTCAGGTGAAGTCGAAATTTATTCTGCTACCGGGCAACGCCTGCAAAAAAGAACTGTAAATTTTGTAAATGGAAATGAAGCCGAAATAGAAATTTCAAAATTACCAAAAGGGCTTTATATTGTAAAAGTTACGGATAGTCAAAGATCTTATTCTAAAAAAGTAGTGAAACAATAAAAATCAGGAATTCAATTAGTAATTTTGTTTTTGATTGTAAAAGGCTGTCTGATTTCAAATCCAGACAGCCTTTTTGTTTTATCCTATTAATTGCGTGAACAAATCCTGATTGTCATTTAGGTATTGAAATTCAAAACCATTTTTGGTCATGTTCATTTTAATTGCTTTAATGTCTTTTTTGTTTTTTAATTCTAATCCCACGACTACAGATCCTACTTCGCGGCTGTTTTTCTTGGCAAACTGAAAATAAGTGATGTCATCATCCGGTCCTAAAATATTGTTTACAAATTCTTTTAAAGCTCCCGGACGTTGCGGAAACTGAATCATAAAATAATGCATCAAACCTTCATAGAGCAAGGAGCGTTCTTTTATTTCGGCTGTTCTTTCGATATCATTATTACTTCCGCTTACCACGCAAACTACTGTTTTTCCTTTTATTTTATCTTTATAAAAATCCAAAGCGGCAATCGTTAAGGCGCCGGCTGGTTCAACCACCATAGCTTCTTCATTATATAAGCGTAAAATCGTAGTACATACTTTACCCTCGGGCACCAGAATAATATCGTCTAGATTATTACGGCAGATTTCGAAAGTTTTGTCGCCTACTTGTTTTACAGCAGCGCCATCTACAAATTTATCAATTGTTGTTAAAGCGGTATTTTTGTTTTCTTCGATAGAAGTTTTCATCGAAGGAGCACCTTGTGGTTCGACGCCAATAACCTTCGTATTCGGGCTCAAATGTTTAAAAACTTCAGATAATCCGGAAGCCAGTCCGCCGCCGCCAATCGGAACAAAAACATAGTCTATAGGCTCTTTATAGCTTTCTAAAATCTCTAGCCCAACAGTTCCCTGACCGGCGATTACTTTTTCATCATCAAAAGGATGAATAAAAATTTTATGGTTTTTGATGGCATCTGCTGTTGCCGAAGCATAAGCATCATCAAAAGTATCACCTGTAAGAACAATTTCAACAAACGATTTCCCGAACAACTGAACTTGTTTTACCTTTTGTTTTGGAGTTGTTTTTGGCATATAGATTTTGCCTTTTATCTGCAAAATATGACAAGAATACGCTACACCCTGAGCGTGGTTTCCGGCACTTGCACAAACAATTCCGGTTGTTTTTTCGATATCATTTAAAGAAGAAATCTTGTTGTAAGCACCTCTAATTTTGTACGACCGCACAATTTGTAAATCTTCCCGCTTTAATAAAATAGTCGATTTGAATTCGTCTGAAAGATTTAAATTTTGTGTGAGTGGAGTAGCGGCAACTACATTTTTGAGTTGCTTTTTTGCAGCAAGGACTTCGTTAAATAAATTCATAATATTCGGTTTTTTTTTGCCACGACTTGCACGAATTAGCACTAATTTTTATTGTTTGATATGAAAAAAAAAATTCGCGTTAATTCTTGAAATTTGTGGCGACTTTAATTCGCTAAATAAAAAAACCTCCCGATTTGGGAGGTTTAATAAATTGTATTTTGTTTACTTATTTATATAATACCTCACCATTATTGCTGAATTGCAATAATAGTAATAGAGATAATAATAGTATTTAAGTTTTTCATTTCAGATAATTGAAAGGCAAATGTATTAATTATTTTTTTACTGGCGGGTATTGTGCTAAAATTTTAGTTACAAATTCAGCCACTTTCTCGTCTTTTTTACTAACGTTTCTGGTTAAGGATCCTACACCTTCACCTTGCCAAATCATTTCTTTCTTTTTAGCATCAATAAAATCAATGAATAAAGTTCCTTCTGTAGAAGTTGAAACGGTAGTCTGGTTTCCTCCGTACATCATGTAAGGATTCCATCCCCAGCCCCAACCGTAACCCCAGCCGGCACTAAATTGATTTACATCTACTTGTTCTCTTGATTTGGTAAAAATGTTAATTAATAAATCAGGGTTTTCACTTTTGGTAAAACCTTTGGCTTGCATTTGATCATCGATGGCGCGTAGAATTCGTCTTTTATCCAAATCAGATATTTCGACTTTGTCAATTCCAGGCTTAAAAAAAGCATAAGTCTTATACGGTGCAAAATCTACGTTTTTGTCATAATCAGAATAAACGCTAACGGTACTACATGACGCTAGCATCAAAAGCAAAAAAACGGGCACTAATTTGAATGTTTTCATATGTTTAAAAATTTTAATGTTCTTCTTTCTTTGTCTGGCTGAGCGGAGTCGAAGCTCTTTTTCTTCTATAGACTTTCGACTTTACTCAAGGTAACATTAATCAACTAAAGTAGACTTTCATCTACGATATTAGGTAAAGTAACTTTTAATAAAGGCTGAACTTCCATCGCTCTTTTTATAGCAAAAATAGCTTCGTCATTTCGAGCCCAGCTTCTTCTTGAAATTCCATTGTTAACATCCCAAAAAAGCATTGATGCTAAACGTTTTGAAGCCTCTTTAGAACCATCAAGAACCATACCAAATCCGCCATTTATAACCTCTCCCCAGCCAACTCCGCCACCATTATGAATAGAAACCCAGGTTGCACCTCTAAAGCTGTCACCTATCACGTTTTGAATCGCCATATCAGCCGTAAAACGGGACCCGTCATAAATGTTAGAAGTTTCTCTGTAAGGCGAATCAGTTCCGGAAACGTCGTGGTGATCGCGCCCTAAAACAACTGTTCCGATTTCGCCTTTGGCAATTGCCTGGTTAAAGGCTTCGGCAATTTTAATTCGGCCTTCGGCATCAGCATATAAAATACGTGCCTGAGAACCTACAACCAGTTTGTTTTCCTGCGCGCCTTTGATCCATTTGATGTTGTCCTGCATTTGTTGCTGAATTTCATTTGGAGCCGTTTTCGCCAATTCTTCTAAAACTGCACTGGCAATGTTATCTGTTTTTTGTAAATCTTCCGGTTTTCCGGAAGTACAAACCCATCTAAACGGGCCAAACCCATAATCAAAACACATTGGTCCCATGATATCCTGAACATAACTTGGATATTTAAAGTCGATATTATTCTCCGCCATTATATCTGCTCCGGCACGGGAAGCTTCCAGTAAAAAGGCATTTCCATAATCAAAAAAGTAAGTTCCTTTTGCAGTATGTTGGTTAATAGCTTTGGCTTGTCGGCGCAAAGATTCCTGTACTTTTTCTTTGAATAAATCCGGATTGTTGGCCATCATTTCGTTGGCTTCTTCAAACGAAATTCCAACTGGATAATAACCTCCAGCCCACGGATTATGAAGCGAAGTCTGATCAGATCCTAAATCAATTTTGATGTTTTCTTTGTCGAAACATTCCCAAACATCCACTACATTTCCTAAATAAGCAATCGAAACCACCTCTTTATTGGCTTTCGCCAAAGTAACTCTTTTTACCAATTCTTCAGTCGAAGTTACGATTTCGTTAATCCAGCCTTGTTCGTGACGGATTTTGGTAATCTTCGGATTTACTTCGGCGCATACCGTAATACAACCTGCAATATTTCCGGCTTTTGGTTGTGCACCAGACATTCCGCCAAGTCCTGAGGTTACAAATAAATTGCCTTCAGGATTGAGTTTTATTTTTCTAAAACCATTCAAAACCGTAATCGTAGTTCCGTGTACAATTCCTTGAGGTCCAATATACATATAACTTCCCGCTGTCATTTGTCCGTATTGCGAAACGCCCAAAGCATTCATTTTTTCCCAATCGTCCGGTTTAGAATAATTCGGGATCACCATTCCGTTGGTAACCACAACTCTTGGTGCTTCTGAATGCGAAGGAAATAATCCCATTGGATGTCCTGAATACATCGTCAATGTTTGCTCGTCTGTCATTTCAGACAAGTATTGCATGGTCAATAAATATTGTGCCCAGTTCTGAAAAACAGCACCGTTTCCTCCATAGGTAATTAACTCATGCGGATGTTGCGCCACAGCATAATCCAGATTGTTCTGAATCATGTGCATAATGGCTTTTGCCTGTATCGATTTTCCAGGATATTCGTCAATTGGTCGTGCGTACATTCTGTAATCAGGACGAAGGCGATACATATAGATACGACCGTATTTTTCTAATTCTTCTGAAAATTCTTTGATTAATTCTGCGTGATGTTGAGGTTCAAAATAACGTAATGCATTTTTTAAAGCCAGCTTTTTTTCTTCTGCCGAAAGAATTTCTTTTCGTTTTGGCGCGTGATTAATTGCCAAATCGTAAGTTGCTTTTGGAGGTAATATTGACGGAATTCCTTGTTTTATTTGTTCTTGAAAAGTCATTTTTTTTAGAGATGCTAAGTTGCTAAGATTCTAAGACGCTAAGTTATTTTAGTTAGATTAACAACAGATTAATTTTTTGTTTTTTAGATTATTTTGTCCTGCGGGAACTTAAATCTATAAAAACATCACCCCTCGGGGGCTTAAATGCGACTGACGATGAATTGATTCTACCAATATTTCGCTCTTATGGAGCTTAAAAATGTAAATTACCAAATAGATTTAAAGCCTTGGAAAGGCGACATATTTATAGAAAATAATACCATCAGTTAGTAAAAGCTCCAGAGGAGCGAAATATTAATTGATGCAATTGGAATTTGGAATTTAAAAATTTGGAATTTATTCAAATTGTCACATTTTCAAATTAAAACTAAGGATAACGAATATCCGACCTGTGATAGGATTTGTGGATCGTAATCCTAAATTTTCGCAAGAGAATATCCATATAATATTTTAGATTGTTGATTTATTTTTGGGGGAATTAACTGTTTTTCAATTTAAAGCAAAATTCTTGATCCCTAATAAAATTTCAAATAATTTTAATAATCCAAATTTAGCCAGCTTTTATTAGGTTCGTATTTATCTGGAAAATTTTCTTTAAACAATTTTTTTCTTAGTTCTACTTCTTCTTTTGTATCTGAATCCCAATAAAAATCTACACATTTAAAAGCATATTCAAAATCGTCTTTTTTTGTAAAGCAATATATTTCGTCTGACCAAAATCTTGACCAAAAATGTTTATTCATACCTTTTCGTTGTTCTCCTATTTCCTCAAAATAAAATCCTGTTTGTTTTTCCATTTTAAAAATATCAAATCCTATCCATTTAGGTGCTTCCCAACTATGAAGTAAACTGCCTGATAATTGATTGTGAGAAATAAATTTTTGTACAATATTATCAATATTTTTTATGTCATTTTCAAACAAAAAGTGATAATTATATTTTTTTAAAAATGCTTTTACTTCTTCTATCTCATCTTCTTTCTTTGGAAAAATCAGAGTCTCTAAAACCGCTGGAGTATCAATAGTCTGAATACAATCATGAAAATAGTTAAAATCGACATCAAAATCTTCAAATTCATTTTCTAAAATATAATTTCTATGAAAAGGATCTAATTTTTCAGGTCTTTTTAAAGTTGATTTGCGATGTGTAATATCTAAACCCATATGTTTTTGTATGTTTGGATTGCTTTGAACAATATCGATCAATATCGATGTTTTTATTTTAGATTGTTTGAGCTTATTTCAAATTTTCTAATTATCAAATTGTCCCATTATTTAATTCGCTTTTTTTCTTATTTCCCCTGTTCGTTTATCAAACCCGTACGGACAATGACGACAGCCACTTTTGCAGCAATAACCGCGTTTTAAGTGGTGTTTTTCGGTAAAGCATTTATAACCTTCGGGAGTATAATAAAAATCTTCACCTTCGATTAGTTTATTTTCATTACTTTGCTCTTTCATAAGTCTGCTTTGGGTTCTTGTTTTATTTTCAAAAATCAAAAATAAATATTTGATTATGATTTTATTTAAATCAAACAATTTTATAGCTACAAATTTATAAATTTTACAGCCAATGTTTCTGATTGTTGCTAAATATTTAATTCCGAAAGGATATCGCGGAATGGCTGTATTTCCATTTATTTTAGTAAAATATGATTTCGATAAAATGAATTCAACTTTTGTGAATCATGAAAAAATTCATTTAAAACAACAAAAGGAAATGCTGATTCTGCCTTTTTTTATCTGGTATTTTTTAGAATATTTAGTACGTTTAATTCAATACAGAAATAAGGATTTGGCATATCGGCATATTAGTTTTGAAAGAGAAGCTTATGCAAATGAAACGGATTTAGATTATTTGAAAAACCGATCTTTCTTTGGCTTTCTGAATTACATAACATCAAAACAAAAATAAATTTTGAATCAGGAAATTCATATCACTTTTCCGAATGAAATTTCATTGACAATAAAAAGAGACGATCTCAATCATCCGTTTATTTCAGGGAATAAATTACGAAAATTAAAATACAATTTACTTCAGGCTAAAGCTGAAAACAAAACAACTTTACTGACTTTTGGCGGTGCGTTTTCGAATCATATTGCGGCTGTCGCCTATGCGGGAAAAGAACATGGTTTCAAAACGATTGGAGTTATTCGCGGCGATGAACTTTTGGATAAAATAGAAGAAAATCCAACGTTGAAATTCGCTCAGGAAAACGGAATGCAATTTGAATTTGTAACACGCGAAGAATATCGACATAAAAGTGAAATTGCTTTTATAGAAAAGTTAAAGGAGAAGTTTGGGGATTTTTATTTGGTACCGGAAGGCGGAACAAATGAGTTCGCCGTAAAAGGTTGTGAAGAAATTTTGACTGACGAAGATGCTGTTTTTAATTATGTATGTTGTGCGGTTGGAACAGGGGGAACAATCTCCGGATTAATCAACAGCGCCTTGCCACATCAGAAAGTTTTAGGATTTCCAGCGTTAAAAGGTGACTTTTTAACCGATGAAATTCGTATTTTTGCAAAAAAAGATAACTGGAATTTAGTTTCTGACTATCATTTTGGAGGTTATGGGAAGATAAATTTAGAATTAATTGAATTTATCAATGCTTTTTTTGAAGAAACAAAAGTGCCTTTAGATCCAGTTTATACAGGAAAGATGGTTTTTGGCGTTATAGATCTGATACATAAAAACTATTTTCCTGCGAATTCAAAAATAGTACTCATTCATACCGGCGGATTGCAGGGAATTGAAGGAATGAATAGAAAGTTGAAGCAGAAAAAATTACCAATACTCAAAAGCAATGGTTAAAAAAATAATAACATTCTTAATTCTGGCAACTTTAGTGAGTTGTTCCTCTAGTAAGCCTACTATTGCAACGACCAGAAAAGCAGCAGCAGTCCAGAAACCAAGAGTGGCGACGACCAGAAAGCCAACTTATAGTAAGCCAATTGGTAAAAATTATCCTTCTACCAATAATACAACTGAGGTGATACAATCTACTTCAAAAACAGTTGTAACCAGCGATTTAATTACGGATTATGTTTTGCAATTCAAAGATATTGCAATGGGGAATATGCAGAAATACGGCATTCCTGCAAGTATTATTTTGGCACAGGGAATTTTAGAGTCCGGTGCAGGAAGAGGAGATTTAGCAGTAGAAGCCAACAATCATTTCGGTATTAAATGCCATAAAGACTGGTTAGGAGAGAGTGTTCGCCATGATGATGATTCAGCTCAGGAATGTTTTAGAAAATACCCTGAAGCTGCAGAATCCTATAGAGATCACGCTTTATTTTTGGTTGGAAAAAATAGATATGCGACTTTATTTACTTACGAAAAAGACGATTATAAAGCATGGGCAAAGGGCTTGAGAGCTGCCGGATATGCTACAGATCCTAATTATCCGGATAAATTAATCAGTTATATCGAAAGATACAATCTGCATCAATACGATTGTCAGGTTACCGGAAGAAACTATAAGCCTTTTGAAAAATCAACTGCGACTAAAAGTCCGTCAGCTCCGGTTAGAAGTGCTTCAAATTCCAACGCAAATTCCAACGCAAATTCAAACGATCCCAATTCCTACGAAGTTCAAAAAGGAGATACCTTATATTCAATTTCAAAAAAATTCAACGTATTGGTTGATGATTTAAAACAGAAAAACAATCTTTCAGACAATGCAATTTCTATTGGACAGCGATTGAAAGTCAAATAATTATTAATTGTCAATTATTTACAAACTACTTCATCTTACGTTTCGTAGTTTGAAACTAAAACAAAATTATAAATAGGTATTAGAGTAGACTTTTTGAAAAAACAGAAGAAGTCTAACATAATAAAATCTAACAATCTAAAAATAAAATGATCTATAAAAGAAGTAGTCAGCTTTTTGCTGAAGCAGAAAAAGTAATTCCAGGAGGAGTAAACTCACCAGTTAGAGCCTTTAAAGCGGTTGGAGGAACTCCTATTTTTGTAAAAAGTGCCAAAGGTGCTTATTTGTATGATGAGGACGGAAATAAATTAATAGATTATATCAATTCATGGGGACCAATGGTTTTGGGTCATGCTTATCAGCCGGTTGTTGATGCTGTGATCGAAAAAGCAAAACTGGGAACTTCATTCGGGATGCCCACAGAACTGGAAACTAAAATTGCAGCTCTAGCGGTTTCGATGGTTCCGAATATCGATAAAATAAGATTTGTAAATTCAGGAACAGAAGCTTGTATGAGCGCGATTCGTCTGGCTCGCGGATTTACAAAAAGAGATAAAATAATAAAATTTGCAGGTTGTTACCACGGACATTCAGATTCATTTTTGATTCAGGCCGGAAGTGGAGCCGTAACTTTTGGTTCTCCAAATAGTCCCGGAGTTACAGAAGGAACTGCAAAAGATACGTTGTTGGCAAAATATAATGATTTAGAGAATGTAAAAACTTTAATCGAAGCCAATAAAGGGGAGATTGCAGCTATTATTATTGAAGCAGTTGCAGGAAATATGGGTTGTATTCCGCCTCAAAAAGGTTTCTTAGAAGGTTTAAGAGCATTGTGTACAGCAAACGGAATTCTATTAATTTTTGATGAGGTAATGACTGGTTTCCGTTTAGCTCGCGGAGGTGTTCAGGAATTGTATAATATCAACGCTGATATTGTGACTTTTGGGAAAGTAATTGGTGGAGGTTTACCGGTTGGGGCTTTTGCTGCACGCGAAGAAATCATGAATTATCTGGCACCGCTTGGTCCGGTTTATCAGGCAGGAACCTTATCCGGAAATCCGTTGGCCATGGCAGCTGGATTAGCAATGTTGCAGGCACTTGATAATGATCGTGCTATTTTTACCCGTTTAGAAGAGAAAACAGCTTATCTGGAAGCTGGAATTGATAGGGTTTTAAAAGCAAATAAGGTTGTTTTCACGATCAATAGAGTAGGTTCTATGATCTCTGTTCACTTTGATGAAAATGCGGTCGTAGATTTTCAAACAGCTGCAAAAGGAGATAATGAAACGTTTAAAAAATTCTTTCATGGTTTATTAAACGAAGGTGTTTACATCGCACCATCTGCTTATGAAACCTGGTTTATTACAGATGCCTTGACTTATGAAGATTTAGATTTTACTATTAATGCCATTGATAAAGTTTCAAAGACATTTTAAATCTTAAAGATTACTATATTTTTTTTTCAATTTAAGGTTCAGCTTTTTTAGTAAAGCTGAACCTTTTTTTATGGATCTCAATTTTGAAGTGGAGTAGTTAATGAAAAGTTAATAAGGCTGTTTTTTTACATATATTTAGAATAAAAATTATTTTTGTTTATCAAATAACCATTAAACCTACAATAAATGAAGAAATTTTTCATTTTTATTACAATGGCAGTTTTTATGCTGTTTTCTACTCAACAATTTGCCCAATCGAACAAAAAGAAATCTAAAAAAGATGAACCAGGAGTTGCACCACCGGAAAAAAAATCCGAATCAGCAATAAAAGAATATGGTAAAGTAATTACGAAAGATGCCATTTCTGACGATGGACTTTTTAAAGTGCATAAGGTCGACAAAAAATACTATTTCGAGATCCCAAATAAATATTTAGACAAGGATATGCTTTTGGTGAGCAGACTTTCTAAATTGCCTGCTAATTTAGGTGGAGGATATGTAAACGCAGGATCTGAAACCAACGAACAATTAATTGTCTGGCAACGTTTTCAGGATAAAATTCTCATCAAATCAAAATCATATAATGCGGTAGCAAATGATACTTTACCGATCAGTATTTCCGTAAAAGCGAACAATTACGAGCCTACATTATTTGCGTTTGATATCGTTGCTTTTAGTAAAGATTCAGCAAATACAGTTATCGATGTTACTAAGTTTTATAGCACAGATGTCAAAGCAATCAGCGGAATATCTGCAGAAATGCGCGAAACTTATAAAGTAAAAGCACTTGACGATTCGAGAAGTTTTATCAATACGATTAAAAGTTTCCCGATGAATATCGAAGTCATTCAGGACATGACGTATAATGCTTCGAAACCATCGATGTTAGAAGATACAGAATCAATAAGCATCCAGATGAATCAATCGATGATTTTATTGCCGGAAGTACCAATGAAACCAAGATTAGCAGATCCCAGAGTAGGATGGTTCACAGTGAGCCAATATGATTATGGAAGTAATGAATTAAAATCAGACCTTAAAACTTATATTCGCCGTTGGAGATTAGAGCCTAAAGATCCTGAAGCGTACAACAGAGGAGAATTGGTTGAGCCTGTAAAACCAATTGTTTATTATTTAGATCCCGCAACTCCTGAAAAGTTACGAAAATATATCAAGCAGGGAATCGAAGAATGGCAAAAACCTTTTGAAGCCGCAGGATTTAAAAATGCGATTATTGCCAAAGATGCGCCAACAAAAGAGGAAGATCCTGATTTTAGTCCGGAAGATGTTCGCTATTCTGTAATTCGTTATGTAGCGAGTACAACGCGTAATGCAGTTGGACCAAGTGTTTCTGATCCCAGAACCGGAGAGATTATCGAAAGTGATGTTATTTGGTACCACAATCATTTGCGTTCCTACAGAAACAGATATTTGTTAGAAACCGGAGCAGCAAATCCTTCAGCGAGAACTTTGCAAACCAGTGATGAAGAAATGGGAGAAATGATGCGTATGGTTATTGCACACGAAGTGGGACATGCTTTAGGATTTCCTCATAATATGGGAGCAAGCTGCACTTACGATGTGGAGAGTTACAGAAATGGGGATTTTACACAACAAAACGGAATTTCAGCAAGTATAATGGATTACGCCCGTTTTAATTATATCGCACAGCCCGGAGATAAAAATATTCGTTTTATCCGTAAAATGGGAGCTTATGATCAATATGCTGTAAATTGGGGATACAGAGTGATTCCGAATGCTAAATCTCCTCTGGATGAATCAGCGGTATTAGACAAATGGATTTTGGAGAAAGCGGGAAATCCGTTGTATAAATTTGGAAAACAAAGCAGTGCTTTTGATCCTACAACTCAAACCGAAGATATTGGAAATAATTCGATGAAAGCAAGTTCGTATGGACTTAAAAATTTGGAATATGTGGCGAGCCATTTAAACGAATGGACCAGCAACGTGACCAATAATTATGAAGATTTAGATGAGTTGTATAAAGAAATGCTTGAAGTTTGGAGCAGATATGTAGGTCATGTAGTAACTAATGTTGGAGGAATTTATGAAAATACTAAAAAGCCAAATCAAGCCGGAAATGTGTATGAAGTGGTACCCAAAGCAAAACAGATCGAAGCGATGAATTGGCTTCAGACAAATGCTTTTGCTTCGCCAACATGGCTTGTAAATGTTAATACCTTAAAAAATACAGATTTTGCAGGTTATGCAGAAAGGTTTAGAAGTTTGCAGGTAAAACATTTGAATAGTTTATTAAGTATTGGTCGAATAGGGAGATTGATGGATAATGAGATTGTGGGTGGAGATACTTATAAAGCACTTGATTTATTGAGAGATACACGAAAAGGAATCTGGAAAGAAGCGACTACACCAGCGAATGTAACGATATACCGAAGAAATTTGCAACGTGGGTATATTGACAGAATGGGCGCCATGATGACAGAAGAAATTAAACCTGCAGACAGATCCGTACTATATTATAATGTCGGACAATCTGATGTTAGGGCCTTGGTTCGCGGAGAATTGACTGCGCTGAAAAGTACTCTTTTAGCAGCAAAGGCAAAACCTGTCAATACAGAAACAAAATACCATTATGAAGATTGTATTAAAAGAATTGATTTAATTCTTAATCCGAAATAGGAATTTATAAAAACAAAGAAGAGGCTTTTAAAGCCTCTTCTTTTTGATCTCAATTACATTTTATCTTTTCGGTGATCTTTCATTTTATCTTTATGCTCTTTTTGAATCGCTGTCCATTTTTTATATTGATCCGCATTCAAAATAGATTTCATTTTAGCATCTGTTGCTTTGTAATCTTCTTCCATTTGTTTTTTCATGGCTTTTTTCTCAGCATCAGTTGGTGCTACACCAGTATCTTTTCTGCTTTTTTTAAGCATTTCCATTTTAGTACTTCTGTCAGATAAAAGTTCACCAACTTGTTTTTGCTGATCAACACTTAAATTTAGGTCAGTTGTTAATTTTTGCAAATGGGCCTGATCGCGCTCCTGTGGGGTTTTATGATCTCCGTGCCCTTTATGATGACCTTTACCTTCATGATCTTTTTTAAGAGCCGTCCATTTTGTGTACTGATCTGCGTTTAGGATCGCTTTCATTTTAGCATCGTTTGCTGCTTTTTCAGTTTCCATCTGTTTTTTAAAAGCTTCTTTTTCTGCAGTAGTCGGTTTTGTATTACTGTCTTTTCTGGAATCTTTAAACTTTTCTGCTTTAGCACTTCTTTC
This sequence comes from Flavobacterium sp., assembly GCF_965277525.1. Classification (GTDB taxonomy): domain Bacteria; phylum Bacteroidota; class Bacteroidia; order Flavobacteriales; family Flavobacteriaceae; genus Flavobacterium. The sequence continues at coordinate 754,214 of NZ_CBDIDC010000009.1, read as the reverse complement.
AGCCAAAAGTTGTTTTACCTGTTCCTGTTGTTTTTTATCTAAACTCAATTCAGAAGTTAATTTTTGTAAATTTTTCTCATTGCGTTGTTCAGGAGTTAATTTTTCTTTTTGATCAGTTGTAGTTTTCTGATTGGCGTCCTGCGCAAAACTTACTATTCCAACGAATAATAATGTTGCGATAAATAATTTTTTCATAATTCGTTTTTTTAAGGTTTGTATTTATTACACTTCAAGAACTTTGCTAGATTTAATGATATTGTCAGATTTATCTTTTAATTAACAGAAAGTATTAATGAAAGCATAAAGGATGTTGAAAATAAAAAAGAGACCTAAATAGATCTCTTTTTGTACACTGTGATTAATTATTTTCTTTTCTGTATTCTTTCATTTTTTCTTTGGCTTTATCTCTATTTGCTTCTTGTATAGAGGTCCACTTGTTATATTGGTCTGCATTAAGGATGGCTTTCATTTTTGCGTCATTATCATTTTTTTCATCCATCATTTGTTTTCTGAAAGCAGTTCTTTCTTCAGCAGTAGGTTTTACATTGCTGTCTTTGTTTGCCTGGCGGGTCTGTCTGAATTGTTCCGCTTTAGCACTTCTGTCCGCTAAAAGTTGTTTTACCTGAGCTTGTTGGTTAACGTCTAAATTCAAATCAGAAGTTAGTTTCTTTAGTTGTTTGTCGTTACGCTGTTCAGGAGTTAGTCTTTCTCTAGGTTCACGATTTTGTTTTTGATCAGCGTCTTGTGCAAAACTTGCTACTCCCACGAATAACAAAGCCGCAATAAATAATTTTTTCATGATGTACGTTTTTTAATTGTTATATCATTTAGACATTATCAAATTCAATAGGTTTAATCTGATAATCAGAATTATAGTTTATTTAACAAAGTTAGCTAAAAATCAACTAAAATACTGGTGTATAGGTTTTTATGTTTGTGTTGTTGCTAAGTTGTAGTTTTTGTTGGGATTTCGGGCAGAGGTTTTTACATTTGCCATAGTATCTAAAATTTAGAATGGATAGATTACAATCGAAAATGGAACAATTATTTAATAAGAAAAATAAAACCCGCGTTCTTAAAGCTGTAAATGGCGAAATGTCCTATCAGAAATTAACTGCCCCCGAATTGCACCAATTTGTCCAGCACTGGAATTATGATGACGGACTCGAACCTTTTGAATGGATTATCAGGCAAAAATACCTGGATAAAGGAACAGCGCTTTGTTTGTATTGGATGTTGCAGCCGGATTATTTCTGTAAATTCAAAAACGAAGAAGAGATAAAAGGAGATATTAATTATCAGACTTATCAAATAATCAAAGAAATTGAAGAAAAATATACTTCCGGTTTTTATCAGGAGGAGAATTTTTCTTTTGATCCGAAGAAAGAGTTTCTTGATGAAAATTCTAATGCAAAATGTATCCCTGCAGAAATGCTGATACAATCACCAGGAATTATTTTTGAACGGCAAGATATTGAATTTGCTTTTTTAAGAAAACCGAATGAAAAGGAACTAAAAACAATCAATAGTAAAATAGCTGATGCTATAAAAATTATTCAAATTTCGAATCCTGATTTTGTATACGATCAAACAGATGTTGCAATACAAGCCATAATACAAAGTGTGGAATATTGGAAAGAAAAAGGATTAGGAAAGATAAAAATCAAAAATTTGTCTTATTTATGGATGGATTGTATGCATAAAAAGCACCATTGGGACTGGATTATCTGGGACTGGGAAATTGGAAATAATATTGGCGTTACTAATTCGACAAAAGAATTAACGTGTTTGGCAGATACTATTATAAATCATACCATTGATGGATTTCAGCAATCTTCGATAATTTCAGATTTATATATAGATTTAACCGGAGTAAATAATTTTTATGATTTAAAAAAAGATCCCTACAGCGGCATAGGCTTGCTTTTTAGTACAGATCATTTAAAGTTTAAAGAATAACTAATGACGCTAAGAAAAATTACAGTTGAAGATACTGTTTATTTATACAAATGTGTAGTTGGATTTGCGATTAACACAGAAATTGCAACATTTGAAATAACAATATTCTTAAATGGTTATAAGCAAACCCCTTTGAAAATTAGTTTCATTACCTGGGAAGATTTATATGCGGGAAATCCATTAAAGACGGGGGTAAAGCTAACTAAATTATCGACTAAACAAGAAGAGCTTGTAAACTTCAATAAGCCTAAATATATTAGAGAATGCATTTTAGATGGTTTGAAAACGGGATGGAAAGGAAAAAACAAAGCAGCATTTATTGATGGTTTAGAATTCCTTAAAGCTTTAGGATATGATGTTGTTTTTTATATCCCAAAGAGGGATTTGTTATGGCACATCGAAAAGAATATCTAAAATAAGTTGATTTTTTATCATAAGAAATTTACTTCGGAATTAATTGCGTAATTTAGTAAAACTTGAAGTCAAAAACCTAAAAAAACGATTATGAGTTTACATACGACATCCGATACCAATAAAATCGCCTTTTTTTCAACACAATCCTATGACAAAACTTTTTTTAATAAGTATAATAGCGAATTTGGTTTTGAATTGGATTTTTTTGAAACACAACTGAATCCCCAAACTGTTATTTTAATCGAGAATGCCACTATTGTGTGCGTTTTTGTGAACGATATTGTAAATGAAGCCGTTATAAAGCAATTGGCAGAAAAGAACGTTAAAATTATTGCCTTACGTTGTGCAGGTTTTAATAATGTCGATTTAGAAGCAGCAAAAAAATACAATTTAAAAGTCTGTCGCGTTCCTGCTTATTCCCCTGAAGCAGTTGCAGAACATGCCTTTGCCATGATTTTGACTTTAAACCGAAAAACGCATAAAGCCTACAACAGAGTACGTGAACAAAATTTTTCGCTCAACGGATTGTTAGGCTTTGATTTATTCGGAAAAACAATCGGAATTATCGGAACGGGAAATATAGGTAAAGCTTTTGCTAAAATTGCTTTAGGCTTTGGTTGTAAAGTTTTGGCTTATGATATTGTGACGAATCCGGAAATGGAAAAAGGCGGAGTAAAGTTCGTTTCTTTAGAAGAAATATTTAAATCAAGTGATATTATTTCGCTGCATTGTCCCTTAAATGATCAGACAAAACATATAGTCAATAAAAAATCAATTGCTACGATGAAAGATAATGTAATGATTATCAATACAAGTCGCGGCGGATTAATCGAAACTGCTTCTGTAATAGATGGCTTAAAAGAAGGTAAAATTGGTTATCTGGGAATTGATGTTTACGAACAGGAAGAAAAACTATTCTTCAGGGATCTTTCAGAAGATATTATTCAGGATGACAATATTCAGCGTTTAATGAGTTTTCCGAATGTTTTGGTTACGGCACATCAGGCCTTTTTTACCAATGAGGCTTTAACGCAGATTGCTTTGGTAACTTTTAATAACATTAAATCGTTGCTGATCAATAATGATATTGAGAATAAAGCAGCTTTATTAGTTTAAAAATTGGATGTTGAATTTTAAAGAGAAATTATGAAAAATAAAATTTTAATGGCATTTATGATTTTAGGAATTATTTCATGTCAAAATAAAGATAAAACCGAATCTAAAAGCGTAATTAAAACAATTGCAGAAGATACATTGTCAAAAACAGTTGCAGGAACTGCAGATGTAAGTAATGCTCCTGTAAAAGATGATCAGGCAGTAGAACTGATTCGTAAACAATTGAATATTCTGTTAAAGAAAGATCTTCCGGCACTCACAAAAGACGATCGTTTTTTTTATTATGAAGCTTTTGATTTAAATAATGACAACAAAGACGAATATTTCGTGGGGTTCTCTAATCCATATTTCTGTGGAAGCGGAGGTTGCACCGGATATATTCTAAACAATGACGGAAGTGTAATAAATAGGTTTACTGTAACTGATTTTCCTGTTTTGGTAACAACGTCAACATCTGAAAAATTTTATGACCTTATATTTGAGACTGGAGGAAAATTTCATCTTTTAAAAATGAAAAATGGCAAATATCCTTCAAATCCATCTGTTCAGGAAAACTGGAATGGTGAGGTTCCAAAAGAAAGTACTAAAGTTTTGGATATTCAAGAGAAGAAATTAGAGAAGTATTCGTTTTAAAATAAAAAACCCGACAGGTTTTTAAGACCTGTCGGGTTTGAAATTATAAAGACCAATTTTTGGAATTTGGCATTTCAGAAATTGGAATTTTAATATGTTATTCCACTAATTCCACAAATTTAAACTCACCTTCAACAGCCACTTTAGTCAGACCGTGTTTAGATAAGTTTTTCATGGCAGCATCCCATTTTTTACCACTTAAATTAGCTGTAACTTTTAGTTGTGCCAGATCCATTTTATTTTCGTTTCCTTTTAATAAAATGATAATTGTTTTCTCTTCATCAGATAATTCAATTGATTGTTTTTTCTCTGGACGCATTTGCGGAAACAATAAAACTTCCTGAATCGAAGCGTTATTTGTTAAATACATAATCAAACGATCCATTCCAATTCCCATTCCGGATGTTGGCGGCATACCGTATTCTAATGCTCTTAGGAAATCCTCATCAATAACTCCGTTAGCTTCATCATCACCTTTTTCAGCCAAACGCATTTGTTCTTCAAAGCGCTCACGCTGATCAATAGGGTCGTTTAACTCAGAATAAGCGTTTGCAATTTCTTTACCGCAAACCATTAATTCAAAACGCTCAGTAAGTTCCGGATTATCACGGTGTTCTTTACACAAAGGCGACATTTCTTTAGGGTAATCCGTGATGAAAGTGGGCTGAATATAATTTCCTTCACATTTTGCTCCAAAAATTTCATCAATCAATTTTCCTTTTCCCATCGTTTTATCAACGTCAATTCCCATGCCTCTGGCAGCGTCAAATAATTCTTCTTCTGTTTTACCTGAAATATCAAAACCAGTAAAATGTTTGATAGAATCTGTCATGGTTACACGGGCATACGGCGCTTTAAAGTTAATTTGGTGTTCACCAAAAGTAACTTCGCTGGTTCCGTTTACTGCAACTGCACAATGCTCAAGAAGGCCTTCTGCAAATTCCATCATCCAGTTGTAGTCTTTGTAGGCTACATATATTTCCATTGCGGTAAATTCAGGATTATGGGTTCTGTCCATACCTTCATTTCTGAAGTTTTTCGAGAATTCATAAACACCTTCAAAACCACCAACAATTAATCTTTTCAAATACAATTCGTTTGCAATACGCATATAAAGCGGAATATCAAGCGAATTATGGTGTGTGATAAAAGGTCTCGCTGCAGCTCCACCAGGAATCGATTGTAAAACCGGTGTCTCGACTTCAAGATATCCTGCATCGTTAAAATAACCACGCATTGCAGTATACAATTTTGTACGTTTGATAAAGTTTTCTTTCACCTGTGGATTCACGGTTAGATCTACATAACGCATTCTGTAACGTAATTCAGGATCATTAAAAGCATCGTGAACGTTTCCGTCTTCATCTACTTTTGGTAAAGGTAACGGACGTAATGTTTTACTTAAAAAAGTAAATCCGTCAACACGAATACATTGCGCGCCAACTTTAGTCGTAAATAATTCACCTTCGATACCAATAAAGTCACCTAAATCAGTCAGTTTTTTAAATACTGTGTTGTATAAAGTTTTATCATCGCCTTCGCACAAAACATCGCGATTCACGTACAATTGTATACGGCCTTCACTATCCTGCAATTCAGCAAAACAAGCTTTACCCTGATCTCTCACGCTCATCAAACGTCCGGCAACAATAACCTTCTTACCTTCTTCAAAAGACTCCTTTATTTGCTTTGAAGTATGATTTACTGGAAAAAGATTAGCAGGATAAGGATTGATTCCTAAGTTGCGTAAGTTTTGAAGTTTTTCTCTTCTGATGATTTCTTGTTCTGATAATGCCATTTTGTGCTCTTTTTTAAGTGTGCAAAGATAAAGAAAAGAATGTAGATTTTAGAATGCTGGTTTTAGATTTTTTGTAGCAGCAATTTATTGCATTTCAATCACCTTTTGTCCCACTATTCGTTTGTATCTTTTTTGCAGAAAAAGCAAAAAAGGATACCACTTCTATCGGGGCTAGAGTAGAGGTTTTGGTTTTTAAAAGACATTTTGGTTGGATTCGTTCTACTAAATAAATAACAAATGAAATGTTTTTGTAAGAAATTAAATAAAAACCTCAGTATCTTAGCCTCTCAAAAACTCAGAGCCTTTTAAAGAAATGAAATACATATCTGCCTTAATAATTCTAATTCTCCTAACAAGTTGTCAGATCACAGAAACCCTCACAATCAAACAAGATGGAACCGGAACTATTGAAGTCGTCGAACTTCGGGATGAAAATAGTTATATGCAGGTGGCGGGAGAAAACTATTCCCGAGAAGAAGCATTTCAGGATACTACTTATGTCTTTCAGGAATATATCGCAAAATACAACAAGACATTTCTAAAATATACGCCTGAGGAACAGCAATTATTTAAAAGGTATGCGAATGTAAAAGCACATCTTAAAAAAAATTCGTTCGAAAAAGAATTCCGAAATGCATTTACTCAAAACTTCAATAAAGTTGCAGAAATTGCAGATTTATACAAAACCGAAGATTATGCAAATGATCTTAAAAACAACTATGCTTTAACTGCTGAAAATCATTATTACAAAATAGATTATTCTTTTGACGGAAAAGTTTTTAAACGTTTGGTTTCGATCACAAATCCAGGGCAGCTTCAAAAAGAAAAAGATCAGGTTAAAAATATTGATCCTAAATATGTCTCCTTAAAACTGACACAATCGTATGTTTTACAATATCATTTTCCTCATAAAATAAAATCAGTTTCAAACGAAAAAGCTGTTCTTAGTTCAGATAGAAAAACAATGACAGTAGCATTTAAGCTTTCAGATTGTATGCAAAATCCTGAAACAACAAATCTGGAAGTGGTTTTAGAGTGAAAATTATTATGGGCCACAGATTCGATGGATTTAAACACGCTAACCACAGGTTATTTCAGGCTAATCATTATCAAAAGTTTCAAAGTTTGATAAGATGCATCAATTCAAAAATAAATTTAGTGTTGAATCTGTTTCAACCCGTCAGATCCTTGGACCATTTTAGCGTAAGCAATTAAACAAACCAGCAATAAAAAAATAAAAATAGTCTTCGTATCTTTGATAAAAATTAGCCCTATGAAATTATACAAACTACTTAGTTTTTCTTTTTTGTTAGCAACACTAACGAGTTGCACTTTAACCGAAAATATTTATGTAAACGATAACGGAAGCGGAAAGTTTTCTGTTGATATGGACGGTTCCTCTTTAATGGCGATGGCTGGAGATCAACTGGGGGCGGATGCCAAAAAAAATATAGATTCAACTTTTACCTTCAAACAATTATTTGAAGAGAAAAAAGACAGCATTGCAAAATTGTCTCCCGAAGCCCAAAAAGAGCTTAAAAAACTGGAAAATTTTGTAGTAAATACAAAAATGAATGCGGATAAAAAAGAGTTTTTAATGACAGTTTCTACTGATTTTAAAAATGTAAATGAATTACAAGATGCCTTGCAATCCTTAAACGCGCTTCAAAAATTAGAAGGAGGAACAAATAGTTCTACCCCTTTTGCAAAAGGATTAGGAGATAATAATAGTAAATTAAGTTACGCTTACGACGGAAAGAAATTTACACGTAAAGCAGTAATCGATAAGCAAAAATTAGCTGCAAAAGCAAAAGATTCGACAGCAGATATGTCTAAAATGATTTTTGCGTCTTCTACCTATACTATAAAATATCATTTTCCTAAGAAAATTAAAAAAGTATCGAATCCAAATGCTTTGTTCAGCGAGGATCGAAAATCAATTACAATTCAATACCCTTTTACGGATTATATGGAGAATCCTGACAAACTTAACTTTGAGGTTGAGTTTGAAAAATAATTAAAATGAATAAAACAATTCAACTTCAGGATTTAGGAAGTAAAGATTATAAATCGACCTGGGAATATCAGGAAGAACTTTTCAAAGACATAGTCGACTTAAAAATCAAGAACAGAAGAGAGGAACTTGATGTACCAACCCCTAATTATTTGCTTTTTGTAGAACATCCGCATGTATATACTTTAGGTAAAAGTGGTGATCTGAAAAATTTATTATTAAACGAGAAACAGCTCGAAGCCAAAGGAGCTACTTTTTATAAAATCAATCGTGGTGGGGATATTACATACCATGGCCCAGGACAAATTGTTGGGTATCCAATTCTGGATTTAGAAAACTTCTTTACAGATATTCATAAGTACTTGCGTTTTCTCGAAGAAGCAATTATTCTTACTTTAGAAGAGTATGGTTTGAAATGTGGAAGAAGTGAAGGCGAAACCGGAGTCTGGCTGGATGCGGGAACTCCCTTTGCCAGAAAAATTTGTGCACTTGGCGTGCGTGCTTCACGCTGGGTAACCATGCACGGATTTGCCTTAAATGTAAATGTAGATTTAGGTTACTTTGATAATATTATTCCGTGTGGAATTCGCGGCAAAGGTGTTACCTCATTACAGGTAGAACTTGGTGTCGAAAAAGTGGATGAAGCCGAAGTAAAAGCCAAAATAGTAAAACATTTGACCCATTTGTTTGAAGCAGAATTTATTTAAACAATCCTCAAAAATATAAATAGTATTAAAAATGCTGAAGGAAATATCAATTTTATAATTGTTTTTCTTCAGCTTTTTTTTAATCTCTATATTATAGACTGGTTTTAAAAATCTAAAGAAAGTTGTTCTGGCAGAAGTCTAAAACTCATCCTATGGTATTTTGTTGTGCCATATTTTTTGATGGCTTCGCGATGCTCTTTGGTTGGGTAGCCTTTATTTTTTTTCCAGTTGTACATTGGGAATTCTTCATGAATTTGGTCCATATATTCGTCACGATATGTTTTTGCCAAAACAGAAGCTGCGGCAATACTAATATATTTTGAATCTCCTTTTATGATACTTTGATTGGGAATAGATTTTAGCAATTCGATTTCTGTTGCAGAGAATTGTTTGCCAAAATTATTTTTCATGCCCAGTTTAGCATTCAATAAACGGTTACCGTCAACAATAATAAATTCAGGAATCTGATTTAATTTTAGGATACATTCCTGCATTCCTTTCATCGATGCGTTTAGGATATTTATTTCGTCAATTTCGTTGGGATGCAAATGCGTAACCGAAAAACAAAGCGCATGTTGTTCAATAATTGGTTTTAAAAATACTCTTGTTTTTTCAGACAGTTGTTTGCTGTCATTTAAAATTAAGTTCTCAAAATCAGCAGGTAAAATTACAGCCGCTGCTGTTACAGGACCGGCTAAACATCCTCTTCCGGCTTCATCTGTTCCTGTTTCTAAATTAAAACCTGAGAAATTTTTTGCAAGCATCTTCTTTTTTTTTCTTTGATGTACAAATATTATAAAATTTTTTAAAACAATTTTTGGAGATTCTTTGATAATAGTTTTGGATTTGTCAAAAAAATAAAAAAGCTATTAATTTTAATGATGTTCGTAAAAGTAGATGTTGTTTTTTATGAGGTTTATCATTTGTTTTGTGTAATTGTTAAAATAGTGTTAAGTGTTGAATTTGCGTAAATTTAAATTTTGAGCAAATTTTAAGGAATATTGCTATTAAAATTGAGGAAAGTAATGGTTTTTAGGATAGATATTAATAGATGTTTAATAATTTAGATTAAAATTAAGTTAAAATATTTTGGTGTTTTAAGAAATAATTAAGATGTTTGCCGCATACTAATTCAAAATAAATTAAAATGAAATTAAAATTACAATGGATTTGTACGCTCTTAGTAGCGTTGTCTATGCAGTTTTCTTTCGCTCAGGAGAGAACTGTCACTGGAAAGGTCTCTGATAAAACAGGCGTCATTCCAGGAGTAAATGTTGCTGTGAAAGGATCAAAGACAAATACTCAAACAGATTTCGACGGAAGTTATTCTGTAAAAGCAAAAACAGGAGATGTGTTAGTGTTTTCATACGTTGGTATGAATAACAAACAAGTAACTGTTGGTACTTCAAACACAATAAATGTTGCATTGGAGTCTGAGGCCCAATTAATGAATGAGGTTGTGGTTGTTGGTTACGGTGTGCAAAAAAGAAAGGAAGTAACCGGTTCTATTTCTAAAATTGCCGGAAAAGACATTGCTAACTTGGTAACTCCAAGTTTCGAGGGTGTTTTAGCTGGTAGAGCAACTGGGGTTCAGGTATTAACTAATACTGGTATTCTTGGTGTTGCGCCAAAAATTAGAATTAGAGGTGTTGGATCTATTTCTGGAAGCACAGAACCGTTAATCGTTGTAGATGGTGTGCCTATTTACTCTGGTGATATTGGAGGAGTTTCTTCTACAAATGGTTTAGCAGATATTAACCCGGAAGATATCGAATCTTTTGACGTATTAAAAGATGGTGCTGCAACCGCTATTTACGGTTCCAGAGCTGCTAATGGAGTTATCTTAATTACTACTAAAAGTGGAAAAAAAGGTTCTTTAAAAGTATCATATTCAAGTGTTTTTGGTGTTGCTAGTGCTGCTAAAACGTATGATTTATTACAAACGCCTGATTTCTTAACTATTTCTAACGAAAAAAGAACTAATAGAGGTCAAACTCCTTGGGCTGTTGGAAATGCATATAATACAGATTGGCAAGCTGCAATTTTTAGAAATGCTCCACAGATTACGCATAATCTTAATTTTAGCGGTGGATCAGAAAAAACAAAATATTATTTGTCTTTAGGTTACTCTGATTTAGATGGTATCAATTTAGCTAACGATATGAAAAAATATTCTGTTAGAACTAATATTGATCAGGAAATTAACAAATGGTTAAGTGTTGGTACAAATTTAAGTGTAAGCAGAACTGAATATAACGGATTGAATGTTAGTCCAAGTGGTTTATCAGGTAACGTTTTTAATGCAATCAGACAATTGCCAAATACACCAATTTATGATGCTCTTGATCCAACTGGATACAACCTTTCCGCAAATAATGCGACTGTTGGTCAATGGGATAATACAGATCCTGCAGGAGATAATATTACAAATATTCTTTATGTTCTTGATCATAATAAATACAAATCAACAACAACCAGAATATTGTTAAGTGCATTTGCAAATGCAAAAATTACTTCTGATTTGAGTTATAAATTGCAAGTAAGTGGTGATAACGCTATTACAGATGGTTATCAATATTGGAATCCAATTCACGGTGATGGTCGTGGAACAAACGGATATTTGTACCAGGATAATACAAATCTTTTGAGATGGAACTGGCAAAATATCCTGAACTATAAGCATACTTTTGCTGAAGATCATAATTTTGGTGTAACAGGTGTTGCTGAATACCAAAAATCAAAATCTAAAAATTTCTGGGGTAGTGGAACTGATATCTTAAGTGATTTCTATGATCAAAATTTAGTTACAGGTACTTATAGTACTAAAGATTCTGGTGGTGGTGCTTCTGAAAAAGGAATTATCTCTTACCTGGGACGTTTTACATACAACTTTAAAGAAAAGTATTTTATACAAGCTTCTTTAAGACGTGACGGAATTTCTCAATTCGAGAAAGATGTTAGATACCACAACTTCCCTGGAGTTTCAGCTGGTTGGACAGTTTCTAAAGAAAGTTTTATGGAAGGAATCAGCAACACAATTTCTGATTTGAAATTTAGAGGTTCTTACTCTGAGGTTGGTAACGTTGATATTTTAAATTCGGCACCTTACCCTTCAAAAGGTCTTTTGGTTGGATCTCCTTATGGTCCTAACAATGGTCTTGGTTATTATCAATTTGGTAACGAAACATTACAATGGGAAACAAGTAATAAAATTGACTTTGGTGTAGATTTAGGCTTGTTCAACAATCGTTTAACTCTAGCTTTTGATTATTATAAAAATGATATCGATGGATTAGTTTTAGCAGCTCCAGTTGCTCCGTCTTTAGGTATTCCTAACAGTATAGTTAACTCAAACGTTGCTAAAATGTACAACCAGGGTTACGAATTTTCTGTTAGTTTTAAAGCAATAAATACAGCAAACTTTTCTTGGGATGTTTCTTCTAACTTAACACTTACTAAAAACGTTGTTACTGGTTTAGTTCAAGGACAAGATATTGTAGGAGGTTCATCAGCTTTTGGCTCATCTACCGATATTGCTAACATTGCACCAAATATTATTATCAGGCAAGGTGAATCTATCAACTCTTTATACGGATATAAATATTGGGGTGTTAACAAAGCAAATGGTAACCCGGTCTATTACAAAGCAGATGGTAGTTTAGTACAAGGTAATATTAATACGTCAACCTATGCTGTATTTGACCCTAGTAATCCAGCAGCAGCTGGTGCAGCAGCATCATTAGGGGCTGCTGACAAGGCTATCTTAGGAAATACTTTACCAACATATTACGGATCATTTACATCTACTATGAAATATAAAAATGTTGATTTTGGTTTCATGTTTAGATTTAGTGGAGGAAATGAAATTTTCAATGCTACAAGAAGAGAGTTAATGAACCAAAACTTTAACAATAACGGAACTGAGATTTTAGGAAGATGGCAAAGTGTTGATAATCCTGGAGACGGATGGACACCAAGATTATACGCTTCTTCGAATACATTTACAAACCTTTCAGGAAGTGCATCTTCTCGTTTTGTTGAAAAAGGAGATTTTATCTCACTTGATAATATTAGTTTAGGGTATACATTGCCTAAATTAGTATTGGATAAATTAGGAGTTGATAACTTTAGAATTTTTGCTCAGGCACAAAATATCTGGTTAATTTCAGACTATAAAGGTATTAATCCTGAAATGGAAACAAATGGAGTAGACATTAACGGTACTCCACGTTCTAAAGTGATCTCAATGGGAATCAATGTAAGTTTATAAAAAAACATATGAAAAATATAATAAAATCAATTTTACTTTCTGTAGTTGTACTCGGGATGAGCTCATGTACAGAGGAAAAGCTATTGGATTTGAAACCAATAAATAATATTTCTGATGCAGATGCATTTACAACTCCTGCTTATATAGCTGCTTATATGAATGGTGTTTATAATGCTGCTGGAATTGGACAGTATAACGCTGCATCTAATAGTCCAAATGGTGGTAGAGGTTACGTTTGGGGAGCTGCTTTTATTGAGCAAGGAGAAACTAGAGGTGAAGATGTTGTTAACATGGCTACTTTTTACCAGTTAACTTATACTGCTACTTATGATCCAACAACTGCTAATAACGTTTATTACTGGGTTGATGGTTACAGATTAATCAACAGATGTAATCTTATGATCGAAGGCGCTACTAGTGCAGTTGCGAATAAGGTTATTACACAGGCAGTTGCAGATGATTATATTGGACAGGCTAAGTTTTTAAGAGCAATTACTCATTTTGAGATACTTACCAATTTTGCAAGACCATACAATTTTACTGCGGGTGCTACACATCCAGGTATACCTTACAGAGAGGTTGGTGTTAATACAGTTGCAGAAATAAATTCTGAACTTTTAAAACCAAGAAATACTGTTGCTGAAGTTTATACAAAAGTTTTAGCAGATTTAACAGATGCTGAAAAGTTAATATCTTCAAATGGTTTTGCTGGTGGTAGAGTTGTTGCTAAAGCAACAAAATCTGCTGCGATAGCTTTCAAAACAAGAGTTTATCTTCAAAAAAGAGACTGGGCAAATGTAATTGCTGAAGGAATTAAATTAAATGGTCTTTATGCTTTAACGACTGATCCATATGGTCCTTTTGTATTGGCTAGTAATTTAACAAATACAGAGTCTATTTTTTCTATTCAGCACTCTTCTACCTCTAATCCAGGTGTAAATGCGTCTTTAGCGAGTGTGTTAAAAAACAGAGCCTTAGTTTGTATTAGCCCAATTCTTTGGAGAGATCCACAATGGTTGGCAGATGATAAAAGAAGAGAAGATGGGAAATTTATTTATACTGCAGCAGGTATTAAATATACAAATAAGTACACGGATGTTGTTAATCAGTCAGATGCTGCACCAGTTATCAGATATGCTGAAGTAGTATTGAATATGGCAGAGGCTCAGGCACGTTTGTCAAATTTACCAACAGCTTTAACTTTGTTAAACTCGGTAAGAAATAGATCTTTGGCTTCTCCGACTACTCAGGCATATACTGCTGCATCTTTCCCTACTGATGCAACTATGGTCGCTGCTATTCTTAAAGAAAGAAGAATTGAGTTTTTACAAGAAGGACGCAGATGGTCTGACATTCATAGATTGCAAGGAGATCCAATAGCAGCTGTAGCTATTGATGGAATTCCTGCAAAAGTGGCTAATGCTACACCTACTGTAACTGCTTTTGTTTTGGGAAATAGTTATGTTATAACTACTCCTGTTGCTGCTGTTCCGGGTACTGATTATAAATTCTTATGGCCAATACCACAAACTGAAATAAATACTAATCCAAATGTAGCTCAAAATACAGGCTGGAATTAGAGAAAATAAATATTTTGATTTTTTTTGAAAACCCTCAATCACTTTTCTGGTTGGGGGTTTTTGCTTCTATGATGTGGTCTGAAAAAACACCTCAATAACAATGATTTGTTTTTTTATACGTTTTTATCTTTTACCTTTGCTGGACAAATTTTGCCAAAATAATTCTATATAAAGCGATCAAATGAGAATATTCTTTTTTCTATATCTATTAGTTGTACCAACTTTATTGTTTTCTCAGGAAAAAACTACTTCTAAAAAAAGTTTAGATATGAATACTAAATATTCAAGTATTACAGATACATTAAAAAAGAAAAAAGCAAAAATTGCCACCATTGATCAATATCAGATTATTACGCTGGAACATGATACGACCTATGTTGATACTTCGTTAACCATAAAAAGCGCCTATAAACAAAACCATATCAGAAAGGATGATTTCGGGCTTTTACCTTTTTCAAATATTGGACTACCATTTAATACTTTACAATACAGTTTAACTAATTTTTCTCCTTATCCCGAAATTGGTTTTAGCGGGATGCATTATAATTATATAGAGGCGGATCAAATTCATTATTATTCAGTAGCTACTCCTTTTACAGAATTGTTTTTTAATACCACAATAAATAAAGGTCAAAATGTTGATTCTTTTATTACATTAAACACTTCAAAAAATCTTAATTTCTCTATTGCTTACAGAGGTTTACGTTCAGAAGGGGATTATATAAATCAGTTGGTTAGTTCGGGAAATTTTAGATTTACAACGAGTTACGCTACAACAGACAGGCGGTATGCTATAAATGGACATTATACGTATCAGGATAATTCAAATGAAGAAAATGGAGGAATTACCTCGCCACAAGATTTTGAAAGTGATAATAAAGATTATAAAAACCGTCAGCGATTACAAGTTTATTTAACAGATGCAAAAGCATTTTTAAAAGGAAGACGCTTGTTTTTTGATCATGCTTTCAGAATAAATCCAACTGATGGTAATAATAATTTGTATGTTACACATCAATTTAATTACGAGAGTAAATTTTTCGAATACAATCAGGCAACGGTACTCTCTACTGTTGGTACTACTCCCGTACAACGATTTGGAGATTCGTATGTGACAAGTGGTATAAATGACCAGACAAAATATGAAAGACTATATAATAAGGCAGGGGTTGCATATGAAAATTCGCTTTTAGGAAAATTTAATTTTTTTGTAGATGATTACAGATCAAATTATGAGTATGGAAGGGTTATAGTAGGTACAGAAAAAGTTATTCCGAATAATTTATATCTTCAAATTAACAATTTTGGAGGACAATACGAATATCAGAAAAACAAGTGGAACGGACGTTTTCTCTATTCGCGATCCATCACAAATCAATCACTTTCAAATTTAGATGCTAAATTGAAATATGATTTTAGTGATAAAATTCAGTTTGATTTCAGATACCGTAACATTAATAAGTTACCCAATAATAACTACAATTTATACCAAAGTAGTTATGTGCAATATAACTGGTCGAATAACTTTAAAAACGAAAAGATTAACTCGCTTAGTGCAAGTGTTGCTACTCCGTGGTTAAATGCTGAAGTACAATATACGGTTTTAAATGATCATTTGTATTTTGCAGATGCTTCATCACCGGCGCAGATTGCGGCCAACACACAAATTATAAATCCTGCTCAATACGGAAATGCAATTAATTACCTGGAAATAAAAGCAAGTCGTGAATTTAAGTTTGGTCATTTTGCATTAGATAATACACTTTTGTATCAAAAAGTAGATCAATCAGATTTAATTTTAAATGTCCCGGATTTTGTTACAAGAAATACATTTTATTATACAGGATATTTGTTTAAGAAAGCATTGTTTATGCAAACCGGAATCGTTTTTAATTACTTTACAAAATATTACGGAAATGATTATAACCCGGTTGTCGGAGAGTTTTTTGTGCAAAATAATAAAGAAATTGGTGGTTATCCATTATTCGATTTATTCGTTAATGCCAGAATTCGCCGAACCCGAATTTATTTTAAAGCCGAACACATAAATGCTATTTTCTCTAAAAGCGATTATTATGCGGCACCTAACAATCCTTATCGTGATTTTGTTATTCGATTTGGTTTAGTTTGGAATTTCTTCCAATAAAGATTAGGAGACTTTATTTATATAAAAAATCAAATATTAAAATTTAAATAGAAATGGACTTTTCAAATAACATTTTAGAAACAATTGGTAATACACCATTAGTAAAACTCAACAAAATTGTTGCTGAAATTGATGCGTTAGTATTGGCAAAAGTCGAAACTTTTAATCCTGGAAATTCTGTAAAAGACAGGATGGCCGTAAAAATGGTTGAAGATGCAGAGGCAGATGGCAGATTAAAACCCGGAGGAACTATTATTGAAGGTACTTCTGGTAATACAGGTATGGGATTAGCGCTTGTGGCTATCATTAAAGGATACAAATTGATCTGTGTAATATCAGACAAGCAATCTAAAGAAAAAATGGATATTTTGCGTGCAGTTGGTGCCAAGGTTGTAGTTTGTCCTACAGATGTTGAGCCAACAGATCCACGTTCATATTATTCTGTTTCTAAACGTCTGGCTGAGGAAACGCCTAATTCATGGTATGTAAATCAGTATGATAATATGTCCAATTCTTTGGCACATTACGAGCAAACAGGACCGGAAATCTGGAAACAAACTGACGGAAAGATTACTCATTTTGTGGTGGGAGTAGGGACTGGAGGAACTATTTCAGGAGTTGGAAGATATTTAAAAGAGAAAAACCCAAATATTAAAATTTGGGGAATTGATACTTATGGTTCTGTTTTTAAAAAATACCATGAAACTGGAATTTTTGACGAAAATGAAATCTACTCTTATATTACGGAAGGAATTGGAGAAGATATTTTGCCTAAAAATGTTGACTTTTCTTTAATTGACGGATTCACCAAAGTAACAGATAAGGATGCAGCTGTTTACACCAGAAAGATTGCTCTCGAAGAAGCTATTTTTGTTGGGAATTCTGCCGGAGCTTGTATAAAAGGATTGTTGCAACTTAAAGAGCATTTTAAGCCTGATGATGTTGTTGTAGTGCTTTTTCATGATTCAGGAAGCCGTTACGTAGGTAAAATGTTCAATGATGACTGGATGCGTGAACGTGGATTCTTAGAAGAGAATATTACAAAAGCAGAAGATGTTATCAAAGATCATATTGATAAGGAATTGATTGTGGTTCGTACAGAAGAATTAGTTTCGCACGCAATTGAACGTATGCGTAAATATAAAATTTCACAAATTCCGGTTGTAGACATTAACGGATTTGTTGGTTCTGTTGACGAAACAGATTTGTTTAGAAGTTATGTTGCAGATAAAAATGTAGCCGAAAAACCAATAAAAGAAGTAATGGGAAAACCTTTCCCTATCGTAAAGTTAGGAACACCAATAGAAGAAGTTTCTAAATTATTTACAAAAGAAAATGATGCTGTTTTAGTTGATCTTGGAAATGGAAACCATCATATTATTACGAAATATGATATCATTGGATCTATAAAATAAAAGAGTTTTAGTAATTTACAAATCCATAAATCTAGTTAGAAGAAATTAGATTTATGGATTTTTTAGCTTAATATATTTAAAAATGAATTTTACCGCAATAGATTTTGAAACTGCCACAGGGTATCACCCTTGTTCTGTTGGAATTGTTACTGTAGAGAATGGAATTATTGTAGATGAGTTCGTTACTTTGATTAAGCCTCCTAAAAATGAGTACAATCCGTTCACGATTCGCGTTCATGGAATTTATCCGAGTGATACCGTAAATGCTAAATCTTTTGCACACGTTTATCCTGAAATCGAAAAAAGATTAAAAAATAAGGTAGTGGTCGCACATAACGAAAGTTTTGATCGAAATGTTTTAATTAAATCTATGGCACTTTACGGTTTGCAGTATGAAGATTTGAATATAGCACAAAAATGGGAGTGTACGGTTAAGATATACAAAGCAAAAGGATTTAAGCCGACCAAGTTAAGTGACTGCTGTCGTGAAATGAAAATTCAGTTAAACCACCATGAAGCACTATCTGATGCGAGAGCATGTGCAAAACTATATCTTTTGAGATAAAAAACAAAAAATATTTTGTAAGATTAGTATTATTTAATTATTTTAGACTTTTGTAAATTAAAAGTAAAAAGCCTAAAAATGAAAGAAGATTTTCTTCATTATCTCTGGAAGTTCAAGAAGTTTGATACATTGAATTTAAGAACTGCCCGAAAAGAACAGATCACCATTATCAAAACAGGAGATTATCCGGAACTTTCAGGGCCTGATTTTTTTAATGCTCAAATTACGATAGGAGATCAAAAATGGGCTGGGAATGTCGAAATTCATTTAAAATCTTCGGATTGGTATGTTCACGGTCATGAGAATGATAGTGCCTATGATAATGTGATTTTGCACGTCGTTTGGGAAAATGATACCGATATATTTGGTAAGGACAATAGGGAAATTCCAGTTCTGGTTCTTAAAGATTATGTCTCATCTGAAATTCTTTCCAGCTATAATTCTTTAATAGTTCCCAAAACCTGGATATTTTGCGAAAAAAATATTGCAGAAATTGATAGTTTTATTTTTAAGAACTGGCAGGAGAGATTATTTTTTGATCGCTTAGAACGCAAATCAAAATTTATTCACAACTTATTAGAAGAAACGAATCAGGATTGGGAAGCTGTTTTGTTTTGCCTACTAGCAAAGAACTTTGGTTTAAATACTAATGGTAACTCCTTTTTACAAATTGCGAAATCTATCCCATTTACAATTATAAGGAAAGAAAGTTTTGAAGTCGAAAATCTGGAAGCCTTATTTTTTGGTGCTTCGGGTTTATTAGATGAGGAAAAAGAAGATGTTTATTTTATCGATTTAAAACTAAGGTATTATTATCTTCTAAATAAATACCAATTAGAAAAACAGCATATAGATACAGTACAATTTTTCAAGCATCGTCCTGATAATTTTCCAACTATTAGAATTTCACAATTGGCTAATTTATATCATAAGCATCAAAATTTATTTTCAAAAATAATTACATTAAAATCAGTTAAAAGTGTGTGGGAACTATTAAGCATTTCTTCAAGCTTGTATTGGCAAAATCATTATCAGTTTGATAAAGAGAGTGTGAAAAAGCCAAAATCTTTGTCAAAATCTTTTATAGATTTAATAATTATCAATACTATAATTCCAATTCAATTTACGTATTCAAACATCATGGGTGAATGTATTGCTGAAGATTTGATCGCATTTATGAATGAGGTTGTTCCTGAGAAAAATGCGATTATAGATAAGTTTGAATCTTTTGGAATTTCTTGTAAAAATGCTTTTGAAACACAAACATTATTAGAACTTAAAAATGAGTATTGTAATCAAAAGGCATGTTTAAAATGTGCTTTAGGAATCGAGTTGCTTAAGAATAAGTAGAATTAGATAATTAGAAAATGTGACAATGATATAATTTTGTATTTTTGTGTTCCTATGTAAAGGCGAATGTCTTTCGAAGAGGAGTTGAATGTTATTCTGAGTGAATTCAAAGGACAAATCTAAAATCTTAAAAAATGTCGGCAATCTTAAAACTTAAGTTTTTCTTCGAGAAATATGGATTTCATGTTTCATCACGTCTCGCTGATAAACTAGGGATGCGGGTAACGAGTGTGCGATTATTTTTTATCTACATTTCATTTGTTACTGCAGGTTTGGGTTTTGGAGTCTACCTGACTTTGGCATTTTGGATTCGATTAAAAGATTTAATTCGTGCAAAACGCACTTCGGTTTTTGATTTATAAAAGTAAATTTTAATCATAAAAAAAGGGGATGTAAAGTAGTTAGTTACTTTACATCCCCTTTTTTTATAAGGTGATATTTATCTTGACTTATTAAAACTATAAGTAAATATTAATGCATGAATAGCTGCAAATATTAAAGAGAAATAATATAAGAAAGTTCCATCAACGTTTGCATCTAAATGGTTGATATATGCCACAACTACCAATGCAATTACCATTGCGTATCCTGAATAAGCAATAGTTTTATAATTACCTACGCTAAAAGTACCTTTATTTAATACACTGTTTTTCATTCCGTAGAATAAGTATAAATCAAAACCAATCATCATCCAGGCAATTAGCCTGATCCAGGTATCTAATGGTAAGAATACCATCATAAATAAGCATACTAATACTCCTGCAATAGGTACAAAAGGTACAAGTGGTGTTCTGAAAGCTCTTGGAGCATCCGGCATTTTTTTAC
This sequence comes from Flavobacterium sp., assembly GCF_965277525.1. Classification (GTDB taxonomy): domain Bacteria; phylum Bacteroidota; class Bacteroidia; order Flavobacteriales; family Flavobacteriaceae; genus Flavobacterium. The sequence continues at coordinate 733,422 of NZ_CBDIDC010000009.1, read as the reverse complement.
GCATGATTAATACACCAATACAAACAAGAATAAAAGCGAATAACGTACCAATACTAGTCATTTCTCCAACTACTCTCGCAGGAACAAATGCAGCAAAAAGGCTCACAATTACCATAAACAGTAAGTTGTTTTTTGCCGGCGTTCTGAATTTAGAGTGCACTTCAGAGAATACTTTTGGCATTAAACCATCTTTACTCATAGAGAAAAATACCCTGCTTTGTCCCATTAACATTACTAAAATTACAGAAGCATAACCGCCTAAAATAGCAAGTAGAATAGCATTATTTAACCATGGATAAGCCGGAGTAATCATCCCGTTTGCTCCCACATGTCCCATTGATTCAACAGCAATTGCTACAGGTGCAATTCCGTCTTTACCGGCAAAAGCCTGATAATTTACAACTCCTGTCATTACGTGGGCAAAAAGAATATATAAAACAGTACAAATAGCTAATGACAATAAAATTCCAATAGGCATATCTCTTTTAGGGTTTTTAGCTTCTTGTGCTGCAGTAGAAACCGCGTCAAAACCAATGTAAGCAAAAAATACAATAGCGGCTGCTCTAATGATTCCGGAAAAACCAAATTCTCCAAATTTACCGGTATTTTCAGGAATATATGGAGTGTAATTTTCAGGTCTGATATATTGCCATCCTACGGCGATAAAAACCAAGACAACAGTAACTTTTAATAAAACAATAATACCGTTTACAAAAGCCGATTCTTTTGTTCCTCTAATTAATATTAATGACATTATCATTACAATTACGACAGCAGGAACGTTAATTATACCCCCTTCAAAAGGAGAGAGCATGTATGCCTCATTAATATGAATACCATAACCGCTGAGAAATTTGCCAAAATACCTGGACCAGCTTATCGAAACTGTTGCTGCTCCTACAGCATATTCAAGAACTAAATCCCATCCAATTATCCAGGCAACAAATTCTCCCATTGTTGCAAATGAATAGGTATACGCACTTCCTGCTACCGGAATCATTGAAGAAAATTCAGCATAGCATAAACCAGCAAAAACACATCCAAATGCCGCTACAAGAAATGAAATCGTTATTGCCGGACCTGCATTCATAGAGGCTGCAAGACCAGTAATCGAAAATAAACCAGCTCCAATAATAGCTCCAATTCCTAAAGCAACCAATCCGGGTGCTGTTAATGTTTTCTTTAATCCTTTTTCGGAATCAGCGGCTTCGGCCAAAAGCTGATTTAGTGGTTTTCTTTTCCAAATTGACATATATGTGGTTTTTATTATTATTAAGCTCCAAATGTATAGTTTTTTATAAAAAATAAAAACAATAATTGAGTTTTAAGTTATAAAAAAAGAGTTTTTAACTTTTTAAGACTAAATTCTCTTTTAATAGTAGGATTAGCGCCAAATATCGAATTATAAAATTGTAATTTAAGATGTAAATATTTTTTAACAATGCATAATTTGTAGTAAAATATTTATAAATTTATGTTATTAAAAAAGCTTCAATTAAAATAAATGCATTTCAAAACATGAATTTCAGCGCTACAAAATCGTATTTTAGATTTACAACTCAACAACGTACAGGAATTTTTTTACTTTTTGTAATTATAATAGTATTGCAGGCTATTTATTTTTTCGTCGATTTTAATTTGCCTGAAAAATCTTTTCCGGAAAAAGAGCAATGGATGTCTTTACAATCGGAAATAGATGCTTTGAAGCTTGCAAAATCAAATGTGAAACCCAAAGTATATTCTTTTAATCCAAATTTTATTTCAGACTATAAAGGGTATAAACTAGGAATGTCAGTCCAGGAAATGGATCGTTTATTGGCTTTTCGCAAAGAGAATAAATATGTGAGTTCTGCAAATGAGTTTCAGCAAGTAACAAAAATTTCAGACTCCTTATTGAATGTGATGGCTCCGCTTTTTAAATTTCCGGATTGGGTTCAGAATAAATCAAATGTCAAAACAGAAAGAAAAACATTTGTTCAGAAAGAAAGTTTTAAAAAAGAAAAAATAGTAGTTTTAGATATCAATCAGGCAACACAAGAAGATTTGGTTAAAATTTATGGTATTGGTGAGGCTTTATCTTTACGAATATTAAAACAAAAAGAAATTTTAGGATGTTTTGTTTCTATGGATCAAATGAATGAAGTTTGGGGACTTTCACCAGAAGTAATCAATGAATTAAATACCCATTTTAGAGTCATAATACCTTCCGGTTTTAAAAAGATTGCTATAAATGAGGCGTCCTTAAAAGAGTTATCTCAGTTTTCTTATTTCAGATATACCTTAGCAAAACAAATTGTAACCTACAGAAGTATGAATGGAAATATTAATAATATTGAGGATTTATCAAAAATTAAAGGTTTTCCTGTTGATAAAGCAAAAATAATTAGTTTATATTTGGAGTTCTAAAACAAAAGCAGTTAACAATGAATTTTGAATATAACGAAACGCAGTCAATGATTGCTCAGTCTATAAAAGATTTTGCCGAAAAAAATATCAGACCAAATATTATGGAATGGGATGAGGCTCAAATTTTTCCAATTCCCTTATTTAAAAAATTAGGCGAAATGGGATTTATGGGAGTTTTAGTTCCCGAAGAATATGGAGGGTCAGGATTGGGCTATCATGAATATATTACAGTTATTGAGGAAATTTCAAAAGTAGATCCATCAATTGGTTTATCTGTCGCGGCTCATAATTCATTATGTACCAATCATATTTTAACTTTTGGAAATGAAGAACAAAAGCAAAAATGGCTGCCTAAATTAGCTACTGCTGAATATATAGGAGCTTGGGGCTTAACTGAGCATAATACAGGATCTGATGCTGGCGGAATGAATACCACAGCAGTAAAAGATGGGGATCATTGGATTGTAAACGGAGCTAAAAACTTTATAACGCACGCAATCTCTGGAGATATTGCAGTTGTAATTGTGCGTACCGGAGAAAAAGGAGACTCAAAAGGAATGACCGCTTTTGTTTTCGAAAAAGGAATGAAAGGCTTTACATCAGGAAAAAAAGAAAATAAGTTAGGAATGCGTGCCAGTGAAACCGCAGAGTTAGTATTTGATGGTTGTCGTGTTCCGGATGCAAATAGATTAGGAGATGTAGGGCAGGGATTTGTTCAGGCAATGAAAATATTAGACGGAGGCCGAATTTCAATTGGAGCACTGTCATTAGGAATTGCAAAAGGGGCTTATGAAGCAGCTCTTAAGTATTCAAAAGAAAGACATCAGTTTGGGCAACCTATTAGTAGTTTTCAGGGAATTTCATTTAAATTAGCTGATATGGCTACTGAAATCGAAGCGTCAGAACTGCTACTGCACAAGGCTGCTTTTTTAAAGCAACAACATAAACCGGTTACAACGCTTGGAGCAATGGCAAAAATGTATGCTTCAGAAGCTTGTGTGAAAATTGCAAACGAAGCTGTTCAGATTTATGGTGGCTATGGTTATACAAAAGATTATCCGGTAGAGAAATTCTACAGAGATTCTAAGTTGTGTACTATAGGAGAGGGAACTACCGAGATTCAAAAGGTAGTGATTTCCAGGAACTTATTAAAAGAGTAAAATGATAATTTGGGCGTGCCCTTAAAAAAGTAAAAAAAAGCCATTCACTAAACGTTGATTGGCTTTTTTTACTTTTTTAAGGTCGGGCTTTACATTTCAATCTTTTATGTTCTTAAAGAAAGAACATAAAAGGATTTCCATTGCAATCCCTCACGCGCTCCCCGGTAATATAGAAGTTTAGTGAATTGGTAAGTTCTTTTTTTATTAATATAATTGATTTATTGTACAGGTTTTGCGAGTGCAAGACATTATAAAGTCTATTTTCTATACTCTTTTCTCTATTCTCAAAAAAAATATATAATTCATAACTGATAATCCATAATTAATATATACTTTTGCAGCCTTAACGAGAGGAGGTGTCAATATTATGTTAATTATACCAATTAAAGACGGAGAAAATATCGATAGAGCATTAAAGCGCTATAAAAGAAAATTTGATAAAACAGGAACTGTTCGTCAACTAAGAGCACGTACTGCTTTTATTAAACCTTCTGTTATCAAAAGAGCACAAATTCAAAAAGCTGCTTACATCCAAAACATGAGAGATGGTTTAGAGAGTTAGTATTAGCTTTTCAAAAATAATGACCGTTAGTTATCAAAATTTGATACTAACGGTTTTTTTATGCTTAATTTTGAAATAAATAATATTCTTTAATGTAATATAAATGGTGTGTGAGTTTGTGTTAATGAAAAGTGTGTATTCTTATGAAGTCAAATAAAGAAGCATTTCGTGATTATCTTCAGTTAGAAAAAAAATATTCCCCGCATACGGTCAATGCTTATTTGAATGATATTTTGTTTTTTGAAATATTCAATAAAGTTCATTTCGAGCAGGAAAATATCGAGCACGTCAATTATAGTCAAATCAGGAGTTGGATTGTTTCTCTTGTGGATGAGGATATTTCTAATGTCTCGGTGAACAGGAAGATGTCTTCTCTGAAAGCATTTTATAAATTCCTTTTAAAAACCAAACAAATAGAAGTTAGTCCCATGTTGAAGCATAAGGCATTGAAAACGCCTAAAATTGTTCAAATTCCATTTTCTGAAAAAGAGCTGTCGGATTTAATGCAGCAGTTCGCTAATCCTTCTGGATTTGAAGAGGTAAGGGATAAGCTTATTGTAGATCTTTTTTATACAACAGGAATGCGTCGGGCAGAGTTGATACATCTTATGAGGTATAATGTCGATTTATCGTCTAATATAATTAAGGTTTTAGGAAAACGAAATAAAGAACGTATTATTCCTGTATTGCCAATTGTTGCTGAGCAGTTTAATTTGTATTTGCAGGAAAGAGCTTCAGTTGAAAATATAGTAGATGAAGATTATTTCTTTATTTCAGGAAAAGGGTTAAAATTGAGTGAATCTTTTGTGTATCGATTAATAAATTCATACTTTAGTAAAGTCTCCGAAAAGGTAAAAAAAAGTCCTCATGTGCTTCGGCATACTTTTGCGACTCACTTATTAAATAACGGAGCAGATTTAAATTCAGTTAAAGAATTATTAGGACATTCAAGTTTGGCGTCTACGCAAGTTTATACTCATAATAGTTTGGCAGAGCTTAAAAAGGTATATGGTAATGCGCATCCGAGAAATAAATAATAGTTCTGAAATGTTTAACCCTAAAATTTGTATTATGAAGGTAGATGTTCATGCAGTTAACTTTACTGTTGACAGAAAATTAGTGGATTTTATTCAGGAAAGAATGGATAAATTAGAAAAGTATTATGATCGGGTTGTTTCGGCTGACATTTTTTTAAAAGTCGAACGAACAAGTGATAAGGAGAATAAGGCAGTAGAGATTAAGATTAATGTTCCTGGAGATGATTTTTTGGTTAAGAAACAATGTAAAACGTTTGAAGAAGCGGTTGAGCTTTCGGCAGAATCTTTAGAACGTGTATTGGTAAAAAGGAAAGAAAAAATAAGAGCACACATATAATTGAAAATTTTTTTGAAAAAATGTTTTGATTAAAAGATAAAATAGCTACATTTGCAGTCCGTTAGAAATAGCGGACTTTTTTATTGATATTGCCAGCGTAGCTCAGTTGGCTAGAGCAGCTGATTTGTAATCAGCAGGTCGTGGGTTCGAGTCCCTCCGCCGGCTCTAAATATTTCAAATGCGATTTGAAATTGTTCATGTAATTATTGATAAGAAAAATGGGGAGATACTCAAGCGGCCAACGAGGGCAGACTGTAAATCTGCTGTGTGAACTTCGCAGGTTCGAATCCTGCTCTCCCCACAAAAAAAGAAGTTAAGGTTTTGGATTGTAGATTTTAGTTTTAAACTAAGATTTAAATTCAAGAATCTAAAATCAGAACTCTCTGCCGGTGTAGCTCAGGGGTAGAGTGCTTCCTTGGTAAGGAAGAGGTCTCGGGTTCAATTCCCGACATTGGCTCAAGTAAGTAGGAAATTGAAAATTAATATATAACTAAGATTAAAAATTAAGTAAAATGGCAAAGGAGAATTTTAATCGTTCCAAACCGCACTTAAACATAGGTACAATTGGACACGTGGATCACGGGAAAACTACATTAACTGCAGCAATTACAAAAGTATTGTCTGATGCTGGTTACTGTCAAGCAAAATCTTTTGATCAAATCGATAACGCTCCAGAGGAGAAAGAAAGAGGTATTACTATTAATACATCACACGTAGAGTATGAAACAGCTAATCGTCATTACGCTCACGTTGACTGTCCAGGTCACGCGGATTACGTAAAGAACATGGTTACTGGAGCTGCTCAAATGGACGGAGCTATCTTAGTAGTTGCTGCTACAGATGGTCCAATGCCACAAACTCGTGAGCACATCCTTTTAGGTCGCCAGGTTGGTATTCCTAGAATGGTAGTTTTCATGAACAAAGTAGATATGGTTGACGACGCTGAGTTGTTAGAGCTTGTTGAAATGGAAATTAGAGATTTATTATCTTTCTACGAATATGATGGAGATAATGGTCCTGTTGTTCAAGGTTCTGCTTTAGGAGGATTGAATAATGATCCTGCTTGGGTTCCTAAAATTATTGAATTAATGGAAGCTGTTGATGCTTGGATCGAAGAGCCAATCCGTGATACTGCAAAACCATTCTTGATGCCGGTTGAAGATGTATTTACAATTACTGGTCGTGGAACTGTTGCTACAGGTCGTATCGAAACGGGTATTGCTAATACAGGAGATCCAGTTGAAATCATTGGTATGGGAGCTGATAAATTAACTTCTACTATTACAGGAGTTGAGATGTTCCGTAAAATTCTTGACAGAGGAGAAGCTGGAGATAACGTAGGTTTATTGTTAAGAGGTGTTGATAAAGAATCTATCAAAAGAGGAATGGTTATCATTAAGCCAGGATCAGTAAAACCACACGCTACTTTCAAAGCTGAGGTTTATATCTTGAAAAAAGAAGAAGGTGGACGTCATACTCCATTCCATAATAACTACCGTCCACAGTTCTACGTACGTACAACTGACGTAACAGGAGTTATTACTTTACCAGAAGGAGTAGAGATGGTAATGCCAGGAGATAACTTGACAATCAATGTATCTTTATTAAGCCCAATCGCGATGAGCGTAGGTTTACGTTTCGCTATCCGTGAAGGTGGTAGAACTGTAGGTGCAGGTCAGGTTACTGAAATCGTAGGATAATCCTATAAATATTATAAAAGCCAGTTGGTTTTCTTAACTGAAATCACTGGCTTTAATTACGGGCGTAGTTCAAGGGTAGAATAGCGGTCTCCAAAACCGTTGATGGGGGTTCGAATCCCTCCGCCCGTGCAATAAAAAATATATCAAATGACAAAAGTTACGAATTATTTATCAGAGGCTTTCGAAGAGTTAAAGTCAAATGTTACTTGGCCTGCTTGGGCTGAGGTTCAAAAATTGACAATTGTTGTAGCTGTATTTTCGGTTTTATTCGCTTTGGCAACATGGGGAGTAGACGAATTTTTTGCAAAAGCTTTGGCTGGATTTTTTAACTGGTTAAAAGGATAATTTTTTTGTGATGGCAGATAATAATGTGAAAAAATGGTACGTAGTTAGAGCGGTAAGCGGACAAGAAAATAAAGTCAAAGCTTACATCGAAACTGAGATTGCCAGACTAGGTATGGGTGATTATGTTTCCCAAGTTTTAGTGCCTACAGAAAAAGTAGTTACTGTAAAAGAAGGAAAGAAAATGTCTAAGGATAAAGTTTATTTCCCTGGGTATGTTATGATCGAAGCCAACTTGGTTGGTGAGATACCTCATATTATTAAGTCTATTACTAGTGTAATTGGATTTTTAGGTGAGATCAAAGGTGGTGAACCTGTTCCTTTGAGACTTTCTGAAGTAAATAGAATGTTAGGTAAAGTAGATGAGCTAGCTGTAAATACAGATACTCGTGCTATTCCTTTCAACTTAGGTGAAACTGTTAAAGTGATCGATGGTCCTTTTAACGGATTTAATGGTACAGTTGAAAAAATCAATGAAGAAAAGCGTAAACTTGAAGTGATGGTTAAGATTTTCGGAAGAAAAACACCATTAGAATTGAGCTTTATGCAAGTTGAAAAAGTATAATTTTTGTTACATCTATAATAACCACTATAATCGCTTCCTATGATTATGGTGTTAAATTTTTTAAAAAATGGCTAAAGAAATTAGTAAGGTAGTTAAACTACAAGTTAAGGGAGGTGCTGCGAATCCGTCGCCACCGGTTGGACCTGCTTTAGGAGCTGCTGGGGTTAATATCATGGAGTTCTGTAAGCAGTTTAATGCTAGAACACAAGATAAACCTGGCAAAATATGCCCAGTACAAATTACTGTGTATAAAGACAAATCATTTGATTTTGTTGTAAAAACTCCTCCAGCTGCTGTCCAATTATTGGAAGCTGCAAAGCTAAAGTCTGGATCAGGTGAACCAAATCGTAAAAAAGTAGCTAGTGTTACTTGGGACGTTATCAAAGCGATTGCTGAAGATAAAATGGTAGACTTAAATGCATTTACAATCGAATCTGCAATGAGCATGATCGCTGGAACTGCTAGGTCTATGGGTATAACTGTATCAGGAGATGCTCCTTTTTAATTAAGAGAAAGAAATGGCAAAATTAACAAAAAAGCAAAAAGAGGCTGCTTCAAAAATTGAAAAGAACAAACTATACTCTTTAAAAGATGCAGCTGCATTAATTAAAGTTATAGCTTCTGCAAAATTTGATGAGTCTGTTGATATCGCAGTTCGTTTGGGTGTAGATCCAAGAAAAGCGAATCAAATGGTTAGAGGTGTAGTTACATTACCTCACGGAACAGGTAAAGATGTTAAAGTATTAGCATTAGTTACTCCGGATAAAGAAGCGGAAGCTAAAGAAGCTGGAGCTGATTATGTAGGTCTTGACGACTATTTACAAAAAATTAAAGATGGTTGGACGGATGTTGATGTAATCATCACTATGCCAGCTGTTATGGGTAAATTAGGTCCATTAGGTCGTATTTTAGGACCTAGAGGTTTAATGCCAAACCCTAAAACAGGTACTGTGACTATGGATGTTGCAAAAGCTGTTGCAGAGGTTAAAGCTGGTAAAATTGACTTTAAAGTTGATAAAACTGGTATCGTACATGCAGGAATTGGTAAAGTTTCTTTTGGAGCTGAGCAAATTTATGACAATGCACACGAAATTATTCAAACATTAATCAAACTTAAACCAACTGCTGCTAAAGGTACCTACATTAAAGGTATTCACCTTACAAGCACTATGAGTCCTGCAATTGCATTGGACCCTAAAGCAGTATAATTGGTAGTTAATAATTTTTAGTATGACTAGAGAAGAAAAATCAATCGCGATTGAAGATTTAACTGCACAGTTAGCTGGTACAAATATTATTTATGTATCTGATATTTCTGGATTAAATGCAGAAACAACTTCAAACTTGAGAAGAGCTTGCTATAAAGCAGGTATTAAATTAGAGGTTGTAAAAAATACTTTGCTTGCAAAAGCAATGGAAGCTTCTGCTAATGATTATGGTGATTTACCTTCAGTATTGACTGGTAATAGCGCTATATTTATTTCAGATGTTGCAAATGCACCTGGAAAAATAATTAAAGATTTCAGAAAAAAATCGGCTAAACCTGTATTAAAAGGAGCTTACATTAACTCTGAAATTTATATTGGGGATGATCAATTAGATGCATTAGCAACTATTAAATCTAAAGAAGAACTTCTTGGAGAACTTATTGGATTATTGCAATCACCAGCACAAAGAGTTATCTCTGCTTTACAAAACCAATTCGCAAACAGCGAAGAGGCTGAGACTGAAGCATAATAACAAATGCAAGGAGGTTTATTTCCTTGCTGCTTAAATAGCGCACAATAAATAAATTATATTTTACAAATCATTTTAAACGATAGAAAAAATGGCAGATTTGAAACAATTCGCAGAACAATTAGTTAACTTAACAGTTAAAGAAGTTAACGAATTAGCAACAATATTAAAAGATGAGTATGGTATCGAGCCTGCTGCTGCAGCGGTTGTAGTTGCTGCTGGTGGTGGAGAAGGTGCTGCTGAAGAAGCACAAACTGAATTTACAGTTGTATTAAAAGAAGCTGGAGCTTCTAAATTAGCAGTTGTAAAATTAGTGAAAGAACTTACAGGTTTAGGACTTAAAGAAGCTAAAGATGTAGTTGACGGTGCTCCAAGTAACGTTAAAGAAGGTGTTTCTAAAGAAGAGGCTGAAGGTCTTAAAAAATCATTAGAAGAAGCTGGAGCTGTAGTTGAACTTAAATAAGTTTACTCGGTTTTAAGAACTAGGTTTAGGTCTTGAGTTAACACTCAATGGCCTAAACCATTTTTCGTATAATAAAATAGATCAAGTTTTATTATCAAATAGTTTAAAATACGAAAAAGTTTTTGATCAATACGAAGAAAAAAAATTAAGCCAATTTTACCGGATTATTTTTAAAGATGTATTGATTACAAAAAGAAGGTATCAATTAAACATTGTGTTTTTACACAAAAAACTACTTTTTTTTAATCAAAATTTTGTCCATTGATGATAACAAATCAGACTGAAAGATTGAATTTTGCCTCTACAAAAAACATACCTCAATATCCGGATTTTCTTGATGTTCAGGTAAAATCGTTTAAAGATTTTTTTCAATTAGAAACAAAATCTGACGAAAGAGGCGACGAAGGGTTGTACAACACCTTCATGGAAAATTTTCCAATTACAGATACAAGAAATAACTTTGTATTGGAGTTCCTTGATTATTTTGTAGATCCTCCACGTTACACCATTCAAGAATGTATAGAGAGAGGTCTTACTTATAGTGTGCCTTTAAAAGCCAGGTTAAAACTATACTGTACAGATCCAGAACACGAAGATTTTGAAACTATTGTACAAGATGTTTATCTTGGAACAATACCTTATATGACTCCAAGCGGTACTTTTGTTATCAATGGTGCTGAGCGTGTGGTAGTATCTCAACTACACCGTTCTCCTGGGGTTTTCTTTGGACAATCATTCCACGCAAATGGAACAAAACTTTATTCTGCCAGAGTAATTCCTTTTAAAGGATCCTGGATAGAATTTTCTACAGATATCAATAGCGTTATGTACGCTTATATCGATAGAAAGAAAAAATTACCAGTTACTACTTTGTTCCGTGCAATTGGATTCGAAAGAGACAAGGACATCCTTGAAATTTTCGACCTTGCTGAGGAAATTAAAGTTTCTAAAACAGGAATTAAAAAATATATTGGAAGAAGACTTGCTGCGCGTGTATTGAACACTTGGCACGAGGATTTCGTTGATGAAGATACCGGTGAGGTAGTTTCTATCGAACGTAACGAAATCATCCTTGATAGAGATACTATTATCGACAAAGATAATGTTGAAGAAATCATTGATGCTAACGTAAAATCAATTTTGTTGCATAAAGAGGATAATAATCAGGCAGATTATGCTATTATCCACAATACGTTACAAAAAGATCCAACAAACTCTGAAAAAGAAGCTGTTGAGCATATCTACAGACAATTGCGTAATGCAGAACCGCCTGATGAAGAAACTGCTCGTGGTATTATAGATAAATTATTCTTCTCTGACCAACGTTATAACTTAGGTGAAGTTGGTCGTTACAGAATGAATAAAAAACTTGGTTTAGATATTCCAATGGAAAAGCAAGTGCTTACCAAAGAAGATATCATTACCATTGTAAAATATTTGATCGAATTGATCAACTCTAAAGCAGAGATTGATGATATTGATCACTTATCAAACCGTCGTGTTAGAACAGTTGGAGAACAATTGTCTCAACAATTCGGTGTTGGTTTAGCACGTATGGCAAGAACTATTCGTGAGAGAATGAACGTTAGAGATAACGAGGTGTTTACACCAATCGATTTGATTAATGCTAAAACATTATCGTCGGTTATCAACTCTTTCTTTGGTACGAACCAGTTATCTCAATTTATGGATCAAACGAATCCATTAGCTGAGATTACGCACAAAAGAAGACTTTCTGCACTTGGACCTGGTGGACTTTCGAGAGAGAGAGCTGGATTTGAGGTTCGTGACGTTCACTATACACACTATGGTCGTTTATGTCCGATTGAAACTCCAGAGGGACCAAACATTGGTTTGATTTCATCTCTTGGTGTTTATGCAAAAGTTAACGGAATGGGTTTCATCGAAACTCCTTACCGTAAAGTTACAGATGGTGTAGTTGATTTAGTTAGTACACCTATCTATTTAAGTGCTGAAGAAGAAGAAGGAAAAATGATTGCTCAGGCAAACATTGAAATGGATGAGACTGGTAAAATCACGGCAACAAATGTTATTGCCCGTGAGGAAGGTGACTTCCCGGTTGTTGAACCTTCTGCAGTACATTATACAGACGTTGCACCTAACCAGATTGCTTCGATTTCGGCTTCATTAATTCCTTTCCTGGAACATGATGATGCGAATAGAGCCTTGATGGGATCTAACATGATGCGTCAGGCGGTTCCTTTGATCCGTCCGGAAGCACCTATTGTTGGTACAGGTTTAGAGCGTCAAGTGGCTTCAGATTCCAGAGTATTGATTAATGCTGAAGGAGATGGAACTGTAGAATATGTTGATGCAAACATCATTACTATCAAATACGACCGTACTGAAGACGAAAGAATGGTAAGTTTTGATGCTGATGAAAAAACATACAACTTAATTAAATTTAGAAAAACCAATCAGGGAACAAGTATCAACTTGAAACCAATCGTAAGAAAAGGTGACAGAGTTGTTCTTGGACAAGTATTATCAGAAGGATATGCGACTCAAAATGGTGAATTAGCTTTAGGTAGAAACTTAAAAGTTGCGTTCATGCCATGGAAAGGGTATAACTTTGAGGATGCGATTGTAATTTCTGAGAAAGTAGTTCGTGATGATATTTTTACTTCTATCCACGTTGATGATTATTCATTAGAGGTTAGAGATACTAAGTTAGGAAATGAAGAGTTAACAAACGATATTCCTAACGTTTCTGAAGAAGCTACTAAAGATTTAGATGAAAACGGTATGATCAGAATTGGAGCAGAGGTTAAACCTGGCGACATTCTAATCGGAAAAATTACACCAAAAGGAGAGTCAGATCCTACTCCGGAAGAGAAATTGCTTCGTGCAATCTTCGGGGATAAAGCAGGGGATGTAAAAGATGCTTCATTAAAAGCTTCTCCATCTTTACACGGTGTAGTTCTTGACAAAAAATTATTTGCAAGAGCCGTAAAGGATAAACGTAAACGTACTCAGGATAAAGATGCTTTAGGCGCTTTAGAAATGGAATTCGAAACTAAATTTGTTGAATTAAAAGACAGATTGGTTGAGAAATTATTCCTGATCGTGAACGGAAAAACATCTCAGGGTGTAATGAATGATTTGGGTGAAGAAGTTTTACCAAAAGGTAAAAAATATACTCAGAAAATGCTTTACGCAGTAGAAGATTTTGCTCACTTAAGCAAAGGTCAATGGGTTGCTGATGATGCTACTAATAAAATGGTTAATGATTTAATTCATAACTATAAAATTAAGCTGAACGACTTACAAGGGGCTTTAAGAAGAGAAAAATTCACTATTACAGTTGGAGATGAATTGCCATCTGGAATCTTGAAATTAGCGAAAATTTATATCGCTAAAAAACGTAAACTAAAAGTAGGGGATAAAATGGCAGGACGTCACGGTAACAAAGGTATTGTTGCAAGAATCGTTCGTCATGAAGATATGCCTTTCCTTGAAGACGGAACACCGGTAGATATCGTACTGAATCCACTTGGGGTACCTTCACGTATGAACATTGGTCAGATTTATGAAACTGTTCTTGGATGGGCTGGACAAAATTTAGGTAGAAAATTTGCTACTCCAATTTTTGATGGTGCTTCTTTAGACCAAATCAATGCTTTGACTGATGAGGCTGGAGTACCGCGTTTCGGACATACACACCTTTATGATGGTGGTACTGGAGAGCGTTTCCATCAAGCAGCAACTGTGGGTGTAATTTACATGCTTAAATTAGGACACATGGTTGATGATAAGATGCACGCACGTTCTATCGGTCCATACTCGTTGATTACTCAACAACCACTTGGAGGTAAAGCTCAATTTGGAGGTCAGCGTTTTGGAGAGATGGAGGTTTGGGCACTTGAGGCTTATGGAGCATCAAGTACACTTCGTGAAATCTTAACAGTTAAGTCGGATGACGTTATTGGTAGAGCTAAAACTTACGAGGCTATCGTTAAGGGTGAGTCTATGCCAGAACCGGGATTACCTGAATCATTCAATGTATTAATGCATGAATTGAAAGGTCTTGGACTTGACATTCGTTTAGAAGAATAATAAGTATTAGGTAGTTTTCAGTCCCGATTTTTATCGGGGCTGATTACTCATTTATAAAAGTTTTTAGGATTTATACCCGTAAACCGTTCCGATTTTTTACTTAAACCTTAAGGTTTTGTAATTAGCACTTCAAAATTGACGTTTGAAGTTTAGAGAAGTAATCCGTGGTAGCGACTTGATGGTTTTACTCTTTTTAAAGAGGAAGTTATAAGTTAAAATCAATTTTTTAATTGCAGATAAATCAATAGTAAAAACTATGATGAATAATAGAAATAATAATAAAGATAAAAATCCGGTTAAAAGATTTAATAAAATCTCAATTGGATTAGCTTCACCAGAATCTATCTTGAAAGAATCAAGAGGAGAGGTGTTGAAACCTGAAACTATCAACTACAGAACGCACAAACCAGAACGTGACGGACTTTTCTGTGAAAGAATCTTCGGACCTGTTAAGGATTTTGAGTGTGCTTGTGGTAAATATAAAAGAATTCGTTACAAAGGTATCATTTGCGACCGTTGTGGTGTTGAAGTTACAGAGAAAAAAGTACGTCGTGACAGAGTAGGACACATCAATCTTGTTGTGCCAATTGCTCACATCTGGTACTTCCGTTCTCTTCCAAACAAAATTGGTTATATCCTTGGTCTTCCATCTAAGAAATTAGATATGATCATTTACTACGAAAGATATGTAGTAATTCAGGCTGGTATTGCTAAAAATGCAGATGGAGAATCATTACAAAGATTAGATTTCTTAACTGAAGAAGAATATTTGAATATTTTAGATACTCTTCCACAAGAAAATCAATATTTAGATGATATGGATCCTAATAAATTTGTTGCCAAAATGGGAGCAGAGTGTATTATGGATTTATTAGCACGTATCGACTTAGATGAGTTGTCTTACCAGTTGAGACACAGTGCTAATAACGAAACATCTAAACAACGTAAAACTGAAGCTTTAAAAAGATTACAAGTTGTTGAGTCTTTCCGTGAGTCTAACTTAAACCGCGAAAATCGTCCTGAGTGGATGATTATGAAAGTGGTTCCTGTTATTCCACCAGAATTACGTCCGCTTGTGCCACTTGATGGAGGTCGTTTTGCAACTTCAGATTTAAATGACTTATACCGTCGTGTAATCATCCGTAATAACCGTTTGAAAAGATTAATGGAGATTAAAGCTCCAGAAGTTATCTTAAGAAACGAAAAACGTATGTTGCAGGAATCTGTAGATTCATTATTTGATAATACTCGTAAAGCTTCTGCTGTTAAAACAGAATCTAACAGACCATTAAAATCATTATCTGATTCCTTAAAAGGTAAGCAAGGACGTTTCCGTCAAAACTTACTTGGAAAACGTGTGGATTATTCTGCTCGTTCGGTAATTGTTGTTGGTCCCGAATTAAAATTATTCGAATGCGGATTGCCAAAAGATATGGCATCTGAATTATACAAACCTTTCGTAATCCGTAAATTGATTGAAAGAGGTATTGTTAAAACAGTAAAATCTGCTAAGAAAATCATAGACAAAAAAGAGCCTGTAGTTTGGGATATCCTTGAAAATGTAATTAAAGGTCACCCAGTATTACTTAACCGTGCTCCTACGTTACACAGACTTGGTATTCAGGCTTTCCAACCAAAATTAATTGAAGGAAAAGCGATCCAGTTGCACCCATTAGTATGTACGGCTTTCAACGCCGATTTTGATGGGGATCAGATGGCGGTTCACTTGCCATTAGGACCAGAGGCTATTTTAGAGGCACAATTATTAATGTTGGCTTCTCACAATATCTTGAACCCTGCAAATGGTGCTCCAATTACTGTACCTTCTCAGGATATGGTCTTGGGTCTGTATTATATGACCAAAGAACGTATCTCTACACCAGAACATGTAATTTTAGGTCAAGACTTAACATTCTATTCTGCTGAAGAAGTAAATATTGCATTAAACGAAGGAAGATTAGAATTGAATGCTCGTGTAAGAATCAGAGCAAAAGATTTTAATGAAGCCGGAGAATTGGTATACAAAATTATCCAAACAACTGCAGGACGTGTATTATTTAACGAAGTAGTGCCTGAAGCAGCCGGATATATCAATGATGTACTGACTAAGAAAAACCTTAGAGATATTATTGGACACATTTTAAGTGTGACTAATGTACCTACTACAGCAGCTTTCTTGGACAACATGAAAGATATGGGGTACAAATTTGCATTTAGAGGAGGTTTATCATTCTCTTTAGGTGATATTAGAATTCCAGAACAAAAAACAAAATTAATTGCAGATGCCAGAGAGCAAGTTGAAGGTATTTCTGTAAATTATAACATGGGTCTTATTACCAATAACGAGCGTTACAACCAGGTTATTGACGTATGGACTTCAGCAAATGCTCAGTTAACAGAATTAGCAATGAAAAATATTAGAGAAGACCAACAAGGTTTTAACTCTGTATATATGATGCTTGACTCTGGGGCGAGGGGTTCTAAGGAACAGATTCGTCAGTTAACTGGTATGCGTGGTTTGATGGCTAAGCCTAAAAAATCTACTGCCGGTGGTGGAGAGATTATTGAAAACCCGATTCTTTCTAACTTTAAGGAAGGTCTTTCGATTCTTGAGTACTTTATTTCTACTCACGGTGCTCGTAAAGGACTTGCGGATACGGCTCTTAAAACTGCCGATGCCGGATACTTGACAAGAAGGCTTCATGACGTATCACAAGATGTTATTGTTAACATTGAAGATTGTGGTACTCTTAGAGGTGTTGAAGTATCTGCTTTGAAGAAAAATGAGGAAATTGTTGAATCTTTAGGAGAAAGAATTTTAGGACGTGTTGCATTGCAAGATGTTATTAATCCTCTTACTAATGAAGTTCTGGTTGAGTCCGGGCAACAAATTACTGAAGCAATCATGAGAGTTATCGAAGCTTCTCCGATTGAAAGAGTAGAAGTTAGATCTCCATTAACTTGTGAGGCTTTAAAAGGTATTTGTGCGAAATGTTACGGTAGAAACTTAGCTACTGGTAAGATGACACAAAGAGGTGAAGCTGTCGGAGTTATTGCAGCTCAGTCTATTGGAGAGCCAGGAACACAGTTAACACTTCGTACGTTCCACGTTGGAGGGGTTGCTGGAGGTATTTCTGAAGAGTCTAGTATTGTTACAAGATTCAACGGTAGACTTGAGATTGAAGATTTAAAAACTGTAAAAGGTGAAGATAGTGAAGGTAATGCGGTAGATATCGTAGTATCACGTTCAACTGAATTAAAATTAGTTGATGAGAAAACTGGAATCGTCTTAAATACACACAATATTCCTTACGGATCTAGTATTTTTGTTAAGGATGGTGAAGTAGTTACTAAAGGATCTGTAATCTGTAAGTGGGATCCATATAATGGTGTAATTGTTTCTGAATTTACTGGTAAGATTGCTTACGAGGATTTAGAGCAAGGACAATCGTTCATGGTTGAAATTGATGAGCAAACAGGATTCCAGGAAAAAGTAATTTCTGAAGCAAGAAATAAAAAATTAATTCCAACTTTATTGGTTTACGGTAAAGAAGGTGAATTGATTCGTTCGTATAACTTACCAGTAGGAGCCCACCTTATGGTTGAGAATGGAGAGAAAATTAAAGCAGGTAAAGTATTAGTAAAAATCCCACGTCGTTCTTCTAAAGCAGGAGATATCACGGGAGGTTTACCAAGAATTACTGAGTTGCTTGAGGCTCGTAACCCTTCTAACCCAGCGGTTGTTTCTGAAATTGACGGTGTTGTATCTTTTGGAAAAATCAAAAGAGGTAACCGTGAAATTGTTATCGAATCTAAATTTGGTGAGATTAAAAAGTATTTAGTTAAACTTTCTAGCCAAATCTTAGTACAGGAAAATGACTTCGTAAGAGCAGGAGTACCATTGTCTGACGGTGCAATTACACCAGATGACATCTTAAGAATTCAAGGACCAGCTGCTGTTCAACAGTACTTGGTAAATGAAATTCAAGAGGTATATCGTTTACAAGGAGTAAAAATTAATGACAAGCACTTTGAGGTAGTTATTCGTCAAATGATGCGTAAAGTAAGAGTTCAGGATCCAGGAGATACATTATTCCTAGAAGATCAATTGATTCACACTAAAGATTTCATCGTTCAAAACGATAAATTATACGGTATGAAAGTAGTTGAAGATTCAGGAGATTCTGCGGTATTGAAACCAGGTCAGATTATTTCGCCTCGTGACTTACGTGATGAAAACTCATTGCTTAAACGTAATGATAAAAATCTAGTAGTAGCAAGAGATGTAATTACTGCAACTGCAACGCCAGTTTTACAAGGTATTACAAGAGCTTCGCTACAAACTAAATCATTCATCTCTGCTGCTTCATTCCAGGAAACAACAAAAGTACTTAACGAAGCTGCTGTAGCTGGTAAAGTAGATAATCTGGAAGGATTGAAAGAAAATGTAATTGTTGGACACAGAATTCCTGCGGGAACTGGTATGAGAGAATACGATAATACAATCGTAGGATCTAAAGACGATTACAATGAAATGATGGCTAATAAAGAAGAATATATCTATTAATTAGGAAACTATGAGTAATCCGAAACAACAACAGGAGCAAATTAATATTGAGTTAGACGAAACTATTGCAGAAGGAATTTATTCTAATCTTGCGATTATCAATCACTCATCATCAGAGTTTGTTTTAGATTTTGTGAGTATTATGCCAGGTATTCCTAAAGCCAAGGTAAAGTCAAGAATTGTCCTGACACCACAACATGCTAAAAGATTATTAAAAGCAATTGGAGAAAATATTCATCGTTTTGAAGCCGCTCATGGCGAAATCAAAGAGACGGAACAAGCACCAATACCGCTTAATTTTGGTCCGGCAGGACAAGCATAAATTATTAAAGCCCCATTAAAAATGGGGCTTTTTTTATTTCAAAAAATAAATTCGAAAATGCAGTTCAACTGATTTAATGTTACTTTCGTCGGCTAAATTTCTTGTTTGGAATTTATTATTCTAAATTGCTACCTCCTAATAAAAGGGATTAATTTGTTGAATATAATAACTATTAAGGTTGAATTAATTCAAATTAAAAAAAAGCGCTAATGATGAATTAGCGCTTTTTTTATGCTTTTCTGTGTTGTTTTTATTGAGCAATAATATTCAGGCTTAGAATTAATTTACGCTCTTCCCAACCTTTTTATAAAAAATGTACTCTATATATCTAATAAGTATCTGTAAAAGATTTTAACCTGATATAATATAGTATGAAAAAGAAATTCACCTTAGAGATAGCAAGCCCTTGTTCTGAAAATTTTGATAAAATGATTCCCAATGCAACGGGTTCGTTTTGTAATTCATGCGCGAAAAATGTAATCGATTTGAGTAAAAAATCGAATGCAGAAGTGGCTAGATTTATTGTCGAAACGAAAGATGTAACTATTTGTGCACGCCTGAGAATGAAACAGTTAGAGCAGGAATTTGCACATAATGAAACTTCTAAGATCAATAATCTGAAATATGCAGCAGTAGCAGCTTCAATCTTATTAGCTTCGAATGTTTCAGGACAAGAAAAAACGGCGGTTAAAACTGAAATAAATTGTCCAAAACCTAACGATCATTTAATGGGTAAAGTGGCCTATAATCATATCGTTGAGAGGGAATTGTTGATAACCGTTAAAGGGAAATTATTAGATGCTAAAACGAATAAGCTATTTAATCTTAAATACTACCCAAACCTGGTGCTTACAATTAATGGTTCAGAAAATACATTTAGAATAAATTCTAAAACTGGAGAATTTTCTATTCCCGTAAAAGTTTTAAGAAGCGGCAAAATACTTGTGGTTACTATTACAGGAGATGATTATTATCTTTCAAAAGAGATACCTTTTGCTATAGAATCTGTCAAGAATAAAGTATTACAACAAGATATAATTATTGCAGATGGAGAGCTTACTAAAGTTATGATTGCTGGTGGATTAGGGATTAACTATAAATAATGTTTTTGAATTTAATGAAGATAAAAAGGCCTTCTAAAGTAATTTAGAAGGCCTTTTATGTTTTTTTTAAGAAAGTATTAATCAAATTCTGAAGTAAAGAATAATTTCACAGTTGGATATTTACTTTGTGTCATTTGAATTGTAAAGTCAGAATCAGCTAAGAAAACCAATTGACCGTATTTATCATGAGCAAGGAATTTTTGCTTGATACGTTTAAATTCTTTGAATTCATTGTTTTTAGCATCGTCAGGTTTTACCCAGCAAGCTTTATGAACCGGGAAGTTTTCATAAGTACATTTTGCGCCATATTCATGTTCTAATCGGTATTGAATAACCTCATATTGAAGTGCTCCAACAGTTCCGATTACTTTACGGTTGTTCATTTCTAATGTAAACAACTGTGCAACACCTTCATCCATTAATTGATCAATACCTTTGTCCAATTGCTTGGCTTTCATAGGATCAGCATTGTTAATGTATCTAAAATGTTCCGGAGAGAAACTTGGAATTCCTTTGAAACTCATGATTTCACCTTCGGTTAAAGTATCTCCAATTTTGAAGTTTCCTGTATCGTGTAAGCCAACTATGTCACCCGGATACGAAATGTCTACAATTTCTTTTTTCTCTGCGAAAAAGGCATTTGGGCTCGAAAATTTTAGATTTTTCTTTTGACGTACGTGGTAGTAAGGTTTGTTTCTTTCGAAAGTTCCCGAAACAATTTTAATAAATGCTAAACGGTCTCTGTGTTTTGGATCCATATTTGCGTGGATTTTAAACACAAATCCGGTCATTTTTTCTTCAGTAGGATCTACTAAACGAGTTTCAGAATCTTTTGGTCTTGGAGATGGAGCGATCGTAACGAAGCAATCTAACAATTCGCGAACTCCAAAATTATTTAAAGCTGAACCAAAAAATACCGGTTGTAATTTTCCGTCTAAATAATCCTGACGATCAAATTTTGGATAAACTTCATCAATTAATTCTAATTCTTCACGTAATCTATCTGCTGGTTTTTGTCCAATTATTTTTTCTAATTCAGGACTTTGCACGTCAGAGAATGCAATGGTTTCTTCGATGTTTTTACGACTGTCCCCACTGAAAAGATTAATGTTTTGCTCCCACAAATTATAAATTCCCTGAAAGTCATAACCCATACCAATTGGGAAACTCAAAGGTGTAACCGTTAGACCCAATTTTTGTTCTACTTCATCCATTAAGTCAAAAGCATCTTTTCCTTCACGGTCTAATTTGTTGATGAAAACAATCATCGGAATGTTTCTCATTCTACAAACAGCAACTAATTTCTCTGTTTGTTCCTCAACCCCTTTTGCAACATCAATAACAACAATAACGCTGTCAACAGCCGTTAAAGTTCTAAAAGTATCTTCGGCAAAATCCTTGTGTCCCGGAGTATCAAGAATGTTGATTTTTTTATCTTGATAATTAAAAGCAAGTACAGAGGTTGAAACCGAAATACCTCTCTGGCGTTCGATTTCCATGAAATCACTCGTTGCTCCTTTTTTAATTTTATTGTTTTTTACAGCACCCGCTTCCTGAATAGCTCCTCCAAACAACAATAATTTCTCCGTTAAAGTTGTTTTACCGGCATCGGGATGCGATATAATTCCAAATGTTCTTCTGCGTTGTATTTCTTTTAAAAAGCTCATATTTCGTATAAATAGGTTGCAAAAGTACTATTAATTACCGCTTAATAAAAATATTCACTTCTTAATTTGGGAAGTCTTTTTTAGGTAAAGATTCTTTTTTGAAAAAAAATAAGGCTGTTTTGCAACAGCCTTAAATAGTCATTTTAAAATTACTGATTAATTGACCAAATTGAATATCCTTTTGGAGGACATTGTATTTTTACCCATTTGTCTGCCTGAGTTGTTGGATACCAGCTTGATGCTCCTGTAAAATCTTTAATTTGAGCATTTGCCCAATTCGTCTGAATCCATCTTTCTTGCCAAGAGTTAGAATTATTAATGTAAACGACTAATCCCGGGTTTCCGTTGTATCCATTTCTTCTCGCAACATATTCATCATCATCAGCATATAAAATAGAAGTTGTACCTGTAGCTTTATTGTTATGAATCCAGATCAGATTGTTTAATTTGTTTTTATCCAGCCATTCTTCGTAATCTCTGTAGAATATGGTTGGATATCCTTCGTGAGTTAAAATATAAGAATAGGCTAGTAATTTGTTCGAAATTTCATCAGTATCATGATTTGTAACAAAAGTTACCGCTTTGTACGGATTTCTTTTCCACATCATATCGTCGTTTAATAAAGCAAGATTATTTCCGTCGAAAGCGTCGTTCATTTTGTAATAACATGCAAAATCAAAAACAGAACTATTAGCATTATTAGCCCAGTCATTTAATACGTTTACATTCGAATCCCATAATTCACCAACAGAAAAACCGCCTACATTGGCATTCCATGAATTTACAACCCAAGCACCAAATCCTTTTACGTAATCAAATCTCCAGCCATCAAATTTCATGGTATTTTTATAATATTTACCAACTCCGTCAGCTCGTAACCATAACCAATCTTGTACATGAGGATTTGCGTGGCATAAATCCGGGAAACCGCCAAAAGCACCTTCGTCATTATTACCGTAGCTGTTTTTATAAAAATCATTATAATTACGCGTAAATTTTCCTGAAGCAACTCCGCTAAAGTTCGTCCAGGTATTGGTTCCTGTAAACGGATTCGCTTCGGATTGTCCGCCACTATTATGATTAATCACGATATCTGCATATACTTTCATGTTTTCAGCATGAGCATTAGTAATCAAACTTACCAATTCGGTTTTTGAACCAAAACGGGTTTCAACAGAACCATTTTGATTATAATCTCCAAAATCGAAATAATCTGTTGGATCATATCCCATAGAAAAAGCACCGTTTTGAGCCTTAGAAGCAGGCGGAAGCCAAATCGACCCAATTCCGGCATTCGACCAGGCAGTTACTTTGCTGCTCACAGTGTTCCACCAATTTCCTCCGGCAGGAACATCCCAGTAAAAAGCCTGCATCATTACTCCGCCTCCAGGATTATCAACGTATTTTCCCGTTAGAGATGAACTGGAGGTTCCTGTACTAAATGGCTTTCCGTCGTGATGGGTTACATTGATAATTTCAAATTGCTGACTTTGAGCTTTTGAATCTACTTCATTTGTTTCATTTTGCGAGCACGAATAAAAAAATGCTGTCATTGCTGCAAATAAATAAATTTTAAGAATAGGTTTCTTCATAATTAAATTTGGTTAAGGTTTAGATAAATAAAGTTTGTAATTTGATATTTATGACGTTTTAAAAAACAATAATTCGCAATTTTAATAGCTGTAAATTATCAATTACGCATCTAAAGTATATATTTTTTGATTCGATCTTTTTCTATAAGAAAATAGTTATACAACGAAAACGTTGTAGTGTCAATAACTTTTTTTTATTTGACTGTTTACTAATTATTTGAGTTTTCAATAAAATAGTACAGATATTTGTCTTTGATTGGAGTTTCGGAAGTATTTTATGCCTTTATTTTTAGGACTTAATCTCTTAGGTAGAGGTTCCTTTTATTAATTTTAAGTGTGTTCCATATAATTTTTTGTTAATAGTATGGACGATAGTTGTATTATGTAATTGAATTGTTATTTTTGTTCGTTA
Organism: Flavobacterium sp.; assembly: GCF_965277525.1. GTDB lineage: Bacteria > Bacteroidota > Bacteroidia > Flavobacteriales > Flavobacteriaceae > Flavobacterium. The sequence continues at coordinate 709,373 of NZ_CBDIDC010000009.1, read as the reverse complement.
TAAGTTAAAAAGAACTAGATCTTAATTATTTAGTGTTTCCGGTATAATAGTCTGGAAATACATTTTAAAATGATTTTAGTTTAAAACGAAATTCTAAGGCAAGATCTTTACATTCAAATTAAATTTAAAATAATGTTATTAAAAAAATTACAGTTAAAAACAATTGATTACAAGTTAGTGTTGACAATGTGTTTTTTATTTTTTTTCACTTCAATTATCTCGGCTCAGGAAATTATTAAAGATACTGTGATGCAGAAACCAGTCACTGCGCCTTCAGGTCATAAGCAAAAAATTGATGGTATTATTGCCAATGTTGGAGATTATATTATTTTAGATTCGGATATTGATAAAGGATATTTGGAGATTACTGCATCAGGAGGTTCGACAAAAGACATTACAAGATGTCAGATGCTGGGTAAGCTTTTAGAAGATAAATTGTATGCACACCAGGCAATTCAGGATAGTATTGTGGTTAGTGATGCTGAAGTAAGAAGTATGATGGATGACCGATTGAACTATATGATTCAACAAGTTGGAGATATCAATAAGGTTGTTGCTTATTATAAAAAGAATTCAGTAGAGGAGTTTAAGACTTATTTTGCGGATATATTAAAAGAACAAAAATTAGCGTCAGAAATGACTAAAAAAATTGTTGATGCTGTAGAAATTACTCCGGAAGAGGTTCGTAATTTCTTTAAGAAAATACCAAAAGATGAATTGCCAACTTTTGGAGCTGAAATGGAAGTAGCGCAAATTGTCGTAGAGCCTAAGGTTTCTGCAGAAGACGAACAAAAGGTAAAAGACAGATTAAATGCTATTAGAAAAGATGTTTTGGAAGGTTCCAGTTTTGCAACAAAAGCCGTTTTGTATTCACAAGATCCAGGGTCTTCACCAAATGGAGGTTTTTATAAAATGACCCGAAAAACTCCTTTCGTAAAAGAGTTTAAAGATGTAGCTTTTAGTTTGGGAGAAGGAGAAATTTCAGAGCCTTTTAAAACCAATTTTGGATATCATATTATTATGGTAGATAAAATAAAAGGCCAGGAAGTTGAATTGCGCCACATCTTAATTGCACCTACAGTTTCTGAAGATGCTCTAAAAGATGCTAAAGAAAGAATTAACAATATCAGAAATAAGATAATAAACAAAGAAATTACTTTTGCTGAGGCTGCCAGAACAGAATCTGATGAGAAAGAAACGAGAGCGAACGGAGGAACTTTAGTAAATCCTAATACGCAGGATACCCGTTTTGAGTTGACCAAAATGGATCCTACTTTATACAGTCAGGTTTCTAACTTGAAGGATAATGAAATTTCTCAGCCCATTTTAAACACAGACGATAAAGGTAAAAAAACGTATAAGTTAATTACGATTACCAATAGAATTGATGCACATACTGCCGATTACGCTAAAGATTATACTAAAATTAAAGAATTAGCACTAAAAGAAAAACAAATCACAACAATCTCAAAGTGGTTTGATACTAAAATAAAAGATACTTACATTAAAATTATTGGAGAGTACAGAGATTGTAACTTTGTGTACAACTGGTTGAAAAAATAATTTTTATTAAATAAATAAAAAGAGTTAGTTTTATGAATTCATAACGCTAACTCTTTTTAATTTTAAAAACATATCTAAATGTCTGACGTAGCAGCAATTCATAATTTAGTTCAAAAAAGAAATGAACTAAAAACCGAAATAGCAAAAATCATTGTAGGCCAGGATGAAGTTGTAGACCAAATTTTACTTTGTATCTTTTCTGGAGGACACGCATTATTAATAGGTGTTCCGGGATTGGCAAAAACCTTAATGATAAATACTTTGGCGCAAGCTTTAGGTCTAGATTTTAAAAGAATTCAGTTTACACCGGATTTAATGCCTTCGGACATTTTAGGAAGTGAGATTTTAGATGAAAACAGACATTTTAAATTTATAAAAGGACCTATCTTCTCGAATATTATTCTAGCTGATGAGATTAACAGAACGCCACCTAAAACGCAAGCGGCTTTGCTTGAAGCAATGCAGGAACGTTCAGTTACTATCGCGGGACAAAATTATAAACTGGATTTACCTTATTTTGTGTTAGCAACTCAAAACCCAATTGAGCAAGAAGGAACATATCCTTTGCCAGAAGCACAATTAGACCGTTTTATGTTTGCTATTAAACTGGAATATCCAAGTTTTGAAGAAGAAGTTCAGGTCGTAAAACGTACCACATCTGACGTTAAAACGGCTATTAATCCGTTATTTACTGCGCAGGAAATTATCGATTTTCAGCATTTGATTCGTAGAATTCCTGTAGCTGATAATGTGATTGAATATGCAGTAACTTTGGTAAGTAAAACGCGTCCGGATAATGTTCTTTCGAATGATTTTGTAAAGAATTATTTAGATTGGGGAGCAGGACCAAGAGCATCTCAAAATTTAATTTTGGCTGCAAAAGCCCACGCTGCTTTTAGTGGTAAATTCTCACCGGATATTGAAGATGTTAAAGCGGTTGCAACCGGAATTTTACGTCACAGAATTATTAAAAACTACAAAGCTGATGCTGAAGGAATCACAGAAGAGATTATCATTCAGAAGTTGATGTAAGTAAATTATAGAAATCTAAAAAAAGCCTGACACAATTTTGTATCAGGCTTTTTTTAGATCAATTTTGTACTGCTGGTTTCGTTTACTAAACGAACAGATTTATTGTGAAATAGTTTTATTAAAAGGACTTCTGCAAGCGAAGTATATTTTTTATTATCGCATTCGTACCACCAATATGAGTAATACTCAATGTTGTTTTTCTCCATTCGAACAAAACAAATTTCTTCATTATCTTCTCGAATCACTTTTGACTCGATTATTTTATAACCGTTTCCTGTCCAGCAAATCAAAGGATTGTGAGATGGGGTTTTAATATAAATGAGCTTTTTAGGTGTTACCATTTTAAAAACTTCATTATTAATCCAGATTCCCTTTTTGATATTATATGATGGATTTAGGTTTTCGAGTAAATCATGTTTCAATTCTTTTTTGATCTCTAAACTAGTTATCAATACTATTGAAAAAGCGATTAGAATAGTAAACAAACTAAATTTATTAGAGGTTTGATTGGATGTTTCGTCTAAATTAGGTTTAAAAAAACATATTAAAAACAACATGGGTATAATTTGATAGAAAGCAAAACAAAGTAAACCAATGGTATGATGTAAAGTATTTTCTTCGGTACAATTAAATACAATCAAAGTTATGATTCTGAAATAATTCGAAACGATATTCAATAAAATCATTACAAAGCAGAACAAGAAAATTTGTTTTACATTGAAAAATTTATGCTGTTTTCGTTCTTCGAGAGTCAATAAAAAAGCCCCAACAAGTAATCCGGTTTTAAACATTGACAATCCCATGCAAGCAGTGTCAATGGTAATTTTTGCATGATGAATGTAAAAATTGACGCCTTCTATTTTTGTAATCGGAATGAAATTTTTTAAAGTCAAATAAACTCCGTAACAAAGTGTTTGTTTGATTTCTACCGTTAAATAATCAAAGAATGTATTAAAAATCGAAGAGAATAAAAAGATACAGATAAAAGCTATGAACGAGAATTTTTGCGTGAGACTATAATAGAGAAAACAAGCCAATAGGGCCAAAGCCAGAAAATGCAAAGATTTGGTATGCAAACGATAACTTATAAGTTCTAATAGAAAAATCATTCCTAAAAGAGGGTAGTTCATATTAAATGAAGTTTTTCTACCCCCGATAAGAAATAACACGATTGAAAATACAATCCCGAAAAGATTGCTATCAAGACCAGACCATACTACATTGGAGTTTAACGCCAATAAGCAAATGAGAATAAGTATCGCAATCGCGTTTTTATATTGAAATATAAGCTTCATTAATTAGTTTGCTTTTTGTGTTTTCTGTAATAAAAGAAAAGTATTGTCGATCCCAGGATGATTAATAACCATTCGTGTGGTTCAGGAACAGCACCGTCATTATTGATAGAAGCATTTTCTAAAGTATTGACGTTTTTCTCAATTCCGTTATTTTTGTAATCTTTATCGGTTTCAAGAACAATTAAAGAGGATATTGGGGTTACAATATTGGCGTCTTTTGCTAAATCTACATATTGGTTTTGAACCAAAGAATCATTTTGAATTTTTACTTGTTCTTCAAGCACTTTTCCAAAAGCATACATTCTGTAAATATGATCCGGTCCATTGCCTTTTGCTATATTGGTTTGCAAACTTTCTGTAATAGCGATATTAGCGGGTTCGATATTTATGGTATTGGTTTCTGTTTTAAATAAAACGAATTGTTTTGTATGAATGAGATCTAAACTGTTTTTTAGACTGGTCTGAAAGTAATCGACATATTTTTGCTCTTTTATCGTTTGCCAAAACGGATTGATTTCAGACGAGATATTAATTACTTTTAGATTTCTCTGTTTGGTTTCGGTTCTTATTTTTTTTAAATAATCAGAATCTTCAAGTTCTTCGAAGTTAGCAGAGAATGTTCCGGATTTGGTAATGATTAAACTGTTTGGGGAAATTTTATAAAGAGGTAATAAAGAGTATTGTAGATCTTCAAACTCTAATGCAATTGCTCTATAGTTTTCCTTATTGATTTCTTTCTTTTTTCCATTTATAATGACAAATAAGTTTAGTTTATTTAGATCCACAAAAGATTCTATTTGTTTGCTAGTCCAACTATTATTCAGGTCTAATATAATTTCTGAAGGACTAAACGGAATAGTCGCTCTCTGAATGTCTTTAACTTCATAAATTTTGTTTTTCCATGCAAATGAACTTGAGATTTTGGTTAGTGGCAGGTAAGCTTCCCAACTGTCTAATCCTTTTGATTGGTTGATGTAATACTCTTTTTTAAGTTCAAAATCTTTGCTGGTTTCAATTTTAGTGTTTCCAGCAGTTTGAATTCTTGATATCGTTTCGGCGTTCGAAATATTCGGGCCTTTTATAGAAAGACTTTCGTATTTCATTTGATTGTCTGCCACTTTTAATGGTGTTGTAAAACCGCATTTAAACGTTCTTGGAGTTTTAGAGTTAATAGGGAAAACTCTAACGACAACTTTGTTTCCTTCTTTCCATTGCATTAAAGACGGATCGCGGTATTCTACACCAACAATTTGATTGTATGCTGCTTTCGCTTTTTCTTTGGTAGTCAAGACTCCTTTTCTTTCAATACCGTTTACCCATAAGGATAAAGAGGTTGCAACAGAGCCTTCCGGTAGTTGAAAAGAATAAATAGCCTCATGGTTTCTCCATGAACCTTCTGCAGCGGCAATATTCATGGTAATTTCTGTATACGCTAAACGCGATTGAGGGTAAATTTTTACATCTTCCTTAATGCTTTTGGTAAATAAGTCTTCGCCGCTCCACAATTGTTCCTCGGCTTCTAATCGTTTATCAAAGTTTGATTTTAAAATATTGATTCTGTCATCATTACTAATATTAAGATCTGTAGAGAATAGATAAGCAATAGATATCAACGGATTATGGATCTTTTTTTCGTTAAATTGTTTGGTGCCAAAAGAATCAAAACTTCCAAAAGAAAAAATGTCATGAAGCGGAATGTAGACAATATCTTTTTTTAGTAGAATTTCATTAAAAAAGTTAGGCTTTAAATGCTGAGAAATCGAAATATAGCGAGGTAAGTCATCATTTTGGTCAAATGAATTGATTGTAGTTGATTGCTCTATTTTATTGCTTTCAATACGTAATCCAATTGTAAAAAAGGTTAGACTTATTAAAACAACTAAAAAACCGGCACTAAAAGAGAGGGTATAATTTTTATTGCTACTTATATATCGAAGAATTGTTGCAATATGAATAATAATGACCAATGCAGGAACCAAACCATAAAAGCCTAATCCTAAAGCCAGAATTGCCACAAAAGAGATTGGCATAATAGGGATCAGGTATATGGCAAAATACAGGATGATGCTAAGTGATAAACCGTTTATAAAAAAGGCAATAGAAGTATTTCGGCTTTCGTCTGAATTTTGGTAAATAAAAAAATTAGACAAGCAAAAAAATAATGTTGCCAAATAGACCCATATAGGTAAATCATGAAAAACAGGAATAAAGATGTTTAAACAAAAACAACCAATAAGCCAGTTCAGGATTAAGAATGGGGTTAGGTGAACATAAGTTTCTTTCTTTTTTAAAATTAAAAAAGAAAGGCCAACTCCATACAAAAATTCAAAGATAAGGCTGAATAAAGCAATTGATTCAAAATCATGAAATCGGAATTCTTTACAGAGAAGAGCGCCAATTAAAAAAAGGCTGCTGAATAGGGTAACAATTAAACCAATTATCACTCCTGGTTTTTGAGAGTAATTTTCTAAAATATCTAATTTGTGTTTCATAGTTGTATTTATTTAAAAGAACTTTGAATTACAAAGTTATAAAAGAATTTGAATTACAGGTTTTTTATTTTGCTTTTTTTTGAATCGCAGAAAAGGGCAATAACCGGAAGAATGATTTTTATAAAACGAAGAAGAAAAAGAGAGGTTATAATGTAACTACAACGTTATAATTGTTTATTTAGAAAGATTCTTTGTTAAAACAGAGGTAAAATCTGACTTCATTTGTAACAGCAAATTCCGACTTTGTTAAAGAAAAGATTTTAAAATATCAATAATTCATTTTTTTAATGCAAAATTAATATTTTGACAAAAACAACCAGTCAAAATCGTTTTTTAACAATAATAATTTTTGAAAAGCTGACTTCTATTATATTATTTTTAATTATCGGCTTTAATGTTTAAATTTGCGTAAAAAAATAAATCTGCCTTAATTATGAATATTTACAAGGATTATATCCAAGAGATTGAAGAAAGAAAAAATCTGGGACTTCACCCAAAACCAATTGATGGCGCTGAATTATTAAGCGAAATTATTGCACAAATTAAAGATTTAGATAACGAATATAGAGAAGATTCGATTAAGTACTTTATTTATAATACTATACCAGGAACTACAAGTGCTGCTGGTGAAAAAGCTAAGTTTCTAAAAGAGATCATTCTTGGAGAATCTGTAGTAAAAGAAATAACTCCTGCTTTTGCATTTGAGTTATTATCACACATGAAAGGTGGACCTTCAATCGAAGTATTGTTGGATTTAGCTTTGGGTGATGATGCTGCTATTGCTAAAGAAGCAGCAAATGTTCTTAAAACACAAGTTTACCTTTACGAGGCAGACACAGATCGTTTAAAAGAAGCATTTAAAAATGGTAACCCAATTGCTATAGAGATTATTGAAAGTTATGCGCAGGCAGAGTTTTTTACGAAACTTCCGGAAATAGCTGAAGAAATTAAAGTAGTGACTTATATCGCTGGAGAAGGGGATATTTCAACTGACTTACTTTCTCCTGGTAACCAGGCGCACTCACGTTCTGATCGTGAACTTCATGGTAAATGCATGATTACTCCTCAGGCACAAGACGAAATCAAGATGCTGCAAGCGCAACATCCTGATAAAAGTGTAATGTTGATTGCAGAAAAAGGAACAATGGGCGTAGGTTCGTCCAGAATGTCAGGTGTAAACAACGTGGCGCTTTGGAGTGGTAAACAAGCAAGTCCATATATTCCATTCGTTAATATTGCTCCGATTGTTGGAGGTACCAATGGTATTTCTCCAATTTTCCTGACAACAGTTGACGTTACGGGTGGTATTGGCTTAGATCTTAAAAACTGGGTTAAAAAACTGGATGCTGACGGGAACATTATTCGTAATGAAAATAATGAGCCTATTCTGGAGGAAGCGTACTCAGTTGCTACCGGAACTGTACTTACTATCAATACAAAAACTAAGAAACTTTATAACGGAGATCAAGAGCTAATTGATATTTCTAAGGCATTTACTCCTCAGAAAATGGAATTTATAAAAGCTGGAGGATCATATGCAATTGTATTTGGTAAAAAACTTCAGACATTAGCAGCGAAAATTCTGGACATCGAGGCTCCTCTTGTATTTGCCCCGTCTAAGGAGATTTCTATTGAAGGACAAGGTCTTACGGCAGTAGAGAAAATCTTTAACAGAAATGCTGTTGGTATACCTGCCGGTAAAGTTTTACATGCTGGTTCAGATGTTCGTGTAGAAGTTAATATTGTGGGTTCACAAGACACAACTGGTCTTATGACTGCTCAGGAATTGGAGTCTATGGCTGCTACAGTTATTTCTCCAATTGTTGATGGTGCATATCAGTCTGGCTGTCACACAGCTTCAGTATGGGATAAAAAAGCTCAGGCAAATATTCCAAAATTGATGAAATTTATGAACGAGTTCGGTTTAATCACTGCTCGTGACCCAAAAGGGGTTTACCATGCCATGACGGATGTAATTCACAAAGTTCTTAATGATATTACAATAGACGAGTGGGCTATCATTATTGGTGGTGACTCTCATACAAGAATGTCAAAAGGTGTTGCTTTTGGTGCGGATTCAGGAACAGTTGCTCTTGCGCTTGCTACCGGTGAGGCTTCAATGCCAATTCCTGAATCAGTGAAGGTAACATTTAAGGGAGAGATGAAGAGTTATATGGACTTCCGTGATGTGGTTCATGCTACACAAGCTCAGATGCTTAAAAAATTTGGTGGTGAGAACGTATTCCAAGGAAGAATTATTGAGGTTCATCTTGGAACTCTTAATGCTGACCAGGCATTTACATTTACAGACTGGACTGCAGAAATGAAGGCAAAAGCTTCTATCTGTATTTCTGAGGATGACACTTTGATTGAATCACTGGAAATTGCAAAAGGCAGAATCCAGATCATGATTGACAAAGGAATGGATAATCAAAAACAAGTTCTTCAGGGATTGATTAATAAAGCTGATAAAAGAATAACAGAGATTAAGTCTGCAGAGAAACCAGCCTTGACTCCGGATGAGAATGCTAAATATTATGCTGAAGTTGTTATTGATCTTGATCAGATTGTAGAGCCAATGATTGCGGATCCAGATGTAAATAATATTGATGTTTCTAAAAGATATACTCACGATACAATCAGACCTCTTTCTTTTTACGGAGGAGAGAAAAAAGTAGATCTTGGATTTATTGGTTCTTGTATGGTTCATAAAGGAGATATGAAAATCCTTGCCCAGATGCTTAAAAATATAGAAGAGCAACAAGGTAAGGTTGAATTCAAGGCACCTCTTGTAGTAGCGCCACCAACTTATAACATTGTAGATGAGCTTAAAGCTGAAGGTGACTGGGAAGTTTTACAAAAATACTCTGGTTTCGAATTTGACGATAATGCTCCTAAAGGTGCTGCACGTACTGAATACGAGAACATGTTGTATCTGGAGCGTCCGGGATGTAATCTTTGTATGGGTAATCAGGAAAAAGCGGCAAAAGGAGATACTGTAATGGCAACTTCTACACGTCTTTTCCAGGGAAGAGTTGTAGAAGATTCTGAAGGTAAAAAAGGAGAATCATTGCTTTCTTCAACACCTGTAGTAGTTTTGTCTACCATTCTTGGAAGAACTCCTACCCTGGATGAATATACAGCTGCAGTAGACGGTATCAACCTGACTAAGTTTGCACCTTCTAACAAGCAATTAGTGATGTAATTTACGATTAGTTATAATCATTATATATAGAAAGCCTGAGTGATAAACTCAGGCTTTTTCTTTTACAGCTCCTCTATTTTTTGTAACTTGTGATGTTCAAAATAAAAAAAACAAAAACAAGTATACTTATGGCTTTTGATATTGAAATGATTAAAAAAGTGTATGAGAACATGCCAGGTCGTGTTGATAAAGCACGCGAGATTGTTGGTCGTCCACTTACCTTAACTGAGAAAATTTTATACAATCACCTTTGGGATGGAAATCCATCTCAGGCGTTTGGAAGAGGGGTTGATTATGTTGATTTTGCACCGGATCGCGTGGCATGTCAGGATGCAACTGCACAAATGGCATTATTACAATTTATGCACGCAGGAAAATCAAAAGTTGCAGTTCCTACAACAGTTCACTGTGATCACCTGATTCAGGCAAAAGTAGATGCTGTAACTGATTTGGCCAGAGCAAAAACACAAAGTAATGAAGTTTTCGATTTTTTATCGTCAGTTTCTAATAAATACGGAATTGGTTTCTGGAAACCGGGAGCTGGGATTATTCATCAGGTTGTACTTGAAAATTATGCTTTTCCCGGAGGAATGATGATTGGTACCGATTCTCACACTGTAAATGCAGGAGGATTAGGAATGGTAGCTATTGGTGTTGGTGGAGCTGATGCTGTAGACGTTATGTCCGGTATGGCGTGGGAATTGAAATTTCCTAAATTAATTGGAGTAAAACTAACCGGTAAATTATCCGGATGGACTGCTCCTAAAGATGTTATCCTTAAAGTAGCCGGTATCCTTACTGTAAAAGGTGGTACTGGTGCTATCGTTGAATATTTTGGCGAAGGTGCAACTTCTATGTCTTGTACCGGTAAAGGAACTATTTGTAACATGGGTGCTGAAATTGGAGCAACAACTTCAACTTTTGGTTATGATGATTCTATGAGTCGTTATTTACGTTCTACCAACAGAGCTGATGTTGCTGATGCAGCAGATAAAGTAGCTTCTTACCTAACAGGAGATCCGGAAGTTTACGCTAATCCTGAACAATATTTTGATCAGGTTATCGAAATTAACTTAACAGAATTAGAGCCACACTTAAATGGTCCTTTTACACCGGATTTAGCGACTCCAATTTCTAAAATGAAAGAAGCAGCAATCAAAAACAACTGGCCTTTACAAATTCAGGTGGGTTTAATTGGTTCTTGTACCAACTCCTCTTACGAAGATATCGCTCGTGCAGCTTCCCTGGCGAGACAAGTAAGTGCTAAAAACTTAAAAACTAAATCCCAATTTACAATTACTCCCGGTTCTGAAGTAGTTCGTTATACAATCGAACGTGATGGTTTTATCGATACGTTCGAAAAAATTGGTGCTACTGTTTTTGCTAATGCGTGCGGACCATGCATTGGTATGTGGGACAGAGATGGAGCAGAGAAAGAAGAAAGAAATACTATTGTTCACTCTTTCAATCGTAACTTCTCAAAACGTGCAGATGGTAATCCAAACACTTTAGCTTTCGTAGGTTCGCCGGAATTGGTTACCGCTATGGCTATTGCAGGGGATTTAGGTTTCAACCCATTAACAGATACTTTAATCAATGAAGATGGAGAAGAAGTAAGACTTGATGCTCCAACAGGAGACGAATTGCCACCAAAAGGATTTGATGCTAAAGATCCTGGTTTTCAGGCTCCGGCTGCAGATGGTTCGGGAGTTCAGGTTGCTGTAAGTCCAACATCTGAGCGTTTGCAGTTATTAGCTCCGTTTGAAGCTTGGGATGGTAAAAACATTACTGGTGCTAAATTATTAATCAAAGCCTTTGGAAAATGTACTACAGATCATATTTCTATGGCCGGACCATGGTTACGTTTCCGTGGACACTTAGATAATATCTCTAATAATATGTTGATTGGTGCCGTAAATGCATTCAACCAAAAAACAAACTCTGTAAAAAATCAACTTACAGGTACTTACGATGCAGTCCCTGCTGTAGCTCGTGCTTATAAAGCAGCTGGTATTCCATCTGTTGTTGTGGGAGATCACAATTACGGCGAAGGTTCATCTCGTGAGCATGCGGCTATGGAGCCACGTTTCTTAGGCGTTAAAGCGGTATTGGTAAAATCTTTTGCCCGTATTCACGAAACAAACCTTAAAAAACAAGGACTTTTAGGATTGACATTCGCAAACGAAGCGGATTACGATAAGATTCAAGAGGATGATACTATTAATTTTACTGATTTAACGGAGTTCGCTCCGGGAAAACCATTAACATTAGAGTTCGTTCACGTTAATGGTACAAAAGATGTTATCCTTGCAAACCATACGTACAACGCTGGTCAAATTGGCTGGTTCGTTGCCGGTTCAGCATTAAACCTAATTGCTGCCGGAAAAGCTTAATCATTTAAGATTCTAATATATAGTAAAAAACGCTCTGTTTAAACAGGGCGTTTTTTTATTTGTAGCTATTTCTCCCGATAGCTATCGGGACCGCCATAAAAGGATGCCGCTCCCATGTGGGCTAAGGCAATCGTTTTTATCACAAGTTTTTGTCTCTTAATGTTTTTTTTTATACTAACCTTCCTATATAATCCATCTTCAAAAGAATAATGATTATAAAAAAAGAATCTACCCGTTATTTTTGGTTGTGTGTACTTCTTGTGATAAAGTTTTAGTTCTGGTAGGTTTTGTAATTTCGAATTCGTTTAAATCAATACTATATACTTTTGAAGAAGGTAATTTAGAAAAGCTATTGTCAATACGTCCTCCTAAAATATATAGTTTATTATCGTAATAATGCATTGCTGAATATTTCAGAGGTAATCCAATCTCATATTCTTTCAATTGTTTTGTTTTTAGATCATATACGCACATTTTTTGATCCTCAAAAAAATAAATAATATTGTCGTGATGAGTTATGGCAGGTCTTTCTAATGCAGAGAATAATTCTCCTTCAGTTTGCCATTTTTCTGTTGCTAAATCAAAAGATTCTATTTGTGATATTGGTTTTCCATTGTTGCCACCAATAAGATAAATTTTATCATCAACCAAAATTCCTGAGGCTTCTTTTGCTATTGGCATGTGGGCAAGTTCATACCAATAACCTGAAGAAATGTTGTATAAATGCGCTTTATCCGTAAAATCCTTTACACCGCTTTCGGTCGATTTTATGGAGCCTCCCATTACAATAATATTATCTTTATAAGTAAAGGATGCAAAATCAGCAGCCTGATGCGGATTTGTATGATCTGTTTTAATTGCTTGCTTTTCCAGGTCTATAACTTCAATTTGATCCTGCAGGTATTCCCAACTGCTTATTTTATTTACAAACATTTTTTTTCCGCCTATGATATAAATCAAATTGTTATAAAAATGAATGTTGTGATAAGCTCTGTTTTGAAGTTTTAATTTCGGAATCTCCCATGTATCAGTTTTGATATCATATATACAAAGATCTTGTTTATAATGTCGTTTTGCCGAAGTATATTGTGGTTCATTTAAAAATTTTACCATATCCATATCGGCTTTTTCTGATCGCGCTTTTTCGAGATGGCTGATTTCAGGATAAGCATCTCCGCCACTAACATAAATTTTGTCATCTTGTAAAGAAGAGCCAAATGAAAATATAAGATGTTTTAAAGAAGTCAATTTAGTAAACGAAAGTTTAGATTGTAGTTTTTGATCAGCAGGAATAATTACGTCTGACAGATTTTCAATATTTTCTTCAAGCATAACTATAAAGTTTTGCTTTATGAGATAGCTTAAAGAAATTCTTGTAGTAGTGTAACCAATATGAGAAAACTCTAAGATTTCATCGCTATTATATTTTGCAAGAAGTTTTAAGGAAAACGAACCATTTTCATCTGATATCGTTCCAACTTTGCTTGATAACGCAAAGATATTGGTGTTTTCTAGTGGAAGATTAGTAGTTGTAGAAACTATCGTTCCGTTTATAGTTTGAGCAAGGGATAATATAGGAAAAAGAATAAAAATTAAAAGTAGTTTTTTTACACTGTTTTCGTATTAAGGTTAGTTTTAGTAAAGAAAGTCAATTGTTTTTCTAAAAATATTCCCACAATTTTTATGCCGAGACTATGGTCTGAAAGAAAATTAGTTTAAAATTTTGCTACATTATTATAAGAAAAATATAGCATGTGTAGAAAAGAAAGCACTTCGGGCCAAATAATTTTTTTTATATTATTTTCCCATTTCAACTGACTTTTACTAAAAAGAAGTCATTATTTATAAAAGACCTTATTTCAAAGAGTTGGACCAATTTTTATCCCAAGAGGGTAAATTCAAGGTAAATTTGTTGTTAAAAAACGTGTATCTTTTACATTAAAAGGGTAAATTCGCTTTTTACATAATATATTTACATTTTTCTAGTTTATATTATTCAGGCGAAAAGTTATATTATTTAAACTTAAAGAAGTATTCATTAAACTTTAATAGGTATGGTTTTTAGATTAATTATAGTGTTGTTTTTTTTCAGTGTTGGAGCATTTTCTCAGGAAAAGTTTATCAGGCACAAAATATCAAAAGGAGAAAATCTATCTGTAATTGCTAAAAAATATGGTTTAAAAACTAAAGATATTGAAGAAGCAAATCCCGACGCTCCTAAAATTTTAAAATTAAATTCGGTTCTCTTAATTCCGAACACCAATAAAAAGGTGACAGCAAAAAAAACTGAAAGTGTTGCCAATATAACTTCCGCAACGACTTCAAATTCTGGTCAGCACGAAGTACAGGAAAAAGAAAATCTTTGGGTAATTTCAAAAAAATACAATGTTTCTGTTGATGATTTAAAAAAAGCAAATCCATCACTCGAAAGCGAAGATCTGAAAATAGGACAGAAGCTTAATATTCCGTCTAATGCTATGGCAGCGACTGAAAAGAATACAAAGAAAAATCAGAAGACAGAAAAGCCGGAAATTATTTCTTCAACAGATGTAGAAGTTGTTGTTGAGGTGAAACCAAAAGAAACAAAATATCTTATTGCCAAAAAATATGGAATAACCGTTGCAGAATTAGAGAGGCAAAATCCATTTATTAAAGGAAAATTACCAGTAGGTTATCTTCTAAAAATTAGAACTTCAAAAGAAAAAGCAAATCAGGAAATAACGGATGCTACTATTGCATCGCAAACTCAGGTTACTGATAAAGCTGTCGCAACTTCAGAAAATGGCGCTAAAACCGATGAACTAAAACCTGAAATTGTACCTGCACAAAATGTAGAAGTAGTGGTTGAGGTACAGCCAAAAGAAACAAAATATGCCATTGCAAAGAAATACGGAATAACTGTTGCAGAATTAGAGCGACAAAATCCATTTATCAAAGGGAAGTTGCCTGTGGGTTATATGTTGAAAATCAATACATCAAAAGATAAGGCAGATGCAGCACAAGCAATAAATTCAGTTCCTGAATTAGAAAGTAATAGTTCATCTTCCTCTCAGGTTGCTGATAATACAGAAATTAAAAGAGATACAACTTCAGTTTTTCACGTCAGCAATCATTCCGAATTAGTCAATCAATTGATTGATAATGCAACCGAAAATATTGGAACCCGCTATCGATCGGGCGGAACCACAAAGGCAGGTTTTGATTGTTCAGGATTAATGATTTGTACTTTTAATAATTTCGACATTAAATTGCCAAGAAGTTCTATAGAGCAGTCGCGGGTTGGTGTCAAAGTTGGTACAGAGGAAGCTCAAAAAGGAGATTTGATTTTCTTTAAAACAAATGGAAGACGTCATATCAACCATGTTGGAATGGTCGTTGAAGTGGTTGACGGAGAAATTAAATTTGTTCACTCTTCTACTCATGGAGGTGTTATGATTTCTTCTACAAAAGAGCCTTACTACCAAAGAAGTTTTTCACAGGTAAATCGTGTCTTGCAATAGTTTTAGCTCTTTAAGCTAAGTCTGTTTTTAAATTCTTCAACCGGAAAAGGTTTGCTTAAAAAACCGGTTACGCAATTGTTTCCTTTTATTCTCAGGATTTCATCAGGATCTAAAGTTGACGAAAGAACGTAAATCTGAGTTTGTTTTTTAATTTCTTTATTGAGTTTATCAAATTCATCTAGAAATTCAAATCCATTCATTACTGGCATCTGAATATCCAGTAAAATGATTAAGCATTGTTGTTTTTTATTTTCATGAATCCATTGAATTCCCTCTCTGCCATTATTGGCAATTGAAATTTGATCAATATTAAGTGCTTTCTTAAATGATTGTTTTATAATAAGCTGATCAATCAAGTTATCTTCAATTAATAAGAAGGTTGTGTTAGATTCCATGTGAGTTTGGGATTGTTACAATGAACTTACTTCCAATAGTACTTTCTGAGAATACAGCAATATTTCCTTTGATGTTCTCCACAGCTTCTTTTACGATATAAAGTCCTAATCCTGAGCCTTTGTTCTTATTGGTTCCAAAGTACATTTCAAAAATAGAATCTTTGAATTCATCGTTAATTCCAATTCCGTTATCAGCAACTTCAATTTTATTACATCCATCAGAAAAATAGGTTTTTATAGAAATAAACATTTCAAGCTTGCTATTATCAGCATATTTTATGGCATTAGAAATTAAATTGCTAATGATAATCTTTAAACGTAAACCGTCGCTCTGAATTTGATCAACAAGTATTTCTTGTGTAAAAGTTATTCTGTTTGCATTTTCGATATGCATTAATTGAGAAATAGCTTCTTCAAATAATTCCCGTAGACTAACCGGTTCAATGATGACTTGTTTGCGCTTGTTTTTAGAATAATCAATAATGTCATTAATAAATTGATCTTGTTTGGCAAGGCTTTGATGCATTAAACGCAAGTAATCTTTAATTTGGTCAATATCATCTTCCAGTTGTGTAATTTCAATTAAGCCTTTTAATGAAGTTATAGGTGATCTTAAATCATGGGATGCGCTATAAACGAAGCGATCTAATTCACGGTTCACTACTAGTAAATCTTCATTTTTGATTTCAATTTCTTTTTTAGAAGCCAAAAGTCTTTTTACCATTATAGAGTAGTAAGTGCAAACACTTAAGATAATAATTAAGATAAAAACAATATTAGTGATGATCAAAAGGCTCTTGATCTTTCTTGTTCCTTCTCCCAAAGTATTGGAGAAGTTGCGTTCATTGATAGTGAGTTTATCGCTGATGTTACTAATTTGAGAAAGAAATTTTTGCTGATCAGTTGCTGTCAATGCATCGTATTTGATTTTAGCATCAATTTGTGTTCCGATAACAAAAAGTTCATGGATTAAATTATCGCCTTCTTCCCATTCGTGAATGGCTTTTGCCAAAAAGGATATATTTTTAAAATTTACAAATAACCAAACAAGATCGTCTAAGTCATCTTTATGGTTACGACCGATTGTAAAACCTTGTCTTGCAACTTTATTATCTCCAACCGCTAAAAGTGTTTTTCGGGCGATACCATCACCTTGCGGAACTTTTAGTTCTTCGGTATATAGTTTCCATTGATTTGGTTCTTTAGTGTACAAATAAGTAATAAGATGGCGGGAAGCGTCTTTTTGACCTTTAGAATAGTGGGATTCACCATTAACATAAGCTCTGTTGGCCGATAGTATTTTAATAGTGAAAAAATTGATGCAAATTAGTAAGGCACAAGAGATAAAGACAATTATTAAAAGGATAAAAACATTAGGAAGACGAAAATTTTTTAAAAACTGACTTTTAGACATAATTTTCGGGTTTGTAGGTTAATGATTTGATTTTCTGTCTTATAAAAGTCTTTTCTGTTTAGTTTTTCTGTATAAATAATCGTTGAGGTTTAATTATTTTACAAATAAAAAAACTAAACAATTGTTAATGAAATACAGTAGTGCTTATCACTATAATCCCTTCTCTCAAATTTAATAAAAAAAGAATCCCGTTTTACAAATGATCTATTTTTTCTTGTTAAATTTTATGTTTATTAGAATGTAACTGTTTAAAAGTCTTATTTACAAGTTTTAAAATGTTATTTATTTCCTTTTAAGACGATATAACTAATTTTATCATGGGCATTGATTTGCAGTATTTAAAGCTTTGTAAATTAATTCTGGAGAGGCGAGATTTCTTTAGTTTTGTTTTTTTGTTTAATAAAAAAAGCGGTAATGTTTAAGTTTGCCGCCTTTGAAATTTATTGTTTTTTACATAGAAAATTTTGAGTTATAAATGAATGTATTATTCTAGTTCATGCCAGAAATGTCCACAACCATTTTTACATTCTGTATTTCGTCTTTCGGTGTCTGTTACTTTAAAAATCCAGAGTAATGAAGTTAAGATTTTTTTATTTTCGTTTTCAGGAAGTTCTGCTAGTTTATAAAAAGCAATTCTTGTAGGGAATCTTTTTAGAAGTACAATTGGAGTATAGGTAGGCCTTAAAGGAATTGTATTTATGGCGTTTTGATACGTTTGAGTATTGTAATGTGTTTTCTCGGGAATAGCGTTGAATATGTAATTTATTAAAGCTGTAAAAATACTTTTAAAATTATATTCAGGATTTTCTAATAAAAGTTGTATGCCAGGATCAAAGTCTATTTTGTCCTGTGCAATCTTGTTGATTATTGCTTCTTGTTGTGACATTATGCACATAAAAAAACTTTGATTTTGCGTAAATTGATGTCTTACACTACTGACCTTTTATTATTGCTAAAATATAAAATATATCTTTGGGTTGTTTGAAAATTACGATTCTTATTGCCCCTTTTTATACTCTTGAATATCCTTTGAGCCTTCACTAAAAGTTTGAATTATAAAAACTTTATTGTTTTTTTCGATAAAACTAATTTTTTCATCATATTGAGAATCTCTCCATCTTCCATCTATATTTGACCAAAGAATTTTAGTGCTATCAAATTTTATTTTATAATCGAATCTCTTTTTATCTGATTTTCTAATATAGGACACATAGTATAAATTTCCTTTTTTGATTGCTGTAATTATTTTAGGTTGTTGCCCCATAATAGATGCCATAGTATACCTGGCAATATCTTCATAAGTAAAAGTCTTTAAGGTAGTTTCTTCGATTTTATTTACTTTTTGAACTTGATCTCCAATAATGATTTCTTTTTCTTCATTTTGTTTGCAACTAAGAATAAGAATTAAAAGTGGAATAATTAATTTCATGTTTTTTGATTTAGTTAATTAAATAGTAGTGTTTTTTAGTTTATCTTCTTCTTGGAGCACTTCGCGCGTGTGGAGCAACATAAGTCCCGTTTTTTCTTGTATAACCTTTTACCTGAACTGTTCCTCCTGAAGAAGTTTTTGTTGAGGATTTGGTATAACTATCTTTAGAAGAATTGTTGCTGTTTGAATGACTGGAAAAGATTGCATTACTATATTTAGGATTTATGACCCAACCTTTGAAATTTCTCCATTTTACTTTTCTTTCTTTTTTATCACTTCTATTAATGTATGCACCAAATCCTTTAGGAATTGTAGTAACTGATTCTTTTCCATTTTTAGAATTAAAAATTGTAGTGTCTTCATCGATATTTACAAAGTAATAATTCGTAGAACAAGAATTAAGAATAAGTAATAAAAGGATAAATAAGAATCTTTTCATGGTTATATGATTTAAAATGAAGATAAGTTAAGCAATAAATGTAAACACATCAAAAAGTATTATTTTATGGAAATCCGTAAACAGAGATTATTATCTAAAATTTCTAATGAAAAACAAGACTTGCGTGAGGGATAGAGGCGGTATCCTTTTGCGAGCGAAGCAATGTAAAAGATATAGCCGAAAGCCCGACCCGAAGGGACACGCCCTTATTATTTCCAGATTTTAAAAATGGAATTTTAGTTTATAAAATTGGCTTTGACTTAGCTCATCCTGAACACTATAAATAAGAATTGGAATTTGAAGTTTCACGATTGGAATTTGAGAAAAAAGTATATCTTTAACCAACCCAAAAACAAAAAACCATGCAGGAAAACGACCAGGAACATTTTAAAAGAGAACTAGGATTATTAGACGGAACCATGCTTGTGGTAGGGTCTATGATAGGATCCGGGATATTTATCGTGAGTGCCGATATCGCCAGACAAGTGGGTTCAGCCGGATGGCTAACCTTAATTTGGCTTATCTCCGGATTGATTACAATAATTGCCGCTGTGAGTTATGGTGAGCTGAGTGCGATGTTCCCAAAAGCAGGGGGGCAATATGTTTACCTTAAAGAAGCTTACAACAAACTGATTGCCTTTTTGTATGGCTGGAGCTTTTTTGCTGTAATCCAGACCGGAACAATTGCTGCCGTTGGTGTAGCTTTCTCTAAGTTTGCAGCTTATTTGTATGAGCCTTTAAGTGACGAAAATATATTATATGAGTTAGGCTCTTTTAAACTCAATGCAGCGCAGATTGTTTCGATTTTTACGATTGTTTTGCTGACATTCATTAACAGCCGTGGTGTCAAAAACGGAAAAATTTTACAAACGGTTCTTACGATCATTAAAATCTTATCCTTACTGGGGTTAATCATTTTCGGATTAACACTGGCTGCAAAAGCGTCTGTTTGGGATGCTAACTGGGCAGATGCCTGGACGACACGTTCTTTTAATAAAGATACGGGATCGTGGTTGCCTATCAGCGGAACGGCTTTGATTTCCGGAATCTCAGCTGCAATGGTGGGATCTTTATTCTCTAGTGATGCGTGGAACGGTGTGACGTTTATTGCAGGAGAAATTAAAAACCCAAAACGTAATGTGGGTTTTAGTTTGTTTCTGGGAACTTTTATAGTAACTATTATTTATGTACTGACCAATTTGATGTATTTGGCAGTAATTCCGCTAGACGAAATTGCTACGGCAAAATCTGATAGAGTAGCAGTGGTAGCTTCTCAATATATTTTTGGTAATATAGGAACGTTGATTATCGCTATCATGATTATGATCTCTACTTTTGCCTGCAACAACGGATTAATCATGGCAGGCGCAAGAGTGTATTATACAATGGCAAAAGATGGTTTATTCTTTAAAAAAGCAGCTGTTTTAAATGAGTTTAGTGTTCCGTCATGGGCTTTATGGGCGCAATGTATTTGGGCTTCGGCTTTGTGTCTGACAGGAAAATATGGTGATTTATTAGATTTCGTAATCATCATTGTTTTGATTTTTTACATCTTAACGATCTACGGAATTTTTATTTTACGCAAAAAAATGCCGGATGTAGAAAGACCTTATAAAGCTTTTGGATATCCTTTTTTGCCTTTGTTATATATCGTAATTGCAAGTGCAATTTGTATTTCGTTGTTAATTACAAAATTTTCGACCTGCGGTTGGGGAGTTTTGATCATGTTAACGGGAATTCCGGTATATTACTTAACAAAACCAAAAGAGTAATGGAAAGTTACAAAGGTTCAGAGGAACAAAGGTTCAAAGTTATATTGCCCACGGGTTTTACGGATGAAACGGGTTTACACTGATTTTTTATTACTCAAATAGAATACAAAAAATGCCTTGCTAAAACAAGGCATTTTTTTATATCTAAAAAGAAGTTACAAAGTTTAAAAAAAAGGAAACCCGTTTCATCCGCCAAATCCGTGGGCTAAAAAAAACACTACAATTTGCAAAAGCAAAAAATGTAGTGTCTTTAAATGTAAATGATCTAATGGAGGATTAATGGGATCTACACCATTTCAGTCTCAAGAGAAGATTTTATAGATGAATTAATAATAGACAAAGTAAGCGGATCTAATTCTCCGGAGAAAAAAGCTTCTAATACTTCCTGAAAGATTGGATTAGTATTTTCTACTAAAGAAAATAATGTCATAGAAGAACGTAATTTTCGTGCATCCAGATCTCCTAAAATTCCATCTGCTGATTTTCTTTTAAATGTCAAAAATAGCTCTGAAATTTCGACAAGATGTTTTCCTAAAATGGGATGTTCCAGGAATTCGGTTGCTTCTTTTAGATCGTTAATGGCATAATAATTTGCAGTATCACTCTTACCCAATCCTTTAATCTGAGGAAAAATGAACCACATCCAGTGAGTCTCTTTTTTTCCTTTTTTGATTTCAGAAAGAGCAGTAAGATAAAGTTTGTTTTGCGCATCTAAAAAACGCAATAAATCATTGTTTGAGTAAGCCATTGTGGTAATATATAGGTAAAAAAAGGTTGCAAAAGTAGTAAAAAAGATAGGTTCTGCCTAATAAAAGGTTCATGTACTGAGTATTTTAACTTTTAGAGGAGGAATTTTCCTCGTCGTTTTGTCATGAAAAAAAACTCATTTTGAGTGGTTTATAATCATTCACTTCGATTGGTCCTTCTAAAGGTTAAATTGATTCTTGGCAATACATTTTTGGCTGTTTTAGGTACATGGTGTTGCCAAAAACTATTAGTTGTTCCTGCCATTAATAAAAAGGATCCGTGATGCAAAGGAATCTCTATTTGCGGAATTTCTTTTCTAAATTTATGACGGAGTTTAAACATTCTGGTTTCGCCAAAAGTCACCGAAGCAATGATCGGGTTCGGTCCTGTATTGTGTTCTTTGTCGCTGTGCCAGCCAACACCATCATTTCCGTCTCGGTATAAATTTAGGAGAAGACTATTAAAATCAAGCTGTGTTTCTTTTTCGACTCTGCCTCTGATAGTCAATAATTCATAAGTCCAGTCAGGTCCGTTCTGATCTGCGCCGGGATTATCCTTGTCTTCATACCAGGAAATCATTCGGGGAACAGTATAGGTTTTATCATAAATTTCCATTTCATATTCTCTCCATTTGGTCTTGTGGAGTATTCTTTCGTAAAAGCGATCAGATTCTTCTTTGGTGAAGAAATTATCGATCAAAATAAGTTCTGCATCAGGCAGGTCAAATACTTTTTTTCCTGCTAAACCTGTGGCAAATAATTCGGTATCGCTAAATAGTGTCATGGTTCGATTATTTTGTATCAATTTGAATCCATACCGGAGCATGGTCGCTTGTTTTTTCCCATCCCCGCACATGGCGGTCGACTCCTCCGGAAATTAGTTTTTTTGCCAGTTGCGGACTTAGTAAAAAATGATCAATTCTAAGGCCGGCATCCCGCTCATAAGCCTTTCTGAAATAATCCCAAAAGGTGTAAATTTTCTCATTAGGATATAAAGCTCGAATTGCATCTGTCCATCCTTGTGCTACAATAGCTGCAAAAGCTTTTCTGACTTCTGGTAAAAAAAGAGCGTCGTTTACCCATTTTTCCGGTTTATAAACATCCAGTTCTGTTGGCATTACATTATAATCGCCAACTAATAGTACAGGAACTTTTAAACTCAGCAGCGTTTGTGCACGATCAGCCAAACGATCAAACCATTTTAGTTTATATTCTAATTTTGGTCCCGGAGCAGGATTTCCGTTTGGTAGATAAAGACAAGCAATTACGATTCCGTTAATCAAAGCTTCGATATAACGGCTTTGAATATCCTCATCGTCTCCCGGAAGAACGCGTGTTACTTCTTCAATCTCCATATTACGCGCCAGAATTGCCACGCCATTCCATTGCTTTTGTCCGTGCCAAATCGCATTGTAACCCGCATCATTAATCGCTTTAAGCGGAAAATTATCTTGTGGCGCTTTCAATTCCTGAAGACACACAATATCCGGAGTGGTTTCTTCAAGCCATTTTAGTAATACATTTAAATGTCCGTTGACTCCGTTTACGTTATAAGTAGCTATTTTCATAGTAGATTTAATTAGTTGTACCATTAAATGTACAGCTTTTTGCGTCTTTATATTTACACAAATTCATGTTCTTATTTCAGAAACTGTTTGTTAAAGAATACTTTACGTGGATTTTTTTCTGCGTAAGCAAAAATCAGCTGCACAATGTATTGATTGCTTTTATACGGTGTAGCATAATTTTTTACTTCTGACGGATCCGTAATCGCAACATCTAAAGGAATATATCCCATACCATAAAAATGACCGTTTTCGATCCAGATACAGCTTCGTTCTTGTGATGTTCTTCCTTTTTCTATAATCGCAAAAGTGGGTCTGTTGCTTAATAAAAAATCAATCGCATTGTCGACTTGGTCATTGTGGAGCGAAACATCCGGCAAATCTGTTATGTCTTTATTTTGAAATATTTCTCCGTCTTCAGGTCTTAGATATTTACAAAATCGATAATCAATTTCAAATTGTTCTGCCAAACCCCGCAATATATTGGTGCCTTCGTGAATACTACTGAAATGCTCAATGCAGGACTGAAATTTATTGAGTTTCCCAATTGCGAGATATTTGTATCCGTTGCGGGCTTCGTATTGATACAATCCAAATTTGGGTTCAAAACGTTTTAAAGCTCTATTGTAAGTTGGCCAAAGGTGCTTGATTTCTGTACATTCTAACAGGAGTGCCATTAACTCGTTGCCACAGACTTCAAAAGAAATAGAATGTATATCCCGTAAGAAATGCTGTCTTTGCGGATTAATCTTATGGCCGCTAAAATGAGAAGCGACACGTTTTTTTAAATTGATTGCTTTTCCCACATAGATTACCTTGTTTACCTCATTATAAAAATAATATACACCCGGTTTTTCCGGTAAGTTATTAAAATCTTCAGGCGGAAGATTAGGTGGTAAACGCTGATCTTGAGACGTATTTTTGATCATTTTTTCGATATGGCCTTCATCATCCCATTCGAGTAATTTCGAAAATAATATAGCGGTAGCATCTGCATCACCACCGGCGCGATGTCTGTTTTCTAAAGATATATCCAATGAATTGCAAAGATTTCCTAAGCTATACGATCCCAAACCCGGTCTGATTTTTCTTGCTGCGCGAACCGTACATAATTTTCTGGCTGTCCATTTAAAACCGGCTTGTTCCAATTGATGACGAACGAATGAATAATCAAAGTTGACATTGTGTGCCACGAAAACACGATCAGTAAGCATTTCTAAAACTTTATCTGAAATATCATCGAAGATTGGTGCATTAGCGACCATTTCATTATTAATTCCTGTTAAGGCAAAAATCGAAATGGGTATTTCTTTTTCCGGATTAACAAGTGTTTCATAACGGTCAATCACGTTTTCTCCGTCATGAATGATAATGGCAATTTCGGTAATACGGCTGCCACTGGCATTACCACCGGTGGTTTCGATATCTACTATGGCATATTCTTGCTTTTTCATCTCTTTAATATAACGTAATTTCTTCTTGTGTTATTTAAATGTCTAACAAATAGAAACATAGGTTTTAATTTTTTAATATAAAATCCTTTTATAAAATCATGATTTTCTCACATAGCTATGTGTATTTAGACAAGTGATACGCCTTTTTTATTTTCTTTCAAGCTATGTTTCTATGCGTTTAAAAAATTATGTTCAACGATTTTTAGTTTTGAAATTTCATTCGGTGTCTGGGTAAATTAATTTCATGTGCCTGCGGATAAGGTTTCCGATGCGTAGGACTCACATCTTCCTTGATCAAACGCTGTGTTTTATATTGATCTTTTGCATCCATATAACGCGGATCAGGGATAAAAGGCATCTTGGCCATTTTGGTTATCGTGACCGTTGGAAAATGATAATCGACTTCGACAGTTCCTAACAGCAAATAACAACCTCCTCCCTGAAAAGGGAATTGTGCCAGACAATCCGGAAAATGTGCTGTATCAAAATAAGTACCTTCATGATCGATCCAGGTCCCGAAATACATATTGCCTTTTTTAGTAGGCACTTGTTTTCTTGATATTAAATACGCCAGCATTCGAACCTGTTTTTTATGATGAGCCACTAAATCTTTAGCCATAACATCACCGCGATGTGTGGTTTGAAGCAAATCAAAAACAGTACACGAAACAGGGAAACTCAGTAATTCAATTTCATCAAAAGCATCTTCATATAAAGAACGTTCCAATGTAGGAAGTTTGTATTCTTTAACGGGCTCCTGTAATAACATCAAACTTCTGTTTTCGGGTTTGAAATTATTTAGAAGTAAACTGGCAACAACCAAAAGCTGATTTTTAGTTTTTCCTGTAAAACGAAAAGCATCTATAAAAATCAAAACTTTCATGCTTTCAATCCCAATCGGAATCCGATTAATAAAATCCTCCAAAGAAAGAAAATCACCATTTTTCTCCCGATCCGATTCGATCAAATGAGCCGTTTTAGATTCTAAACTCTGCAAATGCATAAAGCCTAAATAAATATCAGTGCCATAAACCGTAGTCTGATATTCGCTTTTATTGACACATGGATTAAGAACCGTTCCG
The DNA here is from genome assembly GCF_965277525.1 of Flavobacterium sp. Classification (GTDB taxonomy): domain Bacteria; phylum Bacteroidota; class Bacteroidia; order Flavobacteriales; family Flavobacteriaceae; genus Flavobacterium. The sequence goes on along the minus strand of NZ_CBDIDC010000009.1, from coordinate 683,597 downwards.
CCGGACATTCGGGCTTCGTGTACATAAACCTCAGTTCTGTAAAATCCGCCCTGATTATTGATTACCGCTGTCATAAATTCTACAGGATAATTGATCTTGAGATACAAACTCTGGTAACTTTCTACAGCGTAAGAAGCGGAGTGCGCTTTGCAAAACGAGAATCCGGCAAAGGATTCAATCTGGCGATAAATTTCCTGGCTGAGTCCTTCAGGATGTCCTTTCTCGGCACAACAGGCAAAGAAATTATCTTTTACTTTTTGTAAAGCCTCCATAGATCGCCCTTTTCCGGACATGGCGCGACGCAGGATATCACCATCAGGAGCGGGAAGGCCTCCATAATGCTGAGCAATTTTGATCACATCTTCCTGATACACCATAATCCCGTAAGTTTCCCCTAGATGTTCCTTAAACACCTCATGAAAATATTGAAACTGATCCGGATTATTATGACGAAAAATATACTCCTTCATCATTCCGGATTGTGCTACGCCGGGACGAATAATAGAAGAGGCTGCTACGAGAATTTTATAATTATCACAATTCAATCGGCGTAATAATCCGCGCATGGCTGGACTTTCGATATAAAAACAGCCAATGGTTTTGCCTTGCGCCAGGTGAATATTACATACAGCTTCATCTTTAGATATCGAAGTGTCTCGAATATCAACTTTAATTCCTCTGTTTTTCTCTATTAGTTTTACACTATCATCAATATGACCAATACCACGCTGACTTAAAATATCGAATTTTTCAAAACCAATCTCTTCGGCAATGTGCATATCAAAAAGTACGATTGGAAATCCTTTTGGAGGCATTTCTAAAGGTGTATAATTGGTAATCGGTTCTTCAGAAATAATAATACCACAAGCATGCATACTACGCTGATTCGGGTATTTTTTGTTGATCATCATCTTGCTATATTCCTGAACCAGTTTTACGATAGAATTGGTTTCGTGTAATTCTTCAGGATTTTTGGCGAGCATGTCTAATTCTTCTTTCGGAAGACCAAACACTTTTCCAACTTCCCTAAAAATAGAACGGTGTTTGAATTCTACATTGGTTCCGCAAAAAGCCACATGATCACGGCCATATTTATCGAAGATATATTCTAAAATTGTATTGCGTTCTTTCCAGCTCCAATCGATATCAAAATCGGGTGGACTTTTTCTGTTTAAATTCAAAAAGCGTTCGAAATACAAGTCCAGTTCTATCGGGCAGATATCGGTAATTCCCAAGCAATAGGCAATAATACTATTGGCGCCGCTGCCCCGGCCAATGTGCATGAAACCCAAACTATTGCTATGCCGAACAATATCCCAGCTAATTAAGAAATAACCGCTGAATTCTAATTCATCAATTACTTTGAGTTCTTTTTCAACACGTGCTTGTGCCAATTCATGGTTTTCACCATAACGCCAAAGGAAACCTTTGTAAGCGAGTTTGCGTAATAGTGCTATATCACCTTCTCGATTTTCAGTAAAAAACTTCTTGTTTTTAGGCGTTGTAAAATCATATTCAAAATTACAGGAATCGATTATTTGCTCCGTGTTAGCTATAATTTCAGGATAACTTTCATAATAAGGCAGCAGCGATTCTAAAGGCAGCATTTTTTCAGAAGTGCTGCAATAATCGGCTTCTGTCAATTTTGATAAAATAATATTGGTATCAATCGCCCGTAGAATTTTATGGAGATTAAATTCTCTTTTATTGCTAAAAGTTACTGATTGAAGGACAACCATTTTTGCTATTTTATTTTTGTGTTCCGAAGTAAGAAGCCTTAAAACTTCATCCGGACGAATTCCGATAAATTCATTCTCACGAAGAAATTTCGGAGCATTTTCTAAAGTATAAATCACAAAAACCGAATCAAATTCCGGAGCAATTAAAGGTAAAGGTTCTCCGCTAAAATTATGTTCCGTTAAAAAGCGATTCATTTCAGCCAATCCGCTGGTATTTTTAGCTAAACCAATATATCGGAATTGATGATTGCAGCGAAATTCCATTCCCACAAGAGGTTTAATCCCCACTTTGTCACAAGCTCGTATAAAATCATAAATTCCTGTCACAGTATTAATATCCGTAAGTGCCATAGCTTTTACACCAAAAGAAACGGCCTCCTTGATAAGATTATCAAGAGAAATCGTGCCGTAGCGAAGCGAATGAAAAGAATGACAGTTGAGATACATTTATTTGATACGTTTTAAAATTTCATCTTTATTATTAGGTTTAAAATGGGCTCCGGCACAGCGCATTACGGCATCAAAACCATAACGGCTTTTCATTTTATCCATCGCTGCATACAGTGATAACATTTCCTCGGTGTCTTCAAAGAGATCAATTTGATAAGTGCCGCGAACCAATCCGCTAAAGCGAATACCAATCAAACGCAATCGCATACGACGCTGATACACTTTATCAAACAGCTCCATTACATTTTTGGTCAGAATATGATCTGCTGAAGTATAGGCGATTTTACATTGCTTGGTTTCGGTATCAAAATTGGCATAACGTATTTTAACTGTAATAGTTGACGTTAACCATTGCTCAGAGCGTAATTGAAAAGCCAGTTTTTCGACCATGCCAATCAATATCGATTTTAGCATAATAATATCGATTGTGTCCTGAGAAAAAGTATGTTCAGTAGAAATAGATTTTCTTTCTGTATAAGGTTCTACAGGAGTGTGATCAATTCCGTTGGCTTTTTTCCAGATGTCCAGACCGTTTTTACCAATCATTTGCTGTAAAACTTCCGGAGGCATTTCAGATAAAGTCTGAATTTTACGAACGCCAATTCGGGATAAAAGCTGAAAAGTCACATTACCCACCATCGGTATTTTCTGGATCGATAACGGATTTAAAAAAGCCTGTACATTACCTTCCGGAATTTCTAAATTTCCTGTTGGCTTGCCTTCTCCGGTCGCAATTTTAGAAACGGTTTTGTTGACAGATAATGAAAAACTAATAGGTAATCCGGTTTCTTTAATAACCGATTGTGCGAGTTCATCTGTCCATTTATAACTGCCGTGAAATTTATCCATTCCGGTAATATCAAGATAAAATTCATCGATGCTGGCTTTCTCCATTATCGGTGCTTTTTCCTGAATCACCTGCGTAACATCATGTGACAATCGAGAATACAATTCCATATCACCTTTGATGACCTTCGCGTCAGGACAAAGTTTCATTGCCATCTGAATAGGCATGGCTGAGCGTACTCCAAATTTTCGGGCTTCATACGAACAAGAGGCTACAACACCACGATCACCGCCGCCAATAATCAAAGGAATTCCCTTTAATTCTGAGTTGGTCAGCCTCTCGCAGGATACAAAAAAGGTATCCAAATCCATGTGTACAATTGCCCTTGCCATTTCCTTGTTTTTGTATGAAACAAAATTAGTACAGATGATAACATTTTTTTGTATATTTGTTGTTCCAAATTATAACAAATTAATTATGTCCTTATTTTCAGATAACATCAGAGCATTGAGGGTTAAGCATAAAATATCTCAGGAGAAATTAGCTGAAAACCTAAAGATTACCAGAGGAAGATACGTTAAATACGAAGATGGAACGTCCGAGGCACCATACGATATCTTAAAGCAGATTGCCTTATATTTTCATATGAGTATTGATTTAATATTGTCTGTCGACATCCGTAAAATCAATATAGAAAACCTGATAAAATTAGAGGGCAACCGACTTATTTTGCCCATACAAGTAGATAGTTTTGGGGAGAATTATATCGAAATTGTATCTCAAAAAGCAAAAGCGGGTTACCTAAACGGATATGCAGATCCGGAATATATCGAGAGTCTGCAACAAGTTTCCCTTCCGTTTTTAGGCCCGGGAAAACACCGCGGATTTCCTGTAGAAGGTGATTCGATGCCACCACACGAAGACGGATCGATTATTATTGGCCGTTATGTAGAAAGGCTGGGAGAGGTGATGGATGGCAGGACGTATATCCTGATTACCAAAAATGAAGGAATGGTCTACAAACGTCTCAACAAAAATAAAAAGAATGCTTTGGTTCTGGAATCTGATAATCGTTTTTATCCGAATTACGAAGTAAAAGCTTCAGACATTTTAGAAATCTGGGAGTACGAATGCAGCATTGGACGCAGCGATAAACGCCACGAAATGACAGAATCTCAAAGTATGAAAGATTTACTTCTTGAAGTAAAAAGAGAAGTTATGGAGATTAAGAATAATACTTCGAATACTTAAAAAGTTTTTTGCCACTCCCTATAGCTATTGGGATTAACAGATTTGAAAGATTATTTTTCTGCCACGAATTCACGAATTTTAATTTAAATAATTCGTGAATTCGTGGCAGAAAAACTAGACAAAGCCATTCAAAAAAATCCTTTTAATCTTCTTAATCTGTGGCAGATAAAAAAACTAAAAAACCTTCATAAAACCCAACCCGTATTGTTGGCCATTATAAAAAGGTATTATCATAGAAGTTGATTTACTTTCAGTAGATGTTCCGAATAATTTTTTAGTAATATACGGATTCATCCAATAGGCTAGTTTCGTACTCAAAATCCCAATTCCGGCTCCGGCAGCAACATCTGTTAACCAATGACGGTTGTTGTAAATTCTAAATAATCCCGTTCCGGTGGCTACGGCATAACCGGCGATTCCGTACCAAATCGATTTGTCCTTGTATTCCTGCCATAAAAACTCCGCTCCGGCAAAAGCAGTTGCAGTATGTCCTGAAGGAAAAGAGTTATTTGAGCTTCCGTCCGGGCGCTCTTCTTTTACAAGTGATTTTAAACCTAAAACGGTTGTTGCCATAATAGCGTATGAAGTCACAAATATTACCGAACGATCCCGCATATTGTTTTTGCCTTTTACGCCAAAAGCATTCAAAGCATAAACAGATGCCGCAGGCGCATATTGTGAGAAATCATCTATAGTAATTCTCCTGTCAATATCCTCGGTAACTTCATTTTTGATTTGATGATTGAAACTTAAGAGCTGATCACTTTCAATACCAATAACACCATATCCAATCAATACACCTGGAATAATTAATTGTTTGTAATTGAATTTTAAATGAGTTTTTGAAGTACTGTCAATTTTTGTTATGGAATCATTTTGCTGTGCATTTGCACTTAACAAACCGAATAAAAACACCAGAGAAATCGCTTTGTAAAACATCTTTCGTTATTGTTATAAGTTGCAATAATAACGAATGTCCAATCCAAGTATTTTGGACTTAATCTAACCTTAAGTCAATATTAATTTGTTGGTTTTAAAAGAGATAGTTTGATTAAGATTGGCTAAATATTATTTAGTTTTACCACGTTTCAAAATTTCACAGGAAATAAATCTATGCTGCAGGTTTTTATTTTAAATCAATTTTTAACTGCATCTCATTTTTCATGTGTAGCAATACTTCAGCATTTCCTATGGCGTCATCAACAGGATTATGAGTATGTATAGTTTTCCGAAGATGTTTCCATTGAGCATGAGTATCATTTACTAAGCCGCAGTATAAATCACTTATTCTTCTTGATGAATATCCAAAAGGGTTTCTCTTTAGGAAGTGATGAAAATACCAGCAGATAAACATCCAGTCAAACCCATTATTATCGCTAATAAATATTGGTCTTCCTGTTGAATTCTCTTCTATCCATTTTTCGAAATCAAGCATTACATCTTTTGGATTGTCAAACTCTAACGTAGTTTCTCTGTCAAATCCTGAAATTGCTAAAGCTTCCGGAACAAATTTATCAGAAATAGGTCTTAATTTTCCAGAGAAAGTTTTATCTAATTTTTCATTTACAAGCACTGCACCAAAGCATATCATGGAATAATCTCCAGGAATTGGCCCATCTGATTCTATGTCTACAACTATATAGCTCATTTTAATTTATGTAAAATTTTTCTTAAACAAATATAAGTTATTAAATAGAAAATCAAATTCATGCAGGCATAAAAATGTAAAAACTTTAGGTTTAGATTTACAATAATTTTAGGCCTAAGGCTCTTTTTTTAAACCTTCAATGCAAACCAAAAAGTACTCCCCAATCCTAAATTACTTTCAACACCAATAGTCCCATTCTGCGCTTCTATAAATTCTTTGCTAATTGCCAATCCCAATCCCGTTCCTGATTTTTGACTTCCCGGAATCTGAAAATATTTATCGAAAACCTTGTCTTTATATCTCGCGTCAATTCCTTTTCCGGTATCAATCACCTGAAATACAACCTGATTATTTTCATTTTTTAATTTGATGACAATCGTACTTTTTTCAGATGAATAGGTGATGGCATTTGAGAGATAATTAATCAAAACCCAGCCTGTTTTTTCGCTGTCGGCTTTTACATCTTGTAGATTTTCATCGGCATCAATAATAAGCTTGATTTGTTTTTGATCTGCCTGAACTTTTACGGCTTCGGTAGCATAATTTACAATAGCATACGGATTACTTTTTTCGATATTCAACTGAATATTTCCGGTTTCCAATTGTGATAAATTCAGTAATTCACCTGTAATTTTCAACAAACGCTGACTGTCATCTTTAATACTTTCAACCAATTGCTTCTGGTCATCGTTCATGTCGCCGGTTTTAGTATTTTGAAGTAATTGCAGACTCAGTTTTATAGAAGCAATTGGCGTTTTTAATTCGTGCGAAACGGTGGCAATAAAATTGGTTTTGGCAAAATCAAGTTCTTTAAATAAGGTGATATTTCTCAGAATTATTACATCGCCAATATTGATTTCTTTTTCTTCTCCCGTTGGTGTTATCGTAATATTGATCGTTTCTTTATCAAAATAACTTTCTTTTCCGTGAGCGAAAATTTTCATCGGTTGCTTTTTCTGAGAATCAGTTGCTACTTCTTTCAAAATCAAAGACCGAATCAAATCATTCGATAAAGCTAATGTCGAAGCCGATTTCCCGATAACATCCTCAGATTTCATTCCGATTATTTTCAGCGCTTCATCATTCACAAATAAAATAACACCTTCATTATCCAATCCAATAATAGGATCATGCATATTATTGATCAGGGTTTCCAGTCGTTTTTTCTCAAAGAATAATTTGTATAAATTACTATTATTGTATTCCTGAAGTTTTTGCGCCATCGTATTAAAGGATTTTGCCAGATCACCATATTCGTTGTGATTGGTAAAATGCACGCGTTCCGAATAATTTTTATTTGCAATTTCTTTAATACTTTGCGTTAGTTCTTTAATAGGGTTCGCAATATTATTGGGCAGATTAACCAGTAGATTAAAAGCAATCAAAAAACACAAAGTGCCCACAATGGCAATCCATAAATTGGCAGTTTCGGCAGTATGTTTAGCAATATCACTTTTCTGCTTTATGGCATCCAGATTGAGTTTCATAATCGCAAAAATATCTTGTCTGATTTGTGTTTTCAGAACTTCGTCAGAACTGTTTTTTTCTAAAAGAGCAAAGGTTTTTTCCAGACTTGCCGTTGCTTCTTTTTCTCCGGGTTCAGTAACATTCTGAGTCTGTTTTGCAAGATATTCTTTAAAAGTATGCAGCTTGTTATCATTACTCATTTTAGTTTCATCCAAAGACAAAATCATATTTCTGGAATATTCAAGCGTATTATAATTGGCTTTCAGAATATTCTCCGTGTCTGCTTTTATCAAAAAAACAGAATAACCACTCACTAAGGAAAGTATGATAATCATTAAAAATAATAATCCAACTCCCAGATTCAATTTAGTTTTAATTCTCATGATGTTTGTTTTTTTAGTAAAATGTTGTTTGTGAAATGTAAAAATGCTTTTCAAAAAACATTTCACACTTAAGATAAAATAACAAGATCTACATTCGATAAAGACAGACTATTTAGTAAACGTCTGAAAATCGTTGTAGACAAAATTACTTTAAATAAATTCAAATGTGGTTTCCCGATGCATACAGTTGTAATATGTTTTTCTTCTACTGCAATCAAAATTGCATCTGTAATATTTTTATTCTCTATTTTAATGACTTCTGCACCTAATTGCACCGCCAGTTTAAAATTATTAATCAAATGACGTTGCTTGTCCAGTGCGATTTTGGTACTGCTTTCCTTAGGCGTTTCTACATACAATACATACCAGGATCCGTTGTAATAGCTCGCCAAACGTGCTGCTTTCCTGATCACAATTTTAGCTGTTTTATCATTACTGCTAATACAGGCTAAAAGTTTTTCATGTCTCCAGGCATTCAGTTGAGGCACTTCGTTTTCCACCTTTCGAACCACCTGACTGGCTACTTCTTTCAAAGCCAATTCACGCAATTGTAATATTTGATCCGATTTAAAAAAATTTGTCAAAGCCGTCTGAATTTTATCAGCCGTATAAATTTTTCCTTCCTTCAAACGCGCAATCAAATCTTCAGAAGTCAAATCGATATTCACGACTTCATCTGCCAATCGTAGGACATTATCCGGAATGCGTTCCTGAACATCAATACCCGTAATGCGTTTTACATCTTCATTTAAACTCTCAATATGCTGAATATTCACTGCCGAAATTACATTAATTCCTGCTTCCAGAATTTCAAGGACATCCTGCCAGCGTTTTTCGTTTTTGCTTCCTTCAACATTGGTATGCGCCAATTCATCAACAATTACGACTTCAGGTCTAAGATTGATAATCGTCTGCACGTCGAGTTCTTCGAGCTCTTTCCCTTTATAGAAAATGGTTCGCCGTGGAATCACAGGCAAACCAGATAAAAGCTCATGCGTTTCTTTTCGCATATGCGTTTCGATGTAACCAATTTTCACATCAATTCCGTTCTTCAACAACGAATGTGCTTCTTGCAGCATCCGATACGTTTTTCCCACACCGGCGCTCATCCCAATGTAGACCTTAAACTTTCCTTTTCGTGATTTCTGAATTAAATCGAGAAAGTGTTGTGCGTTATTTTCTTTTTCCATTTTTTATGGTGTAAGATGTTTTTTGTGAAATGTAAAATGCTTTTCGCAAATGGCTAGTTACATTTCACAAAAACCTTTTTACTTAATTAAAAACTAATCGCCAATGAAGTCGTTACAAACGTATTGGTATCCGTTGGAAGATTGTCTTTTGTAAATATTTGATCTTTACTCGAAAGATTTCTGGCCTCGATTCTAAACATTACATTATCAGTAACTAAGTAATCAAAGTTAGCCGAAAATCCGTAAGTTTTAAAACCGTTTGGAGTTTCTGTCGCGATAATAACTCCTTTTTCATCACTATAATATTCGCCACGAGCTGCTAACTGAATTTTATCCGTTGGTTTGTATTGCAGAATCAAAACTGGCGAAAACCAAGTGTCATATTTATTACTGTTTTTAGCCGCTTGTTGCGAACCAATATCAAAACCAGCCGTAACATTCGTTTTATCCGTTACCTTAAATTGTCCGTAAAAGTTATTAAAATAGCGCCATTTTTTGTCGATATCCGGTTGCTCATTTCCCACATAAGTACTCCAGTTCAAAACCACTTTGTCAGATGGTTTATAAGTAACCTGAGTTCCAAAAGCAGGCGTATGATTGCCTTCTACTTTCTCAATACGTTGCCAGCCATTTAAATACATTCCGGCTAGGTACCATTCTCCCGACTCAGAGGTATAACCAATTTTAACTCCCGTTTCATAATAAGGAGAGTTTTCAGCCAGAATACTTCTCGTCAAAGTAGGACAATCTTTTCCAATGGCACTTTCAAAACCAATGTGTGCCGGCATAATTCCCGCATCAATCCATAAATTATGGCTTTGCGAAATTTTCACACCCACATTTGCTTCGTATACATTTTTCAGCAAACCTTGTTCAGCGGCCATGTTGTACTCAGCGTAGGTTCCGGCCATTAAAGCAAAATTTCCACGAACATTATCTTTCGAATAATTCACTTTTGCCATACCCAAATTAATATTCACTTCATTACTTTTATTATAATTGTAAAAAAAGCCTGGACGGGTATGATTATCCGGTTTTCCAAAATCATAACTATAATAGGTTTCTACATATCCTGAAAATGTAAATGGACTTTTTGTTTCTTCTTGTGCATGTAAATTGCTAAAACCAAAAGCGATTAAAGCGGTAAGTATTATTTTTTTCATTTTTGTGGTATTCAATTATTTATTAAGTAGATTTTTTAGGAGCTAATCCCGCTATCCGTTTCAATCTTTTACTTTTTAAAGAAAAAAGCAAAAGGATTTCCACTACTATCGGGGCTAGGCCTGTTGGGGTAAAAAAGGGCGTTCATTATCCTAACAGGTTTTAAAAACCTGTTAGGTATTTATTGTAAGATTTGGTCCTTTATTCTAATTTTTCGTCATAGTTTGTCATTTCGACGAAGGAGAAATCTTCGCAAGAAACTCCGCAAAGAATATCAATTGTGTCGATCTGGCAACGGAGATCTTCTTCATCTGTTCGCTATCGCTCGAGTCTCCTTACGTCGAAATGATACAAAATTGACGACAATCTTTGTCATATCTAACAGGTTTTAGAAACCTGTTAGGATAAAAAGTTTAGAACCTTAGCGACTCAGAACCTAAGAACCTTTCTTAGAAAGCTCATCCAGAGCCACATTCAATTCCAACACATTTACCGTTGGCGTTCCCATAACTTTAGGCGTATTGATGTTCGCTTCAACCAAAGCTTTTACTTTGTCTTCAGCTAATTTTCGTTCTTTGGCAACACGTTTTATTTGAACCAAAGCACCTTGTGGAGAAATATTCGGATCTAAACCACTCCCGGAAGCAGTAACCATATCAGCAGGGATTTCTGATTTTCTTAAATAAGGATGAACAATCAGGAAAGTATCAATTCTCTTTTGAACCACAGCCAGATATTCAGCATTACCAGGTCCTTTGTTACTACCACCACTTCCGGCAGCATTATAATCAACAGCCGAAGGTCTTCCCCAGAAATAATTCGACTTATCGAATTTCTGACCTATTTTTTGGTATCCAACCACTTTTCCGTTAACCAAAATAGTTTCTCCTTTCCCATGATTAGGAGCAAATTGAGCAATTCCGTAAATCGCAAGGGGATAAATAACTGCAAACAGAATTACGGTAAGCAGTGTCAATTTTAATAGTGAAAATATTGTTTTCATTGTTTCTAATGTAAAATGTTAGATGTAAAAAGTGATTTGTAAATTGTTATATGTGAGTTTTGATTTAGTCATTTCACATTTTACAAATCACATTTCACTAAATAAAGAAAGTAACCAGTAAATCAATTAATTTAATACCTATAAAAGGAATAATCAATCCGCCTAAACCATAAATCAGCAAGTTTCTTTTTAAGATGGCACTCGCTCCAATAGGTTTATAATCAACACCTCTCAACGCTAGCGGAATCAATATTGGAATGATAATCGCATTAAAAATTACAGCCGATAAAATGGCACTTTCCGGACTGTGCAAATGCATGATATTCAAACCTTGAAGAGCAGGGATTGCCGTAATGAAAAGCGCAGGAACAATCGCAAAATATTTCGCTACGTCATTCGCAATCGAGAAAGTCGTAAGCGTTCCACGAGTCATTAATAACTGTTTTCCAATTTCGATGATCTCAATTAGTTTCGTTGGGTCATTGTCAAGATCGACCATGTTTCCCGCTTCTTTTGCAGCCTGAGTTCCGCTGTTCATGGCAACACCTACATTCGCTTGCGCAAGGGCAGGAGCATCATTGGTTCCGTCACCCATCATGGCAACAAGTTTACCCAGATTCTGTTCGTTTTTGATGTAGTTCATTTTGTCCTCAGGTTTTGCCTCGGCAATAAAATCATCAACACCGGCGGCCTCGGCAATAAACTTAGCTGTAAGAGGATTATCTCCGGTCACCATTACCGTTTTTACACCCATTTTTCTCAAACGGTCAAAACGTTCTTTCATTCCGGTTTTGATGATGTCTTGTAATTCGATAACACCTTGCACCTGATTGTTTTTAACCACCACTAATGGAGTTCCTCCTTTAGACGAAATATCAATTACTTTTTGGGCAGTATCTTCAGGGAAAGTATTTCCAGCCTGAAGTGAAATGTTTTTTGCAGCATCCTGAGCCCCTTTTCTAATATTGGTTCCGTCTTTTAAAATAACTCCGGAAGTTCTCGTTTCAGCGGTAAATTTGATTAAAGTAGCACCTTCAATGGATAATTTATTGGCAGTTTCGGCTCCTGCCAGTTCCACGATACTTTTCCCTTCCGGAGTATCATCTGCTAGTGAACTTAAAACAGCAGATTTTATAAAATCTTCTTCAGAAACGCCTTTTGCAGGATAAAAATTCGTTGCTTTTCTGTTACCAATGGTAATTGTTCCGGTTTTATCCAAAAGCAATACATCAATGTCTCCGGCAGTTTCAACCGCTTTTCCGGATTTTGTAATTACGTTGGCACGCAACGCTCTGTCCATACCTGCAATCCCAATTGCTGATAATAAACCACCAATTGTTGTTGGAATTAAGCATACAAACAAAGCAATAAAAGCCGCAATCGTGATGGGGGCATTTGCATAGTCGGCAAACGGTTTTAGCGTAACGCACACAATCACGAAAATCAGTGTAAATGCGGCTAATAAAATGGTTAAGGCAATTTCGTTTGGTGTTTTCTGGCGGCTTGCACCTTCAACCAGAGCAATCATTTTATCCAGGAAGCTCTCGCCGGGCTCAGAGGTTACAATTACTTTAATTTTGTCTGATAGTACTTTTGTACCTCCCGTTACAGATGATTTATCACCACCGGCTTCCCGAATTACAGGAGCACTTTCTCCCGTAATAGCACTTTCGTCGATAGTCGCTAAACCTTCGATAATTTCACCATCGGTTGCAATTAAATCTCCGGCTTCACAAACGAAAACATCTCCTTTTTTCAATTCAGATGAACTGATGTTTTTGATTTCTCCATTCGGCAAAATTTGTCTGGCAGGAGTTTCTTCCCGCGTTTTTCTTAAACTGTCAGCTTGTGCTTTTCCTCTGGCTTCAGCAATAGCTTCAGCGAAATTGGCAAACAAAAGTGTTGCCAGTAAAATTAAAAACACAATTAAATTATAAGCAAAACTACCCTGATCCTGAGCTCCCATTAAAATGGAAACACAAACAGCAAACATGATAGCAGTTCCTATTTCTACGGTAAACATTACCGGATTTTTAATCATCAATTTTGGATTAAGCTTCACAAAAGATTGCACTAGAGCTTCTTTTACCTGTTTGCTTTCAAACAATGATGTGGATTTATTAGTTGTCATTTTTCTTTGTGTAAAATGTTAGATGTGAAATGTGAAATTTCCTACTTTTGTAAATAATTATTTTAAATATGAAACCACATAAAAAATTGAATTCATGGATTAAAAGTTTTGAATTCGTTAAAGAAATTTATTTAGCTACGAAGCAATTTCCTTCTGAGGAGAAATTTGGAGTTACTTCCCAAATTCGTAGAGCTTCAGTTTCTGTACCTGTCAATATTGCTGAAGGAGCAGCAAGAAAAGGAACAAAAGAGTTTATCCATTTTTTATATATTTCATTAGGTTCTTTATCAGAACTCGATACTTTAATTTTATTAAGCAAGGAATTAGATTTTTTCAATGAAAAAGAATGTGAACAATTGATTGAAAAATTAGATACCATTGGAAAACTTATTTATGGTTTAATTAAAAATCTTGAAAATCGTTTATAGGTTTTAATGAATTGTGAAAAGCGAGATGTAAAATGTAAAAACTGTATTAGTAGATCTTATGTTCTTCTCTCACTTTTCACATCTCACTTTTTACATTTTTCACATTGTAAAATATTCCGCTAAAGGTCCAAGTGCCAACGCAGGGAAGAATGATAAAGCGGCAATAATTGCGATTACAGCAAAAACCATAATTCCAAAAATAGAAGTGTCAGTTTTTAAAGTTCCGGCACTTTCAGGAATATATTTTTTATTCGCCAACAGTCCTGCAATAGCCAATGGCCCGATTATCGGAATAAAACGACTTAATAGTAATACAATTCCTGTAGTGATATTCCAGAACGGATTGTTATCTCCTAAACCTTCAAACCCCGAACCGTTATTGGCGGCACTAGAAGTATATTCGTATAACATTTCTGAAAACCCATGATGTCCGGGATTGTTCAGCCAGCCAGTTGCATTCCCGTTAAACCAATACCCCATTGCAGTGTCATGTGCAGTAAAATAAGAAGCTAAAGCTGTCCCGGATAAAATTAATAAAGGATGTAGAATCGCAATAAAAGCAGCAATTTTAACTTCCCGCGCTTCGATTTTCTTTCCTAAAAATTCAGGTGTTCGACCTACCATTAATCCGGAAATAAATACAGCCAGAATGATAAAGATGTAGAAGTTCAGAATCCCGACACCGCAACCGCCATAAAAAGCATTGACCATCATGGCAAGCAACTCCATAGCACCGGAAACGGGCATTGAACTATCGTGCATACTATTTACAGAACCTGTAGAAATTACCGTTGTAGCAATACTCCAGAAACCTGAAATAGCGGGACCAAACCGAACTTCTTTTCCTTCCATAGCTCCGTTTGTCTGTGCAATACCCATTCTTTCGATAGCAGGATTCCCATTAATTTCACTCATAACGGTTGGAACAACCAGTAATAAGAATCCAAGGGTCATCACTCCGAAAATTACGTAGGATAATTTCTTTTTCTTTAGATAAAAACCTAAGGCAAAAATCATCGCAAACGGGATAATTAATTGTGCCCATAATTCAACTGCATTCGTAAAATAAGTAGGGTTTTCTAATGGATGTGCCGAATTGGCGCCAAAGAAACCACCACCATTTGTACCTATATGTTTAATGGCAATAAATGCAGCAGCTGGTCCACGGGAAACTTCTACATGATCACCTTGTAAAGTAGTAATAGCGTCTTTACCCTCAAAAGTCATTGGCGAACCACTAAATACCAAAGCAGTAGCGACAATAGCCGAAAGTGGTAATAAAACACGGGTACAACTTTTGATAAAATAATTATAAAAGTTACCCAATTTATCGGTGGTTCTTTCTTTCATTGCAGTAAAAACCATTGCTGCAGCAGCCATTCCGACACCCGCAGAAACAAATTGCAGGAACATCAGGAATATTTGAGATAAATAAGAGACACCGCTTTCGCCTGAATAGTGCTGTAAATTACAGTTTACTATAAAAGAGATGGCTGTATTAAAGGCCAAATCCGGGCTCATCGATGGGTTGTTATCAGGATTTAAGAATAATGATCCCTGAAACAATAAGATAAAAAAGCAAAGAAAGAACCAAACCATATTGATGCTTAAAAGTGCTTTTAAGTGTTGTTTCCAGTTCATTTCTTCAGAGGAATTGATACCGCTGATTTTAAAAATAAGTTTTTCAATTGGATTGAAAATCGGGTCAAGAAATGTTTTATCACCCAAATAAACTTTAGCAATATATTTTCCTATCGGAATGGCTAAAACTATCGAAATGATAAAGATACTGATGACGCCAAGTAATTCTGTGTTCATAATTTTTTAAATTTTAGTGAAATGTCAGATGTGATTTGTAAAAGGGAGACCGACGTATAACATCTAACATCTCACTTATAACTTTTAACATCATTAAAATTTTTCGGGTTTGATTAATACATAAACCAAATAGCCAAAAACGGCAAGGGCAATAATAAATAGTGCAGTCATGATTAGATTTTTTCAAAAAATTCAACTGATTTAAAACAAATCGCAAACAGCAAAACGGCCAATGCGAGTAAAAGAAAAGTGATTAACATATTTAGATGATTTTAGAGTTCAGATTTTAGATTTAGGGCTTTTGCGATTAACCAATTAAATAGTTAACCAATTAAACATTTTACACGCCTGAAGTATTAACTTGTTTGATATATTCAGCTTTTAGTGTTTGAGGAAAAAGGTGTGAAATATTGCAGTGACGTACTTCCATAAAAGAAGAAACTGAGAAAACATACACATTAGAAATGGCATTTTTAGTTTCGATACTTCCGGTAATAAAGAGACGTTCAGCAAGGGCTAAGCACTTTTTTGCACGAACGATATTACCGGAAATAATAGATTTTTTAGTGATGTCGGCAAAACGTTCCGCTTGTTTGTAGATTGAGGTGACTTGATTTTTCATGAGAATGAATTTTTGTGTTCTCTCCTCTTATGCCAAAAGTCAGACCGAAAAAGTGCAGTAATAGGTAAGGTGTTGCCAATAAAGACGTTGAGGTTTCAGGCCAAAAAATAGGTATAAAAAAAGCCTATCAAAATGATAAGCTTTTATTGAAATGATAAGTATTAGGATTTTTTTTTTTTGAATTTTAAAAATCCTGGCGGGACTTCATATTTATAGAGAATGACCAATCGATGTTTATCAGAACCCCAGCGGGGTGACATATTTTTGGATTGTCTAGGTGTCGCTCCGCTGGAGCTTTTTATCATTAGGAATAAATGATTTATAAATATGACGCTTCTCTGAAGCTTTAAAAATTGAATTTGAAATTTACCTTTGATATTGGAATTTGCTATTGTATATTATATTCCTCCAATTTTCGATATAATGTAGCAATCCCAATTTCTAATAATCGGGCCGTTTCAGCTTTATTGCCCTTAGTATAATTTAAAACCTTCTGTATATGCAGTTTTTCAACACTTTGCATAGAGAAAGCCGACATTGATTTCGTAGCTTTTTCAGGCTGATGTTGCATTTCGTACGGCAAAACATCTGAAGTTAAAATGTTGCCGCTGCTTAATATGACCGATCTTTCGATCACATTTTTAAGTTCACGAATATTTCCCGGCCAGGAATAATTTTCTAATTTCTGAAGAAAATCATTAGCAACGTCTAAGTTTTTTTTATTGGTTTTCTCAGAAAATTGTTTAACAAATGAGTGGGTTAGTGGTGCAATATCTTTTATTCTTTCACGCAAAGGTGGAAGTGTAATTTCAAAAATATTCAAACGAAAATACAAGTCAGAACGAAAACGGTGTTCTTCGCTTTCTGTTTTTAAATCCCTGTTAGTAGCTGCAATTAATCTAAAATTTGATTTTTTGGGAGTGGTATCACCAATTGGGATATATTCGCTGGTTTCTAAAACACGTAATAGTTTAGCTTGTAGTTCAATTGGCATTTCTCCAATTTCGTCTAAGAATAAAGTTCCTCCATTAGCTTCTTCAATAAAACCTTTTTTATCTTTCAAAGCTCCGGTAAAAGCACCTTGTTTGTGACCAAACAATTCGCTTTCCAGAATTTCTTTGCTAAAAGTACTGCAATTTAAGGCAACAAAAGATTTACCAACACGATTACTGTTTTCGTGAATTGCTTGTGCAAAAACTTCTTTTCCGGTTCCGGTTTCGCCGGTAAGCAAAACGGTCGAGTCAGTTTTGGCCACTTTTTTAGCAAGATCAATAACCTGCTCAATTCCTTTAGATTTCCCAATGATAGTATTGAAAGAATATTTATCTCCAATACGTTTTTCGAGTTGTTCTACCTTTTTTTGCAAATGGGCTTTTTCAACGGCTTTGTACAAAAGCGGAATAATTTTATCGTTATCATCCCCTTTTACGATATAATCAAAAGCGCCGTTTTTCATCGCCTGAACACCATCTGGGATATTCCCGAAAGCCGTCAACAAAATAACTTCAATCAAAGGAAAGCTTCCTTTGATGTTTTGCAGAAAATCAACCCCATTTCCGTCAGGTAATTTTACATCACATAAAACGACATCAATATCAGTTTGCTCAAGCTTCTTAAAGCCCGATTTTAAATCTTTAGCTTCAATAACTTCAAAACCTTCTGATTTTATAATGCGTGCCAACAGACTTCTGAGTTTTTCTTCGTCGTCTATAATTAAAATTTTATGTGTCATCTGAGGAAAATTCTAGGATCGAAATTTATTTTTGAGATACAAATTTAGGTTTTAAATTATTCAACTTTTTTGATTCAATAGAAATTCTTGTGAAAAAATAATTTTATGATCATAAAGTTGTTACTTCTACGTATGAAACTAATTTTCAAGCTATCTAATGATGATATTTCCAATTTAATATAACATCATTAAAGTATTTAACACTGATAAATTTTATCATTCTATTAACATGAAAAAATTTAAGCTTTGTAGTAAATGAATTAATTTTGCATAAAAGCTACATTATATATGAAAGACTCAATTTCAATCTCAATATTAGAATTAGCTATCATTACACAAGATAGCAATGCAAGCGAAACATTTCAAAAAACAAAAGAAATAGCACAACTGGCAGATAATTTAGGTTACAAACGTTTTTGGCTGGCAGAACATCACAATATGGCGCACGTTGCTAGTTCGGCGACCGTAGTCTTAATTGGTTATATCGCCAGTCAGACCCAAAGCATCCGTGTTGGTTCAGGCGGAATCATGTTACCTAATCACTCTCCTTTAGTGGTAGCCGAGCAATTCGGAACATTAGAAACCCTTTACCCAAACCGAATCGATTTAGGATTAGGAAGAGCACCGGGAACAGATCAGCCAACTGCTGAAGCTATTCGAAAAGACTTTTTTGAGCAGGCACAACGTTTTCCTCAAAACGTAACCAAACTTCAGGATTACTTTTCTGCTGAAAATGCCACAGCAAAAGTGAGAGCTTTTCCGGCTGAAGGCACAAATGTTCCCATCTGGATTTTAGGTTCAAGTACAGAAAGTGCTGCACTTGCCGCTGCTTATGGATTACCGTATGCTTTCGCCGGACATTTTGCGCCACGCCAAATGATTCAGGCGTTTGAGTTTTACCGCGAAAACTTCCAGCCTTCAGATGTTTTAGATAAACCCAAAACAATGGCCTGCGTGAATATCATTGCAGCCGATACAAATGAAGAAGCCGAAAGATTATCTACAAGTTTGTACCAAATGTTTCTGAACTTGATTCGAGGCGATCGTAAAGGTTTGCAGCCTCCTGTAGATTCTCTGGATGACATCATGAGTGAAGAAGAGCGTTTCCATGTCAATCAAATGACTGCATGTACATTTACAGGAAACAAAGAGCAACTGATAACAGATCTTAAAAAATTCATCAACTACGCCAAAGTAGATGAGCTAATGGCGACAGGCCCAATTTTCGATCATCAGGCTAAACTCAAAAGCATCCATATCACAAAAGAAGTAATCGATAGTATAAACCAAGTACTATAATATTAAATATAGTTTTCCATTCCTATATATAAGGTATGATTTATATTCACAACCCGACAGGTTTCTAAAACCTGTCGGGTTTATTTTTACTACTTATATATAAGAAGGGTTTTTATTTAACGGAGAGAAAGAAGAGCTTATGAAATTAGGAATTTGAAGTTTTATGAGGAGCTATTTCCCGCTATCCACTCCAATCTTTTGTGCCGAACCCCGGCACAAAAGGATTTCCGTTTCTATCGGGGCTAGGGGAGCAGTTTGCGGAAGAGTTGTAGATGTATATAAGGTAAAAAGGCAAAGTTAGGATCTGTTCAAAGCTAGTAAACCCGGTAAACTCCACTTTTACGTTCTTTTCGAAGCAGATCCGGAGAAGCAAAACCTGGCGTCTTTGAGATAAAATCAGCCTAAGGCACTTAATGCTGAGAGAACTCAAAAAAAAACTGGCTTGTAAAAAACACCTAACCAGTAACTTATGAAAAATATCGAAAATAGTGGAGAAAAAGTATTGTTTAAGCCTGTAAAGAGTGTACTTTTGCACCCGCAACAACGATAGACGTTCACTGAAATACTGGCAGGCACAACGAATCAAAACTGAGAATTTATTTTCAAAAAAGATTTCAAAAAGCTTGCGAGATTTGAAAACAGATGTTACCTTTGCACCCCGCAAAATACGGAAAGTTCATTGATAGGCTGGTTGGGAGATGAGAAGAAAAGGAAAAGAAATTTTCTAAAAAAAAAACTTCAAAATTTACTTGCCGGTTAAAATAAATTTTCTACTTTTGCACCCGCTTTGAGAAACAAGCGAAATTGAAAAAGAAGACACGTTCGTAGACATATTGAATTGACAGCCGCTTTAACAGAGATGTTAGGGCAAAAGAATAAAGAGTAAGATAATCGAGAGATTAGAAAAGAACCGATAGAGACTGATTCGAATAACAATACGATCTGATGCAAATCAGATCAACAATATACGATGAAGAGTTTGATCCTGGCTCAGGATGAACGCTAGCGGCAGGCTTAACACATGCAAGTCGAGGGGTATAAGTCTTCGGATTTAGAGACCGGCGCACGGGTGCGTAACGCGTATGCAATCTACCTTTTACAGAGGGATAGCCCAGAGAAATTTGGATTAATACCTCATAGTATAGCAGTTTCGCATGAAACCACTATTAAAGTCACAACGGTAAAAGATGAGCATGCGTCCCATTAGCTAGTTGGTAAGGTAACGGCTTACCAAGGCTACGATGGGTAGGGGTCCTGAGAGGGAGATCCCCCACACTGGTACTGAGACACGGACCAGACTCCTACGGGAGGCAGCAGTGAGGAATATTGGACAATGGGCGCAAGCCTGATCCAGCCATGCCGCGTGCAGGATGACGGTCCTATGGATTGTAAACTGCTTTTATACGAGAAGAAACACTACTTCGTGAAGTAGCTTGACGGTATCGTAAGAATAAGGATCGGCTAACTCCGTGCCAGCAGCCGCGGTAATACGGAGGATCCAAGCGTTATCCGGAATCATTGGGTTTAAAGGGTCCGTAGGCGGTTTAATAAGTCAGTGGTGAAAGCCCATCGCTCAACGGTGGAACGGCCATTGATACTGTTAGACTTGAATTATTAGGAAGTAACTAGAATATGTAGTGTAGCGGTGAAATGCTTAGAGATTACATGGAATACCAATTGCGAAGGCAGGTTACTACTAATTGATTGACGCTGATGGACGAAAGCGTGGGTAGCGAACAGGATTAGATACCCTGGTAGTCCACGCCGTAAACGATGGATACTAGCTGTTGGAAGCAATTTCAGTGGCTAAGCGAAAGTGATAAGTATCCCACCTGGGGAGTACGTTCGCAAGAATGAAACTCAAAGGAATTGACGGGGGCCCGCACAAGCGGTGGAGCATGTGGTTTAATTCGATGATACGCGAGGAACCTTACCAAGGCTTAAATGTAGATTGACCGGTTTGGAAACAGATCTTTCGCAAGACAATTTACAAGGTGCTGCATGGTTGTCGTCAGCTCGTGCCGTGAGGTGTCAGGTTAAGTCCTATAACGAGCGCAACCCCTGTTGTTAGTTGCCAGCGAGTCAAGTCGGGAACTCTAACAAGACTGCCAGTGCAAACTGTGAGGAAGGTGGGGATGACGTCAAATCATCACGGCCCTTACGCCTTGGGCTACACACGTGCTACAATGGCCGGTACAGAGAGCAGCCACTGGGCGACCAGGAGCGAATCTATAAAACCGGTCACAGTTCGGATCGGAGTCTGCAACTCGACTCCGTGAAGCTGGAATCGCTAGTAATCGGATATCAGCCATGATCCGGTGAATACGTTCCCGGGCCTTGTACACACCGCCCGTCAAGCCATGGAAGCTGGGGGTGCCTGAAGTCGGTGACCGCAAGGAGCTGCCTAGGGTAAAACTGGTAACTAGGGCTAAGTCGTAACAAGGTAGCCGTACCGGAAGGTGCGGCTGGAACACCTCCTTTCTAGAGCCTCGAGTGTTAGCAGTAATGCACGCTGAGGAAAAAAGAAGAAGCTTTAAAGGTTTTGATTTTAAGACTATTTTACTCTTGCTGTTAGTTCAAATAATAAATTTTAAGAATAAGAGTGTCTCGTAGCTCAGCTGGTTAGAGTACTACACTGATAATGTAGGGGTCGACAGTTCGAGTCTGTCCGAGACAACTATTTTGCTCTTAAAAAAAGGAAATTCTGGAAGTTGGAATTCACCAAAAGAGATTAGAGAAGAATTCAAGAATCTAAAATCTGAATTCTACAATCTAAGATTGAAAAATGGGGGATTAGCTCAGCTGGCTAGAGCGCCTGCCTTGCACGCAGGAGGTCAACGGTTCGACTCCGTTATTCTCCACAAATTTAGTCGAAAGACTAAAGTCTGAAAGTCAAAAGTATGACTTTATGACCTTAGGCTTTACAACTTTCGACATAAATAAAGTTCATTGACATATTGAGATAAGAAAATAATAAAAAGTAGAAAGCGTTTTTTGTTATAAGTAGCAATACGAATAATAAAAGACAAAAAAAAACGGTCATATTAATTTATGATTGGTACAATAAGCAAAATAAGGGCGTATGGGGGATGCCTTGGCTCTCAGAGGCGATGAAAGGCGTGATAAGCTGCGAAAAGCTGCGGGGACGGGCACACACCGATTGATCCGCAGATACCTGAATGGGGCAACCCACTATGTTGAAGACATAGTACACCGATAGGTGGGCAAACCCGCTGAACTGAAACATCTAAGTAGGCGGAGGAGAAGAAAACAAAAGTGATTCCGTAAGTAGTGGCGAGCGAACGCGGATTAGCCCAAACCAATGATGTTACGGCATTGTTGGGGTTGTAGGACCACGATATTTTATGCATGCAGAACCGGAAGTTACTGGAAAGTGACACCATAGAGGGTGATAGTCCCGTACGGGTAATAAATGTAATAGATAGTGGTATCCTGAGTAGGGCGGGGCACGTGAAACCCTGTCTGAATTTGGCGGGACCATCCGCTAAGGCTAAATACTCCTGAGAGA
This sequence comes from Flavobacterium sp., assembly GCF_965277525.1. Classification (GTDB taxonomy): domain Bacteria; phylum Bacteroidota; class Bacteroidia; order Flavobacteriales; family Flavobacteriaceae; genus Flavobacterium. The sequence goes on along the minus strand of NZ_CBDIDC010000009.1, from coordinate 660,959 downwards.
CCGATAGTGAACCAGTACCGTGAGGGAAAGGTGAAAAGAACCGTGAATAACGGAGTGAAATAGATCCTGAAACCATACGCTTACAAGCGGTCGGAGCCCTTTCGTGGGGTGACGGCGTGCCTTTTGCATAATGAGCCTACGAGTTAACGTTGCTGGCAAGGTTAAGTGGTTCAGCCACGGATCCGTAGCGAAAGCGAGTCTGAATAGGGCGCTTTAGTCAGTAGTGTTAGACGCGAAACCGTGTGATCTACCCATGGGCAGGATGAAGCTGTGGTAACACATAGTGGAGGTCCGAACCGGTTGACGTTGAAAAGTCTTCGGATGACCTGTGGGTAGGGGTGAAAGGCCAATCAAACTCGGAAATAGCTCGTACTCCCCGAAATGCATTTAGGTGCAGCGTTAGTTATAAAGTTATATAGAGGTAGAGCTACTGATTGGATGCGGGGGCTTCACCGCCTACCAATTCCTGACAAACTCCGAATGCTATATAATGTTCACTAACAGTGAGGGCTTGGGTGCTAAGGTCCAAGTCCGAGAGGGAAAGAACCCAGACCATCAGCTAAGGTCCCCAAATATATACTAAGTTGAAAGAACGAGGTTTGTCTGCCCAGACAGCTAGGATGTTGGCTTGGAAGCAGCCATTCATTTAAAGAGTGCGTAACAGCTCACTAGTCGAGCGGACGAGCATGGATAATAATCGGGCATAAGTATATTACCGAAGCTATGGATTTAGAGTTTACTCTAAGTGGTAGGGGAGCATTCTAACAGGGTTGAAGGTGTGTCGTAAGGCATGCTGGACTGGTTAGAAAAGAAAATGTAGGCATAAGTAACGATAATGCGGGCGAGAAACCCGCACACCGAAAAACTAAGGTTTCCACAGCTATGCTAATCAGCTGTGGGTTAGTCTGGTCCTAAGGCGAACCCGAAAGGGACAGTCGATGGCTAACGGGTTAATATTCCCGTACTACTAATTACTGTGATGGGGTGACGGAGTGATGAAAGCGCCGCGAACTGACGGAATAGTTCGTTGAAGTACCTACCTATAAGATGCGCAGGCAAATCCACGCGTCTTGGGGAAATACGATAGTACTCGGAGTCTTCGGACAAAGAGATAGTGCGCCTAAGGGCTTCCAAGAAAAACCTCTAAACTTCAGGTAATTAGTACCAGTACCGTAAACCGACACAGGTAGTTGAGGAGAGAATCCTAAGGTGCTCGAGAGATTCATGGCTAAGGAATTAGGCAAAATAGACCTGTAACTTCGGGAGAAAGGTCGCCAGCGCAAGCTGGCCGCAGTGAAGAGGTCCAGGCGACTGTTTATCAAAAACACAGGGCTCTGCAAAATCGTAAGATGAAGTATAGGGCCTGACACCTGCCCGGTGCTGGAAGGTTAAGAGGAGATGTTATCTTCGGAGAAGCATTGAATTGAAGCCCCAGTAAACGGCGGCCGTAACTATAACGGTCCTAAGGTAGCGAAATTCCTTGTCGGGTAAGTTCCGACCTGCACGAATGGTGTAACGATCTGGACACTGTCTCAGCCATGAGCTCGGTGAAATTGTAGTAACGGTGAAGATGCCGTTTACCCGCAGTGGGACGAAAAGACCCTGTGCACCTTTACTATAGCTTAGTATTGACCTTGGATAAATGATGTGTAGGATAGGTTGGAGACTGTGAAGTGGCGTCGCCAGGCGTTGTGGAGTCATTGTTGAAATACAACCCTTTGTTTATCTGAGGCCTAACCCCGTTTTGCGGGGGACATTGCTTGGTGGGTAGTTTGACTGGGGTGGTCGCCTCCAAAAGAGTAACGGAGGCTTCTAAAGGTTCCCTCAGTACGCTTGGTAACCGTGCGTAGAGTGCAATGGCATAAGGGAGCTTGACTGAGAGACATACAGGTCGATCAGGTACGAAAGTAGAGCATAGTGATCCGGTGGTTCCGCATGGAAGGGCCATCGCTCAAAGGATAAAAGGTACGCCGGGGATAACAGGCTGATCTCCCCCAAGAGCTCATATCGACGGGGGGGTTTGGCACCTCGATGTCGGCTCGTCACATCCTGGGGCTGGAGAAGGTCCCAAGGGTTGGGCTGTTCGCCCATTAAAGTGGCACGCGAGCTGGGTTCAGAACGTCGTGAGACAGTTCGGTCTCTATCTACTGTGGGCGTTAGAAATTTGAGTGGATCTGATTCTAGTACGAGAGGACCGAATTGGACAAACCTCTAGTGTATCTGTTGTTCCGCCAGGAGCATCGCAGAGTAGCTACGTTTGGAAGGGATAAGCGCTGAAAGCATATAAGCGCGAAACCCACCACAAGATGAGATTTCTTTTAAGGATCGTGGAAGATGACCACGTTGATAGGCTATAGATGTAAAGGCAGTAATGTCATAGTCGAGTAGTACTAATAATCCGTAAGCTTATGTACACCCTTTTCCCCACACTACGGTGTGGGGAAGAAACTTTCTAAAAATAGTAAATAAAAGTACTTTTCTTTATCTCAGTATGTTAAGATATTGTGTAATGTTGATTAGTTAAAGCTAGTTACCCATTGCAAAACGGCCTTAAGGTGGTTATTGCGGCGGGGCTCACCTCTTCCCATCCCGAACAGAGTAGTTAAGCCCGCCTGCGCAGATGGTACTGCAGTTATGTGGGAGAGTATGTCGTCGCCTTTCTTTTGAAAACCCTGTTCTAACGAACAGGGTTTTTTATTCTTTTTTTTACTTATCCTGTTATAAGTAAATTTATGGTACCTTAGCTCAGATGGTAGAGCAATGGACTGAAAATCCATGTGTCCCTGGTTCGATCCCTGGAGGTACCACATAATGCTCGGATGGTGAAATTGGTAGACACGCTGGACTTAAAATCCAGTGAACAGCAATGTTCGTGCGGGTTCAAGTCCCGCTCTGAGTACTAAAACTTCAATTGGCTTTGCTAATTGAAGTTTTTTTTTTGCTCAAAAATGAGAATTTTGTAATTGCTTAAATTCGGATCAATGCGATATTTCTATTTATCTCTGCTTGCGTTAGGGATGGGAGTGATATCCTTTTGCGAGACATTAGATTCTCTATTTACATTAAATGTCTTCTCGCAAAAGATTTAGCGGACAGCCCGACCCGGAGGGAAACGCCCATATTCTTTTATTAGTTGGATTTATTTGATGTGTCTTGTCTAAAATCTTAAATTTTTTCTTTATTGACATCATTTATAAACTCAATTACACCATTCATAAAGATTTTTTGATCGTCCCACATGGCGAGATGACTTCCATTTGGGCAGTATAAATAGCGTCCTTTTTTGACTAATTTACTTTGTTCTTCCATTGCTTTTGTATCCATTGTGTCATATTTGGCACCGATCATTAAGGTTGGCACTGTAATTTCGTGCAGGCGATTTTTGATATCCCATTTGGCTAAGCGGCCACTAATCCCAAATTCGCTTGGTCCCTGCATTATGGTGTAAATTTCACTATTAATATGTTTGCTGGCACGATTTAATCCGTCTGGCCAGTCTTTTAAGCGACATAAATGCTGTTGGTAATAATTTGGAATGAGTAATTCCATGTAACGTGGATTATTAAAGTCTTTTTTTGCTTCCAGTACCCTGATTTCAGCTAATACTTCCGGTTTCATCTGTTTGGCTAGTACTTCGTCAGCATATTTTCCGTAATCCGGTGCGCTTGCCATCATGTTTGCCACCAATAACCCTTTCATGTTTTGTTGGTATTTTAAGGCATATTCCATAGCGAGTATTCCACCCCACGAGTTTCCTAGTACATAAAAATTGTTTTTATCTGCTCCAATCGCTTTGCGTACTTGTTCAACTTCTTCTACAAAACGTTCTGTGGTCCACAAACTGCTATCTTTTGGCTGATCGCTGTAATACGATCCTAATTGGTCGTATTCATAAAATTCAAATCCTTCGCGTTGAAAGAAAGTTTCAAAACACTCCATATATTCATGTGTCATTGCAGGACCTCCATGTAATAGCAGGACCTTAATTTTAGCATTATTGCCGAAACGTTTGGTCCATACTTTAAATTCTCCTACGGGAGTTTTTATCGGAATCATTTTTACTCCTGCCGATTCTACTTCACTATTTTCCTGATAAGTGAAATAGTTGGAAAGTGTTGTAGATTTGATTTCATTTTTACAGGAAACAGTTAGAATAGTAATAATCAAAATGGCGAGATAACGCATGTGTTTTTATTTAAGGTTATTTATAAAGTTTGGTTTTCAGATTTAAACGGTTTATTATTTTTCTGAACAGGAGATAAATAAGTGTAAACATCGAAATCAGCATTATTGAAATTGAAACTGCTTACTTTATGCATTCCCATTTTTTGATGTGCTTTTAGGGATGGGAGATTATCACTTTTAATAAACAAAATTCCTTCCCGATTAGGTTCTAATTTTAAGAGTTCCTGAAACATAAGTTGCGCCAATCCTTTTCCACGCTGATGCTCACTCACGCAAATGGGGCCATAAATATAGGAGTCCGGAGAGCCGGCATAAGATGCTGACATGGCATCGACAATGGGAACCTGGCGTTTATTGTTTACAGTTTGTGATGTTGTCAATAAAAAACCAACGATTTCATGGTTAATAGTGGCTATAATTTGTGGCATATCGGACATCATTTCCTGAATTTGATGCGCTGTTAACCCACCGGATAATGTCCCGCCCTGGGAAGTTTGATTGGCCGTTTGCAGTTTTATTATTGCATCTACATCATTAATACTGGCTACTTTTATAGTAATAGATTTTGTCATAACTTTTTTAATTGTAATGAGTTACAATATAAGAAAACTTATTTTTAATATAATAAAGCTTTCTTAAATTGATTTGAATGTATTTTACTTGTTGTAAATTAGTGAAAGAAAATTACTAATTTTAAATAATAACATCATGAAAAAAATAATGATAATTGCTGTATTATTGCTTGGTTTTGCAATATCGGCTAATGCACAGAAAAAAATTGAAATTACTGAATTGCCAAAACCGGCCCAGGATTTTTTGAAAAAACACTTTGGCAATAGCGCAATAGATGTGGTAAAAAAAGATGCTGAACATGGTGAAAAAGGATATGAAGTGAAGTTAAAAGACGGAACAGAAATAGAGTTCTGGAAAGACGGTTCGTATCGTGAGGTAGATGGAGGTAAAAAAGCGATTCCTACTGCTTTTATTCCCGCATCTGTAAAAGAATATGTAGCAAAAAATCATCCCAATGAAAAAATAACGCACATCGACTACGGACACAAGGATCTTGATGTCGATTTAACAAACAATATTGATTTGGAATTTACCAAAGAAGGTAAAATCTTAAAGGATAAAATGGATAAATAAAAGATTAATTACCCTGTAAAAAATGGCTCTGTCTTATTTATGCTTTAGATATGAAGGAGTACAGAGGCTTTTTTTTTATTTAAAAACTGCTTTTTGGGGAAAGATTATCTTGTCTTAAAATAGTTTATATTTACATCTCATATTATTGATTTCATGGAAGAAAATAAACATGTAACGATTTACGATATTGCGGAGCGATTAAATCTTGCTACATCGACTATTTCGCGGGCTTTGAAGGATCATCACACTATAAGTGATAAAACGATCAAGAAAGTAAAAAAAACGGCAGAGGAAATGGGTTTTGTGCCCAATACTTTGGCTGCAGGTCTGCGCGGTAATAAAACCAAAACGATCGGTGTTTTAATCCCAACCGTTACTCAACCGTTTTTGTCTTCTTTGATTAGCGGTATCGAAATTACAGCTCAAAAATCAGATTATACGGTCATTATTATGCAATCGCACGATTCGTATTTCGAAGAGGTGAATATGGCCAAGTCATTGTATAGCAACAGAGTGAGTGGTGTTATTTGTTCTTTGGCTATGGAAACCAGAGATACCGCGCATTTTCAGCAATTTACCAATAATAATATTCCACTTGTATTTGTAGACAGGGTTCCTAAGGATTACCATACTTTCAGGGTCGTTATCGATAATTATTCTGCAGGGTATAAAGCAACCAAACATCTTATCGAACAAGGTTGTATTCGTATTGCACATTTGACAGCCGGATCAGAATTTGGAAATCTTTACAACGAGAGAAAAAGAGGTTACATAGAAGCTTTAAAAGATCATAATTTGCCTATAGATGAAGAATTAATTATTAATTTGAAATCAGTTACTTATGAAGAAGGAGTAAGGGCGAGCAATCAATTGTTTGATCTCGATCCAATTCCCGATGGGCTTTTTGCACCTGGAGATATTATTGCGGTTAGTGCTGTACAAACGGCAAAAAAGAGAGGGATCAAAGTACCGGATGAAATCGCTATTATTGGTTTTAATAATGACCCAATTTCTCAAATAATCGACCCTAATATTTCGACGATTACCCATCCTGCTGAAAAAATGGGAAAAGCTGCGGCTGAAATTATCATCAAAAATTTAAAATCTCAAAAAAGTGATGATGCGAAGGAAATCACTTTCTTAAATACAGAAGTCCTCGCTCGTGAATCTTCGGATAAAAAGAAATCTTTAGAGACAGCAACGAAATAATAATATGCATACCATTGTACTTCCGGACGAATTGAGTTTTGAAAATTCTCAGCTTGTTCAGGTTTTTGATTATAAAAGTTCGAAAGAAATTGCTAAACAGCAAATCATTTTAAATCAAAACATTTTTAGTTTTTTAATTGAAGGTGCTAAAGAAGTTATTTTTGATGATTCAGCGCTATCAATAGATAATTCCAGATTTCTTGTGATGAAATCAGGGAATTGTCTGATGACTGAAAAACTTTCTGATGGCTCGAATTACAGAAGCGTGGTTTTGTTTTTTGCAAATGAGGCTGTGTCCAGATTTATTCGGAAAATTGAATGGAATAAAACAGAATCAAGCGTATCTAAATCAGTTTATGCTTTTAAGTATGATGAATTTATAAAGCGTTTTGTAGATAGTTTACTGGACATTTCAAAACTTTCAAGACAGATCCAAAAGAAAATGTTGGAAGTTAAGTTTGAGGAAATAATGTTCTACCTGACAGAAAAGTACGGAACTGAGTTGCTCTATTCTTTAACTATAAACAGCGACAATGCTACACAAAAGTTTATTCAGATTATTGAAAATAGTCACCTGAATAAATTGACTTTAAAAGAGTTGGCTTTTTTATGCAATATGAGTGTGTCAACATTTAAAAGAGAATTTGAAAAACATTATTCAGAATCACCAATAAAGTGGTTTCAAAATAAAAGACTCGAATTTGCACATTATTTACTGCAACAGGAACAAAAAAATCCATCTGAAGTTTATTTTGAAGCAGGTTACGAAAATTTGTCAAGCTTTACACAGGCGTACAAATCAAAATATGGCGTAACGCCAAAACACCACCAGAAGATTTGAGCTTCCGGCCATAGTTTTTGAACTTTCCCCTACAGTTTCTTTTGCCTTAGTGCATCTAAATTTGCTTAAAATTTTAATTCAAAGTAAAATGAAAAGAGTAAATTTAATTTTGGTGTTGTCCTTAATTTTTACCACCACAATTTTTGGACAAAAAACTTTTACGTTAGCCAGTAAAGATTTAGGAGGCGAAGCTTCTAAAATTCAGGAATTCAACGGATTTGGTTGTTCGGGAGAAAATCAATCGCCGCAATTGTCATGGAAAAATGCTCCCGAAGGAACAAAAAGTTTTGCCATAACGATGTATGATCCTGATGCACCAACCGGAAGCGGATTTTGGCATTGGGTGGTATTTGACATTCCTGCAAACGTAAATGAATTGGTCACCAATGCGGGAGCGAAGAGTAATTTAATTCCTAAAGGAGCTGTTCAGAGTATTACAGATTACGGTATTAAAGGATTTGGGGGACCTTGCCCGCCTGTAGGTCACGGATTTCATGGGTACATCATAACGGTTTATGCACTTAAAACAGATAAACTGGGAACGGATGAAAATACAAATCCTGCTGTTGTAGGTTTTAATCTTTGGAACCAGACATTAGCAAAAGCCAGTATTGTAGTGTATTACAAGCGATAAAAGTCAAATTGATATTGTCATTGTTTCAGGATTCTCAATCTTGAATTTCACCATGCTAAAGCAGGATAGTTTTTTAAATTATCCTGCTTTTATTTGTTATAAAATTTTTTTTTTGAAAAAAAGACAAATAAAATTTTTTTCTTAAATAACAATCCTATATTTTTACGCAACCGATTGCAATTATTGTTTTATTTATAATAATGTATTTTTTAGATTAAAATTTTATCAAATACTTTTATTAAGATATAAAAACATTGATTCTTCCGAATGAGTTTTTAAAGAATTAAATTTATAGTAAATGACTTCATTACGATTTGTTTTCTGGTTTCTTATAATTTCCTTTTCAGCTTTTGCTCAAAAGGATTATAAATTATGGCTTCAATACGATAAGATGCAAAATGCGGTAATTGCCTCAGAATATAAAAAGAATCTTCAGGGAATTGTTTCGTTGGGAAGTTCTGAAACTTCTAAAATCGCTTTAGCTGAATTAGAAACGGGAATATCGAATATGTTGGGAAATAAACCTGAAATTCGATCAGTAATAAATGGAGAGAATAATTTAATTGTGGGTTCTCAAGCAGCTTTAAATTCAGATTTGAAAAAAGTACTTGTATCTGATTTCGACAAAATAAACAATGAAGGTTTTATTATTAAATCTATTTCATTAAAAAATAAAAACCAAATTGTCATTACCGGAAAAAATGATGTTGGGGTTTTGTATGGAGTTTATAGTTTTCTGCGATTGATTGAGACGAATAAATCACTCAGAAATTTAAACATTGCTGATTCTCCTAAAATAAACCTTAGGGTCTTAAATCATTGGGATAATTTAGACCGGACTGTCGAGCGTGGTTATGCTGGCTTCTCTTTATGGAATTGGCAAAAATTACCTGATTTTATAGACCAGCGTTATATTGATTATGCCAGAGCAAATGCCTCCATCGGGATTAACGGAACAGTTCTGACGAATGTAAACGCCAATGCTTTGATTTTGACGCCGCAATATTTAGAGAAAGTAGAAGCGTTGGCCAATGTGTTTCGACCATACGGAATCAAAGTGTATTTGACCGCTCGTTTTTCGGCGCCAATTGAAATTGGAGGTTTAAAAACAGCAGATCCAAAAGAGGTTGCAGTTGCCAATTGGTGGAAAGAGAAAGCAAAAGAAATCTATAAAAGAATTCCTGATTTTGGAGGGTTTCTGGTAAAAGCAAATTCTGAAGGACAGCCCGGACCTCAAAATTACGGAAGAGATCATGTCGATGGTGCCAATATGCTGGCGGATGCTGTTGCGCCTTTTGGCGGCGTAATTATGTGGAGGGCTTTTGTATATTCTGAACATGATGCAAATGACAGAGCGAAACAGGCCTACTCCGAATTTCAGCCTTATGACGGAAAATTTAAAGAGAATGTAATTGTTCAGGTAAAAAATGGAGCGATAGATTTTCAGCCCAGAGAGCCTTTTCATCCGTTGTTTGGGGCGATGAAAAAAACACCAATGATGATGGAATTTCAGATTACACAGGAATATTTGGGTTTTAGCACACATTTGGTTTATTTACCAAAATTATTTCAGGAAGTTTTAGAAGCAGATACTTACCAAAAGGGTAAAGGGGCTACGGTTGCCAAAGTGATTGATGGCTCTTTAAGTTCGCAGAAGCTTACCGGAATTGCGGGAGTTTCGAATATAGGTAATGATCTCAACTGGACCGGTCATCCTTTTGCGCAGGCAAATTGGTACGGCTTTGGGAGATTGGCCTGGGATCCGTATTTAGATTCAGAAATGATTGCTGACGAATGGTTGAGATCTACTTTTTCGAATAATGAAAATTTCGTTAAGCCTGTTAAGGAAATGATGATCACATCAAGAGAAGCAGTTGTAAATTATATGACACCTCTTGGTTTACATCATATTATGGATACGGGACATCATTATGGTCCGGGACCCTGGGTTTCTGATTTATCGAGACCGGAATGGAATCCAACGTATTATCACAAAGCGGATAAAAACGGAATTGGTTTTGACCGGTCAAAAACAGGAACTAATGCTACCGCACAATATGCTACAGAAGTAGCGGATATTTTTGATAATACTGAAACTTGCCCTGAAATAGATTTATTATGGTTTCATCATCTTTCCTGGGATTATAAGCTGAAAAATGGTCAGACGCTTTGGAACGGTATGGCTTTAAAATATCAGGAAGGCGTCAATCAGGTTCAGCAAATGCAAAATATCTGGAATAAAACTGAAAAATATATTGATAACGAACGTTTCAAAGAAGTACAAATGCTACTGAAAATTCAGTATAAGGAAGCAAAATGGTGGCGCGATGCCTGTTTGTTGTATTTTCAGCAATATTCGGGTAAAGAATTGCCGGCAGGAGTAGAGCAGCCAACACAAACATTAGAGTATTTTAAATCATTAAAATTTCCGTTTGCACCTGGAAATTAATTTATATAATAGAAAATAAAATGAGTACAAAAACAGCCATTGTAACAGGAGGAAATTCAGGTTTAGGTTTTGCAACCGCGAAGAAATTATGTGATAACGGAATCAAAACGTATATCATTGGAAGATCAAAAGAAAAAACAGAAGAAGCTTGTGCGGAAATTGGAGAAAATGCCATTCCGGTTTTATTTGATTTGAATGATATTGCGGGAATTGCTGCAATGATTGCAGGCATAACAAAAAAAGACAGCATTGATATTTTGGTAAACAATGCGGGAATCAATCTTAAAAAAGAATTTTCGGATGTTACGGATGAAGATTTTCTATCCGTAATTCATACCAATCTTTTGAGTGTTTTTGCAGTAAGCAGAGAAGTTGTAAAAAACATGAAAGAAAATGGGGGCGGAAGTATCGTCAACATTAGTTCAATGGCATCACAATACGGAATTCCGAAAGTAATTGCGTATTCGGCAAGCAAAGGGGCAATCGAATCTATGACAAGGGCAATGGCAGTAGAATTGGCGCCCTTTGGTGTTCGTATAAACTGTATTGCACCTGGTTTTATCAAAACAAAAATGTCTTCTACAGCACTTGACAATGATCCTGAAAGAAAAAACAAAGTACTTTCAAGAACGCCAATGGGATTTTTAGGTGAACCTTCTGATATTGCAGATGCCGTGTATTATTTCGCGCTGAACGAATCAAAATATACCACCGGAACTGTTTTGCCTGTTGATGGCGGAAACAGCATCGGATTCTAATCTTAAATCGTAAGTATTATGATCAAAATGCAGCAAACAATGCGCTGGTTCGGTCCTCAGGATTCCGTAAAATTATTAGACATTAAACAAGCCGGAGCAACCGGAATCGTAACGGCTTTGCATCAAATTCCGGTTGGTGAAATTTGGACGGTTTCAGCTATCAAAGAAAGACAGCAAATAATAAAAGACGCAGGATTAGAATGGGTAGTCGTAGAAAGTTTACCGGTTCATGAAGAAATAAAAAGAGCCACCGGGAACTATTTGCAGTACATTGAAAATTATAAAGCGAGCATAAAAAACCTTTCAAATTGCGGTATTACAATCATCACCTATAATTTTATGCCTATTTTAGACTGGGTTCGCACCAATCATAATTATAGTAATGCTGACGGAAGTAAAGCTCTTTTATACGATCAGTATGCTTTTGCTTATTTTGATCTCTATTTATTAAAAAGGCCAAATGCAGAAAATGATTATTCTGAAACAGAAAAAGAAAATGCGCTGCAATTTGGCAGTCAACTTTCTGAAGAAGAGAAAGCATTACTTTTTAAAAATGTATTATTAGGATTACCGGGAAGCAAAATCAATTTTACGGCAGAACAGATTCTGTCATTATTAAAGGATTATGCTGATATAGATAATACGAAACTAAGAGAAAACCTGATTTATTTTTTAACGCAAATCGCTCCAATTGCTTCAGAATATGGTGCGAAATTGGCGATTCATCCTGATGATCCGCCGTTTTCGGTTTTGGGCTTACCAAGAATAGTTTCTACCGAAGATGATCTCAAGGCTATTTTTGAAGCAGTTCCGTTCAATCTAAACGGTTTGTGCTATTGTACGGGTTCTTTAGGAGCAAATCCGGATAATAATCTCGAGAAAATTATAGACAATTATGGAGACCGGATTCACTTTTTGCATCTTCGAAATACATTCCGCGAAAGCGAAACTATTTTCAGGGAATCAGAACATTTAAAAGGGGATACCAAGATGGAAGTTATTGTAGAAAAACTTCTTTTGTTAATGAATAAAACAAAAGTGAGTCTGCCTATGCGCCCGGATCATGGTTTCCTGCATGCGGTGGATGAAATAAAAGAAACGTATCCCGGATATTCTCTTGTGGGAAGATTGAAGGGGCTTGCTGAATTAAGAGGTTTAGAGGTAGGAATTGCTTACAAGCTAAATCAATAATTTCTAAACACATAGAAACACAGGTTAATAAATTATACTTAGAAAGGAATTTTTATAAAATCATGATTTTTTCACATTAGCTATGTGTATTTAAACAAGTGAAACGCCTCTGTAGACAAAGAAAAGCTATGTCTCTATGTATTTAAAAAAACATAAAAAGATGAACGATCTAAAAACTCAATTTATATTTAAAATGTTGGTGCTTTTTCTTTTCGGAATCAGTTTGCAAGCTTACGCCATCAATGGAGAGAAATATGTAGTAAATACAGCTTCTTCTGAAAATTTTCCTTTGGTTGCAAAAGGAAAAATAGCTTCCATTCTGGTAAGTAAAAATGATTTTCAGGGTGTTTTACGTGTTACGGGGCATTTAGAAAAGGACCTTTTTAAGGTCACAGATTTACATCCAAAACAAATCAATACAATTTCAGAAGCAACAGATTATGTAGTGATTATTGGAACTTTAGGTAAAAGCGAAATGATAGATCAATTGGTCAAAGAAGGTAAAATTGATGCCAATCAACTGAAAGGGAAATGGGAAAAATTCACGACTCAGATTGTAGATAATCCGGTAAAAGGAATTAAAAAAGCACTGGTAATTGCGGGTTCTGATAAACGGGGAACGATTTACGGTATTTATGATTTATCGGGTCAGATAGGCATTTCTCCGTGGTATTTCTGGGCAGATGTTCCCGTTAAAAAACAATCGGAATTGCATGTTTTACCGGGAATTCATTCTCAGGGTGAACCCAAAGTAAAATACCGGGGAATCTTTATCAATGACGAAGCTCCGGCTTTATCAGGCTGGGCGTTTGAAAAATATGGCGGATTTAATGCGAAATTCTATGATACTGTTTTTGAACTGATCCTGAGAATGAAAGGCAATTATTTGTGGCCATCGATGTGGGGAAGAATGTTCTATGTAGATGATCCTCAGAACGCGGTTTTGGCGGATGAATACGGAATTGTAATGGGCACTTCGCACCACGAACCTTTAACGAGAGCGCATGCTGAATGGTCGGCTTTAGGAAAAGGAAAATGGGATTTTAATACCAATTCAGATAACTTGATTTCGTTCTGGAAAGACGGAATGAAAAGAATGGGAACTAAAGAAAGTATTGTAACGGTTGGGATGCGTGGCGATGGCGACGAACCTATGACACAGGGAACTGCAATAGATTTATTAGAAAATATCGTAAAAACGCAGAGAGATATTATTGCAGAAGTAACCCAAAAGCCAATTGAAGAAACGCCGCAAATGTGGGCACTTTATAAAGAAGTTCAGGATTATTACGACAAAGGAATGCGCGTTCCGGACGATATTACACTTTTGTTATGCGATGACAATTGGGGAAATATCAGAAAGTTGCCTGAACTCGATGCAAAACCAAGAAAAGGCGGTTATGGTATTTATTATCATTATGATTACGTAGGAGGTCCAAGAAATTACAAATGGATCAATACCAATCAAATCGAGCGTACATGGGAACAAATGGATTTGGCGTATCAATACGGTGTCGATAAAATCTGGATCGTAAATGTCGGTGACATTAAACCAATGGAATTTCCAATTGCATTTTTTCTGGATATGGCCTGGAATCCTGAGGGATTTAATGCCAGTAATTTAGATCAATATTATGTGCAATGGGCAAAGGAAACCTTTGGGAATCAGTATCCGGAAGAAATTGCTCAGATCATAAAATTATATACGAAGTACAATGCCCGAAGAAAACCTGAATTACTAAACGCTAAAACGTATAGTATCACGAATTATAATGAAGCGGAAAATGTTTTGGCTGATTATAAAAAGCTGGTGGATAAAGCCGGTCAGATTAATGATCAATTGCAACCGGAGTATAAGGACGCTTTTTATCAATTGGTTGTATTTCCCGTTCTGGCAAGTTCTAATCTTAATGAATTGTATGTAGCGACAGCAAAGAATCAGTTGTATGCGAGTCAGGGAAGAGTTTCGGCAAATGATTATGCAAAACAAGTAAAACTACTTTTTGAAAAAGACAGTTTATTGACGAATTATTATCACACAAAATTAGCCGGTGGAAAATGGAATCATATGATGGCGCAAACGCATATAGGATACACGAATTGGCAAGAACCTAAAACGAATATCATTCCGGAAACAAAGATTATAACATTGTCTAATAAAGCAGAGCCCGGAATCGCCATTGAAGGTTCTGAAAACTACTGGATCAACAACAAACAGGAAATAGTTTTGCCTGTCTTAAGTGTATTCGGAAATAAAACCACTTATATCGACTTATTTAATCGCGGAACCCAACCTTTTGACTTTAAGATAACGTCCAAAAATGATTGGATTGCGTTCTCGAAATCAAACGGAACCATTAGTGAAGAAGAAAGAATTATAGTAAGCATCGATTGGATAAAAGCCCCGAAAGGAAACTTAAAAAGTAAATTGGTTATTACAGCAAACAAACAAAAGTTTGATGTTGTTGTAAATATTAAAAATGAAGAATTAAATGACGTTCAGGGTTTTATTGAAAATAACGGATATGTTGCCATAGAGGCTCAAAATTATTCAAGAGCTATAAATGGAAATAACATTCAATGGACAACGATTTCGAATATCGGTAAAACAGGATCCGGAATCACGTTAAAACCTTCGAATATTTTGCCTGTTGCAATTTCTGAACAATCGCCAAGAGTAGAATATGATGTTCATTTTTTCAGCAAGGGAGATGTAGAAGTTCATGCTTATTTTTCTCCAACAATTAATTTTACCGTTCGTGACGGATTAAAATATGGCGTTTCTTTTGATGCCGAAATTCCTCAAATAATGAACCTGAATGCCGATAATTCTGAGAAGAACTGGAACGAATCGGTTGCTGATAATATCAAGATAATAACCTCTTTGCATAAAATTGAGACTACTGGAAACCGTGTGTTGAAAATTTATGGAATAGATCCTGCTTTGGTGCTTCAGAAGATTGTGATTGAAAATGAAACAGGTCAAGTACTGAAAACGTATTTGGGACCACCGGAAAGTTTTAGAATAAAATGATAAAACAGACGGAGTTGTACGTCGATTAGACCTAACAGGTTTTAAAACCTGTTAGGTATTCGCAAAGAAGACTAAGTGTATTGAAACTATGTGTTAAAAAATAACTATTAACTATAAACCAAAAACATGAAATTTATTAACCCTTATTTGCTGGCAATTACCACAATACTGTTGGTGAATTGTTCTCCTAAAAAAGAAGTTGCTTCGTTAAAAAACAGTTATAAAGACGATTTTTATATCGGAACAGCTTTAAGTACCGATCAAATTGAAGAAAAAGATGCCAAAGTCGATTCGTTGATTTGTAAAGAATTCAATGCTATTACAGCCGAAAATATAATGAAATCGATGTTTGTACATCCGCAAAAAGACCAATACGATTTTACTTTGGCAGATAAATTTGTGGCGTATGGCGAAAAGAATAAAATGTTCATTCACGGACATACGCTGATTTGGCACAGTCAACTCGCACCCTGGATGGAGAAAATCAAAGACAGTACTGAGATGAAGGCGTTTATGAAAGATCATATCACGACAATCGTTTCTAAATACAAAGGAAGAATCAATTCCTGGGATGTTGTCAATGAAGCCTTAAACGAGGATGGAACTTTGCGAAAATCGATTTTTCTGAATACACTTGGAGAAAGTTATCTGGTGGATGCTTTTAAATTGGCAGCAGCTGCAGATCCAAAAGTAGATTTGTATTACAACGATTATAATCTTGAAGATCCCGCCAAAAGAGAAGGTGTCATCCGATTGGTGAAAAAGATCAAAGCTGCAGGTGGGAAAATCGATGGAGTAGGAAGCCAGGGACACTGGAAACTGGATAGTCCATCATTAGAAGAAATTGAAAAAAGTATTTTGGCATATTCAGCACTTGGAGTTAAAGTCGCTTTTACCGAATTAGATATTACCGTTTTGCCTAATCCGTGGGATTTAAAAGGCGCAGATGTGAATCAGAATTTCGAAGGAAACCCAAAAATGAATCCGTATCCTGAAACACTTCCGGATGCTGTTCAGACGAAACTGGCGCAACGCTACGCCGATATTTTTAAATTATTCCTGAAGCATAAAGACAAAATTAGCAGGGTCACTTTTTGGGGCGTTTATGACGGACAATCCTGGCTGAACGACTGGCCTATAAAAGGCCGAACAAACTATCCGTTATTGTTTGATAAAGAGTTGCAACCTAAAAAAGCGTACACAAGTGTTATGCAGTTAAAAGGAGGGAAAGAATAATTTTTGAGCACGAACAGACCTTCTTTTTGAAAATCACTTTACAATCGGTTGTTTATTAAATTATTATTGAAATAAAGCAAACTAAATTTGCATAATATGTTTTTTTATCTAATTTTACACAACCGATTGTTTGAATCAAATAACGCTTATTTTTAAAGCATTACGGCAACGAAAAGCGAATCAGAAAATGATAAAATAAATTCTTATTATTATAAAGTCAAAAGCAGTTTTTGATTTTAAACTAACCAAAATAACCACAAACCAATAATGAATTACATTTCTCAAAAATTATCCATTAAAGAAAAAATCGGGTACAGTTTAGGTGACTTGGCAGCCAATTTAGTTTTCCAGACTTTGATGACGTATCTGGCTTATTTTTATACGGATATCTACGGATTGTCGCCTACGGATTCTTCTATCATTATGTTGGTTGTAGGTCTGATTGCTGCTTTTATCTTTAATCCAATTATAGGTGTTCTGGCAGACAGAACGAGTACCAAATGGGGAAAGTTCAGACCCTGGATTTTAATTACGGCAATACCATTGGGCGTGATTGCCTTGCTGGCTTTTTCGACACCTGATTTTTCGTATCACGGAAAAGTAATTTATGCCGTTGTAACCTATACTTTGTTATTGCTTTTTTATGCGAGTAACAATTTGCCGTATTCTGCGCTAAGCGGTGTCATTACAGGTGATATGAGAGAAAGAAACAGTTTGTCATCGTATCGCTTTGTGGCGGTAATGTTTGCACAATTTTTTGTTCAGGTTTTCATGCTCGGAATTATCAAAAGTGCCGGAAACGGAGATAAAGCCATTGGTATCGAAAAAGTAATGACGGCATTAGCCATTATTGGAACCATCATGTTGCTGATCACCTTTTTGACGACAAAAGAGCGCATCATTCCAAAACCGGAACAAAAGTCAAGTATTAGGGAAGATCTGAGCGATTTAATGAAAAATAAGCCGTGGGTGATCATGCTGACTTTGACAACCTTAGTTTTTATAACCCTCGCGATGAAAGGTGGTGCATACGTATATTATTTTGAGAATTATGTCAACAAAGAACAATTGGCCATTTTTATCCGGCCCATTCTGGATGTATTGTCCAACATAGGATTAAACCATTTTGGGAATGATCCTGTTTCAGCAGGATTTGGATTGTTTAATGCCGGCGGAATCATCTTTATGATCGTGGGAATTACATTGTCTAAAGGTCTTGCTGATAAATACGGGAAACGAAACATTTTCGGATTGTTTTTATTCATTTCGACTTTGTTTATCATTGCGTTTTATTTCTTTCTGCCAACTTCTATAGGTTTGATATTTTTCTCACAAATCTTTCATGGATTTTTCTACGGAATTACGATTCCAATTCTTTGGGCGATGATTGCAGATGTTGCAGATTACTCAGAATGGCTGAACAATCGCCGCGCCACAGCTATTATATTTTCGGCTATGATGGTGGGATTGAAAGCAGGTTTAAGTATTGGAGGATCTCTGACCACTTTATTTTTAGGATATTTTCATTATGTCCCAAATTCATTAACGCAAACATATACGGCAATAAACGGAATAAAATTACTCGTGAGTATTTTTCCTTCCATTCCATTTTTGGTTGGGGTTGCCTTATTATTTTTCTATAAAATCAATAAAAAAATGGAAGTAGAAATAGAAACCGATTTAAAAGAAAGAAGAACTTAATTATTTAAAATAAAAACCTAAAAACGAGTATGCCTGAAGATAGTATTGAACAAATTAATTTTGAACAAATTAATAAATTAGCCATTTCGAAACCTTTAGTATCGCATATGTACACGGCTGATCCATCGGCACATGTATTCAACGGTAAGATTTATATTTATCCTTCGCATGATATCGATGCCGGGATTCCGTTTAATGATAACGGAGATCATTTTGGTATGGAGGATTATCATGTGTTTTCGATGGAAAACATTCAATCAGAAGTAGTCGATAATGGTGTTGCTTTGCATGTAAGTGAAGTAGCATGGGCCGAAAAACAAATGTGGGCACCAGACGCCGCGCACAAAAATGGAAAATATTATTTGTATTTCCCCGCCAAACGGGCGAACGGAATTTTCCAGATTGGAGTTGCCATAAGTGATTCTCCAGTAGGGCCGTTTTTGCCTGAACCGGATGCCATAAAAGGAAGTTACAGTATTGATCCTGCCGTTTTTGAGGACGAAGACGGGAAACATTATATTTATTTTGGCGGCATTTGGGGAGGACAGCTTCAAAAATACCGAAAGAATCAATACGATACAGATCACGAAGAGCCCATTGGTAAAGAACCGGCTTTAGGACCTATCGTTGCTATGCTGAGAGACGATATGTTAGAATTTGCCGAAGCCCCGAAAGAAATCAAAATTCTGGATGAAAACGGAGAAATTTTGTCGGCAGGAGATAATGCCCGTCGTTTTTTTGAAGCTTCCTGGGTACACAAATACAATGATAAATATTACTTCTCCTATTCTACCGGAGATACTCATTTTATTTGTTATGCGATAGGCGATAATCCGTACGGGCCATTTACGTACCAGGGACGAATCCTGAATCCTGTTGTAGGATGGACTTCGCACCATTCGATTTGTAAAGTCGAAAACGAATGGTATTTGTTTTACCACGATTCGAGTTTATCAAAAGGAGTAACGCATTTAAGAAGTATGAAAGTGACCAAAATCGATTACCTCGAAGACGGCACAATTGTAACCATAGATCCCTACGGAATTCGAAGATTAGCAGACTAAAATTTCTGTTTATTGAAAATAGTAATAATAGGTTAAATTTTATTTTCTATGGAAAAAGGAGATGAAAAAGGAAAAAATCCCGCCACTCAATATAGTACCAATAGAATAGAAATCGATTGTGTCATATTTAATTTTGAAGGCGAAAGTCTCAAAGTTTTATTGGTAAAGCAAAAAGATAAAGAAGAAAGCTGGGGATTGGCCAATGACTGGATAAAAGAAGGTGAAACCCTATCGGGTACAGCTCATAACATTCTGCGAAAATACATTGGCGTCGATAATTTTTTTCTGGAACAATTGAAAGCATTTGGTTATCCGTCATCCTCTTCCTCTCAGGAAGATATTGCAATAGGATATTATGCAATGGTAAAAAGAGACATCGGCGATATAGATAATGATATTTTTAACCCGAATGTTGCCTGGATGGGCATTAATGAAATTTCAGGTTTAAACAATAAACACAAAGTAATATTAGATTACAGTCTGAAAGAATTACGAAAGAATATTTGCAAAAGCGCGATTGGATTTAATTTATTACCGGAGAAATTTACTTTGCTGCAAGTCATGCATCTTTATGAAGAAATCCTCGGGATCGAAATCAATAAATCTAATTTTAGGAGAAAGATATTGCAAATGGATTTGATACAGGATTCAAACGAAAAAGAGAAAGCTGTTTCGCACAGAGCGGCAAAATTTTACAGCATCAATCTGCAACAACACGAAATGTTAGCCAACAGAGAATTGAATTTTAATTTTTAACGAACGGTTTGAGATAAAGATATGTTTAAAATAAAAAATAGGAATATTAAAATACTAAGTGTAATCATTGTGATGATTGCTGTTTCTTCGTGTAAAAAAATTTACCAGAAGTCACAACCGATTGTGTATTGGGACTACGCTGCTTTTGACTGGTTTGATTATAAAGGAAAAGACGATGTTTATGCGAATATAGCTGAATCTGACAGTGAGTATTTCAATCCAATTTTGGCTGGATTTTATCCGGATCCAACGATTTGCAGGGTGGGTGATAAATTTTATTTGGTAAATTCTTCGTTTTGTTATTTTCCGGGATTGCCCATTTTTGAAAGTACCGATTTGGTTCACTGGAAACAAATAGGAAATATTATTGATCGTCCGGAACAGGCGGATTTTGGTAACTCCAGATTATCGGGCGGAATGTATGCGCCAACAATTCGTTATCATGACGGAACATTTTATGTGATTTGTACCAATGTAAGCGGAGTAGGTAATTTTATTGTCACGGCTAAAAATCCGGCTGGCCCATGGTCGAACCCAATGGTAATTCCGGGTGTTGACGGCATTGATCCGGACATCTTTTTTGATGATGACGGAAAAGTGTATATCACGCATAATGGACCTCCGCCAAATAATATTTCGGTTCATGACGGACATCGTGCGATTTATATGTTCGAATATGATTTAGCAAAGCAAAAGATGACCAGTGAACCAAAACTGGTGATTAACGGAGGAACAGATATGGCTATAAAACCAGTCTGGATCGAAGGTCCTCATGTGATTAAAAAGAATGGATTTTATTATATGATTTGTGCGCAGGGAGGAACAGGTTATAATCATTCGGAAGTCGTTTTTAGAAGCAAAAACATTTACGGACCTTATGAAAGTTATGCCAATAACCCAATAATGACGCAATCGCATTTAGACCCGAATCGTAAAAATGAAGTTTCGACAACCGGACATGCTGATTTTGTAGAACTGCCAAACGGAGATTGGTGGGCGGTATTTTTAGGCTGCAGACCATACGGAATGGATTTGTACAATACCGGAAGAGAAACATTTATGATGTCGGTAGAATGGAAAAATGACTGGCCGACCATTGTAGACGGAAATAAAGCAATCCCGATGGTTAATAAAAGACCTAATCTGCCACTTTCTAAAGAAAAAATTGAACCGATGAATGGCAACTTTGTTGCTCACGATGATTTTGAAAAAAGCAGATTAGATTTAAAGTGGAATTTTGTTCGAACGCCTTCTGAAAAATGGTACGATTTGAAAGATGGAAAATTACTCATAAAACCCCGAAAGGAATCCATTCATACCGAAACCAATTTTTCTTTTATAGGAAGAAGACAGCAGCATTTAAAATTTGAAGCTTCGACAAAATTAGAATTTACACCAAAAGATACTTTAGCCACTGCCGGTTTGGTCGCCTTTCAAAATGAAAAGAACTATTTGTTAATCGGTAAACGACTAAATGCTGATGGGAAAACAGAAGTTTTTTTAGAGAGAACAGCCAGTAAAATTCAGAATGGTAAATCTGAAATCGTTGCGAAGAAAGAGCTTGCGGAAAATGTAGAAGGGCTTTCCGTAAAAATAGAAGGCAAAGGCAGATATTATGATTTTTATTTTAAAACAGCTGGAAAAGGCGAATGGATTTTATTAGTAAAAAATATTGATGGGATTATATTGAGTACAAAAGAGGCAGGAGGATTTGTGGGTACTTATTTGGCAATGTATACGTCTAGCAATCACTTTTAAGAAAACGTTTTTATGTTCAGTGTGTCATTTTGATAGAGGAGAAATCTCAGCGAGAAGCGCGACAAAGACTGGCTATTAAAAATCGCGAAAAGTCGCCAGGTTTACATGCATTTTCTTTGCGACTCTGTGCAAGATTTATTAGGCCAAAGCATTGTATATATTGCCTTAACTTAATGATATTGAGATAGCAGTGAATACCTCGATTCGCCGCGGCAAACACGCTCAAATTATATTTGTTGTAAAAGGTTAGGAGTGAATTAAAAATGTAAAAGGGATATTTTGAGAAGTCCCAGCGGGACGGCATATTTATAGATTTTTATAGATTCATATTTGTAGAACCTCATCGTGGTGACATATTATGGGGAGCTTATGATGTAAGCTTTATAATTTTATAAATAAGATTAAAAAGCTAACATTTTTATTATAAATAGTATTTTTTTATAAAAGACGAATAGTTATATTAGCCTACCAGAACAGAACAGTATGATAAGCGAAAATATAGAAAAATTTGTCTTTACAATAAATCACGATAGTGATATTCCGAAGTACCAGCAATTGGTCAACGGAATCAATAATGCGATTGCGGAGAATATTTTAAAAAAAGGAGATTTGCTTCCTTCTGTAAATGCAATTTGCAAGACGAATCAGTTGTCGAGGGATACGGTTTTTAAGGCGTATTCTATTTTAAAGGATCAAAACAGTATTGAGTCGGTGCCCAATAAGGGCTATTATGTATCGGGCGAAACGAGAAAAGTACTTTTGGTATTGGATACATTTAAAGCGTATAAAGAGGTTTTGTACCATTCGTTTGTGAATAATTTGCCGGATAACGTGATTATCGACGTGCAGTTTCACCATTATAATATGGATGTTTTTAAAACGATCATTAATAATAGTGTAGGGAAATATTATAAATATGTGGTGATGAATTTTGATCACAAAGAGGTGTCGCCAACCTTAGATGTAATTGCCGATGAAAAGCTGTTACTGATTGATTGGAACATTCATACGAAGAAGCAGAATAATTATGTTTTTCAGGATTTTGGCAAAGCATTTTATAAGGCCCTGGAAGAGGCAGTTGATTTGTTTAGAAAGTATAAAAACATACAGTTTGTTTATCCCAATTATACGAATCATCCGAAAGAGACATTGGAGTTTTTTAAGAGGTTTTGTGCTGATTTTAATTTTGAATATAAAGTTATTACAGATCCAAAAAAGTTTAATATCGAAAAAGGAATTGTTTATATCAGTGTGAGCGATCGGATTTTAGGGCATTTTTTAGAACAATGCAAAGAGAAAGATTTAGAGCCTGGAACAGATGTTGGTTTTTTATCGTACAACGAAACGCCAATGAAGAAATTTATATACAAAGGGATTTCGGTTATTTCGACTGATTTCAAGGAATTGGGAACAAAAGCGGCAGGATTTATCACAAACGATGAGGTAGTTCAGTGTTATGTGCCAACAAGTTTAATAGTAAGAGAATCATTATAAGTTATGTATTATATAGGATATGATATTGGAAGTTCTTCGGTCAAGGTTGCCCTGACAGAAGCTGAAACAGGAAAAAAAGTAATTGTTTTGCATGAACCGCAAAACGAAATGGAAATTGTGTCATTGCACCCCGATTGGGCAGAACAAGACCCTGAAATTTGGTGGCAGCACATTTGTGTAGCAACCAAAAGAGCCATTGGGGAAGCTAATATAGAAGCGTCTAAAATTCTGGGAATTGGGATTTCTTATCAAATGCACGGACTCGTTATTGTAAATAAAGAGGGTGATGCGCTTCGAAATTCTATTATTTGGTGTGACAGTCGTGCGGTTGAAATTGGGAATGGGGCTTTTGCCGAAATCGGACAGGAAAAATGTATGGAACATTTGCTGAATTCTCCGGGAAATTTTACCGCTTCAAAACTAAAATGGGTCAAGGAAAACGAACCCGAAATTTACAATCAGGTTTACAAATACATGTTGCCGGGTGATTATATCGCCTATAAATTGACAGGAGATATTAGAACCACAAAAAATGGTCTGTCTGAAGGAATGCTTTGGGATTATAAAGAAAACAAAGTCGCTAATTGGTTGCTGGATTATTACGGAATCGATCCATCATTGACACCTGATATTGTAGAGAATTTTACGAATCAGGGCGTTTTAAACGAAAAAGGCGCAAAAGAATCAGGACTTCCTATAGGTATTCCGGTGGTGTACAGAGCGGGAGATCAGCCTAATAATGCTTTGTCATTAAATGTATTGAATCCGGGTGAAGTGGCGGCAACAGGCGGGACTTCAGGAGTTTTTTATGCAGTTGGAGAAATGACTTCGGGAAAAAGCACCAGAGTCAACAATTTTGTGCATGTAAACTACGAATTAGAAACGCCAAGAATTGGAAAACTATTAAACATCAACGGAGCAGGAATTCAGTACCGGTGGCTGCGAAACAATATGGGCGATGAAACCTATGAATCGATGAACCGAAAAGCATCTAAAATCAACATTGGTTCAGAGGGAGTAGTGGTGATTCCGTTTGGGAATGGTGCCGAGCGTATGTTCAACAATAAAAATATCGGAACACACTTTTTGAATCTGAATTTGAATATTCACAATAATGCACATTTGTTCAGAGCGGCCTTAGAAGGAATTGCTTTTTCGTTTGTGTATGGAATGGAATGTTTAAAAGAGGATAATGCCACGATAAATGTAATTAGAGCCGGGAATGATAATTTATTCCGTTCAGAGATTTTTTCGAATACGGTTGCAACGCTTATTGGGCACGAAATCGAAATATACAATACAACCGGAGCAGTAGGAGCAGCAAGAGCAGTAGGTTTAAAAGATGGTGATTACAACAAATTTGGTTCAAACATCACCACCAACGATCATGTCATGACCTTTTTACCGCTAAAAAATGCAGCACCTTATGAGAAGGCGTATCAAAAATGGAAACAAGAATTAGAATTTATATTAACACATAAAAAATAAAAAAATGATAGTTTTAGGTAATAAAGAATACTACAAAGGTATTGGTCAAATTAAATTTGAAGGAAAAGAGTCAGATAATCCGTTGGCATTTAAATATTACAATCCGGATCAGGTGGTAGCGGGAAAAACAATGCGCGAACATTTTAGATTTGCGATTGCGTACTGGCATACGTTCTGTGGACAAGGAAGTGATCCGTTTGGCCCGGGAACACAAAATTTTGCATGGGACCAATCCTCAGATCCTATTCAGGCAGCGAAAGATAAAGCCGATGCAGCGTTTGAATTTATCAGTAAAATGGGCTTTGATTATTTCTGTTTTCACGATTATGATTTAGTCGCTGAAGGACCCACTTTTGCAGAATCAGAAAGACGTCTGGCAACAATTACGGAATACTTAAAACAGAAAAAAGCCGAATCCGGAATTAAATTGCTTTGGGGAACTTCAAACTGTTTCTCGAACCCAAGATTCATGAACGGAGCCGCTACAAATCCTGATTTTAACGTAGTAGCAAGAGCGGGAGGACAAGTAAAACTGGCCTTGGATGCAACAATTGCTTTAGATGGAGAAAACTATGTATTCTGGGGCGGTCGTGAAGGCTATATGTCATTATTAAATACTGATATGGGCAGAGAACTGGATCACATGGCACAATTCCTGGCAATGTCGAGAGATTATGCAAGAGCACAAGGTTTTAAAGGAACTTTCTTTATCGAGCCAAAACCTATGGAACCATCAAAACACCAATACGATTTTGACTCGGCAACCGCTATTGGATTCCTGAAAGAGTATGGTTTAGATAAAGATTTCAAAATCAATATCGAAGTCAACCATGCAACATTGGCACAACATACTTTTCAGCATGAACTTGAAGTAGCTGCAAAAGCGGGAATGTTAGGAAGTATTGATGCGAATAGAGGAGATTACCAAAACGGATGGGATACAGACCAGTTCCCGAACAACATTCAGGAAACGACAGAAGCGATGTTAGTATTCCTAAAAGCAGGAGGATTACAAGGCGGAGGGGTGAACTTCGATGCTAAAATCAGAAGAAATTCAACAGATCCTGAAGATGTTTTTCTGGCGCATATTGGCGGAGCTGATACTTTTGCAAGAGCATTATTGACGGCTGATAAAATTATTACTTCTTCTCCTTACGAAAAACTGAGAAAAGAAAGATACAGCTCATTTGATTCCGGAAAAGGAAAAGATTTTGCTGATGGAAAATTAAATTTGAAAGATTTGTACGCAATCGCACATGATAATGGAGAATTGAATTTGCAAAGCGGAAAACAGGAATTGTTTGAAAATATTATCAATCAATATATCTAGTACAAGAAGACCTAACAGGTTTTTAAAACCTGTTAGGTCTTAATTAAAATTTAGTAGCGGGAAAATTAGAAAAGAACAGCAAAATTAAAATATTATAGCCGTAGAAAG
Source organism: Flavobacterium sp. (assembly GCF_965277525.1). Taxonomy (GTDB): domain Bacteria; phylum Bacteroidota; class Bacteroidia; order Flavobacteriales; family Flavobacteriaceae; genus Flavobacterium. The sequence continues at coordinate 634,577 of NZ_CBDIDC010000009.1, read as the reverse complement.
TAATAATCGCTTTGATACTTATATCAGTCTTTTTTTTATCTTTTCAGATGAATTACGGGAATTTGTATTACGATTATGAAGAGTTTTTTTTAGCGTTTGAATTCAGGAAATAGATTGAAGGTTTAGTTACTATTTTCTAATTCGGAAGTTTAAAAGTCATCTCACGAAAAGACACAATCTATTCCTCCTGAGCGTAGTCGAAGGATTACAGAAGTAGCTCGACAAAGATTTTCTCTTTTGGTTGCGGAATTTCTAGTGTGATCTTTCCTTCGTCAAGATGGCAAGATTGTACTGAAACTGCATTTGTGAACGAATCTTGCGGTTCTTCTCCAGAAGTTATAAAATCTAAAATGCACATTTTCACTCACTAAATTTTACTACTAACCAATTAACCTTAAACCAAAAAAACGTATGAAATTTTTTATAGATACTGCTAATCTGGAAGACATTAAAGAAGCTCAGGCTTTGGGAGTTCTGGATGGCGTTACAACAAACCCGTCTTTGATGGCCAAAGAAGGCATTAGAGGAAAAGACAATATTTTGAAACATTACCTGGATATTTGCAATATTGTAGATGGCGATGTTTCGGCAGAAGTGATTTCGATCGATTTTGACGGAATGATTAGAGAAGGCCACGAACTGGCCGCTTTGCATCCGCAGATCGTGGTAAAATTACCTATGATTGCAGATGGTGTAAAAGCCTGTAAATATTTCTCGTCTAAGGGAATCAGAACCAATATTACTTTGGTATTTTCGGCAGGACAAGCTTTGTTGGCTGCAAAAGCAGGAGCCACTTATGTTTCTCCTTTCTTAGGAAGATTAGATGATATCTCAACAGACGGAATGCATCTCATTGCGGAGATTAGGGAAATTTATGACAATTATGATTATCAGACCCAAATACTTTCAGCTTCTGTCAGGCATACCATGCATATTGTCAACTGTGCAAAAGTAGGATCTGATGTGATGACAGGACCACTTTCTGCGATTAAAGGATTGCTAAAACATCCGTTAACAGATATTGGTTTGAATCAATTTACAGAAGACGCAAAAAAGATGAAATTATAGGTTTTTACTGCAAGATAAAATGGATATTTTAGTTACAATTTATGTAACAAATTACAAAGTCCTTCCAATTCGTTTTGGGAGGATTTTTTTGCTTTATAAACAACCGATTGTCTCTTTTGCTCTTTTTTAAATAGTTGGCTGTTTTATAGCTAAAATTTTGTTTTTGAAGAGACTAAAAGGAATTAATCTTCATTTTATTTGCTATTTTACTTAAATTTTAGGCTTGTTTTTTGTAATTCAATTTTGACTAAAATTGGTCTCAATTGAAAAAATAAGCATTTTTTACTTTTTATGGTTTTTTTAAGATTTTGAATAAAATGATTTATTATCTCTAACGTTTTCGTAAGTCAGAATGGTTATTTTGTTATATATTTAATATTTTACAAATATAAATGATTAATGTGTTTTTTTTGGTTTGTATTTTTTAATAATTCGAAAAAATATTTAACGCAACCGATTGTGTGTTGTTGTTTTTTATATATATTTGTTTCAATAACGGCTTAGAAAGGGGGCTATTTCACAACGAAAAAATCCAGGTAATAAGTCCATAAAACAAAAACTAACTAAACCATACTATTAACTAATTAAACCAATTATTTATGACTAACTTTTTAATTACTAAAAGCAAATCGAAATACTTTAAAAATCTGGGTTTCCTGATCCTGATGTTCGTATTCTCTGCTACGGTAAATGCTCAAACAACGGTATCAGGAACAGTTTCGGATAGTGGCGGACCGATACCCGGAGTAAATATTATTGTGAAGGGGAGTAACATTAATACCGTTTCAAACTTTGACGGAACTTATACAATTAAGGCACCTGCTACAGGAATTTTGGTCTATAGTTTTATAGGATATAAAGCAAGAGAAATTGCTGTCGCCAATAAAACTAAAATTGATGTAACGCTCGAAGAAGACCTCAACAATCTAAAAGAAGTTGTGGTAGTAGGATACGGTACCATGAAAAGAGGTGATTTGACCGGTGCTGTTTCTTCTGTGTCCAGTGCCGCCGTAGCACAATCTGTAGCGACGACTATTGATCAGGTTTTGCAGGGACGTGCAGCAGGGGTCAATATCCAGCAAAATAATGGAGCACCAGGTTCAAGTTCTTCAGTTCGTATTCGTGGGATAAGCTCGATTACAGGATCGAATGAACCTATTTATGTAATTGATGGTGTTGTGATCGATGGTGCGACAGGATCTATGAATGCTAATCCGCTTGCGGGGATAAATCCGTCAGATATTCTTTCGATGGATGTTCTGAAAGATGCTTCGGCTACAGCGATTTACGGATCAAGAGCGGCAAATGGTGTTATTATGATTACGACCAAAACCGGAAAAAAAGGAGAACTAACCCTGAACTTTGACAGTTATGTAGGATGGCAGGAAATTCCAAAACAATTACAGGTTCTTAATCTTAGAGAGTACGGAACATTAAAAAATACCCGTGCCGATTTAGGAATTGTGCAGCGCGATAATTATTTTATTCGCCCGGATTTGTTAGGCGATGGTACAGATTGGCAAAATGAGCTCTTTACCACTGCCATGATGCAGAGTTATAATTTATCTGCTTCAGGAGGATCTGAGAATACTACTTATGCTTTGGGAATTGGATATTTAGATCAGGATGGTATTGCCATTGGATCGTCATTCAATCGTTTCAATCTTCGGGGCGTGATCGATTCTCAGGTAAAAAGCTTTTTGAAACTTGGTGTGAATATGGCTTTAAACAAAACAGAACAAGTCACAACATTTACAGATGGTTCATTGATCCTTACAGCACTTAAGCAAACTCCAAATGTTGCTGCCCGTAATGCGGATGGTACATTCGACGGACCGGATACAACAGAATTTGTGCAAAATAACCCGTTAGGTTTGGCTTTAATGCGGGACAATCATAATGAAAATTACGGAATAAGAGCGAATACCTATGCTGAAATCGGTTTTTCTAAAAGTTTAAAGTTTAAATCACAATACTCCATAGATTATGGTTTTGGTAACAACTACACGTTTAACCCATCGTATACTTTTGGGGCACTTGTAAATGACGTAAGAGAAGGGACGAGAACAAAATCGCTTAGTCAGAACTGGATTTGGAATAATCTTTTAACCTATAATAAAACTTTTGGTGTTCATACTTTAAACGTGATGTTGGGGCAGGAAATGCAGGAGCAAAATTGGGAAAATCTGTACGGATATCGTTCCGGATACATTACAAACGGAGCAACAGATTTAGATGCCGGAGATCCTACAACGGCAAGAAACTCAAACGGAAGCTGGACAAGAGCCCTTAGTTCTTATTTTGGAAGAGTATTTTATTCCTTTAACGATAAATATTTGCTAACGGGTACCATCAGAAGAGACGGTTCTTCTCAGTTTGCCAAAGACAATCGTTGGGATTGGTTTCCGTCAGCCGCTTTGGCCTGGAAAGTTTCTAATGAAAATTTCTTAAAAGAGAATAAAACGATCAATAACCTGAAACTAAGATTGGGTTGGGGTATTGTGGGGAATCAGAGTGTTCCTAATTATGCTTACACCTCGGTCTATGGTACTTCTGCAACCAATTGGGGAAGTGGTCAGATTGCGACCAATACGGCAAATCCGGATTTGGGATGGGAGAAAACAAAATCAAGTAACATAGGATTAGATCTGGGACTTTTCAATAACAGAGTTGAGCTTATTGCCGATGTTTATTATAAAAAAACAGACGGACTGTTACTAAGTTTAGCACTTCCTGCTTATGCGGGAACAACAGGACAGGGTTCTACTGCGCCTCCAACATTCAATATTGGAGCGCTTGAAAACAAGGGATTTGAATTCACTTTAAATACCTTAAACATGCAAAGAAATGATTTTAGCTGGAAATCCAGTTTTGTCTTTTCTATGAACAGAAGTAAAGTTCTGGCTTTGAATACAGAATCCGGAGTTTATAATATGACACTGCAACAAGGTTCTGATGTTACGGTGGTAACACGTACCGCAGTAGGACAGCCTATAGGTCAGTTTTATGGCTATAAAGTAATTGGACGTTTTGAGAAAGCTACTGATTTTTATTATAAGGATAAAGACGGAGTAGTAAAACCAACTGCCTTGCCGGAAGGAATGCAGATTGGCGAAAATGGGGTATGGATAGGAGATTATATGTTTGAAGATGTCAATAAAGACGGTGTGATTAACGAGAAAGATACTGGTTATATAGGGAATCCTGCACCGGATTTTACTTTCGGTATCGGAAATACATTTTCATTTCTTGGGTTTGATCTGAATATATTATTGACAGGATCTTATGGAAATGATGTCTTAAATTATCAAAGACGCTGGCTGGAAAATCCACGCGAAAACACCAATTTATTAAAATCGGCTTTAGGTTATGCACAACTGGATTTGATTGATCCAAACGGACCAAACGATTATCGCAACGTACAAATTGTGGGCGGAGATCCTTACATGCCAAGAATCGGAGCTTCATCTGCATCGTCAGCTTCTAACTTTCGTTTGAGTAATCGATTCGTAGAAGATGGCTCTTATGTAAGGGTAAAAAACATTTCGATAGGCTATAATTTACCAAAGAAATTATACTCAAAATATGGTATCTCTAATATCAAAGTATATTCTAATGCACAAAACGTGTTGACATTTACGAAGTACAAAGGTTATGATCCGGAAGTAGGGTCTATTAATCAAAATGTTCTTTTGACCGGTATTGATAACGGACGTTATCCATCGCCAATAATTACCACACTTGGATTAAATGTTAATTTCTAAAATACTACAAACGATGAAAACAAAAAATATAATTTATAAGATTCTTTTGATCGCATTGCCACTTGTTTGGACTGGTTGTAGTGATCTTTTAGATGTTGAACCCGAAGACCGAATTACCAAAGAGAATTTCTACAAATCCGAATCTGATTTTCAGGCAGCAACAGGTCCGTTATACAACAAAGTATGGTTTGATTTTAATGATAAATTTTACTATGGTTTAGGCGACGGACGCGCGGCAAACTTATATGCCCCTTTTTCTGATTATGTGTATCCGTTTACCGATTTAACGGAAACAGGATTAACAGGACCACTGGTTTCGGCCTGGGGATCTCTGTATAATGTGGTGCAACAATCCAATAATGTTATAATTGGTATTACAGGCAGCAGTGTTAATGAGAATCTTAAAAACAAATACATAGCCGAAGCACGTTTTATGAGAGGAACCGCATATTGGTATCTGGCTTCGTTATGGGGGGATGTAATTATTTCTACAGACCCGAGAGAATTGGTGAAAAATCCAATTGTAAATAAAAATCCCTTAAAAGATGTTTATGAATTTGCCATGCGCGATTTAGAGTATGCTGCAAAATATCTTCCGGAAACAGCAGGTCAGTCAGGACGTCTGACAAGATACAGTGCTTTCGGCATGTTGTCACGTGTTTATTTATCTTATTCAGGAATCAGTGATAACCCAAATAGCGGATCAAGAAACCAGGCCTATCTTGATCTGGCTAAAAAAGCGGCAGAAAAAGTAATCAGTTCCGGTCCGTATAGCTTGATGCCTAATTATGCTGATTTATTTATGATCGAAAATAACAACAACTCAGAGTCCATGTTTGCCTTGCAATGGGTTCCTAACGGAGATTTTGGTGTAAACAATACACAACAGGCTTATTTTGCATTTAGCTCAGATATTACCGGTGATGATGCAGCATGGGGCTATTGGACCAGAGCTTCCTACAATGTTTTGCAGGAATACGAATCTAAAGATTCCCGTCGTAAAGCTACCTGGATGGGAAATAAAGATCATTATGCTGAAATTAGTAAAGCAAATGGTGGTTATACCGTAGATCACACAAGTGATTTCCTTACGGTAAAAAAAGGAGTAGTAGGATCAACAAAAGATAATGCTAAAATTACCCGTATGAACTCCGCTTTAAATACCTATATGCTGCGTTTAGGCGAAGTATATCTGAATTATGCCGAAGCAGCTCTGGGAAATAATGCTTCAACAGCTGATGCCCTTGCCTTGTCAGGAGTAAACAAACTTCGTGTACGTGCCGGACTTGATCCCAAAGCAACACTTACTTATGCTGATATTATTCACGAAAGAAGAGTAGAGTTGTGTATGGAAGGTCAGTATTGGTATGATCTGGTGAGAAGATCCTATTACAAACAACAAGAAGTTGTAAATTATGTAACAGGTCAAAACAGAGGAACCATTACGCCAATTTTGTATGATTCAGCCACAAATGCCGTTTCTGTTGATGCTACAAAAAGTACCAGTTCACGTGCTATAGGTGTAATAGATGCTACCATTTTTGTTTTGCCTTATCCGGAATCTGAGTTGGTTCAAAATCCGTTATTAAGAGAAAATCCTGTGCCGTATCAGTTTACTGAAGAAAGAATAAAAGACCTGTTCTAGTAGAACGAAAAATAATAAATCTAAAGAAGATTAATATGAAATATATTTTAAATAAAAAGTATTGGGCGCCCATCGCATTTCTTGGAATGATGGTTTTTAGTATGCTGTTTACTGCTTGTGATAATACGGATTCTAATGGTAAAGCAATAACGATTAGCAGAGTATTTCTGGAAGATATCAATTCAACGGTACCCGATAGAGAAGTTACTTTTGCCAGATTAGGGCAGGTGATCCGTATCGAAGGTTCCGGTTTTACAGGATTAAAGAGGGTTTATATCAATGGATATTCCACGTATTTTAATGTTGTTTTTGTAAGTGACAATTCAATGGTGATCAATATTTCTGCCGATACGCCTACAATCGAAGCAGATTCTTCTGTTCGAAACACCATTCGATTTGTGAATGATAGTAATGAAACCACGTATTCATTTGAAATTCGCTCCTCAACACCTGTTATTGACCGTATTTCGAACACATTACCCAATCCGGGAGAAACCATAACAGTTTATGGAACAGGTTTAACCGAAGTAAGCAAAGTAACTTTTCCGGGAAATATTGATGTAACAACCGGAATTACTTCAGATCCCGATGGGGAGTTTTTCACCGTTAAAGTTCCTAACGGAATTTCAGACAACGGAGGTTCAATATTTGTTCAGAGTTCAAACGGAGGAGCTTATTCTCCGGCTTATTTTAATTTCAAAAAAGGTATTTTAATAAATTTCGACGGACAAGGGCAGCACGGATATTGGGGAACCAGTACAAGTATGATTCAGCCTGGAGATTTAGAATCGGTAGCATTGGGAACCGGAAATGTTTCTCAGGGAAAATATGTACCACATCGTCCGGCTCGTATTGCTTCTTTTGATGCTGCTAAAAACCGTTGCACAGAAGTTTGGACCGCAGGAACTGGCGTTGATAACTGGAGAACCCAACTAACACCTTACATTCCGGCAAGTACCCCTTTGGATAAAGTGGCACTGCAATTTGAGATTTATGTTCCGGAAGTTTGGAAAGATTCAGGTTTCTTAAAAATATGTTTGATTAACAATTTTAATGGTGGAGAATGGACAGGCGCCTGCTACAATTTTGTACCCTGGATCGTTGACGGAAAATCAGTGGCTTTTCAGAATACAGGCTGGACAACCGTTACCATTCCGTTAAACAAATTATATACATGGTCAAAAGAAGCTTTTACATTCGAAGCCGTTCTGGCCTACCGTGAAGCAGCCACCTATCAAAATTTTGGCATGTATTTCGAAAATTCGGATATCAAACTAAAAGATGTTACAGGAAACGCCAGCGAAGTCGAATTTCCTTCAAAAGCCACGTCCGTAAAAGTATACACAGACAACTGGAGAATTGTTTCACTAAATACACCGGTTTATAATGATTTTCCTTAATTGATTAAAGCATCAGAATGCTGATTAATAAAGAAATCGTGTAATTTTAAAAATAGTAAAAATGAAATATAAATATATAATTCCTATCATCGCTTCGTCTTTAATGATTTTAGCATCATGCGACGACAACAAAATGGATTGGGGAAAAGACCCGGATCATGGCGCAGTAACAGGAGCAGAACTTCCGTTAGAATTAGTTGAAAAAATCAGCAGATATCAGCCCTTAAAAACCTATACTGATTTTGTTTTAGGAAACGGGATTGGTGCTGATTTGTACATGAGCGATGCCGCATACAGAAAAATTGTAAACGAAAACTTTGATGAGGTTACGCCCGGATATGCGATGAAACACGGCGCGATGGTCAATGCCAAAGGCGAAATAAATTTTGCAACTATTGATGCCTTTATTGCAGAAACAAAAAAAGCAGGACTAAAAGTTTTCGGACATACTTTAGTCTGGCATTCCAACCAAAACGCAAGTTACTTAAACGGACTTATTGCCCCAACTGTAATACCGGGTTCCAGCGGAACCAATATCCTTGATGTAGCGGGCTTAAAAAGCGGCACCTTTGCAAATTGGGCAAGGAATAATCCGGGAAAAGGAATATCAATTGTTGCAAATTCCGGTTTAGCAAGCAATTCGCAGGCAATTCAATTAGCTTCAAGTGTAGCTTCAGCGCAACCTTATAGTTTGCAACTAACCTCTCCTAATATTCCAATTGTAACAGGTCATAATTATGAAATTTCTTTTTATATCAAATCAGATGTAACCGGTAAAGGACGTATTTCTTTCAATGCATCTTTAGCCAATCAATACCCTTATAAAGATTGGTATAATACGGGAGGAAGTTATACAGAAGCTTTTGCAACAACATCCGCCTGGCAGCAAGTTAAAATTAAACTGGCACAGGGAGATTTTAAAGCAGGAAGTACAACTTTTCAGTATAATTTAGATTTAGGATATCTTCCAAATGTTACCTATTTAATAGATGTAAATACAATCGCCGTTGTAGATCTTGATGCTGTATCGGGTATTGTGAATTTAATTCCTAATGGAACTTTTAATTCAGGGATTACGGGATGGAGCCAGCAGAATGGCGCTGCAGGATCATTAAGTCTTGCAAGTGCTGCTAATTCATACGAAGGAAGTGGTGCCATGAAAGTAGTAAATGCAACCAGCACACCTACAGAGCAATATAAAACTCAAATTAACGGGCTTTTCAGTTCGGCTTTAGTTGCAGGGAAAAATTATACAATTTCATATATGATTCGTTCTGAAGCACCCGGTTCTGTAAGATGTTCTACTACACCACAAGCAGTAGCCAGTTATCAGGGAGATCAGGCAACATCGACAAGCTGGAAACTAATTGAATGGAAAATTACTGCAAAAGGCGGTGAAACAGGTTTTAATTTTGATTTAGGAGCTGCTTCAGGAACGTATTACATTGATAATGTAGTAGTGACTTCCGGAGAAATTTCCGGTGGTGGCGTAACAGCACCAATAAACATCGAAAAAACCGATGCCGAAAAAACAAAAATCATAGGAGATGCCATGAAAGACTGGATTTCTAAAATGATGACACATTATAAAACAAGCGTTTTTGCATGGGATGTGGTCAATGAACCAATGAAAGAAGACGGAACATTAAGAACCGGTAATGAAGGCGACACCGCGACAGATTATTTTTCGTGGGCAAAATATCTGGGGAAAGATTATGCCGTAACTGCATTTAAATTAGCCCGACAAAACGGAAACGCTACAGATAAGCTATTTATCAATGATTATAATCTGGAATCAAGATTAGACAAATGCGATGGCTTGATTAAATATGTAGAATACATCGAAAGCCAGGGCGTAACAGTTGACGGAATCGGAACTCAGATGCATATTGGGTTGACAACTGACAAAGACAAAATTGTTCAGATGTTTCAAAAATTAGCCGCTTCCGGAAAATTGATCAAAATCTCTGAGTTAGATGTAAGATTAGGAACAAATGCGCCAACTGTAGCACAACAAGCAGCTCAGGCAGAAATGTATCAATTTGTAATTGATATGTATAAAAAACACATTCCGGCACCACAACAATATGGTATAACGATTTGGGGTGTTTCAGATAGTGTAAAAGAACATGAATTCTGGCTTCCTGATGAATCCCCAAATCTTTGGGATGCCAACTATGTTCGTAAACATGCTTACAAAGGAACGGCTGATGGTCTTGCCGGAAAAGATGTAAGCAAAGACTTTTCAGGCGAACTGGTAAAACCGTAGTTTTTTTGATAAAAAAATCCATAGTAGGAATCTCAAGAGGGTTCGTACTATGGATTGTTTATTTTCTTAATTTTTGCCAATCAATCTAAATCTTTAGCTAATGCTGAAATTAAAACAATTGATTTTTAATATGAAACGAGTTAGAATGTTTGATTCAAATAGATTTTTTTTGCTGCTATTACTGGTCGTACAAATTGTCTTTTCGCAGGATAAAATACCCGGTCTTCAGAAAAAAGGCAACAAGACCCAATTGATCGTCAACGGAAAGCCTTTTATTATTCTTGGCGGCGAATTGGGAAATTCTTCGGCCACAAGCATGGAGAGTATGGAACCCATTTGGCAAAAAATGACGGATATGAATCTGAATACGGTTTTAACTCCCGTTTATTGGGAATTAATAGAAAAGGAGGAAGGCAGGTTTGATTTTTCTTTGGTAGATGATTTGATTCTCAGAGCCAGAAAAGAAAATCTTAAATTAGTCTTTTTATGGTTTGGATCCTGGAAAAACAGTATGTCAAGTCATGCTCCTGAATGGGTAAAATTGAATCAGAAGAAATACCCCAGAGTTAAAGATGACAAAGATAAAAGTCATGAAATTTTAACGCCTTTTAGCGATAATAATTTACAGGCAGATTTAAATGCTTTTCAGAAGCTAATGGCGCATATTAAAGAATTCGATCAAAAAGAGCAAACCGTCATTATGGTTCAGGTCGAAAATGAAATTGGTATGCTGCCAACGGCAAGAGATTATCATTCGTTGGCCAATGCAGCTTTCAAGAAAGAAGTTCCACAGGAATTATTAAAATACCTGCAGAATAATAAAGCAAAATTAGTTCCTGAATTCTTAGCAATATGGAATAAAAATGGTTTTAAAACATCCGGAAATTGGGAACAGGTTTTTGGGAAAGGGTTGCAAACCGATGAGATTTTTATGGCGTGGTATTTTGCCAAATTCACCAATAAAGTCGCCAAAGCCGGAAAAGACAGTTATGCCATCCCAATGTTTGTAAATGCAGCATTAAATGCACCGGAGAAAAAACCGGGAGAATATCCTAGTGCAGGGCCATTGCCGCATATAATGGATCTCTGGAAAGCAGCAGGAAACTCGATAGATTTTCTGGCACCGGATTTTTATAATCCATCATTTCAGCATTGGAATGATTTATTTACGCGTCAGAGCAATCCGTTATTTATACCCGAACATCGTTTTGATGCCAGCGCGCCTTTCAAAGGATTGTATGCCATTGGTCATTACGAAGCGCTTGGTTTTTCGCCTTTTTCTATTGAATCGGTTGCCGATGCAAAAAAAGAACCGCTTGGGAAAATATACGATTTGGTCAGACAATTAACGCCAGTTATTGAAGCCAATAAAGGGCAAGGCAAAATAGATGGCGTTTTACTGGATAAAGAAAATCAATCACAAATTGTCAGGTTAGGCAATTACGAATTTACATTCAAACACGATTATACCTTAAACTGGTCAGATGGTGCCAAAGAAGAAACCTGGCCAACATCAAGTGCAATTATTATTCAGACAGGAACTGATGAGTTTGATATTGGCGGCTCCGGAATTGTGGTTACATTTGAATCATTAAAAGACACTAATCTGAATGTCGGAATTTTAAAAACAGATCAGGGTAAATTCGAAAATGGAGTCTGGAGAACCATCCGGCATTTTAACGGAGACCAAACCCATCAGGGAAGACATATTAGAATATCTGTAGGGGATTACGAAATTCAAAAGCTGAAATTATATACCTACGAGTAATTATCCTAACAGGTTTTTAAAACCTGTTAGGTATTATCAATCCAAAAAATAGTTCGCCACGAATTTTCACGAATTATATTTTTAAATATCAAAATAGAAAATCTGCCGAATCTGCCGAATCTGCGAGATAATAAATAGCCACAGATTAAATGATTAAAAAAATCCGTGCAAATCCATTCGATCCGTATCATCAATGGGCAAAAAAAATAAAGAATATCAAATGAAAAAAATTATACTATTAATTGCGTTAATAGCAAGTATTGCCATAAATGCAAAGATAAAATTACCACGTTTAATAAGTGATGGTATGGTTTTGCAGCGTGATACCAAAGTCAAAATTTGGGGTTGGGCTTCTGCCAAAGAAAAAATAGAACTTGAGTTCAATCATAAAATTTATAAAGCTATTACAAGTGATGAAGGGAAATGGACGATTGTTCTTCCGTCTCAAAAAGCCGGAGGTCCCTACGAAATGACTTTGAAAGCCAGTAATACAATTACATTAAAAAACATTCTTTTTGGAGACGTATGGGTTTGTTCGGGACAATCGAATATGGAACTTCCGATGGATCGTTTGAAGGATAAGTACAAAGAGGTGATCGCTAAAGCTGAAAATTCAAATATCAGACAGTTTCTGGTTTCGGATCAATATTATTTTGCCAGTGAAAAAGAAGATTTTACAGCAGGTGAATGGATTTCGGCAAATCCGGTAAGTGTTTTACAGTTTTCAGGCGTAGCTTATTTTTTTGCCTTAGAAATTTATGAAAAATATAAAATTCCGATAGGTTTGATAAATTCCGCTTTGGGAGGATCTCCTGCAGAATCCTGGATCAGCGAAGAAAGCGTAAAGAAATTTCCCGATTATGATCAGGAGTTCTTAAAGTATAAAGATGGAACACTCGAAAAACAAATCGATGAAAACGATCAAAAAGTAAGCAATGACTGGTATCAATTAGCCAATACGACAGATCTTGGATTAAAGAACAACTGGAAAAATCCAGATCTGGATGACTCTAATTGGAAAACAATGAATGTTCCCGGATATTGGGCAGATAATGAACTCGGAAATCTAAACGGAGTAGTCTGGTTCAGAAAAGAGTTTACAATTCCGAAAGTAAAAGAAAACACGGCAAAACTTATTTTAGGGAGAATTATAGATGCCGATTCGGTTTTTGTAAACAATCATTTTGTTGGAACAACTTCATATCAATATCCGCCCAGAATTTATTCTTTTGATGTCAGTATTCTAAAAGAAGGTAAAAACGAAATTATCGTTCGGATTATTAATAATTCGGGCAAGGGAGGATTTGTTACAGACAAACCTTATGAACTGGTTTTAGGAAAGGATACGCTGGACCTAAAAGGATCGTGGAAGTATCAATTAGGAGCTAAAATGTTACCCTTGCCATCACAAACCTTTGTAAGATGGAAACCGGTTGGATTGTACAATGCGATGATTGCCCCTTTAAAAAACTATTCGATAAAAGGAGTATTGTGGTATCAGGGAGAATCCAGTACCAAAAAGCCATTAGAATATTCTGCTTTAATGAAAACTTTAATAGCAAATTGGCGAACACAATGGCAACAGCCTAAATTGCCCTTTTTGTTCGTACAGCTCACCAATTTTATGGAGCCAAAATCAGAACCCGTCGAAAGCAATTGGGCCGAATTAAGACAACAACAACTCAATACGCTAAAAATACCCAACACCGGAATGGTGGTTACAATTGACTTGGGCGAATGGAATGACATTCACCCTCTAAACAAATACGATGTTGGTAAAAGACTGGCATTGCAAGCCAGAAAAATGGTGTATGGCGAGAAGAATTTAGTTGCTTCAGGGCCACTTTTTAGATCGATGGAGAAAAAAGAAAATAAACTGATTTTAAATTTCACAGCTACAGGATCAGGTTTAATAGCCAAAGATTCTAAAACTTTAAAAGGATTTGCCATTGCCGGTAGTGATGGAAAGTTTGTATGGGCAAATGCGGTGATCGAAGGTGATAAAGTGATCGTTTGGAGCGATGCTATTATTGATCCTTCACAAGTGAGATATGCGTGGGCAGACAATCCCGTAGAGGCAAATTTATACAATAAAGAGAATTTACCGGCTTCGCCTTTTGAAGGCAATTTGGATGGGAGGGAATAGTTGAGGTTGATAGTTGTTAAAGTGAAAAAAGAAAATATGTAATGTGATAGGTTAGCATTTTATTTTGGCTTCTATTACTACAATTAGATGATGCGTTTTTTTTAAACACTTATCATGAATGAAGAAGTATAGGTTTTTAAATCAATTTGTTACTGGTTGCGTATGCTATTGCTTCTGCAATATTTGCCACGCCAAGTTTGGTGAATAGTTTTCTTTTATGAAATTTAATTGTATCAGCAGAGACAAACATGCTTTCTGCCATATTGGCGATTGTAAAGCCTCTAATGGAGTATTGTAATACTTCTTTTTCGCGACTTGTGAGTTCAATTTTTTTCAATGTTTTCCAGAAATTTCCTTCCAGGTCATAGCTGAATATTTTGTTTTCACCTTTTTTATAAATTTTAATGTTTCCGGATTGCAGTTCCGAGGAAAGTGAAATAATGCAAATTGACTTCCATATTTTACCGTCATTGGTTAAAAATACGGGAGTCAGTTTTTGGTTCACCAAAAAAGTTTTCCCGCTGGGATTCTTTAAGCGAAAGTCGTATGAAATAGTATGATGTATCCGCTCTTCCAGGGGTATATTTTGGTAGAAATCAAACCCTATGGTGTTAATCTTCAATAAGAGATCCAAATCGTCTTTTACTACATACTTAAAGTAAAAGGCATAGCCCAGCTCCTGTACTTCCTGCGGGGTGTGGTCGCATAGAAATAAGGGGTTTTCCGACACATATTCAAAGCCTTTTTTCTCATAATCTATGATATAGATACTACTGTAAGTAGTTCTTGCAAATGCCTTGACTAATTCTAAGTAATTCCCAAGTCGTAGGGCTTCATCTTCGGAAATTTTTTGTACCGTGTTGTTAGAGGAAAAAAAGTCGTTTTCAATTACCATATTACCATATTTTTAATACGGTGTGAATATAGGAAAAATTGGAGATATGATGTTAAAATATTTTTATTTCTATATGAATTTAACTTCAATTCGGGAAGAATGTTCATTTGTTTTTGATTTGGTGCTTTTTTTAACAATACGGCTCTTTTTTTACTACACTTAAGGGTAGTATTTTCTTAGTTTATTGATAACTAGTATTTTGTGTAATACGAAGCGTAAATTGTGGTGATAGTTTTGGTAAAAATAAACGACCATGATAAGCAAAATAAACCACCAGTCAATTAGTCAAAACGAGATCTTTCACATGTCAAAATTTGTAGTGACAGAAAATTTCAATCATCATTCAAATGAAGTCTTTCCAAAGCATTATCAAAAAGATATTGATGCTGTTTACAAAGAAGAGATGGGTTTTTTGGAGAATTCAAAAATTTTCGCTGTAAAGAACGATTTTGGCGATTTAGTAGGCACGATCAGAGTCCTTAAATGGGATTTTGTGAGCGTATTGCCTATTCAGAAAATGTTCGGGATCAACCCTTTTCTTTGTACAGGGGGCAGTGACATTCATGAAATCTGGCATATTGGTCGTTTTGCTATCAAGAAAGGAGTCCGTGATTTAAACATTCTTAAAAGACTGTTGGTTTCGGCCATTGCGCCAATCTGTACCCATAAGGATAATATTGCTTTTGCAGAGATAGATGCCAAACTGCTTCGCGTTTTGACATTAATGGGAATCAAGGCAAAAATTGTAGGTAAATCTATTGAATACCTGGGTTCAGAAACGATCCCTGTAAGCATGTCTTACCACGGACTTATAGATTTTTATAACGCGAATAAGGATTTGGTTTTACCTGAAGAAACTTTCGGGGTTTCGGCCAAAAGCTATCAACTACCCAATAGGGTAGTATTTAATACTGAGAAGCGTAACTACCCTTTGGTGTAGTTAGATATGAAATTTTGTATTGTAAGTTTACTCCAGTAAAAAAAAGATCAGTTGTTTGTTTATCCTTTTTTACAAAGTTCTCAAAAGCGGAATAGTTACCTTGAAAGTTTAAAAAACATAAAAGTATATTTTCGGAGAATTAAATCAAATTATCATTACCCAGGTTACCAGTTACCCAATTACCTTTTGAGGTAAAGCATATAAATCTATTTAGTTACCAAAACCATTTCTTAAATAAAATAACCATGTGACTGGTTACAGCGCAGCTATGGCGTGTCACGAAAAACTTTTAAAATTATGGATAGAAAACAAGGCTGGCATGTTCTTTACGTAAGATACCGCCATGAGAGTAAGGTTTATAAAGAGTTAACAGAAAAAAAACTGGAGGCTTTTCTACCCATGGCAACAAGCATTCGAAAATGGAGTGACCGCACCAAAAAAATCCAGGTTCCCTTATTTCCGAGTTACGTTTTTGTCAACATCAAATCCAATAAAGATTTTCATGATGTCCTGACAGTGGACAGCGGTTGTTCGTATTTGTCTTTTGGAAACGAATATGGCAAGGTTTCAGAAAAAGAAATCCATCAGATCAAGTTATTGGTTGAAGGAAAGGACATTAGTGATGTTCAGATCAATAAAGAGCTTCCCAGAATTGGAGATAAAGTTACCATCGCACATGGCGAATTATCGGGTCTGGAATGCGAAGTTTTCAGAATCGATAACCAGCACAGGATTAGCGTACGACTGAGTTCATTACGTCAGAATATATCGGCAATCGTTCCTTTGTCTTATTTATCCAACAGAACAGAAAGCACTTTTGCAAAGGCTTAGTTTTAGTTTTCTCAAAATAATTAGTTGTGTATAGTCGTAGAACGTTAAAATACTTTTTCTCTATATTGTATTAAATACGGCTTCACCATAAACGAGTTCTTCTTATGGATTCGACATACTATACCAACAAGGTTACCTTTTCAATATTTATCAAAATTAAAAAAAACAGACTTATGAAAAATAATGTCACAAGCGTACAGAAATACATCTGGCTTGATCAGATACTTGGGAGTGAATCACCAAAATATAACATTGGTGGCTATGCATTTATTAATGGGAGTATTGATGTAGAACGTTTTAAAGCAGCTTTTGATATTCTAATTAAAGAGAATGATATCCTTTCTTTTGTTTTTGAAGAAAAGAGTGGCTTCCCTGTATATACCATTCAGGAAGCAGACAGAGATCAGGCGTTGACTTATATAGAAGAATCTGATGAATTTAAAGCGATTCAAACAATCGAAAAAGATTTTATAATTCCTTTTGATATAGAAAATGATAAGCAGCTTTATAAAATCTGGCTTATTAAAGTAGCTCCTGAATCGTATATATGGTATTCTAAACTGCATCATATCATATCTGATGGTTTCTCGTTTCAGTTATTGTTTAATAAAGTGAAAAGGATTTATGAACATTTAGCAACAGACATTGTATATGATGATTTATGTATAGCAAAAAACACAATGTCTTATGAGGCTTTTATAGCTTTAGAAAATGCCTACAGGGTTTCTGATGATTTCTCTAATGATAAAAAGTTCTGGTTAGAGCGTTATGAAGATTTGCCTTCTTTAATATATACGGGTACTAATAAATCGACCAGTCATTGCAATATAGAAATAACACTTACTAAAGATGAAAATGAAGCATTGTGGAATTTTGCAAACACAGAAAGACTGGGTATTTTTCATTTATTGATAGGATGTTTTTCTATAGTATTATCAAAGTACTATAACAGAAAAGAAGTCAATTTAGGGATGCCTATTTTAAACCGCAAAAGTGCTGCTGAAAAACGAACTTTTGGACCGTTCCTGACGCTGTTGCCATTAAAGATTGTTTTAGAAACAACTTCATCTTTGAATGATTTTATAAAAGAGATTAAAAGCACACTTTTTACATGCTATAGACATCAACGTTTTCAGCAAGCCGATATATTACGAAACCTTCCTCATGCAACTTCAAAGCTTTATGATGTAAGATTGTCGTATGAACGCATGCAATATGAATCTGAATTTTCAGGAAATAAATCTACAATACATCCACTATCTAATGACAGTGAAGAAGATCCTATTTCTATACATGTTTTTGAGGATAATAAAGGACATATTAGTTTTAGATTTGATATCAACGAAAGATATGTTTCAAAATTTGAAGCTAATCAACTTATAACATCCTTTAGAAAAGTATTAACGCAATTAAAAGAGACTAAAGACACTCCAATAGCCGAGATTCAAATTGCAAGTAAAGAGCAATTAAAAGAAATACAGGCGATTTCAGAAGGGCTTATCTTAAATAGACCGAAAGAAACATTTTTAAACCTTTGGAATAATTCGCTGGTTAAACATACTTCAAAAACGGCAGTTTCTTATCAAGCCAAATTTTTGACTTACGAAACTCTGGAAACGCATGCAAACACAGTAGCTTCATACCTACAGAGTAAAGGGGTTAAAAAAGGGGATAAAGTAGGGGTAATGCTTTCGAGATCAGAAAAAAGCATTATTGGTATTCTTGCGGCATTAAAAACCGGAGCTATTTATGTGCCTATTGATGATACCTATCCGGATGAAAGAAAGCAATATATTATAAAAGATGCCGGGTTAGATTTTATTTTAACGGATTCTTTTTCTCATTCTGTTTTAGAAGAGAAAGAATTTAATATTGAGAATATTATAGAAGAAGGGACAACATCAGAAAAATACATTCCTGTTCTTCCGGAACCCGAAGATGAAGCTTATATTATTTATACTTCAGGTTCAACAGGAAATCCAAAAGGCGTTGTTATTAATCATAGCTCATTATATGATTATATCCTGACATTTAGGGAGTATTTTAATCTTACTGAAAAAGATGTTGTATTGCAACAAGCTTCTACTGCTTTTGATACTTCTATAGAAGAAATTTTTCCTATTCTATCGGCAGGCGGGAATTTAGTGATTGCTTCTGATACTAAAGATTTTAATGCGTTATTTCAAGATTGTGAACAATTTGGAGTGACTTTATTAAGTACCAACCCTTTTGTTTTGCAATATCTTAATGATAACCACAAAAGCTATCATTTGAATTTTAAAACACTGATTAGTGGAGGAGATGTTCTAAAGCCGCATCAAATAGATCAGCTTATCGATGCTTATAATGTTTATAATACCTATGGACCTACAGAAAGTACGGTTTGTGCAACGTATTACAAAGTTGGTAAGACCGATACGATACTTCCTATAGGAAAACCTATTACAAACAGAGGCGTATACCTTCTGGATGGAACTAAAATATTACCTAAGGGTGCCATAGGAGAAATTGGACTTTCCGGTAAAGGTTTGGCCGTTTCTTATTTGGATAAAAAAGAATTAACAGATAATGCTTTTATAAACATTAATGGAGAAAGGATTTACAAGACCGGGGATCTCGGAAAATGGGGTATCGATAATAATTTAATTTTTTATGGAAGAAAAGATAATCAGTTAAGTTATAAGGGATACCGTATTGAAGTAGGAGAAATAGAGCAGGCAATACAAAAGGTAAATGTATACATAGTAGATAGTTATGTCTGTATAAATGAAGTTGGCGGTATGCCTATCCTGATTGCTTACTTAGTTGCAAATGAATCATTTATTAATATAGCTTCATTGGTAATTGATTTAAAAGACCATTTACCGGAATTTATGATCCCTACGCATTTCGTAGTTATAGATGCTATTCCTTTGATTTCTAATGGTAAAATAGATATTAAGAGTTTACCGGAACCCAAAACCATCAATATAAAAGAAGTGGTTCAATTACCAACGACAGATGATGAAAAAGAGATTGCTGCTATCTGGCAGGAATTGTTAAGACTGGATCAGGTAGATGTTACGGTTAGTTTTTTTGAATTGGGAGGCCATTCGTTGCTGGCAAATCAATTTATTAGCAGTTTAAGGGATCAAAAAGGAATTGAATTGTCACTAAGAGATTTTTATAAATCTCCCACGATTAAAGAAATAAGTGAGTTAGTTCCGTATTTAAATAAAAAAGAGACTCAAAGTATTACAGCTCCTGAGCAGGAATTATATCCTTTGTCTTTTTCACAAGACAGACTTTGGTTCTTAAATCAGTTAGATAATACAGATACTTCCTATCATGTATCCCGTGCTATGAAACTGGATGGGCCTGTAGAGGTTTCGATGCTTGAGGAAACGTTCTCAAAGCTTATAGAGAAACATGAAATTTTGAGAACTGTTTTTGTTAATCGAAATGGAGAGCCGTACCAAAAAATACTTTCTCCATATTCCTATACTATTCCTGTTATCAATTATACTGACATAAAAGATAAAAACAAAGAAAAAGTAATTGTTGATTGTCTGGAAAAGATAGAAAGTCGTGCTTTTAAAATAGATGAAGGGCCACTTTTTAGAATAGAGTTATTACAGTTTTCAGACCAGGAAAGTATTCTTATCTTTTGCGAGCATCATTTAATTTTAGACGGATGGACTCAGGGAATTTTATTTAGAGATTTTGTTGATATCTACAACGAACTGAAAATAAATCCGGATTTTGAAGTAAAGAAACCGGAAGTTACATTTAAAGACTATGCTTACTGGGAAAAAAATACCTTTACAGATAGTGTCCTGAACGAGAAATTAGAGTATTGGGAAAATAAATTTGAAGGTTTTTCAAACGAATTATTAGTGCCTTTAGATCATGAAAGAACTGAAAATTCAAAGAAAAACGGAGGTACTATAGAGCATGTTTTTTCACTGGATTTTTCTGAAAGATTACGTCATTTTTCTGAAAAACAAGACGTCTCCTTGTTTATTACCATGCTTACAGCTTTTAAAATGGCATTGTATAAATTTAGTAATCAAACAGATATTAGTATAGGAACAGCAGTTGCAAACAGACGTTATAAAGAATTTCAGGAGGTTTTGGGTATGATTGTAAATACCATCGCATTGCGAACAACCTTTAGCAGCGATGATTCTTTAATAAATATTCTTAACTGGGTAAAAGAAACTTGTCTGGAGGCATACGCTTATGATGACACCCCTTTTGGTAAAGTAGTAGAAAGAATAAACCCGGAAAGAGGGTTACATCTGCATCCCTTATTTCAGTATATGTTTAGTTTTGTGAACGTTCCAATACAGAGTATGTCTTTATTGGATGCCGATATCGAAATTCTAAAAGGACATAATAAAGGATCACGATTTGATATCAGTGTCATTGTAAACACGGTATATGAACAGACTGATTTTTTAACAGATAATAAGCCGGACAGAAGAATTTCTGTTGAATGGGATTATAATGCAGATATCTTTAAATATGCGACAATGAAACGCATTTTAAATGTATATGTTAAGATTCTTGACGAAATGATCGAAAATCCTGCCCAGTCTTTAGCTACCTTAGATTGTATTCCTGAATCAGAAAAAGAAATTCTTTTGCATGATTTTAATGCTAAAAAAACAGACTGTCCTTTAGACAAAACAGCAGTTTCAATGTTTGAAGATCAGGTTGCAAAAACACCGGATGCTGTTGCCCTGATTTTTGAAAACAGATCTTTGACTTACAAAGAACTGGATGATATTTCGAACCAGCTGGCGCATTATTTATTAACCCAATTTGCTATTAAATTAGAGGATTTAATAACAGTAAAGTTAGATCGCAGTGAATGGATTTATATAGCATTATTAGCAGTTTTAAAAACCGGAGCAGCATATGTTCCTATAGATCCGGGCTACCCACAACAAAGAATCACTTATATAGAACAAGATACAAATTGTAAAGTCGTGGTCGATGAGCAATTATTATCTGACTTTATAGCGAATCAGGATCATTATGAGACTTCATTACCTGAAATTTCTCTAGCCTCAGATAATCTGATGTATGTAATTTATACTTCTGGTTCAACAGGAAAACCTAAAGGAGTAATGATTGAACATAACAGTCTGGTAAACTATATTGCCAATCAAACAAAAGTGTTTGAATTTGATGCTTCAGAGCGTGTATTGCAATTTTCGAACTCCGCTTTTGATGCCTCAATGGAACAAATCTTTTTGGCCTTGTTAAATGGAGCTTCACTTATAGGAGTATCAAAAGAACGTATTATTAATCCTGTTGATTTTATAGATGTGTTGCAGGAATACGCCATAACCCACCTGCATACTACCCCGGGTTATCTAGCTTATTTAAATGATCTTTCGTCTTGCAAAACATTAAAAAGAGTCATTGCCGGAGGAGAAATCTGCTCAAAAAAATTAGCGGAGCGTATGATTAAGTTTACCGATTTCTATAATAAATACGGACCTACAGAAGCCACTATTAGTGCTGCAATGTGTAAAATAAATAAAAGTCATTTAGAGCGAAATAGTATTCCTGTCGGAAAACCGCTGAAGGATTCGGAGATTTATATTTTATCAGATACTCTTGCACTAAAACCTATTGGGGTTTTTGGAGAATTATGTATTTCAGGAATTAGTTTGTCCAGAGGATATTTAAATAATGAAGATTTAACCTCAGAAAAGTTTGTTCCTCATCCTTTTAAAGAAGGAGCTAAACTATATAAAACAGGGGATTGGGGAAGATGGCTGCCTGACGGGACCATAGAACTTTTAGGGCGTAAAGATTATCAGGTAAAAGTAAGGGGATACCGTATAGAATTGGGAGAAATAGAACATACAATCGTATCTCAGGAAGGTATAATTCAATGTGTTGTTGATGTACAGGATATCGATGGTGAGCAGGTACTTGTTTCCTATTTTGTTGGAGAAAAACAAGTAGACAAACAAGAACTTCGTTCTATATTGAGCAATCATTTGCCGGATTATATGTTACCGGGCTACTATGTCCAGCTACCAGCTATTCCGCTAACCTCTCATGGTAAAATTGATAAGAAAGCATTGCCATCTGTGGGTATAGATGATATTATTCAACAGAAATATGTCGCGCCCGAAACCGTCTTAGAGAAAGAATTAGTAGCAATATGGGAAGAAATACTGGGAATTAAGAATATAGGGATAACAGACAATTTTTTTGAATTAGGAGGGCATAGTTTAAAAGTTACTTTAGTAGTAAATAAGATTAATCGCCAATTAGGATATCAGATAAGTGTAAAAGAGGTGTTTTTGAACCCTACAATTTTACAAATTATATCCAGACTGGAAGCATCAACGTTTGAAGCGATACCAAAAGTAGAAACTCAGGAAAATTATGTTTTAACATCTTCTCAGCATCGTTTATGGATATTAAGCCAGTTTGAAGGTGGTAAGGAAGCTTACAATATTCCTGCTTCATTTGAAATAGAAGGAACATTAGATGTTGAAAACTTAACAGGAGCATTTAAAACGGTAATTTCCAGACATGAAATCTTAAGAACATTTTTCAAAAGAAATGACGAAGGAGAAGTACGTCAGTTTATTGTTGAGGCTTCAGCTATTGATTTTAAAATGGATTATTTTGATTATAGTGAAGTTGAAGATCAGGATGGCGTTTTAGAAAGAAGAGTTGTGGAGAGCTATAAATATCAATTTGATTTAGAAGAAGCGCCTTTAGTACGTTTAAGTCTCATAAAATTGTCAGAAAGCAAACATGTCTTACTCTTTAATATGCATCATATTATTAGCGATGGCTGGTCTATGGGAATATTAAGCAAAGAACTTATCACAATTTACGACAGTCTCGTTCAGACTAAAAAAATCAATTTACCGGAACTGACAATGCAATATAAAGATTATGCCTCCTGGATGAGAAGTCAAAATCAGACTTCTAAATTGAAGGCATCAGAAGCATATTGGTTGAATGTATTTAAGGGGCATATACCTGTATTAGAATTACCTGCAGCTAAGATGCGACCAAAAATTAAGACGTATTCGGGAGATTCGGCTACGTATAATTTTTCGAAAGTGGCAAGTGCCAATTTGAAATTATTTTCAGAAAATCATGATGTCAGTCTTTTTATGGTTTTAATGGCCGGAATCAACGGATTACTTTCGCGATATGCCAATACCACAGATATTGTTTTAGGGACTCCTGTAGCAGGAAGAGAACATAGTGATTTAGAAAATCAAATAGGATTGTATTTAAATACACTGGCGATTCGTACCACTTTTGAACAAGAGGCTACTTTTGAAGAATTATTAGACATACAAAAAGAGACCTTATTGAATGCCTATTCTCATCAGGAATATCCTCTTGATAATCTTGTAGAAGAATTAGGTTTAGGCAGAGATACCAGTAGATCTGCTCTTTTTGATGTTTTGGTTGTATTGCAAAATCAACAAGATTTATTTGGATCAGATCGTTTTCAAATTGAAGGTTTGACTTTAAAACCCCATAAAGGATATCAAAGAAAAGTGAGCCAATTTGATTTAAGCTTTATTTTTTCACAGCACAAAGGGCAATTACAGTTACATATTGAATACAATACAGATATTTATGAGCTGGATTTTATAGAACGTTTGTTCTCCCATTTTGATAGCTTTTTAACCCAGGCGATCCAAAGACCGAATCAAAAAGTTTCCACCCTTAATTATTTAGGGTTTAGTGAAGCATCTCAATTATTGCATGATTTTAATAATACAACCGTTGATTATCCGGTTACTACAATGGTCGATTTGGTGGTTCACCAGGCAGGCAAAACTCCTGAAAGTATCGCTTTAATTTGTGACAATAAAAGTTTTACCTACAAAGAACTGGATGAATTATCCAACAGCCTGTCTCATTATTTGCTAAGCAATTATAATTTAGAAACTGAAGATTTAGTAGGTGTGAAATTAGATCGCAGCGAATGGCTTTTAATCTCCTTACTGGCTGTTTTAAAAGCAGGCTGTGCCTATGTTCCTATCGATCCTAATTATCCTGCACAACGTATTGCTTATATTGAGGAAGACAGTAAATGTAAAGTCACGATAGACGAAGCGTTTTTATCGGCTTTCAAAGCATCGGACCGTATTGCAACATCACTTCCGGAGGTATCCTTTAATGCAGATAATCTGGCGTATATTATTTATACTTCAGGATCTACGGGTAAACCCAAAGGGGTTATGATTACGCACAAAAATGCTTCTTTTATGCTGCACTGGTCGCAGAGAGAATTTAGTGATACTGATTTTGATCTTCTTTATGCAGGAACCTCCCATTGTTTCGATTTATCGGTATACGAACTTTTCTATCCTTTGAGTATAGGAAAACAGATTCGCTTATTACCCAACGGATTATCAATAGGGGATTATCTGGATCAGGATAAAAAAGTATTGATCAATACAGTGCCTTCTGTTATTCATAACCTTATCGATAAAGGCATTTCGTTTGCAAATGCCGTAGGGATAAATCTTGCCGGAGAAGCTTTTCCGGTGAGTATTGCCAATCATTTTAAAGATTCAGGCATTGCCCTTAGAAATTTATACGGACCATCTGAGGATACCACTTACAGCAGTTATTATCGTGTTGAAGGATCTTATGAGAGTTCGGTTCCTATTGGTAAAGCGATAGACAACACTCAGTTTTACATCCTGTCCGATGCTTTGGCCCTGCAGCCCGTTGGAATAATTGGCGAGATCTGTATTTCCGGTGACGGACTGTCCAGAGGATATTTATACCAACCGGAATTAACGGCAGAAAAATTTATAGAAAATCCTTTCTCAGAAAGCGGCAAGCTTTATAAAACGGGGGACTTAGGCAAATGGTTGCCTGATGGCACCATAGCCTGCCTGGGCAGAAAAGACAGTCAGGTCAAAATTCGTGGATATCGCATAGAACTGGGTGAGATAGAACAGGTATTAGAATCCCAGGAAGGAATTGATCAATGCGTAGTGCTGGCAAAAGAGATAAATGGCGAGCAGGTTATTGTGGCTTATCTGGTTAATGCTTCTGAAATAGACAAACACCAGTTAAGATTATCTCTGGGACGCGAACTGCCGGAGTATATGTTACCGGGTTTTTATGTCTTTATGGATGAATTTCCCCTGACACCCAATGGTAAGATCGATAAGAAAGCATTGCCTGCGGTAAGCACAGAAGATGTTATCCAGCTTGAATACATAGCGCCAGGCAATGAAATCGAAGAACAACTGGTTACCATTTGGCAGGACATATTAGGATTAGAAAGAGTAGGTATTACGGATAACTTTTTTGAGTTGGGCGGAAATAGCTTAAAAGCCACCGTTTTAATCAACAGAATAAACAGGGCTTTTGATACGAGATTCACCATTCAGGATTTATATGAAAGCCAGGAAATTATTGGAGTTTCGAAAAAACTAAAATTTATTGTTTTTCAAAATCAATTAGCCATAAAGACAGCTAACGATCTTGATGAAATAATGATATAAAAAATGCCTTTAATAGAACTTATTGTTATCCATAAAATAATAATAGCGGTAGAATTCTTAAAAATATAGATGAGTTTAAAATTTACGTTTAAAAAATAATATTGTGATAGAAAATTTAATACATACACTACAGTCACTAGAAATTGGACTTACGATAGAGAATGGAAACCTGAAAATTAATGCTCCTAAAGGTGCTTTGACTCCTGAAATTATTGATGATATTAAAGCTCATAAAAAGGAACTGATCAGCTTACTTTCTTCTTCTGAATCTATTCCTAAAGCAGAAGTAAAAGACGCTTATGCCCTTACTTCGTCTCAACACCGATTATGGACACTGAGTCAGTTTGAAAAAGGAAATTCGGCTTATAACATTTTTGACGCCTTTGAATTTAAAGGAACGCTGGATTTTGACAAATTAACCGAAGCTTTTAAAATTATAATAGCACGGCATGAGAGTTTACGCACTGTTTTTAAAGAAAATGCACAAGGAGAATTAGGTCAGTATATCGTTCCTGTTGCCCAATATAGGGGAGCTTTACAAATAATAGAGTTAAGTGATGCGACAAATCAGATGTTGAGTGATCATGCTGATACGATCCAAAAACATGCTTTTGATTTAGAAAAAGGGCCCTTGTTTATAGGAGATATTGTAAAAGTGTCTGCTGATCGCAATATCCTGATGCTAAATATGCACCATATTATTGGCGATGGCTGGTCTATGGGAGTTTTGAGCAAAGAATTTATGGCTATTTATAATAGATTGTCTACAGGTGATGAAGTAATATTACCGGATTTACCTATTCAGTATAAAGATTACTCTGAATGGCAAAACAGCGAATCCAGACAGTCTGTACTGGAAAAAGCCAGAACATTTTGGCTGAATACCTTTTCAGGCGATTTGCCTGTTTTAGAATTACCCTCTGATAAAATAAGGCCAAAGCTTAAAACCTATAACGGTTCAGGTTTAGACTATTCATTTTCTAAAACCACTACGGCCCAGCTGAATACTTATGCCCAACAAAACGGTGTGACGCTTTTTATGGTTTTAATGGCCGGAATCAACGGATTACTTTCGCGATATGCCAATACTACAGACATTGTTTTAGGAACTCCTGTAGCAGGAAGAGAGCATAGCGATTTAGAGAATCAGGTAGGATTGTATTTAAATACACTGGCGATTCGTACGACCTTTGAGCAGGAAACGACTTTTGAAGAATTATTGGCCATACAAAAAGAAACCTTATTGAATGCCTATTCTCATCAGGAATATCCTTTTGACAGTTTGGTGGAAGAATTGGAAATAAAAAGAGATTTAAGCAGATCGGTTTTATTTGATGCTTTGGTTGTTCTTCAAAATCAGGAAGAATTATTAGTTTCCGGAGGTTTAAAATTAAATGGTGTTGAAGTGTCTCCCTACAAAAATCTGGAAAAATCATTCAGTAAGTTTGACATAAGCTTTATTTTTTCAGAGAAAAAAGGGGAATTGTCCTTGTACATAGAATACAATACAGATATCTATGAACTGGATTTTATAGAACGTTTGTTCTCCCATTTTGATAGCTTTTTAACCCAGGCCATTCAAAGACCGAATCAAAAAGTTGCCACCCTTAATTATTTAGGGTTTAGTGAAGCATCTCAATTATTACGTGATTTTAATAATACAACCGTTGATTATCCGGTTACTACAATGGTCGATTTGGTGGTTCACCAGGCAGGCAAAACTCCTGAAAGTATCGCTTTAATTTGTGACAATAAAAGTTTTACCTACAAAGAACTGGATGAATTATCCAACAGCCTGTCTCATTATTTGCTAAGCAATTATAATTTAGAAACTGAAGATTTAGTAGGTGTGAAATTAGATCGCAGCGAATGGCTTTTAATCTCCTTACTGGCTGTTTTAAAAGCAGGCTGTGCCTATGTTCCTATCGATCCTAATTATCCTGCACAACGTATTGCTTATATTGAGGAAGACAGTAAATGTAAAGTCACGATAGACGAAGCGTTTTTATCGGCTTTCAAAGCATCGGACCGTATTGCAACATCACTTCCGGAGGTATCCTTTAATGCAGATAATCTGGCGTATATTATTTATACTTCAGGATCTACGGGTAAACCCAAAGGGGTTATGATTACGCACAAAAATGCTTCTTTTATGCTGCACTGGTCGCAGAGAGAATTTAGTGATACTGATTTTGATCTTCTTTATGCAGGAACCTCCCATTGTTTCGATTTATCGGTATACGAACTTTTCTATCCTTTGAGTATAGGAAAACAGATTCGCTTATTACCCAACGGATTATCAATAGGGGATTATCTGGATCAGGATAAAAAAGTATTGATCAATACAGTGCCTTCTGTTATTCATAACCTTATCGATAAAGGCATTTCGTTTGCAAATGCCGTAGGGATAAATCTTGCCGGAGAAGCTTTTCCGGTGAGTATTGCCAATCATTTTAAAGATTCAGGCATTGCCCTTAGAAATTTATACGGACCATCTGAGGATACCACTTACAGCAGTTATTATCGTGTTGAAGGATCTTATGAGAGTTCGGTTCCTATTGGTAAAGCGATAGACAACACTCAGTTTTACATCCTGTCCGATGCTTTGGCCCTGCAGCCCGTTGGAATAATTGGCGAGATCTGTATTTCCGGTGACGGACTGTCCAGAGGATATTTATACCAACCGGAATTAACGGCAGAAAAATTTATAGAAAATCCTTTCTCAGAAAGCGGCAAGCTTTATAAAACGGGGGACTTAGGCAAATGGTTGCCTGATGGCACCATAGCCTGCCTGGGCAGAAAAGACAGTCAGGTCAAAATTCGTGGATATCGCATAGAACTGGGTGAGATAGAACAGGTATTAGAATCCCAGGAAGGAATTGATCAATGCGTAGTGCTGGCAAAAGAGATAAATGGCGAGCAGGTTATTGTGGCTTATCTGGTTAATGCTTCTGAAATAGACAAACACCAGTTAAGATTATCTCTGGGACGCGAACTGCCGGAGTATATGTTACCGGGTTTTTATGTCTTTATGGATGAATTTCCCCTGACACCCAATGGTAAGATCGATAAGAAAGCATTGCCTGCGGTAAGCACAGAAGATGTTATCCAGCTTGAATACATAGCGCCAGGCAATGAAATCGAAGAACAACTGGTTACCATTTGGCAGGACATATTAGGATTAGAAAGAGTAGGTATTACGGATAACTTTTTTGAGTTGGGCGGAAATAGCTTAAAAGCCACCGTTTTAATCAACAGAATAAACAGGGCTTTTGATACGAGATTCACCATTAAAGATTTATACGAAACCCAGGAAATTATTGGAGTTTCGAAAAAACTAAAATTTATTGTTTTTCAAAATCAATTAGCGGTAGATACAGTTGATGGTCTTGATGAGATCATGATATAGTTTTTTTATTTTTTACGCATAAAATTCATTTTTTTAAGCATGGCTATACAATAGTCGTGCTTTTAGCATTTATAAGACCTATTCATTTCAGACCTATTCTTATTGTTATCCAATTGAATAATAATGATGTTGTGATCCTATAAAATCCCCATACGTTTCAAATTCACTTAAAAAATAATATTGTGATAGAAAATTTAATACATACGCTACAGTCCTTAAAAATCAGACTTACGATAGAGAATGGAAACCTGAAAATTAATGCTCCTAAAGGTGCTTTGACTCCTGAAATTATTGATGATATTAAAGCTCATAAAAAGGAACTGATCAGCTTACTTTCTTCTTCTGAATCTATTCCTAAAGCAGAAGTAAAAGACGCTTATGCCCTTACTTCGTCTCAACACCGATTATGGACACTGAGTCAGTTTGAAAAAGGAAATTCGGCTTATAACATTTTTGACGCCTTTGAATTTAAAGGAGTGCTGGATTTTGACAAATTAACCGAAGCTTTTAAAATTATAATAGGACGGCATGAGAGTTTACGTACTGTTTTTAAAGAAAATGCACAAGGAAAATTAGGACAGTATATCGTTCCTGTTGATTGCTATACAGGATCTTTGCAAACGATAGATTTAACGAATGCTCCACGCGAGGCAGTACTACATCACGCTAACACAATTCAAAAACATGCTTTTGATTTAGAAAAAGGCCCCTTGTTTATAGGCGATATTGTAAAAGTGTCTGCTGATCGCAATATCCTGATGCTAAATATGCACCATATTATTGGTGATGGCTGGTCTATGGGAATATTGAGCAAAGAATTTGTAACTATTTATAATAGATTATCAACGGGAAGTAACCTGACATTACCGGATTTACCTATTCAGTATAAAGATTACTCTGAATGGCAAAACAGCGAATCGAGACAGTCTGTACTGGAAAAAGCCAGGACATTCTGGCTGAATATCTTTTCAGGCGATTTGCCTGTTTTAGAATTACCCTCTGATAAAATAAGGCCAAAGCTTAAAACCTATAATGGTTCTGGATTAAGTTATTCATTTTCTAAAACCACTACGGCTCAGCTGAATACTTATGCCCAACAAAATGGTGTGACACTTTTTATGGTGTTAATGGCCGGAATCAATGGATTGCTTTCGCGATATGCCAATACTACAGACATTGTTTTGGGAACTCCTGTAGCAGGAAGAGAGCATAGCGATTTAGAGAATCAGGTAGGATTGTATTTAAATACACTGGCGATTCGTACGACTTTTGAGCAGGAAACGACTTTTGAAGAATTATTGGCCATACAAAAAGAAACCTTATTGAATGCCTATTCTCATCAGGAATATCCTTTTGACAGCTTGGTGGAAGAGCTGGAGATAAAAAGAGATGTAAGCAGATCGGTTTTATTTGATGCTTTAGTGGTATTTCAAAATCAGGAAGAATTATTACTATCCAATGATCTGACATTAAATGAGATTGAAATTTCGCATTATAAGCACTCGCAGGATTCCTCCAGTAAGTTTGATTTAACGTTTGCTTTTTCAGAAAATAAAGGTCAGTTATTCTTGTACATAGAATACAATACAGATATTTATGAGCTGGATTTTATAGAACGTTTGTTCTCCCATTTTGATAGCTTTTTAACCCAGGCGATCCAAAGACCGAATCAAAAAGTTGCCACCCTTAATTATTTAGGGTTTAGTGAAGCATCTCAATTATTACGTGATTTTAATAATACAACCGTTGATTATCCGGTTACTACAATGGTCGATTTGGTGGTTCACCAGGCAGGCAAAACTCCTGAAAGTATCGCTTTAATTTGTGACAATAAAAGTTTTACCTACAAAGAACTGGATGAATTATCCAACAGCCTGTCTCATTATTTGCTAAGCAATTATAATTTAGAAACAGAAGATTTAGTAGGTGTGAAATTAGATCGCAGCGAATGGCTTTTAATCTCCTTACTGGCTGTTTTAAAAGCAGGCTGTGCCTATGTTCCTATCGATCCTAATTATCCTGCACAACGTATTGCCTATATTGAGGAAGACAGTAAATGTAAAGTCACGATAGACGAAGCGTTTTTATCGGCTTTCAAAGCATCAGACCGTATTGCAACATCACTTCCGGAGGTATCCTTTAATGCAGATAATCTGGCGTATATTATTTATACTTCAGGATCTACGGGTAAACCAAAAGGGGTTATGATTACGCACAAAAATGCTTCTTTTATGCTGCACTGGTCGCAGAGAGAATTTAGTGATACTGATTTTGATCTTCTTTATGCAGGAACCTCCCATTGTTTCGATTTATCGGTATACGAACTTTTCTATCCTTTGAGTATAGGAAAACAGATTCGCTTATTACCCAACGGATTATCAATAGGGGATTATCTGGATCAGGATAAAAAAGTATTGATCAATACAGTGCCTTCTGTTATTCATAACCTTATCGATAAAGGCATTTCGTTTGCAAATGCCGTAGGGATAAATCTTGCCGGAGAAGCTTTTCCGGTGAGTATTGCCAATCATTTTAAAGATTCAGGCATTGCCCTTAGAAATTTATACGGACCATCTGAGGATACCACTTACAGCAGTTATTATCGTGTTGAAGGATCTTATGAGAGTTCGGTTCCTATTGGTAAAGCGATAGACAACACTCAGTTTTACATCCTGTCCGATGCTTTGGCCCTGCAGCCCGTTGGAATAATTGGCGAGATCTGTATTTCCGGTGACGGACTGTCCAGAGGATATTTATACCAACCGGAATTAACGGCAGAAAAATTTATAGAAAATCCTTTCTCAGAAAGCGGCAAGCTTTATAAAACGGGGGACTTAGGCAAATGGTTGCCTGATGGCACCATAGCCTGCCTGGGCAGAAAAGACAGTCAGGTCAAAATTAGGGGATATCGCATAGAACTGGGTGAGATAGAACAGGTATTAGAATCCCAGGAAGGAATCGAACAATGTGTAGTGGTAACTGCCATGGTTCAGGGCGAGCAGGTTATTGTTAGTTATCTTGTAAGTACTGGGGCCGTAGACAGAAATCAACTTCGATTATCTCTGGGACGCGAATTACCGGAGTATATGTTACCTGGTTATTATGTGTCTTTAGAAGCACTGCCGCTTACGCCCAATGGTAAGATCGATAAGAAAGCATTGCCTGCGGTAAGCACAGAAGATAGTATCCAACTGGAATACCTAGCTCCTGCTAATGAAATCGAAGAACAACTGGTTACGATCTGGCAGGACATATTAGGATCGAAAAAAACAGGGGTTACAGATAACTTCTTTGCGCTTGGAGGACACAGTTTAAAAGCAATTCAGGTAATTTCTAAGATACAGAAAGAATTCAATATCAAAATTGACCTTAAAGAATTATATTATGAACCAACCATTAAGAATTTGGCACGCTACATAGAATCCGTACAAATTCTAAATAATCAACACATAATTTCTTCTGTTGTTGGCGAAGAATTGGTTTTTTAAAATTATAGAACAGTCTTAGAAAAGTTATAATCACGATATAAGAATTACTAAATTAAACAGCTGCGAGAGTGTTCTTGTAGCTGTTTTTTTGTTTTTATATAGTATTGGTTTCAGACTGACAGATTTTAATTTTATTAATTAGAAGTTTAAAGTTTTGATTATTAATGTTTTAATCTAAATAGGGATTCTTTTGTCTTAAAAGATTGTTAATCGTTTCTAAAAATCAATTTTTTTCATTTAGTTTAGGTCTGCAGGCAATAATTTTTTCAAATGTCATTAAAGTAGTGTTATTGGGGAGAGAACGAGGAAAAACTACCCTTTTGGGTAAAGAAATACAAGTTGTTTATATTTAATTTTGACTTAAAAAACTACTTATGGAAGATCGTTATACAAGAAATAGACTTTATCTCACTGAAGAAGAGCAAGAGATAATAAAAAACTTTCCAATTTTGTTGGCGGGAAGTGGGATCGGCAGTGTGATTGCTGAATGCGCACTACGTTTTGGCTTTGAAAAGATTACAATTGTAGATGGTGATCAGGTAGAGCGGTCTAATTTGAACAGACAGAATTATACTGAAGATGATGTCGATTCGAACAAGGTAGATGCTTTGGCCAGACGATTGAAATCGATTAATAAAAACGCGGAAATCAATTGTCTCGATTTTTTCTTAACTGTTGAAAATGTAGGGGATCATATTAAAGGTCATAAAGCAGCAGTCAATGCACTTGATTTTTCATCTCCGGTACCGCTGATATTTGATACAGCTTGCCAAAAACTAGACATTCCAATTCTGCATCCGTACAATATAGGATGGGGAAGCTTGGTTACTGTAATTGCCAAGGATGGTCTTCTGCTAAACGCAATAGTAAATCCTGACGAACAATTTAATGAAGTAACTATGGTGGAGTACGCATCAAGTTATATGCGATTTTGGGGAAATCCGCAAAAATGGATCGATAGTATTGTTGAAAAATATAAAAATGAGAAGGAATCTTTACCTCCTCCGCAGTTGTCTATAGCGTCATGGTCAGTAGCTGCCGTATGTACGCATTTGCTTTATAACATTGCTACCGGGAAGAAGTTTAAAAAATTCCCTGAATTTTATTTGTCCACCATTATTGACGAAGAAGTATAGGTCTTTAAATTAATTTGTTACTGGTTGCGTATGCTATTGCTTCTGCAATATTTGCCACGCCAAGTTTGGTGAATAGTTTTCTTTTATGAAATTTAATTGTATCAGCAGAGACAAACATGCTTTCTGCCATATTGGCGATTGTAAAGCCTCTAATGGAGTATTGTAATACTTCTTTTTCGCGACTTGTGAGTTCAATTTTTTTCAATGTTTTCCAGAAATTTCCTTCCAGGTCATAGCTGAATATTTTGTTTTCACCTTTTTTATAAATTTTAATGTTTCCGGATTGCAGTTCCGAGGAAAGTGAAATAATGCAAATTGACTTCCATATTTTACCGTCATTGGTTAAAAATACGGGAGTCAGTTTTTGGTTCACCAAAAAAGTTTTCCCGCTGGGATTCTTTAAGCGAAAGTCGTATGAAATAGTATGATGTATCCGCTCTTCCAGGGGTATATTTTGGTAGAAATCAAACCCTATGGTGTTAATCTTCAATAAGAGATCCAAATCGTCTTTTACTACATACTTAAAGTAAAAGGCATAGCCCAGCTCCTGTACTTCCTGCGGGGTGTGGTCGCATAGAAATAAGGGGTTTTCCGACACATATTCAAAGCCTTTTTTCTCATAATCTATGATATAGATACTACTGTAAGTAGTTCTTGCAAATGCCTTGACTAATTCTAAGTAATTCCCAAGTCGTAGGGCTTCATCTTCGGAAATTTTTTGTACCGTGTTGTTAGAGGAAAAAAAGTCGTTTTCAATTACCATATTACCATATTTTTAATACGGTGTGAATATAGGAAAAATTGGAGATATGATGTTAAAATATTTTTATTTCTATATGAATTTAACTTCAATTCGGGAAGAATGTTCATTTGTTTTTGATTTGCTGCTTTTTTTAACAATACGGCTCTTTTTTTACTACACTTAAGGGTAGTATTTGCTTAGTTTATTGATAACTAGTATTTTGTGTAATACGAAGCGTAAATTGTGGTGATAGTTTGGGTAAAAATAAACGACCATGATAAGCAAAATAAACCACCAGTCAATTAGTCAAAACGAGATCTTTCACATGTCAAAATTTGTAGTGACAGAAAATTTCAATCATCATTCAAATGAAGTCTTTCCAAAGCATTATCAAAAAGATATTGATGCTGTTTACAAAGAAGAGATGGGTTTTTTGGAGAATTCAAAAATTTTCGCTGTAAAGAACGATTTTGGCGATTTAGTAGGCACGATCAGAGTCCTTAAATGGGATTTTGTGAGCGTATTGCCTATCCAGAAGATGTTCGGGATCAACCCTTTTCTTTGTACAGGGGGCAGTGACATTCATGAAATCTGGCATATTGGTCGTTTTGCTATCAAGAAAGGAGTCCGTGATTTAAACATTCTTAAAAGACTGTTGGTTTCGGCTATTGCGCCAATCTGTACCCATAAGGATAATATTGCTTTTGCAGAGATAGATGCCAAACTGCTTCGCGTTTTGACATTAATGGGAATCAAGGCAAAAATTGTAGGTAAATCTATTGAATACCTGGGTTCAGAAACGATCCCTGTAAGCATGTCTTACCACGGACTTATAGATTTTTATAACGCAAATAAGGATTTGGTTTTACCTGAAGAAACTTTCGGGGTTTCGGCCAAAAGCTATCAACTACCCAATAGGGTAGTATTTAATACTGAGAAGCGTAACTACCCTTTGGTGTAGTTAGATATGAAATTTTGTATTGTAAGTTTACTCCAGTAAAAAAAAGATCAGTTGTTTGTTTATCCTTTTTTACAAAGTTCTCAAAAGCGGAATAGTTACCTTGAAAGTTTAAAAAACATAAAAGTATATTTTCGGAGAATTAAATCAAATTATCATTACCCAGGTTACCAGTTACCCAATTACCTTTTGAGGTAAAGCATATAAATCTATTTAGTTACCAAAACCATTTCTTAAATAAAATAACCATGTGACTGGTTACAGCGCAGCTATGGCGTGTCACGAAAAACTTTTAAAATTATGGATAGAAAACAAGGCTGGCATGTTCTTTACGTAAGATACCGCCATGAGAGTAAGGTTTATAAAGAGTTAACAGAAAAAAAACTGGAGGCTTTTCTACCCATGGCAACAAGCATTCGAAAATGGAGTGACCGCACCAAAAAAATCCAGGTTCCCTTATTTCCGAGTTACGTTTTTGTCAACATCAAATCCAATAAAGATTTTCATGATGTCCTGACAGTGGACAGCGGTTGTTCGTATTTGTCTTTTGGAAACGAATATGGCAAGGTTTCAGAAAAAGAAATCCATCAGATCAAGTTATTGGTTGAAGGAAAGGACATTAGTGATGTTCAGATCAATAAAGAGCTTCCCAAAATTGGAGATAAAGTTACCATCGCACATGGCGAATTATCGGGTCTGGAATGCGAAGTTTTCAGAATCGATAACCAGCACAGGATTAGCGTACGACTGAGTTCATTACGTCAGAATATATCGGCAATCGTTCCTTTGTCTTATTTATCCAACAGAACAGAAAGCACTTTTGCAAAGGCTTAATTTTAGTTTTTTCTCAAAATAATTAGTTGTGTATAGTCGCAGAACGTTAAAACATCGTTTTTTGGATTTCTGATTTTTGTTGAGTGATTTTAAAGCAATTTAAATCTATAGTTACGGTTTTTTACACTAAAAAATACCTACAGAATATCTCTTACTAAGAGCATTCATTTCAATTCAAAATCTAATAAAAAAATATTACAGCCCCACATAAATACACTGTTTTTAGAACAATGTGCTTAGGTCATACCTGTATTGCACCATTTTAATCATATAGTTATTAATTCAAATTTAAAGCATTTAAGTAAACATTTTAAGATGAAAGATATCAAATCAATAATTACTGGTTTATCCAATAAAGAAGTACAAATTTTCCTGGATGACTCACAAGAGAATTTGAGAGTAACAGGAAATACAGCGGCTCTTACAGCGGAAGATAAAATCGATATTTCAACCAATAAAGAGCGACTTATTGCCTTACTTAAAAACAGCAAAAATAGTATGGAATCGACCTTTGAGGGGATTTCGCCTGTTCCGGTATCTGAAAGTTATGAGTTATCTGCAGGACAACGTCGTCTTTGGACCCTAAGCCAATTTGACGGAGGTTCAGTTGTATACAATATGCCCATGAGTACAACGCTAAAGGGAAGTTATGATATGGAGTACTTTCAAAAAGCAATTGCAGCCACTGTAAACCGTCACGAGATATTACGCACTACATTTAAAATGGACGAAAACGGTGAGGTAAGACAATATGTGCAACCGGCAGCTGATTTAAATTTAAAACTATCCTATATTGATTTCAGAAATGATATTGATAAAGAAGCGAGTGTTGCCCGTTATATCGCCGAAGATTCTTTTGTACCATTTGATTTGGAAACGGGACCTTTATTCCGTGTGAGTTTATTACAAATAGAAGATGCGACTTATGTTTTCTATTATAATATGCATCATATTATAAGCGATGGATGGTCGATGAATGTATTATCAAAAGATGTATTTACATTTTATGAGTCATTTGTAAATGGTAAAGTTCCTTCACTTGCGCCCCTTAATATTCAATATAAAGATTATGCAAATTGGCAGGCCTTACAAATAAATACAACTGCATCTACTAAAGACAAAGCTTATTGGCTGGAGAATCTTGGAGGAGAATTACCTATATTAGATCTTCCGTCAGAGAAACGCCGACCTTCTGTAAAAACACATAGAGGACGCAACTTGAGAACTTATATTTCGGGAGAAATAACGGAGATGCTTCAACGTTTTACAAAAGAAAATAACAGCAGTACTTTTATTAGTTTACTAACCACTATCAACATTCTTTTTCATAAATATACTTCGGACACAGATATTATTATAGGAAGTCCGGTGGCAGGTCGTAATCATGCAGATCTGGAAGATCAGATTGGTTTTTACGTAAATACACTTGCATTACGCAATACAGTAAATGCGGAGGAGAATTTTATATCAATCTATCAGCGAATCAAAGAACAGACACTTGAATCGTTTAATCATCAAATGTATCCTTTTGATAGTTTGGCAGAAAACTTAAATATCAAAAGAGATGCAGGCAGAAGCACTGTATTTGATGTTTTATTAGTACTTCAAAATACAGCTGTTATTAATGAGTCTCCTGAAATATCTTTATCCATAAAGGATGCAATTCTTGATTTAGGAGAAACAGTTTCAAAAGTAGATATAGAACTTAATTTCCAGGAAGTTGGAGGACAACTGATTTTTGATGTTATTTATAATACAGAAGTGTATGAATACCACATGATCGAAGGATTAATGAGGCATTATAAACGAATTTTAGAAGGTGTATTATCTCAGCCGGAAACTCCTATTGGTCAATTAACTTATATCAGTAAAGAAGAAGAAAAAGAATTACTGGAGGACTTTAACGCTACGGCAACCAATTATCCTACAGATATAACAATTGTAGATTTGATTGAAACACAAGTAGCCCATAATCCGGAAGGAATTGCTTTAGCTTATGAGGGAGAAGAGATGACCTTTGCGGCATTAAATGCAAAAGCAAATCAGGTTGCACATTATTTGCGCAGTATCAATATTACAACAGAGTCTATTGTTGGCCTTTGTATGGAACGTTCTTTTGAGATGGTCATTGGAATGTTGGGAATTATGAAATCCGGCGGAGCTTACGTTCCTATTGATCCGCATTATCCAACTGAAAGAATCGATTATATTATTGAGGATACAAAGGCAAAAGTTGTACTTGTAAATGCCAATAGTTTGAATATGATTGATTTACCGGAAACGATTACCGTACTTAATCTTGACAAACATGATTTAGTATTGGGAGACCAGTCAGCAGCTAATCTTGATGTCGCAATACCGGTTTCAAATGCAGCGTATGTAATTTATACCTCCGGATCTACAGGAAATCCTAAAGGAGTTGTTAATGAGCAAAGAGGTTTGGTTAACCGTTTATTATGGGCTAAAGAATATTATAACTTAACCAATAATGATGTATTGATACAAAAAACTACTTTTTGTTTTGATGTATCGGTATGGGAGTTTTTTCTGCCTATGTTATCGGGCTGTAAATTAGTAATTCCAAAACCGGAAGGACATAAGGATAGTGATTATTTAAGATCGTTAATTGCGACACATAAAGTTACAATGATTCACTTTGTACCTTCTATGTTAAGTGCTTTCTTATTGGATATAGATGTTGCTAAATGTACCAGTTTAAAAAATGTAGTATGTAGCGGAGAAGCTTTAAAAATAAATCAGGTAGAAGATTTTCAAAGCGTATTGCCGAATGTTATATTAAGTAATTTATATGGACCTACAGAAGCTTCTATTGATGTTACGAGCTGGATAGTTCCTTTTAAAGCACTAGATTTAAAACGTGTTACGATAGGGGTACCGGTAGCCAATACTCAGATTTACATTTTGGATAACGAAATGAATATTCAGCCTAAAGGTGTTACGGGAGAATTATATATAGGAGGGATTCAGGTTGCGAGAGGATACATCAATCTTCCTGAAATCAATGCGTATCGATTTGTAAATAACCCATTTGGAGAAGGAAAATTATACAGAACCGGTGATAATGCAAAATGGCTTCAGGATGGAAATATAGAATACCTGGGCAGAGAAGACAGTCAGGTAAAAATTAGAGGTTACAGAATTGAATTAGGCGAAATGGACACCGTTATCAATAGTTGTCCATCGATACATCAGGGGGTTGTCATAGCCAGAGAAGATGCTTACGGAGTAAATGAATTAATTGCGTACATCGTTCTTAAAGAAGATAAAACAAAAGACGATGTGATTGCCTACTTAAAAGAACATATTCCTAATTATATGATTCCCGGAATTATGGTAGAGCTGGATGAAATGCCATTAACATCTAATGGTAAAGTAAATAGAAAGGCATTACCGGATCCTGTTTTCAGTAGAGCACATGAATATGTTGCTCCGGGTACAGCATTAGAGGAAACATTGGTTGCGATCTGGCAGGATTTATTGAATGCAGAGCAAGTTGGGGTTACGGATAATTTCTTTGAACTGGGAGGACATTCTCTATTAGCAGTTCGATTAATATCAGCCATCAAGAAAGCACTAAATGTTGGTGTTACTATTACCAATGTATTCAGTAATCCTACGATTTCAGCTTTAGCTTCATTTATAGAAGTGCAGGATGATACTGTAGCACTTCCTTTGATTATTAAACAAGAACTACCTGAAGCTATTCCGTTATCTTATGCTCAGGAACGTTTGTGGTTTATAGACAAGTTAAAAGGAAGTGAGCATTACCATATGCCTACCGTATTAAACCTGAAAGGAGATCTTAATACAGCATATCTTTCACGCGCTTTAAAAACCATTGTCGAGCGTCATGAGGCTTTGCGAACAGTATATATTGAAAAAGACGGTATTGCGTATCAGGAATTGCAATCTTCTGATCGTTGGGAGCTTAGTATTTTGAATTCTGTTGAGGATCGTAAAACATTCATATC
Source organism: Flavobacterium sp. (assembly GCF_965277525.1). Lineage (GTDB taxonomy): Bacteria > Bacteroidota > Bacteroidia > Flavobacteriales > Flavobacteriaceae > Flavobacterium. The sequence continues at coordinate 593,783 of NZ_CBDIDC010000009.1, read as the reverse complement.
CGAAGAAGTGAGCAGGGCTTTTGATCTTTCTAAAGATTATATGCTTCGTGCAACGGTGATCAGGATATCAGATCAGGAACATATTTTAGTATTGGTGCGTCATCATATCGCCACAGATGGATGGTCTGAATCACTTATTGTCAATGAATTTAAAACATTATATGCTTCGTATCAATCAGGAACAGAAGCCGTATTACCAGTTCTTAGTTTTCAATATACAGACTACTCGGTTTGGCAGCGTTCTCAGGTCACAGGAGATTACTTGTCAGAGAAGTTAGATTACTGGCAAAATAAATTAGCAGGTGTTGCACCTTCTGCACTTCCTACGGATTATGTAAGACCTGCAGTTCAGAGCAGCCGCGGAGATTATGTTAATTTTAGATTAGACAGCGATCGTAGTAATGCTTTACGAGCTTATGCCAAAGAAGAAGGCGTGACCTTGTTTATGTTATTGTTGAGTGTTTACAAAGTATTGTTATACCGCTACAGTGGTCAATCCGATATTTGTGTTGGAACTACCGTTTCCAATCGTCCGCAGCAGGAATTAGAATCCATGATTGGTTTCTTTGTCAATACACTGGCACTGCGAAGCGACTTGTCCGGTAATCCATCTTTTAATGAAGTTTTAAAATCAGTTAAGCAAACCACTCTGGAAGCTTATGATCACATCGCTGTTCCGTTTGAAAAAGTAGTGGACCGCGTAGAGAATACACGAGACAAAAGCAGAAGTTCGTTGTTTCAGGTATTGTTTGTTTTAAACAACAATCCGGATGCTAAAATTGCGGAGTTCAGCGATATTACCATTGAATCAGTGTCAATGGATTATGATATTTCGAAGTTTGACCTTACTATTTTTGCAGAAGACAGCCCTGAAGGCATTCAGTTTTCATTCAACTATTGCAGTGATTTGTTCCGTTCATCAACAATATCATCCCTGAGATCACATTATGAGAATCTGCTAAATACTATTTTAGCTGACAGTACTTTATCAATAGGCAATCTGGCAATGTTAAGCCAGGAAGAAGAGCATGCCTTAATCACAGATTATAATACACTTGGCTATACACTATCTGGCGAAGGAACGGTCTTGTCTCTTTTTGAGGAACAGGTAACAAAAAATCCGGATGCCGTTGCATTTGTTTATAATGACAGCCGTATGACCTACAAAGAGCTGGATGAAGCTTCAACGCGATTGGCCTATTATTACCAACAGACTTACGACCTGAAGCAAAACGATCTGATGGGTATCATGATGGATACCTCAAACTGGTCATTCCTTGGTATTCTTTCGATTTTAAAATCAGGAGCAGGTTATGTTCCAATAGATGCTTCTTTGCCAAAAGAACGTCAGCAATATATGCTGGAAGAAGCAAAAGTAAAATGCCTTCTTATAGCCTCGGAGAGTTTATTTGATGTTATTGAGTTTTCGGTTCCGGTGTTTTCTATTGATATTCAGTTTGCAGATATTGCGGCATTGCCAGAAGATGTTACTTTTTCATCATTGGCCACAGAAGATACCACAGCTTATGTAATATATACTTCGGGAACAACAGGACATCCAAAAGGAGTTCAGGTGAGCCACAAGAATCTGGTAGATTATTATCAGGGATTAGAGGCTAAGATTTCAATTAGTGCAAACAAAAGTTTCGGATTAATGTCTTCACTTTCTGCTGATTTAGGCAATACGGTATTGTACGGTTCTTTATTGAGTGGTGGATGTTTGCATTTATTCAACAAAGAAACTTTAATGGATGGGGTTAAATTACAATCTTATTTCAACACACACCAGATTGATTGTATCAAAATTGTACCAAGCCACTGGCAGGCATTACGCATCGATACAGAATTGTTATTGCCAACACGTACCTTAATATTTGGAGGAGATGTGTTGCAGGTATCGTATATAAAAGAAATAGCGTCACAAAATCCAAACGTAGCTATCGTGAACCATTATGGTCCTACTGAGAGTACAATCGGAAAGTTATTGCATAAAGTAGATCCTGATTTTGATTATGTTACCATTCCGGTTGGGAAATTATTCTCAGAGAGTGAAGCCTATATTGTAAGCAGCGATATGTCGTTATGCCCAATTGGAGTTTCAGGAGAATTATTATTGGGAGGATCAGGAATTTCAAAAGGCTATTTGAATCGTGAAGATTTAACGAAAGAGAAGTTTATCGCCAATCCATTTTCAGAAGGAAAGAGTTTGGTTTTATACAAAACCGGAGATTTAGTACGCAGGAATTCACTGGGAGAAATAGAATTTTTAGGACGCGTTGACGATCAGGTTAAAATACGCGGTTATCGTGTAGAATTAAAAGAAATCAGTCGCGTGATACAAGGGTACTCCGGTATTGTACAAAGCGAAGTTTTGTTTAAGGAAGACAGTACGGGCGTGAAACGTTTAGTGAGTTATCTGGTTGCAGAAGAGGGTTATTCAGAGTCTGAGTTAAAATCTTACCTTTCAGGACTTGTTCCGGATTATATGGTTCCACAGGCGTATGTTGTACTGGATCAGATGCCGTTAACCTCAAACGGAAAAATAGACAGAAAAGCATTGCCGGATCCTGAAGTTAATAATGAGCGTGAATATGTAGCCGCTACTACAAAAACAGAAGAAACATTGGTTGCGATCTGGCAGGATTTATTAAATATAGAACAAATTGGAGTTACGGATGATTTCTTTGAACTGGGAGGACATTCTCTATTAGCAGTTCGTTTATTGTCGGCTATTAAGAGTACAATGAATGTAGCTGTTACGATTACAGACATATTCGATCATACTAATATTTCAGCATTAGCTTCTTTTATAGAAATACAAGATGCTGGTTCAGTACTTCCTTTGGTAAGCAAACAAGATTTACCAAATGACATTCCGTTATCTTATGCCCAGGAGCGTCTGTGGTTTATAGACAAGTTAAAAGGGAGTGAGCATTATCATGTACCTACATTGTTAAACCTGAAAGGAGATCTTAATACAGCATATCTTTCACGCGCTTTAAAAACAATTATAGAGCGTCATGAAGCGCTTCGTACTATATATGTAGAAAAAGACGGTATTGCGTATCAGGAATTGCAATGTTCTGATCGTTGGGAGCTTAGTATTTTGAATTCTGTTGAGGATCATGAAGCATTGATAGCCAAAGAAGTCAACAAAGCCTTTGACCTTTCAAAAGATTATATGCTTCGTGCTACAGTAATCAAAGTATCAGACAATGAGCATATTCTATTATTGGTGCGTCATCATATCGCCACAGATGGATGGTCTTCATCAATTATTGTCAATGAATTTAAAACATTATATGCTTCGTATCAATCAGGAACAGAAGCCGTATTACCAGTTCTTAGTTTTCAATATACAGACTACTCGGTTTGGCAGCGTTCTCAGGTCACAGGAGATTATTTGTCAGAGAAGTTAGATTACTGGCAAAATAAATTAGCAGGTGTTGCACCTTCTGCACTTCCTACGGATTATGTAAGACCTTCAGTTCAGAGCAGCCGCGGAGATCATGTTAATTTTAGATTAGACAGCGATCGTAGTAATGCTTTACGAGCTTATGCCAAAGAAGAAGGCGTGACCTTGTTTATGTTATTGTTGAGTGTTTACAAAGTATTGTTATACCGCTACAGTGGTCAATCCGATATTTGTGTTGGAACTACCGTTTCCAATCGTCCGCAGCAGGAATTAGAATCCATGATTGGTTTCTTTGTCAATACACTGGCACTGCGAAGCGACTTGTCCGGTAATCCATCTTTTAGTGAAGTTTTAAAATCAGTTAAGCAAACCACTCTGGAAGCTTATGATCACATCGCTGTTCCGTTTGAAAAAGTAGTGGACCGCGTAGAGAATACACGAGACAAAAGCAGAAGTTCGTTGTTTCAGGTATTGTTTGTTTTAAACAACAATCCGGATGCTAAAATTGCGGAGTTCAGCGATATTACCATTGAATCAGTGTCAATGGATTATGATATTTCGAAGTTTGACCTTACTATTTTTGCAGAAGACAGCCCTGAAGGCATTCAGTTTTCATTCAACTATTGCAGTGATTTGTTCCGTTCATCAACAATATCATCCCTGAGATCACATTATGAGAATCTTCTGGATACTATTTTAGCCGACAGTACTTTATCAATAGGCAATCTGGCAATGTTAAGCCAGGAAGAAGAGCATGCCTTAATCACAGATTATAATACACTTGGCTATACACTATCTGGCGAAGGAACGGTCTTGTCTCTTTTTGAGGAACAGGTAACAAAAAATCCGGATGCCGTTGCATTTGTTTATAATGACAGCCGTATGACCTACAAAGAGCTGGATGAAGCTTCAACGCGATTGGCCTATTATTACCAACAGACTTACGACCTGAAGCAAAATGATCTGATGGGTATCATGATGGATACCTCAAACTGGTCATTCCTTGGTATTCTTTCGATTTTAAAATCAGGAGCAGGTTATGTTCCAATAGATGCTTCTTTGCCAAAAGAACGTCAGCAATATATGCTGGAAGAAGCAAAAGTAAAATGCCTTCTTATAGCTTCGGAGAGTTTATTTGATGTTATTGAGTTTTCGGTTCCGGTGTTTTCTATTGATATTCAGTTTGCAGATATTGCGGCATTGCCAGAGGATGTTACTTTTTCATCATTGGCCACAGAAGATACCACAGCTTATGTAATATATACTTCGGGAACAACAGGACATCCAAAAGGAGTTCAGGTGAGCCACAAGAATCTGGTAGATTATTATCAGGGATTAGAGGCTAAGATTTCAATTAGTGCAAACAAAAGTTTCGGATTAATGTCTTCACTTTCTGCTGATTTAGGCAATACGGTATTGTACGGTTCTTTATTGAGTGGTGGATGTTTGCATTTATTCAACAAAGAAACTTTAATGGATGGGGTTAAATTACAATCTTATTTCAACACACACCAGATTGATTGTATCAAAATTGTACCAAGCCACTGGCAGGCATTACGCATCGATACAGAATTGTTATTGCCAACACGTACCTTAATATTTGGAGGAGATGTGTTGCCGGTATCGTATATAAAAGAAATAGCGTCACAAAATCCAAACGTAGCTATCGTGAACCATTATGGTCCTACTGAGAGTACAATCGGAAAGTTATTGCATAAAGTAGATCCTGATTTTGATTATGTTACCATTCCGGTTGGGAAATTATTCTCAGAGAGTGAAGCCTATATTGTAAGCAGCGATATGTCGTTATGCCCAATTGGAGTTTCAGGAGAATTATTATTGGGAGGATCAGGAATTTCAAAAGGCTATTTGAATCGTGAAGATTTAACGAAAGAGAAGTTTATCGCCAATCCATTTTCAGAAGGAAAGAGTTTGGTTTTATACAAAACCGGAGATTTAGTACGCAGGAATTCACTGGGAGAAATAGAATTTTTAGGACGCGTTGACGATCAGGTTAAAATACGCGGTTATCGTGTAGAATTAAAAGAAATCAGTCGCGTGATACAAGGGTACTCCGGTATTGTACAAAGCGAAGTTTTGTTTAAGGAAGACAGTACGGGCGTGAAACGTTTAGTGAGTTATCTGGTTGCAGAAGAGGGTTATTCAGAGTCTGAGTTAAAATCTTACCTTTCAGGACTTGTTCCGGATTATATGGTTCCACAGGCGTATGTTGTACTGGATCAGATGCCGTTAACCTCAAATGGAAAAATAGACAGAAAAGCATTGCCGGATCCTGAAGTTAATAATGAGCGTGAATATGTAGCCGCTACTACAAAAGTAGAAGAAGCTTTGGTTACAATTTGGGAAAATTTACTAAATGTAGGGCATATTGGGGTTACTGATAATTTCTTTGAGCTTGGTGGTGATTCTATTATAGTAATTCAGGTAGTAAGCAGAGCAAAGAAAAAAGGCTATCAAATCCAGGTGCAAGACTTATTTGATTATCAAACGATAGCTGAATTGGCTGTGGCCGTTGAAAAAAACAGCGAAAAATTAAATACTGCAGAACAAGGACTTTTAGAAGGTGAAGTGTCATTGTCTCCAATTCAACATTGGTTTTTTGAGCGAGAAGATGAATCACTATCACATTTTAATCAGGCAGTACTTTTAAGTATAGATAAAAAGGTCGCCAAAGAACAATTGGAAAAAACAGTAAACTTAATTGCAAAACGTCACGATTCGCTTAGGTTTAGATACACAAAAGAGATCGTACAGCAACAGGTAGAATGGAAACAATTTTATGGAGAATCTGCCAATTTGTACAGAACAGAAACGATAACAGAAGAAAAAAATACCGCAGCAGCTATTACGGCCATTTGTGTAAAATACCAAGAATCTTTTGATATAGAAAAAGGGGATTTAGCACGATTTATTCTTATCGAAACGCCGGATTCTGAAGAATATAACAGACTCTTTATGGTCTCACATCACCTGGCAGTAGATGGTGTTTCATGGAGGTTTATCATCGATGATTTAGAAACTTTATTAACAGATGAAAACGTAGATGAAACGTTGTACTTAGGAAATAAAAACAATTCGTTCAGAGATTGGATCAATAAGTTGAAAAACTTTGCAGAGACAGAAGAAATAGAATCTCAATTAGACTATTGGCAACAAATTAATTTTGAATATGTGCCACTTCCAACAGATTTTTCGGCAAACCAACCAACAAGGGAAACTAAAAGAACTCAGGAAGGAATTCTAAACCAGGAGTATACCAAATATTTATTAAAAGAAGCAAATACGGCGTATAGTACAGAGATTAATGATTTGATGTTGAGTGCGTTACAAATGACCTTTGAAGATGTTTTCGATACACAACAATTAGCATTAGGTTTTGAAGGTCACGGAAGAGAAAATATAGTTACAGACATAGATCTTGCCGGTACTACAGGATGGTTTACCAATAAATATCCTGTGATTTTATCAAGAGATGGCGCAAAGACTGAAGGCGACATCATTAAATTTGTAAAAGAAGCATTACGTAAAATTCCGACTAAAGGAATGGGATATGGTTGTTTACGTTATCTACATTCCTCTAAAGAAATACGCAATTCATTAAAAGATTGCGGATGGGATGTGGTTTTTAACTATTTAGGGCAAATTGATAATGTATTGAACAAAAATACATTCTTTTCATCGGCACCGGAAAATTCTGGAGCTCATATAAGTGCTGCTTCATTATTAGAAGAAAAATTTATTGTAAAAGCAATTATTATCAACAATGAACTTAGAATTTCCTGGGATTATTCAGAAGAACGCTATCGTCCTGAAACAGTCAAAAAGCTGGCTAATAAATTCATAGAAAATTTAACTCAGCTTATAGAACATTGTATCAATAAAGAAGTAAGGGAAGTAACCCCTTCGGATTTTGGATTGAGTGATGCATTAGATTTCAAGGAATTTGATGCCTTATTTGAATCAGCAGTTCAGGAAGATGCTCAGGACGAGAGCATGTTCAGGTTCTAAGAACTGCAAATTTTACCTCAGCAATATATTATTTACTTAATACAAAACATATGAAATTACCTGTATCCTATCACCAGCAAAGGATGTGGTTTATAGATCATTTTGAAAGAGACTATCTCTATGAAGGAGGACCTGTTTATCACAATATACCATTGAGTTTAACCATAGAAAAAGAAATAAGTACCCAAGAGATCTACCGTGCTTTTACACAATTAATAAACCGTCATGATATCCTGAGAACTAAAATAATAAGAGAAGGTGATCAAATATTTCAATTGCTCACAACTCCCGAAGACACTATAATTAGCACACTTCTTAAAGAGATACCTGAGCTTAAGGAAAATCAGGAAGAATTGCGGAAAGTATCTTTTGATTTTGAAAATGAATTATTGGTAAAAGCCTTTTTTGAGCGTCTGGAAAATCATACAAGAATACTCTTTATATTCCATCATGCCATTGTAGATCGCTACAGTCTTACGATTCTTAAGGACGATTTTTTAAGTTTTATAGACAGTCCGGAAGATCAATTAGGATTTACCATGCAGTACAAAGAATTTTCAGAGTGGGAACAGAATGTTGATCCTTACGAAACAGAAACTTTGGTTGCTTATTGGAGAAAAAAATTGACCAACATACAAGTATTGTATCTTCCTACTGATTCAGAAAGAATACCGATTCATGTTTATAACGCAGGAACAAGTGCTTTTTCTTTTAGCAAAGACAGTATTCAATCTTTGGCCGCTATTAATGGTACGACATCACAAATAGTCACATTGGCTACTTATAAAATGGTTTTGGCAAAATTTTCAGGACTCTCTGATATCGTGATAGGAACACTTATGAATATGCGAAATCATCTTACGGAATCAACTGTTGGAGCGATAGAAAACTTAGTTGTATTACAGAGTCTTCTTAAAGAAAACACTACACTTTCTGATGCTTGCACGGTTGTCGCTAAAACATGGGAAACAGCACATGACAATAAGGAAATTCCTTTTGATAAACTGGTTGTAGAAATCAATCCTAAAAAGGATATGAGCAGAACCGCATTATTTGATGTGTTATATCTATATGATACTTATAATGCTGTTGCAGAAGAACAAGAGGAACCTTTAGAATATAAAAATCAAGGATTAGGAAAATACGATCTTAATCTTTTGGTCCAGGAGAAAGAGACCACATTTGATTTTATACTCACCTATAATACCCTCTATTTTAAACCTGAGACTATCACATCTTTTTTAGAAAGTATAGAAGATATTCTAAAAACACCTACAGAACATGAAGATACATTAATAGGTATTGCCGTATTCTGATTACAATTATAGAACGCAAAGTATTATTACATAACATTAAGGAGTGATTACGCTACTACTAGAAAAGATATTTTAAAATCATGGAAAAATTCATAAAAAATTTAAAAGGCCTTGGATTTCAACTTAAAATTAATGGACAGGATTTAATCTTATTAGGAAAAGAAGGAAAACTTACACCTGCTGATATTAAGACCATTACAGATCGTCCTGATATTACTTCTTTTATCAAAGAAAATAAGGCAGATATTATTACCTATTTAAAGAAAGAAGATTTTAAACTTGACAGAAAAAATATTTCTTCCATGTACGGGTTAAGCCCCGTGCAGGAAGGTATCCTTTTTCATAGCACTTATTTATATAACACTGAATCAAAGGAAAACACAACCTATCATACACAGTTTGACGTTAGTTTTTCATCAAACCTAGATATAACCCTGTTTAAAAAAGCGTGGGAATATGTAATTAATAACCATACAATACTTAGAACCGGATTTATATATGATAAAATAAATATTCCTATTCAATTTGTAAATAAAGAAGTAGCAGTTCCGTTGCGATTCCTTGATTTGACAAACCATACAGATCAGGAAAAAGAAGCAACCTTTAAAACACTTAAAGACCAGGATCGATTTGAAGATTTTAGTTTTACAAACCCGCCATTAATGCGTATCACGATTGCTAAGTTTGGTGAGGAAGCATTTAAAATGATCTGGACAAAACACCACGTATTATGGGATGGCTGGTCCGGACAAGTAATTATTCAGGAAGTTATAAAAGCCTATACCAATTTAATGCATGGAGCTCCTCTTGAGGCACAGCGAGAAGATAAGTACGAAGATTTTATCAATTATATCAAATCAATAGATGCCTTTGAAGAAAAAGCATTTTGGCAATCTTATATGCAGGATTTTACGGAGCCTTCATTATTGCCTTTTTGTAAAGCAGCGCATGAGCGTAATAAAGGAAAAGGAAAATACGAACGTATTACCATTGATTTTGACGAGCCATTGACTCAAAAAATAAATGATTTTTCGAAATCACAACATGTTACACCCAATACATTAACACAAGCAGTATGGGCTGTTTTATTATCAAAGTATACTGGTCTTAAAGATATTGTATATGGTGTTACGGTTTCCGGACGTCCGGCTGATTTAAATTATGACAGTAAAGTGGGGTTATATATCAACACCATTCCTTTAAGAGCTAAAATTGACAAGAATCAAACCATAACAGATTTTTTAGCAATGCTGCAAAAAACAGCTGTAGCAGCAAGAAATTTCCAACATACATCCCTGAGTAAAATCCAACAGTGGAATGAAATTAAAGGAGATTGTTTTGATTCTTTACTATCTTTTACAAACTATCCGTCTAAAAGTGGCGACAGTAAGCAAAAGCCTGTTTTAGAAATAGAAAGCGTGAATGTAAAAGAGAATAACAACTATTTGCTTTCAATTCAGCCAATGCTAAAGGATAAACTTATTATCGATTTTACCTTTAACAGTTCTATCATGGATGCGGCATTTGTGCAAATGATTACAGAACATTTCAGAACAGCAATATGTCAAATAGTAGACGAGAAATTTACAAAAATAGGAGATTTCAATATGCTTGGAGCAGAAGAAATACTTATGCTTACAAAGACATACAACGCTTCAGAAGTGGGTTATCCATCAGATAAAAATATGGTTGAAATTTTTGAAGAAAAAGTAATAGCAAACCCAAATGCTATTGCATTATCTATTGATGGAGAAGAGATGACCTATCAAGTATTGAATGAAAATGCAAATCAGTTATCAAGATATCTAAAAGAACAGGGCGTTGGACCGGAAAAAATGGTAGCAATGTGCATCAACCGTTCTTTTGAAATGATTATCGGAATACTTGGAATCTTAAAAGCAGGAGGAGCTTACGTTCCTATTGATCCTGAATATCCGGCGGACCGTATTAATTTTATTCTTAATGATATCGATTCAAATATTATACTCACAAGTACAAAAAGCAGTAAAGCTATACAACTGGAAGATCATACTCAGCAAGTAAATTTAGATCAGGCAGATACCTTCTTTTCTGGCTATGCTACAACAAACCTGGCCTTAGATTTACCATTATCAAATCTTGCTTATGTAATTTATACTTCGGGAACAACAGGAGTTCCTAAAGGCGTAATGATCGAGCATGGCAATGTAGTAAGGCTTTTCTTTACGGACCAGCCATTGTTTGATTTTAGTGAAAAAGATGTATGGTGTTTATTCCATTCTTATTCCTTTGATTTTTCGGTCTGGGAAATATTTGGAGCATTATTATATGGAGGCAAACTGGTGATTGTTCCGGAACTCGTAGCTAAAGACACTAAAGCCTTTGCCGATTTATTATCAGAACAAAAAGTAACAGTTTTGAATCAGACACCCTCTGCATTTAATGCTTTACAAGAACAGGTTACCGATAAAAGTCAGCAACTGGATGTGCGCTATGTGATATTTGGAGGAGAAGCACTTACTCCGGGAGTCCTTAAACCGTGGGCAGCTCAATATCCGGATTGTGCCCTTATTAATATGTACGGCATAACAGAAACAACGGTACACGTAACGTTTAAAAAAATTGGTGCCCGCGAAATCAGTCTTAATGTAAGTGATATAGGAAGACCTATACCAACGATGAGTTGTTACATACTCGATGAAAACTTTGATTTAGTCCCTATGGGAGTTACCGGCGAGTTATACGTTTCTGGTGCAGGAGTTTCAAGAGGTTATTTAAATCGTCCGGAACTTTCAAAAGAACGTTTTATGACCAATCCGTTTAATCCTGAAGAACGTTTATATAAAACCGGAGATGTCGCAAAACGACTTTCTAGCGGAGATATTGAGTATTTAGGAAGAAATGATAAACAAATCAAAATTAGAGGATTTAGAATAGAACTTGGAGAAGTAGAAGCAGCATTAAACATTTGTCCATATGCAAATCAAGCCGCTGTTATTGTTCACGAGGATCAATTTTACTCTAAAGAATTAGTTGCATATGTAGTTCTTAAAGAGGAGTATACATTAGACAATTTCAAAGAATATCTTTCAGAAAGCCTGCCTAATTATATGGTACCTACGATATGTATTGCTCTTGATGAAATGCCACTGACATCTAACGGAAAAGTAAACAAAAAAGCCTTGCCAAAAGTAGCAACACAGGGAACAGATGCAAACGGATATGTAGCTCCACGCAATAGTAATGAAGAAAAACTGGTAACGATCTGGAAAGAAATTTTAGATAGGGAACGCATAGGAGTTCGGGACAATTTCTTTGAGTTTGGCGGACACAGTCTTAAGCTTACAAGACTCATTACCCGATATCATAAAGAGTACGGAATCAAATTAGAATTGAGAGATTTATTTATTAATAAAACAATTGAAGAGCATTGTACTTTATTATTTGACGAAGCTACTGAGATTACCATTGAAAAAATAGAACCGGTAGCACAACAGGCTAATTATCCACTTTCAAGCGGTCAGTATCGCATGTGGATTTTGAGCCAGTCCGAAGAAAGTAATATTTCATACAATATGCCTGCGAATCTTGTTTTAGAAGGATATGATATTTTACTTTTAAAGAAAGCCATTAATGCCGTTATAGAACGTCATGAAACTTTGCGAACCGTATTTAAAGAAGATCAAAATGCTGAAGTAAGACAATGGATACGTACCGCTCCGGAAATTGATTTTAAAATTCAGGAATTAGATTTTAGAGCAGAGAAAAACATTGAAAGTACAGTAGCAGCTTATATGGCAAAAGATGCATTACAGCCATTTCGCCTTGATGAAGGACCGTTGTTAAGAATTGCATTATTGCAAATTTCAGATAGTGATTATGTCTTTTATTATAATATGCATCACATTATTGGTGATGGAGTTTCAAAAAACATTTTAAAACGAGATGTTTTAACTTTCTACAATGCATATAAAAACAATAGAACAGCTTCACTTCCGGCTTTAGATATTCAATATAAAGATTTTGCAGCATGGCAAAAACAACAATTGGAAAATAATGCTTTTGATCATCATAAACAATATTGGTTAAAAACACTATCTGGGGACAGAGCCTTACTAGACTTACCAAGTCAAAAACCGAGACCAAAAGTAAAAACAAGTAATGGAGAGACATTAAGAACCTTAATTTCAGATACTGATACAAAAAAATTGGAAGCATACTGTAAAGCAAATAACGCAACCTTATTTACAGGGGTGTTGACTGTCTGGAATATTTTATTTCATAGATATACAAATCAAAAAGATATTTTAATAGGAACGCCAATTGCCGGAAGAGATCATGTAGATCTGGAAAACCAAATTGGACTTTACTTTAATAATATGGTGGTGCGTAATCAAATGAATTCTGAAGAGAATCTTGATCAGGCATTTAAAAAAGTAAGAGATGTAATGTTTGAAAACACAAAACATCAAATGTATCCTTTTGATAATCTACTGGATGATCTAAAGATAAAAGGCGATACCAGCCGTAATCCTCTTTATGATGTGATGCTTTCCTACCATAATACCGGAGAAAACAACATGAAATTACAGTTTACGCCAGAAGAAATTGAAGAAATTGTGGTTCAGGACGAAAGAGGAGCAAAACTGGATATGCTTATTAATTTTAAAGAAATAGGTAACTATTTATACTTTGATATTAATTACAATAAAGATGTATATAATCAAAGCTGCATTAAAGGTTTGATGAATAATTTTAAAAATTTACTGGCACAGTTACTAGATAATACTCACGAGAAAATAGGTGATGTTGATTTCCAAAAAGAAACCAAACAAAACTTACGAAATCTGAATGTCAATAAATTTAAACTGGTCAAAAAATAAAACCTTGTATATCGTACACTTTTCAAATCGTACACTGCTCAAAGCACATCTTGCAATTAAAATATTTCTAACAGTAACAGTATAAAAACTGTATTTAAAAAATAAGATCATGATTAATAGCATACAAAAATTAAAGAATATCAAAGCTCAAAAAGTAACCGATGCCGCAAGTGTAGAATACGCTGTACTGCCTGGTGAAGCCGAATTTCCTCTGGTAATTAAACCTGCAACAGTAGGAATGCAATTGAATGACTGGGTGGCTCAAAACAGACAGGTTTTTGAAGAGAAAGTGAATAAATATGGCGCCATACTTTTTAGAGGATTTCATATCAATACTGTTGAAAAATTCGAAAACTTTAGCAGATTATACGCAGATACACCTCTTGAATATAACTTGAGATCATCACCTCGATATGCCGTTGGAAAAAATGTTTACCACACTACTACATATCCTAAAGAATACCATATTGAGATGCATAGCGAAAGTTCCTATGCTCCGGTTCACCCAAGTAATATTGTTTTTTGCTGCATAGATCCGGCAGACCAACAAGGAGAAACTCCAATAGCCGATAATAAAATTGTATTGCAATCTTTAAGCGAAAAAACAAGAAATAAGTTTTTTGAAAAAGGAGTACGATATGTTAGAAACCTCAACGAAGCATACGGTTTGTCCTGGAAAGAAGTTTTTCAGACAGAAAACAAAAAAGAGGTAGAAGCAACTTGCGACGAACAGGGAATTTCGTATGAGTGGAAAAGCGATACCAACTTAGTCCTAACATGGAATAAAAAAGCGATATGGGAACATCCGGTTACAGGAGAGCAAATATGGTTCAATCATGCCTATTTCTTTAATAAATATGCACTTGAAGCATCCTTTTTTGACCTTGTAAAAACAGAAGATGAACTTCCTAATAATACCTTTTTTGGAGATGGAACTGAGATTTCTAAAGAAGAAATAGAAGAAATAAGAGCAGCCTATCAAAAAGCAACAGTTGTATTTCCCTGGGAAAAAGGAGATGTATTATTCCTGGACAATATGCTGATGTCCCACGGAAGAAATCCTTATGAAGGCACGAGACAGATCATAGCATCATTGTTTTAATAAACAACACGATACAACCAAAAACAGAAAACTGTTCCTGCTATTTTAGAACAGTTAAAACTTAATTAATCAGATACTAATGTAATGGAAAAAGAAGCAATAAATAACCTTGAAGGATATCAACTTTCTATAAATCAAATGAACTTATGGAGTGTAGCCAAAAATAACATGCAGGATTATTATAATCAGGTGGTTATTGATTTAGGAAGTAGAGTGACTATAGAAAAGTTACAACGTGGATTAGCACATGTTGTAAGTAAAAATGAAACCTTATTATTTAAAATAAGTTTGACTCCAAATGCTGTCTTCCCCGTGCAAATAGTATCTGAAGCAAAAAAAATAGAAATAGTAGAACGTACTGTTCAAACGCTGGATGAAGTTACTGTTGCAGAAAGTGCTCAGGAATGTTTAGGATATAGCTATGAAGCGTTAAAAGATCAACCTGTACGTTTTTGCCTGCTTAAAGATTTAAACGGAAATCAAGTCTTGGTAGCACGTTTGTTTTCATTTTGGGCAGATAGTTACAGTGCTGTTTTTTTATCTAATGAACTTTCAAAAGCGATTCAGGACGAAACTATATATCAACAAGAAGAAAGAGAAGTTGTAGAGTATCAGGATTTTTCGGCCTGGCAACAGCAGTTGTTCAGCGATCCGGAAGAAGAAGGCGTTAATTTCTGGAAAAATTATACAATAGATTTAACTAAAGATATTGTACCCTTTAAAAATAAAACAAACGCTGTATTTGCACCTCAAAGAAAGTCCGTTTGTGTTATTGAAAACGATGAATACAACAATTTAAAAGCGAAATCTGTTCAGCAGGATTGTTCAGTTGAGCATTTACTTTTATCTCAGTATGCAAGTTATTTGTCCAGATTTGATGAGGATTCATTTACGCTTGGATATCTACCCTATAAAAGATATTATAATGAATTAGAAAATACCTTTGGTTTAGTAGCAAAAACGCTTCCTGTTGATCTTAAAGATCTATCACTATTGTCTGAAAAAGAGATTGGGGCATTTTTTAAGAAATCACTAGAAGAAATCGGAATGTGGTCAGATTATTTTTATGTGAACAGAATTCACGATAATGAAGCAACCGATGCAACAATTTTTAAATACGTTTATGAGTTTTTAGAGGTAAATAAAAAAGCTTTATCAAGTGATTTAAAAATACGGGATTTATACAGTGTTACAGATGTTTTTGAACTCAAACTAAGTGCATTTGATTATGGAGACAAACTGGTATTAGATTTATATTATGATACCGCTTGCTACTCTGATGAAGTTATCACTTTAATAACAGCACAACTTAATGCTGCATTTACAAATCAAAATGATGTTGTAGCTGGACAGGCGATTATAGATGCTTCAAATAACACAGAACAAAAGTATGAACCTTTTAATTCCGTTATTACAATTTTTGAGCAACAAGTATTATTACAGGCAAATAATACAGCTTTATTTTATAATGATTTATCAATCTCATATAAAGAATTAGACGAAAAATCAAATCAGTTTGCTCAATATTTAATTCAGCAATATGGTATTCAAAAAGGAGATGCTGTTGCTGTTTTACTAGACCGCACACCAGATTTTATAATTAGTGTTTTGGGGATTCTTAAAGCAGGAGCATACTACATCCCTATGGATACAGCTTATCCTAAAGATCGTATAAAATTCATTCTGGAAGATGCTGCCTGTACTATTTTGATAAGTACGGCAACTATTACATCAGCTGAAGCTTTTTCTAATGTAACAGTTCTTAATCCCGCTAAGGAGAACATTTTTGAATTGGATATAACTACACCATTATTCAATGAAGTATATCCGGAAGATATTGCGTATTGTATCTACACTTCAGGATCTACAGGAAACCCAAAAGGATGCCTGATCAGCCATGCGAATCTTTTAAACTACATACAATGGTCAAATGCATACTATTTTACGGATGCTGAAACAGGAAATTGGGGATTGATTACTTCTGTTTCGTTTGATTTGACTATCACATCGCTATTTACAAGTTTAACAAGAGGTAAAAAATTATGGATAGGATCTGATGCAAAAGCAATCAATGATTTACTTACAGAAAGTTTTACAAATCCGGAGATTGATACCTTAAAATTGACACCCTCGCACCTTTCGTTATTGAAGGAATTAAATATCCAAAAAACAAACGTAAAAATAATTATAGTTGGAGGCGAGCAGCTGACTCAAAGTCAATTGCAAAATGTGTGGAATATCGATAGCAGTATCCGTATATTTAATGAATATGGACCAACGGAAACAACTGTTGGATGTATCGTAAAAGAAATGACTGCCAGACAATCTCAGGTATGTATCGGCAAACCTATTGCAAATACCGTTATATCTATTGTAGATGCTGAAGGAAATCCTTGCGATGTTGGAAGATACGGAGAAATTATTATTGCCGGTGCCGGAGTTGCCAAAGGATATTTGAATCGTCCCGAACTTAATAACGAACGATTTATTACTACAAAAAATGGCCCATCTTACAGAACCGGAGATATTGCCAGATGGATGGACAATGGAGAAATAATCTACAAACAGAGAAAAGACGATCAGGTAAAAATAAGAGGTTATAGAATAGAGCTAAGTGAAATAGAACAACAACTCATACTTCATAATAACATTAACCAGGCTGTTGCTTTGGTTGATAATAGAAATGACGATAAAAAAGAGCTTGTTGCTTATGTTGTTTATTCTCAAAAAGAAGATATAAAAGAGATTAAGAGATATCTGGGGCAAAAATTGCCGGAATACATGATACCTTCTGTTATTATTGAGGTAGATACTATTCCACTGACAGTAAATGGTAAAGTCGATAAAAAATATTTACTGAGATTAAATACAGGAGCATTGGCACGTGCTGCATATATCGCTCCTGTAGATGAGTTTGAAAAGCAAATTACAACAATTTGGGAAGAAATACTTCAGGTAGATAACGTAGGAACACAAGATGATTTTTTAGAATTAGGAGGTCATAGTCTTAAAGCAATACAACTCATTAATCAATATCATAAAGTTTTTAATGTAAAACCGGGATTAAAAGAAATCTTTGCGAATACTACCATAAAGGCACATGCAGATTTGATTAAAAATGCAGAAGTTACAACACATACTTCAATACAAAAAATTCCGGATGCAGAAGATTATTCAGTTTCAGCCGGACAACGCAGATTATGGGTTTTAAGCGAAATTACTGGAAATACTGCCCTATACAATATGCCTTCCCGACTAACCTTAAAAGGCACGTATGATGTAGCGTATTTTTCAAAAGCAATAGAAGCTGTTATAGACAGACATGAAGCTTTAAGAACCACTTTTAAAGTAAATAAGGAGGGGGAAGTAAGACAGGTTGTAAAAACAACAGAAGAACTGGACTTCACTGTAAACTATATCGATTACAGATTTGATCTGCATCAGGACAAAAATGTAGAGGCATACCTAAAAGAAGATGCATATGCACCATTTGATCTGAAAAATGGACCATTAGTAAGAGCCAGCATATTACAGCTTTCAGATGATGAATATGTATTTTATTACAATATACACCATATTATTTGTGATGGTTGGTCAATAGATGTTCTTGCAAAAGATGTATTTGCTTTATATGAGTATTATTTAGAAGGTAAACTAAGTGAATTATCAACATTAAAGATTCAATATAGAGATTACGCTGCATGGCAACAAAATGAACTACAGCAAGAACAAAATAACGGACATAAAAAGTATTGGCTAAAAAGCTTAGCAGGAGAACTTCCTACTTTAGATTTACCGTATCAAAAAGCAAGACCACCCATTAAAACTTATGCTGGTAATAGTCTTAAAACCTATATCTCATCTGATCTTACTAACCGTCTTAGAAAATATGGACAAAATCAAGGAGGAAGTTTATTTATAGGATTATTAGCTGTCTGGAATGTTTTATTTCATAAATACACGGCGGAGAAGGATCTAATAATAGGAACACCTGTTGCTGGTAGAGATCATGCTGATTTAAACGATCAGATTGGATTTTATCTCAACATGCTCCCGTTAAGAAATACGATAGACGCAGAAGAAAGTTTTAAATCTTTTTATAATACCGTAAAAGAGAAGACAATCCAGTCCTACGAACATCAAATGTATCCTTTTGATTCTTTGGTAGACGATCTTGATATACGAAACGATACTAGCAAAAGCGTCATATTTGATGTTATGCTGGTGCTGCAAAACATAAGAGATGTTGTCGAAAATACGAATCTTGATCCTGGCGCTTTTACTGCCATAGAAGATAACGGGTATAAAGTTGCAAAGTTCGATATGGATATTGCTTTTCAGGAACAGGGAGATTATCTGTCGTTTAATATTACTTACAATACGGATATATATGCCAAAGAATCTGTAAGTCGTATCATAAAACACTACAAGCAATTGTTGGAAATAATTTTAGAAAATCCAGATAAAAAAATAAAAGATATAGAGTATGTCCCTAAGGAAGAAATAGACGAAATTATTTTCGATTTTAATGACAGTGCAAGGTCATATCCTACCGATAAAACAGTAATTGATTTATTTATTTCTCAAGTATTGAAAACTCCTGAAAATAAAGCGTTATCCTTTAAAGATCAAAACTATACCTATCAGGAACTGGATACTCTTTCGAGTCAATTTGCTAATTGCCTGAAAGAAGATTTCAAGGTGTCTAAAGGAGATTTTGTAGGCGTACAATTAGAAAGAGATGCTGCAGTAATTATAGCTGTTTTAGGAATTATGAAAGCTGGCGCTGTATATATTCCAATAGATACCGCTTTTCCGGAATCTCGTAAATCCTATATTTATGAAGACACCAAAATTAAATTACTCATTACAGATCAATCTACTGTAACTGTTCAGGACAATTACAATGGAGTTGTATTTGATATTGTGAATGATTTTAAAGCGGCAAATTATAGAGAAGCATTAGAAGATGTAAAGCTAACGCCAAATGATTTAGCTTATATCATCTATACTTCTGGTTCGACAGGAAATCCAAAAGGGGTTAAAATTGGACATCAATCGTTGATGAATTTTCTGTACAGCATACAACAAAAACCAGGAGTTAGCGCAAATGATGTATTATTTTCGGTTACAACTTATTCTTTTGATATTTCGATTTTAGAGTTTTTTGTACCGCTATTATCAGGAGCTACTTTATATATGGCAAGTAAAGATGTTTTATCAGATCCTAATTTAATTATTAAAAAAATAGAAGAGATACAACCTACGATCATTCAGGCTACTCCCAGTTTTTATCAAATGTTGTTCAACGCCGATTGGAAGGGCAATAAAGGATTAAAAGTACTGTGTGGAGGTGATTTATTAACTGAATCATTAGCAGAAAAATTAATCAATAATAATTTAGAGGTTTGGAATATGTATGGACCAACAGAAACTACTATTTGGTCCAGTGTAAAAAAAATAGAACATCCGGGAGAATCATCCAACATAGGAAAGCCAATAAATAATACACAATTTTATATTCTGGATGATTTGTTAAGACCTAAACCAATAGGTATACCTGGAGCTCTTTATATTTCGGGGGATGGATTGTCAAAAGGATATTTGAACAGATCAGAACTTACAGCACAAAAATTTATAGAACATCCTTATAAAAAAGGAGAACTTCTTTATGAAACGGGTGACTTCGGAAAATGGCTCCCTGATGGGAATATTGAATTTCTGGGCAGGCAAGATGACCAGGTAAAAATTTCCGGATATCGAATAGAACTTGGGGAAGTAGGGCATGCTTTGATGTCACATCATCAAATTAAGGAAGCAATTGTAGTTGCAGATACAGATGAGTTTAATAGTAAAAGCTTAAAAGCTTATATCGTAACTACAGAAACATTATCGCTGGAGCAGCTAAGAACATTCCTTAAGAATAGAATACCGTATTACAGTATTCCTTCAGAGTTTATTGCTTTAAAACAATTACCGCTTACCATAAACGGAAAAATTGACAAAAAAAGGTTAAAAAATGTATCAGGAATTAAGATCACCAGTGAAAAGGAATACGTAGCACCAGAAACTCAAAAAGAAAAAGTAATCATACAGATTATAGCAACCGAGTTAAGGATAGAAGCAAGTACAATAAGTATACTCGATAATTTCTTTGATATGGGAGCAAACTCAATAAAGATTTTTAAAATATTGAATGAAATCAATAAAGAATTAGGCATAGATGTCAGGATAGTTTCCCTATTCGAAAACCCGAACGTTGAGGAGTTTGTTCAATATCTAAACACAGTTGAATCTCCAGAGGAAAATAATATAGAAGAACCGGAAGATATCTCTGAGGCATTAGATGAATTTATAAATTTAATTTAATAAATATAAATATTACGATGGAAAATAATAATAGAAAAAAAGATATTGCTATTGTTGGAATTTCAGGTAGGTATCCTAAATCAGCTACTATTAATGAATTCTGGGAACATTTAAAAAATGGTGAGGAATTAGTCCATTTTTATAACGATGATGAATTAAGGGCAGTAGGTGTAAGCGAAGAAAATCTTGCAAATCCAAATATAATAAAAGCACAAGCCTTTCTGGAAGATCCTAATAGTTTTGATTATTCTTTTTTTGGATATACAAAACAAGAAGCCATGTCTATGGATCCTCAAATTCGCATGATGCACGAACAGGTTTGGCTTGGTCTGGAAGATGCCGGATATAACCCAAAAAAATATAAAGACAAAATTGGGCTTTACTTATCAGCGTCAGATAATATGAATTGGAGAGCCTATACCATGATTTCAAATAATGAAAATATAAATTCATTTTTTCTAAATCAAATTTCTAATGAAAATTTTATAAGTACACTCATCTCTTATAACCTAAACCTGAGAGGTCCCAGTTATTATGTAGATACCGCTTGTTCAAGTTCATTAGTAGCTGTTCATCAGGCTTGTCGTTCCTTATTGATGAGAGAATGTTCGATAGCAGTTGCAGGCGGTGTACGAATATATTCGAAACCATACAAAGGACATTTATATCAGGAAGGAATGACCAATTCGAAAGATGGTCATTGCAGAGCTTTTGACAAAGATTCATCAGGAATTGTATCCGGAGAAGGAGCGGGAGTAGTGGTTTTAAAAAGATTTGAAGATGCTATAAAAGATAATGATCAAATTTATGCAGTAATTCGATCTTCGGTTGTCAATAATGACGGAAACAGAAAAGTAGGTTATACAGCACCAAGCATAAACGGGCAATACGAGTGTATCAAACAAGCACATCAAATTGCAGATGTAACACCGGAGTCTATCACGTATATAGAAGCGCATGGTACAGGAACAAAATTAGGAGATCCTATAGAAGTAGAAGCACTTAATAAATCTTTTGGGTACAATACAAATCATCATTGTGCTATTGGTTCTGTAAAAACAAATATAGGACATCTTGATGTAGCTGCCGGGATTACAGGATTTATCAAGACTACATTAGCATTAAAAAATAAAATGCTTCCACCATCCCTGCATTTTAAAAACCCAAATCCGGAAATCAATTTTAAATCCGGTCCCTTTAAAGTGCAAACAGAATTGTCAAATTGGATTTCGGTTAATAACCAACCTTTAAGAGCAGGTGTAAGCAGTTTTGGAATTGGTGGAAATAATGCTCACGTGATCTTAGAAGAAGCTCCGATAAAAAACAAAGCGACAGAAGATAATACCTATAAACTATTGCGTTTTTCTGCACAATCTACAGGATCATTAAATGCTTATCAGGAAAAACTAGTTTCATTTCTTGAAAAAAACGAAAATGATAGTTTCCAGGACATGGCATATTCACTTCAAGTTGGAAGAAATCAATTTAAATACAATAGATTTTTAGTAAGCAATTCTAAACAAAAAGCGCTGGAAATTTTAAAGAATCCTTTAAGCACCGTTCTTTACTCAGGAAAATTGGATCAGAAACGAAAAATCGTCTTTATGTGCACTGGTTCGGGAGCGCAATATTTTAACATGGGAAGAGACCTTTATGAAAATCAGCCATATTTTAAACAACTTATGGATAAAGGATTCTCGATCATTAAAGAATTGACTGGGGTTGATGTTTCAAAAATCTTGTATAAAGAAAATACAGATAAGGAAAAAGGTTTTGACATCAATAAAAATGAGTTTACACAACCAATTGTATTTGTTTTTGAATATGCTTTAGCGAAATTAATGATGCATTGGGGTATTCATCCCGATAAATTGATCGGGCATAGTACAGGAGAATATGTTGCCGCATGTTTAAGTGACGTTTTTTCGTTTGAAACAGGAGTAAAGTTAGTTGCCAAACGTGCTTTATTAATGAATAAGTCCCGCAAAGGAAGCATGTTGAGCGTATCACTTTCTGAAGAAAAGATAAAAGCATATTTAAATGATAACGTCGCTTTAGCTGTAGTTAATTCTCCGGAGTCTTGCGTGTTATCAGGAACAGAAGAGGCGATAGATTCGCTTATGGAAATATTTGAAACAGAAGAGATTTTACACTCAAAATTAAAAATTTCATTAGGTGGACATTCTTTTTTAATGGATTCAGTTTTGGAAGAATTCAGACAAGAATTAGAAAATGTTGAATTCTCAGCACTAAAAATTCCTTTTGTATCTAACCTGACCGGACAATTAATAACTGCTGACGAAGCAAAATCATCACAATACTGGATAGATCATTTACGCCATACAGTACGATTTTCTGATGGTTTAACGACCCTATTAAAAGAACCCAACAGCATTTTTATAGAGGTAGGTCCCGGAAATACATTAACGACTTTGTTTCAGCAACAAAATCACGATCCGGCAGCTAATAATACAGCTATAAACCTGATCAGACATCCAAAACAGGAAATTAATGATCAGGAATATCTTCTGATAAAAATGGGAGAATTATGGATTAATGGTCTGGATATCGATTGGGAATCGTATTATGGAACGCAAAAAATGCATCGTGTTTCTATGCCGGGCTATGTATTTAATAAAACAAAACTTCCTGTAAAAGTAAATCCTTTTGACCTCCTGAATTTTTCAGGAGCAGAAAAGCACAGCAAAATCCCCCTTTTTGCTTTAGAGCACTTTGATGATAATGAAGCATTTCATGAAGATCTGGATAAAAACCTAGTATCCTTTGCTAATTATGTGGCGCCAACAAATGAAACGGAAGAAAAACTGGTTGAAATGTGGAAAACCTTTTTTAGTAAAGATGAGGTCGGAATTTT
The DNA here is from genome assembly GCF_965277525.1 of Flavobacterium sp. Taxonomy (GTDB): domain Bacteria; phylum Bacteroidota; class Bacteroidia; order Flavobacteriales; family Flavobacteriaceae; genus Flavobacterium. The sequence continues at coordinate 569,815 of NZ_CBDIDC010000009.1, read as the reverse complement.
AGATGATTTTTTTGCTTTGGGAGGCAATTCCTTAAAAGGAGTTACAATGCTTAAGCTGATTGAGAAAATATTTGATACAGACATAAAAATTAAAGATTTCTATCAAAAGTCTACGATAAAGGAACTGGCTTCTGAGATTGATATGAGATTAAAATTTGTTGTAAATCTGGAAGAAGAAAGTAGTTATAAATCAGTAATGACGATCTAGAATGATCGTCTTCTTTTTCTTTATCTGCTGAAAACGACTAAAAATGACAACACAATTTATTAATTATAGACAAACTATTACATAAACAAAAAACGAAATACAATGATCAATTTATTAAATGAAATATACGAGAATAATATTACGATAACACTAGATGGTACAGATCTTAAACTTGGTTTTAAAGATGAGGTAATAGATGAGGCACTTATTACAAGAATAAAAGAAAATAAGCAGGAAATTGTTTCCTACCTTACTAAGTATACTTCTTCAAACAGGTATAATAATATACCTAAAGTTGAGACGCAAAAGAGTTATCAAGTGTCCTCAAGTCAACTTAGAATGTTATCCTCAATATTTATAGAATCAGATGAGAAAGGATTCAATTACGCAGTGCCTAATTCTATTCGTATAAAACAAGATATTAATGTTGCAAATTTTAAACGTGCTGTATATAGCACCATAGAGAGACATGAGTCACTGCGTACTGTATTTAAAATCAATGATGAAGGGCAAATAAGACAATATATTGTAGAAAAAGAAGATTTAGATTTTACAATAGATTTTTTTGACCTTAGGACTTTAGATAAAAGAGAAGAAGAGGTAAAGGCTATTACCAGAGATGATGTAGAAAAACCGTTTGATATGGGCAAAGGGCCATTAATTAGGGTAAGTTTATTTCAGTTAAAAGATAGTGAATTTATTTTTTACAGTAATATACATCACGTAATAAGCGATTCCTGGTCTCTCGATATATTATTCAAAGACATTTTTGCATTTTACTCTTCTTTTGAATCGGGTATTCCGGTCGAACTTCCAGAACTAAATATTCAATATAAAGATTATGCAGCCTGGCAAAATGAACAACTTTCTAAGGGACTTTTTAAAAGCGAGGAAACTTATTTTAAAGATACATTTTCAGGAGAATTACCGGTACTTAATTTCACAAATAATAAGAAGAGACCCGCTATCAGAACGTTTAATGGATTTGCACTTAAATCCTATCTTTCTAAAGAGACTACTGCGCTCTTTAAGAAGTTTTGTTCTGATAAAAAAGGAAGTGTTTTTATGGGATTATTAGCGGTTTGGAATGTACTTCTTTATAAGTATACCAACAGTACTGATATTATTATTGGTACCCCAATTGGTGGGCGTGATCACGCAGATTTAAAAGAGCAAATAGGATGTTATATCAACTCATTGCCATTACGAAATCAACTCAATCCTGAAGAAACATTCAATACATTTTTTGATACTGTTAAAGAAAATACATTATCTGCCTTAGATTGTCAGTTTTACCCTTTTGATCATTTATTAAAATTGATCAATTATAATAAGGACATGTCAAGATCTCCTTTGTTTGATGTTATGCTCTTATTGCAAAATGCATTATACGAATATAATGTAGATGAAACTCAAATACAAGATATAAAACTATTGGGAGAAACCTCAGCATTAGCAGATTTAGATATCAACTTTATGGAAGAAGGAGATCATTTATGCTGTCATTTAGTATACAATACAGACGTTTTTGAGTCCGAGTATGTCATATCCTTATTAACACATTTCAAACAATTACTGGAGAAAGTAATTTTGCAGCCTAATACTCCTATTCAGGAAATTGATTATTTGTCTGTAAAGGAGAAAGAAGAGTTAGTACTGGATTTTAATAATATAACATTCCCATATTCTCCAGAAGAAACATTGTTATCCTTGTTTGAAAAACAAGTAAAGCAAAATCCGGATAAAATTGGTCTTTTTGCTGGTAATAAAGAATTTACCTATGTAGCGTTAGATGAGGCTTCAAGTAATTTGGCTCGTTATATAAATAAACAATATCAAATTAAAAAAGGCAAACTTATAGGGATACAATTAGAACGTAATGAGTGGAATATTATATCCATACTTGCGATTTTAAAATTGGGATGCGCTTATGTTCCTATTGCTGCGGAAATGCCTAATCAGGTAAAGGAACATATTATTGCTGATACTCAGTTAGAGTTGCTGATTACCACAACATCATATATGTTTGATCTTGATTTTTATACCGGAGCACTAATGGCAGTAGATATTGTTTTTGATGCCATTGACTGTGATCCAATAACAATTGCTGTAACACCTGCTGATTTAGCTTATGTTATTTATACCTCAGGATCAACAGGGCTTCCTAAAGGAGTTATGATAGAACATAGTCAGATTGTAAATACAATCCTTACTCAAATTGATTACTTTAAATTAGATAAAAACAGCAGAGGCTTACAATTTGCTCCTTTTTCTTTTGATGTCTCTGTATGGGAGACCTTTTTGATTCTTTTGTCAGGAGGAACTCTCTACATGGCAAGTGAAGAACAACGAAAGGATGCAAATACACTGACCACTTTTATAAAAAACAACAAAATCAACATTGCTGCATTGACTCCTTCCTATATAGCTTTGGTAGATATGGAAGATTTAAAAACAGTAGAAATATTAATTACTGGCGGAGAAGTACCGGACTATGAAATTATAAAACCATACTTTAAATATGGTACTTATTATAATACATACGGACCAACTGAGGCTAGTGTCTGCTGTACTATTTTTAAGATGCCGGAAGACAATACGCTTGCGTATAGTAATATACCTATTGGAAAACCAATATCAAATGCCAAAATTTATATTCTGGATAAACATCACAATCTGGTTCCAAGAGGTGTCGTAGGAGAAATATGTATAGGTGGCACAGGAGTTGCCAGAGGATATCTGAACAGAGAAGAATTAACAAATCAAAAGTTTATTAAAAACCCATTTAAAGCAGATGGGAGATTATACAAAACAGGAGATTTAGGAAAATGGACTACGGAGGGTAATATTATTTATGAAGGACGTAATGATGAACAAGTAAAGATAAGAGGGCATCGTATAGAATTAAGCGCCATTGAACATCAATTATTGTCTAATGAAAAAATAGACGAAGCCGTAGTGACCGCACAAAATGATGAGCGGGGAAATAAAGAACTTGTTGCCTACATTGTAACAACAACTCCGGTCAGTATAGAAGAACTAAGATCTTTTTTATCAAAAATTATTCCAGATTATATGATCCCGACAAGCTTTGTCTTTTTAGATAAAATACCTTTAAACATTAATGGTAAAGTAGATAAAAAAGCACTCGTAAAAACAGTTGGTATAGAATTGTATAGTGAAGTAGAATATGTAGCACCAATTACAACCGAAGAAAAAATTCTTGTTGAGTTTTGCGAGCGGGTTCTGGATAAAAAGAACATCGGTATAAAAGACAATTTCTTTAGTTTGGGAGGAGAATCTATAAAAGCAATAATGTTAATTTCGAGATTAAAACAAAAAGGATTGGCACTAAAAGTAGATCATATTCTTAGAAATCCAATATTAGAAGATCTTGCTAAATTGATTACCGTAAATACGAGAAATATTGATCAGTCAGAAGTTACGGGTGAAATTCTACTGACACCCATTCAACATTATTTCTTTACTAATTCGGCTATAAAAGAAAAACAGCACTACAATCAGTCCGTCCTTCTAAAAGCAAAGGAAGGGATTAATTCTGTAAATCTAATTAAGGCACTGACACAGGTTATCAATCATCATGATGCCCTGCGTACTCAGTTTGAAAAAGAAGATGGAATCTGGAAACAGCGTAATCTTAGCAATGCTGCTTTTAATTTTGATATTGAATTATATGATTTAAGAGAAGAGGATGATGCGCTTTCTGCTATGAAAACGATAGGTGAAGAGATTCAGTCCAGTTTTAATTTGGAAAAAGGAAGACTTATAAAAGCTGTTGTTTTTAAATTAAAGGACGGTGACAGACTGGGTTTATTTGTGCATCATCTTATCGTTGACGGAGTATCATGGCGCATATTTTTACAGGATTTGTCTGAAACATACACGCACAATCAAAGAGGAGAACAATATCAGTTACCACTAAAAACAGATTCTTATCAATATTGGGCTAAAGGGCTGCATCAATATGCCTCCAGTTTAGAATTAGGAAAGGAGAAATTGTTTTGGGAACAAGTTTGTTCATCAGTTGTCGAGCCACTTCCAATAGATTTTAATAATAATGATAAGGTACATTATCACGATCAGAAAGTGACCCTTTTGCTGGATAAAGAATATACTAACAAATTGCAAACTCAGATTTCGAAACAGTATAACATTGAGATTAATGAGGCTTTGCTTACTGGTTTAGGTCTTGCATTAGAGGAAGTTCTCGAGGTAAAAAGATCTGTTCTTACAATGGAAGGTCATGGCAGAGAGGAAATCTTACCTGCGATGGATGTAAGTAGGACTATTGGCTGGTTTACTTCTACTTTTCCTTTTGTTTTAGAAGTATCATCATCAGATAATGTAGAGAACATTCTTAGAATTAAAAAAGATTTGAATAAAATCCCTCAAAAAGGAATTGGATATGGAATTCTTAATTTTTTAGATGAAAAATCAAACCTGGAAAAAGAGACCTGTATTGAGTTTAACTATTTAGGAGATTTCGGTAGTAAAGTAGGGTCAAATGAAACCTCTCCTTTTGATTTTTCAACAGAATCTATCGGTTCTTCTTTTAGTAAGGAAAATGGCAGTGAAGCCAAAATAAGTATAAATGGAATGATTTCATCAGAACAATTAATGATGACCATTTCATATTCTTCTAAGGTTTTTAAGGAAGAAACAATTAGAGATCTTGTAAAAGCCTACCAAAGAAAACTGGAGCAAACGATTGATGACCTCATCAAATCAGAAAAAGAACTGAAAAAAACAACGATAGCTGAGGCACAAAATAGTACTCAAAAACAATTGCAGGTACAAAATGATTGGCTAGACATATCAGAGAATCAGAAAAGGATTCTGCAATTTCCACAATCACATGGAAGGTTTGGACCAATTGTTATTTCAGATTTTTCCAAAGACACATTTGAGGGTAAGTTCAGAGAATTTTTAGGACTTTTTCCTTTTCTAAATGTGAAATTCAAAAAAGATACTGATACTGTTATTTTCCAGAAATATCTATCCAATCAAGAGGTGAATTTAGAGATAAGGATTGTTGAGAACTACAATGAAACCAAAAGAGAGAAAATAGCGGAAGAACTAAATGACTTTTTTACAAGTCCGTATGACCTATTTGAAAATAATAATATGATCAGGTTATTTTTAATAGCCGATACTACAGATAAAGCTTATCTTTTTGTAGGCATCCACCATTCTGTCACAGATATGTACACAAATTTGATTGTACAGCAAAACCTGCTAAATTTTTATAACAATAAACCGATAGAAAATAATTACAAATCGAACTATGAATTTATAGCATGGCAGAAACAATTTCTAAAATCAGAAATTGCTACGGAACAACGTGAATACTGGAAGGAGTATTTGAAGGGTTTTAGTATTACAAAGCAAAATCCGGTTGAGTACAATTTTATTGAATGTGTGACACAAAAGATTGCTATTAAAGGAGAAGATTTCAAAAAACTGAAACAAAAAGCAGATAAATTAAACCTGCCAATGACAGGGATATTTATTGCCGCGCATCAGAAGTTGTTAAAGGAAGTAAAGAAAAATAATAAGTATTTACAATTAACAATTGTCAATGGGCGGGAAGAAATTTCTAAAGAAATTGAAATTAATAAGATTCTGGGAGTACTTAATAATTTTTTGCCCTTGGGAGTTTTAGATACTTCAGCGTATCAATCTCATAAAGATTTTGTTCTCGCTGCATATACTGATTATATTCAGTCCCGTCTTTATCAGACCATTCCTTACGAGATAATTAGAAAAGATTATAAAGAAATGACAGCAATTGATATAGAAGGAGCAATAGGAGGGACATTTAATTATCAGGTTCCGACCCATAATAAGACAATAGAAGATTCCATTTCTGGAAAAGTAATCGTCACGTCTTATAGTAAGAATAGTTTCAATACAGGTTTAGACCTTACATGTTTAGTTTATGAAAATGGAATTCTATTAGATTTGACTTATCCTGTAAGCTATCAGGAAACTCCACAGAAACCGTTTGATTTGGATTTTTTCATTAAATTTTGTTTGTACCCTCTCTTAGATTAAGTCATTTGACAACAGCTCAATTTAATTAATAAGATTATCCTTTATACTAAGAGAGATTTAGAGGACCTATGTTTTTCAATAAAATATTTGCGCTCTTCAAGTCTAGGGGATATTTTATCCAAATTCACAATAAAATCATCAAAACTTAAATAAACAATTAATTAGTAAAATAACAATATCATGGAAATACAAAATAATGATTTAGTATACATTAAAAGAAATTTAGCTATAGAACCTTTAGTAGACAACTGGTATGCATGGCCTCACTTGATATCTCCTGCTACAGCTGCAATGAATATTAAAGATCGACATTTGAAAATTATGTCGTCTTATGTTCAAAATCCTATGATTCATGCTGCAGCTGTAAAAACACCTAAAATGTTAGGAGGACCTTTTATCGATTATGATGGTAAAAGAGTAGATGAAATTCAAGGACTTATTGATAATACTAAAGAGCAATGTGCTGATCTTTTAAAGTTACGAGAAGATGTATTTGCCCTTAACGATATGCTTAAAAAAGAAGCCAAAGGATATGCACTTATAGAATTATACAACAAAATACCGGAGAGCTTACAAGGTCTTGTAGAATTAGTATATGATATTAACAACAATCCTTCGTTTCGCTTTTTTGAGTCGTTATTATATGAGACAGAGTTTTACAAAGAGTCGCTTCAAAGTTTCAATTTATTTTTAGTACACGATGATGATTCAAGGTCATTTGTGCTAAGTACACCAAAATTGCCGGGAGAGGATATTCTACGAGTAAACTTACCCTTGAAAAGTGAAAAGATTGATCAGTTATTTGAAATGGAAGATCATCCCAAAACATTTAAAGAAATCGCAGAAATATTTGAAATTGAGCCCGAAGATATTCCACTATTTAAATCTTTTTTTACAACAGAAAAATCTAAAAAATATAAGCGATATACCGGAGATGGAGTGCTAACAAGATATTTTGGACATGCCTGTATCCTTACTGAAACCAAAAACACAACAATACTTGCAGATCCTTTAGTAAGTTATGGTTATGAGTCTGATATATCTCGATATTCATACGATGACTTACCGGAATCTATTGATTATGTATTAGTAACACATAATCATCAGGATCACATTCTTTTTGAGACCTTGTTAAGATTAAGACGTAAGATCAAAAACATTATTGTTCCTAAAAGCAATGGAGGTTTCCTTCAGGATCCCAACCTGAAACTAATGTTTGAGAGAATAGGATTTAAAAATATTATCGAACTGGGAGAGATGGAGACTCTTCATTTTGATGATTGTTCAATTACCGGACTACCATTTGTTGGCGAGCATTGTGATCTGGATGTAAGAAGTAAATTATGTCATCACGTAGCATATCAGGATGGATTAAAAGTGCTGTTTGCCGCAGATTCTTGTAATGTGTCACCAAAATTATACGAGCGTATTCATAAGGTAATGGGAGACATCAATATCATTTTCTTAGGAATGGAATGTGAAGGAGCACCGTTATCCTGGTTATATGGGCCATTAATGCCAGAAACTTTAGCCAGAGATAAAGATGAATCCAGAAGATTAGCAGGATGTAATTTTGAACAGGCTAAAGCACTTGTAGATGTTTTTAAGCCTAGCGAAGTATTTGTATACGCTATGGGTATGGAGCCTTGGCTTAAATATATAAGTTCTATAAAATATACAGACGAGTCTATTCCTATTGTCGAGTCAAATAAATTATTAGACTATTGTTTAGCAAATGATATATCGCCGGAAAGACTTTTTGGAGAAAAAATTATCGAATATAAAAATGAACTTGTCATTGGATAAGGGGAAATAATTCAGGCATTATTATAAAAGTTTAATGTCAAAAAAAAGTTAATAATTAATCAAGATATCATGTTAAAATATATATCCCTATATGCATTAGTATTACTATGTATGTCATCCCTATCCGCCCAGTCCCTGACTCAAATATCCGGAACACTTTCTGCTGAGGATCCAAACGAAAAATTAGGATATGCTTCTGTAGTCCTAAAGCAGGAGTCATTGGTTGTAGAAACTGTCATCACCAATGATAAGGGAGACTTTAACATTGAAGGTATTAAAGCAGGCAAGTATACAGTTGAATTTCAATTTATAGGATTTCAATCCTCTATTATCCCATTAATAGTAGAGGGTACCAAACCTAAAATTAATCTTGGAATCGTTCACTTAAAATCCGATGTAACCTCTCTTAACGAAGTTGTTGTGACTTCAGAAACATCTCAGGTATCCTTAAAACTAGATAAAAAAGTTTTTGATGTAGGAAAGGATTTAATTGCAAAAGGAGGATCTGCAACGCAAGTACTGGATAATGTTCCGTCTGTGAGAGTTGATCCTAGTGGTGCAGTAAGTCTAAGAGGCAATGGTAATGTTCTTATTCTTATTAATGGAAGAAAATCAGGACTAACATCCATCCAGGGATTAGAACAAATTCCTGCTGAATCGATAAAATCAGTAGAAGTGATTACAAACCCTTCTTCACGTTATGATGCTGCAGGATCCGCCGGAATTATAAATATCATTCTTAAAAAGAACACAAAAGAAGATCTGAACGGTAGTATGACACTCGTGGGTGGAGTTCCTTTTGATAGTAGGGTACTAGGAAGCATTAACTATAAAAAAGGAAAATTTAATTTGTTTTCTAATTTTGGGATTCGTTATACTGATTATGTAGGACTTAATACAAGAGATCAGGTAACTACATCAAATGGAAATGATCTTTTTTTAGATCAGAGAGAAGATCAGAAAAGACATGACGATGGACGACTAGTATATGTAGGATTGGATTATTTTATAAACGATAATAACTCAATTACAACAGCATTTTACAGAAACGGTACAAAAGATCTAGATAAGAATACTTTAAATTATAAATTTTCCGGAGAAGGTATTCAGAATTCACATATTCAAACCATAGGCGACTCAGAAGAGAACAGAAGTTATAATCAATTAGAGTTTAATTATACCAAAACGTTTAAAAAACCGGAAAGAAAATTTACAGTGGATTTTCAATATGATTTTTGGGATAGTACAAAAGATTTTAATATCCAGAGAAGAACAATTGTTCCTGATACACCAGATTTGTCTATAATAAATACAAGATCACACAGATCAAGTGATGATATTGCATTACAATCGGATTATGTTACTCCATTAAGTAAAACAGCCAATTTTGAAGCAGGAGTTAAAGCAGAACATAGGGTAGTTTCTACAGACATTGCTGCAAATGAAGAAAATCAAGGAGTAGTACAACCAATAGAGGGTTTCAACAATGGGCTGGATTATAAAGAAGAAATTCTGGCAGCCTACGCTCAATACGGAAATAAGATAAAGAAATTCAGTTATTTGCTGGGGTTAAGAACAGAATACACCAATATTGAGATTAAAAATCAAAATACAGGAAATGTTTTAAGAGACAGCACTTATACAAGATTATTTCCAACGGTTAATTTAAGTTATCTTTTAACAGAAAAAACTACTGCTCAGTTAAATTATAGTCAGCGAATCAACAGGCCTAACTTAGACCAGCTAAATCCTTTTCCGGAACTTCAGGATTTTAACTCCCGTATTTTTGGAAATATTAACCTGTTACCTTCTCTTACAGATGGTGTCGAATTTAGTGTTTTAAGTAAATTGAAAGGAATCGTAATTAATCCCTCGATATATTACTCAAAAACGAGAAATAATTTCCAATATTTTACGACTCAAAATGATGCTGGTATTTTTGAAACCATTTTAGTAAATCTTGATAACGAAAAACGATTTGGTGTAGAAGTCTCGGCTCAGTATGCTCCGGTAAAGTGGTTATCGCTTAGTGCAGAGCTTAATGCTTATAGCTTTAGTCAGGAAGGAAGCGTAGGAACAACTAATCTGGATTACTCGAATGAGACCTGGACCGGAACATTATTAACTCAGATTAAGTTTCCTCAAAGTTTTACGTTTCAGAGTAAATTCGAATATCAGGCACCATTGAGTGATGCTCAGACAAAAACCAAATCATATTATTATTTGAGTATGGCTTTAGGAAAATCATTATTTAAAAATAACGGAGCAATAACGTTGAGTGTAAATAATGTATTTAATACCCGAAAAATAAGGGAGACAACTGTTGGTAATGATTTTGTAGTAAACCAGATGACCAACTTTAATGCAGCGCGATGGAACCTTAATTTTAACTATAAATTCAATAAAGGAAAAAATAGAAAGGAACATCAAAGTAATAGACAATAACACATTTATATGCTATATCAAAAAACAACAAGCTATGTATTCAAATCAAAAAACACAGATATTTTTATTGCATTTTGCAGGAGGAAGTTGTTACTCTTTTGATTTTCTAAAAAATTATATTCAGAATAGTTTTGAATATCATGCCTTAGAACTTCCAGGAAGAGGAAAAAGAAATCTCGAAAGACATCTTTTTAAAAAGACAGATGCTGTTCTTGACTATGTTTCTCAAATTAAAAAATTAAGAATTAATAACCGACCCTATATTATCTTTGGTCATAGTATGGGAGCCACGTTGGGATTATCGGTGGCAAAAAAAATGGAAGAACATTCAGATCCGCCAAGCCTCTTAATTGTTTCCGGTAATCCAGGGCCGGGTGCCTCCTATAATGACAAAGTAAGACATACCTTAAGTGATTTTGAGTTTAAAAAAGAATTGAGGTCTTTAGGCGGCGTTCCCGAAGAAGTTCTTGAAGATGAAGACCTTTATAATTATTTCAGTCCCATTATGAGAGCTGATTTTGAAATCTTAGAAAAAAACAAACTTTCAGAAGTAGGCCTTGTAATAAATACTCCAATTTTTGCCTTAATGGGAGATCAGGAAGAAACTGTTAGAGAGATTGAAAACTGGCAACTTTATACCAACGGAAAATTTGATCATCAGATACTGCCCGGAAATCATTTTTTTATTTATAGTCAGGTAAAAACATTGGCGAAAATTATTAATGAATACGCTGTTTGTTCATTAGTCAACATCTAACATAAGATACGTACGATAAAACAGGTTTGTAATTCTATTCTTTTTTAGAACACGAATTTGTCTTGTTATGCTTTCGCAAAAGTGCGATGATCCCACCGAAAATTAAATCAAATAAATAGAAACCTGCGTTGTGGGGCGGGGATCTATTTCTAATTTTTTAAACAATAGACATGGAAAATAATATCTCAGAAGCTAGCGATTCTAAACTGATACCTTTAAGACCCTTAATAGGATATTCCCTGCTGGCTATAATTTCAGGATTGTCAGGGTTTGCATTTATAACAATTATTAATAAGATTATAAGCAATTCTATTACTGCTACCGAAACAGTATCAATGCAAAAATATCTGTACCTGTTCATAGGTACTATTATTGTCTTTTTTGTTTCACGCAGATGGCTGGCAGAAGGGATCATTCGATTGTCTCAAAAAATATACTGGGACATTAGAAAAGACGTAATAAAACTTATTCTTAAGGCACCTTACAGAAAGCTTCAGGAATATAAAGAGGAAGTATATGCAACATTAACTTCAGATGTAAATCATATTGCAAATGCTTCCTTAATGATCATTACCTTTTTCTCATCCATTATTTTAATAGTGGCTTGTTTGGTCTATATGGCTTTTTTATCCTTAAAGTTATTTGGGATAAGTCTTTCTGTCATAACATTAGGAGTGCTCATATATGCAGTCAGGTCAAAGACCAGTAATAGACAAATAAAAGAAGTAAGAGAGTTAGAAAAAACATTTATAGGAATTTTCAATAGTATTCTCAGCGGAGCAAAAGAAATTAATATCAACGCCGATAAAGGAACTCAGATATATGATCAGAAAGTAATGAAAATTGCTGAGACCGGAGAATCGAAATATGTAACGTCACTTTTAAAATATCTCAACAGTGAAATTATAAGCCAGTTATTATTCTATGGTCTGATTACATTTATTTTAGTGTTTTCGGGATCAGTGTTTCAAACTCCAACATCCATTAAAGTAAGTTTTATTTTTGTTTTACTCTATGTAATGGGGCCTATTGTAAGTGTAATGACGATCATTCCGGTGATGACCAGAGCTTTAGTATCACTTAAAAAAATGGAAAAACTTAAAAAGGAGCTTACTGAACTTGAAAAACTTAAAGAGGTTGATAATAAAGAGCAATACAGAAATTTTTCAGATTTAAAAATACGCAACTATGCATTTTCTTTTGGCGAAAATCAATTCTCAGTCGGACCAATTAATTTTGACATTAAGAGAAATGAGATTGTTTTTGTATATGGAGGTAATGGAGAAGGTAAAACAACATTTATTAACACCGTTTTAAATCTCTATGATCTTGATAACGGAGAAGCCTACATAGATGGAGAATTAGTTCCTCTAAAAGAATTAGAGAATATAAAAAACCTTTTTGCTCCTGTTTTTAGTGATTTTTATTTGTTTGATGAGTTCTACGGAATAACAAACGTTGATTATGACAAAATAAATAAATACTTGAAATTGTTTGAGTTAGATGGTAAAGTGCATATAAAAGACGGTTATTTTTCGACAACTCACTTGTCTACAGGACAGCGCAAACGAATCGCCTTAATCAATACGCTATTAGAAGATAGACCTATTATTGTACTTGATGAATGGGCGGCAGATCAGGACCCGCATTTTAGACATAAATTTTATACAGAAATTATTGCCACACTGGTGCGGGATGAAGATAAAACAATCATTGCAATCACCCATGATGACAGATATTACCACACAGCAGATACTTTACTCAAAATGGAGTACGGCAAATTAGAAAAAGCTAACATCTCAGAACTTACCACAATCTTTTAGAAAGCAGTTTATAACAACATAATGGTTTCTTTTATTGGCATTACACAATTTTCTTTTTACTCCCGGGTAAAAGGAGAGGACTTTATGTGCTTTGTAGAAGAGTGACTACTTAAGGTACTCAATCCCTTATCACTGCAAATTTTAATTATTTAAAAATACAACCTCAATAAAATGAAAAGAAATAAAACAATTAAAATAGTACTTTTTGTTCTATTATCCATAGCCTGGATATTTATTACTACTTTTAAAATAGGACCATTTGGCTCTCTGGGTAAATTAACAACTTACAAAACAGGCTTGCTATCTGTACCATTACAAAGTGATGGAACAAAAGAGATCCATAATAATCGAAGATTAGAAATATATGTAGATGATATTGGAATTCCTCATATTTATAGTGCTACAAAAAATGCTGCAGCCTACGGATTAGGATATATGCACGCGAAAGACAGATATTTTCAAATGGAGATGATATCAAGAATTGTACAGGGAAAATTATCAGAGTTTTTGTGGGCTGGAACCCTAAAGTCTGATAAGTTCTGGAAACCTTATGAGTTTGAGCAAAAATCAGTAGAGCTTTTGAAAACATGTAAGAAGGAAAATCCGGATTTTTATGCCTATTTACAAGCCTATTCAGACGGAGTAAATGCCTACTTAGAAAATAATGAAAACACAGATCCTTTATATAAAGCTTTGGGAACCAAACCAAGAAAATGGAAAACAGAGTATTCTTTTCTATTTACCTGGTATATGAGTTATACACTGACCTATTTTGATCATCATGTAGAGCAGCAGGAAATTTTTCAAAAACTAACACAACAGACCAGGGATTATTTTTATCCCTTACATCCAGCCGGGATAAATACGATCTTACCCTTCAATTTAGTACCCGCAACTTTAAATGTACCCAATTTAGAAGTACATAAAACGGCCATAACCTCTTTAGAAACTCCGGACAAAGAGCAATCGTTATTTGATTTAGGAGCTAAATTAATGAAAAGTAATAAATTCTATCAGGGTATAGGAAGTAACAACTGGGTTGTAAATAATACAAAAACACAAAGCCGAAAAAATATTTTAGCAAATGATCCTCATTTGTATTTGACACTTCCGGAAGCTTTTTATGAAGCCCATATTGTAACAGATGCGTTTAAAGTATATGGCTTTACAATACCAGGTGTTCCTGTAATTGTAAGTGGTCATAATGATAAAATTTCCTGGGGAATTACAAATGGAGAATGGGATCTGGTCGATAGATATAAACTTCAGGTTAAAAATGATAGTTTATACCTATATGAAGGAAAATGGATCCCTTTTACAGTTAAAAATTATACCATCAAAATAAAAGGAAAATCCGATTATATAGAAAAATACAAGAGCACCGTACAAGGTAAAGTCATAAAGGAAGAAAATGGCGAATATTATGCACAACATTGGTATGCAGCAGCTAAAAGTAACTCAGTAAAAGCAATGTATGAGGTGATGCAAAGTAAAAATTGGGATGGATTTTCAACAGCCCTGAAAGGTTATAGTTATCCTCCGCAAAACTTTGCATACAGTGATGTAGATGATAATATTGGAATTGTATGTGCAGGCGAATTGCCTAAAAGAAGTGCTGACTATGTTGGTCAGTTGCTAGACGGTACAAAAAAGTATGTTCCAACGAAGCCTTTAGCTGCTTTTTGGTCTGCTTTTAATCCGGATAGAGGATTCTTGTTTTCGGCAAACCAACAGCCTATTCAAAATAAAGTTTACTTCGGGGCGCACGGTTTAAAAGATGATTACAGAGCAAGACGCATTTATTCTTTACTAGACGAAAAGAAAAACTGGACAGTTGAAGATATTAAAAAAATGCAAAGTGATGTTGTTGATATTTCACTAAAAGATTTTAAAACACTAATGAATAATTATACAGTAAAAGAGAAGTATAATGACATTGTTAACGAATTAAAGAATTGGGATGGAAATATGAGTAGTCAGGGAAATCAAGGATTGGTTTATGAAGCATTAAGGAATGTTTCAATAAAAGAAGCAAAGCAATTTGCAAAAAACAAACTGCAGGTGAAACAAGAACCGTCGCTACAGTACTTTATAAAGTATTTAAATGATAAGAAATTTAACATTTCAGACACTGACAACAAACAAAAAATAGTAGATGCCATTTTTGACAAAACACTGGATACATTAACAAAAAGTTATGGAAATCAATGGAAAAATGAGCAATATAAAACCATCTCTAAATTTGATATAAATAATATACTGTTTATACCCGGATTAGGAGAAAAGGTCAATAATGTGGGCGGAAACATAAATACAATTAATATCAATACGCAAACATTTCATCCGGTTTTTCGTGCTGTATATGAAGTAAAGGATGGCAATATACAAGCGCATACAATTCTGGCAGGAGGTCAAAGTGGTATAATAAACTCAAAACATTACAAAGATCAGATTGAACCCTGGAGAAAAGGCAAATACAAAAAAGTGCAATTTGTAACAGATCCGAATAAACTAGAAAAAATTAAAAACGTTATAAAATTTAAATAATGAAAAATATACTTAATTACCTGCCATATATAGTTGTATTAATTGCTCAGTTTTTAATAAATAACTATACTATTATATTGATATTTACAATTTTAGCAGGCTTCATTGCTGCTTTTAAAATTGAACACAAAAATGTTTTTTGGAAATGTTTTATAATGGGAATAATAGTATTTACCACTGTATTCCTTATATACGAATCACGTGTGGATTATCTAAAAGGGCTTTTCGTTAACATGGGCTTGTCCAGTGGTTTTATATACGTATTTTTCCCGCTGTTTAATGCTTTAAATACAGCCATTCTCTTCTTTTTTGGTTATAAAATCGGGGCACTTATGTATGGTAGAAAGAGTCTTGTTAGAAATTAACTGATATTTAGTTTTTGGAAAAATTGGTATTCCCTGAAAAAAGAATAGTCATCTAAAAAGTTCAGGTATAAAATAAAAATAGACTGCAAAATGATAGTGTGGTTCTCGTTACTTAAAACGAGAATCACAACATCAGACAGCTGTTTTATTTATTCTAACAATTAATCCTATAAGGGCACGAGTTTTCAGGTCCGACAGCTTTACTTAGGGAGGTGAAGTGACCTCTTACTTTTTTTTAAATATCGATAACATAAATATTAAAAATATGAAAGATAATAAGCCAAAATGTAACTGTGCTAAAAGTGGAGTAATGTGTGCACTTAAATTAAGTTTAATGAAAAAAGGCGAAACTTTATCTGATGCTACCACAAAAAATAAGGCAATTTGCCCTTTGAAAGCGGCATTATTTAATAGCGTTTCTTAAAAATAGAGACCCTCTAAAAGTGTAAATAAATCATTCCTGACCTCTTTAAGAGGTTTATAAAAAACGAAATTTATTTATATAAGATCCGTAGATATTCCATAAGAATATAAAACAGTAAAAAATTGTTGTTATTGTTATCAATGATTAATAGTGGCATCATAAATAATACTGAGAGCACTATTCAGCACTAATTAATGTAGTGTTGAAATCAAAAAAATAAATATAGGTAAAGTTTAATGAAAAATATATAGTGAAAAACGTCATTGTAATTTTTTTATACACATTAATAGGATTATGCAAAATTCGATACAGTACTTAGCCTTTAATGATTTTAAATCTATTCCGATAATCGATTTAAAAGAAGATGAATATTACTTATTTCAATATTCCGGTGATGGTAATCCAGATCAGGATATATTGAAATATTATCTGGAATTTCTGCCTCCAAAAATGAAGCAGGAAGTGCTTAAATACAGGAAGTTGGATGACAAATATAATTGTTTGTTTGGGAAATTAATGATATGTATGGGATCCTACATGTTGGGATACAATTCATTTGACTTTGAGAAAATTATTAAGGATAATTATGGGAAGCCATATATGTCAGAAAGTAACTTTAATTTTAATATTTCCCACAGTGGTAATACTGTTGTATGTGTTTTTAGCAAACAAGAAATAGGTATAGACATCGAAGAGATTAATGAAATAGATTATTCTCTGTTTGATAATGTTTTTTCTTCCCGAGAACTTGCCGAGATTAATAATGAAGGGCTGGATAAGTTTTATGAATTGTGGACTAAGAAAGAATCCGTTATCAAAGCGATAGGAAAAGGAATGTCAATACCACTTACAGAAATCGAAATAGATAGAGGTTATACAACTTATGAAGATGATATCTGGTACATAAAAAGTTTTAAAATTGATAATAAATATTGTTCCATTACCACAAAGTGTGATGTTATAAAAGCCCGGGAAAAGCATATTCTATTTTAGAAGTTGCAAAAAAGATTTATTCCAACCTCCTTTTACAGCAGATAATTTAAAAGAAAATATAAGAGGATCTTCAAAAAGAGGAGATCCTTAATTAAAAGAATGAAAAACAAGTAAAAATAAAAAGCTAACAAATTTAATTATGGAAAAATTAATACTTGAACTTACAAATGAAATAGTTTTAAAAGATCTCTACGAAATAAACGAATGTCCACCATTAGGTCATACCCCCGCTTTAATGCATGCATATGTCATACGACCAGAAAATCATGGGACACCTGATCAGGCATTTCAGCAAGAAATTATTGCTACTCCTAAGTTGGGATTTAATGAAGTGTTAGTCAAAGTCATGGCTGCAGGAGTAAATTACAATGGTCTTTGGGCTGGATTAGGGGAGCCGGCTTCTCCTACCGCATTTCATGGTAAAGATTTTCACATAGCAGGAAGTGATGCATCTGGTATAATCTGGGAAATAGGAGAGGGATTAAAAAATAATCCGGAATTTAAATTTAAAATTGGGGATGAAGTTATTATTCACTGTGGTCAAACATGCGGAATATGTCAAGAGTGCAATGGTGGTAATCCTATGCTTTGTGAATCACAAAAAATATGGGGATATGAAACTCCGTATGGTTCTTTTGCCCAGTACACAAAAGTTCGCGCGCAACAATTACTTCAAAAACCTAAACACTTAACCTGGGGTGAGGCTGGAGGATATATGTTGACCTATGCTACTGTCTGGAGAATGCTTTATGGATTTGCTCCAAATGATTTGAAGCCTGGTACCAATGTATTGGTCTGGGGGGGAAGTGGTGGTTTGGGAGCCACTGCGATTCAATTAATTAAATTAGCAGGTGGAAATGCCGTTGCTGTTACTTCAAGTGATGAGAGGGGAGAAAAGTGTTTAGAACTTGGTGCAATCGGTTATATTAATAGACAAAAGTTTAATTGTTGGGGCGTTTTGCCAGATATTAATAAAAAAGAAGAATACAAAGAATATTTAAGAGAGGTTAGGAAATTTGGAAGTGCAATTTGGGATATATTAGGTAAAAAAGTTAATCCTGATATTGTTATCGACCATATTGGATCCCAAACTTTTCCCGTTAGTACATACGTCGTAAAGTCGGGTGGTATGGTTGTTTTCTGCGGTGCTACATCAGGATTCAATATGTCATTCGATGCCTCCTTTGTCTGGATGCGACAAAAAAGAATTCAGGGATCTCATTTTTCATCACTATTTGAATTACATCAGGCAAATAAACTTATTCTGGAAAAAAAGTTTCATCCCGTTATATCCCGCGAATTTACCTGGAATGAATTGCCATTAGCACATGAAAAAATGCTTGATAATACTATTGAATATGGAAATGTAGTTATTAATCTAACGTAACAACAAAAATTATACTGGAGATGCAATTGATTCGTAAACACAATTGTAACTGTTTTTCAAGCAGGGTTCGATACCATTCCAAATGAAAAAGCCTTTAAACATCAGTGTTTAAAGGCTTTTAATTTTTAAAAGTCACTTTTTGGACTTTATGTGGCGGAGGAAGAGGGATTCGAACCCCCGGACCTGTTACAGTCAACAGTTTTCAAGACTGCCGCATTCGACCGCTCTGCCATTCCTCCAATAAGACGCAATAATTTTCTCATTGCGGGTGCAAAGATAAAATGTTTTTTCAATTCAAGAAATTTTTTTGATAGTTTTATAAAGGAAATAATTTTTATCCGTGTCTATAATTTTAATTTAGGAGTTAACTTCATATGAAACAGATGTTTTTGATTTTATAAATTGCTCGTGCAAAAAATGGGATTAGAAATTATGCCATTTATATTTGGCAAAATCTATGGAATAATCATATGGATCTTTATTATTTTTTTGTACATCTTTTAAATTACTAATACAATTGTGTCCGCACTGCGGACACAATTGTAAGTGTTTGTAAATATGATGATTAAACTAGTGATTTTTATGTGATCATTATGGTTAAAGAATAAATGCCTGCCACAGATGGGATTATTGAGAATTTGAATTAGATGGTTAAATCAACAAAATTGTTACTACAATAAGATCTGAATTAAAATTGGAAGTAACGATTTGACAAATTAATGATAAAATGACTGCGTCCGATCTGCCATTCGAACCTCAATAGAAGAGTTTGATTTAAAGAATAAATGCAATGTGAGAGTTATATGCCGTGATTCTGCTGCAATAATTTAGATTGCTGAAATTTCCATAAAATGCCCCTCAACTTTAAGTGTCACTTTTGGTGGCAGCACCAGTTTAAATCATTCTGTAAATTGGTGGGATACCTTTTAAATTACTTAAATTCTTATTATTTGATTCTGACAGTATGACAGAATCGAATTTCAAACACATTATTTATTAATTTGTATAAAATTAACTCAAAGAATAAAACAAGAATGATTTTATGTTTTTTTTTGCTTGTAAAAATGATATGATTCATTTTTACAGGTTGCTTGCAATTGAAATTCAATAAATGAATTGCTAAAGCAAAATATTTACAACTCTATAAACAGCAAAAAGCCACTTCGTAATGAAGTGGCTTTTTGTTTGCTTTGGATTGTGGGTACGAAGTCAGAGACATTCGCACAGCCTTTCCATTAGAACTCTTCGGAGAGCGGGTAATCTAAAATCTTATATCACTAACTTTGAAACACTACCCAAAAAAAGAGACAACCAACAGGTCGTCTCTCTATTATTCAAAATTTACAAATTTATATTCTTTTTCATTTAGTTACATTGATATTTTGCAAAAATATCTAATCTGAAACACTGCCTACATTAACTATCTGATACATTAACAACTATAATTCATATGAAGTTAAGAGAAACAGTTTTTTCTTTTTGACATCCCAAATAAATAATTTTGCTCTACCTATATTGTCATACAAAAATGCATAATAATTTCCTTCTTGCTTTAAAATGGTGATTAAATTATTTTCATCAAAACAAATGTTTTTCTCATCAATCATTTCAGAATGAATAAAAGAATAAACACTATCCATTTTATTAACGACAGGGGTTTTCTCCCATTCAGGGATATTATATTTAGGGTATTTATCACTTTTAAGAAAATTAGATTTATTAACAATATTTTTTTTTACCATATTAGGATTAACATCTATCATTGAATAAACTTCAAAACTTCTCCCTTCATCAAAAAATGACGGAGTTTTAGAACATTCTCTACTTATATGAATATCTTTCGTGTTAAATAAAAACTCGAAAAAATCATCTGTAAAATAATTACATGAAGATAGTAGAGAAAGGCAAATTATTATATATACAAAATTTCTT
The DNA here is from genome assembly GCF_965277525.1 of Flavobacterium sp. Lineage (GTDB taxonomy): Bacteria > Bacteroidota > Bacteroidia > Flavobacteriales > Flavobacteriaceae > Flavobacterium. Next base: position 549,053 of record NZ_CBDIDC010000009.1, on the reverse strand, counting down.
TTCATTTTAATTTATCTTACTGGATTAAGTTATCTTACTGGGACAGACACAGGAATGGTTGGATTAGTTCCATATGGTATAAAACCAAATCCTGTACCTTCTCCAACAACTTGTCTTGCTACTTTTGTTGTTAAATCTCTCCAAAATCTACCATCATCATTAAAATCATAAGTGTCAAAAAAACCATTATTATCTCTAAAAAAACCTACTTCTCCTGTGTTTTGATTTCTAAGTCTCATTGTTAAAGTCCCATGTACTCGACCTGTTCTTGTATCTGTTCTTGTACTTGTGAAAAAATTATATTGTAGTCGACGATTGTCTTCAGTAAAAGATGCGGTAGTCAAAGGAGTCAAATCTAATTGAGCTACGTCAATATATAAGGGTTCTCCAGTTCCATTGTTCCACCATTGTCTAGCTTCCCAATCTTGGACTACACCATCATAATCAGGTCGATTTGGTAAATCAGTATAATGGTTATAAAATTTAATATAATCTGCATAATCGCTAATAGCCTTTAAATATTCGTTACCTCCTTTTGGAGTCAAATCTTTTTTCATTGCATCTCTATGATTCATATTTTGAGTAAAGTATTTATTTTCCATAACAATTGCTTTGCCCTGCAATCCTTGGTCATCTGTTCCAAGAAAGTCGCCATTAGTATTGTAAATTGGAGACATAGCTTCCATACCATCTGGGTCAATAAAACAAACAGGATTATTAAGAGCATAAGTATATGGAGAAAACCGCCTTGATTTTTCAGCCAATGGGTCAATATTCATCCAACGCCCAAGTGCAGGATCATAATTTCTAGCATGATAGTCATACATGTTGAGTCCTAACTCGTCTTGCAGTTCCTTTCCATTGTACTTATACTTATAATCAACACCACTTATAGCTGTATTATATCCTTTTTGCATTAATCCAAACGCATAATAATTATTTTCCTGAACAATTTCACTGTTATTTACAATTCCATTATTATCCTTATCCTGATAACTTAATCGAACATTTCCTAAATGATCTTTATATTGATAAATATAATTAAAAGAACTTCCGTTTGGTTCAATATATCCTTCAGGCTGGCCAATGAATTTTAAAGTTAAAAGACCATCTCCTTCAAATTGTTGTAGATACTGATAATTCCCTGCATAAGTTGTCTCCGTTTGGTCACTTGATTTTATTACGATCTTTTTTTGTTTGGTTCCAGTTGCATCATAAATATATCTAATTAAATCATTATTTGGAAATTTAATTTCAAAAGGCAAATTTAAATGGTTATACGTGATACTGTTGATTCCTTTATTTTTATCTGAAATCATATTACCATTATCGTCATAACTATATTCTACAGGATCATTGCTTCCGTTATTGAATCCTTCTGTACTGCCAGAGGTATCTTCAACTTTAGTAAGTTTATTTCCTGTATCGTATGTGTAAGCAAGGATATCCATCGTTCCGAATGCACTAGCTGTTGCGTTTGTATTTCCCAGCCTAGTAATACTCATAATATTACCATTTTTATCATAACTTAAACTTTCGTTATATCTTCCTTGATTTATTGTAGAATTATCTATTGCCTGAGTCAAACGGCTTAAATTGTCATAAGTATAAGTGTAATTTTTTAGGCTATTATCAGTATTCGCTGTTTTCCAAAAAGTCTGACTAATGTTACCATTAAACAACTTGTTTTGCCCTGTACTTGTAGCGTTGTAATTAATTTGAAAAGCAAACAATTTATTACCCAGATTATTTACGTCGTTTATGTTTTTTAACCAGCCACGAATATTATACTTGTAATCAATATTTTGTAAACGTGATTGTGCTGTTTTTGCGCCAATACCTTTAGTAGTCAATTGCCCCATATTGTCGTAAGTATTGCTGGCAATAGTTTCTTGGGCCTGATTGTTAATAGTTTGTTTCTGGTTTAGTAAACGACCTGTATGATCGTACAAATAAAGATCAACTATTGTTATGACATCATTATTTCCCTTTTTGTGGGTTGATGTAGTTTCTAATACTTTTCCTCCAAAATCAACTTTGGTTTTTGCGGAGTCAGTTGTATTTAAGTAGTTGTTTTTACTGTAGGTGTAAATACTTCTTCCTTTTGTGTCATAATAATTGACAGTAGTTGTCCAATTTGTAGTACCTAATATACGTATTTTAGAACAAGTACTTAAGCCTTTTGCATTTGTAATTGGAGTTATCCCATATGAAGCAACAGCTGTCCCTCCATCTAGATCAATATTATTGTAATCGTCGTAATAGTTTAAAGTAAACAAATCAATATCAACATTTGGGAATGCAGTATTAGGATAGTTAATGCTTGTACCTTTAATACTTAAACTTGAAGCTTGTTTATTTTCGAATAAAGTTGTGCTTTTATTCGCCTCTGTCTGAACTAACGCTCTTGTCGTTTGTAAAGTATTTACATATTCCCCTGTATAAATAGGCCTGCTAAACGCATCATATTTGGTAAATAACCATTTATTTAATCCTCTCAAGTTAGCGTCTTGGGTTAAAATAGGCCTGTCTAATTTATCATAAACAATGTATTCCCATTCTTTACCTGGAAGTTTTTTCTCGACTAATCTGTTTTTAGTATCATATCGGTATTGATATCCTAATTCTTTTAAGGTTAAATCATTGGTTGAGCCCTCTGCTTTGGGAGGTAAAACATAAGTTAAATTTCCGTATGTGTCATAAACATAATAGGTGTCGTGTTTAACTTCGGTTTGAGCACCATAATCAGCATACGTACGCTTTAAGATAACCTGTCCTTCTTTGTTTTTAAATTCTTCGGTTGTATTGTTTTTACCACGAACCCAATTTTCATCTTTAGTTATGGCCTTATACAATTGATTTTCTGAGTAATTCGTTGTTGAGGTAACAGTAGGAATATAAACTCCGTCAGAATTCAATTGTGTTGTAACAACGTATAATTTTACTTCATCAGCAGCCGTTACAGTATTGGTTAGATAATCTAGTTTTATTTCATGACCAGAACCTATTGCCCAATCTTTTCCTGGCGCAGCCTGCAATAAAACCCTGCCAAGTGGTGAATTGTCGAATTTTTTCTGCGAGTAAGGGTTTGGGGCTGTAGTATTAATATCATCAGGATAATTTGTTTTGTAATAATCAATTATTCCATTGAGAGCCGTAGATTCATTTCTATATGATCCAATTGCAATGTTGCTATCCGGATAAGGGAGATATTCTTTCTCTTGTCGGCCAATATTGTCATAGACCGTATGAGAAATAACGTCGGTTTTATCAGGAGAAGCTTTTATAGCTATACTTTGAATAGGTCTGCCTAAACCGTCATGATAGATTACACTTTCTAAAACATCAGCGTTATTAGCAATTTCATCAATAGATTTTAAAGCTGTTTGATATTTACGGGTAAAAACAAAATTCCCGTTACTAAGAAAAACCGGTGAATATTCATCAGGGTTTATTTTTGCCAAAAACTTACTGCCGGATTTTATAATAGTATTTGGTCGAAGAGTAATACTTTTAGTCGCAGTAAGGGTTTCAGGTTCAGGCCCAGTTACCGTATATGGAGCATTTATAGCCCCTTTAACGATAGTTGCCGGGGTTTGAGCCTGAATAAATATGGTGAATAATAACAAAATAACTTGTATACTATATTGTTTAGTTTTTATGATCATAATTTTATGATTAAGTTTTTAAATCGTATAAATTACAGGCCTACCATATCAAGAAATTCTGCTTGATAATCTAGATTGTCATCATTTGATAATCCTTGCTGTAAAGTGATGTTTTCACTTTCAAAATACAAAGCAGGAGCGGCAGGATCAAATCTTTTTGTGGCTGTACAAATTAGTTTAGCTCTTTTTCCGTTTAATGCTGGAGGTACAAAAAAGAGCTCTTTAGATTCTAAAGTCCTAATTAACGGAACATGCTGTCCGGTATCTGCCAGTTTTAAAAACCATTGAAAATCATACTCTGAACTATTTTCTACTCGTTGTTTTATAGCGTTTAGATCAAATCTATACCCACCTCTTGTTGTGTAAAAATTGGTGTAAGAATTCATTACGTAAGGAAACCTAATAAATGCTTCAAATGCATGTGGGTTTGGGAAAGGTTCTTCCCCGTGCATACCAGAAGTTGGTCTTGGAAAATTAAATAAAGGATGTAAACTTGGTGTTGAGATCTCTGGCCATGTAAAAGTTATTCCTAAAAATGCAGGAACCGGAATATCATAAAGTTTAAACTTCTCAACACTAATTTTGAAATCAGGATCAACAATTACTCCATTATCAATAGTCCATGGTGTGTCTTGCCAGAATTTAGGATCTGAGTCTGTTGAAGCGGTGCTGTCGTCAATACCATAACCTGAAGATTTGTCGCATACATTACCAGAGTAATGATTAACGGAGCTTAATTTATACTGAGCAATGACATTGTCATAGTCATCTAATCCGCTTTGAAATTTTATTAAATTACTTTTTATAATATAAGTAGCAGGAGGAATAGGTGGTTCTTCATGGTCACGATATCCAAAAGTCAATTTTGCCAAACAAACTATTCTACCAGATGTTCCGTCAAGACATTTTGGTATAAAAAACACATTAGAGTATTCCTGAACTTTTGGAATTTCTATTTTTTTTCCATCAATCTCCATCCACCAGGTAAGTTCAATATTTCTGCTTATACCAGCAAAGAATTTAGGATTATCCAGTCCTAAAAGGTCAAAAGTATTTCCAGATCTTTGTGCATAGTAATTACAAGTGTATTCTTCTAATGGATATGTAAGATTTAATAGTGTATATTCCATAGGTAATGGAGTATAACCTGGATTATAATGTACTCCTATTTGAGAAGGATTAGGGAAATATAATTGATTATGAAGGCTTAAAATATTTCGGCCTTTATATGGAGCTCCATCTGGCAGCTTATCTTCCCAGTTTACGCCTCTGCCGCAAGCTATAGGTATTTTGTAAGATTTAAAATCCCCAATTTTTACTTGTAGGTCTAAATCGGTTACCGTATTTTGATCTTCTGGTGATGGAATTATCATTTGATTTTGACAGTCACTAAGCATACCATTATAACCATAACAATATTCTTCAATAATGTTTAGATCCTGATCTTTGATTTTTTTAAGGCGATTTAAGTCATCATATTCATATGAAATTGAAGTACCTCTTGGATCTACTACTGATGAAATTCCAACCAAGGGTTTGTATACATAAGAAGTAACCATAGCATTGCTAAGATTCGATCGTATTTTTTGAATCTCAATTTTCAATAAATCATCACTATAGTTTTGTAAATACTCAAGCGTTTCTGAGTTGCTTTTACCTAAGGCAGCCATAACCTCAGCATAAGAAGCATTTTCTATTTTTGCAATGGGTTTTGTATAATTATATCCCCAAAGATAAACGGTATGGGTGTCATCTTTCTTTGATGATTCTATCGAATTACCAAATTTATCGTAGTCATGAAATTGAATTTTTTCATCAAATTGATTTGAACCTTTACTAGTTTGTACAGCCCTTGGAAGAATCAAAGTTTTACCGCTTTTAACAAAAGAATCGTATAATACTTCCTGTGTACTTAGAATTTCTTGACTATTACCTATTTTGCGTGATGTTGTTATCATTGTAGGTTCAGCAATTCGATTTTCACTTTTTAAACTTTGCATTAATGCAGTTAAAGTATAAAAATGAGGATAAGCTATTTCCTTTACTATTGAAGTTGTGCTTCCAGACTCATTGACAGTATTTTCTACTGATATAGGTAATGAATATTTTGGATCATAAGTTGTTGAAGTACTATTTACAACTTTGTTTAGTTCGTATTTTGTTGTTGTTTTTGTTTCGCTGGGTAAATTTCTGCTAGAATATACAGAAGGATAAAATGCAAACTCAGGTTCTATTGGCTCAACGTCTGAAACTTCACCAGGAAAAATATCACGCCTTGAAATTCCAACTTTCTCATTAATTTCGCCAAAGTTATACTTATATTCATAACTGTTTTGGGTTTCTTCTACCAAGTTGTTTGCCTTGTCATATTTTCTAAGATATTTTAATTTTCCAATCAATATCTCTGTATTATTACTAGTAGGAAGCCTCCAGCCATTATTAAAACCAAATTCAATTTTATTTCTATCATAATCTGCAAAGGTAAATTTTGGGAGTTCTATAGGATAATCTTCTCTTGTTGAAAATATTTTTTCAACATAACCATTGTCAGCATTTTCTTTGACCAAAACTCTTGCATATCCTACATTTGATCCTTCTATAACATCAAAATCTGATCTGGAATTTGTAAAAGTATGAAGTGTAAGACCTGATTCTAACCAATAAGTTGTTAAACCTAAATAAGTAGCAGCCAGCGACTCGCTGCCAGCATGAGCGATACCAAGTGTTGGTAAATTATTCAAAATTCCAGATGAATTATTATCAATATTTAGATAATTATATTTATGTACTTGTACGGTACCTTTGTTATCGATTAGTTTATGAATTGAAACTCTTAATCCGCCAGACTTAACATTTTGGTTATTTGTAGAATAAAAATCATTCAAATCATATTCGAACTCTTCTGTACCGCCAGTTGGATATTTTACTTTATTTAAAACCCCGGCTTTTGTGTAAGCTAAAGACGGCTGTAATGATCTGCCTGCCGTAATGAAGCTTCCATCATAAATAGGAAATGGAGAAACGGAGAACTCTTTTTTGTTAGGTTTATAGTATAATTTAGGAGGAGGGATAAGACACATACCACAAGTTACAGCACTAACATTATTGTATTCACTTGGAACCGGGCCATTAGCATAACCAAGATAATCTCTAAAATCAGATCCTCGTTCAGGTAATTTAATGTCATCATTATAATAAAATCGGTGAGGAGGGATTATCGCATCATTTTTTCCTATTTCTTGTACTGCTAAAAGACGTAATCTTTTACAAGTAGGATCACTGCAATTATTATTAGAAGTCATATAATCGTACTCTAATTTTATTGTCTTTATTATATTGTTATTAATATCCTTAACAACAACTTTAGACAAAGCGAAGTCACCTGGAAGATCGCTTCTAGGTTCTTCATACTTAAATTCTACCGTTCCCTCAGCATATAGTATTTTACTGATTCTATTTAAATTAGGATATCTAATTTCTGTAGAGGTTTGGTTTTGCATCGTTTGATTTCCCTGACGATCATTTAGTTCAAAACTAGCTGTTTTACGATATTCTGGATAACTTATAGCATAATTTTGGTATTCAAAAGAAACTTCATTTCCTTTAAAATCCTTTATTTTGCTTAGTTTATAAGCCATTATTTCTTGTGAGGTAAGATCTCTGCTTGACTCGGTGGTTATGTATGGAGAACGAATTTCTCTGTTAACATATTGGTTTACATCTAACTGGTCAAAAATATATTGAGTTCCGGTTATGTTTGTAATTTCCACTTTAGTAACACCAAATAGTCGTCTAGGAACTCCTCCGTCAAAAAAACGTAAGTCTCCTTCAAATTTAGCATTATCTCTAAATTCCGAAAAGAAGGAATTACAGAGGTTTTCCCTATTGATGTTGCAATTTTATTTCCTTGATAAGCAATTTCCATTACTGATCCGTCTCTTCTATGAGTAAAAGACGTATTTAGACCTGGAGCATTTACATAAAACTGATCAGGGGCAAGGTCTTTTCTTGAATAAGCAAAAGACATTTCTGCTACTTCATAAACTTTATCTATGCTGGTATTCTTATCGTAGTAGTTGTTTAAAGAAAGACGTCCATTTTGCAATAGCCATCCCACTTCTTTTAATTTCATACCCAATATATCACTGGTTCCTATTTGGGAGAATTTTAGTCTATGACTATTTGGGTTGTATGGTAAAGCACCTTCGATAGTAATTTTAAAGTCTTCCATCCCTTTTATCACTTTCGTTACCATTCCTCCTGCATTTAAAGACCAGTTCTGACCAACATTAGATGCCGTTTCATCTATCTTAATACCAGTTGCTGAATAATTTAACTCTATAGGAATACTAATTTGTCCTATTTGAATTTGATAAATAGGAACATTAATACTTGCAGTACCGGTGTATTCTGAAACGTTTGAAAAGTTAACCTTTCTAAAAGCAGCTGCGTTTGGTGTACCAATTTTTGGAGTAAATATTTCATTGTAAAGCAGGTCGCTCATTTTATTAGACTGAGCGCCTGGACCTCCATCAATAGGTCCCGATTCAATAGGTCCCGATCCGGGGCCTCCTTCAATGGGTCCCTGTTCTACAGGATTACTTCCTGGAGATCCTGTTTGGGCTTTGGTAATAAATGAAAAAAGTAAAAGAATAAATAAGCAATAGTAATTTTTTTTCATAAAAATTAGGTTATAGTTTATTTGGTTAATAGAAGTTTTAAATATATAATAATTTTCTTTTATTTTTATTATAAAGCAAAAGATTACATAATGATAATATTTTTAATTTTTAACGGTTTTTAGTAAAAATAATGATTATCCAATCGCGCTGCTCAACTGGAACATTGGCAAATACATTGCTACTAATAAAACGGCAACTAATACTCCAACAAAAAGAATAATAAACGGTTCCAATACCGTTGTCATCACTTTAGATTGCTGCACAACTTCCTGATTATATTGTTCGCTTAATTGTTTAAAAACATACTCTGTTTGATTGGTTTCTTCGGCAACTTTTACAAGGGAAATAATTCGGTTATCAAAGAGAGGAGTATTTTTTAAACTTGCGCTTAAGCTGTTTCCTTTTAAAATACTGTTTTCGACCTGTTCGAGGGCTTCCTGAAGAGGTACAAAATGAATCATCTTTTTTACCATTTGAATACTGTTTAACAACGGAACTTTGGCAGTAGTCAGCAACGTTACAGCCTGAGTAAATTGTGCCAGATAAACTTTTGTCATGAATGCGCCTAATACAGGAACTTTTACTAAAAAATAATGCAGTGCTTTTTTGTATTTATGGTTGTTCTTAAAAAACTGAGTCGAAAAAATGAAGATGATTATTCCCAGTAAAAAATAAAGCCCGTAAGTTTTAGTCCACACAGAAAGTTTTACAATTAACTGGGTCAAAAACGGAAGCTCCATATTGTTTTGTTTGAAGATATCCTGAAACATAGGCACTACATAACTCAACATAAAAACTACGACTAAAACAGCTGTACTTAATACAATAGAAGGGTAGGTTAGTGCAGCAATTATAATTCTTTTTTGTTCGTTTTTGCGTTCAAAAAAATGACCAAGTTCCTGACATACTTGTGCTGTTGTTCCTGTTTCTTCACCAATTTGAATAGAATAATACTCATATTCAGTAAACGATTTTGATTTTCGCAATGCTTCAGAAAAAGGCATTCCGTTTACAACATTATTTAGTATCGTCTGAATTAGATCTTTATCGGCACTTTTCTTTAATGATTCAATAATCAATGATAATCCTTCCTTAAAGCTAACACCTGCTTTTAATAATACGGCAAGTTCCAGATAAAAAGCCTGTTTCTTTTTATTATTAAAGCTGTCGCCAAAAAGCGTGATTTCTTTTTTTAACAAACTTTCAATACTGCTTGGGTTTGCAGATTGAATCGTTTTTTTATTTGGGGTGTTTTCTATTTTAAAGGCCATTTTCCTGATTCATAAAAAAGGTTAAATCATTTTTTTTTGAAACAAAAATTTGATAATCCGGTAATTCTGTTTCTGCAAATATTGACAGCGCATCTATTTGTCCGCTGCTAATTTCTTTTCCTCTAAAAAAAGCTTTTTTAGGAATAATTTTTAATTTAATAGTATCGCGATTTCGCATGCTGAACTTTTCCTGAAAAGAATAAGTTACAGTGTCGATTTCTGAAGTCATTATTAATAACTGTTTAGAACTATCATATATGGTAATATGCGGTTCATTAAAGTCCTGCCACAGCTTTTGTTCGAAAAGGGCTAAAGTGCTTGTTTTTTCAAAATTATTCTGAATGGTATGAATTTGTTTTTGAACAATTCGTAAAACACTAAATGCCATACCAACCACAATGGCTGTTATAATCATAACCACTATTAATTCTGAAAGTGTAAATGATTTTAATTTTCCTGCAGCCATATCATTTGTTGTTTTTTAATTTCTTTTTTAGAAATGTTATTTACTGCCGAAATTGAAATTGTTTTTTTTGTAGAAATGGTTTCTAATTCAATACTAATATCCCAATTCTTAAAATTTTCCTGATAAGGTAATTTTATGGCATTGTTTTGAATTTCATATTCCAGTTCGTTTATTCTGGTTTCTACATTGTGTGTGTTTTTCGAAAAAGTATTTAAGACTAAATTGTTTAATATTAAACTAGCAATTACGAAAATAATGACCACCAAAACTGTAGCCACAATGGCTTCGACTAATGTCGCCGATTTTACTTTTTTTAGTATAACCATTTCAAAACAGTTTTAGGTTCTTGTTCTAAAATTATGCCTCCATAAATTGCAGGTACAGTCTCATTTTCGATAGTGGCATTATAGACGTGATTCATGAAAATCGAACCCGCCTGATTCGCAACAAATTGTTTCGTATAAACGGATCCGGAAACGGTGCCTTTTATTTCAAAATTTCCATTGCAATATACCTGACCTTTTATTTTTGAATCTTTTTCTAATATGATTTGGGTTTTAAAATCGGGTTTTTCTTTTGTCTGGAAATACGTTACACAGCCTTTTAAAGAACTTCCTTCGCCTATAAAAATTTGATTTTCTAATAAGCTGTTATAATTGGAGTTATTATCAGAATCGTTTTTATTGTCCTGAAATAAAAGCAATGCCGATGGATAGCTTAAATTGCATTTTTTTCCTAAGGTGATTTTTTTTGAAGCAATTGCCTGGAAGTTTCCCATAGTTTCGTCTTCAATTTCTATACTTGGGGCAATTAAAATTATATCATTCAATAAAGCAGTTTTCCTTACCCTAATAGCTGTTTCTGATTTAATTATAATGTTTCCTGAAATTATTCTATTTTCTAATGTTATGGCATTTTCAGAATAAAAACCTTTTGTTTTTTCTTTAAAGAATTTAGAATCCTAATTCCAGAGTTTAAGTTGATGTAGTCTTCCTGACGGTTAATTTTATATTCTTTTATATAAAAATTTATCGCATCCAGAAAAGTTTTTCCCAATTTTGGAAGCTCTTCAGTGCTTTTTTCAATACGGCCATAAATTAATTGCGAACCATAATAACTGTTTCCTGCAATATAACCTGAATTGACACCTTGTTTTGGTAAATAAGCCATACCCGTAATTTTAGTATTGCCAACAACGGTAAGGGCATTATGCGTTTCCTGTAGAAATAGAGTAGGGGTTTTATCTGCAAGGAGAAGAGATCCAATTATAGCAGTTTTGGTAAATTTCTTTTTACGAAATTGTGTCACTGTAATTCCTTTTTGAAATACTCCCCATTGCGATAAATGAGTTTTTATAATTTGATTTTCTTTTTTAACAAAATCAATTTGAGCAGTATCAGTATTTAATTCCTTTTGTTCTAAAAGTGACTGAATACCAATATCGGCGATTTGTATGTTTTCGATAGCACCTTTCGATTGCTCTTTCATGTAAATAAAAGTATACGCATACAAAACCAAGCCAGCTAAAAGCAAAGCAATTAATACAGCTATAAAAACTGTAAATTGTAAAGCGCCAGATTTTATTTTAAGTTTTAATCTCAATCCTGAAGCATTATAAGATTAAGATTTCCTTTGTATTTTACGTAAATAGATTCCTTATCACCGCTTTTAAGAAAAATTTCATTTTCAGTTTCCCCAATTTTCATGTAATAATTTTTATTATCTATGATAAGCATGAAAAGGGTGTTTTTACCTTTTGAATCTGCAATTAAACCTTTATAGACAATATTAGGCCAAACTAATTCTGGTTTTTTGACAACTTTTTTAATGCTCTTATTTGTTTTAACATGAGAAACAGTTTCTGGATTATACATTTTTCCTAAAAAAGGATCTCTATAATTTACATTAATAGCAAATGATTCTCTTTTATTAATCTTAAGAGGTTTAATAGTAAATTCAGGATTATCGGCAGGAGTTATTTCATCAGATTTTGTAAATGAAAATACTTGGAACAAGACAGCGCCCCAGACAAATAAAACGAGGGGCAAAAGGATATATATGTTTTTTTTGTTTTTCATTAATTTATTTTTGATTCAATTCTTTCTCGATTTTTGCTACTCGCAAAGCTAAAGCTTTTAATGTTTCAATTTCTTTTGACTGCTCTTCAATTTTTTTATTTTGTTGAATAGAGTATAATGTCAATTCTTCAATTTTTTGAAGCAGTTTAGCATTCATTTCTCCAAGATTAATTCCGTTTTTTAAAACCTCATCTTCACTTGGAATATTTTGTAAATGACCTTTTTCAGCAATATGTTTTTCAACTTCTTCAAGAGTGGGTAAATTATATTCTTTTTTGAAAACAAAATCAGACCAATTAGTCATGTCAACTTTTACTTCTTGAGAATGTATGGTTCCTTTGACATCGAGTTTGTTTAATGGATTTGTAACGCCAATTCCAACATTGCCACCAAATGGATTTATATTTAGAGAATTGGCGGATAAAGTAGTGCTATTAAAAGATTGTATAAATGGCATATCAGAATTCAAATATCCAAAGCCCATGCTAATTGCGGGATTAGCTGTATTAATACATTGTGTTAGGGTACTATTTATATTGGTCAATGATGTTGTTATTCCGCCACCAGTAACTTCAAATTTGGAATTTGAAACGATAGAATTTCCTATTAGTAAATTTCCATTGATACTTTGATTTCCATTAAAAGTATTACTTCCTCTAGTCGCCAGTTCTATCCACTCAGGATTTTTTGGATCAAGACTTCCTGCAATTTTTCTAAAAAATAAACGATCATTCATCGCATACGATGAAGAGAGTTGCAGCTGATGATTATTTGCATCATTAGAGTGTCTAATTACAAATAAATGCTGCCATGAGTAGACTTGAGTGTCAGGATTCAGACCGTTTGGTAATGATCCTTGATAAGCTCCTGATTTTAAAGGTGCCGAAAAATCGGTTATTTCCAAAGCGTATCCATTACCAATTTGTTGAGCAGAAGAAATGAATCCAAATAGGAGTAGAGATATTGTTACTGCTTTTATTCTCATATTTATTTCGTTTTGGATGATATTAGAGCTTTAAGATTTTTTATTTCTTCGTTTTGTTTCTCATTCTCTTTTTTCATTTCAATCATATAAAGCGTCATTTCCTCAATTTTCTGCAAAAGTTTAATATTCATTTCAGATAAATTGATTCCGTCTTTTTGCATTTTTTTAGCCGATGCAATTTCGGGTAAATGTTTATTTTCCTTAATAAATTTATCTACAGATTCTAAAGATGGTAGATTATAATCATTTTCAAAAACGAAATCAGCACCAGCATCTACAGTAACTTTTACTTCGCGTGAAGCAATATTTCCTGCAACTGTTAGCATTGAAGATGGATTTGCTGTACCAATACCAACTCTGGCAGCATCTAAAACGAGAGGTTGATCTCCTGAACCTGTTTTTAAGAAAACGGGATATTGATTATTAACAAATGTTGCAAAATTAGCTGTATTGCTAATCTCTAATGATCTTGCATCTCCACTTCCAATTCTGGCCGGAAAAAAATTAGAAACACCATAAACAGTTAAGGGAACGTTTGGCTGATAAGTTCCAATACCAACATTTCCATTATTAGATATATGAAAATAAGGTGTAGATTGATTCTCTGACCAATTGTAAATTGAAAAACTAGATTCAGTTATCATATTTGCCCCGGAACTTATGGCCCAGGTTTTTCCTGCTGGATTTTTCAGAAATATTTTTGTAGTGTTTGCATTTACACTTTCACTACCAATAGTTAATGCACCATTGGCATGTAATCTGGTTTCTGGATTGCTTAAGCCAATACCAAAATTTCCGGAGTATACAAATGAATTTCCTCCGTCTTTAAAATAAACATCATTTCCAATTCTTGTTCCTCCTTTAAAGTCACTTTCAAAGTTTAGGGATAAAACATTCTGATCTGCATGTACAAAAGCCCTTCCTCCTGAACCTCTTTCTGGATACTTAAAAATAACATCGGCTGCACCGTTGTAATAAAAAATATTATTTCCGCTTGGTGAGAGAATTTGTGAAAATGCATTCAATGTTATGATGAATAAAATGCAGACTAATTTTTTCATTGTTTATTTTTGGTTTTTCTTTAGTAATTCGATTTCTTTTTTCATTTCGATCATATAAAGCGTCATCTCTTCAATTTTCTGCAAGAGTTTGATATTCATTTCAGATAAATTAATCCCGTCTTTTTGCATTTCTTTTGCCGAAGCTATTTCAGGTAAATGTTTGTTTTCTTTAATGAATTTATCTACAGATTCTAAAGAAGGTAAATTATAATTGTTTTCAAAAACAAAATCAGCACCAGTATCAACTGATACTTTTACCTCACGTGAAGCAATGTTTCCTGCAACGGTGAGCATTGAAGTTGGATTTGTTGTACCAATGCCTACATTACCATTTTTTATGTAATGATTTCCTGTTCCGCTTATTTTTAAATCATAATTTAAATCACTTGGTTCTCCAAAGTCAGCAATATTAACCCCAGTAGGATTTTGATCTATTTTGATCTGATTTACATCTGTAATAATATCTACTTTTTGTTGTAAATAGCTAATTTTAACCCTATATCTTGCATAATATCTTACGTCTAGATAAATAGGTAGTCGCTTGTTAATATAATCGCCGGTGCTTGAAGATAAGTTTGTAGGTGTACCTAATTTAATTACTCCGGAATGAACCAAACCATGTGAATCAGTTAATTTTAATAAAGTTGAAGATACATCACTATTTTGTGCGTATCCATTTTCAATAATATACTTCTCATATCCGGTCCCGTAGTATTCTTGAAAAAGTTCTATAATAATAATACCTCCCGTTTGCCAGTGAAAATAGTTATAACCAACTGATGCTATTTCATATCTTTTTGCCTGAGTTGCATCAGCAGAGAATACACCTGTTACAGTTGATTTTAAACCATTTTGTTCTGAATTTATTTGTGAAAAAATATTAAAAGTCACAAAAAAAATAACCAATATAATTAGATTTTTAGCCATGATTTGTTAGTAAGTTGTTTTTATTCTTTTACTTTTTTTAATAATTGTATTTCTTTATTTTGTAACTGAATCTGATCGTTTTGTGTTTTGAGTTGTTTGTTTTGATCGATCAAATACAAAGTCAATTCTTCTATTTTCTGAAGTAATTTAGCATTCATTTCCCCTAAATTAATTCCATTTTTTAAGACTTCTTCTTCACTAGGAATATATTCTAGATGTCCTTTTTCATTAATATGTTTCTCTACTTGTTCAAGTGTAGGTAAATCATATTCTTTCTTAAATACAAAATCTGACCAGCCATTTAGATCTACTTTAACCTCTTTTGAATGAATTGTTCCGTTGACTGCAAGTCTAGCGTCAGGAGATTTTGTTCCTATACCTACATTGCCACCTGCAGGTGCTATTAGTATATTTTGTTGATCAGTTCCGGGTCTAACGCTTTGTATATATCCTGCAGAATATTGATCATCATAACCAAAATACATAAATTGATTGACAGTAGCACTTTTTAATTTTAGAGTTCCTACTTCGTAGCCTAACTGAGAAGATCCAATTATTTCAAGTTTACTATTTGGATTATCTGTACCAATTCCTAAATTCCCTGCGATACTTTGATTTCCTGTAAAATAATTAGATCCTCGGGTGGCTAATTCATTCCATGAATTCCAAGTATTTTTATCTCCATTTTTAGTTCTATAGGATATATGATTACCTCCATTTGGGCCATAATCTGAACTTATCTGACAATCGTAATTATTGTATTGAAAACCACCAAAACTTATTAAAGCCCCATTCCAGGGAGTTCCAGATGTTGCATACGAAAAAGTATATCCGCCTTTAAATGCATCTGCAGAACCTGCTGTAGATATTTCAGAAGTAGGGGTTAAGCTTTGCGCTAATAAACTGGTTCCGTTAACTAATAACAATAAACCGATAGATAATACTGTCTTTTTTCTCATTTTCTATTCTTATTTTTTCTCTGATTTTTCTAATCGTTGTTCCAAATCATTAATTTTTTTATTCTGATTAATCATGTAGAGTGTCAATTCTTCAATTTTCTGTAATAATTTAGCATTCATTTCTCCTAAATTAATTCCGTTTTTCAGGACTTCTTCTTCACTTGGAATATTCTCTAAATGACCTTTTTTATTGATATGTTTTTCAACTTCCTCTAGTGTTGGTAAATTGTATTCTTTTTTTAAGACAAAATCTGACCAGCCAATCATATCAACCTTTACTTCTTTGGAGTGTATTGTTCCGTTTACGTCTAGTTTAAAATTCGGAACCATCTTTCCAATACCTACATTTCCATTATCGGAAATGGTAAATCGATTATCGCACATTCCGCCTGGCTGACAGCCTAATTTATCATAAATCCAAAATTGTAAGCTATTTCCATAAACACCAGTCATATTATAAATTGCCCATCTTTGTCCTAAAGCATTCTCGTCTTTAGAATAATTGTATAAATTTAATTCTGAACCATTAATTTGCTGGGAAAATGAGGTTATTGTGGTAAAAAGTAAAATAATTATTGATATCGATTTTGCTTTCATTTTTATGAATTATTTAGAAGATAGCTTTTGTTCAAAAGATAGTATTCTTTCGTTTTGTTGTTCTATTTTTTTATTTTGTTGAATTAAATAAAGGGTCAATTCTTCAATTTTCTGAAGCAGCTTAGCATTCATCTCGCCTAAATTAATTCCGTTTTTCAGGACTTCTTCTTCGTTAGGGATATTTTCTAAATGCCCTTTTTCAGTGATATGCTTTGCAACTTCTTCAAGTGTTGGTAAATTGTATTCTTTTTTTAAGACAAAATCAGCCCAGCCTGTCATATCTACTTTTACTTCCTGAGAATGAATTGTACCTTTTACATCTAACTTATTTTTTGGATTTGTTATTCCTATGCCTACGTTTCCAGTTATACCTGCAATAGAAAAATAAGGTTTTAAAGTAACACCTGAAGTGTTTTTTGCAGAAATAGTAAATAATCCCGGAACAGTAATTTCTTCAGGAAAAACTAAATTTAAATTATTAGAAGTAAAATTATCCATATAAAATCCACATTTAGTTCCTGATAATTCAGATGTTGAATCATCATTATAAATAAGAAATTTAGCACCACTTGTTCCATATCCAGAACCTAAATCTAATCTTGAGTTTGGATTTGTTGTTCCGATTCCAAAATTTCCTGAATAAATATATGAGTTTCCATTGTCTTTAAAGAATACATCATTGCCAATCCTGGTACCACCCTTAAAATCGCTTTCAAAGTTTAACGATAAAATATTGTTATCTGCATGTACAAAGGCTCTTCCGCCAGATCCTCTTTCTGGAAATCGAAAAATAATATCTGCCAAGCCGTTATAAGTAAATATATTAACTCCATTTGGAGAGTTAATTTGTGAGAAAGCACTAAACGATATAATTAGAAATATTAAAGAGGTAAGTTTTTTCATTTTCTTGTTTTTTTTAATGATTCGATTTCCTTTTTCATTTCAATCATATACAAGGTCATTTCCTCTATTTTCTGCAAAAGTTTGATATTCATTTCAGATAAATTGATTCCGTCTTGTTTCATTTCTTTGGCAGAAGCAATTTCGGGTAGATGTTTATTTTCTTTGATGAATTGATCTACATATTCTAATGAAGGTAGGTTGTAATCGTTTTCGAAAACAAAATCAGCTCCGGCATCAACTGTTACTTTTACTTCTCTGGAAGTTATGTTTCCTGCGACAGTAAGTTTGGAAGTTGGTGTTAAAGTACCAATACCTAAATTGCCAGTATCAGATAATATCATATTTGCTTTCCAATTGTCTTCAGAAGTGTTTCTAGTCGCAAATACAATAGATGAAGATGGATTTGTTGCGGTTGAATTTGCTCCAGTAACAACACCTAGATACGCTAGGCCCTTATTTGCAGATGTAACATTTGGCATCGCCCAAGTAATACTTCCAACAGATGAGTTTGAAAGTGTGGAACCTGTTGATATAACGAAATGGGATTGAGAATTTATAATAGTATTCGAATTACTAATTTCAACTACTTTATTATTTCCTCCATGTTGATAAAATGAAGGAGTGGTAGTGCCAAGGCCTAAATTGCCACTTATATTTTGATCACCAACAAAATTATTCTTTCCGCGTGTTGCAATTTCATTCCAAGTAGGATCAATTGAAGTTAATGTGTAGTTTGCTGCTTTCCTGAAAAATAACCTATCATTAGAACTAAAACTTGAGGCAATTTGTAATTCATGATTATTTACTTCATTAGAATGTCTCATAACAAGTAAATGTTGCCAACCGTTATAGGTCAAATCAGGAATTGTACCTACGGGATTAATGGCTTCATATACCCCTGATTTTAATGGAGTTGTTAAATCTGTAATGCCAATTGCTTTTCCATCACCTATTTGTTGAGAAAACGCATTTATGGAAATAAAAAAAATAGTTAATAATCTAGTTATTCTTATTCTCATGTTCAAGTTCGTTTGTATAAAATTTATTTTTTAAAGCTTTTATTTCTTCATTTTGTTTTTCATTCTCCTTTTTCACTTCAATCATATACAGTGTCATTTCTTCCATTTTTTTTAATAGCGCCATGTTCATTTCGGCCAGCATTAAGCCATTTTTTTCTATTTCTTTTGCCGATGGAATTTCTGGAAGATGTTTGTTTTCTTTAATATAACTTTCAACTTCTTGCAAAGTTTTAAGTTTATAATCATTTTCGAAAACATAATCAGGAACTAACGGCCCAGCCATATCAACACGAACTTCCTGAGTATGAATTTTGCCTTTTACAGTAAGTTTTTCATCTGGAGATAATGTTCCAATGCCAACATTCGAAGCGAAATAAGCATTTCGACCTTGATAAACACCTGTTGTTGTAGCATATTCATCGATTGTAGTTTTAAAATTATGAACAGGACCATTTACTTCATTAAATGGTAATGAATTTTGTACACCGTCATAAACAGTTGGAAAAACGGAATAATTAGATTGGTAATTATAACTTGTACCACCACCACGCAGCCATATTATTACACATACGCAAGTTCCATTTGCTGTGGCATCTCGCCACCCACTAATAAAACTACTCATTAAACCGTTTGATGGTTTTATATCAGCATCTACAAAGGATGAACCATGTCCGTAGTTCGAAACGTGGTACTGAAAAGAGGCGATTAAACTTCCTCTCCAATCTGAATCAGTATGAACACTGCTTCTTCCTAATTTTAAAGTTGTTGCTACATTCGATCCCCACCCACCATCATAAAATGTAACAGGATAAAATTTATCAAGATCTCCGCCAACACTAAAACTTCCTGATGTTTGCCCAAAACTTTGCTTTGAAAAAATGATTAATAAGCTGATAAGTAATATTTTCTTCATGGTCTATTATTTTTTGAAATTTTTAAATTCTTGTTCAAGTAGTTTTTGATTGTTTTTAAGAATCTCATTTTCCTTTTTCATTTCAATCATATATAGTGTCATTTCTTCCATTTTTTTTAATAGCGCCATGTTCATTTCGGCCAGCATTAAGCCGTTTTTCTCTATTTCTTTTGCCGATGGAATTTCTGGAAGATGTTTGTTTTCTTTAATATAACTTTCAACTTCTTGCAAAGTTTTAAGTTTATAATCATTTTCAAAAACGTAATCAGGTACTAACGGTCCAGTCATATCAACCCGTACTTCCTGAGTATGGATTTTTCCTTTTACGGTAAGTTTTTCATCTGGAACTGTTGTGCCAATACCTAAGTTTCCATTTTGGATGTAGTGATTTCCGTTTCCACTAATATTTAAGTTAAGACCTAAAGCAGTTGAAGCCGAAAAATCAGGGATATTTGTTGAATTTGGAGTTTGACTTATTTTAATCTGATTTGAATCAGTTACATTCTCAACCTTTTCTTGTAAATAGGTAAACTTGATTTTGTAGTTAGCATAATATCTTACGTCTAAAAATATTGGTAATTGTTTATTAATTGCTCCTCCAAGCGTTGTTGTTAAATCAGTAGGTGTGCCAATTTCAATTTTTCCCGAATGATATATACCATGTGATTCAACCAGTTTAAGTATTGGAGATCCAGAATTAACACCTTGAAGAAATCCATTTTCAATAATGTATTTTTCATATCCTGTTCCATAAGATATTTGAAAAAGTTCTATAATAACTAGTCCTCCAACTTGCCAATGAACTGAATTGTATCCAATAGATGCTATTTCGTATCTCTTAGCTTGTGTCTCATTTGCTATTAAACCCGTAATAACTGTAGTTTTTAACCCGTTTTGATTTATATCATTTTGAGATACCATAAATGAGGTGGTAAACAAAGAGATTAATATCAGTAAGAACTTTTTCTTCATCGTGGTATTATGTTTTATTAAAATTAAATGGAGTTATTTGGATTGATTTTTAAGAAGCTGAATTTCGTTATCCTGATTCTTAATTTGTTCTTTTAATGTTTTTAACTCTTTATTTTGTTCAATCATATATAGTGTCATTTCTTCCATCTTTTTTAATAGCGCCATGTTCATTTCGGCCAGCATTAAGCCGTTTTTCTCTATTTCTTTTGCCGATGGAATTTCTGGAAGATGTTTGTTTTCTTTAATATAACTTTCAACTTCTGGTAAAGTTTTAAGTTTATAATCATTTTCAAAAACGTAATCAGGAACTAACGGTCCAGCCATATCAACTCTTACTTCTTGTGTATGAATTTTTCCTTTTACAGTAAGTTTTTCGTCTGGAGATAATGTTCCAATACCTACATTAGAAGCGAAATAAGCATTTCGACCTTGATAAGTTCCTGTTGTTGTAGCATATTCATCTATCGTAGTTTTATAGTTGTGTGCAGGGCCATTTACTTCATTGTAGGGAAGTGCATTTTGAATACCATCATATACTACTGGGTTTACGGCATAGTTGGATTGACAATAATATGTAGTTGATCCACCACGAAGCCAAATGATAATTCTGCGTTCACTATTAGAGATAGATGCATCTTTCCAAGCAGCAATAAAGTTAGTATGTGAACCGTAAACTGAATTTGAAGGGGTTATTTTGGCAGTAATAAATTCGGAGTTATTTCCCCATTCAGTAACATGATATTCGAAAGTTGCCATAAGTGAGCCTCTCCAAGAAGAATCAGTATGGACATAACTTCTGCCTAAAATTAAATTTGTAGGGACATTATATGCCCATCCTCCATCATAAAAAGTAACGGGATAAAATTTATTAATGTCTCCTCCAACACTAAAACTGCTTGTTACCTGAGCATGATTTATTGTTGAAATAAAAATCAAAGAGAATAAAAAATATAGTTTTTTCATGAAGTTATTTTTTTAGTTTTAATTCTGAGATATCTTTTTTCATTTCTTCATTCTCCTTTTTTATCTCAATCATATAGAGTGTCATTTCCTCCATCTTTTTTAATAGCGCCATGTTCATTTCTGCCAGCATTAAGCCATTTTTCTCTATTTCTTTAGCCGATGGAATTTCTGGCAGATGTTTGTTTTCTTTTATAAATTCTTCAACTTCTGGTAAAGTTTTAAGTTTATAATCATTTTCAAAAACATAATCAGGAACTAACGCTCCAGTCATATCAACTCGTACTTCTTGTGTATGGATTTTTCCTTTTACTGTTAGTTTTTCGTCTGGAATCGCGGTACCAATTCCCACGTTTCCATTTTGTATGGCTTTTATGGCAAGAGTTGCACCATCTGCTACAAAAACATTTCCAACATATAAATCCCAATCAGAAGTCATTGGTACGAATTTAGAAACGGTTGTGTCGTTTCCAGTAGTATTTAAAGCAGTAAAAGTACCATTTGTATTTAAAGAAGTTACCTTGATATAAACAGTAATAGGAGTATTTATTCCTAAAGTATTTATTGCTCTTATTCTAAATCGGGGATTTGCATATTGTGTGTTACAATCAATAGTAAAATTAACCCCAGATCCTACATAAGGATTATTGTTTACTCTTCCGGCTTCTCTCCATAAAGCGGGGTTAGAATGAGATATTGAGGCAACATGAGTTGCTGCCGAAGCAACATTTCCTCTTGTATAATTTATCGAGATTTGATAATAACCACTGGCTCCTGCCGAAGCCGGATTTACACTTAAAAATTCGATATAATCGCCAACAATATATCCTGCAGGGAAAGTAACACTGCTTTCATATTCTGTTGCATATACTAAACTATTTGATTTAGCAGAAAGTTGAATAAAAAATAAAACGGTAAACAGTAAAAGTAATTTTCTTTTCATTTTAAGGATTATTTAGTTAGGATTGTTTCGATTTTCTTTTCTAGATTTTCAATTTTTTTATTTTGTTCAATCATGTACAACGTCATTTCTTCCATCTTTTTTAATAGCGCCATGTTCATTTCGGCCAGCATTAATCCATTTTTCTCTATTTCTTTAGCCGATGGAATTTCTGGCAGATGTTTGTTTTCTTTTATAAATTCTTCAACTTCTGGTAAAGTTTTAAGTTTATAATCATTTTCAAAAACATAATCAGGAACTAACGCTCCAGTCATATCAACACGCACTTCCTGCGTATGGATTTTTCCTTTTACGGTAAGTTTTTCGTCTGGATTCATTGTTCCGATACCAACATTATTTCCCATTACCAAAAAGTTATTTACCAAATGGGTTTCGTTCATATCGGGAACATAATTTTGAATTTCCGAAAGAATGTTTGTATTTACAGGTTGTCCACTAACTTCATATCGAACAGATTTCATGTTTTCGCCTGTAGATGTTGTCCATCCTGCAAATTTGAATCCCCGGTCGTGATAGGCTGCAGCATAAGGGACATCAACAGCAAGATATCTCTTGCCATTATAAATACAAGTTTTTAGTGCCCAATTACCATTATTATCTGCAGATCTTAGTGTGGCCGAAGTTGAACTATATGCTGATAGAGAATTTATTTCTACAATATTTATTCTGTTATAAGAAGCCGAAGTACCTCGATAAGCAGTTAGTGTTCCAACAGCGTTGTTCATGCCTATTAAACTTCCATTGTACATTTCGTGAAGTAAAATTAAGTTTCGAGTATAATCATTGTTTTCATTATAGGCGATATCTATAATTTTATAGTCACCGGCAACTGTACTGACTTGTGCATTTATAAAAAAAGGAAAAAGTAATAACAGAAAATGAAATAGTTTGTTCTTTTTATACATTGGTTTAGTTTTTTAGTTTCTTTTCAAGAGCCAATATTTTATCGTTTTGTTTTTCATTTTCCTTTTTCATATCGATAATATATAGCGTTAGCTCTTCCACTTTTTGTAAAAGTTTGATATTCATTTCAGATAAATTAATACCGTTTTTTTGCATTTCTTTTGCAGAAGCAATTTCCGGTAAATGTTTATTTTCTTTAATGAATTTATCTACAGATTCTAAGGACGGAAGATCATAGTTGTTTTCAAAAACAAAATCGGCTCCGGCATCAACTGTTACTTTTACTTCACGCGATTCAATATTTCCAGCAACGGTAAGTTTTGAGCTTGCATTTGGTGTACCAATGCCTACATTTCCATTTACACCTATTGATAATTTTGTTGTATAGACTAATTTTTGTTCTGAGTCAACAGGGTCAGCGGTTTGAATAAGTAAGCCATTCGTACCAGTATCAGTACCGGCATACAATCTTACTCCAAATGAGTTAGTTAGGTTTGTATGAGTTATCATTTCTAATCCTGTTCTTCCGTTTCCGTACTGACCTAATCTTATTTCTTCAAAATTGTAGGCACCAGGAATACTTAATTTATAATTATAGTTATTATTATAATTACCTATCTGAAAAACATATTGAGGATTCTCTGTTCCAATGCCTATATTACCATTAGGTAAAAATGTCATGTATCTTGTAGTTAGATCTTTACCTATAAAATTACTTGAAATATTTGCAATTCCATTCGTAACAAAACCAGTTGAGCCAAATGTAAAAAAAGACTGACTGCCAGATTCGTTAGTAATAAAATAGGCACGCCCCCAACCTCCAGTATACCCAGGGAAATTTGCTTTTAGCTGAACACCATATGCAGGATAACTAGTGCCAAGACTAACATTATCAAAAGTTGTGTTTTGTGCTGTTGCAGCAAAATTCATGCAAAGAAAAACGGTTACTAATGAAATTATTTTTTTCATAAAAATTTTAATTTTTGGGTTGGGTAAATAGATAAAAGAGACTTCTCAAAGGATTCTAATTTATAGTAAAATTAAAAACAGTACTTCTCGCACTTTGGTTTCCGGCATCATCAAATGACTTTACAAACCAGTAATAAGTTCCTGCAGTCATAGTTTTATTATACGGACTTGTGCCTCGATCTTTAAAGTTTAAATTTGTCA
The DNA here is from genome assembly GCF_965277525.1 of Flavobacterium sp. GTDB lineage: Bacteria > Bacteroidota > Bacteroidia > Flavobacteriales > Flavobacteriaceae > Flavobacterium. The sequence continues at coordinate 524,558 of NZ_CBDIDC010000009.1, read as the reverse complement.
AGGCACTTTCTGTATAGACATATATACTGTCTCTTTCGGCACTTCCGGGAACAGCAGTTCTGCTCCATTGAAAATTTATGCTTTTGTTAGTGGTAGTACTTGCGTTTAATGGACTAGATAGAGTAGGGGTATTTGGAACTTTAGTATCTACTGTAATTGATCTCGAAGTATAAAGCGTTTGTTCAGTACCATTACTTGCTCGTACTTTCCAAGTGTATTTTCCTTCATCAAAAGTAAAATTAAGAAACTGTTGTTTCAGAAGTCTGATCTTTTACTAAAGTGTTGTTTTCATCTAAAACCTGAATCTGATAATTTGTTGCTCCAATTATAGCATCCCAGGATAATTTTTGTGACGCCGTTTTAGTAATTAAATTATTACTTGGAGTTAATAATACAACAGTATTGTTTTGGAAATCATCATTATTTAAAATTTCAAAACTTCTTTTAGTATATACGGTTTCATAGGCACTATTAATTGCTCTTATTCTCCATTCGTATTTTCCAATATTTAGTTGCTGCGTATAAGAGTTTTTTGAAACTACGGTGTCAAGGACTATCTGCTGTGCCGCTTCAAAACTTGGAATTGCAATTTGAAGCTGATATTTATCTGCATCTTCAACAGTTTCCCAAGAAAATGTTACTCCCGATGTTGATAGAATAGCATTGTTTGCCGGAGCAGTTAATGATACTTCCTTTTTGGTTATATCGTCGACCATTAGTATTTCTTCACAAGAAAAAAAAAGAAAGAAGAAAGAAAAGGGAAAAAATACTTAAGTGAAATTTTATTCATGATTTTTTAGAATAGTCTTAATTTATAATTTTAAAAACAAAATGCCGAGGCCATTACATATCAAACAAATCTTTATTGCTTTTTTTCTCGTTTGCTTTACTTTTTGTTATTCCGGTACAGCTGTTTTGTTCGTTTATTATATCGGCAATATTCCAAGTGCCTTTAATTGATTTTACCCAGCAAAAAGAGCTTACCTGATACGCCACAATTGTTTCTGGGTTTATATCAATATTGTCTGTTTTTTTTCCACTTTTAAACAAAGCAATTGTATATTTTTTGTATTGATTATTGGTTAAATAATAAGCATCGGCTTGTCGTATTTTAGCGATTTCTTCATTAGATAAACTTACAGCAAGACTTGAGATTATTTTTAACCCCTGAGTGTCTGTTAATAGTTTTAAAAGAGACGCATTATAATCGGCGTTTATTTCCTGAACAAGACCTGCGACATCCAAAATTTTAATCGTTACCAATTCTGGTTTAATTGGAAGACTGTCTATAAAAGCAACCTTAGTTTGGTTTTGATTGTATTTGGCTTTCGATTTATAAATCTTATTTAGTTTTTTATTATAAGGCACAACCCCAATTTCTACTCTAATATTATTTTCAAGTTTAGGAAGTCCCTTTGTTTCAAATGTATTTAAGTTGTATGATAGTTTCGATGTCCCGATACTCCCCAATTCTACTACTGAAGAAGAGAATTTGTAGTTGTCATTTTTTATTTTGGTTGTCTGGCATGCACTGCAGATTAAGACTATCAAGACAACAATTTTTTTTAACATAATGCGCTGTTTTATAAATGAAAGATGTGAATTTTAATAACAATTAAAAATGAATTTTGACAGATTATTTCTATTATCATTAATTTAACAAATCTAATAAAATGGATGTAATATATTGTTAAAAAAAATCTTTTATTTCAACAGAAAAACAATCTATTGTCAAGTAATATCTTACATTTGATTTCTATTTTTAAAACCTAATTATGAAAAAAACAATACTCTGTTTTGCATTTTTATTATGTCAGATTATAAATGGTCAAACGTTTTCAACTAATTTAACTCCAGTGGGCTGGGAGCATAATACTCTATTTAATGCTACTACACGTTATACAGTAACACAACAAGGACCAGCAGTTCATCTTCCAGCGTTATTTGACGGCGGGATGAGTCCTTTCTACATTTCAGGTATTACTCCTAGCAATCCATCTGTTATTTTAATTGAAGGTTTATCAGCACTGCATACTCAAGCAGGAGCGTGGGTTGGATGGACAACGCGATATCTTCCGGCGACTCGGTTTAAGATAGAAGGTTATGATGAATACAATTCTGCCAACACATGGAGAATTATAGCAGATTATTCAACTGTTGATTATGGAGGTTTTAATTTTTCGGTTAGAATTCCGGTTGTCGGAGGGTATACTAAACTGAAATTTACATTTTACAGCGGTCAAGATTATAATGGTGGAAATGGAACCGTTGGGATTTCTGAATTGTTTTTTATACATCCAGAAGCAACTTATCCTTATGCAGGCTTACTAGCGACTGCTCAAGGTAACTGGCAGAATAATGGATCTGATTTAGTATTTAATACCGGAAATGTAGGTATGGGAATAGCAAAACCAAATAACAAATTAGATGTAAACGGAACAATCCATGCGAGAGAAGTAAAAGTTGATGTGGAAAAATGGTCTGATTTTGTTTTCAAAAAAGAATATAGTTTACCCACACTTCAAGAAGTCGAAAAGCACATTACTGAAAAAGGACATTTAGAAAATATCCCAAGTGAAGAAGAAGTTCTAAAAAATGGAATTTCTTTAGGAGAAATGAACTCAAAACTATTACAGAAAATTGAGGAACTTACACTTTATATTATTCATCAGAATAAAGAAATCGAGGTTTTAAAAAATCAAGAAAAAAGTAATGCTGCGATTTGTATTAAAGTTGAGGAATTGCAAAATGAGATTCAAAAATTAAAAACAAAATAAAAATGCATAAGACTAGAAAAAATATTTTAGGTACAATTCTTATTACATTGTTTTTAAATTTTTCATTGTATTCACAAACAGGTAATAATTTTGATTTTACGCTCACAACTCCAATGTTTCCAAACGGGACTGCAAATCAGGCAGTAAATATTCAATTTCCGAATATTCCTATCTGGGGATGGATAGAAGTGACAGTTACCTCTTTTTATAATTCGCAATTCAGCCCAGGAAAACTTACAAAGAGATATCAAATTGGCCATAATCCCAACGGTGGATATTTTAATCAGAAAACAGAAGTTGCTGATCAGTAATAAATGTTCAGGCAACGTATCAATATACTCCTGTAGTTAAGCCAATTTTTCAATTAAAATAAGTATGAAAAAAAAAATAAACCCTTTTAGAATTTTGCCATTATTTATCGTCATTTGCGGAGTTGCTGTTTTTCTTGTATATAATAATCAATTGAATAAAAAATTTATATCGTTAGAAGTAAACAGTATAATTATAAAGCGAAATAATTGGCAATTAAGAACGACCGAGTTTTATTTACAAAATGGGTTGAGGATTGATTCTACATTTAAGGATAATTTTGATCTGAAAGTAGGAGATTCTATTTCAAAAAAATCAAATGCTCGATCTTTTATTGTTTACAGGAAGGAAAATGGAAAGTATAAATTTTACAAAAAGAATGACATAGAATAAATATATTTAAATATTGTTTAAATTTAAACAAAGCCCTTAAAATAATAGTTTTTGAGGGCTTTGCTGTTTTTACTTTTTTAGCTGATCAATAAAACCGTAATGTTCTACTAATTTCTGGCCATTGGGCATTTCATTGAAGACCCAATAAAAAACATATTTTTTATCATTTTCAATTTTTAAAGCTGTTTTATTATCTAAATTTATAGTGGATAGATAGTATACCATTGGGAAATAACCTTCGGGTGTCATTTGAGGAAAAATTCTAAAAATTTTTGGTTTAGTATCTATATCTTCAATAGTAACAGGAAAGGTGAACTTTGAGTTGGCTTCATTTATAGTTTTATTGTAAAAGTCATTTATTTCCTTTTCTTTTTTGTATTTGAAAACTTCATTAGCAGGTTTTAAGCATTGCTTAGACAAACTTATGTAATTTACTGCATCTATTAAATATGATTTATTGTAGCTTTCTTTCGCTAAATTATAATGATCAGGTGCTGTTTTATTTAGTAAACTATATTGTCCAAAATTTAACATATTTATTTTCCATTGATCATCATAATTGCCATATTATGACAGTAATCAACAGTTTGTTCTCAAGCCCATTTGGAAGCAATAAAGAAATATACGTTTCTTTATTTAAAGCTAGATAACTAATTGAATAATCCTTATTTTTAGAATCAGATGTTAAAATATTATTTGCACCAGTAGTTGAATTTTGGACATTATACTGATCAAGAATTTTGTAGCTATTACTTTTAAAAGAACTACTAACGTTATAAATCAATTTGTCTATATCACTACCAGCTGTTTCAAGCAATTTATCAGACATTAATGCTTTGACTCCAGCAATATCATTATTCATTATTGCATTAAATAATTTATCATTTAAAAGTTTGATTTCTTCTCTTTTTTCTTTTTCAATATTTTCATTTTCCCAAGTTTCAGATGTTCCCATGTTACAGCTTTGTAAAATCAAAACGAATAATATAATTAAGAAGTTTTTAGGTGTCATATAATTTTTTATTTAATAATTTCAGTAAAACATTGTTTCAAATTTACCATAGTATATCTTAAATAAAAAGCGGTATTTATTTTGTAGTGAATTTAGAGTCTCTATAATTATCAAATAGTTTTTGCATAATGCGTAAAAATACTTGAAATGTGATAAAGAAATAGTGAAACTTTTTAGTGTACATAATAAAAAACTTTTCTAAAAATAAAACTTTTGGTAATTTGTTAATTATCCGTTTGTTTTTTAAGAATAATTATTTAAAACTTTTGATTGCAATATTTGAGTGATTTTCTTAATATTTTTAAACTTTTCTTAACAAATTAATTCTCATGTTTACCCTCTTTGTTTTCTCGATAAAAAAGATATATTTGTAAAAATTAATTTATATTTTGTTTTGAAGAAAAATCTATTTAAAAAACTGCCGTCTTTCAATCTTCAGGAAATGTTGATTGTTCTTGCAATCATCGGAATATTGCTTTTAATTGCTTTGCCAAACCTAATGCCGTTAATTACAAAAGCCAAAAGTGTAGAGGCTCAGGTACAGCTAAAGGCGATTTATAATGCTGAAAAACAGTACTATTTTATGTACTCTAAATACAGCCCTAATTTTACCGAAATAGATTTTGAAGCACCGAAAACGACAAAAGAAAACGGAAGCGCCAACTATGTGTATGAAATTGTACATTCAAGCAATAATGAGTTTAAAGTAAAGGCAACAGCCATTACTGATTTTAATGGAAATGGTGTTTTTAATGTTTGGGAAATAGATCAGAATGGCGTTCCAAAACAAATTACAAATGATTAATGTGGTATTTAAAATTAATATTAGTAATTGTATTTGCTTTTGTATTGTACCAAGACTTTAAAAGTCGTTTGGTTTACTGGTTTTTATACCCAATTATAGGCGTTTTAGCATTTGCAATTCAATTACAAAATCTTCCGGTTTCAATTGCCCTGACTAACTTAGGATTTAATTTATTATTTGTAGTTTTAATTTTATTGGTTAGCAAACTTTATATTAAATTCAGAAATTTAGATTTTAAAAACACAATTGGAATAGGAGATATTCTATTTTTTCTTTTTATAGCCGGCACTTTTTCTATCGTTTCCTTTCTTGTTTTATTTGTTTTTTCTCTTGTATTTTCTTTGATTTTGCATATAGTTTTAAATAATAAAAAAGAGCAGGCAACAGTTCCTTTAGCGGGTTATATGTCACTTTTTTTTGGTGTTGTTTATGCAGTTTCGTTTTGCTTTAACAACGCTTTTTTATATGCTTATTAGATGGAGAATTTTGATATTCCAATAGAATTTCAGCAGCTTGTAAAATCAGAACAAGCTTATTATTACAGGATAATTCCGGTTGGAAAAGATCAGAACACTGTAATCTTAAAAACGGACGCGTCTGATGTTGTAAGTCTGCAGAATGAATTAAGTATTTTACTTAGTTTTCAGGTTCAGTTAGAAACCGATTCTACAGAAAATATAAACCGTTTTTTAAGTACCAATTATAGAAAAACTTCTAATAATGTTTCGGAGATCCATTACACTTCTGATTTTTTGGAAAAGATTGTTTTGAATGCCAAAGAAATAGGAAGCAGTGATATTCATTTTGAACCGTATGAGAAAAATGCAAGAGTTCGTTTTCGTTTAGACGGTAAGTTAAAAGAACAGTTTCATATTTCGGTAGAAGAATATCCTATTATCGTAAATAAAATTAAGATTCGTGCACAGCTTGATATTTCTGAAAAAAGATTACCTCAAGATGGACGTATTACGATGGTGACAGATTATCAGGATTTTGATGTTCGTGTTTCTGTTTTGCCCACTTTACATGGCGAAAAAGTCGTGCTGCGTATTTTAAGTAAAGATACCAGCCATATCGATATAAACTCTCTTGGTTTTACTGATAAAGAACTAGCAGCATATCTAGAAAACATAAAGCGTCCAAATGGAATTGTACTTATTTCTGGGCCAACCGGTTCTGGAAAAACGACCACTTTGTATGCCACTTTAAAAAGGCTAAACGTTCCTAACACCAATATTTTAACTGTAGAAGATCCAATAGAATATACGCTTGAGGGAATCAATCAGGTGCAGTTAAAAGAAAATATCGGACTTGATTTTGCAGCTACTCTAAGGACTTTTTTACGACAAGATCCCGATATTATAATGGTAGGGGAGATACGTGATGTTAATACCGCCAATATGGCAATTCGTGCTGCCTTAACGGGGCATCTTGTTTTGTCTACAATACATACAAATTCGGCTTGGGCAACAGTTTCAAGATTAATTGATATGGGCATACCATCATTCTTAATTGCAAGTACGCTGAACATTAGTGTTGCACAAAGACTGGTTCGTAAGCTTTGTAATTCTTGCAAAACAGAAGAAACAATTAATCCGGAAATTTTTCCAAGTGGTTTTGAGATTCCAAATGACTTAACTTCGCATCATACGGCTGTAGGATGTGAGCACTGTTATCATACTGGTTATTCTGGAAGAAAAGCCATTTATGAGATCCTGCCTATAGGTTCAGAATTATCTAATTTAATAAAAAAACAATCAATTAGATATTAATGATTACTTAGAAGAGAAAGACATTTTTACATTAAAACGTAACGCATTGTTATTAATAAAAGAAGGAATTACTTCGGTTGACGAAGTTTTTTTCATTACTATTGTAAAATAAATAAAATCCTACAACTGATATAATTTCATGAGAAAAATAATTACGCTGTTTTTTATACTAATTTTTCAATTTTCATTTTCGCAAGAAAATCGGATTCAACAGCTAAAAAATAATATTGAGTCCATTTCTGCCGATGCTCCTGGATTAAATGAAAAAGTAAATGTTAATATAAAAGAAGCTTCTCTTTCAAGCTTTTTATTGGCTGTTTCGCAAATTCATAAATTAAATTTTAGCGTTGCCGGAAACTTAAGCCAAATAAATATTGTAAATAATTTTTCGGATGTAAACGGTAGGCGATCTGCTTATATTTTTATGTAAAGAATATAATCTTACCATTGATTTTACAGGAAATATTCTGGCTATTAAATCGTATGTAAAACCAACAGAAATTCCTGCTTTAAAAGCTATTGATGTATCATACGATCTGGCAAATAATTTACTTTCACTGAATTTGAAAGATGATAAATTGTATGATGTTTTCAGAAAAATTATGGACGAAAGCGGTAAGAATCTTGTTTTTGCACCTGGTCTGGAAAATCAATTACTTACTGCTTACATCAAAAGCATGCCATTTGATGCTGCATTGAATAAATTAGCATTCGCTAATAATTTAAGTGTAACCAAATCACGAGATAACTTCTACATTTTTGATAAAGTAGAAGGGAATTTTGTCAGCGAAGGAACATCAGATCCAAATGCCATACGTCAGAATAAACCTCAACGAGCACGCAAATCTAATTTTTTCTTTACGGTTGTTGATGCCGATAAAAAACTGCTAAACGTTGATTTTGAGAATACTCCAATTTCAAGCATTGTTTATGATATAGGCAATGAACTTGATATAGATATGTTTATATCCAGTCCGTTAGAAAGTGCCGGAAACGGAACAGTTAAAGCAAAAAACATCACTTTTGATGAACTTTTAGCAAAACTATTTGAAACTAAATCTGATGGTGGTGCTTCACAAGGAAATAATTCGCAGCAGTTTAGTAATAACAATTCGGGAGCACCAATGGCAGCTTCTGGCGGAGGCGGCTATACATTTAAAAGAAGCGGCTCTGTTTATTATTTTGGAACAAAAGATCAATTAGTGGTACGAAATATTAAATCGATTCCGTTAATGCATCGTTCTATCGAACTTTTAAGTGATCCTTCAAAAGAGGGCAGAAGCGCAGGTAGATTAAATAATACAAATAGCTATTCTAATTATAGTTCATTTGATAACAATAGTAATAGATCCAACTCTAATTCTAATTCAAACTACTCTAATCAAAACAGTAATTTTAATAGTGGAGGAGGCAGCAATAATTATTCGTCTTCGAGCGGAAGCAGCAGTAGTAATCCATCAGAATCTATTCTGACTATTATTCCTGATGAAATAAAGAAAGATCTAGATATAAAAATTGATAAAGAACTCAATAGCTTTTTAGTAAATGGACCAGCGGCAAATATTGAAAGATTTGAGTCTTTTATACACTATATAGACAAAGCTGTTCCGGTAATTTTAATTGAAGTGATGCTGTTAGAGGTTAACCGCAGTGCTACTGTAGAAACGGGTATTCAAGCCGGAATTGGTGATAAACCTGTAACTACAAAAGGAACTGTTTTTCCTAATGCCGACATTAATTTGGGAGCTTCGACAATCAATAAAATTATAGATGGTTTCAGCGGATTTGGTTCTTTAAATATTGGGCAGGTTGTTCCTAATTTTTATTTGAGTTTAAAAGCTATGGAAACAAACGGAAATTTAAAAGTACGTTCTTCCCCTAGGTTATCAACTTTAAACGGACATAAAGCGTATTTGTCTATTGGAGAAACGACGTATTATGTTGTAACCAATCAAAATTATTATGGATCGCAAATTCCGCAAGCTTCAGAAGTAAAAAATTACCAGCCTATCGATGCTGAATTATCGGTAACTATTATGCCTTTGGTTTCTGGTAACGGACAAATTACTATGGATATTAAAGTGATTCAGTCTAGTTTTAATGGACAAAAAGTAGATAAAGATGCGCCTCCGGGAATTAATTCAAGGGAGTTTACTTCAATTATTAGAGTTAAAGATCAGGACTTAATCGTTCTGGGCGGATTGGAAGAATCTGTAAAAAATGATTCAGGAACGGGTGTACCATTGTTATCCAGAATTCCAATTATTAAATGGATTTTTAGTTCGAGAAAAAGAGAAGATTCAAAGAAAAAGTTGAGTGTGTTAATTAAACCTACAGTTATTTACTAATGGCCATATTATCCTTAAATACCTTTTTGCTTGGAAAACAATACATTGGTGTTGAGCACTTCACTATAAATAACGAAGATAAAGTTGCCTTACTTTTAGTTGAAAAGAAAAAAGAAGGATTAGTAATTACCAAAAAAGACAGGGTTAGTTATAACGGAAAAATAGCTGAAAAGTGGGATACTAAACTGCCTTTCTTTTTAGTAATAAATTCCAATCAGGTAATACAAAAAGAAGTTTTAGGTGTTGAACCATCTGATGAAAAATTGCTTCATAAATCTTTCCCTAATACTAATTGGGATGATTTTTATTATGAAATTTGGAGGTTAAAAACAAAATCTGTAATTGCAATAGCGAGAAAATCGTATATAAGCACTTTGCTTGAAGATTACGAAAATCAAAAAATATCGATTGCCGGAATCAGCCTTGGTGTGTGCTCCATAGCTGATATTATTGCTTATACAGATGAAAGTGAACTTTATACAAACCATCAGAGCATTTCAAAAGAAGAAACACAAATAATTTCAGCAAGTGTTTTAGAATCGGCAATAACCTATACCATAAACGATCTTCAGATTGAGAACAGACAATTGCTGTCTTTTTCCGGAATTTTAAGATTAATATTAAATAATACACTCAATACAGGTTCTATAATTTCTTATAGTGACCAATTGTACAATGATTACAATCAGAAAACATTCTTTAATAAAGGAATTAAAATAATGGTTGGGATTGTTTTAGGAATCTTACTTCTTAATTTCGTTTTCTTTACACACTATTATAAACTAGCTCAGGAATCATCTGAAATTTTGTTGGTTAATAAATCTTCAATTGAAGATGTTAGTAAAATAAAACAAAGAATTATTGTAAAAGAAGAAAAAGTTAAAGGTATAGATGGAAGAATGACTTCGAGAAGTTCCTTAATTATTAATGAAATTACAAATAAAGTTCCCTCTTCTATTTTGCTGACTGAACTTACTTTTAATCCTCTGGAAAAGAAAATCAAAGCCGAAGAACAAATACTTACAAAGGATAAAGTAATCGCAATTTCAGGAACTACAATTGCTAATGCTTCTTTTACTAAATGGGTAGAAGATATTGAAAAGCTAAATTGGGTTGATAAAGTTTTAATTACACATTTTGGAAAAGATGAAAATAATGAAACAACGTTTTCTATAAACTTAACTCTGAAGTAAAATGAACTTGAATAAAAAAAACAAACTCCTTGTAATTGGTTTTTTTGTAGTGCTCTACGTTTGTTATTCTTTTGCGATATCAAATACCATAAATTATTATAAGGAATACCAGAATAAACAACAGGAGATAGCCGAGGATAGTGATATGCCAAAACTTGTGGCGCAGCTGGTTCAAAAAGAAAAACAACTGGACCAGATTTTATCTACTTATGATGTAATTATATCAGACTCATTTCAGAATGATTTATTAAAGCAATTAACTTCTTACAGCGATAGTTATCATTTAAAAATTGTTGATTTTAAAGAACCTCATATCATCTCTCAAAAAGGATTTACCACAACCAGTTATACCTTTTCTTTAGAAGGATCATTTAACGGATGCCTGGCCCTGCTTAATAAAGTAGAAAACAATCCGATGCTGGGGAATATTAAGCACTTAAATTTTGTAAAAAAGAGAAATTATAAAACCAATACAGACCAATTGTTTGTAGAGGTTATCATGCAAAAAAATAAAGGAGTTTAGGCAAAACTCATTATTAAAAACAAAACATAAACAAATTATGAAAAAGACTTTTTTATTATTTGTGGCATTTGCCACACAGGTTATTTATGCCCAAGAAGCTTCTAAGATAGGATCATTAGATATTATTAATGACGGTGTTCATAATACTTTATTTAACAGCGGTGGTGTTGCGAGGATGGATATGGGATTTGATGGAAAAGGATATATAAAATTTGGTGCTCACACAGGTGGAGGACGAAGAGGGGATATTCTTTATATGCGAGGCAGCGATGGCAATGTTGGTATTGGAACAGATAATCCTGCTAGCAAATTGACCGTTACGGGTTCTATAGCTATAGATGGAGGATTAGGTAATACCTATTCTCGACCATTAATTTCACATGGTACATTATTGAATGGAGAAATTAGAGGGTACAGTAATGCAACAGATTTAGCAGATGATGGATTTCTAAGAATTTCTGCTGGAGCAGGTACAAATTCATCTACAAAATCTTTTATTGATTTATCGGGGTATTCAACAGTTCCAGATATGGATCGAAATATTTTGTTTGGAACTTCTGGTGGTGAACGAATGAGAATTAATAATGTGGGCAATGTTGGAATTGGAACATCAAATCCGCAGCAAAAATTTGTAGTTTCTAATAATGGCGGCGAAGGATTTGAAGTTTATTTGGATCCCGCCCTTACTGTTGTGGGACTACAGTCTTATAATAGAGCTTTAAATTCTCATTCAAAAATGCAATTAGATGCGAGTCAATTTTCGTTTATGTATGGTAATGTTGGAATTGGAACATTAAATCCGCAGCAAAAATTTGCAGTTTCCAATAATGGTGCCGAAGGATTTGAAGTTTATTTGGACCCCGCTACTAGTATTGTAGGATTGCAGTCTTACAATAGAATTTCAAATACTTATTCAAAGTTGCAATTAGATGCGAGTCAATTTTCGTTTATGTACGGTAATGTTGGTATTGGTACATTAAGTCCAAATAATAAATTAGACGTAAACGGAACTATCCATTCTAGAGAAGTAAAAGTCGATATAAATTTTCCGGCACCGGATTATGTTTTTGCAAATGACTATAAGTTAAGAACACTTCAAGAAGTGGAAAATTATGTAAAAGAAAACAGTCATTTACCAGAAATCCCTTCAGCAAAAGAATTAGAACAAAACGGAATTCATTTAGCCGAAATGAATATGGCTCTTTTAAAGAAAATTGAAGAATTGACTTTGTACATGATTGAAATGAAAAAGGAGAATGAAGCTGTAAAAAAAGAAAACCAAAAATTTCAAGAAATATTCGAACGACTAAATAAAATTGAAAATCAATTAAAATAAAATCTCTAATACTATGAAGAATAAACTGATTTTTATTGGTGCTGTTATTTTTTCACTATCAATTAAAGCGCAAATATATACACCAAATAGCGGAAATGTAGGTATAGGAATAGAAAATCCACAAACTAAATTAGATGTAGCAGGTACAGGGCGTTTTAAAGTTCCGGATGATGAATCGGGTGTAGGAGGGCTTACTATCGAAACAAATAATGGAACTAATTTAAAAATGGGAGGAAATACAACTTACAGCTGGATACAATCTCACATGTCACTGCCTTTATATATTAATGAACTTGGTAATAATACAATTATTAATAAAAGATATGGTAATGTAGGTATTGGAACTATAAATCCATTAGCAAAATTAGAAGTTAGTAACGGAAATATTCTCGTTCGTAATTCGGCTAATGTTGACAATGAATCTTCTATAATGATTGCACAGTCAATTAATGTTGGCAGTATAGATACTTTTGGCACTTCAATACGTACGATTACTCAAAGTGCAGGCAATAACACTTATGGAATGCAGTTTTTTACGAATGAATCTTATATGACAAACCAGACAGAAAAGATGAGAATTTTGGGAAATGGAAATGTTGGCATAGGAGAAATAAACCCACAAAACAAACTAGATGTAAAAGGAACTATTCATTCTCAGGAAGTAAAAGTAGATATGACAGGTTGGTCAGATTTTGTATTTAAAAAAGAATATAATTTACCAACACTTCAAGAAGTTGAAAAACACATTAATGAAAAAGGGCATTTAGAAAATATCCCAAATGAAGATGAAGTTTTAAAAAACGGAATTAATTTGGGAGAAATGAATGCCAAGCTTTTGCAGAAAATTGAAGAATTAACTTTGTATGTAATTGAGCAAAATAAACGTTTAGATAAAGTTGAAAAAGAAAATGCAGATTTGAAAAGTCAGATAAATTCATCTAAAAAATAATACAATATGAAGTTGAAAATTTTGCTATTAGTTTTATGTGTCCAAACTAGTTTTTCTCAAAATCTGTTACAGCCAACAGGAAATGTGGGAATAGGGACAAATGCACCATCATATAAATTAAATGTATTTGGTTCTCATAGTGATGCTAGAATTCTATTGCATTCTATTGGAGGAGGCGATGATGCACGCCAAGCCGATTTAATGCTTTGGGCTAGTGAACCCCAAGTAAGTTATTCAGGGGTTGGAATAGGAAATAATGTAACAGTATCAAGTGACAGAGGATTACATTTATTAAATACTATAAGAGGAGGGTCTTACATGAGATTATTAGACAATTCGATTTCGATAGGAATAGTTTCATCTACTGGAGCAATAAAAGAAACAATAAATGTAAATACAGAGGGAAATATTGGTTTTGGAACAAATTCCCCAGTAAGTAAATTATCTATTGCAGGCTCTTTAACACTAGATGGCGGACTTAGTAATACTTTGCCAAGACCATTAATTACAGCAGGTACTTTAGCAAATGGAGAAATAAGAGGTTATGGCGGCGGAGGAAATTTTTATGATGACGGATTTTTAAGATTATCTGCCGGTGGAGGAACAAATGTAGATGTAAAGTCATACATTGATTTATCTGGATACTCGACAATTCCAGATATGAATAGAAATATTGTTTTTGGGACGTCAGGAACAGAACGTATGAGAATTGATGTTAACGGAAATATAGCAATAGGTTCAAAATCGCCAGATGCAAAGCTTACTGTAAATGGAACAATCCATTCAAGCGAGGTAAAAGTCAATTTAAATTTTCCTGCACCAGATTATGTTTTTGGAGATGATTATAAATTGAGAAGCTTGCAGGAAGTTGAAAATTATATAAAAGAAAATAGCCATTTACCTGAAATTCCATCAGCAAAAGAATTTGAGAGAAATGGAATCAATGTTTCTGAAATGAATATGGCACTTTTAAAGAAAGTTGAAGAATTAACTCTTTATTCTATTGAGCAGCAAAAAAATACCGAAAAGCTCAATTTATATATTGACAAGCAGCAAAAAAAATATGATGAACTGACATTGCAATTAAAAAAGCAGAATGAACGTTTAGAAAAGCTCGAAAAAATGAATAATAATTAAGAAAATAAAATGAAAAAAGTATTTAGATTAAGTTCCCTGTTCTTGTTTTTATGTTTTCAAAAAAGTATTTCGCAAGGATTTATTACAGCACCAGATAATAGTGTAAACGCAATTAACGCCTCTTCTACTGTAATTCCTAAAACAGAACCTAGTACAGCAATGTGGACAGCAACAAATGCATACTGGGCTACGCCTCTTATTTATAGAACAAGAAGATTTCCTGATGATGGAACAGGAGTTTTTCCTTTTAATAATTATGGAGAGTTAATGATTCAAGGAACATCTCACGGAAGCATGTATAACAAAGGAATTAGTTTTTTAACATGGGATGGATCTGGTCAGGAACCACAAATTAGAATGAGAGTTTCGCCAGAAGGTAATATTGGTATTGGAACTTTGTCGCCAGATGCAAAATTAACGGTTAATGGTAAAATCCGTTCGCGTGAAGTAAAAGTCGATTTAAACTTTCCAGCACCAGATTATGTTTTTGCAAATGATTATAAATTGAGAAGCCTGCAGGAAGTTGAAAATTATATAAAAGAAAACAGCCATTTACCTGAAATTCCGTCAGCAAAAGAATTTGAGAAAAACGGAATTAATGTTTCTGAAATGAATATGGCGCTTCTAAAAAAAGTTGAGGAATTAACTTTATATATGATCGAAATGCAAAAAGATATATTTGTTTTGAAACAAGAAAATAAAGAATTGAAATCACAGATTAAAAGTAAGTAACCTCTAAATAATACTTAAAAACCTATGAAAAAAAAATATTTTATTTTGATATTGTTTTTTACAATCATCAGCAGCGCACAGAATTATAATAATATAGTAAACTATTCAATTAATGGTACTCCGGTTAATGGTGTTAAAATTAAAACCAATCTGCCTTTTGCAGCAGCAAGTCAAATGCCTACTATAACAATAACAGGGTTTAATTATCAGACCGCAGAGACGATAAACCTAACGATTGTTTATTATATATATTATAACGGACCAGATTCAGGAAATGCATCAAGTTATTATTTTCATACACCAAAAATGTCTTCATCAGGAAGTTATACCCCACCGGTTTACTTATCTAATGAAAATGGTAAAGTAGTTATTTTTATTAATGATAAAGTTTATTTTCAAAGATTTACAGTAAGTGCTTATGCGCAGGGTATGGCAGAAACGAGCAGTTGGTTTCAAGGATGGACAGCTGTTGATGAGCCTATGACAGGAACTAAAACAGTAGAGATTCCGTATCAAAATAGATTTAAAGGCAATGTTTATCTTTCCGGAGGAAGTATTTGGAATTCAGAAGGAAATGTAGGGATAGGAACTGAAAACCCTGATGCAAAATTAGCAGTAAATGGTACAATACATTCAAAAGAAGTAAAGGTAGATTTAACCGTTCCTGCTCCTGATTATGTTTTTGCAAGTGATTATAAATTAAAAGATCTAAAAGAAGTTGAAAAGTATATAAAAGAAAACAAACATCTTCCAGAAATTCCATCAGCAAAAGAATTTGAGAAAAACGGAATCAATGTTTCTGAAATTAATATGGCGCTTCTAAAAAAAGTTGAGGAGTTAACTCTTTATTCTATTGAACAGCAAAAAAATACTGAGGTGTTAATGAAGATTATCGAGCAGCAGAATAGGAGGTTAGAGGTTCTGGAAAGTTGTAAATTAAAATAGAAAATTTTGCAAATGTTTATTAGAATCTGAAAAAAAGAAAATGGGCTATTTAAATTAATATTTATAAACAACAAAAGAGACTAACGGACTCTTTTGTTGTTTATAAATGCCATAAACAGCTTAAAATAACCGAAGTAATAGAAAATCCATCATTGTTGTCTTAAATAAAAAACTCAAAAGATTAGAATTTTTCAAAATGGACAAATATTAATTTTAGGTTATTTTTTTAGTTTTTTCAACAATTAAACTTTTAAATTGTCTTGTAATAAAAATTTTCTAATATTTCGAAGTTAGTACTATAAAAGGAATTATAATAAAGTTCATTTTCTAAATCTTCTCCTTCTTTAATATAAATTATTTTACCTTTTTCAATTTCTATTATACTTTTCAACGGTATACTTTGATTATCAAAATATATAAATTCATCATCAAAAAACACATTTTTGAATTTTAAAAATGGGCGATAAAATTTTATGTAAAAAGATATTTCTATACCTATGCAAATTATAATAGCAGGAATTGCTAAAATTATAATACTATAAGTGAGAAAAAATAGAATTCCAACACCAAATATAATGGTTACATAAATAAAAATATTGCCTAGCTCAGAGGTTAAATTAAGTTTTGTTTTCATATTTTTTTTGGGATAGTGCCATGATGCATTTTGCTATGACAGTAAAATTCAACTTCAATTATTCCGCCTCCACCTGCAGATACTCCATGTTGTGTATAAAAGCCATCATTTGCAGGATCATCGGAATTAAAATCATATCCAGCTTGGAGTAATGAAGTATATCCTCCTTGAACATGTCCTGAAAAATCTTGTGCACCAAGCCCTTGGTTTTTTGGACCAGCGACTGTGAGTCCAAATTCACCACTTAACCCCATTCCTGCAACCTTAAAATTTAAAAAATCCATACTACTTTCATTGGAATTTGCAATGTTATACCAGCCTTTATATGCGTCCCATTCTATAACTTTAACAGAAAAAAGTTTTACATCAAGAGCAAAAGTTTCACTTAAGTTAAATCCAGCTTGCGCGCCAACAGTAACTTTAAATCCAACAGCATCTTCGAATCTTAAATCATCCACATTCCTAAAACTTCTAAAAACAACTTCTCCATCTTTAGCATATGATACTGTATGAAATCCCTTAGAATCTGTAGGCGTTTCTGAAAATTTAGATGTAAAATCAGTAATGCCTTCAGATCTTAATTTTTCTGCTCCTGCACTACTAATCCAACCTGGACCGAAAACCCAGTTTTTTAATTCTTGCCAAAATCCTCCATTAGAATCAATACCAGATATTGGATTGTTACCCATTCCTAAATAAGGAGAAGCATATTGCCCATAAGGATCAGTAGACAGCCATCTCCCAATTCTTCCATCCCAAAGACGTAATTGAAAAGCTTCCATCTGCGTGTCCTGATCAAGCTCTTGCCCTTGGAAAGCATATCGATAGTTGTCAAATGAATTACGCCCATATAATGTCTCCCCAAACGGATAATAATCTGCGTAAGATTTTGTAATTGTATTTTCACCTTGCCTTTGAACTACAGCCCTAACATTCCCTAAATGATCTGTAATTTCATAGTTTGTAGTATTTGTTCTATTAGTAACGCCCAATCTTTTTAAACCATAGACAGGTAATTCGATCTGACTTATGCTTCCACCAGATGGTAAGAAATATACAGCCATTGCATTTCCAGAAAAATCTAAAGCATAATAAGTAGTACCAGGTGTGGTAGTGTAACTTTCTTTTCTTACACGATGCCCTCTTTCGTTATAAAAGAACTTTACTAGAGAGACATTGTTTTTCCTTACTTCAGTTACAAGGCCTTGTGTATTGTAAATGTAGTTTAATTTTTCGGAAATATTATCAGTCAATTGTCCTATGTCATCATATCTGTAATTTTGCGAATCTGTCTGATTTTGAATGTCATTTAAGTTAGGCACTACAATACCACTGTCAGAGATACTGTTTAATTGATTTTTTCCATTATAATTATAAACTAAATTGTCTATAATCTGTCCTGTTTCATTGGTTCTTATAAGAGATTTTATATTTCCGTTTGCGTCATAGGTTAACCCTCCTTCTGCTAAATTTGTAGTAGGTGCTATAATAGCTGTACTTGAATTTGCATTTCCAAACGTAGCTCCTGTTAACCAATTGTTACGATTGTAATTGTATAAATATCCTTTTTGATTAGCTGTGCTTCCAGAATAATCACCACTTATTGCTTTATTCGCCCAACGAGCGGCTTTTATATTTCCGTTATAATCTGCTCCTGCAGTTGGTGAAGATGTTATGTTTTTACCGGAACGTAAATAGTCTCCATTATAGTAATCTAATGTTACTCCAAATATATCAGGTGTTACTGATGCATTCGGAGAACCGGCAAGTCCGTCAGTTCCTGGATCTTTAGCATTTTCTAAACTAGGATGATTAATACTTTTTAATTGTCCTCCAAGAGTATACACATAGTCTAATCCCTGAATTCCTTGGCCAATATTAACTCTTTTTAATTCTCCTGTTTTGTAATAACTATAATCTGCATTAGTGACAAAATTATAAGGATTGTTTGTAGTTGAGGTTTCAACTTTTGTTAATACATTATTAATGTTATAAGAGTATTTGTGCGTAAATGACTCATTTCTATTATCTTTTTGAAATAATACCTTTTCCACATTTCCTTTATAATCATATTCATAATGAAGAGTTTTTACACCGATACCTTCATTGTATTGGATAACCCATTCTACTCTTCCATATAAATCGTAGCTATACCAAGTAATTGCATTCAAAATATTACCGCTATCTGATTTGTAGGTAACCGCTACATTACCAGATAAGTTTTTCTGCAAATTGGAATACGTTGGTGCTAAAGTAGCAAGATTTAAAGCTGTAGAAATTGTTAAGGAGTAAGCTGTTGGTAAAAGAGCAGCATCAGTAACTGTATTTTCTGTAAAATCATATATAGAAAAAATTCTTTCCTTAACATTAAGACCTGTAATAATTGTAGTATTATCAACATTATTGACTGCAGTTGCCCATATTGTTGGATTTCCTATAATAACACCACTTTCGATAGGCCTGCCTAAACCGTCATAATTTGTATATGAAACTTCATTATTTTTGCTTTGAAGCGCACTTTGTGAAAAGCGTATTTGTCCATCTTTGCGGTAAGCAAATTTACTTTTTCCCTGATCTGGATTTGATGTTTCAATTAATTGGCCTAATGTATTATATGAATAGTTAGTTGCAAAATTTGGAGAAGTCATGTGTGTAGGACTTGCTACTATTGTTGTATTATTCGTATATCCATTTGGTTGTACAAATTTTATTAATTGCCCTGTTTTGTTATATATATTTACCGCATATTCATAGTAGTTTACATTATAAGTTATTCCTAGGGAACCAGCATCATACGTTGGCGTTCCAGAAGAAATATAGATTTTTGGGTCTGACACAGGAGGTATTTTTGCTTCTATTCTGTATGTATTTCCACCAGTTATATTTGAAGTGATTAACCCTGTTTTTAAATTATATACATTATATAAATTTGGATTTCCTATTAAACTGCCTAATGCAATGCCTTTTGGAATGTGCACATCTACAAATCCCTGAGTCCCTATAAGTGAAACAACTGGATATGATACCCCTCCTTCTGAACCTGATCTTGCAGAAGCCAGTAATTTGCCTTCGCTATCAGTAAAAGTTACATTTTCGTTACCATTAGCATCAACACTTATAGATTTGTAAAACTTAGTAATTACTTCTTCTCTCCCGCTAGAAATTTCTCCATCATAATAATCAGAGCCATACACATAGTACATTTCCTGTGCAGCAGGAATGGTGTAAGAATACCCAGTTTTCCATTCTCCATTTATTTTATTACCACCCACTACATTAATAACATTACCGGGGTTTAATACGTCGTAATTTGTTTGAGCAAAGGGATGGGTTGCTGTAGCCTGATAAGGTTCGTCAGTATTATTGTCACTATAATAATTTGCTAAGCTTGCATTTGCTGAAATATCTGGTAGATTAGCAGGTGTAATTATAAAACTGCTTCCTGCTGTCGCAGTTACTTTAAAAGTATTTCCTAAATTTATACTTGGAGCAGTTAAAGTTACATTCAATCCTGAACCTACAGTACCAGTAGCTGTTATAGATTGCGTTGCTTTATACGAACCACTTGCCGCAATATTACTTAAAGGAAGATCTGCAGGATATGAGCCTGCAGCAATTTCTGTACTACTTTTAAAGAAGCTAGTTTTCTCAAAAGTGTTGAGAGGTGAGGGTGCAGCAAATGATATTTTATCTTGTCTTCCAAAATTATCATAAGTAGTTTCTGTTCCCCATATTTTATTGGTTACATAATCTTTAGTTAGAGTGACATCTCCTTTTCCTAAATCGTCAAAATAAGACCTTCCTTCACTTATTACATTTCCTTTGCTATCATAAGAAACTCCATGAATCCAATTATTGGAATTGTCATTTGGAATTAAAAATTCAGAACCTTCATTTAAATCTTTTACAAAATTTAATGAAGCACTTGTTGTACCTGGAGTAGCAAGTCCTGTATTATAAAAAACTAAATAATTGGATTCTATTTTAGCTCTATAGTTTGTGTCGTTGGATCCTTGTTTAATTATTCCTAACTCTAAATTCTGTATCGGTACACCCGTATTTAAGTAGATAATTTGACCTGTCTTAAAGCTGCATTTGCTAGGCCAGGCTCCACTCATATTAAGAGTTACAATTCCACCTTTTATTGTTATAGTTCCGTTACTGTAACCTTCGTTTCCTGCACAAGTAAAGGTACTTGGTAATACTGCAGTATAATTAACTCCTGCAGCATAATTGGAACGACTTATAGCTATATTTGTATTTACTCCTGTTAAAACATTTGCAGTTGAATAGATTATAAGACTGTTATTTTCAATTTTTGCATTGTAGGCATTTGGAAAACCATTTGCATTTGTTGTAACTGGACCTAACTCTAAATCAGGTAAAGCGGGAGAAATAGTGAGTACTTTTATTACTCCAGTTTTTAGTGGCTGCTGTACCCAGCCACCACTAAAATTAACCGTTAAAACATTATTGTTTACAGAAATTGCACCTCCTCCTCCGCCACTGCCTGTAAATAAATCTGCTGGAGATATAGCGATACTATAGTTTGGATAATTGCCATATGCAGCTAAATCGTAATTAGTATATTTAGACGTTTCGTTAATACCTGAATTAGCAAAAACAAGTATTGGAAATAAAATTATATAGTATATATATTTTTTCATTGTTTTTTCTTTTAGTTAAACTCTAATACTTCGATTTCTAATAAATAATTAAAATATTATTAAAAGTACTTGTTATTATAAGTGTTTGATTTTACTAGTTTGAAACCTCCAGTAACTCCATTTGGGATATCATCAATAACTTCTGAATATGTTCTGATTAATCTTCCTCCTTTATCATATTCAAATCGTGTAGCCAGACCATTGTTTCCAATAATATGTGTTAATTCATCCCATTCATTGTAAACATAGCCTGTTATAGTAGAAGATATTGGGCGAATCATCAAATCATCAACATAAATAGTCGAGCTGTCAGAAGAAACTATATATATAGAATTCTGTCCATCAATAACATCAACATATCCTGATTTTGAGACCCAGTTTCCAGCTGTGTACGATTCTTTAAAATCAATTAAAGTTCCATTACTATTTATTTTAGCTTTAGAGGCATTTGTTTTTTCTACCCATACAGATACTCTATATTTTCCAGCTTTATGTTGTCCGCCTTTCATTATTACACCAAATTGAGAGTTTGATGTAGCTGCCACAGAAAATTTTCCTGTATGAGAGTAAGTAGAACTTCTAATAGCATTTACAAAACTTACTTCTGGTTCAAGATAAGTTGAGAAATTGGTTAGAGGTGTATTTTCTGCACTAGTATAAAACATTTCATTATATCCTGCATTACCGGTGGCTATAGTTTTAGTATCGTTATCACCCATTTTAATTGAAGAATAATTGTTATTTATGTCTTTCATTTCTAAAGCAGAAGAATAACGATTATAAGATGTAATTTCTGAAATTTGTTTCCATTGCGAAGGCTGTGACACATTAACCCCTACTGCTGGTGGTAGATTCCAGTTAAAACTATCGTCATTTGTACTTGAATAGTTTAAAAAGATTCCATTGTTATCTTTTGTTCCATTCCAAGTGTATGCCTTGTGCTTTCTCCATACTTTTTCATTTGCTGTATTTGGCGTTATAACTGCCCCGCTAACATCTCTATAGGACCATAAATTACTCCAGGTTGTAATTCCTACTCCAGTTTCTTTCCAAACCCCATTTTCTTGTATAGAAGAAGAATTCACTGCAATTTGCGAAAGCATATGTTTATTGCTTATGTTGTCTACTTTTGATCCCATTTCCGGATATTTTACGTACGCAGGTATAACTCTCTTCCTAAAAGATTGTCCGTCACTAGATTTATAGACTTGTTCTTTTGAAATTCCTGATATCAAATCATAATCATTATACAAAGTAGTATATGTATGACCATTTTTTTGTTCAGTAGATGACTTTACGATGCTTGGATATTTTATTCTTGTTGAAGAGTTTATAATCCATTTATCTTTGATAGTAGCATTAGTATAATCTATAGTTTTATAATTTTGATATGATTCTTTAGTAACTCCAATATTGTTGATATTATCCGTAATATTATAAAAAGTATTTGTTTTTTTACTAAGTTGATGATTGTTCTTATTTAAAGTCTGTACTTCTATAAGTTGTCCTATAGAAGCAAGGTTATCTCTTACCACTAAACTACTAACGCTTACATCTTTATTGCTTGAGTTGATAAAATTGGGTGTTTTAGTTTCAATTATTTCATAAAAATCATCAAATTTTACTTTGTTTGGATCTTTGCTCTTCATTATATTAAACCTATAGCGAATTTTACCTTCCAAAGGTATCCCTTCCTTGTGATTACTTATCGTAACAAATTCATGCATTACTCTTGGTGCTGGTAGCTCATTACTATATGGTATTTCTTTTGCTATGTTTTGTGAGTATGGTATGTAACTTACATAACCAATGCCATCTTCATCTAGACCATATTTATAATCGGTTATGAAATTATTAATACCGTCTGAGATTTTTAAACTTGCTACACGTGGACTAGAACCAGTATATATAGAATTACTATTTAGAGCAACTTTAACTGTACAAAATTCACCACTTTGATAAGGACCATCTGACGCTTGATAATTTCTATGAACCTGTGAAATACTCCCATTAAGAGTTACTTCATACGTTCCAATTCCTAGATTTTCGGGTAAATTTGTTATTGTGCCTGTACCCACATAATTCTTGGTATGATATATTTTTAAAGGCATGGGCTCAATGAGTTTGTATGAATAGTTTATGTTTACACTTTGCCCAAGCTGAATAGGATAGTTTTCATTACCACCTATAGTTAAGGTGATTTTATTATTTGATAAATTTCCAAATGGAGAACCGAAAGGAATAGTACATTTGTACTTTAAAGGATTTTTATTATTGAACTCTAAATTAGAAGACATTATGCTCTTAAATTTTGAATTTTCATAATTAATCTCTACAGTACCGCCTTGTGGAGTAACTATTTTGTTTAATGAAAACGCCTCTGACTTGTCTGCTAAATATCCCCAGCCATCTCTGTTATTGATATCGAATGGACCGATACCAGTATTATACTCAAATTTGTAAGGTGGAAGTGTAGAAGCTCCCGATTTTCCTTTAAAGTTAACACTTTTAAGTGTTAAACGACTATCACCAGGTACTAGGCTATAATCGTAATTTAAATCAATTATTTTTATAGCCTTGTCAATTAAACCTTGCCAATTATCACCAATATCAATTACGTTGTCATACATATTATACCTAGCAACTCTGAAACTGTAAGCATCTTTTTTTACATATTTCATTTCAACACTTAAATTAGAGTCAGCCCCATACTTTTTGTCAACGGTGTCATCTTGGTTTTTAACAAGAATAATTTTGTCTAGACGTAGTTGTTTTTGTGCAGGTACACTAAATTTGAATTCATAAGGATTGTTAGGATAATCAAAACTATTTAAGTAATCAATTTTAGTAACACCAGAATAGCTAAATTCTTCAGATGATGCATCTGTGCGTTCACTTTTTATAAAGAGTGCGGTATGGGTTCTTGTTTTAATTTTATCTAAGTAATAAAGTTGTTTCCTTCCTTTTATCCAAGTCTTTATATTAGGATTATTGTCATCAATAATATAATCATTTTTATAAGGTGCTTTCCACATAAATGCTTCCGTCCAGTTTCCATATTCAAAACTTGTCCAGTATCCTAAATCTCCCTCACCAGCTATTCCATCACCATTATCAACGTAGTCAGGTCCTGTTACTGCAGTAAGTAGCCAATGCGTAGCAAAAGGAGTAGATTGAGTTT
This sequence comes from Flavobacterium sp., assembly GCF_965277525.1. Taxonomy (GTDB): domain Bacteria; phylum Bacteroidota; class Bacteroidia; order Flavobacteriales; family Flavobacteriaceae; genus Flavobacterium. Next base: position 499,845 of record NZ_CBDIDC010000009.1, on the reverse strand, counting down.
TTTCCATATATGCTTTGGTTTCTATTTTACCATCCGCACCAAATGTTCGTGTTACAATTTCATAATTGTAAACTGGTAAGGAATAATGATAAGTTTTGCCATCTACGGTTGTTATTTTGAAAGCCCCGATACCGTCCTTAGGCAGTAAATCCTCTCGATCGTAACCAGTGAATTGTCCAGTCTCTAAAAAACCAGCTTTGATTAAATTTGCTTTATTTGTGGCAATTTCGTTATTAGTGTAATATTCAACGTAAGTAGAAGTATGTCGTCTGTTTTTTGGTAATCCATCACCACCATTATAATGTTGAAACATGTTAGAGTTTGTACTATTATTATTTAGTAAAACAGGATCGACATTTGCTTCTGAATAGGAACTAATTTCATTATCTAAATAAAATACAGGTTTGCTGCGAAATTTAGAGTAGTATGGTAGATTAGCATAATTATCTATATCGCACGTATATTTTACATTAAAGCCATTTGTATTTTCTCTTTGAGAAACTCCAAAAAGAGCTCCATTTTCAAAAATTGGTGCTGACATATTTCCAGATATTCCTTGTGCTTGTACATTAAAATTATCGTAAGAGGGAAATACAGCATTATTATTTTCGATATTACTTTCATTAGTGAAATTTGTGGTGTTAAAATTTACTTCATAATAATCCATTGCATTTAAAACGGGATATTTTTTATAGTAAATACTAGGATATTCATTAAAGCTAGGCTCACGAACAAAATATAAAGGTCCACTTATATCATTTTGAACTACTTTTCCTAGTTTGTACGTGAGTTTTTGTTTTCCAAATGAAAGACTAAATATCCCTATTGGTGTAGGTATAAAAAAACCATGGTTAGAGTTTTTTGAATTAAAAACAAAATCTCCAGCATTTGCAGAATAACTAAATTTACTAGATGATGCACCAATTCCTCCAATACTTATTGAAGAGTGTGTTCCTTGATTATTAGTTGTTGACAGAGAGAAATTTGTTGAATTATTTCCATAGAGACTCATTGAATAACTACCGCTAGTGCTATACCCTACATTGAATCCTTCACCATTATTATTAAATCCCGCACTTACCCCCACGGTTCCATCAGTATCTGCGTTTACCCCAACTGAAAGACCTCCTGAATATTGAACACCAACACCTATTGAAGAATTTGATGTCCCAATTTTAGCATTAACACCAATAGAGTTTCCCCCACCTAAGTCAAAACCAATACCTCCACTTACATATCCGCCAAGGGCTTGGTTACTTCCCCAGTTAAACCCAACTCCAACTGAAGCTCCTCCATTTGAGTACCCAACTGATAAATATGAGGTTGTGATAACTCCTCCATCATCATAGAAGTATTCTGTTACGGTATTTCCTTTATAATCATCAGGATATCCATTTACATTTCGGTCTATCGCTCCAGGATTTACATTCCAGCCTAAACCTGTCCAAGAAGCTTCTTGGTCTAAGGCAATACCAGCGTGGTATGCCATGGCTAAGGGATATCCTCCTTCCGGACTAGGTACATTTAATAAAGGCAATACATAGCTATATTGTCCTGTAATTAAGTTTACCATATCAGTTGCGTCAACAGGTTCAAAACTTGAAGCTTCAGGAGATTTTGGTCCATTATTTGAAGCAAACAAATTATTAGGTAATAATGTTGGAAAAAATATCAACAAGAAAAAAGTGGCAATAATACGATGGCTCTTATGGTATTTGGTCATTGGTTTATAATTTTAAAAAACTAGTTGAGGTTCGTTTATTAAGGCTTTTGTATTTATTTTGAATTTAACATCTCCAGTTTCAAGACCTAAATCTTCAATTACAAAATTTAGATAGTCTTGTTTTAGATATTTTTCATCACGAGGATAAACTATCATAATAGAAGTTGAGTTACTCATGCCGTACATTCTGGGATAAATAAAGTCGGCAAGGGCAAGGGTATCTTTTGCGGGAGTATAAACATGTAGTTTTTCCTCCATTCCAAAAGCTAAATCATTGACCATCTGGCCAAATTTTGCTTTGTCTTGCGCAACCCCATTTAATAACTCCTGATTGTTTTTTGACATTGAAAGGTTGAAATACAGATACTTATTATATTGTTTTCTTAATTTCTCTATCTCAGATGGACTATTTTTTTCTGTTAATTCCTGTTTTACTAATAAATCAGTTGGTCTATATTGTAAAATATAATCAACACCAGATACCGTTTTTTTGTAATGGTAGCCGTTATCTTCGTCCTGTATATAAGCATTCATTTCCTCTTGTGTATCAAATGATTTGTTACAAGAGGAAATAAATAATAGTAAAATAAATGGTAAAAGTTTATTTCTTATCATATTCAGCATTAAGGCCTTTTAAAACTTTTTCGGTTAGGTCAGTAGATTCATCTGCGTACATGATGTTTCCGCCGCCACTTGCGCCAAATATGATTTTGTAGTTATGATCTTTTCCGTATTCTTTGATATAATCGTTAATATCGTTAATTACCGTTTGTGTTACTTTTTTGTCTTCTTCCTGAATTTTTTTCTGAATAGCTTCTTGGTAACCGTTAATTTGCTGCTGTTTATTAGATAACAGTTCCTGCTTTAATTTTAGTTCTTTAGGAGATAAAGAAGCTCTTTCTTTTTCGTAGTTTTTTAATTCATTTTGCCAGTTACTGATTAAAGAATCTACATTGGCTTTCATTAAAGAGGCTTTTTTGTCAAATTCTGCTTTTGCAACTTTTGTTTTACTATATCCAGTGATTAATTTGTTAACATCAACATATACTAACTCTGAACTTGATTTTGCAAAATAGATTGCAGCAATACTTAAAACAACTGCTAAACAAGCAGCATACAAGGGGATTTTCTTCATTTTGTTTATTAGGATAATTTTAGCAATATTAATCAATTTATTGCTAATTTTATCAGATATATATTATTATTTTAACATTTTTAACTATTTGATTTTTAGTCATTTTTGTGCTTTATTGATTAGTTTAATAATATATTGCTAAATTAAAACTGTTTAAATCGTGTCTAAAAATCATACAAATATGTTTTTTTTATTTTAAATTTCTTTACGGGAAACCACATTATGACATTTTTTTCTTAAAAAAATAAATAATATGATTTAAGTACCTTTTCTTTAATAAAAAAAGAGCAAAACTTTAAGGTTTTACTCTTTTCAAAATAGAGTTAAATTTTGTTGATTTTTACGTCGAAAAAGTCAGTCCTTTTGCTTTAAAATTGCTAAACAAAACTTGTTTCGCCGTACTTATAGTTGGAAAAAACGGTCAAATTGACCATAAATTTTCAGCCTAAAGTGAGCATCAGTTTCGGAGCAAACTGACCACCCTTTTTCAATTCAAACTGACCACCTGTTTTCGGTGTAAATTGACCACCAAAAAACTATTTTTTTTCATGTTGTTTAACCATGGATCTGTATAAAACTACAGACTATGGCAAATAATACAATAGACATGAATAAAATTAGAAAAGTAATTAAATTACATTGTGGCGGTAAAAGCAAGTTGTTTATAAGCAAGTATTTGTCTCTTTCCAGAAATACGGTAAAGAAATATATCTCTTTATTTGAAGTACTTGGATTAAGTCTTGAATCGATTAATCAAAAAACAGATGTAGAATTAGACGCACTTTTTTCCCAACGCACAGAAGAGATTACCACTCCAAGGATACAAAGGTCTATGAGTTTTTTCCGCAAATCGAACGGGAATTAAAGAAAACAGGCGTAACCATGTATGGCATGTGGGAGCGCTATATCTTTTTAAATGTTGATGGATTTATAATCTCTCAATTTAGATTCCACTACTTCAAATGGAGTAATAAGGTCAATCCTGTGATGCATATGATTCATAAGGCTGGAGATAAAATGTATGTGGATTATGCCGGAAAAACACTCTCAATTGTTGACAAATCAACATCTGAAATCAAGGAAGTACAGTTTTTTGTAGCCATTCTTGGAGCAAGCCAATATGCTTATGCAAAGGATTTTATGAGTCAGTAAAAAGAAGGTTTTGTTGCTTGCATTTAAAGTTAGCAGCGGAGTAGCTCTTTTAAAAAGAAGTTCAACAAATCCGATAATATCCGATAAGTGTATAATACCAGCTGCCTATTTGTCATTATCAGTAGACATAGATTTTATTGATAGTATTAAAAGTGTAACAAATTCTCTATTCAGATGAAAAGATTAATTTTATTTTTAATAGCGCTTATCATTTCTTCGTGTACTAAGGATACCGACATTAATGAAGTTTTTTCAGACTTTTCAGTGAGTATAGATCAAGTTTCTGCCGATGGACAGTCAACAGTAAATGTGATAGCAATACTATCTTCAAATGCTGATTATGATAGAAGAAATGTGATATTTAAAACTACTTCGGGGAGTTTTCTGCCTTCTTTAACGGAAACAGCAACTGTGAAAGCCGAATATGATAATGGTAAATTAACAGCAAAAGCCACTTTAAAAGTTTCAACTAAACCTGGAAATGTCATAGTTTCTGTGAAACCTGAATTCGACAGCTCTGTGGGGGAATTTATATTAGAAAAAACTATTATTGCTGTACAATCAAATGTTGCTTCAATTCATTTGGAACCTTCTTCTTATGGTATTGGATCAAATTATTTAACAGATGTTAAGGTTGTAGGTACCCTTAAAAATAGTTCTGGAAAATCTGTATCAAGCGGACAAAAAGTTGTTTTTGAAGATTTTCTTTCAGATGGAACTCCTGCTAATGGAAAATTTAGAGAAATGCGGTCTATAACAGCTTCATATTCAAAAGTTTCCTGCTATTGTTCTATAGGTACATTTCAGATCGGAATTCCTATTACAATAAAATGTATGAATCCAATAATCCAATTAACATATTTGATTCAGTAATACTAACAATTAATCAATAAAGAATATTATGGCAAGATTAAAAAAAAGTCAGGTAAAAAAGATTGATGAAGTTCTTGTAAAAAAGGATTTAATCAAAATGATTGCAGATCATCTTACAGCTAATAATATTGATGACATAGAAATAGATTTCATAAAGTTTAGACCAAAGAATACGTCTCAAGAAGAGATTTCGGGAATAAATTTATGTGGACCTGGAAAAGTTCCAATACTTTCATGTTCATTAAGCGGGAAATGCGAATACGTTTGCATGGATGTTTAATTAAAAATCCTTTGTTAAAAGGCTCTATGACTGATCGCCTGATAATTTCATTGTGGATGAAATAGAAATTCCTTCACGCGATGGAGTTTTGCTGCCAGTATCCATAATATACAAAAAAGGGCTTAAGAAAAATAAAATGAATAATGTTCTAATTGAAGCATACGGGCTTATGGAGAATCAATGAATCCAATTTTTAGTCTATTTTTTTAGGGTTAAACTAGACTTCAGGTATGCCTATACCAATGGGAATTTCAAGATGACTAAATTATTCATAAAGACTTTGGTTAGTCTGGAAGCTTCGCTGGAGAAACATTCTATATATGGAGCTTCAGACTCCGCAACATAAAGATAACTCGTTGAATTCCGTAAAAAAAAGGAAATATACAATCGATAATGTTTGTGATAAACGCAGAGCGCAGGATTCGAACCTAAGACTTGAAACCTGCATATTCAAAAAGTAATATAAAAGTTGAATATGCAATGCGCGGATTAGATAAACCTTTAGGGGTGCGACATATCAATTAGAACAACTTGTGAAAGAAAATATAGACAAATTAATTGAAAGCACTGAAAAAATAATAGGCAATTATACAATTAGGTCCAAACTGCGGATACAATAGTGAAAACCAATTGTGCCGTCACTGTCGGCACAATTAGAAAGTTAATACCGAATCAACTTTGAGAAAATAAAGTTCAAGCATTATACCGCTAGTTAACAGGAAAATTGTCGTGACACTGTAACGACAATTGAGATCCATATTTTCAAACTCAGATAAAATCGTTAAAGATTGCTGAAGCTAATACAGTTTAGAACCTAAGCTTAGAAGAACTTAATTTTACTGATTTTATCGTTCCCTAAGATTGTGGTAATTTCAAATGTTTTTTATAGCAGTGAAGCTATGAATGAAGCAAATGGAATGATATCGTCTCCGGCACTTGCACTTTCTAGAGATGCCATATATTCGGCTCTTCTTTCGAGCGGGATAACGGTCCATGGATAGCCACCCGATGCCATCATGGAGTTCATTAGGAATCTGCCAATCCTTCCATTTCCGTCACTGTAAGGGTGTATAAAGACAAAAAAGAAATGTCCCAGCACAACTCGTACTCCTGCATTTTCTTCAGTTGCTAACAGATCAAAAAATGCTGGCATAAGATCTCTTACGGCTTCCATTGCAGGAGGAACATGTTTTGAGCCGCGTATGTAAATCGGCTGATTTCTGTAGCCGGCCAGATCAGATGGTTTTATAATACCAGCTGTTGCGCTTGGTGCGAACATTTCTCTGTACCAAGTGGCATGATCATTATCTGCGGCAGTTCCCGGATTTGTACCACCCAGTATTGCTTCAATTGTTTTTTGAACCATTTGAAAAGCCTGCCAGTAGCCTCTGGCCGCCATTGCATCACGGGTCTGTCTGTCTTGTTCATTGATATCGGGCTGCCATGTGCCGCTGCGTACCCTTTCAATCAGTTCTGTATTAACTCGGTATCCTTCTATGGATAATGAGTTGTAGGCGTCATTGATGTAATTATCTTCAACTTGTTTTAGATACGCGGCTTGATTGGTTGGAAGACCTGGTGCGGGAGGGAAGATTTTTATGATTTCTTCTCGCATTTCGTTCCACATCAGTTCCATTCGGTTTACATGGGGTGAAATCTGGCGCTGTGAAAATATAATCTGGCTTTTGTGCGTAAAAGGGTCTAGTTCACGTACGTTATAATCTGCCGCTTTCATTCCATTTAGAATATCATTGGCAATTTTCGGACGATCAATGTTTCTGAATGCTCCGGCAATTCGTCCCGCAACTACACTCTTCCCGCCGTCGAGAAGCAATGCCAGTATTTCTGTGCCGTCTCGGAATGTCGAAAGAAGTGTTCTGGCATCAGTTGGATTCTGCTGGTAAATCAGCGATTTCCTTGAGATAAGCATTCATTTTCTGATTGGAAATTTTCGGGATGAGACCTTTTTGCTGATTTTTGTATTTTGAAATAATTTTCTCAACAGTAGGTAGCATCGGAACATTGGCTCTAATGGCAGTTTTGGCTCTGCTGGTCATAATCCATAAATTTCCAGTAGAATCTTCTGATAAGTTTCTTTCAGTGAGTTCCAAGGCATCGACAGGCGCATATCCTGTGTAGCAGCTGAAAAGAAATATGTCCTTAACTTTTTCCAGACGAGGTGTTGAAAATATTTTATTCTCGATTGTGTTCAGCTCCTGCTGGGTTAGAAAAACAGCATCTTTTACGCTTAGTCTGCCGTCATAAATATTGAATGGGTCTTTTATGATCAAATCCATTTTAATGGCATAATTGCAGGCAGTTTTATACATTTTTATATACTTTACCACCGAATTGTTTTTGATGCCTGTCTGTTCTTTAAAACTGCTTTCGTATTTAAGGAACTGCTCCAGTTTAAAAACAAATGAGCTTGATAGTTCAGATGCCGGCATATCTTCCTTTTTATAGTTGCTACTGATGAAATTTAAAAGCAGCTCTTTTGCTCTTTTATACTTCTGTAGAGAAGCCGGTGCGCGCTCTCCTGAGTTAACTCTTTTGGTGAAAAATAAGTTGTAAGTGTCCATAATCTCAATTATGGTTGGGCCTTCAGGCTGGTCGATTTTTACTTTTCCTGTGAGTTCAGCTTTTAATAATTGAAGATTAACCTCAGGATCAATTCTGAAGAGTTCAGTAAATTTTTTGGCTGCATTAAGTTGGAAAAGATCAAGTAGATTTTTGATTACTATTTCCTTTTCAATTTTAAGCGGATTTCTAAGGTTATTTGTGCTGGCCCATCTTTCTTTTGAAATGGCTTGTCCGGTTGACATTGAAATTTGTTTGTCATTGTAGTTCAAACGGGCATAAATTGGAGATTCGCCGTTCTTGTTTACTCTGTCGGATTTCTGGTAAAAAATTACTTTTAACATGTTATCTAGTTTTAAAATTAATAATCAAATTGAATTAATAATTTTAAGAGAGCCCATTGACAGCAGGGAATTCCCGGGGAATTCTTTTGTTTTAGTTACCCTTTTTTGAGAAAAAAAAATCAAAAAAAGACAGGGTAACTAATAGGGTAACCATTCTTTGATAAAACATGTGCTTTTTGAAAAGTGTGTAAAAACGAAAAAGCCTTTAAACACTAGTGTTTAAAGGCTTTTGACTTTTAAAGTTTCTTCTGAAACTTCATCTGGCGGAGAAAGAGGGATTCGAACCTAAGCTCCGCATACCCCTTTTATACTGCATTTCTAATATTTTTTTTCTGTCGCGCCACGATTATGCCACGAACTTTAAAACGTGCTTATTTTAGTTGTAACAACTTGTTTTTGAATGAGTTATAATTGATTGTTTGTTAAAACGTAAAAATACATTTTTTTTATTTGTAATGTTGTACAAACCCACATAAATATTTCAAATTATATCAAAACAATTTATTTTTTATGTAGATATTTTATAAATCTCTTTAGGTCGAATTAAGTCTGATCTATGTAGCCTTTATTTGTAAGATGTATTGATCACCTTCTTTAAAAGCGTTACTCTGTTCCAGAACGGTGTTGATTTCCTCTGTACCGATACCGGAAATAGAAGCGCTGAAAAGTTGAGCACGCTGTAGCATTCTAATATAAGTGTCAGGCTCGGATCTTCTGGTAAGTTGGCGTAGACCTCCAAGGTAGTCCTCCCTGAAAACAGTCGGTATTATAATTTTTGACTGTCCTGCATTAACAAGTTCTGCATTCATCATTATTCTGGCAATTCTTCCATTGCCATCTAAAAAAGGATGTATTTCACTAATCATAAACATCATGTATGCAGCCTTGGCAAATGGATGCGAGATTGCACGATAAAAATTGAAACCCTCATGCAGTGTACCTAGAACCTGGCTAAAATCTACAAAGGCTGTGTCTCCAGCAAAATTGTTTTTTTCTTTAAAGTTTCCAGGATTTTTATCTGGTCTGGCACTCATAAGTATTTTGTGACGATACTTAAGCATATCAATAAGTTGTTCAGCATCTGTAGGAACAATCGACATTTCTGTTTTACTGCTCACAATTTGAAACGTGCCTAGGACATCATGCGAATCCTCATTCCTTGTGGGAAGTGGAGTTTGTGTTGTAATTATCTTGCGGGCATCTTCTACATCAAATCTAGTTCCTTCTATGAAATTAGAAAAATACGCTTCGTAAAAAGCAAAATTTCTAAACTGGTCAGAATTTATATTTTTGTCTGTGATATCAGCAAAGGTTCTTTGTTGCAATTCGATAAATAGTTTTTCAAAAAGTTGAATTCTTGAAGGGTCATATGGATTTCCAAATGCCCTGGCTTGTGCAACAGGAGAAGTAAGAACACTGGATGTATGAGTAGTAAGGAGTGCGCTTATTATAATGTTTAATCTAGAATATTCTTTCTGAAGGCTCAATTTTTCACTTATCGTTCTGGCTTTATCTCTCAGTTCGTTGAGCCCTATTTCACCTTGTATCCTGATAATTTTTTCAAGTTTTTCTTCTAATTCTTTTTTTTCCAATGTTTTCAATTGTCCTGCTGATTTTCGAGAATCTTGAAAGTTCTCTAAAAAAGCTCTTTCTCTTTGAGATACAAATAAGCCGTTACTCATTTCGTTATCCCCTGGAATTGGTGCATATCCTTTTGTAATATTTAAAGTTACACCTGGAAGTGAAACCTTACGGTCGTAGCTATAAGTTAAAAAAACTTCTCCATTTTGTGTCGGAGCAAATTCTAAAGCGGAGCGGTGGCTTAATAAAATGCCTGGATAAAGGTGACCCAAAATTTTATATAGATTTCTTCTGATTATCTCTGAAGCATCAGAATCAAAATTAGGCGTATAAATTTTTGCAGCAATTTTGCGAAGTTTTCCATCTCTTTTTAATTTTGAAATGGATCTGCTTATTTCAGGATCACTTGATGAAAAAATTATTTCCTGTAGATGGAGTGGTGTTGTTTTATCCATATCACAAATATTTCCAGCTAAAGTACAATTATTTTTGTCTTAACACAAATTTTTAAATATAAGAGGGTGTTAAATTACAAATTTTTAAGATTAGTGGGTTGTGTTTACAAATTTTTAAAGCTAACGACTAAAAAAATAGTGATTAACACAAATTTTTGCATTTATAAAATCACAGTTTTACAAATATTTACAATTATCACATGAACATACATATCAAATTTGGTCTATGCTATTCTTCTAAATTATAGCAACTCTAAGTCTTGTAACTTTCGTCCAAAATTATCATCCGCTGCAAGTTTAAGAAAATCTTCTTGAAGGCCTAAGACGCGAAGCACATTAAAATAACCACCCATAGCTACACCTGAATTTCCCCGTTCTATAAGGTACAAAGTAGATCTTGCAATATCTGCACGTTCAGCTAATTGAGTAGTAGTAAGTTTACGTCTTTTTCTCGCTAGTTTAATATTTTCTCCCATTTGTTCCATCACTTCCTTATATTTAGGATAAATGATTTGTTTCTTCCTGTTCATCATTCAATATAGTACTAATGTTATTAACATTGATTGTTATTTCATACAAAATCGGTTTATTTGTTTGAAATAACAATCATTTATAATTTTTTTATATTGTTTCTATTCTCTTATCCATTATCATCATTATCTCTTCTTTTTCTTGATCCTTATCTGTTTCATTTGTTTCTGCTATCGTGCTGTTTTACGTTAAATGTACTGTAAAAACTTAAACTTTAAGAAAATAAAGGAGTAGAGTGTGACAAATGATACAGATAAAATTCCACAAAATGCGACCAAGACAATTGTCGTGACAATGGCACGACAATTTGCAAATCGGTAAATTGCTCCGCAAACTGCATCATACGTCGTAAATTTCTTAATTCGAAATTATTACCATATCGTTCTTTCAATTGTGTCGACACTGTCGGCACAATTTGTTTTGCGTAATCTGCACGTTTGTTCTGTAGGATATTCTGATTGCATCCGCAGTGTGCGTTATTAAAAACTATTATTGAAATTAACCTTATTCTTAATGTTTTGTGTCAGTTCGCTGATCCTGTCACTAGGTTCTTTATAAGCTTTAAGTATTTGGATATGATGTTGACGCAAAAAACAAGATATATCACTTTAATGGCTTTAGTTTGGCGAGAATATAGCTGTTTTGGCGCGAATTTGGCGTGAATATAATTATTTTGGCGTGAGTTTTTGTAATCTCAAGTTTTCAAACCATTTCAAGATTTCTAAAATTTATGTGAAAAATAAACCAATTTTGTGTCGCTCTCACTCCGATTCGAACAATAATTCTGGGAGGTGCTGGCTTTAATAGCTTTTAATTTACATTTTCGGCTGTGCCACGATTCTGCCACAAAACTTAGAGTGGTGAATATCTTTAAAACGGCCTTAGCTGTTTATGTTTTGACTTTAAAAAAAAACAGGTGTTTTTACTTAGTTTAAATTCTCAAAAAATCCATACGTTTGATTTGTACTAAAATTTCTATTAATGCATTGGTTTTTAGGAGATAAAAAAAACATGCCAATACACTAAATTTGAGATTTTTATGAATACATAACGCTGAAATCTGGCGGTTTTATTTCTGTCGCATATTAGATTTGACAGTGTGGTTTGATAGATTTTGACCTATTTTTTAATTTACTCAGTAAGGAATTATTTTAACTTCTATAAATGAAAAAATACATTACAACCCAATTATTACTATTAATTTGTTTGATTATGAATAGCGGTTTTATCTATTCTCAGACTAAAGACCCTGTTGTCGTAACAGTTGATCTTGAAGCAGGTACAATAGGCAAAGTGCCATTTGATCAGCCGTACAAATTAAGCAGTTTTCAAGACTGCCGCATTCGACCGCTCTGCCATTCCTCCAGTAAGACGTAATCATTTTCTCATTGCGGGTGCAAAGATAAAATGTTTTTTCAATGTTTTATAAAGGAAATAATTTTTATCCGCGTCTATAACTTTAATTTAGGGTGTTAACTCCTTATGAAACAGAGGTTGTGAGTTTTTAATTTGCTCGTGAAAAAAATGCCATAATAAATTATGTCATTTATATTTGACAAAATCTATGGAATAATAATATCGATCTTTATTTTTTTGTGTGTGCATATTTTTATTTGACTAGTTCAATTGTGTCCGCAGTGCGGACGCAATTGAAAATATTTGTAAATATGACGATTAACTCTGAAAAGTGTTATCCACGCATTAATGTTAAAAATCATGGAACTGCTGTACACAGGATTATTTAGGATGGGGATTTAGACGTTTAAATCATCAAAATCGCCGCTATCATACGATCTGGCTTAAAATTAGTGAGACCATACGTAAGGGTAATTATTTTTACTATCATATCTTAACATAATTAATTGCATGAAATGCCAATTAGTAGTATTAATATTAAGAACTTTAAATCTATCAAAGATTCAGGGTATAATTCATATAAGACCTATCAATATTCTTATAGGTCTTAATGGAGTTGGAAAATCGAATTTTATTAGCTTTTTTAAATTACTTATTAATATATGTAAACAAAGACTGCGAAACTTTGTGGATTATTAAAAATTCAATAGTAAGTGAGAATGGCTTATAAATGACAGATGAATTTTCATCTTTAGTGAATTTTTATAATTATATATGTGACTTAATTAGTTACAAATTCGTCGGCGTCATTGAAAAAAGGTGAATACTATTTATTTGTACTAGGAAATCACCTATCTTATTGTGCTGGAGCAACCTTAAAGTTTGCTTTGAAAATAACTTAACCTTTACTTCCCATCTTTCCATAATAAATATTTTCATATTCTATGAAATATTGTGCAATTGATTAATTACTATAGTGTTAGTTTCAAAAGTAATACTTCATAATTTTTTTAATTACAAAGTAAATACGTACATTTATTGTTTAATCGAAAAATCTTAAAAAAAAGCCTAAAATTTCAAAACTGCAATATGAAAGATTTCGTTTATATCTATTTACGGAATAATTATAATTACTATTAATAACACTTTAAAGAATTAAATTATGAAAAACGAAGTTAAAATTCATGAAGTTGACCGCTCATTGAATAACAGAAGGAGCTTCTTAAAGCTCAGTGGCTTGGCATTGGCAAGCGCGGGTCTGGTAATCGCTGGTTGCAGCAACAATGACGATGATAACGAGCCAGAAGACACATCGCTTCCAGGAGTTCGAAATGGTGTGTTTGATTTAGGCTCCGGAGATTTTGGTGTATTAACATATGCTTACGCCTTAGAGCAACTAGAAGCTGACTTTTATACTAAAGTTGTAAATTCATCAGCATTCAACAGCACTTTTAACGATATTGAGCGTCAGGTACTAACTGATTTATATCATCACGAAGTAATTCACAGGGACTTTTTTAAAGCTGCTTTAACAGGAGCACTTCCTAATCCGAGCACACAATTGCTTCCTACATTAGCTTTTAACTATGGAGCTTTGAATTTCAATAGCCGTACCGATGTTCTTGCAACAGCAAAAGCACTTGAAGACACGGGAGTTGCTGCTTATAACGGAGCTGGAAAATTAATCAAAAGTGCTGATTATTTACTATTAGCCGGAAAAATTGTTTCGGTAGAAGCGAGACATGCGTCAGCTATTAGAAGTTTAATCAATCCTAACTCTAAGGATTTTGCAGGTGATGACGTTGTAAACGCAACAACAGGATTGGATGTTGCTAAAGATCCTTCTAAAATCCTGCCAATTGCAGGTGGATTTATCACTACAAAATTTACTGCCAAATATTTACCTTAATCTTAACTAGCTAAAACTTAGAAATTATGAATATTTTAAAATTTATAGAAACATTTACTGATGATAGCTTAATGAGAAGCACCAGCTCTCGAAGAGATAGTTTTAATCAGTTTGGAAACATAGGAAAAACACTGGCATATGCATCAATCCCATTCGGATTATCTGCAATGGCAAATAAAGCATTCGCAAAAGATATTACTGCCACACCGGCAACTCCAATTGGAGCTTTGCAATTTGCTCTTACATTAGAATACCTTGAAAACGAATTTTATGCCATGGCATTGGATTCAGGTGTAATTCCTGCATCAGAAAATGGCGGGCGTGATTTAAAAGTTTTTCAACAGATAGCATTACATGAGTCAGATCATGTTAAATTTTTAATTGCAGGACTCGGCGGACCAGCAAGTGCTAATTTTGTTGCAAAACCTACTTTTGATTTTACTGTTGGAGGTGCATTTGATCCGTTTCATGATTATCCAACCTTTTTAGCCCTGGCTCAAGCCTTTGAAGATACGGGGGTAAGAGCTTACAAAGGTCAGGCAGCAAATTTAATTACGACACCGGATTTATTAACTGCTGCATTACAAATACATTCTGTAGAAGCACGCCATGCCTCTGAAGTGAGAAGACTACGAGGATTAAAAGGATGGATTTCGAACAGCGAAAGAGGCGCAGGAATGCCTCAAGCAACACAAGCCAGTTACGATGGTGAAGGAGTTACTGTACAGGCAGGATTTAATACTTCCACTGCATTTGGAGCCGCTGCAGGATCAGAAGCTTACGATGAGCCACTTACGACACAACAAGTCGTTGACATTGCAAATTTATTTATTGTTTAACAAAACAATTCTAAATATTGAACCACCTTCGCGTTATTGTGAAGGTGGTTTTTTTATTATATAAAAGTAAACACACAATTTCTGATTATAACGGAATTGGATTTTAATATAAAATACAGTCATTAGATATTCAATATTTTTCACAGACTTCACAAGTAAAAGTGATTATCGACAAAAAGTATTTCTTGTACTTTGCAAAAAAGCAAAAGAATAATGATGAAATCTTGGTTAAAAAAGAAACTTGTAAAGGAAGCATTATTCACAATATTCTTTAGAAAAATGGTTTACATTCCATCAGATCAAATTGGATTTCATTGCTAGAGAAAACTAATTTATAATATTTATAAAAAAAGCCCTGAAATTTCAGGGCTTTTTTATCAGTTGATTGAATTTTTGCGGAATTACATTTTTGGAAGAAGCACTGTATCCACAACATGAATAACGCCATTTGATTGATTTACATCTGCAATTGTAACTTTAGCTTTATTGCCGCTTTCATCGCTGATATATAAATCTTTTCCATCCATCCAAGCAGTTAAAGTTCCGCCGCTAACTGTTTTTAAAGTTGCTTTTCCTTTACCTGCTTTTATTGCTTTTGAAATATCTGAAGCATTCATTTTCCCAGCCACTACATGATAGGTCAAGATAGTTTGTAATGTTTTAATATTCTCAGGTTTCAATAATGTTTCAACAGTTCCAGCTGGTAGTTTACTAAATGCTTCATTTGTCGGTGCAAAGACAGTAAAAGGTCCTTTACCTTGTAAAGTCTCAACCAGTCCTGCTGCTTTCACAGCTGCTACAAGGGTTGTATGATCCTTTGAGTTTACTGCATTTTCAATGATATTTTTATTAGGATACATAGCTGCTCCGCCAACCATTACGGTTTTTTGTGCAAATGATGTAAATCCAAATCCTAATGCCAAGATTGCTACTGCTAAAAATTTTCTAGTTTTAATGATTAAATATTTTTAAGTTATAAGCTCATTTACGCTTTAATATTCCTTTTGGTTTTGACAAATTCAATAAATAAACTGAAGTATGGATGAAAAAAAATAAAAAATACTGTCTATGTGTAATTTAAAGGAATATTTTTTGAAAAATATTTTTATAATTTGACACGGTAAAGATTTAGATATACTTTTTTCTCAATGCTTTAATCAAAAACAGAATTAGTTCTAACAAATAAGATTTAATACTTTTTGTTTTCAATAAATGCTTTCAATCGTGCCTGAAAATACACATATTCGATTTCTAAATGAAGACTTAAGCAATATTGTATTTGAAGTAATATGATATTCAGAATTCATTTCAAAATTAGATGTTTATTTGTGTTAGAAGCAAGTCGAAAAATAAAAATGGCGAATATAATCGTTAAGGTTTTTTTTTATTTTTAGATTAATAAATCTTTTTAAATGTTTAAAGAATCGCCTGTTTTAGTTGTTCCAAATGAAATGGGAAAATTGTAAATTTACTTTAAAAAAAACTGGACTAAAATAATGCTACAGGACTTTACACTTAGAGTAATTCAAAATATAGAAAATATGTTGTATAAAAATATTCTTTTAATTGATGATGACATAGATGATGCGGAACTTTTTCTGGAAGTTATCAATTCACTCAAAAAAGAAATCGTTTTTAGTTACGCTACTAATCCTCTCAAAGCACTTGCCGAATTAAAGATTTCAGAAAATTTACCGGATTTACTGTTTCTTGATATTAATATGCCTTGTTTAAATGGACTTGACTTCCTTAATGAATTACGAAATGATACAAGACTTAGATATATAGAGGTTATTCTGATTTCTTCCGCTCCTGAAGACATCATTAGGAAAAATCTATCAGCAAAAAAGTATGAAATAGAAAGATACATGAGTAAATCCAATAATTATAATGATTTCGTTGCTCAAATCATAACCATTTTATAGTCCGTTTACGCCTGAACGTAATATTTATAATTACCAGGCGATCAAATTAAAATGCAGCACGAATCATTTATGAACTAGAAAAAATGATATTTCTGATAATACTCTTATTCTTGATATTTGGGGAGATAATGGTTCAAGTTCACAAGGATAAAATGTAAGTTAATTACTGCTAAAAAAAATAAAATTCAGATAAAAAAAACAATATTTCTTATATGATTAATTTCTTGGTTTGAATGCTTTGGCTCCCCAAGATCAATTAAGACAAAACATTAGTATTTAATATGATTTTTCATGTCATATCATGCATAGATTGTATGGAATTTTAAAGGGCAATAAATAATATTACTATATCAGCAAGAGCTGCTTTTTTTGGAGGTCCAACTAATTTCACATTAATTAACCAAATTTTGAAAAATCGCTGTTTTGGTAATTTAATAAAGCATATATGAACAAATTTAAGTAATGCTTTGCAATAGATCAGGTAAGGGTCGATTCCTTGTCAGCCAAGCGCAGGGCAAAGGATTAGTATCCAATCTCTCTCAATTAAGGCAAGTGGCAATAATTGTAAATCAGATACAGGCAAATTATCAAATAAAGTTGATTTTAAAGAGAGTTGATTTTCTAAAAGAAATATACAATGTAAATACCTAAATAACATATCAAACAAGATTGTTTTATCACGTACAGAATTCTAAACGGATTAAGATTTAAAAAACTTTTAGTCAGCCCAAAGAACGTTAGTGATATTGATGTTATGCATCTTTAGGTAAGAAAAGTAGTTTTAAATGTTATACTTTTAATCTAACTTTATTAATTGTAAATTATGGATCAAGATATTATATTAGATAAGTTAAGAAAAGCGAAGCAAGAACTTATTTTTAATCACGAAGAATTGGAAAGATGTGCTAAAGATTTAAAAATTGCTAATGTAAATTTGAACATTAGAGAAACAGAAAAAGAGTTCAATATGGAAGAGTTTAACATTGGTTTAGAGCAGATGATGTTTACAATTTCTCACAAGGTTAGAAAATCGGTTGCCAATATTCTAGGTCTTTCAAAATTGTTGTGTGAAGATGTAAATCTTGGAAATAATGAGCTGAGAGAAATTTTACTTTTGATTATTCAATCTGCCGAATCACTAAATGCTTCGACAGAAGAATTATCGAAGTTTATTTGCTTAAAGAGGCGAACTGATCTATGAATGAGAGTAGTTGAATCACAAAAAAAGTCTTTTAAAAAAACGCTCAAATTAAAAACTCTTTTATTAAGAGCTTATAGGGCTTGAACCTGCGATTTAATTGTATCATAGAATATTTTCCAGGTGTAATTCTAAGTAATTTACACCTGGAAGCAAATTATTTTCAAATTGTTTACATTTACAAAATAATGACATCTCTTATGTACGAAGAATTAAAATATTGGTATTTGCGTGATCATAAATTGTTTAGAACTTTGACTTTTTCTCAAATCAAACAACTTTGTATAATCACAGGTTTTAGAAAAGCCTCAAAAGGTGAAATTATTTATTTTTCTTCTTCAGATGTTCCCCGGATTTTTTTACTTAAAAAAGGAAATATCAAGATTGTTGCCCTTGATGATAATGGCAATGAAATTATAAAAGACATTATTCAAAAAGGAGATTTATTTGGAGAACTAACTTTAGAAACAGATAATAAAAACGAAGAATATGCAAAAGTTCTTTCAGACGATGTTGTAATTTGCAGTTTTTTGCTGTCTGATTTTGAAGATTTATTGCTTCGTAATCCAACTTTAGCACTTTCATATACCAAGTTTGTGGGGTTAAAAATGAAGCGTATTAAAAATAATTATGCCAATTTAATTTCTAAAGACGCTAAGACAAGACTCTATCAGTTCCTCAAAAACTGGGCAGAACAAGAAGGAGTTACAAGCGGAAATGCAGTTGTAATGGAAAATTATTTAACCCAAAATGATATTGCCCAAATTATTTGTACCTCGAGACAGACGGCAACGCAATTGCTGAATGAAATGGAAACCAATAATCTTTTAAACTACAACAGAAAAGAAATTGTCATTACCGATATTACCAAATTATAATTATTTTGGGCTAAGTGTAACTTAGCTGACATTTCGCTTTCTCATAGTTCAATAATTTTACATCGTCAAAAAGATGTAAAATATTAAACTATGAAAAAATTACTTTTTATTTTTTTAGCAGCCCTCACCTGGGGTGCTAATGCGCAGAACATGATTGCTAAATCTGCGACTGATATTGCTCCTCTATTGATAGGAGAAAAGATTCCAAACCTTACTTTAAAATCATCTGAAAATACAGATGTAAATATTTCAGACTTACTTAAAAAGAAAAAATCTGTCCTTATTTTTTATCGCGGAGGCTGGTGTCCATATTGTAATCTGCACTTGCAGGCATTGGCTGAAGCTGAAAAGCAAATTCTGGATTTAGGATATCAAATTATTGCTGTCAGTCCTGATTCCGCTGAAAATTTGAAAATTACAGCAGAAAAAGATAAAGTAAAATACACCTTACTTTCTGACTCAAAAGCAGACTTAATAAAAGCCATGGGGATTGCTTTTGAGGCTCCTGAAAACTACAAAAGTGTAATTAGCGTATATTCTAATGGAATCAATACTAGTTTTTTACCAGTTCCTTCTGTTTTTGTTGTGAACTCTAAGAACGATATACTTTTTGAATATATCTCGCCAGATTTCAAGCAGCGCATAACGAGCGAATTACTTGTTTCAGTATTAAAAAACTTAAAATAAAATAAGATGAAAAAGCTAGTATTACTTGTATTGATTTTGGTTTCAGCAACTTCATTTGCACAAAATGATGCCAAGCGAGTTAGTCAGTATAATTTAGAAAATAAACTTGCTATTCAGGGTTATGATCCAGTGGGATATTTTAATCAGGGAAAAGCAATAAAAGGGAAAAAAGAGATCTCAACTTCTTACCAGGGTGTGACGTATAATTTTTGGTCAAGTGAAAATAAAAATGCATTTATAAAAAATCCTGCAAAATATGAACCTCAATATGGAGGATGGTGCGCTTATGCGATGGGAAGCGCTGGTGAAAAAGTCGAAATAAACCCCGAAACGTTTAAAATTACTGATGGCAAACTTTTTCTGTTTTACAATGCCTTTTTCAACAACACCTTAAAAAGCTGGAATAAAGACGAGGTAAATTTAAAAACACAGGCAGATGACAACTGGAAAAAAATCTATAAATAACACGGTCATGAAAAGGGAAATTTTAATATGGATTCTCAGAATTGCCGCCTCGGTAATTTTATTGCAAACCTTATATTTCAAGTTCAGCGGAGCAGAAGAAAGCATCTATATTTTCACTGCCCTAGGAGTAGAACCTTACGGAAGAATTGGTTCAGCAATAGCCGAATTGATAGTGGTAATTTTAATCCTGATTCCAAAAACCACCTGGATTGGTGCTTTGGGTGGAATTGGGGTAATGACCGGAGCTATTTTATCACATGTATTTGTTTTGGGACTCGTGGTAAAAGATGACGGCGGATTACTTTTTAGTCTGGCTATTATTACCTTATTATGCTGCCTGGGTTTGCTTTATTTCAACAAAAACAAATTGTCTAATCTTCTAAATTAAAAGATCATGTTACTAGAATCAATACGCCAGAGTTTAGATGAGTTAATTTATCTATTAGATCAATTGTCAGATCAGGATTATTCAAAATCTTGCCGGGCTTTAAGTAATGCCACAATTGGCGAACATACAAGACATATTCTGGAGATGTTTCAATGTCTGGAACAAAGTTATGATTCGGGAATTTTAAATTATGACAACCGCCAGAGAAATAAGCAAATTCAAACCGAAACAGAATTTGCTAAAAAATGCATTATTCAAATTAAAAAAGAATTGAAAAGCGAGAACAAAACAATCTATCTCGAACAGTTTATTGATGGTCTTAGCATGAGGATTCAAAGCAATTATTATAGAGAATTGCTCTATAATTTAGAGCATTGTGTGCATCATCAGGCGCTCATAAAAGTGGCCGTTTTGCAATTCGAAAATATTATCATTGATGAAAATTTTGGTGTAGCGCGCTCGACCATAGCATACAGAAAACAATGTGTACAGTAAGTTTTGTAAATAATAACGGAGTTGTAATGATCACTTCAAACAGGGATGAAAAAGTAATTCGTCCCAGTGCTATTGTGCCCAGGAATTATAAGCATAAGGGAAAAAATATGATGTACCCAAAAGATTCAAAAGCGGGAGGAACCTGGTTTGTCATGGATGAAAACGGAACAGTTCTGGTTTTGCTAAATGGCGGAATCGCAAAACACAATCCGATACTGCCTTATCGAAAAAGCCGCGGATTAATTGCATTGGATATTATCGCTAATGAATCTCCAAAGGATTTTTGGAAACAAATTGATCTGGATAACATCGAGGCTTTTACTTTGGTTTTGTATCAGGAAAAAACATTGTATGAACTAATTTGGGATGGTTTTAAAAAAAGAACAACAAGATTGGATGAATCACAAAACCATATTTGGTCGTCGGTTACTTTATACCCAGACGAAATAAGAAAAAAGAGATCAGATTGGTTCTTTGATTTTTTGAAAGATAAAAATGAAATAACATCTTTAGATATTCTTGATTTTCATAGAAATACACACAGCGATGATACTCAAAATGGTTTAATTATTAATAGAGAAAACACGATGAAAACCTTGAGTGTAACGCAAAGCGTGATTGAGCAAAATAAAGGTCAAATGAAATATTATGATTTAATCAAAACAGAAGATTTTTCAACCTCTTTTATTCGAATTTAAAAACATGCAGATATGAAACTATTTTTTCATAAAATAACCAATTGGGAGTATTGGCCATTTCAGGTTTTGTATTTTCCTATCTATTTTCTTTGGGTGTATTATGCCATCAAAGCAAGATCGATCTTTTTCTTTAATGCCTGTAATCCAAAAATTAAAAACGGAGGGTTTATTATGGAAAGTAAAAAGCAGATTTATGATTTACTCCCTGAAAAATATTATCCGAAAACCATTTTAATTAAGGAGAATATGGATTTAAAGAAGATAGTAGATAAGGCAGTTGAAAAGCAAATCTATTTCCCGTTAATTGCAAAACCCGATATTGGATTGCGTGGTTCGGGCGTGAAAAAAATTAAAACAATATCGGAACTGAAGGACTATGCTCAAAAAGCGAATTTTGACTTTTTACTGCAGGACTTAATTCCGTTCAAAAATGAAGTAGGTATTTTTTATGTCCGACATCCACATCATAAAAACGGAAAAATTACCGGAATTGTTTCTAAAGAATTTCTAATTGTCATAGGAGACGGAAAATCAACAATTGAAGATTTGATCAAGAAAACGCCAAGATTTCAATTGCAATTTGATGTTTTAAAAGAAGAATATCAGGATCAACTGCACCGAATTCTGCAGAAAGGTGAATCTTTAAATTTAGTTCCTTTTGGAAATCATGCCCGAGGCGCCAAATTTCTGGATGGAAGCTCTTGGATTACTCCAAAATTAACTAATATGATTAACGACATAGCTATTCAAATTCCTGAATTCTATTTCGGGCGTTTTGATATAATGTACAACACCTTCGAAGAATTAGAACAAGGAGAAAACTTCCAAATTGTAGAACTAAATGGAGCGGCGAGTGAGCCCACACATATTTATGATCCCAAACATTCGGTTTGGTTTGCCTGGAAAGAACTGGCAAGGCATATTTCTTACATGTATGAAATTAGTGTTGAAAACCACAAAATGGGCGTTCCATACTTAGATTATAAAGTTGGCATGCGCGAATACAGATTACATCTGGCACAAAACAATAAAATCATGAATTTCTAGAAATGAAAAAAGTAAAAAATATCTCAGTTGGATTTCTGGTAAGTTTTCTCGGATCAGTTCCGATAGGATATTTAAACTTAGTTGGACTGGAAATCTATGCAAAATCAGGACTTCATAATTTGGTTTTCTTTTTGTTTGGAGTCATATTTGTAGAAACCTTTGTGATTTATTTTACGTTGCTTTTCGCCAAAGAACTTATAAAAAATAGAAAGCTCATGAAGATCATAGATCTGTTTTCAGTTGGGTTTATGCTTACTCTCGCTTTTGTTTTTTATTTGAATTTCAATGAGCCAACAAAGTCTAATTACTATTTAGGCAAATATTTGATCTATTCTCCTTTTATAATTGGCGTAATTTTAAATGGATTTAATTTTTTACAATTGCCTTTTTGGACCAGCTGGAATCTACATTTGCTTAATGGAAAATATATTACCATTGAAAGGAAGTTAAAATATTATTATATCGCAGGAACTTTAATAGGTGTTTTTTTAGGAATGTTGAGTGTAATAATAATACTGCAGTCTGTTTTACAACAACCAAATCAATTTTCAAAGGGTATATTACCTGTTTTTATTCCCCTTTTTTTTATTGCTTTAGCAGGTATTCAATTGTTTAAAATATATAAGAAATATTTCAGGGTAAATTATTATATAAATTAAACAGTAATGAACCTTATATTATAGCTACTGAAATAAGTGAATTACTATCTAGATAAAAATTGTTTAAATTACACAAGAAATATTTTAATGCAACCCTTCTACAAGATGTAGTCGATTGGTTTTTCTGTTTTTTTATTTTTATTAATTGGAGAGATAATTATATTAAGTTAAATTTGTATTTATGGCAAAATTAATAAATCTTAAAATATTCTCTAATTTCTTCCATTCATCTTCTGCGGGAGGTATTATATTACTAATTTGTGTGATGATATCGCTTTTTATCGCGAATTCTGGTTGGTCAGAAGGTTTTAAAGAAATGCTTAATTTTGAATTAGGGTTTAATATTTCTTCTTTACATTTAAAATATCCCATTTTACTATGGATCAATGATGGGCTTATGGCTGTCTTCTTTCTTCTTGTAGGATTGGAAATAAAAAGGGAAATAATTGAAGGAGAACTTTCTTCATTTGCTCAGGCATCTCTGCCTGTTCTTGCCGCAGTAGGAGGTGTAGTGGTTCCGGCCTTAATTTATTTCTTTTTTAATAATGGTGATCTGCATACTGCCAAAGGCTGGGGAATCCCAATGGCTACAGATATTGCTTTTGCACTTGGAATTTTATCCCTTTTAGGAAGTAAAGTGCCATCAGGGCTTAAAATATTTCTGGCAGCGCTGGCTATTGTCGACGATCTAATAGCGATTTTAGTAATAGCGATATTTTATTCCTCAGAACTAAATTTTCTTTATTTGGGATATGCAGGAGCATTGTTTGTCTTCTTGATAATCCTTAATCAAATGGGTGTCAAAAACCTACTTTTTTACCTGATTCCGGGAGTAGTTATCTGGTATTTTATTCATCACTCAGGCATTCATGCCACTATAGCCGGAGTACTTGTGGCGATGACAATACCTACCAATGAAGAAGATACAGATTCTCCTCTTGAAAAATTAGAACATGCCCTGACAAGTCCTGTTAATTTTATTATCATGCCCATTTTTGCCCTTGTCAATACTAATATCACTTTCGAATCAGGAATGATAGATGGGCTTACAAGTAATCTCGGACTTGGTATTATTCTTGGATTGTTTTTAGGCAAACCCATTGGAATTTTCATAATGTCATGGCTATCGGTAAGACTAAAAATTGCAGCACTTCCGGAATCTACAACATGGATGCATGTGTTAGGTCTTGGCCTATTGGGTGGAATCGGATTTACGATGTCTATCTTTATTGCATTATTGTCCTTTGGTGATTTACTGCATCAAAATGAGGCTAAGTTCGCCATATTAATTGCCTCCACAATTGCGGGTATTTCCGGATTTTGTATTTTGAGTTTGTACAACAAAAAGCAAAAAAAGTTTCTTCAGGACAATTAATGTTTCTTGAAAAGTTCTACATCCTTTACTGATAGACGTTCGTTAAGCCACATCTTTAGTTTTTCACTCTCAGCTGTGTTAAGGGTTTTAGTGCCATCATATATAACTGCAGTTATGGTTGTAGTGCTGTCTTTTTGATTAACAAGTGTGCTTTTATTGATAGAAAGTGAACTAATAACAGGAAATAAAATTGTGGTTTCTTTTAAAATCTGGCGGTTATCAAATTTGTTTTTGGTCAGTTCCTTTTCCAGCTGCATAATCTTAACGTCCTTGACATTCATTTCATTTTCACTGCTTTTAATCTGGTTCAGGATATCTCCTTTTAGCGCATTGAAACGGTCGGTACTGTCCTGACGAATCTGTAATTGGGTGCCAGCAAGGTATTTATTATGATTTAATTTACGGGTCAATTCTTTTATTTCTAATGCAGAAAAACGTCTGGAGAGAAAAGCCAGTTCGAGTTTTTTGTTTTTAGAAGTAAAATCGGTTTTTTTGTATACTATAGTATATCCTTTATCAGTGAATTCACTTTCAATGAAAAGGTTTACATTCTTTTTAAACTGCTGTTCCCTGTAGAGTGAGTAAGCAAGATAACTGCTGGGCAGCAGCATAACTGTTATTAAAAAAGCAATAGTATATTTTACCCGTTTTTGATGTTTTTCATCTACTTGTTTAACTGCTGGATAATTAAGATACTTAATAATTAAAAATGTAGCGATTCCTATAAATACACAGTTGATGCAATACAGATAAAATGCACCTAAGAAAAAAGTCCACTGCGCAGTAGCCAGCCCGTAACCGGCGGTACATAATGGCGGCATAAGCGCCGTTGCGATGGCAACCCCGGGAATGGGATTTCCTTTTTCTGATCTTGTAACGGCAATAACCCCTACAACACCTCCAAAAAAGGCGATAAGAATATCATATATATTTGGGGAAGTTCTGGCAAGTAATTCAGACTGCACATCTTTAAAGGGACTAAGATAAAAATACAAGGTAGACACCACGAGGCTTACTAACGTTGCAATTAGTAAATTTTTGAGTGATCTTTTAAGCAGTGAAAAATCATAAATACCCAATGCGAATCCGGCTCCCACTATTGGTCCCATAAGAGGAGATATAAGCATTGCTCCAATAATCACAGCTGTGGAGTTTACATTTAATCCAACCGAGGCGACAATAATGGCGCAGGCTAAAATCCAAAGGTTTGCTCCTTTGAAAGTTATGTTTTTCTTTACGGCCTCTAAAGTTTTCGCCCTGTCATCTTCACCTTCTCGAAGGTTGAGTAAATCTGTAATTTTTCTCATAATCTAAAAATTAGTAGCTATATAATACCTTGTTTTCGGCATGTATGGCTAAGATAAGACTAATTTTAGTAATTACTTAAGTGAAATCAGGTAAATGAAAATTTAAAGTTGATTTGAAATTATACTTAATAGCAGAGAACGATTTTATTCAAAAATCATGGATTTAAGCCTGTTTCGGTAAGATTCCAACATATCTGACTTGGTGATAAAACCGTAATACTTACCGTTTTTAAGTACCGGCAGGAAAACCTTATTGCTTTTTTCAAATTTATTCATAACGGTTTCCATGCTGTCAAAAAGATGTACTGTCTTGATGGGCTGGACCATTATATCTTTTACAAGGATATTTTCTGTTTTGAGATTATCGAAGATGACTTCGTGGATATCGTTAAAATAAACCAGGCCCTAAAGGTCATTTTCATCACTTACAACACCAAAAATAACCTGAGCCGAGTGTGCTAAAAGTTCAGCAACATTTTCAAGATTTTGATCCGTTTGTACAGTAAGGTAATCTTTTTTAACAAGATCCTCGATTTCCAGTGTGCATAAAATATTAGTATCCTTATTGCTGGTAAAAACATTTCCCTTTTTTGCCAGATTCTTTACATCAAGGGAATGTTTTTCAAAACGCTTTTAAACTGAAATAGACCAATTTTTGACCTTTTGAGAACAACATCTAATTTTTTTTTTTCTCGGAGAAATTAGAAACTTTTACTTTTAGCGGGAACAGGATTCGAACCTTCTAGTCTAGGTCTGCTATTCGAATCTTATTCGATAAGGGTTTGATTTTTAGTAATTAAGAAACATGTGAAGAGTTATGCGCCACGATTCTGTCATAAAATTTTGCTTGTTTTATTATAAATATTGAAAATGCGCATAAAAGACAAAACCCTGCTAATCCTTAGATTTGCAGGGTTTTCCGTGAATTTTGGCCTTTTTTGTAAACTTTGAAAAGTCTCTTTTTAAGCTCTCAGCGGAGGAAGAGGGATTCGAACAAAACCGTCACATCCCGCTTTTATACTGCATTTCTAATATTTTTTCTGTATTGCGCCACGAATTTGCGATGGAAATTTTCGTTATTTTTATAAATAATGAAAGTTTCTAGCAGGTTTAAATCCGTTTAAATTGACTTTATAATTCTTACTTAATTGAAAGATAAAAGTACGCTTTTCTTGACATACATTTGCAAATATTTTTTGAACCCTTTTAAGTGATTTTACAAACAATAGAAGAAAAATTAGTCTTAACTTTCTACAACAGAAAAGTTATCCATTCCATTTGTGGTACGACTTTAAAAACCGTACATACCA
The DNA here is from genome assembly GCF_965277525.1 of Flavobacterium sp. GTDB lineage: Bacteria > Bacteroidota > Bacteroidia > Flavobacteriales > Flavobacteriaceae > Flavobacterium. The sequence continues at coordinate 472,655 of NZ_CBDIDC010000009.1, read as the reverse complement.
CCCGAAACAGAAATTTGCTCTCCTGTAATCCAGGCAGCATCATCTGAAGCCAAAAATACTGCAGCTTTCGCAATATCTGCTGGCTGTCCTCTACGGCCAAGCGGTGTTTTTTCGATAAACATCTTTTCATATTCGCTGCCGGCGGTAACGCCCGCGCTGGCTGCACCTTCGGTTTCCGTAGCACCCGGCAAAATAGAATTGATACGAACGTTTTTAACACCCAATTCCTTAGATAAAGCAATTGTGAAGGCATCGAGTGCGGCCTTAGTTGAAGAGTACAACGAGGCATTTTGCAGTGGATATTTACTTGCACCAGAACTGATATTGATGATGTTCCCGCCCTTATCTCCAAAAAGTTTCAGAGCTGCCTGTATAGTCAGAATTGGACCCAGCACATTAACGTTAAAACTTTGGTGGAAGTCTTCTGCCGAAATGAGTTCAATCGGGGCATATCCCTGATATACAGCATTATTTACTAAAATATCGAGCGTGCCGAAAGCTTTCTCGATTTCTTTAAACAACCTGTTCACATCGGCTTCTTTCGATACATCTGCCTGTACTGCAATGGCTATCCCGCCGTTATTGATGATTTCTTTTACTACTTTGTCGGCTCCTTCTTTGCTTGAAGCGTAATTTATAACAACCTTTGCACCTGCTGCTGCAAAGTGTTTAGCGATAGCTGCACCTATTCCTTTGGAAGCACCGGTAACTACTGCCACCTTGTTTTCTAATTTACTCATGATTTATCTATTAATTATATTTTAAGTCCTTCAACTTTTTTCCGTTCTAAAGACTGTACAAAGATGTAGTATCATTGCGACCTATAGATTGACATAAATCATTAAATGGACATGATAAATGTCACCTCGAAGTGATGACTTAAATCAAAAAATATAGGAACTAATATAAAAAATAGCTTTTTACGATAGAAGAGAAGATCAAAGATTCAGATTGTAAGAAAGAACACAATGACATAAATTCAATTTTTGAATACTTTTCTTTATCAGGAAAATATAAGTTGGTTTATGTCCAAAACTAGTCTAAACAATAGAAGTAATCGATAAATTATGATTAAAAGTCAGAAATTGGTCAGCCGGTTGTTTTTATATCAAGGGAAAAGAAAATCCCACACGGTTCATTTACCAATCCCATTTGTAATGATAGCGAAGCCTGGAATAGGTAAAGGATCATTTTGATGCATTTTTTTTTATACGGCTCAAAGTTTCAGAAGATAAACCTAGATAAGAAGCAATCATGTTTTGCGGGAACCGCTGTAAAAAATGTGGATAATTCTTGACCAATTCCTCATAGCGCTCTTCAGCTGAGTAATTAATAGACTGCATTCTTTTTTGGGCTGAAATTGTGTTGTTTTGACTGATCACATTTGACATCGCTGAAAAGGCTGTGATATGCTTAAGAAAATCCTCAATTTCGATATTGGTTGATTGCAAAATCTCCAGTTCCTCCAGCGCTTCAATATTAAAGCGACTAGGAGTTAGCAGATAAAAGCTTTCAAAATCTGTTAGCCACCAATTTTCCACAGACAATTTCAATATTTGTTCATTTCCTTTTTTATCCACTGTGAAGGTCTTAGCAGATCCTTTTACTATAAACCCTATATATTTGCATACATCTCCTTCCTGTAAAAAGTATTGACGTTTTCGAAGTTTTCTAGGTTTGAAATGTTCTGTCAACAAATGCTTATCATCTTCTGATAACAGTTTGCCTGATATTTCTTGAATGTAATCGAAAAAAACTTCAAAATTGGACATTATAAAAGTATATTAATGGATTTGCAATTTACTGAATTTAAAAACAAATCTCAATTATACAAATATAATATATTAAAGGATTGAACTATGGATAAATTTGCTATTACAAAACCACTTATCGTTTTGAAAAGACATGTAGTTTGTTAATAAAATAGCCTGCTAAAACCATTGTTTTAGCAGGCTATTTGCTTTGTTGCAGTGTTCTTCTGTCTTTTACAGTTTGATGAACATTTACTTCAAAAGCTATGGTGATTTTGATTAAAAAAGATTGGTAAAACGTCCTGATTTATTTACGTATATTCTCTTATCCTCACAAATTAAAAGCCTTTGTTTATATTACTATAGATTATAATTTTGTAAAATTACTCAACTATTTACTTAGCTAAATAAGTCATTCCGCCATCAACAAGTAGTTCAGCACCAAGCATAAACGAAGAATCATCAGAAGCCAAGAATACCGCTGTTTTACCAATATCAGATGGTTGCCCAATTCTGCCTATCGGCATTTCACTTGCAAAGTGTGTTTTTATGGCTTCAATTTGTTCTAAGGGAACAAATTTTTCAAATGCCGGAGTATCTGTTGTACCTGGTGTTATCACATTTGTTCTGATTTTTCTGCTTAAAAGGTCGTTTGAGAATGCTTTTGCAAAAAAGATTACAGCAGCTTTTGCAGCACCATAAAGTGTGAAATTTGGATACGCTCGGTGTGCTGCATTGGAACCTATAAGAATAATAGAACCTCCATCATTCATATAGGGCAGTGCTTTATGAACTGTAAAGTACACACTTTTCAGGTTTAAATCCATTGTCTTGTCATATTCCGCTTCTCCAAGATCTGCTACAGTTCCTACAGCTCCACCGCCTGCATTGGCTACAATTACGTCTATTTTACCAAATTTTTCAGATGCTTCCTTAAAGACTCTTTCCAAATCGGCAAGGTTTGTTACATCAGCATTTATAGCTATGAAATTCTCTCCAAGTTGCGCCACTGAACTATCTAAAGTTTGTTGATTTCTTCCAACAATCACTCCTTTAGCACCTTCATTTTTAAATTCTTGTGCAATACCAAATCCAATACCACTATTACCACCAGTAATTACTGCTACTTTGTTTATTAATTTACTCATTATTTTATTATTTTTAAATTTGTTTCACAAAGATACTATCAATAGTTTATGTTTGTAACTGTTATAGTGTATTCTGGTTACTATTAGGTAACTACTAATTTAAAAATATGAGAGACGAAAATTTTTGTAATTCAAATTGCCCATTTACAAGAGCCATTGGCACTATTGGTAATAAATGGAAACCGATAATTATTAATGTAATTGGAACCCGTACTATTCGTTTTGGTCAATTAGACGCCATAGTACCGCACATTTCAAGGAAAGTATTAACTGAACAGTTAAAAGAGTTGGAAGAAGATGGTTTAGTAGAAAGGTTCGCCTATAAGGAATTACCGCCACGAGTAGAATATAGGTTATCTGAAAAAGGTTTAGCATTTCTACCTATATTAGAAGAGATTAAAAAATGGCAAGGTAAGTTTGAGACCCTTTCAACTTAATTTGTAATAAGTTTTAGAAAAACCGCCTTAGTTTGTTGTGGCAGAAAAGGTATCCAATCCAAATCTACTGCGCCACGATTCTGCCACAAATTTCAAATCATCTATTTTTAAAGGTTTATAACCTATTTTTTGCGTTTTAACTTGTTTAAAATTAATGCTATAATTTTTAATTGTTTAAAAATCAAAAATACAGTTTTATATTAAATATCATAAAAAAAATAACTCTTTTAAATCGTATTAAACTGATTTAAAGAAAAATACAAATTAAATTTTTGTAGCAAAAAAGTTGTCCCCTATACTGCTTTTTAATTCTTAATAAAGAAATTTGTCTGATATGCTGTTAATTAAGTTTTTTTTCTTTTTACACATCCTAAGTGAAAACAATCACTTAAGCTTTTTTGGCAAAATAGAGGGCAACTCCAGTAGCAATTCTATTAATAAAATGGAAGAGAATATATTAAACACCTTGATCCGAATAGAATCTTTATTTTAAATCCTTCCTCCACAAATTAAATTTGAAATATTACTATTAGTAAACTTTTCCATATTTGATTTTATATTCTCTATTAATATTTCTACGAAAATATTAATGGATTAGTTTGTGCGTACTCTCTCTTAACAATTTACTTACCTAAGATTAATAGCGTGTTAAGAATTTCTTAAAACGCAAAAGTTTACTAATGGTAAAAATTTAGTCATTTTTGTACCGATTAATTTACTAATACTAATAATTTATTGCAGGGTTGAAAATAAGTATTTAGAAAGCGGCGAGGGTAGAATTCATAAATGCGCTTTTAAAATCTATTTTGATAAAATAACTTTCATCTTGATCAGGTAAGTGTTTTATCCCTTGTTTCGCATTTTTTGTAAAAATTAAATTAAGGATGATACCCCACTTAAAAAAAGAAAATGAATTTAAAAACAGAAAAAAATGAGTTTAAAAAAGTTTGGAAAAGGGCTATTGTTGTTTTTCGTATTTGGATGTAATACACTGTTTGCTCAAACCCTATACAAGGGACGCGTAACAGATGAGTTAAAACAACCAGTACTACAAGCAAATGTACAGATTGTTGGTTCTAATACCCGCGTTACTACTGACATAGATGGAAAATTTTCCATAAATGCAAAAAGTGGTCAATCACTTTTAATTACATTTTTGGGATATAAGCCTCAAAAAGTTTTACTGGATAATCAGTCTGAATTAAATATAAGTATATCTCCTGAAGAGGAGGTATTATCTGAAGTAGTAGTAACTGCTCTTGGGGTTAAAAAAGAAGTAAAAAAGCTAGGGTATTCTCAATCACAAATTAAAGGAGAGGATCTTACTTTAGGTCGTGATGCCAACCCTATAAACTCGCTTGCCGGAAAAGTTGCGGGTTTGCAAATTGGTGCAAGCTCTGAGTTTTATGGCGCGCCAACAGTGGTGTTGCGTGGTAGTAAAGATGTTTTGTATGTAGTGGATGGTCAACCAGTCAACTCAGATTCGTATAATTTTAATGCAGATGATGTTGACACCTATACGGTACTTAAAGGTCCAAATGCAGCCGCATTGTATGGTTCAAGAGGAATTAACGGTGCGATTATAATTACCACAAAAAAAGGTACAAAAACCAGTGGTGGCTGGCAGATAGATTATAACAGTACAACCGAATTGGATAAAGGATTTATTGTATTACCGGAAAGTCAAACGGAATATGGGCGAGGTAGTAATTATCAATATACCTATGGGAATGTGTTGTATGACAATAAACAACGCTTGCCAGAATGGGGACCACGTTTTAATAGTGGTTTTGAAACACAACAATATGATAGTCCTTATGATCCGGCAACAGGTATTAGACAAAAAACACCTTGGCTGAATCGTGGAGCCGATAATTTTGACAAGTTTGTACAGAACGGTTACGTAAGTACCAACAGCATTGGGCTTTCGGCAAGTGGCGATAAGTTTAATCTTCGTGCTTCGTACGGGCATACCTACCAGAGAGGTATTTTTCCTAACACAAAATTAGATATAGATAACTTTAAAATAAATTGGGGGTACAATGTCAACGAAAAATTACGAGTTGAGGCAGATTTGAATTTAAATTTACAATATTCTCCAAATGTACCAGATGTACAATATAGTCCTAACAGTTATGTCTATATGTTTAAGGTTTATGGTTCTGCTGATTATGATATTAATGATTTAAAGGATTACTATAAAGGACCGCAAGGTGTTCCTGGACTAACTCAATACGCGCCAGAATACGGAAGGCTGAACAACGCCTGGTTTATGGCAAATGAATGGTTGAAAGGAAGAGAGAAAACAGATGTTTATGGTTCTTTGAAAGCTATTTATAAATTCAATAACGATTTTGATTTGTCACTAAGACAATCGATAAACACCTACAATCAGCTTAATACAGAAGATGTTCCGGCTTCGGCCAACTTAAATTTGTATTTGCCATGGTATAGTTTTGGCTGGTACGGAGATTACAGACGAGATCAAAGAAATTTAATGGAAAATAACACCGATTTAATTCTGAATTACAAACATAAATTTGGGAATTGGGATATTAGTACTTTAGTTGGAGCAAACCAGCGTTCTTTTACTTATGATTCTAGTTGGGAAACAACTCAGGGTTTATCTCTTCCGGGAGTTTATAATATGAATAATTCGGCAGCTAAACCGTATAGTTATAATTTTGGTTCTAAGATGCAGGTTTATAGTGGTTTTTATTCGTTCGATATTGGGTATAAAAATTATTTTAATATTAATACCACTGGCCGTGTAGATAATCTATCAACTTTACCAAAAGGTAAAAACACCTATTTTTATCCTTCCGTAGCAATAAGTTCTGCGATTTCAGATTATGTTAAATTGCCAGAAGCTATTTCATTCCTAAAAATACGCGCTTCGTATGCCGATGTAAAAGGAGGTTTAACAGCGACGACAATTGGTACTTCTTACAATGCTCTAAATTCTACCGCATTAGGTACAGGTTGGAACAGCAAGCCTGTATTTGGATTACTAGGTTACGGAACAGAAAATTATACGCCCTATAACGGACCAACTTATGTAAACGAATCGCCAGTTGCTTCGGGCACTTTTTATAATGGAACACCGTCAATCACGTTATCAAATACTATTGCTAACGAAAATATAAAACCTTTTAACGTAGAGTCAATTGAGACAGGATTTGATGTGAAATTTTTCTCTAACAGATTAGGTTTAAATGCAACTTTTTTTACAACAACTAACGGTCCTAACATTTTTCAATTGCCAGTTTCAACAGCAACCACATCAAACAATCAATTGATTAATGGAGTTACTACTCTTAAAAGAGGTGTAGAGCTGGAATTAATGGGATCAGTGCTGAGAAATCCAGCAGGTTTAAATTGGGATGTAAATTTAAATTATTCTTCTTATAGAGAAACGCTTAAAGAAATTTATGGAGATCAGCAGTATTTACAGCAAAACGGCCACAACTTTGTAGTTGGAGACAGGCTTGACGCTATTTATGGAACCAAATTCGTAAGAGACGGTAGCGGAAATATTGTAAACGGAACTGGTGGATTGCCTTTACAATCTCCAGGAGGTATTGCAAATAATGGTTTCTTGGGACATGCAAATCCAGACTTTTCTTTTGGTATAACCAATACTTTTAAATATAAAGGTTATAGTTTAAGCTTTCAGTTTGATGGACGTATAGGAGGAAAAATGTATGACTTCGTTTATTATCACGCAATGAATGGTGGTACAGACTTAGAAACTGCCAGAGGAGCTTTTGGTGATGCTCGTTTAGCGGAATGGAACAGTACTGCTAATGGAACAAAAGCGGCAACACCTTCTTATATTGGTCCCGGAGTTAAAATTACATCTGGTACACCTCGCTTTAGTAATGGACAAATTGACAATTTAAGTGATTTAACTTTTGCTCAGAATGATTTACCGGTATCGGTACAAAGTTATATCTCAAGTGGTATTGGTGCTAATGCAGATGAATATTATATGATAAGCCGCTCTTATGCAAAACTTAGAGAAGTTTCTCTTGGATACAGTTTGCCTTCAAAATTATTGGCTAATTCGTTTATCAAAAAAGCAACGTTTTCTTTAGTAGGCCGAAACCTATTGTATTTTGCAGCACGCAAAGATATTGATTTAGATCAATATGCATCAGGTTACAATGCTTCTGACAGAGCTTTGGTTGGAGGTAGCGCCGGAAGTGATCTTTCCAGCCCAACTGTTCGCCGTTATGGTTTCAATATTAATTTAACTTTTTAATCTTTATTTCCATGAAATTAAGAAATGTAATTTATAGCTTAGTAAGCATCAGTTGTTTAGGTTTTTTCTCTTGCCAGGAAGGTGATTTGATTGATAATCCTAACGTAGCAAATGCAGATGCAATTATTCCAAGAACCTTGCTGTTGAATCATTTAACAGCTACAATGATCCGTACTGATGAGCAGCCTTGGGCTTTGTCTGCTGGTGGCGCACAGTACAACATATCAAATTATCAATATTATAGATTCAACAATAACTACAATTATGGGAATACCAGCGATAGTTATGATATTTTAAAATATGCCTTAAGTTTAGAAACGCAAGAAGTGAAACAGTCCGGTAATAATACCAATGTTTACTTTGCATTATCTCAATTTTATAAAGCGTATTCAGGTATTTGGTTATCGCAAAGAGTAGGAGATATTCCATTTTCGAAAGCAGGAGATCCAAAAAACTTAACACCGGCTTATGATAGTCAGCATGATGTTTATAAGAGTGCATTAGTGATGCTTGATAACGCTAATACGCTGATGAAAAACCTAATTGCCGCTACACCAGCATTGGCAACTCAAAAAGTAGATACTGCTGGCGATATTTTCAATTTTACCTATTTACAGTGGCAAAAACTGATTAATACTTATACGTTGCGTATTTTAATCAGCTTAAGCAAAAGAGCGCAAGATAATGCCGATTTACAAATAGCTCAAAAATTTGCCAATATCATTAATAACCCAACGCAATATCCTATAATGGAAGGAAATAGCGATAATATGGTATATGTGTATAATGCCGTAAACCGTTATCCTATATATTCATTGCAATTAAATGCTTATAATAATTTCTCAAATCCGGGTGCTCCGTATTTAAATATAGGATCACAAACACAAGATCCCAGAATTCTTGTAACGTCTACACCGGCTCCTGCCCAGGTAGCGGGAGGAAAAGCTGTAAGTGATTTTTCTGCTTTCGTAGGTTCTGATCCTAATTTATCACAGGCAAGTTTGCTTACTAATTCAGACGGAGGAATGTATTCGTTTGCAAATTATAATCGTTATTATGTTTCTCAAACAGGAGCAAGCGCAGAGCCTTTTATCTTTATAGGGTATCCGGAAATGTGTTTTAATATTGCTGAAGCTGTTAACAGAGGATGGGTAACAGGTCAAAATGCTAAAGATTGGTATCTGAAAGGAATTAATGCATCGCTGGCAACTTATGGTTTAAGCGAAGGACAGACCGTTACTATCAATTTTCCTATTAGTTCTTCTAGTGTAAAAGTTAATCCTAAAGGTCTTAAACAAGGAGATGTTTGGGGAACTGCTATAGTTAATATCGCTCAATTCTTAACCAATGTTACTTATGCAGGCGACAATGCAACAGGTTTAAATCAAATCTTAACGGAAAAATACATGGCAATGTTTAACAATTCAGGATGGGAAGCTTTCTATAATTACCGTCGTACGGGAGTTCCGGCATTGCTAAGCGGAGGTGCAGGAATTGGTACTGCAAATGGGGTTTTACCACGCAGATGGATGTATATGGCAACCGAATCTGCCTATAATACACAAAACTATCAGCAAGCTGTACAAAGCCAATTTGGAGGAACAGATGATCCTTTAAAAGATGCCTGGTTGACGAAATAAAAAATTTTAAATTCCAAATTTCCAATAAAAAAAGCCAGAATTTTAGATTCTGGCTTTTTCTTGTATTATTAATATCGTAAGATATTTGAATTTTATATTTACTGTTTAATTCCAACTCTATAATGTTCTCCTGATTTGGCAGATTCAAAAGCTTCAGGAAGTTCTTCTAATAAGAACTCTTTTCCAACGAGTTCTTCAAAAGGATATTTAGAATGATTTTTGGCGATAAAATCAACAGCATAACCAAGATCGTTTGGAGTGTAATTGTGAAGGCCTTTTATAGTGATCAGATTTCGAACAATCATCTCGGCATTTATTTTTGTAACAGGTTGATTAAAGACAGCTCCTATCCAGACTGCTGTTCCGCCAATAGTAAGAATTTCAACTCCTAATTCCATTACAGCAGGTATTCCGGTTGTATCGATAATGACATCAATTTTTTCTTTTGGATAAAGTTTTCTAATTTCATCGAGAGACAAATTAGCATCAACTAACTTATTAGCGCCAAATTTTTTAGCATACACCAGGCGTTCCGGATTAATATCCATGGCAAATACATTTTTGGCACCACTTTCTCTGGCCATTGCACAGGCCGAAAGTCCTAACATACCACTTCCGGTAATCATGACATTTTTGTTTTCAAGATAACCAGCTACACGCACAGCTCCTGCAATTGTAGCATGTGTACAATTTATTGGTGCTGCCTGTTTATAAGTTAAAAAATCAGGTAATTTGAAAATTGCTGTTCCTTTTTTTAGTACACAATGTGTGGCAAATCCGCCATTTAATCCGTCATTAGGTTTAAATTGATGATGTCCATATTTATAGAGACCTTCAGATTTTTGAGGAATTCCTTTTTTAGCCATTTCACTCTCTTTGTCAAAAGCATATACACACCAGGTTACCAGGTCGCCAATGTTTAACAGGAGACCATTAAAATCGCTGTTTATTTTTTTTCCTTTGTCTATAATTTCACCTATAATTTCATGTCCTAAAATACAAGGACAAGGAGTCGATCTCTTTCCTGTAAAAGTATGAATATCGCTGGTGCAAATAGTAGTATAAAGGATGCGAACCAATACTTCGTTACTATCTATTTCGTTTAAAATTACTTCCTGATTTTCGAATGGTTGCCCTACTTCAGAAAAAACCATTGCCGTTGCTTGAATTGTCATTATTATTTAATTTGTTTACTATTTGTAATTATTTGTTTAAAATAAATACTTAGGATAAAAATGTACCAACTATTTATTTACTTTTTCTTTTAAACCACGCTGTTTTCTTGCTTTAGTTAAATCGATAACTCGTAAAGTGCTGTTTTGTATGGGTTTTATGATGATTTTCAAATGTACTGTCTTTTTTGTTTTTACAAAAAAATATTTACTATTAGTAAACTTTAATAACTATTATTTTACATTTAGATAATAATTATGTTTGATTAGAGGATTACTTTTGCTGAAACTTAATATTATTAGCATGTTTCAAGAAAGTAAAAAATTTACAAATAGTAAAAAAATATCTACCTTTGCAATTGTGATTTCAGTATTTATATGTTATACTGGAATGTATGCGGTACGCAAATCATTTTTGGCAGGTCAATATCTTACGCTTGCTTTCGGCTATGGGTTAGATGCTAAAACAGTATTGGTTATAAGTCAGGTTTTGGGCTATATGGTTTCAAAATTTATAGGCATAAAAATTATTTCCGAAATGCCGAAGTCTAAAAGAGCAAAATGGCTAATTTCCTTTATTTCTTTTGGTTTGTTAATGCTGGGGTTGTTTGCTATTGTTCCGGGAAAATGGAAAATACTGGCATTGTTTTTAAATGGCCTGCCCTTAGGAATGGTGTTTGGAATTGTCTTTTCTTATATCGAAGGAAGAAAAAACACAGAAATGTTAGCCGCAGCATTAAGTGCCACATTTATATTTTCAACCGGACTGGTAAAAACGGTGGGATTGCTGCTTATGAGAGATTTTAATGCAGATGAATATACGATGCCATTTTATACAGGATTATTGTTTTTTCCATTATTCCTTTTGTCCGTATGGATTCTTAATAAAAATCAGGATCCGGATGAAAACGACGTCAAAGCAAGGTCTGAACGAGTACCTATGTACAGCAAGGAACGCAGAGATTTTATAAGGGATAATGGAGTTGGGTATTTTGCTTTGGTTGGTATTTATGTTCTTCTGACTGTGGTTAGGGATTTTAGGGATAATTTTATGGTTGAATTTTGGGCGGAGAAAGGATATTCAGGTTCTCCACAAATTGTAACCCTTACAGAAATTCCGGTAGCTGTAATTGTTTTGGCAATAGCGGCAGCTGGTGTTCTCATAAAAAATAATAAAAAGGCATTTAGTGTAGGGATGTATCTTACAGCTGGCGGAGCAGTTGTAATTATGCTTTTTACCTTTTTATTTAAAGATGGACTTATATCTCCTGTAATCTGGATGATTACCACAGGAATAGGGGTTTATTTACCTTATATACTATTTCATTGTCTTGTTTTTGAAAGATTAGTTGCAGTTATGAAATTTAAGGGCAATGTTGGTTTCTTGTTTTATATCGCCGATGCCATGGGGTATTTGGGCAGTGTAGTTGTGCTTTTACTTAAAGAAGTAATAGGTTTTAAACAGACGTGGAGTCATTTTTTTATATGGCTTAATCTGGAATCGGCGGCATTATTATTATTACTTGCAATAGGTTCTTTATGGTATTTTAACAAGCGGGTTCATGAAAAAAACAAGAAACAAATAGTTGCATTTCCCTAAATATAAAAATAAATTGAATGGATAAAAAATATGATTTGATAGTTATTGGCGGAGGTGTCTTAGGGACATTTCATGCCTACCATGCCTTATTAAAAGGAATGTCGGTTGCCATTTTGGAAAAAAACAGCAAACCGGAAGGAGCGACTGTTAGAAATTTTGGTCAGGTTGTGCCATCCGGAATGGACAGAAAATGGCAGGATTTCGGAAAAGAAAGTTTAAAAATCTATAAAAATATTCAGTCTCAGTTTGATATAAGTATTCGCCAAAACGGAACGGTTTATCTGGCTTCAAACGAAGAAGAAATGCAATTGATAGAAGAATTGCATCAGATTAATATTTCAAATGATTACGAATCTAATTTGATGACGAAAGAACAATGTCTGTCAAAATATGCTGGTTTACGTGCTGATTATTGTACAGGCGGATTGTTTTTTCCGCAGGAAGTAACCGTTGAACCTTCTATGATGATTCATAAGCTGCATCAGTATATGACTGCAAATATGGGACTTGATTTATTTATGAATACAACCGTTGTTGATACAGAAGACACATTTAGTGAAGTGATTACAACAACTTCGTTAGGAAAAGAATTCAAAGCTTCAAAAATAATTATCTGCAACGGAAGTGATTTTAAAATTTTATATCCTGAGATTTATAATAACAGTGATTTGATTGTTTCAAAACTTCAGATGCTGCAAACCAAATCTCAGAATAATTACAAATTAGACGGTTCGATTTTGACAGGATTGACCATTAGAAGATACGAATCATTTGAAGAATGCAAATCATATCAATCAATTAAAGCCAAAGAGAATCCGGATAGTTTTGAGAAGAAGTATGGTATTCATATCTTATTTAAACAAGCCATCGACGGATCAGTAATTTTGGGTGATTCGCATGAATATGCCAACGCAAAAGATGTTGATTCGCTAGGATTTGATTTGAATATGGATATTGACAATTTTATGATTGAGGAGGCGAAAAAAATTATTGATCTGCCCACTTACGAAATCCAAAGCAGATGGTTTGGAATGTATTCGCAATGCAAAACCAAAGATATTTTTGAGCATACAGTTGATGAAAACATTCATATTATAACAGGAATAGGAGGTAAGGGAATGACAGGTAGTGCAGGATTTGCAAAACATAATATTGATAAAATTTTTAATGTTTAAAGATTTTGTATTTCATGTTTTGCTACTTCCGATAGCTATCGGGATAAAGGATTAAAAAGATTTTAAAAATCTAGGTTAAAAAAAAATATCATTCTAAATATAAATACTCTCAAATATGCGAATTGCATGTTTATAAAATAAATACACACAAAATGAAAATTAATGAAATTGAAATGGTCGTTTTTGATATGGCCGGAACAACAATAAATGAACAAAATATAGTTTACAAATCTTTACACAAATCCATTAATAAATTCGGAATAAATGTTTCTCTTGAATTAGTGCTTTCTCTGGGAGCAGGAAAAGAAAAATATCAGGCTATAAAAGATATTTTGAAACACATCAATATTACAGATTCCAATAAATCCCAGGAGATATTCGAATATTTCAAAGAAACATTAGATAACGAATATCTTACGGCAAAAGTTTCACCAATTGAAGGTGTTGAAAATGTACTTCAGAACCTTAAAAAAGACGGTATAAAAGTAGTTTTAAATACAGGTTACAGCAGTCATGTTGCCAATACTTTATTAGAAAAATTGGATTGGAAAAAAGACAATCAATTTGACGCTTTAATCACAGCAGACGATGTAGAACTGGGACGCCCATTTCCGGATATGATACACAAAGCCATGCAATTATTTTCAATAGAAGATGCTTCAAAAGTATTGAAAGCAGGAGATTCAGCAATTGATATCGAAGAAGGAAAAAATGCCAAATGCGGGATTACAGTTGGAGTTCTTTCCGGAGCTCAAACCAGAGCACAACTTGAAGAAGCAAAACCGGATTATATACTAGATTCACTTGCGTCGTTATATAGCATCGAAAAATAGTGCCACAGATTAAAGGATTAAAAAGATTAAAAACATTTAATTGAACCATTAAGAGATTAAGAAAAATTAAGTCTTGCTTCTTAATATAAACTTAATTTTTTAATGGTAAAAAAAACTAATTAGTTAAAATAAAATCCCTGCAGGAAATAGTTTTAAAACAAGTAAATAAATAGTAATCAACAAAACAATTCAATTCAATGAAAAAGATTTTTAGATTAAGTTATGTTACAATTCTTGCGAGTGTACTTTTAATCACTTCATGTACCAATGAACCAACGCTTGCGAGCGATGAGAATTCAGCGAATGCAAAAACTATTTCAAAAACCGGTAAATCGGTCCTAAGCAGCGGAACTAAAAAACTGCTTATTATAGGTATCGACGGCTGCCGCGGCGATGCTTTGATGGGAGCTAATACACCAAATGTTCACGGATTACTTCCTAATTCGGTTTACAGTTTTGATGCGCTAACCGAAGCTCCAACCTGGAGTGGAAACGGTTGGTCGACAATGCTGAGCGGAGTTACCCATTTAAAACATGGCGTAACAGACAATTCATTTTCAAGTCCAAATTTTGGAACTTACCCAAGCTTCCTAAAACGTCTTGAATCCTACAATGCAGCTTTAACAACAATGGCTATCGTACATTGGGCACCAATCAATACCTATATTGTAGACGGTATTGATGTGGAGAAAACTTTAACAACAGATTTAGCGGTTAAAAATGAAGTGGTTGCTGCCTTAACAAACGATAATCCTGATGCTTTATTCCTGCATTTTGATGATGTAGATCATGCAGGTCACAGCTACGGATTTTCGCTAAACGTACCGCAATATAAATCTTCAATAGAAACTACAGACGGTTATATTGGCGAGATTTTGACAGCACTAAAAAGCAGGCCTAATTATGTCAATGAAGACTGGCTGGTTATCGTTGCACCCGATCACGGCGGAATCGTTACAGGTTCTACAGGATCGCACGGAGGATCATCTTATGATGAGCGAAATATTTTTACGATCTTCAATAATAAAAATTTCACTGCGACTAAAATCGAAAAACCGGTTGATCCTACAACTTCGATTACAGGTAAATTTGCCAATTTTAATTCGAATAGTATTTATGCTTCGACAACTAATGCACTTTACAATTTTGGAAGTTCAAGTTTTACGGTTGAATGCAGGGTAAAAACTTCAGGTTATTCAAGCGATCCGTCTTTAGTTTCTAATAAAAACTGGGCAAGTGGTAAAAATCGCGGATTTGTGATTTGTGCTAATACAGGAGGAACATGGAAAGTTAATATTGGTGATACTCAAAATCGGGTAGATATTTCAGGAGGTGCCATCAATGATGGGAAATGGCATCATTTAGCATTGGTAGTTGATCGTACTGCTAAATTGGTAAAAACATATCAGGACGGTGCTTTTGTGGGACAAGCTGCGATTGTCAGCACATTTGGAAGTTTAACTTCCGGATTACCTTTTGCAGTAGGACAGGACGGAACTTTGACTTATGGCGCAAACGTAAACGGAAATATTGCTGAAGTCCGTGTTTGGAATAAAGCTTTGTCAGAAGCTTCGATTCTTAATTATACCTGTTCATCTGTTACTGCTTCTCATCCTGATTATGCTAATCTTATAGGATATTGGAAGGGCGATAACGGTTCAGGAAATTCTTTTACGGATTCGAGTACAAAACAAGTTGCTCTGACCTTTACGAATACACCAGCCTGGACAACAAGTACAGCGACGTTAAAATGCGGGACTGCTAGCGGAGTGGTGCCAAAAATGGTAGATATTGCCTATTCATCACTGCAATGGTTTGGTGTGCCAATCAATTCAGGATGGTTATTGGATGGACGTTCCTGGCTTCCTGCAGGAAATTAAACCATTTTAGAATTTGTGTTTATTGTTTTTTTTTGAAGGTTATCTCCATTTTGGAGGTAACCTTTTTTATTATGGATATCGGTTAATTTTTTTAGTTATTACTTTCAGAATAAAAATAAAGTACCAGCATGATACAGTTTTCCTGAGTTCTGTTTTCAGGTACATGAGGAAGTCTTCCGTTGAAACATAGTGAATCACCTTCGTTTACAACTACTTCAACATCATCAATAATATACGTTACGCTTCCTTTTATAATATATTTGAATTCCCAGGCATCAGTAATAACCTTTTCACGCTTACTATCCGGTTCAACTTCAAGAATTACAGCTTCAAAACCAATAGAATTAATACTTTTACTGAAGATATGATAGTAATTAAAACCCTTTGTTTCTGACCGGTCTTCTTTTTCTATCTTTTGATAATCTTCCTTTTTTATGTGAATAAATTTGGCATTTTTGATGTTTTTCACTCCCTCAAAAAAAAAAGTAACATCAGTATCCAAAGAGTGAATAAGTTCTATTAAAACAGGAAGAGATGGGATCGTTCTGCCATTTTCAATTCTTGAAATCAGTCCATTGCTTACTCCGGCTCTATTGGCTACTTCATGTATCGTTAAGGCACTTTTCTTTCTGATTTCTTTTAACCTTTTTCCAATACCAATTAAATAATCTTCCATAATATTACATTCACTTTAAAAGGTAAATATAATACAATTAGACTTAATGCTTTTTAATATAATGTGCGCAATCTTTAGAGAATAGCTTTTTATGCTATTATTTGATGTTGCAATAGTATTGAGCAGATTATAATATGTTACCATTAAATTAAATTATAGTTAACTGCCTGTCTGTATTTATATTTTAAAATAATTAATCCTGAAATTTACAATTGTATTGATACAAAGTATAAACAAATTTCTCTTATAATACTACCTCATTAAACGTGCAAAACTATCTTATCCCTTCAGAATTATCATGGCTTTCTTTTAATAACTGTATTTTAGATGAAGCAGAAGCCGCCAATAATTCACTTTATGAACGAATTAAATTTTTAGCCATTCACTCTTCTAACCTGGATGAATTTTTTAGGGTTAAAATCAGAAAACTACTGATTAAAAATTCAAAAAAAAATAAAGATTTACTGGATAAAATTTTAGCTGAAGTAAATCTTCAGCAAAACAGATTTGGTACAATTTGGAAGAATTCAATAGTACCTGAATTAGCGGCTAATAATATTGTTTATTATGAAAATCAAGAGCTTTTAGAAGAGCATCTGCAGCAGATCGAATATTATTTTAAAAGTATTATTCTCTCTTATATACAGGTCATTCATATTTCAATAAACCATCCTAAAACTTATTTCTTAAATAATCGCAGTTTATACTTTTTAGTAAAAATAAAAGATACTATGGGGAATTATAACTATGCTTATCTGAATATTCCTTCGGATAAACTGGATCGATATAAACAATTGCAAAGTCAGGGAGATACACATTACATTATTTCGATTGATACTATAATAAAGAATTGTTTATCGCTTATATTTCCATCCGGAAAAGTTATTTCTTGTAATGCTATAAAATTAAACCGGGATGAAAATTATCTGATAGAAGATGAAAACTCAGGAGATTTGATAGCAAAAATTGAAGCAAAAATAGAAGAACGCAAACGAGGTTCATCAACAAGGTTTTTGTATGATTCTAATATGGATTCTGAAACAATTTCGGTATGTAAAAAAACTTTCCGACTTAAAAAAGAGGAAATGATAAAAGGAGGAAGCCATCATAATTTTTATGATTTATTCAGGTTTCCAAATCCTGTTAAACCAACTCTTCAGGGAGCAGATTATCCTGGTCTCAAACATTTGCCTTTTGAAAGCAGCAAGTCGGTTTTTGAAATTATTGACAAACAAAATCAATTGTTGCACTTTCCGTATCAATCCTATTATTATGTACTTCAGTTTTTTAATCAGGCGGCAATTAGCAGAAACGTCCTGGAGATAAAAATTACTTTATACAGGATTTCATCGCAGTCCTTAATTGCAAATGCTTTGATAAGTGCGGCTAAAAATGGCAAAAAAGTAACTGTTTTTGTAGAAGTCAAAGCACGTTTTGATGAATACAATAATTTATTCTGGTCGCGCGAAATGAAAAATGCCGGAATAAAGATTATTCAAAGCATGCCCAATTTAAAAGTTCATGCTAAAGTTGCTACGGTGACCATGAAAGACAAATACGGAAATAAAAAATATTATAATTATTTGTCAACTGGAAATTTTAATGAAAGCACGGCAAATATTTATTCAGATTTTGGTTTTTTCACTTCAGAAAAAAAATATACAGACGATCTGAAAAAAGTCTTTACATTTTTAAAAACCAAGAAAAAGACAAGCGCACCAAAACATATTCTGGCGGCAGGCTTTAACATGAAAGAAAAGTTACTGGGATTAATAGATACTGAAATAGAAAATAAAAAAGCAGGCAGGGAAGCGGCTGTATTTTTAAAAGTAAACGGAGTTGATGAAAAAGATATTATCGACAAGCTTATTAAAGCAAGCAGGGCAGGTGTTGAAGTGACATTGATAGTGCGCGGAATCTGTACTTTATTGCCGGGAATTAAAGGTGTGAGCGAGAATATAAAAATCTACAGGATTGTAGATATGTTCCTGGAACATTCCAGAATTTACAAATTTGCAAATAATGGGCAGGAAAAAATCTATTTATCATCAGCCGATATGTTAAGCCGAAATTTAAACAGAAGAATAGAAGTTGCTTTTCCGCTGTATGATGAAAAACACATTGCCGATATCAATACCATTATCCAGTTACAACTGGAAGACAATACAAAAAGAAGAACCATAAACAGTGAAGGAAGGAATGAATTGGAAATTGTAAATATTGATTTACCAAGACGTGCACAAACCGAAATTTATGATTGGCTTGCAGTGTAATAAGGAATAATTTTAAGTGAAGCTATTATCTTTATGGAAAAAGCCTGACTACAAAGTCAGGCTTTATTATAAAAATGTATTTTAATGCTGGAAGTAATGCGTATTTTATTTAGTGTATTTTTTTCTTAGAATATTTATTTCCTTCGGTCCAATTCCCATTTCCTGCTGTAAAAAGTTTTCTACACTTCCGTATTGTGTTTTGATACCTGCAAAAAACAAGCGGATAAGTTCTGGTTTTAATGCCATTTCATTTTCTATCTGCGCTTCAGTTAAACCGCTCATTTTTGCAAGCGGTGCCATCATTCCTTTATTCATTTTTTTAAGATATACATTTGATGCCACATAATCTTCTTCGATCGTTTTCTCTGGAACATTTAAAGTATATAAGAATAATGCTGTTGCCATACCGGTACGATCACGTCCGCCGGTGCAATGATACATTATCGCTTCTTTTTTATCTGTAGTCAATAATTTTACAAATAAGGGACGAAATCTGTCACCAGTATATTTTACAGCATCTGAACCATAAAATTTTTCAAGAAAACCTCCTTCTTTCAAAAGCTTAACCATTTGTGCCGGATTAGGAATACTATCACTTCCTGCAGGACTTAAAGTATAATCAGTATTTTGCGGCAAACGGTCCGGAGCAGCTTTCGATTCAGCCACACCTCTAAAATCAACAACAGTATGAATTTTCTTTTTATCTAAAAGTGCTATATCTTCATTGGTCAATTTATCAATTCCGGCGCTTCTGTATACTTTTCCCCATACAACCTCTTTTCCATCTGTAGTCTTATATCCGCCTACATCTCTAAAGTTTAATGCGCCTTTTACAGGAACTAATCTTTTAATACTGTCTGTTAGCTGAGCGTTTGCCAATGTTTGTACCAAAATGGCAGCTATAATTATTGTTTTTTTCATTTTTATATTTGATTAATTTATTTGTTTTAAAATATGTCATAACGTATTCCTGCCTGACCTCGGCTTCCGTACCATTCCTGTGAAGTAATACGGCGTTTATCATTCCCCATAAACATTTTTACAGGAGAATCGCTCAGGTTATTTAACTCTACAAATACTTTAAGTTTTTTGTTAATATTTACCGTTGCAGAAGCATCAATGGTAAAGTTAGAATCTGTCCAGATGTAATAATCAGGACCTAATTGCTGATTAATCGTTTCTACTGATTTTCCGCGGTAATTACCTGCAAGGCGAACCATTACACCGTTTCGTTCATAAAAAAGGATAGCGTTAAATAAGTTTTTAGATTGGTTTGGCAAACTTGTTTTATCATTATAAACACTAGTTCCGTTAACGCGCGGTACTTCTGTATTGGAGTCGATAAACGTGTAGTTGAATTCTACTCCAAATCCGCTCCAGAAACCGTTAAGGAAATCAAATCTTTTATTGATTCCGGCTTCAAACCCAAATAAAGAGGCTTTATTTAAATTTTTTGCCTGCGTAACCAAGTAATCACTGCCATCAATATTCTGCATGCTTACATCTGTAAAAACGACATCGGTAATGTTTTTGTAAAAAGCACCGCCGGATATAATTCCAACATTGTCAAAATAATATTCTCCCATAAGATCATAATTATTACTGAAAGTAGGCTTTAAATCAGGATTTCCCTGTGTAATTGTCTGAGGTGATGAGGTTGTATTTGTTGAACTTCCAGGGGTCATGTCTCCAAAATTCGGACGAACAAATGTGCGTGTATAAGCAGCACGAAGATTTGATTTGTCGCTTAATTTGTATTTTAAATGCAGCATAGGAAGAAACGAATTATAATTGTTTTCTACCACAGATGGACTCAGCGTTATTACGGCAGGAGTTCCTTGTGTAGTTGCTTTAGTACCGTTTAAAGTCATAGAAGTATACTCGTTGCGCAAACCTCCAACTATTTTTAAGTTATCTGTAGCATCAATTTCGGCCATTGCATAACCTGCAATTACATTTTCATCACCTGTATAAAAAGAAGTCGCATTTGTTTTGGATGTAAAATCCATAAATCCGTTAGCAGTTTGAAAAGACTGTCCGTACATATTAAACAACTGATCTTTAGTCAATGGGTTTACAATAAACGAGCTGAAATCTCCATTCATGTTTTCGAAAAACTTACTTCCACTTGGAAAACTAGTAGTCTGCAATCCTGAAAGCGGAACTAAAGCCGGTGAATTTGGAATTCCGACAGCGGCTCCCGGCAGATAAACAAAATTAGACCCGTAAGTATTTGTTCTGTCTTTATGACGGTATTTGGCACCAAACTTCAGGTTTACTTTAGAACTCGCTTCTACCTTTAAATTAATTTGTCCAATCTGATCTCTCTCACTATTATCAAGTTGCGCAATTACCAATTGATTTAATAATAGTTTTGAAGGATCCATTACTTCGTTTGGATTTGCAAGGCCTGTTTCAAAATGATCAACAGTACCACCAACTCCGTTAGGAGAATCAAATCCCCAGTAACGTTTTCCATCACTGGAAAGATCATTAAAACCGCCTGTTATTTTTTGACGGAAAGTAGCAATAGGAAGTCCTTTGTTGCCGGAAGTTGGAGGAGTATCCAAGTAATATTCTGATTTATGATTGCTGTAACTCCAGTCCAGTTTAAATTTTTCATTCATTTGATGTTCACCACCCACTTCAAAACCATTTAGTGCCGTTTGATAATGAGAATATCTGTAATTGTATTGAAAACGGGAATTGGTATAATCAATATAAGATTCATAAACAGGACGGATATCATCAAATTTATTAGCCATTCCTCTAAAGAATATCTTATCAGAAGAAGTAAGTTTGTATTCAGCACCTACATTTAAACCTTTAGTTTCGCGCTCTCCCATATAACGTTTAAAAAGCACAGTATTAAGCGATTTTTTTTGCTCCGCAACAGTTGCACCGGTATTATAAGTGGCAGCAAATTCATCAGATCCCCATTGTCTGCTCCAGATCGCTCCGGAAACAATTACGCCAAGCTTGTTATTGAAGAATCGGTCGCCATAAGTTACAGACGCATTATAAGTACCGTTTTCGCTAAAGGTGTTGTAGCCTCCTGCAGCACTTATATTCAGCACACGTTTAGTTGGCGCTGTGCGGGTAATAAAATTAATTGATCCGCCAATTGCATCTCCCTCCATATCTGGTGTGATAGCTTTTGCTACCTGAACATACTGAATCATTTCAGAAGGAACAGCATCCAGAACAGAAGAACGATTCCCCATAACATTTGAACTAGGCAGGCGATTTCCGTTAAATAGGGTAGAAGTCCATGCAAAAGGAGTTCCTCTGACAGTTGCCTGATCGGCCTCGCCATGATAGCGGGCAACTGCTACACCCTGCATACGCTGTACAGCTTCTGCGGCATTACGGTCCGGTAATTTTCCAATTGCATCGGCGGCCATAACATCCATAATAGCAAGAGAATTTTTCTTGATGCTGTACGCTTTTGCCTGAGAAGGAGCCATAGTACCTTTGACTACAATTTCCTTAAGTGCTGCCGAACCATCCGGTGACATCTGGATTAAACCAAGGTCATTTATCCCTTTTACAAGAGTTACGGTTATAGATTTTGTTTCAAAGCCTATATAGCTAATCTCGATAACAGCTTCTCCTTCTGTTGGTGCAGTTAATGTAAAGGCACCTTGTAAATCTGAAATGGCTGAATTATTAAATGTTTTTCCGGCAATATTGGCTGTAGGCAATGTACCTGCATCGCTGGTAACAACTCCTTTTATAGTCTGCCCATAATTAGATATGATAGAGCAAAGTGTAAAGATGGCAGTGAAAAGTGTTTTTTTAAATATCTTTTCCTGCTTAAACAAAGATTTTAAAATAATTTTTGGTGTCATGTTTTGTAGTTTTTGTGCAAAGATTGCTTCGATTTAAACTACAAAACGACTTTGTCGAACTAGAACTACTTTTAGAAAGTGTCAAACTTTTGATTTATTATTAAGTTGTTGGTTTTTAAATAATTAAGTTTTGTTATTAAATTGTTATCAATCAATTTTTTTGCATTTACCAAACATTAAATTAACAGCCTGATACTACTTTAGCACAAAGATTTTACGATGAAATACATTATTGCCATTGGAATATTTCAGGCGCTCCTGGCAGCAGTTTTACTACTGAGAAGCAGGTACCGAAAAAATGCAGATGATTTGCTGATTTCCTTAGTTGTGTGTATAGGACTGCATCTCTCTATTAAGTTTTTCATTTTTACTTTTGTCCAGGATCAGCAGGTACTCAATATGCTCAATACTTTTATCGGCTTTTGTTATATACCTTTATTGTATTTGTATACTTTAAAGACCATTCGCCCTGAATTTGTAAGTGCTTCAAAATGGTACGTTTTTATTCCCTTTGTAATTGGGGCCATAGGTTATTTCTCCACCGTTTGTGTTTTATCGGTTACATCGCCAAATGCCTATTTAGTTCTGTATTGGTATAATACTATTAGTCTTTATACACTGCTTCCACTGGATATCATATTTTCATTGGGCATTATTTATTTAGCAATTCATAAGCTGCCAAGAAACAGTCAGGAGAAAAAACTCATTGTGCAGCTTGCGTCTCTTTTTTTAAGTATCGGAATATTGAGTGTTTTATTTATAATTTTTAGTCCTTCCATTTTTTCTCTAAGTTATGTAAGCCGATCTGTTATTTATACACTTCTTGTTGTAATTACCATTAGAATAATTACCTATAAGCACGGAGTGATTGCGGAGCCAGTTGCAACTAATTTAAATGATGAAATCTTATTATCGACATCAAGTTATAATGAGGCTGCCGAAATAATATCAGATGTTAATCGTTCCTTGCCCCATAATGTTGTTGAAAATATTTTAATGATCGAAAAAGAAACATTGAAGCCTCAAAGGCGAAAAGAAATTTTAAGCCAGAGTGAAATGTTTAAGATATTACTAAAGCTTGAAAAAGCGATGGACGAAGAGAAGTATTATAGGAACAGTGAATTAACACTAGATGAGCTTGCAAAACTTACTAGTATTAATAAATATCATATAAGTGAAACATTAAATCATTTCGTAAATAAACCATTCTACACTTTTATAAATGAGTACAGGGTCGGATATGTAAAAGAGCAATTGAAGAGTTTGTCTGAAAAAAGCAGCAATATTAATATTCTTGACCTTGCTTATGAATCTGGTTTTAATTCAAAATCCTCATTTAACAGGTATTTTAAAGAGATTACAAGTTATACACCAAGGGATTATATAAATTTAATTGCTGCAGAATTAGTGGTGTAACAGTATTCCAAAGCTTTTTATTTTTTTTATTATTTAGAAGTCTGATTCTATTTGAAACAGACTCATTGACAAGATTTTTTATTTCAATATAGGGAATATTTTGCATTGAGGTGACTGAAATTTTACTCTATTTATTTTTTAAAAAAGAAATAAACTCCAGTGTAGCTTCTTAAACTAATGATAATCTATTATAGTAAATGGATTGTTAATATTAATAAAAGGTAATGTTGAAATTGCCATAACTTATGCTTGCATATTAAATTGTTTTTTTGATATAAAAATTTTTTTATGGAAAAGAACAATAATTTAGGCAGAAGAAGGTTTCTTAGAAATTCTTTATTGGCTGCCGGAGGAGTTTTCATCGCTCCGCTTATTGAAAGCTGCAGTGATGATGATAAAACCGATAACAGCGGTGCGCCCGATGGAATGAAAAATGAAGGGTTTGAGACAGGAGTAGCCAGTTTTGACCCGACTGAAACAGGAGTGATTATCTGGACAAGATATTCGGCAGGTTCAGATGCTGAAATTACCTGGGAGTTAAGTAAGGATGCCGCATTTTCTGAAGTAACAAGAAAAGGGCAGGCCGCAGCATCTTCTACAAATGATTTTACAATAGCGGTAGATGTTCAGAACATCACTTCAAATACAAAATATTATTATAGATTTTATAATGCCAAAACCAAACAGGTAACTGTTACCGGAGAAACACGCACGCTGCCGTCTAAAACAGATAGTGTAAATGATGTAAAAATGGCTGTTGTTTCCTGTTCTAATTTTCCGGCAGGACTTTTTAATGTGTATGGAGCAATTGCTTCTTCGGATGCCGATGTAGTTGTTCATCTTGGAGATTATATTTACGAATATGCGCCGGGACAATACGGAACAAATCCTTTTACCAACGCACTGGGCAGAGAACATAAACCAGCCAGAGAGATTCTAAACCTCAGCGATTACAGAGAAAGATACAGACAATACAGAGGAGATAAAAATCTTCAGCTTCTTCATCAGAAAAAACCTTTTATATGCGTTTGGGATGACCATGAGTTTGCTAACGACACCTATAAATCCGGTGCAGAAAATCATCAGCCGTCCGAAGGAGATTTTCAGATGCGAAAAATGGCTGCTTTTCAGGCTTACAGCGAATATATTCCGCTTAAAACAGGAAAAGATCTTAGAATTTACAGAAGTTTTAATTTTGGTAATATTCTTTCGCTTTATATGATGGATACCAGAGTTATAGCCAGAGATAAGCAGATGAGCTATGCTGATTATATTGATAATGTCGGAAATTTTGACCAGACAAAATTTAGAACAGATTTGTTAAGCACCAGCAGAAAATTAATTGGAAACGAACAAATGACATGGTTGGGATCACAAATAAGTGCAGATACCGCTAAATGGAAAGTATTGGGCCAGCAGATCCTGATGACAAAAATGCTGATTCCTGCAGAGCTGTTGTTGCTTTTGAACCAGGTTTTGGCAGAAGTAGATCATTTTGGAAGTGCACAGCAGGCAACCATGCAGGCTCTTATTGGTGCAATCTCTCAACTTGTTGTTATTAAAATGAGACATCAACAAAATGATCCTTCTTTAACGGCTCAGGAAATTGCGAGAGTTACGACAACTTTGCCTTATAATCTGGATGCCTGGGATGGTTATTTTGCAGAAAGGGAACAATTGTATGCGATACTTTCCGGAAAAAATGTTGTGGTACTGGCCGGAGATACTCATAATGCCTGGATGGGTAAACTTACCGATATGCAGGGTAAGTTTATAGGTACTGAAATAGCCTGCAGTTCTGTTTCATCGCCAGGACTGGAAGGGTATCTTGGCATTACCTCAGACCCTGCAAAAGCGATAGAATTAGCACAGGCATTTACAGTGCTAATAGATGATTTAGAATATGCAAATTTGTATAAACGAGGATATACCTATCTTAAATTTACATCATCCGGTTCTGAAGCGGAATGGCGATTTGTAGAAAGTGTAACGGCTGAAACTATCAATACGGTTACAGAAAAAAAATACACTATAGCCTAGTTGATCAGGCAGGGACTGAAATTTTTTCGGTAATGCCCAACCACTAAATAAATGGAAACTATACATTAAATCGGGACAGGAGTAATCCTGTTCCGATTTTTTATATCAGATGATCTGTCCTGAACACCTTTAATAGCAGTGAAATTATTGAAAGAATATTACATAAAAAAAGGAAACAGAAAATAAATGCTGTTTCCTTTTTTTATTAGTTTTTTTGTGAAACCGGGATCTATTTACCGCTTGAAGCCGTAATTTTACCTAACTGCAGTCTGTAATCCGGTCTTTTTGCATTGTAGATGTCAACAAAAGTTTCTTTGTTATCCGTGTGGGAATACACATTAAAAAAGATACTGTTACCGTACCAGTTTTCTAAATCTGTATTGTCAGTCTTGTTTTCTGTAAAGATATTGCCGCTGCATTGATTAAAGAACATCTCTTCAAATTTGATTTTTTTCAGGTTAACCTCATTGATCTCAGTTTTACTGTCAATAAGAACTGCGGGATTAAAACCGGAAACTACGCTCCTTTTTAATTCCAAAGAGGCATTTTCAGCAACATACACAGCTTCTTTAACCAAACCTGCCTGAATGTCTGCTGTAATATTTTCACTGTCGTTTAGCATTGTCATATTTGAAGCACTAACCAATGTGGGTTTTTTGGTGAAGTCTGTTTCGTTTTTCTTTTCGTATGTTCTTACTTCCAGACATCTGGATCCGTCTTTGTTGCTTGATAAATAAGAGGATCTCACAGCTAATGAATTATACAATCGGCATTGGATTCCCTGCGTAAATTTAAAATCATCATTAATAGATTTGTAGGATACTAATTGAGATGTGTTTACATCACCTCCGTAGAAAGCAAATGAATCACCGCCGGAGTAACTTACCATGATATTCTCCAAAGTGGTTTTGTTTCCCACTCCTGCAATGGTCAATCCATTAAAAGCATCCATTCCTTTCACCTTTTTACCGGCAAATTCAATTCGTACATATTTTAATACTCCTGAATTTGAAGCGGGGTTGTTCCCGCCATATACAGTAAGTGCCGGATCAAGATCCATGCTGTAAGAACCGGCATTGCCAAATTTATTGATTGGGGCATCGCCAAGAATCACTACGCCTCCCCAGTCACCTGATTTTTTCATGCTTTGGTTTGAGGTAAATACAATAGGGTCTGTTTCCATTCCTACTGCCATAATTTGGGCGCCTTTTGTGATAACAAGGGTGCCTTTTGAAGCAAAATCTCCAATAATTATTGTACCAGGCTCAATTGTGAGCACTGCATTATTGGTTACATATACATTTCCCTGAAGTATGTATACATTTCTTTTGAGCAGTTTTGTATTTTCAGAAATATTTCCGGCTAAAATTTGATTTGCATCTTTGGAGTCGGCCTTTTGAGGCTTGAATTCTGTCCAGTTATCCAGCCAGTTGCTGTATCCTATAATTCCTTTTTCCTGCTGAGCGCTTGCGCCGGCTGCTGTGAGCAGCACGCAGATCATTAGCGTAATTTTTTTCATAGTTTGGGGCTATTAGGTATTATTCTTTAGACATCTGCAAAACAAATTATAGTTAATAACAACAGTTTTTTGTAATCTCCGATAATCAATCTCCAACTTATAGCAGTTTAAAATGATAGGGCAAATTGCTGCGGTGCCTGTTACAAATATAGATAAACAAGTTGCAGCCTGCACAGGGATTTACCCATATTTAACATGTGAAAGAGAAAATTTAACAGTGCAGCTAATATTACTTTCAACTTATAATGAGTGTGAGTCTTGAAGGCTGTGAAACATTTAGGAGCACATTCTTATGATTATCAGAGAATTTAAATGTAGAATCAGTCCGTAAAAAAGATATTGTGGTAAAATTCTTTTTATAAATTGTAAGTTTTTATTTGCTTTTTCGTGTAAAATAAATTTTATTCATGAGAAAAGCTGTTTATGGCCGCTTCAACGCGGTGTTTTAAAAGCTTAACATTGGAAAATATATTTTAATATTACATTTGTTTACAATTTGGTAACAATAAGATAATCTTTTAGTTAAATGTTTGTCGAATTTGTGCAAGCAGGATAATTTTTGAATTAAAATATAAATACAAATGAGCAAAAAAAGTCCCGAGGAAGGATTTAATGATCTGAAAGACAATAACAATAGTAATCAGGCAGTGAATACCCCTGAAACTACTGCTACTGAACTCTCTTCAGCAGAAATTAAAGAAACAGAAGTTCAAGATATTGTCACTGAAGATTTAAAAATCAATACCGAAGAACCATTAAAAGAAATTTCTGAAGAAAAAGGAAAATCAGAAAAGAATAAACTTAAAATAAAGAAGATGAAGGAAAAAGAAAAAGAGAAGAAATCAGGAAAGAAAAAAGAAAAAGCCAAAAAGAACAAGAAAGATAAAAAGGCAAAATTAAAAGCAAAGGCAAAAAAGAAAGACAGGGCCCAAAAAGCTAAAAATAAAGCCAAGGCAAAGAAAGTTGCCAAAAAGAAAGCGAAAAAATCTAAGTCAAAAAAAGGTAAGAAATAAGACTTAGCCCTTGCGGGAGCAGGGGCTTTTTATTGATATGCCAAATCTGTTTTAGATGAAACTGATTATCTATTAATTCTTTGTTATTAAAATCAAGTAAAAACTCCTGGGTTTTTATCTAATCGTAAATAAAAAGACACTATCGGCTTCATGGTTCCTGCACGAGCCATGAACTCAAGTGGTATGTTAAGTTTGTAACAGCGGTGATTATCGGATTCGATATTTACCTATTTTTGTTTTGAAATGTATAATTGTAAACTACAACAACCAAATTAAAATGGAAATCTTAAGTTTTTTAAAGCCTAAAAAAAAGAAACGCTTTGTTTCTGAAAATGATTTTACAGCCAATAAGGAGAAACAATTCCGTCTTTCAATTGAATCACTTGTGAAACTTCGCGATGCCAGTGTTGAAGAGGAAGATGAATTAAAAATTGATTATTTCTTTTACACGGATACTTTGGAGAAATCCCAAAAAATGGAAGAAGAAATCCAAAAACTGGGTTACATCGTCAATCACGGTACTGCTTCCCATGATAAAAGCCTTTTCGTAATATCAGGCAGAACCACAGAAATGAAAATGATGCATGAAACCTTAAAGGAGTGGATCGCAGATATGTGTGAGATGGGATACAAGTACGACTGCAGCTTTGACAGTTGGAAAATTGTGAAAGGATCGGAATAAAGCACGAAGCTTTTTAAAGACATTCCACTGTAAAAGGCTGTCGCTTTATTTTTTTACCATTGCACAGATCTTTATACAATGTAATTTATAGAAATAGGTAATGAAAACAATCCAATTCAGAACAGATGATCTTACCCAGTATACAGTTAACATTTCTCAAATTACCTGTATCTTTCCCTACGACGAATCACAGGGAACCTGGGTGTGCCTAAGCTGCGGCACCAGGCTTAAAACAATGCTTACCCTTGATGTTATACTGGAGATGATAAGGCAGGCGAATGAAAAATAAGCCTTTTCTTTTCACACCAGGCAGTATGGATACAACTAATACTAATATTTTTAGAAGAGGATATTAATTCTTTTTCGAATCTTGATTATTCACGATATTACATCAATCCTCGTAACAAAAGCTTTGATCAGGTAGGATTTCACCCAACATCGGTAGCGCGGTTCAGTTGATAGGATGTTATAATTCCGGCACTTTTTTAAATATTTACTAAATAAATTATTAATTATGAAATATGTTAAATTACTGCTGTGCATTGTTTTGTCTCTTTGTTTACAAGGCTGCCCTGGCGAGCCAGATGAAGCTACTGATGGCAGTTTTACTATTAAAAACACTTCAAATGAAATTATGTACGTCTATTATGTTACTTCAACTTCTGAAATATTGCCTAATTATTTTGCAGTTCAGCCAAGTTTAATTATCAATATTGCAGGTTCATGGAATGAAACCTTTGGAGATAGTTATTTCGAGAAAAATAAGAAGTTATGGGTTTTAATATTCAAAAAATCTACAGTGGAAAATCATACATGGCAGGAAATAAAAGATCAGGGAATTTATGACAAACGATATGAATTAACATTTGATAAATTAAAATCCATGAATTATGAAATCATATATGATGGTAATTAAATTTTCTTTTAATTAAGGGCAAAAGCAATTATTTGAAGTATTTTTTCATGAATTGTAAATGCTTCTACTTATATTTCAATTGTTTTTCAAGTGCATTCTAACTTATCTAGATATCTAATATTAAAAATTTATTTCTGGGGCTGAAATTCACTTTTGGTTGAATAATGTATCTTTTAGCCTCAAATAATATTATCCCGAATCCTTTTTTAAGCGCAATGAAAATAGGACTTCACAAACGCCTCGAAAAACAACAGCCATTGTTATACTTTTATATTTAGCATTCAGCTGCAGTTTCGAACCTAAATTCGGTAGGCCTTGATTTTGATCGATTTATTGTTATCAAAAACACCATGCGACACGATTATGCCACAAAATTTGTTCAGGTGAAATATTTTTAAAAACTGCCTTAATTTTTTGTGGCAAAAAAGGTATCCACTCCAAGATTTGCTTCCTATATATAGGAGCTGTCTTTGATTGGCTTTATGAATTTGGCTTGGATGTCCTGTTGGGATTAAACTGTTATAGATCAATAGTTATTTACAGCAAGGTTCAGAATCAATTTGCTAACTTATGTGGGTATTTCTGATACAGATCGAAAATTGTTTGCAGAAGCCAATAACCTCTATGAAAGATTGATCTTATATGTTTTTTCAATTTGAGAAGAAGCGTGTGTTGGTGAAAGCTGTCCAATTTGAAATACTTTTTCAATAAAGTCAATACTTTCATCCACGCAAGTATTTTCATTTTTCAAGTGGCTTGCAAAGTGGTTTGTTATTTTTTGAATAATCCTGGCGCTGATTAAATCAACCTGAGCGACATCAAAATTGCTTGTTTTCTTTCTCTGAATAGCCAATTCGCTTGCCACAATATCATTAAGTTTAGCTTTTAACGCATGGATAGTTGGCGCATATTTTCGAGTATTCATCCATGTATTGAATTCTAATTTCATATCCTCAATAATAGCTTCTGCGGCTGGAATATGTTGCTTTCTTCTCTCAAGCGTATCATCTGTAACCTGAGACAAATAATCTAGATGTATTAAAGTTATTCCTGGAATTTGCGCTACATCTGGATTTACATTTCGTGGAATGGATAAGTCCAAAATCAGTAATGGTTTCTTTCTGTTAAGTAGTGCTTTGTCTATAGTTGGATTTTGTGCACCTGTTGCGACTATGAGCACATCTGTCTGTTTTATTTCTTCTTGTAAGTTTAGAAAATCCTTTACAATAACGTTTAGTTTACCAGCTAATTCGATGGCCTTGTTCTTTGTTCTGTTTATAAGGGTGATATGGGTATTCTTTGTATGTTTTACTAAATTTTCACACGTATTTCTGCCAATTTTCCCTGTTCCGAATAGTAAGATATTTTTATTTCTAATATCTTCTACATTTCTGATAATATATTGAACAGCTGCAAATGAAACAGATGTGGCACCGGATGAAATTTCAGTATCTGTTTTGACTTTTTTGCTAGCCTGTATAACCGCGTTTATTAAACGATCCAGGAATGTATTGATTAAGTCCTTGCGTTTGCTATTATTAAAAGCGATTTTAATTTGACTAATGATTTCAAAATCACCTAAAATCTGACTATCTAAACCCGTTCCCACACGAAACATATGGTTAACAGCTTCCTGATTCTTGTATATATAAGCGACTTGTTGAAATTCTTCTACCGAGCCCTTGCTGTTTTGGCAAAGTAATTTGATTAATTCATATGGATGATTGGCAAAACCATATATTTCGGTTCTATTACAAGTAGAAGTGACAATTAATGATTCGATCCCTTCTGCCTTTGCCTGCAGCAAAAGATCAGATTGTGCTTTAGTATCCAAACTAAACTTCCCTCTAATTGCTGCATCTGCTTTTTTATAACTTAAGCCTAAAGCATAAAAGGTGGTATTTTTGGACATGTTATATTTTTCCATATTATGCTCTTCTTAAAGTTCAAAAAAATATTAGTAGGTTATTGTAAAACACGATGAAACTTCCTTTAATCCTAAAGAATAATGGATTCAGACATAATTGCATTATAAGTTGCCGGCAGGATTTAAATATAAAACGCTACCTGAAAAACAGGTAGCGTTTAAGAGAAATTATTTTTGAACTATTGGAGTTCTAAGTGATTCTAAGACCGCAACAATATCTGTATAAAGCTCTGTATTTGAAGCCACACCATTTGCATTTGCAGCTGCTCCTACATATCCTTCAAATTTTGTATAATCCGCAGTACTTGATTTTGTCCCCATGCGAGGATTTTTCGCAGGATCGTGCGCAGCTACCATATTCAAACCAGAATAGGTATTTACGGCATTTGTACCACCAGTGTTAAACGAAAAGAAATCAGTCAGATTGTCTGATAGTTTAGCAATATTTGTAGACTGGGTAGTTCCTGTTTCGGCTAATACCGGGGCAAAATGCGCTTGTAGATTCCCCGCTGCATTCGACTGAACGTCGGCAACAATTAATCCTATAGTTGAATTTACCACCTTGCGGAAACTCAAACGCCCCTGCTCGATCATTTGGCCAGCGTTATCTGGATCTGAAACCATTTTAGTTCCGCCTAATCTTTCGTAAATAGATGCCTTTACAGGAGGAGTTACCGGGGCGTCATCATCATTACTACTGCACGAAGCCAGGGTTGCAGAAGCTGCGAGTAATACACTAAGTGTAATTTTGGAATAAATTTTCATAATAAAAATATTAAAGGTTAATTAAAAAAACGGTTTAGTTTTTGAGACAATCTGTAGCTCAAACTATTTTGATTCACGGGGCAAACTTCTTTGCCAGCCAAATTTTCTGGTAAAATATAACGCTGAGCATCATAATGTCCTATGGCTATCAACTGGTCAAATACTTTTTTAGAATTAGTGATCTTGTTGTTATGGAAGTAAACAACCACATTTCTTTTTACGATTATAGAATCAGAGGTTAATCCCTTGATAGATCTCAAATCTGAACATATTTGTTTGGCTTGCACCGAATCTATATTTGTTTTAAAATCAATTCGGCTTACCTGCAGATTTGGGCTTTCATAAACAGCAGGCTTAGCGGTAATAATGTGGAATAGAAAAATGGCAACAAATAGTACCAAAATGATCAATCCCGTCCAAAGGCCTTTTTTAATAAATTTGTTAATTTTCATAAAGCTGATTTTTAAAATGATTTTAGGTTTTCTAGATCATATACGAACCCTTTTTTGGCTTGGTTTTATTTAAATCGACAAAATAGTAGTTTAGATTTATTGTAAATAACAACACGCTGAATTACAGGGTTTTTTAGAAAACTCTTGCCAAATTAAACCCAAAGAAAATATCTCCCTTAGTCCAGTCTCCCGTAGTTCTTCCAAGATATCCGGCTTCATCAATGGCTTGAGAACTGGTAAAATGCATTTGAAAAACGTGTCCGCCGGTTTCCAGGTCAAAACCAATGGATAATGGATTTTTATAAATAGAATTTGACGCCCTGTTTAAGTGTGCCGCATAATCCATATTCAATGACCAGCGTTTTGCAAACTTATATCTACCGCCAAAGCCAATGGCATATTGTGAATTGCTCTGTTCGGGGTCGAGCACAAAATTTTCATGGAAAAATGATGGAACTATTTCTAAAGATAATTTTTCAGAGAATTTTCTGGAAATTAAAAGCTGGGCTACATAGGTGAGCCTATTTTTAAATTCAAGTTTAGGATATAGACTTTCCTTTAGCGTGTTGTTGATAGACAAACTATTAAACCCTGCAATAGTCACCGGAAATCCATCTTTTATTTGCGGCAATAACATATATTTTGTTGCAAAGTCATAAGCAAATTCACTTCTGGCGGCACTTATATTAATCCCCGGGGTCAATCCGTATATGAATTTTATTTGTGTGTTGGCGTTATCCAGTCCATAGAATCCCTCAAAGCCGTCTTTTATAGAACCAAACCGGTGTGCTACAACAAAATACAAATCTCCTTTTGCCGCCAGTTTGGTCGATTCGAGATTGACAATCTTCAGGGCTTTAAATGCAGATGTCACCTTTTCTTTTGTGATTGGCGCATCAACTCCGGATAATAGGTCGTCTTGCGAATAGGTTAGTAATGGAAATAAAAACAATAATAGAATGAGCTTTTTCATGTGGTTAATTTTAATTGTTATTTGTTTTGGTGTACAAGGGAGGATTGATCTATTTTAAATTCTTGTAAGAGCTCATCATATCCTAAAAATCGTCCTTTAATTTTTAGTATTCTGCCAATTGCAATGTCTTTGGGCAAACTGTCTTTGAAGGTTGCAAATATCTTTTCGCCAATAACGATTCCCTTACTGGCGGGTTCAACAGCTGTTACAATTGCAGTTACTTCAATTGTTTTGTCCTGGTATTTGGCATTAGCAAGGCTGTCATTGAAAGTAAATTCTTTTTCGAGTCCTTTAACCGTTACAGTATAATCTGCAGTTTCTGATTCGATATTCCTATGAGCTTTGTAACTGTAGAGGTAAATTGAGATCCCGGTTATCAGGAAGAGGGGAATAATAATAAGTATTTTTTTTCTCATGGCTGGTTTTTAGTATTTGGATTATCTACGTTAAAAAATACCTATTGGATTTAAATGATCAAATATGACTGTTATTAAATCTGTATGATCCATTTCACCGTATATGATTTCAAAATGCTTTAAATATTAAAATCATTTAGCCTTTCTAAAACTAAAAACCAATCCCATGAATTTAAAAACTCGTTTGCTTATTCCATCATTTGCTTTACTACTAGTAAGTTGTACAGATGATAATCCCAGTACTTTAATTGACACTCCACCAATTACCGGCGTTGCCACATACAATCAGAATGTGAAATCCATCATTGATAATAATTGTGTTGTCTGTCATGCAGCTGTTCCCAAAAATGGGGCACCTATGTCCCTGGTTACTTATGACCAGGTTAAAAATGCGGTCTTAAATCGCGGGCTGCTCAACCGGATTTCTTTAGAAAATGGAAATAGTTCATTAATGCCACAGGGAGGGCCAAGATTGCCTCAAACCACAATTGATGTTATTAAAAAATGGGAACAAGATGGATTATTAGAGCAATAATCCATAGTAAAAAACATGAAAAAAATCATAATAATGCCAATGATATTGGCCTCGTTCCTTGTTTTTTCGCAGGAAAAAATCTTAACTAAATCATCAACAATCACTTTTGAAGCCTCTGTCCCGTCTTTTCAGCCGGTTTTAGGAACCAATACCAATGTAACTTTTGTTTTAAATCCGGCAACAGGTGAAATTGCATCCTTAGCCCTTATAAAAGGATTTCAGTTTGAAATGCCTTTGATGGAAGAACATTTCAATGAAAATTACATGGAGACCGATAAATATCCGAAAGCTATTTTTAGGGGAAAAATAGAAAAATTTGATGCCAATAATTTAACTGAAGATTATAAAGATTACCTAATAAAAGGAAACTTAGAACTTCATGGGAAATCAAGAGATATAAATGCGAGCGCAAAGATCACCAGGACAGGTTCCAGAATTACCATCATTTCAGATTTTGCTGTTAATGCCAGTGATTTTGGCATTCCAATTCCATCGCTTATCAAGTATAAACTTGATGATAGAGTAAAGGTTCAAATTATTGCTGTTTTAAAATAAGCAAAAAATTGATTTTTAAACTAACATAATATAAAAGAAAACCATGAAAAAAATTATACTCTTTGCAATGCTTTATGTTTGCGCTATTGGTCTCGCGCAAGAAAAAATGATCAGTAAAGCAAGTAAAATAACTTTTGAAGCATCTGTTGCTTCTTTTGAAGAGGTTAAAGCTACAAATAACAATGTAACCTTTGTATTGAATACTACAACAGGAGAAATTGCAAGTTTAGCATTGATGAAAGGATTTCAATTTAAAGTTGCGTTAATGGAAGAGCATTTCAATGAAAATTATATGGAGAGCGATCAATACCCTAAAGCTATATTTAAAGGGAAAATAGAAGATTTTGATTTAAACAGTCTTACCAATTCTGCTAAGGATTTTACTATAAAAGGGAAGTTAGAGCTTCATGGAAAATCAAAGGATATAATAGCCAAAGCAAGGATAATGATGTCCGGATCTGGAATTAGTATTGTATCTAATTTTGCCGTAAATGCCAGTGATTTTAACATCGTCATACCAACTCTCGTGAAAAGCAAAGTTTCTAATAAAATTAATATTCTAGTTGTTGCGGTTTTGAAATGACAGATCAAAAAAGTAAGATTTATAACTTTAAGAGAAGTATACTAAACCATTAAAAAGATTTAATTTTGAAAAACCAATTATTCGCTATTTCAAAAATGGAGGAAGAAATAAAAGTTGAAAACGACTTTGCACTTATCCGTTTTCAGAATGACGGTCCAGAACCTTTTTTTACACACCGTCAACTAACCACTGATTTCATACAGTTTCATTTCGTACTTAAAGGTAACGCCAAATTTTCATTTAATAATGGTAATTATGATTTAGCACTACAAGAAGAAAAATCCTTTCTTTTATACAATCCACAAAAGGAGCTACCATTTCATTTAGAGCTTTCACCAAATTCGTGGATGATTTCTGTTATTATTTCAATTAGGAAATTTCATGCATTGTTTTCTGTTGAAGCAGATTATATTACTTTTTTAAGTCCTGATAACAAGTATAAAAATTATTATAATGAAGGTTGTATAAGTCCTTCAATGGCAGTTGTTTTAAGCCAGTTGTTCCATTATAACCTTCATCCATCCATAAAAAATCTTTATTGTAAAGGTAAAGGATACGAATTACTTAGTTTATCTTTTAACAGGAGCGAAGATCCAAATGCGCATCATTGTCCGTTTTTAATTGATGAAGGTAATGTATTGAAAATAAAAAAAGCCAAAGAAATTATCATCGCCAATATGGCTGAACCGCCTGGTTTACAAGAATTAGCCGATGAAATTGGTCTGAATCTGAAAAAACTAAAAATGGGTTTCAAACAAATTTATGGCGATACGGTTTACGGTTTTCTTTTTGACTATAAAATGGATTTCGCCAGAAAATTGCTTGACAGCGGTTCTTACAATGTAAACGAAGTGGGGTTGAAAATAGGTTACAGTACAGGAAGCCATTTCATTGCAGGATTCAAGAAAAAGTTTGCAACAACTCCAAAAAAATATCTGATGTCGATTAATACGAATGTTTAAGTTTTGTTGGCTATGAGCCTGGTGATAATGAACGGGCGAAGCAATCCACGAATTTTAATCTACTCAATCTGCAAAATCTGCGCGACAATTTTAACATCTATTCTATAGAACAAAGCAAAAAGTAAATGAAAGGCGTATTATTAGTAAACTTAGGATCTCCGGAAAGTCCAACTACAAAAGATGTAAAACCATATTTAGACGAGTTTTTAATGGACAAACACGTGATCGATGTTCCGTATTTGTTGCGAGCTTTTTTAGTTCGTGGCATTATCCTGAGAAAAAGACCGGAAGAATCTGCACATGCTTATACTAAAATTTGGTGGGAAGAAGGTTCTCCGTTAGTGGTGCTATCTGAAAGAATGCAGAAAAAAGTACAGTCTTTAGTAAATGTTCCGGTTTCGCTAGCAATGCGCTACGGAAGTATGACAATTGAAAAAGGGCTACAGGAATTGCATGATAAAGGAGTCACAGAAGTATTACTTTTCCCTTTGTATCCGCAATATGCAATGGCTTCAACATTGACAATTTTGGTTAAAGCAGAAGAAATTCGTAAAAAGAAATTTCCACAAATGACTTTTACCGATGTTCCTGCGTTTTATAACAAACCGGATTACATCAAGAATCTGGCTGATTCTATCCAGAAACATCTAGTTGGATCCGACTACGATCATCTGTTATTCTCTTATCACGGAATTCCGGAGCGTCACATTCGCAAAACCGATGTAACCAAATCACATTGTAAAATTGACGGCTCTTGCTGTAACACACCTTCACCGGCACACGATTTCTGCTATCGTCATCAATGTTATGAAACCACAAAACAAGTGGTGAAATTATTAGGACTTCCAGCTGATAAATACAGTTTAACTTTTCAATCGCGTTTAGCGGGAGACAAATGGTTAGAACCTTATACCGATGTTGAAGTTGATAAAATGCCAGCAAAAGGGATCAAGAAATTGGCAGTTGTAACTCCAGCTTTCGTTTCAGATTGTTTAGAAACGCTGGAAGAAATCGCAATGCGAGCCAAAGAAGATTTTGAAGCAAAAGGAGGAGAGAATTTCTTAGCGATTCCGTGTTTGAATGATGATGATGAATGGTGTCAGACCGTGAGTAATTGGATTAATGACTGGGCTAGATAAATCTAAATTAAGAGAATAGAACATTACATTTACTATTTCTAGCTAGATTATCTAATCTTTTGGTTAAATCCCCTAACTTTTGCACCTGATCTGCATAATGTCTGAAAAAGGAAATAAAATAAGCTAATACACTATTTAATAAGTTTTTAAATAAAAAACAGGCGCCAATTGACTGCAATTGGCGCCGTTTGGCTGTGGTGACCAGGAACAGGACAAATTTCTATAAAATTTATGGACGATTTGAAGAGATTGGCTTACTACTGGTAGTGGCTTTCTTTCATTGGCTTTATGAATTTGGTTTGGGTGTCCTGTTGGGGTTATTATAGCAGATTCCCCCTTAATTGATTTCATGATTTGATATTGATAAAGCATAATGGCGACTTGTAACCTTCTAATGTTAAATCGATATACAATTACTTTTTAGGCAAGCCCCATTTCTCAACCAATTCAGCATTAAGTCCACCAGCTTTAGCGTTTGGCTTGCCTTTCCCCGTTGTAATTAAACTCTTCAAACTTCCTTGTATATAGCTCGTCCACGCATCCTGACAAACACTATAACATTCGTGCTCAGGAACGAGTCCTTCGTGTGTAAACTGCATTTTGGTCTTTCCATTTTCATTGGAAATATCAAAAATCAATTTAGTGCCAATCCATTCTCTTTTGTCCTTTACAAAATTGAACTCATTATCCAAAACCTCATATACCAGTTTTTTATTTGGAACAATTTCTATCAGTTTTATTTTACTCAAATGCACATCTTGGTAATGATAGAAAAATGTTTCGTTAAGTTTGTCAGTATTACCTTCAATTTCTTCCGACCACCATGCCCGGAAATTTTTTATGGCATTAAACACTGTTACTGGATTTTGTTCCACCAAAATAGTTGACGTATAGTCTTTACTTTCTTTCATGTTGTTTTTTGTTTTAGTATTTATTGAATTCTCATGCTCTGGTTTAATGCTTGTGGTGTTATTGAAACTTACAATCACAGGAGCGACAATTACGGCTAATAGTATTCTTTTCATATGAGATCTTTTTAAATGACTTTATCTGTACTTAGTAATGGTAATAGCTTATTCTGCAAATACTCTGTCCATGCCGGGGTACAAGAATTGTAACATTCAACTTCAGGAGTCAGACCTTCGTGTGTAAATGTGAGTTTCGTCTTGTCTGCTTGTGTTGAAATTTCAAAAATTACTTTTGTTCCTGTCCACTCGTCTGTTTTTTCTAAAAAACTTAATTTGCTATCGGTAATTAGCCAAACCACTTTTTGGTTAGGTATGATCTCCACTATTTTTTGTTTGCTGTAATGGGCACCATTACCGGCATGAAAAGTGAATTCATCGTTAAGTTTTTCTGTCATGCCTGTAAAGGTTTCGTCATGATACCCTGTCCACCATTTACGTACCTTAAGAATAACTTCGAATACTTTCTGTGGTGTCTGACTCATAGTTAATGTTTGGGTGAAATTGGAAATTGCTTTCATACTTTTTGCTATTAAAGATTTTACATAGCAAAGATGATATCTAAAATTTACTTTTTAGGGGTGTAAAATAGACTTCCTTAGAGGTTGATTTGGACAATGTGTTTGTTTATCTTTGTCAAAAATTCCCAATGAAACATATTTCTATCTTGGTACCTGACGGTGAAAACAATTTGAGCAGCATTGTCGGTGCTTACAAAATTTTGTCAAGAGCCAATGCGTATTGGAAAGAAAAAAACAAAAAGGAACTTTACAAAATTGAGCTTGTAGGGCTTTCTGAAAAGGTTGACTTCCATGATGGTTTGTTTAGCGTAAAACCACATACTCATATTATAGGGGTAACAAAAACGGATCTTATTATTATTCCGTCATTGAACCACAACTATCAAAAGGCCATAACAGGAAATGAACCATTGATAAAGTGGATTGTAAGCCAATATAAAAACGGCTCAGAAGTAGCAGGTATCTGCACAGGTGTTTTTTTACTGGCCTCATCAGGTTTACTAGAAGGAAAGACCTGCTCTACGCACTGGGCGTTTGCAGAGCAATTTAAAACGATGTTTCCAAAAGTGAATTTGCAGACTGACAGATTGATTACTGACCAGAGCGGAATCTATACCAATGGGGGAGCCTATTCCTTTTTAAACCTTATTATCTATCTGATAGAAAAACACTTTGACAGACAAACGGCTATTTTTTGTTCCAAAATATTTCAAATTGAATTAGACCGTCAAAGCCAGTCGGCTTTTATCATTTTTTCAGGACAAAAAGCACATAGTGATGATGTAATGAAAAAGGCACAGAACTATATAGAAAATAATCTTAAAGAAAAAATATCCATTGAAGCTCTAGCTTCCAAATTTGCTATTGGAAGAAGAAACTTTGACAGGCGTTTTATAAAGGCTACTGGAAATACACCTGTTGAATACGCACAAAGGGTAAAAATTGAAGCGGCAAAGAAATCCTTCGAAACTAGCCGAAAAAACATTAACGAAGTAATGTATGAGGTTGGTTACTCGGATCTTAAAGCATTTCGCGAAGTATTTAGGAAAGTATCAGGAATGTCACCATTGGAATACCGAAACAAATACAACAAAGAAGCTTTGAGCTAGCACAATAATAAAAGCCTTCCAGAAAATATGAAGAGCTTAATGAGTAAAGCAGCAATGAATTATTTTTTTGGTTACGCAATAAAAAACTACACAGTCCGATGAGATAGTGCTTTAGGTCATGGTTTTATATCAAAAAGACATCAGCTCCCTATATTTAAAGTTTTGAGTAGGCAAAAAAATCTTAAGCAGTATCTCATATATAATATGCTATTACTATTGTTCAGGATAGTAATTATAGAAAAAGCCCTGAAATTTCAGGGCTTTTTCTATAATTGTATTTTATTCTCGGAAAATTACATTTTCGGAAGCAGTACTGTATCCACTACATGTATAACACCATTGGATTGATTTACATCTGAAATAGTAACTTTGGCCTTATTGCCGCTCTCGTCACTGATGTACAAATCTTTTCCATCCATCCAGGCAGTTAAAGTTCCGCCGCTCACTGTTTTTAAAGTTGCTTTTCCTTTACCGGCTTTTATTGCTTTTGCAATATCAGAACTATTCATTTTACCGGACACTACATGATAGGTCAATATAGTTTGCAATGTTTTAATATTCTCAGGTTTCAATAATGTTTCAACAGTTCCGGCCGGTAATTTACTAAAAGCTTCATTTGTCGGTGCAAAAACAGTAAATGGACCTTTACCTTGCAGGGTTTCAACTAATCCTGCTGCTTTTACTGCTGCTACCAATGTGGTATGATCCTTTGAGTTTACCGCATTTTCTATAATATTTTTATTAGGATACATAGCCGCTCCACCAACCATTACTGTTTTTTGTGCAAATGATGTAAATCCAAATCCTAATGCCAGGATTGCTGCTGCTAAAAATTTTCCAGTTTTCATAATTACTTTTTTTAAGTTATAAAGTCATTTACGCTTTAATATTCTTTTTGGTTTTAAAATAAGCCAAGAAATAAACTAAAATAAAATCGAATTAACTAAAAGGTATTATGGATTAGGATTTTAAGGGAATATTTTTTTGATAACTTACCTTTGTTAAAATAATTTGCGATGTTATCTTCACAATCAAAGCAGCCTGAAAAGATGAAACGGAGAGGCGAAAATTTCTTATTCTAGTTTTGATATGTTTAGGTAAGAAAAGTAGTTTTAAATGTTATACTTTTAATCTAACTTTAATAATCGTAAATTCTGTATCAGGCTACTATATACTTATAGGGTTTGAATATGCGATTTAAACATGGAAGCGAATTATTTTTCAAATTGTTTACATTTACCAAATAATGTATCTCTTATGTACGAAGAATTAAAATATTGGTAAAGATTTTAAATAACTGTTTTATAGTGTTTTAAATTTTGTCTTAAAACAAGGTGCACCGATTCTGCACCTAAATGCAATTATGTCTATTTCAATATTTTATTCATAAAATGTTTTACTAATACA
Source organism: Flavobacterium sp. (assembly GCF_965277525.1). GTDB lineage: Bacteria > Bacteroidota > Bacteroidia > Flavobacteriales > Flavobacteriaceae > Flavobacterium. Next base: position 430,060 of record NZ_CBDIDC010000009.1, on the reverse strand, counting down.
GTTTCGAACCTAAACTCGCTAGACCTATTTTTTGCTAAATTTGTGGTTTTAAAAAGCACGATGTACTTCGATTATGTCACAAAATTCAAAGTAGTAATTTTTTTATGATTTAAACTTGCTTTTACATTTATCTAAATCTAGGATCTTTACAATTTTGACTGTCTTTAAAAACTGAAGGAACTATTTCTTTCCCCCATATTTTTTTTCCTGCTTTCTGAGGATGTAAAATGAAATATTCATTCCTGCTGGTAAAATATTGAGAGATGGCCTCCTTACATTCCTCAAGGCTTTCATAGTTACTATTATGAATTACGGATTTTGCCAATCCACTGAACACCGACTCAATTACATTTAAGAACTGAGCTGAGGCTGGTAATGGCGCTAATGTAATAATTGGAGTTTGATGCTCTTTTCTGTAAGCTTCATGATTGATAGAATCTAAAAAATTATTGAGTTCTTTTGAGGAGTGCCATGATGCAGCATCCCAGGAAAGATATAGTTTCTCTTCTGTGTTATATTGCGACAACAGCAGTTTAATCAATTTTATAATTTCTATTGTATTCTTTTTTGTGGAATAAAAATGAGTAATTTGATTTGAAGATAATTCTAATGCAGCTGTACAAATTGTGAAACCCTTACTTTTTTGTATTTGAGGAAATGTTTTTATTACTCCTTTTTGAACTAGTGATCTGCCTCCTTTTATTTTAACTGCAAAGGGACCAAACTCATCTATAGAAAAAAACTTTTCTCTTGTTCCGAGATTTTTTAGAATATTGGTAATTTCATTCATTTTTTTTCTGAATTGTGGATCTGGACTGGTAAGCACTTCTTTTGCTTTTCGGTAAGTATAACCCTCAGATTTAAGATATTGTGATATAGTGGAAGTAGAAATATATGTGCTATATATTTTTCTATACGTTTCTGCAAGATCGGTCAAGAACCAAGAAGTACGATTTATACCATGCAGTTTAGGAGGCTCATGAATTAGCTTAATAATATTTGTTTTTTTCTCTTCTCTAAGCTGTAATATATTAGGGTTGGTTTTATGATTTTTCTTTTCAAACCCTGAAATGCCGTATTTTTTATAGCTATTTATCCAGTCCCTGACTGTATTTCCGGACCTTTCAATTTTTTCAGCAATTTCTGCAGTCGGTCTGCTTTTATAAGATTCTGTAATTACTACAGATAGTTCCCATCGATGGCGGTCAAGTGAATTTCGCCAGCTTCTAAAGGTTTTTAAGTCTTCTTCCGGTATAAAATTCACGTCCCATGCTTTATGAATAATGTGCTTATGTGTTTTGAGCCAATTGTTAAAAATAGTAATAAATTGGGAACGCTTATAACCAACTGTATATACAGTAAGATATCTATGCCATGCTATTATTGCGCTTGAAAGACACTCAGGTTCTTGCTGTGCCAACTCAAAAAGAAAATTTTGCAAATCAATTGTCTTTTCAATGATATGTTTCCTTGATTTAAGAGTTGGAAGACTCTTTTTGGTATAAAGTAGATCGTTACTGTTAGAATGAAAAAGTGAGGTGTAAAATCTTGCATAACGTTTAACAGTGTTCCTTGAAATATTAAGATTAGAGGCACACTGGCTAATATTTAATTTTTCGGACTCTACCAAAAGAGCAATCTTGAGCTGTTTGGCTTTTGAGATAGTATGGCGGGACATGATTAAAAGTATAAAATTTGACGTCAAGTATGATTGAAATTACAGAGTAAAGATGTAATTATAGATAATATATGGTGTCGTCAGGGGCACCTATATAAGTACTGTTAAATTAATGCTGGAATTATTATTAAAGATAAGGGAGATTTAATAATGTTAGTGATTGTAATGCTAAAAATTATTTAAATTGTTTTAACCACTCTAAAAGATTCGAACCTAAACTCGTAAGGCCTTTATTTTACTGGGTTTCTATTTTTATGAATAGAATTGCGCCATGATTCCGCCACAAAACTTAGGCTGGTGAAGTATTTCGAAAAAACCGCCATACTTTTTTGTGGCAAAAAGTTATCCACTCCAAAATTCATGTGCTACGATTCTTCCACTAAACACAATGTATATCGTTTAGAAACTGCCTTAGCTTTTTGTGGCAAATTTGAAGGCAACTCTATTCCATTTTTTGTGTCTTCTAAGATTGATGTAAAAACAGGTACTTATACTTGGTTTTCTTATTTTTTTTAAAGCTAATTTGCTGATTAAAAACACTAATTTACGGAAAACCGTAAAAATAGTTCAAGATGGTTTGATATGTTTGACAAACAAACTTTCTTATTCTTAAAATGGATATCTGCCGCTCCCATTAGGTATTGAATGGATTGATTATTTGCTTTTCCATGATAAAAATAAAGTATTATTGGCAGTAATGGATAGGATTCATTTAAAACCCAGGGTCAGACAATCAGGCCGCTCCGTGATAATCCAAGAATCAGAAAAGCGAGCCAGATTCGTGAGGCATTTAATGTAGAAATTGTGAAAGTTTCGATCAAGAATAAACCTGACCGTGAAAAAAGAACATACGAACGAGACAAAATTATTTACGCTGTTTTCATGAATTTAAAAATTGGCTGGCCGATAAAAACAGGACTTAAACAAAAAACAGCCAATCGTTAACGGTCGTTCTGGCCGTCATTAAAGGATTGGTAGCTTTATAGTTCTGAGGTTTTAAAGATTGTGACTTTTTTTTATGTCCGCCTTAAAAGCAATAGGTCGTGGATTTAAAGATGAAACGCTAAATTAAAATTTGTTATAACAGCTAATTTATTGCTATTGAAAAATACAGAGAAAACTAACTTTGATTTTATTAAAATTCTTAATGAAGAAAAAACGTATAAATTGCTATTTCCTGATAGGGAGATCGGGCTTGCCATTGTTTTAATTTATGAAAAAATTGTTGAAGGGGATTTTGTGGATGAAAAATTTACAGAAAAAGATCTGCACGAAGCTTTTGAAAGGATATATAAGACAAAAGAACGTTATCCAAAAGAGGTCTATTCCAGTCACATAATGGACCTGCAGGAGTATTTTTTAGATTACAGCCAGGAATCCCAAAAGTATTTTTTTAAGGATTATGCCTATAAATTTTGCAGGCATGCAAAAGAAACCCTCAAAGGAGCTTTTAATCCGACGCGGATCCAGGAAATCTGCAGCCATCTTTCCAATACACTTGAAAAAAGCAATGATATTGGCGAACTAATTTTTTGGCTAAAAGTAATTTTTAAAAAGTTTGAGCCTGATCTGCGAGAGCAGATTGATTTCTTAGACAGACAGATAACAGAATCTATAGAAGTGCTTAAGAAAGAAACTGATTTCAGCAACCAGGGATTCATCGAGATCCTTATAGCTACTGACCTGAGCATGAACAATGCCCAGAACCACGTAAAAGAACTGCGCTCGGCCTATTCTGAAACAAAAACGATAAGAGGCCTGCTGGAGAACAAGCAAAACACAGACAATGAAATCAATGAGCTGATTTCCGAAGTGTATTCATTTGTGAAATACATCAATGAAAGGCTGAATTCAATTGATAGGAAATTAGACAGAATCCAGCCCAAGATAAGACAGTTATTTTCAACATTAAGCAAACCACTGCTGAGTTCAAAAATTGAGAAGTTTATTTATCTGCTATTATATAAAAGCACTGTAGAATCCAACAATAGAAATAAACCCGTAGTGTTTCCTAGCAATATAACTGTGCCTAAGATTCATATTGAAACACCTAACTTTACCATAATTGACAAAGACCGCGAATTATTTCCATCCAAACCAAAGGAAAGAAAAATATATATTGAGAACCATAAGGAAATAGGGAAAAACGTTAAGAAAGCCGAGGATAAAATAAAGGAAATAGATACTATTAGGAATTGGGAAAAATACATTTTATCTGAAATAAAATTAAAAGGGAGCATCAGATTGTCAGAAGTTTTTTTTAAAATTATTCAAGAAAATAAAAGCAGCCAGATAGCTGTGAGCGTAACATTTAATATAATTAAATATGTTTACGGCAATAAAGAAAAATTTAAGCTGCAGATTGATAAAGAATTGGAAATCCATCCTGAATTTAAAAATATAACGTTATGGAAAATGAAAGTAATAAAATTAGCCTGAGCAGTTTTCTCTACAGTGATAATTCAGAGGAGTTGTTTGCATCAATTGATTATTTATTGAAAGATGGGATGCACATTCAAAAGCAGGGAAAACAAATAAATCAGTTCAATTTTATTTCACAGAATCAAGAAAGCCTAAAAATGTATTACAATACTTTTTTTAAGGTTGACTTGGTTGAAGCAGGCCAGGATAATGCAATTTATTATTATTTAGATTTTATTAACAATAATAGAGGACACATTTCTGAGAAGCACAGGCATATGCTCAAAAGCGAGTATGTAATTATTGGGTTTCTGATTTATAAAATTGTTTTTATTGACAGAGAAATTGATCTGGAATCTGTTCAAAAATTAAAAGAAAAAATCCGTATTGAATCTGAAGACTATAAACAGGGAATTTATGCTTTAATAGCCAAATCAAAAAACACAACTCCCGGAAATTACAATGATGACCTTATTGATAGGACCATTCAGTCTGCTCTTGAAGAATTTAAGAAAATTGGGTGGATAAACCTGGAAAAAGATGAGTTTCATATACTGCCGGCTTTTGACCGATTGCTGAAAGTATATGAGGACTATATTATAAACATAGATGAAACACTAAACGAACTGAAATGAAAAAATATCCTATAATTAAAAGGCTGTCCGCATTAGGGATAGTTCACCATCAGGGATTTGACTATGATTTCAACTCATTTAGGACCGATTTTGTCGGTGAGGGCGGAGCTGGAAAGAGTATGATTTCGGATATGCTGCAATTGATCTGTGTAGGTGCTATCGCATTTCATTCCCCAACAAAAAGCACCGGCCTTAGACAACCCAGTACAATGGTTTTAAGAACCGATGGCAAGGGGACCGATATGGGCTATGCTTTTATAAATGTCGAGGTTGATAAGAATAAATTTATTGTCATCGGTATTTATTTGGAAAGCTCCGGCATGTCTAATATGTTTATTATCCAGAAAGGCAGTAATTTTGATGACGACACTATACTAGTTGCTTTCGATAAAACTTTAGGATATTCTGATTTTCTTAAAGATGACCAAATACTGCCTATTGAGAATTTGAAAGAACATATGATAAATACCTTGGAACTGACCTGCGAGTCGTGGTATAAGACTTCTAATTATCATAAAATTCTTTTTAAAAATGAAATACTTCCCATTGATCTGTCAATCAGTAGTAAAACTCTAGAAAATTATGCCAAAATTATCCAGGCATTTTCCAGAGAATCTCTGGATATGAATAAAAGCGTAAAATTGCAGAACTTTTTATTTGGAGAGGAAAAAGAAAAAGAATTACTGAAAAAATTCAATGATACAGTAATAGCACTGAACGGAGATTCCAAAGAATTTGAAAAAAATCTAAGCGAAATCGAACTGCTCACAGATAAACAAAAAGCGTTGAGTGAACTGCTGAAACTGAAAAATGAAAAAGATAAAAAACAGCAGATTTTTCTCCTGGCATCTTTTAATTTTTATTCAAAAGAAATTGCCGATGCAGAAAAACAGATCAGTGAGAAGATCAATCTCTATGATGAGAGTTCAGAAAGACTTATTGAATTAAAAAATATTGTAGAGCATAAAATAATCAGGACAAAAGAAAAAATAGACATTATAGAACCAAAGTGGGCGGCTGCATTTAAAGAAAAAAACAAGTGGGAGGAAAGTGCCAGTAAAGTAAAAGTATTGAGCGACTGGCTCAAAGATTTTAATTGCTCTAAAGAAGATCTACAGGCGCGCTACAGCAAATACCATCAAAATAAGCATCATATAACCCAGGTGAAGGAGCTGACCGAAAAGCTGAAATCTAAAAATATTTTAAGCTTTTTTATTACTGAAAGGCTTGCTGGTAAAAATATACTGGTGCAGATCAGTTCAAAAACCGGCCTTTATAGAAATGAACTCGAAATCAAAAACAAATTAAAGGCTTTAAATAATATTGAAGATGAAAAATCTTTAGCACATTGGGCTTTAAACCACACTGCAAAATTAGATTTATTTCAAGAAAGCGTAGTTCATAAATACCAAAATGAGGATATTCGGGTCCAAGAACCAGATAATCCCGCTTTGCGTTTTATCCCCAAACCAGATCAATTACTGGAGAATATTAAAATAGCAAAAAAAGACGACAAAGGTTTTTGGATTAGCTTAGAAGGGCTGATGGAATATATACCAATTGCTGAATCGCCCATTTTTGACAGGCAGGATAAAGAAGGGATTAAGGAATATTTTCAGAAACAAACCTCTACAATAAAAGAAGATATTATAGCTTTAGAGGGAAAACTATCAAGTATTGAACTTATTGGAGAAGTTTTGGAAGAACTGGAAAATCCCGATGATTACCTACTGGCATTTAATTTAGACCTGGGGCTGGAATATCAGCTTGAAGACCACCAGATGTACAATTTGGAAAGGGCAGTTTTTAATGACTATTTGGATGAATTTTCAAGAGAGAAACAAATTAATGAAGAGCTTGCAAATGCAGTAATAAACTTTAATAAACTAGAGCAGGAGAAAAGAAAATGGGTTAATCTAAATCTCAACCTGGAGCAGGAATTGAAAACTTTTAAAATACCGGTCATAATTGAGAATATAGAGTTTTATAAAAATAAATATAATGTCAAGCCCACCTATAGTGCAGATCTTGAATATTTAAATCAATCGATAGAACAGGCACCTGATTATTTTTTTAAACTCAAGCAAGAATGCAGCACTCAATTCATCAATAACAATCAGTCTGATTTCTTAAAGGAGATAGACCTGAGAATTTCAAATTTTGGGTATAAGAAGAATGAGCTTTATATCCAAAATCCTGATCTGTTTGCAAATGAAACTGCTTTGGATACTTCCGATGATATTGCTATTGAAGAATTAGAAAAAAAATATACAGCTTCTAATATAGCATATATTTCCAGGTATAATACTGTGGTATATACTTTCGTTAAAGACAAACAGAACCACTATGAAGGGACAGATGATTTTAGTTCTTTATGCAGAGAAATTCTGCCTCAGGAAATATTTGACCAAAGGGATCTGCTGGAAGAGGATATAGTGGAGAATATATCTAATTACCTGCGAAATATAAATATTAAAAATAGAAAGCTAAACAGCCGAAAGCTCCAAAAATTAAGTGAAATCATAGATGATGTTTCCAATGAGGTAAGCAGCCAATTGATGGATGTAAGAATTATAAGCAACTTTTTAAATTCGGAAGAAAAAAAAATAAGCGGTGGGCATAAAGTCAGTCTGGATGTATTATACGATGATGCGCTTAAAAAAGAGTGGATGAATAATTTCACGGAGCAAATCAATAAAGATATACAGTACGGTATTGATGAGTCCTTATTTGAAACCCTTAAAACATTTTCTGCAGAATTTGAAAATTTCCCGGCATTGGAAGATAAATTAAGAGAAGCATTTTATCGAACTGGCGGTTCAAGGACAGTTAAACTTGAAATTAAGGATTTATTAAATCCGAAATCCTATTATGGATTGAAGTTTTCAATTAAATCAGCGCAAGGCAACAAGACCGACGGCAGTACCAGCCAGACGTATTCAGCAATAGCACTTTTATGCATGGCAAAATTATCGTTGCTGGACAAAGGGGCAAAATCTAAAAATCAAGAAGGGATCCGATATATGGCAATTGATGAGGCAGAAGGACTTGGAAGTAATTTTGATATGCTTTACGAGATCGCAATAGCAAATCATTACCAGATTTTATCATTATCGATAAATCCTAATAAAATTGATGCGGAGAATCAAAACATATATCTGCTCCATAATAGTTTGGAAGATGAAAATGTAAACTATACTCCGGTTCCAATTTTTGGACTGTTAAACAGCTGATTATGAAAAAAATGGAATGGAAATACCTAAAGGGACTGCATCAGCTTTATATTTCAAAACAAACACGATTAAAAATTGTTAACTGCGACTATGTTAATCAAGTAATTTTAAAGCAGAAGAAACTGATAAAATATAGAGTCGGGAATCACAATATTATCGAAGCATCACCAAGATTCAAGGAGTATTACGAGCAGCAATTTTTAGAAACCTATAAATATTATAATAATTTCTTTGAAAAATCAGGCATTGAAAACGATGCGAAAAAATCTTTTGACGAACAGGATTTAAAGGCACTCATGTTTGTTTTCTATAATAAGGAAGAATTAAAAAGGAATGTGACTACAGAGAAAAAGTTATCTGCTTTAATTTATAAAAATCAAAATTCTAAATATCTATCAAATAAACTCAGTGTAAGGAATGCTGTTCTGAAAATATTGGAATTGTCTGAATTTCCGGAAAAGGACCCTAAAAATAATCAGTGGCGATTTGTTGTTGACTGCAATGAACCAAAAATCATTGTGCTTTGCGAAAATATTGACTGTCTTAAGGTTCCTCTGGAATATAAAAACCGCAATATTGAATTATGGTATGTTGGGGGTAATAATACTAAACCGCTGGAAGATATTTCCCAGGACAAATTAAAACTTCCAATATATTATTTTTGCGATTGGGATTATAACGGATTACTGATATATTCAACTGTTAAAAAGATATTCAGGTCCAAAGGTACTGAGGTTAAAATTATACAGCCCCTTTCACTTGAGGCTGCAATTAATGTTGATGTAAAACATCATAAAAGCAAATGGAAGGGTAATGATTTTTCAAATTTAAACAGAGATGATTTTTCATCGCATGAAATTGAATTTATTAATGAATTAATTACCCAAGATAAATGGATTGAAGAAGAATCTTTAGATTTAATCCATATACTGACTGATAATAATTATTTATAAAGCTGAATATGAGCCTGCCATATGACCAAAATCTGCCAGTGAACAAATTGGCATCGGTATTTGCCAATACTTCGGCCTCCTATAAATTTTACTGGTTCCTGGCTATTCTTGAACTAGTAGAACAAGGTCATACATATATTCCTAAGCGCATGCTTTTTGCGAGAATGATCAGCAACTCATGGTATACCGTAAATTACTTTCATGTTTCATTTGGAAAACAGGATCTAATCCAGGAATCTGTTAGAGCAACTTTAAGAATAGAAGGCCTCAGGGTAAATGAAAATAAAAATGTAATCAATACCGTTTTAGAAAAGACTCCCAGCACTGAAACAATCAAAATATTAAATCATTTTGATAAAAATGTACCCCACTGGTTTATTTCGTCTTGGTTTTCTGGCAATCGCAATAACATTTATTCCCTTTCTCAGAATTTTGAGCACGGATGCATCTACCGTTTAGAAAAAGATGCTATAGAGATAAATCCCCTCTGGATATCCTATCTGAAATCAAATTCAAAAATACTTAGAGACTTCTGTTATTGGAATTTGTCACTTTTTCTTCAAAAAAGAAACCCTAATGTTCCAGATATTTCAAATAAAATAAGCAGGGGTTTATCCAGAAACTCTTTAATGAAGCAAACCAATGAATATTGGAAGCTGGTCTTTGCTGAATTGGGAGCTGTAAACTGTATTTTTACAAATAAAAGATTGATTTTTGAAGAGAAGAAATTTGCTTTAGACCATTTCGTTCCTCATGCGTTTGTTTCTCATGACTTAATTTGGAACTTAATCCCAATTGATAAAACTTTTAATTATTCCAAAGGTGACAAACTTCCCTTGATCGAAAAACATTTTGATGATTTTTTTAATCTCCAAAAGCTAGCTTATGAAATAGTAAAAAGCCATAATGCAAAGAATAAATATTTGGAAGATTATCTTACCATTTTTCCTGATTTGCAACAGGATAAAGGGCTTGATTATCTGCGGTACAGGCAGACTGTTCAGCCTCTTTTGACGATTGCCAATAATAACGGTTTTTCATATCTAAAGGATTAATGGAAATAAAGAACTTCTTGTTTATTAAATGATTATATGAAATTTTGTACCATACTGACTGTCTTTAGAATATGCTGCGAGTTTGCTTATTCTTAAATACTGAAAATGAGTATAAAATAAAAAACCTGAAATCATTTAATTTTCAAGGTCTACTACTTTTTTTAGCGCTTTTTATAAACTTTGTTAGCCTATATTTTTAAGCCTTTCAACGTAGGGGAGATATAAAGTTTCGAACCCAAACCCTCACAGAATATTATTTTGTTGGTTTTTTGGTTTTGTAAAGTATCTTTTGATACCATTCTGCTATAAAACTTTAAGCACTGGCTTTATTAAAATTAAATTAAATTTGTTTTATAGAAAGTATTCAATTATCTAATTATTATATTACAAAGATTATAGTATTACTGCAATATTGTTATTGATTTTTTTGACTAGTAGGTATCGACATGAGCACTAAATGCCTTGAATTTTTTTTAAGTATGAGATTATTTCAAACAATCTCTCTTGACCAATACTTTTTAGAACTTCATATTCTTTTTTATGACAATACCTATATTTTCGATCACTTCCACAAAAACATTTTGAGGTACGTAATGGCTTACTGTTTCTATAAATATGTATAAGTGTAGAATAGACTTTTGTTAAATCATTAATGTGTAAAATATCATATAGAGATTCTAAGATCCCCATTGATCCATGGGATCTTTCATTAAGGAAATAACCTTCTTTCTCTCTAAAACTTTGGTTGTGTAAATAAGGAAGAACTTGTTTCTGAATGAAACTTGTAAGCGTAATTCCTTTTGCACAGTAAATGTACTCTTCAATTGGTGTGCAGATACAAAAATGACCATCTACATAAATATGCCAGTCAATATTGTGTGGTAATCGTTGATTTGTTTCATACACTAAAGGAAAACTATTTGGGTAGTCGTTCGGATATTCTATTCTTATAGAATATTTATCATACATAACATTGTTTTCATCAACGAGAACGAGATTCCCAATAAGGTATGGAAGAGAATCTTCCCGAATACATAATTGTAAATCGGGAAAACTACTCGTCGCTTCAAGAGCTTCTTCAGCGAATCTATTATATAACTTGTTCATAATAAAATGGATATGAGGTTATTGCGCCATTAGCCGCTGCTGTATTGCGAGAGATATCTTCTTTATCCTCACCAATAGGGAATCTATCACCTAAATTTTTACGCCATAGTTTACTGGCTTCTTTTTGATTAGTATTACGGATTGCAGAGTCTGCATCCGCTATAAATTTGTCCAGTGCTTCTAAAAACTTTTCTTTATTTGCATAATTTTCTAGCAAATTATCATTTGGTACAGCTGGAACAGTACATTTGAAATCTTTACTAAGCTCTTTTTTGATTTCCTTAAGAATATCACGTGTTGTGATATCATCACGCTCATTTAAAACAATTAATTCTTTAGCATTAGTAGCTAAGATAGTCAGAGCTAAACCACTAGGCATTTTAAAACTTTGATTGTCAGCCCATCCTTTGAGATATTTGATGTTTCGTAATAATCGGCCCTCTTTATCCTTTTTGGAAACAAACCAAGTTACTACTGCCTTAGGATCGCTATCCTCAAAACCTATCCCATTGACTGCTATCTGATATTCTTTTCCATCCTCTTTACAATAGACTGGATGGTCTATTTCATAATCATTTGAAAAAATTGTACGGACGCATTTTTTACGATTCTCCGGAGCAACATTAGTGTAGCCATCTACCGCTTCTTTAACCCAATCTTTAAGGGTTGAGGCTGTTACATCTGGCGCTCGAAAGAAATATATACCATCATCTAAGTCACAAATGTCTTCTGCTGTGCGGATGCCATTTTTCATTTTATAAGATCCTTGTATATAGAAATATGGTACATACTCGGGATGATTTGCTTTAAACCATTCCCTAATTCTTTTTCGAAGACCTTCTTTCGAATTTTTCATTTTCTCGTTCTTTTTCGAACCTATGGATATATTATCATGATAATCCTGAAATAAATTGTTACAGCTTGCCATATTGTTATTGTTTTAAAAAAGTTAAAATTTCTGTTAATCTGTTTTTTGCTAATTCCTCCCCAATGGACTTCATTCTATCTATATGTTTACTTTTGGATGAGTTTAATTCTATGTTGTCACCTTTCATGTCATGTTGGATACGTAAATGACTAAATGTGTTGCCTATTTTGCTCAGAGCACGTTGTAAAAAGAGAAGATATTGTTCAGTGATCTGCGCTTGTGTGTCTAATACCAAATCGACTAACTTGGGGTTCGGAAATAACCAGTCAAATACGTTCTTTGGACGCCACGACCGTTTTATTATTTGTTTTCCTTGACCGGTGCCTAATGATAAGATCGCGATGTCTCCAATAGAAATATTAAGTTTATCAGTTGCTTCAAAGACACCAATTAATGCGGGATTATTAGCAAATATTCCACCGTCGATCATATTGATATTAGTTCCTTCTCCAAATTCGTTCTTAAATGAAAAAGTGTGGGGTGGAAAATACACTGGCGCAGAGGCACTAGACATCGCTACGTGATATGCAGGGAGCTTATAATCTCTTCTGTAATCTGGATGATGTTTAGTTTTTAAAACATTTATTGCTCCCTCATTTCCATTAAATGCAGGTATGCATACCTTATTTTTAAGATCATTCATTAGTGGGTCTCTCCCTCCATTAGCCTCTGCATAGACTTCTCTAAGCTTTTTTAGCAATTGTTTATTACTATAGATCGCATTAAAGAATGCTCTACTTTTACGAGGTAGAAAACGAAAGACAAATCTTGGAAAGATAATTTTGGCATTATCTTCATAGAATTTAGCCAATTCTTTTGCTGGAATCTCTAAGGCAAGGCCTATTGCAAGGATTGCTCCTGTAGACGTACCACAAATAAGATCGAAATGCTCGTGTAGTTTTTTCTCCGGTTCTTCCTTCTGTAATTCTGATTCTAACTCAGATAGAACTTTGGCTGGGATAAGTCCCCTTATCCCGCCTCCATCTATAGAAAGGATCTTAAATTTTTTTCTCACTTCTTTATCCATCATATATTATTTAAACGGTTCACCGCATACTGCTGCCCAATTACTCCAAATTGTTGAAACACATCTTTCCAAAGGAATTCCTAATTCTCTAGCTATTACTTGTGCTTCATCTCTTGCAGTATCTGCTGTCTTATTAGAGTGGTAAAGGGTAGTGTTTGGAAAGTAAATTATTTTACAATTCGTAGTTCCTGGGATGCTATCTCTATATCCCTTTGATATCATCTGATCTTTGAATTCCTGATGTTTTGAAGGAATGTCGTAGGTTATTATTATTGCCATATTCTAAAATTTTTACTGTTTATAAATGGGGTTATCTAAAAAGATAACTCCGAGAACTTATTTGGATTTTTTTACTGCTTCCTTTACAGTTGTTTTAGGATGCTTATCAGCGTAAATTTTAGTTACGTACTTGCCTGTCCCTGCATTTCTATATGTTGCCATTTTCTTTGTCATTTTTTATACACCTCCTTTCTAATTTAATTACTCCCATAAAGCTAATTTCATGCCATGTGAAATTTTAGCGATTTTAGCTTGTTTTTGTTAATAATTATGTCAATATTTGATTTTTAATTATCAAAAAATGATATGAAAACATTAATTTCATGGGTTGCCACCATGCATGATTTTACCAGAAACCCGTCGAAAAACCAGATTAATGGAATCAATGAAAATGGTCCTACCTTTAATTTTCACAAAGATTTCTTTGACCATGACAGACATATTATTTTATCGTCGGAGAAAGGAGACAATCCTGATCCATATGTGGAAAAACTAAGGACTGTTTTAAGCGTAAAATATCCTGGTCGAACTATTGACACTCGATATTTGGACGTTACAGATGTAATTGATATCCCTCAAATAAAAACCAAAGTAGAAAGCTTATTACTTAGGGAATGCAAAGAGGATGACATTAATATATTTTATTCTCCCGGCACCTCTGCAATGCAAATATCATGGTACTTGATTCATGCGTCAGGTTTGTTAAACACTAGATTATTTCAAGTTCGTCCCCAAAATCATTCTAAAACAGGGAAAGCTGAATTGTTACAAATGCAGATTTTAAAATCCACTATTCCTAGTGGAAGTGTGATAAAAGAAGAGAGTGTCGTAAAACACAAGGAAGAATATTTAATTACAGATACATTAAAACCAATTTACGACAGAGCTGAAATGATTGCTAAAGCAGATCAGGTAACAACTTTAATTTATGGAGAAAGCGGCACGGGGAAAGAACATTTAGCGAATTTTATACATCAAAACTCAGTAAGAAAGGACAAGTCGTTTATCGCCATAAATTGTTCTGCATTTACCGATGAGTTACTTGAATCAAGATTATTTGGTCATACGAAAGGATCTTTTACAGGTGCAGTTTCAGACCGTAGCGGGTTACTCGAAGAAGCTCAAGGCGGAACTATCTTCTTAGATGAGATAGGCGATATTTCCCCTTATATGCAACAATTACTATTGCGTGTTATCCAAGAAAAAAAAATTCTTAAAATAGGAGACACAAAGGAAAAAAAAATTAATGTTAGAATAATTGCCGCTACAAATAAGGATCTCCCTATTCTATGTGGAGAAGGAACATTTCGCTGGGATTTATTCTATCGGCTTGCAGTGACAGAGCTAACTTTACCACCTTTGCGAGATAGAGGCATGATTGAAAAAAAAGAATTAATTGATTTTTTTATAGAATCTAAAAGGAAGCTATTTAAAAGATCTAAAAAATTGCGCTTAGGAAAAGATATAGAGCAATTTATATTAAACTACCCATTTCCCGGAAATGTTCGTGAAGTAGAAAACTTAATTGAAAATCTTTATGTTTTTAATAATGATGTTGTTTTACAGGATACCCTACCAGCAAGACTGCTAAATCCTACCGATGAATTTAAGTTAGATTTGAAAACGGCAGAAAAATTACATATCATAAAGGTTCTTAAAATAGCAAAAAACAAACAGCAAGCATCAAAGTTATTAGGCTGTGTAATAAATACGTTAGAGAAGAAAATAAAGGATTATGAAATAAAAATTGATGATTTTTAGATTTAGGAAGTATCCCATAAAGTGTGTAAGAAAAAAAGTATTAGAGTTTGCGTAAACCTTAGTGCTTTTTTTAAATATTTTTACTGGATTTAATTTAAATAGTTTATTAATTAAAGTTTCAAATATGTCATCTCACATGATTTACATTTTCTTTTGGTTTGATCTAGGTCAGCAACGTTAAAGCGGCCTTCGATTTTTTCAAATATGTCCAATCCTCTGCCTAATGTTATTTTCCAACCATTGTTTACAGCTATAAAGCGATCATGGTGATTTTCCATTCTGTAAGTTAAATTTATACCAAGATCAGTTACACTTTCTTGGAGTTCTTCAAAATAGCCTATGGAATCACTTAAATGGGTTTCATCATTCCATGAAACAATTTCAAGATTGACTTCGTCTTCTAATGCTTTATTATTTCCTAACATCATGCAGAATTCTAATAAATTTTTAAACTGATAAGGCATCCTTATATAAGGATCTTGAATAGTAATATTTTGCGCCCCTTTTAAATAATCTCCAAATAATTTTTTATAAGAAATTCCGGTTTGATTGTCTTTCAAAATGGTTTGATGTGGTTTTAAATCTAATGTCGATTTGGTAGTTGAACTGATATCTGTTTCCTCTGAATCAGAATCCTCTTTGACCTGAACAGCAGCTTTGTAATTTAAGTTTTCTAAAGTTTCAGGAAACACCTCTTTTCCCGTAGTTCGTATTGTGTATTTAAACTCTACTGGTTCTGATTTGAAAGTTTCGTCAATAATATACAATTGATCTTTTACTCTTTTCCTTCCTTCAATACAAAAGTCTAGTATTTCAAGTAATTCTTCATCAGTTATTACTTGATTTGGATATAGTAATTTAACCATTCCGGAAACTGATTTTCTAATAGCTGTTTTATCTCTGGTTGTTAAAGAACCGTCTAACGTAATTTTATCATCGAGTACAGAAGAGAAATCAAACTTTCTTAATTCTCTTAATAATTCTGCTAAATAATCCACAATAAAGCCATATTCCCTGGAAAATACAGATGATTTTAAAATACGAACTTCCCAGCCAGGAATATACATGTGCATCCTATCTAAAAAAGCTCCCTTTATATATCCGTCAGGGATGGATTCAAATAGATGAGAATTCTTTAGCATGTATGGTACATTGTGTTTTGTATTACCAACAAAAGCCATCGATGCTGTAGCTTGATAAGTTTCTTTTCCTCTATTAAAACTTTGATTTGCCATGTAGTTTTGCATGATCTTGACTAAATCACTATCAGTACGTTTACCTCCCTTTTCTTGTTCAAATTCATCCAAAGCAACAACATCCCAATATCCAACTAATCCAATTTTGTCACCGTTGTTACTTACAAAAAGTCTCGCTTTAGAAACATCCCCACCAGAAACTAAAACACCATGTGGAGATAGTTCAGAAAATATGTGCGATTTACCTGTTCCTTTTGGACCTAGTTCTATAAAATTATAGTTGTTTTCTACATGTGGAATTAAGCGAGATAATTGGATGAATTTATCACGTTTGTTAAACGATTCCGGATTTAAACCTATACTGTGCATTAATAAATCTAGCCATTCCTCCGAAGTGAATTCTTTACGTAAATCGATATATTCGTTTAAATTTACATTTGAAACTTGAATAGGTTTTAAATCAGCGATGATCCATCTCATGTTTATATCATCTTCATGAGAGTAAGCTAGAGTAACGATAGACCAAACGCCACCACCACTTAATAATTTAGGATTATCAATTACCATTTTGTCTGGTATAGGTACTTTACGTAATCCTAAATTAGCAAAGTCAGCTTCATACATATTAGCTGATTTATCATTTAAAGTAACATTAATCTTATCAATTATCTTATAACTACCTGAATTTCGAATTTTTGCTTTTACTATTTCCGCATCAGAACGGTGTACGTAATTGTCCCTAATCACATTTCTAACTTTTTCGATTCCAGTTTGAATGATCTCTTCGTCATCAATGGCACAATTTTGTCCTAATAAAAATTCTAATACATATACAGGTACTGGATTGTTACCCTTTACCAATGCTGTTAGGTCTTTGCGGACTACTTTTCCTTCGAAATGTTTTATTATTTTGTCTTTTAATTCCATAGCTATTCTATTTAGAAGTCCATTCCCATTAAGGTACTAATTGTAATCAAGTCGTTTAATACTATTGGATTGAGTTTGTTTTTGTCTTTAGTATCGAACGCTTTCAAATAGCAAAATGCTGCTTTAGAACCGATTGTGTTCAATGTTAAAATGATTTCGAATACTCTTTCTTTTGGGTTGTTTGAGGTAGCATTACAGTTTAATTCTATTTCATTGGAAAGCAATTCTCCTTTATCATTGTATAGACCTATGGTAACCTCAAGACTTTTTAATTCATTAGATACCGGTTCGTTTTGTAGTACCGAAATTCTAATATTTCCTGTTATAATTTTATTGACGTTATCTATTCTTCTAAAAGAAACTGTTTCCGTAGTTTCCTTTTTTTGTTTGTAATATTTAATTACCGGTGTTATTAATTCTTGAATACTGGCACCGCCATGCACAAACTGAACTCCAATATTTCCTTGTCTACGGTATCTGTTAATAGCTCTTGGAAGGGCAATTTTTAAATTTGTATCAATGTTTGTTGTGTTTTTCATATCCAACACATATCCATCAGGTTTGCCTTCAAAAGTATCACTAATTACAAAACGTGAATTGTCTTTGCTGTATCCTTTTACTTTTGGCAACTTTTCTCTGTCATTTTCTTTTAATTCATTGTGGTTGAATAAAAATCCGTGATCTGCAGTAACTAAAACATGAGAAATATTCCAACCGTATATTTTTTGGATCAGTCTTTTTATTTGTTCAACTACTTTTGAAGTTTCTTCAAATGTTTCGTGTTCTGTTCTTTTTTTATCACCTATGGCATCCATCCAATCGTGGTAGATGTAGACTAACTTGTTTTTGATAAAAAACTTTCTACCGGTATCTCTATCAAATTTTATAATTTCTGCATAATCTATAGTAACACTATCTGGAACGGCTTCCTGTAAAATGGCTTGTCGACACTGGCTGTTTGTTGGATTACCGTTGATTTTATATACTAAATCCTGTTCTCCTTTTTCGACGGTAATTCCTTTATTAGGAAGTAAGTTTGACATTCCTAAATTTGTATAGGAAGGAATTGAAGCTAAACAGGGTTGAATAGTTAAGTTGTTTTTACTATCTGCCAATAAATCATTGTACAATTCGTAACCCAATTCGTAACGGAATGCATCCGAGATAATTACCGCCATTTTATAATCAACATCAGCTAAATTATCTTGGTAGAAATTGAATTGTTTGTTGCAATCAATTTGATGGAAGTTAAATTTATTTTCCTCCAATACTTTTTGCCATTCGCTATTAAAATCTATTAGAAATCTATCATATTTATTGTTAAGTGTTTCAAAAATGGGCAATACTATTTTTTCGTACTCTTCTAAATGGTCTCTTATTTTGTCAAAAGCTATCACCGCTTTGCGGTAATTAAAATCTACTTTATGTAACTCTGTCGTGTATTCTTTTATGTAATCCTCTGCTTTATTAAAGCGGAACGATTTATAGCTTTCAAGAATACCATACATTGAAGCTGCAAAGTATAGGAACTCTATTTGATCTTTGATAAATTCTGAAATTGTTTCCTCATTCCTCCAGCGAATACATTCCTCTTTTGTTTTCAGTGCTTGAGAAATCACTTCACTGTATAATGTTTTTATTACGGTGTCCATCATTTCTTCAGAATAATAACCATATTCTGTTTCAGTGCCATACCATTTTAATATTGCAATAGTATTTATTTTGCTACCTAGTGTATTAAATAGTTGCTCAATTGCTTTGTTAGTAATTTGATTATTCTGCCATGCTTCAAAAAATTTCAGTAATTTATAATTGTCGGCTGTGCGTTTTATTTTTAAGGAATTGTAAGTGTCCGAAGCTATAACTTTGGTAGCATTTCCTACTAACACATTGTATTTTATTTTTGTTATCCAGTTGCTTGCTGCTTCTATGGACAGCATTTCTTCTTTAGTGTCCAATAAGCCATTGAACCAGTTAATTAACACACTATCTAATTCTAATTCTTTAAGGTTTCCATTTATTTTATTGAATTTGTTTTCGTCTAAAGCTAATGTCAACCATTTGTTCATGCAGTTGAATTTGTCTTCTACTACGTTAAATTCCAATGAAATGGAGATTAGCCCCTTTTTTAAACTATCGTCGCTAAAATTCTCTGGATCTAGTATTCGCGCTAACTTTTTTTTATTAGCTTTTATTTTTAGAAGTTTTAAATATTTGTTTATCAGATTTATGTTTATTCTTGTTTCGTGTAATTTATACTCCGCAAGAAATTCCGAAACCTCGTCTAGTTTTAATTCAATGTTGGCAGACAATAAATCTAGTAAAGGATATTTTTTTACTTTTTCACCTTCAGGTTTTGCAAAAGGATGGTAGAGGAATACCTTTGTGTTACTCCATTCCATTTCCAATTTATATTTTAGATCAAAATAATTCTGATTTACTTCAATTACTTTTATTCCTTCTTTTTCAATCGCTGTCAATTCCTCTCTCTTCGATCCATCAGCATCGAAGTAGAATAGTTTATTTTTGTCACTTTTTGCAAGTGTCTGAATTACTTTGTCTGCAAACATTGGTGTTGGTTATAAAATTAGATGTGATTTACTAATTTGTTGTATAAAGTATTTTTTTACTTTGGCTTCTTCTGCAAATGTTGCCCATTTTAGCACTATATCATTAATCTGCTGGATAATTTGGTTCGCTTTTTTAATGTTCATCGATTTTGCTAAAATTAATAAATCATCTTTAGTGATGTCTTTTCTTTTTCCATAAATACTAAATTGTGCTGACTTACCCAAGTACTTTCTGGGCGGTAGTAAATACTATAATAATCGACAAAAATAGCGATTAATGTTTAGTATTTACCAATATTAAATCACCTTATGAAACTATGAAATCTAAATCTTCGTTTTCATCACTATCTTCATCTGGAATTTCAACAGGAATGTACGTTTCACAAAATGTATTGAACTTATCTTCCGAGTTTTTGTCCCAAAAAATAAGACGTTCTGGATTTAATAAACCTAAAACCTTTTTATATACATCTTGTGTTTGTTCTGTTATTACAATAATTAAAATTCCTGATGTTCTAGTTACAATTGTATAGGCAAATTCAAATGCTTCTCCCTCAAATTCTAAAGGAATGTAGGTGGCCCAAATAACACATTCTTTTTCTAAACCTTTAAGACTTAAAATGGAGTCTGAATCAATATTTATATTTTTTGCTATTAACGCATTTTTGAGCATATGGTCTCTTTCTAAAATACAATTGTTTTGTAAATCAAAAATCTTGTACTCATTAAATACGTGCTCCAATTTGGTAACTAATTCTTCTGTTGAATTGGTATAAACTACAATAGGTCGGGCACCAGGAGGAGAACCTTTATATGGAACGATATTTGAAGTTCCTTCTGTATTGCTGAAACGCTTATTTATTGCATGAGACAAATTACTAATACACTCACTAATTCTAACGGGTAAACGATAGGAACCTTCTAATTTAAAATTTCTACGAGTTGCCATATTTTTATCTCTAGGAATGCGCGCCGCTAATCCTAAATGAACCGCTTGGGCTAAATCACCACCAATTGTGAATTTATTTGGATCGTTAATTAAAGAATAGAATATTTTAAAATCTGCTGCGGTACAATCTTGAAATTCATCTACTAAAATGTAGTCGTATTTAAAACCAATTTTATTGTTATTTAGTTTAGACAATAAATATTGACGGCGAATGGTAAAACTTTCTACCCCTTCGTTGTGCATGCGTAGTGCATACTTTTTTAAACACTGAAATACTATTTTTCTACGGTCACTATCCTTTTGAAGTGAGGGATTATTTCCTCTTCCAACTCTAGAAACTTTGAGATAAGTTTCTTCACTTCCTGTTATACCTACCTGTAAACCATAAATTACTCGATGGTATTCTTCAAAGATAAAATCGGAATTTAATATGTTATCATATTGGCTTCCTGTAATATTATTTTCTCTTTTTACTTCTTGTATTATTTCGTTAATAATTTTATGATGTAAAGGCATACTCACCATTCCTCTGTAGGTTACACTACCAATCAATTTTGGAAGCATATCGAAATGTAACAGTCTAATATTTGCTATTTTAGAGTCTGTAAAATAGATTCTACATGATTTTTGAGGATTTCCTTGACTATCAGCATCATAAACTACCCTGATTTTGTTTTCATCTAAAACATCTACTAACCACTCAGACAGTTTTTTAATTAATGATTTATTGAAAGTGGTTACTAATATTTGAAGTTTATTATCGTATTGGTGTTTTTCTACAATATTTTTCACTTTTTCGGTAATCACTATACTTTTTCCACAACCAGCAGGACCAACAATAGTAACTGGTCTATCACTGTTTTCAGCTGCTTTTTTTTGATTGTCATTTAGTTTTACATCACGTCGAATGGTAATTGGAGGATTGAAAACATCTAAATGCTCAATGGGTTTTCCTTGTTCGAACATTGCTAATTGTGGCCGTTCAAAAATAATAGCCGCATTGCTAATGTCATACCAAGAAGTTGCCCTATTTAACTCTGTTATATTGAGAATTTTTCCCAACTGAGTTCGAATATTATTACTGACAGTTAATGGTTTATTAAACAGCAGTTGTGTTGATTGAATGAGGTGGCTGGTGTATTTTAATTTTAAAAAATCTTGTTTTAATAGTGGGAAATATTTTGTTGCTTTTTTTTCAGAGGTTAATAATAATACAGCGGAAGGCTTGTATATTTCTACCAGTTTTAAAAAGTCTTTGCTTATAGCTTCTTGATTATCGGAATCGTCAAATAAATAACTCGCAGCTAATATACTGTTTGTTGTAGTAACGTTATTATTGTTGTTCCAGGAATTTACCTCATATTCAATTTTGAAATTGGCATCAATTTCAGGATAAAAAAGTTTGAACTCCTTCCAAAGATAGTCTCTGCTGTATTGCAACATGAACGGACTAGAATCAATATTTATAATTGTAATTATTGGTGGTTTTTTACCTAATTTTTTAAGACCTGCATAGATTAACCCTAAACTCCATTGAATAGCTCCTGCACCTGCTCCTAAATCAAAAATAATTAATTCTTGCTCTTGGTACTGAATAATTTTGTCGAGAAAAAAGGAAAGGAATGTGTTTACTCTCCTAGGATGGTACCAGAGGGTATAAGCAAATGCCGTATTGGGACGATCATAACATAAGTCTTTACCATTTCTTAAATTATAGCTTTCAATATGACATTGTTTAAGATCGTATTGAAAATTTGGTTTTGTTTTATTATCATTATAGTATTTAACGGAAGCATTAGCAACCACTTTATCCAGTATATCTTGTTGGAATAATAGCCATGCTTTTAGTTGTTCCTTCATAAAAACTATTTTGTTTAGATACTATATTGGTGCAAAACCATTTTTACCTTCACCCAACCAAGGTAATTGATTCTTAAATTCTTCTACAACTTCATTATATTTATTGTCTGTCCATTGCATTTTTTTTATTTGTTCCAGCGCATCTGCTCCAGTACCTGCAATAAATTTTCCTTTATCTTGATGGAATGGCTGTACAATAAATTTTTTCACTCCTGTTGCCAATAATTCTTTCGTGAATTCTTTTGCATTTTCCACAGGCAATAATGGTGTCATTGTTATACATGTATGCACACCAACATCTGTAATTTCTTGAATTGCTTTTAGACGTACCTTATTCGAAGGACAATGAGGTTCAAAAGCTTTACGAACTGCCTCACTATCAGTAGTAACCGTCATGTTAACTTGTATCACTTCAAATTGTTTAAATAAATCGATGTCTCTTGTTGCTAATGGACTTCGGGTTTGAATTACCAATCTAACTTTATGGTATTCTATTAATTCTTTCAAAATGCTTCGGGTGAGTTCTAAATCCTTTTCTATTGGTTGGTATGGATCAGTAACACTACTCATATATATAGTTTTATCTATGAGCGGTTTTTTTCTTTTCTTCATTAGTAATTGAAGAGCGTTTTCTTTCACACGCAACCAATTACCCCAATTGTCTTTGTCATCTGTAGAACGTGAAAAAAAAGCAGCGTAGCAGTAATTGCATCCAAAAGAACAGCCAGAATATGGGTTTAAAGTATAGTCATAAGCCCCCATAAAACCTTTAGCTTCCGTTAAAATTCCAGATGCTTGCACATATTCAATACTCGTATTACCTAATTTGGTTTTACGGATATTATTGTTTTCTTCTTCTAAACTACTGAATAAATCCATATTATTTTTAACTATAGTTTTAAAACGCATTATTTAATTTTGGCAAAACTCCATTTTGAGTGTAAAAATTATACAATAATACGGATTCCAAATAGGACGGTGGTGTTTGATTAGTGGTATATAAAATATGAAATGTCAATGTATTCACATTGTTGTTTTGCATATAATTAGATAAATAATCATTAGTTAGAATATCACGTCCATTAACCCTGCCTCTTGAAGCAACTAGCCTATTTATTAAAGAATGAGATCCCATTTGTCCATTAGTTTTAACCTTACCAGCCATACCAATATATACAATTTCATTGGTTTGAGTATTTTCCCAAACATAAACTCCATAAGAATTTTCATGAATCTGATCTCGCACTAATTGATTATATAGGTTCCTTCCTTGTGGTTGCAAAAACAAATTATAAGACACCTCGAAAACGCGATTGTTTTCAATATATTGATTAGCAATATGCATTATCTCAATTATTGTCATTTCTTATGAACTAATTAAGTGATTTTGTCTCATTAGAGTAAGTACTTCTGCCAATAGTTTATTCGCAATGGTGAAATTTGTGATTTGACCCTCTAAATTCACAATTTGCTTATTTCCATGAAATAGATTGTTTCGGAATCTTAAAAGTATTAGTAATAAAGCTTCAAGTATTTCTTTTGGCGTTACTACTTGTCTTTCAAGAACGGCTAATACTTTACCTCTGGCAAGTATGTCAGATCTTTTATCTCTGAATTGTAAACCATCAATATTAATTTGATTATTGGGAATGGTATATCTATCAATAAAATATTCTAAATAAGGATTCACTAATTCAAGAGTGATTGCAGTCCTGCCATTTAATTTTTCAACAAAGTTTTCAATTTTGGTGACATTTGCAAAATTGGCACAAGCAAAATTTTCAAACATATTCCAAAACAAAGCAAAATTTCTTATTCTATCAAGACCTTCGTTTTGTTGCAAATCAATTCCATTATCGAAAAATTGATTAATCCATTCTAACTCATTAAAATCTTCCATATTTTAATTATTAAAAATTATCCAATACAAATTCTATATTTTTTCTTTTTTAACATTCAAAACAACATGAATTTGATTTACTAAAAGTATTTTTCTCTTTTGATAAAAGTCTTCAAAATTTGAAATACTTAACTCAGTATCATTCGGTATATAATTATCTAAACTAAATTTAGGTATATCGGCAACATTTTTCTTGCCATTCCCATCAGAACCGTGCAACCATTCTTTGAATTGTTTTGCGTTTTTAGATTCGTTTTGTCTTCCTTCCATTAGTTGAAGATTTGGCATGGTGTCTTTAATTTGTTGCCAAGACCACCATTTATCTTGCGGTATTAAAGCATCTTTTAATTTCGCGTCTGAAAATCTTGAATCTGGATGGATGTGGTCTTGATGAAAGTATATCTCATTATATCTCAAGTTTGGATATAATAATGATAGTACAAAAAATGCGTTTGCACCTTTCTTATATTGCATAAATTCTTCGATATCCTCAGAAGTAATTTTTAATGATTTACTTGCTGGTAATTTTAACTCCATAAATTCATCAATAGGAAAATTAACGTTTTTTAATGTGAACGTTTTGCTTCCTTCTGTCCTCAAAGCATTTCTGAAACTTGCAATTACTTGATCTCCTTGACCTCCATAAATATTTTTTAATGATGCGTGTAATAAATATTTTCGTAATCCTTGTTTGTTAAGTTCCGTATTATTGCCACCTTTCATATAATGATATGCAATTATTATTATTGCATTTTGAGAAGTTAGAACACTACCATTAAAACCATAAGAAGCTATTAAATCGACTGTTTTAGTAAGTGCTGATTTAATATTATCCCAATTGTCTTTAATAAGTTGAACATTCTCTGATTTGAAGGAATTAACTTTAAATAGAACAGGCAAATCAGATAATACCAAACAGCAACGCATTAGGAAATCATTATTGAACCAAAATCCATCTCCTTTAGCATTTAGTTCTCTTAAAAACGCTTCTATTTCATCTCTACCATCTTCCCAAGTTGCCACAATAGTTGAGAACAATAAATCTGTTTTAGATAAAATAGTTCCGCCACTATTTACACGAATGAAAATTTGAAGAATGTCATCTAGGTCATCTTTAGTTACCTTAAAATAATTTATTAAAGGTTCTACGGTTCTTTTGTGTAAATCTCTCAATGCTTTTTTGACAAATTTCTTCTGTTCATTGAAAGCTTTTATTTGATTTTCATCTGTTAGTATTTCCAGTATTTTGTCAAATTCATTATCAATATCCGCATCCTCATTCCATCTGAGAACAGTTCCAATTTTAAACCAGCAACAATATTCTGTTTTATGTTCTTCATTTTTACGCTCTACTTGTTTGGCATCTTCTTGGGTCAAAAATCTAAACTCAAAAAATTGTTCTCTTTCGATATCTATAATTTTACCATCACTACTTTCTTTTTCCTGATAGGGTAGTGAAAGTAGGTTTAGGTATAAAAACGTTTCAGGATAGGCATAATCTTGTAAAGATTTGTGATATCTCAATCTTTCGCGGTGTGAACCTTGTAATCCTAAATAAAGAGAACTTAATCTTTGCTGCCCATCTAAAACACCAATAATTTCCTGATGAAGGAAATTACTATTTTTTCTAACATTGTTTGGAGTTCTTTCATCATAATTTTTCAAAAAATTATAAAAAACATACTCATAAGCTTTTGTTGCTTTCAATTCCCAAAAAAGAAATGAACCTATTGGATAGTTACGCATTAGCGAATCGAATAAATGTTCAATTTTCCATCTTGGCCAGACAAATTTTCTTTGTATTGCCGGAAGATAAGCTTTCTCAAACTCTATATCATGAACTACTTCTTTTATACTTTTACTATGATAACTCATTATTTTTTTGTCTTTTAAATTTTCGCCACAGCACTTTCAAACTTCTCATAGTTCACACTCACACCATCATCCAAATCAAAGACGATTTCTTGTAATGCCAATGTTTTTAAAATTTCGTTGTAATCTCTGCATTCCAGTTCCCAAGAGCGAAGTTTTTCTAGGCGTTTGAGTTCGTTTTTGCTTAAGTTGCTTTCATTTTCAATCAGTTTGTCTCTTTCTTGCTTAATCCATTCTTGGTGTGGATGCAAATAGTTGCGTTGTATTTTGCTGACCGTATATTTATCCATTCGGTGCATGTACACCAGTACTTTGAAAGCTGCAGTGTTAGGTTTGCTTGGGTTAGAACTGAATAACCAATAAATAGGTTTCTTTTTGTAACGGCTGGTGTGGTCCTTCCAGAATTGTTCGTTAAGGTATTTGTCTAAATCTACACCCAAACATTCGTTAATGAAGTTAAGATTCTCTGTTAAGGTTGCTTCGCCCCAAAGATCATGAATTAGGTTTTTAATGCGTACCAAAGCGTCATCTGGAAAAGCACATTCGCTACCCATAATTGGAATTATGGCATCTTCATCAATAGTTAATGGTGAATTATTAATTGTTGATGAGTTTTCTCCTTGTGAGGGAATAACATAATTCTGCAGTTCTTTTTCTGTAGGATTGGGATGCGCGACGTGTAAACCAGGTTGATCTAAACGGTAACGTCCCATAAAAATGCCTATGCAATAACTGATGAACTGATTAATAACCTGATCTTTTTTTATAGGAAGTACGACTGCATTTTTACCTTGAGATCGAAATGTGGTTTCTAATTGTTCTAGTCCTTTGCCATTTAGTTCTTCTTGCAAAATAGTAATGTCTTTTAATGCTACTTCTGGAGTTAACTCTTCTTGTAAACCATAAACAGCTATAAAAATACGATTGAGTTCTTCCTCATTTTCATGCAATTTAAAGAAATCTTCGGTCACGTTTCCCTGCCATTTTTGAACCGCCTCTTTTATCGAAGTACTTTTATTTAACAATGGAGATTGCTCAAAGTTCCATTCCGTATCTAATTTATTATTGTCTTTTATTGAAATTTTAATATTTTCAATTGTCAATTCTTTTATTTTATTTAATAAAAGTTTTTCTGTTGGTAAAATTACTGGGACTACTCCAATAACCCCATTGCTAAAATTAGATGTAGGATTTATTGCTTGTAAAAGTTCATTCACAACACATGAATTCATTAATGCTCCAACTATTTCATAGTATTCATCTTCAACAAATAATGAACTTGATCCAGCATCGAAAATTGCTGGATAATTAAATCTTAATCCAAATGATTTTGATCCCATTAAAGTCCAACTTAAAGATTTTTTAAAATAATAATTACTATTTCTTATAACTGACCCTTTATACTTTTTAACTTTTTCTCCATCATTTTGCCAATTTATTAGCATGTCTACATTTCCATACCATTTTCTGTAACCGCCACCTTTATAATACAATGACCATTTCTTGCTTTTATCATATGGAAATCCTATTTTATTTTTATCTAACTCGTGGATGTATCTTAAAAACATATCATTTTTCCCTGTTGACATACCTTGTCTAGGACTATACATTTCCTTGATTAATTGAGATGTTGTAAATATTTCTTGAATTTTACTACTAATCCAATATGAAATTGGAGTTCCATTAACTAATTTAAAATCTTTTTGCTCAATTCTATTAAATATAAATTTATGTTGTAAAAAATCTTTTTCTCTATCTTCAGATTTTGTTTTTAATAATCTATAAAATATTCCTTTTAAAGATTTTACAGGTTTTTCATTTTTAATTATGAATGTGGTAGATTGCACCACCTCACCACTAATTTCTTCAAATGTTCCGGCTCCTAAATGAAGCATATTTATGATGCCGTAATTACTTACAATATCTTCGCGCAGTTTCTCATAAGAAGATAAAAACATCCATGAATGTTGGTTAATCATACCCATTAGTCCTTTTTGTAGGTTCATGGAAAGGCAAACTTCCATAAATACGGCAAACAAGTCGGATTTTGATAATTGATAGTTATCATTCACATAATTTTTCAACTCCGCATTCATGCTTTTTTGCCCCATATAAGGAGGGTTTGCCACTACAGCAGTGTATTTTTTGGTCATCACCAGCAAGACTTCGAGAAACGGCTTTAGGTTATTCCATAAATCCTGTTGCAGGATGTCTAAAGTACCAGTTAGAGCTTGGGTGTTCCAGTCGTGTAACCGTGTGGTTATAAATGTATGGGCTTTTTGCGAAAGTTCTATTTTTAAGGCAGCACCAATATTTTTTCCTTGGTTTAATAGTGCTAAAGCTTCTTTGAGCTCAATTACATAAGTGGCACCTTGCGGTGTTAAGAAACTTTGTAATTCCTGGAGTTGGAAATGATGGATTTCCGGAAAGCTATAAATGTGTGGTAATAGTAATGGATTGTTATCTGAAGCTTTTAGCACTTCAGGGTAAAATTCTGCAGCTTTTAATAAAACAGCAAAACGTGCCAATTGCATGGCACGATCGTCGATGTCTAAACCAAAAAGGTTATTTTGTAAAATGCTTATTACGGCATTCTTGGCCGTGTATCCTTGTTCTCGGTACATTTTAAACAAGAGCTCAAAACCAGTTACCAAGATGTGTCCGCTACCTGATGCAGGATCGATGAGGGTTAGGTCTTCGAGATTGTGAATTGTGAGTTGTGAGTTGTGAATTGTTTCCTCGGCTTCATTCACTACAAGATATTTCATCTCTGGTTTAAGAGATGAGGCTTTGTCAAAGTCGAGATAAATTTTACCTACGGTGTTTTCGACCATGTATTTTACAATCCACTTGGGTGTAAAGATTTGGGTTGCTGCCGGAATGTCTTCGGGCCTGGCTTTTTTGTTGGCTTTGAAACCTTTGAAAACTTCGTCTTTTTTGTCGGATATGTAGAATTGGTATAACCAACCTATGAGTTCTACTTCTTTGTATTCAGTAGTCGTGATTACGTCACTGTTTAGCAAATCGATAATGCCATTGCGTTGCAAAAGGTTGTTGGGTAATAGGATTTCGGTATAATCATCAATACGGCCAAAAACATCATGCAAAAGTATGTTGTTATTGCACAAACGAGTCAGGAGTAAACCAAGTGCTTGTTCTTCCTGATCGTCAACCAAATACTGTTGCAACAGGTCGATGTATTTTTGTTGCTTTAGTTGGTGTTGGCCACGTTTGGCATTTTGAACTATTTGTGGTGTTTTAAGTTCGGTAGTATAGGTTAATGTTGGTTGAATATATCCTCTTTTTTCTAAAATATTTATTGCCATCAAGCGATTGAACCAGGTATAAGCAGCTTCTTCAATGGTGTCTTGGACTGCTTGATTGTTGGTGAGTTTGGTTTTTAGTTTTTGCCATTTTGGAGGAACGCTTTCATCATTGAAAACGTTTCCGCGAAATAGGTATCCACCAGTTGTAGTTTCTACTGTTTCTGTATTGTTTCCGTTGGCGTCAAAACCCCAATATAAAAGGCGTTGTTTAACGCCGTCCATTAAAATTAACCTTGCCTGCTTGGCGAAAGATTTTATGTTGTTGGTATTCAAAGTTTAAATTTTTAATAGTTAGAAAAAAACACGCCGTCCTTTGGACACCCAACTAATTGAGGGCAATTTAATTCAGGAATATTTTTTGATTTTTGGCTAGCTTGAACATTAGTTTTTCTCTTAATTTAGTAATGTATTCTTCCAATTGTTCGGCTGTTTCAATTGTGGTGGGCGGCATTTCGTTGGCTACATTGATAGTGACACTTTGCTGGTATTCTTTGCCTGATTTTTTGGCTTCGGCTTTGGCTTTAAAATCTTCAAGAATTTTAATGTTCTCGGTTCTAAAATCATTAATTTTTACATTATAGACTTCTAGTTGATTGTAATTTTTCTCTTTTTCAATTCTGTTAATAAAAATTGGATCAGTTGTCAGATTGGCTTCCGTTATGCCTAATTTATTTTTATGTTCTTCAATTTCCTTAAATACTTGTTCGTATAGCTGCACAGTTTCTGAACGTAAGTCTTTAATCTTATTTTGCAGTGCATCATGAATTTCTTTGTATGCCTTTTTCATTTGGGGCAATCTGTCCCAAGGTTCTTTGTCGTTCTGTACGTATTCTGTAACTTGTTTTGCTGTAACTTGTTCTGTATCATCTAGTGCAGTAAAATTGCTTTTATTGTCGCTGATGAATTCTTTTATTTGTAGATACGATTTTAAGTTATGCTCAATAAACTCTACTACATACATGTATTGATCCCGGTCGGTTTTTAAAGCAGTTTTGTTTTGCTTTACTAATTCCAAAACTTGTTCCTGGTCACGGGCTTCATATAATTCTGTTAATCCTTTGTGGAATTTTTTTAGATGTGTTCCAAATGTATATACCTCATATTCATCTTTTAATTTGTTAACTTCTAAAAGTTTGGCTGCTACTTTGAGTTTTAACTGATCGATTGCTTCTTTTAAATCAGAAGAGTTTGCAATTACATTGTCTGCAAATATTTCGTGGTTTATGGAATGAATGAACTCGTTAATTTCGTCTTGCGAATGTGCTTTTTGGTTTAAAATTAGAATAGAATCGCGTTCCCGATTGTTTAGTCCTTTATCTACAAATTGTGTAAAATCGATACTGTCATTTTTCCACTCGAAACGTTTTACTCCTTTTTGACCAATTTTTAAAAGAATGTCTAATGTTGCAATATCTTTCCAACCGTAAGGTGCTTTTTCGAAGTTCTTCACTACATCGCCTACATTAGGATTTTCACCCATGAGTTTCATTTTATTTACTACTTCTTCCTCGGCAGGATCTAAACCAGTATTGGCTTTGATCTGTTTGGATTTGGCATTATTGATTAAATCTGCATTGGATTTGGCATAAGCATTACTCAAAGGATGTTTTTTATAGGTTTCCTCTAAATGTTTTATGATAATATCCTCTAAACGACTTGTTGTATTGGCACCGCTTAATTGTTCCGATGCTATAATTTGTTGGTTGGAAACTATACTCGTGTTCAAAAACTTTTGCTCGAAACGTAATTTTATTTCGTTTAATAGAATTAAATTATTAATCCTAAAATTGTTTAGCGTTTCAACACGGGTACCAGTAGCATTAGCCGAATTATTAACTATAAATTTTTGAGTACGGACGTACTCCTGTACCTTATTTTTTAAGTCTTTATCTACGTTGAACCACTCACTAATTGCAATGATCAAGTCTTGAGCTGGACTGCTGTATGCCAGTTGCTGAATATCACTAATATCAAAAACAGAGAATTTGATTTTAAAATCTCCATTTCTGATGATTTCTTTATCATCAATACTTATAGCCGCTTTAAAATTTCTGTTTCCGAAAAAGTTGATGTCTGGTTTTGGTTTCAGTACTTTCTCAATAATGTCTTTGTAGAAATAATCTAGTCTGTCTTCGCTACTAATTGAGGTTGTTTTGATTAATTGTGCTACATCAATTTCATCATCTTTAAGAAAGCGGTATTTTCCTTCACTTACTTGTATGATGTTCTTTTCTACTAATAATTCTAAAATTGCAGTGACTTGTTTTTGAACTTCTAGTTTTGGTGTATCTACCGCATTCATTAACAGTAATGCCAAATTTTCTACTGTAGCTGGAAAGTTAACCCTGTGGCTTTCTCCTAAATTAGAAATCATAAAAAGTGTATTGACTACTCTTCTCGCAAATTCCGTTTCTTTAACTTCATTAATATTATACGCTCTATCGAGTATGCTACGAGCGATGAATGTCAGATTTTTATCGAACTGATCATTAAAGAACAAATCGAAAGGAACAAAATAACCTACTTGTTCATCTTTGCATTTTTCAGCAGTGTAGTGTGTAATTCCTAGAATAGAACGCTCCGTATTTTTTACTCCCTGACCTACATAACCCACATTACTGAAGCTTTCAAACACATCAGAAATTAATCGGAATTGGTACGGAACGAAAGGATAAGTTAGGGTGAAATCATTTATGTTATGGAAATTTTCATACAGGTCATGATTGAACACAAACTGATTGTCTATAGCACCTTTATTTTTTTTATAGTATTCAGAAAGTATTCCAATGCCATCGGCTTTTTTCTCTAAAACCCTTTTTTTGGTGATGTAGGTTGCGTCTTGACTTTCAAGAGAAATTATGGTTTCAAAACGACCTAGAATTTTACCAAAGTCACCCGTTTTGGTATCTGTGGTATCAATCAAATTGGATAAATCCTGCTGGGCTGTACATACCACCCAGATTTTAGTTCCAATTTTAGTTCCAATTTCTTCAACAATAGTTTGAAGATTGAGCAAAAGGGCTGTATTAGAACCAATGTATTGTGAAACTTCATCTAATAAAAATATCAGTCGGTAGTTTTCAGGCTTGTTTTTTAGAAAATCTTGAAATTCTTCAATTAAAAATTCAATTGTATAGTCTTGGTCTTTATCTTTTATAGCATTTTTTAAAGAATCTACATCGAATTCTGAATTACAAGTACATGCAATTTGTAGTACTTTGTTTAATGACGATTTTACAAATCGCTGAATATTAATGCCCGTCCAATCTTCATCAAATTCTTTCTTTATTTTTTGTTTAAATTCCTCGAAGCTTCCTTTGTTGTTTAATAACTTTTCTAAATAAAGAGCCAAAGCTATATTAGAACTATTGAATCCTCTAAATGAATTCAATTGATTTAATAGTACTCTTGTAATACGATCTTTGGCATCCTTATTCCCAGAAACCGCGTCAATATTAAACATGATTTCTTCGATTTCAAAAGCATCCAATTTTTTTTGAAGCAAAGCCAAAAGATTAGGATTTGGTTCTTCTAAAGCTCCAATATCTTTAACGGCTTCTTTGAAATTTACAAAAGCCTTTTCTCTGTATTTTTTATTCAGGCAATAGAATAAGTATTTGATAAAATGTGATTTTCCGCTACCATAATATCCGCTTATCCAAACACCTGTTTTTCCTTCTTTTTTGTTAGCTATAACATCTAAAAATTTATAAACGTTTTTAGTAATGCCTGGTGTGAATACATATTCTTCAATCTCCTGATCGGTGAAATATTCTTCCATTTCACTAACAACTACGGCAGGATTAATTGGTCGGGTAATTTCTTTATCGTAAAGTTCTTTAATTGCTGTCATATTACTATTCTGTTGCTATATATTTATTCAAGTGGTTGGCTCTGTAAAGGTTATCGTCGTTCAGTAATCCAAACATATTGTAATTATTGTTCTCGTAATTGCCTGGATAAAAAATAATTACTTTGAATTCTTTAATTAGTTGTTCCGTATTTTTTAAAAAATCAGAGACTCTTAAATAGGGGTAAGCTGTACCAAATCCATGTAAAATGAGATACACTTTTTTGTCGTTTTTTACTGCAAAATGTGCTTTCACTTTATTCTCAAAATTTTTATAAAAATTCCCGTCATTAATTTCTTCCAAAATCCAATCTAAAGCATCCTCTGGATCTTCTTTTTCTTTTTCTGTAATTAGATCGAAAAGTGTTCTGCCAGAGAATTCTTCACTTTTTAAAAAGCTAATCATTTCCTCATACATATTTATAACTAAACATTCTAAATAATTGTTTGGGCGTTTTAACTTTTCAATTAAAAAGGCTATCTCTTTCCGCATTTCATATTCCGCTTCTGGATTATAAGTATAAATATATGCAGGAAAGAATAAATTTCCAGTTCTAGGCTCTTGAAAGCCACGGTCTGACATCAGGTTATATAATTTATTGCTGTCTAATATCACTATATTTCTTGTTTTTCAATGTCATTTAACAATAATACGTCCATGTACCAATGGTCGCCAACTTTATTACATTCACTAATAATTGAATTACTTATTTGAATTTTTTGAATTTTATTTTTATTTACCATTCCTAAATCCACAAGCATTTTTATAACCACCTGTCCGCATTTGGAAATCGATTTTTCTGTGATTTTTTCTAATTCAGGATGAAAGTCCATTTTCCGGTATAGGAAGTTTTTAAAATCCGAAACCTCAAGTTCAAAATCTAGGTTTTGCCATTTGTTTAAAATAATTTCCAACATGAAATGCTTAATTATAGGATAGCATTTGCAAATGCCATAGAACAATATTAAATTTTTGCTGTTTATATCTGAAACTGCAAATCGATTTATTAAATTCTCATTATTTAAAGCAAGTAGTCTTTTTTCGATTTCATTCTTCAATCTTTTTTTTGAACTTTCAGCATTTACATGAATTACATTAAAGTCAATTGTTTCTTTTCCTTCGAGGAAATCATCAATATTATTAATAGCAGATATAAACGCTTCTGTTTCTCTTGTAAGAAGAGCTCCAGCAGTAAATGCGATACTATATTTAATTTTTACGTCTACCATTTAGTTTATTACACTATTATTTTCAACCAAAAGTTCTTTTGCTTCTATTTCTAAAAGCGATGCTATTTTGTACAATTGTTCAATACTTGGTTGCCTTCTGTTCTGAACGTAAGAGTTAACCATATTATAGCTTTTGCCTAAATTTTCAGCTAACCAAGTCTGCGTCAGTCCTTTTTTCTCTAATTCCAATTTAATTCTATTCATTTGAAAAGGTTTAAGGTTTAAAAGTAAAATTTTATATTGTATATAACAAAATATGAGATAGTATTTTGGTGTAAACTTTATGTTTTGTCACTTGAATTAGTTTTTTACTTCTTCATTCTTGAACCAATTTTATAAAGGTTTTTTTTCATGATGTTTTGGATAACTTGATGATGTGGTGAATTATTATTTTTCATCCCATGAGATTGGACTAACTCCATTTTCGAAAGAGAAATTTCTACAGTTTCGATAGGTCTATTATCTATTCTGGCAGATAATATAAGGGAATCCTTTTTCTTGTAATATTCATTAGTAAAAATGCAATGATGTAGAGTGTCGCCTTCTTCCATAAATTCCTGCACATTTTTCAATACTTTAATTGTCAGGTTTTTCTCTTTAAAGCAAAGTCCGAAAAAATGCTTTTTTTCTTCTGCGTAAACTTTCTGGGCTTTTAGGATTTCAGAGCGCATTTTCAAAAGATATTTTTTTCGCTGTAATTGCCTTTTTTTAGCCACAAATTTATCATGAGCCTCATTAAGATTTTCAGGGCAAACAAAAGCGGAACTGCTGAGGTCTTTTTTAAACCAACAGAGCAGGGTTATGTAATCTTCCCATATTTTGAAATCCTCAATTTTATAAGAGTATTTGAGGCAGGTTTTAACCGCCTGCCAATTTTCTTTAATATGCTGTTCGTGAGACATGAGATAATAGGATAGGAGTGAAGCCTGTGAAGATTTCAAAAGAGTTTCCGCAATAGAATCTTTTAAAAGAGAAGTAAAAAGTATTTGCGGAGCGATATTGTAAAAACCACTTTTAAAACCGTTTCTTTTCAAAACAGGAAGCACTTTTAAATTGGGATATATCTTATAAGGGTTAATGCGGTACTTTGGCGAGTTTTGAAAGTCTTTTGGTCGTATTTCAAGAGCAGAATAGTATTGCCATGCATCGTATGCACCTGAAAAAACGTTTGTACTAAGCGACATGGTTCTCACTTCTCCTTTTAGATTTATCCAGTGTTGCATTACTTCTTTGTGAAAATAGGAAGGCGAAAAATTCTTTTTCATGTGCTTGTGCGAGCAGATGATACGCACCACCTGATAACCTTGGCATATATCCAAAACGGCAGAGTATTCAACTTCCTTGAAATGAACCTGATTGCATGCCTGCATTTTTAGCCTTCCCTCACAGACAGTGCATTTTATAAATTTCTCGCACGATGCATTTTGCTTATTTGGTTTCCAAGAATGGGCACATTCAAGGCAATGGAATTTTCCACGAGAGAGAACTCCCCATTTTAGGAAAATACTTTTTTCTGCCCAAGATTGCATCTTTTCTGAAATAGGTTTAAGTGTTGAGCTTAAACCTACTATCTCTTTCTCTGTAATGGTTTTCGGTGTCATAGGTCAAAAAGCGTTAAGGTTTTCTGCGCAGGTTTTGCCTCTAGTTTTACTATAGTTTTCTTCTCCGTAATTGGAGACCCCATTGGAGCGGACGTGAACAAATCAGCCACTACAGGCGGATTTATAACTACTTTACAGCTAATGGGAAGAGGGGAAAGGATAGTATCATCGGTATAATATTTAACAGCCATGTCAAATATTTCCTGATTGTCAAAGGCGCAAAGGCCTGTTTTTTTAACCTCGCCGAAAATGTAATTGATACAGCTTTCAATATTTTTGGATGCTTTGTTGAGGTTGGGCGCAAAGACTAAATCCATTTGCGCCATGTCGTTTAGATAATTTTCTATAGCAGTTTTAAATTGTTCAGAAGCTTTCATGATGGAAGATTTAAGATTGATAAGGATTTTATTCAAAACGGTTTCGGTAGATGTCAAAACAGTATTCTTCGAAACAAAGCCAACACATAAAAGTGTAGTGCGGACTTTCATAGCGGTTTGCAATTGGTTCCCCAAGTGTGTCTTCCAATTCCTTTCTTATATCTTCGAGGTCGTCAAGATGATTGACGTAAAATTCTTTGCAGTCAGAGTGATAAATAAATTTTCCTATCATACCGCTTATACAGCCACCTCGCTGTAAATCTTCCAAGAATGATTTAAGCTGTTCTTTCTTCGTGCCATCATAGCCATCCATGTTGGCTAAGATTATTTTGTCAAATTCTGCGCTTACTGCGTACTCTCTGTAACTTGATTTTCTTAAGGCTTTCATAACTATTGATTTTTTGGCGTTGATATTTAAAATTGCGCTTAGCATTTAAAATGGGAGGTCATCGGGTTCATCCTTTTGGTTTTGCTGTGCTTTAGGTGTTGAAGCTGTTTCAGGTGTTTGTGCTTTTTTGGCAAAAGCCAAAATTTTAAGATTGTTTGTTTGAAAGGTCAGACTGCCTAAAGCCTTACCGTCAGAGCTCGAGTAGACATTTAGACCGATTCGACCAAAAAGCTGAACAAGAGCGCCTTTTTTTAGGTAGTCTGCTAATTTGCTGTTCAACCAATAGGAACAATCGATATAGGTTACAATTTCTTTGTACTCGCTACTGCCTTTTGGCTTGTAGCTGTCATTTATGGCGATAGAGAAATTAACAACCTGTTTGTCATTTGAAATTTTATGCACTGTGGCATCTTTTACAATTCGTCCTGTGATTTCCATGATTCGAATATTTTTAGTGAATACTTGTTTTAAGTTTTCTTCTCCCGTATTTCGCCAAATGAATTTTTTCAAAAGAAAAAACGGGAAAAAAGAAAGCACAAGTAAAGTGTCCGGATAAGGAAGCCGGAGTGCTATAAGTCCCGAAGGGCGGCGCTAGCCGTTATGCGCATGCAGGAGACGGCGGGCACTATCTTGGCTGCCTTTTAGTCCGTTTCGAATGAAAATGAATTTTACAGCCCATTATCCGCATCAATTAAGAAGCGAAATGTGCTGCCATGTATCTGCAGATTGTTAAAATAGAGGTATTAGATTTCTTAAAGGGTAAAAACAAGTATTTGTACCTGTAGAGAGGTAAACCGTTTTTTATATTTTTACTTCACTGTAAGCAGCTGATCTGCAGATAGTGCAGCAGTGATAATTCTTCGGCTCAAGCATTCAGAGTTTATACGTCGTTGCCCTGTAATTGAAGGGTTTGAAAAAGTTTTTTTTGTTTAGTGTATTTATTGTTTAAAACGGTTTAATCTTAAAACTAATAATTATGTATTACCTAATTAAATCAACAGGCGGACAAAAATCCTGTATTGACAAGAATCCTTCTAATATTTATACTTCAAATATGAATATTGACTGCAGACGCAGCTATTCGTTTCCGTCTAATATAGTTTTAGTCAAAAATATTTCTATACGTTGTTTACAAAGTACAAATGGCAGTGCAGGCCAGGTATATTGTGATTATGTGACGGCTAAGAAAGAAAACATTGTTTAAAAGGATTATTGATATGCGACATTATTACATTTGTTTACTTCTGGTGATGACTGGATGCACAACAGTCAAAAGGTATAAAAACATCGAAAATTCTGTGATTGATAGTTCCGACCGCGTGGACATATCTGTTTTTGGAATGAAAATAGAACCTGCAGCAGGGGTTGATAACAGCAAAACTTTGTGGGATCTCTCCGGAGAGGGGCAGGCAGAACTAATTAAAAATTTAGCATCCAGGAACCCGGAGAGTGATAAGTTAATAACACTGCTGAGCACAAAATATTTAAAAGCA
Source organism: Flavobacterium sp. (assembly GCF_965277525.1). Lineage (GTDB taxonomy): Bacteria > Bacteroidota > Bacteroidia > Flavobacteriales > Flavobacteriaceae > Flavobacterium. The sequence continues at coordinate 391,444 of NZ_CBDIDC010000009.1, read as the reverse complement.
GGTGAGAAATCGTCCTTTGATTTTACTTCGAAAAATATTCAAATGATTTTTAGTATTAAAAAAAATCGTGACTTTCTAAAAATTAAAGGTGATAATGCGCCATATACTTCGGCTGATCGAATAGAATATATACAGTTCAGCCTTTTGATTCCAGATTCAATTCCATTAAAATTTGTTAAGTGGAATAAATTTGTAACCGAATACGGCAGTGCCGACGTGGCTGAGATGACTCTGAATCAATCTTTGGAAGCCACTGCAGGCACGGGTCTTTCAACAGGAACAACAAGCGAGAAAACCGAAGGGTCTTCTAAAACTACCGTATCGGGAGGCGCAACACCTTATGTGAGCGCTAAGGGGACGATTACCAAAAATGAAGCTCAGAAAATTAAATACAGATATGTTGCCTTAAATGGAAAAATGCAGGAGAAACGCATTGACATAGAGCAGGAGGGTATGCGTGAAATTGATCTTACCGGAAATATTGCAGCTGACCTAACAATGAAGTTTGAAGAGATGCCTCAAGCTCTTTTTAAAATATCGAACTATAAAACAGCGGCAGGAAATTATAATACTGCTGATAAGCTAAAAGCTGATCTTTACTCGGTTATGGTTCCTGATATGCAGATCTACCCTGATTTGATTTCGGCTAAACTAAAATATTCGTATGCTTACAGGCATGTGAAAAAGGGTGCTAAAACTTTTTATGAATGGGATGATACGGTAGAATATTTTAACGGTACTAATATCGAAAAGGATATCGTCATTTTTAATAGAAAGGATTTTATACCTGCTTTTTATAATATTTCAAAAAAAGGGGAAGATCAGATCCCTTCTAATGATAGAACACGTCTTATCCTGCAAAGTACAATTGTGGCGGGTGATCTTTACGAACTTGTTTTTGAATCTTATGATTCAGCGCAGGTTTTCAAAAACTGGCTGCTGAAATTTATTCCGACAAGAAATGGAGATCCTATCAAGATAGGAGATAATTTTCAGCTTCTTTTGAGAAAGAAAGATTCTCCGGATGTAAAAGTGACCCAAAGAATGTTTGCTGGATATGGTGATGATCTTCAAGCCCTGCCCTTTTACAGATAGATCTGAGTTTAGATGGAAGCAGATTAGAAATAAAAAAATGTGGCTTAAAGATAAGACCGCAATTCATTGAATAATATATTAAAATATCTACATGGCAGAAGATAATCAATTTATTGAAAAGCTGATTTTTAACCAGATGGAAAGCGGACCGCGCTTTACGCAGGATTCCCCGGTTTATCCTGATGTCTGGCTGGACTACTATGAACATAGGAATGACAAGAATTACAGGGCAGATCTGATATTGATTCCGCACAAGAAATCTTCTGTGGCTGAATTGTTTACCGAATTGAGCGAATATCTTTTAAAACGCACTTTAAGGGATGAAAAGGCTGGTTATCAGATGGCCAGCAACGGAGACAGCATTGTCGTGAGATTAACATTCTTTGAAATGATTGCCATTGCACTTCCTCTGACTAACTGGTGGCAGAACTATCTGTGGGATGAAAACGGAAATCCTACCAATCATTATCTATGGCTGGACCAGATGATTTCCGAGATATTATATTATTCTCCAAAAGATTTTTCAAAAGAAATATGGAGCTATCAAGCCTACAGAAAATGGCTTTTTGTGATTAGGGAGAAGCCGAATAGAAAAATTACATTATGGTCTATAAACAGAAACCGGACAGCCACTCTTTCGATTGAATCATCAGTTCCGGCCACTAAAGCAGATTCAGGAAGACGTCTTTTTGACATCGACGGATCGGGTATTTCCTGGGCTGTTATCGATTCAGGCATTGATGCCAGGCATACCGCATTCAGAAAAATAAACAAAAGTACCTCTGAGCCTTTTGCAGTAGCGATGGGATCTTCTGCCGAGAGAAATCCTAATAATACAAGAATCGCAGCCACCTATGATTTTACAAAATTTAGAGAGGTTATAAGTGATGCTTACATTAAATCCTATACTTCAAATAAAAACCAAGCAGATGAGAATTCCAATGATTCCAGTGCTGTAAGAAATGAATCACAGGCAGAGCTTTCTGATGACAGAACTCTCAGTGATGAAGAATTCGAGACCTATATAATGGAGATCGGACGTAATTTAAAATTTGGAAGAATGCTTGACTGGTCAGTGATAGCACCCATTTTGAGGATTCCGCATAATCTGCAGGATTACAGGCCTCCGGGAAATCCTCACGGAACGCATGTTGCCGGCATTCTGGCGGCTAATCAGCCGGAAAATGGACTAATAGGCATGTGTCCGGGAATTCAGCTCTATGATATACGCGTTATGGATAGTTCAGGAATTTCAGAAGAATTTAATATTCTGGCTGCAATCCAATTTGTCAGATGGCTGAATAATCAGAAAGAGAATTTATCCATTCACGGGGTTAACATGAGCTTTTCGATGAAACACGATGTTGCAAGTTATGCCTGCGGCCAGACCCCTGTCTGTGTTGCCTGCGACCGCCTAGTTGCCGAAGGCACTGTTGTAGTGGCAGCGGCCGGAAATCTCGGACAGACGATGTACCAATCTAAAGAAGGCAGTTTGAGCATGGGATTTAGAATGGTAAATATAACAGATCCCGGAAATGCACAGCGGGTTATTACAGTAGGTGCTACTCACCGAAACCAGCCTCATGCTTACGGCGTTTCTTATTTTTCCAGTAAAGGCCCAACTGGTGACGGCAGGATAAAGCCCGATTTAGTGGCTCCCGGTGAGAAAATCATGTCTACCATGCCTAATGATGGAATGGATAGAATGGATGGAACTTCCATGGCGGCTCCTCATGTTTCCGGAGCGGCGGCACTTATATTGTCAAAACACCGTGAGCTGATCGGAAAACCAGATAAGATTAAAGAAATTTTATGCAGCACTGCTACGGATCTTGGAAGGGAGAAATATTTTCAAGGCTGTGGCATGCTCGATGTTTTAAGGGCTGTTCAAGCGGTTTAAATAAAAAATTAATTTAAAATAAAAATGCTATGATTTTAAGTTTAGAAATTCTGCAGGCATATAAGGGCGACTGTCTTCTGCTGCATTACGGCTCGCCTGATAGTCCTCAAATTATTGTAATTGATGCAGGGCCGTCGGGAATCTACAAGAAGTATTTAAAACCCAGGCTGCTTAATATCAAAGACCAGCTTTATCCGGATGAGTCACTTCCGATTTCAATGGTTATGGTAAGCCATGCTGATGATGATCATGTTAATGGTATTGTCAGGCTTACAAATGATCTGGTTCAAGAGCAGTCAGAGGCTAGAGAACTAAGTTTTAAAATTGATAAATTCTGGTTCAACAGCTTTGATGACATAATCGGAAATATTGAAATTCCTGTGATAACTGATATAAGCACAGATGCTGAAACTGCGTCAATGCAGATTGCCGCTAATCCTATTTTGGATCAAGCCGATGAACACATCTCGGCAGTTATTGCCTCTACGGGCCAGGGCAGAACCATAAGGGATAATGCAGGTCTTTTAGATCTTTCAATAAACAGTCCCTTTACAGTCCTTCCAGGCAGTTCGGCAAGGCTAGTACGCGGCGATTCAGCAAATTCAAAAGTAAATCTTGGAGCAGACGTTTCAATACACGTTATACATCCCAATGAACAGCGTTTAATAGAGCTGCAGAAAAAGTGGGATGAAGACCTTGCAAAGGCAAAGGAAAAAGGGGATGATTCCATTATTTTGGCTTCCATGGCAAGCAGTGATAAATCGCCATTTAATCTTTCCAGTATTGTTGGTTTGATTGAATATCAAGATAAAAAAATACTGCTTACCGGTGATGGCAGAGGTGATGATATCTATGAAGGCCTGAAAAATAATAATCTTTTGGATGAAGAAGGCAAACTCCATGTTGATATATTAAAAATACCTCATCATGGCAGTGATGCAAATATTACAGAGGAATTTCTGCAGAAAATTACTGCTAAACATTATGTAATATCTGCAGACGGCAAACATCATAATCCTGACCAGAAAGTATTAGATATGTTCGAAAGAAGCGTAAAGTCAGGCACACTGCATTTAACCAATCATGAAGGAGAAGAAAATTTGAAAGAAAAACTAGATTCATTTATTGACAGGCTTGATCAGACTGGCAGTAATTTGATAGTGAGTTTTCTAGATGCCCAGACAGATTCAAGAACTATTAATTTGCTTGAAGATCTGCCGTATTAAAAAGTTTTTTATTTATTTTTTTATGACCAGATAAGTCAGTGCAGGATCACTGAGCAGACGCTCCATTTCGGCATGCATAATATCCTGCACATCTTGTTTAATCTGCATGTAATTTCGCTGCACCATGATACTGTCAATTCTTCGGATTATGGGAATGTCCTGATAATTATCCTGTTCCTTTTTAAGCGCATCATTATCGTTTATAATCTCGGAGTGAAAGGTTTTCAGCTCGATTTTACAATCAGGATTATCGGCTACAATACCTACAAATTCCCCTGAACTTAAAGAAGAAATTTTGGAAGCGGGTACGGCAGATTCCAACTGTTTGGAACGGCTGATCGAAGTGTCTGCACTGTTAATAGACAAGCTTTCGCGGTCCTGCATAATTTTTCCAAATCGTTCGGAAAGCTGTTTGGCTGTATCACCGGTGACCTGACCGCTTATGATGTTTCCTGTAATATTTAAGATCACATCCGCCTGTTCCCGTCCATAATCTTTTCTAAGCTGACTGAAGTCCTGTATTCCTAAACAGGTCGCTACTTTATTGCTTCTTGCCGTAGCAATTAAGCTGTCCATATTGTTAAGATAAATTGTAGGAAATTCATCAAATATCAGGCTGCTTTTGAGTTTTCCTTTTTGATTGACCTGCTTGATTAAACGGCTTACATAAAGTGATAAAACTGCGCCGTAAGTTTGTATTTTCTGGGGGTTATTTCCCATGCATACAATCTTAGGTTTAAGCGGGTTATTAATGTCCAAAGTAAAGTCATTCCCTGAAAGTACATAGTACAGCTGCGGGGAAGAAAGCCTTGCCATGGAAATTTTGGCAGAGGCAATTTGTCCCTCAAGCTGCTCACTAACATCCTTAAGGTAAGCGCTGATAAATGGATTGATAAGCACTTCAATTTCTTTTTCTGTTCTCAGCAGTGTAAAGAGACTGTCGTAATCCAGCTGCATGAGTTCAATAACGTGCGGAAGAGTGCAGAATTCCCCATCATTATATTTTCGTAAATACCATATAATAGCTGTGAGAAAATTGATAGGTGATTCCACAAAAAAGTCACCCTGTTTTTTAATCCATTCCCGGTTTAGTCCCAGTAGAATAGTTCTTGCTGATTCCGCTGCATCAGTAATGTCCGTCATCGATTCAGGATACAGAGGGTTGCATCTGTGGGTGCGGCTCAGATCATCGAAATTAATCATGTAAAATTTGGGTTCAACAGCATAAAGATGTCGGTATTTCAGCCAGGTATTATAAGCAATGATGGTTAGATCAGCGAATTTAAAATCGTAAACGAACATACTGAATCCTTTTTGAATATGCTGGGTAATTACATGGCGAATTACAAAATAAGATTTCCCCGAACCTGGTGTTCCCGGAACCAGAAGCGATCGAAAAGGATTGATAATATTAATCCAGCTGTTTCGGACTTTATCTTTTAAATAATAACAAGCCGGAAGGTTAACAGAGTATTCGTTTTCTATAAGCCGTTCTTCCTGTGGGAAAGTTTCATTTTCTTTGTTGAAAATATCTTTATGATTTAATTTTCGACTGATAATTCTTGACAGAAGCGTACCTCCGGAAAGCATCATAAGATATCCTATTGAAGTAGATATAATATAACCTGCAATTTTAAAAACTGGACTAAGAACTGTCAGCAAAAACAGGTAACTTATAAAATACAAAATCAGTCCTGCCAGGATGTAATTTAATGCCGTTTTTAACTGCAGTTTTTCATCTTTTCTTCCTTTTACACCGAGTAATGAAATGAGTAGTAGACCCAAGGCAAAAAACTTTGTTTTATGAAAATTACTGAAAAGCTCTGTATTGTAAATGTTGTGTAAAATCTTATCGCTAAATGGGCTGACTAGTTCCCAATGTTTAAAAACCGAATAACCGTAATAATAGAAGTGAATAGCCAAAAGCGTTATGCTTATGAGCCTGGTCATATCTAAAATTTTTCTAAGTGCCTGATCATTTTCTCCTGTCTGCATCGCCATGGCTTTAGTGTTAAATTAATTGTCGGACTGCCCTTTTCTTTTTCTTTTTTTTCGTCTGCTTTTTAAGCTGGCGGGAATATATTCGGACGTATATTTAGGCTGTAAAATGCTGTCGATTATCTTTTGTAATTCTTTCTCAGAAATAAAAGCAGGATTTTTAATTCCTTCTTCCTTCTGCATTTTGTTTTCATATTTATTTCCGTCAGGTTTAACCCTTACATTACCGCATCTTTCCAGCATTGCTTTTGCTGCATATTGAACGCCCAATGCACTGCCATTAAAAATGCATTTTGTAGTATGGTCTACATATGTAATTCCATGGACTTGACCTTGAGGGTTTTGCCTGTAAATTACAGCCATACCTTCTTTGAGTAATTTTTTTTCCAGCTCCTCTAGGTTTATATTGCTGTTTTTTAAAAATGCCATGTCAATGCTATTTCTGACTCTTTTCATGTCACGAACCCGTGATTTTTTATTAGCTTCAAATTTTTGTTCAAGAGCCTTCATGGTAGGCTTGAAATGAAAGCTGCTTGCTTTTATTGGAACTCCGATTGGTTTTTTGTCTGCATCAATAATCTGGTATAATAATCCTTTGTGAAGAAACATTTTAGAATCCTCTTTTCCCTGTAATACTGAAACATTGTACAGGTTCAATACTGCATTTAATTCTCCAATAGTTGTAAATTTATAATGTGGTATTACGGCATTTAAAATACCGGCGATTGCTTTTTTTGAATCTGAGACACCATACTCGATTTTATGAATATTCAATGGTTTTAAATCTATTGTGGTTATCTTTTTTTTACTTTCCGCACGTACCAAATTGAATTGTGTTTCAATTTCCTTTCGTGCTGTTTCAGACTGATTTTTTCCAATATTCTGCATGTCTATTCTGCTGCCGTCTGCTTTTACTTTTATGGAGACAATATGGATGTGCGGATGTCCGGCATCATGATGCTGGTAAACTAAATAAGGCTGGCGCCCAAAACCAATTTTATCCATATAAGTACCTGCAATTTCCATGAGTTTTTCTTTTGATAATTCTTTTTCTGACAGATCAAAATTTAGCGATATATGCACACTGTTTCGGATAACATTTTCATTGAGTTCAAGCTGTTTTAAAAACAGATTTAATTTAAAACTCAAACTCATGTCCTCTGCGTCCATTGGATAATTTCCTTCTCCGATGCACTTTGCTGCACCCATGGAAACTTTGTTCTCATTGTAGTTGAAAATGGCTCTGATTGAGCGCCCTGTATTTATGACTGCAACCATTTTTTACTGAGATTTTCTATGTGTTTTTTTATTTTATTTACAGAATTAAACAGTATTTTTTTCTCTAATTCATAAACCGTAATCCAGTGTTTAAATTCTGAAATCTGTACAAGGGTATGAAGCTTTTTAACTGCCTGATTGAAATTGTTTCCAATGGCATTTAAATCTTTTCGAAGGATTATAAGCTCACTCATTAATTCATCAAGTGATTCGTTTCGGTATTTCAAAACCACAGGTTTATGTAACAGATTTTTTCTGGCATAATCGCTTAGTTTTCTACAGGTTGATTTACCAAACTGTTTCTTCAGCATTTCATATTCGGTGCTAGTCAGTCTTAGATGCAGCCATTTAGTTCTGTTTTTGTTCTCTTCTTCCATCATTCATCTTTTTCATTTCACAAACTATTTTCCTTTTGGTTTCACCGCCAACGAGTTCCGAGTAAAGGGGCGGCAAGATATCGGTTGTGATACAACCGGACATCTTGCAGATTGCAGGAACGTGGCAATCTTTTAGAGTCTGAGAGTGTACTTCAGACTTTTTCAAAAAACTTATACGAATTTAGGTAGTCGAAATGAATATAACCTGTCACAGGTAAATTATGCTTATGATGCTTTGATCCGTCATTAATACCTTTAGGCTTCGAATTATTAATTTAAAAATGCTGAAATTATGAGTGCAAAGAATTATGCAGCCATGGTATTTGATACTGTATTGAGTATCCCAGGCATGAGTGAACCGGTGAAGATTGATCTGAAAATTTCACGCAAAAATGTACTGCTGTTATCCCACTTTATTGAAAGGGGATTGCTGCTGGAAAAAGATGAAGGGAGTCTTATGGGAAGCATTGCAGAGGAGGAACTTATCGAACTGAAAAATGTCTCGCAGGAATGTCTTCAGAAGGCTGGACTTGTGGAACTTAATCAGAAGCTTTTGAGCTTTATTGAAGATAGTAAGTAATAGACAAAAGAAAACTGAAAACATGAAGATGCTTTATGGATTTAAATCTGTAAAGCATTCTTTTTTCTAAGATTCTAAAATGAAAATTGGCATGCTTTTGATGTTTTTTGGTTTATTTTTAATGTCTTATATGTTAAATTACTGATTTAAATTTGTTTAATGTTTTTTTGGATTAAAAAAATTACAATGCATATGGAAATCTCTAGATTTAACAACAGTATAGTTTCAATTGTAAGCTTTTTGTTTATCCTGCTTTTTGTCTATGCAGCTGTAAATAAAATAGTAGAGTTTGAGACCTTTAGGGTACAACTTGCACAGTCTCCCCTTCTCAGCGCTTTTGCGGGATGGATTTCTATTTTAGTGCCTTTAATAGAGTTCATTATCTCGTTAATGCTTCTTTTTCCAAAATCACGTTTTGCAGGCCTGTATGCAGCTCTATGCCTGATGACAATGTTTACTGGTTATATTTTTATAGTACTTCATTTTAGTTCTTTTGTACCATGTTCATGCGGAGGTATCCTAGAGAAGATGTCGTGGAATGTTCATCTTGTTTTTAATTTCTTTTTTATAATGCTCGCCTTAATTGGTCTGGGGTGTTACGATGATTTTCAAACCAATATGCAATCAAGTATTACAATGCAAATAAAGTTAAGAAGGGCTGGACTCATAATGTTTTTCAGCATTGCTGCTGTAATTGTTTTGTTCTTAAGCTCAGAAGAGATCATTCATAAAAGTAATCCTTTTATCCGTCGCTACATTAGAAAGACTGTGAAAATGGTTTATAGTAAGGATTTAAAATTTAACTCATATTATTTTGCAGGTGTAAGTGAAAGTAAAATTTATCTGGGGAATTTAACGGATCCTTTTGGGATTTTAAGTATAGATACCCTTAAAAATCAGAGTGAAGAGCATAGAATTAAATTTATTGACCACGGTGAACCTTTCCGTAAGATTTTTGTTAAGGTGAAAGCGCCAAATTTTTATTTAATAGATGGTACAGTTCCAAGCGTTTACAAAGGAAGTATTGTAGATTGGAAAGTTACTGGTGAACTAAAAAATATTCCACGTTTCACAACAGCTGAACCTATTGACAGTATAAGTTTGGCATTTCGAAATAATACAGGACCCAATTCAGGACATCAGCTTGGTATATATAGTGTAAATTCTGAACCAACTACTAAATATTTTCCGGCACTTCTACAGAAGCAGATTGACGGTATTTTCGATACTGACGGGATGCTGCTTTATAATGATGACCACCATGAAATAGTATACATATATTATTATCGCAATGAGTTTATAATTTCTGATAAGACAGGGAAATATAAAAGAGCAAATACAATTGATACAATCAGCCACGCGAAGATAAAAGTTTCTGATTTAAAAGACCATACCGAACGCCGTTTAAGTGCCCCGCCTTTTTTTGTAAATGCGCTGTCAGCTACCAAGCAGAACTTGTTGTTTATACATTCAAAAGTTCCAGGCCGTTATGAAGACGAAAAGATTTGGAAAACAGCATCAATAGTCGATGTATATGATATTGACAAAGGGATTTACCTGATGAGTTTTCCTCTTTTTACTGAAAATAGTCAAAAGATAAAAGATATACGTGCAACAAATACACATCTATATATTCTCAGCGGTAACAACCTTGATGTTTATGCCTTTAAAGGGATTTTGAGAGAACATCTGAAAGATAAATAGTAAATTTTAATATACCGGCGCTGGTGGCAGGAAAGAGATCAACACCTGCTAAAAAAAGTAGATCAATATTTAATTTAATATTAACTATTATGAAAAAGACATTTTTAAAATCAACAATGCCTTTTACTGCCGCGGTAGTATTGGGAATTTCAGGTGCGTTCTTCACCACCTCAATGCAAAGTGCTTCTAAATTAGCACCTCGTGACGGCTATATCAATAGTCTGTCAGGAGTCTGTGATGTGCAGGTTCAATGTTCTGACAATAGCAATAATCCAATCTGCAAGGCAAATGGACAGACTGCTTTTGGTAAAGCTAACAACTGTGCTGAAACACTTTACATGCCATAATTAATTTAAACAATCTTTAAAAACAATGCAGTTCTAAATGAACTGCATTGTATGTTTATTATCCCCGATTTTCAATCCATTCGGCAGTCTTTTCACCTTTCAAAAAGTGATTGAACCACTGTAGTATTCTAATAGAAAGATCTTTTTGATTTGAAGGATCAGAGAAAGAGTGTTCTTCCTCTGGATAGAGGAGCATGATATTGTTTTTCTGGAGACGATGCATTGCAAGATAAAGTTCAATACTCTGGTGCCAGTCAACCTGCTGGTCATTTTTTCCACTCCATAAGAGCAGCGGTTTATTAATATTCTCTGCATTGGTCAGCGGAGAATTATTTAAATAAGTAAGTGGCATTTGAAAAGCAGACACACCTAGTCTAAACTGTCCAACTTTAAACTTTATCATATGTGGTTTTCCTGTACGCCAGTTTATCGCATGGTAAAAGCTGTTCAGATCTATCGGGGCAGCACCAGCAACGGCAGCTGCAAACATATCACTCTTCCCCGAAATGTATGCTGTTTCATAACCTCCAAAAGAATGTCCCATAAGTCCGTCTTACTTGATTTTTATGATTATCGGAATCATAGGATATTTTACGGTTCCATCGGTAGCCAACTATATAGTCCACGCTGCCGGAGGAGGTGCCTTAGGTCAGAAAGTTACCGGACTCTTTAGTAATTCAACCAGTTCAGTAGTTTCCAAAACATCAACGGGAGCCGGTATGGTGATGGATTCAATGGGAAATGCAGCAGGGCGGATGTCTCAAAGCATGTCATCATCGACAGGAAGTGCTCCTTATTTTGAGGAGAAAGGAAACTATATGAGCGACAGGCTTAAAGGGAATTCAAAATAATCAAAAAAAATCTGCTCATGTTTACCAAAATGAAAAATATTGATACCGCTTTTAAATATGTCAGAGGCTTTACGATGCTGGTTATTGTGGGATGTATTATGATATGCTGTTATACACTTTATAAAAGTTTTGAGTCGGTAACCCAGATGCAGGATAAGGTTTATATACTGGCAAATGGCAAAGCGCTTGAAGCTTACGCGTCGGAGAGAAAAGATAATGTACCGGTGGAAGCAAGAGATCATGTAAAGACATTTCACAAGTTTTTCTTTACCCTTGATCCTGATGATAAAGTTATTAAAACCAACGTTACAAAAGCGCTTTATCTGGCTGATGACAGTGCAAAACGTATTTATGATGACCTGAAAGAAAACGGATTTTACTCCGGAATTATCTCGGGCAATATCAGTCAGACCATTCAAATTGACAGTATCGCGATTGATACGCGTGATTATCCGTACCGCTTTAAATGTTTTGCAAAACAGAACATTATAAGAACAACCAGCATTCTGAAAAGAAACCTTGTAACAGAAGGGTCTCTTCGCAATGTCTCAAGAAGCGATAATAATCCCCACGGTTTTTTAATTGAACGCTTCAATACCATCGAAAACAAAGATCTAACATTTGATAATAGAAAATAGACGTTGATGAAATCACTATTCCAAAAACAGAAAACGCCTTTTGTGTATCACAGGTATTATCGTTCTGCACAGACAAAATGGGCTCAGAAAATGGATGTACTAATCAATGGTCTTTCCAGAAGAAAGCTTATCTGCCTTCTGATTTCATTTACCATTCTAACAGGAAGTTACTTTATCTATAACATTTATACAGCATTTTCAGAAAGTGATTTTCCAACCGCTCAAAAGACAGCTGCCATTTCAAAAATTAGAACTATCAATTTTAAAAAGTAAAATTATGGAACATAAAACAATATCACCCAAAGAATCCAAAAAGCGAAAAATGCTTCTGGTTCTGCCCCTTATAACACTTCCTTTCGTCACTATTCTGTTTTACACTTTGGGAGGAGGAAAAATGGAAGCGATGGGAGGAAAAGATGAAATTAAAAAGGGATTTAATTTTAATCTGCCTCTTCCAAAATTTAAAGAAGATTCAGCACTTGATAAAATGAGTTATTATGATCAGGCAGCAGTAGATTCTATTAAACTTCAGGAACAGATCAAAAAGGATCCTAATTATTCCAATCAAAAAATAGTACAAGAATCTATAGGAGAGTTTTCAGATACGGATTTTGAAGTTCAACGATTTCAAAAAGACAAAACAGGTTTTAATTCGTCATCATTTCAAAACAGGAACGAACAGAAAGTTTACCAAAAACTGCAGGCCCTTCAAAAAGCAATCAGCCAGCGAGCTGTAACTGAAAATTACGATCAGGACATGAGAGAGTTTGAAAACTACGGCTCATCAAAAGGAGTTTCCGATGAGATAAAGAACTTAGAGCATATGATGAGCAAGATGGGAGAATCACAGGAACCTGACCCGGAACTCAAACAGCTTGGAGGAATGCTTGAGAACATACTGGATATTCAACATCCATCGCGTGTGCAGGAAAGACTAAAAGAGTCTTCAGATAATAAAAAAGGAAAAATCTTTACGGTTAACCGTAAAAAAGAAGAAGATAATACAACATTGCTTCAGAAGGATAATTCTATCTCAAGTTCTTTAAAGAGTAATTCCTTTTATACAGCTGATGAGAGTCTGGAGCACGAGGAGAAACAGCAAAATTCAATAGGGGCAGTGATCCATGAAACTCAGACCATCGTCAACGGGTCTGTGGTCAAGCTTAGACTAAGCAGTGATATATCTCTGCAAGGCACTATGATTCCCAAAAACACATTTTTATACGGAATAGCATCTTTAAAAGGGGAGAGGCTGGAAGTTAAAATCAACAACATTCAGTTTCGAAATTCAATTTTTCCGGTGGAATTAACGGTGTATGATATCGACGGTATTGACGGGATTTATATTCCAGGTGCGATCAACAGGGATGTTGCCAAGGCTTCTGCTGACCGTTCTATTCAGACCTTAGGGCTGACCGGAGTTACGGATTCCTGGGGAGCGCAGGCAGCAGGAATGGGAATAGAAGCGGCAAAGAGCCTGATGAGTAAAAAAGTGAAACTGATTAAAGTAGTTGTTAAAGCCGGGTATCAGGTACTGCTGTATGATGAGAAACAAAAGAATTTGAATAATTAAAAAACTAAAAAAGATGAAAATTAGAAATTGGACTTTTATGTTATGCTGTTTGTTGACAATGCTGTCAGGCTATGCGCAGTTTATTAATGAAAAAATTGGTTTGAATCAGGAAGAGTATAAAAATCTTCAGATAGGATATTCGAAAACTACCAGTATCATTTTTCCATATGCTATTAAAAGTATTGACAAGGGAAGTCCGGATGTTTTAATGCAGAAAGCCAAAGGAGTTGAGAATATTTTACTGGTCAAAGCGGCAAAGGAGAATTTCAATCAGACTAACCTCACTGTAGTGACAGCTGACAATAGGCTGTATGTATTTGTTCTGAACTATGATGAATCCTGTCCTGATTTAAATATTAAAGCCGATAATACAGCTGTTGTAAGTGGGAATATTTTGTTTTCAATGGAGAACGATAATCAAAAGAAAATTGAGCACTATGCCAGCCTTGCTTTGTCTAAAAAGAAAAAATTAGAAGGACTAAAACGTTCAAGATTTGAAATGAAACTGAATGTTACCGGAATATTTATTCATCAGGACGTTTTGTACTTCAGATTTGTGCTGGGTAATAATTCAAAAATTAATTATGAGATAGACCAGCTGAGGTTTTTTATAAGGGACCGCAAGAAATCAAAGCGAACAGCCTCTCAGGAAATAGAGGTAATACCTCTGTATTCAACTTCTGCCTCTTCTGTAATTCCGGACAAATCTGAAGTGAATATAGTTTATGCGGTATCCAAATTTACGATCCCCGAAAAGAAATACCTCACTATACAGCTTATTGAAAAAAATGGGGGCAGGCATATAGAAATAGATGTTAAGAATAAAGATCTGATAAATCTGGATATTCTAAACGGCTTATAAATGAGTAATAACTAAAAAAAATAATTGTCATGAATCAGAAAAATTTAGAGTTCTTAAAAGACCAGCTGAAATATACCGGCTTTGGAGAAACGTTCGACCAGGACTTGAAGGAGAAAATGCTTAAAGGAGAAACAGAATTTATGCTTATGAAGGAAGGTGTCTATGGAACAGATTCCATGACTGCAAAGCTGAATTTCAAAAAATCAGATCAAAGCGATTTGTATTTTTTTAATTCCTATCATGTAAACCTTAAAAAAGAAGATTCCAAACAAGGATTGGAACAGACTTTTTATATTAATAACAACAGCAGTAATATTACCCTTAAAGAAGCTTATAATTTAATGGAAGGCCGCTCGGTGAATAAGGACCTAAAAACCAGAGAAGGAGAAGTTTATAATGCTTGGCTGAAAATAGACTTCAAAAATTCTGATGATAAATCCAATTTTAAGCTAGAGCAATATCATCAAAATTACGGATACGATCTGGAAGCAAGTCTTGAGAAACATTCAATTAAAGAACTCAATACTCCAAAGTACAAAGAAGATCTTTTAAACTCGCTAAAAAAAGGAAACCTGCAGTCTGTAACTTTTGTTGTAGCGGGCGTGGAAAGCAAGATGTACGTAGAGGCAAACCCGCAATTTAAAACTTTGAATGTCTACGACGGCGATAAACAACGAATTAATCATCGCGAAAGCAAGGAGGAAAAAAAGGCTGAGTCAAAGCAGAAAGATCACAGCCAGAATAATAACGATGATGAGCTCTCTCAGAAGGAAAAGAACAGTAACTCCCGTTCAAAAAAAGCGGGTAGATCGGTTTAAGGCTCTGCAGTAATAAGGATAGGCTATGTCTTCTGAAAACAATAGAGTAGAAAACGAGATAAAATTGTGGATGTCAAAGGAAGAAAAATTAAAATTTTTATTTCAAAACAGCCCACCGATAGAACGCTCTTTTGGCATAGAGAAACTGAAATTTTTTAAGATGCTGCTTTTTAAATATAAAAAGACGAAAGCGGTAGACGAAAAAATAACTTTGAGATTTCTTAAGCATGAATATAATAAATTGAGGCGTCAGGTCTATCCTAATATCATTGACCGGCTTTTAAATGAAGCGATTAGTGCTGTTGTTTTTGAAAGGATAGATAAACGTGATTATGTTAGAGATCTGGAATTAAACAAGAAGACTTTAGAGGAACAGCTTATAAAAAGCGGTTTTCATGAGGCTTATAGCAAAGTATTGGAGCATATGCAGGAACAGCAGTTAAATTTTTCTGTTCCCGTTTCTTATCATATCTCAGAAAATGAAAGACTTGAACATTCACTGCAATTTGTAAAAGATGCACAAGGGGCTTACCAGTTTGATGGATTCAGATCTATTCTAGATACAGATTCGTCGCCATCTAGCCGCAGTACGCACTACTTTAAGAATGAAAAATCTGAGAGTTTTAACGCTGCAGAGGCATACGAAATGCTTGCAGGAAGAGCAGTTCTTAAGAGCGGAACCTGGAAACAGTTTAACTTCTACGATAAAGACCTTAATGACAATTATCGAATGCATGAATTTCCCGAAGCGTATGGATATAATCTCAGCAATGCTTTAAGATTAATTCCTCTTAAAAATGATGACTATGAGAAATTCGAATCTTTGGCCGATTCTTTGAAAAAGGGCAGGAGGGAAGAAGCAGTGCTTCTGATTCAAGGGAGAGAAATGAAAGTTTTTTTGGAAGCAAATCCACGCTTTAAGACCTTGACTTTTTATAACGACAGGATGCAGAAAGTTAGTTTGACAGAAATTAAAAACGGCTGTAAAATTAGTCCGCTGCAAAAACCGCAGCAGAACATTGAGACTCAGACCGCAAAAAAGTCGCATCACATGTGATGTTTATATATCTTATATAGTTATGGAAAATCTTAAACTTTTATCCGGATTTTTTCAGGCAATTGACAGCGACTTCAGAATAAGCACAACTCACATTGCAATTTTTGCCGCCCTGCTTGAATTTCGCGCAAACAGAGATTTTATAAACCCAATACAAGCATACAGCATAGAAATTCAAAAGATTGCTAAAATAATGTCACCTAAGACATATCATAAGTGCATGCGTGAATTGCATGAATACGGATACCTTTTTTATGTTCCAACGAAAAATAAAAATAGAAGGAGCAGCATTTATTTCATTTAGAATCATAAATAAAGATGTTATGGAAGAAATTGTTACAAAGGAAGATCTACGGCAGTTTGGTCTTCTATTACTAGATAAGATACATACTATATTTAAAGAAAGGAATTCTCAGCAAAAAGAATCGTCAGATCCAGAATGGTTAAAAAGTAAGGCTGTCAGGAAACTGCTTGATATTTCAGCAGGTTCGGTTCAAAATCTTCGAATGACACAGAAAATCCGATTTAAAAAGGTTCTTGGCTCGTACTACTATAATAAAGAAGATTTGCTAAAACTTTTCAAAGATGAGTCAAATTAATAATGTGACCGAACACCAAGTCATAGATTGCTTATGTATTTATATGGAAGATCCGCAGCTCAACGTATGGCATTTGGCTATTTTAAATGCAATTTTAAGTTTAGGCTACAGGCAGGGGGAGAGGCAGAGAATTAAAGTCAGCCGTCGTAAGATCATGTTATTGTCACATATCAATACGCTGCCCACTTATCATAAATATTTCAAACAGCTTCAGGATTTGGGCTATATTAAGTATATGCCTTCTTATCATCCTGGTTATAGAAGCGAAGTTGAATTATATCAAAAGAGGTTATCTCACAATTGAGATAACCTCTTTCTTTTTATATCAAATTATATTAGAGATTATATTCTAAGAGGATGGTATCTTATATTTCTCTTTAATTAATTCTAATTCATTCTCCAGTCTAATCAGTGCTGTTAGATCTTCCTGTGACATTTCAGTTTTTTCAGGGTGTAGCCTTTTATTCAGCAATGTCATTTCCCGGCCTATAGTAGCCTGCTCTGTAATAGCGTAAGATTCTGTCTGTTTGACTGATGAATGTCCGAGCATTTCCTTTACTACATTAATGGGGACGTTATTATTCAATGTTACAGTACTTCCAAAAGTTCTGCGTGCCATATGCGTATTGAGCGTGAATGGAAAACCGCATAATGCAGCAATCTCCTTTAGGTATTCATTCATTTTCTGATTCGAAGAAACCGGCAGTACAGTTCCGCGTTTAATACAAACCGGATGATCTTTGTATTTTTCAAGAATTTCGATCGCCTTTGGAAGAAGCGGGATTCTTGCCGTAGAATTTGTTTTCTGCCTTTCAGATAAAATCCACTGATTTCCGTCAACGCCATCTTTTATGTCAGCTTTCTGGAGCTGAAATGCATCAATATAAGCAAGTCCTGTGTAACACTGGAAAACAAAAATATCGCGCACGGTATTAAGCCGGTCAGTCGAAAATTCGCGTCTTTCCAGTTCAGCCAATTCTTTTGCAGATATAGGCTTCTTTACAATTTTAATTTTCTTTCCTTTAAAATTCTTAAAGGGATCTTTAATAATGATTTCTTTATCGATGGCTCGTATTACAATTTTCTTGAAGTTGGAAATGTATTTAAGTGTGGTATTATTTGCGCATTTCCTTACGGTACGGAGATAGAACTCAAAGTCTTTTATGAATTCAAAATTTAAATCAGCAAATTCAAAATCACCAGTATTGTATTTGAATTTAATGAAAGCCGTTACGTGATTTTTAGTGATATTGAATCTCTCTAGTGTCGCTTCTGTATATCCGTTGCCAATCAAGGCTTTCATTTCATCATTGTGTTTTTGAAATTCTTCCAGCACCTTGGCTCTGGGAGTTATTCTTCCCATGACATGGTCCATAATCTTTTGGGAAGTTATGGGTTTTCCGGTGTACATAATTTCGGCTTTGATTTCATGGATTTTCGCCGTGAGTGAATCCAGAAAAAAGTTCAGCGACTTCGCATCTTCTTTTGTGCCTGTTGCTCTCTCGGTTTTCTTGTTCCAGCGCTCAGTGTACCACTGGCGTCTGGTGGATGCTTCTTTCGGGATTCCGTCAACGGTTATCCTGAAATAGACACTTCTAATGTTACTCTCATTGTGGCGGGGTGCTTTCAAAAAGAAAATCAACCCAAAGCTGTTCTCTAGCATAATTCAACTTATTAGATTAGTAAATGTAGAATTATAACCTCATTTAAACAAGATGTAAACGTGCTTAACCCCTTTGATATCGGGACTTAAGATGAAATTTTGTGGCGCAACTTTGAAATTTGAAAATGCGCCACGAATGCGCCACAAAGTTTTTGTTCGATTTTATAAATATTGAAAAGCGGTATAAAAGAAAAAACCCTGCAAATCGTTGGATTTGCAGGGTTTACCGCTCTTTTTGGCCATTTTTGAAAACTTTGAAAATCTAATTTTTCCTTTGTTTTCGGGCCTTCGCGGAGAAAGAGGGATTCGAACCCCCGGACCTGTTACAGTCAACAGTTTTCAAGACTGCCGCATTCGACCGCTCTGCCATTTCTCCAGTATGTTGCGATCATTTGCTGATTGCGAGTGCAAATATAGTGCGCTTTTCTGATTATAAAAACTTTTTCAGTGATTTTTTTGAGTTAATTTTCAAGTATCTAATTATCAGTATTTCCGACAAAGAGATTTTGAGAAAAATTATTACAACTGGTCTAGAATTGGGGTTGGTTTTTTGTTTTCATCAACTGCAACAAACGAAAAGGTTCCTGAAACTACCGTTTCACGAAGTTCAGAATACATTTGTTCCATGAAAATATCTACGTGAATTTTACAACTTGTTCTTCCAACGCTATCAACTTTTGCTACTAATTCAATTAAAGTTCCGGCTGGAATCGCTTTTTTAAAGTCAATTTGACCTGTAGATATCGTGACTACTTTTTTACGGCTAAAACGGGTCGCACAAATAAAGGCAACTTCATCCATGAGATGTAATGCCGTTCCTCCAAATAAAGTATCGTAATGATTGGTGGTACTAGGGAAAACCGCTTTAAAAATACGTGTTTCTGATTTTATAATTCTTTCTTCTAAAGTTCCCATATTTTAGTAGCTTACGTATTCTGTTATTTCAAGTCCGTATCCAATCATACCCACACGTTTTGTCTGTTCTGTATTTGATACCAATCTAATTTTAGAAATATCAATATCGTGTAAAATTTGAGCTCCAATTCCGTAATCTTTACTATCAATGATTACTTTTGGTGCTTTCATTGTTCCTTCTGCTTGTAGCGCTTTAAGTTCTGCAATTCTATTGAGTAAGTTAATCGCAGTCATATCCTGATTAATGAATAGAACAGCGCCTTTGCCGTTTTCATTAATGACCTTAAACATATCGTCTAATTGTTGCTCAGCATTGTTGGTCAAAGTACCCAGTAAATCATTATTTACCTGCGAAGAATTGATTCTTGTTAAGATTGGTTCTCCAAGATTCCATGTTCCTTTTGTTAAAGCAATATGAATTTGTTTGTTGGTTGTTTGTTCGTAAGCTCTGAGTCTAAAAGTTCCAAAACGAGTCTCAATATCAAAATCTTCTTTTTTGACAATCAGACTATCATGTTGCATTCTGTAAGCCACTAAATCTTCAATAGAAACTAATTTTAAATTAAATTTCTTAGCCACTTTTACCAATTCAGGTAAACGGGACATAGTTCCGTCTTCGTTTAGAATTTCACAAATAACGCCCGCTGATTTAAAACCAGCTAATCTTGCAAAATCAATAGCAGCTTCTGTGTGCCCGGTTCTTCTTAAAACGCCACCTTGTTTAGCTACCAAAGGAAAAATGTGCCCTGGTCTTGCTAATTCGTGTGGTTTTATATTTGGATCTGTTAAGGCTAAAACGGTCTTAGATCTGTCAGCAGCAGAAATTCCCGTCGTAACTCCATGTCCTTTTAAATCCACAGAAACCGTAAAAGCAGTTTCCATATGATCGGTATTATTGGTAACCATTGGTCTTAAATCCAATTCTTTGCAACGACTTTCTGTTAGTGGGGCACAAATTAAACCGCGTCCGTGAGTAGCCATAAAATTGATCATTTCAGGAGTTACTTTTTCGGCTGCAGCCAAAAAATCACCTTCATTCTCACGATCTTCATCATCGACTACAATGATGACTTTACCCTGACGAATATCTTCTATAGCTTCTTCAATGGTATTCAGTTGTATTTTTGTTGTTGACATAATTATTTTTGATTTTGAGCAGGGAAAAACCGCTCCGAAATTTTTTGAAATAGTTGTGAAATTGGAGTTGTAATAGCATCAAAGTTGATTAATCCGTTGTCGTTTGTTGCACGATACGTTAATAATACAGCCAATGGAAGCAATACAAAAGAGGACATCCATGACCCCATAAAAGGAGACATTCCGCCTTCCTGAGAAAGTCTTTTTCCAAAAGTATTGATAAAGTGGAAAGTAATAAAGATTAAAACAGCAAAGACAATTGGCAAACCAAGTCCTCCTTTTCGGATAATAGCACCCAATGGAGCTCCAATAAAGAACATTAAAAAGCAGGCAAAAGCAATTACAAACTTCTCGTATAAAGCAGTTAAATGTTTATTGATTTCTCGTTGTTTGTCTTTTAGATCTTTTTGAGTGGTTTCAATCGAATAAATAGTACTGGTAACATTACTGCTAGCCATTTTCAGAACATCTGATTTCTGTTTGTTTGTATATAAAGATAGAATATTGTTAGGTAACTGCTTTTTCTTTTTATCAGTCTTTATCGGAATTGGAGATTTTCTAATTCCAACACGCTGATTGATATTCTCTGAAAAAGAAATAACCTCATTTTCCAGATTTTTGTTCAATGAGTCTAAAGTGTACCGTAATTCATTAACATTCAGCATCGCGTTAGTGCTGCCTATGTTTTCTTTATCTTCATCAACTTTGTTTAATTCAGATAAATCAATGTTGATAATCTGTTTTTTAAACGCCGCTTTTATAAAAGGTAATTTCGCCCGATCTTCATATTTTTTTGGAGTAACGTCCTGATAGTAATAACCATCATTTAATACTAGTTTTAAAATACTGGACTTTTCACTACTCATTAATTTACCATTCTTAGCCTTAATAACAGTTTTGTTTTCGCCAACGTTATTTGGTTTTTCATGAATAGTAACTCCGGTCAGAATATTTCCGTTCTCACCGGACTTTTTGTTTACTTTGATGTTATAAAAGCCAACATCATTAAACTGACCTTCAGCAATTGCCATTGCAGGTTTGGCTTGGGCAATATTTTTTCGAAAATTGATGAATTTATATTCCGCATACGGAATCACATTGTTGGCAAACCAAAAGGCAACGATACTTAAAACAAAGATAAAAACGATCAAAACACGCATTGCTCTTTGAAGGGATATCCCTGAAGATTTCATGGCTGCGAATTCATAATTCTCGGCTAAGTTTCCAAATGTCATAATCGATGCAAGTAAAACCGACAATGGTAAAACCAACGGAATTATTCGGGGCATTGAGAATAAGAGGAATTTTACAATCAAAATCAAATCCAGATCTTTACCTGCAAGTTCAGAGATAAAGAGCCAGACAGTTTGAAGTATAAATATAAAAAAAAGGATTACAAATACCGTAGCAAATGTAATCAGGAATGTCTTTAGTAAATATTTGTCTAAAATTTTCAACCTTGTAATTAGTCTAATTTATTGATGTAGTATTTTGGATATTTGCTCGCTACAAATGTAAATTGATTTTTTGATAAAGGCTGATTGGTTTTAAAAGAATTAACGGTTAAAGTGGTTTTTGTTCCGTTTTTACCTGTTTCAATTAAATTGTAGATGTGTTTTGTTTGAATGTCAATACCTAAAAGGATTTCTTTTCTTTGGTCTTTTGCATTTGTAGGCGCTAATTTGATGTATTGAATTTTTCTTCCTTTTACGTTTTGTACAATATCCATATTGTATTTGTAACCGGAGTTAAAAAAAGTAAGCATTTTTGATGGTGTTATGGCAGCATCATCTTTTTCGTTGACTTTAGAAACAGTAACTTCTTCGTCTTCAGGGACAATCGTATATGTTTTTTGACCATCAAAGATTTTAGTAACGCCCATAAAATTCAATACATATTGATTGCCTTTCATCGTTACGTTTCCTTTACTGTCCTGATTGATGTTTTCTTTGGTGTTGTTCAGGGAATATTTAAAATCAATAACAATATTATCGTAGCTTTTTATCTTGGCAGTCACTTCGTTCAATAAATCTTTGGCTTTTTTATCCTGAGCCTGAATAGAAGTGAAGCTCAATAGCAATATAACGGCCATTTGAAAGCACTTTTTAGTCATCTTAGTAATAGAATTGTTTTGGATTTCCTGAATTTTTGTTTTCATGATGGGATTAATTTTGTTCATTATTAAAAAATTGATCAAGAGCACTTAAATCAGATATGTTCACACTTCTTGCTTTACTGCCTTCAAATGGTCCAACAATTCCAGCTGCTTCCAGCTGATCGATCAAACGACCGGCCCTGTTGTACCCTAATTTTAATTTTCTTTGCAATAATGAAGCAGAACCTTGTTGTGCATTGACAATAATCTCAGCAGCTTCTCTAAATAAAGTATCTCTTTCGGAAATATCCATATCAAGATTAATGCCAGTTTCTTCCCCAACAAACTCCGGAAGCAAATAAGCTGTGGCATATGCTTTTTGCGAACCAATAAAATCCGTAATTTTTTCGACCTCAGGAGTATCAATGAAAGCACATTGTACACGTACCACATCATTTCCGTTGGTATATAATAAATCTCCACGTCCAATTAACTGATCAGCTCCCTGAGTATCCAGAATAGTTCTGGAGTCAATTTTAGAGGTTACCCTAAAAGCAATTCTAGCAGGGAAATTCGCTTTAATTAAACCTGTAATAACATTAACAGAAGGTCTTTGTGTGGCAATAATAAGGTGAATACCAATAGCACGCGCCAATTGAGCCAGACGCGCAATCGGGATTTCGACTTCTTTACCGGCAGTCATAATCAAATCGGCGAACTCATCGACAACCAATATTATATAAGGTAAAAATCGGTGGCCGGCCTCAGGATTTAATTTTCGGGCTTTAAATTTATCGTTGTATTCTTTGATATTACGAACCATCGCATCTTTTAATAACGAATAACGATTATCCATTTCAACACAAAGTGAGTTCAAGGTATTGACTACTTTTGCATTGTCAGTAATAATTGCATCATCAGTATCGGGAAGTTTGGCTAAATAATGTCTTTCAATTTTATTAAATAATGTTAACTCCACTTTTTTAGGGTCAACCAAAACAAATTTAACTTCGGCTGGATGTTTTTTGTATAGAAGTGATGTTAAAACAGCATTTAATCCAACAGATTTTCCTTGTCCGGTAGCTCCTGCCATCAATAAGTGGGGCATTTTGGCTAAATCGACAACAAATGTTTCGTTCGAAATTGTTTTTCCTAAAGCAATTGGTAATTCCATTTCAGCTTCCTGAAATTTCGCTGATCCAATAACGCTTTTCATAGAAACCATGGTTGGATTCTTGTTTGGCACCTCGATACCAATTGTTCCTTTTCCTGGAATTGGTGCAATAATACGAATTCCTAATGCCGAAAGTGATAAGGCAATATCATCTTCTAAACTTTTAATTTTAGAGATTCTGATTCCGGCTTCCGGAACAATTTCGTATAAAGTTACCGATGGACCAACGGTTGCTTTGATCTGGGCAATTTCAATTTTGTAGTTGCGAAGTGTATCTACAATTTTGTTTTTATTTTCTTCTAATTCTTCCTGATTGATCGTAATTCCGCCCGTCGAATATTCTTTTAATAAATCGATGGTTGGGAATTTATAATTTGATAAATCTAAAGTTGGGTCAAATAATCCAAAATCAGCAACTAAACGAGAAGCCAGATTTTCTTCAATAATATCTTCTTCCTCGGCTTTTTCGATAACAAATTCTTCTGTGTGTACCACAGGAGCGACTGTTGTCGGTTTTATTTCCATTTGAAGTGGTTTTGCAACCGGATTCAAATCGATTTCAGAAGAATGATTTATAGTAGGTTTTAAGGCTTCTTTGTTGATCTCGAATTGTGTAACATCAGATTTTAAATGAATATTGTCTAATTCGGGATCCTCTTCAATAGCAAATTCTTCGAGATTATAAGCACTTTCTGCCTGTTGAGGCTTTAGAGAACCTAATTCTGATTTTAATTCCCTTTTTGTAGAATCAAAATAGGACTGAATTTTCTCCGGAGATAATTTAATTTTAAAGATCAAATAGATGATTAAACCGAAAAGCAACGTCAATAAAGTGCCTGTTTTTCCGATATAATCCTGAAGGAATAAATTCAGTTCATAACCAATTGTTCCGCCCAATTCAGGTGCTGAAGTGGCGAAAAATCCGAACAAAACGGAGATGATGATAATGGCAAATAAATCCCAGAACCAGATGCCTTTTAGTTTTTTTAGAGACAATTCTAAAGCTAAGAACATTCCGGTAAGAAAAAATAGGCGTACCAGTACAAAAGAAGCAATTCCAAAACCTCTGTATACAAGTAGGTCAGCAAGATAAGCGCCGAATTTTCCGAGCCAGTTTTGCACTATTTCAGAACGATAGCCAAGCTGGCTTACTGCACTTTGGTCCGTCTGCCATTGTCCGTTGACATAAAAAGAAATAAATGCGACTAATAATGAGATAGAAAACAGTACCAAAAGACATCCCAAAACAAAACGTTGCTGTTTGTTGGGCCTCCAAGATTTTAGTGTCTCAGTTTTTGGTTCGTTTTTTTTGTCTACTGTTTCTTTTTTTGTTGTTTTTGCCATTCTTGCGTTTCCTGTTGCCTATATGAATTTTGGGATATAAATGATCAAGCCTATTGCTATTGCTGTCATTGCGGCAAAAAATACCGCCCCTGCAGCAATATCTTTAATAAAACCGATTCTTTCATGATAATTAGGATGAATAAAATCGGCAATTTTTTCAACTGCCGTATTTAGTCCTTCAACACTTAAAACTAAACCAATGGCTAAGGTTTGACATAGCCATTCGGTTTGTGAAATATGAAAATAGAATCCGGCAATGGTCATTAAAATTCCCAATGAGAATTGAACCATAATGCTGTGTTCTGTTCGAATAAGTTTTACAGCTCCGTTAAAAGCATACGTCATGCTTTTTAATCGGCCTGTAACAAAAGTATTATCTTTTTGAAATTCCATTTATAGGTATTATAGTGCTGCTAAAGCTGCTTCGTAATTTGGTTCGTTTGCAATTTCAGCAACTTGTTCCGTATGAGTGATTTTTCCATTTTCATCAACAACAATAATAGCTCTTGAGTGTAAACCTGCTAAAGGCCCGTCAACAATTTCTAAACCATTTGTTTTACCAAAAGTTCCTGCCTGAAAATCAGATAAGTTTACTACATTTTCTAATCCTTCAGCTCCACAAAAACGTTTTTGAGCAAATGGTAAATCTCTTGAAATGCATAAAACAGTTGTGTTTTCTAAACCACTTGCGCTTTCGTTGAATTTTCTAACAGAAGTTGCACAAGTTCCTGTGTCAACACTTGGAAAAATATTTAAAACTAATTTTTTTCCTGCGAAGTTACTTAATGAAGCAACTGACAAATCGTTTTGTACTAATTTGAAATCAGCTAGTTGTGATCCAACTGTTGGTAATTCGCCTGAAGTATGAATAGGATTTCCTCCCAATGTTATTGAAGCCATGATTTTTAATTTTTTATGAGGTTCAAAAGTAAGGATTAATATTTGAATCTAAAAGTATTTGTTGTCGTTGTGAACAGAATTAGGCGAGTTTTAAGATTAGCAGAAATTCCGGTTGATGGCACGCAGATTTTAAGGATTTAAACGGATTTGTTAGGATTAAATTGCGGGGAGTTTATTGTTCTTATTTTGTCTGTCTGAATGGAGCCGAAGACCTTTTGTACCTTGAAGCCTTCGACTTCGCCTCAGGGTGACAGTTGTTTCTTGTGTGATCCTTCCTTGCGTCTGGATGACAAGATTACTGTTATGTTACTAAGATGCCCGCGAGAGGGATAGGAGCAGGCTACCGAAGTAGCGCGGATAGCCCGACAACATTTGAGAAAGTGGGCGAATGTAGATAAAGTATTTTGGCCCACTTTTTTAAATGGTGTCTCGCCCGGATGGTTTTAATTTTTAGACTTTGATTGAGGAGTTTCTTGTGATCCTTCGACTTCGTTCAGGATGAAAAGATTATGCTGAAAAGTGGAAATAAAAAAAACGCTCTCTTGGAATGAAAGCGTTTTTCAGGTCATGTTTTCTTTAATTTGTAGTGCTCGATTATTTATCGATAGAGCCTAAAACACGTTTCATGAACGCATTTAAAGCTTCTTTTTTATCAGTACCCTGAACTACCATTTTGTGTACTTCAAGTGCGCCATACATATTGGATATTAATTCGCCAATTACATCTAATTCTTCATCTTTTAGAGAAGGAATTTCAGTCATTGCTTCGAGAACTTCAATCGTTTCAATGATATAATCCTGATCGTTTCTTCGATAAATTGGGTCAGTTGCTTTATTACGGGTAATTTCATTTTCTATATTTTTAGATTGTTAGACTACTTAGACCTTTTAGACCTTTTCAAATTTTCAGAAATCTAAGTAGTCTAAAAATCTAAGCAAGTCTCATAATCTAATTAAGCAATAGCGTTTACCAGGTCGATTAAAACTTCTTGTTTGTTGGTTTGAGTTTCTCCAACTAATTTTCCGTTTACGAAAGTGGCGAATGTTGGCAAGTTGCTTACATTGGCTAATTTTCTTGATTCCGGAGCATTTTCAGCATCAACCAAAACAAAAGTGATAGCTTCATTTTCTGTGGCTAATTTTTTGAATTTTGGTTTCATAATACGGCAATTTCCACACCATGAAGCTGAATATTGTACTACTACTTTTTCGTTTTTAGCAACTAAATCTGCTAACGTATCTTCGTTTAAGTCGATTAACATTTGTTTATTTTTTAGGGTTCAAAGTGGCAAAGGCTCAAAGGGACAAAGTTTTTGAAACTTTGTTTGTCTTCGTTGCTGTTCTACTCTGTTAAATTTTGAATGATTTAAAGTGGCAAAGGTTCAGGGGGTGTTAAGTTTAGAACTTAGTAAATCGCAGCAAAAAACCTTTGCTACTTGTACCTCTGAACCTTTGTACCTTTATAAAAAATTAGTTTGCGCTTAAGTATTCAGCAGTACTGATTCTGTCAGCGCTCATTGCTTCTTTACCAGCTTCCCAGTTTGCAGGACAAACTTCTCCTTTTTCCTGGATGTGAGTATACGCATCAACCATACGTAAGTATTCGTTTACGTTACGGCCTAATGGCATATCGTTTACACTTTCGTGGAAGATTTTACCAGTTTCGTCAATAAGGTAAGTAGCTCTGAAAGTTACATTTGAACCTTCGATGATAACTGAATCAGTTTCTTCGCTGTATTCTGTAGATTCGATATCAAGGATACCTAAAATATTAGCTAAGTTACGGTTTGTATCTGCTAAGATTGGGTACGTTACACCTTCGATTCCACCATTGTTTTTTGGAGTATTTAACCAGGCAAAGTGTACTTCGTTTGTGTCGCATGAAGCTCCGATAACGATAGTATTTCTTTTTTCAAATTCTGGTAATGCAGCTTGAAAGGCGTGTAATTCAGTTGGGCATACAAAAGTAAAATCTTTTGGGTACCAGAACAATAATACTTTTTTGTTGTTGTTTACTGCTTCTTCAAAGATGTTGATTTTTAAATTATCACCCATTTCTGAGATAGCATCTACTGCAATACTTGGGAATTTTTTTCCTACTAAAGACATATTTTTCGTTTTACGTTAAAAATTTATTTCTGGTGCAAAAGTAGGTCATAACTAAGTGCACTTGCAATAAGAAGTGATTATAAATATTTATATATTGATAGTATTTGGCTATTGTTCGGGTTTTTGTTTTTATAACTTATTGTAAGTCAATATTTACAGGTAGTTTTCCGCTACAAGTTGCGTTTTCAAGAAATTGAATTCCTGCATTTTTTTGAAACTCATTAAAGTCCTGGTACACCTGAATTAATCCCGAAGCCTTTTTAAGATTAGGGATAATAGGCAATGCGTAAGGATTTCCGAAAACGTAAAGGATACATTTTTTAGTTTGCAATAAGTTTGAAACTAATGCTAAAACTTCATCATCAATTTCAAAATTATTCATAGGTTTTGCCTTTGGAACAAACAATGCAATAATAATAGTTTCGAATTTTTCTAATTCTGCTGCAATAGATTTTATATCAGAAGTTTCTAAGTTTTCGAACGCAAATTCAGGAGATTCTAATGTTGAATTTAAAGTATGGAAGAAAGTATTATCGATATTCTTGTATAAACTTAATTTCGCTAATTGATTGTTTTTCTGTGCTTCAAAAGCTAATGCTGTATTCTGGTTGTTGATAATCTTTGTGATTGAATTCTGAGCAATTTCAAAATTTAGTGCTGAAGCTTTTTCGAAGTTCAATTCACCTGAAGTAAAAGTGTCATCAGAAAGTATTCCCACTTTTTCTTTAGCGTTCATGATTCTGTTGTAGCTTTCTTCAATACGTTCCGGAGAAGCATTTTTAAGGATGGCCTGAATACCTTCTGGAACATTTTCGGCAAAGCATAAAATATCATTTCCGGCGTTGAAAGCTTCCCATTCCAGTTCTCCTTTGATGTCGTAAAGTTTAGAAACGCTGTGCATGTTAAGGGCATCAGAAATTACCAAACCATCATAACCCAGTTGCTGGCGTAAAAGTATTTCGATAATAGGTTTTGATAGAGTAGCCGAGGTATTTTTTCCGTCATTTAAACTCGGAACAGCCAAATGTCCGATCATAATTGAGTCGACATTGTTTTCGATTCCTTTAATGAAAGGATATAATTCGTTTTCTAATAATTCTTCTAAAGTTTCATTTAAAACAGGTAATCCTAAATGCGAATCGACATTGGTGTTTCCGTGTCCGGGAAAGTGTTTCAGGCAACCCAAAATGCCAACTTCTGACATTCCTTTAAGGTATTCTACAGAAAAATCAGCAACTTTTTGTTTGTCTTCACCAAAAGAGCGATACCCAATAACCGGATTATTCGGGTTGTTATTGATATCTGCCAATGGTGATAAATTATAATGAATTCCGGCTGCTTTCAGGTCTAAACCAATTTGTTTTCCGACTTCATAGACCAATTTTGATTTATTCTCCGGTAAAGCGCCAAGAGTAATTGCATAAGGATATTGAGGCGTTTTTTCGATGCGCATGGCTAAACCCCATTCGGCGTCAATACTTATTAAAAGTGGAGTAGGCGCTGCTTTTTGGTAACGAACAATGAGATCTTTTATTTTTTGATAACTATCGTCATTGAAAACAATTTTCTTTTTGCTTTCGAAATTGGTTGCTGCGCTGGCACGACTGTGAAAAAAAGTCAATCCGCCAATATTATGTTCTTTTATTAAACGTTCAGTTTCCTGAATATTTTCCTCGCTATCGTTTATGAATACTGCGGGAAAAAAGAATTGTCCCACTTTTTGTATTAAGGTCTGGTTTTTCATGTTTTGTTATTATAAAGCTTTTTTCATGCAAACACTATTATCCATACTTTCATAGGGAGGATAATTAGGGATTACAGAATAGCCTAGTTTTTGGTATAAATTAATAGCTTCGGGTTGATTTTTTCCTGTTTCCAGAATGGTGTATTTATAATTTACTTCAGCAGCCCAATGCTCTAAGTCGGCTAAAATAGAAGATGCAATTCCTCTTTTGCGATAATCAGGATGTACAAACATGCGCTTGATTTCAACCGTATCACTTTCTTTTTCCCTAAAAGCACCGCAACCCACTGCAATATCATTTTCATAAAAAACGATAACATGTTTTATTGTATCGGTTTTATTAAATTGATTATAAAAGCTATGGTCTTCTCCGTCTCTGATTTTTAAATCCTGATCTAATAAAACAACCAGATTTTTAAAATCGATATCGTCAGAATTCGTTCTTTTTAAGGTAATCATGATAAAATAGGCTAAAAGTTATTCTTATTTAAGCTTGCTCTTCTTTTGTTTGGCAAGCTGAGTTTTGGTGTGTAAGGCTTTTTCGAGTCGGTTTTTGAAACGGAAAAGCTTAGGCAGGCCTTCCAGACGGTCTTCCAGAGTAATTTCTTCGTACACGATAATAGCTTTTTCTAATACCCGAATCTCATTGTCGAGATCTAGTTGGTTTTTGTAGAGGGTTGCCAATCGATCGTAAGGATGATTTCCTTTAAAACCTTCGGTAATATTTTCTTCGTATAACGCAATTGCTTTCTCAATCACTCCTGCTTTTTCAAATTCAATTGCTTTCAGGTTTCGTTCAACCTGGATGTTTTCATTGATTTCCATGGGCGTTATATGTATAGCTGTTATGCTGTTTTTTTACCGAAATCTTTTGGGAAAGTTATAAATCGGGATAAAATGATTCCGGGAATTGTAGCCAGAAATACCCAAATAAAGAAATTTCCGTAGCCTAAATATTTTTGAATGAAACCGCTTAGCATACCAGGTAACATCATTCCCAAGGCCATAAAACCGGTTGCAAGAGCATAATGTGCTGTTTTTGATTCTCCTTCTGCTACATGAATTAAATACATCATAAATGCTGCAAAACCAAAACCGTAACCAAATTGTTCAATTATGACAACTGCGTAGATATAATAAACTGAAGCAGGATGAAAATGTGCCAATAATATGAAGCCAATAATAGGCAAATGCATTGTCAGAATCATAGGCAACATCCATTTGGTAAGGCCTTGTTTAGAAATAGCTATTCCGCCTAAAATCCCCCCAATAGTTAAAGCTGCAACGCCAAATGTTCCATAAATGATTCCGACATCCTGAGTATCTAATCCCATTCCTCCCACACTTATGGGATCAATTAAAAAAGGACTTAACATTTTAATTAATTGCGATTCCCCTAATCTAAACAATAATATAAAAGCCAATATTAAACCAATTTGTTTTTTCTTGAAAAAGCTGATAAAGATGGTTATGAAGCTTTTCTCGTTAACGTCTTTTGGTTTTTCTCCCGCATTTATTTCTGTTCTTGGAGTCGAAAAATAATTATAGACTGTAATAAAAGTCATTAGCAAACCAACAAAAATCATAGTATAAGACCATGCCTTAGTGTTGTCTCCGTATTTATGTTCGAGATAGCCTGCCAAAAGCACGATTAATCCGTTTCCGGCCAACATCGAAAGTCTGTAAAAGGTACTTCTGATTCCTATAAAAAAAGATTGTTTGTCTTCTGGTAATACTAACAAATAAAATCCGTCACTGGCAATATCATTTGAGGCTGATGCAAAAGCAGCAACCCAAAAAATCGCCAATGTCATCATGAAAAAACCGCTGGCAGGGATGGTGAATCCAACCAATAAAAAGGCAATTGAAATAATCAGCTGCATCGATAAAAACCATTTTCTTTTGGTTCCTACAATTTCGATAAGCGGACTCCAAAGCGGTTTTATAACCCAGGGCAAATACAATAAACTGGTGTAGACGCCAATATCTTCATTTGAAATTCCCAGATTTTTATACATAATTACCGAAACTGAGATAATTACGGCATAAGGTAAGCCAGATGCAAAATTGAGAAGCGGAATCCAGAACCAGGGTTTGTTATCTGTTTTCATTAGGTTGAGCAGGGGAATAGATTTTAAATGTCTTTTTTAAGTCAATAGCAGTTGGTGTACTTTCGTTTGCAAAATAATCAATAAAGGTTACAGCGCAAGCTTTGTACTGATTCATTTTTTCAGCTGGAATAGAAAACTGAATCGTTCCGTTGGTTTCACAAACGGTAATTTTATCAATTATTTTTGAAGGATCGTTAATGTCTACTTTCGATGTGCTTTCGCCTCCGTAAATTACCATGTAACGTACCTTTGTATTCAACGGAGCCTTGATATTGAAAGCGTAATGTACACTGTCTTTTTGATATTCATTTACGACCGGAATATCAATGACGATGTGTTTTAAATTAGGTACCGGAGCAGGAAGCGCAGGATATTTGTATTGGTTTTCTTCTAAAATACGTACAAGATCAAAGTTTTTGTTCATGAACCATTTTGAACTGAAATAAGCACTTCCGCCTACTTTTTTGAAACTTCTGGCAAAATCAATCTGAGTTGGGATTTCATTTACAAAGTTCCAGCTTTTATCGCTGTCACCTCTGATTTTGTAAGAAGCATGACCTATATAAAGTGCTGTATTATTAGAGTTTTCAGACCACCATTTTACTAGTTTAGAATAAGAAGCCCTCGGGTTGTTCATACTCCAATACAATTGAGGCAGGATATAATCGATCCATTTTTGGTCCATCCATAAAACCGGATCTGCGTATAAATCATCGTAGTTAGAAGTTGATTGTGTTTCAGAACCTTTAGGATCTACTGATTTGTTTCGCCAAACTCCAAACGGACTAATTCCGAATTGAACCCAGGGTTTGCTGGCTTTGATTGTAGTTGAAATCGTGTGTACAAAATTGCTCACATTCGCACGACGCCAATCAGCAAGGCTTAATCCTGCGCCATATTTTCTAAAGGATGCCGTATCATTAAATACTTTCCCCGGAACAGTGTAAGGATAAAAATAATCATCAAAATGAATCGCGTCGATATCGTATTTATCAACAACTTCTTTTACGACTTTGGTTAGATGTTCCTGAACCTCAGGCAATGCAGGGTCGTAATATATTTTTCCGGCATATTCTATCATCCATTCCGGATGTTTGAATACGTCGTTATTGGGACTTAATTGTTGCTTGTTTAAGTCGAAAGTAGCGCGATACGGATTTAGCCACGCATGAAACTCAAAACCTCTTTTGTGTGCTTCTTCAATCATCCAGGCCAATGTATCATAATACGGATTTGGAGCCTGACCTTCTTTACCTGTTAAGAAACGCGACCAGGGTGCCAGTTCTGACGGATAAAAAGCATCTCCAACACTTCTGATCTGAACAATTACGGCGTTATAATTTAGCTTTTTATACGCATCTAAAATTTCTAAATAATCTGCTTTTTCTTTTTCAACACCGTCACTAGCTGTTTTTGGCCAGTCGATATTGACCACAGTCGCAATCCATACGCCTCTGAATTCGTTTTTAGGGTATAGTATTTTTTCTTGTGAATTGGCGCCCCAATTAAAGAACAATAAAAATAGTATAGAGAATATGAAGTGCTGATTTTTATGCATTTTAATCTTTTTTAACAGAAACCAAAAATAGTTTTTTTAGCGGACTATTTGAAATTATAATTTTGATCTGATATTTTTATCGTTTACACCTTAAAAATCATGCCTTTTTTATAAAAATACCTAAGATTAAACTCCAAAGTAGAATCTATAGTATAAAGTATGCTACAAATACTGGTATTTGATTTTCGAAAATAGAGCTAATCAAAAAAGAATAGGCGTACTTATAAATGTACAATGATTTAATCAGGCAGTGAAATTTTGCCCATAGTAACAGACGGTATTCCTTTTTGAGTACCAAAATTAAATCCGTCTCCAGCGACTGTTTCATTGGCCAAAATGGCAAACAAAACGGCTTCTTTGGCATCTCCGGAAATGCCGAGATCATCACTTCTGTAAAAACTACAAGGCAATAATTCTTTTAGCCATTTTACTAATAACGGATTATGTGTGCCTCCTCCAGACATATAAATTTTGAAATCTTCAAGTTGATAGGAAGAACTTTTTACAGAATATTGAATGGCTTCAGCAATTGTTTCAGCACTAAATCGGGTTAAAGTAGCTAATAAATCAGGAGCTGAAATATTGTTGATATTGCTTTTTGAGAGCGCTGCTTTTACATATTCAGCTCCAAAAAGTTCCGGTCCAATTGTTTTTGGGAACTTTTGAGAGAAAAAAGCATTGTCTTTCAGATTGTCTAATAAAACTTCATTCACCGTTCCTTGTTGGGCTATTTCAGCGTCTTTGTCATAGCTTTTTTCAGGATAATATTGTTTTACAAAAAGATCAATTAAAGTATTTCCGGTTCCTGTATCCGTTACAAAAGTTTCTTTTGGATTTAAAGAAGCGGGTAAAAAGGTAAAATTGGCAATACCTCCCATGTTAAGCATAATACGGTTTTCTCCTTTCTTTCCAAATAAAAAATAATCGCCATAAACAGCTAAAGGAGCACCTTCGCCACCAGCTGCAATATGTTTTTGTCTAAAATCTGACAAAGTGATGATTCCGGTTTTTACGGCAATATGATCCCCATCTCCGATTTGTAAAGTAGCGTTTGGAAATTTTTCCTGTTGGTGCAAAAACTTAGGGGCATGCAAAACAGTTTGTCCGTGCGAAGCGATCAGATCGACTTCTTGTGAGGATATATTCCATTTTTGAAGACAATTGTTGATCATGTCAGCATGCAAAAGACCAATCCATTCGTTGAGTACAACCAAGTGTTGAAAATCGATATTTTTCTTAGCAAAAACTTTACGGATTTCTATTTTGATCTCTTCGGAATAATCAACCGTTTCAAATTGACTTACCTTGACTTTGGTGTTTTCGCCGGAACCTGAAATTTCGCATAAAGCAATATCGAGTCCGTCAAGAGAGGTTCCTGACATTAACCCAATGATTTTTCGGGTTTCTTTTTGGGCAATTTTATAAAGTGCTTTAATATTTTTATTCATGAAAATTGAATTTTATGAAAACAGTTTCAATTGAAATGCTAAAATCAGATTAATTTGGATACAAACTACTTAAAAGGATATTTTTTCTTCAGAAGTGCTGCTGGTAAAATAAAGTCCAATATAAGTAAAAAGTCCGTTTAGTATTATCAGTTCATTATCAAATGTATATCCAAAAAGTGAAGCTGAATGTTCGCTAATAAAATAAGTCAAAATAGGCGCCACGATACACAGTACGGGAACTAATTTGTCATTTACACGTCTTGATTTTTGCAATAATCCAAAAGCGTATAATCCTAATAATGGTCCGTAAGTGTAAGAAGCCGCTTTGAAAATCAGGGCTACTACAGAACTGTCGTTGAAAGAATTTAAAACAATAATCACGAGAAACAACAATATAGAAAACCCGAAATGAACCAAATGTCTTCTTTTTACATTATTCGTATTAGAGGCGTTCTCCGTTTTGTCCATTCCCATAAAGTCTACACAAAATGAAGTTGTCAGAGCGGTTAGAGCGGAATCTGTTGTTGCAAAAGTGGCGGCTATAATTCCTAAAAGAAAAATAAAAGCGGGAACAAGTGATAAATGATTGAGCGCAATTTCAGGAAAAAGTAAGTCGGTTCTTGGTTTATTAGTTACGAAGTCAAGCGGTACCGAAATTCCGTTTTTATTTGCATAGATGTACAATAAAGCGCCTAAACTTAAAAAAATAATATTGATCAGTACAAATACGCCTGTAAAAGTAAACATGTTTTTTTGTGCTTCTCCAATGTTTTTACAGCTCAGGTTTTTTTGCATTAAATCCTGGTCAAGGCCCACCATGGCAATAGTAACAAAAATTCCCCCCAGAATTTGTTTTACAAAATGATATTTACTGTTCATGAAATCATCAAAGAAAAATACTTGCGAATAATTACTTTTTCTAATGGTCGAAATAGATTCTATGACACTCAAATTAAGGCTGTCGCAAACAAAATAAATCGTGATAAAAACAGAAGTAACCAAAAAGAAAGTTTGTAAAGTATCTGTAATGATAATCGTTTTTAAACCACTTTTATAAGTGTATAAAAAAATAAGGGTTAAGGCCAGGAATACCGTCATTGGAAATGGGATTCCATAATAATCAAAAACATAACGCTGCAAAACAATAATCACCAGATACAATCTAAAAGCCGAACTTACGGTTCTGCTTACCAGGAAAATCGAAGCCGCAGTTTTGTAACTGTTCACACCCATTCTTTGTTCGATATAGCTGTAAATAGAAGTCAGGTTCATGCGGTAATAGAGTGGAAGCAATACTTTGGCAATGATGATAAAACCGATAGCGTTTCCTAATACAAACTGAAAATATTTAAATTGTTCTCCGTTTGGCGATCCCACTTCACCCGGAACCGAAATAAATGTAACTCCGGATAATGCAGTACCAATCATACCAAAAGCGACTAAGTACCATTTCGAGTTTTTATTGGCTTTAAAAAACGAATCGTTGTCTTGTCCTTTTTTGCTGATCACATGCGAAATCAATAGCAAAAGACCAAAATAGACGACTATAAAAATTAATATTGTGCTTGAAGACATTTTGGTTTTGAGTTAGTTGTGGAAATTATTTTTTAGCATTATGATCTAACAAAACAGCTCGTACACTTTTGTGTTTTTGAAGAAGTTCTGCTGCTAAATCAGACTCGATGCTGAGTTCTTCCATGATCATTTTAATGGCTCTTTTAACTAATTTTTCGTTAGATAATTGCATGTCTACCATTTTGTTGCCTTTGATTTTTCCCAATTTAATCATAACCGAGGTAGAAATCATATTTAAGGTCAATTTTTGAGCAGTTCCGGCTTTCATACGGGTACTTCCGGTTAAAAATTCCGGTCCAACAACAACTTCTATCGGGTGATCTGCAACCTGAGCGATAAGACCATCGCTGATACAGGAAATACTTCCGGTTTTAATATTGTTTTCTTTTGCTTTTTCAAGTCCGCCTAATACATAAGGAGTGTTGCCAGACGCTGCAATTCCAATAATAAAATCCAAACTCGAAATTTGATATTGAGCCAAATCTTTCCAGGCTTGTTCTTTATCATCTTCGGCATTTTCAACTGCTTTTCTAATAGCAGTATCTCCTCCTGCAATAATACCAATAATCATGTCATGTGGCACTCCAAAAGTAGGGGGACATTCAGAAGCATCCAGAATTCCAATCCGACCTGAAGTTCCGGCTCCAATGTAAAACAATCTTCCGCCAAGCTGCATTTTTTTTACGATCGCTTTTACCAGTTTTTCAATTTTGGGAATTTGCTGTTCGATAATGTGCGGTACCTTTTTATCTTCGGTATTGATGTTGTTGAGAAGTTCTTTGACAGTCATTTGGTCTAAATCTTTGTATAAAGATTCTTGCTCAGTTTCAGGATTTTTATTTTTCATAACAAATAAATTGTGGTTATAGTATAAAAAATCGAGGCATCACAGGATGCCTCGATTTTAGGAGGTCTTATATTGCGGGATCAGCAGGGGTATTAGAGTTATTGTTTCTTTCAGAATCCGGATAAGGATACCAGTTGCGGTTTCTTTCGGCTCCGGTTGTTCCGGCAGCAGGACGTTCAAATCGTCTGCTGTCTTCGAATTTTAGACCTGACATGTACATTTCGATGCAACGGTTTCTGTAAATTTCAGTCAAAACAGCAGCTTTGGTAACTACTCCGGTATATGGCGCAAGATTTGCTCCAATCCCGTAAGCATCTGCTGCTGCAGTTTTAGTCAAAACTTTATTTAGTTCAATAACAGCTTGGGGCAAATTATCTTTTCTGGCATATGATTCCGCTACAATTAGCGTCATTTCACCAGGTAAATAAACAGGGATTGGTTTTAAATTAGAATCAAAAAAACCAGTTGCAGTTGTAGGATTTGAACCTGGTTTAATATAAAAATTCAATCTTCCGTCAGCACTTGCAGGGGCTAAAGCTGTTGGTAATCCCAATGTCAAATCGACTGGTTGAAATACATTGTTGGTCGTAATAGAAACGTAAGCGATTGGATTAGGACTAATTTGATCAAATGCAAATACAGATTTTACTGTAAGATCAACTTTTCCTGCATATGCGATAGCATTGTCATAATCCCCAATCATTAAATATGTTCTGGCTAAAAGGGCATAAACAGTATTTTTATAGTTAATAGTAGTTACTAAACCTGAAACTCCGGTTGCCTTATCCAGAAAAGGTTCTGTTGCTTTTAATATTTTAATCGCTTCGTTTAAGACATCAGTTCTGGTATCAAAAGTGGCATTTTTAGCCGTTTTTAAAGGAACGCTCTGAAAATATTGAACAAGAGTGGTGAGCGCCATTGCCTTAAAAATAGTAGCATGAACGAGAACGCTTGCTTTTTCAGTTTCTGCCGTCAAAACATCAATATGATCAATTACTTTTTGCGATTCGGATTTGATGACCAAACATTGTGACCATAGATTATTTACAACAGCATTTTTTGTAGAAAGTACGTCACCGCCCACAGAAAGTTCTCCCTCGTCAACATTTCCGGCGTTTATAAGTCGGAGTTCTTTTGTTGTAAATCCGTTACCGGTAATCGTATTGTAAACCGGACTTGTTCTGTCAACACTCCAAAGTTGCTGCAATCCGTTTGCGGCACCAATGATTCCTTCTCTGGAACCAAAAACTAATTCCTGAGAGGGTTTGGTTGGGTCTAAATAATCTTCGTTGCAGCTGATTAAAAGGGATGCAAAAGCTATTATAGGGATGAATATTTTTTTCATGATATTTTTATTTGATTAAAATTGAACTTTAACGGCCAATGAATATGAACTAGGAATTGGCACTGTTCCAAAATTGTATTTCGCAACTGAAGATTGCCCGCCTGAGTTGGTTTCCGGATCGAAACTGGTAAATTTGTCCCATGAAACCAGGTTTCTACCACTTGCAGTAATGCTTAAATCATTAAAGAAATTGTTTAATTTTCCAAAAGAATAATTCAAAGAAACTTCTCTTAATTTCAGGTAACTTCCGTCAACTACTCTAAATTCTTCTACATTATAAACAGACCAGATATACCCACGTGGTAATTCTCCGTTAAGTTCTTTTTGAACTAATGTTCCTGATCCAACACCTTGTCTGGTTCTGTAATCAGCATCAAAAACATCTACGCCCTGAACACCATCAAATAATACAGATAAACTGAACTTTTTGTAATTTAAATTAGCTCCAAACGAAATGATATAATCCGGATTTGGGTTTCCAATTTGCTTGTTTAAAATGGTTCCTGTCGGTTGTCCGTTAGCATCTCTTTGTGGAGCTCCGGTATTTACATTTCCTTTTTCCGTTTGAGGATATCCATTAGGAGTCAATAATAGACTTCCGTCCGGATTTCTGGCGAAGTAAGTACCGTAGTAAATTCCTACTGGTTTATCCATCTCTACAAAAACAGGAGCTCCGGCTAAATTGCTGTCTAATTTAAAACGTTGCTGCGGTAATCCGGTAACTTTATTTCTATTGCTGCTATAGTTTACAAAAACGTCAAGATGTAAGTTTTCTTTTTGGATAAGAGCATATTTAAGATTCAATTCGAATCCTTTATTGTTCATTTGTCCAATGTTTTTAATCGTGTTTGTAGCTCCTTCAGAAGCTGCTAACTGAACCGGTAATAATAAGTCATCAATATCTGCATTATAATAACTAAAAGATAAGTTTAAACGATCTTTCAAGAACCCAAAATCACCTCCAACTTCGTAAGTAACACTTTGTTCCGGTCTTAAATCTAAATTACCTTGTTTGAATCCTTCGATAGTAAAAGTACTATTTCCTAAAAGAGTTCCGGTAGAATAGTTAGTAAAACGAGCATAAGGTTTAATAGCCGTTAAACTACCTGATTTACCCCAGGAACCTCTAAATCGAACTGAACTCACTACATCATGAATGTTTTGCATGAATGTTTCATCAGAAAGTACATAACTCACACTTGCTTTTGGATAAAATTGTGACCTGTTATCACTTGAAAAGATAGTCGATGCATCTTGTCTTCCGGCAACAGTCAGGTATAATTTATCTTTATAGCCAATAGTTTCCTGAAGATAATAGCCCCATAAATTGTATTTTGACTGGCTGGAACTTGGTGAGCCTGGAATTAAAGTATTAAAAGCATTTATAGTTTCAATAAATGGTTTTAAGTTACGTCCTTCAATGGCTGCAAAATTATCACGGTAAGTCTGTACA
The DNA here is from genome assembly GCF_965277525.1 of Flavobacterium sp. Taxonomy (GTDB): domain Bacteria; phylum Bacteroidota; class Bacteroidia; order Flavobacteriales; family Flavobacteriaceae; genus Flavobacterium. The sequence goes on along the minus strand of NZ_CBDIDC010000009.1, from coordinate 351,123 downwards.
TTATAACCTGCATAAGTCGTTGCTTTCCAGTTTGAGTTGATATTATATAGGTATCTTAAATTCAAATCGTTGTTGAATTGTACGACTCTGTTAGTAGCTTCAGAAACATAACCATCATTATAATAAGCAGGATTTACCGTGTAGGTGTATCTTGGAATAAATACATTACCTCTTTGGTTGTAATTGTCTAAACCAAAAATCAAATCGGCATTGAAGTTTTTAAACGGAACATAGTTCAATTGTAAATCTGAAATAATACGATCTGTATTTTGCTGTATTTTAAAATCATCTATAATAGAAAGCGGATTAATCCTGTTAGGATCAACGCCTAATAAATGACCGTTGGCATCTCTTTGCTTAATATCGTAGATGTTATTGGTGATGTTTATAGAGTTTATTGGACTCCAGAAAACGTTTCCATCCGGTTTTTCGTTTGATGCTGAATTGATATAATTCAATCCTACGGTAGCAGATAATTTTGAATTGAAATCATGTTTCAATCTTACTTTTGCACCGGCTCTTTTAAAATCAGTATTTTTTATAATTCCTTCGTTTACTAAATAACCCAGCGAAGCAAAATATTTGGTTTTTTCATCTCCACCCTGTAGCGAAAAATAAGTATCCGTTCCAACACCAGTAGTAAAAATGTCATCCTGATAATCATATCGCTGAACGTTAGTTGTTCTGGTTTCAAGATCTCTTCCTAATACATTAACCGTTGTTGCGCTTGCAGGATTGCCCTGAATAGGAAACAAAGCCGGTGAAGTGCTTACGAATTGTTTGTCAGACATATTCATGTCTAATTTTTTTCGAATTTGGTTTGAAGTTACACTAGTAGAAAATGTATATTTAGTTTCACCGGCAACTCCTTTTTTAGTGGTAATCAAAACAACACCATTTGCAGCTCTTGAACCATAAATTGCTGCAGCGGCTCCTCCGTTTAATACTTCAACACTTTGTATGTCGTTAGGATTAATATCTGATGATCTGTTCTGACCAATCTGCATATTAGAATTTCCGGAAGTTACATTCAGGTTGGTAACGTTTGTGGTAGCATTATTCAAAACAACCCCATCAATAACATATAAAGGGTCCGAAGATCCTAATATAGAAGAAGTTCCTCTAAGTTTAATGCTGAAACCTCCTGCTGGATCACCTGAGTTCTGAGAAACCTGAGCACCGGCAATTTTACCCTGCAAAGCTGTAGAAAGTCCGCCTGGTTGTGCCTTTACCAAGTCTTCACCTTTTAAACTTGTAACGGCGTTTCCTAATTCTTTACGAGTAGCACGCACAGTAGATCCTAATACAACAACTTCAGAAAGCGTGTTTGTTTCTTCGGCCATTTTAAGGTTTACTACAGCAGAGTTGGCAGAAACTTTCACTTTCTTAGAAGCGAATCCAATAAAGCTAAAAACAAGTGTCTCGTTTTCTTTTGCTGCAATGCTAAACTTTCCGTCAAAATCAGTTACGGTACTTTTTGATGTTCCTTCAATAAGAACAGATACTCCTGGTAGAGAAAGTCCGTCAGATTCACTTGTAATTGTACCGGTTATGGTTTTTGTTTGAGCAAAAATGGGTTGCGCAAACAAAATAATTCCAAATAAAATAAATAATAGTTTTTTCATTTTATAATTTTTGTTTAGTTAGAGATTGGAAATATAGAAACATTTTTTAATAAATGCAATTTTGTGCAATATTTTTATTTAAAATGTTTAATAATGCAAAATAATGCATAATAAATATCTCACTTTTATTTTTTTTGGGAGTATAAATCTGGTTTTTAAATTAGTTTTACCGGAACATGCATAATAACGCAATATATTTTTATATTTGTTAAAAAAAAGAAAATGTTGAAAAAAGAAAGGCATCAGTTTATCATGGATAAATTTAAAGAAGCCGAAAAAATAAATACCATTGATCTGGCTTTGGAATTGGAAATCTCAGAAGATACAATCCGCAGGGATTTTAATGAATTGCACAATAAAGGATTGATTAATAAGGTATACGGAGGGGCATTCCTGGTCAAGGATAAGTCTAATAATATATTTGATATTACTATTATTAATGAAGACAAGAAAATAATAGTGGGTCAAAAAGCTTTATCGTTCTTAAGTGAAGGACAAGTTATTATTATGACCGGAGGTACAACCAATTTATCTTTTTGTAAACTTATTCCAATTGATTTTTCTGCGACCATTTATACCTATAGCTTGCCTATTGCCATGCAATTGTCACAGCATCCTAATATAGAATTGATTTTTATTGGAGGTAAACTGCAGAAAAATGCGATGGTAACGGTAGGTATAGATGTGGTTCAGGTGTTGTCTAAAATCAAGGCAGATGTTTGCTTTATAGGAGTAAGTAGTTTAGATGTAAATCAGGGAATTACGGAGAAAGGCTATGAAGTTTCTGTAGTCAAAAAAGAAATGATTAATGCCTCTGATAAGGTTATTGTTTTGGCTACTTCGGACAAGATTAATGGCAAGATGCCTCATAAAGTTTGTGGTCTTGACAAGATCGATGCCATAGTTACAGAATTGAATCCTAAAAGCTCTAAAATCAAAAATTTTGTAGACGCCGGAGCTCGTATTTTTTAATTAAAAATGCGTTATTATGCGTTATTTGAAATTTTATGATTAAAAAATGCATTTGTTTGCGTTTTTTTATCGTTTTCTACTATATTTGTGATCTAACTTTATAAAAAGAATATCATGAATGTTAGTACTTCTACTTCTTACCATAAACCAGGTAAATTTGAAAATTCGAGATTTGAAAAAATACATAATGTAATTTTTGAAAGTTCAAATACAGGTTCAATAGCCGTTGCTAATGAAATAGCTTCTCTGATCAGAGCCAAACAAAAAAATGGCGAACCCTTTATTTTAGGGCTTGCAACAGGGTCTTCACCGATAAAAGTATACGAAGAATTAATCCGATTGCATAAAGAAGAAAACTTAAGTTTTAAAAATGTAGTAACTTTTAATCTGGATGAATATTATCAAATGAACCCGGATAATTACCAGAGTTATTATTATTTCATGCAGGAATATCTTTTTAAGCATATTGATATTTTGCCGGAAAATGTCAACATCCCGCAAGGAAATTTAACCTTAGAAGAAAGTGCGGTTTTCTGCAATGAGTATGAAGAGAAAATAAAACGTTATGGTGGTATCGATTTTCAGTTATTAGGAATTGGCAGAACAGGGCATATTGGGTTTAACGAACCTGGTTCTCATTTTAATTCCAGTACAAGAATGGTGACCCTGGATTTTGTAACCAGAAGAGATGCTGCGCCAACTTTTTTGTCTATTGATAATGTGCCTAAAAAAGCCATTACAATGGGAATTTCGACCATTTTTGAGGCTAAAAGAATTGTTTTACTGGCTTGGGGACAAAATAAATCTGAGATTGTTCGCGAAACTGTCGAAGGTGAAATTACATCTAAAAAGCCGGCAACTTATCTGCAATTGCATAATGCAACGACAATTGTTTTAGATACAGAGGCTTCTTCTTTATTAACCCGAATTAATACACCATGGTTAGTAGACAATTGCGAATGGGATGAAAACCTGACCCATAAAGCAATATTTTGGCTTTGTCAGGAAACATCAAAAACAATTTTAGAACTTTCTGAAAAAGATTATCACGAACACGGAATGGGAAGTTTGATCGAAAATGATGAAACGGCCTATGACCTGAACATTCGTGTTTTTAATAAACTACAGCATACCATTACAGGATGGCCAGGTGGAAAACCAAATTCTGAGTTCGAAAAACGACCGGAACGTTCTACGCCTGAAAAGAAAAGAGTGTTGATTTTTAGTCCGCATCCTGATGATGACGTGATTTCTATGGGCGGAACTTTTGACCGATTGGTTTCACAAGGTCATGAAGTGCATATTGCCTATCAGACCTCAGGAAATATAGCAGTTTCGAATGATGAAGCTTTAAAATTTGCCGAAATGGGATTAGAGATTAATCCTGAAAGTGACTATTATAAAACGATCATCGATTTTATTAAAGCGGGGAATAATAATGTCTCCGATATTCCGGAACTTAGAAAGTTAAAAGGATTGATCAGACAAAAAGAATCTTTAGGAGCAACACGTTATTTTAATGTTCCGGATAAAAATATTCATTTTCTTAATTTACCGTTTTACGAAACAGGAACCATAAAAAAGAATGCATTATCTGATCCTGATATTGCTATTATGATGCATTGCATCGATGAGATACAACCACATCAGATCTACGCTGCCGGAGATTTGGCAGATCCTCACGGAACACATAAAGTCTGTTTAGATGCTTTGTTTTTGTCTTTAGAAAAAATGAGAGATCTTCCTTATATGAATGATTGTTGGGTTTGGTTGTACCGCGGGGCATGGCACGAATGGGATATTCATGAAATCGAAATGGCAGTACCTATGAGTCCGAGTCAGGTTATCAGAAAAAGAACAGCCATATTTTATCATCAATCCCAAAAAGACGGAGTCATGTTTCAGGGTGATGATTCAAGAGAGTTTTGGGTGCGTGTTGAAGATCGAAATAAAACAACAGCAACACGATTTCGTGATTTAGGTTTGACGCAATATGCCGCTATGGAAGCATTTAAACGTTATATTTTTTAATCCGTTGGTGTAATTTTAAATATAGAAACATAGATTTTGGTTTAAATAAAAACCACTCCCATAGCTATCGCGACAAAGGATTAAACAGATTAAAAGCAAAATCTGCAAAATCTGCGTAAAAAAAATCCAGTTCATCAATTTAATTTGAGAATCAAAACAAAATCTACTTTTTTATCGTTGAACATTTACGAATCGAATGCAATGTTTTTTTAAGAGAGTAGTATCCAATAAGTATCGGAATTACAGTATTTTTGTAGTGTCAATAAAAAGAGCAATTAAATCAGTTTTAGGCCATAAATTCAGTTATAATGTCAATAATTAAAGAGTTACAACAGTTATCAGAATCATTAGAAGGAACACTTTTATACGATGATCTTCATAAAACGCTTTATTCTACCGATGCTTCGGTGTACCGAATAAAACCAAAAGCGGTTGCTGTGCCTAAAACCATAGAAGATATTAGTAAAGTAATCCGTTTTGCTGCACAACATCATATTTCGATTACACCAAGAACTGCCGGAACTTCATTGGCCGGACAAACGGTTGGCGATGGAATAGTGGTCGATGTTTCGAAGAACTTTACCAAAATTCTGAATTTCGACCCGATTAAGAAAACAGTTACGGTTCAGCCCGGTGTAATTCGTGATGAACTGAATTTATTTCTGAAACCGCACAATGTATTTTTCGGTCCTAATACATCAACGACAAACCGCTGTATGATTGGCGGAATGGTAGGGAATAATTCTTCCGGAACCACTTCGATTCGATATGGTGTGACACGCGATAAAATTGTAGAAATCAAAGGTCTTTTAAGTGATGGTTCTCCAGTTGTTTTTAACGAAGTGACTTCGGCTGAATTTATGGAAAAAACGAAAGGCGATACTTTAGAAAATAAAATATACAAAAGTATTTACGATGAACTTTCGGTAAAAGCAACGCAGGATGAAATTATAAAAGAGTTTCCAAAACCGGAAATTCACAGAAGAAATACAGGTTATGCTGTTGATATTCTATTAAAATCCGATTTGTTTGGAGGGACGGAACCAACAATTAATCTTGGGAAATTACTATGCGGAAGCGAAGGGACTTTAGCTTTTACAACCGAAATTACTTTAAAAGTGGACGATTTACCGCCAGCCAATAATATTATGGTCGTGGCGCACTATCATAGCATTCAGGAATCGCTGGAATCTGTTGTGGTGGCGATGAAACATCATTTGTATACAGCAGAAATGATCGACGACACGATTTTAGATTGTACGAAAACAAGCCGTGAACATATTAAAAACAGGTTCTTTTTAGTGGGAGAACCTAAAGCGATTATGATGTTTGAAGTCGCTTCGCACGATCCGGAAGATGCAGAAAATCAGGCGAATGCTTTAGTGGCGGATTTGGAAAAAAACAACTTTGGTTACGCACTCGTAAAAATTTACGGATCGGATATCGAAAAAGTAAACGAACTTAGAAAAGCCGGTCTTGGGCTTTTAGGAAGTATTGTAGGCGATGATAAAGCAGCTGATTCTATTGAAGATACTGCCGTTGAACTGAGCGATTTACCTGCTTATATCGAGGAGTTTTCGGCAATGATGTTACGCCACGGACAAGGGGCGATATATTATGCACATGCCGGTGCGGGAGAACTGCATTTACGTCCGGTTTTGAATTTAAAGAAAACCTCAGATCTAAAACTTTTTAGAACCATTGCGACCGATGTGGCAATTTTAGTAAAGAAATACAGAGGTTCGTTAAGTGGTGAACATGGTGACGGAATTGTGCGCGGTGAGTTTATTCCGTTTATGATTGGTGAAACCAATTATGAATTGCTGAAAAGAATCAAATTGGCGTTTGACCCCAATTCGGTTTTGAATATCGGAAAAATTGTCAATGCCCTAAAGATGGATGAAAACCATCGTGTGGTTTCAGGCAGGGTAGAACCGGATATAAAAACGTTTCAGGATTTCTCAGACAGTTTAGGGATTTTGCGTGCTGCCGAAAAATGCAACGGATCAGGAGATTGCAGAAAATTACCATCTGCAGGAGGCGCGATGTGCCCGAGTTATCGTGCAACCAAAAACGAAAAAGAAACCACACGTGCAAGAGCGAATGCGTTGCGTGAATATTTGACCTATTCTGAGAAAGAAAATAAATTCGACCAAAAAGAATTATACGAAGTTTTTGAGCTGTGTGTGAGCTGTAAAGCCTGCGCAAGCGAATGTCCGAGTAATGTGGATGTTGCAACCCTAAAAGCAGAATTTTTATACCAATACCAAAAAGCAAACGGATTCTCGACCCGAAACAAGATTTTTGCTCACAATGCAAAACTGAATAAAATGGGAAGTTTGTTTCCGTCGATTACGAATTTCATTTCGAATCAATCCCTCGTGAAGAAAAGCATGGGAATTGCACCAGAGAGAGAAGTACCTTTATTAGCAAAAAAGACCTTTAAAAAGTGGTATGAAAGTCAGAAAAAACAAAAACAGGATTTCCCGAACGGACAAGTGTATTTGTTTAATGATGAATTCACGAATTATTACGATGTCAATATCGGAATCGATGCTTTTGAATTATTGACCAAATTAGGTTACGAAGTTTTGGTTGTTAATCATGAAGAAAGCGGAAGAACTTATTTGTCGAAAGGATTTTTAGAAGAAGCCAAGAAAATAGCCAATACCAACGTGAACATTTTTAAGGATTTAATTTCTGCGAAAGCCCCTTTAATCGGGATCGAACCATCTGCAATTTTGACTTTTAGGGACGAATATTTACGTTTGGCCGATGATAAAGAAAGTGCTCAGAAAGTAGCGCAAAGCGCCTTTACGATAGAGGAATTTTTCAAGAAAGAAATCGTTGACGGAAAAATCAGACCGGATTCTTTCTCAGAAGAAAAGAAAGAAATCAAAATTCACGGGCATTGCCATCAGAAATCATTGAGTTCTGTTGAAGCGACTTTCGCAATGTTGAATTTGCCAGCCAATAATGTTGTTACCATTTACAATTCAGGTTGTTGTGGAATGGCAGGGTCATTTGGTTATGAAAAAGAACATTATCAGGTCAGCATGCAAATGGGAGAGGATACTTTATTCCCAAAAGTGCGTGCTACTGCCGAAAACGTAAAAATAGCCGCCGCAGGAACCAGCTGCCGCCATCAAATTTTTGACGGAACGAGTAGAGAAGCGCAACATCCGGTGAGTATTTTGAGAAACTGTTTGCGTTGAGAGATGGCAGGCGGATGACACGGATTCACTTCATGAAAACGCAGATAAGGACAGATTTTTTTGTTTTGTCTTAAGTTTAGCCACTCCCGATGGCTATCGGGAGTGGCTAAAAAATAATTCGGGAAAATTAGTGCAATTCGTGGCAAAGAAAGAAAAACCCGCGCTAACCCTTAAAATCCGTGGGCAAAAAAAACTTTGTGACTTAACGTCTTTGCTGCAAAAATAATTTGCGGATAAAACAAAATGGTTTTATATATTTGAAATCAGGATAATTTTTGCATTATTTGCAAAATAAAACCTCAAACTTCGATTTAAATTAATTTAAAAGCAAAACCATATATGGCATTATCAGGTTTATTCCGAAAAAAAACGGTACAAGATATTCTGAAGCAAGTTGCAAAAAACGAAGCAGATGGTCATAATGCACTAGGAAAGCATTTAACCACCAGAGATTTAACTGCTTTTGGGATTGCTGCTATTGTAGGGGCAGGTATTTTCAGTACCATCGGAAAAGCCAGTGCAGATGGAGGTCCGGCTGTTATATTTTTGTTTTTATTCACGGCTTTAGCCTGTAGTTTTGCTGCTTTTGCTTATGCCGAATTTGCTTCGATGGTTCCGGTTTCAGGAAGTGCTTACACGTACTCATACGTAGCTTTTGGAGAGATAATTGCCTGGATAATTGGTTGGGCATTAATCATGGAATATGCTGTTGGGAATATAACTGTAGCAATATCGTGGAGTGATTATTTTACGGGACTGCTCCAGAGTGGCAGAATTCATCTCCCGCAATGGATACAGATGGATTATCTAACCGCTTCAAACGGATTTAAAGATGCTACGGCTTTAATGCAGGGCGGAAAATCGTATGATAATTTGGGCAGAGGTTTACAGGAAGCTTACACGGCCTGGACAACAGCACCAACAATTGGTTCATTCCACTTCGTTGCCGATTTACCGGCATTGTTTATCATTATCCTGATTACGGCTCTGGTATACAGAGGAATGAAAGAATCTCGTAATGCGAGTAATTTAATGGTTGTTGTAAAACTTTGTGTAGTGCTGCTAGTAATTGCAGTTGGTGTGTTTTACGTAGATACAGCCAATTGGGATCCGTTTGCACCAAATGGAGTTAGCGGGGTTTTAAAAGGAGTTTCAGCTGTTTTCTTTGCTTATATTGGTTTCGATGCGATCTCCACAACTGCTGAAGAATGTAAAAATCCGCAACGTGATTTACCACGCGGAATGATGTGGGCGATTATTATTTGCACGATTTTATATATTGCGATTGCCTTGGTTTTAACCGGAATGGTAAATTATAACGAATTAAATGTTGGAGATCCTCTGGCATTTGTTTTCGATAAATTAAACCTAAAATGGATGTCCGGAATTATAGCCGTAAGTGCTGTAGTAGCGATGGCAAGCGTTTTATTGGTTTTCCAGATGGGACAGCCTCGTATCTGGATGAGTATGAGCCGCGATGGTTTATTGCCAAAGAAATTTTCTACCGTTCATCCAAAATTCAAAACACCTTCATTTGCAACAATCGTAACCGGTTTTGTAGTGGCAGTTCCGGCTTTGTTTCTGAACCTGACCATGGTAACGGATTTATGTAGTATCGGAACTTTATTTGCCTTTGTATTGGTTTGCGCCGGAGTTTTGGTTTTACAGGATAAAACGGATATTCCCAGAGGAAAATTTAAAACGCCTTATGTAAATTCAAAATTTATTTTGCCTGTTTTAATGATTGCAGGGCTTTATTATGCTTTTAATTTTAATAATAAAGCAACAATGGCTTTTATCAATAATCAAGCACAAACAAACGATGCAACGACAATTATCACGTCTTTAGATAAAGAACAATCAGCTAAAGTTTTCAATTATTTAAAAAGTATTGATGTACATGATAAAACTGCCAAAACAGCAGATTTAGAGCATTTATTAAGTCAGTACCAGGACGACGAGGCAAAATATACTGAGGTGGTAAAAGGATTACCAATCAGTGATTCATTAAAATACGAATCAGGTTTCAGTTTATTCAAACACAAGATTCCAATGTGGATTTTCTTATTCGTTTTAGTTGGATTAGCCGTTTGGGCTTTTAGAAAAAATCTTTCTTTAATTCCGCTTTTAGGATTAATTTGCTGTTTGTACATGATGGCCGAATTAAGCGTCTGGAACTGGATTTATTTCACCATCTGGTTACTAATCGGATTGTTTATTTACTTTAGCTATAGTAGAAAAAACAGTAAACTTAATTTCCCTGCAGAAGTTAGATAATTATAAAATATAAATGGAAATGCCGTTCTGAGATTACTCTTGGAACGGCATTTTTATTGGCTTTCTCGTTCCTCAAAATGACAGATAAATACAAATTACCAATGTATTAATAAAAATTGCCACGAATTCACGAATTAATTATTTTAAAAATTCGTGAATTCGTGGCGAAAAAAAACTTTTAATCCTGTAATCTTTGGCTAAATAACCCCAAGTTCCACCATACAAGCCTTCATCATTTCATAAGTACGCTCAATATCATTATCCAGTCCAATCGAAAAACGAATCAAACCATCCGTTAATCCCATCTCGTGTTGTTCCTCTAACGGAATTTCACTCGAAGTCGAAGTTCCCGGGGCACTAAACAACGTTTTATAAAACCCTAAACTTACCGCCAGATAACCCAGATTTCTGGCTTGCATCAATTCCATTAATTCATTCGCTTTAGCCAAAGTTCCAACGTCGATTGTGAGCATTCCGCCAAAACCGTATTCAGGATTGATCATCGTTTTGTAGAGTTCGTGACTCGGGTGACTTTTCAGTCCCGGATAAACCGTTTTAAGTCCGTCTTTTTCAAATTTATCCGCCAGAACGTGCGCATTATGGCTGTGTTGTTTGATACGAATATGAAGCGTACGAAGATTTTTCATCACAGAAGCAGAACGCAAACTATCCATCGTTGGTCCCAAAAGCATACTGGCCCCGGAGTTTACATTTTTCAAAGAGTTAATAAATTCCTTCGAGGCACAAGTTACACCACCAACCGTATCGCTGCTTCCGTTAATGTATTTTGTTAAACTGTGAATCACGATATCCGCACCCAATTTTGCAGGCGAGACAGACAATGGCGAAAATGTATTATCGACTACCAGTTTCAGATTATGTTTTTTAGCAATTTTAGCTAAACCGGCAATATCAGCCACTTCCAATAACGGATTACTCACCGTTTCACAATACAAAACTTTCGTATTTGGCGTAATGGCAGCTTCCACAACATCCAGTTTTGTAATATTTACAAAGCTCGTTTCAATGCCAAAACGAGGTGTGAAATTCTTCAAAAAGGCATAAGTTCCTCCATAAATCGTTCGGCTTGAAACAATGTGGTCGCCCGCACCGCACAATTGCAATAGTGTAGGCGTAATTGCGCCCATTCCTGAAGCCGAAACATTGGCTGTTTCTGTTCCTTCCATCGCTGCTAAAGCCTGATCCAGGTATAAATTGCTTGGAGATGAGTGACGTGAATACAAATAACAGCCTTCCATATTCCCTTCAAAAGTGTCGAACATGGTTTTAGCCGAAAGAAACGTATAAGTCGAAGAATCAGAAATCGAAGGATTTACACCGCCAAATTCACCAAAGTACTGCAAATCCTGAATTTTGTCTGCTGGGTTAAAGTTTTTCATAATAGTTTGTGAGTTGATATTTTATTTTTTTGAGTTTGTTTAGGAGCTATTTCCTGCTGTCCGCTATATCTTTTATGGCGAACCCCGCCATAAAGCGATGCCGCTTCCATCAGGGCTAGGATACTCGTTTTCAAAAGAAATCCTATTCAAAATAACGTTTATTAAGAAAATTAATCAACTGTAAAACTTATAATTAGATTTTAAAACTATATAAGTAATTTAATAAGGATTATTTATCTAAATTTGATATAGAAATTCCAAATCAATAGATTTTCTTTCATAGCAACAACAAACCATCAACCATCAACAATAAACAGGAACCATGACTTTAGACGCCACTGATAAAAAACTCTTAATCTTACTACAAACCGACAGTAAAAAGACAACCAAAGAATTGTCCTTAAAACTCAATCTTTCGGTAACCGCAGTTTACGAACGCATCAAAAAGTTAGAGCGCGAAGGAATTATCAAAAACTACGTAGCATTGGTTGATAAAACGAAAATTGAAAGAGGTTTTGTCGTTTTCTGTCATTTAAAACTTATTCAACATACCAAAGAATTTCTAACAAAATTCGAAAGTGAAGTCACCAAACTCAACGAAGTCCTGGAATGCCATCACGTAAGCGGCGATTACGATTATATCCTGAAAGTTTTAGTAAAAGACATGGAAGAATACAGAGAATTTCTGGTAACTAAACTCACCTCATTGCAACACATAGGAAGTACACAAAGTATGTTTATGATTAGTGAAGTGAAGAATTCGACGGTGATTTTTTAAGTTGCTAAGGTTCTGAGCTGCTGAGTTGCTAAGGTTTTAGATTCAGAGGCTTTTTAGCTTCAGGTTTCAGGTTTCAAGTTTCAAGTTTCAGGTTGCTTGACTTTACTTGGCAAAAGCCTGAAGAAAACTTTGCGAATCTTTACGTAACCCTTTGCGAACTTTGCGGTAAAATGCCCAATCTAAAAAAAACTGTCTGGGTAAAATACAAAATCCATAAAAAAAACTTTGTGCCTTAATGCCTTCATGGCAGAAAACTTCAGCCCAAAATTTCACACAAAAAACATTGAAATTTAAACTTTAAACAAAACTTTATTCCTTAATTTTGTATCGCTAAAAATAAAATAGACAAACTATGAGTTCATTTGACGTAGTCATTATAGGTTCAGGTCCTGGAGGATATGTATCAGCAATTCGTTGCGCACAATTAGGTTTCAAAACTGCCATTGTAGAAAAGTATAACTCTTTAGGCGGAACTTGCCTTAACGTAGGTTGTATCCCTTCAAAAGCATTATTATCTTCTTCTCATCATTACGCTGAAATTGCACATTTTGCAGATCACGGAATCGAAGTTTCCGGAGATGTAAAAATCAATTTAGAGAAAATGATCGCGCGCAAACAAGCAGTTGTAGATCAAACCGTAGGTGGAATCAACTACTTAATGGATAAAAATAAAATTACCGTTTTCAATGGTTTAGGTTCTTTTGTAGACGCAACGCACATTGCAATTGCAAAAGCGGATGGAACTTCTGAAACTATCGAAACAAAATATGCTGTAATCGCTACAGGTTCAAAACCGTCTTCTTTACCATTCATCAAAATTGACAAAGAAAGAATCATTACTTCTACAGAAGCTTTGGCTTTAAAAGAAGTGCCAAAACATTTAGTGATTATTGGTGGTGGTGTTATCGGAATCGAGCTTGGACAAGTTTACCTGCGTTTAGGAGCCCAGGTTTCTGTAGTGGAATTCATGGACAGGATCATTCCCGGAATGGATAGTTCATTGTCTAAAGAATTGACGAAAGTATTAAAAAAACAAGGAATGAAATTCTACGTTTCTCATAAAGTAAAATCAGTAGAAAGAAACGGCGATGCTGTGGTTGTTCAGGCTGAAAATGCAAAGGGAGAAACAATCACGCTAGAAGGAGATTATTCATTAGTTTCTGTGGGTCGTCGTCCTTACACAGACGGATTAAACGCGGACAAAGCAGGAGTTAAAATTTCAGACAGAGGACAAGTAGAAGTAAACGATCATTTACAAACTAATGTTCCTAATATTTATGCGATTGGTGATGTTGTTCGTGGAGCAATGTTGGCACACAAGGCAGAAGAAGAAGGAACTATGGTGGCTGAAATCTTAGCAGGTCAAAAACCGCACATCGATTATAACTTAATTCCTGGTGTAGTGTACACTTGGCCGGAAGTTGCTGCTGTTGGACAAACGGAAGAGCAGGTAAAAGCTTCTGGAACGGAATATAAAGTGGGAAGTTTTCCTTTTAAAGCTTTAGGTCGTGCAAGAGCAAGTGGAGATTTAGACGGATTCGTAAAAATCATTGCTGATGCTAAAACAGATGAGGTTTTAGGAGTTCACATGATTGGAGCCCGTACTGCTGATTTAATTGCTGAGGCAGTTACAGCTATGGAATTCAAAGCTTCTGCTGAAGATATTTCCAGAATGAGCCATGCGCATCCAACTTTCGCGGAAGCGGTAAAAGAAGCAGCATTAGCCGCCACGGATAATAGAGCATTACACGTATAATTTACGTTAATCATAATTTTAAATAAAACCGCCATAATTCATGTTCTGGCGGTTTTATTATTTATGTATAGTCTCTACAGGACATTTTTTACGAATTATTCTTTTATTGCTACCAACATTTAACTCATCACGGAGTTGACTAGTACTAATTTGATCTCCTCAGAGAGATTATGTATTGGTAACGAAACAGGATTCGTCACCTTCTTTGTCCCATAGTGACTACATGTTTTTAAAACTAAATTTTATAAAATATGCTAATAGTAGAAAAATATAAAATCAAAGAAAAATTTTGTAAAATAATTACCTAAATGTGATATTATCTTTAGAAGTCTAAAATATAACATCATGAAAAATAAATATATAGCTCCTGTTTTGTTAGGAGCAGGAATAGCGATTGCGCTTTATTCCTGTGGTTCAACTATCCCCAAAAAAGCAGTCGCAGTTACTAATTTTGACAAATCGAAATATTTAGGAAAATGGTACGAAATTGCCAGGCTGGATTTTAAATACGAAAAAGGCCTGAACAATGTTACAGCTAATTATTCTTTAAATGATAACGGAACTATCAAAGTGGATAACAAAGGATATGATTTCAAAAAGGACAAATGGAAGGAAAGTATAGGTAAGGCCAAATTGGTCAAAGAAGAAAATATCGGAATGCTGAAAGTTTCCTTTTTTGGACCTTTCTACGCCGGGTATAATGTGATTGCAGTAGATGAAAACTACAAATATGCACTTGTTGCCGGAGAAAATTTAAAATACTTGTGGATACTTTCCAGAGAAACTACAATTCCTGAAAATATCAAAACCGATTATTTGAAAAAGGCTAAGGAAATAGGATACAATACATCAGATTTAGTATGGGATAAACATGATAAGGCAAATTAATAAAGATTATTAACGTTGAGTCTTTGTTAAATAAGAAACCCGATGCTCAAAAAGTATCGGGTTTCTGTATTTTAAAGTGAAATATGTTATCTGGTGAAAACACTTTTATAATTATCCCAATATCTGTAAATCAAAAATAAATTCGCCAAAAATAATAGTGCTGCAATTGGCAAACCTTCAGGAGCCAGAAAATAATTGATAAACAGGATATTTACCGTAATAGGTAAGATCAGAATATTGGCCAATGTTACATAACGACCGGTTACAAATGCAATTCCGCAAAGCAATTCGATTGATTTTGCTAAAGGCATTATATAAGTTGAGGCCATTAAACCAACATTAAAAGCTTTAAAATTGCCTGTTGTTTCCGGTTCAGGTGCCAGATGGAAAAAGTAACTGATAGAAGCAAAAAGCAACAAAAGACCAATTAAAACACGGACAATAATAGTAGCAATTTTCATAACATTTAGGGTTTTAAATAGGTTAAAAAAGTATAATTTATTGATGGAAAATGATATAATCAGAATTCTCTAATAAAGTAGAAATCAATTTTTTAAAGATCTTCTATTGAGAATTTTACAATCTTTATAATCCTATTTTGGGATTAATGTAATACTATATCAAATATAACGAATTTTTTCTTATGAAATTGCTAATTTATTAACACTTTATGGTTTTTTTGCGTATTTTTTATAAAGCAAAAATCCTCCTGAACCAATCAAAATAAAAGGCCAAAGATTGATTAGGAATACGAAAACAGCTTCCAGGATATACCAGCCACTTTTAAGCGAATCAAGAATCTGAAGGCCTAAGTTAGGTTTGTAAGCATTACTGTTTTTTTCACTAGCCATTATTTCTTGTTTAATGGTTTCGTTTTGGTAAAGTTGCAAAGTTATGGTACTAAAATTAACCTGGTCCTGCAATGATAAATTATCAATTGTACGATTATCATTTGCTTCCCTCTGATTGGCCAAAGTATTTTCGGCTTCCATCACATCATTTATTTTTTTGCCTTTAGAATCAATTGCTTTTTCGACTCTTTTTTCAGTAGTATTGCTTCTTTTTTGCGAAAGCTGATTGGCTAACATTTTCAATGAAACATCATCTGCTTTGATTACTCTAAAATCAAGAAAGTCAATTTGTTTGGCGATGGTTTTAATTACGGTGTCGAGCTGTGTATTGGGAACGCGAATGGTAATGTTATTTTCTACGGTATATTTAGTAGTTTCAAGCGTGCTGTCCTGACTGACTTTAGTTTTTATCTGATCATGAATGTTGCTTTGTAGATTGGTATAAGTAACAAAACCTCCAAATTTTTGAGTGGCATTTTCAATTGCATAAGTAGACTTGACGACGTTTTTAACCTTGAATTTAATATCAGCAGTTCGAATAAATTTCTGCTTACTGTTTTTATCGACTACTGCTGCCGATGATGATACAGCAGTGCTATCTGCTGAGACTTTCATATCTGCCAATCCTTCGCCCGAAGAATAATCAGCTTTTTTACAAGAAAATAGTAATGCGATGATTACCAGGGTTAAGGCGCCTATTTTTGCAATTGTTTTCATAAAGTTTTTAAAATTTGATTGATAAATAAAGGTTTGACTCTCATTAATAATGTTTTTGTGTTAAAAAAGCACTTTAATTATAAGTGTTAAATCGATATACTAAAAAGTATGCCAATAATTTTTGAGTATTATTTTATCGAAGGATTTTTTTTGTCGTAATTTTGAAATCTAAAATTTATTTATTTTTGAGAGTTTCCATTCATAAACATATTGCAAATCCAGAGCACTTTAAACAACAACTTTTAAGCTGGTCGCAACAATTTCGCGAAGTAGTTTTTTTAGACAGCAATTCATATCCACAAGAATATTCGAGTTTTGATTGTGTGTTGGCTGCGGATGCCTTTACATCTTTAAAGACTGATTTTCACAACGCTTTCGACGATTTAAAACAATATCAGCAAACGACTAAAGACTGGCTTTTTGGTTATCTTTCGTATGATTTAAAAAATGATGTAGAGGAACTAAGTTCTTCAAATTTTGACGGTCTGGATTTTCCGGATTTGTTTTTCTTTCAACCCAAAAAAATAATGGTGTTGAAAGGAAATCAACTTGAAATTAAATATTTATTCCTTTGTGATGATGAAGTCGAAGATGATTTTGAGGAGATTGTTCAGACTCAAAATGATTCCTTTGTCACACTGAGTGGAGTCGAAGTACAGCAAAGAATTTCAAAAGAATCTTATGTAGAAAAAGTAAGTAAAATGCTCGCACATATTCATAAAGGTGATATGTATGAAGCTAATTTTTGTATGGAATTTTTTGCAGAAAATGCGATTATAAATCCTTTAGAAAAATTTCAGAAACTGAATGCGATTTCACAAGCGCCGTTTTCGGTTTTCTTTAAAAATCATAAACAATATTTGCTTTCGGCATCACCGGAACGATACTTGAAAAGAGTAGGAGAAACTTTGATTTCGCAACCCATAAAAGGAACTTCAAAACGGTTTTCAGACCCAATAGAAGACGAAAAATCAAAACAATTTCTGGAATCAGATTCAAAAGAAAGAGCCGAAAACATTATGATTACCGATTTAGTTCGGAATGATTTATCGCATACCGCGCAAAAAGGTTCAGTTGAGGTTGTAGAACTTTGCAAAATATATTCGTTTTTGCAGGTCCACCAGATGATTTCTACCATAACGTCAAAATTAGATCCACAATATTCGGCAATTGATGTTTTGAGAACCACTTTCCCAATGGGAAGTATGACGGGCGCACCAAAGATTTCGGTTATGAAAATCATCGAAAATCTGGAAGAAACCAAACGTGGTTTATATAGCGGATCTATTGGTTATTTCACGCCGGAAGGCGATTTTGATTTCAATGTCGTAATCAGAAGTATTTTGTACAATCAGGAAAATCAATACGTTTCTTTTTCCGTAGGAAGTGCCATTACCGCAAAATCAATTCCTGAAAATGAATACGAAGAATGTTTATTGAAGGCGAAAGCCATGCATGAGGTTTTGGCTTAGAAGGTTGCCAAGAACGAATTATTTTTTCACGCAGATTCTGCTGATTTATTTTTTGCCAATCCAGATAGCTATCGGGATAAAAAGATTCGCACAGATTTTTCTAATCATTTTAATCCTTTAATCTGTGGCTAATTTTTTTTGGCTGATTAGATAATCAAAAAAATAATTCGTGAATTCGTGGCAAAAAAAACATCACGGTTAACAATTCATTTAAAAATAGATCGAATTTAATTTTTTACATTTATCCAATGTTTTCAAAATTTCAAAATCACATCACTTCAAGATTTCCATTTCTGGAAGATAAAAAAATATTTCTGGCCGTTAGCGGAGGTTTGGATAGTATGGTCTTATTGCATTTATTTCAGCAATTACCGTATGAAATTGCCGTTTTACACTGTAATTTTCAGCTTCGCGGATTAGAAAGTTTTGGCGATCAAAATTTTATTCAGAACTATTGTGATCAGAATGAGATCCCTGTTTTTAGTACTCAATTTGATACTGAAGCTTTTGCAAAAGATTATAAATTATCTACTCAGGTTGCGGCCCGCGAGTTGCGTTATAGTTGGTTTTATGAGCTTTTAGAGACTCAAAATTTCGATTATATCCTAACTGCGCATCATGCTGATGATAATCTGGAAACGTTCATAATCAATTTAACCCGCGGAACAGGGTTAGAAGGGTTAATTGGAATTCCGGAACAAAACGAACGAATTATTCGTCCGCTTTTACCTTTCTCCAGAGAAGAAATTTTGGATTATGCTCAGGAAAATAAGATCGAATGGCGGGAAGACAGCAGTAATGCGTCTAATAAATATCTTCGCAATAAGATTCGCCATGATTTAGTTCCGATATTGAAAGAAATCAATCCAAATTTTTTGAATGCTTTTCAGAAAACGCAATCGTATTTGCAGGAATCGCAGGTAATGGTCGAAGATGCTTCGATTATGATTTACCAGCAAGTAGCCAAGGAAGAAGGAGATGATATTCATTTCGATTTAAAGCAACTCAAAAAATTACCCAATTATAAATCGTATTTGTACCAATGGCTAAATGAATTTGGCTTTTTGGCATGGAATGATATTTATGATTTGGTGGACGGGCAATCGGGAAAGCAAGTGCTTTCTACTGAATTTCGCTTATTAAAAAACAGGAATACTTTGATTTTAAGTCCCATTTCTGAAATGTCAGAAAAGGAAGAATTTGAAATTGCTGCAAACGATACAGAAGTTAATTTTCCCTTAAAATTGAAGCTTTGTAACGTAAGTCACATAGCAGTAGATTCAAATAAAGCTATATTTGTCGACGCTGAAAAAATCCAGTTTCCTCTAATTTTACGTAAATGGAAAGAGGGTGATGTTTTTCATCCCTTTGGCATGCAGGGACAATCTAAAAAAGTGAGTAAACTTTTTAAAGATGAAAAATTATCCCTGATTGAAAAAGAAAAGATATGGATTTTGTGTTCTGATAATCAGATTGTATGGATTATCGGAATCAGACAGGACGAGCGTTTTAGAATTGATAATACCACAAATAGAATACTTAAAATAGAACTACAATCATGAACCTTAATCAACACCATCAAACGATAATGTCGAAAAATAGCTGGAATAAAGCCCTTGTGTTTTTCCTGTTTTTCTTGTTTGCTTTTGCAAAAGGAAATGCCCAAATTTTGGAGCCGGTAAAATGGACTTCTAAAATTGAAAAGAAATCAGGTAATAATGCTGTTTTAATTTTTGACGGAACGATTGAAAAAGACTGGCATATGTATTCGCAATTTACACCGGATGGCGGACCACTTGCGCTGGAAATTGCTTTTAAAAATCAAAAAGGAAATTATAATTTAGTTGGAAAAGCTAAAGAAGGAAAAACAAGAACCGCTTTTAATGATGTTTTTGGTGTCAATGAAACTTTCTTTGAAGGAAAGGCACATATTGAACAGGAAATCACGATTATCAATCCAAATTTAAAAACGGTTGATGTTGAATTTGATTTTCAGGTTTGTAAAGAAGTTT
The DNA here is from genome assembly GCF_965277525.1 of Flavobacterium sp. Classification (GTDB taxonomy): domain Bacteria; phylum Bacteroidota; class Bacteroidia; order Flavobacteriales; family Flavobacteriaceae; genus Flavobacterium. The sequence continues at coordinate 331,129 of NZ_CBDIDC010000009.1, read as the reverse complement.
GTATCAATTCGAATAAAAAATTCTCAATTGCTATTCCATCAACATTTAAGATGGATGCTGTTGCCAGTGTAGCAGAGGTAAAGAAAGATGAAACTAAAGTAGAAGGTTTGGCTGTTGATACAGTTAAAACTCCGGTAGTAAATACTGCAGATTCAAAAACGTCAAAAGTAGAAGTTGCAGCAACTCCAGGAAAAGAAGATATGCCTGGTCCGGCTCCGGCAAGAAGTCTATGGTCGATCTTTTTTATCGCTTTTATTTCAGGATTTGCAGCTTTGTTAACGCCTTGCGTTTTCCCGATGATTCCAATGACGGTAAGTTTCTTTACCAAACAAAGTAAAAGCAGAGCTAAAGGTATTCGTAATGCTATTTTTTACGGACTTTCGATTATCGCTATTTACGTTATTTTAGGATTAGTTGTAACTAAAATATTTGGGGCAGATGCATTAAATGCGTTGTCTACAGATGTTTGGTTTAATCTTATATTCTTTATTATATTGATTATTTTCGCTACTTCGTTTTTGGGAGCTTTCGAAATTATGTTGCCAAATTCATGGGGAAATAAAGTAGATCAGCAAGCAGACAGAGGCGGAATAATCGGAATATTGTTTATGGCTTTGGCTTTGGCAATTGTATCATTCTCTTGTACAGGACCAATCGTGGGGACTTTATTGGTTGATGCAGCTTCAAACGGAGGAATTGCTCCGGTGGTAGGGATGTTAGGGTTTTCTTTAGCATTAGCTTTACCATTTATGTTGTTCGCTATGTTCCCGGGATGGTTGAATTCATTACCAAAATCCGGTGGCTGGCTGAATACTGTAAAAGTGGTTTTAGGATTTTTAGAACTGGCTTTAGCATTTAAATTTTTATCAAATGCTGATTTAGTTTTGCAATTGCATTTCTTAGAAAGAGAAGTATTTATCGCCATCTGGATCGCCATCTTTGCAGCGTTGACCTTATATTTATTTGGTAAAATTTCATTGCCACACGATAGTCCGTTACAGCATATTTCTGTAGGCAGATTGTATTTAGGATTAGTAACACTTGTGTTTACCGTATATTTAATCCCCGGACTTTGGGGAGCGCCATTGAAATTGATCAGTGCTTTTCCGCCACCACCGCAATATAGCGAAAGCCCTTTTGGAGTAGGAGGTTCAGCTAATTCAGGTTTAAGCGGCGAAGCTATAAAAGGTTTGCCTGACGGTGCAGAACTGGGACCTCATGGTATTATGGTTTTTCACGATTATGAAGATGGATTAGCATACGCGAAATCAATCAATAAACCCATTATGCTTGACTTTACAGGTTATGCTTGTGTGAATTGCAGAAAAATGGAAAATAATGTTTGGTCCGAGCCGATGATTTTACCCATCTTAAAAAATGATGTCGTTTTGATTTCTCTGTATGTAGATGATAAACGTGAGTTGCCAAAAGAACAACAATTTGTAACTAAATCCGGAGATAAAATCATTACCGTTGGTGATAAATGGACTGATTTTATGATCTCAAAATACAAAACGAATACTCAGCCTTTGTATGTCATAACAGATTTAGAAGGAAAGAATTTAAACAGTTCAAAACCTACTATTAGCTATGTTAATGCAGAAGAATATTTGCACTGGCTGAAAGAAGGAATTGGGAATTTTAAGTAGTTTCTTTTATAGAATATAGAAGAAAGAGAATAGAAGAAAGAGAATAGAAGAAAGAGAATAGAAGAAAGAGAATAGAAGAAAGAGAATAGAAGAAAGAGAATAGAAGAAAGAGCATAGAAGAAAGGGTAAAGAAGAAAGAGTAAAGAAGAAAGAGTAAAGAAGAAAGAGTAAAGAAGAAAGAGTAAAGAAGAAAGAGTAAAGAAGAAAGAGTAAAGAGAATAGAAGAAAGAGAATTGAGAGTATTAAATCAAAAATCTAAAAATTTACAATAGCAAGGTTGAAATTAATTCAAAGTAAAAAGCACTTTAGGTAATACACTTAAAGTGCTTTTTTATTTGGTTACCCCACAATCTAATTCAGAAAAAATCTTTCGTCTATAATCTTTGCTCTGTACTCTTTGCTCTTTCTTCTATGCTCTTTATTCTTTTTTCTTTTTTCTTTCTTCTATATTCTTTCTTCTATTCTCTTTCTTCTACAATCTAAAATAATTAGTTCAAAGCAAAAAATCCCTTTAAGATTAAACTTAAAGGGATTTTGTATTGAGGCAAAAGGGGGAAAATAATTCTTATAAAAATTCTCCGTGTTGAGAAATATCTAAACCTAATTCTTCTTTTTCTTCAGTAACTCTTAGAGGTGTAATTTTATTGACAACAAAGAATAAAATATAAGAACCTACAAAAGCGAAGATAGAAACAATAACTAAAGCAGTTAATTGGTTGATGAACAAAGTTGGAGTTCCGAAAATCAAACCTTGATTATCTCCAACAGCCGGGTTGATTGCTTTAGAAGCAAAAACACCTGTTAACAACATTCCTACCATACCACCAACACCGTGGCAGGCAAAAACATCCAATGCATCATCAATTTTTCCTTTAGGGAATTTACTCACTACAAGGTTACTTACAATTGCAGCAAAAGCCCCTATGAAGATAGCGTGAGGAATACTAACGAAACCTGCGGCAGGCGTAATAGCAACAAGACCTACCACAGCTCCGATACATGCACCAAGTGCAGATAATTTGTGTCCAATGATTTTATCAAGGAAAACCCAGGCCATAGCAGCAGCAGCAGCAGCAACAGTTGTCGTTCCTAAAGCCTGAACAGCTAATCCGTTAGATCCAAGTGCAGAACCTGCGTTAAAACCAAACCAGCCAAACCATAATAAACCTGTACCTAATAATACGTAAGTAATTCTGGCAGGATTCACTTTTTGAATTTTTCTTTTCCCAAGAAACATCGCTCCGGCTAATGCAGCCCAACCAGCACTCATATGTACTACGGTTCCTCCGGCGAAGTCTAATACTCCCATTTTAAAGAAAACTCCATCAGGATGCCACGTCATGTGTGCTAACGGAGCATATATAATTAAGATAAATAAAACCATAAATAATAAATAAGCCCAGAAACGTACTCGTTCTGCAAATGCACCGGTGATTAACGCAGGTGTAATGATGGCAAATTTGGCCTGAAATAACGCGAATAACATAAACGGAATCGTGGGTGCAAGGCTCCATGCAGTATTAGTGCCAACGCCCTGAAAGAATAAATTTGGAAGAGGATTTCCAATGATTCCTCCAATAGTAGGGCCAAAAGCCAATCCGAATGCAACAACCACCCATAAAATGGTTACAATTACCATGGCCATAAAACTTTGCAGCATGGTACTGATAACATTTTTCTTACCTACCATTCCTCCGTAGAAAAATCCCAATCCAGGAGTCATAAGCAAAACAAATGCAGTTGCTACGATCATCCAGGCTGTATCTCCTGTATCAAACTTAACAGCTTCTGCCGGAATTGGGTTATCTGTTAAGATAAAGTTCGATATAAAGGTTAGTACCAAAATAGTGATAAGAATCACACTTAAAATAATTTTTCGCATAGTTATTTAGTTTTAAATTTTTTATAAAAGTATAAAATCAATCGACACCCCTATAAAAAATAGAGTATGATGTTTAATTTTTGTTAATTTTTAAATTTAACCCCCGGTATTTTGCGTGTATTTGTTAAAATCAACTTAAAATTTACAATTTATCAATCTAAAATTTGAAAAATAGTGCCTCTGATACCTCAGTTAACAAAAAAGAGCCATAATAATCCTGATTTTAAGAGTTATTTGGCATGAATTATTAAGAGAATAATCGAAATGGTTTTAATAGTAAATAAAAAAGGCATCAGATGAATTTTTCAAATGATGCCTTTTTTAGAAAAGAATTTATTTATTTCTGGTTGAACTTTGCTTTGAATTTATCGTTCAGTTTGGTTTGGAAAGTTTCTAAATTTATTGTTCTTCCCTGAATAAAAGCTGATGTTAGCTTATTGGTTCTCATGTCAAGCGCATCACCCTGAGAAATAAACAAAGTGGCATCTTTACCGGTTTCTAATGTACCGCAAGTAGCATCAATACCCAATAATTTTGCTGTATTTGATGTGATAAGCTGCAAAGCTTTTTCTTTATCTAAACCAAAAGCAGCACAAGTTCCCGCTAAGAACGGTAGGTTTCTTACACTCATACGCTCATGATCTCCACTGTTTTCAAGACCAACAACAATACCTTTATCCGTAAGTAGTTTTGCCATTTTATAAGGAAGATTTACATCTTCATCATCACTGGTTGGCATATCGTGAACACGTCTTAGTAAAACACCCACATTGTATTTTTGCAATACATCAGCAGATTTATAGGCTTCAAATCCTCCCACAATTACGATCTTTTTGATTTGGTTATCAACTGCTAATTGTATGGCATCTACAATTTGTTTTTCTTCATCTGCGTGTACATAAAGCGTTTGGGTTCCGTCAAAAAGACCTTTTGTAGCTTCAAGGACAATGTTTCTGTCTTTAGGAGCGGTTTGATTATAGGCTTTTGCATTTATTAAAAAAGCCGCTATTTCCTCTACTTGTTTTGGATAATCCTTATTGGCTTCAATTATTCCGGGTTCGAACCAGGATCCTGATCTTTTAAAGTTAGATGGAAAATTAAGATGAATTCCGTCGTTCTCTTTTATGATAGCATCTTCCCAGCTCCAGGCATCCAGTTGTACTACTGAAGATGTTCCTGAAATTCGGCCTCCACGAGGTGTTATCTGAGCAATTAAAACACCATTTGGACGAACTGTTTCTACAACTTTCGATTCAGAGTTGTAAGCAATAATACTTCTTACGTTCGGATTAAAACTTCCTATTTCTTCCTGATCGTCAGATGATTTTACAGCATCGATTTCTACCAGACCTAATGTCGCATTAGGAACAATAAATCCCGGATAAACGTGTTTTCCGCTACCGTCGATAGTGGTATCATAAGCATTAGCTGCAAGTCTTATTGTGGTGGCATCAGCTACGAGAGTAATTTTGCCGTCTTTAAAACCAATGGCGCTATTCTGAATCACTGTTCCGTTTCCTAAATGGGCGGTAGCATTTAAAATTAAAACTGATTTGGTTTGTTTTGGTGCCGGTATTTGTTGCGCTTTTATTTGTACCGAAGCACAAACTGCGAGCAACATTATATATATGTTTTTATGTATCATGTTATCTGTTTTTATCTTTACGAATTTTCTAAAACCGTTATTATTGTTCCAAAGTATCACAGTGGTATTCTGTTTTCTCTTTTCTGGTAGGTTGCTGCGTGCTCATTCCTTTGTTTTTTTCCTGCAACATTTGTCCAATTAGTATGCTTCTTTCTTTAGTGATAGACGATTGCTTTTCGGCATCTTTTTCAATATCAAAATAAACCACACCTTCAATAATTGTTTTTTCGGCTTTAGCATAGATAGACAATGGATTATCGCTCCAAAGTACAACGTCAGCATCTTTACCCACTTTAAGGCTTCCTACTTTGTCATCAATGTGTAATAGTTTAGCCGGATTCAGTGTTACAAATTTCCAGGCATCCTCCTCAGAAATATTTCCGTATTTCACTGCTTTTGCTGCTTCCTGATTCAATCTTCTTGACATTTCTGCGTCATCAGAATTATAAGCAACAACCAGTCCTTCGTTATGCATGATAGGTCCGTTGAACGGAATTGCATCATTTACTTCAAATTTATACGCCCACCAATCAGAGAAAGTCGAAGCTCCAACTCCGTGTTCTTTCATTTTATCCGCAACCTTGTAACCTTCAAGAATGTGCGTGAAAGTGTTGACTCTAAAATTGAATTTTTCAGTAACATTCATCAGCATCAAAATCTCCGATTCTACATAAGAGTGACACGTGATAAAACGTTCTTTATTGATAATTTCGGCTATAGTTTGTAATTCCAGATCTACTCTTGGTGCTTTTCCTTTTTTAGAATCTGAGTTGAATTTCTTCCAGTTTTCATCATATTCTTTTGCACGTTGAAAATAATCGGTAAAAACCTGCTCAACTCCCATTCTGGTTTGCGGAAAACGAGTAGGATTGTCAATTCCCCAGTTGGCTTGTTTTACATTTTCTCCCAAAGCAAATTTGATAAATTTAGGTTGGTTTTTGTATAACATTTCATCAGGTGCAGCACCCCATTTCCATTTTACGATAGCAGAACGACCACCAATAGGGTTGGCAGATCCGTGTAATAATTGAGATATGGTTACACCTCCTGCAAGATCCCTGTAGATATTGATGTCTTCGGAATTTACAACATCCTGAATCGTAACTTCGGCAGTAGAGTTGTGCCCCATTTCGTTTACACCTTTAGAGATGGCGATATGCGAGTGCTCATCGATAATTCCGCTGGTAATGTGTTTTCCTTTTGCATCAATAACTGTAGCAGCTGCATCTGAAAGGTTTTTGCCTACAGCAGCAATTTTTCCGTTTTTAATTAAAACATCAGTTTCAGTCAAGACACCTTCTTTTTCGTTTGTCCAAACCGTAGCATTTTTAAACAATAAAGTTTGAGCAGTTAGTTTTTTAGCATCACCAAAAGCAACGTTAGGATAGGTTGTCGGGATAATCGGGTTTGGTTTTTCTACTTTAGAAGAATCTTTAACCGCAACAAAAGTACTTGTTTTTAAAGCTGTCCAAACCAATTCATCTCCGTTTGATAATACCGCTTTTCCGGATAGACTTTCCGGTTTTTCGATAAATCCTGTTAAACGGGTATAATTAGATTTGATAGTATCAGCAGGTTTAATCAAGAGTGAAATCCAATTTTTAGAAACTGAAAAAGTAGTTTTTAATTTTTTGGCGTCAGCAGTAGTAATTTCAGATTTTGGAGCATCAACAGTTCCGTCAATTTTCCATTTATAAGTATCTTTTCCAACGGTTAAATCGTAATTTCCGCGAATATCTTTTGCATTAATATCATTCACTACATATTTAGTTCCCTGAACCCAGTTTTCATATAAAACCGTTTTTTCGTCAAAGATTTCACCAGATGTAATAACAAAATTGGCATAAGAACCTGTTTTCAAACTTCCCACCTCATCGCTTTTTCCTAAAATAGCAGCTGGAATTGTCGTCAAAGCTTCCAGAGCTTTTGTTTTATCAAAACCATATTTAATGGCTTTTAATAAATTAGGTTTAAAATCTTCCGTCTTTTTTAATTTGTCCGTTGTCAGGGCAAAAACAATTCCGTTGTCTGAAAGCACTTTTAGGTTGGCAGGTGCTTGATTCCAGAAACGCATATCCGTCAACTCAATCTGGTTGGATAAATACGGATTTGAAACATCATAAGCTTCCGGAAAACTTATAGGGATGATATATTTTGCGTTTGTATTTTTGATTTCTTCGATTCTTTCAAACTCATTTCCGCTTCCTTTCAGAATGTAATTTAAACCAAATTCTTTGGCAATTTTAGCAGCTCTTAAACTATTTAGTTTGTCTTCGGTAGCAAAAATCTGAACCAATTTCTCGTTGTTTGCCAAAGCTTCCAGCGACAAATCTTTCGTTTCAGAATTTCCTTTTTTGTACCAATCCAAATCCAGATACATCTGACGCAATAGCGCCATCATACCCATCAATGAGCTTGGATATGCCTGATTGGTTAAGGCACTTTTTGTAAATGCAAAGTGATTGGTCACTTTATTGGCAATAATTTGTTTGCTGTTTTCGGTATTATTTAAGGCAACTAAAATTCCGGTTCCCTGTGCAATTCCGTCAGGAATATGAGTTCCTACAACGCCAAAACCTGCTTTAAGTAATTCTTCGGCTTTAGGTTGGTCGTATTTAAAGGTTTCGTAAGTGTTTACTTCCGGACGAACACTTTCGTTCCAGTAATACCCCACTCTTTTTGTATCGTATAGAGGGTTGCGATCACGTCCGCGAGGGAGATTGCTTTTTGGTTTCTCGACCCCAAAACTGGTATAAATATCAATAAACGAAGGATAAATTGTTTTTCCCTGAAGATCGATAGCAATGCTGTTTTTAGGAATGGTAACTGTATTTCCAACAGCAACAACTTTACCATCCTGAATTAGTAAAGTTCCTTTTTCGATTTTTTGGGTTGGAGTTACATAAATGGTGGCATTGGTAAAAACAGTGTAGTTCTTGTTTTTGTTGTGCACACTTTCATTAACAGGGAAATAGTCTTGAGCATACGTTTTTGTTAAAAATACACTCAAAAATAGTAGGAGTAGGGCTTTTTTCATAGTTTATTTGCAATTTTGTTGCTAAAAATATGAAATATATGTTATCTAAGATTGATTTTTTAAAATGTTTTTTCTTTATTTATATAAAATTTTAACTAACCCACTGATAAGTAGTACTTAGAGAATTATGAAAAATAATAATACAATAAAATGGGGAATTATTGGCTTAGGAAATATTGCAAGTCAATTTGCCAGAGATTTATGGCTTTTAGAAGATGCCGAGTTAAACGCTGTTGCTTCGAGAAATAAGTATGAAGCACTTGAATTTGGATTGAAGAATAACTGCAGAAAAACGTATGGTTCTTACGAGGAACTTTTTAAAGACGCTGAGGTTGATATTGTCTACATTGCAACCCCTCACAATTCGCATGCCGAATTATCGATCAAAGCATTAGAACACGGAAAACATGTTTTATGCGAAAAGCCAATGTCGCTATCCTATAAAGATTCAGTTCGGATGGTTGAAGCTTCAAGAAAACACAATAAGTTTTTTATGGAAGCATTCTGGACACGATTTATTCCGTCAGTTAAAGAGGTTTTAGAAAAAGTAAATCAGGGAATAATTGGTGATGTAAAATACGTTAAAGCCGATTTTGCTTTTTATGCAGATGAGAAACAGGGAGGCAGACTTTTTGATAAAAATCTTGGCGGAGGAGCTTTATTTGATATTGGAGTATATCCGTTGTTCCTGTCTTATCTATTATTAGGTATTCCGAAAGAAATTATGGCAAAATCTATTTGTAATAAAAACGGAATCGATTTGCAAACTTCCATGATTTTGCAATATGAAAATGCACAGTCAATTTTGCATGCTTCAATAGTTTCAGAATCTGATATGAAAGCAACAATAAGTGGAACAAAAGGACACATTCAGCTTAATTCTCCATGGGTTGCCGCCAATGGATATTCTGTTGTTAAAGAAAAAGAAACCCATTTTAGTTTACCAAATCTTGGAAAAGGTTATACATACGAAGCCACTGAATGTCATAAATGCATCAGAAACAATCAAATTGAAAGCCAGCTCTGGTCACATCAAAATAGTCTGGATTTGAGTAAAATGGTGGACGAAATCAAAACCCAGATTGGATTAGGGTTTTAGAAATCGATTGGTTTTACTCAATATTTTTTTCAATATAATTCGAATTTAATAAATACAAAGCCCCCATATATTTAATATTAAAAGAAACTAAATCGCCCACTTTATATTTTTGTGTTGAATTTGAAATATCAATTACCAACATATCAGAGCTGGCATCTACGATCGTGATTTCCTCATCGACAGCTTCTAAATACTGAGGTTGCATGTCCAGTAAGCCAATATCAAGAATCGCTCTTAAGGAAGTTCCGCTAAGATCTTCAGTATCCTGCATAGAGAAAGTATTTCCGGCTACATTTTCGCCGAGTTCTCCGGTTGGGATATCCGGTTTTTCGGTTATTTCGATGATTTCGGCAAAAAGTTTAAAGACATCATTGTGCATGCCTTTAATAGTTTCTCCTGTAAACAAATCTTTTCCAAAAAATAAGGCCTCACCAATTCTAAAATGATTCACTGCCATTGGTCGGGCATTCTTTAGAAGTAATGGGATAGCAACAGAAGTTCCGCCGGAAACCCACGGAATTATAATATTGAATTTAGTTTCTATAAGTTGTTTGTATAAACTCAATTGTATCAGTTTATCCTGAGTTGGCATAACTCCGCTCAGGCAGTTGAGATTGGTGCCAATGCCGCGGATCTCGATATTAGGCATGCTGATAATTGCGCCGTAAAATTCGATTAAATCTTCGCCCATAACACCTTCCCGCAAATCTCCCATTTCGATCATAATAATGATTTTATGGATCTTGTTTTGTTTTTTTGCTTCTTCTGAAAGTAATTGAATCGTATAAAATTCAGTATTAAAACTGACATCTGCATATTTTACAATATTTGCAATACTTCGTTTAGCAGGAGGTTTTATATAAACCGTTTGAATAGTAGGATCAAGGGATTTTATTTTTTTTAGATTACTGACTCGTGAGTCGTGAATTTCTTTGACTCCCAGTGAGATAATTTCTTTTAAGTAGAGTTTGTTGCCACATAAAAGTTTGGATACCACTCCCCATTGAATATTTTTTGATTCGAAAATCGAATTCAGGAAATTGTAGTTTGCTTTTAGTTTCTTTCGATATAATTTTATGAATGCCAAGGCTTTGTTTTTTTAATGAATTAATTCTGCTTATTTAATTAAGCGCATTTCGAGATACTTATTGGTGAATCCAAGTTTTTCGTACAATTTTTTAGCAGGATTATCCGGCTCTACGTGTAAGGCAATATTTCCCTCGACTACAGAAATGGCTTTTTCCATTAATTTTTTTCCGTAACCTTTTCCTCTTTCAGCATTGTCGACGGCAATGTAAACCAGAATATTTTCGGGAATATAATCTTTCATTCCGGTGTTGTTTAGAATCACGGCTCCAACAATTTTCTGATTGTCAAGACCAATAACAATATTGCCTCCTTTGTCAGGGTTCATGGTATAAGCAATAGATTTTAATATGTCTTCGATGGTATCGCCGTATTGTTCTAAATGGGTGTGCAAAAAAGCAGCTATGATTTTTGGGGTATAGGTCGCGTCGTCTCCAGAAATTGGATTAATTAATTTAAATTCCATTGTTTGAATTTTTAGATTATTTACGCTGATAGTAAATTTCAGCTATTAAAAAGATGCAAAGTCAATTGCAGTAAGATTTCTCGAATTAGAAATCGAATTATCGATAGAAATCGATGTTATTTTCGCAAGATAGGCATAAATACTGGTTTTATTGTAATGAAAACTGTGCTTTTTAGTTTTTGCAGCGCTAAAGTACTAGTAAGTCTATTTTATGAAATGAATTATTTGTACTATTTTAATTGTTAAATAAAATATTTTCATTAGATTTAAAAATATTTAATGAAAGGAATTTATGTTAGTAAAAGTTTACGGAAGTGCTGTTTTTGGAGTTGAAGCCACTACTATTACAGTAGAAGTTCATATGGATAAAGGGATTGGTTATCATCTGGTTGGATTACCTGATAATGCGATAAAAGAAAGTAGTTACCGAATTGCTGCTGCCCTTAAAAATAACGGATACAGTTTACCGGGCAAGAAAATAACAATCAATATGGCACCCGCTGATTTACGAAAAGAAGGTTCTGCCTACGATTTACCTCTGGCAATGGGAATTTTAGTTGCCTCTGATCAGATAAAAGCAAAAGAAATCGAGGACTATATTATTATGGGTGAGCTTTCTCTGGACGGAAGTTTACAACCCATCCGTGGTGCATTACCCATTGCTATCAAAGCCAAGGAAGAAGGCTATAAAGGTTTTTTTCTTCCCATTCAGAATGTCAAGGAAGCTGCTATAGTGGCGGGGTTAGATGTCTATGGAGTCGAAAATGTACAGGATGTCATTAACTTTTTTGCGGGAAAAGGAACTTTGGAGCCAACCGTTATTGATACAAGGGCTGAGTTTTATAAAAGTCTGGATTTTCCTGAATTTGATTTCTCTGATGTTCGTGGTCAGGAAAGTATCAAACGTTGTATGGAAATTGCGGCTGCAGGAGGACATAATATTATTTTAATAGGGCCACCCGGAGCAGGAAAAACAATGCTGGCCAAACGTGTTCCCAGTATTTTGCCACCAATGACGTTGCGTGAAGCATTAGAAACTACTAAAATTCACAGTGTTGCCGGAAAATTAAAAGAAGTAGGATTAATGAATCAGCGTCCATTTCGTAGTCCGCATCATACGATTTCTAATGTTGCACTTGTTGGCGGAGGAAGTTACCCGCAACCGGGCGAAATTTCGATGGCGCATAATGGCGTTTTGTTTTTAGACGAATTGCCGGAATTCAAACGCGATGTTTTAGAAGTGATGCGCCAGCCACTTGAAGATCGTGAGGTTACGATTTCGCGGGCTAAATTTACGGTCACTTACCCGTCTTCGTTTATGTTGGTAGCGAGCATGAACCCGAGTCCCAGTGGTTTTTTTAATGATCCGGGCATGCCAAATACCTCATCTCCACACGAAATGCAACGTTATCTCAGCAAAATTTCAGGACCTTTATTAGACAGAATTGACATTCATATTGAAGTTACGCCAGTCCCCTTTGAAAAATTAGCCGATGATCGAAAAGCCGAAAGCAGTGTAGAAATTCGTAAGAGAGTTACGGCAGCACGTGAAATTCAAACCAAACGATTTGAAGAAATCGAAAATATACATTACAATGCCCAAATGAGTAGTAAACTAATTAGGGAATATTGTGCGCTTGACGACCAGTCAAAAGAATTACTAAAAACAGCTATGGAACGATTAAATCTATCTGCGCGTGCCTACGACAGAATACTGAAAGTAGCCAGAACAATAGCCGATTTGGATGCGGCGCCACTTATAATTTCGCAACACATCGCTGAAGCCATTCAGTATAGAAGTTTGGATCGTGATGGGTGGTTAGGATGATGATTTCAGATTTTAAAAACTTGGAATTTAATTCTTAGAAGCAGAAAATCAATTTTCATAAAACCTCCGGTCCCGCTGTACACTATATCTTTTTCTGTCTAAAGGAGCCAGAAAAAGGATATCGTTGCCATCGGGGCTAAGCGAGAGGTTTAGAAATTTACAAATAAATGCTACTCTTGTCAGATCACAATTATATCAATTAAATGGGAAAGTTTATCTAGTGATTTTTAGCAATATTCCAAAAACTCATTTTTCTTCTGGTCTCAAAACCTAGTTTTTCGTACAAACCAATTGCTCCGATATTACTTTCGACTACATGTAAATAAGGAATTTTATGCTGCTCAAAAATTCGATTGACAACATGTGTAATCAATTGTTTGGCATAACCTTGTCCGGTGTGATCCGGATGTGTAATAATAGCACTTACTTCTGTAAAATCGTCCATTTTCATTCGCTCGCCTGTAATCGCAACTAATTGATTGTCTTTAAAAATTCCAAAATAATCTCCAAGCGATGAGGTTTTATTTTTGAAATATCCGGGCTGAACTAAATTGACTAATTGTACTAATTCGTCATTGTGTTTTTCGGTAATTTTTACGATTTCAGCAGTAACTGGTAATGCTATTTTATTATAAATAATCATCTGTAGACAAACTAATTCCTTTGTGATTTTTAAGGAATCAGTAATTTCAGGTTTTTCCCCAACAATAAAAAAACTTTCCGCTAAAGCAGCATATCGATCTGTAGCATTTAGAGTACTTTCAGGGTCTATAAAACCTCCAAACGGACAATAATCGGGATGGTAAAATTGAGTTCCGTTGTAGTCAACAGCAAATGCTGCATGAGTTTCTGACAATGAATTCCAAACCGGATTGTCTAATGTATGTTCGTCTGTATTTTTCATTTCTGTTTAATTGGATATCCATTTTTAAATTCTTTTTTATTCCTTGATTTGCGGATAAAAGAATTTAAAAGAATTTGAAGCTGCCGGGTGCAATATCGTAGCATGATTTTCCAAAGGGAAATAATCAAAATAAATTTTTATGTTTTTGCTTTTTGTTGCTTTAATTTTTTCAGCCATTAAATTTGCATCAACCTCCATCACTCTGGGAATTTCTGTAGGAGTAAGTCCTTCTTTACCCACTGCAATATAGATTTCGGTTGGCTGACTAAAGTTCTCCTGAAAAATGACACTGTCCTGATTCATGATTGAGCCATTATCCCACCAGATACTTGGACTAACGATGACATACTTATTAAAAAGGTTTGGTTTTTTTAATAAAATTTCCGTTTCTAATAACCCGCCTAATGATTGTCCTATAATAGTTTTAGATTCCGTTGTTTTGTATTTTTTGTCCATAAAAGGTTGTAATTCTTTTTCGATAAAAGCTATAAATTTATCCGAATACCCTGAAGTTGCAAATCGTTTTTTATCTTTTTCAATAGTTGTCGGGAACGTAAAATCTCTTCTTCTGTCTACAGTTGCGATTCCTACTACAATTGATTTTGGAACCTGATTGACCCATTCAAAACTATTAAATTGTACTAGTCCTGCGATATGAATAAAATCTTCATCAGCCGAGCCATCCAATAAATAGATTACAGGATATTTTGTTGCATCTCCCGCTTTATACCCTTCGGGAAGGTAAATGTTCAGGATTCTTTTTTCGCCCAATTCTTTCGATTGTATTTCATCAATCACACCTAAAATAAATGGTTTGCTGGTAACTAGTGATTGGGATTTGTTATTTTGACTAAAAATAATTGTTGAGGTAAAAAGTAAAAGGGTAAGGCTAATAATTTTGTTCATTGTTTTGTATTATTGACCATTTGGGTTTTGGTCTTATTTAGCGAAGCAAAGCGTTTTTCTGTAATACGAAAATACAAATTTAAATTGAAAAGAATCCCATTCGTCTTCTGCCGATTGGGATTCTGTATAGCAAATACGATTTTAGTTTGTCTTCTCTGCAAAAATCTTGTCTAAACCTTCCAATGCAATAGTAAAACCTTCTTTGAATCCCATTTCGATTATTTTTTCCAGATCAGAAAGATTTTTATGCTTAATAGCAATAGCTACAACTGTTGTATTTTCTTGTTCTGAAAAACTCACATTCCAGTCAGAACGTGGGAAATCTTTATTTAAATTTCCTTCGCTATCAGAAAAAGCGTCCAGGTATTTAAAATTTGATTTTGGGGTTATAGAAGTAAAATCGGCTAAAGCCCAATGTTCTTCACCTTTCGGACCAACCATAGCATAAAGTCTTTGCCCGCCTTCTTTAAAGTTCATTCTTTTTGTTTTAGATTTCCATGGGGCAGGAGCCCACCATTGGTCTAATATCTCAGCTTCTGTCCAGGCAGACCACACATGATCAGGAGAGGCGTTGAATTCACGTTTTACATTAACCGTACTTGTTTCTTTGTTTACGGTAAAGTTCATTAATAAGCTAGATTTCATTTCTTTAGATTTTAAATTTGTTATTATTTAAATAAACGAAAAACGGTTTATTCTTGTTTTTCAAAGATTTTATCCAAACCTTCCAGAGCACTTGTAAATCCTTCTTTGAATCCCATTTCGATAATCTTTTCTAAATCAGACAGACTATCACGTCTGATTGCAATGTCAACAATGACTGAATCGCCTTTGTCTGAGAAAGTCACATTCCAGTAAGAACTTCCAATATTTGGATCTGGATTTTCTGCAGCATCACAAAAAGTAGCAGAATATTTAAAGTTGGTTTTTGGAGATATGGACGTATAATCAAAAAAGCTCCATCGTTCCTGATTATCAGGTCCCACCATTGCATACAATCTTCGTCCGCCTTCTTTAAAACTCATACTTTTGGTCTTAGATTTAAATGGGGCAGGGGCCCACCATTGGTCTAATATCGCTCCTTCAGTCCAGGCAGACCACACATGATCAAGTGATGCGTTGAATTCGCGCTTTACATTAACCGTTTTGTTTTCTTTGTCTACGGTAAAATTCATTAAAAGATTAGATTTCATTTTCTTTAGATTTTAAATTCATTAATACCTGATCGAGTTGACTGAATCGGTTTTCCCAAATTTCCTTAAACTGTTCCAACCATTTGTCAACTTCTTTCATTTTGTCAATTTTAAGTTGATAATAGATTTCCCGACCTATTTTTTTTTCGTCTAATAAGTCGCATTCGTTGAGAATTTTAATATGTTTTGAAACGGCTTGTCTTGTGGTATTAAACTGCTCTGCAAGTGCATTTGGAGTTAAAGCATTCGTAGCCACTAATACTAAAATAGCCCGGCGGGTTGGGTCTGCAATAGCCTGAAATATATCTCGTTTCATTTTTGATTGATTTAAATGCGCAACTAATCAGTTGCAAATATACGTAACATTTTGATTTGTAGTATGGTTTTTTCTTTTTTTTTGATTTTGTTTAAAAAAAATAGAGACGTACAATTTTGTACGCCTCTATTAAAATAAGGTCAGGACCTATGTTTGCGATAGACTAATTATCCCAATTTTCTATTATGTTTTTATTCCACAGGTCTTCTGCAAACTTTTTGAAGACTTTTGGGGCTTTCTTAAAATTTTTGTCAAATTTATATTCGCCGCCCAAGGATTGCTTTTTGCCGTTGTCGTCAACACCAACCTGAACTTTATTTTCTCCTCTCATCGCATATTTTTGATTTCCTTCGTACATGATGATTTTCATGTCACAAGGGCTTACATCTCCATGACAAACCGTTTTATACATCAACCATATTTCGGCGGTACCATTTTTATCCAGATCTGTAATTTTGAAAGTGTTTTTTACAAAAGAAGCCACAATATCAACCGGACAATCACTTATGTAGTCATAAATTCTCCAGGTTTGTTTTGCTTCGTTACCTGAAATTATAAAATGGTACCCAAATAATTCAGCATCAGAACTATCATCAGATTCGTGTTTGAATTTTTTATTGATATGATATCCCGTTTCAGTCGTAATTACTATATTATCACCTGAGTTATCTTTCCATCGTACCGCATTTTTTATAAAACCTTCATATTTTATAGATTTGGGAAATTGTGTCGAATCAATTTTGTTTACTATCAGCGGTTGATTTTTGGCAGTAGTTAATCCTGTATTTTCGGATGTTTTTATCGTGTCTTTTTTTTCTTGTTTGCAGGCTAAAATGGTTATAGTAAGTAAGGATACAAGGGCAATATTCTTTGCGTAGGTTTTTTTTAGCATTTTCTTTAAATGGGATGAAACTTGAATAAATTATTAATTTATAAAGGGAGTAATTATGGCAAACCAAAGAATTTATTTGACTTCTGTTCCTTCAAACTTTATTCGGGGATCGTTTACGTTTACCAACTCGTCCAGTTCGTAAATATTTTTAAAACCGTATCCGTAAATATTAATATACGATGGAATATTCAATGCCAGCATAATGGGTTTTCTATTGGCCAGGATCTGCGTCTCGGGAGCACTTTTAGGGATAAACATTTTAGAAGCAAAATTTATCTGGTCACCATCAAAATTATTATTGCAATAAATCAATATTCTAGTCTTTGGATCCGGAATTAACTTAGTGAGATTTTCTTGTGTAAAGTCAGTAAAATCCAGATGTATGGCCCCTTTTAAATGTTTTCGGTTGTAACGAAAATCAGAGCGGGTATCTAAAATAATTGTATTACTCCCGTGACTCATTTTAAGAAAAGTATCGAGGCTCACCAAACGATTTTTTCGTTCTTTTTCTACTTCTAAGACAAGATTTTTAAAATCGTCATAATCTACTAGTGCTTTCGGATACTGTTGCTCTGTTTGGGTCGATTTGCTTTTAGTAGTTTGTGAATGAATGGTGTAGCTTGTAAAAAAAAGCATTACTAAATTTAGAAGGATTATCTTTTTCATTTGATATCAAATTTTTAGTTTAGTATTTATTTACATAATCACAATCTATCCCCTGAATTTATTCCTGACGATAATATCTTTAATTCTGGCTTTTAAATCTTCACCCGTGTCATAAACCATTTGATCGTTGTTAGGGAAAGGCACCGCACGTTTATTAAAATAGGACATATAATTGTCTTCGCAAGCAGTTCTGTCTCCTTTATAAGTCGAATAAATATTCTCAAAAACAAATTCGCTCGTTACCGGAAATGATTGCAACAGCGCATTTGTTCGCACATCAACATAATCTACTTTTGCTGTTACCTGACAAGATTTAAATTGTCTGAATTCATAAATATTCGCTCGAAGCAATCTATAATTGTCTACCTTGATTTCTTTACCTAAACTATCTTTTACAGGTCTTCCGCGACTGTCCAGAAGGGTTTTTACACCATCTTTCACCTGTCGTTCTTTTATAAATTCCTTTTCCTTGATTTGTTCCGGCGAAATGTTGATTTGTCTAAAATTGATCACCAGACTATAATCGTAGGTAATATTTTTTTGTCTGGAACTATGATAAACCGTCCATTTATCGTTTAATCCGTACGTTTTAAAATCTAATAAATCATCCTGAAGCATTTTTGGAATTACCATATTAGTTTCATTGGTGGCATACACGTCTACAAAATCAGTTCCTTTGAACTGGGCGTCGTCCATCATTTTTTTTGTATTCTTATAACCCGGATTAATACTTTCCAGATAGAAAAGGTCGTCATAAGCTTGTCTGAAATCCAGTTTAGTATTCGATTTCAAAAGAATAGTCGCTTTTTCATATAAGTATTTGGAAAGCGCATTTTTGCTGCTTACAATCTGATCTGAATAGTTATCAAACGCAAAAGTTGCATTTTTCCCCTGTTTTAATAATGGCAACGGCAATAACGGTCTTATTTTCTCCTGACGATTATTGAGTTGCAAATACGTATTATAAATACGTTCTGTATTAGCAGGATTACCATCTTTCATCATCAAATCAAGATCACGTAAATCCCTTTCCTTTGCTTTTGCAAAAGCTTCTTCCAGCAAATACACATAATCCTGTTTTCCTTTCGAATCTTTTTTGGTCCTTAACCCCTCGACAGCACGATCTATGGCACCATCATAATTACCATCGCTTAACAATGATTGAGTCGTTTTTACGCCACATGACGCAAGTGCTAAAAATAATACAGAAAGCAGTAACGCAAATTTTTTCATTCTAAAGGTGATTGATTTTAAAGGTGTAAATATATCTGTTTTTAGATAAATTCAGATACTGTAAATTTTAAATTTAAGGAGCAGGAATTTTAGTTTTCTAAAAGGGCCAATTGTCCCGGTTTCGCCTTTATTTCTGAGTTCTGATAGCTATTTGAATTAGAATAGAAGTTTGTTATTTTATATAAAGTTGAGTCGCAGAGACGCACAGCAGTACGTCTAACATTAAGCAATATATTACTTTATTGCGGCCAATACAAAACATTAAATTTGTGACCATCAGGATCAGAAAATCCAAAGAAATACCCTTCTCCATAATCTTGTGGTTCAGCGAAAACTTTGCCACCGGCTTTTTTAACCGCAATAAGCCATTGATCGACTTCATCCTTGTTTTCAGCTGAAAGTGAAAAAATAATTTCATTTCCAAGTTTTAAGTCGGCTACTTCATCATTGACAGCCCATTTAAATCTTTCTTTAATAAAAAAATGAATGATAAAATTATTGTCTCCAAAAAGAAAGCTCCTGAGTTCTTTATTTGTATTATGACCATTAGGTTTAAACCCTAAATCGCTGTAGAATTTTGTTGTTATGTCTAAATTTTCTACACCTAAATTTGCCCAAATTTTTGAAGTTTTCATAAAGATTTATTTAAAAAATTAGTATTTAATTCCGACCATTTTTATGTTTCTTTTGCTTTGGTGAAATTACGGATTAAAAAAGAACATTTCGAATGAAGTCGCGGATGTTCTTGGGCAAATTTTATTATTTGCCAATTATCACAATATAGATATTGAGAAGCCTATGGATGATAAATGGTTTTCGTACCTAAAGTAAATTTATTTTTATACTCTTATTGATTGTAAAGAAGTACAACGATACATCTGACCTAAAGAAAAAAATGCACAAAGATCAAAATAGATATTTGTGTATTTTTCCTTTTTTAGATTCTCGGGTCGAATACTATTATACCAATATTATCCGGACTATTTCTTTGTGATTTCTATCTTCACTTTTACATTCTTTCAGCAATCGCAAGAAATCCATTTGTACTTAAAAGAAGTACATTTTTACTTTTAGGATTTATAATAATATTGGCTTCATCTTCGTATAAAAACGAAATCCAGTATTTGCAAATTAACTGCCATGTCGCTTCTATACCGCAAGATTTGTTCCAAAAAAACAAAACAACGTCATCATTGTTCCAGTCTACTAATGGTTTTAGATTTTCTATAAACGCTTCTGTATTTGTATCATTCCAGTCTGCTTGCCAATTATACTTCTTTTTAATCTCATTTTTTATTTTCCAATCTTTCGGGTCATTTACAAGCATCAGGTGATTTTTAGTTTCTGAAACATATTGATTCCAAAGTTCAGAGCAATAATCATCTGTTAAAGTCTTTATTTTAGCTTTGTCATCATTAGTTAATGCCGGAGAACAATATTCATTTTCAAAATAATAGAATTTTTCCGGAACATCATATTTATTTATACTCTTTACCATTAAAAACTAATTTAGAGGTTTCATTTTTAATGGTATCCTTAGAGATACAATCATCTTTTGTGGGAGTGCTTACGGTTTTTACAATTTTAGTTTTGACTATAATATTGCTAAAATTATTCTTTTGTACTTTGTCCATATCAAAAGACGAATTAGTTTCTTCAAATTCGCCGGCGCAATTGGTATCCCATTCTCCATTAGAATGCGAAATTTTATAATTTTTCAGCACTTGCTTCAAAGAACCCTTGTCTATAATATATAAGGATAAATTGGTCTCACCAAACGGATTGGGCTTGCTGCTGCCATTATAATCTACTCTGATGCCAAAAGCTCTGGTAGTTTTATTAAGAAGGTACAATCCTGTATCAATCGAAATGCCGGTTAGCACTAAAGCATCAGATGTCCATGCATTGTGTTCGATAGATTTGCAGATTATTTTTTCCGTCGCATTATCGATTACCACGATATAAGCATCTAATACAAAATAGTAATGTCCTTCATCATCTTGTTCGTTGATATCATATTTAGGAATGACCAAAACACTTTTGTCCTTATCGTATGGTAATACTTTTTGAGTAAAGAGATCCAGGTTTACTTGGTTTTCTTTTAAGTTAAGCTGTTTTAAAACAGCATGAAGATGATCAACATTTTGTGAAAACGAAAGTTGAAAACAAAACAATAAAGCAAGAAAAGATTTTTTCATGACATTTTTATTTTTAAACTCATTAGTGTTTTTCAGAAAGGAGAGACCACCAGAAAGGAGGGAAGTAAAAAATAGAGCTATGATGCTTCTATTTTAATTCTTGTCTGCTTTTTACCTGATACACAATTTCCCAAAACAAAATCGATAAAATAGCATTTGTAAATATTGCGGTTTTTACCAGATAAGGATCATAATTTGCAAGCAGATGTAAATTTGCAAATTGTACGGCCAAAAATAAACTTAAAGCAGCAATAACGATAGAGCAAATTATGTTTAGTAAAGGTGTCCACTTGAGGGCGAAGAAAGTATACATCAGGTTCAGAACTGCAAAACCACAGCCTAAAGTGATATACGGATCTGTTTTTAATACTTCTCCTAACGAAAGTAAAGGTGAAGTTGCAGAAAGGTATAGAAAAAATAGGATCGAATAGATTAGAATTCTTATTTGTGGTTTCATTTTTATGTTTTTTTCTTTGGCGAAATTACGAATTAAAAATGAAGCTGTAATTAAGGTAGATTTAAAAAACGTTTTTTTGTTGGTAAGAAGTGAGTTGAATTCGTAGACAAATTCAGTTTCATTATAACTGTTAAAAAATCTGTATTAGAAATTTAAAATTGATTAGTTTTATATAATACTTTTTAAACAATCCTGATAAATTACTTCTCTCCATTTTTCAAAAAGGTCAATTAATGTGATAAACAATTCTTCGGACGGATTTTCAGGTTGAAGTCTTTTTAGCAAAGTTCCGATTCCAATATTATGTGATTTTCCGGAATGATTGATAGCATAATGTTGGCTATTCATATCTTCCATAAAGGTATCGGCATAATGTTTTTTTAAAGTTAAAGGATCTAGATTTATTATTTTCGAAATTATATTTTTAATCTCAGATGGTATTTCGCATTCAAATTGTTTTTCAAATTTTTCAAAATTTTTTTTGCGAAAACTTATCGCAATTTTGCACTCAAAAATTAAATCAATATAGATTCCTAAACTTAACAATCGTTCGCTCCAACCATCAGAATGATCATAAGAAAGAATATAATCTTCATTTAGTTTGAAATTTCCTGTAGAGTCTACTTTTCGTATATCAATCAATGCAAAATTCATTTTCTAAGATTTGGTTTTGTAGCAATTTGTTCCATTTGTTGTGTAGTATTTACTTATTTTAAAATCGCCTCTATTTTAGCTTCTGATTTTTCTTTAATAACACTGTCCGGACGAAAACTCCAGATTACGAGAAATTTTCCTTTTGCAAGATATTCTTCCGGATGTTCATCAGTTGGCTGACCGTCTTTTCCCCAAAGCAAACCTTGTAGAAATCTATCCCCTTTGAAGGTGTGTTCAAATTCAAAATACATGATAGATCCACGATCGGTTTTACTTTTAAAACTTTGAATTGCTTTACTTTTTAAAGTTCCAACAATGGTGCTGTAGGTTTCAATATCAGTATAAAAATTACAAGCGGCAGGAGTAACACAAATATTACCGTCGTTTGAAGTGTAGCCTTTTGGAATTTCTTTTGGTTTTAGTTTTAGATCAGCGATGGTTTGACTGAATATATTGGTAGTAAGTAACAGAAATAATACCGATAGGGAAATCGTAATTTTCATTGGTTTTTGGGGTTTGGTTTGTTGAGCTAAAATAGTTTTTTTATTTTTTTCTTACTTTAACTTCTTTCTCTTTTTCATCATAATACAAAAGGTCTTTATTTTTTTCAAACCAAGATCTCCACTTTTTTATCGTTTTATCTGGCGGGAATACGGGCATATCAAATGGCTTTTCCATTTTATAAGTAATGCCGGTTACATCTATTAAAAACTTTCGAGCCTCGTAAACTGTGTTTAAACTGATCGATTCATTTTCATTTTTAGATAATCTTTCAAATGATTCGAGGTTTTCCAGAAAGATTGCCTGAGCATTTTGTGCATTTACTTTGCCTGAAAAGGAAAGGAAAATCATAAATAAAACAAAGGTTAGTTTTTTCATAGGTTAGTTTTTAGTTATAAAAAAAGCACAAAATAAAAAGATATTTGTGCTTCTGTAAAATTTATATTTCGAAGGAATTATTTTCCTTTTAGTAATTTTTCTAAATATTCATTTTTTTCTTTTTCAACCTGAACCAAACGTTCATAAAGTTCAACAACTTTATCAAGAGGATTGAATGTGCAAGAATTATTAATTCCCTGAGCACCACTAATCGAACTATTGTCGTAAAAGTTGTTAAAGAAATTGAAAACTGCTTCTTCTGAAAAATTTTCTATTGCTTCCACAGTAACTCCAAGTGCTTCTGCAATTTTTTCAAGCTTTTCTTTGTCTACAAATTCGCTTGTTTCAATACTAGAAATAGTTTGCTGGCTTAATCCAATTGCGTAGGCAAGGGCATCCTGTTTCATACCTTTAAGTTCTCTGATTCGGCTTATATTTCTACCGATATGTTTTGGTTTTGATGTTGTGCTCATATTTCAAAGGTATTTAAATTTTTCTTATAAAATAGTGGTTGGTAAAAAACATGTTTTTTTGGTGAGGTACTGGTTTGGGTTATAGTAAATGTATTGTTTTTTTATGATGCAGTAACTTTTGTTATTTGAGTTGGATTTGCTAGCAACAAAGTATGTCATTTCGACGCAAGGAGAAATCCTCGCAAGAAACTCTATAAAGATTGGAAATGTTAAGAAGAGATTTACTTATGAAATCATATAAATAAATAATTCAAAAAATCGAGATTTGGATTAATTGTCTTTATCAATTCGATTTTCTTTTCTCTACGCCAGTCTTTTACTTCTTTTTCACGAGTAATTGCTTCTTGAATCCAGGTAAACTTTTCATAATAAAGTAAGTATATAGCGTGATACTTTGATGCGAAAGTTTTATTTCCATTTGTGTTATTTTCTTTATGTTGACTTAAACGGATTTTTAAATTATTTGTAACTCCAGTATAAAAAACAGTTTTATGTTTGTTTGTTATAATGTATATGTAATAAGTGTGGTAGCCTTCTTGTAATTGCATTTTTATTTTTTGGCTAAAGTTAAAATTAAATTTTAAGATTTTTCTTTCTTTTTTTTACTTTGAGATTTGATATACTTTGTGGAGTTTCTTGCGAAGATTTCTCCTTGCGTCGAAATGACAAAGTTTGGGGTTACTGTATGTTTGTTTTGATTTTGAAATGATAAACAGTATTGTTTCTTTGTGGAGTTTCTTGCGAAGATTTACTTCCTCTGTTTGCTACGGCTCGGGTCTCCTTCGTCGAAATTGACAAGATTGTGCAAAAAAATCCCGCCTCAATTAAGAAACGGGATTCAGTAGATATTCTCTTTTTTTTTATTTTAAACTGTTGCGGCAACTTCTTGTGGCAACGGAATTTGATTTTTAAGCAAATCTTCGAATGTTTCGTGTTGGCGGATTAAAATTCCTTTTCCGTCTTTCCATAAAACCTCTGCTGGTTTGTATCTCGAATTGTAGTTTGAAGCCATTGAGAAACAATATGCTCCGGCGTTTCTGAACGCTAAGATGTCACCTTCGGTAATTTCTGAAATTCTGCGGTTGTTGGCAAAAGTATCAGTCTCGCAAATGTATCCTACAACTGAGTAAAAACGCTCTTTTCCTTTTGGGTTTGAGATGTTTTCGATATAATGTTGTGAACCGTAAAACATAGGACGGATTAAGTGATTGAAACCACTGTCAACTCCGGCGAAAACTGTTGAAGTTGTTTGTTTTACTACGTTTACTTTTGCTAAGAAGAAACCTGCTTCGCTCACCAAGAATTTTCCTGGTTCGAAAATCAACGTTAAATCTCTACCGTATTCTGTACAGAAAGAATTGAATCTTTTTGATAATTTTTTACCTAATTCTTCGATGTCAGTTTCGATATCGTCTTTTTTGTAAGGTACTTTGAATCCGCTTCCGAAATCTAAGAATTCAAGATCTTTGAAGTGTTTTGCAGTATCAAACAAGATTTCGGCAGCATACAAGAATACTTCGATATCAAGGATATCAGATCCTGTGTGCATGTGAATTCCCACGATGCTCATTTTGGTATTCTCCACAATTCGTAATATATGCGGAATTTGGTGAACAGAGATTCCGAATTTACTATCGATATGTCCTACCGAAATATTAGCATTTCCTCCCGCCATTACGTGCGGATTGATACGAATACATACCGGAATTTGTGGATATTTTGTTCCGAATTGCTCCAGAATAGATAAGTTATCAATATTGATTTGTACACCCATTGCGGCCACTTCTTCGATTTCTTCAAGAGAAACTCCGTTTGGTGTAAAAAAGATTTTGTCAGGATCATAGCCAGCATGAAGTCCTAATAAAACTTCCTGAATTGATACAGTATCTAAACCAGACCCCATGTTCTTTAATAACTGAAGAATCGCAACGTTAGACAATGCCTTCATGGCGTAATTAACTCTCAAGTTTTCTACCTTAGAGAAAGCTTTAGTTAACCTATTGTACTGAGATTGGATTTTTTCGGCATCATAAACATATAATGGACTTCCAAATTGGTCTGCTAACTGCAGTAAATCTTTTGCTTGCATTTTTATAAACTATTTTGAGCAAAGTTATTACACTTTTGAGTAACGACAAATTTTTTGTAGAAAAATAACAAATTGTAACAAATTGTTTGTTTTTAAACAAAAAGTGCTTTATTTCAGATTTTTGTAAATCTTTTTAAGGTTCTAAGTTGCTGAGGTTCTAAGGTACTAAGATTTTTGCCACAAATTAAAAGATTAGTGCAGATTATTTATTTTTTTTGCCACGAATTTCACAAATTACACTAATTAAATGCTGCTGAGAATTGATTTTTTAACACAGATTAAAAAGATTAGCATATATTATTTTTTTTTTGCCAGGAATTTCATGAATTTTTAATTTTAGGCAAATGCTCAAAACATAACCCGTGGTTTCAACCACGGGAAACCTTACGGATGGATGAGCATAATTATATATTGTGTCCCCGCGGTTGAAACCGCTGGCTATATTTAAATATGGAGATCATTCAAATAAAAATTAGTGAAAATTAGTGTAATTCGTGGCAAAAAAAATCCATTTTAATCTGTGAAATCAGTGGCATAAAAAAAGCTCCTGAATTTTCAGGAGCTTTTATAGTAGTGTTGTTTATCGGA
Organism: Flavobacterium sp.; assembly: GCF_965277525.1. Lineage (GTDB taxonomy): Bacteria > Bacteroidota > Bacteroidia > Flavobacteriales > Flavobacteriaceae > Flavobacterium. Next base: position 304,989 of record NZ_CBDIDC010000009.1, on the reverse strand, counting down.
ATTAGAGACTTTAAATCATTTTGATGTTCTTAAATTTAAGGTAGTAAGAAAACTTAGAGTCTTAGATACTTAGTAACTTAGAACCTCAAAAAAATTACAAACTTGGTAAGTCTCCGTTTCCTTTGGTTGGCAAGTTAGTAGAGCCCATTAAGAACAAATCTACTTCTCTTGCTGCTTCGCGACCTTCTGAAATAGCCCATACAATTAATGATTGTCCGCGACGCATATCACCAGCGGTGAAAATGTGCGGAACGTTTGTTTGATAATTAGTTGCTTTGTAATTGCTTCTAAAATCAACTTCAAGACCTAATTGCTGGCTTAACGTTTTTTCCGGACCTGTAAATCCTAAAGCCAATAAAGCTAAATCGCAAGGCCAGATTTTCTCAGAACCTTCTTTTTCGATTAATTCAGGACGTTGACCCGGAGTCATTTTCCATTGAACTTCAACAGTTTTTAATCCTGTTAATTCTCCTTTATCATTAGAAATAAATTCTTTCGTATTGATTAACCAGTTTCTGCTGCAACCTTCTTCGTGAGAAGATGAAGTTTTCAACTGCAACGGCCAGAAAGGCCAAGGTGTTGATTCGCTTCTTCCAACCGGAGGTTTTGGTAAAATCTCAAAATTAGTTACAGATTTTGCTCCATGACGATTTGAAGTTCCAACGCAGTCAGAACCTGTATCTCCACCACCAATAACGATTACATCTTTTCCGGTAGCTTTTACCTGATCCGGAATAGATTCTCCGTATAAAACTTTAGTTTGTTGTGTTAAGAAATCCATTGCCTGAACAACGCCTTTGCTTTCGATACCTTTAGTTGGTAAACTTCTTCTTTCAGTTGCTCCACCGCATAATACGATAGAATCAAATGCGTTTAGTTCATCTACACTAAAGTTAACACCTACGTTTACATTGGTTTTAAAAGTAATTCCTTCCGCTTCAAGAATTAAAACACGTCTGTCGATGATTCCTTTTTCTAATTTAAAATTAGGAATTCCGTAACGTAATAAACCTCCAATTGCATTGTCTCTTTCAAAAACAGTTACTGTGTGACCGGCTCTGTTCAATTGTTGAGCTGCTGCTAAGCCTGCAGGACCTGAACCAATAACGGCTACAGTTTTTCCAGTTCTGGTTTTTGGCGCTTGTGGTTTGATCCATCCTTCGGCAAAACCTCTTTCGATGATGTTTTTCTCGATGTTTTCGATGGCAACAGGCTCTTTGATGATGCCTAATACGCATGATTTCTCACACGGAGCAGGGCATAAGCGACCTGTAAATTCAGGAAAATTGTTGGTAGACTGCAAAATATTTAATGCACTCTGCCATTCTTCCTGATGCACCATGTCGTTGAAGTCAGGAATTAAATTTCCTAACGGACAAGCGCTGTGGCAAAAAGGAATACCACAATCCATACATCTTGAACCTTGTTCTTTTATTTTATCTTTTGCTAACGGAATAGTAAATTCGTTGTAGTTCGAAACACGCTCTTCTACTGCTAAATTACTTTCGTCGGCTCTGTTATATTCTTTAAATCCGCCTATTTTACCCATGACATTTTTATTAAATTTAGTTGTGAGATATGAGATGTGAGAAGTAAGTTGAAAAACTCAAACTTAGTACCTCTGCACCTTTGTAACTCAGAACCTTTTAATCAGCTATTAATTCTTCTATTTTTTTCTCTTCTGCAATTCGTTGTAATGCTTTTTTGTAATCGGTTGGCATTACTTTTACGAAATTGTTTTGTTCATTTTCCCAGTCTGCTAAAATTCTTTTTGCTAATGGACTGCTGGTGTACAAGGAATGATTTTTGATCAATCGTCTTAGTTTGATTACATCATCTTCTTCGATTGGGTCAAATGCAACCATTTCCATGTTACATACTGTAGAATCGAATTTTTGACGCGGATCATAAACATAAGCAACACCACCGCTCATACCTGCTGCGAAGTTTCTTCCTGTTTTTCCTAAAACAACCACTGTACCACCGGTCATGTACTCGCATCCGTGATCTCCAATTCCTTCAACAACGGCAGTTGCTCCAGAATTTCTTACACAAAAACGCTCACCGGCTATTCCATTAATATAAGCCTCTCCGGTAATAGCTCCGTAAAGGGCAACGTTCCCGATAATGATGTTTTCTTCAGGTTTGAAAGTCGCAGTAGGAGGTACTTTTACAATTAGTTTTCCTCCAGAAAGACCTTTTCCTAAATAATCATTACAGTTTCCGTGAATTTTAAACGACAATCCGTTTGTGGCAAATGCACCAAAACTTTGTCCGGCAGAACCTTCAAAATCAACTAAAATAGTGTCATCAGGTAAACCTTGTGCGCCATATATTTTTGAGATTTCATTACTCAAAATGGCACCTACAGAACGGTCTGTATTTTTAATTTTAAATGTAACTCTTGTTTTTTCTTTTCTATAAATAGAAGGAATCGCTTCTTTGATAATTTCGAAATCCAATACATTTTCAAGTTGGTGATCTTGCTCAGTTGTATTGTGAATTGGCTCTGTTTTCGCTTTTTCTGGTTTGTATAAAATTGATGATAAATCTAAACCATTTGCTTTGTAATGTTTGATCGCTTTGTTCACATTTAATTTTTGTGACTGACCCACCATTTCTTTTAAGGTTCTAAAACCTAATTGCGCCATGATTTCTCTTAACTCTTCAGCAATAAAATACATGAAGTTGATGACATGCTCCGGAGTTCCTTTGAAATTTTTTCTCAATTCAGGATCCTGAGTTGCAATACCAACCGGGCAAGTATTTAAGTGACAAGCTCTCATCATGATACATCCAGAAGCCACAAGCGGGGCAGTAGCAAAACCAAATTCTTCGGCTCCTAATAATGCAGCAATGGCTACGTCACGACCCGTTTTCAATTGTCCGTCACATTCCAGAACGACACGGCTTCTTAAATCATTCAAGATCAAAGTTTGTTGTGCTTCTGCTAATCCAAGTTCCCACGGAATACCTGTGTGTTGTAATGAAGTTAATGGTGCAGCACCAGTTCCTCCGTCATAACCTGAAATCAGGATCACGTCGGCTTTTGCTTTAGCAACACCGGCAGCAATGGTTCCAACTCCAACTTCAGAAACTAATTTTACGTTGACACGTGCTTCACGATTGGCATTTTTTAAGTCGAAAATCAACTGAGATAAATCCTCAATAGAGTAAATATCGTGGTGAGGCGGAGGCGAAATCAAACCTACATAAGGTGTAGAGTTTCTGGTTTCAGCAATCCAAGGCACTACTTTTTCTCCAGGTAACTGACCACCTTCTCCAGGTTTTGCACCTTGGGCCATTTTAATCTGGATTTCTTTAGCGTTTGTCAAATAGTTGATCGAAACACCAAAACGTCCAGAAGCCACTTGTTTGATTGCACTGTTTCTGGAATCTCCGTTAATTTCTTTCTGGAAACGTTTAGGGTCTTCTCCACCTTCTCCGGAATTACTTTTTCCGCCAATTCTGTTCATGGCAATTGCTAAATTCTCGTGTGCTTCTCTACTGATAGATCCGTAAGACATCGCACCCGTCTTGAATTTTTTTACAATTTCTGTCCAGGGCTCTACTTCATCAATAGAAATTGGATCTAAATTATTAAACTCGAATAAACCTCTAATAGTCATTAAGTTTGAGCTTTGCTCATTGACCATATCCGAGTATTCTTTATAACTTTCAGGGCTGTTTAAACGAACGGCCTGTTGTAATTTAGCAATAGTAGTAGGATTAAACATGTGTTTTTCTCCACCACGTCTCCATCTGTAAATTCCTCCAATTTCTAAAGGCAATAAGTTGGCGATTTTTGAATTTGGAAATGCTTTCTGGAAACGTTTCTTCACTTCTTTTTCTACTTCGATTAGACCAATTCCTTCGATTCTGGAAGGTGTGTAAGGGAAGTATTTATTAGTGAAAGTTTTATTTAAACCTAAAATTTCGAAAATTTGAGCAGCTCGGTACGAATGTAAAGTCGAGATACCAATTTTGTTCATAATTTTAAGAATACCTTTTGCAATTGCTTTGTTGTAATTTACAATCGCATAATCAGCTTTTACACCTGTAATGAATCCTTGATTTACCTGATTGTGAATGATTTCATTTACCATGTAAGGATTTATTGCGCTTGCACCGTACCCAAACAATAAAGCAAAATGATGTGGTTCGCGAGGCTCTGCAGATTCGATTATGATTCCGAATTTTGAACGTACCTGTAAAATGTTTAAAGAGTGGTGAATGTAAGAACAAGCCAATAACATTGGTATTGGAGCCAATTCTTCGCTAACACCTCTGTCTGATAAGATGATAATATTGCATCCTTCAGAAACAGCTTTAAAAGTTGCCTGAACACATTTTTCAAGCGCACGCTCTAAGCCGTTTACTCCTTTTTCTATTTTGTATAAAGTAGAAATAGTAGCCGATTTAAAATCTGCGTGATCAATGTTTCTGATTTTATCTAAATCCTCATTCGAAATAACCGGATTTTGGATTTTTAGTTTTTTACATTGTTTCGATTCAATTTCGAAAATATTAAAATCACCACCAATTGCCAAACTAATATCTGTAATGATTTCTTCACGAATACCATCCAAAGGCGGGTTGGTAACCTGAGCAAATAATTGTTTAAAATAGTTGTACAATAATTGTGGTTGATCTGATAAAACAGCCAATGGCGTATCGTTACCCATAGAACTAATGGCTTCAGCACCTTGAGCTCCCATTGGGTTAATAATTGTTTTTAAATCTTCGATTGTATAACCAAATAATTTTTGTCTTGTTAAAAAATCAAGTTTTTCAACAGGAGTAGGGTTATTGGTATAAGGTACCTGAGATAATTGTAACAAGTTGGCATCGATCCATTCCTGATAAGGACGTTTCGTTACAATTGCTTTTTTAATTTCATCATCTTCAATAATACGACCTTCGTTCATATCTACCAGGAACATTTTTCCTGGCTCTAAACGACCGTGTTGTACTACATCTTCCGGCTCTACATCAAGTACACCAATTTCTGATGACATGATTACAAAACCACTTTTTGTTAAAGTATAACGAGAAGGACGTAATCCGTTACGGTCTAATAAGGCACCAATAACGTTACCATCTGTAAACGGAATAGAAGCAGGACCATCCCAAGGCTCCATGATACAAGAGTTGAATTCGTAGAATGCTCTTTTTTCCGGAGACATCGTCTGGTGTTTTTCCCAGGCTTCAGGAACTACCATCATCATCGCTTCCGGCAATGAGCGGCCTGTCATTAATAAAAGTTCTACCACCATATCCATAGAAGCAGAATCTGATTTTCCTTCTAAGATAATTGGGAATAGTTTTTTGATATCATTTCCGAAAACTTTACTTTCCATCAATTCTTCACGAGCACGCATACGGCTAACGTTTCCGCGAAGTGTGTTGATCTCACCATTATGACACATGTATCTAAATGGCTGTGCTAATTCCCATGAAGGGAAAGTATTAGTAGAGAAACGTTGGTGCACTAACGCCAGACGAGTCACTAAATCGGGATCTTTTAAGTCAACATAATAACGGCTGATGTCTTCTGGCATCAATAGCCCTTTATATATTATGGTAGTGGTCGATAAACTAGAGAAATAAAACATATGACTTTCAGAGGTTTTAGATCCTCTTACGGCATGTTCAGCAATTTTTCTAGCTGCAAAAAGTTTCGCATTAAATTCTTGTTCAGTTAAATCCTGACCGTTTTTGCTAACAAAAACCTGTTTAACTGTTGGTTCTTTTTCTGCGGCAATCTGTCCTAAATTTTCAGCTTCAACAGGTACATCTCTCCAACCAAGGATCTTTAAGTTCTGATCCTTAATAGTCGATTCGAAAGCATTGATACAAAAAGAAACCTGGTTTTTGCTTTTTGGTAAAAAAACCATTCCTACTGCATACTCACGCGTTTCAGGGATTTCAAAATCACATACTTTTTTAAAGAAAGCGTGTGGGATATCGAATAAAATTCCAGCCCCGTCTCCAGTTCTTCCATCAGAACTAACGGCACCACGATGTTCCAATTTTATTAAGATGTCCAATGCTTTGTGAATAATATCATTTGATTTAATACCATTCAAATTACAAATAAATCCTGCACCACAATTGTCGTGTTCAAATTCAGGCAAATAAAGCCCTTGTTCTTTAACTTTCATTCTTGATATTTTTTCTACAAAAATAAAGATTTCGTTAAATATAATGTATTGAAATTATAATTTGACTTACATTTTTATTGTAATATTAGAAAAACGCTTCTTAATTGATAATAATATTATATTAACCATTGCGAATTGATAAAATGACAACACGCATTGAAATATATTAAGAAAAATCGCTGCAAGGCTAATGAATACGGTGATCTTTTTGTTAAATATCAAACGTTTTAGTGGTTTCCAGTTAATATTAACAAATTGTTTAGTTAACTATTTCTTGGCATTTAAAAAGAATAAACGTTTTACAAATATCGTACACATTTTTTAATTGAAAAAGATTTTACTATTAAGTTGAATTTTGCTACTTTTGTCGCACTTTTATTCTGAAATAAATTCAGAACCAGACAAATTCTATATTATGAACATACACGAATATCAAGGAAAAGAAATTTTAGCGAGTTACGGAGTACGCATTCAACGCGGAATTGTGGCTAACAATGCAGTTGAAGCTGTGGCTGCTGCAAAACAATTAACTGCCGAGACTGGTACAGGATGGCACGTAATAAAAGCACAAATTCACGCAGGTGGTCGTGGAAAAGGTGGTGGAGTTAAGTTAGCTAAAAACTTACAACAAGTTGAAGAGATTGCAGAACAAATCATCGGAATGCAATTGATTACACCTCAAACTTCTGCTGAAGGTAAAAAAGTAAACAAAATTTTAGTAGCGGAAGATGTTTACTATCCTGGTGAAAGTGAAACTTCTGAATTTTATGTTTCTGTTTTATTGAATAGAGCAACTGGTCGTAACATGATTATGTATTCTACTGAAGGTGGAATGGATATTGAAGAAGTTGCTGAGCACACTCCTCATTTAATTTTTACTGAAGAAGTTGATCCTTCTGTTGGATTACAAGGTTTCCAGGCAAGAAGAATTGCTTTTAACTTAGGTCTTTCAGGAAATGCTTTCAAAGAAATGGTGAAATTCATCGATTCATTATACAATGCTTACATTGGTTCTGATGCTTCTATGTTTGAAATTAACCCGGTTTTGAAAACTTCAGACAATAAAATTATGGCTGTAGATGCTAAAGTAAATATCGATGATAATGCTTTATACAGACAACCAAAATATGCTGAAATGAGAGATATCCGTGAAGAGAATCCAATCGAAGTTGAAGCTAAAGAAGTAGGTTTGAACTATGTAGATCTTGACGGTACTGTAGGATGTATGGTAAACGGAGCAGGTCTTGCAATGGCAACTATGGATTTAATTAAATATGCTGGTTTTGAGCCTGCTAACTTCTTAGACGTTGGTGGAACTGCTGATGCAAAACGTGTTGAAACTGCTTTTAGAATTATCTTAAAAGATCCTAACGTAAAAGCTATTTTGATTAACATTTTTGGAGGAATCGTTCGTTGTGACCGTGTTGCTCAAGGTGTTGTTGATGCTTACAAAAATATGGGTGATGCTATCAATGTGCCAATTATCGTTCGTTTGCAAGGAACAAATGCTGAAATTGCAAAAGAATTAATTGACAATTCAGGTATGCCGATTTTATCAGCTACTCAATTTCAAGAAGCTGCTGATCAAGTTAAAGCTGCGCTTTCTTAATCAAATAAGAAATCAATTATATAGAAAATCCCTCCGATCATCGGAGGTTTTTTTTTTGGAATTATTTTACTGCTGAAAGATTTAACGGCAACGCACGCTAAGTTTTTTTAGAATTGTGAATACAAATGCAAAGTTCGCAAGGCTGTACGGATAAAGTTTTGCGATTATTTGAGAACATAGCCTGTGGTTTCAACCCGGGCTATATTTTAAAACTGAATTTGTTATTATGACCTTTTTTAGAGCACAAAGTTCGCAAAGCTTTATATGAATAGCTTTGCGAACTTTAAGTTTCTTTTTTGCTAAGCTTCCGCCACGAATTCACGAATTTTTATTCTCAAAGATTATAAAAAAATAATTCGTGAATTCGTGGCTAAAAAAACTTTACGAACCTTGCGTAAATCCTTGCGAGCTTTGCGGTTAAATTTTCTACTATTTCAAAACAGTTGCTAATTCAACAATTTCATATTCAGGATTATGTTCTACAAATTCTCTAATCATGGCTGTGTGCCCTGCTCCCAATAAAACCATTATTTTGTCGTCTTTGCTTTCTGTCAGTTTCTGGATTAAAGCATACATATAAAGGTTTCGTCTGTACCATTCAGAAACTAAATAGGCACCCACAAAATTATCTGTTTTTCCGCCTTTAATCGCTGTTTCAAGATACCAGCCAATATTGTCTTCATTGGACGCTTTTGTGTTAATATCTAAAAGTAATTCGGTCAGGGAATATTTAGCAATTTTTTTATTTTGGTCGATTTCATAATTTTTCATTGTCTCTTCATTCATTTTAATCAAATCAAGCTGACCTGCTTCTTTCATTCCTTTTACCAGGCTGTCATAAGGAAAATCGGCGTTTTTATAATCAATTCCATATAGCTTTTTATGGCCTAATTTTTTCGCTGAACGTAATGCCAATTGTACAATTTCGTCTGCATCTTTATGGAGTAAACTATCCGTGTTTTTGTTGTAGAATTTGTCTAGTTTAGCTTGTTTTTCATAATTCCATTCAACAAAGATTTTATCAGGTCCAAACTTTTTAATCTTATTGGTAATATTTTCAAGTTCTTTTTGGCTTTTGTCTGACATTACATTAAACGTATTGACTTTGGCAACATCAAGACCGGGATTTTCAAAATGGAAAGTTCCAAGTAATAAAATTTGTTTCTTTTTTGATTGAGCTGAAACCGTATGGAATACAATTGTAAAAAGGAATAATAAAGCGATTTTTTTCATGATGATTTGTTTTAAATTCAGGACAAATGTAGAGCACCTTTTCAGTTGAATTTTTAGTTTTTGATGAACACTAAATTCTAAATCACAAACGGTCAAAATTGACTGCTGAAAAATTTCATGTACTGTTTTTGATGGTTCATCCCAGAAAAGAACCATTTTATATAAATATAGTATTCATGTAAAGGCATAGTTGTATTTTTGAAATAATAACAACAATATTATGAAGCTAAAAATTCCGTTCTATTCTCATGTTCTTCTTTTTTCAGGATTATTTCTGCTTCTTTATCTGTGGGATATAGGAGTGAATAATCGAGGGTTGGATTCTGTTTTCAGTAGTATGTATTTCGCATTTAATATTGGTTTTTTTCTGTCTGTTTTCATTGTTTATATTCTTAATTTCTATACATTTTGCGATTGGTTTTTAAATAAAAAGAAAGCTTTCTTATACTTATTGAGTGTTCCGGTTTCATTAATGATTTTTGCCGGAGTGCGTTATTTTTTGCAGGAAGTTGTTATTTTTCAAATTACGGGAATTCATAATTACGGGGAGGAGTCAAGAAAAATGGCATACTATATTCGCGACAATTTTTTCTTTGGATTGCCTTCTGTTATTTTGAGTGTTGTCAGTTATTTTTATTGGCAATTTCAAAACGCAAATAAACAAAATCAGCAATTAGTTTTAGAAAATAAAAAAGCGCAGCTCCAAATGCTAAAGTCACAAGTAAGCCCGCATTTTTTGTTTAATACGCTTAATTCTTTCTACAGTCAATTGATTTTGAAAGATGATAAAATGGCATCGGATATTTTAGTATTGTCAGATTTGTTGCGCTATGTGATTACAGAAACGGAAAAAGAGGAGGTATTGCTTTCTAAAGAAATTCAGTTTTTACAGAATTATATTCATTTGCAGCAAAAACGATTTGAAGATCAGCTTTATTTAGATTTTGAAATTGAAGGCAATTATTCGACTGAAAAAATCCTTTCCTCGGCATTAATTCATTTCATCGAGAATGTTTTTAAACATGCAAAACTCAATAATCCGGATGAAAAAGCAATGATTTCGATCCAAATAAAAGAAGGTTTTTTAGAACTGTCAACTTTTAATTATAATGTAGGAGGAGAGAATTATTCGTCGACAGGAATTGGTTTTGAAAACCTGACCAAACGATTAGAATATGCGTATAAAGATCAATTTGTACTTGAAAAAACAGCCGAAAATAATACCTTTAAAACCTATTTAAAAATACCACTAAAACCATAATTATGAGCTTTAAATGTATCATTGTTGATGATGAACCGCCTGCAACCCGCATTCTTGAGAATTATATCTCGAAAGTATCTTTTCTGGAAAAAGTGGGCGTTTTTAATGATTCACTAAAAGCATTGGAGTTTGTAAATACTCAAAGTGTTGAGGTTATCTTTCTGGATATTCAAATGCCGCAATTAACAGGTTTACAGATATCAAGGATTATTTCAAAGGATATAAAAATCATTTTTACAACAGCTTATCCGGATTTTGCATTAGAGGGTTTTGAACTCAATGCTATTGATTATTTATTGAAACCAATTGCTTTCGAACGTTTTTATCAAGCCGTTTCAAAACTGAATGTGGAATCTAAAACAGAAGTTATAACGAACAATTCATCTGATTTTATTTTTATTAAGACGGACGGAAAAAACAAATTTCAGAAGTTGTTTTTACAGGAGATTTTATACATAGAAAGTCTCCAGAATTACGTTTGTATTCATACGGTGAAGCAACAAATTATAACACATTCCTCTTTGAAAAATGTAATTGAGTCATTGCCTGAAAAGGATTTTATTCAGATTCATAAATCTTTTGTAGTGGCATTAAAGCAAATTGAATCTACAGATAGTTTTTCTGTTTTTATTAATGGCAAAGAACTGCCAATAGGGGCAACATATAAAGATGCTTTTTTTGACCGAATTGATCAGAATAAGATATAAGAGCTTGTTTTTTATTTAACCGCAAAGAACGCAAGAATTTAATTATAAGATTTTATATAACGCAAAGTTCGCAAAGCTTTATCAAATAAAACTTTGCGAACTTCGCGTAAACCTTAGCGTTCTTAGCGGTTAAAAACTCTATTTTTTATTTTTACCGTTTTTGTAAACCACTTTTTCTACAACCTGTACTTTAGGAGCCGTTTTCGTATTGTTTTTCTTGAAAGGTTTTTTAGCTGCCGGACCAGATTTAGAAGGTGCTTTATCGCCTCTTCCTTTTTCAGCATCTTTTGCGCTAGCTTTAAATTCAGGTCTTTCTTTGGTGTTATCTTTCTTAGGAATTTCAGCTTTATGTTTGGCTAAAACGTCATTAGGGTTTTTCGGGTTTTCTTTCGTTCCTCTTAAATGAATTACCAATCCGTTTAAGAAATTACGTAACACCTGATCTCCGCATTCCATATAATTTTCATGATCTTCGGCTCTAAAAAAAGCTCCCAATTCTGATTTTGTAATTCTAAAATCTACTAATTCTAAAATTTCAACTATTTGGTCGTCACGGAGCATCAAAGCCACGCGAAGTTTTTTTAGGATATCGTTGTTCGTCATCTTTTGTTTTTTAGTTTCAAGTTTTTTTCAAGTTTCAAGTTCCCGCAATCTTTGTCATTCCGACGAAGGAGGAATCTCCGCAATGTGAGCAAACAACGAAGATTTCTCTTTCATGTGAATGACAAACGATGCACTTATTTTCTACAAAGGTACGTTTTAAAACTAATTTGATTGCAATTTATTCAGTTGTGTCAGGTTTTTTTGCCACGAATTTCACGAATTTTCACTAATTGGATTACGTTTAAATTTTAATTCGTGAAATTCGTGGTTACTTTTGCTTTGCATTGAAGTTATTAATCGTTTAAGATATTTACTAATTTATCCAAATCTTGATGAAGATGATTGGCGGTAATTACTATTCGATTCAGATTGTTTGCATTTTTTTGATATTTAAAATTAGCGATGATAATTTTATTTTCTTTTAATATTTCGATCAGATTATCATCTTCTAAATAAATCAAAGGATAGGTTTTGTCAAATTTGATAGTATTCTTTTTAATTAAATTTTGATCAATATAATGGAGATTTTCCAGTAATTTTTGATGTTGAATTTTGTAAAGAGATGAAGCATCTGCTAATGTCTGTACAAAAGCAGGATTCATTCCCGCAGCAGAAACAAAAATATCTTGTTCTTTTATCTGGTTGATAAAAGAAGCATCACTGGCAATAACTCCACCATTTAAACCAAATGCTTTCCCTAAGGAAGAAACCATGATTTTTCTTTTGATGGGAAGATCAATTTCTGAATAAATCCCACAACCATTTTTGCCTAAAATTCCAAACGAATGCGATTCATCTATAAGAAGCGTAATTTCTTTATGATTTGGAATTGTTGTTAAGATAGATAAATCAATTGCCCGGGTTTGAAAAGACGGAACTCCATCAGCCAGAATTGTAATTCTTTCGGATCGAGAATTTAATAATCTCGGGTTTACTTTATCGTTTATAAAAACAGGTAAACTATTCGTTTTGATGGCAGGATGAATATCTGAAAAATGGAAAAATCCATCTGTGCTTTTATTCAATATATCAAGTACGAGTTTTCCGGCGAGCATTCCGGACGAAACCGTTACGGCACTTTCGGCTTTTATATGATTGGCTAAAAAAGCCTCGCCGTTTTCATATGCTGTTAGTTTGATATTCGCACTTCTGGAACTTCCATAAGCAGTTCCCCAATTGCGAATGTTTTTGATGACCAATTCCTGAAAGTCTATATTTGTGGGTAATCCTAAATAAGCTGTTCCTCCAAAGTACAAATAGTGTTTCTGGTCGATTTCAATACTTCTATCCGGAAATTGGTTGATATTCATTATCTTTAGATTAAAGTTACTCCCGTTCCGTTTAAATCAGAATAATGAATAACGCCATTTTTTATTGTTACACCGGTTGCAATATCTTCGGCTAAAAGTAAGGCTCCATCCATATCTACATAATCCAATTGAGGCAATAAATGAGCAATTGCTGAAATTCCAACAGTTGATTCGGTCATACAGCCTACCATTGTTTTTAAGCCTAATTTTTTAGCTTCTTCGATCATGCGTTTTCCGGGAGTTAGGCCACCGCATTTAACCAATTTTACATTTACACCATGAAAATGGTTGAAACATTTGGCTACATCTTCTTCTATAATACAACTTTCATCAGCAATTACCGGCAGTACCGAATGTTTAAAAACTTCCTTATGTGCTTCCCAATTATCAGCTTTCATAGGTTGTTCCAGAAATTCGACGCCGAGTTTTTTGAGCTCAATCGCATTGTTTATGGTTTCATCAACACCCCAGCCACAATTGGCATCAATTCTAAAAATGGCATCGGTATGTTTGCGGAGTTCTTTTACGATTGCAATATCTTCTTTTGTTCCGAGTTTGATCTTGTAAATGGGCCACGGAAGTTCCTGCATTTTCGAAACCATTTTGTCTATAGAAGCAATCCCAATGGTATAATCTGTAAGCGGATTATTTTCGATCGTATAATTCCACAGTTCGTAAAGTTTTTTGCCTTTTTTACGCGCATACAAATCATTATAAGCCAAATCTAAGGCACATAAAGCAAACATATCACCTTTTAAATAGGGATAAATTTTTGCCCAAAATGCGTCGGGAGTTTCATTTTCTGTAGTTTCAATGACAATTCTGATTTTTTCCAAATCCTGCATCATCATCGGAACCGTTGTTTTGTAATACGGATTCGAAGTAGCTTCTCCAAAACCCGAAAAACCATCACTCTTGAGTTCTACAATCAGTGAAGGCTGAAAATCAATAGATTCCCTTGAGATGGTAAAAGTATGTTTTAGTTTTAGATTGTATTCTCTTAAAATAAGTTCCATAATATATTCAATTGTAATGTGTTTTATTTAATAACCCAGCCAAAGAACCGCTTTTACAAAACCGTCTCGCCAGAGTTTTTCGTTATGTTCGCCGCCTTTCACAATTTTAGATTTGGTAAGATGCAGGCAATAACAGCGCTTAGTATCTAATAAACGTTCCATTTTGGTCATATCTTTTACCATCTCATCACTTTCTTTATCTCCGCATAAAAAGTAAATTTTAGTTTTGATTTTCGGTGCTTGTACTGTCCGATTATAAATGTCATTCGAAAACCAGAACGAAGGCGAAAAAACACCTGCTTTTCCAAATGTTTCCGGATATTTCAGAACTGCATAATAGGAAACCAATCCGCCAAGCGAACTTCCCATAATTAAGGTGTTTTTGGCATTTGGTTTCGTTCTGTAATTTGTATCGATATAAGGTTTTAATGTTTTTACAATAAAATCGAGGTAATTATCAGCGTTTCCTCCGCCGTATTTTTCATTTTTGTAGGGCGTTAATTCGTTTGTACGTTTGTCATTTCCGTGTTCGATTCCTACTACAATTACGGGTGCTTTCAAGCTGTCCAGTTTTTCGTCTACATTCCATTCTCCTGAATAAGCGGTTTTGGAATCAAATAGATTTTGAGCATCGTGCATATAAATAACGCTGTATTTTTTTGCTGAAGCCGAATAATCTTTAGGGAGATAAATCCAGATTTTTTTAGTCGTTTTTAATTGGGGTGCTTCAATAGTAAAAACAGACACATTTTTTGAGGTCGTACTTTCTTGTGCGTTCCCGATCGAGGTCATCCAGAACCATATAAAAAAGAAGAATCCTCTAATCATGAGTGCTGTTGCGTTTTAGATTTAAAAACAATATTTTAGCTAAAAATAATAAATTGATGAATACCGAAACAGAAAAGAGAAGTTTACTTTTAGAAATGATTGCTTTTTCTACCGTTGATGGGCAATTGCATCAAAGAGAGTATGATTTTTTGTGGCTGGTAGCTCAGGAATTAAGCATTGAATGGGCTGTTTTTCGTGATTTATTTCATCAGGAACATTCCATTCAGATTATAAAATCAGAGTTTCAAAGAATTCAGCAATTTTACAGACTGGCTCTGATCATGTACTGCGATGGTATTTTGCATGAAAAAGAAGCCAAAGCAATACAACAAATTGCAATTGAAATGGGGTTGAATCCAAATGCAACCAGACGTGTTTTAGATTTGATGAAGCAGGCACCAAATGCTATTGTTGATCCCAGAGTTTTATTGAAAGTTTTTCAGGAACAACACAATTAAGCCAGTTGTTCCTGTAGTTTTTTGATGTCATCACGCAATTTTGCCGCTTGTAAAAAGTCGAGTTCTTTTGCTGCTTTTTCCATTGATTTTCGTTTTTCGCGAATCATTTTTTCCAATTCTGTTTTTGATAAATAAGCCGTTTCCGGTTCAGCGGCAGTAGATAAAGTATGTCCTAATTCATATTCTACCAAAGGATTTTTGGTAAAAGCACTGTCAATCTTTTTATTTAAAGCCTGTGGTGTAATACCATGTTCTGTATTGTAGTTGATCTGTTTGGTTCTTCGATATTCTGTTTCGTCTATTGTTCGTTGCATACTTGCCGTAACTTTATCGGCATACAAAATTGCTTTTCCGTTCAGGTTTCTCGCTGCACGACCAATAGTTTGTGTTAAAGATCTGTGATTACGAAGAAAACCTTCTTTATCGGCATCCAAAATTGCAACCAGCGAAACCTCAGGTAAATCAAGACCTTCACGAAGTAAGTTTACTCCAATAAGAACATCAAAAATACCTTTTCGTAAATCCTGCATAATTTCGATACGTTCCAGTGTATCTACTTCAGAATGTATATAACGACAACGAATGTTTACTTTCGTTAAATATTTGGCTAATTCTTCGGCCATTCTTTTAGTCAAAGTAGTTACCAAAACTCTTTCGTCTAGTTCGCAGCGTACCTGAATTTCTTCGATAAGATCGTCAATTTGATTCAAACTCGGTCGTACTTCGATAACCGGATCTAATAATCCTGTTGGACGAATAATTTGTTCTACATAAACACCATCTGTTTTTTGTAATTCGTAATCTGCCGGTGTTGCAGATACATAAATTACCTGATTTTGTATGGCTTCAAATTCTTCAAATTTCAAAGGTCTGTTGTCCATTGCAGCAGGTAAACGAAAACCGTATTCCACCAGATTTTCTTTACGGCTTCTGTCGCCTCCGTACATGGCGTGCACCTGAGAAACGGTTACGTGACTTTCATCTACAACCATTAAGTAATCACTCGGGAAATAGTCTAACAAACAGAACGGTCTTGTTCCGGCCTGTCTTCCGTCAAGATATCTTGAATAATTTTCGATTCCGGAGCAATACCCTAATTCACGAATCATTTCTAAGTCAAAATTGGTACGTTCTTCCAAACGTTTTGCTTCTAAATGTTTTCCTATTTCTTTGAAATAATCGACTTGTTTCACCAAATCCTGCTGGATTTCCCAAATGGCACCTTGCAGTACATCCGGAGAAGTCACAAACATATTTGCGGGATAAATTGTCAATCTTTTAAATTTTTCGATCACTTGTGAGGTTTTTACATCAAATGATTCTATTTCCTCAATTTCATCTCCAAAAAAGTGAATTCTATAAGCATCATCGGCATAACTTGGATATACTTCGACCGTATCGCCTTTGATTCTGAATGTTCCCGGATTAAAATCGGCCTCAGTTCTGGCGTACAAACTCTGAACCAGACTATGAAGTAGTTTCGTTCTCGAAATAACCTGATCTCTGCTTATTTCTATTACATTTTTTTTAAATTCAACTGGATTCCCAATACCATACAAACACGAAACAGAAGCGACGACCAAAACGTCACGACGCCCGGAAAGCAGGGAAGAAGTAGTGCTCAAACGCATCTTTTCAAGCTCTTCATTGATAGATAAATCTTTTTCGATAAAAACCCCTGTTACAGGCATAAAAGCTTCGGGCTGGTAATAATCGTAGTAGGAAACGAAATATTCGACCGCATTGTTAGGGAAAAATTGTTTAAACTCAGAATATAATTGCGCTGCCAAAGTTTTGTTGTGTGCTAAAACTATAGTGGGTCTTTGAACTTCCTGAATAACATTGGCAACGGTAAATGTTTTTCCGGATCCGGTAACACCTAATAATGTCTGGTACTTTTCGCCATCGATGACACCTTGCGAAAGTTTTTCGATTGCTTGCGGCTGATCACCTTTTGGACTATACTCTGAGGATACTTGGAAATTCATTTTTGGATGATGAAAAGATTAGTTTTGTAAAGATACAAAGTTTGAATTCTATAAAAAAGGGTTGCCATGAATTACACGAATTGCGCGAATTTTTGAATAATACACATTATAATTTAAGGATCATATTAACGATGATGAATTTTTAAAATCAATCTCAAAATAATTTGTGAAAATTTGCGAAATTCGTGACAAAAAAGCTATTCTAAAAAATCGATCGTGGCGTCATTCACTACTTTTGGCTGATCGATGGTTAAAAAATGGCCTGCGTCTTTTACTATTTGAGTTTTGCTATTGACTAGATATTTTTGGGCTCTTTCTAAACTTTCTTTTGAATTAATGACATCATGATCGCCAATTAAAACTAAAACCGGATTGGTAATTGATTTTAAGTCATTATCTGAAAAAGGATGCATTTTGAACATACTTGAATTTGATTTCGCATATTTATTGGCCAAATAAAATTGGTTTTTATAAACAGGACTAATTTTTTCGGGATGTGCAGAAAATGTATTTAATGTTTTTCCGAATTTCTTTTCGCTTGGAAATAATTTAAGCATTAAAGCAGAAGTAGTTTTACCCACTTTATCAATGAATTTAAAAGTCTGTGCCGGACTTAATAAAACTATTTTATCAATTGAATTTTCTTTTTGAGTCGCTAGTAATGTGGCAATCCAACCACCGCGGGAAGCACCTACGATGTCAAATTTCTTTAATTTATAATGATCGAAAATTTCGTCGTATAAAATCACAATGTCTTCTGATGAAAGTGGTTTTGAAGTGAGAGTTGATTTTCCGGGTTCCATCATAAAATCGATGGCGTAAATGCGATGATTTTTAGCTAATGGTTTAATGTTGGGATACCACATTGTTGAGCTGGCATCCATTCCGTGTAGTAAAACTAAATCTTTTCCGTTTTTTGGCCCCGCCATGATAACGTGAGCTATTCCGTAAGTGGTTTTGATATTTTCTTCGGAATAAGGAATATCCCAAAGTTTTAAGGCTTTATCGTAAGAGTTAATATAAGCTTGTTTTTCGCTTTTGGTTTTGAAAATATAATCGTCAAATTTTGCTTTTTTGGTCGAAGCGCAACTTGTCATTAAAAGCAGTAATACTGCTAATCTGAAGTATAATTTAGGCATAGTAAATTTAATTTTGAGACTTAAAGTTACGATTATAGTAAATCAACTATGTATCAAAATTTTGTTTTAAAATATCATAATTTTAAGATTATGCTTTTTTTGATGATAAATAATATACTTGCACCAAAGCTAAAATAGCGTTTGGAATGATTACAGGTAAAAGCCATTGGTTAAGATCCCGATAATCATTTAAAAAAATACCATAGATTACAAAACAAATGCAGCCAAACATATTAATGAATCGAATTGCTCTAAGATTTTTCAATAAAAAACCTCCAACAATAAAAAATGATGCGAGATAACCAATATATTCTGCCATAATTTCATTAATTGATTTTGTAATAAATTTACTAAAAAAAAATAATAAAATAAGTATGTAAGATTGAAAAAAAGATTTTCTCAAAAGATTTTCGACAGGTTTTTATGAACTTATTTTTCCACTGTTCAATTTTATTCTTCATTTCAGTATGTGAATAAAATTCTCCATTTTGGATTTCTTTTTCAGATAATTCAAGGTTATTATTGTATTGATCTAATTCAATTTTAGAAAATGGAAATTCACCTTCGATTTTAGAAATTTAAGAGGCTAGAAAGTTTTTATGTTTATGAGTTTTCTTAACATTATAGTTTAGTCCGAGTTACAAAACAAAAACTAATATTTAATATTATTCAGCTTCAAACTTCCATGCCTTTTGCTGACTTTCACTCAAAAATGTCCAGGCAACAATACGGCTTGTTTTTTGGCCTTGAGCCATATCGATTGTTTTTATCGAGGAAGCGTTTACTTTATTAAGGGTTTTGTAAATGCTGGAAAGGTTTTCTCTTTTTGAAACTAATGTCGTAAACCACAAAGTTTGCATGGCAAATTTTGCACTTTCGTAAATCATTTGGGTTACAAAACCAATTTCGCCGCCATCGCACCATAATTCGGCGTTGTGGCCTCCAAAGTTTAAAACCGGATTTATTTTTTTTCTTTCTTTGGTTAAATTGGAAACTTTACGCACGGTGCTTTGATTCGCATCTTCGGCAGAAGAATGAAAAGGCGGATTACACATTGTGAATGTAAAACGATCTTCGGGCGTAATGATATTTTTGAAAATAAAACGGGATTCAGTTTGTTGTTGTAAACTGATTGCGTCTATCAATTTTGGATTGGCTTCGATAATTTTACTGCAGTTTTCTATTGCTTTTTCGTCGATGTCTGTTCCTACGAAACTCCAATCATAAATGGCATGTCCTAAAATAGGATAGATGCAGTTGGCACCAGTTCCTATGTCTAAGCCTAAAACTGAAGATCCTTGCGGAATAATTCCGTTGTTGGTTTCGGCTAATAAATCAGCTAAATAATGGATATAATCTGTTCTTCCCGGAATAGGCGGGCAAAGGTAATTTTTAGGAATATCCCAGTTTTGTATGTCGTAATAGGTTTGTAATAAGGCTTTGTTGAGCGCTTTTACAGCCAATGGATTACTGAAATCAATGGTTTCAATTCCGTGAATATTTATTGCAACGAATGGTTTTAATTCAGGGCAATTCGCAATAAGAAGTTCGAAATCATAACGGGAACGATGAAGATTTCGAGGATGTAAATTTTTTTTTTCGGAATTGTCTGTTTCTTTCATTTTGTAAATTTCCGTGCAAAGATAGTCATTCTTTTTGCGGGAAATGATAATTATGAAAACGATTGCCTTAGCCCTGATGGAAGCGGCATCCTTTTGTGCCGGCGTTCGGCACAAAAGATATAGCGGACAGCAGGAATAGCTTCCTAAAATTCCAGAACTAAAGAGCGTAAATTCCAAATTCTAGATGTGAATTAAACAAATAGAAACATAGAATTTTCTGTTGGTTTTAAACTATGTTTCTATGTGTTTAAAAAACGTCAGACTTAATCCATACATTCCATTAACAACAAATCACCGTCGGTATGGGTAATGCTGACCAAACCATCCTGAAGAACAGCATTGCTGCTGCCGGTTCGATAGCCAATTGTTAAGGTGTCGTCTTTTAGGGGATATAATAAATTGGTCGAATTAATTCCGTTTACAATGCCAATTGGAATCAATGAAATAGGCGTTTTTGCGGTATACCACTTCTCGAATTTAGTTGGTAACAAAAATATTTTTGAATGATCGTCGAGAATTACAATTTTAAGCAAATTGCGGTAACGAACGATATTCGTAAGGTTTGTAATAGTATGATCGGCGCGTTTTCCTGTGGCCCAAACTACGTTAACGGCAGGAATTTTTCGAGCGATTAAATAATCAAAAGCTTTCTCTAAATCGGTTTTGTCCTGATCCGGAGTATGTACAATTTCTATCGGATATTGAGACGTTTTGTATATTTCAGGATCAAAGCCGCGATCGAAATCCCCTAAAAGGACATCTACTTTTATGCCTAAATCAATCACTCTTTCTATAGCAGAATCGAGCACGATAACCAGTGGCGACCATTCGAGCAATTGTCCTAATAATTCAGGATTGCATGCTGCTCCGTTGGCAATAATTAAAGCGGGTTCCTGGTCGTCGCGTACGATGTGGTGTGAAGACATTTAGATTTTTGATTTGAAATGTGCTGCAAATGTACGAAAGGATACGATTTTAGTCCCGAAGTTTCGGGATAGATTTTAGATTTGAGTTTTTTTTACCATTAAGATATTAAGAAAGTTAAGTTTTGGGCTTAGTGAAACTTAATATCTTAATGGTTTATTTTTTTGCCACAGCTTAATAAGATTACAAATATTTTCTAATGGCTTGCTTTTAAGATATCAATACTAAGTTTCTTAATATC
This sequence comes from Flavobacterium sp., assembly GCF_965277525.1. Lineage (GTDB taxonomy): Bacteria > Bacteroidota > Bacteroidia > Flavobacteriales > Flavobacteriaceae > Flavobacterium. The sequence continues at coordinate 283,886 of NZ_CBDIDC010000009.1, read as the reverse complement.
TTAAGGATTAAATATTTTTAAAAATCATTTTGCTTTAAAAGCGATAGCATCAACTTCGATTAACATTCCGTCTATGGCTAATTTAGGGACGGGGATTAAGGTACTGGCAGGGAATGGTTTGTCTTTCCATACTTTTCGGATTTCTTCGTTCCATATTTTTAGTTTTTCGGGTGAATGGTCTACAATCAGAATGGTTATTTTCATAATGTTTTCCGGTTTTAGCTTGTAGCTGTCCAGAACGGTTACGACATTTTTTAAGGCAACCTGAGTTTGTTCTCTGAAGTCGTTGCTTAAAGTATGTTCTTTTCCTAACCCGCCACTTTGCCCTGAAATGTAAACCAAATCACCAGGAGCAGAAACAGATGATGCATGGCTAAAACCATAAGGAGCTGGATCGAAGAGTGGCTCAGGATTCTTAAACGTTTGCGCTTTTGCAGTCAAGGCGAAAAGTGAAAATAATGTAAAAAGTAAATGCTTCATGTTTTCGAAATATTGAATTAATAAAGTGCAAAGTTTGCTTAATTCTAATTTCTAAACCTTTACATATGTTGAGAGTTGCGAGAAAGTATTCAGTATCGGTTTACAGTCTCAATTTATTGTAAACTGAGATTGCAACTGAATAATACGACTACGACAGTAACCTTCTATGGTAATTAATTTGTCCTAAATGATAGGCTAAATGCGTGGAGAGATGCACTAAAAAAAATCCTGTTGTCATTTCCTTTTCGAAAACGATTTGGGGATATGTGGCTTCTAAATCGTCTTTAGTTAAACGATCAAGCGCATTATTTACGACCAGAATTGTGTCATTGATTTTGTTTATTAATTCTGCTTTTGGAACATCTTTCAAAGAAAATTCTAAAGGACGATCCCGGACATAACCGGTTTTTCCTATTTCGGCCCCAATATACGTGTTGATGTTTCCTATTAGGTGAAGGCAAAGATTTCCTGCTGAATTAGAGATATTTTTATCAATTGTCCAAATCTGATTTTCGTTTTGATAGGATTCGATTTCAACTTTTAATTTGTTGAGGTCACGGTTGAAAAGGGATTTTAGTGTTTCGATTAGCATAATGTTTTTTTTTGCGACAGATTTTAAGGATTAACCTGAATTTTTTAATTGAAAAAAATATAATTTATAATGAGAATCAAAAATTATAAGCAAATCCAAATTTAGTCAAATGTGGGGTAATTGTTTTTATAATCACAAGTTAGTCTTTTAATGAGTGGAATCACTGGCTAAAAAAATTAAGTTTTTTGTATTATCGGAATCCAGATTTCTTCTTCAGAATCCGGATCTTCTTTTTTGTATTGATCGCCCATTACAGCAAAATGTGGTCTTTCGTCTACCGTATATCCGGAATTGGGTAACCATTCGACAAAAATAGAATGGTAGGTTTTGTGTCCTTCGCTTTGGGGGCCTTTATGAACAAACACAGCATATAAACCGGTTGGAATTATTAAAGTTTCCATATCTGACGGAACTTCATCAAAATCAGCAACTTCAACTGCAGCCCATTTTTGAAAGCTGTTGTTCGGGTCAAAATTATTAAAATGTCCATCAGGAAAAACTTCAAGCGAATATAAATTAGAGTCAATAGAATTCTTGATCTCTTTTCGTTTTGGCATGAAGGAACTCCATAATTGAAACGTTTTATTTTCGATAAACGACATTACGATGTGTTTACCAATTAGTTTTTTTTCTGATAATATTTCAATTTTCGCTTCCATTGTACTGATTATTGAATGGTGTATTTTTTATAATCTGTTTCGCTAAGTGAAAAATAACCTAACGGGTAATTGGCTTTATCGGTTGCATTGATGATGTTTCCTTTTACTGTAGCCGGTGGCGACTGAAAAGGGCCTCCAACATTGCTTCCGGCAATACTCACTAAGATACTCATATAATTATAATATTGTTTTGAAATTCCGTAATGCGTGATTTCGACTTCATTTCCGGTTTTTAAATCGTCATCGTCTGATTTACTAAAATATTCGTTGCCTTGAAAAAATTTGTCTTCGGCAACATAATATGTTGAGGTAACTTTATTAGAGTACACATATTTATACAAATAAAAATTATCAACATCAGCAGGATCGTTATAAAAAGCTCTGACTTCTATTTCATCTCCTGTAAAACCTCCTTCATTATTTTGTTCGATGCGTGTTATGGGGGCTACTGGTTTCATTACTTCAGTTGCAGTATAGGTATTTCCGCTACTTATTACAGTCAAAGTATACGTCTCATTGATTATTGGGTTGAAATTATTGCAGGCATAACGTCCTGTTTTACTAATTTCAGTAAAATTGTATTGCTCGTTTTTGCTGTTTCTGATAAAAACCGTTGCTCCGGAAACGGTTGGAATCACATTTTGAAAATAACCGGTAGTGGTAGTTAATTTTATAATTTGTTGTTTTCCCGTTGTTCCTTTTTGCCAGTTTATAGCTGCTTCAATTACTAATTTTGGCGGTGCGGTATCGAGATTGACATCTACAACTTCTTCACAACTCGTGAAGAAAATCGATAGGATAAGTACGATTAAGAAGGTTGCTTTTTTCATGATATATCTTTTTTTCTTTGTACAGAAAATAGTTTTTAAAATTTAAAATTATAGCTAACAGCCGGAACGATTCCAAAAATAGAGGTTTGTACTGCTTCATTCACTCCTGTATCCACATTCTGACGGAAATTGATAGAAGCAGCGTTATGACGATTGTACAAATTATAAATGCTAAAAACCCATTCGCCTTTCAGTTTTCTGTCTTTGTTTTTTCTGGGTGTTAAAGTTGCCGAAACATCGAGATGATGATACGCAGGAAGACGGTTTTCGTTTCTTGATCCATAACTCGGAACCGTGATTCCTAAATACTCGTATTGACCATTTGGATATGTAACAGGCTGACCTGATTGTAAGGCAAAGTTAGCACCAAAAGACCATTTTTCATTTAAATTATAAGCTGACGTCACTGCTAAATTATGTGTTTTGTCATAAGCTGAGCTGTACCACTGTCCGTTGTTGATTCCTGTTTCTTCAGGTGTTCTTCCCGGCGTTTGTTGTTGTGATTTTGATAAAGTATAAGAGATCCATCCGTTCAGCTTGCCTTCATTTTTCTTCAGCATAAATTCGATACCATAAGAACGCATTCTTCCGTTTAGGATGACTTGTTCAATAGCGTCATTGGCTATCAAGTCAGCACCATCAATATAATCCAGTCTGTTCTGAATTTTTTTGTAATAGGTTTCGACTTCTACAGAATACGCGCCATTATTGATGTTTCTAAAATAACCCAATGCAACCTGATCTGCAATTTGTGGTTTGATATAATTATCACTTGGCATCCAGACATCCAACGGAGTAGGCGATGAGGTATTTGAAATCAATTGCAGGTATTGTGCCATTCGGTTGTAACTTGCTTTGATCGATTGATCATCATTTAATTGATACGAAGCAGAAAGACGTGGCTCTAAATTGTTATAACTCTGAATCTCTTTGTTTTTGCCAAAATATTTGGTTGATGTTGGTGTACCTTTTTCATAAATCTGCATATCAGTATTAAAGATAACAGGTTCATTATTATCGTAATAATTGATTGTCGAAGCTCCTAAACGATAAAACAGACTATAACGCAATCCGTAAGAAACAGTAAATTTTTTCGAAATCTGATTTTCTGCTTCAATATAAACAGAAGGTTCGAAGGCATATTTTTTGTCTAATTGGTCCGGATTAATTCCTGATGCTTCATTACTTGGCTTAATCGTTCCGGGATTAAACTCGTAGTAAATTCCGTTTAGACCATAATTCAATTTGAATTTGTCTGAAACATAATTTTTGAAATCATATTTAATGTTGTAATTCTTGATTCCCGAATCCCATTTGAAACCTACGAAATCCAAATCAAGACCATAATAGTAATCACTGTAAATCAACGATAAATTCGCAAATAATTTATCAGAATAAAGATGATTCCAACGCAAATTTAAAGTTGAATTTCCGTAAATATTCGTAAAACTTTTATTTAGGCTAAATACATCACGACCAAAATAACCGGATAAATACAAGCTGTTATTATCGTTTAATTTATAACTTAATTTTGTGTTTAAATCATAAAAGTAGGCGGAGTTGTCTTTTTCCTTTTCTGACAGTTTTAGGAATAAATGTGCATAAGAAGCTCTCCCTCCAATTAAAAAGGAACCTTTGTCTTTTACAATAGGTCCTTCTGCAAGAAGTCGGCTTGAAATTAATCCGATTCCTCCATTTACATGAAATTCCTTGCTGTTTCCGTCTTTTTGATAAATGTCCAAAACAGATGATGCTCTTCCGCCATAGCGAGCGGGAATACCACCTTTATATAATTTTAAATCTTTTATAGCGTCCGGATTAAAAACAGAGAAAAATCCAAATACGTGAGAAGAGTTAAATATTGTGGCTTCATCTAATAAAATTAAATTCTGATCAGCTCCGCCACCACGAACATTGAATCCTGACGCACCTTCACCGGCATTGGTAACACCCGGAAGCAATAAAATTGATTTTAGAACATCAACTTCTCCCATAACCACAGGCATTTTTTTGATGGTGGCAATAGAAAGCTTATTGGCACTCATTTCGGGTGATTTGATGTTGATTTTCCCTCTATTGTCAGTAATTATAACTTCTTGGAGTTCTTCTCCACTTTCATGAATTCCAAAATTATTTTTAGTATTTTGATTTAAAACAATTTTTTTTTGAATGGTTTGATACCCTACATAGCTAATTTCGATCTCGTATTCGCCTTTAGGAACAGTAAGTGAATAAAAACCGTATTCGTTAGTTGTAGTTCCTATTTTTAAAGCAGGAATATAAATGTTTACCCCAATTAAGGTTTCATTGTTTTTAAAGTCGGTTATAGTACCACTTAAAGTAAATTTTTCCTGAGAAAATGAAGATAAAGTCGTTAAAAGGAGGATAAGAAGAAGGCCAATTTTTTTTGTAATCATTGTCTTGTATTTGAAGCACATAGTTAATAATTCTTACTAAATATTGATGTGTAACGTTTGTTAAACATTAGTTAAGAATATTTTCTCTTTTTATTGGTTTCGAACTCTTTAAAAATAGTTTTTAATCATATAAATGAAACTATTCGCAAGTTTTTTAATTCAATTCTAAAAAAAAAGACAACCGTTAAAAGTTGTCTTTTTGATATTTATGCTGGATGTACTGCTTGTTGTACATCTCTTTTGTATTTTATTATTTAATTTCAGCAATAATTGCATTAAATGTTGCACTAGGACGCATTGCTTTACTTACTAATTCAGGAGTTGGCTGGTAGTAACCACCAAGAGTTTGAGGTTTTCCTTGTGCACCAATTAATTCAGCATCGATTTTAGCTTCGTTAGCTTCAAACTGAGCAGCAATTGGAGTAAAGATCGCTTTTAATTCAGCATCTTTATTTTGAGCGGCTAAAGCTTGTGCCCAATAAAAAGCAAGGTAGAAATGAGAACCACGATTGTCAATCTGACCTACTTTACGAGCTGGAGATTTATCGTTAGCCAAGAATTTGTCGTTAGCTTCGTCTAGAGTTTCAGATAAAATGATTGCTTTAGAGTTGTCTAGAGTTTGTCCTAAATGCTCTAAAGAAGCACCAAGAGCTAAAAATTCTCCTAATGAATCCCAACGTAAATATCCTTCTTCAGTAAATTGCTCAACGTGTTTAGGAGCAGATCCTCCTGCACCAGTTTCGAACAATCCGCCACCATTCATTAACGGAACGATAGATAACATTTTAGCTGAAGTTCCTAATTCTAAAATTGGGAATAAATCTGTTAAATAATCACGTAAAACGTTTCCTGTTACCGAGATAGTATCTAAACCTTTGATGATTCTGTCTAAAGTAAATTCAGTAGCAGCAATAGGGTTTAAAATACGAATATCAAGATTTGTTGTATTGTGGTCTTTTAAATATTTTTGAACTTTTGCGATCAATTCTCTGTCATGCGCTCTGTTTTCGTCTAACCAGAAAACAGCAGGAGTATCAGATAAACGCGCTCTGTTTACAGCAAGTTTAACCCAGTCCTGAATTGGAGCGTCTTTAGCCTGACACATTCTGAAAATGTCATTCGCTTCAACGTTTTGCTCCATTAAAACAGTTCCTTTATTGTCTACAACACGAACAACTCCGTCAGCTTTCATTTGGAAAGTTTTATCATGAGATCCGTATTCTTCTGCTTTTTGAGCCATCAAACCTACGTTAGGAACGCTTCCCATTGTTTTAGGATCAAAAGCACCGTGTTTTTTACAGAAATCGATCGTTGCAGTATAAATTCCTGAATAAGCGCGATCCGGAATAACAGCAAGAGTGTCTTGTTGTTTGCCATCTTTATTGTACATCTGTCCAGAAGTACGGATCATTGCCGGCATAGAAGCATCAACAATAACGTCAGACGGAACGTGTAAGTTTGTAATTCCTTTGTCAGAATTTACCATTGCAAGAGCTGGTCCGTTTTCGATCGCTTTCGTAATGTCAGCTTCAACTTCAGCCTGCTCAGGTCTTCCTGCAATTTTTGCGTAGATATCACCTAAACCGTTTCTTGTATCAATATTTAATTCAGCAAATAAAGTTGCATATTTTTTGAAAAGATCAGCAAAATATACTTCAACGATAGCGCCAAAGATAATTGGATCTGAAACTTTCATCATTGTAGCTTTTAAGTGCACAGAAAGTAAAACACCTTCTTTTTTTGCATCGGCAATAGCATCAGCAACAAAGTTTTTTAATGCTTTTAAATGCATTACAGAACTGTCAATTATTTCACCAGCTTTAAGAGGAGTACTTGCTTTAAGAACAGTAGTTGTACCGTCTTTGGCAACAAATTCGATTTTTACATCATTAGCTTCTGCAACTGTAAGCGACTTTTCACTTCCGTAGAAATCACCGTTTGGCATTGAAGCCACTTTAGTTTTTGAGTCAGCAGACCAGGCACCCATTGAGTGTGGATTTGCTTTTGCAAAGTTCTTAACCGCTCTTGGCGCTCTACGATCAGAGTTTCCTTCACGTAAAACAGGATTTACTGCAGAACCTAAAACTTTAGCATATTTTGCTTTAGCATCTTTTTCGGCATCATTTTGAGGATCTTCCGGATAATTAGGAATTTTGTACCCGTGAGATTGTAATTCAGCAATAGCTGCTTTTAATTGCGGCACAGATGCTGAAATGTTTGGTAATTTGATGATGTTAGCTTCAGGTTGTGTCGCCAATTGACCTAATTCAGCCAAAGCATCTCCGGTTTTTTGATCATCAGTTAAAAACTCAGGAAAATTCGATAAAATTCTACCTGCTAAAGAGATGTCTCTAGTTTCAATAGCAATACCAGCTGTGGCAGTAAATGCTTGTACAATAGGTAAAAAAGAATAAGTCGCTAATAATGGCGCCTCATCAGTTAAGGTGTAATAGATTTTTGAATTCATTATTTTTTTTTTTTTTTTTATAATCGTATCGCCAGGATGCAGCGATGTAAAGGTATAGTCGGCTCAGAATGAGCGGAGCAAATATAATAAAAACAGTCCGAAAACGGTATAGTTTTCCCGAGAAATACCGAAATTATCAGATTGTTATTTCGGACTCATTTAATTGTCAAATCGATGATTTTGGTATTAAAAAATTACAGTTTTGATGAATCAGAAGTAAAAGTATAAGATTTCTAAAACGATAAATCCTATAAGTGATATAAGTTTATTTTAATTTTCGCTATTGCAACTTTAAATAGAAAATTTAAGCATAAAAACACTCTGAAATAGTGTTTTGAGATACCAGTTATGTGCACAAAATAATTTGAAGTTATAGTTTTTTTGTATGAAAAATTGTAGTTTTGTTTGAAATAAATTATAAGGCAAACAGGTTGTACGATACATTACTAATATGTTTTTTACGTATTGTTTCTTATTAAACTTAATCATTATCTTTGAATTATGAGCACACTTACAAAACCAAATCATATAGGGCGAAAAATAAGCCGTATTCGCGAACTTCGTGATATGAAGCAGGAAGCTTTGGCACAAGCTTTAGGGACAAATCAGCAGGCGGTTTCTATTTTAGAAAACAGTGAAACGATAGATGATGAAAAACTTGCCGAAGTTGCAAAAGCGCTTGGTGTAACTGTTGAAGCAATTAAAAGCTTTTCAGAAGACAATATGATTAATTATTTTAATAGTTTCCATGATAACAGTTTTACAAATGGAGCATTCAATGCAAATCATTGTACTTTCAATCCATTAGATAAATTAATTGAAACTTTTCATGAAAAAGAAAAGCTTTACGAACGTTTACTACAAGCTGAAAAAGACAAAATCGAATATTTAGAAAAACTATTAAAAAAATAGAATACCAATTTTTCATTAAATACAAACCGATGCTTTATGAGTGTCGGTTTTTTTATTTTGGGCGTGCCCCTCCGGGTCGGGCTATCCGTTTCAAGTCCTCGCACTTCCTTCGTCAGGCTGTGGGCTTTCCACTTCTATCCCTCACGCAAACCATAAAACAAGAACTTTTTGTTTATTAAGCGCAATTATCTCCACAATTTTGTCATTTCGACAAAGGAGAAATGACAAGATTAAGCTGATAGAATCCGTTTTAATCTGTGTTTTCGCAAAGCGAATCCGCATCATCCATGTTCAAATATTGTCGCCAATCTTTGTCGAGCTACTTGCAAAGATTTCTCCTTTGTCGAAATGACAAACTAAACAAAAATATTGTTATGAAAATGATTGTCCTAGCCCCGATAGAAGTGGAAATCCTTTTGTGTAATGAAATGGAGCAAAAGATTACTTCACTTAATTTTTATTTTATTTCGGAGTTCAGTGAACTTCGTTTGAAACGAATAGCGGGATTAGCTCCTGAGAAATTTAAAAATCAAGCACAAAAAAACTCGTTTCAAATAAATGAAACGAGCTTTTTTATAACAAAGAGATAAATGATTATCTTCTTTTATCTTTAATCTTAGCTTTTTTACCAGTAAGTTCTCTGAAGTAGAAAATTCTAGCTCTACGTACAGCTCCTTTTTTGTTGATTTCAACTTTTTGTAAAGCTGGTAAGTTTACTGGGAAGATACGCTCAACTCCAACAGCTCCAGACATTTTACGAATAGTAAAAGTTTCTGTGTTACCAGAACCTCTTCTTTGAATAACAACTCCTTTAAAAAACTGAGTTCTTGTTTTTTCACCCTCTTTAATTTCGTAGTAAACTGTGATAGTATCTCCAGCTCCAAAAACAGGGAAATCTTTTTTCTCAACTAATTCGTTTTGAACGAATTTCATTAAATCTGCCATGATATCTTGTAATTATGGTTTTTTATATAGAGCAACATTCACGGATCTCGCCAGAGGTTAGTCTAATTCGGGTGCAAAGATAAAAAAAAAGTTTAAAGTTTAAAGTTTTTCTTGTTTAAAGTTTTGAAGCTTTTTAATTAATATTATAATATAAAATTTAAGGCTAATTTTTTAGTTTTCAGTTAGATAAAGTGAGAGGTTGTTGGTTTGAAATTTGAAATAGGTTACGCAAGAAACCTGAAACAAAAATAACCTGAAACCTGAAACTACTCTTGACCTTCCAGTAAATCAGGTCGTCTGTTCTTCGTGTGTTCGTAAGCCATATCCTCGCGCCATTTGTCGATTTTGGCAAAATGTCCGCTGGTTAAAACCTCAGGGACTTTCCATCCTTTATAATCTGCGGGTCTTGTATATATAGGTCCGGAAAGTAAATTATCCTGAAAACTATCTGTCAATGCCGATGTTTCATCACTCAAAACACCAGGAATAAGTCGAATTAAAGCATCAGATAAAACCAAAGCGCCTAATTCTCCGCCGGATAAAACATAATCGCCAATAGAAATTTCTTTGGTAATAAAATGATCACGAACACGCTGATCTACACCTTTATAATGTCCGCATAGAATGATAATGTTTTCGTACATCGACATGGTATTGGCCATTTTTTGGTTTAATGTTTCTCCGTCAGGCGACATATAAATGATTTCGTCGTATGCACGTTCGCTTTTCAAATGTGTAATACAAGCATCAATTGGTTGAACCGTCATGACCATTCCGGCGCCTCCTCCAAAAGGATAATCGTCGACACTTTTCTGTTTGTTCGTAGTATAATCCCGTAAATTATGAAAATGTACTTCGACCAAACCTTTGTCTATGGCACGTTTCATAATCGAAGCCTCAAACGGGCTTCTTAATAGTTCAGGCAAAATCGTTATAATGTCAATTCGCATTTTTTTTCTTCAATAGTTCTAAGCACCAAAGATACAAAGTTAATTTTTGGGAATTTTAAAGATTTCGAAAATGGAAATCTAAAATTTTTAACCCATAAATTAAATATCATAAGTAGAATAAGATTTGACATAACAATTTCTTAAACAAATAAATATGTAGGAATTATGTAATGTAAAAATGTTTATGTGTAAATTTATGAGACGCTTTTTCTGCTAATATTATATTGTTAATCAATCAATTAAAAAAAATATTATGATAAAGAAAATACTTTTATTACTTATAGTTCTCATTTTACAAGCATGCTCCGGTACTAAGGGATCAAGCGATAAATTGATTGGTGAATCTAAAAAAAATCTCATAAAAATTTGGGGGCCGCCTATACGCACTTTGAATAATGCTGAGCAGGGAGAAATACTTATTTATGGAGAGCAAGTTTACGCAAACGCCAAAAATGAGGAAGGATCCAGAATGGCCGGTCCAAATCATTGGAACTATACCTATATATATGCAAATAAGGATGGAAAAATTTATTCTTATAAAACAGAGAAACAGCAACACACGCCTCAGGAAATTGCTGTAAAATAATTACGTGCAACTATGTTTATCTTCTGAAATTGCAATTTTTTATTACATTTATATCTGTTAATATCTGATTTGTAGTAATTTAAATTGAAAATTATAAGAAAAATAATGATACTTGTTGTCGCTTTTCTAATTATTTCCTGTAATAATCAGAACCAGCCAAAACCTATGGAAACCACAAAAAATGAAAAATTAGTCAAAGTATATTTTGAGTATTTCAATAGTCATAATTGGAAAAAGATGTCGGAAATGTATATTGAAACAGCCGATTTTAAAGATCCTTCTTTTGGAAAAGGAATTGTAAAACAAACACGCAAACAAACTGAGGATAAATATGCAGAACTCAATAAAATATTTCCGGATTTGCATGATAAAATTGTACAGATTTACCCTTCCGGAGAAAATCATATCGTGGTAGAATTTGTTTCAACAGGAACGGCGCCGGATAATTCAAAATTAGAATTGCCTATTTGTACTGTTTTCACCATAGAAAACGGATTGATTACCAAAGATTTTACGTATTTCGATAATTTTGAAGCAGATACAACTAAGAAATAGAATTGGATATTTTTTCCGGTAAAAGGCCAAAAAATATTCGATAAGAAAAATAAAATAGAAAATAAGAATAGCTGTTTTTTGAATATATTTAACAAAAAAGTATATGAGAAAAATAGCTATTCTTATTTTTATAATATTTTGTTCCTGTAATAAAGAAAAGCCAAAAGAAACTTTAAATGATATCCCGAAAGAAATTCCTAAAGAAGCGTCTTATTTTAAGCAAATAAAATGTAATGATGTTAAGTTACCTGAACCTGTTTATGGCGATTGGATGCATTCTCGCAAAGAAAAAGGGCAAACTTTTGAGCAATACTTTATGTCTAAACATATAATTCCCACAAACGAGGTGAATATTATTTATATACGACCTATTGGAAATTTTAATGCTTTGCAAAAGAAACAAATTCAACTCCTTAATGAATATTTAGAAATTTACTTTCAGTTAAAAACCAAAACGTTAGAACCTATTTCTAATGATGTGGTTCCAAATTCTTATAGAAGGATGATCGCAGAAGGTCATGAACAGTTATTGGCTGGTTATCTTTTAACTGATGTATTGAAAGAAGAAAGACCTGTAAACAGTATTGCTTTAATGGGACTTTCGGAACTGGATTTATATCCTAAGCCAGAATGGAATTATGTTTTTGGTTTGGCTTCTTATCACGATAAAGTAGCCGTGAGTTCAATTTACAGATTACAGGATGGTAAATTAACTTCTGAAAATTTTAATCTGTGTTTGTCACGATTACTTAAAATAAGCTCTCATGAAATCGGACATATGTTTGGTCTGCATCATTGTACAAATGCAAATTGTGTTATGAATGGGACTAACAGCATGGATGAAACCGACAGACATTCAATAAGATTATGTTCTGTCTGCCAAAGAAAACTCAATTCATGTATAAAATATGATAACAAAAAGAGACTTTTAGATTTAGAAAAATACTTTAAAAAGAATGCTTTAATCGACGAATTTGAATTAATGAAAAAAGATATTCACGTTATTCGATGAGTGTAGTCCCTACGGGACATCTTTGCGTATGTAATACTTTTTTTCTACCGACATTTTGTTCCTAGCGGAACATTTTTTTGATTTATTTTTTAAGAGGAAAAGCCTAGAGTGTAGTCCCAACGGGACATCTTTGCGTATGTAATACTTTTTTCTACCGACATTTTGTTCCTATCGGAACATTTTTTAATTTTTAAGAGGAAAAGCCTAGAGTGTAGTCCCAACGGGACATTTTTTGCGTATGTAATACTTTTTTCTACCGACACGTTGTTCCTAGCGGAACATTTTTTGATTTATTTTTTAAGAGGAAAAGCTTAGACTGTAGTCCCTACGGGACATCTTTGCGTATGTAATACTTTTTTTCTACCGACATGTTGTTCCTCGCGGAACATTTTTTTGATTATTGGAAAGTTTAAAGTGTAATCCCTACGGGACAAATGTTATTCTCCGATATTATGTTTCTATCGACATGTAGTTCCTAACGGAACAGTTTCGGTTTGTTTGTATTTTTTTAATTATAATTATTGATTTAAATATTCCGTTAGGAATTACATGTCGGTAGAAAAACGATAATTACGAATGTTAAGATGTCCCGTAGGGACTACACAGATATATCCTCGGTCAATATGATATTTTTTAAAAATTTAAGAAAAATATTTTGTAGTTCCGTTAGGAATTACATGTCGGTAGCAAAAACAATAATTTCGAATGCAAAATTGTCCCATCGAGCTACATAAATTATGGACAATTACATATCGTCGACGCTAATATGATATGGATTTAAAATTCATAAAAAAATATTTTGTAAATATATTCTTATAATTAAAATTTTATATTTGCCTAATGAAACCTGTTATAAATGTTCCGCTAGGAACAACATGTCGGTAGAAAACAAATAGTTAACGAAAAAAATGTCCCGTAGGGACTACACATAAATGGCAAATACATACACGCAAATACATATTCATTTTGTTTTTGCAGTAAAATTTAGACAAGCTATAATACATAATGATTGGAAAGAACAACTTTATAAATATATGGCCGGAATCATCAAAAGTAACAATCACAAACTTTTAGCTATAAATGGTGTTTCAGATCACGTTCATATCTTAATAGGGATTCGACCTGCACAATCTATTTCTGATTTGATGAAAAACATTAAGCAGGATTCTTCAAAATGGATCAATACAAATAAATTTTCTAAAACCCGTTTCGAATGGCAAGAAGGGTATGGTGCATTTTCATATAGTAAATCTCAGCTCGCTTCAGTAATTAATTATATTGAGAATCAAGAACTACATCATAAAAAGAAAACTTTTAGAGAGGAATATATTAACTTCCTTGAAAAATTTGAAATAGATTATGAAGAAAAGTTTATTTTTAATGAATTAATTTAAAAATATTTTCACGCAATATAATGGTTTCTCAAAAAAATAAAATCCTTGCCATAACAGGCAGCACAAGGAAAAACTCAAGTAATTACAAGATTTTAAAATATATCTCAGAAAATATAAAAGCCGAATTTGAATTTGAAATTTTCGAAGATCTGGCTGATATTCCCCATTTTAATCCGGATTTAGATACTGAGAATCCACCAATAGCTGTTGAAGAATTCCGAAATAAAATTAATGAAGCAGATAGAATCATAATTTGTACTCCGGAGTATGTTTTTAGTATACCCGGAAGTTTGAAAAATGCTTTAGAATGGTGTGTTTCGACTACTATTTTTTCCGATAAGAAAACAGGTTTGATAACGGCTTCAGCTTCCGGAGAAATGGGACACGATCAATTGATAGTAATAATGGAAACGCTGGGAGCCAGATTACAACCCAATACAAAACTTTTGATTCAGGGGATTCGGGGAAAAATTGATGAGGATGGAAAAATTATAAATGAAGAAATGGAACTTACACTTCAAACTTTTATCTATAATTTCGAAAACCTGCCTTAGTCTTTTACAATTCAATAAAAAAATAAGTTTTGTTTTTCTATTTTTAAATTATAAAATGGTTACAAGAAGGAATTTTATCATCAATACAAGTCTGGCTGCAACAGCAGTTTTGGCTTTGCCATCATTAGCTTTTACTATGGATAAAAAAGAAATTGGTTTACAGTTGTATACATTGCGGGATGAACTTCTGAAAAATGTGAGGTTAACTCTTGAAAAAGTAGCCAATGCAGGATTTACAACTGTTGAAACGTACGGTTTTTCGATTAAGGATCAGTTCTGGGGACTTACGGCAACTGAATTAAAAAAGATATTAGATGCAAACGGACTTAAAACGGTTAGCGGACATTATAATTTAGGAAGCTTTTTGTACGACGGAAAGAAAGCAGAATTGATTGCTGCAATAGAAGCAGCAAAGGTTTTAAAAAGTGAATTCTTAACCATCCCATGGGTTGATGAACCTTTCAGGAAAAATATTCAGGATTACAAAAAGATTGCGGCCCGTTTGAATGAAGCGGCTAAAATAAGTGCTGCTTCTGGTTTAAAACTGGCGTATCACAATCACGATTTCGAATTTCAAAAACATGACGGAATTACGGGCTATGAAATTTTATTGAAAGAAACTGACAAAGATTTGGTTTCTTTTGAATTGGATTTATATTGGGTTGTTCGTTCAGGAAATGATCCTCTAAAATTATTTAAGGAAAATCCGGGACGTTTTAGAATGTGGCACGTTAAGGATATGGATAAAGTAAATCCGGCTTTGAATACTGAAATAGGTGCTGGTTCAATTGATTTTAAAAGTATTTTTAAGGAAGCGAAACAATGCGGAGTCAAACATTTTTTTGTAGAACAGGAGAATAATTATAATCCAGCTCCTTTTGAATCGATTCAAATAAGTTGTGATTTTATTTCTAAAAATCTGATTTAAAAATATAATCAGCTAAAAATATTATTTTTGTACCAATTCAATTAAACATAGATATGCAAAGTTTCGGAACAAGCAAAGAATTTATAAAAGGAGATGAAATAGAGTGGGAAGTAGTGGGCGAAGGAATCAAACGTAAAATTCTGGCCTATGATGATCGGGTGATGTTGGTCAACGTTCATTTTGAAAAAGGAGGAATTGGCGTTTTGCATGAACATTATCACACACAAGTAACATATGTTTCCAGCGGTAAATTTGATGTAACAATTAATGGCGTTACTCAAACCTTAAAAGAAGGCGATAGTTTTTACATTCCGCCTCATGCAATTCACGGAGTGGTTTGTTTAGAAAGCGGACTTCTAACGGATGTTTTTAGTCCGATTCGTGAAGATTTTATGTCATCATAAGATTTTAAAAATCAATCTAATTGTTATAAGAAAGGCTGTTTTAGGTCCCGATTTTATAAATTTTATACTTTTTTTTAAGTTCAGATAAAAATTAGATTGGTATTTTTGCAAAATGAATTTATCCAAAACGAATGTCTTATTTATGGCAGCTTGCACTGGACTTATAGTTGCAAATCTGTATTACTGCCAACCCTTAATTGTTTTAATTGCCAACGAATTTAAAATTCCTGAAGCCAATGCCGGGACAATAACCTATCTGACTCAGGCCGGTTATGCGATTGGATTGTTTTTTATGGTTCCGCTAGGCGATAAAATCGAACGAAAAAAGCAAATTTTAATGACCACTTTTGCCTCGGTAATTGCCTTAATTCTGGCGGCTACGGCTAAAAGTTTTTTTCTTTTGCAAATTGCTTCATTATTGATAGGAATCACATCTATTGTACCACAACTTATATTGCCTTTGGCCGCTTCATTAAGTGCGCCTGACCAAAGGGGAAAAGTAGTTGGGACCATCATGAGCGGATTACTTGTTGGTATTTTACTGTCAAGAACCTTAAGCGGATTTATTGGTCAGGTTTTAGGCTGGAGATCGATGTTTTATATCGCTGCCGGAATTTGTTTATTGATCTTTTTTGTAATTCAGAATAAATTCCCGGTAAATAAACCTCAGTTTCAGGGGAGTTACGGCGAATTAATTAAATCTCTTTTTACACTTATAAAGACACAACCTGTTTTAAGAGAAGCGACTATTATAAACGTATTTAGTTTTGCGCAATTTGGCGCTTTCTGGACTACAATGGTTTTATTGCTTTCAGGAGAACCTTTTCATTTCAATAGTGCCACAATCGGTTTGTTCGGAATTGTAGGTGCATCAGGAGCTTTGGCAGCGCCTTTAGTGGGGAGATTAGGAGATAAAGGAGGTTCAAGAGTAGCCGTGGGTTATGGCTGTCTGTTAATTTTAATAAGCTTCCTGGTTTTTTATTTTTCAGTAGAAAGTGTGATCGGAATTGCTATTGGAATTGTATTTATTGATATAGGAATTCAGGGTGTTCATATTTCAAATCAAACCAGGGTATATTCATTGCTTCCCGAAGCCAGAAACAGGTTAAATACGGTATTTATGTCGTTTAGCTTTTTAGGAACAGCAGCGGGATCAGCTTACGGATTGTTTCTGTGGAAATTAGGAGGATGGCATGCCGTAAGTATTGGATGTGTTGGGCTTTCAGTATTATCATTAATAGTATACGGGCTTACTTATAAAGTAAAGTCTAAAAAATAAAATTTAGGATGAAAAAAATAATCTTACTGATTTCGATCTTTTTTTTACTAATTCCAGCGGCTAATTCTCAATCGAAAAAGAAGAATTTACGAAATGAAATCGTAGTTTCTGAATTTGATACAATATTGGACAGCCTAAATGTTAAAGGGGCAATATTAATTTTTGATTCCGATAAAAAAACATATTATTCCAATAATTTTAATTGGGCTAAGGCAGGGCATTTGCCGGCATCAACATTTAAGGTTCCAAATTCAATTATTGCGTTGGAAACAGGTGTAGTAAAAAATGAAACCGATATTCTGAAATGGAATGGTGAAAAGAGAGCAAGGAAAAATTGGGAACAGGATTTAACCTTTAAACAAGCATTTCAACTTTCCTGTCTGCCTTGTTATCAGGAAATAGCAAGAAAAATAGGTGTTGACAGGATGAATTTTTATTTGAAAAAGCTAAATTATAATACTATGGTTTTTGATTCTTCGACTATAGATAATTTCTGGATTCAGGGTAAGTCTCATATTTCTCAGTTCCAGCAAATTGCTTTTCTGGAAAAATTGCAATCTTCAAAATTACCTATTTCCAAAAAAACAGAAAGTATAATCAAGGAGATAATGGAAATTGAAAAGACAGATGACTATGTCTTAAGAGGAAAAACAGGCTGGAGTATTACCAATGAAGTCAATAACGGATGGCTAGTGGGGTATATTGAAAAGAATAAATCTATTTATTTTTTTGCAACAAACCTTGAACCTAAAACAGAAATGGTGGATTTTGGTTCTACAAGAATTAATGCTACAAAAGAAGCATTTAAAAAGCTTAAAGTAATAAAACAGGAAGACTAGAGTTTATAAAAATCAAGATTTAAATCAAAGTCTAAAAAACAGAAAGCATAAATTGATATAAAATTAATTTGTAAATTTGCAATTAAATAAAAAATAACAACAATGGAAAACGGAATATACGCTAAATTCAATACTAGTAAAGGTGCGATTTTAGTAAAACTAACACACGATTTAACACCTGGAACCGTAGGGAATTTTGTAGCTCTTGCAGAAGGAAATATGGAGAATAAAGTAAAACCTCAAGGGCAAAAATTCTATGACGGATTAACTTTTCACAGAGTAATTCCTGATTTTATGATTCAGGGTGGTTGCCCAAAAGGAACTGGAACTGGAGATCCGGGTTACAAATTTGATGATGAATTTCACCCAAGTTTAAAACACGATCGTCCGGGAGTATTAGCAATGGCTAATTCAGGACCTGCAAGTAACGGTTCACAATTTTACATTACTCACGTTCCAACTTCTTGGTTAGACGGAAAACATACTGTTTTTGGTCATGTAATCGAAGGACAGGATATTGTTGATGCTGTTGCTCAGGGTGATGCATTAGAAAGTGTTGAAATCATTAGAGTTGGAGAAGAGGCAGAGAAATTTAATGCTATCGAAGCTTTTGTAGGTTTAAAAGGTGCCCGTCTAAAAAGAGATGCAGCTTTAAAAGCAGAATCTGAAGCAAAAATGGAGCAATTAGCTGCTGGTTTTGATAAAACAGATAGCGGTTTACGTTACAAAATGATTCAAAAAGGAGATGGTAAAAAAGCGGAAGCTGGTAAAACAGTTGCGGTTCATTACGAAGGATCTTTAGAAAACGGAAAAGTTTTTGATTCTTCTTATCCACGCAAAAAGCCAATCGAATTTAGATTAGGTCAGGGTCAGGTTATCGAAGGATGGGACGAAGGTATTGCTTTATTACAAGTGGGTGACAAAGCTCGTTTTGTAATCCCGTCTGATTTAGCTTATGGTGCTGCAGGTGCAGGAGGAGTTATTCCACCAAACGCAACTTTAGTATTTGATGTTGAATTAATGGAAGTAAAATAAGAAAATTAAAGACAATTTAGTATTGTTTTAAATTAGAATCCCATAGGCTAAGGCGTATGGGATTTTTTTATATTTACTTTCAAAATAAAGGAAAACAATGAAATCAAAAATCTTAACCCTAACTGCTGCAGTGTTGCTTTTAGTTTCGTGTGGTACTAAAAAAACAGCGTCTACTCCGGCAACTCCTGTAGTGACAGAAACTGTAAAAACTACAACATTAACGTCTGAATTGGCCGAGGGTAAAAATTTGTACGAGAACAGTTGTGCAAGATGTCATAAACTATATGATGCCAAGAAATTTACTCAGGAAGAGTGGAAACCAATTTTGATAAGGATGCAGAAAAAAGCGAAGTTAGATGATACGCAAATGGCTTCAATATCGAATTATATAACTTCTCAATTGTAAGAAGTTGTTGTAGTAGATTCATAAAACTATTCAGTAAAAATTGTATTGGATAGTTTTTTTTTTATTTAAAACAGAACATAAAAAAACACCTTCACGAATGAGGTGTTTCAAAAATTTAAGAATGGTCTTCAGCGGTATTGCTAACAGCAACTATTTTTAAAGTTTTTATTCCGGCCGGTAATTCCCAATCGACTTCGTCATTTTCCTTAAAGCCGATAATAGCAACGCTTAAAGGTGCCAGAATAGATATTTTTCCTTCTTTTACATCTGAAAATGAAGGCAGAACAATCTGAATTTTCATTTGTTTTTTCGCTTTTACATCTTCAATCGTAACGTGTGAATTGATTCTTACTACAGAATGGTCTAATTCGCTCTCTTTGCTAATTGTCGCACGGTCTAATTCTTGCGAAAGCTGATTGGCTTCTTTAGCATTAGTCGAATTTTTACTTTTCAGGATCAATTCTCTTAAGAAATGATAATCTGTTTTACAGAAAGTGGGTATTGGTTTCATAACTGTGTTTTATTTTTTATTGTTACTAATTCTTTTGAACGTCAGTGTTTTGTGTGATTTCTTTACAGGCCGATAAATACATAATTATTATTTCAAATTGCCTGTTTGCAAATTGAAATTTAGAATAATATATGTTTTGGAAATTTTTGATTGAAAAAACCAGAAAATTATTTGAGAGAGAATTTACTCTTTCAAATAAAATAAAGGATTTAAATCCGGGTAAAAATCCTCCGCCTGAAAGAAGAAATTGAAATAGACGGAGGCCTAATGAATAAAGGCCTTACTATGTGAAATAAATACAGCAGTGCGTGGTCTCCTCGTTAGAGAAAACAACAACATAAAAACTGTAATTAGATTTATAGCGCTCACTATGAGTATAATTAATTTGATCTGCAAAGATAGGTAAACTTTTTTAAATGGCTCAATTGTTTATTTCCATTTAATATTACACCCGATACCGGGCTTTTGAGGTTCTTTTAAACTTCTGTTATAAATTAGGGCGTCAATCGCACTACGAAGATCACTCCCGCTTAACGGAATTCCGTTTCCGGGTCTTGAATCATCTAATTGCCCATGATAAAATAAGCGATCCAGATTATCGAATAAATAGAAATCAGGTGTGCAGGCCGCATCATAAGCTTTAGCAACTTCCTGGTTTTCGTCGAATAAATAGGGAAAATCTATTTTATTTTCAAACGCAAATTCAGTCATCAGTTCAGGAGAATCTTGCGGATATTTTTCGATATCATTACTGGAAATAGCAATAATACCAATTCCCTGAACGCGGTAATCGTTCGCGATCATTACAATTTCGTTGATAACATGAAGTACAAACGGACAATGATTACAAATAAAAATAACCAGCGTTCCTTTTGATCCTTTCAATTCTTCAAACGAATAATCGTTATTAGAATTGGTATCTTTTAATTTGAAGTTTGGAGCAATTGTGCCAAGAGGAATATTATTTGAAGGAGTTTGTGCCATTTTTACAGAAATAAGTTCTTCAAAAATAGCTTTAAAATCCTGTAAAAAAAAGAGTACAATCATAAAAAAATATCCAAAGAAGCTTTTACTTATAAGTATTTGAAGTTCTTTGGATATTTATATGGAATTTATGAATTCAGAAAATTCAATAAATCATTATTTAATTTGTCTTTATCCGTATAGAATAACCCGTGTGGTGCACCTTCGTAAACGATATAAGTGTTTTCACGAATGGCTTCTGCAGCTTTTTTTGAGGTAAGGTCGATAGGAACTATTTTATCATCATCACCATGAATAATTAGTGTTGGTACTTTTATAAAGTCAAGTTCTTCTCTAAAATCAGTATATGAAAAAGATTCTGCACATTTTAAAGTGGCATGCGGAGAAGCAAATGAGCATAACATTCTGTAATATTCCATTAAAGGTGTACTCAAAGGTTTGTTGATGATATTTACACCAAAAAAGGTTTTTCCAAAATTATCTACAAATCCTATTCTGTCTTCCTTGATGGCATTAGCTGTTGTTTCGCTTTTTTCCTTTGGATGTCCGTCCGGATTGTCATTGGTTTTTAATAAAAATGGAACAACAGAAGAAATTAAAGCTGCTTTCGTAACTCCTTTTCCGCCATAACGACTAAAATAGCGAACTACTTCACCACCACCCATTGAGAAGCCAACAAGAGTTGCATTTTCTAATTGAAGCTGCTCAATAATCTCTTTTAAATCATCAGTCAGTGTGTCGTAATCATATCCGTCATAAGGTTGTGATGATTTTCCAAATCCTCTGCGATCATAAGCAATTACTCTATAGTTGTTCTGCACAAGAAAATCGATTTGATATTCCCACATTTCATTAGAAAGTGGCCATCCATGAATTAAGATTACAGGTTCTCCTTTTCCATAATCTTTTACATATAGCTTTACATTCTTAGCAGTTTGAATATATTTATCTGTATTTTGTTCCTGAATGTCAAAATCAAAATCTCTTAGCGTCTGGTCTGTATTGAGGATAGTGTTTTCCATTTCTATATTTTTTAGTATTAGTTTGATAAGTTGTTTCGTAAAATTAACAGTAGTACTAAAAAAAACGGTTATAGAATTAGTGGTAATAATTACAAAATTAATAGGTTTGTATTTCAGCAAATTGAAAAATAAAATGGATTTAACCTGGAATGAATTTGAAAGGACAGATATGCGTGTCGGTACTATTATAGAAGTGAATGATTTTCCTGAAGCAAGAAAGCCGGCATATCAGCTTACGATCGATTTTGGAACTGAAATAGGGGTTCGAAAATCATCGGCACAAATTACCAAACGGTATCAAAAAGAAGATTTAGTAAACAGGCAAATTGTCGCTGTTGTCAATTTCCCGAGAAAACAAATAGGGAAATTTATGAGCGAATGTCTGGTTCTTGGTGCAGTGGGCGAGGAGGGAGATGTTATTTTATTGGCTCCGGATTTTAAAATAGATAATGGACTTAGGATTGGGTAGATTAGTTTTTAGTCTCGGTCTCAGTTTTCAGTTTGTTGTAGATAAATTTAAACGCAAAGTTCGCAAGGTTTTTTATTGTAAAGCATTAATAGAAAACACAAAGTTCGCAAAGCTTTGTGTTATCAACTTTGCGAACCTTGCGTAAATCTTTGCGAACTTTGCGGTTAAATTTTTGCCACGAATTTCACGAATTTACACGAAATTAATTTCACGCTCAGACTGAAAACTGCGACTGTGACTGAAAATTAAAACTAAGACACTTTCTCAATTAACTGCTGTAATATCAATTGTCCTTCTTTCCAATATTTTAAGTCAGAATCAGAGTTAATATGTCCTTGTTTACCTACGTTTACAAAATCACTTCCCCATTCTTGAGCAAAGTATTGTTTTCTTTCAAATGAAGCATACGGGTCATTTTCACTTGCGACTACAATCGAAGGAAAAGGTAATTTATAAATAGGCATTGGCGAAAAATTACGAACAGATTCAGGAGTATGCTGAGGTGAATCTACATCGGCAGGAGCTACTAATAGAGCGCCTACGATGTTTTTGTTGGTATTTGATGCAGCCCAGTGTAAAACTAAAGAAACGGCTAAGCTATGGGCAACCAAAATCGTTGGTTCATTGAGCTTAGTAATTTCTTCCTTTAGCCTTTCGAGCCATTCTTCGCGAATAGGCTCGTCCCAATTGTCCTGAACTAAACGTATAGAATTTTCAAATTTTTTATGCCAAAAGGTTTGCCAGTGTTTTTCGCCAGAATCTCCAAGTCCTGGTAGTATTAATATTTGTGTGTCCATTGCCGTGGATTTTATTTAGATTATTTTTTATTTTCCTTTATAATTCGGTTTACTTCATTTACAAGCAATGGAAATCCAGGTTCTGTCATGCCGTGTCCGTAACCGTCTAATTCGTAAAGTTTAGTTTGCTTGTGCCCTGCCAGTTTCATCATGCGCGCCATATAGGCATTCTCTTCGTATCGTCCTAACATTTCTAACTCACGATCTCCGGTAATTAGTAAAAGTGGCGGAGCATCAGCGCGAACATAGAAAAGCGGGGCGAAAGCATCGATAGTTGGTGTCGTGTCCGGAATTCCGTTTTCTTTTCTTATTTCAAAATGAGTGATGCATTGACCGCTAAACGGAATTAGCCCTGCAATTTTATTAGCATCGATTCCTTCATTTTGTAACCATTTTTTATCCAGGCCAATCATTGAAGCTAAATAACCTCCTGCCGAATGTCCGGAAACAAAAATTAATGAAGTATCTCCACCATAACCTGTAATATTGTTAAATGTCCAGGCAACTGCAGCAGCGGCATCTTCAATAGCTTTTGCGGCCTTTACGTTTGGTGATAATCTGTAATTTACGCCAATAACGGCAAAACCTTTATTTTTTAGAGCTTCCGGAATTTCTTTGTTTCCTCCGGTTAATCCTCCTCCGTGAAACCAAACTATTGTAGCGAAGCCTTTTGTGTTTTTAGGATAGTAAATATCAAGAACACATCTTTCATTTATATAACTATCCGCTTTATTCGTTGTTGAGTTGTAGTATTGAATGTTTGATTTGGTTTCATACTCTATTTTTTGGGCAAAAGAAGCTGCATAAATAAAAAACAAACTAAGTAGTAGAATTAATTTTTTCATTTTATAAAGTATTAAATGCCAATGATAGTTTATAAAGAGCTGAAAACTGAACAGTCTAAAATCTAAAAATCTATTTTTTAAATATATAAAAAAAGTCCAAAATGCAGGACATATTGGACTTGTACTTTTTTAAAAGTTATTTTGGATTAAATATCGTCAAAATCAATATCAGTAAAACTAGATCTCTGTCCTTCAGGTTTATCAGAACTGAACTCTTTTTTAAAATCTTTTTGGTGTCTTTCAGAAATTACTTCTTCGCCTTTGTGGTTCAAGACATACGAAGTCATTTCTTCTAGTATTTCGGCAAAAGCACTAAAATCTTCCTTGTACAAGTAAATTTTGTGTTTTTTAAAATGAAAAGAACCATCTTCTTCAGTAAATTTTTTACTTTCAGTAATAGTGATATAATAATCGTCAGCCTTAGTAGCTCTCACATCAAAGAAATAAGTTCTTCTTCCTGCTCGTAATACTTTAGAAAAAATCTCTTCTTTTTCTAACATGTCATTTTCTCTCATAATACGTTCTATCATTTTTGGAATTAATAGTACTCAAAAATCATAAAAAATTATCTATTACGCAACATTTAAAGTAATTCTTTTTCTGAAAGTTGTTTTAAATATAAAGACGCATAATAGCCGTCCTGATTTATTAATTGATTATGAGAGCCTTGTTGGATGATTTTCCCATCTTCTAAAATGATTATTTTGTCGGCATTTTTTGCTGATGAAACCCGATGACTGACTATAATAGTAGTTTTATCTTTACAAATTTCGAATAAATTATTCAAAATTGTCTCTTCTGTTTCGGTATCGACTGCCGATAGGCAATCGTCAAAAAGTAGAATTGCAGGTTTTTTGATAATAGCACGTGCAATAGATACACGTTGCTTTTGTCCGCCCGAAAGAGTGATTCCTCTTTCTCCTAAAATCGTATCGTATTGTTTGTTGAAAGCGATAATATTGTCATGTACGACAGCATTTTTAGCAGCTTCGATTACTTCTTCATCTGTAGCGTTTTGATTACCAAATTTGATGTTGTTTTTGATAGTGTCCGAAAATAAAAAGGCATCCTGAGGTACAATTCCGATATTGTTTCGCAAATCGTTTAAGTTTAAAGAGCTTATTTCATTCTGATCAATTGTGATTCTTCCTGAAGTGACATCATATAAACGGGAAATTAAAGAAAGAATAGTCGATTTTCCGGAACCGGTTTTTCCTAAGATAGCCAGTGTTTCTCCTTTTTTGACTGTAAACGTTACATTTTTTAAAGCCTTAATATTGGTGTCTTTATAGGTATAGCTTACATTTTCGAAAGCAATTGAGCCTTGAATTTCTGATGTGTTCTCGTTGTTGTTTCTGATTTCAGGTTCGATTTTAAGAAATTCATTCAAACGTTTCTGAGAAGCTTCTGCTTCCTGAACCATCGATGAAACCCATCCTAACGAAGCAACTGGCCAGGTTAGCATGTTTACATATAAAATAAACTCAGCGATTGTTCCAATATTAGCAATCGTTCCGTTGATATACATAACGCCTCCAAAATAAATGACAACCAAATTGCTGATTCCGATTAAGGCGATCATCAGGGGACCAAATAATGACTGAACTTTGGCCAGATCCAAACTCTTTTTTTTGCTTTCATCTGCAAGGGCCACCATATTATTTTGATGCTGATTTTCTAATGAATAGGCTTTTATAACTCTGATTCCGGAAAATATTTCCTGAGAAAAACTGGAGACTTTCGATAAATATTGCTGAAAAGTGGTGCTTCGTTTATTGATTTCAGAACTCAGTTTAAAAATACAATAGGAAAGAATCGGTAATGGCAATATAGTGTATAAGGTCAGTAACGGCGAAACATTGTACATATATATAATGACAATGGCAAAACGTATAAAGGTGTTGATAGTATACATAACTGCCGGGCCCACGTACATACGAACTTTTGAAACGTCTTCACTAATACGGTTCATTAAGTCTCCGGTACGATTTTGTTTATAGAAGTTCTGTGAAAGGTTTTCGTATTGTTTGAATACCTCATTTTTTAAATCAAACTCTATATGACGAGACATTACAATTAAAGTTTGTCGCATTAAGAAAGTCAGGAAACCTGCAACAATTGTAGTAGCTATGATTAGCAGTACGTTATGGATTAATCCGTCTCTGTAAATGCCAATAACTGCTTGTGACGCCTGATCAGCTTTTGGCAGTTTATCAAACCTTTCAATAGCGTTTAAGGACTTACTAATAAGCTGCGGAGTAAATAAAGAGAATATTTGTGCGATTATGGTGATTAAAATTCCTAAAGAGAAACTATATTTATATTTGATGAAATATTTGTTTAAATAGCTTAATTCTTTCATTTTTTTAAGAGATTCAATGACGAAAAGTTTTGATTTTGTAAATTTTCGTGAATTAAAATTAACGGAAAGTGTAATTTAATCAAAACAAAACGATTGTTATATTGTTATTTTAAAGATAAAAAATTAGCACATGTATATTTTTTATATAAATTTGAGAAGTCTTTTTAACAAATTCATAATTTTAACTAATAAATACTAGCGCTATGGATGCAACTTTCGCAACTGGAAAGGAACTTCAAAAAATGGATCCTGTTTTTGGTCAACTATCTTTTGATGATCACGAACAAATTGTTTTTTGCAATGACAAAGATACAGGTTTAAAAGCAATTATTGGTATTCATAATTCAGTTATGGGTCCAGCTTTAGGAGGAACCAGAATGTGGAACTACAATACTGAATGGGAAGCATTAAATGATGTTTTGCGTCTTTCAAGAGGTATGACCTATAAATCAGCCATTACCGGATTGAATATCGGTGGAGGTAAAGCAGTAATTATTGGTGATGCCAAAACGCAAAAGACACCTGAATTAATGCGCAAGTTTGGTGAATTTGTTCATTCTTTAGGCGGAAGATATATCACTGCTGAAGATGTTGGGATGGAAACTAAAGACATGGACACTGTTAGAGATGTAACGCCTTATGTTACTGGTATTTCTGAAGAGAGAGGTGGTTCTGGAAATCCTTCTCCAATAACAGCTTATGGTGTTTATTTAGGAATGAAGGCGGCGGCTAAAAGCCAGTTTGGTTCTGATGTTTTAGACGGTAAAAAAGTGTTGGTTCAGGGTATTGGTCACGTTGGTGAAGCTTTAGTAGAATATTTGACTAAAGAAGGTGCAATTGTAACTATTGCTGATATCAACGAAGAAAAATTATACGAAGTAGCTCAAAAATACAACGCAACAATATTTACGGGAGAAGATTTATACGCTGCTGATGTTGATATTTATGCACCATGTGCAATGGGAGCAACAATTAATAATGATACTGTAAACAAAATCAAAGCTAAGGTTATTGCTGGTGCTGCCAACAATCAATTAGCAGATGAAAATATTCACGGAGCAAGATTACAGGAAAGAGGTATTTTGTATGCGCCTGATTTCCTGATTAATGCTGGTGGAATTATCAATGTATATGCTGAATTAGAGCATTATGGTAAAGCAGAAATCATGACAAAAACAGAAAATATCTATAATACTACTTTAGAAATTATTGATTACGCTGTAAAAAACGGAATGACAACTCATAAAGCGGCTCTTACAATTGCTCAAAATCGTATCGATTTGAGAAAAATTGAAAACGCTAAAAAATAATTTTTTTTACTTTACAGTCTCAGTTTACAGTCCCCGTTTCGCAAAAAGTGAAAACTGAGACTGAAAACTGAGACTTTTTTATGTTTTAATTTTAATATCAACTGTGAAATTCATACTTTTGCAGACTAATTTTTAAATGTTCTTACAAGGTGGTAAACAGAAGACACATACGCGTTAAAGTAATGCAATCCATTTATGCAATGCATCAAAGCGGTTCTGATAATATGGAAAAAGAAGAGAAGTTTCTTTTTTACAGCATTGATAATATTCAGGATTTATATCTTATAATGCTTTCTTCATTGATTGAAATTTGCAAAAAAGAGTCCATTTTTTTACATCTATCAAGCAAAAAACATCTTGCAACTGCTGCAGAACGTAATCCGAATGAAAAATTCATCAACAACAAAATTTTTCAGCTTCTTGCCGAAAGTAATTCGCTTAGCATTGCTTTAGAAAATCGTAAAATCAACAACTGGTCATTAAATGATGATTATATCATTTTGCTTTTGAATGATATTAAAGCAAGTGATTTGTATGCGAAATACATGAGTACTACAGTAAATACTTTTGAAGAAGACAGACAATTTGTGATTGATTTATTTGCTGATGTGATTGTTCCTAACGAGAAATTATATGAGTATTTAGAAGATGATAAGTTAACCTGGGTGGATGATATTCCTGTTGTCAATACGCACATTGTTAAACAATTGAAAGCAATAAAAACGCAAGATCCTGACGATTTTAGAGTGCCAAAATTGTATAAAGATGTTGAAGACAAAGATTTTGCTAAAGACTTGTTTAGAAGAACAGTTTTAAACGAAACTATTTTTGCAAAAGAATACGATGATAAAACGCCAAATTGGGACAGTGACAGGATTGCTGAAATTGATACTATTATTTTGAAAATGGCTATTTGTGAGTTTTTAAAATTCCCTTCAATTCCAGTAAAAGTAACTCTTAATGAATATTTAGAAATTGCTAAAGAGTATTCAACACCAAAAAGTAGTATTTTTATCAACGGAATTTTAGATAATTTGGTTAAAGAGCTTACGGCGAATAAAAAGATGCTTAAAGTAGGTAGAGGGTTGATGTAAAATTGACTTAATAACAATGTTGTTACTCTGAGCGAATTCGAAGAGCCAAAAAAATAATTAATAAAAAACAAATAAATTTAAATTATGGGACAATTAACTCAATTTGCGCCATTTCTATTAATGTTCGTGGTAATCTATTTCTTCATGATCAGACCACAACAAAAAAGAGCGAAAAATGAAAAAGAATTTGAAAGCAGCCTAAAAGTAGGTGATAAAATAATTACTAAAAGTGGTTTTCACGGTAAAATTGTTGAGCTTGCTGAAACAAGTGCAGTAATCGAAACAATGTCTGGAAAACTAAAAATTGAGCGTTCTGCTATTTCTATGGAAATGAGCGCTGCTTTGGCTAAAAAAGCGTAAGTTTTTAAATTACAATAAAATATAAATCCCAAATTCCAATTTTATGATTGGAGTTTGGGATTTTTTTTGGTTGATAATTAAAGGCATTGTATGTCCTTTCGATGAACGAAGCAATCTCACTTGTTAAATCTGATATTTTTTGTTTCGTGGTATTGTGTACCCCCTGCGAGACAATTTTCATGACGTTATATTTTTTTCTACCAACATTTAACCTCTACGAGGTAGACTCTTTCAGGAGTTGAATATTGCCAGAAATGAATTGAGATTTTTTTTAAAACATTTAATTTATGCAATGTATACTCCGTTAGGAGTTATATCTAGGTAGAAAAATAATCTACACCCAATGCAAAATGTCCCGTAGGGACTATACATTATTCTAATTTAAAACAATGCGTGATTCAGGAAATGAGATTGCTTCGTTCCTCGCAAGGAGAATGTTTAAAAAAAACCTTTGTCAAAGTTTTAAAACTTTGACAAAGGTCTCTATGAACAATTGGAATTTACAATTTTTCCCCCTCTTTAAAATTTGGATTTTTTTCCCTGTTATCTTTTTCTTTTAGGTTTCTCAGCAACATCAAAAATGCCTGGAATAGCTGTTAATTCGGCAATTTTTACAATAACGTCAGTAGCTTTTTGTATGCTTTCTGCTGGAACATATTCGTATTTTCCATGAAAATTATGGCCTCCTGCGAAAATATTCGGGCAAGGTAATCCCATAAATGATAATTGTGAGCCGTCAGTTCCACCGCGAATTGGTTTTATGATTGGTTTGATATCCAATTCTCTCATTGCTTTTTCGGCAATATCTACAATATGTTTTACAGGAAGTACTTTTTCTTTCATATTATAATACTGGTCTTTTACTTCAGCAGTTACAATATCTTCACCAAATTGTTTGGCGAATTTTTTATTGATTTTTTTAGCAATCTTACCAATTAAATCTTTTCTTTTTTCGAATTTAAGCTTGTTATGATCAC
This sequence comes from Flavobacterium sp., assembly GCF_965277525.1. Taxonomy (GTDB): domain Bacteria; phylum Bacteroidota; class Bacteroidia; order Flavobacteriales; family Flavobacteriaceae; genus Flavobacterium. Next base: position 253,911 of record NZ_CBDIDC010000009.1, on the reverse strand, counting down.
GAATAATCAATTCTAAGACTGTTTCTTCGATGCTTCCGGTTAAATGATGCACGTGGAAAAAACCTTCATAACCTTTCGTTTCCTGTGGTGTTTCTCCTTTTGGAAGTTCGTTGATAAAATCGTTGGCAATCAACATCGAATTGATCATTTTTCCTTTGGCATATCCCGGGTGAACACTTTTTCCTTTGAAAGTGATTTTAGCTCCGGCTGCATTAAAATTTTCATATTCTAATTCGCCAATCTGGCTTCCGTCCATAGTATAAGCCCATTGAGCACCAAATTTCTCTACATCAAAATGATGTGCGCCACGACCAATTTCTTCGTCTGGTGTAAAACCAATTCTGATTTTTCCGTGTTTGATTTCAGGATGCTGAATTAAATATTCCATTGCTGAAACAATTTCTGTAATTCCGGCTTTATCATCTGCGCCTAACAAAGTTGTTCCGTCAGTTGTGATGATGGTTTGTCCTTTATATTGTAGTAAATCTTTAAAATAGTTGGGAGATAAAACAATGTTTTTCTCAGCATTTAAGACGATATCTTTTCCGTCGTAATTGGCTATAATTTGCGGTTTTACGTTAGCTCCGCTAAAATCCGGAGAGGTATCAAAATGCGAAACGAAACCAATTACAGGAACTTCGTGAGCTACATTACTTGGTAAAGTTGCCATGATATAGGCTTTGTCGTCTATAGTAACATCTTCCAGACCAATTGTTTTTAGTTCTTCGACTAATTTATTGGCAAGATTCCATTGTTTCTCCGTGCTTGGAGTGGTTTGTGAATTTGGATCTGACTCTGTATCAATAGTTACGTAACTGATAAAACGATCTATTATATGTTGCATTTGTTTAATTTTTAGCAAATATAAGCAAATAATCAGGCGTTGTGAAGCTGTAAATTATGAAAAATATAAAAATAGAGTAAAAAATCAGTCAAGAATTCATGAATTTTTACTTATATAAATAGTTTGTGCATGCAAAAAAATCCAGTTGTACAAATTTTTAATCGTATAACTGGATTTTTATATTTTAGTTAATTTGTGCGAATTCGTGAAATTCGTTCCGATTTTTTTTTTATTGCACGCATCTAAAACCAATGTGATTTGCAGGTGATTTATAGTCGCCTTTTCCTCTGGTGCCTACCATGTAACGTGTGCAATATTGGTCTGTGCATAAAAATGAGCCTCCGCGTTGTACTTTTTTAGGTAAATTTGGTTCTCCGGGATCATAAGAGGATTCAGGTCCTTGAGGGTTTCTAGCGACTTTGCCTTTTTCGCTTATCACAGAATAGTAATCAGCAGTATACCAATCGTTGGTCCATTCCCAGACATTTCCTCCAATGTCGTAAAGTCCGTAAGGGTTTGGTTCGAATTGTGCAGTTGGTGCAATACCAATATAACCATCTTCGCCAGTATCCCCTTTTTCGACAGGAAAGTGACCTTGGTAGATATTAGCCTGAAATTTTCCTTTGGGTTTTAATGTGTTTCCCCACGCATATAGCTGACCTGATTTTCCGCCTCTTGCCGCAAATTCCCATTCGGCTTCAGTTGGTAATCGTTTTCCGGCCCATTTTGCGTAAGCAACTGCATCATCATAAGAAACCTGAACAACAGGGTATTTTTCTCGCCCTTGTATAGAACTGCCGGCTCCTTCAGGATGCCTCCAGTCTGCTCCCTGAACATAAGTCCACCATTGCATGTAGTTGTTTAAATTAACATGGGCAGGAGTAGGAGTAAAAACAGCTGATCCGGCAACTAAATTTTCTAGAGGAGCATCCGGATACTCTTCGTGTGTTGGTTTTATTTCAGCTAACGTTTTATAGCCTGTGGCTTTTACGAAAGCTTCAAATTGCTCATTAGTCACTTCAGTCTGATCCATATAAAAACCGTCAACATATACCTGATGTATGGGGGCTGCATCTTTTGTAACTCCTTTTATACTGCATAAGCTTTCATCTTCGACATTGCTTCCCATAGAAAACTCTCCACCCGGAATCCAGACCATTCCTTTTGGGGTTTTATTGGCAGCGGGTCTGTTTTTATTTTCAATCGTAGGTTTGAATAACGATAACCCGGCTGTGTTTGCAGTCTCGGCACAATCCATTGCAGCTAATTTTTGTTCAGGTACAATAAGCTTAGTGTAGCCGTAAGCAATTGAAATAATCGATATTGTAAGTATGGCGAAAATCCAATAAGTCTTATTTTTCATTCTAATTATTTTTAATCTTGATGTTTGTAAATAAATTACTATAAAATTATTAAAAATAATCTTATAATGATTAGCGGATAAAGTTAAAAAAATATCTCAATTAAGTTCTATTTATTCTATAAAGTTAATCTGTTAATTATCTTTTTCAACAAGAACAACTTCATATTTGTCTTTTCCGTCAATTTGAACGGGTTGGTAATAAGTTTCGCCAAATTTCACATATTTTACATCACCAATAGTAACTTCTTCGCCACCTCCAGGTAGATTGTCCACTACAGTTCCGGCAGTTGGGGGTACTACTTTATAAGAACCACCGTCTTTTTCATAATAAGTACCACCGTAATAGTAATTATTGACTGTTCCGGTATTGACTGTTTCTGCTCCACTCGGGATATTGTTTATAGTTGCGCCAACCGGTGCAGGTACAGCGGTATAACCACCGTTTGTTGATGAATACCAGACGCCCTGGTCGTAATGGTATTGCGCGTTTTCTACACTAACTATAATTGCAGTAGTGGCCAATGCAGCCACAAAAAATCCCCACGGATGCCAGACTGGTCCCCAATAATATGGTCTGTAAGGACGCGGGTAATAGGGATGGTAGCAATTGTATCTGTAGCCGCCGTATCTGTAAGGAGGGCGCACATAAGGTCTTGGGTTTGGTCTTACATAAGTGTTACGATTGTTACGTACATGTACACTATTGTTGACGTTAATATTTACATTGTTTCGGTTTCTGTTGACCGTGTTGCCACTGATATTAGTGTTTCTGTTTCCTGTTCTGTTTCTGTTATTGGTAACATTATTGCCATTTGTAGAAGGCCTGTTAACTTTATTAGCTGATCTGTTGATTCCAGATCCGTTAGATGCGGGTCTGGGTGTGTTGGCCTGTCTTTTGACTCCGGAACCATTAGCCCCCGGTCTTGACTGAGTAGCAGCCCTTTCGTGGGCACCACCACCTCCTCTGTGTCCGCCGCCGCCATGACGTTGTGCTATACTATCAATTGAAATCAAAAAAAATGATCCCATTAAGCCTGTAAGGGCTATTTTTCTAATAATTTTTTTTATACTTTTCATTTTCAGTGTTTTAAGTCTATTAAAATTAAGTAAAAAAATAAGAATAATACAAAAAAAACCGAAATCATTTTAGAGTAGATTTATCCGGTTAAAATGCAATTTTGTTTGCATTTTTTTGACCTTGCTTTTTGTTTTTTAGAAATGCCTAATCCAGGTTGGGGATCACAACAGTTAAGGATTGACGGATTATTGTATTGTAATAGTTTTGTTGACTAAGAAAAGAGTTGAAGGGTATGTAAAAAAAGTGGATTTTAAAAATGAAAAGTTCTCATATCAAAATTTTTATTTAAAAATGTAATAGTAGTGCACCTAATGGATAGTTTGAAAAAAGGCTTTTTTATTCTTTATAACTATTTGTTTAAAAGGCTTGTAAGATGAATTCTAAGTGTTTGTTCTGATCGTTTGCTTTTCTGTATAAATAAAAAACAGCATTTTTTACTTAAATTTCGGTTCTGTAAAATAAAGAATAAAAACAGTTTGATATAAAATCATAGTCATTTTCAAGTATTATAATTAAATTTGCAATCGAAAAAACACACACAACACTCTTATGTATAAATTGATTATTCGCCCGATACTTTTTTGGTTTGATCCGGAAGAGGTACATTATTTTACTTTTTCATTTGTTAAATTCATTTCAAAAATACCTGGAGTTTCATCAATTATAAAATCGTTATATGAGGTAAAAGACACTCGTTTAGAACGTGAGGTTTTCGGAATTAAATTCAAAAATCCGGTTGGTCTTGCGGCAGGATTTGATAAAGATGCCAAACTTTATAAGGAACTATCTGATTTTGGTTTTGGATTCATAGAAATAGGAACCGTTACACCAGTGGGTCAGGAAGGAAATCCTAAAAAACGTTTGTTTAGATTAAAGGAAGATCAGGCTATTATTAATCGAATGGGGTTTAATAATGGAGGAGTTCTTGAAGCCGTAGAACGTTTGAAAAAGAATTCAGGAGTTTTAATAGGAGGGAATATCGGGAAAAATAAAGTTACTCCAAACGAAAATGCAGTAGACGATTATATCATTTGTTTTGATGCCTTGTTTGATCATGTTGATTATTTTGTAGTAAATGTAAGTTCTCCAAATACACCAAATTTAAGAGCTTTGCAGGATAAAGAACCTTTAACAGCTTTGTTACAGACATTGCAAAACAGAAATGTTGCAAAACAAAAAACAAGCACTCAAAAAATAAAACCAATTCTTTTAAAAATTGCTCCGGATCTTACAGACGAGCAATTGTTAGATATTATTGATATTGTAAAAACAACTCAGATTGCAGGTGTAATTGCTACAAACACGACTATTTCAAGAGAAGGTTTACAATCTGAAAACCAAACTGAAATGGGAGGGTTATCAGGAAAACCATTAACAAAACGTTCGACTGAAGTGATTCGTTTTCTTTCTGAAAAAAGCAATAAAGCATTTCCGATTATTGGAGTAGGCGGAATACACTCTGCAGATGATGCTATCGAAAAATTAAATGCAGGAGCAAGTCTGGTACAATTGTATACAGGATTTATCTACGAAGGTCCGGCTCTGGTAAAAGCAATTAATAAGAAAATTTTAGAGCAATTGTAGAAGTAGCGCCTGCACAATTAATGCTGTAACGATAGCAGTTCCAAAACTGATTAAAGTACCAATTAAAACATATTCTGTCAGTTTTCTGTCTTTGGCTTCTTTTAAATCTCCAAATCTGAAAATGGATTTAGCGGCTAATAAAAATCCGATTGCTTCAAAATGCCCTGTTAAAATAAAACAAAATACAAACAGACGTTCTAGTATTCCAATATAATTTCCTGCAGTAGCCAGTGAATTATCGTTATGGCTGTTTTGACTTTCAGGGTTCCAGATGGAAATAATGGTCTTAATAAAAATAGAAGTTGGTTTGGTAATGAATAAAGTTCCCGTTATTAAAATCCAAAACTGATTGTTAAACCAAAGTAAGTTGATGTTTTCTCCTTTGTAGAGGTATACAACTGCAATTAAAACTAAAATGTGAGCAATTTGGTCCGCAACAAACCAGGTACGTTTTGTTTTTGTCTTCTGAAAATTTAGTTTGATTAGATCGATAATGCCATGCGTTACGGCAATCAAAATGGCATAAGGTATAAACTGGAATTCCCCGACCAAAATTGCGGCAAGTACTCCGTGTAAAAGAATATGAAGATATAAATAAATACTTTTATGTTTCCTGGTCTCTTTATCAGCTACCCATGACTTGGGTTGCCATATAAAATCGCCTAATAAATGTGCTAAAAGTAGTTTTATAAATAAAATCATGGCGTTTTAAGTTGTTTTATTTGTGTTCTAAAATAACGATCTAAATGCAGTACTAAATCAAACTGTGCCCGTTTTTGTCTTCGGCTTACTGCAGCCTGATTAATGCCTAATTTTTGCCCTAACTCTTCTTGTGACAAAGCAGGATTTTCTATTGCAATGGCTACAAATTGGGCGGGCTGAGCAAGCCAATTATCCATAAAGGTTAAAGCCAGTTGAATCATCAGATTCATTTTTTCGTCAAGAACCATATCTCCGGTTCGAATAGCTAAAGTTAGCTTTTGTTTTTTTAAAGTTTCAAAAAGCTCTCCCGAACGTATAAATGCAGAACCGTTACTCTCTGATATTTTCTCAGCATGATGTGTTTTGTCACCAAAACCAATACTCATTCGGGCGTCTAATTTTAGAGCTTTTAAATGGGCTTTTATCAAAATAGCTGACAATAGTGCTTCTTCGGGATTTTTAATCTCGATCTGAAACTCGTCACCCCTGTAGATTTCCCATTGAACTGGCGTATCTCCAAAAGGAGATAAGATTTTTTTTAAATCTTCTACCCAGTGTTTTGATGTTTGCTGTCTGGAGCCAATGATATCACCTGTAATTACGCTTGTCATGATTCAAATATAATTAAAAATAAATTAACTTTAATATTACGAATATATGTAATATTGTATATTATTACGTTTTTGTGTAATATTACATGGTATTACTAGATTATGTAATGTTTTAATTAATAAAAATTATAACTTTTATTTCTTTAAAAAAGAAACTAACTTAGCCTTCACAAAAGAATAAGCTTTGAATAAAGAAATCAAGATTATCGAATGTCCGCGTGATGCTATGCAAGGTATCAAAACCTTTATACCGACTAAAAACAAGGTTTCTTATATTCAGGCTTTGCTTAGAGTCGGCTTTGATACCATTGATTTTGGGAGTTTTGTGTCTCCAAAAGCGATTCCGCAAATGCAGGATACAGCTGAGGTTTTGGCACAGCTCGATCTATCGCAAACGACCAGTAAATTATTGGCTATAATTGCTAATACGCAAGGTGCGCAACTAGCATCAGAATATGATCCCATTCAATATTTAGGGTTTCCTTTTTCTATATCTGAAAATTTTCAGATGCGTAATACGCATAAAACCATTGCTGAATCTTTAGTAACACTCGAAGAAATTCTTGAAATCGCCGATCAGAAAAACAAAGAAGTCGTAACCTATCTTTCAATGGGTTTCGGTAATCCGTACGGAGATCCGTGGAATGTTGAAATCGTTGGCGAATGGACTGAAAAACTAGCCGGAATGGGAGTAAAAATTTTATCACTTTCAGATACTGTTGGTAGTTCGACACCGGAAGTGATTACGTATCTTTTTTCAAATTTAATTCCAAAATATCCTGAAATAGAGTTTGGGGCACATTTGCACACCACACCCAATAGTTGGTTCGAGAAAATAGATGCCGCTTATAAAGCAGGTTGCGTTCGTTTTGATGGAGCCATTCAGGGTTTTGGAGGATGTCCAATGGCAACAGATAAACTGACAGGAAACATGCCTACAGAAAAATTGATTTCATATTTTACGGCCAATAAAAAAACAACGGGGCTGAACTCTTTAAGCTTTGAAAGTGCTTATAATGAAGCATCCAAATTGTTTAGTACATTTCATTAAAAAATTATTATATTTAAGTAAAGCAAATAATAAGTAATAACAAATTAGCGTTGTTTGTTATTAGATATAAATCAAGCCATGAAATCAAACTTTATAAAGAGAATTTCAAAGATATTACTTTTGTCATCCCTATTTTTTTCATGCTCAAGCGATCTGGATTTTGATCAGACTAAGGATTTAAAATTAGAACCGGTTTTTGTGGCTAATCTGGCTTATTTTAATGTTCCTGCAACTCAACTTGCAAATAGTGGAGATGGACAGGTGCTCTTTGATGTACAGGAATTTGATGCTTTCAAAGATAAATTTTTCAGGGACAATCTGGTAAAAGCAGAACTCAATTTCGAAATAGAAAACACTATTGTAAGGGCTTTTACAGTAGATTTAGTGCTTATGGATACTAATAACCAAATACTTGAAACGGACTCATATCCAATTCCGGCCTATTCCGGCACTTCAAATATCATAAAATATCCAACCGAAGTCTTTGAGAATCAAAGATTAGATCTCCTGAAAAAAACGGTTAAAATAGCCTTTTACGTCAGGATGGCGCCTGGACCACCATTAGACCAAACCAGTACAGGTAGTTTAAGATTACGCTCAAGTGCAACCGTTTATATGGTAATCGAATGAGAAAAGTATATCTGATTGTAATTCTGGTTTTTCAACTTTACTCTTTTGCCCAAAACAAAGAAGTATTGTACAATTTTACCGCTATTCCGCAATCGTCGCTCGTAAATCCCGGAGCTGATGTTTCGTATAAATTCTATTTTGGAGTTCCGGTTTTGTCGGGAGTTTCAGCCAATTTAGGTTCCAGTAGTTTTTCGGCTTATGATTTATTCGCCAATAACGGAGTCAATTTTAATGATAAGCTTCGCAATGTTATCAATAATTCTTCGAGCAAAGATAAAACCCAGGTCAATCAACAGCTCGAATTATTTTCAGGTGGTTTTAGAGTGGGCGGAAAAGAAAGTCAGTCTTATATTTCGTTTGGAGTCTATCAGGAATTTGATTTTTTGATGTATGTCCCAAAAGACCTGGCGATTTTAGCGCTGGACGGAAACCGGGATCATATTGGTCAATCATTCAATCTGGCCGATTTAAATGTTAGGGCAGAAGTACTTTCAGTTTTTCATGTAGGATTTCATAAAAAAGTAAATGAAAAACTTGTTTTGGGAGGTCGTGCCAAATTGTATTCAAGTGGTGCAAATGCTACCTCTACTAAAAATTCAGGATTTATCTATACAGGCCAAAATGCGGGGACACCAAATATTTATAATCAGGTTATAGCCTCAAATTTAGAACTTAAAACTTCTGGTATTGCCACTTTTACTAAAGACGAATACGATGGAAGTATTCCAAAAGATATTGTACACAATACGTTCTTTAACGGAAGTTTAGGTCTGGGAATTGATGCCGGACTTACGTATTATTTCAAGGATAATCTTCAATTCACGGCCAGTATTGTCGATCTTGGTTTTATAAAACACACCAAAGATCTCGAAACCCTCACTTACAAAGGAATTTATCAGTACGATGGTGTAAATCCAAGTTTTGATCCTTCAAATGAGCCTAAAAATATCTTTGATGAATTTGAAAAAGCCATACCACGTGACACACTTTATAATAAATACACTACTTGGCGACCTACTAAATTTTATTCCTCAATTCAATATTCCTGGGGCGAATCACGTTCAGATGATGCTTGTAATTGTAGAGGAAAAATCAATAGAAAATATGTAAATGCAGTGGGAGGACAATTGTTTATGATGTCAATGCCAGTCGAACCTTTTGTAGCCTTAACCGCTTTTTATAAACGGAGTATTTTTGAGAAATTAGATGTCAAAGCCACTTACACATTCGATTCTTATTCTAATAAAAATATCGGTTTAGGGCTTTCAGGAACGCTTGGAAAACTCAATATGTATTTTCTCGTCGACAATCTTCTGGAGTTCAAAGACATTTCAAAGGCCAATAGTATGGCATTTCAATTTGGTTTCAATTTTGTTTTTCAGGATTCAGAGGATTAATTTTTAAATAAATTCCAATAGTTGAAATTTCAAATTCCAACTGTTGCGGTCGGATGGTATTGGAATTTGGAATTTTTTAATTGGAATTTAACTTCAGGTTATTTGTAAGTACTTTCGTGTAAAGTTAAATTTATGAATAAGTTAGCATTCAAGTTTCCAATTTATTCACTATATTTGCACGCAATTCAACTAGAAATTGCAACATGATAGCACACAACTCCAAGATTATCGGCGAAGGTTTAACTTACGACGATGTATTATTAGTACCTAACTACTCGAATGTGCTTCCTCGCGAAGTGAGTATCAAATCAAAATTTTCACGAAATATAACGTTAAACGTTCCAATAGTATCAGCTGCTATGGATACCGTTACTGAAAGTTCTATGGCAATCGCTATGGCGCAGGAAGGCGGAATTGGTGTTTTGCATAAAAACATGACTATTGAACAACAAGCTGCGAAAGTCAGAAGAGTAAAACGTGCTGAGTCCGGAATGATTATCGATCCGGTAACCTTACCAACTAATTCTACAATTGCGGATGCAAAAAATGCCATGAAAGAATTCGGAATTGGCGGAATCCCAATCGTTGACGAAAACAGAATACTTAAAGGAATCGTTACCAACCGTGATTTACGTTTCGAAAAAAACGGAGCAAGACCAATCGCTGAGGTAATGACCAGTACCAACTTAGTTACTGTTGCCGAAGGCACTTCATTAGAACAAGCCGAAGTAGTTTTACAAGGACATAAAATCGAAAAATTACCAGTAGTAAATGCTAACTACGAATTGGTAGGTTTAATTACTTTCAGAGATATTACAAAACTGACTCAAAAACCAATCGCTAACAAAGATGTTTTTGGTCGTTTAAGAGTAGCTGCTGCCATTGGTGTTACAGGCGATGCAGTTCAAAGAGCAGAAGCATTAGTTGCTGCAGGAGTAGATGCTATCATTATTGATACCGCTCACGGACATACTGAAGGTGTAGTCAATACATTGAAAGAAATAAAATCAAAATTCCCAAATATTGATGTAATTGTAGGTAACATTGCAACTCCGGAAGCAGCTAAATATTTAGTGGCAAATGGTGCAGACGGTGTAAAAGTAGGGATTGGACCTGGTTCTATCTGTACAACCCGTATCGTTGCAGGTGTTGGTTTTCCTCAATTCTCAGCGGTTCTTGAAGTAGCTGCTGCTATCAAAGGTACCGGAGTTCCTGTTATTGCTGATGGTGGAATTCGTTATACAGGAGATATCCCTAAAGCGATCGCTGCGGGTGCTGATTGTGTAATGTTAGGATCTTTATTGGCAGGGACAAAAGAATCCCCAGGTGAAACTATCATCTTCGAAGGAAGAAAATTCAAGTCTTACCGCGGAATGGGTTCTGTTGAAGCTATGCAAACGGGGTCTAAAGACCGTTACTTTCAGGATGTTGAAGATGACGTTAAAAAATTAGTTCCGGAAGGAATCGTTGGGCGTGTTCCTTACAAAGGAGAGTTAAACGAAAGTATGCTTCAGTTCGTTGGAGGTCTTCGTGCCGGAATGGGATACTGCGGTTCAAAAGATATTCCGACTTTACAGGAAACAGGACGTTTTGTGAGAATCACATCAAGCGGAATCACAGAAAGTCATCCACACAACGTAACGATTACAAAAGAAGCTCCAAATTATTCAAGATAATTTTTAGTTTTTCTACATAAAAAAAGGCATAAGAGTTTGATTCTTATGCCTTTTTTATTTTTAGGAGCTAATCAGTAGTTTTCATAATCTGCAAAATCACAATTCCCAACAAAAATGTACTTATATCACTTATATGGTGAAAAAATAAAATCACTTAAACCCCACCACGACTATTTAGAATTTTTTCTGTCGTTACATCAGAATGTAGTAATTTCTCCATTTGATAGGTTGTACGTTGTGCTTCCAGTGCATATCCAAACATCTTTTGTTCATAATCTTCAATTGCATCTTCAAGCGTTTTAAATTTTCCATTAATCAGATTCTCCGTCAATTGATATGCATCCATTAGTCCCATGTTAACGCCTTCGCCGGCAAAAGGAGGCATTAAGTGAGCTGCATCTCCTATCAGTGTAATGTTTGAATGCTTTTTCCAGGGTTCTTCAAGAGAAAACAAACGCAATGGTAATCCTGAAAAATCTGTGGAAGCAGCAAAGAATTTTTTATAATCTTCATTCCAGTTTTCGAAGGTTTTGTTTAGAAAAGCGATAACAGCAGCATTGTCTTTAAAATCAATATTGTTATTTAAAACCCAGTTTTCATCAGCATTAAAAGAAACGCCAAAATGAATAGATCCGTCACGTAAAGTATGGGTGTAAAACATTTTTTTCTCTCCCATTGCCATTACATTCCCACTACCATATTTAGATTTAAATTCAGGATAATCACGATCCGGATGTTCAATTTCTCCCTGAATCATATAAGTTCCGGAAAGTTGAGGTTCTTTATCTGTAACAAATTTTCTGGCGTTTGATCTGCCACCATTGGCAACAATTACAAAATCAGCAATTGTTTTAGTACCATTTTTGAATTCTAAATGGTATTGTTCTCCAATTTTTTCTATATCAGTCAATTGACTGTCCCATGCAACTGTATTTTCCTGAAGATTTTTTAACATGATTTTTCTCAAATCATTGCGGTCAATTTCAGGTCTCTGATAACCATTTTCCTCAGTTGGCATTTCGTCCGAAGTAATGTTTCCGTGCATATCGGCCATTTTTTCACCGGTTGGTCTTGCGTACTGATAAAAAGCATCCATAAGATCCGCTTTTTGTATTGCTTTTTGTCCTGAATCAGCATGTATGTCAAGTGTTCCTCCAGAAGTTCTTGCCTGGGCATTTAAATCTCTTTCGTAAACGGTTACATCAGCACCATTAATTTGTAAAATTCTTGCTGTTGTTAAGCCAACGGGTCCGCCACCGATAATGACGATTTTTTTGTTTTTTATAAGTGAAGTGCTCATTTCATTTCTATTTAATTGATATTGTTGTGATTGAATTGTATTTAATATTTAAATTGATATTGTAATTGAATTTTGCAATTGTTATTGTCATTGATTTTGGTTTAAGGAGTCAGCGCTTTTATGACCAAATTAAAGGCTTCATCACTAATTTTCCGGGTAAAGAGAAAAGGTTTTCCTGACATTGATTTCCCTTCTCTGTGAAGTTCTAAAAGAGAATAAAGCGAACCATAAGCGATACTCCAAAAAACTTCGAAGGTGATAGGAAGAAGTTCTTTCTTTTCAATAGCTCTGGTAATGAATTTTGTCATTTCTTCTTTAAAGTCAGTTGTGATTTCAGATAAAATGGCATCGCCATAAGTTGAATGTTTTAAAAGTTCGATGCAATCCGTTTCAAGGGGAAAATTTAGTGTATATCCGGATCTGTTTTCCCATTGTTGGCGTAGGCCGTCTATAAATGACATTTCTGCAGAAAATCCGGTTAACATTTCTTTAAAGAATTTTTTGCCAATTTCAATTCCAATTTTCCTGATAAGATCTTCTTTATCTGAATAATAAATATAAAGCGTTGCTACAGAAACTCCACATTCTTTGGCCAGCCGGTTCATTCCAAAGCCTTCTACGCCTTGTGAAACCAGCATTTCAATAGCTTTCTGCTTTACAATTTCTTCTTTATTATTATCTCTAGTTCTCATTATTCCAATTAATTAGAGTACAAAGATATTAATAATAAATGAACGTTCGCTTATTTATTTAAAAAAAAGGTTCAAAGGTATAAAGGTACAAAGGGGCAGAGGGGGCAGGTTTAGGTAGACTTACTGCTGTGCGTCTATTTGAGGTTTTAATTGAATAGTCACCAGCTTAGCTGAAGGATGAAAGTAGGGGGATAGAGAAATAGGCTTTAGCCGAATTTAAATAAAATTGTGAAAAAAACTTTGCGCCTTAGTGCCTTCGTGGCATAAAAAACATAAAGCATAAAAAATTGCTACTACAATTCGTCAAAATTATAATAGCAACTTTTCCTTGGATAACAGTATTTTTATGGAGTTACAGTCGTTTCGGCTTCTCTCAGTTTTTGATTTTCTAAAATCTTTTGTATAAAAGGTTTCGCTTGATTTTCAATTTCTGTTTCGGAGATATCCAATGCTTTTGGGTCTTTTACCAATTCGAACCATGGTTTTGGTCCGTCAAAATTATAGTTTCCAAAAACCACTACCGGAGTTCCTTTTACTTTTACATTTTCTTTGTCTTTTAATACCCATTCATCAGCAAATTTATAAAGATATTTTGCATCATTTTCTTGTAATCTTAAACAAGAATGTGAGGCTGGATAACCAGGCAATGCGTATTCATGAAAACCAACACCTAATTTATTTTCAATATTAAAATTCCACTTTAAATCCCATTCGTCATTAAAAGTACTGGTGGTTTTTTCAGCTTTCCAATTGGTAAAGAATAAGCCGGTTGGAGTAGGATCTTTTTTTCTGCCCATATTGGTTGGACCTGTATGTACTAATTCACCATTTTCGTAAGCGGCAAATGCCTGAGTAGGATAAGAGAATAGGATAACTTTAGATACTTCTTCTAAAGCTTTGACGTGTAAAGGGAACGGAAGATAAAAAACAATATCTCCACTAAAGTCTTCAGGAACGACAATTGAATCCAATTTTGCAAAGTTTGCTTTATCAGTTCTGTTTATAGCATAAGCAATACGAAGTTTAGTACTGTCAGATTCATTTGCCTTTAGCCATTCTTTTGTTTTTTCAAAATGATAAGAAACAGATTTCGGCTTTGTATGTTCAATAGTTTTTTTAGGTTTTGCTTTAGCTGTAGTTTCAGTTGATTCACTCTTTTTACAGGAACCTAATAAAACTAATATTAGTAATAGGGCGATATTGGATGTGTAATATAACTTTTTCATAAACTGGTTTTTTTAGTATTGTAAAGTTATTTTAATCATAACGAAAAGTACTTACACAATTTTTTGAATTGTTTACTGTATTTTCATTTGTACGATAGCATTCATTTGAAAAAGTTCATCCAGCAAAGCTTTAAATAATTGTAATAAAGAGTTTAAAACTTCTATTTCTAAAATTTCTCCACCGATATAATAAGACAATTCGAATTCATTTTCAGGAAGTTTTTTCTCCCAAATTCCTTTTTGATTTAAGATTTGAATGTTTACATCTTTTTGAGATTCGATTAAATTTCTTAATTCTTTATTTCTTAATAATGTTTTTATTTTGAATTCATTATTGCTTTTAATGGTAAAGGCTTTATCAAATTCCGCATAACCAATTTCTACATCTTGAGCGCCAAAGAGTTTTTCGATTTTTCGGACAAATCCTTCACGATAAATTTCAAACTTAAAATTGTCTTTTAAAGTAATCGGTACAACAACACGAGTCATTTGAGTACTGTCTTTTCCGGACCATAAAGTAAAATTATCAAAAACAATTTTCCAATTTTTGTATTCAATTTCGTTAGAGTCGGAGCGCCAGGAATACCCTTCTTTAAATATTCCGTTTGTTTCTTTTGAAAATTCTTGCCAGATATTCATTTTATTTTAAACCTAAATATAGACAAAAAACTAAATCAAATTTTTAATCTTTGCATGCTGCAATAATAAAATAGTTTTTGCATCTGTAATTTCACCAGATTCAATCATGGCGTATGCTTCGTCAAAAGTATATTCCAGCACTTCAATATTTTCCTGTTCGGCATCTAATCCTCCTCCGTCATTTACCTTCATGGTTTCATCGTATTCTCCAACAAATAAGTACAAAATCTCTGTTACAGAACCTGGCGACATATAAGTTTCGATTACTTTTTGAACTTTTTTTAAGCGATAACCTGTTTCTTCTTCTATTTCGCGAATGACAGCCTGTTCTGCATTATCCTGATCCAGAAGTCCTGCGCAAACTTCAATCATCATTCCTGTTTTATTTCCGTTAAGATAAGTTGGTAAACGAAACTGTCTTGTAAGTATTACGGTTTTTTTGGATGAATTATACAATAAAATAGCAGCTCCGTTACCTCGGTCATATACTTCACGAATATGCGATTCTACTTTGCCATCTTTCTTTTGATAGTCAAAAGTTACTTTATTTAATATGTACCAATTGTCTGATAGTAATTTAGTGTCGGTAATTTTAATTTCTGGATTTTTCATAATGGAAATCTTTGGTATAAAAAAAAAACGCTCTGATTATCAGAGCGTTTAGATGTATTATTTTGTTATTGTTTGTTTTCTGTCTGGTCCAACAGATACAATCTTAATTGGTACTCCAACTTCTTCTTCAATAAACTCAATATATTCTTTTAGCTCGATTGGCAATTGATCGTAAGTGGTCAATCCTGTTAGGTCAGCTTTCCATCCTTTAAATTCTTTATAAACAGGAGTTACGTTTTCCGGCTCGATGTTATAAGGAAAGTGAGAGATGTTTTGTCCTTTATAGTTGTATTCTGTACAAACTTTCAGTGTTTCGAATCCTGAAAGAACGTCGCCTTTCATCATCATTAATTGTGTAACTCCGTTAACCTGAACAGCATACTTTAAAGCTACAAGGTCTAACCATCCACAACGTCTTTGTCTTCCTGTAACAGATC
This sequence comes from Flavobacterium sp., assembly GCF_965277525.1. Classification (GTDB taxonomy): domain Bacteria; phylum Bacteroidota; class Bacteroidia; order Flavobacteriales; family Flavobacteriaceae; genus Flavobacterium. The sequence continues at coordinate 238,069 of NZ_CBDIDC010000009.1, read as the reverse complement.
CAAATTCGTTACCTACTTTTGCCATTGTTGCACCAACTTCGTCAAAAAGTTCAGTAGGGAAAGGTCCGCTACCCACACGAGTAACATAAGCTTTAAAGATTCCGTAAACTTCTTTGATTTTGTTAGGAGCAATTCCTAAACCGGTACAAGCTCCTGCAGCAGTAGTATTTGATGAAGTTACGAAAGGATAAGTTCCAAAATCAACATCTAATAAAGATCCCTGAGCTCCTTCGCATAAAATAGATTTACCTGCTTTTTGAGCCTGGTAGATATATTCTTCACTGTCAATAAAATCTAATTTTTTTAGTTCTTCAATAGCTTCAAAAAACTCTTTTTCAAGTTCAGCTAAGTTGTATTGAATTGCAACGTCATAAAAAGCAATCATTGCTTCGTGTTTGTCAGCCAATGCTCTGTAACGTTCTTTGAAATCTTCTAATTCGATATCTCCAACACGCAGTCCGTTTCTACCGGTTTTGTCCATATAAGTTGGTCCGATTCCTTTAAGAGTAGAACCAATTTTTGCCTTTCCTTTAGAAGCTTCAGATGCTGCATCTAATAAACGGTGTGTTGGTAAAATTAAATGTGCTTTTCTTGAAATGATTAATTTGTTTTTGATGTCAAGGTTGAATTTTGCTAAACCTTCGATTTCTTTTTGAAAAACTACAGGATCTATTACAACACCATTACCAATGATGTTTATTGAATTTTTATGAAAAATTCCAGAAGGAATGGTTCTTAATACATGTTTGATTCCGTCAAATTCTAATGTATGCCCTGCATTTGGTCCTCCTTGAAAACGTGCAATAATATCATAATTAGAGGTAAGAACGTCAACAATTTTCCCTTTACCTTCATCTCCCCATTGTAATCCTAGTAATAAATCTACGGTCATTCTGTTTTAATTTGCGTTGAGGCAATTTGAGTTGCCCTACTGATTAATGTAGTTAATTTTCTTTTTTTATTTTTTTTTAAATAATGCGTTTCCGGATTATTGTTTTTGTTTTTTGTTTCCGTAGAAATACAATGAATGATTCGTAATTTCGATATCAAATATTTCTTCGATTGTTTTTTTGATGGTTTGAATTCTTGGATCGCAAAATTCGATTACCTCACCAGAATCAGTCATGATAATGTGATCATGCTGTTTATCAAAATATGATTTTTCGTAGTAAGCCTGATTTTGCCCAAATTGATGTTTTCTAACCAAAGCGCAGTCTAACAATAACTCGATCGTGTTGTATAATGTAGCTCTACTCACGCGATAGTTTTTGTTTTTCATTTTGATATATAAGTTTTCTATGTCAAAATGTTCTTCGCTATCGTAAATTTCCTGAAGTATAGCATAACGCTCAGGAGTTTTGCGATGCCCTTTTTGCTCAAGATACATTGTAAAAACATTTTTTACAATTTCTTGATTCTTAGTGTTGTCAGTTGAAATGAGTGTCATATCCGGCAAAGATAATTTTTTATTTTTAATGAATAAAAGTTTCGGGTTTAAAGTTTAACGTTAAGGTCTGTATTTGATTCGTAACAATGCATCAAATACAGGCTTTTACAACATTAAATTTTAGAAAGTTCTAATAAACTTAATTAACATAATTATTTGTATTTATGATAAAAATAACAATTCTTTATTTAGTTTTAGACATGTACATATACCAATTCCATTCCCAGTTCTTCCCTTTGTCATCAGACATAGCCTGACTCCAAACAGGATTGTTTTCATCACGGGCATCCCAACGAAATACTTGTAATACATTTTTACCGTCAAAAATATCTTTAGAAAAAAAATGTCCAATTTTATTTTCAAAAGAACCAACTACAGGTTTGTCTAAAGTTCCTGTATTTGAATCTGCCCAATAAATACTCCACAATCTTGTAGCAGGATTAAATAATCTTACTGTCATGCCTTCAAAAGGTTCACCATCAAAGGTCGCCAGAAAATTATCGATATTACCTATTCCGTTTAAGATCTTGTACATTTCCTGAGTCGACGAAAATTCGATCCATTCGGTACAATTTGCAAATCTCCGTTTCAGTTTTTTGTTCAGAATAACAAATTTTCCCTGAAAAAAATCAAAATCATCTTTTGAAGAAGATTTAGAAGCCAAGATTATAAGTTCTCCGTTCTCATTAAAATGTACTGATGGAATCTCTAAAACCTCATTTTTCATATTTAGAATGCTAATTTAAATTCCATCTTTTATGTGGAAAGTGTTGATGATGATTTTAGGTTCTGTATTCTCTCGTCACTTTATCAACACCATCAATTTTTTTAATAGCATTAATCATTTTCTTCAAAATGGTGTTATTCTGAACAATAACGGCAATCTGACCGTGAAAAATACCGGCATCTGTACTTAGCGAAATACTCTGAATATTCACGCTCATGTTGTTTGAAATTACCCTTGTCAACTGATTGGTCAATCCTAAAACATCCATTCCTGTAATATTGATAATGGCTTTGAACTCTTCCTGAGACGAATCGATCCATTTGGCACTCATAATACGGTACGCATAATTCGATTGCATTCCGATCGCGTTTGGACAATCTTTTTTGTGAACTTTGATTCCCTCGTTTATCGTTACAAAACCAAAAACATCATCTCCCGGAATTGGATTACAACAGGGTGAAAGTTTGTAATCGAGTTTATCGTGTTCAGTGCCAAAAACCAACATATCATAATTACTGCTCATCACAGGTTTATGAATGTCTTCTGCGGCGGTTGTTTCTTTATTTCTTTTAATTTTATTTTTGAAGAAATTGATGAAACTGTTGCTTTTTTGTGCAGCGTAATCTTTTAATTGTTGGTTTTCGATCGCTCCAATACCAACTCTGTAAAATAAATCTAAACTGGTTTTAAGTTTAAAGAAATTAACCAGTTCGTTGATCACCTGTTCGTTAATGGTTATTTTTAAATGCTTCAGTTTTCGGGTGAGTAATTCTTTTCCTTCTTCGGCAATTTTTTTAGTGTTCTCGTTAAGAACGTTTTTGATTTTATTTTTGGCTCTTGAAGTCGTTACGTATTCTAACCAGTTTATCGTTGGTTTTTGATTGGCAGAAGTAATGACTTCGACCTGATCACCACTTTTAAGTTCATGATTTAAGGGAACTAAACGTCCGTTTACACGAGTTCCTCTGGTCTTGATTCCAATTTCGGAGTGAATACTAAAGGCGAAATCAAGTGAAGTGGCTCCTTTTGGCAGCGATTTGATTTCTCCTTTTGGCGTAAAGACGAAGATTTCTTTTGAATATAAATTCATTTTAAAATCTTCTACAAAATCAACTGCATTGGTTTCCTGATTTTCCAGTGCCTCGCGAAGCAAATTCAACCAGACATCGAGACCACTTTCTTCTGTTGCACCGTTTTTGTATTTGTAATGTGCTGCGTACCCTTTTTCTGCAATTTCATCCATACGCTCGCTTCGAACCTGCACTTCTACCCAGCGGCCTTTTGGTCCCATAACGGTAATGTGCAACGCTTCGTAACCGGTTGATTTTGGAGAAGAAATCCAGTCACGCAAACGACTTGGACTTGGTCTATAGTGATCAGTTACGATCGAATAGATTTTCCAGGCCACAAATTTTTCGTCGTGAGGATCTGATTTGTAGACAATTCTTAAGGCAAACTTGTCATAAACTTCGTCAAAACTCACATTTTGAGCACGCATTTTTCGACGAATCGAATAAATAGATTTCGGACGGCCTTTGATTACATAATCGATACCTTCATTATCTAAAGATTTCTTTAAGACATCCGAAATATCTTTGATGTAAGCATCCTGCTCTTCTTTTGTTTCTCTTATTCTGCTGACAATGTCATTGTAAACTGCAGGTTCTGTATATTTTAATCCTAAGTCTTCCAGCTTAGTTTTAATGTTATAAAGTCCCAAACGATGGGCGAGGGGAGCATAGATGTAAAGTGTTTCTGAGGCGATTTTAGTTTGTTTGTATTCCGCCATCGAATCCATAGTTTGCATATTGTGCAAACGATCCGCCAGTTTGATCAAAATTACACGAACATCATCGTTCAGTGTCAGGATCATTTTCCTAAAATTTTCTGCCTGCATCGAAGCGTTCAGATCTTTTTGAACCAGCGAAATTTTCGTCAAACCTTCGACTAATTGAGCCACTTTTGGGTTGAATAATCGCTCAATATCTTCGACTGTCATAGGAGTATCTTCTACAACATCGTGCAATAAAGCCGCAGCAATAGAGGTCGCTCCCAAACCAATTTCAGAAGCCACAATTTTTGCAACTGCAATAGGATGAAAGATATACGCTTCACCAGATTTACGTCTTTGTTCTTTATGTGCATCTACAGCAACATCAAATGCTTTCCGGATTAATTTTTTATCAGTAGGACTTAAGGTCTGATAACTGATTCGTAGTAATTCTTTGTATTCCTGCGCAATCGCTTTGTTTTCTTTTTCAATATCTATTTCTATCATAACGGCATGGTTCAAGTACTAAAAATAGGAATAAATTTAAACATACGCAAGGGAATGGATTGTTGATTTTATATTTTAGATTTCTGATTTTAAAGGGTAGATTCTTGAATTTCCTAAGTTTTATTAAATGTTGGTGTAGTCCCTAACGGAACAAAAAAGCAGAGAAAGAATAGTATGTTTTACCGATATGTAATCCCTAACGGGATATTTTTTATGGAAATTGATATTGATAGTAAATAAACATTGTTTGTACAGATAATGCTCTGCTAGGAGTTACATATCGGTAGCAAAAACAACCCCAGAGAAAATGTCCCATACGGACTACATAAACTATTGTCTACAGCTATCTTTGCCAAAGTTTTAAACTTTGACAAAGATTAACAAGTTCTATGTTTAGCCCCAGTTTCCAACTTGAAACTTGAAATCTGAAATCAATAATTATTCTTTCGAAAAATCCAGATCCTGAAAATCATAACTAAAATCAGTCAATTCAGAAATTGGAAGCATTTTTAGATTAATAACTTTTCCACTTTCATCGTATTTGAAAAGTAAATGTGCATCGGCGTGGAAAAAAGCGTTATTCCACTTTACAACATAGTTTCCGTCTTTATAGAAAAAAACTTCACCAACAAGTTGAGGAGAACGTTTTGAAGCAAAATATACTTTTCCTTTTTTCTCTGTTATGGTGATTTCTCCAAACCAATTGTCTTTGTAAATTCCTGTAATTTTAGAAAAATCAGTTTTTAATTTATCTTTTTTGTTTTTGGTGACTGTTGCCCAAACTTCATCCGTAACTTTATCGGCTGATGCTTCACTGGCTTTCATTCGGTTGCTGTAAACGGTTACATAATCATCAGATTTAATGCCTAAATAGCTGTCTTTTATAGTGTTTGTTATAGCGCTAAATGCTGCTCCGGATTGTTGATTCGTTAAAACAATAATTCCTAAACCTAATTCAGGAATCAAGGTTGTTTGCGTTACATTTCCTTCCAGGCCACCGGTATGCGAAACTTGCTTGTATCCTTTGACATCACTTAAAAACCAGCCTAAACCATAACCTGAAAAATGAGTATTGTAAGGAGCTCTTGTTTTTACCGGGATAATGGTTTGCAATTGCCACATTTCGTCGTGTTCTTTTTCTGAAAACAACTGCTTGTTGTCGCCATATTTGCCGTTATTGATTTGCAAAATAGCCCATTTGCTCAAGTCATTTACGCTTGAGTAAATTCCCGCTGCACCATCAAAAAGCTGATTTTCATAGCGTTTGATGGTTTTTAGTTTGCCATCAAGAGGAACGTGCGGTGTAATGATGTTTGTAGTATCTTTTAAACGTTTTACAGAAGCCACACTATTATTCATTTCCAGAGGTTTCATAATACGTTCTTCAACAAAATCTGCCCAGGTTTTTCCGCTTACCACGTGTACAATTTCGCCTGCAATAATGTACATTAGATTATCATAATCGTATTTGGTTCTGAAACTAGAAACAGGTTTTAAATATCTTAAATTGTGAATAATATCCTGTGCTTTAAAGTCGCTTCCGTCAGGCCAGATCATCAAATCTCCTGCACCAAGACCGAGTCCGCTTCTGTGTGTTAATAAATCGCGAATTGTAAATTCTTTGGTTACATAATCATCAGACATTTTAAAATCCGGAAGATATTGTGTGACTTTATCGTCCCATTTTATTTTGCCTTCATCCACCAGCATGGCAAGAGCAGCTGTCGTAAAGGCTTTACTGTTTGAGGCAATTCCGAAAAGTGTATTGGCATCTACTTTTTGTTGTGTTACCACTGATTTTACACCATATCCTTTTGCAAGCACTACTTTTCCGTCTTTTACAATCGCCACTGCAATTCCGGGAACGTCAAAAGCTTTTATGGTACGGTTTACCAATTCATCAACTTCCTGATTGGTTATTTGTGCTGAAACAGAAAAACTAAATAATACTGCTAAAAGAGATAATTTGTAATTCATAAGGTAAGATTTTTTAGTTGAATCCTCGTTGGCGTTTGGCTTCGAAAATTAAAATAGCTGCCGCAACAGACACATTCATGCTGTCGATTTCGCCCTGCATCGGAATTATAATATTCTGAGTTGCAGCATCGCGCCAATCCTGTGTTAATCCTGTCGCTTCTGTGCCCACAACCAAAGCGGTCGGAGTCGTAAAGTCTTGTGTATGATAAGAGGTTGAATTTTGTAATGTGGCGCAATAAAAATTAATCTTTTTTTCTTTCAGGAAAGCAATGATTTCTGCTGTTGTTCCTGTTGCAATTTGGTTGGTAAACAAACATCCTACACTCGAACGAACAATATTTGGGTTGTATAAATCGCTTTTTGGGTTTGCAATCAAAACGGCGTCTAAATTTGCAGCATCTGCAGTACGTAAAAGTGCGCCAATATTTCCTGGTTTCTCAGGAGCTTCGGCTACAATAATCAAAGGATTGTCAGATAGTTTTAAATCTGATAAAAGCATCGATTTTGTTTTGGCTATAGCCAGAATACCTTCGGTCGTATCGCGATAGGCTAGTTTTTGATAGACTTCTTTATTGATTTCGATTAATGAAACTGGCGTATTTAACAATTTATTGATCTGATTTTCAGTAACCAATTCCGGTAAAAATAAAACAGTTTCTATTTCGTAACCGCCTTTTATGGCTAATGAAATTTCGCGTAAGCCTTCAATCAAAAATGTTCCGGTTTGTTTTCGGGCTTTTGCCTTTTCCTGAAGTAAAACAAGTGATTTTATAAACGGATTTTGTATTGAAGTAATTTGTTTCATTCTGAAAGGTACTGAGTTTCTAAGGTGCTAAGATACTTAGTTTTTTCTTAAAAGTTGCAAAGGTTCAGAGGGACAAAGGTTCAAAGGTTTTTTATTGCAAGATTTTCAAAAACGTGGAGCTATTTGAGATACAAAATGAAAAAAATGTTTGCCACGAATTTACTTCGCTTGTTCACTATCGCTCAGGTCAAGAATTTTTATGCCACAGATTAAAATGATTAGATAGATTTTTAATCCTTTTAATCCTTTAATCTGTGGCTAAATTTTTATGATGAAGATTGCAACAAGAATTTGTCGCAAAAAAACTATTTCTTGAACACTTCTGAAATTTCTTCTGCAACAGGATGTGAGGTTGTAAAAGTATATCCCATAATTTTGGCAATAGTTTGAGCGATTTGTTTTTGATACAATTGTGATTCCGTTTTGATTTCACCTTTTGGTGCAATTTCTGGTCCCATTGCGGCGAACCAAATTTGTGATGCACCCGGAACATCGGCACCGTGATCTGTCCATTGTGCTTTTGTTTTATCTCCGCGACCGTGGTCAACAGTGATTAGTAAAGTTGTTTTGTTTTTGTATTGAGGATCATTTTGCACAAAATCCCAAATTTCTTTGATCCATTTGTCAACCTGGTTTGCAGCATCAAGATATGATCTGTAATGTCCTGAATGTGCCCATTCATCGGTTTCTCCGTAAGCAATATAAAGTACTTTTGGTTTTCGGGTTTTAAGTTCGTCTAAAGCTTCATAATGTGTAAAAACATCAAGGCATTCATCTTCATGAAAGGGTTTAAATGAATTATTACGCATTTCGTTTAATAGTTTCTGAGTGGTTGTTGGTTTATTTCCTCCCACATTATCAAAGGCAGAAATTACCGGGAAATTACTTCTTTGCTCATTCAAAATTCGGTCAAAAGCATCCCATGCTCCAAAAGCATTTACTTTGCCTTTTAGTTTTGGTTGTTGGTTTAGGAATTCCAAAACATTGACATTTGGATTTGCTTTATAACTATTAGAATTAACAGCAACATCAACGTTTCCGGTCATAATCTCGCTATATCCGGGATAACTGAACCAATACGGATTCGAAACATCGACTTTATTTCCAAGATCGCGATTGCCGTAAATCTGACCTTTAGAAACCATCTCTGACCATAAAAAAGGCATGATTTTTTTTCGGGATTCCTGAAAATCTGCACTGGCATATTTTTTATAAATGTAAGTACTATCACCCTGATTGAATTTTTTGTCGTTGGCAATTGCCGGATCTATTCCTTTAAAAATTTCCTGCCATCTAAAACCATCTGTGGTGATAATGATAATGTTTTCTGTTTTTTGTGCATGAGACAAAAAGCTGGTGAAAACGAATAAGATTAGGATTAGTTTTTTCATTTTTTTAGAGTTAAAAAGGTTTAATAAGGAACAAAGTGATAAAGGTTTAAATATTTTTTGAATATTCTAAATTTGAAGTAAGAAATTGATGTTTTAATAATGTTAAGAAGACCAATCTTTAGTCATTAAAAAAATCCAATTATTTGTTTTCAATTTTACATTTCACTTCTCACAACCAACATTTTACATTTCTACAAAATCCCTCTCGCCTTAATCTCTAAATATTTATTGATCGCATCTAAAGTCAGATTTTCAGGTTGCGTTAAAACCGAATGAATTCCGTATTTTTTAAGTTCGTTTGCGATCAAGCGTTTTTCGAACATGAATTTTTCGGCGATTACTTTATCATAAACTTCCTGAATGGTATCTGTTTTTTTGTTGATGATCGCATTCAATTCTGTATTGCTAAAGAAAACCACTACTAATAGATGGTTTTTTGCAATTCCTTTTAAATAAGGTAATTGGCGATTTAGGCCATCCATGGTTTCAAAGTTGGTATACAAAATAATCAAACTTCTCTGATTGATATTTTTTTTGATATCAACATACAAACGGCTGTAATCACTTTCGAAAAAATCAGTTTTGATGTTGTATAAGGTTTCCAGAATCTTTTGCATTTGCGAGGCTCTTTTCTCTGCGTAGACTCTGTTTTCTACTTTTTTTGAGAAAGCAAAAATTCCGGCTTTATCTTGTTTTTTCAGAATAACATTTGCTAAAACCAAAGTCGAATTAATCGCATAATCCAGCAAACTCAATCCGTCAAAAGGCATTTGCATTACACGGCCTTTATCAATTGCCAAATAAACCGATTGTGATTTTTCGTCCTGAAACTGGTTGACCATCAGGGCATTTTTCTTTGCGGTAGCTTTCCAGTTTAGCGTTCTGAGATCATCGCCCTGAACATATTCTTTAATTTGCTCGAATTCCATGGTATGGCCAATTCGGCGGATTTTCTTGATTCCGTATTGGTGTAAATTATTCGAAAAAGCTAATAAATCATATTTCCTCAACTGAATGTAAGAAGGATATGTTGGCACCCTTTTATCCTTATCGAAAGTAAATCTTCTCGATATTAATTGTAAGGGAGAAGAAACGTAGATGTTTAGGAATCCAAAATAATATTCTCCACGTTCTGTGGGACGCAAATCATAACCAATTTCTTTTTGTTCAGAAGCTTTGATGGTTTTTGAAAGTTTGAAATCACGCACTTGAAATTGAAACGGAATTTCATCTATGATTTTAATCGAAATTTTAAATGTATAATGATTTTTTATGCGGATAGTTACAGGGTTTAAATCTCCGTTTGACAGTTTCTCAGGTGTTATTCTTTCTGCTTCTATTCCTATTTTTGCAAAATATAAAATTAAAATATCAAGTCCCAGAAAAGTAGTTAAAACCAAAACAACAAACCAAACGGCATTGTATAAATTCGGAAAAATAAAAGCGCAAACAAACAGTCCAATAATGCCTAAAAGCACATAGAAGAAGAAGTTATTGAGGTAAAGGCTTTTTATGAATTTCAATTTAAAAAATATTTAAAGTTTAATTTTTTAATTCCTATATTTTAGTCAGGCTATCGTAATCAAAGCCTTCTAAACAGGCTATTTTCCAGATACCATTTTCTTTAATTGCTTTTACATTGTATTTAGATTTATCTTTCCATTCCGTCCACGTCCAATTTAAGTTTGCTTTGTTATTCTCGATTTTTACAATGCTTATCTTCATCGTTTTCCAATATTCTTCGGGGCTGTCCTGGCAATCACACCACATATTGGTATCATTGCCGTATGGAGGCAAATCTCCAACAAGGTATTCTATTTTTTTAGTTTTAAGATTGTCTCCAATTTTTAATCCAATCTTATTGTAATTGTCAAGAAATTCTTTTGCAAAAAAGTTTGTTTTTTTTAGTTCTTCTACTCTTTTGTTGTGTGCTTTTAGGTTTAAGCCAATGTATTTGTCTCCTTTTTTATTTTTCACAACATCAAAATCGATCTTTAAGCTTTTAGTTTCGATCCATTCGTAAGTCTTTCTAAGTAATGTTTCAAGTTGTTGCTTGTCACTTGCAATATAAATTAATGAATTTGTATTTTTTAAAGTCTTATTATTCATTGGTTTAAAGCTAACCAACGAAATATAAATTAAGGGTAAAAGGAATAATTTAGAAAATTTCATTTAAAAAGATTTAATATCCAAGTGTAACAACTGAGAACTGTAACTGAAAAACTATCGTGGAATCTCTACGGTTTCAATAATCTGTTTTACAATTTCGGAGCTTGTAATTCCTTCCATTTCACGTTCAGGAGCTACAATGACACGATGTTGCAAAACCGGAATTGCGGCTTCTTTAATATCTTCCGGAGTAACAAAATCACGACCACGAATGGCAGCGAACCCTTTTGCCGCATTCAAAATAGCGATTGAAGCACGAGGCGAAGCCCCTAAATATAAAAAGGCATTTTCTCTTGTGTTTACTACAATTCGGGCAATGTACTCTAATAAATTCTGCTCTACTCTAATTTGTTTGACCAACGCCTGGTATCCCTTTATTTCTGCAGCAGAAAGGATGGTTTTTATAGCTTCTAATTTTCCGTGATCCTGTAATAAATGTTCTCTTTGGATAATTAGAATTTCTTCATTTAGTTTAGGGTAATCAATCGTGATTTTGAATAAAAAACGGTCTAATTGCGCCTCAGGCAAACGATATGTTCCTTCTTGCTCAATTGGGTTTTGTGTAGCAATAACCAAAAAGGGCGTTTCAAGCTGATAAGCGGCACCGTCAATCGTAATCTGACGTTCTTCCATAACTTCAAAAAGGGCAGCTTGCGTTTTGGCAGGCGCACGGTTTATCTCGTCAATTAAAATTAGATTGGAGAAAACAGGACCTTTTTTAAATTCAAATTCGGAATTTTTCAGATTAAAAATTGAGGTTCCTAAAATATCCGAAGGCATTAAATCCGGTGTAAACTGAATTCGGCTAAAGCCTATGTTCAATGTTTTAGATAATAACTTGGCCGTAATTGTTTTAGCCACTCCGGGAACACCTTCAAGCAAAACATGACCGTTTGATAAAATAGCGACCAAAAGCTGATCGATCATTTTGTGTTGTCCCACAATAACCGTTTCAAGTTCTTTTTTGATACTATTTACGTGGTCTAAAAGTGGGGTTAAATTTATTCTGGTCTCAAAATTCACATTTTCGTTTGTGATTTCGTTTTCGGTAGTATTGATGTCGTCCATGTTTGGTATGTTTTCTTTTTGAATTGTTTTTTTTAACAGATTAGAATGATTAAAATGATTTTTTATTAAAAGGTATTAAATTTTCTAATCTGTGTAATCATTCTAATCTTTGGCTAATATTTTAATGTAAAATCTTTTCGATAGCGTCATTAATTCGGATTAAATCTTCTTCAAGACTTCCGTGATAGCTATTTCGGTGTTCGTTAATCAAAAATACAAGTTCTTGTATATCCGTTATACTTTTTCCTGTTTTATAATGCAATTTTTTGATAAAATCGTCGTCTAATTTTGTGGTGTCAATTAAATACTCCGTTCGGATTTTTTCTAAAAAATAGATGATTTTTTTATCGATGATATTGGTATGATCCCCTTCCTGATAATACAAATTCCCGATTGTTTTCGTGAAATCAACCGTTAAATTGGGTAAAGGTTTTAAAATCGGAACAATGCGTTGTTTTCGTTTGGCATTAAAAATTATAAAAATCAGCATTCCAATTAAAAAGATATACCAGGCCCATTTTAATGCAGGCTGACTTAAGATATAGCGTAATGGTGAATCAGAAATGCTCTCGCCGTTTTGTCCTTTTGTGTACCAAAAAATAGCACCTTCCGGCAAATAGGACAGCACATTTTCAGCATATTGATAATGGTCTGCTTTTAGTAAATTGAAGTTTGTAAAAGCAACGGGCTGAGTATGTAAGTAAAAATGCCCTCTTCTATATGGAACTTTTATATAATTAATATGCTTTTGATTTTTTGTGCCCTGATATCCTAAAACTGTAGTGTTTAAGGTGTCAATTTTAGAAAAATAATCTTCTACCTGTTGTTGAAAATTGTATTTTTTGGTTTTCACACTTTTGTTAGTTGTCCAGACTGAAGTAGTACCGTTATATTGAAAATCAGATTTGACTTCGACCTTTAAACTGTCTAATAAATATTGAGGAAATGTTCTCATGCTTAAAAAAGCATTGTTTCCGTGTGATACAAAATAAAAGATTTCTTTAATAGACTGTTCGTCAATTGTATTTGCTTCAGATATAGTAATGAAATTGCCTTTTATTGTATAATTTTTTAGCAGAGGATTTTCATCATATTTTGAATCTAAAAATTCATAAGGGGTAAGGGTTGAGATTCGTTCTACTTTATGATTTTTAAAAAAGCCATTAATTTCTTTATCAAAAACAAATAATCCGTACGGAATTTTGTCATTGACAGAATAGGTAGGCCGCCAATCGATAGGTTTGGGGTTGTTGTGATCTGATAGTAAGATTAAGGCTAAAATAAAAACCAGAACAGCAATGTAAATTTTGATGTTTTTATTCATTACTAAAGGTTTTTATAGCATTCTTAAATCGGTTTTCTGCTTTTATAAATGCGGCTTGATCAATTTCAAATTCACCATACCAGATATAATTGTATAAATAGGATAAATACGTAAATTCTTCTCTGTAAACAGGCCTTTGTAGTTCGTACAGATAATCAGAATTCGTTTTTTCGATGTCCCATTCGATATAATGATTTTGTGCCATAACTTTCAACAGCCATAAATAATAGTAGCGAATTACTATTCTTTTTTCTCCGGATTGAAGACTTTCTTTGATCAGTTTTTCAAAGTCCAGAAGATGAATATTTTTCTCTATATCAGAATAATGGATGTTTCTTTTGTTGGCATTTTTTCCAAAAATCCATTGTCCTTCTTTATTGATAAGGGCTTTTGCAATGAGATAAATGACAAAAATAATAATTAAGATTGCCAGCGTTTTCAATAAAAGAGCAACAAAATTCAGAGCAGTTTGGGAACTTTCAAAATGAAAAAGATTTCTGAAAATACTTGCCAGCCATATTAAAAAACGTTGCCATAGTGATTTTTCAGGGGCTTTACGCTCATAAACAAAATCAGGATCGGTATATTTTTTTTTAAAATTTTTAGAAAAAGTTTTGGCTTCTACAGTACTGGAGTCAATCTGAATATCTTTCTCGGTATATTTTACGGTAGTTGCTTTTGGAGGTTCGGCTGTAGCCAAAGAATCCTGGGCATTTAGGATACCAGAGAAAAAAAGAAAAGATAAAAGGATTAAAATTCTATTCATTATTGGTTTCGGTTAATTCGATTTGGCGGATAATTGTTGTACTTTTTTGTGAACGAGAAAAGGATAAACCAAATAATAAAATGAAATTATTCCTAAGGTAAGTAAGATGATAAAACTACTTAACCAGTTGGGCATATCTACAGAATATCTTGTTATGAAACCTTCGAGAAACCCTGCGCTAATAGTAAAAGGAAATGTGCTTAGAAATATTTTGAAACTGTTTTTAAAGCCGATCTTGAAAGAATTTACTCGCGAAAAAGTTTTAGGAAACAGGATAGAAGCGCCTAAGATAAATCCGGCAGCACTTTCAATTACAATTGCAAAAATTTCCATAGCACCATGAATCCAGATACCGCGAACACTTTTCCAGAAAACGCCCTGCTCATAAAAAAAGTATTGAAAAGATCCCAACATCAAGGAGTTTTGTAAAAAGATATAAAAAGTGCCAAGGCCACCAAATATACCATAAATGTAACATCTCGCGCCTACATACAGATTGTTGATCGTAATGCCAATAAAACTTCCCCAGTTACTTCCGGAGCCGTAAACAGCCATTGGATTTCCTTTTTTTATATTCTCTAAGGTCATGTTTACATAACCATCGCCTAAAATCAATCGAACAAAATTGGTGTCATATCTTGCAGAAACAACACCCATTGCTACTGTGGCAAAAAATAAAATAAACGCATACAATAAATACCTTTTGTATTCGTATACAAGCAAAGGAACTTCTGTAGTAAAAAATTCGAGTACTTTATTTTTTTCAGCTCTTTTGGTTTTGTAAATCTTTTGATAAATCTGCGAAGCAAGATGGTTTAAGTACACAACTGTCTTACTTTTTGGGTAATACGTTTGGGCATAGGACAAGTCATTCATCATTTGAATGTACAAATTCGCTAACTCATCAGGATTTTTTTTAGCTTTACCAAAAATAGCTAGCTCAAATTCAAGCCATTTTTCTTTATTTTGTTTTATGAAGGCAACTTCTCTCATTGTAGGCTAAAATATAAAATATGTCAGAATTATCTATAAATACAACACAAAATGTAAAAATAAATTTTATTGCTGCATCAGCAGGTGAACGAATAGGATCTTATTTTATCGATTTATCAATTAAACTTGCTTATGTAATCGTGATTTCCCTGATATTTTTTTATGGGTTAAATTTCGGTAATTTATTTGACAGATTAGATAGCTGGTCCAAAGGAGCTATCATTTTGATCCTTTATTTTCCGTTTTTTATTTATACACTCACACTGGAAAGCATTTTTGAGGGACAAACTATCGGAAAAAAATTAGTCAGGATAAAAGTCGTAAAAATAGACGGTTATCAGGCCGGATTTGGAGATTATTTGATGCGTTGGTTTTTTAGATTAGTAGATATTACGCTTTTTTACGGAATAGTAGCGATCGTTAGTGTGGTTTCAAGTAAAAAAGCACAACGATTGGGTGATATGGTTGCCGGAACTGCTGTTATAACTTTAAAAAACAAAATCAATATTAGTCACACGATTCTGGAAGAAATAGGAGATGCGTATGTTCCTACGTATCCTTTGGTCATTAAATTATCGGATAATGATATGCGAATTATTAAGGAAACTTTTCAAAATGCGCTTGCAAAACGCGATCATGAAGTAATTTTTAAACTGGTATCTAAAATTGAAACGGTTACTGGAATCAAAAATCAATCCGGTAACGAAAACGATTTTTTAAGGGTGATTCTGAAAGATTACAATTTTTACACACAGAATATGTAGTTAATTTGTTTTTTTATGAGTTTTTGTTTCGAATTTCGTAAATTTGAGTATGCATTTGTTTTATGAATTTAAGATGCATTTTTTTAAAGGCGAATCCGAAAAGCCCAAGAGTAGGAAAATTTAATTTAAATACCATGAACTTTACAAAAGTTGTTACCGTCGTATTAATGTTGTTTGTTTCTGTTTTTACTTTCGCTCAAGGCGGGAAAAAACTCGATAAAATAATTAAGAGAGATTATCAGATTATTGAATGTACGATTGCTAAAATATCTGATAAAGAGGTTGAATATTCTTTACCTGGAGAAACATTGTTAATCTCACTTGATGTAGCTCAAATTGCCAAAATTGATTTTGCTAGTGGCCGTTCTCAAACTTTTGATGTATCTGCAAATGCTTCAACTTCAAATGCTGTTGCTTTAGATAACTCCGGTCCCATTAGTGTTGCAGCAATGAAACCCAACACGATTGCTGTATTGCCTGTTCCGTATGTAAATTCCGGTAGTATGGAAAGTTCTGAAGAAATGGCAAAGTTTGCACAAAGTGATCTTTATAACAAGTTGTTAGATAAATCTGCCAACCTTTTTCCTTTAACAGTTCAGGATTTAAGAGTAACGAACAGTTTGTTGCATAAAGCAGGAATTGATTATAAAAACGTTGATGAAACCCCTATCGAAGATCTTCAAAAAATTCTGGGAGTTGATAATATTATTGCTGCAAAGGTTTCGTATACTATTTCAGAAGGATCTACAGCATCAACCTATAACAGCGGAAACGCTAAAGTTAGTGACAATAATAAAAAAGTAAAAACGAGCGATATTTCTACAACAAGCGCAAGCACACAAACGTATTACAATTACATGGTTTATTTTGACATGTATAAAAACGGAACTAAAATTTATTCTCAAAGCCGTAAACCTTTCCTGAATATAAAAGACAGCTGGATAGATTCTATTTCGTATTTGCTGAAGAGAAGTCCGATTTATGTAAAAAGATAATATAAAAACTGTTGATGAATGGAAAAATTTAAATCTAAAATTGATCTTTGGTTTATACTATTTCTTGTTTTAATTTTTGGAGCAATGTTGGTAAGATTGGTATATGACCAATTATGGATGGGTTTTGCCTTTATACTATTGACAGTAGTTTTTATTGTCTATATGTTTTCGAATACTCTTTATACAATCGAAAATGAAAAATTATTCATAAAATGCGGATTGTTTTTTAATGTATGCATTGAAATTCAGAAAATCAAGAGAGTTTCTGAAAGCTATAACATTATTAGCTCTCCTGCACTTTCTTTTGACAGACTTGAAATCTTATACAACAAGTTTGATACGATACTAATTTCGCCCAAAGATAAAATGAGATTTATTGAAGCTATTCAAAAAAGAAATCCTGAAGTGGAGATTAAAATTAAAGAAAAAAGTTACAAATAAATTAAAAATTTTTAACTTTTTTATTTTTGTGCCTCTTCACCGTTGTACCTTTGACCCTAAAAAAACAAAATGTTTCATTTATTAGATCTTATCGGTACAATGGCGTTTGCTATGTCTGGCGCATTAACGGCCATGCATAAAAAGCTGGATCCGTTTGGTGTTTTTATTATCGCTTTTGTTACTGCAGTTGGCGGAGGAACACTTCGTGATGTATTAATAGGCAGAACTCCGGTGGGCTGGATGCAGGATTTGCAATATGTTTACGTCATTATTTTAGGTTTTGGATTGGCAATTCTTTTCAGGAAAAAGTTTGATAAATTAAGAACTTCCTTGTTTTTGTTTGATACCATTGGGTTAGGGGTTTTTACTTTAATTGGTCTTGAAAGAGGAATAATGACTGGTTTACATCCTGTAATTTGTATTGCTTTAGGAACTATGACGGCTTGTTTTGGAGGCGTTACGCGTGATATTTTGTGTACTGAGATCCCAACGATATTTAGAAGAGAAATTTATGCCACGATTTGTATTTTTGGCGGAATTGTGTTTTTTGCTCTTAAAAAACTGAATCTAAATGATGATATTTTATATCTGGTAACTTCTGTTGTTATTATCACTGTTCGATTATTGGCCGTAAAATTCAAATGGTATTTACCTGCATTTGACCACAAATAAAATATTTAAACGATATTAGCCAAAGATTAGAGGTATTAAAAAAGTTTTTAGTTATAAATTGACTTAATCGCTACCCGTCTATTAAAAGCTGTGGAAGAAAAATGACAAATCTTACCGTAAAAAAATACCTTAAAAGTGATTATAACATTTGGAATGACTTTATTGGTCGGGCCAAAAACGCAACATTTTTATTTCATCGCGATTTTATGGAATACCATGCAGATCGTTTTGATGATTTTTCGCTTTTAGTTTTCGAAGATCAAAAGCTCGTAAGTGTGTTACCCGCTAATAAAGTTAGCGAAACGATACATTCGCATCAGGGCCTTACTTACGGAGGATTGGTGTATAGGGAACAAATTAAATTGGCTGCAGTTATAGAAATTTTTCAGGCAGTTTTGTCTTTTCTTAATAAGAATAATTTTCAAAAATTATATTTTAAAACACTCCCTTCTGTTTATCATCTAAAACCTTCAGAAGAAGTTTTGTACGTTTTGTTTTTGGCGGAAGCGAAATTAATACGTCGTGATTCGCTTTCGGTAATCGATTTATCACAGGAGAACAGTACTTCAAAAATCAGAAAAAGGGGTTTTCAGAAAGCGATCTCCAATCAGTTAATAATTAAGGAAGAAGATCATTTTGAATCGTTTTGGAATGAAGTTCTGATTCCGAATTTAGAGGTAAAACACAATGCAAAACCTGTTCATTCTGTAGATGAGATGGATTCTTTAAAAACGCATTTTCCTGAAAATATTCATCAGTTTAATATTTATTTAGAAGATAAAATCATAGCAGGAACTACTGTTTTTGAAACAGAAACGGTGGCCCATTGTCAATATATTTCAAAAAACGAAAATCAGGAAAATCTGGGAAGTTTAGATTATCTATTTCATTATTTGATTCAGGAAAGATTTGCGAAAAAGCGATTTTTTGATTTTGGAATTTCAAATGAAAATCAGGGAAGAAATCTAAATGCCGGATTATCGTATTGGAAAGAGAGTTTTGGAGCGAGTACTGTGGTGCATGATTTTTACGAGGTCGAAACTTCAAATTATAATAAGTTAAATGGTATTTTTGTTTAAATTAAAAAAGTAAAATGATACCATTTCTGGATCTTAAAAAAATAAATGCACCTTATGAAACTGCTTTTCAGAAAAAATTGAAAACAGTTTTGCATAACGGCTGGTATATTTTAGGAAATGAACTGGAAACATTTGAAAAGACTTTTGCTGACTATTGCAATGCTTCATATTGCATTGGGACAGGGAATGGTTTTGATGCTTTGGTTTTAATTTTTAAAGGATATATAGCGTTGGGGAAACTCCAAAAAGGAGATGAAGTTATCGTTCCGGCAAATACTTACATCGCAAGTATTTTAGCAATTTTGCAAGCAGATTTAATTCCGGTTTTGGTCGAGCCAAAATTAGAAACATACACTATAAATCCTGATTTAATCCAAGAGAAAATCACCCCAAAAACAAAAGCAATTTTAGTCGTTCATTTATACGGTCAATTGGCTGAAATGAACAAAATCAATCAAATAGCTGTTAAGAATAATTTAATAACCATTGAGGATGCCGCACAATCTCACGGTGCGATCCATAAGCAAGACTCTAAAAATAGTACTCTGGAATCACCAAATATCACTCTGAGCGAAGTCGAAGACTCTTTTGGAGCCGCTGCTTACAGCTTTTATCCGGGAAAAAATTTAGGCGCTTTAGGAGATGGCGGAGCGATCACCACAAACGATGCTGAATTGGCAAAAGTGCTTTATTCGCTTCGGAATTATGGATCAGAGAAAAAATATTATAATGAATATATCGGTGTAAATTCACGATTAGATGAAATTCAGGCAGCATTTTTAAATTTAAAATTACCCAATTTAAATGCTGATAACAATAAACGCCGTGCGATTGGAAAACGTTATTTAGCTGAAATTAAAAACGACAAAATAGTACTTCCGGTTTGGGATTTTTCTAACAATCATGTCTTTCATTTATTTGTTATCCGAAGCTCAAACAGAGCAGATTTACAGGCTTATTTAGCTCAAAATAATATTCAGACCGTTATTCATTATCCTTTTCCGCCACACAAGCAAAAAGCATTTCCGGACTGGAATAATTTGTCTTTTCCCATTACGGAGAAAATTCATAATGAAGTTTTGAGTTTGCCTATAAGTCCTGTTTTAGAGGATGAAGAGGTTAGTTTTATTATCGAAATAATTAATAAATATTAGCTTGGGCTTCGTTAAGAAATATACTCAGAACAACCTGTTTAGAATCACTTCTTTCAATAGTCTGAGTGTACTGTTGAAAATAGGAATTGGGTTAATTACCTCAAAACTTTTAGCAGTTTTTGTTGGGCCGGCTGGAATGGCTTTAGTTGGAAATCTTCGTAATTTTTTGACTTCGCTGGAAAGTATTTCGACACTGGGTTTTCAGAGCGGAATTGTAAAATACGTTGCTGAAAATGAAAAGAATAAAGTTGAAATTCAAAAGATAATTGCTACAGTTTGTATTGCACTATTAGTCGTTGTGATTGTTTTAAGCGGACTTCTTTTTTTTCTTGCCTCATTCTGGAATAGTAGAATCTTTGGGGATAATTTTGAATTTTCATTGGTGTTTAAAATATTAGCTTTGGCTTTGCCTTGGTATGCTATTTCTATTTTTTTACTTGCTGTAATTAACGGTTTAGGAAAATTCAAAAATGTAATCTGGATTAACTGTATTGGTAATACGATCGGTTTATTGGTGTCGGTACTATTAATTTTAAATTTTAAGACTGTAGGAGCATTATTAGCCGTTGTTATTTCGCCGGCATTATTGTTTTTCGTAACGTTTTATTTCATCAATAAAGAAATTTCTTTTTTTGATACGATCCGATTTCGTTTATTCGATTTCAGGATAATAAAAAATTTATCGTCTTATTCTTTGATGGCTTTGGTTTCGGCTGTTTTTGGACCTTTTGTTTTACTGGCAATTCGGAATCACGTCATAGAAACTTTAGGAATAGATCAGGCAGGATATTGGGAAACAATGACTAGAATCTCCTCTTATTATTTACTATTTGTTTCGACTCTTTTAAGTGTTTATTTTTTACCAAAATTGTCAAACTCAAAAACAAATCAAGAAACTAAAACCATATTTTGGAGTTACTATAAAAACATTTTACCCGTTTTTATTATTGGAGTTATGCTGATTTATTTTTTACGTTTTTTTATCATAAGACTGCTTTTTACAGCCGACTTTCTGCCTGTCGAAAGCTTGTTTTTCTGGCAATTATTGGGTGACGTTTTTAAGGTTTGTTCTTTGATTTTAGGGTTTCAATTTTTGGCTAAAAAATTGACAGGTACTTTTATAATTTCAGAGTTAGCATCACTTGTCGTTTTATATTTTTCAAGCCTTTATTTTATAAGGATTTTTGGGATCGAGGGAGTTGTTATAGCGCAGGCCTTTGATAATTTTCTTTATTTGTTTGTGCTTTGTATTTATTTTAAAAAGAATTTGGTTTAGTTTGCATACTTATACATTTGGGATTTAATGATTACAAAAAAAAAATATTTCGCTTCATTAACCGGTATACGGGCAATTGCTGCTTATATGGTTTATTTGAATCATTTCTTTTTATTTCATCCTGTTTTTAGCAAAACTACTTTTACTATTTTTAATGAATTGCATATTGGCGTTACTATTTTTTTTGTTTTAAGTGGTTTTTTAATTTGTTACCGCTACTTTGATTATGAACATATTAGTTTTAAAGCGTTCATGAAGAAAAGATTCGCAAGGATTTATCCCATGTATTTTATTTTAACGACAATTACATTCATTTGTTTTGCGATTTATAAAGCACAATACAGCATGACTTATTTAAAAATATACCTCTTGAATATCACTTTTCTAAGAGGTTTTTTTCAGGATTATATTTACTCAGGAGTGGGGCAGGGATGGTCTCTTACTGTCGAAGAAATGTTCTATTTCCTGGCACCTGTTTTTTTTATTTTGATAAAAAGGAAGAAGTTTTTTCTTTTTATTATACCTGTCGTTTTTATTGGATTGGGAATGGTTCTGGTT
Source organism: Flavobacterium sp. (assembly GCF_965277525.1). GTDB lineage: Bacteria > Bacteroidota > Bacteroidia > Flavobacteriales > Flavobacteriaceae > Flavobacterium. Next base: position 216,185 of record NZ_CBDIDC010000009.1, on the reverse strand, counting down.
TATCTTTTTGGTGAAATAAATAATCTGGGTTTTAAAACTTTTGGGTTGATGAAAACAAATTTATTCATGCTCAATCTTACTTTTTTTGGCAGAATAACCGAATTTTTTATTGGTATTGGATTAGCATTATTCGTTAAAAAATATCAGGATAATTTTAGAACAAAATTCGTTACTGCAATAGGAATAACTGTCATAATAATTTGTGTGTATTTATTAATGATTTTAAAAGTTGGAAACGGAGATGGAAAAGATTGTTATACTGGAGTCGTAATTAATAATTTGATGTTGCCATTGTTTGGTATAGCTCCTTTGTTCTGGGGACTGATTACCGAAAAAACTAGCTTAGCAAAGATTCTAAGTACTCCTCTCTTTGTATTATTAGGTAAAAGTTCGTATACTTTTTATCTTATTCATGTAGGTGTTTTTGTAACGCTAGTCAATAAAATATCTGCCAATTTTGTATTTGAATTTATTGTTTTAAATCTGGTATCGATTTTTTTATATTTATATGTAGAAACACCTTTAAATGATAGGTTTAGAGAGCGCTAGCATTTCTAAGTCTCCTTTGCCACTGCCGTAAACGTAAATTTTGTCAAATTCATCAAGATTTATGATCTCTTTTATTCTATTTGTTTTTTCGGGTCCGAAACAATTTCTGGTTGAAAAATTTCCAGTCAGAAGGTTATTTTTAATTTCGATTTTTGTTCCTATTACGGTGACTCCAAATTGATGGCTCCAAGGCTGAATCCATTCCGGTATTGAAGCGGTTACAATATAAACCATGTCATTATTTTTGATATGACTTAAGAATTTGGCATAGATATCTTTCGCAAGATTCTGTTCGATTTTTTTTAAAGAAAAGTTATGACATAAAATATTAAAATCGACATACTTATAGCCCTTGAAAAAATGACTTATAAATTTAGTCTTCGCTTTTTCATTTGAATATAATCCCAGTTTTAATGCAATCAAATAAGGAGATAGTAGTACTAAACCCAAATATAAAGCAATGTTTCCTTTCGAGAATTTAGTAAATTCAAGTAGACTGTCTTTTTTATAAAGTGTTCCGTCAAAATCAAAAAAGGCTATTGTTTTCATCTGTTAAAGTACAATAGGTAACTCATTAAAATAATCCAGCATAAGATCATTATTTGAATGAATCGGTCTTTTATAACAATTAGAGTGGGAGAGTAAGTAGAATTATCTACTAATGCCAGTTTTAAATAACGAAAAATACCATTTATCACAAAAATTATAGATATATATAATAATGGAGAATTGTAATGTTTTTGCACTTCAGGAGAGATACAATAAAATATATAGCATACAATTATCATAGAGCTTAAAATGCCTAGTATAGTATCAATAAACACTAAATTATACCCTTCGATATTTTTTCTGACTTTCAAACCATTTTGTGCCAAGGCAACATCAGTTCTTCTTTTTGCAATTCCTAAGAAAAGAGCTAAAAGATAAGTTATTAATAATATCCAGATCGAAAGGACTATTGCTGTAATAGCAGTTCCGGCCAAAAGTCTTAATATAAATCCAATTGCGATGATATTTATGTCCAGGATGGCAATGTGTTTCAACCATTTTGAATATAAAAAGTTGAGTAAAATATAAGAAGCAATTATAAAAAATAAACGTGTTGATAGGAGGAACGAAAATATGAGAGATAGTGTAATCAATGACGCCATTATATAAATAGCACGTTGTGGCTTTATTTTTCCTGAGGCGATTGGTCTTTTAGATTTTTCAGGATGAGCTTTATCCTCCTTTATGTCAAACAAGTCATTAAGAATATATATTCCGCTTGACGCGATGCAAAAGCATAAGAAAGTAAGAAAGACTTTGAGCAGTAGGTCAAAATAAAGAAACTCTCTTCCGAAAAAAAGAGGAGCAAAGACAAATAAGTTTTTTAAATATTGATCAAATCGAATTAGATTCAGATAATTTTTCATTTATATTTCAATGAATTATAAACAACAAAGTGTTTGGTTTGATCTATACGATTAAAATTCTTAACAATAAAAAGAGTAATCTTACTGTACGTAAATACTTCTCCCATTAAATTTTCGCCATCAATGTAAGTTCGCTCTACAAAAATATAATTTTTCTTGTCAGATGCAAGTTTTATAAATACATCTTCTTTATTTAGGACTTCGGTAGATATGATCCAGTCTGCAGGCAATTTGCTTTGTGTATTAAAGATGTAGTTCGCCATTGGAGTATTTGGAGCGACAATAAAATTCGATCCATATTTCCGTATTAGTTGCTTTAATTCTAAATGATGCTCAAACGTATCTTTGTCTGTTTTAATATATTTTAATTTAGGTGAAACCGAATCTAATCTATAGGTTAATTCAGTTATCGAACTTTCTCTATACGGAGTTTTGTTTGAAATAAACGAAACCATACAAACCGAAATGGCAATTAATAAAAAATAATATTTTGAGTTTAAAATTGATTTTAAATCTTCATAATACAAAACCACAAAGCTCATGATCATTCCTGTCGAAAAAAGAATTGTAAAATGATATCCAAGACTAATCGAAGTTGACCACGCAATGGCCAAAGAAACTATTATGGGGGCAAAAAAGGCTACTGTTTCTTTTTTTGCAATGTAATGATATAGTAAAGCTACTAAGCAGCAATTGAAAAATATAACTGACGCATACCGTTGATCATCAAAAAAATGATATAAAAGACTTGCTGTAAAAAATGAAAATGTCAGCCACTTTAAGTAATAAGCTAATTTAAGAAGTGGTGATTTTCTTGTTGTGATATAATGGTTCAGTAAAGGAAATAGTAAAACAGCCAGTAATACCCATTTGCTTCTAAAACATTTGATATAATAAATAAAGCCGGTTTTAATCAAATCAGAGAATTTGGTTTGATTGGTTATTTGTTCCAAGAAGTTAGCCATGGTTGTTATACTGGTAATCCAATATAAAAAAGAAGCAAATAATAGTGCTAAACAGAGCACAAAAAGTATTGCTTTTTTGAGGTTATAATGAATGAAAACCCAAATCGTAAAGAGTACAGGGATTAAATAAAAAGATTGCTTGGTTAATGCTGATAATAAAGAGAAAAGAGCAACAAAAAACAACCTTAAATTGGTGTTTTCCGTATTTTTTGACATGAACCAAAAAGCAATCGAAGCAAATAATAAACCATCTGTTGTTGGCCACGGAAAAGGACCGAAATTATGCATCGATACTATGAAACAAATTATTATTAATCCCCATTTATTAATCCCTATTTTTTTTAAATTGTAAATAGCATCAAAGCCTGAAACGATAAAATAGACCTGCAAAGAAAAGAGCAAATAAGAAATAATCCTGATAAAGAAAAACTGACCTTCCTGAGGAAGTATTTTCATAAATAGAGCATGAAAATATAAGGTTACGGGTGGTCCTTTGTATATGAAATCCTGATAAACATTCTGGCCGTTTATAATTCTCCAGGAAAAACTGGGAATGTAGCCAGTGTCCCAGTTTTCAAGTCCAAACTGGCTTAAAATCAGGCAATAAAAGGATAGTATTATAAAAAATAAATTTCGGTAAGAAAGTAATTTCATTTTGAAATGCTTGTTTTTTTTAAGAGAATCGCAATTTAAGTTCTAGTGGAATATATTTTAATAATAGTATAAAATCATGCGTTCTGAAGCTTTTATCCATCTCAAAATGAAGTCGTTTTAATAATGCTTTGTTTTCTTTTCTGGTTTTGTTTAGCCGCATTGCCTTTTTGATGACAAGATAAGTAGAGTGATTGATTTTTCGGGTTCTGGAATTTAATTTTTTATAAAACTGAGATCCCAGTGAATTTTCAAGCTCTCTTTTCTGGACTAAAATAGTATCTATAAACTCAAATTGATAGAGCCTTGATGCGCGAATCCAGAAGTCTAAATCTTCATATGCTAAATCCTCGTCAAAACCCTTTAGTCGCTCTAAAACTGTTTTTTTTATCATTGCTGATACGGAGCAGATTTTGCTGTTCTGACTTAACATTGCTAAATAAATATCTCCTGCAGCAGGCTTTTCAATTACTTCTTTATTAGAATTTATAGCGTAATAATAACCAGTATGGAAATTGTTTTCTGATATTAATTCTACGTTTCCGTATACAATACCAACATTATTAAATTTAGAATTCAAAAATGTGTTTATTTGTTTTTCTATGCAATCCTCTAATAAAATATCATCGGCGGCTAAGTCTATTATATAATCTCCTGTAGCAAATTGCAATGCTTTATTAAAGGTTTTGGTATTTCCTGAATTAAGTGTATTAGAAAGGAAAGTATGGCTGGGATGATCTTCTAGCCAGTTTTGAATTACTTTTTCAGAATCATCGGTACTGGCGTCATCAGTAATAATAAGTTGTATGTTTTTATAGCTTTGATTTAGCACGGAATTTAAAGATTGTACTACATACTTTTGATGATTGTAACACATACAAATTACACTAACTAAAGGACTATTTTGCATAAAATTATTAGAAATGAAGTTAAATTTGTCAATTTAGAAAAATCAAAAATAGACAATATATTAGGCGATCGATTTAAAAGTTCTTTTTTTTTTTCGATGAAATTATAGATTATAAAACAATAGTAAAACAAAACCATTTTTTATATTTGTTTGCTATGCAGGAACAATCTGAAACTATTTATAAAGAAGTTGATATTGAAATTTTGATTTCTACTATGAATAAGGATTCTTTGGATTTCCTGATTCCGATATTTCCTTTTGCTCATTTTTCCAATTTTCCAATTTTAATTGTTAATCAAAGTCAAAACGAAACCATTTTAGCATCTGGTTATTCTAATATCAGAATTATAAATTCGTTTGAAAAAGGTTTGTCAAAAAGCAGAAATTTAGCGCTTGAATATGCTGTTGGAAAAATACTGGTGATTGCAGATGATGATGTAGTTTATCAGCAGGGCTTTCTTTCAAAAATTATTGCTTCGCATAATGCATATAAAGATGCTGCAGCAATAACATTTTCTGCACTTCAGGCAGAAGGCACTTTTTTGAAAAAATATCCATCACGTTCTAAAACTAAAATGAACTCATTTGATATTCTTAATACAAGCTCGATTGAAATTACATTAAAGAAAAAAATAATAGACACTTTAGGAGTTTCATTTGATGAGAACTTTGGTTTAGGCAGCACATTTGAAATGGGAGAAGAAGCAATCCTTTTATTTGATCTGAAAAAGAAAAATGAACAACTTGTTTTTATTCCTGAAATAATTATAAGTCATGATTTTAGCACGACTTCCCAAAAAAAGAGTATTTTCGAAAATTATTATATTCAGGGAGCATTATTTGCCAGAATTTTTAACCGGAATTATCAATTTTGGATTTTTATCAAGTTATTTTTTGATTTGAAACAAGGAAAAATAAAAATAAGATCTTTGTATAAAATTTTTAAGAATGCACAAAAAGGGTATTTAAATTATAAGCGGGTAAAATGAATTTAGAGAATAGAATAGCATTAATAACACTTCCCAAAATTGAAGACCGAAGAGGAAATATCTCTGTAATAGAAAATGATACGATCCCTTTTGAGATTAAAAGAGTATATTATCTCTATGATGTTCCAAGCGGAGCTGAAAGAGGAGGACATGCACATAAAAATTTACAGCAGTTTTTAGTAGCTTTAAGTGGTAGTTTTGATGTGGTTTTGAATGATGGAACAGAGAAACAAATTATTACTTTAAACAAACCTTATGAGGGGTTGCTGATTAATCCCGGGATCTGGAGAGAGCTTCAGAATTTTTCTTCCGGTTCAGTTTGTCTGGTAGTTGCGTCAGAGATTTATATTGAGGAAGATTATATTAGGGACTTTGATGAGTTTATAGATTATTCTAGTTGTAAATTGAAAGATTAATTCCCATTTTTTTAAGAGTGTTGTTTAATTTTAAAAAAAAATGCAAGCAAAAAGAAGGTAGCTTCAATAAAAAACGAATCTTTAAACCCAGATTTTGTTGATCTACATCTTTTATATATAATGAACTTTTATCTTTAAATCCAAATACATAATAACGAAAACCATATTCTATTCGGTACAAGTCCAGAAATTTTTTGAGAGAAGGATTTTCTCTTTCGGCGATTTTAAATTGCTCAAAATCCATTAAGTCCATTGAACCAATATTTTTCTTAGCAAGACTATCTGGAATGTCATTATTATAAATAGCTGTAACTATATTGGTAATCGCAACTGGATATTCGATTCCAATTTTAGTCCACAATTCCAGATCCTGGCCATTCGTGATGCCGGGAGTAAATCCACCCATATTTTCCAGTACATCCTTTGGTATCGCCAAACAGGAAGTCCACGTAATTCTAAATGGTTTATTTGATGCAAAAAAATTAGGTACAATTCCGTAAAAAGTCTGATCTATTCCTTCGTAATTAGGGATTTGAGAATGATTTTTAGTGATTTTAATTTTATAACGGGAACAGTAAATTCCGCAATCCGGAAAATTACGGTACAGATTCGCTAATTCTTCTAAATGATTCGGAAACCAATAATCGTCAGCATCCAGAAAAGCAATAAGTTTGCCCGTCGATTTCTCTATTCCCAGATTTCTCGCGACAGAGACACCCTGATTTTTTTGATGGAAGATTTGAATTTTTTTATCATTAAATTGTTGTACTAAAACTTCACCTTCGTCAGTAGATTCATCATTAATGACAAGAATTTCGTAATCAGTAAAAGTTTGATTGAGAACACTTTTTATTGTGTTTTCAATATGGTCAGCTTTATTGTATAGCGGAATAACAACAGAAAAAAATACCATATCGCTTATTTTTTTAAGTTGCAATAATAACCCAATTTATATAGGTCAAATAAAAACAAAGAAGGATTTTGAGAAAGTAAATTTCGTTCCATTTTTGCTTGATTTTTTCTGAAAAGAAAGGCTGAAAAACGAGTTGTTTTTAGTTTTTCCAGAAAATCAAAAGATTTAATTATTTTGCTTTCTTCAGAAGCGATTTTATTTGAATCATAAAGAAATATAAGATTTTCTAAAGCTGTTTTGGTTTTGTTTAAAAATAAAAGGGATGTTTCTAAATTCAAATGATATGTGGGATTTTCTATGCGGGAAATTTCAAAGTGATTTGATTTTAAAACGGCAAAAAAACACAAATCTTCGTAACCGTATTTTGTAATAATTTCATCAAAAGGATATTGAAGAAAAACGTCTTTTTGGATTAATAAATTTGAGGTTAGAATTGATTTGGTTTCTCTTTTCTGTCCATAGATCCATCGTAAATACTGTTCTTTCTGAGGTTTTTTATTTTCATAAAGAATTCCTCCAAAAAAGATTTTTTCTGCTGATTCAGAAATAATAGTCACATACTTTTTTATAAAATCATTTTGAGCAGGAAAAGTATCGCAATCTAAAATTAGTAACCAATCATATTTTGATTTCCTGGCTAATGAATTGATATTTTTTCCTCTGCCTAAATTGCTTTCATTTACAAAAAAAGTAACATTAGGTAGTAAGTTGATTTTATGATTTATAATGTTTTTTGAAGAATTTGAGGCATCATCCTGGCAAAGAATTTCAAAAGTAATCCCAATAAAACGACATTGCTTTACAAGTTCGTTTACAAGTAATAAAACATTATAATTATAAACCGGAATAAGAATAGAAAGCATTATACGTTTTTTAGGATATATTTGTAAAGGAAATGTTTTTTATAACATAATTTTTATATTCTTGTAATTGATTCCAAATTTCTAAAAAATAAAGTATATACCAAAAGTCAAAATGAATTTAAGAACTATTTATTATGCAATTTCTCCAAGATCAAGATTCCTGGTTAGAAAAATGTATTATTTTCCGGTTGATTTTTTAAATTTTAGAAATAAGGCTAAAAATAAACTTGTTCCAAATAAAGGTGATATTTTTATTGGCGGTGGTGATTTTACTGAACAAGGCAAACATCTTTTTTCTCTTTTAAAAGAATACGCTTTTATAAAACCAGAAGATGCCGTGTTGGATATAGGTTGTGGTATTGGGAGAGTAGCGATACCATTAACGCAATATTTAACTAAATCGGGAAGCTATGAAGGCTTTGATGTTGTTAAAAAAGGAATTAGTTGGTGTGAGGAGCACATTGCAAAAGGTTTTCTAAATTTTAGATTTCAGTACATACCATTAAATAATGATTTGTATCATTTAACTGATGAAAGGGCTGAAAATTTCAAGTTTCCTTATCCGGATAACTCTTTTGATACTGTCTTTTTATTTTCAGTTTTCACGCACATGCAACCTCTTGAAGTGCAAAATTATTTAAATGAAATTTTTCGGGTTTTAAAACCAAATGGAAAATGTCTTTCTACTTTTTTTCTATATGACGACCAGCTTGAAGTTGAAATTTCGAAGAAAAGCAGGTCATTTTCTTTTCCTTTCAATAAAGGAAATTACAGGCTAATGAATGAAAAAGTTCCATCGGCTAATATTGCATTTAACGAATTTTATATTAACCAGATGATCGAAGCAAGCAATCTGAAAGTAGAAAATAAAATATACGGAAGTTGGGCCAATAAAGGAACAGCTGATCTGTATGATTATCAGGATATTTTAGTTTTTGTAAAAAAGTAAATTACACGCTACGTTGCACAACCTCAAAAATTCGTTCGTCTTCACATTTTAATGTTTTAGACGGAAATTTCAATAGCAAAGCATAATCGTGAGTGACCATGATAATCGTTTTACCGTTCGCGTTGATTTTTTTCAATACCTCAAGAACTTCAGAACTTGTTTGCGGGTCAAGGTTTCCGGTGGGCTCATCGGCTAAGATAAATTCAGGATCGTTTAGTAGTGCTCGTGCAATGGCGACACGTTGTTGCTCTCCGCCTGAAAGCTGATGCGGCATTTTGTTGATATATTCTTTCATACCCACTTTGTCCAGAACTTCATCAATTTTGCGCTCCATTCCTTCTTTGTCAACCCATCCTGTCGCTTTTAGAACGAAAAGCATATTGTCTTTTACGGAACGGTCCGGAAGTAATTTGAAATCCTGAAATACAATTCCAATTTTACGTCTCAAATACGGAATATCATTTTCTTTTAAAGTTGCTAAATCAAATTCAACTATATGACCTTCACCTTCAGTTAAGGGCAAATCACCGTACAAAGTTTTCATGAAACTACTTTTCCCGGAACCTGTTTTTCCAATTATATAGATAAATTCACCATGTTGAACATCTAAATTAATATGAGATAAAATTTTTCTTCCTTCTTGATATATAGTTACTTCTTTAAGAGACAGTACGGTTTGTGACATAATAAATTGATTTGATTGGTAAAAGTAGTAAGATAACGGTTGGATTCAAAATAAATTTGAATCATTTCTGAAGAAAATACCGAAATGAATTTTTAATCATAGAAGTGATATAAGTTCATTTTAGATTAGGAACGCTAATTTTTTTATTCGTAACAACTTATATGATTTACTATCGAAAACAACTTGGTAAAGCTCCTAACTTATAATTACTTATATGACTTATATGATTTAAACTTAATTTCTAAATAAGCATTGTTAAATTTTTGTTCATAATAAAAGCAAGAAACGTTTCGTTATAAACGGTATAAAATGATACATTTGAATACTAAATATAATTAAAATGCGTAAACTTTCCTGGTTCTTTTTATTACCAATTATCCTTATTTCGACCATAGTTTCGGCACAAAAATCAGCTATTTACACTTACGATTTAAAGGATTTTGACAAAGCACTGGCTTTATATAATGACAAACAATATGCTTCGGCACAACTTATTTTCGAATATGTAAAAAACAATGCCACGACTGAAGAAGTTCAGTCAGATTGTGCTTATTATATCGCCAATTGTGCTATTAGAACTAATAAAGCAAATGCGGATGCCTTGATGGAAAAGTTTGTTACCAACTATCCAACCAGTACAAAACAAAATCAGGCCTATATCGAAGTAGCGCAATACTTTTTTGAACAGGGCAATTACCCAAAAGCATTGCAATGGTTCGATAAAGTAGACGAAAGTTACATGAGCAAATCCGATTCGGATAAATTTAATTTCCAAAAAGGATACAGTTATTTCAATGCCAAAAAGAAAAAAGAAGCAACAACTTATTTTAATAAAGTGGTAAATTCTCCTGAATTTGGTTCTCAGGCCAAATACTATCTCGGATTTATGGCGTATGAAGGCGATGATTATAAAGAAGCGACTAAATATTTTGATGAAGTTTCAGGCGAAGAAAAATACAAAGAAAAGCTCTCGTATTATCAGGCTGACATGAACTTTAAATTAGGAAATTTTCAAAAAGCAATCGATTTGGGACAAAAAGCAATGGCTAAGTCAAATGCACTTGAAAAATCAGAACTAAATAAAATTATCGGAGAAAGTTATTTTAATCTAAAACAATACGACAAAGCAATTCCGTTTTTAGAGCAATATGCAGGTAAAAAAGGTAAATGGAGCAATACTGATTTCTATCAGTTAGGCTATGCTTATTACGAGCAAAAAGAATATGAAAAAGCAATTTCTCAGTTCAATAAAATTATTGAAGGAAAAGATTTCGTCGCTCAAAATGCGTATTATCATTTAGGTTTAAGTTATTTAAACACAGGTAAAAAGCAAGAAGCGCTAAACGCTTTTAAAAATGCTTCTGAAATGGATTTTAATGCTCAAATTCAGGAAGATGCTGCTTTAAATTATGCTAAAGTGAGTTATGATATCGGAAATGCATATCAGACTGTACCAGGCATTTTACTTGATTTCCTAAAAAAATATCCAAACAATTCAAGCAGATCTGAAGTAGAGAAATTATTGGTAGATTCTTATATTTCGACTAAAAATTACAAAGAAGCTTTGAGTTTGTTAGAGAAAAACAGGTCAGCTGAAAATAAAGCAGTGTATCAAAAAGTACTTTTTTACAGAGGTATAGAATTGTATAACGAATCGAATTATCAGGAGGCGGGAAAAATGTTTAAAAGTGCCATCAGCGAACAAAAAACTCCTGAGTTTACAGCGCGAGCAACTTTCTGGAAAGCAGAGACAGAATATGTTACCGCTGATTTTCAGAACGCGTTACTGACTTACAAGCAGTTTGCCGGATTGGCTGCAGCCAAAGCAACTGATGAGTACAAAAACATCAATTATAATATTGGATATACCTATTTTAAACTGAAAGAATACGATCAGGCAGGGAATTCTTTTCAGGCTCAAATTGACAATTCTAAGGAAGATAAAGTTCGTTTAAACGATTCGTATTTGCGTTTGGGAGACTGCCGTTTTGTGACTTCAAAATATACAGCAGCAAATGAAGCTTACGCAAAAGCAATTGAAGCAAAAGGCGTTGATGCTGATTATGCACAGTTTCAAAAAGCGATGTCGTATGGTTTTATGTCTAAAAACGATAAGAAAATTGACGAACTGAATAATTTCCTTCAGATGTATAAAAAATCAGAATATCGCGATGATGCTTTATATGAATTGGGAAATACATACGCAGCAGAGAAAAAGAACGATCAGGCGATTAAAACCTATGATCAGCTAATTGCGGAATATAAAAATGGAGCCTTTACTTCAAAATCAATTTTAAAGCAAGGTTTGATTTATTACAATTCAGATCGTGATCAGCTAGCATTGGTTAAGTTCAAAAAAGTAGCCGCTGAATTTCCTAAAACTCCGGAAGCTTTAGAAGCCGTTTCTACTGCCAGGCTGATTTATGTAGATTCAGGAAAAGTAGATGAATATGCAACCTGGGTTCGTACATTAGACTTTGTTGCCGTTACAGATGCAGAATTGGATAACGATACTTATGATGCCGCTTTTAAACAATACAGCCAAAATAACAGCAAACAAGCCATTACTAATTTTGCAGGTTATATCAATAAATTTTCGACAGGACTTCATTCTTTAGAAGCTAATTTTTATTTGGCACAGTTGTATTATGCAGAAGGTTCAGAAACCAAATCGGTTGCTAATTATCAATATGTAATTGATCAGCCAAGAAACGAGTTCACAGAACAATCTTTAATGAAATTAGCACAGATTTTCCTGAAAGCAAAAGATTGTGATAAATCGATTCCGGTTTTAATACGATTAGAAAATGAATCAGATTCTTCTCAAAACAAAAGTTTTGCACAAGCTAATTTGATGAAATGTTATTACGACAAAAAAGATTATGATAACTCGGTTACATACGCAGATAAAGTGTTGCAAAATGTAAAAGCAGATGCAAACGTAAAAGCAGATGCGCAAATTATTGTAGCGCGCGCAGCAATGCAAACGGGTGATGAAGACAAAGCAAAAACGGCTTACGCTAAATTATCAGCAACATCAAAAGGAGAGCTGGCAGCAGAAGCGTTGTATTATGATGCTTATTTTAAAACAAAAGAAGGCAAGTTTGATGCTTCGAACGTTTCGGTTCAAAAGCTGGCCAAAAACTATTCGGCTTATAAATATTACGGAGCGAAGAGTTTAGTTTTAATGGCGAAAAACTTCTACGGATTAAAAGACAGCTACCAGGCAACTTATATTTTAGATAATGTCATCAATAATTTTACGGATTATCCGGATGTTGTTGAAGAAGCTAAAAAAGAGTTGACAGCTATAAAAGCAGAAGAGTCTAAAACAAATTCGTCGATTAATAAGTAAGATTTAAGAAGAAGCAAGAAAATAGAGGCAAGAGAAAAGATAATAGAGAAGGGAGCAAAGCGAGAAGTCTTTCTTCTATAATCTTGTCTCTTTCTTCTCAAAAAAATAAAGAAAAAAAATGAGTTTACCTTTTTATATAGTTGATGTTTTTGCCGATAAAAAATATGCAGGGAATCAATTGGCCGTTTTTTTGGATGCAGAAAAATTAAGTTCAGCAGAAATGCAGCAAATTGCACGAGAAATTAATTTCGCCGAAAGTACTTTTATAACCAGACTTGATAAAGAAAATAATAAGGCCGAGATAAAAATATTTACACCATCTCAGGAGATGCAATTTGCGGGACATCCGATAATTGGAACTTCATGGGTTTTGATGAATAAAATATTTGATAGTTCGCCGGAGAATATAAAATTAAATGTTCCAATTGGACCCATTGCTATTCATCAGTCTGAAGGTTTGATTTGGCTAAAAGCGGCTCAGCCGAAATTTTGGGATATTTTTTCCAAAGAAGACATTACAGTATTTAGTAATCTGAAAAATCATGATTTTGAGAATCAGTTTCCAATTCAGGAAGTAACGACCGGAAGTGCATTTGTAATGGTTGGGTTAAGTAGTAAAAGAGCCTTGGAAAATTTAGTCTTAGACAAAGATAAAACAAATGATTGGCTGGTAAAAAATTGCAAAACAGCTCATAGGGCTTTATACTTTTATTATTTAGAAGGTTCAAAATTGTTTAGCAGAATGTTATGTATCGAACACAATCAATTGGTAGAAGATGCAGCTACAGGAAGCGCGAGTACTTGTTTGCAGGCTTTTTTATTAAAATATCATAAACCTGAGTTTGAATTGATTAATTATCAGGGAGATTATATAGGTCGTCCGTCTCAGATTTATTTTAAAGGGAAATTATCCGAGAACGATTTTGATATTCAAATAGGAGGAAAAGCTCAATTCGTTGCAAAAGGAGAATGGGAAGCCTGATCATTAGAGAATAGAAGAAAGAATAAAGAGAATAGAAGAAAGAATAAAGAGAATAGAAGAAAGAATAAAGAATAAAGAGAATAGAATAAAGAATAAAGAGAATAGAAGAAAGAATAAAGAGAATAGAATAAAGAATAAAGAGAATAGAAGAAAGAGAATAGAATAAAAAAATATAGAGAAAATATAGAAATAGAAGAGAAATCTTTCTTCTTTACTCTTTTCTCTTTAAAAGAAGAAATATGAAAATTAATTGCCAGAATAAAATCATCATTTTACTAGTATTGTTTGTTGTCCAGCTTTCGTTTGCTCAAAAGAAAAAAGAGGAAACTATAGGGACAGAAACTGTAAACGTGGTAAAACCTTATTCGCCAACGATTTCAGATGCTTTTAAAATAAAAGAAACTCCTTCGCTTGACGATACCGGAAATCAGCCTAAGGAAACGATAAAATACAGTATCCTGTCAGTGCCTGTAGCTTCTACATTTACACCTTCAAAAGGAAAAGCAGAAGGTGTGGAGAAATCTAAAAGAGAAAAATTGTTTAATAATTATGCTACTTTAGGAGTTGGAAATTATGGAACATTAAATGCTGAATTGTTCGTCAATCAGGATTTAGGAAATAATGATTATGTAGCGGGAATGTTTCGTCACCATTCGTCTCAAGGAGGAATTAAAGGTGTAGATCTTAATGATGAATTTTATGATACAGCATTAAATGTGGGTTACGGTGTAAACAATCGTGACATGTCGTGGAATGTTGATTTAGGATATCAAAATCAATTATACAACTGGTATGGTTTGCCGGCTGAATTTGGTTCGACTTTAGCAGGACAAACCCGTGATGATTTAATACGAGGAATCAACCCAAATCATTCTTATAATACCATTTCGTTAGGTGGAAATGTCGAATTTAATGAAGGGATTTTCAGTAAGATCTCCACGAAGTTTACCCATTTTTCAGATAGTTTTTCTTCTTCAGAAAATCGTTTTTATTTAAAACCTTCTTTCAAAGTTGAAGTAATGGATCAATCAATTAACACGAATATTATCGTAGATCACGTAAGCGGATCTTTCGAACATAATTATGCGAGAGATAACACAAGTCCTTTAAAATACAGTCTAACTAATTTTGGGATTGAACCAAGTTTTGTGATACTTGAAAACGACTGGACATTAGAGTTAGGGGCGGGATTGTTTTATGGCTTGGATTCTGAAAACAGTGGAAACAAGTTTTATATTTATCCAAAAGTAAACGCTTCGTATAAATTGGTAGGCGATCTAATGATTTTCTACACAGGAGTAAACGGCGGTTTAGAACAAAATTCATATGCTGATTTTGTAAACGATAATCCGTTTTTATCACCAACTTTAAATATGAAACCTACCAATAATCAGTATACTGTTTTTGCAGGTTTAAAAGGTAAATTGGCAAACAATATCAATTACAACCTTACGGGATCTTATTTGAATGAAAAAGACAAAGCCTTATATAAAGGCAATGATTATACAGAAGATTTTTCGAATCAGAATTATGCTTTCGGAAACTCATTTGGGGTGGTTTATGATGACGTGAGAACCTTCCGTTTTTATGGAGAATTAAAAGCCGATTTTTCAAGAAATGTATCTTTTGGAATCAACGGAACTTTTAATAGTTACAAATATGATGGTATAGAAGCTTGGAATCTGCCATCGATGAAAATAAGTTCTAATCTTGATGTAAACATTACAAAGCAATGGTATGCAGGCTTGAATGTTTTCTTTGTGGGAGAGCGTAAAGACATGCAATCGAATCTTGATTTAGGAACTGATCCCGTTATTACAACTCTTAAAAGCTATTTTGATGCCAATGCACATTTAGGGTACAAATACAACGAACGTTTGACTTGTTTCTTAAAACTGAATAATATAGGAAATCAGGCTTATGAAAAATGGCTGAATTATCCGGTACAAGGATTTCAGGTGTTAGTAGGAGCAAATTACAAATTCGATTTTTAAGGTTTTCTAACCGCAAACATCGCAAAGAATTTTATCTTACAATACGTTGAGAAAACAAAGTTCGCAAAGCTGATTGAATATCTGGTTTTGCGAACTTTGTTTTTATAATTAGTGAAAATTTGTGTAATTCGTGGCGAAAAAAATTGCGACCTTTGCGTAAAACCCAGCGCTCTTTGCGGTTAAACTACAATATGGAATTCAAACAAAAAATACATTCTCATTACCTGCAAATGGTTCAGGACCGAATAGATGTTTTCAGAGATATGATTTCGGCTTTGACCGAAGATTCTAAAAACGATGCAAAAGGTTCTGCCGGCGACAAACACGAAACAGCTTTATCGATGATGCATATCGAGCAGGAAAAGCTTACCAATAAACTAAAAGAAGCGATAACCCAAAAAGCGATTTTAGATAAAATTGACGCCTCAAAAACTACCGAAAATATTATTTCAGGAAGTTTGGTAAAAGCGAACGGAATTTATTTGTATGTGAGTGTAGCACTTCCAAAAATTGCAATTGACGGTATCAATGTTATTGCACTATCTCCGCAATCTCCACTTGGTTCTCATTTGATGGGGAACAAAGTTGGTTTTACTTTTGAGATTAATAAAACGCATTACACTATTGAGAGTGTTTTGTAAACTTTGATTTTTTGTGTAGTCCCTACGGGACAATTTTATCATGTGATCATTCTTTTTTCTACCAATATTTAACTCCTAAAGGAGTATATCTCGTAGAGATTAAATATCGGTAAAAAAAATAAACGGGGAATCGAATTGTCCCGTAGGGACTACACAAGATTATGAATAAAGAAACTCAACACAATCTTGTCATCCCGAGGGAAGAGGACACGAGCGATAGCGAACTGGCGAAGCAATCTCCGTAAGTAGCCCGACAAAAAATGGAGTAACTATGCAGAATTTCTCGCGGAGATCCCTCGTTCCTTGGGATGACAAACAAGTTGATGAGATTTACGTGAGGAATGATAAGATTGACGAAAACAATAATTACCCAACCACTTTTCTTCTTCTCTTTAGGAATCTTTCAATGATTCTTAAAAATCGTAAAATTTAATTCAAAGATTTATTTAAAACCTTACATTTTATACTCTGTTTAGGTTCGAAATTGAAATCTTCAAGTTTAACCCTTTTTTTAATGCTAAAATTTTACATTTTATATGTAAAAATGATTTTTGTGTTTTAAATTATAACTTAAATAAGGTTTTGTGTTTTTCAATTATAACCAATACCGCATCTTTGCCTTATCAAAATAAAATTTAAAAATAAAAATATATAGTTATGTGTGGAATCGTATGTGCCTTTGATCTAAAACAAAAAGCCGAAACATTAAGACCTCAAGTATTAGAAATGTCTAAAATCATTCGCCACCGTGGACCGGACTGGAGCGGAATTTACAGCAATGATAAAGCAATTCTTTCTCACGAGCGTTTGGCAATTGTAGATCCGGCTTCAGGAAAACAACCTTTATTTACAGAAGATAAAAAATTGGTTTTGGCTGCAAACGGTGAAATTTATAACCACAGAGAATTGCGTAAACAATTTGAAGGAAAATATAACTTTCAGACTGAAAGTGATTGCGAAGTCATCCTGGCACTTTACAAAGAAAAAGGACCCCACTTTGTAGATGAAATGAACGGAATCTTCGGATTTGCTATTTATGATGTAGAGAAAGATGAGTATTTTATCGCTCGTGATCATATGGGTATTATTCCACTTTACATTGGCTGGGATCAGCACGGAACTTTTTATGTAGCTTCTGAATTGAAAGCTTTAGAAGGATATTGCACAAAAATCGAGTTATTTCCTCCTGGACATTATATGACAAGTAAAGACGGTGAATTTGTACAATGGTACAAGAGAGACTGGACAGATTATGATGCGGTAAAAGACAACGAAACTAGTATTCCTGCAATAAAAGAAGCTCTTGAAGCAGCGGTTCACAGACAATTAATGAGTGATGTTCCTTACGGAGTTTTACTTTCAGGAGGTTTAGATTCGTCTATTACTTCGGCTGTAGCCAAAAAATTTGCACAAAAACGTATTGAATCAGATGATACAACAGATGCGTGGTACCCGCAATTGCATTCTTTCTCAGTAGGATTAGATGGTTCTCCGGATTTAGCGGCAGCTCAAATTGTGGCTAAGCATATCGGAACGATTCACCACGAGATTAAATTTACAATTCAGGAAGGTTTAGATGCTGTTCGTGACGTAATTTACAACTTAGAGACTTATGATGTAACCACCGTTAGAGCTTCGACTCCTATGTGGTTAATGGCGAGAGTTATTAAATCAATGGGAATCAAAATGGTATTGTCAGGTGAAGGTGCAGATGAATTGTTTGGAGGATATTTATACTTTCATAAAGCACCAAATGCAAGAGAATTTCACGAAGAAAACGTTCGTAAATTAGGTAAACTTCATATGTACGATTGCTTACGTGCGAACAAGAGTTTGGCAGCATGGGGAATTGAAGGTCGTGTTCCTTTCTTAGACAAAGAATTTATGGATGTTGCTATGCGCATCAATCCACAAGATAAAATGATCAACGAAGAACATCCAATGGAAAAGTGGGTAGTTCGTAAAGCGTTTGAAGATATGTTGCCGGAAAGCGTGGCATGGAGACAAAAAGAGCAATTTTCTGATGGAGTAGGATACAGCTGGATTGATACTTTAAAAGAAGTAGTAGCCAAAGAAGTTTCAGACGAACAATTGGCAAATGCGAGATTTAAATTCCCGTTGCAGACACCAACTTCTAAAGAAGAATACTACTATCGTTCTATTTTTACAGAACATTTTCCTAGTGATGCAGCTGCTTTGTGTGTGCCTCAGGAAGCAAGTGTAGCTTGTAGTACGAAAATTGCGTTGGAGTGGGATGAGGCTTTCAAAAATATGAACGATCCTTCAGGAAGAGCTGTAGCAAGTGTTCATGATGATGCCTACGCAAAAGCATAAACAAGAATTTTTAGAATTAGTATATATTAATTTCGAAAGACGTTCTCAGTACTGAGAGCGTTTTTCTTGTCTAATAGTGTTAAATTATATTGTTTCAGTTACTTAAAAATATTTTTAGATAATTGTTTTACTTTCTTTTTTATATTTGGCATTCGCTGTAGTAAAGTTAATTTATTAAGATTGTAGTAGCATTATTACAGAAAAACCAAAAATAATATTTAGTTTAGCTGAATTTTGTAAATTGTAGTATGTCATTAGTTGATTCATTTAATGGAGACTAAAGAATAAAATAAATAAAAAATATAGAATAGTATGTCTGGATTATTAGCTGTTATAGGTAAAGGAAAAGACCCGCAACTCGTAAAAGAGCTTTCTACAAGAATGTCGCATCGTGGTCCCGATGAAAGTGACTTGCATATTATGGAAAATGGCAGTATTATTTGCCATGAAAGTTTGTCGATTATTGATTTGAAATCAGGTAAACAGCCTATTCAGGGAACTGATAAGGCCTGGATGGTACATGATGGAGAAATTTATAACTATCAGGAATTAAAAGATACCGTTTTAAAAGATCATGTCTTTAGAACAAAATCAGATTCAGAAGTGATTGTTCATTTGTACGAAGAATTTGGATATAAATTTTGTAACATGCTCGATGGAGATTTTGCTTTTGTGATTGTTGACGGAGATAATTATATTGCCGCCAGAGATGCAGTTGGAGTAAAACCTTTGTACTATGGATTAGACGAAAGAGGAAGAATTTATTTCTCTTCAGAAATGAAATCAATTGCAGATCAATGTAAATCATTTTCAACTTTTCCTCCGGGACATTACTATACGGGTAAAACAGGTTTTGTAAAATATTATAATCCGGAATACGAAGATCATTTAAATGCCAATAAAGCATTAGATCTGGATTTAGTTCGTGAAGCACTAATTGATGCTGTCCGCAAACGTTTAATGAGTGAAGTTCCTGTAGGGGTATTGCTTTCAGGAGGTCTGGATTCATCATTAATAGCTTCAATTACCGCCCGATTATTTAAAGAAAAAGGAGAAAAACTACATTCGTTTTCTATTGGGTTAGATAGCAATTCACCTGATAACGTAGCGGCAAGAAAAGCGGCTGAATTTTTAGGAACAGAACATCATGAGATACATTTTACAGTAGAAGAAGGTGTGGCCATTTTAGAAAAGATAATTTATCACATCGAAACTTACGATATTATTTCAGTAAGAGCAGGGGTTCCAATGTATTTATTGTCAAAGGCAATTGCTGATCAGGGAATCAAAGTAATTCTTTCCGGTGAAGGTGCTGATGAGGTTTTTGGAGGTCATTTGTATTTTAGAAATGCACCGTCAGCAGAAGAATTTCAGGATGAAACAATCGAAAGAGTACAGAAACTGTTTACTGCTGATTTATTGCGTGCGGATAAAACAACAATGGCCCACGGATTAGAAGCCAGAATTCCGTTTTTAGACAAAGAATTTTTAGATGTTGCTATCCGAATTAAAACAGAAGAAAAGCAGCCAAAAACATACGATGGTATTGAAAAATACATTTTGCGAAAAGCATTTGAGACACCTGAAAATCCTTATTTGCCAACAGAAATTTTGTGGAGACAGAAAGAACAGTTTTCTGATGGAGTGGGGTACAACTGGATCGATGAACTAATTGAGTATTGTGCGACACAAGTTTCAGATGAACAATTGGCCGGAGCAAGTGCGGAATTCCCTTATAATTCGCCAACTACAAAAGAAGCGTATTTGTATAGAGCTATCTTTCATAAATTTTATCCACAAGTGAGTGCTGCACAAACCGTTCGGAAATGGATTCCAAAATGGCAGGAAAATCAAGATCCAAGCGGAAGAGCAAATGCTGCCCACAAAAAAGCAGGAATTGAAATTTCAAAAGCTGGAGTGGTAGCTTAATTTTAAAAAAAATACTTAAAATCCGAAACAACATTTCTTATGTTGTTTCGGATTTTTTTTATGATCCTATCCTTGCGATTTGGAATTCTAAAATTTGAATTTTAATATTAAATCTGATATTCAGAAAAATACTATATTTGGTTACCAGGAATAAATAAACTTTAAATATAATTTATGAGAAACTTATTATTAAGCGGTATTTTATACTGTGCGCTTGTTTCATTAAGTCCAGTTTATGCGCAAAAAAAGATTGAAACGCCCAAATACATTAAAAATGTTGAAGGTGTAAAAGAATATTCATTGAATAATGGATTGAAATTACTCTTGATTCCAGATGCTTCTCAAAGTAATATGGTAGTAAATATCGTTTATAATGTGGGTTCCAGGAACGAAGGTTATGGTGAAAAAGGGATGGCGCATTTGTTAGAGCACATGCTTTTTAAGAGTACTAAAAATTTAGGGGATATCAAAAAGATGCTTTCTGATAAAGGTGGAAATGCCAATGGGACCACCTGGCTGGACCGAACAAATTATTATGAAGTCTTTCCTTCTAATGATGAAAATCTAAAATGGAGTATCGAAATGGAGGCCGATAGAATGATTAATTCGACTATTTTACAAACAGATCTTGATAAGGAATTCTCTGTGGTAAGAAATGAATTCGAAATAGGTGAAAACAATCCGGATGGAGTTTTGCAGGAAAGAATCCTTTCTGCGGCTTATTTATGGCATAACTACGGAAAAAGTACTATTGGGAGTAAAGAAGATATTGAGCGTGTAAAAGCGAATAAACTAAGAGCTTTTTATGAAAAATATTACCAACCGGATAATTCAACTTTAATAATTGCAGGAAAGTTTGATGAGAAAAAAGCACTGCAATATGTAGGACAGTATTTTGGTGCAATTCCCAAACCTAAAAGAGTTTTAGATAAAACCTATACGATAGAACCGGCTCAGGATGGAGAGAAGTACGTAGAACTTAACAGAGCAGGAGATAGCAAAAATATCGGGGCTTTATATCATACTGCGGCGTATGTCGATAAAGATTATCCTGCAATTGATGCTTTAGGCGAAATTTTAACGGCTGATCCATCAGGTTACTTGTACAAATCGTTGGTTGAAACACAAAAAGTATCCAGTATTTATTTTTGGCAGCCTACTACCCGAGATGCTAGTTATATGTATTTTGGAGTAGCGGTTCCTAACGATAAAGACATAAAAGCAACAAAAGACATCGTGCGATCTGAATTGGATAAAATAGGATCGACGAAATATACCGATGAAGATGTAAGCAGGGCTAAAGCTAAAATTATCAAACAGATTGAGAGTGTAAAAAATAATACCATTTCGTATGCAATAAACCTTACTGAAATGATTGGGGCAGGAGATTATAGATTAGGATTTTTGTATAGAGATGCTATCGAAAACCTGACGAAAGAGGACGTACAAAGAGTTGCAGAGAAATATTTTAGAAGTAATAATAGAACCGTAGGAATATTTATTCCGTCTAAAGAGGAACAAAGAGTAAAACCTGCAGAATATACAGATGAGCAATTGTTAGCTTTTACCAAAGATTACAAAGGGAAAGCATTAGAAAAAGAAGCTGCTGCGTTTGAAGCTTCGATTAAAAATTTGAAACAAAATTTTGTGGAAGGAAAACTGACCAATGGTGCAAAATACGGCTTAATTAAAAAAGAAATAAAAGGCGGAAAAGTTCAGGCTAGTTTTAAATTTCCGGTGAGTAATGAAAAGGATTTAAAAGGAAAAACAGATACCGGAACTATTTTGGCACAATTATTAAAAACGGGAACTAAGACAAAGACCAAAGAACAAATAAGTGATCGGTTAGATCAGTTAAAGTCAAGTTTGTATTTTGGTTACTCTGGGCAAACGTTATCGATTAATATCAATACATATAAAGAAAGTTTCATTGAAGTAATGGAGATCTTGAGAGATTTACTGTTTAATTCGACTTTTCCTCAAAACGAATTAACCAAAACAATTAGTGAGTATAATACGTATCTGGAAGCCAGTTTAAATGATCCTCAGTCGATTGCCTTTATAGAAGTTTCAAGGCTGACGTCTAAATATCCTAAAGAGAGTATTTTTTATACCTCTACAGTTCAGGAGCAAATAGAGGCTTATAAAAAGATCAGGCAATCAGAAATTGTTGATTTTTATGCCACTATTTTAGGAGGGGATAATGGAGTTGGAAGTATTGTAGGAGATTTGGACGCTAAATCGACAGCGGAAATTTTAGAAAATACTTTTGGTAAATGGAATTCTAAATCGAAATACGAACTTGCTCAGCCAACGTTTTTCGAAACTCAAAAACTAGATAAAGATTTTAATACTCCGGATAAAGAAAATGCTGTTGCAATTGGAAAAATAAGTTTTAAAATGAATTTGAAAAATCCTGATTATCCAGCATTTGTTATGGCGAATGAAATATTGGGAAGTGGTGGTTTTTTAAGTGCCAGAATTCCCATGCGATTAAGAGAAAAAGAAGGAATTAGCTATGGAGCAGGATCTTTTATAGATGTGCCGGTTACGAATGATGTAGCATATTGGCTGTATTATGCTTTTTTAAATCCAACGAAAAGAAATGCCGTTGAAATGGCAACTAAAGAAGAAATTGCAAAAGCATTAAAAGATGGGTTTACAGCAGAGGAATTAAAATCGAATTTGTTAAGCTGGCTTAATGAAAGAAAAACCAGATTAGGAAGTGATGCTACTCTGATGAGTTTAACAAATACGTATTTGCAATACGGAATTCCGCTTGATGATTATGATACTCTGGAAAACAAAGTAAAAGCCTTAAAAGTAGAAGAGGTAAATGCTGTTCTAAGAAAGTATTTGAGCCTGGATAAAATGACATCAGTTTACGCTGGAGATTTTACTAAGAAGCTATAAAACTTAAAATTCTAATTTGGATGTAAATTTTAAAATCCGAAATAACATAAAATGTTATTTCGGATTTTGTTTTTATATCACTTAGGGGTTAGAATTTGGATTTTAAAATTTAAACTTTTTCCATGGTTTGGGATTTATTTTTTGTTTTGGAATTTGGAATTTAAAAAAAATGGGATTTATTTTCGATTTGGAATTTATTTTTTGGTTTTTCAAATAATTGTGTTAATAACTTAAGTGCTTTAAATGGTATTTTAACGGATATATAATTTGCGTTTTTATATATTTGCGTGTTAGACAATAATTACATTTTTTAGAATAAATTATATGAGCGAAGAAATCAAGAAGAACAATTATTCAGCAGATAGTATTCAGGCATTAGAAGGAATGGAGCACGTAAGAATGCGTCCGTCGATGTATATTGGAGATGTAGGTGTTCGAGGACTGCATCATTTGGTTTATGAAGTTGTAGATAACTCTATTGATGAGGCGATGGGAGGACATTGTGATACTATTGGTGTTGCAATTAACGAAGACGGTTCAGTAACAGTTGAAGATAACGGTCGTGGTATTCCAGTTGATTTACATAAAAAAGAAGGTGTTTCTGCACTTGAAGTAGTAATGACCAAGATTGGTGCCGGGGGTAAATTCGATAAAGATTCTTATAAAGTTTCCGGAGGATTGCACGGTGTTGGGGTTTCAGTCGTAAATGCACTTTCCGTGCATATGAAATCTACTGTTTTTAGAGACGGTAAAATCTATGAACAAGAATACGAAAGAGGTAAAGCTATATATCCGGTTAAACAAATTGGAGAAACGGATAAAAGAGGTACACGTCAGACTTTTTACCCGGATGATACCATTTTTACGCAAACAATAGAGTTCTCTTATGATACTTTATCAGCTCGTATGCGTGAACTTTCTTTCCTGAATAAAGGAATTACAATCACATTTACAGACAAAAGAGAAGTAGATGATAAAGGCGAATTTAAAGTTGAGGTTTTTCATTCTGATGAAGGTCTTAAAGAATACATTCGTTATTTAGACGGTAACCGTGAGCCAATTATTTCTCACGTAATCAGCATGGATAACGAAAAAGGTGAAATTCCTGTTGAAGTTGCCCTGATTTACAATACAAGTTATACAGAGAATATTTTTTCTTACGTAAATAATATCAATACGCACGAAGGAGGAACGCATTTGCAAGGTTTTAGAAGTGGTTTAACAAGAACCCTTAAAAAATATGCTGATGCATCCGGAATGTTGGATAAATTGAAATTCGAAATTGCGGGAGATGACTTCCGTGAAGGATTAACAGCTATTATTTCGGTAAAAGTTGCTGAGCCTCAATTCGAAGGTCAGACCAAAACAAAGTTAGGAAACAGAGAGGTAGTTTCTCCGGTTTCTCAGGCTGTTGGAGAAATGTTAGAGAATTATTTGGAAGAAAATCCAAATGATGCCCGTATCATTATTCAGAAAGTAATTTTGGCTGCACAAGCCCGTCATGCTGCTAAAAAAGCACGTGAAATGGTACAGCGTAAAACCGTTATGGGTGGCGGTGGATTACCAGGGAAATTATCAGATTGTTCAGAGCAGGATCCTGCAAAATGTGAGGTTTACCTAGTCGAGGGAGATTCGGCTGGTGGAACAGCAAAACAAGGTCGTGATCGTGCATTTCAGGCCATTTTGCCATTACGTGGTAAGATTTTGAATGTCGAGAAAGCGATGCACCATAAAGTATTCGAAAACGAAGAGATTCGTAATATCTTTACCGCTTTAGGAGTTACTGTTGGTACTACAGAAGATAGTAAAGCCTTAAACCTTGAAAAACTAAGATATCATAAAGTAATCATCATGTGTGATGCCGATGTCGATGGTAGTCACATTTCTACTTTAATATTAACATTCTTCTTCCGTTTCATGAAAGAATTGATCGAAGAAGGTCACGTTTATATTGCAGCTCCTCCGTTATATTTGGTTAAAAAAGGAAATAAAAAAGAATATGCATGGAATGATGTTCAACGCGATCAGGCCAACGAAAGAATGGGAGGAAGTGCTGCTATTCAACGTTATAAAGGTCTTGGGGAGATGAATGCTGAACAATTATGGGAGACAACAATGGATCCTAATTTCAGAACTTTGCGTCAGGTAACTATTGATAGTTTGGCTGAAGCTGACAGAGTCTTCTCTATGTTAATGGGAGACGAAGTACCACCACGTAGAGAATTTATCGAGAAAAATGCTGTGTATGCAAATATCGATGCATAATAAATAAACTTAATCATCAATTCGTTTAATTGTTTAAATTTACTTAGACGATTAAACGAATTGTCGATTTACAAAATAAATTAATTAATAACCGATAAAGTATAAAATATGAAAGTTACCATTGTAGGAGCAGGAAATGTTGGAGCTACATGTGCAGATGTTATTTCTTATAGAGGAATTGCTAGCGAAGTAGTGTTGTTGGATATTAAAGAAGGTTTTGCCGAAGGGAAAGCGTTGGATATTATGCAATGTGCCACAAATACAGGGTTTAATACCAAAGTATCTGGCGTAACCAACGATTATTCTAAAACTGCCGGAAGTGATGTAGTAGTTATTACATCAGGAATTCCAAGAAAACCAGGAATGACTCGTGAAGAATTGATTGGTATAAATGCAGGAATTGTAAAAACAGTTGCTGAAAATGTATTGAAATTTTCTCCAAATACTATAATAGTTGTAGTTTCGAATCCAATGGATACGATGACTTATTTAGCACTGAAAGCTACCGGAATACCAAAAAACAGAATTATTGGTATGGGTGGAGCGTTAGATAGTTCTCGTTTCAGAACGTATCTTTCTTTGGCTTTAGATAAGCCTGCAAATGATATCTCAGCAATGGTTATTGGTGGTCATGGTGATACTACGATGATTCCTTTGACACGTTTGGCATCTTATAACGGAATTCCGGTAACCCAATTTCTATCAGAAGAAGTATTGCAAAAAGTAGCTGCTGATACAATGGTAGGTGGTGCTACTCTTACGGGTCTTTTAGGAACATCAGCCTGGTATGCGCCAGGAGCTTCTGTTGCCTATTTGGTAGATAGTATTTTGAATGATCAAAAGAAAATGATTGCGTGTTCTGTCTTTGTGGAAGGAGAATACGGTCAAAATGATATCTGTATAGGTGTACCTTGTATAATTGGTAAAAATGGAGTAGAAGAAATTTTAGACATCAAATTGAATGACCACGAAAAAGCGTTGTTTGCTAAAAGTGCAGATGCGGTTAGAGGGATGAATGATGCGCTAAAATCGATTTTAGTATAACGATTTTCGAAAAAAAAGGAGAAGACTGCACTTTTGCAGTCTTTTTTTTAAGATTAATTAATAAATAAATTGGTTAATCTTTTCGTTAATTATATATTTGCTCGGTTTAAAAAAAATGTGGTAATTCGTGATCTCGATTTTTTAGTTTTAAAAACTCATGTCAGGGCTTATTTTATGGGACTTTAAAACAAAATAAACAATAAAACATAATTAATTTTTAGTAATAATGCAGAATAAAGGACTTATTAAATTTTTCGCAATTCTATTTGCATTGGTAAGTATTTACCAACTTTCGTTCACTTTCGTGGCAAATAATGTCAAAAGTGAGGCTAAAGCTTTTGCAGGAGATAATCCTGATAAAGAGCTAAAATATTTAGACTCTATTGGTAAAGAAAAAGTGTTTAACCTTGGTTTTTCGGATTTTACTTACAATGAAGTAAAAAACAAACAACTAAACAAAGGTCTTGACTTAGAAGGAGGAATCAACGTGATTCTTCAAATTTCTATCAAAGATGTTTTGAAAGGTTTAGCTAACAATTCTAAAAATCCGGTATTTAATAAATCATTAGCTGATGCATCTGCAAATTTAGAAGGAAATAAAACGTATTTAAATAAGTTTTTTGAAGCTTTTGAAGCGAATTCAAACGGAAAAGTGAGATTAGCTTCGCCTGATATTTTTGCAAACAGAAGTTTACAGGGAGATGGTGGGATCGATTTTCAAATGTCTGATTCACAAGTTCAAAAAGTAATTAAAAGAAAAGTTGATGAGTCTGTTGAAAGTGCTTACAAAGTATTAAGAGAGCGTATCGACAAATTTGGTGTTACACAACCAAACATCCAAAAATTAGGAGAAACAGGAAGAATCTTAGTAGAGCTTCCGGGTGCTAAGGATGTTGACAGGATTAAAAAATTATTAGGTGGAAAAGCTCAATTAGAGTTTTGGGAAACTTATAAAGTAGAAGAAATTGGAAATTTTTTAGTAGCTGCTAACGAAGCTTTAAAAAAGACTGAAGTTAAAAAATCAGAAACTAAAACTGTTGCTAAAGATTCATTGAATGCTTTATTAACTGATACTAAAGATTCAGTTGATACTAAAAAAGGAAACAATCCATTATTTGACAAAATGTTAGGTCAGGGTGGTGGACCGGTTTTAGGTTATTTTGCTTCAAAAGATACTGCTGCTGTAAACGGTTATTTTAAAAGACCGGAAATTAGAATTTTATTAGGAGCTGATCAACACAATGCAAAATTTGTATGGAGTAAGCCAACGACAATAAAAGATGCTAAAGGAAAAAGCCTTGAGGCTGTTGAATTATATGCTTTAAAAGGAAACAGAGACAATGTTCCTGCTATGAGTGGTGGTGTTGTTACTGATGCAAAAGATACTTTTGACCAATTAGGAAAACCAGCTGTTTCTATGCAAATGAACAGTCAGGGTGCTAAGGTTTGGGAAGAATTAACAGGTAGAGCTTTTTCTCAAAAAAGTTATATTGCTATTGTATTAGATGATATCGTTTATTCTGCTCCGGGTGTAACTAGCGGACCAATTGCAGGAGGAAGATCTGAAATTACAGGTTCTTTTGATGTAGCTGAAACTAAGGATTTAGCAAACGTATTAAATGCAGGTAAATTACCGGCTTCTGCTGATATCGTTCAATCAACTGTTGTGGGGCCATCTTTAGGTCAGGCTGCAATTGATGCGGGTACAATTTCATCAGTATTAGGATTTTTATTAGTGTGTTTATGGATGGTGTTCTATTATGGTAAAGCAGGTTGGTATGCTAACCTTGCCTTATTATTGAACTTACTTTTCTTATTCGGAATTATGGCAAGTTTTGGTTTTGTATTAACATTGCCAGGTATTGCAGGTATCGTACTTACATTAGGTACGGCGGTAGATGCGAACATTATTATATTTGAAAGAGCAAAAGAGGAGTTACGTGAAGGTAAATCATTATCTGAAGCAGTTTCTGAATCTTACGGATGGCATGGAGCAATGCGTTCTATTATTGATGCGAACGTAACACACGTTTTAACTGGAGCTATCTTGTTTATTTTTGGAACAGGACCAATTAAAGGTTTTGCTTTGACATTACTTATTGGTATTGTAACTTCAATGTTTACATCCATCTTTATTGCCAGAATTTTTATCGACAGAAATATTGCCGGAAAAGCGGATTTAACGTTCTCCACAAATATTACTAAAAACTGGTTTACTAATTTCCACTTTGACTTTATTAAAGTTAAAAAATTCACTTATATCTTCTCTTCAATTGTAGTTGTGGTAAGTTTAACTTCTATCTTCTTTATTAATGGATTAGATGAAGGTGTTGATTTTGTTGGAGGAAGAACTTTTCAGGTTAAATTTGAAAAACCGGTAGATGCTACTGTAGTTTCAGATGAATTATCTGCAGCTTTTGGAACTCCTGTTGAAGCTAAAATTTTAGGTGATGATGATCAATTAAAAATCACTACAAAATATAAGATTAAAGAAGATGGTGTTGCTATCGACGAAGAAGTGAATCAGAAATTATACAATGCATTGCAGAAGTATTATCCAAACACTACTTATGATAAATTTATCAATTCTTTTGATGGTAAAAAAGTAGGTGTATTGCAAGCTTCTAAAGTTGGGGCTTCTATCTCTGAGGATATCAAAACCAACTCATACTGGGCAGTTCTTGGTGCAATGGCAGCTATTTTCTTATACTTAATGGTTTCGTTCCGTAAATGGCAATATTCATTAGGTGCGATTGCAGCGGTAGCGCATGACGTTATCTTTGTATTAGGTATCTACTCTTTATGTTATAAATTCATGCCTTTCCACATGGAGATGGATCAGCACTTTATCGCTGCAATTCTTACCGTTATCGGATATTCTATGAATGATACCGTAATTGTATTTGACAGGGTTAGAGAGTTTATTATCGGAAACCGTAAAGGTACTTTTGAAGATATCGTAAATGCTTCTATTAACACTACTTTATCAAGAACATTGAATACTTCATTAATGATGATCATTGTATTATTAACGATGTTTATCTTTGGAGGAGAATCTATCAGAGGATTTATCTTTGCTATGTTAGTAGGTATTGTGGTAGGAACGTATTCTTCATTGTTTATCGCAACACCAGTATTGGTTGATACGATTTCTAAAGATGAGAAACATACAATCGAAGACAAGCACAATCAGGCATAAGTCACTTGTGTTTTTATATATAAAAAGATCCAACTTTAGTTGGGTCTTTTTTTTTTGTGCCCTATTTATGAAGATAAAAAAGTTAAAAATTACGATTAGTTTTATTATTGTTTTTAAGTTTAATTAGAGTTTCAGTATAGGATAAAAAGAGAATTTCGCTATTCGTTTTAATTGCGGTTTTGGAAGTGAATTTAAAATAACACTGCATTTTTATAAAATTTAGTTATATTCTCAATTGAAAGAAATGAAACATTTTCAATATTAAATTCTAGCTCAGTTAAAGATTAATTTTGTGGCAAAAATTAACCTAATTCTTATTTTGTAAAGCTGAAATACCTGATTATGTTGTCAGAAGAAAAAAAGATATGAGAAGTTGAAAGATGTTCGTGAATATGTTTTGAATCTCTGTTTCTAGTAAGAAAACAATTGGCAAAGTATTTTGAAGTTTATTCTTTAGGAAGTATTGGATCAATGATAACACATGTTGAAACGGAACGAATGACTAAAGGTTTTGCTTTTGCAGATTTTCCAGTATTTGAAATCTAGTCTACAGAAGTCGCGTGTTGCTTGATATTCTACAGACGTTTAGTATACTTCTAATGTAGTGCTTAATAGTGAAGATACCGGTTATAATGTTGAAATTATTGAATTCTACAGGTCTATGTGTTTATAAATATAAAAGGCCCAATATCGCAAGATATTGGGCCTTTTATATTTGATTTGATTTGTTTTTTTAAGATTCTGCTAAAGGATTTCTTTGTGCTCTGATGATAAAGAAAAGTCCGATAATGATAAAAGGGATACTCAGCCATTGTCCTGTTGAGAAAATACCTAATTCGTTCTCAAAACCACCTTGACTTTCTTTTACAAACTCTACAATAAAACGAACTACAAATAAAAGAACTAAAAATAATCCAAATAATAAACCGGATTTAAGTCTTGCATTTGTTTTCCAGTACAAGAAATAGAGAATGGCAAAAACAAAAATATAAGCAATACCTTCATATAATTGTGTTGGGTGTTTTACAGGAACCTGAGCTAATAAATGAGCAAATTTAGGATCTGTTGCAATTGCTGTATAAGCCGCTTTTGGATCCGCAATACCTGTTGCGTTTACAGCTTCGGATTTGCTGAATTGATCGTGTAAAAAACGAATTCCAAATGCAGAATCAGTTTCTTTTCCAATGATTTCAGAATTAAAAAAGTTTCCTAAACGAACAAATATAGCACCACTGGCTACCGGAATTACTACTCGGTCTAAAATCCATAATAACGGACGTTTTAAGATTTTCTTGCTGTAATAATACATCGCAATGATAATGGCGATTGCTGCACCATGACTCGCTAATCCCTGAAAACCTGTAAATTCAAATTTTGGCTCAAATCTAAAAGGTAAAAAGATTTCTAGTAAGTGATTTCTAAAATATTCCCAGTCATAAAATAATACATGTCCTAAACGGGCACCTATTAAAGTAGCTAAAACAGTCCAGACAAATAAAGAATCTAATTTGTCAATTGATTCATTTTCGCGCTCGAAAATCTTTTTCATTAGGAACCAGCCTAAGCCAAAAGCGATTACGAACATTAAACTGTAATAACGAATCATAAAAAATCCTAAATCGATTCCCTCTGAAGGATTCCAAATGATATTTAAGGAGTGTGCCATATATTAAATTGTTTTTTTAGTATTGTAAAAATAAATATTAAAAGTAGAGAACCTCTTTATATAAAGTTAATGTTTATGTGAGCATTTCTTTTCCGGAACAGGATCGTAGCCAGTTCTTCCCCAGGGATGACAACTCAAAATTCGTTTCATTCCAAGATACCCTCCATGAAATAATCCATGAGTTTGCAAGGCCTGAATCATATAGGTCGAACAAGTAGGTTCGAACCTGCAACTCGCCGGTGTAAAGGGGGAAATTGCCGTTTGATAAAAGCGAACTAATAAAACAAATGGAGTCGTTACTTTCATGATTTATTAGAAAATAAATAGATTATATTGAAAAGCTTGTACCTTCTTTTCCGTCTTTCAACTGAATGCCTAAGGCAATCAACTGATCGCGAATCTGATCAGAAAGGGAAAAGTTTTTATCAGCTCTGGCTTGATTTCTCATTCCGATAAGCATGTTGACAACGCCTTCTAATTTGTCATTATTTGCATCGGCAGCTTTCTCGTCGCTTAAGCCTAAAACATCAAAAACAAAAGCATTAACTGCACTTGTGAATGCGTTTAGATCTTCAGCAGAAATAGTTTCTTTGCCTTCTTTTAATAAATTGATATAACGAACAGCTTCAAATAATTGTGCGATTAAAATAGGAGTATTGAAATCGTCATTCATAGCGTCGTAAGACAATTGTTTCCAGGAAGCAATATCAATTGAGCTTGTTGCGCTTGCAGAAATACCTGGCAGAGCATCAACAGCTTCCATTAATCTTTTGTATCCTTTTTCTGCAGCTACAATGGCATCATCAGAAAAATCTAAAATACTTCTGTAGTGTGCCTGTAGCATAAAGAAACGAGTTACAGATGCTGAAAAAGCTTTACTTAAAATGTTATTATCTCCGCTTAAAATTTCGCCTGGTAAAATGTTATTTCCAGTCGATTTTGCCATTTTCTTTCCATTTAAAGTGAGCATATTGGTGTGCATCCAGTAATTTACAGGAGATTGACCAGTGCAGGCTTCGTTTTGAGCGATCTCACATTCGTGATGTGGAAATTTTAAATCCATTCCACCTCCGTGAATATCAAAATGATTTCCAAGATATTTGGTACTCATTGCTGTACACTCTAAGTGCCAGCCAGGGAAACCATCACTCCACGGTGAAGGCCATCTCATGATGTGTTCCGGTTCAGCTTTTTTCCAAAGTGCAAAATCCTGAGGATTTCTTTTGTCAGACTGACCATCAAGATCGCGGGTGTTGGCAAGCATATCTTCGATATTTCGGCCACTTAGAATCCCGTAATTATTGGTTTCGTTATATTTTACCACATCAAAATAGACCGATCCGTTGGCTTCATAGCCAATTCCGGTAGCGATAATTTTTTTAATGATTTCGATTTGTTCAATTATATGCCCGGTAGCAGTTGGCTCGATACTTGGTGGTAAAAAATTAAAAGATTTCAGGATATCATGAAAATCTACTGTGTAGCGCTGCACAACCTCCATAGGTTCTAATTGCTCTAAACGTGCTTTTTTGGCAATTTTATCTTCACCTTCATCCACATCATCTACAATATGTCCAACATCTGTAATGTTTCGAACATAGCGAACTTTATAATCAAGGTGTAAAAAGTACCTGAATATCACGTCAAAGGACATAAAAGTTCTCACATTTCCTAAGTGTACATTGCTATAAACCGTAGGTCCGCAAACATACATTCCAACATTTCCTTCATGGATTGGCTTGAAATTTTCTTTTTCACCCGAAAGTGAATTGTATATTTTTAGATGTTGACTAGTGTATAGTGGCATATTCGTTTTTACTGTTTAATCGTTTATTTGTTTAACCGTTTATTTGTAATTGCTAAACCGTATAATCGTTATTAAATGACTATTTTTTATTCTTTAGAAAGATAGTATTTTTTTAAGCTATTTATCTGATTGCAGATTCTTTCAATCTTCTCTCTGGATTCTGTGTAATCAATATCAGATATGAAATTTAAATCTTTTGAAATAATTAAATGATTTAAAGTTTCCATTGCTGACGAGTATGAAATTGACAAAAAATGAGCTTTATCCTTATTCGTATTTCTCGAAGTTCCTTCTGCAATATTGGTAGCAATTGAAGAGGAGCTCCTTTTTATCTGAGAAGTTATTCCGAACAATTCATTTGATGGAAATTTACTAGTTAATTTATAAATATCCAAAATAAACATTCTGGAGTTTTGCCAGACTTCTAACTTTTCAAATGAAAAAACATACATTCTTTTTTTATTTAATTGTTGATTTGTTTAATCGTTTAGTCGAAAATTAAAATTTAGTGATGAAGCGATTAAACAAATTAACGATTTACCGATTAAATTAAAATTGTGTATCTAATTTAATATAGTCTAAAAACTCTCTTTTTGTTTGAGGATCTTTGAATTTTCCACCAAATTCAGATGTTACAGTACTGCTTTCGATATCTTTAATTCCTCTTGAATTTACACAAAGGTGTTTGGCATCAATAACGCAGGCAACATCTTCTGTACCTAAAGCTTTTTGTAATTCCTGTACAATTTGCATGGTTAAACGTTCCTGAACCTGAGGTCTTTTTGCATAATATTCTACAATTCGGTTCATTTTTGATAAACCAATAACTCTTCCACTGGAAATATAAGCTACATGAGCTCTTCCTATGATAGGTAATAAATGGTGTTCGCAGGTAGAATAAACGGTAATGTTTTTCTCGACTAACATTTCACCGTACTTGTAATTATTGTCAAAAGTTGAAGCTTTTGGCTTTTTTGTAGGGTTAAGACCTCCAAAAATTTCTTTTACAAACATTTTAGCTACTCTGTTAGGAGTGCCTTTTATGCTGTCGTCCGTTAAATCCATTCCTAAAGTCTGTAGGATGTTTTCAACATCTTTTTTTATTTTTTCTATTTTTTCTTCATCACTTAAGTCAAATGCATCCTGTCTTACAGGATTTTGTGCGTTGCTGCTAAAATGATTGTCTCCTATTTCGTCTAAAAAATCTTCGTTATTTATCATTAAAAACTACTATTAGTATGGGTATATCTTTTTAAGGCGGTAAAGATAATTAATAAAAAGCAAACCTTTTCTATCGTTTTTACTATTTAATTGATGCTTTCGGATATAATTTAAATTAAAACCAAATTGCTGCTTTTTGTAAAATACAAAAGACAATAACATAGTCTGTTATTGTCTCTTGAAGTTATTTGCTTTTTGTTATTATTTTTGGTTGTAAACTAAAAGTGCTTCTTTTAAAATGTTTACAGCAGTAACTAAATCTTTTTTATTGAGTACATAAGCAATTCTGACTTGATTTAGTCCCATTCCAGGAGTCGAATAAAATCCGGCAGCGGGGGCAACCATGACAGTTTCACCGTTAAGGTCATAACTTTCTAAAAGCCATTGTGCAAAATCATCGGCACTGTCAATGGGCAATTGTGCGATACAATAAAATGCACCTTTTGGTTTCTTAACAATTACGCCTTCAATTTTATTTAATTCGGTAATTAAAGTATCACGTCGGCCTTTATATTCTGAGATTACTTCATCGAAATAGCTCTGTGGTGTATCTATTGCAGCTTCACAAGCAATTTGCTCTATTGTAGGGGGGCTTAAACGTGCCTGGGCAAATTTCATTACGGTTGCCAGAACATCTTTGTTTTTCGTAACCAGACAACCAATCCTCGCGCCACACATGCTATAACGTTTTGAAACCGAATCGACCATGATCACGTTCTGTTGTACGTCTTCAAGATTCATTACAGAATAGTGAACATCATCTCCGTCGTATAAAAACTCACGATATACTTCGTCAGCAATCAAATACAAATCATGCTTTTTGATTAGACCTGCTAATTGCTTAATTTCAGCTTCTGAATATAAATAACCTGTTGGATTACCAGGGTTACAGATTAAAATAGCTTTAGTTTTTGGCGTAATCAATTTTTCCACCGTATCAATACTTGGTAAAGCAAATGCAGTTTCGATTGTCGAAATTACAGGAACTACAGTTGCACTTGTAGATGATGCAAATGCGTGATAATTAGCATAAAAAGGTTCAGGAATAATAATTTCATCTCCCGGATCTGTAATTGTGGCTAATGCAAACAACAAGGCTTCAGAACCACCAGTACTAATAATGATGTCTTCTGAGTTAACATTTACGTTTTGACGTTGGTAAAATTGAGCTAATTTTTTTCTATAACTTTCATATCCCGCAGACGGGCTATATTCTATAATAGTTAAATCAATATTTTTTACCGCCTCGATGGCCACTTCGGGTGTCTTGATATCCGGTTGACCAATGTTTAAATGATACACTTTTTTCCCTTTTTGTTTTGCAGCATCTGCAAAAGGAGCAAGTTTGCGTATCGGTGATTCGGGCATGTTTCTGCCTTTGTGTGAAATTGTTGGCATGAGTTTTATTATTGAAGTGCAAATTTGCATTTTTTTTTCGAATTTAACGTAAACATTACGGGTACTTATTAAAATGTAACAATTATCAATATTTTTAGTAATTTTATCATAAAAAATTATCAATGAAAAAATATTTCATGTTGTTTTTTGGGCTTTTAACATCTTTTTCACTTTTAGCTCAAAGTGATTTTTTGATCGAAAAGCACAGTAGGAAGGCTACCATTCCTTTTAAATTGATTAATAACCTTGTTTTTATTCCGATAAAAGTAAATGGTATAGAATTAAATTTTTTACTGGATTCCGGAGTCGAAGAAACTATTTTGTTTAGTATGGAAGAAAAACAAGAAGTTAGTTTTAAAAATATTGAGAAGATAAAATTACGCGGATTAGGAAGCGAGGAGGAAATAGAAGGTTTGAAATCGACAAATAATACTCTGGAAACACATGGTTTGAAATCCAGCAATCATTTGCTCTATATTATTTTAGATCAGAATTTTAATTTATCCTCACACATAGGTATTCCTGTAAATGGTATTATTGGTTATAAATTTTTTAAAAATAACATTGTAGAAATCAATTATCAGAAAAAGAAAATAATTGTTTATTTGAACAATGAAGAAACCCGCAAAAAACTGAATAAAAAGTTTAAAGTGGTTCCTATAACCATAGAAAGATCCAAGCCTTATATTTATGCTAAAGCTGTTGTAGATAGTGTAGCGATACCTGCAAAATTACTAATCGATATTGGCAATAGCGATGCTTTCTGGATTTTTGAAAATGATAAAATAAAATTGCCTAAAAAGAACTTTCCTGACTTTTTAGGAAAAGGTTTTAGTGGTGATATTGAAGGACATCGTGCTAAAATTGATAATTTTTTAATAGACGAGTTTAATTTTAAAAAACCAATTGTTTCCTTTCCTGACTCGAGTTCTATCCGAAATGTAAAAATGGTTCCGGATCGTATTGGTTCTGTTGGTGGAGAAGTTTTAAAACGATTTACATTAGTCCTGGATTATGCCGATAAGAAATTATACCTTAAAAAAAATAACAAATTTTCGGAACTGTTCACTTATAATAAAAGCGGAATCACCGTTCAGCACAACGGTCTGCAATGGGTACAGGAAACTGTTCATTTAGAAACGGTTAAAGTAGCCACATCCATTGAGGAAACAGGGTATAATGATAAAAAAGATGGTGATTTTAAATATAAGTTTTCACTAAAACCGATATATGAAATTGTAAATATTCGTAAAAATTCAGCTGCCGAGAAATGCGGATTACAAAAAGGAGATATTATTGTGAGTATCAATAATAATATTCCTTATAAATATACGCTCCAGCAAATCAATGCACTTTTAAAATCGGAAGAAGACATTTGGATTACTCTTGAAGTCGAAAGAAATAGTCTTATTTTAAAGTTTAGATTTAAGCTTGAAGATGAACTATAAAAGATGGATTTGTAATTAAATAAAATTTGAAACAAAATGGGTTATTAGTGATGGTTATTTTTGTATTTGTTTAAATTTTGTGAAAATTTAACTATTAAATTGAGTTTTTTGTTCAATGAATGTTATTATTTTATTATGTTTATAAAAAAATAACGTTCATGGTTGAAAACTACACTAATTTCTTACGATTTGTATTGTTTTTTGTTTTTTTATCGGTTTTGCCTTCACAAATGTATGCACAATGTGCAGGGAATGATGCACAAAAAGTAATTTGTGATATTCAGAATTCAGCTCATCAAAACCTTTCTTTATTTTCATTATTAGGAGGTTCTCCAACTCCGGGAGGAAAATGGACAGACGATAATAATTTTAGAGGTCTGGATTCCATTACCGGGAATTTGAATGCACAACTTATTAGAGAAGGTGGTGTTTACCATTATACCTATACTGCTCCGGATGTTGCCGGATGTGCAAACAATACAGCGACAATAACACTTACTATTGGCGCTTATGTAGGAGTTGGATCTAAAGCCACCGTATGTAGTAGAGAGGGAAGTTTTAATCTTTTTACGGCATTTGATAGTACCGTTATGGGGCCGCATGAAAACGGAACCTGGCGAGATGCTGCAGGCAGGATTTTGGGATCACCTTCAATTGATATTAGATATATTACAACCCAAACAGAAACACGTCAATTTACGTATGAGGTGCCA
This sequence comes from Flavobacterium sp., assembly GCF_965277525.1. Classification (GTDB taxonomy): domain Bacteria; phylum Bacteroidota; class Bacteroidia; order Flavobacteriales; family Flavobacteriaceae; genus Flavobacterium. The sequence continues at coordinate 177,971 of NZ_CBDIDC010000009.1, read as the reverse complement.
CTCGTACCCGATTGCCCTTCTACACCACTAATTACAACTGTATATGTCACCATCGTAAGAACACCTGAAGAGGGAGTACCACAAGAATTAATATTATGCGGAACTACAGGTTTAGACAGTTATACCAATTATGATATGTTTGAATCACTTCTTGGTGAAGATAAAGACGGTGTTTGGAAAGGTCCTGATATTACTTCACGATCAGATCATAATATTAATCTTAAGCAATTGTTTGATAAGTATGGAGCGGGCGACTTGAATTTTACTTACACCGTTTTTGCGGTTCCTAACCAAAACGTTTGTACAGACCGAACTGCGTTTGTAACCATTACACTCGAAAAAAGAATTGATTTTACAGGTACACAAATTGTTGTGCTTAAAGATATTTGCGAAAGTGAGATGGCTACTGCTACTTATTCTGCAAAAATTACAGAAGGTCCTAATGGTATTCCTGACGGAGAATATAAAATTACTTATAATGTCGCAGGTCCAACGGGAGGATCAGAAACTGTAACGGTCAATTTCCTAAACGGAGTAGTTAATTTTCCAATTAAATCTGCATATTTTCAAAGTGTTGGTAAGTTTACTGTCAACGTTACAAGTATTATTCCAACGGCCGGCCCAAAAAAGTGTGTCACTATATTTAGTCCTTTTTCTTATGATTTAAATATTTCTCCGTTGCCGCGTTTAGATAATGCCGTGATAACTGCCAGCCCAGTTTGTCAGAACGAGATTGCAACAATTCAAATTTCGAATGCAACTCTTTTAGCCAATGGCAAGTATAGTATCGTTTACAAAATCAATGGCGATAATGCAGCGACAGCGCAAACGGCCACTATAATAGCTGTTGGAGGGAAAGCCAGTTTTGAAATCCCCGGAAACCTGAACGTAAAAAGCGGATTATCGGTAATTACAATTACTAATATCACCAATATTACAAATCCAACCCCGCAATGTAGTAATACAGCAAATGTTACAGGAAACCTGACAATTAATCCTTTACCTGTTGTTACAAATGTAAAAGTAGTGGTCAATGATGATTGTTTAAACGGAGTTTTTACTGTTAGTGTTTCAGGTTTAGGAACTTTAGTAAAAGTGAAACTTTCTTATGTGCTTTTAGATGGTAATACTTCCACAGAGCAAATTGTCGATTTAACGGTTTTAAACGGAAATGCCAGTTTTGTAATTCCGACAAGTTTACTTGTAAATACAGGTTTAACTGTAATTTCGGCTACTTATTTAACGAATGATATTACGGGTTGTGGCAGTATTTTGGTCAATATATTAGATAGTTTTTTAGTCAATCCAATTCCATTGGCACCAGTTGTAGTTGATCCTCCTGATTTTTGCAAAGTAGACAGAGCAACAATTGCCAATTTAACACCGCGTGGTCCTCAATATAAATGGTATAATTCTGCTGCGTTAACCACGCCACTTGCAGATACCTATATTTTAAAAACTGAAGACCTATATGTTACCGAAACTTCTGCGTCAAATTGTACATCGCCAGCCAGTATGATTTCAATAGTAGTAAAAGATACTCCCGCGCCAACTTTAAATCCGGACGGACAAAATTTCTGCGGTTTAAAAAATCCAGCAATTTCAGATCTTTCAAAAGCAACAAATGTGCCTTCAACAGTTGCCTGGTATGATGCTCAAAATAATGGTAATTTATTAGCTTCGACTACTTTGCTTATCGATAAAGCAACTTATTATGGGTATGATCTTTCAAGTGTGACCGATTGTATTTCGGATAGTGTTCTGGAAGTCACCGTTTCATTAATCGATTGTGATCCTGAGCAATATGCGTTTTTTATTCCGGACGGATTTTCCCCAAACGGAGACAATGTAAATGATACTTTCAGAATTCCTGATATTGAATTTTTATACCCGGATTATACGCTCGAAATTTTCAATAGATACGGAAATGTAATGTTTAAAGGAAATGCAAACAAACCAAATTGGGACGGAAGAAATTCTGAATCAGCTGGTTTTGGTGACGGAGTTGCACCAAACGGAGTCTATTTTTATATTATTAATTTTAATAAGGATAATAGAAAAGCACAACAAGGCCGACTTTATTTAAACCGATAATTTCTTTTTTATATTATTTAATATAATGCTCAAATGAAAAAAATAATACTTTTTATATCCTTTCTCTTTTATATAACATCAGTTTCGGCGCAACAAGATCCGGAATACACACATTATATGTACAATATGAGTGTTGTAAACCCGGCCTATGCAACAGGAGTTCCTGCGATGTTAAATCTCGGGGGATTGTACAGAACACAATGGGTTGGAGCGGTTGGAGCACCCAAAACATTTACTTTTTTCGGGCATACCGCTGTGACAGATAAGGTCGAAGTAGGAATTTCGTTAGTGTCTGATGATATAGGTGATGGCGCTAAAAAAGAAAATAACTTCTATGCTGATTTTGCTTATGTCTTAAATCTGGGAGGGAAAAATAAACTTTCGTTAGGGTTAAAGGCAGGTTTTACGTCATTACAAACCAATTTTAACGGATTCAAATTTAGTGACCCCGAAACAGATTTGGCTTTCGCCGATAATATAAATGTAACCAGACCCAATATAGGAGTCGGTGCCTATTATTTTAGAGATAATTTTTATGTAGGGCTGTCAGCCCCCAATTTATTAAGTTCTAAACACATCGAAGAAAAGTCCGGAATTAATGCGTACGGATCAGAAGCTATTCATACTTTTTTGACCGCAGGATATGTTTTTCAGATCAATGATATGGTCAAACTTAAACCGGCATTTATGTCAAAGTTTGTAACAGGAGCGCCAATTTCTGTAGATCTTACGGCCAATGTTTTATACAACAACAAATTTGAGTTGGGTGCTGCTTACAGAATAAATGATGCAGTAAGTGCTTTAATGAATATCAATGTTACACCATCGCTTAGGGTAGGATATGCTTATGATCATACACTTTCGAATATGGGGCAGTTTAATTCGGGTACGCACGAAATTATGCTGCTTTTTAATTTGGATTTGCTGGGAAAAGGATATGATAAATCACCAAGATTCTTCTAAAATGAAAAATATGAAAAAACTACTCGTTATTATATTCGTATTTTCAATACAGTTTATACATGCTCAGGATCTTGAATTGGCAAGGGCCAAACGATTTTTTGACAAAACGTATTACAGCGAAGCAATTGTTTTATATGAAAAATTAGCGGAGAAAAAACCTTCGGAGGAAGTCATAAAGAACCTTGCCGACTCTTATTTTTATACCAATGATTTGATCAAAGCCCAACGTTATTACAGGTTTTTAATTCAAAATTATAAAAATGATTTAGATCGAAATTATTATTTCAGATATGCTCAGACTTTAAAAGCAAGCAATAGTTATGAGGATGCAAACGAAGCCTTAAAAAAATATTATGCAAAATCTGTCAATATTGATGCTGTTGCCAATTTTGAAAAAGAGATTAAAACATTAGAAAATGTCACAGCAATCGGAAAACGATTTGATATTAAAAACTTAGCGATAAACACGCCAAACTCTGAATTTGGAGCGGTAAAATACAATAATGATCTGGTTTTTGCAGGAGTAAAATTAAAACCGGGATTGTTTGATAAAAAATTCAAATGGGATAATGAAACCTATTTGAATTTGGTCGAAATTCCATTAAAAAATATTAATTCGGCTGACTCCACAGTGCATTATTTTGCTAAAGAATTAAAAACGGGAATGCATGAAGCGAATGCTGTTTTTACTAAAGATGGCAAAACGATTTATTTTACCCGTAATAATTCTAAAAAAGACAGTAAAAAAACCAACGATCAGAAAATTTCGAACCTTCAAATTTTTAAAGCTGAATTGGTTGACGGAAAATGGACTAATGTAAGCGCACTTCCGTTTAATAGTCCTAATTATTCGGTTGAACATCCTGCTTTAAGTGCGGATGAAAAAGTATTGTATTTTGCGTCAGATATGCCGGGAACATTAGGTTCGTTTGATATATTTTCGGTGAATATCAATAAAGGAGCTTTTGACACGCCAAAAAATTTAGGTCCGGCTATTAATACCGATAAAAGAGAACAATTCCCTTTTGCTTCAGCAGATCATAAACTTTACTTTTCTTCTGATGGGCATTTAGGATACGGATCATTGGATGTTTTTGTTTCAGAAATTAACGGAAACGAATATTCTAAACCTGTAAATATTGGTTTGCCTTTAAATTCGAATTTAGACGATTTCTCTTTTTATCTGGATTCAGATACAAAGGAAGGTTTTTTTGCATCGAATAGAGAAGGAGGTAAAGGAAGCGACGATATTTATTGGTTCAAAGAAATTAAAGAATTAATTGTAGAAGATTGCAAACAATTTATTGCAGGAACAATTACAGATATTGATACCAAACTGGCTTTAGAAAATGCAATTGTAATAGTGCAGGATTCAGATAAAAAGATTTTGAATACGATTATTACAGGTGCAGATGGAAAATTTAGTTTTACAGTAGCTTGCGAAAATTCTTTTACGGTTTTAGCTTCTAAAGAAAAGTATACAAGTGAATCTAAAATAGTATCGTCCGGAAAAACCAGAAATGCAAGTAATGATGCTTCGATGGCATTAAAATCGCTGGAAGTTATTAAACAAGAAGAACAGGAAATTGCCGAAACCAAAAAGAAAGAAGAAGAACTTGATAAAGCACGCAAAAAAGAAAAAGAAGCTCTAGCAGTTATTGCATTAAAAGAAGCGCAGAAAAAAGCAAAAGCCGATCAGATTGTAGCAGAAGAAATTAAGAAAAAAGAAAAAGCAGCAGAAATTACCGAAAATGAAAACAAGAAAAAGGAAAAAATAAATCAAATTATTGCTCTGGAAAAAGATGTGGTAAGAGACAAAGACAGATTGATTATTAAAACAGATCCTATTTATTTTGACTATAATATGTGGTACATCCGTAAAGAATCTAAAGTTGTTTTGGGACGCGTTGTAGAGCTGATGAAGAAATATCCTGACATGGCTATTGAAATAGGATCGCATACAGATTGCAGAGGTAATGCAAAGTTTAATGAAGATTTATCTCAAAAAAGAGCCAATTCGACCAGGGAATTTATCATACAATCAGGTATAAATGCCAAAAGAGTTCATGCAAAAGGTTACGGAGAATCAGTTCCCATAATCAAATGTAAAACGGATGACGCTTGTTCAGAAGAAGAACACGAATTGAACAGAAGAAGCGAGTTTGTGATTCAGAATTTATAGACTTAGTTACGTATAGTATGTTAGCCTAACAGGTTTTTAAAACCTGTTAGGTTTTTTAAATTTTAATTCGGAAGCCTTTCGTTTACTTACTTTTTTTATTTAACTTTATATGGTAACAATGAACTTAAAATATTTAATTATGAAAAAACTAGTGATATCTTGTTTGCTTTTGTCTTTCGTTGGACTGCAGAGTTGTAAAAAAAATGAAGAAAAAAAAGAAGCTGCTGAAGTCGATGCTGAAAAAACCGTAAGTACTCAATGCTATAAAGCAGTATATGAAAAAGATACTATTGATTTGAAATTGAATACTTTAAAAAACGGAAAAATAGGTGGGAATATGTCGATGAAAGTTGCTAATTCACCAGAAAAGGTGGGAGACATAAAGGGAGAATTTCGTGGGGATACTTTATTTGTAGACTATACTTTTGTTGAAGTAACCAATAAAAACAAAACATTCAAAAATCCAATGGCATTTTTAAAACGAGATAATAAACTGATCTTGGGTAACGGAACGATGCAAACGACTATGGGAGTGACTTATTTAGTAAAAGATAAACCAATTGATTTTGATCGTGTAAAATATAAATTTGATAGCGCTGAATGTGCTGACAAATAAAAACAGATATCCGGATCGATTTTTTGTCTAATTTTTAAACTTTAAAAAAGATTTGACGATCTGAAATTTTATTATTTATACAAAAAACCGACAGGTTTAATTATAATATATTTACAAAAAAAGCCGTTTCTTAATTAAGAAACGGCTTTTTTACTATTTTGAGACTTTAGATTTTTACAAAACTTCACCTTTAATTTTTAAGGCAACTCTGCCATCAGGGTAGTTCACAGCATTGGTTTCAACTGTAATTGTCTTACGAATTGGACCGGAAACCATGTTGTATTTTACATCAATTTTACCTTTTTTACCAGGCATCACTGCTTCTGTAGGTTTTGTGACAACTATAGAACTTACTGAGGATTCTGCTCCTGTAATTAATAGAGGTGCATCTCCTGTGTTTGTAAATTCAAAAGAGCGAACTCCGTTATCACTTTTAGAAATTTTACCATAATCAATGGTATTGTCTTGGGCTGCAAAATCAATTTTTGGGCCGTTTTGTGCATAACCTATTGCGCTAAACAATACGACTGCAATAAAAGAGGCTACATTTTTCATTTTGAAATTGTTTTTAAGTTGTAAGTAAATATACATTCTTTTAATTAACACACAAATTATTAATTCGCTTTTTATAGTGTACTTAATTATTTACTTTTGTTGTCAAATATAATTACAAAAATTAAACCAATTTTGTTGTTTAATTGTTTAATCGTTAATTCGTTTAATCGAGAAACGATTCACAAAAGCTGTTATTACAGTAAAAACAATTGAACAATTAAAAGGTTAAACAAAAAAACGATTAAACAGTTAAACGATTAAACAAACCTATTTAAATGACAATTCCAGCACAATTTGACGCTAAGACGATTGAGAATAAATGGTATGATTACTGGATGAAAAACAACTATTTTCATTCAGAACCAGATCACAGAACGCCGTATACTATTGTAATTCCGCCTCCAAACGTCACTGGTGTCTTGCACATGGGACATATGTTAAATAATACAATTCAGGATGTTTTAATTCGTAGAGCACGTCTTAAAGGTTTCAATGCTTGTTGGGTTCCGGGAACAGATCACGCCTCTATTGCAACTGAAGCAAAGGTTGTAGCAAAATTAAAAGCAGAAGGAATCAATAAAAATGATTTGTCCCGTGAGGAATTTTTAGCACACGCCTGGGAATGGACACATAAATATGGCGGAACAATTCTGGAACAGCTTAAGAAATTAGGTGCTTCATGCGATTGGGAACGTACTAAATTTACGATGGATCCTGACATGTCGGCAGCTGTAATCAAATCATTTGTTGACCTATATAATAAAGGATTAATTTACAGAGGATACCGAATGGTAAACTGGGATCCTGAAGCTAAAACGACTTTGTCTGACGAAGAAGTTATTTATGAAGAACAACAAGGAAAATTATTTTTCTTAAAATATAAAATAGAAGGATCAGAAGATTTCCTGACTATTGCGACAACACGTCCGGAAACTATTTTTGGAGATACTGCGATTTGTATCAACCCAAATGACGAACGTTTTACGCATTTGAAAGGTAAAAAAGCGATTGTTCCTATTTGTGGTCGTGTAATTCCTATTATCGAAGATGAATATGTAGATGTAGAATTTGGGACAGGATGTTTGAAAGTAACTCCTGCTCACGATATGAACGATAAAACATTAGGAGAAAAACACAATCTTGAAATCGTTGATATTTTTAATGAAGATGCTACATTAAATAGTTTCGGATTGCATTATCAGGGAAAAGACCGTTTTGTGGTTCGTACCGAAATTGCAAAAGAATTAGAAGAAATTGGAGCTTTGGCAAAAACCGAAATCCATTTGAATAAAGTTGGAACATCTGAAAGAACCAAAGCGGTAATCGAACCAAGATTATCAGACCAATGGTTCCTGAAAATGGAAGAATTAGTAAAACCGGCAATCAATTCAGTTTTAGTTGATGGTGATATTAAATTGCACCCAAAACGTTTCGAAAATACTTACGCGCATTGGTTAAACAATATTCGCGATTGGAATATCTCTCGCCAATTATGGTGGGGACACAGAATTCCTGCTTTTTATTACGGAGACGGAAAAGAAGATTTTGTTGTAGCTGAAAACATCGAAGATGCCTTAAAATTAGCTCAGGAAAGAACTTCAAACTTGAAACTTGAAACAAAAGATTTAAGACAAGATGTTGATGCTTTAGATACCTGGTTTTCGGCTTGGTTATGGCCAATGTCAGTTTTCGATGGAATTGTGAATCCTGAAAACGAAGATTTTAAATATTATTATCCAACAAATGACTTGGTTACAGGTCCGGATATTTTATTTTTCTGGGTTGCCAGAATGATTATTGCAGGTTACGAATATGCAGGCGAAAAACCATTTACGAATGTATACTTAACAGGTTTAGTACGTGATAAACAGCGTCGTAAAATGTCTAAATCATTAGGAAATTCTCCTGATCCTTTAGACTTGATCGAAAAATTTGGTGCAGATGGTGTTCGTGTAGGATTGCTTTTAAGCGCTTCTGCCGGAAACGATATTATGTTTGATGAAGAATTATGCCTACAAGGAAAATCATTCACTAACAAAATATGGAATGCTTTTAAATTGATCAAAGGTTGGGAAGTTTCTGAAACAATCCCACAACCGGAATCATCAAAAGTGGCAATCGAATGGTACGAAGCGAAGTTGCAACAAACCTTGGTTGATATTGAAGATAATTTCGAGAAATACAGAATTTCAGATTCATTAATGGCAATTTATAAATTGGTTTGGGATGATTTCTGTTCTTGGTTTTTAGAAATGATCAAACCGGCATATCAACAACCAATTGATAAAACAACGTTCGACAAAGCAATCGAAATGTTAGAAAGTAACTTAAAATTACTTCACCCGTTTATGCCTTTCTTAACAGAAGAAATTTGGCATTTAATTGCAGACAGAACTCCGGAAGAAGCTCTAATTGTATCAACTTGGCCAGAATTAAAACCTTTTAACGCAGGTTTAATTGCTGATTTCGAAAGTACAATCGAGGTAATTTCAGGAATTAGAACGATCAGAAAAGATAAAAATATTCCGTTTAAAGATACTATCGAATTAAAAGCTATCAACAGCGAAAGTCTTTCGACTTATTTTGATACAATCGTAACGAAATTAGGAAATATTACTGCTTTCGAATATGTTTCTGCCAAAGTAGATGGAGCATTATCTTTCCGTGTAAAATCAAATGAATATTTCATCCCGATTTCTGGAGGAAATATTGATGTTGAGGCTGAAGTTGCAAAACTAACGGCAGAGTTGGTTTACACGCAAGGTTTCTTAAAATCAGTTCAGGCAAAATTATCAAACGAGAAATTTGTTGCCGGAGCACCAGAGAAAGTCCTGGCAAACGAAAAACAAAAAGAAGCGGATGCTTTAGCAAAAATTGCTACAATCGAGCAAAGTATTGCTGGTTTGAAATAAGAATAAACTAGTCTTTTTTAAGATATTCAAACCCGACAGGTTTTTAAAAACTGTCGGGTTTTTTGTGTCAAAATTTTTCGCCACGAATTCACGAATTATTATTTCAAATTTTTAACTTGAAGCTTTAATTCGTGAATTCGTGGCGATAAAAAAGTATCAATTATTTCTTCCTCCTCAAAATCAAAAACAAAGGATATGAAGCCAAAGTAATGAATACGATAATGATAAAACTTTTAGGATCGCTGTAAACAAAACCCATTAATAATGCAATTGAAGCTATAATAGCTATAATTGTGGTATAAGGATACCAGGCAGAGCGATAAGGTCTTGGTAAATCAGGTTCTGAGATTCTAAGTTTGATAAGCGAAAAATAAGCTAATCCCCAAACGATAATAGAGGTAAAGGCTGCAAATGAAAACAAGACTTCAAACGAACCAATATAAATCAGGAATAAACTGAAAAGGGATGAAACCAAAAGTGCTACAATTGGCGTTCCGCCTTTATTAACTGCTGTTCCTTTTTCGATAAAAAAACCATCACGACTTAATCCGTACAAGATTCTGGGCGGAATCATCATGAAAGCGTTCAGAATACTGATTAAAGAGAAAATAGAAATCACAGTTACGATAATCGCTCCGTTTTTCCCAAAAATGACATTGGCAACATCGGCTGCAGCCAAATTTGATTTTGCTATGGTTTCTATTGGTAAAACATGAAAAAATGCCACATTCAATAATACATAAATTGCAATGACAAGTAATACACCGCTAAACAATGATTTCGGAATATTTTTGCCCGGATCATTATTTTCTTCCGCAAAAAAGCAAACACTGTTCCAGCCATTATAAGTTCCGATGATGAGTTGAAGTGATTTGAAAAATCCAAATACTAAACCAATATGAACTAGTGAATTGTCTTTTGGAATTGGTGCTAACTTCACGCCTGTATACATGAAACAAGCAACAAGCAAAGCAAAAAAGCAAATGACTTTTAATAAACTTGTAATTTGCTGAATGACGCTTCCGTTTTTTACGCCGCTTAGATGTAATAATACAAAAGCGATCAAAAGCGAAATCGCCATTTCGGTCGAGTAATTTCTAAGACTTGGAAATAAAATAATAATGTATTCGCTGATTACAATACAGTAAAAAGCAGGCGGAATAACATTAGTAATATAATCGAACCAACCGGACAAGAAACCGGCATATTCGCCCAAAGCTCTTTTGATATAATTGTAAGATCCTCCGGCTTTAGGTAACATTGTAGCCAGTTCTGCATACGAATTAGCACCTATTAAAACAAATAAGCCACCAAAAAGCCACGAAGCAATTACGAGCCAATAATTATCTAATAATCCTGCAATCGCGCCGGGTGTTCTTAAGATTCCAACTCCTATTGTTCCTCCAATTAATACGGCAATATTAAAACTTAAGCCTAAACTTTTCTTTAATTGGTTTTTCTTGGAATCTGACATTTTCGAATTTTTATTAGTGCAATTTAAAGTATATGTACGGCAAAAGTAATACAATTACAATGACTTTATTATAGAAAGGAAAAAACCTCATTTATTGTTAAATGAGGTTTTAAGTTGATCTAAAAACCAAAGCTTCTTCTGATTTTCAATAAATGAAAACACAGAAAAAGCCTTGGTGTATTAAAAATCTAATTCAAATTTTTAGAATTTGTATCTTAAGCTTGTCATAACCTGACGTGGCGCTATCGGATTCACACTATAATTTTCGTGAACAGTATAATTTAACTCATTTGTAATGTTCGATAATTTACACAAAATTGAAATTTTTCTCCACTCATAACCTAAAGAAGCATCAATAGTTGTGTATCCTTGTAACGGAATATCACGATCTCTAATCGTTATAATGTATGCTGGATCCGGCTTTGGATTTGCAGGAGTTGGTTTAACTTCTGTCCATAAATAATCATCATTCCAACCTCCGGTACGGTCACCTACATAATTGGCAATAGCTCCAAAAGTTAATCCTTTTAATAAGCCCTCTGGCAATTTGTAGAAGAAGCTTAAATTGGCGGTGTGTTTAGGAGTTCTCGCTAATATATCGCCCACTACAAGACTTCCGTTTGTACCTGATGATTTCGATACTTTAGTTTCATTAAAGCTATAACCAGCCAAAATATTCAATCCTAAAACAGGATTTGCAGTTATATCTATTTCGACACCTTTTCCTTTTGTAGCACCTACTAATTCTTTGAAATTGGTGTTAGCATTTTGTGTTACACCATCGGCTAAAAATTGCGCAGTTTGTGCCAGATTGTTATTTGATATTTGATAAACAGTAACGTTTGTGCTCAAAAGACCTTTCCAGAAATCTTTTTTAATACCCACTTCATATTGGTCAATAATCGAAGGATCTAGCGGTTTTGAATCTACTGTTGTTCCGGTATTTGGTGTAAAAGAGTTCGAATAACTTGCAAAAAGTGATAAATCAGTCGTTGGCTGAATTACTAATCCTGCTTTAGGCGAAAAAGCTTTGTTTAAGGTTTTGGCTCCGGTAACTGGAAGTGCATTTTCGTAAGCAGCTGTAATAACATTTACATTGCTTCTCTTCTCGATTACTTCTTTTGTAGTTGTAGCTTCGGCTTGTTGCCATGACCAACGTAATCCTGCTAAAACTTTTACATATTGATTGATCGAAACCAAATCTTGAAAATAAGCTCCAAAACGTTGTGTTTCTGTACTTGTTAATTGAGTAGTTCTTGAAGGGTAAGGAATAACCTTATTTTGCGTGCTGTAATCGTAAGTATATAAGTTTATAGCTGTAGCTTCTGTTGTTATGAGGTCTGCAGGTTTTGCCGGATCATAGAATCCAAAAGTATAACTTGGAGCCAGAGAATTTTCGTAATCAACTCCCGTAAATATCTGATGTTTAATGCTACCCGTATTAAAAGTTCCTTGCAAACTCAATTGATCGCCAAATATTTGTTCTGCACCATCCGCTTTTGTCAAACCACGTTTCCAGTTTCCATTGGCTTCAACTGTACTTAACTGTGCTGTTGAAGTTTGAGTTCTGCGGTAAGATTGATAGGAAGAATTAAAATTTAATTTCCAGTTTTTATTAAAATCATGATTAAACAACATCGAAGCACTGGCAGATTTTGTATTTGCTGTTGACCAAAGTGAACCGAAAAATTCGTTGCGAGGTAAATCTAAAATTGTTTTACCAACAATTCCTGTACCAAAATCCGGAGTCCAGTCTGCGCTTAAATAATCTCCTTGTACTGTAATTTGTGTTTTATCTGAAAGATGAAATAAGAACGAAGGGTTAACATAAATACGTTCGTTTTTTACGTAATCTCTAAAACTTTCTGAGTTTTCGTAAGAAGCGATAAATCTGTAAGCTATAGACTTGTTTAACGGTCCGTAAATATCTAAAGTTGGTTTGTAGAAAGAATAACTTCCCATTTGCATCGATATTTCGCCACCTTGTGTAAATTTTGGAGTTTTGGTAACCAAATTCATAATTCCACCAGGAGCTACATTTCCGTATAATAAAGCGGAACCTCCTTTTAAGAATTCTACTTTTTCTAAAGAAGAAACCTCTGGTATTGAACCTGCATTGTAACGAAAGCCATTTTTAAACATATTATTGGCAGACATATCGTAACCTCTCGAGAAAAAAGATTCCTGTGCGCCACCACGAGCAGAGCCTACATAAACTCCGTTAAGGTTTTTTACCACTTCACTTAATCTGATCGCTTGTTGTTCTTCTATAATTTCACTCCCAATGATTTGAACACTCTGTGGTAAATCCATTACTTTTATTCCTGAACGGGCTGCTTCGATAGGTTTTTTAGGTTTATTGGTAGTAATAAAAACTTCATTCAGAATTTCTCCTTTCTTATTTTTTACAGTATCAGTTGCAGTCGAAGTATTTTCTGCAGCGGCATACTCCTGACTATAAGATGCAAAACTTATCAAACATAGTGCTAATAGTAAATTATGTTTCATGGCTTATTTAGATTTAATAAAAATAATTTTCTGCAAATATAAGGGCACATATATGTTTTAACAAAATTTAACATGATATTTTATTACTTAAAACTTACTTAGTTTTATCTTAAGATTTGCTTAATATTTTGTTATTTCATTTTTAATTTTTTAGCAATGCAGACAGATTTCAAATAATGTATTTTATTCTATTAAGCTTTTTTGTGAATTTTGTATAAAAAAAACCTTGTCAAAAGCCAAGGTTTAATTGAAGATGAACTTCTTAATTTAAATCTGAAAATACAGTTGAAAATTATTTTACTGTAATTAAGTAAGTAGCCATTTTCCAGATTTCATCGTATTTTTTATCATTATGTTGTCCGGAAGCTTTTTCAGTATAGGCAAATTCTACCATATAATTTCCCGACCAGATTGGTGTAAACGAAAATTGGCCTTTATCATTTGTCCATAGTTCTTTTTCCCAGCCGTTTGGAGCGATAACTTTTATCTTTTGCTTTTTTGCAGATGCACCTTCATATAAAGCAAAACCGTCAATTTTTACATTCTTTTTTGCGATATCGGCATTTTCGCTAAACAAGCCAATAACATTATTGTTTGCAGTTGCATAATTTCCTGCAGTTTTATTTCCAACAACTACAGTTGCGCTCGAGTTATAATCTAAAACCATAGTTCCGTAAACATCTTTTACTTTATGGTGCATTACAATAGTATAAACTCCATCTTCATCAGGAGTAAAAAAGGACTGGTATTTATTTTCTAAAGCTGATGCGGTAAGTTTTGTTTCTTTTTTTGAAGGTGAAACCAATACCAGGGTAAAGTCTTTTAAATCAGAAAACCATTTGTCAGCTTTTGTAATATCATTATCTGAAAACTCTCCAAAATAAACTGAAATTTCCTGAGCTTTTCCTTTTGTTCCGGTTGATTTGGTTTCGATCCAAAGGGCGTGAGCAAATAATTGAGGACTTGCCATTAACATAAATAGTAAAAATGCTATTGATTTTAAAGTTTTAGATTTCATAAAATGGAGTTTAAATTGGATTAAAAATTATTATTAATACAAACTTAAGTCTTATTTAGAATAATTAAAAATAAAACTAAAAAAAGAATCAAAGTTTGACGACTTTTATATATTTAGTAAGAAACTAAAAATTAAAAGGAACTATTTTTTTTTTGATTAATTCCTTTTTATATTTTGGAAAGCGCTCCATTTAATACACTTAATGTTGCAATTGTTTTTGTAGAAGAAGGTTAAAAGAGGGAATAATGGTTTTAAAAAACTTATTTTTGCGCTTTAATTGAAACCTTCCTCATGATTTTACCCTTTTTTAAAAAAATACAAAATACCCCTCGAGGATTCCGTATCGCAAACACTGTGTTTTTTTTCCTTTCCGGATTTGGATATTCTTCCTGGGTTTCCCGAATTCCGCATATAAAAGCGCAGTTGCATTTGTCTGAAGCTCAATTTGGAACAGTTTTATTTGCCTTTCCGATTGGTTTAATGCTGACAATGCCTTTCACAGGAAAGTTATTAAATAAGTACAGCAGCCGTTATATCATGTTGTTAGGAGCAGTGATGTTTAATATTGTTCTGGCTTTACCTGGCTTAGCTGCTTTTGTATGGCAGTTGGTTATTATACTTTTGATCTTTGGCGCTTCCCGTAATATTTTCAATTTGTCAATTAATGCACAATCGCTGGAAGTTCAAAAACTATATCCACACTCTATTATTACCCGTTTTCATGCCGTTTGGAGCATAGCTGTTTTTGCTGGTGCAGGTTTAGGATATGTAATGGTAACTAAGCATATTGCGCCATCACATCATTTATTAGGTGTAAGTATTTTTATGATGGGGCTTACGGCTTGTTTTTATCCATTGAGTATTCATAATCAGCCCGTGCCGGTAAAAAAGAAGTTCTTTTCGATGCCGGAAAAAAACCTGATCAAATTTGCTATTATTTGTTTTGTCTCTATGGCCTGCGAAAATACGATGTATGATTGGAGCGGTATCTATTTTGAAAATATATTACATGCTTCTCCAAAACTAACCAGTGCTGCATTTGTATTTTTCGCCACGGCAGTAACTTTAGGACGTTTGTTCGGGGATTATGGCGTGATGAAATTTGGTACAAAACGAATCCTGCTTTACAGCGGTATTTTGATCACTTTAGGATTTTTAATTTGTTTTCTATTGCCCTTTATTTATCCCACTATTTTTGGTTATGTCTTAATTGGAGTTGGTGTTTCCTGCGTGGTTCCGTTAGTATTCAGTATTGCCGGAAGATCATCAAAACTAAGCAGTGGTTCTGCATTAACCTCTATATCTACAATTGGTTATCTTGGGTTTTTATTGGTTCCTCCAATGGTTGGTTTTATCTCTGAATATTTAAGTATGAAATTTGCGTTTCTAGTAATGGCGTTTCTAGGGATATTGATGATTTTTATGGTGAATAAGATTGGGGAGAAGGAATAAGTTTTTTGGGAAGGTGCTGAGGTTTCTTTTTGTATGATTGTTTGAGTAATAATCAAACTATAATTCTAATCATAGAAAAATCATCTGTTGGTTTTAGACCAAATTCATTTTCTATCCTTTTTAATTTAAAATCAAGCATATCGTTCTTTTCAGAATTTGTTTTATCCATTGTTAAAAACTGAATAACATCAATTTTTTCTTTTGACTTAGAAGGGAATAATTTTTCGAAAGTAAAAATTCCATCCGTTGCTATACTGATGTCTTCAAGTGAGTTGAATTCAATTTTTTGTTTTTGTGAACTATAAAAAGTTTGAAAATCTTCTGAAAGATGAAAACCTAAATAATCAGGCTTGTTGTCTTGCTCAAATTCGGTTATTTTTCCATTTATATTGACAAAGCCATCTCCAATGGCTAATACAATACCTTTCTGTTGAACTTTATCAAATAAAAGAATAATGAGAGTTGTTAATAATTCTTTCTCATCAATCATCAATTGATTCTTTATAATTTTAAGCTCACTTAACAAAGCTTGTAAAATTAATTTTAGATTTTCTTCGGGAGAGAGGGAATGATTGTTTTTCTCAATAAATTCTTTGTAGCCTTTTTCTAAACAGATTTTTTTTAGAATTTTTCCAACTAATAGAGAAGCAAACTGACTTTCTAATGCTGTTGTACAACCATCCATTAGAGCGCAAAGAGTGTGATTTTTTCCATATTCACTGATGAATAAATGATCTTCGCAATTATTTTGATGATAATCGCCAATTTGCAATGATGAATATATTTTCATCTAATTATTTGTGATTGTTGTTGGTATTGATTCTCGATTTTTTTTTCAATTAAAATTATTACTTCTTAGTCATAACAAACTTCTCAGAACTAGCTTTCCCTTGTAAATTCCCTGAAATCTCAGCAGTCAAAGTATTATTTGCGCTTTTTGTATAGGTAATTTTTTGAGGATAATCGTGTTTAGGATTTTCGAAAACCAATTGTTTATCAGATTCAATAGTTGATGGAAATGCAACAGCTTTATCATCATTCTGACCTTTTACAGTAGCAAAATAAGTTAAGGTTTCTCCTTTTTGAGCCAAAACAATGCTTTCGAAATGTAAAGTATCTTTTCCTTTTATGAAATAAGAAGTGGCATTAAAAGTACTGTCGTTTAGTTTTGTCCAATTTTCAGTCAAAGTGCCTTCTGGAGAAGTGTTTTCCCAATTGCCAATAAGCCAATCTGCAATTTTGATTTTATCTTTTTCTACAGATTCTTTTTTCTGGCAAGAAGCAACAATTAATACAAGAGCTAAAAGAGTAATTTTCTGAAACATATTTCTGGTTTTGATGTTAAATTGAAAAGCTAAAATATGAAAAGAATTATGAATTATGAATTGTGAATTGTAAATTGTGAAATGTAAGATGAAAAACAAATAAAGTCTTAACATCTAACTTCTCACTTTTAATTTTTAACTTCACAAAGAATAGCATAAACCAGTTCTTTAGTTGGTTTTTGATCTTTGAGTTTGGCTCTTACATCATCAAAACTCACTTTAAAATCACAACCCAGTTTATAATCTCCACAACCATAAGCGGTTTTTCCTTTCATGATGGTTCCTTTTTTACATTTTGGGCACGTTAATGCATCAGAATCAGCTGTTAAGGTTGGTTTTGCTTTTGTAGTTGCTTTTTTGGGTTCTAGTTTTAGTTTGTAATTTTCTTCAAAACGTATTAAACCTTCAACTGTACCTTCTTCTGTTTTAAAACCTTTTATGTTTACAGTTGATCCTTTTTGAACTAGTCTTAAATATTGGCTTTCCGTAATTTTTTTCTCGGCAAAATTATAAGGCAATACAAAATCACAACCTGCTTTATAATTACCACATCCATAAGCTGATTTTCCTTTTATAAGTGTCGCTTTCTGGCATTTCGGACAGGTTTCTGCCAGTATTCCTGCAGCTTTCTTTTTCTCTACTTTCACCACTTCTTTTTGAGTCGCGGTTGCGTGCGAGATATTGGCGTGTCGGGTTTCGCTTCGTACTTCGGTAACCAAAGCCTCGACCATTCGTTTCATGTTTTTGATGAATGCTCCGGCAGTAAAAGTGCCTTTTTCGATATCTTTCAGCTGCTTCTCCCACGAACCCGTAAGTTCAGCTGATTTGATTAATTCATTCTGAATTGTATCAATAAGCTGAATTCCTGTTGGAGTAGGTAAAACCTGTTTTTTGTTTCGAACAATGTACTGACGTTTGAAAAGCGTTTCGATAATATTCGCTCGTGTTGACGGGCGGCCAATACCGTTTTCTTTCATCAGTTCTCGCAAATCTTCGTCATCGACTTGTTTACCAGCGGTTTCCATGGCACGCAGTAAAGTTGCCTCCGTAAACTGATTGGGTGGTTTGGTTTCTTTTTCTAAAAACGAAGGTTCGTGTGGACCTTTTTCTCCCACTACAAAACTTGGTAACAAATCGGCCTCTTTTTCTTTGGCATTTGGGTCTTCAAAAACTATACGAAATCCCTTTTTTAAGATTTCTTTTCCGGTGGTTTTAAAGTGTACTTCGGCAGCTTTTCCAATCACTGTGGTATTGGCCACCAGACAATCATCGTAAAATACCGCAATAAAACGTCTTGTAATAATATCGTAAACTTGCTGCTGATTGAATTGCAAATTAGATTCTATTCCGGTTGGAATAATAGCATGGTGATCCGTAACTTTTTTATCGTTGAAAACCTTAGGGGATTTTTTTATTTTTTTTCCTAAAAGCGGTTGCGTTAACTCAGCGTATTTGGATAATTTTTGCAAAATTCCGGGCACTTTCGGATAAATATCATTGGGTAAAAAAGTCGTATCAACTCTGGGATACGTCACTACTTTTTGTTCGTATAAAGTCTGCACAATTTTAAGCGTTTCATCTGCCGAAAATCCAAATTTGGTATTGCAATATACCTGTAAACCGGTTAAGTCAAATAGTTTTGGAGCGTATTCATTTCCGTTCTTTTTCTCGACCGAAACAATTTCGAATTCGCTTTCTTTGACTTTATTGGCTAATAATTCTCCGTCTTCCTTTTTCAGGAAACGGCCTTCTTCATAGCTAAAAAGTGTTTCTCTGTATAAAGTCTGTAATTCCCAATAGGGTTGAGGTTTAAAATTTTCGATTTCTTTCCAGCGATCTACAACCATTGCCAATGTTGGCGTTTGAACGCGCCCAATAGACAATACTTGTTTGTATCCACCATGTTTTACGGTGTACAAACGTGTAGCATTCATACCCAATAACCAGTCGCCAATGGCTCTTGAAAATCCGGCGTAGAATAAATTATCGTAGTTTTCAGAGGGTTTTAAGTTTTCGAAACCTTCTTTTATCGCTTCGGTTGTTAATGACGAAATCCATAAACGCTGTACTTCGCCTTTGTAATTCGCTTCGTTCATTACCCAACGCTGAATCAACTCTCCTTCTTGCCCGGCATCCCCGCAGTTTATGACTACTTCGGCTTTATCGAACAGGCTTTTTACAATTTTAAATTGTTTTTGGATTCCTGAATTCTCAACTACTTTGGTTTCAAATTTCTCCGGAAGCATGGGCAAGTTATTCAAATCCCAGCTTTTCCAGTGTGGTTTGTAGTCGTTAGGTTCTTTTAAGGTACATAAATGCCCAAAAGTGTAGGTCACGGCATAACCATTGCCTTCAAAATATCCATCGTGCTTGGTATTGGCTCCCAAAACGGATGCGATTTCGCGTGCTACACTTGGTTTTTCAGCAATACATACCTTCATTTTTCTCCTTCTTATTTAAAGGCGAAATTAGGGATTTTTTATAAGAAAGGCGCAAAGGTTCTTAGGAACAAAGGGAGAAAGATTCTTTTTACTGTGTTTTTTAATCGCGCAAAGTCCCAAAGTCGCAAAGTTTTTTCTTTATTAAGTTTTTAAACTAGACGTTTTTGCGACTTTGGGTGAAATTATGAGAGCGCTGATATAGAAGTACAAAATTAATAACTGAATTTGCTGTCGGACTCAATAACTTTATTCGACTATTATTTTTTAAAGCTTCACTTTTTGTCGTTTTTAGTAAATAAATTCCTTTAGCTAAGCCGCTTACATTAACCTGAGCTTTTCCATTTTCTATCCTTGCAGACTTGACTTGTTTTCCGGAGAGGTCATAAAGCATTGCATTTCCATCTGTGCTGGCGTTTTCTATAGTAAAAAAATCACCTTTTACAGGGTTAGGATAGGTTATTAAATTTGATTTTTCTACGTGACCAATGCCTAAGATACCGTTTTTTGATTCATAAGCTCCCAAATCAATAGTGGTTTCGTTAACACGGGATCTTCCGGATAGATCTAAATTACCAAAAATTAAAGGATCGTATAAGGCATTATTACCTTTATTTATGGCAATTCCTCCTTCCAGAAGAGTGTAATCTCCAGCAGCAGGATTATTGAAAATCTGAGTATCGCTAATTCCTGTTGCGCTGATATTACTATCAGAAGTATTTGTTTTTCCTAAAATTATTGAGTTTTTTGAATTATATGAACCTTCTGCACCCAAAGTTAAATTAGCCCAAACGATACAATTTGTAAAATTGATACTGCCGCCGCCACTAGAAAATAGTGCATCCTTACCATTATTAACAAAAGTACTATTGATTATTTTTAGTGTAACATCAGAAGTACTATGTAGTTCATTTGCTAAGGTTCCGGCAGTATTGTTAATAAAAAGACTATTTACGATAGTTAGATTAGTAAAATTATTACTCACTATTGCACCGCCATATTTAACAGCAGAATTTTCGATAAAACGACAATTATAGATCGTAATATTACATCTAAAAACATTGTATATGGCAGCTCTGCCATTATTTGAAGTAGTGCTTCGTCTGGAAATATTTTTTGTAAAATTACAATTGGTCATTGTAACATTAGATAACTCATTATACATAGCACCGCCATCCCAACCGGTATTTTCTGTAAAATTACAATTGGTTAGAGTAGTAGTCGAACGCGTATTTTCTACTGCAGCAGCAGCAGAAGCGTTTTTTTCAAAATTACAATTTGTTATTACTGCTGTAGTAGACCAATTATCAATAGCATTACCTGAATTATTAATAAAAGTACAGTTGGTTATAATTGGGAAACCGCCAGAATTATAGATTCCTCCTCCGCCTGATGCCTTATTATTTATAAAGATGCAGTTTGAGATCGTAAGAGAAGATGAAAGATTCAAAATTCCTCCACCTGTGCCATTATTGCCACTTGAATCTGGCTCCGTAAAACCATCAGAAATTGTAAAACCATCTAAAAGAGTTGCAGGCGTTAAATTTCTTGTTTGGATAACGGAATTTCTAATCCCCTTTAAATTGGTTATATTGGTTTTGAAATCACGTTGGCTAAGATCATTTTCAGTTCCTGCGAATCCGCCATAAATTTTTACGCCTTCTTTCAATGAAAAAGATTTACCATATTGAGGACTATAAATTCCAGCTGCTACCCAAATTTGAAGAATAGCTGTATTTGTACTGGTCATTGCAAACTGAAATTCTCCGTAGGCATTATTCCATGAAGAACCGTCTCCCGTACCTCCATTTTTTACATACAAAATGCCTTTTGCATCTGGAGTTGGTCCAGTAACAATTTTAATAGTTTTTGCATTTAAGTTGCTTACAGCAAGAAGAGAAAAAGAAAGGAATAGCGAAAAAAATAAAATATGTAGTTTTTTATTCATATAAATATTTAAAAATTAGTAAATGAAAAATCTTTGAATTTTTAGTTTTCATAAACAAATACATTGTTTTTTTATTGGTTCTATTGAGGTTTATTCGTATTTGTTAATTTTTTAAATATATATAAATTAACATAAAAAAACTAAAAAATATTTATGCAAATCTGCGTTATCCGCTTGTGGTTACGTTACATAAACAGACTTGTTTTATTTGATTAAAAATAATAGTACAGAAAAGCTACAATTCTTTTTCTGGCCTATAAAAATTAGATCTTTCTTTTATCCGTAAGATATTTTCGAATAGGCATATCATAAAAAATCATAGTCAAGTAGGCGATCCCCACAAGAAGAATTGTACCTGTAATAACAACAAAAGTAAGTTGACCTGTTTCGGGCTTGTACTTGGTGTAATAGTTCGCGAATATCCACATGGCGGCGTAATGTGTCATGTATAAAGGATACGATATTTTCCCAAAGAAAACGCATAGTTTTTTGAATCCCGGTGCCAAAGTTGCTCCGGCGCCTAATACAATCAATAACGGGAAATAGAATAAGACCACAAGAGGTTCTGTAAGCCAATTGAAATCTGAAAAAGGCAATACGAAAGCTAAAAGCAGTAATACAGATAAAGCAATAAAGCCCAGTTTTGATTTAATAATCCAATTCGAGCGGTAAATAAGCATTCCGGCTAGGAACGAATATGAAATACGGCCAAAACCATCCCAAAAAGTTTCTCCGCTCCATCCGCCCATTAGGGAACCTCCAGCGCGTTGACTGATCAAACAAATTCCTGCAGCAGCCAAAACGGTTAATACAAATAGTGAACGTCGGCTTAGTTTATAAAGGAAAAGCGCATAAAAAATATTGGCAACATATTCCCAAAACAAAGACCAGCCGGGCGCATTTAAACCAAACAGGTTAAAATAACGATCTGCCATTACCGGAAAAGGAATCAGAAAAACCGAAGCCAGAAAGATCAGAATCAATTTCTCGGTTTGGTAAGCTTCAGGATGACCGCCAAACTGGTCAAAAAGAAAAGCCAATAAACCCAATACAGAACCAAAAACAACCAAAGGATGTAATCTGATCAATCTTAGTTTAAAAAAGTCGGTAAGTTTCATTTTACTAATTCGGTCATGATAGGCGTAGGCAATAACAAATCCGGAAAGGCAAAAGAAAAAGTCAACGGCTAAAAAGCCATGCGCGATAAAATTGTCTTTAGGCGGATAAACGATTTCCATAAAATGAAAAATGACAATCGCCACAGCGGCTATTCCTCTTAATCCGTCCAGGATTTCAAAATGTTGTTTTGGTTTTAAAGTTTCGGTTTCTGGTTTGGTCATGGTTTTATTTATAGCGCATATTTATTTTAATAATTCTAAGACGCAGAATTTGTAATCTGTCCTCACAAAGATTGATTTTTTATGTTTATAAAAAAAGCCACAAAAATTATTTTCTTGTGGCATTTTTGTTTTTACTTACCATTGATGCCAAAGATTAGAAATCAGAACCATTGAATTGAAAGAAATGTTCAAACTAAACTTAAGGTAAGCCTAATTATTTAGATTTGTAATCTGGGCATGTAAAGATGGATTTTTTATATTGCGATCTCCATTATGCCCCATGAATAAAACAGAAAAACCACAAACAGAAGCTTGCGGTTTTGTGTCCTTATCAATTTTAGCTTTGCTTTAAAAGTAAAGTGATTTGTTATTTGTTTCTTAATTTTAGACGCAATTTGAATTGTTTCTTGATTTCATTAACATGTGCTTGTTTGATTTGTTTTCTGTTTAACCCTTGCAGGCTTTCTACATATCCTGTAAAAACATGACTTATATAGAGAGGAGAAACACTTCCAAAATTAGATGTATTATGGCAGGAGAAGCAATTAACAAGATTGCCCACTGAATTCCCGTGTATGGATGACGAACCAAAACCTACCTGAACATAGGTTTCCATAGTGATATTGTAGGCTGCAGTGGAGCCTCTGGTGAAATCTCCGGGTGAGGAATTGGAAAGATTTGAACTTAACGAATCTAATAAGGCAGCTTGCGCCTGATTTGTATTGTGCCCTGCGGTATTAATCCATAGTGAACCATTGTAAAAATAATTGTTCCAGACACCTTTCAGTTGTTTCTTAACGCTTTGATTAATAGTACGGATATTATTGAAGTTCTCAGAACCATTTTGACTTGTTTGCATATAAAGCAGAACATTGAAAGAACCTTTTTTGGCTTTTTCGACAGGAACGCCATATTTGTAAACGGAAAAGACATCCGTATAAATTCCATTTCCAGTAGTTATATTGTTAACCGTTGCAGTGCTGCTTTTATTAAAAAAAGGATAATCGACTGTACTTGTCACCGGCGCATCAGTTGTTGGCGTAGCTTTTGACCAATCATAAGCGGGTGCAAGATTTTCATGTTCAAAAGTAGCCCATACAAATTCGGGATGATTCTCTACAACCCCAACGATATGCATTCCCAAAAGTGCTACTCTTTTTTTTACTCCATTGATTAATCCCTTAGTAACAAAATAAGAAGAAGTATCTTTAAGTACGCTTGCATCAATCCAGGAAGTTTTAAGTTCTAATGAACCTACAGGAAAAGTTATCCCTTGTAAGTTGGAGGAGTCCTTTTGTGCTATTGGGCCATATTTTAGCATTGTTTTGTAAATAATTGGGTCCATGAATATAGAATAATAGACCGTAGTAGATCGAGGAACACCCGATGGATAATTAGGTGTTTTTAAAATATCAGTTGTATCACTTGCCTGAGCAGAATCCGTCAAAAAGATCCCATTGCGTGGGTCTAATCTCTTACCTGCTGAATTCACCTGAAGGAGTTCAGTCATAAATAATGGTTTTCCGTTGATCTCATTGGTAAGAAAAAGAAATTTTTGCCAGGACCATTGATGAAAATCACAATTCGTTACGGTTGCATTGTTGGCAAATACGCTTGTTGGCCCTTCATTTGGCGGAGGAGTCCGGCGCGTGTTGTCTACCATCGTAAACCAATTAGCAGGAGCTAAACACTCTGCAGAAGCAGCACTTTTTTGTATAGTTGTATAATTATTTTTTTCTCCCTTTAAGTCCTTTTTACAGGCACATAATAATGAGATTAGCGTGATAAAAAATAATACTGTTTTTGTAGTTTTCATAATCAGGGGCTTTAGTTAATTTTTGTAGTTATCTTTTTGAAGACCTGAAATTAAGTAATTAAGAAAATGACCCCTGAAAAAATGTCATAAAACCTTCATATTTAGGTATAAAGCCAATAAAAACAGGTATTAATAAAAGTAGTATAAATACTATAGCCTGATATTAGTTAGTTGAGCACTTTTGCAAAAGGAGCTGCTACGTTTTTTATGCAGGAGTGTTGATTCTTGGGAAGTCACAAGGATTGATCTTTTTTGATTATAAAAAAAAGCCACAAAAATTATTTTCTTGTAGCTTTCTATATTGTGCTTTTATAGTGGTATGAGTGCCGTTTATAAGATGTTTTTAGATCTTAAAAATATCAATTCTTTTCATCCAGAAAATTCCTGATTCTAAAAATTGAAGTTTTGTTTTCGCTACTTTATCGCTTTTATCTCTGGGATTTTTAGTTACAAATCTGGCTGTTGACTGATTAAAATCCAGCGTGTTTTTTTCATCAAAGTCTTCTTTTTTATCTGCCGAAAAAGTAATGATATTGTCTTTGGCGCTCCATTTTCCTTTTCCGTAGGTATTGACTTCCGGTGGAGTTCCGCCTTGCATTTTCTTATACGAATGAAATAGGAATGTTCCGTCTTGATTTAAGGTTAGTTTATATTCAATAATATGTTTTCCTTCTTCAGAAAGAGAACGTGTATAATCGCCAGTGTATGGGTTGGATTGTGCAGATAAAGCCAGATTAAAAATAAAAAGTAAGATGGCAAGTATTAGTTTCATTGGTTTGCTTTTTTATTGGTTTGAAAATAGGTTAGAAAGCTTTGGTCAAAAGTAATTGGTTTGAATTTAAATACCTTACGTGAAGCCGTAAATCTATCTGTGAATATCAGTTGGATACAACCGATTGTATACAATTACTTTAAAATCATCTAATAGCTGTAATTTCGTTTTGATCAAAATCAGAATAAAAGATAACAATCAATTAAAAATAAAAACATGGAAACACAACATACAAAACAAGTCGCAGAACTTTTAGAATTAATGAAAAATACAAAAGATTTCAGAAAACTAAAATCAGAAAATAATAGCAATAATTCGTTTAGTGTAAACTTGAAAGTATCCGGTTATAATGAATTGAATCTAATGGTTTCGGATTTGCTAAAAGCAAGTATTATTTTGCTTAATGATGATGCCAGAAGTTTATCAAGTTTTACAGCGAATAGTGGTGTTGATGTAATGACTTTGCTTGAAATTGCATTGCAACTTTTACCGGAACAAGAAATGGAGTTATTGGATGATTTGCATAAGATTTATTTGGAGTCTGATGCGGTATAAGTTTTTCAATTATTTCCACATTAGAATAAAATCAAGTAAATTTTCAATAATTATTTTGAGCCAATTTTTCTCTGTTGGTTTATACTTGTTCATAGTTGGTAAGATTTTAAACTTTGCATAGGGATTTTGAGAATAGGAAAACTTCGGATATCGGGATTTCTATTTCAATCAATGTTAGGTATTAAAAATAACCAATAAAAATATAAGTCCTCCAAAGAATATAACTCCAATCATATGATTTAAAGAGCTGTTTCCATCCTTTTTTTTGTTACTGCCAGTTGGTGACCATATACTTGAGAATGTTGTAAAATCATTGTCGTTTAGTAAACATCTTAAGTTTAAATACAGAAATCTAACTGATGCTCCTAAATACTCCAATATAATTCGTCCAGATATTATTTCTATAAAATCCATTCGTATGAATTCTTGTTTAGGATTAGCGTAATGATTGAGTTTTCAGTTTTGTGTTCTTCGGCTAGCGCGAGCGTCCCGCTCGTGTTCGCGAAAAGATATATCTTTTTTTCCACCAAAATATATTCCAATTATATCTAATTCCGCCCAATTCCCAATTAACATCAAATTTATTTTTTTTGTTATTTAGATATGGAGGTAATGCTATTTTACAATGCAACATTGGTGGATTGTTAACTATTGTTTTTATATAATCAGGAGGCAGTTCGCTTTTAAGAAAATAGCTTATTTCGATTATGGTTCTATGCTTTTCTGATTTATAAACATGTAGATTTACATCATAAATCAAATCGTAAATTTCTTTTAGGCTAATTATTACTTCATTAAAGCTTTTTGGTATTTTCTTCTTATTGAGCTTATTTCTATTACTACGTTGAATAAAAAAGTTTTCACCTTCTGCTTCGGAAATATTTGAAAGTATAAACATTAAATTTCTTGAAATAGCATTCCAACAATTTAGATTTACCAGATCAAGTAATCTTATTGTTAGATTTTCTATTTCTTCTTCAATATTCTTTTCCATATTCCAATGCTTGATTATGTATATTTGTCGTTGTTATATTTTGCAATAATATGATTTTATTTCTTTGTGGCTTATTGAAGTGTGTACGAAGTCGGGAGACTTCGCACAGCGATCGCGATGATGGGAATACTTCGAAGAGCGGGGTTTGTTCACGAGCGGGTACGAAGTCGGGAGACTTCGCACAGCGACCGTGACATTGCGGAAAGAACACGTCTAAGAGCTGAGGGAACACTTCGAGGAGCGGGGGTAATTAGTTTTAAATACTTCATTTTTATTAATTGAGAAAGATTTGAATTAATATGTCTTTATTAATTTTCCCATATCATAAACTTCAGTTTTGCTTAAAGGATCTCCCTCATTATAAATCCATTCCCCATTTCTTAATCCATCAATATATTTTCCATACACCCAACCTGATCGGGCGTATTCTGGGAGATATCTTTTTTCAGACCATTCGCCGTTTTTTAAATGATTTTTTATTTCCCCCTTTAAAATATATTCATATTGATAAAAAGAATCAAGCGCGTCTTTCGTGTGAATTAACTCTTTATGCCCCCATTCAGGAATATCAATTTTTGAATTAGCATAATAATTCAAAAAATTATTGTTTTTTAGGATATATTTCTCTGTACCTTTTCTCAAATCGTCAATTCGGCTTATAGTTATGATATTGTTGTTTATTTTAGAATAGCAATTATAATTGTCTGCTGATTTTAGATTTTCATAAACTACTAAACAATTGTAAGGATAATTTTCTTTGTCTAACAATAAAAGTATAGACGTATATAATGCATCCTCAAACTGTATTTTTACAATATAAGATTTAACGTTAGTATTATTTATGGGTATTGTTTTGTATTCAGAAATTTCAAATAAAGAATTTATATTTGATAAAAATGATTCTACCATTACCGGTCTTTCAACTTCTCTAGTGATTGCTAACTGATATTTGTTTATTAATGTTTGCTTTTCTTTCCCCTCAATTTTTTTTCCTATAAATTTTAAATTGATATCTTTTATAATAGTGTCTTGTACTATTTTTTTTTCCGTTTTTTTAATTTCACTAAAATCTGTAGTGTTTTCTTTTTTGCAAAAGGATAGAAAGAATGACATAGAACAGATAATGCTAAATTTTAAATATTTCATTTTATTTTTTTTAAGATAGGTGTAAAAATTTGTATATGTAAATGATGATGATGGCCTTCATAATGTTTCGAGTGGTTTAGTAACTTATGGTTGTATTTCCATGATAACATATCTTTCCAACCATATTTAAATAAGGCGTCAATAAATATATTTTGTCTTTTTTCATCTAACCCTTTCCATCCACAAGGATCTCCAGTTTCAGATTCTAAAGATAAGTGTATATTTTTCCCGGATTTGTCTTTTCTTAAATATCTTAAGTCTCCATGCATTCCATTTTTATGAGATGTACTACCTCCTGTAGAATTTCCTAAATTATCACTAAAACCGTTAAAAACAAAATCAGTATAGCTACAATCTAACATTGCACCAATAAAAGCAGCAATTGTAATATCATTCATGAAAAATCGATCAGTAGTTGGATTCATTGTTAATGAAAATTTGACATCTCCTTTTTTATAGTTTTTTAAATTTCTAATATCAAACAAATAGATATCAGCGCTACCCAGACAGTCTTGATATTTTCCTCCGTACTGATCGCTTATTTTTTTGAGTTCATATTTACCAATGTTATGTACTGTGCCGGAATTATCATGATAATAATAAGAAGCATTTTCTCTTTTTTTATTTTGTAGTTTATAGCGAAGGTTTGTTTGGAGTCTAATGCATTATAAGTTTTTTAATGGCTAGCGCCGAGTATCCAGCTCGTGACCGTAGTTTTGTTATTTACATGGTTTGTGTGCACGAGCGGGACGCTCGCGCTAGCGGGTTTATTGGAATGGGTACGAACGCGATAAAGGGAACACTTTGGAGAGCGGGGGCATAAATCCGCTAAATTAACTACGGGAAATATGTTTTTATTAGTTTTCCCATATTGTAAACTTCAACTTTGTCAACTGGTCCATCTGGTGAGTAGTTCCATTCTCCATTTTTTAATCCTTTTACATATTCTCCATTTAGCCACACAGATTTATTATATATATTGATATATCTTCTTTCTTCCCAGTTTCCTGTTTTTAAATGATTTTTAATTTTTCCTTTTTTTTCATATAAGTATACAAAAGAAGAATCAAGTCTATCTTTTGTATAGATAATTTCTTTTTCTCCCCATTGTTTATTTAAATTCAAATTATCTTCTGCAAAATATTCTAAAAAGTAATTTTCGTTTAGTAAATATTTGTTTTCACTAACTACTAAAGAATCTTTTATTGCTTTTTCGTTAGAAATATTACCTTCATTGTCGTATTTAAAATGCTCTATTTGAAAAACAGAACTTTTGACTATATTTTTGTTGATTCTTGAAATTCTTAAATACTCTCCTTCGTCTATAACTTTTTCATAGATTAATAATGCGTCATCTAAATTGGAATTAGTTAATAATATTGATCTATAAAGTTCATCATTTTCATAAGAGAATGAAATTAAATAAGATTGATATTTATTTTTATTAATATTAAAATTGACATATTTTTTTACCTCAATTTTTTCTTGAGAATTTTTAATACTACTAAAGTTTATTAACGGTTTGGTATAATCATTATCTAAACTCTTGAAAAATAATTCTATAATTTTTTCTTTTTTAGTGTCTAAATTAAGTATCCTTGTAGAATCAATACTATTTATTAATGTATCAGTAATGTTGATTTGTATGGAAGTTTTTTTTATTGAAGAAACAATTTTCTTTTCTTTTTTTTGACAATAAACAAAAAGTAATGATAAAGAAAAAGTAATGGTTAATTTTAAAAGTCTCATTTTATTTTTTTTAATGTTGGACTGAAAGATTGTAAATGTAAATGATGGTGGTGATCTATAAAATGTTTAGAGTGACGTAGCATTTTTCCATTATATTTACATGAAAGCATACTTTTCCATCCGTATTTATATAATGCATCATTAAATGTGTTTTGTCTTTTTTCATCCATTCCTTTCCATCCGCAAGGATCTCCACTTTCAGACTCTAACGATAAATGTACGTTTTTGCCTGACTTATCTTTTCTTAAGTATCGTAAATCTCCGTTCATTCCATTTTTGTGGGACTCACTTCCTCCAATAGAATTGCCTAAATGATCACTGAAGCCATTAAAAATAAAGTCTTTATAACTACACTCTAGCATTGCACCAATAAAAGATGCTACAGTTATATCATTCATAAAAAATCTATTAGTACTAGGATTCATCGTTAGAGTAAATTTAATATCTCCTTTATTATAGTTTTTTAAATTTCTAATATCAAATAAGTAGATATTTGAACTTTTAAGTTTGTCTTGATAATCAGTGCCATAATTATTAGTAATTTTCTTTAAATCATATTTACCAATATTATGAATTATTCCTAAATTATCATGATAATAATAAGAAGCATTTTCTCTTTTTTCATTTTGAATTTTATAACGTATTATTCCACTAAAAAAAATATGATATTCAATGTCTGCATCTGATAAAATTTCAGCAACTATTTTTTTGCATTCATTCGTTTTTAATATTGGCTTTATCTTATTTAAGATTTCTTCTCTATCTTTAATATCGAGTACAGAACCATGTACTAATTCTGTTGCTTTTGCGAAATCTTCGAAGTCTGCAACTGTATTAATATCTTTTTCCGAACTATCATTTAGAAGGACACCATGTTTCCAATACCAACCTGCAGAGCGTATCATTAAATCTAAATCATTAATTAGTAAGTCAGGGCTAGAAGTTAAATTTCTACCAATATATTCTCCAAATCTTCTATACCCTTTTTTTCTAGTAATTTGTATTAAACCTCTTCCTCGAAATTTATAACCATCGCCGCTAGTCTCGTCACCATTTTCGGCTACATTTCTATAAACATAATTCCCCAGTTTTTCAGGATTATTTAAAAATTTATCGGCTTGTGAATATAAGAGAGGATTGTTTGTTTTTGTCCAATAGGCATGCAAAGCACTTTCTAAATTGTAATTTAAATTTTCATCAATTCTTGAGAAATCGCCAGTTTCTCTTGCTATTTGAGTAAGAAAAAATGCTTTTCTTATACAAGTATTTATCTTAAACTCTTTAAATGTTTTGTTTAACGAATTAATAAATTCTTGAGGTGTGGTTTGAGATAACTTATTGGTTCCTTTATAAAATAATTTTTTAGAATTTGGAAACATTAAATTAAACTGCTCTAGCGTTATATCCTTATTACAATTAGGACAAATACTTTTTTTATTATCGTTTTCCTTTTCCCACCATTTGTCTTTCCCAATATTAACAGTCATTGTACTATTGTAGATTTCCTGAATAGGATTTGTGGAAATTTCATTTTTCACAACAATTTTTTGCTCATGATAATCATGAACTTTTTTGTCAGATATTGCAATTCCTTTTGTTTCTTTTTTTGATGGTCCTTTTTGTTCTGCTGGAATAACTTGTTTTGGTATTATCGGTTGAGGTGTGTACTCAGGATTTGGGACATTTGTATTTTTACTTATTATCCTTTTTGAAACTTTTTTAAAGATTTCTGCTGTTACGTAATATTCATGAAATTCTCCCTCGTTATTATCTCCCGAAGCTAATTTTGCATTGGCAAGCCAGGCATGACTTGGATTTAAAAAAAATGGAACATCTGCTTTTCCATTTAAAACATTAGCCTTTTTAATTTCTATTTTTAAATTAGTTGTATTTTGTTTGGTTTTACCTTCGTCGTCTTCCCATAAAGTAACAGTTAGAGGAAACCTTTCCATAGCTACACAGTGTACGCGTGCAATGATCCAATCGCCATAGAGAAAAGGTTTGGTTGGTACCTTATAATTGTTGTCAAGCAATTCAACGTTAAGTATTTTGGCTTCAAATGTTTTTTGCGGTTTTATCTCTAATATTGCTTTTTCACCATTAACATCGACTAACATTCTAATGCCTTTTCTAGTAAGACTACTTTGAAAAAAGGTATAATCTACAGTTGTCCCAATTTTGTCATTTTTTTGTGTTTTTGTCCAAGATCCTCTAACGAGTGTCCAAATACTCCATTTAATTTGTTCATCAGACACTGTTTGAAATTGATATTCTGATGTTGATATAGGAACTGAATTTCCAAAAAAATCATTTATTGAATAATACTCTTTGATTCCTACTATAGGATTAGGCTTTCCGTAGATTTTTAATTTTGGCATTGTACTATTTTTATTTAGAGGTAAATACTTATAAATAACGAATATAGGTGTTTTTATATAATGAAATAAATTTCTTTCAAAAAACAATATAATTAATAGGATATATTCTATATATAAAATTAAAGATTCTTGAAAAACTATTCCTTGGCTCTGATAGAAGTGAAAATCCTTTTGTGTCCGTCCCGATAGCTATCGGGAGGCACAAAAGATTGTAGCGGATAGCAGGAAACAGCTCCTAAAAACAATCCTAATCCCACTAAATTTTCCCCTCAAAAAACACAAACCATCAATACTAGAATTTTAAACAAAAATTTCGTAAATTTGCACTCCAATAAAAGGAATTAGAAAATGTTAGATAGACTTCAAATAGTAAAACAACGTTTTGACGAGATTTCGGATTTGATTATCCAGCCGGATGTTATTTCTGATCAGAAACGTTATGTGCAATTGAATCAGGAGTACAAAAACCTGAAAGCATTGGCTGAAAAGCGCGATGAATATGTGCTTTTGATGGCTAATATAGATGAGGCAAACGAAATTATTGCTGACGGAAGCGATGCAGATATGACCGAAATGGCCAAAATGCAACTAGATGAAGCAAAACAAAGATTGCCGGAACTTGAGGAAGAAATCAAGTTTATGTTGATCCCTAAAGATCCTGAAGATGCTAAAAACGTAATGGTCGAGATTCGTGCCGGAACGGGTGGGGATGAAGCGAGTATCTTTGCAGGAGATTTATTCAGAATGTATACGAAATATTGCGAGAACCAGGGTTGGAGAACTTCTGTAGTAGATATGAATGAAGGAACTTCAGGTGGTTTCAAAGAGGTAATCTTTGAAGTATCAGGAGAAGATGTTTACGGAACCTTAAAGTTTGAAGCCGGAGTACACCGTGTACAACGTGTTCCTCAGACAGAAACTCAGGGTCGTGTGCATACCTCTGCTGCTACGGTAATGGTTTTACCGGAAGCGGAAGAGTTTGATGTACAAATTGATATGAACGATGTTCGTGTTGATTTCTTCTGTTCATCAGGACCTGGAGGACAATCTGTAAATACAACGAAATCTGCGGTACGTTTAACGCACATTCCAACCGGATTGGTGGCGCAATGTCAGGATCAGAAATCACAGCATAAAAACAAAGATAAAGCGTTAACGGTTTTACGTTCTCGTTTATACGAACAGGAATTAGCCAAGAAAGAGGCCGAAGATGCTACAAAACGTACATCTCAGGTAAGTTCTGGTGACCGTTCTGCTAAGATTCGTACCTACAACTACGCACAAGGTCGTGTAACCGATCACAGAGTTGGTTTGACATTATACGATTTAGGAAATATCATGAATGGCGACATTCAGAAAATTGTTGCCGAGCTACAATTGGTAAACAATATGGAGAAACTGAAAGAAGCTTCGGAGGTATTCTAAAGAAGGTTCAAAGTTTCAGAGAGGTTCAAAGGGACAAAGGTTTCTGTAGAGATAACATTTTGAGTCTTCTGGAATACTCTAAAATTATAAAACAAAAACAGCCTGTTTCACTTGTGTGAAACAGGCTGTTTTTGTTTGAAAGCTTTGATTTGTATTGTCAATTTTCAATTAGATACTCTATAAACTACGAAGCTTAGAAAGAAAGAAGGTAAGTCTGACTTTAAGTTTACAAAGAAACGTTTGCCCTTCCATCTAAACAAAAAGAGACTGTTTCACCTATTGTGTAACAGTCTCTTTTTTGGTTCAGAATTAAGTCTTGTTATAAGCTTGCAAAGAAATCTTTGCGCCTTTCTAACTCACTACCTTTGAACCTTAATAAAATATATAGTGACGGATATTAACTCTTTAACCGTTTGTTTATAAAACGTATAAAGCAAGTTAGATACCTAAAAATACTCTTGTATATTCAAAACATTTATATAGATTTGAGTACATGTACACACCATTTTTTAATACTATTTCGCTTAACTTTTCCATAATACATAATTTTAAGTCAGACACTTACTCTCTTGATGGTTCTTGTTGTGATGATCTCTCGTTTGGGGAGTCATGATGTGGTTTAGAAACTAAATTAGTTACGACCAGTTGTAATAATGATCCGGCTATGCCTTTGAACATCGAGGTACTTTTGCCAACGACAAATCTTTTTGCCAGGTAACCAATCCCGATGCTGATGGCAGATTGTGCCAGATTGCTTTTAAAACCTACAGTTTCGTTGATCTCTTCAACCGTATTCCTGATAAGATTAAGAGGTTTTAAGTTGTGCTTAATTTCATCTATTTCATCTTTTATGGCGCACCATTCGGCGTCCTGTCGATCTTCTAATAGTCGTATCTTCTGATCTAATGAATCAAGTGTATAAATAGTTTCCATAACAGTCTTTTTTAGTTTTTCGATTAATTTGAATCAGTTTTAATATCTTTTTTAGTTTCTTTTAAAATACTGGAAACAATCAGGTTGCCAATAGGGGTTTTGATAAGTGTATGTTGCGCTTTGTACATGACAATAGCAACGATAAGATAAAAGAGAGCTACGATAAAAAAACCGTAATAATACTCTCCTAATAATTTCCCAACCCATAAACTGATCCCTATATTCAGGAATAAGGTAAAAAATGCAACAACAGCTCCAACTGCTATCTTTGAGGTTAATGTTGATAAAACATCAGCTGCTGATGATACTGTTTTGAGTTTAATTAATTCTAAACTCGTTTTAGTATAATTTTCTGCTTTTTCGTAAAGATTTAAGTTCTCGTTTGTTGTTGCATTTGATTCCATGATAGAGGGGATTTATGGTTTAAAAATTTCACTTTTTAGTAGTTCGTTTTTACACTTTTTGCTTCGTCTTTAATGGTATTGAAGTCTTCTTTTGCCTGATTGAATTTTGATTTTCCTTCTTCGATAATATCTTTACCGTTTGAAGTAATAGTACTTACAATACCATCAAATTTTGTTTTTAAATCATCGCTGTAATCTTTTGATTTGTCTTTGATTTTTTTTCTAGTGTTTGACCCTTTGTCCGGTGCGAATAATACACCTAAAAATGCTCCTGCAGCTGCAGCTCCTAAAATTCCTAAAATTGTGTTACTTGCTTTCATAATATTTGATTTAGTGATTAATATAATTATTGTTTATAATGTTGATTTTTAAACTTCTCGACCTTTGATCAGTCTGAATAGTATTGCGATAATGGCAATGACTAATAATATATGGATGATACTTCCTAAGCTATAAACGAAGAAGCCTAAAGCCCATAGGATAACCAGTATCACTGCGATTGTATATAATAAATTTGACATGGTTTTTATATTAAGGGGGTTAATAATTCGTTTTTCTTAGTTTAACTTATACGAAAGGTATACTGTTAAGTTGCTGTTTTTTGCATCCGGGAACGTGTAAGTTGTTCCTGCAACAGTTCTTTCTTTACCAACAGTTGTTAAACCGTAGTTGTAACGTACACCAATACTGATTGGGCTAAAATCTACTCCAACACCTGCTGCGATACCCGCATCAAACTTGTTTAGATCATCTCTGTCAATTTCTTGTTCAAAACTAACATCTCCGCTTCCTGTTACTTTAGAACTTACTAAGTATGAAGCATATCCACCGGCGTGTACATTAAAGTTTTTGGTGATATTTACTCTTACTAATAAAGGCACTTCGATATAGTTTAATTTGAATTTTGCATCTCCTGAAGCAAAAGCATTGTCATATTCTAATTTTGCTCCTTTTGTAGTAAACAAAACCTCTGGTTGAATGGCGATGAAATCTGAAATAGGTAATGTGGCATAAACCCCTGCGTTAAATCCGTATAATACATTATTGTCATTTACGTCATCTCCGCTACCGTATAGGTTAGACATGTTGAATCCTCCTTTTACACCAAACTCGGTAGTTACATTATTGTCCTGAGCGTGTAGCATTCCAAATGAAGCTGTTAAAAAAAGTGTTAAGGCGCATAAAAAATTTGATTGCATTTTCATAGTTAAAAAAATTTAGTTAATAATAAATAATAGATATATAGGCATTTAATTAATCTCATTGCTGATCCTTTGCATTTCGCGTAAGATCTGGTATTGTTCAGGCAAATAGTGTAATACTAACTTTAATATTGCTTTATCATTTGTTTCCTTCGAAATCGATTCAAATAATCCAATCTGTTCTTTTAATGATGTGATCATCGAATTGAGATAGGTTTTGTTAAAATCAGTATTAGTAGCATCGATCAGATCGTATAAATCTCTTTTATGAGTTGCATTGATTTCAGTAATAATAATGAGCTTTTGATTGGCCATTTTTGAAACTTCCTGCAATATTTCAGTCTGCTCGCTTTCTATTTTTTTACTTAATTCCTGTATTGTAAAATCTGAACTTTTTTGTTGTGCAATTTCACTTTTTGAAATAATGGACTTACTAACATTTGCCGTTGCAATAAAAAAAAAGGCTTCAATTTCTTCTTTTTCCGTTTTAGTAAAGGCTTCGTTTTTTAATGAATTTTCTATCGGATTCGTTTTCTTGCACGATGCAACACAAACTATAATTATCAATAAAAAAAATCTAAAAATTGTCGCTTTTAAATGGGGCGCTGCTATCATTATTACTTCATAAAGTATTACATTACAAAGATGCTAACGAAACAAGCGTTTTGCTTTACAGCATAAAAACGAATGTTTATATAATTCCCATAATCAATTTATTTTAGGGTTTATTCCTTTATTTTACAGGGATTTATTCGTTGAAAGTTTAAGGTAAAAAAAAAGAAACCACAATAGATTTGTGGTTTCTTTTTATGTAGAAGCAATTATAGAGTCTGTTTTGTATTCTTACAATTTCTAGTGTTGCTTGAAATATTGTTAATGAAATATTGTTAGTGAAATGTTATATGTGAGATGTTATATGTGAGATGTTTATAGAAACAGCGAAAAGATTAGTCCGGAAGAAAAACGGTAAAAACAGAACCTTTATTAGGAGTACTGTCTGCTATAATATGTCCTTTATGATTGTCGACTATTTTTTTGCAAATCGCCAGGCCAATTCCGGTTCCCGGATAATCTGTTTTAGAATGCAAACGCTGAAACAAAACAAAAATGGTTTCCCTGAACTGGGGATCAAATCCCATTCCGTTATCGGTAAAAGTAATCTTGTGGAATTTCTTGATATTAGGTTCTAACAAATCCGGATAATCACTGGAATTTACTTTTTCGCTTTCGATTTTAATTTCAGGAGCAACATCAGGTTGACTGTATTTTAAAGAATTCCCGATGAGGTTGATAAAAAGCTGTTCGATTTGATATGGAATAACGGCCAGCTTCGGTAATTTTGAAACCGTAATAGTTGCTTTCTTTTCTTCGATTATTTCAGCCAATTCAGATTCTGCATTTTCCAAAAGCTCATTCAGGTTTAGTTTGATGAACTCTTTTTTGGTCGTATTGGTCCTTGAAAATAAAAGTAAATCGTCTATTAATACACGCATTCTTTTAGCTGAAACTTCGATTTTAGAAATATAATCTTTGGCACTGTCTGATAAAAGTGCTTTATCAGCTTCAGAAATTCTCGAAACAAATGTTTGTATTTTTCTTAGCGGTTCTTGTAAATCATGACTGGCAACGTGATTAAAGGAAGCCAATTCTTTATTGCTTTTCTCTAATTCTCTGTTGCGTTCCTGAAGTTCGATGTTGAGTAAATGCTCGTCGGTGATGTCAAAATTAATTCCGAGCAGAATTTTACTGCCTTGTTGATCGGTCAGTAATTTTCCTGTAGATTTAAAATATCTTATTTCGTAATCCGGACGTATGATTTTATAATACACAAAAGGCAATTGTTTTTTTTCAACAATGCCTTCCATTGATTTGGCCACCTTTGCTTTATCATCAGGATGCACAAATTCCAGAAAAGTCTCTTTTACAGGAGCAAATGCGTTGGGTTCAAAGCCCAATAAACGGTATTGATTTTCAGAGTAGTCGATTTTGTTCGAATCTAAATCCCATTGCCAGGTACTAAATTTACCAATGCTTTCAGATTCCGCCATAAGTCCGCTTGAGATCAGAAGTTTTTTATTGTAAATTTTCAAACGTTCAAAATCACGGCTAATTTGTCTGTAAGCCAATAAGATAAAACTTAAAGCAACTAAAAATAAAGAAATAGAAAATACAGGACTTAAGGAAATTTCTGCAGCATAAATTTTAAGTCTTTTTGCCAGATAATTTTTCTCAATGTCATTCATTTCGTCTACCTGAAAACGAATGTTTTCCATCAGGATTCGACCGCCAAACATATGATTGTCGAGTTTTCTCTTATCATATGTTTTGGGATCGCTGTATTTGAGACAATTTTCAAAAGAAACAAAACGCTGAATAATTAGTTTGAATAATTTTTCAAGATTTTTTTGCTGTTTCGGATTGTCAGCAGTAAGTTTTTTTAAGGTAATAAACGAAGTATTTACCTTGTCGCGTGAATAAATATAAGGAGTCAAAAACCTGGCATTTCGTGTTATGATATAACCACGCTGCCCTGTTTCAGCATCTTTAATCGCCGACATTAATCGCTCTAATTGAATGTTTATTTCGTACGTATGCATTACAACCTTACTGGATTCGTCTAAATCCTTGTTGTGCTTGTAGGCAATAGAAGAAAGAAATAACAGAATGAAAACCGCGATTACAAATATAACTCTCAAAGAGTTTGAAGAATTAAAATTTGGTATCCATTTCATTGGTATGCTATTATTTTAGTCGAAGCAGGAAATTATCACGGTTTAACCCAGAGGTATGATAGTGCCAGTTTACAGTAATGACTTCATTGATTATTTTTTTAAGCGTATTAAAATCGCTTGGCTTTTTGATATAAATGTTGGCTCCCTGAATAAACGTATCTTCAATATCTTCTTCAGATGATGAAGTAGAATATATCGCGATGATAATATTTTTCAGATGTTCTGTTTTTTTTATTTCGATCAAACATTCTTTACCGGTTTTTTTAGGCATGTTCAAATCCAGAAATAAAATATCGGGTAATTTGGTTTCAGGATCCATTAAACGATCCATTAACTGCATTCCGTCATGAACAAAATCAACTTTTGTCTGAATTTTTATTTCTTCAAAAGCATCCTTAAAAAAGAGACGATCATCTTCATCATCATCAGCCAATAAAATGTATAATGCGTTTTTTTGCATTTTAGTATGGTATTATGGTTTTTATTTTAAATTTTCTCTACGTTTCTTAATTATTCTCTGAAAAGCCGATGGCGTAATTCCTGTCGTATTCTTAAACTGCGTACTCAAATGGGCAACACTTGAGTAATTGAGTAAAAAAGCGATTTCGGTCAAACTCATTTCATTTATAATGATTAATTGTTTGGCTCTTTCAATTTTCTGTAAAATAATGAAATTTTCTATAGAAGAATAGGTTACTTCTGAAAATACATTAGACAAGTAGCCATAACTGTGGTTTAATTTCTCAGCTAAAAACACAGAACTTTTATAATTATTGCTGTCTTCCATGAAAACAAGTTCAATAATGGCGTCTTTTATTTTTTGAACTAAGACGCTTTTCTGATTTTCAACTACTTCGAAGCCACATGGCAATAAATTATTTTTTAAAGTTTCGAGTGTATCAGCATCAAGATTATCAGCAATTTCTATTTCGCCAAATCCCAGGGTTATAAAATTTATATTTTGTTGTTCCAGGTTTTGTTTCAGAAAAAGTGAGCAAATGGTATTGATGTCGAACTTTATAAATAGTTTCATTTTATAGAAATTTGGTTAAAGATAATTAATTTATTTTTGGTTATAGAGTTTAATGCTTGTTCGCGATGTAGAACATTAAAAAATTTAAATAAAATTCTCAAAAAAATACCGTCTAATAGGGGTTACTAGACGGTATTTATGGTTGATTTAGAAGGTCTTACAAATCTGCAATGATTTTTCTAACTTCATCTTTAGTTTTTCCGAGTTTTTGTTGGAGTTTTCCATACATTTCGTCTTCTTTTCCTTCGTCATACAATAAATCGTCATCTGTAAGATCCGCATATTGTTGTTTCAATTTTCCTTTCAACTCATTCCAGTTTCCTTTTATTTCTGTAGTATTCATGATAATAGTTTTTTTGTATTTATAATATTGTAAAATTCTGAATTCTTATTTGCTGCTGTGTTATATGAATTTTGTAAAGCGTTTCATAATTCACATTTCGGTATTTTTTAAACCTGATAGCGACGTAAAACCCAGGCCATTTTTTCGTGTTGTTGCAGCAGTCCTGTTACAAAATCAGCAGATCCTATATCATTACTGTCTTCTTCAAAAGCCGGAATATAATCTCTGAATTCTGTAACCAGTTGTTCATGGTTTTCTAAAAGTTCTTCTAACATATGTTTTTGTGAGGCATATTCTTTTGGAGATTCTTTTAGTGTAGAATTATCGATAAATTCCTTCATCGTTCCAATTGTTTTTTCGCCAAGCTGGCTAATGCGCTCTGCAACTTCATCAATGTTGGCTTCTAAAATTCGGTATTGTTCTTCAAACAATTTGTGCAACTCCATAAAACTGTTTCCGGAAATATTCCAGTGAAACTTTCTGGTTTTTACATATAGCGTCATTTCATTCGATAAAATTGTAGCTAATATAGTGGTGCTTTTCTTTAAGTTTTTTGGCGTTATTCCGATATGTGGAGTCATAATTGTTTGATTTAATGTTGCTTATCAAATTTAGAAGAATTGACTTTAAATTTTCTTACATAATTTATTGAAGATGTTATATGAATTCAATGTTGGCGTAACCTGTTTGTAGTTCTAAAAGTGTAGTTTTGCCACCGAATTTATTTAAAAAACCAAATTTTAATGAAAAAAACTTTACTCAGTTTATTACTTATTGTCCTTACTTTTTCAGCTAAAGCCCAGTCTTATCTGGGATATACGCATGATAATTATGCAGGTATACAAAGTGTGCTTTTCAACCCGGCATCTATTGCCGATTCTCGTTTCAAAACCGATATCAATTTGTTTTCGATCAGCGGATCAGCAGGGAATGATTTGTATAGCGTTAATCTTTTTGACACCTATAAAAAGGGATACGATTTTGACACTCAGTCTAAAATGACACCAAAAAGCAACAACAATGGTTTTGCTAATTTTGATATCATGGGACCGTCTTTTATGTTTAATATTGCTCCCAAACATACTATTGCCGTATTTACAAGAGCAAGATCAGTTACCAACCTGAGAAATATAAACGGAAGTCTGGTCGATCAGGTTAAAGAGGGTCTGGACAAAGCAAGCGATTTTAATTTTA
Organism: Flavobacterium sp.; assembly: GCF_965277525.1. Lineage (GTDB taxonomy): Bacteria > Bacteroidota > Bacteroidia > Flavobacteriales > Flavobacteriaceae > Flavobacterium. Next base: position 136,470 of record NZ_CBDIDC010000009.1, on the reverse strand, counting down.
ATGCAGGAAATGCCAACGGTGCTTCGAATACCTGGGCAGAACTTGGAGTCTCTTATGCTGCTGTTTTATACCAAAAAGACCAACATTTTCTTAAAGGCGGTCTAACGGCAAAATACCTTCAGGGTGGAGTAAACGGATACGTTAAAGGAAATAATGTGAATGTTAAGTACAATGAAAACACAGTAAATCCTGAGCAGGGAACTCTTGTTTCGACCGGACAAATAACTGTGGGAACAAGTCAGGATTTTGAAGCCAAAGAAGATTATGAATTTGATTCAGCTGCAAATGGATTTGGTGTTGATTTGGGACTTGTTTACGAATGGAGACCGGATTATGATCAATACGATTTGGGTAAGGCAAAACCAGCCGACAATAATTTTAGGGATTTAAACAAATACAAATTACGTTTCGGATTATCGGTTACGGATATCGGATCTATCAATTACAAAAATGCAAGACAGGATACGTATAATGTAAATGGTACCATCACGCAGGAGATGATCAATGATGCGGATAATTTCTATGATTTCCTTAACGAGCATTATACCAAAACCTCTTCGACAAAAGGAATGAAAACCAATTTGCCAACGGCGCTTCACGCTGATGCAGACTGGAATATGTACAAAAAATTCTATTTGAATCTTAACGGAGATATCAATATGGTTTCCGGAACAAAAATAAATGGTTACGGAATCGCTGATCGTGTAACGTTGACACCTCGTTACGAAAGCAGATGGTTTAGTTTTTATGTACCTATGACCTATATGCAGTACAGCGGCATGCAGGTAGGTTCAGGATTACGTGTTGGGGCCTTCTTTATTGGTTCCGGTTCTATTCTTACCAATTTAGTTTCGAAAGAATCAAAAGCTGCTGATTTTCATTTGGGGATAAAAATTCCGGTTTATGAGAAGCAATTCAAAGATACAGACGGAGACGGAGTTATCGACAAAGAAGATGCCTGCAGAAAAGTAGCCGGTCCGGCAGAAAATAACGGATGTCCTTGGCCCGATACAGATAAAGATGGTGTTTTTGACAAAGACGATGCCTGCCCGGAAGTTGCGGGTCCTGTAGAGAACAAAGGTTGTCCCTGGAAAGATTCAGATGGAGATACCTTATTAGATAATGTAGATGCTTGTCCGGCAATTGCAGGTCCGGTAGAAAACAAAGGTTGCCCTTGGCCGGATACAGACGGAGATGGCGTTCTGGATAAAGATGATGCCTGCCCAACTGTTGCAGGTTTAGCAGAAAATAAAGGTTGTCCTGTTTTAGATGCTGACAAAGACGGAGTTCCGGATAATGTAGACGAATGTCCGTTAGTTGCCGGTCCTGCTGATAACAAGGGGTGTCCTAAAGTAACTAAGGCGACTTTAGAAAAACTAAAAGTAGAAGCGAAGTCAATCTTTTTCGTTACCGGAAAAGCAACATTGAGTGATGCTAAAAAAGGAGAAACTTCAGGAAGGTTAGATGCGATTAAAGAAATCTTAAAAAACTATCCGAATGCTAAATTTGCGATCAACGGACATACAGATAATGTTGGAAATGCAAAGGCAAATCAGAAATTATCTGAAGAAAGAGCAAAAGTAGTAATGGATGCACTGATTGCCAAAGGAGTAAATCCGGATAATTTATCTTCACAAGGATTTGGAGCTAGTAAACCAGTTGCGTCTAACAAAACAGCTTCTGGAAGAGCACAGAACAGAAGAACTGAAATTGTCTATTTAGGGAATTTGTAAGCCTATATTGAATATAAAACCAAAAAGCCATTCGTAATTGAATGGCTTTTTTTATTTTTGCGTACTTCTAAAACAGAATTACTTCTGATGTATTAGAAGAACTAAAAAATCAAGAATGACTACACAACAACTACACGAACAAATTCTTTCAAAAAAATCATTTTTATGCGTTGGATTAGATCCTGATCTGACTAAAATCCCGCCTCATTTATTAGAAACTGAAGATCCTATTTTCGAATTTAATAAAGCCATCATCGATGCGACACATGATTTGGCTGTGGGATACAAACCCAATACCGCTTTCTTTGAAGCCTATGGTATAAAAGGATGGATGTCTTTGCAAAAAACGATCAACTATATCAACGAGAATTTTCCTGAGATTTTCACCATTGCAGATGCAAAACGTGGAGATATAGGAAACACATCAAGCATGTATGCGAAAGCTTTTTTTGAAGATCTGAATTTTGATAGTGTAACCGTTGCGCCTTATATGGGGAAAGATTCGGTCGAGCCTTTTTTGGCTTTCGAAAACAAACATACCATCATGTTAGCGTTAACGTCTAATGAAGGTGCTTTCGATTTTCAGACGTTAACCATCAACGGAGCCCGAGGCGAAGGCGAACAGAGCGGAGCTAAAGAATTATACAAACAAGTTTTAGAAACTTCTAAAACATGGAAAAACAGCCACAATCTAATGTATGTTGTTGGCGCAACAAAAGCAGAGTATTTTGCTGATATCAGAAAAATTGTTCCGGATAGTTTTTTATTAGTTCCCGGAATTGGGGCTCAGGGCGGAAGTTTGTCCGAGGTTTGCAAATACGGAATGAACGATAAAGTGGGTTTGTTAGTAAACTCAGCAAGAGCAATTATCTACGCCTCAAAAGGAACTGACTTTGCCGAAAAGGCAAGAGAAGAAGCTTTGAAGGTTCAACAGGAAATGGAAGAAATAATTAGTTTAAAGTTTCAGGTTTAAAGTTACTTTACTTTGAATATATATTTAACCGCAAAGTTCGCAAAGTTTTTGGATCCTCGTGATTTTATAAAAATGCAAAGTTCGCAAAGCTTTATGTTGATTTAGCTTAGCGAACTTTGCATTTACTGAAAATACAGTTATATAAAAAACTTGGCGCACCTTGCGGTAAAACCACACAATCCAACAACTTGAAACAAAACAAACATGAAACAACTAATTGATCAGTTCGGTACTTCACATTCGTTTGAGAGTTCTCCCAAACGTATTATCTCATTAGTGCCTTCGCAAACGGAATTGTTGTATGATTTAGGTTTAGAAGAAAAGATCATCGGGATCACGAAGTTCTGTGTGCATCCGTATCATTTAAAATCGACTAAGAAAATGGTGGGCGGCACCAAGAAAATTCATTTTGAGAAGATAAAATTATTGCAGCCTGATATTATTATTTGTAACAAGGAAGAAAACACACCTGAAATTGTCGAGCAGTTAAGTGCTATTTGTCCGGTTTGGGTCACCAATATTATTACGATCGAAGATAATTTTCAGATGATTTCAGATTTCGGCCAACTCTTTAATTGCAGAACCGAAGCCCAAAAATGGAATGACAAACTGACTTTCGCTTTAAGCGATTTCAAAAAATATATTCACGATATTCCGGTACAAAAAGTGGCATATTTTATCTGGAAAAATCCCTTTATGGTAGCCGGAAAGGATACTTATATCAATGAATTATTAAAGTTAAATCACTTTCAGAATATCTACGAAGACAAAGGGCGTTATCCTGAAGTCGAACTCAAGAAAATGCGTCTCGAAGGCGATCCTGATTTGGTTTTGCTTTCATCAGAACCGTATCCTTTTAAAGAAGAAGATGCTTTTGAAATTGGCAGATTTACCCATCACGCCAAAACTATCTTTGTGGATGGCGAAATGTTCTCCTGGCATGGCAGCCGACTGTTAAAGGCTTTTCTGTATTTTAAAATACTACATGAAAGACTGAAAAACTAAGATTTAGTTTCAGGTTTTCTTTACTTTGAACATAATTTAACCGCAAAGTCCGCAAAGTTTTTTTAGTAGTAAGTTTTTATAAAAAAGAGAACTTCGCAAAGCTTTGTGTTGATTTAGCTTTGCGAACTTTGCCTACTTATATATTATGAAATAAACCTTTGCGAAAAATCTTTGCGGACTTTGCGGTAATATATCTCACTTTATATTTAAAATCTAGTTAAACGAACTTCTGAATTCTAAAGGCGAAACATTGGTTTTGCTTTTAAATAATTTATTGAACGATTGCGGATATTCAAAACCCAGTTGATATGCCATTTCGCTTACACTTAAAGACGTGGTAGTAAGTAATTCTTTTGCTTTTTCGATGATTTTATTATGAATGTGATGTTGTGTACTTTGTCCCGTTAAAGAACGCAACATGTCACTCAGATAATTAGGAGAAACATGCAACTCATCTGAAATATAGGCCACAGTTGGTAATCCGAATTGCTGTACTTTATCACCTTCAAAATAGTCAGAAAGCAAGGTTTCTAATTGGGTTAAAAGTGTATTGTTGGCAGATTTTCGGGTAATAAATTGGCGGTTGTAAAAACGATTGCAATAATTAAGGAGCAATTCGATATGCGAAACCATGACATCCTGACTAAAAGCATCAATAGAGGATATATATTCGTGTTCGATGTTCTGCATAATGTTTCTTACCATCGTTTCTTCTTTATCAGAAAGATGCAAAGCTTCGTTCACCGCATACGAGAAATAACCGTAATCTTTGATGTTTTTGGCTAAAGGATAGTTCTGAATAAAATCAGGATGAATCACCAGCATTGCGCCGTAAACGGATGTGTCAACAGAAACTTCAGTAGAAATAACCTGTCCGGGTGACATAAAAGTCATCACGCCTTCGTCAAAATCATAATAATTTTGTCCGTACTTCATTTTTCCTGTAAAACCTTTTTTGATGCAAACCGTATAAAAATCATAAACGACACTTTTTAAATTGTCATCAAAATGGCAGCTTATTTTACTTAAATCGACAAAACTCACCAGGGGATGTTCCGGTTTTGGAATTCTCAACAGTGAATGCATTTCTGAAATCGAATGAATCGTATACGGAATATGGGCTTCTTTTTTCATGATAAAACAGGTATAATATTTAAAGAAATATATAAATAAGGAAAAGCTACCGTAAAGGTAACTTTTCCTTAGAAATTAATGATTTGGTTTTATTATTACTTTCAAGCCTTTGACCTTGCTCAGCCTGACATACAAACAATAAAATTCATTATAAAAATCCGCATAAATCTGCGTTTTCGCTTTAACGAATCCGTATCATCCGCGTGCAATCCCGAAGTCTTATTGATCAACAGAAGCCATATTAGCGGCATCATAACGTATTCCGGTTTCAGTTCCCAGCGGAATAATTTTTTCTAAGCGATTCATCTCATCTGTGGTTAATGTTATTTGAGCTGCTGCGATATTTTCTTCGACATATTTTACCCGTTTTGTTCCCGGAATTGGTAAAATATTTTTAGAGACAATCCACGAAAGTGCTAATTGTGAAGCTGTAATTTCTTTTTCTTCGGCCATTTTCTTGATTTCATGCACCAATTGAATGTTTTTCTGGAATTGCTCTCCCTGAAAACGAGGTAAAGCTTTTCTAAAATCGTCATCCGGGAAATCGTCGGGACTTTTAATATCTCCGGAAAGAAAACCTCTGCCAAGCGGAGAGTAAGCAACAAAACCAATTCCTAATTCTTTTAGTGTATCCAATATCCCATCTTCTTCGGCACTTCTTTCAAATAATGAATATTCGGTTTGAATAGCTGTCAGGGGATGAATTGCATGCGCTTTGCGAATGGTTTGGGATGAAACTTCAGATAAGCCGATGTAACCCACTTTTCCTTCTTTTACCAATTCTGCCATAGCTGCGACGGTTTCTTCGATTGGCGTGTCAGGATCAAGCCTGTGCAGGTAGTATAAATCGATGTAATCTGTTCTTAAGTTTTTCAGAGAACGCTCAACAGCTTTTTTGACGTAATCTTTTTTACCGTTAAATTTCCAGGTAAGTTGTTCGTTATCGTCAATTTCAAAACCAAATTTAGTAGCAATACTATAGGCGTTTCTATTGCCTTTTATGGCTTTTGCTATTAATCTTTCGTTGTGTAGTGGTCCGTATAAATCTGCGGTGTCCAGAAAGTTTCCCCCCAGTTCAAGCGAACGGTGAATGGTGGCAATGGCTTCTTTTTCATCAGCTTTGCCATAGATGTCAGCACCGGCAATCTGGGTCATTCCCATACAGCCTAAACCAATATTAGGAACAATAAGTCCCTGATTTCCTAATTTTATTTTGTGGATACTATTCATAACTTCTGTTTTAAGTTTTTAGTTTGAAAATTATAAGACAAAGATCCGTGGGTTTTACTTTTATAAAGTATCTAAATCTCTTGTAGTTGTATCCAAAATGTAGTTTTTGTTTCAGGTTTCAGGTTTCAGGTTGTTGGATAGTAAGAATTACCCCTAAAATGATATACCACAAAGTGAAACAAAGATTTGCGCAGAGTTTCACAAAGCTTGGTGTGAAAACTAGCAGACTATGTTCTATAATAAAAAAAATTGTGAAACTCTGCGGTAAAAACTAAGTTCAAAGTCAATCAACCTGAAACCTGAAACCTGAAACAAAGAAACCTGAAACCCAAATTGCAATAAAAAAAGAATGCCGGCATCTCGAAGACGCCGGCATCATTTAACTAACCAAAACCAAAATAATAAATAACCAGTTTATTACACTACAAAGATCTAACATAAATGGATGTTTAGCTGTTAAGGTTTTGTTATTACTTTGTTGAACATAAGTTAAGATTTTTTAATAGTGGATTCTGAGCTTTCTGCAACGTTAAATAACTTTTAATTATTAAAATATAATAACAATCAATTTTGGTTATGAATATCGTAAAGATAAGTTTGTACATTTGATAAAACATTAAATATCAGCATTATGGATTCAAACAAAAAATTAACAACTGCAACGGGAACTCCCGTTCCGGACAATCAAAATATTCAAACTGCAGGACCTCGTGGTCCTGTTTTATTACAAGATTTTTGGTTTTTAGAAAAAATGGCACATTTTGATCGTGAGGTTATTCCGGAACGCAGAATGCATGCCAAAGGTTCCGGAGCTTACGGGACTTTTACTGTAACTCACGATATTACCAAATACACCAGAGCCGATCTGTTTTCGGAAATTGGAAAAAAAACCGAAATGTTTGCACGTTTTTCAACCGTTGCAGGTGAAAGGGGTGCAGCTGATGCCGAAAGAGACATTCGTGGTTTTGCTTTAAAATTTTATACAAACGAAGGAAATTGGGATTTGGTAGGGAATAATACGCCGGTTTTCTTTTTCCGTGACCCAATGAAGTTTCCTGATTTAAATCACGCTGTAAAACGTGATCCAAAAACCAATTTAAGAAGTGCTGATAACAACTGGGATTTTTGGACCTTATTACCCGAAGCTTTACATCAGGTTACCATAGTAATGAGCGATAGAGGAATTCCGAGATCGTACAGACAAATGCACGGATTTGGAAGTCACACGTTTAGTTTCTTAAATGCTCAAAACGAGAGAAATTATGTAAAATTTCATTTCGTATCACAACAAGGAATTGATAATTTATCTGATGAAGAAGCGGCACTGTTAGTAGGTGGCGACAGAGAAAGTCATCAAAGAGATTTGTTTGATGCTATTGAAGAAGGCAATTTTCCGAAATGGAAAATGTTTGTTCAGATCATGAGCGAAGAACAAGCTTCTACGTATCGTTTTCATCCTTTTGATTTGACGAAAGTTTGGCTAAAAGGCGATTTTCCGTTAATTCCTGTTGGAGAATTTGAATTGAATAAAAACCCGGAAAACTATTTTGCCGAAGTAGAACAAGCTGCCTTTAATCCGGCGCACGTTCCACCAGGAATTAGTTTTTCACCGGATAAAATGTTGCAGGCCCGTTTGTTTTCTTACGGAGATGCACACCGTTACCGTTTAGGAGTAAACAATTACCAAATTCCGGTAAACTCGTCCAGATGTCCGTATAATACTTTTCACAGAGATGGAGCAATGCGCGTAGACGGAAATAACGGAGGGCGTAAACATTACGAACCAAATAGTTTTGGAGAATGGCAGGAACAACCAGAATTTAAAGAACCACCATTGGCACTTCATGGCGACGCTTATGCACATAACTTCAGAGATGATGATAATGATTATTTCACGCAGCCTGGTTTGTTGTTCAACTTATTAACTGAGGAGAAAAAACAATTATTGTTCAAAAATACCGCCGGACAAGTAGGGGGAGCCCAGAAATTTATTCAGGTAAGACACATTCGCAATTGTTACAAAGCCGATCCGGCATACGGAACAGGAGTAGCAAATGCTTTGGGAATGACGATCGATGAAGTAAATAATTTTTCTGATCCAAGATTATTAATCGAAGTACGATAGATTTTTCTGTAGACAACAATCTTTGTCAAAGTTTTAAACTTTGACAAAGATTCGATTCTAAATCCTCAACATATTTCAAAAAAAATAACCCAATAGATTTTTAAAATCTATCGGGTTTGCTATTTGATATAAACAAATATTCTTTTTATGTAAACCGGACTGAAGTCCGGCCCTACAATATAATTCGTTCCTTTGGAACTATAAAAGCCTTTGGCCTGATCTATATTTTAGGGCCGGGTTACGGTTTAAACCAGCGAAAACCAGTTTAAAGCTGCTTAATCTGTGGCCAATAATTATAGACAAAGCTTTGCGATCTTCATAAAATCATGAACATTAAACATAAAAAACTTAGCGTTCTTTGCGTAACCCTTCGTGCACTTTGCGGTAAAAAAAAACTTAGCATCTTAGTGCCTTAGAAACTTAGTTACTAAGAAAAAACAACCGTCTTATTACTATAAACCATAGTCTTACGTTCTGCATGCAGTTTTATAGCGCGGGCCAGAACAATACGTTCCAGGTCTCGTCCTTTCATGATAAAATCATCAACGGAATGTATGTGCGAAACTCTCGCAATATCCTGTTCGATAATTGGGCCTTCGTCTAATTCGGCTGTAACATAGTGGCTGGTTGCCCCAATAATTTTCACACCACGCTTAAAAGCTGAATGGTAAGGCTTTGCGCCCGGAAATGCAGGTAAAAACGAATGGTGGATATTGATGATTTTATTTTCGTAAAGCGAGATCAATTTAGGGGTAATGATCTGCATATAGCGCGCCAAAACGATAAAGTTGATTTGGTAGCGTTGCAATAATTCAATTTGTTTGGCTTCGCCTTCTTCTTTATGGTCTTTGGTAAAAGGAACGCAGTGAAACGGAATATCAAATCGTTCTGCAATCGATCTTAAATCGTTATGATTGCTAATGATGAGGGGAATTTCAACATTCAGTTCTCCGGCGCTGTAACGTCCTAAAATGTCAAACAAACAGTGATCGTATTTGGATACAAACAGGGCCATTTTTGGTTTTTGTTCCTGGTTGTACAAATCCCACGACATATCAAAATCAGAGGCAATAGTCTGGTCAAAATCGATTTTCAGATCTTCAATTGTAATATGATGATTGGTCAGTTCACATTCCAATCGCATAAAAAATACATTTTGCTCTACATCAACATGCTGGTCAATGTAGGTAATATTTCCTTCTACTTTAGCGATAAAAGTAGTCACTGCGGCGATAATTCCTTTTTGGTCTTTACAGTGAATCAGAATGGTTATTTTTTGCATTTTAGTTTATTGGTGGGTTGTTTATAGTTTTTTGATATTTGCCACGAATTTCACAAATAGAATTAGTGTAAATTAATGAAATTCATGGCGAAAAATTATTTTTTATCCTGCATAGCAAACACTTTTTGTAGTAAAGGTGTTGTTCTTGCATTTATATTGGTACGGATGTCTTTTTCTTCAACAGCAATCATTTTAAAAACACCAGCCAAAGCCTGATTGGTTGTATAATCAGTCAAATCCGGGTTTACTTTTTTTACTAAAGGGATCGTGTTGTATTTGTTGATGATATTTTTCCAAACGACATCAGCACCCACTTTTTCAAAAGAGCTTTTTATCACCGGATTAAATTTTCCGTACAAAGCCGTAGTAGTACCTTTTTGTAAGTAAGTGGTGGCAGCACTTTCATTTCCTAATAAGATGTTTTTAGCATCTGTGAATGACATGTTTTTTACAGCCGAAACAAATATTGGGGTAGCTTCTTTTACAGCATCTTCGGCAGCACGATTGAGTACTTTAATCCCCTCATCAGCAAGAGAAGACAATCCAACTCTACGCAACGTCGCGTCAACTTTTTGCAATTCTGCCGGCATTAGGATCTTTACCGCTTCATTTTTATAAAACCCGTCTTCGGCAGTCAGTTTACTCACTTGTTCTGTGATTCCTTTGTTTAAAGCCTCTTTTAATCCGGAAGCAATATCAACGCCGCCCACTCCTGCAATTTGAGTAGATAATCGTGAAAGTTTTTGGGCTAAAGTTTCTTTTACCTGAGCATAAGAACTTAGAGAAATACAAAGCGATAAAATTAAAATCTTTTTCATTAGGTTGGGGTATATATAAGTTTCAAAAATACTACTTATTCAAAAATAAAGCCACAATTTTATTACTGGAGCATAAGAATTTGTTTTATAATTAACATTCGTCCCGCTGTTCGTTGTAATCTTTTGCTTTTAAAAAAAAATCAAAAGGATTTCCACTGCCATCGGGGCTGGATGAGCCTTTTTCGGGTTTTTAAGGCGTGACGGTTTTGTGTTTTAAAATTCAATTCGAATTGGGATATAATCACCATTTTTTTGGAGAAAGTAAGCTAAAAATATAGAAGGGCTGAAAAAGTTTCGCCACGAATTACACTAATTTACAAGAATTACTTCATAATAAATGCACCTAAAATTGATGTCATTCATGGTGTGCCTTCAATTATATAATTGATAATTATTACGATGAAAAATAATTGAATACAGTACCCTATCCAAATATTTCTTTTTTCAAATTGCAGTATAAATTGATCACTTAGTTTCCCTCTAAAACCTTTTATCATCCAAAAGAAAAAGGCACCAATCCAGAGAGATGTTAGTTGGGCAGCGAAAGGCTCTTTTGCCATAATTTGGTTTATTTAATTTTGCAACGTGCTCTTCTTGTGTGATCTCTCATTCTTCGAGATGACATAAGTGCGATTGAAATAACTTAGAATCTTAGCAACTTTAGCCACTACGCATCTTAAAAATCACGGCCAATACATCCTGACATTATAATCCCAATATATTTTGCTGGAGATATAAGTCGGTTGAAATTCTCTTATCGGGAGGTTGTTCTGATCGAATAATTCTACCCGTATAATTTTTTCGTTGGTATCGTCTTTTAAATCAATATTGCCCTCTGCAGCATCAATTAATTTCTTTTTCTTTACATATAAATCGGGTTTTTCGATAATAAAAGCGACGCCTGCTTCATTTTTGGATTCCCTTTCTCCGGCTAAATTGCCATTTGTATCAAATGTCTCAATTCGTTGCACATACCCATTTTTATAATAGAAAAGCTGATAGGCAATTCCACCATGCTGTATTTGTAATTTTTGATTGGCGACACGAAAACGGAGTATTTGTTTTTTAGCATTGGTAAATTCAATGGGACCATTTCCTTTTTTATCAATGTAATTAGATAAAACTTTGACAGGTTTTGAAAATTGTTTTACTCTATTGGTAAAAACCTGATATTTGGCATCAGATTGTGCTGTTGCGCAAATACATTGCAGTAAACTAAGAGATAAAAAGAATAATTTCATTTGTTTGGTTTGCTGCTGATACTTTTAATTATACTCCCCATTAATATTTTTACGGTTTATTTGTTTAATGCCGTTTTTGGTAAAAGTATAGGTAGATTCTTCCTGCCATCTCCATGTTTTTTGTTTTTCTGAATCTTCACCAACTGCACTGTAAATAATTTTGATGGTATTTATACTAGTCATCATTTTTATTTCAGAAAAACGATCCTGAATTTTTGCTGAGGATTCCGTTTTTTGACAATATTGTAATCTTTCCAGAACTTTTGTATCTTCTTTAAACCATTTTTTCAAAAAAGACAAATGGGTATCAGAACATTGATAGCCTAAATTAAGTGCTGAAAGAAATTTACATTTCAAATTGCTTGCATCTGCTTTTTTATCGCCATCCCAATGACATTCATTGCTAACATCAGTTGCAATATAACCTAAAGCGGCACGCTGCTGATCAGTTAATGTTTTGATGTAATTGGTATTGAGTTGAAGTACACCATTTTGGTCCAGCCACAATATTTTGATATAAATATCCTGCACTACAGTAGCTGTAGAGGATTTGTTTATTGTGGTTTGGGTTGTTGCATTTGCTTGGGAAAATACTGAAGTGCAAAAATTAAAAAGAAATAATAAAGTAAGCAGGCGGATAGTCATGATCAAAAAATGTAAAAATTTATTGTCGATAAAGGTACTGTATCTAATATTGTTTTTGTCAATAAAAAAGGCAGAAACCTGTTAAGGAAATCTGCCTGTATTTTATATGTAATTATTGCTTCAGTAAATCAATCTCTTCTTTTGTAGCTGTGATAAAAACGCTCATTTCGCTGTATTTCCAGGTACCTCTTTTTTCTGCAACCACAAATACAGTTCCTTTTCCTTTTGGGCCTTTTATCGGAATTTGTAAGTTACAATTTCCACCGTCGTTGATCATATTAATGCTGCCCGAAGTCATTCCGTCATCTTCAATTGGACTTCCGAGTTTCTCTATCACCAACTTATTTTTTTGTAATTCATAGCTCCTTTATAGGCATCAGAATCTTTCATCATCGAAGTAACGCCAAAGAAAATGCTGGCGATAAATACGATAAAAATCAGTAAAAGGCTTACACATCCTGTTGGTACGAACCATTTCCAGTTTCTTTCCCACCAACTTTTTCTAACTTCAACATAATCATCTTCCATAATTAAAATATAATTTTAGATTTGAGTTTCAGGTTAGAAAGATACTATTATTCTATTTAAAATTTAAAACAAGGACATTCTTTTTGGTTTTCAAAAAACGGTATAAATAATATGATAAGGTTAAAGACTAGTACATCATGTTGTGTCCGCGGACGTGACCTATTTCAATTTATTTTTTTTCTGTTTCCAACATAGAATAAAGTCCTTCCCGTAGAAGCATCAATTTCAAATTTTTCTTCGCGTATTCCATGAGGAATAAAAGTGCACGGAATATCAATAAAGTACTTCATTAATTGAAAGCTTCTGGAGAGAGAGGATACATAATTATTGTTCCTGATCTGGTCTTTTTCATCCATTAGATTGATACCATACTCGTGTTTCATTTTCTGTACCAGGTCCTGCCAGCTAAACGGATACGGTTTGTCGTGATTGATCTCTTTTATTAACTCTTGCTGCTCATTATATTCTCTTTGAAAACCAATAACACAGTCATAGAAGCTTTCTATTTCCTTTGTGAGATTAAGGGTTTTCTTATCATATTTATACCTTTTTTTTATTGGTGTATTCAAATAGATGATGCTTTCCTGATAGCAATCGTTGTGTTCTATAAGATAAATTTCAACATTATCGCCTTGTGCATTTATAGTGTTATATCGACAGTGGTTAGTGTTGTCTTTTTTATGGTTTTTAAATGCTTCTAAATCGAATTTTCTCATTCTGGTTGTTTTTTACAATTCTAATTTTAGTAAAACGGAAAATTTTTTCTTTCTCTAAATTTTCTTCTTTTCTGAATATTCCTTTTGGATAATCCTCACGTAGATAAATTGTCCAGCCACTTTTATTTTTTTTTATCAAATTCAAAATGGTCGGGTATCAGTAAATTGCTATTTGAAGGTTCAATAAAAATGGAATATTGGCTCAAGCAGGTTTTGCTTTTTTTTCTGTCAGAAGGAGTGATCGTGCTGGCAAAGCGACATCCCAAAAGAATATGTTCAAATGCCATGGCCTGCACTTTTTTTTCTACGATATTGGTGTAGTCTGAAATAAGGGAGTCTGCATCAGATTTTTTAGCTTCTATTATTAAACTGCCAATATTTCTTTTTAAATCCTGATGATTGTTTTTGCCATTCATAAAAAAACAATAAGAATTAGTGCCCAACTTCTCATTTTTTTGTTGTTTATAATAGAGCTGTAATTTATTTACAACCTTTTGTATGAATGCTATTGTGAATAAGGTACTTGGATTTCTTTACTCTATTCATACGGTTTTATCAATAGGAAATGATAAGTGGTTCTCATAAGACAGTTTTATTTTGACTGTTTTAGGCTCATTCATTAACTTTTGACCTAACGGCAAAGATTCATTTTAATTCATGAAAATTTATACCACAATAAGATTTAAAACCAATAAATTAGGGTATTGTTAGGAGTTAAGGGGATGAAAAAAGTAAAATGAAAAAAGTAAGATGAAAAAAGTAAGATGAAAAAAGTAAGATGGAAAAAGTAAAATGGAAAAAGTAAAATGGAAAAAGTAAGATGGAAAAAGTAAGATGGAAAAAGTAAGATGGAAAAAGTAAGATGGAAAAAGTAAGATGGAAAAAGTAAGATGGAAAAAGTAAGATGGAAAAAAGATTACTATGCCAATAAAAATGGCTTGCTTCAATAAAGAAACAAGCCATAAAATATTTTAATTTAAAGGTATTAGTTCGCTACTACTGCTGCCTGAGGAGAAAGAACTTCACTATCTCTTTCATATACATCCTGATAGAAACCAATTTCGCCATTTTCATTTACCAGTGAAGTGAAGTAAGTGATATAAATAGGCACTTTTTTGGCCAATTTAAAACTGTTTTCTGTTTTACCCGCCATCGCTTTATCAATTTTATCGGTAGTCCATTCAGGATAATCTTTAAGCATTGCTACAGCTAATTCTTTTGCCATTTTTACGTTGATACAACCATGACTAAAAGTTCTTTTTTCAAAATCGAATAAAGTTTTAGACGGTGTATCGTGCAAATAGATATCATCCGGGTTTGGAAACATAAATTTTACCAGTCCTAATGAATTGTCCGGTCCTGGTTTTTGTCTTACCTGACCATTTACAATTTCCATATTTTTTTCTGCCAGATAATTTTTATCTGCAGCGATTTTACCTTTTAATTCATTGTTCACAATACTTTGCGGCACTGTCCAGTAAGGGCTGAAAACGATTCTGTCAATTTCACTGTTAAAAATGGTTGTTTTAGTCAATGGCGCACCAACAAATACACTAGAGGTCAATTGAACTTTTCCGTTTTTAACATAAATTAATTCATAAGAAGGAACATTGACTAAAACATACTCATCGCTGGCGGCAATCTGTGCTGAAATAGCACGGCATCTCTCCATGTTCAGTTTTAGTGTTTCCATTTTATCAGCAAGTGGCACATTCATTTCTTTAATATGTTCTTCTGCTAAAATGTAGTTGGGTTTAAAACCATTACGCACTTTATATTTCATTACAGCGTCCATCAGTTCACGGTCGTAAACATTACTTTTGGAATTGTTTTTTAGATCTCCTAACAGATACAATCTGGTTCTAACCTGGGCAATCGTGTTTGAAACAGCATCCGGGCGTAAATCTTTATAAGGAGTTTCTTCCGGAACAATAGGTTTCCATTTATTAGAGCGCTCTATTTTTTTATATTTTTTCAGAACGTCTTGTAATTTGTAATATTGATCGTATTCTACTTTTACATCTTCAGTTGTAGAAGCAGTTGCTTCTTCGATAGTGCTGTAGTTTAGAAAATCTTTCAGCATAGTATCATAAGACACTTTTTTCTTAGTATCTGAATTGCTTTTTTTTTGCGTAAGCAATATATAATGAACTTAAAAGCATATCAGCATCTGTTTTAGATAGCTTTGTTGCTGAGGAAGAAAAAAGTGCATCAATTTCATTTTGATAAGGAACAACCAAATCATTTGTTTTTTTAGCTTTTTCGTATAATGCAGTCCCAAATTCATTAATATCATCTTCGTCAAACCAGATCGTTCCCAAAGTTCTGTTTTTGTATAACGACATAACATCTGATTTGTATTTTTTTAGATCTGAATATCTTTTAAAAAAGTCATTTGAAAGTTCGTCTGAATCATCAGATTCTGAAGGGTTATAAACTGCTGCAATAGAGGACGTTTTTTTATAGGAGTGAATGCCGTTTTCTGCTCTGCTAAAAGAAGATACAAGAAAACTCAAACTTAAAATTACGGTGAGTGGATAAAATGTTTTCATTTTTTAAATTTTTACGATTTATTACTTAACGGTAAAAGTTTTGGGTAAAAATTTGGGGCTTTTCTACCATGCTAAATTACTTTAGATGTCTGTGAAACAAGTTGTTGTATTTGGTTTTAATTTTTCAAGATTTCCATGTTATTAACAATTCTATAAGACTTATATAAGATAAATCAGATAAGTATTCAAAATGTTACCCCTATAGATTTAGAAAGATATTTTTTTTTGTTAACAAAAAGATATTAGCATAACCAAACATTATAATATTTTGTAAATTGCTCCCTTAAAATTATCATATTCATAAAATGGAACAACAAATACCATATATTCCTAAAAATAAAGTAAGAATTGTAACGGCAGCCTCCCTTTTTGATGGTCATGACGCGGCGATCAACATTATGCGTCGTATTATTCAGTCGACCGGAGTCGAAGTAATTCATTTGGGTCATGATCGTAGTGTCGAAGAAGTGGTGAATACCGCTATTCAGGAAGATGCCAATGCAATCGCCATGACATCTTATCAGGGAGGTCACAACGAATACTTTAAATATATGTATGACTTGCTTCATGAAAAAGGAGCGGGACATATCAAAATTTTTGGCGGCGGCGGCGGCGTAATCCTGCCAAGCGAAATTGCTGAGCTGCAGGATTATGGTATTACCAGAATTTATTCTCCGGATGATGGCCGTTCTCTAGGTTTGCAAGGAATGATCAATGATTTGGTCGAACGTTCTGATTATCCTATTGGAGATCAACTAAACGGAGAAATCGATCATATCGAAAATAAAATCCCTACAGCCATTGCACGATTAATTTCGGCAGCAGAGAATTTCCCCGAAATTGCCAAACCGGTTTTTGACCAGATACATACCAGTAATACCAATTCTAAAATTCCGGTTCTTGGAATTACAGGAACGGGTGGAGCCGGAAAATCATCTTTGGTAGATGAATTGGTTCGTCGTTTTTTAATAGATTTTCCTGAAAAAACAATCGGATTGATTTCTGTCGATCCTTCGAAACGTAAAACGGGCGGAGCATTGTTAGGAGACAGAATTAGAATGAATGCCATTAATAATCCTCGTGTTTATATGCGTTCGCTGGCAACACGTCAGTCGAATTTGGCATTGTCTAAATATGTTGCCGAAGCGATTCAGGTGTTAAAGGCCGCAAAATATGATTTGATTATTCTGGAAACTTCCGGAATTGGTCAATCCGATACTGAGATTATGGACCATTCTGATGTATCCTTATATGTAATGACTCCGGAATTTGGAGCGGCGACACAATTAGAGAAAATTGACATGCTTGATTTTGCTGATTTGGTAGCTTTGAACAAGTTCGATAAAAGAGGTGCCCTTGACGCCATTCGTGACGTGAAGAAACAATACCAACGCAACCATAATTTATGGGATAAAAATCCGGATGAAATGCCGGTTTTCGGAACCATTGCATCGCAGTTCAACGATCCTGGAATGAACACACTTTATAAAGCGATCATGGATAAAATTGTCGAAAAAACAGATTCAGATCTAAAATCGACTTTTGAAATTACACGCGAAATGAGCGAGAAAATCTTTGTGATTCCGCCTCACAGAACGCGTTATTTATCTGAAATCGCAGAGAACAACAGATCGTATGACGAAAGTGCACTTTCGCAACAAAAAGTAGCACAGAAATTATACGGAATCTTTAAAACGATTGAATCGGTTTCAGGAAAAGTTCCGCAAATTAATAAGGCAGGAATCGATGACTCGACCGTTTTACCAAACGCAGCCGAAACACATGACGAAAACAGAATCTTCCTTAACCTTTTACTGAATCAGTTTGATAAAGTAAAAATGGACTTAGATCCTTACAATTGGGAAATTATCCTAAGTTGGGACGAGAAAGTAAACAAATACAAAAATCCGGTTTATACGTTTAAAGTTCGTGATAAAGAAATTAAAATCGCGACCCATACCGAGAGTTTATCACATATTCAGATTCCGAAAATAGCGTTGCCTAAATACGAAGCCTGGGGGGATATCCTGCGTTGGAATTTGCAGGAAAATGTTCCGGGAGAATTTCCGTTTACTTCAGGATTGTATCCGTTCAAGCGTGAAGGCGAAGATCCGTCAAGAATGTTTGCAGGCGAGGGCGGACCGGAAAGAACCAATAAACGTTTTCATTATGTGAGTGCAGGATTGCCGGCAAAACGACTTTCGACTGCTTTTGATAGTGTGACTTTATACGGAAACGATCCCGACATTCGTCCTGATATTTACGGAAAAATCGGGAATGCCGGAGTTTCTATTTGTTGTCTTGATGATGCCAAAAAACTGTATTCAGGTTTCGATCTGGTACACGCTTTAACATCGGTAAGTATGACCATCAACGGCCCGGCGCCAATGTTGTTAGGCTTTTTTATGAATGCCGCAATCGATCAGCAATGCGAGTATTATATTAAGGAGAACGATTTAGAAAAAGAAGTTGAAGCTAAAATCAACAAAATATACAAAGACAAAGGACTTGAACGCCCAAAATACCAGGGCGATTTACCGGAAGGAAACAACGGTTTGGGGTTAATGCTTTTGGGTGTTACCGGAGATCAGGTTTTGCCTCAGGAAGTGTACAATGATATAAAAGCCAAAACTTTATCACAGGTTCGTGGTACGGTTCAGGCCGATATTCTAAAAGAAGATCAGGCGCAAAACACCTGTATTTTCTCTACCGAATTTGCGTTAAGATTAATGGGCGACGTTCAGGAATATTTTATTACCAAAAACGTTCGTAATTTTTATTCCGTTTCGATTTCAGGATATCATATTGCTGAGGCAGGGGCGAACCCAATTACGCAATTAGCCTTTACGCTTTCTAATGGTTTCACTTACGTGGAATATTACCTGAGCCGTGGCATGAGCATCAACGATTTTGGACCGAATTTATCATTCTTCTTCTCCAACGGAGTAGATCCTGAATATTCAGTAATTGGTCGTGTGGCGCGTAAAATTTGGGCGAAAGCCATGAAAAACAAATACGGAGCCAACGAAAGAGCACAAATGCTAAAATATCATATTCAGACTTCAGGACGTTCGTTGCACGCTCAGGAAATTGATTTTAACGATATCAGAACGACTTTGCAGGCTTTGTATGCCATTTATGATAACTGTAATTCATTGCACACTAATGCTTATGACGAAGCAATTACAACACCAACCGAAGAATCTGTGCGTAGAGCCATGGCGATTCAGTTGATTATCAATAAAGAATTAGGTTTGGCGAAAAACGAAAACCCAATACAAGGTTCGTTTATCATCGAAGAATTGACCGATTTGGTAGAAGCTGCCGTTTTACAGGAATTCGACCGAATCACAGAACGTGGCGGAGTTCTTGGCGCAATGGAAACAATGTACCAGCGTTCTAAAATTCAGGAAGAAAGTTTGTATTATGAAACCCTGAAACACAACGGAGATTTCCCAATTGTGGGTGTAAATACGTTCCTGAGTTCAAAAGGTTCTCCTACGGTAATTCCGGCAGAAGTAATTCGCGCCACCGAAGAAGAAAAACAATACCAAATTACGATGCTGGATAACTTACACCAGTTTCACGAAGCAAAAGTAAACGAGCATCTTAACAAACTACAGGAAGCTGCCATTAAAAACGAAAACTTATTCGACCATTTAATGGAAGCTACAAAGGTTTGTTCGCTGGGTCAGATTACTTCGGCATTGTTTGAAGTTGGCGGGCAGTATAGAAGGAATATGTAGAATTTAAGATTTTATATTTATGGAAAAACCTCTCAGATAATGGGAGGTTTTTTTGTTTCACTGGAGATTACTGTTTGCTGTGCGAAGTCTCCTGACTTCGCACAGCTAGTGCGAGCGTCCCGCTCGTGCACCCAAAGTTTATATAACAAAATTAAAATTCAGTTGATGTCCACGAGTTGTTTACATTACAGATTATACTTTTATATAATTTACAAAGGCTTTTTTCTTAATATGTCATCGTAAAAAGCGTCTTCACAGATTATAATAAAAATTGCAACGATCATTCCAAAGATTCCTCCTATATATGAAGTAAAACCTTTATAGATTACAATTGTTAATTCTCCTAAATGTATTTCACTTGGTAAAAAGAACGAAGAAATAAAATATATAAATCCCAATATAAATCCAACTTTTTTGTGTTTACTTGGAATGAATACAATTGAAGAAAAAATTATTCCAACTATTCTAACACAATTGCAAAAAAATCTAATAGATTCTGAATCATGTTTAGGGTAAAGCTCATTTGTTCCAAAATAGGTACTAGACATTCTGATTGTTAATTCTAACAATAAACAAGTTAGAATTGTTACTGGAATAAAAGCAATTAATTTCAAAGTATTTATTGCCTTTAAATTAAATTTAAATGAAAATATTTTTCCCCAAGTATTTTGATATTTTATTGATTTTTTAATCAACTGTTGTAATAACAGTGGAGATGAATTATTTCTATTTAAATAAGTTATATCTAATTGTCTTTGTAGTTCTTCTTGCTGCAATCTTTTAAAGAAACGCGTTAAAAAGCTTAGTATTATCAATATTAAAGGAACTATACAGACAATTATATCTAATGTAATCCATTTCATTTTTTTACGAAAATAGTAAAATTAAAGCTATAAATTATTAATTCTTTTTTATAGTGTTGCACCCCGCTCTAAGAAGTCTTCACTTTTGCTGTGCGAAGTCTCCCGACTTCGTACCCGTTCCAATAATCCACGAAGAGAATAAAAAATAATAATTTTGGAACGGAATATAGAGCCCCTGATATTATCAATATTATAGGAACTAGGCAAACAATTATACTAATATAATCCATTTTTTTTTTACGAAAATAATAAAATTAAAGGTATGCTATGATTTATATGTATTGTTGGCGGTAGTTTTAATGAATATAATTTCCAAAGTCTAAAATCAATGATTTATTGTCAGAATGAATAAAAAGAACTCTGACTAAACTTCCATCTTTTGTATCAATCAAATATTCATAACTGGTTACAATCCATAAGTCGGTCAGTTCAAAAATGTTACTTTTTACTTTTTCTACTAATTGATTTAGAATGTCAATATGATAATTGCTTTTGAATATATCAGGCGCTTTGTTGAATGTAGCTAAATGGTCAAGGCACCATGAAAAATTCTCATTTATTCTCTCTTTGATGCTATCAATATCTTTTCTTGTTGGTTGAATCTTGTTTATAAAAAAAAAATCTGTATCAATATTGTTTGGAGAGGGGAATATAAATCGATCCCGATCATTCAATCTTTTGTTGATGCTAATTTTTATATCGAGAATTGTCGGATTATATCCGTCTGACAATACATTCATGAAATCAGAAAACAAACTAATTGAATTTTCCAATAACTTTGTCCGAGTCAATTCATCTTCATTAATTACCATATACTTATTGAAATTAAGATTAACTTGCATATGTATGACAAAATCATACAGGCCACCAAATATAGAGAATTCTTATAATTCATCAAAAGTCTTTTAATTTATTGAATAACTTTACATACATGAATGTAATTTTTTATTTTTACTAATATTATCCCCGCTCTACGAAGTGTTCACGTTTGCTGTGCGAAGTCTCCCGACTTCGTACCCGTTCCAATAATCCACGAAGAGAATAAAAAGTAATAATTTTGGAACGGAATATAGCGACCGGTACGAAGTCAGGAGACTTCGCACAGCAATTCAGAATATTTAAATGGAGAGGAGAGAATTCAATCCCCAACCAACACCTCATTAATTTCCGTAATCAATTCAAATTCATCCAAAGGAAACATCTCCAACACCATTTCTAAAATAAGCGCCACATTGATAGGCGAATATTTAATTGTGGTTGAGGTTTGATGTGCTTCTTGCTCTAAAACTACAATACACAATTTTATGATTTCGGTAATGGTACAGCCCAGTTCATAATAATTGAGTAGCTTAATTTGAGCTGTGTGAGTGCCTGTTTTATCAGCGGTCAGCTTATTGCAATATTTGACAGTTAATTTTCTGAGGTTCTCTAAAGTTTTCATTTCATTAGTTTCCATGGCTTATATTTTTTAGTTATTAATCGTTTTACAATTAGACTTTTATTATTTTATTATAAGAAAAATTGTACTTTTGTTTGATTCAGCGAAGGAAGAAATAGATTGTATCGTACCAAACCGTTTTGATTGGTATCTGAACAGTCGAAATAAGTTTTTTACCAGTTGAGGTTTTTCACACTTAATTATTATCTTTGAATTATGAGCACACTAACAAAACCAAATCATATAGGGCGCAAGATCAGCCGTATTCGTGAACTTCGTGATATGAAACAGGAAGCTTTGGCGCAGGCTTTAGGAATCAGTCAGCAAACAATATCTGCTATCGAAAACAGCGAAACTATAGAAGAAGAAAGACTTATCGAAGTTGCAAAAGCACTTGGTGTAACAGTTGAAGCTATTAAGAATTTTTCAGACGAAGCTGCAATTAATTATTTTAATACTTTCAATGAAAGTCCTAATAATTATTTTGGACTTAATAATTGTACTTTCAACCCGTTAGATAAATTGGTTGAATCTTACGAAGAAAATAAAAAACTTTACGAACGTTTGCTAAAAGCGGAACAAGATAAAATCGAATATCTGGAAAAATTACTTCAAGGGAAATAATTTTTTCTAAAGTCTATTCATAAAAAAAGCATCAGCCACGGTTGGTGCTTTTCAATTTTAAAGCAAAAAACAAATCTTAGCGCGATAATGAAAATTGTACTAGAAAATAAAGGAATTAAAACAGATACTTTTTATATACCGCCTTTTGTTTTGTATGAAGGCGAGATAGTCGTTTTGTTTTTATACAACGGACAACATTTTTATGAAACAGAAATGTATCTTAAAGACATTTTTTGCGGTAATACAAAACATGAAAATGTTACTTTACACAAAAACATGACTTTTGTCGATTTTTTTAGAGAATCAAATTTTAAAGATATTTTTTTTCCCTCGACTATAAATAGATATTTAAAAAAGCATACCGATTTTTCAAACCTTTTTCTTGTGAAATTATTTGAAGATAAATATGTTACCAGAAAAACCAGAATTAATAAGCTAGGAGGAACTCAGCGAAAGCTGTTGAATTTATATGTAACTCTTTCTAAAACAAAAGATATAGTATTTGATGTAGCAGGCTTGGATCCTCAAGGTGCTTTGTTAACTTTTACGATGGTAGAGGAAACAGTAAAAAATGGAGGTTCAGCAATTTTACTCGATGGCTTTGATGATATGAAACAACATGCTTCAAAATACATTGAACTCGAATGGAATGAAGGTTATACGCCACCAGCTCGAAGAGAATTTAAATTTTAAGCTAAAAAAAAGCATTCGCCGCGACGAATGCTTTTCGTTTTTAATGTAAAAAACAATTAACGACGAAACGAAGGACTTTCGTTTACTGATTCATCAAGCTTAATAGTTTTTGATTTTTTAGCAGAAACATTAATTTCGTGTTTCGCTACTTTACCATTTTCTTTTACTTCTAAGGTATAAGTTCCGGCAGGATATGCTTCTAAACTTAAGGTTTTTGAAATCTCTAATTTATCTGTAGCAGATTCTCCTGTGTACACTAAATTATGGTTTTCGTCATAAATAGAAAAAACTGACTTCTCAACGGCATTTAAAGTAAAACTAACTACTTTTCCGTTTCCGGTTTTTATATGTAAAATATAATCCCCTTTTCCATCAATTGCATAAGTAAAGATCGTTGTTAAAAATACGGCAACAACTAAGCCCATTTTGGTAAAATTTGTCATGTTTTTTTTAATTGTTTATTACTATTTGTGGAACGCCCAAAACTACAAATTGAAATTTAATTTTATGCAAAAAAATCACTTTTTTTAACGTGTAAATTGCTGAATTAAAGATGTTTCTGTGTTTTGTCTGAGCTATGTACGTATTTACTGGGCTCTTGGATGTTTTTAGCTGATTTTTTTTAATGGTTTAGAAACCAGATTTTTAGATTTATTAAGAATAGTTTTCTAAAAATGAAATCCAAATAAATTTCAGCAAAAAATAAGGCATAAAAAAACAGCTCACTAACCACAATGAACTGTTTAAAAAAACGATTTTCTCGTTTTAAACTTTACTAACTATCTAACCTCATTTTATACTGTATGCAGTATAACTTTTTAGCGTGTTGCTACGCTTGTATTTTGAGCAGAAAATCCTGCTTTGTAAACTGATGAAACTGCTTTTCTGGATAATAAAGTCGCATCATCGGTAATTGTAATTTCGTGTCTCACTTTTTTTACATTATCTTCAATTTCTAAGAAGTAAGTTCCTGCCGGAAATTCTTCTAAACTAAAAGTTCTCAAAATTCCTTCTTTGCCGGAAGCACTTTCAGAATAAATTAAACTACCGTCTTTATCATAAATAGCCAGGTTTGCTTTTTGCACTTTATTAAGGGCAAATGTTATTAGCTTTCCATTCGCTTTTAATACATGAAGATTAAAATCTTCATTCCCGTCAATTGCATAAGTACTCATTCCTGAAAAAAGCACCGCACATACTAAACTTAATTTTAAAATCTTTTTCATGACATTTGTTTTTAGATTAATAGTTCTAATTCTCTGATGCTAAATTACTTCGGATATGCGTTTTTTTACACAACTCTGTTTTCCTATTTCGATGCTGTATTCTCATTTACGAAAGCGTTATAGGTTAAAGTTTGAATTATATTTATCGATTTTGTTAATATGGTTGTTATTTTTCAACGTTTTGTTTAAATTAAGATAATGTAAATTTATCTGTATTTCTTACAAAAAGTATGTTTTGAAATGAACTTTAACCGCAAGGGACGCAAAGGTCTTTTTATAAGCAAGGTTTTATATAAACGCAAAGTTCGCAAAGCTGATTATTGATATCGCTTTGCGAACTTTGCGTTTACTAAATAGTACATAAAAAAAATTTGCGTCCCTTGCGGTTAGATTAACATTAAGATAAGGCACAAAAAAAACAGCTCAATAACCACAAAGAGCTGTTTCAAAACAATCACGTTTTTAACTTTACTAACTATCTAACCTCATTTTTATACTTTATGAGAAGTATAAACTTTTTTAGCGTACTGCTACGCTTGTAGTTTTAGCAGAACCTGCTTTATATGCTGACGAAACTGCTTTTGATGATAATACAGATGCATCATCAGTAATTGTAATTTCGTGTCTTACTTTTTTAACACTGTCTTCAACTTCTAAGTAATAAGTTCCTGCAGGAAATTCTTCTAAACTAAAAGTTCTTAAGATTCCTTCTTTACCAGAAGCATTTTCAGAATAAATCAAACTGCCATTTTTATCATAAATGCTTAAGTTGGCTTTTTGTACCTGATTAAGGGCGAACGTAATTAGTTTTCCATTAGCTTTTAATACGTGAAGATTAAAATCTGCATTTCCGTTGTCATTTCCATCAATTGCATAAGTGCTCATTCCTGTTAATAGTACTGCACACACTAAACTTAATTTTAATATCTTTTTCATAATGCTTCGTTTTTAAATTATTGTTCTAATTTTCTGATGCTAAATTACTGCAGCAATACCTTTTTTATCACAACTCTATTTTCCAATTTATGTGCTGTATTCTCATTTACGAAACCGTTATAGGTTAAAATTTGAATTAAATGAGGTGTTTTTGTTAATTCTGCTATTATTTTTCAATTATTTATAATTGTTAACATTTTTGTAAAACACCCATATTCCTACAAAAATGACAAAAACTTATAAAAAGACTGATTAACTACGATATGTAGAAAAAATATCGGTTAAAAATAAGGATCATTAAAAAAATATCGATTTTGTCATAATTTGTAAATTCGTTCTTGGATGATTTTGATGTAAAATTCGCATTTGCGAAACCGTTATAGGTTAATTTTTAAATTATATTAGCTATTTTTGTTAAATTTGCTGTTATTTTTTAAAGAATTTATCATGAAGACAATTGCCCCAGCTCTTGAAGTGATATCAAACTCATACGGAAGTTCTTTTACCTATACAAAGCACGCCGAAAAGACCAATAGTAAAGCGCATCTCTGGCATTATCATCCGGAAATTGAGTTGGTTTATATAAATGGCGGAGCGGGGAAAAGACAAATAGGAAGCCATGTTTCTTATTATACAAATGGTAGTTTGATACTTATAGGTGCTAATTTGCCACATTGTGGTTTTACGAATGAACAGACGGGAAACACAAACGAAACCGTTATTCATATTAAACCCGGGTTTTTAGGGAGTGATTTTTTTGTTGCTCCTGAAATGAAAAGGGTTCAGAATCTTTTTAGTCAGGCAAAAGGCGGAATCGCTTTTGGCGGGGAAACAAAGAAAAAGATTGGAAAGAAAATCGAGATGATGGAAAATCAGCTTCCGTTCGAACGTTTGCTGACACTCCTGAGTATTTTAGACGAACTCGATTCTTCTGAAGATTATACGGTACTGAACGCCGATGGTTTTTCGTTGGAATTGCAAACGCAGGGCAATGATCGTATCAATGTTGTTTTTAATTATGTTAAAGATCATTTTCAGGAATCGATTGCCATCGACGAAGTTTCGAGCCTGGTCAGTATGACAACGCCTTCTTTCTGCCGTTATTTCAAAAAGATTTCAAATAAAACCTTTACAGAGTTTGTAAACGAGTATCGTTTGGTACATGCCTCAAAACTATTGGCCGAAAAACCAATAAGTATCAATGAGGTTTGTTACGAAAGCGGCTTTAATAATTTCAGTCACTTTAGCAAATCCTTCAAACAATATACCGGTAAAAGCGCTTCGCAATACCGTCACGAACACAAAATTATTATTAGCTAAAAAAAGACCTTTTGGCTGGCTGAGAATCCTGGAACTTCGAAAGAAGCTTCAGGATTTTTTTTTAGCCACGAATTTCACGAATTACTATTTTTCATTACAGAGAAAAAATTAGTGCTAATTCGTGCAATTCGTGGCAACTTTTTTTTAAAATTTAAAATTTTTGATATTGTTATAAAATTTATATTTACAGACTTGTTATTCTTAAATTGTAACAAGTCTGTGCATATTTTGATTTAATATCCTAACCAATTTTATAACGGAATGAATTTATTTAGAAAACCTGCCATATTCCTCCTTATCGGGATAACTTTTTTTAGCTGCAATAAAAAAGATGTAGCATTTTCAGATCCTTTAATTACCAATCGCGATACAACGGTAAATCCTGCGGATGATTTTTTTAATTATGCCAACAATGGATGGTTCAAAAAGAATCCAATCCCGAAGACCGACAGCAATAACGGAATAATGCGAATTGTAATGGATACTATTAATGAACAAATTAAAAGTATCTGCGAAAATTCGGCTAAAGACGAATCAGCACCAAAAGGAAGCAACAAACAAAAGATTGGTGATTTTTATGCCTCAGGTATGGATACGATTGCCATCGAAAAAGCGGGTTTGTCTCCGTTAGATACCGAAATAAAAAAAATCAACGCAATTAAAGATCTTTCAGGATTGGTGAGTACGATTGCACATTTGCAAACGGTAGGAGCAGATCCGGCATTTACGTTTTATGTTTCTCAAGATGACAAAATCAGTACAAAATATGCGTTGTTTTTTGGACAAGGTGGTTTAGGAATGAAACAAAGAGATTATTATCTGGATTCGGATAAGCGAAATGTCGAAATTCGTGCGGCCTATTTAGCCTATCTTAAAACGATGATGAAATTCACGGGCGAAGATGAGACAGTAGCAACAAAAAATGCTGAAATAGTCCTGAAACTAGAAACCGAACTGGCAAAATCATCCCGAAAATTAGAAGCGCTTCGTGATCCTGTAAAAAATTACAATAAACTGACTGTTGATCAGTTCAGCACCATCACGCCGGATATCGACTGGAAAAAAGTATTGCCGGTTTTAGGCGTGGCAAAAGCCGATTCTGTTATTGTAGGGCAACCGGAATTCTTTAAAGCATTAAATACGACCATAAAAAAATACACGATTGAAGAATGGAAGACCTATCTGAAATCGAATCTTGTCAATGCTTATGCGCCTTATCTGACTGCTGCCATCGAGAAAGAAAATTTCAAATTCTATTATACGATTATGAATGGTGTGTCTGCTCAAAAACCACGCTGGAAGAGGGTAGTAGCACAAACAGATGAATCTTTAGGAGAATTAATTGGTCAGGTTTACGTGTCGGATTATATGCCAAAAGGGGTAAAAGAGAAATTGTTGGAAATAGGAAACAATATTCGTGATGTATTTGCTTCGCACATCAAAAAGTTAGATTGGATGAGCGAACCTACCAAGCAAAAAGCATTATACAAGTTGAGTAAAATGGTGATGAAATTGGGATATCCGGATAAATGGAAGGATATGAGCCAACTTGCCATAGACAGAAAATCATATTGCGGGAATGTTATGAAAGCCAACGTTTGGGATTATAATTTCATGATCAATAAATATGGTAAACCGGTAGACAGAAACGAATGGGTAATGCAGCCACAAACCTACAACGCATATTATAACCCGAGCAATAACGAAATTGTGATTCCGGCCTGTAATATCATCGTCCCGGGTTATGAAGGGCGCATGCCTGATGACGCCATTTTATACGGAATTATTGGTGGTTCTTTCTTTGGGCACGAAATTACGCATGGTTTTGATGATCAGGGAAGTCAATATGACGAAAAAGGAAACCTAAACAATTGGTGGACGGCAGAAGATCTGAAAAAATTCAAAGCCAAAACTCAGCTAATAGTAAATCAGTATAATAAATTTACCGTATTAGGAAAACATGTAAACGGTGAAGCAACTCAAGGCGAAAATATTGCCGATCTGGGTGGTGTGATTATGGGATATGAAGCATTCCAGAAGACAGCGCAATTTAAGAACAAAGATAAAATTAGCGGATTAACTCCGGATCAGCGTTATTTTCTTGCCTATGCTTATTCCTGGATGATTAACAGAAGAGATGAATCCAAAATCAATCAAATCATGACGGATGTTCATGCGCCGGAACAATTCAGAGTCAATGGACCGTTGAGTAATATTCCGGAATTTCATAAAGCATTCAATGTCAAAAAAGGAGATAAGATGTACCAACCGGATAGTTTACGAGTAGTAATCTGGTAAGCAATAAGATTCTCATTTATATAAAACCATTCGTTGCGACGAATGGTTTTTTTGTTGCTAATTTTTTGCCACTCCCGATAGCTATCGGGATAGAGAGATTAATGGGATTTTTTTTCGCCACTAATTTCACGAATTTTCACGAATTCAATTCATGCTAATTTGTGACACACTTTTTTTAGAATCATTAAAGTCATTTTATCCCGATAGCTATCGGGAGTGGCTATCTTTTTCATCGCAACTAACCCACCATACAATTCGCTCTAATTAGTGCAATTACTTCGCCTGTTCGCTGTCGATCGGGTCGTGGTAACCTTTTTTTATAATTATTAAAATCTAAAATCAGTGGCCAAAAAAATATCACAAATACATAATCCGACTACTGAAAACCAGTCGGATTTTTCATATAATATATTGTAGAAAAAAGTATATTTACAATCCCTAATCAGAAAAAAAATAATATGAAAAACTTTAGAATTTTAGTATTTGCTGTTTTTTTATGTGCTTCATCAATGAGTTATGCGGCAAAAGTAGATACTTTGCAAGTAGCGAGTGCAGCGATGAGCAAAACCTACAAAGCTGCGGTTGTTTTACCAAATTCGTATGCAAAAAGCAAATCGGCATTTCCGGTGCTGTATTTATTGCATGGTGCTTACGGGCATTTTGGCGATTGGCTAAAAAACACACCCAACAAAAAATTAGTTCAGAATTTAGCCGATCAGTACAATTTGATTATTGTAATGCCCGAAGGAGAAACGTTTAGTTTTTATCTGGACAGTCCGGTAAATCAGGGAAGCCAGTTTGAAACCTTTATTACACAAGAAGTGATTCAGAAAGTAGATAAAACCTATAGAACGATAAGCAACAGAAACGGAAGAGTCATTACAGGACTTTCTATGGGAGGTCACGGCGCATTGTACTTATCGGCCAAACATCCTGAATTGTTTTGTGCTGCCGGAAGTATGAGTGGCGCAGTAGATATGGGAGTAATGCTCAATCGTGAATCTTCGGCACAGGTGGTAAAATTAATGCAACCCGTTTTTGGGGACAAAAGCGACAGCTCAGAAATGTATGCAAAATATGCTGTAATAGGAATGTTAGACAAACTAAAAGCCAACGAACTCCCTTTGATTATTGATTGCGGCGTTGATGATTTTTTGATAGAACCCAACAGAGAATTACACCGAAGACTAGTCTATAATAAAGTAAATCACGATTATACCGAACGTCCCGGAGCACATACTTGGGACTATTGGGAAAATTCGCTACCGTATCATGTGTTATTTTTTAATAAAATATTGCTTAAAAACCAGCAGGTTACAAAAAAATAATAGAAAATTCTAACAAGAATTTAGTAAAATCCTTTTTTTGGTTTGGTTTTTGGAATACCTTTATATATAAATATTCTAAAAACAATAAATACCACAAATACCATGAAAAAGATACTTACCTTATTTGCAGTTGTTGGATTAATCGTGTTTTCTAGTTGTGAAGGACCGGAAGGGCCTCCGGGATTGGATGGAATTGATGGTGAAATTGGCACTGTTTACGAAAATATTGCGCCTAATTACTATAATTTTGTAGGTCCAGATTATAGCGTTAGATTTAATTTTCCAAAGGCTATTTACGATTCAGATGTTGTTTTAGTATACCGTTTTGATGGTGTAGATTCTGGTAATCGACCAGTTTGGCAAGCCCTGCCGGAGACTTATTATCTAAATGATGGAACTAGAGATTTTTCTTTAAAGTATGTTTTTACGCCTAGTTATGTAAATATTTACTTAGATGGAAATAATCGAGCTACTATTCCTGCTGCTTATAGGGTTAACCAGATTTTTAGAATTGTTGTAGTTCCTGCAGACTTTGTAAAATCAGTTAATAAAGCTAGCTA
This sequence comes from Flavobacterium sp., assembly GCF_965277525.1. Classification (GTDB taxonomy): domain Bacteria; phylum Bacteroidota; class Bacteroidia; order Flavobacteriales; family Flavobacteriaceae; genus Flavobacterium. The sequence goes on along the minus strand of NZ_CBDIDC010000009.1, from coordinate 105,456 downwards.
TTTAGATGTAGTTAATAAATTGAATATTAAAGATAGTCAGATACATGATATTAAACTATAATATTAGTTTCAAGTTATTATAAAAAAAAGGAAATCGGAAGATTTCCTTTTTTTATGAATTGTATTTTATATACTATTTAATAAATGCTCTTTATGAATCATTAGTGAGCTAGTTAAGGATATCCTTTCTTTATCAGGAAGATAAGATCTCGGTTTTCTAAGTCCAGCAAACCCGACAGGTTTTTAAAATCTGTCGGGTTTATAGTATCGAGAAGTTTAAGTTTTATCTAATTCATTTCAATGAAAACAGGGCTCAATACCATCTTATCTATATATGCGAATCAAGAGTTGAGATGTGCCTTTAGGCACTAAATATTGGTAGAAAACACGAATAAGAATGAATCCAGCGTGCCGTAGGTACACAATAGTTATCGTTTTGTTGCGTACCTACGGCACGCCAACGTATTACGCACCTAATTTCTACCAATATTTAATGCCTAACGGCACAAATTGCAGACTTTCAATTCTTTATTTGCATTATGTATTGTAAAGATTACTTTACGAATAGAACGTCGTTTAAGTATGGTAACGACAATAGAATAGTAGACTAAAAACAAAAAAGCTATCTTAAAAAAGACAGCCTTTCGTATTAAATATATCTAAAATATTTATTCTTCTAATTTTGGAGCTTCTTCAGCATCTTTCCCGTATTTTAGAGAAACCAAAATCCCTACTAAAAGCGAAAGTGCAATAAACGCTAAGGATGCCCATTCCGGTATGTGAATAAAATCGTGAAGGATCATTTTTAATCCCACAAAGGCTAAAATAGCCACTAAACTATATTCTAAGAAACTAAATTTGGCCAACATATTCGCTAGGAAAAAGTACATAGAACGTAATCCCAGAATAGCAAAAATATTAGAACTAAATACCAAAAACGGATCCTTGGTAATGGCTAAAATTGCAGGAACACTATCTACAGCAAAAAGAACATCCATAACCTCAATAACAATCAGTGCCACAAATAATGGAGTAGCTGCTTTTTTTGCCATTTTTGTCGTAATGAAAAACTTTTCACCGTCCATTTCAGATGTAATAGGGATAATTTTTCCAAGCGTTTTATAGACAAAAGAATCTTTTGGCTGAAAATCATCTTCTTCTCCGGAGAACAACATTTTTATAGCAGTAAAAATCAGGAATCCACCAAACAAATAAGTCGTCCAGGTAAATTTATTGATCAGCATTACACCAAAGAAAATCATCAGTCCACGAAAGATTACTGCACCCAGGATTCCCCAGAATAAAACGCGGTGTTGGTATTTTTGCGGTATTTTGAACGACGCAAATATAATGGCAATTACAAAAATATTATCGACACTCAGGGATAGTTCAATCAGATAACCTGTAATAAACTTCATAGAAGCAACAGCTGGTTTCAGATTATCAGGATTTGCAATATAGTCTGTAGTATAAAGCCAGTAAATTACTCCTGAAAACAAGAAGGACATTGATACCCAGATCAGGGTCCATTTGCTTGCTTCTTTGGTACTAATGATATGAGGGTTTTTATTGAAAACTCCCAGGTCTAAAGCAAGGATAAAAACAACGGCTAATAAAAACAAAATCCAGACTATCATGATACTTTTTTTAAATGATTTACAAAGATAGTTTTTGATGTTTAACTTAAAAATTAATTATCGAAAAGTTGTGTTTAAATTCTGAATAAAGCTTAAAGATTTCTAAGTTAGTGATGTTGGTTTTGTGTATCATGGGAAGATTGCGGTAAATGGCACGCGGATGACACGGATTCGCTTTGGGAAAACACGGATTTACACGGATTTAATCTTTTTTATTATCGCTTTTTGTCATCCCGAACGATGGATCTATGAAAGCAGCTCTACAAAGATTGGCGATTTTGCAGGAGGAGTTACTTGCGGAGATCCCTTGTCCGTCGGTATGACAAGTTTGAGGTTATAATATTAATAGATAAAATTTCTAATGAAAACTGTAGCCCTAGCCCCGATAGAAGTGGAAATCCTTTTGTGTGTCCCGATAGCTATCGGGAGCCACAAAAGATTGGAACGGATAGCGGGATTAGCTCCTGAAAAAAAGAAAAATTATACATACCGAAATGACAGACTATAAGGCAAAAAAAAGTGCCAACAATTACGATGGCACTTTTAAGATATAATCTAAGCTTTGAATTATAGCGCTGATTTTACAGTTTTGATAATTCTTGCAGCAATTTTGTATGGATCACCGTTTGAAGCTGGTCTTCTGTCTTCAAGATATCCTTTCCATCCTTTTTGAACAGTATATAAAGGAATTCTGATTGAAGCTCCTCTATCAGATACTCCATAAGAGAAATCATGGATAGAAGCAGTTTCATGTTTACCAGTCAAACGTTGGTCGTTGTAAGCTCCGTAAACTGCAATGTGTTCTTCAACAACAGGACGGAAAGCTTCACATATTTTTTCGTATGTTTCTTTAGAACCGCATGTTCTTAGTACTTCGTTAGAGAAGTTAGCGTGCATTCCGGAACCATTCCAGTCTGTATCTCCAAGTGGTTTTGGGTGGTATTCTATATAGTAACCGTATTTTTCAGTCAAACGATCTAATAAGTATCTGGCAACCCAAATTTCGTCTCCGGCTTTTTTAGCCCCTTTAGCGAATAATTGAAATTCCCATTGTCCGCAGGCAACCTCCTGGTTAATACCTTCAAAGTTAAGACCGGCAGCGATACATAAGTCAGCATGTTCTTCTACTAATTTTCTTCCGTGAGTGTTTTTTCCACCTACAGAGCAGTAGTACATACCTTGTGGAGCAGGATAACCTCCAACAGGGAAACCTAATGGCAATAAAGTTTTAGTATCCATGATGAAATACTCTTGTTCGAAACCAAACCAAAAATCATCATTATCATCATCAATTGTAGCTCTACCGTTAGATGGGTGTGGCTTTCCGTCAGCATACATCACTTCTGACATTACAAGGTATCCGTTAATGCGAGTTGGATCCGGGTAAATTGCAACAGGAACTAACAGACAGTCTGAAGAACCACCCTCGGCTTGTTTTGTTGATGAACCATCAAATGACCAGTTTCCAAGTTCTTCTATCGTTCCTTTGAAATTTTCATGCTCTTCAACTTTAGTTTTACTTCTAAGATTTTGAGTTGGTTCATATCCATCTAACCAAATGTACTCTAACTTAATTTTAGCCATAATAATATAAATTAATTTTTTTGTTTTTTTCGTTGGGTCAAATATAGATTTATTTTTTTAGCCGTAAAAATTAGGGGGCTGTTTTGTTTAGCTGACTATTATTTTTTGGATAAGCGCAATTTTCAGAGGGGTATATTTTTAAAAAAGCAATTTTTAATGCTTTTAAAAAATAAATTCGTAAAAATTACTGTTGTTTAGAGGGTTTTCAGGTTATGAAATTGTAAAAAAATGTTTATTTAATGAAGAATGCTGAGGTATTTTGTTATATTTCTTCAAATCAAATTCATTATTCTTTGAAAAAAGCTTTTAACGTTGAAAAATCATCGAAGAAAAATCTGAAATTTATCTTTAAAACAGGCTTTTTATTTGTTTATATTTGTTCTTCTTTTTTTAGTAAAAATTATTACAAATTTTAAACTTATATACATGTCAACATTACGTTTCCAGGCTTTAAAAGAAGCTTCTACCAGAAAGCCAGTACATTTTGAAGAAATAGACAGAAAATCTAACATCTTTGGTGCAAATGTGTTTAATGAAAAAGCAATGAAGCAATTCCTGACTTCGGATGCATTAAAGGGAGTTAGGGACGCTGTGCAGCATGGAACTAAAATAGACAGAAAACTGGCAGATTATATTGCTATGGGAATGAAAGAATGGGCGTTATCAAAAGGTGTTACGCATTATACACACTGGTTTCAGCCCCTTACAGGAACAACAGCAGAAAAACATGATGCTTTCTTCGAGACTTCTTATGACGGGAGCGATCCGGTAGAGAAATTTGGCGGAGCGCAATTGGTACAGCAAGAACCGGATGCCTCAAGTTTCCCGAATGGCGGCATCAGAAATACCTTCGAAGCCAGAGGATATACAGCCTGGGACCCCACTTCGCCGGCATTTATTTACGGAACTACTTTATGTATTCCAACCGTTTTTATTGCCTACACAGGAGAAGCTTTAGACAATAAAATACCGTTGTTAAGAGCGCTGTCTGCTATGGATGAAGCTGCTACGGAAGTATGCAGGTATTTTGATAAAAATGTAAAAAAAGTAACCGCTACTCTAGGGTGGGAGCAGGAATACTTTTTGATTGATAAAGCATTAGCCAATTCCCGTCCTGACCTGATGATGACCGGAAGAACATTATTAGGACATACCTCTGCAAAAGGGCAACAATTAGACGATCACTACTTTGGTTCTATTCCTACGCGTGCCTTAACGTATATGAGAGATTTAGAACAAGAATGTATGTTGCTGGGAATTCCGGTAAAAACGCGTCATAACGAAGTAGCGCCTAACCAATTTGAGCTGGCCCCAATTTTTGAAGAAACCAACCTTGCCGTAGACCATAACTCTTTATTAATGGATGTAATGCAAAGAGTAGCAGAACGTCATGATTTTAAAGTATTATTTCACGAAAAACCTTTTAAAGGAGTAAACGGTTCCGGAAAACACAACAACTGGTCACTGGCAACAGATACGGGAGTTAATTTACTGAGCCCTAGTAAAACGCCAATGAGCAATTTACAGTTTCTGACTTTCTTTATCAATACCATAAAAGCAGTTAACGATTACGAAACCTTATTAAGAGCGTCTATCGCAACAGCAAGTAACGATCACAGGTTGGGGGCAAATGAAGCACCGCCGGCCATTATCTCGGTTTTCATCGGAGCGCAATTAACCAAAGTTTTGTCAGAGCTGGAAAGTGTGACAACCGGTAAATTATCACCTGAAGAAAAAACGGATTTAAAACTTAATGTAGTTGGGAAAATTCCGGACGTTCTTTTAGACAATACAGACAGAAACAGAACATCGCCTTTTGCCTTTACCGGAAATAAATTCGAGTTTAGAGCGGTGGGTTCAAATGCAAACTGTTCAAACGCAATGACAACGCTAAACGCAATTGTCGCCAAACAATTAAAAGATTTTAAAATAGAAGTAGATGCTTTGATCGAGTCCAAAGACATGAAAAAAGATGATGCGATCTTTAATGTTTTAAGAGAATACATCAAACAATCTAAAAAAATACTTTTTGAAGGCGACGGATATAGCGAAGCCTGGGAAAAAGAAGCGGCTAAGAGAGGGTTAAGTAATTTTAAAACCACTCCGGAAGCGATCAAAGCGAAAGTTTCAAAACAAGCTTTGGATTTATTTTCTGAATTAGGCATCCTGAACCATGTTGAAGCAGAAGCGCGTTATGAGATAGAATTAGAAGAATACACAAAGAAGATTCAGATCGAAGGAAGAGTTTTAGGCGATATTGCAAGAAATCATGTTATCCCGACAGCCATTCGTTACCAAAACACCTTAATCGAAAATGTAAAAGGATTAAAAGAAATTTTCGGAAAGGAATTTGAAACGATTGCAAAAGAACAAATCGTTCTGATAAAAGAAATTTCGGCTCATATAGAAGGAATCAATTCTAAAGTATTGGCCATGACAGATGAGAGAAGAACAGCAAACCATTTAACCGATGCACAAAAAATGGCTGAAGCTTATTGTGACAAAGTAAAACCTTATTTTGAAGATATTCGTAATCACTGTGATAAATTAGAATTACTGGTTGATGACGAAAGCTGGACATTGACTAAATACAGAGAATTATTGTTTACAAAATAGTTTTTTGCCACAGGTTACACAAATTTTTAGGAATTTATTTATAAGTATAAATGCTCAAAAATCATCCGTTAAGGATGATTTTTGCTTTTTAAGAAAAGAATTAGTGAAAATTTGTGTAATTCGTGGCAAACTTTTTTACAATCAGACATCTCAATAAACCAAAGAATTAAAAAAAGGGATTATCTTTGCACCACATCAACACAAACTAATTTTCATGAGTTCAGATTCTAGCAAAAGGTACGCACAAAGAGGTGTTTCGGCATCAAAAGAAGACGTACACAACGCCATAAAAAATATCGATAAAGGTTTATTTCCTCAAGCATTTTGCAAAATCGTTCCGGATTATCTTACCCAGGACGAGGAATATTGCTTAATCATGCACGCTGACGGAGCAGGTACAAAATCGTCACTGGCGTATATGTACTGGAAAGAAACAGGCGATATTTCAGTTTGGAAAGGAATTGCCCAGGATGCTTTAATCATGAATATCGACGATTTATTATGTGTTGGCGCAACAGATAATATCTTGCTTTCTTCTACCATAGGAAGAAATAAAAACTTAATTCCGGCTGAGGTTATCTCCGCAATCATCAACGGAACCGAAGAATTGATCAACGAATTAAAATCTTTTGGTGTAACGATTCATTCAACCGGAGGCGAAACTGCTGATGTTGGTGATGTTGTTCGTACCATTATTGTAGACTCTACCGTAACAGCCCGCATGAAACGCAGCGATGTTGTAGATAATGCTAATATCAAAGCAGGTGACGTAATTGTTGGTTTGACTTCTTTTGGTCAGGCTACTTACGAAAAAAGCTATAATGGCGGAATGGGAAGTAACGGATTAACCTCTGCCCGTCACGATGTTTTTGGGAAATATTTAGCCAAAAAATATCCGGAGAGTTATGATGCACTTGTTCCTGAAGAACTAATTTATTCAGGTCAGGTAAACTTAACAGATGCGGTTGAAAACAGCCCAATAAACGCAGGTCAGTTAGTACTTTCTCCAACCAGAACGTATGCACCAATTATCAAGAAAATTTTAGATACGTACACGCCAAACGAAATTCACGGAATGGTGCATTGTAGTGGGGGAGCGCAAACTAAAATTTTGCATTTCGTACAAAATTTACACATTATAAAAGACAATTTATTTCCGGTTCCGCCATTGTTCAAACTCATCCAGGAACAATCAAAAACGGACTGGAAAGAAATGTATCAGGTTTTCAATTGCGGTCACCGTATGGAAATTTACGTTCCTGAAAACATTGCACAAGATATCATCGCGATCTCAAAATCGTTCCATGTTGATGCACAAATCGTAGGTAGAGTAGAAGCGGCAGATGCTAAGAAACTGACTATTACCAGCGAATACGGAACATTCGAATATTAATTCTTTTTTGAGTTACAAAGATACAAAGGTTCTGAGTTGCAAAGGTTTTATATACTGGAGTTTACAACAGAACCTTGTTTTATTAATCATTAGCTTTTTTTAGGAGCTAATCCCGCTATCCGTTACAATCTTTTGTTTTTTAAAGAAAAAAACAAAAGGATTTTCACTACTATCGGGGCTAAAAAACAGCAGGCTATGTACGAATTACTTTTTTGGAGATATTTAGAAGAGGTTTACCTAAACCATCACGAAGTTTATGAAGCTCTTACAGAAAGAGAAAATGTCGAAGGTCTTGAAACACTTCCCGTTGAGGTAATTATGAACCGAATCGCTTCGGTATTCTCGCAATGGGAAAGAGTCGATGAAAACAGCTGGCAAAATACTTCAGGAAAAGGTGCTTTTCAGGTCATTACAACACCACAAAGTATCAAAATAGACTGTTACGGAACCGAAGGTAAAACCATGAACAAATTGGTTGAGGTGATGGAAGAATTCAAATGTCCGTTATACGATCCGCAAGTTCCGGAGCGCTATGATGAAATGAGTGAATAATTTTTTCTCTAATCGCTTTGTGAATCTTCGAGCATTTTCGTCAATCTCTGCGAAATAGCGATAACACAAAGTTGCACAAAATCTCACAGAGATCTTCAAAAGGTGTAGTCCCTAAAGGGACAATTTTATTTGGGATTTTTTTTCTACTAACATCTAACTCCTAACGGAGTATTTAATGCAGAGTATAGGTTCATGAGCTAATATCTCGGAGAGATTAAATGTTGGTAGCAACAAGTTTAAGCGTCTTCCATTTGTCCCGTAGGGACTACATTGAATCAATAATTGATCTTTTATTTAGAAATTTTTTATAATCTTTATAATCAATTTAATCTGTGGCAAAAAAATAAAAACATGAAGGCATCAAATTTTAATTTTTCAGACAACATTATCCTGGAAGACGACTTAGTTTTATTACGTCCGTTACAAGAATCCGACGTTGATAATCTGTTAGAAATATCGATCAACGAACCCGAAACCTGGAAATATTCATTAGTAGGTGCAGACGGAAAAGAAAATTTGATCAAATACATTCAGGCGGCCATAAAAAACCGTGAGGATAAAAAAGAATTTCCTTTTATTGTCTTTGATAAAAAATCTCAAAAATACGCCGGTTCAACACGTTTTTACGATATGAATCTGGAGTTTAAAACCCTTCAGTTAGGGTTTACCTGGTACGGTTCAGCTTTTAGAGGAACCGGGCTCAACAAACATTGTAAATATTTATTACTACAATTTGCTTTTGAAACACTCGGAATGGAACGCGTAGAGTTTCGTGCCGATAACAACAACGAACGAAGTATTGCTGCTATGAAAAGCATCGGTTGCAAAGTCGAAGGTGTTTTAAGAAATCACATGCCAACAATAAATAAGGAAATACGTCGAGATTCGATCATTTTAAGTATTCTTAAAAACGAATGGTTTGACGAAGTAAAAGAAAACCTAAAGCAAAAACTTTAAAAAAGAGCCAAGGCTCGATCTACATCGTAGGGCTGTCCCGATAGCTGTCGGGATTAATTCGGTTTAGATATATATAGTAAATATTGAATTTTGCGATTGAAATTGATTTTTGCCATTCCCATTTTGGAATTTAAAATTTAACTATCCATCTTTCAATATCAAATTTTGTTCTTTTCTCAGCTTTACAACTAAAGTATCAATGTAGGTTTTTATTTTTTGAGGTAAAGTATTCCAGCTTGGGTCTTTTTTGAAACTTCTGCAATAATCCAGGTCGCATTCTACAGCACGAATTGCATACTTTTTGTTTTTATAAACCGTAATAATTTTAACGCGTCTTATTCCGCCATACTCTGTTTTTGTTCCGTACACAATTACAGGATCTATGTAGCCATCACCATCAATATCTTTGGTACTGCAATATTTTGTCCAGAACCAAATCGTAGTTTCTTTAGGATCATCAGTAGGTTCAAGTAAATCGTTGATTCTCCATTTTTCAAGAAAACCGCCATGATCCGCCATGGTGCAAATGGCCTGGATTTTAGTGTTTAAAGTATCGTTTTTAGTAATGTTCTTTTGGTTTTCGCACAAAAGCAATTCATAGACACCGCTTTTATCATCGCATTCAAATGCTTTATAAATAGGGAAGTCAGAAACTTCGTTTAATTCTCTTTGCTTTATTTCTTCTTTGGTTAACCTGTAACTGTCTGTTTTTTGCGAAAAACCGAATGTGGTATAGGAAAGTACTAGAAATAAAATATATTTTTTCATATATAAATGGCATTTTAGATACTTCAAAGATATTTAAAAGCTTTTTAGTCTGAAACAATTTATATTTTTTATAAAGCATATTTTATTGTAATTTTCTAACCTGAAAGTATTGGTAAATCGTTTTAGTAAATGCTGTTTACCGTTTTATATACAAAATATTGATTTTAAAAAATAACCTGATGAATAGAATAAATTGTAAAAATTTACTTTTTGGATTATCATTTTTAGTACTTAGTTCTACAGCAAATGCTCAGAAAAAAACAATAGAAAAGCGAAACCTGATTCAGTACGTTGATCCGATGATTGGTACGGCTAAAATGGGGCATGCCTATCCCGGAGCAACAGTTCCGTTTGGGAGTGTGCAATTAAGTCCGGAAACCGATACAATTGCTTACAGCCTAAATGGCAGATACAATGGTGATGTTTATAAATATTGTGCAGGATATCAATACGAAGACAAAACGATTGTGGGGTTTAGCCACACGCATTTTAGTGGAACAGGACATTCTGATTTAGGTGATTTTTTAATCATGCCTACAACAGGAAAATTACAACTGAATCCCGGAGTTGCTTCAAAACCATTATCGGGTTATCGATCGGCCTTTTCTCATACGACAGAAAAAGCGGAACCCGCCTATTATAGCGTACTTCTGGAAGATCATAAGATTAAGGCAGAACTTACTGCAACAACGCGAGTTGGAATGCATCAATATACGTTTCCAAAGTCAGACGAAGCGCATATTATTCTCGATTTGACTTCCGGAATTTACAATTACGATAAAAAGAACGTCTGGACATTTGTTCGTATTGAGAACGATACTTTGATTACAGGATATCGCCAGACGAATGGTTGGGCGAGGACCAGAACGGTTTATTTTGCGATGTCTTTTAGTAAACCAATCAAAAGCTACGGACAAGCGGCGCAGGAAAAAAGTGTATACAAAGGTTTTTGGGGAAGATTTGATCAAACCAAAAATTTTCCTGAAATGGCGGGTCAGAACCTAAAATTGTTTTTTGACTTTAATACCGAAGAAGGCGAGAAGATCAAAATAAAAATGGCTTTATCTCCTGTAAGTTCAGCCGGAGCATTGGAGAATATGAAGAAAGAAGTTCCGGATTGGGATTTCGAAAAAGTAAAAAAACAAAGTCAGGAAACTTGGAATAACGAATTGAATAAAATTCAGGTTGAAACCATTCAAAAAGAAGATTTAGTCAATTTTTATACTTCAATGTACCATGCCTTTTTAGGCCCAACAGAATACATGGATTTAGACGGAAACTATAAAGGTCTGGATATGAATGTTCATAAAGCAGAGAACTTTAAAAATTACACCAGTTATTCGCTATGGGATACTTACAGGGCTTTGCATCCTTTATTCAATTTGGTTCAGCCCGCCCGAAATTCAGATATGATCAGTTCAATGTTGGCACATTCAGACCAAAGTGTGCATAAAATGCTGCCGATCTGGTCGCATTATGCCAATGAGAACTGGTGCATGATTGGGTATCATTCCGTTTCCGTAATTGCGGATGCGATTGTAAAAGGCAATGGAAATTTTGACAGAGAAAAAGCACTTCAGGCTTGTGTGAATACGGCTAAAGTACCTTATTACGACGGACTGGAATATTACATGAAAATGGGCTATGTGCCTGAAGATAAAAACGGATCTTCAGTTTCCAAAACCTTAGAATATGCTTACGATGATTGGGCAATTGCTCAGGCAGCAAAAAAGTTAGGCAAAACGGATATTTATAATGAATTCATCGAAAGATCTAAAAATTATAAAAACGTTTATGATGCCAAAACGGGGTTTATGCGTCCTAAATTAAACGATGGCACTTTCAAAAAAGAATTTGATCCGCTTGATACCCACGGACAAGGATTTATTGAAGGAAATTCATGGAATTATAGTTTGTACGTTCCGCAGGATCCTGCCGAAATGATCAAAATGATGGGCGGAAACGAGAAGTTTAATATTCGTCTGGATTCTTTATTCAGCATGCATTTGCCGGATAAATATTTTGAAAACACCGAAGATATTACCAGAGAAGGCATCATAGGGAATTATGTTCACGGAAACGAACCTTCTCATCATGTGGTGTATTTGTACAATTGGACCAATTCGCCTTGGAAAGCTCAGGATAAAATCAGAATGATCCTGAAAAAAATGTACCGAAACGGTGCCGACGGTTTAGGGGGAAATGACGATTTTGGGCAAATGAGCGCCTGGTATATTTTTAGCAGTTTAGGATTTTACCCTGTAGCACCGGGGTCTGACGAATATGCTTTAGGAAGCCCGCTAGTGAAGAAAGGGATTTTTAATTTAGACAGCGGTAAAACTTTCGAAATAGAAACTGTAAATCAATCAGATAAAAATGTGTTTGTAAGCAAGGTTTTATTGAATGGTAAAAAGTTAGACAAACCTTTCCTAAAACATGCAGATGTTATCAATGGCGGAAAAATTACTTTTTATATGAGTTCAAAACCTAATAAGAAGAATTATTAATAGGTAAGGGCTGAGGTTCTAAGATACTAAGTTGCTAAGTTTTTTAGGCTTTCATTTTTTAATCGACATGTAAACCTAACAGGTTTTTAAAACCTGTTAGGTTTCTTTATTCCGACTTCGTTCAGCCTGACAAATACCATATTAAATTCGTGAAAATTGGTAAAATTCGTGGTGAAAAAATTAATAATACTCAAACATGAATAGATTTTATAAAAACTTCCCGAAATTTGCACTTTAAATAAAAGTAAATATGAAAATAAATCTAAAATCAGGAATTGATAAATTGCTTTTCGGAATGAAGCAAAATGATGTAACCGCTGCTTTAGGAAAACCGGACAAAAATTATGTAGATGAAGACGATAATGTGATTTTTGTATACAATGCACAAAAAATCAGATTGACATTTTATCAGGAAGAAGACTTGAAATTAGGTTATTTAGTAGCGTCAAGCAATGATCTGGAAGTTTTTGGATTCAAATTAATCGGAAGAAAAATTGCTGATGTAAAGAAAGATTTAGCCACAAAAGATATTACAAAATATACTCAGGAAACTTTTGATACTTTCGAGAACTATTTCAACGAAGACAATTGGTTTATTCTTCAAACAGAATTTGACGAAGTGGTAAAGTTTGAAATTGGTGCGATTATCAATGGTAAAGACGAGTTCGACTGGAAGTTTCCGGTGAAGAAGTAAAAGTATTGTTTGAAAACTTTCAAAGCTTAAAACTTTGACAAACTAAAACAAAAAAACCGACAATCACTTGTCGGTTTTTTTTAAGTTTTCATTAAAAGAAATTATCCTTTTAACCATGCATTTTTAAGTTTTTCTTTTGAAGCATCAGTCGCTTTAAAGGTTTCTTTTTCTTCGAATGGTACTTTTACAGTTCCTTTTATGGTTTGCTCTGTACCGGCTCGCTTTATTTTAAGAGTGATCGGGTCATTTTCTTTCCAGTTTTCACTTTCGGTAATCAAATCATAAATGTTATCTAAATTGTACGTTTTACCGTTTACAGCAACGATTACGTCACCTGCCTGAAGCTTTAAGTTCGTAAAGAATACATTAAGGTCAACATCTGGTCGCACACTGATTATTTTAGTCGCCGGATCAACACCAATATAAGGAGTTTGTCCTTTGATAAAAATTGCTGCAGGAACTTTTTCAGAAGCTTTGGTTACACCTACTTTTGCTAAATAGAAATCGTAAGGAATTGGCGTTGTCCCCTGAACATATTTAGTCAAAAATTCGCCAACTTCAGGATAAGTAAGCTGTGTAATTTTAGCAAAAAGCTCATCATCATTAAATGGTTTTTCTACTCCATATTCATCAGATAATTTATGCATTAAATCCAGAATTCCTCTTTCTCCGTTGCTTTTTTCTCTAATGATAATATCGATGCACATACCAATTAGAGCTCCTTTTTGGTACACATTTAAGTATTGGTCTTTATATGGCTGCTCTAGTACATTTTTACTCATTACAGTAAACGACATTGTATCATTCAGACCTTTTGCCTGTTCGATTTTATCAGCAATACGAGTATAGAATTCAGCTTCGTTAATTAACCCCTGATTGATTTGGAAAAGATTGGCAAAATATTCCGTTACACCTTCGTACATCCATAAATGCTCAGACATTTTGGGTGCGTTATAATCAAAAAACTGAATCTCTTTTGAGTGCACAGTAAGTGGTGTTACAATATGGAAAAACTCGTGAGAAACGACATCTTTCATCGATTCTACCAATTTTTCTTTTGGCATAGATTCCGGTAAAACAACTGTAGTTGCTGTTGGGTGTTCCAGAGCTCCAAAACCATGGGCATCATCTTTAGCCATACTTGATAAGTACAATATCACAGTATATTTTTTAGTAGCATTTACTTTTCCTAAAAAGTTTTTTTGCGCTGTCATGATGGTTTTCATTTCCGGAGTAATACTTTCGGCAGTAAATTTTCCGGTAGGAGAGTAAACAGCGATCAGAATATCCATTCCGTTTACGTTGAATGTCGTATAATCCGGTTTAGAATACATGATTGGGTTTTCGACTAAAACGGCATAACGTGGTGTTGTAAAAACATCGCTCGTATTGCTTGCGTCTTCATCTGTCATTGAAGTGGCTCCCCAAAGTGTGTCAGGATGCGTGATGGTCACTTTATACGGCACATCCAGTTTATCCTGAAAATAACCTACAAAACCGTGGGTGTTAACCATGAAGTTGATTCCTGCGTTGATGTTGGTTCCGGCTGGCGAAAAAACATCGTCATTACCAAATCCGGTTCCTTTTTCGGTATCAAAGGTATCACCTACTAAGTAGGTAATCTTTTTTAGTGTTTTTGCTTTAGAGATTGACCATGAATTATCGTCAATTCTTTTTACGGTTAAAGCATTTCCTTTAGCATCAAAAGCTTTAAAATCATCAGAATATTTACCGTAGTTATCTGTAGAATAGGTTCCCGGAACTGTTTTTGGGATACTATAAATTACTTCGTCTGTTTTGATTGGCGGAGGGGTAACGGTTACCAAAACTTTATCGTCTTTTACATCAATAAGATTAATATTCACCTCTACGACATTGCTTTTGGCAGCACCTGTTGAGCTCCCTGTTTTACAGCTCCAGAGAGTTACTGTAAGAGCCAGGGTATAAAGTATTTTTTTCATTTGTTTGAGTTTAATTATTCGTATTTGACTTATAAAATGTAAAAAAGTTACATTGAGATTAAAAATATAAAAAAACTCCTGAATTTCAGGAGTTCTGTTTTAGTCTAGTTTATTTTTTATATAATATTTACCATCCAAATCTTCATCAAAATCATCTATTTTAACGGGTTTTGGTTTTGGTTTATTTGCTATAGCCTTCTTTTTCCACATTTCAAATTTTTCAAGTGGCATTTTCTTTTTCATGATTTCCAGAACTTCTTTTTCTGCCAATCCAAATTCCTTTTTTATGATCTCAAATGGATTTTTTTCTTCTAAGGCTAACGAAACAAGTTTTTCGGTTTGTTCCCAATTCAATTCTTTGCGGTTACTCTTTTTCATCACGTGAAAATTAATTCAAAATAGGTGTTAATGATTAATAGATTGATTTTCAATTTAAGTATCAATATTAATAAAAAAAATAATTAGTTGGTTCGATGAGGGAGTTTTTTTTTAATGATTTTAACTGTTTTTTATCGATCTTGATTTTTGAAACGGAATTTGCAATAGATTTTTCAATTTATTGTTTTCTTCCGGCTTCATATGGGTGTCTACTCCGTAAATTAATTCTTCTTTTGGTAAGGTAGTAAAAGTACCAAAAAACCGGTCCCAAACTGAAAAAATGTTTCCGTAATTACTGTCTGTGTATGGTAAAACATAATGATGGTGAACCTTATGCATATTAGGAGAAATGATGAAATAACTTAGGAAAGCATCTAATTTTTCGGGCAAAGAAATATTTGCATGATTGAATTGCGAAAAGATAACAGACAGGCTCTGATATAAGAAAACCATCCACATTGGACTTCCTACTATTAAAACACCCAGAGTCGTGAATAGAAACCGAATCACACTTTCGCCGGGATGATGCCTGTTAGCAGTTGTGGTATCAATCCAGGTATCCGTATGATGAATAATATGAAAACGCCATAAAAATTTTATTTTGTGCTGAATAAAATGTGCTAAATAGGCTCCAATTAGATCTAATAAAAGCAATCCGAGAAGAGTATACAACAAAAGTGGTATTGCAGGTAGCCAGTTTAGTACTCCAAAATGATTTAAGGTTGTCCAGTTTGCGGTTTTAATCAGGATAAAAGCTAAAACAAAATTGACAATGATTGTAGTAAAAGTCAAAAAGAAATTGATTCCAGCGTGCTGCCATTTTTGATATTGCATCCGGAATAGGGGAAAAGCATTCTCAATCAACCAAAAAAGAGTAATACCTCCAACCAGAATTAAACTTCGATGTGTAGACGGAATTGTACTGAAATAGGCTATAATATCATTCATAAAACTAAAAATTAGATTGATAAAATTTTAATCTGTTTTTCGATTAAGAGATTAATCCGGATTATGGGCATATAAAAAAGAGAAAACCGAATATAAATAGATCTGATTTTCTCTTTGATTTTTATTTTATACGGTAAACTTATGCTGCGTCGTGATTTTGCAGTAATGTTTTGTATATAAATCCGGCTACTATAGCGCCTAATATTGGTGCAACCCAAAATAACCAAACTTGAGATAAAGGTTCTCCGCCTGTAAAAATAGCCTGAGATAAAGATCTTGCAGGGTTTACAGAAGTATTAGTAATTGGAATACTGATTAAATGAATTAAAGTTAATGCTAAACCAATTGCGATACCGGCAAATCTTCCGTTTGCAAATTTATCTGTTGCTCCCAAAATTATAATCAGGAAAAAGAAAGTCAGTACAAATTCAGCTATAAAAGCAGCTGCCAGCGAATAACCATCAGGAGAGAATGCGCCGTAACCATTTGAAGCAAAAGCTCCTGCCTGTGTGTTGTCGATTGCATGTCCTGCCTTGCCTGACCAGATGATAAATAATGTGCCTGCGGCAGCTAATGCGCCTACACATTGTGAGATAATGTAAGGTAAAAGATCTTTTGCAGGAAATCTTCCTCCGGCCCATAAACCAAAGGAAACTGCAGGATTAAAATGTCCGCCGGAAATGTGTCCAACGGCATACGCCATAGTTAATACGGTTAAACCAAAAGCTAACGCAACTCCTGCAAATCCAATTCCCAATCCTGGAAATCCAGCAGCAAAAAGTGCGCTGCCACAACCTCCAAAAACTAGCCAATAAGTTCCGAAAAACTCTGCAAATAATTTTTTCATAATAAAATAATTTTAATTAATAGTTGATTGTTAAAGGGTATATTGGTATGCCCAAAAAATCAAAAAGATTTGTAGGGGCAAACGTACAAATAAAATCCACTTCGGCAAACCAAAACCAGCTTTTTTATTTTGATACATGAAGAGATTCGCGGGAAATACAGCAATTAAAAGTGCTATAATTCCCCATGCAGCAAAATGCATAGTAAACGGGATCATTAAGAGTATGCCAAAAAGAATTTCGGCACCTCCGCTTAAAATATTTATTAATTTGGGGTTTGAAAAAAAAGGCGGAATGATTCTGATGTACATTCCGGGATTTCTAAAATGATTTAATCCGGCAATAATATAGAGCACAGCCATTAAATATAAATGCCAGGGTAAATTCATGATATCTGATTGTTTATCACGAATTTATAAAAAAATTAACAATTATTGCATTACAAAGGACTTTTTTTTAATCCTTCTCAAAATAAGTTAATTTTTACGCTTAAAATTTACATTCATAATAATTATGGCAAGAATGATTAAAACGATTCCAACCCATTGAGACAGAATTACTTTTTCATCTAATAATACATAAGCCATCATTACGGAAACAGGCAATTCGAGTGCAGAAACGATACTTCCTAACCCAATTCCGGTTAATGGGAAACCGGCAGTCATTAACATTGGCGGAATAATAGTACCAAACAGTGCTAATATAATACCCCATTTCATGAAAATCTCAAAGTTAAAAGGAGTAACCTGTGTGGCTACTGCAAATGAAAATACAATTATGGCACCACCTAAAAGCATATACAAGCTTCTTTGTGCAGATGAAATTTCAGTAGCGACACTATTTGCCGTAAACATAGTAGTGGTGAAGGAAGCAGCCGCTAAAATACCCCAAACAAGACCACGCCAATCCAGATCTACATCATTATGAATGATATTGGTTGCCAGGACTGTACCAATAAGTACTATAAATACAGCAATAACTTTTTGTTTTGAAGGTAATTTTTTCTCTAAAATCATTTCAAGCAATACACCCATCCAAACAGTTTGCATTAATAAAACGATACCAATAGAAACGGGAATGTATTTTACCGCTAAATAATAGAATAAACTTGTCATCCCTAAAGAAGTTCCGGCAAGCATCAGACTGAAGATATTTTTTTTGGTTGCTTTTACAACTTTTTCTTTATGTTTGATTTTCTGGAAAGCATTGATAATTAGAATACCAATGATTCCTAATATAAATTGAGATGTGGTTACTTCGGCGGTAGTATATCCTTCTGAATAGGCCATTTTTACAAAAGTGGCTAACATTCCGTAAGTCGTAGCTCCAATTGCTACTAAAAATACTCCCTTTAATACGTTGTTTTGTGACATCTGAACTTGTTTTGATTAAAAAATTAAAGCCGGCAAAGGTAAGCTATTTTGTTTAGGATTTAATAGAAAATAAGCAGAAACATTATTATCAATATGGTTTGAGGGGCAATTGATCTTGTAAAATTATGAATTTGACAGTATTACATAAAAAACAAAACCCATCAAAAATATATGTTTTTGATGGGTTTAAAAGAGTATGATATACTTTTTTTATTTTGTAACAGGCTGCTCTTTGTAAGTTTCGATTTCGAAAATCAAAGTTGAGTTTGGTGGAATCACACCTCCGGCACCTTTTTCTCCATAAGCTAAATTTGAAGGAAGAAAGAATATCGCTTTTTCTCCATCTGTCATCATATCTAATGCTTCAATGAAACCAGGGATCATTCCGTCTTTTTTACCTACTGTAAAAGGAAATGCCTGATATCCTTTTTGGGCATCACGATTTGCATCGTATTTGCCATAAGCTTTTGCTACACTTGACATGCTGCTGTCAAAAAGATTTCCATCTTCAAAATATCCAGCATAATGGAAATAGATATTAGAACCTTCAGCTCCTTTTATACCCGTTCCTTTTTTTGTAATAACATATTTTAAACCTGATGCAGTTGTAGTCGCTTTTGCCTTAGTTGCGGCAAAATAAGCAGCTTTTTGTGTTACCACTTTTTGGGATTCTGCTTTTTTAGCGTCTTGTTTTTTTACATCATCAGCTAAAACTTTTACCGCATTAAACTTTTTAGCTGCCTCACCTTTACGGGTGATTGTAATTTTTGTCATAATATCATCCTGAACAATTTTATTTACATTGTCCATTCCGGAAACTACATGACCAAAAATAGTATGTTTTCCGTTTAACCACGGTGTTTCTTTATGCGTGATAAAAAACTGACTTCCGTTTGTAGCAGGACCTGAATTGGCCATAGCCAGAACACCACCTTTTTCAAATTTCAATTCTTCTACAAATTCGTCTTTAAAGGCATATCCGGGACCTCCAGAACCATTTCCGTCGGGATCTCCACCCTGAATCATGAAATCATTGATTACTCTGTGAAATTTTAATCCGTCGTAGAAAGGTTTTCCTTTTAGTCTTTCTACTTTAACATTAGGATTGTTTCCTTCTGCCAGCGAAATAAAGTTAGCCACCGTTACGGGAGTTTTTTCGTATTCTAAAGAAACCACGATATCTCCTTTTGTAGTTGATATAGTAGCAAAAATTCCGTCGTTAGGATCTGTCTTAGGTGCTACTTTTGTTACCGTTTTAGTTGCCGGAGCCTTTGGTTTTGCAACCGGCTTTTTTGTCTGAGCCTGGATGTTTACGACTGCCAGGCAAAATAAAAATAGAAATTTAAACTTCATGTGTTCAGAATTTAAGTCTATGTTAATCTTTTAATATATGAATTATTGTGGTTTTTCTAATAATTGAATTTCGAAAATGATGTTAGCGTTTGGCGGGATAACTCCTCCTGCACCAGTTGCTCCGTAAGCTAAGTGAGCCGGGATAAAAAGAATCGCTTTATCTCCAAATGAAAGTTGTTCTATTCCTTCGATAAATCCCGGAATCATACCGTCTTTGCGACCTGCCTGAAACGGAATTGGCTGATATCCTTTTTGTGCTGCCCTTGCTTCGTCAAGTTTTCCAAAAGCTTTGTTAACTTCTTCTATACTGGAGTCGAATAAAGTTCCGTCTTCTAGGAAACCGGAATAGTTAATGTACAATTGAGTTCCTGCTGCCGGTTTTTTACCTGTTCCTTTTTCTGTAATTAAATATTGTAAACCTGAACTTGTTTTAGTTGTCTTTGGTTTTACAGCGGCAAAGTAATCTACTTTTTCTTTTTGAACTCCGGCGTATTTACCTTTTTCTTTAGCGATTTCTGAAAAGTAATCATGAAATACTTTTGCAGCATCAAATTTTTTGGCCGCTTCTCCATTTCTAATAATGGTTACGGCAACAATGGTATCACCTTGCTTGATTTGATTTACTACTTCTTGTCCTTTTTCTACAACATGACCAAAAATGGTATGTTTACCGTCTAACCACGGAGTTTCAACATGTGTGATAAAAAACTGACTGCTGTTGGTTCCCGGACCGTTATTGGCCATGGCTAAAACACCACCTTTGTCAAATTTTAGATCTGTGATTTCGTCTTTAAATTTATACCCGGTATCTCCAGAACCGGTTCCTTCAGGATCTCCTGTCTGGATCATGAAATCTTCAATTACTCTATGAAATTTTAATCCGTTATAAAAAGGTTTGTTTTTTAGGTAATCCTTGGTTACGAATTCATTTTTACCTTCTGCCAGGGTTACAAAATTGGCAACTGTTACAGGTGCTTTTTTATAATCTAATTCAACAATAACATGTCCTTTATTGGTTTCAATATCGGCATATAAACCATCAGGTAAGTTGCTGTGCTCGTCCTTACAAGAATATAATGAGCTAACGGTAACAGCTAGTAATAATAAAATACTCTTTTTCATTTTTAAAATGTTGTTTTATGGGTTTATTGTATCTTTTTTGGTGGGAGTTACAGCTTTTGGAACTACCGCTTTTGGAGCCGCTGTAGTTTGAGTTTGTCCGGCTACAGGTGCAGGTTTAGCAGTGGGATCAGGTACAAAATTACGAAGCGTAACAGTACAAATTAAGGACTCATTAGGGCCTATTTTTTTGTTGTCTCCATGATATCCGTATGCAATATGCGAAGGAAATAAGAAAGTAACCGTTTCGTTTTTATGCATCATTTTGATACCATCCCGTAATCCCATCATGATATCCTGCTTGTCTACATAATAAGTTTGTGGACCAAGATCAGCTTCAGAGTAAATAATTTTGCCGTTTATGTCTTTTACTTCCAGATTAAAATAAGCAATATCTCCTTTTTTAGGTGTTGCAGGATCTGTTGTATTTTGTTCGTCGTAATAAAACCAGTATCCTTTTCTTGTAGCGTAATATTTTATTTTAGGATTGCTTTTGATAATCTTTTTGATCACGTCCTCTTCATTGGCTACTAATTTTTTATTTCGATCAGCCGATTTTTTCATAAAAGTACCGGAAGCCTGAGAAATAGGTCTTCTTGCTTCTTCGTGTTGTTTACAGCTTACCAATAAAACAGCAAAAAGTAGGGTATAGATGCTTATTTTTAAGTAGTTCATATGGGGTTATATTTTTAGTTTGTTTACTAAATCTTCAAACTTCTTCAAGGTTTCTTCCATTGAAACTTCTGATCTTCCACCGGCAGCATTACTGTGTCCACCACCATTAAAGTGATCTCTTGCAAATTGATTGACGTCAAATCCGCCTTGTGAACGGAAGGATATTTTAATGATTTTCTCGTCTTTATTTTCGATAAAAATAGCGGTAAAAACGATACCTTTTATACTTAATCCGTAATTAACGATGCCTTCAGTATCCCCTTTTACATAATTAAATGAATCTAGTTCAGCCTGAGTAAGCGAAGTATAGGATGTTTTATGCGCTTCCAACACCTTCATATTCTGTAAAGCACGACCTAATAACTGCAAACGGCTATAAGAACTGTTATCGTATAATAAAATTGGAATTTGAGTATTCTCCACTCCCAAATCAATTAAATCGGCAATGATTCTGTGTGTGTTTCCTGTTGTTCCCGGAAAACGAAATGAACCTGAATCAGTCAATATCCCGGTATAAAGGCAGGTTGCGATCGTTTTGTCGATCTCTTCTTTTTTTCCTAAGAAAGAAATGAAGTTATACACCATTTCGCAAGTGGATCCAAATGAAGTATCAGAGTACGTGTAAGCAGCATAATCGTCCGGTTTTTGATGATGATCAATCATGATAAAGGGAGCCGTTAGCTTTGCTAAAGTATGTTCCATTTCGCCTGTGCGATGAAAAGCATTAAAGTCGAGTGTAAAAATCAACTCTGCTTCTTCTAATATTTTGGTGCAGTTTTCAGTATCTTTTTCAAAGATTTTAACCGTTTCAGAACCTGGTAACCAGGCTAAAAAATCCGGAAAATCATTTGGTGCAATTACAGTTGCCTGATGATTATTTTTTAATAAAAAATGGTATAAACCTAAGGTTGAACCCATAGCATCACCGTCAGGACCTCTATGCGGAATTATGGCGATTTTCTTTGGGGTTGCGAGTAACAATTGTATCGCTTGAATATCTTGTATTTTCATAGTGTGCGAATTTACATTTTTTTAATGTAATGTTGAAATCATTTTACAGATTAACACACTTTTATGCTGGTGGTGATTTGTAAGAGCTAAAATGTGAAATATAAAATGTGAAATGTAAAATGTAAAATATAAAATGTAAAATGTGAAATGTGAAATGTAAAATGTGAATTGTAAATGGTAGGTTTGGAATTGGGAATTACTTTTGGAATTGGGAATTACTTTTGGAATTGGGAATTACTTTTGGAATTAAATTAATACGCCGATGAAACGTATTCGCTAAAGCGAAAACGTGGATTTGCAGGGATTTTTTTTATTTTTAAAAAATCTTGTTTAGTATTGGAATTTATTCTTGGAATTTTTAAAGTTTTTAGATTTTAAAAATTTGAATTTAATCTCTGATACAACTTATATTTTGCGCCTTTTACAATTTGCGATTTGTAAATTCCCATGGGACCTGAAGAAAAGTAAGCGATTGTACAAGCAATCGCAATGAAAATTCCGGGTTGCATTCCAAAAAGTTCTATTCCCATAATCGTGCAGGCGATAGGGGTGTGGGTCGCGCCGGAAAAGACGGCGACAAATCCTAAACCGGCTAAAAATGCTATCGGTAGCGGAATAATCAATGATAAGGCACTTCCTAAAGTGGCGCCTACAAAAAATAACGGAGTTACTTCTCCACCTTTAAAACCTGCTCCTAAAGTAAAACCGGTGAACAAAATCTTTAGTAAGAAATCGTACCATGGATTGGCATTCGAAAAAGAATCTACAATTACAGGAACGCCTAATCCGGAAAATTTGGTCAAACCAAAACCTGCAATAGCAATCGCAAGAACAATTCCCCCAATAAAAGGACGTAAAGGCGGATATTTTATGTTTGAAAAAAGAGAACCCCAAAAATGAGTAGTTCTCGAGAATAATAAAGCGGCAAAACCTGATAAAGTACCAAGGATAATAACGTAAATTAAAGTTGTAAAACTAATTGCAGGAACAACGGGAATGCTGTAATGCGTGTGTTTTACCTGCCAAAATTCTACCGTAAAGTAAGCTGCGTAAGCGACCAAAAAAGATAGGATAATACTTTTGAAATTAATTTTACTGAAATACAAAACTTCCAATGCAAAAATGGCACCTGCCAAAGGAGTTCCAAAAACCGATGCAAAACCGGCACTGATTCCCAGAATAATCAGAATTTTTCTTTCAGCATTATCTAGATTAAAAAGATTTTTAAATTGGTCGGCAATTGCGCCTCCCATTTGTACAGCCGTGCCTTCACGACCGGCAGAACCTCCAAATAAATGAGTAAGTAGAGTTCCTAAAAGTACCAAAGGAGCCATTTTAAACGGAATAACTTTCTTCGGGTTTTCGTATTCTTCGAGCAACAAATTATTGCCTTTTACAACAGATTCTCCCCAGTAATAATAACTCAACCCTACTAATAATCCTCCAAAAGGCAATAACCAGATGATCCAGTCGTGTTGAATTCTAAATTGTGTAACCCATTCTAAAGCAACTAGAAAAAATGCCGATGCAGATCCGGAAAAGATGCCTGTTAAAAGACAAATGAAGATCCATTTGAAGATTAAGAGAAGTATTTTTTTTAGTTTTCGAGAGGTCATTAATTATGAAAAGTTTTTTGCCACGAATTACACTAATTTTTACGAATTAATAGCTTTTTAACTGGAAAAAATAAAAAAGAAATCATGTTAAATATTTTTAATCTGTGGCAAAAAACATTAGTGAAAATTAGTGTAATTCGTGGCAAATTTATTATTGTACTACAGCCGTAAATTCAATTTCGATTAAATATTCAGGTGCGACTAATTTACTAATTTCATAAAATCCGGTTGTAGGCTTTACATCTTTAAAGAATGAAGCGTGAGCTCTTGCTACTTCTTCAAAAGTAGAAATATCAGTGGTAAAAATTCGGGTTCTGATGACATCTTTCATTCCAACATTCAAATCTTCCAAAACTTTTTCCACACGTTCCAGAATGTTATAGGTTTGAGCGTAAGCATCGTCGGCTTTTACTTTTTCACCGTCAACAATCGCTACAGTTCCTGAAACTTCAATAATATTGCCAATTCTTACTGCACGACAATATCCCATTTTGTCTTCCCAAGGTGATCCTGTTAAGATGTTTTCTCTTTTCATTTCTTCTGTTTTATAGAATTTGTTTAAGACAAATTCAGGTTAGTTAATTTCGCTGCAATTTATAAAATATGCAGATGGGAAAAGGTGTTATTGAGTTGAAATCATTTTGTAAAATGACTCTTTTTTGTGATATTTTGAATAGCTGATTTTATTTTTGCCACAAATTAAAATGATTTTAAGGATTATCTATTTGTATGAAATTGTTGCCACGAATTACACTAATTTCCACTAATTTAATTAGCGTTGGTCATGAAATTGATTTCTGCGAAGCTGAATTTGTAACAATTTAATTCAGGTAATTCGTGAAATTAGTGACAGAAAAAATATACTTCAAATCAATCATTTTAATCTGTGGCAAAAAAACACCTTCCTTATTCAATTTGATATTGTTCGTATAAGCGAAGTTTGTTTTGAGTAGCTGTAAGGCTTTGTTGCAACACTTCGATTTTGTTTAATAAGTTGGCGATGGCATCAATACCTTCTAAATTGATTTTCAGATCATAATGCAGACGAATCATTTTTTCAACGGCAGGCAATTGTTCCGGTTGTAAGTATTCATCTTCTTCCAGAATAATAATTTCTACCAAACCATAATTGTGTAACTCTGTGATAAAGGTATTTTCAATTTCGTGATACAAACAAAACTGTTTTATTTGAATTAAGTTTTTACTATTCATGACTTCTTAATTTAGCTAATTCCTGGAATAATTCTTTTTCTTTTGCTGATAATTTTGTTGGGATTTTTAAGGTATACGTAATGTATAAATCTCCAAATTGATTTTCTTTTTTATAGACCGGAAATCCTTTTCCTTTCAGTTTTACTTTAGTTCCGGGTTGAGTTTCAGCAGGAACTTTGACTTTTACTTTTCCATCAAAGGTATTCACTAAAATTTCTCCCCCTAAAATTGCAGTGTACAAATCCAGATCAACATCAGCGTATAAATTATTGCCTTCTCTTTTAAAATCGGAATTGTTTTCAATTGTAAAAGTAATGTACAAGTCGCCATTAGGTCCGCCGTTTGCACCGGGTGCACCGTGATTCGGGATTTTTATAATTTGTCCGTTTTCGACACCGGCAGGAATTGTAATTCGGATATTTTTGCCATTTACAGTCAGGTTCTGTTTGTGCGTGGTGTATGCTGAGACTAAGTCTAGTTGTAACTCGGCATTAAAATCCTGTCCTCTGTATTTGGCCTGACCTCTTGAACTTCTTCCTGCGGAGCCATACATAGAATTGAAGAAATCAGAAAAATCACCTCCGGAGAAATCCCCTCCAAAATCAGAATAACTCTGATTGCCACCTTGCTGTTGTCTTGAATATTGCTGTTGGTTAGGATCGTAGCCTGCTTTTTCGAACTCATCAGCATGTTTCCAGTCTTTTCCGTATTTATCGTATTTTTTACGATTTTCAGGATTACTTAAAACTTCATTCGCTTCATTTATTTCCTTGAATTTTTTCTCCGCTTCTTTATCGTTTGGATTCAAATCAGGATGATATTTGCGGGCTAGTTTTCGATATGCTTTTTTGATCTCAGCTTCTGTAGCTGATTTCGTGATTCCTAATGCTTTATAATAGTCAATGTAGTCCATTTGCTTGTGTTTTTAATAAAGGTAAATTAAAATATTGAAGTTAGGAATAAGTTGCTAATTATCAAAATGATGAAGTGTTTTTAAGATAAGAAAAGTGAAAAATGATGTAGGTTAGCTTGGAATTTGGGATTTATTGCTTGAAATTTATTTTTAACTGAATAATTATTTTCTGGCAGGTTTTTTGATTCCAAAAATTTGCCTAATATATTGTTATAATAGTCTTAAAGTTGTAGTGCCAAACTAAATTATGCTATTTTTGTGATGCTATACCTTGATTTTATAAAAATTATAAAAGCCGATTCGATAATACTTTTTCAATGAAGCATATTTTATTTTTCATATTATTTTTTACAGCTGTATCCGTATCAGCCCAAACTGAATTTAGTACTAAATTCAAGAGTATTCCGGCACCTAAGTTTGGTGCAAAACCCAAAAAGACACCATTGCCTGAAGTAAAAGACCCTCAGGCGTATAATATGGACATGCCGAGTATTAAAACGCCTAATGTTTTTGATCATACCAGTATTACACCCAAATCTCAATTGCAGGTAGGAGCTGAGAAAAGTAAATTTACCATGTCTACAGAAAGCGAATTTGCCAATCCGGGAGATCGTTTTGTGCCTAAAATGGAGAAAGATCTGGACAAAGCACTTAAAGATGCCGGGCTAAAAGAAGGTCGTGGACAGTTGGTGAGGCGTAATATTTCGTTAGGGGATTTTAGAACAAAATCGAAATACTTTATTGTAAAACTCAGGGATTTTGGTGCCATCGATGGCGATTTGGTAAAAGTATCGTCTAATGATAAAGTGATTAAAGACCAGATATTTTTAGAAGCCAATTTTAAAGATGTTAAAATTATGCTGGATAATGGCTTTAATAAATTAGATTTTGAAGCTTTGAATATTGGTGCATTGGGAGGCAATACTGCTGAAATCCAGGTCTATGATGATAAAGGACAATTAGTGACCAATGATTATTGGGACAATCTTGCAGCAGGTTTTAAAGCTTCTATAGTAGTTACTAAAGAAGAATAAAACACCCAATTACTTGGTTGTGCATAAAAAAGTAACCCATAGAAACATCACTTTTATATAAATGTTTCTATGGGTTTAAATTATCTTTTCTTTCCTGTTTATTACTTACTCTTTTGCAATAACAAGTTTTCTTTGCCC
The DNA here is from genome assembly GCF_965277525.1 of Flavobacterium sp. GTDB lineage: Bacteria > Bacteroidota > Bacteroidia > Flavobacteriales > Flavobacteriaceae > Flavobacterium. The sequence continues at coordinate 78,172 of NZ_CBDIDC010000009.1, read as the reverse complement.
TTCACCGGTTTCCTTTAGCATAAAGCTTATCACAATAGCAATCGAGATTCCTATAATCCAAAATAAACCCGCTTGCTGAAAATGAAGCGTTTTATCCAGACTACTTGCAAGGGTTTTACCAAATAAATGACTGAATAAGGGACTTAAAAGTGTTGTCACTCCAAAAGTTATAAAATTAATAGCTCCTGTGGCACTTCCTTTTACATGATCAGGATTCGCTTCTTTAATTATAGAATAGGGAATCATGGCAGCTCCCGATCCAACACCCAATAAAAACATACTAATTTTCGTAGGAAGCAGATCTGGAAAGTATAATAGCTGAACTAAGCTTAAAATCATAAATAACGCACCAAATATTAAAACTGGTTTTCGTCTATTGATTTTATCTGTGATATATCCTAATAAAGGACATCCGAATACCCAGCCAAATGCCACCATTGCGCTCGAAATTGTGGCAGTATGAAAGTCTAAAGAACGGTCTTTCTGAAAAAAGTCCACCGCCCATGTCATGGCAAATATAGTAGTAGGTGCAAATAATAAACCTGAAACGATACCACACAACCAGGATTGCGGATTGCTAAAAACAATTTTATAAGGGCTTAATAAACCCTGTTTCTTTTGATCAGGTTCTGTCTTTTGCTCTATTTTGTTAGCGGGAGTTATGAACCAAAGTCCAAAAGCCACGACAATCGTAAAAATACCAATCGATAACCAGAAGAGAGAAATGTCCATTCCCTTCTCAATCAAAGGGCCCACAACAAATTGTCCTGCTGAGCCTCCCAGCATTCCTAAACATTGGGTAAATCCAATTGCTGTTGCCAGTGACTTTGCAGAGAATCCTTTGCTGGCGAGATATACACAACCGGGAAATGCAAAAGCGCAACCTGCACCCTGAAATAATCTCCCGACAACTCCCGTAAACTGACTGGAAACCATAAACAACAAACAGCCTGTTCCTAAAATAAGCGCCCCGGCAAAAAGCGAGTATTTAGCGCCAAATCGATCCAAAGCAATTCCGGCAATTAAACTACAGGTAGAATAGGTGTAATAATAGGTTCCGATAATAGTTACCAGTCTTATCTCGCTGACGGAAAAACTATGAGAAAGCTCCGGAAGCATTACAGCCGGAGCAGAACGTATTACATAATCTAAAAAATAGAAAATCAAACCAAATACCCATGCAATGACGTAATATTTGGTATATGATTTAGTAGTATTGATATCCATAAAGGTTATTTTTAATTTAAGGTAGATGTTACCGTGTTTTGGTAAGAATCAATTTTGAACACGAATTTCACAAATTTCCACCATCTTAATATTTAGATTTTGTCTGTAGGTTAATTTCACTAAGAATTAGTTGGAATTAGTGAAATTCGTGTTTGTAAGGGTGTCTAAAAACCAGTTAAATGCCTTCTTTTAAGTGTTTGTAATTGGATTTAATGGTATCGAAAACTTCATCCATTTTACCGCCAAGCATTAATCGGGTCATTGATTTTGCCATACCCACAACTTGTTCCCATTCTACTTTTGGGGGCATTGCCAGCGCATTTGGATTCGTAAAGATATTTAGTAAAACAGGACCATTATGCAGGAATGCATTTTCAATTGCTCCCTGAACTTCTTCGGGTTTGTGAACATTTACCCCCTGAAAACCCATTGCCTGAGCAATCAGCCCAAAGTCAGGATTAACCATATTCGTTTCGTTATCGGGCAGGCCGCCAACTTCCATTTCCAGTTTTACCATTCCCAAAGCACGATTATTAAAAACAATAATTTTAATGGGAATATTATATTGATGAATGGTTGCCAAATCGCCGAGTAACATAGATAAACCACCATCGCCACACATGGCAATCACTTGTCTTTCAGGATGTGCGAGGGCTGCTCCGATAGCCATTGGCATTGCATTGGCCATTGATCCGTGATTAAATGAACCCAGCATTTTTCGTTCTCCGGTACCTTTTATAAAACGGGCTCCCCAAACACAAGTCATTCCGGTATCTACCGTAAAAATGGCATCTTTCGTAGCTAATTTATCGATAATATGCGCAACATATTCAGGCTGAATCGTGTCTTCGCCACCATTATCATTAATATAGATGTTCATGTTTTCTTTTACACTGTCGTAAAATTTAAGTTGTGCCTCTAAAAAACTATCATCTGTTTTGGTTTCCAATAAAGGTAGTAGAGCTTCTATAGTATCACCTATATCACCGCATAATCCCATATAAAGATTGGCCCTTCTTCCTAAACGTTCAGTACTGGTGTCGATTTGAATGATCTTATTATCGGTAGGCATGAATTTATCATAAGGAAAGTCGGTTCCTAATAACAATACTAAGTGCGACTCATGCATACTGTGATAAGCAGAAGGCTGACCAAGTAAACCTGTCATCCCTATTTCATTGGGATTATTGGGTTGAATACTCATTTTTCCCCGGAAAGAATAGCCTACAGGAGCCTTGATATGATGGGATAATTGTACCACCTGATCGTGTGCTTTTTCAGCTCCAATTCCACAAAACAAAGTTATTTTCGTGCTTTCGTTTATGGCTTGTGCTAAATGCTGTAATTCAGCATCAGAAGGTCGGATAACAGGATTACAATGAAAAAATTGTGTTGAGATATTGCTTTCAACAGCTTTTAATTCAGAAACATCACCGGGTAAGCCAATAACGGCAACTCCTTTTTTGCCCAGGGCATGTTGTATGGCAGTTTGTATAATTCGGGGTGCTTGTTCGGCAGTCATAATCATTTGATTGTAACAACTGCAGTCGTCAAACAATTTGATTGTATTGGTTTCCTGGAAATAATCCATGCCCATCTCGCTTGTGTTTATTGTGGAGGCAATGGCTAACAAAGGCACATGCGAACGATGTGCATCATACAAACCATTGATTAGGTGGACGTGTCCGGGACCGCAACTTCCGGCGCAAACTGCAAAACCATCTAACTCGGCTTCAGCCGCCGCCGCATAAGCACCCACTTCTTCATGGCGAACATGAATCCATTTTATTTTTCCGTTTCTGCGTATCGCATCATTAAAATGATTTAAACTATCACCGGTAACTGCGTAAACACGTTTTACTCCAGCTTCTACCAACATGTCAACTAATTGTTCTGCAACTATTTTACTCATGGATTATATTTTTAAATTAATATTTAGAAAGCACAAACATTGGTTATGGTTTACTTTCTTAATTAGATTTTAATATACACTGGTTATGATGTAAAAGTGATTCTGGTATGGTTTTATAAATTTAAGGAAAAGAAATGGTTTTTTTGAGGTGCAAAGCGACAAAGGTTTCAAAGAAACAGAGTTTTTTCTTTAGGGGCCAAAATTAGGAAAGGTTCAGAAGTAGAATGCGATTAAGCTTTCAAACCTCTGAACCTTTGTTCCTCTGTAACTTTGAATCTTTCTTCTAAAATGGATCCGCAGTAACTCTAAACTTCATATCTGCTTTTACCGTTACATCTTTGGTAAGGGTTTCTTTTAAAGTAACTTTTGTTCTGATTTTATATTTATCAGCTTTAATGTATTGATCTAATCGGGCATCGGTACAAATTAAGTCAATTGTATTAACGCTTGAATTGATATTATCCTGATAAGCCAGTTCTATTTCGTCAGAATCTGTTGTTGAGATGTATAAATGTACCGATTTTAAAAACGTAAATGTTTTATCTGACGGATCAGAGACCGATAATTTAAGCGATTTTATTTTGACATCTTTAACCAAACTCGCCTTGGTTTTATTGTTTTGAAATTCAGCCGAAGAATTTGTTGTTATATCGGGCGTAATAATTTCTAAAGGTAAATTGATAGGAGAAGTGCTTTGAATTTTAATTGAAGTTGAGTTGGAAATATTAAAACTTAATAAGTCATCAACGGTACTGCAAGAATTTAAAAATAAAGACAATAAAAGCGCAAGGATAATTAATTTTGATTTCATAAGTATGGTTTTTTTTAAAATACGATGTTTTGTCTAATTTGGATTTTTCTTTAAGGTTCAAAGTAGCAAAGGCTCAAAGGAACATAGAAAACGAGTAATAAAAATGCGGATTTTTAAAAACTCTGAACCTTTGTCACTTTGAACCTTTGTACCTAAAATCGGAACAATGAAAAAAAATATTATTTTTTCATTGTTCCGATTTTTCAAATTCGAATATAAAAAGTATTTTTGCGCATGCAACACAACGTACTTATTTTAGATTTCGGATCGCAATATACTCAGCTTATTGCGCGTAGAGTTCGCGAATTAAATATATTCTGCGAAATTTTCCCTTACAATCACTTTCCTAGTGATTTATCACCTTATAAAGCCGTAATTTTAGGAGGAAGCCCATTTTCTGTTCGTGCAGAAGACGCTCCGCATCCTGATTTATCTCAAATTAGAGGCAAACTACCTATGTTGGCAGTTTGTTACGGAGCACAATACCTGGCTCACTTTAGTGGGGGAGAAGTAGCGGCTTCGAATACCAGAGAATATGGCAGGGCTAATTTGTCTTATATTAAAGAAGGTGAAACTTTCTTTAACGGAGTTTCAGAAAACAGTCAGGTCTGGATGAGTCATAGCGACAGTATCAAGGCTTTACCAACCAATGCAATAAAATTAGCAAGTACTCATGATGTAGAATTTGCTGCATATAAAATTGAAGGCGAAACTACTTATGCTATTCAGTACCACCCTGAAGTATTCCATTCTACTGATGGATCAAAAATGCTGAAAAACTTTCTAGTAGATATTGCCGAAGTCCCTCAAAATTTTACACCAAATGCTTTCGTAGAAGAAATGGTGGGAGAATTAAAAGAGAAATTAGGAGACGATAAAGTTGTTTTAGGATTGTCAGGCGGAGTAGATTCTACTGTAGCAGCAGTTTTATTACACCAGGCAATTGGTAAAAACTTATATTGTATTTTCGTAAATAACGGTTTACTTCGTAAAAACGAATTCCAAAATGTATTGGATCAGTACAAAGGAATGGGATTAAACGTAAAAGGAGTAGACGCCGGAGATCGTTTCCTGAGCGAATTGGCCGGAATTAGTGATCCTGAAACCAAACGTAAAACAATTGGCCGTGTATTTATCGAAGTTTTTGACGATGAATCTCACCTGATCGAAGACGTAAAATGGTTGGCACAAGGAACTATTTATCCTGACGTCATCGAATCAGTATCTGTAAAAGGACCATCGGCAACGATTAAATCGCACCATAATGTGGGGGGATTGCCGGATTATATGAAATTAAAAATTGTAGAGCCACTTAGAATGTTGTTTAAAGACGAAGTTCGAAGAGTTGGTGCTACTTTAGGAATAGATCCTGAGTTGTTAGGAAGACACCCTTTCCCGGGACCAGGATTATCCATCAGAATCTTAGGAGATATTACTCCGGAGAAAGTTCAGATTTTACAAGATGTTGATGCTGTTTTTATCGACGGTTTAAAATCCTGGGGATTATACGACAAAGTTTGGCAGGCTGGAGCAATCTTGCTTCCGGTAAACAGTGTTGGTGTAATGGGCGATGAGCGTACTTACGAAAAAGTAGTAGCGCTTAGAGCTGTAGAATCAACAGACGGTATGACTGCTGACTGGGTTCATTTGCCTTACGATTTCCTGATGAAAGTGTCTAATGACATCATTAATAAGGTAAAAGGAGTAAACAGAGTCGTTTATGATATAAGTTCAAAACCACCGGCAACAATTGAGTGGGAATAATACTATGAATTAAAATTAAGGCGTTACATTTGTAACGCCTTAATTTTTTAAAACCTACTGTATATGAGAGAACTTTTAAAGATTTCTCTTGTGCTTATTTTGTCTTTTAATAAGATAATTGCGCAAGATTCAATTATTGAACACAAAACTCAAAAAGGAGAAACCGCTTATTTTATTGCCCAAAAATATAAGGTCTCTGTAGATGAAATTTATAAACTCAACCCCGAGTCGCAAAACGGAATCAAAGACAATCAAATTATTAAGATTCCTGTTTACACTGTAGCAAAACAAACTCAGGACCAGTCAATAACTCACGTTGTTGGTGCAAAAGAAACTCTTTTTGGTTTATCAAAACAATATAATGTTTCTGTTGAAGCCCTTCAAAATGCAAACCCAATTCTTACCAACGGACTTCAGATTGGCCAGGAATTAATGATCCCGCAGCATCCTAAAACTGAACTTACAACATCCTCAAAAGTAGCCCATCAGGTGGTGGCTAAAGAATCTTTGTTTAGTATCGCGAGACAATACAATGTTTCGGTCAATGATTTAGAAAATCTAAACAAAGACCTTCTTATTAACGGATTGCAGATAGGTCAGACAATTTCAATTCCAAACAAAAGAAAGACACTCGACGGAAGGGTTCGCGTAATTAATCAGGAAACTATTTTTCATATAGTTGAATCCCAGGAAACTAAATTTTCGATTGCTAAAAAATACGGAATTTCAATCGATCAGCTTGAATCTCAAAATCCTGAGATTGTAAACGGACTAATCGTTGGCAATAAATTAGCAATTAACACTAAAGAAGTCAAACCAACCAACGAAAGCGAAGAATTGATGTTGGCTCTCGCCGAAAAACAAGTTGTGGTCGAAAAAGGAAAAGCAAAAACGGTTGAACTGGAAGATCTAAAGGATCGATTAGTAGTTCAGAAAGAAATGAATCAAAAAATTATAAAAATTAATGATTTGAAAGTCAATCTGAATGATATGAATGGTTCCAGGGAAAACTCGGTTGAAAAATTACGTTTGGTTCTGGAAGCCAATAAAAATGTTCAGGATATTTTAATGGCAAAATTAGATTCATTAGTCAATACAATGAATAATGATTTGATTGATCTGAAAAGAATGGATATTTTGAATGTGAATGAATCAAAAAGATTAGAGAAACAGTCGTATGAAAGCATCGGAAAAACCAGTGAATTATCTTCTCAATTAAAAAAAGAACTGGCAGAAAACCGAAAAGTATATGCCGGCTTGATGAATAAAGTAGAGAAAATTGCTGTTGAGGAAAATCAGGAATACAAAAAGAAAATACGCGAAAACGAAAAAAATAATAACGTTACTTCTTTGCAACAGCGCCTTTCATTAGAAGATATAAAACGATACAAAACAGATCAGGAAAAAGGGGATGCACAAAATCAGTTTTTGATTGCTAAAATTGATTCGCTGGATACTCAGAAAAAAATTGAGATAAAACGACACATCAGTAAAGCGACTTATTATAGTATGGAAGCCCGAAAATTTGATGATAAACTGGCTTTGATAAAATTGAAAAAATATCAGGATGAGGCGATTAAAAATCAAAATAAAACGAATCCGGCTGAATATTCAAAAACAATTTCACTGGAAGAAATGAAGCAGGAACTAAAAGAGAATCCGCTTAGAACTGATAAAAACGTAAGCGTTGAAGTTTATGACAATCTTAAAGAAGTTTCAAACGGCTATTACTTAGTTTTAGGTATATTTACAGACTCTTCATTAAGAGATAAGCTCATTATGAAACTCATTGATTCTGGTGATTTTAACGCTAGCTTCTTTTTTAATATTAACAGTCTTTCGTACTACGTTTATACAGATAAGTATCAAAATATGGAAGAAGTACTGTATAAATGCAAGAAAAATGAAGAAGCGGAGTTATATAAAGAGATTGTTATTGCAAAGGTAGAAATTGATCTTAGAGAATAATTTTTACCAAATTAACAAGTGGCAGGAATCTTGCATTGAAGAGAATTTAGTACCTTGTTTTCGAATTAAAAATTAAATCGTTTTAAGCCTTATTATGAAATATTATTCAACTTTATTGTTTCTTGTTTTTTTTGTAACATTTTCTGCTTTCTCACAAGAGAAGGTGATTAAATATACAGTTGCGAACGGAGAAACGATTAACCAAATTGCTGTAAAATTTAAGGTTACCCCTTATGATATTTATGCGCTAAATCCTGATGCCAGAAGAGGAATTTCACCTAATACCGTTTTGTTGATTCCAACCAGTAGTTCAAAATCTGCTGCGGTTAAATCTGAAGCAGTTGTGGCAAAAACGGGTGGTAATACAAAAGAAGTTATTCATGAGGTACAACCAAAAGAAACTTTTTACAGTATCGAAAAGAAATACGGTATCTCTGATGCGGTTTTAAAGGCGGCAAATCCTTTCTTAGAAAAAAATGGTGTTCAGATCGGACAAAAATTAGTGATTCCTGCAAAAGGATCAGCTGTAAAATCTTTGGTGGCCACAGAAAAGCCAGTTAAGGAAAAAACACCTGAAAAATATGTGTATCACGATGTTATAGCAAAAGAAACTAAATTTTCGATTGCTAAACAATACGGAATTACAATCGAAGAATTAGAGAAACGCAATCCTGAAATCGTTTCGAATTTGCCTATTGGTTACCGATTAACCATTAAAGGAAAAGCACCTAAAGCAGAAGTTTCAACTCCCCCGGTAACAAGTACGGCAAAGCCGGCAGAAACGTCAAAGAAGGCAACTTCTTATATGGAGTATCAGGTAAAACCGAAAGAAACTTTTTATAGCTTATCCCATACTTTTCACATCACTCAGGAGGAATTAACGGCATTGAACCCGGCACTTTCTGAAGGAGTAAAAGAAGGAATGGTTTTAAAAGTTCCTGCAGGATATTTGGCACCAAGTCCAATTATAGCACAACAAGTGCCTGTCGAAAAATCAATTGACAAACCGGTAGAAAACACAGGAGGCGGGATACAAATTATAGACAAAGTAAAATCGGAGACAGTTTCTGTTAATCCTGAAGTGGTGGAGCTGACTAAAAAAAGAGGACAAAACGAGCGTAAAAAAATAGTTTTATTGTTGCCTTTCAATTTAGCTAAAATGCAAAGTGATACTGCCAGTACTGCTAATAAAATAAAGAATGACAAATTTTTGAATATGACTCTTGATTTTTATTCAGGAGCAATGATGGCAATAGATTCTGCAAGAACTTTAAAATTGCCAATAGATGTTGCTATTTATGATTCACAGGAGACTAAAACAACATCAAATGTTTCGACTTTGATTTCTCAAAATAAATTGCAGGATGCCAATGCGGTTATTGGACCATTTTATCAAAATAATGCTGAAGCTACTGCTAATACATTACGCTTGTATAATGTTCCTGTCATTTCTCCATTATCAAAAGACAAAGCAAACCCTATTGATAATTTGTATCAGACTATACCTTCTAATGAGGTTGTTAAAAATGCCATTTTTGATTATATGCGTGGTAAAAACGGAAACATTGTAGCGGTTGTGGATAAAAAGAAAGAATCGGTAATTAGCTATATCAAACAAAATCAAAAAGGAGTTGTTTTTGCCGCTTTGACAGAAACGGGAGGTTTGGATGTCGCAAATTTAAAAAGTTTGCTATTGCCAAACAGAATGAACTATGTGGTGATGGAAACAGGAAATACGGCTATGGTAAAAGCAACCATAAAAGCCCTGATTGATGCACAAAAAACATGTCAGGTACAGTTGGTTATTTTAGAGCCAAACAGCACGCTTGACACAGATGAAATTAATTTTGATAACCTGGTACAATTAAAACTTATGTATCCTTCTGTAACTCGTGAAAGTGATGAACCGGGAGTTTTAATTTTTGATAAAGAATACAGACTGAAGAATAAAGTGAATCCAAATACATATGCAACACGCGGATTTGATGTGACTTTTGATACGATGATGCGTTTGGTACAAGGAAAAACTTATCAGGAAACAGCAGATTTAATGACGACGGAACAAGTTGACAATAAATTTCAATTTTATAAAAAAGAAGATGGAGGACACGCCAATAAAGGAGTGTACATTCTATATTACGATACCGACTTAACTTTAAAAGTAGCAAATTAATGACATCAAAAGTAACCTATTTAGGAGATTTAAGAACAAAATCAATGCATGTGCAATCAGGAAGCGAAATTATCTCTGACGCACCACTAGATAATAACGGAAAAGGAGAAGCATTTTCTCCAACAGATACAGTTGCCAATGCTTTAGCAAGTTGCATGATGACCATTATGGGAATCAAAGCATGCGATTTAAAAGTAGATTTCATTGGTTCAACTGCTGAAGTAACAAAAATTATGAATGCTGAACCAAGAAGAATTGGGGCAATCGAAATTGTTTTTGACATGCAAGGTGTTGAAGATGAAAAAAGCAGAACAATTCTGGAACGTGCAGGAATGACATGTCCGGTATTTTTGAGTTTAAGTTCAGAAATTGAAAAGAAAATTACTTTTAACTGGAAGTAATTTTTTAATAGATAAATAAGAAAGGGCACTTTAATAGTGCCCTTTTCTTGCTTAAAATACTAACCAACTAATAAATATAATAATTCTAATCTTTATAGCTCATTTGTTTAAAATGTCAGCTGATAATATAGTTCTTTTGAAGCAACCTCTCTAATGAACCAAATTAGAGAGGCTTCAAAAAACAAACAATATTTAAAAAAATACTATTTTTAAGGCAACCCTGAGCTACTATTTTAAGTATCCGTTGGCCTAATATTTTTGACTATTAAATTTTTTAATTAACGGGTTTACATGATTTTTTGTATCCTCGTCTAATGTTGCCAAAGTTTTGTCAGCTTCATCAGTTGAGAATTTTGACAATCCGCAAATTCCGGCAGCAAGCACATTATAAGATTGATTTTTGGTACTTTCAATCATTATTATTTTATAAGAAGCATCTCCCGTTGAAGCTAATTTTATAAGGGCAGCTGCTCTGGCAATTGTTTTTTTATCGTTTTTAACAATGTTTAGCAAGGTTTTAATGGCAGCATCCTTTATTTTAGAATCTCCTAAATCAATTGCTTTGATACTTAGAACCCTTAAATCGTCCTGCTGATCTTCTAAGCCGGCCAAAAGTATCAATTGAGCTTCATTACTTTTGTCTTTTGAAGCAAATTTAATGGCTTCAATTCTATTATAATAAGAAGGAACCTTTTTGTATTGATACCAATAATCGGCTACTTTTTTGTTGTCGGTCACCTGACCCACTAAAACTTTATCCGGATCAAAATCTGTAAATTCCGGCTGGGACGGCATATCAAAACTGAAATTTTGTTCGCGTTTTTCGATCAAAATATCCTTTCTGATTTTAGTTCCGTTGACATAAAAATCAACTTTTAATGGTAAACTAAATGTTTGAACCGAATTGTCCTGAACTTGTTTTACCGCGATTGTTGCTTTTCCGTTGGCATACCCGTATTCAATATTCAAAATTGGATTTCCGCCCTGATAATACCATTGGTTAAAATAAGGACTCCAGTCTTTTCCGGTTATTTCTTCCATCGATAAACGCAATTGATGTGTTTCTCCGGATTTGTATGCATTGATTGTCAAATAATGATTCAGTGATTTAAAAAATGCTGCATCGCCCATTTGGTTTTTTGCGGCGTATAATATGATAGAACCTTTTGAGTAGCTAATATTATCAAACATATCGTCTCTGTTTTTGTAATGAAAACGAGCTAGAGGCGGGCTTACTCCATCTTTAGAAGAACGCAAACAGTTTTGTAATTTTTCATAGCGAGAACGGTCTTCGGCATCTTGTCCTGCATCGTGTCCGTGCCAAAGTACTTCTCCAAAAGTGGCAAAAGATTCATTCATAGTTAAATTCGACCAGGATTCTGCGGTTACATAATCGCCAAACCATTGGTGAAAAAGTTCGTGTGCAACCGTACTTTCCTGATTGTCATCCAGCAATTCTCTTGCGGTTTTCTGAACATATTCGCCGTGTAAAGTGGCAGAAGTATTTTCCATCGCACCTGAGAAATAGTCTCTGCAGACAATTTGCGCATATTTTGCCCACGGATATTCTACGCCTAACATTTTGCCATAGAAGTTCATCATGTCCGGAGTTTTTCCGAAGATTTGCTTGGCGTAAGGTGCATATTTCGGCTCCAGATAATAATTTACCTCTTTGCCATTATAAGTGTCTTTATATACTTTAAAATCTCCAACGGCCATCATAAATAGATAAGGAGCATTGGGTTGTTCCATTTTCCAGATATCGGTTCTGGTACCGTTTTTGTTGACTTTTTGCGAAGCCAATTTGCCGTTTGATAAAGTCGTGTATTTTGATTCGACTGTCATTGCGATTTCAGAAGTTGTTTTCTGATTGGGTTTATCAATCGTAGGAAACCAGCAAGAAGAAGCTTCGGTTTCGCCTTGCGTCCAGATTTGTACCGGTTTGTCGCCTTTTCCGTCAGGATTTACAAAATACAATCCTTTTGAATCCGTGATAGTTTGGCCTCCTTTTGTTTTTAGTTCTTCTGGTTTTGCTGTGTAATGAATGAAAAGCGTATATTTTTCGGTGCTTTTGTATTTTCGGTTTAAAGTGATAAAAAGCTGTTCATTGTCATAGGTATATTGTAACGGAATACTCTTTTTTCCGTCAATAATGGCAATTTCCTTAAAGTCCATTCCTTTGGCATCTAAGGTAAGAGAATCGGTTTCGTAAAAGTGAGGCTTTAGCGTCAGCCATTCTTTACCGTACAAATAACGTTTTCCATAATCAAATGAAACTTCTAATTTGGTATGAACTAAATCATTTACTTTTAGTGCTGTAACTCTATAAATGGATAAAGGATCTTTGGTTTGATCGGCGTTTTGAGCTACTGTTTTCTGACCGATCATACAGATAAGGCTAAAAACGGTATATTTTAAAAATAGCTTGTTCATTTTATTTTTTTTGTAAAGTTTATTTTTTGATAACGGTGTCTTTTTAAACACATAGAAACATAGATTTTTAATTAGGTTTAAGCTGTTTTAAAGAAAATCTCAATTTTTTCGCATAGTGTTATGTGATTTATTTTTAAGTGAAACGTCTTTTTAAAAATGCTATAAACTATGTCTTTATGTGTTTAAATATTATGTCCAAAAGGGGTTAAAGTTTCTCGATAATTCGGACTTCTCCATCTTTTTCGTCCGCAGTTAAAATATCCGATTGCTGTTTGGTGTAAACCAATAAAGCCCACTGAACAATTTTATTGTCCGGATATAACTTAGCCTGATTTTGCAGCCATTCCTGAGCTTTTTGTGCGGAAGAAGTTTTCTCAATCGCCCAGGCAGAAACCAATTGATTTGCTGGTAAAAAGTTCAGTACTGTATTGTCTAGTTTTGGTTTAAAAGCAACTATTTTCTGTACTGATTTTGTTGCTTTTTCATTATTCCCCAAACTTGTGTAACAGAGATAATCCATCCAGTTTTCCAGCCTTTCGTCGATATCTTCTTCATAAGGTTTTCCTACTCCTAAATTTTGTGGCCACAATTTGGCATCAGCAATAAATTGTAATGCTTTTTTGTATTGCTTGTTTTTCATTTCGGCTAAAGCCTGCATTAGTTTTGCCTCATGATACAATTGTCTTCCTGCCGTGGCTCCTTCAAAAGGAAGAATTTTCAGTTTGGTGAGGAAAGCGTCAGCGGCAGCGTATTTTTTATTCAGTAATAATGTTTTGGCATACAACATTCCCATTAAATAATTTTCCTTATGGTTTTTGTAGAAGGGTTCTGTGACAGCCAAAGCTTTGTCATATTGTTTTTGGCTGATATAATGCTCTGCTAACAATTTATGATATCTCCAACCTTGATGGTCTAATTTAATAGCTTGCTGAAGATCTGATATTACCAATTGAGAATCATCTTTGAACAATGAAGCTTTGGCAGCATAAAACGCAGGATCATTTGGTTGATCGGCACATTGCAAAAAGAGGTCTTTTGCTTTTAGAATATTACCACGATTCCATTCTATTAAAGCCAGATGATATTTTAACTGCCATTGCTTGTTTTTTGGAATCAATTTCTCGAGTATGACAGCTGTTTCTTCACGGAAAGGAAAACTGATTCCGGGTTGAATTTGGCGTAAATCAACGGGTGTATTTTCTAAAAATGCTTTCCAATATATAATTTCAGGATTTGGAACGGCAAGAGAAAAAACTTTCAAAGCTTCTTCTTTGCGTCCTAATTGCTGGTACCAAATTCCTAATTCAAGATAGGTCTGTTCCGGCATTTCATTTTGTATCAAAGAAGTGAAATGTCCTTTTGATGCTTCTGAATTTTCCCAAAGCAATTTCTCAAAACTAACAAAATGATTTAGTGGATCCACAGCGTTGATTTTATTTAGAATCTCATCTGCTTTAACTGTATTGTTCTGTAAACGGTATAGAACAGCTAACACTTGCAGTCCTTCTAAATTATCCTGATTATTAAGTAGACTTTTTCCGGCATATTCAAGCGCTTTTGACTGATCTTTTCCAATAAAATAAATCCTGCTCAATGCCGTATAGGCAGCACTGCGAAATTCTGTACTTGACGCGGCAATATCAAAACCATCTTTTGCATCGATGCTATTTCCTAAATGCAAGTTTGCCACACCATAATAATAATTTGCCGCAGGATCATAAGTGTTGATTGCCAAAGCTTTGCTTGCCGAAATAATGGCTTCATCGTATTGAAATTTTCTGATTAGCAACGATGCCAGATCAGAAAGGGCAGGAGCGTAGTTAGGATCTTTTTTCAGACAAGCAGTTAGTTTTTCTTCTGCTTTTATATAATCTTTAAAGGCGATATAATTTTTTCCTTGCAGGTATAATCCGTAAACCGAATTGTTATCGAAATCTTTTGGAATTTCCACAGGGCGATTTAGATTTCCATCTTCGGGAGCTGAATTCCAAACCAGTTTATTTTCTCCAATTGTCAGTCTTAATTTATTTTCGTCAACAGCAACCTGAATCGAATCTTTGAATAATTGTAAAGTGTTTACCGAAATATCTTTAGAATAGATTTTTTTACCATTATCAAAAACTTCTAATTTTTCGTTTAATTTTTGAAGTGGAGAAAAGTAAATTTTCAGCCAGCCATTTTCATTTTTAACATTGACTGCACCATAATTATTGGCTTTTACAAAACCTTTTGTTTGTTTTACGGGAAACCAATATTCAGTCCAGGAATCTGTTTGATAAGGGGCGAACGAGCGTTGTTTGAATGGGGTATAAATGCTGTTTTCACTCGCCTGATTGAACAACCTTCCGCTTTGTACTTCTACATATTGTCCGTCAGTATCGGTCAATAATTTTTCCCAGATCATGCCTTGTTGCGACAATCCCCAAATCCATATTTTTTTACCGGGTTTGTCATTGTGATTGCCATATCTACCCATTCCAAAATCTTCATCGTGGTAATAGCCTCCAAAGAAATCATCATATTTCCCGAATACGTGATACGATTTATAACCGCCAAAATCATTGTTTTTATAAAATGATAAATCTTTGCCATTTTCTTTATCAATGGGCCACGGATTATGCTCACCGTTATGACCGATATAGCTTTGTCCAGGATAAATAAACTGTAAATCGTTTGAAGCTTTAATTCCCGTATTCATCCAGGTATAATACGGTTGTTCAGCTTCGGTTGAATTGAACCAAAATGAATTTGTAGTAAAATAAGCTTTGTCTTTTGGTAAATTGATGTCGAGCTTCCATGAGGTACGGGTCAGTAAATCCAGAACTCCAATAACGCAACTGATGCTTCCGTCTTGTCTGGTTATTAATGTATAATCGACGGGAGTGGCACAATTTGGTGTGTGACCAATAATACCGTAATTGCCTTCAACGCCGCCGCTTGTCCACGGACCACGCATAGCGATATCCCTGAATTTGATGACATGGTTGTTGTAAACAAAATCTTTTCCGGTTGATTTTTCTATAGCTGACCATATTTTTCCGCCTATTTCCGGTAAAATCATCAATTTTATATAATCATTTTCCAATTCGATTACTTTCCATTCTTTTTGAACGGGCTTATCGGTGAAACCATCAAAACGGAAGTAAGGATAGGTCTTCGTATCTGGTTTTGGAATTGGATCGGGATCTGAAAAAGGATAAGTAGTGAATACTTTTTTATATTCTTTTATGGTTGGTTTATTTTGTGCGGTGACAAACAGGCTTCCAAAGAGCAAAATGGATATAAATGTTCTTAGTTTCATATGGAGAGCTAATTTTTGTGGTTATTTTTGCTACTCCCGATGACTATCGGGATAAAAAGATTTCAAATGATTTCGTTTATGTCAATTGATGTAATTTATATTTAAATGTGCCGTTAGGTACAAAATGTTGGTAGAAAAAAAATGAATTTGAATAAATTTAGCGTGCCGTAGGTACGCAATGAATATCGTTTTGTTGCGTACCTACGGCACGCTTGATATACTCTCGCTGACCTATGTTTTCTACCAACATTTTGTACCTAACGGCACAAATACTTGCTTTTAGTTTGATTAATATTACTTCACAATCAACAACCAACCTTTTCCTTTTGTTACCGGAATTTCATCCTTTTCAGTAAAAGTTTGCGCAGGTTGAAAATTCGTAATTTCCGGAGCTGTGATTGTTGCTTTTGCAGGATTGATGCCTAGTTTTTTCCAGTCGATATTCAGTTTTACTTTTACATCAGTATCTGCCCAGCTTGCAATAGAAATTAAAGCTGAACCGTTCTTTTTGTAAACTGTTGCCAGAACTTTATCATTAGTTGTTTTTACCGGACAATTTTCACTCCAGTATCCAATCATTTCAGAACCTTTGATTCCGAAAGTATCCCATAATTTCCAGATATTTCTAGGATCTGCGTTACTGCTCCAAGGCAATCTATTGGTCATTCCGTAAACCATTCCTCTCCATGGATTTCCTCCGTCTTGCAGCATTTCGCCCATTAATCCAAAAGGAATTCCGCTTACCTCAGTTAGGAAAAAGTCAGGTTGATTTTTTTCATAATCAAAATATTCTCCAAACCATAATTTATTGATGTACGGAAAGTGTTCCATATATAAATTGGCACTATTATTAAATCCGTCACTTTTATTGTACTGGTTTGCGCTGTGTAAATCGATAATTCCAGGATGTCCGTCTTTTGTTAATACCCTCTTGATTCGTTTCATCGTGATTCTGTCAAAAGCAACATCATCAAGATAGATTCCATCAATACCAACGCTTTGAGTCAGCCAGTTCATTCCTTCAACATAATAATTGTGCCAACGGTTCATACCACTGTTTACGATTGCAGCATCTTTGATTTCAGGAACAAACCAGGCTGCGATATAGTCATCACCAACATGTTCTTGCAACCAGGAGAATCCACCACCTTTTCCGGGAGAGTAAATTTCATGACCTAAACTTCTTAGAGCAAAAGTTTCATAAGCTTTGTTCGAAACCTCTCTAACGGTATTGTAGATCTTAACTTTTAATCCTTTTTCATGTGCTTCATCGATATAACTTTTCATCTTTTTAAATTCAATAAAAGGATAATTGATGTATGGATTTATGGCATTTGCATGGTGAATATTAATTACTGTTGCACCAGTTTGAGCGATTGAATCGATTGGACTGTATTTGTGATAGAATTTAGTATCCCATTGAAAATCTGTGTTTATGGTATGAAAAGGCGTAATTAGTAAGGTGAAGTTGTAATATAAAACATCTCCTTTTTTCATGCTGCGGGCTCCGCTATAAGCGTTTACCAAAACTGATTTTTGATTTGGCGTAATGGTGATTCCACCTTTGTTTTCGTTACCCCATGAAGTTGGTAATAATAATGGTTTTTGCAGATAGAAATTAGTGTTTAACGGACGACTGTATTTTTCGTCTCTAAGAGAAAATTGCAATCCTGAATTCACATTTCCAATCCATGCACCATCTTGGTTTTTGTGGGCAACATCCCATTTCCAGTCAAAAGTTGCAGGACGATCGCCGCCTTTTTGACCTAATCCCATCATGTATTTTGCTGATGAAGGCTGCATTGGCAATTGAAAGTTAATGTCATTGAAAGCAGCATCTTCAAGAGCTGTAATCTTAACGGTATAATGTAAAAAACCATCAAACTCGATAGTAGCATTTACATCCATTTGAAGCGATTGAGAAGTAGAAGTACTTTCCCAGGCAACAGTTCCGGCTTCTTTTTTGGTAAATTTAAGTCCTGAGTTTTTCCATTGTGCTTCTTTTCCGGCTGCACCAATAAAATGAAATGCTATTGGTGCACTCAAAATATCATTAGCCTTTGTGGTAACGGTAGTCATTTCCGGAGTAAAGAAAGTCTGGATTTGAGTTGGGAAACCATTTGTTCCTAAAACCAATTTTCTGCCTAATAAAGATATTTCAGCATCTTTTACAACTAATGGCGTATAAGGTGCAATTACTGTATTTTCCTGGGCTAAAGTTGAGTTCAACCATTTTAAACGCGTCATTTTCTCGGGAGAATCGATTCCTCCGTTTTTGGTCACTTCATTTTTTACAGTTATCTGAAGTGTTATTGGGGTAGATTTTCCATCAGCAACAACTGTCGCTTTTCCGGTATAGATTCCTGCAGCAGCAGTTTGAGGAACATCGATGCCGCACCACATTGCCTGGATTTTTCCTTTTGAAACAGAAACGTTAGCAGAGAAAAGATTTCCATCATATTTGACTCCATCCGTATTGATACAGTTGATGTTTTTTGCTGAAATGGTTTCTCCGTTCGTATTTTTTAAATCCGAAAAAGTCACTTTTACATTGCTTAAATCCTGTAAAGCGTAAACGCCCAATTGAAAAGCCAGATATTCGCCTTTTAAAGCTGTATCTGAAAAAGTGTTTTGAACTCCTTTTTGAATCCATCTTTGCGGCAAATCATTTTTCATACGGATAGAAAACAATCTGTCTTCCGGGAATACCAGGAATGAATTTCCGCTGTTTTTTGCAATAAGATCCTTGGTTTCAGCCGCAGTTGCAATGACTTCCATTGGAAAAAAACTGTTGAAAGCATTGATACTCTGAGTTTCTGTAATCGTGCAATTGTCGGCTAAATTTGGTTTGATTTTAGACAACCATTGCGCATCAGCTTTATTTTCTGGTTTGGCATAAACTCCTTTTGGATAATTAGCATCGCCTTCGTCAATATAAGGCATATAGTACACATAATACGTTCCTTTTCCTGAAACAGGTTCAAAGAAAATTGTTCCGTTTTCTCTGTTGATATTCTCGGTTTTGGTATTAAGAATTTCTTTGCCTGAAGCATCCTGAACAATAATTTTTTTAAGTTCCGGATTTTCATCTCTTCTGCGCCATTCGATAGTGGTTTTCGCTACATTTCCTGTACCGGAAAATAGTACTGCAACGCGATGATTTCCTAACTTGTTAGGATTCCAGCTGTCATTGCCGTCCGTATACTTTATTTGTGCGACCAACGGAATGCTGAGAATGAAAAAGCACATAATCAATATTCGGCTTAAAATTTGTTTGTTGTGTGAGTTTAGTTTCATTGTTTTGATATTCAGGTTAAAAGGGTATGCTTGATTTAAAAGTTAGTAAACAGTTTTCCAGCCATTCTTTTTCCAGTACGCAATGATTGGTTTGTATGGCCCGTATTTATGTTGTTCTTCAGAAAAATTATCGCTAAAAGGACTGTGTGCGTAATCAATAGGTTTGCCCATTTTGTTGGGATAATCGAATGTTTTAGGATTTGGCCTGGTGTGTATGGCATCATCATTTACATAAGCCGCAATATCCAGCGCTTCATTATCTGTAAGATATGGTTTTCCTGGAGTTACTTTATCATACGGCATATTACTTTTTAGCCATTGCGCCTGTTTAATAACGCGATGCATGCTTGAACCGGGCTGATAACCATATTCGCCCCAAAGTGGCGGATAGGTGTAACCTGATTTATCGGCATTGTATTGTCCTTCGCCATTATTTCCGTGGCAACGGGCACAATTTTCAACAAACAATGCTTTTCCTCTTTCCGGACTTGCGGCTACATCAGGAAATTCTATTTCTAAGTTTTTAGCACCTTTAAAATTGCCATCTTTCGGAACAAATTTACTGATCCATTTAAAATACGATAGAAAAGCCACCATTTCTTTTCCGTCAAGCGGAAGGGGTTTTCCGGAATGCGGGCGCATGATGCAATTATTAACACGTTCAGCAAGTGTAAGGACTTTATTTTCACGTCCGCGATATTGCGGATAATTATCGTGAGACGCCATTAAATTGAAGGCATAAGGTTTTGTACCCGCGTCCTGATGGCAATTGGTACAATTCATTTTATTGCCTAAGTATTTTCCGTTGATCCCATTTGGACCAATATAGTAAGCTGTTTTCAGCATCAGTTCCCTTCCGTAACGTACAGATTCTCCAAATTGATCGTCCGGAATTTTTGACGTGTCTATTGTAACGTACGAATCATCATCGGCAGTTTTTGATGCCAATGTTTGAGAATTTGAAGTATGGCAGGAATTGAAAACAACAATTGGCAATGTTGCAAACAGACCAATAAGAATTATTTTTTTCATGTTTACTATTTTTAATCTGTTTTATTTCCCTGCAAGATTTTGAAAATTTTGCAGGTGTCGCTTTTATTGTCAGGTTTCAAAAACCTGTTGAGTATTTATGTAAATCAAGAACTAAAATGTGCCTTAGGGACTAAATATCGGTAACTATATAGTTACCAAATTGATTAACGTGCCGTAGTTACGCAACATAGCGATGTCTATTGCGTACCTACGGCACGCCTAATTAACTTCAACATGTATTTTCTACCAACATTTAGTGCCTAATGGCACATTGCATATATTTTTCCTTTTGATTTTTACAAAACCTTACAAGAAATTTTAATTTAGAAGAAAAGGTTTCATATTTTCCTCCGGAATAAACTCTACGCGATAAGGTGGAATTTCAGATTCTAATGCCCAGATTAAAACACCTTTTTTATTGGTTAAAACTGTGATATGTCGTTTTGAGCAACAGACTAAAATATTTTCTTTGTCAATCCTATAAGCGCTTCCCATTCTGTCATTGTAAATATCTTTTGGTAATTTTATATGGAAATCCAGTGTTACTGATTTTTCTTTTTCATTTACTTTTAATGCAAAGACAGAAGATTGTTTTTTGTCAACACCATTATCAAAAAATAAAAGACTTCCTTCTGTGTTAATATGTGCGGCATGGGCTTGCGAGAAATTACTATCATCAGACATTTTCATGTTTCCTCCTTTTCCTAATTTCCAAAGCGCTTTTCCGGTTTTGGCATCAATTTTCCAGATTTGACCGTTGTTGTAAAAAGAGAGTAAAAAATTGCCGTCTTTATCATAATTAAGGCTGTTGGCATGCGTCCAGTCCTTTTTGTTTTTCAGTAAATTCTTATCTTTCATTGGATCTAGATCATCAAAAACGCTCCATTTCCAGAGTTGTTTTCCTTTTTTATCTAAAATAAGAATCCCGTCTCCGTTGATCGTATCGTTCTTTTTTCCTCCAATAGAAGTTAAATCCATTATCTTTTGATCAACAGTGATGGTGACAATTTCGTTAGCCGATTTTTTGATGATTTCGTGATGAATCACTTGTTTAAAATCGCCTTGTCCTTTTTTAATGTGAGTTAAAGTATCTCCTTGCAAATTGATTTCAAGAATCTCGGTGCCGTAACTTGTAGGTTCATCATTTTTCCCCAGAATAGCAATAATACTTTGTTCTTTGGTAAAATGAGTCACTTTAAATCCTGTTCCTTCTACAGTATGATACCATCTTAAATTGCCTTTATAATCAACAATATAAGCCACTCCCGGAGTTTCTCTTTTCGCCAAAAGCATAAAACCTTTTTTGAAATTTTGAGGTAATAGTTCCGGTTTTGGGCAATTTGCTTTGAATTGCTTTTGCAGCCATTCTGGTAATTGTCTGGACTTAAATGTGTATACTTTACTGGTAACTTTTTCTTTGTTTTGAACAGTAACCAATTGATAGCTATAACTGGTTTCAGGAATAATATTGCAAAGTACCAAAGAGTGGGAGTGACCTGTTTTTGATACCGGAGAAGTTATTTTGTTTTTGATTCCATCTTTATCAGACCAATATTCAGCATATACCTGTACCTCTTCATTCGTAGTAACATCGATCTGAATCTTCAATTCGTTGTTGCTATGAGTTCCAATAATGATATTTGTGATAGTATTATCTTGATTTTTGGAACAGCTTACGAATGCAAGCAATGCCAAAATAAAACTTCCGTTTATTATTAATTTTTTGATCATCTGAAAGGCTTCTTTTATGAAACAGAAAGTACTTCTTTTGTATAAAAATCAGGAATAGACATTGTAAAAAGCCTGTCTATTCCTGATTGAACTTCTTTATTGCCTGTCGGCATTGCTTAATTTAGGGTTAAGATCAACCTGACTTTGCGGATAAGTGTAATATTTGTTTTGTGGCATCTTGACTTGTGCAGCTTCACCCACTCTCAAGTGATAGGCATTGACAAGAACATCGTATTTGTTCATCCTGATTAAATCCTGACGACGTTTTCCTTCAAAGAAAAATTCCCATCCTCTTTCCTGCAAAATAGCATCTCTTAAAGAAGATTGCGTGTAATCTGATAACACTAATAGTTTAGCATGTGATCTTGCTTTTACTTTATTGATAAGATCTATCGCTTCAGTTGTTGGACCGCTAATTTCGTTCAGAGCTTCGGCTCTGCTTAATAAGACATCTGCATAACGCAATATGTTTACACTATGACCATCATAATAAGTAGTCGTTTCATCATCTGCGTATTTTCTGGTCGATACATCCGGCATATAAAGTTCTCCTTTTGGTGGTTGAGCACCTAAAGACGGAGCTTGTTTGTGCAATAAACCATCGCTGCCCATAAACTCAGGAAAAAAGCATTCTTTTCTTTCGTCTTCATCACCAAATGTATTGTAGAAATCCCAGTTTACCGTATAATACTGCCATCTGTTCTGTACAACAGGATGATCCGTTGGACCAAAGTGATTCAGTAATTCTGTTCCGTTTGTATTGGCGTCACTCAAAGAAGAAAAGATATTTTCACTGCACCATTTGTTGCTTTCTTTGAACAATCCTAAGTAGGTGGGGAAAAGACTGTACTCATTTAGACTCATTACTTGCTGAGTCAAAGTAGCTACTTTTTGCCAATCGTGACTGCGCAGGTATAATTTTGCCAATAAAGTAAGTGCAGCACCTTTTGTAGCACGTCCCACATCATTAGTTTCATAAATAGGATTTGCTTTGTAATTAACAGGAAGTACATTAGCTGCTTCATTTAATTCTTTAATGATAAAAGTGTCAATTTCTTCAACTGACGACGGAGGTGTCTGTTCTAAATAATTAGGATTTCCCAAATTAGCTTCGGTAATTAAGATTACAGGTCCCCAGGCATCCGTTAAATCCATATAGGCAGAAGCTCTTAAAAATTTGGCTTCGGCTATAAATTGTGCTTTTTCTGCCGCTGTAATTCCACCCATTTGGGCAATATTGAAGATCGCAAAGTTAGCATTTGCAATTAGTTTGTACATGGCATTCCAATCTTCTTTAAGCAATCCGTTTGTCGAGCTCCAGGTTCCCAGAGACAATTGTCCCGGATCTCCCCCAAATTGACAATGCCCGAGATCTGTTGCAATATCTGTCAAAGCAAAGTGTCTTGTTGCCCAGTACGAAAAGTTATCTCCCACAGATGGCCCTTTTAATCTGCCATAAATAGAATTAACGGACGCTATGGCATCTGATTTTGTCTGAAATCCATTGGTATTGGTCAGATTACTGTAAACCGTAGGCTCAAGATCCTGATTGCACGAAAATTGTGTACCGGCGGTAAGTAAAAGGAATAGTATTGTATATTTTTTCATTTTAATAAATTTAATGTTACTAAAAAAGCTCTTTAGACTAGTGGATTGCTACTTTAATACCCAGAATGAATGTTCGTGAAGCCGGGAATGAGTTAAAATCGATTCCTCCACCCAGGTTTTGTGATGTAACACTAGAGGTATGGGCATTTACTTCGGGATCATTTCCGGAATAATTAGTGATCGTCAGCAAATTTTGTCCTATAGCATACAGCCTTATACTGTCAATAAATTTAGCTTGCTTTAATACGCTTTCCGGAATAGAATATCCAATAGAAACATTTTTTAAACGGATATAAGAAGCGTCTTCAACAAATTTTGAGTTTACATAACTTCCGTATTTACTTTTGTAATAGCCGTCTCTGGGAATGTCTGTGTTTTCATTGACACCGGCCACCCAACGATTCAAAGCATCTGTACTTGTAGACGATTCGCCAACCATTTTAGTCATATTATAAACTGAATAATCGAAAGCTCCCTGAAAGAAAATATTCAAATCAAAATTTCCGTATTTAAAATCATTGTTTAATCCTGCAATATAATGTGGAGTAGAATTTCCTAAATACGTTCTGTCGTCAGCATTAATAACTCCATCACCATTAACATCCACATATTTTGGATCTCCGGCCACAGAAAGAGGCTGTGCGGCATAAGTTTCTCCGGTTTTGATTACTCCGGCATATTTATAACCGTATAATTCTCCCATCTCTTTTCCTGGAACCAGTCTTGTGAATTCCTGACCCGAGACAGTTCCGCTTGGGTTAGAAGTGTTGGTACTAATAATTTTGACATTGTCAGCAAGTGATATTATTTCTTGTTTATTATAAGCAACATTTAAGGATGTGGTCCAGGAAAATTTATCGTTTCTGAAATTGGTACTGCTGATACCTAATTCGATTCCTCGGTTTTGAATTACTCCCGAGTTCACTCTTTGCACATCAAATCCCCACCATCCTCCAACAGGAACATTCAAAAGGGCATCTGTCGTTCTTTTTTCGTAAACATCTATTGTAGCAGTCAGTTTATCGTTGAAGAATCCCATATCCAGACCCAAGTTGGTTTGAGCGGTTTGTTCCCATTTTAAATCCGGGTTGGCTAAGTTGTTTGGTTCTGTACCACCCACAAAACTTCCCGGAGCAATTGTTACTCCCCATGAAGTTAGTCTGTTCATGTAGGCATAGTCTCCAATACCGTCATTTCCGGTAATACCATAACTGGCTCTTAGTTTTAGTTCAGAAAAAGTAGTTTGGTTTTGCATAAAAGATTCGTTAGATATTTTCCAGGCAATGGCTCCGGAAGGGAAAATCCCGAATTTATTGTTTGGACCAAAACGAGATGAACCATCTTTTCTGATGGTAAACGAAACCAGATATTTATCATCAAAAGCATAATTTAATCTACTAAAATAAGACGTTAGTTTAGTCTCCGTTTTTTCAGTTTCCGGTTTCAAATAAACCGCAGCACCCTGAAGGTTGTAGTACGTCAATAAATCGTTAGAAAAACCGGAACCTGAAGCTTTCATTCTTTCGTAACTATCTTTTTGATTGGAGGTTCCTATCATTACAGAAAACGAATTTTTCTCTTTGATATTGAATTTATAAGTTAAATATTGTTCTGTACTCCACCTAAAATAGGTTTTGTTTTCCTCAGATCCTGTTCCGTTCAGGGCAGCTCCTGCAACCAGTGTTCTTGGAGTGTATTTTCCCTGAATGTTTTCCTGCCATTCAGCACCTGCTCCAAAATGATAGGTAAGACCTTTGATGATTTCATAATCTAAAAACATATTTCCGTTGACCAATCTATTGATCGTGTGGTCTGTTGGTTCCAATAAAAGTGCTAAAGCATTGTCTTTTCCCTGATATTTATAATACGATCCGTCAGCATTATAAATAGGAAGATTAGGGGCAGCGGTTTGAATAGAATACATTGGAGATAAAATATTGTCTCCAAAATCACTATTATGTCCGTCGCTTGAAGCACCATACACATTGGTTCCCATATTTAATTTTTCATTAAATCTTTTCTCACCACCCATTCTCACCGTATATCGGGTAAAATCAGTATTCTCTAATGCTCCGGTTTGTTTTAGATAATTTCCGGAAAGAAAAAATTTAGATGTTTTATCGCTTCCGCTAAAAGTAATTGTTCTGTTGATTACTTCTCCGGGACGCGTTGCCGCCTTAAACCAGTTGGTATTTGCAACAGGAAAACTGGATGGAAAAACCGGAGGTCTGCCGTTTTCAATGGCAATTGCATTCTGGATATTGGCATATTGTTGTCCGTTTAATAAAGAAGGCTCTTTGATTATATTCTGAAAACCATCTGAAATTTCAGCTTCAACCTGCATTTTACCGGATTTTCCTTTTTTGGTTGTAATCAAAATTACCCCGTTTCCTCCTCTGGCACCATAAATAGCAGTAGAAGAAGCATCTTTTAGAATCTGAATATTCTCAATATCATTTGGGCTAATCTGGGCACCGGTACTGGTAATAAATCCGTCAACCACATACAATGGCGCGTTAGAAGTGTTCAGTGAGTTTCCTCCTCTAATCACAATCGACGGGCTGCTTCCCGGGGCATAACTGTTTTGTTGTACCTGAACTCCGGAGGCACGTCCTTGCAAAGCCTGACCAACGTTAGATATAGTTCCGCCTAAGTTAAGGTTGTCCTTACCAATAGAACTTACGGAACCGGTAAGATCTTTTTTCTTGGCTTTACCATAACCTACAACCACTTCTTCTAATTTTTGTCCAACCTCTTTCATGACAATTTTTAGAGAAGCACTTCCAATGGTTACTTCCTGATCTTCCATACCAATGTAAGTCACGATAAGTTTGGTAGCATTATCAGCGACTGTAATGGCAAAACTTCCATCAACATCAGTTTGTACACCATTAGGGCTGCCTTTTACAATAACATTTGCACCAGCTATAGGAAGTCCTTTTTGATCGGTTACTTTTCCTTTTACGATTTTCTCAAAAAATATCGAAGTACTGTTTTTGTATGATGTATTTATGGATGAAGCCGCTGAAGCCTGAAATGTAAAAACTAACAAGGAAAGAATGGTGAGTTTAATTTCTTTACTGGATAAATTGTTAATCCGAAAATCTCTAGGTTTTTTTTGGGTTAATAATTTCATACTTTAAATGGTTTTGGTTAATGATTAATTTGTTTTTTTTCGTTTGTAGGTTTTAGATTTCTTTTTTGATTGGGAAATTCATGTTGTGTATTATTTGGTTTTTAATTGGGTTGTTTTTCTTTAGAAAAAAGTGACTTCATTTTTGATTCAATTGGGTACTATTTATTCTTTTTTTGTTTGTTTTTGAAGCACTACATAAGCTTAAAAATTTCCTTAATTAACTTAGTTTTAAGATTAATACCTGACGAAACTATTGATTATATTTTTATTAAACAAGAAAAAACACGAAAAATGTGCTCGAACACACAATATTAATGTTCTCGAGCACATAAAATTACTCAAAACGTTTTTTTTGACTTAAAATCGTGAGATTCGTTTAAAATATTTTAGAAATAAATGACTTACTTTATTTGAGTTTTTTTTATGCTAAATTGTCATTTGGTTTGATTATAATTGAATTTTATGTAAAATGTTGTGAATTTATCAGTGGTAAGATTGAATTATTTATAATTAAGCAGGTTTTTCTTATGGGTTTATTTAACAGCAAAAGGACTTTTAATAGATTTTATTTAAGAGATTGAAAAGCTTAATTTTCATTAACACGAAACCTCCTAAAAACAGATGGGAAACAGGACTGTTTTTTAAGCCATTTTGAAATTTAGAGAATTAAGAAATAAGACTCAAAATAAGGCAGAACCATAAAGTTATTTTAGTAGAAAAATAATTTCGAAATTCTAAATTGATTTTTGGAATATGAAGTAAATTATTAATGGATTTTTTTGTTTTTATTTCATTTAAAAAAAAGTGATATTTAAAAGCTTCTTTATTCTTTAAATCAAAAAGACGCATTCAAAAAAAGGGAAAGGATACTAATTTAAGTATCCTTTCCCTGCATTAACTAACCAATAAAATATTTACTCTGAAAACTCTAATTTTTTTAATTTGTTCCATCCACCACGAGTGAAATCAGGAATTTCTACAGGAGAAGAATTATTGTCAAGAGAGATTTCTGTCAATGGACCTAAACAAGACCATTCGGCTAAATCGTAAACATCCATATCCAGCGGAAGCCCTTTTTGCAGACAGTGAATCAAACGATAATCCATTACGAAATCCATTCCGCCGTGACCACCCACTTTTTTAGCCTGCTCTTCAATATCTTTTACAATGGGGTGTTTGTATTTTGCCATCAAGGCTTTTTTAACATCCTCAGGAACAAAAGAATGCGCACTTAATTTTTCGTGATTTGGTTTTACATCATCGCCTAATTCTTTACCGTCTAAGGCATAACCTTCTAACGGATATTTGTTAGCAAAACCTTTTGTACCGCTCAACTGATACATTCTGCTGTAGGGACGGGGAGAAGTAACATCGTGCTGAATCTGGATTGTTTTTCCGTTTTCGGTACGAATCATAGTCATGGTATGATCTCCGTTTCTAAAATCTTTAATTTCCTGACCTGATTTTTCTTTAATATAAGCCGGATTTCCAACCGCCTTTGTATCCATAGAAACTAAGAAATTCATTTTGTCACCACGGTGAATATTCAAAGCCTGACAAGCCGGTCCCATACCGTGAGTTGCATAGACATCACCACGATGTTTGATGTTGTAATCCATTCTCCAGTTGTTCCAGTACTCACCCCAAAATGGTTGAAGTCCGTGAATATAAGATCCTTCGGCATGGAGAATTTCACCAAACAAACCTTGTTGGGCCATATTTAAGGTTGTCAATTCGAAGAAATCATATACACAATTTTCGAGTTGCATACAGTGTTTGCGTGTTTTTTCAGAAGTATCAATAAGATCCCAGATTTCTTTCATGGTCAAAGCTCCCGGAACTTCGATTGCCACATGCTTTCCGTCTTTCATCGCCTGAACGCCAATGATAGCATGGTGTTTCCAGTCCGTTGCGATATAAACTAAATCGACATTTGGCAACGCAGTAACTTTTTTCCATGCATTTTCATCACCAAAAAATTCCTGCGCTTTAGGAAGCCCTTGTTTCGTTAAAATCTCATTAGCCGATTGTGTGTTTTTTTCCAGCATATCGCAAAGTGCTACGATTTCTACACCAGGAATATGTGTCATACGTTCTACTGCTCCCGGGCCACGCATTCCTAAACCAATAAAAGCAACACGAACGGTTGGAATTGGATCAGTTGCCAAACGCAAAACATCCTGCTGTCCTTTTGCACGGGTTGGTGTTTTGGTTTTGATCATTTGTGCCGATGCAATGGTTCCTCCAAACAGAAGACAGGCGACTAAGATGAATTTTAAAATACTAGTTTTCATAATTTAATTAATTTAATTTGAAATGAGGTTAATCAAAATGCTGATTATCCGGAATTATTGTTTGCTGTAATTGTTTTCTTAAGTGCCTTTTTTAAGGTAATGTATCGAAATTTATTTCTGGTTTTTTATTTTTTAAAGGCCTTGTAAAAGTGGTTTTGGGTATTGTGTAGTTGTTGAAAAAACCTCCGTTTTTTAGATAAAAAGAAGTATTGTCAAGTCCGCCTGCAAAATCCATTCGGTATTCTTTTACTCCTGTGTTATCAGTAGTAAAACGTGCTGAATCTATTTCTGTCCAAATCCCTTTATCATCGCAAATCCATTGATTATCGAATAAAACCTTGCGGGATAAGTCGCCTTGTTCCGGAATAAAATTCTCTAGAAAGGAATGAAATCTTTTTAGATAGGTATTGGTTTCAGGACGATTAAAACTAGCGATCAGGAGCCATTTGTTCAGTTCTGGTGCATAAAAATAGGCCGTATAAGTGGTGGTATTATTGTTTAAAGGGAAACCCTGTAGTAAAAACTTATAAGTAGTTCCGGTTTTCCAATTGTATTTAAGGTAGCTTTGGCCACCGGATCCTTCATTTCCAAATTCGCCTGTATGTACATTTTCGCCCTTTTTGAGCATTTTGATTTTATGGGATTCCGGAATACTGGCAGGATCATCTGTGTTAAACGGACTCCATACTGAAAACAAAACTCTTCTTTCAGTTGATGAGTTGACCTGAATACCAAAGTAGCCCTCT
The DNA here is from genome assembly GCF_965277525.1 of Flavobacterium sp. Classification (GTDB taxonomy): domain Bacteria; phylum Bacteroidota; class Bacteroidia; order Flavobacteriales; family Flavobacteriaceae; genus Flavobacterium. Next base: position 48,338 of record NZ_CBDIDC010000009.1, on the reverse strand, counting down.
CCAAAACCATTTGCCATAAAATAAGAACCAATTTTGTCTTCATTTTCAGGAACAGTAAGTTCGTTATAATACCATCTGGCATTTACGCTTTCAGGAACGATATAGTTTAAATGTACTGATGGTCCGCGGCGTCCCCAATGATAAAAGCTGCCTTCGTTATTGGGAACATATCCTATTTTTGCATCATAATCTTCACTGGAAATCGTTAGACGATCAATAGACGGGAAACGATCTCCTGTTTTACTGATTGCTTTTATTTTTAGCGCAACATAACCTTCCTTATTTATTTTCCAGGTTCCAATGGTGATTGGCTTTTTTGAAGTATCAAATTTTATTTTTTTGGCTTCATTATTAATCGAAAATTCCAATTCTGATTTTCCAAAAACCTGCACAGATTCTTCTATAGTAATTTGAAATGTTCCTGCTTTATAAACTCTAAAATAAACGGTGAAAAATTCTTCAGGACTTGTCCAGTTTTCGATACCGTTATCAGTAATTGTATGGCTTTCTTCGGTATGCTTAGAACTAAAAGCATTTCCGGCCAATGGCAGCGAAATTTTGGTTTTAGGATTTTGTACTGGATCTTTTTCAGTATTTGATTCGCTATTTTTCGCACAGGAAAAAGAGACTAATAACGAAGCAAAAAACAGGTAAAATAATTTTTTCATTTTATGAGGAATTAGGTTGCTTACTTGAAATTTTCTCTCTAATTGATTTAACCAGAGAGGTTTTAAAAACAAAATACTTCCAGGTAACTATGGGTTTTGTGTCAGGGTTCCCGGATAAGCGTTAATTTCAGACTGCGGAATGTATTGTACAACTCTTAAGTTTGAAGCGGGCCAATCGATCATTGGCAGGTGCGGACCAGGGTAATGACGTGTCATAGTCTGGCCATTTCGATATACATCATAACCGCGATGTGCTTCAAAAGCTAATTCTAACTGACGTTCTTCATCAATACGTTGTACAGCATTTGTACTGTTTAATGATGTGTAACCTCCTCCAATAATAGCTCTTTCGCGAATAATGTTCAGGTTGGTCAGGGCATTGTTGTAATCTCCTTTTTTAGCATAAGCTTCGGCCATATTCAGGTACATTTCGGCCAATCTGGAAATAGTAGGCGAGTGCAGGTGAGAATCATTGTTCTGTAAAGAACACTTGGTGATATAATACATTGGATATACACGATTTAATAGCATCATATAATCTTTTTCACCCGTGTAGGTTTTGCCTTCGTATACAATCGAATATTGATTTTCGGCTGCATTTACTGCCGTTAAATTGTAATCTGTAGTTCCTATTGTGATATAAAATGAGCCATTAGAATTGGTTTTGATTGGCTGTTGCATATAGTTGTATCCTGTTTGTGTACCACCTGTATTGTAAACATCATAAACAAAACGGAAAGCCTGAGTTTTGTTACCGGCGGCATCTGTCGTGTATTGCGGATCAATAAAAGCCCAACGGGCATCTTTCTTCAAACCGGATTTTCTTAGTAGATCCAGGTATTTGGCACTGGCATACATTTCGCCCCAGCCCTGACCCTGAATATTGGCATACATACCACCAATTCCGTAATAATGGTCATAACCTGAAAACTCTGATGCGACTTGTTTTACGGCAAAAATAGTTTCTGTTTGCTCATTAGAATCAGGGGCATAAGTATTGAATTTCATAAAACTATCTCTGCTCAACAAACTGTATCTTCCGCTTGCAACTACTTTATTTGCATATTCTATCGAGAGTGTTGCATTTTCCTGATTGGGAGTTTCATAAGTTCCGCTCATGTACAAATATACTCTTGAAAGCATGGCCTGAGCAGCTTCTTTTGTAGCATAAGCTGCTGGTCTGTCAGCTGTCATTAGAGATTCTGCTTTTTTCAAATCGCTGATGGCTTGTGCATAAGTGTCTTTTACAGTTGCTCTGTCCGGAAGAGCAAGATTATTTAAATCTGCCGGTAAACCATTTACAATGGGTACACCTAAATTAGTTTCAGGTGATTGTGCGTAAGGTCTTCCGTAGGTGCGGCAGAGGTAAAAATATATCATACCTCTTAAATAATAGGCTTCACCAAGCTGCTGGTTAACAGCAGGACTTTCCCCTTCTGAAATCATTTTGATCAAATCACTGGATTGCGAAATAATTTTGTAGCTGTTGTTCCAAAAAACAGACAATCTATCGTTGTTCGGAATATGTTGATAGGAAATAAAAGAGTAAAAGGAGTCTGTAGAAGTTCCTCTAATCATGATGTTATCACCCGGATATTCTCCAACTCTGTGCATCACATCAGACCAGGCTTTTAATTGGGCATAACATCCGTTTAATAGAACCTCTACTGCAGCTTCTTTATCTTCTTGAATTTTGTCTTGTGTGTAGGCATTAAAAGGCTCTCTGTCTAAATCACATGAGGACAGGAAACTAATTGCCAGGCATACTATAAATATCTTTTTCATGATTTTACTTTAAAGAGTTAAGTTAAGTCCCAATACAATTTTTCGGGTTGAAGGATACACTTGTGTGGCAACACCTGAAATAATGTATTGCTGAGTTGTACTGTTATAAATAGGAGGCAACTCGGGATCAACCCCCGAATAATGACTGATGGTAAACAGATTTTCTCCGGCGATGTACAATCTTAAATTTGAAATATGCAGGCGTTCAATTGGTACATTATACCCTAAAGTAATGCTTCGCATTTTTAAGTATGTTCCGGTTTCTAAAAAGCGTGATGATGCTTTGTTAGACTGACTATTGTTATCATAAAGTGCCTGCGGATGTGTTGCAATATCCCCCGGTTTCTCCCAACGGCTCCATCCGTTATGAAGTTTCATTTGGTTTCTGTCGTTATAAGCACCATCTGAATCGAATTCTGCTCTGGCATAATTGTAGATTTCACCTCCAACAGAGTAGCTGAAAATTGCAGCAAAATCAAAATTCTTATAATTTAAGCTTGTAGAGAATCCTCCAAAAAAATCAGGAGTATAAGATCCTATAACTTTTTGATTTTTAGAAGCATCGCCATAATCACTTGTTTTTACGCGCTCACCGGCTGCATTTGTAGTAAACCATTGTGGTTTTCCGTTTTCAGGATTAACACCGGCCCATTCTGTCAAATACCAGCTATCAACATCTTTTCCCGGAGTTAGTAGTTTTGATGCAGATCCCGCAACACCGCTGCCATCTCCCACAATAATTCTTTGTTTATCTCCGTAAAGACTGGTTACTTTATTTTTATTGGTACCAATATTTGCGTCTACAGACCATTGCAGTTTTTCATTTTTAATGATATCTACATTAACAGAAGCTTCAAAACCTCTATTGTTTACCGCTCCAACATTTCTCCAGATACTGGTGACTCCAATAACACCCGGAAGAGGTACCTGATATAATAAATCAGAAGTATTTTTATTGTAATAATCTAAAGTAATATTAACTCGTTTAAAAAAACTAACATCCAGACCAACGCCACCTGTAAAAGTTTTTTCCCAGCTTAAATCAGGGTTAGCCAATTGCGAAATCAATGCCCCCGGATTCTCATTGTAACTTTGCGAGAAAGAGTATAGCGGAAGGTGAGGGTACAAGCTGTTTGGTCGGTTACCTACTGAACCATAACTAGCCCTAAGTTTTAAGTTGTTGATATAATCTGCATGAAAAAACGCTTCATTATGAACATTCCAGCCTGCACTTAGAGAGAAGAAATTTCCGTATTGCGAGTTTTTACCAAAATTTGATGCTCCGTCACGACGAAAAGAAACTTGTGCCAAATAACGGTTATCATAGGAATAATTTATATTGGATAATAAGGATTGTACCGCCCATTGTTGTCTGCCACCGCCAACTTTTTCAGGAACTGCTGCAGCATCAGGAGCGACAATTCCAGGAGGAATTCCGGTTGCAATTCCCTGACCAAATTTTCGGTTGTATTCATTCCACTCATAACCGGCAACAGCATTAAAAGCATGATTACCAAATGATTTATTAAATTTTAATAACTGGTTGGTATAGATTCTATTATAGGAATCAGTGTTATCTTCGATTCTGCCTTTTACAGCTAATCCGCTAGAAGATCTTGGATCTGTGTAATAGGTTGAATTTGAATTGCCAAAAATGTAATTGTTTACAGAGGAGAAAGTCAGCCAATTTGTAAGTCTAACATCAAAATCAAGATTAGCTCTCACCGTATAGGATTCAGACTCGCCATAATTCCATTGCAAATCATATAAATAATTAGAACCTGTTGTATTTACCCAAGTTGGGTTTGGAGCATTTCCTACCAGGGATCCGTCTTCCAGATAAGGGCTGTCCCAAGGCATATTTCCGTAAAGAGCACCAACAGAATGTTGTCTGTCGTAGGTAGATTCCCTGGTCAAATTTACTTGTGGTCGTAACGTAAACCAACTGCTTGGTTTGTATTCAAACTTCATGAGACCATTGTATTTTTTGTAATCGTACCCTTTAATAGCTCCGGTTTCTGTATAAACGCCAACAGAAACATAACTTTTAAAGTTTTCCCCACCACCGCTGATCGATAAATTATAATCCTCAGCAATACCTGTTTGAGTTGCGTTATCCCACCAGTCAAAGTTTTTGTTTCTTAATTCAGGATTCCACCACCAAACGTTTTCAAAATTTTGTTTGTTTGCAAAGGAATCATATAGATCATATAATTCGGCACCATTCATAATTTTAAAGTTCCCGTTGTTGACAGTAGTCATGGCAGTTTTTGCAGAAAAGCTAATAACCGACTTTCCGGCTTTTCCACTTTTTGTTGTAACTACAATTACACCATTTGCACCTTGAGAACCATAAACTGCTGTAGAAGCAGCATCTTTAAGAACCGTCAGCGTTTCGATATCAGATGGATTCATGTTGGCAGAACTATTCCCCACAATAACTCCGTCAATTACCCACAAAGGATCTGTACTTCCGTTGACGGTTGTTCTTCCTCTAATGATTATTTTTGCCACTGCTCCCGGTTGGCCGCCACCTGTATTGACATATACTCCGGATGCCTTACCAGCTAACATATTTTCGACAGAAGGAGTAGTTACATCAACAATTTTTTTACTGTCTAAGGTTTGCAATGATCCGGTTAAACTTTCTTTTTTAATTTTACTATAACCCACTACTACAACCTCATTCATTTGTTCGCCGGCTTCCTTCATTACAATATTAAGATGGCCTTTTCCAGCTGGTACTTCCTGATTTTCCATCCCTATAAAGGAAAAGATCAGCAGTGCGCTTTCACTTAGAGCTTCAATAGCAAAACTTCCGTCCATATCAGTTTGTACTCCTTTTGTTGTGCCTTTTATGATAACATTTACTCCGGGAATCGGAATGCCTTTTTGATCTACAACCTTACCCTTTACTATTTTTTGAAATACAGATAAATTGGTTTCGTTTACCGGAATTTCATTAGATGGGGCAGCCGTTGTAATTTGAAAACTTAAAGACAACATTGAAAGTAATGTTACCTTAAAACTCTTTTCAAATACAACATGTAACCTAAAGTTTCCGTTTTTTTTTGAGAATGCTTTTTTCATACTCTTTGTTTGGTTTTGGTTAATGAATGTGTTTTAGTTTGGTTTCTTTTAAAAATATTTTTTTGCATTTTTTACCTGTAATTTTCTTCTGTTGTAAAGTCTAAAAATGAGATTAATAGGGTTAAAATAAGGAAAATGAAAGCGAAGAATATTTTTATAATGAGACGAAACTATTGATTATATTTTTATTAACCAAGAAAAAAACATAAAAATGTGCTCGAACACATAAAATTAATGTTCTCGAGCACATAAAATTATACATCTTATATTTTTAAACATAAATGTATGATATTCTTTCTAAAACAGGGCACAAAAAGCACACCGCTGTATTTATGCTTAATGACAGGTATGTTGATTTATTTTTAAATAATGAAAATTACTTGTTTAAAATTATAGGAATATCGCAATTGCATTTTGATTTATTTGATAATAAATCAAAGTTTCTAATTTTTAAATAATAGGTTTTTTCTTATTTTAAATGTTTTTGAAAAAATAAAAAGACAATAAAAAAAGGGATTATTCTTTTACTAAAGTTTATCTTATATTAGCACTTAAAAAAAGAATAAAAAGAGACATGATTTTTCCGGTTTTTTAAATTTTAAAAATGATCTATTGTCTATTTTTACACAATTAAATTTTTATAAAAATTATGGGCTTAATTTCTAAAAATTATCTGGTACGTTTCATCACTATAAACGAAAAAAATAATACCGATTTTTCTAATTTGTCTTTTTGGAAAGATGCAAATTGTTTGACCGATTTTTCATCACCCTGGAAAAATAATCCGGTTTTAAAAATTGAATTTAGGGCACTTTATGATCATGAAAATTTCTATTTTAAATTCAGGGTTTTCGATACGGATATTTATAGGGATCAAAAAGACAATAGTTTTGAGAGTATCGGAAACTCAGATCGGGTAGAATTATTTTTTAGAACTAATGAATCACTAGATCCCTATTATTGCCTAGAAATCGATACGGCCGGGAGAATAATGGATTTTAAAGCACGTCCAGGCAAGAATTTTGATTTTAACTGGAAATGGCCCAAAAAAGATATAGCAGTACAAACTTCTAAAGATGAAACTTCCTTTGTTGTTTCAGGACGTATTAGTATCCAATCTTTAAAAGATTTAAATTTAATTCACAACAATACTATTGAAGCCGGGGTTTTTAGGGCTAAATTTTCTCTGGTTGAAAATCTGCAATATGAACCCACCTGGATTTCCTGGGTAGATCCGAATACTGAAACACCTAATTTTCACATCGCTTCTTCGTTTGGGAAGTTTGTTTTGTTGTAAGAATGAATGAAATTAATCTCGCAAAGATGCATAGGTTTATGCACAATGTTGTCATTTCGAGGAACGGGAAATCACACGCATAGATCGACAAAGATTAGTGAATTGCTTGCGAAGTTTCGAGTGTGATTTCTCCTTACGTCGAAATGACAAACTAGTCTTAAAACATAAAAAATTGCGCCTTTGCGAGAAATAAAAAACAGAAAGATCTTAGTGCTTTCGTAGCAAATCTTTACGATACATAAAACGAAGCATTTTCCACATTGATAATGTCAATAGGCAACATAATCGTTTCAGGGATATCCTTGCGGAATAAAAAATGCTCGACTAAAGTACTGACACCTAAATAGGCTTGTCTTTTCTGATTTTGATGAATTAGGAAATGAACCAATCCCTGATTTAAGAAATTGACGTTCTTTTCGATCAAATCATACCCAATAAGCGCAACTTTTTTATTTTTAAGGGGAGCCAAAATAGAAGCAATTTGATATGCTTTAGAAGTCGTTATGAAAATCCCTTTTAGATTTGGATTTTCTTCTAAAAAAATAGAAAACTTAGTTTCAACATTAGGATGCTTTAATTTTAAAGTGGTCATAGAAAAACCTATAATCTTTTTTTCATCAAAATAATTTCTAAAACCTTTTTCCTTCTCCTGCATGTGAACCGCATTTTTAAGGCTCTCGTCAATATGGATAATGGCAATTTGTCCGTCAGTTAGAATAAGATTCATAAGGCTTGCAGCTACACGACCGCTTTTGTACAAATCCTGCCCAACGAACCCTTTAATAGATGCTGTTTCGATTTGATTGTTAAAAGTGTTCACTATAATACCTAATTCATCGTATTGCTTTACGATTTCTAGTGTTTCTTTATGAAATAACGGGGCAATTAAGACAGCATCAGGCGATTGATTGATTACAGTTTCATTTGTGCTCAAAAACGATTTGGTACTTTCAGGATTAAAATAATGTGTTTCAATAACGACACTATAGGCTTTAAATTCTGTTATTGCTTCCTGAATTCCGTTGACACAAGGAAGCCAGTAAGGATCAATTTCCGGATCCGGGAGTAAAACACAGATGCGATAAACCTTGGTGTTTTTTAAGTTTCTGGCAATTAAATTGGGTTCATAATCAATAACGTTTAAAACTTCATTGATTTTATCTAATGCCGCTGGAGAAACTTTTCCTCTATTATGCAAAACCCGGTCTACAGTTCCTTTAGAAACTCCGGCCATTTTTGCTATATCCTTAATGGTGTACTTTTTATCCATACGAGCAAATATAGAAACTTTGATTTAATATTTTGAAAATCTTGTAAGAATTGTTAAGTGTGCTCGAGAACATTTTTATAGTGTGTTCGAGCACATTTTTATTTTTTTTCTTGTTTTATAAAAATATAATATATAGTTTCGTAGAATCAAAACCAAAAAAACAGAATAAATTCTTAACCAATTAATGTTGTAATTGTTTGTTTTACAATGTTTTATTATAAAATTTTTAAGTGAAAAAAATTACTTCATTAGCCCCTGGCCGGACATGTCTCTTTGGAGATCACCAGGATTATTTAGGATTGCCGGTTATCGCCTGTGCAATTGATCGAAATATAAAACTAACCGCAGAACAAAATGATACCCGGACATTTGTTCTAAATATGATTGATATCGATGAAATCCGGATCATTGCCATTGATGCTACTTTTGATGCATTAGAACCTCGGGATTATTTTGCTTCTTCATTAAGAGTATTGCGCAGGTATGGTTGTGTTCCTAATGTGGGTTATACGATCACAATTACAGGAGATATTCCAATTAATTCAGGAACATCAAGTTCGTCAGCTTTATTAATGGCGTGGATTCGTTTTTTAATTTCAGCTTTTGGAGTTGATCAAGAAGTTACTCCTGAATTTATAGCAAAAGTGGGATATGAATCTGAGGTTTTAGAACACGGAGAACCTGGCGGAATGATGGATCATTTTAGCATTGGAGTAGGAAATGTGGTCTATATTAATACCAAAGAACCTTTCTCGTTTAAAATAATCAGAACTGATTTAAAAGGTTTAATTACGGGAGTTTCAGGAGTTCCCAAAGAGACAATTGGTTTAATAGGTGAAATAAAAGGAAATGCACTAATGTCTATTGGCATTGTAAAACAAAATTTCCCTGATTTTGATTTGAATACATCTGAGATAGAAGATTTAGATCGCTACAGAAATTGTTTACCGGATCGCCTGATTCCGTTTTTTGAAGCCGCTTTAAAAAATTTCCATTATACCAAAGAAGCTTTAAAAGAATTTGAAAAACCAGTTCTAGATCTTCAAAAAATAGGTGCATTAATGAATCAGCACCATGAAGTTTTGCGTGATTTATTAAAAATTACAGTTCCGCGGATTGATGACATGATCAATGCGGCATTACGCGCAGGAGCTTACGGAGCTAAAATTGTAGGTTCCGGAGGTGGCGGCAGTATTGTTGTTATTGCAAATCCTGAAAAAGAGGATTTGATCATCCAAGCTATTTTAAAAGCCGGAGCCGAAGAAGCTTATGCAGTTTCTGTAGATCCGGGCGTGAGAATTATTGAAAATATTGAAATTTAAAAAATAAATATGCACAACAATTTAATTATTCTTGCGGGCGGAGCATCTTCCCGAATGAAAAAAGAAGCCGTTCTTGATAATTTATCGCCGGAAGAAATCGCGCAGGCAAACGAAAGAAGCAAAGGTTTAATTGGCGTTGGAGCAAGCGGAAGGCCTTTGTTAGATTATCTTTTATTGAATGCTAAAAAAGCAGGATATAAAAATATCTATATTATTATAGGAGAGCAGGGAGAGTTGTTTAAGGAATTTTACGGAAATCAAAATACGAATAATGATTTTCACGGACTCAGCATTTCCTTCGCTATACAATATATTCCGGCAGGAAGAATAAAACCTTTTGGTACAGCAGATGCGTTGTTTCAGGCTGTAGAACAATTTCCGGAATTAAACCAACAGCAATATTCGGTTTGTAATAGTGATAATTTATATTCGGCTGCAGCTTTATTGGCATTAAGAGAAACCGATAGTCCAAATGCTTTTATTGCTTACGATCGGGATGCATTAGAATTTCCTTCTGAAAGAATCTCGCGTTTTGCCATTGCCAAATTGGATAAAAACAATCAATTGCTTGATATATTAGAAAAACCATCTGCTGATGTTTTACAGGATTATAAAGATGTTGAAGGTAAGATAAGAGTAAGTATGAATGCTTTTAAATTCAATGGAAGGGCTTTATATAGCCATCTTAAAAATTGTCCCGTTCATCCCGAAAGAGACGAAAAAGAACTCCCAACAGTACTTTTAAATGCGGTAAAAAAACATCCAAATACAACTTTGGGAATTCCGTTTTCAGAACATGTTCCTGATTTAACTGCCAAGGAAGATATTGCTGATGTAAAACGATATTTGCAGCAATTTTACCCGGTTTTAGACTGGGGTATCTAATAAAATTAACAAAAAATTGATATCTAATTTACGAATAAGTACAACTTATTAGACTACTTTTGTTTTAAAATTGCAAAAAAAATGCATTTAATTGTGTTTTAATTGCAATATATTTGCAAAAAAAGTTGATGTTATTTTAGATAGAAAAAATAACTAATCTATTAACAATCAACCAAAAGTATTATGTCAAACATTGAAAGTGTATTACAAATAGAAAAAAGGAGTACCATTATTCCGATGGTCATTTTAACCGCATTATTTTTTATTTTGGGTTTTGTTACCTGGCTTAACGGACCTTTGATTCCATTTTTTCAACTGGCGTGTGAGTTGACTTCTTCACAAGCTTATTTTGTAACTTTTGCTTTTTACATTGCTTATTTTGTAATGGCTATTCCGTCATCGTGGGTGATCGAAAAAGTAGGATATAAAAACGGTATTTCGTTAGGATTATTAATCATTGCTGCCGGGGCATTTATGTTTTATCCGGCTGCTGAAACTCGAACTTTTCTATTGTTTTTAATGGCATTATTTGTAATGGGAACCGGTTTGGCAATTTTGCAAACAGCATCAAATCCTTATGTAGTCGTAATTGGTCCAAGAGAAAGTGCCGCAGCCAGAATCAGTGTTTTGGGAATTGCAAATAAACTAGCCGGATTCGTGGCACCATTGCTATTGACAGCTTTGGTTTTGTCTAATATGCAGGAGTTTACAGCAGATAAAATCGCAATGTTAGATTCGGTTTCAAAATCAAATGCTTTAAATTCTCTTGCATTGCAATTGCAAAGACCTTACCTTTATATGGGATTGATTATAATGGTTTTGGCGCTTTTAGTAAAGCTGTCACCATTGCCTGAAATTGATTTGGATGAAGATGGAAATGTGACGCATTTGAGTATTTTTAAGCAAATCAGAAATGCATTCAGACGTCCTCAATTGGTTTTAGGAGTGATCACGTTAATGCTGTATTTGGCTGCCGAAGTTCTGGCGGGAGATTCTATCGGAGCTTTCGGAAAAGAATTAGGAGTGTATGGAACGGATGGAAATTTTTATCTAAAATTAACTTCTTTTACCATGTCGGCAATGGTTGTGGGGTATATATTAGGTATCACATTAATCCCTAAATATCTTTCGCAGGTAACGGCGTTAAAAGCATCAGGAGTTTTGGGTTTAATTTTAGTAATGATAATCGTATTGATTTCGCCTAAGATAATGATCCAATTACCCGGAATTCCAAATTTGCCTGTAGTGATACTTTTAGTCGCATTATTGGGTTTAGCAAATGCATTGTGTTGGCCGGCGATTTGGCCGATGGCACTGGAGGATTTGGGCGGATATACTAAAATAGGAAGTGCTATTTTGATTATGGGGATCATTGGGGGAGCCATCTTTCCTTTATTATACGGATTGATCACAGAAAATATAAATGCATCAAATATGGCAAACGGAACCGCAAACGTATCAAAAAGCGGCAATCAGATTGCCTATTTAATGCTGTTGCCATCTTATTTAATGATTCTTTTTTATGCAATAAAAGGTCATAAATATCGAAGTTGGAAAATGTAACGAGAGGAATTAAAAAAAACTATATCATGTTAAAAAGTAAAATAGACAAAGCGACAGGTTTCGAAAAACGATTTGAAAATATCAATACGGTTGTTTTCGAAAATTCTGGCGATGCATCAAAAGCAGTAGCACAGGAAATTGCAGCTTTAATTCAATCCAAAGAAAAAGAAAATAAGCCTTGTATTTTAGGTCTTGCAACAGGATCTTCTCCAAAAGGATTATATGCCGAGTTAGTGCGTTTGCATAAAGAGGAAGGCTTGAGTTTTAAAAATGTAATTAGTTTTAATCTGGATGAATATTATCCGATGGAACCCAACTCAATCAACAGCTATGTTCGCTTTATGAAAGAATTGTTGTTTGATCATGTCGATATTTTACCTGAAAACGCTCATGTACCGGACGGACTTTTGACAAAAGAACAAATCGCAGATTATTGCCATAATTACGAAGCTAAAATTGAAGCTTTAGGTGGAATCGATTTGCAAATCCTTGGAATTGGAGGTAACGGACATATTGGTTTTAATGAATCGGGTTCACTGCAAAACTCTAAAACACGTTTGGTCGCTTTAGATCATATTACAAGAGTAGCAGCAAGTAAAGATTTCTTCGGATTGAGTAATACACCAAGAACAGCAATCACGCTTGGAGTAAAAAAAATCATGGAAGCTAAAAGAGTCATCTTATTGGCTTGGGGAGAAGGAAAAGCAAATGTGGTAAAAAGATCCGTAGAAGATGAGGTTACCAATAGAGTACCCGCTTCATTTTTGCAGGAGCATAACAATGCTGTTTTTGTTTTAGACAAAGAAGCGTCTTCAAAACTGACCAGAATCAACAAACCGTGGTTGGTAGAAAAAGTGATCTGGACAGACAAATTGACCCGTAAAGCGGTTTTAGGATTGGCACTTCAGCTTAAAAAACCAATTTTAATGTTGACTGATGCTGATTATATCGAACACGGAATGAGCGATTTATTAGCGGATTCTGGTCCTGCATACGACATCAATATAAAGATATTCAATAAATTACAAAATACAATTACAGGCTGGCCAGGCGGAAAACCAAATGCTGATGATTCTAATCGTCCCGAAAGAGCTGAACCGGCCAGAAAACGTGTATTGATTTTTAGTCCACACCCTGATGATGATATCATAAGTATGGGAGGAACTTTCATGCGTTTACAAGAGCAGGGACATGAGGTGCATGTGGCCTACCAAACTTCTGGAAATATTGCTGTTGCTGATGATGAAGCGTTGCGTTTTGCAAGATTTGTTATTGACTACAATGAAAAATTCGGGATAAAAAGCCCGGAAGCAGATGATATTTACAAAAAAGCACAAACTTTCCTGGAGAATAAAAAGAACAGTGAAATTGATATTCCTGAAGTTCGATACATCAAAGGATTAATTAGAAAAGGAGAAGCGAGAGCAACAAGTCATTTTGTTGGTTTAACAGACGATCAGATTCATTTTATGGAATTACCATTTTATGAAACCGGAACAATCGAGAAAAAACCAATCGGACAAGAAGACATCCAATTAACAATGGATTTAATCGAAAAAATTAAACCACATCAAATATATGCAGCAGGAGATTTAGCAGATCCACACGGAACGCACAAAGTATGTCTGGATGCTATTTTTGAAGCAGTAAAAGCGTTAAAACCAAAATCATTTATGGATGATTGCTGGTTATGGTTGTACCGCGGAGCATGGCAGGAATGGGGAATTGACGAAGTTGAAATGGCAGTACCAATGAGTCCTGATCAGGTATTGGCAAAACGTCACGGAATCTTCAAACACCAATCGCAAAAAGACGGTGTTGTTTTTCAGGGAACAGATGCCAGGGAATTTTGGCAGAGAGCCGAAGACAGAAATGCAGAAACAGCAGCTTTGTACCAGGAATTAGGTCTGGCAACTTACGCAGCGATGGAAGCTTTTGTGAGATGGCATTACTAAGTTGCTAAGGTTCTGAGTTGCTATCCCGATAGCTATCGGGACTAAGTTTTTTAGGGCTTTAAAAATATTCGCCACGAATTCACGAATTATATTAAAACTAATTCGTGAATTCGTGGCGAAGTCATTTTAATTTTATATTCTTTGGCAAAAAAAACAAACAGATAAGAAAATCATTTTAATCCTTTTATCCCGATAGCTATCGGGAGTGGCAAAAAAAGAATAGCTTTGTACCAACAAGAAGCAAGAAAGAGAATGAATCTGTATTCTCTTCTCTTGCTTCTTTCTTCTTAAAAAAAAATGGAACCAGACAAAAAACTTCTCATAAAATTAGCACATACCAAAATGCCTTTCGGAAAATACGAAGGAAGATTTTTAATCGACTTACCGGAATATTATGTGGTTTGGTATCATAATAAAGGATTTCCTAATGGCGAATTGGGGCAGCAATTAGCGCTTGTTTACGAATTAAAATTAAATGGATTGGAGGAATTAATCAGGAATATTAAAAAACAATATCCCAAACCGATAAAATAGTAAGAAAAATCTTTTGCTATTTCATTTTTTTTATTTAAGTTTGGTATATAAAAATATTACAATTTTTAAAAACTAATTGATACCACAGAATTCCAGACTGAATTTGCAAATGTGTACAAGTCAATATTTTGAAATTATAATATTTGATACATAAAAATATTATAATTTTTAAAAACAATTGATACCACAGAATTCAAGACTGAATTTGTAAATGTGTACAAGTCGATGTTTTAAAATTATAATATTTTTTTTTATGTCAAAACTTTACTTAACAAGCTGGTACTACAGCAGGTTTTATAGTCACCTTTTTTATAGGATCCCAAAACTTAAATAACAAGAAATCCCTTTTTAATTTATTTGTTAATAACTTTGAACTATTCTCTGTTGTTCGCGTAAGTGTTTTTATATTTTTGTAATAATTAACATAAAACACGATATGGAAAACAATTTACAACCGTCAAATGCTGGTCAGGGAATGGGTATTGCAGCCCTGGTATTAGGAATAGTAGGTGCTATCGCTGCATTTATTCCTTGCTTTGGTTTAGTTGCAGTAATTTTTGGAGTACTTGCAATAATTTTTGGAGCAATTGGTTTATCTCAGGCAAAAAGAGAAAATGCTCCTACCACAATGCCCAAAGCAGGTTTGATATTAGGAATCGTTGCAACAGCCTTTGTTCTGATATGGGTATTGGTTTTTGTTGGATCAGTAGGGTCCGCTGTATTGTCTCATAAAGATGAAATAACGAAAGCTATAGATTCAGCAAATGCAGATTCAGTAAAAATACAGGATTCTTTAGACGCTGTCGAAATAACAACTGATACTGTAAAAGTTGAAGTAAAAAAATAATAAATCTTTTTTGTGGAAATAAAATCCTCTTACGAAATTGATTCTTATAAAAAGATAAACATGATTTTTATTGCAATAATTATGTTTATCTTTTTTTATTGCTTTATAGTTCCATATTTAAATTTTGGTTTTAGCTCCTCTTGCGAAGGAATGCCTTTGGCCTATTGTAAAAGCAGAGGTCTAACGAGAGCTTTTGCTCAAATACTGAGATTCAACTTTGATGAAGCTATTCTTTATAATCCGTATAGTATAAAAGTTTTTTCTTTTTTTTTAATTCAATTGATAGTTCGTTTCCTTATCAATAAGATAGTTCGTCTATCGAATTTAAAAACAGTATTGACTACTGATATTATTTTTAGCTCAGTATTCTTTATTTTTTCATTTTATAATTTGGTAATAATTGGAACATAATTAGGGGAATATTCAAAAAAACATCTAATTAAAAGTTAAAATTATCGATTACGGAAACATGTAATCGTTCTATTTAAAAATTTGCAAATTATCTCATTCTCTAATTGATAAATTATCTAATTAAATTTGTACTTTTGCCAAGTTTTTTACACAACTACAATACAAACAACAACAGAATGAATCAAACAAAATATATTTTTGTTACAGGCGGTGTGACTTCTTCATTAGGAAAAGGGATTATCGCAGCATCTTTAGCAAAATTGTTACAAGGAAGAGGGTATCGTACAACAATTCAAAAATTTGATCCCTACATCAATGTGGATCCTGGTACGTTGAATCCATACGAACATGGAGAATGTTATGTAACAGATGACGGTGCAGAAACAGATTTAGATTTAGGTCACTACGAGCGTTTCCTGAATGTTCCTACTTCTCAGGCGAATAATGTTACCACAGGAAGAGTTTATCTTTCTGTTATTGAAAAAGAAAGAAGAGGAGAGTTTTTAGGAAAAACGGTTCAGGTTGTTCCTCATATTACAAACGAAATCAAAGACAGAATGCAATTGCTGGGAAAATCCGGCGATTATGATATTGTCATTACTGAAATTGGTGGAACTGTTGGTGATATAGAATCCTTACCTTATATAGAGTCTGTTCGTCAATTGGTTTGGGAATTAGGAGAAAATAACGGAATTGTTATTCACTTGACATTAGTTCCTTATTTGGCCGCTGCAGGTGAGTTAAAAACAAAACCTACACAACACTCTGTAAAAACATTGATGGAAAGTGGTATCAAAGCTGATATTTTGGTTTGCAGAACTGAACATGAGCTTTCTGATGAATTGCGTAATAAATTAGCATTATTTTGTAATGTAAAAAGAGAAGCAGTTATTCAGTCTATTGATGCTTCAACAATATATGAAGTTCCAAATTTAATGCTTGAAGAAGGATTAGATGTTGTGGCTTTAAAGAAATTAGATTTACCTAAAAAAGCAGCTCCGGATTTAAAAAACTGGAATACTTTTTTACGCAGATTAAAAAATCCAAAGCATACCATAAATATTGGTTTGATTGGAAAGTATGTAGAAATGCAGGATTGTTACAAATCTATTTTAGAAGCGTTTATTCATGCAGGCGCTTCGAACGAAACTAAAGTAAATGTTATTTCGATACACTCAGAACACATCAATAGTGATAATGTTGAGGAGAAATTAGGCCCTCTTGACGGAGTTTTAGTGGCTCCGGGTTTTGGAGAAAGAGGTATTGAAGGAAAAATCGAAGCAGTTCGTTTTGCACGTGAAAATGATATCCCGTTTTTCGGAATTTGTTTAGGAATGCAAATGTCTGTTATTGAGTATTCAAGGAATATTTTAGGTTATGCGGATGCCAATTCTACTGAGATGAACGAGAAAACGCCTCATCCGGTTGTAGATTTAATGGAAGAGCAAAAAACGATTACAGATAAAGGTGGTACAATGCGTCTTGGAGCTTGGAAATGTGATATTAAACCAAACACTTTAGCGCATAAAATTTACGGACAAAAGACAATTTCAGAGCGTCACCGTCACCGTTATGAGTACAATAATAAATATGCCGATGAACTACAAAAAGCTGGATTAATTGCTTCAGGAGTAAATCCGGATACAGGTTTGGTTGAAATTGTAGAACTTGAAAATCATCCGTTTTTTATTGGAGTACAATACCATCCTGAATATAAAAGTACAGTTGCAAACCCACATCCAATTTTTGTAAACTTTGTGGCTGCAGCAGTAAATAAGCATGTAAATACGCATAAAAAATAATAATTAATATTCTGGAGGATGTAACTTTTGAGTCAAACTCATTACTAATAGCCTTAATGAATAACCTTTTTTAAATTATAATGGAAGAAAAAAAATTTGATCTTAATTCAATCATTGGTTTTGTATTGATATTTGGAATTTTGATTTGGATTATGTACCAAAATCAACCTTCTGAGAAAGAGATTGCTGCTGAAAAAGCCAAGAAAGAATTAGTTGCTAAGCAAGAAGCACAAGCTCAGGCTGATAAAACTAAAACAGCTGTTTTACCAGTTACTGCTGCAACTCCAGGCGACACGGTTCAATTAGCGCAATTACAAAAAACATTAGGTGGTTTTGCTTATTCAGCGACACTTCCTACTGCTAAAGAAGGTTTTACAACTCTTGAAAACGATAAGATAAAACTTAAAATCGCTAATAAAGGAGGTTATATTGTTGAAGCTACTTTGAAAGAATTCAAAAGATTTGAAAAAAATTCAGGACAATTAGTAGAATTGATTAAAGACAATAATTCTAATTTAAACATTCAGTTACAAACAACGGATAACAGGACTTTAAACTCTAAAGATTTGTTTTTTGAACCAACGTTAACTAAAAACGGTTCAGATCAGATATTGACCATGCGTTTGAAAGCGGGTGCTAACGAATTTTTAGAATACAAATATGTATTAAAATCAAATGAATATTTAGTTGGTTTTGATATTCGTTCCCAAGGATTGAATAAAGTTTTAAATTCTTCTAAACCATTGGATTTAGTTTGGGATTTAAAAACTTACAGAAACGAAAAAAGTATTTCTTATGAAAACCGTTATGCTCAAATTGAGTATGAATATGGGGATAAAAAATATAGTTCTGTAAGTCAAACTGGTCAGGGAAAGGAAGAAACTCCTGAAAAAGTTAGTTATGTAGCTTTTAAGCAACACTTTTTTACCACTATTTTATCGACAGAGAAACCGTTTGAAAAGTCTAGATTACAATCAGATGATTTGGTTAAAGATGAAAAAATTGATACCGTTTTTACTAAACAATTCAAAGCAACTGTTCCTTTAGCTTTTTCTAATGGTGAAGTTGATTATAAAATGAGTTTGTATTTTGGACCGGCTGATTATAAAATTTTAAAGTCATACGATAAAAACTTCGAAAAAATTATTCCACTAGGTTGGGGGATTTTTGGTTGGATCAACAAATGGATTTTTATTCCATTATTCGGATTTTTAGCTTCATTTATTCCTTACGGAATTGCGATTATCATCTTTACGATAATTATCAAAATAGCGATGTCACCAATTACTTATAAGTCGTTCTTATCTCAGGCTAAAATGAAAGTATTGCGTCCGGAGATTACAGAGTTGGGAGAAAAGTTCAAAAAAGACCCAATGAAGAAACAACAAGAAACGATGAAATTGTACAACAAAGCAGGGGTGAACCCAATGGCAGGATGTATTCCGGCATTGATTCAGCTTCCGTTTATGTATGCGTCATTCCAGTTTTTCCCTTCGGCTTTTGAGTTAAGACAAAAAAGTTTCCTTTGGGCAGACGATTTATCCTCTTTTGATGCTGTTGTAAAATTACCATTCCATATTCCGCTGTATGGAGATCATATCAGTTTGTTTCCGATTTTGGCAGCAGTTGCGATTTTCTTCTATATGAAAATGACTTCTGGAGATCAACAAATGGCAGCGCCTCAGCAAGAAGGTATGCCGGATATGGCAAAAATGATGAAAATCATGATTTATGTTTCACCATTAATGATGTTAATTTTCTTCAATAGTTATGGTGCTGGTTTGAGTTTGTATAACTTTATCTCTAACTTAATTACAATTGGAATTATGTTTGTAATTAAAAACTACATAGTAGATACAGATAAAATTCATGCTCAGATTCAGGAAAATAAATTAAAGGAGCCTAAAAAACAAAGTAAGTTTCAACAACGTCTTCAGGAAGTGATGGAACAACAAGAGGCTACTAAAAAGCAGAATAAAAAATAATAACAATATAAAAAAAATCTCGATTTATCGGGATTTTTTTTTATCTAAAATATACTTTATAAGAGTCATTTTCGTTAAACTTTAAAATTGAATAGCAATGATTTGTAAAAAAATAATAATCGGATTATTTTTCCTAAACGCAGTTTTGGTATCGGCACAAGATTTTAATAAATCGGATGCAAACGGAAAAAAAGACGGGGTTTGGAAAGGAATTTATGAAGTATCTAAAAGGCCTCGTTATGAAGGAACTTTTAATCACGGAAAAGAAACAGGTGTCTTTAAGTTTTTTGATGATACAAAGAAGGGAGATGTCATTGCAACTCGTGATTTTACTGCAAATGATGGAAGTTCGTATACGATTTTTTATGATCAGAATAAAAACAAAGTAAGTGAAGGAAAAGAAGTTGGTAAAGCCCGTGAAGGCGAATGGAAATATTATCACAAAGCTTCTAAAGTAGTTATGACGCTGGAAAATTATAAAAATGGTAAGTTAGAAGGATTAAGAACAGTTTATTATCCAAACGCTAAAATTGCCGAAGAAATCAATTATATAAATGGTCTAAAAGATGGAATCTATAAGAAATACGGACAAAACGGTACTCTTTTAGAGCAAACTACTTATAAAGACAATGAATACAACGGTGAGGCTGTTTTTTATGATGCAGATGGTGTCGTAGCCTCAAAAGGAAAATTCGTAAACGGAAAAAAAGCGAATATGTGGCAATTTTACTTAAAAGGTAAATTGACCAAAGAAGTCAATATGAGCGATCCAAAAAGCAGTTATCAGGTAGATTCAAAACCGAAGATGAATTAATAAAGCCATTTAAAATCAAAAACATTTTTCATACCATAAGTTTTATCTACTAAGGCATTATATAAACTAATCAAAACTACCACAATTATCAAAAATAGGACTTATCTTTGCACCCTTGTAAAAATATAAACAATTTAGAATGAAACGTGTAGTTGTTGGACTTTCCGGTGGAGTAGATTCGAGTGTTGCTGCTTATTTATTGCAACAGCAGGGATACGAAGTTATTGGCCTTTTTATGAAAAACTGGCATGATGATTCGGTTACTATTTCTAATGAATGTCCTTGGTTAGAGGATAGTAATGACGCTTTATTAGTAGCTGAAAAACTCGGAATACCGTTTCAAACTGTTGATTTAAGTGAAGAGTACAAAGAGAA
Source organism: Flavobacterium sp. (assembly GCF_965277525.1). Taxonomy (GTDB): domain Bacteria; phylum Bacteroidota; class Bacteroidia; order Flavobacteriales; family Flavobacteriaceae; genus Flavobacterium. The sequence continues at coordinate 27,735 of NZ_CBDIDC010000009.1, read as the reverse complement.
AATTGTTGATTATATGTTCAACGAATATGAAAAAGGGAGAACTCCAAATCCTGACGTGCTTTGTAATCGCGAGATCAAATTTGATGTTTTCATGAAAATTGCTTTAAGTCTTGGTGCTGATTATGTAGCAACAGGTCATTATTGTCAAAAAAATGAAATTGAAGTGGATGGAAAACCAGTATATCAACTGATTGCCGGTGCTGATAACAACAAAGATCAATCGTATTTTTTATGTCAATTATCACAAGATCAATTAGTGAAATCTTTATTCCCAATTGGAGCTTTAACCAAACCTGAAGTGCGTGAAATCGCTGCCGAAATGGATTTGGTAACAGCTGAAAAGAAAGATTCACAAGGATTATGTTTCATCGGGAAAGTACGTTTACCGGAATTTCTGCAACAAAAATTGCAACCAAAAGAAGGTAAAATTGTTCAGATTGATAAAAACGATCCAATTTATACTATCGAAAAACCTGTTGAAGTATCATTAATAGAAGAATTGAAATCAGAAGCTAAAAAGCGTGATTATCTTCCAACAATGGGAAAAGTGGTGGGCAAACATCAGGGAGCTCATTATTTTACTACAGGACAACGAAAAGGACTGAATGTAGGAGGAACAACAGATCCGTTATTTATTATTGCTACAGACGTTGAAACCAATACGATTTATACCGGTTTAACAAGTCAGCATCCTGGTTTGTTTAAAAAAGCTTTATTTATCGAAAAATCTGAAGTACACTGGATTCGTACAGATTTGAGTTTGAAAGTAGGTGAAACAATGCAGGTAATGGCTAGAATTCGTTACCGTCAGCCTTTGCAGGCAGCAACTCTGCATCAGTTCGAAGACGGAATGTATGTTCATTTTGATGAGCCTCAATCAGCAATAACGGAAGGTCAGTTTGTGGCCTGGTATTTAGATAATGAATTAGTTGGTTCGGGAGTAATTTCTTAGCTTTATACTTTTTTACAAAGGTTTTTTACCTTTAAAAAAAGTAAACTATGAGGTACTATTTTACATTTCTTTTACTGGTGTTTTCTTCTGTTGTGTTTTCACAGGAAGATGCGTGGGTATATTTTAAAGATAAACCAAATGCGCAAGCCTATTTGGACCATCCTTTAACAATGCTTTCGCAGCGTGCTCTCGATCGAAGAGCCAATCAGAATATTGCCTTAGATCTTACTGATGTTCCTGTAGGGGAATCCTATATTAATCAGGTGAAAATTAGTGTGGGGATTACAGTAATGGCACAATCCAAATGGTTAAATGCACTTCATATTCGAGGAACTCAAACGGATATTTTATCGCTAAAATCATTATCATTTGTAGACAAAGTAGTTTTTGCGAATAAAAATTTAAATGGAACTTCAAAAAAGGTTTCAGAGCACAAGGTTTCTAAAATCAACGACAAGCTTAAAACGACTGTTGATTACGCTTACGGATCTTCTGCAAATCAAATTCAGATGCTTAATGGTCAGATTTTGCATCAACAGAATTATACAGGATCAGGTAAAATAATTGCTGTTTTAGATGCTGGTTTTCCGGGTGTCAACACCGCTCAGCCTTTTAAAAAACTGATCGATAACAATCAAATCTTAGGAGGTTATGATTTTGTCAACAGAAATGAAAATTTCTATACAGGTGACGATCACGGAACTATGGTACTTTCTACAATGGGCGGCTATAAGGAAAGTGCTCTTATAGGCACTGCTCCCGATGCTTTTTATTATTTGTTCATTACAGAATATGATCCTACTGAGAATCCTGTCGAAGAATCCTATTGGGTAGAGGCAGCGGAAAAAGCAGATAATTTAGGAGTTGACATTATCACCACTTCCCTTGGTTATTTTGATTTTGATAATGCCAATTATAGTCACACCTATAGTGATATGAATGGTTCTACTAATTTTATTTCGCGTGGCGCTGAAATCGCTTTTAGTAAAGGAATAATCGTGGTAGCCTCAGCAGGAAATGAAGGAAGCACCTCAGAGCCTCATATTGGAGGGCCGGCGGATGCTGTTTCTGTTATTACTGTTGGTTCTGTAACAGCTTCAAAGGTAAAAGCAGGTAGTAGTTCAATTGGTCCAAGTTTCGACAATCGTATAAAACCGGATGTTATGGCTCAGGGAGCTTCAGCAGTAGTTTCAAATACTTCCGGAACTATTACAACAGCCAGCGGAACTTCATTTTCTTGTCCGATCATGGCAGGAATGATTGCATGTTTGTGGCAGGCTTTTCCGTCTAAAACCAATAAAGAAATCAGGCAAATGGTACTTCAGTCCTCAGATAGATATGCTGCTCCAAATAATAATTATGGTTACGGAATTCCAAATTTTGGGTCAACTTTAGGTATTGATACTTTTCAATCGTCTTCTTCTGATTTTTCAGTGTTTCCAAATCCTGCTAATACGACAGTTTCATTCTTGTTTAAAAGTGATAAAGCTTCTGTTTCAGTTTATTCTGTTTTAGGACAGAAAATAATAGAGCAACAAATAACGAATCAAAATCCGGTTCTTTCTGTTGAAGCTTTGAAAAGCGGACTCTATTTTTATACTTTTGATACTGATGATTTGCACAAAACAGGAAAGATAATCAAACAATAATAGCCTTTTTGAATGAATAAAATTACACAACTTTTTAATATAAAATATCCTATTGTTCAGGGCGGAATGATCTGGAATAGCGGTTATAAATTAGCTTCGGCTGTAAGTAATGCGGGAGGTTTGGGACTTATTGGAGCAGGTTCAATGTATCCTGAAGTATTACGTGAACATATCCGGAAATGCAAAAAAGCAACCGATAAACCTTTTGGGGTCAACATTCCGATGTTGTATCCTAATATCGAAGAAATCATGAATATTGTGATCGAAGAAGGCGTGAAAATCGTATTTACTTCTGCGGGAAATCCTAAAACCTGGACTTCTTTTTTGAAAGAGAAAGGAATTACGGTTGTGCATGTGGTAAGTAGTAGTGTTTTTGCTCTAAAAGCACAAGAAGCCGGAGTGGATGCCATTGTTGCTGAAGGTTTTGAAGCAGGCGGGCATAACGGCCGTGATGAAACGACAACACTGACTTTGATTCCAATGGTGAAAGAAAAAATCAATATCCCGATTATAGCTGCCGGTGGAATTGCAACCGGACGCGGAATGCTTGCCACAATGATTCTTGGTGCAGATGGTGTTCAGGTAGGAAGCCGTTTTGCTGCATCGATAGAATCTTCTTCACACAATAATTTTAAAGAAACGATAGTTAAAGTTAAAGAAGGTGATACACAATTGACATTGAAAGAATTAGCTCCTGTACGATTGATTAAAAATAAATTCTACAATGATGTTCAGGAATTGTATGAAAAATGTCCATCCAAAGAAGATTTAGTACAGCTTTTAGGCAGGGCGAGGGCCAAAAAAGGAATGTTCGAAGGTGATCTTGAAGAGGGCGAGCTCGAAATTGGGCAAATTGCGGGATTAATTCATGAGATTTTGCCTGTACAACAAATTGTTCAAGAAATGATAGCTGAATTTGAAGTTGCTTGCCAAGAAAAAGCTAAATTTGAGTTCTAATTATCTGCATTACATATTATATGAATTCTATCCGCACTTATATATTACTACTATTTTTAGGACTTTGTCTGCAACAAGCTTATAGCCAGACTTATCAATTTAAAACTTCTGGGTTTAGTGTTTTAGAAAAGAATGAAAAAGGGAAATGGGGCGAATGGTCGAATCTTGATTTGGTAAATTTATCATTAGTTCTGGACACCAATAAACATAGAATTGTAGTTTACTCTCAGGAAATACAGCTTTTTAAAATTCTGGATTATATCGAACGAGAAGAAAACGATACTGATATTGTCTATTCTTTCATGTGTAAAGATAATGACGGCCGGGAATGCAAACTTTCTATCATTACCCGAAAAAAGCAAGATTATCGTAAGCAACTTTATATCAACTACGACGATCATATTATTGTTTATAATATTTTTAGTGTGTAAATTTTAGTGGCCACGATTTCAGAAGAATCAGATAGGTTTTAAAATCTGTCGGTTGTATATATTTAGTTTTTTTATTAAAATATAAAATAAGTACTATCTTAGATTGTATTAAATCAATAACTTAAGATATGGCTCACGAAGAAATCAATCTGAAAAGAACAGCCCGAACAGCAGGTGTAATATATCTGTTTATTGTCGTAACAGGTATTTTTGGCATTATGTATGTGCCGATGCAACTGATAGATTCAGGTAATCTGTCTTTTACAATGCGTACAATATTAAAGCATGAGATTTTGTTTCGCGCTGGTATTATGAGCAACTTAATCTGTCAGACTTTATTTGTTTTTTTAGTTTTGCAACTTTACAACTTATTTAAAAATGTAAACAAGCATTTGTCCAGAACTATGTTTGCATTGGTAATTGTGGGCGTACCAATAGCCTTTTTAATTATTTTTAACCAATTGTTTGCCTTATTATTGTTGAAAGCAGATTTCATGAAGTCTTTTAAACCCGCACAATTACAATCCTTAATAATGGCATTTCTTAAAATGTATAATTACGGAAATGTTGTTATAGGCATCTTCTGGGGACTTTGGTTAATTCCTTTTGGACAGCTGGTGTGTAAGTCAGAATTTATTCCTAAGATTTTTGGCGTACTATTAGTTATAGGCGGATCAGCTTATGTAGTTGATGCTTTTACTTTTGTATTATTTCCGGATTATCATTATGCGATAACGGGCACAATTGTTGGTTTAACATCCTCGGTAGCTGAAATTGCAATAGTTTTGTGGTTATTAATTAAGGGATTTAGAAAAGTTGCAGTTTAAGCAGAAAAATAAGAATAGCTACAATTGTTAAAGCAACAAACCCGATAGATTTCTAAAACCTGTCGGGTTTGCTATATAAAAACTCAGAAGCTTAGCATCTGAGAATCTTAGTACCTTTTAAGAATCAATATCTTTAATAAAATCATCATACTCGAGATAAAACATTTCCAAAGCATTCATTTTTTCGAAAAAGAAATCAAAAATAGTATCCCAGTTATTGCGGTTACTAAAACCTACACCTTGTATTTCGATCCAGATTCGGCTGATGGTTTTACCACTTTCCAGCGTGTAGTTTTTTTCGAAAACCAGATCTTTAATAAATTCTTCTTCCAGAATATTTTTTAAAGCCTCCAATTTTTCAAAATAAGCATTTCGTTTTTCATCGCTTCTCTGTTCGATATCAATTAAAACTTGTGCTTTTTTATTGTCTACATAAAATTTAAAAGAGAAATCTTTAATCTTTGTGTCATAAAGGACCCATTTTCGCGGATATTTCTCTGCGAAAGCCACCCAAAATTCTCTTTTTATTTTTTGTGATTCTTCTTTACTGTACATTTTTATGGCTTTGATTTTAGAAAGCTTGTAGGAACCCGTTTTCTAAACTATATTTATATTTTATTTGAAAGTACAAAAATAAACTTTGATTATGGATTTTCAAGATTTTTTGCAATATGTTCCTAATTTAATTCCGGTAGAACTACCGGCAGTGGCTTCTCATATAAAAATGGCTCCCAAAGAAAGAATAGAAGCCCTTAAAAATCTGGACCTTAAAATAGAAAATCCCAGAATAGCAGCTGTAATGATGTTGTTTTATCCAAAAGAAGAGAAAACGCATTTGGTTTTAATTGTCAGGAATGCTTATAATGGAGTTCACTCATCTCAAATTGCTTTTCCGGGAGGGAAATATGAAACTACAGATGCAGATTATCAGGAAACAGCACTAAGGGAAACACATGAAGAAGTTGGAGTAGTACCTGAAAAGGTAGAGATACTCAAACATTTTACACCAATGTATATTCCGCCAAGTAATTTTTTGGTGCACCCTTTTTTAGGAATTTCAAAAGAAGAACTTTCATTTTATCCCGATATTAGAGAAGTAGCCGATATTATAGAGTTGCCGTTGTCTGTTTTTTTAGACGATGAAATTATTGTCGAAGCCACGTTGTCAACTTCTTATGCAAATAATATTGTAGTTCCGGCATTTAATATTCAGAATCATATCGTTTGGGGAGCTACTGCAATGATATTAAGTGAATTGAGAGATGTTTTGAAAATTGTTTTTGAAGGAAACAAGTAAAGAAAGAAAATTAACAATTTGATATTCATTATAATAACAATTTATTTGCGAAATTGCTTTATAGTATTGCTAAAAGAATAATTTTTGTATGTTTGCGTGATAACAAAAAAATACAAAACACAGCTATGGGATTGTTTAAGCGAAATCCTTTTGGACATATATTATTCATCAAGAAATGGTTAATTCGTATTTTGGGTGCCATGACTCATAGGAGATACAGGGGTTTTAACGATTTGCAGATTGAAGGATCTGAGATCATTAAGACTTTGCCAGATACAAATGTGCTTTTTATATCCAATCACCAGACTTATTTTGCTGACGTTGTAGCGATGTTTCATGTGTTTAACGCAAGTTTAAGCGGACGTCAGGATACTATTAAGAATATTGGATATCTATGGCAACCAAAGATGAATATTTATTATGTCGCGGCCAAAGAAACCATGCAGGCAGGTTTATTACCACGAATATTAGCTTACGTTGGTGCTATCACGGTGGAAAGAACCTGGCGTGCAAAAGGAGTTGATGTTACAGAAAAACGTGAAGTTAACCCAAATGATACCGAGAACATTAGAATTGCGCTTGAAGATGGCTGGGTAATTACATTTCCGCAAGGAACTACAAAATCGTTTAAGCCCGTACGCAAAGGAACAGCCCATATTATTAAACAACATAAACCAATTGTAATTCCTATTGTTATTGATGGTTTTCGTCGTTCATTTGATAAAAAGGGATTGCGAATGAAGAAAAAAGGAATTCTACAATCTTTCATTATCAAAGAACCTCTTGATATTGATTATGAAAATGATACCATAGAACAAATTGTTGAAAAAGTAGAATATGCTATTGAGCAGCATCCGTCGTTCCTGAAAGTTATTCCTGCCGAGGTAATCAAAGTAGAGGAAGAACTTAATGAAATGAGAAGATGGAGTTATAAGGCATCAGAAAGCGAACATTAGATCTTATATAAACTGTTAAGTTTGAAAACTTACTAACTTGGTTTTTTTAAGCTGTAACGACTTTAAAAAAAACTTAGAAACTTAGTGTCTCAGCACCTTAGGCGACTTAATCAAAAATCAATTTTCTTCAACTCTTTATAATTTGTATATAAACGTCTTAGTAAAGTTCCGTAAAGTAGTCTGTAAAAACACCAGAACATTCCGAAGAAACCTAATATGATCAGCATTAAAATTCCGGCAGATGCAAGCATTGCTTTGCCGTTAGCGGCTAATTTATCTCGTAAAAAGGCCATGTCAGGATTGTAGACAAAACCAACAAAAAAGCTTAAGATCGTCGAAACGATAATCATTCCTAAATTGTACCATACATAGTATTGAACCGTTTTTCGGGTTCTTAAAATAGCACTCATCAATGATTTTGTTGCAACAGTTGTTGAAATGGTTTGGTAATTTTTATAAAAAATGATTACAAAAATAAGACCCACGATGTAATTGAAATAGGTTAAAAGGTCTAGTGCCAGTACAATTTCAGGATGGTTCATTTTTCGCAATAAATCATCGGTATTGATAAATAAATTGGAGACAGTCCAAAACGAAATTTCCAAAATACTAATGATCAAAATCCACTTCACTATAGAAGATGATTTTTTGTGAATCATTTTATAAATCTCTTTTTCAGAAATTTGTTGAAAAGAATCAGCGTTCTTTTTCCAGTCTTTTTTTAATAAATCCAGTTCTTTCATAATAATTTTTAAGGATTTAGTATTTTTTTAAGTTTCCCTTTAATTCTATTCATTTTCACACGTGCATTCACTTCGCTTATCCCTAAGGTCTCGGCTATTTCCTGATAATCTTTGTCTTCTAAATACATAAAAACTAATGCTTTTTCGATGTCATTGAGCTGATAAACGGCCTTATACATCAATTTAATCTGTTCTTCTTCTTCATAATTGTAATCAACATCTTTTATAAAATGCTGATGACTTTCGTACTCTACCGTTGATACGGTACGTTTGGTTTTCCGGTATAAGGTAATGGCGGTATTCAAGGCGACGCGATATGTCCAGGTAGAAAATTTACTATCGCCTCTAAATTTCGGATAAGCTTTCCATAACTGAATGGTGATTTCCTGAAACAAGTCTTTGTGAGCGTCTTCGCCAGCAGTATATAATCTACAAATCTTGTGGATTATATTCTGATTTGCCTGCAATTGCGCAACAAATGACTGTTCTAGATTTTCGCTCATGTTGTATTAGTAGTACTGAAATCAATTTTGTTACAACGAATTATTTTTTTAGCCACGAATTACACAAAAATTATTGCTTGTCCTTTAGTTATTAAATTCATTTAACTAAGATTGGTTTCTTTTATAAAAATTCGTACCAATTCGTGTAATTCGTGGTGTAGTATCATAATTTTTTTGTTTTATAATAATTCACCATTAAATCTACAAATTTGCTATAGCCTTCCATCCCGTCTTTTTGATTGTTTGTTTTTAAAAAATTATCATAAAAAACATGGAATCCTTTATCAATAAAAGTATCGTATTGCTTCCAGAAATCCTGGCTTTCCTGATAGTTTTTTAAAATTCCAATGTGAACTGTTTTTTTTAATTGTTTGAATATCTTTTCGTTTTTAACCTGCCAGATTCCCAGGCAATAACGCAAGGCAAAGCTGTATCCGGAATACTGATAATATAAATTTTGATTTTTTACAGAAGCTAAAACCCCGATAAAATTACATTCACTTTCGCTGGCATAGCCCATTTGATGTGCCATTTCATGACAAGTCGTAACAGGAAAATTGTACATTGGTAATAAATTATTTACCTGGGCTTCGTTCGTAAAGGGATTCAGATAACCGCCAAAACCCATGTAGGTCAGGGGCAGGCTAAAAAGTGATTTTTTGACGCTTGGTATTTCGTATTTAAAATAAGAATATTCGGTTGCCAGATTTTCATAACCGCTTAAATTCATCTGAAAGGCCTGCTTTTGGGAATATGGAAAAACTATTTTATTGCTGTCTTTTTTAGTAATTTGAAGCTGAATTTCGTTTGTTTTTGCAATTAGTTTTTTGGTAAAAGTTAATAACTCAGCATCAGTATATTCTCTTTCAATCTTCATTTTTTCAAAAAGAGGTTCTCGATAATAGTTTAATGCCCAAAGTAAGTGAAAGAAAAAGTAAAATACAGAAAGGACGCTAAGAGCCTGCAGAAGATTTTCTTTCCATTGTATTTTCCATGTTTTTCTCGTTTTCCAAATCCACCGAATCAAAAACAAAATCAAGATAGAATAAAGACAATCTCCAACTGAAAATGGAATTTTACCCAAAAGGATTCTTGAAAAGTGAGATGTTTTCAAATACAATCCGTTACTATAAAAACGTTCTGTAAATTCCGGAAAGAAGCGCAGAATTTTTAAAGCTATAATTTGTAAAAGCAGCAGTAAAGGTAAAATGTATTTTGATTTCAAAATTTTAATTTTGGATACGTAAATATAAATACAATTTAAAAAAAATAATCAGGAATTCTACGAATTTTCACTAATTAATATTTTTTTTCTAAGGTAGTAAAATAGTTATTAGTAGTGTGATTCAGTTTTATCTACATTTTAATTTGTGCTAATTTGTGAATCCAGATAGCTATCGGGAGTGGCAGAAAAAATTAAATGTTTTTGCCCGTGAATAGCATTTAAACTTTGTAACTTTGGGGCTCTTAATTGTTAAACTTCAAACAAAATATAATGAGTCAAGAAATAAGAAATCTGGAGCCTAAAGCGCTATGGAATAAGTTTGCCGATTTAAACGCAGTTCCTCGTCCGTCAAAGAAAGAAGAACGTGTAATCGAGTTTATGAAAAACTTTGGAAACAGCTTAGGTTTAGAAACTTTTGAAGACGAAATCCGAAATGTAATTATCAGAAAACCTGCAACTCCGGGAATGGAAAACCGTAAAGCAATTGTTATGCAGGGGCATCTTGATATGGTGCATCAAAAAAATGCGGATACTGTTTTTGATTTTGATACTCAGGGAATCGACATGTATGTAGATGGTGACTGGGTTCGCGCCCGTGGTACGACACTAGGTGCTGATAATGGTTTGGGAGTAGCGACAATTATGGCTATTTTAGAAAGCAAAGACATTCCGCATCCTGCAATCGAAGCTTTGTTTACCATTGATGAAGAAACTGGAATGACAGGAGCTTTAAATCTAAAAGGAGGGATTCTTCAAGGTCAGATTCTTTTGAATTTAGATACTGAAGAAGATGATGAAATTGATATAGGTTGCGCTGGAGGAATTGATGTAACCGCTACAAGAACCTACCATGAAGAAGAAGTTCCGGAAGGTTCTGTTGGGCATCTCATTACCGTAAAAGGTCTAAATGGTGGTCATTCAGGAATGGATATTCATAAAGGTTTAGGAAACGCTAATAAAATCATGAACCGTTTGTTGTTTGATGCTTTTGAAAACTTTGGTTTGCAGGTAGCTGAAATTAACGGTGGAAGTTTGAGAAACGCCATTCCAAGAGAAAGTGTTGCGAAAGTCATTATTTCTGAAATGTTTGATGAAGCGTATATTTTTGATATGCAGGAAATCATCAACGATATTAAAGCAGAATATAAAACAACTGAGCCCAATCTGTCTATTGAAATTGTAAAATGCGATACACCTGCAAAAGTGATGGATCTGGGAGTTCAGGAAGGAATTATTCGTGCTATTTATGCAGCTCACAATGGTGTTTACAGAATGAGTGCTGATATGGCTGATTTAGTTGAAACTTCTAATAATATTGCCAGAGTTATAGTAAAAGATGGTGAAATATCTATTGGATGTTTAACACGTTCATCTGTTGAAACTTCAAAATTCGATTTGGCTAATGCATTGCGTTCAGCTTTTGAATTGGTAGGTTGTGAAGTAGAACTTTCAGGTTCTTATCCGGGATGGACTCCAAATGTGAATTCTGAGATATTAGATACTTTGGTTGGAATCTACGAAAAACAAAATAATGAAAAGCCAAAAGTTGTGGCTTGTCACGCTGGTTTAGAATGTGGAATTTTAGGAACTAATTATCCGGATATGGATATGATTTCTTTTGGCCCAACCATTCATGGTGCGCATTCTCCGGATGAGAGAGCGAGTATTTCTTCTGCTCAGAAATATTGGAAATTTGTATTAGAAATTCTTTCGAATATTCCGGTTAAATAATAAGTTGACAGTCGCAGTTTTTGGTAAGCAATTTTAATTAATTACTGAAAACTGCGACTGAATACTAAAAATTAGTCTCTTTTAGGAGCATTTTTCTTTTCTCTCTTTTCTTCTTTTTTCTCTTTAGCCGTTTTTAGCGGTTCTTTTTTTGCTGTTTTTTTAGCATCTTGACTCTTTGCCATAATATTCCGATTTATATAGTTAACTTATTTTAAAGTAAATATAGGTTCTATTTTTGGGTTTGTATTAATTATTTTGTTGATATACCTCAATAGAATCTTTTTCAAGTCTTGTTTTTAGCCACATTTTCATTTTTTGTTTTGTTGCTACATCTACTTTTTTATTGCTTTGAAAAAGTATTACAGGAATAATTTTTGATTTATTCGCCTCATTTTCAATGCTGTAATTTCCAATTTTTAAAGAAGTGAGACTTGGGAAAAGTATTTTGGCTTCATTGCTAATCTGATTTGTATCGAATTGATATTGCGCCAGTTGATTCCGTAAATTATTAATTAAAATATCTTTTTGATCTATCACACTTTGATTGTTGTTGATTTGATTCATGATATCCTTTCGCAGGTTGATGGTGTCTTGCCTGATGATCAATTTTGTATTAGGAAGATCATAATTGATCAGTTTTTTATTCAGATTGATAATTTCAGTATCACTGAACTTTTTGGCTAAAAAGGCAAGTTCGATTCTTTTGGGATCTGTATTGTACCTTATTTTTTTATAAATAATGGGATAATCATTATCAAGGAATTCTTTTTGAATGAAAACTTCTGTTCTGGAATTATAACTTTTTTGAATGTATAACTGATAAGCAAAATAGATGCTTGGTACAATTAAAAGTAAAATGAGAATGGTAACACCGTATTTAACGCGCTTTTGATGCTTTAAATCTAATTGCTGTGTAATGGGATAGTTTAGGTATTTGACAATTACAAAAGTAGCAATGCAAATAAATACGCAATTAATAGTGTACAGATACATGGCACCAAAAAAGTACAGATAATTGCCAAGTGCTAAACCATAACCAGCTGTACAGAGCGGTGGCATTAAGGCAGTTGCAATAGCTACACCGGGAATAGGATTGCCTTTTTCTACCCTTGTTACCGCAATTACACCAACCAAACCTCCAAAAAAGGCAATTAAAATGTCATAAATGTTTGGAGAAGTTCTGGCTAATAATTCTGATTGTGCTTCTTTAAAAGGGCTAATATAGAAGTAGATAGCTGAAGTAGCCAAACTAACCACAGTTGCAATGACTAAATTTTTTAATGATTTCTTTAAAAGCTCAAAATCATACATCCCTAAACCAAAACCGGTGCCAACAATTGGTCCCATCAAAGGAGAAATTAGCATTGCACCGATAATTACAGCTGTTGAATTTACATTTAAACCCACTGAGGCTATAATAATTGCACATGCTAAAATCCAAATATTTGAACCTCTGAAGGAAACGGCACTTGTTATGTTTTCGATTACCGATTTTTTATTTTCTTCGCCTTTATGAAGATCAATAAAATTCAAGACTTTTTTAGTTATATCTGTCATGTGTAAGGGATAGAATTATAGTTCTACTAAAATCTACAGGAAAATTGATGTCTAATTTAATCAAAAAAAAGGACTAAAATCTATATTTATTAGGTAAAAGGATTATAAATGCAGGCAGAAGAGTGTTATTATGTTTTTAATGAATAAAAAAAAATCCCCAATTTTTAAGATTGAGGATTTAAGTATTGATTTTAAGTGTAATGTTTTTAATTACGTTTTAGTACTTTGTATTGTTCATAACAGCCATTAATTGCATCCATAATCTGCAAATCATTTGCTGATTGTATAAAGGATTCAGAGTAGTTGCAACGTTGTAAGATTTCAGGAATCTCGTCTTTGCTAATACCCAAAAGTACTGAGACGGTTTCGCGATCGTATTTGGATTCAAGAAGATTCCGAACCGTATCATCTTTCCTCATTTCTTTTAATTTCTTAAGTTCTTTGGCATTTTTCCCAAAGAAGCCATAGAGTACATCTGCAGGGTTGAAAATAGATCCAAGCACTTTTCCAAAAGCATTTGGAGAGTATTCACCTGCTTCATAACCTTGTGTAAGGCCTGAAATGCTATAACGGTAGTTTTCTTTAGTTGGAATTAATTTTGAATCAACTTCAAGATATCCGGTTAAACTGAAAGGAGCAATAATAACTTCTTCAAGGGCAATTGCTTTTTCGGTCAGCTGAATTCTGGTCACTTTGTTTTTTATCCAGTCATTCGTTACTCTGATTCTCAAAGATTGAAATCCTAAAATTGAAAAGTGAATAGTATCATTTAGCTGTACATCTATCTCAAAATATCCTTTAGCATCAGACTTTGCACCACGAACTTTGTTGGTATTGATGATGTTTACATTGGCAAGCGGTTGTTTCGTATTATCATTGATAATATAACCTGATACCCTTTGTGGTACTGTAGATTCAACATCTTGTGCAAAACTAATAGTAGTAGATAGTAGTGTAAAAAAGAAAACTGCGAAATATTTCATATCCTGATTTAAAGCACTAAAAGTACTAAATAGGGATTAAATATTTCGCAGTCTTCGAATATAATTATCAGAAAATTAACAAAGAGAATTAATCTCTTCTTGGTCTTCTTGGTCTTGGTGAATCACCAAAGCTTTCAGAACGTCTTGGAGCTCTGTCTGAGCCACCTTCTGTTCTTGGAGCTGAATTTCTAAAGCCACCTTCTCTTGGAGCAGAGTTTCTGTCGCTTCTGAAACCACCTTCTCTAGGAGCTGAGTTTCTGTCGCTTCTGAATCCACCACCAGAACCTTCACGTCTTGGAGCAAAACTTCCTTCGCGTCTTGGAGCAGAACTACGTCCACCTCCGCCACCGCTGCGTCCGTTATGGTCACGTCTTCCGCCACCATCATTTTTAGAAATTTCAACATTAATACGACGTCCTTCTAATTGTACGTTGTTTAATACTTCCATTACTTTTTCAGTGTGCTCTGGATCAGTGTTAAAGAAAGAGAATCCCTCTTTTACATCTACTTTGAAAACGTCATCACGACCTAAGTCTAATGTTTCTTTCAGGTAATCTTTAAGAGACATCCAATCGAAATTATCTCTTGAACCGATGTTTACAAAATAACGAACTGCTCCGTTATTATTAAATTCTCTTGGCTCAGAATCTCCTCTTTCGCGTCTTTCAGAACCTGAAGACTGGTTAGAAATATCTCTGTTCTTTTTGTAGTAAGCAATAAAACGGTTAAATTCTACTGAAACCATTTTCTTGATCAACTCTTCTTTAGATAAACCTTCAAGAACGTTATTGATTGCTGGCAAATAGTTGTCAATTTCGTGATCAACTTCAGTATCTTTAATTTTGTTTGCTAAGTGCAATAATTGAATCTCACAAATTTCGATTCCGGACGGAATAGATTTCTCTTCAAACTTTTGTTTGATGATTCTTTCGATAGAAGAAATTTTACGCAACTCACTTTTTGTAACAATTACAATAGAAGTTCCTAATTTTCCAGCTCTACCAGTACGTCCTGAACGGTGGTTGTAAGTTTCGATTTCGTCAGGTAATTGGTAGTTCACTACGTGAGTAATGTTATCTACGTCAATACCACGTGCAGCAACGTCAGTAGCAACAAGCATCTGAATTTGTCTTCCACGGAAAGATTTCATTACACCATCACGTTGCGCCTGAGATAAATCTCCGTGCAATGCAGCAGCGCTGTATCCATCTTCAATTAATTTTTCAGCTACAGCTTGTGTATCTCTTTTAGTACGACAGAAAACCACAGAGAAAATATCTGGATTTGCATCGGCTAAACGTTTCAAAGCTTCATAACGATCACGAGCATTTACTAAGTAAAATTCGTGAGAAACTGTTGCAGAACCTGAGTTTTTAGCTCCAACAGTAATTTCTACAGGATCGCTCATGAATTGTTTTGCAATTCTGGCAACCTCTTGTGGCATAGTTGCAGAGAACAACCATGTACTTTTTTGATCTGGAGTATCTGATAATATAGACACGATATCCTCATAAAACCCCATGTTCAACATTTCGTCAGCCTCATCAAGAATACAGTAATCTATATTTTTAATGTTTACAAGGCCTCTGTTGATCATGTCTTGCATTCTCCCCGGAGTAGCTACAATAATTTGTGCTCCTCTTTTAATGTCCCTAGCTTGCTCTGTAATACTAGCCCCGCCGTAAACTGCTACCACATTAATACCTTTTTCGTATTTTGAGTAGTTTTTAAGTTCGTTGGTAATCTGTAAACAAAGTTCTCGTGTTGGCGATAAAACTAATGCTTGTGTGTTTTTGTTGTCAGCATCAATTTTTTGAATTAGCGGAAAACCGAAAGCTGCCGTTTTCCCTGTCCCTGTCTGAGCCAACGCAACCATATCTGTGTCTTTTTCCAATAATAGGGGAATCGCCTTTTCCTGTACCTCTGACGGATTTTCAAATCCTAGATCTAAAATCGCCTTCAGTAACGATTCATTCAATCCTAATTGTTCAAATTTATTCATATATGTATTTAAAATAGGGTGCAAAATTACAGTTAATTATTCAGATAAACTAATGCTATTTTAAGAATTGTATATTTGTTATGATTTGATTATCAAAAAGTTATGTTTATTGTAAAATGATTTTTGAAAGAAATTACAGAATTGATAAAAAAAATACGTCGTGAAATATCAATTTTGCCTAATAAAATGTTGTATTTTAAACAATTATTTTCTGGAGTTCAGGAAATCAATTAGTTGCTGAGTTGCTTTCGCACGATGGCTGATTTTATTTTTAATTTCTGAAGATAATTCGGCAAAAGTTTCATTGTAATTTTCGGGCTGAAAAATGGGATCGTAACCAAAGCCATGATTTCCTGTTTTCTTTAAAACAATATTCCCTTTTGCAATTCCCGTAAATAAATGTTGTTCTCCTTTTATGTTTAATGCAATAACGGTCTTGAACTGTGCGCTTCGGTCTTCTTTGTCTGACAGGGCATTCAGAAGTTTATTCATATTGTCATCTGAATTTCTTTGCTTTCCGGCATATCGTGCTGAATATACGCCAGGTTCTCCATTTAAGGCTGTAACTTCCAGACCGGAATCATCTGCAAAACAATCGTAACCATATTTTTCAGTTACATAGTTGGCTTTCAAAATAGCATTTCCTTGTATAGTATTGGCAGTTTCTTCTATTTCTTCATGGCAGCCAATATCTTCCAGACTTAATAATTGGATAGATCCTTTTAAGATGCTTTGAATTTCTTTGATTTTATTAAGATTGTTTGAAGCGAAAACCAGTTGCATGAGAGTATGTTTTTATATGTTGCAGAATATCTAAACACAAATTTAGAATTCTTATATTTGATATGTGACGAAAAATTAAAATAAATGAAGATTTCTTTATTGTATAAAAAAATAACCCCTTTTGTCAAGCCTTACAGAAAAATGGTTATTGCGACTTTATTGCTTACTTTTCTGGGATCGTTTGCCGCTCAGGTAAATGCATTAATATTAAAATATACCGTAGATTCCATCAGTGACTTGATGGTAGCTCACGAACCATTGTCAAAAGGGTTTCATTTGTTAGAGATTATTAGTATTGTTTTACTTTCTAAAGAATTGGTTTATTCAGTAGTACAGTTTGGCCAGAAGTTTTATGGAGAAAAACTACGCATATTTATAACCCGTGATATTTCGCAGGCAATAGTTGAAAAAATCCTAAGTTACCGAATGGAATTTTATACATCTAACGAAAATGAAAGCGGAAAACTCCAAACCAGAATCGATTTAGGAATAAGCAGTTTAACAAGATTGGTTCAGAATTTTTTTATTGATATTCTGCCTTTGTTTGCAAATGCTTTTGTGGCTTTGACAATTATGTTTTATGCGAATGTCTATGTAGGTTTGGTGAGTTTATGTATTATTCCGGTTTATTTTTATATCAGTCAGTTACAAGCCGTTAAATTGAGTGGTTTTAGGAGACGAATGCGCAATTACCGTGAAACTAAAAATAACGGAATCATTAGTTTGATTGAATCTATAACTGTTATTAAATCATTTGTTCGGGAACCAATGGAAGCGGATCGGCATAAGGACATTCAGTTTGAAATGACCGAGAATCAGCTGGCCACCAGAAAAACCAGTTTTATCTTTGAAAGTGTAAAAGGTTTTGTAGAACAAATAGGAGTGGTGATTATTATCATTCTAACGGCTTATTTTGTTTTGAATAATACGATGACAATTGGTGCAATAATGTTTCATATCATGTTGTTTAATAATGTATCTGCACCAATTAGACAATTGCATCGTATTTATGATGAAGTAAATGATGCCTTGATTTATTCTGAAGGATTCTTTGATATTTTAGAATCAGATAATGAAAAAGAAACCAGCGGGGATTATATTCCTGAAAAAATTGTGGGACTTATAGAAGTGAAAAATGTTGATTTTGTTTATCCAAACGGAACAAAAGCTCTTTTTGGAATTGATTTTACCATTAAACCAAATGAAACTACTGCTCTGGTAGGATTAAGTGGAGCGGGGAAAAGTACAATTATCAATTTGCTGGATAAGTTTTATTTGCCTTCATCCGGTAAAATATACCTGGACGGAGTTGATTTAAATGATTATGATACTGATTTTCTGCGCAAGAATATTGGATTGGTACTGCAGAAGAATCATATTTTTAAAGGTACAATTGCTGAAAATATTTTATACGGAAAACCGGACGCATCACAATCTGAAATTGTAGATGCTGCTAAACAAGCTTATATACACGAGCAGGTGATGCAATTACCAAAAGGATATGATTCTGACGCACATTTACTTTCGGGAGGACAGCAACAAAGGATAGCTATAGCAAGATTGTTTTTAAAAAATCCACCAATTATATTTCTTGATGAACCAACAGCGAGTTTGGATGCGATAGCGACAGAACAAATAAAAAAATCACTGGATGCGATCAAAAAAGACAGAACTGTAATTATTATTTCCCACAGTATTTCTCAAATTATTGATGCGGCAAACATAATAGTTTTAGAACAAGGCAGATGTGTCGAAAAAGGAACTCATGATGAGTTGTATGATAATAAATCTACCTATTATCAAATCTTTACAGCCATGGCAAACAGTTTAAATCTTGATAAAATTACGCAAACGCTGGATTAGTTAATTGTGGTGTTCGACGCGGTCTTTGTTAAAGTTTAAAAAACAACAATAGTAAAGAAGATTAATTTTATACATTAAAAAAGATTTTAATATTTTACACAACGTCACCACGGCTATTGTCATCCCGAGGAAAACGCAAAGTATTTTTTTTCTAAATTGTAGAGCAGCGTGCGGAGATCTCTCGTTCCTTAGGATGACAAAAAAAGCAGACTAACTTTGAAATGATGTTTTTTTAATTTCTTGTACTTTCTGTTTAAAAACTTTGACAAAAATGACTACTTATAATAATTTACGTTTTAAGGCAATTCTTTCAATTATAAAGGCAACGAAGACTCCACAAGTATAAGCCAGAATATCGCTCCATAAAAAACCTTGTCCTAAAAGATATCTTCCAAATAAAGTAGGTCTAAGTTCGTTAATCCAGGTTGCTTGGCAGAGTTGAGAAAATTCAATTCCGTAGCAAATTAATAACGAGGTAATCATAATTTGGATGCCTTTTTTATCGATCAATACTATCCGAATAAAAACGTACATCATCACGGCATAAAGAAAGTCTCCGGTGCATAGTGGTATTGCCTCAAATTTTCTGGAGAAGATTCCCAGAAAAATAATCAAAAGGAGTAAAATAAAATAATAAGATCTGTATTTTTTCAAGTTTTGATTTTTGATGGCATCATTAGTACTTTTTTGGGTAAACAAAAATACAAAGATTCGGCTACGTCTGCCTTATTTTATAAATTTATCAATTCCGTAAAATAATAAAACAATCTCTCTGTCTAAAATTAAAATAACCACATGAATACAAGATTTACTACTCTGATTTTTACCTTATTTATATTAGGAAATACCGGCTATTCTCAAAAAAGCAATTCGTTTAATGTTAAAAAGCAATTAGAATATTGTGCAGAACAAGCTTCGAAAACTTTAAAAATAATTCCGGATGACGGAACATCGCCAAGAACTGTCTCCAATGGTAGTAAGGACTGGAAGTTTGTAGATTATAAAGACTGGACAAGCGGTTTCTGGCCCGGAGAGTTGTGGTATTTATATGAGGCAACCGGAGATAAGAAATGGAAAAAAGAAGCGGATAAATTCAGTCGGTTTTTAATTCCTTTATCTGTGAGTAAAGCGAATGATCATGATTTAGGCTTCCAGATTTTTAATAGTTTCGGAAACGGATATCGTTTAACAAAAAATGAAGCATATAAAGCTATTATTCTGAAGTCGGCAGATACTTTGGCAACGCTTTTTAATTCAAAAGTGGGAACTATTTTGTCGTGGCCTCATCATAAATATGGCGGTCACAATACGATTATCGATAATATGATGAATCTGGAGCTGCTTTTTTGGGCTTCTAAAAATGGAGGAAATAAAAAGCTCTATGACATTGCCGTAAAACATGCCGAAACTACAATGAACAATCATTTCAGGTCTGATTACAGTTCGTACCATGTTGTCATTTACGATTATGAAACGGGAAAAAAAATAAAAGGAATGACTGCTCAGGGGTATAGTGATGAGAGTATGTGGGCGAGAGGTCAGGCTTGGGCTATTTACGGCTTTACAATGGTGTACAGAGAAACAAAAGATCCTAAATTCCTGGATTTTGCTCATAAATTGGCAAGAGTTTATTTAGACAGATTAACGACTGAAGATTTGATTCCGTATTGGGATTTTAATGCCCCTGGAATCCCAAATGAACCAAGAGATGCGTCGGCTGCAGCCATTGTATCTTCGGCGCTTATTGAGTTAAGTTCATATACCAAAGAGGCAACGGTAAGAAAGGAATATTTGGTAAAGTCTAAAAAGATGATTGTTTCGCTTTCGGATCATTATCAAAGCCATGATGTAAATTCGGCTTTTTTATTGCATTCAACAGGACATAAACCCGCCGGAAGCGAAATAGATTGTTCGATAAATTATGCAGATTATTATTATCTTGAAGCGCTTTTAAGACTTCAGAAACTAAATAAATAAAAATGATGATAAAAAAGATGATCCGGATTTCGTGTATTGCTGTTATGGCAATATTGATGATAAGTTGTAAAAACACCAAGCAGAAACTTCAGGAATACGTGAAGACTTATAATAGTACAGCGGCAAGTTTTAAGGCTGATGATGTTACGCTTACTACTGCCAGAGGTTATATAAATGATAACAAAATTGAATTGCGATTTGAAACCAATTTAGAGAAAAATGCGTCGAACGAATCAGCAGCGAATAAAGAATTCCCTAAGTTGCTTAAAGAAATGATTACTAAAAACCAGATTCCCAAAGAACTTGTTGAAGAAGGGATTCAGTTTGATGCCTATTTTTTAGCCAATGATAATACTGTTCTTGTAAAAGAGATCATAAACAAAGAATCGATTACTGAATTATTGCAGTAGTCTTCTAAATCATGACAGGAAAAAAGCCACTTTAATCGTTTTAAAGTGGCTTTTTACGTTATTTTAATGAACTGATTTTTTTTTAAAAATCTTTCTTCTTTTACTGGTTTTTATGGTTTAGTGTCGGGTAATTAATTTGTATTCAAATAAATACAGTTTTTATTTTATAGGTCTAAATTGTTTTTGTTTAGAAAGTTTATTATGTTTGAGTTAAAAAATAACCTAAAACCTAAAAAATTATGAAAAAAATTACCCAAATCGCATTTGCTTTTATTGTTGTTTTGTTTTTGGTAAGTTGCAAAAATACCAAGCAAAAAATTCAGGAACATGTGAGTACTTATAATAATTCGTCATCAATCAAAGGTAGTGGTATTACCAGTACAAGCGCTAAAGCATTTTTGAATGATAATAAAATTGAAATCAGGATTGAGACCAATTTAGAAGAAAACGATACAAACAAATTGACTTATAAAGAGTCGTTTCCGGATTTATTAAAAGAAATGATTAAAAACGATCAAATTTCTAAAGAGCTCATTGAAGAGGGAGTAAAGTTTGATGTTTATTTTCTAGCCTATAATAATGCCATTCTTGCACAACAAATAGTGGATAAAGAAGAGTTGGCAGTTTTAGAAAATGCAGGTAATTCTAAAGATGAAAAAGTAACTGCTAAACTATAATCTAATAGAATAAAAGAATTTAAAAAAGCCTCTTTGTAATTTTCAAAGAGGCTTTAATTTTTTATCGTTTGGTGACATTGGTTAAAATATCCGGGAAATAAGAATCGGAAAGATGACCAAATTCATCTCCGCGCATAAAGATATTACTATCAACATCAGCAAAGCTTTTCTTGCCGGCTGCGGCCAAAAGTTCATTGGCAGAGTGCAATGTGTTTTTATGAAAATGATATACACGATCTGATTTATCAGTAACAACAAGGCCTTTCATCAGCATTTTGTTTTGAGTAGCAACTCCTGTAGGACATTCGTTATTATGACAACGCAATGCCTGAATACAACCTAATGAGAACATGAATCCGCGAGCGCTGTTGCACATATCCGCGCCTAATGCTATTGCATGCAAAATAGAATAGCCTGAAATAATCTTTCCGCTACCAATAATGCGAATTTTGTCACGAATGTTCAAACCTATAAGGGTTTTGTTTACAAATATTAATGCAGGCTCAAAAGGCATTCCAACACCATCAGCAAATTCTAATGGAGCAGCACCGGTTCCGCCTTCGGCACCATCAATTGTTATAAAGTCAGGATAAATATCCTCGGCAATCATTTCGTGGCAAATAGCTTCAAATTCAGCTGTATTACCAATACATAATTTAAATCCGATTGGTTTTCCATTTGATAATTCGCGCAATTGTGCGATAAAATGGATAAGACCTTTGCTGTCAGAAAAAGCATGATGCCCGGGAGGAGAAAGAATCATAGTGTGTGGTTCAACACCTCTTATCTTAGCGATTTGTTCCGTGTTTTTAGCAGCCGGAAGTACACCACCATGTCCTGGTTTTGCACCTTGTGAAAGCTTAATCTCAATCATTTTAACATTGGGAAGATTTGCTTTTTCTGAGAATTTTTCCGGGCTAAAATTTCCTTCCGGAGTTCGGCAGCCAAAATAGCCGGTACCAATTTGCCAGGTAATGTCGCCGCCACCTGCAAGATGAAACTCGGTTAAACCACCTTCTCCTGTATTCTGATAGAAGTTTCCTTTTTTAGCGCCAATGTTTATGGCGCGAACAGCATTTTCGCTTAAGGAGCCAAAACTCATGGCAGAAACATTAAATAAGGAAGCTAAATAAGGTTGTTTGCAATCTTTTCCGCCCACTAATACACGAGGTAATTCATCGTTAACTTTTGCCGGGAAAATAGAATGTTTTATTCCTTCATAGCTGTCATGATTTAGATTTTGTTGTGTTCCAAACGGTGTACTTGAATCAATATTTTTGGCTCTTTGATACACTAAAGAGCGTTGATTTCGTGAAAAAGGCCTTCCATCAGTAGATCTTTCGATAAAATATTGCTGAATTTCAGGTGCAATCATTTCAAATAAATACCTGAAATAGCCTAAAACAGGAAAATTTCTCAAAATGGCATGCTTTTTTTGAAGCGTATTGTAAACACCAATCACTAATAATATCGGAATAACAATAACAAGTAAAAAACCGCGGCCAGAGTAATAATAAATTGCAGCAACAAGTAGAAACAATAAGAATCCGTAAATAAAGAATTTTTTTCTCATGTTTGTAAAAAATTAAAAGATAATAGTTTAATGATTAATTGAATCGAAGGCGGACATACACATGTTTAATGCCTTTTTTATCCGATTCTCTTTCGTCGATTTCAAGAATATCGGTTAGTGATTTCAGCATGGGAGTAAGTTTAGAAAAACCATAGTTTCTGGGATCAAATTCAGGTTTTTTCTTCACAATTAGGTTTCCAACATCTCCCAAAAAGGCCCATCCATCATCGTCTTCGATATCTTCGATAGTAGCTTCGATAAGTTCAATGGTTTGTTTGTCTATTTTATGCAATGCTTTTTCAGCAGGTTTTTCGACAGTTTTTTTCGTATCTGCTGCATTAGTCGCCGCGGTTGCTTTAGGTTTTTTCTTCTGGATTGCGCCATCCAGAACTTCAATATAAATAAATCGGTCGCAGGCAACAATAAAAGAGTTAGGGGTTTTCTTTTCTCCAATACCAATTACTTTCATTCCGGATTCTCTTAAACGAATAGCAAGGCGGGTAAAATCGCTATCGCTTGACACAATGCAAAAACCGTCCAGTTTTCCGGAATAAAGCAAATCCATAGCGTCGATAATTAAGGCAGAATCTGATGAATTTTTTCCTACGGTATAACTGTATTGCTGAATTGGTGTAATGGCATGCTCTAATAAAACAGCTTTCCAACCATTAGAATTCGGTTTGGTCCAATCCGCATAAATACGTTTTGTAGTTGGTGTGCCAAATTTTGTTATTTCTTCCATCATACCTTTTACATTGCTGTAAGGCACATTATCGGCATCAATAAGAACGGCTAGTTTGAGATCTTTTGAGTTGCTTAAAGCCATCATTTAGGTGTTAGAAAAATTAGTACTTCCAAAGGTAAAACTAAAATTGGTTTTTATTTGAATTGGTCTTGAATAAGTGTTTTGTTTTATATTAATTATTTTGGTTATAAATAAGAGTTTTTTGATAAAAACTAATTTAAAGAGTAAGGTGTCCTTGTATACATTATGTTCAATAAGGAATTAATTTTTGTGAGCTTCCTGATTTATTTTTTCCACTGTTTTAGTATTATCTATACCCAAACCTTCCTGTTGATATACTAATTCACCCTGAGTATTAAATACGCTTATAATATTAGAATGAGAAAATTCCATTGGAGATATTTCTTTGTAATTAACGGCTAAAATCGCTGCAAATTCTCTGGTGTTTTCTTCTGTTGATCGCAAGAAAATCCAAGGTTCCTGATTCATTTTATGGCTTATTGCAAATGTTTTTAATTTCTGCGGAGTATCTGTCACGGGATCAATACTAACTAAAATAAGTTTTACATTCTTTTTGGTTTTTTTATCGAGTTTTGCTTCAATGGTTCTCATGTCTGCAACCAATCTGGGACATGCTGCTTTGCACGAAGTGTAGATCATTACCATAACGAGAACATTTCCTTTCATGCTCTGTAGCTCCATATTTTTGCCATCCTGAGTGGTCCATTTTGAGGGAAGATTATAGATTGATAAATCAGTAATTTTTTCTTTAGCTGTTGTAACTGTATTGTTTTTAGGGTCTTTGCAGCTTAGCAGACCAAAGGCAATTAAAAATACTGCGATGATTATTTTTTTCATTTTAAAATGATTTAGAAATTATTGTTGTCTTGCACCTGCACATCTAAACCCAAGATTTCGTGTTGAGTATTGGGCTTTAAGACTGGCTCTAAAAGCGTAACGCATAAAAGCGGCATAATCCATCAAATCTGTGGCATTAACAGATCCGGCACCACAAAACAGGTTTTTATCTTCACTTTTATCTTTTCGGGACTCTCCGGATAAAAAAGAGCTGTTAAAGTCAAAAGTCCATTCCCATACTAAACCATGCATATCATAAACTCCCCAATAATTTTTGAAAGTTTTTCCAATTTCATTCTCATATGTTTTTGATTTTTCATACCAGGATAAAATATATTTATTAAATTCGGTTTTGGTTCTGGCGTCAATTTTTCTCTCGTTAGCCATTGCTGCATATTCCCATTCGTCTATTGTTGGTAACCGTTTTCCCTGACATTCGCAGTATTTTTTTGCCGCAAACCAAGACACGTTTGTTACCGGGGCTTTTGGATTTACGTTCCCAAAATCAAAATCATTTTTCCAATAAGCCAAATAACTTTTGTCTGCAAAAATTCCTTTTATCTTAGATTTGCTATAGTTTGAATTCTTTTTAATAAATTTCAGATATTCGATATTAGTGACGGGATAAACATCTAGAAAAAATGTTTTTACACTAACTGGGTCTTTTGTTGTGGCTCCGTAAAGAGGCACAAATGATCCCTCTTTTATTGGAACCATTTTATTATGCTGTGCGCTCTCGAATGTTAATTGGGCTAGAAAAATCAAAATAAAAATGCTTTTTTGCATAGTAGTATTTTTTATCGTTGTGCTTTCACCATTTCTGGTGTAACAACTGTTTTATTATTTCCCCAACTGTTATATATATAAGTCAAAACATTGGCAATTTCATCATCAGATAAATTTTGGCTTGGCATAACATTGTTGAATTTTTTGCCGTTTACTGTAATTTCACCCGATAAACCATGCAATATGGTTTTAATTGCTCTTTTTGGATCTGCATTTAGATAATCTGATTGCGCAAGAGGAGGAAAGGTATTTTGAATTCCTTGTCCTTCAGATTGATGACAGGCAAAACAAGTAGTTCCAAAAATTTCTTTTCCAATCTTTATTTTTTCTGCTGTAGTTCTATTTGTCGTAACTGCTTTTGCAGCTGTATTATTGGATATATTTTGTATAGTTCCTCCTTCGGGCAAATAAATTCCTTCCTGAATTGTTCCGGAATAGATGTTTTTATTTT
The DNA here is from genome assembly GCF_965277525.1 of Flavobacterium sp. GTDB lineage: Bacteria > Bacteroidota > Bacteroidia > Flavobacteriales > Flavobacteriaceae > Flavobacterium. The sequence continues at coordinate 1,799 of NZ_CBDIDC010000009.1, read as the reverse complement.
CATCACCTTCTACCTTTAGTATTCCCAAAGCACCTTTGTTGAATGCTCTAAAAATAGAGTGATCTACAAGAATGAAATTGCCCGGAGTTTCGACCTTAAAATCTACAATTGCAGCACCACCGGCAGGAATCAAAGTAGTCTGAACATTTTTGTTAATAAAGGCGCCACCTTCTACATGTACATTATCGAATACTTCGCCAATGACATGAAAAGAAGAAACCAGATTTGGTCCGCCATTTCCAACAAATAAACGGACTGTTTCACCCACTTTTGCCGTAAGTTCATTTCCATTAGTCAATGAACCAACTTTTCCATTAAAAACCACATAATCAGGAGTTTCTTTTACAGCTTTATTCATATCAAAAGCCTGAAGTCCTTTTGTGCCATATTCACCCTGAGTATAAAAATCACCTTGCATTACGTAGTATTCCTTATCAACAGGAGGTAGTCCCCCTTCCGGTTCAACCAGGATTAGACCATACATACCATTTGCAATATGCATTCCTACAGGAGCAGTTGCACAATGATAAACATACAAACCAGGATTAATAACCTTAAAACTAAAAACTTTTTCATGTCCGGGTGCTACCAATGATGATGTTGCGCCTCCTCCGGGACCTGTAACGGCATGTAGATCAATATTGTGCGGCAGTTTGTTGTCAGGATGGTTTTTTAAGTGAAATTCGACTTCATCACCAACACGGGTTCTGATAAAGCTTCCCGGCACAGATCCGCCAAATGTCCAATACGTATATTTTACACCATCGGTCATTGTGCCTTCTTGTTCTTTAATTTCCATATTAACTTTCAGTTTCATAGCCGTTCTGTTTCCAACAGGCTTTGGTGTCATTGGGGGAGAAGTAAGTTCAGCTTCCATTTCTCCTTCAGTCATGATGTCAGAATAATTACTGGATTTTTCTTCTTTTTTGCAACTGCCTAAAAGCGCTATCGCGAATAAAAAACATATAATAGTTTTTGCTTTCATCAAAATATTATAATTCTTTTCCATAATAAATTTGGTTTGATTTTACTATTTAAATTAATATCAAAAGTAAAATACAGCATTCTCTTTTATTATGACAAAAGTCATATTTTACTTATTAATTAAAGATGTAATTGTGTTTTTTTGACCTATTTAACAGGATATAATCCTGTTAAATAGGTTGTAATGATTAAGGTAAGATCTTTTGAAAATTGATATAAAGGATATTTTTTAATAAAAATAATTGCCTGACCCAATTTTAGAATAATAATCATTATTTTTGCACGCTGTATAAATTAAAATTATTACTTCAAAATATATTTATGGTAAAAGATTTATTCGAAAGAATTCAGAACAATAAAGGGCCATTAGGAAAATGGGCTTCACAAGCTGAGGGGTATTTTGTATTCCCTAAATTAGAAGGAGAACTTGGCCCAAGAATGAAATTTGGTGGAAAAGATATTTTAAATTGGAGTTTGAATGACTATTTAGGTCTTGCAAATCATCCTGAAGTTCGTCAGGCAGATATTGATGCTGCGACTGAGTTTGGAGCGGCTTATCCAATGGGAGCCCGTATGATGTCAGGACATACTAAATATCATGAGCAATTAGAAAATGAATTAGCTGAATTTGTAATGAAACCAGCTGCTTATCTATTGAATTTTGGATATCAGGGAATGGTTTCGACTATTGATGCTTTGGTTACTAAAAATGATATTATTGTATATGATGTAGATTCTCATGCTTGTATTATTGATGGTGTTCGTTTGCACATGGGTAAACGTTTTACGTACAAACACAATGATCTTGAAAGTAT
>NZ_CBDIDC010000008.1:0-32533 GCF_965277525.1 Flavobacterium sp. | reverse complement strand
ATGAGTTACAGACCTATTTTACCATGCAATTGATTCCCATGTTGAAAAAACACGGTAAACAATTAATGGGATGGGAAGAAATTTTGACCAAAAACATGTCAAAAGATGCTATTATTCATTCGTGGAGAGGTCCAAATGAAGGAGTTGTTGCAGGTCAGTCATTGGTAGACGCTGTAAAAAAAGGATATAAAACAGTTTTGTCAAACGGATATTATATCGATTTGATGTATCCAATTGCAAGTCATTATCTAAATGATCCTATGCCAAAAGGAGCAAATTTATCGACTGAAGAAAAAGCAAAAATATTAGGTGGTGAAGCTACTATGTGGACAGAACTTGCTACTCCATTAACCATAGATTCAAGACTTTGGCCAAGAACAGCTGCAATTGCAGAGCGACTTTGGTCTGCAGAGGATATTACTGATGTAGCGAATATGCGTAAGCGTCTTGAAGTAGTCTCCTTTAGATTAGAAGAACTTGGGTTAACACACATTCGAAACAGAGCGGTTATTTTAAGAAATATTGCAAACAATCAAAACATAAAATCATTAAACGAATTTTCAAATGTTTGTGAACCGCTAAAAGGATATACACGTAATAAAGGCGGAACAGAATATCAAATGTACTCTCCGTTTACCCTTTTTGCAGATGCTTGTACACCGGATGCCAAAGATTCTTTAGCTTTTGATGAAGCCGTAAACCAATATTTAGCCAATAAAACACCGGAAAATAAAGCAAAAGTAACTGCATTTTTCAACAAGTGGATCGCTGTTAATAAAGGATTAGTAGAGTTGAGTGCCAATGCACCATTAGTTCAGCCACTTTTACCTTTGTCTAAAAAATTAAATGATGCATCGCAGGAATTATTACTTGTTTTAGATAATAAGTCAACATTAAAAGCAGATGATCTAAAGAGTTTAATAGAGTTATGCAATACAAAAGACCATGCAGATGTTGAGTTATCAGTGTACGCAAGTCTTAAAAAATTAATTTAAAAGTTTGGTTTGAGTTAGTATTTAGTATGTTACCATGATTATTAGTAATTTATTATCTCTGCCAGAAAAGTTCTGGTAGAGGTAATTATGGTAAACTTCGTATTCAATTAAAAAAATTAACCCAAAAAAACTTTAAAAAAAAATAACCAACTTAGAATTAATAACATTTTAAAACCAAATAAAAAGAAGAGAAACAAAACATGACAAAACAAAGTATTTAAATTGATGAATCCCAAATTTATCAGTTGTAGTTAACCTAATTTTTTAAACAATTAAATAAATATCAATCAGTACTATTCACTAATGATTATGGACGATCGGTAATAGTAGTATTTATTTTTAGAAGTAATATGAATTAATTTCCAGTGCGTTGCGATGTTTTCTATTTGCAATGAATTGAATCCCAATTATTGTTTTTTATGTGCCGCATTTTGGTGCACAATTTATTGTAATTGGAATATTTATTTTTTTCTATTAACCAATATTAATTTAATTATGAAACATTATTACAGATTGCTTTTTTTGTTATTGTTTCCCTTACTCGCGTTAGCCCAACCAGCTCACGGTAAAAAGGTAGTGGGGTATTATGCGCAATGGTCTATTTATGCCCGGGATTTTAATATCCCCAAGATAGACGGAAGTAAATTGACGCATTTGAATTATTCTTTTTATGGGACCACTTTTGATCCTGCCCATCCGGAGAATACCAAATTATTATGTTTGGATTCGTATGCTGATTTTGAGCATATGGAAGGCGGAATTCCCTGGGATGCTCCTGTTAAAGGAAACTTTTACGACTTGATGAAGCTCAAGCAAAAGTATCCGCATTTAAAAATTTTAATTTCTGTTGGAGGATGGACCAAAGGTCAGGATCTTTCTCCAATTGGCAGCAAGTCCTGTTGCAAGAGCTGCCTTGGCTACAGACATGGCAAACTTTATTACCAAATATCCATTTATAGATGGATTTGACATTGACTGGGAATATCCTCTTTCCGGAGGAACAGATGGTACCGAAGTGATTAATGGAGCTCCAATTCCTCCTCAAAAGTACAGCCCGGATGACAATAAAAATTTAGTGTATTTATTAAAAGCGATGCGTCAGGCAATGCCAAATAAATTAATCACTATTGCGGCTGGAAATAATGTTCGAAATGTATCGAAACAATATCTTGGGCCAAACAACAGAACACAATACGGAATGACAGAAGACATTTCGACTTATTGTGATTACATCACGTATTTTGGATATGATTTTGGTGGAAACTGGTATGATAAAACATGCTATAATGCTCCTTTATATGCAAGCGGAAACCCAAATGATCCGTTATATGGCGCAGCACAATCAGAATCATTAGACGAATTGACGAATCAATACCTGAATGTTGTTGGTTTTCCTGCGAATAAATTAATCATGGGCTTACCTTTCTACGGAAAGAAATTTGATCACGTAGCGACAAATTCAACAAATGGATTATTCGTTTCAGCTCCAAGAGATGTTGTGGCAGGATGTACAAATCCGCAAAATCCAACAGGAACCTGGGACGGTCCCGCAGCTTGTGAAAAATCAGGAAGCATCGAAATTTGCGATTTAGTCGGAAATCCGGTAACGAACTCACATGCTTATTTAGATCCAAATACAATGTTAGTTACACCAACTGCAGCAGCTGCAGGATGGGTAAGGTATTTTGATAACACAACAAAAGTTCCTTATTTATACAATGCTACTTTAAAACAGTTTATCTCTTATGAAGATAAGCAATCAATGGATTTAAAAGTACAATATATTAAATCGAGAAATCTTGCCGGAGGTATGGTTTGGGAATTGTCTCAGGACACCAGAGGTTCAGTTCCAAATTCATTATTGACTCAGGTTGATACATCGTTTGGAAGCATTGTTCCGGGAACCGTAAGTATTGCAGGTTCAGTAAAAAACGGAACCGCTTTAGTTTCGGATGTTACCGTAGAATTGCGTAATGCAGGCAATGTAGTATTGCAAACGGTAGTTTCTGCAACAGGTAATTTTGCATTCAATAATTTAACTTCAGGACAAAATTATACGCTTACAGCTTTAAAGGCTTCTTATACTTTTACTCCGGTAACTTTAATCAATGTTACGGTTAACCAAACTGCAGTAGTTATTAACGGAACACAGCCTACTTATACCGTTAGCGGAACAGTTTTAAACGGAACAACCCCAGTTTCCGGCGTAACAGTTTCGGCTACAGCAGGAACAACAGTTTTAACAGCGGTTTCGAATGCAAGCGGAGTTTATAGCGTTGCAGGTTTAACGGCAGGACTTAATTTTACAGTTACAGCTGCAAAATCAGGATTCTCCTATACTCCGGCTTCCACTGTTTATAATGCAATTGATGCCAATAAAACGTTGAATTTTAGTCAGGGCGCACCAGTTGTTAATTATACCGTAAGCGGAAGTGTTTTAAACAATACAACTCCGGTTTCTGGCGTAAACGTCACTGCTTCTTTTACCGGAGGAAGTTATGTAGCTGTCACAAATGCAAGTGGAGCTTACTCACTAAGCCTGCCTTCTGGAGGAAATTACACAATAATTGCAGCTTTAACAGGACAAACGTTTACACCAGCTTCAACAGTTTATTCTAATTTGAATGCTAATAAAACATTAAGCTTCACACAGGATGCTTCCGGAAGTACAAATAAAATTAGCGGAACCGTTAAAAACGGAGCCAATTTTGTTTCTGGTGCAAAAGTAGAAATAGTTTTACCATGGACAGATAATACGCATCCTTGGAAAAGTGTTATTGCCACAACAGATGCACAAGGAAAATACAGTTTTGATAATGCCGTTGTAGCAGGATATACAACCGTTACAAGTCTTAAATTAAATAGTTGGGAAAACGGAGAAGTAGTTTATTTACCCAATAATCTCGCAAACTTTGCAGTTCCGGCAAACCCAACAATTTATAACTTTAGCACAGGTTCTACTGCAAAAGCAGCATTGGCAAGTACCAACTTAATTAGTGGTTCAGTAAAAAACGGAACAACTCCGGTTGCTGGCGCAAAAGTAGAATTGGTGGTGCCCTGGACTGATAATACCCACAACTGGAAAAGTGTTATTGCCACAACAGATGCATCAGGAAATTATAGTTTTGATAATTCAGTTGTAGCAGGATATACACAGGTTTTAAGTTTGAAATTAAATGGTTGGGAAAATGGTGATGTGACTTATTATCCAAATAACTTAGCCAACTTTGCAGTTCCAACAACGCCAACGGTTTATGATTTTAATAGACAAGCGGTGGTTGCGACTAAGCCAGTAGTTACCATTACAGCGCCAACAGCTTCGGCGATTGCTATAAATTTAGGATCAGCAATTAATTTTGTGGCAAGTGTTGGATTAAGTGCTGCAGATGCCACTACAATCTCATCTGTTGTATTTAGTTTAGATGGACAAACCTTGAGTGCCACCAATTCTTCGGGAACTTATACAGCGGTTTGGACACCAGCAGCAAATCAGTTTTCGCTTCCTCATACATTAACCGTTACGGCTACTGCATCAAACGGAACAACAGATGCAAAAACATATAGTTTTACATTAACTTGTTCAGGTGCAAACTGCCCTAATTCATTGCCGGTAATTACTTGGAATTCACCATCGAATACTACCGTAAACCAAAGTACTTTCCAGGTGGTACCAATTTCAGTTACAGCCGTTGATAGTAACGGATCAGTTTCAGGTGTTACTATTACAATAAATGGAGGTACATTTAACATGACAGCAGGTACAAATAATACTTATACGTATAATTTTACACCATCTGCTTATCAGGATTATCCAGTTGTAATCAAAGCAACCGATAATCAATCTGGTATAACTACATTAAACAATACCATTAAAATTGCTCCGGTGAGCACGAATAGATTTATCCCGCTTCCATCTAAAATTATTTTAGGATACGCACATTCCTGGGAAAATGCTGGAGCTCCATTTTTATATTTTTCTCAAATGGTGGGAAGCAAGTTTAACGTAGTCGATTATTCTTTCGTAGAAACCGTTAATCGTGATGGTTATACACCAGTATTAACTACAAATGACACGAGATATTTGACCAATGGAGTTTTCAATAAGCAATTGTTGAAAAACGATATAAAATCCTTAAGAGATAGCGGCGTTCCTGTTATTGTCTCTATTGGAGGTCAAAATGGTCATGTTGTTTTAGACAATGTAGCTCAAAAAAATACTTTTGTTAATGGTCTAAAAGCAATTATTGACGAGTATCAGTTTGATGGGGTTGATATTGATTTTGAAGGCGGATCGATGAATTTTAATGCAGGAGGCTTAAGAGATATTTCGTATGCGGGTATTTCTGCTTATCCAAGATTAAAAAACGTAGTAGATGCTTTCAAAGAATTAAAAGCGTACTACGGCCCTGGGTTTTTATTAACTGCAGCTCCGGAAACACAATACGTACAAGGAGGTTATTCTACCTATACAGATACTTTTGGTTCCTTCCTGCCAATCATTCAAAACTTGCGTAATGAATTAGATTTGTTAGCGGTACAATTGTATAACACAGGAGGAGAAAACGGATTAGATGGTCAGTATTATGGTTCAGCTAAAAAAGCAAACATGGTAACAGCCCTAACTGATATGGTGATAAAGGGCTATAACATTGCTACAACCGGAATGCGTTTTGATGGTTTACCAGCCTCAAAAGTTCTTATTGCATTACCAGCTTGTCCAAGTGCAGCAGGTAGCGGTTATTTAACGCCTGCAGAAGGAATTAGTGCTATGAATTATTTAAGAACCGGAACCACTTTTACAGGAAGAACATACACGATGCAGCCAGGCGGACCATATCCTTCTTTAAGAGGTTTAATGACCTGGTCTGTAAACTGGGATGCCTCTTCTTGTGGTAATTCATCTGAATTGTCTAAAGCGTATGCTGCTTATTTTGCTTCGCAGTCAACAGCAAAAATGCTAGCGGTTGATGATATTTCTTCAAAAAATAGTGCAACGATAGCGTATTTTAAAAACGATGCATTATCAGTTTCAAATGACAACGAAAATATCGCTCAGGTTGATGTATTCAACTTATTGGGACAAAATTTAGTGAGTCACAGAAATATCCAAAACAATAAAGAAGTATTGCTTCATGATCAAAGTTTCTCAAGTAAACAACTGTTTTTGGTTGTAGTAACAGATAAATCAGGAAACAAAAAATCATTTAAAGTAATGAACTTTTTAAACTAAAATGAATTAAAAATCTAGAAATAAAAAAATTGGAACGGTTAAAATTGAGTTTGGTTATTTATTTTTTAATCTAATTTTTATTTCGAATAAATGCTTCGAATTTAGGTGATTTGTTATTTGGTTTTCACCTGAAGGAGAGCATTATAAACCTGACAATTATGTTGTCAGGTTTTTTTTATGCTTAAAAGAATCCCCATTAATGATTTAAGCTTCTAAATAAGGATCTAAAACTTCTGCAAGTTTATTAAGCCAGTAAAAATTGTCATCGATATTTCTTATTTCAGATTCGATAGTTTCAGATCCTCTCATAACGGATAATGAAAGCGCATTATTTACTTCTCGTATCATTTTTGCCATTTCTTTAGAATCAATATTATCAGTGAAAAAATGTTTTAATCTGGTCTCAACTTCATTTGAAAGGTTTTCTGTAATCATTATCTTTTTTTTTAACAAATTTAAAGAATAGCTATTTTAAGTACGACACAAATTTGTGTCAAAATGATGTATATCTTGATATTAAGTAATTTATTAGGAGCTAATCCCGCTATCCGTTTCAATCTTTTATTTTTTTAAAGGAAAAAAATAAAAGGATTTCCACTTCTATCGGGGCTAGGAAATTCGGTGTTGTGAAACATTTTGTTAAACAATCTAAGTCATTGCGAGAAACGAAGCAACCACACTAACAATTGATTTAGCAAATGAGATTGCTTCGTTCCTCGCAAAGACAAAAATGAGCGTAGTAATAAAAAATCCGTGTAAATCCGCGTTTTCGCGAAAGCGAATCCGTGTCATCCGCGTGCCATTTCTTCACAATTACACCCAAATTCCAAACTATTTTAAGTAATTTTGAATTTAGAATAATTGCATAAAAACTTCATGAAGAAATCAATCACCATTATACTCACCTTTTTATTTTTTACCTTTTCCTTCGCCCAAAATAAATTCGGAAATCCTGAAGTTGATCCCATTCAAATTCAAAAAACATATCCAGATTGGTCAGTTTATCAAAGCAAAAATATCATGCTTTCCAGAGATTTTATAGCATTTGATTCAAACTCAAAAGAAATTTCAAAAGAATCTTTTCTAGACCAATTAGCAAACGGAAACTATATCCCAGTTCGATTAAAGTCAGAAGATTCAAAATACTATTATAAGTTATTCCAAATTCAGCCCAATTCAGATACAAGTATAAAGGCAACGATCAATCAAATAGGTTTTGATGCTCTTAAAAATTATAAAATGGAAGGGACTGCTTTTCCTCCGTTTTCATTTAAAGATTTAAACGGAAATCTGGTTACCAACGAAACCATGAAAGGAAAAATAATTGTCATCAAATGCTGGTACATTCATTGCACGCCATGCATCAAAGAATTTCCTCAGGTAAACAAACTAGTAGACGAATACAATGACCGCAAAGACATTCTGTTTATAAGTCTCGCTGAAGATTCACCTGAACAATTAAAAGCATTTTTAGCAAAAAGACCTTTAAAATACGAGGTCATTCCAAACATGAAAGTATATATGAATGAAGCCTTACAACTCAACTCATTTCCAACACATTTCATTCTCAATAAAGAGGGTTTAATCGCAAAAGTATTGCCTAACTTCGAAAGCTTGGAAGTGGTGCTGGCGAAAGAAAGTAAATTGTAAAAAGTTAGATATAAAAAGTTAGATGTAAAAAGTCAGAAGTCAGATGTTATTGTGTTTGTAGGGAATGAGATATTTTACTTCTCACTTTTTACATCTTACAATAGCATGAAACTTAACCCCTTTGCACCTTTGCAATTCTGAACCTTTTTCCGTACTTTTGCACCAAATTAATTAAAAAGACATTCATGTTAACAGTCAATAATTTATCAGTTCAATTTGGAAAACGAATTTTGTTTGACGAAGTAAATACCACATTCACACACGGAAATATTTATGGAGTTATTGGAGCCAATGGTGCTGGAAAATCAACTTTTCTAAAAATCATTTCGGGCGATATCGATCCAACTTCCGGTCACATTCATTTAGAACCGGGAAAACGTATGTCGGTTTTAAACCAGAATCACAACATGTTCGATGAGCATACGGTTTTGGAAACTGTTTTGATGGGAAATAAAGTTTTGTATGCTGTTAAAAAAGAAATGGATGAACTTTATTTAGACTACAACGACAAAAACGCAGACAGAATTGGGGAACTTCAGGTTCAGTTCGAAGAAATGAACGGTTGGAACGCAGATTCTGATGCCGCATCGATGTTGTCTAACTTAGGAATCAACGAAGAGCACCACTATACTTTAATGGGAGATCTTGAGGGAAAAATTAAAGTACGTGTGCTTTTGGCACAGGCACTTTTTGGAAATCCTGATTTGCTTATTATGGATGAGCCTACCAACGATTTGGATTTTGAAACTATCTCCTGGTTAGAAAATTTCTTAGCCAATTACGAAAATACAGTAATCGTAGTATCTCACGACCGTCACTTTTTAGATTCAGTTTGTACACATATTTCTGATATCGATTTTGGAAAAATCAATCACTATTCAGGAAACTATACGTTCTGGTACGAGTCTAGCCAATTAGCGGCAAAACAACGTGCACAGCAAAACAAAAAAGCCGAAGAAAAGAAACAGGAATTAGAAGAATTTATTCGTCGTTTTAGTGCCAACGTTGCCAAATCAAAACAGGCAACATCCCGTAAAAAAATGATTTCTAAATTGAATATTTCAGATATCAAACCTTCAAGCCGTCGTTATCCTGCCATTATTTTTGATCAGGATCGTGAAGCCGGAGATCAGATTTTGAATGTAGAAAATTTAGAAGCTTCTGTAGATGGTGAACTTTTGTTTAAAGGAGTAGACCTGAATATGGCAAAAGGCGATAAAATCGTGTTGTTTTCAAAAGATTCCCGTGCTACAACAGCATTCTACGAAATTTTGAACAACCAGCAAAAGGCAGACGCAGGAACTTTTGATTGGGGAATCACAACCAATCAGGCCTATTTACCGGCTGAAAACCATTCTTTCTTCGAAAACGATTTGACTTTGGTAGACTGGTTACGTCAATACGCAAAAACAGAAGAAGAGCGCGACGAAGTATTTATTAGAGGATTCTTAGGGAAAATGATTTTCTCCGGAGAAGAAGCTTTAAAAACAAGCCGTGTATTATCAGGAGGAGAAAAAGTACGTTGTATGCTTTCCAGAATGATGATGGAAAGAGCCAATATCCTTATGCTTGACGAACCAACGAATCACTTAGATTTGGAGTCGATCACTGCTTTCAACAACTCATTGAAAAACTTCAAAGGATCTGTAATTTTCACCACACATGACCACGAGTTTGCACAAACTGTTGGTAATAGAGTAGTAGAGCTTACACCAAACGGAGCAATCGATCGTTACATGACATTTGATGAATATTTAGACGACGAAAAAGTTCAGGAATTAAGAACAAAAATGTACGCTAAATAAAACATAGCTTTATATAAAAAGAAATCCCGACCATTTTAGTGATCGGGATTTTTTTATGTTTATTTATTACCACCAAAAATCTTAGCGAATATAAAGATGATTATCGCAATTATGAAGATGACGATAAAGATCCCGAATCCCATTCCGGCTTTAAAAATGTCTCCAATAGCCTCGCAACTTGTAAATGAAAATAGTATTACGAATACCATTAACATACGTGTAATGTTCTTTTGCATGATTTTGCTGTTTTAGTTGTTTTAAAAAGAATTTACTATTCTAATTATCGTAGATTAAAATTACTTCAATTATCAAAAAAACGTTTTACATAATTTGGTTCAAAAGTTCTATGATTTTGACACACAATAAAAAGTTATTTATTCTTTAAATACTTTTTGTGAAGATTATTTAAGAATGAATCACGGTTAAAATCTTTCAGAAATCCAGACTTTTCGCCCTTTTTTAATTCATTATTAAGCTCTTCCTTTTTGATTGTTTTTTGTCTGGACATTTTCTTTTTTTATAATAATAAATTAATCATCTTTTGTATAGAAAGCTCCAGGGGAGCATAATATTTATAGTTAATTAATTGTTTATGTAGTTTTAGCTCCGGAGGAGCGATATTTTTTAATTTCGAATAATCTGTACCTGTGAAGTATTCACTTTGCGGGCACGGAAAGAATTTCCGCGCTATCGTTGTGCATACCCAATGGGGTTTTATAAAACAATGAATAAATTGCTATAAATATGACGTCCCACTGGGACTGGCATTTTAATATAAATAGGATAATGGAATATTACGATAACATCTCAATCAACTGAATTTTATTCCCACAGGTATCATCGAGAATAGCAATTTTCACATTTCCCATTTCGGTTGGTTGCATCGTGAATTCAACACCAAGATTAATCAATCTTTCATATTCTTCCTGAAGATCATCTACATTAAATTGCGTGTACGGAATTCCGGCTTCAAAAAGTGCTTTTTGATAGGTTTTAGAAGGTTCAAAATGGTTGGGTGATGGTTCTAATAAAATTTCAACTCCGTCTGGTTCGTCTTTAGAAACTACGGTTAACCATCTGTTGCTTTCGCCTAAAGGCACATCGTGTTTTTTTATAAAACCCAATTTTTTAGTATAAAATTGTAACGCCTTTTCCTGGTCTTGAACTGGGATTGCTGTGGTTTTTACTTTCATTTTAAGTGATATTTTAAAAAAAAATATTTGAAATCAATATTACTTTGTTCTGTATATTGTTGTTTTTTTATCGCCACTTTTCTCAATAATTTGTTTTTCTACACCTTTTTTTAAGTCTCTACTGGCAGTTGCAGATGATAATTCGCTAAAGTAGTTCATGTAATCTTTTCTTGTAAATTTGTCTTTTGTGTTTTCAGTAAATAATTCTAACCGTTCTGTTTCGTTTAATTTTTTTGTAGAATTTTGAAGTAACTCCGAAAGAGAAGAGTTAATTATTTGCAACATGTAGACTATGAATTTTGTCGATTTCCCTTCTTTGTCGCAAGTCGACAAAACTTTATAATATTCGTCCTGATTTTTTGAGATTAAAGTTTCGAAAGGCAGAAATTCAAATATTGGATATTCGTTCGTTAAAATTAAGGTTTGCCATAATCTTCCCATTCTTCCGTTGCCGTCCATAAACGGATGGATAAATTCCATTTCGTAATGAAACACGCAACTTTTAATTAATGTAATTTCAGATTTATCTTTTAAATAACCAAATAAATCTTTCATTAGAAATGGAACATTTTGATAAGGAGGAGCAATATGTTCTACTTTTGAACCTTTCACAATTCCAACACCTTTTTTACGATACGCTCCCTGATCTTCGATTAGATTTTTCATCAGCAATTTATGCGCTTTCAAAAAATCTTTTTCGGATTGATATTTTAAAGAGTTTAGATTGGTATAAACTTCTAATGCATTTAAAACTTCAGTAATATCTTTTTGAGGGCCAACTACTTTTTTGTTTTCAAGAATAGCGGTTATTTGTTCTTCAGATAATGTATTTCCTTCTATGCTTAATGAGGAATGAATTGTTTTTATTTTGTTTTGCTTTCTAAGAGTAGGATTTTGCTTCACTAAGTATTTGGCATTCACTTCTCCAATTTTTTCAGAGATAGCCATAATTAGCGTTAGAACTTCAGTCGTTATTTCGTAGGGAGGTTTCATTTTTGATACTATCATTTGATACTATCAAAAATAATCATTTTCACCTACATTACTTTATTGTTTTAAAAATAATCTAATTTTAGCTTTTTCTTTCCTGCCAAAATCAAAAAAAATATTTCCCCACCTAACACCCCAACAAATAAATTCTGATTTCGTATATTTGCCCAACCAAACATTACACTTAATTATGAGCCAAAAAGTATTACTTAATTCAAAAGAAGTTACTATCATACTCCATCGTTTGGCTTGTCAGTTAATCGAAAAACACCTTGATTTCTCCGATACTATTTTAGTCGGGATTCAGCCAAGAGGCGTTTTTTTAGCTGAACGTTTAAAACAAATATTAGAAAACGAATACAAAGTTCCTGAAATTTCTTTGGGATATCTTGACATCACTTTTTTTAGAGATGATTTTCGTCGTACTGATAAACCGCTGGAAGCCAATAAAACACAAATAAATTTTATAGTCGAAAACAAGAAAGTCATTTTTATCGATGATGTATTGTTTACCGGACGAAGTATTCGTTCTGCCCTGACCGCAATTCAGTCTTTTGGACGACCTTCAGAAATCGAATTGTTAGTGTTAATCGACAGACGTTTTAGCCGTAATTTGCCTATTCAGCCCGATTATCGCGGCCGTCAGGTAGATGCTATTAATGACGAAAAAGTAAAAGTGAGCTGGAAAGAGAATGAAGGAGAAGACGCCGTTTACCTGATAACGAATTAGTTTAATCGTTTAAATATTTAATCGGTAAATCGTTTAACCGTTTAATTGTAAAAAAATGAGACGATTAAACAAATCAACGATTTAACAAGTCAACAAATAAACGGTTAAACAATTAAAACGAATAAACAAAAAGACATGACAGAGAATGAAGCGTTTATTTATGAATCGATTTTTAATCAGGTCAGAATGGGATTTCTTTCTCTTGATGAGATTCAGGAGAACATTATAGAAGAAATTGAAGACAACGAATTTGCAGACGAAATCTCAGAAGAGTGGGCTTTCGACAAAATAAGAGAAGAATACCAGAAGTTACTGGCAGAAAGTAAACAATGGAAAAGCCCGACAGATACTGAAAGGCTAATAAAAGCGTTTGATGAATTGGGAGATGAAAATATCATCGCACTTCACAATGCAGGTTACACCACAACCGACGGTGAATATGAAGTAGTCGAAGTGGAAAGAGAACTTCAGGAAAACGAAGTAGAGTCTGATGGTTATTGTTTTTATCACGAACAGGATTTAGCAAGAGCAATTGCAGTCGAAAATCCTAGCTTGTTTATCGCTTTTCAGAAAGTAGATAATACTGATGATGCAACGACAATAGAAGTAGGGAAAGTAGTAGCTGAGGTTTTAATAAACAACGATTTTAAAATAAAATGGGATGGCTCTGCTAAAACTAAAATCGAAATTCCGGGTTTCAGATGGCAGAAGATTTTTGACGAAGATGCAAGAGATCTCCAGGATTACAGTGAAGTTGTAGACAGAATGGTTCAATAAACAGCTTCTCTTTTTTAGAAGCATTGAAAGACTGGGTGTTTCAGAAATTCATGAATTTGACAAATAAATATTAAAGAAATAAAAATGAAAGAATTAAGCGTAAATCATTTATTAGGAATAAAATACATCAACGAGAATGATATTAACCTGATTTTTGAAACTGCCGATCATTTTAAGGAAGTCATTAACAGACCCATTAAAAAAGTTCCTTCATTACGAGATATTACCATTGCCAATATTTTCTTCGAAAACAGTACCAGAACAAAACTTTCGTTCGAGTTGGCACAAAAACGATTATCTGCTGATGTTATCAGTTTTTCAGCAGCTCAGTCTTCGGTTAAAAAAGGAGAAACCCTGATTGATACTGTAAATAATATCCTTTCCATGAAAGTAGACATGGTTGTAATGCGCCACTCCAATCCCGGAGCGGCTTATTTTTTATCCAAAAATGTCAAAGCAAGTATCGTAAACGCAGGAGACGGAGCACACGAACATCCAACCCAAGCTTTGTTAGACAGTTATTCGATCAGAGAAAAACTAGGAGATGTAGCCGGAAAAAAAGTAGTTATTGTGGGGGATATTCTGCATTCGAGAGTAGCTTTATCCAATATATATGCTCTGCAAATGCAAGGGGCTGAGGTTAAAGTTTGCGGACCCAAAACATTGATTCCAAGATATATCGAATCACTTGGAGTTACGGTGGAACCCAATCTAAGAAAAGCATTAGAATGGTGTGACGTAGCGAATATGCTTCGTGTACAAAACGAACGTATGGATGTGAACTTCTTTCCATCAACACGAGAATACGCACAACAATACGGAGTCGATAAACCCTTATTAGATTCTTTAGGGAAAGAAATCGTCATTATGCACCCGGGACCCATCAACAGAGGAGTAGAGATTACTTCTGAAGTTGCCGACTCAGATCATTCAGTGATTTTGAATCAGGTAGAAAATGGTGTTGCGATCAGAATGGCGGTGATTTATCTTTTGGCTTCGAAGATTCAATAGATTTAGTTTTGTTTCAAGTTTCAGGTTTCAAGTTTCAAGTTTTGGAACGATCAGTTAGATAGCCTGAAACTTGAAACCTGAAACTTGAAACAAAAAATAAAAAAACTTCGTACCTTAGCTTTTCAATAGCGCCTATAAATAAGAAGATGAAAGTAGATCAAAAAGGACATACCGTTACGATTAAAAATACACAGGGAGATTTTAATGCTTTTCTGGAAAAAGTAACGCAGCAATTTAAAACCTTTGAAAAACAAAATATTATAATCGATTTATTAGCTGATTCCGGATTGTCTGAGAAAGATTTGAAACTTTTTTTACCTCTTTCAAAACAACAAAAAAAAGCCAAAAAATCATTTGTAATTGTGGTTGCTGATCTTGACTTTAATGCTATTTCGGATAAATTGACTGTTGTTCCTTCGCTTTTAGAAGCACACGATATTATCGAAATGGAAGAAATTGAACGAGACCTCGGTTTTTAAAATTGGTTTATTTGTTTAAAGGTTTAATCGGTTAATCGTTCCGCTGTTTAATCAATTGTACGATGAAACAAATCAACAGTTTTAAGATTAGACAGATTAACAAATAAACGAATAAACATAAATTGAAACTTACCATACTTGGCTGTTATGCCGCAACTCCCAGAACACTTACCAACCCAACTTCGCAGGTTTTAGAAATTAAGAACAGATTGTTTTTAATAGATTGCGGCGAGGGAACTCAGGTACAATTGCGCAAAAACAAGATTAAATTCTCAAAAATTAATCACATTTTTATTTCACATTTGCACGGAGATCATCTTTATGGCCTAATTGGTACTATTTCGACTTTTTCACTTTTGGGCAGAACAACTGATCTGCACATTTACGGCCCCAAAGGAATTAAAGAATTAATTCTTCTTCAATTGAAACTGACAGAATCCTGGACAACTTATAATTTGTTTTTCCATGAGTTAGAATCAAAAGAAAGCGAAATTATTTTTGAAGATAATCGAGTGATTGTAAAAACGATTCCACTGAAACATCGCGTATATACCAACGGATTTCTGTTTCAGGAGAAACCCGGAGAAAGAAAACTAAATGTCGATGCTGTTCAGCAATACGATATTCATACCGCTTACTATCAAAAAATAAAGGGTGGAGGAAATGTTACGCTGGATGACGGAACTGTAATCAAAAATGAAGAATTATCTTTCGACCCAATTCCGGCAAAGAGTTATGCTTTTTGTTCTGATACTGCTTACCATGAAGACATTCTTCCGATTATAAAAGATGTTGATGTTTTGTATCATGAGTCTACTTTCCTGCAATCAGAAGCTGCCTTAGCTCAAAAAACGCTGCATTCGACAGCAATTGAAGCTGCAACAATTGCGCTTAAAGCCAATGCAAAACAATTGGTATTAGGACATTATTCTACAAGATATGATGGTATTGAACGTTTTAAAGAAGAAGCCGAAACCATTTTTCCAAATGTGCTTTCAGGTGATGATGGGGTTTCTTTTGAATTTTAAATTGTTAGATAGTACATGTTAGAAGTAAAAAATTATACTGCTAACATATCTCATTTAGCATATCACATTTAACAAATAGGAAAAATGAATGATTTAAGCAATTATAGAAAATCTTACGAGAAAAGCGAATTATTAGAAACTAATATTCCGGAAGATCCCATTAATCTTTTTAACAGATGGTTTCATGAAGTCGAAGAATTTGGAGCAAGGGGAGAAGTGAATGCCATGACGGTTTCTACCATTGGGTTAGATGGTTTTCCGAAATCAAGAGTGGTTTTACTAAAGAAATTCTCTGAAGAAGGTTTCATTTTTTATACCAATTATGAATCGGAAAAAGGAAAAGCAATTGCGGCAAACCCACATATTTGTTTGTCTTTTTTCTGGCAGGAAATGGAACGTCAGGTAATCATAAAAGGAATTGCCCAAAAAACTTCTGAAAATATATCCGACGGTTATTTTGATTCTCGTCCGGACGGAAGTAAACTGGGCGCCATTGTTTCGCATCAGAGCGAAGTGATTCCTTCCAGAACTTTTTTAGAAGAAAATCTAAAAAAACTCGAAGCACAATTTGAAGGAAAATCAATTCCAAGACCTGAGAATTGGGGAGGGTATTTAGTAACGCCATTAGAGGTAGAATTTTGGCAGGGGAGACCCAATAGACTGCATGACAGAATACGTTACCAAAGCCAATCTGATTTCTTCTGGAAGATTGAAAGATTGTCTTCTTAATTTGTAAGAAAAATACATAATTTAATAAAATAAACATGTATTTCATCGATTAATTTTGCAGTTTACCGATATATTGAATAAGTTTGGATCAGAAAAACGAGACAAATTTATTTTGATAATATAATTTAAAGAATTTGCCCCAACATTTACTTTAATTTTAACTGCTAGAGATTATGAAAAAGATGATGTATACCATGATGTTCGTTGTAATTTTTATTACAATGAACTCATGCTCTGCAGATAGTGTTGAGGGAAGCAATACTAGTAGTACTGCAACCGAAACTCTGATTACGAACTATACTTACAATGATTCAGAGATCGAAACCATGAAACTTATTAATGATTATAGGGTACGTATTGGTTTAAATGCACTAGAAAGAATAAATCATATTTCGTTTAAATGCGAAGAACATAATAAATATATGATTGCGAATAATGTCGTTGATCATAATGATTTTACTTTACGTTCAAATAATATTATTAATGTTTTAGGAGCTAAAAAGGTAGGTGAAAACGTTGCCTATAATTATAAAACTTCTGAAGCTGCTGTGAAAGCATGGTTAGATAGTCCTGGACATAAGGAGAATATAGAAGGTGATTATACTCATTTTGGTTTATCGGTAACCACTGATCCTAAAACCGGAAAAAAATACTATACGAATATATTCGCAAAAATTTAAATATTATTGGACTGGTTGGTTTTTAGTAGTCGTTGTAAATCATAGGTTTACAACGACTTTTTTATTAGAAGAAATCTTAAATATAAAATTCCAAATTCCAATAATGCAGACGCTTATTGAAATTTGGAATTTTATATTTAAGATTTTAATTTTTAAAGTCCTGTAATAATAAATTCACTTCTTCTGTTTAATTGATGTTCTTCTTCGGTACACTGTACGCCATCAGAACAGCCGTTTACCAATTGGGTTTCGCCATAACCTTTTCCGGTTAATCGGTTTTTAGCCACACCATTTTTGATCAGCCATTGAATCGTTGATTTTGCTCTTCGGTCAGACAATGCCTGGTTGTACTGGTGTGTAGCCCTGCTGTCTGTATGGGAGCGGATATCAAGTTTCATCGTTGGATTAGTATTTAAGACATCCAGTATTTTCTCCAGATCCAGTGCGGCTTCGGTTCGAATATTGGATTTATCCAAATCGAAATAAATCATTTTAATCCCGAAACATTTTCCGAGATCATCGCCAATGGTGACTTTACAGATGGATTTATCCAGTGCTATGGGAAGACTTGTTTTTCCGGTTAGTTTTCCAATAGTAACACTGACTTCTTTAGTGGTATAATCTTGTTTTTCGGCCCTTACATTATAGGTTTTTCCGCATTCGACAGCAAAAGTATAGGATCCGGCTGCATCGGCAATGGTGCTGTTTTTCAGGGTTTGGCTTTCATATAAAGTGACTTTTGCTCCCGGTAAAATAATGCTGGTCCGGGCATCAGTAATGATTCCTTCAAGCGCCTGAATGCATTGGAGTTTTCTGGTTTCCAAAAACTTATAAATATCATCCGAACCCTGACCGCCATCTTTATTGGAACTGAAATACCCTTTTCGGGAAACCGGATCGATAATATAGGCAAAATCATCTTTTGGGGAATTAACATCCCCACCCACATTCTGAATACTGCTGATGGTTCCGTTATCCTCGATTTTGCCCACAAATACATCGAGTCCGCCCAGTCCGGGATGACCGTCTGAGGCAAAATAGATTTCGTTTTCACCGGTGACATAGGGAAAAGTCTCCTTGCCTTCGGTATTAATGGTATTGCCCAGATTGGTGGGCGGTCCGTAAGATGTATTGTTGTTTATACTCACTTTATAAATATCAGACTGTCCGATCGTTCCGGGCATATCCGATGCAAAATACAAGGTCTTCTCATCAGGACTCAGCGCCGGATGTGCCGTACTGTAATTGTCACTATTAAAAGGAAGCTCGGTAATATTGGACCATTTGCCATTCGCATCAAGGGTGGCTTTGTATATTTTGATTAAAGTAATTTTGTTTTCATCTTTTCCTTTTTTGCCGTTTACATAATTGTTTCGGGTAAAATAAACCGTTTTGCCGTCTTTGGTAAACACCGGCGAAGATTCATGGAATTTGGTATTGAGAGCTGTTTTAAACTTTTCTACTTTAGCACTTACATTAGTGGCTGGATCTACATCGGCAAAATACAAATTGGTAAAGTATTCCCCTGTCCATTTGTGTTTGCGTTGCGAGAAGTTTCCGGTATCCCTGGCCGAGGCAAAGTATATCTTATTATTGTAAACAAAAGATCCGTAGTCGGAATATTTAGAATTAATTCCGGCATCTTCAATTTTGTAGCGTCCGGAATTGGCTTTGATCTGATCGAGATAATTGACATCTTCTTTGTACAATTTTCCTCTGTTGTCGTTTTTGAATTTGGCTGTAAATTCAGCAAGAAGTTGATTGGCCTTGTCGTTTTGTCCGGTTGATTTCAGAGACTGTGCATAACGGTAATAATATTCCGGTTCAGGATTTGTATTCATGGCAAATAATTCTGCATACCATTTGGCAGCGCCTTCAAAGTCGGAATTGAAATAATAGGAATTCCCCAGTTTTTTGAACATGTCCTCTGATTTATATCCTTTCTCAGCGACACGCTCATAGGTCTTAATGGCATCGATATAGGCATAGTCGGCGTATTTTTTGTCTCCGGCGGCTACTTTGGATTCCTGGGCATAACTGTCAAATGAAAAAACAGTTATAAGAGTAAGGTATAGTAATATATAATTTTTCATAATCATTTATTTTTTAGAAGAAACGTGGGGTTGTCATTTTACCATTGTTTTTACGGAACTCATAACGCAGGAATATCTCATGGGATCCTGAATTATAATTTTGTAATCTGGTGGTTTCATGATCGTAGCCATACCCAATATAAAGTCCGTCTGTGACCTGAAAACCGGCCATGGCACTCACTGCGGCGCTCCATCTGTAGGCGACCCCCAGCACAAATTTATCAATGAACATAAAATTGGCCGAGATATCGACCTGAAGCGGAGCGCCTTCGACCATTTTACCCAATACGGCAGGTTTGAACTTGATGTATTGGTATTTATCGAGATCAAAAACATAGCCGGCCATTAAATAATAGTTGATTTTATCTTTGAAAATGGCCACATCATTATCATCATAACGATTGGTTTCGATAAAATTGGGAACCGATAAACCAATGTAAGCCTTATCAGAATGCCAGTACACCCCGGCTCCTACATTAGGTTTGAAGACATTGTCTAAATTCTGAAACTGAGGATCGCCCTGGCTCTCGGGATTTAATTTATTGACATCGAGATTGAACAAATTTGCCGTTCCTTTTATCCCGAAGGAAAGCTTAAAATCAGCCGATGTCTGAACGGTATAGGACAGATCAACCGAAAGATTATTCTCATTGGTAGGGCCAATTTTATCGTTGATTAAAGACACACCAACTCCCAGATTACTATTATTTATAGGCGTATTTACTGAAAAACTACTCGTTTCCGGTGCTCCGTCGAGTCCAACCCACTGGGTACGGTATAAACCAAAAATACTCAAAGCTCCTCGTGATCCCGCATAGGCCGGATTTATGGTGATGGTGTTGTACATGTATTGCGTAAATTGTGCATCTTGTTGTGCATAACTGGCAATGCTTACAAACATAATGACGAAGAAAAATAATTTTGTTCTCATAGTAGATATTTATTATTTCAATTATTACTATTGATTTTTTTTACTAATTAAAATCCTAAAAAAAGTCAATGCATTTGTATATTCAAAAATAAGGATTTTTTTATTAATTATTTTAAAATACATCTTTATGTGTTTAAAATACAATGTGTTATGTTTTTTATTTTGATAAATACAAATATCCGTCTTTCTTATTATTTTGAATAACATTATTTCCGTCCAGGGATTTGTAGTTAAGGATATAGAAATAAGTTCCGGTTGGTAATCCGTCAGATTGTTTAATAGTGGTTCTGCCTCTTGATGTTCCGTCAAATGCATTGCTTGTATTGTTGTAATTGTTTGTTTCAAATACCAGTATTCCCCAACGATTGTAGATTTCTACATTGTTTTCCGGGTAACAGGTTGTATCATCGATACCATCAATTGTGAAAATATCATTTATTCCGTCACCATTTGGAGAGAAGGCATTGTGTACAAGAACAGTCTCACATGCTAATACTTTGCAGTCGTCATTAATAGATAGGTTTACAAATAAACTTCTGGGACAAGCTCCATCCTGTATTTTGTACTCAAATTCATAGTTACCAATAGGAAGTCCAAAAGAGGTAACAACATTCCCATTTATAGCGTGAGAATTATCCGTATCTATCCAGGTTCCTGTAGAATTGGTCGTTTTGGGCAATAAATTAAATAAATTAACTGTGGATGTATCGGCATTACAAGCTTGAGTAGCAATAGGTGCAGTTGTTATAGTATTGTGGTTAATTGTAATCGTTTGTATTAGTTCAGTTTTATTACCTGCACAGTCAGATAAAGTATAGGTTCTTTTTAAGATATAAGGGCTACTTCCACAGCCTGTTCCTCCATTATCAGAATCACTTACCGTTACACTTACAGATGGGCTACAATTATCAGCAGCATCAATTATAGTATTTGGGTTTGCAACTGGAATATCGGATATATTTTCTAAAGTAATATCTGCCGGAACAGTTCCTGTAGGCGGAGTTGTATCTCTTACTGTTATAATTTGAGTATAAGAGGCTGTATTTCCGGCACAATCGCTGGTAGTCCATTTACGCGTAAGCGTATAATTACTAGTACATTCATTCTCAATATTACTTTTTATTTCATTGAAAACGATAGGTAAATTACTATTGCAATTATCAGAGACGTCAAGGTTTGCAGGAGCAGGAACAGCGTCACAAGAAACTGTAATTGCTAACGGAAGATTTCCAGTAAATTTTGGCGCCGAAGTATCCTGAATCGTAATCACTTGCGTGAAAACATCAGAAGTATTTCCGCAATCGTCTTTTACCGTCCAGGTGTTGGTGTAAGTTCCCGCATTCGAACAATTAGCAGAAGCTACAAAAGCGCCGCTTACTTTTATAACATTCGAAACATCGTTATCACATAAATCCGAAGCTATAGGGAATAACGCTTGCGCAGCACTTAAAGCTGCCGCATCACTACATTCGATAGTTTTGTTTAAAGAAGCAATTGGAGTTGTCCAAGTCGGAGCAGAAGTATCTTGAATCGTAATCACTTGTGTGAAAACATCAGAAGTATTTTCGCAATCGTCTTTTACCGTCCATGTATTGGTGTAAGTTCCCGCATTCGAACAATTAGCAGAAGCTACAAAAGCGCCACTTACTTTTATAACATTCGAAACATCGTTATCACATAAATCCGAAGCTGTAGGGAATAACGCTTGCGCAGCACTTAAAGCTGCCGCATCACTACATTCGATAGTTTTATCTAAAGAAGCAATTGGAGTTGTCCAAGTCGGAGCCGAAGTATCCTGAATCGTAATCACTTGCGTGAAAACATCAGAAGTATTTCCGCAATCGTCTTTTATCGTCCAGGTGTTGGAGTAAGTTCCCGCATTCGAACAATTAGCAGAAGCTACAAAAGCGCCACTTACTTTTACAACATTCGAAACATCGTTATCACATAAATCCGAAGCTATAGGGAATAACGCTTGCGCAGCACTTAAAGCTGCCGCATCACTACATTCGATAGTTTTGTTTAAAGAAGCAATTGGAGTTGTCCAAGTCGGAGCAGAAGTATCTTGAATCGTAATCACTTGTGTGAAAACATCAGAAGTATTTTCGCAATCGTCTTTTACCGTCCATGTATTGGTGTAAGTTCCCGCATTCGCACAATTAGCAGAAGCTACAAAAGCACCGCTTACTTTTATAACATTCGAAACATCGTTATCACATAAATCCGAAGCTGTAGGGAATAACGCTTGCGCAGCACTTAAAGCTGCCGCATCACTACATTCGATAGTTTTATCTAAAGAAGCAATTGGAGTTGTCCAAGTCGGAGCAGAAGTATCTTGAATCGTAATCACTTGTGTGAAAACATCAGAAGTATTTTCGCAATCGTCTTTTACCGTCCATGTATTGGTGTAAGTTCCCGCATTCGCACAATTAGCAGAAGCTACAAAAGCGCCACTTACTTTTATAACATTCGAAACATCGTTATCACATAAATCCGAAGCTGTAGGGAATAACGCTTGCGCAGCACTTAAAGCTGCCGCATCACTACATTCGATAGTTTTATCTAAAGAAGCAATTGGAGTTGTCCAAGTCGGAGCCGAAGTATCCTGAATCGTAATCACTTGCGTGAAAACATCAGAAGTATTTCCGCAATCGTCTTTTATCGTCCAGGTGTTGGAGTAAGTTCCCGCATTCGAACAATTAGCAGAAGCTACAAAAGCGCCACTTACTTTTACAACATTCGAAACATCGTTATCACATAAATCCGAAGCTATAGGGAATAACGCTTGCGCAGCACTTAAAGCTGCCGCATCACTACATTCGATAGTTTTGTTTAAAGAAGCAATTGGAGTTGTCCAAGTCGGAGCAGAAGTATCTTGAATCGTAATCACTTGTGTGAAAACATCAGAAGTATTTTCGCAATCGTCTTTTACCGTCCATGTATTGGTGTAAGTTCCCGCATTCGCACAATTAGCAGAAGCTACAAAAGCACCGCTTACTTTTATAACATTCGAAACATCGTTATCACATAAATCCGAAGCTGTAGGGAATAACGCTTGCGCAGCACTTAAAGCTGCCGCATCACTACATTCGATAGTTTTATCTAAAGAAGCAATTGGAGTTGTCCAAGTCGGAGCAGAAGTATCTTGAATCGTAATCACTTGTGTGAAAACATCAGAAGTATTTTCGCAATCGTCTTTTACCGTCCATGTATTGGTGTAAGTTCCCGCATTCGCACAATTAGCAGAAGCTACAAAAGCACCGCTTACTTTTATAACATTCGAAACATCGTTATCACATAAATCCGAAGCTGTAGGGAATAACGCTTGCGCAGCACTTAAAGCTGCCGCATCACTACATTCGATAGTTTTATCTAAAGAAGCAATTGGAGTTGTCCAAGTCGGAGCCGAAGTATCCTGAATCGTAATCACTTGCGTGAAAACATCAGAAGTATTTCCGCAATCGTCTTTTACCGTCCATGTATTGGTGTAAGTTCCCGCATTCGCACAATTAGCAGAAGCTACAAAAGCACCGCTTACTTTTATAACATTCGAAACATCGTTATCACATAAATCCGAAGCTGTAGGGAATAACGCTTGCGCAGCACTTAAAGCTGCCGCATCACTACATTCGATAGTTTTATCTAAAGAAGCAATTGGAGTTGTCCAAGTCGGAGCAGAAGTATCTTGAATCGTAATCACTTGCGTGAAAACATCAGAAGTATTTCCGCAATCGTCTTTTACCGTCCAGGTGTTGGTGTATGTTCCCGCATTCGAACAATTAGCAGAAGCTACAAAAGCACCACTTACTTTTATAACATTCGAAACATCACCATCACAAGAATCCGAAGCTGTAGGGAATAACGCTTGCGCGGAAGCTAAAGCTGCCGCATCACTACATTCGATAGTTTTGTTTAAAGAAGCAATTGGAGTTGTCCAAGTCGGAGCAGAAGTATCTTGAATCGTAATCACTTGCGTGAAAACATCAGAAGTATTTCCGCAATCGTCTTTTATCGTCCAGGTGTTGGAATAAGTTCCCGCATTCGAACAATTAGCAGAAGCTACAAAAGCACCGCTTACTTTTACAACATTCGAAACATCGTTATCACATAAATCCGAAGCTGTAGGGAATAACGCTTGCGCGGAAGCTAAAGCTGCCGCATCACTACATTCGATAATTTTATCTAAAGAAGCAATTGGAGTCGTCCAAGTTGGCGCGGTTGTATCCTGAATGGTAATGACCTGAGTAAAAGTGGTCGAAGTATTATTACAGACATCCTTGGCAACCCAGGTATTGGTATAAGTTCCGGAATTGGCGCAGGTTCCTGCCACAAAAGTTCCGGTTGTTTTGGTGTAAGTTACCGTACCACAATTATCAATTGCCACCGGAGCGCTTGCCTGAGCATTGGTCAAGGCAGTCGCATCGCTACATTGTAAAGTCACGTTCAGTGCTGTTGGAAGTGTTGTCCAAGTTGGCGCGGTTGTATCCTGAATGGTAATGACCTGAGTAAAAGTGGTGGAAGTATTATTACAGACATCCTTGGCAACCCAGGTATTGGTATAAGTTCCGGAATTTGCACAGGTTCCTGTCACAAAAGTTCCGGTTGTTTTGGTGTAAGAGACAGCTCCACAATTATCAGTTGCCACCGGAGCGCTTGCCTGAGCATTGGTCAAGGCAGTGGCATCGTTACATTGTAAAGTCACATTAAGTGCCGTTGGAAGCGTCGTCCAAGTTGGCACGGTTGTATCCTGAATGGTAATGACCTGAGTAAAAGTGGTGGAAGTATTATTACAGACATCCTTGGCAACCCAGGTATTGGTATAAGTTCCGGAATTTGCACAGGTTCCTGTCACAAAAGTTCCGGTTGTTTTGGTGTAAGAGACAGCTCCACAATTATCAGTTGCAGTTGGCACTTGATTTTGAGCAGCTGTTAGTCCTGCTACATCGCTACATTGTAAAGTTACATTAAGTGCCGTTGGAAGCGTCGTCCAAGTTGGCACGGTTGTATCCTGAATGGTAATGACCTGAGTAAAAGTGATGGAAGTATTATTACAGACATCCTTGGCAACCCAGGTATTGGTATAAGTTCCGGAATTGGCGCAAGTTCCTGCCACAAAAGTTCCGGTTGTTTTGGTGTAAGTCACAGTTCCGCAATTATCAGTTGCCACCGGAGCGCTTGCCTGAGCATTGGTCAAGGCAGTCGCATCGCTACATTGCAAGGTCACGTTCAGTGCCGTTGGAAGTGTTGTCCAAGTTGGTGCGGTTGTATCCTGAATGGTAATGACCTGAGTAAAAGTGGTGGAAGTATTATTACAGACATCCTTGGCAACCCAGGTATTGGTATAAGTTCCTGAATTGGCGCAAGTTCCTGCCACAAAAGTTCCGGTTGTTTTGGTGTAAGAGACAGCTCCACAATTATCAGTTGCCACCGGAGCGCTTGCCTGAGCATTGGTCAAGGCAGTCGCATCGTTACATTGTAAAGTCACATTAAGTGCCGTTGGAAGTGTTGTCCAAGTTGGCGCGGTTGTATCCTGAATGGTAATGATCTGGGTAAAAGTGGTGGAAATATTATTACAGACATCCTTGGCAACCCAGGTATTGGTATAAGTTCCGGAATTGGGGCAAGTTCCTGCTATAAAAGTTCCGGTTGTTTTGGTGTAAGTTACCGTACCACAATTATCAGTTGCCACCGGAGCGCTTGCCTGAGCATTGGTCAAGGCAGTCGCATCGCTACATTGCAAGGTCACGTTCAGTGCCGTTGGAAGCGTCGTCCAAGTTGGCACTGTTGTATCCTGAATGGTGATAGTTTGTTGAGCTGTAATATTTCCGCAAGTCGCTGCAACTTTAAATGTGCGTGTAACAACAATTGGGCACGTACCTGTAGCAGCATCAGAATATGATATAGTATAAGTTCCTATTAAAGCGCTGTTTGGTAATGTTCCTCCTGCGGTTGTTAATTGTGCCAAAGTTATAGCAGTACTTGTTGTACTGTAGGGAAGTTCTGTTATTGCAGCTGTTCCACAACCTGAAATACTTGTATTTGCAGGTGCTGTAAGTGCTGCAGCAGGACTAATTGATACAGTAGATTCTGCTGAGTTTAGTTCGCAATTTGTTGTCCCATTTTTTACTTTTACTTTATAAACACCGCTGGCAGTTGCTACAAGTGTAGCAGAAATTTCACCAGGTAGTACATTATTATCTTTATACCATACGTAAGTTGGTGAAGCTGCATTTGTAGCAGCACTTAAATTGGTCGATCCACATGCTGTTAAAACCCCTGAAATTATTGGTGAGCAAGGAACAAAATAACTTGGACTGCTAATTGTTTTAGAATCATTTGCACAAGACGAATTTTGATAATTTAATGTAGATGTGCTAACGATCTGATTACCGCAAGTGGTTCCCGTTGGTGTCAATTGATAATTTAGTGTAATCGTTTCTGAATTTAAAAAATCAGTATTCCACGTAATAACCTGTCCTGATAATGTCGCCGCTCCTTTACTTGTTGTTATTGAGCCTATAGTGAAACCTGGAATAACAGTTTCTTTAGTGATTAAATTCTGGGCAATCCACGAGATTTGAGTTGCAATCTGATTGTAGATTGAAGTTAAGCTAGCGCCACTTTGTGTAATATAAGCAGGACTTCCTTGTATACCGTCCAAAGTAAATTTAGCAATATTCTGATCACTATTATTGGTATTTATATTTCCGGAAATACTTCCAAAAAGACCCACAGAAAAAATTTGATTGTTGTAAACTACACTTGATTTTGTGGTTGTTTTTGCATTTGTGGCAGCACTTATAGCATCGGTAACACATTGTGATGTCTTGCTGACACTACAATTTGTATTTCCACCAGTACCTGTTACGTTTGTTACACCATCAGTAAGTAAAATGATACTTCTTGCAGTGCTGCAATCAAATCGGCCATTGGTTTCCAATTCAGTTTCGGCTCTAACAATTCCAGCATAAATATTGGTTGAATTAGTAGCTTTTAAAGCATTGATCTGATTGGTTATCAATGTTACACCGGCAGCATCCAGATAAGTAAGTCCTATTTTTAAAGAAGCAGTCGTACTGTATGCTACAATTGCAATTCGGTTTTGTGGATTTACTTTTGCTTGCGTAAGGAATGCTATTGCTGCATCTTTAGCGTAATCCATTGATGTTTTAAAATCTCCTGTAATAGTATAGCCCATACTTCCGGATACGTCAATTGCCAAAATTACATCTGAATTTCGGGTAATTGGGTTACTACCTGTAATATCTACTTTTACATTAACAACACCGCAATTGGTCGCGTTTGCTGTTACTGTTTTGTTGGTAGTTATAGATTGTGCAAAAACAAAGGAAGATGACAGAAGAAATAATACGGCAAAGTTTATTTTTTTTATATTGCTTAAAAAAAGTAATAGTTTTTCCATTTTAAATTATTTTAAGAGAATACTCGATCTATTTATTTTTAATCATTAATTGGATTAATGATGTAGGTGTGTAAGACAGTATCAACAGCATAGTTGGTACAGTTTTTTGAGGTTGCAGTAATTTGATTACAAGACCATTTTTGTACAGAAGTGCTAACGGGAACTGTAATATGAATGTAAAAGTGGACAGATTGCCCGGGGCTCAGGGTAATTTCGTTAAGAGAATTTCTTTCAGAATCTATAAAATCAGCATTAACAATACTATTTCCTGCTGTAGAGCTTCCGTCACTATTAACACACGTTGCATTAATATTTTTATTGCTTAAGGCGAAAGTATCTTCTAGAGGACTGTTGTTGGTAAGTACCATCGAATAATAAGTTCCGTCGAGCGGAGTACTTCTTATGTTTCCGTTATTTTCAACAATCAATGAACCATTGCACGAACCAGATTGAGCAAATGAAATAGAGGTGATTAAAAAAAAGATTAGGCCAAAGTGTTTTTTTTGAAAAATGCTGTTTTTAAAAGAGAAAATAATCTTACAATTAAAAATAAATTTCATTGCTTTTTCAAGAGTAGTTTTGGTTTTCATAACTTAATACTTTTGTTTGTGATATTGATCAAATTTTAACAGAATCAAAGTTATAGGCAGGGATTAATTTTGATTTTTTTTATCCGTAACTAACCTAAAAACTCGTTGAAATGTATTTTTTTTGTGAAATAAAGATCAAAAAAGCATTTTTAAGGGGTATTTCTAACAAATAAAAAACAGCTATTTTTTTGTTTTTTAGTACAAAAAAGCAAAAAATAAAATGTTTTAAATGTTTAATAATCAATGATTTAGTTAATTTATTAAACATGAGTACAATATCGACTAAGTGTTAGTTTTAATAGATGAAGAGCATTTATGAGCTAAGGCATAAAGTTTTCTTTTTAATATTATTTGAGTTTGGAGAATTTTTTATTCCTGTTAAAATTTGTATTAAATGTTAACAGAAATACAAAAGAGAGATGGTTTGATATTTCTTTTAGTAAATTAGAAGTTCAATAAAATGATGAACCTCTTAAGAGGTTTCTAAACCTGCCGCTTATGAAAAATTTAATTTTAATACGTCATGCTAAATCAAGTTGGGAAGCTCCTCTAAAAGATTTTGACAGACCTTTAATGAAGAAAGGAATATTAGATGCCCATGAAGTTTCGGCAAATATTTCAAAATATCTGCCTAAAACATATATAATTTGGAGCAGTACAGCAGCGCGAGCTTCAGAAACAGCCCTTATATTTGCACAAAACATTTCCTATCCTATAGAAAGTATTGTTTATAAAGACGATCTTTATACTTTTGATGACAGACAACTGGAAAAGATTATCAAATCATGTGATAATAGTTTCGAAAGCGTTATTCTTTTTGGACATAACGAGGCTATTACAAATTTTGTTAATAAATTTGGGGATGTTTTTATCGAAAATGTCCCAACTTCCGGCTTTGTATCGTTACGATTCGATGCAGAAAGTTGGACTACTATCAATAAAGGTAAAACTCATAAAACAATTTTCCCCAAAGATTTAAAATAAATAATAGTGTACGAACAGAAATATATCGATAGAGAAAAAAGTTGGTTAGCGTTTAATGCGAGAGTTCTTCAGGAAGCAGCAGATAATACGGTTCCACTTTTAGACAGACTGCGTTTTGTTGGAATTTTTTCGAACAACTTAGATGAATTTTTCAGGGTTCGTTATGCTGCAATCCGAAGACTTAGTCTTTCCGGAATTTCTGGAGAAAAATATTTAGGTGGAGTTTCTGCTCATCAATTAATTAAAGATATTACTGAGATTGTGATTCAGCAGCAGTCTGAAAGCTTACGTATTTTAGGTAATATCGAAGCAGAGCTGGAAGCTGAAAACATCTTTATTATAAACGAAGATCAAATTACGGAAGATCAGAAAAGTTATCTAAAAGACTTTTTTGCTCAAAAATTAAGTCCGGAACTGGTAACCATTATTTTGAATGATTTAGCTGAATTTCCTATTCTGAAAGATACTTTGGGATATTTGGCCGTTCGTTTAGAAATGAATACAAATGATGAAGTACGTTACGCTGTCATCGAGATTCCAAAAACAATCAACAGGTTTGTGGTCCTGCCGTCACAAGATGAGAAACATTATGTTATTTTAATTGATGATGTCATTCGTTATAATCTGAAAAATATATTTAATATTTTCGATTATAAAAGTGTTTCGGCGCACATGATCAAAATTACTCGTGATGCCCAGTTAGACATCGATAGTGATTTGAGTAAAAGTATGCTTGAAAAAATAGCAACATCTGTAAAAGACAGAAGAATAGGAGAACCGGTACGTTTTATTTATGATAATCTAATCGAAGAAGATACACTACATTTCTTTTTGGATAAAATGAAAATTGTAGAAACAGACAGTATCATTCCCGGTGGAAGATACCATAATCGTCGTGATTATATGAGTTTTCCAAATCTGGGAAGATTCGATTTATTATACAAACCAAATGAACCATTACCCATTCCGGGATTGAGTCTTGGAGGAAGTATTCTGGAAAAAATCAATAAAAAAGATTATTTACTGCATGCACCGTACCAGTCTTTTTCCTATTTAACAAAGTTCTTGCGTGAAGCGGCTTTAGATCCAAAAGTCACCAGTATAAAAATTACTTTATATCGTTTGGCTAAGAATTCGCAAATTATTAGCTCTCTGATTAATGCAGCTAAAAATGGTAAAAAGGTAACGGTTCAGATCGAACTTCAGGCACGTTTTGATGAAGCAACGAACATCTCGTATGCGGAACAAATGCAAACAGAAGGAATTGACCTTATTTTTGGAATAAAAGGTTTAAAGGTACACAGTAAAATTTGTGTCATTGAAAGAGTTGAAGACGGAAAAGCACGTCGCTACGGATTTATTTCGACAGGAAATTTCAATGAATCGACCGCAAAAATTTATACAGATGTTACCCTTTTTACCTGTCATCAGGGAATTTTGAAAGACATTTCTAAAATTTTCGAATTTTTTGATATCAACTACAGAGTACACAGATACAAGCATTTGATTGTATCACCACATTATACACGAACAAAATTTATTAAACTGATTGATCGTGAGATTTTGCATGCTTTGGCAGGCAGAAAAACCCATATCAAATTAAAAATGAATAGTTTGTCTGATTTTAAAATGATCGACAAATTATATGAAGCCAGTAATGCAGGTGTAAAAATCCAGCTTCAGGTAAGAGGAATTTGTTCTTTGATTCCAGGGATTCCGGGAATGAGCGAAAATATCGAAGCCATAAGTATTGTCGATAATTACCTGGAACATTCCAGAGTTTATATTTTTGGAAACGCAGGCCTAACAGAAGTGTACATTTCATCGGCTGATTTTATGACCCGTAATCTTGATGGAAGAGTTGAAGTGACTTGCCCCATTTATGATCTTGAAATAAAGAAAGAACTAATAGATAATTTTAATATTGCATGGAAAGGGAATGTTAAAGTGAGATATCATTCCTATAAATTAGATAATAAATACAAGCCTCGTAATCATCATGCCCCATTTAGAGCACAACTTGAAACGTATAAATATTATCAAAATAAAGTATCCGTTTTAGAACAAGTTCATCAGAAAATAAATTAATAAAAAACAGAAAATAATTTTCAAAATCATAAGTGAGCATGATTAATATAAAGAAACTTGCAGCAATAGATATTGGTTCAAATGCCATGAGGCTTCTGATATCGAATGTTGTAGAACAAGATGGCAAAGAACCTCAATTCAATAAAAGTTCGCTTGTTCGTGTGCCAATTCGTTTGGGGCAAGATGCCTTTACCGTAGGAGAAATTTCAGAAGAAAATATTGATCGAATGGTTGATGCCATGAAAGCATTCAATCTTTTGATGAAAGTACATAAAGTAGAGCGTTATATGGCGTTTGCCACTTCGGCAATGCGTGAAGCATATAATGCCAAAGAAGTGGTGGCTTTGATTAAAAAGAAAGCTGACATAAAAATCGAAATTATAGATGGAAAAAAAGAAGCAGCAATTATCGCTTCTACCGATTTGCATCATTTATTAAAAACAGATGAAACCTATCTTTTTGTAGATGTTGGTGGCGGAAGCACTGAATTTACTTTGTTTTCTGACGGAAAACTGATTAATTCAAGATCATTCAAAGCAGGAACAGTTCGTCTATTAAATAATATGGTACACGATGTCGTTTGGGATGAAATCGAAAAATGGATCAAAACCAATACGGCAGATTATGAAGAAGTTACCCTGATCGGATCCGGTGGAAACATTAATAAATTGTTTAAAATGTCCGGAAAACAGCAGGAAAAACCGCTTTCGTATATTTATATCAATTCGCAATATGCATTTTTGAATTCATTGACTTACGAGCAAAGAATCGCAGAATTGGGATTGAATTCAGATCGTGCCGACGTTATTATTCACGCGACGAGAATCTATCTTAATGCAATGAAATGGAGTGGGGCACGCCAGATTTACGTTCCAAAAATCGGACTTTCCGATGGGATAGTAAAAGCAATGTATTATGGTAAAATATAGTCTTTAGAGGATTATAAAAATATTTTTTTTTGCCACGAATTTCACAAATTTACACGAATTATATTTTATCACAGGAATAAAAAATTAGTGTAAATTTGTGAAATTCGTGGCAAACTTTTTTAATAACACTAAGCCAAACTTAAACTTAAATATATGAACAAAACAAGACTGGAAGCTTTTAGTGACGGTGTTTTAGCG
>NZ_CBDIDC010000007.1:0-7789 GCF_965277525.1 Flavobacterium sp. | reverse complement strand
TTAAAATCACGAATATAAAAGTAGCCAATTATGCGGAGATTCATCCTTTTGAAAATGCCGATCGTTGGTTCAAATCGAAAGTATCTTTGATGGCTTATGATGAAGAAAGTGGTAAAGAAAGAAAGTCGAATATGTATCTTTTAGTGCAGGCAAATGATGTAAGAGAAGCTTATGATAATACGCTTCATGTCATGCAAAGCACAATGGGAGAATATTCTATCCCAGCGGTTTCTGAATCTCCAATTATGGATGTTTTCCCTTATTTCAGTGGTGAAGAAGGAGAAACGGAACAATTAGAAAGATTCAATAAATTAAAAGCTTCTAAACCTGTAGAAGTAGAAAAAATTGATTATATGGAATTTGAAGAAGCTTTGGAAGAATAAGTTTTTTTATAACAAGATTTGTTTCTTCAAAAAAGAATAAAGATTATCTTTAAATTAAAATTTTCTAAAACTATTCTATGAAAATTCCAAAATCATCAGAAGATTTAATCAAGGAAATTTTTCTTTGCGTAGATTTAAATGAGGAATTAGGAGATTTAAGACTTAGACAACTTATAAGGTTACTGCCTAAAGTATCTGATGAAATAATTATAAAAAGCGTAATTAAAGTTTTCAATAATATAGATAGAAACGAAACTTTATATCTTGACCAATTGTTTGCCGGGAAAATTCTAATCAGTATCAACCCTAAATCGGTATTAGACCTAAAATCGATTCTAAACGAGATATTGGAAAACTGGAATAAAAGCATAAGAGATATGCCACTTTGGCTTTTTAATAATTATACAAAAAATGATCTAAACAATGAGCTTTCATTAATTTTAAATGATTCATTTGAATCTAATGAAAGAAGAGATAAAGTAGAGACAATGATGTGGTGGATTAAATCAATGTAGATAAATCATATAAAGGAAAAGCTTCAGAGAAATCTGGAGCTTTTTTATTTTATACTATCTTAGGTTAACAATCAATCTTATTCAAAATTCAAAATAAACTTTATATTAGCTGTACCATTAACAACCTACAAACCAAACCTAAATGAATAAAAAAACGCTAATTTTAATTGGATTTATTCTGCTAAAATTTGTTTTGCAATATATACTCATAAGTCCTGAATATGATTTGCAACGCGACGAATACCTTCATCTTGATCAGGCACATCATCTGGCTTGGGGTTATTTATCTGTTCCTCCCGTAACGTCCTGGATTTCTTATATTATATTTATTTTGGGTAATGCTGTTTTTTGGGTGAAGTTCTTCCCTGCGCTTTTTGGTGCTTTGACGCTTGTAGTGGTCTGGAAAACGATCGAACTTTTAAAAGGAAATCTGTATGCTTTAATTCTAGGCGCAACCTGCATTTTGTTTTCGTCATTGCTGCGACTAAATACATTATATCAACCCAATTCTCTGGATGTTTTATGCTGGACAGGATTTTATTATGTTATGATACAATACCTTTCGACAGAAAAATCAAAATGGCTTTATACAGCAGCTATCGTTTTTGCATTTGGCTTTCTTAACAAATACAATATTCTCTTTTTACTTATTGGCTTCTTGCCAGCTCTATTATTATCGAATCAAAGAAAATTATTAACGGAAAGAAAAGTTTATTTCGCTTTAATCTTAGGTTTAGTATTAATTCTGCCAAATCTTTTATGGCAATACAAGAACCAATTTCCTATTGTGCACCACATGAAAGAATTATCCGAAACACAGTTGGTCAATGTCGATCGTTTCGATTTTCTAAAAGAACAGGTTTTATTTTTTATAGGTTCTTTCCTTGTGATCCTTGCAGCTTTATATGCTTTGCTATTCTATAAACCCTTTGCAAAATACAGGCTCTTTTTTGCTTCTATCATTTTTACCCTTCTCATTTTTATTTATTTCAAAGCCAAAGCGTATTATGCGATTGGTTTGTATCCTGTTTACATTGCTTTTGGGGCTGTATTTCTAGCTGATATTCTAAAAACAGGTTGGAGACAGTATTTAAAACCGGTATTTATCATTATTCCGTTATTGTTTTTTATTCCCATGTATAATATCGTTTTTCCCAATAAAAGTCCGGAATATATTGTGAAAAATCCGGAGAAATATAAAGAATTAGGAATGCTGCGTTGGGAAGACGGAAAAGATCATGATCTGCCCCAGGATTTTGCTGATATGCTGGGCTGGAAAGAACTTGCCCGAAAAACCGATTCTGTTTATGCTTTAATTCCTAATACCAAAGAAACTATCGTACTTTGCGATAATTACGGACAAGCCGGAGCCATCAATTATTATTCTAAAAAAGGAATAAAAGCGGTTTCTTTTAATGCTGATTATGTTAATTGGTTTGATCTTGACATTCGATACAAAAACCTCATCCGAATAAAAAACTACGAAGAACATACGACAGAACTTCAAGAAACGGGTGCGTTTTTTCAGACCTCAACAATTGCTGGCGAAATCACCAATAAATATGCTCGGGAATACAAAACCCGAATTTATGTTTTCACCAATGCTAAAATCAACATTAATAAAAGAATCGAAGACGAGATTCAGGAAGAAAAAAATTATATCAAAGAATAGTCAAACCTATCTTATTTTATAGTTTTAATAAAATTAAAGCAATGACAGATTTTACTAATATCGAATATTTAAAAAACGGAAATCAAAGACAAGTTCAGGCGTTCGAAGTTTTGACTCAAAATAAGATCTTATCAAATCTTGCGGAATTTGATCCTATTTTAGTGGGTACAATTCCGATTAATATAGATATCGAAAACAGCGATCTGGATATTGTTTGTCATTGGAGAAACAAAACCGAATTTATAGAAAAGTTAAATTCAATTTTCAAACAGGAGAACGAGTTCACAATCAGAGAAATACTTCTCGACAATAAAGATTCTATTGTCGTAAATTTTAGAATACAGGGTTTTGAAATTGAAATCTTCGGACAAAATATACCTGTTAAAAATCAAAATGGATACAAACACATGATTATAGAACATGAAATTCTACAAGCAAAAGACGAAAATTTCAGGTTAGAAATCATCAAACTCAAACAAAACGGCTACAAAACAGAACCCGCTTTTGCTTTTTTATTAGGCTTAAAAGGAGATCCTTATGCCAAATTATTAGAATACAAAGTTTAAATTCATTTCCAACAAAAAACAACTCACTAACAATCAAACACTTAAAATTAAACAATTCTAATTTCAAAATAATTTACTTTTTTCTTGCCACAACCGTATTTAGTGCTTATATTTGCACCCGAAACAACGCGGGATAGAGCAGTAGGCAGCTCGTCGGGCTCATAACCCGAAGGTCACAGGTTCGAGTCCTGTTCCCGCTACTAAGACAAAGCTTCAGAGAAATCTGGAGCTTTTTTTGTTTATTATGGTTTAATTCTTTGCCCATTCACTTTGTGTTACATAAAAGGATTTGTACGGGAGTGGAGAAACGCGGATATAACATCTGAAAAAACGGACATTTATAGGATATTTTTTTATCTTTGAAATTCAAAATTTTTAAGACAAATGGCTTTATCTTTGAGCCTTTAGAAAATTGACACTCATTATGGAACAGAAAATACATCAGGGAAAAAACGTAAAACGCTTCAGAGAAATGCTTAATATAAAGCAAGAGGCATTGGCTTATGATCTGGGAGAAGACTGGAATCAGAAGAAAATTTCAATGCTGGAGCAAAAAGATGTAATTGAAGAGAGCCTGCTTAAACAAATTTCAGCAATATTAAAAATTCCTGTCGAAGCTTTTCAAAGCTTTGATGAGGAACAGGCAGTAAATATTATTTCGAATACATTTAATATTGAAAAAGATGCTTATATAGGTAACGCTAAACCAATATTCAACATAAATCCTTTGGACGAATTAAAAAAACTTCACGAAGAAAAAATCGCGTTATATGAACGTATGCTAAAAGAGAAAGATGAAATGATGGCAAGGTTTGAAAAACTAATCACTAAATAATTTATAAGTAATTCTTATTCATATTTGGAAAAATTAAATACGAAATAATATCAAAACAAAAGCTTAAGAGAAATCCGGAGCTTTGTTTGTTTATGAAAACTCTACTTGCTACAAATTGCGGGTGCGAAGTCAGGAGCCATTCGCAATGCTTTCTATAAGAACGCTTCGAAGATCTGAGGCTTACAAATCAAGTTTGGAAATTGAAAAACTATTCTAAAGAATCCAGAAAAGTCTTTCGAATAAGCAAAAAAATAATCTATATTGTAAATGCCCCACATACAATACAACCGATCTCAATTATGATTAATAAAGATTCAAAGAATAATTATGCACACTTTACAGAACGATTAGATTTTTTTATCCTTTTTATTTATTCCGTTTTGTTCATTAGCACGGCGGTCATTGCTTATATAACAGGTCATGAAATACTAACCAATACCAATATCGATGGCTCATTGCATATTAATAGCTCATTGTATACAGTATTCTTTATCTCCAGCTTTTTCTTCTTTCTTGCTTTGTACAGCATTGTAAGATCATGTAAAGAAGCTGTTTTTTTCATAAACGAAGTTCAGACCAACCACAACACCATAACATTGGCAGGATACAAGTATAATGCTACATGGGAAGAAAATCTAGATATCAAAAATACTCAAATTGATATAGTAACTAAGAAAAGAGGCAGGGCTCCAGAGGTATATTATTTGCAATTCATTGATGAATTAAACTTAAAACATAATATAAACACCTCTTTTTATTGGAGTTATGCCGAAATTTTGATTTTGTACAGCGACATTAAAAATTTACAAAAAGCAGATATAGCAACCGTCAAACCGAGATTGAAAAACTAAAATTTCTTTTTTGAAAAATCTAAGACACAAATGGTTAGATTTTTCAATTCTTCCCGCGACTAAGCAAAAGCTTCAGAGAAATCCGGAGCTTTTTTTTGTGCAAGCTAAACGTAAAAATGTCTCCTGACTTTTTAAAATTTGCAATTTCCAGGAGATCAAAAAAAATTGCGCAAAGTTCACAGAGACATTTGCGCAGTTTTTCATAGTAATACTTTAGAGACCAAAGTATTACCAAATTGTTATTCTGTCTTTTTGAGGCAAAAACATTTTATCTCCAGGTTGCACATTAAATGCTTTGTAAAAAGGTGTAGTATTCATTAGAGGACCATTAACACGCCAATTTGGTGGAGAATGTG
Organism: Flavobacterium sp.; assembly: GCF_965277525.1. Classification (GTDB taxonomy): domain Bacteria; phylum Bacteroidota; class Bacteroidia; order Flavobacteriales; family Flavobacteriaceae; genus Flavobacterium. Next base: position 2,611 of record NZ_CBDIDC010000007.1, on the reverse strand, counting down.
GGTTATTGTTAATCCACAAACGCAGGAACTCGTCTTTCATTTTTACTCTCCATATTTTGGCTATAGAAATAAAGAAGCGTTGGTCTGGAGTAAAACCGTCAATTTTTGTATTTCCCTGTCCTTGTTCAGTCATTTTAAAAGCATCATAGGCAACTGCTATTCCGGCAATATCTGCTGTATTTTCGCCAACTGTCATTGCGCCATTAATGTGTAGATTATCTAAAACGGTATAGGTACTGTACAAATTGATGACCTGTTGTATTCTTGACTTAAACTTGGCATAATCCTCTTTTGTCCACCAGTTTTTTAAGTTGCCATCCTTGTCATATTGAGCACCCTGATCATCGAAGGTATGGGTTATTTCGTGACCTATAACCATTCCGATACCTCCGTAGTTAAGTGCATCATCTGCATTATTATCAAAATATGGAGGTTGCAAAATACCTGCAGGAAAAACAATTTCATTTGCAGTAGGATTATTATATGCCTGTAACTGTTGGAACTGTTGTATACCATTCTGATTTATCAACTGGTTTGCCCAATTTTGCCAATTGAAATTGATATGCAGCTGTAGCGGCCGAAACCATATTTTCAAAATAGGTTATTCCTGGCTATATGCACATTGTTATAGTCTTTCCATTTATCCGGATATCCTATTTTCTTAGTCATCGCTGCCAATTTTTCTTTCGCTTTTTGTTTGGTAATTTGACTCATCCATTCCAATTTATCAATTCTTTTGGCATACGCTTTTTGCAGATTATTCACGAGGGTTAACATACGTTTTTGGCATCTTCCGAAAAATATTTCTTTACATACAATTGACCCAGCGCCTCGCCTAAGTAATTGTCAAGGACATTAGCCATTTTTTCGCCACGTGATTTTTGAACAGCCTGACCAGAAAGGACTTTGGTATACTCAAATGAGGCATCTGCAAAAGGTTTACTTAAATCATCTGCATATCTTTCCAGAGAATTTGCTTTGAGGTAAATTTTCCAATTATTAATAGGGATAGTTTTTAAGAGCTTATTAAGGGCATCATAATAGGCAGGATTGGCCTACATTGATGAAATCGGTTTTAGCGCCTAAATTATTTAAAAAGTAGTCCAGTCTATGTTGGGATGTCTTTTAGCAAGATCCGACACAGCCATTTTATTATAATTTGCCTGTACATCTCTAAGTTCTACTTTTGTTTTATGCGAAACGGCAAGTTGTTTGTCAATATCGTAAACCAAATTAGCGTTCTTCTTAGCCTCTATAGCATTGCTGCCTGTTTGTTGAAATAATGTACTAAGGTATTTTTTGTATGCTTCCTGTATGGCAACAGTTGATGAATCTGATTTGAAATAATAGTCCCTGTCAGGTAAACCAATACCTGTTTGATAGATTTGGGCAATGTTCATACTGCTGTTTTTTTCATCGGGTGACACACCAAAAGCTATAATAGAAGGATTGTTCACTTTTGCTTCATTAACTACAAAGTTCATTAAGGACGGTAAATCGCTAATAGCTTCAATTTTGGCAAGTAAGGGTTTTATAGGCGTATAACCGCGTTTGTCAATGGTTACAGTATCCATACCTGATGCATAAAAGTCGCCTACCTTTTGTGCTATACTCCCTGCCGGATTCTTGCTTTTCGAAATACTGTCCAATATTCCCTGCAGGCGTATTCGTTGTGGGTAATTATAAACATATAGGCACCAACTCCGGCTTGAGATGCAGGTATAGATACAGAATCATACCATTTGCCATTTACATATTTAAAAAAATCATTACCCGGTCGCAATGTGGAATCTATTCTGGTGATAGCCACATTTTTTTTCCTTGATGTTTTGAGCACGCTGTAAAAGCTAAGAACGCAATGAAGAGCATTAATGAATTTTTCATAATCTGGACTGTTCTATTAAAATGAACTGAAAAATGTTTGAAGCAAAATATTTTACTATATGCGTGACATAACTAATTTTAGCAGAACAATATACGAATTCAGTTTTTAATTCTAAAGTTTTTGTTAGAATGCTTCCTGCTACTAAACATAAAAGCTTCAGAGAAATCTGGAGTTTTTTTTGCTTTACTTCTCTTTATCAACATCTCGTTGCGTTCACGAACCAGACATTCGCGCCAACTGCGAAGAAAAGCATCGAAATAAATAAGTCCTAAAAACGATTTTAATAGAAATCTCTTCTACTTTTGCCGAATGTTAGAAATTCTTTACCAAGACGAATATATTATCGCATTAATAAACCAAGCGGGTTGCTAGTTCATAAGTCATTTTATGCGCGGATGCAAAAGTTTATGCTATTCAGGAATTAAGAAATCAAATAGGTCAACACGTTTATCCTATTCATCGGCTAGACCGAAAAACATCTGGCGTCTTGTTATTTGCATTGAATAAAGAGGTTTGAAAATTATGAATGATCATTTCGCCACACGCGAAGTCGAAAAAAAATATTTAGCCATTTTACGTGGTTGGTCGCCCGAAGAACTAACAATTGATTTATGATTTAATCAATGATGATGACATTAAACAAAATGCAATAACATACTTTCATCGTTTGCAAAATGCCGAAGTTGACTTAGAATTTAACAATAAACCAACATCGCGATATTGTTT
>NZ_CBDIDC010000006.1:0-360941 GCF_965277525.1 Flavobacterium sp. | reverse complement strand
GGAATGGATCTGTACAATCAGGTCAATGTAAAAGGTTGGGACGGGGGAAATTCCTGGCTAACTTCTCAGATTTATCTGCAACGCAACAACACTTCAGATTTGCTTTGCAGCGGAAGAAGTATTACCAGAAAAGTATTGAATACCATGACTCCGGATACTGAAAAGCCAAAAACAGAATTGGAGAAAATTGACATTAAAATCGACTTTGATCCTGACGGAAATAATAAAACCATAATTACCGAATTGTCTAACAGACTATTGTTTAAAGTAAATGATTCCATGCAAAAAGACATGGAGAATTTACTGAAATACGATTTTGATCCCAAAGAGGAACACGCCAATTTCGCCGTAATACGGCTCTTTGATTACATGACAAAACTACCCGAATATCAATTAATTTAGAAAGCTACAGCTATGAACAGAAGGAATTTTCTAACGCTTACAGGAACTTTTACCGGCGGAATGCTGGTACTTCCTGATTTTTTACACGCTTTTGGTACGCAAAATAACTTGGTAATCGGGGAGCAGTGTATTGTATTTGTTCAATTGAACGGAGGAAACGACGGTTTGAATACTTTTATTCCGTACGATAATCCGTTGTATTATGATTTACGCACCAAAATTGCATTGAGTAAAGATGCTGTTGTTGGGAAAAATCAGGGAATGGCTTTTCATCCTTCCTTAAAAGATTTTGCCCAAATGCAGCAAAATGGAGATTTAACCGTGATTCAGAATGTGGGATATCCGGAACCTATCCGGTCTCATTTCAGAAGTCAGGAAATTTGGCAAACGGCAACAGATTCCAATAAATACATCAACGAAGGCTGGTTAGGAAGGTATTTAGATTTACAATGCAACGGTCATCAGGCAACAGCAGGAATAAATCTCGATTCGATCGACAATCTGGCATTAAAAGGAATGGAACCCAATTCGATAACCGTAAAAGATCCAAATCGATTTAAGGTAAAATCAGATAAAGAAGAAAATGCAACCTTATCGGATAATCCGCAATTGGATTTTGTTCGAAAAATAGCCAATTCTGTTACCGAAGGATCTGATGAAATCCAGAAAGCGCTGGCGAAATCAAAATCAGAAATCAGTTATCCTAAAACGGATTTATCTAAAAACCTGGAATGGATCGGCCGATTAATAAAAGGAAACCTAAACTCAAAAGTATATTATACTTCGCTTGGCGGATTCGACACACATGACAATCAGCTTGCTATTCAAGAGAAACAACTAACTACTTTAAATGATGCTTTATTCAGTTTTTATCAGGATTTAAAACAAGCGCAATTGCTTCAAAATGTCACAGTTGTTGTTTTCTCTGAATTTGGGCGACGCGTAAAAGACAACGGAAACGGAACAGACCACGGAACTGCAGCACCCATGTTTATTATCGGAGGCAATAATAAAGGAACAATTTTAGGAAAGAATCCTGATTTAACGAATTTAGATAATGGCGATTTAAAATATGAAATTGATTTTAGAAGTGTGTATGGTTCTTTATTACAGCAAAAAATGAATTTCGATTATTCTAAAATTGGAATAAAGAATCAGCCGGTTTCCGGGTTGTTTTAATTTTTTAGGAGCTATTCCCGCTTTTCGTTACAATTTTTTGTGCCTCCTGATAGCTATCGGGACCGGCACAAAAGGATTTCCACTTCAATCGGGGCTAAAATATTCTGTTTTCAAAATTAAATTTGATTAAATTTTTGATGTTCAATTAAATATAAGGATTATGGAAATTAAAAATTTATCTAAATATAGCAATGCTGAAAAAATTGTTTTAGCTGAACAGTTATGGGACAGTGTTTCTAAAAATGATTTAGAAATTTCTGAAGAGGTTAAAAGAGAATTAGATATTAGAATACAAAATTTAGAAGAGGGGAAAACCAAACTTTATTCATGGGATGAAGTTAAGGCTCATTTAAAAGCTATTAGATAATGCCTAAAATTCATTTTACAAAAGAGGCTTTATTTTATATTGAAGATGTAGTTTTCTGGTATGAGAAGCAAAGATTGGGACTTTCGTACGATTTTGAACTTTGTTTAGAAGCTGGAATAGAGGAAATATTGAGGAATCCGGATGCTTTTCAAAAGAAATAAAAAAACATAAAAATTAGATTTATATCAAGATTCCCTTATGGAATTCATTATCGGTTTGAAAAAGATGAAATAATTGTTATCGGTGTTTTTCATACTTCTCGTTCTCCTAAAAATTGGACAAAAAGATTAAGCGATAAGTGAAAAACTTAGAAACTTAGCGACTAAGAATCTTAGCATCTTAGAAAAAACCAATTGTAAATATCTCATTTTAAACCCATTTTTTTATATTATCATACAAAACATCATAAATTTGTTAAGAAATCCTTTTTTGTTTCATAAAATGCAATATTTTTTTGGTGCACTGAAAATAATTTATACATTCGCAGAGAATTTATTGAAAAACACAAACAAAATGTCTAATAACCGTTTTTATTTTAGCAACTCTTTTTATTTCTTCTTTAGTAGAAGTGAGGATTGTGCTATGGTTATTTGAGAAAATTAAAAGACAAATAAAACTAATATACAATCCTGATGAAAATCAGGATTTTTTTTTGAATATATGACAACGAAAATTGCAATACAAGGTATAAAAGGTTCTTTTCATCATCAGGTTGTGAAAGAGTATTTCTCTGAAAGCGTCGAAATTGATGAATGTTTGTCTTTTGAAGAATTGGTTGACAGCCTGCTTTCAGGAAAATCGGATCAGGCAGTTATGGCAATAGAAAATTCGATTGCAGGACCCATTATCCCAAATTATGCTTTGATTGACAAGAATAATTTACACATTATTGGAGAGCATTATTTAAGCATTCACCAAAATTTAATGACGTTGAGAGGTCAGAAAATCGAGGATATAAAAGAAGTTCATTCGCACCCAATGGCAATTTTACAATGTATGGATTTCTTAAAACAGTATCCGAACATTAAGTTAGTTGAAGACAAAGATACCGCTGAAACGGCAAGAAGAATTCAGGAGAAACAATTAACCGGAATTGCGGCAATTGCAAGTAAAGTGGCTTCAGAAATGTATGATCTGGATATCATCGCACCGGAAATTCAGACGATCAAAAACAATATGACCCGTTTTGTGATCATTAAAAAGCAAAATTCATTTTTGCCGGAAAACGAAATTAACAGAGCGTCAATCAAATTTGAACTGGATCACAAAAGAGGAAGTTTAGCCGCAGTTTTGAATGTAATGAGCGATTGCAAGCTGAATTTAACAAAAATTCAGTCGTTACCTAAAATTGAAACACCCTGGAAATATTCGTTTTTCGTAGATGTGACATTTGAGAAGTACGAGGATTTTGCAAAAGCCAAAACGTTATTAAACATAATGGCAGAATATTTAAAGGTTTTGGGAGAATATAAAAATACCAAACCTTAAATAGGTTAGAAGTTATTTGTTAAAAGTTAGAAGTTGTCCTTCGACTTCGCTCAGGAGGACAAAAAAGAAAATAAAATTCTAAAAGAGAATATATATAAATCATGATTACAACAGCAAAAAGATTAGATACAGTTGAAGAATACTACTTCTCATCAAAATTGAGAGAAGTTCGTCAACTACAATCTGAGGGAAAACCTATTATCAATATGGGAATTGGAAGCCCTGATTTGAGTCCGTCGAAAGCAGTAATTGAGGCAGTCGCTGCGGCAATTCAAGATGAAAACGGGCATGGTTATCAGAGCTATCAGGGATTACCGGAATTGAGAAAAGGGATGGCAGATTTTTATCAGAATCAGTTTGGTGTTGAGTTGAACTCCAATAATGAGATTTTGCCTTTGATGGGTTCGAAAGAAGGAATTATGCACATTTCGTTAGCTTTCTTAAATGAAGGCGATCACGTTTTAATTCCGAATCCGGGTTATCCTACTTATACTTCGGTAACTAATTTGGTTGGAGCAGTTCCGGTTTATTATGATTTGAAAGAAGCAAATGCCTGGGAACCGGATTTTGAAGCTTTAGAAAAATTAGAGCTGAAGAAAGTAAAAATTATGTGGCTGGGATATCCGCACATGCCAACAGGAGCAAGAGGAAGTTTAGCGTTATTTGAAAAATTGGTTGCCTTTGCTAAAAAACACAATATATTATTGGTAAACGATAATCCGTATAGTTTTGTTTTGAATGATAACCCAATGAGTTTATTGCAGGTTGAAGGAGCGAAAGAAGTGGCTTTAGAATTGAATTCGCTTAGTAAAACGTTCAACATGGCTGGCTGGAGAGTGGGGATGGTTTTAGGAAATCCTGAAATTATCGATGCAGTCCTAAAAGTAAAAAGCAACATGGACAGCGGAATGTTCTACGGAATCCAGAAAGGTGCAGTTGCCGCTTTAAATTGTGATAAATCCTGGTTTGAAGACCAAAACAAAATTTACAGACGCCGTAGAGAATTAACAGAAAAATTAGCAGAAAAATTAGGTTGCAAAGTATATGCAGCAGGAGTCGGACTTTTTGTTTGGGCAAAATTGCCGGAAGGAATCGAATCTTCAGAAAAGTTCATTGACGAAATATTAAACGAGAAACACATTTTCATCACTCCGGGAACAATCTTCGGAAGTAATGGTGAAGGATATATCAGATTCTCATTGTGTGTGAAAGAAGAAAAAGTACAAGAAGCGATTGATAGATTTTAGAAGCAAGAGCAAAGAGTAAAGAATCAATATTTTAGATTTTTTGGTTTAGTTTGTCTGGATGGCAGAAAAAGATAAAAGGTCTTGAAAAAACGAGAAGCCTTAGCCCTGATAGAAGTGTAAATCCTTTTTTGAGGTTTTACCGAGAAAAAGATTGAAACGGATAGTAGGAAACAGCTTCTAATAAAAATAAATATGAAAGTATACGTAATAGGAATAGGGTTAATAGGAGGTTCGATGGTGCTGGACATCAAAGACCAACATCCTGATGCCACTATTTTTGGGATTGATAGTAACGAAAAACACTTGCAGGAAGCAATTGATTTAGGCGTTATCGATCAGGCAGGAAGCTTTGAGGAATTGGCCGATGCTGATTTTGTAATTGTTTCGGTTCCGGTAGATGTGGCGCTGGTGGTTTTACCTAAAGTGTTGGATTTGGTTGGAGATAAAACGATTGTTTTTGAAGTAGGTTCGACTAAAAAACCAATTTGTGATGCTGTTGCCAGTCACCCAAAAAGAAGAAATTTTATCGCCACGCACCCGATAGCGGGAACAGAGTTCTCAGGACCTTCGGCAGCGATAAGAGGTTTGTTTAAAGGAAAAACAAACATCATTTGTGAGGTGGAAAAAACCACTTTTAAACTGCAGGAAAAAGCATTAAAGCTTTTTAGCGAAATAGGAATGAGGATTCGATATATGGACCCTACTTCTCACGATAAACACATTGCTTACGTTTCGCATTTGTCGCACATTAGTTCGTTTATGCTTGGGAAAACGGTAATGAACAAGGAAAAGGATGAACAGGATATTTTTGACATGGCGGGAAGTGGATTTGAAAGTACCGTTCGTTTAGCAAAAAGCTCGCCAGCAATGTGGACGCCGATTTTTAAGCAAAACAAAGAACACGTGATTGAAACATTAGAAGAATATATTTCAAATCTGAGTCGGTTTAGGGATTTGTTAAAAGACGAAAATTACAATGCCATTTTTGAAGAAATGGAAAGCACCAATAAAATCAAAGAAATATTAAACGGATTAACAATTAAAAAGTAAAAATAGAATTAAGATGGAAAATAACAAACAAATGAGAAAGTGGTTAGATGATTTCAATTTGAATCACCCACTTGTGATAGCAGGACCATGTAGTGCAGAAACAGAAGATCAAGTATTGAAAATTGCTCATGAATTGAAAGATTCAAAAGTTAGTGTATTCAGAGCCGGAATCTGGAAACCAAGAACGCGTCCGGGAGGATTTGAAGGTGTTGGAGAAATTGGTTTAAAATGGTTACAAAAAGCTAAAAAAGAAACTGGTTTATTAATGGGAACTGAAGTTGCGACTGCAGCGCATTGTAAACTGGCTTTAGAACATGATATCGACGTTTTATGGGTTGGTGCACGTACAACTGCAAATCCATTCGCCGTTCAGGAAATTGCTGATACATTAAAAGGAACGGATAAAATCGTTTTGGTTAAAAACCCTGTAAACCCGGATTTAGCTTTATGGTTAGGTGGTGTTGAGCGTTTACACATGGCTGGAATCGAGAAATTAGGAGTTATTCACAGAGGTTTCTCTACTTACGAAAAAACAAAATACAGAAATATTCCGGAATGGCAAATTGCTATCGAATTGCAAAATAAATTCCCTGATTTACCTTTAATCATTGATCCTTCTCACATTACAGGAGATCGTAAAATGATTTTTGAAGTAACGCAGGAAGCTTTAGATTTGAACTACGATGGTATGATTATCGAGACTCACTACGATCCGGACAACGCCTGGTCTGATGCTGCTCAACAAGTTACTCCGGACGCTTTGAAACAAATCATTAAAGATTTGACAATCAGAAAAACGGATGATACAACAGATCAATACACTCAAAAAATGACAAAACTAAGAGCTAACATTGACGTTCTTGATGCTAACTTATTAGAATTGTTAGGAAAACGTATGAAAGTAGCGGACGAAATTGGTCAGGTGAAAAAAGATGCAAACGTAGCGATTCTTCAAAACAACCGTTGGAATGAAATCTTAGGAAAAATGATTCTTGAAGGAGAGAAAAAAGGTCTTACTGAAGAATTTGTTTTAAGAATGTTCAAAGCAATCCACCAGGAAAGTATTGGTCATCAGGAAAAAATATTCAATGCATAATTTAAATTAAACCATATAAGTGATATAAGTTAATTTAAGTTTTATTAAAATTAGCTCGTAGTTTTTCTTATGTCACAATTTTAAAAATAGATTGTTTTTTTATATTAAATCTCCATTGCTTTCGGGCTTTGGAGATTTTTTTTGAAATAAAATTACTTCTTTTCCAACCTTTTTAGATTTCGTTCACTCTATAGTACTATACAAACTTAACTATTGCGTTATGAAATCAAAAATAAGGATATCTCAGCCAGGAATTTTTCAAGTAAACTTGAAAGTATTGCTTTTTTTCTTAGTGTTCTTCGGGACAAAAACTTTCGCACAAAGCCCTGAACTAACAGTAAAAGGTGACGATGCTGAAAAAGTGGGAATGAATAAGCTAATCGTCAATGTGAAAGTGGTAGGAAATATCGCTTATACCACTGCTGAAATGCATTTCTTTAATTCAGGCACCCGTCAAATGGAGGGTGAGCTTATTTTTCCGTTACCTGAAAATGTTTCGGTGTCCAGATATGCGATTGATATTAATGGTAAAATTCGTGAAGCAGTTCCTGTAAATAAAAATAAAGGAAAACAAGTTTTTGAAGCCATCGAACACCGTCGCGTTGATCCGGGATTGTTAGAAAAAGTAGATGGAAATAACTTTAGAACGAGAATTTATCCTATCATGCCAAATGGTGAACGAACTGTAATTATTGGTTACGAAGAAGAACTTTCTGCATTTGATAAAGATAATCTTTCGTATCAGTTGGTGAGTCGTTATCCTAAAAAACTGGATAATTTTGAGATGAATGTTTCGGTTTTAGGAACTTCTGTGTCACCCACTGTTGCAGAACATTCCGGTGATGAAATTACTTTTTCAAAATGGAACCAATCTTTTCAGGCTTCCATAAAAAAAGAAAATTACCAGCCTTCTGAAAAGTTACTTTTTAAGATTCCGATTCAGGAAAATGCGCCAAGTGTTGTAATGCAGAATGTGGGTGGACAGCATTATTTTTATGGCAATACTTTTATTGAAGGACATAAGATCGCTAAGAAAACACCGGTTTCTATTGGTTTGATCTGGGACAATTCCTTAAGCTGCAAAACAAGAGATGTAAAAAAAGAACTGGCTTTGCTGGATACTTACTTTCAGAAAATAAAGAACACGAAAGTAACCTTATACTTCTTGAATTATACTTTTGAAAAACAAAAAGAATATAGCATCTCTAATGGAAATTGGTCTGAACTAAAAGTTGTTTTAGAGCATGTAAAGTATGATGGTGGAACTCGCTTTTCGCAAATAAATTTCACCAACAATGACGAATATTTATTTTTCTCTGACGGATTATCTTCTTTGAGTGATAATCTTTTACCAAAAACGAGAAAGCCTCTTTATACAATCACATCATCAGTTTCTGCTGATTTTGCTTTTTTGAATTATTCGGCCATGCAAACGGGTGGTAATGTTATTAATCTAAATCAGTTAAATTTAGAAAGTGCCCTGGATAAACTGGTGAATACGAATTTGAAGTTTTTGGGTATTAAAGAAAATTATACCATAACAGATCTGTTTCCAATGCCGGGAACTTCGGCTTCCGGAAGTTTTAGTTTTTCAGGGATTTCCTTAAAACCAAAAAATGAAATTACGTTGTTATTCGGCTATACTAACGAAGCTGTTCTAGAACGAAAAATTACTCTCGATGCAGGTATTCAAAACACAAATGATGTAAACGTTGAAAAACTTTGGGCGCAGAAAAAGATAGCGAATCTTGATTTTCAATATGCTAAAAATGCGGATGAAATAGAACTTTTGGGAAAGAAGTATGGAATTATAACCCAAAATACATCCTTAATTGTTCTGGAAGATATTCGGGATTATATCGCTTACGATATTATTCCGCCGGCAGAATTACGTGCCGAATTTGACCGAATTAAGAAACAGGAAAATGATACCCGTTTAGCACAGCAAAAAAATAATTGGGAAAGTATCGAAAGTTATTTTGAAAGTTTAAATAATTGGTGGAAAAAAGATATCAAATATTCAACTCCAAAACCGCTGCCGAAACCAAAAGTTAAAACTCCTCCAAGACTGAACAATAAAAATAATAGTACTGTTTCAAACGTAACTTCAAGCAGAAGTACAAGAGTTCCGGCAGGATCTGTTTCGGGTGTTATTGTTGATAATGCTGGCTTGCCATTGCCAGGAGCCTATGTTACAGTAAATGGGCAAAGAGAAGGGGTAAGTACTGGCTTTGATGGTAAATTTACGATACAAGCTCCGGAAAATAGTATTCTTAAATTTGAATTTGTTGGTTATGAATCTTCTCAGTTAAACATTGGCAGAAACAATCAGTTTAGAGTGCAATTACTACAAAATAATTCAGCACAGTTAGAATCAGTAGTTGTAACAGCTTATGGAACGTCCCGAAAAAAGGATGTTTCCTATGCGGTACAATCTGTTTCAGCTGAAAGTATTTCTAAAAATGCTGATATACCACAAGCGCTTGCTGGTAAAGTAGCCGGAGTTCAAATTGCTGCTTCACCCTCTGTGAGTAGTAATAGAGTTATATTTGATGAGAAGCTTTCATTGCCGATTTTAAAAAAAACTTTGATAATTGTAGACGGGAAACCTTTTGAAGGTGAATTGTCAGATTTGGATCAGGATAAAATTACCTCGGTAGATATTCTTAAAGATGCTTTTGCAACTGCAGTTTATGGAAGCAGCGCATCAAATGGGGTGATAAATGTTATTACAAAAGATGGGGAATCAGACATAATAGAAAACGAAACTAAAGCCTGGAATCCCGATAGGTTATATCTTAAAGTTTTGGCATCTGCACCAAGAGAAAAACAATACGAGTTGTATTTTGAACTACGAAACGGGCAGGAAAGAAATCCGGGTTTTTATTTCGATGTAGCTCATTTTTTCTACAATCAGGGTGATGTCAAAAAAGCATTGCAAGTCATAAGTAATATTGCTGATTTAGGTTTAGAGAATCATCAGCTTTATAAAACCTTAACCTATACGTTACGCCAATGGAAGGATTTTGATGATGCTTTATTTACAGCAGGACAAATTGCAAAATGGAGAGCACATGAACCACAAAGTTTGAGAGATTATGCATTGGCTCTTGAAGATGCGGGAAGATATCAAGAAGCTTTTGATGAATTGATTAAAGCATTGGAAGTGAATTATTATGGAGAAATGAGTGGTCAATATGAAGGTGTAGAAGATATTATTTTAATGGATATCAACCGTTTGATGATCGGGCATAAAAATTTAAAAACTGGTAAACTTGATGAAAAATATTTAGCAAAAATGCCGATTGATATTCGAATTATAATGAACTGGAACTTAATGGATGTTGACTTAGATTTGCATATTATTGAACCAACGGGTGAAGAGTGTTATTATGGACATAAGGATACGCAAGCCGGAGCAAGATTCTCTAAAGATTTTACTCAAGGTTATGGTCCGGAACAATATTTAATTCGAAATGCCGTGAAAGGAAAATATCAAATTAAAACGAATTATTTTGGTGAAAGTGAATTGACTGAAAATGGCCCCGCAACGGTTATGGTAGAAATTTATACCACAAGAGCCGGGAAAACAACTAAAATTTTAAAAACAATTCAGTTAGGAAAAATCAGGGAAAATGAAATATTAGCCGAAATTGTTTGGTAAATAAGGGATTTTTTAGCATCTGTTCCTAATTTTAAAAGGCGAAGTTGCGTTGTTCAATTCTAAAAACGTAATTTTGCCTTTTAATATTTTTTAGTTTTCAGAATAATCTAAAAGCTAAAATGAACAATCTAAAATTTGAATGACAGGACTCGTATATAAATCTACAGGAAGTTGGTACACTGTAAAATCAGAAAAAGGCGATTTTATAGAATGCCGTATGAAAGGGAAGTTTAGGATGAAAGGTATCAAAAGTACCAATCCTATTGCTGTAGGTGATATTGTCGATTATGAACTCGAGGAAACCTCTGATGCTTTAACAGGAACGATTTTTAATATTCACGAAAGAAAAAATTACATCGTTCGTAAATCGGTTAATTTATCGCATCAAATGCATATTATTGCGTCGAATATTGATCGTGTTTTTTTATTGATTACCATTAATAATCCACCAACAACATTCAACTTTATAGACCGTTTTCTGGTAACTGCCGAGGCCTATAATATCGAAACTATTTTAGTTTTTAATAAGATAGATACTTTTGATGAGCCGACTCTTGAGGATCAGTTGTATATGCAATATGTATATCAGCAAATAGGTTACAAATGTCTTCGTGTTTCTTCGACAGAGATGAAAGGTGTTGAGGAATTAAAAGAAATGATGATTGGTAAAGTAAGTATGTTTTCCGGACATTCAGGTGTAGGGAAATCAACTTTGGTTAATGCCATGGAACCTTCATTGCATCTTAAAACCAAAACCATTTCTGAAGCCAGTAAACAAGGTCAGCATACTACAACTTTTGCTGAAATGTATGATTTGTCTTTTGATGCAAAAATCATCGATACACCGGGAATTAAAGGCTTTGGAATTGTTGATATGCAAAAAGAAGAAATCAGCGGTTACTTTCCAGAGTTCTTTAAACTAAAAGACCAATGTAAGTTCAACAATTGTTTGCATAAAGACGAGCCACATTGTGCTATTAAAGCCGCTTTAGAAAGAGATGAGATTGCCTGGTCACGTTATAATAGTTACCTTAAAATTCTCGAAGGCGATGACGAAAACTATCGTACAGATTCTTACGATGAAGATCGAAAAGCAAGTGATGAGTTGAGGAAGTAATTATTAATTAAATTCTAATTTTTTTAAATTCCAAATTCCAATAAAAAATAAGATCTTATTGTAGAGATGCACTGCAGTACATCTTTTCATATCATAAGCTCAAAGAATCTGTTTCATCCGTGTAATCTGTGGTTCAATAATTTACCATTTATAATTCATCATTCACCATTAATATGAGAGTAGTTCTTCAAAGAGTTTCCGAGGCATCAGTAATTATTGACCATCAAAAAGTAGCTGATATTCAGAAAGGTATGTTGGTTTTAGTTGGAATTGAAGATCTGGATACGCAGGAAGATATTGACTGGCTGGTTGGGAAAATCATAAAAATGAGAATTTTTGGTGACGAAAACGACATCATGAACTGCTCTGTTCAGGATATCGACGGTGATATTATTGTGGTGAGTCAGTTTACACTTCATGCTTCTACAAAAAAAGGAAATCGTCCTTCGTACATAAAAGCTTCAAAACCAGAGTTTGCTATCCCTATGTACGAGAATTTCGTAAAATCTTTAGAAAAGGAATTCAATAAGAAAATTCAAACGGGTGTTTTTGGTGCAGATATGAAAGTTAGTTTGCTGAATGACGGGCCTGTAACTATTTTAATAGACAGTAAAAACAAAGATTAAAAAAACATTAGACGAGTGTTAAGGATTTCTAAAAATAATATATATTTGGCGAAATTACTTACTAATGAAAAACTGTTTTTTTGCATTAATTTTTTTCTTCTTTACCCTTATTTCTTCGGCTCAAAAGATTGAGTATGCCGTTGCTGCAATTGCAGATAGTCTTAAAGAAAATGCCAATGCTGTAGTTCGTTTTGATCAAACTGATATTACCATTTTGTCACAACGAAGCATGAATACTAAAAATCATCGCGTTGTTACGGTTTTAAACGATAAAGGGTTTGATGCTGCACAAGCTTACGAATATTACGATAAATCAACCTCAGTCAAAAATATCGAAGCGATAGTGTATGATGCCTTTGGTAAAGAAATCAAAAGAATCAAAAGAAAAGATTTTAAAGATCAAAGTGTCGTTGGAGGAAGCACTCTTTTCTCAGACAGTAGAATAATTTATTTAGATTATACCCCAATTTTATACCCTTTTACAGTTGAATTCAGTAGTGAAGTTCAAACTTCATCAACTGCTTTTCTTCCAAACTGGATGCCTTTAAGAGGATTTTATACCAGTATCGAAAAAGCTCTTTTAAATGTTACCTATCCTCCTGATTTAGGGTTTAAAAAGAAAGAATTTCAATTTTCAGGTTTTAATGTAAAGAAAACAACCGATACCAGTACCCAACTTTCTTATGTGATAACGAATGTAATGGGACAGAAGAAAGAAGATTACAGTCCTTCAGTCAAAGATTTGTTTCCTAAAGTAATGATGGGCTTAGAACGTTTTCATCTCGAAGGGGTTGATGGTACGGCTACGAATTGGACTGATTTTGGAAAATGGTATTCTGAAAAAATATTGGCCGGTACAACGGATTTATCAGAAGAAACAAAAACAAAAATAAGGGCTATTGTTGGAGAAGAAAAAGATCCTGTTAAAAAGGCAAAATTAGTTTATGATTTTGTACAGAAAAAATCACGTTATGTTAGTATTCAGGTTGGTATTGGTGGCTGGAAACCCATGTTGGCTACAGATGTAGACCGCCTGGGTTATGGCGATTGCAAAGCTTTGACGAATTATACAAAAGCACTTTTGCAGGCTGTAGATGTTCCTTCATACAATACCGTTTTATATGGAGACACTTATAAAACAAATATTCAGTCTGATTTTGTATCGATGCAGGGCAATCACATGATATTGTCGATTCCTAATGGCAATCATTATACCTGGTTAGAATGTACCAGCCAGGATGATCCTTTTGGATATCAGGGCACTTTTACAGATGATCGTGATGTTTTGATTATCAAACCCGAAGGAGGAGAAATTGTTCGCACTACGGTATATGAAGATCTTGGAAATACCCAAAAAGACAAAGGGACTTATACGCTAGACGAAAAAGGAAATTTTTCTGGTTCGATTGTAATCGTTTCTGAAGGTTCTCAATATAGCTCAAAAGCCAGAATAGAGAATTTTCAGCCAACAGAAAAAGAATCGCATTATAAAGACTACTGGGGCAATATCAATAACCTGAAATTAGGGAAAATGGTGTTTACCAACAACAAGGAAAATATTTGTTTTACAGAGGAGGTTCAGGTAAGTGCGATAAATTATGCGACAATTTCAGCCAATAAAATGATTTTTACTGTTGATGCTTTCAATCAAAGTTCCGGCAATGTAAAAAGAATTAGAAATAGAAAAAATCCATTTCAAATGCAACGTGGTTATTTAGATACGGATGAAATCGAAATTAATTTGCCAACTGGTTTTACGATCGAATTTTTACCTTCCAACTTTGAATTGAAAGGAAAATATGGAGAATACAAAACTGAAATCATCAAAAAAGAAAACAATAAACTGATCTACAAACGTTCGATGCTTTTAAATAAAGGGAACTATTCCAGTAAAGAATATGATGAATATCGTCTCTTTATGGAGCAAGTGTCCAGAAATGATAACGCCAAAATTATATTAACCAAGAACTAACCAAAATGAAATTTATTAAACTTTTTAGTCTACTGACTGTGTTGCTGTTTATTCCAAAAGTAACAGCGCAGGAATTTAAATTAGGAAAAGTATCAGTTGCTGAATTAGAGCAAAAAATGCATCCCAAAGATTCATCAGCCGCTGCTGCAATTTTGTATAAAAAAGGAAAAACCAGAATTGAATATGATCAGAACGATGGGTTTATTACGGTAACTGATGTAGAGACCAGAATTAAAATTTATAAAAAAGAAGGTTATAATTGGGCAAATCAAAGCGTTTGGTATTATTCTTCGAATGGTTTTAAAGAAAGAGTAAGTTTTGCTGATGCTGTTACGTATAACTTAGTAAATGGTAAAATTGAAAAAACAAAACTAAAAAGTGATGGTGCTTTTGATGAAATCGTTAATAAGTTCAGAGGTCAAAAAAAGATCACGATGCCAAATGTCAAAGAAGGTTCCATTATTGAGTTTAGCTATCAGGTACGAAGCCCTAGTGATCGGATGATTAGAGATTGGGATTTTCAAACCAGTGTACCAGTAAATTATTCAGAGTTTTCAACGTATGTTCCGGAATATTATGTCTTTAATTCAAGACAGAAGGGATATGTTTTTCCTAAGATTACGACAGTAACAAATCCAAGATCAATAACTTTCACGAACAAAGAAAGATCTGGCGGGGGATGGGGAAATACCCAGACAACATTTTCGACAGATAAATTAGATTATACAGAAACGCAAACTACTTATTTAGCCTTAGATTTTCCTGCGATGAAAGATGAAGCATATGTCAATAATATTGACAATTATACTTCAAGTGTTCAGCATGAATTATCAATGACAAAATATCCAAATTCACAAATAAAAATGTACTCTACTGACTGGAATTCAGTTGCAAAAACTATTTATGATTACGATGATTTTGGTCCCGAATTAAATAAAACAGGATATTTTGAAGAAGATCTAAAGAAAATATTAGCAGATAAAAATACTAGTGAAGAAAAAATTCTGGCGATTTTTAATCACGTAAAAGCGAATGTAAAATGGAATGATTACACCGGTTACAGTTGTGATAGTGGTGTTAAGAAAGCATATAAAGAAAAGACAGGAAACATTGCCGATATCAATTTAATGCTAACCGCAATGTTGCGTTATGCTGGTCTAACCGCAAATCCGGTCTTAATAAGTACACGTTCAAACGGAATTTCAATTTTCCCGAATAGAAATGCATTTAATTATGTAATTGCCGCTGTTGAAACACCAAATGGAAATGTTTTGTTAGATGCGTCTGATAAATTTTCAACTCCTAATGTTTTGCCTTTTAGAGCTTTAAACTGGTCAGGAAGATTGATAAGAAAAGACGGAAGTTCTGAAGAAGTCGATTTAATGCCTAAAAAAGCATCAAACGACATTGTTTTTATGAATTATAGTATTGATCCCGAAGGTAAGGTAACAGGAAAAACCAGAAGACAATGCACAGATTATAATGCCATGATAACAAGAGATAAGATTGCTGGTATAAAGGAAGAAGAATATTTAGAAAAACTTGAAAATCAAAATAATAAAATCGAGATAAGCGATTATTCACGAACAAATGAAAAAGAATTATTATTACCTACGATAGAAACTTATTCGTTTACAGGGAATAATTTATGCGAAGTAATAGGCGGAAAAATATACGTAAGCCCAATGTTATTTTTGACTAACGAAAAAAATCCTTTTAAGCAGGAAGTCAGAGAATATCCGGTTGATTTTGGATTCCCTTTTATAGATAAATACAATATTACGATTCAAATTCCTGAAGGATATACGACAGAGGTATTACCTGAGCCATTAGTCATGAATATGGAGAATAATTTAGGTAGCTTTAAGTTTAATATTGCTTCGACAGGCAACGCATTGCAGATCAGTATTCAACATCAAATCAATGATGCGATAGTTTCTACTGAAAAATACGAAATGCTTAAAGAGTATTATAAAGGGATGATAGCAAAAGAAACAGAGAAAATTGTTTTAAAGAGAATTTAATATGAAGTTTCAACACTTAATAATAGTTGTTTTTTTATTTCTTGGAATTTCAAAAGTCACGGCGCAAAATTATGATTTAGGAAAAGTTACTGTTGCAGAATTAAAAGAAAAAGTCAATCCAAAAGATACGACTGCGCCTGCTGCAATTTTATTTAAAAAAGGAAAAACATTTTTTACGTTTAATAAAGACAAAGGTTTCTCAGCGAATCATGTTTATGAATTTAAAATCAAAATTTACAAAAAAGAAGGAGTAAAATGGGCCGATCAAAAAGTGCGTTTTTATATAGGTTATGAAACTTTGAGCGAAGACCGATTAGAGTTTTCAAACGCAATTACCTATAATTTAGAAAATGGATCAATTGTAAAGACAAAACTGGATAACCAGGGAACTTTTAAGAAAAAAGTAAATAAATTTTGGAATGAAAAAACAATAACCCTTCCTAATGTAAAAGTAGGATCGATTATAGAATACAAATACACTTTGAAATCTGAGAACATTGTAAAATTACCGGATTTCGATTTTCAATATGAAATTCCGGTCAATTACTTTGAATATAAAACAGACATTCCGGAGTATTACATCTATAAACCCATTTTGGTTGGAGGTCATAAAGTCGAAACAGAGTCAAAATTGACCAACGGCAGCCAAAGTTTTGAAGATGATTATAACAGATCAAAAGGAATTTCGTATAAACAAATAAGTGCTTTTTATAAAGGAAAAGATATTCCGGCTTTAATAATAGAGCCGTATGTAGATAATATAGAAAATTACAGAGGATCTATTCAGCATGAATTAGACAGGGTTCGTTATCCCGATCAGCCTGTAAAAGATTATGCGGTAACCTGGGAAGGCGTGGCAACTACTATTTTTAAAGATAAAAGTTTTGGAAAAGAACTTAACGAGAGGGATTTTTTACTGGAAGATGTTAAACGATTATTAACGAATGTTGAGTCTCAAAAGGAGCGATTGAATGTCGTTTTTAAATTCGTTCAGAATAAAATGAATTGGAATGAAGTGAATGATTATTACACAGACAAGGGTGTAAAAAAAGCGTATGCAGATCAGACCGGAAATGTGGCCGAGATTAATTTTATATTAATCAGTATGTTAAAACTGGCAGGAATAGAGGTGAATCCGGTTTTGGTAAGTACGACAGAAAATGGAATTCCGGTTTATCCCACAAGAACAGGTTTTAATTATGTGATAGCTGCCGCGGAAATTGACGGGAACCAAATTTTACTGGATGCAACACATAAATTCACCTATCCGGGGATTTTGCCCTTAAATGTTTTGAATTGGAGAGGAAGGCTGATAAAAGATGATGGAACCTCGGAAGAAATTAATTTAGTACCTGCTGTAGTATCAAAAGAATATTCGAATCTGATGGTCAAAATTGATAACCTGGGCAAAGTAGAAGGCAAGATTAGAATTCAAAGGACAGATTATGATGCCTATCGTTTTAGAGTTGAAAACGCCAATAGAAATCAGGAAAGTTATCTCGAAAAATTAGAAGAGCAATTAGGAGATCTGAAAATCTCCAGTTATACCATTGAGAATAAAAAAACGAATTTTCAGGAGCCGGTTATTGAAACATTTTCTTTAATGTCAGACAACAGAATAGAAATTATTGGAGGTAAAATTTTTATAAACCCGTTATTGTTTTTTACAAGATCTAAAAATCCTTTTACTCAGGAAGTGAGACAAATGCCAGTTTATTTTGGATATCCAACTCAGGAAAAATTCAATTTGAATTTAGAAATTCCGGAAGGATATGCAATAGAGTCGTTACCAACTCCTGTTAAGATTGTATCAGAGAATAAAGAGATCGTCTATGTATTAAATGTATTAGGTGAAGGCAATAAAATTCAAATAAGTAGTTCAAAAGAAATTAACAATAGTATTTTTGCAGCAGATCAGTATAATGGATTAAAAGATCTTTTCGAGAAGATGATTGTTAGTCAAAATGAAAAAATTATTCTTAAAAAAATATAACTATGGACTTGAAAAATGCACAACTTGATGTTGATACCTGGATAAAAGAACACGGTGTTCGCTACTTTAATGAATTGACAAATATGGCACAACTTACGGAAGAAGTTGGTGAAGTTGCCCGAATTATTGCCCGAAGATATGGTGAACAGTCAGAAAAAGAAAGTGATAAAAACAAAGATTTAGGCGAAGAACTGGCTGATGTGGTTTTTGTAGTTTTATGTCTTGCCAACCAAACCGGAATTGATTTACAGGCCGCCTTTGATAAAAAGATGGATTTAAAATCAATTAGAGATAAGGACCGCCATAAAAACAACGATAAATTAAAATAATTGTGAAATATCACGCATAAGTTTTGAATTATCAGTTTTGAATTTTGAATTATGAATGGGGAGTAGTAAATTGCGTGACTGAATTATGTTCCTAATCATTCATAATTCATAATTTACAACTTACAATTAAAAAAATGAATTTACTACTTCAGACAACTCAACATAACTTAAAAGGTCAAATTGCAGTAACAGGATCAAAAAGCGAAACCAATCGTTTATTATTACTAAAAGCGTTGTTTCCAAATATTACACTTTCGAATACTTCAAACTCTGATGACAGTGAAGTAATGCAAAAAGCCCTTATTGGCAATGACGAAATTGTAGACATCCACCATGCCGGGACAGCAATGCGTTTTTTAACCGCTTATTTTGCTGTAAACGAAGGCCGCGAAGTGGTAATGACAGGTTCAGGAAGAATGCAGGAACGTCCGATTAAGATTTTAGTGGAAGCTTTAGGACAATTGGGAGTGGAGATTTCTTATGAAAAAGAAGAAGGTTATCCGCCAATTCGAATCAAAGGAAAAAAAGTGACCGCATCAAAAGTTACTTTGGCAGCCAATGTTAGCAGTCAATATATTTCGGCACTTTTATTAGTGGCTTCAAAATTAGAAAATGGTTTAGAATTGACTTTAGAAGGAGAAATTACTTCAATTCCGTATATCAAAATGACGTTAGCTTTACTAAATGATTTAGATATTCAAACCACTTTTGAGGGAAATGTAATTAAAGTTTACCCGAAAGCTGAGGTTGCATCAAAAGAAATGGTTGTAGAATCAGATTGGAGTTCAGCCTCTTACTTTTTTAGTTTAGTGGCTTTGGCAGATACAGCTTCAATCACATTGAGCAGTTATAAAGCAAACAGCTTGCAGGGAGATTCTGAATTAGTTTCGCTTTATGAGAAATTAGGAGTAAAAACGACGTTTCAGGACAACAAAATGACTTTGGTAAAACAGGAGAATTTTAGATTTGAAACCATAGATTTTGAATTAAACAATACACCTGACATTGCACAAACTATAGTAGTAACCTGTTTAGGATTAGGAATTGGTTGTCATTTAACCGGTCTTCATACTTTAAAAATAAAAGAAACAGACAGGCTTGAAGCACTGAGAATTGAGTTGACAAAATTAGGGGCAAACATTTCAGTAACAAATGATAGTTTGACTTTGACAGCTTCAGAAAATATTAATCATAATGTGAAAATTGCTACATACAACGATCATCGTATGGCAATGGCATTTGCACCATTAGCATTAAAAGTACCCATTATCATCGAAGATGCTGAGGTAGTCTCAAAATCTTATCCTGATTTCTGGAATGATTTAAAAGCTTTAGATTTCCAAATTTCAGAATTGTAAAAAATAGTGAACCATATAAGAAATATAAGTTCATTTTAATAAAATGAGTATATTTGAATAGCCTCCAGTTAAAACTGGAGGTTTTTTTATGCGCAAACTTCTCGGCTTTAGCTAAATAAAAACACCAATAATTTTTTGCAGAATCGAAGTAAAATGCAATTATATTTCTTATATGTTAAAAAATATACAAAAACTTCATTTTTAATTACTATCAAACAGCAGCAAATCAACGACTTTTGAAAATAAACATCAAAACACTTGACAACGCCTATCTCACAATCGTATATTTGCACACGATTAAAAATCAGGTCTTCAAATAATCCTGATCGAAATCTATAACTCATAACTTTCTCAAATGAAATTATCACATTTTCAATTTAATTTACCGAAAGAACTTTTAGCAGAATTCCCGGCAGAAAACAGAGACGAATCTCGTTTAATGGTAATCGATCGTCAAAAACAAACTATAGAGCACAAAATGTTTAAAGATGTTATCAATTATTTTGATGACGGTGACGTTTTGATTCTTAACAATACAAAAGTTTTCCCTGCACGTTTGTACGGAAACAAAGAAAAAACAGGAGCAAGAATTGAAGTTTTCTTATTAAGAGAATTAAATTCTGAGCAACGTCTTTGGGACGTTTTGGTTGATCCGGCTAGAAAAATCCGTATCGGAAACAAACTTTACTTTGGTGATGACGATTCATTAGTTGCTGAGGTAATCGACAACACGACTTCTCGTGGTAGAACTTTACGTTTTTTATATGACGGTTCTTACGAAGAATTCAGAAATAAATTAACAGAACTTGGAGAAACTCCAATTCCTAAATACATCAACAGAGAAGTAACTCCTGAGGATGCTGAAAGATACCAAACTATTTACGCAAAAGAAGAAGGAGCTGTAGCTGCACCAACTGCAGGTTTACACTTCTCAAAACACCTTTTGAAAAAATTAGAAATCAAAGGAGTAAATTTTGCTGAAGTTACACTTCACGTTGGTTTAGGAACTTTTAATCCGGTTGAGGTAGAAGATTTGTCAAAACACAAAATGGATTCTGAAGAATTGATCATCAAACAAGAAGCTTGTGATATCGTAAATGCTGCTAAATTAGCTAAAAAACGTATTTGTGCTGTAGGAACAACTTCTATGCGTGCTATCGAAAGTTCAGTTTCATCTCAAAATACTTTAAATCCTTATGAAGGATGGACAAATAAATTTATTTTCCCTCCTCACGATTTTAGTATTGCAAATTGTATGATTACCAATTTCCACACACCAAAATCAACATTATTAATGATGATTTCTGCTTTCTGTGGTCATGATTTAATGAAAAGAGCATACGAAGAAGCAATCAAAGAAGAATACAAATTCTATTCTTACGGAGATGCGATGCTGATTATCTAATGAGATATTTAGAATGAAATATAAAACCTGTCAGTGATGACGGGTTTTTTTTTTTGTTTCAAGTTTCAGGTTTCAGGCTTTGGAGAACGTTAAACTTGAAACCTGAAACTTGAAACAAAAAAACTATTTCCTATTTTTACGACTCAAAACAAATACAATGACTTTTCAAAATACACGCGAATTCGCAAAACAACTGGACTCAGAGGATACTTTAAATCAATATCAGGATCAATTTATTTTTCCGAAAGTAAATGACAAACGCGTTATTTATTTTACTGGAAACTCTTTAGGATTACAACCAAAAAGAACAAAAGCATATATTGATGAAGTAATGAACGATTGGGCAGATCTTGCTGTCGAAGGTCATTTTTATGCTCAAAAACCCTGGTGGGATTATCAGGAAAGATTTGCAGCGCCTTTGAGTAAAATTGTGGGCGCCTTACCATCGGAAGTTACAGTGATGAATACCTTAACGGTAAATCTTCATTTATTGATGGTTTCTTTTTATCAGCCAAAAGGAAAGCGCTATAAGATAATCTGCGAGGAAAAAGCATTTCCTTCGGACCAGTATATGTTTCAGAGTCAGGTACATTTTCATGGATATAAAACAGAAGACGCGATTGTAGAGATCAAACGTCGTAAAGGCGAACATAATATTCGTCTGGAAGATGTTCTGGCAAAAATTGAAGAAGTAGGAGATGAACTGGCTTTGGTTTTAATTGGTGGTGTAAATTACTATACCGGACAAGTTTTTGATATTAAAACAATCACCGAAGCCGGACAAAAAGCAGGAGCAAAAGTAGGTTGGGATTTGGCGCACGCTGCCGGAAATATCAAACTGGAACTTCACGATTGGAATGTCGATTTCGCTGCCTGGTGCAGTTATAAATATATGAATTCAGGACCTGGAAATGCTTCAGGTTGTTTTGTACATGAAAAACACCATAATAATCCTGACTTACCTCGATTTGCTGGCTGGTGGGGACATAATAAAGAACGCCGTTTTAAGATGGAGCCTAATTTCGATCCGGTTCATGGTGCTGATGGCTGGCAGATTAGTAATTTACCGGTACTTTCTTTAGCGCCTTATTTAGCTTCGGTAGAAATGTTTGCAGAAGTTGGAATGGATGTTTTAATCAAAAAGAGAGATCAAATCACAGCATATTTAGAATTCATTTTGCATGAAATTGATAAAGAAGTAAAAGGGAATTTCGAAATCATCACACCTTCAAATCCGGAAGAAAGAGCTTCTCAATTATCAGTTTTTTTACATGGAGAAGGAAGAAGTTTATTCGATTATTTAATGAAAAACGGAGTTATAACAGATTGGCGCGAACCAAATGTAATTCGTCTGGCACCTGTTCCGTTATATTGTTCTTATGAAGACATGTACGACTTTGGGCAAATCCTGAAAAAAGGAATTTTAGCGAAATAAAAATTAATTAATCTCGCAAGGGCGAAAGCGCAAAGTTTTTAATTAAAGACAGTACTGTGCTGTTTGTCATTTCGACGAAGGAGAAATCTCCGTAAGTAACTCCGCTACGAAAAATTCAATCTTTGTTGATCTTCTAGTGTAATTTCTCCTTCGTCGAAATGACATAAAATGAGAAAGAAACTTTGCTCCCGATAGCTATCGGGAGTGCGACTTGCGAGATTTTTTTAGATTGTAACTTAAAAAACGATCTGTTTAAATCTTTTTAAATCTGCGTGAAAACTTTCTGCCCATAAAAAAATCCGTTTTAAATCCGTGTCGATAGCAATCCGTTTCATCTGCGTCTAATTTTAGCCATGATCTTCAAATTCTGTAACCTTTACGTCAAATCATGTAACTTCAGCAAAACGAATATTCTTTAATTTGTAGTGTAATAATTTAAAAACTACAATCATGAAAGCCTTATATATATTATTCGCCGCCTTATCAATCGTTTCTTGTCAGAATCAGGGAAAAGAAGAATTGAATAAAGCAAAACAAGCTAGCATTGATTCGATGAAGGTTGAAATTAATAAACAAAGAGTTATTGATTCAATGAAAACAGAAATGGCAAACCTAAAAGAACAGCAAAGAGTAGAACAGCAGAAAGTAGAATCTCAAAAGGTTGTGGTAGTACATCAACAACAAGCTGATGGAACCGCCACTACAACCACTACCAAAAAGAAAAAGGGATGGAGTGCTACTGCTAAAGGAGCCGTAATTGGTGCTGGAGTTGGTGCTGCAACCGGAGCTATTGTAAGTAAGAAAAAAGGAGAAGGTGCCATTATTGGTGGTTTAGCCGGTGCTGCTTTAGGAACCGGAACCGGTGCTGTAATCGATAGCAAAAAGAAAAAAGAATAAACAATTATTATATATAAATAAACCCCGATTTAATATAAATCGGGGTTTTGTGTTTTAAGCTAACTCTAAAGTTGGAATCTTGATTTCATCCAATTCTAATTTATAAAAATCCAAATCTTTTTTAATCTTGCTTAAATCATTTTTAAAGTATAAAGCAGGCGATAATAAATTTTGGTAATATTCGATTCCTTCCAGAATATTAGCCCTAAAGGTGTTCCATTTTTTTAGTTGTGCATTCGTAATATCCCCTGAAATATTGTCAATTTCATTTCTAAAATAATCCACATACATTTTTAATTCTTTTACAAATAAGTTTGGCCTGTTTTTTGTCCTTAGAATCGATTTGTTTCCATAAATATGGCGAACCATGTCAGACAACGAAACTTCTTGGTCAAAATACGCCATATTAGGCCCAGGACAGATGATAACTCCTTGTGCTTGTCCTTTTATTTTAATATCATTCTCTAAATAGGAGGCATTGGCTAAGCCCACACACAAACAAGATTTTTCAGTAATAGCAAATTT
This sequence comes from Flavobacterium sp., assembly GCF_965277525.1. Taxonomy (GTDB): domain Bacteria; phylum Bacteroidota; class Bacteroidia; order Flavobacteriales; family Flavobacteriaceae; genus Flavobacterium. Next base: position 336,767 of record NZ_CBDIDC010000006.1, on the reverse strand, counting down.
TGCTTTTTCAAAATCCTGATATGACATCGTATCTTTTGCGTTTTCTAATGCTGCAAGTTTATGATCCTGAAATTTTTTCGAAGCAGTACAAATTCCGTGGAGATCGTATTCTTTGCTAAGTGCTAAGAATTTCTTAGGGCAAGAACTTCCGGCTTTATTTTGGTCGATTCTTTTTTGTCTTAAAATTTCATTTGTAGTTCCTCTCAAAGTATTAAACGGAACTCCCAATGGCGAAATATGGCTTAAATAAAAATCTTCTTCTTTGGCATTCATTAATAATTCGCGGGTAGCTTTGTCTACAGAAGTTGCTTCAGGAACCAATAAAAACGGAGATCCCCATCCTACAGAATCCACTTTGTAATTTTCTAGTAAAAATTCATGTTCTTCAGCAGTTCCTACACCACCCTGAACGGTGATTTTAAGTGGTAAGGGATTCTCAGGTGCATGAATTTGTTTTTGCTGTAACACTTTTGTCATCAGCTCATGTGCGGAGTGAACAAGCTGATCTTTTTTTTGTTTAAACTCTTCTAATATTGGTCCTAACAGAAGGCCATCAGTGGCAAAAGCATGTCCTCCGCAATTTAATCCCGATTCAATTCGGTATTCAGAAACCCAAAGACCTTTCTTCGCTAAAAAATTCCCCTGAATCATAGCAGATCTGAAATCACTAACTTTTAAAATGATTTTCTTTTTCAGTTCATTATTAAGATTCGGAAAAAAATCTGAAAAGTTTTCAAAATAGCTAAACAATCTCGGATTCATACCGGCAGACAGCACAACCGAAGATTCAAGATTGCTATTGGCAAAACCTCTTAAGGCCGCGTGGGCATCGTTAAATTCAATAGGAAGCGGTTCGTTTTTCTCGAAATTATCTTTATCCAGTTTGGTCATGATATTCACATCGATTGCTCCCGGTGAGAGATGGGATTCGATATACTTTTGAATGTTTTCTTTGAAAGAAATACCATCATCTAATAGACTTTGAAAACCTTTTTTGATATCCGAAGTATTGGATAACATCGCAATATAATTTTCGACTGCAGTTTTGCTTTCGATTAATTCCGCTTTAAAATTATCGAATTTTTCTTTTACAATTTTGTCAACCAGGTTAAGGTAAGATGTAATTCTTTGCGCTCTGTAATCATGAAATTTCTGACTGATTTCTTCGTACGGAAGATTGAATTTGGTGCTGTAAAAATTACGCATCTTTTCAATTAAATCATCATCAGCTATAGAAACTACAGATGAAATTCCATATTGTGCCACTCGAATAGGGCTGTCGATTGTATAGGCGAGTCCCATTACGGGAATATGAAAAGTATGTAAAGGTGGCTTTGTCATTTGTTTTTAAATTAAAAATAAAAGCAAATGTTGGAAAAATTACCCTCAAAAAACCTGATAATTGTCAGGTTTTAAAATAGTTGAAAATGATATGAAGAAAAAGGGTTGCCATGAATTTTACGAATTTTAGCGAATTATTTTTAAATCAAAACAATTAGAAATTCGTGGCAGAAACAAAGCGAAAAAACTAAATCAAAATCTTCTTGAAAGACTCTGCAATACTTCTCCAAAGAAAATTATAAAATGACTTTTCCTGAATGCGTTCTAACTCAACATCCGCCTTTTTAGTTTCGTCGTTAGAGTCATTTTTTAGTAATAAGTTTACAACGGCTGATTTTAATTTGGCTTCTTTTTCAGGATGTTTCTTTTTGAATAATTTTACTTTTAAATCTTCATAATCAAGCGTGGCATTTCCTTTTGCGGTATTGTCATTCCCGTAAAAATTAAAATGATATTTATTAAATTTTCCCGTAAAAGTAGTGTTGATATAAGGTTTTGTAAATCGTTCCATCGCCATAACATTAAAATTTGCGATCGTTCCCTGAATATGAAAACTGTCTTTTAGATCCAGGACATTAAAACTCCAGTCAACATCTAAAGGAGATGTTTTCATGAAAAGGCAATTGACTTTGATCTTTACATCAGACATTTTTTTATAGCCAAAACCACTTTTTAAATTCGTGACCTGCATATTAAAACGATCAAAATTCAAAATTCCGGGACCTTTCGAGAAATCAATTTCTTCCTCGTAAACCAGTTTTGATTTTAGAATTTGTATCGTATCGATTTGGAGTGGGAATTTAATTTTTCGTAATAAATGATTGTACAGGTACTTTTTACTCAAATCATCTTTTGGCATTTTATTGCGATAAATATTAGCATCGATATGATTGGCAATTAACGAATTTGCTTTGAAGAAAAAGAGGTCATTTTTAAATCCCCAATCCATTTTTTCAATGTGTGCCGAATCTAATTTAATAGTATAAATATCTTTTTCTTTATCCAGTTTACTTACAAATACTTTACGGTTAAATTCAGGTAAATAAGAAAAATTCTTAACCTTCAGGAAATTATTTTCGGTACTTATCTGGCCAATATTCAGATGATAAAAGGCGCTTGGTTTGTAATATAAACTATCGCACACCAAAACGTATTTATTAAAACGCATTGGGATTTTTTCTTTCAGGGTTGCATCCGTAAGTAAAATGCCTTCAAGCTTTAAAATGATTTTTTTAACACTAAGAATTGGTTTGTCGGTATCTAATGAAACCACATCGACTGTTCCTTCATTGAGGTAAATATTCGAAACAGCAACAATTTTGCGGAAAGGTTCAATGATTTCATTTTTTATGCTTTTGCTGTTATTCAAAAGTTTTTCTCCTTTTTTATAAAGAATCACACGGGGTTTATTGATAATAATACTTTCGGCCTGAATAATATCATGAAAAGCCAAATCCCAGATATTAAAATGTTTAATCGTGATAGATTCTATTTTACAGAAAAGCCCGTTTTTGCTGTCTTTTGGCTGATTTTTTGGACTTACTAATAATGTCGTGGCATTAATATTTCGGGAGATCAGTGAAACTTCAATTTTTTCATAGTGAATGTTGTAGGCTGTTTTGTTTTTTTCGTTAACAATTATGGGTAATTGTTTTTTTATCCAATAATTAAGACCAATATTGAGTAAAATCACAAAAAGGAAGACAGAAATTACACCGATCGCTATTTTTTTACAGATTGACATTTATGATATTGATTTTAAATACATAAATTTAGATTTTTAAAAGCGATGTTTTTTACACGATTACATCTTTAATTTACATTATTACCCAATCATTATCATTATACTTTTTTGAATATGAGAAAAATTAAAAAAATTCTGCTGGTTTTATTCGTTTTGATTGTTGTTCTTGGAATAGGTTTATGTGCGTATATTTTTCATTTGAAACCCAAATACGAAGGGGAAATTCAATTGAAAAATCTTGAGAAGGAGACCACAGTTTATTTTGATGATTTTGGTGTGCCTCATATTTATGCTAATTCTGAAAAAGATGCGATGACAGCTTTGGGTTATGTTCATGCGCAGGAAAGATTGTGGCAAATGGAATTACTTCGTCGAATCGCACCAGGAAGGTTGTCAGAAATCTTTGGATCTGTTGCACTCAAAAATGATAAGTTTTTCTCCGGAATTGGTATCGAGGAAGCTTCGGCGAAAGCAATAGCCAAGCTAGACAAAAACAGTCAGAGTTATAAAATGACAATGGCTTATTTAGATGGAATTAATCAGTATCTGGAAGAGGGAACAACGCCAATTGAGTTTACTTTGGTTGGGGTTAAGAAAGAGAAATTTACGATAAAAGACGTTTATAATATTTTTGGATACATGTCTTTTAGTTTTGCTATGGCTCAAAAAACAGATCCGTTATTGACTGATATCCGTATTAGATATGGAGCTGAATATTTGAAAGATTTAGGAATTGAAGGCGAGTTTAATACGACACAAATTAAAAGCTCTAAAGAACATATTGAAGAATATACTACGATCGCAAAATCTGTAGCAGCATTACTGGATAATTCGCCAATTCCTCCTTTTGTGGGAAGTAACAGTTGGGTTGCAGGACCAACGAAAACCAAAAGTGGAAAAGTAATTTTTGCCAATGATCCGCATATTGGTTTTTCACAACCGGCAACCTGGTATGAGGCTCATTTAATTACGCCTGAGTTTGAGTTGTACGGTTGTTATTTGGCCGGAACACCGTATCCGTTACTGGCGCACAATCGCGATTATGCTTATGGATTAACGATGTTCGAAAATGATGATATCGATTTTTATCAGGAAAAAAATAAGGTGGGAGATGCAAAACAATATCAAACACCAACAGGTTTTGCAACTTATGAAACCAGAAAGAAAACCATCAAAGTAAAAGACACTTCAGATGTAGTTTTGACGGTTAAATCAAGCCGACACGGACCAATTATGAATGATTTATTGGAACGTTTGGATAAAAAAAAACCAATTGCCATGTCCTGGATTTATACCCAACAGCCCATACAGATTTTAGATGCCGTTTACGGACTTTCGCATGCGAAAAGCAAAGAAGATTTTAGGAAAGCGGTTCAGCTAGTTGCAGCACCGGGACTGAATGTTATGTACGGAGATGCAAAAGGAAATGTAGTATGGTGGGCGACAGGAACTCTTTATAAACATGATAAAGGAGTGAATTCTTTTTTTATTTTAGACGGTGCCAGTGGAAAGGACGATATTAAGGAATATCTGGATTTTTCTAAAAATCCATCAGCCGAAAATCCAAAATGGGGCTATGTATATTCCGCAAATAATCAGCCGGAAGCGATAGATGGCTATTTGTATCCGGGATATTATTTACCTGAAGATCGTGCTAAAAGGATTTCTAGTTTAATGGATGCAAAATCAGATTGGGATAAAGAAGCGATCAGTAAAATGATTTTTGATAATACTTCTCCGGTTGCTCCGGGCGTTGTTCAGCGTTTAATTTCGAATGTAAATACGGCTTCACTTTCAGCAAAAGAAAAGGAAGTGATTACGGTTTTGCAATCATGGAAGGGAACCAATAATCTGGAAGATGTGGCACCGACAATTTACAACAAATGGGTTTATTTATATCTAAAAAATACTTTTGAGGATGAAATGGGAGAGGATAATTTTAATTTATTTCTGGGATTATCTTTAGGAAAACAAATTATTGCCAGACAAATAGAAAATGAAAATTCAGTTTGGTGGGATAATATCAAAACTAAAAATGTAAAAGAAACCAGAAGCGAGATCGTTTCAAAATCATTTCATGAGTCCGTTAAAGCGCTTCAGGAACAATTGGGAGATAACATTGCCGATTGGAACTGGGGAAAGGTACATACGGTAGAACATGAGCATCCGCTAGGAAAAATAGCAGCTTTGCGTAAACTTTTTGATGTAGGCCCTTTTGCAGCGCCGGGATCCAATGAAGTAATAAACAATCAATTCTTCGGGTTTAACAAAGAAGGCAAATACTATGTAAAAGGAGGCCCATCAACCAGAAGAGTTGTTGATTTCTCTGATGTCGAAAACAGCTGGAGTATTTTGCCAACCGGACAATCCGGAAATCCATTTAGTAAACATTACGACGATCAGGCGGAAATGTACAACGCCGGTAGATTCAGAAAAATGAAATTGAATAAAAAGGAGATTGTACAAACATCAACGAAATTGGTTTTAAAACCGAAGAAGGAGTAGTTTTCTTAGTTTTGAGTTTCAGGTTTCAAGTTTCAGGCTTGTGTTTGCTTGTGTGGTTTTACCGCAAAGTGCGCAAAGTTTTTACGCAAAGATTCGCAAAGATTTTTGGGTTGTTTTTTTGTCAAAAGTGCGCAAAGTTTATATAAATAGCTTTGAATTGTATAAATTTTTGTCAAAGTTTAAAACTTTGACAAAAATTTCGGTATTAAAGAAACCTTTGCTCCCTCTGAACCTTCCTAAAAAAAGCTTAGAACCTTAGCAACTTAGCCCCTCATAACCTTTATTTATATTTCCCCCTAACAATATCATTGGCAAATATCTCTAAATTATAACCAAGAGCGTCATTTGCAATCATAACATTTGAAGTTTGATAAGCGGTATCTTGTTGGTATGTTTTTAATAACGTTTCTAATTCTATTTCGTTATAAAATGCGAACATATTGTACACAGCATCTCGAAAGTTTTTATAATTAATACTTTCTGTTATTTCGACTGTTTTTTGGTCATTCCATTTTTCTTTGAGTGCAGCTTCGTTAATGGTTTCTAAGCAAAAATCGACAACATAGTTTTTGTAATGTGCAGCTTCGACAATTTTATCGATTATGATTTTGTTTTGTTGAGTAGGCATTGGAACTGTTTTGGCAGCTGTTTGAGAAATACAAAGCGTTGGGATAAACAGACATAGTAATAAAACTAAAAGAGGTTGCTTCTTTAATTTTTTCATAGGTTAAATAAATAGTGTTTACAGCTTTAAGAGATGTAAATCAGGTTGGTTTGGGATTTTAATATTCTTATTTTGGGCAGGGCTAAAATAGTTTTTTTATACTAAATATAGAATGGGAAAAACATTTTTCAGATAAAAAAACTCCGATAGTTCTGGTTTTTAATCAGGACTATCGGAGTTGGTAGGATAAAGATTACCGCTATTTAGCGTTGGTCTTTCTTAGGTGTTATTTTTTCAAAAGTTCTTCAAGTGCTTTTTTAGCACCTTCTTTTTTTGGATTAAGTTCAACTGATTTTTTATAATTGACAATTGCTAATTTTTTATTCCCATCTGTCAAATAAGCTTCGCCTAAACTATCATAAACATTTCCTGATTTTGGATACGTTTCTGCATTTATTTTGAAAACTTCAAGAGCTTCTTTTGTTTTTCCTGTTTGTAGTAACTGATATCCGGCGTTATTCATGTCACCTTCTAAAATAGTATAAGTAGGATCATTTTTAAGTTTGTTATACAGATTTAAACCACCTGTGATTCCTTTATCTGAGAATGCATCGAGCAGTTCCAGTGCCAGGGACATTTTTGGCATAGTAAAAGGCTGATGGTATAAAATAGCACGAATAGATTCACTCATCTGGTTTAAAACAGTTCCGCCTGTATTATTCAGTAAAACAATTAGATTCTTATCTGTCGGAATGCGATAAATGATCGTGTTAAAACCATTAATTCCACCGCCGTGTTCTGTAACTTTTACTTTGCCTGCAGCACCATTGTCAGCTTCTTCAATAAACCAGCCATATCCGTAAGATCCTTTTCCGGCGCTGATATAAGCTTTAAACAAAGATTCCATTGATTTTGATGAAAGCAATTGGTTGGTATAAAGGGCCTGATCCCAAAGATAAAGATCTTCTACAGTAGAGTACAAAGAACCTGCCGCATACGGAATACTCATATCAAGATAAGGAGAGTTGATGATTTTTTTTCCTCTTTTTTCATAACCGGCAGCTCTGTTTTTTAGTATAATATCGCTATGGTCATATCCTGTATTAACCATTTTTAGTGGAGTAAGGATGATTTCCTGTAAATATTGCTCGTATGTTTTTCCTGAAATCTTTTCTATAATGTATCCCAATAAAAAATATCCTGAATTACTGTAATTAAATTTTTCGCCAGGTGTAAATTCAAGAGGTAAACTCGAGAATGTTTTTACAAATTCTTCAGGAGTGTAAGGATTTCTGCTTTGATCCTTAAAGAAATTAGGAAACGACGTATAATTTGGAATTCCGGAAGTGTGTGTAAGCAAATGATGAATAGTTATTTTATCACCGGTTGCTTTTGGATAATCCGGTAAATAAGTGGTGATAGGAACGTCCAGCTTGATTTTTCCTTCTTCCGCTAATTTTACAATTAAGAAAGCTGTAAATTGTTTGGTGACAGACCCTAATCGGAATTTTGTGTCGGTCTGATTTGGAATATTCCATTCCATATTAGCAGAACCAAATCCTTTTTTTAAAATAACTTTTCCATTTTCGGCAACTAATGCAGCCCCGTTGAATTGACCGTATTGATTGTACTTGCTTAGCAGTTCTTCAATTTGTTTTGCTTTGTCCTGAGCAAAAGAAATGTTTAAGGCAAAAAAGAAGAGGAAAAGAGGGAGAACAATTAGTTTGATTGGTTTTTTCATAATGATTGATGATTAAGTAATTATGGTTAATGAATCGATTTTTGATTTGATGATTGAAACTTTATAATCTGATGCGATTAAATAGGCGTCTTTTTGTTAGACGACAAACTTTCAATTAGGTTTCAATATCAGTCAGTTTTTTTCATTTATTCCAAATAGCTTAATATCGAGTAAGGCATATTTGCTATTTTTTAATAGGTCTATGCTCGTAGCTCACAATTCGTTTCAATTTCCAATCTTTATCTTTTCGTTCCCAAATATGAATAAATTTACCGGTTCCTTCCGGTTTTCCATCAATATAAAAAGTATGTTCACCAATTTGTACGGCTCCAAAATCACCAAGTTTATCGATGGTACAAGAGTTTAATTTTCTAGTCAGTTTTTCTGGTCTCGCACATTTTGCGTTTAATGACTTTATTTCATTTTCCTTAGAAGTATTTAAGCCAAAACGGTCATCATAAAATTCAACATCATCCGCTATTATTTTTTTAAATTTTGCAGCATCACATTGATTGAAGGCAACATCAAAAAGTAAACTGTCCATTTTAAGGATTTCAGTTTTTAGAAGATCCATTTTAAGATCTTGACTGTTAGTTTGCGCGATTGCTTCTCTACTTAAAAATAAAATAAAAAGCACTATTACATTTACCATAGGTGGCATACTTTTTTTTTTGTTATTATCCATTTTATTTCGTTTCGATTTCAACTATTTTTTTTCCGTTTTCACCCAAATAGTGATTCACTATTTTCTCATAGACTTTGTAGCCATCGTCAACATTGGTAAAAATAATCAGGCCTTGTTTCGTTTTTGGCAACATTAAAACAATAGTCTGAACACCTTTGTCTGCTCCTCCATGCGATAAAGCATAACTGTTATTCCCTAAATCGTAGATCTCGAAACCAAGCCCAAAGTATTTATTTTTCTTGGTTTCAACCTGATGCGATGTCATATCGTCAAATACCTTTTTACTTAGTCCGTCGCTATTCATTACGCTGCATAAAAAGGTACCGTAATCTTGAATCGTCGTTAATAAATCATCGGCAGCGTTTGCGGTTTTGTTTTTTACAGGCTCATATGCATTTCCTTTATTGTCATATCCAGTGGCAAACCTTGAAGCATCAGTAATAGCATTCCATGTAAATTTGGTATCCGTCATTTTTAACGGTTTAAAAATTAATTCATCTGCTAACTGCTCCAGTGTTTTATGGAATTTCTTTTCCAGTGCTTTTCTTAAATATTCAAATCCTTCTCCGGAATATTGATATTTTGTTCCAGGTTTGAATTTAAAGTCCAATTTACCGGATTCGTTCATGTATCGCCAATTCGGGAAACCGGTCTGATGACTTAAAATGATTCTTGCTGTTAAAAGTTTTGTATTGGGATCATTTGCAATATCCGGATCTGCCCAGTATTTATATAACGGCTCGTCTAAATTTAGTTTTTCTGAACTCGCCAGTTTCAAAGCAACTATTGCTGTTACCGGTTTGGTTAAGGAAGCAACATTCCATATCGTATTATAGGGCGCTGTAACTCCTTTTTGAAGTTCACCAAATACTTTTATTTGCTGAAGTTTTCCGTTATTGATTACACCAATTCCCAGAGTTGGAACATTATTTTGTTTCAGCCATTTTTCAATTTCCAAATCATTATCAAAAAGACTTGATTTGGTTCCTACGGTATTAACATTCTGATGATCGTAACTTAAAGATCTTCTTAGTTTCCAAACTCCATTTTCCAGTATCCAGAGATGGGTGAATCTTGCGGTACTCCCAAACTTGTCTTTTTTTCCCGGTGAAGGTTCAAAGAACTGATGAATTCCAATTTGCAAAGCACCATATAAGACACCATTTTTAGTTAAAGGATAAATTTCGGTACTGCCTTCTACTAAATCTCTTCTGGCTTGATATGTTTTGGTAGAACCACATAAACCTTTTCGAATGTTCTTTAGAAATAAAGCTTTGTCCTGTATGCTGTCCTGGTCATGATAGAACTCGAAATTGTTGCTTAGTAAATTTTCGAATTGTGAAACGTCGCAAGTATTAAAGCCAACTTTAAAAAGAAGACTGTCTCTTGACATTATGGTTTTGTAAAGCTCTGAGTTTTTTTCTTCCTGAGAAAACCCAATATGGAATTGGAAGAGCAGTATTCCAACTAAAATTGCTTTTAGCAGAAAAAATGATTTGTTGATTTTCATTTTTGATTGATTTGATTGATTGATGATTTTGCAATATTAATGCAATCAAATGTAACAAAATTGTACAAATGCGAAATGTTATCTTTTTTTAGAAAGAAAATAGGAATCCGAATTGAACATTTTTGGTGTGGTTTTCGTCACATCTTTGAATTTTTTGATAAAATGTGACTGATCAAAATACTTGTTATAAAGCGCAACATCGGTTAGTTTTAATTTCTCTAAGTCGGAATTGACCATTTGATCGACCGATTTTCTGAATTTCAGAATCTGGATATAATTTTTGATCGTAAGTCCGGTAGCTGCTTTGAATTTGATCTGAAGTGATCTTTGCGAAGAATTTAGATTTTTTCCAATTTCTGCAACTGTAATTTCTTCATTTTGAAGTTTGATAATTTCGCAGATTTTTTCGACTGCGTTTTTGTTGGGGTGTGAAGCACTTAATTCTTCAAAATAATGATTAATAGTACTTAATAATTCTAAAATATCACTACTTAAACCCGTTGCAATTTTAGTTTGAAAAGGCAATTCCGAGGCAGCAATTTTGATAATAGCATCTGTAAAATTGCTCAAATCATAATGAGGAAACATCGAAAGTGTCCAGGTATGCAATTGAATGATGGTAACTTTAGTTTTAGGTTGAATATTAACCAAAACTTTATTCGTCATTTGAGAACAAAAGTAAAGCCCTTCGTTCATTTCGTATTTGCCTTTACTGGTATGAACTTCTATAGCATTCCCGCTTACGATTGCCAGATTAAAACAGCCATTGGGTAAAACGAGTTTGTTTTCGATCAGGCTTTCGCCGATGCTGTTATCGAGACACCAAATTTTATTGACAAACCTTTCAGCTTTTTGACTTACGTAATGTTCTGAATATAGGTTCATTTTGGAATAATTAATGGGTTTTGGTCTGCTGTCTGTGGTTTATTAAAAGTAAATTTTTATTATAATATCTAATATGATGTATTTTAAAAAATAACACAAAAGTAATGGTAAAATGGTTAATGAAATTTGAAACCATTCTTCAATGGATGTAGTTTTATCAGATTCCTCATCATTCCAAACAGTATTATATTTTATTTTGAAATATAGATTTCGACCATTCTTTTTTAAAATGTAATTATCAAAATATTTATACATTATAAGAAATATCAAAAAATACAAAGATAAAAAAGAAGTTTCTTTTCTATTTTGAAGCATTCCATTATTATAAGCAATTATAGAGAGTATCGGTGATAAAATTGAAAAATATAAAAATAAATTATAAGTTTTTTTATTTCGTAAAATTCTATGGGCTGGAGGATAGACAAGTGTGATGTACCAAATAAATGCAAACAACATTAAAGAAACCGCTAAGCTTATTGTTTCCATGTTTTAGGTTTGGTTTTTGAAGAAATTATTCATTTAATGTTTGGCTAAAATATAGAATTCTTGTTGAACTCAGAAAAATATTCTCGTTTAGTATTTTCCCATTCTTCCAAAATCACACTATAATAAACATCATCTTTACTCTTCCCTTCAGAGTCGATATAATTATTTCTAAAGATTCCCTCTTTTACTGCGCCTAGTTTTTCAATTGCTCTTTGAGATATTTTGTTTTCAAGATCAGCACTGAATTGCATTCTTTTAAATTGAATGTTTTCGAAACCAAAATTCAGTAATTCATATTTACAAGCTTTGTTTAAGCCTGTTCCCTGAAAATCTTTTCCGTACCACGTCCAGCCAATTTCACATTTTTGACTTGCGTGATTGAGGTATCCATAACGTGTGCTTCCGGCAACTTTATTGGTTGCTTTGTCAATTATTAAAAAAGGATAACAAATTCCGTCTGCTTTTTGTTTTAGAGTATTTTGGATATACTTTTCGAAATCAACATCATTTCGAACGTACATTCCCATGTATTGCCAGATTTCGTCATCGAAAATAATTTCTTTGAGTTCGGTGTTTCTTTCGTTTTCGAATGGGAGTAATAAAACTCTTTCGTTTTCTAAAATGATATCAGATTGTAATAGTTCGCTTTTCATTTTTTTGCGGTATGTTAGTCACAAAGTCATAAAGACGCAAAGTTTGTATTTAAGTAATGATTTAAATGTACTTGTTTGTCATTCCGGGGAACGAGGAATCTTCGTAAGAAATTCTATAAAGATTGGTAATGCTGAGAACGGAGTTACTTGCGGAGATCTACTTCGTCTTTTCACTATCACTTGTGTCTTGCTCCTCGGAATGATAGATAAAGTGAATAAACTTTGCGCTTTCGCGATTTTGTGAGATTATTTCTTTTTGCTAAAGTACTCCTTTTAGAGTTTCTAATAAATCATTAAAAAACAGAATTTTGTTATGAAAACAAGTATGGCATAACGGATAGGAACGGCATCCTTTTGTAGCAATGAGCGTTGCTATTGTTAGTCACAAAAGATGTGATGAAGAACCCAATCTGTTTTTTTCTACACGTCATGCCCCGATTAAATCATAAATATTTACTTTATTTTAAAGCTCCTGTATAATTATTACTTATTTTTACGATCTTATATTTAGATTTTTCTTGATGCAAACTCCACTAAAAATTGCTATTGTAGGTTCTGGATTGGTAGGATCACTATTGGCAATTTATCTCAAAAAAGCAGGTCACACCGTTCATGTTTATGATCGTAGTCCTGATATTCGTAAAATTAATTTTTCGGGTCGTTCTATAAATTTGGCAATGTCTAACCGTGGCTGGAAAGCGCTTGATGGCGTTGGCGTTGGCGAATCGGTTCGTGAAATTGCGATCCCGATGGACAAACGTGCGATTCATTTGGTCGACAAACTCAATTTTCAGAATTACGGACAAGAAGGCGAGTCAATTTATTCAATTTCGAGAGGTGCTTTAAACCGAAAAATGATTGATCTCGCAGAACAAGCCGGAGCAGAATTTTTGTTTGAGCAGAAAATCTGGGATGTTACGCTAAGCGATGCGACTTTGCATATTGGCGAAACCGAAAGAGGCGAGTGGGAAGAGAAAAAATATGATATGGTTTTTGGCGCCGATGGTGCTTTTTCAAGAATCCGTCACAGAATGCAACGTCAGAGTATGTTCAATTATTCACAGGAATTTTTGAATATGGGCTATAAGGAATTAAATATTCCGGCGAATGCTGATGCGACTCATAAGCTGGATAAAAATTCTTTTCATATTTGGCCACGCGGCGAATACATGCTGATTGCGCTTCCTAATTTAGACGGAAGTTTTACCTGTACTTTGTTCATGCCATTTGAGGGAGGAAATTCTTTTGCTTCGCTAACAGATCGTAAAATGGTCGAAGATTTCTTTGAGAAAAACTTCCCGGATTCGATTGAAGTAATTCCAAAATTGGCAGAGGATTTCTTCAAAAACCCAACGAGTACTTTAGTAACGATGAAGTGTTTTCCATGGACGTATGAAAATAAAATTGCTTTGATTGGAGATGCCTGTCACGCTATTGTTCCGTTTTACGGACAAGGGATGAATGCTGGTTTTGAAGATATTACTGTTCTAGATGAAATGATCGAAAAGTATGGAGACGAGTGGAAGAAGATTTTCTCTGAATATGAAATTTCACGCAAACCAAATGCTGATGCCATTGCAGAACTTTCGTATCGAAATTTCATGGAAATGAGTACCAAAACTGCTGATGAGAAATTCTTATTACAAAAGAAAATTGAAAAAGCATTCTCTGACAAACATCCTGATAAATGGATTCCGCTTTACAGTCGTGTAACTTTTAGTGATCGTCCGTATTCTGAAGCCCTGGCGATTGGTGATTTTCAAAACGGAATTATGGAAGAGGTTTTAAGAACTGATAATATTGAAAATATATGGAACACTCCTGAAGTCGAAAACAAGATTTTGGAGTTGTTACAGAAATAAAAATCAATACAATATCAAAAATCAATTACAAGATCAATTTAAAATTCGAAATTGATATTGTAATTGACATTGAATTTTGATATTGTTGTATTTACTTCTTAAACATTTTTGATAACACACCAAAAACACCTCTTATAAAAGTAGCACTCGTTAAAACTTTTAGGACTGATTTTGTTACTACACTTGTAGTGCTCGGTTCCGCTTTTGAAGATTTTGCAGGAGCTTGCTGTTGTTGCTCTGTATAAGCTTGTTCAGCATCGGCTATTTTTTTGTTCAGGATTTCATAAGCGCTTTCGCGGTCAATTTCTTCTTCGTATTTTTTTACCAATTTCGATTTGTTGTTAATTGCATCGATTTCATCTGAAGTCAAAACGTCCATTCGGCTCATTGGTGAACGCATCATCGTAGCAACAAGCGGTGTTGGAATACCTTTTTCGTTTAGAGCAGTTACCAAGGCTTCTCCGATTCCTAAACTGGTTAACAATTCATCTGTTTTGTAATATTGTGAAGTAGGATAATTATCAGCTGTTTTTTTAATCGCCTGACGGTCATTTGCCGTAAAAGCCCTTAAAGCATGCTGAATTTTTAATCCTAATTGAGCGAGAACACCACTTGGCACATCCATTGGATTTTGAGTTACGAAATATATACCAACGCCTTTAGAACGGATCAGTTTTACAATCGTTTCAATTTGGTCTAAAAGTGCTTTGCTGGCTTCATTAAAAATTAAATGCGCTTCATCTATAAAAATGACCAGTTCAGGTTGGGCAACATCTCCTTTTTCAGGCATTTTCTGGTAAATTTCGGCTAATAAACTCAACATAAAGGTAGAGAATAATTTAGGTTTATCCTGAATATCGGTCAGGCGGATAATGTTTACATATCCTTTTCCGTTTTCGTCGATTCGCATTAAGTCATCAATTTCAAAAGATAATTCTCCAAAAAAGATATCGCCACCCTGTTGTTCTAATTCTATTATTTTGCGTAAAATAGTTCCGGTGGTTGCAGTCGAAATTTTGCCATAATTTGCTGAAATTTCTGCTTTGCCTTCTTCGGTAATATAATTGATGACTTTTTTGATATCTTTCAAATCAAGTAAAGGCATATTATTGTCGTCACAGTATTTAAAAATTACTGCGACAACACCTGCCTGAGTGTCATTCAAATCTAAAATTCTGGAAAATAAAACAGGCCCAAATTCAGAAACCGTGGCCCTTAACCGAACGCCATTTTG
Organism: Flavobacterium sp.; assembly: GCF_965277525.1. Classification (GTDB taxonomy): domain Bacteria; phylum Bacteroidota; class Bacteroidia; order Flavobacteriales; family Flavobacteriaceae; genus Flavobacterium. The sequence continues at coordinate 321,457 of NZ_CBDIDC010000006.1, read as the reverse complement.
TTTAGAGAGGGACATTAATTCAACAGGAAATGAAGCCACATTATAAGGTATGTTTATTTTGGCATGTCGTTCTGTAATAAATCCTTCCTCTTTTCCTTCTTTGGCAATTCCGCTAAAATCTCCTTTGATGTCCATCATCAGAACAGGAATTCCAGCATTTGAGAGTTGCTCAGAAAAAACCTGTATCGTTTTTGTTTTCCCTGTTCCGGTTGCGCCTGCTATAAGTCCGTGGCGATTGAGCGTTTTTAGTGGGATTTTTACATGAACTTCTGCGATTGGCTCTCCGTCAAAAATAGCCCCTCCCAGAATTATGTTATCACCTTTAGACATGTAACCATTGTTTATATCTTGAATGAAATTATCCTTTTTATTCATGTTTTATTTGTAATTTAGATGATTATAAGAGTATTGCTCGATTTTTTAACATTTTGGCTTCGTTATTTTTAGTAAGAAAAAGCTTTTTTTGATTGAAAAAAATATAAAAAATAATTTCGCAACTTTTTAAGAAGATATCAAAGGAATGTTTGAATATTTACTAAAACGTTGTAATTTTCCCATTAATCGCCTTGTTTTTTGTTTTATCTAAAAAATGACGCCAGCAATTTAATGAGATATTTTTTAAATCGACGTTAAATTTCATTCAATTAAATTAAAAAAAGTTTTTTTATTTAAACTAAACGTATAAATTTGCTCCTCTACAAGTTAAATATAACTAAAAAATAAAATTATTTAAAACTATTAAAATTAAAAAAAATGGCAAACGTTAAAGTTAAAAAAGAAAGCACTTCAAATGGAGGAGGAATGATTACAGGAATCATTATTGTAGCGTGTATTTTAGTTGGGGTGTTTATTTGGAAAGTAATTATGGGAGATGCTTCTAACTTCGAAGGAGGTAATCCGGAAACAGGTCACCCAATCAATACATTAGGACAAGTATACAAAGGAGGTTTTATCGTACCAGTTTTATTAGGTATGTTTTTAATGGTTGTTGTGTTTTCTATTGAAAGATTTATCGTTATCGGTAAAGCAGCTGGAAAAGCTAACTTAGATGCATTTATGAAAAATGTACAAGGAAACATCAAAGAAGGAAACATCGAGGCTGCTATCGCTTCATGTGACAAACAACAAGGTTCAGTTGCAAATGCAATTAAATCTGCTTTGGTAAAATACCAAGATGTTAAAAAAGAAGGTTTCAACAGTGAGGAAGCTGCAGAAGTAATCCACAAAGAAATCGAAGAGGCAACTTCATTAGAAATGCCAATGTTAGAAAAAAATATGACTATTATCTCTACTTTAGTATCATTAGGAACTTTAGGAGGATTATTAGGAACTGTATCAGGGATGATTAAAGCGTTTGGTGCGTTAGCTTCTGCTGGAACTCCAGACCAGGCTGCTCTTGCAACAGGTATTTCTGAGGCATTGATCAACACTGCAACAGGTATCTCTACTTCAATCTTAGCGATCGTTTCTTATAACTTCTTTACTGCTAAAATTGATGATTTAACTTACTCAATTGATGAGGCTGGTACTACAATTGTAAATACTTACAGAAGATTCAGAGGAAGTTTGAAACAATAATTAATTTTTGATTAGTATTAATTACAATTAATTATATCAAAATAAAATAAAAGATAATGGCTAAAATAAAAATGAAAAAAAAGTCAACATCGACAGATATGACTGCCATGTGTGATGTTGCGTTCCTTTTGCTTACGTTCTTTATTTTGACCGCTACTGCTAAAGTGCCAGAAGCACTTCCTGTAGATATGCCTTCTTCTGTTGCTCAAACTAAATTGCCGGATTCTGATTTAGCAATTATTACAGTAGGAAAAGGTGCTGACGGGAAAAGCAAAGTGTTTTTCGACATTAAAGGAAGAGAGATTCGTAAAAGAACTCTTGAAGGAATGGGCGCAAAATACGGTGTGACTTTTTCAGAAGATGATAAAACTAAATTTGCTTTAATGGATGACTTCGGTGTACCAGTAACAAATTTGAAACAAATCATCGACATGAAAGCGGCTGATAGAACAAAAGCAAATCAACCTGGAGTTCCAATCGATTCATTAGATAATCAATTAAAAGACTGGCTCTTGATTTCAAGAAGAGCTGCAATTGATCTTGATGATAAAGAATTGAAAATTGCTATAAAAGGTGATGCTAAAGAACAGTATCCACAAATCAAAAAGATTATGGATATTTTACAAGATCAGAAAATCAATTCCTTTAACTTAGTTACAGGTACGAGAGGAAGAGACTTTTAATTTAAAAAATATACACTAAAATGGCTGAATTAAATACCGGCGACGGTGGTGGCGGAAAAGGTGGAAAAGTAAGAAGTAAAAAGCAGAATTCTAAAGTCGATTTAACTGCGATGGTGGATTTGGCATTCTTATTGATCACGTTCTTTATGTTAACCACATCGTTGTCAAAACCTCAATCGATGGATTTGTCTCTGCCAGATAAAGATCCTAACGAGAAAGATAACAAGGACACTAAAGTAGATGAGAATCGTACGATGACAGTTATTCTAGGTGCAGATAACAAAATGGTTTATTACATGGGATTGCTTGCAACTCCTAAAGTTGGACCTAAAGATATTGCCTATGGTAAAGACGGAATTCGTAGAGAATTATTAACTCAGAAAAAAGCAGTATTAGCTTATTCTACAGCTTTGGGGAAACCTAAAAATGGAATTATAGTTATTATTAAGCCAACTAAAAAATCAAATTACCGTAATTTGGTTGATATTTTGGATGAGATGGCTATTTCAGGTGTAGAAACTTATGCTATTGTTCCTGAGTTTACTCCAGAAGAAACGAAATTGATAGATAAAAAACCAGAGTAATCTTGTTTTAATCCTTAATAATCAAGAAAAATGAAATTAGATATAATTAAAAATCAGTGGCTTGATATCGTATTCGAAGGGCGTAATAAGATATATGGTGCATATGAGTTAAGAAAATCGAATGGTAAGACGACTGTAAAGGCGCTTGTCATTGGTTCGCTTATCTTCAGCTTTGCTGTTGCAGCTCCTCTTATTGCAAGCTTGTTGCCGGATTCTGAGGAAGAAGTGGTAAATAACGATATTAAAATCGCGACAGTAAAATTACCTCCTAAAAAAGAGGAAATTAAGCCAAATCAACCACCACCACCACCACCACCACCAAAAGTGGATCAGGTTAAGTTTGTGAAACCAGTGGTTGCTAAAGCAAATGAAATTACTGAAGACCCACCAAAAATTGTGGATCTTAAAGATAAAAAGGTTGGTAACGAAACCATTAAAGGAGATCCGGATGCAGTTTTAACTGTTGATGAGCCAGTTGGTAAAGGACCAGTTACTGAGATCATTCAGGAAGATAACAATGTTTATAATACTGCTGGTATCGAAGTAAAACCTGATTTCCCTGGAGGAATTGAGAAATTCTACAAATTCGTAGGAAATAATTACAAGACTCCAGAAGAAGAAGGTTTAAAAGGAAAAGTATATGTTACTTTTGTAGTTGAAAAAGACGGTTCATTAACCGACATTAAAGTTTTAAGGGATATCGGTTACGGTACAGGAGCAGAAGCAATTCGTGTTCTTAAAAAATGTCCAAAATGGACTCCTGGCGAGCAAAATGGTAAAAAAGTTAGGGTTCTTTACTCTCTTCCTATTACTATTCAATCTGCAGAATAATGTTAAAAGATATGCTTAATAATATTCAGAAGAAATCGCTCAAAGAGCGATTTCTTCTTGTTTTAGGAATACTCTTTTTTTTAATATATCTTGTACTGGGTTTAATGATTATGTTTTGGAAGAAACTTCCTTTAGATATGGAACCTAGATACAGATATGCTTTTGGTGGTTTATTGATAGTGTATTCAGCAATACGTTTCCTTAGATTAATTAATTCAAATGCCGAATAATTATGGTAAAATATAGTAAAATTGCAGGGTTAGTTGTTTTTGTTTTTTTGTTTGCCATGTGTAACCAAAAAAGCAAAAATGAAGCTGATTCAGAAACAATTTTAAAAGGATCAATTGATATTACTGTAGATGAGACAATAAAACCTATTGTTGAAGATATGATAGCTGTTTTTGAAGGGACTTATTATGGAGCAAAGATTTCAATTAAACCAAAATCTGAGGCAGAACTTGTAAATGATCTATTGAATCAAAAAGCGAAAGTTGTTGTAATGACGAGAGATCTGACTCAAGAGGAAAGAGACAGATTTGCAAAGAGTAAGATTAATCCCAGGGTTACGCCCTTTGCTAAAGATGCAATTGCTTTTGTTACCAACAAAAGCAATAAAGACACATTAATTGCGTTGAAAACCGTAATTGATTTTCTGCAAGGTAAATCAGGTTCTGGAATAAAAGGTCTTGTTTTTGATAATCCAAATTCGAGTACGGTAAGGTATATGAAAGAATTGGCCCATGTGAAAGATATTCCTTCAAGCAATGTTTTTTCTTTTAAAACAAATGGCGAAGTAATTAAATTCGTTTCAGAGAATGATGGTATGATTGGAGTAGTAGGAGTAGATTGGCTTTATCAGCCATCTCCTGATATGCTTGATATTATTAAAAAAATAAACGTTATGAGTGTTAAAGGTATAAACGGTGATAAATATTACGACCCTACTCAAAATGATCTCGGCGAAATGAAATATCCTTTGGCACGTGATTTGTTTATTGTAAATTGTCAGGGGTATACTGGTTTAGGAATGGGGTTCGCTTCATTCATTTCAGGAGACATTGGTCAGCGTATTGTTTTAAAATCAGGATTGTTGCCTGTTAGGACTCCGGGTAGAAACCTTAAAATTAGAAATCAAATTATTAACGATAAAGAATAAATTAATTACAATTAAAGATGAATAAATTTAAAATTTTTAGTCTTGCTTTAGTTGCTTCGGCTACTGTTTCACAAGCGCAAGATATCAAAGAAGCTAAAAAAGCAATCGATGCTGAACAATTTCAAAAAGCAAAGTCTTTGCTTAAATCAATCATCAAAGCGAAACCTTCTGATGGAGAAGCCAATTTTGTTTTAGGTAATATATATTTAAATCAATCTATTGTTGATTCTGCTAAAATTTATTACGCAAATGGATTACAGGCATCTGATAAGAAAAACTTAAATTATATTGGTTTAGGTCAAATCGATCTTGATAGTAAAAATGCTACTGCGGCTCAGGCTAATTTTGGTTTGGCTACAAAAGATATGAAACGTAAGGATGTAGATGAATTTATTTACATCGGTAGAGCGTATATCAACTCAACTAGTCCTGATTATCCTGCTGCAATTGCCGTTTTAAAACGTGCATTAGCAATTGAACCTCAAAATGCAACCGCGCTTTTAACAATTGGAGATGCTTATTATGGTTCAAATAATCAAAATGATGCTTATAAAGCTTATCGTGATGCATTTACTGCTGATCCAACACTTTTGAGAGCAAAAATGCAGTTGGGAGTTTTGTTAAAAGGAGCTAAATCTTATGAAGAGGCTATTAAGGCTTTTAATGAAGTTATTGCATTAGATGCTAATTATGGTCCGGTTTATAGAGAATTAGCAGAGACGTATTACAAGTGGGGAAGAAACAAGACATCTACTGCGAAGGTTAATATGCAAAATGCAATTACAAATTATGAGAAATATTTAAGCCTTACAGATTATTCATTAGATTCTAAAATGCGTCATGCAGATTTCTTAATCTTAGTAAAAGATTATAAAACTCTAGAGACTGTTGCGAATAAAATGATTGCTGAGGATAAAGTAAATCCAAGAATTTACAGATACTTAGGGTATGCTGCTTATGAAAACGGAAATGTAGATGTGGCAATTAAATCTATAGAAGATTTTATGAAAGTACCTTCAAATAAAGTAATTGGTAGAGATTACTTATATTTAGGTTTGTCAAAAATTAAGAAAGGAACTAGTGCTGACGGTGTTATTGATCAGGCTGCTTTTGATGCTGGTGTTGCTGACATTAAAAAAGCAATTGAATTAGAGCCTTTAGTAGTAGAAGAACTAGCTGATTTAGGAAAAGCTTTGTTTGGTAAAAAACAATACGCACAAGCAGCTACTATTTTTGAATTAGGAACTGGCAATAAAGAGTCTAAAAATTATTTAGATGATAATGTTTATTACGGTATTTCTATTTATTATGCAAATGCAAATAAAGCAAACGGAGCTCCTGATGCTGCTGCTTTAGCTAAAGCTGATGCTGCGTTTGATAGAATTTTAGAGGCTTCTCCAACTTATGATGAGGCTTACTTGTACAAAGGTAGAATCAATAACTTGTTAGAGAAAGATGACTTGATTATTAAAAACTACGAAGAGTACGTAACAAGAACAACTGCAAAAGGTGCTGAAGAATTGGCAAAACCTGCAACGGTTAAAAAAATCGTAGAAGCATACAATAGTATTGGTGCAAGTTATGCAAATACAGATAAAGCGAAAGCAATTGAATATTTCAATAAAACTTTGGTTTTAGATCCTGCAAATGCTTATGCTGCACAATCTGTAAAAGCCTTAAAATAATTTAAGATCTTTTATTAAATATATAACCGATAGTTCTTTAGGACTATCGGTTTTTTTTGTTCCGTATTTAATTGACTATCTTTGCACTTTAAAATGAAATAATGTTATCAAAAGAAATACAATTAGAAGTAAATAAAGGAGCGATGTTGCCCTTGATGGAAGAATTTTATACCATTCAGGGAGAAGGTTTTCATACTGGTACAGCTGCTTACTTTATACGAATTGGAGGCTGTGATGTAGGTTGTCACTGGTGCGATGTGAAGGAGAGTTGGAATGCAGAATTACATCCGCCAACAAGTGTTGATTTAATTGTTAATAATGCTGCAAGTTCGGCAGATACTGTGGTGATCACTGGAGGAGAGCCTTTAACCTGGGATATGGGCTTGTTGACTCAGGAGTTGAAAAATAGAAATTTAAAAGTTCATATAGAAACTTCCGGAGCCTATCCGTTGACGGGTACCTGGGATTGGATTTGTCTTTCGCCTAAAAAGAATAAATTGCCAACGCAAACCGTTTATGATAATGCACACGAGTTAAAAGTGATTATTTATAATAAGCATGATTTTATCTTTGCAGAGGAACAGGCGGAGTTGGTAAATGACAATGCAATTTTGTTCCTTCAGCCGGAGTGGAGTAAAAAAGAAGAAATGACGCCATTAATTGTTGATTATGTAATGAATAATCCAAAGTGGAGGGTTTCGCTTCAGACTCATAAATATTTGAATATCCCTTAAAGACTATAAAAAAATCTCTTCATCTGAAGAGATTTTTTGTTTTCGGTAAATAATACACAGTGTGTAAAAAAGAAACGATACTGTTTATTGCCAGTTTTTGTATTTCTTTAGAGTAGTAATATGTGCTAAGTGATGATTGCCATGCCAGGCATACGTTCCTATTAATTGCTTTATTCTGTATTCTGAATTATTTTCCGGATGAATAAAAGATTTTTCCAGATCTGTTTCGGACAGATTTCTCATGATATAGGTCAGGCGATAATGTAGCCCCTCTAATAGAGTCAGGGTAGGCTGAATAGCCATATTTAAATTGTCGTTTAATTCAGACCATAAAGTTTCATCATAGGCTTTTATGACCGGATTGTTTTCGGTTAAAGCCCATTTTATTCGTATGTAGCAATTCATGTGGCTTTCGGCGCAGTGATGAATCACTTGTCGAACTGTCCAGCCGCCTGGTCGATAGGGAGTATCTAATTGTTCGTCTGTCAGATGAAGTGTCTCTTTTTTTAATCTTTCTGGGAAAGATTCGATTTCATCAATTTGAGCTGAAAGATATTCAGGTGTAAATTCAACTGGAAATTCAAATTTTCCTATTGGATATTTTAATTTTTCTAAATCTGGTGCTGTCATGATGCATAGGTTTTATTTTTAAATGTAAAGTCTTGCCAGATAATCATAATGTTCTCCTTCTAAAATAAGCTCGCATTTAAGTCCGTTTGCAAGAGCGGCATTCTGAAGTGTGTTGTAGTCCAGGTACAACCAGTCAAAGGGTTCTTCTTTTTCTCCTTTATAAGAGATGTTAAAAACAAGTTCTCCATAATAATCATTATTCGACGGAATCCATTTTCCGCCGTCTTCGTCTTCGTCAAACATATATATAATATCTGAGCTGTCTAATAAAATTTGACCGCCCGGATTCAAAAGTGATTTTAGTTTCGATAAAAATTTATTGCAGTGTTCTAATTTGCCGAAAATCCCAACGCCATTCATTAGTAAAATAATAGTGTCGAATTTTTCACCTTCAAAATCCAGTATATCCTGAACTTTTGCATTTTTTACACCTCGTAATTTGCAGGTTTCAATTGCTTTTTGTGAAATATCAATTGAAGTGACGTTTAAATTACGATCATTTTGTAGTGACAAACTATGACTTCCGGCGCCACAGCCTACATCTAATATTTTTCCCGTTGCCAGTTGTAATGCTTTTTGTTCAAGTTTGGGCATTTCGTTATAAGAACGAAACAAATAATCCACGCTCATTTCGTCTTCTTCAGAAATGGTGGTCTCTGTAATGATGTCTTCCGGCGAATTATTGGTTTGAAAGTCGAACATCGCCTTTCCAAATAGGTCTTTCATTGTATTTTAATTCAAAGTTTAAGGTTTCAAGTTTAAAGTTGTTTAATTTTGCAGATCAACTTTAAAAAGCAAACTTGAAACAAATTTTAAATAACTTAAATAAGTTAGCCAAAGATAAGCATATCGAAAACAAAAAGTATTTTGATAAGTTAAAAAAGAAGCAGCCAAAGAATTTGGATTACGTTATGCAGGATTTGCATGATGCTGAATTCAAAAAGACAGATTGTCTGCAATGTGCTAATTGTTGTAAAACAACCGGCCCATTATTTACTTTGGCAGATATCGAAAGAATCTCAAAATCGTTCAGGCAAAAGCCGCAACAATTCATAGAACAATATCTGCGAATTGATGAGGACAAAGATTATGTCTTAAAAAGTGTTCCGTGTACTTTTCTGGATAACGAGAATTATTGCATGATTTACGATGTTCGCCCAAAGGCATGCAGAGAATTTCCGCATACAGATCGTAAAAAGTTTAATCAAATTACAGATCTTACTTTAAAGAATGTTGCCATTTGTCCTGCAGCCTATAATATAGTCGAAGAAATGAAAAAGAAACTTCCGTTGTAAGAACTTAAAAATTTTGTAATTGTTTTTAAGAGCAATTTGTTTTTGCTTTTTTAAATGTATTTTTGATTCGGATAGTTAAAATCCATTATAATAATTAATAAAAGACAACTGAAATTTGAGTTTAGAATATTTCATAGCCAAAAGACTTATTACTGCCAAAGATTATAAAAGCAGTATATCGGCGCCAATTATAAAAATTGCCATTTCGGCCATTGCTATTGGTATTATTATGATGATAGTTTCAGTCGCGACCGGAATAGGTTTACAGCAAAAAATACGTGATAAAGTTTCGGCCTTCAATGGTCAGATCATTATATCCAATTATGATAATAATAATTCTGAAGTGACTTTGACTCCTGTCTCAAAGAATCAGGATTTCTATCCCAATTTTAAATCAGTTCCAGAGGTAAGTCATATTCAGGCCATCGCAAGTAAAGCAGGAATTATTAGAACCGAAAATGCTTTCGAAGGAATTGTTTTTAAAGGAGTAGGTGCAGATTATGACTGGAACAATATAAAAGAGTATATCGTTGATGGTAAAGTGCCTGATTTTTCTAAAGCCTTAAATGAAGAAGTTTTAATTTCCAGGCTTCTCGCAGATCGGCTTAATTTAAAAGTTGGAGACAATTTTAATACTTTTTTCATTAAAGAAGAACAAGGTAAAATGCCTAACAGTCGCCGATTCAAAATTGCCGGTATTTTTAATTCAGGATTTCAGCAATTCGATGCTACCTATATCATTGGTGATATCCGGCATATTCAGCGAATTAATAAATGGAGTTCGGATCAGGTGGGGGCTTTTGAGATCTTTGTAAAAGACTTCGATAATATTAAAGCAACCGGTAGTCAAATTTACGAGCAAACTTCATCCAATTTAGACACTAAGACTATAATCGAAAAATACAGTTATATTTTTGATTGGTTGCAGTTGTTTGATTTTAATATCGTCGTTATCCTTGGGGTCATGATTTTGGTGGCAACGATAAATATGGTGGTGGCCTTATTAGTTCTTATATTAGAGCGAACGCAAATGATAGGAATATTAAAAGCAATGGGTGCAAATAACTGGACGGTTCGAAAAATATTTTTGTATAACGCATTCTATCTTATTATACGAGGATTGTTCTGGGGTAACTTAATTGGTATTGCGATATTGCTTATTCAGCAGCAATTTGGGGTTGTTCAGTTAAATCCTGAAAACTATTACGTCAATCAGGCACCGGTCTATTTGAATTGGGGATATATCGTCTTGCTAAATTTACTCACAATTGCAGTTTGTTTTGTAGTGCTCTTAATTCCTTCTTATATTATAACGAAGATTTCCCCAGTCAAAGCCATTCGTTTCGAATAGTAATTCATAAACTCATAAACCCGTCAGTCCAATTGACGGGTTTTTTATTCTATCATATATTAAAGACAAGCAATGCGTCTTTTATTTTTGGAATTTAGAATTTGATTTAGGAGCTGTTTCCCGCTATCCGTTCCAATCTTTTGTGCCGAACCCCGGCACAAAAGGATTTCCACTACTATCGGGGCTAGGGCGGAAGTTTCCATAAGAAGGAGAGGAATGAAAATGAAACTTAGTGACTTTGCGCCTTTGCGCGAATAAAAGCAAACTCAAGACAACTATAAAGTAATGTAATAAGCGCTGAAAAAGCTATGAAGTCCATAAAAATGACACTTCTTCCAAAGTTGATATTACGAAAAACACAAATCCTTTGCGAAAATTCGTATAAATCCGGAAAAAGGTAAAAGCTTAAGGTTGGTGTTATCAGAGTGTTAAGAAAAAGTTTTAAAAAAGGTGGAAATTATATAAACAAAAGGCTTGTAAATGTAAATAAAGAGTGTACTTTTGCACCCGCAACAACGACAGACGTTCACTGAAATACTGGCAGGCACAACGAATCAAAACTGAGAATTTATTTTCAAAAAAGATTTCAAAAAGCTTGCGAGATTTGAAAACAGATGTTACCTTTGCACCCCGCAAAATACGGAAAGTTCATTGATAGGCTGGTTGGGAGATGAGAAGAAAAGGAAAAGAAATTTTCTAAAAAAAACTTCAAAATTTACTTGCCGGTTAAAATAAATTTTCTACTTTTGCACCCGCTTTGAGAAACAAGCGCTATTAAAAAAGAAGACACGTTCGTAGACATATTGAATTGACAGCCGCTTTAACAGAGATGTTAGGGCAAAAGAATAAAGAGTAAGATAATCGAGAGATTAGAAAAGAACCGATAGAGACTGATTCGAATAACAATACGATCTGATTCAAATCAGATCAACAATATACGATGAAGAGTTTGATCCTGGCTCAGGATGAACGCTAGCGGCAGGCTTAACACATGCAAGTCGAGGGGTATAAGTCTTCGGATTTAGAGACCGGCGCACGGGTGCGTAACGCGTATGCAATCTACCTTTTACAGAGGGATAGCCCAGAGAAATTTGGATTAATACCTCATAGTATAGCAGTTTCGCATGAAACCACTATTAAAGTCACAACGGTAAAAGATGAGCATGCGTCCCATTAGCTAGTTGGTAAGGTAACGGCTTACCAAGGCTACGATGGGTAGGGGTCCTGAGAGGGAGATCCCCCACACTGGTACTGAGACACGGACCAGACTCCTACGGGAGGCAGCAGTGAGGAATATTGGACAATGGGCGCAAGCCTGATCCAGCCATGCCGCGTGCAGGATGACGGTCCTATGGATTGTAAACTGCTTTTATACGAGAAGAAACACTACTTCGTGAAGTAGCTTGACGGTATCGTAAGAATAAGGATCGGCTAACTCCGTGCCAGCAGCCGCGGTAATACGGAGGATCCAAGCGTTATCCGGAATCATTGGGTTTAAAGGGTCCGTAGGCGGTTTAATAAGTCAGTGGTGAAAGCCCATCGCTCAACGGTGGAACGGCCATTGATACTGTTAGACTTGAATTATTAGGAAGTAACTAGAATATGTAGTGTAGCGGTGAAATGCTTAGAGATTACATGGAATACCAATTGCGAAGGCAGGTTACTACTAATTGATTGACGCTGATGGACGAAAGCGTGGGTAGCGAACAGGATTAGATACCCTGGTAGTCCACGCCGTAAACGATGGATACTAGCTGTTGGGAGCAATTTCAGTGGCTAAGCGAAAGTGATAAGTATCCCACCTGGGGAGTACGTTCGCAAGAATGAAACTCAAAGGAATTGACGGGGGCCCGCACAAGCGGTGGAGCATGTGGTTTAATTCGATGATACGCGAGGAACCTTACCAAGGCTTAAATGTAGATTGACCGTTTTGGAAACAGAACTTTCGCAAGACAATTTACAAGGTGCTGCATGGTTGTCGTCAGCTCGTGCCGTGAGGTGTCAGGTTAAGTCCTATAACGAGCGCAACCCCTGTTGTTAGTTGCCAGCGAGTCAAGTCGGGAACTCTAACAAGACTGCCAGTGCAAACTGTGAGGAAGGTGGGGATGACGTCAAATCATCACGGCCCTTACGCCTTGGGCTACACACGTGCTACAATGGCCGGTACAGAGAGCAGCCACTGGGCGACCAGGAGCGAATCTATAAAACCGGTCACAGTTCGGATCGGAGTCTGCAACTCGACTCCGTGAAGCTGGAATCGCTAGTAATCGGATATCAGCCATGATCCGGTGAATACGTTCCCGGGCCTTGTACACACCGCCCGTCAAGCCATGGAAGCTGGGGGTGCCTGAAGTCGGTGACCGCAAGGAGCTGCCTAGGGTAAAACTGGTAACTAGGGCTAAGTCGTAACAAGGTAGCCGTACCGGAAGGTGCGGCTGGAACACCTCCTTTCTAGAGCCTCGAGTGTTAGCAGTAATGCACGCTGAGGAAAAAAGAAGAAGCTTTAAAGGTTTTGATTTTAAGACTATTTTACTCTTGCTGTTAGTTCAAATAATAAATTTTAAGAATAAGAGTGTCTCGTAGCTCAGCTGGTTAGAGTACTACACTGATAATGTAGGGGTCGACAGTTCGAGTCTGTCCGAGACAACTATTTTGCTCTTAAAAAAAGGAAATTCTGGAAGTTGGAATTCACCAAAAGAGATTAGAGAAGAATTCAAGAATCTAAAATCTGAATTCTACAATCTAAGATTGAAAAATGGGGGATTAGCTCAGCTGGCTAGAGCGCCTGCCTTGCACGCAGGAGGTCAACGGTTCGACTCCGTTATTCTCCACAAATTTAGTCGAAAGACTAAAGTCTGAAAGTCAAAAGTATGACTTTATGACCTTAGGCTTTACAACTTTCGACATAAATAAAGTTCATTGACATATTGAGATAAGAAAATAATAAAAAGTAGAAAGCGTTTTTTGTTATAAGTAGCAATACGAATAATAAAAGACAAAAAAAACGGTCATATTAATTTATGATTGGTACAATAAGCAAAATAAGGGCGTATGGGGGATGCCTTGGCTCTCAGAGGCGATGAAAGGCGTGATAAGCTGCGAAAAGCTGCGGGGACGGGCACACACCGATTGATCCGCAGATACCTGAATGGGGCAACCCACTATGTTGAAGACATAGTACACCGATAGGTGGGCAAACCCGCTGAACTGAAACATCTAAGTAGGCGGAGGAGAAGAAAACAAAAGTGATTCCGTAAGTAGTGGCGAGCGAACGCGGATTAGCCCAAACCAATGATGTTACGGCATTGTTGGGGTTGTAGGACCACGATATTTTATGCATGCAGAACCGGAAGTTACTGGAAAGTGACACCATAGAGGGTGATAGTCCCGTACGGGTAATAAATGTAATAGATAGTGGTATCCTGAGTAGGGCGGGGCACGTGAAACCCTGTCTGAATTTGGCGGGACCATCCGCTAAGGCTAAATACTCCTGAGAGACCGATAGTGAACCAGTACCGTGAGGGAAAGGTGAAAAGAACCGTGAATAACGGAGTGAAATAGATCCTGAAACCATACGCTTACAAGCGGTCGGAGCCCTTTCGTGGGGTGACGGCGTGCCTTTTGCATAATGAGCCTACGAGTTAACGTTGCTGGCAAGGTTAAGTGGTTTAGCCACGGATCCGTAGCGAAAGCGAGTCTGAATAGGGCGCTTTAGTCAGTAGTGTTAGACGCGAAACCGTGTGATCTACCCATGGGCAGGATGAAGCTGTGGTAACACATAGTGGAGGTCCGAACCGGTTGACGTTGAAAAGTCTTCGGATGACCTGTGGGTAGGGGTGAAAGGCCAATCAAACTCGGAAATAGCTCGTACTCCCCGAAATGCATTTAGGTGCAGCGTTAGTTATAAAGTTATATAGAGGTAGAGCTACTGATTGGATGCGGGGGCTTCACCGCCTACCAATTCCTGACAAACTCCGAATGCTATATAATGTTCACTAACAGTGAGGGCTTGGGTGCTAAGGTCCAAGTCCGAGAGGGAAAGAACCCAGACCATCAGCTAAGGTCCCCAAATATATACTAAGTTGAAAGAACGAGGTTTGTCTGCCCAGACAGCTAGGATGTTGGCTTGGAAGCAGCCATTCATTTAAAGAGTGCGTAACAGCTCACTAGTCGAGCGGACGAGCATGGATAATAATCGGGCATAAGTATATTACCGAAGCTATGGATTTAGAGTTTACTCTAAGTGGTAGGGGAGCATTCTAACAGGGTTGAAGGTGTGTCGTAAGGCATGCTGGACTGGTTAGAAAAGAAAATGTAGGCATAAGTAACGATAATGCGGGCGAGAAACCCGCACACCGAAAAACTAAGGTTTCCACAGCTATGCTAATCAGCTGTGGGTTAGTCTGGTCCTAAGGCGAACCCGAAAGGGACAGTCGATGGCTAACGGGTTAATATTCCCGTACTACTAATTACTGTGATGGGGTGACGGAGTGATGAAAGCGCCGCGAACTGACGGAATAGTTCGTTGAAGTACCTACCTATAAGATCTGCAGGCAAATCCACAGATCTTGGGGAAATACGATAGTACTCGGAGTCTTCGGACAAAGAGATAGTGCGCCTAAGGGCTTCCAAGAAAAACCTCTAAACTTCAGGTAATTAGTACCAGTACCGTAAACCGACACAGGTAGTTGAGGAGAGAATCCTAAGGTGCTCGAGAGATTCATGGCTAAGGAATTAGGCAAAATAGACCTGTAACTTCGGGAGAAAGGTCGCCAGCGCAAGCTGGCCGCAGTGAAGAGGTCCAGGCGACTGTTTATCAAAAACACAGGGCTCTGCAAAATCGTAAGATGAAGTATAGGGCCTGACACCTGCCCGGTGCTGGAAGGTTAAGAGGAGATGTTATCTTCGGAGAAGCATTGAATTGAAGCCCCAGTAAACGGCGGCCGTAACTATAACGGTCCTAAGGTAGCGAAATTCCTTGTCGGGTAAGTTCCGACCTGCACGAATGGTGTAACGATCTGGACACTGTCTCAGCCATGAGCTCGGTGAAATTGTAGTAACGGTGAAGATGCCGTTTACCCGCAGTGGGACGAAAAGACCCTGTGCACCTTTACTATAGCTTAGTATTGACCTTGGATAAATGATGTGTAGGATAGGTTGGAGACTGTGAAGTGGCGTCGCCAGGCGTTGTGGAGTCATTGTTGAAATACAACCCTTTGTTTATCTGAGGCCTAACCCCGTTTTGCGGGGGACATTGCTTGGTGGGTAGTTTGACTGGGGTGGTCGCCTCCAAAAGAGTAACGGAGGCTTCTAAAGGTTCCCTCAGTACGCTTGGTAACCGTGCGTAGAGTGCAATGGCATAAGGGAGCTTGACTGAGAGACATACAGGTCGATCAGGTACGAAAGTAGAGCATAGTGATCCGGTGGTTCCGCATGGAAGGGCCATCGCTCAAAGGATAAAAGGTACGCCGGGGATAACAGGCTGATCTCCCCCAAGAGCTCATATCGACGGGGGGGTTTGGCACCTCGATGTCGGCTCGTCACATCCTGGGGCTGGAGAAGGTCCCAAGGGTTGGGCTGTTCGCCCATTAAAGTGGCACGCGAGCTGGGTTCAGAACGTCGTGAGACAGTTCGGTCTCTATCTACTGTGGGCGTTAGAAATTTGAGTGGATCTGATTCTAGTACGAGAGGACCGAATTGGACAAACCTCTAGTGTATCTGTTGTTCCGCCAGGAGCATCGCAGAGTAGCTACGTTTGGAAGGGATAAGCGCTGAAAGCATATAAGCGCGAAACCCACCACAAGATGAGATTTCTTTTAAGGATCGTGGAAGATGACCACGTTGATAGGCTATAGATGTAAAGGCAGTAATGTCATAGTCGAGTAGTACTAATAATCCGTAAGCTTATGTACACCCTTTTCCCCACACTACGGTGTGGGGAAGAAACTTTCTAAAAATAGTAAATAAAAGTACTTTTCTTTATCTCAGTATGTTAAGATATTTGCCCGTCGCGGGCAGTCTTTTAGTCAAAAGATAAAAGTC
Organism: Flavobacterium sp.; assembly: GCF_965277525.1. Lineage (GTDB taxonomy): Bacteria > Bacteroidota > Bacteroidia > Flavobacteriales > Flavobacteriaceae > Flavobacterium. The sequence goes on along the minus strand of NZ_CBDIDC010000006.1, from coordinate 304,888 downwards.
ATAAAGTCGAAAGGCTTTATAACTTTAAGAACTTTGACTTTAGACTAACAACCTTAAGGTGGTTATTGCGGCGGGGCTCACCTCTTCCCATCCCGAACAGAGTAGTTAAGCCCGCCTGCGCAGATGGTACTGCAGTTATGTGGGAGAGTATGTCGTCGCCTTTCTTTTAAGAATCCTTCCCGATTTATCGGGAGGGATTTTTTGTTTTACAAAATACTGCAGTTATGCGGGAGCCCCGATAGCTATCGGGGGTCGTCGCCTTTCTTTTAAGAATCCTTCCCGATTTATCGGGAGGGATTTTTTGTTTTACAAATAATGCAGTTATGCGGGAGCCCCGATAGCTATCGGGGGTCGTCGTCTTTCTTTTAAAGAATCCTTCCCGGTTTATCGGGAGGGATTTTTTGTTTTACAAATACTGCAGTTATGTGGGAGCCCCGATAGCTATCGGGGGTCGTCGCCTTTCTTTTAAGAATCCTTCCCGATTTGTCGGGAGGGATTTTTTGTTTTACAAAATACTGCAGTTATGCGGGAGCCCCGATAGCTATCGGGGATCGTCGCCTTTCTTTTAAGAATCCTTCCCGATTTATCGGGAGGGATTTTTTGTTTTACAAAACACTGCAGTTATATGGGACCCCCGATAGCTATCGGGGGTCGTCGCCTTTCTTTTAAAGAATCCTTCCCGATTTATCGGGAGGGATTTTTTGTTTTACAAATACTGCAGTTATGCGGGAGCCCCAATAGCTATCGGGGGGCATCGCCTTTCTTTTAAAGAATCCTTCCCGGTTTATCGGGAGGGATTTTTTGTTTTACAAAATACTGCAGTTATGCGGGAGCCCCGATGCTATCGGGGGTCGTCGCCTTTATTTTAAAGAATCCTTCCTGATTTATCGGGAGGGATTTTTTATTTTACAAAATACTGCAGTTATGCGGGAGCCCCGATAGCTATCGGGGGTCGTTGCCTTTCTTTTAAAGAATCCTTCCCGATAAATCGGGAGGGAATTTTTTGTTTTATATGGGTTGGTAATTTGACTGCAAGGATCGCAAGGAAGTTTTAGAATCTACTGAAAACCGCAAAGTTCGCAAGGCTTAATTTTACAGTTTTGCGAACTTTACGGTTTTACTTTGGGGGCTTTGCGGTAAAAAAATCTATTTATCAGAATTATGACAATATATTGTGAGCTCCGATAGTTCAAACCACTGGCAAGGTTTGCGAAATTCTATAAATCGCCTGGTAAGCTTTTGCAGGTATAATACTTTGGAATTTGGATTTTTAAAATTTGAAATTTCTCTTTATCGAAGACTGCGTTAGGGATGGAAGCGGTATCCTTTTGCGATACTAAAACCCCTCTGGCGAAGCAAACCAATACCGCTATCGCAAAAGATTTAGCGTACAGCCCGACCCGAAGGGAAACGCCATGGCTACTATTATTTTAAGTGTGTTTTTTAGCTTTTATTGGAGTTTTTGTGTGATAATAGATAAAGAGGAAAAAGTGCTTCCAAATCTCCTCTTTTTACTTCGGCTAATTGTTGGGTAGAATAATTCTCAACCAATGAAATGTGTTTTTGGATTATTCTTAAATTATATTGATAAATTTGTTTTCGCAATAGTTTAGATCATGACAGAATTATTAAATTTAATCAATAACTTTCAGGTGTTAGATCTAGAAACAGAGCAGGCGATAAGCAGGTACTTTGTTGAAGAAAGATTTGAAAAGAATGAAGTTATTATTCGTGAAGGTAAAATCTGTTCAAAGATTTATTTTATTAAGTCGGGTTTGGTTCGGAGGTTTTGTTTGGAGGGAGGAATCGAAGTGACCAAATGGATTTATACCGATAATCAATTTATTACATCTTTGAGTAGTTTTTTTGAGAAGAAACCTTCTTTTGAAACTTTTCAGGCCTCAGAAGAAACTATAGTGTACTCTCTGTCTTATCACGATGAACAAATTCTATTGGAATACCCATTGTTTGCTAAATTTCATATCAAATTACTTAGGCTTTATCTTTCTAAATTAAATGAATTTCATCATTTGTATGCGTCAATGAACGCTAAAGAAAAATATTTATACCTCCTGAATTTACTTCCTCAAATTATATTAAAAGCTAAATTGAAACATGTTGCATCATTGATTGGTGTGAGCCCCGAAACATTAAGTAGAATCAGAAGTGAAATTACTTGACTGTAGGTCAATAAAAAAGTTTTTATTCTTTTCAATATTTGTATTCTATATAAAATAGATAAAATTGAAAAATAGTATAATAGGAAAAAAGGCTTTCATTGGTAATAATGTATATATTGGAAATTTTACAACGATTGAAAACGATGTTGTAATTGGAGATAATTCCTGGATTGGAAATAATGTAAATATTTTGAGTGGTACCAGGATTGCAGAAAACTGTCAAGTTCATGCTGGTGCTGTTTTAGGTGGAATACCGCAAGATTTAAAGTACAAGGGAGAATATACGTTGCTCGATATTGGAGGTGATAGTGTTATTAGAGAATTTGTTACGATTAACAAAGGAACTGCGTCTAAAGGAAGAACTGTAATTGGTCAGGGTAATTTAATTATGGCAAATTCTCATATTGGTCATGATTGTTGTATAGGAGATAATTGTATTATTGGTTTTAATGTTGGGATGGCCGGAGAAGTAATCGTTGGTGATTGCGCTAACATAAGTGGTTTGACAGCAATACATCAGTTCTCAATTATTGGGGAACATTGTATGATTAGCGGAATGAGTCGCGTTGTAAAAGATGTTCCGCCTTATATAATTGCAGCCCGTGAACCTTTAAGCTATGTTGGATTGAATATTACAGGATTAAATAGAAGAGGGTTCGCAAGTGATAAGATAAGGGAGTTAAAAGATATTTATCGCATTGTTTTTGAGGAAAAACGTAATATTACTTTTGCTTTAGAATCAATAGAGCAAAATTTTGTGCCAACATTAGAACGCGACAGGATTATTGCTTTTATTAAACAATCAACAAGGGGTATTATAAAAAGAACCATTTTTTGATAACGGATTTGGAATCAATAGAAAACTTTTGTTATTAGTAAGCCAATTATCTGCTCTCGTCATTTTGGCTAATGCAAACATCAAAATGGCTACATTCTCAGTCGTACTTCTTTAGACTTTTGTATTGTAATTTTAAAACAATAAAAAAATGCAAAAGACAATTTTTATCACAGGGACTTCATCGGGTTTGGGAAAATCTACAGCAAAATTATTTCAGCTTAAAGGCTGGCGCGTGATAGCCACAATGCGTAATCCTGAAAAGGAAACCGAATTAAATAAACTTAAAGATGTAATACTACTTCCTTTGGATGTGACCAATCCGGAGCAAATTATTTCGACAATAGAACAAGTCACTCATTTGTATTCAGTGGATGTTGTGATGAATAATGCGGGTTATGGTCTGATTGGTGTGTTGGAATCTTTAGACGATAAACAAATACAACGTCAGATAACGACTAATCTGCTTAGTGTTATTAGAGTTTCTAAAGCTTTCACGTCTCACTTTCGTGAAAAGAGGAGCGGTACGTTTATTAATATTACTTCTACTTTTGGATTGATGGGATTTCCAACTTGTTCCATTTATAGTGCGACTAAATTTGCTGTCGACGGTTTTTCAGAAAGCATGTCTTATGAATTGGCTCAATTTGGGATACAAGTAAAAATTATTGCGCCCGGAGGAATGCAAACTGACTTTGCTGTTCGGTCTATGGAACTGGGGCAACATGAAGCTTATGAAAAATTAAGTGAGGAAGTGAGTAAAGGGTATAGTGCTGAGAAAATTAGTAATTATACAAAAGTGGAAGATATAGCTGAAATTGTCTATCAAGCGGCTACGGACCAAAAAAATCAATTGCGATATGTTGCGGGTGATGATGCTAATTTATTGTATGATGAACGACTAAAATCGGGTATTGAAACACAGGTTCAGAATATTAAAACAATGTTTACTTTTTAAATTTTAGACAAATATGAAAAATCAAGCTACAGAACTGACTACCTTTAAATTAAATAATTGTACAATACTACAATTTATTGCAGCTAATCAAGAGGTTGATGAATTTTTGAAACGACAAAAAGGATTTGTTTCCAGAAGTATTTTTGAATTGAAAAAAGATGTTGTCTATGATCTTTTGGTATGGGAAAGTACTGAAGATGGTACAAATGCCATGCATAAATTGATGACAGAACTAAGTGATGCTGCTGTTCACGATCTAATTGATCAAAGTACGGTAAGTTGGAATATTGCACCAATAGAGCATTTTGTAAGTTTGTGTAATAAGGATTAGAAAAAGGGAGGTATAACGAATTCAGTATCATGAAAAATCAGCCTAAAATATTCAGCACTATAGCTGAACTGCATACTGCTATGGGGCAGCCGAAACCCATGCATCCGCTTATTAGTATTCTGAATTACGGAGAAGCTATTTTTGATGCAAAGGATTTTGAACAGGGAATTATTTTAGATTATTACAAGATTTCTTTTAAAACTCATTTTAAAGGAAAGCTTCGATATGGTCACGATTTTTATGATTTTGAAGAAGGCGGAATGTCTTTTGTTTCTCCCGGGCAAGTTTTGAAGATGCAGGATGAAGAAGCAGATTATAGCGGAATGTCCTTGCATATTCATCCTGATTTTATTCGTCCATATTCTTTAAATAGTAACATTAAAAAATATGGCTTTTTTAATTATTCAGCTTCTGAAGCTTTGTATTTGTCAGAGAAAGAGAAGGAAACTATTTTGGGTGTTTTTGGATCTATTCAGAATGAGCTAAATGAGCGGATAGATCACTTTAGTCAGGATGTAATTATATCACAAATCGAATTGTTGCTAAATTATAGTAATCGTTTTTATAATAGACAGTTTCTTACCCGTAAAGCCTTTAATCATGACGTACTGGCTAAATTAGAAACGGTAATAAATGATTATTTTGATGACGAAAAAACGTTATTAAATGGAGTATTAACTGTTCAGTTTCTAGCAGAACAATTGAGTTTGTCTCCCAGATATCTCAGTGATTTGCTGCGAAATGTTTCTGGACAAAATACTCAACAGTTTATTCATGACAAATTAATCGAGAAAGCAAAAGAATATATTGCAACAGGTACTTTGTCAGTTTCAGAGATTGGATATAAATTAGGATTCGAGCATCCCCAATCTTTTAATAAATTGTTTAAGAAAAAAACAAATCTCAGTCCAATTGCATTCAAAGAATTATTCAATAAAAATTAAATTATGGCATCACTAAATTTTGAACAACTGAAAGAACGTTCTTTAAAAATAAGACAGCGTTATCACGAATTAGAGCTTACACATCATGGAACTGAATGGACTGTCGAAGAAGATGCATTGGCTTTTTTAACGGATGCAGGCTTGGTAGGACGTTACGTCATGTCGCAACAAGGAAGATGGCCAAAAGAAAATACCGAAGAAGAATTGAAGCATAAAATAGGAGAATCTATATGGTGGCTTACGATTTTGGCAGAAAGGATGAATATTAATATAGAAGAAGTCACCGAAGCATTTTTGGTTCAAACAGAAAAGTTAACGGGGAATTAGCGGATCAATCGTAACTCACTTTTTTGAATTTGTTGTTTGTGTTATTTTTTGTCAAATGACAAATTCTGTAAAAATAACTTTGATTACCTTGGTGCTATGAAAGTATTTATAGATTATATTTTGCAGTTCGGAAATTTAAACCAACAACAAATTGATTTAATTCTCACGAAAGGAACTGAACTAGAGCTTAAGAAGGATGAATATTTCTCGGAAGCAGGAAAAGTAGCGCAGCAAGTAGGTTTTATTTTAGATGGAATTATACGCGTTTGTTATTACAACAACAAGGGCGAAGAAATCACCAAATATTTTATTGAAGAAAATAATCTGGTGGTAGATTTGGAAAGTTTTGACAACGAAATTTGCTCAAATGCTTACGTGCAGGCAATCACTGATTGCAAACTATTGGTTTTTTCCAGAAAAGACTGGCAGGAACTTTTAGATACGATTATTCCGTGGGAAGCAATTGTGCACAAAATTATTTCAAAAGCATTGAGGCAAAAAGTAGAAAGAAGAAGTCCTTTGGTGTCAGAAGATGCGACAACGCGCTATCTTATGTTTCTGAAAATTTATCCCAATGTCATCAACAGGATCCCGTTATCTTACATTGCCTCCTATTTAGGTGTTACCCAATCTTCTTTGAGCAGAATTAGAAAAAACATACGTTAAAAATGCTTTTTGTCAAATGGCAAATGGTTTTGTCTGTAAACGAATCACCTTTGCTTTAATAATTTAAAACGAAAAAAAATGGATTCAGTATTAATTACAGGAGCAAATAGAAGCATTGGTTTAGAGCTGGTAAAAGAATTTTCTAAAAAAGGATTGTTCGTTTATTTAGGTACTCGTGATCTTGAAAAAGGACAGGCAGTAGTAAAAGAGTTAAGCGCCAACGGATTTCAAAACATCAAACCCATTCAAATTGATGTTACCAATCCGGACACAATTGTGGCAGCTAAGAATATTGTAGAAAGGGAACAGGGAAAATTAGATGTCCTGATTAACAACGCAGGAATTAGCGGCGAACTTCCTCAAAGTGCTTTAGACACATCTATTGCGGATATTCAGAATGTATTTGACACAAATTTCTTTGGCGTTATCAGTGTAACACAAGTGTTTTTAGACTTGCTTAAAAAATCTGAAAGCCCAAGAATCACTAATATTACTTCAGGATTAGGATCTTTGACTTTGCACAGCGATCCAAACTGGAAGTATTATAATTTTAAAGCCACAAGTTATGTTACTTCAAAGGCAGCTTTGAATGCTTATACTATCGTATTGGCTTATGAATTGAAAGATTCATTTAAAATAAATGCAATTGACCCGGGTTATACTGCAACAGATTTCAATCATCATAGTGGTCCCGGTTCAGTAGGGAGTGCTGCAGCTTTTATTCTTAAACATACGCTTACAGATGAAAACGGACCTACGGGACAATTTTTTAGTAATGATATAGAAGATGAAACCGGAATAAGCCCTTGGTAAATAAAAGAAGATTATTCTAAATAAAGAAACCTCCAAAATCAATGACTTTGGAGGTTTCTTTGTTTTATTTCTTTTTTCTTAATGAAATAATGGTTTGCAGAATGACCGAAATCATTACGAAAAACAATCCGATATAAAATGATTTGCTCATTTCTTTGCCTTCATTAAAAAATAGAAATGCTAAAATTATAGCATAAATAGGTTCCAGATTAAAGGTAAGATTGGTAGTAAAAGCCGGTATTTTTTTTAATGCTTCTGCAAATAAAACGTAAAGTCCTACCGTACAAAATAAGGATAATAATATCAGGTAGAAGAAATCACTCTCATTCGGAATTAAACTTGAAACAGGAAAAAAAATGAGATACAAAGGCATTAAAACTCCCAGACAAATTGTGCCTCCAATCATCTGATAGTAATTGATGATTTTGCTGTCATATGTTTTTACCAATCGTTCGTTGTAAATCGTATAAAGCGCGGCAAATGCAGATGAAATACAGCCTAAAATAATTCCCGCATGATAAGAACTGTCAAAATGAAAAATCAAACTGATTCCAAATAGCGTTATGGCACTAAAGAGCAATTGAGAAAAAATGAGTCTGTTTTTATTGAGGAGCGGTTCAAAGATTGCTGTAAAAAAGCTCGTTAAACAATAGCAAACGACACCAATAGAAATGTTAGAATATTTGATACTGGCGTAAAAAAACACCCAATGAATGGCTATAAAAACACCAATTTTAGCGATATTTAGTTTTTCCTGGATATTGATTTGTGCCAATGTCCTGGTCAGCCTGATAAGAAAAAATAAAATAATGGCAGAAAAGAAGGTTCTGTACCAAACTAAAAGACCTTCATTAAGAGAAATGAGTTTACCAAAAATACCGGTAAAGCCCGAAAGTAGTACAGCTAAGTGTAACTTTAAATAGGATTTTTTCATGAAAATTGTCTGCCCGAAACCGAACAAGATTTAATTAATTACTAGTTAAATATGAAGTATACAGAATCAGTTGATGTAAAAATCAACTTGTAACTTCATCTCATTTTAGAAAGAAATTAAACTCTTGGCGGAGGAAGACAACCTTTTCTGTTCATTGTTTTTATTTTTTCAAATGTATGAAAATTTGAAGCGTACTCTAAATTTGACGAGTTTTTTTTCTGCAGTATGATAATGAAGGGCAATCGGGGAATTTTTATATTGTAATCATAATTGTTAATGCAATTTTGTTGCGATAATTTAAATTATTGCTAACTTTGGCTGAAGTGCGTAAAAAGCAAAAAAAATAAATAAAAAAACGATGGCAGAATTCTGGGAAGATAATTTTATTGAAAAACAGGAAATGTGGGGGTTTGAGCCATCAAAGTCAGCACTATCGACAAAGGATTTTTTTATTGAGAATTCAGTTAAGAACATTCTCATTCCGGGAATTGGATACGGAAGAAATGCTCAGGTTTTTAGGGATGAGGGAATAACGGTAACGGGAATTGAAATATCAAAAACGGCTATTGAACTTGCAAAGAAACATTACGGGGCGGATCTGAACATTTACCACGGTTCTGTAACTGATATGCCTTTTGATAGTAATAAATACGATGGGATATTTTGTTATGCCTTAATTCATTTATTAGATAGTAAAGACAGGAAAAAACTAATTCAGGATTGTTACAATCAATTATCAGAGAACGGATATATGGTTTTTACTGTTATTAGCAAAGAAGCTCAGACTTATGGTAAAGGTAAATTTATGAGCAAAGATCGCTACGAAATATTCGACGGAGTACAAATGTTCTTTTATGATAGAGAATCAGTTCACGAAGAGTTTGGTAAGTTTGGATTGTTTGAGATTATAGAACTTGATGAGAGTTTTCCGTTTTTTATGATTAAATGCAAAAAGATTAAATTGTAGTACAATATATTTATATTGCGAAAAAACAGATGAAAATGGAAAGAGGAACTGAAAACTTAATAATTTTCAGGTAAAATTTATATTGGAAGATAATCAGGTAAAAGGCATCGAAGTGCGTAAAGCCTTTTTAGAAAAATACAATTGGTGTAATTCTAATTATGAAGACCAGGTTCTTCTCTTAGTAAAGTAAATATTTTTATAATGGAGTTTAATTCAAGCATAGTAATTAATACAAATCGATTAATTTTTGAGCCGATTCATGAAAAATATATTGATGATATCAATTTAAGCTTTACACAAGAAGTCACAAAGTACATGCCTTTTAATCCCAATGGAGATAAAAATGAAATCATAAATTTTGTAGAGAGCGCTAAGAAAAAATTAATTCAAAAAACGGATATTGTTTTTGTAGTTCTTAATTTAAAAAGAGAATTCCTTGGTTGCTGTGGAATACATAACATTAATAAAGAATCTGTTGAACTTGGATTATGGTTGAAAAAAGAATATCAAAATCAAGGTTTTGGAACAGAGATAATCAATGTTTTAATTGATTTTGTAGAACAAAATTTTGAGTTTAATTATATAATTTATCCTGTTGATAAAGAAAATATTAGAAGCAGGAAAATTCCTGAGAAACTTGGCTTTCTACCTTTTGAAACTTATAAAAAGAAAAAAAATGATTTGATTGATCTTCATATTATAGAATTTCGAAAATATAAGCCATAAAAAAACTCCTTAATTTCTTAAGGAGTTTTTTGGTGGGCGATGAGGGGTTCGAACCCCCGACCCCCTCGGTGTAAACGAGGTGCTCTGAACCAGCTGAGCTAATCGCCCTATTTTATTAGGTTGCTATCGTTTGTGATTGCGAGTGCAAATATAAGGCACTTTTTCAGTTCTGCAAACAAAAACCGCTAAAAATTTAAAGTTTTTTTAAAGTTTTTTCTATCTCGTTGTAATTGAATTTATTATAAAATACGTTTTTTTAGTCTTTTTCTGATAATTTAAAATTTTGCTAGTTTAATGGTAATTCCGCAACAACAAAAGTACTTCCGCCAACATAAATAAAATCATTTTGTGAGGCATTTTGCTTCGCGGCAGCGAAAGCTTCGGCTACAGAATCATATTTCTCTCCTGATAAATCATATTTTTTAGCCGATTCTTTTAAGATTTCAGTGGCTAAACCTCTTGACGAGTCAGGTCTGCAAAAATAGTATTGTGCATTTTTAGGAAAAAGCGGTAAAATAGAATCCAGGTCTTTGTCATTTACAACTCCCAAAACAATATGTAGATTGTCAAAAGTTTCTTTCTGAATCTGATTCATTACAACGGCTAATCCGTGTTTGTTATGTGCCGTGTCGCAAATAATTTTAGGATTTTCGCCCAATTGCTGCCATCTGCCCAGTAAACCTGTATTCTTTACAACATTCAATAAGCCTTCTTGTAGACTTTCGTTTGAAACTTTAAATTCATTTTGTGAATTCAAAACGGCAATCGTTTGTTGAACGGTTTTCTTATTATGAAATTGGTAATCTCCAATTAAATCAGAAAGAAAAATTTCTGAAATCAAATCAGAGGCAAAATAGATGGGGGCTTTATTTTCTTCGGCTTTAGCCAAAAATACCGGTTGAGTCTCATTCGTATATTCACCAATAACAACAGGCACATTTGGTTTTATGATGCCAGCTTTTTCACCTGCAATGGCTTCGAGCGTATTGCCTAAAAACTGGGTATGATCTAAACCAATATTTGTTATTACCGAAACCAAAGGTGTAATGATATTAGTTGCGTCAAGTCTTCCGCCCAAACCAACTTCGATAATAGCAATGTCAGTTTCCTCAAAAGCAAAATAATCAAAAGCCAAACCTACAGACATTTCGAAAAAACTCATATCATTAGCTTCAAAAAAGGCTTTATGTCTGGCAACGAATTCACAAACAAAATCTTCTGAAATTTCTGCACCGTTAATTTTGATTCTCTCTCTGAAATCTTTTAAGTGAGGCGAAGTATACAATCCCACTTTATATCCCGCTTCCTGCAAAACCGAAGCCAGCATATGCGAAGTAGAGCCTTTGCCATTTGTTCCCGCAACATGAATGCATTTTAGCTGATTTTCAGGATGATCAAGATGTGCCGCCAATAACTTAATATTGGTCAAATCCTCCTTATATGCCGAAGCGCCTTGAAGTTGGTACATTGGGAGTTGATTAAACATCCAATTCGTAGTTTCCTGATAGTTCATGTATTTAGGATAAAATAGTTGTCGATTGAAATAATTTTCGATTTTTTTAGTTTTATATTAGAGCGAAAATTATCTTTATTGCAAATTTCAAATATTTTTTAGAATTAATTATTAAAAACCAGAATTAATATATGTTTAGTTTTATTCAATTACAAACAGATACCATTGCAAACGCATCTAACGTAGTTATCGAAAAAATTGCACCAAATACGGAGATCTCTGTTTTAGGATTTATCTTAAAGGGAGGTTTTTTCCTGATTCCAATCGCTATCTTATTGTTCTACACTTTTTATGTTATCATAGAACGTTATTTATATATTAGTAAAGCTTCCAGAATTGATGCCAGATTAATGCAGGATGTTGGGGATAAACTGAATGCCGGAAATATCGAATTGGCCAGAACAATTGTCGAGAGAAGTAATACTGCAGCCGGAAATATATTGAAAGAAGGGGTTTTAGTGATCGGAAGACCAATTGCAGAAATTGAATCAAACATGGACCGTGCTGCCGATATCGAAATTGGTGAAATGGAAAGACGTTTAGGTCACTTAGGGCTTATTGCCGGTATTGCGCCAACATTAGGTTTTATTGGAACAATTTCCGGAGTTATTAAGATTTTCTACAGTATCTCAGTTACAGAGAATATTAGTATCGGAAACATTTCCGGAGGTTTATACGAGAAAATGATCAGTTCAGGATCAGGTCTTATTGTAGGTATTATTGCCTATAGTGCTTACCACTTACTGAACGGAAAAATTGATGATTTTGCTTTAAAAATCCAAAAACAAATATTAGAATTTGTCAATATAATTCAAAGAGCATAAGGTATGTCTATTAAGAGAAAAAGAAGATTTCATGCCGAAGTGGCGACTTCATCATTAAGTGATATTATGTTTTTCCTGCTGTTGTTTTTTCTTATTATTTCAACGCTTGCAAATCCTAATGTTATTAAAATGACGTTGCCGAAAGCGAAATCAAATGAAAAAACCAATAAGCAACTCATCAGCTTATCAGTTACCGAAGATAAAAAGTTCTACATTGACAAAGAGCCGGTTGAATTTGAAAATCTGGAAACCAGTTTAATGTCGAAAATAGGAGCAGATAAAGATCAAACCGTTGTTGTTAGAATTCCGTTTAATTTGCAGGTACAGGATTTAGTCGATGTATTGCAAATAGGAGTGAAGAACAATTTAAAGTTTGTGATTGCTACAAGTCCGAAGTAAAAATATCATTAGGGCGTGACCACAATAAAAAAATGGGCGAATCAGCATAACGTTGATTCGCCCATTTTTTTATTGTGGTCGGGCTATCCGGGCTACTGCGGTAGCTTCCTTCTATCCCTCACGCGGAAAAAAAGAGAGAGAATAGAGTAAAGAGAATAGAGTAAAGAGAATAGAGTAAAGAGAATAGAGTAAAGAGAATAGAGTAAAGAGAATAGAGTAAAGAGAATAGAGTAAAGAGAATAGAGTAAAGAGTAAAGAGTAAAGAGTAAAGAGTAAAGAGTAAAGAGTAAAGAAGAAAGAGTAGCTGTAGAGTATGTCATTTCGACGAAGGAGAAATCCTCGTGAGAAGCTCTACAAAGATTGGATTTTCGTTGGGGAGTTATTTGTGTGTCCTTCGACTTCGGCCAGGATGACAATCTAATCATAAAATATTAGAATAAAGACAATAGAAAAAAGGCTTTCTGAATGTTTCAGAAAGCCTTTTTTTATGTTTATTACAATTAATGTAAATCAGTGAAATTGGTGTTTTAATCCAAACTGAAATTATAAATAATCTTACCTACTTGTTTTGCCGGTGCATCGGCATCAGCATCCCATTTGGTATTCATGGCTGCAATTTTGGCCTGATCCAGTAAACATCTTGCTGTATTTGTTGTTCCTTTTATTCCTGGCGTTGCACTTATTGTTTTTCCGTTTTGGTCTACGGTAACTTCTACAACTACTTTTCCGGCTTCATCACAGGTATATTTTGGTGCCGGTTTTGATAATGCTCTTCTGTTTCCTAAAGAATATCCTGATCCGCCACCAGAACCTCCGCCGCTTCCGGCTCCGTAACCGCTTCCAGTACCAATGCCATTTCCTGTACCATTTCCTCCGCCTGTTCCGCCTCCGGAACCACCGCTACCGTAATATCCGTTAGAACTTAAACTTCCGCCTGCTTTTCCTTTATTTCCTGCCACTTTATCATCGCCGTCACCACCTTTGTTAGAACCTTTTAAAATGCTTGATAAAGCATCGTTTGTAGAATTAGAAACTTTTGGTTTTTCAGGAACAGGTTTTGCTTCCGGTTTTACAACTGGTGTAGCTTTTTTAGGCTTTTCTTTTGTCGGGATAACAACATCATTCTTATCTTCTGCTGTATTTTCCTGCGTAATAACTGCTTCGTCGGGAGTTGCTTTTGCAGGAGCTTGTTTGGTTTCATTTTTTACATTCAGAACTTCGCTTTTATAGTTTGCTCCGGAGCCTAAATCGCTGTCTCCAAAGTTTACCGTTACGCCGCCACCGCCACCGCCAGCAGCAAGTGCTGAATTATTTTCAGGATTATATGGAGGCCAAAAGCGAATGAAAAATAGAAGCAATAGTAATACAGCATAAATAGCTGTAGATATTAATAGCGATTTCTTTTTGTCTGAAGAATCCGTAAAAGTCATTTTGATTCTGAGTTTTGTAATTGTATTTAATAAAAACGTTTAAAAGTAGTAAAAATTGTTTAGAAACAAAGAGAGAATTTAACCGCAAAACGTGCAAGGGTTTACGCACTTTGCGGTTAAACAAAAAAAACGAGCCAAAGATTATTTGACTCGTTTAGAATTAAAGTATAAAAAGTTTATACTAGTTGTTTCAATGCAATTTCAAAAGCGGTTGCACTAATATTGGTTTTAGATGGATTTAAAGCGTGGGCTTTTACAATCGCATTTTTTATAATTTCAGAAGTATCATTAAAGATCGCTTCATCTGTCATTTGAACTTTTTTCTCCATAAAATAAGCAAAAACCCTTGCCATTCCGCAGTTTGAGATAAAATCCGGAATCAAACTTACTTTATGATCTACTTCTTCCATGATCGAACCAAAGAAAATTTCTTTGTCTGCAAAAGGAACATTCGCTCCACAAGAAATAACTTCTAATCCGTTAGCAATTAAACTATCGATTTGGGTTTGTTGTACCAATCTTGAAGCAGCGCATGGTGTGAAGATTTCAGCACCAATTGTCCATATTTTTGAATTGATTTCGTCAAACGGAATCATATTGTCAGCGACTAATTTGTTTCCGTCTTTATTTAAAAATAGCGTTTTAATTTCTTCAAAAGAAAAGCCTTCTTCTTTAATTAATCCTCCGTCACGATCGATAATTCCGATAACTTTTGCTCCCATTTCGGCTAAGTAAAAAGCAGCTGCAGAACCTACGTTTCCAAAGCCCTGAACGATTGCTTTTTTACCTTTGATGTCTCCGCCATAAGTGGCATAAAAATGACGTACCGCTTCGGCAACGCCATAACCTGTAATCATGTCGGCAATGGTATATTTTCGGGTTACATCCGGAGAGAATTTAGGATTTTCGATAACCTTAATTACCCCCTGACGTAATTGACCAATTCTATTTATTTTATCTGCTTCGGTTGGTTTAAAATGTCCGTTAAAAACACCTTCCTGCGGATGCCAGACACCACATTCTTCTGTCATAGGGATTACTTCGTGAATTTCATCAACATTTAAATCTCCACCGGTTCCGTAATAACTTTTTAATAAAGGTGAAACGGCTTTGTACCAACGCTGTAAAACGCCTTTTTTGCGAGGATCATTAGGATCAAAATTAATTCCGGATTTAGCGCCTCCAATTGCAGGTCCCGAAACTGAAAATTTTACTTCCATGGTTTTGGCCAATGATAAAACTTCATTCATATCTAAGCCTTTTCTCATTCTTGTTCCTCCACCTGCAGCTCCTCCGCGAAGTGAATTAATAACAGTCCAGCCTTCAGCTTCTGTCTCAGAATCTTTCCAGTTAAAAACAATTTCAGGTGCTTTATTTTCAAATTGCTGTAATAAATCTTTCATTTTGTTGAGATATGTTTAGTTTGTGTAAAAGTATAAAATAGAATAATGCGAATAATGTATTTCATGGCAATTTTAACAAACAAAAAAAAGAAAGCCGAAAACAATGCGTTTTCGGCTTTACGATTCTATAAAAATTAGGATAATTATTATATTCCTAATAAATGTTTTTTCAACGTTTCGTCAACCGGTTTGTCAGAAAGCCAGATGCCGAATAATGCTTTTTTGAAATCAAATCCGGAAACTTTTCCTTTTAGAACTTCGTTTTTATACACATTGATTGTTTGGTCAAGCGGATTATATCCTAAAATAAAAACATCTTTTTCTGTAATAGGATCGCTCAGCAGTTTTTTAAATTCTTCTATTCTGGGGCGTAATTCTTCAAGATTGTTTCCTGCAGATTTTTCGAAACCAGTATTCATTGCTTTCGTTAGTTTGTTTGAAGAAACCATAGAAGATGTAATCTCGATACGAATTGCCATTTCAGTATCGCTGTCGATAATAAATTGCGGATCCTGACTTAATTGTGATAGGTATAGTGCCTGAACATAAACTTCGAGCCACATTTTAGATCTTCCTCCGGCTCCGTTAAGTTGTAAAGTTTTGCTTTGAAATTCAATTTTTCGCGGAACTGTAACTCCGTTTACCTCTAATTGGTTTTGGGCAAAGATTGTAGAAAAAGGTATGATTAAAAGGAGTATCAGTAGTGGTAAAATCTTTTTCATATTCTGTCAATTTTATAATTTTTAGGCAAAAATAATGTTAATTTCTTAATTATTGGTCATTATTAAGTATGTTTTTTTATTCTGTAATTTGTTTTTTTTTGGACCTATGATATTAATAATCAAATTAGTAAGACTAGTTTTACGTACTTTTACGTGTTTTGTGAATTGTTTAATCATTTTAGAATTGTAGTATACATTAAACTTTAAGTTTTACGCTGTTTTTAACTGTGTTTATATTCTTAATTTTTATAGAAAACATTGCAAACTTAGCGTGTGTATTGCTAAATTTCATCATTATTACGAAAACGATATCGTAATTGTTGCTGATCTATTAAATTTATATGCGCGCATTGTTAATTTCACATTTAAAAATTATCTTTGAAAGCCTTTTTAAGGAAATAAAACAATTCAAAAAACAAAAATAACCATCATCTAAATCAAATATTTGAAATTGGGTTTAGCAAAACAATAAAATAAGATAACTATGGATTTCAATCTTACCGAAGAACATTTAATGATTCAACAAGCCGCCAGAGATTTTGCTCAAAACGAATTGTTGCCGGGTGTCATTGAGCGTGACGAAAAACAAATTTTTCCGACAGAGCAAGTAAAAAAAATGGGGCAATTAGGGTTCATGGGAATGATGGTTGATCCTAAATACGGAGGAAGTGGTTTAGATGCGATTTCATACGTAATTGCGATGGAAGAAATTTCGAAAGTAGATGCATCTGCTTCTGTAGTGATGTCTGTAAATAATTCTTTAGTTTGTTGGGGGCTACAGGAATTTGGAACCGAAGAACAAAAACAAAAATACCTGCCGGGTTTAGCATCCGGTGAAATTCACGGAGCATTTTGTCTAAGTGAGCCGGAAGCCGGAAGTGATGCAACTTCGCAAAAAACTACTGCAGTAGATATGGGAGATCACTATATCGTAAACGGAACAAAAAACTGGATTACAAACGGAAATACCGCATCAGTTTATCTGGTAATTGCCCAAACGCATCCGGAGTTAAAGCATAAGGGAATTAATGCTTTGATTATGACCAAAGATATGCCGGGTTTCTCTATTGGTCCAAAAGAACAAAAAATGGGAATCCGTGGTTCTGATACACATTCGTTAATGTTTAGCGATGTAAAAGTACCTAAGGAAAACAGAATTGGTGAAGATGGTTTCGGATTCAAATTTGCAATGAAAACACTTGCAGGCGGACGTATCGGGATTGCATCTCAGGCTTTGGGAATTGCATCCGGAGCTTATGAGCTGGCTTTGAAATATTCTAAAGAACGTAAAGCTTTTGGAACAGAGATTTGCAATCACCAGGCAATTGCTTTTAAACTGGCAGATATGGCAGTAAACATAGAAGCAGCGCGTCATTTGTGTATGAAAGCAGCCTGGGATAAAGACCAGCATAAAAACTATGATGTAAGTGGGGCTATGGCAAAATTATTTGCTTCGCAAGTGGCAATGGATACGGCTGTAGAAGCGGTTCAGATTCACGGAGGAAATGGTTATGTAAAAGAATATCATGTAGAACGTTTTATGCGTGATGCAAAAATTACCCAGATTTATGAAGGAACTTCTGAAATTCAGAAAATTGTAATTTCAAGATCCGTTATCGCAGGATAATTTTATATTAAGAATATAATAAATAAAAGCCCTTTCAGACACAGCTGTCTGAAAGGGCTTTCTGTTTTTAGTAAGAATAGCTCTGATGAATCATTCAAAAATGATTTGCGAAATAAATGAATTGTTTTTAACGCTTCGGAAAACTATAGATAAAGTATTAACGTACATTATAATAGGATTGACATAAACTTATTACCCGTACTGTAAAAATAAATTGTTTAATCTTCTAAATTTAAGTAGCCATGTTACTAAAATCAATACATCATAGTTTAGATGAATTAATTTGTCTATTAGATCAGGTGTCTGATCATGATTATACAAAATCTTGCGAAGCCTTAAGCAATGCAACGATTGGCGAACATACAAGATATATTCTGGAAATGTTTAAATGCCTTGAAAATGGATATGATTCAGGAATCCTGAATTATGACTATCGCGAAGGAAACAATCAGATTCAAACAGAAACCGAATTTGCGAAACAATGCATTGTCGAGATCAAAATGGGATTAAAAAGCGAAAACAAAACCCTCTATCTCGAAAAAGTAATCAACGGACTTGGTATCAGGATTCAGAGCAGTTATTACAGAGAATTACTTTATAATCTGGAAAATGGCATGCATCATCAGGCTTTAATTAAAATTGCCATTTTGCAATTCGAGAATATGGCGGTTAATGAAATATAGAAAGTAATGTGTACACTAAGTTTTGTAAACAGTAATGGAGTTGTTATTATCACTTCAAATCGAGATGAGAAGGTATTTCGTCCTGCGGCTGTTTCACCCAGAAATTATTATCATAATGGTAAAAACATTATGTATCCAAAAGATCCGAAAGCCGGTGGAACCTGGTTTGCAGTTGATGAATACGGAACTGTATTAGTAGTATTAAATGGCGGAATTGTAAATCATGATCCCGTGTTTCCTTACAGAAAAAGCCGTGGATTAATTGCTCTGGATATTATTTCGAGTGATTCGCCAAAGGACTTGTGGGCAGAAATTGATTTGGAAGATATCGAACCGTTTACTTTGGTTTTATATCAGAAAGCGGCATTGTATGAATTTATTTGGGATGGTTTCGTCAAAAGGGCGACACCGCTAAATGAATCTCAAAACCATATCTGGTCATCAGTTACTTTATATCCTGTTGAAGTTAGGCGAGGAAGGGCAATGTGGTTTGGTCATTTTTTAAGAAACAAAAAAGCAATCTCAGCTTCAGAAATTTTCGATTTTCATCGCTATACCAAACGCGATGATTCTGAAAATGGACTGGTTATCAATAGAGAAAATACCATAAAAACAGTAAGTATCACGCAAGTCATAATCGAACAGGATAAAGGTGTAATGAGATATTGTGATTTAATAAAAGCACAAGATTTTTCAACTTCTTTTTCAAGTATCAAATAACTTCGGGTATTATCTGATTTGTCCGCCATTTGTAATTGAAGTAATTTTAAAGTAATTTAATTTTAATAATCTCTTTTTTGGATCACTTATAACTTATATTGGCTTAACAGAAAGTATATTACAAGAGCAATAAAGTTAAAATAGTATTATATTGCAGGAACTTTGAGAATTGTTTATTTTGATTGTAGTTTTACAAACTTTTTTCAGGAATAAATCAATTTTTAAAGGATGTGGTGCCTGTTTTTACTCTATTATTTTATTGTTCTAGAAAGAATTCAGGTGTTTAAAGTGTATAAAATAGTTTAAATCGTCTGCTTTAGAAATTTAAGTTCTGAAGTATAATTCAATCTTCAATTATGAAAAAACTGTACTTTCTTCTTCCGTTTGTTTTATTAAGTTGCAAATCAAATCCTTCTGCAGTAAACGAAAATGGGGCAAAGAAATCTTCTAAGCCTGTTGAGATTACCTATAAAGTAGCTGAAACGGAAGTTTCGGATTTCCTGAAATATCTTTCTTCAGATGAGTTAGAAGGTCGTGAAACCGGTACAAAGGGGATAGAAAAAGCGGCCATATTTTTAGAGGATTTCTTTAAGAAAAACAATATTAAGCCATATTTTGCTTCTTATCGTGATACACTTACTAATTTTAATCCGCCAGCGTATAATATAGTTGGAGTTTTAGAAGGAACAGATCCTGTTCTAAAAAAGGAGTTTGTAGTTTTAAGTGCGCATTACGATCATATTGGTCTGGAGAAAAAGCAACAACCGGATGTTATTAATAACGGTGCGAATGATGATGCATCAGGAGTTACGGCTGTTGCGCAAATGGCCAAATATTTTAGCGAGACAAAATCGAATAAACGCAGTATTCTTTTTGTGTTTTTTGCCGGTGAAGAAAAGGGTTTGCTGGGATCTAAAAGTTTGGTGCAAAAACTTAAAAAGCAAGACTTCAATTTATATGTGCAATTGAATATTGAAATGATTGGTGTGCCAATGAAACGCGATTATCTGGCTTACATTACAGGTTTTGATAAATCGAATATGGCCGAAAAGATAAATGAATATACCGGTAAGAAAACAATAGGATTTCTGCCAAAAGAAGCGGAATATAAATTGTTTTACAGATCTGATAATTATTCTTTTTATGATGTATTCAAGAAACCGTGTCAATCGATAAGTACCTTTGATTTTGAAAATTTTGAATTTTATCACCATGTTTCGGATGAATTTAAAGTAATGGATATTCCGCACATGACTTCTTTTATTCAGGAATTTTTGCCGGCCGTGACTAAAATCACTACTTCGCCAACCGAAGAAATTACGATGAATAAATAACTGGTCCTTTTATCTGATTTGCTTATTTTTGTTTTATGAAAAATATTATTGTTACCGGGACCAGTAGAGGAATTGGTTACGAATTAGCATTACAATTTGCTAATGCCGGAAATCAGGTTTTAGCCATTTCCAGAAAAATACCTCAAACGCTTTTAGAACATCAAAATATTACGTGTCTTTCAGTTGATTTGTCAGACGAAACTGCTTTGCAGGAAGTAGAAAGTTTTCTTTCTTCGTCCTGGAAAAAAGTAGATGCAGTCGTTCATAATGCAGGGGCTTTGTTATTAAAACCTTTTGCCGAAACCACTCAGGCTGATTTTGAAAGTATTTATAAAGTGAATGTTTTTGCAGTGGCAAATCTTACGAGAATTTGTATACCGTATCTTCAAAGAGGAAGTCATGTCGTTACAATTAGTTCAATTGGAGGCGTAAGGGGAAGTCTTAAATTCCCGGGATTAGCCGTTTATAGTTCAAGCAAAGGCGCTGTAATCACTTTAAGCGAATTGTTAGCAGAAGAATACAAAGAGCAAGGGATTTCTTTTAATGTTTTAGCTTTGGGATCTGTTCAGACAGAAATGCTGCAGGAAGCTTTTCCAGGATATCAGGCACCCATTTCAGCAGAAGGAATGGCTACTTATATTTATGATTTTACGCTTAATGGAAATAAGTACTTTAACGGGAAAGTTTTGGAAGTTTCTTCCACTAATCCTTAGTTCAATTTGCAATATTCCAATCTCGATAGTAAACCTTTAACTTGTGACATATAACTTTTAACGTAAAAAAATTGAACGAAACCCTAGCAAGATACATACCCGAACATGCTGTAAAGCCTGTCTTTGATTTGATTGTTGCCAATCAGGTTCATCTTAAGATCGTAAACGAACGTCAGACGCGTCATGGAGATTATAGGAGGGGACCAAGCGGTAAACATGAGATTACGGTAAATTCGAGTTTAAACAAATATCGTTTTTTGATTACACTGATTCATGAGATTTCGCATTTAGTAGCGTTCGAAAAATTTGGACGAAACATAAAACCTCATGGAAATGAGTGGAAGCACACTTTTCAGCGTATGATGATTCCTTTTATACGTCCGGAGATCTTTCCCGGTGGTTTATTGCCTTTATTAGCGAGACATTTTAAAAATCCATCTGCAAGTAGCGACACAGATACTACTTTGTCTCTGGCCTTAAAGCAATACGATGTGGGAAGCGATAAAAACTATGTTTTTGAAATTCCGTACGGAAGTGTCTTTAGAATTAAAAACGGTAAAATATTCAAGAAACTAGCGGTAAGGACGAAACGTTTTGAATGTATCGAAATCAGTTCAGGAAGAACATACCTTTTTAATCCTAATGCTGAAGTAGAGCTGATAGATTAAATCACAAATAAAAAAATCCAAATTCCAATACTGATGTGCATTAGAATTTGGATTTTTTATTTTGGAACCTGAATAAAACCTTTAACCTTTTAAATAAGCTTCTCTTACTTTTTTAAACAGATTTGAAGAATAAACAAATTTTACAATATCTTTATTATCAGTTCTGAAAATCTCCTCTTTAGTTCCCTGCCACGCTTTTACTCCTTTTTTTAAGAAAACAATATTTTCACCAATTTCCATCACCGAGTTCATATCGTGCGTATTGATTACAGTTGTTATATTGTATTCTTCCGTAATTTCTTTAATCAGATTATCGATCAAAGTTGAGGTGTTTGGGTCTAAACCTGAGTTAGGTTCATCACAAAATAAATATTTTGGATTATTTACAATCGCACGGGCGATAGCCACACGTTTTTGCATACCTCCTGAAATTTCAGAGGGTAATTTCTTGTGTGCATCAATCAGATTTACTCTTTCTAAAACAAAATCAACACGTTCTTTGATTTTAGCTTTATTATCGTTTGTGAACATTTTTAATGGAAAAGCGACATTTTCTTCAACAGTCATTGAGTCAAATAAGGCACTTCCCTGAAAAACCATTCCAATTTCTGTTCGTAATGCTCTTTTTTCGTCTGGATTTAACTCAGAATAGACACGCCCGTCAAATTCAATTGTTCCTGAATCCGGGGTGTGAATTCCTAGCAAAGTTTTTAATAAAACGGTTTTTCCGGATCCACTCTGTCCAATAATCAGGTTGGTTTTTCCAGTTTCAAAAACCGTCGAAACGCCTTTTAAAACCTTACTGTCGCCAAATGATTTTTCTATGTTTTTTACTTCTATCATTATCCTAATAATAATTGAGTTAGTATATAATTAAAAAGAATAATACAAACGGATGTCCATACAAAAGAAACTGTACTTGCTTTACCTACTTCTAGTGCCCCACCTTTCATATAGTATCCGTGAAATGACGGAATTGTCGCTAATAACATGGCGAAAATTAAAGTTTTAATAAAGGCATAAGTAATGTGAAAAGGAATAAATTCCATTTGAGCACCCTGAATAAAATCTTCACTAGTCGAAAATCCTCCGTATGCACAAGCAAGCCATCCACCAAAAACACCTAAAAACATACTAATTCCGATTACAAAAGGATACATTAGTAAAGCTGCTATTTTAGGGAAAACAAGATAGTTTAACGAATTAACACCCATAACTTCTAAGGCGTCAATTTGTTCTGTAACACGCATTGTTCCAATACTGGAAGTAATGTAAGATCCCATTTTTCCGGCCATAATCACCGAAATAAAAGTAGGGGCAAACTCCAATATTACTGATTGACGTGTAGCAAAACCAATTAAATATTTTGGAATTAGTGGATTAGTCAAATTTAGTGCGGTTTGAATGGCTACAACCCCTCCGATGAAAAAAGAGATAAAGCAAACGATGCCAAGAGAATCAATTATTAAATCGTCGATTTCTTTGAAAATCAATTTTTTCATGACAGGCCATTTGGTCTGTTTATTGAAAATTTCTTTCAGCATTAAAAAATATTTCCCTATTTGGGATAAATAACGAATTAGCATCATAGTTTTACAAATATTGGCTAAGGTAAAAAGAAGTTATGAGTTTTGGGGTATGGGTTAAGGATTTTCGGTAGTTTTCCGAATCAAATTAACTTTTGTTTCATTTTCTTAAAACGATAATTTCTAATAAATTTAGCCTGTTCGGGTGTAACTAGTAAGGGAGTTTTGGCTTTTTTAGCTTTCCAGAAACCTCTTATGTAGTCCAAAAATAAAAATGGTTTTTTCTTCATCATCGCCAGTTTTGCCGATGCTATTGCGGTAATCCAAAAACCATAACCCAGCGTATAGAAGGCTTCTCCTTGTTTATAACGTGCTGTTTTGTTGTAGTTTGCGCCTGTTGGTTTAAGGTGTTTTACGTGTAAAGAAGGGTCTGTTACTATTTTCCAATCGTAGTATTTACACAGTAACTCGTCTACTGTGTCCCAGCCCATAGCCGGTTTTAGTCCTCCAATTTGTTGATAAGTGTCCTTTCGGTAAGCTTTCAGTGCTCCGCGAATATGATCTTTATCGGTTAGGTTTTCTAAAACCCAATCACCATTTTTTTCGATGTAACAAAATCCTCCAACCATTCCAATTTTGGGATCAGATTCAAAATGTTTAATGATAGTTTCAAAATAATTGGCAGGAAAAATTAAATCGCCATCTATCTTTACAATGATGTCATAATCACCATCTAAAGTTTCAAAACCTTTCTGAAAGGCCTGAATTACTTTGCTTCCGGGCATATGAATCGAATCTGAAGTTTTGTTTACAACAGAAATAAAAGGATTTTCCTTTGCAAACCCCAATACCACTTCTTCTGTTTTATCAGTCGAATTGTCGTTTACAACCACCACTTTTGATGGCACGACAGTTTGCGAAACCAGAGATTGCAAAGTCAGGCCAATTAAATCCTGTTCGTTGTGCGCGGGAATAACAATGTAGTAAGCCCCCCAACCCCCGAAGGGGGAGCTTGATGAATTTTGTGAGTCTGAATTCTTCATTTTGTAAAATTTGTTCGGAAACTATTTTATTCCCCCTTGGGGGTTAGGGGGCTTTTCTCTGCCACAACAATATAATATCTTGGTGTGAAATATCTTAATAAGGGTCTGAATCCAAACTTTTTTACAGGATGTGTAAATTTTTGGCGGTCCGTAATTTTCCAGCCTGTTTTTTCTAAAAGCCAGTCTAATTGCCAATCTTCGAATTCGTGATAATGTCTGTCCCACATGTCAGTTTTCGATCGATATGCCGGTGAAAACCATAAACGTAAAGGAATTGAAATTAGCAATTTATCACATTTTACGTTTTGTAAAATGGTGTAAGGATTTAGTAAGTGTTCGAAAATTTCAAATGCAGTAAAAACAGTATATTGTTCCGTTTGTAAAGCCGTTTGATCGTTGTCTAAATCTTCGCCTTTTGTATTTTTTACGGTATAGCCATTTTCTTCCATTATTTTAGAGAATGGATTTGGTACGCCAAAATCAAAAATAGTTTCTGATGTATTAACGTGTTTTTGTAAAAACTCTAAAGTAAGTTTGAATCTTTTATTCGGAAACGTTTTTTCGTACATAGTCGTTGCGAGGAACGAAACAATCTCTCGTTCTTGATTTTATAATTAGGTCGCAAATATACTAAAAAAGTATTCAGTGTTCAGTTTTTAGTGAATAGTGTAGTTATTAGATTTACAGTGTTCAGATTTTAGTTGGTACAATTAGTTACTACTTTTTAGACGGAGATTAAATTCTGCGTAAATACGACTGAATACTAAAAACTGAACACTGAATACTATAAATTAATATCTATATACAAATGCATTTACATTCATTCCTGCTCCAACAGAAGCAAAAATAACAACATCGCCTTTGTTGATTTGATGATTTTCTATTTTTCCTTGTAGCAAAAGATCAAAAAGAGTAGGAACGGTGGCAACGCTGCTGTTTCCTAAATCATGAATACTCATTGGCATAATATCTTTTGGTGCAGTTTTATCATATAATTTATAGAAACGATCGATAATGGCTTCATCCATTTTTTCATTGGCCTGGTGAATCAGGATTTTCTTCACGTCATCAATTGCAATTCCGCTTTTGTCCAGGCAGCTTTTCATCGCACAAGGAACCTGGCTTAAGGCAAATTCGTAAATTTTGCGACCATACATTTTGATGTATTTGATGTCCGGATCTAAGTCAGGATTGTATGATTTTCCAAAGTATAAATAATTGGCTTCTTCATTCGCAAAAGTGGCACTTTCGTAAGATAACAAACCTGATTCATCATCTGAAGCTTCTAAAATTGAAGCTCCGGCACCATCAGAATAAATCATAGAATCGCGATCATGATCATCAACTACTCTTGATAAAGTTTCAGCTCCAATTACCAAAACGCGTTTTGCCATGCCTGATTTAATAAAAGCATTGGCCTGCAAAACCCCTTCGATCCAGCCCGGACATCCAAAAAGGATATCGTAAGCCACACATTTTGGGTTTTTGATGTCTAATTTGTTTTTTACGCGCGTTGCTAAACTTGGTAAAATATCCGTTTGATTTGTTCCGGATTTTACATCGCCAAAATTATGGGCGAAAATAATATAATCTAAAGTTTCACGATCGATATTAGCGTTTGCAAGTGCTCTTTCAGCAGCAAAAAAAGCTAAATCAGATGAGGTATGTTGATCTTCGGCATAACGACGATTTTCGATTCCGGTAATGCCTTTGAATTTTTTAATTACAACTTCGTTAGGGTAAGCAAAAGGAGTTCCGTCTTCATTCAAAAAAACATGATCACCGAAGTCAGTATTGCTTACTTCTTTATTTGGAATATAACTTCCTATGCCTATTATTTTTATTTTCATTAGTCCTTTATTATCCGATAAATTTATGGCTAAATTATAAATAAATTTATGATAACTATCATAAAAAATACTATGCATGCATATAATTATGAAATAATAATTATTTATTGGATTTATTGTTAATTTTTTAATGAAATTTGGGTTTAACCGAGATTTCAAACGTTTGAAATGATTTCTCAGACGGATTTTTTTCTTAAAGATTCAAGAAGTTTTTTTGTTTAACTAAGGGCAAAAGAAGATTAACAAAATGTAAGGTTAAAAAAATGTTACAGATATCACAGATTCATTTTTTTTTGCTTTTTAAACGAAAAAAAATATAAAAATATTTTTAATCTGAGGAAAAAAAATACCCCGGTTCCGGAATTTCGGATCGGGGTATTGATGTAATTGTAAAACTTATTTTTAGTTTTCCATATAAGCTTCGATAGGAGCACAACTACAAATTAAGTTTCTGTCTCCAAAAGCATCATCAGCTCTTCGAACTGAAGGCCAGAATTTGTTCTCAGCAATATAGTCTAACGGGAAAGCAGCTTGTTCTCTGGTGTAAGGAAAATTCCAGGTCTCAGTTGTCAGCATGGCTAAAGTGTGAGGAGAATTTTTCAATACGTTGTTGCTGTCTTCGATTGTTGCAGCTTCAATTTCTTTTCGGATCGAAATCATAGCCTCACAAAAACGATCTAGTTCTTCTAAGTTTTCACTTTCAGTTGGTTCGATCATTAAAGTTCCTGCAACCGGGAAAGAAACTGTTGGGGCATGGAAACCATAATCCATTAGACGTTTTGCGATATCTGTTACTTCGATTCCTTTTTGTTTGAAAGGACGACATTCTAAGATCATTTCGTGAGCGGCACGGCCCATTTCTCCGGAATATAAAGTATCGTAATGTCCGGTTAACTTTTCTTTAATGTAGTTGGCATTCAGGATTGCATGCTCTGTAGCGCTTTTTAAACCTTCAGCACCTAGCATCGAAATGTATCCGTAAGAAATCAAACATACTAATGCAGATCCCCAAGGAGCAGCAGAAATAGCTGTAATTGCAGTTTCTCCTCCTGTTGGAATTACCGGATTTCCTGGTAAGAAAGGAACCAATTGCGGCGCCACACAAATTGGGCCAACACCCGGACCTCCACCACCGTGAGGAATTGCAAATGTTTTGTGTAAGTTTAAGTGACAAACGTCAGCACCGATTGTAGCAGGATTTGTTAATCCAACCTGAGCGTTCATGTTTGCACCGTCCATATATACTTGTCCACCATTTTCGTGGATCAATTGTGTAATTTCCTGAATAGCACTTTCAAAAACACCATGAGTAGATGGATATGTTACCATCAGACATGATAAATTGTCTTTGTGTAAAATTGCTTTTTCGCGTAAATCTTCAACGTCGATATTTCCGTTTTCTAAAGTTTTAGTAACCACCACTTTCATTCCGGCCATTGCAGCAGAAGCTGGATTTGTTCCGTGGGCTGATGAAGGAATCAAAGCAATATTTCTGTGATCGTCCCCACGAGATTGGTGGTACGCACGAATTACCATAAGCCCGGCGTATTCTCCTTGTGCACCTGAGTTAGGTTGCAAAGTCGTTCCGGCAAAACCTGTAATTACATTTAATTGTTGCTCTAATTTTTTCAACATTTCCTGATATCCTTGTGCCTGATCAAGCGGAGCAAAAGGGTGAATGTTATTCCAGTTTGGATTACTTAACGGAAGCATTTCTGCAGCAGCGTTCAATTTCATCGTACAAGAACCTAATGAAATCATCGAGTGGTTCAATGCCAAATCTTTACGCTCCAACATTTTGATGTAACGCATTAAGGCCGTCTCAGAATGGTATTTGTTGAAAACATCATGCGTTAAGAAAGCAGAAGTTCTGTTTAACGTTTCCGGATAATGATTGGTTTCTGTTAAATCAGCAACTGTAGTAGGCTGTAACGAAAGCGCTTCAGCAAAAATAGTGATGATATCGTTTACATCAGAAACACTTGTAGTTTCGTTTAACGAAATTGAGATCGTGTTTTCATCAACATAGTAAAAGTTTACTTCGTTTGCTTCTGCAACTGCTTTTACTTTTTTAGCATCAGCTTTCACTAAAATAGTGTCAAAGAAAGCGGAGTTTAATTGCTCAATCCCTAAAGTTTTCAATTCGTTTGTTAAAGTTGCCGCCGCAGCATGTACTTTGTTTGCGATATATTGTAAACCTTTTGGACCGTGATATACGGCATACATTCCGGCCATTACAGATAATAAAACCTGAGCGGTACAAATGTTTGAAGTAGCTTTATCACGTTTGATATGTTGTTCACGAGTTTGTAATGCCATACGTAAAGCACGGTTTCCGTTGGTGTCAACAGTTACCCCAATAATACGTCCAGGCATGCTTCGTTTGTATTCGTCTTTTGTTGCAAAGTAAGCAGCGTGTGGACCTCCGTAACCTAACGGGATTCCGAAACGTTGTGTTGTTCCTACTACAACTGCAGCTCCCATTTCTCCCGGAGGCGTTAATTTTGCTAAGCTCAAAATGTCAGCAGCAACGGCAACTTTAATTTCGCTTGCAGCTGCTTTTTCGATAAAAGCTGTATAATCGTAAACTTGTCCGTATTTCCCCGGGTATTGTAAAATAGCTCCGAAGAATTCAGTAGAGAAATCAAAAGTTTCGTGGTTTCCAATTACTAATTCAACGCCAATTGGTGTTGCACGAGTTTGTAAAACCGAAAGTGTCTGAGGAAGAATTTCTTCTGAAACGAAAAATTTATTTACGTTGTTTTTCTTTTGATCACGAGAACGAACGTCTAACAACAAAGCCATAGCTTCTGCCGCAGCTGTTCCTTCATCAAGTAAAGATGCATTTGCAATTTCCATTCCTGTAAGTTCAATTACAGTTGTTTGGAAATTCAAAATTGCTTCAAGACGACCTTGAGCAATTTCGGCCTGGTAAGGCGTATATGCTGTATACCATCCCGGATTTTCGAAAACGTTACGTTGGATTACTGCAGGAACAATTGCCTGATTGTAACCTAAACCAATGTAGGTTTTGAAAATTTTATTTTTATTCCCTAATTGTTGAATATGGTTTGAAAACTCATATTCTGTCATAGCTGGATCTAAGTTTAAAGGTGCTTTTAAACGAATGTCATCCGGAAGGGTTTCGTAAACAAGTTGTTCGATCGATTCAACTCCAATGGTTTGTAACATGTGTTGAAGATCTGTTTCTCTTGGGCCAATGTGTCTTAAAGCAAAAGCATCTGTTCTCATTTGTAGCTATCTAATTTTTAAAGGCAATGTAATTCACGATGTTCTTTGACTTAATCAAGTGTAACACAACGTTTATTACATTTTATAGTAAATGTGTTGTTTTTTTGTGGCGCAAAATTAAGTATTATTAATAATTTAATAGGTATTTTTAACTTCAATTTTTATGAAATTTACAACTAAAGAGTTGATTTGTTAATAATTGATTAGATTTAATA
This sequence comes from Flavobacterium sp., assembly GCF_965277525.1. Lineage (GTDB taxonomy): Bacteria > Bacteroidota > Bacteroidia > Flavobacteriales > Flavobacteriaceae > Flavobacterium. Next base: position 275,285 of record NZ_CBDIDC010000006.1, on the reverse strand, counting down.
AATGAAACAAGTAAAACAGATATTCGATTTTTACCTGAATAGCAGTATTCATGTGGCTTTATCCTGTTATGCTTTGGTTCGTATTACGTTTTATGTGTTTCATATTCAGTACGATGAACCAATGGCTTTGTTCGTTTTTTTTGGAACAATTGTAGGGTATAATTTTGTTAAATATGATGCTTTGGTTCGTGTCAAGAAAAAACCAATAGGAAATCAATTGAAAATTATCGCTGTTTTGAGCTTCGTTTCACTCGTTTTAGTTGGTTATTATTTTTTTCATTTAAAACGCATTACCCAAATTGTTTCCGTTATAATTTTTGTGATCACGGCACTTTATACTTTACCTTTTTTTCCTAATCGAAAAAATGCCAGAAATTGGGCAGGTGTAAAAATTTATATCGTAGCGCTTTGCTGGGTTGGAGCGACTTTGATTCTGCCTTATATCAATGCTGAAATTCCCTTTACGGGTAACTTTTATATAAAATGTATTCAGCGTTTTGTGTTGGTTTTTGTATTGATTCTAGTTTTCGAAATTTTAGATTTGGCCAACGATGATCCGCATTTAAAAACGGTTCCGCAGAACATAGGGGTAAAGAGAACTAAAATTCTGGGGTTTTCACTTTTAGTTCCGTTTTGGATTGTTGGGATATTGACATTCAGTTTTCATGATCTTCTGATAAATCTTATCATGGTAGTCATGCTGATGCTGTTTATCTTGTTTGCAAACCCAAACCGATCTAAATATTATACCTCTTTCTGGGTCGAAAGTGTGCCGGTTTTTTGGTGGCTGATGATTGTGTTTTTTAAATAAGCGAAATACAGGTATAATAAGTTCTAATGATTTATTTTAGAAAATATCATTTTTCATGTTTTGGGCGTGTCCCTGCGGGTCGGGCTTTCGGCTATATCTTTTATTTCGTTAGCACTTCATAAAAGGATACCGCCTCAATCCCTCACGCAAGCCGTAAAATGAGAAAATCCCTTTTCAATCTAAAATCAACAAGAACAAAAAAATTAAATAATTATTTCGTTTTTTGCTCTGCCAAAGCTTTACTCAAATCAGCTTTTGCTTCATCCAGTTTTTTTCTTTTCTTGGCGATTTTTTCTTTGCTTTCGTTTTCTTTGATGGCTTTGTTTAGATCATCGGTTTTCTCCTTAACCTTTTGTTGTTTTTCTTTTACTTTTTTATCGAGGTCATTTTGTACTGTTCTTGTCGTACAGTTTTTTTTGGTTTTAGTTATTGCATCTTCAACACCTTTGATTTGATTTTGATTACCGGCTTTTTTCGCTGCAGTTAGTTTGATGTTTAATTCGCATAATTTTCTTTCGCAGCCTTTTAAAGTAGTACAATTGCTTTGCGAAAAACCAATAAAAGAGATGGCGAAAAATGCTATCGATAAAATTTTAGTCTTTATTGTCATAAGTTTATTTTTTTAAGAAGATTAATAGAAATCTCTAAAATAGATAAATTTTCTCACTAATTATTTCTTTTGAATATTTTTCGATCTTTTTAATGTACAGAATGTTTTATAGAAAAGGAAGCGAGGATGCATGAGATGAAGTTATTATTTTTGATGATCAGGATCATGATTAAGTATTTAAAACTAAAGTAATTCAGTTTCTGAAACTTGTTTCAAAAACTTATTTTTTTTCTCTAAATTTTTCACGACTTGGTTTCTTCGTGTTATGACATGAAATTTGGTGTTTATGCCATTTCTTTTAAGAAGTGTGTGTGTTTAATCTAGTTTTGATATATAAAAAATACATATATCATGAATCAAAAAGTAAAAGCTAGTTCTGAAACTATCGATGTTCTTATTGTAATAAATGCTGAATATATTAAGAAAAATTATCCTCGAAATACGGATCCTAATAATGCTCAAAAAATAGATCATAATAACCATTATTTGATAAGCCATAATCCAAGAGAAATCGTTTTGGGTCAGGGAACGGCAGATTTAGGTATAAAAGCAAAACTAGGAGATATTTTTTATTTAAGGACTACTACAATTCATCAAAATAATGATGATTTCGCAGTAATTGTATACAAAATTGAACATGGAAATGGAAATACAATCTTTACTCCATTTCAATGGGATTTTAGCTATACTAATGCTGTACAGTTTAATATTGATACATATCGTCCTCTACCGCCATTATTTAAAAGACAATATTTTGCCAATTATAATGCTAAAATAAAAAGCGAAGGAACAGAAAATGTTTTTATATATTTGGCACTTTATGTTCTTAGTAATAATGGCGAAAGTCATGAATTATACGGGTATTATTATTGGGATCCACAATTCAAAGTTGATTTTATTAAGTAGAGAGCCCAAATCAGGACATTGCGATAGTGATTGATACCTCTTTTAAAACCTTATTTCTTTCCAAAAGGAATTTTATTAAGTGCTTTTTCAAAAATAAAATATCAAACATTTTTCCTAATATCCCAAACGGAGTTTCGTATTGCATTTTATCTTCCATAATCGTAATTCTGTTTTCTTCTTTAAAAAAATGTTCGTGTCTATAAGATTTGAATTTTCCTTCTTCCATTTCATCCACAAAATAATCGTAGAAATTCATGGCAGTGATTCGGCTTTTATGAGTAAGATAAAAGCCAAAGTGTTGGCCTCGCCAGGTTACCGTTTCGTTTAAATTGATTAAGCCTGATGTTATCCCGGCAATTGCCACTTCACTTGTTTTACTGGCTGATTGTTGGTGAATGTCTATGTTTCTGGATGCATCAAAAACGATTTGTTTGGGTGCTTTTATTTTTGTTGTCATGATTAGTGTGCGTTATCTTTGTCAAAGTTTAAAACTTTGACAAAGATTTTAGGTTAAAAGATCACGGAAAGCATTATCAATATTTGCAAACTTAAATTCAAATCCATTCTCCAAAAGTCTTTTCGGAATCACATTTCTGCTTTTCAAAACCAATTCAGTTTCTGTCCGGATAAAGAAAGATCCAATTTCAAGTAAAAATTTGTTCATCGGAATTCCGAAAGGAAAACCAACAGCTTTTCTAAGTTTTGTCATAAAATCAGCATTGCGAATTGGTTCCGGTGAAACAACATTTATAATTCCGGAAATTTCTTTTCGAATTATAAAATCGACTGCATTCACAAAATCTTCTTCGTGAATCCAGCTTATAAACTGATTTCCTTTTCCTTGTTTTCCTCCAAAACCAATTTTTGCCAAAGTCTTCAACGGAATAAAAGCGCCGCCATTTTTTCCTAAAACAATCGAAGTTCGTAAAGCCGTTTTTAAGGTATTTGGAGTTTCGGTTTTAAAGAATGCTTTTTCCCAGGACAAAGCAACATTTATAGAAAAATCATTTCCAATTTCGCCATCAACCTCATCCATTTTTTTATCTAATGAAAATCGATAAATAGTTGAGGTTGATGAATTCAGCCAGTGTTTTGGTGGATTTGTACAATTTAAAACCGCTTTGTTTAGAACTTTTGTACTTTCGATTCTGGATAATAAAATTTCTTTTTTGTTTTCTTTGGTATAACGGCAATCAACAGATTTGCCTGCAAGATTTATTAAAACCGTTGCATTTTCCAGTTCCTCTTCCCAGCCGGAAAAAGTCTTTGCATTCCAGTTTACATATTTGATTCCGTTAACTATTTTTGAATTTCCTCTGGTCAGAATTACAATTTCTTCAAATTTATCTTTGAAATGATTAATAAGAACTTGTCCTAAAAAACCGGTTCCGGCTGCAATTATAAGTTTGTTCATTTTATTCAGTTGTGTTAAGCCCGACAGGTTTTTAAAAGTTGTCGGGTTTCATGATGAAACGTTATGCTTTAAAAACCAATCTTTCTTCTTGTTGCCCTTCTTTGGCTTTTCTTTTTCCTCTAAAGAAAAAATATAAATTGAAAAATAGCATTATTCCCAAATAGATAGAAAATTCGCCAATTTTGTAACTTAATCGTTCTATTAATTCCTGATAACTGTTGTTGCTTAATTGTAATTCTAAAATCATTAAAGCAAAACCAATATTTAAAAGATAAAATCCGGTTTCGAAAAGTTTATTTGTTGCCTGTGCAATATCTTCACGGCCTTTAAAAATGTCAAGCATAAATATTTTTCCGTTTTTGAAAAGTGTTTTAGAAACGTAATAAGTAAGGAATAAAGCAATTGGTAAATAGATTCCGTAACCGATTAAAATTTTTGTAGTTTCCATGGTATTTAATTTAAGATGTTATTTAATTAATTTATGAATGTACTTGGTTAAAATTATGATATTCAGATAATGTAATAGTGAAATAATAAAAATTATGATGGAAGTTTTTATTCCGATAGTTTCAATTAATTGTGTAGATGAACTGATTTTTTGCCAGGAAATAAGCGTCATTGCACAATACCCAATATTTAAAAGATAATAGCCTAAAAGCAAAACCTGATTAATTTTCTGGCAGATGTCTGCATGATTTGGAATCAATTCGGCGACATACACATTTCCGTTCTTGTAGCATATTTTTCCAACTTTCAAAATGATGAAAATCGTGATGCCGAGATAAATAAAATATCCTATGATGTTGAGATTCATAATTGTCATTTATTTTTAAACTTTCAGAAAAAAATGAAAGTTTTGTTTAAATTTTTTTAGGTCGAGATTTACTTCATAATTTTAAGGACCAAACGTCCTAACCAGTTTTCATTGAATTCCGTCATTTTGTCTAGCATATTATCAGCCTTTAAAACAAAATCATACAGTTTGGAGGTCTGATCAACAAAGTGTTTTTCTTCTGGAGAATCTTTTGCATCAATTGTCGAAACCTCTTTTAAGATTCTAAGAGCAGGTTTAATTTCTCTTTTGCTTCTTTCTCTGGCAATTTTTACAGCTAACTCGTCTAAATCTTTTTCAGCAGTAAAAAACTCCCTTCTTTCTCCGGCTTTGTATTCTTTGTAGACAATTCCCCAATCCATTAAAGCTTTTAGGTTCATGCTGGTATTTCCGCGGGAAATTTGCAATTCCTCCATGATGTCTTCCATAGAAACAGGTTCGTTCGAGACCATTAATAAAGCATGAATCTGTGCCATGGTTTTATTAATTCCCCATTGAGAACCTAATGCTCCCCAGGTTTGTACAAACTTATTTTTTGCTTCTTTGAATTCCATGAAACAAATGTAAGTAAAAGTTTTTAAACTTTCAATAATAAATGAAAGTTTAGTATATGAAGTGTTTATATAATATTATAAGCGGTTAAAATTCATCAGATTTTACGTGTAAGAATATTCTGTGACATTTTTTAACTGTTTCATAACCAATAATTTCCATTTTATACCATTTTGTCCAAAGTACCTTTTTATTTCTTATAGTTTTGAAATACAAAATAAACCCCTATTGTATTATTAACGTGTTTATAATGATACAGTTAACAAATCAGATATGTGGAGCAGAACCCACTAAAAAAACGAACTGTTTCGCACAGTAAAAAGCGAAGGCGGATCTGAAAAGCCAAACGAGTAGGAATAAAAATTTATTATTATGCAAGCAATACCTGTAAAAGTAAAAAACGTAAATGTGTATCCTTACATTGACTGGACTGGTGGAGGCGTTGGGCCCGTTATTCTTCCTATTATTGAAGGAGCCAGTGGAACCTATGCCGTGGGCACACTTTTAATGTCTGTGTTCTACAATCTTGATCTTGATTTACAGACTCAAAAGCCTAAACTGGGTATACACCAGAGATATGTGGCTATAGGAGAAACAGAAGATGGTACTCCTTTCAATACGCCGTGGATGTATTGTACAAATGCAAGTAGCCAACCGGAGTTTGGAAGAACGATAACCCTTAATAAGGAAGATGCTGCAGCTATTAACACAGGAGGTATACCGCCTTATATTACCCTTGGTCCGCTTACCAATATTACAGCTACTCAGTTATTTCCGCCACCGGCAATAGGGGAGAGACTACTGATTGAAAATGGTTCAGGTAATATTATTGCTACCCGAACAGGTACTCCTCATGAAATGGGAATTGAAGTAACTGGTGGTAATCGCGTAGGGCAATTAGCAGCGGGGATGAAAAACATCATAATTACAGGAAAAAACAAAGAAGGCAAAACGGTTACTCTGGGTAATTTAACTTGTCTGAGTCCAAATGAACCAGCCCTTTTTTTACGTCAGTTTGGCCCTGAAAATTAAAAAAAGGAGTGTCTCCTGAATAGCAAAATTTGGGTTATAAAAGAGATAAATCCTGAACTAGCACAAATAATAATCAATAAAGAGAATAACTATGGGAGTAATTATGCCTTATGGCGTCGCCATTAGAGAAGCTATAGCCTCAAACGATTTAACAAAAATGGAAGCTATTGCAGAACAAGCGAAGAAAACAATAAAAGACCAAGGAGACTTAGGTACAGCTTTGTTAGAATTATTGGACGCAATAGAAGCTCTAAAGAATAAAAAATAAGGAGAGGTCTTAAAAACAAACTGACTTGTACAGTAAAACAAGGGTGTATCTGAAAAACCTTAAGAGTAGGATTAAAACAAAAACAAAATATTATGGGAGTAATAATGCTTTACGCAGCAGGAATCAGAGAAGCGATAGCTTCTAATGATTTAGAAAAAATGAAAGCAGTAGCTGAACAAGCGAAACAAACTGTTAGAGAACAAAAAGATTTACATGTAGCGTTGCTGGAATTGTTAGATGCAATTGACAAGCTGAAAAAGTAATCTGAAAAAAGACGGTTTATTAAGTTTTACTTTTTAAACCGTTTTTTAACTATTATCAAACCATAAATCACATTAAGATGGATAAGACTTCGATACGATACAGAGTAAGAGATGATTATAAAACAGCCACCCCGGTTCATGTAGTATGGGAAATTACTTTAGCCTGTAATTTGAAATGCTCACATTGCGGATCCAGAGCTGGAAAAGTAAGGCCTGGCGAATTAACGACCGAGCAATGTTTTGGTGTTATTGATAGTCTTAAACGTCTTGGTACAAGAGAGATTACCATTATTGGCGGAGAAGCTTTTTTAAGAAAAGACTGGCTGGAAATTATTGAAAGAATAAATCAAAGCGGAATTGAATGTTCAATGCAGTCCGGTGCCTACAATTTAACAGAAGAACGAATAACGGATGCAAAAAAAGCAGGGATAAGAAATATTGGTGTTTCTATTGATGGAATGCCTGAAACTCATAATAAAATAAGAGGAAGAAGAGATTCTTTTGAGCATGTTATTAATTGTCTGCAACTCCTTAAAAAACACAATATACCTTCTAGTGTAAATACAGTAATTACTAAAAGGAGTAAAAATGAGCTTAATGAACTTCTGGATGTTTTAATTGAAAATGGTGTGAGAAACTGGCAAATACAACTTGCTGTTGCTATGGGAAATGCCGTTGATAACTCAGAAGAATTGATAGTGCAGCCTTACGAATTAAATGATTTTTACGACAATCTTATTGTAATATACAGAAAAGCTTTGGCAAATAATGTTTTAATACAGGCAGGAAATAACATTGGTTATTTTGGACCTTATGAACATATCTGGAGACAGGGTAATGAGAAATATTATACAGGGTGTTCAGCTGGACATACAGGAATAGGGATCGAGGCAGATGGTAAAATTAAAGGCTGTCCGTCATTACCAACAAGCGAATATACAGGAGGGAATGTAAAAGACATGCAACTGGAAGATATCTGGAAATATAGCGAAGAAATGGTTTTTTCAAGATATAGAAATAAAGAAGAATTATGGGGAGGCTGTAAAGGCTGCTATTATGAATCTTCTTGTTTAGCCGGCTGTACCTGGACCAGTCATGTGCTGTTTGGTAAAAGAGGCAACAATCCTTTCTGTCATCATCGTGCTTTAGAATTAAAAAAGAAAGGTCTAAAGGAACGAATAAGAAAAATACAAGAAGCACCGGGATTATCATTCGATACTGGACTTTTTGAGATTATAGTTGAGAACGAAAAAGGAGAAATAGTAGAAATACAATCTCCTAACAGTACTGCTCCAATTCCGGTTTCATATGATACAGAACGGGTGCCCAGAATACCCAAAGCACTTAAATTATGCAATGGCTGTGATAATTATGTATATGAGGAAGAAACTACTTGCAGTTTTTGTAATGCTGACATTCAAAAAGTAAATGATGAATATGCCGTTAAACTGGAAAAAGCAAAACGCTCACTGGAAAAATTAGAACTATTAATGATGAAATAATATGGAGCAGTTTAAAAAAATTCAATCTAAAATTGATCAGTATTCAAATAATATTGAAGAAGCTTTAAGCCTGCCGGAAATCACCATTAAATACGGCCTTAATTCGTACAGGTATGGATCTTCCAGTTTTTTATCTGATCTTTTTGACCCTGTCGAAATAACAAATGAAACGGTATTTTATGATTTAGGATCCGGTTATGGAAACATCATTTTATACGGAGCTATAAAATACCCTGAAGCTCGGTTTAAAGGAATTGAAATTCTGGAAGAACGAAATAAAGTTTGTATCAGTTTAATTGAAAAAGAAGGAATTGCAAATGCTACTGCAATTTCCGACGATATTTTAAAGGCTGATATTTCTGACGGGAATGTTTTCTACCTGTATAATCCTCTTTTTGATTTTCAATACGAAGCATTATTAAATAAACTATATCAGATTTCTTTAAAAAAGAATATTACAGTAATTGCTGAATCCCGTTGCATTTTTTTTGATGAAGCCGGTTGGTTAGAACAATATGATCTTAAGGATATTGATGTAGTCAGGAAAATAAAATACTATCGTTCTACAAAATATTAATTCTACAAATGAGACAACATTTTACTAAAAGGTTATTGCAATCCATGACAAGAGCAAAGTAAAAATGTTGTTTGATTAGTAACGAGTTTACGCCATTTTGCATTTTTTGTGCATTCTCGCTCAATTAGTTTTTTTTAAAATCCCCTTAATCATATAAATAAATCATTAACTAATTTAAAATCAAGTAATCATGACCAATTTAAGCTCGATTATTCTTCCGGTTCTTGAAGGAATGGAGGAATCACATTTAAAGGATCAATTATTAAAATTCTTGCCTAATCAACAAGAGTCATTTTCGAAAATTGAAAAAAGTTTTAATCAACTAACATCTAAAGTACAAGATAAAGAAAGACTACAGCGCTTTTTTCATAGCTGGAGCCAAACCAATAATAGTGCAATGACCGTTGCAGGAATTAGCAACCGCATCACAATGCTGGTTCATAAAAATCAACCCATTGCTGATGAGAAAGCACTATTGCATTCTATCACAAGTTTAAATCGAATTGTAGATGAAGATTTAGCAGTTGTGGGCAGAATTTTACATTCTCAGTTGTTTTATACTATGGCAACCACAATTTGTACAGATGACGATTGGCTTTTACGTCGATACTTAAATCAAAGTGCTTGTGATTTTAAAGCCTGGAAAGACCAAAATTCGTTGCGAAATAAAGACATAATGATTGCTTTACTGACCACTTTGATACACGAAATTTATACGCATGGTGAAGTGGAATATATTCTGCCAAGATTTAAATCCTGGTTGATAAAGGATTATGGTTTTTCAGAAGACGAATGCGAAAAAACATTAGCGTGGATCAGTGTTCATTGTGGTCCAACAGAAAAAAATCATTTCTTTTTTGCCGTTAGTTCCATTTTTCATTATGCCAAAGCAATGAATATTGATCTAAAAGCGTATGACCTGGAACGAATTATTTACGAGTATTTAGATAAAAAATCGACCGTGATGGAGGATCTTATGGAAGTTGAAGAATTAAGTTTTTAAATCCAGATCTAAACAAATAATTATTACAAGAAAGAAACTTCGATTCGTTATGTCTAAAATTAAGTTGCAGCAAAACCAAGCTGATTTTCAGAAAAAATGGAATCAATTATTTACTGAATATTTTCAGCATGATACGGGATTAAGTATCGATTATTTTGCTAATTCTTCTGTAATCCTATCTTCAGAATACACTGGACAAATGAATCGTTTGTGTTCTGTTTTAAACAAAGCATGCAAAGCAATTGTTTTACATTATTTTGAAGACAATAGAATTCGAAAATATTATCAGCTGGATAATGCTCTTGAGGCTTTATTGAAAAAAAGTAATCATGCGACATATAATCAGGGTTTTTATCGCCCTGATTTTTTATATGATACAAACGATCAGGCTAAAATTTGTGAAATAGGGGCGCGATATCCTCTAAATGGCTGGATGATTAGTTATTATTTGCAATTGATAAACCAGCATTCCAATATCGAAAAAGATAACATAAGTATCGGAAGTGAAACTCTAAAAAATCTTATTGACGATTTACATACTCAATTTGTTCCTCACGAAAAAGTAGCTCTTATTCATGATGATGAAAAAGGAACCGAGATTTTTTATCTTCAAGAGGAATTGGCAAAATTAAAAATCGAATTAATTTCTGCAAAACCTCAGGATTTAACAGTTTCAAATGATGCAATACATGTTAAGGGAGTACCGGTTTCACAATTTATTTTGGAAATGGACCGGGAAGAATTAAAAAAAATAAGTCCGGAGGTAATCGATATGCTAATCGAAAACAATTCTTATTTCAATGATATCCGAACCTTAATCTTAATTCACGACAAAAGGGTTTTGGCTGTAATGTATGATGCTGAAATTATGCGGGATTACTTAAGCGAAGAAGATTATAACTTTTTGCAGGAATATCTTATCCCGAGTTTTGTTATTAGTGATCCTTCTGAATGCGATGTTTTTACAGATTGCGAACAAAATTTGATTTTAAAATTAAACAGTGGCGGAAGAGGAATAGGAGCTTATGTCAAAAGTGACTGTACACCCGAAGACTGGGCTACCATTATTAGAGAGAATTGGAATAAATACCTCATTCAACATTTTGTTGATCAAAAAGAATTTACGGATGCCAAAAACAATTGTCAAATTCATTTAGTAGGCATGTTGTTGTGCAGAGATGACAAGAATTATGGATCAGGTCTGTTTCGGGGTTCAGATGAATCAGTTGTAAATGTACACCAGGGAAGGGCTTTGATTTATCCAATATTAGAGTAATAAAAAGATGAAACATCATGAAACATACTGTTGTTATACCGCTCTACAATAAGGATGCTTACATCTATGATACGATTCGTTCACTGGCTTTTCAGGAAAAAAAACCATCGCAAATTATTATTGTTGATGATTTTAGTACAGATCAAAGCCTGATTTATTTAAAAGATTCATTATCGTTTTTTGCGCCACAATTTTTACAAACTGATATTCAAATTATTGAATTAAACGAAAATAAAGGCCCGGGTAATGCAAGAAACGTTGGTATAGAACTGGCAACCGGAGATCTTATAAGTTTTTTAGACGCAGATGATTGTTATACCTCTTCCTGTTTAAGCGATGTGAATTCAGCTATGGAAAAGGAAAATATAGATATTGTAGTACTTGGAATGCTGTGGATTCCTTCGAATTATTATTTGCCAGACATTAAATCTTTTGAAGAGGAGCTGACTTTTCTTTCCAATGAATCGTATTTAATACACAATATATTGCATAGCATTAGTTCGCCGGATTTTATTATGAGCTGTAATGTTGTTATCCGAAAAAAATATCTGAAAGACATTCGTTACGACACTCATGCTTCCTTAAATGAAGTAATCGATTTTTGGTATCGTGTTTTAAATAACATACCTGAACCGTACCGGGTTGGATTACTCAATAAAGCCTGTATCGAAGTACGGGAAGTGGAGGGAAGTTTGTCCCGAAGTAGCTATGCGAATTGGAAAGAAATAGAAATTCCCATTTCGATAAAACGATATCAAAAAAGTGCTAATCGGTACGATCAACAATTAATGGGAATGTTGTCACAACGTTGGCTGGAGCATGCGATGGAGCGATTACCATCCTGGAAGCAGAAAGCTTTATTTGTTTTAAATCATTCCAGGCTTCTAATTAAAAACGGCTACTATTTCAGAAAAAGAAATAAATAAAACCAGCACTTATGTACCCAGATGATATTGCCCCGGAAATAGACCATTCAGAATTGCAGGATTATTTTGAATTAGCAAAACAGAATTCTTTATACATCGAATTTTATAAAGGATATGATTGTGTAGCTGAGGCTCCTATGCTAAGCAAAAAGGAATTAATTCCAATTTTAAATACCAATTTTAAACTTAAGGAAGAAAAAAAGGGAGTATATCTGGTGCGTTCAGGCGGAAGTACTCAAAAACCGTTGGTCTTTCCGGTTGACATACAAGAAAATCAAAACCAACGCCTTGCACTTGCAGAGGAATTAACTAAAAATAAATTTTTTACCTCCGGAACAATTGCCTTAAATATTTTTGGTTATTCAGATATGTACCGTACAGCAGCGATTATGGATGATATTTTAGAAAAATGTTACGCCACTACATTAGCATTGAGTGCGCATGCAACTTACGAAGATATTGAACATGCAGCCCATTATTTTAAACCGGATTTTATACTGGGGACACCTTCAAAATTATTGTGTTTTGCACAGTTTTTAGTACAGAATAATAAAAAAATAGCGATAGAAAATTTGCTTTATGCAGGAGAATTTTTAAGACCGAACACACAGCAACTTTTGCAAGAAACATTTAGTTGCCAACAGATTTATTCGATGTATGGTTCTGCCGAAACCGGAATTTGGGCGTGGTCAGATTTTACTAAAACCCCGTCACTGTTTTCTGTTATTAAAGGTATTATCATCGAAATTATAAATCCTGATATAAACGGATATGGTACCATTGCTGTTACCAATACTTTTCGCAAAAGATTTCCGGTTTTTCGATATGCAATAGGCGATCTAGGGCGTTGGATTGAATTGGACGGAAAATCTTTCCTCGAATTAAAATCCAGAGAAACTAAATCTTTTATCGTTGGCGAGCAACATTATGATTTAGAGGAATTGCAGCCTTTTATAAATAAAGCAGACGCTTTTCAGATTCAATTGTCTACTGACAATGCTTTTAAGGAAGTCGTTCGACTGTTGCTTGTGCAAAATGTTTCCGAAAATAAAAAAGTAGATTTTGTTCAGGAAAAAGCCTCAGGGCTGAAAAAACTATTACAGTACAATGAACGCTCCATGGACGTCGAAGTTTTGCTGGTTACAGCAGCTGAATTGTATACAGATCCTAATACTACCAAAATACCGGCATTGTGGGATTTGAGATAATTTTTAAAACAGTTCATCCCACTTATTATACACTTCATGGATAAAAATACCTGTCTTATGACATTTTTTTATTAGTGGCTTCATATGCATTGTAATTTTAATCAGGAAATTAAAAAATGATTGTTTGGAAAGAGTACTTTAAATTGAATTTTTAGTAATAAGTGTTTGATTATAAGTGAAGTATGTGTTATGTGAGATATTTGGACAATCCGAAAAAATAATTCAAAATCTAATTCTTATGAAAGACTTATCCTCCCCTTCGACAACATGTGTAGATCCCATATCAGACTCACAATATCCAATTTTGAAACCTTTCACAGGGTCTCAGCCCGTACTTCCAAAATATTGGAAATCTACTGCTTTGCTTCATCCTTTTAGTCCTCTTCAAAGTAACAGTAGTGCTGCGGATAAAGCGAGTCCATTTTTTGAGATTTGCATTGCCACCGTTTATTATGCAGAAGGAATTGGATTAAATGCTTTATTACTGGGTAGTTCCGGAAGAAAGTGGTGGTATAAAGTCACCTCTTCGCAAACGACAGTATCTACAGATGGAACTAATTTTACACCGATAAATTTGGGCTGGACAATTCCTGGTACAAATTGGTTTGGAAATGCAAGTAATAAAGCGGCTTGTGCAGGAACGAGCTACCTGAACTGGATGAAAGCCCAGCAAGTAAACTGGTGGAAAATTCCGGTTGGAACTCAGAGTCCGCCACCTGCTACATGGATGTGGTTTGACAGTGTATCTAATTTACCGGTTCGTCTTATGTTCGGGCAAGGGCCTGTGGCTTCTCCTACTTTGGGAGATGTGAATCAACTGGCACTTTTTCAAATGTTTTCCTTTACCTATTTTCCCTCTTTTCAGGCATTAACGAGCAATCCTTTGACTTCACCTTTGACGGATCCAACTATTACAGGTTTCACCTTTGGCAATCCTAACAAGTATCAATTATTTGAATGGAATACAAATTTTGGAATGACTGTTTTTATGACCCCGGTCAATGAAGAATTTAATCCGTTGCCTACAAGGGTTTTATATAACTGGGCAGCAGATAATCAGTATAAGGTTTCTTCAGACAGAAGTCAAAATACTTTGATGAAATTTACCTACAATCCAACGAATCCATTTACGGCACAAGCAGCACTTCTTACAGGGCCAGCTCCGGCAGGGGTAACTCCGCCACCCAATAGTCGTGCCGGTTTCTTAATAAATTATCTGGGAGATAAGGTGATAAAATGTATTGGTTTTGGAAACTTTCCATTTCCTCAACAGGCACCCAATTGGGTTCAGATACCAGCAGTACAAGGCAGTATTCAGGCCACGGTTGTGAATAATCCTGTACTTTGTCCAAAAAATACAGTTACTGTTTTAGGAGTACTTTTTCCTCCTTCATCGCCTAATTATCCGGATTCTACCTATTTATGGACTTGGTATAGTCCGCTCAATGCAAGCGGAAGCAGCAGCCGACCAGTAACCTTTATGCAATCACAATCAGGTGTAGGTTTGGGAACTAGCCTGGCGTTGGCCGATTATTTTGATTATGAAGAATTCAAAACCCAGATTCCACCATGTAATTTCGCTGTTCCGCCTTCGGATTTTAAAGTCGAAGCCAAGCCTGCACCAAGTACGCCGGAGAATCCGAATCCTGCTTATCCCTGGCTTGACACCGGTATTAGAATTAATGCGAGTACATCTGCAACTATTTCGTATTTCGATGGTTTATGGACAGCAAATCCCAATATCAACAATGGTAAGTTGTACAATGCTGCCGGAAATCCAACTTATATCAATGCAAAACCAGGATATACAATGCCCAATCAAAACGAAGGAGCTCTCATTGGCAGAGTTGGGCAAACTGTCTTTCTAATAGGAATGGGAGCTAAGACTCCGGCCGGACTGGTTGGAAAATTAGAATTATGTATCAACGATGATTTAACCGGAGAATATGGTGCTGGTTTGACAGATAATAAAGGTTTTATAAATGTGAAGATAGCTGTTGGATCCTAAGGAATTATAAATGATATCCGGGTAAACTTAAAATATAAAGTGGAGCAGAAACCACTCAAAAAAACGGGGCGGCTCTGAAAAGCCTTACGAGTAGGGAAAAATTTAAATTAAAAAGTTATGTCAGATTTATTAGCAGGTGCTTATTTAGCAAAAGGCACAATTGGAAATGTAGGAACACCAGGTGCTCCAATCGCAACATTTAGTTTGGTAGTGGTACCATCACAACATTCTGTTACTGGTACTGTAGTAATCACACAGGCCGTAAATGGTCCTGATAGTCATATTGTTGTTCAGGTAAAAGGTAAAATATATGCAACCGGATTTGGAAAAATCACTCAGGTAGTTAGTTTGCACGGACAATATGTTCAGTCTTTTCCTCCTCCGGCAATTGGTTCTTTCTTAGCTGATTTCGATGCTCATTTAGCTATCGATGCTGCGTGGAACGGAACTGGAGGTTTTGAATATTACAAACATCATATTGAAAATGCACCGGTTACGGCAGCAAAGAATTTAAAAGAGCAATTAGCTTAAATTAAAATTCTCCCAAAAACAAATGCAACAGGATAATAAAAATTTCCTGACTCGATAAGAGTTTTGATTTAAAGATCGCCTGGCCTAGGCGGTCTTTTTTTTAATATGCTGTTTCTAAATGACCAATAAACCTAAACAAATGAAAAAAAAATATATTATTATTAGTCTGCTAATTGTTGTTTTACTAGCAATCGGTTTGTGGTTGTTTCTCTTTAATAGAAATAACGGAATATATAAAGACGGCATTAAATCTTCTTATGCAAATGCAGCATCTGAATCCTGTAACTGTGAAGAAAGTTGGTTTCCCCACGAGCAGACTCCACCACCTAAAGAAGGGGACGGAAGTCCGTTTGATAGCAAGAGCACTACAAATTGCGACTTTCACCAATGGTCGTGGCAAAAGTTTTTGTGGCTTACAAAACCACTGCCAGGCGGAAATCCATTGTTTTTAGATTCTCTCGATTTAGTAACTCCGCAAATGGAAAATGTTCCGCCACAGCTGGGCATAAAGTTAGTGTTGAGTTCTATTAACCAGGCAGGCCGTAATGGGGTTTTAGTTTCTAATCCCAAATTTAATAATGCTACAGATACCGTCTATTATTCAATTCATATCAATACGCTGCTAAAAGACAAAGCAGTTTCAATGGCTTCCTTAATCAATAACGGGAAATTACCTGTTTCTAATTTAGAGACATTTCCTGTTGGGGCTTTAGAATTAAAAGTTTCCTGGATTAATATTGATGCAATTGCAAAAGCACAGCAACAAGAATACTTTACAACGAAAGCTGCTGTTATAAATAGTAAAGGGCAATATGTAGAAAGAACAGTGGCACTATTAGGGATGCATGTGGTAGGAGTTGTAAAAAATCATCCTGAATTTATCTGGGCAACTTTTGAACACAAAGATATGGCGCCTGTTTACGATAAGAAGACAAATTCTGTAACGTCGGCAAATGAAATGCTGTTTTACGAAAAAGGGACAACTACCGGTATAGATGGTATCAAATGGCCTAGAGGTGCAACTTCGCCTGTTGTTCCTAATAAAGCATTTATTCTTTATGAGTATGGAGTGCCAAAGGATTTAAAGACTGGTGCATTTATGGCAACAAGTCAGGCTGAACCCGCTAATTTTGATAATATAGAGAATATCAATAAGTGTGTAGCATCTCGTCTGAAAGATGTTTTTGTAAATTATTTTTACAATGGTTCGATCTGGTTAAATTTTGATGGAGTTTCTCCTGAGAATCAGGCAAAAGCAATTGTCACAAGAGATATTGCAAGTGCGCTTCCGGATTCATTGGCAAGAGGTTCTGTTAAT
Source organism: Flavobacterium sp. (assembly GCF_965277525.1). GTDB lineage: Bacteria > Bacteroidota > Bacteroidia > Flavobacteriales > Flavobacteriaceae > Flavobacterium. The sequence continues at coordinate 258,248 of NZ_CBDIDC010000006.1, read as the reverse complement.
CTCGCAAACATTACTATGGAAACTTACACACAAACTTTTCAGGATGATATACATACTATTAATAATAGTAATGTAATCAGTTGCTTTTTTTGTCATCAATCTTCAAACTTTGACAAAAGCAGACCAGGTAATTCTCCTTTATTTTTAAGCCATTTATTTGGAGATTATTTATTGTTTACCAAACCTGCAACGGTTACGGGTAAAAATGCAAATAATTTAAACAATTCAAGAGCGAAACGTATTCAGGAAATAAATGCCCAGAAAATGCAACAACTTGAAGATTTTGTTCGTGCAAAAAAGTAAAAGGATAAGTAGTTTAAAATATAATTCAGTTAAGCATTTCTATAAACATTCAGTTTAGGGACTGTTATTAAGTTCAATTTTGTCCGGAAGCACGGAGATTTATTTCTAAGTAATTATGGAAAACCTTATATAACGCTGGAACTCTTGAGGAATCAGGCAGGTTTTATAAGAACAGAACAATTTATAAAATAGGCCATCTTCAAAATAATGAAGTTGTTTAATAAAACCGGGGCAGGAATGTCTCGGTTTTTTTTGATCTAATATTTTTTTAGCATTACAACAGCCTTTTTGCCGGGATAAATTATTGTCAGAAAAATCTTGTGACTTGTTTAATCGTTTTCATACCTGCTTATAACCATCCTGTAGCATTTTTCGAGTTAAATTTATTGATCTGCATTAAATTCGAAAGAGATTAGATACAAACTGTAGCGCCTTCTTTATGCTGTTGTTCAATAAAAAGCAGATATAAATTTAAAAAAAACCGGATTAAAAAAATATAGCATTTTCTTTTTGAAAATGAATTGTTAAGCTAAATTTTTCGAAAAGCTTCTCCAGTTTCTCTCTTTGAATTCCTCTTATCACATTAAAAATTTATTCAAGAATTGTAAATAAAGAGATTATTTACAACAACTATATATTCAAAACCCATATTCATTATGAAAGAAATTGCGAATAAAAAAAACATCTTCTATGTAGACATGTGCTTTCCTGACACAGAATTTTTAAGGCAAATAGATGTTATTATGCAAGAAAAAAAACAAATCCTTCTTTTGGAGTTTCTCAGTTGGCAGACCAATTGAAAATTAGTAAAGCTCAACTGAACCGGAAAATACAAAATCAAATGAGTCTCTCGCCAGGGAGACTCATTTTGTATTATAAGATGGAGCTGGCAAAGCATATTTTGGATAGGAATGTGAGTTCTATTGAAGAAACAGCGCTGCAATGCGGGTTTAGCGGAATTGCTAATTTCAGTCGCAAATTCAAACAAGAGTTTGGTCTTTCTCCTTCTGCATACCGCGAAAATAGTTTGATTACCGGATTTAAACCAGATGATTGGAAAATTCCGTTAAACGATGCCTGCTTTAATAAACTCATTCAATTAAAAAGTGAATACAAATGGCTGACGAAGTTATTAGTCATTCTTATAGACAATTTAGATAACGAAGCATTCTCTATCGAAATCTTATCCGGAAAACTTTTTATGAGTCCATCCAATCTTAACCGGAAAGTGAAGTCTTTGTTTGGATTTCCTACTATACGTTTGGTTCGTGATATCAGACTTCAGTATGGTACAGAACTAATAGCATTACAAGATAAATCGGTTAGTGAAGCTGCATCTCTTGCCGGTTTTTTTGATATAGCTCATTTTTCCCGCTATTTCAAACAAACTTTTAATTGTTCTCCGGGTAAATACAGGACAAAAATAGTTCTATTCCCTTTTATTGATTTATTAAAAAAAGAGCTATGAGTCAAATCGATAAAAAGTAGCTTTTTCTGTACAAACAAAAAAAAGAGTATAGCTGTAATTTTGACCTATTAGAATTGATAATTGTACAATTTAGAATCTAAAAAACATCAGCTGATCTTGTAGGTCAGAGTGATAAGTAATTGAATTTCAGATGAATAAATCAAACAGAGTTATAAGACGTACAATATGTCAAGTCTTATACAAAATTTAATTACTGTTATATTAAATTTTATTTGAGATTTAAAAAACTTTAATACAGAGTTTGCAATTTTTGCTTTAAAAGGTTCAATATAGACGTATAGAAAACCAGAAATAAAGTAAAAATTAAAAGATTGTTACAGGCATGAAGAAAGCCCATAACATAAGTTTAAAAACTAAATAACAAAATTATGAGTGTACAAGTTACAAATAAAGATCTAGTGCTTCTGGGGCACGGGAGTTACCCGGGCGGAGCGACTAATACGAGACTTCCTTTAAATATTGATCTCTATCTTTTACCTCCTGTTGGATATACTTTGACGACAGGTGTAGCATCAGCATTGATTCAACAAGTGGAAATTAAAAAAATAAAGTTGAGTAATAATGGTACCAGTGTTGAAATTATCGAGCCTCCTTTCGTGATATATTCCGGAGGAACCGATGCCCCGAACCTTACCCTGTATAATCTTGGGGATCTTTCACAATGGGGCACGCAAACTATTGGGCAAAAAGAGAATGTTGTTACTGTTAGTAAAGATACTTTACTTTCTGTATTGATTGAATCTAATGAGAAAATCAAAGAAGCTCTTAAAAATCTGCCTAAAGGTGAAAAACTAAAATTATACTGGTCAGCATGTGCTAATCAGGTAAGTGGATACACTGCTAGTCTGGTATAAATTAAAAGGAACTATTACAATTTTAGTGTATTAGTTTTATCATTTGTAGTTATAAAATCAAAAAAAATCATGAACTGATACTGCAGATTAGAACATGAAAAGCCAAGAGTAGTTAATAAAATAATCAAATTCAACAGTGTAAATGGGATTTTATCTCAAGCAAAAACGACAAAGTACATTTTGATTGATAACGATTGTATGAAAGAGTACTTAAGGTAAACTAAAATGATAAAAATATTTTAGTGGAGCAGAAGCCACTTTAAAAAACGAACTGTTCACATTCAGGAAATAATGTGAGGCGTAACCCGAAAAGCCTTATGAGTAGGGCCCAATAAACAAATAAATTATGGCAACTTTTACCACAACAATCAATATTAGTGCAGAGGATGTAAAGATTTTAAAAAGTGAAGGATATTCTCTATACGGATTTAAGTCTGTAGCAGCTTCGGGTGATGGTTCTCCTACCGTTTGGTTTAATCTACCAGCGGAAAAATTACTAGGAACAACAAAAATTACCTGGCAAGAACAGTTTCAAGCTTATAATTCAACCAGTACAGTAGCCCCACAAGTTAAAATTGAAGCAAGTAATACGATACCTACTGATTTAGGGCAATTGATAACTATTGAAAAAGGATCAGGTAACATTGATTCCAGCACAGGCGGATATGATGGAGCTGTGTCTTTTCTGAATAATGATAATCAGCGTTTTACAGTTGGTATTAACCAGTTGGTAAATGGAGTGTCAAATATTCTGTGTGCATTTCCAATTTTAGGGGCCGGGTCTTCAAGAGTTATTACGCCTATTACTAAAATTGCACTGATTTTTTCTACAGAAAAAATAGAAACAGCAACTGTAATCACAAAAGCAATGTCTGCTGGTGCATTTATTAACCTTACAGGTGTTAATGCACGTGTAGCAGATTATTCTATAAACGATGGATGGAGTGCAAAAGGAGGAACATGGTTAACAAATTTTAGTGCATTTACAGACTTGAAAAAGTTATTAATTGATAACACAAGCAGCCAGGAAAGAGCTCTTAGTGAAAGAAGCAAATAATAACATGGTGTTTTTGAATTACTCTTCATTAAATTTTTTAATGAGGAGTAATTCTTCCTTACCGGATAAACATGTTTAAAAAAATAGGTTAGCCAAAAAGCAAGTATTTTTTCAATCTTTAAAAAAAAGCAGATGAAAAACGCATTAATAATTAACTTTTCTCAGGAAACTGTAGAAGCATTAAATAAGGAAAATTATACCTTATGTTGTTTTCTGGCTTGTAAGTCTGAAAATACTTCTGCTTTTACGCCCCTGTGCTGGAGTGTTACGAAAAGTTTTTTGAAATCTGTTGTGATAGAATGGGAATATAATCTGAGCGCCTATTTGTCCACTAGTGAAATTACAGATAATAAAATTATTTATATCCCTCAACCGGAATTTGCTAAAACTACATCCAGGTCCAGGTCACGAAGTATAATGGGAACTAATTATCGCATAGCAGTACAACAACGAATGTTGATTAAGAACTATGGCGAGGTTATAGTTGATGCCGAAAATGCTTTTGAAACAGTATTGATTCAAAATGATTCTACTACTGAATATACTACCGGACTATGTATCTACAGCAATAATGATGATCAATATTATGGCAATTGTGCTTTTAAAACTTATGGAGGGCATACTATTAAAGTGGCTCCTGCTAACAAAGCGTTTTTAATGGTTAGTAGTAAGGACATTCAAAATAGTACTGTAATTCTTAAGTCTGAAAATCCAGGGATGCTGATTGATTTTACAACCAGTAATGATAATTCACGAACGGTCACGTATGACATCAATAATGGATGGAGTTCAGACGGACAAGTTTGGGGAATACAATATCCCACGGGAACAAATCTTAAGACTTTGCTGGTTTCTGGATGATTTACAGATATCAGAATTTTTAAAATATATAAATAGTTAGTTGCAAAGAAACGAAGTAGAGTGAAAAATGCAGGAGAACTCTTTGATTATTAACTAAAAAAATCCGAAGTGTTTTCACTTCGGATTTTTCGTTTGTTTTAAATAACTTGAAACTTCATTACTAATGATTGGATATTCAGGAAGGCAAGATGCCTGATTCTTAAAATATCAAAAGGATTAAAATTAGCACCATATTCTTTAAGTGTTATAAAGTTATGTTAATTGAGGAAATGGAATTTTGTATTAGATAATGGAAATATATTTTTGTAAAAATCACTTTTATGGAATTATATTACACCTTTTCAGTACTTATTGTATTGGCTTCTTTCTTCGCCTATTTAAATTTAAGATTTTTAAAACTTCCGGGAACTATTGGAATAATGATTATTGCAATGTTGGTTTCCGTAGGCATTCGCCTGTTGGGAGATTCTTATTTTCCTGCTACAACCAAACATTTTTTTGAATTAATAAAAGAATTTGACTTTAATGAAATCTTAATGGGGGCGATGCTTAACTTTCTTTTGTTCGCCGGTGCTCTGCATGTGAATATGTCTGATCTTAAAGAACAAAAAGTTCCTATCATAATTTACTCTACTGTTAGCGTTGTATTGTCGGCATTAATTATTTCTATGCTGCTTTTTTATATTGCGCCAATTTTGGGGATAAAAATTCCTTATATATTTTGTCTGGTTTTCGGAACATTGATTTCCCCTACGGATCCAATTGTAGTGTTGGGTGTTTTAAAACAAGCTAAAGTACCTAAAAGAATAGAAACCAAAATTGTGGGTGAATCTTTGTTTAATGATGGTGTAGCAGTAGTTATGTTTGCTGTTGTTTTAAAGATGGCAACCGATCCTACATTTGATATGACTTTTGGTTCTATCGCCTGGTTGTTTGCAAAAGAAGGAATAGGCGGACTTTTATTAGGAGCTGTTTTAGGATATACTGCATCAAGGGTTATGAAGAAAATCGACGATTATAAAGTTTCGGTTCTTATTACACTTTCTATTGTGATGGGAGGATTTTTGATTGCCCAAAGTCTGCATGTTTCAAGCCCGTTAGCAATGGTAGTGGCTGGGTTAATTATTGGAAATTATGGCAAAAAAGTAGCAATGAGCGAAGAAACTAAAGATTACTTAGGGAAATTCTGGGAGCTTATCGATGAAATACTCAACGCTATTTTATTCTTATTTATTGGCTTTGAATTATTATTGTTGCCAGATTTAAACAAACAATTGCTAACTGGTTGTGTAGCGATTTTTATAGTGTTGTTTGCCAGAATTGCGTCTATAGTTTTACCATGGAAATTCTTTGATATCTTTAAGTTTTTCGGTATTAAATCGGCTTATAATAAAGGTTCCTTAATGGTACTGGTTTGGGGCGGAATTCGAGGAGGAGTTTCTATTGCATTGGTACTTTCTATGCCAGAAGGAGAATATAAAAACCTGTTGCTGGAAGTAACCTATATTGTGGTATTGTTTTCAATTGTGGTACAGGGACTGACAGTTGGAAAATTAGCCAAAAAAGTTTTAGAGAAAGAGTGAAAGGTATAGAATATAGAGTAAAGAGAATAGAATAAAGAGAATAGAATAAAGAGTAAAGAATGAAGACTTTTTATCTTTAGAATATTTGATATTTGATGACTGGAAGAAAAAAACCTGCAAGATTTTCTCGCAGGCTTTTTTTTATCGTTTATCTTCTTTCGAATAATTAGAAGGACCATTTATATCAATTTGATTTCCTAAAAAACGAGGTTCCCTATTTCTTAAAACATCAAAAAAAGATTTAAAAATAGAACCATATTCTCTAAAAGTTACATATTTGTATCCCAGATAATCTCCCTTATTAGCAGAATATCCAATAGATTTTATGCCCAGTTTTTGTCCAATATAGATGGCTCGGTTTAAATGATATTCCTGAGAGATTAAAGTTGCTTTTTTGATATTGAAAATATGCTTGGCACGATACATAGTAGAGTAAGTGTCAAATCCGGCATAATCTATAAATATCTTAGTAGTATCAACTCCGTTTCTAGAACAGTAATTTTTCATTACCGTTAATTCATCATATTCTTCACGGCCATTATCTCCCGAAAGTAAAATTTTATTGATGCGGTTTGCTTTGTACAATAAGATTCCTGCATCCAGACGATCTTTTAAATATTTACTTGGCTGATCTCCATTTATTCCCGCACCAAAAATAATTCCGATATCATTTTTCGGGAATTTTTTTAGTGAATAATAAATGTGCTTTTTGGTCGAAGATTTTACATAATAATTTACGGAAACAATGGCAACCAATCCGATAATTGTAAGGTAAAGAAAGATTTTAAAATATTTTTTCACTATATTTTTTTGTAAGATTAAGATTTAAAAAGTGGTGAAGATAAATAACATTTGTTTACAGTCAAAATGAAATAAAAAACCGAAGCATTTCTACTTCGGTTTTAATCTAAAATCTGAGATCTAAAATTTTATAACAATCCTGCTCTTTTCAATAAAGCTTCCGGTTTTGGTTCCTGACCTCTAAAACGTTTGTACAAAATCATCGGATGTTCTGTTCCTCCTTTAGAAAGTACATTGTCTTTGAATTTTGTTGCCACTTCGTGATTGAAAATTCCTTTTTCCTGAAAATATTCAAAAGCATCAGCATCCAGAACTTCAGCCCATTTATAGCTGTAATATCCGGAAGAATATCCACCTTGAAAGATATGAGAAAAAGCAGTACTCATCGCATTTTCTTTTACATCAGGATACAATTGCGTGTTGGCAAATTGTTCCGTTTCGAATGTTTTTAAATCCGTAATGTGTGTTGGATCTTGTCCGTGCCAAGCCATGTCTAGTAATCCAAAACTCAATTGGCGTAAAGTTGCCAAACCTTCCTGGAAGCTCGCACTTTCTTTAATTTTCTGAACATATTCAATTGGGATAATCTCTCCCGTTTCGTAATGGTTCGCAAACAAAGCTAAGGCTTCCGGTTCGTAACACCAGTTTTCCATAATCTGACTTGGTAATTCTACGAAATCCCAGTATACAGAAGTTCCGGATAAACCAGGGTAAACGGTATTGGCCAACATGCCATGTAAACCATGACCAAACTCGTGGAATAAAGTCGTTACTTCATTAAAAGTCAATAAAGATGGTTTTGTTTCTGTTGGTTTGGTGAAATTACAAACGTTCGAAATATGCGGTCTTTCGTTTACACCGTCTTTTTTATATTGTGATTTAAATGAAGTCATCCACGCGCCGTTTCTTTTTCCTTTTCTAGGAAAAAAATCAGCATAGAAAATCGAAACTAAATTACCATCAGCATCGGTTACTTCATAAGTGGTAACTTCTTCGTGGTATTTGTCAATATCAAAAACTTCAGTAAAAGTTAATCCGTATAATTTTTTGGCAACTGTAAAAGCACCGTTGAGTACTTTTTCTAATTGAAAGTAAGGTTTTAGTTTTTCATCGTCTAAGTTGAAAAGCTGTTGTTTCAGTTTTTCAGAATAATAGGCACCGTCCCATTTTTCCAATTGTTCAATTCCGTCCAGTTCTTTGGCGAAAGCCGTTAACTCAGCAAATTCTTTTTGAGCTGCCGGTTTTGCTTTTGCTAATAAATCATTCAGAAAAGAGAAAACCTTCTCCGGGTTTTCAGCCATTCTTTCTTCCAAAACAAAATGCGCATGCGTTTTGTAGCCTAATAAATTCGCTCTTTCGAAACGTAATTTTGCAATCTTTAATACATTTTCCTGATTGTCAAATTCGTTATTCTGAAAAGCTTTTGCGCCAAAAGCAATTGCCATTTTTTTACGCAATTCGCGATTATCCGCATACGTCAAAAACGGAACATAACTTGGGTGATCTAATGTGAAAATCCATCCTTCTTTTTCCTGGCTTTTTGCCAATAATCTTGCGGCTTCAATTGTACCTTCCGGTAATCCTGTCAAGTCTTTTTCATCAGTCAAATGCAATTCGAAAGCATTCGTTTCTGCTAAAACATTTTCACCAAATTGTAAGCTTAGTTTCGATAATTCTTTGTCAATTTCTCTAAGTTTATCTTTTTTATCTTCTGGTAAATTAGCGCCGTTTCTGGAAAAGCTTTTGTATTTTTTATCCAAAAGTGTCGTTTGCTCCGGATTTAGATTTAAGGTCTCTTTTTGATCGTAAACCGTCTTTATTTTAGCAAATAAAGCAGCGTTTAGTGTAATGTCATTCCCGAATTCAGCTAATAAAGGCGAAACTTCCTGAGCAATCTTCTGCATTTCATCATTGGTTTCAGCTGAATTCAAATTGAAGAAAACACTAGAAAGGCGATCTAAAATATCTCCTGAAAAATCCATCGCTACAACAGTATTTTCAAATGTTGGAGTTTCGGGATTGTTTACGATAGCATCGATTTCAGCTTTAGCCAAAGCAATTCCTTCCTGAAAAGCAGGTAAATAATCTTCGATTTTGATTTGCGAAAAAGGTGCTGTGTTATGTTTGGTGGTGAATTTTGAAAGTAAAACGTTCATTATGATATAATTATTTATGAATTGAAGTCAATATTTTTGAATCCCAAAGATAGTAATTTATAAAAATCTAATCACCTAAACAAGATTGATTGTCAGTATAAAAGCCTTACTAAATTGTGTTATATATATGTTATTTATTTCTGTGCCGGTTTTAAAAATGCTAAATTGTAAAAAATAGGATTAGAAGTATAGAATGCTAATCCTACTAATTGTAAAAAATAAAATGATGAATTATCAAATTGTAATAAAGAATATAGATACGGTTAATGAAGTAGAAGGATATTGGTCTGATGAAGATTTTGTTCAGCTATTAGAAAAATTCAACTATCCGGATGGTGCAACAGCAGACAAAGCGAGTTTGCCGGAATTGTTAGAAATGGCAATTTCTGATTACGAACCTAATGAAGCAGCCGAAATAGTCTTGCACTATAAATTCAGTGATCGATTAAGCGAAGGACAAATTGAGCAAATAGCACACAACATGTTAATTGATAAGGTTTGTGAGGAATATCCAGAAATAGACATGCAGGGAACTTTGTTTCATATTAATCAGCTACTTTTTAAAGCATACAACGGAAAATTCCCGAATGCAAAAGCGTCCGTTGTTCATTTTTCAATGACACCAGCAGATGGTGAAGTAAAAAGACTAACAGCCGAAAATGTGCTGAAATTATTGAATAATGGCTTATCTGACAGAAACCTTATCAAAAGATTGTTTGAAAATCAAATCTCTCAAAACATTCCATTTCCTGAAGCCGAAGCTATTGTTTGGGAATTGACAACACAAGATAATGTAAATTATAATCTCGTTACTTCAGAAAACTGGATAAATAAAGAAGATATTACAGAATATGAATTCGAAGCTGTTCTGGAAGATATTGAAGAGGAAGCATAATTTTAAAAAAAACTATAAAGTAGAAAGGCTTCCGTAACAGGAAGCCTTTGTTTTTTAGTATTCTATTCAGTTGCAGTTTTATACGGAAAACTGCGACTAAAAACTGAAAACTATTTCAATCCTTCAGCTGCTTTATTAACAGCCGCTTTCAATTCTTCTTTGTAAGCAATAATCGTATCCAAAACTTTTTTGTCGTGGCTCCCGATAATTTGTGCTGCTAAGATACCGGCATTTTTAGCGCCGTTCAACGCTACAGTGGCAACAGGAACTCCGCCCGGCATTTGAAGAATCGATAAAACTGAATCCCAACCATCGATTGAATTACTTGATTTTACCGGAACTCCAATTACAGGAAGTGGCGACATTGAAGCGACCATTCCAGGTAAATGTGCAGCTCCTCCGGCTCCGGCAATAATTACCGAAATGCCACGGGTATGCGCATTTTTACTGAAATCGAATAATTTTTCCGGTGTTCTGTGTGCAGAAACGATATCAACTTCAGTTTCGATATTAAATTGTTTTAGTATGTCGATGGCATCCTGCATGACCGGCATGTCTGAGATACTTCCCATTATAATGGCTACTTTGCTCATGTGTGTTTTTGTTTTGTTTGTTTCAGGTTTTGAAAACAGTTTGTTTTGTTTCAAGTTTCAGGTTTCAAATTGTGGACTGCGACTGAAACTTATATACTAATTACTTTAATAGTGTTCTTAACATCCTCAGCAATTCGTCTTGCTTCGTTCATATTCTCGTTAACAATCGTAACGTGACCCATTTTTCTGAACGGACGTGTTTGTTTTTTACCGTAAATGTGTGGTGTAACGCCATTCCAACCTAAAATAGTTTCGATATTTTCGTAAACTACATCTCCGGAGAAACCTTCGGCACCGACTAAATTTACCATAACTCCGGCAACTTTACTATCAGTATTTCCTAACGGAAGATCAAGAATAGCGCGTAAATGATTTTCGAATTGTGAGGTATAACTGGCTTCGATAGAATAATGACCTGAATTGTGTGGGCGGGGAGCTACTTCGTTTACCAAAATTTCATCTTCGTGGGTTTGAAACATTTCAACTGCCAAAAGACCAACATGGTTGAATTTCTCCGAAACATTCAAAGCAATTGCTCTGGCTTTTTCGGCCACTTTTTCGTCAATTCTGGCAGGACAAATTACATATTCTACCTGATTGGCTTCCGGATGAAACTCCATTTCGACAACCGGATACGTTTTAATTTCTCCTGACGGATTTCTTACTACGATAACGGCCAATTCATTTTTGAAAGGCACCATTGTTTCAGCAATACATTCTACATTGGGTAAATCATCCATGTCTGAAATCTGACGAATTACTTTTACGCCATTGCCATCGTAACCAAACTCTGTACATTTCCACACAAACGGAATCGTGATTTCATTATTTCCAACAGATTTTTGAAGTTGTAAGGGGCTTTCAAATCTTAAATAAGCCGCTGTTGGAATTTTACTTTCAATATAAAAATCTTTCTGAACGCCTTTATTCTGAATTCCTTTTAGGGTTTTTGGAGAAGGATATACTTTTAGACCTTCTTTTTCCAACTGCGTTAAAGCTTCAAGATTGACCAACTCAATTTCGAAAGTTAGAACGTCGACTTGTTTCCCAAAATTATAAACCGTTTCATAATCCATCAAATCGCCTTTGAAGAATTTATTACAGGCAATTTTACTCGGAGCTTCATCGCTCGGATCTAAAACATAAGTTTGTATGTCAAATTTTCGAGTGTCAGACAACAGCATTTTTCCTAATTGTCCGCCACCTAATATTCCTAACTTAAAATCAGAAGAAAAATAATTCATTGTTGTGGTGTTTTTGCAAAGATACTTTATAAAATAGAAATGCCAATTTATTGTGTATTGAATTCCTGTTTTTTCATATTAATAGTACAAAAAAAAAGGATCGCCTTAAATGTTAAAATTTTTTAAAATATCTCGTTTCAAAATTTTGTTTTGTGGATTTGAATTCCGTACGTTTGACCCGATTTTTAACCGCTGTAGATTTAATAAAGTACATGACCACAAACGATTGGGCAATTCACATTCAAAAGTTTCTTTTTCTCTTAAAAGATGATTTTTTCGAATTACCGTACTTGTCTAATTCTCCTCAGGTGATGTTAGACAGCCTTATCAAAATTCCTATAATCAAACATAATGCTGTAAAGCAGGTTATTTCGTCAGACAATACTTTTTGGAAAGGAAAAATGCGTTACCGCAAAATAGAGGAAGGATTCTGGATTTTGGAAACTAATATTGCACTTAAAGAAAATGTCCTTGCAAAAGCGACTTATACAAAAGATCACCTCAAAGAGTATTATATTTTATCGTTTTCAGTTTTCGAATATAAATTTCCTTTTAAAGATTCTGATCCCATTACTTTATTGAGTACTTGCTGGACTTTTTATAAGCCTGATACCGAGGTTGCTACTTACTTTTATAAAGGAACCGAAGGTAAGTTTTTCAATATTGCCATGAATAAGGAATGGGTAGATCAAAATATTAAATCAGGTAAGTTTTGTGGGAAAGGTGTGCTGGAAAGCTTTTTTAATACTCAAAAAGGATTTTATACCTGGTTGGATATTGCTCCAAAGGCTCATGTTTTATCAAAAAAAATATCAAAAATATTAGAAGCTGAAGATAAAATACACCTAAATACACCAGAATTGCGCAAGTCGTGTATGAAGTTAATTACGGAGTTTTTTAAACATTCTTTTGAGGATAGTCGTATACCGGATAATGTTTCGTTAAGTAATTTAGATTACTTTAATGTGGCTAAAGCAGAGAAAATGATTCTGCATAATTTGCAAGCTGCTTTTCTGGGAATCGATACTATTGCGGCTGAGGTAAATACTTCTCCAACAAAATTAAAAGCCAATTTTAAAATTGTATTTGGATTCTCTATGCTGCAATATCATAAAGAAAAAAATATGCTTCTTGCCCAACAATTACTGCAGAACTCTGAAGTCGAAATTCAGATGATTGCAGCCATTACAGGCTATGAAAGTGCCAGTAAATTTGCGGCGGCATTTAAGAAACGATTTGGCGAGTTACCATCTGTTTTGAGAGAAAATTAAAATTTGAATATCATTTTATGAATGTTGGAAAGTGGATTAAATTTATAAAGGAGAATATCAACTTTTATAGAGATGGTTTTTTCGAATTACCGTATTTGTCTAATTCTCCTCAGGTTATTGTTCAAAGCATTATAAATTCTCCATCAGTCAAACATATTGTAGAAGAGCAGGCAGTTTACAGAAACAATCCTTTTTCGAAAGGAGTAATGCGTTATCGCGAAATCGAAGAGGGTTTCTGGATCATTGCGACAAATATTACTTTTAAGAAAAACGTGATGTTAAAAGCTATTTATGATGAAGATTTTCCAATTGACTATTATACGCTTACCTTTTCGGTTTTTGAAAGTGAGGTAAAACTACAAAATACATTTGCCGATAAAACGCCTTTCTCAAGCAAATACTGGGGATTTAAAAGACCGGGGACAGAAGTTGGTGCATATTTTTATAAAGGTTCTGTTTGCGAATTTTATTTATATGGATTTAGCAAAGAATGGGCAGAACACAATTTTTCTTTTAAGACATTACCGGAAGAAAATCAGATCAAAAAGTTTCTGAATTCAGATAAAGGCTTTATTACCTATCAGGATATTGTGCCTAATGCTGCAGAATTATCCAGAGAAATTTTGATTAATTTAGAAAAGAATAATCATGACTTATTGAGTAAGGCGATTTTAAAAACGCAGACCTTTCAATTGATTTCTACTTTTTTTAAAAATGCTTATATAGATCAGCGCATTGGTAATTATACTCCAACAGAAACTCCGGAGTATAGAAAAATTGCGAAGGCTGAAAAATTACTTTTGGATACGATTACCAATCCTTTTTTAGGAGTAGAATATATTGCCGAAAAAGTAGGCATGTCTCCAACAAAACTCAAGCTGACTTTTAAATCTGTTCATGGCGTTTCGATGGGACAGTATCATAAAGAAAAGAAATTATTGCTCGCCATGCAGATGATTCAGAATACCGATATGCAAATAAAAAACATTGCTTTGGCAACCGGTTATAAAAGTTCCAGCAAGTTTACGGCTAACTTTAAAAAACGTTTTGGAAAAATGCCGTCAGAAATTCGATTATAATCAGTGTAAAATTCTTTCTTTTCAGTGATTTGATTCTTCTTTTTGTTATTTTTTTTTATGATTTTGTTAACACCGTATTTATACGTGTTTTTATTTTTAACTCATTGTTTTTTAGGTTTTTAATTGTGTTGTTTTGCAAGTTATAAGCATTCTGTTTTGTATGGTAAATTGTGCTGGTCGTTTCGGGCTATTGATGTGTCCGAATGGGCTATTCGAGGGTTTTATTTCAGTCTATTTTTGCGCTTGAAATAAATCTAAACCTAACCAGTATGAAATTAAAATTACTCTTTTTAGTGAGTATCGTATTTCTTTTTATCAATATGATACATGCTCAAAATCCCCCTACTGCAATAGCAAAAAACATTACTGTAAAGCTCGATGCTTCCGGAAATGTGACAGTGAATGCTCAGGATGTGGATAATGGTTCTACAGATAACACAGGAATCGCCAGTTACATGCTGACGACCGCTACTGTTGGAACACGTTGTATTACAGCAAATGAGAACAGTACGCTGTTGGCTGCTGCAGCAACAGGATCAATTTTTAAGACGGTAGATTTTGCAATTTATGGTACATCAGCCAAAAGTTGTGCAGATGCTTCTTATCCTTCTTGTTATTCAAATGTTCAATCTTTTGTTTCGTCTTATTTCTTGAATAACAATTCAGCCAGTATTTTTATAAGTAATGCTAATATGGGGGGCGATCCTTGTCCGAATGTAGGTAAGATACTTTCTATAAGCGCTTCATACGAACCTTCACCGGCATCTTTGAAACCTTCTTTCACTTTTAGCTGTGCAAATATTGGCGACAATACAGTTACTCTTGTTGTTACTGATACAGATGGAAATAAAAGTTATGCAACAGCGACAATTAAGGTTATAGATGATACTGCGCCGGTAATAACGTGTCCGGCTAATATTGTGACAAATAGTGATCCCGGAATTTGCACTGCAAATGTTGTAATTCCTAAGGCAGGTAATTTGAAACCTAAAATATTACTTATTGCTGCTGAGAATGTAAGTTGGGTAGCCGAAGTACAAAATAAATTAATTGCAACTGGAGCTTTTGACTCGGTTGATTTTTTTAATGCAGCTTCAGGTACGCCCGGTACGACGCTTTTGGCTAACTATAAAGCCGCATTAGTTTGGACTGATAATGTTTTAAATAACGCAACACTTTTAGGAAATAATTTAGCAACTTATGTAGATAATGGCGGAGGAGTTGTGTCAATGGTATTTGAACTTAGTGGCTTAGGAGTGTCAGGTGCTTTTAATACAGATGCATACCGTTGTCTTATTGCAGGGGGGCAGTTGAATGGTAGATCGCAATCATTAGGGACCGTTTACAACTCAATGCATCCAATTATGAATGGAGTGTTAAGTTTTAATGGGGGAACTTCAGGTTATAGAAGCAGTTCCAGAACATTGGCAACAGGAGCGGTTAAGATTGCAGACTGGGCAGATGGGACACCACTTGTAATTATTAAAGAAAATGTTGGATTATCAAAGGTTCGCAGGGCAGATTTAAATTTTTTCCCTCCTTCATCAACTTCACGATCTGATTTTTGGACTGCTACTACAGATGGAACTATTCTGATGAAAAACGCACTTCTTTGGGTGGTTGGTAGTGCAAATTCAATAGCTTCGGATAATTGTTCAAATGGAATTACAGTTACCAATAATATTACCGGAACGAATGACGCCTCGGGAGTGTATCCTGTAGGAATTACTGAAGTAATTTGGAAAGCAACTGATGCTTCCGGAAACTCAGTTCAATGTACACAAACAGTAGAAGTAAAAGACAATCAAATTCCCGTTGTTACTTCAAACGGAGATCAAAATGTAAATGTTGATGCAAATACTTGTGGTGCAACTGTAACCGTTTCAGCATCTGCAACAGACAATTGTAGCGTTGGAAATCCAACAGGCGTGCGAAGTGATGCCAAATTACTTACAGATGTTTATCCGGTGGGAACAACAACAATCAAATGGAATGTAAAAGATGTTAACGGGAATGATGCAGTTGAATTAATCCAAGCCGTAACGGTAACAGATAATGAAATTCCGGTAATTGTTTCAAACGGAGATCAAAATGTAAATACAGATTCAGGTATTTGCGGTGCATTGGTTTCAGTTTCGGCAACAGCTACTGATAATTGTGCAGTTGTTACTCCAACAGGAGTAAGAAGTGATTCAAAATTGCTTACAGATTTTTATCCTGTAGGAAGTACAACAATTACATGGAATGTAAGTGATGATAACGGAAATGCGGCCGCTGTAGTAATTCAAACGGTAATGGTAACAGATAATGAGTTGCCAACGGTAATTGTAAAAGATTTTACAGCCCAGCTTGATGCAACAGGAAATGCTACGATTTTAACTTCTGATGTTGACAACGGTTCATCTGATAATTGTGGCATTGATAAAATTGAATTAGATAAAACTTCATTTACTTGTGCTAATATTGGAGCAAATACAGTTACTTTAACAGTTACAGATGTAAACGGGAATGTTTCTTCTCAAACTGCCATTGTAACAATCGAAGATAAAATTGCTGCTACTGTTTTGACAAAAGATATCACGGTTCAGCTTGATGCAACAGGAAACGCCTCAATTGTAACTTCTGATATTGATAATGGATCGACAGATGCTTGCGGAATTGCAACTTTAGTCGTTTCTCCAAATGCATTTACGTGTGCTAATCTTGGAGACAATACAGTTACTTTAACAGCTACAGATACAAACGGTAATATTTCTTCTCAAACTGCCATTGTAACAATCGAAGATAAAATTGCTGCTACTGTTTTGACAAAAGATATCACAGTTCAGCTTGATGCAACAGGAAACGTCTCAGTTGTAACTTCTGATATTGATAATGGATCGACAGATGCTTGTGGAATTGCAACTTTAGTCGTTTCTCCAAATGCATTTACGTGTGCTAATCTTGGAGACAATACAGTAACTTTAACAGCTACAGATGCAAACGGAAACATTTCTTCTCAAACTGCCATTGTAACAATCGAAGATAAAATTGCTGCTACTGTTTTAACAAAAGATATCACAGTTCAGCTTGATGCAACAGGAAACGCCTCAATTGTAACTTCTGATATTGATAATGGATCGACAGATGCTTGTGGAATTGCAATTTTAGTCGTTTCTCCAAATGCATTTACGTGTGCTAATCTTGGAGACAATACAGTTACTTTAACAGCTACAGATGTAAACGGGAATATTTCTTCTCAAACTGCCATTGTAAAAATCGAAGATAAAATTGCACCAACTGTTTTGACAAAAGATATCACAGTTCAACTTGATGCTTCTGGTGTAGTAACAATTCAGGCTGCAGATGTTGATAATGGATCAACTGATATTTGTGGAGCCCCAACTTTGGTTGTATCTCCAAGTACATTTACTTGTGCAAACATTGGAAACAATACAGTGACACTTACGGCTACGGATGCGAGCGGAAATACTTCGTCGAAAACTGCAATAGTAAAAGTGGAAAACAAAATTTTACCAAACGTAGTAACAAAAAATATTACGATTCAATTGAATGCATCAGGAAACGCATCGCTTGTAGCTACAGATATTAATAACGGATCAACTTATGCTTGCGGAACTCCAACTTTAATCGTTTCACCAAATACATTTACATGTGCGAATATTGGAGCTAATATTGTTACGTTGACTGCAACAGATGCATACGGAAACGTTTCGTCTAAAACTGCAACAGTAATTATAGAAGATAAGATTGCGCCAATTGTACTGGCAAAAAACATTACAGTTCAGCTTGATGCAACCGGAAGTGTAACAATAATTCCTGCACAAGTAGACAATGGATCAACAGATATTTGTAACGCGCCAATATTGTCTCTTTCTAAAAGTACATTTACTTGTAATAATGTAGGAGCTAATACAATTACACTTACTGCTATTGATGCAAGCGGAAATAAATCTTCTGCAACAGCAATTTTAACTGTTCAGGATAATATTCTTCCAATTGCAAAAACTCAGGACTTAACTGTAGAACTTGATGATGTCGGAAATGTTTCTATAACACCAAATCAAATCAATAACGGAAGTTCTGACAATTGTGGTATTGCTACAATAACACTTGATAAACTTTCTTTTAATTGTACCAATGTTGGAGTGAATACGGTTATTCTGACTGTAAAAGACAAAGCTGGAAATACAGCTACGGCTACTGCAAAAGTTACGATTGTAAATAAAGCTGGAGATAATGATAATGACGGAATTTTAGACAATTGTGACGATGATGACGACAATGACGGAGTTAAAGATTCGTTTGACAACTGTCCAATTACAGCAAATCCGTATCAGGAAGATCGTAACAACAATGGTATAGGCGATGCTTGTGATAAAGATCAAATGAATATTTCTCAGGCATTTACTCCAAACGGAGATGGTATCAATGATACATGGGTTATTTCGAATATCGAAAATCATCCTAATTCAGTTGTACGTGTTTTCAATCGTTGGGGAACAGAAGTATTCACAGCAAGAAATTACCAAAATGATTGGGACGGACATTACAAAGGAAATTCAAGCTCTTTACCAGAATCAAGTTCCTATTACTATCAGATTGATTTAGATGGTAACGGAACAGTTGACAAAGAAGGTTGGATCTACATTAACAGGTAATTGTAAAAAATAAAATTTTAGAAATGAAAATAATTAAAAATATATTGGCGGGAGCATTACTACTTTTTAGTAGTATGCTTTTTGCCCAACAAGAAAGTCTTTTTACAACGTATCGCTACCATATGAATGTTGTGAATCCAGCCTATGCAGGTGTTGACGGAGAAACTGTTTTAGCAAGCACCATTCGTCAGCAATGGACAGGGATTAAAGACGCACCGCAAACACAAGCAGTTTCTTTCGGAACATCAGTTGGCAGTAATTTAGGGTTAGGTGTTTCTATGGTGTATGATAAAACATTTATCGAAAAACAAACCCAATTAGGAATTGATTTCTCTTATAAAATTCAGGTAGGTGCTCTTACTGATTTGTATCTGGGAGTAAAAGCAGGAGGTAATTTCTACAACGTGAATACTTCAGGGCTTGAAACCTATTCGCCTCAATCAGATCCGGCTTTAGTGACTATCAATCAATTTAATCCAAACGTAGGTGTTGGAGCTTTATTAAAGAATGATAAATTTTTCGTATCCCTTTCTGTCCCAAGAATGTTAAATACGGAACGTGCCAAAAATAAAGAGGGATACACTTCTGTTGCAACAGACAGAGCACATATTTATTTGAGCAGTGGTTATGATTATACTTTTAATACTGCTACAGAGTTAGTGTTAAAACCATCCTTTATGATGCGATATGTTAATGGTTCACCACTTTCGGTAGATGTTAATTTAATGCTTCAAATCGAGAAATTTCTGGAAATTGGAGGGAGCTATAGATTCGATGATGCTTATGCGGCAATTGCAGGTTTGACAATTAGTGATCATTTAACACTTGGATATGCATACGAAACCAATATTGGTAAAATAGTAGCAAGTGCTAAAAATTCAAATGAGTTTTTCCTTCGCTTTAAATTTTAACAGAGGTACAATAATCGAAACGTTTTTTTATTTTTTTGAGTAGTAAAAGAGGACATCTGTAGGTAGATGTCCTTTTTTTATGCATTAAAAACTATTCTATTTTCTTTAAAACTTCTCTTGCTACCGCTTTATAGGCAGCAGAGTGATCCCCATAATCTTTATTGAGGATAATTTGAAGTTCCGGATGAATCCAGTCATAATGATTTCCTAAGATATATAATGTTCTGATTGAATAGGCTTTAGTAGCCACTTTTACATCGTTGATTAGCCAGTCAAAAGAAGCTTCGATGCAATCTTGCAGGTTTTGTTCAGAAAGAAAAATGACATTTTCATTCTTTTTATAATGTGATTTCACCAACAACTGCACCACCTTTGCAATTGGCCTAATGGAACTTTCGTCTTTTAAAACTTTCAAATGAGAACAAAAGAAATCAAGATAAGGTTGCAGCCATATCAATTCTTCATAAGACACAAATTCTAAAATCCAGCAGGCTTTGTGATTGTTTTTATCTAATGGAGAAAAACAAATTTGAATCAATTCATGAAATAAAGACTGATTTTCAAGAACATATTGTGCTGCCATCAGGCGATTTTCCCTGTACGCTTTTACATAATCCAGTTTTGTTTGTAATTCAGATGACATTTTTCGGGTTTTAATACACCTCTAAAATAAGTAATTTAATGAAATTGATCCGTAATAATTTACAGGAAGGCCGGGATAATAATATCGGGGAGTTGAATTCCCTACAGCAACTGCATTGGGTAAAATCATAGAGGCATATTTTTCATCTGTTAAGTTATTAATGCCAAAAGCGAAATTGGTATTTAAATTGTGTAGTATTTCAAATCGATAACCTGTTTTTAGATTAATGATAGTATAAGAATCGGAATAAGCTGAATTGGCATCGTTCAACGGAATTTTATCTGTAAACTGAAAATCAGCAGAAAGGTAAATGCCTAAATTCGTGTTTAAAATAATCCCGGCGTTTACTTTATTGGCAGCAACCCCCGTTAATTTATTTCCCGAATAATCATTTCCGTTATCGACAAAATCTTTAAATTCATATTTTCCTATAGAAGCAGCAATAAAAGAATTCAACGTCAAAAAACGATTTATTGGCCAATTGTGTTTTGTCAGAATTTCAATTCCTTCATGAAAAGTTTTGCCGGCATTTATACCTTCGTACTGATCATCGCCGATTCGTTTGGCTACCAATAAATCTTTTATTTCCATTCGGTAAAGGGCAAATTCCGTGTAAAGGTTTTTATTGAAGAAATAGAATTTTCCCCCCGCTTCAAAATTATAACCACTTTCAGGTTTTATATCGGGATTGATGTTTCCCGTACTGGTAAGTGTTTCTTCGGTGGCAGGTAATGAAAATCCGCGACTTGCCGAAAAGTATAAAGTGCGTTCCTGATTAGGTTTAAATAAAAAAGACAGTTGTGGCGAAAAGATTCCGTCATAACTGTATTTTTCAGTTGAGGTTTTATTCGGGAGAAAATTCGTAAGCTCAAAATGGGTTTCGTTATAATTCAGTCCCGCCTGAATTTCGAATTGATCCGAAAGTAAAGTTCTGATTTGTGAAAAGATATTGTAAAAATGCCTTTTTTGATCGGTTTCAGTTAGTTGATTTCCTTGCAAACTGCCTTGTCCGTTGTTGTTTTTATATAAATTTTCAAAAGTATTACCGTTATAATTATCCGTAAAATATTCAATCCCGGCAATAAATTGATTTTCTGTTTTTCCTGTTTTAAAATTTCCTGAAAATTGGGTTCTCCCTCCGGTCCCAAAAGTATATTGGCGTAAAATGTCAAAAGGACGGGGTTCGTTACTATCCTTATAATTAATAAAAACCGAAGTTGAATTATTCAGATGATTATTAATTTTAAAATCATAAGCCAATCCGCCCAGAGTCGATTTGTATTCTTTATATCCTTTTGAAGCTACCCAGGTGGGAGCGCCCAGTTTCGGATTACTGTCAAATACTTCCTTACTAATAGAACTCGGAATATACGCTTTTAGATACGTATAATTTGAAAAGTAAGTAAGCTTGCTGTTTTTCTTTTTGAATAGTTCTCCGGCAAGGGTGATTCCTTCCCGATTATAAGAACTGTTTTCTCGCCATCCATCAGTCTTAAGATTATGATAGTTGATATTCAGACTAGAACTTTTCTCATTTAGACTATAATTCAAACTATTTTTAAGTAATCCAAACGAACCAAAAATACTGCTTACATTTGCATTTTCTCCATTTGTTTTTAGAAGTTGAGGTGAAATCAAAATCGCACCGCCCAAACCCGCACCATAAATACTAGAGAGCGGACCTTTAATCACTTCAATTTGCCCGATATTTTCCAGATCAATATCATCAATCACCGTTTCGCTGTTTCCTGAAGTCAGCGGAATACTACCATAAAAAGCCCTGATTTTATTAGTTCCGTAAGGAGTTCGTGCGCCAATACCACGAATCGAAATTCGGGTTGTTGTAAAATTGGATGATTGCATGAATACACCGGGAATCGTATTGATTACGGTACTAATATCTGTGGCGTTATTTTGCAGAAGGTCTTTTTTAGATAAAATCCCAATAGAAGCAGGGGTGTTTTGTAATCGGTTATTAATATGGAGCGGACTAATAACTACTTCGTCCAATTTTTGGGTTTTTACAGAATCAATAGTTTTGCTTTCTCTTTTTTGTGCCTTGATGCTTTGGAAACATATAAACACAAAAAAAAGGAAACAATATTTTTTTAAAATCATAAAAGAGTTTGTTGAGCAGTTTTACGCTTAATTATTAAAAATATGGAAAAGTGAAAAAAATTAATCGCAAAGTTCGATAAGATTTATATCCTAATGTTAACTTTAAAAAATAGAAAGTTCGCAAAGCTAGTTCTATACAAAGCTTTGCGAACTTTGTATTTATAAAAACTATAGAAAAAACTTAGCGAACTTTGCGGTTAAATTAGTTATGGTCCTAAGAAACCTAATGTGGAATTTATTTATTAGCAGTTACCTTCCAAATTGTATTCCCGCTATCATCATTAACCAAAAGCGATCCGTCTTGCATAACCGTTACCGCAACCGGGCGACCAAAAACTTCAGCTTTATCAGCATTAGAAATAAAACCAGTTAAAAAGTCTTCTGGTTTGCCGGAAGGTTTTCCGTTTGCAAAAGGAACAAAAACAACTTTGTAACCTGATATTTTAGCACGGTTCCATGATCCGTGTTGTCCTACGAAAGCTCCATTTTTATATTTTGCAGGAAAAGCTGTTTTGTTATAAAATGCCAATCCTAAAGAAGCCGTGTGAGCACCAACCGGAACATCAGGAACAATTGCTTTTTCGGCAAGATCTTTACGTTCGCCTTTCATTCTCGGATCGAGGTTATTTCCGTAATATGAGTATGGCCAACCATAAAAACCGTCTCTTTTTACACTGGTAATGTAATCCGGAACAAGGTCATCGCCCAATTCATCACGTTCGTTAACCGCTGTCCAGAGTTCTTTGTTGGCAGGGTTCCAGTCCATTCCAACAGGATTTCTAAGACCGGCAGCATAAATTTTTTCACCTGTTCCGTCAGGATTAATTTCTAAGATATCCGCACGACGAACTTCTTTATCCATTCCGTTTTCGCCAACATTACTCCCGGAACCCACTGAAACATAGATTTTTGTTCCATCAGGATTGGCAATTATATTTCTCGTCCAGTGATTGTTGTACCCTCCCGCAGGAAGTTCAAGAATTTTGGTTCCCTGAGTTTCTAATTTAAGAGGGGTATTTTTATAAGGATATCGGTATAGTCCGTCAGTATTCGCCACATAAAAAAAGTCTTTAAGCACCAGCATTCCAAAAGGCCTGTTGAGGTCTTTTAAGAAAACCTCACGTGTTTCAAATTTTCCGTCTTTATCTTTATCACGAAGAATGATAATCTGATTTTTACTCGTTCTTGTTCCGCTTTCCACCACAAAAATGTCATTATTTGGAGCAATATAAGTCCAACGTGGATTTTCGAAACCATCTGCAAATTTTGTAACTGTAAAACCTGCAGGTGCTACTGGTGTTTTGCCTTCAGGCCATTTTATCACTTTGCTGTTGTTGGTTTTAGATTCGGTGGCATACGGCGGTGGTAAGGTAATATCGCCAATAGCAGTTTTTACTATAATGTTGGGTTGTTTGGCGAGAGCCTCTTTCTCTTCTTTTTTTACTTGTCCATTACAGGCTGTCAGTATGGCTAATAAAGATATTGAAAATATTTGCGAAGTAGTTTTCATTGGTGTTTGGGTTAAATGTTTATAGAACAACAATTTAGTAAAATAAAAAATACTTGCAAGAAAATATTTGTAAATATTAAGTGATATTTAACATTCTTAAAAAAATATGTGTCCTGCCTATTTTGATACTTACAGTTTGGTTGTAATTCTGTATCTTTGCCCATTATTTTAAACATAAAAATAATGATACAACTTCACGATAAACAATTTGTTCCGTTTATTTCGGCCAAAGAAATTGATTTTGCTTTGACCAAATTAGTAGCACAAGTAGAGGATGATTTTGGAGATGATACTCCAATTTTTATTGGTGTTTTAAATGGTGCATTCATGGTCGTTGCTGATTTTCTTAAAAAGTACAAAAGTCCCTGCGAGGTTTCATTTATCAAAATGGCATCTTACGAAGGAACTGAAAGTACTAATACAGTAAAAGAATTAATTGGTATCAATCAGGATTTGACAGGCAGAACCGTGATTATCATCGAGGATATTATCGATACCGGAAACACAATCGAAGAATTAAAACACATATTTAAAGAGCTAAACGTAAAGCATTTTAAAATTGCTACATTGTTTTTTAAACCGGATGCTTATAAAAAAGACATTAAAATAGATTATATCGGAATCAGAATTCCAAATAAATTCATTGTTGGTTACGGATTAGATTACGATGGTTTAGGACGAAATTTAGCCGAAGTATATAAATTGGCAGAATAATTATAAACACACACACAACTATATATTCATTTAAAACTTCTTATAAAAAACAGAAGTAACAACACTCACTCATATTATGATTAACATTGTTTTATTTGGAAAGCCAGGGGCAGGAAAAGGGACTCAGGCAGAATTTTTAAAAGAAAAATACAAATTAACACATCTTTCAACAGGAGATATTTTTCGTTTTAATTTAAAAAATGATACAGATTTAGGTAAAAAAGCAAGAGTTTTTATGGACAATGGAGAATTGGTTCCTTGCGAAGTTACTACTGCAATGTTAATAGACGAGGTAAATAAACATCCGGATACTCAAGGTTTTTTGTTTGATGGTTATCCAAGAACTTTGGACCAGGCAGAAGCTTTGGATAAATTTTTACCAACAATTGGGTCAAGTGTTACTGCTACAATCGCATTAGAAGCTGATGATGAAATTCTTATAGCGCGTTTGTTAGAAAGAGGGAAAACAAGTGGAAGAGTTGATGATCAGGACGAAGAAAAAATTCGTGTCAGATATCAGGAGTACAACGAGAAAACCGCTCCATTAATTGGATATTATAAAGAACAAAATAAGTTTCACGCCGTAAACGGTATCGGAACTATCGAAGAAATTACAGAACGATTAACGTCAGTTATAGATAATTTGTAGAAGCTTTTTCCAGCTGTACGTTACCTTCCGATAGCTATCGGGACCCGAGTAAAAAAACTATTTTTCTATACTATAAAACGAGCTTATCCCTATGCTTGGGAATCGATTGTTTTCTGGCAGGAAAAATTAGTTTTTTTAGCTCCGGGCTTTTTTCTTTTCCCGATAATAGCTATCGGGATGAGCTAAAAACATTTAGATTACAAATTACATTAACTAACTAGTAAATAACGAATCACCCTCAAATTGGAAATACTAATAATATTTTTTCTAATACTATTAAACGGAGTTTTCTCTATGTCTGAAATTGCACTTATTTCAGCAAGAAAAAATAGACTTGAAACTGCCGCAAAAAAAGGAAATAAAAGTGCCAAAATTGCGCTCGATTTAGCCAATTCGCCAAATAAATTTTTGTCTACAGTACAAATCGGAATTACCTTAATCGGGATTTTAACCGGTATTTATAGTGGTGATAAAATCACAATTGATGTAGAATCATTTGTTAACGGATTTGCAATTTTCAGACCTTACGCACATTCAGTTGCCGTAGGGATTGTTGTGGTAGTTTTAACATTTTTCTCATTAGTTTTAGGAGAATTATTGCCAAAACGAATCGGATTAAACTATCCCGAATCGATTGCAAAAATGGTAGCATTGCCAATGAAGATTATTTCGATCATTACAGCGCCGTTTATTTGGCTGCTTACCACTTCGACTGATTTTTTATTGAATATTTTGCAAATAAAACCTTCTGCCGACGGTAAAGTAACAGAGGAAGAAATTAAAGCCATCATCAAGGAAGGAACAGAAGGTGGAGAAGTTCAGGAAATCGAGCAAGATATTGTAGAGCGTGTTTTTCATATTGGCGACCGAAAAGTAAATTCTTTAATGACACACCGTAAATCGGTAGACATGTTGCCTTTAAATGCCGATAAAGCAAAAATAAAGGAATTGGTTTTAATGGATTTACATACCATTTATCCAGTTTACAGGGATAATTACGACGATATTGTTGGAATTGTAACCTTAAAAAACATATTTGCCAATATCGAAAGCGATCATTTTGATTTAAGCGCAATTATGGTAGATGCTCCCTATTTAATGGAGCAGACAACCGCTTACAAAGCACTTGAGAATTTCAAAAAAACAGGAATTCACTATGCTTTGGTTTCTGATGAATATGGTGTTTTTCAGGGTATCATTACTTTGAATGATATTCTGGAAGCTTTGGTTGGAGATGCATCTGATTTTTATAAGGATGAATTTCAATTAATAGAAAGAGAAGATGGTTCATGGTTGGTTGACGGACACTATTCATTACACGATTTCCTAACTTATTTTGAGTTGGACGAATTGACAAATGACTATGAAGTAAATACTGTAAGCGGAATGATTATGACCGAGCTTTCTCATATTCCTAAGGAAGGCGAAAAATTAATATGGCAAAAATTTGTGTTAGAAGTCATCGATATGGATGGCGTAAAGATTGATAAAGTGCTGGTAAAAGCACTTAAAGAGTAAAGAGAATAAATAGTTTTCAGTCACAGTATTCAGTCGCAGTTTGCGCTGAAAACGAGGCTGAGACTGAGAATAAAAATTTGTTTCAGGTTTATTTTGTTTCAGGTTTCAGGTTATGTGTATCACGCCAACTTGAAACCTGAAACTTTAGACTTTAAACTATACATAAACAAAAAGAAAATGACAGAAGGAAATTTTGTAGATTATGTTAAGATATATGTTTCTTCCGGAAAGGGAGGAAAAGGATCTACACATTTACATAGGGAGAAATTTATCGAAAAAGGAGGCCCGGACGGAGGTGATGGTGGTCGTGGAGGACACGTATATTTAGTAGGGAATAAAGGTCTTTGGACATTGTTTCATTTAAAATTTGCCCGTCATATTAAAGCCGGTCACGGTGGAGATGGAGGAGGAGATCGTAGTACAGGTGCTGATGGAGATGATAAATTTATTGAAGTTCCTTTAGGGACTGTCGTAAAAGATAAAGAAACCGGCGAAACTTTATTCGAAATTACTGAGGACGGTGAAAAACAAATTCTTTCAAGAGGAGGAAAAGGAGGATTAGGAAACTGGCATTTTAGAAGTTCAACCAATCAAACACCAAGATATGCACAACCAGGTTTACCGGGAGTAGAAATGGATGTTATCCTGGAATTAAAAGTTTTGGCAGACGTTGGCTTAGTAGGTTTTCCTAATGCTGGAAAATCAACTTTATTATCGGTATTGACTTCTGCAAAACCAAAAATTGCTGATTATCCTTTTACAACTTTAAAACCAAACTTAGGAATTGTGGCATATAGAGATTTTCAGTCTTTTGTAATTGCTGATATTCCCGGGATTATTGAAGGTGCTGCCGAAGGAAAAGGTTTAGGACATTATTTCCTGCGTCATATTGAGCGTAACTCAACATTGTTGTTCTTGGTTCCTGTTGATACGCCGGACATCAAAGGGGAGTATGATATTTTGGTTAACGAGTTGACCAAATACAATCCTGAAATGTTAGACAAAGAACGTCTTTTAGTAATCTCAAAATGCGATATGCTTGATGATGAACTTAAAGCTGAACTTAAAGTTGAACTGGATGTTGCTTTCAAAGATATTCCATATATGTTTATTTCTTCAGTGGCCCAACAAGGGTTAACAGATCTGAAGGATAAACTTTGGAAAATGTTAAACGAGTAAACATTATGTTTTAAAAATAGAAAACCCGACAATTTTGTGATTGTCGGGTTTTTGTTTTTTAACGAAAAAAACAAATTATTTCGATTAATTTAAATTACAATTCGAAATTTTTGGAAATTCCAATTTTAAAAGTTTTTCCAAAATCAAATCCTATGCGTTCCTGTCTCAGATCATTATGGCCATCGATGTTGTCATAATTCAGTCCACCAATAGAGAAATTTAAGGCAAGGCCTCTTTTTATATTGATAGATAAATTAGGCGTAAAACTGGCATACATACCCTTTGCGTCATTGATAGAGTTGGTTTGATACCCTACTCCTAAATCAGCATAAAATGCAAATAATTCAGTAATTGAAGTTGTATAACGTAAAAAGCCTCCAATTTTATATTTTTCACTTTTTTCTAATCCGTCAGTATCTACATTCTGGATTGATCCTTCTACACCGGCTCCCCAGTTGTCAGCAAACTGGTATCCAACTCTTGGTGCAAATTCAAAATCATTCGATTTGGAATCCCCAATTTTTTCTGATGTAAAGCCTACATTTCCTCCTAAAAAGACAGAACCTTTTTGAGCGTTTGAAACAGTTGCTATAAATAAGGCAACTACTAATAATAATTTTTTCATTTTGTATTGATTAAGTAAAATTTTTACAAATCTATACAAATTGAAATAGTAGGAAATAATTTATAAGTTAATTTTATTAAAGGAAGTTAATTATTACAAAATAAGCAATTGATTAAATTTTTTATTTAAGTTTTGTTTTAATTTTCATAATTTAAATGACTATTTTATCATAATATAATCTTAATTTTCTATTTGTGAAATTTGCGAAATTCGTAAAACAAAGGTAGAATGTATTTGATATGTTCTGATTTTGATGTTTTGGCATATTTTTTTTGCGAAAATGCTCTATATTCGCAGAACTTAAACAAATTAACATGAAAAAAATAGTTTTATTCTTAACCATGTGCTTAATGGCTCTTCCGGTGAAAGCTGATGAAGGAATGTGGTTTTTGATGTTTATCGAAAGATTGAACCATAGAGATATGGAAAAAATGGGCTTACAATTGACAGCCGAAGAAATTTACAGCATTAATCATCATAGTTTAAAAGATGCGATTGTGCAATTCAACGGAGGTTGTACTGCTGAAATCGTTTCTAAAGACGGATTGGTTTTAACCAATCACCACTGTGGATATAATGCCATTGCGGAACTTTCTACAGCAGAACAAAATTATCTAAAAGACGGTTTTTGGGCAAAGCAAAGAAGTGCTGAAATGAAACCAAAATCGTTATACGTTCGTTTCTTCGTTCGTATGGATGATGTTTCTAAAAGAATTTTATCAAAAGTAAACGACCAAATGTCGGAAACTGAAAGAAACAAAATCATTCAGCAAGAAATCAATTTGATTGAAAAAGAAAATAACGAAGGCGGAAAATATACGGTTTCTGTTCGTCCTTTCTTTCAGGGAAATGAGTATTACTATTTCGTTTACCAGGATTATACAGATGTTCGTTTAGTAGGAACACCTCCTGAAAGTGTAGGTAAATTTGGTGGAGATACA
Source organism: Flavobacterium sp. (assembly GCF_965277525.1). GTDB lineage: Bacteria > Bacteroidota > Bacteroidia > Flavobacteriales > Flavobacteriaceae > Flavobacterium. The sequence goes on along the minus strand of NZ_CBDIDC010000006.1, from coordinate 228,593 downwards.
GACAACTGGGAGTGGCCTCGTCAAACAGGAGATTTCTCTATGTTCAGAGTGTATGCTGACAAAGACGGAAATCCTGCAGAATATTCGAAAAATAATGTGCCTTTACAACCTAAACATTACTTACCTGTAAGTATTAAAGGAGTAAAAGAAAATGATTTTGCGATGATTTTAGGATATCCGGGAAGAACAAACCGTTGGATGCCAGCTGGCGGAATTGAGCAAAACATCAAATTCGCATATCCTGCATGGGTTGAAGGGGCAAAAACAGGTATGGATGTAATGAAAAAGTATATGGACAAAGATGCAACAGTTCGTTTGCAATATGCCTCTAAATATGCTTCGACTGCCAACTACTGGAAAAACCGTCAGGGAATGATCGATGCTTTAACTAAAGCAGGAACTGTAGATACTAAAACGGCGCAAGAAGATAAATTCTACGAGTGGGCAACTAAACCGGCTAATAAAGAAAAGTACGAAAATGTAATTCCTACTATCAATGATTATTACAGATCTACGAATTTAAAAGCTACTCATGATAATTATTTGACACAACTTTTGCGTACATCAAGTTATGCAACGGGACCTTCAAATTTAGGAAATGCTTTGATTGCTTACTATAATGAAAATGACGCTAAGAAAGCAGAAATGTTGCCTAAGATCAATACAATGATCGATAACATTTATGGCGAGTTTTATGCGCCGCTAGAAAAAGAGATATTCGCTGCACAATTGAATTTATATACTTCAAAAGGTGCTGAATACGGTTTAGGTACTCAAGTAGCTAAAATGAAAGCAGAGAACAATGGTGACTTTACGGCTGACGTTGCAAAAGCAACTGAAATAAGTTACTTTACAACTAAAGAAAAAGTATTGGCATTTATGGCTAATCCAAAACCATTAGCGATTGTACACGATCCGTTGTATATTATTTCAAATGATTTAATGACAAAATACCGTGCTAAAACGGATGATCAGGCTAAAGCTGACGATGGTTTTGCAACTGCTTTCCGCGAATTGGTTGAGGGTCTAAGAGAGTCAAAATTAAATACGATTCAATACCCTGATGCCAACTCTACTTTGAGATTGACTTACGGAAAAGTTCGCGCTTTACCTGCAGACCCACGTAACGATGCTAAAATTAATAACTATACTACTATGGAAAGTATGGTAAAAAAATACAAAGCAGGAGATCAGGAATTTGATTTACCAAAACGTTTATTAGAATTAAACAAAGCAAAAGATTTTGGACAATATGCTGATAAAGCAGGATATATGCCGGTAAACTTCCTGACAGATAATGATATTACAGGAGGAAATTCAGGTTCACCGGTTCTTAACGGAAAAGGAGAATTAATCGGAATCGCTTTTGATGGTAACATCGAAGCTATGGCTGGGGATGTTATTTTTGATCCTAAATTGCAAAGAACCATTAATGTAGATATTCGTTATGTACTTTGGATCATCGACAAATATGCAGGAGCTAAGAATATTATTGATGAATTGACGATTGTAAAATAATTGATTTATCATTAAGCAGACCTAACAGGTTTTAAAAAACTGTTAGGTAATTTTTTTTGAAATTGGTTTTATCGATTTTAAAAAATTAAACCCGACAGGTTATTAAAACCTGCCGGGTTTTTTTATGATTTTTTTTTTGGTAGATAATTTACAGTAATTTTGGAATTTTACAAACACTTGTTCATTAACCTTTACACTGATTCCCTTTGTATGGCTTGTGAATTCGCTGCTGTTGTGTACTCGCATTTAAAGTTTCGGAAACTGATAAAATAAATTGGATAGAAATTATTAATTTATATCTAAAAGGAAATGTTACGTTTTATATTTCCTTATTTTTGAAACATGAAAAAACTCCTTTTCTTCTTTTTATTGATGCCCATTTTATTATGGTCACAATCGAATTTTGAAAAAGCGGAAAAATTATTTCATGCCAAAAAATATGACGAGGCACAAGTTCTATTCGAAGGAGTTTTAAAGAATAAACCTTCGGATATTAAGACAATTGAATTTCTGGGAGAGATAGCCGCCATTCATAAATCGTGGGTAAAAGGTGCCGAATATTTCAAGAAGCTGAAAGAATTAAAACCAACAGAAGCTGAATATTTTTATAAATATGGAGGCTGTTTGGCAATGAGGGCAATGGAAGTGAACAAGCTCAAAGCTTTTACGATGGTTGATGGAATGAAAGAGGCATTTGAAAGAGCAATTATTTTAAATCCAAAACATGTTCAGGCCAGATGGGCTCTGATAGAAATTTATTTACTGCTACCGGGAATTTTAGGAGGAAGCGAATCAAAAGCACTTGGGTATTCGAATGAACTAGCACAATTTTCGCCAGTAGACGGTTATTTGTCAAAAGGCAGAATCGACGAATATTTTAAAAGATATACAGCAGCCGAAAAAAATTATATGAAGGCTAATGAAATTGGTAAATCAAAAGTCACATTTCAAAAATTATATAATTTATATTTGAATAAATTAAAAGACCCTAAAAAAGCCAGGGAATTGAAACAAAAGTTTGAGCTTTGATAAAGCTCAAAATGGAATTCCACTTAAAGATTGGAATTTGGAATTTTAAAAAATTGGAATTTAATGAAAACACATTTCATCGCAATAGGCGGGAGCGCTATGCACAATTTAGCATTAGCATTACATAACAAAGGATATAAGGTTACAGGTAGCGATGATGCTATTTTTGAGCCATCAAAATCCAGATTAGAAAAAAAAGGAATTTTGCCTGTTGAATTGGGTTGGTTTCCTGAAAAAATAACTGCCGATATTGATGCTATAATCTTAGGAATGCATGCTAAAGCTGATAATCCTGAATTGTTGAAAGCGCAGGAATTGGGTTTGAAAATTTACTCTTATCCGGAATTTTTATATGAACAATCTAAAAACAAGACCAGAGTTGTAATCGGGGGGTCTCACGGGAAAACTACGATTACTTCTATGATTTTGCATGTTATGCATTATCATAATATCGAAGTTGATTATATGGTAGGCGCACAATTAGAAGGTTTTGATACCATGGTGCATCTTACGGAAGAAAATGATTTTGTGGTTCTGGAAGGGGATGAGTATTTATCATCTCCAATAGACAGACGTCCCAAATTTCATTTGTATCAGCCCAACATTGCTTTAATTTCAGGAATTGCCTGGGATCATATTAATGTATTCCCAACTTATGAGAACTACGTAGAGCAATTCGAAATTTTTATTGCAAAAATCACCAATGGAGGAATCTTAGTTTATAATGAAGAAGATCCAGAAGTAAAACGTGTTGCAGAAGCCGCTACAAACCCAATTCGTAAATTGGCCTATTCTACTCCAAATTATAGTGTAAATGATGGAGTGACCTTGTTAGAAACTCCTGAAGGCGATATGCCAATTGAGGTTTTTGGTGCGCATAATTTAAATAATTTAGCAGGAGCTAAATGGATTTGCCAAAACATGGGCGTAGATGAAGCAGATTTCTATGAAGCAATTGCCAGCTTTAAAGGTGCCTCTAAAAGATTAGAGAAAATTGCAGAAGGAAAGGGAAAAGTCGCTTACAAAGATTTTGCCCATTCACCAAGTAAAGTGGCTGCAACGACAAAAGCCGTAAAAGAACAATACCCAAACAGAACTTTAGTAGCTTGCTTAGAGCTGCACACCTATAGTAGTCTAAATGCTGAGTTCCTGAAAGAATATGAAGGAGCCTTAGAATATGCAGATGTTGCTGTAGTGTTTTATTCCCCGGATGCGGTAAAAATTAAACAGCTGGAAGAAGTTACATACGATCAGATAGCAACAGCTTTTAATCGTAAAGATCTAATTATTTATACCAATCCAACGGAATTTAGGGAATATTTATTCAATTTAAACCTTGATAATTCAGCTCTGTTATTAATGAGTTCAGGAAATTACGGAGGCTTAAACTTTGATGAAGTAAAAAGGTTGATTAACTAGTCCATTAGATAATTTGAAAATAAGATAATGTGCCAATTGCAGTTTTGCAGTTGGCATATTTTTTTGGAATTTATGTTTTATTTCCAGTACTTATAATGTCCTACAATTTTATATTCAAACAAACAGTCTTCCAGAACTTGTCCATGGCCAACATTGTGAACAATTAGGTTTCGTTTCCCGTCTCTTGACTTCTTGTTTGTCACAATTCCAATATGCGGAAGTTTATTGTTAATCATCCAGGTCACAATTTCTCCCGTTTTATACTCTTTTGGATCTTGTGTTACTGCAAGCTTTTCTCCTTTTCTTTCAAAGAAAACCTCCAGGTTAGTAACTCTTCTGTGATCAATATTAGTGTCGGTTTTGGTCATTCCCCATTTTTTTAAATTATGATATTCTGAAAAATGCGCGATCATATCTTCATGAACTTCTTTTTGTAAATCGATACCCAGTTTTCGATAGGAACGTATAACAACATCTGTACAAACTCCTTTGTTCTCAGGGATGTCTCCGTTAGGGTATTTAATCGAAAAATAAGCAGGATCATAATCAATCGAAGGGTCAATTATAGTTATTGCTGCATTAGATAGTTTCCCTGCAAAATTATTTGCTATTGCAGGAGCTTTTTTAGCTATGGATCTGTTTTTTTCTTTCTGATTACAAGAAATGAATAAAAAGATGATGGTTAAGGTGTATATATGTTGCATCCTTATTATGATAGGAGTTTGTTTAGTAGCTATTTGTTTTTAAAAGTAATTAATTTGAAAATAGAAAGTGCTTTTTATGAGTGATTTTTCTTATTTTTTAAATATATTCGCCCTTTAGATTATAGAAAGATGAATTCAAGAATAAAAGTTGTAAAAACAACAAGCGAAAATCCGGATTTTATATCCTTGATACAAATATTTGATACTTTTTTATGGGATCGTTATCCTGAACTTAAAAAGGATTATTGGGGTAATAATTTAATAGAATTTAATGCAAATGTTGTTCTTATTTATTTAGATGAAAAAGCTGTTGCAAGTGGCTGTTTTAAAAAATATAATGGGGACACCGTAGAACTAAAGCGAATGTTTGTTTCGCCCGAAGCAAGAGGTTTAGGTCTGGCACAATTAGTAATTAAAGAACTTGAAAAAGAAGCAAGGAATCAAGGTTTTCAAATCATGATTTTAGAAACCCTGTACAAACAAATTGAAGCGATAAGTTTATACCAAAAGGTAGGTTTTGAAATTATTGAAAACTACGAGCCTTATGTTGGCTTGTCGAATAGTGTTTGTATGAGCAGATCAATTAATACAATACAATAGATGGCAACTTACTCTTCAATTTCAAAGTGGTCTGAAGAAGACCGTCCTCGTGAAAAATTAATGCTTAAAGGAAAAGAGGCTTTGAGCAACGCCGAATTAATTGCTATTTTAATTGGCTCAGGAAGTAGAAATGAATCTGCAGTTGATCTCAGCAGGCGTATACTGGCCAGTGTTGCTGATAACCTGAATTCTTTGTCAAAATTGACTATTGCACAGCTAATGAACTTTAGAGGAGTAGGAGAGGCCAAGGCAATTACTATTATTGCTGCCTTAGAATTGGGTCGACGCAGAAGGATTGAAAAAACTGTTGAATTAATAAAAATTGTCTCAAGCAAAATGGTTTTCGAAATTATGCAACCTATTATTGGGGAGCTGCCACACGAAGAATTTTGGGTGCTTTTTCTGAATAATTCTAATAAAGTAATTTCTAAATCGAAATTGAGTACAGGTGGTATTACAGGTACAATTGTTGATGTACGTCTTGTTTTTAAATTAGCGCTGGAAAGTGGTGCTACCAGCTTGATTTTGTGCCATAATCATCCCTCAGGCAATTTGCAGCCAAGTGAAGCTGACAAAGAAATTACAAAGAAATTGACGCTGGCAGGGAAAAGTTTAGATGTTAAAGTTTTAGATCATTTGATTATAACTGAAACAAAATATTATAGTTTTGTAGATGAAGGAATTTTTTAGCTTATGAACACCACTATTACCGATGTTTTTTTTGATTTGGATCACACACTTTGGGACTTTGATAAAAATTCCGAAATGGCTTTTGATCGAATTTTTAAAAACAGATTTCCTGAAATTAAAATACAGGATTTTATCGCCAAATATGCTCCTATAAATCAGGAATGCTGGAAGTTGTATCAAAATGATAAAATTACGCATCTCGAGTTGCGTTACAACAGGTTGAAATTTTCTTTTGATGCTTTAAATGTTGAAATTTCAGATGCAGATATCAATCATATTGCAAATGATTATATAGAATTCTTAACCGATAATAATCATCTTTTTGAAGGCGCAATTGAAGTTTTGGAATATTTAAAGCCAAAATACAAGTTGCATATTATTACAAATGGTTTTGCCAATGTTCAGGATAAGAAACTAAATAACGCTGCACTATCAGGTTATTTTGATACTATAACAAATTCTGAGTTAGCAGGCGTAAAAAAGCCAAATAGTATTATCTTTGACTATGCCATAAATGCAGCCAAAGCTTCAAAAGCAAATAGTGTTATGATTGGCGATTGTCTTGATGCCGATGTCAACGGTGCATTAAATGCAGGATTGGATGCTATTTTCTTTAATGATAAAAAAGTTGAAGCTCCGGAAGATATTAAACAAGTAAACCATTTATTAGAACTTAAAAAATATTTATAATTATGAGAATAAAATTTTTATTAATTGCACTTCTTACTTCAGTTATTGGATTTTCGCAAACAGTTAATGATTACAAAGCGGTTATTGTACCTTTAAGATATGATTTTCTAAAATCAGAGAATCAATATAGAATGTCTACCATGACAAAGGCAAATTTGAGTAAAGCAGGTTTTCAGGCTTTTTATGGTAATGAAGAACTTCCTGCAGGCTACGGTGATCGTTGTGATCTTTTATATGTTGATGTGAAAAAGGATAATGGTTTTTTGATTACTAAACTTTATGTAGAATTTAAAGATTGCTATGGTAAAGTAATTTTTACTTCTGAAGTAGGGAAAAGTAAAGAGAAAGATTACGAAGCTGCTTATAGAGAATGTCTTGATTTGGCATTTGTTTCTATAAATGCATTGCATTATAAATACAATGGAAAAAGTTTTAACACTACAAATACTGTAAGTACAAAAACTGCTCCTGCTCAGGTGGTGGCTGCTACAGCAGTTTCTGCTCCTGTTGCAGATATGAAAGATCCTAATTTATTGTATGCTCAACCAACAGAGAACGGATATCAATTAATTGATAAAACACCAAAAGTGGTAATGAAATTGCTGAAAACATCACGTCCTGACTCTTTTATAGCAATCAAAGATGGTGTTCAGGGATCATTAAATGCAAAGGACAATCAATGGTTCTTTGAATATTATAAAAACGATCAGTTAATTTCTGAAAAAGTTTCGGTAAAATTCTAAAAATAAAATAAAGGTTTAATAGCCATATTTATCTTTCCAACGGTTCTTTAAAAATTCGCGGTTGCTGTTCTCTCTTGAGTTGCTTCCCGGATTATAAAGAACCGTTTCTTTTACAGCATCCGGTAAAAATTCTTGTTCTGCAAAATTATTGGCATAATCGTGCGAATATTTATAATCATCGCCATAACCCAATTCTTTCATAAGTTTAGTCGGAGCATTTCTTAAATGAATAGGAACCGGTAAGTCACCTGTTTGTTTGACCAGTTGTTGCGCGTTTCCAATTGCCATATACGAGGCATTACTTTTAGGAGAGGTCGCTAAATAAATGGCACATTGGCTTAGGATAATTCGGCTTTCAGGATAGCCAATAGTGGTTACCGCCTGAAACGTGTTATTAGCCATTATAAAAGCCGTTGGATTTGCATTTCCAATGTCTTCACTGGACAAAATAAGCATTCTTCGGGCAATAAATTTCACATCTTCGCCACCTTCAATCATTCTTGCCAGCCAATATACAGCTCCGTTTGGATCGCTGCCACGAATTGATTTTATAAATGCTGAAACAATATCATAATGCTGTTCGCCACTTTTGTCATATAAAACCGTATTTTGTTGTACTAATTCGAAAACGCGATCGTTGGTAATAATGATTTCATCTCCTGCAGAAGCATTTATTACAAGTTCAAAAATATTCAGTAGTTTTCTTCCATCCCCGCCAGAAAGTCGGAGTAAAGCTTCTGTTTCCTTAAGCCTAATGTTTTTTGAGGCTAAATAGGGGTCTATTTTCATGGCGCGATGTAGCAAAGCTTCCAGGTCAGCTTTTGTAAAAGCATTCAGGATATAAACTTGACAACGTGACAATAATGCAGGAATAACTTCAAAGCTTGGATTTTCGGTTGTTGCGCCAATAAGTGTAATCCAGCCTTTTTCGACCGCAGCCAGAAGTGAATCTTGTTGCGATTTACTAAAGCGATGAATCTCATCAATAAACAAAATGGGATTTTTAGCAGTAAACAATCCGCCACTTTGTTTTGCTTTTTCAATTACATCACGTATGTCTTTAACGCCTGAATTGATAGCACTCAATATATAAAACGGACGCTTAGATTCCTGAGCAATAATTTGTGCCAGCGTAGTTTTCCCAGTTCCGGGTGGTCCCCAAAAGATTAATGAAGGAATGAGTCCTTTCGAAATTTGTTGGGTCAACGAACCGTTTGGTCCAACTAAATGACTTTGACTAATATAGTCTTCTAATTGCTGTGGGCGAATACGCTCGGCTAAAGGTGCTTCCATTTTGTAAAATTACTATTTTCAATTTTAATTTTATACTTTTAAAGGGTTACAAATCATAACAAAGGCTATAGAAGTTTTAGCTGACAAATTATCAGTAAATTGTAATTGGATAGTTTTTTGATATCATCTTCATAACTTTATTTCAAAAAACGATGAATGACAACCACTTTAAATTTTCGAATGCTGTTATTGGCCTTCCTGTTTTTTTTGTTCTTTTTTTGTGGATTGTTTATTGGGTACAAATCCGTTTCGATTTTGACTTTTATCAATATGGGATTTATCCTCGTCACTTTTCAGGTTTGCAGGGTGTTTTGTTCAGTCCTTTTATTCATGAAAATTTAAGCCATTTATATAATAACTCTATTCCCCTTTTAGTATTATTGGCGGCGATGCAATTTTTTTACCCAAAACAATCTTTGTCTGTCATTGCTTTCGGAATTTTGTTTTCAGGATTAGTAACCTGGATTATTGGTCGCTCCAATTATCACATAGGTGCCAGTGGATTGATTTATGTATTGGTGAGTTTTATTTTTTTTAAAGGCATTCAGACTGGATATTATCGCTTAGTAGCACTTTCGTTATCAGTAATTCTGCTTTATGGAGGAATGATTTGGTATGTTTTTCCGGACGTTGACAAAACCATTTCCTGGGAGGGGCATTTAGCTGGTTTTGTTACCGGGTTCGCAATGTCGTTAATTTATAAAACGCCGGAATATGCTAAGCCTATAGTCTACGAATGGCAAAAACCGGATTTCAATCCCGGGGAAGATGCTTTTATGAAGCATTTCGATGAAAACGGAAACTTTGTAAATACTGAAATACCTGAAGAAGAGGTACAAGATTTTTCAACTTATTATAATTCTAATTTTTTAGTTAATTATACTGTAACCAAAACAGAATCAGGAGATGAAAGTGTAAATTGATGTATTTGGATTAATTAAAAAAGCCTATTTTTGTTTGTATTCTAATTTCAAATCGACATGTTATGATAAAAATAAACTTTACAATCGTTTTATTATTAGTTGTAATAAGTTTGAAATTGCATGCTCAATGTGACATAAAGAACAGAGTACTTCCTGATGGTACTATGACGTACTATTTTGATCCTGCAGATTTTTATACAACAAAGTCAAAGTCACTAAAGATTAATATCGTAACGGATAAAGAACATTTTTTTATAGCACTTCAGCCTTCACCATTTCCTGCTAAAAAAGACGGCAAAAAAATTAAGGAAGATTTAATAATTCATCTTGCTGATAAAAAAGTATATAAATTAACACATTACGATACACAATACAGAGATAACGATTCAGTTATGCAAGTGCTTTATTTAATAGATCAAAAAGATATTGAAGCTTTTGCTAAGTTTGATGCTGTGGTAGCTGAAATTAATATGGAAGGGACGGAGTTTGTGCGTAATTATGATTTTAAATTGCATAAAGATGCTATCGTTAAGCAGCTCGCTTGTTTTTTGAAAAAAGAGGACAAATAAAATTACTAATCTTCACTTGAAGCTTCATTCTTATGATGTAATTTTTTATTTAGATTTTTAAAAAAATTATTAAAGGTAACAGTCAGTGATGCTGCGTTTACAATTTGGTTTCCCTCGTCTCTGGGAAGATATTCGTTAGCATAGGTGAGTTCGACTTGTATGTCATCACTAAATAAATAACCCGCTCCAATATTTACCCTGTTTCGGTCAAAGAAGCTTAGGCCGGTTACTTTAGTTCCTGACTTAAAAAACAGTTCGTCAGAAGCCACTCCATAAACAACACCTTCTCTTAGAACTTTACTGTTTATTGGTTGAATATATTTTATTTGTTGGCGATAGCGTAAAACATTATCATAGGTTCCGTCCTCGCTTCGCATGTGCCGAAGTTCCATTCGCATTCTTGTGCTTAATGTGTAACCGGTTTTATGAAAATAGTAAATTCCCTGCAGAGCAAACCTCACTTCTGGAGATTTGAATTGGCCAATTTCGGGAACATCTTTGTTGTAATTGTAAGCCAGAAAAGAGGAGAACTTCCAGCGTGGAGAAAAGTAGTAATGTCCCCAAACGCGTGCAGATCTTTGTGTGTTTTGCTGGAAAATATTTGAAGAAGATTCCGTACTGCTATAGACGGCGCCCAGATTCAATTCAGTCGACCATTTTTCATTAATAGTTCGGGTGAATTGAATTTCATTCCAAAATTGATTGTAAGTAGTCTTCTGTCCGTAGTTAATACTTGTAATCAATAAAATTACAAGTATTAAACCAGGTTTTTTAAGTAATCTGTTTCGAGTAGGGGTTAAAGACATCAATTGAGATATTTATTTGCCATCCTAATTCCTAATACTATTTAACTTCTTTGTCGAACAGCCTCATATAAAAATGCTCCACAAGCTACAGAAACGTTTAGTGATCCTATAGATCCAAACATTGGTAATTTTGCTTTTTCATCGACGATTTTAAGTACAGAAGGGTTTATTCCTCTTTCTTCAGATCCCATGATGATAGCTATCGGTTCGTTTAATGTAACGTCATAAATATTCTGATCTGTTTTTTCGGTGGCAGCAACTGTTTTAATTCCTGAACCCTGCAAATAGAAAATAGCATCTTTAATGTGTTCCACTTTGCAAATAGGGACATTAAAGACAGCTCCGGCAGATGTCTTAACGGTATCTCCGTTTACTGGGGCAGAGCCGGACTTTTGTACAATGATTCCGTTTACGCCAGTGCATTCTGCAGTTCTGATAATTGCTCCAAAATTACGGGCATCAGAAATCTGATCTAATATTAAAAATAAGGGTTTAGTTCCGGAGGCAATAGTTGATTCAACTAAATGTTCCAGCTCTATAAAGCCAATAGGAGAGATGGTTGCCACTGCTCCCTGATGGTTATTAGGTGTTAATCGATTTAATTTTTCTACAGGTACATAAGAGAAATTAATGTTAGCGCGTTTCATCACTTTCATTAAGTCTTTCATTAATTCGCCTGAAATCTCCTTTTGTATAAATACTTTATCAACTTCTTTTCCTGCTTGAATTGCTTCTATAATGGCTCTAATTCCAAATATTTGATGTTCTTTTTCCATGGGACAAATATAGGTATAATGTTGATATAAAAAAAAACCACTCTGAATGAACAGAGTGGTTTAATATATTTAGTTGAGAATAAAGTTAGTCTTTATCCCACCAGATTGGTGAAGTTAAATTACTAACTACTGTAGCATTAGCATTATATTGTCTTTCGTCAGATGGAGTTGGAAGTCTTACTGGGATAGTTTTTGATTGCGAGTTTAAATTCGGAATCAAAACTGGAAATCCAGTTCTTCTGAAGTCATTATATGGCTCCATAGTTAAGAATAGAGCAAGGTATTTTTGTTTGATGATACTTTGAACGTCGAAAGTTGCAGTTGCAGTAGCTAGAAATGCTGGAGTTGCTGCTGTACCAGTTATTTTAAGTACAGATGCAGCTACAGCTTGTGATAAAGCTGCCTGAGCAGGTTGGTTTAATCTAGCTTTAGCCTCAGCTTCAATAAATTTAGCTTCAGCATAAGTTACTATTCCTGTAGACGATGTTGAAGTAGCATATGCTGATCCAATATAAGAAGTTGTATTGGACGTTTGATCTTCAGGTGCATTTCCTGTGTAATTTCCATTTGCGTCTTTTGCTACTGAAAATGGTAGTCTTGGGTCAGCTGCGTTTTGCAAATTGTCTACAAAATATTTACCAACTTTTAGGTAGTTTAAACGAGTTCCGTTGTTAAGAGCGAACCACTGATTCCAGCCATTTGCTGTTCCAGGGAAATAAGTATTTGCATCGTCAGCATTTGAAGTAACTCCAGATGCATTAATGTAATCTAAAGCTTTTTGGGCTGCACCAGTATCTACTTGAGTTAATCTCAAAGCATATCTTGCCTTTAAGACGTATGCAATTTTGATCCATTTTTCAGTGTCACCTTTAAAGATGAAATCATCGGTACCAGGGGTTTCTAGATTGCTCGCTTCAGGTTTTTTTAAATTTACAATAGCAGCATCTAAAATAGATTGTAATCTTTGATAGATTTCTTGTTGTGTATTGTATTTTGGAGCCTTATTACCTGCATCAGCTTTAAATGCATCATCATAAGGAACGTCTCCCCACATGTCTGTTGCATATCCAAGATTTATGGCGGTTAATACTTGACCTATTCCATTGTAATATGGATATTGTGTTCCAAAATCACGGTTTAGAATATAGCCACTTACCAATGTTGTTCCGTAAATATTGTTCCATTCATTGTTAACATCTTGTTCAGTTACAATGTAGCGTGAAACAGGTCCAAATTGACCAATATCCGTTCCCGCTAAATGTTGGGTGAAAATCGATGCAGTTCTTATTACTCCACTTGTACTTGTAGAAAAAGTAGAAACTTCCATCGCTGCCATTAATAATGATGGCGTAGTGGTTATTGGAGTGTTTGGATTTTCGTTAAAGGTGTCTAATTCTGTCTGGCAGCTTGTTAGTAAACTAATACTAAATGCCGTTAGAATTACACTTTTTATATATTTTTTCATTTTCATTTATTTTTAGATTAAAAACTTACTCTTAAGCTCATTATGAATGATTTGCTCCCTGGATTGTTAAAGTAATCTAATCCATTGATGCTTGAACCTGCACCGGTTAAACTAGTTTCTGGGTCAACACCTTTATAGTTAGTGTTTAACCATAGGTTTCTTCCTGTCAATGATATCTGTGCTGCAGTAAACAATGGGAATTCTTTTACATTAAAGTCATAGCTTATTGTTGCGTCACGTAATCTAACCCAGTTAACTTGTGTAACAGCTTCTTCTGCTGCTCCACCATTGTCACCAAGGAATTCTCTGTAGTATTTTTGAGCTGGTATAGCTATATCATTTTTACTTCCGTCTTCTTTAACTCCGTCAATAATATAGTTGTGTTCTCTGTCTGCAGATCTTTCAGAAAGACCAAAGTTGTCTAATCTGGCTAAAGTACCATTATATACTGCGCCACCATGTCTTACGTCTATTAATGCTGATAATGTTACTCTTTTGAAAGAGAATGTATTTCTAATTCCTCCTGTCCATTTTGGAGCAGAATTACCTAAGTTACCAGTTTGGTCAGCAATTATTGGTAATCCGTCACTTCCAATTATTTTTTGTCCATTTGCATCACGTTCCCATTTTGTACCGTAAAAACTACCTAATGGCTGTCCTTTAACGGCATAGTAACCAATTGAAGCAAAAGCGGGTTCTATAGAAATTTCATTTAAACCACCTGAAATATCAGTAACTTTATTTTCGTTTTTAGCCCAGTTTAAGTTGATGTTCCATTGGAAAGCATTACTCTTTTTGAAAATGTCATATCCAATTTCAAGTTCAATACCTTTGTTAACTAACTCAGCTGCATTTCTGTAGTCTAAAGCGAAACCTGATGATTGAGGAAGCGGTACGTCAATTAATAGGTCTTTAGAAGTTTTGTAATAAAGGTTAAGATCTATTGCTAAACGATTTTCTAAAAATTTTGTACTTAAACCTAAGTCATGTCCTAGTACTCTTTCTGGTTTTAAATCTTGATTTCCTAGTCTTCCAGCAGGTGACATTCCGTTTACTCCGTTATAAGGAAAGCTTAAACCGTCTGTGAAACCATCAGTCATAAATGGTTGAGCAAAGGTGCTAATTGTTCTGTAAGGTTTTGGAGCGATACCTACTTCACCGTAACCATAGCTTAACTTAGCAAAACTAGCCCAGTCAAATGTATTTGATAAAATCCAAGAAGCAGTTCCTGAAGGAAATATTGCGCTTTTTACATTGTCACCATAAGTTGATGACCATTCTTTACGTACAGTCCCTGAAAGGAAAAGTTGGTCTTTAATCTCAAAATCTACTTGAGCAAATAATGCTCTTGAGATTTGGTTTTCTTCGTAATTAGAAGCATATAACTCAGTTGCATTTCCTAAATTATAAACTCCTCTAACTGCCAAGTCTTTACCTCTTGAGTATACGCTCAAATATTGAGTAGAACGTAAGTTAAGACCAGCTGTATAGTTAATTTTTAACCACTCAGATTTTAATGGAAGTAAACCTGATGCGATTAAATCTCCGTAGTAATCTTTATTTGTAATGCTGTTAAATGCAACTTCACCTATTCCTCCTAAGCCATCTCCGTTTGATGACTTCGCGAAAATTTGTTTACGTGCATCTGAATAAGCGTCAATACCACCTTTTGCAGTTACGTTTAACCACGCAGCATGCTGATAAGTTAAGTACATATTTCCTAGAGCACGATTAACGTCACTAGTTGCAGGATTTTCGTTTACTGTAAAATATGGGTTGTCGTATGATGTAACATAATTTTTGTTATCTCCTATTGGAGTAATATAATCTCTTAAATCATAATTAGTTGGAGAACGTAATAAACTTAACATAACCCCAGATACATTACTACCATTTTGAGCTAAAACGTTAGTCGTATGTGTGTATTGTAAGCTACCTCCAGCTTTCCAGCTTTCGCTTAATTTGATATCCCCTACAAGTCTAAGAGTATTTCTTTTTAGTCCTGTTTCCGGTATCATACCTGTTTGGGTAACATTTCCGTAAGATGCTCTAAACGTAGCTTTTTCGTCTCCTCCGTAAATAGAGATGTTGTTAGTTTGCGTTATACCTTCTTGAAAAAAGTTCTTTTCATTATTGTAAGTTGGTAAACCTAATGAAGCTGCAGTTGGTCCCCAGCTTTGTGGGCTAGCACCATTGAAGTCTTTAGTATTTGTCCCTTGAACATATATTCTTTGTTTTGCAGGTAATTGGCTTACTTTATCTATTCCTAATGAAGTGTTGAAGTCGATTCCTAAACCTTTTCCGTTTTTACCTTTTTTAGTAGTGTAAATAATAACACCATTACCAGCTCTTGCTCCGTACAATGCAGCTGCTGCTGGTCCTTTAAGGATGGTAACACTTTCGATGTCATTAGGGTTGATGTCTAATGCTCTGTTAGAGTTGTTGATTCCAGATAAGTTAGAGTTAAATGGGTTGTCTCCTGCAGTAGTTTGATCTGTTGTGTTGTCAATTGGAACACCGTCAACAACGATTAGGGGGTCAGTAGTACCTGTAATTGTATTAGCACCTCTAATAATAATTTTACTTGAAGCTCCCGGAGTACCACCAGAACCAATAATCTGAACACCGGCAGCTTTTCCTGCTAATGCCTGAAGAACGTTTTGCTCACCAGATTTTGTGATTTCGTCAGAAGTTACCTTAGATACTGCGTATCCAAGTTTTTTCTCTTCCTTTTTGATACCCAATGCGGTTACAACCACACCTTCCAGTTCTACTGAGTCATCTTTTAATTTTACATTAAGAGATGTTGAACTTGCAGCTACTTCCTGGGATTTCATCCCGATGTAGCTAAATACCAAAATTTGGCTTGAAGATGCTTTGATAGAGAATTTACCATCAAAGTCTGTTTGTGTTCCTGTCTTTGTTCCTTTAACTAATACACTAACACCCGGTAAAGGCATTCCTGTATTGTCAGAAACTGTTCCAGAAACAGCTCTTTCTTGCGCGAAAGTAAGTTGCGCAACTAGTACTAATAATAGCACTAAGAATCCATTGAACTTTAGTTTCATTTTTAAATATTTTGAATTAGTTTGACAAAAATCTTAATAATTTGTTAATCTACCTAATATAAAAAGCTTTTTTTTTAGTTAAATTATGATTTTGCTATAAGATATTGTTTTTTTATAGTTAAAAAACGCGTGTAAATTATAAATTCGCATTTTTATGCTTCAAATATGATAATAATGAAAAATTATGCAATTGTTTAAAATGTTAAATTTAAGAAAATAGTCGATGGTATTCTTTTTTTTATAACTTTTATGCAAAAAAACCACTCTTTTTAAAGAGTGGTTTTTATGTTAAATTAACTTAGTATTTATGGTTTTATTTATCCCAGAATATTTTAGTGCTTAATTTATCTCCTCCAATTGATGTAGAAGCAGCGTTATAATTTGTAGCATTTAATGTTTGCTCTCTTATAGGATATGCCATTCTGGACGGAATTTGTCCTTCAGCAGCGGCATCTGCATTTGCCGGTGGTGTAAGAGCAGGGAAATTTAGCCTTCTTGTAGATGTCCATCCTTCAAACCCTCTGTTGAATAAAGCATACCATGCTTGTTCTCCAACTTTTTGCTGCCATGTTCCTGTGGCCGTGGCGTAAGCAACTGCTGGCTGGGCTAAATAGGTATCGGCATCTGCTGAGGCAACGCCCCAATCCTGCATAGAAGCTCTAATTGCTGCTTCATAATGTGAAGCGATAGTGCCTCCTACGGCTACTCCTCTTCCAGAAGCCTCTGCCAGTAAAAATTCTACTTCTGCATAATCTAATAAAGTACCACTGAAGTCTGGAGCTTTTATCTTATCACTTACATGCGTAAATCTTGATTGTGAATTTTTAGATCCAACGATACCTCCTTTATAACCTGTGATTGTTATTAAATCTCCGGTAACTGGGTCTGTGTCTTTGTAAGTTGGTCTGAAATAGGGTGTTTTTCTAGGGTCATTCAATGTTACTAGTGCGTCAACAAATGGCTTTGCAACAACGAAATCATTTCTTCCTGAGAATACCATATCTACATAAAGTGGATTTGTATTAGGAAGGTTTAACATGTAAGGTAATTTTGCATTGTCTGCATTAGATGTAAATCCACCTGCTGCACCTGAAATAATTGTTGCGTCTGCGATTGCACTTTCTAAGCCCGAAGCTTTTAGGTTTATCCCTAATTTTAATTTGATACTATTGGCGAATTTGATCCATGCATTTAAGTTGTCTTTGTAAATAACTTCGGCATCTCCAAATCCAGGCTGTGAAGGATCTATATTTGCTATGTCATTATTTAGACGAACGATAAGATCTTTGTAGATGTCTACTGCTTTATCATATTTAGGCAGATAGTTTCCAGATGCCTTTAGAGATTCTGTGTAGGGAACATCTCCGTAAGTATCTACTAGTACTTGATAAGTGTAAACCATTAAAATATCAATTAGAATTAATTGATTCTTTTTAGTAATAGTTTTTTGTGCAAATTCAGGATCTGTAGATAAAATAACATCCTTCTCTAAGAAACCTTTTGCTTGTGATAAATCAGCTAAGGCTCCTGCGTATAGTCTGTCCCAGTGATTGTCTGAGATTTTACGGGTGACCCAATTATAAACGGATTCGTCTAGGTATGTGGTCTCAGTCCATTGTTGATTTGCTAATCTAAATATGTTTCTGTTTACATTAGTATTAACAAGTTGTTCTGTTAACCCTTTTTCTGCATTTGTAAATAAGGTGCTTGCAGGTACTACAGAGGGGTTTTTGACATCTACATTTAAGTCTGTTAGGCTACTATCGTCACATGATATCGTGAGGATCATGATTCCTAAAGCATATATTAATTTTTTCATTTTTTTTCGTATTAAAATTTGAATGTTAGGTTAAATCCAATATCTCTGGTAGTTGGAAGTGAACCAACTGAATAACCTCTAGAGCTATTTCCTGAAGATAATCCGCTTTCTGGATCTGCGTAAGGTAGATTTTTACTGATTATCCATAAATTCGATCCTACAAGACTTGCAGATGCAGAGCTCAAGAAAGTATTGTCGAACATGTTTTTTGGGAAGTTGTAGGTAATTGATACTTCTCTTAATTTTACAAATGATGCATCATAAATAAAAGCTTTATTTGGTGCAGCTTGATATCCCAGGCTGTTTGCAATTGTACCACCTTTTGTTTTTACAGTATTAGGTGTTCCGTTTGGAGCTACTCCTTCGTGCAAAACACCATTTTCTCTAATATCCCCTACCGCAGTTTCTCTGTATAATCCGGAAGCAAGTCCGTAGTACATGTCTAATGAAAATATGTCACCGCCTTTTTGTGTGTCAATTAAAAAACCAAGACTTAAATTTTTATAAGTAAATTTATTTCTAACACCACCAATCCAGTCCGGAGTAATATTTCCTATTGTATTGCTTGAAGATGTAGTTATCATATATTTCCCAGTAGCTTGATCTATAGTTGGCTGGCCGTTTGTATAAACATAATCTGTTCCTTTTAGTGCACCATAAGCTTCTCCTGGTGCGGCGTTAACTGTAACTCCTCCCTGAAAAGCTCCAAGTTGAAGATTGTCTAGGCCGTTTGGTAAAGTAATAACCTTACTTCTGTTATTTGACCAGTTGACGATTATTTCCCAGCTAAAATCTTTAGTTCTTATTGGGGTCCCGTTCAATTGAATTTCAAATCCTCTGTTTTCGATATTTCCGCCGTTAACAAGTCCGTTAGTGTATCCGGAAGCAGATGAAACTGCTGCAGATACGATTTGGTCAACCGAGTTTGTTTTGTAATACGTAATATCGAATCCCAGTCTTCTGTCAAACATACTTGATTCTAAACCAATTTCGAAAGATTTTGTTCTTTCAGGCTTAAGTTCGGGGTTTTTATTGATACTACGAAACGGAAGAAGTAGGTAGTTCGTGTAAAGAGGTTGTCCTTGAAAGTTTGAAACTCTGGTGTAGGTGTTGTTTAATTGTAATGCATCTGCATCATTTCCAACTTCGGCGTAGTTGATTCTGAACTTTCCTAGATTTAACCAGTTTGCTTTTACAAGGTTTGAGAATAAGAAAGATCCTGAAACTGCCGGATAAACGTATGAATTGTTATCGTCCGGTAATGTAGATGAGACGTCTCTTCTTATGGAGGCATCTACAAAATAAGTGTCTAAGTAGCCAATCGATCCCTGAGCATAAATACCGTTAACTCCGGATGATATTTTAGCTTCTTTTGGGAATGGTAAGTCTAAGCGTGAATTGGATAAAGCATATATTCCCGGTACTACTAAGCCTCCCACTGTTGAAGATAGTACATTGTCTCTGTCATTTCTTCTTATGTTAGTACCAAGTACTCCATTTATGCTAATGTTGTCCCCGAATTTTTTATTGAAATTTAACATGAAATCGTAGTTGATTTCCTGGAAGTTGATGTCATTTCTTTGGTATCCCGAAGATTCGTCAACCGGTGAAAGACCAAATCCTGATGCAATAGATCCTATCGCTCTTCTTTCTTCCTGAAGTTGTTTGTAAGTATCTAACGAAACTCTTCCTAAGGCGCTTAACCATGGCGCGATGTCATAATTAAGGGATGCATAGCTGAATAAACGTGTTCTGTCATCTGAAGAATAATTTTGATAACGGGTGAAATACGGGTTGTCCCAGTATGCTGGTACTAGTCCTTCCGGAGATGTTGGATCTGCCCAGTTCCATGTTATATTTTGGCCTCCTGAAGCAAAATAAACGTCTTTTTGTGCTTGTACATCCGTGTTAGTTTGCCACCATTGTCTGAAATTACTCATGATGTTATCGTTGTAACCTGTTGAGTTTCTGCCTATTGTGCTTTGTAGTGTGACAGAGGCATATGCGTTAGCAGTAAGTTTATCTGTTACTTTTTGACTAAATCTAGCGCTGATTTGATTCTTTTTCAGTTCGCTATTTGGTAAGATTCCAGTTTGATTTGTGTTTACGTACGTCATAGAAAGACTTGATCTTTCGGTTGATTTTTCTAATGATATGCTATTTACAAAAGTTTGAGCATCTTTAAAAAAGGTTACCGGACCATTTTTGGCAGCTGTCCATGGAGTGGCTTTTCCGTAATTTGGTGAAAAAGGAGTGAATGCATCCCATTGGTATACCAATTGATTGTCAAATGCGTCTCCGTCTGATGCATCATTTGATGTATCTACTGTGTCAGGTGTTCCGGTTCCTAAAAATGATGATCCAAAACCGTAACCTGATCCGTATCTGTTTTGGTATTTTGGAAATGTTGATTTATCAACACTTCCGTTGGTGAAGCCACTTGAGAAGGAGAAACCTATTTTATTGTCATTTGATTTTCCTTTTTTGGTTGTTACCATTACGACACCATTTGCAGCTCTTGATCCGTAAAGTGCAGTTGCGGCGGCTCCTTTTAGGATGTTGATACTTTCGATGTCTTCCTGGTTAATGTCTGATGCGTTGTTACCGTAATCATAACCTCCGCCACCAACTTGTTGAGAAGATGCATTTGAGTTTGAGTTGTCAATTGGCACCCCGTCAATTACCCAAAGCGCCTGATTGTTTCCGGTAAGAGATTTATTTCCCCTTATGACAACATTCGTAGATCCGCCAAAGTTGTTATTTCTTTGAACTTCTACACCGGCAGCTTTACCTGATAGAAGGTTGGAAACGTTAGTGCTCCCGGCTCCGCCATTGATATCCTTGCCTGAAATTTGTTGCGAAGCATATCCTAGAGATTTTTTTTCTCTCTTGATACCCATTGCGGTTGTTACTACAACGCCTTCTAGTTGTTGTGCGTCTCCGGATAGTTTGGTGTTGATTTGTGATGAGCTCGCTATGGCTTCTTGCGACTTCATTCCAATGTAACTAAAAACTAAAATTTGACTTGTTGTTGCTTTGATGGAATATTTGCCATCAAAATCAGTTTGTGTTCCCGTTTTTGTCCCCTTGATTAATACAATTACACCTGGTAAAGGCATGCCTGCATCATCGGTAACTGTACCGGAAACGGCTCTTTCCTGCGCAAAGGTTAGTTGCGCGAATAGTACTAATAACAGTACTAAAAATCCATTGAACTTTGGTTTCATTTTCTCAATTATTTTGAATTAGTTTTACAATATTCATAATAATTCGTTAATAATCCTAATGTTCTGTTAATGAATTTTAAAGAATGTTTAAAATTTAACATTATAACATATATTCAAAATACTGTTATAAAATTTTATTTCTTCTTTGTTTACGCGGCCGTTCGCGATAATTATTCTCAAAAATCCACTTTCCGTAAGTAGTCCTAATCCTACACCAAATGAAATTAAATTATTGAATTTTTTATTGTTGTTCAAATTGGTCTGATCTTCATAAATTCCATAATCAATTATGCTGTGTAGGTATAGATTTTTGGCTGTTAAGTATCGATATTCGGTTAAAAGTAGATTTACGTTATTGCCTTGTAGGCTATTTTCGGAAAAACCTCTAATTGAATTTAGACCTCCAAATCTAAAAAGTTCATTAGAGATATAATTTTTGCTTTTTAAATAAAAATTTTGCGAATTAATATAAATGAAGTTCTTTTTGTTTAATTCGAAATTGTAGGATAGGTTTAAGTTAGTGTAAAATTGCTTGCTTGATTCAGCTGTTTCCGGATTGTTATTAGTGTCTCTCTTTCCGTATCCAATCATAAAATTCAAATATGCCTTTTTTGGAAATAAATGATTAATATGATCTGTTTTTTTATAGTCGATTGTCGAGGTAGTGAAGGAGTTTTTGTAATCGCTGATGGTTGAATTGTTAGTATTTTGAATGTCACTTGATTCTGTTGATTGATATCCAAGATATATTTTCGAATTGTAATTTAAGTAATAGCCTAAGTCAATTGCGGTTTTGGTATTCTGAAAAGTACTGTCTTGTTTGAAAATATTTAACTGTGCCTTTATTCCTAATGCCGATTTGAATACATAGGGTATTTCTATTTTTGTGTTAAAAGTTTTTTGTTGGTTTCCATCACTTTTCCAGTATAATGAAAATTGCTCACCGGCATGAAGGGTATTGAGCAATGCGATATCCAGATAGCCGTTTAATGTGGTTTTTTTATTGTCATCATTTGAAAAGCCTATATATCCATCAAAAGTATTGGCTTTCCTTTTTTCAATATAAGTGTAGATTTTAGTAGAGTCATTTGTGAATAATATTTGAGGGTACTTTGTTTGTGTGACAAATTCAAAATTATTTATATCGTCGTATAATTCTTTTACAGTTTCTTGATTAAAAGTTTTATTGAGGTATTTTTTGTTGAGTTGCTTTAAATGTCCTTTAGGAAAAAAAAATCTTCCTTCAGGGTTTTCCTGGGTTAGAATAATTGAATTTATGGTGCGTTTTTTTTCGGATTTAAAATTTAAGTCAGCATAAATTATTAAATTCTTTCTTTTGATATTCTCTAATTTTATTTTACTTAACGCAAAACCTTTTTTTTCGGCATCAATTATTTTTTGATTCAGGAAGTTTTCCACTTCTTTATAAGGTATTATTATGGTGTCCTTTTTTGTTTCTATTGGGTCATAAAAAATATTGTTTGTACCTATATATATATGTAGTGCCTTAATTCTTTTTTTTAAGTCTATTATTGAAGTATATAAGCTGTCATTTAGCTGTTTTATTTGTTGGGGTTTATTGTCTAAAAAGCCAATTTTGGTTAGTCGTTCTGAAGTGCTTTTTAATTCCTCTTGCAGGGATTTGATATTTGGATGTTTTATGGTATAACTAATGGAGTCAATTATTTGACTTTCGATTTCATTTGAGCCGTTTATTTTTAAATAAAAATTTTGGCTATAAATAGAAGTGCTTAGGCAAAAAAGAAATATGTATAAAAAGTGTTTCAAAACTAATTGTTTGGTTTTTAAAAGTATTGCAAATATCAATTGTTTGTTTGTAAAAACATAAGCTTAAATAATGTTATTGAAAATTAATGAATTAACGTTTGTATAGTGAAAAATATTTTATACATTTGCAACCCC
The DNA here is from genome assembly GCF_965277525.1 of Flavobacterium sp. Lineage (GTDB taxonomy): Bacteria > Bacteroidota > Bacteroidia > Flavobacteriales > Flavobacteriaceae > Flavobacterium. The sequence goes on along the minus strand of NZ_CBDIDC010000006.1, from coordinate 205,331 downwards.
GTAAAAAGCGGGAATTTAATATACATAATAAATTTTTAGTATTAATTATGCCAACAATTCAACAATTAGTAAGAACAGGAAGAACTCAGATCACTAAGAAGAGTAAATCGGTTGCTTTAGATTCTTGTCCTCAAAGAAGAGGGGTTTGTACGCGTGTTTACACTACTACACCAAAAAAACCAAACTCTGCAATGCGTAAAGTTGCGCGTGTACGTTTGACAAATGGTAATGAAGTGAATGCTTACATCCCTGGAGAAGGACACAATCTACAAGAGCACTCGATAGTATTAGTGCGAGGTGGAAGGGTAAAAGATTTACCAGGTGTTAGATATCATATCGTTCGTGGAGCGCTTGACACGTCAGGAGTTGCAGGAAGAACGCAAAGAAGATCTAAGTACGGTGCTAAACGCCCAAAAGAAGCAAAAAAGTAATTTAAAACGTTAAGAGTTGGAGGTTAGGAGTTAAGGGTTTGAATTTTTAAGCGTAAGCTGAAAAAGATAACACATAACATTTAACGGATAACCTATAACTTTTTATTAAAAAAAAGACATGAGAAAAAGAGCGGCAAAGAAAAGACCACTTTTACCAGATCCAAGGTTTAACGACCAATTGGTAACACGTTTTGTGAACAACTTAATGTGGGATGGTAAGAAATCTACAGCTTTCAAAGTATTTTATGATGCAATTGACATCATTGAGTCTAAAAAGCAAGATTCAGAAAAATCTTCATTAGAAATTTGGAAAGATGCTTTAACAAACGTTATGCCTCACGTAGAAGTACGTAGTCGTAGAGTTGGTGGAGCTACATTTCAAATTCCAATGCAAATTAGACCGGACAGAAAAATTTCTATGGCAATGAAGTGGTTGATACTTTATTCTAGAAGAAGAAATGAAAAATCTATGGCACAACGTTTAGCGTCAGAATGTTTAGCTGCGGCTAAAGAAGAAGGTGCTGCGGTTAAGAAAAGAATGGATACTCACAAGATGGCAGAAGCTAATAAAGCTTTCTCTCACTTTAGATTTTAATTCGTAAGAAATGGCTAGAGATTTAAAATATACAAGAAATATTGGAATTGCTGCTCACATTGATGCTGGTAAAACAACAACAACTGAGCGTATCCTTTTTTATACTGGAAAGTCACATAAAATTGGTGAAGTACACGATGGTGCTGCAACAATGGACTGGATGGCTCAAGAGCAAGAAAGAGGTATTACAATTACTTCAGCTGCAACAACTTGTGAATGGAATTTTCCAACTGAGCAAGGTAAAATTTTGCCTGAATCATTGCCTTACCACTTTAATATTATTGATACTCCTGGACACGTTGATTTTACTGTAGAGGTAAACCGTTCGTTACGTGTGCTTGATGGTTTGGTTTTCTTGTTTAGTGCTGTTGATGGTGTTGAGCCTCAATCAGAAACTAACTGGAGACTTGCTGATCAATATAGAGTTCCTCGTATGGGATTCGTAAACAAAATGGACCGTCAAGGATCTAACTTCTTGGCTGTTTGTCAACAAGTTCGTGATATGTTGAAATCAAATGCTGTTGCAATCACTTTGCCAATTGGTGAGGAAAATGATTTCAAAGGTGTTGTGGATTTAGTAAAAAACCAAGCTATCATCTGGCATGATGCTACTCAAGGGGCAACTTTTGATATTGTGCCAATCCCTGAGGATATGGTTGCAGAGGTTAAAGAATACAGATCTATTCTTATTGAGGCAGTTGCTGATTACGATGAAAATCTTTTAGAGAAATTCATGGAAGATGAAAACTCTATTACAGAGGAAGAAATCAACAAAGCTTTAAGGGCTGCTACTATGGATATGGCTATCATTCCTATGATCGCTGGTTCTTCTTTCAAAAACAAAGGAGTTCAATTCATGTTAGATGCAGTTTGTAAATATTTGCCTTCTCCAATGGACAAAGAAGGTATCGAAGGGATTCATCCTGATGATGCTGAATTGTTAGAAGAAGATCAAACTAAAATCTTGCGTAAGCCAGATGTAAAAGAGCCGTTTGCTGCTTTGGCATTTAAAATTGCTACTGACCCATTCGTAGGTCGTTTAGCTTTCTTCCGTGCTTACTCTGGTCGTTTAGATGCTGGTTCTTATGTTTTGAACACTCGTTCAGGAAATAAAGAAAGAATTTCTCGTATTTACCAAATGCATGCTAATAAACAAAATCCAATCGAATTTATTGAGGCTGGAGATATTGGGGCTGCTGTTGGATTTAAAGATATCAAAACTGGAGATACATTGTGTGATGAAAAACACCCAATTATTCTTGAGTCTATGAAATTCCCTGCTCCGGTAATTGGTATTGCAATTGAGCCTAAAACAAAAGCTGACGTTGATAAAATGGGTATGGCTTTAGCTAAATTAGCTGAAGAAGATCCAACATTTACTGTTAGAACAGATGAGGCTTCAGGGCAAACGATTATCTCTGGTATGGGTGAGCTTCACTTGGATATCTTGGTAGATCGTATGAAACGTGAATTTAAAGTTGAAGTGAACCAAGGTGAGCCTCAGGTTGAATATAAGGAAGCATTTACAAGAAGTGCAACTCATAGAGAAACATATAAGAAACAATCAGGTGGTCGTGGTAAATTCGGTGATATCGTATTTACACTTGAGCCAGCTGAAGAAGTTGATGGTAAAGTTCCTGTAGGATTGCAATTTGTTAATGCGGTAAAAGGTGGTAACGTTCCTAAGGAATATATTCCATCTGTAGAAAAAGGTTTCCGTGAAGCTATGAAAACTGGTCCATTGGCTGGTTATCAAGTGGATAGTTTGAAAGTAACTTTGACAGACGGATCTTTCCACCCTGTCGATTCTGATGCGCTTTCTTTTGAGTTAGCTGCAAGAATGGGTTATAGAGAAGTGGCTAAGGCTGCTGGTGCGGTTATTTTGGAGCCAATCATGAAAATGGAAGTTATTACTCCTGAAGAAAACATGGGGGATATCGTTGGTGATATCAACCGTCGTAGAGGTCAGGTTAATGACATGGGTGACAGAAACGGTGCGAAAACTATTAAAGCTGATGTGCCTTTATCAGAAATGTTTGGATATGTAACTACATTGAGAACATTATCTTCTGGTAGAGCGACTTCGACAATGGAGTTTTCTCACTATGCAGAAACACCTTCTAATATTTCAGAAGCTGTAATTAAAAAAGCAAAAGGTAACGCTTAATTCTTAAGAAAATGAGTCAAAAAATCAGAATAAAACTAAAATCTTACGATCACATGTTGGTAGATAAGTCTGCTGAAAAGATCGTAAAAACAGTAAAAACTACTGGAGCAGTTGTAACAGGTCCAATTCCGTTGCCAACTCACAAAAAACTTTTCACTGTGTTACGTTCTCCGCACGTTAATAAAAAAGCGAGAGAGCAATTTGAAGTAATGTCATACAAGAGATTGATTGATATTTATTCATCTTCATCTAAAACTATTGATGCTTTAATGAAGCTTGAATTGCCAAGTGGGGTTGAAGTAGAAATAAAAGTATAATTTTTTATTATATTTTATATATAAAAAGCGAGACAGAAATGTCTCGCTTTTTTTGTTTTTTAAAATTTGGCTTTGTGATTTTATTTGAAGTGTTCTTTGTGATTAATTATTTCTGTTTTGATTGAGATGTCTTTTGTTTAGGGGGTTACGGAAGTTTTTTCTTTTGGAAATTAAGTAATTGTTAAGCTAGTTGATGCTGTAAGTTAAAATGGTTTAAGTTATTTTTTTGAAGAATTGTAATGTTGGTAATGGTGTGATTGGTGCTTTGATTTTGATTATGAGCTATTTAATTTTTATAACGGTTTGGTATATTCAATTTTAATGTATACTTTTGCACTCCCTGTTTGGAAATTTCTGTTATTTTCAAATTGAAGGGAATTTTAGTAATTAATAATTAATATTTATGTCTGGGTTAATTGGTAAAAAAATCGGCATGACTAGTATTTTCGACGAAAACGGGAAAAACATTCCTTGTACAGTAATCGAGGCTGGGCCGTGTGTTGTTACCCAAGTCAGAACCAAAGGTGTTGACGGGTACGAAGCGTTGCAACTTGGTTTCGATGACAAAAACGAGAAACATTCCACTAAAGCGGCTTTAGGTCACTTTAAAAAAGCTGGAACTGTTGCTAAGAAAAAAGTCGTTGAATTTCAAGATTTTGCAACTGAACAAAAATTAGGGGATCTTATTGATGTTTCTATTTTTGCTGAAGGAGAATTTGTAGATGTACAAGGTGTATCTAAAGGTAAAGGTTTTCAAGGGGTTGTTAAACGTCACGGATTTGGTGGTGTTGGACAGGCAACTCACGGTCAACACAACCGTTTAAGAGCGCCAGGTTCTGTAGGAGCTTCTTCTTATCCATCTAGAGTATTCAAAGGAATGCGTATGGCTGGAAGAATGGGAGGAGACAATGTAAAAGTTCAAAACCTTAGAGTTTTAAAAGTAGTTGCTGAAAAGAACCTGCTTGTTATTAAAGGATGTGTTCCTGGACATAAAAACTCTTATGTAATCATTCAGAAGTAATGGAAGTAAAAGTATTAGATTTCAACGGAAAAGATACTGGAAGAAAAGTTCAACTTTCTGATTCAGTATTCGCAATTGAACCAAACAATCACGCTGTATACCTTGATGTTAAGCAATATCTTGCTAATCAAAGACAAGGAACTCACAAAGCTAAAGAAAGAGCTGAAGTGACAGGAAGTACACGTAAGATTAAAAAACAAAAAGGAACAGGTACTGCTCGTGCGGGAAGTATCAAAAATCCATTGTTTAAAGGTGGTGGAACAATTTTCGGACCAAGACCAAGAAGTTATTCATTCAAATTGAATAAAAGCTTGAAAAGATTGGCAAGAAAATCAGCTTTCTCAATCAAAGCAAAAGAGGCGAATATTATCGTTCTTGAAGACTTTAATTTTGAAGCGCCAAACACTAAAAATTTCATTAACGTTTTGAAAGCTTTAGGGTTAGAAAATAAAAAATCTCTATTTGTGTTGGGAGAGTCGAATAAAAATGTATATTTGTCCTCACGCAATTTAAAGGCTTCTAATGTCGTAACTAGCTCAGAATTAAGCACTTACGCTATTTTAAACACTAATAATTTAGTGCTTTTAGAAGGTTCTTTGGAGTTAATCGAAGAAAATTTAAGCAAATAATAGGAATATGAGTATCATAATTAGACCTATAGTAACAGAAAAAGTAACCAAAGAAAGTGAAGTTTTAAACCGCTTCGGATTTGTTGTTGACAAAAAAGCAAACAAAGTTCAAATTAAGAAAGCTATTGAAGCCGCTTATGGAGTGACTATTGTTTCAGTTAACACGATGAACGTAAGACCGGACAGAACTACAAAATACACTAAAAGTGGTTTGATCAGTGGAAAGACAAATGCAATTAAGAAAGCGATTGTTCAAGTACAAGAAGGAGAAACAATTGATTTTTACAACAATATCTAAGATAGAAAAATGTCAGTAAGAAAATTAAAACCTATTACCCCAGGTCAGCGATTTAGAGTTGTGAATGGTTATGACGCCATTACAACTGATAAGCCGGAACGCTCTTTGATAGCGCCGATAAAAAACTCTGGAGGTAGAAATAGTCAAGGAAAGATGACCATGCGTTATACGGGTGGTGGTCACAAGCAGAGATATCGTATCATTGATTTCAAACGTACAAAAGAAGGAATTCCGGCTACAGTGAAATCAATTGAATATGATCCAAATCGTACTGCATTTATCGCTTTATTAGCTTATGCTGATGGAGAGAAAACATACGTTATTGCTCAAAACGGATTGAAAGTTGGTCAGAAATTAGTTTCTGGTCCTGAATCTCAACCTGAAATTGGTAATACATTGCCTTTAAGCAGAATTCCTTTAGGAACTGTAATCTCTTGTATTGAGTTACGTCCAGGTCAAGGAGCGGTAATCGCTCGTTCAGCTGGTACATTTGCTCAATTAATGGCAAGAGATGGAAAATATGCTACAATTAAAATGCCATCTGGTGAAACAAGATTAATCTTGTTAACTTGTTCGGCTACAATTGGAGCTGTTTCTAATTCAGACCACCAATTAGTTGTATCAGGAAAAGCTGGTAGAACAAGATGGTTAGGAAGAAGACCTAGAACAAGACCTGTTGCAATGAACCCTGTTGATCACCCAATGGGTGGTGGAGAAGGACGTTCTTCTGGTGGACATCCACGTTCAAGAAATGGAATACCAGCAAAAGGTTATAGAACTCGTTCTAAGAAAAACCCGAGTAACAAGTATATCGTAGAACGTAGAAAGAAATAATAAGATATGGCACGTTCATTAAAAAAAGGACCTTTCGTTCATTATAAGTTAGACAAGAAAGTTCAGGAAAACGTAGAAAGTGGTAAAAATAGTGTAGTAAAGACTTGGTCTAGAGCTTCTATGATTACTCCAGATTTCGTTGGACAAACTATCGCAGTTCATAACGGTCGTCAATTTGTACCAGTTTACGTAACAGAAAACATGGTAGGTCACAAATTAGGAGAATTTTCACCAACTAGATCTTTTAGAGGTCATGCTGGAGCAAAAAATAAAGGTAAAAAATAAGAAGCAATGGGAGTTCGTAAAAGAGAAACAGCAGATGCGAGAAAAGAGGCTAATAAGTCTATTGCTTTCGCAAAATTGAATAACTGCCCTACTTCACCTAGAAAAATGCGCTTAGTAGCGGACTTGGTAAGAGGTCAGAAGGTAGAAAGAGCACTTAACATCTTAAGATTTAGTTCTAAAGAAGCTTCAAGAAAATTAGAGAAACTATTATTATCTGCAATCAATAACTGGGAGCAAAAAAATAGTGAAGGTAATTTAGAAGAAGCTGGATTATTTGTTAAGGAGATCAGAGTAGATGGTGGAATGATGTTGAAAAGACTTCGTCCAGCTCCACAAGGTCGTGCACACAGAATAAGAAAACGTTCTAATCACGTTACAATCGTGCTTGGAGCTATCAATAACACACAAAGCAATTCTTAAGCAGCATGGGACAAAAGACAAATCCAATTGGAAATAGACTTGGTATCATCAGAGGGTGGGACTCAAACTGGTATGGTGGAAATGATTACGGTGATAAACTTGCCGAAGATCACAAAATCAGAAAGTATATCCACGCTCGTTTATCAAAAGCTAGTGTATCTAAAGTAATCATCGAGAGAACTTTGAAACTTGTAACCGTTACTATCACTACTGCCAGACCTGGTATCATTATCGGAAAAGGTGGACAAGAGGTAGACAAGTTAAAAGAAGAACTTAAGAAAGTTACTGACAAAGAGGTTCAAATCAACATCTTTGAAATCAAAAGACCTGAATTAGATGCTTATCTTGTGGCGACAAGCATCGCTCGTCAAATCGAAAGCCGTATTTCTTACAGACGTGCAATCAAAATGGCTATTGCTGCTTCTATGCGTATGAACGCTGAAGGTATCAAAGTTTTGATTTCTGGTCGTTTGAATGGTGCTGAGATGGCACGTTCAGAAGGTTTCAAAGAAGGTAGAATTCCTCTATCAACTTTCAGAGCTGATATTGATTATGCTTTGGCTGAAGCTCACACTACTTATGGTAGAATGGGTATCAAAGTATGGATCATGAAAGGTGAAGTTTATGGAAAGAGAGATCTTTCTCCGCTTGCAGGAATGGATAAAAAACAATCTGGAACTGGTGGTGGTAAAGGTGGAGATGCCCCTAGAGGTAAATCTAACTTTAATAAAGGTGGAAAACCAGACGCTCGTAAAAGAAAGTAAATTTTTAAACTAAAGAAAAATGTTACAGCCTAAAAGAACAAAATACCGTAAGGTACAAAAGGGTAAAATGAAAGGTAACTCTCAAAGAGGGCATGAACTTTCTAATGGAATGTTTGGTATTAAATCTGTACATGAAGATGGAATGTTCTTAACGTCTCGTCAAATCGAAGCTGCACGTATTGCTGCAACTCGTTTCATGAAGAGAGAGGGACAATTATGGATCAAAATATTTCCAGACAAACCAATTACTAAGAAGCCTCTTGAGGTACGTATGGGTAAAGGTAAAGGTGCCGTTGAATATTGGGCTGCCGTTGTTAAACCCGGAAGAATTATGTTTGAAGTTGGAGGAGTTCCTTTATCAGTTGCAAAAGAGGCGTTACGTCTTGCAGCTCAAAAGCTTCCAGTAAAAACTAAATTCGTCGTTGCTAGAGATTTCGAAGCATAATTTATATTATATTATGAAACAATCAGAAATAAAAGATCTTTCTGCAGCGGAGTTGCAAGAAAAACTTAGTCAAACTAAGAAGATATATGCTGACCTAAAAATGGCCCACGCTATTTCTCCAATTGAGAACCCACTTCAAATTAGAAGTGTAAGAAGAACAGTTGCAAGATTGGCTACAGAGCTAACTAAAAGAGAGTTACAATAATTGTATTCTGCTGAAAGATGGAAGAAAAAAGAAATTTAAGAAAAGAAAGAATAGGTGTTGTTACTTCAAATAAAATGGATAAATCTATTGTTATTGCTGAAGTAAGAAAAGTAAAACACCCATTATACGGTAAGTTCGTGTTGAAAACTAAGAAATATGTTGCACACGACGAAACAAACGACTGTAACATTGGAGATACTGTAAGAATTAGCGAAACGCGTCCTTTAAGTAAAACAAAGTGTTGGAGATTAGTTGAAATCTTAGAAAGAGCTAAATAATTATGGTACAACAGGAATCAAGACTAAAAGTAGCAGATAACACGGGAGCAAAAGAAGTTTTAACTATCCGTGTTTTAGGAGGTACCAAAAGAAGGTATGCCTCTGTTGGTGACAAGATTGTAGTATCTATTAAAGATGCAACTCCTAACGGTAACGTTAAAAAAGGAGCTGTTTCAACTGCAGTTGTTGTACGTACCAAAAAAGAAGTGAGAAGAGCTGATGGTTCTTATATCCGTTTCGATGATAATGCATGTGTTCTTTTGAACGCTGCAGGGGAAATGAGAGGAACTCGTGTTTTTGGTCCGGTAGCAAGAGAACTTCGTGAAAAACAATTCATGAAAATTGTATCATTAGCACCAGAAGTGCTTTAATTCGTTTTATGATGATAAAGCTAAAAATAAAATCAGGAGACATCGTAAGAGTTATTGCTGGAGACCATAAAGGTGCTGAAGGTAAAGTATTACGCGTTTACCGTGAGAAAAATAAAGCGATAGTTGAAGGTGTAAACATGGTTTCGAAACATACAAAACCAAGTGCAAAAAACCCTCAAGGTGGTATCGTTAAGAAAGAAGCTTCTATACAAATATCTAACATTTCACTAATTGATCCTAAAACTAAGGAAACAACTAGAGTTGGTATTAGAGTAGAAGGAGATAAGAAAGTAAGATTTTCAAAAAAATCTAATCAAGTACTATAGTAATGGCATATACACCTAGACTAAAAGAAGAATATAAGAGTAGAGTGATCTCTGCTCTTAAAGAGGAATTCGGATATACAAACGTAATGCAAGTTCCAAAACTTGAAAAAATCGTTTTGAGCCGTGGAGTTGGTGCAGCTGTATCTGATAAAAAACTTATTGACTATGCAGTTGATGAGTTAACAAAGATCACTGGACAAAAAGCAGTATCTACAATTTCAAAGAAAGACGTTGCGTCATTCAAATTGAGAAAAGGGATGCCTATTGGAGCAAAAGTTACTTTACGTGGTGAAAGAATGTATGAGTTTTTAGATAGACTTATTACTTCTGCTTTACCACGCGTTAGAGATTTTAGTGGTATCAAAGCTACTGGTTTCGACGGAAGAGGTAATTACAATCTTGGAGTTTTAGAGCAAATCATTTTTCCTGAAATTGATATTGACAAAGTAAACAAAATTTCAGGAATGGATATTACATTTGTTACTACTGCTCAAACAGACAAGGAAGCAAAGTCATTATTGGCTGAATTAGGATTACCTTTTAAAAAGAATTAAGACATGGCTAAAGAATCAATGAAAGCCCGTGAGGTGAAAAGAGAGAAAACGGTAGCTAAGTATGCTGAAAAAAGAAAAGCTTTGAAAGAAGCCGGAGATTTTGAAGGTTTACAAAAATTACCTAAAAATGCTTCACCAGTTCGTTTGCACAATCGTTGTAAATTAACAGGTAGACCAAGAGGTTATATCCGTCAATTTGGTATTTCACGTGTAACTTTCCGTGAGATGGCTAATAATGGGTTAATTCCTGGAGTTAAAAAAGCATCTTGGTAATCTCGCAATAAGTTACTACTTTTGCAAACCAAAAAATAATTTTAATTGATTAAAGGTTCGGGAGGCGAGTGCCTCCCGAAAACCATAGTCGCAATCAAATACATATGTATACAGATCCTATTGCAGATTATTTGACTAGAGTTCGTAACGCTGTGGCTGCAAACCACAAAGTTGTTGAAATTCCGGCATCTAATCTAAAAAAAGAAATAACTAAGATCTTATTTGATCAAGGTTATATCTTGAGTTACAAATTTGAAGACAACTCTGTACAGGGTTCAATCAAAATTGCTTTGAAGTATGATAAAGATACTAAAGAGCCTGTAATTAAAGATATCCAAAGAATTAGTAAACCTGGTTTACGTAAATATGCAGGTGCTGCCAAATTACCAAGAATCCTTAACGGATTAGGAATTGCTATTGTTTCAACTTCAAAAGGTCTTATGACTGGAAAACAAGCGAAACAATTAAATGTAGGTGGTGAAGTAATTTGTTACGTATACTAATTTTAAAGACTAAATAAGATGTCAAGAATAGGTAAAAGCCCAATTGTAATCGTTGCCGGAGTAACTGTAGAAGTTAAAGATGGTATCGTTACGGTAAAAGGAAAAAAAGGTCAACTAACTCAGGAGTTTTCGGACATTACTGTAAAAGTTGAAGGCGATCAGGTTCTATTAGAAAGATCGTCTGATCATAAAGACCAAAGAGCAAAACACGGATTATACAGATCATTAATCAATAATATGATAATTGGTGTGTCTGAAGGTTTTACAAAAGAACTTGAATTAGTTGGAGTTGGTTATAGAGCTTCAAACCAAGGTCAAAAATTAGATTTAGCTCTTGGATATTCTCACAATATTGTTTTAGAAATTGCTCCAGAAGTAGCTTTAGAAACAATATCTGAAAAAGGTAAAAACCCTATCGTAAAATTAACATCATTTGATAAACAACTTTTAGGACAGGTTGCTGCGAAAATCAGAGGTTTCCGTAAGCCTGAGCCGTACAAAGGAAAAGGTGTTAAATTTGTGGGTGAAGTATTAAGAAGAAAAGCAGGTAAATCAGCTTAAAAAATAAGATTATGTCATTAACAAAATCTGATAGAAGACAGAGAATTAGATTCAGAATTAGAAAATCGATTAGTGGTACTGCTGCTAACCCAAGACTATCTGTATTTAGAAGTAACAAAGAAATTTACGCTCAACTTATTGATGACGTGAATGGAGTTACTTTATTAGCTGCATCTTCAAGAGAAAAAGAAATAGGAAAAGGTACTAACGTTGAAGTAGCTGCTGCTGTTGGAAAATTAGTTGCAGAGAAAGCGTTAAAAGCCGGGATCGATACCATCACTTTTGACAGAGGTGGATATTTGTATCACGGTCGTATTAAATCATTAGCAGAAGGCGCAAGAGCGGCTGGACTTAAATTCTAATATATTATGTCTAAATACAAAAATGTAGAATTGGTAAAACCAAGTGGTCTTGAACTTAAAGATCGTCTGGTAAGTGTTAATCGTGTTACTAAAGTTACAAAAGGTGGTAGAGCTTTCGGTTTTTCTGCTATTGTAGTTGTAGGTGATGAAAATGGAGTAGTTGGTCATGGATTAGGAAAATCTAAAGACGTTTCTGAAGCAATTGCGAAAGCAGTAGAAGATGCTAAGAAAAATTTAGTAAAAATTCCTTTGAACGGACAATCTGTTCCTCACGAACAAAAAGGTAAATTTGGTGGTGCACGTGTATTCTTAATTCCTGCTTCTCATGGTACAGGAGTTATTGCTGGTGGAGCTGTTCGTTCAGTTCTTGAATCAGTAGGTATTCACGATGTATTATCTAAATCTCAAGGATCATCAAATCCTCATAACGTGGTAAAAGCAACTTTTGATGCTTTATTACAAATGAGAAGCGCTCACACTGTTGCAAAACAAAGAGGTGTTTCTTTAGAAAAAGTTTTTAAAGGTTAATTCAAGGAAATTATGGCTAAATTATTAGTAAAACAAGTAAGAAGCAAAATCAACTGTCCTCTTTCTCAAAAGAGAGGTTTAGAAGCTTTAGGTCTACGTAAAATGGGACAAGTTGTAGAGCATGATTCAAATCCTGCTATCCTTGGGATGATAAACAAAGTTAAACACTTAGTTTCTGTCGAAGAAGCTAAATAACAAATACTGTTATGAATTTAAGTAACTTACAACCAGCTGAAGGGTCAACACACAATCAAAATAAAAGATTAGGTAGAGGAGAAGGTTCTGGAAAAGGTGGTACTTCTGCAAGAGGTCACAAAGGAGCAAAATCTCGTTCTGGTTATTCTAAAAAGATTGGTTTTGAGGGAGGGCAAATGCCACTTCAAAGACGTGTGCCTAAGTTTGGTTTCACAAACATCAATCGTAAAGAATACGAAGGTGTTAATTTAGATACGCTTCAATTATTAGTAGACAATGGTGTGATTACTGATTCTGTTTCAATGACAGATTTCGTAGCAAATCGTCTTGCTACCAAAAATGAAATCGTTAAGATTTTAGGTAGAGGAGAATTGAAAGCAAAATTAAAAGTAACTGCCCACAAATTTACTGCTACTGCAAAAGCTGCTATTGAAGCTGCTGGAGGAGAAGCTGTAACTATATAACTTATCTACTAAGATGAAGAAATTTATTGAATCAATAAGTAATGTTTGGAAAATCGAAGAACTGAAAAAACAGAATCTTAATTACATTAGGATTGCTTTTAGTATATCGTTTTTGGTGCACACGTAACGCTACCTGGAATTGACGCAACTCAATTGACAGGTTTAGCGGGACAAACTAAAAATGGTTTTAGGATCTATCCTAGACATGTTTACAGGGGGTGCTTTCTCTAAAGCTTCAGTTTTTGCTTTAGGTATTATGCCTTATATTTCTGCATCTATTGTTGTTCAGTTAATGGGAATTGCTATTCCTTATTTACAAAAACTTCAAAACGATGGAGAGAGTGGTAGAAAAAAGATTAATCAAATCACTCGTTGGTTGACTATAGCTATTACACTGGTTCAAGGTCCAACTTATATCTACAATTTATACAGAACGTTACCTGGAAGTGCATTCTTACTAGGCTTTAATTCACCTGAATTTTTGTTTTCGTCTGTTATTATCTTAGTTACTGGTACTATTTTTGCTATGTGGCTTGGGGAAAAAATTACAGATAAAGGTATTGGAAATGGAATTTCATTATTGATTATGGTTGGTATTTTGGCGCGTTTACCGCAAGCTTTTATTCAAGAGTTTACAACCAGAGTTACCAATAACAATGGTGGTCCAATGTTGTTAGTTATTGAAATTATTGTTTGGTTATTAGTAATCATTTCTTGTGTATTGCTTACAATGGCAGTACGTAGAATTCCTGTTCAGTACGCTCGTCGTACAACAAGCGGGGATTACGAACAAGATTTGGCAGGTGGTAATAGACAATGGATTCCTCTTAAGCTTAATGCTTCCGGGGTTATGCCTATCATTTTTGCTCAGGCAATTATGTTTATACCTGCAGCTGTAGCTGGATTGTCTAAATCAGACACATCACAATCTATTGTTGGCGCGTTTAGTAATATGTTCGGATTTTGGTATAATTTTGTATTTGCAACTTTAATTATTGTATTTACATTTTTCTATACTGCGATTACAGTTCCTACTAACAAAATGGCCGATGATTTGAAAAGAAGTGGTGGTTTTATTCCTGGCGTTCGTCCGGGAGCAGAAACTTCAGAATTTCTTGATAAAGTGATGTCTTTAATAACTTTCCCAGGATCTTTATTCCTTGCTTTGATTGCTGTGTTCCCAGCTATTGTTGTAAGTATTATGGATGTACAACAATCTTGGGCAATGTTTTTTGGAGGTACCTCGTTAATAATTATGGTTGGAGTTGCGATAGATACTATTCAGCAAATCAACTCATACTTGTTAAACAAACATTATGATGGTTTAATGAAGACTGGTAAAAATAGAAAAGCAGTAGCTTAATTTTTATATGGCAAAACAATCAGCAATAGAACAAGACGGATCAATCATCGAAGCATTATCAAATGCGATGTTCCGTGTGGAGTTAGAAAATGGACATATCGTAATTGCTCATATTTCTGGAAAAATGCGTATGCATTACATCAAGTTATTACCTGGTGATAAAGTGAAACTAGAAATGAGTCCTTATGATTTGTCAAAAGCAAGAATTACTTATCGATATTAAAGGATATTCACTATGAAAGTTAGAGCATCAGTAAAAAAGAGAAGTCCCGAGTGCATCATTGTGCGTAGAAAAGGGAGATTGTACGTAATAAACAAAAAGAATCCTAGATTTAAACAAAGACAAGGATAATTATGGCAAGAATAGCAGGGGTAGATATCCCAAAAAATAAAAGAGGTGTTATAGCACTTACCTATATCTTTGGATTAGGAAGAAGTAGAGCTATTGAGATTTTAGAAAAAGCTCAAGTTAGCCAAGATAAAAAAGTTCAAGATTGGAATGATGATGAGATCGGAGCGATTCGTGATGCAGTTTCATTTTACAAAATTGAAGGAGAATTACGTTCTGAAGTTTCTTTGAACATCAAACGTTTAATGGATATTGGTTGTTACAGAGGTATCCGTCATAGATCTGGTCTTCCATTAAGAGGGCAAAGAACTAAAAACAACTCTAGAACAAGAAAAGGTAAAAGAAAAACTGTTGCTAACAAGAAAAAAGCAACTAAATAATAAGTAATATGGCTAAAGCAACTGCAAAAAAACGTAAAGTTATCGTTGAATCAACGGGAGAAGCTCATATTTCTGCTACCTTCAATAACATCATCATTTCTTTGACTAACAAAAAAGGTGAGGTTATTTCTTGGTCTTCAGCTGGTAAAATGGGTTTTAGAGGTTCTAAAAAGAACACTCCATACGCAGCCCAAATGGCAGCAGAAGATTGTAGTAAAGTAGCTCTTGAGGCTGGACTTAAAAAAGTGAAAGTTTATGTAAAAGGACCAGGAAACGGACGTGAGTCTGCTATCCGTTCTATTCATAACGGTGGAATTGAAGTTACTGAGATTATCGATGTTACTCCAATGCCTCACAACGGATGTCGTCCTCCAAAAAGACGTAGAGTTTAATTTTATTTATTTATAGTATAAACAAGGTAGAATATAGATTATCGAAGGATTTGACCTGAATTCATAATCTCTACCTTAAATTTAATTTTTTAGAAATGGCAAGATATACTGGTCCAAAAACTAGAATTGCTCGTAAATTTGGCGAGGCAATCTTCGGAGATGATAAATCTTTCGAAAAAAGAAATTACCCACCTGGACAACACGGGATGGCTAAAAAAAGAGGTAAAAAATCTGAGTACGCTGTTCAGTTAATGGAAAAGCAAAAAGCTAAATATTCTTATGGAATTTTAGAAAAACAATTCAGAAATTTATTCAAAAAAGCATCAGCTACTAAAGGTGTTACTGGTGAAGTTCTTTTACAATTATGTGAAGCAAGATTAGATAACGTTGTTTTTAGAATGGGTATTGCTCCTTCTAGAAGAGGTGCGAGACAATTAGTTTCTCACAGACACGTTACTGTTAATGGTGAAGTTGTAAATATCGCTTCTTACCACCTTAAGCCTGGTGATAAAGTTGCAGTTCGTGAAAAATCTAAATCTTTAGAAGCTATCGAACGTTCTTTATCAAATTCAAGTCATGTTTATGAATGGATTACCTGGAACAATGATCTTAAAGAAGGAACTTTCGTTTCTGTACCTGCAAGACTTCAAATTCCAGAAAACATTAAAGAACAATTAATCGTAGAGTTGTACAACAAATAATAATTGACTTAGTCGAAATTTATGGCAATATTTAATTTTCAAAAGCCCGATAAAGTTATCATGATCGATTCAACCGATTTTGAAGGTAAATTCGAATTTAGACCTTTAGAACCTGGTTATGGATTGACAGTTGGTAATGCACTTAGAAGAGTTTTGCTTTCAGCATTAGAAGGTTATGCAATTACATCTGTTCGTATCGAAGGTGTAGATCATGAGTTTTCTACTATTTCAGGTGTTGTTGAAGATGTTACCGAAATTATCCTTAATCTAAAACAAGTGCGTTTCAAACGTCAGATTGAAGATATCGATAATGAAGCAGTTACAATTTCTGTTTCTGGTAAAGATCAACTAACAGCAGGTGATTTTCAAAAATTTATTTCAGGTTTCCAAGTGCTGAACCCAGACCTTGTTATCTGTAATTTAGATTCTAAAATCAAATTGAACTTCGATTTAACAATCGAAAAAGGTAGAGGATATGTTCCTGCTGAGGAGAACAAAAAACAGAACGCTGCAATTGGTACCATTTTTACAGACTCTATTTTTACTCCGGTAAAAAATGTAAAATATGCAATTGAAAACTTCCGTGTAGAGCAAAAAACAGATTACGAGAAATTAGTTTTTGAAATCAAAACTGATGGATCTATTAATCCAAAAGATGCTCTTACTGAAGCTGCTAAAGTTTTAATTCACCACTTCATGTTATTTTCTGACGAAAGAATTACACTCGAGGCTGACGAAATTGCACAAACAGAATCGTATGATGAAGAGTCATTGCATATGAGACAATTGCTTAAAACTAAGCTTGTTGATATGGATTTATCTGTGAGAGCATTAAATTGCTTGAAAGCGGCTGAAGTTGATACACTTGGTGATTTAGTATCGTTCAATAAAAATGACCTAATGAAATTCCGTAATTTTGGTAAAAAATCTTTAACTGAGCTAGATGAACTTGTAGCGGTTAAAAATTTAACTTTCG
This sequence comes from Flavobacterium sp., assembly GCF_965277525.1. Taxonomy (GTDB): domain Bacteria; phylum Bacteroidota; class Bacteroidia; order Flavobacteriales; family Flavobacteriaceae; genus Flavobacterium. The sequence goes on along the minus strand of NZ_CBDIDC010000006.1, from coordinate 188,344 downwards.
GAATGGACTTAGCTAAATACAAATTAGATAAAGAATAATTCAATCCGCCTTGGCGGATTAAATTTAAAATAGCAATGAGACACGGAAAAAAATTCAATCACTTAAGCAGACAGACTGGACATAGAAAAGCTATGTTAGCTAATATGGCTTGTTCTCTTATTGAGCACAAACGTATTAACACTACTGTTGCTAAAGCTAAAGCGCTTAAACAATTCGTTGAGCCTTTAATCACAAAATCAAAAGAAGATACGACTCACAATCGTCGTATTGTTTTTGCTTACTTACGTAGTAAATATGCGGTAACTGATTTGTTCAGAGACGTAGCTGCTAAAGTTGGAGACCGTCCAGGTGGATACACTCGTATCATTAAAGTTGGAAATCGTTTGGGAGATAATGCTGATATGGCAATGATCGAACTTGTAGATTTTAATGAACTTTACAATGGAGGTAAAAAAGAAGTTAAAAAAGCAAAAAGCCGTCGTGGTGGTAAAGCAAAAAAAGCTGAGGAAACTACTGAAGCTCCAGCTGCTGAGTCAGAAACGACTACTGAAGCTTCTGAATAATTATGAAAGTAATGATTCTATAAAAATCAAGGATAAGCTAATTTTTAGTTTATCCTTTTTTTTTGAATTTTTTTTAAAAGTAAAATTTAACTTATTTAAATAGTATGGTTTTATTTTTATGAATGAAATTTTTAAAAAATCTTGGAAGCACTCTTTTAAAGAAGTAAATTTGCAAAATATCTAATTACAAATGAAATGAGTATCGCGAGTTTCATGAAACAATTAAAAAAAACAATACAAATTAAATAATGAAATACACTACACGACAAAGCGCCATTTTATTACTAAGTGATGGAACTATTTTTCATGGGAAATCTATCGGAATTAGCGGTAAGACTTTCGGTGAAGTTTGTTTTAATACTGGAATGACAGGATATCAGGAGATTTTTACCGATCCTTCTTATTTTGGTCAAATTATGGTTGCAACTAATCCTCATATTGGAAATTATGGTGTTAACGATTTAGAAGTTGAATCGGATAGCATCAAAATTGCCGGGTTAGTTTGTAAAAACTTTAGTTTTAATTATTCGAGAGAAGATTCTTCTGGAAGTTTAGAAGATTATTTTATTAAGCAAAATCTAATCTGTATTTCTGATGTTGATACACGAGCACTAGTAAGTTATATTCGTGACAATGGCGCAATGAATGCTGTAATTTGTACAGATGGAACGTCGATTGAAGATTTGAAGAAAGAATTGGCTAATGTGCCAAACATGGAGGGTTTAGAGTTGGCTTCAAAAGTTTCAACTACTGAGCCTTATTTTTTTGGAGATGAAAATTCCACTTATAAGATTTCTGCTTTAGATTTAGGAATTAAAAAGAATATCTTAAGAAACCTTGCTAAAAGAGATTGTTATATTAAAGTTTTCCCATATAATTCAACCTATAAAGATTTAGCTGAATTCAATCCTGATGGATACTTCTTGTCAAATGGTCCCGGAGATCCGGACCCTCTTTTTGGTGCTATTGAAGTTGCAAAAGAGATTTTAGCTAATAACAATCCGTTATTTGGAATTTGCCTGGGCCACCAGGTTATTGCTTTGGCTAATGGGGTTCAGACCTATAAAATGTTTAACGGTCACCGCGGAATAAATCATCCGGTTAAAAATCTTATTACTGGTAAAGGAGAGATTACGTCTCAAAATCACGGCTTCGCTGTAAATAAAGATGCATTAGATAATCATCCTGATTTAGAGATTACACATCTACATTTAAACGATGGGACTGTTGCTGGCATGCGTATGAAAAATAAGAATTGCTTTTCTGTACAATATCACCCGGAGGCTAGCCCCGGACCACATGATTCTTCTTATTTATTTGATCAGTTTATTGAGAATATAAAAGAAGTTTCTGCTAAAACGATGTAGTTAATAAAATAAAGGTATTTAATTGTTAAATGTGGTATTTAATATTAAATATTTTTATAATTTCGAAAAATATTTATAATTTATTAATAAAAAACAAAAATAATGAGTATTATAATAAAAGTTCACGCAAGACAAATTTTTGATTCAAGAGGTAATCCTACTATTGAAGTTGATGTCATTACTGAAAATGGAGTTTTAGGAAGAGCTGCTGTTCCATCTGGAGCTTCAACTGGAGAACATGAGGCTGTTGAATTACGTGATGGAGGAAAAGCTTTCTTAGGAAAAGGAGTTTTGAACGCAGTGAATAATGTAAATACTGTTATTGCTGAAGAATTAGTTGGAACTTCTGTTTTCGAACAAAATACAATTGATCAATTAATGATTGATTTAGACGGAACTCCAAACAAATCTAAATTAGGAGCTAATGCTATTTTAGGAGTTTCTTTGGCTGCTGCAAAAGCTGCGGCTAATGAATTAGGATTGCCATTGTACAGATATGTAGGTGGAGTTTCTGCTAATACATTACCTGTACCAATGATGAATATCATCAACGGTGGTTCGCACTCTGATGCGCCTATCGCATTTCAGGAGTTCATGATTTTTCCTGTAAAAGCGACTTCTTTCTCCCATGCTATGCAAATGGGAACTGAAATTTTTCACAGTCTGAAAAAAGTTTTACACGACAGAGGTTTAAGTACTGCTGTAGGTGACGAGGGTGGTTTTGCTCCAAACTTGGCTGGTGGTACTGAAGATGCTTTAGATACTATTAAACTTGCTGTTGAAAAGGCAGGATATACTTTTGGTGACGAAATTATGATTGCCCTTGACTGTGCTTCTGCTGAATTTTATGTAAACGGTAAATACGATTACTCTAAATTTGAAGGAGAAACTGGTAAAGTAAGATCTTCTGCTGAGCAAGTTGAATACTTAGCTGAATTAGTAGCTAAATATCCAATTATTTCTATTGAAGATGGAATGGATGAAAATGACTGGGATGGTTGGAAACTTCTTACTGAAAAAATTGGACATAAAGTTCAATTAGTAGGTGACGATTTATTTGTTACTAATGTTGAGCGTCTATCAACTGGAATCGAAAAAGGAATTGCAAATTCTATTTTAGTAAAAGTAAACCAAATTGGTACTTTAACAGAAACTATCGCTGCCGTAAATATGGCTAAAAATGCAGGATATACTTCAGTAATGTCTCACCGTTCAGGAGAAACAGAAGATAATACTATTGCTGACTTAGCTGTAGCTTTAAACTGTGGTCAAATTAAGACAGGTTCTGCTTCTCGTTCTGATCGTATGGCAAAATACAATCAATTATTAAGAATCGAAGAGGAGTTAGGAAGTACTGCTTATTTCCCGGGATTAAACGCTTTCAAGATCAAATAATTGTAAGAGTTATATATTAAATTTAAACCATTCGTTTTTGCGAATGGTTTTTTTTTGGAGTTTTAACAAATTCATAGCAGGATTCTTTTTTTAATTAGTCTTAAATTCCTTAGATTTGATAAATTATTATTTTAAAGATTTATTTCCGATATATTATGTCAAAAATAGCTACATTAGAAGTAGATGGTCAAAAAATTGAACTTCCGGTAATTACAGGAAGCGAAAATGAATCAGCTATCGATATTAACAAATTACGTGATTTAACTGGTATTATTACTTTAGACCCTGGATATAAGAATTCTGGATCTTGTAAAAGTGAGATCACATTCTTAGACGGGGAATTAGGAATTTTACGTTACAGAGGATATTCAATCGAAGATTTAGCTGAAAAGGCTAATTTTTTAGAAGTGTCTTATCTTTTAATTTTCGGAGAACTACCAACAGCTCAAGAATTAGAGCAGTTTGAAAATGGTATTAAAAAACATACTTTGGTAAACGAAGAGATGAAAAATATCATTGACGGATTCCCAAAAACGGCTCACCCAATGGGAGTTTTATCTGCTTTGACAAGTGCTTTAACAGCATTTAACCCTAAGCCTGTGAACGTAGAAAATGAAAAAGAAATGTACGAAGCCATTTGTAAAACAATGGGTAAATTTCTTGTAATTGCTACATGGACTTATAGAAAAACGATGGGTTATCCGTTGAATTACTATGATAACACAACAGGTTATGTTGATAATTTTATGCAGTTAATGTTTAAATTACCTACAGGACCTTACGCAGCAAATCCAGTTGTTGTGGCTGCTTTGGATAAATTGTTTATTCTGCATGCAGATCACGAGCAAAACTGTTCTACATCGACAGTAAGAATGGTAGGTTCATCTCATGCAGGTTTATTTGCTTCTATTTCTGCGGGAGTTTCTGCTCTTTGGGGACCACTTCATGGTGGTGCGAATCAGGCAGTACTTGAAATGCTGGAAGAAATCAATAAAGATGGTGGAGATACAGAAAAATTTTTAGCAAAAGCAAAAGATAAAAACGATCCTTTCCGTTTAATGGGATTTGGTCATAGAGTTTATAAAAACTTCGATCCAAGAGCTAGAATAATTAAGAAAGCAGCAAAAGAGGTATTAGATACTTTAGGAGTTGAAGATCCTATTTTAGAAATTGCGAAAAAATTAGAAACTGCAGCTTTAGAGGATGACTACTTCAAATCAAGAAATTTATATCCAAACGTAGACTTCTATTCTGGAATTATATACAGAGCTTTAGGGATTCCTACAGATATGTTTACAGTAATGTTTGCTATTGGAAGATTGCCAGGCTGGATTGCGCAATGGAAAGAGATGCGTGAGAATAAAGAACCAATTGGTAGACCAAGACAAATTTACACTGGGCATCCGCTGAGAGACTTTAAGTCGAACAAATAAAAATATTTTAAAGCTTCACTTAACTGTGAAGCTTTTTTTATCTTTGGCCAAAATATAATAAAGTTATGTTGCAATTAAATATAAAGAACGAAACATCAAGATTGCGTGCTGTAGTTTTGGGTTCTGCTGTTCATAATGGGCCCACTCCATCTCTGGATGAAGCCTATGATCCTAAATCATTGGAGCATATTAAAGCCGGAACTTATCCTGTAGAAAAAGATATGGTTGTTGAAATGGAAGCTTTTAATGCTGTTTTTCAAAAATATGATGTAAAGGTTTATCGCCCGGAAATGATTGAGAACTATAATCAGATTTTTGCGAGAGATATTGGTTTTGTAATAGATGATATTTTTGTAAAATCTAATATTCTGCCTGATAGAGAACGCGAATTAGACGCGATTCAATATGTAATTGATCAGATGGATCCGCTGAAAGTCGTTCGTCCGCCAGAGGAAGTTCATATCGAAGGTGGAGATGTTATGCTTTGGAATGATCATATCTTTATTGGTACTTATAAAGGAAGTGATTATAAAGATTACATTACAGCAAGAACAAATATGCACGGTGTTAATTTTATTAAAGAATTGTTTCCGAATAAAATTGTAAAGGAGTTTGATTTGGTAAAATCCAAATTAGAAGCTCGTGATAATGCGTTACATCTTGATTGTTGTTTTCAGCCAGTAGGAAAAGATAAAGGGATTATTTATAAAAGAGGTTTCCGCGAAGAAGCAGATTATATGTATCTGGTAAATCTTTTTGGAAAAGAGAATCTATTCCATATTGAAAGAAACGAAATGTACAACATGTTTTCGAACGTGTTTTCTATAGATGAAAATGTAGTCGTTTCAGAGAAAAATTTTACGCGATTAAACAATTGGTTACGTGCAAATGGTTTTACTGTTGAGGAAATTCCTTATGCTGAAATCGCTAAACAAGAAGGTTTGTTGAGATGTTCGACTTTGCCATTAATTAGAGACTAAAAAAGTTTCAGGTTTAAAGTTTTAGGTTACTGTAGCGTGAAACCTGAAACTTGAAACAAAAAAACATAAAGATTATGAAACAAACGACAAATGCAATTGTAATGATTCGGCCAATTGCCTTCAGAATGAATGAGCAAACTGCCGTGAATAATTATTACCAAAAAGTATTAGACGGACTTTTGCCAAGTACTGTAAATGCAAAAGCGCAACAAGAATTTGATACTTTCGTAGAAAAGCTAAGAGCTGTTGGAGTTGATGTGACAGTTATTGATGATACTTTAGAAACAGATACTCCGGACAGTATTTTTCCAAACAATTGGGTTTCTTTTCATGAAAATGGAGATGTAGCACTTTATCCCATGTTTGCCGAAAATCGTCGACAGGAACGTCGCGAAGATATTTTGGATACCCTTGAAGATAAAGGCTTCGAAATTTCTAATATAATGGATTATACATCAGCGGAAGAAGATGGTTTTTTTCTTGAAGGAACCGGAAGTTTACTTTTAGATCGTGCGAATGCAAAAGCATATTGTGCATTGTCACCAAGAGCTGATGAAGAGTTATTTATAGAATTTTGTGAAGATTTCGATTATGCCCCGGTTATTTTTGAAGCTTTCCAGACAGTTGACGGAGAACGTAAATTGATCTATCATACCAATGTTATGATGTGTTTAGGTGAAACTTTTGCAGTTATCTGTGCAGATTGTATAGATGATAAAAAAGAGCGTAAAATGGTTCTTGAAAACCTAAAGGCAGATAAAAAAGAAATTATTCTAATTACCGAGGCTCAAGTAAATAATTTTGCAGGTAATATGTTAGAAGTCCGAGGAACAAATGATAAAAAATATGTTGTCATGAGTACATCAGCACATCAGAGCTTAACCCCAAAACAAATTACTCAATTAGAAAATCATGCTGAAATTTTAAGTTCAAGTCTGGATACAATTGAAGCTTGTGGAGGTGGAAGTGCAAGATGTATGATGGCCGAAGTATTTTTGCCAAGAAGTTAAAAGCGGAACAATAAAATTTCATAAATAAAGGCTCAACTATTTGGTTGAGCCTTTTGTTATTTATTATGAATAAGAATTTAATATTATTTGTTGATTGATTTTTCAAGCCTTGCCATCATTTCATCTTTTTCTTTCAGCATACGCTCGTATAACGCAATTTTTTCTTCGTGTAGTTTTAAAACCTCTTTTAAAGGGTTAAATATTGGATGAAGATTAATTGCAGAAGCTCCATCTTTAAAATCTGAAAATGTATTAGAAATAATATTTACTGCCTGTTCCTCATCAAAGTTCTGAAACGCTTCTACAGGAATTTTTAATGCATGTGAGATTTGATCAAGTATATCATCTTCAATTATATCTTTTTGCTCAAGCATAGAGATTTTCTTTTGATTCCATTCATTTCCCAGATCAAAAGTTAATGACTCCTGTTTGATACCGAGCATTTCTCTGAAACGTTTTACGTTTCTTCCCTGATGTATTTTTTGTTCCATTAATGAATATAAATTTTCTGAAGGCTTAAAGATAAAGCCATTTGGATTAAAAATTATGATTTCAAAGATAAAAAAATATCCCGTAAAACATCCGTTTTGTCAGATATTATATCTGTATTTGGAATAGATTATCCTTTCAAAGAATGGAACTTTACGAGTTAATTGTAAATGTTCTGACGATATAGCTTTTAAAATTTTAAAATGTCAAAAGGGATACAATTGAATCCCCTAAAGAATAGATGCTATCTATTGGCGTTTTTTTTATGAAATAAAGGTATTTACATCAAATTTCCCTTTACGATATTAATTATAGAACTCACGATATATTGTATTCCGATTGAAATAACTATAAAACCAACAATTCTCGAAATGGCTACAATTCCTGATGCTCCTAAAATTCGGGCTAAATAATGTGCGCTTTTAAGAATAGCGAAAATTGCTATTGCAATGGCAAAAATTGCTAAAGAAGAAAAAGCCATTTCTTCCATTCCACTGTGTTCCTGATGAAAAGCAATTAATAAAGATATTGATCCGGGACCAGCTAACATTGGGATAGCTAATGGAGTAAGGGCGATATCATTTCGTTGTTGAACTTCATTTTCAATTTTTTTATTGATTCCTCGTTTTTTATTGAATTTCCCGGAAAGCAATGAGAAGCCTGAATTTACAATTACAATTCCTCCGGCTATTCGAAGTGCATCAATACTAATTCCAAAAAATGACAGAACATATTGACCGATAAAAAAGGAAACGATCAAAATGATGAAAACATTTATTGCTGTCCAGAGTGAAATACGGGAACGTTCTTTTTGAGAGTCATGTTGCGTTAGCCCAACAAAAATTGGTACTGTGCCAATTGGGTTTAATACCGAAAAAAGAGCTGCAAATAAATAAATGAATAAATCCATACTGTTTTAGTTAATGAAGTAAAAATAGTCAATTTTTGATATCTCAAGCCAAATTCATAATAGGATATTGTTTTTTGTTGCTATTAATTCTGTATCCATAACCTAAACTAAGCTCATTCTTTTTGATTACTTTTGTGACATATTTAAAAATGATGAAAAATAAAAAAACTTTAGTTCTGGGTGCTACCACGAAACCAGATCGTTACGCTTTTAAGGCTATCAATATGTTGGTAGAAAAAGGACATACTGTTTTGGCAATTGGTCAAAATACAGGTGAAGTTGCTGGTGTAAAAATTTACACTAAGGCAATTCCGGTAAAAAATATTGATACAGTTACTTTATATTTAAATCCTGCTCGTCAACGTGATTATTATAATTATATAATAGAAGCGCAACCTAAGAGAGTAGTTTTTAACCCTGGGACAGAAAACCCGGAATTCTATCAATTATTAGAATTGAATAATATTAAGGCTGAAGTTGCCTGTACCTTGGTTTTATTGGCAACAAATCAATATTGATTTTTTAGGAAATATTTAGTTCATCAGTTCGCTGTTGCTCGTGTCCGGCTTTATGCTATATCTTTTATGTCCGCCGCGGCGGACACAAAAGTATTTCGCTTCGCTCTGGAAATAACATCATAAATTGCATTTAATATACCATGGAATATAACTTGCTGTCAAGTTTACTAAACCATTAAAAATATTACTTTTGTCGTCATGGAATTTTCATCAAAATTAATTGAAAAAGCAGTCAACGAAATGTCGCAATTACCTGGAATTGGTAAGCGCACGGCGTTACGATTGGTTTTGCATTTATTAAAGCAGCCCAAAGAACAAACAGGTTTTTTATCCCAGGCATTACTGAATATGCGTGCAGATATAAAATTTTGTGAAAGTTGCCATAATATCTCGGATACAAAAGTGTGTGAAATATGCGCAAATGCAGTGAGAAATCATCAGACTATTTGTGTGGTAGAGGATATTCGTGATGTAATGGCTATTGAAAACACTGGACAATATAAAGGGATTTATCATGTTTTAGGTGGGAAGATTTCACCGATCGAAGGTGTTGGTCCAAGTCAGTTGAATATTTCGAGTTTAGTCGAAAAAGTAAAATCCGGTAAAGTTGTCGAAATTATTTTTGCATTAAGTTCGACGATGGAAGGTGACACGACAAATTTTTATATCTATAAACAAATTGCCGAATCAGAAATTATAATTTCTACAATTGCAAGAGGAATATCAGTAGGTGATGAATTAGAATACGCAGACGAAATAACACTCGGAAGAAGTATTTTACATCGTGTTCCGTTTGAAAAAACTTTCAAAAACAATTAAATAAAACCAAATAACACTTAGATTTTCTGAAGATTAAAGGAAAAGCTATATTTGCGATAAAATTTTAATAATGACAAAAAACGGTTTTTATATATTATTGCTAATTAGCGTGTTGTTTACATCTTGTATTCCTGTAAAAGATTTGGTGTATTTGCAAGATAAAAATACTTCGGAGGAGCAAAGTACAGTTTCTGCAGTAGAATCGAAACCTTATAGATTACAGGTAAATGATGTTTTGAGTGTTGATATAAAAGCAATTGATCCAAAATTAGTATCGATTTTTAATACAAGTCAAAATTCTGTAGCAGGAAAATCTGAATCAGATTTGTACTTTAACGGATTTACAATCGATGATCACGGAAATATTAGAATGCCGATTTTAGGTGAAATCAATGTGATAGGGTATACTCTTGAGGAAGTTCGGATTAAGATTGAGAAAAAATTACTGGAAGAATATTTTAAAAGAGAAGCTAATATTTTTGTTACTGTAAAATTAGCAGGTTTTAAATATACGATAAACGGAGAAGTGGGGAGTACGGGAACTAAGACCTTGTTTCAGGAACATGTAAATATTATGGAGGCTATCGCAAATGCCGGAGATATAACCATAACCGGAAATAGGAAAGCAGTAACTGTAATTCGTCAAACACCAACAGGTGTACAAATAAATGATTTAGATTTGACCGATGTCAATGTAATGAAATCGCCCTATTATTATTTGCAGCCTAATGATTATGTTTATGTAAAACCGCTTAAACAAAAAACTTGGGGGACAGGAAAGACCGGTATAGAATCTATTACTACAATTGTTACGGTTTTATCATTAGCTACAACGGTTTTTTTATTGCTAAAAAATTAAATTCAAAAGATGTTAGATATAAAAGATTTTTCCATTTTTGAAAATCATTCAAATTTTGATTTTAAGGGATTTTTATTAAAAATACTCAGTTATTGGAAATGGTTTTTAGCTAGTTTGATAATAGCTTTTACAATTGCATATCAGGTAAATATTCGTAAGGAAAAAATTTACGCTATGCAGACAATGGTTTCTATTAAAGAAGAAAGAAATCCATTTTTTACTTCAAATACCAGTTTAGTTTTTAATTGGGGAGGCGTTTCGGATCAGGTAAACGGAATTTCGACTATCATACAATCCAGATCACACAACGAATTAGTTGTAGATAAATTACAATTTTATATTGATTATTTGGTACAAGGAAAATATAGCTTAATTGATTCCTATGGTGCTGTTCCTTTTTATGTAAATATTGATAAAACAAAAGCTCAGCTTGCAAATACATTAATTGGTATTAAATTCTTGAGTGCAAATGAATATGAAGTCAGAATTCCTTTTGAAAATAACTCGGTTTCATTAATTACATATTCTAATAATTTATACAGTAATACTGCTGTTCAGCCAGTAGAATTTGTAAAAAAGTATAAAGTTGGAGAACAAGTCTCGTTGCCTTTTTTAAACTGGAAGTTGCAAATAAATGATAATCCGGGTTTGTATACCGGAAACGAATATTTTGTGAGATTCAATGATTTTGATGGGACAGTATCAGGTTATAGAGGAGTAAACGTTAGTTCTGATGATAAAGGAGGTTCAATATTAACTTTGAGTATGCAGGGTACAAATAAGGCCAGAATGGTCGAATATTTGAATGCTACAGTAAAAATGTTAATTAAACTTCAGCTTGACGGAAAAAATCAGTTTGCAACGAATACCATTAGATTTATAGATAGTACTCTTGTAGCAATGGAGTTACAATTGAAAGAAACAGGCAGTGAACTAAAATCATTCAGAAAAGATAAGAATATTTATCAAATTGAAGGAGGAGGAGCAAAGTTTTCGGATAAAATAATGGATTTTGATGTTGAGAAAGATCAGGTAACCAGAAAGATAGCTTATTACAATTCTTTAAAATCATATTTAAATAATAGCATTGATTATTCAAGATTGCCCGCTCCTTCTGTTGCCGGAATTGAGGATCCAAACGTTGTTGTAAATGTTTCAAAACTTATTGCGCTTTCGACTCAAAGATCAGAAATGGCTTATGCTGTAAAAAGTGATAAGATTTTTAAAGATTTTGACAATCAAATGCAAGCTGTTAAAAATGTTTTGCTGGAAAATATTGCTTCTGCAAAAGGATCTTTAATGACAGATTTGGCAATGGTGAATGCTAAAATTGGTCAGGCTGAGAGTACTGTTAAAAGACTTCCGGAAGAACAGCAGGAATTATTAAAGATTCAGAGGAAATATGATTTAAGTGATAACATCTATACTGAATTTCTCAAAAAAAGAAATGAAGCAGAGATTGTAAAAGCGTCTAATTTATCGGATATTCATTTTATAGATCCTGCAAAAGATATAGGAGGCGGATTAATTGGTCCAAAGACCTCAGTAAATTATATATTAGCTCTTTTCTTGGGGATTCTGATACCTTTGTTATTTGTTTTTGGAATCTTCTTCATTAATAATGCAATTCAAAATGCTGAGGATATTAGTAAATTAACACAGATACCATTGATTGGTATAATTGGGGTTAATAAAGATTCTTTGAACTTAGCAGTATTTGATAAGCCAAAATCAGCACTTTCAGAGGCATTTCGTACTATTCGTTCCTCATTGCAGTTTTTGTACAAAAAACAACAGGTTAGTGGTTCGAAAACTTTGATGATAACTTCGTCTATAAGTGGTGAGGGAAAAACATTTTGCTCCATAAATATTGCTACAGTTTTTGCTTTAAGCGAAAAGAAAACGGTTATTATAGGTTTAGATTTAAGAAAGCCAAGACTGGCAGATGAGTTTAATTTGAAAAATCAAACTGGAGTTGTGAATTATTTGATCAAACAAAATAGTTTGACTGAAATTACAAATTCAACACAAATTCCTAATCTTGACGTTATACTCTCCGGACCAATTCCGCCAAATCCGTCAGAACTTATTTTGAGTGATGCAATGAAAGAATTAATCATCGAGCTGAAACAAAAATATGATTATATTATTCTTGACACACCTCCTGTTGGATTGGTGTCAGATGCTTTAGAATTAGCACAGTATGCAGATGTTACTCTTTATATAGTAAGACAAAATTATACTAAAAAGGATATGATAACCTTACTTAATACAAGAGTAAAAAGAGGTGAGCTTACAAATGCGAGTATTGTTTTGAATGGTTATGAGAATAAAGCGAAATATGGTACAGCTTATGGATATGGGTATGGTTATGGAGCTTATTCAAATGGATATCATGAAGAAGCGGAGAAATTAAGTTTCGGGAAAACAATTTTGAATAAATTCAAGAAAAAATAATTTGAAGCAATGAAAGGATCAACTCAAAATACAATTTTAATTACTGGTGGAGCAGGCTTTATTGGTTCAAATCTATCTGAATATTTTTTGGGATTGGGACATAAAGTAATCTGTCTCGATAATTTTGCGACTGGTCATCATCATAATTTGAAAGATTTTATCAATAATCCGAATTATAAATTAATTGAAGGAGATATTCGAAATATAAAAGATTGTATTTCGGCAGTTGAAGGCGTTGATTACGTTTTGCATCAGGCTGCTTTAGGTTCTGTTCCAAGATCGATTAACGACCCAATTACGACAAATGATGTCAATGTTTCTGGATTTTTGAATATGCTGGTTGCTTCTCGCGATGCAAAGATAAAACGCTTTATTTATGCGGCAAGTTCTTCTACATATGGAGATTCTGAAGGATTGCCGAAAGTAGAAGATGTAATTGGTAAGCCATTATCACCATATGCTATAACGAAGTATGTAAACGAGTTGTATGCTGAGATTTTTAGTAGAACTTATGGCTTGGAAACAATTGGATTACGTTATTTTAATGTTTTTGGAAGGAAACAAGATCCGAATGGAGCGTACGCTGCGGTAATTCCAAAATTTGTGATGCAGTTAATGAATCATGAAAGTCCTGTAATTAATGGTGATGGAAACTATTCTCGTGATTTTACTTATATCGATAATGTGATCCAGATGAATGAATTGGCAATGACAAGTCAGAATCCGGAAGCTGTAAACACAGTTTATAACACGGCATTTGGTGATAGAAATACATTGAATGATTTAGTTGGATATTTAAAAGAATATTTAGCTGAATTTGATTCCAAAATTGCCGATGTAGAAATTGTGTATGGAGCCAATAGAGCTGGTGATATTCCGCATTCATTGGCAAGTATTGATAAAGCAAAAACAATCTTAGGTTATAATCCAAAGTATTCTTTACAAGAGGGATTAAAAGAGGCTGTGAGTTGGTATTGGGATAATTTGAAATAAAATAAGGTTAAGATAATAATATATAAATGAAAATTACAAAGATTTGTTGCATTGGTGCAGGTTATGTTGGAGGTCCGACAATGGCTGTAATTGCGCAAAAATGCCCGCATATTCAAGTGACTGTTGTCGATTTGAATGAACAAAGAATTAAAGATTGGAATGATCCCAATACAGATAATATTCCGATTTATGAACCGGGTTTGTCAGAAATAGTTGCTGAAGCTAGAGGAAGAAATCTTTTCTTTTCAACTGAGGTGGAAAAAGCCATTGATGAGGCTCAGGTGATTTTTATATCGGTAAATACACCAACCAAAACCTACGGAAAAGGAAAAGGTATGGCTGCTGACTTAAAATATATTGAGCTTTGTGCAAGACAAATTGCCAAAGTAGCAAAACAAAATAAAATTGTAGTCGAAAAATCGACTTTACCAGTACGCACGGCCGAGGCTATAAAAAGTATTCTGGATAATACCGGGAATGGGGTTCAGTTTCAAATCTTATCAAATCCGGAATTTTTAGCTGAAGGAACTGCGGTTACCGATTTATTAAATCCGGATAGAATTTTAATTGGTGGAGATACAACGCCGGAAGGTCAAGAAGCAATTAATGCTTTAGTTGATGTTTATGCAAATTGGGTAAGTAAAGATAGAATTCTGACAACAAATGTTTGGTCATCAGAATTGTCTAAACTTACGGCTAATGCTTTTTTGGCACAACGAATTTCGTCTATTAATGCAATGTCTGAATTGTGCGAAAAGACTGGTGCTGATGTAAATGAAGTTGCAAAGGCAATTGGAATGGATAGCAGAATTGGTTCGAAATTTCTAAAAGCATCAGTTGGTTTTGGAGGTTCTTGTTTTCAAAAAGACATTTTAAATTTGGTTTATATTGCAAAATCATACGGATTAAACGAAGTTGCTGATTATTGGGAGCAGGTAATTATAATGAACGATCATCAAAAAAGAAGATTTTCAAATAAAATAGTTCAGACTTTATATAATACGGTAGCTGATAAGAAAATTACATTTTTAGGATGGGCCTTCAAGAAAGATACCAATGATACTCGTGAATCTGCTGCGATATATGTGGCAGATGATTTGATCAATGAACAGGCTAAGATTTCTGTTTATGATCCGAAAGTTTCGAGAAATAAAATGTTGAGTGATTTGGATTATTTAGAGACTAGAACTGGTGAAGAAAATAATAAAGCATTAGCAATATTTGATGATGCTTATGAAGCGTGTAAAGGAGCGCATGCAGTTGCAATTCTTACAGAGTGGGATGAATTTATTAATTATGATTGGCAAAAAATTTATGAATCAATGCATAAACCGGCCTTTGTTTTTGATGGAAGAAATATATTAAATGCAAAAGAATTAGAGTCGATAGGATTTATTTATAAAGGGATAGGTTCTTAGTTTGAAAAAATATTGAGGTAGAATTTAATATGAAATAAATAGAGAAAGATTGGCTTAAAATTTTTGTTTCAATATAAAGAAAAAATGAAGAATTGGTATGTGGTATATACAAAACCCAAGTGGGAAAAGAAAGTTGCAGAAAAGCTTAGTGAAATTGGGATAGAGTGTTATTGTCCTTTAATAACCCAAATTAAGCAATGGACAGATAGAAAAAAGAAAGTAGAAGTTCCTCTTTTTAATTCGTATGTATTTGTTCAATTAGAAGATGGTAATCGAAATTCTGTTTTTCAAATTTCCGGTGTTGTTCGATATTTATTTTGGTTAGGTAAACCTGCTATTGTTAAAGATGTAGAAATAGATATTATAAAAAATAGTCTTAAAGCTCCAAATATTAGTGACATTTCAGTAACATCCATCCAAGTTGGAGATCGTATAAAGTTAGAATCTGGCGCATTTAGCAATCAGGATGCAATAGTTCAGGAAATATCGAATACTTATTATACGTTAGTTTTGGAATCTTTAGGGTGTGTTCTTAAAATAAAATATAAATAATGTAGTTATATTGTGTAACTATTGGTAATAAACAGAAGGTAAAATTTCTTCAAATAGAGATTTTATTTTCTGTTTTTTTTATAACGTAAATTTTTACGTACTGATAGATAGAGTGTTGGTGCTTAGTGGTACTATTTATTTGTTAGTTTTTTCTGTATTACGGGAAACCGTATTGAATAAATTGACTTAATGTGCTATATTTGCCGAAAATGATTTTAGAGTATCTGTGTCCAATCTTTGTGACTCAGAGTGGCGAAGCCGTGAATTGTTATGACTGAAATGGATAAAAAAGATTATAAATTGAGCGAAAACATAAAAATAGCCATTATTGGTTTAGGTTATGTTGGTTTGCCCTTGGCTAGATTATTTGCAACGAAATATTCAGTTATTGGTTTTGATATTAATGAAGCCCGGGTAGCTTCATTAAAATCAGGTACAGATACAACGTTAGAAGTTGATGATGCTACTTTGCAAGCTGTTTTAGTGGATAATTCGACCGCTGAAGCTGGATTGTATTGCACCACTTCTTTAAATGATATTGCAGATTGTAATTATTTTATAGTTACAGTTCCTACTCCGGTAGATAAAAATAATAGACCTGATCTAAGTCCATTATATAAATCAAGTGAATCAGTTGGTAAAATTTTAAAAAAAGGAGATATCGTAATTTACGAGTCAACTGTTTATCCAGGTGTAACAGAAGAACAATGCGTTCCTGTTTTAGAAAAAGTTTCAGGATTAAAATTTAATGAAGACTTCTATGCGGGATATTCACCGGAAAGAATAAATCCAGGCGATAAAGAGCATACAGTCGAAAAAATATTAAAAGTTACTTCAGGTTCAACACCTGAAATTGGATTAAAAGTTGATGCTTTATATAAATCAGTGATTACGGCAGGAACACATTTAGCCCCAAGTATAAAAGTGGCGGAAGCTGCAAAAGTGATTGAGAACTCACAAAGAGACATTAATATTGCTTTTGTAAATGAATTGGCTAAAATATTCAATTTAATGAATATTGATACGCAGGAAGTATTAGCCGCCGCATCTACAAAATGGAACTTTTTACCATTTAAACCAGGATTAGTAGGAGGACACTGTATTGGCGTTGATCCCTATTATTTAGCACAAAGAGCTCAGGAATTCGGTTATCATCCTGAAATAATTCTAGCTGGACGACGTTTAAATGATAGTATGGGCGAATATGTTGCTTCACAAATAGTGAAGTTGATGATTAAAAAAGGAATTTCTGTTAATGGAGCAAATTTATTAATGCTTGGAATAACTTTTAAAGAAAATTGTCCTGATGTTCGTAATACCAAAATTGTAGATGTTATAAAAGCATTAAAAGAGTATGGTATTTTAGTGACAATATTTGATCCGCTTGCTAATGTGAATGATGTAAAAAAAGAATATAATTTAATAACAATTAATAGTACTCCAAACGATAAATTTGACGCGCTAGTCTTAGGAGTAGCACATGCTGAATTTTTAAAGCTGAATTTTGCCGAGTTGCAAAATGAGAATAGTTTAATATATGATGTAAAAGGGGTTTTAGGAACTATAGCAGATAACAGGCTTTAATTAATAAATTATGAAAGTAGGAATAACTTTTAGTGCTTTTGATTTACTGCATGCTGGACATATTAAAATGTTAGAAGAAGCAAAAAGAGAATGCGATTATTTGATAGTAGGTTTGCAAACAGATCCAACACTTGATCGTCCTGAAAAAAATAGCCCTTCCCAGACGGTAGTTGAAAGATATATACAATTAAAAGGCTGTAAATTTGTAGATGAAATTGTTCCTTATGCAACAGAACAGGATCTCGAAGATATTTTACGTTCCTTTAAAATAGATGTACGTATTATTGGTAATGAATATCGCGAGAAAAATTTTACTGGACGTGATTATTGTGAACAAAAAGGAATAGCACTTTACTTTAATGTTCGAGATCATCGATTTTCAAGTAGTAATCTTAGAAAAGAGGTTGCTGAAAAACAATTAAAAAAAATATAATATTATATGGGAGTATCAGTAACTCACGTTATTTTAACTGGGGGTGTAGGAAGCAGATTATGGCCACTTTCAAGAAAAAGCCAACCTAAACAATATCTTGAAATCTTTGAAAATAAATCTTTATTTGAAATAACTGTCGATCGTAACAGTCATTTAGCAAATAAAGTAATGGTGGTAGGGAATGTGGATAATCATCACTTAAGCGGAAAAGTTATGGATAAAACCAAAACTTCTTACATAAATATAGTAGAGGCTACACCTAGAAATACTGCCGCAGCAATTGCTTTCGCTGCATTTGCGTCAAATCCGGATGATATCTTAATTGTAACTCCATCAGATCACATTATTGATAAAATAGAGGATTATAATAAAGCAATTAATGAAGCTATTTCAAAAGCTCAGGATGGTTTTATTGTGACTTTTGGAATTATTCCTACGAAGCCGGAAACAGGATATGGTTATATCGAGTCAAAAGGAGATAATGTAATTTCATTTCGCGAAAAACCAAATCAAACTACAGCTAAAGAATTTATTACTAAAGGAAACTTTTTATGGAATAGCGGAATGTTTTGCTTTAAGGCAAGCGTTCTTTTAGATGAATTGAAACAATTTCAACCAGATGTATATGAAAAATCTAAAGCTGTTTGGGAAGCAAGTGAAAATGGATTTTTAGATTTCAATTTGTCGTTAGAAATTCCATCAATAAGCATTGATTATGCAGTTATGGAACGCAGCAAAAAAATAAAGGTAGTACCTGCATCATTTTCTTGGTCTGATTTAGGATCTTTTGAGTCGGTTTATGATTATTTAGTTTCAAAAGGACATCCTACAGATAAAAATGGAAATATGGTAATTGGTTCTGGTAAGCATACTACTTTTCTGGGATTAAAAAACACTATTTTCGTGTACACCGATACAGCAAATTTAATTTTGCAAAAAGAAAACTCACAGGATGTTAAGGATATCTACAGTGAGTTGGAAAAAATAAATTCAGATTTATTAAATTGAGTAAAATGAAAAAAATTCTTATCACTGGCGGTGCCGGTTTTATTGGTTCACACGTAGTAAGACGTTTTGTAAACAAATATCCTGAGTATCAAATATTCAATTTAGATGCTTTGACTTATGCTGGTAATCTTGAGAATATTAAAGATATTGAAAATCAACCGAACTATTCTTTTATAAAGGGAGATATTGTTGATGAAGCTTTTATCAATGAACTTTTTTCATTGCATAATTTTGATGGTATTTTACATTTGGCAGCAGAATCTCATGTAGATCGTTCTATTGAAGATCCATTAGCATTTGTGAGAACAAATGTTATTGGAACTATGAATTTATTGAATGCAGCCAAAAATCAATGGAAAAATAATTTTAAAGGGAAACGTTTCTATCATATTAGTACAGATGAAGTCTATGGTTCACTAGGAGCAGAAGGACTTTTTACTGAAACTACTTCTTATGATCCTAATTCTCCTTATTCAGCTTCTAAAGCAAGCTCTGACCACTTTGTAAGAGCTTACGGGGAAACTTATGGATTACCTTATGTTTTAACGAATTGTTCCAATAATTACGGATCCTATCATTTTCCTGAAAAATTAATTCCGCTTTTTATAAATAATATTATAAATAATAAACCACTACCAGTTTATGGAGATGGTAATTATACCCGTGACTGGTTGTTTGTAGAAGATCATGCTATTGCGATAGATTTAGTTTTTCACGATGGTAAAAATCATGAGACTTATAATATTGGAGGTTTTAATGAATGGAAGAATATTGATCTGGTAAAATTATTATGTCAAATTATGGATCAAAAATTAGGTAGATCTGAAGGAGCTTCTCAAAATTTGATTACTTACGTTAAAGACCGTCCTGGGCATGATTTACGATATGCTATTGATGCTTCTAAAATTAATAAGGAATTAGGATGGAGACCTTCTGTTACTTTTGAGGAAGGTTTGGAAAAAACAATTAATTGGTATCTTAACAACGAAGAATGGTTACAAAATGTAACCTCTGGTTCTTATAAAGATTATTATCAAAAACAATACTCTTAAAAGCAAGTAGTTTTATTTAAACCAAATAGGTTAAATTATAATTTCATATGAAAAAAATAACATACGTTCTTACGCTGATTTTTATTTTATTATTGTCATTTAATGTAAATGCTCAGGATATACTTAAGTCTAAGGACTTAAGTACTGTTAAAGTCGATTATTTGTCTGATGATGATTTAGCTAAAATTAGTGCTCAATTAAAAAGCAATAATGCAACAATTGATAGTGTAGAATCAATGGTTTTGTCTAAAGGGATGACTCAAGCGGAGTTTAATAAGCTTAGAACTAAGCTTAATGAATATGAAAAGAAAAATTCAAAAGACGATTCAAAAGATAAAAATAAAGATAATAAACCAAAAATAGTAGATAAGGATTCGGATTTTGGAAGAAAACAGGAAAAAATTAAAAACGATAAAGTAAAAGATTCTATAAATGCTTTAATTTTCGGTTCTGAATTGTTTGATAATCCTACTTTAAATTTTGAACCGGATTTAAAGTTAGCCACTCCTATGAATTATGTCTTGGGACCAGGAGATGAATTGCAGATAAGTGTATATGGTGTTCAGGAATACAATGCCAGTATTCCAGTCAGCGTAGAAGGAAAGATAACGATAGATTACGTTGGTCAAATTTCGGTTTCGGGAATGTCAATCGAAGCAGCTACTCAAAAAATAAAAGCATCTATTGCAAGGGTTTATAGTACAGTAAGTTCCGGGCAATCACAAGTTAGTGTAAGTTTAAGTAGAATTCGTACCATTAAAATTACTATTGTAGGAGGAAAACAGCCAGGTAATTATTCTATTTCTTCTTTGGCAACAGTATATAATGCTTTGCATTTAGCGGGAGGACCGGGAAAGAATGGAAGTTATAGAAATATAGAATTAATTAGAAATAATAAAGTCTACAAAAATGTAGACATCTATAAGTTTTTGGTTAAAGGAGACCAATCTGATAATGTGAGTTTGAAAGATAATGATGTAATTCGAATTCCAGCTTATAGCCAGAGGGTTACAGTTGAGGGTGAGGTAAAACGTCCAGGGATTTTCGAGATGAAAAAAGGAGAAAAATTCTCTGATTTATTGAATTTTGCATCTGGTTTTAATGAATTTGCTTATACAGCTTCAGTAAATGTAATGCAGAAGACAGGAAAAGAATTCAAAGTGCATGATATAAATGAAAGCGAATATAATTCCTATTTACCACAATCTGGCGATGTGTTTAGGATTACTAAAATTTTAAACCGATTTGAGAACCGTATTAAAATCGAGGGTGCAGTTTTTAGACCGGACTATTACTCTTATAATGAAGGAATGCGAATTTCGGATCTTATTACAAGAGCAGAAGGTCTTAAAGAAGATGCTTATACAAAAAGAGCAAGGATAATTCGTTTAAAAACAGATTTGACTACAGAAATTGTAAATGTCGACTTAAGTGCGGCTTTATCAGGAGATTTAAATTCAGATATTGAATTAAAGAGAGAAGATATCGTGACAGTATATTCTATTTTAGATTTTAGAGAAGAATATAAGGTTACGATTGATGGAGAGGTTAAAAATCCAGGAGAATATGAATATTTTGAAAATTTGACATTAAATGATTTGGTGGTTCAGGTTGGTGGTCTTACAGGTTCAGCATCTAAAAGAGTTGAAATTGCAAGAATGGTAAAGTCTGATGTAATTGATGATGCCGATCCTAAACGTATCGAATTAGTAGAACTTGAAATTAGAGCGAACAATAATGAACAAATTAAAAATTTTGTTTTAAAGCCTTTTGACGTTATTAATATTCGAAGAATTGCAGTTTACGAAAAGCCAGAAATGGTTTTAGTTGTTGGAGCCGTAAGTTATCCGGGTAAGTATGTATTAGCGAATAAAAAAGAGACAGTGTATAACGTTGTTATGAGAGCTGGAGGACTAACATCTATTGCCAATTTAGATGGAATGAAAATTAAAAGACCTATTAAAAAAGAACAGATTGAACAATTAGAGCGCATTGATCTGAATTTATCAAAAAGTGATACTATTAAAGAAAAATTAAGTAAAAAGCTAAGTGAAGATTTAAAATATGTGACTATTCCTGTAAATTGGGAAAAAATTGTAAAGGATAAAAATCATTATTCAAATGTGACATTATTCCCGGGAGATGAGATAGAAGTAGCTGTTTATAATGAAGGGGTAAAAGTAACAGGGAATGTATTGCTGACTTCCGAAATACCATATCGAAGTGGAAAAGGGTTTAAGTATTATATTAATTCAGTAGGTGGTGTAGATAGTAAAGGATGGAAAAGAAAAGCTTATATTATTTATCCAAATGGAAAGGCTGCAGTGACAAGTTCTTTTTTATTTTTTAAATCTTATCCTCGAGTAGAGCCAGACTCACAAATTGTAGTTCCTGAAAAACCTGAAAAGAAAAAAATGAGTGCTGGAGAATGGGCTGGTCTTGGTACTGCCTTTGCGAGTTTAGCATTGTTAATTGTTACAGCTTTTAAATAAAATTTTAATGAATAACAAAATTACTGAAAATGATGAAATTTCATTAACGGAATTAATAGGAAAAGTCAAGGAATGGTATAATTATCTTCTTTTACAATGGAAAATAATACTGTTATCTGGAATATTTGGAGCGGGTTTGGGATTGTTTTATTCTTTTTCCAAAAAGCCAGTTTATACAGCTACATTATCTTTTGCGTTGGAAGATGATAAATCAGGAGGGCTAGGAGGTGCTTTTGGTTTGGCTAGTTCTTTTGGTTTAGATTTAGGTGGAAGCGGTGGAGGAATATTTGCAGGATCTAATTTAACAGAATTGTTTAAATCTAGATCGATGGTTGAGAAAACGTTACTTTCTCCAGTTATGTTTAATGGGAAAAATATTTCGTTAGCAGAAATGTATATTGAAAATAATAAATTGCGCAAAGATTGGGATAAAAAACCAAAATTTGCATCAATAAAATTTTCTCCTAATGCTGATCGTACCCATTTTACAAGATCACAGGATAGTATCTTAGGTGAAATTTATAAGGATTTGTCTAAGTCAGGATTATCTGTAGGTCAAAAAGATAAAAAAGTCTCAATTTTAAGTATTGATTTATCTTCTACAAATGAACAATTCGCAAAATTTTTTTGTGAGGCTTTAGCAAGGCAGGTAGGGCGCTTTTATATTGATACTAAAAGTAAAAAAGCTAGAATGAATATGCTGATTTTAGAACGTCAGGTCGATTCTATCCGTCGAGAGCTTAATAGCGCTATCACAGGAGTTGCAATAGCAACTGATAATACTTTTAGCTTAAATCCGGCACTTAATGCAAGAAGAGCACCATCAGCAAGAAGACAGGTAGATGTTCAGGCGAATACAGCTATATTAACGGAGTTGGTTAAACAATCAGAATTGGCTAAAGTGACATTACGTAAGGAAACTCCTTTGATTCAGATAATTGATAGACCAATTTTACCATTACCGAAAGAGCGCTTTGGTAAAGCAAAAGGAGTTTTTTTGGGAGGCACCTTAGCAGGCTTTTTAGTTGTCTTTTTTTTGATTTTAAAAAGAATATTTAAAGAATTAGCCAAATAAATTTTTATACTAAAATGAAAAGTTATACTTTAAAAGTTCACCAGGTTAAAAAAGAAAGTGATGACACTGTTACTTTATGTTTTAAACAGCCTGGATTAAAAAAAATTAAATATTTAGCAGGCCAATATCTTACACTTCAATTTAGAATAAGTGGAAGGAGATATATCAGGCCTTATTCATTTTCTTCGGCACCAGTAATCGACTCTACACTTGATGTAACGGTAAAGCGTGTTTTTGGTGGTATTGTATCGAATTATATTAATGACAATATTAAAGTTAATGATGTTATAGAAGTGCAAGAACCGTTAGGTGATTTTGTTCTTAAATCGAAGGACTTAATGAAGTCTATTGTTTTTTGGGGAGTTGGGAGTGGAATTACACCTCTTTATTCAATGATAAAAGAATTGTTAAATTTTTCTCCCACAATAAATGTTTATTT
This sequence comes from Flavobacterium sp., assembly GCF_965277525.1. GTDB lineage: Bacteria > Bacteroidota > Bacteroidia > Flavobacteriales > Flavobacteriaceae > Flavobacterium. Next base: position 164,498 of record NZ_CBDIDC010000006.1, on the reverse strand, counting down.
GGTGTATGGTAATAAGTCTAAAAAATCGGTGATTTTTTTTGATGATTTAGAAAAACTTAAGAGTATTTATTCAGAACGTTTTAATGTTTATTATTTCTATTCCAAAGAAGAGTTTTTTGATAGTGAATCGCACAATTTTCATGGAAGAATAAATTCTAATTTTATTGGAGATTTAATGAGAAAAATTGATCAGCCTGTAATGCATTATGTGTGTGGACCGATAGGATTAAAAAATATAATTAAAGAATCTTTACTGAACTTAGAAGGAAATCTAGATAATCTCTTTTCTGAAGATTTTGAGATTATTAAAAATCCTGAAGATTTTAAAGAGATATTTGATCAGGAAATTGTATTGAATTTTCAGGGCATCGAAAATAAAATTACAATAATCAAAGGGAATTCGATATTAGAACAAGCATTAGAATTAGATTTAGAGCTGCCTTATTCCTGTCAAACTGGAAATTGTAGTACTTGTAAAGCAACCCTTAAATCAGGAGAGATAAAAATGATCGGATTAAGCAGTCCGCGAACTGATTTGAATGAAAATGAATACTTATTATGCTGCAGTTATCCTTTAACAAGTAATGTTTCTGTTGAGATATAATAATTATAAATAACAAGATAAAATAATGAAAGTAGTAATTTTTGCAGGTGGTTTTGGGACTCGCCTTATGGAAGAAACTGAGGCTAGGCCCAAACCCATGGTCGAAATTGGTGGTAAACCTATCTTATGGCATATTTTAAAAATGTTTGAACAACATGGCTACAATGAATTCATAATTTGTCTGGGTTATAAAGCTACTTATATCAAGGAATATTTTTATAATTATTATTTACATAATTCTGATGTAACAATTGAATTGGCTAACAATAATATCAATGTTCATTATTCAGAAACTGAATCTTTTAAAGTTACATTGATAGATACTGGATTGCATACTAATACAGCAGGAAGATTAAAACGTATTCAAAAATATGTAAAAGATGAAACTTTTATGCTCACTTATGGAGATGGAGTAGCGGATGTTAATTTGTCCGAATTACTTCAATTTCATAAATCTCATGGTAGATTGGCTACCTTAACAAGTGTTCAGGTTCCTGGACGTTTTGGTAATTTAGAAATTGGCAGTAATGGTGAAGTTGATAGTTTTATTGAAAAACCGGTTGGTGACGGAATGTGGATAAACGGTGGTTTTTTCGTTCTGGAACCGGGTATTTTTAAATATCTTGAAGACGATGTTGAAGATATTCAGTGGGAAAAAGAACCTTTGGGAGCTATCGCAAAAGATCAACAATTGGCAGCTTATAAACATAATGGATTTTGGAAATGCATGGATGCATTGAGAGATAGAGTCGAACTTGAAGCAATGTGGAGTTCTGGAAATGCAAAATGGAAAACATGGTAGATTCGTTATTTGAAAAATTAAGAAAATCTTATAATGGGAAAAAGATTTTTTTAACAGGTCATACTGGTTTTAAAGGTGCTTGGATGTTAAAAACTTTATCTTTATTAGGAGCTGACATAAAGGGTTATGCTCTAGAACCTCAAACGAAAGATGATTTATTTTATCTTATTGAAGGCGAAAATATATGTGATTCAGTAATTGCAGACTTAAGGGATAAAGTACGTTTAGAGAGAGAGGTTGTTGATTTTCAACCTGATTTTATTTTTCATTTGGCTGCACAACCATTAGTTCGCCTTTCTTATGAAATACCAGCAGAAACTTTTGAAGTAAATGTTATAGGTACAGCTAATGTTTTAGATGCGGTTAGGCTTTTAGAAAAAAAATGTGATGTAATACTAATCACTACTGATAAGGTTTACCATAATAATGAATGGCTTTATCCTTATCGAGAGAATGATAGATTAGGAGGATACGATCCATATAGTGCGAGTAAAGCGTGTGCTGAATTAGTAATAGACTCTTATAGAAATTCATTTTTTAATAGCAAAACATATAATTTGCACCAAAAAGCGATTGCTGTTGCAAGAGCTGGTAACGTTATAGGTGGAGGAGATTGGTCAAAGGATCGCTTAGTTCCTGATATTGCAAAGGCCTTTACTGCCAATAAAGAGGTAATAATAAGAAATCCTAAATCAGTTAGGCCTTGGCAACACGTATTAGAACCGGTAATGGGTTACCTATTGTTGGGGGCTAATTTATGTGCAGACCCATTGCAATTTAATCAAGCCTATAATTTTGGACCTTATTTGTCTGATGCACTTCCTGTAGAGGACATGCTTAAATTAGCAATTCAAAGCTGGGGCAAAGGAGAATATAAATTGGAAATCGAAGAAAATCAGCCTCACGAAGCAGGGTTATTGAAACTTGATATTAGCAAAGTTATACATGAATTGAAATGGGAGCCAAAATTGAATGCAGCTAAAGCTGTTAAAATGACAATGGATTGGTATAATCAATTTGCTACTAAAAAAGAGGATATTAATTTATTTACAGAATCTCAGGTTAAATTATTTCTAAATGCTTAACGTTTTAATTACTGGAATTACTGGTTTTCTCGGCTCTCATATAGCTGAAAATTTAATTTCTAATAATATTAATGTAATTGGGTTAAAACGTGAAAATTCTGATATATGGAGATGCGAGGAATTTAAAGATAAAGTAGTTTGGGTTGATATTCCAAGTAATGGATTTCTAAAATCGCTCACCAATTACTCTTTTAATATAATTATTCACGCTGCTTGGATTGGTGTTGAGGCAAATGATAGGGATAATTGGACAGAGCAAACTAAGAATGTTGCCTTTTTTGGCGAGTTATTAGAGGTCGCTAAAATTTTAGAAGTAAAAAAAATAATATTTTTAGGCTCACAAGCTGAATACGGTATTATAAATAGTAAAATATCTGAAGATATTGAAACAAATGCCTTAAATGCATATGCAGCTACTAAATTGGCTTGTTTGGAAATTTTAAAAAGTTTTTCCTCTATAAATAATATAAATTGGATTTGGCTGAGGTTGTTTTCGGTGTTTGGCGAAAAAGAAAATTCGAATTGGTTAATTCCATCTTTGATAAATTCAATGCTAAATAAAAATGAGATGGAATTTACTTTAGGAGAGCAGAAATACGCTTACTTATATGTTAAAGATTATGCTGAAATAATGAAGCGAATTGTTGTAAACGACATTGAGTCTGGAGTTTATAATATTTCTTCTACTGAAATTAGAACTATAAGATCTCTAATTGAAAATATAAAGAACATTGTCAATCCAGAATTTGTTTTAAATTTTGGAGCTTTAGATTATAGATCCGGGCAATCAATGCATATGGAAGGCGATATGCTAAAATTAAGTGCTCAAATTGGAAAAATTCAATTTTCTAATTATGATATTGCTTTGCAAAATACTTTAAATTATTATTTAAAAAGATAAATTATGAAAGCATCTGAGTTTATTGCAGAGTTTTTAGAAAAAAAAGGAATTAAAAGTGTTTTTGAATTATCAGGTGGTATGATAACTCATATTCTAGACTCTTTAAATCAAAAAACGAGCATTAATATCATTACAATGCATCACGAACAAGCGGCTGCATTTGCTGCTGAAGGTTATGCCAGAATTACCGGTTTGCCAGGAATTGCTTTAGCAACTTCTGGACCCGGAGCTACTAATTTACTGACAGGAATTGGTAGTTGCTTCTTCGATTCAACACCTTCTATTTTTATCACAGGTCAGGTAAACAGACATGAATTAAAAGGAGATAGGGAGATTAGACAATTAGGTTTTCAGGAAACGGATATTGTTTCTATGGCAAAACCTATTACTAAAGCTTGTTTTCATATTAATGATCCTAACGATATTCCGGCCATTTTTGAAAATGCTTTTAAAATTGCACTAGAAGGAAGGCCAGGTCCTGTTCTTATTGATATTCCAATGGATGTTCAACGCGTTCAGATCGAGAATAATTTTCTTATTGAAGATTCTTTAGAATTTTTAAAAATTGATCCTAATATTTTAGATCATCTAATAGAAGACATTAAAAAAGCTAAAAAACCGCTTATATTATCCGGAAGAGGCATTAAGGCAAGTAAAAGTCAGGAATTATTCAACGAGTTTATTTTAAAAACACAGTTGCCTGTCATTACTACACTTTTAGGATTAGATACAATAAAATATGATAATTCTCAACGTGTTGGATTTATTGGCAGTTATGGAAATAGATGGGCTAATATTGCTTTTGGAGAATGTGATTTATTGATTGTTTTAGGAAGTCGTTTAGATATTAGACAAACAGGTGCTGATACTAAATTTATCGAAAATAGAAAAATTTATCATATTGATTGTGAGAAAGGCGAGATCAATAATCGAGTAAAAGGTTGTGAGTCTATTGTAACAGATTTAAAATCATTTTTTAATGAATTTAAAGAAAATACAGTTAATGATTCTTTTATTCTAAAACAAGAATGGTTCAATCAAATCAATGAATTGAAGAAAACTTGGCCAGATACAAAAGAATTAGATCCAAAAGGTATAAATCCTAATGTTTTTATGCATTTACTTTCTAACAAATCTAAAAAAGCAAAAGCTTATTTAGCAGATGTAGGAAGTCATCAAATGTGGGCAGCACAATCTTTAGAGCTTTACAATGATCAACATTTTTTGACCTCAGGAGGAATGGGGGCAATGGGATTTTCATTGCCAGCTGGAATAGGAGCAAGTATTGCACTTGACAAACAGCCTGTCGTTGTTTTAATAGGAGACGGCTGCATGCAGATTAATATTCAGGAACTGCAAACAATTGTTAGAAATAAACTTCCTGTGAAAATTGTTGTTTTAAATAACAAAACCTTAGGTATGATCAGACAATTTCAAGATAGCTATTTTGAATCACGTTATCAGTCCACCTATTGGGGATATGACGCTCCTGATTTTACTAAAGTTGCTATAGCGTATGGAATAGATGCGAAAACAATCGAAAATCCGAGTGAAATTGAGAATGCCATAGATTGGTTTTGGAATATTGAAAATGAAGATAAACCGCAATTATTGCAGGTCATGATCGATCCTCATACCAATACCTATCCCAAAATTGCTTTTGGCAGACCAATTACTGAAATGGAACCATTTGCTAAACCAATTGCAATGGAAGCCACTTAAATTGACTAAAATTATTGTTAAAGATAAACGTATATGTTACAAAATTTAAAAGAAGATTCTCTATTAAGCAGTTTAAGAGAAATTGCAAAGAAAAAATCAACTCAAGTTATTATTGCTGGAGAAAATTACATTCCAGTTACTGGAAAAGTATTAGATGAAGAAGATATTTTAATGGGAGTTGATGCTGCGCTTGACGGTTGGTTAACTGCAGGTCGTTTTGCTAATAAATTTGAAGCAGATTTTGCTGCCTATTTTGGGGCGCACAGATCACTATTGGTAAATTCAGGATCTTCTGCTAATTTGGTAGCATTTTATGCTTTAACTTCTCCAAAATTAGGAGAAAGAGCGATTAAGCCGGGTGATGAGGTTATTACTGTAGCAGCTGGTTTTCCAACAACAATAAATCCTATAATTCAATTTGGAGCCATCCCCGTTTTTATTGATGTTGATATTGCAACACATAACGTAAAAGCAGATATGATTGAGGCAGCAGTAAGTCCTAAAACAAAAGCGATCATGATTGCTCATTCACTAGGCAATCCTTTTGACTTAGATGAAATAATGCGTGTTGCGAAAAAGTACAATTTATGGGTAGTTGAAGACGATTGCGATTCTTTAGGAGCAACTTATAATGGAAAGAAAACAGGAACTTTTGGAGATATTTCTACATTTTCATTTTATCCGGCACATCATATTACAATGGGTGAGGGTGGAGCGGTTTTAATAAATAATCCTGTTTTATCGAAATTAGCCGAAAGCTTCCGAGATTGGGGACGTGATTGTTATTGTGAGCCAGGAAAAGACGATACTTGTGGATGTCGATTTGGTCAGCAATTAGGAACATTGCCATACGGATATGACCATAAATATACTTATTCGCATATTGGTTTTAACTTAAAAGTTACTGATATGCAGGCGGCATTTGGGGTTTCACAAATTAGAAAAATTGATCAATTTGTACAGCGACGTAAAGAAAATTATGCCGCTTTATATGAGCGTATGAAAGAATTTGAGGAGGTTTTTATCTTACCTGAACCTACTCCGAATTCGGAACCATCTTGGTTTGGATTTTTATTGACTCTTCGTGAAGGAGATGCAAATGATCGTCATATGTTAGTGCAGCATTTAGAAAAAAATAAAATTGGCACACGCTTGTTATTTGGAGGTAATTTATTAAGGCAACCGGCATATGCAAATATTGAACATCGTGTGGTAGGGTCTTTAGAAAATACAGACACTATTATGAATAAATCATTTTGGTTGGGTGTTTGGCCAGGATTGAATGAATCGCATTATGATTATATAGCGAATGTAATTAGAGAATATTTGGATAGTTAGTTTTCAATAAAACTAGGTTATTCATCAAAAAAGGATTTTTATTACGAATAAGTAATTAAAAATGTTTTTTTGTAAAAACCAATAATAATATAATAATTGAATTTCATAAGATGGATACTTAAATAGTTAATGAACAAATGAAAGATAAACTTGTTTCTATTTGTATTCCAACATATAATGCTGGAGATTTTATAGAAGAGGCCTTGAGAAGTATAGTTGGACAAAGCTACAAAAATATTGAAATAATAATTGGAGATAATGCGTCGACAGATAATACCTATGAAATAGTAGAAAAATTTCAAAAAAAAGATTCACGAATTAGATATTATAGAAACGAAATCAATTTAGGATATTCTGGAAATTGTAATAAATTAATTTCTATGTCTAATGGAGATTATATTGCTATTTATCATTCTGATGATGTTTATGATGTAAATATTATTGAGAAAGAAGTTGAAGTATTAAATAATGACATTGACTTACTAGGCGTTTTTTGTTTGTACGATCAAATTGATAAGCATGGAAAAGTTATAGAAATAAATAAATTTCCGACTAATAGTGAAAAAACGTTACACAAAGTATACTTAGATGAGTTCATTAATATTGTAATAGATAGAGGGGGTAGTTCTTTCTGCTGTCCCACTTCAATGATAAGAAAAGATATTTACGAAAAATTGAACGGATATGATCCAGATTTAAAATATATAGAGGATCAAGATATGTGGGGACGAATACTTTTAAATGGTCCAATTGGAATAATTAATGAGAAATTAATAAGATATAGAATTCATAGTAAGCAAGAGAGCTCAATTTATTTAGATGTTAAAAGAGAAGAGCTTGCATTTCATTTACAACATATAAAAAATTTTATAAATAAAAATTCATTAGAAGAAAAGTACAAAAAAAAATTATCAAAAACCGAAGCAATTGACTATATGTTTTTAGCCAAGTTAGCTATTAAAAGACATGATTATAATAGTTTCAATCAAAAATTGCAACAATCGAAGAGGGTATTTAATTTAGGTTATAAAACTAAAATTGGTATAATTCAAAATTTGTCATCAACAAGATTGGTATATTTTTTATGCTGCTTATGGAAATCTTTACCTAGACACAGAAAATAATAATTTATTTATTTTTGAATTCAAAAATAAATTGTTGGAACACATATAATTAATAAATGAGTGAAAATAATAATACGTTATATAAATTAACAATATATTCTAATTTAATAAAGACTGTAGTAGTTGCTGTAATTGGTATTATTTCTGTACCATTGACTTTAAAATATTTTGGAACGGAGAAATATGGTGTTTGGAATGTTATCAATTCCTTTATATTATTCTTAAATATGACAAATTTAGGATTAAATGCTGCAGCTAGTATCTTAATCAATAAAAATTCAAATTTTTTATCTAAAATTGAGATACTTAAAAAATCATTAAACCTAATTTTTGTTTTGTTGCCATTAATTCTAATAATTTTATTATTAGGCAACTATTTTTTTCCAGAATGGATAGAATTTATCAATGCACCAAGAACATTAGAAAATGAAGCAAAATTATCATCAATTATAATGATTATTTTTTGTGTAATAATGTTGCCTTTTTCTCTTGTAACATCTGCATTAAATGGGTTTCAAAAAAACTATATAGAAAATTTTTTTGGAATTATTAGTTCAGTTTTTTCATTATTATGTATCTCATTAGTTATTTACTTACGGAAAGATCTAATTTGGTTAGCTTTCGCAGTAAGTCTTTCTTCTCTTGCTTTAAATATTATAAAAACGGTTTATTTTAAATACATTATCCTTAGAAAGCTTGATGTCGACTCACACACTAGTGAAATCAACAACAGGGATACATCATACAAGATTATTTTTGATACAGGTATAAGTTGTATGTTTGGAGCAATAGCTTCAATGGTTGTTTTGAATACAGATAATATTGTTATAGCAAAATTCATGGGAATCGAATATGTGACTTCTTTTTCAGTTACTTATCGTCTTTATACAATTATTTTTTCTTTGATTTATATTTTTAATAGTTCAATAGTACCACTTATTGGTAGAAATATTAATAACAAAGAATATATAAAAAAAATATACGACAAAACTTTTTTTGCTGTTACAATATTAGGTGGTTTGTTTTGGGTAGGCACTTTAGCATTTGGAAAAACTCTTATATATTTATGGGTAGGAAAAGAAGGATATGCCGGAATGGGCGTTTTACTTTTTTTAGGCGCGTATTCTTATGTTTTTTCTATTGTAAATTTAAATTATATTATGATAAATACATTTAATCATCTAAAAGGAGTCGTATTTGTTACGTGGCTTGAAGGAGGATTAAATTTATTATTATCTGCTTTTTTGTGCAAATATTACGGATTAGCAGGAATAGCATTAGGTACATTTTTGGGAACTTTAATATCACCTTTTTTTCTTTTTCCGATAATTTTAAAAAATAGAACAAAAAATCTATTAGTTCAAAATAATGTGTTTTTATTGAAACATTTTGTTATCTCAATGATTCCAACAATTATAGGGGGATATTTTATAAATAAAATTGAAGGAAACATCGTATGTGTTATTTTTCTAACAACCCTTTTATGCTTACTCTATCTTTTGCTTTCAAGTTTATGCTTGTCAAAAGACAATAAACAGATCAAATCACTTTTTAGTAGAGAATAATATAAATCTCAAAATGAAAAAAATAGCATTAATTCCAATATATAATAGCTTAGAACAAAACAGAATTTTTGATAATAGTAATGTTCGGGATAATATATTGGAACCCATGGAGAAATTAAAATTGTCATTTGAAAACCTTGGACTATCTTTAAACACAAATGACATTAACTCAATTGAATCTAGTGATGCCTTCTTGTTTTATAGAATTGATTTAAAATTGATTTTAAAATTGTTTCTAAGTAGAAAACTTAAAAAATCTATTTATCTTCCTTTGGAACCTGAAATTGTTGATCAGTTTCATTCAAATAAAAACTTAAAGATTATTTCTAAAATATTTGGTAAGACTTTAACTTGGAATGATGAGATTATCAACAAGGAAAGAATCTATAAATGCTATTGGGTAATGCCTTATCAAAGACAGAAATTTGCTGTAGATTTTAATGATAAAAAATTATTAGTAAATATTTCAGGAAATAAAACTTCAAAAGGAAGCTACGAATTATATTCAGAAAGATTAAAAACAATAAGCTATTTTGAAAATAATTACTTAGATGAATTGGATTTATATGGTATTGGTTGGGATGAAATAAACCATCCATGTTATAAGGGAATAGTTGAAAATAAATCTGATGTCTTGAAGAATTATAAATTCGCAGTTTGTTATGAAAACATGGAAAACATAGAGGGGTATATTACTGAAAAAATGTTTGATTGTTTTTATGCAAATACAGTTCCTGTTTATTGGGGTGCCAAAAATATAGATAAATATGTTCCGACTGAATGTTTCGTAAATCGAATGGATTTTAAAGATAATGAAACGCTTAGAGAATATCTTGTGAATATGTCGGAAAGTGATTATAATGAAAAAATAAACGCAATTAATAATTATTTGGAATCTGAAAAATATAAATTGTTTTTACCTAAAAATTATGCAGATACTATTTTTTTAAATTTAAAAAATATCGAGGAAGTTAAATATTCTACCATCGAGGCTTTGGTTTCGATTTCTAAATACACATTTCTAAAATTAAAATTAAATTTTAAAGAAAAAATATTCTCAATTATTAAAAGATGAAAGTAGTAAAAGTAATAGGAGGCCTTGGTAATCAGATGTTTCAATACGCTTTTTATTTGGCACTGATGAAAAAACATGATAATGTAAAATTGGATACAACTAGTTTTAAAGCCTACACTCTACATGCTTACCAATTAGAAAATGTTTTTAATTTAAAACATTTAACACATAGCTTTAATGTTAATTCAACTGCGATTAAATTTTTAAGAAGAATATTGAAGTTAAATGTAGTTCTTGAAGATACATTTTATCATCCCGAAGTATTGGAGATGAAAGGCTGGAAATATTATAGCGGATATTGGGCGAGCGAAAAATATTTTATCGAAATAGAACAAGATGTCAGAGATTCTTTTAAATTTAAGAATGAACTGGCTGATAAAAACAAAGAGATTTCAGATAGAATATTTACTTCAAACTCTGTTTCTTTGCATGTAAGAAGAGGTGATTATTTAGAGACTGAGATAAATAGGAAGCTGTATGGTAATATTTGTACATTAAATTATTACGAACAAGCGATTAAATTGATAAAAGAGAAAGTTGAAAATCCTTATTTTTTTATATTCTCTAATGATATTGCTTGGTGTAAAGAAAATTTAAAAATTCCAAATGCTGAATACATTGATTGGAATACGGGAGCTGACAGTTATATAGATATGCAACTTATGAGTTTATGTAAAAACAACATATTAGCTAATAGTACATTTAGCTGGTGGGGAGCATGGCTTAATGAGAATAAAAATAAAATGGTGATAGTACCATCAAAATTTTTAAACGATATGACGATAGAGAACATGGATACATTTGTACCAGAAGAGTGGATAAGAATCGAAGCTTAAAAGAAGTTTGGTATGATTATAAATATATTATCTAACAAAACCCGAATAAAGGTAAATAAACTGTTTTTGCAAAATTGTAATATTATTAAATTGTTCGTTACAAATTTATATGCAATGTAAAATCAAAAATTAAAGTAATTATATCAACTCTAAAATTTTTCGGCAAAAAAAAATCATTGTAAGAGTTTTTTAATGTTTTATCAAATTGTCTTAACAGACTTCATACCTTTTTAGAAGATTGATTTTAAGTAAAATAATTATTTATAATCTAATCTATACTTCAAATTTTTAAATATGATTCCTAAAGTTTCAGTTATAGTACCTGTTTATAACACAGAGAAATATGTAGAGAGAGCTCTTATCAGTTTAATGGAACAAACTTTAAGTGATGTAGAGTTTATAATAATTGATGATGGTTCAACTGACAAATCTGCCGAAATTATTAGTAATGTTATCACTAGATATCCCAATTTTTTTGAGAAAATCCTATTTGTAAAAAGAGAGAATAGAGGGGTTGCTTCCACTAGAGCTGAAGGTATAGATATGGCTCGTGGAGAATATATCATACATTGTGATAGTGATGATTATTGTAATAAAGATATGTTACTTCAAATGTATAGCGTCGCTAAAGAGAAAGATTTAGATATTTTAGTAACTGACTTTATTTTGGATTTTGGTAGCACTAAGATTTTGCAATCACAAAAAAATGTAATTGGAAATAACTGTGTTAGCTTACTTTTAAGAGGAGATTTAGATGTTTCCTTGTCAAATAAGTTAATTAAGAAAGCTTTATATACCGAGAATGATGTAAGGGTGATAAATGGATTTAATATGGGTGAAGATTTTTGCACAATTTTACGATTAGTTTATTTTGCAAAAAAAATTGATTATCTGGAAATAGTCTCATTTTACTATAATAAATACAATAATTCTTCCGCAACCAGTCATTATACTAAAAAATCTCTAAATGATATAGTTCAAGTTGTCTTATATGTTGAAAATTTTTTAAGAGAGAAAAAAATCTATAATAAATATGCAAAAGATTTTCTAGAATATAAAATTATAGTTAAAAATTTACATCTTTGGAATGGTTTGCAAAATCCGTATATATATGATAAAGGGATTAATTTATTTCCAGAAGTGAATAGTACTGCTCTATTTAATTCAAATAAAATTTCTTTTTTTTTAAAATTCATATTGATTTTTGGAAAAAAAATTAAAACTCGTAAGCTTTTTTTATTTAAAGAAGAAGTTAGAATTTTTATAAGTACTAAAGAGACAAATTAATTTTAAAAAATATTACTTAATGAAAAAAATTTGTTTTTTGACTGGGGATATAACCTTTGGAGGAGGTGCAGAAAGAATAACTATTTCAGTTGCTAATTTATTAGCGAAAGATAATGATATTAGTATTATTACTATAGCAGATTTTGATTCAGCTAGATTAGTTTACGAAATAAGTCCTAAGGTTAAAATTAAATCATTAAACATCAAAGATTGGGGGCAAAAGGGTTCAATTCGAAAACATTATTTTAGCATTATTTGTTTATTAAGAAATTCTGTTAAACAAAACGAAATTGATATTTTAATTAGTGTGCAGGCCACTAATATGTTGTGGATTTTACCTGCCTTGGCAGGAACAAAAATACGTAATGTGTGTTGGGAGCATATAAATTACAGTTCGCATAAATCATTTATTTACGACATTTGTATTTATTTAGCAAAAAAAAAATCTCAGAAGATTATTGTTTTAACCGAAAGAGACAAAATGCTTTGGAATACTAAAAAAGCGATTTCGATTTCTAATTTTCCTGTTTTTAATATGCCATGCGTTAATATTGAAGAGAAACAGAAACTATTTATAGCTATTGGTCGATTTTCTCCACAAAAAGCATTTGACCGTCTGTTAGATGTCTGGGAGCTTGTTGAGAAGTCTGGTAAATTAGGAGATTATCGTCTTGAATTGATTGGAGAGGGAGAGCAGGAGTTTTTTTTACGAACTAAAATTAAAGAAAAAGGCTTGCAAAAGATAGAGATGCGACCATTTACAAATCAAATTGAAGTTTTATATAGAAAAGCATCAGTAATATTAATGACATCTTTGTTTGAAGGATATCCAATGGTACTTATTGAGGCATTACAATTTGGCATTCCTGCTGTGGCTTTCGATGTTCTAACAGGACCAGCAGAAATCATTTTGCAGAATAAAACTGGATTTTTAATTGAAGATGGAAACATACAGGAATTTGCTAATGCAATTATAAAAATAGTTAATGAAAAAAATCTTCTTGAAGAATTGCGAGGGAATAATTTAGAATATAGAAAAACATTCGATTCTGAAAGTATTATAAAAAAATGGAACAACTTGTTTGCTGAAATAATGACAGTATAATATAAGAAGAATGTTTCTTTCGTAGGTTAGTCTTATTTTGCAAGAATTTTTAAACTTTTCCAAGAATTCATTGTAAAAAAAAAGTATTATGTGTCAAGTTATCAAATCATATCTGATTTTTTGATTTAAAAATGTTTATTTCAAGTTAATGATAAATTTAATTTCTAGTCTTTTTTCGGAAGGAAAAATATATTTATTTTTTTATTTACTGTTTTTTTTCTTTGCAGTTTTGGAAATTACCAGGAATTTAAAGCAATATAAAATCTGTTTAGCGTTTATATCTTTTGTTCTATTAGCTTTTTTTACCGGATTAAGATGGGAGACTGGAACAGACTGGTTTTCTTATAAGGAGCTATTTGATACTTTAGAGTTAAATTGGACCTTTCTTTTAAATGTATATTCTTTTGATTTAGGATACGTCATTCTTAATGCTATTGTTAGATTCTTTACAATTGATTACACCATATTTTTGCTCATTGATAGCTTTATAGCAGTTGGAATTGTTTATTGGTTTGTAAAAAAATATTCTCCGAATCCAAATATTTCCTTCTTTGTTTTTTATAATGCTTTTTTTGTAGCCCAGTTTATGGGAAGCAATCGTAGGATTATTTCATTAGGAGCAGCGCTATTTGTTTTTTATTTTGTACATCAAGTTAATAAAAAAAAATATGCTTATTGGCAAACTTTGGCATTTTTGTTTCACCGTAGTTCAATATTGCTTTTATTTACATGGTTTATACCTCATAAGCGATTAAAATCGAAACAGATTTATATTATATTAATAATTTGTTTAGTTGTTGGAATTCTACAAATACCTTTTAAAGCTGTTGGATTTATAGGAGAGTTGTTCTCTGCTTTTAGCAATAATCCAATTATTGAAAAAATGCTATATTATTCCGAAAATAGTGAAGGGGTAATATCTGAAAATGTTAATCCAGTTATTTTGATGACCTTGTCAGTAATAAAGAGAAGCGTTTTTATATCATTTTATTTATACGTAATAAAAAAGAATAATGGGGTTTTGGATTCTCTTTCTGATTATTTTTTTAATGTTTATATTATTGGCTTTGCTATATATTTATTATTTAACGGTTCGCCAATATTTCAAATGCTTTCTACCTATTTTACATTTATCGAAATTGTATTAATAGGCCGTTTTTGGAGTTATACAACTGTAAAAACTAAATTATTTTTTTTAGGAGTTCTTTTGTTCTATGGCCTTTTCCAATTACTTAGTTCCTTAAATGCTTATCCAGAGCTTTATATTCCATACAAATCATATTAAACTTAAAATAGTTGAAAAAACACACACATATTGTTTTAATTACTGGTTCTTTTCCTCCTAATTTTTGTGGAGTTGGTGATTATACAAAAAAAGTATTTGAAGCTTTATCACTAATAAATAACTATGAAATCAAAATATTTCATAAATCAGAATGGAAATTAAGTTATTTATTCAAATATTTTAACGAACTAATAGAAAAGAAAAGCAAAATTTATCATATGCAATACCCAACGGAGGGGTATGGTTATAGCCTGTTGCCTTTGTTTTTGGTTCTTTTATTAAAGGTAAGTGGAAAAAATACAATAACTACAATACATGAGCTTTCAAGCAGAAATCGCTCGGCTTATATTTATACTCAGTTTTTAATTTTTTTTTCGACTAGAAGTATTGTCTCTAATAGTTTAGAATTAAAGCATGCAAGGAAATTCATTTTTAATAAAAAAAAGGTTTTACTTATTCCAATAGCAAGTAATATTAAAAAATCTGTATTCGCAGATGTTGAATTTGATAAAAGGACTGTTGATTTAGCGTATTTTGGTCATTTTAGACCAATAAAAGGAATCGAAGGTTTTATCAATGCGGTTTCGATAGTGGGGCAAAATTTTAATGTACAGTTGATAGGTCAGGTGTTGCATAAATATTCTCATTATTTTAAAGAAATAGAAAAAAAAGCCAAAGAATTGAAAGTGAACATTATAGCGGATAAAGATGAAAATGAAGTATCTGATTTGTTAGCTAATGTTAAAATAATTTACCTTCCTTTTCCTGACGGTATTTCAAGTAGAAGAGGAACTTTATTAGCAAGTATACAGAATGGTTGTGTAGTTGTTTCTACAAAATCTAATATTGGAGAGTTTAATGATTTCTTTGAAAAATATATTTATTTAGTGGATTCTGACCTAGAAGCAGCTGCTATAATTAAAAAACTTTTAAATCATGAAGTTAAACCAAAAGATACTACTTTATTAAAAGGTATGTATTCATGGGAAAGTTTAGTTTCAGATCACTGTCACTTATATAATAGTTTAAATAAAGAATGAGGATAGCAGTTGATTGTAGATTAATTAATAAAACTCAAAATACGGGTATTTCTAGGTATACGGAATTTTTAATTAATTATTATATTAATCGTTATAGTTGTGAAAATATATTTTTGATTTCTAATGATAAATCATTTAAATATTTTGAGTGTAATGTAGTGTATACAAAATTGAAACCATTTAATATTTTGCATTTTTTACAATTTTCAACTTATGTAAAGAAATTGAATGTAGATTTACTTCATGTCCCGTTTTATTCTGCATTATTTTGTAAAAATCCAAATATTAAGATTATAGTTACTGTGCATGATTTGATGTATAGATTTGTTCCAAACTTCTTTGGTAGAAATGAAAAATTAAATAGTTTAAAAATTAAATATTTTGATTTTATTGTTGGAAAATCTTTAGACAGTGCTGATACGATTATCTCAGTTTCAGAAACCACTATGAATGACATCTGGGATATATTTGGTTTAAAGTCAATTCACATAACAGAAAATTCCGAAATTGACTATAAAGAAGATTTATCAATTTTAGAAAAATTTAAACTAAAGAATAAAAAATTTTATTTTTATTGTGGAAACTCTAGGCCTCATAAAAATATTAATTTTATTATTGAATTTTTTGAAAATAATCCTCATTTACCTGTTTTAGTTTTGGCTGGAAAAGGACATAAGGATGGTAAAAATGTTATATCAACAGGAATTGTGTCAGATGAACATCTTCGAGTACTGTATAAATCTGCTATCGCATTTATTTTTCCATCTAAATATGAAGGTTTTGGCCTTCCCATAATTGAATCTTTGCGCTTAGGAACGTTTGTAATTGCATCTAAAATCTCTGCTTTTTTAGAATTTAATTCCTCAAATATTTTCTTTTTTGAATTGGATAATGAAAAAGAATTTTTGAATGCAGTTAATCTGACATTATCTAATAGTTTTGTTGATAATACTAAGTTTTTTGAAAAATTTGAAAAAAATAATATCTACAAATCCTATGATTTTGTAATTAAAAATTTATTTAATCAAAATTAATTTTACGTTTTGAATATAAAAATAACTTGTTGTATAGTTTTGTATAGAAATAATATATCAATATTACAAAATGCAATACAATCTATGCTAGAAGCCTCTGATATTGATAAAATGTTTTTGGTTGATAATTCGCCTACCAATGAATTAAAAGTTTTGGTAGCGAACGATAAAATAGAATATTTTCATAACCCTTCTAATCCTGGTTTTGGTGCATCACATAATTTTGCTATTCAAAAAGCTACTGAGACCGGATCTCAGTATCATTTTATTGTCAATCCTGACATCTATTTTGAAGGGAATGTAATTTCGAAAATGGTTAAGTTTATGTCTAATGACAAAACAATTGGGATGATGATGCCTCAGATATTGAATAACGATGGCACTATTCAGAATTTGCCAAAACTCCTGCCAAGCCCGTTTAGTATTGTGAGAAGAAAATTGAAAGTCTCAACGACCAGTTATCAAAAATTTATCAATAAATATGAGTTGAGAGAAGTGCCACAGGATATGATCTATAATGTTCCAATTATTTCGGGATGTTTTACTTTACTTAATTTAGACGCTATAAAAGTAGTTGGGATGTATGATGATGCCTTTTTTATGTATTTTGAAGATTGGGATTTATCCCGAAGGATGCATCAAAAGTACAAAACTATATATTTTCCAACTGTTTCAGTTGTGCATGAATATGAATCAGGAGCTAATAAAAGTAAAAAGTTATTTAAAATATTTGTAAATTCTGCGATAACTTACTTTAATAAGTGGGGGTGGTTTTTTGATTTTGAAAGAAAAAAAATAAATAAGGAGGCTTTGTCTCAGTTTAAATAAATGAAAATACTGATTACGGGAGCTACTGGATTTGTTGGCACTAATCTTAAAAATTACTTGAAAACTTCTAACGAAGTAGAATCGTTTAGTATACGTTACCAAGCAAATCAAGAGTTTGAAATAAACACAGATGCTCTAATTCATCTCGCAGGAAAGGCACATGATTTGAAAAATGTATCCAATCCAAATGATTATTATGAAGCTAATTTTGAATTAACCAAGCAATTATTTGATGCTTTTTTAAACTCTGATGCAATTTTGTTTATTTTTATGAGTACCGTCAAGGCTGTTGCAGATCGTGTTGATGGTATATTGAATGAAGAAATGATTCCAAATTCTATAACACATTATGGAATAGCAAAGCAGCAAGCAGAACGATATATTTTGTCGAAAAAAATACCTTTAGGTAAAAGAGTTTATATTTTAAGACCATGTATGATACACGGTCCAGGAAATAAAGGGAATCTTAACTTATTGTATGGATTGGTTGCTAAAGGGCTGCCTTGGCCATTGGGGGATTTTAAGAATAAACGTTCTTATCTGAGTATTGAAAATCTTTGTTTTGTGGTTCAAGAATTATTACAAAATGTTAATATTGAGTCAGGTATTTACAATTTAGCAGATGACGAACCATTATCAACTAATGAATTGATTGAGTTATTGAGTGAAAGCTTAAAAAAACCAAAGAGAATAATAAAAATTCCAACAACATTAATTAAAAAAATAGCGCTAATTGGAGATGTAATAAAATTACCTCTTAACTCAGAACGTCTTCAAAAGTTAACAGAAAATTATATAGTTTCAAATACAAAAATAAAGATCGCAATAAATAAAGAATTGCCAATTTCTTCCCGAAAAGGATTGTCGATAACTTTTGATTCTTTCAGTAATAGTTATAAAAATTAAGACATCAATAAGTCATCGATCTAAGATTACTGTTAAATAAGCATATAATTTTAAATGCTTTTAGTTAGTTGTAATTTTACTAAAAAAATATGAATCTATTTTTAATAATTGTCTCTGAATATATACTTTGATTAAAATTCGAAAAAAAGAAGTAAAAATTAATAAATAAAAAAATGAAAACAGCCCTTATAACAGGAATTACAGGACAAGACGGATCTTATTTAGCTGAATTATTATTAGAAAAAGGATATGTGGTTCATGGAGTTAAAAGAAGAGCTTCTTCATTCAATACACAACGTATTGACCACATCTATCAAGATCCACATGAAGTGCATGTGAACTTCAAATTGCATTATGGGGATTTGACAGATTCTACGAATATCATTCGAATTATTCAGGATGTACAGCCAGATGAAATTTATAATTTGGGAGCGATGAGTCATGTTAAGGTATCATTTGATTCGCCAGAATATGTGGCTAATGTGGATGGAATTGGTACTTTGCGAATTTTAGAAGCTGTTCGTATTTTAGGTCTAGAAAAGAAAACTAGAATTTATCAGGCATCCACTTCTGAATTGTATGGTGGTTTGCCTGAGAATAAAAATGAAAGAGGGTTTTATGATGAGCACTCTCCTTTTTATCCGCGTTCTCCTTACGGAGCTGCTAAAATTTATGGCTTTTGGATTACAAAAAATTATCGGGAGGCTTATGGTATGTTCGCTTGTAATGGAATTTTGTTTAATCACGAATCACCACGTAGAGGGGAAACTTTTGTAACCCGTAAAATTACTATGGCTGCCGCTGCAATCGCTTTAGGACAACAAGATTGTTTATACTTGGGGAATTTGGATGCGCAACGGGATTGGGGACATGCCAAAGATTATGTTGAAGCGATGTGGCGTATCCTACAACAAGATGTTCCTGAGGATTATGTCATTGCTATGGGAGAAACGACCTACGTGCGTGATTTTGTAAGAATGGCATTTGCTGAAGTGGGTATCGAAATTGAATTTAGAGAAGAGGGAGTACATGAAAAAGGATACGTTGTATCTTGTAGTAATCCAGCATATCAGATTGAGCTAGGTAAACTGGTCATTGCTATTGACCCACAATATTTCCGTCCTACTGAAGTAGATTTGTTAATTGGCGATCCAACCAAATCGAAAACAAAGTTAGGTTGGATTCCAAAATATGATTTGGCTGGATTAGTAAGAGAAATGATGGCTTCTGACGTAGAGCTTTTTCAAAAAGAAAAAATGTTGAAAGCAGCAGGATATCGTGTTAAAAATCAATTTGAATAAATTTTAGATTTATTTGAAATTTATTTTCGATAGTTTTTATTAAATAAATATGTTGGAAAAATGAATAAAGCAGATAAAATATACCTAACTGGGCATAGAGGAATGTTAGGGAGTACTACCTTAAAGTTGTTAATTGAAAAAGGATATACCAACATTATTACTAAGACACATAAAGAATTAGATTTAACTAATCAACAAGCGGTCGAAGAATTTTTTAAATCTGAGAAGCCAAAATATGTCTTACATATAGCAGCAAAAGTTGGTGGTATAAAAGCAAATATTGATAACCCAGCGATCTTCTTGTATGATAATTTAATTATGCAAGCCAATGTTGTTAATTCTTCTTATAATAATGGGGTTGAGAAATTTGTTTTCATTGCAAGTTCTTGTATCTATCCTAAAGATAGTCCTCAGCCTATGAAAGAAGAATATTTATTGGATGGTAAATTAGAACCGACAAATGAAGGTTATGCTATTGGAAAAATAGCAGGAATCAAATTGTTAGAAACATATAATAAGCAATATGGATTTAATGGAATAAGTTTAATCCCTAGTAATTTATATGGGCCGAATGATACGTTTGATCTAAGTCATGCCCATGTATTATCGTCTCTAGTCAAAAAATTTGTAGATGCAAAAGAAAATTTAAATCCATCGATAACTTTATGGGGTACAGGAATTGCAAGAAGAGAATTCTTACATGTTAAGGATTTTTCAAAAGCTGTAATACATTTTTTTGAAAACTATAATTCTCCAAATTTTATTAATGTAGGTCCAGGAGATGATATAAGTATATTTGAATTGGCAAAATTGATTGCGAAAAAAGTGGGATTTGAAGGAGAAATTTTGTGGGATGAAACAAAACCGAATGGCATGTTAAGAAAGTGTATGGATGTTACCAATATGCGAAACGAAAATTTTATGCCAGAAATAAGTTTAGAAAAAGGAATTGATCAAGTAATAATAAGTTATAAAAAGCAAAAAAATGAAGATACCATTAATGCGAAAAGCATTTCTTAAAGAAGAAGAAACTAAAAAAGCTCTGTCAGAATTTATATTAAAAGCAGACAGATTAAGCATGGATGTAGAATGTAAAAAATTTGAAAATAAATTTGCACTATATCAAAAATGTAGGCATGCTGTTTTATTTAATAGTGGAGGAAGTGCTAATTTGGCTATGTTACAGGCATTAAAAAACTTGGGTAAATTAAAAGATGGTGATAAAGTTGGTTTTTCTGCATTAACATGGTCGACGAATACAATGCCAATAATTCAATTGAATATGGTTCCTGTAGCTTTAGACTGTCAACCTGATACTTTAAATACAATGTCTTCTCATTTATTGGAAAGACTTAAAAATACAGATTTGCAGGCTCTATTTATTACTAATATTTTAGGATTTACAGGAGATATCGCTATAATCAGAGAGATATGCAAGGAGAAGAATATTATTTTAATCGAAGATAATTGTGAATCTCTAGGGACAGAATTGCCAGAAGGTAGAGCAGGGAATTTTGGAATAGGAGCAAGTTTTTCATTTTTCGTAGCACACCACATGTCTACTATAGAAGGAGGAATGGTATGCACAGATGATGATGATTTTGCAGAAATGTTAACAATTGTAAGAGCAAATGGATGGGATAGAAATTTAACAGAAGAGCAACAAAATAAATGGAGAAGCAAATTTGGTATTGAATCAGAGTTTCAAGCTAAATATACTTTCTATGATTTAGGATATAACTTTAGGCCTACAGAAATTACTGGCTTTTTAGGGCAATATCAAATGCAATTTTTAGATGAAAATATAAAAAAGAGAGAACAAAATTATTTGAGAATTGAAAAAATAATCAAAGAAAATGATGATTTTATATATTTAAAACATGATCATATTTCTACATTGTCAACTTTTGCATTTCCTTTAGTTTGTAAAACTCCTGAATTAAGAGCGCAATATCTTAAAAAATTTATTGAGGCTGGTGTCGAAATTAGACCAATGATAGCAGGTAACATGCAAGAGCAACCATTTTATAAAAAATATGTAAGCGATTTATATGATATGCCAGGTGCCGACATGATGCATTCTAATGGGTTTTATTGCGGAAATTACCCCGAATTATTAGAAGCAGATTTGATGGTTTTTGAGGATTTATTGAGGAAATAAAACAAAATTATTTACGCATATGATTGTTCCAATGTTCCTAATGCTAATGAAGAATAATTGTGTTTTAAAAATTATTTTTAAAATAGGAATGTTGGAATGATTTAAAAAGCGATAGATTAATACAATTTTATTAAGTTAAGCAAGAATTGGAAAAAACAATAAAAAGCTTTATAAAAAAATAATGCAATACACAATACTAGGAATACTTTTAATGATTTTGATGCTGCTTTATTTTAAAGTAGCCAATCGTTACAATATCATTGACAAACCCAATCTAAGAAGTTCACATTCCGAAGTCACATTAAGAGGAGGGGGAATTATTTTTTGGTTTTCTGCCCTAATTTATTTCTTGCAAAATATTCAGACGAATTATTTTTTCTTTACCGGGATAACTTTGGTCAGTTTAGTAAGCTTTTGGGATGATATTCAGAGTTTGTCTAACAAAATCAGGATTTCAATTCACTTTTTAGCCATTACTCTGATTTTTTATGATTTAGGAGTATTTACCCTGATGCCTTTTTATGGAGTTGCTATTGCCTATATCCTGGCAATAGGATTGATAAATGCTTATAACTTTATGGATGGGATTAATGGCATCACAGGATTGTATACTCTGATTGTAATGGGGGCATTATTATATGTTAACAAAAACATTCAATTTTTCTTTGATGCTGTTTTTATAAAGTATGCCATGATTGCCAGTTTAGTTTTCTTGTTCTTTAATTACAGAAAAAAGGCAAAATGTTTTGCCGGGGATATTGGCAGTATCGCTATTGCTTTTTGGGTCATTTATTTGATTTTGAAATTGATATTAGTAACCAATTCTCTTGTATGGCTTTTGTTCTTAGCGATCTATGGTGTTGATGCCATTTGTACCATTATCCATCGATTGTACTTAAAACAAAATATTTTTGAAGCACATCGTCTTCATTTATACCAGGTTTTAAGTAATGAATCTAAAATGCAACACCGTTTGGTGTCTTTATACTACGCCATCGCTCAAAGTGCAGTTTCAGCTTTAGTTATCTTTTTATATCAAAAGGTTAATGACATACTACTATTTGTAATTGTAATATCACCTTTACTTTTATTATATACCCTTAAGTTTTATTTGTTAAATAAAAGCGATTTAAAATTAAAGGCATGATTCCAAAAATAATTCAGGGAGGGAATTTCTCCGATCAACGCGGGACTATTTCGTATGTAAATGATTTTAAATTTACAGATATAGAAAGGTTTTACATTATTAGTAATTCTGAACAAAATCCTATTCGTGCCTGGCAAGGGCATAAATTAGATACCAAGAACTTTTATTGTTTAAAGGGTTCTTTCAATATTCATTTTATAAAAATCGATAATTGGGAAAATCCATCAAAAGATTTAGCAATAGAAACTGTTTTTGTTTCTGAATCGGAAAGTAAAATTGTTCATATTCCTGCGGGTTATGCAAATGCTGTAGAATCTTTAGAAAAAGATTCAAAACTAATTTCTTTTTCAACATTGCCGCTTGCTTATGTTGTTGAGGATGACATTCGTTATCCTTCGAATTATTGGAAAATTAATGGATAATAAACGAATCTATTTATCCTTATCTGAACAAAGTGGTTTTGAACACGAATATATTCAAAAGGCATTAGAAACAAATTGGATAACTTCTGGAGGGCCAAATGTAGATGAATTTGAAAGCGTTTTAGAAAATTATCTAGAGGAGAAACCATTTGTATCGGCACTTAATTCAGGTACATCAGCTATTCATTTAGCATTGATTTTATTAGGAGTAAAGGAAGGTGATGAGGTTATTTGTCAAAGTATGACTTTTTCAGCTTCGGCCAATCCAATTCTGTATCAGGGGGCAATTCCGATTTTTGTAGATAGTGAAATGGATACCTGGAATATTTGTCCTGAATATTTAGAAGCTGCAATTGAAGATAGAATTAAAAAAGGCAAAAAGCCCAAAGCGATTATAGCAGTACACCTTTATGGGAATCCTTATAAAGTGGATGAAATTCATGCTATTAGTGATAAGTACGATATTCCAATTATTGAAGATAGTGCTGAAGCTTTAGGAAGTTCTTATAAAGGAAAAAAGTGCGGGAGTTTTGGAGATTTTGGAATATTTTCATTCAATGGAAATAAAATAATTACAACATCAAGTGGAGGTGCTTTGATTACTAATTCAAAGGAATTAAAAGAGAAAGCCATTTTTTATGCAACCCAATCTAAAGATGATGCGGTGCATTACCAACATAGTCAGATAGGTTATAATTACCGAATGAGTAATATTTGTGCCGGAGTAGGATTGGGGCAGATAAAAATTTTAGATAAAAATGTAGATTCCAGAAGAAAGATAAATAGTTTTTATAAGGAGATATTTAAAAATATTGAAGGAGTGGATGTTTTTGAAAGTATTAATGAAAATTATTTTTCGAACTATTGGTTAAGTACCATTTTGGTTGAACCTAATAAAAATAGAAATAAAGAAAGTTTGCGACTTGCTTTTGAAAAAGCAAATATAGAATGTCGTCCACTTTGGAAGCCGATGCATTTGCAGCCAATTTTCGAAAAATACCCATATTACGGTAATAGAATTGCTGAAAATTTATTTGAAAAAGGATTATGCTTACCCTCGGGATCAAATTTATCAATAGAAGATAAAAAGAGAATTAAAGAAGTTATAGTTGACTTCTTTAAAAAATAAATAAGAATTGATTTTAATATGAGAATTGAAGAAACGTTTATAAAAGATTTAGTAATTGTAGAACCAACTGTTTTTGGAGACGAAAGAGGCTATTTTTTTGAATCTTATAGTAAGACTAAATTTGAAGATTTAGGTATTAATATTGATTTTGTTCAGGACAATCAATCTTTTTCTAAAAAAGGAACTTTAAGAGGTTTGCACTACCAAAATCCACCATTTGCACAAACAAAATTAGTTCGTGTTTTAGAAGGTGAAATTATTGATGTCGCTGTTGACTTAAGAAAAGATTCACCTACCTACGGGAAAGCATTTAGTGTTCTGTTATCAGCTGAAAATAAAAAGCAATTGCTAGTTCCTCAGGGATTTGCACATGGTTTTTCAGTTATTAGTGAAACAGCATCTGTAATGTATAAATGTGATCAATTTTATAATAAAGCCTCAGAAGGCGGAATTAAATTTGATGATCCCTTTTTGAATATCGATTGGGGAATGAATTTAAAAGATGCAATTGTTTCTGAAAAAGATCAAGTACTTCCATTTATTGAAAATTGTAATAGTTTATTTTAATGAAAAAAATTCTTGTAACAGGAGCAAATGGGCAGTTAGGTTCTGAATTAGCTGTTTTATCTGCAAATTATTCCCAATATGAATGGATTTTTGCTGATAGAACTCAAATTACTTTAGATGATTTAGATATTCTTGAAGTTCAACTCAATCAAATTCAACCTGATGTAATTTTTAATTGTGGTGCCTATACAGCAGTTGATAAAGCAGAAACTGAAAAAGAATTGGCTTTTACAATAAATTATAAAGCGGTAGAATTAATTGCAAAATATACTCAAGAGAATAATGCGAAATTAATACATATTTCTACAGATTATGTTTTCGATGGGACTTCTTCAATCGCCCTAAATGAAGATGAGGAAACTAATCCTGTTAATGTGTATGGAGCCAGTAAAAGAGCAGGTGAAATTGTTTGTTTGAAAGAAAATCCAAATTCAATTATTATAAGAACTTCCTGGGTCTACAGTAAATTTGGAAATAATTTCGTTAAAACCATGCAACGATTAATGCAGGAAAGAGAGGCTATTAACGTGGTAAGCGATCAAATTGGATCTCCGACATATGCAACTGATCTTGCTCGGGCTATGGTTGATATTCTGGAATTTCCGGAATGGATTCCGGGAATTTACAATTATTCTAATGAAGGTGAAATAAGTTGGTATGAATTTGCGTTGAGCATAAAAGAATTTGGAGGATACAGTTGTAATGTTGGAGGAATACCATCAGCATCTTATCCCACTCCTGCAAAACGTCCTGAATTTTCATTATTAGATAAGAAAAAAATTAAAGACACTTATAATTTAATTATACCAAATTATAAAGATAGTTTGAAAAAAATGTTTGTATAAATAAAAGATGCATTGAAGATTTAAATATTAGTATTCCAATTAAGTAATCTAAAATCTAAAATCTAAAATCTAAAATAAAATTTTATGAAAGGAATTATTTTAGCCGGAGGTTCTGGTACACGTTTACATCCATTGACTCTTGCTATGAGTAAACAAATGATGCCGGTATATGATAAACCAATGATTTATTATCCGTTATCAACTTTGATGATGTCAGGGATCAGTGAAATTTTGATTATATCGACTCCACATGATTTACCGAATTTTAAAAAACTGTTAGGAGATGGCGCTAGTTTAGGATGCAAATTTAGTTATGCAGAACAGGCAATTCCTAATGGTTTAGCTCAGGCTTTTGTAATTGGAGAAGAATTTATTGGTAAGGATGATGTAGCATTAATACTAGGAGATAATATCTTTTTTGGATCTAATATGCAGGAACTTTTAAAATCAAATACAAAACCAAATGGTGGTGTTGTTTTTGCGTATCACGTTTCAGATCCTGAACGATACGGAGTAATTGAGTTTGATGAAGATTACAAGGCGATTTCTATAGAAGAAAAACCGGAAGAACCAAAATCTAGTTATGCGGTTCCGGGATTATATTTTTATGATAATTCGGTTGTAGAGATTGCTAAAAATATTAAACCAAGTGCACGTGGCGAATATGAAATTACAGATGTCAATAAAGTGTATTTAGAAAAAGAATCTTTAAAAGTAGGTATTCTAAGTAGAGGAACAGCCTGGCTGGATACAGGAACTTTTAATAGCTTAATGCAAGCAGGACAATTTGTTCAGGTTCTGGAAGAAAGACAAGGGCTAAAAGTAGGCTGTATCGAAGAAATTGCGTGGAGACAAGGGTTTATAAATGACGCTCAGCTTGAAGAACTAGCATTGCCTTTGGTGAAATCTGGATATGGTACTTATTTGATAGAGTTTTTAAAACAAAAGAAAAAGGGTGTTAAAATCTAATTTGCATCAAGAAATGATTTTTTAAAACCTTTAATTTGTATTTTTGTAAGTCATACAAAGTTTACAAAATTAAACTAAACAAAATTGGATACAGATAAACAAACCAAAATAGCCTCTTTGTTACATAATTTTTTCTCACCAAGAAATTTGCGAAGCAGTATAAACAATCTTAGCTATTTACCTAGGTGGATTATCATTGCTATAGATGTAATGGTACTTATTTTTTCGTTTACATTTACTTATATGTTGTTTGAAGGAACAGCATTGGGGTATATTATAACTTCTCATCAGTTTTATTTTGTCGCTAGTTTAATTGTTGTAAATGTATTTTTCTTTTGGCTTTTTAGAACTTATTCCGGAATTATAAGACATTCGTCTTACATAGATGCAATTAAATTGTTATTTTCTCAAATGTCAGTCTTGGTGTTTTTTTTATTTTTCAATTTAGTTTTTGAATTGTATACAGGACACAAGGCATTTTTGAACACAGCACTTTTTATAAATTTAGTTTTATCATTTTGCGGTTTGTTTTTGTATCGTGTTATAGTAAAACAAACTTTTGAATTATACTTTTCAGAGAAAACAAATTCTAAGTTAATCAGAACAGTAATTTACGGAACTGATGCTAATGCTATTTCAGTAGCAAATGCTTTAAAATTTGAAACACCTTCGCGATTTAAAATTGTTGGTTTTGTAGATAAAAACAATCAGAATGCATCTAAACGAATGTTAGATTTACCAATTCTGATTTTAAGAAAAAAATTGCCTGCCCTAATGCGTTCTGTAGCTGCAGAAGGTGTTATTATAGCTGATAAAAGTTTGTCTAAAGAAGAGCAATTAATTATAGTTGATCAATGCTTAGAATTCAATTATAGAGTATATACTGTTCCATTGATTTCAGATTGGGAGAATCAAAAAGAAATATCTCAAAAAGTAAAAAACATTCAGATTGAGGATCTATTAGAAAGAAAACCTATAGTTCTGGATAGTAAATCAATTTCGAAACAATTAAAGGATAAAACGATTCTTATTACTGGTGCAGCCGGATCAATAGGAAGTGAAATTGTTAGACAGGTATTAGGATTTAATCCTAAAGTGGTTATTATTCTAGACCATGCTGAAACACCTCTCCATAACCTATGTTTAGAAACCTTAACATTAGGTTCTGAATCAAAGATTGTAGCTGTGATTGCTGATGTAAGAAGTAAAAAAGCTTTGGAAAAAGTTTTTAAAAATTATAACCCGCATGTTGTTTTTCATGCTGCGGCTTACAAACATGTGCCGCTGATGGAAGAGAACCCATCTCAAGCTATTCAGACCAATATTAAAGGGACAAAGAATCTTGCGGATTTATCTTGTAAGTATCGTGTGAAAAAATTTGTTATGGTATCTACAGATAAGGCTGTAAACCCTAGTAATGTTATGGGCGCCAGTAAACGTATAGCAGAAAAATATGTGCAATCTTTATTTTTGAAAAATCAAAGAGAAAATATTGAAGGAGCAACCAAATTTATTACAACTCGTTTTGGAAATGTTTTAGGTTCAAACGGATCTGTTGTGCCTTTGTTTACAAAACAGATTGCTGAAGGAGGTCCTGTGACGATAACACATCAGGATATTATTCGTTATTTTATGACAATTCCGGAAGCTTGTCAACTAGTTTTGGAAGCTGGCGCAATGGGTAATGGTGGCGAAATTTATATTTTTGATATGGGTAAACCAGTTAAAATAATTGATTTGGCAAAAAAAATGATCAAGTTGGCAGGTTTTATTCCGGATAAAGAGATTAAAATTAAAATCGTTGGACTAAGACCCGGGGAAAAATTATATGAAGAATTATTAAACGATACTTCTAAAACGTTACCTACATATCATAATAAAATCATGATTGCTCAGGAAATTCAGGATGAATACGAAAATTTGCATATTGAAATTGACGAACTTATAGGTATCGCAGATTTCTACGATAACGACGATATTGTAACTAAAATGAAAAAAATAGTTCCTGAATTTAAAAGCATGAATTCTGCTTTTGAAGTTTTAGATAAGTAGTTTCTTATGATAAATTGAATTTTGGATTCAAATGATATTAAAAAGGTGTTTTTTTATAAAACGCCTTTTTGCTTTTTAGATAATTTTTAAGCGAATAAAAATCTGGTTAATTAGATATAGAACAACTTTATACTTAGAAACTATTTCGGTTAAATAGTTTAAATAAAATGAACGACAATAATACCCCAAATGATTGGTTGTTTGAAATAACACCTAAAAATAAATTCTTCTCTCTAAATCTAAAAGAAGTTTGGCAATATAGAGATTTATTGCTGCTTTTTGTAAAACGAGATGTAATTACTGTCTATAAGCAAACCGTTTTAGGACCACTTTGGTACTTGATTCAGCCTCTGTTTACTTCAGTAACTTTTACTATCATATTTAATAATGTTGCCGGTATTGATACCGGTACTGTTCCTCCATTTTTGTTTAATTTGGCCGGAATAACAGTGTGGAATTATTTCACTGCCTGTTTAACGGGAACTTCAGACACATTTAAAGCTAATGCTGCAATATTTGGAAAAGTATATTTTCCCAGAATTATTACCCCATTATCTGTTGTGATCTCTAATTTGGTAAAATTCGGAATTCAATTTTTGATTTTTATTGGCTTTTATATTTTCTATTATTTTCAAGGAGCAAATTTAGGTTTAAACGGTCTGATTTTATTTTTTCCTATTTTGATTGTTATAATGGGAATTTTAGGGTTAGGGTTAGGAATGCTTATTTCGGCAATGGTAACTAAATATCGTGACTTTAGTCATTTAATAGGTTTTGGGATACAATTATTAATGTACCTGTCTGCAGTAATGTATCCGATGGAATTAATCAAGGATAAATTACCAAGTTATGGGTGGTTGGTTGAATATAATCCGTTGGCTTATATAATAGAAACAGCCCGTTATATGCTTTTAAACGTTGGAAAAGTCTCATTTTTAGGATTATCATATACATTGATTGTAACTATTGCAGTATTTTTTATTGGTCTTTTGGTTTTTAATAAAACCGAAAAAAGTTTTATTGATACCGTTTAAACTCAATTACCGAAAAATCGGTATTTCATCTAATTTTACCATTTTTATATTTACCATTTACAATTGAAAAAAGATATAATATTAAAAGCTGAAAACATTTCTAAACAATACCGTTTAGGTCAAGTAGGTACAGGAACTTTGAGTCATGATATCAACCGTTGGTGGTATAAGATCAGAGGTAAAGAAAATCCATATCTGAAAATTGGTGAAACAAATGATCGTTCTACCAAAGGAAACTCTGATTATGTTTGGGCTTTACAGGATATCAATTTTGAGGTTGAGCGCGGAGAAGTTCTTGGTATTATTGGTAAAAATGGTGCAGGAAAATCAACGCTTTTAAAAATACTTTCAAAAGTTACAGCTCCAACAACAGGAAGTATTAAATCTCGTGGTCGTATTGCTTCACTTTTAGAAGTTGGTACGGGTTTTAACGGAGAAATGACAGGACGAGAAAATATTTTCTTAAATGGTGCTATTCTCGGAATGACCAAAAAAGAAATAGCTTCTAAACTTGATGAAATTATAGAATTCTCTGGCTGCGAACGGTATATAGATACACCAGTAAAAAGATATAGCTCAGGAATGACGGTTCGATTGGCATTTGCTGTAGCTGCTTTTTTAGAACCTGAAATTTTAGTAATTGATGAGGTTTTAGCAGTTGGAGATGCTGAATTTCAGAAAAAAGCAATAGGTAAAATGAAGGATATTTCGAAGGGCCAGGGCAGAACTGTGTTATTTGTAAGTCATAATATGGCAGCAGTTAAGAGTTTATGTACTAGAGGAATTGTACTAGAACATGGTAAAATGACCTTTGAAGGTAATATAGATGAGGCAATTACTCAATATTTAATTAATGAAAAATCAGATGAAAGATTATACAATTCTAATGAATATAAAGGCGAGAATTGTAAAATATCAGACACTAAAATAGTAAACGCTGATGCACTAATTACTAATGGTATAGATTTGATTTTGTCAACAACTTTTACAAGTGTCATAAACAAATCATATTCAATTACAATTTCCATATTTAGAGAATCTGTTTTAGCATTTGTTGCGACAAGTTTTTATAAAGATGAACAAATACGCTGTCCTGGAGAGTACAAAATAGAGTTTGTGATACCTAAATATTTATTAAATCCAGGATTTCATAATATTGACGTTTCTATTGTAGATGAAACAGGAAATTTTGAGCAGTATTTATATGTAAATGAAATTTTATCATTTAATGTAATTGACGATAATTTAAGAAGAGGTAATAAATATAATAAAGGTTGGGGGGGCATCGTTTCTCCGATATTGCAAATAAATTGGATAAAAAATAACTAAATATAAAATAATGATAAATAAAGTTTTAAATAAGCTTGGACTAATTTTATTAAGAAGATCATTTTACAATAGTCATTTTAGATTAAAAAATGAATTTTCTCCCCTTTCCCAACTTTTCTATAAAACATTACATGACGATTTTTTCTTTGTTCAAATTGGAGCAAATGATGGAATTAGTTTTGATCCCATTTATAATCTGGTAACTAAAGAAAAGGTTAGTGGTATTGCAATAGAGCCAATTCCTGATATTTTTAAGCAATTAGAGAAAAATTATAAAAATCATCCTAATGTAAAGCTTTTAAATTTTGCAATACATAAAGATCAAAGTGAAATGAAGTTGTATAGAGTAGATCCTCACAAAAAAGATTATCCAATCTGGACAAAAGGTACACCATCATTTAATAAAGATCATCATAAGCTTGGAAATATACCGGAATGTGATATTGTTGAAGAAATAGTAAAGTGTATTTCTTTTAATAAATTAATAGATAAATATTCTATAAAAAAAATAGACCTCTTACAAATTGATACTGAGGGATATGATTTTGAAATTATTAAAATGATTGATTTTAATCAAATTGCTCCTCGAATAATTTCGTTTGAGCATGGTATGCGTCAAGGTATTACAAATATGGCACAATTTGTAGAATGCCAAAATTTATTATTTGAGAATAATTATAATCTCATAATTTTAGATAATGATGCAATTGCATTTAAGAAAGATATATGAAGAAGAAAATATTAATTATTCCTTCCTGGTATCCTAACGTGAAAAATGATATTGTAGGATCTTTTTTTCAAGAACAAGCAGCATTTTTGTCAAATAATGGATATGATATTAAAGTTTTATACGGAAATGTTACAGGCATTGGTTATATTAATTATTTTAAGCAAAGAGTAAAAAATATTTTTTCTTCAAAAGAGCCTATGCTTCAAACAAACTATTTAGTTCAGAAGCCAGAGGCATTTTCATTTTCTATATTAAAATTATACAAATGGAATGAAGAAAGAATTCATGAGGAAATTTGTTTGCAGTACACTAGTGCTTTTACAGAACTTATAGAAGATGGCTGGAAGCCTGATATAATACATGCACAATGTACTGTAGACGGAGGCATTATTGCTAGTCATTTAGGCAACGTATTTAAAATTCCATATCTAATTATTGAACATCAAGTATTTTTATTACATCGCTATTCAAAATTTAAACAGCAGCTTATGATAAATTCTTTACAGGGTGCAAATAAGGTAGGTGCTGTTAGTAATCATCAGAAAAGATGCATTTTAATGAATTCAATCAATTGTGATCCTTACGTCATTTGGAATTTTATAGATGAAAATAAGATACAAATGAAGCCAGCAAAATCGGATTTAAAATTTAGAATTATAACTATATCCTATCCAAGTTTTATTAAAGATATGGATACTTTTTTTAAGAGTATTGAGCGTTTTTCTAAGGTATATAATGCTGATATAGAAATAGTAGTAATAGGAAATGATTCATTTGATGATCTCAATAATGCAAACACTATTGTTTTTGAAAATTTAGCAAAAAAATATAATGTATATGCAAAATGCATTTTAATACCATATCTGTCTAGAAATGAAATTTCTGAGGTTTTAAATACTGCAAATGTATTCATATCAACTAGTATTGCTGAAACTTTTGGAGTTGCTGTAAGAGAAGCTATGCTATGCGGGGTTCCGGTTATAGTAACAAAAAGCGGAGGAGTTGAGGATGGTGTAAGTGACAAAACAGGAGTGAAAGTTGATATCGGAGATTACCAGGCTATTTCAGATGCTTTAGTAAAAATAAAAAATAATGAACTAAAGTTTGATTCTGCTTATATTAGAGATTTTACAATTTCACAGTGTGGAAGAAATTCTTTTTTGAAAAAAATGAATGATTTTTACGCATGATGAAAATGATTAACGTAACCAAAACCTTTCTTCCTCCTTTAGAAGAATACAACAAGCAGATAAAGCGGGCTTGGGACAATGAGTGGCTCACCAACAGGGGAGAACTTGTTTTAGAGCTTGAAGAAAAATTAAAAAAACACTTAGAAGTCTCAAATATAATTGTTACTAATAATGGTACAGTACCTTTACAAATTGCTTTAAAATTATTAGGTAATAATGGAGAAATAATAACCACACCATTTAGCTATGTGGCTACTACAGCTGCAATAATTTGGGAAAAGTGTACACCTGTTTTTGTAGATATACATCCAGAATATTTAACCATTGATGAAACTAAAATAGAAGCAGCAATCACACCCAAAACTACGGCTATATTAGCAACTCACGTTTTTGGCAACCCATGTAATGTTATTGCGATCGAGTCTATTGCAAAAAAATATAATTTAAAGGTCATTTACGATGCTGCCCATTGTTTTGGAGTAAAGTTTAATGAGCAATCTATTTTTGATTTTGGAGATATAAGTACGTGTAGCTTTCATGCAACAAAGTTGTTTCATACCGGAGAAGGTGGCGCTATGTTTACTAGTGATTTAGATTTGAAACATCAATTGTTTTATTCTCATAATTTTGGACATAATGGCCCGCTGGATTTTCACGGCTTAGGAATTAATGGTAAAATGTCTGAACTACAGGCGGCAATGGGATTAGCTGTTTTTCCTTATATGGATAAAATAATTGATGAAAGAAAACGAGTGGTTAATTTTTATAATGATAATCTTGATTTTTCAAAAATACAGTCTGTTAAGATAAGAGAAAATACAAACTGGAACTACAGTTATTATCCTTTGATTTTTGAAACTGAAGCACAATTACTTCAAACTCAAAAACTATTAAATGAAAATGAAATTTTTCCACGACGTTATTTCTATCCTTCGTTGAATACTATTAAGTATGTAAATGGATGTGATATGCCAATTTCTGAAAGCATTGCATCCAGAATTATCTGTTTACCTTTATATATAGGATTAAAAGAAGAAGAACTTTTTAAAATAATTACAATAATCAACAGTATAATATGTTAATTGTAGGCGCAAAAGGTTTTGCTAAAGAAGTGTTAGAGATACTTCATCAATTAAATCAACTAGACAATTTGGTTTTTTATGATGATGTCAATGCGGAGGTAAAAGGTAATTTATTTGATCAGTTTTCTATTCTAAAAACTACCCAAGAGGCATTATCATACTTTACAACAACTGACAATAGATTTACGATAGGAATTGGAAATCCAGTTTTAAGAAAAATAATATATGATAGATTTATTGTTTTAGGTGGTGTTTTTACTTCTACAATTAGTGAATCAAATATTGGAAATTATGATGTTTTTATTGGCACAGGAAGCAATATCTTATCAGGTGCTACAATTTCGAATAGTGTAAAAATTGGTGTAGGGGCTATTTTATATTATAATTCTATTATTACACATGATTGTGTCATTGGTGATTTTGTTGAATTATCACCAGGAGCAACTATTTTAGGAAGATGTAAAGTAGGCGACTATTGTCAAATAGGTGCAAATGCCACAATTTTACCTGATTTAAATATTGGTAAAAATGTTATTGTTGGTGTCGGAGCTGTAGTAACTAAAGATATTCCTGATAATTCTTTAGTTGTAGGAATACCGGGTAAAATTATTAAGCAATTAGAGCCACTGCAATTTTAAAAATGAATCAAAATCTAACCGTAAGTGTTTGTATGATTACGTATGGTCACGAGAATTATATTCGTGAAGCTATAGAAAGTATTTTAATGCAAGAATGTGATTTTGATGTAGAATTGATTATTTCTAATGACTGTTCTCCGGATAAAACACATTTGATCATTCAGGATGTTTTAGAAAATCATCCTCGAAAATCCTGGATTAAATATTTCAATCAAGATAAAAATTTGGGTATAATGCCTAATTTGTTTTTTGCTCTGGAACAATGCACCGGAAAATATATTGCAATGTGTGAAGGAGATGATTATTGGATCACTGAAAACAAACTCCAGAAACAAGTCGATATACTCGAACAAAATCAGGACGTTGGACTCGTATATTCTAATATAAAACAATACATTCAAAAATCAGGACAACTTATTGACATTCAGGCTAGATTTGTACAAAGTCAGAAGGATGTGATTCCAGAAATGTTAAAAAGTAAATTTGTTGAATTTGCCACTACCGTTTTTAGAAAAACAATTCTGGAACAAGTAATTCAGACACTAAAAAAAGAACTGGAAGGAAAAGTAATAGGCGATACACGAATTATTCTCGAAACGGTATATATTTCAAAGCTGTATTTCTTAAACGAAGTAACTGCGGTATACAGAATACTTGAAGGAAGTGCCAGTCATCCCAAACAAATAGATAAATACATATTTGCATTAAAAGATACCTATTTTTCCAGAAAAACTTTCGTAGAACGAAATAATTTGAACAGAATTTGGTTGTCAGATTCTATCTGTAACACGAATAGAGGATTAATAAATACCGCTTTTGTAGCTGCAAAATATTCAGATGCTTTAAAGTTGCTGCAGAATGTATTAATTTTAGAAGTCTTTAAATATTGCAGCTGGACCGTTTTCAGAAGAAAAATGAAAGCGGATATCTGGGTAAAGCTTTTTTTATCATTAGTTGGCATAGGATCTTTAAGACAGAAAATGAGATGAAAAAAAAACCTCTTGTTAGTGTTTGTATGATTACTTATAGTCACGAAAATTATATTCGGAAGGCTATTGAGGGAGTTTTGATGCAAGATTGTAATTTTGAAGTAGAGCTGATTATTTCCAATGATTGTTCTCCTGATAAGACAGATGTAATAGTTCAGGAAATTTTAGCAAATCATCCTAAAAAATCATGGATTAAATATTTCAGGCAGGATAATAATTTAAAAATGATGCCTAATTTTATTTTTGCCCTTAATAAATGTTCAGGAACTTATATCGCATTATGCGAGGGTGATGACTACTGGACTGATCCTTTAAAACTTCAAAAACAAGTTGATTTTTTGAATGCAAATCAGGATTTTGTAATTCATAGTGGCAATGCCATTGAGCTGACAAATGATTTTAAAAGTAATGAAAAACCAATCCTAAAAGGAAATGTTGATGACACATTTACTTTAAAAGATTTCCTGACTCACAATAATATTATAACATGCACTGTAATGTTTAGAAATGTTGTACTTCAATTTCCGGATAGTTTTAAGCGAGTAACATTTGGAGATTGGTTTTTGTATGTTATTCTCATGCAAACGAGTAAATTAAAATCATACAGATCAACAGAATTATTTTCAGCATATAGAATTCATGAGGGAGGCGTAATGTCTAACTTAAGTAAATTTGATTATTATAATACACACATATTTCAAATTATTTCTATTCATAATTATTTAGGAAATAAAAACGTATGGACAAAACAATATAATGTCTTAAATGACTTTTATATTAAAAAATTCAGATTGGCATTAAAAGAGAAATTGTATCTGGAGGCTTTAAAAACAATGATAAATAATTTTAGCCATTGCACATTAAAAATGCCGATCAGGAAATATCTCAGTGGCTTAAAATATAATTATTTAGCTACACGCGATGAGTAAGGAATTGGTCTCCATTATTATACCTTGCTTCAATCAGGCTCAATATCTGGATGACGCATTGCAGTCTGTTTTAAATCAATCATACAGTAATTGGGAATGCATTATAGTTAATGATGGAAGTACTGATTATACTGACGAAGTTGCTAAAAGATGGTGCAGACTGGATAATAGATTTAAGTATTATCATAAACAAAATGGCGGGCTAAGCAATGCAAGAAATTTTGGACTAGATCGTATAAAAGGAGATTATATTCAATTTTTAGATTCCGATGATTATTTAGATAAACTAAAGCTGGAAAATGCTCTAAAGTCTTTTAATTTATTAGAAAATAAAGATTTAAAGATCGTTATCTCAAACTTTAAGATGTTTGATGAAGATATTAATACTCCTTCAGGTCCTTATTGTAATTTAAATCCGGGTCTTTTTAATTTAGAATCGGTTTTATATCAATGGGACGACTTATTTACGATACCAATTCATTGTGGCTTTTTTGAGTCTTCGCTTTTTAATAATTTTAGATTTCCTGAAAATTTAAAAGCAAAAGAAGATTGGGTAATGTGGGTGAGCCTGTTTCAAAAAACAAATAAAATCCTTTTTAATAATGATTTTTTGGCTTTTTATAGAAGAAATCAAAAAAGCATGACTAGAAATGAAAATCTATTCCCTGATTTTATAAAAGCAATTGAACATTTTGGTACCATACTTAGCAATGAAGAATATAATAAATTATCTGTTGTTCTGATCTCAAGATTTTATAAATCAAGTTTGAATTATAAATTCAAACTCGGTGTGTGCAAAGATTCAAATACATACAAACTGGGTTTTTTCTTTAAGAAAATAGTACTAAAAATGGGAGTTTTATCAATTGCTAAAAAACTATTTGAAAGATTCATCAAGTTTAAATTTATTTCAGATAGGCTTTAGCTTTTCTTTAATGGTATTAAAAATAGATATAGAACGATTTAATGATAAAGGAGAAAGAAGCATATAACAACAGCAATATTATGGTTAGTATTTTTATACTTACCTACAATCAGGAACACTATATTGCCCAGACGATTGAAAGCATTCTGAATCAAAAAACAAATTTTTCATTTCAATTGGTTATAGGAGAAGATTGTAGCTCTGACAGAACCAGAGCTGTATGCGAAAAATTTGCCGGTAATTATGGTAATAAAATAAAATTACTGCCAAGTCCTGAAAAGAATATCGGGCTCATCGCAAATTATATACGTACGATAAAAGAATGTGATGGAAGATACATTGCAATATGCGATGGTGATGATTACTGGATTGATCCTTTAAAACTTCAAAAGCAGGTTGATTTTTTAGAAAATAATTTAGATTATTCAATTGTTCACACTGCTTTGAAATTCTTATATCCAAATGGTGATTTAGATGTTTTTTCTGCTCCCGACAATTTATATTACAATGAATTTAAAGACTTGATTTATTCTAATTTCATTTTTTCAGTTACAGTACTTTTCAGAAATATACAATTTAATGAGCCGCTTCCTCAATGGCTTGAGCAATACTCTTATGGAGATTGGCCAACTTATCTGTGGACTATAAAAGATGGAGGCAAAATACATTATATAGAAGATATTACCGCAGTTTACAGGAAAAATATAGGCATATCATACAAGCTGAAAGACTGGTATAGTGATGATTTGAATATTAGAAAAAATATCTTAAGCGATGTTCATTTCAATAAACATACAGAAATTATATCGAAATGTATTTTTGAAAAAGAATGTGGCTTATTTTTAGCTTATAATCGGGATAAAAAATTAAAAGAAGCCTTTAAATTATTCATTCAGTTGTTAAAAAAAGAGAAAGGAAAATTATCTTTGACCAAATTGTATTTACATTCCTTAAAGAAAGCTTTTTGAATTAAAATAACTGCAAAATGCTTTTAAAAAAAATATAATTATATGTAAATGAGTTTGTTAAAGAAACAGGTGTGAAAAAAAGATTCAAAAAAAATGCAAGAAAAACAGTAAACCTTTTTAGTACGCTATATTATTTACTCTTATTCTGTTTTTTTGAAAACAGAAAAATAGCAAAATCTAATATTGTGTTCTTTTTTCCGGTTTATCATACCGGCGGTGCAGAAAGAGTTCACTTAAATATAGTTAAAGCAGTTCAGGGAAAGAGAAGTTGTGTGCTTTTTACACAAAACTCCAATACAACAAACTTTTTAGCAAGTTTTCAGCAACATTCAGAGATAATTTCGATAAATAAAATTATCTCCAAAAAAAATAAGTTTCTTATTGAAATTTTAAAAAGAAAAATAATTAAATCACTTAATAAAAATCATCACCTTGAAACGATTTTTGCATCAAACGCAACTTTTTTTTATGAATTATTACCCTTTCTAAATCAAAAAATTAAAAAAATAGATTTAATTCATGCTTTTTCATTTCCAGATCCGGGTATTGAGGATGATAGCATTAGTTATGTTGAATATCTGGATTACAGGGTAGTTATAAATGAAAAAACAAAACTAGATCTACTCAATCAGTATAAATCAAATAGGATTAATTCAAAATATGAGGAAAGAATCGTAAAGATTGAGAATGGGATCGAAATGAGTAATTATGAATTTTGTTCTAAGGATATTGATAAAATTAAAATTGGCTTTGTTGGACGTTGGGCGCATGAAAAAAGACCTGAATTATTTCTTCAAATTGCAAAAAATGTAATCTCGATTTTTCCTAATGTCGAGTTTCAAATGTTAGGTACAGGAATGAAAAGCAATAAAAAAAGTATTGATGCAGCAGCAGTTGTGTTTTTAGGAGAGATAACCAATAGAGATGCTCTGAGAGCAGTTTACAAGAATATGACTTTTCTATTAATTACGTCCAGCAGAGAAGGATTTCCAATGGTTATCATGGAGTCAATGGCATACGGTGTAATACCAGTAACAACAAACGTGGGCGGAATAAGTGAGCACATTATAAATGGAGAAAACGGAATAGTAATTTATGATGACGATGATGATGAAACAATTGTAAAAAGTTTTACCAATACTATTTTGACGTTAATAGATAATAAAGAAAAAATTAAAAAAATATCCGGTAATGCCTATTTATATGCGCACTCCAATTTTCAAATTAAAAAATTTAATGATAACTACCAGAAGTTGTTATTTAAATAAAATGGGATCATTAAGTTGTGTCAAGGAGCAAATTTTTGTAAAGAAATAATAGATTGTTTTTAAAATGATAACAATTGCAATAACATACAGGAATAGAGATTTACAAATAGTTGAAAATTGTTTGAATTCTTTAAAAAACCAATCTAATACATCCTTTAAGGTTGTTCTGGTAGACTTTGGAAGCGAAGATTCCTATGCCTCTTCTTTAATTAAATTAACGCTTAATTACCCTTTTGTACAACTTATTTCCTGTGCGGTAAAAAAACAACTCTGGAACAAATCGCGGGCAGTAAATATTGCTTTGCAGCAATGTTCTTCTGATTATTTTTTTGT
The DNA here is from genome assembly GCF_965277525.1 of Flavobacterium sp. Lineage (GTDB taxonomy): Bacteria > Bacteroidota > Bacteroidia > Flavobacteriales > Flavobacteriaceae > Flavobacterium. The sequence goes on along the minus strand of NZ_CBDIDC010000006.1, from coordinate 123,953 downwards.
TGGTGATATCGATATGATTTTTCATCAAAACTTCATCGAAAAATTAGATCAGCTTAAAAATCAAAATGAAATTACTTATTTTCAGGTCGGTTTTTTAGATCAGAAAGAATCAACAGAAAAGAAATCTTTTCACGAATATAAAATCAATCATCTTTCGGGTAAAGATGCAACCGGAATGACATTGTATCCTGCAACTTTACTAAAAAGCATAAATGGATACGATGAGTTTTATCATGGCTGGGGAGCAGAAGATACAGATGTACACTTTCGTTTACATAATAAAAATGTCAGGGTTAATTTTTATACCGATGAACTATTTATTTTACACCAATGGCATCCCAAGTCCTACAGAACAAAAAGCAGTCAGGAGCCTTTTCACCGTCAGCTGGAAAAGATAAATCATAAGTATATTCAGCAAATGCAAATTAATAAAGCAATTGAGGCAAATACGCATTTAGATTGGGGAATATTACCATTACAGGAGACATACTCCTGTTTGCATGCTCCGGCCTACACGTTCTCCATTACCAATGACAAAAATGATATTGAAGCATTTTTATCTGGAACACTGATAAATTTAAAAGATGTCGTAATAGATGTTACCATAGTAAAGCATTTGTGGTATAAAAGTTTTAAAAATGAGGTTAAAAAAATAACAGGCAAAAAATACTATCAATTTCTATCATTAGATGCAGTAAACGATGCTGTTTTACTCACTATAATTTCTTCCTTACGAAACCAACCTTATGAGTATGAATATTCAGTTCAGGGACAAACTATTAATTTAAAAATTAAATTATAGTTATGAAAATTCTAATGGTTTCAATGGCTTCGCAACATTTTTTTAAGTGGGTAGAACAGCTGGAAGAAGCAGGAAATGAAGTCTATTGGTTTGATATTTTAGACAGTAAACAAAAAGCGGCAAGAATAAGTTGGGTCAATCAAATTGTGGGATGGAAATTACGATGGGATTATCCGGGACGCTTTTATATTAAAAGTAAATTCCCAAGCCTTCATAGTTTCATTGAGCAATTTAATGATAGAAATACAGCAAGAATTTTTGAGCAAAAATTGATCGAAATTCAACCCGATTTAGTGCATAGCTTTGAAATGCAAATTTCCTGCCTGCCCATTTTGGAAGTGATGGAGAAGCACTCTGCTATAAAATGGGCCTATTCGTCCTGGGGAAGCGATATGTTTTATCCGGAAAAAATAGGAATTTCTAATTTTTTAATGCAAAAAACATTAAAAAGAGTTGATTTTTTAATTACAGATTGTTTTAGAGATTACAAAATTGCTATAGAAAAAGGTTTCAACAATATATTTTCGGGAGTTTATCCGGGTAATGGAGGTCTGGAATTTAAAAGTGAATTAATTCTTCCCGTTTCCTCCCGAAAAACAATTTTAATAAAAGGGTATAATAATAAAATAGGCAAAGGCATTACTATCATAAAAGCCTTGACAAGTGAGATTTTATTCCTGATCAAAGACTATGAAATTGTTGTTTTTGGAGCTGATCAGGAAATTAAAGATTATATAAAAAATAACAGTCGGTTTGTGAATGTTATTATTAAGGTATACCTCAGATCAGAGTTTGTCGAAAATAATGAACTGATGAAAATAATGGGACAAAGTTACATTTACATCGGCAATAGCTTATCAGACGGATTACCCAATTCTTTAATTGAAGCAATGGGTATGGGAGCTTTTCCTATTCAGTCTAATCCGGGAAATGCAACAGCAGAATTAATAGACGATGAACAAAACGGATTACTCATCCAGGATGCATTAAATCAGGAACACATTGAAGAGCTGCTAAAAAAAGCAATCCTAAATCCTGGTAGGATCGAAAAAGCTTTTTCCTTTAATATTATTTCTGTAAAAGAAAAATATGACAGAGAAAGTAACAGACTTAAGATCGTAGAATTGTACAAATCTATTGGGGGAAATAAAAATTAGATTAAATTATAGCATAACAAATAATTTTAAGAATACTGGAAATAAAAACATTTCTTTATAAATTGATAATATAATTTGCAATGAAAAAAACAGGAATTATTCCGCTTCGTAAAGGCTCTAAAGGAATCGTTGGAAAAAACAAGAAAAAAATGTTAGGGCGTCCGCTATTTTCATGGGTTTTGACTGCTGCTATTTTTTCAGAATTAGATGAAGTTTATGTATTTACGGATGATCAGGATATAATTGATTTTGTAAAGAAAGAATATCACTGGACACCAAAGGTTAAGGCACTTTTGCGTAATGATCAAAATGCATCAGATACCGCTTCTACAGAAAGTGCTTTGCTGGAATTTGCCGAAAGTGTAAAAAATGATTTTGATTTATTGTGCTTGTTACAGGCAACTTCACCGATGACCGCTTCGGAAGATATAAACGCATCATTAAATGAAATTCTTATCCATAACAAAACTTCTGCATTAACGGTTGTAAATACACATCGTTTTACCTGGAATAGTGATGGGACGCCGCAAAATTATGATGTTTTCAATAGACCAAGACGTCAGGATTTCGAAGGTTTACTGATCGAAAACGGAGCAGTTTATACCACTACAAAAGAAGCTTTTTTAAGTTCAAAAAACAGAGTAAGCGGCACAATAGGACTGGTAAAAATGAATGAAGAATCTCTCGTTGAAATCGACAGTTTGTCTGATTGGGAAATTATAGAAAATCTGCTGGCGGATCGTCAGAAAAAAAAGAAAATACATCAGCGAATCGAATATTTGGTATTAGACGTTGATGGTGTTTTTACAGATGGCTGTGTTTACTATAATGTAGAAGGCGAAATGGCGAAAAAATTTGACATGCGCGACGGAATGGGATTAGAAATAATCAGACAAAACAATGTTGAGGTTATTGTCCTGACTTCAGAAAATTCTGATTTAGTGGCACAACGTATGAAAAAATTGCAGATAACGCACACTTTTTTGGGGGTTAAAGATAAGTTTTCCTTTTTAACGCAATTTCTTTTAGAGAGAAATAGTAGTTTTGGCGCCGTTGCGTACGTAGGTGACGATGTAAACGATTTAGCAAATATTTGCAGCGTAGGCTGGTCATTTACTCCTTCAGATGCAACTGATACTGTAAAAGCAAATGCTGATTACATCTTAACAAATGCTTCCGGAGACGGGGCAATAAGAGAAACGTGTGAAATTTTATTAAAATACAATAAACGTTATGAAAAATTATAAAAAACCTTATGTTATTGCTGAAATTGGCTGCAATCATAAAGGTGAAATGGCAATCGCCAAAGAATTAATTAAAATTGCTAAAATCTTTGGAAGTGCACATGCTGTTAAATTTCAGAAACGTAATAATAAAGAACTTTTAACAGAGGAACAATATTATGCACCGCATCCAAATGCCTCAAATTCATACGGGGATACCTATGGAGAACATAGAGAATATTTGGAGTTTGACGTAGATCAGCATCGCCAATTAAAAGAATACTGTGAAGAAATAGGAATTACATATTCTACCTCTGTTTGGGATACTACATCGGCAAAAGAAATTACGTCGTTAAATCCGGAGTTTATTAAAATTCCTTCTGCATGCAACAATAATTTTGATATGTTAGGATGGCTATGCGAAAATTATTCCGGAGAAATTCACATTTCAACCGGAATGACAACAAAAGATGAAACCGATATTTTAGTTGCTTATTTTACCGAAAAAGGAAGAAACAAAGATCTGGTATTATACAATTGTACTTCTGGATATCCTGTACCTTTTGAAGATGTTTGCTTACTTGACATCAATTTGTTAAAACAAAAATATGAAGGCAAAGTAAAACATATTGGTTTTTCAGGACATCATTTGGGTATAGCTGTTGATATTGCCGCTTACACTTTAGGAGCTCATATTATCGAAAGACACTACACAATCGACAGAACATGGAAAGGCACAGATCATGCGGCATCTTTAGAACCAATGGGTTTACGCAAACTTTCCCGTGATTTAAATGCGGTTTATCAGGCTTTAAAATTTAAAAATTCAGACATTCTTCCTATTGAACAAGTTCAAAGAGATAAATTAAAGAATAAAAAAATCTAATACTGAATGCTGTTTTACAGTTTTGTAAACATTGTTTTTAATAAAAAAAATGAAAAAAAAGATATTTATTTTTCTGCCGGATGGGGTGGGACTGCGTAATTTTGCTTTTACAGGTTTCAAAGAAATTGGAGAAGAAAAAGAGTACCAAATCGTGTATTGGAATAATACTGTTTTTTCTTTAAAAGATCAGTTAGGTTATGATGAGTTGAAAATTGAAAATCATAAAACACATCCTTTAACGCCTATTTATTCCAGAATCAGAAAACATACAGAACTCAATGTTTCTCAGAAAAAATTTAACGATAAGGTCTATGAAACCTATAAATTCCCTTTTAATTATACCGGTTTAAAAAATATTTTAACCACCTTATTCATCAAGCTATTAATTGGTTTTAATTCTTCAGAAAAAGGAATTTTAAGAATAAGAAAACGCATTAATGCGCTCGAACGTTCGACCACAAAATATCAATATTGCAAAAAACAATTAGAAGAGAACAAGCCTGATTTAATTTTCTGCACCACACAACGCGCAACGCAATCGATTAGCGCACTATTAGCAGCTAAAGATCTTAATATTCCAGTAGTTGCCTTTGTATATTCCTGGGACAATGTTCCCAAAGCCATGCAAGTGGTCGAAGCCGATTACTATTTTGTCTGGAGCGATTTAATGAAGGAAGAAATCCTGAAATATTACCCTTTTGTAACAGCATCTCAGGTTTTTGTAACGGGAACTCCGCAATTTGAACCGCATTATGATAGCAGTCTGTTTAAAAGCAGAGAAGTCTTTTTTAATGAAAATAATTTAGACAGCTCGAAAAGATACATTTGTTTCTCCGGAGATGATGAAACAACATCTCCTCTCGATCAATATTATCTTGAAGATTTAGCGATTACGGTACGAAACTTAAATGCAAAAGGCGAAAATGTAGGTATTATTTATCGTAAATGTCCTGTAGATACCACAACACGTTATGAAACGATCCTTAATTCTTATCAGGATGTTATAGCAGTAATAGAGCCATTATGGAAACCGGGAGGAAAAAACTGGAACGAAATTTTGCCAACCAAAGAAGATCTTGCCTTATTGCATAATGTTTGTGCGCATTCAGAATTGGTAACAAATGTGTGTTCTTCAACTGTATTCGATTTTGTTGCACATGATAAACCGTGTATTTATTTTAATTACGAACAGCCACAATTAAAAAAAGGCATCAGAGATATAGGTCAAAATTACAAATATGTTCATTTTAGAAGTATGCCCAGTCCGGAAGCGGCAGTATTTTGCACCAGTAAAATAAATCTGGAAAATCAGGTAAAGCAAATCTTAGATAAAAAATTATCAAATGTTCCGGATGGTAAAAAATGGTATGCAATTGTTGCCGGAAAAAATCCAACTATGGCATCTGAGAAAATTTGGGATAGTATTGATTCAATAGTAAAACGATAAATTAATATGTTTTTTAATTCAATAGCATTTGCTGTTTTTTTGCCAATCGTTTTTTTATTGTACTGGTTTGTTTTTAATAAAAACAAAAGCACCCAGAATGCTTTATTAATTATTGCCAGCTATTACTTCTATTCCTGTTGGGACTGGAGATTTCTGTTTTTACTGGTTTTCTCCACTTTTCTGGATTATTATACCGGAATTCAAATTGAAAAAGGAAAGTCTGAAAGAAACCGGAAATTTTGGTTTTGGCTGAGCATTTCTGTTAATTTAGGATTTCTGGCAATTTTCAAATATTATAACTTCTTTGCTTCTTCTTTTTCAGAACTTTTAAATTCAGCAGGAGTAAAGGCGAGTCCAATTTTATTAAATGTTATTCTTCCGGTTGGGATTTCATTTTACACTTTCCACGGATTATCGTATGTTATCGATATTTATTATAAACGCATAAAAGCCGAATATAACTTTGTTGATTATTCCCTATTTGTAAGCTACTTTCCGCTCTTAGTTGCAGGTCCAATTGAGAGAGCAACACATTTATTACCTCAGGTAAAAGTAAAACGGGAATTTAGTTTTCAGACTGCTAAAGATGGTGTCTGCCAAATTATTTGGGGACTGGTTAAAAAAATTGTGATCGCAGATACTTGTGCAACTTATGCCAATGCTATTTTTGATCATTACACTACAATGAATTCTTTTTCATTAATACTCGGAGCAATTTATTTTGCATTTCAAATTTATGGAGACTTTTCAGGATATTCAGATATTGCTTTGGGAGTTTCAAAATTGTTTGGATTGGATTTATTGCGAAACTTCAATTATCCTTATTTTTCAAGAGATATTGCTGAATTCTGGCGCCGTTGGCATATTTCCCTTTCTTCCTGGTTCCGAGATTATTTGTATATCCCTTTAGGAGGAAGCAAGGGCGGACTTTGGATGAAGGTTAGAAATACTTTTATAATCTTTGTTGTAAGCGGATTTTGGCATGGCGCAAACTGGACGTATGTTGCCTGGGGATTTATAAATGCCGTGTACTTTCTTCCATTGCTTTTGTCTGACAAGAATAGAAATAATATGGATGTAATAAAATTAAAATGGAATTTTGATTCTGTCAAAGTACTATTCAGCATTCTTCTCACTTTTTGTATCACCTGTATTGCCTGGGTATTTTTCAGGGCAAAAACGATAACAGATGCTGTTTTATATTTAAAGCGAATAGTGGTTAACCAGGAATTTAGTTCTCAATATCTGGATAATGAACGCTATAATTATGAATTAATTCTTTTGATCGGATTATTTGTTTTAGTTGAATGGCATAACCGTACCAAAACAGAACCTCTTTCCGGTAAAGGAAATATTGTGAAAATAGTACTGGCAATAGCTGCCATACTCGCTTTTGGAACTTTTTCTGATTATAAGGAATTTATATATTTTCAATTTTAATGAAGCGCTTTTTAATTTATACAGTCAAAATTATTTTACTAACAGCTTTAGTGGCAGTTGTGCTGGACGGACTTTATACGTTTATTTTTTTTCAATCTAAAAATCGTGGAAAAATTGAAACAGTTATGAACTCTAAAGCTCAAAATTATGATGTCGTTATTTTAGGCTCATCGAGGGCTCAAAATCATTTTGTCGCTCCAATGTTTCAAGACAAAGGATTGAAAACATTTAATTACGGAATGAGCGGCGGACATTTATTTGAAGCATCTTTACTATTAAAATTAATGATAGAAAGAAAATATCAAATAAAAAATGTAATTCTTGAAGCCGATTTGAATTTGTCTAACGAAAATCAGTCGGAAGGTATATCAGCCAGTTTTTTACCGTATATACATAATTCAGAAATTATAAAAAATCATTTTTCATCTCTTAAAGATTTTAATGAATTGTATTATATACCGTTTTACAGGTATATTAAATTAGATTCAAAAATTGGAATTAGAGAAGCGTTTAAAACGTTAATTCACGAACGAACTAATGCACTTGATAATTTAGGCTATTATCCGCTTGAAAAGCACAAAAATGGAAATATGAAGAATAATATCGTCAATTTAAATCCATTGCCGCATAATAAATATTATGAGGAAATTAAGGCTGTCTGCAAAGCAAATAATATTAATTTTATTGCGGTAATGACTCCAATGTGCGAGAATGTAAAAGGAATGAATTACTTTGAAAAGGTAAAAAAAACCTATCCGGAAATTCACAATTACGAAAATGTAGTTGTTGATGATAAATATTTTTCCTCCTGCGGACACATGAATAATGCAGGTGCCAGAATTTTTACAGCTACTATATTAAAAGACTTTTTCAATAAATAATACGAAAATAAGTAGTGAATATTTTTACAAATGATTACATATAGTAAACTCGGTAAAAAAGGAAATCTGGGAAATCAGCTTTTTCAAATTGCTTCAACTGTCGGATTGGCTATTGAAAGCAAACAGGATTACTTTTTTTTACACTGGAAGTACCAACACTACTTTAAAAATGAATTACCTCTTTTAGAGGCAGATTTGTTGAATTTTATACCGGTTGAAGAAAAAGAATATAATTTTTATAATAGAGAATTAGGAACAGCAAACTATGATATTTCAGGATGGCTGCAAACTGAGAAATATTTTGATAAAGCATTGACAAAATTTTATTTTGAGTTTTCAGATTCTTTAATTGACCGCATTAAAAAATTATATCAGCACGCTTTTACGAAACGTACAATTCTAATTTCAATTAGAAGAGGAGATTTTGTAAATCATCCGGATTATCTTCAATTACCAATAGCTTTTTATTTAAATAGTTTAGTGCGATTTTTTCCGGATTGGCAGTCCTGTAATTTAATTGTTTTAAGTGATGATATTAAATATTGTAAATTTCATTTTTCATTCCTGGAAAATGTCTTTTTCGGAGATGGATTAAATGAGGCAGAACAATTGTGTTTAGGAACATTATGTGATGACTTTATCATTAGTAATTCTACTTTTTCATGGTGGTCAGCCTGGCTGGGAGAAAAAAGTGATTCAAAAATCATCAGACCGTTTAAAAATTTTGACGGATTAAAGAGTTTAGAACTTAATGATAAAGATTATTACCCCGAAAGATGGATAAATTATAATCATTTAAATGACAGACCTAAATTAGATCATTCAGTTTTTTTGATACCATCAAAAAAAAATAAAGAAATAATTCAAAACTATATTTTAAATTATTTTGATGTCGCCGTTACTTTTAGCAATAACGAAACTGAATCATTTGAGACTATATATGTTTTAAAGAAAGATTATTTTTTACCTCCAATTTTAATTTATTACAGTTGGCTGGCATTACATCATCCCGGAATAAATTTAGTAATCAATAATCCAATTAAGATTTTTAAAGTTTCCCGACATTTTGATTATGATGATTTATGCGTTCAAAAAGATTTTGGATTATTTGCCCCTATTTTTTCTTTTCCTGCGACAAAAATGAAAAGGAGAAAAACTTCAGATGTTTATTTGAAAAAAAGGAATAATTTAATAGAACATTCCTCTAATGATTTTGTTTCCCATGAAATCTGGATAAATTTTTCAGCTGGAAAGTTTTTAGATATTGGCGGTTATAAGTATAGTTTTAAAAAATATATAAAAAGAAAAAAAATCCAATTTAAAAAAAGAATTAAAAGATTGCTTTTAATTAAATAACTATGGCAGTAAAATTACATATAGCATATATCGTATCGCACTATCCGCATAAGGCTTTTGGTCATGATGGTGGCTTAGGCACAAGCGTTTATAATTTAGTCGAGAAACTTAAGGCGTTAGATGTTAAGGCTTCAGTTTTTATATATGGCCAGGAAAAGGAATTTACTCTGGAAGAACAAAATGTAACTATTTATAGTTTAACCGATAGTAAAGCGAAATTTTTCAGATTTTATTTTAACCGAAAAAAAATAGAAAAAATTATAAATAAAACAATTGCCGAAAAAGGAATAAATAGTATTGAAGCACCTGATTGGACAGGAATTACTGCTTTTATGAAATTTAAAATTCCACTAATAATCCGTTTTCACGGGAGTGATGCCTATTTTTGCAATTTAGAAAACAGAAAACAAAAACTTAAAAATTATTGGTCTGAAAAGCTAGCCTTAAGCCGGGCAAAAGCATTTATTGCACCAACTACCTTTGCTGGTGAACTTTCGCGGAAAATTTTTAAATTAAAAGATAAAGAAATTAAAACAATTCATTACGGATTAGAATTGCAAAATTTTACCAATAGTGCTCCGGCAGTTTATGAAAAAGGATTGATTTTATATGTTGGAACTTTAATTCGTAAAAAAGGGGTTTTAGAATTACCGGAAATTTTTAATAAAGTACGAAAAGAATTACCTGAAGCAAAACTGGTTTTAATTGGTAGTGATTCTAATGATATTAAAACAAATTCAGATTCTACCTGGCAATTGATGCAAAATCAATTTAAGAATGATGATTTGAATAACGTAATGTATCTGGGTAAAATTCCATACAATGAAGTTGAGAATTATATCAGGAAAGCAAATGTTTGTGTGTTTCCAACCTTTGCTGAAACTTTAGGAATGGTAACAATAGAATCTATGGCAATGCAAAAAGCAGTTGTTAATAGTAATATTGGTTGGGCTCAGGAACTTATTGTTGATGAAGAGAGTGGGTATTTGGTACATCCAAATGATCACAATTTATTTGCAGAGCGAATTATTCAATTACTTAAAAGTGATGCTCTTTGTTTAAAAATAGGAGCGCAAGCCCGCGCCAGAGTAGAAGCGAAATTTGACATAAACAAAATCGTAATTGAGAATGTGGCATTCTATCAAAAAATAATCAATCAATACCAAACCAGATAATGATTGTTATTTATCATCAAAATAATAAAGTAGTTGAGGTCGTTCAGGAAAGAGCACAACTTAGTTTTTCGTCGACGAATGTTTTAAATGTTCTTTTGGAAATTGCTCAGGCAAACCCAAATCAATTGCTGCTTTGGTGTGATTATGATTTAAAAACCAATTTGAATTTTCCTCAGATTCAGAATATCTTTCATCATAAAAAAATTATGGCGTCCTATAATCCATATTTAAATTCGTTGCTTTCAGGTGCAATTGGTTATGTAGAAGAATCACCATTTATAAAAATCAATAAAAAAGTTACCTATCCAACATGGCAAATGAGTAGTTGTGCAGGAGGTATTTATGCATCAGTGCTATTAGATGTGAAAAATTTGATTCCGGCAAAAGGTAATTTTGAATATTTTTTACATTCTATTGCTAAATTAGCTATGGAAAATGGGCTCTTTTGTTATTCGGAGCCACTTTTACTGAACGGAGATTTTGATAAAGTTCAAATAAAAAAAAATAACACATTTGTTTTATTTCAATTTGTGAAACAACATTATAAAATGCGCTGGGTATTTTTGTTGTTTTTGAATTTATTTTTATACGAAAGAAAAGTAACTATTTTGCCCTTGATTTCCAGTTTATTCTATTCCAGGAGAAATATAAATAAGGAAATTTTGAGTACTATAGAGGTTTGCTCTTCAAAAAATATAGCTGAAACAGAAAATATAGATATCATTATTCCAACCATTGGAAGAAAAGAATTTTTATATGATATTTTAAAAGACTTTTCTTTGCAGACACACTTGCCTGCAAAAATTATTATAGTAGAACAAAACACAAATTTAAAAAGTGTTTCTGAACTTGATTATGTTCAGGATGAATTTTGGCCTTTTGAAATAAAACATATTTTTACCCATCAGGCAGGTGCTTGTAATGCTCGAAATTTAGCTATGGCAGAAACAACTAATGAATGGGTGTTTATGGCTGATGATGATATTAGGATTGATATTTCATTTTTAAAAGAAGCATTCATCCAGATACGTAAATTCGGACTTGAGGAAATTACTTTTGGCTGTTATGAAAGAGAATACGATTTTAATAAAAAATATTTAAACGAGATTCAATGGGAAACTTTTGGATCAGGCTGCAGTATCGTAAAACGCAAATTTTTGAAAGGAATTCAATATCGCAAAGGTTTTGAATTTGGCTATGCTGAAGATACCGATTTTGGAATGCAGTTAAGAAATACAGGTATAGATATCGTGTATATCCCAAAACCGGAAATACTACACCTTAAAGCTCCAATTGGAGGATTTAGAACCCAACCAGTTTTAGAGTGGCAAGATGATCTAATTCAGCCCAAACCTTCGCCAACAGTAATGTTATATAAAATTTTGAATTTGAGTAAAGAAGAAATGAATGGATACAAAACTACTTTGTTCATTAAGTTTTATAAATTGCAATCGATAAAAAATCCTATTCGGTATTTTTCGAATTTTAAAAAGCAATGGAAGCAAAGTTTGTATTGGGCAAATCAATTAAAAAACAGAGCATAAATTTTGATACAATCAATAATAATTATAACACCTTTAGGAAATCATGCAGTTGCGTTTGATGCAGATTATTCTTTCAAACTTACCATAAATTTATCTTTATTTGATCTTTCAGATTTTAATTCATTTGATATAAAAATCACTTTTTCAGACTCTGTTTCAGAATTCCGCGATCATGATTACACATGGAAAAAATGTACCAAAGCATATATTGCAAACCAGTTTATTCCAAAAATTATAAAGCTTCAAAACGGTCAGTTAGTTCAGGCAAATTTGACAGATGGTATTTGGGAAATAAACCACAAAACGCCAAAAATTCTGTTCTGGAGGTTTAACCCTGAAATTTCTTCGCCAATTACAAATTATTTGGGAAATGAAAATAGAAAAACAATTTCTTCAGCAAACCAAAAATTTGATTTTAAAGCAAATCCCACATTGTTATTTCCTAAAAAAGAAGCAGTTGAATTTAGTAGGTCAAAAAAACCGTTTACTGCTGTTGCTTGTTTTACAGATCATTGTGATTTTGATACAGCAGAAAATTTGACTTTGCAAAGAAAATTTTTCAAGAAACATCAAATAAAAATTACGAAAGGATTTTTTTTAAATCATTTCTCAAAACGAGAGGATAATGCGTCATTTCAAAATCAAAAAGAAGAACTTTTAAAATGGAACGAGGATGGTCATGAATTGTGTTATCATTCGCTTTCTCAATCTATAAAACCTGATACAGAAAGTTTTGCAGATTTCAGCCAATTTGTTCCTCCTTTGAATGATATGAAGGTATGGATCGATCACGGATTTCAGCCGTATAATTTTTCTCTTATAAAAAATAAGAATTTTAATGAAAACCAATTCGAAGAGATTCTGTATAAAAAGCAAATTAATACGCTTTGGAATTATATCGATTCAGGAACTGCAACAAATGGCGTATTAAACCAGTTCAATACAACGCATTTTACGTTATCAAGCTTTTTAAAAGGAAATAAAAATCAGGGTTTAATAAAAAAAATGCAACTCATGATTAAGAATATTATTTTTCATTATTACAATGAAGAAGATTTGATTTTGAAGTATAAAAACGCGGCATCGAACTTTAAAAAAGTATTTTTTCAGAAAAAAACAAAATCAATTCTTCACTTAGCAAAAGATGTGTTTAAGCTTAGTATATCTGTTTTTTCCGTCTTTTTATTTTGGAATACGAATAAAACCAGACCTTATAAATTAGCAAAATATTCTCCAATCTTATTTAAACACAGCATTGCAGAAAAAGATTTTTATATTTTTCAGACTATAGAAATGCTTGATTTTAAAAAGTCATTATCACAACAAAACATACAATCCTTAATAAGTGAAAAAGGCGTTTTTATAGCGCATACTTATTTTTCGGTTCCGATGGAATATCATGTAGGAAGATTGTTTTCGACTCCGGCAATAATAGATCAAAAAGTTTCTGAGAATTTTAAATATTTAGGAGCAAAAATTAAAAGTAAAGATATTTGGAATCCAACTTTAAGTGAACTCATTGAATATTGGGCTAATTTTGAAAAAGTCATTTTAGACATTGATTTAAACGGGAATATATGCGAAAAAAGCAGTACAGGCTTACAAAGGCGAAAAGTAATTTAATTATAAAATGAATCATAAACTAAAAACTATATTATTTAAATCAATTTCCTTATTACCCAATAAGGCAGATGATTATTGCTATCATAAAATTCAAAGTTTCTTTGATAAATTGACATTAGAAGATCGTTTAAAAAGTGTAGAATTAACTTATTTAAGACTTTTAAAAGTCCTGGACGATTTAAATATTAACTTAAAAGATAAAATTGTTTTTGAGGTTGGGTCAGGATGGTTTCCCAGTATGCCTTATTTTTTTAAGTATAAGTTTGAAGTAAAAAGAGTGTATACTGTTGATATTAATCAACACTTTAAAAAACAGACTGTTTTAAAATTAAACGATCTCTTTTTGAAAAAATACAATTGCAAAGTACTATCTAATCAAGAAAACCCATACCAACTTCCTAATGGAGTTGAATATTTTCCGAATTATAATGTTGTGAAAAAAAAAAATCCTGATGTTGATATCGTTTTTTCACGTTATGTACTTTCGCACATGGATGCAAATGATGTAGATGCCTTACATAAAAAAATGAAGAGCGAGTTAAAGAAAGGAAGTTATGTAATTCATTTTATTTCGCCAAGCGATTTAAGACAACATAGTGACAGTAATTTATCACAGCAGGCTTTTTTAAAGTATAGTAAGTCCGAATGGAGTAAAATTCATACTAAATTTGATTTTCATAATCGCTTAAGATTGCCTCAGTTTCTTGAAATATTTAAAAAATACGATTACGAAATTATTCATCTCGAATATGAGAGCCTAAGCAAAGGAACAAAAAAGTACGATTTGTTTAAAAAAATTGAACTTCATGAAGATTACACAAAATATTCGGATGAAGAATTAACGGCTGGAAATATTTTTCTGATTTTAAAAGTCTAAATTAATGAGTTTACCATTGCGCTTTTCCTTAATCGTTTGCACCTATATGCGTGCTGAATCTTTGCTGTCTTTACTGCAATCAGTTCAGAAGCAAATATTGTATCCTGATGAAATTTTAATAATTGACGGATCAACGAATCGTGAAACTGAAATTATTTTAGAAGAAAATAATTTCAAAAGTTTACAATATTTTTTAGTTCCGGAAGAAAACAGAGGGTTAACAAAACAAAGGAATTTTGGAATATCCAAAGTAAATCAAGATGCCGAAATAGTTTGTTTTTTGGATGATGATACGATTTTAGAACCTGATTATTTTGTTGAGATTATAAAAACATTTCAATCTAATTTAGAGATTACCGGAGTGGGAGGAGTTGCCGTTAATGAGCATAAGTGGAAACCTCAAAATCCTGATATTTTTTATAATCAGAAAAAGTATTATTTATTTGAAGGGTACTTTTATAAAGAAGGTATCCGTAATGTCGCCAGGAATTATTTAGGTCTTTCTTCTGATTTGGGTTCTGGAAAAATGCCGCATTTTTCACACGGAAGAACGTCCGGATTTCCATTAACCGGAAAAATATATGAAGTCGATTTACTTATTGGAATGTCAATGGCATTTAGAAAAGTAGTGGTTAACAATATTGAATTTTCTAAATTTTTTGAAGGCTATGGTTTGTATGAAGATGCAGATTTTAGTTTACGTGCTCTTAATTTTGGTAAAAATGTAATTAATACAAAAGCACAGTTATCTCATTTTCATGCCGAGCCAGGAAGACCAAATCAATACCATTATGGTAAAATGGTGGTTAGAAACGGCTGGTATGTCTGGAGAATCAAAAATCCCAATCCAATTTTTAAAGATCGCTTCAAGTGGAATGCAATAACAATTCTTCTGATTTTAATTCGGTTTACTAATGCAATTACATCACATAATAAAAAAGCATCATTTACAGAAGCAATTGGCAGAGTAGTTGGTTGGTGGAGCTTATTATTTAGTAAACCCAGAGAAATAAAATAAAATGAAAGTATATGTTTATGGACTTTGTAATGTTTTTTATGACGGTTATTACATTCAGGGAATAAAAGAGCTTTATAAAGATTTTGAATTTAATGTTTGCAAATTTCCCAAATTCGGAGAAGAAACCTTTGCTTATATTATTGAGAATGAAAATGATTCGCAAAAAATAATTATTGA
Organism: Flavobacterium sp.; assembly: GCF_965277525.1. GTDB lineage: Bacteria > Bacteroidota > Bacteroidia > Flavobacteriales > Flavobacteriaceae > Flavobacterium. Next base: position 108,347 of record NZ_CBDIDC010000006.1, on the reverse strand, counting down.
TTCTAAAGATTCTAACCAGATTAATTTAACGGAGTTAGAATGGTGTGATGTTTATGGAAAAGTGAATTATAATGCTGATCGTTTACCTGTTAAGTATCACGAAAAAATTGTTGCCATTGGACCAAGCTTTGGTATCAAGATCTGGAATTTGTTTGAAACGCTATATTATTTGGCTTTTAATTTTATCAGATTTAAACATCCTGCCTTAAATAAACGAGAGTTTGCAGCTAATTATTGGCGGCAATATAAAAGATTGAAATTAAAAAAATATAATTTGACGGAATCGTCAATCAATGATGTATTTTTTTTAAATAGCATTTGGAAAAAGGAAAGTGAGACGAATAAAAATAGAGCTTTATTTATAGAAACCTGCAAAAATAAACAGAACGTCAATTTTGAAGGGGGATTTGCGGCAAGACACAACGGCGATAATTTAGGTTTTGATAATTTAGTTTATTCAGAAAAAATTCCTTTGAAAATGTATATTAAAAAGATAAAAAACTCTGCTTTTGTTTTTAATACACCAGCAGTTTTATCATGTCATGGCTGGAAATTGGCGGAGTTTTTAGCTCTGGGGAAAGCCATTATTACAACTACTCATTACAATAAATTACCTGTAGATTTAGTAAATGAAAGACATTTAATGTATGCAGAAAATCATAGTGAAATTAACAATATAATAGAAAGGTTAATAACAGATATAAGTTTTAAGAAGAAATTAGAATCCGAAAGCAGAAATTATTTTGAGACTTATCTTGCTCCTCAAAAAGTGATTAAAAGGCTAGAAGAAAAACAATAAATGAAATTTGTAATAATTAGTCATGTTGAACATGTAAATAAGCAAGATTTATTTTTTGCCTATGCTCCTTATGTCCGCGAAATGAACATTTGGTTTAAATATATTGATGAAGTAATTATTGTTGCTCCATTAAAAAATATAAAACCAACAGAAATTGATATTCCTTATCAGCATAACAAGATTGATTTTCGACGGGTACCTGATTTTAATCTGACTAATTTTAAGAATGTTTTATACTCAGTTTTTAAATTACCAATAATTTTCTGGAGAATATTTTGCGCGATGAAAAGTGCCGATCATATTCATTTGCGTTGTCCGGGGAATATGGGGCTAATAGGATGTCTGGTTCAAATCTTATTTCCAAAAAAAGAAAAAACAGCAAAATATGCCGGAAATTGGGATCCTGAAAGTAAACAACCGTACACATACAAAATACAAAAATGGATTTTAAGTAACACTTTTTTGACCTGTAATATGAAAGTTTTGGTATATGGTGATTGGAATAATCAATCAAAAAACATAAAACCTTTTTTTACCGCTACTTATTCAGAGTTGGAAAAAGAAAGCATTCAAAAAACAAATTTTGATACTACTATAGAATTTATTTTTGTTGGAAGTCTGGTTTCCGGTAAAAATCCAATTTATGTTGTAAAATTAGTCGAGAAATTAGTGGAAAAAGGATATAAAATAAATTTGAGTTTATACGGAGAAGGCCCCGAAAGGATTTATTTAGAAAACTATATCCAAACAAATAATTTAGAAAGTATCGTAATTTTATACGGAAATCAAAATCAGGAAACATTGAAAAAAGCTTATCAAAAAAGTCATTTTGTGATCTTAGCTTCAAAAAGTGAAGGGTGGCCAAAAGCCATTGCAGAAGGAATGTTTTTGGGATGTGTTCCTATCGCAAGTGAAGTTTCCTGTGTTCCTTATATGTTAGATTACGGTAATAGAGGACTTTTGTTAGCAATGAACTTAGAGAAAGATGTAAATAACATAAGCTTATTGCTTAAAGACGAAAAAGCTTTTTCTGAAAAAAGTCATTTAGCTGCTCAATGGTCTCAAAATTATACCACAAATGTTTTTGAAGCTGAAATTGAAAAACTATTATCAAAATGAGAATTGCACAAATAATAGACTCTTTAGAGGCGGGCGGAGCAGAACGTATGGCTGTAAATTATGCGAATGCGTTATCAAAAAAAATACCATTTTCAGGCTTAATAGTATCTCGAAAAGAGGGTTTATTACTAAGTCAAATTGATAAAAAAGTCTCTTATTTGTTTGTAAACAAAAAGAAAAGAATTGATTTTGGGGCTATTTTTCGCTTACGAAAATATTTAAAGAAAAATCAGGTGGAGGTAATTCATGCTCACAGTTCTTCTTTTTTTATCGCAGTGCTGGTAAAACTCACTTTGCCAAAAATCGAAATTATTTGGCATGACCATTATGGGATCTCGCAGGATTTATCAGCCCGGAAAAATGTAGTTTTAAAATTCAGCTCTTTTTTCTTTGCTGGCATTATTTCGGTAAATTCAGCTTTGAAAGATTGGGCTAAGTCTTATTTATGGTGCTCAAATATCGTTTACTTTCCTAATTTTATTGTCGATGCAATTTCGAATGAAAAACAAATACTAAAAGGATCTGCTGGTAAAAAGATTATTTGTGTAGCCAATTTACGCCCACAAAAAAACCACGATTTATTAATAGATGCTGCCAGTTTGATCAGCAAAAAATTTCCTGACTGGACTTTTCATTTGTTGGGGAAAGATTTTGAAGATTTATATTCTGAAAGACTGAAAAAAAAGGTTAAAGATTTAAAACTGGAAGAAACAGTATTCTTTTATGGCTCTGCGAGTAATGTGTCGGATGCGTTAAAACAGGGTCAAATTGCAGTTTTATCCTCTCTCTCCGAAGGACTTCCCTTAGCAGTTTTAGAATATGGGTCGTATAAGTTGCCCGTTGTTGCGACAAAAGTTGGTGAAATTTCAAAAATAATTACTTCTGATAAAGAAGGATTACTTGTGCCATCTAATAATGTCGCTGAATTTGTTCAGGCAATCGAAAAACTCATTTTGAACGAAAAAACCAGAGAAGAACTGGCATTGAACTTATATAATAATATTGGATTAAATTTTAGCGAAAACACTATTATTAGCGACTATATTTTATGGCTGCAATCTTTGATTACTTTTGCAGTTAAAAAACAAAAATAAAGATGAAAAATACAAAAATTTCCTATAGTTTTCTGCTACTGATTCATGCAGTAATTGCTTTGGCAGTTTTTGCATTACCTTTTTTGTCAAAAATATATGCAATTGTAATTCCGATTGTAGGGTTCTTCATTGTTTATAAAAATAAAAATCGAAATAATGAGGTATTGTTTGTAGCAGCTTATTTAGTAGGTGTTGAGGTGTTTTTACGAATGACCGGAGGAAATTTTAATAATGAGTTTGTAAAGGTTAATGTTATTTTTTTCATGCTGTTGGGTATGATTTATAGTAATTTTTCCACTAATGCAATTATCTACTTGTTTTTCCTGATTTTATTAATTCCGAGTATCTTAATTACTTCTACAGCTTTTAATACTTCGATAGACATAAAAAAAATATTAGTTTTTAATTTATCAGGACCATTATGTTTAGCCATATCATCTATATACATGTTTAAAAGAAGAATCTTATTTTCAGATTTACAACATATATTAGTTGCGATGGGATTACCAATTGTTAGCACTGCAATATATTTGTTTTTATATAATCCTAGTGTTAGAGATGTTGTAACAGGTACGCAATCAAATTTTGAAACTTCAGGAGGTTTTGGACCTAATCAGGTTTCGACTATTTTAGGATTAGGAATTTTTGTTTTTTTTACGCAATTAGTACTATTCTCTAAAACAAAAAAAGAGATCATCTTAAATGGCGGATTATTAATTTTTATAACTTACAGAGGGATAGTAACTTTTTCTAGAGGAGGTATTATAACTGCTGTGGTGATGATCATTTTTTTATTGCTTTTCCTTTATAGTTTTTCAAATGCTCAGGGAAGGAAAAAGTTTGTGTTAGTTTTTACCTTAACCGGACTAATAGCAATTGGGGTATGGGGATATTCTTCTTTTCAAACCAAGGGACTTATCGAAAAACGTTACGCAAATCAAGATGCCAGAGGACGAGAGAAAAAAGATCGTTTAGGAGGAAGAGAGCAAATTATGGGCGAAGAAATGAAACTTTTTACGGACAATCCTATTTTAGGTGTTGGTGCCGGAATGGGTAAACAAATCCGAAAAGAAACATTTGGAGAGGATGCAGCTTCACATAATGAGATTACTCGTATGTTAAGTGAGCATGGTCTCTTTGGTATTTTTGGGCTTCTTATACTTTTTGCTACTCCTTTAATTGTTTATATAAATAATAGGCAGCATCTATATTTCTTGTCCTTTTTTCTCTTTTGGTTTTTAACTATAAATCATGCAGCAATGCGAATAGCTGCTCCAGCTTTCGTCTACGCATTATCGCTTCTTTTAGTTCAGGTTAAAATTCCTGAAAAAGCAGAAAATTCCGTAGACTAATATCTGTTTTTTTATAATACATTTGTCTCAAGTTTAAGCCCTAAACAAAATTGAATAAATGTTTTCTACCAATAAAATGCATTTCGAAATTTCGGAAAGAAGAATACTGCTTCTTGTTTTTGATGCTGTTTTTATTTTATCGGCTTTATATCTGTTAAGCTTAATATTTGATTATAATTACTTTGTTTTTAATACAGGTAATTTTTTAAGCATTCTTCTACTCTTAAGTTATGTATACGTTTTTGGAGTAATATTCGAAATGTATAATTTGCAGGTGGCAAGTAATCAATTACAAATTCTTCAAAGTGTAATCTTTACTGCAACTTCTTCTAGTTTAGCCTATTTGTTTACACCCGTTTTATCTCCTGAATTACCCAAGCAGCGACTCGTTATCGTAATCTTTTATTTTACGATACTTATTACATTATTATTATGGCGCTTGTTTTATGTTTACTTTTTGGCATCACATCGATTTTCTCAAAGTGTTGTTTTAATATGCGATCAAAATCAGGTAGAAGAATTAGTTTTAGGATTAGAAAGCGTCGATCCCCATTATAAAATTATTGGTTTTGTAAACTCGGATTCAATTTCTGAAGAGAATTTGAATTTTCATTATGTAAAAGAAATTAAAAAGAACGATTTAGAAGCTTTTGTAATCAAAAACCAGGTTTCTGAAATTGTAATCGCTTCTCAAAAGACAGATGGAATTACTGCTGATTTGTACCAGCAATTACTGCACTTGTTAGAATCGGGAAATGTTATTCGGGAATATACGCAGGTTTACGAAAGCAAAACACAGCGTATTCCAGTGCATTATATTGCCAGGGATTTTTATCGGTTTTTCCCTTTTAGCAGAAGTAACAGTAATAGGCTCTACTTATTTTTGGTACGATCTATGGAGTTTTTATTTTCTTTTATTGGGCTACTAGTTTGCATTCTTTTTATCCCTTTCATTTATGTTGGAAACATTTTTGCCAATAAAGGCACATTATTCTATACTCAGGAACGTGTAGGTAAAAATGGGATTGTTTTTAAAATATACAAGTTTAGAACAATGATTGAAAATTCTGAATCAAATGGAGTTGCTTTTGCGACTTCAAATGACAGACGGGTTACTCCTTTTGGAAAAATGATGCGGAAATCGCGAATAGATGAATTGCCGCAGTTTTTCAATGTTTTAATAGGTGATATGGCTGTTATCGGACCACGACCTGAAAGACCTTTTTTTGTGGAAGAAATAGCACGTGTAATGCCTTTTTACGAAACAAGACACGTTATAAAACCAGGACTTACGGGATGGGCTCAGGTCAATTATTCTTATGGAGAATCTATTGATGAAAGTCTGATAAAATTGCAATATGATTTATACTACATCAAGCACCGAAGTATTTTTCTTGACCTGAGTATTACTTTCAAAACGATTACTACAGTTTTATTCTATCGCGGACAATAATTTAGATGATAATCGGAATACGTTTTTTATTTCGAATGGCTACTCTTACTAAAACAAATCCACTTGTAATGATCATTGGTAAAACGATTAAAAAGTGCGCTTTGTTGATGAGTAAAAAGCAGTAGACGATTAGAAACATTAAATGTAAAACTGAAAACCGATACGTCCATCTTTTGTTTTTTATAACGGATAATAAAATCAAAATCAATAATAATGGACTAAATAAAAGTACATTATAATTCATCGCCAATTCCTGGTGAAACGAATAAAATCCAACAGCAACAAAAAAGATTCCTATAAAAGATAAAATCAGAAGATAGATTTTATCCACTATTTTGTTGTGTATCAAAACAACAAACGCAAGTATAAAGAGGTATGTATAAACATTATTCCACCAAGATCTTGGTGTTTCTTTCTCAAAATTAAGCAATGTTTTAGTTTTGCTTACCAAAAGATGATTTTGATAAGTAGTTTTTTCTAAGGTGTTTTTTAATTCAAAAGGCAAAAATATTTTAGTGCCTAATTGATCTACTTTTGTCCCAAAAATAATACTAGTTCCTAATTGTTCATAAAAATGGCCATCAAAGTAAGGGAATAAAATAGAGCGGTATGTTTTATCAGTGTCTCCTTTTTTAGTAATTACATTTCCATTCAAAGATTTATTAATTATATCCACAACCATAGACGTACAGTTTTTATCAATAAATTTATAAGTGTAGTAACGATCTTCAGAAGCTAAAGTTGTATTTAGATTGTCAAAAAGTTTTTGCTTTGCTTCTTGAGGAATAATCAGTTCTTGTTCAAAAACACTTCTTTGTTCATTGGTATAATCGTCTATAAACTCAGGAAATGATCGTACACTAGCAAAATATTGTAAATCGCCTTTTGCAAATTTGGCAACAAAATTGGGTGTCCTAAAATCAAAATTGCCGTAGTTATAAACAACATCTATATTGTTAATTTGATCGGTAACACGAACTGCTGTGTGCCCAAAAAAACTGTAACTTTCATTGCCTAATCCGCAAGTGATAACGCTTATTTTAGCATCTTTGGATAAAGGCAAATTCTGGCTATAACCAAGGAAACTTAGTAATAATAGTAAACTAAAAAGTGTTTTTTTGAAAAGGACTTTTTTCATAATTTAAAATTTTAAAAAGTTTATGGTTTTGTAATTTTTATCTAAAGATACCTAAATCTACTTTTAAAGAAAAAATATTTGAGTACAAAGCTGTACTTTGATTTCCTAAGTCGGTCAAAGCATAGTCAATTTGAATACCTTTATATTTAAAACCCAAGCCAATATTAGGTTGAAAATTCAATTTTTCAGTATTGTCAAGTTGCGTTACATTTTGAAAATTCCCAGCACCAGCCCGCAAAAACACAAGATCGGTATAGCCAAATTCAAAACCAACTGCAGGATCAATACTGACTACTTTTGACGAAATGATATCATGGGTTTGTTCAAAACGCATATTCAAATTTGTCGCAACCAAAAGGCTGTAGTCATTATGAAAATCAAACTTTCTCGACACTCCTAATTGCGCTTTAGGTAAGGTTATTTCAGTGCTTTCCGGTAATGTATTGTTTTCTCCCGGAATTGCATTGGCAATTTTTGCGTATTCTTCTTCGTCAATATTCCAGACATTATAAGTGGTCGTAATATCGCGAAGCATTAATCCAAATTTCCAATTGTTTCTTTCAAGCTGAATTCCAACATCAAAACCAAATCCCCAGGAATTAGCAAACTTCCCAATAATTCTTCTGATTATTTTTGCATTTACACCATATTGAAGGCCTTCAACAGGTAATCTCCTGGCATAAGAAAAAGTAAAACCATAATCTGCAGTCGAAAATAAGCTAATTCTGTTATAATCAATATTTCCCTGATTATCGATAAGTTGGGTTGTATCAAGTATATCATCTACACCAAAACGAATCATCGAAATCCCCCAGGCACTTCTGTCGTCAATTGGGCTTGCGTAGCCTATGTAATCGTATTGTGCAATATTGGCAAAATAATTGGCGTGCATTAAAGAAATTTGATGATCTTCCAGATTGGTCAAACCAGCAGGATTCCAATAAACAGAGTTCACATCATCTGTAGACGCAACTACGGCACTTGACATTCCTAATGCAGCTGCATCAACACCAATATTCATAAATTCATTCGAATATTTTCGAACGGTTTGCGCATACTGTAACGTACAACTCCAAAATAATAAAAGCACAAAGATTTTCTTCAACGGATATTTTTTAGCAAACCGAAGTCTGTTTTAATTTTTACCAAAAATATAATATTTTACGCAGCAAATTTATCCCTTTTGAGAAATATTATGAAAGTGAGGATTTCAATTAAAAAAAGTCTTTATATATCAGTATTCATTTACCGTCTATCATTCTTTTGCGTTTTAATAATCTTTATCAGTACTAATGGTGTAATTTTTTTGTACTAATAGTATAAAATGTCACTTATTATGCGAAATTTGTGGTTATAATTATCAAAATTTAAAATCATGAATATTAAAAAGCACATTCCAAATTTAATCACATTAATCAATTTATTTTGTGGTTGTATCGCCATTGTTTTTGTTTCAGAAGGCAATTTTTTAATGGCTTTTTATATGGTTTGTTTGGGAATCTTCTTTGATTTTTTTGATGGCTTTTTTGCGAGATTGTTTAAGGTTTCAAGTCCGCTTGGATTACAGTTAGATTCTCTGGCTGATATGGTTACGAGTGGTGTTGCGCCAGGATACGTTATGTATAGTTTGTTTTTGAAAAGTGCAAATCCGAATGATCTCATCGCATCATCTGTTATTCCTTTTTTAGGATTTATTATAACTTTAGGTTCATGCTACAGATTGGCTAATTTTAATATAGATACGCGTCAGACAGATTCGTTTATTGGTTTACCAACTCCCGCAAATGCCTTATTTATTTTAAGTTTGCCTTTGGTTATTGAATTTTCAGATTCTTTAATGATGTTCGAAATTTTAACGAATCACTGGGTTTTATTGGCGATTACTCTGTGTAGTGCTTATATTTTGAATGCAGAAATACCACTATTTGCATTAAAAATTAAAAAGTTTAATTTAAAAGATAATGCTTTACAGGTAGTATTTTTATTAATTTCTATTGTATTGGTCTTATTACTTCATTATATCGCGATTCCGTTAATTATCATTTTTTATGTTATGTTATCGGTAGTGAATAATATCTTTTTGAAAAAGTAGTTTTATTTTAATGGCAAGAAAAACGACAAGACGAAATTCTTATTCCCGAAAATCGAAACCTCAAAAATCGATTCTGGCAAGAGTAATTCGTTTCATAATTTATTCTTTTTGTGTATTACTTTTCTTTGCAGCAGTTTATCATTATCGTGATGGACTGGCGTATTACCTTGGCTTCAAGTCAAATAAAGTTTTAGATGAAGATGAGGTAGATAAACACCTTTCTGATGTGAGGAACATTCAGGTTCTCGAAAATCATAAAGGGAAAGTAATAGGTATAGACGTATCAGAATTTCAGGGAAAAGTAAAATGGGACGAAGTTGAGGTTTTAGAGGGAAAATACCCGGTACAATTTGTTTTTGTTCGTGCTACAGCTGGAAATGATAGAGTCGACAGGCAGTTTAAGAAAAATTGGGAAGGCGCTAAAGAGCATAAATTTATACGTGGTGCTTATCATTACTACCGTCCAAATGAAAATTCTATTGAGCAGGCAAACCTCTTTATCAAGACAGTAAAATTACAAAAAGGGGATTTGCCGCCCGTTTTAGATATAGAAAGATTGCCTAAGAATCAACCTTTGGATAGTTTGAAAAAAGGCTTGAAACGTTGGCTGAATAAAGTCGAAGCGCATTATCAGGTACGCCCGATTATTTATACCGGTGAACGTTATTATGGTGATTTCCTCAAAGAAGAATTCGGAGAATATTTATTTTGGATAGCGAACTATAATTTCTACAGAGAGAAGATTGAAGACGATTGGCTTTTTTGGCAATTTACAGAAAAAGCGTCTTTGCCGGGGATAAAACATCGTGTAGATGTGAATATTTACAACGGAGATTTACAACAATTGCAGTTTATAACCGTTGAATAAATCTTTGTAAAAGGTAAAATGTAAATGGTAAAAAGTAATGTGCATTTCACTTTTTACCATTTACACCTAACTTTCTTAGAATTCAAGTTTCTTTTTACGAAGTTCAAAGTTCTGTCCTAAGTAAACACGACGAACCATTTCATCTTCAACTAATTCTTCCGGAATTCCGGCTTTCAAAATACCTCCTTCAAACATTAAGTATGTTTTGTCTGTAATGGCCAAAGTTTCCTGAACGTTGTGGTCGGTGATTAGAATTCCGATGTTTTTATTTTTCAACTGAGCAACAATTCTCTGAATATCCTCTACCGCTACGGGGTCAACTCCTGCAAAAGGTTCGTCTAATAAAATAAACTTTGGATCTGTTGCCAAAGCACGTGCAATTTCAGTACGACGGCGTTCTCCTCCGGAAAGTAAATCTCCTCGGTTGGTACGAATGTGTTCTAAGCTGAATTCTTCAATTAAACTTTCCATTTTTGCAATTTGTTCTTCTTTTGAAAGTTTGGTCAATTGCAAAACACTTAAAATATTATCTTCAATACTTAATTTTCTAAAAACAGAAGCTTCTTGTGCCAGGTAACCAATTCCTTGTTGAGCACGTTTGTACATCGGGTAGTCAGTAATATCCAGATCGTCCAGATAAATATTTCCTGAATTTGGTTTTACCAATCCCACAATCATATAAAATGAAGTTGTTTTTCCGGCACCATTTGGTCCCAAAAGCCCAACGATTTCTCCCTGATTTACTTCAACAGAAATTCCTTTTACAACGCTGCGGCCTTTGTAGGTCTTGATTAAATTATCAGCTCTTAATTTCATTTTTTAAGTTTAATCGTTTAAACGTTCGAATCGTTTATTCGCCACAAATTAACGAATAAACGATTCAACAAGTAAACGTATTAACAATTATTTAGTTTCGGCTTCTTCTAAAGCTTCCCAGAATTCGTAAGCTCTTCTTAAATGCGGAATTACAATTGTTCCTCCAACCAGAGTTGCGATTCCCATTGCTTCCATCATTTCTTCTTTAGTAACACCTTCTTTGTGGCTGGTTTCTAAGTGATATTTTACACAATCGTCACAACGTAAAACTGCCGAAGCTACTAATCCTAAAAGTTCTTTTGTTTTTACATCCAAAGCTCCAGGTGCATACGCGTTAGTGTCAAGATTAAAAATTCGCTTAACAATTTTGTTATTATCAGCGAGTAATTTTTCGTTCATTTTAGAACGATATTCATTAAATTCTTTTATAATATCAGACATTTTCTTTCAATTTATTTCTATAAACAATTCTCGAAATCAGGATACTCACTTCGTAGATAATCAACATTGGTATAGCTACAATAGTTTGGCTTACTACGTCCGGTGGAGTTACGATTGCTGCAACAATTAAAATAATTACTACTGCATATCGCCAGTATTTTCTTAAGAAAACAGGAGTTACCAAACCTAATTTGGTCAGGAAGTAAATGATAATTGGCAATTCAAAAAACAATCCGCTGGCCAGAATACTCGTTTTGACCATTCCCATATAAGAATCTATTGTAAATTGATTTTTTACTACATCACTCACGGAGAAGGTAGCTACGAAATTCACGGACATTGGAATTACAACATAATATCCGAATAAAACTCCTAAGAAGAATAATAGGGAAGAAGTGAATATGAATATTTTAGCATTTTTTCTTTCTTTCTCGTACAAAGCAGGACTTATAAATTTCCAGAGTTCCCATAAGATATAAGGAAAACTTAGAATAAAACCAGCTAAAAGACACATCCAGACAAAAATGTTTACCTGCCCTTCCATTTCTGTATTTTGAATGATGAAATTCAATTCAGTAATGCAAATACTATCTGCAAAACCTAATTGATGTGATAATTGGCAAAACCATTGATAAGTGAAAAAAGTAGGTCGGGTTGGACCTAGAATAATTTCATCAAATAAATAATCACTGATAAAATACGTAAAAAATGCCATGATGCATATTGCGATGGTGCTTCTAACTAATAACCATCTTAGTTCTTCAAGATGGTCTAAAAATGACATCTCGCCAAGGTTCTTTTTTGCCATTATACGATTCCTTCTTTTAAAATGTCATGTAAATGTAATACTCCTTTGTACTCGCCGTTGTCTGAAACAATCAGTTGTGTTATCGAAAAATCTTCTAAAATATTTAAGGCATCAACCGCCATAGTCTCCGAAGATACTGTTTTAGGATTTTTTGACATAATATCTATTGCATTTAAGTCAGCAATAGTATCTACGTCATTTAGCATTCTTCGGATGTCTCCATCGGTAATAATTCCAATTATTTTGTCATTTTCGATTACGGCAGTTACGCCTAATCTTTTTTCTGAGATCTCAAAAATAACTTTTTTAACTGAAGTTTCCGGAGTAACCATTGGTTTTAACGAATGTTCAATCATGTCTTTTACGCGAAGCAATAATTTTTTACCTAAAGCCCCGCCTGGATGATAAACTGCAAAATCTTCAGGTTTAAAATCACGCATTTCCATCAAACAAACTGCAAGGGCATCGCCCATAACCAGTTGAGCTGTGGTACTGTTTGTTGGTGCTAGATTTATCGGGCAAGCTTCCATCTCAACTGTTGTGTTCAAAACATAATTAGAACCTTTTGCTAAAAACGAAGTTACGTTTCCTGTTATGGCGATTAATGTGTTTCCAAAGCGTGTTAATAAAGGAACCAAAGCTTTAATCTCAGGACTATTTCCGCTTTTTGAAATGCAGATGATGATATCTTCTTTTTGTATCATTCCCAAGTCGCCATGAATAGCTTCTGAGGCGTGTAAGAACATAGATGGTGTTCCTGTAGAGTTAAAAGTGGCAACCATTTTCTGTGCGATGATCGCGCTTTTTCCGATCCCTGTAACGATCAGCCGACCTTTAGTTTCGTAAATGCGTTGAGTGGCTTCGTAAAAATTTTCGTCCAAAAAATCAATTAACTTTGTAATTGCTTCACTTTCAGAGAGTATGGTTTTCTTGGCGATAGCCAATATATTTTCTTTTGTGATCAAAACAGGATATTTTAAATTTGTATGTATAAAAGAAAGTTGTATCTTTATGTGTTGCAAATTTATACAAAATACCATTAATATAAAGAATGAATTCAAACGAAATTGAAATACACAAGGAATTAAAGAAGTATTTCGGCTTTAGCCAATTTAAGGGCTTGCAGGAGCAAGTCATTACGAGTATTTTAAGTAAAAAGAATACTTTTGTAATTATGCCTACTGGCGGAGGAAAGTCTCTTTGTTATCAATTACCCGCTTTAATTCAGGACGGAACAGCTATTGTTGTTTCTCCTTTAATTGCTTTGATGAAAAATCAGGTTGATGCCATCAGAAGCCTTTCTTCAGAAAACGGAATTGCCCATGTGTTAAATTCCTCTCTCACAAAAACAGAAATCGCACAAGTAAAAAAAGACATCACCTCTGGTTTGACTAAGCTTTTGTATGTGGCACCGGAATCTTTGACAAAAGAAGAATATGTGGCTTTTTTGCAGAGTGTGCCTATTTCATTTGTCGCTATTGATGAGGCACATTGTATTTCAGAATGGGGCCATGATTTTAGGCCGGAATACCGAAACCTGAAAAATATAATCAAACAATTAGGTCAGGTTCCTATTATTGGTCTAACGGCTACTGCAACTCCAAAAGTTCAGGAAGATATCCTGAAAAACCTGGACATGTCTGATGCCAATACTTTTAAGGCATCATTCAACAGACCTAACTTATATTACGAAGTTAGAACCAAAACTAAAAATATAGAATCGGATATTATTCGATTTATCAAACAACATAAAGGCAAGTCCGGAATTATTTACTGCTTAAGCCGTAAAAAAGTAGAATCGATCGCTGAAGTTTTACAAGTAAACGGCATTAGTGCTGTTCCTTATCACGCAGGTTTAGATGCTAAAACACGAGCCAAACATCAGGATATGTTTCTGATGGAAGATGTAGATGTGGTTGTAGCAACAATTGCCTTCGGAATGGGAATCGATAAACCGGATGTTCGATTTGTAATTCACCATGATATTCCAAAATCACTTGAAAGTTATTATCAGGAAACCGGGCGTGCAGGACGTGATGGAGGAGAAGGACATTGTTTGGCTTACTACTCTTATAAGGATGTAGAAAAGTTAGAGAAATTTATGTCAGGGAAACCTGTGGCAGAACAGGAAATTGGTTTTGCCCTTTTGCAGGAAGTAGTGGCTTACGCTGAAACCTCAATGTCGCGTAGAAAATTCTTGTTACATTATTTTGGTGAAGAATTTGACAGTGAAACCGGTGAAGGCGCTGATATGGATGACAACGTTCGTAATCCTAAAACTAAGGTCGAAGCGAAAGATCAGGCGGTTAAATTGCTTGAGATTGTTCGCGATACCAAGCATATTTACAAATCAAAAGAAATTGTGTTTACATTAATAGGTCGTATTAATGCGGTAATTAAGGCACATAAAACAGATACACAATCCTTTTTTGGCTCAGGTTCAGATCATGACGAAAAATATTGGATGGCATTATTGCGACAAGTTTTAGTTGCAGGTTATTTGTCTAAAGATATTGAAACGTATGGTGTGGTCAAAATCACTAAAGAAGGTTTGAATTTTATTAAAAAACCAGTCTCCTTTATGATGTCTGAGGATCATGAATACAATGAATCTGAAGACGAAGCAATCGTAACGGCAGCGAAATCATCAGGAACTGCTGATGAAGTTCTAATGGGAATGTTGCGCGAACTGCGTAAAAAAGTAGCCAAAAAACTAGGGGTTCCTCCGTTTGTGGTTTTTCAGGATCCTTCTCTTGAAGATATGGCTCTGAAATATCCGATTACTTTAACGGAATTGTATAATATACATGGTGTTGGTGAAGGAAAAGCCAAGAAATATGGTAATGAGTTTGTGACTCTGATCAATCGTTATGTCGAAGATAATGATATTATTCGTCCGGATGATTTAGTGGTGAAATCTACCGGGGTCAACTCAGCAAATAAATTATACATCATACAGAATATAGATCGAAAATTATCATTGAAAGATATTGCTTCTGCAAAAGGACTTTCGATGGATGCTCTGATCAAAGAAATGGAAATGATCGTTTACGCAGGTACTAAACTAAATATCAAATATTGGGTAGATGATATGCTGGATGACGATCAGCAGGAAGAAATTCATGACTATTTTATGGAATCAGAATCGGATAAAATCGAAGACGCTCTTAAAGAATTCGATGGCGATTATGATATCGATGAATTGCGATTAATGCGAATCAAGTTTATTAGTGAAGTTGCGAACTAGCGTTAAATTCCAATTTTTTTAAATTCCAAATTCCAAAACAAAACAAAAAACAAAACGGTAAAATATAAAATCCAAATTCTAAGCTATTCATAGCAATTGGAATTTGGTTTTTTTTTTATTTAATATTTTTTAAGCAATTGGAGTTTGTAATTTCCTCCATCCATTGGAATTTGGAATTTAAAAAATTTGGAATTTATTCCTCGTATACTTCTCCACGATGCGGTTTCAAAGCGTCTCTTACCTGAATCATATTTTCATCAGTTACTACCATAAAAGCGGTAGCGTGCATATCGTTTATGATTTTAAATCCTGTAATATTCAAAGGCAATTTTTCTATTGCGATATATTCTTTTAAATGAATTTCATGATGTTCTGCTGTTTTTGCAGAAGCCGGACCACGAAAATCCCAAATTAGTTTTATTTTTCTAGACATTTTTTTTAAGGTGCAAAGGTTCAGGGAGGCGAAGGTACAAAGTCTAATTTGAAAATGGATTTTAAATATAATCAGACTTTTTGTGTAATTTCTTTACAAGTTTTATAGAGATCAGCTTCTCTTGAAATGATATAAGTGATAATTTGAGTTGCTAGATTTTCTGATAATTCTATTTGCTTCTTTTCGTTGTTTGCAAGTAAGCTTAAAAAATCAATGTCACTAAAATCAATTTTACAATCGTCAAAAGGTGTAAAGGTGATTTTTTCAAACCACCAACTGCCTTTTGAACTGTATTCTTGAAAAAAATGTTTATTATTTTGGTTGATGTCAAGAATTCCTGTAAATAATTCACTTCCTTTATTGCCATTTCCGCTAAAAGGTTCAATTCCAAAAAAGACACCTAGTTTAGGAAACTCTTTCAATTCTAGGAAAATTTTTGAGTTTTTATCTGAGACTTGACTGTTTGCATAGGTGATGAAATATTTAGAACCAATTTCTGACTCGAGTATTGATTTAACTGTGTTTCTTACATTGTTGCAAATGTCATTTTTAGCTATTTCGTAGTTTTTTGCGATTTCACTTGCAGATTTAAAGTCTCTTTTGATTAAATCTTTTATTTCCTCACTCATATTGTTGTTTGTTGATTGATTTGTAATAGTTTTTACAAGATTAAGATATTGATTTAAAGTTTCTCGAATAATTGGTTTGTTTGCAGTTTTTTCTATGCACTGTTCGATCCAATTAATTATTTCCACACGGTAAGATACGCAACAATAATCTATCCCTTTTTTTAGACTACCTTTAGAAATATCTGTTGGATCTTTACCATCTAATGTTAAATATAGAATTGGAGCATTTTTGTCAAATTCATTATAGCGTACTAGTTGTAAAGGTTGATCGCCTGCATAGATTTTATTTTCTATTATTAAGTTGTAATTTCCATTATTTACTATAATATCAATTCTTCCCCCTTCTTCGGCAATGTAGTTGACTTTTCCTGTGAATTTTTCTGTTTCAGCTTTGGAGATTTCTGTTTTAAAATCTGTAAAGAATTTTATTTTATTTTCATCATTAATAAAACTATTTTTAATAATTTCGATAAAAAGCTTAAGAAATAAATCTTTCTGTCCATGCTTACCTTTTGCATTCAGTAAATTAGCAATAATTGATGAATGGGTTAATTCATCGCTTCGCTTTCCTAAAATGTCAAATACATTATAATTCTCTCCAGTTAATTCTGCTAAATCGTTATATTTTTTTGAATAATTGCTGTGTTAACCAAGAGGTGTTCTATGTTTTTTTCTTGCATAAATTATTATTTTTTTTTCAAACGTACAATTAAGACTTTACTTAGCGAAATTTGAATTTGATAATTTTTGAATTTTATCGTTTTAAATATTTAAAATTTGATAATTATACTGAAGTAAATGCAAAATGGATTTCATATTAAAACAACTAATTTCATTTCAAAATAGTATTTTTGCATGTTCTTTTCATAAATAGAAAAGCTAATTGAATAAATAAAACAAAATGCCAAGAGAACTTTTACTTCAGGTAACTCCGGAAATAGCTGCAAACGAATTGTTGCTAAAAGACTATTTGTCTAAACAAATAAAGGTTTCTCCTAAGGAAATTCAACATGTTTCTATTTTAAAACGATCTATTGATGCGCGCCAAAAAGCGATAAAAATCAACCTGAAAGTGATCATCTATTTACAAGGTGAACCCTTTCAGGAAACCAAAATCGAGCTACCTATATATAAGGACGTTTCTTCTGCGCAGGAAGTGATTGTGGTTGGAGCTGGTCCAGCCGGGCTTTTTGCTGCTTTACAATTAATAGAATTAGGCTTAAAGCCAATTGTAATCGAACGCGGAAAAGATGTTCGAGGACGCCGACGTGACTTAAAAGCAATCAATGTAGATCATTTGGTCAACGAAGATTCTAATTATTGTTTTGGAGAAGGCGGAGCAGGAACGTATTCTGACGGAAAATTATATACCCGTTCTAAAAAGCGTGGCGATGTAACCAGAATCTTAGAACTTTTGGTGGCTTTTGGTGCTTCAGAAGATATTTTGGTTGAAGCACATCCGCATATCGGAACTAATAAATTGCCCAAAATCATAGAAGACATTCGAAACAAAATCATCGAGTTTGGCGGTCAGGTTTTGTTTGATACACGAGTAACCGATATTCTCGTAAAGAATAATGAAGTCGAAGGAATTGTAACGCAAAACGGTGACAAGATTCTGGCGAATAAATTGATATTAGCAACAGGACATTCGGCGCGTGATATTTTTGAATTATTAGATAAAAAGAAAATATTTATCGAGGCAAAACCTTTTGCTTTGGGAGTTCGTGCAGAACATTCGCAAGAATTGATTGATAGTATTCAGTACAGTTGTGATTATCGTGGCGAACATTTGCCACCGGCACCGTATTCTATTGTAAAACAAGTAAACGGCCGCGGAATGTATTCATTCTGTATGTGTCCGGGTGGTGTGATTGCGCCTTGTGCTACAAGTCCGGGCGAAGTGGTTACCAATGGTTGGTCACCATCTAAAAGAGATCAGGTTACGGCAAATTCCGGAATTGTGATCGAATTAAAATTAGAAGATTTTAAACCTTTTGAAAAATATGGTGCTTTGGCCGGAATGGAATTTCAAAAAAGTATCGAACAAAAAGCGTGGCATTTAGCAGGAGAAACTCAAAAAGTTCCTGCACAGCGAATGGTAGATTTTACCCAAAATAAAGTTTCTGCTGATATTCCGAAAACGTCTTATGTTCCGGGAACAACTTCGGTAGAAATGGGGCAGGTTTTTCCGGGATTTTTATCACAAATTTTACGTGAAGGATTTAAGGAATTCGGAAAATCTATGCGTGGTTATCTTACTAATGAAGCTATTTTACACGCACCGGAAAGCAGAACGTCGTCTCCGGTTCGTATTCCAAGAGATCCAATAACGTATGAACATTTACAAATAAAAGGTTTGTATCCGTGTGGGGAAGGAGCCGGATATGCAGGTGGAATTATATCAGCTGCAATTGATGGCGAAAAATGTGCTTTGATGATTGCAGAAACTTTAAAATAATATATTTTGATAAAAGACTTCTTTTCTAATTTCTTTGGTAGAAACAACGATCCAAAATCAATTGTTTCTTTTGATGTTATGAATACTATTTATTCAGAATTGTATAATGGGAATAATAGTTTTGAATTTAAAGTCAAAGGAATTCATGATACGGTTTCTGTAAGTTTGTATTCATTTCCAAGTTCTTTTGATCATGAGGAAGGGAGAGAGGAGATTAAGAAAAATGGTTTTAAAAACGCCTACGAAGTTTTAAACGAAATATATAAAAAGATTAACATAGGACCTGTTTCTGAAGAACAAATACTTCAGGAATTAGAATACGATTATATCCATATTCAGTTTTATACAGAGCCAACTCCGGAAGCGAAAAAGTATTTGAAGCATGTTTTGCATAATTTCGTCATCTTCTTTTGTTGTACGAATAGTTTAGAAACAAACGATTTTAGAATGCTTTATAACAATAGTTATTTCCTTGATTACACAAGAGGAATATTAGATACGGAATCTGTCGATGTAAAGGATCCAAAAAATGATACTCAGAAAATTGGGTTCAAAGAATTTGAAAAGGTTTTACAGGGAATTTGCCAGTATTTAGAAGTCGAATTACCGGAAAGTATTGAGCTCCCTTCGCAGGAAAATTTACTGCCGGAAGAGGTTGAAGTTAGGCAGGAAACCTTCGAAGAGTTTATAAAATTGGTTTCCAGAGGAGATGTTGAAGAAAAACTGCTTCAAAAACAATCTAAAAAGCTTTACAAGGATTTTAAAAAAGAAATAAAAGAATATCATGCAAAAGTTGAAGGTCACTGGAACTTTTTTGAAGCTATAAATTGCTGGAACAGCGATTGGAAATTTGACCCTGAAGATGCTGAATATTTCATTTCTGAAATGATTGGCGAAGATTTAAATTTTGAATATCCGGAAGAAACTTATAGCCATGATTTGTTTCCTTACATTCAATCAGCATTAGAAAAGCATGATCTTGAACTAATGACTTATGATACTCATGGCGATAATTATTTGTTTTTTGTGGCGAATAAAAATGATGTTGCCAGAATCTTGGAATTATCTGAATTAACGAAAATTGAAGTTGAGAGTTTGTGATTAAGCGCCACGAATTCACGAATTTTAGTTTTATAATAATTCGGGAATTCGTGGTGAAAAAATTTATGCTGGCTTTTTACGGAATCAAAATTATTTTTCCTGTACTCTTCCGGCTTTCGAGATAATCATGCGCTAATTTACCTTCGGATAATTTAAATGAAGTTGGTTCTGAAAGTTTGATTTTTCCTTCGATAATCCAGGTAAATAATTGATTGGCTCTTTTGATTCGTTCTTCTTTAGAGTTTAAATAACTCCATAAATCGCCGCCTGTCAAGGTTTTTGAAGTGTCCATTAGCATTCTCGGATTTATGGGTTCAGGATCACCGCCTGCCATTCCGAAGAAAACGACTTGTCCGCATTCTTTGGTAACTTCAAAACTATCCGTCAAAGTACTTCCGATGCTATCATAAACGACATCAACACCCTTTGGAATCACTTTGAAAATAGCTGATTTCCAATCTTCATTATATAGAAAAACATGATCAGCACCTTGTTCGACGGCAACTTTTGCTTTGTCAGGAGATGAGGTTAAACCGATGACATTTGCACCTAATGATTTACTGATCTGAGTCAGAAATTGTCCAACTCCACCGGCAACAGCATGAATTAATACGGTCTCACCTTTTGCAGTTTTATGACTGTCAGTTGCCAGATAATGTGCTGTTAAACCCTGTAGTAAAATAGAAGCAGCGGTTTCAAAAGAAATAGCTTCGGGCAGCGGTAAAACATGGTTTATGTTTACGGCAACTAGTTCTGCGTTTGCAAAAGGAACATCGGCAAAAGCCACGCGATCTCCAATTTTATATTCGGGATGATTGTTTGCGTTAACGACAATTCCTGCGCCTTCATAACCTGCTATAAAAGGTGGGTTTCCTTTTAAGTGGTAATTTCCTTTTCGTCTGTAAACATCGGCAAAGTTTAATCCGATGGCTTTCATCTCGACTAAAATCTCATCGGTTTTTAATTCAGGGTTCGGAATTTCGATATAGTCCAGAACATCAGAATTCCCGAAAGAGGAGAAGGTAAGTGCTTTCATTGTGAATTATTTTTAGAATACAAAGTAAAGTAAAATTCGTTTGCAGTTTTAAAAAGGTGTTCTTAAAAAAAGTAGAAAAGGATTTTGCCGCGAATTATACTTTTTACATTTCGAATATAAAAATTAGTGTAATTAGGGACGAAAAACACACAAAAAAACCGTTCATTTTCATGAACGGCAACTATTATTAACCAATATAAAAGTCTGTTATTTCTTTTTTAGTTTGTCTTTGAAGACTTTTTCGAATTTCTCGATTTTCGGCTGGATGACCATTTTGCAATACGGTTGGTTCTTATTGTTTGCATAATAATTCTGATGATAATCTTCGGCTTTATAAAACGCTTTAAAAGGTTCTACTTTCGTCACAATAGGGCTGCTGTATACTTTTGCTTTGTTTAGTTCTGCAATAATACTTTCGGCGGCATTTTTTTGTTCTGCATTTTTATAAAAAATAACAGAACGATATTGGGTTCCAACATCTGCGCCTTGTCGGTTTAGCGTTGTAGGATCGTGTACGGTAAAGAAAACCTTGAAAATTTCATTAATATCAGTGATATTCTTATCAAAAGTAATCTGAACTACTTCGGCATGACCGGTTGTTCCGGTACAAACTTCTTCGTAAGTGGGGTTGGCAACTTTTCCTCCGGAAAAACCGGACACTACTGATTTTACCCCGTTTAAATCTTCGTAAACTGCTTCAACGCACCAGTAACAACCTCCGCCAAGCGTGATGGTTTCTAAATTTGAGGTGGTTTTTGTTTTGTTGCTTTGTGCAAATCCGTTTAAGGAAACGACTAAAATGCAAATTAGGACTATATTTTTCATGTGTGTTATTTTTTATCAGGAACAAAGTCAAGAGCAATCGAATTCATGCAATAGCGTTTTCCGGTTGGTGCAGGTCCGTCATCAAATAAATGGCCTAAATGGCCGCCGCAACGTCCACATAATGCTTCTAGTCTTTCCATTCCCAGAGAGTTGTCTTTTTTGTATACTACACTATTTTTGTTTTCCTGTTCAAAAAAGCTTGGCCATCCGCAGCTGCTGGAAAATTTAGCACCGGAGCGAAAAAGCAGGTTTCCGCAGGAAGCGCAATAGTAGGTTCCTTTTTCATCTGTATTCCAGTATTTTCCTGTAAAAGGTCTTTCGGTATCTGCATTTCGCATTACGTCATAAACATCTGCAGGCAGGACTTTTTTCCATTCGGCATTACTCACATTGAGTTTGGTTGTATCTGTGTTGGAGTAATAGGGATTTCCGGGTTTTGTGATTTTATTTTCCATGACTACTGTTTGGGTATTTTGTTTTTTTGCGTTTTGCCCGCATGCCTGTAAGATAAAAAGCGGAATTAAAAAGCAAAGGCTGAGAATTTGGGTTTTTGTTTTCATTATTTCTATATGCTTTAATTCTGTCTTTCAAAGATACGACTAGATTTCGCCTTGAAATGTCGTATGCTTTACAATTCAGATATTTTTAAGTATGTTTTAACTTTTTATTATTTACGTAAAACAAATGGTTTTAGTTTTTAAGGGTTTGTTTTAAAAGGTTTTTTAGCTTTAATTTAACTCTATTTAATTGTGAATCAATTTTTTGCAGGTCAAGTTGCTCGTTAAACTTTTCACAATGTCTGCTGAGATTTTCAAGCCATTTCTTTTTTCGTATTTTTGTTTCATCAATAAGCCCTATGATAGAAGAAAACGTAATATTAGTAAACCAAAACGATGAGCAAATTGGCTTAATGCCAAAATTAGAAGCACATGAAAAAGCTGTTTTGCATCGCGCTTTTTCAGTTTTTATTTTAAATGATAAAAACGAAATTATGCTGCAGCAACGCGCTCATCAAAAATACCACTCGCCTTTACTCTGGACCAATACATGTTGTAGCCATCAGCGTGAAGGAGAAACGAATGTTGAAGCCGGAACCAGAAGATTGTTTGAAGAAATGGGGATTAAAGCTGAATTGAAAGAGCTTTTTCATTTTATCTATAAAGCACCTTTTGATAATGGTTTGACAGAGCATGAACTCGACCATGTTATGATTGGATATTATAACGATAATCCTGTTATAAATCGTGAAGAAGTCGAAGACTGGAAATGGATGAAGATTGAAGATGTAAAACAAGATATTGAGAAACAGCCCGAAATTTATACCGTTTGGTTTAAAATAATATTTGACGAATTTGATCATTATTTAGAAGATCACAAACTTTAACCCAGACTAACCAACCACCAAAATGAAAGTAACCATATCAAGAAAAGCGCATTTTAATGCTGCACATCGATTGCACAGAAAAGATTGGACATTTGAAAAAAACGATGCTGTTTTTGGAAAATGCAATAATCCCAATTTTCATGGTCATAATTATGGTTTAACAGTAAGTGTTACAGGAAAAATTGACCCGGAAACTGGTTTTGTTTTAGATGTGAAAGTATTAGCGGATATTATACACGAAGAAGTGGAAATTCCGTTTGATCACAAAAACCTGAATCTGGATGTTCCGGAATTTCAGGATTTGAATCCAACAGCTGAAAATATTGCCGTTGTGATATGGAATAAAATTAGAAAAAAAATTCAACCTGATTTTGACTTAGAAATCGTTTTGAACGAAACGGACCGCAATTTTGTAACTTATAAAGGAGAATAATAAATGTCACTAAAAATAGGAGATATAGTTCCGAATTTTACTGCAAAAGATAGTCATGGAGAAGTTTTTGAAAGCCAAAGTGTTTTGGGGCGAAAACCTCTAGTGATTTATTTTTACCCAAAAGATAATACGCCCGGATGTACTACTGAAGCTTGTAGTTTTAGAGATCAATACGAAGATTTTAAGGATCTTGGTGCTGAAGTCATCGGTATAAGCAGCGATAGTGTAAAATCGCATCATAAATTTGCGAACAAACACCAGTTGCCTTTTATTCTCTTGTCTGATGAAGATAAGAAATTACGACACCTTTTTGGAGTTCGCGATACTTTATTTGGCCTTTTGCCAGGAAGAGTAACGTATGTTATTGACAGAAATGGTGTTGTTATTTTGATTTTTGATAGTATGAATGCAGGAAAACATATTCCGAAAGCACTTGAAACAGTCAAAGAATTAGTACTATAGAAATACAAAATACTAGTAGAGAACTATTAAATTAATAAAGATATTAGCCAAAAAATATATTTATGACGCCAAAATTATACCCGTTACAATTTGATCCCATTTTGAAAGACCGAATCTGGGGTGGAGAAAAACTAAAAACAATTCTCAATAAACCAATCACTTCAAACATAACCGGTGAAAGCTGGGAGTTATCTACAGTAGAAGGGGATGTAAGTGTTGTTGCTAACGGAGTCCTGAAAGGGAAATCTTTGATGGAACTTATTGATGAAACGCCAAACGAAATTCTGGGAACAAAAGTTCACAGTCGTTTTGGAAAACAATTTCCGTTGCTTTTTAAATATTTAGATGCCCGTGAGGATCTTTCGATACAAGTACACCCAAATGATGCGTTAGCAAAAGAACGTCATAACTCTTTTGGTAAAACCGAAATGTGGTACGTGACACAAGCGGATGCTGATGCAAGAATCATTGTTGGTTTTAAGGAAGATTCCAGTAAAGAAGAATACCTAAAGCATTTACATGATAAGACCCTTGTTTCTATTTTAGATGATGTAAAAGCAAAAGCGGGAGATGTTTTCTTTTTAGAAACCGGAACCGTTCATGCCATTGGTGCAGGTTTGGTTGTGGCTGAGATTCAGCAAACATCTGATATCACGTATCGTTTGTATGATTTTGACAGAAAAGATGCTCAGGGAAATACGAGAGAACTTCATGTAGACCTGGCACTAGATGCTATTAATTATAACAAAGTAAATACGCAAAAGAAGTATGAGACAAAAACAAATACATCAAATGTAGTAGTTGATTGTCCTTATTTTACGACTAATTTTATTCCCTTAGAAAATCAGCTTGAAGTTTCTAAGTCAGGAGAAACTTTTACGGTTTATATGTGTATTGAAGGAAGTTTTGAAATTGAATATAACGGATTTAAGCAATCCTATATAAAAGGAGATACGGTTTTAGTTCCGGCTGAGATAAATGTATTTATTCTGAACGGAAAAGCTTCTATTTTAGAAATTTACATTTCATAGCGCTTAATAGAAAGATTATATGTACTTTTGCAGTCGCAAATTAAAATAAAAATAAAAATGGCAAACGTTAAAAATTTAAAGAAAGATATCAACTTCGTATTAGGAGATATTATTGAGGCAATTTACTTATTCGAAATGTCTACAACAGGAAATCCTACTCCGGAAACGAATGCTTTGATCGATCAGGCTATTGCTGCATTTGATAATTTGATCACTAAAGTGAATGCTAAAAATGTTGAAAACAAAAAAGCACACTTTAAACAAATCAATGTTGAATTGGAAGAAACTGCTAATCAATTGATTGCTAAAATCAACGAATTGTAAGCAAAAAAAAGTATAAAAAAGTGCAAATTTATTTTGGTAAAACGAAAAACCGCTTTATATTTGCACCCGTAATGAGTCGCCAGCGTAGCTCAGTTGGCTAGAGCAGCTGATTTGTAATCAGCAGGTCGTGGGTTCGAGTCCCTCCGCCGGCTCAACATAAAACCATCACTTTTTGTGGTGGTTTTTTAATAAAATAAGCAGTGAATTTATTTTGGAAAATACAAAAATCCACTTTATATTTGCATCCGTAATGAGTCGCCAGCGTAGCTCAGTTGGCTAGAGCAGCTGATTTGTAATCAGCAGGTCGTGGGTTCGAGTCCCTCCGCCGGCTCAACGTAAAACCATCACTTTTTAGTGGTGGTTTTTTTTTGGAATAAACTGAATGCTGAAATTTTAACCGCTAGTTTGTCATTTCGACGAAGGAAAAATCACACTCGTAGCTCGGCAAAGATTGGCGGCATTCATTGCGGAATTTCTAATGTGATTTCTCCTTCGTCAGAAATGATAAGATTATGAAATTCTGGAGGAGTGGTTTATTTTGCATCCTGTCCGAAAAATTGTATTTTTGTTTCTGTCAGCATTTAAGCAATACTAAATGTTACATCAAATTGTTTGAACTGTATTATACATATTCATGATGTTTTTTACATATTGTTGCGTTACACTTAATTATTATCTTTGAATTATGAGCACATTAGCAAGACCAAATCATATAGGGCGAAAAATTAGCCGTATTCGTGAACTTAGAGACATGAAGCAAGAAGCGTTGGCTCAGGCTTTAGGAACAAATCAACAAGCTGTTTCGATTATTGAAAATAGTGAGACTATAGATGAAGACAAATTAATTGAAGTAGCAAAAGCGCTTGGTGTAACTGCGGAAGCAATTAAGAATTTTTCGGAAGAAAATATGATTAATTATTTCAATACATTTCATGATACTGATTTTAGCAATAGCCAAGGAGCATTTAGTCAAAATCAGCAATTCTCATTCAATCCTCTTGACAAAGTGGTAGAACTTTACGAACGTTTAGTTCAGTCTGAAAAAGAAAAAATAGAAATATTAAAAGGGAAATAAGCCTTTCTAATTTTATGGATTATTATACTTAAATATTATCTTAATTATGAGCACATTAGCAAGACCAAATCATATAGGGCGAAAAAATAGCCGTATTCGTGAACTTAGAGACATGAAGCAAGAAGCATTGGCACAAGCTTTAGGAACAAATCAACAGGCTATATCTAATATGGAAAATAGTGAAACAATTGATGAGGAAAAACTTGCAGAAGTTGCAAAAGCATTAGGTGTAACTGTTGAGGCAATTAAAAACTTCTCAGAAGAAGCAATTTTTAATATTATTGGTAATACAATTAATAATAATGATAATGCTTCGATGAATTCAAATATTCAATATCAGCCTACTTTTAATCCTCTTGACAAAGTAATAGAACTTTATGAGCGTTTGGTTCAGGTTGAAAAAGATAAAATCGAATATTTAGAAAAAATATTAAAAGGAAAATAATATTTTATAAACGGTATTTAAAAGAATTTGAATTTATTCAAACAAAAAACGTCCTGAATATTTCAGGACGTTTTTGTGTGTAAGGATAAGGATTTCTTAAGACTATTTTTGTTGCTCTTTTTTAATATCAGCAACATATTTGGTTAGTTTCTTTCCGTAAAAGGATTGTGCTACTTTCGGGGTCATCGATTTTTGTATCGTATCAAGGAACTTAACATTGATGTCATAAATCTCAGATAAAGCAATATAAGGAGCTATTTCATGATCTTTGTTGTTGAGTGCAAAGTTTGTCGCATACAAGTATTTTCTTTTGATATTAGACTCTTGTTTTACGTTTATGCTATCAATAGCTTTTTGATCTTGTCTTTTTATGGCTTTAAATTTTGATTCAACCATAGAAAGGCTTTCGTCATTAAAACGGGAATTTATTTTTTTGTATTCATCGTATAACTCCTGATTTTTAGATCCGGTAATTTTAGCCCCATAAATAAAATTGTCTAAGTTGGTATCGATGTTAAGGTTTCCTGGTTCTGCAAAAAACAAAATATTATTGTCTAATGAATTGGTAACGCCGCGATCCAGATACAAATAAAGTACTTCAGGTGATTCTAATTTTATGTTGGTTTCAAAAGTGGATTGTCCGTCTATTTTAATACTGTCGATAGCAACAAGAGCGGTGTCAACGAATCTTTGTATGTATAAAGTTCCGTTTTTTAGTCCTTTTATATTTCCCGTAAGGTGCAAACTGTCAGTTGATTCTTTTTTGCTACATGATGCTAATAGGGCAATTGTAACAAAGGCAATAATTGATTTTTTCATTGGTTTTTTAGATTTTGCTGCAAAATAAAGAAAATAGTTTGAATGTAATGGAGTGTGGTTTAAATTTTACAAAAAATAAATCCCAATCTATTTTTTTAAATTGGGATTGTTATTTTTTGATTGAATATTTACTTACATCACTAAATTAAATGATGTTCCGTTTTCGTTTGTATAGGTAAACTTACTGTCACAATCATTGTTTCCGTAATCGACAACTCCGTTTAATAAACCTCCCTGAACTTTTAATCGTCCTTTAGAGATGAATTCACAAGAATATTTTTTGATTAAGGTTTCCTGAACTGTTAATGTTAGAACCGCTCCAGTTGATGAAGTTACAGTGTGTGTGCCTTCCGGCATCTCATAAATATTATCATCTAAAACAAACGGAGTTTCAACGCCGGCAGTTTGTTTTATGGTAACTATTCCCGAATTCAGATAAACTCTTCCGGCAAGATCAGTAAATTTTCCGTTAGAAACTTTTCTACTAAATTGAGGTACTGTCGCCACTGTTGTGGTATTGGTGTACTCAATTGTTCCCTCCAGTTTTATTCCGCTAATAGAATAATCGATTCTTTCAATCGTCATTTTGCTTCCTGTTGTTGTGATGGGGCCTGAAAGCGTAATTTTTAGTTTTCCTTTTTTGAAGATTTGATTATCAGTGCAACCAGCTGTTCCGTAATCTACAGTAAATACTTTGGGATACGAGTTGGCATTTTCCTGACTAACAGTAATAGTTGCGCACAGGCTGGGTGCGGTCTCAGCGGGTTTTCCTGTAATAGAAGCTTTTGTTGCGACAAATAGTCCGGTTTTAATGTCCATTTCGTTCGTTGCATCTATTGCAATCGAAGCTCCAATTGATGATACATCAGTCTGGTTGGTTTTTTCGCTGTCACTACTGGAGCAAGAAACATAAAAAAATGTTGTTGCACAAAGGGTTAAGAGTAAAATAGCAGTTTTTTTCATAGTAGTTTTGGTTTTTGATTAGGTTAAAAAGGCCTTCAAATGTAATAAAAAAAATGAATCACAAAAAAAAATCCTGTAAGCTGGGCCTACAGGATTTTCTAAATGATTTTTTATTGAAAAGATTATTTAATCATCTCAAAACTTCTTTTTACAAAAGCAGTTAATGCTTCTCCTTTTAATAGGTTTTGTGATAATTTAGCTAAATCTAAAGCTTGTTTTACCAAATGTTCCTGATGTGTTTTGTCTTCAGTGTTCAAAATGCTGGTAGCAAGATCAGAATTGGTGTTGACTACCAAATTATACATTTCAGGCATATTACCCATTCCAAACATTCCGCCACCACCAGACTGGCTCATTTCTTTCATTCTACGCATAAATTCAGGTTGCGTGATGATAAACGGTGCTGCCTGACTGTCCATAGCTTCCAGTTGTACACTGTATGCTTTAGGAATATAAGCTTCTAATGAAGTTTTTAAAGTTTCTTTTTCTTCATCAGATAATTTAGAAATCGTGTTTTCGTCTTTTTTGATTAAGTTGTCAATATGATCAGAATCGACACGAACAAAAGTTACATCTTTATTATCACCTTCGATTTTTTGAATCAAATGCGAGATAATCGGAGAATCTAAAAGTAATACTTCGTATCCTTTTTCTTTTGCTGTTTGTATGTAAGAGTGTTGTGCATCTTTGTTTCCGGCATAAAGAACTACTAATTTTCCGTCTTTATCTGTTTGGTTTTCTTTTAATTTCTCCTTTAATTCTTCAAGAGTAAAATAAGTGTCGTCAACCGTTGGGTATAAAAAGAAAGCACCTGCTTTTTCGTAGAATTTATCTTCAGAAAGCATTCCGTATTCTAAAACGATTTTGATATCGTTCCACTTTTGCTCAAAATCAGCGCGGTTCTCGTTGAATAAAGCTTTTAGTTTATCTGCTACTTTACGAGTGATGTAGTTAGAAATTTTCTTAACTGCACCATCAGCTTGCAAACCAGAACGAGAAACGTTCAAAGGAATGTCCGGAGAGTCGATAACCCCTTTAAGCATCGTTAAGAATTCAGGTACAATTCCTTCTACGTTATCTGTAACGTAAACCTGGTTTTGGTACAGCTGAATCTTGTCTTTTTGAATTTGCATATCCGAACCTAATTTAGGAAAGTATAAAATTCCGGTCAGGTTGAAAGGATAATCTACATTTAAGTGAATGTTGAATAATGGATCTTCAAATTGCATTGGATACAACTCTCTGTAGAAACTTTTGTAATCTTCATCAGATAATTCAGTTGGTTGTTTTGTCCATGCAGGATTTGGGTTATTGATAATGTTATCAACTTCGATAGTTTCGTTTACGTAATCCTCAGGAGCATCTTCCGGTTTAGGAAGTGTTTCTGTTCTTGTTCCGAATTTAATCGGAATAGGCATAAACTTATTGTATTTGTTTAATAGTCCGCTGATTTTTGAATCTTCTAAAAATTCAAGTGAATCTTCGGCAATATGCAGGATGATTTCTGTACCACGTGAAGTTTTGTCAGCCGGCTCTAAAGTAAATTCAGGGCTTCCGTCACATGTCCAGTGTGCAGCTGGCTCATCTTTGTATGATTTAGTGATGATTTCTACTTTTTCTGCAACCATAAATGCAGAATAAAAACCAAGACCAAAATGACCAATAATTCCGGAGTCTTTAGCAGAATCTTTGTATTTGTCAAGGAACTCTTCGGCTCCTGAAAAAGCAACCTGGTTGATGTACTTTTCAACTTCATCAGCTGTCATACCTAAGCCCTGGTCGATAATGTGAATTTTTTTACCCTCTTTATCAATTTTGATTTCTATAACAGGATTTCCGAATTCTACTTTAGCTTCACCAATGCTGATTAAGTGTTTTAATTTTAAAGTAGCATCAGTTCCGTTAGAAATCAATTCACGTAAGAAAATTTCGTGATCGCTGTATAAGAACTTTTTGATTAAGGGAAAGATGTTTTCTACAGAAACATTAATTTTACCTGTTGTCATATTATTATATTTTTTTAGTTTAATGTGATGATTTTCATTTATTCAAATAGAATACCAATTGTTTTTTGAGTGACAAAATGTCGTAAGTGTTAATTTTGAAAGAAAATAATTAGATTCTAAAACAAAAGATATTCCTATGAATTGTATCTTTGTGCTATAATAATTGTTAAATAAGTAAGTATTAACTTAAATAAAAGTACAAAATGAAGAAAATTATTTTCATTTGCATGATCGCCACGATGTTATTCGCGTGTAAATCAGCTTCGTCTACAACTGCTTCATCAGAAGGCACTACACTATCGACTAAACTTGACAGACCTACTCAAGTAGCTATTAAAGGAAATTGGGTGCTAACCAATGTTTCTTATCCGGGTTCTGAGTATATCAAAGTAAATTCTTTTGATCTTGCAGATTCAAAATGCTTCATTGGTAGTACCTGGAGTTTTATCTCTAATAATAATAAAGGTACAATGGCCCTAACTGCACCAAGTTGTACTGCTTTTAGTTCGCCAATTGTCTGGAGTATTAACAATCAGGGGATGTTTGTACTTAAAATTCTTGATGCTGGTATAAAAGCAAAGAAAGTAAGAGACGGATACTTATTAAAAGTTGCAGGTTTGACTGATAACTCATTTCAGTTAATCGATAATATTAATGTTGGTGGACAAGTAAAGGATGTGGTTTACCAATTTCAAAGAGCTAATTAAAATTAAAAATATATAATATGAAAAAGATAACAGTTTTAGGTTTGAGTAGTTTACTTGTATTAGTAAGTTTCTTTACAAGTTGCGATTCAGTAAAAAACGCTAATAATACACAAAAAGGAGCCGGAATTGGAGTAGTTGCCGGTGGACTAATTGGTGGTATTTTAGGAAATAATTTAGGACATGGAGGAAACGCTGCTTTAGGTGCTGCAATTGGTGCTGCTGTAGGTGGTGGAACCGGAGCTCTTATTGGAAATAAAATGGACAAACAAGCCCGTGAAATCGATCAGGCTTTACCAGGTGCTTCTGTAGAAAGAGTAGGGGAAGGAATTCATTTGACTTTAAATGAAAACTCTGTTCGTTTTGATACTAACAAATCAACTTTGACTACTCAGGCAAAAGCAAACTTAGATAAATTAGTTCCTGTATTTAATGAATACGGAGATACTGATATTCAAATTTTTGGTTATACTGATAATACAGGAAAACCAGAATATAACCTGACACTTTCAGGACAAAGAGCTGCTTCTGTACAAGCGTATTTAGTTTCAAAAGGATTAAAATCAAGCCGTTTCAAAACTTCAGGTTTAGGAATTGCTGATCCTATTGCAACCAATGATACTCCTGAGGGCAGAGCACAAAACCGTCGTGTAGAATTTTCTATTACTGCAAATGACAAAATGGTAAACGATGCTAAAGCGCAAGCTGGAAAATAAGTTTCGAACGCAATAAAATTTCTTAAAAGCTGTTTCATAATTGAAGCAGCTTTTTTTTGACTTTAGAAATTAAACATTGTAAATTTGTGCTTTCAAATAGAACCCATGCTCGACATTCAAAATATCTCTTTTTCGTATACCGAAAACCCTGTTATAAAAAACGTTTCTTTTACCATAAATAAAGGCGAAAATATTGCTATTATTGGTGAAAGCGGCTGCGGAAAAAGTACGCTTCTTAAACTTCTGTATGGTTTGTATAACTTGGATGAAGGCAAGATTTTTTATGACGGAAAGCCAATTTTAGGTCCTAAATACAATTTGATTCCCGGAATGCCTTATATGAAATATCTGGCACAGGATTTTGATCTGTCTCCTTTTGAAACCGTAGCTGAAAATGTTGGAAAGTTTCTTTCAAACGGTTTTGCGAATATGAAAAAACTTCGTGTTCAGGAATTATTAGAGATGGTTGAAATGGAATCTTTCTCTAACGTAAAAGCAAAATTTTTAAGTGGAGGACAACAGCAAAGAGTCGCTTTAGTAAGAGTTTTGGCTTTAGAGCCGGAAGTGATTTTACTGGATGAACCTTTCAGTCAAATTGATGCTTTTCGTAAAAATGCTTTACGCCGAAATCTTTTTCGATATCTAAAACAAAAAGGAATTACCTGTATTATTGCAACACACGATAGTACAGATGCATTATCATTTGCAGATGAGGCAATTGTGATGCGAAACGGAGAAGTGATCATAAAAGGCGATCCTATAAAAATTTACGAAGATCCTGAAACTAAATATGTAGCGTCACTTTTTGGTGAAGTAAATGAGCTGCCAACTCATTTGTTATTGCCGTATGAAGACCAAACACATAAAACATTGGTGTATCCGCATCAGTTTAAAATGGTAGGAGAATCTAATTTGCCGGTAAAAATTCGGAGAACTTACTTTAGAGGAAATCATTATTTAATCGAAACAGTTTATAAAAGACAATTAGTCTTTTTTGAGAGCGAAATAGATTTGCCTCTAGAGCAGGAAATATTCTTAGGTTTAAATTATTTGTAATTAGATAATTTGTCAATTAGAAAATTAGATAATTTTTTATCTGTAAAAATAAAAACCCGACAGCGATTAAGCTGTCGGGTTTCTTTTTTATAGTTAATTCTGGAAAATCTAGTTTTTTAAATACTTTTCTAAAAACTGATCTTGTTCCCAAAGCAAGTGCAAAATGTTTTCTTTGGCAACATAACTATGCGCTTCTTTAGGTAAAATCACCATTCTTGTTGTTGCTCCCAAGCCTTTTAAAGCCTGATAGTAACGTTCTGTCTGCAAAGTAAAAGTTCCCGGATTGTTATCTGCTTCACCGTGAACTAACAAAAGGGGCGTTTTCATTTTGTCTGCATTCATAAAAGGAGACATTGCAGTATAAACTTCCGGAACTTCCCAGTAATTACGTTGTTCGCTCTGAAAACCAAATGGAGTTAAAGTTCTGTTGTAAGCTCCGCTTCGGGCAATTCCGCAGGCAAAAAGATCAGAATGTGTCAGTAAGTTAGCAGTCATAAAAGCTCCGTAAGAATGTCCTCCAACCGCTACTTTTTTACGATTGATATATCCTAAAGCATCAACGGCGTCAATTGCAGCTTCTGCATTCGCTACCAGTTGAGGTATAAAGTTGTCGTTAGGTTCTGTAGTTCCTTCACCAATAATAGGGAAAGCAGCATCATCAAGAACAACATATCCTTTGGTTACCCAATATACAAACGATCCGTAGTAAGGAAACGTAAATTCGTTTGGGTTTTGAGTCGATTGCCCTGCGCTGTTTTTGTCTTTGTATTCAGCCGGGTAAGCCCAGATTAACAAAGGTAATTTCTCTTTCTTTACTTTATCGTATCCGGCAGGCAAATATAAAGTTCCTGAAAGTTCAACACCATCTTTACGTTTGTATTTGATCACTTCCTTACTTACGTTTTTAATGCTTTCAAACGGATTTTTGAAAGAAGTAATTGGTGTCAGGCTATTTTGTTTTTTAATATTTCTGAAATAATAATTCGGATAGTCACTTTTAGACTGAATCTGAACTAAAACTTTACCCGTTTTGAAATCTTCAATTCCTAACAAATCTTCTTTTTTGTCTTTATAAGTTGAAGTGTAAATACGTTTTGATTGTAATGTTTTCAAATTAAATTCAGAAATAAAAGGAAACTGTCCTTCTTTTGTATATCCTTCACCAATAAGATAAGCATTGTCTTTTTCGATTGCTAAAACATATTTATTGTATTGGTTCTTTTTAGTTTCAAAAATGCCAGGGTCAGAGTAAACATCTTGCTGATTTCTGTCTGTAATTACTTTTGGTTGCTGAGCAGGGTTTGACGGATTGATTAAATACGTTTTGGTATTACGGGTATCGTACCATTCGTCAGTAAGAAATGCGGTATTATCATTACCCCAAACAATATCATTGTAACGTTGAGGCACTTTTGCTAATGAAGTGGCATTGTTTGCAAAAGGAGCATCCCAAAGATAAACTTCATCTCTAAAATCAACTTTATTGGCCGGATCTCCTTCGTCAAGCGCTACAACGTAGGATAAGGTCGCTGGCTTGTCATTTCTCCAGGCCATTTCTCTTTTTCCTTTTCGAACTGCCATAAAACCTTTAGGAATTACTTCGTTTAGCGGAACTTCGTTAACAGTTTTAACTTCTTTTCCTTTAGCATCATATACAATTGTCTGAGATGGAAATCTGTTTAAAGGAACAACATACGAAAACGGTTTTTGAATAGTCGTTAACATAATATAATTACCATCCGGAGAAATTCTTTCTCCTGCATACATGGCAGCACCTTTGAATAAAGTAGCAGTCCCGTTAAGGTTGACTTTATACAATTCAGAAGTGATGATATTTTCAAAATTGATTTCATCATTCTGATTTTTCAACATATCGGGATACGTTCTGTTTTGAGATTTTGCTCCCGCAGTACTTGAAATGATTGGGCCGGTTGGTAAATCTTTTTTAGAATCTAATAAAGGCTTTCTGTTTTTTGGAAGCATTTTTACCAAAATCGTTTCATTATCTAAAAACCAGCTAAACGGATTTCCAAGATTTGCATTTACAGTGGCATCGGTAAGTTTTGTAGCTTTTGCGGTTGCGACATCCAAAACCCAAAGCTCCACACCTGTATTGGTAGTATGTGAGAACAAAATTTTCTTGTCATTTGGTGACCATAAAACGTTACTTATTTTAGGGTTCTGAGGTAAACCTGAAACTTGTACTTCTTCCTTTCCACTAATTTTTCTTAATTTAAGATTGATCGTATAAGTTACAGTGCTTGAAATATTCGTTACCGGATTAATTCTCAAACCGCCTAAACGAAGTTCTTCCTGATTAAGATCGTCTAATGTTTTGTAAGTACTTCTGTATAATAGCAACATATTCTCTTTTTTAGTATCCATAGATACTGTTGGAGCTCTTTCGTAGTCTGCTAAATCTAAAATAGATTTTGATGGTTTTTGATAGGTTAAATTTTCTTGAGCAAAGGCAAAAAAGCCAATGTTTAGAAATAAGAGGAGTGTAACCTTTAATTTCATAATTTGAATTTTAGGAGTTTAAAAAAATGGTATTCGTTATGTTTGACTAAAGTAGTTTAATCTTGTTACATTTTAAACGTTATTTTTCATACTTTTCATCATTTTGACACAAATACTGGTTTTTCAAAATGTAAACAAGCTTAATTCGATATATATTTGAAGTATATTAAATTGTCAATTACGAAAAAAACACTAATTTGTACGCTAATGTTTTAAAGTATACTTAGATTTGCAATCCAAATTTTTAACAAATAATAAAAGAATATGTATCATTCAAAAATAACGGGCTTAGGATATTATGTTCCTTCAAATGTTGTGACCAACGACGATTTGTCGAAAATTATTGATACCAATGATGAATGGATTCAGGAGCGTACAGGAATTCAGGAGCGCAGACATATTATTCGTGGAGAAGATACCACAACTACAATGGGTGTAAAAGCAGCTAAAATTGCTATAGAGCGTTCCGGCGTAGCCAAAGAAGATATAGATTTTGTGGTTTTTGCTACATTAAGTCCAGATTATTATTTTCCTGGACCCGGAGTTTTAGTACAACGTGATTTAGGCTTGCGCACTGTAGGAGCATTAGATGTTCGAAATCAATGTTCTGGTTTTGTTTATGCTATTTCTGTTGCAGATCAATACATTAAAACCGGAATGTATAAAAATATTTTGGTCATTGGTTCTGAGGTTCATTCAACGGGATTAGACATGACTACTCGTGGTCGTGGAGTTTCTGTAATTTTTGGAGATGGGGCAGGAGCAGCAGTTTTAAGCCGTGAAGAGGATTTGACAAAAGGAATTTTATCCACTCACTTACATTCAGAAGGGCAACATGCAGAGGAATTAGCTTTACAGGCACCAGGAATGGGAGCGCGTTGGGTAACTGATATTTTAGCCGATAATGACCCGAATGATGAAAGTTATTATCCTTACATGAACGGGCAATTTGTATTTAAAAATGCAGTAGTTCGTTTTGCTGAGGTGATTAATGAGGGTCTGGAAGCAAACGGCCTGCAAGTTTCAGATATTGATATGTTGATTCCGCATCAGGCAAATTTGAGGATTTCACAATTCATTCAGAACAAATTCAAATTGACAGATGATCAGGTTCATAATAATATCCAGAAATACGGAAATACAACCGCAGCCTCTATTCCAATTGCCTTAACAGAAGCTTGGGAACAAGGAAAAATCAAATCAGGAGATACAGTTGTTTTAGCTGCTTTTGGTAGTGGTTTTACCTGGGCAAGTGCAATTATTAAATGGTAAATTAATTCATCTTGCATTATATTTTTAAAACCTGCTCTTTTTTTGAGCAGGTTTTTTTGTATCCGTTTGTCAGGAAAAGTCGAAACCCAAGTCTCGATTGGCAAGTCTTTAATTTTGAGCAAGAGATTTCGATTTTAATTAATATTTTTGTTAAGTCACAAATGACAAACGATGAGAAACATTCTTTAATCAAAATGAAAAAAAATCAACTAGAAATAGCCTGTTTCAATTATGAATCGGCAATAATTGCACAAGAAAGTGGTGCGGACAGAATTGAACTGTGCGAAAATATGCAACTTGGCGGAACGACACCAAATGCTGTTTTGGCAGAAAAGGTGCGGGAAAATGTATCGATAAAAATGCATGTTATTATCAGGCCCCGCGGTGGAGATTTTGTGTATTCTGATGAAGAGTTTACTCAAATGAGTGAAGATATAAAAGATCTTAAAAAACTTGGAATTGATGGTTTTGTTTTCGGGATTTTAAATCCGGACGGGAGTGTCAATAAAAAGCAAAATAAAGAATTAGTCGATTTGGCGAGTCCGCTTTCGTGTACATTTCACCGTGCTTTTGATGTTGTTGATTCAATTGAGAAAGGTCTTGAAGATGTTATAGATTGTGGTTTTCAAACAATTCTGACTTCAGGACGAGGAAAAAATGTTGAAGAAGGGATTGAAGATTTAGAAATCATTCAGAAACTCGCCAAAGATCGAATCGAAATTATGCCGGGCGGAGGTTTACGATCTTCCAATATTAAATTATTACAAGAAAAGCTCCAGCCTACTTTTTATCATTCATCAGCAATTACAAATAATACCGAAACAGCGAATCCGGAAGAAATAAAAGAATTACGTAATTTTTTATAAGGTACAGATATAAACTAAAAAAGCCTGGAGTTGGCAAACTCCAGGCTTTTCTTTTCTACAAGAACTATTAAAATCTACTAATAAAAGTGGGATTAAAACATTCCTCCACCACCTTTACTAGTGTTGTCTTCTCTTTGTTTACGTTCTAGATTTTTGATTTTTGCACCACCAAAATTATACGTTAAGCCTAAATAAACGGTTTGACTCTCCCATTTAAATTGTCCTTCATGCGCATAAGGATACATAGCATCAAAAGAATATTTCATAGTATTGAAAACGTCATTGAAACGCAAGCTTATGTTCATCTTGTTGTCTAACAATGTATAACGTGAACCCATGTCCATTTTGTACATTTCGTGACTGTTATTTTGAAGTCCGTCAACTCCACCTCTGTAGAAACCAAATAATAAGAAGCTTAAACGTTTGTTTACTTTAAAGTTAGAGTTCATACGGCCATTAAATGCTCCAACAGTAACTTTTCTTTCAATTGGACTACTTGTTTGTGTTACAGGGTCGTATGCGAATACAACACCTTGTTGATTGATACTTGAGAAATCAATAGAGGGTGCAATATCCCACCATTTTGTGATTTTGTAATTAAAAGAGACCTCAAAACCATAAGAAGTATTATGATCATAATTCGTATAAGTCAGGATTTGTTTGTTACCAGTTGGGTCTGTATCATCCGGATATAAAATTCTGCTAATCTGATCATTGATGCTTCTATAGAAAATACCAGTTGTAAAACTTCCTTTTGTAAAAGTTTTGGTGTAATTTACTTCAACAGAGTTTGTAAATTGTGGTCTCAATTCAGGATTTCCTATTGAGGTCACTAATGGAGTCGAAAATTCACGAATAGGTTTTGTTTGCTCTAAGCTTGGGCGGTCTACACGACGGCTATAGCTAAATTGCAAAGTGTTTTTCTCGTTCAGGTTATACGTTAAATAAGCTGATGGATATAGCGTAATATAGTCATCATTAAATTTGTCAAGCCCGTGGTTTAAATTAGCGGCTACTTTATAACTTTCAAAACGAGCGCCTAATTGGTAACTGAATTTTTTAAATTTCTGACCAAATGTTACATAAGCTGAATAAATATCAGTGTCATAAGTATAATTAGAAACCGGTAGTGCTGCAAGTGGGTTTCCGGTAATATAGTCGTTATCAGTTTTAGTAATTCTTGCTTCGGCACCAGCTTCTAGAGTAGTTTTCTCGTTTAGAGGATTTACGTAATCAACATTTAAAGTCGTTAGTTTACGTGTTCCTTTTATAAAGTCATCATAAATGACATTGTTTTGAGTATTGTCAGTATTTATGGTTTGAGTATCAAAAGAAGAATATTGTGTTTCTTTATTGTCGCTGTAGTTCCCTTCAAAATCTAAGGTATGTCCTTCTTTTTTAAAGATATGTTTGTACGCTAAATTATAAGTACCAACTTCATCGGGACCTGAATATTTAGATTTCTGAAAGATTTTTGAAACGTCAGAATCGGTTACATTATTATAATCAATACCAGTGTTTACAAAACCTTTTCCGTTCGATTTATTCTGATTCGTGTAGACAGATAAAGTGTTATGATCATCAATTAAATAATCCATTCCAATTTTATACAAATACGAATCATTATCGTTTAAAACATCAATTTTTTGAACAACTTCAGGATCAAATCTTTTGATGAAACCGTCGTTTTGATACGTTCCGAAGTTTTGTCCTGCATTTCCAAAGAAATTTACTTTTCCGGTTTTGTAATTCAGGTTTAAAGATTGGTTGTATTTTGCCGTTTCTCCAAAAGTGATTCCCCCACTGTAACTTCCGTTAAAACCGGTATTCGTGTTTTTATGCAAAACGATATTGATAATTCCGGACATTCCTTCAGGATTGTATTTTGCACTTGGATTGGTAATCAACTCAATTTTTTTGATAGAAGTTGACGGAATTTGTTTTAGCAATTGCGCAGGGTCAATATTTGATGGTCGTCCGTCGATTAATACACGAACATTGTCGTTTCCGCGAAGCGAAAGTTTTCCGTCCTGATCCACATTTACTGATGGAATGTTGTTCATGATGTCAGATGCAGACGCTCCGGCAGTTGTCAAATCTTTTCCTACTGTAATTATTTTACGGTCAATTTTTTGTTCTATTGTCGAGCGGTCACTTATGATGTTTACGCCTTTAAGTTGTGTTGCTTCTTCTTCAAGAGCGACATTAATGGTAGCTGTTTTTTTATTGTCGCTTAGAATGATCGATCCGGTATATTTTTTGAATCCAATATATTGAATTTCGATCGTATAACTTTTTAAAGCTAAATTTTTAATGGTAAAGCCTCCATTATCGTCTGTGTTAACTCCTGTAACTGCTTTTCCATTGTCTTTTATCGAGACTGTTGCATAAGAGATAGGTGCATTATTCGATTTTTCGGTAATTTTTCCGGAAACTGTTCCGGTGTTCTGGGCCTGAGCTGTTGCAAATACCCCCAGTAATGCGAACAGAAAGAATTTTAATTTCATAATATAGTAGTGATTATTTTTGATTTGATTGATGATGATTGTTTTTGTTAGTTTTTTTGCTTCAAATGAATTCAAAGTCCCTATTAAGACTCTTTTATTATGGATATGTTACAGGAAAAAATAAAAAATATTGTA
Organism: Flavobacterium sp.; assembly: GCF_965277525.1. Taxonomy (GTDB): domain Bacteria; phylum Bacteroidota; class Bacteroidia; order Flavobacteriales; family Flavobacteriaceae; genus Flavobacterium. The sequence goes on along the minus strand of NZ_CBDIDC010000006.1, from coordinate 67,917 downwards.
TTTTTTTTAAGAGAGTCTGTTTATTAGTAGATTAGCGGTTTGATTTTTTGATAATTTTAACAATCAAAATGAAATCCTTTTTACAGATTTCTGAGTCATTTGTTGTATTTTATATGTTTTTCATTTTCTGTAATTGGTGAATAAGCAGTATCTTTGCTCACTTTAAAAATAAGTTTACATGTCATTATCACAAATTCTTACTCCTTCTATACAAAAAGCAATACAAGCATTATTTGATGTTACTGTTGATAAAATCGAATTTCAAACTACACGAAAGGAGTTTGAAGGCGATATCACGATGGTCATTTTTCCTTTACTAAAAGTGATCAAAAGCAATCCTGTAGAATTAGGAAATAAAATTGGAAATTATTTAGTTGAAAATCTTCCTGAGGTATCACGTTTTAACGTGGTTTCGGGTTTTCTGAATATTGTTATTGCCGATAGCTATTATTTGGATTTCTTTAATAAAATAAAAGACAATCAAAAATTTGGATATGTTACTCCAAATCCGGATGATAAAGCTATTATGGTCGAATATTCTTCGCCAAATACAAATAAGCCATTACATTTAGGTCACGTTCGTAACAATTTGTTAGGATATTCTGTAGCTGAAATTATTAAAGCTTCAGGTAAAAAAGTATACAAAACACAGATCATTAATGACCGTGGAATTCATATTTGTAAATCGATGCTGGCTTGGCAGAAATTTGGAAATGGGGAAACTCCTGAAAGTTCAGGTTTAAAAGGAGATAAATTAGTTGGAAAATATTATGTTGAGTTTGATAAAGCCTATAAAGGAGAGATCTCTCAATTGATGGAAACTGGAAAAACCGAAGAAGAGGCTAAAAAACAAGCTCCAATTATTATTGAAGCACAAGAGATGCTTAAAAAATGGGAAGCTGGAGATGATGCTGTAATTTCGCTTTGGAAAAAAATGAACGAGTGGGTTTACGAAGGATTCGCTACAACTTATACCAATCTTGGGGTTAATTTTGATAAATATTATTACGAGAGTAATACGTATTTATTAGGAAAAGATGTGGTTAAGATAGGCCTTGATAGTGGTGTTTTCGAAAAAGATCCTGATGGTTCAGTTTGGATTGATCTAACAGATGAAGGTCTGGATCGTAAAATTGTTTTACGTTCTGACGGAACTGCTGTTTATATGACGCAAGATATAGGAACTGCGATTCAGCGTGTAAAAGATATGCCGGATGTTGGCGGAATGGTTTATACAGTTGGTAATGAACAAGATTATCACTTTAAAGTGTTATTCCTGATTCTTAAAAAATTAGGTTTTGACTGGGCTTCAAGTCTCTATCATTTATCATACGGAATGGTAGATTTACCGTCAGGAAAAATGAAAAGCCGTGAAGGAACCGTTGTTGATGCTGATGATTTGATGCAGGATATGACCAATACAGCACAACAAATCTCAGAAGATCTGGGTAAATTAGACAGTTATTCTGCTGAAGAAAAAGCAAAATTGTACAAAACAATTGGACTTGGAGCTTTGAAATATTATATTTTGAAGGTAGACCCTAAAAAACGTATTTTGTTTAATCCTGAAGAATCTGTTGATTTTGCCGGAAATACAGGTCCTTTTATTCAATATACTTACGCGAGAATTCAATCTATAATCCGTAAAGCCGATTTTGATTTTTCAGCACAAACGAATACAGAAGAATTACATGAAAAAGAAAAAGAACTGGTAAAACAAATCGAACTTTTTCCTGAAGTAATTCAAAACGCAGCACAAAATCACAGTCCGGCATTAATTGCAAATTATACGTATGATTTAGTAAAAGAGTACAATTCCTTCTATCAATCAGTGCATATATTAGGAGAAGTAGATTTGACTAAAAAAGTATTCAGAGTTCAGCTTTCTCAAAAAGTGGCCGAAGTTATAAAATCAGCCTTTACCTTACTAGGGATTGAAGTTCCGGAAAGAATGTAAAGAAATCATTCTATAAAAAAAAGCCGATAGTTTTAAAACTATCGGCTTTTTTAATAACTAACACAAATATTTTATTTCACGAATTTGTTGATGATCGCATCCGTTTCTGCTTTTGTAGCAGTTGGTTTTAAATCAAACAAAAGAGAATAAAGAGCTTTTCTGTCTACTTTAGCTTCCAGGTTTAAGTCTTGGTGTCTGTCAAACAGCGTTTGCCATTTGTCACGAACGTTTTTCCAAAGTGCATTATTTTCTTTCCACCATTTTTGCCCTGCGATACATTTAATGTCTGCCACTTTCGTATATACATCCATACCTTTTTCTTCTGCTAACAAAACATCTTTTCTACTATCATCTCTGATTAGTTTTTGATTGTCCTGTTCATGATTCCATCCTGTAGCAGTAATTTCGTGAATGTTTCTTCTTTTTAAAACATTATAGTCATTACGTTTTGTTTGTTCTCTTCTTGGTAGAGGAGCATCAGCAATGTTTGCCCAATAATCTTGTCCGTCTACATGTACCCATGTTGATGATCCTTCATATCTTGGACTGTCATCTACCTGATAAACTTTTTGAGTCCATTGACCTTTTACCGCTTTTTTATCTAATTTTTTATATTTCCATGAAGTTCCTTTATCAAAGGAATATAAGTCAGTGTTTTCGTATAGCCAATCTTGTCTCCAGTGCTTAATGATCATGTCATCACTTACGATTAATAAGTGTTGCATTACAATTTTGTTAGGAGTATCTTCTAATAACTCTACCCATTCTAAAGCAGATTCGTGTTTAGTTTCCGAAGGTTTGTAAGTAAGAGAATCTTTAGGATACTGAAAAGTTTCTGTAAAATTAAACTTTACTTCGTAGCAACCACACATTGATTTGATCGATTTAATGTCCTGTTGCTTTTTGTCCTGACTGAAACCAAGACTACAAGTCAAAGCCATAACGGCTGAAAAATAGAGGCTTTTTGAAATCATAACGTATTGTTTTGTTTTTATATTTTTTGGCAAATATATAATTTTATTTAGAACAAATAAAAATAGTTTATATATTTGCGACATTATTAAGACTTAATAAAAATAATGAAAATAAAATTTATCCTTTTTACAGCTGTTCTTTTTTGTCAAATATCTTTTGCTCAACAAAAAGATACCACGGCTGTGAATAAACTTTCTGAAGTGGTTGTTACCGGACAGTTTGAACCACAGTCTATTAAGAAGTCCGTTTTTAATGTTCGGGTTATTTCAAGTGCTGACATTCAAAATTTAGCAGCTACTAATTTAGCAGATGTTTTAAATCAGTATTTAAATATTACGGTAAGACCAAGTGGAACAAGTGGACGTTCTACCGTTTCGTTATTTGGTTTGGATGCGCAGTATTTTAAAATTTTGGTAGATAATGTTCCATTGGTTAATGAGGCAGGTTTTGGTAATAATACAGATTTATCCCAAATTAACCTTAATGACGTAGATCATATCGAAATTGTTGAAGGATCTATGGGAGTTAGTTATGGTGCGAATGCTGTAAGTGGTGTTTTAAATATAATTACAAAAAAATCGTCACAATATAAATGGGGAATTACGGCATCAGTCCAGGAAGAAACGGTTAATAATGAATATTCTCTTTTTGACGAAGGACGTCATATTCAGTCTTTAAAGGTTTCTCATACGTTCAATAAAAATTGGTTTGTGTCGATTGGAGCAAATCGTAACGATTTTCAGGGGTATTTGAGCGATAAAAATGGCATAAACTATTCTGAAAATGATGGTACACGTGGATATAGATGGCTGCCAAAAGACCAGCTAAACGGTACAGCATTAATAGCGTATCACAAGGATAATTTTCGTTTTTTCTATAAATTCGAATATTTAGATGAAAACGTAGATTATTATAATAGTACTGTACAGTCTGGATTTAATGATGTTTTAGGATCTTATCGCTATGCAAGTGATAAAAGATATTTAACCAATAGATATTTTCATAATTTAAATGCAACCGGTAAGTTGTTTTCTCAATTGAATTATAATGTTTCACTTTCGCACCAAAGACAAGCAAGAGATGTAGAAGATTTTAGATATTATTTATCTACTAAAAAGGAAGCAAACAATGCTACAGTGAAAGATCAGTCAATGGAAGTGATTTATTCTACAGGGACACTAAATAACTTTTTCTCTAGCAAAATGGTTGATTTGCAATTGGGGTATGAATTTGTAAACAATCGTGGTTATTCTTTGGTTCAGGAAGCAAATAATATTATGACTCCTATTCGTAAAACACTTGAAAATTACGATTTCTTTGCTTCTTCAGAAATTATGGCCAGCGAGAGATTTTCTATTCGGCCAGGATTAAGATTCTCTGCACAATCTCAATTTGACAATCAATATGCTTCCTCTCTTGGATTAAGGTATTTATTTGATAAAGGAATTGAACTTCGCGGTTCTTATGGGAACTCTTTTAGAACACCAACTTTTGACGAATTATACTCGAAACAAATATTTGACGGACACTTTTTTACAGGTAATGAAAATCTTATTCCTGAAACTAGTACTTCTTATGAAGCCAGTCTTAAAAAAGCGACTACATTTTCTGAGGGAGCACAGCTTTCAAGCACATTTGCCGGAAGTTACTTAGATGTGAATGATAGAATTGATATGGCACTTGTAAGATTTAATCCAGATACAGGAAATCCTGAATATCAATATGTCAATATTAGTAAATACAGAATGTGGAATTTTTCTACAATGAACCAATTCAAAAAAGAGAATCTAACATTCAATTTTGGAGCAGCGATAATAGGAGTTTCCCAGGAAATAAAAAACGAAGTCTTTACTTCAGATGATAAGTTTCTTTATTCTTTCAATTTAAATGCCAGTGCTTCTTATAAGCTTCCAAAATGGAAAACAGTTCTTTCAGGGTACTATAAATATAATGGTAGGACACAACAATTTATAGCAGGAACTTCTTCTTATACTTTGTCTACAATAGATGCAAGTAATTGGCTTGATGCTACTGTTAGACAAAATTTCTTCAAAGATCGATTTGAAGTAACTATTGGTGCAAGAAACATTCTTGATATTAAAAATGTAAATCAGACAGGAACAAATAATGGAGCGGCGCATGCCGGACCTGGAGAAGTAATGCTTGCTTACGGGCGTTCTTATTTTTTAAAATTAGCATATAACCTTAATCTTTAATATTAAATACAAATACAATGAAAAAAATTTTATTTCTATCGATAGCTTTATTGTCACTAGCTGCATGCTCAAGTGATGATGATACTCCAGTTGAAGTTCCAACTGTTGGGGCGACACTAAAAGAATCTGTAGGTGGGCCTAACCAACCAAATCAGCTTTATCTTGATTTAAGTGCTGCAGAATCTAAATCTGTAAACAGAGCAACTTGGGATCTTGGATTTTCTTCAAATTCAGAATTTAGAGTAATCCTGAACGGTTCGCTTAAAATGGCCGCTAAAAAATTGGCAACTTCTGATATCACTTTGCCACAAGTAATTGATACAAATGTTTCAGTTGGAGGTGGTGAAACTCTTTCGTCGAATGGATTTGTAGATAATCCAACAGGTGTTTTAGCTGGTGCAGGAGCAGGAATTGGAACAGCAATTGCAGAAGTTTCAGCTACAGATGCAGATAACAAAGTTTACCTGGTAAATTTAGGATTAGCTATTTCTACTAAAGTTCCGGCTATTGGTTCTGTAAGTGTTGATGGTGACTCAAGAGGTTGGAAAAAAGTTAGAATTTTAAGAAGTGGAAATGGATATAAAATTCAATATGCTGACTTGAATTCTGCAACTTTTACTGAGAAAACAATCTCAAAAGATTCAGATTTTAATTTTTCATTTTTCAGTTTAACTACAGGGAATACTGTTTCAGTAGAGCCTGCAAAAGCTAAATGGGATTTGAACTTTACAACATTTACAAATTATATTCCATCTCAGGATGCAGATAAAAAACCAATCGAAGTTACTTACGGTTTTTCTGATTTTGTAAGCTCTAATGTAAAAGGCGGAACTCAAGTTTATCAAGTTTTAGTTGCTACTGGTGGATCTTACGCTGATTTTACAAAAGATAAAGTTGTTGAGGCTAACTTTACAGTATCAGCAACAGATCAAAGAGCTATTGGTTCTAACTGGAGAAATGGTGGAGGCCCGACTTCTTTACCAAGTATCAGAACTGATCGTTTTTATGTAGTGAAAGATGTGGCTGGAAACTACTATAAGATTAAATTCCTTTCTATGACAAATGATGCTGGAGAAAGAGGTAATATTGCTTTAGAATATGCTATTTTGAAATAAAATAGATTAAAAGATAAGAGTGTAAAGATTGTTTTATTTTAACTAATGAATTCCAAAGTATTAAATTTAGTTAATCATTAACTTTGTTTTTTTTATTTTTTTTGATAAAGAGGTTAGATCTGTCTAGCCTCTTTTTTTGTTTTATTTTAATGTTAAAAAGAAGCAATACATTAATGATTGTTCTATCTTTGCGCATATTTTTTATAAGCAATTAATAGGAATTTTGAATGAAAATTTTCAATAATCCTTTACTTAAATTTAGAAGTACTAGTGAATACAAAATCTTATTTTTTTCAGTCTTTTGCAATTGTAGCATTAGCATTTATTGCTTTCATTGGATTTAAACAAATCCTGCCTGATAAAATTTTTCCGGATAGTAAAGTCGATTCTAAAAACGTACTTATTGATAGTATGCTATTAGAATCTGTGGCTAATGATTCTTTAGCCCTAAAAGGCGATAGTATTGCTGATAGTGAGAAAAAAGAAGCAGGAGAAAAAATTACTTTTGATGCGACTGAAGGAATCGAATTTCCGTCTGAAACTTTTGATAATTATAAAGGATATCAGTATCTGATTTCTTTTTATGAAAAATTATACCAGCTTGAAAAAAATCCGCAAGCCAAGGTGAGAATCGCTTATTACGGAGATTCCATGACAGATGGTGACTTGATTGTACAGGATGTTCGATCTAATTATCAGGAACGTTTTGGCGGTAATGGTGTGGGTTTTGTTTCTATAACCTCAGAATCTTCTGCATCAAGGGGATCTGTAAAATCATTATATTCCAAGAACTGGAAAATGCAATCGTATCTGAATGTCAAAAATCCAACCAGCCCTTTTGGGGTAAACGGGCATGTGTTCTTTGCAAATGACAAAGCAAATACAACCTGGGTTCAGTATGAAGCAGGTCCTAATAAATATGCGACAACACTTGATAATCCTACATTGTATTATGGAAGATCTTCTAAGAAAGGAAATGTCAATTTTATTATTGGTAAAGACACCTTAAGAAAAAGTCTTATCCCGAATAATCTGATCAATACTTTAAAAGTGACTTCGGGAAGTATAAAAGCATTCAAGGCAAATTTCGTTCATGCAGATTCAATTCCAATTTATGGCTTTAATTTTGATAACGGAACAGGAGTTCATGTTGATAATTTCTCGCAAAGAGGAAATTCAGGATTGCCAATCTCAATGTTTAATGCAAACATAATGCAGGGATTCAATAACAGTTTGAAGTATGACCTGGTTATTTTGCACTACGGAACAAACGTTTTAAATTACGGGACCAAGAATTATTCCTGGTATCAGAGAGGAATGACAAAAGCAGTAAATAAAATTAAGGAATCTTTTCCGGGAGTTTCTGTTTTGATTATTTCAACAGCAGATAAATCGACAAAATATGATTTGGAAATGAAAACAGATTCTGCGGTAGTTCCTTTAATGAAATCTCAAAAAAGATATGCACTTGAAACCGAATCCGGATTTGTAAATCTATATACTCTAATGGGCGGCGATGGTTCAATGGTAAAATGGGTAGACGAATCTCCGGCAAAAGCCAATAAAGATTATACGCACTTTAACCAACGTGGAGCAAAAGCAATTGGAAAATTATTATACGATCAGTTAAATAAAGGTTACGAGCAATATAAGGTACTGCGTGAAAACAGGGAAACGGGCACTGGTCCTCGAAAAACGGTCAGGAAAACAAATACAGATTCCGTATCTGTAAAAAAAGATAGTGTAAATGAATAGACTTATTATTTTCTTTTGTTGTCTTTTTTTCTCAACAAACGATAAAACGCAAGAGACAGCTTCACCTCCAATAACAAAAAATATGATTCATAAAGTCGATAAAGCAGCAGTTGATTCTTTTTCTGAGGATAGAATCTACAATGCAAAAGTCTTAGAGCGTTTTTTTCTGAAATTGAAAGAGAATGAAAGTCACAGTAGTCAGAAGATAAATATGGTACATATTGGAGATTCTCATATTCAGAGCGATTTGATGACCAATGAAATTAGAAAGAATCTGCAGCAAAAATTAGGTAATGCCGGTCGGGGCTTAGTTTTTCCGTATCAGTTGGCAAAAACAAACGGTTCTTATAATGAACGTTTTTATTCTAACAGAAGTTGGGAAAGTTATCGAAACATTCATCCTTTTAAAAGTCATCCCGTTGGTTTAAGCGGAATTGCACTTTGGAGAGATAATGACGGTTTTGCAATCGAATTGAACATAAAAGATGCGGATTATAAGTTTAATTCAATCAGGATCATTACGCCCCAGAATCAGAATATGTTTGATTTGGCACTATCGTCTCAAACCAAAACGATTCAGTCTACAGAACGTAAAATAATCACGTATAAAATTAAAAAAGGAGAAGCCATTTCGACTATCGCAGACAAATACCATATTTCAATCGCTGATATCAAAAGAGAAAATCATTTAAAGTCTAATAACATTCGTGCAGGCAGAACCTTAAAAATTTTAACCAACGAAACAAGGCCTAAAAACATTACAAGTTCAGAGTTTGTTCCTTTAAATATTGAATCTGATTCGTTTTCTCATTATTACCACTCAGAAAAAGCATTAGATAAAATTTTTCTGATTCCGAATAAAGAAGCTTCAAAATATGAATTGAACGGAATCGTTTTAGAAAAAGATAATCCAGGTGTGCTATATAATAGTATTGGAGTAAATGGCGCTAAATTTTCAGATTATAATAAGTATCCATTATTTTTTGTGCAGTTAAAAGCGTTGCATCCTGATTTATTAATTTTTTCGTTGGGAACCAATGAAAGTTATGATCATATGGAAGCTTCGGCTTATATAGCAGAATTGCGTCAGTTCATAAAAAATATAAAAGACCAAAACATTGATGCTCCCATAATTGTTATGACGCCGCCGCCTTCTTTGTTAAAAGGAAGAAGACCCAATGTTTATGTTCAGGATTATGCAAAACATATTATAGAAACCGCAAAAACAGATGGGTTTGCAGTTTGGGATTTATACGACGAATTTGGTGGAATGGATGGAATCAGAAATTTAAAATCTTCAGGACTTATAGGGCCTGATTGGGTTCATTATTCTAAGAAAGGATACGAAAAACAAGGGGATTTGTTTTCAGAGGCATTTTTAAAAGCATACGATAATTTTAAATTACAAAATTAAGTTGATTACAATAGATAGCATAAATAATTGGTTTGTTCAGAATTTTGGCGAAGTTACTTTAGAACAGGCAAAAGGTTGGTTTATATACAATCCGGAAGAAAAACTCCTGTTTAATACGGGGTTGTTCTTAGGTTTGTTTCTTGTTTTTTATTTTGTGTATGCTTTTTTACGCAAAACATTTTATTTGCGATTAACATACGTTATTCTCTTCTCGCTTTTCTTTTATTATAAGTCAAGCGGAATTTACTTTTTACTATTATTACTTTCCTCGGTTGTAGATTACGGCCTGAGTCAGATCATTTACAGAGAAGCAAAAGATAGCCGAAAGAAAATCTATCTGGTCATAAGTGTAATTCTTAATTTAGGATTGCTTGGGTATTTCAAATATATGAATTTCATTATTGTGACATTCAATGATATGTTTCATGGTAATTACCAGCTTCACGATATTTTTCTGCCTGTTGGAATTTCGTTTTATACATTTCAATCGATGAGTTATATTATTGAAATTTATCGTGAAGAAATTAAACCAACTAAAAACTACATCGAATATTTATTCTTCGTTTCATTTTTTCCACAGTTAGTTGCGGGTCCAATTGTTAGGGCGAAAGATTTCTTGCCTCAGATTTATCAAAAACTAAACCTGACCAAACAAGACGTAAACAATGCCTTGTTTTTGATTATTGGTGGATTGATCAAGAAGACTGTAATCTCAAATTACATTTCGATAAACTTTGTAGATCGTGTTTTTGACACGCCGATGAACTATACGTCCTTCGAAAATTTAATGGCATCTTACGGGTATGCTATTCAAATTTATTGTGACTTCTCAGGATATTCAGATATGGCAATTGGAATCGCCTTGTTATTAGGATTCAAATTACCGGCTAACTTTAGAACCCCATATAAATCAACATCCATCACTGATTTCTGGAGAAGATGGCATATTTCGTTATCCACCTGGTTAAAAGATTTCTTGTATATTTCTATAGGAGGAAATCGTGAAGGAACATTCGCAGGGTTTTTATTCCCGAGTTTATTCTTTTTTGGGTTGTTGCTTTGGGGAATTTCAAATATAAATGAGAGTTTTATTCCTTTCGGAATTGCAATTGGTGCAATTGTAGTTTTTTGTTTGACATTTTTACTTTCAAAAAAGAAACATCAAACACTGGTAACCAATTTTAACTTGTTTACCACAATGCTTTTAGGTGGATTATGGCATGGAGCAGGAGCACAGTTTATTGTTTGGGGAGCACTACACGGATTAGCATTAGCAGTTCATAAAATGTTTATGGAATTTTTTCCATCCAAAAAAGAACGCAAAGGTTCCAATTTCTTATGGACGTTTTTCTCAATCCTAATAACATTCCATTTCGTAGTTTTCTGCTGGATCTTTTTCCGCGCCAGAGATTTTGAGACAGCCTTGCAGGTTATCAATAATATTGGTCAGTTAACTTTTGAGCCGGAACATTGGAAAGCCATAGTATTAGGATATAAAAATGTATTTTTATTGATGCTTTTTGGATATGTTTGGCACTTTTTACCAGAAGTTATCACATCAAAAATGAAATTCGTTTTCGATAAAACACCTTTGATAGGAAAAGCAATTATACTTGGTTTTGTGTATTGGATTGTGTACGCTACAGCAGTCGCAGGTTCACAACCGTTTATTTATTTCCAATTTTAATTTAGAAGGTTCAAAGGGACAAAGTTAAAAAGGTGCAGAGGTTTCATTCTTTGCGCTAAAATAAGCACAAAAGAAATAAAGGCAAAGTCGCGAAAACGCAAAGAATATAAAAACTTTGCGTTTTCGCGACTTTTTGAGCAAAAAGACCTTGCGATCTTTGCGTAAAACCTTGCGAACTTCGCGGTTAAATGCAGTTAAATAAAAATTGCCTGAAATATCTAATTAGATTATCTTTGCACTTCAAATAAAGAAAAAATTATGTTTGATAATTTAAGTGATAAGTTAGATAAAGCCTTCCATATATTAAAAGGGCACGGTAAAATTACAGAAGTAAACGTTGCCGATACCTTAAAAGAAGTTCGTCGTGCCTTATTAGATGCCGATGTTAACTTTAAAATTGCTAAAGATTTTACAACTAAAGTAAAAGAAAAAGCAATAGGTCAGGACGTTTTAACAACACTTCAGCCAGGACAATTATTGGTGAAGTTGGTAAAAGACGAACTAACAGAATTAATGGGTGGCGATGTTGCGGGAATTAATCTTTCCGGAACACCAAGCGTTATTTTAATGTCAGGACTTCAGGGTTCTGGTAAAACGACTTTCTCAGGAAAATTAGCCAACTTTTTAAAAACTAAGAAAAATAAAAAACCACTTCTTGTAGCGTGTGATATTTACCGTCCTGCGGCGATTAATCAGTTGCATGTTGTTGGGGATCAAATAGGGGTTGAGGTATACTCAGAGCCTGATAATAAAAATCCTGTAGAGATTGCTCAAAATGCAATCAAACATGCAAAAGCAAACGGTTTTAATGTTGTTATTGTCGATACGGCCGGTCGTCTGGCAGTAGACAAAGAAATGATGGATGAGATCGCCCGTGTTCATAAAGCAATTCAGCCACAGGAAACTTTGTTTGTTGTTGATGCAATGACAGGACAAGATGCTGTAAATACAGCAAAAGCCTTCAACGATATTTTGAACTTTGATGGGGTTATCTTAACCAAATTAGATGGAGATACTCGTGGAGGAGCTGCAATTTCGATTAAATCGGTTGTAAACAAACCAATCAAATTTGTAGGTACAGGTGAGAAGATGGAAGCAATTGATGTTTTCTATCCGGATCGTATGGCTGAGCGTATCTTAGGTATGGGAGACGTTGTATCACTTGTAGAAAGAGCGCAAGAACAATTTGACGAAGAAGAAGCCAGAAAACTTCAAAAGAAAATCGCTAAAAACGAATTCGGTTTTGATGATTTCTTAACACAAATTCAGCAAGTAAAGAAAATGGGTAATATGAAGGACCTGGTTGGGATGATACCGGGAGCTTCAAAAGCCATGAAAGATGTAGAAATAGAAGATGATGCTTTTAAGCATATCGAAGCCATCATTCACTCGATGACACCAATCGAAAGAAGCAAACCTGCCATAATCGACGTAAAAAGGAAAGCCAGAATCGCTAAAGGTTCCGGAACCAAAGTCGAGCAAGTAAATCAGTTAATGAAGCAATTCGACCAAATGAGCAAAATGATGAAGATGATGCAGGGGCCGGGCGGAAAAAACCTGATGAAAATGATGGGAGGCATGAAAGGAATGCCAGGCGGAATGCCGAGATAAAAAAGAATAAAAGTTTCAAGTTTCAGGTTTCAAGGTATTGAGACTGAAATTTGAAACTTTTTTCAATAAATATGCGTTTCACTTTTAACGTGAAACCTGAAACTTTAAACTTGAAACAAAAACAATGCAACTACTAGACGGTAAAAAAACAGCTGAAGACATTAAAAACGAAATTGCAGCCGAAGTTCAATCGATAAAAGATGCCGGAGGAAAAGTACCTCATTTGGCAGCTGTAATCGTTGGTACAAACGGGGCAAGTTTAACTTACGTAGGGAGTAAAGTAAAATCTTGCCAGCAAATTGGCTTCGATTCCACTTTAGTAAGTTTACCGGAAGATATTACCGAAGATGAATTGTTAGCTAAAATTAAAGAACTAAACGAAGATGATAATCTTGATGGTTATATTGTTCAGTTGCCTTTACCAAAGCATATTGACGAACAAAAAATCTTACTGGCAATCGACCCTGATAAAGATGTAGACGGATTTCATCCAACAAATTTTGGAAGAATGGCGCTTGAAATGGAAAGTTTTATTCCGGCAACACCATTTGGAATTATGGAATTGTTAGAGCGTTATAAAGTAGAAACTGCAGGAAAACACACCGTTGTAATTGGAAGAAGTCATATTGTTGGGCGACCAATGAGTATCTTAATGAGCCGTAAAGGAAATCCTGGAGATTCAACAGTAACTTTAACCCACAGCCGCACTAAAAACTTAGCCGAATTCACTAAAAATGCTGATATTATTATCACCGCTTTAGGAGTTCCTGAATTCTTAAAAGGAGATATGGTTAAAGACGGAGTAGTAATAATTGACGTTGGAATCACAAGAGTTGATGATGCATCAAATCCAAAAGGATACGTTATCAAAGGTGACGTTGATTTTGACGGTGTAAGCAAAAAGGCCTCTTTTATCACGCCAGTTCCTGGTGGAGTAGGACCAATGACAATTGCAATGTTGCTTAAAAATACACTTTTAGCAAGAAAAATGAGAAGCGCGAAAAAATAATTTTTGCAATCTAATAATAAACAAAGCCTATTCAATCGAGTAGGCTTTGTTGTTTTGATATACTTTGGGCGTGACCGTATCCCGACAAGAGGGCAAGCTTACTTTGCGGTTATTTGCCCTCTTGTCGGGATACGGTCGGGCTATCCGCGCTACTTCGGTAGTCAGCTCCTATCCCTCACGCAACTAAACCGCCAAAAATAGATGTAGTCCCTACGGGACAAAAACAATATCGATAATTTTTTCTACCAACATTTAATCTCTACGAGATAGACTCAATTAGGAAGTTATATATAGAAAAAAAATATCAGCAAAATTCAAATTAAATTACCCGTTAATAATAAGGAACTCCGCTAGGAGTTACATATTGGTAGAGTATATAGCCAACCCGTAAAAATATCCCGTAGGGATTACACATTTTTAGGTTTCTAAAACCTTGTAGGTTTGTATTGTTAATTAATGAAGTGTAGTCCCTACGGGACAAAAATGTTATTGATAATTATTTTTTACCAAGATGTAATCTCTCCGTGATACTTCGTTAGGAGTTAAAGGTTGGTAGAAAAATGACGTATCGCAAAATAAATTATTTATCAGCAAAAATACTCCGTTAGGAGTTACAGGTCGGTAGCTAAAATATAGATTACGAACCCACAAAATATCCCGTAGGAATTAAACATTTTTAGATAATACACATCTATTTAAATGCATCCAAAAAAATCAAAAAAAAAATCAACATTGATACTTGTCAATTCAAAATAAAATATAACTTTGCAATACAAAGTACTTTATTTATGAGTCAGAAGCACCAAGAAGATTTAGCACACATTCGTTCCATGATGGAACGCTCTTCAAGATTTATATCCTTAAGCGGACTTTCAGGAGTTTTTGCAGGTCTTTCGGCACTGATTGGAGGATTGTACGTGTATCAACTATTCAAAGCAAACGGAATTGAATATTTTAGCGGAGAACAAATTATTATCCCTTATAGTTTAGTAACTCAATTGTTTTTTACTGGTTTAGTTATTTTGACATTTGCTTTTGTGTTTGGACTTACTTTTACTATCAGAAAAAGTCGAAAATACGATTTACCTGTCTGGACATCGGCTACAAAAAACATGCTTTTCAATTTAGCTGTTCCGCTATTGGCCGGAGGTATATTTTGTCTGGCACTTTTACACCACGGAATATATGGTTTTATTGCACCAACGACTTTAATTTTTTATGGATTAGCACTTATAAACGCTGAGAAATATACGTTTTCAGATATTAAATACTTAGGTTTCTGTGAGTTATTTTTAGGATTTATTTCTCTTTTTTATATCGGATATGGTTTAGTTTTTTGGATCATTGGTTTTGGTATTTTGCATATCTTGTACGGATTAATAATGTTCAAAAAATACAAATAAATCCACGCAATGGGAATCATTGATAAACTAAATAAAGATTTTGAAAGCCGTGTCAGATTGGGTATTATGTCCGTTCTGATGGTCAATGAATGGGTTGATTTTACCGAGATGAAAAATCTCCTTAATATCACCGATGGTAATTTAGCCAGTCATTCTTCAGCGCTCGAAAAATCAGAATACATCGAAGTTAAAAAAGAGTTTGTGGGTAAAAAGCCTAAAACCTCTTACCAAGTGACTCCCAGAGGACGTGCGGCCTTTAAAGAACACCTTTCTTACCTTGAAAAATTAATGAAATCGTAATAACTCTATTTTTTTATCTAAATACTTTGAAATGCAAAGTACTTTTAAAATTAAAATCATGAAATCGCCATTAAAAAATAAAACCTATAAAAAAAGGCGATAACATATTTGACCTCTAATAAATAAAATCGACAAATATGAAAAAACATCAAATTATCCTAGCTTGCAGTATACTATTTATACTGCTTTTTTACAACGAGTCAATAGGAGTGAACCTCGCTATTTTTGGACTATTATTGACAGGTTCAATCTGTTATTTCTTTCAGGACCGGTTTACAGACAGGTCCCATTTGATCCTGGTTATTACCTCGGTTTTGTCTTGTCTGGCTTTTGCCTGGTACGGAGATTTTGTTTCTTTCTTGGCTTTGGCACTGTCAATTCTCTTTTTTCAGTTTAATACTCAGGAATCGAAACTTAAAATAATACAAGTATTTCCTCTTGTATTTTTAAATGCATTTGCTTCGATAGGTCGTATTTTTATATTCAGTCAATGGCTTCCGGAACGAAAAATTCATAATAATTTTGCCAAGAAGTTGGTGGCTTATTTCCTTATTCCGGCAATTTTTATAATCATCTTTTTTACAGCCTATTCTTTCGGAAGTACTCATTTCTCTTCTTTATTGACTGATTATACTTTAGATGTCGATATTGTTGAAGTTGTTTTAATTGGAGTTGTAGGGTTTTATATTTCATTCAGTTTCTGGAATTACTGGGTGCCGCAAGTTTGTTATGAAAAAAATGAATTGTTAGACAATGATTTTAAGAATATCGCCGAAATTAAAAATCAGAATACATTTTCGTTTTTAGATATTGATTTCGAAAGAAAAAGTGGTGAGATCACTTTAGTATTACTGAATTTTATGCTTTTGGTTTTTATTATAACCTACAATTATGAGCAGTTTTTTGAAGTCATAGAAAAATCAAACTTAAGTGCCGATACCCATGAAAGAGTCAATTCTGTAATCTTTTCTATCATCATGGCGGTTGGAGTCATTATGTTCTATTTTAAGGGCGGATTTAATTTTGATAAAAAAGCAACTAACCTTAAAAAACTGGCTAAAATCTGGATTGTCTTAAATGGACTTTTAATCGTTAGCACCATCATTAAAAATTCAGAATATATTTCAGTTTTCGGATTAACGTATAAACGTTTGGGAGTTTATGCTTTTTTAATCTTATCTATTATAGGTTTAGTTTTTGTTTTTCTAAAAATTACAAAACAAAAAACGAATGCTTATCTGGCAAATCAAATGGTCTGGTATTTTTACGGAACGGTTTTATTATGCAGTTTTGTAAACTGGGGAAATCTAATTACGATTTATAATATTTCGGTCAACAAATGTGTTGAACCAATGTTTTTAAGTGATTTGAATTTTAATGATGAAGCCCGAAGAGCATATTTTTCAAAACTTCATTTAAATGGACAATCAATTGAAATTAGAAAAGAAGAAGAAATTGATGAATATCAGAACAAAACATTTTTATCAAAAGCATTGTATTATGAGTTTCTGAAAAAATAATAATTAAAAAACCGTCTTGCTTTAATTGTTTAGATGGTTTTTTTAATATTTAATTATGGCTTTAAAGTTTTGGGTTTTAAAAATAAAGGATACTTTTGCAGCACTTTAAAAAAAACTTCTCCAATGGACGATTATTATTCGTTAGTATTTAATTAAATAGCTTTTTGAAATCATCTCAAAATGCTATGATAAAACCCTGCAATTTTGAAATGAAAGCCTTTTACAATAACAACAACGGATTAATCGAGACAAAAGAATGGACTCCAAATTCCTGGATCAGTATTGAATCTCCTTCAGAAACAGAAAAAAAATATTTACTTGAAGAACTTCAGATTCCTGAAGCCTTTTATAATGATATTGAAGATATCGATGAAAGACCCCGTGTAGAGATGGAGGATGGCTGGACACTTATAATCATGCGTGTTCCTATAAAAAGCAATGATATAAAACTCCCTTTTCAGACTATTCCGCTTGGTGTAATTTTTAAGGATGATATCTGTGTTACAATCACTTTTTACAGAACAGAAATCATACATGATTTTATGTTGTATTCACGACGTAAAAATATTGAAGTTAAAGATAATTTTGACTGGGTTTTGAGATTGCTCTTGTCATCGAGTGTTTGGTATTTGAAATATCTGAAACAAATTAATCAAAAGATAAAATTAGCAGAAGACAATTTAGAGAAATCGATTAAAAATGAAGAATTGCAGGCGCTTTTACAGATAGAGAAATGTCTGGTGTTTTTTATTACTTCTTTAAAAGCAAACCATGTTTTGTTTCATAGAATTAAAAATTTAAAAGCCCACAGGGAGTATTTTGATCCGGATTTGTTAGAAGATGTTGATATCGAATTAGGTCAGGCACAGGACACGGCCAATATTTATAGTAATATTTTGACCGGCATGATGGATGCTTATGCTTCTGTAATTTCCAATAATATGAATAATATAATGAAGCAAATGACTTCGATTTCTATTATTTTGATGATTCCTACTTTGATTGCGAGTTTGTACGGAATGAATGTTCCAAATGGATTAGAAGAAAGTAGATTTGGTTTTTGGATTCTTCTTTTTGTATCCGTTATCTTATCTTCTTTTGGTGCGTTTCTGTTTAAAAGAAGAAGATGGTTTTGATACAATACTATTTTCAGGTTCGGATATAAAAATACCCTTTCGTTTTTGCGAAAGGGTATTTTTATAAGATCAATTTAGTAGTCTCCTTTTTTCTTAAATCTCGGATCATCCTTTGATATAAAATCTGTTCGTCGTTTCGGAACATCGTCTTTCGAGAGAAAATCGGTTCTTCGTCTTGGGGCTTCAGGTTTTGGTAAACTTGCTTCTTCCGTTTTGCTGGAGGGTTCAATCAAATGATTTAACTCTTTAATTTCATCATCAGTCAAATCACGATAACGCCCAACCGGAATATCAAGTGAAATATTGATAATTCGGATACGTTTAAGCGCCGTTACGTCATAACCTAAATATTCGGTCATTCTGCGAATTTGGCGGTTTAAGCCCTGTGTTAAAATGATTTTAAACGTATATTGGCTAATCTGCTCTACTTTACATTTTCGGGTGACCGTATCTAAAATCGGAACACCATTTCCCATACGTTGTATAAAACGTTCGGTAATAGGTTTGTTTACCGTTACAGTATATTCTTTTTCGTGATTATTTCTCGCGCGTAAAATCTTGTTGACGATGTCACCATCATTGGTCATAAAAATTAATCCTTCACTGGCTTTGTCCAATCGTCCAATTGGGAAAATACGTTTTGGATAATTGATATAATCCACAATATTATTTCGAACCTCTAAATTCGTGGTACATTCAATTCCAACTGGTTTATTAAAAGCCAAATACACCAGTTTTTCATGTTTCTCCACAATCAGTTTTCCGTCAATACGTATTTCATCGTCAGGCGAAACTTTGGTTCCCATTTCCGGCACAACACCATTTATTGTTACGCGTCCTTCTTCAATAAGTTTATCAGCTTCACGACGTGAACAATATCCTGTTTCACCAATAAATTTATTCAGACGTTTTAAATTCTCTTCCATACTGCAAAAGTAAGCAAAATTTAGACTTCTTAGATTTTAGATGATTAGATCTTTAGATTGTTGGATGATTCGATTTCTAAAAACTCTCCACATAAAAAAACTTTGTACCTCTGAACCTCTGCAACTTTGAACCTTTATTTATTATGAAAGTTAGAGCTATCCTCCGGAGTTTCTTTTCGTTCAAACATTCCGTAATCACGAACAACATTCGCGATCCTTAAATGATAATCTTTAAAAACTTCATTTCGTCCTTTTGCCTGTGCATGCCTGTGCATTTCAAGATTTCTCCATTGCTGGATACTTTCTTCGTCTTTCCAGAAAGACAATGACAAGACTTTATCAGGATTACTAAAACTCTGAAAACGTTCGATCGATATAAATCCATCGATAAGGTCTAATTCAGGTCGCAGACTTGCAGCGATATTGAGATATTCTTCTTTTTTTCCTTCGTTGGGAATCACTTCAAAAATTACGGCTATCATATTTTGTTTTTAAATTATTGTATTGCAATCCAGATATTTTTAGGTAATCTGGCATTGATCATAGGTTCGTATTGAATGTTGTTTTCTAAAAGCGCAATTGTTTTATATTGATCGAATAAAAAACATAATACTTCAGTCGCCAAATGAATTGAAAAATGTTTTGCCAGGCACATATGTCCACCAATCCCAAAAGTTAGATTTTCGTCATTATTGTTTCTTTCAAAATCAAAAATAGGAGGATTTTCGAACTTTTCAGCATCACGATTTGCCGAAGCAAGTACAATTAATATCAGGTCATTTTTTTTAATTAGCCTTTCACCGATAGTAATATCTTTATTTGCAATTCGTCTCGTATTATGAATGGGCGGATCAAATCTTAAAGTTTCGATCACCGATTTTTCTATTGCTGTTTTGTTCGAAAAGGTTTTATAATGGAGAATTTGTAATAATGAATTACTCAAAATTCCTCTTCCGGCATCATAACTCTGAATAAATAATCCGATTAAATTACTATTAGCTATTTTTTTAATTTCGTCAAGAGAAAGAACCTCTAATTCGGATATTTTATTTAATAAAGGTTTATAGAAATCTAATAACAAAAGTTGTTTTTCGACGATAGGAAATATTCTCTCAGAAACATCATTGATTAATTTTACCTCTTCTTCACTTTTTATTGGAAGCATTATTTTGACCAAAGTTTCGATTTTACTTACTATAAAAGCACAATCATTTGCTGCAAAACCAAAACTCTTTAAAACAACCAAAAGCGGTAATTTTTTGCAAACCGAATTTACCCAATCAATTTCATTTTCGATTAAATCGTCTTTTATCAATTGATAGAGGATTCTATTAATGTCGACGGATTTCAAGTTTGAAAACAACAAATGGGCAACTTCCCGATTTATTGTATGTTGAACCCCATTTGACAATCGAACCAAATTATTTAGGATGTCTAAAGCATTTCTGTTTAGTTTCTGTTGGTTATCCGGATTTATAACAGGAATAAAAGCATCAGGGTTTTTTAGAATTTCAGTACAATATTGATAAGAGTAAATGGCCCAGATTTTATTCTCGTTATCCCGGTAAATCGGGTTTTTGTCCAACATCTCTTTGTATACTGAATAAGGATCATAAATGTCAGACTGAAGGAATAAAGTAGCGTTCATTTCGATTGTTTTTAACAAAGTTATTTAACTTTACAAAAGAATACTTCATTCTATATTTAACTATGAAAGTCTAATGGAAGATCAATTTATAAAAGCGGCAGGATTAATTGGAGACGCTACACGCGCTGCAATTATGTGGACATTGTTAGACGGCAGGGCATTTACCGCTACAGAACTTTCAGTTGCTGTCAATACATCTCCTCAAAATATGAGTATGCATTTGGCTAAACTTCTTGAGGCTAATTTGCTTTGTGTCGAAAAGCAAGGCCGACATAAATATTATAAATTTTCTAATAAAGAAGTTGCCTACGTTGTTGAAGCAATGGCCAATCTTATTCCGAAACCGGAGATTTCTTCAAAAAAGAAAACTGAAAATTATCCTCCCGTAAAATATTGCAGAACCTGCTACGATCATTTAGCAGGAAAAATAGGTGTGGCTTTAGCCGATAGCTTGTTGGAACAAAATATAATAATAGCAAAGGATAATATTTTTGAAATTAGCCCCGAAGGAGAAAAATGGTTCTCAGATTTTGGAATTAATCTGGAAGAAGTCCAAAAACAAAAACGAATATTTTTAAAACCTTGCCTGGACTGGAGCGAAAGGCGATATCATATCGCAGGTTCAGTAGGAACTTTGTTATTGAATAAAATGCTCGAGCAAGACTGGATCAGAAGAACCAAAGATTCAAGAGCAATAGTAATTACGGGAAAAGGTGAAAAAGAAATATTTAAGAATTTTAAAATTGTAGTATAGTTGTTTGTTAAAGGTAAAAAGGTTTAAATTTCAGTTTAAACCTCTGTCCCTTTGAGACTTTGCAACTTTGTCCCTTATTAGGCAAACAAAAACTCAATTACTTTTTCATACAATTCATCATCATGCATGCCGTGACCTAAACCTTTCGTTTCTACAAACTGACTGTTTTTCCAGTTACTTGCAATTTTTTTACCTTCTTCAAAAGCAACAATCTTATCTGAAGTATCGTGCGCAATAAAACCGGCAACATTAAATTGAGAGGCAAATTTTTGTCCGGAGAAATCCCCAATTTTAAAGTTGAAACGATTTATGAATTTGTCTTCAAGAAGCGAAAACATTCTCGTATTTAGACTCAACATGGCAATGTAATTGTCGATCAAAGTTTTTAAATCTGACGGTGCTCCAAGAATCACCATTTTGTTAATGCTGGTATTTGGAAATAAGTATTGATGATAAACACAGGCTGCCCCACCTATAGAATGCCCGATAATAATTGTAGGCTGGTACTTTTCGACTGCTTTGTTGATGAATTCAGCATAAAGCGGAATATTAAACTCTTTACCGCTGCTTTGTCCGTGAGCCGGAGCATCAATAGCAATAATAGTGCTTCCCGATTTTTGAAGATGGGGTAAGGTTTTCTTCCAGCGAGAAGCATTACTTTCCCATCCGTGCACAAGCAGGATTTTGGTTTCATTGCCTTGCCAGATATAGGTCTGAAAGTGATGTTCGTTGTGATGAAACGTTTCCGTTTCGGTATTTTTTAATATTTTGGGTAAGCTTTCTTTTTGTAATCTTCCAATGCGCGGTTGACTAAAAAGGGCATAAGAAAGTTCGACAGCTTTTTGCGGACGCACATAACTCAAAATGTTAATATATGATCCTACCGATTTTAATGTAATAAAACGGATTCCTTTTTTAATTCCCAAAACTTAAATTTTTTATAAAGATAAAAAATGTTTTGCCACAGATTAAAATGATTTTACTAATCTGTATTTTTTCGCCACGTCTCTAATGATAACGAACAGGCGAAGCAATTTTACGAATTAGCAGGAATTAATTAGTGTGAATTCGTGAAATTCGTGGCGAAATTTTTCACTAATTTGTTAAAATCATTTTAATCTGTCGCAAGAAATTAAGTGCAAAAAAAAGTCCCGATAAAATCGGGACAGTTATTTAGAATTTTGAGAACAATTGTTCCATTTTTTCTTTTTCTTCTTCAGCTAATGCGCTGTCAACTAAAATTCTTCCAGAGTGCTCATCAGTAATGATTTTCTTTCTAGAAGCAATTTCTACCTGAGTTTGAGGCGGAATAGTGAAAAATGATCCTGCAGATGCACCTCTTTCGATAGATACAACAGCTAAACCATTACGAACACTAGTTCTGATTCGAGTATAAGCAGCTAATAATCTTTCTTCAATCTGAGCAGAAAACTCAGCTGATTTCTCAGACAAGAAGATTTCTTCTTTTTGAGTTTCAGCCATAATAGCATCCAATTCAGATTTTTTATGTTTTAAGTGCGAACTTTTAGCGTCAAGTTTTTCTTTTAAATTAGAAGTAACTTCTTTTTTATGTTCGATAGAAGCTTTCATTTCTTTGATTTGCTTTTCAGCCAATTGAATTTCTAATTCCTGAAATTCAACCTCTTTAGTCAAAGAATTAAATTCTCTGTTATTACGAACGGATTCTTGTTGTTTTGTGTATTTTTTGATAACCTCTTTGTGCTCATCAATCGCGTTTTTCTTCGATTTGATAAGATCTTCAATAACCTCAAGTTCACTTTTCAGTTTCTCTGAACGCGTGCTTAAACCTGCAACTTCATCTTCAAGATCTTCCACTTCTAAAGGAAGTTCACCTCTCACGTTTCTGATTTCGTCAATTCTAGAGTCAATAAGCTGTAAATCGTATATTGCTCTTAACTTGTCCTCAACACTTAATTCTTTCGTATTCGCCATATTCTATAAGTACTTAACTGGATTTGTATTTTCTTCTGATAAAATGATGGCAAAATTAAGGATTTTTTTTCGAAGATAATCAACAATATAGTTTTTTGTATAGCGTTCGCTCTCAAAATGACCAATATCGGCTAAAAGTAGACGGTTTTCTGCTTCGTAAAACTGATGGTATTTTAAATCGGCAGTCAAAAAAGCGTCGGCTCCGGCATGGATTGCATTTTTTATGGCAAAGCTTCCGGATCCTCCCAAAACCGCAACTTTCTTGATTTTTTTTCCTAAAAAGGAAGAATGGCGAATTCCATCGGCAATCATTTTATCTTTAACGAAGTATAGAAAATCTTTTTCATCCATTTCAGTTTCAAATTCACCAATCATTCCTAAACCGATGTTTGGATGTGAATTCTGAAGACTATAAACTTCATAAGCGACTTCTTCATATATATGGTGGGCAAAAAGTGCTTTTAGAATTTTTGATTGTAAATGTTTTTCAAAAACTACTTCAATCTTTATTTCGGTTCCGGTATGTAATTTTCCTCGTTCTCCAATTACAGGATTGCTGTCTTCATTTCCCTGAAAAGTAAAAAAGCCTTCAGTATTAAAACTGCAGTTGTCGTAATTTCCAATGGTTCCAGCACCTGCGTGAAACAGGGCATTTCTAACTTTTTCTGAATTATCAGGAGTGGTATATGTAACTAATTTTTGAATGAAATTTTGTTTTGGAATTAAAGCCTTAGTATTCGTTAATCCTAAAGCGTCGCAAAATATTTTATTAACCCCAGCCGAATGATTGTCAAGGGCAGTGTGAACGGCATAAATCGCTATATCATTTTTAATAGCTTTCAGGATCGCACGCTCGACATAATTCTTGCCTGTAATTTTTTTAATTCCGGAGAATAGAATCGGGTGAAAACAAATTACCAGATTGCAATTTTTAGCAATAGCTTCTTCGATTACATTTTCTAAAGCATCGTGACACACTAAAACTCCAGTACTTTCAGTTTCGGCATCGCCAACTAAAAGTCCAACATTGTCAAAATCTTCGGCGTAAGCTAAAGGTGCCATTTCTTCGAGAACCTTTAATATTTCTTTTATTTTCATTTTTTCATTTTTTGTTTCAAGTTTCAGGTTTTATTTGTTTCAGGTTTATGTTGCCGGGAAAAAACTTGAAACTTAAAACCTGAAACGAATTCATAAAACAAATTAACGAAAAAAATTATACTTTCGTAAAATGAACTTACTTCGAAAAATACTGTTCCCATTCGCCATTTTATACGGATTGATCACAAGTATAAGAAATTTTTTCTTTGATAAAGGAATTCTCAAATCAACCTCTTTTGATATTCCGGTTATCGCTGTAGGAAACTTAAGCGTTGGCGGAACGGGAAAAACTCCTCAAATAGAATATCTGATTCGGTTATTATCGGATAAATATAGAATTGCAACTTTAAGCCGTGGCTATAAGCGAAAGTCAGAAGGTTTTGTTTTAGCCAGTTCAACTTCAAATGCAGAAATTCTGGGCGACGAACCTTTTCAGTTTTATCAAAAATTCCCCAATATTCAGGTGGCAGTTGATGCCAACAGAAGAAACGGAATTACACAATTGCTTTCGCATAACGAAAAACCACAAGTTGTTTTACTGGACGATGCTTACCAACACCGAAAAGTTAAGGCCGGATTCTATATTTTGTTAAGTTCTTACGATGATTTGTATGCCGATGATTGTATGTTGCCTACCGGAAATCTTCGCGAAAGCAGAAGTGGGGCTAATAGAGCTAATGTTGTAATTGTAACCAAATGTCCAAAAGATTTGTCAGATGCAGCACAAGAAGAAATTCGCCAGAAATTAAAACTGACTTGTTCGCAACAAATCTATTTTACTTTTATAGATTATGATGATTTTATCTATGGTAAAGAGGCAAAAATTGCTGTGAATGAAATTAAAAATGAATCGAAATTACTTTTGGCCGGAATTGCAAAACCAACACCGTTTTTTGATTATTTAAAGAATGAAAAAGACGAATGCCTGACTTTTCCGGATCACCATCACTTTTCGGATTCAGATTTAGACTTGATTCAGGATAAAGCAAAAAATAAAAAAATTATTACGACAGAAAAAGATTATGTACGCTTGAAACATTCACAATTGGTTTCGCAATTGTACTATTTGCCTATAAAAAGTACTTTTATCAATCACCAACAAAATTTTGATGCGACAATTTTAGAGTATGTCAAATTGAACTTAGAATCTTAGTAACTTTAAAAATCTATTCGAAATACTTTGCAATTGTACTGTAAAACTCATCCGGAATAAATGGTTTGGTAATAACATCATTCATTCCAAAAGATAAAAGCATGTCCTTGTTTTCGTCAAGCGAAATGGCTGTTAATGCTATAATCGGAGTCGTTTTGTCAAATTCCCTGATTAGTTTTGTGGCAGTTGTTCCGTTGATACCGGGCAAATGAACATCCATTAAGATCATGTCAAAGCGTTTTATTTTTAAAAGTTCGACAGCATCTTCACCGTTATCAATGATTTCACAGGTAATTGCTTTGTTTTCAAGCATTTTTCGAGTGATCATTTGATTAATTTTATTGTCTTCAATTAATAAAATCGATTTGTTTTTCAATTGATTGTCGTTATATGGTTTTTTTTCTTCCACAACTTCAAGGGGTACTTTGTTAATTTTAAAATCTAACTTAAAGGTAAAAGTAGAACCTTTACCAACTTCACTTTTTAATTTTATTTCTCCGCCTAAAAGTTCTATCAATTTTTTTACAATTGTAAGTCCCAGGCCAGTTCCGCCATATTTTCTATTTACTTCTATAGATGCTTGTGAGAAGCTTTCAAATACCGTTTGTAATTTGTCTTCAGGTATTCCAATTCCCGTATCTACAATTTCGAAATAAACAGTAGCATTTTCTTCGGCTATAGTGTATAATTTTGCAATTACGTTTACATTTCCGTTTTGTGTAAACTTTAAGGCATTGTTGATTAAATTCAGAATAATTTGGGATATTTTCGTGGGATCTCCAATTAAGTTATCCGGAATCGATTCATCTATTTCAAGGTTGAAATAATTTTTATTGGCTGTAGCTAATTCTTTTAGTGAGCTTTGAATGTTGAATAAAAGTTCTTTGAGGTTAAAGCTAATGTTTTCTATTTCGACTTTAGTCGAATCAATTTTGTTGATTTCGAGAATTTCGTTGATGAAAGTAGTGAGGTAGTTTCCTGAGAATTTTAAAGATTCTAAATATTTTAATTGCGTTTTTTTAGGATTATCTTCAAGTAATAAATGTGTAATTCCGTTAATAGCGTTTAAAGGGGTCCGAAGCTCATGACTTACGGTCGATAAAAACTCTGATCTGGCTTTTGATGCTTTTTCGGCTTTATTTTTGGCGAGGATAAGTTCCTTGTTTTTTTCTCTTAAAAGTAAATTATTTTGATTCCGAATAATGTTGTTTTTATATAAGGCTAAACTTAAAAGAGATAAAATCGAAATAAGCGCAATCGCCAAAATACTGACTAATTTTGAATAACGATAAGTTTTTAACTGAATTTTCTCTTCGCTTTCCCGTTTAATGGTATTGTTTAAGGATTGATTTTTTTTGAATTTTGCAAATTCATTAAGATCTAATTTAGCATTCTTTAATTTTAAGATATAGTTTTCGATCTGGTAATGTTCATCTAAATAAGAGTAGGCGAGATCAAATTTTTTATTTTCTTTATAATATTGACTTATTGCTAAAATAATTTTTGACTTTTGTTTCAGATCATTACTCTTTTCACTGTATTCTAAAGCATTGTTGAAATAAATAATAGAAGAATCATTTCGTTTGAGTTGTGTTTCAATTAAGCCCAGTTGATAATACGAATTTGTTTTGGTCTTTAATATCGAAGGGTTATCCGGTTTCTTTGTGATTTCACGAAAAGTTTTGGCTGCTAGCGGTAAATTGTTATTTGTTTTTAAAGCGATAGCTTTTTGATAACTAAGAACTTCAGCCTGATCAACGATATTTAATTTCTTTATGAGATCCTCTGCTTTTTTATAATAAATCTCTGCAGTTTTATAATCTCCTTTTACTGTATTGGTCACGCCAATATAATGCAAGGCTAAAACGTTGGTACATGTAGCTTTTAGGGTACTAAACAAGGAAACACTTTTATGGAAGTTTTTTAGTGCCTCCTCATAATTTTTTTGGTTATAATTGATTTTACCAAGTTTGAAGGTTTGGTTGGCTAAGCCCTCAGTTTTATGGTTGGCTTCACAAAAGGCGATTGATTTTTTAGTATAAAAAACAGCCCGATCGTATTTTTTATTGTTGAGATTGTTTTTTACTAACTTGTTGTAATAGAAAATACTATCCGTATTCTTTTTGGTTTGAGAATACAAAAATGAATTAAAAAAACAAAAAAGAATAAAAAGGTGGTATTTCATGTATTGCAATGCTTTTACAATGAATCTTATGTTTTTCTTATAAGCAAAATCAAATCGATTAATCGTGATGAATAGCCAATTTCGTTATCGTACCAACCCACAACTTTGACCATTTTGTCAATAACGGAAGTTAATTGTGCATCAAACAAACACGAATGTGTATTGCCAATTACATCAACAGAAACAATCGGATCTTCTGTATAATCTAATATTCCTTTTAAATTTGTTTTTGAGGCTTCTTCAAATGCTTTGTTTATTTCTTCAATTGTAACAGCACGTTTTACATTAAACGTGATATCTGTCAATGAACCATCGGGAACAGGGACACGAATTCCACAACCACCAATTTTTTCATGCAATTTAGGGAAAATTTTCGTTAATGCCTTAGCTGCACCTGTTGTTGTTGGAACAATCGACTGGCTTGCGCCTCTGGCACGGCGTAAGTCCTTATGTGGCTGGTCGTGAAGACTTTGATCTGTAGTGTAGGAATGTATTGTTGTGATGTATGCTTGCTCAATTCCGCACAATTCATCGATGATTTTTATCATCGGAGCAGCATTATTTGTAGTACAACTTGCATTGGAGACGATGTTTTCGCTTCCATCCAGTATATTTTCATTAACGCCTAAAACTACCGTTTTGATAGTGTCAACTTCTGATGGAGCCGAAAGGATCACTTTTTTTGCTCCGGCTTCAAGATGTGCATTCAGTTCTTCGTGCGTTTTATATTTTCCTGTTGATTCGATAACGAAATCAATATTATGGCTTTTCCAGTCTAATTTTGAAATACTTTTTTCATGAAAAAACAAATAATGTTGCTCATTTACAATTATTCCTTTTTCGTCATGACGAACAATAAAGGGTAAAACACCATGAATACTGTCGTATTTTATCAAATGTGCCATGGTTTTGTTATCGGCGATGTCGTTGATGGCAACGACTTCAATGTCAGGATGGTTTAAAAGTAAACGGAATAAATTTCTACCAATTCTTCCGAAACCGTTAATAGCAATTCTTGTTTTCAAGTGCTTTGTTTATTTGTTTAAATCGTTTAGCCGTTTAATCGTTTAGCCGTGTATTAACAGTTAAACGATTAAACAATTAAAACGAATAACCTTTTTTATAAAATATGTTTTTGTGCTTTGTAGGAAGAACGAACTAAAGGTCCGCTTTCGACATGGCGGAAACCTAATTCAAGACCAAATTTTTCGTATATAGCAAATTGATCCGGTGTTATGAATTCTTTTACAGGCAAATGCTTTTTACTTGGCTGCAGGTATTGACCAATAGTAACAACATCAACATTTGCATTGCGCAAATCTGTCATCGTCTGAAAAACTTCTTCTTCTGTTTCTCCAAGACCCAACATAATTCCGGATTTGGTTCTGTTGATTCCTTTTTCTTTCAGGTAACGTAAAACTTCTAAACTACGATCGTATTTTGCCTGAATACGTACTTCACGAGTTAAACGACGAACCGTTTCTACGTTATGAGATACTACTTCAGGATTAGCTTCTATAATTCGGTCTAAATTTCTTTCTATTCCTTGAAAATCAGGAATTAAGGTTTCGAGAGTGGTGTTTGGGTTCATTCTGCGAATTGCCTTTACAGTTTCAATCCAGATAATAGAACCACCGTCTTTCAAATCATCTCTGTCAACACTTGTAATTACAGCATGTTTAATATTCATGATTTTTATAGAACGGGCAACTTTTTCAGGTTCGTCCCAATCTACCGTTTCGGGTCTGCCAGTTTTTACACCGCAAAATCCGCATGAACGGGTACAAACGTTTCCTAAAATCATAAAAGTAGCTGTTCCTTCGCCCCAACATTCGCCCATATTTGGGCAACTTCCTGAAGTACAAATGGTATTTAAGCTGTATTTATCTACTAAACCACGAAGTTCAGTATATTTTTGTCCAATTGGAAGTTTAACTTTTAACCATTTAGGTTTTCCGGTTGGTATATTTTCAATGACTGTTTCCATATATCAAAATTCAAAGTACAAAGATAAGGAATGTAGTTTATTTGGAGATTCCTTTAAGATTTAATTTGGTATAGATCTTTTCAGGGTTGGTAAAAACTATTTTGATGATAATTTTACGAGCTTGTTAAATTATTGTTTTTAAATCATTATGCCGAATTAAAAGCTTGTTTTTTATTGGTTTATTTGAATAAGTTTGATAATTATGATAGCAGGCTGATTTTTACTCGTTTAATATTTATATCTTTATTTGTTATAAAATGAATTTAATTGAAATAGGAATACACAAAGATTGTAATACATTTGTTGTTAAATTGTAATAATATAAAACATGAAAAAGAAATTTATTGTATTAGGAGTTTTGTTTGCCACTTTTGGTTTTACTAAGATGAATGCGCAGATTAATTTTGGTGATAAAGCCATTGGGGCTGTCCAAAAAGGAGTAACTGGTTTTACTTTTAGTAATGCTGATGCAGCTGCATTATCTAAAGCTGCAGTAGATAAAATGGATGCTGAACATGAAGTTGCGGCTGCTACAGATCCGTATGCTATACGATTAAACAGGGTATTTGGAAAATATACTGCCGGTGATGGATATACTTTAAACTATAAAGTTTATAAGTTGAAAGAAGTAAATGCCTTTGCTACTGCTGACGGAAGTGTTCGTGTATATTCAGGATTAATGGATATTATGGATGATAATGAATTGCTGGCTGTAATTGGTCATGAAATTGGTCACGTTGCGAATAATGACTCAAGAGATGCGATAAAAGCGGCTTATAAGAAAGAAGCTTTAATGGATGCGGCAGCCTCTCAATCTACAAAAATTGCTGCGGTTACCGATAGTCAATTAGGTAAAATAGGAAGTTCTATTATTGATAGTAAATTTAGCCGTAAGCAAGAAGCTGAGGCAGATTTATATTCTTATAATTTCCTGAAAAAGAACGGTTATAATGTAAATGCCGAAGAATCTGCTTTTAGAATTTTAGCTAAGATGAGTGAAGGAACCGAAGCTTCTTTTATTGATCAGATGATGAGTTCGCATCCTGACTCCAAACAAAGAGCTGAAGATGCTAAAAAAAGAGCTGAAAAGGATGGTTTGTATAAGCCTTATGTTCAGGAGAAAATTGTAAATACTTTACCGGTGGCTACAAAAACTACGACAACCAAGAAAGCGACAACTACGAAAAAAACAACTACTAAAAAGAAATAGTAATTTGTGACAGAAAAATAAAACCCGACAGTTCATAGAAAATTGTCGGGTTTTTTTATGTTGAAAATTAACCTAAAACGTGAAAAGCAAGTACTTTTTGTACATCGTACACATTTACAGATTTATTAAATTGTTTTACAATACTTGGTTGTAATTCGCTGGCAACCCAAATTTTTAATTCGGCATCAAGATCAAAAGTTCCTGCAGTTTCTACACTAAAACGAGTAATGCTTTTGTATGCAATTGATTTGTATTCTGTTTTGCTTCCTGTTATTCCTTGTACATCCACTAAGATTAATCTTTTATTCGTAAAGATAAAAGTATCACGAATTAATTTAAAGCCCATTTCAACTTGTTCATTGTCAGTTAAAAGTTGTCCGTATTTTTTAAGTAAATCTTCCTGACTAACAGAACCAGCGTTGCCAAGAATAGCCGAAAATATTCCCATTTTTTAGTTTTTAATTTTAATAGATTTGATTTTCCTTTTAAGGTGCCGTAAAAGTAATTAAAATAAAAAATAATATTGATTTTCTCACCATTAAGAGATCAGGAAATATTAAGATTTCTTTACTGAAAGATAAATCCCGCAAAGTTTAAAACTTAAAAAAGGGAGTTTCGCATCTTTGGGACTTTGCGCGAAATTAAAATAAAAGACATAAAAAAAGCAGAACCTAAATTCTGCTTTTTTATTTTTATTATTCAACTTCCGTTTTTATTGTTATTGGAAGGTTATACGCAGTTCGAACTGCTTTCCCGTTCAATACTCCCGGAATCCATTTTGTTTTTAGTGATTTTAAAACTCTGATCGCTTCTTTTCCAATTCCGTAACCCGGGTCATTTTTTACCATTATATCAGTAATAGAACCGTCTCTTTCGATTACGAACGAAACATATACTTTTAGTGTTTTTTCAGCATCTATTTCTGGTCTGTTGAAATTGTTTCCTACATAAGTATAGAATTTAGCCATTCCTCCCGGAAATTCAGGCAATTTGTCTAATATTGCTGTATTCACAGGGTCGTTAATGTTACCGGTTGATGGAGCAGGTTCTCCGCCACCTCCGCCAGTTGATGGTAATACATTAGTAGATGTACCGGTTCCGGAGTTGGTGTTGTCAACAACGGGAGCATTGTCAGTATTTGGTGCAATAAAATCCGGAGTTGCCTGCGCTACTGGTGCTACCACCGGATGTGATAGTTGAGTTCCAATTGATGGTGCTGCCGGTGCACTTTGTTGCGGCGGTGCAACTGCTTCATGTGTTTTTGGAACAACAGGCTGCATCTCATATGGTGTTACGACTATTGGTCCAGGATCTGCTGGTAGTGTTTCTACAGGATCTGCAATCCTAAATTTGTTGATTAACATCGATACACTTCCCAAAGCGGCTAATAATAGCAAACCCATAAAAAGAGCTGAGAGGGTAGTTTTTGAATTCTCCTGGCGTAATTGGTATGCGCCGTACTCTTTGTTTTTGTTTTCGAAAACAAGGTTGGTCCAGCTTGTTTCGTAGATACTTGATTTAGACATAGTTTATGGATTTTAAGGTTAAGTAACGTTAAATCATAAGCAGTAAGGTTTTGGGTTTAGCTAACAACGGGATTGTTGTAGTTTTTAGTGTGTGGATAATTTAGTTTTTTAAGAATAAAATGAATAATATCTTATCCTTTGTTTAAAGATAATGAATTATCTGTTACGCTCGATAATTTCAGCTAATAATTTTTTAGCACGAAGTAACTTTACTTTTACATTGCTCAGAGGTTCATCGATTTTAAGTGCGATTTCCTGATACGTCATTTCCTGAAAATAACGTAACTGAATTACTTCCTGATAATGGGGTTTCAATTCTTTGATGCATTGAAGTAAGCGCGAAAGGTTTTGCTCTTTAATTAAAGCATCTTCAGCTGAGGGGGTAGTGTCGGCAATGTTATATGCCTGTTGGTCTTCGGTATCAGTGATCTCTATAAAAAGATTGGTTTTCTTTTTGCGCAATAAATCAATGTATACATTTTTTGCAATAGCAATTAGCCAGGTATTGAATTGGAATTCGGGATTATAGCTGGCAATTTTGTCAAACGCTTTCGAGAAGGTTTCAATAGTGATATCTTCGGCAGTAGTTTCATTTTCAGTACGCTTTAACATAAAGCCATACACTTCATTCCAAAAATAATCTAATAAAAAAGTAAAGGCGATTTGATCGCCCTTTTTTGCTTTTTCTATTTTAGAATTTATTTCCAATATACAGGTTTTGAAAAGATATTAGTTATAAAGATATTAATTTGTGTGAATATAAGCATGATTTCTACAACCGGAAACCAAACTTTTAGATCATTTTCTTTTAATTTACCGGCAGAAAATCCAATTACTGTCCATGCGACTGTATAACGTGTTGCTAAAATAGCCAAAACCGCAATCCATTGAAATTGGAAAGCTAATAAGATAATAACTAATATGAAGAAAAATAATTGTGAAATAAAGAAGAGGGCCAACTGCATTTTGTCAAAAAATTTATAGTATTCTGCAGTAGAAACATGTCTTCTCTTTTGTACAAACCATTCTTTATAAGTTTCTTTTGGTTTAGAGTAAGTAAAGCTCTCCGGTGTATAAGAAATAGTTGTATTGTTTTTGTTTGCTGCCTGATTGATAAATAAATCATCGTCTCCTGAACGAATCTGTATATGTCCGATAAAACCATTTACATTAAAAAACTCTTCCTTTTTATAGGCTAAATTTCGTCCAACTCCCATATATGGAAGTCCTAGTTTTGCCCAGGAAAAATATTGTACAGCAGTTAAAACAGTTTCAAAACGAATGATTTTATTCAATAAAGATCGTTCTATCTTTTCGTAGCCGCCATATCCTAAAACGATTGTTTTGTTCATGGTGAATCTCGAGGTCATTGCGGTAATCCAATCTTTTGAAGTCGGGTAGCAATCTGCATCCGTAAATAGTAAATAATCTTTTTTTGCTGCTTTGATTCCTAATGTCAAAGCGTATTTTTTATTACCCCAAAAAGCTTCGTTATTTTTTACCTTTACCAGACGAATGTTAGGATATTGTTGTTCAAATTCTTCAAAAACTTCTAATGTTTCGTCGCTTGAAGCATCATCAATTAAAACAATTTCAAAATCAGGGTAATCTTGTTCTGCTAATAGTGGAATATATTTTTTTACGTTTTCTTCTTCGTTTTTCGCACAGACGATTACTGAAACCGGAATTCTTTTTGGTGTAATATTCTGTGGTTTACCAAAAGCAAATTTTCCAAAAACACCCAAATAATAAGAAAGTTGTACGACAACAATAGCAATAAAAAAGTAAAAAATGAATGTAAGCATCTGATTTTAATGTCTTTTGATTTTTGAATCTTGCGAGTGCAAATGTACTTATGAATTCCTATATTTCAATGGCTAAAACCAATTTACTTTCGGCATTTTGACATTTCTTTTGCAACAGCAATAGCCTGAGGGTTTTCGGTTTTTTCTAATTCTGAAATTATGTTTTTGTAATTATGATCGTCCCGGTTTTGAGATAGTTTTTTGGTAGCCTGAATTTCGTCTATTTCAATTTCAAAGCCAAAAATACCTCTGGCTTCGCGCATTGTTTTTGTAGATAAATTTTCTACACGAACAGGATTCTCCGAATTGGCCTCGTACTTGTCGACTAATTTTTTAAGTTGCTCTATTGAAGTGGCTTCGTCAACAATTTTAATTCTTCCGTAAACATGTACGGCTATATAATTCCAGGTTGGTACGTTTTCGTGATCGTACCACGAAGACGAAATATAGCTGTGCGGACCTATAAATACTGCCAGGACCTGATCGTTTTCTGCAAAACCTTCTGCTTGCGGATTGAGTTTTGAAAGGTGGCCTTGCAAAATTTCTTTTCCGTCAGCATTCACTTCAAGTTCTATCGGAATATGTGTTGCGCATAATTTTCCGTGAGTTTGATTGATCAGAATGCCAAAACTGTTTTCTTTCAAAAATGTTTTTATGGATTCCGGATCTTCGTTTTTGTATAAGTCAGGGGTATACATTTTTATAAGTTTTGATTTAAAGATTTTCCCAGACAAATGGCTTCGGGTCGATCGGTATATTTTCCGTAATTAGGAATTACTTTATAATTTTGCTTTAGGTAAAACCGGACAGCGCTTTCATTTTTTACTCGTGTTTCTAAAACCAAATAGGTATAGCCAAGAGTTCGGGCTTTGTCTTCTAAAAATGCTAAAATTGTTTGTCCGATTTTCTTGCCGGGAAATTTAGCATACATTCGTTTTACTTCCCCGGTATTTTGATCCATTGGCCTGATTGCTCCACATCCCACAATTTCATTATCTATTTCGGCTACAACAAATACAAATTTTGAATTGTCGTTTTGCCAGTCCTGAAAAGAATTCTTTCCATCACTTCCAAAACGAAGATAAAGATTTTCCGATAATTCTTCAGTAATTGCCAAAACTTTTTCGTCATCTGGATTTACTGTTTTTATTGAAAGAATCTCTGTCATTTTATTTTAAAAATAATAATTGTTTCTCTTTTGTTACATCTACTGTCTTTAAGATTCGGGAGATATACTTTGGTGTTAAAAAGGACTTCGACTCCGCTCAGTCTGACAATATTGGTAATTAGTGAAATTCGTGGCGAGAAAAAATCTAAATAACATTCACTTCGGCTTCAATATGAATTCCGAACTTCTCGAAAACAGTTTTTTGTACCTCTCTCGAAACGGCTAAAATTTCCTGTCCGGTTGCGTTTCCGTAATTTACCAAAACCAAAGCCTGGTTTTTGTGTACTCCGGCATCACCAAAACGTTTTCCTTTAAAACCGGCTTGTTCTATTAGCCAGCCAGCCGGAACTTTTACTTCGGTTTCAGAAACTTCATAATATTTCATTTCAGGAAATTCTTGATGGATTTTCTCAAAATCAGATTTTAATAAAATGGGATTTTTAAAGAAACTGCCACTATTTCCTAATTCTTTAGGATCCGGTAATTTACTTTGCCTTATTGCAATGACAGCATTACTTACATCTTTTAATGTTGGAGTAATAATGTTGTTTTTAGCCAGTTCAGCTGTGATATCTCCGTATGAAATGTTAATTTTATGATTGCGTTTTGTGAGCTTATAAATTACAGATGTAATAATGTATTGATCTTTAACTTCATTTTTGAAAATGCTTTCTCTGTAACCAAAATTGCATTCTGGATTGGTAAAAGTTTTTATTTCCAGAGTTTCAATGTTCATGGCTTCGCAAGAAACAAAAGTGTCTTTTATTTCAGTTCCGTAAGCACCAATATTCTGAACAGGTGTTGTGCCAACATTTCCCGGAATCAATGACATATTCTCTAAGCCTCCAAAATTATTTTCGATGGTATAAAGAACGAAATCGTGCCAGGTTTCTCCAGCCTGACTTTCGACCCAGACAAAGTCGTCATCTTCCTTAATGATTTTTTTGCCTTTTAAATCAATATGAATGACCAAAGCCTCAATATCTTTGGTTAAAAGCATATTGCTTCCTCCACCTAAAATAAATTTTTTCTCGTTTTTGTATTGTTTCAAAATTGATTTTAATTCGTCTACTGAATGAACGGCAACAAATTGTTTGGCTTTGGCTTCGATACCAAAAGTATTGTAGTTTTTTAAAGAAAAATTGGATTGGATTTCCATAAATAAAAGGCTTTTATAATCTAAGGTCAAAAGTAAGGATTATAATTTATTTGAGTTGTTTTTCTATTGAATAAGAGAATATGATTTTTTTACCGCAAAGGTCGCTAAGATTTTTATCTATTCGAATGTTTAGAATAAAAAGCTCGCAAAGCTGGGTCAATATAAAGCTTTGCGCACTTTGCATTTTTATAAAACCAGAATTTGCGCACTTTACAATTAATTTTCATGCAAAGCTGTTAACTCATAAGTCTGAAAAATATGTTGATAACGCAAAACTGATAGAAAAAAAGTTATATGTTTATTTTTGTAAGTTTTTATTTTCTTTTAATGTTATGGAATTGAAATGTTTTTATAAGTTTGAATTTAATTTAAATGTGTAATTATTTTTAAATCAATCATGAGAAACAATGTTGTGTTATTATTTCTGAGTATATTCTTTTCAGTGTTTTCTAATGCTCAAACAAATATATACGGAACTTGGAAGATTGATGGGATAATCGGAGCTGGAGATTATAAAGAATACTCTTTAGTTGTACAAAAGAAGTTTTCGTTGGGGAGTAATTTAAGATTGAATTTAGATGGAACATTCGAGAGTAGTTATTTCGCTTCTTGCGGTAACGATTGTTTTACATCTTCTTCAGGGAGATTTATGTTGATTGATGAAGTACATATTCGTTTTGTTTTAGTCGATATCCGTTTTAGTGGTTTTTGTGGGGGCAATTTAAAATCGGAAACAGAATTAAATAGAGATTTGGGGATTTTTTATATTTATAAAGATTCAGATTCAGTTCGGTTAATTAAAAGCAATGGAGTTTTAGAAGATGATAAAAATAAAATTTTATATAATGAGTTAATGGATTCTTTTGATTGGAAATCGTATGATTTTGTGTGGAATAATACAAAAGGAAACGATCAGGAAGATATCATAAAAGATTGTATTGATAACAGGGAGCTGATTGATTTTTCTAATTGTAAAGTTGTCTTTTTAAAAAAAGAAAAATACGGTGATGTTATTCTTGTTCAGGAAAATAGTAACTTCCACTTTGTGATTTATGATGATTTTAAAAAGAAAGTTTCTTTGGCTTATCCTCGCGTTATCGAATAAAATTTTTTATCTCAAAAATTCGCAAAGTTAGCAATGCTTTATCAATACAACGCTTTGCGAACTTTGCCTTTTAAAAAGTTTGGGAGATAAAAATCTTGCGTTCCTTGCGGTTAAACTAAGCACGAGAATCCAATAACTCATGATACTTATCCGCAATAATTTTCATGTTAATGTTATAATTAGCATTCTCTTCGACAAATTTTCGGTTTTGAAGAATAGCATTGTTGCGGGATTCAGTATTTTCGAAAGACCAAATGAGCTCTTCGGCAAGCATTTCGATATTATCAATTGCTATTAACTGTCCGTTTTCACGATGCTTAATCCAGCTTTGATTTCCGGGGATATCAGAAACTAAGGGATAACAACTGCAAGCCATTGCTTCGAATAAGGAAGCAGAAACCCCTTCGGTAACAGGCATGCTGATATAAATATTCGATTGTTGTAATAATTTAGGAAGTTCCGTATTTGGGATTCTTCCAGTGAATAGTACTTTATTTTCAATGTGTAAATCTTTGGCCAGGTCTTTTAAGGCTTGTAGGCGAGTTCCATCACCAACGATGGTCAATGAAAAATCAATTTCTTGTTGATGTAGAATTGCAAAAGCTTTCAAAATAGAATCATGACGATATTCCGGTTGTAGAGAACGTGTTACAATTGCTTTTATTTTGTTTGAATTATTGGTCGAAGGAGAAAAAAGTGTCAAATCAATTCCTTTCGGGATAACCAAAACCTTACTCATATCAACGCCAATTGCTTTCATCGAAATGGTCATAACGGGACCCCAGGCATGAATTAGATCGGCTTTTTTGAAAGCGTGTTTCTGAATGATTTTTTTTAAAGGCAATAAAACAGAGCCTTCCGGCCATAAGTCCGTTCGGCCTTGTTGTGCAATGGCGATGGGATGCATTCCTGAAATCGCAGCCAGAAAACCATAACTGGTGGTTCTTTCTGCAATAATCATATCCGGTTTTTGCTGTCGGATTGTTTTACGAATAGAAACAGGAGAGAAGAGATATTCTAAAATACGTTTGAACCGGTTGAGTTTTGAGTTGTTTGGTGTTTGAAGTTCCCAGGTACAAATTTCAAAATCGCCAAATTCTTTCAGACCATTCATCCACGTAATAGCGTCAGCACGATACGATTCTCCCAGAAAAAGTATTTTTCTTTTCATTCATTGAAGTTTTTTGCCATGAATTTCCCAAATCAGCACAAATTAATTCGTGGAAATTCGGGAAATTCGTGGCTAACTTTTTTAAAATTCATCGGTGTCTAATGCACGATTGATGAATTCGTTTAAAGGTTTTAAAGTGATTAATTTTTTGCTCATTTTGGCAACGAAGTCTTTTTGGGTCACTTCAGAAATATCATATTTTTGAGTTGCCGTGAAACTTTTTAGTTTTAAAAATTCAATTGCAGGATGGTCTTTTTCGTAACCCCGTGGTGGGTTTTTAAGCGAATTGCTTTCATTAACATCTAAATTTCCGAATTCTTTTTTAAAGTTTTTGTCGGCAATAATAGCTTCCAGGTCATCGTGAAAAAAAGCAATTTCCTTACGGACTTTTTTCAAATCATCAGATTCAGGCGAATAAAATCCACCGGCAATAAAACTGGCGCCTTTTTCAATGTGTACATAATATCCCGAACGGTTCAGTCCTTTTGTTCCTCCTGACATCCAAACACCTAAATGTGCTTTATAGGGAGATTTGTCTTTAGAGAATCGAATGTCGCGATTGATCCTGAAGGTGCAATTTTTAACTTCCAATAACTCTAATGAGGGATCAAGAGGTTTCATTACGTCCAGAAAATCACTCACTAATTGCTGATAATCTTTTTTGAAAATTTCGTATCGCTTTTTGTTGTCCTGAAACCAGTCCCTATTGTTGTTTTTCTTTAAATCGTCTAAAAATTGCAATGATTCTTTCGTTAGCATATTCTGTGTATTATTGCAGTTGTTTTTTTAAGTCTTTTTCGCTGATAAAAGCTGTAGTCTTCCATTGCACCGCTTTGTTTTCATATAAAACGATAGTAGGAAGCTGGTCAATTTTCATTTGAGTGGCCAAGGTTTTGTTTTTGTCTACATCAATACGAATGATTACTACTTTGTCAGCCATGTCCTTTTGCATTTTTAAAAGAAACGGTTCCATTTGTTTGCATGGTCCGCACCATTCAGCATAAAAATCAATTAAAACTTTTTTATCGGTATGTAATAGGTCATTAAAATCGTTCATTGTCATTCCCACCTGAGATGATAAAGGTTTAGAGAACCCTTCTTCTTTCCAGTTCAAAAATCCACCTTCTAGTTCGTAAATGTTTGTGAATCCTAATTCATTCAGTTTTGCGGCTGCTTTTTTACTTCTTCCACCACTTAAACAATATACAAAAATGGGTTTTGATTTATCGTAAGATGCTGCTTTTGTTGCAAAATCATCACTGTTCCAGTTTACGTTTACGGCATTGTCAATGTGTTCTGATTCAAATTCGGCAGGAGTTCGAACGTCCAGAATTTGGGGGTTTTCGGTTGTTTTAATTTTTTCTGCAAATTCCTTTGGAGTAATCGACTTTACAGCATTAGTTTTTTTTTCGTTACAGGAAATTAATGTAATTGAAACGAGTAGTAATAATATTTTATAGAATTTCATAAGGTTGAATTTTAAAAATGGTATTGCTAATGTAATGATTTTTCAATTTATATGTTTGCGGCCAATTATACAAATTAGCACGAATCATTAAATGTTTTTTTATTCTCTTGACTTTTACGAAAATCGAAACTTTATCAAAATCCTGAAGGGTATACTGCTAAAATTAATAAAAAAAAACTACCCTAAATTGAAAATCTTATAACTCTGATGTGTCGATTTTACAATGGCTTCCGTTCGTTCCGGATGTGTATCCGAAATAAAAAGTTGTCCAAAAGTTTCGCTATTGACCATTTCGATGATTTTAGAAACACGGGTTTCATCTAGTTTGTCAAAAATATCGTCAAAAAGTAATAATGGTTTTACGCCACTTTGTTTTTTTAGAAATTCAAATTGAGCCAATTTCAGAGCAATCAGAAAAGATTTCTGCTGACCTTGGGATCCGAATTTTTTTATGGGATGTGAATCAATTTCAAATGATAAATCGTCTTTGTGGATTCCGACACTTGTGTAATGCAGCGCACGATCCTTATTGATGTTTTCCTGTAAAAGCGTCAATAAGTCTTTTTCGAACAAATGACTTTCGTAAACTAATTGTACCGTTTCTTCAGATCCTGTTATGGCTTGATGGTGTACCTTAAATATAGGTATAAATTGTTCCAGGAAATCTTTTCTCTTTTCAAAAATAGATTGTCCAAAACTATCTAATTGCTCATTATATATAGATAAGGTATCATTGTCGAACGTATGATTCAAAGCAAAATACTTGAGTAATGCATTTCTTTGCACAATTACCTTTTGATATTGAATAAGCTGATGTAAATAATTCGAGTCTAATTGCGAGATGACACTGTCCATGAATTTACGGCGTGTTTCACTTCCTTCTACAATTAAATCACGATCGGCGGGTGAAATAATAACTAACGGGATAAACCCAATATGATCTGAAAACTTATCGTATGCTTTTCCGTTTCTTTTTAAGATTTTCTTTTGTCCTTTCTTTAAACTGCAAACAATTTGTTCTGTTCTGCCGTTTTTTTCTAATTCGGCATCAATTACAAAAAACTCTTCTCCGTGTTTGATATTTTGTACGGCCAGCGGATTAAAATAACTTTTTCCGTAGGCTAAATGATAAATTGCATCGAGCACATTGGTTTTGCCAATTCCGTTTTTGCCAACAAAACAATTGATCTTGTGGTCAAAATCAAAACTGATTTCGGAGAAATTTTTATAATTGAATAAAGAAATTTTGTTTAAATACATTTTTGTTTGAAACTGTAATGATAAGAATTAACGTTCCCAAATTATGGCTTTTCCCTGCAGATCAGGTTTTTTTCTGCCACAGATAAAAGGATTAAAAAGGATTTTGTTCAGCAAATTTAATTTAATAAATTCTTAATCTGTGAGAATCTGTGAAATCTGTGGTTAAAAATTACCTTTCGGGAGATTTACAACTTAATAATGAGTAGAAAATAATCAAATACAAATTACCCGGAATGTCCAAATAATTAGGCTTTTGGCGGATTTCAAGATGATTTATTGCGCTGTTAAACAGAAAGAAGAAGCTGTTTAATCAATTATTTTTTTAAAATAGATATAAAATTGATTTTTTTTACGTTGGTTTCAATAAAAATTTTATTTTTGCCGTTCACTAAATTAAATTTTAAATGGCTACTTACAATAAAAGAGGATATAAAGCACCAAAGGAAAAGGAAGTTAAAGACGAAGTTGTAAATGAAGAACAACAAGTGATTCTTGACGGGAAAAACAGCAAAACAGCTGAGGTTTTTTCTAAACTAGATGAAACTGCGTCAAAAACGGAGGATTGGGTTGCTAAAAATCAAAAAATCATTATTGGTTTAGTTGCCGGTATTGCAGTTGCTACTATTGGATATTTGGCGTACCAAAAATTCATTGAGGCTCCTAAGCAGGAAGAAGCTGCAACAGAAATGTTTGTTGCTCAACAAAACTTTCAAAAAGCAACAGATGGTGTAGCAAGCGATTCATTATACAAATTGGCATTGAATGGTTCTGAAGGTAAATTTGGATTTGTAAAAATTGCTGATGAATATTCCGGAACCGATGCTGGAAATTTAGCGAACTATTATGCTGGTATGGCATATTTAAATACAGGTAAATTTGATGATGCTATCAAGTACTTAGGTAATTTTAAATCTGATGATTTGATTTTAAGTGCTTTGGCAAAAGGAGCAATTGGAGATGCTTATTCTCAAAAAAACCAACAAAAAGAAGCTTTAGATTATTATGTAAAAGCATCTGAAACGAATAAAAACGATTTTACAACACCTCGTTTCTTGTTAAAAGCTGGTAAAACGGCTTTGGCTTTAGGTCAAAAAGAAGATGCTTTGAAATATTTAACAAATATTAAAGAGAACTACGATACAACTCCGGAAGCAGCTTCTGTTGATGTATTGATTGGATTAGCGCAATAATATTACAGCAGAGCTTAGATTTTAGATTTAAGATTTGTATTTTAGCAATCTGAAATTAAATCTTAAATATAAAAGATGGCTACCGAAAATAAAAATTTATCAGAATACGATAAAAACACGATCCCAAATGCGAAAGACTTTCGATTTGGGATTGTTGTTTCTGAGTGGAATGAAACTATAACTGAAGGGCTTTACAATGGTGCTTTTGATGCCTTAATTGATAATGAAGTGCCTTCTCAGCAAATAATTCGCTGGAATGTTCCGGGGAGTTTTGAGTTGATTTATGGTGCGAAAAAAATGTTGCAAACGCAAAATGTAGATGCAGTAATTGTTATAGGATGTGTCATTCAGGGGCAAACCAAACATTTTGATTTTGTATGTGAAGGCGTAACGCAGGGAATAAAAGACTTGAATGTTCAAACTGATATTCCTGTTATTTTTTGTGTCTTGACGGATAATAATATGCAACAGTCAATTGATCGAAGTGGAGGGATTCACGGAAATAAAGGTACTGAAGCTGCGATTGCGGCTATAAAAATGGCCTATATTCGTCAGCAGGCTTCAATGTCACACCCGTTTCATCAGCCTTTGTTGTCTTCCGGTGCGATTCAAATAGAAGAGACTCCAATAAAAATTGATAAAGAGTAAGGAGTATGAGTGATCTTTTCAGTAAAACAAGATTTTTTTGGGCTATTTCCCGAATTTTTTTCTCAATTCTTGTTTGCTGGGATTCCTTTACTACGCTGAAAAACCACCCGGAATCTTCTAATTTATGGGTTAACGGACTTATTTTTGCTTATACTATATGTTTAGTGATCATTGCTGTTAATGAGTTCAGAAAGAAAGATACTAATGAACTTTTTTTGTTGTTGGTCGGTGTGGGCTCGATGATTTTTGCTGTTTTGCTGGTTCCTCTTACGATCGGAAGTTTAAAGTCAGGATTTGGCATATTGCTTTGTTTTGTTTTTATCTGGATGGTTTTTGTTGGTCTTAAAGATATAATGGGAAATCACTTTTATGTCAAAGATTAATATATTCAGGTTTGATAAAATGTCGGTTTTAAGGCAATTCAGATCGTAGAATTATAAAAAAAGAGCACTAAAGAATAACAATATATTTCTTCTAAAATATTAAAAACCTGTACTGTGTAAAATAGTACAGGTTTTTTGTTTTTTTTATGAGGGGACTTATTCTAAAAGCCAGTAGAAATTCATTAAATTTGTGCTTCTTGGTTTGAAAATTTTAACCTTAACCTTTTAATTATTTTTTCTTAATGTCGAGTATAATTCAATTACTTCCCGATCATGTTGCCAATCAAATTGCCGCTGGAGAGGTGGTTCAAAGACCTGCTTCAGTCGTAAAAGAGCTGTTAGAAAATGCTGTTGATGCTAAAGCAACTGATATTAAGTTGATTATTAAAGATGCAGGGAAGTCATTGGTTCAGGTTATTGATAACGGTTCAGGAATGAGTGTGACTGATGCACGCTTGTGTTTCGAACGTCACGCGACTTCTAAAATCCGTCAGGCAGAGGATTTGTTTTCCTTGT
Organism: Flavobacterium sp.; assembly: GCF_965277525.1. GTDB lineage: Bacteria > Bacteroidota > Bacteroidia > Flavobacteriales > Flavobacteriaceae > Flavobacterium. The sequence continues at coordinate 23,506 of NZ_CBDIDC010000006.1, read as the reverse complement.
GTACAAAAGGTTTCCGTGGAGAGGCATTGGCCTCTATTGCTGCAATTGCGCACATGGAAATGAAAACGAAGCAAGATCAGGAAGAACTGGGAACGCATATTGTTATTGAAGGAAGTAAATTTATTTCTCAAGAAGTGGCTGTTTTGCCAAAGGGAACTTCATTTGCGGTTAAAAACTTATTTTTTAATATCCCTGCCCGTCGTAATTTCTTAAAGTCAGATACTGTTGAATTTCGCCATGTTATGGATGAATTTCAGCGTGTAGCTTTGGCGCACCCTAATATTCATTTTACGTTTTATCATAACGGAAGTGAAATGTATAATTTGCCTGCCGCAGGCTATCGCCAGCGTATTGTTGGGATTATGTCCGGTAAAACAAATGAAAAATTAGTTCCTGTTAACGAAGATACAGAAATTATCAATGTTCAGGGATTTGTTTGTAAACCTGAATTTGCAAAGAAAAGCAGGGGAGAACAGTTCTTTTTTGTAAACGATCGTTTTATTAAAAGTGGTTACTTGCATCATGCAGTAATGGCTGCATACGACGGACTTTTGAAAGACGGTTCACAGCCTAGCTATTTCTTGTATTTGCAGGTGCCGCCAAACACGATAGATATCAATATTCATCCTACTAAAACTGAAATTAAGTTTGATGATGAACAGGCTTTATATGCTATTCTTAGAGCATCAATCAAACATAGTTTAGGGCAATTTAATGTGTCTCCTGTTCTTGATTTTGATCGTGATGCTAATTTAGATACGCCTTATCATTATAAAGATTTAGAGGGAGAGACACCAACAATTCAGGTTGATGGTACTTATAATCCGTTTACAGATGATAAAACCAACCAGCATTATTCTAAATCAGGTTCAGGTTCCGGATCAGGTTTTAGTTCCGCGTCTGGATCGGGTTCAGGTTCCTATTCCGGATATAATAAAAGAGTAGAGCCTACAGCAACCTGGGAAAGTTTATATGTAGGTTTAGAAACCGATACAATAGAAAGTTCGCCTTTTACATTTGAAAATGAAGAAGTAACTTCGTCATTGTTTAATGATCATGAAATTGAGCAGGCAAGTCAGGGAACATATCAGATTCATAAAAAGTATATTGTTTCGCCCATAAAATCCGGAATGGTAATCGTTGATCAGCAACGTGCGCATCAACGTATTTTGTACGAGCAATTTTTATTGAATATGACTGTGAACCAGGCTTCAAGTCAGCAATTGTTGTTTCCTTTGAATTTATTTTATTCATCGGATGAAATGACGTTAATTGAAGAATTGAAACCGTCTTTAGAAACAACTGGTTTTGTTTTTGAAGAAGCACAAACTGATCATGTTGTGATTTCGGGAATTCCGGTTAATATTACCGAAAGTGAAGTTTCTCTTGTGATTGAGCAATTGTTAAGTGATTTACAAGACGGAATTCCAGCCAATAGTTACAGTCAAAATGATACTATTGCCAAATCGATGGCCAAAAGTTTAGCGGTTAAGACAGGATCTTATTTAACCGAAAAAGAACAGGATAATTTAGTAAACGGTTTGTTTGCTTGTAAAGATCCAAATATATCACCTTTTCAAAAACCAACTTTCATTACAATGCGTGTGGAAGATATAGATAAAAAGTTTGCCTTATGATGAATATGACTCCCGTAGTAAAACAATTGTTGATAATCAACATTATATTTTTTATTGGTTCTCAATTAGTGCCGGTTTCTTACGAATATTTTTCGTTGTTTTTTCCTGAAAATCCTGGTTTCAAAGTATGGCAACCACTTACGCACATGTTTATGCATGGAGGTGTAATGCATATTGCGTTTAATATGTTTGCATTATATTCATTTGGTTCTACACTGGAGCATTTTTGGGGTGGGAAAAAATTCTTATTCTTTTATATTTCTTGTGGCTTAGGGGCAGCTTTGGTGAATTTTGCTGTAAATTATTATTTTTATCAGGATGCACTACAAACTTTAATTGCCAACGGATTTAATAAAGTGCAAATTTTGCAATTGTTAGATGAAGGAAAAATAGACACAAGATGGCAACAGATATTATCAGTTTCTGAATTTAAACATTTTACTGAAGCGTATTTGGGAACTGTTGTGGGGGCCTCTGGTGCAATTTACGGATTGCTTGTGGCTTTTACATTTATGTTTCCTAATGCAGAGCTGGCCCTTATGTTTATTCCTATTCCGATAAAAGCGAAATATTTTGTACCGGTTTATATGCTTCTTTATGATGGCTTCTTTGGTATTCTGGGGAATTCATTTATGGGAATTGGTGACGGAGTAGCGCATTATGCACATATTGGAGGTGCTTTGTTTGGTTTTTTAATTATGTGGTACTGGAAAAAGAATCAATTTAATGGTAATCGTTGGAATTAATTTTTAATTTTAATATCGCAAATAGAAACTAAAAGAAGCTATTATGAATATTCTTGATGATTTAAAACTACAATATAAGTTAGGCGGCATAGCAATGCGTGTTATTTACTGGAACATTGCTTGTTTTCTGATCTCATTAGTGTTCTTTTATCAGTTTTCGGGCGGGAGTTTTGCATATCCAGACTGGCTGGCATTATCGTCAGATCCAAATGTATTTATGTTTAGGCCATGGACCTTTTTGACGTATGCATTTTTTCATTCCTCATTTTTACATTTGTTGTTCAATATGATGGTTTTGAATTTCGCGAGCAATCTGTTCCTGACTTTTTTTACTCAGAAGCAATACCTCGGCCTATATATTTTAGGGGCTGTTTTTTCTGGTGTTGTGTTCTCTTTAAGTTTTTATTTTTTAAATATTCCGGGTAGTATTGTTGGAGCTTCAGCTGCGATCATGGCAGTTTTAGTTGGCGTGACGACGTATCAGCCTTTAATGAATGTTCGTTTATTGCTTATTGGTAATGTAAAGCTTTGGCACATTACAACGGTAATTCTTGTTCTGGATTTAATGCAGTTTCGTTTAGATAATACCGGTGGGCATATTTCACATTTAGCAGGAGCTCTTTTTGGTTTTATTTTTATTAAATTGCTTCAAAATGGTACAGATTTAAGTATCATCATTTCCAGAACAATAGATTTCTTTACAAACCTATTCAAAAAATCCCCTTCGACCCCTTTCAAAAAAGTTCATAAGAATTATAAAAAACCTGCAGAAAAAGTTGCATCCAGAATTGTTACGAAAGATAAAACGCAACAACAAATTGATGAAATTTTAGATAAGATTAGCCAGTCCGGTTATGATTGTCTGACAAAAGAAGAAAAAGAGTTTTTATTTAAAGCTGGAAAATAATCCTTTTAGCAAGAAAATATGAAAAACCTTTCGTGGTTTAATAAAATAATGTTCTTTTTGAATATAGTGCTGACTGTAGTAACTTTTAGTATTTATATTTTGCCTTTTTTAGCACCTAGAAGTTTTCCGCTTTTATCGGTGCTGACACTCTTTATGCCGGCTTTTTTTGTGTTCAATGGGTTCTTCTTTGTTTATTGGGCAATTCAGTTTAAAAAGCGTCTTATTTTGTCTGGTCTGGTTTTGTTAACCGGAATTACATTTATCAGTAAATTTTATAAATTCTCTGCCAAGGAATATGTTAAAGATGAAAAAGACTTCTCTATAATGAGTTATAACGTTCGTCTTTTTAATGTTTTTAAATGGTTGGATCGTGATGATATTCCATCCAATATTAAAGCTTTTATTGACGAAAAGGATCCGGACATTCTGTGTATTCAGGAATATTCAAATTCAGCTCATATTGATCTGAAAGTGTATCCGCACCGTTATATTTTTATTGATGGAAAACAGATTAAAACCGGACAGGCTATTTTTTCTAAGTTTCCTATTATTTTCGAGGGAAATATTATTTTTCCAAATTCAGACAACAATGTAATTTATGCAGATATCAAGCGGGGTAAGGATGTAATCAGAGTGTATAATATGCACTTGCAATCTATTAAAATTTCGCCGGATGTAAGTGATATCTCAAATAATATTGATAATGTAAATCAGGAAAAATCGCAGCTTATTTATACGAGAATCAGTAAAGGATTTAGGCAGCAACAGGAGCAGGCAGAAATTTTTAAGGAAAATATAAAAAAATGTACCACTCCATTTATTATTTGTGGAGACATGAATAACAGCCCTTTTTCATACGTTTACCGAAGTATAAAAGGAAAACAAAAGGATGCTTTTGAAGAAGCAGGAGAAGGTTTTGGGGCAACTTATAAGTTCCGCTATTATCCGGCCCGAATTGACTATATTTTTACAGACAGTAAAATGAAAGTAAAACAATTTGAAAGCTTCCCTGATTTCGAAAATTCAGATCATTATCCTATCATGGCAAGACTTTCCATGGAATAGTTTTTTAACCGCAAAGTACGCAAAGATTTTTTAAACGGTAGGGCATTATAAAAACACAAGGTTCGCAAAACTTTGTGCTGATCTGGCTTTGTGAACCTTGTGTTTTCTAAACGTAAAGTAAAATATTAGCGTACTTTTCGGTTAAAAAAAAAGCAGATTTCGAGTGGCTATAAGTTTAGCTTTCTATATTGTAAAGGTGAAGTTTGCTTTAATTCTTTAAATTTTCTGTTGAAATTGGAGATGTTATTGAATCCGCATAATTCAGCAATTTCTAAAACAGAAAGTTCATCATTATTGGCTAATAATTTCGAGGCATGCTCAATTCTTATTTCGATTAAAAACTGAAAAAAAGATTTGTTTGTCCTGACTTTAAAATAACGGCAAAATGCATTTTTGGTCATATTGGCAATTGAAGCTATTTCATCTAAATTTATATTTTTCTGAAAATTAGTCATCACATGCTCGAACACCGTTTGCATTCTCTTCCCTTCGTTATCAGTTATTTTTTTATCATACAAATGATTAGACAAATGTTCTTTATCATTGTTTGAAAGCCATTTCAGTATTCCTAAAAACAGAATGAAACGTTCGTAATTGTCTGATTTTTTTAGTTTTTTAAAAGATTTGGTGATTTTTTTCGGAGCGTTATGAATTATAAATCCATTTTTACTGTTTTCTAATAACGGATTAATATTTTTAAAAGTAGGAAGCGTAAAAAAATCTTTGCCAAATGAGTTGGTCGTAAAAAATAAAGTAAGCATTACAGAGGATTCATTTTCGTGTACTTCACTTCTGAAAACATGTGGTAAGTTGCTTCCAATTACTAATATATCACCATCATTATAGTGGGAAATAGTGTCACCTGCAAAAATTGCACCCTGGCCTTTTTCTATAAAACTGATTTGAATCTCTTCATGCTGATGCAATTTGTCATAAAAAACAACTTCTCTGTCTTCTTGATATATAAGGGGATCTTCTCCCGATTTAGGGATTTTAAAGGGGAAAACTTTCATGGTTGGGTTAGGTTAGTTACTTCAAATATATTTTATTTTGGTAAAAAAACAGCAATATATTAGTTTGTTTTTTGCCTAACTGGCTTATATGTGGTAATATAGTATTATTTTGTGGTAATTTATTAGCCTCCTGCTTTGCTCAATATAAATAATTTTGGTTCCAATTAAAATCAATATTATGAGTATTCAATGGAAAGGCGTAATGCCGGCAGTAACTACAAAATTTACTGTAGATGATAAATTAGACTTCAGCATGTTTGAGGTAAACTTAAAAGCACAATTAGAAGCCGGTGTTGAAGGAATAATTCTTGGAGGAACACTGGGAGAAGCCAGTACTCTTTTAGAAGAAGAGAAAAGAGAGTTGGTAAAAGGTACTGTTGGCATAGTTAATAATCAGGTGCCTGTGATCATGAATATTGCAGAACAAACTACACGTGGAGCGATTCTGGCAGCTAATAAAGCAGAAGAAGATGGCGCAAAAGGCTTGATGATGTTGCCTCCTATGCGTTATAAAGCTTCTGATTATGAGACAGTAATGTATTTTTCGGAAGTGGCAAAAAACACATCGCTTCCCATAATGGTATACAATAATCCTATAGATTATAAAATTGAAGTTACGCTGGATATGTTTGAAGAAATTTTGAAATTCGATAATATTCAGGCCGTAAAAGAATCAACCAGAGACATTTCTAATGTAACCAGAATGATTAATCGTTTTGGAGATCGGTTAAAAATATTATCAGGAGTTGACACTTTGGCCCTGGAGAGTTTATTGATGGGATCTGATGGATGGGTTTCAGGGTTGGTAGATGCCTTTCCCAGAGAAACAGTAGCAATTTATAAATTGGCCAAAGCAGGCCGAATAGAGGAGGCGCTCAAAATATACAGATGGTTCTTACCTTTATTAGAATTAGACATTAATGCTTTTTTAGTTCAGAATATCAAGCTTGCAGAAGTAGCAACAGGAATTGGAACAGAAAATGTTCGCGCACCAAGATTACCGCTACGAGGGACTGAAAGAGAACATGTTTTAGATATTATTACAAAATCCTTGGCATCCAGACCGGTATTGCCCGATTATAAAAATTTATAATCTTCTGTTGGTACAATTGGTTTGAAGTTTCCTTTTAAGGAGTGTAAAATACTTATTCAAAAACAAAAAGAGATATGATTACAGGGAAAAATTATGTAGGGAATAAACTTAAAGCTGAGGGACAAAAAACATTCAAAACATTTAATCCGCAGCTAAATAAGGAAAATCCCTGGATTTTTACAGAAGCAACTCAGGAAGAAATAGAAGAAGCTGTTGCGTTAGCCCATCAGGCATTTGGGACTTATAAAAAGTGTTCAGGTCTTGAAAAGGCTGTTTTTTTAAATGCTATTGCAGACGAAGTTTTAGCTTTAGGAGATGATTTGTTAGTGCAGTATTGCAGTGAATCCGGATTCCTGATGGGCAGAGCAGAAGGAGAACGAGGCAGAATGGTTGGTCAGCTTCGTGCGTTTGCTCAGATGCTTACTGAAGGAAGCTGGGTTCAGGCTGCAATTGATACTGCAATAATAGAAAGGCATCCTGTTCCCAAAGAAGATTTAAGAAAAATGTTGGTCCCTTTAGGTCCGGTTGTAGTTTTTGGATCAAGTAATTTTCCGTTTGCATTTTCAACAGCTGGCGGAGATACCGCTTCGGCTTTAGCCGCGGGTTGTCCTGTAATTGTAAAAAGTCACTCGATGCATGTTGGTACAGGCGAAATGGTGGCTTCTGCAATTTTGAAAGCAGCAGAAAAAACGAATATGCCTAATGGGGTTTTTTCTAATCTGGTTGGTGGCGGAACAACTCTTGGAGCCAGCCTGGTTAAACATCCATTGGTAAAAGCAGTTGGATTTACGGGAAGTATTCGTGCCGGAAGAGCTTTATTTGATCTTGCCGCACAACGACCGGAACCTATTCCTGTTTTTGCGGAGATGGGAAGTGTAAATCCAGTGGTGTTTCTGCCAAAAGCATTAGAAAAAAATAGTCAAAAATGGGCAACTGCCTATGCAGGATCAATTACTCTTGGAGCCGGACAGTTTTGTACCAATCCCGGTTTATTAATTGGAATAAAAAATGCCCAACTAAATAAATTCTCAGAAGAATTAAAAAACGCTATTGAAAAAATGGAACCATTTTGTATGCTGCATCCTTCAATGAAAGATAGTTTTGAAGAAGGAGTGGCAACAATGATTTCTCAAAAAGGGGTTTCTAAAATTGCAGAATATAAAGGTGAAGCTGATCCTAATTTTGGAGTTCAGAAAATTTTGACTGTAGGCGGTAAAACCTTTTTAGAAAATAAAACTTTAAGTCATGAGGTTTTCGGACCTGTTTCGATCCTTGTGCAATGCGAGGATGAGGAACAATTATTGAAAATTGTCAACCAATTAGACGGACAATTGACAGGGACAATTATTGGAGAATCAGAGGAGCTAAAAGAGTACACTAAACTGGTTGTGGCAATGCAGAACAAAGTAGGACGTTTGATTTTTAATGGTGTTCCTACAGGAGTTGAAGTTTGTCCGTCGATGATTCACGGAGGTCCTTATCCTGCCTCTTCGGATTCGAGATTTACCGCCGTTGGTATTCATGCTGTTTATCGCTGGGTAAGACCCTTTAGTTATCAGAATTGGCCCAATGATTTGTTGCCGGCCGAATTAAAAAATGAAAATCCGTTGCAAATTTTAAGAACGCTAAATAATATTCAAACAAAATCCCAGATAAAATAATGTCAAAGAAAACTTTTTTTTGTGTAGATGCACACACTTGCGGAAATCCTGTGAGAGTTGTGGCTGGTGGAGGACCAAATTTAAAAGGTGCTAATATGAGTGAGAAACGCCAGCATTTTTTAAAAGAATTTGATTGGATTCGCAAAGGATTAATGTTTGAACCCCGCGGTCATGATATGATGAGCGGCAGTATCTTATATCCGCCAACTGATCCTGAAAATGATTTTGGAATATTATTTATCGAAACATCAGGCTGCCTGCCCATGTGTGGTCACGGAACAATAGGTACTATTACTATTGCCATCGAAGAAGGTTTGATTACACCTAAAGTACCCGGAAAAATAAAAATGGAGGCTCCGGCCGGCTTAGTAAATATTGAATATCAACAAAGCGGAGGCAAGGTAGACTGGGTTCGTTTGACGAATGTAAAATCATATCTGGCCGCCGAAGGTTTGACTGTAGATTGTCCGGAATTGGGCGAAATTACTTTTGATGTTGCTTATGGCGGAAATTATTACGCAATTGTAGATCCGCAAGAAAATTTCTCAGGAATTCAGAATTTTTCGGCTGGAAAAATTATTCAGTTCAGTCAGGAAGTTCGCAAGCGAATCAATGAGAAATATCCGGATTATTTTATTCATCCACAAAATGATACGATTCGGGATGTGACACATCTATTATGGACAGGAGAACCTTTAGATCCGACTTCATCCGGAAGAAATGCTGTTTTTTATGGAGACAAAGCCATTGATCGATCGCCTTGCGGCACCGGAACCTCTGCAAGAATTGCTCAGTGGCATGCTAAGGGAAAGCTTAAAATTGGCGAAGATTTTATTCATGAAAGTTATATAGGGAGCAAGTTTATTGGCAGAATTGTAGAAGAAACAACTATTGGAGATATTCCTGCAATAGTGCCAAGTATTCAGGGTTGGGCAAAAGTATATGGTTATAACACGATTATGATTGATGAAGCAGATGATCCTTATGCGCATGGTTTTCAGGTAATTTAATAAACTATTAAAAATTTCTATTCATTGAAGAAGAATAAAATGCTCCTTCAATGAATTTTTTTAATTCTAATCAAATGAAAAAAGTAAGTATAGTTGGAGGAGGTATTATAGGTTTGTGTTCAGCTTATTATCTTGCCAAAGAAGGATATGAAGTAATTATTTTTGATCAGTCAGAAATGAGTGATGGCTGTTCATACGGGAATGCCGGAATGATCGTCCCGTCGCATATAATTCCGTTGGCACAACCCGGTATGATCGCCCAGGGAATAAAATGGATGTTTGATAGCCAAAGTCCGTTTTATGTAAAACCAAGACTGAATTCTGATTTGATAAAATGGGGACTTCAATTCTATAAACATGCCAACGCTAAACATGTAGAAAAAGCAATGCCGGCATTGCGTGATTTATCCTTGTTGAGTAAAGAGTTATATCAGGATTTTGCCAAAGAAAATGATTCTTTTTTCTATGAAGAAAAAGGACTTTTGATGTTGTACAAAACAGAAAAAGTAGCAGAAGATATATTTCATGAAGCAAAAGAAGCGCAAAGATTAGGCCTGGAAGTTGATTATCTTTCGGCAGCCGAGGTCACGAAATTAGAGAAAGGCACAAAAACAAATGTTTTAGGTGGAGTTCATTATAAAAGTGACGCACATTTGTATCCTCAAAAATTTCTGGACTTTATTAAACAGGAATTAAAACGATTAAATGTCGAAATTCATCCGGCGACAAATGTGCAGGATTTTGTTTTTGATCATAATAAAATTACAAAGATTGTGACCAGCAAAGGTACATTTGCTACAGATGAAGTGGTTTTGGCAGCTGGATCCTGGAGTCCTGTACTGGCTAAAAAAACAGGAATTTCGATTTCAATTTTACCGGGAAAAGGGTACAGTTTTACACTGAAGGATAAAAATCATAAACCTTCGATTCCTTCTATTTTGTGCGAAGGAAAAGTAGCTGTCACGCCTATGAATACAGACATTCGTTTTGGAGGTACAATGGAAATTACACATACCGGAGATACAAAAATCAACCAGAACAGATTGCAGGGAATCGTAAATAGTATAAACGAATTTTATCCGGATATGGAAGTCGAAATGCCGGAAGCACAAGATACCTGGTTGGGATTCAGGCCTTGTACACCTTCCGGAATGCCTGTTATTACAAGGGCAAAAAAAGTCGTAAATTTGACTTTCGCAACAGGGCACGCTATGATGGGATTAAGCCTGGCGCCTGCGACAGGGAAAATAATCGAGGAGATTATTTCCGGTAAAACGCTCTCTGTCAATACTAAAATGTTTCAATTATAAAAGATGAGATACGATTCGATTCCGGTTTCTTTATTCGAAAATAACCGAAAAAGGTTTGTGGCAAAGATGCAAAACAACAGTTTGGCAATTTTGACATCAAATGATGTAATGCCTAATAATGCAGATGATGTCATGGGATTTGCACAGAACAATGACTTGTTTTATTTGTCAGGAATTGAACAGGATGAAACGATTCTGGTGCTTTATCCCGATGCTTTTAAAGAAGAAAATAAGGCGATTTTATTTGTAAAAGAAGTTAGCGAAGATACCTTAATCTGGGAAGGCGATTTTTTGACCAAAGAAAAAGCTTCGGCTATCTCCGGAATCAAGAATGTAAAATGGATTCATGAATTTGAAAAAGCAATACAGCTTTTTGCGTTCGAAGCAGATGCCATTTATTTAGGACATAACGAACATATTAAAAGGGTAACATCAGAAATGAATACGCGTCAGGATCGAATGATTCAGTGGTGTAAACAGAAATACCCATTGCATCAATATGAGCGCGTTGCTAAAATTACCCGGGATCTGAGACCAATAAAATCTGATGAAGAAATGGCCCTGATTCAAAAAGCAATTGCAATAAGTATCAGAGGGTTCAAAGCGCTGTTGAAAGCTGTAAAACCTGAGGCAAAAGAATACGAACTCGAAGCTGAACTGGCGTACGAATATATTAAAAATGGCGGAAACCGTCATGCGTTCAGACCCATTATTGCGTCGGGTAAAAATGCCTGTGCACTTCATTACAATACCAATGATTCAGTTTGTAAAGATGGTGAGATGGTGTTGGTCGATTTTGGCGTTTGTTATGCAAATTATAATTCTGATACTACACGATGTCTTCCGGTAAACGGGAAATTTTCGCCACGTCAGAAAGAAGTTTACGAATCGGTTTTGCATTGCTTAAAAGAGGGATCAAAGTTCTTGAAACCCGGTGTTATGTCGAAAGATTACGAATCGCAAATGGCAAAATTAATCGAAGCAGAATTAGTTAAACTACAATTGATTACGGAAGAAGAAATAGCCTCTCAGGATCCTCAGAATCCAGCATACAAAAAATACTTCATGCACGGAACGGCACATTATCTGGGCCTGGATGTTCATGATGTAGGGCTATACTCAAAACCTTTTGAGAAAGGAATGGTGCTGACCTGCGAACCCGGAATTTATATTCGGGAAGAAGGTATTGGCTGCCGATTAGAAAATGATTATTTACTGACCGAGGATGGAAATATTAATCTGTGTGAAGAAATGCCCATCGAAACAGAGGAAATAGAACAGCTAATAAACACCAAATAAATCATGATTAAAAAACAATTTTTAGCACTGCTTTTTGTTTGCTCAGGTATTTTTGCCCAAAAAAATATTGACATAAATGAATTAAAGTGGCTGCCAAATTCGCATTCGTTCTGGGTAAATTCAGAAGAGAATATTTTGGTTTACGATGTCGATAAATTAAATCAGAACAAGACTGTTTTGACCCGTGAACAATTAAAAAATGCAGGTTTCAAGGGGACGATCGAAGAATTGGTCTGGAATCAAAATAAGACAAAAGTACTGGTTTATACCAATTCAAAAAAAGTATGGAGAGCCAATACCAAAGGTGATTATTGGTTTTTTGATATAACAACAGGAAAAGGCAGAAAGCTTGGAGCAAATTTAGAAGAATCTTCCTTGATGTTTGCTAAATTTTCTAATGACAATGAAAATGTTGCTTATGTGTCGAAACATAATATTTATGTTGAAAATTTAAGTTCAGGTAAAATAACACCATTGACAACAGATGGAACTGATAAAATCATCAACGGAACTTTTGATTGGGTTTATGAAGAAGAACTTGCCGCACGTGATGGATTTCGCTGGAGTCCTGACGGAAAAAGTATTGCTTTTTGGCGTGTTGATGCTTCGGGGACAAAATTTCACTTAATGATCAATAATACAGATGCTTTATATCCGTTCGTAGTTCCTGTAGAATATCCTAAAGCGGGAGAAAAACCTTCTTCAGTAAAAATTGGTATTATTGACATTAGTGCTCTAAAAACAAACTGGCTTGATATCCCCGGTGAACCTGATAATAATTATTTGGTTCGAATGGAATGGGTTGACAAAGATGCTGTAATGGTCGTGCAGTTGAATAGAAATCAAAATCAGGCTTCTCTTTATAATTGCAACACACAATCCGGTAAGGCAGATTTAATTTATCAGGAAAAATCAAATGAGTGGATTGATGTTTTTGACATTTCTTCCGGAGTATATGATGGTTTCCCCTGTCAGTTTGTAGATAACGGAAAAGCTTTTTTATGGAGTTCTGATGCGGATGGCTGGATGCATATTTATAAAATTAGCAGGGACGGAAAAAAGAAAGAACTTATCACGACCGGAAAATTTGATGCTTATTTTAATGCATATAATGATAAAACAAAATCAGTTTATTATATCGCAAGTCCTAAGGATGCAACTCAGCGGTATTTGTATGAAACGAATTTAAATTCCCGAAAAACAAAAAGGGTTACTCCTGAAATATTCGAAGGAACCAATGAATATGAATTTTCTACTGACGGATCGTATGCAAAACACACAAATTCTACTATCAACCGGGATTTTAATATCCGTTTAGTTTCGCTGCCGGATCATAAAAAAATACTGCCAGGCGAAGCAGATGTTTTTACAAAACCGGTACGTGATTTTTCTTTAGAAAAGTTTAAGATAACTACTGTAGATGGTATCGAAATGGACGGAATTATGGCTAAACCACTTGACTTTGATCCAACAAAAAAATATCCGTTGTTTTTTTATGTTTATGGTGAGCCAATGGCTTCTGTTGCGAATGATATGCCTTATTTTAATGGGTTTATAGATCTGTTAATTCCACAAGGATACATAGGAATTGCAATGGATAACAGAGGGACCCCGGTATTGAAAGGAACAAAATGGAGAAAATCTATTTATAAAAATATCGGAATTATCAATACTCGTGATCAGGCAATGGCAGCGAAAGAAATTTTAAAATGGAATTTTATTGATGCAGACAGAGTTGCTGTTCATGGCTGGAGTGGTGGTGGTGCTGTTACTTTAAACCTGATGTTTCAATACCCTGAAATTTACAAGACAGGAGTTGCCATAGCGGCAGTTACAGATCAGCATTTTTATGATAATATCTATACGGAACGCTACATGGGATTGCCGGGTGAAAATGAAGCAGCTTATATTCAGGCTTCGCCGGTAACACATGCAAAGAATTTAAAAGGAAATTTGCTTTATATTCATGGAACAGGGGATGATAATGTGCACTATAAAAATGCCGAGGTTTTGATTAATGAATTCGTTAAATACGATAAAGTTTTTAATTTAATGATTTACCCAAATCGTTCCCATAGTATCTATGAGGGAGAAGGCACGAGGCAACATTTGATAGATACTTTTATAAAATTCATACAAGAAAAATGCCCGCCGGGAGCTAAGTAAGTTGTAATAAATAATAAGTAAAAGGAGAATTTCGATAAAAAGAAATTCTCCTTTTTTTGTTTTGAAACAAATTTAAAAATCAAAATTTTTTTAAAAAAAATGTGATGTTTTTGTCTAGGATAAGATAATACATGCAAAAGTGTAAAATATGTAGTTAAAGGGTAATATAATAGGTTTTTGTGATAATATATTATCATAAAAATTATCAAAAAAGCAAAATATTTGCCAATACTAATTATAAAACCATTTTATGAAATTTAAGTTTTTTCAAAGAAAAACAGCTGTACTCTTTTTTGTACTGCTAGCACAATTTGCCTTTGCACAAGAGCGGATTGTATCAGGAATTGTTTCAGATGATGCAGGAGTGCCTTTACCGGGTGCGAGTGTATTGATCAAAGGAACAAAAACAGGAACTCAAACAGATTTTGACGGGAAATATTCGATTAAAACAAGTCTGAATTCTGTTCTTATCTTTAATTATATCGGAATGAAAACTCAGGAGAAAAAAGTTACCGGTGATGCCGTTAACGTAGTTTTATCAGGAGGTTCAGAGCAGCTTCAGGAAATTGTTGTTACAGCTTTGGGAGTTAAAAGAGAAAAGAAATCCCTGGGATATGCAACTCAGGAAATAAAAGGTGATGAGCTGACAAAAGTAAACACCGGGAATGTCGCAAACTCTATTTCGGGAAAAATTGCAGGTGTACAAATAAGGCGCAATAATAATATTGGCGGTTCGACTAATGTTATCATTCGTGGTACGACATCTCTAACAGGAAATAATCAGGCATTATGGGTTGTTGATGGTATTCCTTTAAATAATGACAATACCAATAGTACAGATCAGAAAAGCGGTGGTAATACCGGAGGATATGACTATGGAAATGCAGCTTCGGATATTAATCCGGATGATATTGAAACAATGAACGTTTTAAAAGGTTCTGCCGCTTCTGCCTTATACGGTTCCAGAGCATCTAACGGGGTAATTTTGGTAACCCTGAAAAAAGGAAGTAAATCTAAAGGTGGTTTAGGAGTCAGTTTTAGTTCCGGAGTTACTATTGGTGTAGTAGATAAAAAGACGCTGCCGGAATATCAAAATCAATACGGTGGCGGATATGGCGATTTTTATGGTACAGTTGATTTAGGTAATGGCGTACATCCTTATGCTGCAACAGATGATGCTTCCTGGGGACCTAAATTTGATTCTAATTTACTAGTATACAATTGGAGTTCATTTTATCCTGAACTGCCCGGTTACGGAAAAGCAACCCCATGGAATCCGGTAAGGGAGAATCCAAATAGTTTTTATCAGAATAGCATAACGGTGACCAATAATATTGCAGTTTCAGCTTCTAATGAAAATGGTGACTTTAGAGTAGGATATACTAATTATGACCAGGGTCAGGGAATTTTGCCAAATAGTAATAATCGTAAAGATAATTTCAATTTCTCGGCAAGTTATAATTTAAAACCCAAAACCAGAATATCGGCTTCTGCCAATTATTTAAAGGCAAATGCTAAGGGAATGAATGAAACGGGTTACGGAGATGGCGGAAATAATTATTTAAGCAGTGTCAGACAATGGTATTCAACAAGTGTTGATTTTAAGGATCTGAGAGAGGCTTATAATTTGACAGGAGAAAACACAACATGGAGCGTAGGAGGTCCTAATGATTTGAAAATTCAGTTTCATGATAATCCCTATTTTCAAAGAGCCAACAATTATAATACTTTAGACCGTGATCGATTCTTTGGTAATATGGCTTTGAATACGCAAATAAACGATTGGTTTGATGTAACAGCGAAAGGTGCTGTAGATTATTATCATCAACTACAGGAAGAGCGCATTGCGGTAGGGTCAAAAAGAACTCCAAATGCACTGGGACAATATACAAGATTTGATAAAACTTTTAGAGAGATAAATTTTGATTTAATTCTAAATTTCAAGACTACTATTACTGATAAAATCAAGTTTAACGGAATGGCTGGAGCAAATTCAAGACGCTCTGTCAGTAACTCAATATTTGCTGCGACCAATGGAGGATTGGTAGTTCCGGGAATTTATGCCTTAAATAATTCTATCGATAAAATAAACAGTCCTTCTGAATCTCAGGTGACTTTGGGAACTAATAGTATTTATGCTAATGCAAGTTTTAATTTTATGGAAACTTATTTCCTCGAAGGAACTTATCGTGTGGATCAGTCGTCTACATTACCGGAAAATAATAATACGTATTCCTATCCCTCTATTACGGCTACCTATATTTTCAGTAATCATATCAGGACTGATTGGTTGTCTTTTGGAAAACTCCGTTTAAATTATGCTGAAACCGGTAATGACGCTCCGTTTGCCGTGATTTCATCAACTTATCCCAAGAGTGATAATTTTGGTCCAGACGGAATTCGTTTTTCTACTGAAAACAGTAAAAGTAATTCTAATTTAAAGAGTGAGCTAACCAAAGGATTTGAAGCCGGAATTGAACTTAAATTGTTTAAAAACAGGTTGGGATTTGATTTTTCCTACTATAAAACAAATACAACAAATCAGATTCTTTCAATTGAAACCCCAACGCAAACCGGCTATACAAGAGCCTGGATCAATGCAGGAGATGTTCAGAATAAAGGTTATGAAGTGACAATGACCGTAATCCCTGTAAAAACAAAAGATTTTTCCTGGGAAGCAAAAGTGAATTGGTCTACAAATAAAAACGAGGTGATTTCGCTAGGCGGGGCAGATAGAATTTCGCTAGGCTCTTTTCAGGGTGTAGGTTATGTTGCAGAAGTTGGTAAACCTGTTGGTCAGCTTATAGGTTCAGGGTTTACCTATTTAAACGGAGAAAAAGTAATTCGTGCAAACGGAAGATACCTTCAAACTGCCGGAGCTACTATTGGGGATATAAATCCGGATTGGATTGGTGGTTTTAATAACGTTTTAACGTATAAAAACTTCACATTTAATTTTTTAATCGACGTCAAAAAGGGAGGTGATGTCTATTCTTTAGACCAGCGTTTTGGGCACACTACCGGAATATACCAAAGTACAGTTTCTAATAACCATTTAGGAAATCCGCAAAGAGATCCGGTGGCAAACGGAGGAGGTGTTTTATTGCCTGGTGTAAAAGAAGACGGAACTCCCAATAATGTGGTGGTAAGTGTCGAGGGATCTAATGGATATTCTTTTTATAACTCGATGCCGGAACAGCAATATGTTTACGATGCTTCTTATGTAAAGTTACGTGAGGTAGGGTTAAGTTATAAATTGCCTTCAAGATTCCTTACAAATACTTTTATAAGCAATATAATTTTCGCTGTGAATGGATCTAATTTATGGATAATAAGTAAAAATTTACCCTATGCTGATCCGGAAGCGGGACTTTCCTCCGGAAATCTTCAGGGATTTCAGACTGGAGTTTTGCCAACATCAAAAGAGTATAACTTTAATATGAAAGTTCAATTCTAAAAACAAACAAGATGAAAATAATAAAAAAAATATTTTTTGCAGGAGTCCTTTTGCTTTCCGTTGTTTCATGTGATAATCTGGAGGATTTAAATCAGGACGAAAAAGCATATACAACTGTTTTACCCGGCGCCTTAATGACAAGCGCACAAGTTGAGTATGCATTTTTCCTGACAAACGCTTCAGTAAACAATAACAATTTTAGAGGATACGCCCAATATTGGACAACTACAACCTATACTGATGAGGTAAACTACAATCAGGAAAGAAGGAATTTAGGCAATTCTAATGCGATTTTATTATACAGAGATGTTCTGCAGGATCTGGTAAACGCAGAAAAACAAATTAAAGATAAAGAAGTATTGGGAGCAGTGGATATTGCAATTAAGAAAAACAAAATTGCAGTTCTTGAAGTTCAGATTATTATGACATATCAAACCCTTGTTGACTTGTTTGGTAACGTTGCTTATAGCGAAGCCCTGGATATTAAAGGGCATCCTTATCCTAAATATGATGATGCAAAAAGCATTTATTTAGATCTCGCAGCAAGACTCGATGTTGCAATTGCAGACATGGATGTTACTAAAGAGAGCTTTGGAGCAGCAGATTTAATATATAAAGGCAATGTAAATAACTGGAAAATATTAGCCAATAGTGTAAAACTAAAACTTGGATTGCATCTTGCTGATGTAGAACCGGCTAAAGCCAAAACGATGGTTGAAAGTGCTTATAATTCAGGAGTAATGACAAACGAAGGTCAAACAGCATTGTTTGCCTATTTTTCTTCACTTGTGGATATGAATCCTTTGTATGATACTTTGGTAAATGAAAGCCAGACTGTGCCAACAGAGTTTTTTGTCAATGAACTGAATGCAAAAGAGGATCCAAGACGCGACATCTTTTTTAATCCAAATTCTAAGAAACAAGGCCAGTATAAAGGAGCTCCTTACGCCAAACAAGTAAGTTATAGCGATTTTTCTAATATAGGGCCAAGACTAAAGGAGAAGACAAATCCGGGAGTTCTTTTTGATTATACAGAAACTTGCTTTTTGTTGGCAGATGCAGCCAACAGGGGGTTTAGTGTTGGAGATGCTGCAGAAGAATATTATAAAAAAGGAATTTTGGCAAGCATGCATTTTTGGGGAGTTTCAAATGCTGATGCACAAACCTATAGCAACAGAGCTGATGTTGCTTTTGCAACTGCAGCAGGAACTGTAAAAGAAAAGATCGCATACCAACTCTGGATTGCCTATTATAACAGGGGATATGAAGGATGGACAGAATACAGAAGATTAGATTTCCCTGTTCTAAAAGCTCCTTCAACGGCAGTTGATGCCTCAGGAGGAAAAGTACCCGTGCGCAATATATATTCCCTTTTTGATAAAACACTCAATAAAGAAAATTATGAGCAGGCCGCTACTGCTATTGGCGGAGATTTAATGACCACGAAAATTTTCTGGGATAAATTTTGATTTGAATTAGTTGTATTGTTTTTAGCCGGAAGCCTTTAGATAGGCTTCCGGTTTTTGTTTTTAGTGGTTTGTGTATGTTTGGTTAAAAGGAGGTTTTGTTTTTAAATACTCAGTTAAAGTTGTTTATTTTTTAATATAGTGTTTTTTTAAAGTTAAAAAGTTGATAACTATGTATTGTTTTTAATTAAGATAGTATCATTAAAGTAGTGCCTATCCTGTTAATTTTGGTGTTAACAAATTAACCCAAATAAATTATGAAATTAAAACTACTACTATTATTGCTGGTTTTTTCGATAGGAAAAATTAGCGCGCAAGGACTCCCTTGCCGGACAACAGAAGAAAATGCAAAAGTGTACCGGAATAATCCACGCTCACTTCAGGAGAAAAAAGATTTTGACGCTTTTACCAAAAAGTTTGCTCTTCAGCGTAAAAGTAAAACTGCAAAAACAGAAGAAGTTACCTATACCATTCCTGTAGTTTTTCATATTTATGGAGATGTACAAAGTGGTAAAACAATTACCTACGAAAAGATTGTTAATCATCTGGCACAGTTAAACGATGATTTTAACGGAAGAAATGCCGATTATCAAACTGTTGAGCCTTTTTTTCAGGCAAGAAGAGGGACTATAAAAGTAACATTTAAACTGGCAAAAAAAGATCCTAACGGAGGATGTACAAACGGAGTTGTTTTTCATCCTGCGAAAAATGGTTACGGCAATGGAGGCGGTTATGATGATCAGATCGCCGCAGATGCCTGGGACAATACTAAATACATGAATGTGTACATTCAGAATGATTTGTATAATGATGGCGTTTACAATAATTCCGGAGTGGCCTGGTATCCTAATTCTGATATGACAGCAAGCAATACTGCACGTGTTGTTTTTAATGGCGCCTATCTTTATGATAACTCTTATAGCAAAGAATTTTCGGCAACCCTGACACACGAGTTTGGTCACTTTATGAACCTGATCCACACTTTTGAAGGTGGTTGCTCCGGAACAGATGAAATTGATGATACACCTCCAGAGGACGGTTTACACACACTTGGCTGTACGCCGGGAACAAATTGCAGTGGTGACAAGGTAAACTTTGAAAACTATATGGGATATAATGGTGCACAAGGCTGTTATAAAATGTATACGCAAGGGCAGATCGACAGAATGATGGCAGCATTACAGCATCCTGCAAGAATTACACTTTGGCAGCCTCAAAATTTAATCGATACAGGAGTAAACACAACAGAAAGCAGTTTAATCGCAAGCGCAACCACTTTTAAAGAAACAGTTGTAAATGACGGAGCTTTTGATTCCGCATCAATTGTAACACTAAGTGGCGGCAAAACTTTTGCATTAAACTCGGGAACTATGTTGGCAGGGACACATTTTACGCACACTTTTCCGGCTGGAATTACACCTGTAGTTACCGTAAATTCAAGCGGACAATTAACGGTAACGCTTTCAGGAAAAGCTGTAAATCATGCCGCAGCACAAAACACAACGGCCGGAATTACATTTTTACCGGCTGCTTTTGCCGGAGGAACGACAGGTTTATCGTGTACATCCTTGTTTTTCAATTTGAAATTTACAGATCCTTACGGAATATTCTTTGTAGATATGCCTAATGTTAGTATTTCTTCTGCTCTAACTTGGAAACCCTTTGATATCGAAAAAGGAGATGATACATCATTTGGCGGTTGGCGTTATGCTGCTAATGCTTTAAAAATTGAAACCTACGGTAAAAAGTTAGCTTGCCAAAGCGGGACCAGAAATATTTCTTTGCTGGCACAAAATGTAGCCGTAGGACCATCAAGCAATATGACGGCTCCGGGTGCCTACCCTGATCAGTTAGATTTGCGTACAGCAAATTATACTACCTGGGATGGAAAATCCGGTTATGTAGGTTTTGAATATAAAATCGAAGGACTAACTTGTTATGGGTGGTTTAAAGTCGATGTTGCGGCTAATGGTGATAGTTATACCATTTCTGAATATGCCTATAACACGCAGCCTAATGCGCCAATTTATACCGGAATGTCAAATAAAACAGCAGTTACTTTATCTGATAGTGTTTTATATGAAGCAGAAGCTAATGATGGAGGTGTTACAGCAACCAGTACAATCACTTTATCGACCAATAATGGAACTTTTACTAAAAGTATCGGAACCTTTACTTCAGGAACTGATTATACAATCACAGGCGTTCCTTCAGGATTAACAGCCGTGTTAACTCTTCAGGCAAATAATAAGCTGGTGGTTTCTTTTACAGGAAAAGCAGCTGCCCATATTCCGGCGAACGATGCTGCAGTGGTAATAACCTTTAAAGATGCTGCTATTACAGGCGGAATCTCAACTCTTGATAATGCTGCCAAAACTATTAATTTGAAGTTTGATGCGCCTTACGGAATTTTCTATGTTAATAATCCTGATTTTGTTGCTTCGGCAGCACAAACATGGCAATATTTTGATTTAGGTATTGGAGATAACACAGAGTATGGAGCGTGGCAATTTGCTGCTGCTGCTTTAAAAATTGAAACGTATGGCAAAAGATTAGTTGGTCAGGCCGGAACAAGGAATATTGCCTTAATCAATCAGGGGACCGCGATTGATGCGTCAAGCAGTTTTGTAGCTCCAGGTGCAGCATATCCGGATCAGTTAGATTTAAGAACAGCAACTTACACCACCTGGGACAATCAAACCGGATATGTAGGATTTGAATACAAGAGCAGAGGACGTACTTGTTACGGTTGGATGCATGTTAAAGTAGAAGCAGGAGGAGTTGGTTACAGCGTTTTGGATTATGCGTATAACACAAAGCCTAACGAATTAATTTTAGCCGGAGCTCAAACCACTACAACTGTTTTGGCTCCCTCAGGTTTGGCTGCAACTGCTAATAATGCCAGTCTACAAGTGCAATTAACATGGGTAAATAATGCTGTAAACGCCACGAACGTTGTAATTGAAAGAGCCGGAACTGACAATGTCTTTGCTGAGATAGTAACATTGCCAAGTACAGCAGTAACCTATACAAATACAGGTTTAACAGCTGGAAACACTTATAAATACAGAGTGCGTGCAAAAGCAAATTCCGTTTACTCGGCATATTCTAATGAAGTTACTGCTACTATTACTGCAAATTCATCTTATTGTACTACACAAGCAGATAATAAATATGAGTACATCAATTCAGTAACTATCGGAAGTTTTACGAATGCTTCCGGCAAAGATGCGGGAGGATATGCTGATTATTCTTCTAAAGTAATAACGGTAAGTCCAAACGTGCTTACAAATGTAAGTTTGAAAGCGGGTTTTTCAGGTGATGCCTATTTAGAATACTGGGGAAATCTGGATTGATTATAATAAAAACAATGTTTTTGAAGCTTCAGAAAAAGTGATTGATGGAATTTCTTCCAATGGTACAGCTACAGGCAGTTTTACTCCGGTTGCTTTTGCGGGAACTACAAGAATGCGTATTGTAATGAAATACTATTCAAATCCGTTAGCTTGTGGCAATATTGCCGATGGCGAAGTAGAAGATTATTCTGTGGTTTCAGGTACAGTGGTACCGCCGGATCCCGTGACATTAGCAACACCAGGGAATATTGGTAATGCCGGAGTGTATGCCACAGGATTTTACGCATCTTGGAATACCGTTTCCAATGCTACAGGTTACGAAGTGCAATTAAATAATTCAACTGCGGGCTGGACTACCTTTGGAACTTCAGCGACCTATTATTTATGGATTCCAAAACAAGGGGCACAAACTGTTTATCAATTTAGGGTAAGAGCAAAAAATGCTACTGAATTTAGCGATTGGAGCGCACCGTTAACGATTAATTTACAAAATGGAAGCGCAGGAGCCCATCAGGTCGATTTTACGAAATCATTTACGATGTATCCAAATCCGGCTTCAGATGTAGTTAATTTTAATTTGTTGAATTTAAATTTATCCACTATAAAAATAACTATTTACGATAGTACAGGAGCAATAATAGATGTGCTGGAAAATGCAACTTCTTATCCTGTACATCGTCTGAGAAAAGGAGTCTATATTGTCGTAGCTACAGATGGTAGTTTTACAGAGCATAAAAAATTATTGGTTAAGTAATAAAAAATTGGAGTAAAAGAAAAGGGGAGACGATGAATCGTTTCCCCTTTTTTTTATGTCGTTATAAGAAATTAATTTATACCAATACCAAACGGATTGTCAATACTATGCATAGGAGTTGTAAACCATTTAGGACCTTTTGAAGTCATATAAAAATGATCCTCATGACGGATTCCAAATTGTCCCGGAATACAAATCATAGGTTCATTGCTTACCACCATTCCTTCTTGCAAAACAGTAGGATTCCCTCTAACCAGATAGGGATATTCATGGATGTCCAAGCCTGTTCCGTGGCCCACCCCGATGAGGTAATCCGGGAAGTTCATAATCAGGACTCAAACCGGCTTTGGCGATTACTTTTCGCGCTGCATCATCTACAGTACCACACGTTGCGCCTAATTGTGCTGCATCAAAAGCTGCTTTTTGTGCCGCCTTCTCTAAGTTCCAGATTTTTATATGGGATTCAGTTGGTGTTCCATAGACATAAGTTCGTGTAATATCTGACAGATAACCTTCCTAAGCGACAACCGGTATCAATAAGTACAATATCATTTTCTTTTAAGTCC
>NZ_CBDIDC010000005.1:0-1602465 GCF_965277525.1 Flavobacterium sp. | reverse complement strand
TAGTTTTTTCATATTTTTCTTTTTAATCATACCTAGCCCCGATTGAAGTGGAAATCCTTTTTATTTTTTTCTTTAAAAAATAAAAAGATTGAAACGGAAAGCGGGACACGAATGAAGTGAACTGACGAAGTAAATAGCTCCTAAAAAAATAAAAGCAGCTATCATTACAATAACTGCTTTCTATAAATTAAAGATATAAATCTTTTCTCTTTATTCTATTCTCTTTATTCTAATCAAGAATTAAGACCCACACATTTCACAATCATCAGGCTCTGCTGCTTGTGCTTTTAAAAGCATTGCTTTATAATCCTCAACGCTGATTGCTTCTGTTTCCGGAACTAAAGTTACCGGAGCATCTTCTTCTTTTTTATCGTTATTTAATGTGAATTTAATCGCATCAACCGCAGATTTTGTTCTTAGGTAATACATTCCTGTTTTTAAACCTGATTGCCATGCATAGAAGTGCATTGACGTTAGTTTAGAATAGTTGGCATCCTGCATGAACAAGTTCAATGATTGCGATTGGTCAATAAAATAACCTCTTTGACGTGACATATCGATAATGTCTTTCATCGACATTTCCCAAACTGTTTTGTATAATTCTTTCAGGTCTTGCGGAATTACATCAATATTTTGAACTGATCCGTTATGACGCATAATTTCTTGTTTCAAAGTTTCATTCCATAAACCTCTGTCTACTAAATCATGCAATAAGTGTTTGTTTACTACGATAAATTCTCCAGACAATACACGACGTGTGTAAATGTTTGATGTATATGGCTCGAAAGCTTCATTGTTTCCAAGGATTTGAGAAGTCGAAGCGGTTGGCATTGGCGCAACCAATAATGAGTTACGAACTCCGTGCTCCATTACTTCTTTTCTTAAAGATGCCCAGTCCCAACGACCAGATAATTCTTCATCTTTCATTCCCCACATATTGTATTGGAATTCTCCTTGTGACATTGGAGAGCCTTCGAATGTAGAATATGGCCCTTCTTCTTTTGCCATTTCCATAGAAGCGGTTACGGCTGCGAAGTATAATGTTTCGAAAATTTCCTGGTTCAATACTTTTGCTTCATCACTTGTAAACGGCATACGCAACATAATAAAAGCATCTGCTAATCCCTGAACACCTAAACCAACCGGACGGTGACGTAAGTTAGAATTTTCAGCTTCTTTTACCGGATAGTAATTTCTGTCGATTACTTTATTTAAGTTACGGGTTACACGTTTTGTAACGTTATAAAGTGCTTCGTGATCGAATTTTCCGTTATCAATAAACATTGGTAATGAAATTGAAGCCAGGTTACAAACTGCGATTTCATCTTTAGAAGTAAACTCCATAATCTCCGTACACAAGTTAGACGAACGAATTGTTCCTAAGTTCTTGTGGTTCGATTTACGGTTTGCTGCATCTTTGTACAACATATAAGGTGTTCCTGTTTCGATTTGTGATTCCAGGATTTTTTCCCATAACTCACGTGCACGAATGGTTTTTCTACCTTTTCCTCTAAATTCATAATCAAGATACATTGCTTCGAATTCTTCTCCGTAAACATCGTATAATCCAGGACATTCATTAGGACACATTAACGTCCAGGTTGTATCTTCCTGTACGCGTCTCATGAATAAATCTGAAGTCCACATTGCGAAGAATAAATCTCTTGCACGCATTTCTTCTTTTCCTGTATTTTTCTTTAAATCCAAAAATTCGAAGATATCCGCATGCCAGGTTTCGATATAAATCGCAAAACTTCCTTTACGTTTTCCACCACCCTGATCAACGTAACGAGCCGTATCGTTGAATACTCTCAACATTGGAACGATTCCGTTTGAAGTTCCGTTTGTACCACGGATGTAAGATCCTGTTGCACGAACGTTATGAATAGAAAGACCAATTCCTCCCGCTGATTGCGAGATTTTAGCCGTTTGTTTTAAGGTATCATAAATACCATCAATACTATCATCCTGCATGGCCAAAAGGAAACAAGAAGACATTTGTGGTTTTGGAGTTCCGGCATTAAACAACGTTGGTGTTGCGTGTGTGAAGAACTTTTTAGACATTAAGTCGTACGTTTCAATCACCGATTTTAAATCGTCAAGGTGAATACCAACAGAAACACGCATCAGCATATGTTGTGGTCTTTCGACGATTTTACCGTTTATTTTTAGCAAATACGAACGCTCTAAGGTTTTGAAACCAAAGTAATCGTAATTAAAATCTCTTGTATAAATGATATGCGAATCTAAGAACGCAGAATTTTCCTGAATTACATTGAATACTTCATCCGAAAGTAATGGAGCTTCTTGTCCATTTCTTGGATTTACGTAGTGGTACATATCTTTCATCGTTTCTGAAAACGACTTTTTAGTATTTGAATGTAGATTTGAAATTGCTATACGTGCTGCTAATTGTGCATAATCCGGATGCGCAATCGTCATAGAGGCCGCCGTTTCTGCCGCAAGATTATCTAATTCAGAAGTAGAAACCCCATCATACAATCCTTCGATAACACGCATGGCTACCTTAACAGGATCTACAAGTTCATTTAAACCGTAACACAATTTTTTGATTCTTTCTGTAATCTTATCAAACATTACCGGCTCTTTATGGCCATCTCTTTTTACTACATACATAAGCTTACTATTTTAGTTATTGAAAAAATGAAAGACACTGGAATAACGAATTCCAGGACTTAAACATTGCGTGTTTTAAAATTATTTTTTGAGAATTGCAGGATTCTCAATAGTTACCCGTTTCAGTCTAAAAAACAGACCAAAAAAGCATTAAAAATTATCATTGAATCTGCGATTTGGGAAGAGATTCAATCTTAAAAAATGTTCTGTTGTTAATTTTATTCTTTATAACGTTTCGAGGTAACGTTACCCTTATTCTTGTTGTCTAGAAATCTGCATCAAATGAAATTTTCTGAGCATCACTATCTGTGTTCATTACGCCCGATTTTTGATACTCTGCAACACGTTTTTCAAAGAAATTGGTTTTTCCCTGAAGAGAGATCATGTCCATGAAGTCAAACGGATTCGCTGATCCACACACACGCTCGCAACCTAATTCTACTAATAATCTATCCGCTACAAATTCAAGGTATTGCGTCATTAAAACAGCATTCATACCTATTAAACTTACCGGAAGTGATTCTGTAACAAATTCTCTTTCGATATCTAAAGCATCAACAATGATTTCTTTAATTCTGTCTTTTGGCACTTTATTGATCAGGTGATGATTGTGTAAGTGTACTGCAAAGTCACAGTGAACACCTTCGTCACGAGAGATCAATTCGTTAGAAAAAGTCAAACCTGGCATTAAACCACGTTTTTTCAACCAATAAATAGAACAAAAAGCACCTGAAAAGAAAATACCCTCAACAGCAGCAAAAGCAATTAGTCTTTCAGCAAACGAATCAGATTCAATCCATTTTAAAGCCCAGTCTGCTTTTTTCTTAATGGCAGGAAAAACTTCTAGGGCATTAAATAATTCTGCTTTCTCTGCTTCATCTTTCACGTAAGTGTCAATTAATAAAGAATAAGTTTCGCTATGAATGTTTTCCATCATGATCTGAAAACCATAGAAAAACTTTGCTTCGGCATATTGCACTTCGTTTACAAAGTTCTCCGCCAGATTTTCATTTACGATTCCGTCAGAAGCGGCAAAGAATGCCAGGATGTGTTTAATAAAATACCTTTCGTCGTCACTTAATTTATTGTTCCAGTCTGTCAAATCCTGGTGCAAATCAATTTCTTCAGCCGTCCAGAAACTAGCTTCCATTTTCTTATACCATTCCCAAATATCATGATGTTTGATAGGAAAAATAACGAAACGATTTTTATTTTCTTGTAATATTGGCTCGACTTGTGACATGGTAATTTTTGTTTAATTTTTGTACTGAATTTTCACTAATTCAATAGACTACAAAGATTGTCATTTATCGCTAAAAATGAAAGCCAAACTTATTCACAATTCGGCGTAGTTTTTAACAACGGAGAAAAAATGAGATATTTTTCAGACAATAATTAATTTATTGTAAATGAACGGTTTAAAAGCCAACAAACAACCTTAAAGCCCGTAGAATATAGACTTTTTACAATAAAAAGCAAGAAATTTTCAATTGTTTTTAAAAGTTTTTTTTTGAGTTAAAACTTTATTTTTTGAGTTAAAATCTTTCCTTGTAAAGCGGTAACTGGGGCGCGTAAATTTTTATGATTTTTTGAGCTCTTCGGCTACTTTTTCAAGTTCTAAATACCAGTCCTGACCAAAGCGGCGAATTAACGCTTCTTTGACAAATTTATAGACCGGAACTTCTAATTCCTTTCCTAAAGAACAAGCATCGTCGCAGATATCCCATTTATCATAATTGACCGCAGCAAACTCCGTAAAGTCTTTTACCCGGATTGGATATAAATGGCAAGAAACCGGTTTTTTCCAATCTACGATTCCTTGGTTATAGGCTTGCTCTATTCCGCAAAGTGCGGTTTTACCGTCAAAAATAACGTAAGCACAATCTTTCTCGTCGATTAAAGGCGTTTCAAGATCACCATCCGTTCCTTTTACCCAGGTTCCTTGTGCTTCGATAGCAGCAATTCCTTCTTTGCGTAAAAATGGTTTTACTTTTGGGTAAATTTCTTCCAGGATTTTAGTTTCCGCTTCACTTAAAGGCGCACCGGCATCTCCGTCAACACAGCAAGCTCCTTTACAAGCTGACAAGTTGCACACAAATTCTTTTTCAAGAATATCTTCTGAAATAATGGTTTTTCCTAATTGAAACATGATAATAAAATACTGAAATTTATAAAGTGCAAAGATAGGTAAAGAAAGCAGATAAAACACTTTAAATATTTAACCGCAAGGCACGCAAAGATTTACTCAAAAATTCATAAAGCCTTATCCGCCTTTTATCCTTTGCGCACTTTGCGTAAATCTTTGCGAATCTTTACGGTTAAATTATCATTTGTTACAAATATCACTTTTTAAACACAAAAAGCGTGTTTTTATAACAAAAATACATTGTATTAAAAAAACACCTATCTTTATTATCTACCTTTGCAAAAATTTTAAACCCTTAAAATCAAAGTAATATGCTAGAAATTGACTTTAAAGAAATAATTACTGTCGGAATGGTACTTTTTGCTGTAATTGATATCGTAGGATCAATTCCGATTATTGTGAATTTAAGATCTAAAGTTGGACATATCGAATCTGAGAAAGCTTCGATTGTTGCCGGACTTATTATGATTGTGTTTCTTTTTGTTGGAGAAGGTTTCCTGAGTCTTATAGGCATTGACGTTCACTCGTTTGCTGTTGCAGGTTCGTTTGTATTATTTTTTCTGGCTTTAGAAATGATTTTAGGCATCAGAATCTATCGTGACGAAGAACCGGGATCCGCTTCTATCGTTCCTTTAGCGTTTCCGTTAATTGCAGGAGCCGGAACTATGACCACTTTACTTTCACTCCGATCTCAATTTCATACGATCAATATCATTATTGCAATAGTATTGAACATTATATTGGTTTATATTGTTTTAAAATCTTCAAAAAAAATCGAAACTTTATTAGGAGAAAACGGACTTGGTGTGGTTCGTAAGACATTTGGAGTGATACTTTTAGCCATTGCTGTTAAATTATTTGCTGCTAATGTTAAAGGTTTGTTTGTCTAACATTTATTTTTATAAATTTACCCCATAAAATTTCTAAAATACGACTTGCAGATATTTTTTAACATCTTAGGTTTTACTTTATTATTTTAGGCAAATAAACAACCATTATGAAAATCTTTACTTCCATCTTAGTGCTTTTAGCATTAGCTTTAATTGTTTTTAATATTACGTTGCTAGACTTCAAAAATCCTTTTCAGGGAGACAGTGTAGTTGCTTTTATTGGAATTGCAGCTTCATTTTGTGCCGTATTGATTCTTTTGATTTTTAGAATTTCCAAAAGAATTGAAGAGAAAACAAACGGACGATAATATGTTTGACGTTTTAATTATTGGCGGAGGCGTTTCAGGCATATCTTGTGCTCTCGTTTTAGGATCTGCCAAAAACAAAGCTTTTGTTACCGATAAAAAAATCGGAATTTTTACACATCAGAAAAGCTCTTCTTTGCAAGAAGCCATTTTCTACAATGCTTATGGCATATCACCAGGTAAATTAGGATCTGAAATACTTGCAGAAAGTACTCAGCATCTGGTCGCGACTTACCCACATATTACTCAGATTTCTAATGAAAAAGTAATTAAAGTAGAAGGTTCTTATCCTGAATTTACGGTTACTACAAACAAAAACTCTTATTCAACCAAAAATATTGTTGTAGGCATTGGTTCTGCCAATACTTTTGACATTGAAGGTTTGATGCAATACATTGAACCCCATAAAAAAGCACTTCCTGAAAAACAACGCATTCAGCTTAAAAACGACGATCATAAAGTAGCCGATGGCATTTATGTTATTGGAACTTTAGCCGGCTGGAGAAGCCAATTGGCCATTGCTGCCGGAAGTGGCGCTGCTGTCGCCACAGATATTCTTACTTTATGGAATAACGGCGTACAAACTCATGCTCACGATAGCATTCGATAAAATTTATTTATTTTTTACCATTAGCAGATTAAGAAAAATTAAGCTTTGGCTGAAATAAATTTAGTCATTTACGAACGAAATCAAAAACATAAGTTTTTATATATTGAACCATTAAGAGATTAAGAAAATTAAGCTTTGAGACTTAATAAACTTAATGGCTTAAAAATTTTACCGTTTCAAATCTTACTGTTCTAAAAAAGAAAAACCACCAAGAATCAAGCTTAATAAACTTAATATCTTAATGGCTTAAAACCTTATCGTTTCAAATCTTACTATTGTAAAAAAGAAAAACCATCAAGATTCAAGCTTAATAAACTTAATATCTTAATGGTTAAAAAAAAAATTAATGTTTCAGATCTTACTTCACAGAAACGATTTCTTTTACTGTGATATGCTTTTCTGTATCCGTTTTCCAGATTTCTCCTTTTAACGAAACCTCATCGCCTTCTTTAAACCTTTTGTAGTTTTGTGGCCCTCCCACATTTACGATGCTGATTACAGCAAAATAAACCTCATTTTTATCGGTATTGATTTTAGCCGTATAACCATCTTTCCCATTTTCTATTGATTCCACTTTTCCTGTGACTGTATTATCCTTTTTCATAGTTGCACACGAAATTACAAATGTCATCAGTACTAGTAGAAAACTTATTTTTTTTAGATTTTTCATATTATTTATAGTTTAACCGCAAAGTACGCTAAGGTTTACGCCATGTGCGCCAAGTTCTGTTTTAAATTATTATTATTTTATTGTAGAGCAATACAACTTCCGGCAATTACTTTTAGGCTTTCGCCGAATTGTTTCCAGACTCTTATATAACGAAATGAATTGGCAATTGCATTATTATCATAACTGCCTTTCAATAATACAATCACACTCACCACTGCCGTATCCTCAATTACATTAATAATTTGGTCTGCAGCTTCTAATGTTTCGATTTTCATTTTTCCGGAACGATACGATTCTAAGTCCACCTCTTTTGTGATGGTTTGTCCGTCCGGTAAATTAAAAAGTAAATCATCGTGCAGCATTTTATCCAGAGTTGGAACATCTGCATTTTTAATAGCTGTCAGAAGTTCGATTTCAGCATTTACAATAGATTCTATTTTCATCTGATACAAAATTAGGGATTACTTTTTTGGACTCAAAACAGCTTTAATCATCGCATCTTCTTTCAGGATAACATCATAATAATACAATTCGCCATACAGTTGTCTGGCAAATTCTGCTGTAATATAACGATTTACCAAAGCTTTGGTTTTGTCTAATTTCAGGTCTAAACCTGTCATTAAAATATAGGTTCTAAACTTTTTAAAATAAACATCTGAACTTTTCATCTTCGCCAAAAATTCATTAAAATGAAGATCTTTAAAAGCCTCTCTGTTTTTATCCAATTCTTCAAAAACAAAATGGCCAACAATTCCGGTTTGCATCAGATAGGCTACATTTTCATTTCCGTGTTCTGCTTCTATTGGCACAAACACATCCGGAACGATTCCGCCGCCGCCGTATACAATTTTTCCTTTTGGCGTTTTAAATTTCAAAGAATCGGCTACTTTAATGCTGTCTTTTGCATAAAGTTCACCGGATTTAATACGGGATTCTGATTCTTTAAAATATTCCTCGTTGCCTTTTTTATATGGCTTTTGAATCGATCTTCCGGTAGGCGTATAATATCTTGCCACGGTTAACCGCACTGCAGATCCATCGTTAAAATCCATCTCGCGTTGCACCAATCCTTTCCCAAAAGAACGTCGCCCTACAATAGTGCCGCGATCACTATCCTGAATTGCCCCGGCGAGGATCTCGCTTGCTGAGGCACTATTTTCGTTGATTAAAACATAGACTTTTCCGGTTTCAAAACTTCCTGCTTTTGTAGCAAATATTTTTTCGGTGGTTCCGTTTTTATTTTTGGTAAAAACAATCAATTGTTTGTCTTTCAGAAACTCATCCGCAATTGCAATAGCTTCTTCCATATAACCGCCGCCATTATCGCGAAGGTCAACAATTAGAGATTCAATCCCTTTTTGTTTTAATCGTGTTAAGCCTGTTTTGAATTCATTATAAGTCGTTTCGGCAAAACGGTTAATTTTTATGTAACCGGTTTTACTGTCGAGCAATAAAGAGGCATCAACACTTTTTATCGGGATAATATCCCGTTTTACTTTAAACTTGAGTTTCTTTTGTTCTGATTTTCTAAAAACAGTCAATTCAATTTCCGAACCTTTAATTCCTTTTAATTTCGAAAACAAGCTGTCTGATGGCAATCTTCTGCCAAACAATTTGGTTTTCCCTGCAAATAGAATTCGGTCTCCTGATTTTATTCCGGCTTTCGCCGAAGGTCCGTTTTCGACAGGTTTTATAATGGCAACAGAATCTTTATACATATAAAAATTGATTCCGATTCCTACAAAATCACCTTTCATGCTTTCGGCAACCTCAGCTTGTTCTGTTGGCGGAATATAAACCGAATGAGGATCTAATTTTGATAAAATATTGTCTACTGTGAGGTTTACAATAGAATCTGTATTGATGCTGTCAACATATTCATTATTGATAAAATCAATGAGTTTATTCAGCTTGGTTTTCGAGTAATTTTTAGCCAAAAGCTGATCATCCACGGGAGCATGCATGATACTTCCTAAGACTATTCCCAGAGCAAAAGTCGCTCCGATAATGATTGGCAAATATTTTGAATTAAATTTCATTTACTCTTCTAAAACAGGAATATGTTCGACTTCGACACCTGCTTTTATTAAAAATTGAATTCCGGAATCATCCCGATATCCGTTTTGATACACCACTCTTTTTATGCCCGACTGGTGGATTAGTTTGCTGCACTCTTTGCAGGGCGAAAGTGTAATATATAAAGTAGCGCCTTCACATGACTGTGTTGACCTGGCTACTTTAAGAATCGCATTTGCTTCGGCATGAAGCACATCCCAGCGTGTTAATCCGTCTTCGTCTTCGCAGCAATTTTCAAAACCGGATGGCGTTCCATTGTATCCATCGGAAATAATCATTCGGTCTTTTACGATAATGGCGCCTACTTGTTTTCGTTTGCAATAGGACAGCGCGCCCCATTCTTTGGCAATTCTCAAATAAGCCTTATCGTATTTATTTAATTTTTTTTCTTCCATTTATTTTATCTGTTCCAAATTGGGCTTTCGATAATCATCGGCACTACTACTCCTATAATAAAAGCCGACATTACAAGTGCCCAATCGCGTTTTGAAAAACGAAATACGGTTTGTACAATATAGGATACTATCAGAACCACAAACACCACAACTAACTGAGCAGCTTCTATTCCTAACGCAAACTCGCCTAAAGGTAGTAATTTTGAACTAGGTGATCCTCCTAAAATAGTTTTGAAATAATTAGAAAATCCAAGTCCGTGTATTATCCCAAAAAACAGGGTTACAAAAAACACTAAATTCAAACCATCACTTTTTGATGTTTTACCTGCTGTAAAGAGATTAAAAACCGCCGTGATCAAGATTGTAATCGGAATTAGAAACTCAACTGTATTTACTTTTATAGCAATGATTCCGTAAACGGAAAGCAATAAAGCTAAGGTATGACCAATTGTAAAAACAGATACTAAAAGCAAAATGCGTTTCCAGTCTTTGAACAAATAAGGGGTTGTTAATGCGATTAAAAAAAGAACGTGATCATAAGCGTGAATATCTAAAACGTGCTTTAATCCTATTTGAAAATAAATCCAAAATTCTGACATACGGGTACTACTATTAAATGATTAGGGGGTGTAAACTTACGATTTATTTTGAAAAATTAATGTGGTCCCAGATTAAATCAATGAATATTGATAAGTTAAAATTTATGAGAAAATTAAAATTAATAATTTAAAATAAAATTTATCTTTGCCGTATAAAAATCAACAAATTATGCCATTTTCAGAATTATTTGATAACGAATTCAAAGAAAGAAACAGAGGCCATTTCTCTGCAATTGTTCGTGTAGCTTTCGCTGACGGAAAAATTAATGACGAAGAACAAACATTTTTAGATAAAATAGCTTCAACATTACAAATTTCAGAAGACGAATACAAGGAAATCCTTCAGGATCCATGGAAACATCCAATAAACCCACCTTATTTATATACACAACGTTTAGAGCGTTTGTATGATTTGTCAAGAATGGTTCACGTAGACCACCATTTAGGGGATCAACAAGAGGTCATGTTAACCAGAATGGGATTGGCTTTAGGATTTACTCCCGGAAACGTAAATTATATTGTTAGAAAAGCATTGTCTTTAGTAGATAAAAAAGTAGACTTAGATACTTTCCTTTTCGAAATGGAAAATATGAACAAGTAAGAAAGTATTCAGTTTACAGTTACTAACGTAAATAAATAAATAAACCCGACAGATTTTAAAAAATTTGTCGGGTTTCTATTTATAGCTCAATCTGAGACTGAAAACTGTGACTGCGACTGAAAACTAATTAGCTTCGGCCATAAATTGCTCCGCTTTTTCGACCATATTATAACTTCCGCAGAAAAAAGGAACTCTTTGATGCAGTTCTGTTGGCTGAATTTCCATAATTCTTCCAAAACCATCTGTTGCTTTTCCACCTGCCTGTTCCGCTATAAAGGCCATTGGGTTGCATTCATATAACAGGCGCAACTTTCCTTTTGGTGCTTTTGCACTTGTTGGATACAAATAGATGCCGCCTTTGATCATATTTCGATGAAAATCGGACACCAGACTTCCAATGTATCTTGAAGTATAGGGTCTGTCCTCTTCTTCTCTTTGACAATATTTAATGTAATTTTTTACACCTTGTGGAAAATGAACATAATTTCCCTCGTTAACCGAATAGATATTTCCGTTTTGCGGAAATTTCATATTAGGATGTGACAAGTAAAAAGTTCCGATAGCCGGATTCAGTGTAAAACCATTTACGCCATGACCTGTGGTGTACACCAACATAGTAGATGTTCCGTAGATTACATATCCTGCTGCTACCTGATTGATTCCCGGTTGTAAAAAATCCTCGCTGGTTAC
This sequence comes from Flavobacterium sp., assembly GCF_965277525.1. Taxonomy (GTDB): domain Bacteria; phylum Bacteroidota; class Bacteroidia; order Flavobacteriales; family Flavobacteriaceae; genus Flavobacterium. Next base: position 1,590,846 of record NZ_CBDIDC010000005.1, on the reverse strand, counting down.
CGGAGTTCCAAGTGGTGTAATTCTTCTAAAAACAGAAAAAATAGTTCCCACAGAAACATTTACATCAATGTTCGAGGATCCGTCAAGCGGATCCATTAAGATTACGTACTTATTATTATTACTGTTGTCGCTCCCCTTGACAGTAATAAATTCGTCGTTTTCTTCTGAAGCAATACCACAGACAATCTCACGGTTTATTAACGTCTGAATAAATACTTCGTTGGCATACACATCTAATTTTTGCTGGTCTTCTCCCTGAATATTTTGTTCGCCTGCAGCGCCAATAATATCCACTAATCCGGCTTTGTTGACTTTATAGTTCACGACTTTCGCCGCCAAACGTATAGAGTTAATAATTCGGGAAAGCTCTCCCGACGAATACTGAAATGCTTTTTGGTTCTCAATAATAAACTCTCCTAGTGTTTTATTGCGTTCTTCCATTACTATATCGTTGTAGTTTTTGATTATAAGTCACAAATATCGCTTTTTTTGTGAGAATGATTCAAAAATTATTTTGTTAGTTTGCCACTATTGTATATTTGCTAATTAAAGACAGGAAGTACCGAATAAAAAAATACATTTTTAGCTAATAAACGCTTAATAATAAGAATATATGAATTGCCCTTACAAGAAATTCGTACAAACAAATTTTTAAATTAAAAGTGGTAATAGTATATTTAGGACTAAAATAAAATTTTATAGAATATGAATATTAGAAAAGGAAATCCTGAAGATATGGAATCGGTTTTGGGATTAATACAGGAGTTGGCAATATTCGAAAAAGAACCGGAAGCGGTTGTGATTACTGTTGATGATTTAGTGCGTGATGGTTTTGGTGAAAACCCGTTATTTCATGTTTTTGTTGCAGAAGTAGAAGAAGAAATTGTTGGAATCGCATTGTACTATTACCGCTATTCTACCTGGAAAGGAAAAACCATACATCTTGAAGACCTGATTGTAAAAGACAAAATGCGCGGGACCGGTTTAGGATCTGCACTTTATGCTGAAATCATGAAACAAGGAAAAAAAGATAATGTGCGAAGAATAGACTGGAATGTTCTGGACTGGAATACTCCTGCCGTAAAATTCTATGAGAACTCAGGAGCCAAAATTCTTGAAGAATGGAGAGTGGTTCAAATGGACGAAGCAGGAATTAATTCGTTTTTAGAAAAATTATAAGGAAAATATTTTGCCACTCCCGATAGCTATCGGGATATCAGGATCAAAATGATTTTAAAATCTTTGTCTTCTTTGCCACGAATTAACACAAATTAATTAGTGGAAATTCGTGTAATTCGTGGCAAAAAAATCAGTGAAAATCATTTTAATCTGTGGCAGAAAAAAAGAAGCACTGCCGTGCGTCTCTACAATCCCAATCAATTGGAATTTGGAACTTAAAAAATTGGAATTTTATAAAAAATAGCAGCATATAGAAAATGAGAGTATTTAAATTTGGTGGTGCATCAGTTAAAGATGCTGATGGAATTAAAAACGTATACGACGTTTTACAAAAAGTAGGTTATGAAGATGTAATTTTGGTCGTTTCGGCGATGGGAAAAACGACAAATGCTCTTGAAGTTGTAATCAAGAATTATTTTGATAAATCGACTGAGTTAAATTTATCTGTACAGGAAATTAAGAAATATCACAATCAGATCTTATTGGATTTATTTGAGGATGAAAACCACGAGGTTTTTGCCGCGGTAAAAGCTCAGTTTTCTGAATTAGAATATTTCCTGGCACATAATAAATCTCCTAATTACAATTTTGTTTACGATCAGATTGTGAGTTTTGGAGAATTGATTTCGACTACTATTTTAAGTCATTATATGAACTATAGAGGTATTCAGACGCAATGGCTTGATGTTCGTAACTTCATTAAAACAAATGCGAATTACAGAGATGCCGAAGTAGATTGGGAAACGACTCAGCAATTGATCAGCAAAAATGTAAAACGTAAAATCCTAAACATCACACAAGGTTTTTTAGGTGCTGATGAAAATAACTTTACTACCACTTTAGGACGTGAAGGTTCTGATTATACGGCTGGAATTTTTGCTTATTGTTTAAATGCCGAAAGTGTAACCATCTGGAAAGACGTTCCGGGGGTAATGAACGCTGACCCGCGTTATTTTGAAAATGCGAGTTTATTAAACCAGATTTCGTATCGTGAAGCGATCGAATTGGCTTTTTACGGTGCAACGGTTATTCACCCAAAAACTTTGCAGCCTTTACAGAAAAAAGAGATTCCGTTATACGTGAAATCGTTTATCAACCCATTACTAAAAGGAACTTGTGTTTCTAAAGGTGTTGATCTTGAACCACAATATCCTTGTTTTATTGTGAAGAGAAACCAGCTTTTGATTTCGCTTTCATCAATAGATTTCTCTTTTATTATGGAAGAGAACATCAGCGAGATTTTTGCTTTGTTTCACGAATTCAAGATAAAAGTAAATCTGATCCAGAATTCTGCTATTAGTTTTTCTGTTTGTGTAGAGGATAAATTTGAAAACTTCAGCGAATTGAATGCCCTACTTTCGAAAAAATTCAAAGTAGATTTTAATGAAAATGTAACATTATATACGATTCGTCACTTTACAGAACAGGCAGCAGAAACTGTCGAAGACAATAAAGTGGTTTTACTAAAACAAGTAAGCCGCGAGACCATGCAAATTGTTACGAAAGAGATTAATAATTAAATCTTTTTTATTAAGTTAATTATTTAATTCAACTATATACGGAAAGGCTTCACTTATTGGTGAGGCTTTTTGTTTTAGTTCTTTCCCTTATTCAGGTTCTTGATAATAATTTTTAAATCTTCTATCTGTAGTTCATATCGTTTTATTATTTTTCTGTAAACACTAAGCATCGCAATTTCAGTAAAACGTTGTTCACTCACCAAATTATCACTTAGCAAAGATTTCGATTCTTTCCTCACCAAATCTTCCGGAGTTATTTCAAAAATCTCACAGATTTTATTAAAATGATTGGCCCAGGAAGTGCTTTCTCCTCTTTCCATTCTTGAATATGCAGATAATGATATATGTAAAAAATCTGCCACTTGCTCTTGTGACAGATTTTTAGACCGTCGCAATTCTTTAAGCTTATTTCCTATAATTTTATTCATAATTAACATTTTTACGCCAGTAAACGTAAGAAATATTTTGCAATATCCCGAATACAGATTTAAAATAACCGATTTTAGGTTTATATTTTTATAAAACTATAAATAGATTTGTAATATAAATTAATTATTAATCTTAAATTAAATATTATGAAAAAACTAGAATTAGATCAAATGGAAAATTTAAAAGGTGGATTAACATCCCGACAAGTAGGTTGTGGCGTCTATGGTTTAGCTGCTGGAATTGCTTCAGGTTTCAATCCACTTGTAGGAGGACTAACTACCCTTGCATGTTTTTTAACAACATCTGAAAGAATGATTCTAACTGATGAAATGGCAATCGAATAAAATCATGAATAACTCGGCTTTGACTGCAACAATGGTTATTATAATAATCGCATTAGGTTATAGATTTTTAAACAAAAAATAATGATGTATAAAAGTGTTCTCAAGATAAACTTATTTTGAGAACACTTTTTATCATATTCACAATCGCTTTAATTAAGTAAAAAACTCATAGGAGGTTATTTAAAAATTTACAATAAAAATGAAGCATCCTGTTATCAAATGCCTGCTATTTTCAGCTGTTTTAATCTCGATTTCTGAAATTACAAAAATGATTCTAGACATTGACAAACTACTTTACGATACAATGGCAGAAAATCTTAGTTTTGAACAATTAAATCATTTTTTTGAATTTCAGAATAAATGGAAGTGGGTTTCTTACTTATTTATCCCAATACACATTATAATCAAAACAAGCATAATCACTATTGTATTATATATAGGAGCTTATTTTTTAAGCCAAAAAGAAGTCACATATAAATCATTATGGAATATTGTAATTAAAGCCGAATTTGTTTTTTTATTAGTACCTATTGTAAAAGTCGTATGGTTTTATTTTTTTCAAACAAAATATGACTTGGAGGACATTCAGTATTTTTATCCATTATCGGCATTAAACATTACAGGTTACAAAGGGTTAGAGCTTTGGTATATATATCCTTTTCAAACACTTAACCTATTCGAATTGGCATACTGGCTTATTCTTGCCTATTTTATTGGGAAAGAAATTGAGACCAATATGGATACAGGATTGAAAATAGTAACTTATAGCTATGGATCAGCTCTGCTATTATGGGTAACTACCGTTATGTTTTTTACACTTAATTATTCGTAAATATCAAAATTTAGAAAATCCTTTTATTCTACACTATATAATAACGACAATTTATATCATAAATTATTTAATTTACTGTGAAGTTCTATTAAGAATTTTATCTCGGTGACTCCTATTATTATTACAGTAATGGTATTCAACTAAAAACAAAAAAATGAAGCAATTATTTAAAAAAACATTTATATCATCATTCATAATTCTTCTACTTTTTTATGCTTATCAAATAACATCTAAAATAGATCATAAAAATGAAATAAATCAAAATATAAAAACCATTCCTAAATTTTCTTACAAAAATACAAAAGGTGGGATTTTCACCAATCAAAACCTAAAAGATAGAACTAATACAATTTTTATTTATTTTAATACAGAATGCGAGTATTGCAATGAAGAAGCTCAAATGATAAAAGAAAATATAGATGACTTCTATGAGAGTCAATTGATATTTATATCGCTTGAGAAACCAGAATTAATCAAAAAATTTGCTCAAAATCATCAACTAATAACTTATGATAACATTCATTTTTTATGTGATGACAAAGTTACTTTCGCTTCTACTTTTGATGTAAGTACTTTACCATGTTTAATACTTTATGACAAAAATAAAAAACTAATTGAGAAAATTAAAGGACAGACAAAAGTAACAACTTTGCTAAAAAAAATGAATCAAGAATAAAACTACAATGAATCTAAAGCATATCGAAAAAACATATGTACTGCAATTAGACCAATCAGATTGTGGTGTTGCATGTCTGTTGTCAATTATAAAATTAAATCATGGAAACCAATCACTTGAAAAGTTAAGAGAAATAAGTGGCACAACTAAAGAAGGTGCAACTATGTTAGGTTTATACCAAGCTGCTAATCAGTTAGGTTTTACAGCAGAAGGCTGTGAAGCCGATATTCAGGCATTAATTGATCATAAACAGCCCGTTATTTTACATGTTTCGATCGAGAATCGATTACAGCATTATGTTGTTTGTTACCAATACAATGAGAAAAAAGGTTTTTTAATTGGGGATCCGGCAAAAGGAATTTCTACTTTAAGTATTGCAGAATTGGAAAAAATATGGATTTCTAAAACTTGCTTAACACTGGAAACTAATGCCAATTTTGTTACTCAAAAAATGCAACAAAACAATCAGAAAAAATGGTTCTTAGATTTAATAAAAGAAGATTATAAGCTAATTTGGATTTCGGTTTTACTAGGTGTTTTTATTGCCGGACTAGGAATGTCGATGGCTCTTTTTTCTCAAAAGTTAATAGATGATATTCTACCATCACATAATATCAAAAAACTAGTTTCGGGTATTTCAATGTTAGCTATTTTATTATTTGCCCGGGTTGGAATTGGTATTTTGAGACAATACTTTCTATTAAAGCAATCAAAGGATTTTAATAACAGGATCAACAGTTCTTTTTTCTTTTCACTATTACAATTACCCAAGCTTTTTTTTGACACCCGAAAAACGGGAGAACTTGTGGCAAGATTAAATGATACTCAAAGAATACAAGGTGTGATCAGGTTGCTCTCAAGCTCATTAGTAATTGATGTTTTGGTTTCAATAATTTCTTTAATTTTCCTTTTTGCATATTCCTGGCAATTGGGTATGATTTCTATATTAAGCTTACCCGTTTATTTTTTCATCATTTATCGAAATAATAAAGATATAATGACGTCTCAAAAGGAAGTTATGAAGAGCTATGCCTCTAATGAGACTAATTACATTAACACTATTCATGGAATTGCGACTATCAAAATAGACAATAAACAACCTTTTTTCAACAAATTAAATGAGCATATTTTTGACAATTATCAAGAGAAAATATTCAATTTAGGGAAAATAAACATCTCCTTATCATGGCAATCTGGTTTAGCCAATGTTATTTTTTCGATTGGAATTTTAGTGTATACATCAATTCAAGTATTTAATAATGAAATTAAAATTGGAGAGTTAATGGCTATCTTAGGAATTGTGGGTTCCTTATTACCATCGATAGCAAATCTGGCTTTGATTTCAATTCCCATAAACGAAGCTAAAATTGCTTTTAACAGAATGTATGAATTTGCATCTATAAAAAAAGAAAATGAAAAAGGAATAGAAATTTATCAAATTGATAAAATCTCAATTCAAAACTTATCTTTTCGATTTGCTGGAAGAAGCGAACTTTTTCATGATATAAATATAGAAATTGAAAAAGGGAAATTTATAGCAATTATTGGAGAAAGCGGAAGTGGAAAAAGTACTTTAGGCCAAATATTACAGCGGTTTTATCAATTTGAAAAGGGAAACATCCTAATAAATAATAAATATCAATTACCCGAAGTTGGACTTAAAAGTTACAGAGATTTATTAGGAGTGATCCCTCAGGAAATTACAATATTCAATGGAAACGTAATTGATAACATTCTATTAGGATCTATTGACACTGTAGAAAACGTCTTAAAATTTATTCATGAATATGCCTTTGAAGATTATTTTAATCAATTACCTCAAGGATTAGCCACTCTTCTTGGTGAAGAAGGCATCAATTTGAGTGGAGGACAAAAACAAATCATTGCTTTAGCGAGGGTTTTATATAAAAAACCTCAATTTTTAATTCTGGATGAAGCTACTTCTGCAATGGATCGAAATACAGAAAACTTCACAATGAATTTATTTCAAAGAATAAAACCTAATTGTGCAATTCTATTTATTTCACATCGTTTAAATAAATTGAAACATACAGTCGACATTATTTATATTTTAGAAGATAAAACCATCACAGCATCAGGAAATCATCAAAGACTCATGGAAACTACTAATTTCTACAGTGAATATTGGAATATTAATTAGGCTTTGCCTTTACCTCGCCCTACTATCCTCACTTTGCTCCATCTCTGTCTTTTTATAATTTGCCTTTTTTGAATTCCCAAAATTATAGGTCGCAATGAGTTTAAAGTACTGTGTTGTAAAGGTTCGATGATAATAAATTTCAGTCTGCCCAACGTTATAATCGCCTGAAATCCTAAAACCATGAAAGAGATCATTTGCGGTAAAATTCAGCTTTAAGGCATCTTTAAAAAAGTTTTTTTCTATTCCTATTGTTACTGTCGATCTACTATCATCGTGGCGCAATCCGTAACTTTTATTGCCTAAATACCAGGCTAATAATTGTATTTTGAACCAATCAGAAATGGTAAATGTATTATTCGAATACAAATATATCTGAGGTTTGACTGCTCCGGATGTGTATTCAAAAAAATCATCAATAGCCTTACTTACATTCATACTGACGGTATTGGTAGAACTCCACCATTTGTTTGTAAACGATTTGGAAATTGAGGTAAAAAAAGTATGTTCTTTCTCGAGATTTAGCGATCGTAAAACATAACTATTTGGGGTATCGCCTCGCAGGGCAGCTCCGGAAATGGGATCAAATTTGTAGGTGTAACCTATTTTAAAATCAATTTTTCTAAACAGAGCACCAATTTCAAAAGCGTGTATCTTTTCAGGTAATAAATTAGGATTTCCTTCTATGGTTGTAAAAGGGTCCTGATAAATCACAAATGGGTTTAATGCCTGATATCTTGGTCTGGTGATCCTTGAAACATACGAAAAATGCGTTTTTAAATTTTCCGAAAAATCCATATTCAAAAGTAGGTTCGGGAAAAAATTAGTATAGTTTTTATTAAATTTCTGAATTCCATTTGCACTTGTATACAAATCATAATTGGTTCTTTCGGCTCTTGCGCCAACTGAAAAATTGAATCTTTCATCTAATGTGCTTCCATAATTTAAATAAGCTGCACTAATTTTTTCCGTGTATTTAAAATCACTCGAAAGTTGATTATCAAATTCAAAATTCAGATCTCCTTCATCTGCAATTAAAAAATCTGTTCCTGATATTATTTTGGCATGACTCCATTTTACTCCCACTTCGAGCTTTGTGCTTTCGTTTATTTTTTTTGAATAATCAGCTTGTGCAGCAAGAATATTTATAGTGTTTCCCACATTATTTTTCAAATATCTACTGTCTTTTATGGCATCGACCAGACTATTTTCTTCAATAAAATCTTTGACAGTTCCGTTATAATTAGAATATTGAGATCCTATAAATAATGACGAACCTTTGCTGTCTGTGATGGTATTGTAATTTAGATTGATGAATTGGTTCAGTAAAACATCATTTTTGGCAATAGCTGTGGCATAAGAACTTTTTCCTGAATTAGTATCTATCCCATTTCTGCTTTCTACAACACCTCCTAAATCTTCAATATTACCGCTATAAGCCAGTGAAATATAACTTTTTTCAGAAAAAGTATATTGCAGGCCAAATCCAAAATTAGAATAATTATTAAATTGTCTTTTCCAGTCTGTCGTTAATTCTGATCTCATATACTCATCAGGATTTGTCCTGGTTCTGGTCGTATATAACAATTCGCGGCCTTTCCCTAATTGCAATCCATAATTGGTAATAAAAGAAAATTTTCCTTTGGTAAAATTAAAATCAAGAAGTGTATTGGTACTTGTTCCGGCAAATTTAGAAACCGTTACTTGCTGACTTGCTGTTCCCTTTATGCCATTTTCGATATTTTGTTTTGTAATAATATTGATAACGGCTTTCCCTTCGGCATCATATTTCGAGGATGGATTTGAGATGACTTCAATCTTTAAAATCTGCGAAACCGGAATTGCAGCGAAACGTTCGTAATTGATCAATATTCCGTTAAGATAAATAATAGCTTCGCCTTTTCCGAGAACGCTTATTTGTCCTTCGGCTACAATAATATTCGGAACCCTGCCCAATAATTCACTAACAGAACTACTTGTCGAAAGCAGTGTATTGGCAACATTCACATCAATAGTTCCATTTGCTGCATATTTTATTAACGATGCCTGTTTTTTAATGACCACTTCATTTAACTCGTTAGGGGCACTTACCTCCTTTTCCTGAACTGGTTTTGAAGATTGTCCGTTTGCTGAAGTAGAATAAAGAATCAAATAACAGATATAAATGAAAACGGTAACTGGGAATCTCATGATTGGTGACGATTAAAATTTGACTTATTGTTGAAGCAAAAGTCAGCTGTACATCGCAATATGAGGTAATCAGAATAGAAATCAGGAGTACGAATTTATAAATTCATACTTAATTATACTTGTAAAGCCTGTAATTGGTAATTGGATGGAGTTGTTCCGGTATGTTTTTTAAATGCTGCAAAAAAAGTAGATTTAGAATTGAATCCACCATCATAACCAATCGACTCTAAAGTAATTTTATTGTTTGAAGTGATAATTTTACATGCCTCTTTGATCCTGAATTCATTTACAAAACTGGTAAAATTCTTTCCCAGATTATTATTCAAAAACTGTGATAATTGATGGCTTGATATATTTATTTCTTTAGACAAATCCTGCAAGGTCAGATTTGGGTTTTTATATAATATTTTTTCGATCATTATAGTTTCCAGCTTTCGAAAAAGTATTTCAGCTTCGGCGGAATCAATCTTTTTAGCTGCATTTTTTGATCCATGTAGCAGAAACAAATCATCCGTTTTTTTTCGATACAAAAGGATCGAAATAATTAAATATAAAATAAATGAAAAAACCACTGCCCCACTAATATATGTTACCGCCGGAGCATGCATAATCGAAAGAAAATAAAAAAGAAACAAAAGGAAATTTCCCAGAAAAAGCATTCCAAACCACATTTCAGACGGAGTTGTTTTGTGTTTTTTACTTATGATCTTTTGTAGAATTCCTTTAATAGTAAATCCGGAATAAACAATATAAACAAACCATTGAAAATAAATCGCTTTTACAAAATACTGTTTCCAAAGTTTCGGAAAATATTCGTACGGAAAAATAAAACCAACTGTGATAATAAATAAAGCCCAAAATAAAAGTGTAAGTTTCCAGGATTTTGGCATAACATCAACTTCTTTAACAGCTGATTTTAGAAAATAATACAAACACGGGCCTATAAAGAAACAAGCAGTGAGCCCAAACTGCAAATACATTTTAGGTAAGGCCGGATCAAAATAAACAAATACAGATTTTCCGATTCTTATACTCAATGCAAATAAAAGAGCGCCTAAGAAATAATTGGTAAGGTATTTTTTCCTGGTAAAGAAAAAGAAATATATCCCCAAAATAATTCCGTTAAAAGCTCCTAATGCACTAAAAAAGAATAAGAGTTCTTTACTCGTATCCATAAATTAAGTTTGTTATGTTCTGACAAAGCTAAAAAATTTTACGACTTCCACGTTTTTTTATGCTCCTTCAGATCCTTAATTACCTTTTTCAACTCTTTAATACGTTCTTCATACTGCACGATTATTGTATCTGATAAATGATTTGCACTACTGATAGAAGACATTTCTTTTTTATTTGCATCTACTTTCAGTAATTCATCAGGAGTTATTTCAAAGATTTTGCAGATTTTTAGAATATGAATTGCCCAGGTATGACTTTCGCCATTTTCCATCCTCGCATAAGCGGACTGTGATATATGAAGATATTCTGCTAATTGTTCTTGCGACAATTTTTTATTTTTCCGAAGTATTTTAAGTTTATTACCTACAACAATATTCATAATTGATCAAAGTTTTTCCTTATAAAACAATAGAGGACAGTTTTATAAAAATATACTCACAAAAAATTATTATTTTTGAATAAAAAACAAGTATAAATTACGTATTAAAAATACCCGATATTCACATAATACGAAGCGTTATAAAACACTAATTTAGATTTGCCAAAAAACAAATAAATAATTCTCTGAAAAATCAGGTTTTGAACCTCATTCTCATGGAGCCCTAAAACCTCAAAATTATGCTTAACCCTGTAATACTTTTATCTTTTCTTGTCATAATAATAGCTCTGGGATATCGATTTAGCAAAAAATATCCTTAAGAATATCCATTGCAATTTATAAGAAAGAAAATTTAAAACTTTAAAATCATGGATCATAACAGCAAACCTGACAAGGAAACCCGGAATGAATGGAACAACAATCCAGACAACTGGATTTGGGGCCTTTTTTATTTCAATCCAAAAGACAATAGGTTATTCCCACCCAAAAAAATAAAAGAACTTGGATGGACCATTAATTTTGCAAATCCAAATTCTGTATTTGTAGTCATCGTTGTCATTGCAATTCTTCTTATAACAGGAGAATATGTCAAATCATAAAACCCAAAGCAAGCCATTGTTCTTGATTAAATCATAGATTAAAATATGAAATTCTTTATTTTCAAATATAGTATTGCTATTATTAGCTGTCTCTATCTAGCGTATTTTTTCTATAAACCGGATCATACCGGCAATATGATCAAAATGGGAACTTCACTTGTTTTAGCACTTTTTGTTTCTGTCTCCATGTATCACCAGTTAAAGAGCAGAAAATAGCGTTCAGCCAAACCTTAAAAGACCTAAATCATTGCTTTGAAATTTCCCAATTATAAATACTACTTTTGATTTTTCAGAGTTAAAGTATTTATGTTTAAAAAATTACTGTTTTTAACGGTTTTTATATGGTATTCCGGGCTTCAGGCACAGGAAACGGAATCATCGTACAAAACCAAAAAAGTAATCGTAACGCGGGATACAATCCATTTAGAACCATTTAGTATCAACTCCGGTTTTTTTCAGCTTTTAGACACTAAAAATCAAACTGTAGACTCTGCTTTTTATAAGATCGATTTTCAAAAAGGAACCTTGGTTTTAAATGAAAAAGCAGGTTCAGTTTCAGACACTTTAATTGTAAACTACTTAAGATACCCCGATTTTATAACCAAAGAATACAGCCTCTACAAATCAGACCAAGTAGTTACGAATGATGTTGGTTCTGAAAGACTGTATAAGATTGACAATACAAATGTTAAAAAAGTTACTCCTTTTGATGGCTTAACGACTTCCGGGAGTATTACGCGTGGTGTTACGGTGGGGAACAATCAAAATACAGTTTTAAATTCTAATTTAGACCTCCAGATTACCGGAAAAATATCCGACAAAATTAGTCTGCGGGCTTCCCTTCAGGACAATAACATTCCGTTGCAGGATGGCGGCTACTCCCAAAAACTGGATCAGTTTGATAATATTTTCATGGAGCTTTTTAGTGATGACTGGAACATTCGTGCGGGAGATGTTTTTCTGGAAAACAGAAAAACGCAATTTTTAAATTTCAATAAAAAAGTACAAGGACTTTCTACCAGTTTTAATTTTGGAGATGGGGAAAGTAAAACGAACATTTTTGCCTCCGTTGCGTTTGTAAAAGGGCAATACGCCAAAAGTACCTTTACGGGACAGGAAGGCAATCAGGGACCTTATAAATTAAAAGGACAAAATGGTGAATTGTATGTTTTGGTCATTTCAGGTTCTGAGCGCGTTTATGTAAATGGTGTTTTGCTCAAACGGGGAGAAAACAATGATTATGTGATTGATTACAATGCCGGAGAAATTACTTTTACCTCGCTTTTTACGATTACATCTGAAATGCGAATCAATGTTGAATATCAATATTCCGAACGAAATTACAATCGACTTGTAACGTATGCAGGCGCCACGCATGAAAACAAAAACTGGAGTTTTGGCGGTTATATTTATTCTGAGAATGATATGAAAAATCAGCCTTTGCAACAAAATCTTTCTACTGAGCAAGTTCAGATTTTAAGTCAGGCAGGCGATGATCCTAATTTGATGAAAGCACCATCTGCTTATGAAGATACTTATGCAGATAATAAAATATTGTATAAAAAGACGTTGGTTAACTCCGTTGAAACCTATGAATATTCTAAAGATCCCAGCAATGTTTTGTACAATGTAAAGTTTAGTATGGTTGGCAATAATGCGGGCAATTACATTATTCAAAACAACAATTCGGTAGAACGAATTTACGAATATGCTGCACCGGTTAATGGTATTTTACAAGGCAATTACGAACCTATTGTAAATCTGGTGGCGCCCATAAAACTTCAGGTGGCCACTTTCTTAGGGAAATACAATCCGGATGAGAAAACACTGGTTGACTTTGAACTTGCAGTAAGTAACAACGATAAAAATTTATTTTCGAAAATCGACGACGGTGATAATGGCGGAATTGCGCTGAAAACAACTATTAAAAAACGTCTTTTTACAAGGGACTGGACTTTAGATGCTTTTGCCAATTACCAGTTTGTACAGAAAGATTTCAGATCAGTAGAGCGTTTGTATAATATCGAATTCAATCGCGATTGGAATTTGAATGAAACATTGCTGGGCAATCAAAGTTTGCTTGTCGCAGGTTTGAGTTTTGATTTATATGCTAAACAGAAAACCTCAAACATTGGTTTAGTTACCTATCAGTTCGAAAAATTAGATTATACCGAAAGTTATTCAGGAGCACGACATACAACAACGGCACTTTTCAAATTCAAACAATGGACAATCGAAAACCAGGGCAGCTTTCTGAACACAGATGCTACAGGTTCAACTTCTAAGTTTATCAGAAATCAAACCAGAACCAAATATCATTTTGGCAAAAACTGGATTGGTGCGAGTATGCAAATCGAAGACAATCAGCAAAGAGATAAAGTGACCAGTCAATTTTCGGCATTAAGCCAAAGATTCTCAGAATATGGCGCTTTTATTGGTCGTGGGGACAGCACTAAAGTTTTTATTGAAGTTGGGTATTTGCAGCGTCGCAATGATAGTTTGCAAAACGGATTATTACAACACGTAAACAATTCGCAAACCTATTTTTTAAAATCAAAATTGATTCAGAATAAAACAACTGATTTAGCGGTTTATGCCAGTTACCGTAATCTGGATTTTACAGATATATCCCGAAAAAATGAACCTTCGCTGAATTCGAGAATACTTTATAACGATCGCTTTTTTAATCAATTCATGCAACTCGGAACGGCTTACGAAACCAGCTCCGGAACTATCGCACAACAAGAATTTACCTACATTGAAGTTCCCACAGGTCAGGGAGTTTATACCTGGAATGATTATAATGGCAACGGAATTCAGGAGCTGGAAGAGTTTGAAATTGCAGCCTTCCCCGATCAGGCCAAATACATTCGCATCTTTTTGCCCAATCAGATTTATATTAAAACGAATCAGAATAAATTTTCGCAATCTGTTGCTTTGAATCCATTGCAATGGCAGAATGAGACGGGTTTAAAAAAAATAGCTTCTTATTTTTACAATCAGACGTCCTTTATTATGGATCGAAAGGTAAAGAGCAAAGGCGAGCGTTTAGAATTGAATCCGTTTGATTCTTCTGAAGAAAACATTTTAGGATTAAATTCGAGTTTTAGAAATAGCTTCTATTACAATCGCGGAAAGCAAAAAAACTCCGTAACATATACCTATCTTATTAATAAAGGTAAAAATTTACTTTCGATAGGATCACAAAACATTAAAAACAGCTCCCACCAATTACAATACACCCATTTGTATCAAAAAAGCTGGCTGTTCAACTTCTTTACCAAAACGATTAGTACCAACTTAGTTTCTGAAGATTTTGTCGAGAAAAACTATGATTTAAAAGGTTATCAGGTAGCGCCGAAAATCAGTTATTTGTTTTCGAAAAATACAAGTTTAGACTTCTTCTACGAATTTCAGAACAAAGAAAATCAGATCGGTAATTTCGAAACTTTAGTTCAGAACAGACTCGGAACTTCTTTTTCATTTGCCGGCGAGAAAAAAGTCACCCTAAATGGAGAGTTTTCTTTTTATCAAAATAAATTTACGGGAAATGAATTTTCATCTGTAGGATTTCAGATGCTGGAAGGACTTCAAGAGGGACAAAATTTAGTCTGGAAGTTACTATTACAAAAAAATATAACCCAGTTTTTAGATGTCAATCTAAATTATCAGGGGCGTAAAAGTGAGACTGGCTCAGTTGTTCATACAGGAAACGTACAGCTTCGTGCTTATTTTTAACACATTACGAAGAATCGTATTAATAAATTGATTAATTTTAATTGAAATTTAAAACCGTAACCTTATGAAAAAATTATTATTACTCTGTTTTATGGTAGTTTTATCTACTAATTTCTATGCACAGGAAACTGCTGTAAAAGATACGAAGAGCAAAACTGAAACTGCTGCTAAAAAGAAAAAAGCAACTGCTGACAAAGCAGCGTCAGATGCAAAAAAAGAGGCTACAAAATCTAAGAAAGTAGCAAAAGATGCTACCGATGCTTCTGCAGCAGCAACTAAAAAAACTACTGAAGCAACTAAAAAAGCAGCCGACAAAGAAGCAACCAAAGCGAAAAGCGATGCAACTAAGGCCTCTAAAAAAGCCACAGCAGCAGCGGAAAGCACTAAAGCTGATGTAAAGAAAACAGCCACTAAGGCTGATGCGACAACTAAAGCAGCTACAAAAGATGCTACGGCAACTACAAAGTCAGCTACTAAAACATTAAAAGAAACTACGGAAAAAGCTCCAAAAGTAGCCGATAAAGTTACAGGAGAATACAACGGAAAAAAAGTATATACAGGACCTAAAGGTGGTAAATACTACATTAATAAAAACGGAAATAAAACCTATATCCAGGATTAGTTAAAGGTACTGAGTTGCTAAAACACTAAGGTTCTAAGATACTTAGACTATAATATACAAACTTTGAAGCCGAACTTACGTTCGGCTTTTTTATTGCTAAAGAAAAGAATCTTAGAACCTCAGTCGCTTAGTATCTTAGCAACTAAAATAAAATACAGAGTTAATAATTTAGTAATATGTGCGAAATAACATAAAAAACATATTTCTTTATCTTCGTTTTCAAAAAGCGTTACATTATGAGCATTGACTATTCTGCGAACAAAACAATTTTAGTTGCTCCATTAAACTGGGGATTGGGCCATGCCACAAGATGTATCCCCATTATAAAAGCGCTTCAGGAAAACAATTATATTCCGATAATAGCTTCTGACGGAGTGGCATTGGCGTTATTACGAAAAGAATTTCCGTACATACAAACACTGGAGTTACCCTCTTATCAAATTGAATATGCTAAGAATGGCAAAAACTTTAAATGGAAATTGATCAAAAGCCTGCCTAAAATGATCGTTGCTATTCTGGACGAGAAAAAGATGGTAAAACGCTGGATCAAAAAACACGGAATTGACGGAATTATTTCAGACAACCGACTGGGTGTTTTCAGTAAAAAAGTTCCATCGGTTTTTATGACGCATCAATTGAATGTCATGACCGGGAATACTACCTGGCTAACCAGTAAATGCCATCAATATATTATAAAAAAATATACGGAATGCTGGGTTCCCGACACCAATGAAAAGACAAATTTAACGGGTGATTTAGGCCATCTGAAAACAAGTGATCTTAACTTAAAATACATTGGCCCCTTAAGCCGAATGCGCAAAAAGGAAACTCCAAAGTTATACGATTTGATGATAATTTTATCCGGTCCCGAACCTCAACGTACTTTCTTAGATGAGAAACTTCAAAAAGAAATTACGGAATATAAAGGAAAGGTCGTTTTTGTACAAGGTCTCATAGAGAAAGTACAAACCAAATGGCAAGCCGGAAATGTGACTTATTACAATTTCATGAACTCAAAACAATTAGAACAAACTTTTAATGAAAGTGGTTTTGTTCTATGTCGTTCTGGTTACACTACTGTAATGGATTTGGCAAAATTGGGTAAGAAAGCCTTTTTTATCCCAACTCCGGGACAATATGAGCAAGAATATCTGGCAATAAAACTTCAGGAAGAGAATCTGGTACCGTACGCAATGCAAGACGACTTTACCATTGAAGATCTTTCAAAAGTAAAGTCGTTTAAAGGTTTGACTCAATTTAATGATACAATAGACTGGGATTCACTATTTACCGTTTTTGAAGATTAGAGGTGTACAGCGATGCGCCTTTTTTGCCACAAATTTTACGAATTTACGCTAATTAATTTGTGCCAATTCGTGAAATTACTTCGCCCGTTCACTATCGCTCGGTTCGTGGCGAACTAATACTAATTTAAAATCATTTAGTTTAGAAATTAAACTGCGCTTGTAAACGCAATAAATTTCCTTGCTGACGGTTGATTGGTAATGCGCTGTCCTCGAAAGTACGATCAGCAATAACGTATTCTGCGGTAAATTCAAAAGCTTTGAACGGTTGCCATTCTATACCAATTTCATAATCTCTAACCACATAACTTCTGGCGTCTTTTTCGTATTTTTTTCCTCCGTCATAATATTGAAATTTAGCAAAAGGATATAGGTGTTGCTTTTTGATATCTAATTTATAATTCAATAATACGTAACCACCGTTTAAATCTGTTTCGTCAACTGTATTGGTTAACGTATTATAACGAGGTCCCCTACCAACATTATATTCTGTCTGAATCCCAAAAGGTCTTGGGTATAAAACGAAAGTCGCTCCTACTCTTTGGTCTTTTACATATTGAGGATCATCTACTTTTACTCCCGGAGAAATTTCGCCTGTAAATGCCCATTTTCCGGTATAAGCCTGAATTCCGGGTTCGATAATCTGACTTCCTATAACAAAAGGATAAGTCACTCTCGCCACAACATTCAAATCTCTGTTTCCATCAAGTTTATTAGCGATTTGCCCATTGTAAACTCCAAAAGCAAAAACTCCATAATCTCCTGAACCTTTGTATCCATCTTTTACCAACATGGCAAAACGTTCTCTGATTTCGGCCGGAGCCCAATAAAAGAATATTCCTAAATCACGTTCGTTTAGTATCGCACTGTTCATTGCATCGTTACGATCTAAAGCCAATCGTTGCGAACTCGATTGCATATTTTCGAAACCATACGGAATTTTACTTTGTCCTATACGAACGCGGTATTCCTTTTTCTTATCAAAAGAAAGATCGAAATACAAGTCTCGAATCTGAACGAAATTTTGAATTCCCGTACTTGGTGAACTGGCAAAATCAGGTTGAAAATAAAAGAATACATTCGGATGAACCTGCCCTGAGAATACTAAACGTGCACGACGAATAAAAAGTCCGTTGTTTGCTTTAGCATCCGGATCTGTAGAAGTAGTTCCCCATGATTTATCACATTGTTCGCAGGAAACTTTATCATTTGTAGAAAATAAACCATTGTATCGTATTTGTGCATAACCTCTCAAAGAGATCTTGTCGTACCAATGTTCTTCGCCGCTTACTCCGGATTTGGTGTCCGGAAGTTTTGCTTTGTTGATCGAATCTAAAATACGCATTACTTCGTTTTTTACATCCTGTTTATTTAATTCCTGTGCGTTTGAGGCGCAAGTTATAAGCAATAAAACGGCCAAGATTTTTCTTTTTATCATCTTTTCTCTAATTCCCTTAATTTCAAGGTACAAAGATGAGTCACCTATGTTAAGAAATCATTAACAAGATGTTACTATAATAAAAATTTAATGTTACGCAGTTTTAACTTACATTGATTAATTGTTAAAACACCCCGCTTTACGGTACTTAACAAAAAACAAATTACAATTACTTAACTTCAGCTTTAATGGCTTTATGTGCTTTTTCAAGCGTAAACGAGAATTCAGATCCAATTCCGAACTCACTTTCTACATATACTTTTTCTTTATGTGCTTCGATAATATGTTTTACAATAGCCAACCCTAAACCAGAACCACCTTCTGAACGGGTTCCGCTTTTATCTACTCTGTAAAAACGTTCGAAAAGTCTTGGGATATTTTGTTTTTCAACCCCTTCTCCGTTATCACTAATACGAATCAGGACTTTTTTCTTGGTTAAGTTTACAACACCCACTTCTGTTAATCCGTCATTTTTGCCATATTTAATAGAATTGACAATCAGATTTTCCAGCACTTGCTGAATCCTGTCCTGATCTCCACGTACAATAACTGACTGTACATTTTTACTTTCAAAAGCCAGTTTGATTTTCTTTTTATCGGCTTTCATTTCCAATAAATCAAAAACACTCTGAATCAATTCCACGATATTAAAGTCAGTAATATTCAAATCCAAATCGCCTGATTCTAATTTGGTGATCATGTCTAAATCTTCTACTATATATATCAGACGTTCAACTCCTTTTTCAGCACGTTTTAAATATTTTTTTCGGATCGTTTTATCGTCCATTGCTCCATCCAGCAAAGTCGAAACATAGCCCTGAACCGTAAACAAAGGAGTCTTTAATTCATGTGAAACGTTTCCTAAAAACTCTCTTCGGTATTGTTCCCGAATTTCGAGCATTTCGATTTCAAGTTTTTTATCCGTGGCAAACTTTTTCACTTCGCGTGAAAGTGTTTCCATATCAGTCGTTATGGGTTGATTGATAAGTGTGGTAGATTCTAGTAAAGAAACCTCATCGTAAATTTTCTTCACTCTTCGATAAATAAAGCGCTCTACGCGATATTGCAACACCAGAAATGAGAAAATATAAATCGAAATAATGAAAATTATTCCAAAAGCAACCTGATGATGTAACTCATTTTTATAAAACAAATTCATCAGAATCAGCACAAATCCAGTTCCGAAAAGACTTATATATAATGCCGACTTAACAGCAAATTTGTATGTTTTTTTAAAATTAATTTTCATTGATTTATTTAAACCATTAAGAGATTAAGAAAATTTAAGTTTCTCTTTTGAGTTAATGAATTTCTCTTAAATTAACATTTGAACTCAAAGCAAAGTTAATTCAAAAACCATATAAGCAATTAAAGCTCATACGATCTTTAACTACTTATATGGTCTGTTTTTTTTATATTTTAAAAAATTGAATCCGTTTTAATCTAAAAAATTGCTTAGCATCTTAGTCCCTTAGCAACTTAGTATCTTAAAAAATTACACTTCAAATTTATAACCAACACCTTTGATGGTTTTAAAAAGGTCTTCTCCTATTTTTTCGCGTAATTTTCGGATATGAACATCGATTGTTCTTCCTCCTACTACAACCTCATTCCCCCAAACTTTATCCAGGATTTCATCTCTTTTAAAAACTTTCCCTGGTTTTGAAGCCAATAAATAAAATAATTCGAATTCTTTTCTTGGTAAAGCAATTTCGACATTACCTTTGATGATTTTGTATTCTTCCCGATTAATCTCGATTCCGCCTACATTTAAGGTATCACTAACAACTTCTTGTTCTTTTAACCTTCTTAACAAAGCCTTTACTTTGCTGACCAATAATTTTGGTTTTATTGGTTTGGTGATATAATCATCTGCACCTGCATCAAAACCAGCAACTTGTGAATAATCTTCGCTTCGGGCTGTTAAGAATGTTATGATAACATTACTTAATTCAGGAATTTTTCTGATGTGTTCACAAGCTTCCATTCCATCCATTTCGGCCATCATTACATCCATAATAATTAGGTCCGGCAATTCTTTCTGTGCTTTTGCTATCGCTTCTTTTCCGTTAGAAGCAGTAACAATCTGATAGCCTTCCTGAGCAAGGTTATAGCCTACGATTTCCAAGATATCTGGTTCATCGTCAACTAATAAAATCTTGGTTTGTGTTTTTTTCATAAATAGCAAAAATTGAGATTTTTACATCAAATTTTCTTTATTATACATTCGATGTTTTTTATTTCACAGCGTAAATATACTAACAAAATAACCGTTAAAAACTGCGGTTAACGGTAATTTAATCTGGTAACAATTTGATAATCTACAAGACACAAAAACATAACAAGTACCTAACATGGACTTTACACGGCGTTTCTTTCTTTGCACAAAAATAAATCAAACACAACACAAAAATGAAATTCAATTTAAAATTTCTACTTATCACACTATTTATTTGTACGATTTCGGTCGCGCAAAACAAAGGTACGATTTCTGGTGTATTAACCGACAAAGAAACCAACAATGAAGTTCTGCCTTTCGCAAATGTTTTAGTAAAAGGGACTAACACAAGCGCGAACACTGACATTGACGGAAAATATTCGTTGAGCGTAAATCCGGGGAACTACATTCTTATTTTTAGTTTCGTTGGATATGAATCTGTAGAAAAACCAGTAACTGTTAAGGCAAATGAAACCATTACGGTAAATCAGGTACTTTCTTCAGGAAGTTTTACTCTAAAAGATGTAGTCGTAAAATCTACGGCTAACAAAGAAAAAGAAACTGCTTTATTACTTGATCAAAAAAATGCTGTTGTTATCAAACAAAGTATTGGCGCTCAGGAAATGTCAAGAAAAGGGGTTAGCGATGTCGAAGAAGGTTTAACCAAAATTACCGGAATTACTAAAGTAGACGGAAGGGGTCTATTCGTAAGAGGTTTGGAGGATCGTTACAACAGTCTTTTGCTAAACGATTTGGCTGTTCCGTCAAACAATCCATTTAAAAAAATCATTCCTTTGGATATTTTTCCAACCGATATTGTAAGTGTTTTAGAAACCTACAAAACTTTCAATCCTAATTTATACGGTGATTTTGCAGGAGCTACTTTTAATATCGTAACAACTGCTACAGGAAAAAGTCAAACGAAAATTAATTTTGGAGCTGGTTACACTATTAATAATAACCTTCAAAAGTTTCTTATTTCTCAAGATGCAACTTCAACATCTGATTTCTTTGGATTTTCAGGTAACGAAAGAGATTTACCATCTGCATTGACCAAAACCCCTAGTAATCAAACATTAACTGCAGATCAAGCTGCAAACGGATTTGGTTCAGGATTTGACGTTAAAAGTAGTGTGTCTCCTCTAAATACAAGTTTTGGAGTTCTTCATTCAGAAAAATTCAACGTAGGCAAAAAAGATAACGTGTTTCAATATTTGATATCACTTAACTATGATAATAAATATCAAATTAGAAGCGGAGCCGATAGAATTTTTAATACTGCACAAGGAAACTATGACAATGATTTAACGACAACACAGTATAAATTTATTACAAATTCATCTGCACTAGTTGGGTTAACTTATAAAACAAAAAGGCTTTCTCTTACATCAAATACGATATACCTCAAATCGACTGAAAATTTAATACAAGATCAGGTAGGTTATACAAACTCTAATGCAGCTCAAACAAATGGCTTTATTAGAATGAATCAATTGCAAGAGTCTACTTTATTTAACACTCAATTGTTTGGTAACTATAAAATAACTGAAGATGAAAGACACACTGTTAAAGGTGGTGTCTCATTCTCTACCACACAATACGAACTTCCTGATAGAAAATCTTTCAAAGGTATTAAGATGGATGACAATACAACTTCAATATCATACACTGGTAACAGTATAACCAGACAATATCTTGATTTTAAAGGAGACCAGCATGTCTCTGGTTTATTAGAATACGGTTGGAAATTTGGAAATGAAGACATAAGCAAAGCAAACAAGCTTACAGCAGGTTATAGCGGTTATATGAATAAAATGGGATCTGAATTTAGATTTTTAGTATCACAAAATCTAGACTCAAATAGTGCTACTTTTCCAACTAATACTCCTGATGCTACTTTAAGAAACGAAATTTCAAACGGAAATTTCACTTACAGAGAAGGTACAAACTCAACTTACAAAGCAATGCTAGAAGAGTTTGTTAACGCTGGATACTTAGATTTAGCCTTAAAATTTTCTGAAAAATTTGAGTTAAATATAGGCGGAAGAGTTGAACAAACTCATAGAGAAACAAAATACAAGTCAACAGGAAGTTTTGAAGATCCATATCAAATAATAACTACTGATAAAACAGATATTTTGCCATCTGTAAACACAAAATACATTTTAAATGAGAATTCAAATTTAAGATTTGCAGCCTCAAAAACAATTACAAGACCTGTAATTATGGAGTCTTATCCTCTTGAGTTTGTAAACCCTGATGGTACCATAGAAAGAGGTAATGAATTTTTGACTAATAGTGCTAATTACAATTTTGATTTAAAATACGAATTGTTCCCAACCGGTAAGGAATTAATTTCTGCTACAATTTTTACTAAAATGATAGATAATCCTATCGAAAGATTATTTACAAATTCAGCAGGAAGTGGTGGACAAATTATAACATACGGTAATTCTAATAAAGCTTTACTATATGGTGCTGAATTCGAATTCTTATTTCAATTAGAAAGAATTTCGAAATCATTATCTAATTTCTCTTTAGGTGCTAATGCAGCATTAATGGATACGAAAGTAACGATTCAAAAAACTTTTGAAAATGGAGTTAACAATCCTGAAACTATTGCAGTTGATGATAATCCATCCCGAAAATTACAAGGAGCCTCTCCTTGGATCGTAAATGCTGATCTTAGATACGATTCTGAGTTTAGTGAAAAATGGAAAAGCTCGATGACTATGGTTTATAATGTATACAGCAAACGTATATATGCCGTAGGTACAAATGGACTAGATAATTATTATGAAATGCCGTTTAGTAAACTTGATTTTATCTGGCAAAATAAAATTTCAGAGAAATTTGATGTTAAACTTTCTGTAGATAACTTATTAAACCCGTCTTATAAAATACAAATGGGTGAGAATAGCAGAATCCCAATAACTGAAAGCGATTTAACCGTAAGAGAATACAAAAAAGGAATTGGTTTCTCTATGAACGTATCTTACACATTTTAAGAAACACTTAACAATTACCAAACACAAAGTTAAAGAACGAGTGTTGATTTGATAACATTCTCTTAAATAGATTAAAAGAGAGTCAGATTAAATTTGTTGCAAGATTAAAAAAAAACAAAACACACAAATTATGAAAAAATTAGTAATCTGCTTAGCAGTTTTAGGAACTATCTTTACAGGATGTTCGAGTGACAACAATAATGATACACCTGTAAAAACACCAGTAACAGGAGAAATATCTTCGAACATTACAGCAAACAAAACTTATGCTTACGGTAACTATACATTAAAAGGGATGATAAAAGTTAGCAGTGGTGTAACTCTTACTTTTGAGCCTGGTTGTACAATTACTTGCGACAAATCTACAGGAGAAAATGGTCTTATTGTATTAAACGGAGGAAAACTAATTGCTAACGGTACAGCAGACTCTCCAATCGTTTTTACTGAAAAATCAAAAGTTGGAGGTTCTTGGGCTGGTATCATTATGTACGGAGATGCTCCAATTGTAAACTCAGCAACTGCTCCTGCTCCACAAACAGCAGTATCAGAAGATGGTTTAAATTTAACATACGGAGGTTCAAATGCAGCACACAATGGAGGCTCATTGAAATATGTAAGAGTTGAATATGCCGGACAAGTTATCACAACTAACAGTAAAGAAAACAACGGATTTTCATTCTACTCTGTTGGATCAGGAACTGTATTAGATCACTTGGTTGCCTACAAAGGTAATGATGACGGTTTTGAATTTTACGGAGGAACAGCAAGCTTAACAAACGCAATCTCTTATGGTAATACTGATGACTCTTTTGACTGGCAAGACGGATGGAGAGGTCAAGAAAACTCAAACTGGTACGCATACCAAACAGGTGTTGCTAACTACGGTATAGAAGTAGAATCTAAAAGTGTTGATAATGCATTCTGGCCAAAAGTTACTGGCATCACCCTTAGAAGAGCTGCTGGTACAACTACAGAAGCACAAAGTGAAATTCAATTGGATGCCATTCAATTTAAAAAAGAAGGAAATGGTGATTACAGTAACATCGTAATAGATGGTTACGTTAGCCAAACTACTCCAACTGCTTACAATGGTGGTGTGATTCAAATATTAGATAAAGCTACATATGATCACCAAGTTGCTGCAGGTAAAATTAAATTAAACAACGTTAAAATCACTAACTCTCCTCTTACTTTTATTTCAGGAGTACCTGCTTCGTTCACAGTAAGTGCAGCTAGTTTTGTTCCTGCATCAAACTGGTCAATTAGCACTACTGCTACAGGAGCTGTGTTAACAGGTGGTGCATGGGCTACTGTTGATGGTGTAAACTTATTAGCAAAACTATAAGTCACTAATAAATAAATTGTTAAAAACATCCTAAATCTTTAGGATGTTTTTTTTTGGCGTAATTTTTGCATTTTTTTTTGTATATTTACATTAATCAAAATTACGCGATGGCAAAAAACTACTTTTATATTACATTCTTATTGGCTTTTTTCTTTACTCTAAGTGTTTCAGCACAAGACAGTAAGCAATTACCAAAACCTCAAGATGCAACTACCATTGAGGGACTGAGCTTGTACCCTAATCCAGTTACCAGCGGAAAAGTATCTATCTTCTCTAAAAATGATTTAGAAAAAGAGATTATCATTTTTGATGTTCTGGGTAAAAAAGTACTTCAAACACATTTGAGCTCAAGAGAATTGAACGTTTCAGAACTTGTCCCGGGTGTTTATATCATTAAAATAAGCGAAGGAAATGCTTCTGCAACCAAAAAGCTCATTATTCGATAAATCATAAAAAAGCTCCTGAAAAGGAGCTTTTTTAGTTTTCAGGCACAGCCACAGTTTTCAGGTTCACAGAAAACCGAAAACTACTACTGAAAAACTGCGACTGAAAACTAAAAACAATATCTTTGTACAAAAAAAGTTTTGATTACAGCCAACGATATATTTACGATTTCGAGTCAGAAACAATTTGAAAAGACAGCCCTAAAAGTGTTTCGTTTTCAACATGAAAATAACAAAGTATATCGTGACTTTTGCGACTTTTTAAAAGTAAATCCGCAACAGGTAAAATCTTTGGAACAAATTCCATTTTTGCCTATTCAGTTTTTTAAGAGCCATGATGTTGTTTCTAATAATGATCCGGCTCAGGTTACGTTTACCAGCAGCGGAACAACCGGAATGATTACAAGCCGACATATAGTGACCGATGTTTCCCTGTATGAAGAAAGTTATCGCAAAGGATTTTCTCAATTCTATGGCAACATCGAAGATTATGTTGTTTTAGCCCTTTTACCGTCTTATCTCGAACGCGACGGCTCTTCGTTAATTTATATGGTCGAAGACCTGATAAAACTATCCAATCAGCCTGAGAGCGGCTTTTATTTACACAATCATGATGACTTAATCAAAAAAATGACCGCCCTCGATGAATCGGGGCAAAATGTCATTTTAATCGGAGTTACTTATGCTTTATTGGATCTGACTGAAAAACATCAATTTAATCTTCAGAATACCATCATAATGGAGACTGGCGGAATGAAGGGCAGACGTAAAGAAATGATCCGTGAAGAACTACACGACATCCTTTGCAACGGTTTTGGCGTTTCAGCAATTCATTCAGAATACGGAATGACTGAACTTTTGGGACAAGCTTATTCTTTAGGCGAAGGCGTATTCGAATGTCCGTCCTGGATGCACATTTTGGTTCGCGATCCCGAGGATGCACTCACTTACGTGAAAGATGGAAAAACCGGTGGAATAAACGTAATAGATTTAGCCAACATCAATTCATGTTCCTTTATCGCCACGCAGGATTTGGGTAAAAAAAATCCCAACAACTCTTTCGAGGTATTGGGACGTTTTGATAATTCTGATATTCGCGGTTGTAATTTAATGGTTCTTTAAAGTTGAATCGTTGATTTGTTTGTCCGTTTAAACGTAATTTTCGCAAACCAATTAAACAACTAATCGATTAAGCAGTTAAACAATTTTTATTCGTAAATATCTTTTCGATGTCCTAAATCAATTACATCTATCAAAAGAACTTCATCGAATACTTCATAAATAAATCTATAATCACCAACTCTAATTCTATAACCTGATCTTCCTTTTAATTTTTTATATCCTTTTGGCCTTGGATCTTCAGCCAAATCATAAATATGCTTTTTAATAGCTGAGTAATATGGCTCATTTATTTTTATCAGAGCTTTTAAAACCTTACTTCGAAATTCAATATTGTAAGCCATTACTTTGCCATCTTTCGCTTTTCTTCAATAATTTTAAAAGCATCATCAATAGAAATCCTGAAACCATCGTCATTTCGCTTAGCCTCATCATACAATTTAACATCCTCTAAATCTTCCAATTTTTCCAGAAGTTTATTGTATTGCTTTATAGGTAATAAAACAGCAGTTCTATTCCCTTTATCATCTGTTATAAATTGTGTTTTCATAGTCTAATAATATTCTATAAAGTTAGAAAATTATTTTGCTCTAATCACAAAATAATTTCTTCTTCCACTTTGCAATAATACAAACTGATTGTTGATCAAATCATTTGACGTTAATACAAAATCTTCTTTTATTTTTTCTCTGTTTACAGAAATTGAGTTTGCTGTCAAAGCACGTCTCGCTTCTCCGTTTGATTTAAAGAAACCTGTTTTTTCGTTTAAAACTGAGATAATATCCAATCCGTTTTCCAAATCAGCTTTTGCGATTTCAGCCTGAGGAACACCATCAAAAACCTCTAAAAAAGTCGTTTCATCTAATTTCTTCAAATCATCTGCCGTAGAATTTCCAAACAATATATTCGAAGCCTGGATTGCTTTCTCTAATTCTTCTTCAGAGTGAACAAAAATTGTAATTTCTTCAGCCAGTTTCTTTTGCAAAACTCTTAAATGCGGAGCTGTTTTGTGCTCTTCGATTAAAGCATCAATGGTTTCTTTATCTAAGAAAGTAAAGATTTTAATGTATTTCTCAGCATCAACATCCGTTGCATTCACCCAAAATTGGTAAAATTTATAGACCGAAGTTTTATCAGCATCCAGCCATACATTTCCACCTTCAGATTTTCCGAACTTAGAACCGTCAGCTTTTGTAATCAAAGGCGTTGTCAAGGCAAAAGCTTTGGCTCCTTCTCCTCCCATTCTGCGCACTAATTCCGTACCCGTGGTGATATTTCCCCATTGGTCAGAACCGCCCATTTGCAAAACGCAATTGTTATTTTTATATAAATGATAAAAATCGTAACCCTGAATTAGCTGATACGTGAATTCTGTAAAAGACATTCCGTCGCCTTCTCCGGCAAATCTCTTTTTTACCGAATCCTTTGCCATCATATAATTTACCGTGATACGTTTTCCAACTTCACGGGCAAAATCAATAAACGAGAATTCTTTCATCCAGTCATAGTTGTTTACCATAACCGGGGCATTTGCCTCTTTTGAATTAAAATCTAAAAAACGAGACAGAACACTTTTAATTCCCGCAACGTTTTTAGCCAGAGTTTCTTCGTTCAGTAAATTTCTTTCATCAGATTTTCCGGACGGGTCACCAATCATTCCGGTTGCACCACCTACCAAAGCAATTCCCTTATGGCCTGTTCTATTCAGGTGAACCAATAGAATAATCTGAACCATACTACCAATATGTAGTGAATCTGCTGTTGGATCAAAACCTATATATGCCGTTGTTACTTCTTTAAGCAATTGTTCTTCCGTTCCTGGCATGCTATCATGATATAACCCGCGCCACTTTAATTCTTCAACTAGATTCTTCATTTTTAAAATAATTTGTGCAAATATAATCAATGGCAATCGCAATGGCAAAAAACAATTCAATGGCAATGGCAATAGCAATTTCAATAACAATGCAAATAGAAAGGATTTGTCATCTTGTTCTTTACAACTTTGAATCTTTCTAAAAAACCTTTGCAACTTTGAACCTTTGTATCTTTGCTCCTTTAAAAGCAAAAAGTTATCTTTACAAAATGGTATTAGTAACTGGAGGTACAGGTTTAGTAGGCGCACATTTATTACTTCATTTAATTGAAAATGGAGAAAGCGTTCGGGCGATTTACCGAAACCAGTATAATATTCAAAAAACAAAACTAGTTTTCGAGCTATACAAAAAAGGAGATTTATTCGAAAAAATCAATTGGCTTGAAGCGGACATTCTGGATGTTCCTTCCTTAGAAATTGCCTTTATCGATATTGATTACGTTTATCATTGTGCTGCCTTAATTTCTTTTGACCCTAAAGATGAAGATCTGCTTCGAAAAACCAATATAGAAGGAACAGCCAATATGGTTAATTTTTCTATTGCAGGAGGGATAAAGAAATTCTGTTTTGTAAGTTCTATTGCAGCTTTGGGAGATATTGCACCACACGAAACCTATATCACTGAAGAAACAGACTGGAATCCGGAAAAACCACACAGCGATTATGCTATTTCTAAATATGGTGCCGAAATGGAAGTTTGGCGCGGGCTTCAGGAAGGTCTTGATGTTATTATTATAAATCCGGGTGTGATTTTAGTTCCTGTTTCGAAAACAAAAATATTTGATGAAGGAATCAGTGAATTGTATCAAAAAGTAGTCAAAGGCCTTAAGTTCTATACGATGGGCAGCACTGGCTTTGTGGCCATAAGCGATGTCATCAAAATTGCGTATGAATTAATGAAAAGCAATATCAAGAACGAACGTTTTACCTTAATTGCTGATAATACCGTTTTCCGGGACATCTTAAACACAATTGCGGACACTTTAAAAGTAAAAAGACCAACTATCCATGCTAAGCCCCTATTGATGAATTTTCTCTGGATGGCAGATTTGATCTTTTCGGCCTTATTTTTTCAAAAAAGAAGAATTACAAAAGCAACCGCAAAAGCTTCTTATTCTAAAAACCTTTATTCTAATGAAAAAATAAAAACCGCTCTTGGAACGGTTTTTTTAGATGTGCATCATTATATAAAAGACAGTTCGAAGCTATAAAACTACTTCTTGTGCGATTGTATTAATCTTCGTATCGAATCAACATTTACTTGTTGTTTCAGCGGTTTTTTAACCTCGTCTTTGACAGAATCCTTAACCTTATTTTTCTTTTCTTTCGCCGCTTTTTTATCTTCAATTTTCACTATCGAATCTGTAGCTCTCTGATTAACGGCAAGTCTTTTACCAATTTCGTCAAACATTTCCTTGTACGTGTCATAATCAGTCGCATAATACATATTGCTTTG
Organism: Flavobacterium sp.; assembly: GCF_965277525.1. Lineage (GTDB taxonomy): Bacteria > Bacteroidota > Bacteroidia > Flavobacteriales > Flavobacteriaceae > Flavobacterium. The sequence goes on along the minus strand of NZ_CBDIDC010000005.1, from coordinate 1,560,797 downwards.
CGCAAATTGCAGGCTATCGACTTTATATTTTTTCAGAATGAATTTCGTAGGATCCGTATTAATTGAATCTAAAGACAACGGGGTTTGATATTTCATAGCATCCAAAAGAGACAAATCATACATAATATCAATCATCTTTCCTTTCTCTATAAGTTTTGCAGGTTGTTTGACCAACTCTTTTTTACAACTTACAGAAAGAAACAAAACCAACATTATTACTATACAATTCTTCATTTCAGCTATTTATCTATCAAACAATAATCTTTTTCCGTTGCGAAGGTCTTTGACTTTAAAATTATTATAAATCAGCTCACCATTCACAAAAGTATGTGTAATTCTGGATTTAAAAGTATAATTTTCAAAAGGTGACCAACCACATTTTGCGAGAATATTTTCCGGCTTTACACTCCAGGGTAAGCTTGGATTTACAATTACCAAATCAGCAAAATAACCTTCTTTGATAAAACCTCTTTTTTCTATTTTGAAAATTTTAGCCGGATTGTGGCACATTTTCTCCACGATTTTCTCCACACTAATCTTCCCTTGATGATGCGCTTCAAACATTGCCACCACAGCATGTTGTACAAGCGGGCCACCAGAAGGCGCATTCAAATACGACTGCATTTTTTCTTCTTTAGTATGAGGAGCGTGATCTGTGGCAATTACATCAATACGACCATCATTTAAAGCTTTCCAAAGTTCAGCTCTGTCTTCAGCAGTTTTAACAGCAGGATTCCATTTAATGAAATTTCCTTTTGTTTTATAATCCTCATCCGTGAACCAAAGATGGTGCACACAAACCTCAGCTGTAATTTTTTTATCTTCTAACGGAATTTTGTTTGTAAACAATTCCATTTCCTTTGCTGTCGAAAGGTGAAAGATATGCAAACGTGCTCCTGTTTTTTTCGCCAGAGCCACAGCTTTTGATGATGAAATATAACAAGCCTCAGCACTACGAATTAAATGGTGCGCCGTTACCGGAACATCATCTCCATACTGCTCCTTAAAAGCTGCTAAATTATTTTGAATTGTAGTTTCATCTTCACAATGCACTGCAATCAGCATGGGCGTACTTGAAAATATTTTTTCTAAAGTCGCTTCGTTGTCTACCAACATATTTCCGGTCGAAGAACCAAGAAAGATCTTAATTCCTGCAACATTTTTTGGATTCGTTTTTAAAACCTCTTCCAGATTATCATTGGTTGCACCCATCATAAACGAATAATTCGCGAATGATTTTACGGCTGCAATCTGATATTTATCTTCCAGTATTTCCTGAGTAACAGCATTTGGAACGGTATTGGGCTGCTCGATAAAAGAAGTAATTCCTCCGGCAACTGCAGCTCTTGATTCTGATTCGATATCGCCTTTATGTGTTAATCCAGGCTCTCTGAAATGCACCTGATCGTCGATTGCCCCCGGAATTAAATAACTTCCTTCAGCATCAATTACTTTACAATCGGATGTTTTTAAGCTAATGCTGTCTGCAACTTCAACAATTAAGTCATTTTCGATCAAAACATCCCCCTCAAAAATAGATCCTTCGTTTACAATTTTAGCATTTTTTATTAGAACCCTATTCATCTTCATGACTTTATAATGTATTGAATAATTTTTTTAATCGAAGTGAAATTACCCCCAGAATAGCTTCTTTGATAATGGCATTACTCATTTTCGAAACTCCTTTTGTTCTATCAGTAAAGATAATTGGAACTTCTGTAATTTCAAATTTACCACAATAAGTCCTGTATTTCATTTCTATCTGAAAAGCATAACCCACAAATTTAATTTTATTGAGATTGATCTTTTCCAGAACCTCCCTTTTATAACAAACAAAACCTGCCGTAGCATCATGAATTTTCATACCGGTAATAAACTTCACATAAACTGAAGCAAAATAAGACATCAAAACACGACTCAAAGGCCAGTTTACGACATTTACACCTGTTACATAACGAGAACCAATCGCTAAATCTGCTCCGCCAAAATGACAAGCATCAAACAATTTTTCAAGATCATTGGGATTGTGGGAAAAGTCGGCATCCATTTCAAAAATGAAATCATATTTGCGTTCTAATGCCCATTTAAAACCGTGAACATAAGCAGTTCCTAAACCTGATTTTTTGGCTCTTTTTTCTAAAAATAATCGATCCGGAAATTCTTCCTGCAATGCAATTACCTTGTCAGCGGTATGATCCGGTGAATTATCATCAATAATTAAAAGATGAAAAGACTTGTGTTGCGAAAGTACAGCTCTAACTATGCTTTCAATATTTTCGATTTCGTTGTAAGTGGGAATTATGACAATACAATCATTCATTTTTCTGCGTAAATTTCATCGCAAAAGTAAACTTTTTATAGCATTTGATTCATAATAAATATATAATAAAACTATTGATACAAAAAATTACTAATTTTGTGTCGTTATGATTGAACAACTTCACCCTCGAATTATCGAAAACAAAGACTGGGCAACACTTTTATTTGTGTTGACATTTGCTGTAGTTGCTATGACTAAATCTGCTTATGAAACCAGATTTAGTGAATTTAGCAGGCTTATTTTCTCAGACAAATACGCAAAAATATATCGTGATAACAACCACCTGAAAAGTAGTTTTACGGTTGGTTTGTTTTTCGTGCAAATTGTTTCGTATGCTTTTTTCATTCAGTTGACGATGCATATTTTTGGATACGGCTCAAAAACCGACTGGATTTTATTTATTCAGATCGCTACCTTTTTACTTTATTTTATTCTGGCGAAATTTTTAATCGAAAAAATCGTAGCAACTTCATTCAACATCGATGAGTTTGCCGACCTTTTTAACTTACAAAAAGTTACCTATAGAACTTATATTGGTGTTTTAGTACTCCCTATTAATGCAATTTTGTTTTATTATGACAATATTCCTAAAATTATACCCATAGCAATCATAGGTATTTCCTTGTGTATCAGCCTGTATTCATATTTTATTTCAATAAAAACGTATCAAAACGTAATAATCGGCAAGTTATTTTATTTTATTTTATATCTTTGCGCTCTTGAAATAGCCCCTTATTATTTTCTCTATTATTGGATTACAAAAGGGAGTGCTTAGAAAAAGTTTACAATATGAAAGTGAAAACAATTTTGGTGTCACAGCCTGAACCTAAAGTGGAAAATTCTCCTTACTTTGAGCTCCAACAAAAACACAAAATAAAAATTGATTTCAGACCATTTATTCATGTGGAAGGAGTTAATGCAAAAGAGATCCGATTACAGAAAATCGATCTTAATCATTACACTGCAATAATTTTGACAAGCCGTAATGCGGTGGATCATTTTTTCAGGGTAGCAGATGAAATGCGTTATAAAGTTCCTGAAGGATTGAAATATTTCTGCCAATCTGAAGCTGTTGCATTTTACCTGCAAAAGTATGTTGTGTATAGAAAACGTAAAATCTACGTTGGAGCAAAAGATTTTGCAGACTTATCTCCTCTTATCAAAAAATACAAAGACGAAAAGTTCTTGCTACCGGCATCTGATCAATTGAATGCTGACGCTCCTATAACATTAAACAATCTGAAAGTAGATTGGGCACAAGCTGTTTTTTACAAAACAGTAATGAGTGACTTATCTGATCTTGCCGATGTTTATTATGATGTTTTAGCATTCTTTAGTCCAACCGGAATCAAATCATTGTTTAAAAACTTTCCTGATTTTAAACAAAACGATACCAGAATTGCTGTTTTTGGAAGCACAACTCAAAAAGAAGCTCTTGATCATGGTTTAAGAATCGATATTCTTGCTCCAACTCCTGAAACTCCTTCTATGACAATGGCTTTAGAAAAATATATAAGCGAAGCAAACAAAGGAAAATAATCCTTTTACAAAATACCCTAAAATTCCAAATTTCAACTTTACAGGCTGAGATTTGGAATTTTTCTTTTTAAATCATTTTAAGTACATTTGATTTCTAACTAAAACCAAATAACTAAATTTAGTTTCAAATTATAACTCTTATGAAAATCAACTCCCTTTTAATTGAAATTGACGGTATCGACAAGGAAATCCTTCGTTACTTAATGGATGATGCCCGAAAACCAATTTTGCAAATTGCCAATAAAATAGGCATTTCAGGAGCTGCGATTCATCAGCGTTTAAAGAAACTGGAACAATCAGGTGTGATTTCAGGTTCTAAATTTACTGTAAACCCAAAAGTACTGGGTTATAATACAATGGCTTTTGTTGGTGTTTACTTAGACAAAGCTTCCCGAAACTCTGAAGCCGTAAAAGACCTAAAAAAAATCCCCGAAGTTCTCGAATGTCATTATACCACAGGAAACTGGTCTGTTTTGATCAAAATCATCTGTCGCGACAACGAACATTTGATGCAACTTTTAAATACTAAAATTCAAGCCATAGAAGGCGTTTCAAGAACGGAAACTTTTATTTCCCTGGATCAGCAAATCGACAGGCAGATTCAGCTTTAAAATTACAATTAGAAAATGTGTCAATTTGATCATTAGATAATTCCTCAAACCATTACAAAACAACAAACCCGATTAGCTTTTAAACTCATCGGGTTTGTTACAAAAATGATCTAATTGACTAATTATCTCATTAACCAATTTTAGTTCCTTCTGCTTCCTGAATAAATCGAGATATAATACAACAACGTCGCGATCGATCCTATAGCAGCAACCAAATATGTTCTTGCAGCCCATTTTAAGGCATCCTTTGCTCCCGCCTGCTCCTCTTGTGTCAGCATGTGTTTATTTTCTAACCAGGCCAATGCCCTGTTACTTGCGTCATATTCTACAGGCAAAGTTATAATAGAGAACAAAGTCGTTACGGCAAAAATGATAATACCAATCAGTAATAAATGCGGAAAAGTTCTAATCATAAGAATTCCGGCCAATAAAATCCATTGCATATAACTCGATGCAACGTTTACAATAGGCACCAATTTAGAACGCATTGTCAGCCATTCATAGCCAATTGAGTGCTGTACCGCATGCCCACATTCGTGTGCCGCAACTGCAGCCGCAGCCGCGTTACGATGATTATAAACTGCCTCACTTAAATTTACTGTTTTATCTGTAGGATTATAATGATCTGTTAACTGCCCCGGAGTCGAGATAACACGAACATCAGTGATCCCGTTATCAGCCAACATTTTTTCGGCAATTTCAGCGCCACTCATTCCATTTCTTAATTGTATTCTTGAATATAATTCAAATTTGCTCTTGAGTTTTGAACTCACTATCCAGCTGAACAACATAATTGCTCCAGCAAGAATTAAATATCCACTTCCCATATCTTTGTTTTGTTTGATTATTATTAAAGTTACAAAACAATCAGCAATTTCTGAACCAATTTCAAAAAATGTCATTTTGGCATTCTAAACTCAACTAATTTAAAAGGTTGTTTTTTAGCAGAAACGCAATCAATTCAGCTACATTTTTAGTTTTATACTTCTGAAGAATATTACGTCTGTGTGTTTGAACAGTTAGAAAACTTAAAAACAATTCATCTGCAATTTCCTGAGTTGATTTACCTTTTGAAAGTAACAAAGTAATATCTTTTTCTCTCCTGCTCAAACTTGGAATATGCTTTAAATCATCCGACAAGGGCTGACTGATAATCGTTTTAACTTCATCACTAAACACAATTTCACCCTCAATCGCTTTATTAATACAACGTTTAAATTCTTCAAACGAAGCACTTTTAAGAATATAACCATTACCACCATTCTGAATAAACTGCATCACCAGACTTCTTTCAGATTGACTGCTCATCCCGATAATAATGATTCGAGGATACCTTTGTTTAATTGTTTTACAAAGATCAACACCATTAATAACCGGTAAAAAAATATCCATTAAAATCAAATCAACCTGATTTTCTTCTATATAATCAACCAGAATTACTCCGGATTGCAATTTCCCTACGATCTCTACAGTTTCTAAATCCGAAAGCAATCCCGAAATTCCCGAAATCACAATCGGGTGATCGTCTACAATTATCGTTTTATATACATTATCCATTTGATACTGTTTCGTTTTTTATTTTTAATTCAATGTAAGCAGAAGTTCCTTTGTTTAATTCACTTTCGATTTCCAGTTTTCCTTTTAGAATTTCAACACGATTTTTAATATTTCTTAATCCCATTCCGCTGTTGTTTTTATTCGAAACATCAAAACCAATCCCATTATCCTCAACCGTAATAAAGAAAGTATCCTTGTTCTGAGAACAGGAAACCAAAATTTCTGATGCACCGGAATATTTTAGAGCATTATTCAATAACTCCTGAATAATTCTGTATATCACAATTTCATAATTCTTGGGTAAATTTGGTTTTTGCACCAAATACTGAAATTCAATTTTAGTCTTAGCATTTGAATTTGCTGTACACAAATCTCGCAACGCATGCTCCAAGCTCAACTTTAACAAACTTTCCGGCATTAAATTTTGCGAAATATTCCTTAATTCTTTAATCGAATTATCTAATAAGGTATTGATTTCTGCCGGACTTAGTGCATTTTCTTTCTCAGCCAGTTTCAAATGAATTTTTAATCCGGAAAGCATACTTCCTAATCCGTCATGTAAGTCTCTGGCGATTCTTTTTCTCTCGACTTCTTCTCCTTCAATCAAAGCATTAGAAACTGATAATTTTTGCTGATTTTCCAGTGCACTTAACTCCTGCTCATGATTAATTTCTTTTTGAACACTTAGCTTTTTCTGATTTTTATTCAGGATCCATAAAAACAGAACGATTAGAAACAACAGAACTGACAACACCGCAAAAAGAATAGAATTCAGACGATTATTATTTACCAACAATGCCGCTTTTTCGTTTGCTGACTGAAGTAAGGTTATTTTCTTCTCATTTTCGGCTTTTTTATATTTTGCCTCAAGTTCTACTATTTCAGTTTGAAATTTGGTATCATTCAAACTATCATTTATAACATTATACTTATTCGCATAAAAATAAGCTTTATCATAATTTTTAGTTGCATTGTAAATCTTCGACAACTCATTGTAATAATTCTTTTTATCTACAATAAAAGGCGTCTTTTCAAGGAGATATTCTAAATTAGCTTTTGCTTTATCATAGTTTTTTAATTTAAAAAGAACTTCATATTCAGCAAATTTCAATCTATTTAGCGCAATCTGATTGAAATGCTTTTCCGCTGATTTAATTCCCTTTTCATAACTCTCCAAAGCTTTTTCATGTTTATTTTGCTTCGCATAATATATTCCCTCCGAATAAAAATAAGAATCATTTAAATTCGATTCCGGATGATTTTCCAATGTAGAATAAGCCTTGTCAAGTACTTTCTTTGCATCATAGAATCTTTTTAATTCGACTAAATTCTCGGCATTAATAATATAAGTCTCCATTTTAGACTCTGCTAAAGTTGGGGATTTTTTAGTAGCCAATTCTATATAATATTGTGCGTCCCGCAAATACTCACTGGCTTTTTCACGATCGTTGTTATTCATAAAAATAATAGCAACAGCCTTATACAAACCACTTATCAATTCATAATCGCCGCTTTTTTTAGCAACAGGAATCGCTTCATTGACTAATATTCTCATATAGCCTTTTTCATTATTGCGTCTTTGCTGCATCACACCATAATTCTGAAGTACAATAGCCCGCAACCTGTAAGCTTCAGTATTGTTGTATTTTTTCAATTTAGTATTCGCTTCAAGCAGCGCTTTCTCAAAACCATTAGCATCTCCCTTTTCCAAAAAATTATACGAATTGTAAAAAATCGATGCATCATTCAAAAAAGGGAATTTAGTTTTTAGCCTGTTGGCCTGTTGCAGATATTCTTTGGATTTTTGAACATCCTGAATCATCAAATATAATTTTGACAATTTGAAGCTATAAATACTTTTTACACTATCAGAATGAGCATTTTTAGCAATAGCAGCAATACTATCGATGTAAATCCTGTCATCGTCTAAAGAAAGAATAACTTGTGAATAAGAAATGGCAGAAAATAGCAACAAAAATAAAAAGGAGTAAAATTTCTTCATGAAGGGTGGTTTCCCCAAATTTATTAAAATTAAAAATATTTCAAAAAAAACGACTCATTTTTACCTGATATCAGGTAATGCAAATTACACTTAATCAGGTATTGACGTTTCGTTAATAAGCGTCTAATTTTGTTAGAACAAATATTAATTATTAAAGAATTTTATTATGAAATCAATTTTGAAAACTCTGGCAATTGTACTGACTCTTGCTTTTACAGCGGTATCTTGCAGCAGCGACAACGATAACAACTCAGGATCAACCACATCAAGAGATGTTAAATATGAGATAACAGGAAATTATGCGGGAAAACTTAGTGTAACTTATCTTGAAAAAAGCAGCTCTGCGCTCATCGAAGATATTACAACACTACCATGGACTAAAGAATTCACAGCAAATGCTGATGCTCAGGCAGCAGCTGTACAAACAAGCGGTTACGGTGGTGTAAAAGGACAAACTTTAACTGCTAAAGTTTATATCGGAGGAAAAGTGGTAAAGGAATTAACTGCAACTGCAACTGAAGACGGGATTATTGTATTAGTACCAGGCACTTATGTGTTTCCTATAAAATAATGCTTAGTTGGTAATTTAATTTTAAAAGAAGGCTCTGTAAACCATAGGGAGCCTTCTTTTTTTACCACAATTGATTGTTAACTTCTTCAAATTTTTCAATCAGACTATTAAAAAATAGACATAAAAAAAAATTCCAAACCCCAACAAAAGTTGGAATTTGGAATTTTAAATTATTGGAGTATTAAAATTACTTACCCTACAAGGTTAATTATCTTCCCAGGAACAATAATCACTTTATTTGGTGTTTTACCATCTAATTGTTTCAATGTTCTTTCATCTTTCATGATGATTTCTTCGATTTCTTCCTTAGTTAAATCCAAAGGCAATTCGATAGTGAAACGCATTTTTCCGTTGAAAGAAACCGGGTATTCTTTATTCGTCTCCACTAAATGTTTGGCTTCAAAAACCGGAAAGGCAACTGTTGCAATAGAAGTGGTATGACCTAATTGAAACCATAATTCTTCTGCTATATGCGGTGCATAAGGCGAAACCAAAATAGCCAAAGGTTCTAAGATTGCTTTGGAATGACAGTTTTGAGCCGACAATTCGTTCACACAAATCATAAACTGGGAAACCGAAGTATTAAAAGAGAAACTCTCGATATCTTCTGCTACCTTCTTGATGGTTTTATGTAATGATTTTAAATTGTCTTTTGTTGGTTCGTCGTTGTTTACAATTAAACCATTATTCTCATCAAAGTACAAACGCCATAATTTTTTCAGGAAACCAAAAACTCCCGAAATTCCAGCGGTATTCCAAGGTTTAGCTTGCTCTAAAGGCCCTAAGAACATCTCGTATAAACGCAAGGTATCAGCGCCGTATTCATTACAAATATCATCCGGAGTTACTACATTATAATATGATTTCGACATTTTTTCAACTTCACGGCCTACAATGTATTTTCCGTTTTCATCAAAAATAAATTCGGCAGTATTAAAATCTTCTCTCCAGCTTTTGAACTTTTCAATATTCAATTCATCAGAAGAGTTTACGAAATGAACATCTACACGAATTGGCTGCACATTTTGGTCTGTAATTTTATTTTTAGAAACAAACGTATTCGTTCCTTCTAGCCTGTAAACATAAGCAGTAGTCCCTAAAATCATACCCTGATTGATCAGTTTTTTAAATGGCTCTTCAGTTGGCGCAAAGCCTTTATCTTTTAAGAATTTATTCCAGAAACGAGAATACAACAGGTGTCCGGTTGCGTGTTCACTTCCTCCAATATACAAATCAACACTTTCCCAATATTTCAACGCTTCTTTACTTGCAATTTCGTTCTCATTGTGCGCATCCATATAACGCATCCAATACCATGAACTTCCCGCCCAACCTGGCATGGTGTTCAATTCAAGAGGAAATATTTCGAAATTATCAACCAAATCCGTATTTACAACTTCATTGTTTTTAGTATCCCAAGCCCAGATTGTTGCGTTTCCTAACGGAGGCAAACCATCTTCGGTTGGTAAATATTTCTCTACTTCTGGCAAAATAATTGGCAAATGCTGCGCATCGATCATCTTTGGCAAACCATTTACATAATATACAGGGAAAGGTTCTCCCCAATAACGCTGACGAGAGAAAACAGCATCACGCAGACGATAATTTGTTTTTCCGGTCCCTTGTCCTATTTTTTCTAATTCAGCTATCGCCTTTTGAGTTGCCGCTTTATAATTTAATCCGTTTAAGAAATCAGAATTGGCAATTTCAACATTGTCTTTCGAACCGTAAGCCGCTTCAGAAATGTCAACATTGGCAAAAATATTCCTGATTTCCGGCATTCCGTTTTGACCTTTAAAGAAATTCGTAAAAGCGTAATCTCTTTCGTCTCCACAAGGAACCGCCATTACAGCACCCGTTCCGTAACCTGCCAAAACATAATCACCTATCCAAACCGGAATTGGTTCCTTTGTAAAAGGATGTTCTGCATACGCTCCGGTAAATACTCCCGAAATGGTTTTTACATCGGCCATACGCTCACGCTCTGAACGTTTTGCTGTTTTTTCGATATATGCCTCAACTGCTGCTTTTTGTTCCGGAGTTGTAATTTTAGCCACCAAATCATGTTCCGGTGCCAAAGTCATAAACGTTACTCCAAAGATGGTATCAGGGCGAGTAGTGAATACTTCGATAATTTCGTCATGACCTTTTACATTAAATCTCACTAAAGCTCCTACCGATTTTCCAATCCAGTTTCTTTGTGATTCTTTAATAGATTCGCTCCAGTCAACATCATTCAAACCTTGCAACAAACGTTCTGCATAAGCCGAAATTCGCATGCTCCATTGGGTCATTTTTTTACGAATAACAGGATATCCTCCACGTTCAGAAACTCCGTTTACGATTTCGTCATTTGCCAAAACAGTTCCTAAACCTGGACACCAGTTGACTTCTGTTTCTGCCAAATAGGTCATTCTGTATTGCAAAAGGATTTTTTCTTTTTGATCTTCAGAATATGAATTCCATTCTGCTGCAGTAAAAATGGCAACATTATCATCGCAAACTGCCTCAACCAAAACATTTCCTTCTTCCTCAAAAACAGTTATCAGATGCGAAATATCAAAAGCTTTGCCTTCTTTTCTGCAATACCAGGAATTGAACAATTGGATAAAAATCCATTGTGTATGTTTGTAATAATCAGGATTTGAAGTACGCACTTCACGACTCCAGTCAAATGAAAATCCTATTTTATCTAATTGTTTACGGTAACCCGCAATTTGTTTTCCTTCTTTATCAACTCCACCGTCAATATTTACACGTGTTGTATCTTCGGGACGCTGCCCTGTTTGTATGGCGTATTGTTCTGCCGGCAATCCAAAACTGTCATACCCCATTGGGTGCAAAACGTTAAAACCCTGATGTCTTTTGAAACGAGAATAAACATCTGAAGCAATATAACCCAGCGGATGCCCAACGTGTAATCCTGCACCTGACGGGTAAGGAAACATGTCTAATACATAATGCTTCGGTTTTTCAGAGTTGTTTTCTGCAGCAAAAGTTTGGTTTTCAGCCCAATATTTTTGCCATTTTTCTTCGATTTCGTTTGGATTGTATTTCATTATAAAAAAGTTCAAAGTTGCAAAGTGACAAAGGTTCAAAGTTTTTATCACTGAATTAAGTCCGCAAATTTACATTTATTGTACGAAAGTTAAAACTTTGGTCGTTATTAACTTCAAATAAAGAAATTCTTTATTATTTTTACCACATAATTTAAGCAAACTATGAGTTCTAACTTTGATAAATTTCAAAAGCGCAGGTTAATTTCCTCTTATTTTTCGGTTGTACTAAGTGTATTTCTGGTTTTATTCCTTTTAGGAGTGCTGGGATTATTCATTATCAATTCTAAAAAACTGGCTAATGATTTTAAAGAAAAAATCGCAATGACGGTTTTCTTTAAAAATGAAGCTAATGATAGTGTGATAAAAGCATTTAATACCCAATTGAAAAGAGCACCTTTCGCAAGATCTTATGTTTACGTTTCTAAAGAAAAGGCCGCAAAAGAACATACGGATATTATTGGAGAAGATTTCCTTACTTTTCTGGGAGAAAACCCGTTATTGAACTCTTATGACATTCACTTAAAAGCAGATTATGTTGAAAGAGACAGTATTACTAAAATTGAAAGCAGTTTACGCCAAAATACCATGATCGAAGACATTGTTTACGACAAACAATTAGTAAACCTGGTAAACGACAACATCAAAAAAGTAAGTATGTGGATTTTGATTATTAGCGGTTTCCTTGCCATAATAGCTGTTTTATTAATCAATAGTTCCTTGCGTTTATCGATACACTCCAACCGTTTCATCATTAAAACCATGCAAATGGTGGGCGCTACAAAAGCCTTTATCCGTAAGCCTTTTGTAATGCGTAGCGTAAAATTAGGAATGTTAGGTGCAGGATTGGCGATTATCGCTCTAATTGGAGTTTTACTGTATGTAGAAACCAATTTCCCGGGACTAGGCATTTTAGAAGACAAAGCTTTAATTGGATTGGTCTTATTAGCCGTTTTCGGATTAGGAGTTTTAATCACTTGGGTAAGTACACATTTTGCAACACAACGTTTCCTTAATTTAAGAACTGACGATCTGTATTAATTTTAGATTGTTCATTTTAGATTGAAACAGTTATAATAAAGACCTTTGATTTTGCTCAGGTTTACAAAATAAAAACAATGGAAAATAATAAAAAAGAACAAAAACAAGAATTCCTTTTTGATGGTATTAATTACAAAATTCTATTAATCGGGATTGGTGTTATTGCATTAGGCTTTATCTTAATGTCTGGTGGAGGAAGTAAAGACCCTAATATTTTTAATGAAGATGTTTTTAATTTTAGACGTATCCGTTTAGCTCCAACAACTGTTTTAATTGGTTTTGGAATCACGATTTATTCTATTTTCAAAAAATCTAAGTAGACTTCCTTAGACTGTTTAGACAACTTAGATCTTTAGATTATTCAATTAATCTCTTTAAAAAGTCTGTCATTTAAGAAGTCTAATAATCTGACAATCTAAATTAAATGAATACATTACAAGCTATTGTTCTTGCTATAATTGAAGGAATCACAGAATTTTTACCTGTTTCTTCAACTGGCCACATGATTATTGCCTCTTCTTTTTTCGGAATTGCTCACGAAGATTTTACTAAACTTTTTACGATTGTTATTCAGCTTGGCGCTATACTTTCTGTAGTTGTTTTATATTTCAAACGTTTCTTTCAAACACTGGATTTTTATTTCAAACTTTTAGTAGCATTTATTCCAGCTGTGGTTTTAGGATTATTATTAAGCGATTTTATTGATGGTTTATTAGAAAATCCCGTTACCGTTGCCGTTTCACTTTTAATAGGAGGATTGATTTTATTGAAAGTTGACGAATGGTTCAACAAACCAAACACTGCCGAAACATCTCAGGAAATCACCTATTTACAAGCTTTCAAAATTGGAATGTTTCAGTGTCTTGCTATGATTCCGGGAGTTTCAAGAAGTGGTGCAAGTATTGTGGGCGGAATGTCTCAAAAATTAACCCGAACAACAGCAGCAGAATTCTCATTCTTTTTGGCTGTACCCACTATGTTAGGTGCAACAGCAAAAAAATGCTACGATTACTATAAAGCGGGGTTCGAGTTATCACACGATCAAATCAACTTATTGGTTATTGGAAATGTTGTTGCTTTTATTGTAGCTCTTTTAGCCATTAAAACCTTCATTGGATTTTTGACTAAAAATGGCTTTAAAGTTTTTGGTTATTACCGTATAATCGCCGGAATCGCTTTATTGTTGATTCACTTTTTCATTCATAGACTTACTATTATATAATGACAACTGAAGAATATTTAGACGGACAAATTTTATTGATAGACAAACCTTTAAAATGGAGTTCGTTTCAAGCTGTCAATAAATTAAAATATCTTTTGATCAATAAAGTCGGACTTCCTAAAAAGTTCAAAATTGGTCACGCCGGAACATTAGATCCTCTGGCAACCGGCTTGCTACTGATTTGTACCGGAAAATTCACCAAAAGAATTACTGAGCTGCAAGGACAGGCCAAAGAATATACAGGAACTTTTTATATCGGTGCCACTACTCCATCCTATGATTTAGAAACCGAAATCGACGAAACTTATCCAACTTCACATATCGATGAAGCTTTGATTCATGAAACCGTGAAACAATTTTTAGGAGAAATTGATCAAAAACCTCCTATTTTCTCCGCTATCAAAAAAGATGGTGTTCGCTTGTATGAACATGCTCGTGCTGGGGAAACAATAGAAATTGCCAGCAGAAAAACTACCATTCACGAATTTGAGATTACCCGAATTGCTTTGCCTGAAATCGACTTTAGAGTCGTTTGCAGCAAAGGAACTTACATTCGTTCTCTAGCGTATGATTTTGGAAAGGCCATGAATTCAGGATCACATTTAACCGTTTTACGCCGGACAAAAATTGGGGACTATGATGTAAAAGATGCCATTGATGTTACTTTATTTGAAGAAAGCTTACAATAAAAAGCCTTTTTTATCTATTTTAAATATTCTTTTTTGCTCTCTACAAATTATCACGATTTTTAAATATCTTTCACAAAATCATTTTGCAAATTCTGAGCTTACTGAAACAAAATATTTCACAGCAAAGACAAGCCTAAATCAATTTTATGAAATATTGTTTATTCGCGATTTTTACTTTTTTTTACTTCGCCACGACACTTTACGCTCAGGAAAGAAAATTCACTTACATTCAATTTGATGTTAATGCCTCAATAACAGGAAATCCGGATTACGGTGACGCCCCTAAATATGAAGGCGACAAACAACCATGGCTTCTACCAGATGGTTTGGGTTCAAAACTGGGTTACGGCATTCATTATAATCAATGGGTAACTTTAGGGATTCACAGTGGCCTTGACTGGAAATGGAATGAAAAACTAGTAGCTGTTCCGGTTTACCTTAATTTTGGATTAAGCCCTAAAATTGCAGAGAGCACGAGAATTACCATGCAAGTAGGTTACGGAAAAAGTTTTGCCCTGGGCCGGGGTAATTTGAGTGGTACATACAAAAAAGCCAGAATTGGAATTACAGGAGATGATAAAACATTATTCATAGAAGTAGCTGATTTTGGTTATCCTCTTCATGAATTTAAAAGTGTTGGCAGTCTCAGTTTTGGGATTTCTGTAATAAGTTTCTAATTTGAATAGCAATTTAAATCAAACCTATTATAAAATAAAGAAGCACATTACAACTCAAACAATAGTAATGTGCCAACTTCTAAATCAAAGTAGTTTTACTCCATAGCTTTTGTTTTTTGAAGTTAATAATGAGAAACATTCTTTCCTCCAAACAACAAACCTGAAACAAAATCATAAAACCTTTCGAATAACTTTTTCATAATAGTGTATTTTTTAATTGTTAAACATTAAATAGACACCAATAAAAAGAGTAAATCAAAAAATAAATAATAGAAGTGGGATTCTTTTACTAAGTTACAAAATATTTAAAACAAACCAAATATTTTAACAACTTTTTAAAATACAAAACCCTAAACAACAGCAAATTAAATATAAAACAACGAATCAAAAGGCTTAATTCATTAAAAAGCGATTGTTGTTTAAATTTAAGATTTCGTACTATCAATGGTATTATACTGATTTATAAAAAATCGAAAATCTTTTTGTTTCTTATTGCTTCAAAAACTTTAGACGATGGCAGGTTATTTCTGTCAACAAAATTTTTCATTTGGGGAATATTGTCGCAGAAAATGATATCTAAAGAAAATCTGTTATTTCCATAAATACCGCGATGAATCATATTGGCTGAAAAAACTAATAAATCCCCACGGTCCAATTTTACAATTTCACCACGTTCCAAATCATCACTTTGATTACAACCTTTTAAAGAGTTTCTCACATCAAATTCTTTTTGCAAATCCCATTCACGATGTGTTTTAGGAATCAGTTCAATTCCAAGTTCACTTTTCACAGGAATTCTGAAATGAACTACATTTTGAGTCTTTATCGCCTGCTTTTGGTCCTCAACTGACATTCCTGTATATTGAATATCGCGATGCCAATAATTTTTCTGATCTCTGCTTTTTGGGTCGAAAAAAAGCTGCGTGTTCAAAAAAATTGGGGTATTAGGAAAAATTCCTTTTAAGAGTTCCTGAAATTTGTCCTGTGAAATAAAATTAAAAAGAGTAATTTTTTCTTCTTCATTAAGATAATTACCGGAAGTCAGACTATGACTGTTTAAAATTCCGTTTTTATAATTTTCGGCATGATCAGTCAACCACAATTCATGAAATTTAATCAGTATTTTTTCAATACCCGCAACTTCATTTTCAGAGAAAAAATTCTCTAAATAGAAATATCCACTCTGTTCATAATTATTCATATCATTCTCGACTTGTGATCAAATGTAGTAATTCCATAAGTTCATTTTGAGTACTTACGCCTTTATCTGCGAGATACCACAACTGAAGATCTGTTTTAATTTTTTCATCAATAACACCAAATTCTTTTTTATGATTTGCCATTAATTCGGTTGCACCTTTTGGTCTTGGCCCCCAATCTGCACGAACTATACCTGTCTCTTTACAAATAATTATAACTTTGGGTATCGCTTTTCCTCCATTAGTAAGATACTCATTCATTAGCTCCTCATTTTCATCACGCAGCACAATTCGAAGATCGATTTTTTTATGTGATGTCATAGCCATTTTATTAATAACAGGAAGTATTTGTGCCGCATCGCCGCACCAGCCTTCAGAAATGACCAGCCAAATAAATCGTTTATCCAGATTTTCTATTTTAGAAGCGATTTCATCGGTAAGTTTTATCGTTTTATCCAATCGGTTCATTCTGGCATCATTTAATTTACTATAGTTCGTTAATGCTTCAGATTGTTCGTTACCGGTTGACTTTCCATCGACCAACAAATCAGCCACTAATTTTCGGTATTCAGGATAGGTATAACTTTTAAATAATGCTTTGGCAATAGTATTTTTCATATTTGTTTAATTTTTGAATTGCATAAAATTACAAATTTCAAGAAGACCCAAAGAATGACTTTTGTCACCTTCAAAAAAATCCTCAAAAATCCCTATAAATTTAAAAATAAAAGAACAAGTATTTTTTTGAAAACATTATTTTTAAAAATCAGAATATGTCTATATTTGCACAAATTAACGCAACAACACATGAAATATAAAAGAATTCTTCTAAAACTGAGCGGCGAAGCCTTGATGGGTGATTTACAATACGGAATTGACCCTAAAAGACTGGCCGAATATGCCGAAGAAATTAAGCAAATTCACAGTAAAGGGGTAGAAATTGCTATTGTTATTGGAGGAGGAAATATTTTTAGAGGCGTTGCAGGAGCAAGTGCCGGTATGGATAGAGTACAAGGCGATTATATGGGAATGCTTGCTACGGTTATAAACGGAATGGCATTACAAGGTGCTCTTGAAGAAAAAGGGATGAAAACCCGTTTACAGACTGCCTTAAAAATGGAGTCTATTGCAGAACCTTATATCAAAAGAAGAGCTGATCGTCATCTTGAAAAAGGAAGAATTGTAATTTTTGGAGCAGGAACAGGAAACCCTTATTTTACTACCGATACAGCTGCTGTCTTAAGAGGAATTGAAATCAATGCAGATGTAATCCTAAAAGGAACCCGCGTTGATGGTGTTTATGATTCTGATCCTGAAAAAAATGCATCAGCAGTAAAATTCGATTTTATTTCGTTTGAAGATGTCCTTAAAAAAGGATTAAACGTAATGGATACAACCGCTTTTACTTTAAGCCAGGAAAACAAATTGCCAATCGTTGTTTTTGATATGAACAAAATTGGAAATTTATTAAAAATTTGCGAAGGTGAAAACATAGGAACTGTAGTAAATATTTAGACTACTTAGATTATTCGAATTTTAGATCGTTAGATTTCTCTAAATTTCAATAATTGCCCACATTTTAAAAAAAATAAAAAATATATAGTTAGTATAATTAGATGATACTATTTTTAGAAATCTAAAAATCTAACCATCTGAAAATCTAAAAATCTAAAAAAATGACTGAAGAAATAGAATTTATATTAGATAGTACTGAAGAATCAATGAATGGTTCGATTGCGCATTTAGAGAAAGAATTTCTTAACATTCGTGCAGGAAAAGCTTCTCCGGCAATGCTAGGAAGTGTTTTTGTAGATTATTACGGATCAGCAACACCATTATCGCAAGTAGCAAAAATTAGTGTTCCGGATGCCAGAACAATTACATTGCAACCTTTCGAGAAAAACATGTTACAGGTTATCGAAAAAGCAATTATGGTGGCTAATATCGGTTTTAATCCCATGAATAATGGCGATGTAATCATTATTAGCGTGCCGCCTTTGACAGAAGAGCGTCGTAGAGATTTAGCGAAACAAGCAAAATCTGAAGCTGAAGATGCAAAAATTGGTGTACGTAATGTGCGTAAAGATGCCAATACAGATATCAAAAAATTAGAAAAAGAAGGAACTTCTGAAGACGTTTGTAAATCTGCTGAGGAACAAGTTCAGAATCTAACCAATACCTATATCAAAAAAATCGATGAATTATTGGCTGCAAAAGAGGCCGAAATCATGAAGGTATAATCATTTGATCATAAAATAAATATCCGTTTAGTTAAATTGTACTAGACGGATTTTTTTATTCTTATTTTTGCATACCAAAATCACATTCTTTTCGTTTTTGAAACTATAATATCCTGTATGAAGCTATTTTGTTTATTGTCATTGTTTTTCACGCTTACTATTCAGGCGCAATTTCAAATAAACGGAATTGTAACCGACCCCAACAACAAACCACTCCCTTTTGCTACGATAACGACTTCTGACAATATCAATACCATTACTGATGTTGACGGAAAATTCATTTTTAAACCTTCTGCAACTGCAAGTAGTTTTTCTGTCTCCTATATCGGTTTTCAAACCAAAATTGTTGCTATTACAGACAAAAAATATTATTTGATTGCACTTTCTCAAAAAACCGATGATCTGAAAGAAGTAGTCATTTCTAATGAAAATCCGGCTTTAACGATCATAAGAAAAGTGATTGCAAATAAAGACAAAAACAATCCACAAAAAAAACTGACTAGTTTTGAATATAAAAGTTACAACAAACTTATCGTTACTGCCAATCCTGATTCTATAGACGGCAGAATCGATTCTACTGCAGCTTATAAAGATTTCAATAAAAAACGCATCAATATCGATTCGTCTGATTATAAATTCAAAGAGATTGTCAGCAAGCAACATTTATTTCAAACCGAAAAAGTTTCACAATATCAGTTTGGAAACAACAAGCTAAAAGAAACTATTTTGGGTACCAAAATGGCGGGATTTAAAAATCCAATTTACGAAGTTATTGCCTTCAATCTGCAGTCAATATCTATTTATGATAACAAGTATGAGCTATTCGAAACCAAATATGAAAACCCCATTTCGAACGGTGCAACCGCAAATTACAACTATAAATTACTTGACACCGTAAATATAAAAGGCCGCGAGACTTATATGATTTACTTCAGGAACAAACAAAAAAGAAAATCATCGGGTCTGGAAGGCGTCTTGTATATTGATCAGGAAAACTTTGCTATAGCCAAAGCTGTAATGCGCATAAAAGGCGTTCTCGATATTAGCGGCATTCATGAATTTGAATATGTACCGAGCGAAAAAGTATGGTTTCAGAGCAATACTACATTCAAAATCGTAAAAGGAAAAAATGACGACGATATTAAAATTTTAGGAGGAACGATTCAGTTTGACGGAGATATTGAAGACAACTTTGAACCCAGAAAAAAATCAGCATCGGATTTTACCTATTTACTCTCAGAAAGCAATAATTTCGACATTCATTACAACACACATGAGCCTATAAAAAATCCGGCGCTTTATATTGAAATTAAAGACGATGCCCACAAAAAACCGGAAGAATTCTGGAATGCGTACAGAAAAGAAAGTTTAGACTTAAAAAGCCAAAAAACCTATCAATTAATAGACAGTATTTCTATCAAGAAAAGAATTGAAAATCGTTTGGGATTTGGCCGAAAAATAATCAATGGCTATGTCCCGATTGGTCCCGTTGATCTCGACCTGAAAAAAATTATCAGTTACAACAACTACGAAGGCTTTCGATTAGGTCTTGGCGGAATTACTAATGATCGTTTTTCTAAAAATTTCAGAATCGAAGGATATTCAGCATACGGAACAAAAGATGGTGAAGTCAAATACAGCTTAGGAACCGGAGTTTTACTCGATAAAAGCACCAATACCTGGGTAAACGGATATTATACAGATGATGTTCGCGAAATTGCAAGTACTGTTTTTGCCGTTGACAAACGTGTTTTTAAAATTTATGATCCCCGCCCGATCAACATTAGTACTTTCTATAAGTATGTAGGCTGGAAAGCGAATGTTCAAACCAAAATCATTCCCAAGACCGAAGCAGTCTTAGAACTGGCAAGAAACGACATTGAGTCCCAATTTGATTATCTTTTTAATTATAACGGCAAATTATATTCCAATTACGTCATGACAACCGCAATGGTTTCCATTGTCTGGGCACCCTTTAGCGATTTTATGCAAACGCCTGGCGGAAGAAATGAATCGGAAAAAAGATTTCCGAGATTTACTTTTCAGTACACCCAGTCTTTACCTGATGTTTTAGGAAACGATTTTACTTTTGGAAAAATAGATTTCAAAACCGAATATGAAAAAAAATACCTAAACGGTCAAAAAACAAGTTTACTATTACAAGGAGGATATGCTATGGGTGACGTTCCGCTTACCCATTTGTACAACACAATGCCCAATAACTTAACCAAAGAAACGGTGGTTCAGCGTATTACTTTTGCCGGCCGCAACAGCTTTGAAACCATGTATTTTAATGAATTTTTCTCGAGTCAATACATCTTTTTTCAAATCAAACATGGTTTTGACCGAATAAGAATCCTCAAAAAAGTTCGTCCTTCGTTAGTATTAGTTACGAGAATGGCATGGGGAACCATGGAACATCCCGAACAACATGTAGGTCCAAGTTACAAGACCTTAGAAAGAGGTTTCTTTGAATCCGGAATCGAACTCAACAAGATTTATAAAGGTTTTGGTCTGGGAGGTTTTTACCGCTATGGACCAAATCAGTTGTTGAAATTTGAGGACAATATTGCCGTTAAGATTTCTTATGTTTTAGATTTGGGGTTATAACTAAAATCGAATATTTTTATCTGACGCCCAGTTTGTCATTTCGACGTAAGGAGAAATCACAGTCGTAAATCGACAAAGATTAGCAATTTTATTTGGGGAATTTCTGGTACGATTTACTCATACAAAAACAACAAGATTGCAACCACAAAAATTTTAATTGGAATTTTCAGGAGCTATTTACTTCGTCAGTCACTATCGCTTGTGTCCTGCTATCCGCTTGTATCTTTTCCTGCTAAAGGAGCAAGAAAAAGGACACCGCTTCTGTCAGGGCTAAGATATCTGTTTTCATAAGAACCTGAAATTTTAAACTGCCATCCAATTTGTCACTCATACACTGGTGCGAGCGTCTCTCTCGTTCCCGTAAAGTTCTCTCGCCCTAAAAAAGTTTACATTTTTTATTGCTTTATAAAATTCCCACGCAAATAACCTTTTGATTCCATTTTTGTATCTGCAGTTTTCAAAAAATTAAATCTTAGCGGCACACCTCCCTTAATTTCTATATAATCCAATATGTAAGAATCTGAAGTTCTTGAAATTACTTGTATTGTACTATTTGTAAATTTATAAGACTGTTTACTTAACGAAACTTCACCATTACTTGTGGTATATAGTATGTCACGTTTAGAAAACACTAAAACATCA
Source organism: Flavobacterium sp. (assembly GCF_965277525.1). Classification (GTDB taxonomy): domain Bacteria; phylum Bacteroidota; class Bacteroidia; order Flavobacteriales; family Flavobacteriaceae; genus Flavobacterium. The sequence goes on along the minus strand of NZ_CBDIDC010000005.1, from coordinate 1,538,821 downwards.
CCCGATACGTTGTCTTTCCACTTACCTTGAATCCAGGAAGGTGGATAAAAAACACCAGTATCATCATTATTTGAAGAACAAGAGACAAGAATAATAACTGATATAACAAAAATCAACTTTTTCATTTCTATTTATTTAAGGACAATTATCAAATGTAAGAAAAAGAGGCTTTAATTTTCATCTCTACCCAAAATTTATATAAGATTTAACTTAAAAATAAATATAGTACTGTTATACAAAATAACAATGAAGCACACCAAAACCTGACATCTTAATTTCATAAAGGCAATTGCCAATCTTTGTGGAGTTTATCATGTACTACTTCTTCGAGTCCGGATGAAAAAAATCCCAAACTCCAATCATAACAATTGAAATTTGGGATTTTATCCGATAGCTATCGGGATTTGGAATTTATTTCCCCCTTTATGGTTTCAAAATCAAAACCGAAGGTGTATTATTCAACCACGTACTTTGAGATTCAATTAGTTTTTTCCAACTGTCTAAACTAATAATCATCAGATTCTGATTTTCTAAAAACTCTTTTTTGATGGTTCTGTCGTGCATAATCATAATATGATTGGGTGCAATTTGTTCGATAGAACGAATCGTTTCCTGAATATCTCTGGTGTTTTTTACTTCACCACTAGCATCAAGAACTGTAATCTGAGAGCCGTTATTGTTGATTAGTTTTTTAGCATATTCAATTAAAAAAGAATCTTCCTTACTAAAAATTGGCATAAAAACCTGATTGACTTCTTCTAAGTCTTTGTCGATAAAAATACCCACCGGCATTTTACTTTTAGCAATAATATGACGCGTTCTTTCATCAAAAGGAGAATTTTCGAATAACCCTTCTTTTCCGGTAAACTTATCAATCAAACGATCCGGATTTACGATTCGGGTTGTAAAACCAAGAATCTTTCCAAGTAACGTTCCTTCAAAAATAGATTCTCCCAAGCCTACTAGCAATAAGTCATATTCGCCTTGATTCGCTGTATCAAGAATATCTGTATCAATATCATTGGTTACTTTAAAAATACTCACCATATTCTGACTCAGGCGTTCCGATTCTTCAATGACCGGAACTAACATTTTTCGTTCGTAATCTTTTACATCAAAAGAATGTATTTCAGTACTCAATGATAAATGCATCGCTGTTACAATCGAATTATCGCCTTGTTTTTTAACTAAACTATTCGCGATTTTCAACAATTTTTTACCTCTTTCAGGAGTGGCAAACGAAAGTAAAATCTTGTATTTGCTCTTATTCCCGATTTCCTGAGGAACCACATTCACTTTATCTTTAAAAATAAAGCCTATAAAATCTAAAGCGGGACCTGTCATAAAAGTGGTTACCAAAGCCATAATGACCATCATGGTAAAAATCTCTGTAGAAAGAACGCCCAGATCATAACCAATATTCAAAACCACCAGCTCCATTAAACCACGAGTGTTCATTAAAGCACCAATCGCCAAACTATCTTTCCAGCTTTGTCCCACGAATTTCGCAGCCAAAGCACTACCTAAGAATTTCCCGGCAACAGCAACTGCAATAATTACCGCCGTGACTTTCCATAAATAAGGATCATTCAGTAAACCTATTTGTGTACGTAAACCTGTAAAAACAAAAAATAACGGTAATAAAACAATGATCGCAACATCTTCAACTTTTTCGATAAAGATATTTCTGAACTTGTTGTTTTCCGGCATAATCGCTCCGGCCAAGAAAGCACCAAACAAAGCGTGGATTCCGATTAATTCAGCAGCATAAGCAGAGAATAAAAGGGTTAGGAAGAAAATAGCAACAACCGGTTTATTCAGACTTTCACGAGTTGAATTTAAATCTCCAACACGTTTCAAGAACGGACGAACTATTTTTAGCATAACAATTACATACAAAATAGCCAAACCTATTACATATAAAGCACTCGTAAACGAACCTGCTTTCACAATCGCAATTACAACAGCCAGGATACACCAGGCCGTAATATCATCTGCTGCCGCACAAGTTATGGCAATAGTGCCTAATTTAGTTTTTTGCATGCCCCGCTCCTGCACTATTCTGGCCAATACCGGAAATGCCGTGATACTCATGGCAATTCCCATAAACAAACCAAACGACGCAAACTCAACCCCAACAGGAGCAAAAGTATGGTAGATAAAATAAGCCAATGACAGCCCCAGAGCAAAAGGAATGACAATACTGGCATGACTTATTACTACGGCATCGTGTGCTTTATTTTTTAATACTTTCAGATCTAGTTCCATCCCAATAACGAACATGAAAAGGATCAAACCAATCTGGCTTAAGAATTGTAAGTTTCCTAATGATTCTTTTGGAAATAAAGCTGCTGAGAATTCAGGAAAATACATCCCAACCAAAGAGGGGCCTAAAACAATACCTGCAATCATTTCGCCAATTACAGATGGTTGTCCTATTTTTCTAAAAACCCATCCAAACAAACGCGCCACTAAAATAATAGTCACAATCTGAGCCAATAAAATAGCAAGAGGATGTTTTAAATTTTCGACCATTGAATTAAGAAAATCATTCCAATGATTGCTTTCGATTTGTTTATGTACGATTCCGCGCCCCACTTCAAGTGCGGCACCTTTTGAAATTACCCAATATATCAGAGCTGTAAAACCACCAATAACAGTAACGTAAAACAAAGAGTTTTTTATGTTATTCATAACTCGTTTTTTAATTTTAGTGGTGCAAATATCAGAACTGAGAATTAAGTGATAAAGTAATTTTAAACCTAATTTCTAATGTATGTAACAAGTCCGAAAAACTTTGTAATAAGTTATAATTTTACCTTCTTTAAAAAGTCAGAACGATAGGTTTCGCTTAAAATTAAGGTGCTGTTTTTATCCTTTTTTTCTAAATGATGCAAAACAATTTCGTTATGATTAAAAAATTTAATTGCCTTTACAGCGACTATTTCTTTTTTGTTAATACGACAAAAATCAGCTTCGGGCAATTCATTTAAAAGCGTATCAAACTTTACATTTTTCAAATTCAGAAAACTGCCATCAGCTAAAAGAACCGTTTTATCACGACTATCGCTCACCGCTGTTTTGATATATTGAATCTGATTAAAATACAACAAGGTTTTTCCTTTGTCTGTATTTAACTGAATGAATTTTTTAGGTGCATCCGGTTTATGAAAACGCTCGAAAGCTTTTGAGATCGCTTTTTGCAAACGTTCCAGTTTTACCGGTTTTGTGATATAATCTACTGCATCAATATTAAAAGCATCCGCAGCGTATTCTTTATAAGCTGTACAAAAAATCACCAATTTATTGTCCAGCATTTCGGCCAGATGCAAACCATCAATTCCGGGCATTTCGATGTCTGATATTAGCAAATCAAAATCGAGATTCGGAATATCGGCAAGGAGTTTCTCAGGATTGTTATACGTTTTTACAATTTCTACTTCAGGAATTTGTTCGCAAAGCATTTTGAGGTATGTTAATCCGGGTAACTCATCGTCCAGCAGCAAGCATTTCAGTTTTGTATTCAAGTAAATCTATTTTAAGATGAGCAATATAAACGTCGTTTTCTACAAACTTATCAAGTTTGAAGTTATTCTTATAAATAATACGCAGTCGATGTTCTAAAGTCGCATGACCAAAACCGCTGCGTTCTTTTTTGAGTACTTTTTTATCTGATATTTTATTCGAAACCGTCATAAAAAAGGCATTATCCCTAAACTCAAAAACAACCGAAATAAAGGCATCCGCGCTTTGCAAATCAGCATGTTTAAAAGCATTTTCGATTAAATCAATCGAAATTAAAGGCGCCAATAAAGGCTGATCGTATAATTTATCTTCTTTGTTGATATTGGTTTTGATCTTCAATTCAAAAAGCGGACTTATTTTGATTTTATTGATTTCGATTAAGTTCAGTGCAAAATCAATTTCTTCTTTTGCCGTGACAAATTTCTTTTTGCTTTCGTATAAAATATAATCCAGAACATTGGCCAGTTTATCCAATGCAAAATAGGTTTGATACGCGTGCGACTGAATCGAATTTAAAATATTCTTAAACAAATGCGGATTCAGTTTTGATTCTAAAGTTTCTAACTGCAAATCGTTGACTTTCATTTCGAGTGCATAAAAACTTTTCTCGGCATCATCTTTTGCTTTTTTGAATTGCATCAATTGATACATTAAAAAACAAATGATTACGATAAGCAATAAAAGAATCGCCAGAAATATAAAAGTGATAGTGTTGTCTTGCATATGTTATGTTTTTTTGCAACGAATTTACTTCGTTTGTTCGCTGTCGCTCGAGTCACAAATAAGCACGAATTATAATATCTGCCTGATCTGAAAAATCTGCGTGCTATTTTTTTGCCACTGATTAAAATGATTAAAAAGATTTTTTCTAATAATTTGCCAGCAATTAATCTGTGTAATCTGTGGCATATTTTATTATTTTAAAAATAAAAAAAATCCGCGCGCACCAGCTTAATCCGTAAAACCTGTGGGCCAATTTTTAATGACTGGAAACAAACTTCAACCCAATAATCGAAGCAATTAATGTTGACAGAAAAAATATTCTCCAGAAAGTTGCCGGTTCTTTAAAAACCAAAATCCCAACCAAAACGGTTCCAACTGCTCCAATCCCTGTCCAAACAGCATATGCAGTTCCTATAGGTAAAACTTGTGTGGCTTTATACAATAATAACATACTGATCGAAAGACAAACAAAAAAGCCAATCATCCAATACGTCGAAATCATTCCTGTTGTTTCTTTGGCTTTACCCAAACAAGATGCAAATCCAACTTCAAAAAGTCCTGCAATTACTAATAAAATCCAGTTCATGTTCTTTTCGTTTTAAATTCAGTACAAATATGAGAAAAGCTAACGTAGAATCGCACAAAATAGATCATTTTTCGTAAAAATGACCGTACCTATTATGTTAACAAACAGTAAAAACCGAACTGATTATTTATGATTTAGAGCACTTTTCACTACATTTGCATCCATTTTAAAGATTTTATGAAAAACGCAGTACAAGTTGGATTCTGGGAAAAACTAGCCCGAATCATACTTAAGAACCGAATAGTAATACTAGTAATCCTATCTGCTTTAACGATTTTCCTTGGTTATCAATGGAAAAACCTTGCTATGACTTATACAGAAGCCAATTTGCTTCCTAAAGATCATATCGTAAATAAACAATATCAAAAATTTCTGGACAAATTTGGTGAAGAAGGAAATTTAGTGGTCATTGGATTTCAGGACCCTAAATTCTTTACACCTAAAAACTATGCCGCCTGGAATGAATTAATGACGGGTTTAAAAAACGCTAAAGAAGTTGATTTGGTCGTTTCATTAAACGATTTAAAAAAACTAGAGAAAGATACTGTTAACGAAAAATTCGTTCTGACTCCGTTTATTGATCCAAACAAAACACTTGATCCCGAATATTTAAAAAAAATACAATACGATTTATTTCACAATTTGCCTTTTTATGAAGGATTATTGTTTAATAAAGAAAGCGGAAGTATTCGTTCTGCCGTTTACATCAATAAAGCGCTTGTAAACACCGCTGAGAGAAAAACATTTATTCTTGAAAATCTGGTTCCGAAAATCGATAAGTTCGAAAAAACAACCGGAATCGATTTGAAAGTTTCCGGAATGCCCTACATCAGAACGATTAATGCCGATAATATGAAAGGTGAAATCGGCCTCTTTATTGGTGCGGCCTTATTCACCGTTTCCTTGATTTTCTTCTTCTTTTTCCGTTCGTTCAGAGCCACCTTTATCTCGATTTGTATTTTGATCATTGGTGTGATCTGGTCTTTTGGAACACTTGGGTTATTTCATTATAAAATTACGATTCTAACCGCTATTATTCCGCCATTAATTATTGTAATCGGAATTACAAATTGTATTTTCCTGATCAATAAATACCAGCAGGAAATCAAATTACACAACAATCAGGCAAAAGCTTTGCAACGTATTATTTCTAAAATCGGAGTTTCTACTTTGATGACAAATTTGACTACGGCGATAGGTTTTGCAACTTTTATGATTACGGGTAATGATTTGCTCTTTGAGTTTGGATTGGTAACTTCGATCAACGTGATTTCAGTTTATTTACTGACACTTTTGATCGTGCCTATTGTCTACAGTTTCATGTCGATTCCAGGTGAAAAACATTTGTACCATTTGAATAAAACCTACATTGCAACTTTATTGAATTTTGTAGAAAATGTGGTAAAAAACAAGCGGAAAACAATTTATATTATTTATGGTCTGCTTTTGGTTTTTAGTGTCATTGGGGTTTCGCAAATGAAAGTTTCCGGAAGTCTGATTGGAGAAATGCCAAAAAGCGCTTCATTCTATAAAGATATCTTATTCTACGAAAAAGAGTTTAACGGGGTAATGCCTCTCGAAATCATGATTGACACCAAACATAAAAAAGGTGTTATGAAGTTATCGACCATGCGCAAAATGGATGAATTACAAGCGACTATTGATAGTTTGCCTGAACTTTCAAAACCGGTCTCAGTCGTAAATTTGGTTAAATATTCGAAACAAGCTTTTTACAACGGAAATCCGGAATATTATCAATTGCCTACTTCGCAGGAACAGACTTTTATTTTATCCTATGCGAAGAATGCAACGAAAAATAGCAAAGACAACTTAATGAAATCTTATGTTGATTCGACTGGACAATATGCCCGCATTACGACTTTCATGAAGGATATTGGAACGCAGGAAATGGCCAAAGTGGAAAAGAAACTTCATGCTAAAATTGATAAAATTTTCCCTAAAGATCGTTATGAAGTGACTTTGACCGGAAAGGCACTAGTGTTCCAGAAAGGAACTTCTTATCTGGTTGACAACTTAATCGAATCGTTAATTTTTGCGATTTTAGTAATTGCAGGATTAATGTTGTACTTGTTCAGATCGTTTAAAATGGTTATGGCATCAGTCATTACGAATATTTTGCCACTTTGTATTACATCCGGATTAATGGGATATTTTGGAATCCCGTTAAAACCTTCAACAATTTTAGTATTCAGTATTGCATTTGGAATTTCGGTTGATAATGCAATTCAGTTTATGGCGAAATACAAACACGATCTAATTCAAAGCAACGGAAAAGTCAAAAGATCTGTTTTCAGTGCTTTGAGAGAAACAGGAATCAGTACTTTTTATACTTCGGTAGTTTTGATCTTAGGTTTTGCGACTTTCACGCTTTCAAGCTTTAGCGGAACAATCGCACTTGGTGGATTAATTTCCTGTACTTTGGCTTTTGCAATGTTTGCTAATTTATTGGTTTTACCTGCTTTGGTTTTGACTTTTGAGAAAAAGAAGGCTAAGAAAGAGGATTTGGAGAATTTGGAGGGGTAGATTTTTTGCCACGAATTACACTAATTTTCACTAATTTATAGCTCAGAGCTAACGTTGCACTAACTAATTAAAAAACACTATGAAGTCAAAGCTTGATGCGACTGAATTTAGAAATAAAATTAAAAGCAACACGGTAATTGGAAATCCAAAATTTAAATTTATTAGTCCATTTTGGTTATTCAAAGTATTTGAAGGGTTTTGGAAACCTTTTTATGGGAATTTTGACGATTCAACATTTCGTTTAACAATTAATTCAACTGTATCACCAACATTTTATACAATCAAAGGCAAATACAAAACAGCAAATAATACATTAAATATTAGTTACATCATTGAACCAACTCATAAATTCTCAACTATCTGGATAAAGTATTTTCCAATTGTCGCATTTGTATTAATAAATTCAGTGCTAATTAGCATAGACAAAACCCCGGCAGAAGTATATATCGTTTTTAATTTATTCCTTGTTATTAGTGTGTTTTTGTCCAGATGGCGTACTAAACGAGAAATGAAAAAATTAGAACAAAAATTCAATGAAACATTCGAAATCATTACTTAATTTAAAGAATTAATAATCTCTCTACAATGAGATAACCATAAATATGTCATTCCGAGGAACGAGGAATCTCAGCAAGGGGCTCTACAAAGATTGGCGATTCTCTAAATGGAGTTTCTTGCGGAGATTCCTCGTTCCTCGGAATGAAAAAAAAGAGAGAAATAATAGAAAATAACTGTCTCTTATAAGAACGATTGCCCTAGCCCCCGATAGCAGCGGCATCCTTTTTATTGCTCCTTTAGCAATAAAAAGATATAGCGGATAGCGGGAAACAGCTTCTAATTTTAATTATTATCGTTTATATTTGCAGTTATTACACAACAAATAATTTAATTTCAATATTATATATAAAATGAAACACACAAAAGTTAAAGACTTATTAAACAGTACGACGACGCTTCAGGAGGTTAATGCAAAAGGATGGGTGAGAACTTTTAGAAATAATCAGTTCATCGCGCTTAATGACGGTTCTACCATTAATAATATACAATGTGTTGTTGATTTTGAAAATACTCCGGACGAAACTTTAAAAAGAATCACAACCGGAGCCGCGATTTCTGTAATTGGTACTTTGATTGAAAGTAAAGGTGCGGGTCAGAAATACGAAATTCAGGTAAACAAACTGGAAATCTTAGGAGATTCTGATGCAGAGAAATTTCCGATACAGCCAAAAAACAAGCCCAGCTTAGATTTCTTGCGCGAAAATGCACATTTACGTGTTCGTACAAACATGTTTGGTGCTATTATGCGTGTGCGCTCTGTATTGTCGTTTGCGGTTCACAACTATTTTCAACAAAAAGGTTTTGTGTATGTAAACACACCTATTATTACAGGTTCTGATGCTGAAGGCGCAGGAGAAATGTTTAAAGTTACGGCTTTGCCTTTTGACAATACACCAAGGACAGAAGATGGAAAAGTAAATTATAAAGAAGATTTTTTCGAAAAAGAAACCAACTTAACGGTTTCGGGACAATTAGAAGGAGAAACTTATGCAATGGCTTTGGGTCAGATTTATACTTTTGGACCAACTTTTAGAGCAGAAAACTCCAATACTTCGCGTCACCTTGCAGAATTTTGGATGATTGAGCCGGAAGTTGCTTTCAATAATTTAGATGACAACATGGATTTGGCTGAGGATTTCATTCAGTATGTAATTAAATATGCTTTAGACAATTGTCAGGATGATTTGAAGTTTTTAGAAGGAAGACTTTTAGACGAAGAAAAATCAAAACCTCAGGCAGAAAGAAGCGAAATGGCTTTGTTAGAGAAATTGAACTTCGTATTGGAAAACAATTTCAAACGTGTTTCTTATACCGAAGCAATTGACATTTTGAGAGATTCTACTCCAAATAAAAAGAAAAAATTTCAATACATCATCAACGAATGGGGAGCTGATTTACAATCAGAACACGAGCGTTATTTGGTTGAAAAACATTTTAAATGTCCGGTAATCCTGTTTGATTACCCGGCAAATATTAAAGCGTTTTATATGCGTTTGAACGATAACACGGAGCCTGGAAGAGAAACCGTTCGTGCAATGGATATCCTTTTCCCTGGAATTGGAGAAATCGTTGGCGGATCTGAAAGAGAAGAGCGTTACGACGTTTTGATCGAAAAAATGAAAGCTTTAGAAATCGACGAAGAAGAACTATCCTGGTATTTAGACACCAGAAGATTTGGTTCAGCAACTCACGCAGGTTTCGGATTAGGATTTGAGCGCCTTGTATTGTTTGTAACCGGAATGACAAACATTAGAGACGTAATTCCTTTCCCGAGAACTCCTGGAAATGCAGAATTCTAAAAAAAAGTTTTAAAATTTGTTTCAGGTTTCAGGTTTCAGGTTGTTGGACGTTCAGCAACCTAAAACCTGAAACTTGAAACTTTTAACAAATATCAATGCTAAAGCAATTTTTAAATTTAAAATTATCCCAAAAATTATCTCCTCAGCAAATTCAGCTGATGAAGCTAATTCAATTGCCTACGCAAGCTTTTGAACAACGTTTATTAGAAGAAATGAACGAAAATCCGGCTCTGGAAGCCGGAAAAGAAGATGAATACGAGGCGGATGAATTCGCTAATGAAGAATATGACGATTACGATGATGCAGAAGGCGACAGAATCGAAGCAGACGACATTAACATAGACGAATACTTAAGCGACGACGACACTCCGGATTATAAAACTCAGGTAAACAATTACAGCGAAGACGAAGAAAGAGAAACTCCTTTTGCTTCACCAATCAGTTTTCATCAGGATCTAATCAATCAGCTGAATACTTTTATTTTGAATGATGAAGAACGCGAAATCGCTGAATTCCTTGTTGGAAGTATCGATGATATGGGTTATATTCGTAGAAGCGTTCCGGATATTGTAGATGATATGGCTTTTACTCAGGGTATTTATACTGATGAGAAAATGGTCGAAAAAATGCTTCAGGTCATTCATGAACTAGAACCTTCAGGCGTTGGAGCGCGTGATTTACAGGAATGTTTGTTATTGCAATTAAAGCATAAAACACCAACGGAATATGTTGATTTAGCGATTGATATTATCGAAAATCAGTTTGATGCTTTTACCAAAAAACATTACGATAAGTTATTGCAGAAATATGCGGTTTCGAACGAACAGCTTAAAAAAGCCATTCACGAAATCGAAAGATTAAACCCGAAACCGGGAGGATCTTATACCGGAAACAATAAAGTTACCGAGAATGTAGTTCCTGATTTTGCTATCAGAATTGTTGATGGAGAACTGGAACTGACCTTAAACGGAAGAAATGCTCCGTCTCTACACGTTTCTAAGGATTATCAGGAAATGATGCAGACGTATAAAGATTCCCGTGATAAATCATCAGCACAAAAAGATGCGGTTCAGTTTATCAAACAAAAACTGGATTCGGCTAAATGGTTTATCGACGCCATCAGACAACGTCAGGAAACGCTTTTTGTAACAATGAATGCCATTATGCATTATCAGGAAGAATATTTCTTAGACGGAGACGAAACCAAACTAAAACCAATGATTTTAAAAGACATTGCAGATATGGTTGGTTTGGATATTTCGACAATTTCGCGTGTAGCCAACAGTAAATATGTTGAAACGCCATACGGAACAAAACTAATTAAAGAGTTCTTCTCTGAAGCCATGAAAAATGATCAGGGAGAAGATGTTTCGACTTTAGAAATCAAAAAGATCCTTAAAAATACGATTGAAGAAGAAGATAAAAAGAAACCTTTACCAGACGATCAGTTAGCAGAAATCTTAAAGGAAAAAGGATATCCTATTGCCAGAAGAACGATTGCAAAATACCGTGAGCAACTTGATATTCCGGTAGCCAGAATGAGAAAGAAAATTTAAAATTTAACCATTTAAGTTTATTTTCACCATTAAGAGATTAAGGTAAATTAAGCTCGCTTTGAGCTTATAATACATAGCAAACCCGACAGGTTTTAAAATCTGTCGGGTTTTGGTTCTTTATATCATTTCGTGTTAAACCGGACTAAAGTCCGGCCCTACAAAATAGTTCGAGCCGAAGGCTCTTAATAAAGTTCCAAAGGAACGATTTATATTGTAGGGCCGGACTTTAGTCCGGTTTAGTTTAGATGTAGTTAAAAAAAAAAAAAAAATTACCCAATAGCATTATGGTATCATTTATTATTCCGAAGGAATATTTGATCGGTAGAAAAAAACATTACGATTTCCGAATTGTGTCCTCTAGGGACACTTGTTTTTCATGAGATTAATCGGGAAAAATCCATTCGATTATTCAAACATTCCTACAGAATGAATAACGGCTTTTAAAAACAACAAACCCGACAAATTCAAAATCTGTCGGGTTTTGTTTTACAAAATCTTCAACTATTTGTATTGATCAGGAGTTATCGTAATCTCGAACAAATAATCTGCCTTTTTATCATCATAATTATAAATCAAAGTAAAATTATTGTCCCTAAATGCTTTTAGACCGGGATTTGCTTTAACAGTACTCAACAGGCTTTCCTGGATATTCTGTTTTATTACCTCAATCTCCGCAGTAGCTTTCTCGACATTTAACAAAGTCAAATTATACTGCACTACTTTATCTTTAGGCAAAGTCACATTATCCAAACGGATTCCTTCCTGGATTACTAAAGGACAATTGTCATTGTACTTAGCGACCAATTCAATCATTTCCTTATCTGCAGCAGGTTCCTTAAAAGAATAATACAGGATTAAAGCTAATGAAAATGCTACAATTGCACTTATTATTAAAACAGTTGATTTTTTTCCTTTAGTAGCTTCCTGCATCTTTTAGTTTGTTTTTGTTTTGACCAAAAATTTATTTATCCTGAATCTTTTTCATTGCATTATAATACGCCGCACGACTCAGTGGCTCATATTCTTCGGTTTCACCGAGCATTACTAATTTATCATTATCCGTTTTACGGAAACTGTAATTGGCAAGATTTCCTGTTCGTGTACAAACCGCATGAACTTTTGTTACATATTCTGCCGTTGCCATAAGCGCCGGCATTGGCCCGAAAGGATTCCCTTTAAAATCCATGTCAAGTCCTGCAACTATCACACGAATTCCCTGATTGGCAAGATCATTACAAACTGTAACAATCTCATCATCAAAAAACTGTGCTTCATCAATACCTATCACGTCGCAACCCTGAGCTAAAATAGCAATATTAGCCGCGGCCGGAACCGGTGTTGAACGAATTTCATTGGCATCATGCGATACCACCATTTCGTCATGATAGCGGGTATCAATAGCAGGTTTAAAAATTTCGACTTTTTGTTTGGCAAATTGGGCGCGTTTTAATCTGCGGATTAACTCCTCGGTTTTACCCGAAAACATTGATCCACAAATAACTTCAATCCAACCAAATTGTTCTTTGTGATTTACTGTATTTTCGAGAAACATTTTGTATTTTTCTACCTTTAAAAATGAATAGTTTTTATTACTTTGTACTGGTAATAAATCGACGTGAAAAATTGCTGTTTTACACTTTTTCAAAAGTAGAAAATTTTTATCAAATCGGAGATTCGCAAACGCTTATTAACAGAAATAAAAAAATATCTTTTAGATTTCTACCGGGAATAAAGACATTCAAATACAAAATATACTAAAATACCCTATTCACTATAATTTCAACAGTTATGAAAAAAAAATTGGAAGCCGATTTAATCAGCATTGCACATCGAATTTTAAAGCTTAAAAACAAATCCGATATCAATCAGTTGTATCTTGAGACGCAGAAATTATATGAGAAACTAGCGGTTTTAAAATTTGTAGACGAGAATTTCGATACTGTGAAGCCAACAATTGGTCACAGTGAAATCAATTCTCAAATTGAATCTATTTTTGACAAAGAAGAAACAATTCCGACAGAAGTTGAAATTGAAACTCCGGTTGCGGTTGAAGAAACTCCAATTGAAACAATAGCCGAACCAGAAACTGCAGAAGTTAAAGCTGAAGAAATCGCTACTGAAGAAGTTGAAGTTCCGGAAGAAATTATTCCAGAAGAAATCGTTGCTGAAATAGCGGAGGAAGTAATTCCTGAACCCATCATCGAAACTATTCCGGAACCAGTTGCTGAAGTTGTTGAAGAACCGGTTATTGAACGAACAGAAGAACCTATTTTTGAATCTAAAAAAGAACAAAATACTCCTGAGGAACTTTCTTTTACTACCATTAGTGATTTAAAACCTATTCCGGACTTTATTCCGGCATTTGAATTAGAGGAAGTAGAAGAAACTGAAGCTGAAAAAGAAGCACCTAAAGCAGAAACCTCATCTAAACCAAGTCCCATGACCATCTCGTTTGAAGATTTTGGGGTTAATTATGCCGATGCCCAGTTTGTAAAAGTAGAAAGTTTCGAAAACGTTACTCCTACTCCATCTCCTGTTATCAAAGAATTTAAAGAAGAAAAAGCTCCTGTAGAAACCGTAGTTCTGGAAACTCCGGCACAACCAAAAACAGTTACTTTAAACGAAAAACTGGCAAAAGGTTTTCATGTTGATTTGAATGACAGAATTGCCTTTACCAAAAACCTTTTCGGAAACAGTTCAGAAGATTACAGCCGTGTTTTAAATCAGTTATTGACTTTTGACTCGTATGGCGAGGCTCAGGAATTTATCGAAAACATGGTAAAACCTGATTATAACAACTGGGAAGGAAAAGACGATTATGCAGAGCGTTTCCTTGGAATTGTAGAGAAAAAATTCTCTTAATCCTTTTCACCTTTTACATTTTACATACAGCACATTAAAAATTATGTCTAAATTATATATCGTTCCAACGCCAATTGGCAATCTTGAAGACATGACTTTTCGTGCCATCAGGATTCTGAAAGAAGTCGATTTGATCTTGGCCGAAGACACCAGAACTAGCGGCAAGTTACTGAAGCATTTTGAAATTGGCACGCACATGCACAGCCATCACATGCACAACGAGCACAAAACAACCGAGAATCTGATTGCACGCTTGAAAGCCGGCGAAACTATTGCCTTGATTTCAGATGCCGGAACTCCAGCCATTTCTGATCCGGGGTTTTTATTGACACGAGCTTGTGTCGAAAACAAAATCGATGTGGAATGTTTACCTGGCGCAACTGCTTTTGTTCCCGCCCTAGTAAATAGCGGATTACCAAATGATAAATTTGTTTTTGAAGGTTTCTTACCTGATAAAAAAGGACGCCAGACCCGGTTTTTGGCTTTAGCCGAAGAAACCAGAACGATGATTTTATACGTTTCGCCACATAAACTCGTTAAGACCTTAGCCGAATTTATACAGTATTTTGGAGAAGACAGGCAAGTTTGCGTTTCAAGAGAATTATCAAAACTACACGAAGAAAATGTTCGTGGAACAGCAAGAGAAGTTTTAACCCATTTTGAAAAAACAGCACCACGCGGCGAAATTGTCGTAGTCGTTGCCGGAAAAACAATAACAAAAGAACCGAAGAAAAGTAAATTTTCTAAGGATGATGATGAAAAAGACGAAGAATAATTTTCGCCACGAATTCACGAATTTTTAAATTAATTCGTGAATTCGTGGCGAAAAAAAACTAATATCCAACAATATGAGCATACAAACCTTTTTAGAAAAACTAAAACAAACTCCAACCGAAATAACATTCCCAGAAACTATTGCAGTAATTGAGGAAAACTACAACTTTACACCTACTGCTTTCCAAAATGGAACACAACATAATGCAGCCGGAGAAAATTCAGGTTCTTGCAAATTATTTTCTTTTGCGAAATTGCAAAACTTAAGCAAAGAAGAAACTTTAGCCTGTTTTGGTGCTTTCTATTTTGATGAAGTTTTAGGAGACCCAAACGGAACGAATCACCAAAACATTAGAAATTTCATCAATCTAGGCTGGGACGGGATTAAGTTTGAAGGAAATGCTTTGGAATTAAAGTAATATCAAGAAAACTTTGTCAAAGTTTGAAACTTTGACAAAGTTAAAATCCGAATATTTGTCACAGATTAAAAAAATCCTTTAAAATCTTTTAATCCCGATAGCTATCGGGAGTGGCAATAAAAAATACGTTTCTGATTAAACGATTTTCGATTTCTAAAATCTAAAATCAACACTCTAAAATCTAAAATCAACCATGCGTTGGACATTAAAACCAAAACCTTCTGAAGATAAAGTCAAACATTTGGCGCAAGCCCTGAATGTAGAAGATTTTGTAGCAACACTTTTGATTCAGCGTGGCATTGAAACTTTTGAAGATGCCAGGAATTTCTTTCGTCCTAACTTAGAACATCTTCATGATCCTTTCTTAATGAAAGACATGGATAAAGCGGTTTCCCGAATAGAATTAGCGATCGAAAATCAGGAAAACATCCTGGTTTTTGGTGATTATGATGTTGATGGAACAACGGCCGTTTCTTTAGTTTCGGCTTATTTAAAATCGCATTATCCCAATATTGCCACTTACATTCCGGATCGCTATGCTGAAGGTTACGGAATTTCTTTTAAAGGAATTGACTTTGCCGATGATAACGGATTCTCGTTAATTATCGCCCTTGACTGTGGTATAAAATCCATAGATCATATCGCCTACGCAAAAGAAAAAAATATCGATTTTATCATCTGCGATCACCACAGGCCAGGAGAATTTCTTCCGGATGCGGTTGCCATTCTGGATCCAAAAAGAGAAGATTGCTCTTATCCTTATGATGAATTGTGTGGCTGCGGTGTTGGTTTTAAACTGATTCAGGCATTAGGCACAAACCGGGGAGAAACTATAGAAGATTTTCTTCCGTATCTCGATTTAGTTGCTACAGCCATTGCTGCCGACATTGTACCTATTACAGGAGAAAACAGAATTTTAGCGTATTACGGATTACAGGTGATCAACTCAGATCCGAGACCCGGAATTAAAGCTTTAGTACATCAGGTCAAGAAGAAAACATTGGATATTACCGATGTTGTTTTTATTATTTCACCCCGAATAAATGCTGCCGGAAGAATCAAACACGGTAATCATGCCGTTGAATTACTCACTGAATTTAATTTCGAACAAGCGCAACAATTTGCTTCAGAAATTGAGCAATACAATTCAGACCGAAAAGATCTGGACAAACAAATTACAAAAGAAGCTTTTCAGCAAATCGTGACCAACAATGAACAGGAACGATTTTCGACTGTCGTTTTTCAGGAGGACTGGCACAAAGGCGTGATTGGTATTGTCGCTTCAAGACTGATCGAAACCTATTATCGTCCTACTTTGGTTTTTACTAAAAGCGGTGATAAATACGCGGCATCTGCAAGATCCGTAAAAGGATTTGATGTTTATAATGCTCTTGATGCCTGTTCTCAACATTTGGAACAATTTGGAGGACATATGTATGCCGCCGGAATGACTTTAAAAGCAGAAAACTATACTACTTTTAAAGAAGCTTTTGAGAAACAAGTTTCAGCAACTATTTTACCCGAAATGAGAACGCCGGAAATAGAAGTTGATGCAGAAATTAACTTTAGTGACATTACGCCAAAACTAGTCCGGATTTTAAAACAATTTGAACCTTTTGGCCCTTTAAATATGACACCTGTTTTTATGACCAAAAATGCAAAAGACACAGGCTACGCCAAAACTTTAGGGGCAGACGAAGAACATTTGAGACTTTTTGTCAAACAAAACAACTCAGACGGAATTGCTGCAATAGGTTTTGGTCTGGGAAAAAAATTAGACATCGTAAAAAATCAAAATCCTTTTCAGTTAGCCTATTCACTATCTGAAAACGAGTGGAACGGAACAGTTTCGACTCAACTTATGCTAAAAGACATCAGAACAAATGAAAACTAAAACAAACAAGCAAGATCCTTATCAGGCGTTACGCTACAGAGAATTTAATGTTTTTTTATTATTGCGTTTTGCCATGGTTTTTGCCTGGGCCATGCAGTTTATCGTGATAGAATGGGAAGTGTATAGCTTAACCAAAAACCCGCTTTCGTTAGGAATTATTGGCTTAATGGAAGTTATTCCGGCCGTGGGAATGGCATTATTTGCCGGACATATTGTGGATCAAAAGGAAAAGAAAGGATTATTGGTAAAATGTATTCTTGGATTTTCTGTAATTAGTTTTGGATTATTTTTAGTGACCTGGCCAAAAGTTGTTGGCGATTTATCTCCAACTGTTATTTTATATTCCATTTATACTTTAGTTTTTTTGGGCGGATTAGTCAGAGCTTTTCTCGGCCCAACTATTTTCTCTCTTCTATCGCTCATTATTCCCAAAAAGGCATATCCAAATGCTGCAACCTGGAGCAGTTCGGTTTGGCAAATTGGGGCCGTTATGGGGCCGGCGCTGGCTGGATTCTCAATCAACTGGATTGGCGTTCACTGGTCAATGTGCCTGGTTTTTGGATTCTCCATTCTTTCTTTAATTGCCTTATCGCAAATCAGTACAAAACCAATCACAAATCCAAAGATTGGAGAATCGATAAAAGATAGTCTTACGGAAGGTTTAACTTTCGTCTTTAAAAACCAAATTGTTTTAGGTGCCTTATCGCTTGACATGATTGCTGTACTTTTTGGAGGCGCTGTAGCGTTATTACCTGTTTTTGCGCAGGATATCTTAAAAGTTGGCGCTGAAGGTTTTGGTATATTAAGAGCGGCTCCTGCAGTAGGAGCTTTCATTACGATGCTCGTTTCTGCTTATGTGCCTTTATATAAAGATGCAGGAAAGAAACTTTTGGTTGCCATATTTGTTTTCGGATTATCCATCATTTTATTTGGTCTTTCTACATCATTTTGGCTTTCTGTTTTTGCTTTATTTTTGAGTGGACTTGCTGATGGAATTTCTGTAGTTATTCGTCAAACCATTTTACAGCTCAAAACTCCCGATCATATGCGTGGACGAGTTGGTGCTGTAAATTCAATTTTTGTGGGATCTTCTAATGAATTAGGCGCTTTTGAAAGTGGTGCAACAGCAAAATTAATGGGAACTGTAACATCTGTTGTATTTGGAGGAAGCATTACACTTTTGACTGTTATTGTAACAGCATTAAAATCGCCGACTTTTAGAAATTTAGATCTTAATAAAGATATGGATGATCATCAGAATATGGAGTAATGAAAAAATTATTATTGGCATTCTTTTTTATAATTTCTGTTTTCGCAAACGGACAAAATCTTTACATCAAAACCTACGGAAACAAAAAGGAGAAACCTTTAATTTTTATCCACGGAGGTCCAAGTGGAAATTCGACTTTATTTGAAGCTACAACAGCTCAAAAATTAGCTGATCTGGGATTTTATGTAATTGTTTACGACCGAAGAGGCGAAGGACGATCTGCAGATCCTGATGCAACATTCACTTACGCAGAAGCTTTTCAGGATTTAAATGCTATTTATAAAAAGTACAATTTAAAGAAAGCTACACTTCTCGCACATAGTTTTGGTGGTTTGGTGGCAACACTTTATACCGAAAAATATCCTCAAAATGTCAATTCTCTAATATTGGCAGGCGCTTTATTTTCGCAACAGGAAACCTACGACCATATTTTGAATTCCGTAAAGAAAAAATACGAGGCCGATTCTGAACAACTCGATAAAATAAGTTCGGTAGAAAAACTCCATAAAAATTCAGCAAAATATCGAAAAGCATGTTTTGATTTAGCAAGTGAAAATGGTTATTTTAAAATGCCGAATTCAACTCAGGAATCAAAAAAATTGTACGCTGATTACGAAGCAAGTGGCTTTTTCAAAACCAACATCCGAAACAAAAATGCTCCGTTGCTTTTTTATCAAAACGAGAAGCAAAATAATATTGACACCCGGCCTTTTTTAAAGAAAATAAAATCTCAAAGCGTTTCTATTTATGCTATTTATGGAAAAAACGATGATATTTTCTCTGATAAACAAATTAGTTCTATTAAAAATTTAGCTGGCGAAAATCATTTTGCTTTGCTTGAAAATTGTTCGCATTATTTGTTTGTAGATCAACAAAATGAGTTTCTATCTCAAATAAAGAAGTGGCTCAAATGAATTTTTAAAACAGATAATTGATATAAATTTTTTAATAATCCATTAAATGAACTTGTATTACATTTATGGTGAAACATTTTTTCAAATTTTATGATTTTTTATTTAGAACTAATATAAATAGTATTTATATTTGTTGTAATAAAAGTATCTGTAATGAGAGAAATAGAACAGCTATACCACAACAATTTCGGGATTGCCTTTTACTGGAAAAAGGAAAACGCAACTATAACTGATAAAGTACAATTGGTTTTTAAGGAAACCGGATTTTATTTTACGGTTCAGGAATTGAATTATTTTTGTGATTTAATCGAAGACAGCATGATCGAAAATGCTTGTTGTGAAGCTTGTGAATTAAAAAACTCATGTCATAAATTTTTACTTAAAACCCCTTGCGATGCAATAGATTTAGCCGTTTCGGTAACAGAATTAAAATCAATCAAGGATTTGGTTGAAGGCTCTTTATTCAGAATCGAGTTGGATGAATATGTTTACGGAGTTGGCTTAAACTAAGAAACATTCTAAATATTTTAACAACATCTTTTCATTATTGAAATATATTTTGATTTTCTTCAAAAAAAAGTATATTTACTATAATGAAAAAAGCACTTATTCTTTTTACTATTGTTGTATTGATTTCTTTTCTAACGAGCTGTAAGAATGAATCTGACAATTACATTGATCCACGCGGAACTGATTATGCCGGTTCTGAAAGCTGTATTCAATGTCACCAGACACAATACGAAACCGCTTTTCACAGTTCACATTTTAAAGCAACTTCTCCCGCTACCAAAGAAAATATTTTAGGACATTTTACCAATGGCCACAATACTTTTGTTTACGACAAAGACACGAAACTCGTAATGGAGGAACGCAACGACAGCCTGTATCAGGTACTTTATAAAAATGGAAAAGAAGTGGAAGCACATCCTTTTGAAGTACTTTTTGGAACCAAACACGCTCAAACCAGTGCTTTCTGGAGAAATCATTACACTTTTGAGCTGCCTGTCTCCTATTATAAGTCCTTAAACAGCTGGGCCACAAGTCCCGGATATTCAGCATCAAAAGTAAATTTCGACAGAAAAATAGCAAAGGAATGTTATGGTTGCCATAGCTCGAATATTGCCAGCAGATATATCACGACAAGTTCAGACAGCATTACTTTTATGAATATGGAAGTGGAGGATTTTATGAATCCAAAAACATTAATTTATGGGATCGATTGTGAACGCTGCCACGGACCAGCCAAACAGCATGTTCAGAAACACTTAAAGTTCCCGGATTTAAAGATTGCCCAAGACATAACTTCATTCAGAAAGCTAACCAGACAACAAAGAATTGATGCATGTGCTGTATGCCATTCCGGAAATGACAAACTAAAGGTAAAATCACGTTTTGAATATAAACCGGGAGATGATTTATTAGATTATTTTAGAGGAGTTCCCGGATCAAATGACAGTATTCATTATGACGTACACGGAAACCAGTTAGGATTGCTCGCTCAAAGCAAATGTTTTAAAAAGAGCGAAACCATGGATTGTATGACTTGTCATAATCCGCATGCAAATGCTTCTCAGAATCTGGTAAGTTATTCTAAAATATGCATGAGCTGTCATCAGGGAATTCAGCACAACGCTGTTACTTTAAAGACAACCTCAGCAAGTGTATTGGCTAATAATTGTGTCGAATGCCATATGCCTAAGAAAATGTCGAATGCCATTACATTTCAGCTTTCTCAAAATAAAAACAAATCAAATTATATTTTGAGAACACACAAAATTGGGATTTATCCTAAAGACAAAAAGTAATTATTATTCGAATTTTTGAAGTTCAAAAGTCTCACCATCGAAAACTCCATAAGTAAAATAGCCAATCCAGTCACCCAGATTTACATATTTGGCATCTGCTCCAACCTCTATAATCATAGGTAAATGACGATGACCAAAAATAAAGTAATTGTAATGTTGGGTTTCAAGCTTACGTTTGGCGTATAATACCAGCCATTCGTTTTCTTCACCTAAAAACTTTACATCTTCAGCGCCAGAAATCAGTTTGTTTTTAACGGATAAATATTGCGCCAGACTTACCCCAACATCAGGATGTAACCAGCGGAAAAGCCATTTAGAAAACGGATTTGTAAATACCTTTTTCATTCGTTTATAGCCTTTATCTCCGGGACCTTTTCCGTCACCATGACCGATTAAGAATGTTTTACCGTTAAAGGTAAATTCTTTATTATCATGATACACCGGAATATTCAGTTCGGTTTGAAAATAATCGTGCATCCATAAATCGTGATTTCCGACGAAAAAATAAATCGGAATCCCACTATCCCGAATTTCAGCCAGTTTCCCTAAAACACGTACAAAACCTTTGGGAACAACTGTTTTATATTCGAACCAAAAATCGAATAAATCTCCCAGTAAAAAAATAGCTTCCGCATCTTGTTTCACCACATCTAACCACGCCACAAATTTTTGTTCACGCGGCAAACTCAACTCAGGAGTTGGAGCTCCAAAATGCTGATCAGAAGCGAAATATACTTTTTTCATGTATTGTGAGATGTGGGATTGTGAGATGTGAAACGTTTTACCTTTCACAATTTACTTTTTTCTATTTACAAATTATCAGATGCATACCATTCAGCAAACGAAGATTCAGTTTCCTGAAGTTTAAGGGAAAAAAGAGAAATATCTTTTGGTAAACGCGCCCTGATTCGGTCTGCAAAATCAACCACCATGTTCTCGCTTGTTGGCTGATAGTCTACTAAAATAACATGATGACCACGGTTTTTTAATTCATTTGCCAATTCGATATGCGGGGTTGTTTCGTTAAAAACCGTTGCGTGATCAAACTGATCGACAATTTCTTCTTTTACAATTTTCTTTAGATCCGAAAAATCAATTACCATCCCGAATTTCACATTCGATCGGTCTGTGATTGGCGAACCAATAACTGTTACCGATAATTTATAACTGTGCCCGTGAACGTTTTTGCATTTTCCGTCGTAACCGTACAACGCATGTCCGGTTTCGAAACTAAATTGTTTTGTAATTCTGATATTACTCATCGATTTGATTTTTAGGTTGCAAATTTACAAATTAATAACCGTTTTTATCTCTTTTTTTAGCACTGTTATACATCCAGTACGCAAGTCCTATTAAAACTACAAAAGGAATAAACGATCCGATGAGCACTCCTATCTGATAACCACCATCAGGAGCGTTCTTAATTTTCTCTGCAACATCTACTTTTTGGAATAATGAAATGATATACATATTAATAATTTTAAGCTAAAAAATTCCAATCCCGAAGCTTCGGGATAAATCCCAAATTCCAATAGCGAACTCAATACTATTGGAATTTGGAATTTCCTATTTGAATTTTTATTTATTTTTACTTTTTAAACTGTGTCAGAGCCTTTCTCGAAAAATCAGACAACACTAATTTTCCGGTAATTGATGCACGTTCTATAAGTAATGATTCCCAATGCTCAGTTCCTTCCCAAATAATTTTCTTCATTTCTTGTAAAGCTTCAGGATTATATGAACTTAACTTTTGAGCAAAACTTGCTACAGCATTATCAAGATTCTCTGCATTATGAATTTCAGAAAACAATTTATTCTCCAAAGCCCACTCTGCCGATTTCCATTCGTGTGCCGCCAAAGTCATTTCGGCCATAGCCATCTTTCCTATTTTGCGCGAAACAGCAGGCTCAATCACAAACGGACCAATACCAATTGCCAATTCAGATAATTTTATGGCACTTTCCGAAGTAGCCAAAACATAATCGCAAGCTGATATTATTCCAACTCCTCCTCCAACAGCTTTTCCCTGAACGCGGCCAATAATAAGTTTAGAGCAGTTTCGCATTGCATTTATCAAATGTGCAAAACCTGAGAAAAATTCAGTTCCCTGTTCTTCATTTTCAACTTGCAACAATTCATCAAACGAAGCACCGGAACAAAAAACTTTAGCACCATCGCTTTGCAAAACAATAACTGAAACATTTTCTTTAAGGCTTAAAGAATTAATTTCGGATGTTAATCGATCTAATAATTGACGTGGAAAAGAATTACTCGCCGGATGACCAAATTGTACTGTTGCAACACCATTATTAAAAGTAGTTTGTAAAGAACCGTTTTGATTTTCTGAACTCATAAAAAATAATTTTGATCGTAAAGTTACGGTTTTGGCAACTATTTTCACCTGAACGCGTTTTGAAATTTGTTTTTTGAAAAATAATTGACTTTATTTGCTATCGCTTTGGGGGATTAGCTCATTTGGCTAGAGCGCTTGCCTGGCAGGCAAGGGGTGACCGGTTCGAATCCGGTATTCTCCACGAATAAAATCAAGCACTTACATGAAAATTGTAAGTGCTTTTCTTTTTTGACTGCAACTATACTGCAACATTTTTATATTTTTGTACTTATGAGTAGTACTGATTTAAAACCTTTAGCATATTTTCAATATATTATTGATAGTAATAATCTTTTAGATGTAATCGAAAAAGAATTTCATTATTCGGACTGTATTGGTTTCGAATTAACAACTCCTACAGAAATAAAATACACTGTCGAAAATTCTGAAGGATCTTTTGAACAGAAGTCAATTCTAACAAAAGATTTACTTTACTCAAAACTATATAGAGAATTTGAAATTGCTAAAAACAATCTCTATAGTTTTTCTCTTAACAATTCAAAATTAAGTATAGAAAATTATCTCACAATCCAATTCAACTCATTACAAACGATACTTAATGAAAAATCAGACTTTATAAATAATCATATCTATTTCATGTTACCATTAAGAGGTATTCTAAAATACATTAACACTATTTTACTATTACCAGAAATGAAAGAATTTGAATTAGATGAGTCCAAAATATCATATAATCTAATAGATCTTGCTGAACAAGCCTCATTTGAATCAACTAAAAAATCTGACATTGAAACAATCCACTCCATATTTGATTATATGAAAGGAAATAATGAGAAAAGGGAAAAGATTTTAAGTGATGAAGATTTTCAATTACTTATAAAATATACAACTGAACTTATTAAATTAGAAAGCGTACCTCAGATAGATAAGCAATTATACCCAAAAATTTCAAATGATTTATTAAGATTCTCCTTTTGGGTTTTGCACAAAGAACTTTACACGACAAAAAGAATTAGAAAATATTTTTATGATTTCGTCAAGGTTATTTTCTTAAACTTTAAAGATAGTGATACTAGTTCAATAGAAAGTCAGTTTGGAACAAGTACTCGAGTAAAAAAAGATAAATTTATTCCTCAAATTATTTCAAAACATCTATAAAGAGAACTCAAATTAGTTTTCTACAAAACCTCTACAATATTTATAGGTTCTCTACAAATTAAAATTACTTCTACAATACTTCTATTCCAACATTTGCACCATTAATCAGATACCTGAATTTAATGCGCGCAGGGTATCGTAATATTTAAATTATGAAAAATATAATGAAGGAACAAAATTTCCAAAGTGAGCAAAATCTGCAACAAAAGGAAATATTGAGCTTTAAAGAAGCATTAGTTTACTTAGATGTATCAGAAAGTTTACTCTATAAACTAACTTCGAATAGAGCTTTAACTTTTTACAAGCCAAATGGCGGTAAGCTATACTTTAAAAAATCTGATCTACATGATTGGATGACAAAGAATGAAATAAAGTCTATTCTCGTTTTAGAAGATGAAGTGAATAATTATTTAAAAGAGAGAAAAGATGGAAAGAAGATTAATTAACAAAGAGGTGTATAATAACCTACCAGAAGATTTAAAGTTAATAACTGAATCATTTGAAGGCAGAGAAAAAGATATTGTTTTGGTGTCAAGCTTAGGAGTTTTAAGTGACTGCCTACCTAATATCAAAGGATATTATGATGGAGATGATATATTTGCCAATTTATATGTTTTAATAATTGCACCACCTGCATCTGGTAAAGGTGTGATGAATTTTTCAAGAATTTTAATTGAACCCATTCATAATAAAATACTCGAAGACAGTAAAGCAGAATTGTTACTTTGTGAAAGCGAAAAAAAGAAAAGTAAAGACAGTAAAAATGACATTTGTCCAAACATCAAAATTAAGATACTCCCTGCAAATGTAAGTACAGCAGAAATGTATTCTTTTCTTGGCAGTTCAGAGCACGGACTATTAATCATGGAATCTGAAGCCGACACTCTTTCTAATATGCTAAATAATGATTGGAGTAATTATTCAGACGTTTTAAGAAAAGCTTTTCACCATGAACCGATCTCTATAAGTAGAAAAATAGAAAAGGTCTTTGAAGAAATAAATCAGCCTAAATTATCAATGGTTATAAGTGGTACTCCTAATCAATTACAACCATTAATGAAATCCAAAGATAATGGTCTTTTTTCAAGATTTCTGATTTACAGTTTTGATGAAATTGCCGAATTTAAAGATGTCTTTGCCATAAAATCAAAGGACAATAGAAAAGCATTTGAAAAATTATCTAAAGTAATATTTGATTTATATCGT
The DNA here is from genome assembly GCF_965277525.1 of Flavobacterium sp. Classification (GTDB taxonomy): domain Bacteria; phylum Bacteroidota; class Bacteroidia; order Flavobacteriales; family Flavobacteriaceae; genus Flavobacterium. The sequence goes on along the minus strand of NZ_CBDIDC010000005.1, from coordinate 1,512,875 downwards.
CAATTAACAGAATTAGAAAATCCTATAGAATTTCAGTTCACTGACAATCAAATAAAAAGATTTACCAGGAGATTCAAATTTATAAGAGAAGACGTTATTGTAAATCATACGGCATCTTTCTTATCTAACCTAAACAGACATGGCTTGATAATGTTTAGAATTTGCATGATTCTAACTGCATTAAGAAATAAGGATAGAATAACATTAAAAGAAGTCTTAGTTTGCAACAATAGAGATTTTTTAAATGCTTTATCACTAACCGCTACCCTTCTAAGACATTCTCAATTTACTTTTGACACAATAGAAACAGGTATTTTATCTACTCAAGATGAAGAAATTTTGGATAGTTTAAATAGTCCCTTCACAAGACAAGATGCCATTGCTATAGGGGAAAAAATGAGTATTCCTATAAGAACAATTGATGACAAATTAGTGCAATTTCAAAATAAGAGATTCACTAAAAAAATCAAAAAAGGATTGTACAAAAAACTGTAATGTAAGTATGTAACTACTGCAATTAATGTAATACTGCCTCTCTTCTGGGGCAGTATATTTTCGGAATTTAAAATTTAAAAAGATGACAAATACAACTGTAAAATTTGTACTTGATAGTAAACCTATGTCTAATGGTTACCACAGAGTATATCTAAGAATAATAAAAGACAGAAAAAAGAAGAACTTAAGTTTAGGACTAAAATGTTTAAAAGAACATTTTGAAAATGAGCAATTCAACAAAAAACATAAAGATTATAAAGTTGAGAATGACTTACTAACAAATCTTAAATCTAGGGCAAATCAAATCATTAGAGATTATCAACTAGATAATTCAAATTATAACTTAGAAGATTTTGAAGTAAAATTTAGAGGCAAAAACAATGTAGAAAAAAATGCAAATGTTATTCAATTCTTTAATGAAATTATTGATGAGATGAATAGATCTGGTAATATAAGTAATGCCAAAGCCTATCAAAGCACAAGAGATTCATTAATTAAATTTAAAGGCAAGAAAATCAAATTTAAAGAGATAACATCAGCTTTTTTAGAAAAATATGAAGTTTATCTAAGAGAAAATGGCAACAAAAATGGAGGTGTTTCATTTAAAATGAGAGGACTCAAAGCTTTATTCAATAGAGCAAGAAGTAGACAGCTTATTCCAAAAGAACCTTATCCATTTGAAGATTATAAAATTTCAAAACTTAAATCTAATGTAACCAAAAGAGCTTTAACAATAGAAGAGTTTAAGAAAATTAGGGATGTTGATTTAAGCAAACATCAACATTTAATCGATGCCTACAACTATTTCATGTTCTCCATATATACTAGGGGAATGAATTTTAAAGACATGATGACTCTAAAATTCTCAGATATTCAAAATAATAGAATTCATTACACTAGATCAAAAACAAAAGGAAAGTTTAATATAGAAATAATTGAAAATACACGTAAAATCTTAACCTATTACAAAGAACAAAATAGACATACTAAATATGTATTTCCAATTTTATTACATGAAGATTTAACACCAAAACAAATTGATTATAGAAAGCAAAGAGTCCTAAGAACTTATAATTCAAGATTAAAAGAAATTGCAAAATTAGTAGGTATAGATGCTAAACTGACTTCCTATGTTGCCAGACACAGTTTTGCTACGATCTTAAAAATGAAAGGAACTCCTATAGAAAAAATTTCAGAAATGATGGGTCATGCAGATGTAAGTGTTACAATGAATTATCTAAAGGAATTCTCAAATGAGGATTTAGATATGGAAAATAGAAAATTCATTGATTTATAATTACTTAAATAAATCATTTTTTACTAAGGTTAATCTCATGTCGAGATTAACCTTTTTTCATTTAAAAATTAAACAGTTAAAGAAATTATTAACAACCAATAAATTTGAAAATATGCAATTAAGACAATCCGAAAGGAAGAAAGCCAAAATAAAAATGGCTCTTCAAGGTTCATCAGGAAGTGGTAAAACATATTCAAGTCTATTACTTGCACAAGGATTAACTAATGGTGATTTTAGTAAAGTAGCAGTGATAGACAGTGAAAATGGAAGTGCAGATTTATATGCCCATTTAGGACAATATAATGTGCTTTCATTAAAGCCACCATTTACACCAGAAAATTACATCAAAGCAATAGAGGTGTGTGAAAAAGCAGGAATGGAGGTTATAATTATTGATTCTATTTCTCAATCATGGGAAGAACTATTGGATTATCATACTTCATTAGCAGGTAACTCCTTTACCAATTGGGCAAAAGTAACACCAAGACAAAATGCATTTATTGATAAAATTTTGCAGGCAGATGCTCATATTATAGCTACTATGAGAACAAAACAAGATTATGTTTTGAATCAGAAAGACGGGAAATTTATTCCTGAAAAAGTTGGACTAAAAGCCATTCAAAGAAATGATTTAGATTATGAATTTACTTTAGTCTTTGAAATAGACATCAAACATTTTGCCGTGTCAAGTAAGGATAGAACTGGTTTGTTTATGGGTAAGCCTGAATTTGTAATAAATTCTTATACCGGAAAAAAGATCTTGGAATGGTGCAATAGTGGAACTAATTTGCAAGATGCAAGACAAAAGATCAAAACTACAAAGACAGTTGAGGAATTAAAAATTCTTTACAACCAATATAGCAATTGGAGAGAATTATTGGAATATGATTTCAAACTTCAAAAAGATACTATTAACTCAAAAGAATTATTATTAACCCCTAAAACATTTAGTATTAATGGAAGCACTACTCACCACAATTGAGCAGAAAAAGAACCAGGAAACATATAAATTAACACCTGTAAGGTATGATAGTATATATACAATTCCTGGTACTACTCAATCTGAAAGAAATATTATCCCAATTGTCACACAATTTCCTAACAAATCTTTTATTGAAGCCAATACTACAGAAATCACTCTGGATCACTTAAACAACAACTGTGTTATACCTGTCTTTTCAAAAGATAATGAAAGAACAATTGCACATCAGGAATTTATAGAGATTGCTCTCGAATCTCTTTCAAGAGTGTTTCCAAACATTTATTTTGATAAACCAGAAATTAGAGTAAGCCATCAAATTAAAGGTAGAACACCAGGAGCAATTCATAAAAATGTCAATGATTTACTGGAACATGAAAGAACTCAATATTTTGAAAGAATGGCTTTTATTATTAGAGTTCCTGGTATTGTAGACACAATTAATGGTAATGAAATTGCTCTTACAATTGGCGGAGTAAGAAGTTATAATTTGGAGAATTTGTACAGCAAAAAGACACTTGAAAAATTCAAATTTTTCATTGGATTTCAAAATAAAGTTTGTTGTAATTTATGTGTTTGGAGTGATGGTTTTGTAGATGACATGAAAGTTAATTCATACCAAGAACTGCAAAGCAAGATTTTATCTGTTATACAAAATTACAATGCTGAAAAGCATTTATTAGGAATGAAAGAGTTGTCTCGACACTCTTTGACAGAAAATCAATTTGCTCAGTTAATTGGTAGAACAAAATTATATCAATATTTGCCAAAAAATGACAAATCGACTATTCCAATTTTGAATTTTACAGATGGTCACATTAATACCATTGCCAAAGATTATTATGAGGATTCAAGTTTCAGCAGAAATGAACAAGGAGATGTAAACTTATGGAATCTGTATAATCTTTTTACTCAAGCCAATAAAAGCAGTTACATTGATACTTTTCTTGACAGAAATGTGAATGCTTTTGATTTTACTCAAGGCATTCAAAAAGCACTAATTGGTAATGGAGATTATCATTGGTTTTTGAGTTGAGAAGAACCAGACTCCTTAATTGGAGTCTGGTTTACTATCTTTTGGTAATAAATTTAGTTTTATCAATTCATCATGCAAATTTTCCTTCGACACGATATTTTCAGTAGATATTTGAATGCATACAAAAATCAAAATTATGAAAATTATGAAAATTGGTAAAAACTCAAGAATATTATAAGTATTGTCTTTCCTTATCAATTTTAAGATTAAAATTAAAAAAATTGATAAACAAAGTCCGAAAATTGTAACGAAAGAAATTGCATCATATATATTATCTATGAACTTAAATCCACTTATAGATCCCATAATAAAAGAAATAACCGCAGTGAACAATGAAATCATTTCAACTGCTTTTTTTTCATTTTCTTTTATCTGTTTTTTTAAAGTCTCACTGTATTTATTGTTTTTTAATTCAATTAATTTGTATTTCAAGTCATTAATATCTTCTACTTTATTTGCGATAAGTAATTTGTTTTCTGTTATGCTAATAGGTAGCAAAAAAGATGTTGGAAAATAAACATTGTCACCCATGAATTCAATAGAACAATCAGTTACGTCAAATTGATATAGAATATTAAATGATCTATATGTCCATTCAAATTTTTTATTGCACTCATTATTTAAAATTTCACAATCTCTAATATAATTTTCTAATTCTTCTGTAGAAATTTTATTTTGTAAAATTTTACTCCTAACCAATTTTAGTTTATAATCAAGAAACTTATAATAAATAAAATAATTATTACTTTGTGAATAATTGCTATAGCCTTTAATCTCATTAAAATAATTATTTATTGTATCCTCACCTCTATTTCCATCTTTAATTAATAAAGAAAATAAATTATTAAAATAATAAAGTTTGTTTTTTTTATCTAATCTTGATGATTTTATGGTGGATTTTAAACTTTCTAATTTTGAAAAGTCTTTTTCAATATCCTTGTAAAATTTTATAGTAAAAAACAATTTAAAATCATTGCTCAATTGATTATCAGTTGTAGAAATTAATTGAGGTGAAGAATAAATTTCATCAATATCATCACTTCCTTCAAAATAGTGAAGCTCAATTTTTTTAACCCAATCCTCAAAAACTGGATAAAACTCCTCTCCAACTTTAATTTTTTTCGACAAATCTACCTCTTCATTAGCAAAAATATATTTCTTAGAAAAATTTATATCTACATTTTCTTTTATGAAAATCCGATTATACTTTTGTCTTTTTTTCCACTTATATTTAAGAAATGTCAATTTACATCTCAGTATATTTTTTTTTGTAAAAGGCTTTATTTGATGAAAATCATTAATCCTCTTTTCTAAAACACCTAAATGTTCGTAATATTCAATACTTTCTTCCAATAAGTATTCTAGCAAAAAGGTATTAGAATATTCAAACAATTCGTTAAGTCTTTCCTCTTTTGATGTTAGGAATGTAAAATTTCTATGGATGATAGTATATTGAAATTTTGATAGCTCAGAAACGCTATTAAGAAAAAAAACAATACATTTTTCAAATATTTCTTCTAGTAAAACTTTACTTTTATTAAAAACCGTAGTTAATTCATCCTGAATAATAATATTAGTAACAGATAAATTATTATTTGTTGTTTCTATTTCAGTTGTTAATTTAGTAATTATATCTTCAATCTTTTGATTTTTAAGAAAATCTACATAGTCACCTGAATGTATAAATATTATTGAGGATGCAATTACTTTTTCAATATCTAAATCAAAGAGATTTGATTGAATAGTAATAGGAGGAGTTTGTGAATTTACATGATTTATTTTTAAATTAATATCAGTAAAGCAAGACTCAATATGTTGAATCATAAAAATAAAATTTTTCCTCGGTTATAATTAGTTCATTTTGCATTAATTTACTATTCATAGAATTATAGGTAGTTATCCAACTGCTATATTTATGAGTTAAATTAACCAACTGCGTGGCAGATAAATTAATCAAATATTTATTCTTGCTCTTTAAAGTTTCAACAATATTGTCTAGAAACAATACATCAATTTGAATATTTTCTAAAGAGTCATGTAATTCATCATATTGCACCTTTTTCTGTAATAAATCTATATATAATTGATCTTTTGAAGCATATATATCAACTTCAACAGGACCTAAAGCCCAAGCCTCAAATGTAAATCCATTACTTAATAAGCTATTATTATTAAATTTAATTGGAGCTAATAAAAAAATAAGTTTAAGAGCCTTTAGAATACTCAAATCATTGTCCCTATTTTGTTTTTTTGAAGGGTTTATTTCAAAATACCAATCGCACAGTTTTAATAAAATATACTTTGTAGCATCTATTTTGTTCATAATGAAATAATTACAGTAAATTGTAAGATTTTGTAAATATATAATACTTATTTCTAAATTCAGTAATTTACATAAAAAATGTAATTAATTAATTAATCGAGCAATTTTTCTACATTTGTTTAAACACATAATATTATGAAAGGTCTGCAAATCTTAGAGCAAAAAGTCAATTACAGAGGACTAATAAACAGTATTGACATTAAACCTGACGAATATTTGTTACCTCTACATGAAGTAATAGTAAATTCTATTCAAAGTATTGAGGACAGAATTAATCCAATTGATAATGGCTCAATAATCATCAAGGTACATAGGAATTTTCAACCTAAGCTGGATTTAGAAGATGAAGACGAGAGCTATAATCCAATTTCTGGATTTACTATAATTGATAATGGGGTTGGTTTTACGAACAAAAGAGAAATTGCTTTTAGTACTCCATTCACTAATTTTAATTATGAAAAAGGAGGAAAAGGAATGGGTAGATATACTGTACTTGCATGTTTTGGAAGTATGGACATTGAAAGTTCTTTTAGTGATGAAGATAAAACATACAAACGTATTTATAAATTTGATAATATAAATGGTCTACAAAAATACCCTGAAGAAATAAAAAAAATCAGACATGGCTTTAAAAATAGCACTGTAATAAAACTAAATAATTTCTTACCAGACTATTATGATTTTGCCAGAAAATCAAAAATTAGCATTAAAGATATTGCAGATAATATCATCCAGCACTGCTTACTATTCTTTATAGGTTCTGAAAACTCCCCTACAATAAGAATTCTATATGAAGAAGACAACATTAAAGATGCTATAATATTAAATGATATATATAAATCTGTTATTGAGATTGAAAATACCGAGAAAGAAATTAGTATTGGAAATATCACAGAAACTTTTAATCTAAATTATATTAGAAATTACAACGGTGCTCATTCTCATTCTATACATTTATGTGCCAATAAAAGAGAAGTTGGAAAAAAACAATCTTTGACTAATTACCTACCATCATTTAAAGAGCTGTATAATGATAATAAAAAATATCATTTATCGGTATATGTAGAGAGTGATTTTTTAGATAAAAAAAATCATCCTCAAAGGAATAAATTTATGCTTCCTGAAAATTCAGCAAAGAAAAATGATTTTGATGAAGTTTCACTAGATGAGCTTTTTAAGCATATTTCTGAAAATATTAGAGTTAATTATTCCCAATTTATTGAAGAAGCAGAAAAAGAAAAAAGCGAAAGAATAGAAAAATATATTTTAAACCCAAATAAGCCTAGGTTAAGATATAGGCATTTATTAAATGTTAAAGATGCTTTTTCAGACATTCCTATCAACGCATCAGATGAGACATTAGAAGCAAGATTACATGAAAAAGAATTTAAATTAGAACAAAGAAGGGAAAAAGTCTTTGAAAAAGTTTTCAAGAAAAAAGAGTATGACAAAGAGGAATTTGGAAACATTGTAAGTAACATACTAAAAGAAGAAGCAGCATTCTCTAAAGATAAATTAGCTGACTTAATGATTAAAAGGAAATCCATTATTAAATTATTTCAAAAATATTTAGAGTGGAGAGAAGATGGTAATTTCATGCTTGAAGAAGATTTACATAATATTATTTTCACAATGGGGGCTGAAACTGATAATATGCCAATTGAATATCATAATTTATGGTTATTAGATGAAAGATTTACATTCCATACTTATACATCGTCTGACATAAAAACTAAAACGAATAAAAATCTTGACAGTGAAGGTAATAAAGAGCCTGATGTTTTGATTTATGATGTTCCTTGGGCATATTCTGACAATGCAGATAAAATTAATTCTTTAGTCGTTTTTGAGTTTAAAAAACCAGGAAAAGAACTTAGTAGTAAGACAAATCTAGATGAATTAGTTTTGAAATATTTTCAAGATTTAATGCAAAGTAAAGCAAGGAGTAAAAAAGGAACACTTTTAAACATTGAGGACAATACCCCAAAATTTGGCTATATAATCTGTGAATTAAACAGAGATAACATTGAGCACAATTGCAAATGGAATGGTTTCAAGAAAACTGCCCACGGACATTTATATAAAATCAATTCTGATCTCAACTTACATATTGAAGTAATGACTTATGAACAAATGCTAGATTTTTCTGAAAAAAGACATCATACTTTTTTTAGAGCCTTAGGAATTGATTCAATATAAACTATATCTCCTTATTTTGAAAATCTTTTAAGCCAAATATTCATTTAATGTTTCTCTCCTATTATTTTTTTTTATAAAAAAAATTCAAGAGCTCAAACCACCTCATACAAAGCCTCCACCCTCACTTATATAAAGAAACAGCCCCACCGAATTATATAGAAAGCCATTTTATTTGCACCAAGAATAAATAACTCTATGAAATTCTACCAAGTTTACTTTCAACTCAAAGATCACTAAATATTTTGTTCCAAAATTGTATATCCTTTTGAAATTAATATTTTTTACAAAATACTTATCATCTCTATTGCTACAGTTGTTTGTTTACTCATTCTATTTAAATCATATTTTGAAATTGGTTAATCTTCAGAATACTTTACAAAAACTAACTACCTTAAAAACCCCCACTCATTTGGAGCAATGATAATCATTGTGCTAAAATGAATTTAAACAGTTGCACAAAATTCAAGGTGATAGTTGACATTTTCATGTATCTTAAAACTTCTTTTAGCAAAATTCAATTCAAAAACTCAAAAAATGGTAACAATTATTAATTTTAAAGAAAGACAAACAGAAGAAGGGAAAGTATTTTTCGTTTTAGAAGCTCAAGGGGGAATCGAAATGATTCAAAGTAAAGTAACTGGTAATTTCTATGCCACAGCAAAAAAAGCATTTATTCCTGCAACCTTTGATGAAGTTACTTGCAAAGCACTTATTGGAACTCAAATGCAAGGACAAATTATAAAAGAAGAATGTGATCCTTATGAGTACATAAACAAAGAATCAGGAGAAGTCATCATGATGCATCATAGATATGTTTATGCACAAGAGGAACTAGAGGTAAAAAGAATACAAGAACCCATTCATGGCAATTTCAAACCTAGTCAAGATGTATTTTCAAAGAATGGAAAACTTGAATTAGAACATGCTTAACAATTTTAGAACTATCTGCTTTATATTGAATTGATTTTCAACATAGGGCAGGTTTTCTTTTTTACAAACTCATTTTATGGAAGTAGCAGAAATAAATGTTAGTTATTCAACTAATCAAACAGAAAAAATCAACCTAAGTAATTGTAGGCAAACCTTTGAATTTATTTTATCTCAATGGAATTTAAACATAATAGATTTTCAAGAAGAATGTAAGGTTGTTTTACTTAATAGGATGAATTGTGTCCTAGGCATTTATAACCTATCAAAAGGTGGTAGCTCAGGAACTGTTGTTGACATTAGAATTATTTTAGGTATTGCTTTAAAATGTAATGCTTCAGGAATCATTTTGGCTCATAATCATCCTAGTGAAAATCTTAAACCAAGTGAAGCTGACAGAAAAATCACCAGGAGGTTAAAGGACTCTTGCGATTTATTAGAAATTACTTTAGTAGATCACATTATAATTAGCAGAACAAGTTTTTTTAGCTTTACACAAGATGGTCTTCTTTAAAGTTTTCCAATTTCTTGTATTTCAGAAAGTTTAAACATCTGTATGCATTTAAATATTACTATTTACTAATTAAATCCTAAAACCTAAATAAATTAAAGATTAATATTAATAGCTTTTTATTTTTCTGAAGTTAAATTAAAATTCAGTAATTCTGATGTTTTTACCTCTAGTTTTTCAGAAATGACATAAAGCAAATAGCTTGAAGGATTTGTATTTCCTGCTTCAATTCGGTTCATATTAGTCCTCTCAATATTACACAAGATTCCTAATTCAGTCTGAGAAATATTTCTATCTTCTCTCAACTGTCTTATTCTATTACCTAATGCTATTTGAAAATCCTTTTTATTCAACCTTTGATTATTATAAAATCAAAAGTTGTGATATTTGACAAATTTATTGTTATCAAATATGATACTATGTATATTTGTAGCTAGTAAACAAATCTTATTAATCTATGAGAGAAACAAAACAAAGGAAAAAGGTTAAAGATATTCTCTTTAAAATATTTGCAATAATTCTTATCACATTCTTCACAGGTATTGAGAATGCATTGATTATTTTCTTGATACTAATGGTATTCTATCTTGTCTATGAAGTAATATGGAATAATATAAGATGGGGTCAATTTTCACGTGAAAGTTGTATAATGGGTGATGGTATTACATTCAACCAAAGTAATCATAAGAAAAGAGAAGAAGATAGTATCAAACTTTAATGTAAAAACCAAAAATCATGTATTATAAAAAAAAATTAAACAAGTTGTTGTTCTTTATTTTATTTAGTATTTGCAGTATAACTTATGCACAAAACAGTGCAAAAATTGATGTGAGCTTTAGGTTGAAACCTGATAGAAATGTTGCTAAGGAAAATATCAGCTTCTATTTTGATGTTGAGAATGGAAAGCTTTTTATTAGTGACATTGACTTACAATTAAATAACAGCTATTTAATCAAATTTGACAAGACATTTTATGATAATGCAGGTTTATATAATATGGTGTTTTCTACAGATGTAGTAAGTCATACTTTAGAAAAAAGACCAAAATCTGAAATTGGGTTGTTTTCAATTATTTATGATGAGAAAAATGGAAATATAGTCGGAGTTAAAACAGTTTTTCAGAATAGTAATTTAGAAACATATTTAACACAATACGGCGCAAATTTATTAAACAAAAATTGATTGAAATATTTTATCATAATTTACAGCAACATTATCCATTTGCCTCCTGGTAAAAATAGCTGTTTTGTAAAGGCTCTAAAAACTAAAATTTCATAATATTAATCAACACATAACAAATCAACTTATATAGAACAGAATTTAAAACTTAATGATGAAGAAAATAATAAAAAAAGCAGTATTAGTTGCATTCAGCGGTATTCTACTAACAAGTTGTGCAGTAGGAAGAAAAGTGAAATACAATGACCTTAAATTAGATTTATTTGATATTAAAACCAAAAATATTGACCTAGCCCTTTTAGACCATAGAGAGGCCGTTACAGATGGCTCAAGAAAACCAGATTTTGTGGGATATATGAGAAGTAATGTTGGAATAGCCTACCCAATAGGAACAGAAAGTAAAAACAGTTTAATGCTGGACTTAACTAATAACATAGTGAATTCATTAAACAGATATGATATCAAAGTAAATAGCCTTTCAACAAAATGGGAAGAAGATGAAAAAGAAGTCAAATCACAATTATTAAACTTATCAGGAGATAAAAAGATTTTTATAGTGTTTGACCAATTAAACACTGATGGTTATATGATTCAATTCTTATACTATAAAATAAACTTATATATCTATGATAAAGATGGTACTTTATTGAAATATAAATCAATAGATGGTAAAGAAAAACTAGGTGGAAATGTAGCATTTGGTGCAGGTGCATATAAAACTTATATGCCAGAAGCTATGACAAAATTATTTGAAGACATATTTAAGGACAAAGAAGTAATTGAATTGTTAAATAAAAGCTGATGATTTTAATAAAAAGCCTTATCGATGTCGTGTTTGTAAGGCTTTTTTTTCATTCCAAGAATTAATGAAAGAGTGAAATTTGAATGTTGTTTGTTTCCATTTTCTTTTATTGTAGATTTACTAAACTTAATTAAATCTTATTTAAATCTGAATATTTAAAATTGTAAGATATTTAAAAAAGAATTATTATATACCTGAAATAATTATGGATAAACCTAAAATATTGACATTAAATTTAACAGAAAAATCTAATCAATTATTAATCGAAAATGGGTATGATATTTTTGAGGGTAGTTTAGGCAAATTAATAGACACTCAAAACAAAAAGCATGACTTTAAATATTGTTTGACAAATCACAACTTTCCTGCAAATGCGCATGAGTTTGACATCATTATAATTGATTTATCTAATGAAGAGACAATTTTTTATTCAAAAGATGAAAATACTCGTACTGAAAACAAAAGCAATGATAATCTATATATGTTATGCGAATATCCTCAAACAATTTTAGATCCTAAAGGATGGAGTGCAAAATTATTGGCAGAGGAAATAGAGGAATTGATGGAGAAGGAATCTATGATCGTTGTATTTCAAAATGAAAATGTACTTATTGATTATAAAATAGTTGAGGAAAATGGTGATAGACCAAAAACTAAAGAGGTTACTAGAATTTCAAATTATGAATTCATGCCATTTTTTCCTTTTATTAAAAATAAACATGGAGTTATTACGAATGTAGTTCCAGAAGGAACTGAATTTGCTAAATTATTAAATAAGTATAACTCAGATTTTACCTATGAAAACATATATAACCATCCTCTTACATACATAGTCGACGATAGAATTTCCGATCCTAACTTTCATCCACTTTTAAGAAACACTAATAAGGAAATAGTGTCTTTCGTTAAATTTAATGAGTCTTCAAGTTTGTATTTATTTCCAAAAATGATAGACAATTCTAATTTTTTATTAGAATTCATTCAGAACATTGCGCCTGAATATCAACCAAATTTATTTCCCAATTCTGGACTTAAAAAATGGACAACTGATATAGAATATGCATTACCAAACCATTTTAAACTTTTAGAGAATAAAAAACTTCTATTTGAAGAATTTGAAAAAAAGGATAAAGAACTAGACATCCAAATCTTAGAAAATAATAGTAGATATGCATTTTTACATGATATAATAACCGAAACAGGAGATGAACTTGTTAAAGCTATAATTAAATTTTTGAAATGGCTAGGTTTTGAAAATGTTATTGATATGGATACTCAAGTAGTTACAATTAAAGAAGAAGATATTCAGATTGAAAATGAAAGTGGTCTTTTGGTAATTGAGGTTAAGGGTATTGGTGGCACTTCAAAAGATTCAGAATGTAGTCAAATTTCTAAAATAAAATATAGAAGAGCAAAAGCTCGTGGAAAGTTTGATGTCTTTGGGCTTTATATTGTTAATCATCAAAGACATTTACCTGCTTTAAACAGGGAAAACCCACCCTTTAAAAGTCAGCAAATGCTTGATGCTACAGATGATGAAAGAGGTCTATTATCAACTTGGCAATTATTTAATTTATATTATGATATCGAGCGTGGCATAATAACCAAGCAAGAAGCGATAGAAGTGTTTTACAATTATGGCTTGCTTGAATTCAAACCAAAAAATATTGTTCTCTTAGGAATAATTCAAGAGATTTTCTCAAAAGGAGATATTTTTATTTTAAATTTAGATAATGTAAAGTTAAAAATTGGAGACGTTTTATTTATCGAAAAAAATGGTAGGTTTGAAAAATTGGAAATAATCGAACTAAAATCAAATGATAAAGCTGTTGTTGAAGTTAGTAACGGAGAGATTGGAGTAAAGGGAAATATAAAAGTTACCAAAATGTCAAATGTTTGGGTAAAAAAAATTCATGAGTCATGATAAGTAAGCATGCTGATTTTACTTAATGATTGTATTCAATTCTATACATTCATTTTAAAATTACAGGTATTGCAACAATTGCAGACTTACATATAAATAAATAAATCAGCTGAAACAATACTGGAACAAATTCACTGATTAAATGAAATACAATGAAATTAAATACTAGAAATTTCTTCAACAGGTGGACTGATTTCTAATGATTAAGACTAATTGAAAGAGAATGAAAAAGAACTATAATTGCCTGGCAGGCAAGAGGTGACGAGTTCGAATCTCGTATTCTCCACAAAAAAACCGTATTACTTCAACAGAATACGGTTTTTTTATTTTTAAAAGGAAAATATCCTATCGCTCACTCACATTATCCTCAAAATCAGGTTCGTCTTCTTCTGGCTTTTTAAAATCATTATTCAATAAATCAGTTAGCTTCTTTTTCTCCTTTTGATTCTTTTTATTTGTCAATACGATTAAAACAATTACAACTGCAACTACAATTCCTATTATTACCCAATTGATTTCCATGACTTTAATTTTTCATTAAAGTTAACATTTTAAACATAAAGAATATTATCTAAAAGTTAAACCTCAATGTTATAAATGATCAGGCTATTCTATTTTCAAGAAACTAGTCACCACTTTCACTAAAGCTATAACACTAGATTATAAGTTTTAAATTTTTGTCAGAAATCTTTTTTATATTTAAAACTTATAAAAAGATTTGTACCTCTCAGCTTTTTTTCAAATTTGTCCAAAAAAAATATCAATACCACTAAAGCGCTTAACATGCTCCAAATAAACAAAATGCTTAAAAATCTAAAAAAACCTTTATCAATTGGCCTGCTATTTTTCATAAGCACCATTTTAGAAATTTACTGGTCAGTAGGACAATTTTCAGGCAGAATGTCAAGTGGCAATCCCGATGCCTCTTTTTTTGATGATGCTTATTTGATGTCGCTGTTCTCCACCATCTTCCTGACAATTGTATTTCTTTTTCTTTCCTTCATTAAAAACATCTATTTAAAAGTCACAATTCAATTAATATTCTTAATTTCAGTATGGTTTTTCTGGAATTATACCGTTTTTGTTGATAGGGAATCATCGTGGAGTACGTATACTTTTAAGGAAGAACTTTATTATACTTTTTCAATTTCGATTTTACCGGTTTTGGTTTTGTCTGTTGCTACAATATTGGGTTTAAATTATATCTTAAAAAGTCGTGAGTTCAAATAAAAAATCCATAAGACTTCTAAGAATTTATTTCATTCTTAGCTCTTTACTTGCAATAGATTGCATCATGTATGCTTTTAAACAAATTAGCCTGCGTGGTTACTATAGCGATGTAATCTTATTTTGGCTTTGGTTTCCAACAAGTTTTGTGGTTATTGTAGTGTTTTGGAAAAAAATCATGGCAAAATTGCTTTTAGGAGGTATAATAACAGCTTTAATATTAAGCATTTTACCCATGATGCTGCCCTTTTATGCTTTTTTATTCTCAACTACATCATTAGGATTGGTAATGAATAAAAATCTAAACGAAAAATATCGGGCCCAAATCGTAGGTTACAGTGTCATGACGACTCCCTGGCTTGAAGTAATAGAAAAACAAGGCATAATCGAAAGAAGAATATTCAAAAGCACTGATTTTGATCTTATGAACCATAATCCCAATATAAAAATCAGAACAGCAAAAGATATCATTTTTAACAATGAAACCGACAGCACAATGACTCTTACGTTATTTTATGGAGGACCAAACAAAACCATTACTTTCAACAAAAAAACCGGAAATATTACTGCAATAAAACCCAATTGAATTTAACTTAAACCGAATCGATATGACACTATTACTCCGTTGGTTACTCGTGCCTATAATAGCACTAATTGCATTACTGTTCTGGAAAGGCAGTCCACTACTCATAAAATCAGCTTTACTAATTATTCCGCTGGCACTCATCATTGGCTGGTTTGGACATGAAGGTGCTTTTAGTGGAGGTGGCGGATTAGCGAAAGCGTACGGTTTGTTGGCCTTAATAGCATTTTTAATTTGTTATGAAATCGGGTTATTATTTCATCGTTATTATCTGGTCAAAAAAAGCATTGCCACCGCACAAGATGATATATTGCTTATCATCGGGTTGGTTTTATTAGTCGTATCACTTGTCTATTTTTTGATCGTAATTTCGAAATAACAAAACGTTATTGCCTTATTGTGTTTATTTTAAGGAGCAGAAGGTTTTGTTTTCAAAAGACAAGTTGTCCCGCTCTCGGCTATATCTTTTTCCTGCTAAAGAAGCAGCAAAAAGGATACCGCCTCGATCGGGGCTAGATGAGATATTTTAGTTTTCATAACACCTTTTTAGCTTTATTGTCTAATAATTTTAATTAAAAATATTTCTATGAAAATTTCTTTTTGGCTTTATTCCTCTAACCTCGAAGCTTCATTTGATTTTTATCAAAAGGTTTTCAATCTTAAAAATGAAACCTTTACCAACAAAACAAAAACTTTTTTTGTACCCATTGACCATTATGCCGAATTAAAAATAAGCACCTTGCAAAAACCCCTTAACGAAGGAAATATCGAAATAAACGAAGCCGATATTGATGATATATATAATCGCCTTATAAAAAACCAACTTCTGCAAAACGATGAATCAGATGTCGAAAAATTACCACGCGGTACATTTTCTGGCCCTTGGGATTTTCCTGGCGGAAAAGCACTATTTCTAAAAGATCCCGACAATCATTTTATTGCTTTTATGGAATGGTAATTAAACCATTTCATTTACTTTAAAATGAAATGGAACCATTTTCGAATTTGCTCTATTTATAAGAAAAATTGTATTTTTGTTTTCGACAACATAAAATTGTATCGTACGGGAACAACCTTGTTTTTTACCTAAAAGAATTTTGTAAAAGAATTTTAAATACCTTTGAATTATGAGCACAGCAACAAAACCAAATCATATAGGGCGAAAAATTAGCCGTATTCGTGAACTTCGAGATATGAAACAAGAAGCTTTGGCACAAGCTTTAGGAACAAACCAGCAAGCTATATCTATTATAGAAAACAGCGAAACTGTAGACGAAGAAAAACTTATCGAAATAGCAAAAGCACTTGGTGTAACTGCAGAAGCCATAAAAAGTTTTTCAGAAGAAAATATGATTACGTATTTTAATACTTTCAACGATAGCCACGGAAATTTTGGAAAATTTGAAAGTGGTTCTGTTTGTAACTTTAATCCACTTGATAAAGTGGTTGAACTTTACGAACGTTTGGTTCTTGCTGAAAAAGAAAAAGTAGAGTATTTAGAAAAATTATTGAAAGAGAAATAGTTTCAAATAATATTTGAAATGCAAAAAGCCATTCTAAAATTTTTAGAGTGGCTTTTTTAGTTATAGAATAGTGTCTGAAAATATGGCTTATTTTGACAAAAAAAATAACTTTTGAAGTAAGAGCAGAAAACGGAAATACTATATTTTTACTGATATAGAATATATTTAATTATTTAAAAACAAAATAATATCAGAATTAATTACATCTTACAATAAAACAAAGTTATCAATCCTAGAATGGGCTGAAAGCTCAAAATCAATAGCGTAGTGCATCGCACTACAAACTAAAACTAATCATGAATATTGCCCTGAAAGGGCTAAAGCAAAAAAACATGTCACAATCACTATCAAAAGTATATGTTCATCTAACATTTAGTACCAAAGGACGTTACCCATTTATTGACAACATCATACAAGAGAGATTATGGCAATATCTTGGCGGAATTTGCAAAGGATTAGAATGCAATCCAATTCAGATTGGAGGATACAAAGATCACGTACATATCTTATGCTTATTATCTAAAAAGATTACTCAAATGAAATTGGTAGAAGAAGTAAAAAAGCAATCTTCAAAATGGATAAAAACGATAGATACAAATTACGCAAAATTTTATTGGCAAGATGGTTATGGTATATTTTCTGTTAACCCATCACAAGTAGAAATAGTAACGCAATACATTAAAAATCAAGAAGAACATCATAAAAAACATACATTCAAAGAAGAACTAGTGGCTTTTTTAAATAAATATCAAGTAACGTATGATGAACGTTTTCTTTGGGATTAGGCTTTCGCCCTTACAGGGCTAAAAACAATCCTGTTTTTCTTCATGGTGCTTCGCACCATGCTAATGCTAAGGCTCTTTCAGAGCAGTTTACGCGTACTTTAATTTTATAATTTACGTATGAAAAAAAAATCCTATTACACAGATTTGCAATCTATCCCCCCACAAAAAGAATTAATTTCAAGTATTTTTTGTCTTATCGACCTCACAGCAAAACTACTTCAACAAATACCCAAATCGTATCGATCCAAAAAAGTAACCTGAATTGGTATTTGTCTCCGGATCTCTCAATTCTCTTCCTCTATAAATAAAAGAATACGACATATTGAAGTTATTGTGTCGATACTTTAAACCAAACTCGGCATTAAAACGAAGCGGTTCGAGCTCAAAAGTTATGGGACTTGTATTGCTAAACATACTTCCTTCGATCGTGGCATCATAAAATTGGTAATTAACGCTAGGCATTGCATAAAAGTAAAACTCCCTGATATTGTATTGCGGTTGAGAACTTACCGAAGCGTCGTGCAAATTCGAATCGTAAATTGGCAGTAATTTTTTGAAACCAATTCGGGTTAAGAATCCTGTTGAAACGCCGTCGAAGATAGTTCCCAGATTGACTTCTGACTGAAAATGAAGATCGATAAAATCATTGTGCTTTTTAGGAAATAATTTCTTTGAATACATCACATGTAACTGAACGGCAAATGCATTGTGCAATTGATTTTCCCAACCAAAAACTTCTTTATACCCTATAAGATGATGAAAACTTTCCTGTGTTTCTCTGCCTAAAGCATTTGGTCCCATGAAACCCAACTGAAAGTCGGTTTTCAGGACAGATTCGCTTTGATAAAAAAAACTTCTGCCCGCTTCGGCAAAAAGATAACCCGTAAAAGGCCGGTCATTGATATCAACAGCAGTTTCATTAATAAACCTCGGATTATAGATATATTGCCCAATGCGGAATTCGGTGATTTTCTTGTTGATTTTTTCGTTGTTGTTCTTCGATAGAAATCGGTAAAAAAGCTCTAAACCGTTCGTATAATACATGTCATTTTTAGACGATGTATATAAGTCATTATCGGTAATTAAACCAATTTCGGTGGTTTTTGCCTGTCCAAAAGCCAAAGTTGTTGCCAGTACAAAGAGCGTAATAAAAGTTTTTTTATTTCGCATGATAGTTTATTTTCCCAACAGCACGCATTTCACGAACAATTCTTTCTTTTCGTCTGTTAATATAACTTGAAGATCCTGTGGCTTTAAATTTTCTTGGGTTGGGTAATATTGCAGCAATTCCGGCGGCCTGCATTGGCGTTAAACTCGACGCATCACGACGGTACCAATGTTCTGTTGCGGCATAAGCCCCGTAAACACCATCTCCCATTTCGATACTGTTCAGGTAAACTTCCATAATACGTTCTTTGCCCCAGATCAGTTCGATTAAAACCGTGAAATACGCTTCAAGACCTTTACGGAAATAACTTTTTCCCTGCCATAAAAACACATTTTTGGCTGTTTGTTGCGAGATGGTACTTCCGCCACGAATTCTACGTCCGCGTTCGTTGCTTTTGTAGGCTTTTTGAAGTGCCTTAAAATCGAAACCATTATGCTTTAAAAAAGTTCCGTCTTCACTGGCGATCACTGCTTTTTGCAAATTCATCGAAATCTTTTCGATAGGTTCCCAATCGTGATCAAAATAAACTTCCTTACCTCCCATTTTATTTTCTATGGCACGAATAATCATTAGCGGTGTAAAAGGTACTGGTACATATTTAAAGAATATGACAGACGCAATCGAAACTCCGAAGAACCATAGAAATAATTTTATAAAAAACCATTTTACTTTTTCGCCAAAAGAGCGATTCCCTTTTTTTGGTCCTGCTTTAGGTTTTGGTTTCGGTTTGTTTGCGGTTGTTGTTTTTGGTATCGGTTTTTTGGTTACTCCCATTATATTAAATCTGCTAATTCTGTTCCTATTAAGCTCCCAATTGCTACACCCATTCCGCCTAAACGCACTCCACAAAACACGTTTTCAGACAATTGAGTAACAACGGGATTTTTACTATTTCCTATTCCCATTATCCCACTCCAACGGTGTGCGATTTGGAAATTCTGATTTGGTAAAATTACATTTTTAAGTAAATCCTCCAATTTATTTTGTACAATTTTCGTCTGGCCAAATTCTGTTGTTTTTTCAGTTTCAAAATCTAAGTTTCTTCCTCCGCCAAGTAAAATTCTATCGTCTATATTTCTAAAATAATAATAACCACGGTCCAGATGAAAAGTTCCCTTAATATCTAAATTTTTTATAGGTTCTGTTATTAAAACCTGCGCTCTTGCGGGCTGAACGGCGCCTTTTGTTATGGCGTTCGCAAAACCATTTGTTGCGAAAAGTATCTTGCCTGATCTAAAACTAAAATCCTGCAATACAATTTCGACCTGATTTCCTAAATCGGCATATGACGTTACAGTTTGCTGATTCAGGATTAGAATGTTCTCAGAAACAGCTTGTCTGAGTAATTCCTGCATCATATTTCCGGTATCAATCTGGGCTTCAAACGGATTAAAAATCAAGTATTCCTGAATATTTCCAAAACCAAAACGATCTGTTTCTTTGGTAAATACATCGGCTTTAAAAAGAGGTTTTAAAATATCATTGACAAAAGGCAATCTCGAAATACATTCACTAAATCCGCTTTCGTCTTCTTTCAGAAACAATTCATATCCGCCATGGGGTTTAAAATCGATGGCGGAATCCCCTAACCTTTTTCGAAGCAATTGCAAACCTTTCCAACGTTTTTCGATGAGATTTATTACGTCTCCCTCTGAATGTGTTTTGAGGTCTTCCATAATTTCAGAAAGACTTCCAAAACAGGCAAAACCGGCATTTTTAGTACTCGCGCCTTGTGGCAGCATTCCTTTTTCTAACACCAGAATTTTCGCGCCAGGAAATCTTTCGCGCAAGCGTAATGCTGCATGCAAACCTACAATACCGCTGCCTACAATGGTGTAATCAACATTTGTAAACCAGTTTTTTAATTCCCAATAGCTTAGTTCCATCTTTGTTTTAAAATAAATTCCAATTTAAAATTCCAATTTAGGAAATAAATTTAAGGCTTTGATTTTAATCGCCACGAATTCACGAATTGTTTTTTTTGAGAATAAAAATTCGTGAATTCGTGGCGGAAAACTTTTAAATAAGTTTTGAATTATGAATTTTCTAAAAAAACTTTAACAATAATTGAAATTTGGAATTTATTAATTGGAATTTAAAAGTTGTATTTTTAGCCCCACGAATATTAGAATTTTATTATGAAAAAAGTATTATTTACAACCTTAATAATGATGAGTTTAAACGCTATCGGGCAGAATGTAATGTCTCCGGAATTGTTATGGAAATTAGGAAGAGTGAGTGCTCTTGGACTTTCAAAAGATGCGAAGAATGTTGTTTTTAAGGTTTCGACTCCTTCAATCGAAGAAAACAAATCGTCTTCTAAATTTTACATTATTTCCGTAAATGGCGGAAATGCAACTGAAATCAAAGACACAAAAGAAGTTTTGGCCGATAAAAACATTTCGCCTGACGGAAAATTTTTAGTGTACAATGAAGAAGTAAAAATCGACAAAGTGCTGGGAAAAGATTTTTATCCAAAGCTTGACAAATCTGATGCTCAAATTTATGATGGTTTAGATTATCGTCATTGGGATACGTGGAACGAAGGTAAATTTAACCACGTTTTTTACAAAGAAAACAAAGAAGGTGCAACCGGAATTGACATTTTGAAAGGTGAAAACTTCGATTCTCCTCAAAAGCCTTTTGGCGGTGACGAAGATTATATCTGGTCTCCTGACGGAAAAAGCATTTTATATGTATCGAAGAAAAAAGCAGGAACGCAATATGCGATTTCTACCAATACCGATATTTATGAGTACAATCTGGAAACTCAAAAAACGATAAACAGAACCGAAGGAAACTTAGGTTATGATACGGCTCCGCAATTTTCCCCTACAGGAAATTTAACCTGGTTACAAATGAAACGCGACGGTTATGAGTCTGATAAAAACGACATCATTGTTGATTTTAAAGGCATCAAAACAAACCTAACAGCAAACTGGGACGGAACTGTAGATAATTTTATCTGGAGTAAAGATGGTAAAAACGTATTTTTTGTAGCTCCTGTTGATGGAACAAAACAACTTTTTACAGTAAACTTTCCGGGATTAACAAGAATTGCAATTCAGGTTCGTCAATTAACGAACGGAGATTTTGATGTCAATGATTTAGTTGGTTTTGCTGGCGATGACATCATCGTTACAAGAAACGACATGAATCACGCTCCGGAAATTTATTCTTTTAACTTAAAGAAAAACAGCTGGAAACAATTAACCAATGTTAATACTGACACTTATAAAACTTTAGCACTTAGCAAAACAGAAAAACGTTATGTTACCACTACTGACGGTAAAAAAATGCTGGTTTGGGTAATTTTACCTCCAAATTTTGATGCTTCAAAAAAATATCCAACTTTATTATTCTGTCAGGGCGGACCGCAATCTCCGTTGACACAATCCTATTCTTTCCGTTGGAATTTCCAGTTAATGGCTGCTAAAGGTTATGTAGTTGTAGCACCAAACCGTCGCGGAATGCCGGGACATGGTGTTGAGTGGAATGAAAAAATCAGTAAAGACTGGGGCGGACAGGTTATGGACGATTACCTTTCTGCAATCGATGATGTCTCTAAAGAAAATTATGTAGACAAGTCCCGTTTGGGTTGTGTGGGCGCAAGCTACGGAGGATATTCGGTATTTTATTTAGCCGGAATTCACAAAAACCGTTTCAAAACTTTTATCGCTCATGATGGAGTTTTCAATACCGTAAGTATGTTAGGAACTACTGAAGAAGTTTTCTTTAACAACTGGGATTTTGGCGGAGCTTATTGGGAAAAAGACAATGCTGTAGCTCAAAAAGCATACACTACTTTTAATCCTGCAACTTTGGTTCAAAACTGGAACAGACCTATTTTGATTTTCCAGGGAGGAAAAGATTTCCGTGTACCAATTGGGCAGGGACAAGAAGCTTTTCAGGCCGCTCAGCTACGAGGAATCAAAAGTAGATTTGTATATTTCCCTGATGAAAATCACTGGGTTTTACATCCACAAAATGCTCAGGTTTGGCAAGGTGAATTCTTTAAATGGTTAGACGAGACCCTTTAATCCAATAAATTACAAATAAAAATAGCCGCAGATTTTATATAATCTGCGGCTATTTTATTTTTAAGACCTTTTAATTATATAAAACATTAGTATTAATTTATATTTCTAAAACAGAAATTTTGAATAAATTGCAGCAATTTCCCATCATAAAAACTTCCAAATCCCCACAATAACAATCTATGGAGAGCAAAAAAAGTTATACCGCACTCAAAGTTTTATTTAGTTATGTTGCATTACTGGCTTTGGTTGTTACTGTTGGATGGTTTTTATATTCTGAAAATGTTGTGTATAATAAACTTGAAAGTAAAATTGCTTTCGAAAAAACCAAAATTCTCAGGGTCAGTAAATTGTTTTCAAATGTTTATAAAACCGAAAGTTTAGCAAGAAAAACAATCCAAAACAATTCTGAGGAAGATTTTAAAAGTTACCTTATCGAAACTGATTCTTTAAAATCAAGAATTGATACGTTAAAACAAATTGTTACTACACAATATCAAAAAACATTACTGGATAGTGTAACTTATTTATTGTCTGAAAAAACAAAAAACATCAGACAATTAAAAACCATAAAAAACAAGGCCGAAGATGAAGTTTCGGTAAACACGGCCATTGATGAAATTACTAAAATGGAGTTCAAACTCCGAAAATTAGAACTTCAGGATTTCAACAAAAACCCGAATCAATTAGGCAGTTATCAGCGAAATGTACTTCAGAAATATGTTGACTACCTCAATCAGAATATTCCGGATGACAGCACGAATACATTAAGCAAACAAGCATCGGATTCGATTTTAGCGAATTCAAAAAAACTGCTAAGCAATGTAAAATTAAAGGCCGAAAAGAAAAAAGAATCCCTGAATTTTGAAGAAAACAAGTTACTGAAAAATGAAATTGCCATTTCGGACCAACTTCGAAAAGTGCTTCGTATTATTGAGAGAGAAATCATCATCAACTCAATCAAAAACAATTCATTAAAAGAAAAATCACTTAAGAAAGTTAACGAAATCGTAACCGTTTCGGCTATTGTAGGTTTGGTACTGACCTTATTTTTTTCGTTTTTGATTGTGAGCGATTACTCTAAATCTCAATTGTATAAAAAGCAACTTGAAATTGCGAATTTTAAGACAAAGAACCTGCTTAAAAGTCGCGAGCAATTAATTTCTACGGTAAGTCACGATTTAAAAACGCCTTTGAGCACTATTGTGGGCTATTCAGAACTTTTAGGCAATTCTGATGTCAATACAAAACAATCGTATTTCATTAAAAACATCAAAAATTCCTCAGAATATATCACACAACTGGTTCAGGATTTATTAGATTTTTCTAAAATTGAAGCAGGAAAAATTTCGATTGAAAAAGTTCCCTTTTCATTACCTGAAATCATTGATGAAGTAGCTAAAAGCATTCAAACGGTTTACAAACAAAAAAATATTGACCTTATTATCAACGTTGATGAAAAACTGAATACAAGGATTGTTGGAGATCCTTTTCGACTGAAACAAATTTTGAGTAATATTATTGGTAATGCCTATAAATTTACTGAAGAAGGCTTTATCAAAATCAGCGCCTACACTACTGAACATGATCATTTTTTCGCCATTAGAATCGAAGATACCGGAATTGGAATCGAAAAGGGAAACCAGAAATTAGTTTTTGAAGAGTTTGCACAGGCAAATGAAAACATTGAAAAAAAATATGGCGGAACAGGTTTAGGGTTGTCTATTTGCCAAAAAATAATAGCTACTTTAGGCGGCGACCTAAAGCTCGAAAGCATTTTTGGGAAAGGAAGTACTTTTGTGGTCCAGCTTCCTTTACAATTTGATAATAGCCCGAAATCTACTCCCGAAACTAAAAAAGTTGTAATTCATAATACTCAAAAACAAACGTTTATTGTTTTAGACGACGACATCAATCTTTTAAATTTAACGAGCGGTGTCTTAAGACAAGAAGGCCATCAGGTTTTGTCTTTTAATAGCGCAACAAAAGCATTGGAAGCGATTCAGAACACGAATTTTGATTTTGTGATCACTGATATACAAATGCCGGAAATGGATGGTTTTATGTTTCTGAAAAAATTAAAAAGTTCCGGATATTCAACTTATAAAAACCAGCCCGTGATTGCGCTTACCGGAAGAACAGATCTTGATGCCACGATTTATAGCGAAGCCGGTTTTACCACAGTAATACAAAAGCCATATTCTCCAAAAATATTATTGGAGACCATTCAGCTTATTTTGGAAAATGATACCCTACCCAATGTTGACCTTAATGAAGAGGAAGAAAAAACGAGTTCTAAATTATATTCTCTCGAAACCCTGAAAGAATTCTTAGGCAATGATAGTGACGCGTTAAACGAAGTCTTAAAATCGTTTATAGAAAGCAGTAAAGAAAACCTGATTTTGTTAGAAAACGCAATAATCGAAAAGAATATTATTGAAATCAATTCGATTGCCCACCGAATTGCGCCTATGTTTAAACAAATTCAGGCGCGTGAAATTGGTGAAATTTTGAAAGTTTTAGAAAATAAAAATCTGGGAACTTCTGACTTAAAAGATATTTTTAAAGTACTGAGATCTAAAACAGATGTTCTTTTTGCAGCTTTAAAAAAAGAAATAGTTTAGTTTATATCGTATTGCTTTAGTTTATTATAAAGTGTTTTTCTGGTAATTTTAAGCAATTTTGCCGCTTCGGATTTATTATTCTGTGCTTTTGATAAGGCATGAATAATAGCTTCTTTTTCGTTTTCAGACAAAGAGAAATTGCCGTTATTATTTTGTTGCTTCTGAATTTGAAAAAACTCAACAGGAAGAACGTCGCTCTTGATAAAATCACCCTGAGTCAGAAGTGTGGCGCGTTTGACACAATTCTGTAATTCACGTAAATTTCCCGGCCAATTATAATTTTGAAAAATAGTAACCACTTCCGGTGAAAATCCGATGATGTCTTTATTTAATTGTTGATTGGCTTTCTCTAAAAAATAATCCGCAAATACCATTAAATCTTCGTCCCGGTCTTTTAATGAAGGAGATTCAATAGAAAACTCATTGATTCTATGATACAAATCTTCTCTAAAATCACCATTTTTAACTGCCTCGCGTAAGTCCTCGTTTGTAGCCGTTATAATTCTGATATCAACATTAATTTCTTTATTACTTCCAACAGGTTTAATCTTTCGTTCCTGAAGTGCTCTTAATAACTGTATTTGATTTTCGTAGGACAGGTTCCCTATTTCATCTAAAAAAAGAGTTCCTCCATTAGCCGCTTCAAAATAACCCATTTTGTCGTTGATCGCTCCTGTAAAAGAGCCTTTCAAATGGCCGAAGAATTCACTTGCCGCCAATTCTTTAGGAATAGCACCACAATCAACCGCAATAAAATTATTGTTCTTTCTTAAACTTTGCTGATGAATGCTTTTAGCAATAATTTCTTTTCCTGTTCCGCTTTCTCCAATAATCAAAACCGACATATCTGTTGGACTTACCAAATGAATATGGTCTAATAATTTTTTGGAAGCAACAGAAATTCCTTTTACAAATTCATTGTCAGTCGTACTTTGTTTCTTTACAACTTTCTTCTCTTTTGCCGGGGCTTCTTCTGCCTCTGAAGTTTTTAAAGCATTTGTAATCACCAATAAAACCTCATCAGGATTGAAAGGTTTTGAGATATAATCTGCTGCACCATTTTTAATGGCTTTTACAGCAGTATTTACATCAGAATAACCGGTCATAAGTATAACAGGAATCTGAGGATAAGCCGCTTTAAATTCAGACATTAGTACAATACCGTCAGAATCAGGCAAACGCAGATCTGTCAAAATCAAATCGAAAGATTCATTTTTGATTGCTAATCTTGCTTCTGCAGCTGAGAATGCAATAGTAACCTCGTATGATTTTTTAATTAGAAACTTCTCTAATAATTTACAAAACGAAATATCATCTTCTATCAGTAATATCTTTGGCATTTGTTTTTAGGGACTTTTTTGCTAAAATAAGACTATTAAAATTGTCTTTTCACAAAATTATGCAAAAAAAAAAGAGATTGCATATTGCAATCTCTTTTTTACCAAAAGCATAAATCTAAATTCACCTAATTTATATCTTTAACCAGTTGCCATTGACATCTGAAAAAACAGTAGCCTTTTGGTCACCAACCGATATTTCTAATTTATACTCTTTCTTTTCATTTACAAATGCCTTATCCAGTTTAGCACCGGGATAAGCAGTTTGCAGGGCAGTCTTTACAGCAGCAGGTATAGCTTCAGCGCTTACCTCTGTATATTCTGCCTGAACAGAAACAGCGATTTTAATGTGTTCTGAAGTTACCTCAGTATTCGCATACGTAGATAAACTTCCTAAAACTATTACTGCAGATAGAATTAACTTTTTCATGTCGCTATCTTTAAATTATTTTTTAATAATGCTTCCGGAAGCATCTGTAAATACAGTATACTTTTTGTCACCACTAGAAATCTCTAACTTGTACTCATTCTTTTCATTTTTATACGCTTTTTCAAGCTTTGTATTTGGAAAAGATTTTTCGATAGTAGATTTTACAGCTGCCGGAACAGCATCTGCGCCAATTTCAGTAAATTCATCCTGAATTATCACTGACTGAGTCATTGAAGTTTTTACTACAGAATTTGCTGCCTGAACTGACAAACCTCCTAAAATGATTGCTGCTGATAAGATTAACTTTTTCATAATAATAGTTTTTATGGGTTACTTATAATTACTTTTTAATAATGTTACCAGAAGCATCTGTATAAACAGTTGATTTTTCACCTCTTACAGTGATCTCAATTTTATACTCTTTCTTCTCGTTTACATATGCTTTATCCAATTTCACACCTGGATAAGCATTGTCTAATCCTGTTTTGACTGCTGCCGGAACAGCATCAACTTCTTTATATTCGTCTTGAACGTTTACTGAATGAACCATTGAACTTTTCACGTCAACATTCCCTGCTTGCATTGACAACCCTCCTAACAGGATAGCTGCCGATAAGATTAACTTTTTCATAGTGATAGTTTTTATATTATTAATTGCTAATTATTTTTTAATCCATGATCCATCTGCATTAGCAAAAAGAGATCCTACTTTGTCACCTACTGTAACATCTAGTTTATATTCTGATTTTGCATTTTTGTATGCTTTTGAAAGTACGGCATCCGGATACGCTTTTTTAAGAGCATCTGTAACTGCAACTGGAACTTCTTCTAATTTAATTTCAGTGTATTCGTCCTGAATTGAAATTGTTTTTACGATTGTATTTGTTATTGGAGAAGTTGATGCAAATGATGTTAAACCTCCCAAAACGATTGCGGCTGATAAAAATAAATTTTTCATGATAGTTATTTTTTAGTATTGTTAATTTTATTTTAGTATTACTAATTTGAATTTTCAAGCAATCGATCTGATTACTTTTTAATCCAGGTTCCATCTGCATTTGCAAAAAGGTTACCTACTTTGTCACCAACGGTAACATCTAACTTATATTCTGCTTTTTCGTTTTTATATGCTTTAGTAATTACAGCATCCGGATATGCTTTTTTCAAAGATTCTGAAATAGCAGCTGGTAATTCCTCTAATTTGATTTCTGTGTACTCTTCTTCAACAGAAATGGTCTTTACAATAGTATTTGTAATAGGAGAAGTTGAAGCGAATGAAGTTAAACTTCCTAAAACAATTGCGGCTGATAAAAATAGATTTTTCATAATGTGTATATTTTAATTATTTAATAGTTGTTTACGCTTTAGATAATGAAATTATTATGCCGTAACACAAACCCCACCTCAACAACCATGTAAAACACTGTAATTTAAGCATTTAATTCTAATATGCCAAAAAACAGAATTATAAATAAGTGTGTAATATGGTGGGATACTGTGTAAAAAGTAAACACAAATAGTGTTTACCTGCTATCTTTAAACAACAAAACCCAATAGCCTATATAAAGCTATTGGGTTAAAATAATGTGGTAAAATAAAAAAGGCTGTCAAAATTTTGACAGCCTTTATATTATTCTTCTATAGGTTTCATTTTAAATGTATCCATAAATGCAGTAGTATAATCTCCTGCGATATATCTTGGATCATCCATTAATTGCCTATGGAAAGGTATTGTCGTTTTTACACCTTCAATAACAAATTCATCCAAAGCTCTACGCATTTTGCTAATCGCTTCCTCACGTGATTGTGCAGTCGTAATTAACTTTGCAATCATTGAATCGTAATTTGGTGGAATTGTATAACCAGAGTAAACGTGAGTATCTAAACGAACTCCGTGACCTCCAGGCATGTGAAGTGTAGTAATTTTTCCTGGTGAAGGACGAAAATCATTATAAGGATCCTCAGCATTAATACGACATTCGATAGCGTGTAATTCCGGTAAATAGTTTCTTCCGGAAATTGGAATTCCTGCAGCTACCATAATTTGCTCACGAATTAAATCGTAATCAATAACCTGCTCCGTAATTGGATGCTCTACCTGAATACGAGTATTCATTTCCATGAAATAGAAATTTCTGTGCTTGTCTACTAAAAATTCTACTGTTCCGGCTCCTTCGTATTTAATGAATTCAGCAGCTTTTACAGCAGCTTCTCCCATTGCAGTACGTAATTCATCTGTCATGAAAGGTGAAGGTGTTTCTTCAGTCAGTTTTTGGTGACGACGTTGTACAGAACAATCTCTTTCAGAAAGGTGACATGCTTTTCCGTAAGAATCACCAACAACCTGAATTTCGATATGACGTGGCTCTTCAATAAGTTTCTCCATGTACATACCATCATTTCCAAATGCAGCAGCAGCTTCCTGACGTGCACTTTCCCAGGCTTTCAATAATTCTTCTTCTTTCCAGACAGCACGCATTCCTTTTCCACCACCACCGGCAGTTGCTTTAAGCATAACCGGGTAACCAAATTCTTTGGCTAATTGTTGTGTCTGTTCAAAAGATTCTAACAATCCTTCAGAACCTGGCACACATGGAACCCCTGCAGCTTTCATTGTAGCTTTTGCAGAAGCTTTGTCTCCCATTCTATCAATCATTTCAGGAGCAGCACCAATAAATTTGATTCCGTGTTCCTGACAAATTTTTGAGAATTTAGCATTCTCAGAAAGAAATCCATATCCTGGATGAATTGCATCTGCATTTGTAATTTCTGCAGCGGCAATAATATTTGACATTTTCAAATACGATAAGTTACTTGGAGGAGGACCAATACAAACCGCTTCATCAGCAAACTTAACATGTAGGCTTTCAGCATCGGCTGTAGAGTAAACTGCTACAGTTTTGATTCCCATCTCTTTACATGTACGAATTACACGAAGTGCAATTTCTCCTCTATTCGCAATTAATATTTTTTTAAACATCTTATTTATATTAAAAATTACAAATTCCAATCTCCAAATTCCAAATAATTGGATTTTGTGATTTGTCCATTGGAATTTTTAAAAATTATGATGGATCAACTAAGAATAAAGGTTGGTCAAATTCTACAGGAGACATATCATCAACAAGAATTTTTACGATTTTACCTGAAACTTCTGATTCGATTTCGTTAAATAATTTCATTGCTTCAATTACGCAAAGAACATCTCCTTTAGAAATAACACTTCCAACTTCAGTAAAAACTGGTTTGTCCGGAGATGGTTTTCTATAAAAAGTTCCAATAATTGGAGATTTAATAGTAATGAATTTAGAATCTTCAGCAGGAGCCTGAGCTTCAGAATTTACATTTACAACTACCGGAGCAACTTGCTGAGGAGCAACTGCTTGTGGCAATACACCTTGAGCTGGCAATTGTTGTACGTAAGTAGTTTCAG
Source organism: Flavobacterium sp. (assembly GCF_965277525.1). GTDB lineage: Bacteria > Bacteroidota > Bacteroidia > Flavobacteriales > Flavobacteriaceae > Flavobacterium. The sequence continues at coordinate 1,482,056 of NZ_CBDIDC010000005.1, read as the reverse complement.
TTACATTTCCTTCTAAAGTTGTTCTAATAGTGATTTTTACATCATCCATTTCTAACTTTACCTCTGCAACTCCCGAATTTGCTACAAATTTAATTAAGTTTTGAATTTCTTTTAAATCCATAATGATTTGTTTTTAGTTTTAATTTATTTCTTATCGTAAGCCCATTTTAGGTAAATAGATCCCCAAGTGAATCCACCACCAAAAGCGGCAAAAATAATATTATCTCCTTTTTTGAATAAGTGTTCAAAATCGTTTAATACCAAAGGCAATGTAGCAGACGTAGTATTACCATATCTTTCAATATTCATTAATACTTTCGAATCTTCAAGATTCATCCTGCTTGCAGTAGCATCAATAATACGTTTGTTTGCCTGATGTGGCACTAACCAATTAACATCTTCATTAGTCAGATTGTTTCTTTTCAGAATCAATTCGCTTGCATCGGCCATATTAGTCACAGCATATTTAAAAACGGTTTTTCCGTCCTGAATAATATTGTGTTGGTTGTTCTGAACGGTTTCTAAAGTAGTTGGCGTCAAAGAACCTCCGGCAGGAATTTTAAGAAAATCACGTCCTACACCATCGCTGCGTAAGTATTCATCCTGTAAACCTAAGCCTTCATAATTGGGTTCGAATAAAACAGCACCCGCTCCATCTCCAAAAATAATACAAGTTGCCCTGTCTTTATAATCTACAATTGATGACATTTTATCAGCACCAATTAAGAGTACTTTTTTGTATCGCCCTGACTGTATATAAGCTGCAGCAGTTGACATTCCGTATAAAAAACTTGAACAAGCCGCTTGCAAGTCGTATGCAAATGCATTTGTAGCCCCAATTTCTGTAGCAACATAAACTCCTGTAGAGGCTACCGGCATATCTGCAGTAGCTGTTGCCATTATAATCATATCAATCTCTAAAGGATCAATATTTGCTTTCGCAATTAAATCTTGCGCTGCTTTTATAGCAAGAAACGAAGTTCCTTTTTCAGCATCTTTAAGAATCCTTCTTTCTTTAATACCTGTACGGGTAGTAATCCACTCGTCATTAGTATCAACCATTGTTTCTAATACTTTATTCGAAAGAACAAAGTCAGGAACGTAAGCTCCAACAGCGGTAATTGCGGCTGTGATTGTATTCATTATATTCTATTATTTCGCATCAAATACAGGGTATTTGAAAAATTTTTAAAAGACTTGAAAATTACAAAAAAAAACGAAATTAATTTGTAGATAATTTCTTAAAAAAAGAAAATTATAACCAACAAAAAAAACTCTCACTATGTGAGAGTTCTAGTATCATTTACGAAAACGTATTAAGCAACCGCTACAGATTTATCGATAACAACTTGCCCTCTGTAATACATTTTACCTTCATGCCAGTAAGCTCTGTGGTATAAATGTGCTTCTCCAGTAATAGGACATGTAGCGATTTGAGCTACAGTAGCTTTATAATGTGTTCTTCTCTTATCTCTTCTTGTTTTCGAGATTTTTCTCTTAGGATGTGCCATTTTACTATATTATTTATCCGTTAATAGTTTCTTTAATTTGTCCCAACGCGGGTCAATATCTTCTTCTTGTTTACTCTCTTCTTTTTCTTCTTTGACGTTGTTTACTGTCAGTTCATTTAATTTTTTCAAAGCTTCTGTTTGCAAACTTCCGTCTTTTACTCCTGGATGAACTCGTTTTAGAGGTACCGAAAGGGCAATCATTTCATAAATGTATTGTGCTACATCTATTTCATGCTCTCCATGTGGCAGAATCAACAACTCTTCGTTATCGTTGTTGAATTCATCTCCAAAGCGAACAATTAACTTCATTTTCCCTTTTAAAGGCAAATCAAAATCTTCGCTTGTCAGATCACAAGGTACATTTACAGTTCCTTTGTGTTTGAATTCCAACTCTAACATGTTGCTTTTCTTATCTAAAACTAAACCTACTTTGATATCTGAACTTTGAAATTCATCGTAATCAAAGTTCTCAAAGAACATGTTACTTATTTGATACTCAAAATGGTGTTTTCCTAGCTTTAACCCTATGAAAGGAATTAAAAATTCTTTTGTTTTGCTCATTTCAACATCAATTTCACCAACTCTTATCTAAAACTCAGATAGCTGAATTGGGGTGCAAAGATATAAAATTATTATAAAACTAATAATCTTATTCACCTTTTTTTGTTTATAACTGTTTTTCTTTTATTTTAAGAGGTTTTTTAGTAATCTCTTCATACTGATTACGCGAGTGAAAAATGTCGATTGCAAGATAAACCGCCTCTTTAAATGAATTAAAATCTGCCATGTCTTTTCCAGCAATATCATAAGCTGTACCGTGATCCGGCGATGTTCTGATCTTATTTAAACCAGCTGTATAATTAACCCCTTTCCCAAAAGACAATGTCTTAAAAGGAATCAATCCCTGATCGTGATATGTTGCGACAACGGCATCATATTTTTCATATTGACCACTTCCAAAAAAACCATCTGCAGGAAACGGACCAAAAACCATCGTTCCGGCATCAAATATTTTCTTCAAAGCAGGTTTTAAAACCAAATCATCTTCTTTACCAATTACACCTCCATCACCAGCATGTGGATTTAATCCTAAAACAGCGATTTTTGGTCTTACGATACTGAAATCCTGAATTAAAGATTTTCTTATGGTCTCAATTTTCCTTGTAATTAATTCTTCTGTTAAATGCGAAGAAACCTCACTCAAAGGAACATGATCCGTTAATAAACCAACTCTTAAGTTATCCTGCACCATCATCATTAGTGCATTTCCTTCTAACTCCTGATTTAGATAATCTGTATGTCCCGGAAATTTAAAATCTTCTGATTGAATATTGTATTTATTAATTGGAGCTGTCACCAAAACATCAATCTGATCGTCTTTTAGAGCTTTCGTAGCTGCAACAAATGACTTTATAGCATACTCTCCAATTTTCTCATCGTTTACCCCTAAATTAATATCCACTCCTTCTTTCCAAAGATTGAAGACATTTACTTTTCCCGGCACCACCTGATCTAATTTGTCTACTCCATGAAACTGAACTGTAGACGTAAAACTTTTTTTAACAAAAGATAATATCTTGGCGTTGGCAAAAATAACCGGCGTACACATCTCTAACATACGAGAATCTTCGAATGTTTTTAATATAACTTCGCTTCCAATACCGTTTAAATCTCCAATTGAAATCCCAACAATTATATTTTCTGCTTTTTTATTCATGTGCTCAGGTTATTTATTACTAATTTTGATGTGCAAATTTAGTAAAATAAAACAACAATGTTCACAGGAATTATAGAAACCCTTGGAAGGATTCACGAAATAAGAAAAGATCAAAATAATCTTCACATTACAGTCGACGCTTCGATCACAAACGAATTAAAAATAGACCAAAGTGTTTCGCACAACGGAATATGCTTAACCGTTGTAGCCATAAAAGACTCATTTTACACAGTAACCGCTATCGAAGAAACGATTTCGAAAACAAATATTGGAGACTGGAAAGTTAACGACATTGTAAATCTTGAAAGAGGAATGAAACTGGGCGATCGTCTTGATGGTCATATCGTACAAGGTCACGTAGACCAAATTGGCACGTGCATCAAGATCGAAGAAGCAAACGGAAGCTGGAACTACACTTTTGAATACGACAAAAACCTCAGCAACATCACCATCGAAAAAGGATCTATAACCGTAAACGGGGTTAGTCTTACGGTTGTAAACTCTAAGACAAACGAATTTAGTGTTTCGATTATTCCGTATACTTATGAACACACTAATTTCAAGAATTTTAAAGTTGGTACAAAAATAAATTTGGAATTTGATGTAGTTGGAAAATACATTTCCAGACTTTATTCAATAAACAAATAAGACTTAATGTACTCACAAAAAAAGCTTCAATTTACATTGAAGCTTTTTTTATTTTATTTTTATATATAATCATCATTCCCAAAATCAAGCCCGCCAGAATCAAAAGCACAACATAATTATCGATTGGCACAATATCCGGATCATTAGGATCATCCGGCGGCGGGGGCAAAGTTCCCGGTTGCGCTAAAACACTTAGTACATTAAGCAAAACTAAACATATCGTAAAAAAAACAGTCTTTATTATCTTCATAATTTTAACATGCTGCTATACAGCAAGGTAGGTTGTTAAATTTATCCACTTTAATATAATTCGCACAAAAACAGGGGCTTACACATAATTCTTTGGCAAATGTATACGTTTTTTACAAAAACACAAGATTTACAGCAAAAAAAACTCACCAAAAACAACCTCAACTTTCTGACGTAAGAATTAAACCCTAAAATCACAACTTCACGATTAATTCCTTACGTATAAATTTACAATTTAGATTTTTTAAAAAAGTTAATCTAAAGAGAAACTTACATGAATTTAGATAAAAACACAAGAAGTGGAAGAAATACACAAAAAAAGCCTTTACATTTCTGCAAAGGCTTTGTTGTGGTCCCACCTGGGCTCGAACCAGGGACCACCTGATTATGAGTCAGGTGCTCTAACCAGCTGAGCTATAGGACCGGTTTGAGGATGCAATATTACTACTATTTTTCATTCACTCCAAATATTTTGGGATATGATTTTTATTTAATTTCAATAGCATTCACTCTTTTATCACAAGATAATTGATTTTCAACATCTTATTTCACATCTTGAAAAGAGATTTTTTTATTTAATTTCCTGGCAAAGCTCAACTAAAACCCCATTTGTGTTTTTTGGATGCAGAAAAACGACTAATTTATTATCAGCTCCTTTCTTCGGAACTTCATTGATCAATACAAAACCTTCATTTTTTAATCGGGTTATTTCGGCATGAATATCATCAACATCGAAAGCAATATGATGAATCCCTTCTCCTTTTTTCTCTAAAAACTTCGCAATTGGACTTTCAGGATTTGTCGCTACTAACAATTCAATTTTATTGGTTCCGGTTTGAAAAAAAGAAGTTAAAACCCCTTCACTCTCGACAGATTCCATTTTGTATGACGGAACGCCTAATAACTTTTCGAACAATACATTTGCATCATCCATGCTTTTTACTGCTATTCCGATATGTTCTATTTTATTTACCATTTGATTTCAATTTAAAACAAAAACTCAATTACAATTATTGATTCACATAAGTATTAAAATAACCGCATTCAGCAATTACATCCTGATAATATTTGGTGTCCGAATAATCTTTTTTCAACGCTTTAAACCCACTCCAGGCAATAAAATTGATTTTATCATCTTCTACTTCCCACCAATTCTTTAAATTATTATACTTATTATTATAATACTCGTTACGCTCACATTTTGCCAGCATATAAATACATTTTGCCTTTTGTTCTTTTGTGGTTGCAGCCTCAAATGCTTTTTGATAATACATTTTAGAGACATCACAATTGGTAATCATTTTTTTCATTGCATCCCTAAATGAATATGGATTTGAACCATAACCCACAATACTAATTTCATAGAAAGTTCTGCCATTTCCGAAATGAGTAATATTATAGAACGCATTCCCTAATAACAAACTATTGGTATAAACATCCTCATTCTGAGCCAGTTTATCCTTCATTGCTTTTATTGTATTCAAAAAATCGATTTGTGTATATTTCTTTTTTTGATACGCTGCATGATCACAATCATGACAATCTTTTATATTTCCGTTAAACGGATTCCCTAAAAAGGTATAATATTGAACCGAATCTGCCTGCTGAATAAAAGCAATTGCTTCCGGAATCTTATTTTTAAAAGTTGCCTGAACCGCCTGAAAACTATTAATATCCTTTAATTTAAGGTAATAAATCCCGGTTCCTAATTTCTCGATTTCAGTTTTATTTGACTTAGCTAAAAATGCTTTCATGTCTAACAGATTCTTTTCGTTGTCATAAAAAGCATTTCCTCCACCCCAATAATACATATTAGAATGAGAATCTCCACCAAATAATTCCACCATCACAGGACTTCCTTTCGCTCTATATAAAGTAGCCAAATAATTCTTACTCCATTGCGCTGCGTTTTGATAACGGAATTCCTGACCTTTATAGTTTTTTGGAAGCTCCTGGTACAACCAATTCAAATCGGCCAGGATTGTTTTTTCGTTTTTATCCGTGAGTTTATCAATTTTACTCATGTTATTCACAAAGCGAAGCAATCGCAATTGATAACTCGCCAATTCCGTTTTCGGCAATGTTTTCTCTGCTTTGTTTAAATTGATATCCGCGGCAGCATAATCTCCTTTTAAGGTTTGTAGATATCCTAATGAAATATCCCATAAATATGGTTTTTCTGTATTTCCTGCTGCTGCAATTTTCGCTACTAAATCAAACGCCTTAGTATTGATTTTGGCTTTGTTTGCCTCTCTGTTCTCTGCAACTGTCTGCTTAATAATTGGCGAATTATAATCACCGGACTTTGTTTGCACTTCAAACGAATTATTTATACTTTGTTCCTGGTTATTCACCAGTCTGGTTAATAAATAATTCAGATGCCCGCTTTTAGGATCTAATTCATAAATTTTTCCGATTGCCTGAGTTTCATCTTTATAAAAACCATGAACTGCCCAAAGCGCAGCCTTTTCTTTATTATTCTTCCCCATTGCCAAAGACTTATTCCAATCAGCATCATTTTGAGGATGAAAACTATATGCTGTGACAACTCTCAATTCAGGACATTTATCAAATACCTGCGCGTATAAATAATTCGAGGTTGAATATTTTTTCTGTTGGTAATTGATTCCTGCAACATAAGAAAGCGCTCTGTAATACAAGGTATTTTTAGGCACCGAAGCTTCTGTTTTATTAAAAAATTCAATCGTCTTTTTCTTATTGCTGCTATAAAAATAAGCCTTCACGGTAAGAAACCAATATCTGTTTTTTAAGAATGAATCTGAAGTTGTGTTATAAACATTCTCGATCGACTGAATCATTTTCAAATCATCAAAAGTTTTCGCTACAACAGGCTCATAACTCCAATAATCATTATTAATAGAAACTGTTTCTATTTTTTGTGCCAAATATAAAAACTCAATAAAACTCTTAACCCTGGTATCTTTCAAACTGATCTTTTTGCCCCATTTTAATGAAGTTGAATTGTCTTTGTTATTTTTTAAAAAAACATGAAGCTGCGTAATATCCGTTTTATTTTCAGGTGCTTTTTTCTCAGAAGAATATTTTGAGGTTTCATCTCCAATTAAAAAATAGCTTACTGTTGCAGTATCTGCCTTTCCTTTTAGATAACCTGCCCAATCTGATTTTATATCGTCATTAAACCTGGAATTGTGTTGTGTATCAAAACCGATTCCGTAAAAAATATCGCCCGACAAAAAAAGTGGCGAATAGGATTTATCCGCAAATGTCTCTGGTGTAAAATTAGAATTATAACCAAAAAAATCCCAATCATCACCACCTCCACAAGCATAAATTATTCCGTATACAGAAAGTAAAGCAGCACTAGAAACAAGAAATAACTTGTTTAAAAATATCCTTTTCATAATTTTTAATATTGAATTCGTCTAAATCGTAAAATATAATTTCTCTTGGGGCCTGAACTAAATTCTCATCTAATTCTTCTGCCATTTCTTTTAAATCCTCTGAAGAAATGGCTTCTATTTTCAGCAAATCATTTTCTTCATAAAAAAAGCCATTCTTATAGTTTGATTTTTTTACCTTAAAAAACATAGCGTTAATTTGCTCAAAATTGGCATCTTTTTTAAGTTCATCAACATTTAGTTTAGATCGCAAACCAATTACTTTTTGATTTCTGATATGAACTCCCCAGGAATATATTGGCAAAGCAAAATCAAGATGCAGTGGATATTTCTTCAAACTTTCCAGATATCTTTCGGCGATTTTTCTACTGTAAATAGAATTCAGGGAATCTGGCGCAATAGTCCCCATATTATAATACATCAAAACCCCGGAATCGACATTTGGAATTTTCGTTTTCTTAAAATATTTCACCTGATGCAAACGAATTGTTGCCGAAAGCTTTTTATGCGAAAGCTTTTTAAATTGTTCTATAAATTTAAGGTAATTGTCTTTACTTTTCAAAGTCCAGTCACAATCGATTTGAATTTCCTGGCAAATGATTTTATTCTTTATATTAATTTCTTCTACTAATCGAATTGTCTTCTGAGCCAAATCATCAATATCAAGATGAGGCAACGACATCACTTTATTTTGAATAAAAATTACGGGAACAATAGTAAAATTATTGACATTTTCCTGAAAATGAATTGGACTAACCGGAATTGGATCTTCTGTTTTTGGATAAAGACCTATATCAAAATAGCGGATATAAAGCTTACTTACTTCATTACTACGCACAACTTCTTTTTCTGGCTCCGATAATTTAAAGATGGTTTTCCAATAATAAAAAGCAACAATTGGCTTTTCATTTTTACCACAGGAAATCAGTAAAAAAAAGAGTATACCAACAAAAAATCTTCTTATCAAAACGGGGAAAAATTATATTTAGAATCAAAAGTAAGAAATTATATCATCTTATAAATTTCAAATGCAAAAAAATACCAAGAAACAAAAGCTTTAAATCCTAATAAATGGATAAAAAATTTCAATTAAAGCAAATATAATCGTTATTTTGTGCAATCAAATTTAGAAACCGTTATGTTGAAAAACAACTTCAGATATATTGCATTTTTACTCGTATTTTTAATGTTCAGTTGCGCCAAACGAGGCAGCATCACCGGCGGATTAAAAGATACTCTTGCTCCGGTTTTAAAATACAGTTCTCCCAAAAACATGAGTACTAATTTTGAAGGAAATGAAATTATTTTAGGCTTTGATGAATACGTAAAACTTAAAAATTTAAACAAACAGCTTATTATTTCACCTCCAATGAAACATGAGCCGTTGATTTTGCCTACGACAGCCAGTAAAGTTATCACGATAAAAATAAAAGATACTTTACAGCCTAATACCACCTATAGTTTCAACTTTGGACAAAGTATTGCGGACAATAATGAAGGAAACGCAATCAACCAATTCAAGTATATTTTCTCGACGGGATCTTATATTGACTCACTTACTATAAGTGGACAAATCAAAGATGCTTACGAAAAAAATGTAGATAATTTTGTATCTGTAATGCTTTACGAAGTGAATGATACTTTTAAAGATTCTGTAATTTACAAACAGAGCCCGAGATATATTACAAACACTCTGGACAGTTTAAGAACTTTTAAATTAGAGAATTTAAAGGCCGGAAAATATCTACTAGTAGCAATGAAAGACAAAGCGGCAAATAACAGGTACAACCCAAAAGATGACAAGATTGGATTCCTAAAACATTATATTACGGTACCCAATGACACTGTATTTGAGTTAGAATTATTCAAAGAAACGCTTCCACTAAAAACTTTTAAACCAATTCAGGCATCCGGGAACAGACTATATCTTCCTTATGAAGGAAAACAGAATTTTAAAATTTCTAAACCTAAAATTGTTCTTAAACACAATAACGATGTTTTAGAAACTATCGTGACCGCTTTTCCCAAAAAAGATTCTTTGCAAGTTTGGTACAAGCCGATAAAAGCAGATTCATTATCTATGGAAGTTAGCGCTGCTAATTATGACAAGAAGTTTACTTTTAAAATTAAGGATCAAAAGAAAGACACATTAAATATTACAGCACTACAAAACGGAGTTCTCAATTTTAGGGATCGGTTTACCTTAGAATCAGCAACTCCATTGGTAAAATTTGACAAATCAAAAATCAAATTAGTCAACAAAGATTCTGTTGCTGTAGATTTCACTACAGAATACGATGAATTTGAACAAAAATTATATGTTGATTTCAAAAAAGAACCAGTCGAGAAATACAATGTTACCTTTTTTCCAGGTGCTTTGACTGATTTTTACGAAAAAGCAAACGATACACTTGTTTATAAATTAACAACAAAAGAATATGCAGATTACGGAAATCTCGTTCTGAATCTACGAAATGTAAAACGATTCCCGATAATCGTTGAGATTACCAATAAAAAGGGGGATGTTGTATTGGCTAGTGCATATTCCGAAGGAAGTACAAAAATAACCTTTGATTTATTACAACCTGAAGCATTTACAGTACGAATAACGTACGATGACAACAAAAACAAAATGTACGACGCCGGAAATTTCCTCAATAAAACCTATGCTGAAGAGGTATTTTATTACCAAAAAGAAGTTGATGTCCGAACAAATTGGGACGTAGACGAAACAATAGATTTAAGTATTCCGTTTAATCCTGAAGTCGAGAAAAAACAAGTTGATAAGAAGAAAAAAGAGGATGCAAAGAAGAGAAAAGCATTCTAGATTTTAATCTCAAAAACATCTTTATCATTAAGGAAATCGAGTTTTTTTCGAGTTTCGAGCATTGCATCTTTGTCTAGATCAACAATAAAAACAGCTTCGGTTTCCTGAGGTGCCAAAGTAAAATTTCCTAAAAAATCAATTACTTGCGAATGCCCAATGTGTTCGTAATTATTTACATCAAGTCCTACTCTATTTACACCAACAACATAACTTAAATTCTCAATTGCTCTTGCTTTTAGCAAAGAATCCCAAGCATTGGTACGTACTTTGGGCCAATTGGCAACATATAATAGTAAGTCATAATTTTCGACATTTCTGGCAAAAACCGGAAAGCGCAAATCATAACAAACCTGCAAGCAAATCTTCCAGTTAAGATATTCTACGATTACCTTTTCATTTCCGTTGGTATAGAATTTATCTTCGCCCGCAAGCGAAAACAAATGGCGTTTGTCATAATGTTGAATTTCACCTGACGGCAATACAAACAACATTCTGTTATAATATTTTTCATTTTCGACAATAATCAAACTTCCCGTAATAGCGAAGTTTTTTTGTTTTGCCAAAGATTGAAGCCACAATACGGTTTCGCCTTCCATAGTTTCAGCCACTTCATGTGCGTTCATGGTAAATCCGGTAGAAAACATCTCAGGAAGCACTACCAAATTTACTCCCGAATCAATCTGATTGATCTTTGATTCAAAGCTATTTCTGTTTTTAACAGCGTCTTCCCAATGGAGATCTGATTGTATAATTGCGATTTTCATATTCCAAAAATACGAATTTTAAGATTAAAATATTTCTTTTCGAAAAAGCATTATCTGCAAAAATTTCTCAAAACACCTCGCAAAACCACACATCTTTTAGATATTAAAAATACTTCACGAAAAAATATTGCAAAAAATATGTGCTTTTTGCAAAAAATATGCAAATGTGAAAAATAAATATTTATATTTGATCGCCAATAAAAACCAAAAAAAACATGAAAACCACAGAATTATGAAAACAAAGCTAATTTCATTAGTGTTTATTGGGGGGATGATCTTCTCAGCAAATGCAAAAGAGACTGCAATTAAAAAGCACCTTTTTGAACAAAAAAGCAATCAGACAGAAATTTCAGGCCAAGTACTTGGTCTTGATGACGGAATGCCAATTGCCGGAGCAACAGTTTATGCAAAAGGCAATACTAAAATAGCTACCATAACCGATGAAACCGGAAAATTCAAACTCAATGTTCCGGAAAACGAAACTCACATTGTCGTTACTTACATGGGTTATGCATCTTTAGAATATAAAATAGACAATACTCAAGATTTAGTAATACGATTAAAACCAGCCGAAAATGTTCTAGATCAGGTTCTGGTAACAGCATTAGGAGTTAAAAAAAGCAGCAAATCTGTTGCCTATGCCGTAACTGAATTAAAAGGAACTGAATTTACAAAAGCGAAAGAAACCAATATCGCTAATGCATTAGTAGGTAAAATTGCAGGTGTAAACGTGAGCAGCACTGCAACTGGCCCTAATGGTTCTAGTAGAGTTGTAATAAGAGGTAACGGATCGCTAAACGGAAACAACCAACCCATGTATGTCGTGAATGATTTGCCTATTGACAACACACAACTAAACTTACCGGGAATTGGAAACGGTCCCGGATCTACCAGAATCAACGTTGACCGAGGTGACGGAACATCTGTAATCAATGCAGACGACATTAAAACCATTACTGTTTTGAAAGGGGGAACCGCCGCTGCATTATACGGTGCAAATGCTGCAAACGGTGTTATCCTGATTCAGACCAAAAGAGGAGCCGCTCAAAAAGGAATTGGAGTTGATTATAATACTTCATTTACTTTCGAAACGCCATCGATCATACCCGATTGGCAGTATGAATACGGTTCCGGTGCAAATGGAAAAAAACCAACCAATCAGGCCGAAGCCATTGCTGACGGACGCTGGTCCTGGGGAGCAAAAATTGACGGAACAGATGTTGTTCAGTTTGACGGCGTAGCAAGACCTTATGTAGCTCAAAAAAACAATATTAAAAACTTCTACAATACAGGAACAACTTTCATTAACTCGGTTGCTTTATCTGGAGGAAATGAAAAAGCCACGGGACGTCTTTCATTTACAGACATGGAAAACAAAGGTGTTGTACCCAATTCTGATTTTAATCGTAAAAGTATCAATATAGCCAGTAATGTGAATGTAACGAACTGGTTAAAATTTGATGTTGTAGCACAATATAACTTAGAGAAATCAAATAACAGAGTAACCGTTTCTGATGCAGAGGCAAACCCAAACTGGGGAACTTACATGATCGCTAATACAGTTGACATTAGAAATCTTGCTCCCGGATATGACGCAAACGGAATTGAGCAGGCATGGAATCCTGTTGCCGTGGCTACAAATCCTTATTTTGTAGTGAATAAAATTAAAAACAACGATACTAAAAATCGTTTTATCGGAATGTTGAGTGTAAAATTGAACTTTACACCTGAATTATTCCTTCAGGGTAGAATTGGTCAGGATTTTACAGATTATAACTTCTTTGGATATATCCCGAAAACAACTTTAAACAATCCTGTTGGATATGCACAAGGTTCAAGAGTTAAAATATCCAACCTGAATTCTGAAGCTATTCTTAATTATACCAAGAAAAATATCGTTGATAATTTCTCTTTAAACGCTTTAATTGGAGTGAACTCACGTACCAATTTAAGAGACGAAACAAGATTTGAAGGTTCCAACTTTGTACTAGATGATTTTTATGCCATAACCAATTTAGCCACTCTTACGTATAGCTATCCTTACGGAAAAACCAAAACAAATTCCGTTTATGGTGCCGCAGATTTTGACTATAAAAACATTGTGTTTTTAAATGTTACAGGTCGTCAGGATTGGTTTTCTACACTTTCTAAAGAAAACAATACAGTATTCTATCCTTCGGTTGGGACAAGTATAATCGTATCAGACATTCTAACAATGCCTGAATTTATTTCATTCGCCAAACTAAGAAGTTCATGGGCGCAAGTGGGTGGTGCTACACCGGATCCTTACGCATTGAGTCAATCGTATTCTATGATTCAGGGCGGACATAATGGTCAGCAATTACAAGGGCCAACAAGCTCAAGAGTTCCTAATCCAACTTTAAGCCCGTTGACTTCTACGACATTTGAAATTGGTACTGACTTAGGATTTTTCCGTAATCGCTTAAATCTTGATTTAGCATTTTACAATCGTGCTACAACAAATGATATTGTCGAAACTACAATCTCTAACGCTTCGGGATCTAGTACCGCTTTATTGAATCTTGGAAAAATGAGAAATAAAGGGGTTGAATTTTTATTAAGTGGAAAAATAATTAATTCTGAAAATTTCTCCTGGGATGCAAGTTTCAACGGATCGTATAATCAAAACACAGTTGAAGCCCTTACAGATCAGTTGAACTCCATTACGATGGCAACTGCTGTAAACGGATATGTAACCATAACAAGTGATGTTGGTCGTCCATATAGTATTATAAAAGGGTACAAACCTCGTGTAGATGCTAACGGAAATACGGTGTATAACATAAGCGGCGGTTCAGCAACTGTAGCACAAGGCCCTCTTCAGGAACTAGGTCAGGGAGTTCATCCTTGGGCAGCCGGACTTAGCAACGAATTCAAATACAAAAACATCTCATTCAGCTTTTTGATCGATGGTAAATTTGGAGGAAGTTTATATTCTGGAACTGATTTGTACGGAACTCGTATGGGATTAACAAAATTAACACTTGAAGGTCGTGAAAACGGTTTACCAATAAAAGGTGTAGATACAAACGGAAACCCTGTTGATATGGTTATTGCTCCTGAAAACCTAAGAACGTACTATGATGGTTTAAGAAATATTTCATCAACATTTGTTTACGATGCAAGTTTTGTAAAACTAAGACAAGTAATTCTGGGTTATGACTTACCAATTCAAAGAATAAAAGGCTTATCAAAACTTCAGGGAGCTTCTGTTTCATTTATAGCAAGAAACTTATTCATTCTTTACAAGAAAACACCAAACGTAGATCCGGAATCTGTGTTTAGTGCCGGAAATGCTCAGGGTGTAGAACAATTTGGAGTGCCAAAAACCAGAAGTTTCGGTTTAAGTTTAAATGTCAAATTTTAAACTCACTTAATTGCTAATTTTTAAATTAAAAGATATGAAAAAGATAACCATATTATATATCACAGGTATACTTTTAGGAAGTATGACAGCCTGTACAAAGGATTTTGAAGAAATCAATACGAACCCAAACGTGGTTGACAAACCCAATCCGAACTACATTTTCAGCAAAGCACAATTGGATGGCTTAAATAATAATTACTTTTTTACAAACATCCTTGAATGTGGCGGAATGATTCAGCATTATGCCACTTATAAAGAAGCCTCTGGTGTGGGAGACAAATATTTAAGTAATGAAGTTTACTTTTCGGCATACTTTAATCAGTTATATCCAACCGCTTTAAACGAAGTTGAAATTGTAATTAATGCTCTAAAAACAAATCCAAATGATAGCAATAAACTTAATATCGCCAGAATCTGGAAAGCTTATTTGTATCACAGAACTACAGATTTATACGGAGACATTCCGTACTCAGATGCTGCAAAAGCAACTAGTTCTCAAGTTTTTCTACCAAAATATGATAGTCAGGAATTTATCTATAAAGATTTACTAAAAGAATTAGATGAAGCTGCAACAGCATTAGATCCTGCGAAACCAAGTTTTGGCAAAGCCGATTTTATTTATGATGGAGATGTTGCAAAATGGAAAAAATTCTCTTACTCTTTAATGCTTCGTTTAGGATTAAGATTAAGTAAAGTAGACCCTGCCTTATCAAAAACATGGGTAACCAAAGCGATTGCCGGCGGAGTAATCGTTAACGGAACCGATAACGCCATCATGAAATATACAGACGGACCAAATGATTTCAACAAAAACCCAGTTGGTTTTGACGCCAGAAGACAAGATTTTACAGCGGGATCAAATGGTCAGAAAAATGTAGAAGGCGGAAAATTAGCCCAAACATTTATTGATTTATTAAAATCTACTGCCGATCCAAGAATTAGTGTTTACTCAGGCGTTTGGCAAGGAACAACGCAAAACACCACTCTTGCGATACAAAAAGGTTTCCCGAACGGAACAAAAACAGCACCAACAGCAGTGGAGCAAGGCACTTATTCTGAACCTAATCAAAGTACCGTTTTTAAATACGATGCCCCATTAATGCTTTTAAGCAATGCCGAAACAAATCTATATTTAGCCGAAGCTGCTGCAAGAGGATGGTACACTAATGAAACTGATAAAGACTTATACGAAAAAGCAGTTAAAGCTTCTTTTTTAAACATGGGAATCTACGGAGCTGCTTATGCTATTACAGATGCAACTGCTTATTTAACACTAAATCCGTACAACGCAGCAGGATCATTTGATGCAAAAATGAATCAAATTCATACGCAGTTTTATGTTGCCTTATTTGTAGACGAACAAGAAGTTTATGCCAACTGGAGAAGAACAGGTTATCCTGTTTTAGTTCCTGTAAATTTTCCTGGCAACGTTACAAACGGCACAATTCCAAGACGTTTGAAATACTCTACCAGCGAATATTCAGTGAATTCAGCTAACTTAGCAGAAGCAGTTAAGCGTCAGGGCGAAGATAGTTTTACAACAAGAATCTGGTGGGATAAATAATAAATCAAGAGTCAAAATGTGCCTTTAGGCACTTAATGTCGGTAGTTATAAAGTTTCAAATTCGTTGCGTGCCGTAGGTACGCAACAAAACAATAATTATTGCGTACCTACGGCACGCCATATATTGTGATTCACGGTTTTTACCAATATCAAGTGCCTAACGGCACAAATTAAAGACTCTTAATACAAAAGATAAATGAGCATTTTAATTCTTACGGCATGCATTGCGTTTTTAATCATTCAGATAGCTTGGCTTAAAATCAATCCGTTTATTGCCTTTATCATAACAGCTCTATTAGCAGGTCTTTTTTTAGGCCTGCCAATAGAAACGTTGTCTCAAACCGTACAAAAAGGTTTGGGCGAAATGTTAGGATCTATTACTTTGATTATTGTTTTCGGAACCTGTATTGGTAAACTTACGGTTTCATCAGGTGCCGCAAATGTTATTGCCAAAACAGTTATGGGATGGACGGGCAAAAAATACGTTCGCCTTGGCTTAATGATTACCGGATTTATTGTTGGGATACCACTATTCTACAGTGTTGGATTTGTTTTATTAGTTCCATTAATCTTCTCAGTAGCCCATCAATTTAAACTGTCAAAAGTATATCTGGGAATCCCTATGCTGGCGTCGCTTTCAGTAGCACACGGTTTTTTGCCGCCACATCCGTCACCTATGGCATTAAGCACTATTTTAAATGCTGATATCGGACTAGTTTTAGTCTACGGAATCATCATTGCGATTCCAACTATTTTTATTGCGGGATTGTTATTTTCGAATTTACTCAAAAACATCAAAACCGAATCAGATCATGAAATATTGAATGTCGAAGAAGTGGTCAATGAAGGCAAACTTCCAAGCTTTTCGATTAGTTTATTCTCCGCCTTATTTCCAGTTTTTGGTTTAACACTAACCTCCATATTACCTATGATCTCTAAAAATGAAACTCTGGTTAATATCTGCAAAACGGTTGGAGAACCCAGTATGATTATGCTGATTTCTTTATTGATTTGTACCTATACGTTAGGAATCAGAATGAACAGAAACATCACATCTGTTATGGATGATTATGCCGTTGCGATAAAAGATGTCGCCTTAATTGTTCTAATTGTTGGTGGAGCCGGAGGTTTAAAAGAAGTAATGATCGTAAGCGGCGTAAACGAAACTATAGTAGGGGCGCTAACACAAATAAACATTCATCCCTATTTATTGGCCTGGATGATGGCGGCAATCATACGCGTTTGTGTAGGTTCTGCTACAGCAGCCGGATTAATGACTGCGAGCGTTTTACTACCTTTACTACAAACCACCGGACTCGACCCTAACTTATTAGTTCTATCCGTAGGAGCCGGAAGTTTAATGTGTTCGCACGTAAATGATCCAAGCTTCTGGATGTTCAAAGAATATTTTAATATCAGCCTAAAAGACACGTTCAAATCATGGACCGTCATGGAATCTCTAGTATCTGTTTTAGGAATCATTTTCGTTTTTATTTTAAACTCAATAATACATTAATATCATGAATTTATTACCACAAGAAAAATTTGAAACTCTTGGTTTGTCTCTTCCGCCGGCGCCTCAGCCATTAGGAATATATAAACCTTATTTAGTTGATGGTAAATATTTATACCTTTCAGGTCACGGGCCTGTTAACGACGATAAATCCTTAATTATTGGCCGAATTGGTGATGACATGGATATCGAAGAAGGAAAATTAGCAGCAAGACAAGTCGGCTTAACCATGCTTTCTACAATTGTAACCAATTTTGGAAGCCTGAACAAAGTAAAACGTGTTATAAAAGTTTTAGGAATGGTCAATTGTAATGGCGAATTTTTAAGGCATCCCTATGTAATAAACGGTTGCAGCGAATTGTTCGCCGAAGTTTGGGGACAAGAAAATGGAATTGGAGTAAGAAGCGCCGTAGGAATGGGTTCTTTACCGGACAATATTCCTGTTGAAGTTGAAGCCGTTTTCGAATTATATTAAAGAAAAGTTATGCCACTACCGATGGCTATCGGGATTCACAGATTAAAATGATTTTTTTTCGCCACGAATTACACGAATTTTCACGAATTAATTTTTACATACTGATTTGTGTAAATTAGTGTAATTCGCGGCAAACAGAATTTTTAATCATTTAATCTGTGGCAAAAAAAATAATAACCATGAATACAAATACATCACAGACAAAAATTGCAACTTTTGGAGAATTATTACTCCGAATGAGCGTTACAGATGGAAACAGGTTTACGCAGGCCAATGAAATAAAAGTTCATGTGGGAGGTGCCGAAGCCAATGTTTGTGTTTTACTTTCTCAACTCGGGATGCAAACCGATTATATTACACGATTACCCGAAAATGATTTGGCACAATTGGCTTTAAACGAATTGCAGAAATACAAAGTAAACACTTCAAAATGTGTGTATGGCGGAGAGCGTTTGGGATTGTATTTTGTCGAAGCCGGAAATCAAATCAGGCAATCGCAGGTTATTTATGACCGAAGCAATTCTTCATTCGCTACCATTCAGAAAGATCAAATCAACTGGGATTTGGCTTTAGCCGATGTCACGCATTTTCATTGGTCGGGAATAAGTCCGGGAGTTTCTGAAGCAGCAGGCTTGGCTTGTAAAGAAGCGATTCTGACAGCACACAAAAAAGGTTTACCAATTTCTTCTGATTTTAACTTTCGATCAAAATTATGGCAATACGGAAAACATCCATCTGAAATTATGCCCGATTTGCTTCAATACAGCACGATCACCGTTGCAGATTTAGATGCGATTGAAATCTATTTCGGAATCAAAACGGATAATACAGAATCTGATGAAAATCGTTTTCAGAAAACATTCGAATTATTAAAAGTAAAAATGCCTTTTCTAAAAACATTAGCGATGAGTTTTAGAAAATCAGATGGACCGGCACATTTATACAAGGGATTACTGATTCATGACGATAATTTTTATCAAACACAGGAACACAAAATACACGTCGTAACAGATCAAATTGGTTCCGGAGATGCTTTCAACGCAGGATTATTATACGGATTATCCAATAAATTATCCGGACAGGAATGTATCGAATGGGCAACGGCATGCGGCGTAATCAAACAAAGTATTCACGGAGATTTTGCCATAACGAACCTTAACGAAATAAGTCATTTTATTAAAAATGGCTCAAGTAATAGAATTAATAGATAAATAAAGAATATGTACAGCATTTTAAAAAAGCAAGGCGTACTACCATTAGTCACACAAATCAATATTGAAACCGCTCAGATTGTATTGCAATCCGCGGCTGATGCTGGCATAAAAATTATCGAGTTTGCTGCTCGTGCAGATAATGCGAAAGAAGTTTTTACTCAAATGATCGCCTTTAAAAAAGCGAATAATTTAAATGTCAAAATAGCTGTTGGATCTATTTTAAGTGTTGATGATGCCGAAACTTTTCATCAATTAGGAGCAGACTGTATTGTTTGCCCTCATACTGATTTGGAGATTGGCAATTATTGTTTTAAAAATAATATTTACTGGATTCCAGGCGCTGCAACTTTAAATGAAATATTGCATGCCAATAAACTAGGAGCCGAAATTGTAAAACTTTTTCCTGCCGATAAAATTGGCGGTCCGGGATATGTAAAAGCCATTAGAGCACCTTTCCCAAATTTGAAAATAATGCCAACCGGAGGTGTAACACTCGAAGAAAGCAATCTAAAATCATGGTTCAAATCCGGAGTTGTTTGTGTGGGAATTGGCTCTAATTTATTTTCAAAAGAAATGCTTTTGAATCTAAATTACGAGCAATCATTAGAGGCCTTTCAAAATTTAATTGAAGTTGTAGAAAAAACCAGAAACTAAAGTTATGCAAGACAATTGGTGGAAAATTAATTCCGAACTCCGCATTGATACGCCATTTTTAGCGGTCTACGAAGATCGTATTCAGTCTAATATTGAGCATTTGATTGAAGCAGTAGATGGCAAAACTCAAAAATTAAGGCCCCACATTAAAACGCATAAAATTGGTGAGATTCTGGATTTGTTCAAAACCTACAACATCAATAAAATAAAATGCGCCACAATTGCTGAAGCTGAGCTTGCGGCGATACACGAAATTCAGGATGTGCTTCTCGCCTATCAGCCTGTTGGCGCAAAAAAAGAAAGATGGATTACCCTGATTCAAAAATATCCGAATACAACTTTTTCGACTATTGTTGACAATTTTGATTCGGCGAAAGCCTTAAATGAAATTGCTGAGAAAAATGATTTACAACTTACCGTTTATCTGGATCTGAATACCGGAATGAACAGAACCGGAATTTCGATTCATAAAAACTGGAAAGCTTTAATTGATGAAATTATTCCATTAAAAAATATTCATTTTGCCGGAATTCATATTTATGATGGCCATTTAAAAGGTGATTTAGATCACCGTGTTTCCACAGCCGAAAATTTATTTTTTAGTATAAACGAAGAAATTGAGGTAATCAATAAAGAATTAGGTTACGAATTAAAAATTGTTGCCGGAGGATCGAATACTTTTCCGTTTTACGCTACACAAAAAAACGTAGAATGCAGTCCGGGAACTTTTGTTTTTTGGGATTCGAATTATCAAATTCATTTACCGGAACAAAATTTTGAGCCGGCGTTGGTTATTGTTGGAACCATCATTTCAAAACCAACAAGTGCTACATTTTGTATTGATATTGGGTACAAAGCCGTAGCTTCTGAAAACCCAATTGATAAAAGATTAGTGATTTTAAATGATGAAAACCTAATCCCAACAGCACATTCCGAAGAACATTTAATTATAGAAAACAGAGGAAAAAATGAGTATGCTATTGGCGATATCATTTATGCCCAGCCTTATCATGTTTGCCCAACTTGTGCCCTTTATGATTCGGTTCAGGTCGTGAACGCAGCACATGAAATTTGCGATCAATGGCAGGTCGTGGCCCGCAGCAGAAAAATTAATATCTAGCAGCAGAAAAAGGAGAATAAAGAAAAAAGAATAGAAAATAGAGCGAAGAAGAAAAAGAACAGACCTCATAATAACACTTGTAGAGAACCTCTGAGCCTTTGAACCTTAAAAAAAATACTATGTTTATAATAGACGCCCATTTAGACCTGAGCATGAATGCGATGGAATGGAATCGAGATTTAAGAAATGACGTTCCTACTTTGCGCCATCTTGAAAAAGGAATGACAGACAAACCAGATCGCGAACGCGCCACGGTTTCGTTTCCTGATTTGCGAAGAGGAAATATTGGTATTGTGGTTGCCACGCAAATTGCACGATTCGTAAAACCGGACAGTATTATTCCGGGTTGGAATTCTCCTGAACAAGCCTGGGCACAAACTCAGGGACAGCTTGCGTGGTACAAAGCGATGGAAGAAGCGGGAGAAATCACGGCAATTACAGATAAAAAATCTTTACTGAAACAAATTGATTTATGGAATGATGGAACCCCAAACGATAAAAAACCTATTGGCTATATTTTGAGTCTGGAAGGTGCTGATTCTATTATTGATGTTTCGTATTTAGAAAAAGCATATCATTACGGATTACGCGCCATCGGACCTGCACATTATGGACCGGGACGTTACGCAAACGGAACAGATGCCACCGGAAAAATGAATCAAAACGGTCTTGATTTATTGAAAGAAATGGAGCGCTTGAATATTATTCTGGATGCAACACATTTATGCGACGATGCTTTTTGGCAGGCTCTAGATCATTATAACGGACCCGTTTGGGCAAGTCATAACAATTGCAGAAGTTTAGTCGATCACAATCGTCAATATAGTGATGAAATGATTCAAGCTTTGATTTCTCGTGGAGCCGTTATTGGCGGCGCTTTAGATGCATGGATGTTGGTTCCGAATTGGGAAAGAGGCGTTTCGACACCAAAAGGTACAAATTGCAATCTTGAAACCGTTTTCAAGCACATGGATCACATTTGTCAATTGGCCGGAAATGCGAATCATATTGGCATTGGTTCTGATCTTGACGGCGCTTTTGGTACAGAACAAGGTCCGTATGATTTAGATACGATTGCCGATTTGCAAAAACTGGTTTTGATTTTTAAAAACAACGGATATTCTGATGACGATTTGGATAAAATCTTTCACCAAAACTGGATTAATTTTTTAATGAAAAATTGGGATTAAATAATATGAAAGTTCGCAAAGAATACAAACGTCTTTTTGCCACGAATTTCTCGAATTTTTATTTTGAAACTGTTTAAAAACTAGCCTCAAATTGCACCGACTTTTTTGATCTATACAATCAAAATAACTCGTGAAATTCGTGGCAAACTTTTTAAATAAAGACTAAACTTGGAACTGCCTTCTTATACGATTGTAATTTTTCGTCGTTTGGATCAACTTCCGTGACAACGTAATCAACCTCAGATAAGTTGGCAATTTTCATTTTTAGAACGGTATCTAGTTTTTCAGAAATAGTCAAAATAGCTGTTTTTTCAGAAGCCTGAATCATTGCTTTTTTAACCTGAACGGTTTCCCAGTCAGAATCTGAGAAACCACCGTCGATATCCAAAGCGTTGGTTCCTAATATTAATAAATCGACTTTAATATTCGCTAACTGATTATAGACATCGCCGCTCACACACATTTGACTGTAAGATGAAATGCTGCCGCCAATCATGATAATTTTAACATTTGGTTTGTCCAGAAGTTCAACTGCAGACAAAACAGTAACAGTAAAAATGGTCAAATTTAAATCATCAGGAATCAAACGGATGAATTCACGAATTGTAGTTCCGCCGCCAATTAACAAAACCATTCCGTCATGAAGTAAACCTAAGGTTTTTTGCGCAATAATTTGTTTGGATTCACCTGCATAAGTTTGATTATTGGTCGAAGAATGGTGATAGGCTTTTGTCATCGCACCACCTTTTACTTTAATCAATAAAGATTCTGATTCAAGTTCATTAATATCACGTCTCACAGTATCTTCTGAAACAAATAATTTTGCTGAAAGTGTTTCAAAACTCACACGGGTATGCAAGTTTATCTCTTTTAAAATAAGATTTTTACGTTCTTCCTTAGTGTAATTTATCACTTCATTCTCAGTATTCATGCAAATTTGTTTTTGTTGTAGCAAATGTAAACAATAAATGCAATATTATTGCGAAACAAATTATAACAGTGAGTAAGAAAAAAGTTAATTCATCTATTTTAAAGACATTTAAACACCAATACCTTTTGCAAAAAAAATGCAAACCCAACCAATAAATTCTATTTTTGTTAAACAACCAAAATAACAACCATGCAAAAAAGTCTATTACTCTTTTTAATATTTTGTTTATCTTTCGGAAACGCTCAAACCTCTTTTGTAAACAATACTATTATTCCTGCTCCCAATTCATACAAGGCAACCGGAGATAGTATTCGTTTAAACGGAAAAATGAAAGTTGTTTTTGAGAATAATAAATTCAGTGCAAAAGAATTCAAAACAGCTCAAATTTTTGAATTGGCTATAAACTCCAATACTTCAAATAAAAAAAGCAATATCGAAGTTTTATTCATTGCCAAAAATCCATCGGAATCTTTAAAAAAAGAAGCGTATAAAATTGTTATTACTCCAAAAAAGATTACCGTTACCGGAAGTGAAGAAGGATTATTTTATGCTGTTCAGAGTTTATTACAGCTTTTACCCAACAAACCAAAAAATCAGGAAATAAAATTGCCTTGCGTGACCATCGAAGACGAGCCCAGATACAACTACCGCGGGCTTCACCTAGATGTTTGCCGTCATTTTTTCTCTGTTGATGTTATAAAAGATTTTATAGCACAAATGGCTAGTTATAAATTAAATAACTTTCACTGGCACTTAACAGACGATCAGGGGTGGAGAATTGAGATAAAAAAATATCCAAAACTAACTGAAGTAGGTTCGAAAAGAGCACAGACTTTAGTAGGAAATAAATTCGAAAGATTCCCATATTTTTTTGACGGAAATCCATACGGAGGATTTTATACTCAGGAAGAAATTAAAGATGTAGTAAAATTTGCCGAAGACCATTATGTAAATATTATTCCGGAAATCGAAATGCCTGGTCATGCAACCGCAGCAGTTACGGCTTATCCTAATTTATCCTGTTTTCCGGATCGACCTTATAAGGTTATTGAATCGTGGGGCGTTTTTGAAGATATTTTCTGTGCCGGAAAAGAGGAAACTTTTACTTTTCTGGAAGATGTTTTGACCGAAGTTATGGCTTTGTTCCCGAGTACCTATATTCATATTGGTGGAGACGAATGCCCGAAAGCAAGATGGAAAGAATGTCCGAATTGCCAACAGCGAATCAAAGATTTGGGTTTAAAAAACGAACACGAATTGCAAAGCTACCTCACAACCCGAATTGAGAAATTCCTAAATGCACACGGAAGACAAATTCTGGGTTGGGATGAAATGCTCGAAGGTGGGCTTGCGCCAAATGCCGCTGTAATGTCCTGGCGAGGTGAAGCGGGCGGAATTAGCGCCGCCAAACAAAAACATCTTGTGGTTATGAATCCGGAACAAGTGCTGTATCTGGATTATAATCAGGGTTATTCACCCCAAGAACCTTTAACAATTGGAAGATTAACTACGGTGGAAAAAATGTACAACTACAACCCAACTCCTGTTGATAGTTTAACAGTTGAGGAACAAAAATACATTTGGGGAGTTCAATCTAATCTTTGGTCTGAGTATTTAACAAGTCCGGCCAAACTGAATTATATGATTTATCCGCGTCTATTTGCTTTAGCAGAAATTGCATGGACAGAACCACAAAACAAAAATTACCATCATTTTATTCTGAACCAAATTCCGTATCATCTGGAAAAACTGGAAGCACAAAAACGATTGTACAAAGTTCCGAGTCCTTTTGGTTCTAATGAAACGGCATTAATTGCTTCAAAATATGTTTTGGATTTAAAACCAACGATTAAAAACGGACAAATCTTTTATACCATTGACGGTTATAATCCAGATGAAACGGCTGAACTTTACACTAAACCCGTAACGATAAATATCCCAAAAGGAGAATTTAGAATTATCAAAACGGTTCAGATCAGTCCTAGCGGAAGAAGAAGTTCGATCAGTAAAATATTGGTGAGAAACCCGGATTTAAAATCGGCTTTAGCTATAAAACCAACCAAAAAAGGTTTGAAGTTTGATTATTATACCGGAACATTCTTCCAGCAAGTTCAGGATTTAGATTTAATAAAACCCGTCAATTCAGGCATTTTTGAAGGCGTTATAAGCAGCGAAAAATGGAAAACGAAAACAGAGCGTTATATCGGCTTAAAATTCGACGGATACATCTATGTTGCGGAAACGGCAAATTATACGATTTCGACGCTTTCAGATGATGGCTCGAAGCTTTTTATCGATAATGAATTAGTGGTTAATAATGATGGTATTCATTGGCTCAATGAAGCCTATGGAGCTATTCAACTTGAAAAAGGTTTTCACAAAATAAACATCAATTATTTTGACCAGATTGGCGGCACTACTTTAACTTGCTTTATCCAGCAGGAAGGGAAAGAAAAACAAGAAATAAGCGCTTCGCAATTGTATTATGAATAAGAGCATAAAAAAGGATCAGCTATGAACTGATCCTTTTTTTATTTAAAAATAAAAGTCTTTAAATTATCCTTTTAAGCTTGCAGATAAATATTCACGGTTCATACGTGCAATATTTTCAAGAGAAATTCCTTTAGGACATTCTACTTCGCAAGCTCCAGTATTGGTACAGTTACCAAAACCTTCAAGATCCATATGGTGAACCATGTTTAAAACACGGTCAACTGCTTCTACTTTACCTTGTGGTAACAAAGCAAACTGAGAAACTTTAGCAGCTACAAATAACATTGCTGATGAGTTTTTACAAGTTGCAACACAAGCTCCACAACCAATACAAGCAGCAGCATCAAATGATTTATCAGCATCGTGTTTGTTGATCGGAATCGTATTCGCATCAATTGTATTTCCTGAAGTATTTACAGAGATAAATCCTCCTGCGTGTTGAATTCTATCAAAAGAACTTCTGTCAACCACTAAATCTTTAATTACCGGGAAAGCTTTTGCTCTAAATGGCTCGATAAAAATCGTATCACCATCTTTAAACATACGCATGTGCAACTGACAAGTAGTAACTCCTCTGTCCGGTCCGTGCGCTTCTCCGTTGATGAATAAAGAACACATTCCGCAGATTCCTTCACGACAATCGTGGTCAAATGCTACTGGTTCTTCACCTTTGTTGATTAATTGTTCGTTAAGAACATCAAGCATTTCAAGGAAAGACATATCTGGTTCGATTCCGTCGATTGGGTATTCAACGATTCCCCCTTTATCTTGGGCGTTTTTCTGACGCCATATTTTTAATGTAAGTTTCATACTGTTTTAGTTTGAAGGTCATAAAGTCGAAAGTCGAAAGTCAGTTGACGTTTTGCCATTTGACTTTAAGACTTTTGTCTTTTGACTAATTGCTATTTGTAACTACGCTGTACTAATTTAATGTTTTCGTAAACCAGAGGTTCTTTGTGTAATACCGCATCACTTGGTTTTCCTTTGTATTCCCAAGCTGCAACGTATGCAAAGTTTTCGTCATCACGAAGTGCTTCTCCTTCTTCTGTTTGGTATTCTTCACGGAAGTGACCTCCACAAGATTCATTACGGTGTAATGCATCTTTTGCGAACAATTCTCCTAACTCTAAGAAATCGGCAACACGTGTCGCTTTCTCTAATTCCTGATTAAATTCGTTAGCGCTTCCAGGAACTTTTACATCTTTATAAAACTCCTCACGTAAAGCAGCAATTTCTTCGATAGCTTCAGCTAAACCTTTAGCATTACGAGCCATACCTACTTTATCCCACATGATTTTTCCTAATTTCTTATGGAAATAATCTACAGAGTGAGTTCCTTTATTATTGATAAATCTGTCGATTTGATCTTTTACTTCTTTTTCTGCTGCTACGAATTCCGGTAAATCTGTAGAAATTTCTCCCATTTTAATATCCGGAGCTAAATAATCTCCAATAGTATAAGGTAATACGAAATATCCATCAGCTAAACCTTGCATCAAAGCAGAAGCTCCAAGTCTGTTTGCTCCGTGATCAGAGAAGTTAGATTCTCCAATAGAGAAACATCCCGGAATTGTAGTCATTAAGTTATAATCAACCCATGTTCCACCCATTGTGTAGTGAACCGCAGGGTAAATCATCATTGGTGTTGTATAAGGATCCTCATCAACGATTTTGTAGTACATCTGGAATAAGTTTCCGTATTTACTTTTCACGATTTCAGCTCCTAATTTTGTTACCAATGCAGCATCATTAGCATCTAAACCTTTTACAAAAGCTTCCTCAGTTCCGTAACGTTTGATCGCTGCAGCAAAATCTAAGTAAACAGCTTCTCCGGTTTTATTAACTCCAAAACCAGCATCACATCTTTCTTTTGCAGCACGAGATGCTACGTCACGAGGTACTAAGTTACCAAAAGCAGGATATCTTCTTTCTAAGAAATAATCTCTCTCAGCTTCAGATAAATCAGTTGCTTTTTTCTTTCCTTCACGAATCGCTTTTGCATCTTCTTGTTTTGCAGGAACCCAAATACGACCGTCATTACGTAACGACTCAGACATCAAAGTCAGTTTTGACTGATGATCTCCTGAAACCGGAATACATGTTGGGTGAATTTGTGTGTAGCAAGGGTTTGCGAAAAACGCTCCTTTTTTGTGTATTTTCCAGGCTGCTGTTGCATTACTTCCCATAGCATTTGTTGACAAGAAAAATACGTTTCCGTATCCTCCGGAACCAACTACTACCGCGTGAGCAGAATGTCTTTCTATTTCTCCAGTGATTAAGTTACGAGCGATAATACCTCTCGCTTTTCCGTTCACGATAACAATATCTAACATTTCGTGACGGTTGTACATTTTTATTTTTCCACGACCAATCTGACGGTTCATTGCAGAATAAGCTCCTAACAATAATTGTTGACCAGTTTGTCCTTGTGCGTAAAAAGTACGGGAAACCAAAGTTCCTCCAAAAGAGCGGTTATCTAATAATCCACCATATTCACGAGCCAATGGCACCCCTTGAGCTACACACTGGTCAATAATATTAGTAGAAACTTCAGCCAAACGGTGAACGTTTGCTTCACGTGCACGATAATCTCCTCCTTTTACAGTATCATAAAATAATCTGTAAACCGAGTCACCGTCACCTTTATAATTTTTTGCTGCATTGATACCACCTTGTGCTGCAATAGAGTGCGCACGACGAGGTGAATCCTGAAAACAAAATGCTTTTACGTTATATCCCTGCTCAGCCAAAGTAGCCGCAGCTGAACCTCCAGCCAAACCTGTACCAACAATAATAATATCTAAATTACGTTTGTTTGCAGGGTTCACTAAATTAATATGATCTTTATAATCTGTCCATTTGTCCGATATTGGGCCATGTGGAATTTTTGAATCTAATGCCATTATAATTGATATTAATTATTGTTTGAAATGATGAAATAATGCGATAATTACGAAAAGTGCCGGTACTACAACTGCAAACCCGTAACCCACTTTACTTAAAAATCTGGAATATTTATTGTGCATCCCCATTGATTGAAGAGATGAACCGAATCCGTGCCAAAGGTGAAATCCTAAAAGGATAAAAGACACACAGTACAATGCTGTACGAACCGGGCTTTGAAATTTATGAACTAATTCGCCATAATACCTTGTAGCATCCGGTGCTGTACCTGCAATATATTTATAGGTAACTTCAGGAAACCAAAAATCGTAAAAGTGCAATCCTAAGAAAGCTAAAATAACCAATCCAGAAATAATCATATTTCTAGAACTCCATGAAGCATTAGCAGCTCCGTTGTATTTTGCATAAGCAATTGGTCTTGCAGCGCTATTTTGTGCAGTCAATACGAATCCCATTACGAAATGGAAAATTACTCCGATTGCCAAAACAGGTTGCATTACATATTGAATTAGCGGATTGTACCCCATAAAGTGAGATGCTTCGTTAAAAACATCTTTACTAATAATAGAAATAAAATTTAAGGAAACATGCAGCGCTAAAAACGTGATTAAGAATATTCCCGAAAGGGCCATAGCCACTTTCTTTAAGATGGAAGCATTCAATAGTGCAGATTGTGCCATAATTGTTTAAGTAGTTTGTTTTAAAAAATTATACAAAAATAAAGCAATTAGACATGAACTACAACCATTTCGTTGTTATTTATAATCATTTTAAAGAGCTTTCTAAGATATTATTGCAAATTATTTAAAAACAAGAAAATAGATTTTTTTCACGAGCCATTTTAACAAATTCCTGGTTTATATATAATTACTAAATTGTTATTTTTTGCAGGTTTTTGATTTGTTTTCCTCAAAAATAAAGTCTTCAGCGATTTTATTGAGTTAAAACAAGTGAATTTTAATAGCATAATTTTACCTTTATCGGCTTGAAAAAAAATCAGAATGAAAACAGGAATTGACGCTATCTCTTTTGACGTAGCCAACATACATTTACCCATAAAAACTTTGGCTATTGCCAGAAATATCGAACCCGAAAAACTAGAAAAAGGTCTCGGATTAATCAAAATGACTTTACCGGACGTTCATCAGGATGCCGTTGTGTTTGGAGCAAATGCTTTGACTAAACTTATTACTGATAACAATATAAATCTAAACGAAATTAGCCGGATTTATGTGGGTACAGAAAGCGGAATCGACAGTTCGAAACCCATTAGTTCTTTCTTAATCAGTTTGATGGAACAAAAATTCGGCGAAGATTCTTTGGCTGAATGTGATGTTGTCGATTTTACATTTGCTTGTATTGGCGGCGTTGACGCTTTGCAAAACTGTATTGATTTTGTAAAACTAAATCCAAACAAAAAAGCCATTGTAGTAACTACTGATTTTGCCAAATACGATTTAAACTCTACCGGAGAATATACGCAAGGCGCCGGAGCTATTGCAATGTTAGTAACTTCGAACCCCAGAATTATTGCTTTTGATGAAAATTGGGCAACGAGTACAAAAGGGGTTTTTGATTTTTTCAAACCTTACAGAACTATCTCAAAAGAACAGATTGCGCAAAACGAGAACAATGATCCTTGGTTTGATAATCTGGAAGCCGAAATTGAGATTCACAAAGATCAACCGGTTTTTGACGGACAATATTCGAACCAGTGTTATATGGATCGTACGCGTAATGCTTACTTTTCATTCAAAAAATTAAAAAACACATCCGAAACTTTATACAAAACCTGGAACAGCATTATTATGCACCTTCCTTATTCTTTTCAGGGACGCAGAATGTTATCTGAAATTTATGCTTTAGATCACGCTGATAAAATTATTTCAGAAAATATTGAACCGGCAGATTATCAGACTAAAATTAAAGAAGTTGGAAAATCTGATGAATACAGAAAGTTCGTTACAGAGAAATTACAACCTGCAGAATTGGCTTCGTCTTTAATAGGAAATCTTTATACAGGTTCTATTTTCATGGGACTTTTATCGACTTTAGCTCATTATTATGATACAAAACAAGAAGTTGCCGGAACTAAATTTGGTTTCCTTGCTTATGGAAGTGGATCTAAATCAAAAGTTTTCGAAGGAACAATTCAACCGGAATGGCAATCGGCTTTAGCCAAAACCAAACTTTTTGAAAATCTGGAAGAAAGCATAGAAATTGATTTTGAAACTTATGAAAGCCTTCACAAAAAAGAACAAAAACAAAGTATCAGAACTCCTAAAAACGAATGGATTTTAGATCGAATCGAAAAAGAAATTCCGAATTTGATTGGAGCGAGATATTATAAATGGATTGGATAACTTCCAAATTTTGAAATCCCAAATTCCAATAAAAGCTTAAAAACCGCAGCAGAACTGCTCCGGTTTTTAAGCTTTTTCATTCTCCACTACTTTCCTTTCGTTCCTAAAAAGCAACAAACCCAATCCCACAACAAAAATCACACAACTCAACAACATATAAATTCCATTTTTCAAAACAAAAAACGAAAAACCTATTGCAGGCGCTGAAAGAATAACCATTAATGAACTTACAGTATTTGTTTTGATAAAATTAAAAGCATGTACCGCCAAACCAACAAAAAGCAACGAAGGGCCAACAACTACAAATGGATAAAGAATAGAAGGCGTATTACTGATTTGATTACTTAAAGCTTCTTTGCCAACATCATCGTTACCAAAACTCCACATTATAAAATCGATTGTACAAAGACCAATATGAGCAATAACACCTAAAATAGTTAGAATTGAGGCTACCAAACTCAGTATGCTTTTAGGAAAAACAGCATTGAAAAATAGCATTAAACATGCTCCAGTTAAGTTAAACCAATGCGCAAAATCGATTGGTAGTTGAAAGTCCGGTAAAACTTTTGAAAAGAATAAATAACTGATCAGTAAAAATAATAATCCGAGAAGGCAAAGCTGTTTTGTTGTCATAATTAATTTTTTAAATTGATGAGACAAAACTAACAAGAGAATCTCCCGGAAACTCTCATTTTATGGGCTTTGGTACAAAACTATCGGTTTTAGGTACGGAATTATAATGCCAATAAAGCTTCTTTATAATTTTTAGAAACAGGAAGCTCTATTTGAGTTAAAATAAGGGTATTTTGATTTCTCCAGGATTTAAAATGCACAGGATTTATTAAATGAGAACGATGTATTTGCATTAAAAAAGAAAAATCTTCCTGCACTTTTTTGAGTGATGTGCGAAGTAGTTTTGAGGTAAGTTTACCATTTTCAACATAAAAAATTTCGACATAATTTTGAGCGCCTGAAACACAAACCAGATCTTCTTTTTTGATTTTTAAAACATCTAACCTATTTTCTCCTCTAAATAGTAACACATCCTCTTTTAGCGGAATTAACTTAATCAAATATCTTCTTGCCAGAATAATTACGGGAGTCAAAATTAAAGCAACTTTTATAAATATTATCGAAAAGAATTCTGAAAAATTATAACCGCCATTTAGAATTGGACTTTTATAAAAGGTAAAAACTCCAATTAAATATATCAAATAAAAAAGAGAAATGGCTGTTATTTCTAAAACAATATTCCACTTTCCAATTCTTTTATAAAAGTTTTCTTGAATAATAGCTAAAAAAGCATAACATAAAAATGCCACTATGCTAAAACCAAAACTAATTAAAAACCAGGCTCTAAAATTTATAGTACCGTCGTCGAAAGGTTTTATGATAAAAGCAAAAACAAATAACCAGACACCAATTAGCAAACCAACTATTAAATGATGTTTTATGTTCGGGTTTAATTCTTTCATCTTTTTTAAGGTAATTATTAATGTACAATATTAAACTTTAATCTTACTTTCTTTAAATAAGAATCACGAGTTTTTGAGATATTTTCGAAATGAGCAATTAAAATAAAAACACAAAAAACAAGAAGATTGCAGATTGTTAAAAAAATCAATTAAAACCTCAAAGCTTTTTTTTGTAAGTATTTGTCTAAAAATAATTTGTATTTTTATCAAACTAATATCCAAAAAACTTATACACTAGGAAAATCAAAAAACAAATTACCTATGAAAAACTTACAAAATTTATCAAACCTACAAAAATTATCAAAAGAAGAATTGAAATCAATTAATGGTGGTGGCATTGGCTCAACCTGCGAACCATGGCCGCTATGTGAGGGTGAAGAAAAAACTCTTATAGGCACAAACTCATGTGGTTGGTATATATACCAGACATCAGGAAAAGGTCGCTGTATGGAATATGGATTATCATAACACATAATCCTCAATTTATTAAAACTGCTATCTTGTCGATAGCAATTTTTTTATGTTCAATTTTTTCATCACCGGAAACCTTACTTATAAATCGTAAACTTATTATGCGTTAAGCCAAAACCAAGATTTTCGTAAATCAACACGTTTTCTACCCGTCTTTTATTGGTGGTTACTTCTATACTTTTCAGGTTATTTTGATCGGCATACTGCATGATTTCATTTATTAATTGTCTTCCAATGCCTTTGCCGCGATGATTTTGATCAATAAAAAACTCCTGAATTTCGCCAACCAAACCGCAATGATGCAGGAGGTTTTGTGTATGAAAACTAATAAGTCCTACACCTTCATTTTCATTTTCTGCGAGTAGATATAAATTCTTTGGGTTCGAAATATTTTCATTGAAAATTTTCCTGAAAACTTCAAAATCTAAAATTTCATTTTCGAGTTCACAAATTGACTGGTAAACAAAATCAAAATCTTGTTTTCCTACTTTTCTAATGTTGATATTTAACCCCATAAACCTATAAATCAAAACGTTAATTTATTAATACATTCGAGAAAGAGCGACACTTCTATTACCAATCTTTTCAAGATCTGCTAACCATTCAATTGCAATAAATTTTGAACAATCATTTTCCAATTCGTTAGCCCAGTCAATTAAAATAGTAGCTCCATTGTTTTTAATTTCATTCTTAGCAAATTGATATGTTTTATCAAAATATGCAGCTCCTTCTCCCCTAAGGTCAAAAGATACATATTTTGTTTTTGAAAAAACTGCACATAATGAAAGTCGTTTTCTCTCACTGTTATCAAGATTTTTCACCTTGTCTTTTTTAGTAAAATTATCGATTTCGAAAATTCTTGAAACTGAATTTTTTAGATTTGCATTCCTTTTCAAATATCTGCCCACACTCGTCGGATTAAATATTCTTTTTAGTGCTGATTCTTCGATTGGTGCTGCAAAAGTCAACGGCTTTATTATTTTTACATTCTCATGATATGCTTTTCCTGCAAAAATAGCCACCAATTGCGCTTTCATTTCGTCAAAATGGAAACCTCCTTCTAAATAAATAATAACCAATTCTCCTTCTCTTAATTCAAATGGCGGTATAAAATAATGATATGTCCTTATTCCTTTACTTTCTATTATAAGTTCTTTCATAACATCTTTATAAATAATCATTCAACTCAAGACGCTCAAATTTAACTTTATATTTCTGAACATAATTATTCCATTCCTCTTTTTGATTTTCATTGTTATAAATGGATGAAGCATATTTTACTATTTCTTCACTAAAATGATTTCCAAAAACAGCGTCAAGATTATTTATTCCGGAATCAATTACGCGCTTTAAAATAAATAATTTATCTTTTCCGTTTTCTTTACAAACCTTGTCGAGCCATAATCCTTTACCTATTTTTACATATTCTTCAAGTAAACTTTCTGTAATAAATTCAGAAGGAACATCGTTGATATTTGGCTCATGTTTACCGTTTTTGAATGTCGTTAAAATCAGTTCTTCAGAATAAAATTCAACCGGAATCAACGAAATCAATGTTCCGCTTTTGGCTGCTTTTAAACAAAGTTCTTTTGTTATAAACTCATCCGGTATTTTCTGAATCGCAAATCCATCTTTATCAACTACTCTCTCGCAAAGTTCAGCCGTAATAAATTCCGGATTAACATATGGCAACGCATGAAAGGTTTTATTCAATGCCAACTCACACAATTCTATATTCTTAAATTGAGGCGGAACTAACTTTAAATCCCTATAATTTGACATTACTCGTTTCTGCCAATATTCAGACGTTTTTGCAGGTGGATTATTTTGTTTTAAAATGAGTTCTCCGTTTTCTAACTCGCGCTTTAATTCTTCGAGAGTTTCTATTAACGGATTATCGAGATGTTTTCGCAATTCGACTGAGATAATATCCTCATCAAGATCCTCATCATATTCGCAATCATTTTTTGGGTCGAAATCATTTGCTCTGTCATTATAATAAAACAAGTCATTTTTTCGCTCTGCAAAATTGGCATTATGATCTTCTACAATAAAAACAGGAGCTTCGATAACACCCGAGCATTTAAAATTTCCGTGATTATACGAAGTCATCACCACTTCTTTGGCTGTAACATTACCTTCTATTTCGACATGTGAACCACCTAATAACAAACTCTGACAGGTAACATTTCCTTTAATAAAAACATAAGGTCCGTAATCGCCTTCGGCATTTATGATGGTTCCGTTTGTGAAGCAATTTCCGTTTATTAAAATCCCTTCGATTCTTATTTTTTCGATTTCCTTTAATGACAGATTTAATAAATTCGAAAGCCATTTTTTCTCTTTCTCTTCATAAAGATCTAAATAAAAGTTGCCTTCAAAATTTACATCTTTGTCTGAAACTAAAAAGAAATCCTGATCGTCCCATTCTTCAAAATAATCAAATCCTTCGTGGTCGATTAGAAATGGATATTGTATTTTGACTTCTCTTATGGTTGTTAGTTTGAAATTTGGATGCTGCATTTTATTTTTATTAATCGAAATTGATTTTTTTTTCTACTATCAAGATTACACAATTCTACTATCAAAATCAACAATAGTCAGAAAAATTGTATTTTTACAATCGAGAAAACAATTTACAAAATGTATCGCACAAGCAAATACTTGTTTTCTACCAAAACAAAAAATGTAAAAGAATTTTAAATATCTTTGAACTATGAGCACAGATACAAAACCAAAACATATTGGGCGCAACATTAGCCGAATTAGAGAGCTTAAAAACATGAAACAAGAAGCGCTTGCTTTTGCAATTGGCGTAAGTCAGCAAACCATCTCTAATATTGAAGGAAGCGAAAGCGTTGATGACGAAAAACTAAAAGCGATTGCCGACGCTCTGGGCGTACCTGCTGATGTAATCAAGAATTTCTCAGAAGAAGCTGTTTTTAATATTATTGGAAATACTATAGAAATCGAAAATAATAACGGTTCTGCAATTAGTTATAATTGTACTTTTAATCCATTAGATAAACTTCTTGAAGCTTTTGAGGAGAATAAAAAACTTTATGAAAGATTGCTTCAGGCTGAAAAAGAGAAAGCTGCTTATTTGGAAAAATTATTGAGGGAGAAATAATAATTTTGTGAAAAATATATTTATAGAAAAACCGAAGTTTTTGATGCTTCGGTTTTTTTATGGTTATTTTTTTATTTCTTAACTGACTCCATTTTTTTTATTTTAGCCTTTAGCATTTTTAATTCTTGTTCCTGTTTCTCACCTCTCTTATTTTGCTTTTCCAGTTTTTTGTTCTGCTCAATCGTATATAAAGTCAACTCTTCTATTTTTTGTAACAGCTTCATCTGAAATTCTTTCATTTCAAGTCCGTTTGCAATCATTTCTTTTTCTGAAGCAATTTCTGGAAGGTGTTTATTTCGAGTTACAAATTCTTCCAATTTATTCAAATCCATCAATTTGTAATCATCATTAAAAACAAAATCACACCCCCCCAGTAAATCAACTTTTATCTCTTTTGCTCTAATTGTACCGCAAACATCTAGTTTGTAAGCTGGATTAACTGTCCCAATTCCAACGTTTCCTCCATTTGGCTGTATGATTGTACCGCTTTTCCCAAAATTAGTTCCCCCATCAATAATAATACCTGTATCAAAAGCTATTTTTAACTGTTGAAAATTTGGCCCATTCCAACCTCCACTCGTTCTATATATTCCATAAGATAAAGGAGATATTTTGTACCAGGTAATTCCATCGGGAACATCTCGCCCATCATCAACATTATTAAAATTTATCGAATTATGTAATTCGTAAGTTTGTGCAGTCATGAGCTGAAATAAAGTCAGCATACAAAAAATAAATAAATTTTGAATTCTCATTTTCAGGATAATAGTTTTTAATAATTATTTTTTTTTAATATAAAATGAGAAACATTTGATTTTAAAGAACTTTATGCTTTCATTTTTATATTAAATGCTAAAGTAGTATTTCAATTGATATATTTTAATTAAATTCAAACATATTCTTACTAAATCTAATGCGTAAGGGATAGAGGCGGTATTGTTTTATTTTTCCCGATAGCTATCGGGACGGAATAAAAGATATAACCGAAAGCCCGACCCGTAGGGACACGCCCAAAAGCTTATCAATCTTTGTAGAGTTACTTTCGGAGATTTCTCTCCCGAAGCTTAGGGATCAAAATGACAATATTGGGTTAGATGTAATAAAACCAAGATAAATAAATCTGCTCAATCTGCGAGAGTAAAAACTTCAAACAAATAAGAAAACTTTAATAAATCAATCATACGTCACTTCTTCAAAAATCACTAATTTTGAAATTCGAAGTTCAAAAACGAAATAATTATGAAATATCATCAAATAAACAGCGCTCTTTTTGTAAAAAATCGCAGAAAATTCACGGCAGAAATGAAACCTAACAGTGTTGCCGTTTTCAACTCAAATGACATTTATCCGGTTAGTGCTGATAGTACTTTGCCATTTGCGCAACACAGGGATATTTTTTATCTGAGCGGTGTAGATCAGGAAGAAAGTATTTTGCTTTTGTTTCCGGATGCGCCGTATGAAAATCAAAAAGAAATGCTTTTCCTGAAAGAAACCAGCGAACATATCGCAATTTGGGAAGGTGAAAAACTGACAAAAGAACGTGCTTTTCAGGTTTCAGGTATCAGAACTGTTTATTGGTTGCAGGATTTTCATAAAGTTTTGAACGAAATGATGACGTATGCGGATACGATGTACATTAACACAAACGAACATTACCGCGCAACAGTTGAAACTGAAACTCGCGAAGCTCGTTTTGTAAAATGGTGGAAAGAACGTTATCCTGCTCACAATGTGGCAAAAAGCAACCCAATTTTGCAACGTATTCGCTCTGTAAAAGAAAGCGAAGAAATCGATTTGATTCAGCATGCTTGTGACATTACAGAGAAAGGTTTCCGTAGATTATTATCGTTTGTAAAACCAAATGTTACCGAATATGAAATCGAAGCTGAACTGGTTCACGAATTTATCCGTAACCGTTCTAAAGGTTTTGCTTATACACCAATTATTGCTTCGGGAAATAATGCTAACGTTTTGCATTACATCGAAAACAATCAACAATGTAAAGCCGGCGATTTAATTTTACTGGATGTTGCGGCAGAATATGCGAATTATTCAAGCGATATGACGAGAACAATTCCGGTTTCTGGAAAATTCTCAGATCGTCAAAAAGCAGTTTACAATGCTGTTTTGAGAGTAAAAAACGAAGCTACAAAAATGTTGGCTCCGGGAACGCTTTGGAAACAATATCATATCGAAGTAGGTAAAATCATGACATCTGAATTACTTGGTTTAGGTTTAATTGACAAAGCCGATGTTCAGAACGAAAATCCGGAATGGCCAGCTTACAAAAAATATTTCATGCATGGAACTTCTCACCACATGGGGCTTGACACGCACGATTATGGTTTGCTACACGAACCTATGAAAGCTAACATGGTTTTTACTGTTGAACCTGGAATATATATTCCGGCAGAAGGTTTCGGAATCCGTCTGGAAGACAACGTTGTGGTTCAGGAAAAAGGAGAACCTTTTAACCTGATGCGCAATATTCCGATTGAAGTTGATGAAATCGAAAGTTTGATGAATTCTTAAGAAGGAAGAAAATAGAAGAAAGAGTATAGAATCAAGATACGGCTAACAGAAATGTTGGCCGTCTTTTTTTTGAATTAAAGTTTAAAAAATTCGCCACGAATTTCCCGAATTTTCACTAATTATTATTCATTTTTATTTCACTTATAAAAAATACGATTAAAATTCGTGCAATTCAATTTTTGAAGTTGCCTTTGATTCGCGTAAATTTGTGTAATTCGTGGCGAAAGAAATTTAATTTTCGTCGACAAACCTTAAAACACTATTTTGAAAACTCTTTTATATAAAAATACCAAGATTTCTTATTCTGATTCAGGTCAGGGAACTGCAATTGTTTTGCTTCACGGCTTTCTTGAAAACAAAAAAATGTGGAAGGATTATGTTGCTCTTTTCTCTGAAAAACATCAGGTTATTACGATCGACTTATTAGGGCATGGCGAGTCTGATTCTTTGGGATATGTGCATTCTATGGAAGAGAATGCCAATGTTGTTCAGGAAATTTTAAAACATTTAAAGATTGAAAAAGCCACAATTGTGGGTCACTCTATGGGCGGTTATGTTGGTTTGGCTTTCGCCGAATTATTCCCGAAGAACATCAATAAATTGGTTCTGCTAAATTCTACATCAAAAGCAGACAGTCACGAGAAAAAAATAAACCGAAATCGCGCTATAAAAGCGGTAAAACAAAATTATGTCAACTTTGTAAGTCTTGCTATTGGTAACTTATTCAGCGAAAACAACAGAACCAGATTGACTGAAGAAATTGAAGAAGCAAAGATACAGGCTTTAAAAACGCCTTTGCAAGGAATCGTAGCTTCGCTTGAAGGAATGAAAATACGAAAAGACAGAGAATCGCTTTTACGAAAAAATCTATTTCCTGTTTTATTGATTTTAGGCAAAAAAGATCCTGTTTTAAATTACGAAGAAAGCATTTCTCAAATCGAAAATACAACTGCAAAACTGGTTTCTTTTGATGATGGACATATGAGCCAGATTGAAAACAAAGAAGAATTAAAGACTATATTATTAGATTTCTTCAAATAAATCAGAAAGTATAAAAATCAAAAAAGGCCGTTCAAAAAATTTTTGAAACGGCCTTTCCTCATTATTGGGGGCAAAAATTATAGTTTTGAAATAATGTCTTTTTTGAATTTAGACAAAGTAGCTCTTGTTAATCCAAGATTTGCCTTTGTTGAATCAACAGCTAAATAAATAAAATATTTACCATCTTCAGATACATCTATAATGTGTATTTGATCTGTTAGTGTAATTAAGATATCATTGATTTTTTGATCTAATCCTAAAGCTTTAATAGCGCTTAATTTTGCTTTTACAACTTCTAGATTATAAGCAGATGCTAATTCCGGGTCAAAATTTGGATTTAAAGAAAGGGAAGAATAAGACATTCCGGTTTCAACTTCAGTTATTGAAACAGCAATAAATCCGTTAATATTTTCTTTTAAATCGTTTTGAAAATTCTGTAAAAAATCTGACATGTTTTAATTGTATTTAAATTAATTGTTAAAAACGGTATCCATCTTGCGTAACAAAAGTCCCATTTTACTTATATCTTTAGAAAGTAGCGCAACGCAGTTGTCTGACTCATCTTTATTAGCCACCACAATACCCTCTTTGTTCTTAATCATTACTTGTTTAAGATCTCCATTATTAACATCTTCAGACATCTCTAAGCACATTTTCAAGATCATTCCAATCATCGCCGCTACATTCCCGTCATACTCTAAATTAACCGATTCGAGCAAGATGCCATCTATGTTAAAACTCAATCCGGATTCAGCTCCGGTTTCCTCTACAAGTGTATTTAAATCAATCATATTGCTATTGTATCATTTTTAAGAAGGGTCAAAGATATTTTAATAAACAGAATTGTCCGATAAACACTTGTTAAAAAAAACACACACGTAACCATTTGAACCACTTTTATTTATACGATAGTGTTTCTTAATTATTAAAATAAACTTTGTAAAAAACGTTAATAAAAAAAGAAGATTTATCTAAAAAAATAACTTTCTGTTTCAGATATCTTAAATATTATTTTAACATTTATTACAAATCTTCTTTACAGGAAGTTTTTCATAGCTTTGCACAAAAAAATGAACGAAATGAAAACTGTTGACGAAGTACGTTTTGACCTGAATGTAAAATTGATGAAATTTAGAAGATTTCGTTTTGAAAACGGAAGCATAAATAATCCAAACGTGCAAGAGCAAGCAAAAAAAGGTTTTTTTAAAAAGATCTTTAGCTAAAAAATATTTACAATAAAGCTGAACTAGTAAGATACCCTTTATCTACAAGTTCAGCTTTTTCTTTGATATAGTGCGACTTACCATCTTTCATCAAAAGCAATCGAGTCGAAATTTTGATTACATTTTGATAATTGTGATCCGTAATGACAATTCCTTTTCTGTGCGAATTTACTTTTATCAATTCATTCACCACATCTACCATCACAGGAGACAATCCGTTATAAGGTTCATCCAGCAAAACAAACTTTGAGGGGTTAAAAAGCACTATTTTGATTTCGAGGTATCGCAATTCTCCACTAGACAGATGATCTATCTTTTTATTTAGAATTGACTGAATAAATTTATCCTTACAGAAAAACGTTATCTTTTGTTTATCGATCGATAATGAAATCGCCTTTTTTACAGACAAATGATTTGGGATGAATTGCTCCTGCGATAAATAACTAATCTCATTGCATAAATTATTTTCATTGTTTTTCGACACAGAATCAATCCTAATACACTTATTTGGAGCTGATACAATTCCGAAAATAATTTTCAGCAAAGTTGATTTTCCAGAACCATTTCTTCCTAATAAACCAATAATTTCAGACGTTTCACATTTCAGATAAACATCTGAAAGAATTACTCTTTCGCCAAACTTTTTTTGAATTCCGTCAACTTCTAAAATGTGCTTTTTCAAAATAGGCTTTTTATTAAAAAAGTAATTAAACCGATAAAAATCGTCGTACAGAAAGTCAAAAGATAACTGCAAGCTAAAAGGAGTATTTTCGAAATTCCGTTATTCGAATAAAACAGATAATCGTTTTTACGGTATAATTCCTTAAAACCAATACTCATCAGAAAGCCAAAGCTTAAAAAGACCACAAAGAAGTAATCAAAGCCAGTCAGTAAAACAGCAATAGCACAAACTGATAAGTTGATCACTAAAGTGGTTTTGAAAAATTCAAAAATGTTATTTAACTTTCTGATAGCCTAATTTATTTTTTCCTCAAATGGAATATTAACATTAAAAATTTCAGTCAGTAATAGTACAATTTCTTCAAGATAATTATTCAAAATTTCTCTTGTTACAGTAATATCCAACTCTTTGTCCTCTTTAAACCCAAAAGGAAGAAAACCGGATTTTAGGTTTTTAAACGAAATAATTCCAACTTCGATAGGTAAACCAGCCGCTTCGTTTTCAAACATAAACGCATAAGCGAGGACCTGAATGATTTTATCGTTTTTAAGATCTTGTGTCAAACCGTTCCATGACTTAAGCACAACATTCGTTTTCTCTACTTTTCCTGTCTTATAATCGATGATTCTAATTTTTCCGTTGCGTAGTTCAATTCTATCGACATTTCCTTTAATTAAGACCGGAAATGGCAAATTAGGATGAATGAGTTCACGCTCGTATGTTTTTTCTAAAGCTATAATTTTAATAGCATCTCCATTTTTGACAGACTCTAATTCCATTTTCAAGAAATTAGAAACATTACGTTTTGCCACTTCAAAAGCCAAAAGATTACGCCCTTTTTTAATTTCGCCTTCTTTATAAATTACTTTAAATTGCCTCAGAACTTCATCATCCAACAATTTAAAACAATTTTGAATATCAGTTTCCGAAATAAATTTTCCAACAAAAGGATCATACAATGCTTTTAAAGTTTCATGAATGATTGTCCCCAGTGTATTTAAAGCTATATTCTCTTCTACTTCTTCAACCTCCCGAATACGTAGAATCTTTTGAAAATAAAACTCAAACGGGTTTCGAATATAACTCGTCAAAGCTGAAGGCGAAAAGCCTGCAATTGCAATTTCCCTTAAGCGTTCCATTACAGCATCAGATTTCGGAACCAGCATTGGCTCATATGCGGTTGTCGGCAAAACAGGATTGTAAATATCAAAAGTAAGATTGTGCTTCGACTGCTTCTCAACTTCTAACTGCGTAATAAAACGACTTCGTTCACCGGCATCCAATCCATCATTTTCGGTATTATAAATGAGATAAATATTCTTGGCTCTTTGCAGTAAATGATAAAAGTGATAGGTATAAATAGCATCTTTTTCTTTAAAAGTTGGCAAACCTAATTCTCTTTTGACATCATAAGGAATAAAGGAATTTTGAGATTTTCCGGCAGGAAACTTTCCTTCGTTCATAGAAGTTACAATTACGGTATCAAAATCCAGAACACGACTTTCAAGCACTCCCATTATTTGTAATCCATGAAGTGGCTCCCCTTCAAAAGAAACCTCTGCAACGTCAATAATTTGCTTATAAATAGCATGCAAAGTATCAATATTATCAATATGCTTATGCTGTGAATAATAATTAATCAACTTATTAATTACTTTAAAAACAGCAAAAACAAAAGCTTTTGCAATTTTCTCCTCTTCATTATCATTACTGAAATTCTCTTTTATCAAAAGCAAAAGTGCCGATACATTTTCGAGCACAGCAATTGATCCATTTTCCCATTTCTGAAACAGCAAACTAAATAATTGTGATGGATTTGAATTGAGTTCTATAATTCGGTTATGAGTAATAAAAGTATAATTATTCTCTTTTATAATTCTCACTAAGCTTCTCGCATTCGCATAAGGTTCTACTAAGGGATGCGTTAAAATATCAAGCACATCTTTATAATAAAAAACATAACTGTCACCTTTTCGGGAAAGTGCATTGGTATGCATTTTGAATAATTTTGCAATCAATATTTGAGACGGATTATTCTTCCCGGAATATCCCATAGTAATATTCAAACTTCCCACAGATGAGGGTAATGAATACAAGACCGGCATTAATAAGTTTTCTTCGCCAAGCACTATAGCAACTTTATCAAGAGATGTGGTGGGATTTTCATTGATTATATTTTCAATAATACTTCCTGCTAATTTGGCCTGACCAATAGTTTTAGGAGTTCCTATAACCTGAATATTTTTTGACTGAGAAAAATCATCTACAATCCATTCAAAAATATTTGTTTTATAATGTTTCCAACTTTCTTTAAAACGTCGAACAAAAAGTCCCGCATCATGATAAGGATCATTGAGAAACGTTTGATCAACATCCCAATAAATTTTAGCCTGATCAAGTGCTAAAAGATGTTGTACGATTTTTTCTTCAGCAGCATTTAAAGCATTAAAACCTGCAAAAATAAAAG
Source organism: Flavobacterium sp. (assembly GCF_965277525.1). Taxonomy (GTDB): domain Bacteria; phylum Bacteroidota; class Bacteroidia; order Flavobacteriales; family Flavobacteriaceae; genus Flavobacterium. The sequence goes on along the minus strand of NZ_CBDIDC010000005.1, from coordinate 1,438,130 downwards.
TTCTATTTGAAACAGTATTCGAAAAGTGATTTAGATTATTCACTGCTTCTCTATAAATCAAACCTTGATATCCTATTGATTTATTCAGTAAATGATGGTAGAGTGAATTATAATACAAGGGCAAAAGTTTCCAGAAATCAATATAATTTTCCAGAAGTTTGGTTTTATTTTCAACTTCAATTCCCCATTTTTTGATATCTTCTATATCATTCAAATAAGACAAAACATGAGTTGGATCTAATAAATAGCGATCAATTTCATTAAAATCCTGTAAAAGTGTTTTAGCCCAATTCGCAAACAACTCAAAGGATTGCTGATGTTGTTTTTCAGTTACAGAAAGGTAAACTTCATAAAACTCAAATAAAAGTTCTATCGAGTCTACAGAACGTATTGATGCAACATCTTGTACAAAATCTTCAATACTAACAATTTCAGGAGAAAGAATTGTATTCTTGGTTTCATTTTTTAAAGCTTCAATCAAAAAAACCTTGGCTCTTTTATTAGGCAAAACAATAGTCGTCTCAGCAAGTTTACCCGAATAATCCTGAATTACAACGGTTGCTATTTTTCCGAGAAAAGAAGTATTTATCATTTGATAAAAATAAAAAAAGCCATTCAATTAAGAATGGCTTTTTAGTTTTTATTTAGAAAGTAAATTAGATTTTACCTTGGTATTTAGAACCAATGTGTCTAATTTCTGTTCTTCTGTTTTGTGCTTTACCTGCAGCAGTTTTATTACTTGCAACTGGTTGAGAAGATCCAAATCCTTTAGCAACTAAGTTTTCTGGATTAACACCTCTTTGGATTAATGCATTCATAACAGCGTCAGCTCTTTCTTGAGAAAGTTTGTCGTTGATTTTAGCAGAACCTGTACTATCTGTGTGTCCTTCAATAGAGAATTTCGCGTTTGGATAGTTTTTAAGGATTTCTTTAATAGCATCTAATCTAGCTTGAGTTTCTTTGTCTCCAGTTTTGAAAGTAGCTTTTCCTGTGTTAAAGTAAACTGCTCTAGCTTGAACTTTAAGATCTTCTAAAGCTTCAGAAGTAACTTCAGGACAACCTCTATTGCTAGCAGGACCGTAAACTGTAGGACAATCATCATCTTTATCAGCTACACCATCTTTGTCAGCGTCTAAGAAAGGACAACCACCATTTTCTTTAGGACCAGCAACTGTAGGACATTTGTCATCTTTGTCTGGAACACCATCTCCGTCAGTATCAGGACATCCGTTGAATTGTTTTGGACCAGCAACATCTGGACAAGCATCATCTTTATCAGCAATTCCGTCTCCGTCTCTGTCTGGACAACCGTTTAATGCAGCTAAACCAAATTCAGTTGGACAAGCATCACTAGCGTCAACGATTCCGTCTCCGTCAGTATCAGGACATCCGTTGAATTGTTTTAAACCAGCAACGTCTGGACAAGCATCATCTTTATCGTAGATTCCGTCTCCGTCAGTATCTTTACCTCCGAATTTGAAAACTAGACCAGCAGTGTGTTGAAAGTGAGACACAGCATCTGGAGTTCCAGGAGTAGTAGCAGTTCCATTAGGTTCTTGTCTATCACCACTAACCGCCCATTTGTATCTTGTAGCAAGCTCAAGACCAATAGCATCAGTAAACCAGAAAGTTATTCCAGCACCTGGATTAACTGTTCCAAAACTACTATCGCCAAAGAAAGTATAACCTCCACCAACAGATAACGAAGGATCGATTACTTTAGATTTGATTAATTCCTGGAAGCTATATTTAATAGTAGCATCAATTCCATAATACATCAAATCACCAGGATTAGTTACAACGTTACCTCTTGAATCATGCCCTGGAGCAGTTGGAAGAAAAGTAACATATTTATCAATTTTGTTTACAGAACCTTGTAAACCAATAGAGAAACCACTACCTACGTATCTAGACACACCAATGTAAGATAAAGAAGGAAGAATATTCCAGTTGTCTTTTGCAGCGAATGGCTGAGAAAAGTGTTGATCAAAGAAACCACTTCCTGCACCAGAACTGGTTCTAGTGTCAACGGCATTAACTCCAAAAGAGATAGCCCATGGATTGTTACTGTCTTGTGCGTGAGAACTTAAACCCATCACCATCATCACAGCAACTAAAAGTTTGTTAAGATGTTTCATACTTAATTTTTTTTAATTACAATTTAGTTAATTACAAGCAAAAGTAACACCAAATTTTTTAAATACAAAATGAAATGTTAAAAAAAACCTACAAAAATTCCTTCAAGTGGAAATTATATAACTTTTAACATCTGTCCGACAACTATAAATGCCTCTATAGCTCTATCTAAGTGCTCTTTGGTATGTGCAGCCGACAATTGAACCCTAATTCTCGCTTTTTCTTTTGGCACGACCGGAAAGAAGAATCCGATTACATAAATACCTTGTTTTAAAAGCTCATCAGCCATTTTCTGCGACAATTTAGCATCATATAACATCACCGGAACGATTGCCGAATCTCCGTCAATTATATCAAAACCGGCTTTTTTCATTCCTTCCTTAAAATAATTCGTATTCCACTCTAATTTATCACGTAGGGAAGTGTCTTTTTCTAATAATTCGAAGACTTTTATCGAAGCCCCCACAATAGCCGGCGCCAACGAATTCGAAAACAAATATGGTCTTGAACGCTGACGTAATAATTCTATAATTTCTTTTTTGGCCGTTGTATAACCTCCCATTGCTCCACCAAGTGCTTTACCCAGGGTACCGGTTATAATATCAACTCTACCCATAACACCTTTTGCCTCAAGCGTACCTTTACCAGTTGCACCAATGAATCCGGCAGCATGACACTCATCCACCATAACCATTGCATCGTACTTATCTGCCAAATCACAAATTTTATCTAAAGGAGCAACAACACCATCCATTGAGAAGACTCCATCAGTAACAATTAATTTAAAACGAGCTCCCGCTTCATTTGCTCTAATCAATTGCTGCTCTAAATCTTCCATATTGCTATTTTCATAACGATAACGAGCTGCTTTACACAAACGTACGCCATCGATAATCGAAGCATGATTTAAACTATCTGAAATAATTGCATCATTTTCTCCCAATAAAGGCTCAAAAACACCACCATTTGCATCAAATGCTGCCGCATACAGAATTGTATCTTCCGTACCATAAAAATCAGCAATCTTTTTCTCTAAAGTTTTATGAATGTCCTGAGTTCCACAAATAAAACGCACTGATGACATTCCGAAACCATGAGTATCCATAGCGTCTTTTGCGGCCTGGACCACTTCAGGATGCGATGAAAGCCCTAAATAGTTGTTCGCACAAAAATTCAATACTTTTTCTCCGGTCGAAATAGTAATTTCAGCATCTTGTGCAGAAGTTATTATTCGTTCTTTTTTAAAAATTCCGTTTTCCTCAATAGTTTGCAACTCACTTTGCAAATGTTCTTTTATTTTACCGTACATTTTTATTTATTTAAAATGTTAAAAATTAACAACTCAACACTTTCAAAAGCCAAATTATCATTTAACACCTGATTAATTTCTTCACAAATTTACTACATCGATTTCTGTTCCTATGTACACCAAAGCTTTTTTTAACACTTTGTATCCTAAATCTTCAATAGCTTCCTGATATTCCTGGATTTGCCGTGCATATTTTGAATTTATAACACCCGTTTTATAATCCAACAGATAAGCTTCTTTATCTGGAGTTAAAACAATCCTGTCCGGTTTCAAAATCCGTCCTTCTTTCTGAACGATTGTCTGCTCATTTAAAATAACATAATTCCCATCAAAACAAATCCTTAATTCCGGATGATTTACAATTTCCTGAAGCGATTTCAAAACCATATCTATCTGATCAACCGTAATCAAACCATTTTCGATCGCTTTGGTAATTGCCAAATCAACATCTGATTTATCTTTAATAAAAGCCAAAATCTCGTGAATTATATTCCCGTATGCTATCGCTTCCTGCTGATGCGTTCCCCACATTAAGGCTTCACGCTGCGCTATTCTGATGTTTTTTGGATTTAAAACCTCTGAAACAACCGGTATTATTTTTACCAAATCAACTGATTTCGTTGGTGGCGAAAGTTTAGCTTTATTTCCAAATTCATATTCCGGTTTCTCAGGATCAAAAACACCTTGATGAACAAGATATTTAATAAAAAAAGAAGCCATATTATTTGGAAAATCACCATCTTTTCTCTCTTTTAAGGATTGCGATATAACATACAATTGCTCTTCTGCGCGTGTTAATGCAACATACAGAACATTAATATTATCCAGCAATTCTTCTTGTTTTTTCAAATTAAAAAGAGCCGAGGCACTTTCACCAAAACCCTCAACCACGCTACTATTATCAATCAAAGCTTTAGGAACACCCAAATCAGCATCTTCTGTATCGAGCCACAATTTATCTTTTGGTTTTCGATTATAATCTTCTTCCGCAAAAGGCATAATTACAACCGGAAATTCTAATCCTTTCGATTTATGGATGGTCATAATTCGAACTGCATTATTTCCTTCCGGAAAGGGAATACTAAATTTATCCCCATTTTTATCCCAATAGCTAAGAAAGTCAGCAATTCCAGCCTGATTTCTAATATCGCGTTCTAAAACAATATCCAGAAAAAATTGCACGTAAGCATTTCCTTCTGAAAAGGGAACAAATTTTGAAATGATAATTTCTACGGCTTCGTAGAGCGATTTTTTTCGAATGTTTTCAAAAGAAAGTGCCACATCGAAGGTTAAAAGCCATTTTTCAAAATCAATTTCAGCCTTTTGTGCCATTCCCTGTGCAATAAAATCATGCACCGGCATTTCGATTGCTTTGTTCGAAGCCAAAAAATGCAGAAAATTAGCTTTTGATTCTAAATCGACACTATTGTTTAAATACTTCAACAAATGCACAATCAATCGAACTTCAGTAGAACTTTGAATCATCAATGTTTCTGAAGAGAGTAGCGGAATATTTTGTTCTGTCAAATAATTTGCCACCGCAATTCCCTGACCTCTTTTTCGAGTCAGAATTACGATATCTTTATATTCAAAGCCTTCACGAACTACTTTCTGAATTGTATTTAAAGTTGCCAGAACATACAAATCTGATTTTTCTATCATTTCTTCTTCATCGGCAAAATCACTTTTTTCAATTATCGGAAGAAAAGAAATATTGACATAACCTCCTTTTTTGGAATTTGAGTTTTGAAAACTATGATTTTCATACAAATCTTTGTAATCTTCATTTGAAAATTCAGTGGAAATCAATTTAAAAAAAGCATTATTAAAATCAATTACCTCACTGTAACTCCTATAATTTGTATCAAGGTGTTTTATTACTTTATCCGGGTTATTAAACGGATTTGCCTCTTTACTCAATTCTATAAACTGTTCTGCTTTCCCGCCTCTCCAACGATAAATAGACTGTTTAGGATCACCGACTATCATCAAAGTTCCTTTATTCCCCAAATCATCCATACCGGAAAGCGAATTATCAATTAACGGAATCAGATTTTGCCATTGCATTTCTGAAGTATCCTGAAATTCATCAATAAAAAAATGACGGTATTTTTCACCCAGACGCTCATAAATAAATGGAGCCGGCTGATTCTGGATCTCGCGATGAATGATGGCGTTAAATTCAGAAATTGACAAAATGTTTTGTTCGGATTGTATTTTCGCCAGCTCATTACTAACTGTATTCAGAAGAGAAAGCGGGGTGATGTTTTTTAGAAATGCTTTATAAAAATCTCTTTTTTCAAAATTCTTATAAATCTTCTCCAAAATCAGAAGCAGGTCCGGAATTATATTTTCGATTAATGCTTTGTCTTTGGCCGTTTTATTAATCGCTATATCATCGAATTCATGAAAAGTTTTATTTCGGGGATTAAATTTTCCGTCACGAATACTTTCCAAATGGTTTGGAAAAGTCCCTCTGGAAAACGACTTTAAATCGATCCCATTTTTATCAATTAAAGAAAGCGTTTCAATAGCAAAATTTTCATTTTCGGTTTCTAACTCTTTACAAAGAGCCAACATCTTCTTTTTTATTGCTACAAACTCCTCAATAGACGTATCTTGAAAATGAGAAATCTCATTTCGATTATTTTCATTCAAAACCAACCTTCCTGTTTCCAGAATTTCTCGTGAAATATCCCAACTTTTATCATCGTCGGTTTTTTCCATCGTAAAATCAATCAGTAATTTCGTCAAAGTTTCATCCTGTCCAGCTTGTGCAATAATTGCATCAACAGCTTCTATCAATAAATTCTCTGTATCTAAAGTGACCTCAAAAGTCATGGGTAAATTTAAATCATGCGCAAAAGCACGAATTACTTTGTGTGTAAACTTATCAATTGTCGAAATATCAAAAGCAGCATAATTATGAATAAGATGCTTAATTATGTTTTGAGATTTTATTTTTATTTTAATGATCGAAAGTCCCGTATCACGAGATAAATCTTCCATTAGATCGATTGCTTTCCCGGAAGGTTCTTCTTTGGCAAATTCAGATAAACTCCCCACAATTCGGCTTTTCATTTCATGAACAGCTTTATTGGTAAAAGTTATTGCCAGAATATTTCGATAAGCATCATTTTTAGCAGAAGAAAGAATAATTTTGAGATATTCCTTCACCAAAGTATAGGTCTTGCCCGAACCTGCAGATGCATCATAGATAGAAAAAGATGGACTTTGCATAAGTTCTGTTTTATAATGCAAAAATAGAACTTCTAAAAATACTATTAATTACAAAACCTAAAAATTCCGTAATACAAAATCAGATTTAGTGTTTTGGAAATGCTCTTTTATTAAAAAACAACAAAATCCCAACTCCTGTAGAAATCGCCATATCGGCAACATTAAAAATAGCATTAAAAAAAGAAACCTCTTCTCCTCCCCAAACAGGAAACCAAGTAGGCAAAGTACCTCTCCAGATTGGGAAATAAAACATATCTACTACTAAACCATGAAACCATGTACCGTAAGGTTCCGGTGAAAAAAGGGTCGCCAGATTACCATGACTGTCATCAAAAATAACTCCGTAAAAAACAGAATCGATTATATTTCCTGCTGCACCGGCAAAAATTAACGCGATTGCAACAATCAAATAAGCAGAATGACGCTTCTTAATCGAATCAGATAACCAATATGCAATTCCGAATACAGCAAAAATTCTAAAAATTGTCAAAATTAATTTTCCGTATTGTCCCGGTATTTTTGTTCCCCAGGCCATCCCTTCATTCTCTATAAAATGAATTCTGAACCAGTCAAAAACCACAACTTCATCGCCTAAAACAAAATTTGTTTTTACATAGATTTTTGAAAGCTGATCAACAATTAAAACTAAGAATATAAGAAAATACGCTTTGGGTAATGACATTTTATTAAATTTTGATGGGGCAAAAGTAACAATTTAATCAAAAAAAACGCTCCTAATGGAGCGTTAATTCTTTTCTCACACAAACAGAAACGTATTACACTACTTTTATTTCCTTCCTGTAAGGTTTATTTTTTACCATTTAACTCTTTTGGTGCCTTTGGAGTATCACTAAAAAATTCAGAAATAGACTTAAGAATACCTTTTCCTTCTTTTCCGGCAGCTGCTTTTTTAGCTTCAGCTTTTTTTACATCAGTTTTAAACTTAATACGAATTTTTTCAAAATCCCTCATTCTGCTTTCCACATCAGAGTTTACATCTTTGAATTTCAACACTTTAGCCATTTGTGTAAGTTTTTTATGTTAAATAAATGAATTATTAATGTTTTGGTATTACAATAATACATAATTTAATTTATATTTGTTAGTAAAAATTAACACTTGTTTAGATCAAAAGCTATGATTTCATATCAATAAGCATCAAAAAGAATTAATTTTAACATTTTCTCCCAAATCCTACAAATATGAACGAAATAACATCTACTCTTAATGACTTTCTTGTCAACACCAAATCTACTGCTGCATTAATTCTAAACGGAAAAGGAAAACTGATTACATCATTACAATTAGATTATGCAGATAGTGTTGCGGCAATGAGTGCTGCAATCCTCTCAATGAGTGAAAAATTCTTAATAGATTTAGAAAAAGGATCCCTAAAACAACTCTTCTTAAAAACTTCAGAAGGAGTTGTCATTGGAAATAAAATAAGTGGCGCAAACTTTATAATAGCATTTTCAAAAGACGGGAGCAATCTTGGCTTATTGATGCGATCAACTGATGAAGTCGCTACAGAGTTGAGCAAAAATTCCCTATTAAAATAACATAAATCTATTAACCCTACAAACCCACTAAATTATGAGCAACGATTTTTTAAATGTGTTTTTGAATGAAATGAAAACCAACGTAAATGGTTTTATAGCTGTGGCTGTAACCGAAATTGAGTCAGGATTAAGTTTTGGAAATTTAACAATCGACCCTTCTTTTGATCCGGAACTTGCAGCAGCTTATAACCTGGAGGTTGTAAAAGCCAAACTAAGTGCAGTAAAGGCTTTAAATTTAAATCAGGACATCGAGGATATTTTGATCACGCTTTCGAATCAAATTCATATCATCGATATTTCTCCGAACAAAAAATTCATGATCTATCTTGCCGCAGACTCTAATAAAGCAAATTTAGGAATGACCAGAGCCGTTCTAAGAAAACACAAATTAGAACTAGAGAAAAACTTAGCTTAGTTTTTAATTTATTTTTTAATTAGAGCTACCCCAGAATGAGATAGTTCTAATTAAAAAATATTTTTTTTATGCTCCAAATCAATTACTTTTTCTTTCTTACAAAAAATTGCAACCTTAATTTAATTACACTTCTGTAATTATAATTAAATTCTCTCAAAACTCCTGCCTTCACTTATCCCCTATTGTCATCAAACATTAAACAAAAAAAAACGCCCCTAAAAGGAGCGCCTATTTAATTCAATATTTGTTTATCGTTGCAAGTTCTTAGCTTCGATACTCATTGTAGCATGAGGAACGATTTTTAGCCTTTCTTTGCCAATTAATTTACCCGTTACTTTACAAATACCATATGTTTTATTTTCAACACGGAATAATGCGTTTTTCAGATCACGTATAAACTTTTCCTGTCTGATAGCCAACTGAGAGTTTGCTTCTTTAGACATTGTTTCACTTCCTTCTTCAAATGCTTTAAAAGTTGGAGAAGTATCATCTGTTCCGTTATTCAAATCATTCATATAAGCACTTTTTATTAAATCCAGATCGGCTTGTGCTTTTTGTATTTTATTTTGAATTATTTCTTTAAACTCCGCTAAATCAGCATCAGAGTATCTTGTAATTTCATCTATCATTTTATATTTATTTTGAAATTAATATCATTGTTTTAATATCATCAAATTCAATTTCTGTGCCGTTTTCTAATGCATCCACAAAAACCAATTCATCTGTTAGTGTCTCAGACTTAATATAGTCTTTATTTTTCAGAATTGCTTCTTCTAAAATACCGCTTCTTTTTATTTGAACTTTAATTTTATCGGTAACTTCAAATCCAGAATCTTTACGGATATTTTGAATTCTGTTTACCAGTTCTCTTGCGACACCTTCGTTTTTCAATTCTTCAGAGATTGTAATATCAAGCGCAACTGTTATTCCGTTTGAATTTGCAACCAACCAGCCTTCAATATCCTGAGATGTTATTTCGACATCTTCTAGTGATAAAGTTACATTATTTCCAGCAATAACAATATCTAACGTCCCCTGCTTATCCAATTGACTAATCTGATCCGCCGAAAAAGACTGTATCTCTTTGGAAATCAAACCCATATCCTTTCCGAAACGTGGCCCTAATGCTTTAAAATTAGGTTTAATTTGTTTTACTAATATGCCAGAATCATCATCTAAAAGTATGATTTCTTTAACGTTTACTTCTGCTTTTACAAGCTCGGAAATAGCCTGAATTTCAGCTCTCTGATTTTCGTCAAGTACCGGAATCATTACCTTTTGTAACGGTTGACGCACCTTAATCATCTCTTTTTTACGAAGTGATAAAACCAAAGATGAGATGGTTTGTGCCTTCTGCATTTTGCTTTCTAACGTTTTATTAACAAAGTTTTCGACAAATTTTGGAAACTGAGCCAAGTGAACACTGGCATATTGCTCAGTTCCGGTCGAAATTGTTAAATCGCGGTATAATTTATCCATGAAAAAAGGAGCGATCGGAGCACTTAATTTACTGATCGTTAGCAAACAAGTATAAAGTGTTTGATAAGCTGCAATTTTATCGTGAGCATATTCTCCTTTCCAGAAACGACGACGACATAAACGAACGTACCAGTTACTCAAGTTTTCCTGAACGAAATCAGAAATAGCTCTTGCTGCTTTTGTTGGCTCATAATCTTCATAACATTCATCAACGAATTTTATTAAAGTATGCAATTCAGATATGATCCACTGATCAATTTCCGGTCTTTCGTTTAACGGAATTTCAGCCTCTTCATATTTAAAACCATCAATATTGGCATATAACGAAAAGAAAGAATAAGTGTTGTATAATGTACCGAAGAATTTACGGCGAACCTCAGCAATTCCTTCAAGATCAAATTTCAAGTTGTCCCAAGGATTTGCATTCATGATCATATACCAGCGTGTAGCATCAGGACCATATTCTTCAATAGTTTTAAAGGGGTCTATAGTATTCCCTTTACTCTTAGACATTTTTATTCCGTCTTTATCTAAAACCAAACCATTAGAAACTACGTTTTTATACGCCACTTTATCAAAAACCAAAGTTCCGATAGCGTGTAGTGTATAAAACCATCCACGAGTCTGATCAACACCTTCAGCGATGAAATTCGCAGGAAAATCTTTGTTCTCATCGATTTTATCTTTATTCTCAAAAGGATAATGCCATTGTGCATAAGGCATTGCACCTGAATCAAACCAAACATCAATTAAATCACTTTCGCGTTTCATTGGTTGTCCTGAAGCCGAAACCAATGTAATTTGATCAACCACATTTTTATGCAGGTCGATTAAATCATAATTTGAATCAGCCATATTTCCGATTTCAAAACCTTTGAATGGATTTTCTTTTTGAAAACCTGCTTCGATAGATTTTTCGATCGCATTGTACAATTCTTCTACAGAACCAATAAGAACTTCTTCTTTTTTATCTTCAGTTCTCCAAATTGGCAACGGAATACCCCAATATCTAGAACGAGATAAATTCCAGTCGTTGGCGTTTTTCAGCCAATTTCCAAAACGTCCCTCACCAGTAGACTTAGGCTTCCAATTGATAGTTTCGTTCAGGTCGAACATTCTATCTTTTACATCAGTTACTTTAATGAACCAGGAGTCTAGCGGATAATATAATAACGGTTCATCAGTTCTCCAGCTGTGTGGATAACTATGTACGTATTTTTCTACCTTAAAGGCCTTATTTTCTTCTTTTAATCGAATAGCAATTTCTACATCTACAGAACGTTCCGGAGCTTGTCCTTCATCGTAATATTCGTTTTTAACGTATTTACCGGCAAGTTCACCTAAATGCGAAGTGAATTTTCCTTGTAAGTCCACCAATGGAACTGCTGTTCCGCTTTCATCTAATACCAACATTGGCGGCACTTCCGGTTTTGCTTCTTTTGCTACTTTAGCATCATCAGCACCAAAAGTTGGAGCGGTGTGTACAACTCCTGTTCCATCCTCAGTAGTAACGAAATCTCCAGCAATTACCCTAAATGCATTTTCGGCATTTTGGTATGGTAATACGTAAGGTAATAATTGTTCGTAACGAATCTCTACTAAATCAATACCTTTTGCTTCTGCTAAGATTTTGTACGGAAGTTTTTTATCTCCTTCTTTTACAGTATCAAAATCAGCATCGTCTTCACTTGCAAAAAATCCTTTTCCGAATTGTTTTCCAACTAAATTCTTAGCCAAAACAACATTTACAGGGTCAAAAGTATATTGATTGAATGTTTTTACTAAAACATAATCGATTTTTGGACCAACTGTCAAAGCAGTATTCGATGGCAATGTCCAGGGAGTAGTCGTCCAGGCTAAGATGTGAATATCACCAAAACCTTGTAAAAAGCTTGGCAAAGTTTCCGGTAAAGTTTTAAACTGCGCTACAATTGTAGTATCTGTAACATCTCTGTACGCTCCAGGTTGATTTACTTCGTGAGAAGACAATCCTGTTCCTGCTTTTGGAGAATAAGGCTGAATTGTATATCCTTTGTATAACAAACCTTTATCGTAGATTTGTTTCAAAAGCCACCAAACAGACTCCATATATTTTGGTTTGTAAGTCACATACGGATCTTCCATATCTACCCAATATCCCATTTTTTCAGTCAAATCATTCCATACGTCAGTATAACGCATTACGGTTTTTTTACACGCTTCGTTATATTCTTCGATAGAAATTGTTTTACCAATATCTTCTTTTGTAATTCCTAGTTCTTTTTCGGTACCTAATTCTACAGGCAATCCGTGCGTATCCCAACCGGCTTTTCTTTTTACCTGAAAACCTTTTTGAGTTTTATATCTGCAAAAAATATCTTTAATCGCACGTGCCATCACGTGATGAATTCCCGGTAAACCATTTGCTGAAGGCGGACCTTCAAAAAACACGAAAGGTTCAGCACCTTCGCGAGTAGTTACACTCTTTTCAAATATATTTTCTTCCTTCCAAAAATCAAGTACTTCTGACGCTACTGTTGGCAAGTCAAGTCCTTTGTATTCAGTAAATTTTGTGCTCATTTTATCCTTTTCTTAATCGAGGTGCGAAAGTAAGGAATTTTGGATTATTGACCATCAATTTCTTTAAATTTCACAAACTTTTGTTGAGATAATAGATACAAAAACAAAAGAATTGATTAGTTTCCGGTACTAAACTCAAAAAATCGAGTCAATAAACCAAAAACCAATCAATTCTAATTATTCTTTTTCATTAAAGTAAAAGACTATTTAAATCCTCCGAAATAGACTTCTTTCATAAAAATTCTATTACCAAAAACAGGATTCACCTCTACTTTTTCGCGCACTTCCTGATAAAGTGTTTCACCATTAAAATCTTCAATCTCATAATTAATCTTATGCGGAATTTTTCCGGAATTTAAGGTTGCAACCGGACGATAATCCCCAAAAAGTTTTCTTTCGAAAAAACTCTTATTGCCATTATCAAATTCTGTTTTTTCAGTCGAAACTATATTATAATTTTCTTTATCAATAAAAACATGATAATCTGTTTTAGGAATTGTTCTGTTACCCGAACTTAATGTTTTCTCAAAATAATTTAAATGATAACATAATTTTCCTTCGTACATTTCATCTGGTAAAAGCTCAAAATTATTCCATAAATCAAGTCTCAAATCGGTTAGGAAATTTATTAAGTCAACGTTTTTAGACAAATTACTATAATCGTACGAATTGAGTTTCGCCCATTTAGCATTCACCCCACTTTCTCGATCATCATGACTCCACGCTTCTGCTCCGTTCACAATTTCATAATAGCTTTCCGGCATTTTCTTTCTTAGAAGATAATTGGTGTTTGTTGCCCATTTCTCTTCTGTTTGAGGTATTTTATTTCCTTCTATCGAAAGTTTAGAATACAAATGCGTTTTTTCGACTTTTTTCAAAGCCTGGCTTCCACCTAAATTATCTACCACTTTAGCCAGCAAATTTGCATTAAGTTGGTATGGTATAGAATCAAGCATATTATATCGCTGCATTTTAGATTTTTCTAAATTGGCTTCACGATTCGATTTCTCAATTTCCCATTCTGCATCTTGTAGTTGTATTTTTTCAAAAAAAGCTAATCTTTTTTCTTCTTTTTCTTCGGCAATTTTAAGTCCTAACTTTTTAAGATCAGTAAAACGATTGGTATGGCATCTTATTTTTTTCTCAACAAAATTTCCTCTATTTACCCTATCAATAATTGATGATCCTCGAGAATCCAGTTTGTCATTTTCGATAAGTAAATTAGCATAGAGCAATGCCTTTTCTTTATTTTCAAGCAGTAAATACGTTTCGGCTAAGTTATTGGTAACAATAAATCGAATATATTCGTTAGCCGGCGAAAGCGGATATTTAACCAACAAACTTTCCAGATATTGCAAATGTGGCGCCAGCAACTTCTCATCCAGACCTTTTTCAAGAGTTACTTTCTCCATCTGAGCTGTAATTTCTTTTTCAAAAGCCAGCATATGATTGTATTCTGAATGTCCTTTTGATGTTACAAATTCAAATCTTTCTTTAGATTCCTCTTTACCATATCCTAACCTATAGTTCAAATAATTTTGAATTCTGCTTACAGATTGATAAATCACTCGATCAACCCCTAAACCTTCGTCACTATAATCAGCACTTTTTTCAGCTTCTGAAATTTTTTGATTATTTAAAGCCGCAACAATTTTCACATTTTCTCTTCGAGACTCTCCCCCAATTATAAAAGATTCATTACTAAAAAAATCCTCAGAGAATAATAACTTATCAGCACATTTGGCTTCAACCTTTATTTTTACAGCAAAATTTGAAGACGCCTGAAAATTCCAACGATTATTTTTTTTATCAAAAGTACTATCAATTTGCGTGGTAGTATGCTTAGGCATCGCAATGGTTAAATAAATTCTTAATTTCCCGTTTAAAGGCTCTTTTACAAACCCATCAATATTAAAATAATTTTTCTTTAATACAGACTCTTCCTCCTGCAACTCCTTATCCATTTGATAAAAAGTGGTTTGCGTTAATACATTATCAAGAATGGGAAATGCTGGATATTTAATTACCGGAATATAGAATTTCTTTTTTTTTGAGCTTATTTTTTCTTGTGCCTGAATTGAGCCAATTACAAGCAAAGCTATTAAGAGTAATGTTTTTTTCATAGGCAAAAAAAAGCCATCAGCAATTAATCCTGATGGCTTTGTGTTTTTTATTAGTCTTATTTTTTATTGAAAATTTGAATAGACTTATCAGAAACATAAAAAATGTTTTGCGTCGCAGGATCTATTTCGTAGAGCGGTTTGTTGTTATTGAAAATAATTTTATCCACTTCAACTCCATCAACTTTACTAACTTTTACAAGAATTTTTTCTCCTGTATCCGCTTTTGCGAAAACATAAGAAAAATCTCTATTTTGCTTCATTGCTTTAAAACGAGAATTAAACTTTTCAGCAACTAATCCTAGTACCGCTGAAGCTCCAGCCATATTCTTAGCCTGATTCATTTTTGATTTATCTTCTTCTTTAACAACAGTAGATCTCAAATTACCGTTAGAGTCACGATATGTCATTGTTAACTCAGAAGCTTGTATAGCACTATGAACTGCGCCAATACCCAAACCAATGCTTCCTGCAATTGCAGCACTTTTCATCAAACGTCTTCCTGTTTCACCTGGTTGGCTATAAGTTAGATGGTACTTTACGGTTCCGTCCATATTAACTCCCATTACCTCAATTGGCCCTGAAAGCACAACTCCCCAAGGGAATAATTCGATACTGTTTAATTCTTTTTCTTTTTTGATGTTTACTTTAGCAAACGGTTCTGGCTTATCGCTAATACTTGGATCAAATTTGTATAGTTTTTCGTCATTATAAACTAAATACGAATTTGTAGCTTCGTCATAAGCTGGTAAAACCGGACGATTTTTATCAAAATTGATGTTACGTTTCCAAAGTTTAACTCCCGTTTTATAATCTACCATGTTTCCATAGGTTCCTGTAAGGTACATTACTTTTTCGCCTACTTTTCCTAAATAATAAATTGGATCTTCTTTATCGTCTGAAATTTCAATGAATTTTTTCCAAAGTTTTTCTCCGTCTTTGTTGATCAGCATCATTTCATTCTCTGCAACATATAAGAAATCCTGATCAATAGGAATCACTCTTTTCAAACCATCTCCACGAGCATCTTTTTTCCAGATTTTTTCTCCTGTTTTTAAGTCATAAAAATTAAAACCACTATTATGAACGACCATTAATTTTGTTCCCCAATCTTCTAAATAAATAACTTGTTTTGTTTTAATAGATTCTTTCCAGATACTTTTACCGTCATCTGTGCTCAAAACATTTAAATATTCTTTTTTTGACATTAATCCTGCAGTGTTAACTACAACAATATTTTTGTCGTTTTGTGTCTCATAGAATTTCGTGTACTCTTCTTCAGCTTTCCAATTTAATTTCCCTGTCTCTTTGTCAAAAGAATACAAGTTACCAAATAACAAGTAATAAACTGTATTACCATTAATCTTAGCTTTATTAGTAAGGTTCGATAATTTTAAAGAAAAACTAAACAATGATTTTGCCTTATCGACTGTTGTAGTCCATTTAAGTTCTCCTGTTGCCATATCTAGTAAGGCAATTGCCATATCTCCATCTTTTTTCAAAGTAAGAAGATATTCATTTGTTTCAGGAATAAAATCTGATTGAAATACCCAAAAAGCTTCCTTTGAAGAATTGTATACAATTTTACCTGTATCAGTATTAATAATTAAATACTTTGAGTTGATATAAGCCTCAACATAAGGACTTCCTGTAACAGTTGTTAAATCTTTTTTGTCTTTAAAAACATTTCCAAATTCCGGATCTTTTAAGATATCCTTACCGGTAATTGTTCCAAAATCTTCTTTTGTCAATGTCCAAACAATTTTTTTAGTCTCAGGATCCAAACCTTTTATAGTTCCTCCTTCTTTAAAAACAACAATTCCTGTTATCTCGTTTTGAACCATGTCCTGTACATTGTTCTCTGTGGTAATGATTTCATCATATTTCCTCTGGGAAATAGCCGAAACACTGACTAATAAAAGTAAAATAATCGAAAAAGTAATTTTCTTCATAGTAGCTTTTTTTCTTTAAAAAGATTAATATTTATAATGGTGGTTTTGTTAGTGAATTAACTTATTAAAAAAATAATTAATAAAATTTTAATAAAAATTCACTGCGCAAATATATAAAAATAGGATTCAGTTTAGGAAAATATTTCTTTCAAAACATCAAGGGATTTAGGCTTCTTAAAACCGTCTAAATGAAAGCTGTAATAATCGATCAGGATCTTTAATAAAATTTGTCTTTCAATGACATGAAAAACTTTTTGAGTATTATCAAACTTCAAATCAATCAGCTTTTTAAAGAGATTTGTTTCATGCTCAGTAAGTGCACTCAAACCATGAAAAGGAGTAAAAACGCCATCATTCATTTCGAAATAAGGCAAATCAAGATCAGAAACATCCGGATAAAAACCCAAATATTTGGTTATCTCTAAAAGTAAAATCAAATGAAAATTAGAAATTTCATCGTGATGATCCAACCAGGTTAAAGCCGTTTCTAAAAAAACAAAAAGTGATTCGTTTTTTTCTTCTTCCTGAATTGAATAATGAAGCATCTCAGACAAGAACATTACCATGGTACTTTTTATAATGTCTGTATGAATACTCTGAAACGGAACGGCAGTTTTAATTTCTTTAAAGTTTTCTAAAGTTCCTTTGTTTTTATGCACTGCTTCTATCTCGAGAATTGACAAGGGTTGAAAGTAAGCAATTTTTTGACTGGCTTTCCTGCTCGAAAAAGCATCGCGCACAAAATAAGATTTCAGACCGTTTGAAAGTGTAAAACATTTTACAATCAAACTTTTTTCCTGAAATTTTAGTGACGAAATTACTATTGCTTTGGTTTTAACTAGCAAAATTAGATTGTTAGATTAGTAGACTTGAAATTTCTTAGACCGTTAGACTTCTTAGATTATTGTACAATTATCTATTTACCTAATTATCATTACTTTTTTGACTTTAGTTTCGCTTCCGTCCTGAGCCGAAATAAAAACCATATATACACCGGAAGCTACTTTATAGCGTCCAAAAGCAGTTGTATCCCATTCTATTGTTCCACCTGTCGAAGTAGTTTCATATACCAGATTACCTTCGATATCTGTAATCTTAATATTAGCCTTATCGATTAATCCGGCAACTTTTACTGTTCCTGAATAATTTGGGCGCACAGGATTTGGATAAACATAAACATTATTCAAATCTTCATTGGCACCGGTTGCAATTCCTTTAAAAGAAACCATCCCTTTATTCGTTGCAATAAAAACCTCTCCCGTTGCACTATTAATTTTTATATCATTGATAAAATTACTCGGTAAAGGAGAATTATTAATCGTAAAATGATATTTTGTTTCCTGGCCGTTAGACGAAACCATAAACACTCCTGAATCTGCAGTCCCAATCCATTTATCATTGGCTCCATCTACCACAATTGAAGTTATAGACTGCTCGTATAATAATTCCTGAGCCAAATTATCCTCCATAATAATAATCGGATTTGCTTTTAACTGACTCTCCGTCTGAAAACCCCCTACATTCGACAAAACCCTGAGTCCTTTCGTTGTTCCAATCCAAAGTTGGTTTTTAGTATCAACAACAACAGACCGAACATCATCAATGGGCAAATTCCCGACGTCTGCACCAAAATTCATTTTTTTGAATGTATTTGTACTTTCGTTAAAACCAATTACTCCATCTCTGTTAGTAGCAATCCATTTTGTACCATTTTTATCAATCGCGATATTGGCATAACTTGTAGATTCGGCATTAATAAGAATCCCTGCGGTCGAATAACTTTGCCATTGTCCGTTTGTTTTCAAAACCTTTAAACCATTTTTTATTCTACTGTTGGTAACCCATAGATTTCCTGATTTATCAAAAGCAGTTCCGTTGATACGAACATCAATATAATTTGGGCCTTCAGTAGTCAGCGTTTCAAGTCCGCTATTTTTTTCATTATATAAAATAGTCGGTACATCCTGCTCTATTTTTAATAGTCCTGAAAAAAATGAGCTTGCATAAACTTGTTTTTCATTATTTGGATTCACTAGAATCCTGGTCATCGATTTTGCTCCAAAAACATTCTCATACGGAATATTCAGCCACCCGGATGCATTATATCTACTCACGCCATAACTATCTAAGGGATATGGATTATAGCTTGTATCGTAATCTCCATACACTGCCCAAATTGAATTTGGTGTAGCATCCAGCGAAAAGATATTATTTCGGGTGGGACCAACCGGCGTATTATTTTCAAAAATAGAAGCACTTGCTAAAGTTGACGAAAACAATCCTTTATCTTTTGTCCCAATGTACAGCAAATCCCCAATAGCTGTTGCACAGGTAAAATTTACGGTACTGTTTAAAACCTGAGTATTTGCAATTTGACGGTTTAAAATCATTTTATTATTATAAACAAACACTGTATTTGGGGTTGTAATAAATAACTGGTGATTTACAGCCCTCATATCCGCCGACGGTTGTGGAAGTTGGGAGAAACCAATAAACGTATTCGAATTATATCGATGAATATATCCTGCTGAATTTATTGCAACAAGCTCTGCATCTAAAGTTTCAACACTCGACCAATCACCGGAATTTACTAAAAGCCATTGATTAAAATCAATCAAATTGGCATTTGTACTATTTGCTTTTCTAATTCCGCTTGAAGTGGCGGCGAAGATAAATCCGTTAAAATAAGTAGTTTGCTTTACGCTAATTTCGGCACCATTATCACCAATAAAATAAGTATCACCAAATTGCGATGTCGTTAAATTGAATTGCACAATTCCGAAATCACAAGAAACATAAACCAAACCGTTATGTTCCATAAAATGATTGATCTTTTTTAGATTTGCCGGCAATTGTTTATTGATAATATCAACAACTTTCAAGATACTTCCGTCTTTTTCATTGACCACAATCATCAATCCATTTTCGTAACCAATTATCGTTTTCTTAAATCCTTCACTATGGTGCAACGCTGAAATTGTCTGACCTGAAAGTCCGTCAACGGTAGTTGTTGTTTTTATTGTATTGGTAGCTGCATTTTTAGAGAACAATGCATTTTCTGAAGCTGCAAAAACAGTTGTCGAAGCCTGTGAAATATCTTTTATTTCGTTAAAAGAAAAATAACCTTGCCATAACAATTTATTCTGAGCGAAACTAAATTGAAACAACATTAAAAACAAAATATACAGAAAGCTTCTCTTCATTATTTGACATATTCGAATAGACAAATATACTACAAACGAAAGTATTTGATTTTTGTTCTTTAGAAATAAAAAAATGCCTTCAATTTATCTTTTAAAAAGATAAAAATGAAGACATTTTAAAAATTGTATATTAAAACTTATACTACACCTTGTGCAAGCATAGCATCAGCTACTTTAACAAATCCGGCAATGTTAGCTCCTTTTACGTAGTTTACATAACCATCTTCTCCAGCACCATATTTTTTACATTGGTTATGAATTCCAACCATAATGTCTTTTAATCTCAAATCAACTTCTTCACTTGTCCAGTTTAGACGAATAGAGTTTTGTGTCATTTCTAATCCAGATGCAGCAACTCCTCCCGCATTTGCAGCTTTTCCGGGAGCAAAAAGTACTTTATTATCTAAAAATAATTTTATAGCATCTAATGTTGAAGGCATATTCGCAGCTTCAGTAACACATAAAACACCATTATCAATTAGTTTTTGAGCATCTTCTCCGTTTAACTCATTTTGAGTAGCACATGGAATAGCAATATCCACTTTTACTTCCCAAGGGCTTTTCCCTTTATGAAAAACAGCATTTGGATATTTCTTTGTATAAAGTTCAGCTCTGTTATCTCCGGTTGCTCTCATTTCAACCATATGCTCAATTTTCTCACCAGAGATCCCTTCTTCATCATAAATATAACCGTCAGGTCCTGAAATTGTAACTACTTTACCACCTAACTCATTTATCTTTAGAGCAACACCCCAAGCTACATTACCAAATCCTGAAATAGCAACTGTTTTACCTTTTATTTCATGGCCGATAGTACGAAGCATTTGATCCGTAAAATAAACAACACCATAACCTGTAGCTTCTGGTCTGATTAAGGAACCACCATAAGCAAGTCCTTTTCCGGTTAAAACTCCGGTAAATTCATTTCTGATTCTTTTATATTGACCAAATAAATAACCAATTTCTCTGGCTCCAACACCAATATCTCCTGCAGGAACATCAAGATCCGGACCAATATGACGACACAATTCAGTCATAAATGACTGGCAGAAACGCATAATTTCACCATCAGATTTTCCTTCGGGATCAAAATCAGAACCACCTTTTCCACCACCCATTGGTAATGTTGTCAGACTGTTTTTAAAAACTTGTTCGAAAGCAAGGAATTTCAAAACAGATAAATTCACTGTATGATGAAATCTGATCCCACCTTTATACGGTCCAATTGCAGAGTTCATCTGAATTCTAAATCCTCTGTTCACGATTATTTCTCCTTTGTCGTCAACCCATGGAACTCTAAAAATTATAGATCTTTCCGGTTCGGCAATTCTTAGAAGTAAATTTTTTCCATCGTATTTTTTTCGCTCTGCGATAAACGGAATTACTGTTTCTGCAAATTCTCTAACCGCCTGAAGAAATTCTGGTTCGTTTGGATTTTTAGACTCAACAAGAGCCATAAATTCATTTATTTTTTGTTCCATTTTTAAATAAATTATTCAATAAATAGTTGATAAATTTCAAGTCAATAAATATTACAAAACACGTTTTAAGAAAACGTTTTCGTAATGACGCGCAAAGATAATGCAAAACAATCATGGTTTGTTATTATTTTTCGTTTTTGAAGTAAAATTGTGTAATTTCTAACCAATACGAAAAATACGATTTTACACTGTTGAATTTGCACGAAATCATCGCACTTAAAGTTAGTTATTTAAGTGTTTTGTTACTAAATTTTTAATACAAGTATTTATATATTTTGATTAGACAAGGTTTTTTATATATTTGCCAAGATTTGAAAGCCCAAAAACATGCTCAAACCTATAATAATCACGCTATTTGCCTTCTTTGGAACCACTACAATAGCCAATGCACAATCTGATCTCGCACAAGAAGTAGGAATAATATTCGGTCCTGTAAGTTTTCAATCTGATTACGGTCAAAGAAATAATTTTGACACGAATGTTGGGAACACCGGATTTGGAATAGGAATTGTCCACTTCATAAATTTTTCTGCCAATAATAATCGGGAAAGTTTTTTTACAGAGCATTTTAAAGTGAGATCTGAACTCTCCTTCAACACAACCAAACTAGAACATTTTGGCCAATGGGTAGAAAGAGAAAAAGAAAAAAATCTCGTACAACACCTTAGAGCAATGCACGGCACTTCTACGTTAGTAAATCTTGGAGCTCAATTAGAATTTTCTCCGTTTATGAAGATTCATGATTTCGAAAACACAATTGGTAGCTTCAGTCCGTATCTAAGTTTAGGTTTTCAGGTTAGTTATTATTCTGCCAGGACTAGTTCTAGATTAGGACAATTAGGACTTCCACTAACTACATATCCTAAATATCTAACGCCCTCAGACGGTCGACAATTTGGTTTTTCTAACGAAAACGGTATTGTTTTATCGGCAACATTAGGTGCCGGAGTACATTACAAACTCACCACCATGAGCGATTTGATGTTCGAAGTCCGTTATCAGGGATATAATTCTGACTGGGTTGATGGTCTAAATCCTAATAAAGATCTTTATAAAGAAAACAAATCAAACGATTCGCAAATTTGGTTTAATGCAGGATATATTTATTACCTGGAATTTTAAAGAAATCTCAAATATAAAAAATCCCAAATTCCAAAATCATTACGATTGGAATTTGGGATTTTTTTTATTTGAGATTTACTCGTTATGCTAAAGCTTGTTCAATATCTGCGATTAAATCTTCGGCATCTTCGATACCAACACTCAATCGGACTAAATCGTCAGTAATACCAACTTCTGCTCTTTTATCTGCCGGAATAGAAGCGTGTGTCATTAAAGCCGGATGATTCGCTAATGATTCCACTCCACCTAAAGATTCTGCCAAAGTAAAAACTTTTAGTTTCTCTAAAAATGCAATAGAATCTTCTTTTTTACCTGATTTAAAAGTAAACGAAACCATTCCGCCAAAAGCTTTCATTTGCTTTTTAGCTATTTCATGAAACGGATGACTTTTTAAGCCCGGATAATAAACTGTATTTATCTTAGGGTGATTGCTTAAATATTCCACTACTTTTTCTCCGTTTTCGCAATGTCTCTGCACTCTTAACGAAAGTGTTTTGATTCCTCTTAAAACCAAAAAACTATCCATTGGCCCAAGTGTTGCGCCAGTTGCAAATTGCTGAAAATGCAATTGTTCTCCTAAAGCTTCATCCTTTACAATCAAAGCTCCTGCAATAACATCAGAATGTCCTCCTAAATATTTTGTAGCAGAGTGCATTACAATATCAGCTCCTAAGTCAAGAGGTTTTTGCAAATATGGTGTTGCAAAAGTATTGTCTACAGCAAATAAAATATTATTGGCTTTCGTAATTTTTGCTACTTCGGCAATGTCAGCCAATTTCATTAACGGATTTGTTGGTGTTTCAACCCAAATCAGTTTTGTATTTTCATTGATTAATGATTTCAATTTCCCGATATCAGTCATATCAATAAAATGAAATTTAATCCCTGAATCTTTATAAATACGGGAGAACATTCTGTAAGTTCCTCCGTATAAATCATCCATTGCTATAATTTCATCTCCCGCTTTAAAAGATCTCAAAACGCAATCCGTTGCTGCCAAGCCAGATGAAAATGCCAAGCCACGAGTACCATTTTCAATACTTGCCAAAGCATTTTCTAAAGCCGTACGAGTTGGGTTCGACGCTCTGCTATACTCATAATCCGCCAAAGGTTTTCCCGGACTTGTTTGTATAAAAGTGGATGTTTGATACACCGGAGGCATAACAGCTCCTGTACTTGGATCATGATGCTGGCCACCATGTATTACTTTAGTATTGAATTTCATATTGTTACAAATTTTAAATGCTTAAACGTGGTACAAATTTACCGTTTAATTTATTTTAATCCTGACACAACTTCTTACCTTTGTATATAATTAACACTTTTTGACATGAAACACGCTATTTTTTTAGTCTTTTTGTTTTTAGGATTCACCAGTTGCAACAAAGAGCTTTCATTTGACAATGAGACATTTGAAAAAGAGTCTGCTATTCCTTGCACAAAAGATTGTCCAAAAATTACCATTTCCGTTCCAATTGCAAAAAACATCCCTATCGTAGCTGACAGCATCAACAAAAAAGTTTTTTCAGTTATAAAAGAGATTGTTTATTTTGAAGAAGATCCTTCAAAGGCAAATGATTATGAAAGCCTGACAGCGTCTTTTATTGCTTCTTATGAAGAAATGCACAAAAAATTCCCCTCTGAAACTTTTGGTTGGGAAGGAAAAATAAATGGAACTGTTGAATTTGAATCCGATCAGATTATAAACATAAAAGTTGATCATTATACTTTTACCGGCGGCGCTCATGGTTATCAGGGTTTACGCTCTTTACTATTTCATCCTAAAACCGGAAAAACAATTTTTACCGATGAAATTTTCAAAAACGAAAATGAATTTAAGGCTTTTGCGGAAAAAGAATTCAGAGCGAAATATAAAATTCCCGAAAAATCAAATATCAACGCAACGGGTTTAATGTTTGAAAATGATAAATTTCAGTTGCCTCAGAACATTTTTTATACTAATGAAGGCTTGCTTTTATATTACAACTCTTATGAAGCCGCTTCGTATGCAGATGGTCCAAAAGAGCTTTTATTTTCCTACGATAAAATCAGTAAGTATCTGAAATATCGATAGTGTGCAAATACTATTTAAGTCGATAATGTGGCTAAAGCCATTTATCTTAATTCGAAATAATTATCTACAGCTAAAGCTGGAGGCAATTCAAAAAAACTGAGATTCCTTGTGTTAGATGCACTGCTGTGCGTCTCTACAATGTAGCCATACAAAACCTTTGTTACTTTGAACCTCTGAACCTTACTTAGCTCCTTCCTGAAAATCATATTTCATTTTTCTAAGAATCCGCAATGCTTCTTTAAACGATAAATAAATATTCCCAAAAGGTTTCAAAAGCAATTTAGCATCAATTAGTTTTTGTTTGGCATCATCAAAACCATTCAGATAACAAATCATAAAAGTCGAAGGAAGATTCTCGAGATCTTTTAATTCACGTTCTGATAAAGCAATACCTTTTTGCAATTTTTGAAGCAATGCCGTATTGGCATTATAAATATGATACAACATTTTTCTGTTGAATTCCGGAGGCTGAAAAAGCATTTCTCGATCAATCTTATAATAACCATTATCAAAAAAATGAATCGTTTGTTTTTCTAAAGGATAAAAACTTGTTTTATCATTTAATCCTAAAGGAACATATTCGGTTATCGTAAAACTATCGTCATCAAAAACAATCGTAACCACATCCTGAGCCGAATAAAAAAGTTTGATTTGTTCATTGATCAACTCAATATCCACACGGGACAAAAAGGTTTTATCCCGGGATTTATTAGGAACTCCAGCCCAGCAAATCACAAATAATTCTTTAAAAACATGGTATTTAGGCGCCATGTCTTTGTGCCTGAAATTCATAAAATCAATTACGCCATCCAGAGTATACTGAATACTATTTCGGGAACTATTTTCGATCCCGATTACAGTTTCCGTATTCTGGTAATTTTTTTCGATTTCGCCTTCAACCGGAACCGAATTACTGCCACGCCTAATAAAAACACTATTGGCCGGAGTGGTATGAATTCCTTTTTTGAAATAGGATACTTTACTTTTGGGTTTAATAGTAACCAATCCCACCACTTTGTCTTTTGGAAGATTCGGGAATGGTACATTCTCGTACTGGATTTTGGGCGGATTTTCCAGAAAAGCATTGACAAGATTCTGAATTCGGCTATCATCAAAAAAGTCATCACCCACAATTTCATTGTCATGATCTTCTACTCCCACCACGATATATGAATTATTGGTAGGGTTTGAATTGGATAAAGCGCAAATATGTTTTAGGAATTTTCCCTTTCCTTCACGGGAATGCAAATTCAACTGCCTTTTTTTATCATAAAAACTGCTCTCGTCATTATGAGCAAGTAGATTTTTTATTAAAAGGCGCTTATTGATCATTTTTTTTTAGACTTCTTAGATTGTTAGAATTTTAGACTTCTTCGACTATCGAACTTTTGAATATTTAACTTTTTAGATTAATTAGATTACATAAACTTCAAATCTAAGAAGTCTAAAAATCTAAGTTAGTGCCTTTTGACTATCGTCGATGAAGCTTGTGCAGTACTCATGACCACCAAATCAGCAATATTTACATGATAAGGTCTTGATACTACAAAATGAATGATATCTGCAATATCTTCTGCCTGCAAGGGATCGAAACCTTTGTAAACATTTGAAGCTCTTTCGACATCACCTTTAAAACGCACTTCACTAAATTCTGTTGCTACCATTCCGGGATGAATTCCTCCTACTCTGATTCCGTAAGGATTCAAATCAATTCGCATTCCTTGTGTAATCGCATCAACGGCATGTTTTGAAGCGCAGTACACATTTCCGTTTGGATAGACTTCTTTTGCAGCTGTAGATCCGATGTTGATAATATGTCCCGATTTTCTTTCGATCATTTGCGGCATTATTGCTTTCGAAACATATAAAAGACCTTTTACATTAATGTCAATCATAGCATCCCAATCCTCAACATCTCCATTCTGAATCGGATCTAAACCATGTGCATTTCCGGCATTATTGATTAGAACATCGATTACAGAGAACTCCGTTGGCAAATTATTAATACTATCAAAAGCGGCATTTTTATCTCGGACATCAAAGGACAAAGAATGTACTTCTGTAAAAGCCGAAAGTTCTTTTTCAAGTGCTGTCAATCGGTCGATACGTCTTCCGCAAAGGATAACTTTATAGTTATTTTTAGCCATTATTTGTGCGGTTGCTTTACCAATTCCGCTTGTTGCTCCAGTAATTAAAACTGTTTTTTTCATTCTTTATTTGTTTTTTAAAAGCTTTTTGCCACAGATCGAATGGATTAAAATGATTTTATAATCTGTGAGAATCTTTTTAATCTGTGGCAAAAAAAAATTTAATCTTTAATGACTCAATTATCTAAATTCAATCTCATATTGAGAGCTGTCCAGATTTCATTGTCCATTTCCCGGACAAACTTCTTATCAGGATTAATAGTAAAACCAATCTTTTCATAGCATTTGATGGCACTTATATTAAAATCAAAAACATTTAGCTCTACATTTCTTTGCGCACTATGTTCAAGAATAAATTCCAAAAGCAAAGTCACTATTTGTTTTCCAAGTCCTTTTCCTCTGCTTTCCTGATCCAAAATCAGAATCCTTCCCAGATTGGCAAAATTGTCTTTAAAACAAATTTCACAATGCCCGATAATTGAATCATCATAAACTGCTACAACAGTAAAAGCAATTCTGTTTTTATCAGAAAGCGATTTCTCTATTTGTTCTGCGGTTAAAGGAAAAGTGAATTCCGGTCCTGCAAATTGCATTAATTCACGGGCATCTTTAATACTATTAATTAATTGAGGATAATCCCTTTTATCGAATTTTTCTAATCGTATCATTTCTAAAATGTACTATTTAAGGCACATCATCTCCCATACTCTCTGTCCAGATTGCGAACCAGTCTTCTTTATCCATTTCTAATTCAACAGCTTTCATGAGCGATTGAATTCTGGCAATATTTACGGTTCCGGCAATTGGAGCTACTCCGGAAGGATGTTTTAAGATCCAGGCAAGCAAAAGCGTATCAGAACCAAAACCATATTTCTGAACCAAATCTGCCAGTAATTTTTTCAAACGACGTGTTTGTTTGGTATCTTCCCTAAAAACAGTTCCAAGCGGATTCCATGACAATGGTCGGATGCCGTGTGTTTGCATATAATCTAAACTTCCATCTGTCATTGGCTCATAATGTGTAGCTGAAAATTGTACCTGATTGTAACTCACTTCTGTTTTCTGACGAATCAGTTCGGTTTGAGAACTGGTAAAATTTGAAAGCCCGAAATCTATAATTTTTCCTTCTGCCTTCAATTTCTCTACCGCTTCAGCAATTTCATCAGCTTGCATTAACGGACTTGGTCTGTGCAATAAAAAAACATCAACAAAATCTGTTTTTAATTTTTTTAGTGATTCTTCAACAGACCAGATTATATATTCTTTAGAATAATCGTAATGTTTGATTTTGTTGTTACGGTTTTCAGCGATCATCTGAATTCCGCATTTCGTAATTAGTTGTAATTTTTCTCTTGAAATTTTGCTGGCCTGAAATGCTTTTCCAAAATCAGCTTCTGTGGTATAAGATCCGTAAATGTCTGCGTGATCAAAAGTAGTAATTTTGTTTTCGATACAAAGTTGTATCAGGTTTTCCATTTCCTTAGTTGTAAGGTTTTTATCCCAAACTCCCCAATTCATAGTGCCCGAAATTATGGGCGATAATGCTGTTTTACTCATGGTTTTATTGCGTTATTTTTGGTAATAAATATGCTTTTCTGAAGCATAATCATCAAAGTTCTTAAAAATATAAAAATAGATTCACAATTAGTCCTTAAAATTAGGTCTTTGGTCGAAGTTTTAACCATTCTTTAACATCTTACTTCTCAAAAAATATTCAATTTGCACTCTCAAAAGTAAGGCATAAAAATCAACGTTTTAAAAAGGTTTTAAAAATATTTATATGGAAGAAAATACAACGACTTTAGACATTAGAGCGATAAATGAAAAAATTGAAAGAGAAAGTGCTTTTATAGACCTTCTTACAATGGAAATGAACAAAGTTATTGTGGGCCAGAAACATATGGTCGAGCGTTTACTAATAGGACTTCTTGGACAAGGGCATATTTTGCTTGAAGGTGTTCCCGGATTAGCCAAAACGTTAGCGATAAATACCTTGTCGCAAGCAGTACAAGGTTCATTCAGCCGTATCCAGTTTACTCCTGACTTATTACCTGCCGATGTTGTTGGTACAATGATTTACAACATCAAAGCAAACGAATTCTCAATAAAAAAAGGGCCAATCTTCGCTAATTTCGTCCTTGCCGATGAGATTAACCGTGCTCCGGCCAAAGTTCAGTCAGCACTTTTGGAAGCGATGCAGGAAAAACAAGTAACAATTGGCGACACTACATTTAAGCTTGATCGTCCGTTTTTAGTACTTGCCACTCAAAACCCTGTTGAGCAAGAAGGAACCTACCAGCTTCCTGAAGCGCAAGTCGATCGTTTTATGCTTAAAACCGTAATTGACTATCCAAAAATTGACGAAGAGCGTTTTGTAATTCGTCAAAATTTAAAAGGATCTTACGAAAAAGTAAATGCCGTAGTTTCTGTTGAACAAATTTTACGCGCACAAGAAGCAGTTCGTGAAGTATACATGGACGAAAAAATCGAAAAATATATCTTAGACATCATATTTGCTACTCGTTACCCAGAGAAGTACAAACTTGCCGACTTAAAACCTCTTATTAGTTTTGGAGCATCACCACGTGGAAGTATCAATTTAGCCGTTGCGGCAAAATGTTACGCTTTTATCAAACGTCGTGGATATGTAATTCCGGAAGATGTTCGTGCTGTTGTACATGATGTTTTACGTCACAGAGTTGGAATAACGTATGAGGCTGAAGCCGAAAACATTACTTCTGTAGACATTATCAACAAAATCGTAAACGAGATTGAAGTACCTTAAAAATTTGTTTAACGTTTCAGGTTTCAGGTGGTCGTAAAGCAAACCTGAAACTTGAAACTTTTAAACTTTAAACAAATAAAATGGATACAAAAGAGCTTTTAAAAAAAGTACGAAAAATAGAAATCAAAACCAAAAGACTGAGTAATCATATCTTTTCGGGAGAATACCACTCTTCATTTAAAGGACGAGGGATGACTTTTAGTGAAGTACGTCAATACCAATACGGCGATGACATTCGTAATATCGACTGGAATGTAACTGCACGCTATAATGAAGCCCACGTAAAAGTTTTTGAAGAAGAACGCGAATTGACCATGATGTTAATGGTAGATATTTCGGGTTCAGAAGGTTTTGGTTCAAAAAGTCAATTTAAAAAAGACATCGTTACTGAAATTGCGGCAACGATGGCTTTCTCGGCTACACAAAATAATGATAAAATTGGTTTAATATTATTTTCTGATCATGTAGAATTGTATATTCCGCCAAAAAAAGGACGTTCGCACGTTTTGAGAATCATTCGCGAATTGATCGAATTCGAACCAAAAAGTCAGAAAACAGATGTCGGAGCTGCTTTAAAATTTTTATCAGGGACTCAGAAAAAGAAAGCGATTGTTTTTGTAATTTCTGATTTCATGTCTGAAAATTATGAACAAACTTTAAAAATTGCTTCTAAAAAACACGATATCACAGGTGTTAGGGTTTATGATATCCGTGAGGAAAAAATCCCAAATTTAGGAATGGTTACGATGCTTGATGCTGAAACAGGAAAAATTCAATTGGTAGATACGGGTTCAAAAACAGTTCGAATGAATTACGAAAAACACTATCATGAAAGAGTCAATTATTTCAAGGAAATCTTTAGTAAATCAGGAGCAGGAGTTGTAAACACAAGAGTTGATGAGAATTACGTAACTAAATTACTGGGGTATTTCAAATCGAGATAAATATAATTTTAGAGTGCAGTCCTGATAGCCATCGGTATAGATTTTATAAAATTCTTAATTGCATTATACAAATAAAAAAAACCGTTTAAATCTGTGCCATCTGCGTTATCCGCGTGCCATAATTAAGCATTCATTTTAGAATAAAATCTGAAATTAAAAAAATCAAATGAAATTAAAGTTTTACATCTTTTTATTTTTACTTTCCTCAGCTATTTTTGCCCAGCAAAAACAAGTCGAGACGAGCATTGATACTACAAAAAATAAAATTGGAGCCGAATTTAAGCTAACCCTTAAAACGGTTGTCAGCTCTAAATCGAAAGTTGTTTTTCCGAAACTAAAAACCATTGGTCCTTTAGAAGTAATTCAATCGTATCCAATTGATACGGTTAAAAAAAATGACACTTATGAGTTGATCAAAAAATATGGCTTAACGCAATTTGATTCCGGAAAATATACCATTCCGAGTATTAAAATCCTTATTGACAAAAAACCATTTTTAACCGATTCTATCCGTGTCGAAGTTGCGAGTGTAAAAGTGGACACTTTACAGCAAAAAATGTATGACATTAAAGATATCTCCAATGCTGAAAGCAATAATAACTGGTGGGTTTATCTTTTAATTTTAGTTGTAATTCTTGCCATTGGTGCTTTTGTATATTGGTATATTAAAAAATACCAAAAGAAAAAAATTGAAGAAGAAGTTTATAAGACTCCTATCGAAAAAGCCACCAGTTTATTGAACAATCTTGAACAAAAAGAACTGGTTCAAAAAGGCGAAATCAAAGAATACTATAGTGAACTGACTGATATTGCCCGTAACTATATTGAAGAAGCCATACATATTCCGGCAATGGAAAGCACCACTTCTGAATTGATTCAGGCAATACGATTAGCTTCTACTAAAAAGAAAATGACTTTGACACCTGAAACGGTTGAGAATTTAGAACGCGTTTTACGTCAGGCCGATTTAGTAAAATTCGCAAAATCTAAACCTTTAGAATTTGAAATTACTGAAGATCGAAATAAAATCCAGAAAGTAATTTTAACGCTTGATAATGCGATCCCGACGGAAGTTCCTGCTGAAGAAGAAGATCAATTATTGAATGAAGCACAAAAACAGAAACAGATTAAACTTCAATTATTAAAAAAACGCAACAAACGCATTGCAATTGCAGCAGGAACTGTTTTATTTTTAATAATTGCTACAACAGGATTTTTTATTGCTACAAAAGGTTTTAAAGTCGTAAGAGACAATGTTTTTGGTAATGCATCAAAAGAATTATTAGAAGGTGAATGGGTAAAAAGTGAGTACGGAAATCCAGGTATTTTAATTGAAACTCCAAAAGTTCTAAAACGAATGGACTCTCAAAAAGTCCTTCCTAAAGAAACTATGGCTTTAATCAAAGA
Organism: Flavobacterium sp.; assembly: GCF_965277525.1. Taxonomy (GTDB): domain Bacteria; phylum Bacteroidota; class Bacteroidia; order Flavobacteriales; family Flavobacteriaceae; genus Flavobacterium. Next base: position 1,406,198 of record NZ_CBDIDC010000005.1, on the reverse strand, counting down.
AATGCAACTATTCGCTTACGGAAGTATGGTTGATAATTTCTTTGTAACCGTTTCTACCAGTAAGTTTAAAAACCCTACCGATATTGATTTAGCAAAAGCATTAGAAGGTTCCCTTAAAGTTATTGAATCGCAGGGCGGGCAAAATATTATTGTAAAGCAAGAAGATTTCCAAACCAATCAAGGGATTCAGGGAGTTAAAGGATACGGAACAATGACCATTTTAAACCCGGTTGACAAAACAAGTACAAAAGCGTACTATGAAATTTTATTGTTTAAACAAGATCAGGGATTACAGCAAATTTTGATTATACACGAAGAAGGCGATACTTATGCCAATGATATTACGACTAGAATTTTAAATTCTGTTGAACTTAGAAAAGCGAGCAACTAATGAATAAGATAACTTTTTTAAATCCAGAATTTTTTTGGTTGTTTCTATTAATTCCAATTGCAATCGCTTGGTTTTTCTGGAAACGCAACCAGCAATCGGCCACTTTAAAAATGAGTTCGACTCAGGGTTTCAAAAACAGCGAATCGTTGTTAACGAAATTAAAACCTTCTTTATACGTTTTCAGGGTTTTAGGCCTAAGCTCTTTAATTATTGCATTGGCAAGACCCAGAACTGTTGACATAAGCAGTCAGACTAAAACCACAAAAGGAATTGATATTGTTTTGGCAATTGACGTTTCAGGAAGTATGCTGGCAAAAGATTTAAAGCCGAACCGTATGGAAGCCTTGAAGAAAGTAGCATCAGATTTTGTTGGAGAAAGACCTAATGACAGAGTTGGATTAGTTTTATACGCTTCTGAAGCGTATACTAAAACCCCAGTTACAAGTGACAAAGCAATTATTCTTGAAGCAATCAAAGGAATCAAATACGATACGGTTTTGCAAGACGGAACCGGAATTGGGATGGGATTGGCAACAGCAGTAAACCGTCTTAAAGACAGCAAAGCAAAAAGCAGGGTTATTATTTTGATGACAGATGGTGTGAATAACGCTGGTTTTATTGAACCGGAAACAGCATCAGATATCGCAAAACAATACGGAATCAAAGTATATACCATAGGAATTGGTACGAACGGAATGGCCGAATCCCCATACGCTTATGCCCCAAATGGAGGGTTTTTATATAAAATGCAAAAAGTGGAAATTGACGAGCAATTAATGAAAAGCATAGCCCGTAAAACCGATGGAACTTATTTCAGAGCCACCAGTAATGATAGGTTAGCCGAAATATACAATGCAATTAATAAATTAGAAACTACTGAAATCCAGGAATTAAAGTTCTATGATTATGACGAAAAATACAGAAGTTTTGTTTTATTGGCGGCCTTTTTATTATTGTTAGAAGTTGGTTTAAGAAATACCGTTTACAGAAGCTTTATTTAATTTTTTCAAAATTAAATAATTCCAAATCTCTTAAATTCCAAGTTGGAATTTGGAATCTAAAAATTTGGAAACTGAATTTAGAACAAAGGCAGAAAATTAGAATTTGAAAGATTGGAATTTAAATAACCACAAGGTTTGGAATTTGGAATTTCAATATTGGAATTTAAAAAATTTATGGAATTAGACGAAAAAAAATATTTATATCTTTTATTATTGCTCCCAATTGTGGTGTGCGTTTTTCTTTTCAATATGTATTGGAAAAGAAAAAAACAACGCGAATTTGGTGATCTCGAAATGGTAAAAAGGCTGAGTCCTGAGCGATCTGTTTTTAAACCTGTCTTAAAATTGAGCGTAATCCTTTTGGCACTTGCCTGCTTGATTATTGGATTAGTAAATCCAAAGATTGGGACAAAAATGGAAACTGTAAAGCGTGAAGGAATTGACATTGTTTTTGCCGTTGACGTTTCGAAAAGTATGCTTGCAGAAGATGTTGCGCCAAGTCGTTTAGAAAAAAGCAAACAATTGGTTTCACAAATCATCAACAATCTAGGAAGCGACAGAATCGGAATTGTAGCGTATGCCGGAAGTGCTTTCCCTGTTTTACCTATTACATCTGATTATAGCGTTGCCAAAATGTTTTTGCAAAGTATGACTCCGGACATGGTATCCTCACAAGGAACATCACTTGACGAAGCAATCCGGTTATCATCAACTTATTTTGATGAAAAAAGCAAAACCAGCAAGTTACTGATTTTGATTTCTGACGGAGAAGACCATTCTGAAGGAGCATCTGCAGCAGCCGAAGAAGCCAACAAAATGGGAATGAAAATCATTACGATTGGGGTTGGAACCGAAAAAGGAGGTACAATTCCTTTGAAAGAAAATGGCGTAGTAAAAAGTTACCAAAAAGATCAAAACGGACAAACTGTTATTACAAAACTAAATCAGGAAGGATTAAAAACCATTGCAAAAGCAACAAAAGGGGGTTATGTGTATGGCGGAAGTACCAAGGAAGTTTTAGAATATATTAAAAATGCTTTAAACAATATTCAGAAAACAGAATTTGAAGCGACACAAATGGCCGATTTTCAATCGCAATTTCAGTGGTTCATTGGCTTTGCCTTCTTATTATTGTTTGTTGATATTTTCCTTTTAGAGAGAAAAACAAATTGGATAAAAGAGTTGAATTTATTTAACGAAAAGAAATAATAAAGTTAGCCACGAATTCACACAAAAAAGATCTTTTTAATGACTCTGTTTTGTTAAATTCAACAACATTCGTGACAAATAAAAAACATAAAAAACCAGAATGAAAAATTTACTTCTTTATATTTTACTAACGTTCTCTTTGGCAGTTTCAGCTCAGGAGAAAGACAAAACATTGCCTGATGCCAATGAAGAATATAAGCAGAATAAATTTGTTGATGCTGAAGCCAATTACAGAATTTCAGAATCAAAATTTCCAAAACGTGCTACTGCTCCTTATAATTTAGGAAATACGATTTACAAACAAAATCAGGTTTCTGAAGCAAAGTTCGCCTATGCGAAAGCAATAAAGAATGCTAAAACCAGGCCTGAAAAACATAAAGCTTTCCACAATTTAGGAAATGTTTTGATGAAAGAGAAAAATTATACGCAAGCCGTTGAAGCTTATAAAGAAGCCTTACGCAATGATCCAACTGATGATGAAACGCGTTACAATTATGCCTTGGCAAAACAAAAGCTAAAAGAAAATCCTCCTAAAAACGATAAAAATAAAGACAAGAATAAGGATAAAGACAAAGACAAGGATAAAAACAAAGATAAAGATAAGGACAAGGACAAAAATAAAGACAAGGATAAGGACAAAGACAAGAAAGACGACAAAGGCGATAAAGACAAGGATAAAAAAGATGGTAAAAATGATCCGAAGAAAGATGATAAGTCTGACAATAAAGGAGAACCTAAACCACAGCCTGGCGGAATTTCTAAAGATCGGGTTCAGAATTTATTAGATGCCGTAAACAATGAGGAAAAGAAAATCCAGGACAAAGTAAATGCTCAAAAAGTAAAAGGAAATCCTAGAAAAACAGAGAAAGACTGGTAAAATTTGGTTTATTTGCGTAATCGTTAATTTGTTTAATTGTAAAAGCGATTATACAAATTAACGATTACACAGTTAACGTAAAAAACACTGAAAAATAATTAATGAAAAGATATTTAATTTTATTACTATTCACTTTTCAAGGGCTAATGGCTCAAGTTCAATTTGAAGCCAAAGTAAGCAAGAACACGCTTGGAGTAAACGAAAGGTTACGTATTGACTTCATCATGAATGTTGATGGCGATAACTTTGACCAACCTTCATTTGACGGATTTAGAATTGTTGGCGGACCTAGTCAGCAAGTGAGTCAATCCTGGGTAAACGGCAGAAGTTCTTTTCAAAAAGCCTATTCTTATATTTTACAACCCAATCAAAAAGGTACCGTTTATATCAAACAAGCTGCTATAGAATATAACGGCCAGATTTATAAAACACAACCTATAAAAATCGTAGTAACCAATGCTGTTGCACAGGAAAGAGATCCTTATGATAACAGCAGACCACAAGGTGTACCAAATGAAACGCTGAGTCTTGTCGCGGAAATTTCAAAAACAAATCCGTATTTAAATGAGCCCATTACAGCGGTTTATAAATTATACTTTAACAACATTAATGTTACCGGTTTTAAAGAATTGGCCAAACCCAAGTATAATGATTTCTGGAACCAGAATATTGATATCAAACAATTGTCTACTGAAGAAGGAACTTTTCAGGGACAAAGATGTTATTTCGTTATCCTGAAAAAGACTATTTTATATCCTCAAAAATCAGGAAGACTTACTATTGAACCTCTTTCACTGGACATTGGTGTACAATTGCCTTCAAATCGTCGCGATATGTATGGCCAGATGATCTTAACAGATGACAACAGGGTTGTATCTGCCGGTGCAAAAACTATTAACGTAAAACCACTTCCGGAAGCAAGTAAACCAGAAGGTTTTGGTGGTGCTGTAGGTAAATTTAATTTTACCGTTACACCTTCTAAAACGACACTTAAAAGTGGAGAAAGCCTTGATTTGATTGTGAGTGCTTCAGGAAATGGAAACATGAAATTGTTCACGTTACCAAAACCGGTTGTACCAAATGCTTTAGAAATGTACGATCCTGTTCATGACGAACAAGTTACAACATCACTTTCCGGAATGTCAGGAAAAATTACTGATAAGTATTCTATTGTGCCACAATACAAAGGAAAGTATGCGATAAAACCAATGCAGTTTTCTTATTTTGACCTGAATACAGGTTCTTATAAAACGATCACCTCACCAGAGATTATGGTAGATGTATTAGAAGGACCAACGCTGGCAGAAGCAAACCCAACGGCATCTAAAAACGTTATTACCACCACAGATCAATTCAAGTCTATAAAATCAAAAACAACCTTAGTTTCAATAGCTAAAAACGATTTTTACGGTTCGAATTTGTATTATCTATTATTATTCGCGCCTTTCGTCATCTTGCCAATTATTGTTTTGGCTAAGAAACGTAAAGAAGCAATTGATGGTGACGTAACTGGAAACCGAATTAGAATGAACAACAAATTAGCGAAGAAATATTTATCTGAAGCAAAAAAACAACTTAAAAATAAAGAGCTGTTTTATATTGCTTTAGAAAAAGCGATGCACAATTTCTTAAAAGCTAAATTGCATATCGAAACTTCAGAAATGAGCAAAGACAATATTCGTGAATTATTATTGTCCAGAAATGCAAACCCGGAATCCGTTCAGGATTTCATTAATTTGACAGAAAATTGCGAATTTGCCCGTTATGCTCCGGCATCAAGCGCTTCGATTCAGCAGGATTTTGATAAGGCTGTCCTGATTATTTCGGAATTAGAAAAGCAAATTGTTTAGTTTAAAATCAAACCGGACGAATTTTAAAAACCCATCCGGTTTAACAAAAATAAAATGAAAAATATAGTATATCTTTTTTTATTAATCACACAGGTTTTCTTTGCTCAAAGCAGCTTTGAAAAAGCAAATGCGTTGTACCATAAAGGACAATATCAGCAAGCTGTCGATGTTTATGAAAGTATTATCAAAAAAGACAAACAACATTCGGCAGAGTTATATTTTAACTTAGGCAACTCGTACTACAAACTCAACCAAGTAGCACCTTCGATTTATAATTATGAAAAGGCTTTGGTTCTTAAACCTCACGATCCTGAGACTTTAAACAACCTGAAATTTGCCAAAAAACTGACTATCGACGAAATCAAAGAAATCCCAAAAGTAGGTTTTGCAAAACTGATTCAGAATTTTACCGGGATTTTTGATTATAACATCTGGGCAAAAATCTCTATTGGGATTGCATTTGCCTTTTTGTTGAGTTTTATTGGCTACTATTTCTCGCAACTTACACTTTCAAAAAGAATATACTTTGTTGGGATGTTTGTTCTCTTAGTCGCTTTATTACTGAGTGTTTTTGCAGGAATGTCAGAAAAAAATCATTTCAATAATGATCGTCCGGCAATTGTTTTTGCTGAATTAAGCGAAGTTCGCAGCGAACCACAAAAAGCAGGTACTGCTCTTTTGTTATTACACGAAGGCGCAAAAGTCTACGTTATGGAAACCGTAGGTCAATGGAAGAGAATTGAACTAACAGACGGAACCGAAGGCTGGATTGATGGTTCGACTATTAAGGAAGTAAAATAAAATTTCTTTTCACCATATAAGTGATGTAAGTTTATTTAAAGGCTAGTGTTTACTTTGTGGTAAAATTAGAAAATATAAGTAATGCCACTTCGTTGCTATTAGAAATTTTGCGAACTTAAAATCAGCGCAAACCATGCCTAATTTCTTTGCGTCCTTTGCGGTAAAAAACATCCTGCTTTATATTTTCTTATATCAATGATATAGTAAAAAAAATCAAAACTCATAAACTTTCTCAGGCGTCACGCAAAAATCCAACTTCACATCAGATTCAAAAACATCCTCAATTTTATCTTCGGCTTCAAAAAAAGAAAGTCCAATTTTGATGGTTTCCGGCTTGCATTCTGATAGAAATTTATCGTAGAACCCTTTTCCATACCCTACCCGATTTCCGAAAAGATCAAAGGTCAAAAGTGGTACAAAAACGACCTCAATAGTTGCTGAGGGAACGGGTAAACCATTTACAGGTTCCGGAATATTGTATTCGTTTTTTTTAATTTTGGTATTATCAGTCAATAAAAAATGTGTCATTCCTCGGGATTCAAAATTACTTTTCGAAACCACGATTTCTTTATCTTTTCCGGAAAGCAAATGCAAAACATATTCAGTATTCACCTCTTTTTGTTCTTCAATAGGCAGAAAAACATGATAATAGGCTTTATCCCAAATGGGCAATTGAATTAGATTATTGGCTATAGCCAAACTCTTTTCTTCAAGATCATCAAGAGAAAGTTCTTTTCGAAGATTTTTATAGTGTATTCGTAATTCTTTTTTATTCGTCGGCATTTTCAGGGCTATTTTTAGACATATGATAAATCGCATCGCCTTCGTAAACTATCGGAGAATGATTGGCGTTAATGACAAATCCGTCATGCGGCGCTTTTACTTTTTGTTCAAATTTACCAAACGGATCGGTAATAATTGCCAAAATAGTTCCTTTGGTTACAAATTTGCCAATCAAATTATAATCGTGTAACAAACCGGAACATTTAGCTCGCAGCCAAACCGAATTTTTGATATAAATTGATGGATCATGAGCTTTTTCAACCACTTGTTTCGGATCCAGCATATTCAGATAATGCAGCAAACGTTTTACTCCCATCACGCCTTCATTAGCAATCACATTATTAATGTCTAATGATTTTCCACCTTCAAAAAGCAACATTTTGATATTGGCTTTCTCACAAGTATTCCTGAACGAACCATTAATGTTTTTAGAATACAAAGTAAACGGAGCATTAAAAACATCTGCTAAAACTTTCAATTCGGGATTATTTTCGGTAATTCTAATTTGCGGTGCATTAAACCGGCTTGCTCCTCCGGCATGAAAATCGACGGCATAATCTATAATCGGCAAAACTTCTGCCACAATATGATAGGCAAAACGGCTGGCCAGAGAACCTTTTTTACTTCCCGGAAAAACGCGGTTTAAATCTCTTCCATCCGGAAACTCACGTGATTTATTGACAAAACCATACATATTAATGATCGGAATACAAATAATAGTGCCTTTTGCAGGACGATTGATCTTTTTGCTGATGATCTGACGAACGACTTCGACCCCATTAATTTCGTCTCCATGAATTCCCGCAGAGAATAAAACTACCGGACCTTCAATCTTTGACCGACGCACAATAACCGGAATATTAAGCTTTGTAGTCGTGTGTAACCTCGCAATTTCAACGTTTATCGTTTTGTTTTCTCCCGGCAAAATCGATTCGCCAAAAATAACCAAGGGTGTACTATTTTTCATGTAGAATTATAAAATCTAAATATAGAAATTATTCTTTTGATTTCGTAAATTTGAAACTAAATCAGTGTTAAGCTTTTTTCAGGGAATCAAAATGATTTAAAAAAAAGGCTTTTCAGGTACTTCAGAAATAAAAAAGAATGCAAAAACCGTCCTTAGATCTTCAAATTCAAACCCTGCCGGACAATCCCGGTGTATATCAATATTATGATAAAGAGGGAAAGATCTTATATGTTGGAAAAGCCAAAAATTTAAAAAAAAGGGTTTCTTCCTATTTCAATAAAATTCATGATACTGCCAAAACTAATGTTTTGGTAAAAAAAATTGTGACTATAAAACACATTGTCGTTCCTACTGAAACCGATGCGCTTTTGTTAGAAAACAATTTAATCAAAACCCTGCAGCCCCGTTATAATGTATTGCTTCGCGATGACAAAAGTTACCCGTGGATCTGTATTAAAAGAGAACCTTTTTCGAGAATATTTTCGACCAGAAGAATGGTCAAAGACGGCTCTGAATATTTTGGCCCTTATACCAGTTTCAAAACTGTACATACTATTCTGGATTTAATCAAAGAATTGTATCCTTTGCGAACCTGTAATTATGATTTAAGCAAATCAAATATCGATTCCGGCAAATTCAAAGTTTGTTTAGAATATCATATTGGTAATTGTAAAGGTCCTTGCGAAGGTCTTGAACCGCTGGAAGAATACCAGAGACAAGTTGATGCGATCCGCGAAATACTGAAAGGGAACTTTAAAGAAAGCATGAAAGACTTCAAGCGATTGATGAATCAATATGCACAGGATTTACGTTTTGAAGAAGCACAGAAAATCAAAGAAAAAATAGAAGTTCTCGAGAATTACCAATCACGATCAACGATTGTAAACCCTAAAATCACCAATATCGATGTCTTTTCGATTGTCTCTGATGAAAGTGCAGCTTATGTTAACTTTCTTCAAATTTCGCACGGATCAATCATTCGTTCCCATACTTTAGAGATGAAGAAAAAACTGGACGAAACTGACGAAGAATTATTAGAACTGGCAATCATCGAACTTCGCGAACGTTTTCAGTTATTGTCAAAAGAAGTTATTGTTCCGTTTGAAATTGATTTAGGGGAAAACATCAAAACAACCGTTCCGCAACTTGGTGATAAAAAACAGATTTTAGATTTATCCATTCGAAACGCCAAATTTTACAGAATCGAACAACTCAAACAATTGCAAATTGTAGATCCGGATCGTCATACGAATCGTATCATGGCACAAATGCAAAAAGATTTGCGTTTACCTGTTGAACCACGACATATAGAATGTTTTGATAACTCGAACATTCAGGGAACCAATCCCGTTGCCGCCTGCGTCGTTTTTAAAGACGGAAAAGCCAGCAAAAGAGATTATCGCCATTTTAATGTAAAAACCGTTGAAGGTCCTGACGATTTCGCATCGATGACCGAAATTGTCTATCGCCGTTACAAGAGATTATTAGACGAGAACGAACCTTTGCCACAACTCATTATTATTGATGGTGGAAAAGGGCAATTGTCGGCTGCACTAAAAAGTATAGATGCATTAGAATTAAGAGGGAAAATTGCCATTATCGGAATTGCAAAACGTCTTGAAGAATTATTTTATCCCGGAGATTCCATTCCGTTATACCTGGATAAAAAATCCGAAACCCTGAAAGTAATCCAGCAATTGCGAAACGAAGCACATCGATTCGGAATCACCTTTCATCGCGACAAACGTAGCAAAGCAGCGCTTAATTCCTCTGTAGAAAGTATTCCGGGTATAGGCGAAAAAACCATGCTAACGTTAATACAACATTTCAAAAGTGTTAAAAGATTAAAATTAGCAACCGAAAAAGAAATATCTGATGTCATTGGAGTATCAAAAGCCAAAAAAATTGTCGACTTTTACAGAACCAACTAGTTATTTTTTATGCGCCCAATCCAGCTGTCCATTTCAAATACTCGGTCAAAACGATTTTTTTCTACTCTAAAAAAAGGAGCTTCTAAAGTCGCTCTTTTTTTACAGGAAAAAATATCGCTTTGTCTCTCGCAGTTTTCCATTACCATCTGGGGCGTACAGTTGGTTCTTTTCACACTTTTATTTTTCAATTCACAATATTCTTTTTCACAAGAGAACAATGAAAAAGCAAAACAAGACGAAGCCAGAAGACCTAAAATTGGATTGGTTTTAAGTGGTGGCGGTGCAAAAGGATTTGCGCATATCGGAGTTTTGAAAGTTTTGGAAGAAGCCGGAATCAAAATCGATTATATTGGCGGAACCAGTATGGGATCTATAATTGGCGGACTTTACGCTTCCGGTTATAATGCTTCTCAGATTGACTCTATTTTCAAAAAAACCAATTTTGATGAACTTATTAATGATTACATACCGCGTTCCTCAAAAAACTTTTACGGCAAAAAGAATGATGAACTATATGCAATCGTTTTACCTTTCAGCAATTTCAAAGTCGGGATTCCGGAGGCACTTTCTAAAGGAATGTACAATTATAATTTATTAAGCAGTCTGACCAGAAATGTTCGACATGTACGCGACTTCAACAAACTCCCAACTCCCTTCTTGTGTATTGGTACCAATATCGAAACGGGCGAAGAAGTTTTATTAAACAAAGGAAATTTAGTACAGGCGATGATGGCGAGTGCCGCATTTCCTTCCCTCTTTACTCCGGTAGAAATCGACGGCAACTTATTGGTAGACGGTGGTGTAGTGAATAATTACCCTATAAAAGAAGTTCGAAATCTTGGTGCTGATATCATTATTGGTGTTGATGTTCAGGATGATTTAATGAACCGAAAAAACCTTAAAAATGCTACCCGAATTCTGGTTCAGATTACCAATTTGCAATCCATTGATAAAATGAAAAGCAAGATCAAGGACACTGATGTTTATATTAAACCGGACATTCGTGACTATGGCGTTATTTCATTCGACAAAGGCGAAGAAATCATCAGAAAAGGTGAAGAAGCTGCTTTTGCCGTTTACGAAAAAATCAAAACACTCTCCAATGAAAATAATTTTTATAAAAAACCAAAACTAAAAATCGCAACTGACACTCTGGAGATAAACAAAATAAACAGCGACAAATTAGAAAATTTTACCAGAGAGTACATACGCGGAAAACTTCGTTTTAAACCCGGAAGCACCATTACATATAATGATCTTAAAACCGGAATCAATAATCTAAATGCTACCCAGAACTTTAGTACCATCTCCTATTGTCTGCAACCAGATGGTAAAGAAGATGATCTCGATCTTGTATTAAAAGAAAATCCAACACAAACTTACCTGAAACTAGGTTTGCATTATGACGGACTCTATAAAAGCGGAATTTTATTGAATCTTACCCATAAAAAAACATTCCTGAAAAATGATATCACTTCAATTGATATCGTTTTGGGAGACAATTTCAGATATGATTTTAACTATTATGTAGAGAATGGTTTTAACATTAGTTTCGGTTTTAAATCGCGATTGAATCAATTTAACCGAAATGTAACCACTAGTATCAGCAATGTATTTAAAGAAAACTCAACTGCAGACTTAATAAACGTTGATTTTATGGACGTTACCAATCAGGCTTATTTTCAGACCATCTTTGTTCAAAAGTTCCTAATGGGCGGCGGACTTGAATACAAATACCTGAAAATAAACTCTCCAACACTTTCTAATACGGATAAGATTATTGAAAAAAGCAACTATTTTAGTGTTTTTGGCTATCTCAAATACGATTCATTCGACAATAGAAGTTATCCTCATTCCGGATTGTATTTTTCAACAGATATCCAAACCTTTTTAGCATCATCTGATTACACCAAACAATTTAAGCCGTTCTCAATTGCAAAGGCTGAGATTGCTTTCGCAAAAACACTATTCAGAAAAGCAACTATTAAAGTTGGAGCTGATGCCGGATTTAATATTGGTAGCGATAGTGTTCCGTTTTTCGATTTTATACTGGGAGGTTACGGTTACAACAAGATCAATAATTTCAATTATTTCTATGGATACGACTTTCTAAGCATTGCCGGAAATAGTTTTATAAAAACAGCCATTACTCTGGATTATGAGATTTTCAAAAAGAATCACATCAACCTTTCAGCCAATTATGCCAACTTAGGCGATGACATATTTACCAGTGTCGATTGGGTATCAATGCCTAAATATTCCGGATATGCAGTGGGTTACGGATTAGAAACCATAATTGGCCCAATCGAAGTCAAACAATCCTGGTCTCCGGAAATGTCAAGAAGCTACACCTGGTTTAGTATCGGATTTGTATTTTAATATAAACCAGTACTAAAACATCACTACAATAGAGAATATAAGTATTTTATAGTAAAAAATATAGTTCGTGATTTTTTTACGTTAATAATTGATATAATATATAATTTAAATCAATAAAAATTACGACATTTGTTATAATGAAAACAAAATGGACAGGTTTATTAGAGTATCTTCAATTCCTTATCAAGAGAAATCCTGAGTAAAACTACCGAATTGAGATGATTGGTCAATAACAATATTGAGCTGATTATCTGTTCACACAATTCAAATTTTTCGAATTATCTAATTTACAAATTATCTAATTGAAAAGCCATGCCATTATATCACAAACTCGGAGACTTTCCTCAAAAAAGACACACCCAATTCGAAAAACCTAACGGAGGTTTCTATTACGAACAATTATTTGGCACCGAAGGTTTTCACGGACATTCGTCATTATCTTATCATGTTCACAGACCCACACAGGTCAAAGAAATTTTAAACTCGTATTCCGTTGAACCAAAAATTGCAATTGGAAAAAACATAAAATCATTGCTTTTTAAAGGTTTCGAATTAAAACCTGAAAATGATTTTTTAGACAGCCGCAAAGCCATGTTAGTCAACAAAGACTGTATCATAGGATTGGCCGCCCCAAAAGAATCACTTAAAAATTATTTCTACAAAAATGCCGATGCCGATGAAATGCTTTTCATCCATAAAGGAAAAGGAAAATTAAGAACCATGCTCGGAAATATTCCTTTTGAATATGGTGATTATCTTATTATCCCAAGAGGTATTATTTACCAGATAGAATTCGAGACTTCAGAAAACCGACTTTTCTATGTCGAATCTCATTCTCCTTTTTATACTCCAAAACGTTATAAAAACCAGTCTGGTCAACATTTAGAGCATTCGCCCTTTTGCGAACGTGATTTTATTTTACCAAACGAATTGGAAACGCATGACGAAAAAGGTGATTTCCTAATTAAAATAAAAAAAGAAGGCATGATTCACGAAGTGGTTTACGCCACTCATCCTTTTGACGTTGTGGGTTGGGACGGATATAATTTTCCATACGGATTTTCAATTCATAATTTCGAACCCATAACAGGACGTGTGCACCAACCGCCACCGGTACACCAAACTTTTGAAACGGCTACTTTTGTCGTTTGTTCCTTCTGCCCGAGACTTTACGATTACCACCCGAAAGCAATTCCAGCGCCATACAATCACAGCAATATAGATTCAGACGAAGTACTTTATTATGTTGATGGCGATTTTATGAGCCGTAATAATATCGAGCAAGGTCATATTACTTTGCACCCAAAAGGAATTCCTCACGGTCCTGCACCCGGCGCGATGGAACGCAGTATTGGTCATAAAGAAACCCACGAATTAGCCGTTATGGTTGACACTTTCCGTCCGCTTATGGTTACTGAAGAAGCCATGGGTCTTGATGATGGACAGTATTATAAATCCTGGACAGAGTAACTAGCAAATCGATCTAACCGCAAAGTCCGCAAAGAATTTTTCGCAAAGTTCGCAAAGTTTCTAAGTAAGTTTTATCAAACCAAGTTCGTAAAGCTTTGCGCTCTTTTATGATTTTACAAAATCTAACTCAAAAAAATCTTTGCGCTCTTTGTGGTAAAAAAAACTTAAACATAACATTTCGGCAAATCAAATAAACGATTGACCGATTAAACAAATAAACACAATGAGTAAAGAAGTTAAATCAGTAGAATACGGATTAGAAAAAATCTTTGAAGGAGCACAAGATTTCCTTCCATTATTAGGAACAGATTATGTAGAATTCTATGTAGGAAATGCAAAACAATCTGCACATTATTATAAAACCGCTTTCGGATATCAGTCACTGGCTTACGCCGGATTAGAAACCGGAGTAAGAGACAAAGCCTCTTATGTTTTGAAACAAGACAAAATCAGAATTGTTTTGACAACGCCTTTAAACGAAAATTCTCCAATAAACGATCATTTAAAAAAACATGGTGACGGTGTAAAAGTGGCAGCACTTTGGGTGGAAGATGCCAGAAGCGCCTATGAAGAAACCATGAAACGTGGTGCCCGTTCGTTTATGGAACCAACGATTGAATCAGATGAATTTGGAGAAGTAGTTCGTTCCGGAATTTATACGTACGGAGAAACAGTTCATATTTTTGTAGAACGAAAAAACTACAATGGCGTTTTCTTGCCAGGATATAAAGAATGGAAATCAGACTACAACCCTGAACCGACCGGATTAAAATATATTGACCACATGGTTGGAAATGTAGGCTGGAACGAAATGAATATCTGGGTAAAATTCTACGAAGATGTTATGGGATTTGTGAATTTCTTATCTTTCGATGACAAACAAATCAATACTGAATATTCGGCATTGATGAGTAAAGTAATGTCAAACGGAAACGGAAGAATCAAATTCCCAATCAATGAACCGGCAGAAGGAAAGAAAAAATCTCAAATTGAAGAATATTTAGATTTCTACGGCGGACCCGGAATTCAGCATATTGCTATTGCAACAGATGATATTATTAAAACCGTTTCGGATTTAAAATCAAGAGGTGTTGAATTTTTATCTGCTCCTCCCCACACTTATTATCAGGCAATTCCTGAAAGATTGGGCGAACATATGGGCATGATGAAAGAAGATATTAACGAAATTGAAAGACTTGCCATCATGGTCGATGCCGATGAAGATGGATACTTATTACAAATATTTACCAAACCAGTTCAGGACAGACCAACGCTTTTTTTCGAAATTATTCAAAGAATGGGTGCAAAAGGATTCGGCGCAGGGAACTTTAAAGCGCTATTTGAGTCAATTGAGAGAGAGCAAGAATTGAGAGGAACCTTATAAAAACGCAATATTTTTGCATTAAACGGAATAATTCTCTGTAAAGTGATGATTTTTATGCAAATGTTATGTTAAACTTGCCTTTTGCTATTTCTTTTTTGAACTTTCTGCATATCTTTGCACTCGCAAATCAAGAAGGGGTGGTTTCCTTCTGAATTGATATAAATTTCATAATTTATAGTTTTTTGGTTAGTTAATAGCATAAAAACTCAGTCATTTCTTGACTGAGTTTTTTTGTTTTGGTACATTTGGAATAGAATTTGCATTTATTTATCTTTATATTGAAATGTAAAAATTGTACTATGAAAAAGTTAATCCTCACTATATTAATTCTCACGACACTTAGTTTCGATTCCGCAAAAGAAGATGCTTTCGATACAGGAGAATACTTTAAATTTCGAATTCATTATGGAATTATAAACGCCGGTTACGCCACGCTCGAAATAAAAGATGCCACAATCAACAATAAGAAAGTATTTCATGCTGTGGGCAAAGGCTACACAACCGGAATGTCTAAACTTTTCTTTAAGGTAGAAGATTTATACGAAAGTTACTTCGACAAGCAAACCGGAAACCCTTATCGTTATGTCCGAAAAATCGACGAAGGCGGCTATACGAAAGATCAGGAAGGTTTTTTTAACCAAAACGAAAACAGGATTTTAGTTAAAGATTACAAGCGTAAAACCGAAAAGACGATTGTGCTGACAGACAATGTTCAGGATATTATTTCTTCTTTCTATTACTTGCGAAATCATCCGACCATAGATAAACTTAAACCGGGAGAAGCCATTACAATTGACATGTTTTTTGATGAAGAAATCACAAAATTTAAGTTAAAGTATGTAGGCCGTCAAGATATTACAACTAAATTTGGAACCGTTTCTACCATGATGTTTAAACCTCTGGTACAAACAGGACGCGTTTTTAAAGAAAAAGAAAGCGTAACCCTTTGGATCACAGACGACGACAATAAAGTTCCGGTTAGAATAAAGGCAGATTTGGCAGTAGGATCACTTAAAGCCGATCTTGACGAATATAAAGGATTAAAAAATCCATTTAAAGTAAAAAAATAATGAATACCACAGATAATTCTGAATCAATCCTAAAAGAAATTGACCTTAAATTTCAAGCTATAAATCAAAAAACCGAGGTTCAATTAGAAGGATTACTCTGGTCAAAACCAATCACTTATTGGGATTACATTCAGACTGACGCTCTTTTAAGCTTACAAACACAACGCACGACGTTACCTGACGAGATGGTTTTTATCATGTACCATCAGGTAAATGAGTTAATTTTTAAAATGATTTTGTGGGAAATTGACCAAATTGCCGACACACAAAACATTCAGGTTGATTTTTTCAGTGAGAGATTATCCAGAATCACGCGTTATTTTGATATGCTTACCAACTCGTTCAGCATCATGGAAAATGGAATGGATGTCGATCAGTATATGAAATTCAGAAACACACTGACACCGGCAAGCGGATTTCAGAGTGCACAATACAGGTTAATCGAATTTGCTTCAACAGATGTGATCAATTTAACGGATCGCAGATACAAAGACAATTTTGATGAAAATACAGATTTAGAAACCAGCTTTGAACATTTGTATTGGCAGGCCGCAGGAAAAGATTATCACACAGGAGAGAAATCCTACCTACTTCAGGAATTCGAAAAAAAATATAAAGGTCAATTTCTAAGACAAATATCGACATTTAAAGCAAAAAATATTTGGCAAAAATTCACACAACTCCCTCTCGAAGACCAGCAAAACCAAGAATTAATTCAGGCCATGCGCCATTACGATAAAACCGTGAATATCACCTGGGTTATGCAGCATTTAAACACTGCAAGAAAATACATCTTAGAAAGCGGAAAAGGGAATGGTGAAGCCACAGGAGGTAGTGACTGGCAAAAATATATGCACCCAAAATACCAAAGACGCATCTTTTTTCCTAAATTGTGGACCGAAGAAGAATTGTCCAATTGGGGAAATGAAACAACCACTTAATTTCCTAAAAAATTTTAAAAGTTTGAAAAAAGCATTTGTACTTATAATCTTAGCATTTTCGATATTTTCATGTAACAAAACAGCTGAAAAAGTTGAAATTAAAGTTACTAAACCAAAAACGAAAAAAGTAGAATTTGGCTTTAATTATGCTGATTTTAATGTTCTGCAAGACACCATAAAAAAAGGAGATTCTTTTGGATCGATCATTCAACGTCAAAATATTGGAGATAAAAAAGTTTATGATATTGTTGAACAGATAAAAGATTCCTTTAATGTAAGAACCATTCGTTACCACAAACCTTATACTCTTCTTCGATCAAAAAACAAAACGAATACATTACAAGTTTTCATTTACCAGCCGGATGCATTGACTTATTATGTAGTCGATTTTCGGGACAGTATTACAAAAGCTTATAAAAAATAAAACCTGTTACACTAAAACGAAAAATCATTGGCGGTGTTTTAAAAAGCTCCTTATCCGAAACTTTAGGAAACGAAAGTGTAGAAGCAGCACTGGCTAACAGAATTACAAAAGTATTTTCATGGTCTATTGACTTCTTCAAGCTTAAAAAAGGAGACCGTTACGGATTAATTTTTACAGAACGCTTTATAAATGGCAAAACCTATGACGGAGTTGAAGATCTTGAAGCTGCCTTTTTCGAATATAAAGGAAAAATCATATATGCTTTCCCGTTTGAAAAAGATACACTTTCAGGAAAAGTAGAATATTATGATGACGAAGGAAAAACGTTGAAAAACTTTTTCTTAAAAACGCCAATCAAATTTAGCCGAATTACATCCCGATTTACGGCAAATAGATTTCATCCTGTACAGCATACCTGGAAAGCCCACAAAGGAACTGACTATGCTGCTCCCACCGGAACACCAATTTCAACCACAGCATCCGGAATTGTAGAAGCTACAGGATATACGGCAGGAAACGGAAACTTTGTAAAAGTAAAACACAACGGCACCTATTCTACTCAATATTTGCACATGTCGCGAATTTTAGTAAAACGAGGGCAAAGAGTTACACAAGGACAAACTATTGGCTTAGTAGGAAGCACAGGATTAGCAACAGGACCTCACGTTTGCTATCGTTTCTGGAAAAACGGAGTTCAGGTAGATGCACTTCGCCTTAACTTACCTACAGGAGAATCCTTGACAGGAAGCGACAAAGCGCGTTTCATGAAACAAATTGAGCCATTGAAAAGAGAGCTGGACAGCATTGGTAATTTATAAACAACAATCTAACAGATTAGAAATTTCATAATAACTTATACTCATAAATGATTGAAAATGCTATTGCTTTCCGAAATTTCCCAACATTGCTTCAAGCCAAAGAACTGGAAACTTTATTAAACAAAAACAATATTAAAACTGTTTTAGGAAACAATATCGCTCCTGTTGATATCACTTTTTCAGGAAGTACGGTACAAAATCAATACGAAATACAGATTGATTCATCAGATTTTGAAAAAGCAGAAGCTATTCTTGAAAAAGAGACAGAAATCATGCTTGAAGAAATAGATAAAGATTACTACTTATTAAGTTTTACAAATGAAGAATTATACGAAATTCTTTTAAATTCTGATGAGTGGAATATTTTTGATTATAAATTAGCACAAAAACTTTTAGCTGATCGAGGTAAAACAATTGACACCGAAATGCTGACAACTTTAAAAAAACAGCGTTTAAAAATTTTATCCAAACCAGAAGAAAATCAAAAATCCTGGATAATTGCTGGATATATATTTGCTTTTTTAGGCGGGGGAATTGGAATTATTATCGAGTATTCTCTTTGGAAATCTAAAAAAACACTTCCAAATGGTCAAAGAATTTTCTCTTACAGCGATAAAGACCGACAAAGTGGTAAAAGAATATTTATTATTAGTATTATAGTATTTCCGTTGGC
Organism: Flavobacterium sp.; assembly: GCF_965277525.1. Taxonomy (GTDB): domain Bacteria; phylum Bacteroidota; class Bacteroidia; order Flavobacteriales; family Flavobacteriaceae; genus Flavobacterium. The sequence goes on along the minus strand of NZ_CBDIDC010000005.1, from coordinate 1,387,229 downwards.
TTTTCTTTTCAAATTGCTATCTACTGAATTCAGATTGACTACCTCAAATTTTTAATAAAACGATTTGAAACCATGAAAAATGCACGTCTCAAAGCCATTTATAATGAAACATTTTCAGGTTTAAAACTATTTTACAGAGACACAAATCTTTCTGATCATTTAATTTCAAATTATAAAATCGGACAAATCATACAGGAAAAAGGCTTTACCGACATGAGCTCTTTAGGTGGCGGACTTTCTGGCAATTTAAGATTTTTAATTGCAAGTGCTCATGCAAAAGACCTATCCAAATTCAATCCTGATTCCGTAAAAAATGGTCACTTTCTTTTAGATTCTATTGCCTATTTTAAAGTATTGGATATTCAGAAAATCGATAATAAGACACAAATTTTTCTTTTAAACATACCGGACAACTCCTTAACACTTCTTAAAAATTCGACTTCAAACCTTGAAGAAGAAATCACAGAAAAAGCCAGAAAAAAATTCACTGACAAAAGAAATACACCACTAATTCCCGAATTACAAACTGAAAACTGGAAAGAGAGAACAAAATCGCCCCTTGGAATGCATGAAAATGGCGAAATGTTTTTTGATGATTCTAAAATCAAAAACGAATCCCCAAAAAGAATAGACATCAATATTGCCGAGAGAAAAATCGAGATCAATAAAAAACCATGGTGGCAGATTTGGTGAAAAAATTTCACTTAAAAAACTCGCAATCAAATCATATCCCTCAATGAAACGATTTTTACTACTCCTTTCTTCAACAATATTAACAGGATGCTCTAATCCAAATACTTTCATTTTAAATGATTCAGAAGAAAACAAATATTTCGTATTAGAATCAGTCAACCACGCATTTCAAGAAGACCAAATTGGCAAATTTCCTTTTATTGTAATAAACGGGATTCCTTTTAAATACGATAAAGAGCAAGACACGATTATATTGCCTCTTGAAAAATCTGACATTATCAGTTTAGACTTTTTAAACAAAAACAGTAGTCGTATCATATACAACGAAAAAGAAAATGATGGTGCGATTATAATAACGGCAAGAATTCAAAACTAACCGTCCTATAAATCGTTTTCGTAACTATTTGTTATATAATTGTGAAGCCTAAAGCTATTAAAACTAATTTCAGTATTTTTGTTCTTTATAACCACATTCTCAATTAAACAAAAAAAAATGGCTTTAAACACAACAAACCCAACCGGGACTGAAGCGTGGAAAAATCTGCAAAACCACTATAATGCAATTCACGAAACTACTATACAAGAATTATTTCAACAAGATAGCGCTCGTATTGAAAAATTCAACGTGCAATGGAATGACTTTTTAGTTGACTATTCTAAAAATAACATAAGTCAGGAAACCATCTCTCTTTTACTAGAATTAGCAAATTCTATCGGATTAAAAGATGCTATTTCGCAATATTTTGGTGGTGAAATTATCAATCAAACTGAAAACCGTGCTGTTTTACATACCGCACTACGCGCTCCGGAATCAACTGTTATCAAAGTTGACGGAGAAAATGTAATTCCGGAAGTTTATGAAGTAAAAAATAAAATCAAAAAATTTACGGGTGAAGTAATTTCCGGGCAAAGAAAAGGTTTTACCGGAAAAGCGTTTACTGACATTGTCAATATTGGTATTGGAGGTTCTGATCTTGGTCCGGTAATGGCGGTTGAAGCTTTACAATTTTACAAAAATCATTTAAACGTTCATTTTGTTTCCAATGTTGATGGCGATCACGTAAATGAAATAATTAAAAAATTAAATCCGGAAACAACCCTTTTTGTAATTGTTTCTAAAACTTTTACCACTCAGGAAACTTTAACCAACTCTGAAACTATCAAAGAGTGGTTTTTAAAATCAGCTTCACAAGAAGATATCGCCAAACAATTCGTTGCCGTTTCTACCAACATTCAAAAAGTTACGGAATTTGGAATTAATCCGGACAATGTTTTCCCAATGTGGGATTGGGTTGGAGGAAGATTCTCTTTATGGAGTGCTGTTGGTTTAAGCATTAGCTTAGCCGTTGGTTTTGATAATTATAATGAACTATTAAAAGGCGCATATGAAACTGACGAACATTTTAAATCAACTGAATTTGACCAGAATATCCCTGTAATTCTAGGTTTACTAAGTGTTTGGTACAACAATTTCTTTGGTGCCGAAAGCGAAGCTTTGATTCCTTATACTCAATATTTACAAAAACTGGCTCCTTACTTGCAACAGGCAACCATGGAAAGCAACGGAAAAAGTGTTGGTCGCGACGGAAAACCTGTAAACTACCAAACCGGAACTATTATCTGGGGAGAACCAGGAACAAACTCACAACATGCGTTTTTTCAATTGATTCATCAGGGAACAAAATTAATTCCAACTGATTTTATCGGATTCGTAAAACCATTATACGGAAACGAAGATCATCACGATAAGTTAATGTCGAACTTTTTTGCACAAACAGAAGCTTTAATGAATGGAAAAACAGCAACACAGGTTCAGGCTGAATTTGACAAGCAAGGTCTTCCTGCAGAAAAAGCATCTTATTTATTACCTTTTAAAGTTTTTACAGGGAACAAACCAACAAATACTATTTTAATTCAAAAATTAACACCTAAAACTTTAGGTTCCTTAATCGCTTTATATGAGCACAAAATTTTTGTTCAGGGTGTTATCTGGAACATTTTTAGTTTCGATCAATGGGGAGTAGAATTAGGAAAGCAGTTAGCCAATTCGATTTTAGATGAAATTAACACTAAGATTGTTCAAAATCATGACAGTTCAACTTCATTTTTACTAAATCACTTCCTGAAGAACAAATAGAAATTTGTTAAAATAATTTTGCAACAAACTGAAACGCCTAGATTTAACTAAAATTAAGGCGTTTTTTCGTATAAATATACCCCAAAATATACTTAAAGTACTGATTATTGCAAGTTTAGCATTACAAGACAATGCAAATCATTATCATTTTAACAAAATACACCCTCAAAAATTCAAAAAATCATTATTTTGTTTAATAAAAAAAGAAAAAATCATTTTAATGCGCAAGACATTAGATAAAACTTATTTTTCTTAACATTTTGATAACACTATCTGATTTAATTGTTATAATTTTGCCAAAAACAATAAACTAATAACAAATGAAGACAATGAAAAATTGGTTACTCACTGGACTATTGTTCATGATAGTGTCAACCGCATTTTCTCAAGGAAAAATTTCAGGTATGATTACCGACGGTACAGGTTCATTACCAGGAGCAAACGTAGTAATCAAAGGATCTACAACTGCTACTTCTACAGATTTTGATGGTAAATTTACTCTCAACACAACAACAAGTACAGGAGAAATCGTTATTTCTTTTTTAGGTTACCAAAACCAAACTGTAAGATTTTCAGTTTCAAAAGGCGGAACTACTAACTTAGGAACAATCGTTTTAGAATCTAATTCAAACGAATTGACCGAGATTGTTGTAAAAAGTAGTATAGTCGATATTGCAAAAGACAGAAAAACTCCTGTTGCAGTTTCTACCATTAAAGCTGCTGAAATTCAGGAAAAATTAGGAACTCAGGAATTTCCGGAGATCTTAAGAAACACTCCTTCTGTTTATGTAACTAAATCAGGCGGTGGTTTTGGAGATTCAAGAATCAACATTCGTGGTTTTACCCAAAACAACATTGCCGTTATGATCAACGGTATGCCGGTAAACGACATGGAAAACGGTTCTGTTTACTGGAGTAACTGGGCTGGATTAGCAGATGTTACTTCTGCTATGCAGGTTCAAAGAGGTCTAGGAGCTTCTAAACTTGCAACTCCTTCAGTTGGTGGAACTATTAACATTGTGACTAAAGCTTCTGACAGAAAAGAAGGCGGATCTTTCTCTTCTGGTTTCGGAAACGGCAGAAACTTCAAAATTCAGGGTTCTTACAATACCGGAAAATTAGACAATGGTCTTTCTGCTTCGGTTTTGTTATCACAAACAATGGGAGACGGGTATGTTGACGGAACTAAGTTTGAAGGTTCTAACTACTACGTTGCTTTAGGATATGCAAACAAAAGCGGTAAACATGATTTTCAACTTACTGTAACAGGTGCGCCACAATGGCACAACCAAAGATCTACTGCTTCTACAATTGCTACTTACCAACAATATGGTAATAATGGTGATCCAAATATCAGATACAATGCTGATACAGGATATTTGAATGGGGAAGAATACAACATCAGAAAAAATTACTACCACAAACCTGTTGCTTCGTTGAACTGGGATTATAAAATCAACGAAACTACAAAACTTTCTTCTGTTCTTTACGCCTCAATGGGCCGTGGTGCAGGAGCTAGTGCAACTGGAGGTATTAAAGGAAAAGGATACAACGATGTTTTAGCTTTTAGAACACCGGGCGGTCTAGTAGATTATGATAAAATCGTAGCTTACAACTCAGGCCAACCAGTAACTATTGCTGGTTTAGCAGGAGCTCAACAAAGACAAAAAATTAATGGCGTTTACCAAAACAGTGCTTACTTCAGCGGATCAAATGCTGATTATAACGCTGCTACATCTACATCTACTTCAGGTATTACACAAACTTCATCTATCAACTCTCATGACTGGTTTGGAGCATTAATCAACCTAAACAAAAAATTATCTAATACATTAACATTAGATTTTGGTTTTGACGGAAGAACTTACAAAGGATACCACTATACAGTTGTAAATGACTTATTAGGCGGAGGTGAATATTTTGACAATACTATTGCAGACTTAAAACCAAACGGTAGAAACCTTACTTCAACTTACCCTACAGATGTTCAATGGAATGTTTTTCAAAAGAAAAACTATGATAAAATTGCTTTCAACAGCACCGGGAATGTAAAATGGTACGGAGTATTTACTCAATTAGAGTACTCTAAAGATAATTTAACTGCTTTTGTACAAGGAGCTATCTCACAACAAGGATACAAAAGAGAAGATAATTTTGTATACAAATCAACTGATCCATTAGCCTCTACTCCTTACAAAAACATTTTAGGTGGAAACGCAAAAGGTGGTGTAAACTACAACCTTGACGAAAAAAATAATGTATACGTAAATGCTGGTTACTACTCAAAACAGCCTTTCTTTAACTCTATTTATCCTAACAACAGATCTACTGTAAACCCTAACCTTACTAATGAAAAAATTACAGGATTTGAAGCTGGTTATGCTTTCCGTTCACGTAAATTCAACGGTACAGTAAATCTTTACAACACAACGTGGAATGACAGATACTTAAAAGGTAATGCACTTCCTGCAACACCAACTATTCCAGCTGGTTCAACTTATACAGAATATGTTGGTCTAAACGAGGTTCACTCTGGAATTGAATTTGAAGGTAGCTCAAACGTTACTGACAGATTAAGAATTACAGGTATGTTCTCTTACGGAATCTGGGAATACAAAGGAAATGCTACTGTAAACGCTTACAACCAGGCAGACAACACACCAGTTGCAGGATACACTGCAGCAACTGTATACATGGACAAAGTAAAAGTAGGTGACGCAGCACAATTGACTGCTTCTTTAGGAGCTTCTTACGAAGTTCTAACTAGAGTGACAATTGATGCTAACTACAATTATAATGACCATTTATATGCTGGATTAAGCCCTGTAAACTTTACATCTCCAACAAATAAAGGAGCTTTAGAATTACCTTCTTATGGATTAATGGATGCTGGTTTCTCATACAAAATGTTAACTGGTAAGAACAAAGACAAATCAGTAAACTTTAGATTAAACGTAAATAACGTTTTGAATAAAATTTACATCGCTGAGTCTAGAACTAACATCTTCGCTGATGACAACGTAAGTTCAACAAATGCTGCTTTAGGAACTTATGCTTCTAACAACAGACTTTACAATGGAGTAGCTGATGCTAACCAAGTATTCTTCGGATTTGGAAGAACATGGAACTTTACACTACGTTACGATTTCTAAAATTTAGAATCTAAATAAATAATAAAAACGGCATTGACTTTTAGTCTGATGCCGTTTTTTTTATACCCTTTTTTGCTATATTTGTTTTAACAAAAAAATTAATTTATGTACCATTTTCTACAAAAATTCCATTCTGGCTGGGCTTATTTAGCACTTTTGCTTTTATTAGTTGCCGTTGTAAATGCTATCATTAGCTTGACTTCAAAAAAAGATTTTACCGCTAAAGATCGTAAAATTGCCTTGTTTGCCTTAATCGGAACGCATACCCAATTATTAGTTGGTTTAATTCTTTATTTTGTTTCTCCATTAGGAAAAGCAGCGTTTGGACAAATGTCTAACGCAGAACTGAGACTAACTTCATTAGAACACCCATTAATCAATCTTATAGCCATCGCCTTAATTACTATTGGATGGTCAAAACATAAAAAATTAATCAATAGCGAAGCGAAGTTTAAAACTTTTGCAATCTATTACGGAATCGGATTATTACTTATCTTAAGTAGAATTCCATGGAACCTTTGGTTCTAAAAACCAATTAAAGCCCTAAAATAATAGGGCTTTTTTTATCTCGGCATATTATTTGTACAAACTCCCCAAGTCTGAAAAAAAATAAAAAATGAGAAATAAAAAACAAATTATACTCACCACACTTACCATAACTTTTTTAAGCTGCTTTACTTATATTATAAGTCAAACAAAACCAGTAACAGAACCTAAAATTACTCAGGATACCGTAAAAACCGCAAGACCCGATATACTTGCTCTCCCAATTGATTCTGTATTTACAGACAAAGGTTTAAAATTAAAGCCTTATAAAAAAAATGCGCATGCCTCCTATTACGCTGACCGGTTTAATGGAAAAAAAACAGCCAGCGGAATTAAATTCAATAATAATAAATATACCGCAGCTCACAAAAAACTACCATTTGGCACAAGAATAAAAGTGACCAATGAAGCTAACGGAAAATTTGTCATCGTAAAAGTTACAGATCGTGGTCCGTTTGTAAAAACCAGAGAAATAGATCTATCCAAAAGAGCTTTTATGGAAATCTCAAAAAACAAAGGAAGCGGCGCTATGAAAGTGACGATTGAAACTATAGTAGAATAATAACATATTCGATAATCAAACCCGACAGATTTTTAAAACCTGTCGGGTTTACCATATCTGGAAATTCCAAACAATCAAAAACTACGGCCAAAAGTTTAAACAAACTTTCTAATGCTCATTATAATTCCGGTATGAATTCCTTCATGATAGTTATTAAAATCCAAAGCTCCTGCTATATTTTTGAGTGTAAAGCCCAAGCTCGTAGTATATTCATTGTAAGTAACAAAAATATTATTCGCAAAATCTTTTTCTGTTTGGCTTAGAGTTGACAAAAGTAATGCTCTAATTTCATCAACTTCAGCTTGTGAAACATCAGCTTCAGGCTTAGTTCCTTTTCTGTATTTGGCTATAAATGCTTCTGAAGCCATCGTTGGCAAACCTGATAATTTGTAGATTAAAACTTGTTGTGAAGAGATACAATGCCCAATATTCCAAATCAGATTATTATTAAATCCTGGTGGAATTTTATTTAATTGTTCTAAGGAATGATGGTCTAAAATCTTCAAAAGAATTTCTCTTATGGTTTTCTGTACTTCAAAAACTGAATTCATAATTTTTATTTTTTTCTAAAATTAGGCATTTTTCAGTTTTAAATGAATTTTCTTTGTAGTCTCTTAAATTTAAAAACATGAATAAAATATACTACTTAGCTTCTTGTGATACATGTCGAAAAATTATTAAAAGCTTGCCGAAAGACAATAATTTGGTTTTTCACGACATCAAACAAAATCCTATTACTGAAGCAGAATTAGAGGAAATGTACCAGCTTGCAGGTAGTTACGAAGCTTTATTTAGTAAAAAAGCACAACTATACAAATCAATGGACTTAAAGAATCAATCTTTGACTGAAGCTGATTTTAAAAAGTACATTTTAGAACATTATACTTTTTTAAGCCGTCCGGTTTTTATTATTGATGGTAAAATTTATATTGGCAACACACAACCTGTGACATTGCAAGTTGTAAAAGCTTTAGAAAAATAAAGTTCTGAAGCGCACGGGTTTGCGTTAGGGATAGAAGCGGAAATCCTTTTTTTGAGCTTTTTCTGCTCAAAAAAAGATTGGGAGCGGATAGCCCGACCGAAGGGAACGCCCTAATTAAAGTTTTGACTCTAAAAAAGTTAGCCACAAATTACACAAATTTTTACGAATTTTATTTTTTTACAATCTGAATTCTGAAAATCTACTCGAAGTAGCTTGGAAATAATTTGTATAAATTCGTGAAATTCGTGGCAAAAAAATCTTACACAAAGCTGACTTTAACAGATTAGCGATTTAAAACTCAAGACTGCAAAGTTTTATTTATCTTTGCGCCTTTATACTCAATTATATGATACAATCTATGACAGGGTTTGGCAAAGCTTCTTTGCAATTGCCTACAAAAAAAATTACCGTTGAAGTAAAATCCTTAAATAGTAAAGGTTTAGATTTAAACGTAAGAATGCCGTCGCTTTATCGTGAAATGGAATTAGGTTTAAGAACTCAGATCTCTACAAAACTTGAAAGAGGTAAAATTGATTTCGGAATTTATATCGAAAGTACTTCTGAACAAACTTCGACTAAAGTAAATGTTCCTGTTGTAAAAAACTACATCGCACAGCTTAAGGAGGTCTATCCTGATGCTGACGAAACTGAATTAATGAAAATGGCCGTTCGTATGCCTGATACGCTAAAAACAGAACGTGAGGAAATCGATGAAAACGACTGGGAACAAATTCAGGTTATCATTGAGGAAGCACTACAAAACATCCTGACTTTTAGAAAAGACGAAGGTGAATCTCTTGAAAAAGAATTCAACTTGAGAATTGGAAATATCCGTCAATATATGAATGATGCTCTGGCGCTTGATCCGGAACGTATTCAGGCTATCAAAGATCGTTTGCAAACTGCGATTTCTGAATTGAAAGTCAATGTTGATGAGAATCGTTTTGAACAGGAATTAATTTATTATCTAGAGAAACTGGATATTACAGAGGAAAAAGTGCGTTTGACAAATCATTTAGATTATTTCTTAGAAACTATAAAAGGTACTGAAGCTAATGGTCGTAAATTAGGCTTTATTACTCAGGAAATGGGTCGCGAGATCAATACAATGGGTTCAAAATCGAATCATGCTCAAATGCAGAAATTGGTCGTGATGATGAAGGATGAATTAGAAAAAATTAAAGAGCAGGTTTTGAATGTTTTGTAAAAGCCGCAGACTCTAAGCAATAAGCAGAAAACACCCCAACCAAAGCTTAAGCATATTGCTTAAAGCCAAAAGCATAAAGAATGAATAAAGGAAAGTTAATTGTTTTTTCAGCCCCTTCAGGATCAGGAAAAACAACTATAGTAAAGCATTTACTTGGGAAAGAAGATTTAAATTTAGAATTTTCGATCTCAGCGGCTTCCCGCGAACCCCGCGGAGAAGAAGAACACGGAAAAGATTATTATTTTATTTCGCTGGAAGAATTCAAAAAGCACATTAAAGCCGAAGATTTCCTGGAATGGGAAGAAGTGTATCGTGATAATTTTTACGGTACTTTAAAAGCCGAAATTGAACGTATCTGGGCTTTAGGCAAAAATGTGATTTTTGACATTGATGTTGCCGGCGGATTGCGTATCAAGCATAAATTTCCGGAACAGACTTTAGCTGTTTTTGTAAAACCACCAAGTGTAGATGAACTTAAACGACGTTTAAAAGAACGTTCTACTGAAAGTGATGACAAGATTAATATGCGAATTGCAAAGGCTTCGGTTGAATTGGCAACTGCTCCTCAATTTGATACCATCATCAAAAATTACGATTTGGATACTGCTAAAGAAGAAGCCTATCAATTGGTAAAAGATTTTGTAAACAAGTAATTATTACACAGAGCTACACAAAGAAAAAAAACACAAAGTCACACAAAGAAAATTAAATTTTTTGCGAATCTCTGTGGGCAACTTTGTGAATCTCCGTGAAACAAAACAACTATGAAAATAGGTCTCTATTTCGGAACGTATAATCCCATTCATGTTGGTCATTTAATTATTGCCAATCATATGGCGGAGTTTGCGGACCTGGATCAGATTTGGATGGTGGTTACGCCTCACAATCCGTTAAAGAAGAAATCAACTTTGTTAGACGATCATCAGCGTTTGCAAATGGTTTATCTGGCAACGGAGGATTACGCAAAAATTAAACCTTCAGATATTGAGTTCAAATTACCTCAACCTAATTATACGGTAAATACGCTGATTCATTTGCATGAAAAGTATCCCACTCATGACTTTTCATTGATTATGGGCGAAGACAATCTAAAAACATTTCATAAATGGAAAAACTATGAAGTTATTTTAGATCATTATGACATTTATGTGTATCCCAGAATTTCTGAAGAAGCCGAAAATTTTGAATTAAAATCACACCCAAAGGTTCATATTATTGATGCTCCGATTGTAGAGATTTCTTCAACTTTTATCAGAAACAGCATTAAAGAAGGCAAAAACATTCAACCGCTTTTGCCGCCTAAAGTCTGGGAATATATCGATCACAATAATTTTTATAAGAAGTAAATGTCCTTTTCTGCATCGCTTTTTTTTCCTGAAAGAGCCAAACAATTTGACTTTATGTTGTCTGAAAAGTTTAATTGGTTTTCTATACTCACAATTATATTATATCCGCTTCTATTAATTTTTATAGAGAAATCATTTGGATGCGAAATATCAAGTTATGCATATTACGTACTTATACTTCCGTTTATCACTTATATCATTGGAGGTGCCATTCGGTTAAATGAATATGAGAACTTAAATGGCATTTTATTGGATTTATTTCTTTTGGAGATAATTTTCTTGCTATTCATACAGAACAATACGATTATAGCAAAATAGAAAACCTCATTGTTTACGGCAACTCCTACTCTGGTCAAAGAAATGAAAACACACGATCCGGCCCTATGTACAGCAATGGAATAAACAACTTAATTTCTTTTATTTATGATGGTGAAAAAATTTCCAGAAATTTCAAGTTAGATTCAGAAGCACATGTTGACGAATTACAATTAGCCTTATTACATATTATTACTAGTGAAAAAATTCCGTATAAAAGAAAGTATTTAAATTTTATAAATAAAAAATACTGCTCATTCATGAAATTTGAATTATTTATTACGAAATTAATCAAAGAAAAAAGAATCGAATGTACAGAAGGATTGCTTTTAATAGGATATCATTCTGATCAGGAAGCAAAAGAATTAAGAGCAAAATATTGTTTATAGATCAATAGGAGCAGTATCAAAAAAAAAAAGCCTGAATTTAAAATTCAGACTTTTTTAGTTTTATAACGTAACGCTTATTTGATTTTTAACCCTAGATCTGATATCACTCAAAGATTGCTCTGTTAGAAGTTTTCCGTCTCTGAAAACTTCTTTCAATTCCCCTTGTTTTTCTTCTTCCCAGGAAACATTATCTGTTAAATGATATACACCATCAACTAAATCAATTTTCATCAATCCTTTGGCTGATTTTTTAGTTCCGTCATCTGTAATTGGATCTTTGAAGATCGCCCTTCCTTCTCCATCCACTTCTCCATAAGTTGCTTTCATAGCAAAACCAAAAGTATCTCTGGTATTGTATTGGTACGTGAATGAACCAATTCCTAAAACAACATTTGTAGAAGCAAACCCTTTTTCTTTTAGTCTTTCACAAATCTGAACAGATCGAGCTACAGTAATACTATCGCCGTAAATGGCTCCAATTTGAGGAATAAGTTCTTTGTATCCTTTTGCATTCGTTGTACCTCCAAAAACATCCCAAAGCAGTTCTATTACACCTTTCTTCTCTTCTTCTGTTTTTCCGTTTGGATTTCCGCAGATAATATCTACCGGATCACCGCTATCAGGACGAATGACTACTTTGCCTTCTCTGGCAACAATATCTTCTTTTAATCGTGGTAAATAATCGGTTAAAACTTTCCATAAATCCCAGGTATCAGAAACGATAGATACAATTCCTTTTGGATACACTTCAGTAACTAATCTTTTGAAAGTTTCGCATTCTCCTTCAGTAGTTCCCATACACATTACAGAATGCTCTGTTGCGGCAACTGAACCTGCAATTAACTCTTTATCAGAATTGGCATTGTAATACTCTTCGAAGAAATCAATTACCGGAATGGTATCTGAACCTGTGAAGCTTAATAAATGTCCTGCTGCAGAAGTGATAGCCGCTTCGATTCCGCCCATTCCACGCATGGAGAAATCGTGCGCCTGCCAATCTACAAATTCAGGAACAGAGGATGTTTCATCAGCATATTTGTCTAAAACTTTTCTGTATTCTCTCGCAATTGTAGCGGAGTTACATGGCAACCAAACTACTGCTGAAAGTAGGGTTTCGAAATAATTCGTCAACCAGAAAAACTCCGGAAGCGTATTGTACATCGTAAACATGGGTACTCTCAACGGAACACTTGCTCCTTCTGGCAGGGCTTTGAACACCATCGGAATATATCCTAAATCGTGTAAATCTTCGATATGTTTGGTACCTACCTGATTTTCGCCTAAATAATTATTGATTCGGCGTGCATATTTTTTCACTACCTCTTCTTTTGGCTGTTTGAAAAAAGCTGCATCAAAATCATGAATAATGTATTTTTTGATGAAATATTGTAATCCAAAAAATACGACCTCATCAAGACCTTCGATTCTTGATTTTCTTGGTGTCCAGTTCGAATATACCAAAGTGGTTTTATCCGGGTATTGTCTTCTGTGGTCAACTTTGTAACCGTCTGTTAATAATAGTGGGTTCATAATATTAATTTATACTTTTTGATAATCGTTCTGCTAAATCTTTTATATCATTGGTTCTCACCAAATTTTCAATCCATTTTACAGGAATATTTTCTATTCCGTAATAAATACCCGCCAAACCTCCGGCAATCGCTGCTGTTGTATCTGTATCTTCACCCAGATTAACGGCTTTTAAAACAGTTTCTTCATAAGTATCCGAATTCAAAAAACACCAAAAACTCGCTTCCAGACTGTGCAGCACATAACCAGATGATGCAATTTCGTTTTCAGGATATCCGGAAATATCATTTTGTAAAATTCTATCAAATAACTGAATTTCCTTTGGATTATATTCCTTGTCTTTCAAAAAATCTGACAGGAGATTTTGCATTTCTGTGTATGCCTCTTTTTTATTTTTTCCTTTCAAAATTTCAAAACAATAAATCACATAAATGAAACAAGCAAATACAGAACGGAAATGAGCATGAGTAATCGATGAAACCGCTTTGACTTTTTGATAAATTACGTCAATATCTTTTTCCTTCTGAAGATAGAAAACCAAAGGCAAAATACGCATTAACGAACCATTTCCGTTGTCTTTTTCTTCAAAACCACCGCATAATTCCGGTTCATGACCTTTTGCGATATTATGGATCGCATTTCTTGTAGCAATTCCAATATCAAAAACTTTTCCGTGTGGTGTCCATAATTCTGTACTGTACCATTTTACAAAGTTTCTGCCTATGTCAAATAAATCATAATCTTTGCATAAACTCTCAGCTAAACAAAAAACAAGTGAACTATCATCACTCCAAGTTCCTAAAGGCTGATAATGTGTTCCATAACCAATCATTTCAGAAACAGGATTTTGTTTTAAGGAATTCCTGGAATAAAATTCTACGGGAACTCCCAAAGCATCGCCAATAGCTAAGCCAAATAAACCAGATTCTATTTTATTGTTCATCATTCTAATTATTTTAAACCTACTTGAATATCTCCAAAAACTAATATTCGTTTCATCTATTCACTTGATTATTTAAACTTATTCAAGAGGTCCGAATCCAATTTAATCAAAAAATCTTTCCCGAATTTATCATTTTCTAACTCTTCATATAAAAACCAAGGCAGCGCCTTATCACAATTTTGTTTGTGACTTAAAATCGCCATGCACAAAGCGGCAACAGTATCTGTATCTCCACCATAATCGATGCTCGTTTTCAAACAATCTTTCATAGAAGTGGCTTCAGATACGATTTTTATAACTGCTTGTGTGGTTGGATAACCATGCATATCAATTGGAGACGTAATTTTATAGTTTTCGTTCTCTTTTAAAGTTTCGTTTAAAAACGAGATCAAAGTCGATCCGTCACCTAAATTGTATTTAAAATAATGAACAGCCAAAGCGATACGTTTCGCACAACTGATTCCTTCTGTTGTGTGATGAGAAGTTTTTGCCTGAATTTCACAAAACTCCATCAATTGATGAATGTTTTTTAAATAACCAATACCATACGCTCTCATGGCTGAACCATTTCCGTTACTGCCGTTATTGATTATTTTGAGAAAATCAGATCCGTTTTTACTGGCATCTAAAGCATTGTAAACCCTGTCTGAATATCCTCTTCTTTTGTCTCGGTGAAATACTTCGACAAATTTATCTGCGACTTTAATTTCGTTCCAATTGTCATCTTCTAATAACAATTCTGAAATAGCGATTGCCATTTGAGTGTCATCTGTATATCTTTTATAGATTTCGGTATAAAGTCCGTGTTTATGATATTGCGTCAGATCGTTGTTTTGAGAAATAAAATCTAAATCGCGAAATTCAAAACCTGCACCGTATGCATCGCCTATTGCTGCTTCTACTATCATAATTACCTTTTTTTGTTTAATTTATATGGCTTGTAATACTTTTTATGATTTGAACTCTATATATTTTGTCGGAACTTCATCTGTTAGCCAAACATTGTTTTCAGACAAATAAAATTTAAATCCGTCTCTATGCATGGCGCCGCTTCTAACGGTTAGAATCTGAGGAACTCCCCTTCTTCCTCCTACCTTAATCGCTGTTTCTCTGTCTTTAGAAAGATGAACATGCTGACGGCTCATTTTTTGCAAACCTTCTTTTTTAATGCTTTCCAAAAACCTTGCAACCGTTCCGTGATATAAATATTCCGAAGGTTCTGCCTCGTTCAGGTTTAATTCAACGGAAATCGAATGTCCCTGACTGGCTCTGATTTTTGTTTTATTTTCATTAAAAGCAAAACGTTTTTTATCGTTATTTTCTACTACGTAATCGAGAAGTTCAGCAGTCATTTGATTTGGACTTCCGTTCTTATTACATTTTAGAATTAATTCATCAACATCTGCCCAACCGTTTTCGTCTAATTTTAATCCGATGGTTTCTGGCGAATGTCTAAGAACCAAACTTAGAAACTTGCTTACGCTTTTGGCTGTTTTTTCATTCACTATTTCCAGAGATTTTAAGTTTCTTATTCAATCCTTCATCCTTAAAAACGAATGGCTTTTCGGCAGGAACTATTAATTTTTCTAATTCCCCATTCTGAACAAACGAATATTGCTCTTTTACAAATTCCGAAATATCTTCAATTAGGAGAATATCTTCTTTAGCAAAAGATTTTATAAAGTCGTCCCGTAAACCAATCTGAATGGCTCTTCTCTCTAACTTATTTCCGTACGGATCGTGATCAGGATCCCATTGCAATCTTACCGAAGATGTTTTTACCTGTGTTTGCCATTCTTCCCGGCTCATTCCAAGTGATACATCGTAAGAAGAATAAACGGCATTTTGCAAATATTTATTGAATGCTGCTATTTTAAGATGAATCGCCAGCACCACTTCTTGTTCTTCTTTTGTTCCCCATCCGTTTCTGTACATCATCCAGAGAAAATTGGGTTTGATCCAGGTCATTCGGTTAAGGCTAAATTCTCCTCCAAAAAACTGGTTTTTTACAGCAAATTCACCAATATCTTTTCGGTACGATTGATACACTATTATTTCTTCCTCGTCATATTGAGCCATTATATGATAGCCTGATTCTGGCCATGCTGTTACTTGCTCATCATATTTTTTTAATTCTATTTTCATTTTATTCCTGTACACAATATCTTCATTGTGTTATTTTTAATTATCTGAATTAGATTTTAGGATACAAATCCCAGAGGGATGTTATATGTATAGAAAGTCTAATTTATTTCAAAAGAACCCCATCAGGGTGACATTGTTTTGAATTCAAAATACAAGACAATATATCGCTCCGATGGAGCTTTTTTTTATAAATATGTCTATTTATCTATAAGTATTATGCTCCGCCGGAGCTTATAGCAATCTAACTCTATTTTTTATAGTTTTTTTCTAATAAACTAGTATAGATTTGAAAACTCTCATCATCAAAACAAACCAATACCACTTTTTCTATTTCTGAAATTTTATCAAAGTCATTTACTGTCTTTATCGCAATTTCTGCGGCTTTATCTTTAGGAAACTTATAAATCCCCGTGCTAATGGAAGGAATAGCAATTGTCTTAATCTTATTCTCAACAGCCAGTTCTAAACTATTTTGATAGCAAGCTTTAAGCAGATTCTTTTTTTCCTCTTTATCTCCATTCCAAACCGGTCCAACGGTATGAATTACAAATTGTGAAGGTAAATTGCCGGCAGTTGTTATAACCGCTTCTCCAACTTTACAGCCACCTTTTTTATTTCGGATTTGGATGCATTCGTCTAAAATTGCTTTCCCTCCTTTTCTATGAATAGCTCCATCAACTCCGCCGCCGCCTAATAAGGAAGTATTGGCTGCGTTGACAATTGCATCCACTTTGATTTCTGTTATGTCGGCTTTGATGATTTCTATTTTCATAATCCTTAAATTATTGTAATTCATCCCTAACTTCCATTAGAGCAAAACCCAGCAGGTTTAAACCTCTCCACTTTGCAGGATTCAGAACATCTTTATGATCACCGGCCATTCCTATTCCCCAAATCGCATCGACCGGACTGGCTTCGACTATTACCCTGTCGTTGGTGTTAAGTAAAAAAGTTTTTAACTCCGGATGCTGACTGAATTTATGATAATTCCCTTCTTTCACAATGTCAAATCTCGCAGCCAACCAAAGGATTTCATTGTAATTCTTTACTTCTCTTCCAAACTTTTTGGCTTCAGCAGGAGATTTAGCCTGAAGGATTTTTTGCAAAACTGCATCGTCTTTAAATAATTCTGCTTTTTTGGCCATCATCCAGTGTTCTGCCGTTTTATAAGTCACTTTATCGACTTCAAACGAACTTAACCACCATTGACTGAAGCAGGTTTTAGAAATGCTTCCGTCCTTATTAGGTTGATGTCCCCAGAAAAATAAAAACTTACTTTCTGTGGCTATATTTTCTATATTGTATTTCATTTTTTTTTCTTATTGAAACAAAGAAGTCAACTGTTTAAAATTTTTTGAGTCGGGTGAAAATGATCCATAAATTTGATTAAAATCAGTAGTCAGCTTTTCAAATTCATAATCCACTTCGATTTGATCCATGCAGGTTACCACCAGATTTCTTTTTGCGTTTGGACTGTAAGCAGCATCTAGTTTTAAACTATAATTTAAAAGCTCATAATCTAAATCACCAGTTCGCAATTCTTTTTGAAAGTCGTTGTAAACACAGGTTTCTTCTTCGTTATTTTTTAATTTTAATTCTCTTTCGTTATTCATCCAGCCACTTCCGTGTCGGGTAGCATAACTTCTGGTAACATAATACAATTCGATAGCTGCGATTTGTAACTTTTTACAGATTTCATACGCATTTTTAGATGTTGTATTCGCGTACGTTACATTCGGAAAAACACCGTGATCCATGTCGAGTAAAACTCCCTGACTTCCTTCGAAAATAAGATTCTGATACTTTTCTAAAAAGCTGTAATCGCTAATGTTCCACTCCATCTCATCAATCACTTCAAGGAAATGACTGACTTCTTCATCGATTTCACTTTCATTTAGAAAACCGTAGTAATAGGCAATTTTTTCCAGTTTTGCCAAAAGCATCTGGCGGGGCGCTATCAGATCTATAGCGTATAATTTGTATGGACCTTCACTACGTTTCATTGTGGCACCAACTCCTTTGCCACATGTTCCGTGATCTAAATTCTTAATATTGTTTCTGTTCTGCCAAACATCAAAAGGTGTTGTGATTTTGGCTAAAGGATGAATGTGAAGTTCAACATTCCCTCCTAATTCTTCGAGTTCTTTTCTTTCATTGTATAAAAAAACAGGATGAATCGTGCAATGTTCACTATAATAGGACGGCAAACCGCGAAGTGCACCGCTGGCAAAACTCGAATGAACGTGTTTTTTATCGCCAATCATTACCGTATGCGCTGCCTGCTGCCCTCCTGAAAACCGAATAACTATAGATTCAGGATTTTGCTTCGCCAGAAAATCTGTTGTAATTCCTTTTCCCTCATCACCAAATCCTAAACCTATAACTATTTTTGCTGTTTTCATTTTGTAAAATATTATTTAAACACATAGAAACATCGATTTTTAAAAACTTTAAAAAGGCGTTTCACTCATTTAAACCAATATACTTTCTATGTGTTCAACATTTAAAGCATTTCTATATTATCTAATCCGTCAAGCGGAATTGTTCCTAAACCTAATCCTGAACTTTTATGTTTATCGCAAATGATTTTCCTGATTACATTCGGGATTTCTTTGTGATCTTCGATAGACAAACAATTTTGTCCAAGTAATTCTTTCCAGGCTACATTTGCTCTTATGGCCTGATCAGAATGTAATACGCTGATGTGATATACTTCGTAACGTTTTTGTGCTTCTTTTAATAATTCAAGATGCGTATACGTTTGCTGCCCCTGACCCATAATTTCTTTTATGGCAGATGCCGGAAGTGTTTCTAAATTAGGTTCATCACCTACGGTAAACAGTAGTCCTTTCTGGCCTCTCTTTTCGAAAGCATCGGTTTTGGTATGAAAAGCGGCAAAATACCAGGCTAATAAGTAACTTTCACCTGCATTTCCTCCACCTCCGCCTTCGATATACGTTCTGGTCAGCCACATATCCAGTTCCTGATCACCAGATTCAAATTGACCAACCTGCAAAGGATATCTGTCGCATTCATGATCTCCGATTCCTAAGAATAAAAGTGCCGGATCCGGCACTCCACCCTGAATAATTCCTCCCATTAATTTAGGAAGACCTTCTTTTATCAATTCATGCGGAATATGTCCCATACTTCCTGTAACATCCAGTCCTAAAATAATGGGAACTGTATTTGGATGCACTTCAGAATCTCTTGCTTCTCTAAACGTAATTCCGTTTGGGTTCATCGATTCATGCGCCATTCGTAAAGAATTTTGTGTAAAAATCTCACTCGCAGATTTAGATCCGTAACCTGCTGCTGTTGCTCTGCTCAAACGAGCGCCTAAGTCATATCTTGTACCTCCCATAACTAAAATGTTTTACCAAATAAATATTCGAATCTCTTTTTTGTCACTTCAAACTGAATGTTTAAATTTCTGATGGTCAATGACAATTCCATATCTTTTTGCACAAAGGCTTCCGGTTGAAAATCAGCAAAAGTCAAACTGTTTTTGTCTAACGGACTAATATCTATAAGTCCTTCCTGTTCTCTTTCCAATCTTTTTATTTTCAGCTCAATATCTTCGACTCTGCGTCTGTAAATTAACTCAGAATCGGCACCAATTGTTTTGGCTCTGTCTTCTCTAATCTGATCATTGTTTCTTTTTAAAGACTCAATAAATCTTGGTTTTAAATCATCGCTCATAATTTTGTGGTTTTTGTTTCAGGTTTTCTTTGTTTCAGGTTTGCACGAAATGTAAAACTTGAAATCTTAAACTTGAAACGGTTAATAGCTTTCTTTTTTGTTTGAAGTTTTCTTTGTTTCAGGTTTCAAGTTCTCTACAGCAACTTGAAACCTGAAACTTGAAACTTATTTAGACCAATTGATATAACTTTATCACTTGTACGCTTTCGCCTTCAAAATCTTTTACTGAATTGGTAGTAAATATTTTGTCGAAGCAATCTAAAACTTCAAAACCTTTATTGAAAATTCCGTGGCTTACAGCTAAATATAATTTTCCGGCGTTTTTCTTTTTTAATTCTTCGGCTAAGCCAACGAAAGTTCCGCCACCATCGCAAATATCATCTACAATTAAGCAATCTATTCCGTTTAGATCATCTTCGTATACTTTAAATCCTGATAATCTTCCGGTTTTTACATCACGGCTTTTGCTGCATTCTACCACATCTACTCCGCCTAAAAATTCAGAAACTTTGTAGATTTTTTTCAGAGCGCCACCATCAGGAGAAATTAGTTTTACGTTTTCGCCAATTACTTTTAATACTTGTTGAATAAAAGTATGATTCGGAATCACTTCGCAATTGTTGACTAATGCAGGCGTAACTTCTGAATGCGCATCAAAAACAGAAACTTTATTTAACTGAAGTCCGTTGATGATATCTGCATATACTTTTACAGATAAAGATTCTCCTTTGATCATCACACGATCTTGTCTTGCAGCCGGAAAATAGGGAACAAACAAATCGATTACTTTAACATCCATTCTGCGTAAAGCATCTACGGTGATACACAACAACCCTAAATCATTGAATGAATTCAATCGGTGTGTTATCGTTACTTTTTGAGTGGTATCAAAATCAGGATCAATTTTAATATGTGGTTCTCCTCCAGAAAATGTAAAACTTTGAAATTTAATTTCTTCCTGATTAAGGATCGGAGTGAATTTTGGGTCTAAGTTAAGTATCATAGCGTTGTAGTTTGCGTTAATTATACGCAAATATAGATTTAATTATTTAATAAACAATTTATTTTGTGTAAAAATTACGCAAACTTTATTTCGAAGTGAAAGCCTTTTTCTATTAATTCATTGTATTTCAATTTATTAAACTTAAAAAGTTTTGCAGGGCGACCGCTTTTTATGGGTGAAAAATGTTCTGTCTGATCTAAAAAGCCATAACTGAGGATCTTTTTTCTGAAATTGCGTCGGTCAATTTCTTTCTCTAAAATGGTACAATAGAGATTCTCCAGGTCTGAGAACAAAAATTCCTCAGGCAGTAAATCAAAACCAATTGGTTCGTAAGTCAGTTTTGCTTTTAGCCTTGTGATTGCCTTTTTGATAATTAAATTATGATCAAAAGCCAAAGAAGGAATTTCATCTATCTTGCACCATTGTACCCTTTCGGCATCTGTGTCTGCTTTGATTTCTAAATTCGACGCTTCGACTAATGCATAATAAGCAACCGATATAACACGGTTTCTGGAATCTCTGTGAATGTCGTCCCCAAAAGTGTACAATTGTTCCATGAATGTCAACTGAACATTGGTTTCTTCATGCAGTTCACGAATTACAGCATTGCTTAAGGATTCATCGTTTTTTACTAATCCGCCCGGCAAAGCCCAATATTTATCAGCAGAACCAAACTTTTGTTCGATTAGAAGTGCATACAAGCTGTTGTTCTTATAGCCAAAAACAATGGCATCGACAGCAACTCTAATATTTTGTAAATTTTCCATAATAACAAATATAAATAATGACCCATTAGAAAGTTAACCCCGAATTGCACTAATTATCACTAATTTTTTCTCTCTCATGTTCACTAATTCGTGGCAAAAAACTGAATTTGGTTTGTGCGATAAATTACAATCTATTCCCTAAAAACAGCTTTAGCTCTTTCGTAATAGTATCAAAAAAAGAACTTAAATTATTGTTTTTAGCGGTCAATAAATATACGTATTCCTCCGGCACGTGAAAACTATTCCACAGCAATTGTAACTTATTTTCCTTAATATACTTTCTCGCATTACAATTCCAGGTTACAGCTACTCCTGAATTTTTTGAGAGTATTTCGAGCATTTCTGATTCTGACGGAATAATATAATTAGGCACCATAGATGGCCTTTTTTTATTGAAAGCATGCAGCCAAAATATTTTTATATGGGAAATTCTCGCATCATGGCAATACCATTTTTGTTCGTTTAGCCACTGTTCTGTGTCTGTAAAATTATCTGATTTTAGTTTCTGACGGAATTCTGTTGCTTCAAGATTCATAGACGCCACCATTACCAGTTTAATTTTCCCCACAATTTCCTGAATGGTATCAAAAGTGTCAAATCTTTTGGTCATGATTGCGAAATCGAGCTTTTTAGCATCTACTAATGCAAAAAGAGCATCATTATCTGCAAAGGTAAAATCGATAAAATCAAATTTGGAAATTAAAACACTTCCCAAACTATCAAATAGATCTTTTGAAACACCAACAGATATTAACCGATTAGAATCCTGTGCTTTAGCCCTAAAGCCATTTTCGACATTTTCTAAGCGATCGAGCGCATCTATGATTAAATTATTGAGTAACTTAGCGTATTCGGTTGCTTCGACACCTTTCGACTTTCGATTAAATAACTTATAACCAACATGTGCTTCCAGCATCGAAATTTGCTGGCTGACCGCTGGCTGGCTCATAAACAACTCTTTGGCGGCAACCGAAAAATTGCCGTTTTTGTAAACAGATTTAAAGGTTCTGTACCATTCCAGATTTACCATGATATAAATATATTTATAACAAACATAGTTTATTTTATTTTTACAAATATCACTTAAGCTGTAAATTTGATAAAAATTTAAAACTATGAAAAGAATAGCATTACTCGCAATTATAGCATTCGGAGCTTCTAACATTTCAGTTATGGCCCAAAAATCAAATAAAAAAAGTATGAAAAAAGTATTATTTGTTGTGACCAGTAACGATAAACTGGGCAATACAGGAGAAAAAACAGGTTTCTGGTCAGAAGAATTGGCCGCACCGTATTATGAATTATTAGATCAGGGAGTCGAAATTACGATTGCAACTCCCCTTGGAGGCCAGCCACCAATTGATCCTAAAAGTGCTGATCCGGCATCTGCAACCGAAGACACCAAACGTTTCGATGCTGACAAGACTTTACAGGAAAAATTAAAACACACACACAAACTTTCGACGATAAACCAGGCAGATTATGATGCTGTTTTTTATCCGGGAGGTCATGGACCACTTTGGGATTTAGTCGAAGATAAAAACTCAATCGCTTTAATCGAATCTTTCTATAATCATAAAAAACCAGTCGCTTTTGTTTGTCACGCTCCCGCAGTTTTGAAAAACGTGAAAGTAAATGGGGAATTTTTAGTGAAAGGTAAAAAAGTAACCGGTTTTACAAACGAAGAGGAAGAAGCAGTTGGCTTAACTAAAGTGGTTCCGTTTTTATTAGAAGATGCTTTGACTCAAAATGGAGCTCAATTTTCTAAAGGACCAAACTGGGCACCTTATGCTGTAGAAGACGGACTTTTGATTACAGGACAAAACCCGGCATCTTCTAAATTAGTCGCTGGTAAATTATTAGAAAAATTAACTAAATAAGGCACTAAGGTTCTAAGTTGCCAAGTTTTGAGCAGCATAGAAAAAACTTAGAACCTTAGCAACTCAGAATCTTAGTAGCTAAAAAAGAAAAAAAAATGTTAAACTTTGAATTATACAATCCGACGAATTTAATCTTCGGAAAAGGACAAATAGAAAAACTTTCGACGTTAGTTCCAGAAGATGCTAAAATCTTATTGGCGTATGGTGGCGGAAGTATTTTTAAAAACGGAATTCACGAACAAGTAATCAACAATCTAAAAGGTTTTGATATTGTAGAATTTGGCGGAATTGAACCCAATCCACATTTTGAGACTTTAATGAAAGCTGTTGAAGTGATCAAAGCAGAAAAAATCGATTTTATTCTGGCTGTTGGTGGCGGATCTGTTATTGATGGTGTAAAATTCATTTCAGCAGCCGTTAATTTTGATGGAAATCCAATCGATATTTTACAGAAACGTTTACTGATTAAAGAAAATGCAATGCCTTTTGGAACCGTTTTGACTTTACCGGCAACCGGAAGCGAAATGAATTCAGGAGCTGTCGTTACGATCCAGTCAACTCAGGAAAAACTGGCTTTTGGCGGAAGCGCTATGTTCCCTAAATTCTCTATTTGCGATCCTACCGTGATTGCTTCTTTACCAAAAAGACAATTGCAAAATGGTGTTGTTGATGCGTATACACACGTAATGGAACAATACCTGACGTATCCACACGAAGGTTATTTGCAAGACCGAATCGCTGAAGGAATTCTACAAACGTTGATCGAAGTGGGTCCAAAAGTGGTAGAAAATCCAACTGATTATGCTTTGGCTTCTAACTTTATGTGGAGTTGTACGATGGCATTAAACGGATTGATTCAAAAAGGTGTTCCTTCTGATTGGGCAACGCATATGATTGGTCATGAGTTAACTGCTTTATACGGAATTGATCACGCCAGAACTTTGGCCATCATTGGCCCAAGTTTGTATAACGTAATGTTTGAGACTAAAAAAGAGAAACTAGCGCAATACGGAAGAAGAATTTTCAACCTGACAGGTTCTGATGAAGAGGTGGCTAAGGAAGCAATCAACAAAACAGTTGAATTTTTCCATACTATGGGCATGGATACTAAACTTTCTCAATACACAGATGATTACAGCAAAACAGCTGATTTTATTGTGAAACGTTTTGATGAAAGAGGCTGGAAAGGTTTAGGAGAAAAACAATTGATTACTTTAGATAAGGTAAAGTCGATTGTTGAGATGAGTTACTAAAATAAATTTCAAATTTTTAAATTCTAAATTCCAATACGATCAATTACGTTATTAGAATTTTTTATTTGGATTTTAAACTTTAATGTCAAGCGCAAACATTTGGAATTTCAAAAAAAAAGGCGTTCTTAATTTATTTAGGAACGCCTTTCTACAATACTAAAATAAAACTAACTAACTCAATTTTTGTTAAACTCATTAAAATTCTAATTTATAATAAGTTACAACGTAGTAGTTGTGTTTTTATTGCATAGGAGTAAGACTATTTCTTATTTTTTTTAAAAATGCTGAAAACCATTGAATTTAAAGATGGGTTTTAAATTTCTTAAATGAGATTTTGTATTATTACTACATTATTAAGTACTTTTGTTTTAAATTATTAAAATAATGAGCGAAAATTTAAAATTTGCAGTGATTGGAGGAGGAAGCTGGGCTACGGCAATTGCAAAGATGTTATGCGTGAATCTTTCAGAAATTGCCTGGTATATGCGTAATGATGCTGCGATCGAGCACATTCAGAAATACAAACACAATCCAAATTATTTAAGTTCGGTTGAATTTGATACCAAAAAACTTAAATTGACCAACAATATTAACGAAGCAGTCGAATATGCAGATTATGTAATTTTTGCTATTCCGTCTGCTTTTCTAGATGCTGAACTCAAAAACTTAACGGTTTCATTGGCCGATAAAATTATCTTTTCAGCCATTAAAGGAATTGTTCCGGAGACGAGTTTAATCGTTGGAGAGCATTTTCATATTCAATACGATATTCCGTATTATAACATTGGTGTTATTACTGGTCCTTGTCATGCTGAGGAAGTAGCTTTAGAAAGACTTTCGTACCTGACAATTGCTTGTGGTGACCCTGACAAAGCCAGCATTGTTGCTAAATCATTGTCCGGAAATTATATCAAAGCAAAAATTTCTGATGACATTATTGGTACTGAATACGCTGCAATGCTTAAAAACATTTATGCCATTGCTGCCGGAATTGCTCACGGCTTAGGTTATGGAGATAACTTTCAATCAGTTATGATGAGTAACGGAATTCGTGAGATGAAAAAATTCATCCGAAAAGTACATAAAATGAAACGTAACATTAATGATTCTGCCTATTTGGGCGATTTATTGGTTACAGGATATTCAGTTTTCTCGAGAAACAGAATGTTCGGAAACATGATTGGAAAAGGATATACCGTAAAAAGTGCGATGATGGAGATGAGTATGGTAGCCGAAGGTTATTATGCGACCAAAAGTGCTTATAAGCTAAATCAGGGTTACGGGGCAAAAACTCCAATTATCGACGCGGTTTATGCGGTTTTATACGAAGGAAAAGACGCTAAAGCTGTATTTAAAAAACTAACAGAATCTTTGGATTAATTTTTAGTTTACTTACACAGTTATAAAAAAGAGCTGGGAAAATTAATTTTTTCCAGCTCTTTTTTTATGCCCAATTTTTACAAGTTAAAGCTGAAACAAAAAAAGGAACAAGAATTAACAAGAAATATTCTGCCCGATAATACATCAAACCTACATCTTACCAAAAAAAAGTTAATCCTTTACTCTTACAAAAACACAAAACCCACATTATACTGTTTGTCAACAATATAACAGCAAAAATAAAAAAGCTACTGAATCTTATTTTCTCACAATTTGAAGCATACTCCATTTTACAATTCGCTTATTTTTCATTGCTTCATAAAGAATTATCAATAGATTTGCGTTATTATTTTTATTGATTCTAATTAAAAACAATGCGTTTTCTTTTATTTTTCCTGCTCATTTCGAGTTCTGTTTTCTCTCAAAGAGTTATTACAGGTATAGTCATCGATAAAGAATCCTCCACTTCTTTATCGGGAGTGTTTATTCGAGATGCAAAATCTGACACCTGGAGTATTTCTGATAAAGAGGGAAAGTTTATAATTACGATTCCTTATTTTGAAGATATAGAACTAAATTTCTCTCTACTGGGAAAAATGGAGTCTAATATTACTTTAAAAAATAACGAAAATTTCATCACCGTTTCTTTAGAAGACAATACACTTCGTCTTAAAGAAGTTGTAGTTACTGCTAATAAGCAACGCCAATACTCTGAGCTCACTTTGGGAACAAATGCGATAAATAATGTTCAGGCTTTTTCATTAGATGATGTTTTACAACAGCTTCCGGGACAAATCACAACTACTTTTGACTTAAACGGGTTTAAAAATATTGCATTTCGAACTGCGACTCCTTCTTCAACTACTTACAATATAAAAGCATTTGGAACTTCTTTTGTTATGAACGATATTCCGATATCCAATAATGAAAACATGCAATCCTTCAATCCTAATGGCCTTACATTTGATACTTTTGGAACGAAAACAAAAACCTTTACAAATGCAAATGCAGGGGTTGATTTAAGAGAAATCTCAACTGACAATATTGAAGAAATAAAAGTTATTCAGGGAATTCCATCCGCTAAATATGGTGATTTAACTTCTGGATTAGTTTTAATAACAACTAAAATAGGAAGTAGTCCATATCGGGTATCTGCCTCTATAAGAGACGCAACATCAGAATTAAACTTAACAAAAGGTTTTAAATTAGACTTAGACAATTCCATAAATGTAGCCATTAATTATCTGGATTCTAAGGCCGATCCGAGAGATAATTTACTGGATTATGAAAGAATAAATGGAAATATGTCCTGGCTTTATAAAAATAAATCTTCCACTATAAAAAATACAGTTAGTACCTCTTTTAGATTAAACCTGGACGAAGCCAAAACAGATCCGGATGATATTAATGCCGCAGTAGCCAGAAATGAAAAAAAGGGATTTTCTATTTCTGATAATTTTATGTGGAAACCAAAAAGGCTATGGGTGGATGGTATAAATATAAATGGAAGTTTTAGTTATGACAGGCAATTTTCAAGAAGAGACAGATGGACAAATACGACCTCTGCAGCGGCTACAGACACTTATGAAGAGGGTATTCATGAAGCTATTATATTACCAACACAATATAATAGTGTAAATACCGTAGAAGGTATTCCTATTTCTAGTTTTATCAGTTTTGAAGCGACTAAAGTACTCACAAATCAGAAGAGATGGGTTCATAGTTTAGTTTTTGGAGTTTCAAACAGAACAAGTGGTAACAAAGGAGAAGGTAGAAAA
The DNA here is from genome assembly GCF_965277525.1 of Flavobacterium sp. Lineage (GTDB taxonomy): Bacteria > Bacteroidota > Bacteroidia > Flavobacteriales > Flavobacteriaceae > Flavobacterium. The sequence continues at coordinate 1,359,519 of NZ_CBDIDC010000005.1, read as the reverse complement.
AATGCTGTTACTGGTTTATTAAATTTTTATGCTCTTTCAAAAAATGGAGATAGTACTTTAGGTTACAGAGACTATGCTTTTAACAATACCAAAACAGAAACTCAAATGTCTGCCTATGTGGAAGACAGAATCTTTAAAAAATTTGAGAACGATCAAATTCTTAATGTTGATCTGGGATTAAGATTTGATAATCAATTAGGAAACATGTCTTTTCAGCCTCGTATAAACTCTTTTTTTTCATTTAACAAAATGTTTAAAGTACGTGGTGGATTTGGATTATCATCAAAAGCCCCTTCACTTAATCAACTTTATACCGGAGAACGATATTTGGATAAAATAATTGGAAGCGGAATTTATACCTATCCGGGAATTTATCAAAAAGCCTGGATTCAGACTATCATAACGCCAGGGGACAACTTAAATCTTAAACCATCAAAGTCATATCGATCTGAAGTAGGATTTGATGTTAACCTGCCTTTTGCGCAGATGAATTTTTCAGGGTATTATAATAAACTTTATAATGGTTTTTCAACTCAGAAAAATCCGGAATATAAAGTTATTCCAAAAGCTCAGGTTACAATAGTTGGAAGTGAAATTCCTACCTATCAAATTGTGGGAACTGAAAATTTTTATTATTTCACCAATACCATAACAAATGATAATTCGTCAGAAGACAAAGGTGTTGAGGCTACAATAAATTTTAGAAAGATTAATCCGTTAAATCTGGACATTAGCCTGAATGCCTCGTATGTACACACTAAAGATTTTTCGGATGTAAAAAGTTATGAGGCTTCTACCAGCCTTTTATCACCAGAAAGATATGGGGTTTATGATCCAAGAACGAGTTTATTTGACAATTTTACTATCAGTTCTAATTTTAATTATCATATCCCTTCTGTTGGATTATTGATTTCGATGAGAACGGAACATATTTTACTACGAAATACAAAATCACCAACAGCAAATTTCCCCAATGGATACTTAGATTCAGAAATGATATATCACGAAATTCCTGTTGAAGACAGAGCAAATTTTCAAAAGTTTGGGCATTTAATTAAAAAAAGCACCGAAACCGAAAATAAACTACAAAATGCATTACACAATTTTCACTTACGTATTTCAAAAGATTTCTTAAACGGATTCAATGTTTCCTTTTATGCAACAAACTTCCTAAATCTAAAACCATATTACTATGACGATTCTGGCTTAAAAACATTATCAAACATAGCCAATTTTTCATTTGGAACAAGACTTGAATATCAATTTTAAACTTAATATATAACACTATGAAAAAAACTATTCTCTCTATTATAATATTACTTGCATTAGTAATTCAGTCCTGTAGTAATAATGATGAAAATGAAGCCTTAAAGCCTGTAAACTTTTCTATTTTGGTTAAATATGATGAAACATTCAATAGTGTAATTACAAAAAACTCATCTGTTACTATTGTAAACAATGAAACAGGAAATAAATACACCGTAAAATCAGATGATAGTGGAAACGCCCAATTCAACCAGATATTACCGGGAGTTTATTCCGTTTCTGCCACTAAAATTATGCAATCAGCAGAATTTACAGATACTTTCGGTTACACGCCTACTGAAACCGAAATTAATTTTAACGGTTCTGAAAGCAGTGTAACAGTAAATAATAACACAACTTCAATTAACATTATAATGAAAACCTCTAAAGTAGGTGATTTTGTACTTAAGCAAATTCATTATGGTGGCTCTGATACTCAAAAAGGAGCTTCTATAAGAGATCAATTTATTGAAATTTACAATAATTCAAACACAGTTCAATATGCAGATGGACTATATATAGCTCAATTGTATGGTTCATTTGCTACTACAGTTTATCCTTATACTTTGGCTAACGGTCAATATGACTGGAGCAAATCTACAGGAATGACAATGGGAAATGCAGCAAATACGGATTATGTTTATGCTTCTAACATTTTTATCATACCTGGTAATGGAACTCAATTTCCGGTTCAGCCAGGTAAAAGTATTGTAATTGCTCAAAATGCCATTAACCATAAATCTAATTATATGGATAACAATGGGAAATCAGTCAGTATTTTAAACCCTGAACTAACACTTGATCTAAGCACTGCTGATTTCGAATCATTCCTGGGTACATATTTAGGCGATACTTACCTATATGACATTCAAAATCCAGCTGTACCAGACTTAAATATTGCATATTGGGGAAACAAGAATAAAGACATGATATTAGATACTGCAGGTCGTTATGGATATGCTATTTTTAAAATGCCAAGCACAGATTTTGCTAACCTGAAAAGTTATAAAAATCCAAAAGGAGAAACTACATTATACCTTCAGGTCCCAAATACTGTAATTATAGATGGTGTTGATACTACAAAAGATTTAGGTTCAAATTATATTCCTAAAAAACTAGCCACTCAAATAGACGGCGGAACTACTTATTTGCCATCAGGTGCGTTTTCATCTAAGTCAGTAATTAGAAAAACTAAAACAACAATTGCGGGAAGAATTATTTTACAAGACACGAATAACTCCAGCAATGATTTTGTTGAAATAACTGCAAGTCCAAGAGGATTCAACTAAAATTTTCATTAATGAAAATCAATATTTTTAAATATTTCAATATAAAAAGTAATGCTCAGGAAAACTGGGCATTACTCCTTTTATTCTTTTTTTTCTCTCCTTTTTTACAAGCACAGGATAGTATTGTTATATCCAATCATCTTATTGACTTACAAACAAAAAACCAGCTATTCAATTATCCTATTGTGTTTACGAGCAAATACATCAAAGATTTTACTTTTAGTGAGGTTTCATACAAATATCAAAAAAATGAATTTGCCCGAACACAGGTTGCAAATGAGATTAATACATACCAGTTTTTAGCGCAGGGGCATTATACAACAAAAGCTAAGTGGAAATTATTTGGTGATTTATCAATCCAAAAAACAGATGAGAAAGATATTGGCTGGGTACTCTCAGATGACAGAGCAGAAGATCAGGAAATTATAGCGCCACATTACTTTTTTGTTCCCAGAAAAGCAGATTGGACTAGTCAAAAATATTATCTAACTGGCGGCCTTTCTAAAGACATTACTAATAAAATATCAATTGCTACTAAGATAAATTACACTGCTGAAAAATTTAGCAGAAATCTTGATCCCAGACCTCAAATAATTTCAAGAAAATTAGGAGGAGAACTACAATTAGGATATCAAATAAAAGAAAATCATAAAGTTTTTACCTTAGTAAGCTATACACGTTCAGACAAAGATTTTTCATATTTATACAAAGATGATCACTCAAACGTTGAAGCTAATCCGGATACTTATTTAAGGTTCAATACCGGATATGGAAGAATTGTAAATTATTTCAAATCTAACTATTACAATAGCACCCGATTTCTTTACAAAGACATAATTGGTAAAATTGGTTTAGGATATAGCCTTAGTAATACTAACAATACATTTACTGCTTTGTATTATAATCAAAAATCCAGTGATGATTTTTACACTAATACTTTTGGAACTGAAGATTATGTAAGATTTAAATACGAAACCAAGACAAATCATGCTGAATTATTCGCACTACACAAGTGGAACAGCAAAGAATTAAAATCGACTTTTAAATATGATAATAGTAATAGTATTAACTATGATGTAAAAAGTAAAGGGCATAATTACAAAAGTTCCATAAATACAATTAACTGGTTAACTTCTATTTCAAAGAAAACAAATACTAAAATTGATTATTTATATGGTTTGGATGTGAAATATCAAAAAAACAGTTACAGCGATGTTCTGGCTACAACTAATATCGATATCAATTCCCTCAACACAGGAATTTTTGGCAGCCGTGATTTTGCTTTTGAAAAAAGTAAACTAAATACAACTGTAAGCTTTAATCTGTATTTTTCACTTCCTTCCAAGTTAGATTATTATGATACTTCGGGTGGTGGCAACAGTACTTTTTTTAATGAAGTCATTATACATGATTATGCTGTTAGTACGACAAATTATTTTGCTCCGACAGTTCGACTTGAATATAGTTATCCGGTAAAAAATAATAAAACAGTGGTCTTTTTTACCAATTTGAACGAAAAAATTGCACTTAAAAAACAAAACGATTATAATGCCATTATCAATACCAATACTACGTATTGGGTTCAGTGTGGTGTACAATTAAATTATTAAAAATGAAAACAAAGTTTATTGCCATTGGGGTAATGGTACTATCACTTATTATCGTTTCTTATACTAAGATTAACCCAACGCTTTCTATTTCCGAATTAAAAAGATTATACAGCAGCGGTGATTATCAAAAATGGCCAAAACCGGAAGTAGATTCGATTGTTTATGCACAAGGCTTTGAAGATATTGGTACTTTAGGCCAACCTGAATTTCCTGAAGACAACCAATACACCGAAGAAAAAGCAGCATTGGGTAAAGTCCTTTTTTTTGATCCGAGATTATCCAAATCAGGACAAATTTCCTGTGCCAATTGTCATGATCCTGAACTGAATTGGGGCGATGCCAGAAGGGTTTCGTATGGAGAAGGGAGGTTACAAGGTATTAGAAATTCTCCGAGTTTGATGAATATCGCTTACGCGAAAATTTTCTTTTGGGATGGCAGGGCGGCAACGCTCGAAGACCAGGCAAGCTTTCCTATAAAAGATACCAAAGAGATGAATTTTCATATCGATTTAGCGACAAAAAGGCTGAACAAGATAAAAGGCTACAAACCTTATTTTCAAAAGGCATTTGGCAAAGAAAAACTCACTCAAACCGAAATCCTAAAAGCAATCGCGACTTTTGAAAGAACTTTAATAAGTCCGAAAAGCAGATTTGACAAGTTTGTTGCAGGAGATTCTACACAATTAAGTAATAAAGAAGTTGAAGGCTTGCATTTATTCCGTACCAAAGCGCGATGCATCAATTGCCATAATACCGCTAATTTCTCGGACAATAAATTCCATAATATAGGTTTGACCTATTACGGAAGAGAATACGAAGATTTAGGCAGGTATAACGTAACAGGAAAGGCAGAAAATGTTGGCGAATTCAAAACGCAATCTTTAAGAAGCGCAGCTCAAAACGCACCTTATATGCACAATGGTTTATTCCCCAATTTACGTGGTGTATTAAACATGTATAATGCCGGAATGCCACAACCTAAAAGAAAAGAGAGTCAACAAAATGATACTTTATTCCCTACAACTTCCAGACTGATACAAAAGTTAAAACTGAATCAATCAGAACTGAATGCATTGGAAGCTTTTATAAATAGTTTATCAACAGGGGCTTATAAAATGAGACCACCGGAGTTACCGCAATAGTTTTTAAAGAGAAGAAATAGGCTAGAATAAAGAGAATAGACGTCTATACTTTGAGAACAAAAAAAGAGTCAAGACTGATTAATACTCGTCTTGACTCTTTCTTCTTTATTCTATTCTCTTTATTCTATTCTCTTTATTCTATTCTCTTTATTCTATTCTCTTTATTCTATTCTCTTTATTCTATTCTCTTTATTCTATTCTCTTTATTCTATTCTCTTTATTCTAAAATCTTACTTCACCATCACACCCTCAACAAACAAAATTGGCACTTCTTCCGTATCATTTTCGTTGATTAGGTTTGATTTGAAGATGAATTTCTTGTCGTATAGTTTATTATCAATGAAAAAAGTCACCATAAATTCGTTGTTCAAAACCAGTAAACTTTTTTCTACCATTTCGATTTTTACTACTGAGACTGCCGGAACTTCAACAAAGGCGTGACGAAGAACGGATGTTTTTTTCATTTCGCCATCTATCGTTCCAAATGCTTTTGAAACGACCATAACGCTGTCTAAATTAAAATCGCTGTCGTTCACCAAATAAGCGTACCACACTTTCTCCATAAAATCGTCGCTCCATTCCTGCACAGCTGCCAGGAATACGTTTTCTACTTCGGGGATTGTTATATCTGCTTTCATATCAGTCAAAAGTTTAAAAGTCAAAAGTCATAAAGTCGAAAATCATAAGCCATTACTGAGACTTTCGACTTTCGACTTTATGACTTTCGGCTTAAATTATATATTAGCTTTGAATTGCTCTAAGAAACGAACGTCATTTTCGTAAAACATACGAATATCACCAATTTGGTACAATAACATTGCGATACGCTCTACTCCCATTCCGAAAGCAAAACCATTGAATTCGTCCGGATTGATGTCGCAATTTTTAAGAACGTTAGGATCAACCATTCCGCAACCTCCAATTTCTAACCAACCTGTTCCTTTTGTGATACGATAATCTGTTTCGGTTTTCAGACCCCAATAGATATCAATTTCGGCACTTGGTTCTGTAAACGGAAAGTATGACGGACGTAAACGAATCTTCGATTTTCCGAACATTTCTTTAGTAAAATAAAGCAATGTTTGCTTCAAATCTGCAAATGATACGTCTTTGTCAATGTATAATCCCTCCACCTGATGAAAAATACAGTGCGAACGTGATGAAATGGCTTCGTTACGGAAAACACGTCCCGGAGAAATAGTACGAATAGGCGGTTTGTGATTTTCCATATAACGCACCTGAACAGATGAGGTATGCGTACGCAACAACACATCAGGATTGGTCTGAATGAAAAATGTATCCTGCATATCACGCGCCGGATGATATTCCGGAAGGTTTAATGCGGTAAAATTATGCCAGTCGTCTTCGATTTCCGGACCTTCGGAAACGTTGAAACCAATGTTGGCAAAAATATCTATAATTTGATTTTTAACGATCGAAATTGGGTGACGGGAACCAATAATTACCGGTTCTGCAGCACGCGTTAAATCGCCAAACATTCCTTTTACTTCCTGTTTGCTTTCCAGTTCTTCCTGAATGACACGAACTTTTTCTTCAGCAACAGCTTTCAAAGTATTGATTACTTGTCCGAAATCTTTTTTCTGATCGTTTGGAATATTTTTGAACTCTGAAAAAAGCTCTTTCAACAATCCTTTACTTCCTAAATATTTAATACGGAATTGCTCTAAGGATTCTTTATTTTTATCATTAAAGGCTTTAGCTTCCTCTATATGTTGTTTTATCTTGTCTATCATCGATCTTACTTTGAAGGTGCAAATTTAAGGATTTTGTTCTAAGTATGAAGTCTAAATTTTAAAGTTTCCTTTCAAATTCATGAATCTATCGTACCAAACTAATTTTATGTTCTATTTGTTTCACTTTTTCCAGCCAAAAAGTTATTCCTTCGTCATTTTTAATAATTTCTTTTTTATGCTTTGATGCTACTTTACCCAGTTCAGCCCAGCTTCTATTCCATTCTTTATCTTTTTCGACTTTATTCGTTGGTTCTATTCTGGAACGCCAAAAATCAATATTTTTAAGATAAGTCCTTTTTAAATCTTCAAAATATTCAATTATTTTTTCTTTAGAATTAGGAATATAACCCGGACCGCTGCAGCCACAGGAATGAAAAGCAATTCCAACAGAGTACAGACTTTTCATATGTTCCCATTTTTTTGCATCCTCTTTTTTTGGTGATTCAAAATCAAGTCCCATACTCGCCATTAAGTCTCCACATTCCGGACATTTTGCTTCCTGAACCGATTTCTCTCCTCTGTTTATGTCATTCATCAATCTTCTCTTAAATGTTTTTCGACAATTAAAACAAGCGTAATGTGGTTTATAGGAAACCATTGCATATCTGCACATCTCTCTTTTTTTAAGTTTTCAGTCGCGGTTTTCAGTTTACCAGGCACTGAAAACTGCGACTGTGAACTGATTCCTATAGCTATAGGGGCTATTCTATAAGTTCTCTTTCTAAAAAATAATTTACAATGGCTTCTTTCATCAAAACCGATTGTTCTCCTGCTTTTAGTGCCGGCAATTCTTCTTTTACTTTGTAATGTGGCCATCCTTCTGCATCAAAAAAATCGAATTCATAAAAACCGTAAGGTTCTAATAATCGGCAAATAGCGATGTGCATCAGGTTTAATTTTTCGTCTTTTTTGAATTCGCGGTGTACTTTTCCGAGTTCCTGAACTCCAATTAGGTAAATTATGGCATCTAAATCTAAGTCTTCTCCTTGCGAGAACTGATTAGATAATATATCGACGAGCTTTTCCCATCGTTCTTTTAGTTGTGTATCTCTGGACATTTTTATTGGTGTTTGTGGATTTTAGTCCCGATAGCTATCGGGAGATTCAAGACTGAAGCACGATTTAAAGATTATTTAAATCTGAATTCAACAATCTTAAGTTTAAAATTATTATTGCAAAGATAGGAAGTTCAAGTGCAAAGACCTAAAATTAAAGATTTCTCATACATTATTAACTAAATGAATATTATCAGATGCCTAAAATTAAAACTTTTGAACCTTTGCAGCTTTGAACCTTTGCACCTTCACCTTAAAAAAGCAGATAATTCTTTTATATTTGCGCCTTAATTAAACAAACAGAAAACATGAGTTTTTTTGATATTATTGTTGGCGCACTTTTGGCTTTTAGTTTATATAAAGGAATCCAGAACGGCCTTTTTGTAGAAGTGGCTTCTTTTATTTCTTTACTGTTAGGAATTTACATTGCAATTAAATTCTCTTCTTTTATGAAGGAACTGATTATGAAACATGTTTCGTGGAATCCGAATACGATACAGGTTACAGCTTTTATCCTGACTTTTATTCTCGTAGTAATAGGCGTTTATTTCTTAGCCAAAATCCTGACTGGAATTGCTGATTTTGCTTTCCTGGGATGGGCTAATAAATTGGGCGGAGGTTTTTTTAGAATTTTGAAGACGATTCTGATTTTGAGTATTTTTATCGCATTGTTTGAGAAAATGAACTTCAATGAAACGTTTGCCAAAAAAGAAACTCTCGATAAATATTTTTTTTATAATCCGATAAAAAAAGTCGCTGCTTTCGTTTATCCTTCTATCGAAAAATGGTACGATACTTTTAAAGAAGAGCATGCTAAAAATTCTGAAGAGAAATCTTCTGAAAAAGAATAAATATTATTTCAAAAAGAAAGTCCCAGCGGGACAATATATTTATAAAATATGTCGCTCCGATGGAGCTTGATTGACCTACCTACAATTATTTGCTATAAACATACTGCTCCGATGAGCTTAAAAATAATAAACCCTACAGGTTTTAAAAACCTGTAGGGTTTGACAAAGATTGCATTTAAAACTATTTTACCAGTTCACTTCTAATTTTTCTCCTTTTTTTAAAACGATATTTTGTTTTTTATCTCCGAAAATCAAAGTTGTTTTCCCTCCTACTTTAGAAGAAATCGTAACTTTCTTCAGGATTTTACTTTCCCAATTCATTTCGATTTCAAATCCTCCACGGGCACAAATTCCTTTTACTGACCCCGTTTCCCAGGCATCCGGTAAAGCGGGTAATAATCTGATTTCGTTTTGGTCTGATTGAACCAGCATTTCGGCAACGGCTGCGGCTCCGCCAAAATTGCCATCGATTTGAAATGGCGGATGCGCGTCGAATAAATTCGGGTACGTTCCTCCTCCTCTTCTTGGTTTATCGGTTTTCTTTCCGTCCGGATCTACGTAACGCAATAATTCACGGAACATTTTATAGGCACGGTTTCCATCCCAAAGTCTTGCCCAAAGATTGATGCGCCAGCCTTTTGACCAACCTGTAGTTTCATCGCCTTTTATTTCTAATGTCTTTTTAGAGGCTTCGGCTAAATCAGGCGTTTTTTCCAGGGTGATATGATTTCCGGGGAAAAGTCCGAACAATTGCGATTGATGACGGTGTTTTGGATCTTCGTCATTCCAGTCAAAATACCATTCCTGCAAATTTCCTTTTTTCCCAATTTGATAGGGATGGAATTTAGAAAGTGCCGATTCTAATTTTGCTCTGAAATCTGCATCTGTATTTAATACTTTTGAGGCTTTTATCGTTTTATCGAAACATTCTCTAATCATAGCGAGATCAGCTGTTCCGCCGTACATGGTTGCTCCGATGAAACCATCTGGTGCAATGTATTTGTTTTCAGGAGATGTTGATGGCGATGTAATTAAATTTCCGTTTTTATCGGTAATCATCCAGCCTAAAAAGAATTGTGCTGCGCCTTTCATTATAGGGTACCCTTCATTTTTCAGGTAATTTTTATCCTGAGTAAAAATATAATGTTCCCAAATATGCGTACTCAACCACGCCCCGGACAATGGCCAGCACGCCCAACTTGGATCTTCTTTCCCAAATTGTCCCACCGGATTGGTCATTGCCCAAATATCCGAGTTGTGTGCGGCAGCCCAACCTTCGCTTATGCCATAAAAAGTCTTCGCAGTGACTTTTCCCGTGACCGAAAGATTTTTAATGAAACTCAACAATGGCAAATGCATCTCAGAAAGATTGGTGTTTTCAGCCAGCCAGTAATTTTCTTCGAGATTAATGTTCATAGTGTAATTACTGCTCCAGGGCGGATTTAAATGTGGATTCCAAATTCCTTGTAGATTTGCTGGAACTCCCATTGTTCTTGAACTGCTAATTAGCAAATAACGCCCGTAATTGAAATACAGGATTTCCAGGTTTTTATCTTCTTTTCCGTCAGCATATCTTAGTAAACGCTGGTCTGTTGGTAAATCCGGAGCTGTTGTTTTTCCTAAATCTAAAGTAACGCGATTGTAGAATTTTTGATAATCAGCAATGTGAGTTTCTTTTAACTGATCGAATGGTTTTGCAACTGATTTATTCAGATTCTGCAAGGCAATTGAAACGTCATCCAGGCCTTCAGTTGCCGGATTTTTGTCAAAGCCATTAAAACTTGTTCCAACAGAAACATAGATGATGGCTTCCGTCGCCTCTTTTAAGGTTAAAGATTCTCTTGAACTTGTAATTTTCCCGTCTGTTTTTTTTATTTGAACTAAAGTGGTAAATCTTGTTCCTCTTTCTTTTACTTCTTTGTACTTTGGTGAGACAGTATATCCCGCATTTTCATGAATTGGAGCGACTCCATTCATTACCAGAATATTACTTCTGACTTCGACATTTGATTTTAGTAAACTCCTTAAATTAATATCAAAATTTAAAGCTCCTTTTACACTGCTCGTCAGTTTTATTACCATGATTTGGTCCGGTGCCGAAACAAAATATTCACGGGTAAATTTTATACCATTCATTTCATAACTCACCTTTGATACTGCATTCGAAATATCCAGTTCTCTATAGTAATTGACTGCTTTTCCTTTCTCAGAATTATTGATTTCTAATGTCCCTAAAGGTGCGTATGATTCTGAGTTTTTACCTTCGATCTTTTTGTTTAGTTCATCGGCTAATTTGTAGTTTTCATTTTTGAGTGCTTCACGAATGGCCGGAATGTTTTTATACGCTTGCGGATTCATGTTGGCGTTTACGGGTTCTCCCGACCAAAGCGTAATATCATTTAAATAAATTTTATCTGAATTTGCACCGCCAAAAACAGTTGCTCCCATTTTTCCGTTTCCTAGAACTAAACTTTCCTCAAAAAATTCCGCGGGTTGATTGTACCATAAAACATGGCTGGATTGGGCCGACATGTTTATGCAGAAAGAAGTGAATAGTAAAATGAGAAATGTTTTTGTGAGGTTTTGATTCATTTTATAATGTTTAATATGTGTCGTTTCTTCGCTACAAATATGTCTTTCGTTTATTGATCAACGGATTAAAATCCGTTGCTACAAAAATGTAGTTCTTCGGGAACTCTTTTCTAAAATTTTCATCAGGTTTAGTATCCTAACAGGTTTCCAAAACCTGTTAGGATATGTAACCACAATATGCACGCGTGAGGGATAGGAGCAAACTACCGAAGTAGTGCGGATAGCCCGACCGCCCTAATAATCATCTCGAAATAAGTTATTAATACTGAACTTTTCACCTTTTACCTCTAACTTATTTACTAACCTTATATTTCTCGTTCGCTGTAATCATTTCCCAATTATCAGTCCTGAAAGGCGATGCTGGAAATTTTTCTTTATTAAAAAGGTTGATTTCGGTATCGTCATCTGCCCAACCGTAATGAACGGCAACGGGATTTGGCACGTTTTCGCCCGAAACGATGACCTTGTTGTTTTTTATGATCGCTTTCGCGGAATGAAAAATCTTGTCGGCACCGGCGATTTCGAATCCTTTTACCTTTCCTGAATTGTCGGAAGTTGATAACCCACTTCCGGCATTATCGAAAGTAAGGATAATTTCGTTTCCTTTTATTTCCTGAGATTTAAAAATTGGTCCGCTGTAGATTTGTTTTTTGCCATAAACATTATTCAATGCAATGGCCGCCAAACGCAAACCTACATCTTGTTTGTTTGTTGGATGGATGTCTTTTGCGTTACCAATATCGGTGGTTACAACCATTCCGGTATTGGGTAATTTCAGGGTTTCAAGTTGTGCTTCACGAAGTTCTGCCCAACGGCTGCCTACTTTACTGTTTCCGTTAAATTCATTGAAAGTAGACAATTGCACGAAATAAAAAGGGAAGTTGCCTTGATTCCATTTTGTCCTCCAGTCTGTAATCATTAGCGGAAATGCTTTTTTATATTGGTTTGCCCTCCAGACATTCGCTTCGCCCTGATACCATAAAACACCCTGAAAAGCATACGGAACCAACGGATTCACCATTGCGTTGTATAATAACGACGGATAACTGTTTGGTGAAACTGCAATTTTTACCTGAACGACATTAAATTCCCAAAGTCCTTCGAGTGGTATATTGGTGTCTTTGGACTGAATTTTCAGATCGGCTGGATCACCGTAGATTCCGCCACCTCCGGAATAATCTGAAATTCTAACTGCGATTACATTTTTGCCTTCTTTAAGAACTCCGGCCGGAATTTTATAAATTCTTAGTGTTTCCCATATTTTGTTGGTTCCTACCTGAACGCCATTGACATACGTGATATCTTCGTCATCTACTTTTGATAGATGTAAAATGGCTTCGGTTTTGGCTTGTTCAGCAGAAAGTATAATGGTTTTACGCATCCAGACTATGCCATCGATATTGCCTATCTGCTGGTTTTCCCACAGTGACGGCACTTTTATTTCCGGCCAGTTTTTATCATTAAAATTGAATTCTTTGAATTGGTTTTCATTTTCCATCGAGACATCAAAACCCTGAATTTTCTTTATGTTATCTAAAAGGGACTTTTTGTAAACTTCAAAAACCGCATCCATGTCAACTTGCGGAACATCCGCAATCATCGATTTGAAATCATTACTTTTTTCGAAAGCTTCACGGCTTGTCCAGGTTTCTACATTCGTTCCGCCCCACGAAGTATTGATGATCCCGATTGGGATTTTTAGTTCTGAATACAATTTCTTAGCAAAAAAGAATCCTGCGGCTGTAAAATCACGACTATTTTCTTTGTTGGCCACTAACCATTTTCCGGCTTTTAAATCTTCTTTTGGAGTTCCGCTTAAATCCTGCGCTACACCAAAATGACGGATCATGGGATAATCAGCATCTGCCATTTCTTTTTCGGCATTCAGAGTTTTGTACATCTGAAATTCCATGTTTGATTGCCCGCTGCAAATCCAGACCTCACCAACCAAAACATCTTTGATGACGATTTTGTTTTTTCCTGTAATGAATAATTGAAAAGGTCCTCCCGCTTTTTCAGCAGAAAGTTTAACCATCCATTTTCCGTCTTTATCGGTTTGAATGGTTCTGGTTTGTTTGTTAAAATGAACTTCAACCTTTTCATTTGCATCTGCCCAACCCCAAACCGGAATTTCCTTATTGCGCTGCAACACCATTCCGTCAGAAAACAATAATGGCATTCTAACATTGGCATTTGCCAGAATACTGCACATTATAAAAAGAAAGATTATGTTTTTCTTCATCTCAATTATTTTTTAAACCACATAAGTGATATAAGAAAAGACAAGCACAAACTATACGTAAAACTTAAATTATCTTATATCACTTATATGATGAATCCATTATTTTTTACTGTAATCCTTCGATCATGGCGCTTAAAGCCTGAGTATCAAAAACAGTATTATTAGATCGGTCTATAATTCCGAAACTATTGTTCCCAAGACTTCCTTCGTCCCAATAAAAAGGCAATAAACCATTTGTTTTGGCTTGTTTGACTACTGTTTTAAGATAATAAGCTCTTGATTTTAGATGCAGGGTCAAAGCGTCTCCGGTTAGAGTCGTACGACGAATGGCACCAAACTCTCCTAACAAAACCGGAATTCCTTTGTCTACAAATTGCGTTTTCATTAATTTGAAGTTTTTCTCCAGATCCGCTTCTTCTCCCCAACTTGCATTTCGATCTGTATCTGTAGCGGAGTGATAATCTGCTCCCCAATAATAGAACATTTTTCCCCAGCTTTCATCTTTGGTCAAACCGGCAAAATTCCAAGGCGAATAATAATGAACTTCGACCATCATGCGGTTGGCTATTTTATCCGTTGGTAAAGCCAACATGAGCTTGTTTGTTTTTTCGATATCTGTTGTTGGTCCCTGAACCACTAAAGTTCTGTACGCATTTTTTCCTCCGGTTGAACGAACGGCATCGATAAAGGTTTGGTGGTAGGATGTTAAAACTGCCATTTGTGCGGCATCTTCAACAGCCGGTTCGTTGGCACTGGCAAAAAGCAAATGCTCGTCGAATCCACGTAAATGTGTTGCGATTTGTTCCCAAAATGCTTTTTGTTTGGCGTTGTTTTCTACTCTTTTGGCTTCGGTAACATTATTTTCTAACCAACCACCGTCCCAGTGAATGTTTACTACAACATACATATTGTTATCTACACAATATTGCACCACTTCTTTTACCCGGTCTAACCATTCGGTTTTGATTTGAGCGGTGGCACTATTGGCCAAATACTGATTCCATGAACATGGAATTCTGATGGCATTGAAACCATTTGCTTTAACAGCATCTATTAGTGCTTTGGTCACTTTTGGATTTCCCCAGGCAGTTTCGCTACCAGTTGCTTCTAAAGTATTGCCAATATTCCAGCCTAATTTGATTTTTGCTGCCAATTGTACTGCAGTGCTTCCCATTCCTGAAGCATCAGCTGCAAGCGGATTTGTATTGTAACTTGGATATAAGCCATCAGCTTTAGCAACTCCCACCTGAGTCACCGTAATTTTTACGGGCTGTGCTTCGTTTGAACTTAATGTGATTACTGCTGTCCTGATTTCTGTTGTCGTATTTGCTAATGCTGTTACTTTGACCACAACTGATCCTGAAGTTCCGGCAGCCTGACTTAATTTTACCCAACTTCCATCTGAGCTGTTCATTAACCACGCCGTTACATCACTCGTTACAGTAACGTTTACCGTATTTTCTTTGGCATCAAAATCAATCTTATCTGTACTTGTTGCAAGTGCTTTTACGGTTAGGTTTTGTGCAGTTTCCTTATCTGAACTGCAAGCATAAACACCTATAAAAACGACACATAAAAAGGCACTTATGATGTAATCTTTTATTGTTTTTTTCATTTTATATTATTTAAAAAATTAATATTAATGACTCCCTGATTTTCAGTTTGTGGTTAAACTTTTACTTGATTGTTACAACAATTTCTTTCCTGATATCTCTTGAAGAATTTCCTAATTTCAACGTATATTTTCCTGGTTCAACCGTCCATTTTTTAGCTGCAACATCATAGTAGGACAATTCTTTTACCGGAACCTGAATCGTTACTGTATTTGAACTTCCTGCTTTTACCAATACTTTCTGGAAACCTTTTAATTCCTGTGCGGCACGGGTAATTTTTGAATCTGATTTTGAAGTATACAATTGAACTACTTCTTTCCCATCCACTTTTCCGGTATTTTTTACGGCAACTGAAACTGAGATGGTTTCGTTTTGTGCGTATGAGGTTTTATCGGTTTTTGCACTATCAAAAGCAAAAGTAGTATAAGACAATCCGAATCCGAAAGGATATAACGGTGCAATATTTTTAGTATCAAACCAACGGTATCCTACCAAAATTCCTTCGGCATAGTTTACTGTTTTTCCTCCAGGGAAACTGTTTGTTGCGTGTGCCGGAGAATCCATAATTTGTTTTGGCATTGTCCATGGTAATTTTCCTGACGGATTTACTTTCCCTAAAATAACATCTGCCAAAGCGTTTCCACCTTCAGAACCGTTAAACCAACTCCACACTAAAGCGGAAGTTTTTTTGCTGACTACATCAATATCAAAAGGTGCTCCGGCAATCATAACCACGATAGTTCTTGGATTTACGGCTAATACTTTCTGAATTAATTCTTCTTGTCCGAATGGTAATTTTAAAGTTCTTCTATCAGATGCTTCTGTTTCGTAATCACGGTTTGAACCTGCAAAAATGATCGCAACATCTGACTTTTTAGCTGCTTCTATAGCTTCTTGCAATTTAGCCGGATCTAATTGATCTATGGTTACAGGACCGTTTGAGGTTATGTTTCCTAAATTTCCTTTGTTTTTTTCATCGTAACGTTCCAGATACCCTTCAGCATAATTGATTGCGATTGAGGATGGCAATCTGTTTTTTAAACCTTCAAGAGGTGTAATTTCTCTTTTGGTTTTGACTCCTGCACCAAATCCACCTAAAGCGTTTTTCTTCGTTGCATTGTTTCCAATTACCGCAATTGATTTTACTCCGTCCAATTTTAAAGGCAATGCATTATTTTCGTTTTTCAATAAAACAATGTCTTCTGCAGCAATTTTATAAGCGTCCTGATAATGTGCTTCAGTTGCGATGCTTCCTTTTACACGGTCTTTACTTTGGCTTCCCATTGCTTTTACCTGAAATAGGGTGCGCAAAATTCTTTTTACGTGTTTGTCCAATTCTGCTTCTGAAATTTCTTTGTTTTTAGCGGCTGCGATTAATTTATCCGCAAGGAAAAATTCATTAAAAGGTTTTGGAGTTCCCATTTCAATATCCAATCCACTTTCTAAAGATTTTACTGTAGAATGAACCGCAGCCCAATCTGAAACAACAACACCTTTGAATCCCCATTCATCACGAAGGATTTTATTCAGCATATAATCGTTTTCGCATAAATATTCGCCTCTGAATTTGTTGTAAGCTCCCATTACGGCATAAGCGTGAGCCTCTTTTATAGAAGCTTCAAAAGCCGGAAGGTAAATTTCACGAAGTGTACGTTCGTCCATTCTAACATCAACAAAATCACGGTTTGTTTCCTGATTGTTTGCTGCAAAGTGTTTTACGCAAGCCATTACATCATTATCCTGTAAACCAACAATTAATGGCACGGCAATTTTCTTATTTAAAAATGGGTCTTCAGACATATATTCATACGTTCTTCCGCCTAGTGGTGTTCTCACAATATTGATTGCCGGTGATAGCAACATGTCTTTGTCTCTGGCACGCAATTCCTGACCTACACTATTTCCAAAAGTATAAGCCATTTCAGCATTCCATGTTGCAGCTAGTCCTCCACCCGCTGGATAATAGGTTGCAAAATCATCTTTTAATCCTGCCGCAGCCCAACTATCACGCGAAATTTCTTCACGAACTCCTAGTGGTCCGTCGGCCATTTTAAGTTCTGGAATTCCCAAACGTTTTACACCGCTACTGGTAAACATACTGTTACCATGCAACATTCCGATTTTTTCTTCCAATGTCATTTGAGACACTAACTTATCAATTTCGGCATCAAATTCTGATCCTATTTCTTTTCCTTTATACTCTTTTGCTTCACCTGAATCTGGATTTGATTCACTTTTTGTATCGTTTTTACAAGAGGTTAATACTGCAAAAGCCAATGCCGCTGACAGGTATATGATTTTGTTTTTCATGCTTAATAAATTTAGTTTTAGTTTTTGATAGTTTTTTTAAGAGGTTACTGTTTTACAAAATTGACCAAAACAACATCATTTTCATTGATCTTAAAGTCTTTGCTAAAAGTTCCATTTGCATTAATTGTTACTTTTTCTGATGCAATCAAAGCACCATTATTTTTTTCTTTTATGACTTTAACTTGTTCACGACCTAGCTGACTTGGTTTTCCCATGGCCAGATAATCGGCGTAAGCATCATTGACTTTATACCCTACTTTATAAATCTCCAGATTATATTTTCCTTTCTGCAAGCCATCAACTTCAATTTTTACGATTCCCTTTGGTTTCGATGGTAAATCTTTTACATAATACGTCTGATTATTCATGGAATCTCCCGGATGTGTATTAGTAAAATCCCAAAACAATATTTGAACATCTCCTTTTGAACTTTTAGTTGCCCATGAACAAGTGTCTTTGTTTTTAAGTTCTGTTTCTCCTAATTTATTCAAAAAGGAATACGAGAAATAAGCCGGTTTTTTGATTCCCTGCGTATTCAACAATCCGAAACCTCCGTGAAATGGCGTGAATCTTGGTCCGGCTTCTTCAAAAATATCGGTAAAAACCCAATACGACATGGAGTTTGCCGCATTGCCCACTTGTTTTAGCTTTTGCAAAATATAAGCTGCTGAATGATAACTATCGTGAATAGGATCTGCCGGAGTATACGATGCACTCCATTCTGTGTAATGCAATTCAAGTTTTAGCTTAGCCGAATTTGAAATTTGATTGCGTGAATTGATAACATCACCACTTATACTGGATTCGTCTTTACTCAGAATTGTTCCCGTAGTCCCAAATTCATCCAGAAATCCTTGTTTTACGCCGTAAGTATGTGTCGAAATAAAATCTAACGGAATATTATTCTTTGCACAAAAATCTATTGTTTCCGGAACCCAGGCTGCTCCCGCTGTTGCCGGACCTCCTACTTTATAAGCAGGGTTTACGCTTTTTATACCTCGTGCTGCGTATTCATATAATTTGAAATAGTCGGCTTGTGTTCCTGTCCAGAAACCTGGTGACAAATTTGGTTCATTCCAAACTTCAAAATACCATGTTTTTACTTCTTCGGCGCCGTAGCGTTCTGTGAAATGTTGGGTTAGGTTTCGAATTAAATCTTCCCATTTTTTATAATCTTTTGGAGGCGTAACATTTCCTTTCCACCAGAAAATAGTCTGACTTCCGCTTGCCAATGCAGATGGCATAAAACCCAATTCTACAAAAGGTTTCATTTTAATGCTTATTAGAAAATCATACAAAGCATCGATATATTGGTAATTGTATTCGGGATTTCCTTTTGAATCTTCGCGATAAACCGCCATATCATCAGATAATAATCCGTGCATTCTGATGTATTTAAAATCGCATTCTTTTTTGGTCATCGCCAATTGCTGTTGCCAGTCGGCGCGTAAACCTTCGTTGGCTCTTCCGGCTCCAATGCATTCTTTGAACATGGTATTTAATGCGCCCGAAGTTTTGTTGTAATCTACTTTTATGATTCTGTTTTCAGCGTTATTTTGTCCAAACAATTGAATATTAATTAGAGAAAGCAAAGTACATACTATTATTAAATTTCTTTTCATTAGAATTATTTAACCGTTATTTTTTTAGTTTGAAGAATAATATCTGAAGCACTTCCTATCTGAATTTCAACTGCATTATTTTCTAGTTCGAATTGTTGTTTGGCTGTATTCCAATATTCTAAATCTTTTGCTTTTAATGTCAAGGAAACATTTTTGGTTTCTCCGGCTTTAAAGAAAACTCTCTGAAATACTTTTAGTTCTTTTTCAGGACGTTCTACTTTTGAATTTAATTGTTTTACATACAACTGAATTACTTCTTCTCCATCTTTGTTTCCTGTATTGGTAACTGAAACATTGACCTTTAGTTCGCCATTTTTAGCAATAGTTTCTGAATTGGTTTCAATTGAATTGTATTTGAAAATCGTATAACTCAATCCGTGGCCAAAAGCATATAAAGGCTTTCCTTTGAAATACATATAGGTTCTTCCGTTTCGGATATTGTAATCTAATAATTCCGGTAAATCGGTAATATCCTTTACCCAGGTTTGCGTTAAACGTCCCGCAGGATTATAATCTCCAAATAAAACATCCGCCAAAGCGGTTCCGGTTTCCTGACTGTTTTGTGTCATGTGTACAATTGCCGGCACATGTTCCTGTGTCCAGTTTATGGCATACGGAAAACTGCTAATCAAGGCGACAACTGTTTTAGGATTGGCTTGATACACAACTTTGATTAAATCTTCCTGCTCCAATGTCAGCGATTGACGATCGACAGCTTCTTTTCCTTCACTCGGAACGGGACAATCTGCCCAACCTGCGTTACATACCGGATGATTCCCTGCGATTAAAATAACAACATCTGCTTTTTTAGCAATCGAAACTGCTTTGCCATCAATGTTATTTTTAGCGTAAAGAATTTCGACGTTGTTGCCCAATTTATTTTTAATTCCCTGTAAAGGTGAAATGGTATAAGGAGGTGTTCCGCTGTACCAATCCAGCAATACTTCATCTGCGTGAAGTCCGATTACGGCAATTGTTTTTAATTTGTCTTTTTGTAAAGGCAATAATCCTATATCATTTTTAAGTAAAACGATCGATTTCTGAGTTACTTCTAAAGCTAATTTTTTATGCGCTTCGGTTTTCCAGGGATCAATTGTGTCTTTTTCTGTTCCGATTTTTGCGTATGGATTTTCATCTGAAACGTCTAACATTCCCAGTTGAATCATGACTCTGTAATCGCCGCGAATAACGGCATCGATGTCTTTTTCTTTTAAATATCCGTGTGAAATCGCTCCGTAAACGCCTTCGGTAAATTCATCCAGAAACTGATTGATTCCCGCTTTTATGGCTGCTGCAGCTCCCAAATATTTATCGGCGTAATATTTATGATCAGAAAGCAATAATTTGAATGCACCTCCATCGGTACAAATGATTCCGTTTTGTCCCCATTCTTTCTGGGTAATGTTTTTCAACATCGGATGTACCATTGCCGGAATTCCGTTTACTTTATTGTATGCCGCCATATAAGCACGGGAACCTCCTTCGACAACGCCCATCTGAAAAGGCAATGCATAATATTCACGCCAAAGTCTTTCATCAAAATCAGATGACGTATAGGTTCTGCCATCTTCGTTGCTATTGGCCAAAAAGTGTTTCATTAACGAAGCTGTTTGCCAATATTTTGGATTGTTTCCCTGCAATCCTTTTACAAAAGCGACGGTCATGGTTCCGTTAAAAAAAGCGTCTTCGCCGTAACTTTCTTCGGTACGGCCCCAACGCGGATCTCTTGCGATATCAGCATTTGGAGCGCGAACTACTAGTCCACCACGATGGTATCTCTGAAATGCATAACGGGTTTCGTAACCTTCAATCTGAGCAACTTTTTGAAGTAAATCAACATCCCAGGTTTCTCCTAAACCATAGGCCTGAGGAAAAGTGGTGGTTGTAACGGGTTGTTTGTTTTTTCCGCCCCATGCTCCCGGTCCGCCAAGTGCTAAACCGTGCAATCCTTCTACATGTCCTGTACCTACAACACCTAATCTTTTTATCGACGGATTCGTGCTTAAAGCCTGAACTTTTTCATCAAGTGTCATCAGCGATAACAAATTATCAATACGCTTTTCAGTATCTAATTTCGGATCCTGAAAAGGATATTGCTTTTGCTGTGACAACATCAAATTGACCGACAAAAGAAAAACGATATGTAGTGTGAGGTTTTTCATTTAAAAAAATTGTGGTTATTAAACCCGACGGGTTTGAAATTTTTATAAATTATATCTTGAAATTTAATCGTTACGTTAAATATATACCTAACAGGTTTTAAAAACCTGTTAGGATAATTGAATTCTAATCTTTACGTCAAGTAAACCCGACAGGTTTTAATCCCGATGCATCGGGAGACAATCTATATCTATATTATAATTTTTTAAATCTAATGGCTGTTCCTCCTGCTCCGCCTAAATGTAATTTTAGTGAATCTGAAGCTTTAACGGTTTTCTTAGAAATCGCTACTGCCGATGGATTGTGAGTTTCATCAGTTCCTTCTGCGTCAGCATAAATCTGAGCTTCGTAAGTTGCATTTGGATCTAAGAATGATAGCGAAACATTTACGTCTCTTGCATTTTCGTTTGTGATCGTTCCTAAATACCAATCAGCACTATTTCTGTCTTTACGAACGGTTGTGATGTATTGTCCAATTGATCCTTCTAACACTTTAGTGTCTTCCCAATCTGTTGGAACATCTTTTAAGAATTGTAAAGCTGGTTTTCCTTCGTAATTTTCAGGAAGATCGGCCATCATTTGGATTGGCGCGTAAATCGTTACATACAATGCCAATTGCTGTGCTGTTGTTCCGTGTACTCTTTTTCCAGGATAACCTTGTTTTACCTCAACATCAAAAATTCCCGGAGTAAAATCCATTGGTCCTGAAAGCAATCGGGTAAACGGAATAATTGTTAAGTGATTTGGCGGATTTCCTTCGCTCCATGCGTTGTATTCCTGTCCACGCGCTGCTTCTCTTGAAACCATGTTTGGAAAAGTTCTGCGTTCTCCTGTATCTTTTATGGATTCGTGGTACAATACCGCTAAATCATATTCGGCTGCTTTTTCTAGAACAAATCTGAAATAATTCACTCCAAATTGTCCAAAATGCCATTCTTTCATGTTTAATTTTGAACCAACGTGTCCAATTTTAACCGAATGCATTCCAAGTTTCTTGTACAATGCAAAAGCGTCGTCAATTTCTTTTAAGTAATTAATTAAGTTCGAACCTGTTTCATGGTACCCAATTAGTGCTACGTCATTTTTCTTTCCGTATGCCACTACTTTTTCTAAATCGAAATTGTCTGCACTTTTTGTAAAACTAAACATGTGCATTTTGTTTTCGTACCAAGCTGGCGTCCAGCCTTTGTTCCAGCCTTCAATCAATAAATGATGAAATCCTTCTTTTGCCGTAAAATCGATATATTCTTCGGCATGTTTGGTTGTGGCGCCTTGTTTGTCGCTTTCCCAAAATGTATATTTCCCGATATGCATTCCCCACCAAATTCCGAAGTATTTGTATGGTTTGAAATAACTTGTGTTTTTTAATTTGTTGGGATCATTCAGATTTAAAATCAAATAAGAAGTAATTAAATCTGCTGGTTTTTCACCAATTTGGAGTGTTCTCCAGGAAGAAGTAAAAGTGTCTTTTACACGAACTTTCACACCATCAGCCCACGGCACTAAATCAGATTTTAGTTGCGTTCCGGTTGTGTTTACCAAAGTCATACTCGCGAAATCTACCAAATTTGCTTCGTGAAAACTCAAGGCTAATCCGCTTTTGCTTTCGATAGTTAATGGAGTCAAAACCGTATCAAGTGTACTTACTGGAGCATCTTTAAAAAGATATTCGTCACGGTTTTCTCTGTTTGCAGGAATCCACCATGCTTTTCCATCTTCTTTTAGGTTAAAAGTCGTTTTTTCATCCATAATGAAAATACTGTCTTTTACATTTTGTTTTGGATACACATATCGAAACGCGATTCCGTCATCGAAAGCACGAAACTGAATTTCTAATTTACGTTTGTTTCCTGCTTTTTGCTGTAATTGAACCGATAACTGATTGTAGTGATTTCTGATGTTTTTCTTTTCTCCCCAAACTTGTTCCCAGGTTTCATCGAAAGTGGAATTCTTTACGCTTTTGATTTCGAAATCAGTACTTAAGTTTTCATTTCCTTTTAGTAAAAACCCCATATCTGATGGTGTAATCACTTCGGTTTTTCCGTGTGATACCGCATATTTTGGAGCGTTTTTTACTAACTCAAATTTGATTTTGTTTTGCCCGTTTGGCGATGCCAATTCGTAAGCATTTTTATTTTTCTGACTGTATCCAATCGCAACTGAAAGGATTAAAGTGGGAAGAACCAGGTAATTTTTCATGATATTTTTTTCTTAATTCATATTTAATAAATCGGGTGTTGCTTGTGCTTTCACCCGATTTAGAAACTCAACAAAAACTTATTTTTTATCCTGTTGGGATTATTTTTTTTGCCACGAATGACACAAATTTTCTCGAATTGTTTTTTTGCCACAGATTAAAAGGATTTTGAAATGATTTCCTCTTTTGCTATGCGTTTATTTTTTCACGCAGATCTGGCAGATTTTTAATTCTCAATTTTTAATCATTTTACAATTTTATACTTTTTTATCCCGTAGGGATTTAATGTCGGTAGAAAAAACAGAAAACCGGTTTCAATGTCCCGTCAGGGACTACACGTTTCTTATTTTGTGTATTCCCTAACGGGAAAAATGACTACAATGGTTGATATTGCTACCGACATTAAATCCCTGCGGGATAAAAGCAACAGATTTATTTTATCCACTCTGTTTTCAAGGTGGTTTTTCCTTTTAATGGATTTGCCGTTACGTCAAAATTGTTTCCGTTTTTGGTTACTTTTATTTCTTGTACTGCATCGCCGTCCGGTAAAAATATTTTGGCTGTAGCCGAAGTTGTTTTGTCACTCGCATATACTTTTAGTGTTAATTTGCTCCAATCCATGTCTTTTGTAGATTGTGCTAAAGCGATGTGGGGTAATGCGGTTCCGTCTTTTACTAAAACTACAATTGGCACTTCCCCAGCTTTGATTTTATGCCAGCCTGACTGGTATACTTTTTTGGTTTGGTAATCAATCCATGTTCCTTCCGGAAGGTAAACGTCTCTTTCTGTCACTTCTTCAAAAAGTGGTGCCACTAATATACTTGATCCAAATAAATATTCATTGTCAACTAACCATGCTCCCGGATCGTTTGGATATTCTACAAATAGAGCACGCATCATTGGTAATCCTTTTTGAGAACTTTCTTTGGCCTGAGCGTAGATATATGGCATTAATTCGTAACGCATATTATCTGCTTTTCTAAATCCTTCCAAGAAATCTTTGCTATACAACCAAGGTTCGCGCGGAGGCTCTCCGTGGCTTCTTACATGTGAGGTAAACATTCCGAAAGGTGCCCATCTTCTGTATAAATTCTCTGGTGATTTTGTTGCAAATCCTCCTACGTCATGACTCCAGAAACTGAATCCGCTTAGCCCTAGTGAAAGTCCGCCACGTAATTCTGCCGACATTGCGCCGTTTGTCGTTTCGGCATCTCCACCCCAATGCAATGGGTAACGCTGCGATCCTGCCCAGGTACTTCTTGCCCAGATTAAAGTATATCCTTTTTCTTTTTGGGTAATTTCGGCTACAGCCTTATTGTATCTTAATGGGTATAAGTTGTGTTCGTAAAAACCTGTTCTTCCTGAATGGTAAATTCCGTCTGGTGGCGCTGCTTCTCCAAAATCTACTTTAAAAACAGAAACGCCCTGATCGAATAAATGTTTCAGTTTTGCCTGATACCAGGTTACGGTTTCCGGATTTGAAAAATCCAATACGGCATCTTCATACGGAAGATTTCCTTTGCGATCTCTTACGGCTAAATTCTTGTCCATGATTTCGTTGAACAAGGTATTCTTTGGCGAGAAATACGGCAATTGCCATAAACACACATGGAAACCATCGTCTTTAAGATCCGACATCATTTTTTGAGCATCCGGAAAACGGTCTTTAGAAAACTCGTAATTGTTTCTCCAATCTACATCAAACCAACCGGTATCGAAGTGGATAACATCTGTTGGAATTTTATATTTACGTAAATCTTTTGCTACCTGACGTCCTTCTTTTTCAGAGAAATACGTGATTCTGCTCATCCAGAAACCAAACGACCAAAGTGGCGGCATGGCTGCTTTTCCGGTTAAATCTGTGTATTGGTCTAAAACGTCTTTTGGTTCTCCGATAAAGAAAAACAAATCGGCTTCATCATCGCCAATATACATTTCGTTTGCACTTGAATAATATTTACCAAAGTCAACTGTAATAGGTGTTGAATGGTGCATGAAAACGCCATAACCTCGACTGCTCATATAAAACGGAACAGGTTTGTACATCGTTTCATTCTGAATTCCGTTGGCGTCATCTGTCCATAAAACCACTTTTTGTCCACGTTTGTTGAATTGTGTGAATGATTCTCCACAACCAAATATTTTTTCGTCCGGTTCTAAGCTAAAAGCTGCGCCCATACTTCTGGAATAATCGCTGTTTCTGCGCACATACGAGAACGGAAGTGTTGGCGTATAGGTATTTTGCAGATCCGAATCATGAAGTGTACTCGTCAATAATTTTCCGGTTTCATCATAAATTTTTACGTGCCAAGGCTTGGTTAAAATTTCAACTGAACCATGTTGGCTCGTGTATTTATGTCCGCCTTCGATTTTAGAATATTTCCATAATTCCGGATGATTGGGTGCAACGCCATTAATCAACATTAACGATGTTGCCTCCGGATGAAATTGTGGTCCTGAAGTGGTTTTGATTCTAATAGTTCTATCCGATACAAACTGAATCTGGAACGGCAATTCTGGTGAAGCCTGATATTCTGTCGTTGGAAACTCGTTTGCAGGAACTGCATCCGGTTTCATCATCATGTTGTTGAAAGCCTGACGTGTTTTGTAGTTGTATCTCAGATATTTAATCGTTCCTTTTCCTGTTGCAGGATCAAAAGCGGTCAATTCATCGGCAAAATACAAGGTGTTCAGGTAATTCTGAAAATCTTTACTAATGTCTATTGGAGCATTAAGTACGTCTGCGTTCTGGATTTGCGCCGATGCTTTTGGCATTACCAAAAATCCAAAAATGAAGATCGAAAACAATGTGGTTAATTGTGAGTTTTTCATTGGTTACTAATTCTAGATGTTAGTTATCCTAACAGTCCCGAAGCTTCGGGACTGTTAGGTATTTTATTTAATATTTTAATAAAAATCTATCCATACCTAACAGGTTTTGGAAACCTGTTAGGAACGTAACTTATTATTCCGCTGTAATTACAATTGTGGCCGGTTTTAATCCATTCGCTTTAGCGGTTAATTCTAATCTTCCGGTTTTAGTGTCAGATTGAACAATGACTAAACATTTTCCGTTAAGAGCGGTGTGTTTCGAACCTTTATAGGATTCATGGCTAACGGGATCTCCGCTGCAAACGCCTACAATTTTTCCTTTTCCTTTTAAGGAGAAGTTAATTTCGTTATTGGCATTTGGAGCCAAAGTTCCTTTTGCATCCAGAATATCAACTGTTACAAATGACAAATCGTTTCCATCGGCTTTTATCGTACTTCTGTCTGCGGTTACTTTTAATTGTGATGGATCTCCAGCGGTTTTAATTTCGGTTTCCAGGACTGTTTTTCCGTTTTTACGGGAAATTGCTTTTAGTGATCCGGGTTGAAAAGGAATTCTCCACATGACGTGCAAATCGTCCCCTTTTTTACTGCGAACGCCAACTGATTTTCCGTTAAGGAATAATTCAACTTCATCAGCCTTATTATAATAGGCCCAAACATCTACGGTTTGTCCGGATTTCCAGTTCCAATGCGGGAAAATATGCAACACCGTTTTGTCTGTCCATTCGCTTTGGTACATATAATAGACATCTTTTGGGAAACCGGCTAAATCTACAATTCCGAAATACGAACTAACAGATGGCCATTCATAAGGAGTTGGTTCTCCGATATAATCGAAACCTGTCCAGATGTACATTCCGGAAAGAAAATCATATTTTTTAATCACTTTCCAGCTTGCTTCATGCGTAGAGCCCCAAGGTGTTTGTACCTGATCGTAAGCAGAAACGGTGTTGCCCGGATTTCCTTCTGTAAATTTAAGATCCCATCGTACAGGCCATTTTTTAATACTATCCGAAACGGCATCATAATAGCCGCGGGTTTGTAAACCAGAAGTGGTTTCAGTTGCTATGAAAGGAACTCCCGGGAAATTCTTTTGATGATATTTGTAGGTTTGATGCGCATAATTATAACCGATAAGATCTAAAACACCAGATTTTGCGATCGCATTAAACTGAACATTCTTTTTTTCGAATTGTAAAGTTACTTCATCAATATTCATGTTTACTGGTGGATTCATCGCTGCTGTAAGTGGTCGCGTTTTATCGTACTGACGTACAATTCCAGCCAATTCCTTTGCAATTTCAACACCCGTTTCATTCCATTGTTCCGGGATTTCGTTCCCAATACTCCAGATAAAAATACTGGGATGATTACGATCACGAAGCAATTGATCGATTAAATCTTTCTTGTGCCATTTGTCCCAGTCATTTCCGTAATCATATTTGGTTTTGGATTGTTTCCACATATCAAAAGCTTCATCCATGACAATGAACCCCATTTTATCGCAAAGATCCAAAAGTTCCGGAGCGGGAGGATTATGAGACGTTCTGATTCCGTTTACACCCATTTCTTTCAGGATTTCTAACTGACGTTCGATGGCGCGCGTGTTGATTGCAGAACCCAAAGCGCCTAAATCATGGTGCATGCAAACTCCTTTTATTTTAACCTGTTTTCCGTTAAGGAGAAATCCTTTGTTGACATCAAACTTAAAATCTCTGATTCCGAAACTGGTTTTGTACTGATCTGTAATTTTATCATCAACAGTAATTTCCGTTACGGCTGTGTATAATTCCGGTTTTTCAACTGACCATAAAATTGGGCTTTCGACCTGAGTTTCTTGTTTGATCGTTTGATTGGTATTCGCACCAATGGTTATATTTTGAGTAACTGATGTTACTTTGGTTTCTTCTTTAAAAATAGTAGTGGTTACTGTTGCTTTTTTTGAAGCTGCATTTTGGTTTTGAATAGTAGCTTCAAAATGAACCGAAGCTTTTTCTGCAGTAACTTTTGGCGTTGTCACATAAGTTCCCCATTGTGCAACGTGTAATTTATCTGTGGTTTCGATCCAGACATTTCTAAAAATTCCTGATCCTGAATACCAACGTGAATTGGGTTGTTTTGAATTGTCAACCTTTACAATAATTTCATTGTTTTTGTCTCCGTAATTTAAATAGGAAGAGATTTCATATTGAAAACCGATATATCCGTTCGGACGTTTTCCTAAATAATGCCCGTTTACCCAAACTTCACTGTTTTTATAAACACCGTCAAAAATTACTGAAGTTACTTTATTGCTATCTACGGCGGCAACTTTAAAGTTTTTTTTGTACCAGCCTAAACCTCCGTTAAGTGACCCGCCTCCGTATCCGGCAGGGCTTTTTTCGTCAAACTTTCCTTCGATACTCCAATCATGCGGTACATTTAAAGTACGCCATTGTGTTGAAGTTCCAATAGTATCTTTGTCTACTATACTATCATTTAAATGAAAACTCCAATCTGAATTGAAAGAAACCTTTCGATTTACAAAAGCATCTTCTTTTTTGCCGCAAGAGCCCAATAGGAGAATTCCAACTAACATTAATAAAAAAAGCGAATTACTTACGTTCTTTCTTTTGTGCATGGTTATAATTTTTATTTTTGGAAATTGAATATAGAAATAAAAAACGGGTGCTTTTATTTCTATTGAAAATAATTTAAATCTCAGTCTTAAAGAACATTAGAAATGCTTTTAAAACTGAGATTTTAGAATTAATAATTATTTTGGTTTAACAATTAAATGATAAATCAAATAATCACCATCAGCTCTAATAGCTATAAAAGCCAACGTTGTCTCTGTAAGCTCAACAATTTGAATATTGGTAAAACTAAATGACGACTTAAAATAACTTGCTTCACTTGGATGTAACATTTCTACACCTCCATTGAATACGATTCTGTCATTTTTTGAACCTGTTGTCAGATTCAAATTGAAGGTTCCTTTTTTAGTGGTTTGTTGCGTACTTCCTGCTGTTGGGTTTGTTTGTGTTACAGAAACATTAAAACCTCCGTTAAGTCTAAAAGTAACTTCTCCCCAGTTTTTGTTTTCTAAACCAGCCCATGAAATATCTGAAAGATTTGGCCACCAGCCATGACCATTCGTTGCAATGTTTTCATAAGTTGCAGGTTGTCCGATAAATTCCAAAGGTTTTTCCATATCCAAAACCCATGTTTTACCGGCTTCTCCATTAGTAAGTAAATTCCATCTCGGATCACCAAATTGACTTTCATCATTTTGAGCGATATCCAATGTTACAGGAGCAGCTTCAACTGAACCTCCTCTAGCATAAGCGGTGAAGTACACTGTATATTTTCCTGCGAAAGGAAAAGTAATCTGGTCTTCGTTTTTATTAGAATGTCCTATTTCATTTCCGGCCCCATCTACATATTTCCAATATGGAATTACAGAAGGATCTTCATTCTTTAAAGCGACAACGTTTGGATTTTCCGCTGTTGGTTTTATAGAAAATTTAAGTGTCGAAGGCGTCAAAGTTACAGCCGGCAAACTATCGCGATCTTCCAGAGGCTCGCAAGAAAATAATACTGAGCCGATGGTTATTGCAGCTATTATTATAGATAATATACGTTTCATAATCATTTATTTTTAGTTAATTACCAACCTGGATTTTGTGTGATTGTACCATTCGAAAGAATTATTTGAGATTGTGGTAATGGTAACCAACCCAAAGTTTCCGTTCTAAAGGTCACTGCAAATTCTGATCCTCCGGCAGTATTATCAATTGCGGATTTAGTCACATCCATTCCCTGTCTGATTAAGTCAAAATAACGCTGTCCTTCAAGGGCTAACTCCAAACGACGCTCGTCCATAATAGCCGTTTTTGAAACGGTTACTCTATGAGTGGTACTTTTAAAAGCACGGTCACGAACTCTATCTAAATCAGCCTGGGCCAATGCACCGTTTGTACCTAAATTCAATTCGGCTGCCATTAATAATACATCGGCATAACGAATAATAGCATAATCCTGGTAGTTATCAATCTGGAAATTTCCTCCGTTTACTTCAACAATAGCTGTTCCTGCTGCATTGGTAATTGGGCAATATTTTTTCCATGAATATCCGGTATATTGACGTTGCTCTCTGGCTTCGGCATTAAAATTTAAACCTTCACCTGCATAATTAATAATTGTAGCATCCCTGCGTGTATCTCCTGCTTCATATGCATTGTATAATTTTGGGTTTACAGTTGCTCCACCCCAACCTGTTGCATATCTTCCTATTGATCCGCCACGAGGCGCAATATTTACCTGAAAACGGTTTCCTTCGTTTAAATTCCAGTCTCCTTTTCCTGAACCATTAAATCGAACAGCCCAAACCATTTCTGTATTGTCTTCTCCTGCAAAATTCTCAAAAGAAGCAGCCAGCCAAAGATTAGCAAAATCAGCCACTAAACCGTGTCCGCTATTGCTAACAACATCATTAATATAAGTTGTCGCTTGCGCTCTTGTCACTACACCGGCCAAATCGGCTTTTTTGTAATAATCCGTGTAGAACAAAAAGGTTCTGGCCAAATAAGCTTCAGCAGCCCATTTTGTAATACGTCCGTAATTGGCATTCCCTTTTTGGGAGTAATTATCATTATTTAAATTATCCGCAGCAAATTTTAAATCGTTAGCGATCAAGGCATACGTAACCTCAGCAGATTGTCTTGGCAACTGAAACTCGCTGGATGTAATCGTATGGTCTAACGGAATTATATCTCCAAAAAACTTTGCAGCCTGAAAATGAAAATGTGCTCTTAAAAAACGGGCTTCTGCTTCGTATCTTGTTTTCAAAGCGGTATCAGCTCCCCAGTTTACTTTATTAAGGTTTTCTAATAAAATGTTGGCTCTGTAAATCCCTAAATAAGAGTTTTTCCAAACATCCGCATTCATATCTTTATTGGTCACGTATAAAAAACGATCCCATTCGATATCTGCCTGTGCATCAGCAACACCATATCCTCCAAAACAATCATCAGATGCTTGTTCACTAATCAACAAAGGTCCTCCGTAAGCTTCGCGTTGCAATATATCGTAAATCGCAATTAATCCCTGATAAGCATCCGTTGGTGTCTTGTAAAAATTTTCTTCAACCTTTGTTGTAGAAGGTTCTGTGTCTAAGAAATCATTTGAACAAGCTCCTAAAACGAATAAGCTTGAAACAGCCAGTAATTTTATATATGTTTTCATCGTTTTCATCATTTAAAAGTTAACATTAAGCCCCATCATGTATGTTCTTGGCTGAGGATAATACCCTACGTCGATACCTTTTGCCCAGGTTTGATTGGTATTTCCAAATCCAATTTCCGGATCCATTCCCTGATATTTTGTAAAAGTGAACAGGTTGTTCGCCGCCACATACAATCTGAATTTGCTGAAGAATTTTAGCTTTTCAGTCAATTTTGTTAAATCACATCCAATAGTAGCACTTTTAATTCTGTAGAAATCTGCATTTTGAACATACAAATCAGAGAACTTCGTGTAATTTCCGTTTGCATCTGCTCCGTAAGTAACTCTCGGGATTCTGTCAGAGCTTCCTTCTGTAGTCCATCTGTTTAAAATATCCGTAGTATAATTAGTGTAAGCACGAGTAGGATCATGAATTCCAAAAACATTCTGACTTCCGGCAACTCCATACGTATAGACAGAGATATCGAATGCTTTGTAGGAAAGGTCGAAATTTAATCCATAAGTAAAATCAGGATTTGGATCTCCTATTTTAGTTTTATCATTGGCATCAATTTTTCCGTCACCGTTTAAATCTACAAAACGTACATCTCCCGGTTGCGCACCTGGTTGTACACCTGCAGCAACTTCGGCAGCATTCTGGAAAACTCCTGCTGTTTTTAATCCGTAGAAATACCCTATTGGTTGTCCCACTTCAACACGGTTCATCTCGTCTGATCCCTGAAACAATAAGTTGGTATCTCCGTGAATAATTCCTTCACTGTTGGCAACTTTAAGCACTTTATTTTCGTTATGCGAAATGTTTCCGTTTACAGAAAAATTCCAGTCTTTTCCAAACTTAGTGTGGTACGCAAGTGCAACTTCAAATCCTTTGTTTTGAATATCTCCACCATTAATATAAGGAGCAGTTGCTCCGGCATAAGCGGGTATAGAAGCCAAAACCAACCAGTCTTTTGTTTTTTTATCGTAATAATCAAACGTTAAAGTTAAATTATTAAACAAAGTAGCATCAAAACCAAAATCTAATTGTTCTGACGTTTCCCATTTCAGGTTTTTGTTTGAAAGCTGATCCGGGCTTGCACCTGTTTGCAAGGTTTCATCAGTTGTACCAAAATGGTAGTTTTTATTGTAGGTACTAATGGTTGACATATACGAGAAAGCAGGAATCTGGTCGTTACCATTTTGTCCCCAGCTTGCTCTTAATTTCAGATTATTTACTACTTTATTTTCCGGGAAGAAACTTTCTTTATCTACATTCCAACCTGCAGAAACTGATGGAAAATTTCCATATCGGTGTGAATCTGCAAAGTTTGATGAACCGTCTCTTCTGATGGTAGCTGTAAATAAGTATTTGTTATTGTAATCGTACAATAAACGTCCAAAATACGATTGAATCGCATAATCTGCACGGTTTCCTTTTACTGTATTTGATGTTTGATCTGTAGCATTGCTTAAGTAAGCGTGTGCAAAATCATCAAATGTTAAGTTTTTACCTGTAGCTTCCATAAAATCTGACGTATTTTTTTTAGCAGAAGTACCTGCTAATACATCAAAATTATGAGCCCCTGCAACGGTAGCTTTATATTGAATGGTGTTTTCAAAAATCCATCCTAAATATTTAGTCGAGTTTTGTGTAACACTTGAAACCGTATTATTGTCGTTTGATGAAAGAGAATAAACGGGTCTGAAAGAACGGTAATTGCTATCGTTCATATCAACACCAAAACTGGTCCTGTAGGTAAAGTTTTTTAAGAATTTTAGTTCTGCAAAAATGTTCCCTACATAACGGTTTGATTTTGTTTCGTTAAAGTTATTGTAGTACAATGACCCCAATGGATTACTAATATCTGCAGAAATAACAGAATGTGCAAAACCTCCGTTTGCGTCATAAGCCGCATCAATTGGCGCTGCATTTAAAAAGCTTCTGATTCCGTTGCTGTAAATTCCCTGATCGGCAACTCCTGAACTTTTAATGTTGGCAAACGAGAAATTTTCTCCAATTTTTAAATGATCTTCTATCACTTCTGACGTTGAATTTACATTGAACGTAACACGATTGTAGTCTGATTGATTCGTTACTCCTCCAATTAAACCTTCTTGTCCGTAATAAGATAATCCGGTAGAAATAGTTGATTTTTTATCACCACCACTAATCGTTAGCGAGTGATTTTGTTTCATTGCACCATTATTGAATAAATCTTTTTGCCAGTCGTGGTTGGGAAACGCAGCAATTTGCGCTTGTGTGTATAACGGCGTTAAACCAGAATTTACACGAGCTTCATTCATAATAGTAGTGTATTCCTGAGTGTTTAATAAATCCAGTTTTTTAGCTACTTGCTGAAAACCAGTGTAAGTATTAAACGCTACATTCATTTTACCGTCTTTTCCTTTTTTGGTGGTGACCAAAATAACTCCGTTTGCGGCTCTTGCACCATAAATAGATCCTGCAGAAGCATCTTTAAGAACGTCGATTCTTTCTATTGCAGAAGGATCCAGATAACCAATCCCGTTATCGACCACCACACCATCTACTACATAAAGTGGCGTACTGTTTCCTGCCGTACCAACTCCACGAATGTTTACTACCATTCCTGCACCAGGTTGCCCTGAAGCCGAGGTAACATTTACTCCCGAAGCCTGACCCTGCAAAGCATTTACCACATCAAGACTGGCAACATTCTGAATATCTTTTCCTGATACCAATGAAGTTGCCGCTGTGTTTACCTTTTTCTTTTGAGTACCATAACCGATTACTACAATTTCTTTAAGTTCAGCCGTTTCAGCCTGAAGCGTAACATTAATTTTTCTTTGAGTTCCAACTGTAATCGTTTGCGTTTTGTATCCCATAAAACTGAATACCAATACATCTCCTGCTTTGGCTTCGATCTTATATAATCCGTCAAAATCAGTTGCAGTGCTTGTTTTTGTTCCCTGAACCAAAACAGTGGCACCCGGAACTCCCATATTATCCTCTGCCGATGTTACATTTCCGCTTACAGTTTGAGATTGTGCCTGAGCAAAACCTGACTGTATCATCAATACACCAAGCAACAGCGCCATACAAAATGAGAGCGGCGTTGTTCTAATACAATATTTGCTTTTCATAATAGTTAAGAATTGGTTTAAATTATAGTTAGTTACTTTATATCTGATTAATAGGCATTCGAAATGATCTGCTCGAATAATTCCTGTCTTCCACTAAGTGGTTGAGGTTCTCCGCTTGCACGGGCAATTTTGCTAAGATCTTCAAGAGATAATTCTCCATTTTCAAACTTCGCTCCGTTTCCGCCGTCAAATGAACTGTAACGCTGCGTGCGTAATTTTTTATAATCTGTATTTTGTAGTATCTGATCTGCACAAATTAGTCCTCTTGCAAAAACATCCATTCCTGAAATGTGTGCAATGAATTTATCTTCTAAATCGATTGAATTTCTTCTCACTTTTGCATCAAAGTTTACACCACCGCCCTGAATTCCGCCACCTTCAAGGATAACCAACATCGCCTGAGTAACTTCCTGAAGATTGATTGGGAATTGATCTGTATCCCATCCGTTTTGATAATCTCCACGATTGGCATCAATACTTCCTAACATTCCCGCATCAACGGCAACCTGCAATTCATGTTCAAAAGAATGTCCGGCAAGAGTGGCGTGGTTTACTTCAAGATTTAATTTGAAATCATTCTGAAGTCCGTATTTATTAATGAATCCTAATGAAGTTGCTGCATCATAATCGTATTGATGTTTGGTAGGTTCCATTGGTTTTGGTTCGATAAGGAAGTTTCCCTTAAAACCTTCTTTACGGGCATAATCTTTACAGGTATTCAGGAATCTTCCTAAATGGTCTAATTCTCTTTTCATGTCTGTGTTCAGCAAACTCATGTATCCTTCGCGTCCTCCCCAGAAAACATAATTTTCACCCCCAAGTGCAATAGTGGCATCGATCGCAATTTTTGCCTGAGCTCCCGCATACGCCAAAACATCAAAGTTTGGGTTGGTTGCAGCACCATTCATATAGCGTGGATTACTGAATAAGTTTGAAGTTCCCCACAACAATTTAATGCCTGATTCCTGTTGTTTTTGTTTAGCATACTCCACCATAGTCTGAATACGCGCTTCAAATTCGGCAAGTGTTGGCGCATCATCCACCACATCAACATCATGAAAACAGTAGTAAGGCAAACCTAATTTGGTCATAAATTCAAAAGCCGCATCCATTTTGTCTTTGGCTCTTAAAATCACATTCTCATTTTTATTCCATGAAAAAGTTTCAGTCGAAGCCCCAAACGGATCTCCTCCTGTGTTGCATAGCGTATGCCAGTACGCCATCGAAAAACGCAAATGTTCTTTTAGCGTTTTTCCCGCAACGATACGATTTTCATCATACCATTTAAACGCCAACGGGTTATCACTTTCTCTGCCTTCGAATTTAATCGTGTCTATATTTTTAAAATAAGATTGTTTAGTTGTACTCATTTTTATTGTTCTATTTTAATTTGATTTTTCCATTCTTGATACAAATCCTGATATTGAGAAGTCAGGATTTTATTAGGTTCAATTAGGTCTAAACATTGCAATCCCTGAAAAGCTTCGTCCAGCGAATTGTAATATCCGTAACCGTATGCAGCACCTCTTGCAGCACCTTCGGCTCCTGAAGTATTGTATAATTCTAAAGTTGTTTGTGTGGTATTGGTGAAGATTTCCCTGAAAACCGGACTCAAAAACAGGTTTGAATTTCCTGCTCGAACCACTGTTCCTGAAACTCCAACTTCTTTCATTACATCAAAACCGTAGTTCATAGCAAACCCGATTCCTTCGCAGGCCGCGCGCACTAAATGTGACGGCTGATGCATATTGAAATTTAAATTCTGAATTCCTGAAGTCGCATTTTTATTGTTGAAAATACGTTCAACACCGTTTCCGAAAGGATAAAAACGAAGTCCGTTGCTTCCTGCCTCTACTTTTGCAGCTTCGGTATTTAGTTTTTCGTACGCAATTAAATCCGTTCTGTCAACTGACATAATTTTACGCAACCATTGGTATAAAATTCCCGAACCGTTAATGCATAACATTACGCCGTTGCGTTTCTCGGCTTCGGTATTATTGAGGTGTAAAAAAGTATTGATTCTGTTTTGTTTGTCGTAAGCATCCTGATCGCTTACAGCATATACTACTGCCGAAGTTCCGGCTGTTGTAGCAATTTCTCCGGGTTTTAAAACATTCAATGACAATGCATTGTTAGGTTGATCTCCGGCTCTATAGGTTATTTTAGCATCAGGATTAAGTCCTAATTCTTGTGCAATATCTAAGTGAATTGTTGCCTGAATTCCGAAATTTGAAACAATTTCCGGAACAATATCTGCTGGTAATCCCATCTGAGAAAGGATTTGGGTTGCCAGTTTTCCTTCTGAGAAATTCCACAAAGCGGCTTCTGATAATCCCGAAGTACTAATTTGCGCTACTTTTGATAATTTTGCAGCAATAAAATCACCCGGAAGCATCATGTATTTTGCTTTTGCAAAAACTTCAGGCTGATTGTCTTTTACCCATTTTAGTTTTGAAGCCGTAAAGTTTCCCGGACTTCCCAAAATTTGCTGCTGACAATTTTTAGCGCCCATTTGATCATAAATTTCGTCTCCAATACCAGCGGCACGACTGTCGCACCAAATAATTGAAGATCGAATGGGATTCAGATTTTCATCGGTTAAAACCAAACCATGCATTTGGTACGCAATTCCAATTCCGGCAATTTTTTTTAAATCAATATTCGATTTTAAGCCTAATTGTCTGATTCCGTCTTTTACATATTGCCACCACGATTCCGGATCTTGTTCTGCCCAGCCAAATTTTGGGGCAACAATTGGCATTTCAAAATCAGGAACACTAACAGCACCAATAGTCGTTCCTTTTTCAGGATCGAAAACTGATAATTTTATCGAAGAGCTTCCTAAATCAATTCCTAAAAAAAACATTTGGAGGTATTTAAAGTTAGTGATAGATTTGCCCCTTTTAAACTTATAGTCAAACTGAACTTATCTTATGGTTATTTTGACTACAAGTGTAAAACATTTTTTCTATATTAACAAAATATTAGGGTTATTTTTTTTCAATTCTGATTATATTATGGTTGTTATTATGAATACGATAAAATATCAGTTGAAATGGAATAAAAAAATATCAAAAAAATAACGAATTAGCCATTTGACAGTCAGCCATTTAAGGATCATCAGTTTCAAACACGTTTTTTAGTCAATTTCCAAATCGCTGATTGTCAGAAAATTATTTCGTTAAAAAAATATAAAGCTTTTATAAAGACAACTATACATTTTATTTATTTAATTTGTCAAAATTTAAATAGCACATGGTTAAAAATACAGATGACGATTCAGCTTTAAAAAGCGAGCAAACCGCAATGAACGCGATCACGATTGACTGTGTTATATTTGGTTTTGATCAGGGAAGTTTAGAAGTGCTTTTGGTGCAACACGGAGAAGGGATCAGTAAAGGAAAATGGGGGCTTCCGGGAGGGTGGATTTATAAAAAAGAAAGCACCGATAATGCCGCACATCGTTTATTGAATGAACTTACCGGTCTTGATAATATTTATCTGGAACAATTGAAAGCGTTTGGGGATCCGGATCGTTTTCCGCTTCGACGTGTTATTACTATTGGCTATTATGCCTTGGTAAAACGAGAAGACTATAATATTAAAGCAGGTTTTACGGCTTCTGATGCCAAATGGTATAAAATCAACAGCATTCCGGATTTGATTTATGATCATAACGAAATCTTAGAATATAGTCTGAAACATTTACGAAACAGAGTACGCCAGGCTCCTATTGGTTTTAATCTTTTGCCTGAGAAATTTACCTTATTGCAATTAATGCATTTATACGAAGAGGTTTTAGGAATCGAAATGGACAAATCTAATTTTAGACGAAAGATTCTGCACATGAAATTATTGGTGGCACTAGACGAAAAACAACAGGATGTTTCGCACAGAGCGGCAAAATTATATAAATTTGATCCCGAGATTTACAATAAACTCACTGAAAAAGGATTCAATTTTGAATTTTAAAACTCCTTTTAAGCAATGACTTTTTCACCATCTAAGAATAGTTCTGAAACAGCTCCTCAACCCACTATCCCGGCGATAGACGGAATAACGATTGATTGCGTTATATTTGGATTCAACAAAGCGAGCCTTGAAGTACTTTTAGTACAACATGCTGAGGGAGAAAGCAAAGGAAAATGGGGACTTCTGGGTGGCTACATGAAAAAAGAAGAGAGTGCCGATGATGCCGCGCAACGCATTGTATACGAACTGACAAGTCTTGACAATATTTATCTTGAACAATTGAAGGCGTTTACAAACCCCAATCGTGTACCGGAAAGAAGAGTGGTGACTATTGGTTATTATACTTTGGTGAATCGCGAAGATTATAACATCAAGGCCAGTTTATCTGTAATTGAAGCCAAGTGGTACAAGATTAACGGGATACCTGATTTAATTTTTGATCATAATGAAATTCTGGATTTTAGTTTGATGCAATTGCGTAATCGCGTTCGTCAGGCTCCTATTGGTTTTAATCTTTTACCTGAAAAATTTACCTTATTGCAGTTAATGCATTTGTATGAAGAAATATTAGGGATCGAATTGGATAAATCTAATTTTC
Organism: Flavobacterium sp.; assembly: GCF_965277525.1. Taxonomy (GTDB): domain Bacteria; phylum Bacteroidota; class Bacteroidia; order Flavobacteriales; family Flavobacteriaceae; genus Flavobacterium. The sequence goes on along the minus strand of NZ_CBDIDC010000005.1, from coordinate 1,320,047 downwards.
GCCGAAAAATTCTGCACATGAAATTGTTGGTTGCCCTGGATGAAAAGCAACAAGATGTGTCACACAGAGCAGCGAAATTATATAAATTTGATTCGGAAATTTACAAGAAACTGACTGAAAAGGGATTTAATTTTGAATTTTAAAGGTTGTTTTAAATCTTAGATTCTAACTATATAACAACTACATTCCAGAATCCAAAACTTTGCGCTATCTTTGCGCCTTAATAACATGCTCTAAGGCAATTGCTACAGCGCAAATTTATACCCTGAAATTACTTAAAAACTCGTTTAGAGAATTGACATATTAAAATGAAAAAGATACGTAACTTTTGCATTATTGCACACATTGACCACGGTAAAAGTACACTGGCAGACCGCTTATTAGGCGCAACACAAACCGTTACAGCTCGTGAAGAAAAAGCACAATTGCTTGACAACATGGACCTGGAGCGCGAGCGTGGAATCACCATTAAGAGTCATGCCATTCAGATGGAATATACTTATAAAGGTGAGGAATATATTTTGAATTTGATTGATACTCCCGGTCACGTCGATTTTTCATACGAAGTTTCACGATCTATTGCTGCCTGCGAAGGCGCACTTTTGATTGTTGATGCTGCACAAAGTATTCAGGCACAAACTATTTCGAACTTGTATTTAGCTTTAGAAAATGACCTGGAAATTATTCCGGTATTGAATAAAGTAGATTTACCAAGTGCCAATCCGGAAGAAGTTAGTGATGATATTATTGATTTATTAGGATGTAAATTAGAAGATATTATTCATGCCTCCGGAAAAACAGGTTTTGGTGTTGAGAATATTTTGGCTGCCATTATCGAGAAAATCCCACCTCCGTCAGGAAATGTTGATGAGCCTTTACAAGCTTTGATCTTCGATTCACATTACAATCCGTTTCGTGGAATTGAAGTCATTTTCCGTGTGAAAAACGGACAGATTAAAAAGGGGCAAAAAATTAAATTCATGGCCACAGGAAATGAATATTTTGCTGATGAAATTGGAACTTTAAAATTGAATCAGGTTCCTAAAAATGTGATTTCTGCAGGTGATGTTGGTTATTTAATTTCAGGAATTAAAGAAGCCAAAGACGTAAAAGTTGGAGATACTCTAACAGATGCTAAAACACCTACTACCAATATGATTACCGGTTTTGAGGATGTAAAACCAATGGTATTTGCCGGAATTTATCCTGTCGATACTGAAGACTATGAAGATTTGCGTTCTTCGATGGAAAAACTGCAACTGAATGACGCTTCGTTAGTTTTTACTCCTGAAAGTTCTGCGGCTTTAGGTTTTGGTTTCCGTTGCGGATTCTTAGGAATGCTTCACATGGAAATTATCCAGGAACGTTTAGAACGTGAGTTCGATATGACTGTAATTACTACAGTTCCTAACGTTTCGTATTTGGCTTATACCAAAAAAGATCCTGAAACTCCATTTGTAGTAAATAATCCTTCTGACTTGCCTGAACCTTCTCGTTTAGACAGAGTTGAAGAACCTTATATTAAAGCAACGATCATTACAAAAGCTGACTTTGTTGGAAACGTAATGAGTTTATGTATCGAAAAACGTGGTGTAATTACCAACCAAACGTATTTGACTACAGAACGTGTTGAATTGAATTTTGATATGCCGTTGGCCGAAATTGTATTCGATTTTTACGATCGTTTAAAAACAGTTTCTAAAGGTTATGCTTCTTTTGACTACTCTCCTATTGGAATGAGAACTTCAAAATTAGTAAAACTGGATGTTCTTTTGAATGCTCAGACAGTTGATGCTCTTTCTGCATTGATTCACGAAGACAACGCCTATAACATCGGTAAAAAAATGACCGAGAAATTACGAGAATTAATTCCGAGACAACAATTCGACATTCCGATTCAGGCTGCAATTGGAGCTAAAATTATTGCTCGTGAAACCATTAAGGCACTTCGTAAAGACGTTACCGCAAAATGTTATGGTGGAGATATTTCGCGTAAGCGTAAATTGCTTGAAAAACAGAAAAAAGGTAAAAAACGTATGAGACAAGTAGGAAACGTAGAAATTCCTCAAGAAGCTTTTATGGCTGTTTTGAAATTGAATGACTAGATCCTTCTAGCTTACTACTTAACATAAATCAAAGTCTGGTAACAAAAGTTATCAGGCTTTTTTTTATATCGCAATCACACAAGCTAAAATAAAACTTACAAAAAAATTAATTATTGTAAGTTTTTTATATATTTTTACTGAAATTAAAAATTTAAGTATAATTATTATGAAATCAAAAATCACAGCAATTTTAGCATTATTAGCTTTTTCATTTGCAAATGCACAACAACAAGAAGTTGACGAACAATTAAAAACGGGTAAAGGGGTTCAATTTGAAAAAGGCGATATGTTTATGGAGGGGTCAATTAAAATCAGTACTGGCGGAACAAATGATTATTATGGTTTAAGTCCTCAATTTGGATACTTCTTAAATGATAAGATTGCTATTGGAGGTAAATTGAGCTTTTCTTCTAATGAAGTAAAAAAAGCATCTGACGAAAGTGACGCAATAAATGGAACTAAAACTACTCAATTTGGAGTTGGGGCTTTTGCAAGATATTATTTCCTGGAATTGGCTTCAAAACGCTTCAAAGCTTATTCTGAAGTTGGCTTAGGATATGGACATAACAAAACAGAAATTAATTCGTATAGTGATACTAGTAATAGTATTACTGCTGATATTAATGTAGGTTTAAACTATTTTTTTACAAAAAACTTAGCTGTTTCCTTTACTTTGGCCAATATATTATCTTACAACAGCGTTTCTCCTGAAAATGGACCTTCTTCAAATACTTTCAACTTAAACCTGAACTTATTTGAAAATATTTTTGATACACCGCAATTTGGTTTATTATATAGATTCTAGGAATAAAAATTAACCAATAAAGAGAACCCGATGACTAACGTTATCGGTGCTTTTTATTTTAATGAAAAGCCATTTTTTACCCCATGATAATCCCATAAACTATACATAAAACGTTAATTAAGCAATCAAAATAAACACGTAAATACCTACTAAAATGTAGGATTATTAACTCAATAACTTCATTTTTAATGCAATTGATTGGTTTTTTGAAATTTTTGAGATTAAAAACATAACTTTAATCTTACAACATTTAAAAGCAATTATTATGAAAACTAAATTTTTTATTATTTTATCGATGCTAACTTTTTCATTTGCCAATGCGCAACAGGGGGAAGTCGACTCTGAAATGAATTCTGCAAAAGGCGTGACTTTTCAAAGCGGAGATATGTTTCTCGAAGGTTCTATCAAAATTAGTACAGGCGGCGACTCGGATTATTACGGATTTAGTCCAAAATTTGGTTATCTATTAAGTGATAAATTTGCGGTTGGGGCAAAACTAAATTACTCTAGTGAAAAACTGGAAGCAGCTCCACAAACAAAAACAAATGTATTTGGAGTGGGTGCTTTTGCGCGTTACTACTTTTTAGAATTAGATAAAAAGCGTTTTAAAGCTTTTGCTGAGGCTGGCTTAGGTTATGGACGTAATAAAATTGAAACTCCACCAAATAGCGATACCAGCAACAGCGTTACGGCAGACATTACCGTTGGTCTTAACTATTTTGTTACCAAAAACATTGCAGTAACTTTTACATTAGCTAATGTATTAGCATACAACAGCGTTGCACCTGAAAATGGTAAATCATCAGATACTTTTAATTTAAATATTAATTTATTTGAAAACATTTTCGATCAGCCACAATTTGGACTTTTATATCGATTCTAGGTTTGTATCAATCAAATACTAAAAAAGCTGTCTCAATTTGGGACAGCTTTTTTATTTCTTTACACTTTCAACATTTGTATCTTTGAAACTTAAAAAAAACTCAGCAACTGATAGCCTTAGTCGCTCAGTAACTCTAAAAGAAAAAAAATGGACGAAACTCCAAAACGATTTGACCGTATTGTCGCTATTCTTATTCAATTACAATCGAAAAAAATTGTAAAGGCACAAGAATTAGCAGATCGTTTTGAAGTAAGTCTAAGAACTATTTACAGGGATATTCGAACTCTCGAAGCTTCAGGAGTTCCTATTTACAGTGAGGCCGGAGTGGGTTATGCCTTAATGGAAGGCTACAGGTTACCACCCGTTATGTTTACGCGAGAAGAAGTAGGCAGTTTTATTGCTGCAGAAAAATTGATGCAAAAGTTTACTGATCCGTCTCTGGGTTCACATTATGCAACTGCCATGTACAAATTGAAATCGGTTTTGAAAAGCACAGATAAAGACTGGCTTTCGAATATAGAATCGAGAGTGGTTATGCAGACTTCAGGGCCACTATTTCATGATAAATCGCCTAATACTCTGGCACTTTTATTTGGAAGTATTGCAGAGAAAAAACAAATAGTCTTATGTTATAAAACTTTAGAAGCTGAAGAAGCCAGCTATAGAAATATTGAACCTGTGGGGGTTTTTCATGACAATAATAATTGGTACTTTCTTGGGTATTGTCATCTGCGAAAAGATTACCGGCAATTTAGAACGGATAGGATTCATGGCATTCAAAAAACCGAATGCGATTTTACAATAGAACATGATTCTCTGGAAACTTATCTAAATAAAACCGAAACAATTCCGACTACAAAAGTCCGAATTCTGGTTTCGAAAAAAATAATCAATTATCTTCGGTATGAACAAAAATATCACGGCTATGTTTCTGAAAGAGAAGTTGAAGATCAAATCGAAATGACGTTTATGTCTCGTGACATTCAGGAAGGCTTTCCGCGTTGGTTTTTGATGTTTGGCGATTACGCCAGTATTCTGGAACCCGAAAAACTTAAAATCCGAACGCTGGAACTGGTAGAAAATTATATAAAAAGACTCTCATAAAAAAACTCCTAAAAGAAGAATTTCAGGTTCATCTCTCAGGAGTTTTTTTATTTAGCCAATCTTCAAAAATGCTATCTTTCCCAGAAAAAAGGAGGATCAATTCCTAAAGCTCTCAGATATACATATCCTTGTCCACGGTGGTGCACTTCATTATCAACAAAATACAATATATTCTGAATCACCGGAAATTCATACTGGCCAAAAAGATTAAAAATTTCATTAAAGTCTTCAATTGATAATTTCTCCCAATACTGATCTATTTCTGCCGTTGCTTCATCCCATTTTTCAAGATATTGCGCCTTAAAAATCAATTTTTCTGTTTCTTCAGTAAAGGGCTTAACTTCTTTATTGACAATTCCTTTAAGTCCGGGAACTGCAATGGCTAAAAGTTCATCGGCTAATTTAGAAAAAGTTCTCATCCCTCCTATCGAAAATTCGAAAAAGTCTTTTTCCGGAAATGCTTCAATCACACGGCGTGTAAGGGCGCGGTGACCTTGCCAGTGTTTCAATAAATCTTCGGGAGTAATTACCTGAGCTGCTAATGTTTTCATAGTTTTAAAGTTTTAATTGTTTTTAATACTTCAAAAGTATTGAGGGTCGGTGACAACAGTTTGTCAACAGGAAAAAAAATATTTAATTTTTTTTTCCTGTTGACAAACGTAGAGACGCACAACAGTACGTTTCACCCAACATAACCTCATTTATCCCATTAGCCAAACCCAACGGGTTAAAAATCTGTCGGGTTTAACAACCAATCATCTACTTATCCTTCAACCACTCAAACAATCGATTGGCATCTTTATATTGAAACAATTGTGTTCCCTCGTTCATTGTGGCAGCAGATCCACAGGCCACTCCCCACCGAATGACTTCTTTCAGACTTTTATTTTGAGACAATGCCCAAACCATTCCGCCCACCATACTATCACCGGCTCCAACGGTGCTTTTCCTGACAACGTTTGGCGCAGGAACATATTCGTAATTATCTTTGGTAACTAAAACGGCTCCTTGTGGTCCCAATGAAACTACTATAATTTCGGCCCCGCCCTTAGCAATAATTTTTTTAGCAGCTTCATTTACTTCTTCCATTTCAAGACGTTCTACTCCAACTAATTTTGCCAATTCACCTACATTTGGTTTTATTAGATAAACACCAGTCTCGAGAACTTTCTTTAATGCTTCACCGGAAGTATCAATAATTAATTTTGAATTTGCTCCTTTGGCAATTTCAGCTACTTTTTGATAAAAATCAGTAGACAAGCCTTCATTTAAACTTCCGCTTGCGACCAGAAATTTTGGTTTTAAATTCGAAATGGTTTTTAAAACCTTTTTAACTTCTGAATCAGATAAGACATCACCGGAAAATCCAAAACGGTATTGAGAATTTGTATTATCATCAACTGCAATAAAATTTTCTCTGGTGGTAGTTTTGATTTCAATCGCTTCAAAATCTACTTTTTCTTTGGTCACCAGATCTTTCAACATTTGCCCTACTCCTCCGCCTGAGGTAAAAACAGCTAATGAACTTCCCTGTAATCGGGAAATTGCTTTCGATACATTAATGCCACCGCCTCCGGCATCAAATTGCGGTTCTTTGCATCTAATTTTCTGCTCTGCGATTAAACCTGAAAAATGAGTACTTTTATCTACGGAAGGATTTACAGTGAGGGTTACGATATCGAATGTTTTCATTTCATCTTTTTTTTATATCTCTTAAAGATCCGAAAAAAAATATCATTTCTAGAAAAAAGAAAATTATACGCATTGCTGTGTTCCTTCTACATCCGTGCCTCTACACTATTTCGCCATTAAAATTTGTACCTTTGCAACTTAATAACATTGGAATTCAGAAAAAATGATCGAAGATAAAAATCCGCAACGTACCAGTATAGCACAATTAGGCGAGTTTGGCTTAATTGAACATTTAACCAAAAATTTTGATGTCACACAAGAATCTACTTTAAAAAGTATAGGAGATGATGCTGCAGTTCTTGATTTTAAAGACAAAAAAGTAGTGGTTTCGACTGATTTATTAATTGAAGGTGTGCATTTTGATTTGGCCTATATGCCCTTGAAACATCTAGGATATAAAGCAGTGGTTGTAAATTTGTCTGACATTTGCGCCATGAATGCCAAACCAACGCAAATAACGGTTTCTGTGGCCGTTTCTAATCGTTTTCCACTAGAAGCTTTAGAAGAATTATTTGATGGGATTACGCACGCCGCAAAAGAATATAAAGTTGATGTGATTGGCGGAGATACCACCTCATCGCAAAAGGGATTGATTATTAGTATCACAGCTATTGGTGAAGCCGATGAAGATGAACTGGTATATAGAAATGGTGCCAAACAAACGGACCTGCTTGTCGTAACAGGTGATATTGGTGCTGCTTATATGGGATTACAAGTTTTAGAGCGTGAAAAACAAGTTTTTCAGGTAAACCCCAACAGCCAGCCTGATCTGGATATGTACAGTTATCTAATCGAACGCCAGTTAAAACCTGAAGCCCGCAAAGATGTCCGTACTTTGTTGCATGCGCTTGAAATTAAACCAACTTCTATGATCGATATTTCAGACGGTTTATCATCTGAGATTATTCATTTATGCAAGCAGTCAAAAGTGGGTTGTAATTTATACGAAGACAAACTTCCGTTAGATCCGCAATTTATTTCGACTTGCGAAGAGTTTAATATTGACAGCACAACTGTTGCAATTAATGGTGGTGAAGATTATGAATTGCTTTTCACGATTGACATCAATGATTTTGATAAGATAAAAGGAAATCCAAATTTTTCTGTTATAGGTCACATGGCAGACGAAAGCGAAGGGATACATCTGGTTACCCGCGCTAATACTCAAATTGCGTTGAAAGCTCGCGGTTGGGATGCTTTGACTGAATAATTTATTTGAAAATTGAATATAAAATTCCAAATTTCAATACTTAACAAGCATTGGAATTTGGAATTTTCATTTTGGAATTTATTTATAAAAGCCCTTTGCTCTTAGCTTCTTTTACTAATTCTTCATCAGAACCGGATCGCACTTTGAGAAGTTCTTTTAAGCTAGCTCTTCTTCTTTCAATTGCATTTAAAGAAATCGGAATATACTGCGGCATATCTTCAACTGCTGTTCCTTTCGATAAATGAAATAAAATTTGTTTGTCAAACTCATCAATTTCAATTGAATTATGAGGCGATTGATTGATTATTTTCTGAACCGACTGACTATAATATTTGTCGTTTTTCATCACTTTATCCAGGGCAAAAAGCAACTCATCAAAAGTGAGGTCATTTTTTATAATCAAACCATTTGGACTTATGGTTCTGATAATGGTTTTGATTTTTAGCAGCTCTGTGTACATCGTTAATAAAATCACTTTGCATGTTGGCATTTTTTTTAAAATTAGCCTGGCTAAATCTTCGCCGGAAAAAATATCTTTTTCTTCATAAGCGGGCATGCTAATATCTAAAAAGGCGATATCAAAATCGGGGATCTGGTCGTCTTCGATTAACTCATATCCGGATTTACAATCATGAGCCTGCGAAATCAGAAATTCGTATTGATGAGGATTATAGCGGGTTATCGCATTTTTATATCCCTCAATAATAAAAGGATGATCATCTACAATTAATATATTCTTTTTAATTAATGGAGGATCTGTGGCATTTAAGTCAATTGTCATGTATTGTGTAGGTTAATTTTCTGATCTATTGGGACTTTAACTACAAGAAGAGTTCCTTCTCCTTTGGCAGACTTTAAGGCAACTGTACCCTTACATTCTGCGGCTCTGTATTGAATATTATGCAAGCCTATACCGTTTTTTGTTCTGTGGGCGTTAAAGCCAACACCATCATCAAAAATGGATAACACCAAATGATCTATTTCACTTTTAAATTCAATTGTAATCGTATTTGCATTGGCATATTTATTACAATTCTGAAGTGCTTCCTGAACAATTCTGTACAAATTAATTTTAACGGCATTACTTACCAATTCCCATTTGATATTAGAATCGAAAGATGTTATTAATTTTGAATGATATGTATGTCGTTGATCTTCGAATAACTTGTTTAAAATAGCAACAAAATTATTGATTAATTCGGATTTCTCTCTATTTAAATCATGTGAAATTTCACGGATATCTTCTTCGATGTGCTTAAGTTCTGCCAAATACTTTTTTCTTTTTGGAGCTGCTTCTGCCTCATCCACTTTATCCAAGCTATCCAGACTGATCCGTACTCCAAACATCCTTCCTAATACACCATCATGCAAATCCTGGGCTACTTTTTTCTTTTCTTTAATACGGGTGAGCTCAATATCATTTTGCTGTGAAATCATCAGATTATAAATATCCTCATTAGCGACTTGCTGCTGTTGCTTAAAAATTAATTCTCGATTTTTCGCCTGTTGTATTTTGTAAACATAAAAAAACAAGCCAATTAAAGTACAAATACTAAAAACATATATTAAGGTTTTGTTCTTTTCTTGCAGGCTTGAATTCTGATCTTTTATTTCGTTGGTTTCGTACTCTATACGGGAGAATTTCTCCCCCATTTTACGTTCTTCCCTTTGCAATTCTTCATTAATTTTTATGTATTCCTTTGAGTATTTGGATGCATTTTGAGGATCTACAATTGCAATTTGTTTAAGAGCATCTAAAGTATTTCTTGGTTTACGTAAAGTTCTGGATAAATTCAAGGCTTGTTTAGAAAATTGAATTGCTTTAAAAGTATCCTTCCTGAATGCATAATATTCAGATAAATGTATTCTATTTAATATAATTCCAGATGAAAGCTTTAAACTATCTCTAATTTTCAATGCACTATAAAACTCTACGGGAAGTCCCTTAAATTCTTTTGACTTAAATTTTGAATATGCTAAATTATCTAAAAGCATAGCATACAACACTGTGTTACCATTAAACAAATCTTTTTGCTCCAGACCTTTTTTAAAATAGATTTTTGCTTGATTAAAATTATGCATATTTAAATAAACAAATCCAATATTATTAAGTGAAGTTGCTTTTAGCTGAAGTTCTAATGGAATTGATTTATCCTCGAGTATAAATAATGCTTTATTGTGGTATTCCAATGCTTTGTCATATTCTTCACGGTCATTGTATATAATTCCTAATAAATTATAACTATCATAAAGATCATTATTAACATTTTTCTTGTTTTTCAAAGCTTTAAGAGCTTTAAAAACAGTTATTTCACTTTCAAAAAAGTCCCCCGCACCCAATTGTAAATCCGCTTTAGTTAAAAAGGTTCTAGCGAGATTAACATTATCATTAATGGCTAAATATATTTTCTCTGCTTTAAAATAATTCAAAAATGCACTATCTAATATCTCTTGCGATTGATAATAATCTCCCAAATAAATATAAGCTTTAGCCATATTGATTGAATCTTTACTATTAATAGATTCCTCTAAAACTAGTTTCGACACACTTTTAAAAGATTGCCAATCACTCATATTATAGTAACGGTTGGCAACTTTAAAAAGATTTACTTTTTTTATTGAGTCATCTATTTGATTCTTAATAATATCAAATGCTTTTTTATTATATTTTTGCTTATATTCAAAAGGCAAATTTAAATCATTGGCTAACGAGAGATAAGTAGAGAGACTGTCTTTTCGAGAATTTAAATACATCTCTTCATTTTTATTATTGGTACAACCAAATAAAATGAGAAATAATAATAATAATAATAATATCTGCGAAAGTTTACTCAATGTATATCTTTGATTTTTATCAAAAATACTAAAACAATGGACATAAAAAAAAGGCTATCAAAAACTGATAGCCTTTTATACGTTTTATTTTATTTTTCCTAGTCTAATTTTATTCTAGATTTTGTCAATTGACTATCAGAAGCAAAACTATTTAATTGTCGTTCATTAGAATTTAACTCATTAGACGCAGTAAAAATATCTTGTTTTTTTTGACCATTTCTTCCTGCTTGGCCACCAAGATCAACATCTTCCGTTATCATTGTTCCTTTGTTTGATTCACTATTTATTTTTGGAGTTGCAAAAGAAGTTGCTACCATTACTGTAGAAATTAATGCGAATGTTAAAGCTGCTTTTTTCATGATCTTAGGGTATTAATTTGTTTGATTTATTGTTTTGGGAGATGATTGCTTTTACGCTAATCACAATGCAAAACTAACATCACAAACAAAAAAAATTATATGAAAAAACAGGTTTATGGTAGAACATACCCAATTGGTAGTCAATGGGCATCAATCTAATGTAAACGCTTAATTATTAGACTTCTAAGTAATTTCCTATAGAAAAATCAGCAATAATAAAATCTACATTTGATTTGTAAGTTTTAGAAAAAGGAATCTTTTTGGAAGAGTTTTTTATGTAACAAACTGAGTTTCCGTTATGAATTCTCGAAATGTAATTCTGATTCACAATATAACTGTTATGAATCCGTATGAATGGATGTAATAAAACACTCTCAAAATGCTTTAATGTTTTAAAAGCAGTTATCATTTCGCCGGAATTCAAATAGATATCTGTTGAATTATTATCAGCCTGAAGATAGCAAATATCATCGGCATTTATGTAACGATAATCGCCATATGATTTAATACAAATAACAAGAGGCTTTTCTTCCGTTTTTGGAATTTGAACGAATGGAAGTACCGAAGAAGTTATTTCATCTCTTATTTCAACAGAATCTGTTAGTGAGAAAGCTTTCTCCAGCTTTAAAACTGCCTTAAGCAAATCGCCTGGCAAGACAGGTTTTAATATGTAATCGAGAATACCGTACTGAATGGCATCAAAAGCCAATTCTTTTTTTGTGGTAGTCACAATTACTTTAGGGATAATGGATAAAAACCGATAAAGCTCATTGATAAAAGCAAGCGATAAATTACTGGATAAATCTTCCGGATCAATTTCTAAAAAAACAATTGAAGGCTGATGTTGCAAAACCAAATCTAAACCTTCCTTGTAATTCGTAGCCCACGCCACAAAAGTTAATTCTGAGAAACCTCCCGCGACAGTTTTGGTCTTCAAAATACTTTCTGTATCATCGTCAATGATAATATACGAATACTTTTTCAATGTTAGTTTTTGTTGAATTTTCATGAATCCCCGACAACTATCCAGATAGCCTCATCAATGCTTTTGAAAAATTTATTTTTAGTGGTTTATTCGCAATTAAAAATACAAATTTCAACTATTTTACTATTTCATTGTTAATACATTGCAAATAAATGTTAACACATAAAGGCAAAATGCATATTTCATCGACAAAATACACCATTTTAGATTAAAAAAAATCCCAAATTCCATAAAGGAGTTTGGGATTTATATCATTTGATTTTTGATAAACCTACATTTTCATCAACCAGTTTTTCATTGAGACTTCATTCTCGATTATATCTTTCAATTCAGAAATTTTAACACGATCCTGTTTCATCGTGTCCCTATGACGAATTGTAACCGTTTCGTCTTCGATAGTTTGATGATCTACTGTGATACAAAACGGAGTTCCAAGTGCATCTTGTCTTCTGTAACGACGTCCTACAGCATCTTTTTCATCATACGCTACACTGAAATCCCATTTTAAATCTTCGATAATTTTTTTAGCAATTTCCGGTAGTCCGTCTTTTTTAACCAATGGTAAAATAGCCGCTTTTGTTGGCGCTAAAACTGATGGTAATTTTAAAACTGTCCTTGTTGAACCGTCTTCAAGCGTCTCTTCTTGTAATGAAGTGGCAAAAACAGCCAGAAACATACGATCTAAACCTACTGAAGTTTCAACTACATATGGCACATAGTTTTCATTCAGTTCAGGATCAAAATATTGCAATTTTCTACCTGAAAATTTTTCATGTGCTTTTAAATCGAAATCTGTACGAGAGTGAATTCCTTCTAATTCTTTGAAACCGAATGGAAAATTAAACTCAATATCAGCAGCGGCATTTGCGTAATGTGCTAATTTTTCGTGATCGTGAAAACGGTAATTTTCTTTTCCTAATCCCAATGATAAATGCCATTTCAAACGTGTTTCTTTCCAGTATTCGTATGATTTCATTTCTTCGCCCGGACGCACAAAAAATTGCATTTCCATTTGTTCGAATTCACGCATACGGAAGATAAATTGTCTTGCAACAATTTCGTTTCTAAACGCTTTACCGGTTTGTGCAATTCCAAAAGGAATTTTCATACGACCTGATTTTTGAACGTTCAGAAAATTCACAAAAATACCCTGTGCTGTTTCCGGACGCAAATACAAATCCATTGCAGTATCTGCAGAAGCGCCTAATTTTGTTCCGAACATTAAGTTGAACTGACGTACTTCTGTCCAGTTTCTTGAACCGGTTTCAGGATCAGCAATTTCTAATTCTTCGATTAAAGCTTTTACATCTTCCAGATCTCCATTTCCTAAAGAACGTCCTAAACGCTCTCTAATTTCTGTTTCTTTAGCCAAATATTCAATTACTCTGGCATTTGTAGTTACAAATTCCTCTTCGTTGAAAGCATCTCCAAAACGGGCTTTTGCTTTTTCGATTTCTTTTTTAGCTTTCAGGTTTAGCTTTTCAGCATAATCTTCTACTAAAACATCGGCTCTATATCTTTTCTTTGAATCTTTATTATCAATTAACGGATCATTGAAAGCATCAACGTGGCCTGAAGCTTTCCAAGTCGTTGGATGCATTAATATTGCAGCATCAAGGCCCACAATATTCTCGTTCATCTGAACCATTGATTTCCACCAATATTCACGGATATTCTTTTTTAACTCGACACCATTTTGTGCGTAATCATACACTGCACTCAATCCATCGTATACTTCGCTTGACGGAAAAATATATCCGTACTCTTTTGCGTGCGAAACCACATTCTTTAATAAATCTTCTTGTTTTGCCATAGTGATGCAAAAATATAAAAAGTACGTTTAAAAAAAAGAAAAATTATAAAGATTGAAGCATTGATTTCGTTATTTTTGTAACTAAATTCTTTCTATTTGTGTTTAATTATCTTATTAATCTCTTTTTCCCTAAAGTTTGTGCCGGATGTCATACCATTTTGCTCACCAATGAAAGTGTTTTGTGTACTCATTGTCGTCACGAAATGCCGCTGACACAATATCATTTAGATCCTAAAAACGAAGCTGTCAAGAAATTTTATGGCAAGATTACGATCGAGCATGCTTCAGCCCTTTTGTATTTTAATAAAAAAGGAATTGTTCAGGAACTTATACATAACCTAAAATATAAGGGCCGCGAAGAAATTGGAACTGTTTTAGGCAATTGGTATGTTGAAGACTTAAAACAATTGAATTTAGAAACCCCATTTGACATTATAATTCCTGTTCCGTTACATCCAAAAAAATTCAGGGAGCGTGGCTATAATCAGGTTACTACTTTTGGGAAGGCGCTAGCCAAAGGTTTAAATATTTGTTATGACGACAGTATTTTATATCGAAAAAAATATTCAAAAACCCAGTCCAAGAAGAATCTGGCAGGCAGGTCTGATAATATCGAGAATCTATTTGATGTAATCTTTACAGAAGAAAACCAAAACAAACATTTTTTACTGGTAGATGATGTTTTGACTACTGGCGCAACTCTCGAAGCTTGTTCACGTGCTTTATTAAAAATTCCAGGGTCCAAAATTAGTATTGTCTCTATGGCAATAGCGAATTCTTAAGTTTTAAAATAAATTCAAAAAACAAAAAAATCCAAATTCCAATGACTGCAAAAGTTGGAATTTGGACTTTAAATATTGAAATTTAGAAGTTTAATTTACAATTATTTTCTTAACCGTTCTTTTCTCTCCATCAATGATGGTAACAAGATACATTCCGGAAGATACATTTGACAACTGTATATTTTGTTTCAAATGACGTGTATTATCGAAAGAATTAAAATAAACTTGTTTACCTACAATATTATGTACAAAAACCTCAATTCTATTTAAGGAATCACTCTCTAACTGAATGGTTAAATTTCCTTTACTTGGATTTGGGTATAGCGCAAAATCTACACTTATAAGACTAGGCTCTCCTAAAGTAAACGTTTGATTGCAAATATTTATCGAAGCCGAATTTATTTTTCCAAAATTCCCCACAACGGCATCCCGAACTCTAAAAGTCCAGGTCCCCTTAGGATCCTGACCGTTGAAAGCACTTAACAAATCAACCGGAACAACAATTTGACTTGTTATCAAAGAACAATCCAAAGCTACTCCCGCATCATCATACTGAAGTGCCAAAGTAGACTGTATTCCGCCACAACTTTTATTATATAAATTAACAATTGTTCCTTTTGGACTCACCATCTGAATTTCGACATCAGAAAGTTTATCATGTGTAAAATTCACCATAACATTTACGTCAGATACCGTTCCTGTTGATGCAGGTACATTTACAGTTCTTGTCGTAAAAGTTGTTCCAAAAGGAATATCAAAAGCATTTCCGAAACTATAGGAATCACAAGCTGTAGTTGACGTATAACCCACTGCAAATGATTTGCTATTGATGGCATAATAAATATTCCCTGCAGGTTCCACCAAAACCCTGCAATTTGTAGATGCTTCTACACTTGTTGGAATCTGAACTGTTTCAGTACCATCATTTGCAGTATTTGACGCTAAAACTATAGGAAATGTTAATCCGCCGTCTATAGATAATTTTATGTTTACATTGGAAGAACCTTGCAAAGTATTGGTATTATTGACACTCCATGTTACGGTTTGAAAAGATCCTATTTGCCAACTTACGTCATCTGTATTTTGAGAAGTAACTGCAAATGGCCCCGCGTTGGCCACTACATTTACAATCATGGCATCGGTATTTGTTTGAGCTATGCCCTGAGCGGCATTATCTCTTCCGGTTAAAGTAAAGTGCAATGTTCTTGCAATAGAAGAAACAGACTCCCACATAGTAGTCAACTTATTTTGAAGAACGGTATTTAAAGCCGGCATATATCGAACCTGAGAACTGCCTGGGAGTAAAGATCTAAATAACGGACCATCTGGTTTTGCGGGATAAGCAATACTATTACTATTCGCAGTTGTTGATGATAAAGCACTGTCATTTTGTTCCCAAGTATAAGTAACATTGCCGGAATCTGCACCTGTACCTTTTAAAACAAATGCTGTATTAATTGGAATTGTATAATCTAAACCCGCATTAATCGTTGGGGGATTATTTGTGATTGAACTATTAACCGGACAACTTTTGGCCGCAAGATTATTCTGAATTTGCGAAATACTTACGTATGCAAAATAATCATCTGAGTTATTCTGAACATTATACTTTGTTATTCCTGCGTAACCCATTATCGTAGAACCACTTCCCGGCTCCACGTTTACGCCTGTTCTTTCAGTTCCATCAAAAGAAAAAGTGTGATTAGCTCCCAATTGATGTCCCATCTCATGCGCCACAAAATCAATATCAAAAGAATCTCCCTGAGGCTTGCCATTAGACGGAGATGTATATCCACTTCCTTTACCAATAACATTTGAAGATGTAGGACTGACACAAACACACCCTATACACGCTGCATTACCTCCTCCTCCGGTTGCTCCAAACAAATGTCCAATATCATAATTTCCTTCGCCAATAACACTGGTTAATGTGCTTTGAACTTCTTTGCTCCAATAATCATTTCCATCTGAGTTATCTACGGATGTTCCTATATTGGCATCAGAATAGGGATCTGTCGCAGCATTTGTATAAATTACGGCATCTGTATTGGCAATCAGGATCAACTGTACTGCAAGGTCTTTATTAAAAACGCCATTAACTCTCGTTAAAGAAGCATTCATTCCTGCTAATGCTCCTGCTTTTGTTCCCCCAAAATAAGCCGTATATTCTCCTGTACAAGAAAGCGCCAATCGTAAAGTTTTGAAAACTTTATTGCTTGCTGCCGATTTTGATGTTTTAGATGAAGTATTTGTATTCGAAGAAATAGCTGTGGTTTTGCATTCTAATCGGTTTGTTGAAGTTTCATCATTTTTAGTAAACAAAACATACTCCGCATTATTATCAGGATTTTGTTCTATATATTCAGAAGGTTTGTCCGCACGAAACACCATGGTCTGTACGCCAATTGGCGCCACACTAAAATGAATTTTTGCTGTTTTATCATCTAAACCACTTCCTTCATAAGCTCTGATTTCCGGATATTTTGCTTGTAATTCGGGCTCAAAATTAGAAGATTCCCAAACTGTAAATCTTTCTAAAATACCACTGGAATTTGGAAACGTAATTTCTGTAGTCGCACTTTTTGATGATTGATTAGTTGTTCCGGAAAGCTTAGACCATAAAAAATCCGTATTAAGCTTATAGTAAAGTCTTTCTGAATTAGACGAATTTATTCTTTTGCTCACAGAACCGGAACTCACTTGCTGCCATAAATCATTATTTTGGGCATGAATAGTTGCACAACAAAAAATAAAAAATAAAAAAAGTAGCTTTTTTTTCATACTCGAATTGAATTGAATAATCAAAATTAAGGGAATTAAATTAAATTCTTACATATATAAGACAATTAATGCTTTTTAATCGACGAGTGAGTTCATTTTCACAAAAAGAAACAGATTATAATTAAAAATCAATTGGGCTTAGTATTAAATTTAAAATAGATAGTATAAATTTGCATCATCTTAAATTATTTGTTTTGAAGCTCTTTCATTCTATAAACGATTTTCAGTCAACCAAGAAAACAATTTTAACTCTTGGTACCTTTGACGGCGTACATATTGGTCACAAAAAAATTCTGGAACGAATTACTCAAAATACTGAAAACGGAAAATACGAAAGTTTAGTACTTACTTTTTTTCCGCATCCCAGAATGGTTTTACAAGAAAAATCAGAAATAAAATTACTAAATACTATTTCTGAGAAAACAAAACTTCTGGAAGCAACCGGAATTGAAAACCTTGTTATTCATCCGTTTAATGAAAGTTTCTCACGACTAACAGCAGAAGAATTTGTACATTCTATTTTGGTTAATCAATTTCATATACAAAAAATTATTATTGGACACGATCACCGTTTTGGCAGAAACAGGACTGCGAATATTGATGATTTGATTGCTTTTGGAGCTGAATATGGCTTTGAAGTGGAACAAATTTCAGCTCAGGAAATTCAGGATGTATCCGTAAGTTCAACCAAAATCAGAAAAGCATTAAACGAAGGAAATATGTCCTTGGCCAATGAGTATTTGGGTTATGCTTATTTTTTATCGGGCGAAGTTGTAAAAGGAAGACAATTGGGAAGAACAATTGGTTTCCCGACAGCCAATATCAAAATTGAAGAAGAGTACAAATTAATTCCAAAAAATGGGGTTTATGTAATAAAAGCTTTAGTGGGCGAAAAAGATTTTTTTGGAATGATGAATATCGGCTTTAATCCAACTGTAGAAGGGCAGAATCAAACTATAGAAGTAAATCTATTTGACTTTGATGCTGATATTTATGGTCAGAAAATTGAAGTTTCATTATTAGAATATCTTCGCGAAGAACAAAAATTTGGTTCACTGGATTTACTTACTGCCCAGTTAAATCAGGACAAAAAAGATGCTTTGGCATTTGTGAGTCGACTCTAAGCATTTATTTTTTTAATTTTTCATTCGCTGTTTTTTTGGCGAAAGCTTAATTTTATTTGTTTGTGAAATGTGTAGTCCCTACGGGACAAAACATCTTGTTCAACAAATTTTCTACCAACATGTAATCTCTACGAGATATTCTTCATGGTAGCATTGCAACACAAATCTAAAGCGATAAAATCTCAATCCTAATGTACTATGTTAGGAGTTGAATATTGACAGAATGTTACCATCTATATTCCACAAACACAAATGTCCCATAGGGACTATACTTTCAAGTATTACATTTCTTAAATTATCATCTTTCTGCTTTATTACAACTGCATTCTTCATAGTTTTAACGATTTTTAAATCATCGTAGTTATTTTTTTAGTAAATTTGATATAGAACTCTGTTTATCAAATATTTACTATTAACTTCTTTAAAATAACTGCTATGAAATTACCTAAAGAAATAACCAACGGTTTCTTGATATTCCTTGGAATAGGAATTTATTTTTTATTGATGAACGTATTAGGTTTAGCACATTTGTTCTATTTGCGTACCCTGAATGTATTTTTTATATTTTATGGCGTCAACAGAACAATGAAAATGAACCTTCACGAAGGAGAAACCAATTTTGTATCTAATGCCGTTTCTGCTATGGCAACTTCTGTAGTTGGTGTAGCATTAAGTGTTTTTGGTTTACTCATTTACAGTTATGCCCGAGGTGGAGATGCCTATGTAAAAACATTATCAGAAACTTTTATGTTTGGAGGAAACCCTTCAGTACCAACGTACTGCATTTGTTTATTATTTGAAGGAGTCGCCTCTTCCGTCATCGTCACTTTGATGATGATGTTGTATTGGAACAACAAATATGTCGCCGATTAATTTCCCAAATAACAGAACCTTTTTAAAGCTCTAAAATCATACGAAACACATTCTATGTTTTTAGAGTTTTTTTTTGAAAAATATATTATATCTCATTTACAAAATTCAACATTTGGTGATTAGAACAATTTAACTACTTTTGAAGCTTCAAAAACAATGTATCAATGAGTATTACAAAACACAATTGGACTAAAGACGAGATTATCGCCATATACAATAAACCTATGATGGACTTGTTGTATGAAGCAGCAACTATACATAGAGAAAAGCATGATCCTAACGTTGTTCAGGTATCTACTCTACTTTCTATCAAAACCGGAGGATGTCCGGAAGATTGTGGTTATTGTCCTCAAGCTGCCCGTTACAACACAGGAGTTGAAGGAAATGATTTAATGAGTGTTAGCCAGGTAAAAGCACAAGCTTTGCGTGCTAAATCCAGTGGATCATCTCGTGTTTGCATGGGAGCTGCCTGGAGAAACGTAAAAGATGGTGAAGAATTTGATCAGGTTTTAGAAATGGTTCGTACCATCAATAAACTCGACATGGAAGTTTGTTGTACACTGGGTATGATTACCGAAAATCAGGCGCAACGTTTAGCTGAAGCAGGTTTATATGCCTACAATCACAACTTAGATACTTCTGAAGAATATTATAAAGATGTGATTTCTACCCGTGGTTTTGAAGACCGTTTGCAAACGATCGAGAATGTTCGTAAAACCAATGTTACGGTTTGTAGCGGAGGAATTATAGGGATGGGTGAAAGTATCGAAGACAGGGCCGGAATGCTTGTAGCGCTTTCCACCTTAAATCCACAACCGGAATCTGTACCGATCAATGCTTTGGTCGCTGTTGAAGGGACGCCGATGGAAGAAGAAAAACCGGTTGAAATCTGGGAGATGATTCGCATGGTTGCAACCACCAGAATTGTAATGCCGGATACGCAAGTACGTTTATCAGCAGGAAGAACCAATATGAGTCGCGAAGGACAGGCAATGTGCTTTTTTGCGGGAGCAAATTCTATTTTTGCCGGCGATAAATTATTGACAACACCCAACCCTGATGTTCAGGAAGACATGAAAATGTTTGAATTGTTAGGATTGATTCCACAAAAACCATTTGTAAAAGTTTCACAACCACAAACCGTAGAAGCAGCTGACTCTCAGTTTGCTCCTTTAGGCGAAAAACCTAAATGGTCGAGACCTGGACATAGTATTGAAAGAAACCTTGAAGCTTCGATCAAATCAAAAATTTAGTTAATAGAGTTCATAAATCTCGATAAATATTTTTAAATTGCTTATAACACAGAGTTATAAGCAATTTTTTTATTTAAAGAGATGAAGTTAAAGCAAATCGAAAGGGTAAAAAAGATCTCAAAAGCTGATTTTATTTCCCAATATGTAAAAAATCAAATTCCAGTTGTTGTTGAAGAGCTAACTGAAGATTGGCCGGCTTACCATAAATGGAAACTGCACTATATCAAAGAAATCGCAGGTGATACTATCGTTCCTTTGTACGATAACAGACCCGTAAATCATCAAGACGGCTTTAATGAGGCGCATACTAAAATGAAAATGAGCGATTATATCAATCTTTTAGAATCAAAACCTACTAACTACCGCATCTTTCTTTATAATTTAATGAAAGAGGTGCCAACACTAAAAGAGGACTTTTTGTGGCCTGATATCGGTTTAAAATTGGTCAAGCAAATGCCAATGTTATTTTTTGGTGGAGAAAGCTCTAAAGTATTCATGCATTATGATATTGATTACTCAAACATCCTGCATTTCCATTTTCATGGAGAAAAACAATGTATGATTTTTGCTCCGAATCAGTCCAAATACATGTATAAAGTACCGCACGCTTTGATTTCTAGAGAAGACATCGATTTTGACAATCCTGATTATGACAAATTTCCTGCCCTTGAAAATGCGGAGGGTTTTATTACCAATCTAAAACATGGTGAGATGCTTTATATGCCAGAAGGTTATTGGCATTATATGAAATATTTAACTCCCGGATTTTCCATGAGTCTGCGTGCTTTTCCAAAAAGTATTACCAACTTATCAAAAGCTGTTTATAATGTTTTTATTATGCGTCATTTTGATATTATGATGCGTAAATTCAAAGGCCAGAAATGGATTGATTATAAAAATGAAAAAGCAATCCGGGATACAAATGAGCATTTGCAAAAGACTTTTTTAAGAAAGGTTTCTTAATAAAAAAAGCAACTATAAAATTATAATTCTACAGTTGCTTTTTGCTTTCTTATTATTATTTAAAACACTATTTTTCTGGTTGCTGTAAAATCATTCTCTAGAATTACTTTTACTATTAAAACCTGATTACTGGATGGCAGGTCTTGAATTTGAAGTTTTGTATTCTCAACTTTTTTTGTATTGTAAAGCTGCTTTCCCGTAATATCAAAAATGTTTACTTCTTTTATATTTTCTTTTGATGAAATAATATTAATCATCTTATTTTTTACGGAAACCAAAATACCATTTTCCTGATTTTCAAAATCTTTAGTTCCTAAAGTTGTATTGGTATATCTTAAAACCAAACGATCTGTAAAAGTCCCTACTGCAGTAGTGAAAGTATAATTACTTGCTCGCAAATCATGAATTACTCCTGTTACCTTATCTTCAATATAAATTGCCTGAGTGGTCATATCCCCATCTACTTCGTCTATCGAAATGGTAAAATCACCAGCAATTATCGTTCGATATCCTAACGGAACTAAATCTGAATTTGTAAATGGTAATGCACGGCCCTGAATTATATATTTATTTTCATTTGCAATGCTATAGAAATCGAGATAAGGATTTGCATCAAGAGAAATTCCGTCATATCTGACATCATAATCATTAGTTGCACCTTCTATGTAGGCCACTAATAATTGTTTAAAAACTCCATTTGCATTTGTCATATCGAGCCAAATTCGGTGTTTTTCTAAAACTGTTTCTTTTGAAGAATTTTCGGTTTTGAAGAATTGACTATTGTTGGTTCCGCCTAATCGCATTGAATTGTTAAAATTAACTTTTCCTCCACTTAAAGCATTTACATAAAATGCTTGTCCGGCTGCTATTTTACCTGTTGGTTTTATACCATTGTCAAGTGCCGGATTGTTATTATGTCCTGGATCTGATTTGGCAGACACTCCACCACTTTGGTTATAACTTGCATAATCATCTGTAGTGTACTGCTGTGTTGGTGTAGGCTTTGCCGGAGTATTATGGGTCCAAAAATAAATGGTCCCGTTTAAAATTGAATTTTGACTTATAAGTACATCGGCACTTAAAGCAGACGGATAAGGATTGCCTACCAAATAATAATTTCCTGCAGCCAAAAGTTCGCCTTGCAAATTTCCATTATTAGGAACACCATTGAATAGTGCGGTATAAGTCTGTTTCGTACTATTATTGTAAGTGTCCGGACCTCGAATAATATATCCTTTTCCAACCACCATATTACTTTGCCTGTCTGTCATTACCCATTGTGTACCATCATTACCATAGTATTTAGTAGAAGTCGTAAGAGGCGAAACATCTACTAATTTTTGAGGATTTACCGGAGTAGACCAGTACACATAATCTTTCTGAAAAATTGGTGTAGTTATACGTTCGTAAGCAATACTTCCTGAATTGGTAACATTATTAACCTGTACCAAACTAGAATTATTTTTGAAAGTTAGTAAAGTTCCCGTCGAGGGATCAACAACTAGTCCATTAGTAATCGTTAATGTGTTTAATGCGTTTATAGTTACGCTTATTCCCGCATTTATATGACAAGTGCAACTCGTTAGATCACCAGCGGAAGAAAAATTATCAGCAAATATAATATTTTGATCCATTGTTGGTGTTCCGGCTGACCACCCTCCCGCAGCAGTATAGGTATTGGTTACTAAAGAATTTATAGTAATATTTTGTAAGGCTGCCGAAGAACAACTTCCGGGATATTGAACTGTAAAATTGTATGCTCCGGGAATTAATCCTGTGATCGTATAAGTTGTCAAATCAGAACCGGTCCCCCCTGTATAAGTATTTGAAGAAGTACCAGTTTGTGTAATTACATAATCACTTCTGTTTGGCAAGCCTTTTAGAACTATAGTACCGGTTGGCGCAAGGCACGTAGGCTGCACAGAAGAATTGAATTGAGGAGAAGCTGGTACGTACTGCACTGTTACGGGATAGGTCGCAGTTACTACATAAGGACTTGAACAAGCAGGCGAAGCAGTTACCGTCATTGTTAATGTAACCTGATTCCCTGCATCCGCTGTTGCAGAATTGTATGTTGGGGTTACGGTGGTTGCATTTGTAAGTGTTCCCGCACCATTATGTGTCCATAAAATGGTTCCGTTTGCAGCAGAAGCTCCACTAACAGTAGCAGATCCGTTTGCACAAATCGTTTGCGAACCTGATGAAGCGGCTGTTGGCGCCCCTTGAATATTGATAGTATAACTGGCTGTGGCCGTTTGTGGTGAACAGGAGTTATTGCTTGTAACAGTCATGGTCAAAATAACCGTTCTTGCAGTTCCTCCCAATGATGGGGTATAAGTTGGAGTGAGTGTCGTTGCATTGGTTAATGTTCCTGAACCTCCGCTGAAAGACCATAAAATAGTTCCATTGGTCGCTGTTGCTCCTGTTACAGTTGCAGAACCATTGGAACAAATTGTGGCACTACCTCCTGCTGTGGCTGTTGGCAAAGGAGAAACTGTTACTACAGCTGGCAAAGAAGAAGAGCTTGTACATCCTCCCGCATTTACTACTTTTACAGTATAACTTCCTGCTGCAGCAACTATAATACTTTGTGTGGTTGCCCCTGTAGACCATACATTATTTGTCGCCACACTAGAAGTGAGGGTAACACTACCATTCTGACAAATACTTAAAGATCCTGAAGCAGATATAGTGGGTGCTGAAGGCAAAGTCAGAGTACTTGTAGAAGCAGGAGACGGAATCCCGTATGCACTATCTGCACAACCATTTCTGGCTAAAGCTCTGTAATAATAAATAGTCCCGGGATTTAGTCCCGTAAAAGTATATGATGTTGCTGTAATTCCGGAAAATGTCTGCGTAACTGCAGTAGCCGGAAATGTATTATCTGTAGAAATCTGTATCTGATATGTTAGCGCATTTGTTACAGCCGTCCAATTTGCTGTAAAACCCGTACAAACAACACTTGTAGAGGCTGCAAAAACAACAGTACCGGGGGCAATGGCAGGTTTATATGCAATTGTATTAGAATTAGCACTAATACAAGTTCCGCTAAAAGCTCTGACCCTGTAGAAATAATTTGTTGTATTATTTAAACCCGTAACATTATAGGTAAAAACGTTACCGACATTCAGACTGTTAATTAGAAAACTTCCAAAATTAATGTCTGTAGAAACGTCAAGCACGTAATAACTTGTTCCTGAAACGGCTTGCCAGTTGGCTGTAATCTGTGTACAAGTAGCTCCAGTTCCTGCCAAAGCAACCGGGGCAGTCCCCGAAGAAATTGGCGTAATGTTAACAGTATTGCCTGAACTCAACGTTGAAACACAATTATCACCTGCATTAGCGCTTGTTCCTGATGTCAATGATGTAACTACTAAACTAGTAGTTGCTAAAGTTGTAAAACCGGAAACACTAAAAGTACCACTTCCGCCGGTAGTTACCGTCATACTTACAGGCGTTTGTGTTACACCTCCTAACTGATATGCTACAGTATAGAGCCCTACAGGTAAACCACTGAGAGTTATCGTTGAGGATGTTCCTACGCATACATCAACAACAGATGCTGCAATATTGGTTAAGGAGTAAGTAGGACAAGTATAAGCAATCGTTACTCTTCCTGCTCCTCCTGTTCCACCGGTCCCAACTGAGCCTAAAACGGCTGATTTTGATCCGCCGCCACCGCCTCCGGGTTGAGTACCCGCAATACCATTAGCATTGGCTAATAAGCCAGAAGCACCGGCTCCTCCGACTCCTCCACTATTTCCGCCGGAACCGCCGGAACCTGCAACTGCAGGCAAAAGAGTCTGGCCCGCGCCTCCTGCGCCTCCATCTGCCTTTGTCTGACCTGTTGATGCAGAAGCTAAACCTGCTGCTCCTGCAGCTGGACTACCATCATTTGAATTTGCTGTACCACCGCCACCACCCACGGCAGTAACATAACTGGTGATTAAAGAAGAACCTCCGCCAGCGCCATTACTACTTCCGGCTCCTGCGGTTCCTCCTGCCCCTACAGTAATGGATAAATTTGTATTTACTCCTGCGGGCATCGTATAGGTACCACCGGCAAAAGCACCACCACCACCACCGGCAGCAGCTCTTTGCAAAGATAATAATGGAATTGTGGATCCACCACCACCACCACCACCACCCCAGGCATTCATTGTTACTGACGGAACGCCTGCAGGAACATAAAAAGTAGTTGTTCCGGTGCTTGAAAAAGTAACTGTGGTTTGTGCATAAAAGAATAAGGGGAATGCAACTAGCTGAAGTGTAAGTAAAATTCTTTTCATTGTGGTATCTTTTACATTAAAAAACATAAACTATTGATCAGAAAAAATCTAATAGCATGATTTATAAATACCAGAATAAACAAAACAAAAATAGAGGAAGTCTGATCCTGAAATTACAAGAGAAATAATGATGCAATACGTACTTTTTGTTTCATTTAATTAGGTATTTAAATTCGGCAATCAGTATTTAGGCAGATAAAAAGCTAAAAAATAAATGGTTATTTTAGCTTCATTCGAAAAGTATAAGAATTGTCTTAATTTGGATTTTACGCATATACAACAACAAGGTACGATTTTATTTACATCGTAGCCAGATATTAAAAGTTAAAATGTAAGAATTTAACACTTAGTAAATTTTCACCGAACTAAATAACAGCCATTTAACCTGTAAAACAAACCTTAGTCCATTTTAGATTCCAAATTCGAATTTGATTGTGATACATTAAAATTATAGTAATTTTAAATTTAAGAGAGAAAAGTTAAAATATAATCTTCTTAGTTATAGTACATCCATTTTTCAACATTATCCTTATTAACAAGACCTGATTCTCAACTGTCAAATTTGATACCTGAAATTGCTTGTCTTCTATCTCATTTTTATCATAGAGTAATTTTCCTAATACATCAAAAATTAGTACTTGTTTTATAAGTTCTTTTGTAGAAGTTACTGTAACAATTTTATCTTTTACGGAAATTAAAATGTCTTTTTCCGTATTTTCAAATTCATTTTTACCCAAGGTCTGATTAGTATATTTTAATACAAAACGATCATTAAAAGTTCCTGCTTCAGTGATAAAAAAATAGGGTCCTTCTTTTAAATTATGAATGGTTTGCAACTTCTTATCTTGAATAAAAATATTCAAATCTTCAAAAAATCCATCTGTATGATCAATATTAATACTAAAAACATCATTGATACTAGTTCTGTACCCCAAAACAATTGAATCTGTTTCAACAAAAGGTAAAGTCCTACCCTGAATCACCAAATTTTTATTATCAACTACGCTATAAAAATCTACAAATTGGTTCGCATTCAAAGTTATTGCATCATAGTCATCATCATATGAATTTATTGCACCCTGGATATATCCTAATAAAATTTGCTTGAAAAGACCATCAACGTTTTTAAAATTTAACCAGATACGATGTTTTTCTATGACATTTCTATTGTCTGTTTCTTTGTTATTTTTAACAGCCTTAAAAAAAGTTGAATTCTTTCCTTTTATTCTCATACTATTATTAAACTCAATCATTTCTGAGTTTTTACTTCTAACAAAAAAAGCCTGACCTGCAGCAATTGTACCATCTGGAATAGTTTCATTAATCCCTGATGCTAATGCACCTCTTGTACCTACTCCGCCAAGTAAATTATAAACCGCATAATCATCAGCAGTATATTTTTTATTCATAATAGGTGTATTATGTGTCCAGAAAGACAGGGCACCCATTATTTTATTTTTATTTTTAATCAAAAAGGTGTCTGCATTTAAAGCTGAAGGATAAGGATTTCCTATTAAACAAGGCCTATCAGCTAAATCTAAATTTACATTGATTTTGCCATTGTTAGGAATTCCTTTAAAAACTGCTTCAAATTTTTCAGGAACATTTATCGAAAAATCCAGAGGTCCTCTAATAATATACCCCTTTGCAGAAATCATAACATTAGAAGGATTTTCTTTATTCCAATTGTTTAATACCGAATCAAAAGAGAAAAATTTATCTAATGCTGTATTTGGTGAAACGTCAATTAATTTTTGATTCTGAACGGGTGATGACCAATAGGTATAATCAGATTGTAATATAGGAGAAGATTTTCTTTTTAAATGAATAATACCGGAATTGACCATCTCATCATCGGATTGATAAAGACTGGCAGAATCTTCCAAGGCCAAAATTCCGGAACCGGTATAAGAAAATTCAATTCCTAAAGTATTTTCGCTTAAAATTGTTACCGTTTTTCTTTCATCAACAGCGCAACTACATACATTTGTTGTGGTTAAATTTGGATAATCCTCTTTAAAAACGATTTCTTTTTCAACTGACGGAAATCCATTTGACCATGAAATACCATCCCAAAAAGTGGAATCCAGGCATAACTTTAAGCGTGCTACTCTATGTTTTGAAACACCTGATATCGAATTAAAATCGCCACCTATAATGATCTTAGCATCCGATGTAAAACACATTGAAAAGAGTTTATTATTAAGTGAAGCATCGAATGAAGAGTCGTAATTTCCTGATTTATCTAAACGTATTAGTCTTGAAGAAGAATTTGTTTTGTAGGTTCCTGAAAAAGTTCCGCCTACTAAAATACGATCATCAGGCTGAACTAAAACACTTCGAACATCACCTTTACTAAACCCAGTCCCCGACTCAAAAGTTGTATCTAAACTTCCATCAAAATTCAAACGAATAATTCTTTTTTGCGAAGTTCCGTTATAGGTTAAAAAAGATCCTCCTAAAATTATTTTTTGATCAGATTGCAATCCTATTGTGTAAACATATTTATCAAAACCGATTCCAACATTAAAACTGAGATCTCTACTTCCATCCGTGTTCAATCGAATTAAACGAGGAGATGAATGACTATCGAAACTATTAAATCTTCCCGCTACCAATATTTTTCCATTAGGCTGAATGAATAATGTTTCAATAATGGCGTCGGTACCAATACCAACATTAAAAGTAGTATCGCGTAAACCGTTCTGTAGCAATCTTATTATTTTTCCGGCTTGCACACCGTTATAAGTTGAAAAATTCCCTGCGACAATTATTTTTCCATCAGATTGCATTGCTATTGCATATATCTGACTGTTAAATCCAGTACCTATGGTGAATGTATTGTCAATTTCTCCATCTGATAAAATTCGGACAATGCGATTTGTAACTATTTCATTATATTTTGTAAAATTCCCTCCAAAAATGATCTTTCCATCTGATTGTAATATCGCAGATCTTACGGTATTATTTGCTCCTGATTTTCCTGAATTAAAAGTACCATCAAACGAACCGTCTTCTAAAATCCGGGCTATTTTAGCACTGTTAATTCCATTAAATTTGGTAAAATTTCCAAAGACCATTGTTTTTTTATTTGGCAATGGTAAAAGTTTAAAGACAGAATTATCAAAGCCAATTCCGGCAGATAAATAACTAACATCATGTTCTCCGTCAGGATTAATTTTTGCTAATTTTCCTTGATTTAAACTATCAAAAACTGAAAATGACCCACCAATAAACCAAGCTCCTTCAGCGTCAAACGCCAGACACAAAACAGATGCGGATCCCGGACCTGAGCCTATATCAAAGTCTGTTTTCAGCGTTCCGTCTGAATTTAGGAAACAAATACGATTGACCTCAGTACCATTATAAAAACCTGTAAATGATCCACCAACCATAATATTTCCTAAAACATCTGTTTTTATAACCTGAACGGCTTCTTCACTAAAACCTGATCCGGAAAAAAAACTGTCATCGGTAGTTCCATCTTCATTAATTCTGATGATTCTATTGGCTTGGGTTCCTTTATAATTTGTAAATTTCCCTCCCAGAATAATTTTCCCGTCAGACTGAGCTGCTATTGCATTTACATCATCATTAAAGCCGGTTCCAACATTAAAATTATCATCTCTTCTGCCATCAGGCATTAAACGGATAATTCTGTTAGCCGAAAACCCGTTAAAGCTTGTAAAGTTTCCGCCAATTAAAATCCTCCCATTAGATAAAACCTTAACATTTGTAATGTTTGACAAAGCACCAGATCCTGTATTGAAAGAAGTATCTAACAAACCGTTTGACTCAATTCGTGCAATTCGATTTACGGTAACATTATTATATTTTGTAAAACTTCCTACTATTATGATCTTTCCATCCTCTTGCGGAGATATCTCATAAATTATACCCGTTGTTGCGGCAATTGACGTATTGAATGATGCATCATAGGAACCATCTTTATTTATTCGAATTAGCCTTCCTGCCTTAACTCCCTTATAATTTGTAAAGCTGCCCCCTAAAATTATTTTACCATCAGGCTGAACATAGCTTGTATATACTTTACCATTGAAACCTTCTCCTACATCAAAAGTATCATCGACAGTACCATCTGGTTTTAAACGTATTAAACCGGAAAATAAATTCCCATTAAGACTTAAATAGTCACCACCAACAATTAGATTTTGATCGGATTGTAAAAATAATGTTCGGACTGTATTGTCGAAACCATCTCCATTTTGCCCGTCATCGAGTACGTTAAAAGTAACATCTACCTTACCTTGTTGTGCCCAAACTGAAGAATTACCAAAATAGCCAAGTAGCACTACTGAAAGAATAAAATTTTTAATCAAAATAAAAGAATATCGGGTTAATAATTTTTGTAAGAATTAACCGAAATTACATATCTTAATTTAAAATTGCAATACCGTGTTTTAGTGATTTTTTATCGGATATAAAAAAATCCATTCGCCGCAGCGAATGGATTTTTTTATGAACATAACTTATTGTATTTATTTATTACTGAAATATGATTTTTCGGGTTGTTGTGAAATCATTTTCCAGGGTTACTTTTACCAGTAAAACCTGATTGGCTGATGGCAGGTTTTGAATCTGAAGTTCTGTATTGCCTACTTTCTTTTTATTGTACAGCTGTTTTCCGGAAATATCAAAAATAGTTACTTCTTTTATATTTTCTTTTGATGAAAGTACATTGATTACTTTGCTTTTTACCGAAACCAAAATTCCGTTTTCAAGATTTTCAAAATCTCCTGTTCCTAAGGTTTTGTTGGTGTAACGAAGTACAAAACGATCTGTAAAAGTTCCGATGGCACTTTTGAAGGTATAGTTACCGGTGGTTAAGTCATGAATTACACCTGTAGTTTTATCTTCGAGATAGATTTTCTGGCTGTTCATGTTTTGATCCACTTCATCGATGGCAATGGTAAAGTCGCTTTCAGTAGTTGTTCTGTACCCTAAAGCAACGGTATCACTATCTGTAAAAGGTAAAGCACGTCCCTGAATTACAAATTTCTCTGTATTGTTTAGGCTATAGAAATCAAGATACGGGTTGGCGTCAAAAGAAATTCCGTCATATTTGGTATCATACTCATTGGTTGCACCTTGTATATACCCCACCAATACTTGCTTGAAAGCTCCTGTTGCATTGGTCATGTTTAACCAGATACGATGCTTTTCTATTGCTTCTTTTTTTGACGTATTGGTACTTCTGAAAAACTGACTGTTAGTAGCTGCGCCTTCTCGCATACTATTATTAAAATTAACTCTTCCTCCCGGGCTTAATATATTTACGAAAAAGGCCTGTCCTGCGGCTACAAATCCTGTCGGCTTTTTACCAGAATCATTTCCCGGAATATCAGAATGCTGTCCATCTGATTTTGCAGATACCCCGCCACTTAGGTTATAAGCTGCATAATCATCTACGGTATATTGTTGGGACGGTGTTGGTTTTGCCGGTGTGTTGTGTGTCCAGAAATAAACGGTCCCGTTTAGAATAGCGTTTTGATCGATAAGATCATCAACACTTAAAGCAGACGGGTAAGGGTTTCCTATTAAATGGTAGTTTCCGGCTGTTAATACTTCTCCTTGCAGGTTTCCATTATTAGGTACTCCTTTAAAAAGGGCAGTATAGGTTTGTCTGCTAATATTATTGTAAGTATCAGGACCACGAATAATATAGCCTTTTCCGATCACCATATTATTGGTTCTGTTGGTTTGCACCCACTGTGTTCCATCATTGCCATAGTATTTAGTAGCGGTGGTTGAAGAGGAAACATCAATTAATCGTTGTGGATTTACCGGTGTAGACCAATAGATATAATCTTTCTGTAGGATGGGGGTACTGATACGCTCATAATAGATGTCTCCTGAATTGGCTACATCATTACTTTGTACTAAACTTGAATTGTTCTTGAAGGTTAACTGTCCGTTTGATGTGACAGCATTGGTGATGGTCAGGGTTACACCACTGGAAACTATTACAGGATTCGAAGAGGTAATGGTCAGGGAACAAGCCGTTACATCAGTCGTAAAAGGCTGATTTGGAGAAACGGATGTTACAATCGCTTTTTTAGTAGCATCTGGTGTTCCGCCTAACCAGGTGGTACCATTCCAGGTTACTGTAGGCTGGTCAGCAATGGTGATTAATGCTGTTTGAGTTGATGTACAAGTGCCATTATTTACCGTAAAGTAATAACCTCCCGCAGCTAAACCGGTTACAGTATAACTTGATGTTCCAGGCATTGGACTATATGAAGCTGAAGCAAAACCGGTTTGATTAATGGTCCAGTTTCCTCCCGGTAAATTGTTCAATATAACGCTTCCTAAACTGGCGCAACTAACATTTGTTATTGTTCCTAATGTTGGAGTTGTTGGTAATGAGTTTACAGTTACAGTCGCAGTTACTGAACATCCATTATTGTTTGTGTATCTTATAACACTTGTACCTGCAGCAACGCCTGTAACTACACCCGTATTACTAACTGTTGCAACAGAAGTTGAAGCAGATGTCCATGGATTTGTAGAATTTGCTGTTCCTGATCCTGCCAATGATGTCGTTGTACTTTTACAAATATTTAAGTTTCCTGAAATAGTAGGTAATGGGTTTATTGTTATTACAGCATTTCCACTCATATTTGAAGTACAATTAGTAGAAGTATTTTTAGCAACAACCGTATATATACCAGCTGCTGTTTGAGGACCAAAATTAATCGCCGATCCTGATGTTGGTCCTGTAATAGAAGTTCCAGTATTGACACCGTCTTTTTGTAATTGGTAACTAATCCCTGAAGTTGAACCAACCAAACCAACCAATACTCCCGTACCACCAGTACAATATGATCCTCCCCCGGTAACAGCGAAAACTGTTGGAGCAGCAATTACGTTAACATATGTACTAGAAGGACTACTTGCACAACCACCTGCGGTAGTTGCAATTACTTTAAATTCTTTAAGACCAATTGTTGAAAATGTTACTGTAGGGTTTTTAATATTGGTAGCTGAAGTAAATGTAGCTCCTGTAGATGTTGTTGTCCATGAATAAGTTACTCCTGAAGCAGCAACATTATCTACATCCAATTGAACAGACTCATTCAAACAAGTGGTTAAAGTCTTATAAGTGCCTTTAGGTACTGTTGTAGCAACTGGGGCTACCTGATTACTTGGTAGTAAAACTATATTATCTATAATAGCACCATAGGTTGATGATCCTGCTAAAGAATTATAAAATTCAATCGATATTGAAGAACTAGTTGCAGTAAAAGTAAAAGAACCCGTTTGTGGAGTAGTAATACTACTAGTACTAAAAAATGCTGATGTAGAAGAAGATCCTCCTATTATTTTAATATCAACTGCAACGGGATCAGGAGCTCCCGGCCTTCGAGCATAAAGAAAATTTAATGTGTACGAAACACCTGGAATAACTGTTACAGATTGTCTTAGCGATGCCCCACTATCTAATTCTGCTGTAGCATCACTATTTCCAGTAGAAAAATAAGTGGTTTCCTGATTAATTTCAACCACAGAACCTGGTACTGAAGTAGCAGGAGACCAAGCCGTCGAACTAGCCGAAAAATCGCCATTAGTAATCAAATTCCCCGAACAATTAGCAATGACAACGTCATCTGTAGAGGAACTACAAACACTACCATTACTTATTGTCCATCTTAACACATATGTACCAACTGCTGCTCGATTAAATATAGCTGTTGGATTTGTCGTACTACTAAATTGACTTAAAGCTGTACTCGGACCACTCACTATTGACCACATTCCAGTACCCACTGTTGGAGTATTGGCGCCCAAGGTAAAAGAAGAACTACTTGCCGTTTGATCGGGTCCTGCATTTGAAATTGTTGGAGGTTGATTGACAGTTACTGTAACGGTTCCTGGCATTTGTACAGAGTTTCCACAAGATGATGCTAATACATTGAAAGTTGTAGTTGCTGTTAAATTTCCTGTAGACAAATTAATAGTTGCACCTGTACCCGCAACTGCGGAACCAATTGATGCATTAGAAGCATCTCTCAATTGATAACTAACACCTACTTGTGATAAATCAACCCTAATGTTGCTACTACTACCAGAACAAATAGGTGATGGAACAGCTGCTATAGTCTTATTATCCGGCACATTAATTATTGTTATATCTGATGTTTTAAAGACTACATTTCCAGGTCCAACACCGTTAATATTACCTGCAAACCACGCAATTTGTTCAGATACTAAATCAAACGTAAGGTTGTTTATTCCCGTCGAAAGTGTAGTAGTATATCCTGCTCCTACATTGTTTGAAGCAGTAAATGGAATGCTGTAAACCCTCGTGCTTCCAGGGGCTAAATTACCTGCATTTGTACGAACATAATAATCCGCTCCGTTTATTGCACCGTTAGTATTCCACTTTACCCCTATATTAATATCTGGAGAGCTATCAGTCCAAGTAGCAGTTCCTATGTTCTGTATCTCAACGTTAACAGTTCTTGTTTCACCTGAACACCAAGTATCAGATCCATAAGTTGCACCTAATATTTTAGCTATATAAGTTAATTGAGATGTAATTTTTACTTTTCCGTTAGCACCTGCACCTCCTGCTTTGGCTAAACCGTCATTTTCACCGCCGCCACCGCCACCGCCGGGCACTTTACCAGCATTCCCAACGCCATTTGTAGCCCCTGTGCCACCAGTATTAATGCTATTTGCACCATTTCCTCCATTACCTGCCGGAACATCTCCTCCACTACCACCGTTAGCACCGGTTAGATTAAGATCTCCACTTACAGTGATATCTGCTCCTGTTGCTTCTCCTCCTAAACCACCAGAATTTACTGCATTATTACTTTGAGTTCCTAATGCACCTCCATTTGCCCGCAATGACAAAGCTGATGGAGTATGTGTTACTGTAGAATTATTTCCTATAGTTCCATTACCAGTATTACCTCCGGCTCCTCCGGCTCCAACTGTATAAGTAATGGTTTGCCCGGGAACTACTGTAATAATTTTAGTAGAATAACCACCACCACCACCACCAGAGCCTCCTCTTCCATTATTTTTAGATCCGCCGCCGCCGCCGCCAGCCCCCCATACTTCTATTTTAACACTGTTAATTCCAGCAGGAACTTTATAGTTTTTTCCTGTTGTTGGCGTAGAATCGTCAACAAGAACAGTTTGTCCGAAACCAAATTGAACAGCAAAAAACATCCCCAAACAAAACAGTTTCACACTGGAACTAAATGATTTTCCAGAAAAAGAATCAGAAGATTTTAAAAATGAAAGACGAATAATCAAAAGTAATTTTTGAATCATACAAACGGTGGTATTTATATTTAAATTTGTTTTTTTTATTTCGCAAATAAAAAAGCAGCTCCATTTGAAAGTGCGACATTCCTATTTGGACTTTTTTACAACCAAAATTTTCAGATAAAATCCTGTCTTACAGACAAGATTGAAGTGTTAAAATTTACGCACAAAAATATTATAATTCTGCACATATACAACATTTTAGCAAAAGACTTTTTAAGAAAAACAAAAAAAAGCATATAGAATTTAACATCAAAATGATTATTTTTAGCAATAATCGTTAAAAAGAAAGAAAAAACCCATGAGTGTAATTTATACAATAAAAGAGGCAACACAAAAATTGGAACACTTTTGCGCCTATCAGGAGCGCTGTCATGCTGAAGTAGTATCTAAACTATACAGTCTAAAAATGACTTCTGATGAAATGAATATTGTTGTAGTTCACTTAATTGAAAATAACTTTCTAAACGAAACGCGTTTTGCCTGCAGCTTTGCCAGAGGCAAACATCGCATTAAGCATTGGGGCAGAATCAGGATTACAAATGAGCTCAAAATCAAACAGATTTCATCGACCAATATTACCTTGGCTTTAAAAGAAATTACAGATGAAGAATATGAATCTACTTTTGAAGAACTTTCTGAAAGATGCTGGAACAATCTACAGGAAAAAAATACTTTAAAAAAGCGAAAAAAGTTCTGCGATTACATGTTGCGTAGAGGATATGAAAGTTTCTTAGTCTACGACAAAGTAACTCAATTAGAAAAGAATTTGTAAAGCTAAAAAACTCAAATTAAAACAACCATTTTACGATCATTTTTCTTATAATCCGATATGTTGTAAAACACAACTTTATTGCGAATTACTTGCTTAAACGACGTTTTTTATAACTATAGCTTTAAAAATCACCTCGTTTTTTTATATATTTTACGATTTTTCCTATAATTAAGTTTAACATTTTATAAGAAATAACATAAAATATGAATTCTCGTAATGTAGCTTGTCGATTATTTTAACATTTCATCGATTATATACCCCTTCTAAAAACCCATCCCATTTCAGACACGTAGATGTATCTATATTTGCTCGGGCAATTTTTATAGCATGTCCGGCATAACAAATTGTATAGAAAACATTTAGCATGAAGAAAACTTTACTTTTACTTTTACTATTACCTTTTTTAGGATTTAGCCAGGCTGCATCAGGAACTTATGTCATTAATTCAGGAAGTGCTGCACCATTAAATTCATTATCAAATGCAATCGCTTACATTAATGCCAACGGAATTAGTGCTCCGGTTACTCTTTTGCTTGATAGTGATCAGGTTGTTACTTCTCAAATTGTAATCAATTCGTTTTCAGGAAGTAGTGCCACCAATACTTTAACCATTAAACCAAATACGGGGAAAACGATTTTAATATCCGGAGGGCAACTCAACACGTCGACGTCAATAATAAAATTAAACGGAGCAGATAATGTTATTATTGATGGAAGCAATACGACAAATGGTACATCCCAAAATTTAACCATTAAAAGCAACATATCCTCAAATTACAATAACGAAAGTATTATCTGGATTGGAAGTGCAAGTAGTGCAAACGGTGCAAATAACAATATTATTAAAAATACTCTTTTATCCGGAAACTCAACCTCTAATAATGCTCCTGTTATCAACGGAATCGTTTTTGCCAGTTCTGCAGATGTTAACAATCAGGAAGATATTGCTAATTCAGACAATTTAATACAAAATAATACTTTTTCTAAAATCAGATATGCAATCAACGTAAAAGGAAATAGCTCAACCTATTCTAAAAACTTAACTATATCTGATAATACTTTTGGAGGAAGCGGTAACGAAATATTAATTAGCGCAATACGAATTTCAAATGGTCAAAACTATACGATTTCGAAAAATACAATTGCCGGAATGGTTAGAACAGATAATAGTTTTAGACTAAGCGGGATTTTATTAGAAGGAAATTCAAATACTGGTGTTATAAGCAAAAATATTATTAAAGGAATTTATGGTAATGGAGGAGGTAGAGCTACCGCCATTTGGGTAAACTTAAGTACCACTAATACGGGTTTAACTATTTCAAATAATTTTATTAATGATATTAAAACCAGCAGCACTAATCCTGACGACTATGATAATTCGGGTTCAGGGATTTTTATTGAAGGAGGTAAAGGAATAAATATCTACTATAACACTGTGGTACTAAACAGTACTCAGACTGGATTTTCAAGTGCTTTAATAGCAGTTAATTCAGCAACAACTCTATTAAATGTAAGAAACAATATTTTTTCAAATAATAGTAGTGGCGGTACAAAATATGCTTTATTTACAAACATAAACAAAACCGACTTCACCGATATTAATTACAACAACTATAAGACTTCGGGAACTTATATAGCATATTATGGAGCCCAGATAACTACACTTGCACAATTACAAAGTGCTACTGGAAAAGATTCAAAATCACAAACAACTACACCTGCTTTTATAAGTAGTAATGACTTTCATTTAGACGCTGCAAATACCGCTAATAACAATTTGCTAGTAGGAACTCCAATTACAGGAATAACTACAGATATTGATGAAGATACCAGAACGAAGCCGTACATGGGTGCAGATGAATTAAAAATCTGTACACCTCCAACAATAACAACCCAACCAACAGCTTTAATAGCTTGCGAAGGTCAGGACGGAACATTTAGCGTAGCAACATCAACTACAGGAGCAACGTACCAATGGCAATATTCTGCCGATGGATCAACAGGATGGACAAATACGGATGGTACTCAGTTTGTATCAGACCATACAAAAGCAACATTAGTATTAACAAACATACCTCTATCATACACCGGTTATTTTGTACGTTGTATTGTTTCGAATTCTGCAACTTGTTTTACATATTCAAATACTGCGAAACTAACCGTTAATCCTAAAGTTGTTGCAAGTGTAAGTATTACTTCATCAGAAGCTTCTACGACAATTTGCGACGGGACTTTGGTCACTTTTAAAGCAACTCCAGTTAATGGCGGGACAACACCAAAATACCAATGGTACATTGGAACAACATTGCTTACAGGCCAAACGGGTGTACAGTACACCACAAACGGATTAAAAGATGGAGATGCTATTAAAGTTGTAATGACATCGAATGCTACTTCAGCTTGTTTAACTTCAAGTCCGGCAACTTCAAATGTTATTATAGTATCGATAATAAAAACAGACAGAGGAAGAACAAAAGGAGGAATTCATATTTGTCAGGGAAGTGCAAATCCGACTTTGGGAGTCTACAATTTTGACGATCCTAATAAAGATGCACCTTACTCAGATCCCGTTAAAATTATCAGATGGGAATATAGTGATGATAATAACGTCACATGGACGCCTATTGTAAACACAGCCGGTCTAATAACTTATAAACCTACAACAGTTTTAACAGCTTCCAGAAATTATAGAGCAGTAGCAAAAAACGGAACTTGTAACGAGCAATATGCTATCGAAACAAGAATTGATATTGAATTTGCACCGACAATAAATTCACAGTCTACTGCGACTCAAACGCAATGTATTGGTGGTACATTCAATCCATTAACAGTTTCGGCAACAGGATTTGGTACATTATCATATCAATGGTACAGTAATACAGCTAAAAGTACAACAGGCGGGACTTCATTAGTAAGTGCCAACGGAGCGCAAACAAATAACTATATACCACAAGCAACAACTGCCGGAACATTATACTACTACTGCATTGTTACAGGTACTTGCGGGCCAACTATAAGCGCAGCCTCAGAAGCTATTGTCACAAAAGCAGCTCCAACGGCTCCAAGAGTTGGAATGATTACACAACCTAATTGTACAAAAGCAACGGGAAGCGTAGTCCTTGAAGATGTTCCACATTCTGGAAGATTACTTGAATCGAGAGGAACAGTTTATAATTTTACAACTTCAGGAACTACATTCGAAATTTCAGGATTAGCTCCCGGAACCTATAAATTTGCTATTGAAGACAATTGTACTGTTGTGTACTCTGCAGATATTGTTATTAAGTCTACAACAAATATCTGGAATGGTACGAGCTGGTCCGGAGGAACTCCAACAGCAACCGATCCAATCGAATTTACAGGTACTTATAATCTGGATAATGATGTAGTGGGATGTTCATGTACTGTAAGCAATAACGCAAATGTTACGATACAAAAGGGAAGAACTTTAACCATTATAAATGAAGTTAATGTTAATTCAGGAACACTGACATTTGAAAATAGTGCAAGTTTAGTTCAGATAAATAATGTAGTCAATACAGGAAGCATCTCTTATAAGCGTATAACTCCTGCAATTTTTCAGAAGGATTATCTCTATTGGTCTACTCCGGTAAATCCTCAAAAATTAGTTGATGTTTCACCTTCAACAACTTCTACCAAATATTATGGGAATGATGGTACCCAATGGGTACAGACTAATAGAGAGAGCAATATGGTTATCGGAAAAGGGTATATCATTCGTGGTCCTGCAAATTATTCAAACACTGCTAAACAAGAATTTACGGCAACTTTCAAAGGAGTACCTAATAATGGAGACTTAGAAGGAGAAGCTCTGGTTGCAGGAAATTATTTTTTGCTAGGAAATCCTTACCCATCTGCTTTAAATGCTGATGATCTGATAAATAAGAATAAAATATTGAATGGAACCATTTATCTCTGGACACATAATACGCCTGCAAAACCTACGCCAACTCAACAGTATACGGTAGACGATTATGCGGCTTATAACTTAAGTGGTGGGGTATCTGCGAAATCAGATCCAAACCATTCAGGAACTTCTGGAGTGGATAATGGCACTAAGCCAACAGGTAAAATAGCGGCAGGACAAGCATTTTTTGTGAATGCTTTAGAAGCAGGAAAGGTAAAATTTACGAATTCAATGCGAATTGGAGGAGCTAACAATAGTCAATTTTTCAAATCAGGAAATACGTCTAAAGAAACAGCTGTCGAAAAAAACAGGATTTGGCTGAATATGACCAATGCTGAAGGAGTTTTTAAACAAGTATTGGTAGGTTATATTGAAGGTGCAACTGATGAATATGATGCGAAATATGATGGAATTTCTTTTGATGGCAATCCGTATCTTGATTTTTACAGCGTAAACAACACAAACAAATACGTCATTCAGGGACGAGCTTTACCGTTTACAAACACTGATATTGTTCCACTAGGTTACAGAACTACAGTTGAGGGTGATTTTACAATTTCTATTGATGAAGTAGATGGCAATATGAGTAATCAGGCAATTTATGTAGAAGACAAAACAAGCGGTGTTATTCATGATTTAACAACTAGTAACTATACTTTTAAAACTGTTGCGGGATCTTTTACAGATCGCTTGGTTTTAAGATATACAAACAAAACTCTTGGAACAGGCGATTTTGAAAATGTAGAAAATGGCCTTTTAGTTTCAGTTAAAGACAAAGTAATCAACATACAATCATCAAAAGAAAATATAAAAGAAATTACGGTTTTTGATGTAACAGGAAAAATGCTTTATAACAAGAATAAAATAGGGGCAACAGAATTGCAAATAGCAAATTTACAATCCGGCAATCAGGTTTTATTCCTTAAAGTAACATTAGAAAATGACTTTACTGCATCGAAGAAAATAATTTTTAATTGATTCAGAAAACCATAATAGATACAATCCGGCATCGAAAGTTGCCGGATTTTTCAGGTAATAGTAACCCTAAAATTTTACAGTATATAGACAGTAATATTAAATAAGGTTAATTATTTATCCCCCTACTTTAAAAAAAAAAAAGCTTCTAATCACTAAACAATCAAACTAAAATCAACCAAATTTTATGTCCCTCAAATCATTTGTTTTATCACATTCTTTATTATTAAAAAAATTACCAATACTTTTTTTTCTAATTTCTTTAGAAACATATAGCCAGGTCACAATCACAGAAATCCATACCGACTGGAAAGGATACTGGAAATCGAATTCGATCACCGGAGCAGGGAATAGACCCGATGATTATAATAATTTATTAGCTTTTAAATGGAATAACATTACTTATTCTACTGGTGTTGAAGACAATACATTGACGACAAAAGGAGTACCTTTTAATGCTCAAAAGTTTCGATCCTTAAAAATAGGCAGTATAGGATTGAACAACAACACCTATATTTTGCAAGGTTCAATGATCGATAAATCTGCTACAGCTGCAATTTTAGTTCCGGCATTAGCGGGATCTGTTGCAACTGGGGCAGAGCTGGCCTCGAGACTTACAGACGGGAGCAATGGCCTGTCATTAGGAACAGGTGTCGCAAATATAAAAGCCGGTTCGGCCGAAT
This sequence comes from Flavobacterium sp., assembly GCF_965277525.1. GTDB lineage: Bacteria > Bacteroidota > Bacteroidia > Flavobacteriales > Flavobacteriaceae > Flavobacterium. The sequence continues at coordinate 1,278,530 of NZ_CBDIDC010000005.1, read as the reverse complement.
TTAAAATTGGAACCAATAACCTTAATCTGCTTGGGATTGATGATGGCACCCCGGATTTAATTATAACTCAGGTCGCAGATCCCGGAACAAGCAGCCAATCTGATATCTTTAAATTTGTTGACGCAAACGGAAACACGGTAGGAAACGAAATATCTGTTGCGTTTGGAGCTGTTTCTCCTGTAGGAACTTATAGTTTGGATTTATTCAAGGCAGATGGAGGCGCAAATGGCTTTTCTCCCGCCTCTACCAGAGACATTAGACTAGTAGGGATCGAAACAAAAGCTTTTGGTATTACAAACTCAAATGCTGCGCAAGTAGATCGTTTTGTTATTAGTTTTACCGGTAGTTCAGATTGTGCTTTTATTGCTTTTAATACAAACTCATTAAAGCTGGCAGAATTAAGTTTGATAAAAACGGCTTCAATGATATCTTGTGGAAAAGTAGGAGATATCATAACCTATAACTTTGAAGTTATGAATACAGGAGATGTACCCATAACGGATATTTATATCACGGATCCAATGCCTGGGATGTCGATTTCAGGAAATCATATTGCCACTCTTGCTGCAAAAGCAACAGTTACATTAACAGGAACCTATCAAATTACAGCAGCCGATGTACAAGCAGGTAAAATTGTCAACTCGGCAAAAGTTACAGGAACTGATCCTTCTTTAAATATTGTGGAAGATATTTCGGGTACAGCCTATAACAATAACATCCAAACCACAACAATTTTACTGACAGCGCCAACAATTGGAAATATCACTAATCTTTCATGTGGTTCATTGGGCAAAGTAATTTTAAACAATCTGCCTTCAAACGAAAGTTGGACCTTAACACAAACTGGAACATCTTCAGCAACCATATCAGGAAGCGGAACTACTTTTACCGTAGAAAATCTTGCGTCAGGAACCTATAATTTTACTGTAAAAACGTTTTCAGGTTGCAAATCACCTTTGTCGGAGTCCGTTACCATTGCTGACCAGCCTACAGTAACCTGGAATGGTACCACCTGGTTAGGCGGAACACCAGATGCTACTAAAAAAGCGATTGTAACATCCGTTTCTCCAAATCAGCCTTTTACGACTGATGTAACGGCTTGTTCCCTGACCATTACCTCTTCGAATCCTGTAATAGTTTCCAGTGGTGTAACCCTGACCATCACCAATGCTGTCACATCAAACGGACAGTTAACCTTCAAGAACAATTCAAGTTTAGTACAAAGTAATGATGTAGCCAATTCAGGAGACATCTATTATGAGCGTATCAGTACCCCCATCCTACAGAAAGATTATATCTATTGGTCTACACCGGTAAATCCACAACGATTAATTGATGTTTCCTCTTCAACCACCGCTACTAAATACTATGGCAATGATGGAACACAGTGGGTGCAAACCAACAGAACCAATAATATGGTGATCGGAAAAGGCTATATTATTCGTGGTCCTGATACTTACAATAATATTAGCAGACAAACCTATACTGCCCTTTTTAAAGGAGTACCTAATAATGGAAACCTGCAAGGAGAAGTATTAACAGCCGGAAACTACCATTTAATAGGAAACCCTTACCCGTCTGCTTTAAGTGTTGATGATCTTATCGATCAAAACGCTATTCTAAACGGGACCGTTTATTTCTGGACACACAACACACCGGCAAAACCAACACCGTCCCAACAATATACCGTAGATGATTATGCAGCTTATAACCTAAGTGGCGGGGTATCTGCAAAATCAGATGGACAGCATTCTGATATTCCGGGAAATGATTCTGGTAAAAAGCCGACAGGATTTGTAGCCGCAGGACAGGCCTTTTTCGTAAATATATTAAGCCCGGGAGGAAGAGTTAATTTTAATAATAGTATGCGAGAAGGCGCAGCTACTAACAGTCAGTTTTTCAGAAGTACCAATACGTCAAAAAAAGAAGCAATAGAAAAGCATCGTATCTGGTTAAACATGACCAATGCAACAGGAGCTTTCAAGCAAGTATTGGTGGGGTATATACAAGGTGCAACCAATGAGTATGATACCAAATATGACGGAATTTCTTTTGACGCCAACCCGTATCTTGATTTCTATAGCCTAAACAATACAGAGAAATTTGTAATTCAGGGACGTGCTTTACCTTTTACAGATAGTGATACCGTTGCTTTAGGGTACAGAACAACTACTGAAAGCGACTTTACCATTGCCATCGATGAAGTGGATCAAAACATGAACAGCCAGAAAATCTATCTCGAAGATAAAACTACAGGTGTAATTCATGACTTAACCACCGGTAACTATACCTTCAAAAGTGCCATCGGAACTTTTACAGATCGTTTTGTACTTCGTTACACCAACAAAACCTTAGGAACAGGAGATTTTGAAAATCTTGAAAACGGAATTTTGGTTTCGGTAAAAAGCAAAGTAATCAATGTACTTTCATCAAAAGAAAATATAAAAGAAGTAACTATTTTTGATATTTCCGGAAAACAGCTGTACAATAAAAAGAAAGTAGGCAATACAGAACTTCAGATTCAAAACCTGCCATCAGCCAATCAGGTTTTACTGGTAAAAGTAACCCTGGAAAATGATTTTACAACAACCCGAAAAATCATATTTCAGTAATAAATAAACACAATAAGTTATGTTCATAAAAAAATCCATTCGCTGCGGCGAATGGATTTTTTTTATATCCCGAATGAAACTAACTATTTTACTAATCAATAAATCACGCTTTTTCAATCAGGATACTCACCGCATTTCCGCCAAAGCCAACAGCATTGATTAGAACCCTTTTTATCGATTTTGTTTGATGTTGCTTTATTCCAAACGGAACTCCTATAAAAGTATCATGCTCAAACATTAGAAGGGCGAGTTCTAAACTCAATATTCCGGATGCTCCAAACGTGTGCCCTATTTTCCATTTATTAGTCGTTAATAATGGCAATTGAGATCCAAAAACTTTTTCGATGGCACGCAATTCTGTCAAATCGCCTTTTATCGTTCCCGGTGCATGCATAACAATCGCATCTATACTTTCTAAAGCCACATCTTTCAATGCCATTTTCATAGATTTCTGAAAACAGGTTGCTTCTGCAGAAATAGAAATATTATGTTCTAAAATCTCCGTAGCATAACCAACTCCGGCAATATAAGCAATCGCATTTTGCCTCTCTCCTGCTTCTAAGCAACAAACCGCCGCTCCTTCGCCTAAAATCATAGTGTTTTGCGTTTTCTCAAAATCAAAAGCTAAGTTTGGCCAGGAATCTTCCTCCTGATTGATTCTCGAATATATTTTTAGAGCCCGCATTTGAGCTATTGTAAAATCCGTCAATGGTGCTTCACTCCCTCCCACCAAAAACTTATCAGCCATTCCGGATTTTAGCCATGCAACTCCATTTAATACTGCATGAAGTGCTGTTGAACATGTTATAGAATGCGAGATTTCAGGTCCCGTACTTTGCAAATCGTGTGCAATCCATGATGAAATATTTCCTAATGTAGTTGTAGGTGATGCTAACGTTTGAGCTTTACCGGTATCCAAATATTCTTTATAATGTTTTTCGAATAGATCTGTCGCACCGCGCGAAGAACCAATATTGATTCCGAAAATAGTATCTGAACCCCATCCTGCTTGTTGAACTGCTTTTCGTGAAGCTGCTATCGCAAACAAAACCGAATCGTCAAGAAATTTATACTTAATGTCTGATTCTCTTAATTCTGCTATTATTTGTTTCGATTCAGGATCAAGAGAAGCTACCGAAGTTTCTTGCTGATCTAAAAACTGTTTCGAAAAGTAATGCTGATTATCCAGATATTTTTCCCAAACTCCTTCAGAAGTATTTCCTAAAGGCGAAATAGAAGAGAAAGCGGTAATGGCAATTTTTTGTGTACTCACAATATTTTATTTACTGCGAACTCGCATTATGTAACCGCAAAGTTCGCAAAAGTTTATTCAAAAATTTTAGAAAGTTCACAAAGCATTAAACTAATCTTATACTTCCTTATATAACTTATATGGTTTAAAGACTATTATACCATTTCTATCGCTTCTTCGATTGTTTGATATATTTTACTAAGTTGTTCGTCTGTTATAATGTATGGAGGTAAAATATAAACGATATTACCAACAGGGCGCAAAACAACTCCTTTATCAATAAAGAAATTATAAAGCTTCGTTCGCATAGATCCGTAATAACTTTCTTGTGAATCTGATTTGATTTCGACCGCAAAAATAACACCCAATGTTCTGGCTGTAATTACTTTTGAATGGTTTTCGATTTTCTTTTGAAAGTTTAGATGACTGGCGTTGATTCTTTTAATGTTAGCCTGCATTTCTTCTGTTTCTAATAAATCAATACTTGCGAGAGCCGCAGCACAACCCGTTGGGTTTGCCGTAAAAGTATGTCCGTGAAATAATGCTTTATTGATATCATCGTCATAAAACGCATCAAAAACTTCTTGCGTAAAAGTCGTAATTGCCATTGGGATTGTTCCTCCCGTTAGAGCTTTAGAAAGGCAAATCATATCCGGCTGTTCCGAAACATAATCCATCGCAAAGGTTTTTCCTGTTTTACCAAAACCTGTCATCACTTCATCGGCAATGGTCAGAACCTTATTTTCTGCACAAATCTGAATCAGTTTGGCCAAAGCTTCCGGTTCATACATCACCATTCCGGCAGCTCCTTGTACTAAAGGTTCAAAAATAAAACCAGCACAATTATAATTTTGAATTACATTTTTTAATGCATCAAAACTTTCCTGCTCCTTCCCTTTTACCGGAACCGGAATCCGGACCACATCTATAAACATTCCCTGAAAAGCTTGCGTATAAAATGAGATTCCGCTTGCTGCCATTGCCGCAAAAGTATCTCCGTGAAAGGCATTTTCGAAAGCAATTATGGTCGTTCGTTTTTCGTTTTTATTAAAGAAATATTGTAACGCTACTTTTATCGCTACTTCTACCGCAGTCGAACCATTATCTGAAAAGAAGATTTTCTGCTGGTTTTTAGGTAAAATTTCAATCAATCGTTCGGCTACTTTTATAGCAGGTTCATGCGTAAAACCTCCAAATAAAACGTGCTCTAAAGTTGTTAATTGCTTGTATATCGCATCGGCAATAAATTTATTACTGTGCCCAAACGGATTCACCCACCACGATGCGATGGCATCAATATATTCTTTGCCGTTTTCATCCCAAAGCAAAGCACCTTCACCTCTGGAAATCGCAATTGGTGCTTGTGCTGTTTTGTGTTGTGTATAAGGATGCCAAAGATACAGGCTGTCTTTTTCTGTTAATGTCATAATAGTGAAAAGTTTTTTGTTAGATGTGAAATGTGATCCTTTTACTTGTCACAAATACATTTTACAATTTTAGTTTGAAAGGTATCTCGGAAAATGTAGATGCTCTCATTTTACATTTTACAAACCTCATTTTACATTTTTAATAAGTTCTCACGAAATAAATCAGCATATTCTTGAACTACATTTTGATCAAAATAAGGTTCTTCATCAATTCTTCCAATGCATTTTATTCCGGTTTTATTTAAAATTAAACTTTCGGTTGCTTTATTCTCGCTTCCGCTAAAGATAATTCCGGCAACTTCAAAACTTCGATTTCGGATTGCTTCTATCGTTAATAAAGTATGATTTATACTTCCTAAATAATGTCTGGAAACTACGATCACTTTATAATCAGGCTGAATCAAATCGATGATTAAATCTTTTTCATTCAAGGGAACAAAAATTCCACCGGCACCTTCAATCACTAAATGATTCTCTGTTTTCGGTTCTTCGATCTTCTTTAAATCAATTGAGATTCCATCAATTTCTGCAGCCAAATGCGGACTTGCAGGCGTGTTTAATTTATAAGTATTGGGATGAAATTGGGATATAGTACTTCGACTTCGCTCAGTATGACAACTTAATAGTTTTTTAACTTTATGACTATCAGAATTGTCTAAATCTCCCGCCTGAATCGGTTTCCAATAATCTGCTTCTAAAGCTTCAACAATAATAGCAGAAGTTATGGTTTTACCCACATCAGTCGAAATTCCTGTTACAAATATTTTCATAATTACTGGACCACAAATAACACAGATGAAACAGGTCAATGTGGATTTTTTTAATATTCTATCACCTAAAAGAACAGATAACTTATATAAATTAGTTTATCCGCGGGTAATGAAACAAAAATACCAATAAAAAACAAAACCCATCATTACGACGGGTTTATTGTTTTGATTATTCTTCTTTTAATTCATCTATCACTTTTTTTATCTCTTTAGCATATTTCCCATACATAAAATGCACCCACCATTCTAAAAATACCCCCATTAATAAAATGGAAAATATAATAACCAGAAATAAACTAATTAATTGAGAATTTGCAAAATCAATGATTTGAAAATTAGCCTTTTTAGAAAACTCCATATAAAAAAAACCAACCAAAAACAAGACCATAAAAGGAGTCAGTGCAAACCCAAAAGTTTTATACAATTCCATGTTCAGTCTCACATCAAAATAAGTTTCATATAAACTATCTTTTGTCTTTAAAGTTATATTATTGAGTCGCTTATAAAACAGATATAACTTTACTAAATAATAAATACAAACCGCCACAAATACGCTGAAGAACAAATAAAAAGTCTTCATGATTTTTGGTTCGAAATCGCAAATTAAAGGTACAAATCCAATCAAAATAATCGCTACGATTTGATATATCAATTCATGTCTAAGATTTTTTCTAATCTTATCCAAAGGTGTATTTGCCGTTTGTATTTTTTCTATATTATCAGGAAGAACAATATTATCCGTCTTTTCGTTATTCCATGCATTCTGTATATCGTTAAAATCCATATCCTTGATTTTTAATAATTTCTTTTAATTTCTCTTTTGCTCTGTTTAATTTTACTCTGGCATTTCCTTCAGATATCCCCAGATTTTCTCCTATTTCTTTATGTGAAAAACCCTCTAACTGATAAAAAATAATGGCTTTATCTATTTTTTCTAGTTTCTGAACCGCTTTATAAAAATGATCAATTTGACTTTCTTTTATATGAGAATCTCCTTCATCGTCTTTGATGTTTTCTGAGGCTATTTCATATTTATCAACCTTTCGTTTTTCTTTCTTCAGGAAAACAATTGCCGTATTTACTGCTACGCGATACATCCACGTCGAAAACTGACTTTCGTTTCTAAAAGAATCATACGATTTCCAAAGCTGACAAACAATCTCCTGAAACAAATCCTGCTGATCATAAGGGTTATCCATGTACATTTTAGAAACTTTGTAAAGTATTCCTTTATGACTTTCGATCCTTTTTAAAAATTCTTGTTCTTTCTCTTTCAAAACGATATTATTTCGTTACTGGTTTTACTTTATATCCTGCTTTTCTCAATAAATTAATTACTCCTTTTTCACCTGCTAAATGTCCTACGCCAACTGCCACAAACAAACTTTCCTTTTTCATCATCCCCGGCATTGTCTGAGCCCAATCTTGATTTCTGTCATCGAGTATCCATTTTTTGGCATTTTTACTCATCACCTTTTCGTTTGCAAGATCATTATAAAGATTTATTACATTTTCTGCTTTATAATCTTCTACCATTTTCTTAGTTTCGGCTTTACTAAAATCCTCCAGAGTTTCAATTAATTCTGAATCTGTGTAAGCATTTGCTAACACATTGCTTTGCTTTTTTACGGTTTCGAAACCTCCAATACTTTTATTTTCTTTTTTAGCCAAATCTATAAAATCTGATTCATATGATTTTAAGGTTTCGCAGTCAAATGTTTTCATAGAGATAAAACCCATAATAGCACCTAAAGTAAAACCGTCTAATTGTTTAATTTTTAGCCCGGTATTTTTTTGTAAAACTGCATCTAATTTCGACAATTGTTCCGGCGACAACTTCTTGCTTAATGGTTCTGAAGCAATGGCTCCTTTTTGCATATCGGCCATTTCATTTGGATCAGATAAATTGATCTCTAAAATTAGTTTATCTGATTTCTGAAATGCATTTTTTGTTTTTTCTGCCATAAAATAATCGGTTGGGCAAATACCATGAATTGTTCCGTAAACATAAGATGGTTTTGATAATCCGTTTCCTGAGACTTCCCACAAAAGGGAATTTTCTTTTTTTGGAGATTTCGTCTGTCCCTGAATTGTACCGCTAAAAACTAAAGCAAGTATTGCAAGTACTGATGTAAATAGATTTTTCATTTTGTTGATTGATTGATTTGATGATTAAAACTCCTGTTATTTGCTATATTTTTTTCTTTGTAACGAAGCAAAAGTTGCCACAAGCAAACAAACAATTACAATGAAAAGATGCGGATAAGGTTTACCATAAAAATGATGGTTTATTAAAGAATAGATTACTTGTATTGATGTTAAAAAAAGTAATACATTACAAATGATTCTTTTTATTGAAATGATTATAGCTTTCATAATTATTTTGGTTTATTTGATTACGACTCGTAAGTAATCAAACAATAAAAACGTTACAAAATAATTTAAACTTTTTTATAGAAGTGAGGAATTAAAGGTGATGAGAGCAGTATTTTTTTTACAATATACTTTCAATTCCACAAAGAGAATAACACAGCTTCACAAAATTATTCTTTATGCAGCTTTGTGCAAACTTCGTAAATCTTTGTGAAACTACTTTAACTAAAATACAAAATCTCTTAACAGTTCTAAAATCTCGTTAATTTCATCTTGAGAGTTATAACTATGAATGCAAAAACGTAAACGCTCTTGTCCCTCCGGAACAGTTGGCGAAAGAATTGGTTTCACATCAAAACCTTTATCCTGAAGTTGCTGTGCCAATCGTTTTACGTTTTCATTTCCCGGAACAATTGCTGATTGTATGGCAGATTTGCTTCGAACAAACATAGGTTTTAAACCCAGTACGTTTTTTTGTTGATTGAACAAAACAATATTCTGACGTAGTTTTTCGATGGTTTCTTTTTCAACTTCCAGTTGCTGATAAGCTACCCAAATTGTGGCTACAGAATGAGGAGATAATCCGGTGGTATAAATAAAGCTTCGGGCAAAGTTTACCAGATATTCCTTAAGATCTGTACTTCCTAAAATCACAGAACCATGACAACCTAAACCTTTTCCGAAAGTCATAATTCGGGCAAAGATTCTGTTATGCAATTGAAGGTATTGCATTAATCCTTCCCCTTTTTCTCCAAAAACACCTAAAGTATGTGCTTCATCAACGACAAGATAACAATTGAATTTCTCAGAGAGCTGAACCAATTCTTCTAAATTCGGACTATCTCCATCCATAGAAAAAACGGTTTCGGTAACAATATAAATATTTGTATCAGGGAATTTTAAGATAAGGCGCTCTAAATCTTCAAAATCATTGTGATTGAATTTATATGATTTTGCATTTGACATTACAATTCCGTCCCGTATAGATGCGTGACTTAGCTCATCATACAATATAACATCATTGCGCTGCGGTACAGCGCTAAAAAAACCAACATTGGCATCATAACCCGAATTAAAAATTAAAGCCGATTCAGCGTCATGAAACGCAGCAACAAACGTTTCAGCAATGTGATACAATGCATGGTTCCCTGAAATTAATCTTGATCCCGTTGCGCCATTCTGAAAAATTTCATTTTCTAATAAGCAGGCATGAGTCTGTTTAAAAATAGTTTCGGATTTAGAAAACCCAATATAATCATTAGAAGAAAAATCAATTAAATTATTAAACACAGGCAATTTCCTAAGCGAATTGTTCTGTTTACGATTTTCAAGCTTTTGAATTAGATTTTCTGGTAATTTCATAAAAGCAAAGTTATGAAATTGAAGTTGATATTAAATCAACAGCGGACTTGTTATCGCCCGCTGCTTTTTAATCTGATTTTAAATTGCACTTATAAAAGGGGATTGTCTGATATATTTTGAGTCAATCATTTCCCGAACCATAAATTTCGCAATATCAAATGCACTGATTTTATCTCCCAAGCAATCTTCCAGACTTATAGAAATCTCAGAACTTATAGCTGTAAATTCAATAAACGGAACCCGAACTTGTGTCCAATTTACGTTGCTTAGTTCTAACCAATTATAGGCTTTTTGTCGGTCTTCCTGAATTATCGGAAAATTGGTTTTCATCCAATCGGTCGCCATTTGTGTTTTGGTACTTTTTTTGTCAAATGGAGTCTCAACATTAAGACCCGCTAATAAAACATAACGCTGGATTCCGTAGTCATTCATTACTTGCAAAATGTTCTTTGTTGCTACACTTGCGACCAAAGGCTCTTCTTTACGTTGTCCGATAGTGCTAATAATGGCTTGGCAATCCTTAAGCAATACTTGTATAGATCCAAGATCAAGGGCATCGCCTTGGATGATTTCAATTTCCGGATTTTGAAGAGTAAAGTTGTCTGGATTTCTCAGCAAAAGTTTCACGCTAAATCCTTCTTTTAATAACTGGTTTACAATATAATTTCCAGTTCTTCCGCCACCGCCTAAAACAGCAACTTTTTGTATATTTTTCATATATTCTTTATAAAATTCGACATAAACAATTTGCGTTTTATCAAGTGGATAAAACGAAACAATAAAAACTTACTGAGCTTTTATTAAATAATCAATATTTTATAAAGAGATTTTAATAGTTCAAATATACGGGTTTTGATAAATAAAAAAAAGCCATTCACCGCAGCAAATGACATTTAAATTTATTTTGAAGTAAACCCTTTATTTATATTAATAAATTGTATAGGTCACAGAAGTACTTGTGGTGCTATTAATTACATAGTTAGTAGTAACTGGAAGTCCACGTGCAATAAGATCACGTTCAACAGCCGTAATTGGTTATTCGCAACAACTATTCCATGGAGCTGAACGCGTAACGCCATCTACAATATTTAAAGCTTCAATCTTTTTTTGAATTTTAACTGAAACTCTACTATCATTATTAGAACTTGTAGTTAGCGACATCGTCCCAAAACCCAATGCTATTACCAGCATTCCTAAAAAAACTTTTTTCATAATAAATATTTTATATGTTAATAGAACTACAAATATATATTATTTCCTTAATTTTCTGACAAAAAAACAAAACAATCCTCTGTCTATTAAATACTTATAAAAAAAACATGAGGATAAAATGTATTTCGCAAGAAGAAATGGCGCAACAAGTCAATGTTCCAAAATCACCCTTTGGAGGGCCTGAAAAGTGCGAAGTACAAAATGAGATAAAAAATGGAAGCTATTTTATTTCAGATAAAACACAAAAAAGCCTGACGATTAAGTCAGGCTTTTCTTTATAGATATTAATCGTCTTAGTCAACTAAAACAATTACTTTATTGTCTTTCATTTCGATAGTACCTGACTCAATTTCTAATGTATAAGTTTGGTCATTTACTCTAGTAAATTTACTCGCTATTTCTTTAGAAAAATTAAAACCCGGAGCTGCAATTTTTACAGTTCCTTTTTCAAGAATAGAAACAATAGGAGCGTGATTATTCAATATTTGAAAGCTTCCATCAACTCCAGGCAATGTAACGGATGTTACTTCTCCTGAAAATAATTTTGCCTCTGGTGATACTATTTCTAAAATCATTTTTCTTTTAGTTATGAGTTATAAGTTATGAGTTATAAGTGAGCAGAAACTCAAAAACTTATAACTCACAATTCATAATTATATTAAGCTTCAGCTAACATTTTTTCTCCAGCTTCGATAGCATCCTGAATAGAACCTTTCAAGTTGAAAGCTGCTTCAGGAAGATGATCTAACTCACCGTCGATAATCATGTTGAATCCTTTGATGGTATCTTTAATATCAACCAAAACTCCAGGAATCCCTGTAAATTGCTCCGCTACGTGGAAAGGTTGAGATAAGAAACGTTGAACACGACGTGCTCTTGATACTGATAATTTATCTTCTTCAGATAATTCCTCCATACCTAAGATCGCAATAATATCCTGCAATTGTTTGTATTTTTGAAGAATCTCTTTTACTCTTTGTGCACAGTCATAATGCTCATTTCCTAAGATTTGAGGAGTCAAAATTCTTGAAGTAGAATCTAACGGGTCAACCGCAGGATAAATACCTAACTCAGCAATTTTACGAGACAATACAGTTGTAGCATCTAAGTGAGCAAACGTTGTTGCAGGAGCAGGGTCAGTTAAATCATCCGCAGGAACGTAAACCGCCTGTACAGATGTAATAGATCCTTTGTTTGTAGAAGTAATACGCTCTTGCATAGCTCCCATCTCTGTTGCCAAAGTTGGTTGGTATCCTACTGCAGAAGGCATACGTCCTAAAAGTGCTGATACCTCAGAACCTGCTTGTGTAAAACGGAAGATATTATCAACGAAAAACAATACGTCTTTACCTTGATCAGTTCCTGCTCCATCACGGAAATATTCCGCGATAGATAATCCTGAAAGTGCTACACGGGCACGAGCTCCAGGAGGCTCATTCATTTGTCCGAAAACGAAAGTAGCTTTAGACTCTCTCATTCCTGGCATATCTACTTTAGATAAATCCCATCCTCCATTTTCCATAGAGTGCATGAAATCATCACCATATTTTATAATTCCTGACTCTAACATCTCACGAAGCAAGTCATTTCCTTCACGTGTTCTTTCACCTACTCCTGCGAATACTGAAAGTCCACCGTGACCTTTTGCGATATTGTTGATCAACTCCTGAATCAATACTGTTTTACCAACACCGGCACCACCAAACAATCCAATTTTTCCTCCTTTTGCATAAGGCTCAATCAAATCGATTACTTTGATACCTGTAAATAAAACTTCTGATGAAGTTGAAAGATCTTCAAATCTAGGTGCTTGTCTGTGAATAGACAAACCATTTTCTCCTGTTTTTGGCAAGTTTCCTAAACCATCAATTGCATCTCCAATTACATTGAATAATCTTCCATATACATCCGGACCTATTGGCATTTGGATTGGATTACCCGTTCCAACTACTTCATATCCTCTGCTTAAACCGTCTGTTGAGTCCATAGAAATGGTACGCACAGTGTTTTCACCGATGTGAGATTGTACTTCTAGAACTAACAATGTTCCGTCTTTTTTAGTGATTTCTAGTGAATCATAAATTTTTGGAAGTTCAACATCTTTACCGTTGAAAACTACGTCAACTACTGGTCCAATGATTTGAGCAACTTTTCCTATTACTTTTGACATTACTTATGTATTTATTAAATAGCTATTTAGGTTTATCGAAAATACCTCTTTTTTCAGAGCGCAAAGATAATTTTTTAAAATATAAAATCAATATTTTTTTTATAAAAAATACTACGATTTTGTTTGATTCCTAAAAGGAAGGCTTCAAATACCGAAAACAGTAATTTTTATTTAAATAAAAAAAGCCACTACATTTTAGAAATGAGTGACTTTCGTACTAAAAAAATGGGCATTACTGAATCGTTGCCGGATATTGAATTGGATATAATCCCAAATCAACATGACGCAACGTAGATTCATATTTTGCATTAATGGCATCTATAAAAATATTGGCTATTAAACCATAGCCTCTTGCACTTGGATGCACTCCATCTAAAGAAAAAGCTCCACCCGTTACATAAGTAGACGACATGGTAAAGTTCCCAAAACGAACCCCTCCGCTGGACAACTGTGTCATCACAGCACCTGTATCTACAAAAGCCAAACCTTTTTCATCTGCAATTTTTTTAATTGTTACATTATAAGCATCTGTCGCTTTTTTTACTTCGGCAATTTCGTCTTTGGTCAACACCCAATTATCAGCCAATGGTACTGAAAGCCCATTTACTTTTGTTGCATCTCCTCCAACTGTGGTTCCAATAAATGTTCTGGCTGACAAAATTACCAAATCCTCTTTAGTTGCTTGTCTATAAGAAGGAAGACCGTAAGCCGCAAGATTCGTTAAATAACTATCCACAACAACCACAGCATTATTTCCCGCTATAAAATTTATTGTTCTCCTTGTTGCTTCTTCCTGAGTTAATAATTTATTGGCAACCATTTGTTTTAAGCCTCCATTATAAACCGCATAACCTGCATTTAATTGAGTAGCCAAAGCAGCCGTAAGCGGAGCCGGATTAAAAGGAACTGTAGTAAAATAAGGCAAAGTTGTAATGTAAGGCAAATTAGCCACCACTCCTTTTGCTCCTTTTGCCGTCAGACTCGTAACCAAATTGGAATAAACACTTGCAAAAACAGTTGGATCTGTAATATCACTACTTCCATAAGTAGCCGGATTCATATTTCCTGTCTGATCTTTTCCAATTCCTCCTGAAGTTGCATAAGCTAAAACATCATTCCCTCCAATAAACAAAGAGAAGAATGTTGGATTTTGCACTAACGCATCGGCTAAAATTGTAGTTGAAGGCGAACTGGCAAAACGAGCAAAATATGGGTTTGCAGCACCGCTCGCAACTCCCGCAACATTTCCGTAACCAGGCGCTATCAAATGAAAACTTTTTGCTCCGGGAACTCCCAAATTGCCAAATGTACCCGTAAGATGTGCTGTTACTTCTGTCGTTGGCTTTCCGGAAACATTAACCGGAGCCTGGCCGTTAAAATACAAACGTGTTGCAGCTACAACATTCCCGCCCAGGAGCAATCCGCCCAGATTGTCGTTCATCAACGGAGTAGCAAAAGCGCCCCCTCCGGCAGCAACAAACTGTTGCGCCATAATATTCGTATAAGACCCTTCCTGTCCTTTTTTGAAAAGAGCGTTATCACTATAACCTGCTGCAAAAGAATCGCCAAGCGCAATGTATTTCGTAAAAACCGCGGACCCGGGAACAACCGGCACTTCTGCCGGAGTATCACTACTATCATCATTATTACACGCTACCAAGGTTAAGGAAACCAATAATAGCCATTTCATATTTTTTATCATGTTATTAAGTTTAAAATTATTACCTCTTTCTGATTATTTTATTTAGAAAAAATTAAAAAGAAAGAACCTGCTTCATCTCACTACTTCGTATGATTATGGATTAATTGTCCAGGAAACAAACCATTGCTGACCAATTGCTCCGGCTCCAATTACCTGAATATAATCTGATCCAAAAAGATTCGTTGCCCCAACTTTAATAACTGATTTCAGTTTTGGAAAAGCATAATTCACCTGAGCATCAAGAACTGTGTTTTCCGGAACGATTCCATCCCCGAAGGAAGATTGCCATAAGTACTCCGTATTCCATCTCACATTAACA
The DNA here is from genome assembly GCF_965277525.1 of Flavobacterium sp. GTDB lineage: Bacteria > Bacteroidota > Bacteroidia > Flavobacteriales > Flavobacteriaceae > Flavobacterium. Next base: position 1,263,331 of record NZ_CBDIDC010000005.1, on the reverse strand, counting down.
TTAAAACCTAAATTTTTAATCACTTTAGCATTTCCAAGAGACGCTTTGATTCTATGTTTCGGTGTATTAAAACCTGCTATGAAACTTGGATCATCCGCTTGATTAAACTCAAATTGAGCATAATTATAATTTACCCCTAATTCAAAATCTTTATAAATCTTTTTAGACACACCAACTCCAAAACCTAGTGAAGAAACCTGAGCAGTTGTATTGGTATAAACCTGATACACTCTTCTGTCTCCAAACGCTAATGCCTGATAGGTTTGTTGTACAGCAGGATTAGAAGAATCCGTTCCTACAGTTCCATAGTATGGAGATATTACTCTCGCAGTATTCATAAAATCATTATAAATATTATAATATACATTTAGATCTATCGATAAATCATTTTGAACAACGGAACGATACCCAACTTCAAAAGCCTGAACCTGTTCCGGTTTCACCAATCCAATATTCGCCACCTGAAGATCACCAGGATTTGCGGAAGCTGCAAACGCCTGAACAGAAGCTACCGTATACGCATTATGATACGCATTTTGACCCGACATCCCTATTGTAGCAGGTTGCCCTGCTATTGCCTGACCTGCCGCACTCACATTTACTGTTTCCTGAAAACGATCTAAATTTTCCGGAGCCGAACCAATTAAAGCAAACGGCCCTAAATCTAAACCAATATATTGATCTTGTGTTGTTGGATTACGAAAACCCGTTTGATAAGACAATCTGAAATTATGTCTTCTGGATTCTCCTGCAGAATACACAAATGAAACTCTTGGAGAAACATTCCCATCAAAATTTTGACTTTTATCGTAACGCAAAGATCCGGTGAATTTTAATCTGTCATCCAGGAATTTTTTAGTCAATTGACCGTATGCACCGTATTCTCTATAACTAATCGGCCCATTATAATCTGTAAAAATTGTTCCTTCAGAATCCATTACATACTCTCTCCAGGAACCACCTACCTGAACTTCTGCCCATTTAATCATATCTCTAAAATTGTAATTCACATCAGAGTGATACAATTTTGAGTGATCGATAAATTTAGCTCCCTGAGTTAAATCCGGATTTGAAATAACCTTTGCAAGCGCACTATTAAATTGAGCGGATCCCGGCTCAAACCTAGCCGAACCTGTAGGTTTTGGGATAAATGAAATAGCAGCAGGAAGTACATTATAATCTGCAAAATTTCTGGCAATTGCAGCAGATTCATTTGCATTTGTTCCCATCACAGCACCAGATAACTGATACGCTGTTGCATAATTTGTAAACCACTCCTGATCTGACTTCGCAGCCCTGTTTACGTTCCAGGCAGCGAATCTCATATCATAAGAATTTCCGGCATCTTCATCAGTAGCGTATACTCTCGCAAAGAAATTTTTTCCTTTTACTTCGATTTTTCCTTGCTGCATCATGAAATCTTTTAAAGCATACCTATTGGCGCCTTGATAAATGGTACTCCCCAAACCAATTTTATATTGCATGATAATCTCAGTGTCATCAGCAAAAGGTTTTATATGAGCAGAAAAATCTGCTTTTACATTTTTTACTTTATTATCTGTCAAATCTTGCTCACGATATCCCGTTCTGCTTACCTGTCCTACATTTGGGATAAAAGTAGTTACCTCGTCACCGTAAATATTCAATCCATCATAGTTTTGATTATTGGCATGACCTACAGAACCACCAGTCATACTTCTTGTATCAGCAGCAATCCATTCTGTCGCCTCCATATATGTGAAGTTGGCTTTTAATGCAAAATGTTTTGTAAATGCTTTTGCCGCTCTTATCCCAAAATCATTATAGTCGTTAGTTCCTGCAGCTTTCTGGGTTGTTTGCCCATATTTATAATAAACACTAATTCCTTCATCCGTAAAAGGACTCTTACTATTCATAAACAAAATACCATTAAAAGCATTTGCACCATATAATGCAGAAGATGCCCCTGGCAAAAGTTCGACATTTGCTACATCTAAATCCGAGATCCCGATCAGATTTCCTAACACGAAGTTTAATGCCGGGGAAGAATTATCCATTCCGTCCACCAACTGCATAAAACGTGTATTGGCCACAGAGGCAAAACCGCGTGTATTTATAGATTTAAAAGAAATACTACTCGTATTGAAGTTTACTTCTTTTAAATTTTCTAAACCATCATAAAAAGTGGGAGCAGTGGTACTTCTAATTTCCTGAATTCCCATTCTTTCAATGGTAACAGGCGATTCAATTACCCTTTCAGGTGTTCTGGAAGCAGAAACTACAATTTCGTTTAGTTTGGTTTCTTCGTCTTTTAAAGTCACATTCACTTTTTGGCTGACCGATGTGACACTGATTGTTTTAGTTTCAAATCCAACTGCCGATACTTTAATTGTAAAAGGCAATTTAACAGCAGTACTCAATTTAAATGTACCGTCAAAATCGGTTGAAGTACCGCTTCGATCTCCTACAATACTAATATTAGCACCAGGAATAGATTGTTTGTTACCATCAGTAACAGAACCAGTAATTGTATTCTGCGCAAAGGATATTCCGCTGAACAACAACATAATTAGTAAATATACTCTCATTTAGGTTTGTTTTTGGTTAGTTTATCTAGCCAAAATACAAATATTTTTAATATTAATAAAAAAATGTTAAAAAAAATAAATATTCTATATAAAATTAGTTACAATTTTAACTATTCATCAATGGGTTTTGTTAGATTAAAATCAAATAACAAACTACAAAACCCAAAATACTATGCACACATATAATTTTTAATCAAAAAAAATGAGGATTTAATAAAAATATAACACAAAGAAAAAAAATCTGACAATAAAAAAAAGCGAGATATAAATCTCGCTTTTTTAACATATAAAATATTTTAATAAAATCTACTCTACAGTAACTGATTTTGCTAAGTTTCGCGGCTGATCAACATTACAGCCTCTCATCACAGCTATATGATAAGAAAGTAACTGTAATGGTATCGTCGTAATCAACGGTGATAATGCATCTGAAGTTTCAGGAATTTCAATTACATAATCCGCTAATTCACGAACCTGAGTATCGCCCTTAGTAACTACAGCGATAATTTTACCACTTCTTGATTTTATTTCCTGAATGTTACTTACAATTTTGTCGTAGTGCCCTTGCTTAGGTGCAATAACAATAACTGGCATATGCTCATCAATCAAAGCGATCGGCCCGTGTTTCATTTCTGCAGCAGGATATCCTTCAGCATGAATATAAGAGATCTCCTTAAGTTTTAAAGCTCCTTCTAATGCTACCGGGAAGTTATACCCACGACCTAAGTACAAACAGTTTGGCGCATCTTTGAAAGCTGCAGCAATCTCTTTTGCTCTCTCATTTGTTTCTAATGCTTCAGCTACTTTTTCCGGAATTAATTCTAATTCCTGTAAGTAAGCGTGAAAATCAGGATTTGACAAAGTCCCTTTTGCTTTCCCTAATCTCAGCGCAATCATCGTTAAAACTGTGATCTGAGTGGTAAAGGCCTTCGTTGAAGCTACACCAATTTCCGGACCTGCATGTGTATAAGCACCTGCATGACTTTCTCTTGAAATAGAAGAACCAACAACATTACAAACTCCAAAAACAAAAGCTCCGTTTTCTTTAGCCAACTTAATAGCCGCCATAGTATCAGCTGTTTCTCCAGATTGAGAAATTGCAATGACAACATCGTCTTTGTTGATAATTGGGTTTCTGTATCTAAACTCAGAAGCATATTCTACTTCTACCGGAATACGGGTAAATTCTTCAAAAATATACTCTGCTACCAAACCTGCATGCCATGATGTACCACAAGCAACGATTAAAATACGTTTGGCGTTTAAGAATTTTTCCAAATTATCCTCAACACCAGCCATCTGAACAATTCCCTGATTAGCGTGAAGCCTACCTCTGTAAGTGTCTTTTATAACACTTGGCTGTTCGTAGATTTCTTTAAGCATAAAATGATCATAACCCCCTTTTTCAATTTGCTCCAAATTCATTTGAAGCTCCTGAATATAAGGATCAACTAAAGAGTCATCTTTGATTTTTCTAACTTTAAGAGGCTTGTGCAATCTAATGTTTGCCATCTCACCATCTTCAAGATAAATAGCATTTGAAGTATATTCAATAAAAGGTGAAGCATCAGAAGCAATAAAATATTCTCCCTCACCAACACCAATTGCTAACGGACTACCTAATCGCGCGGCAACAATTTCGTTTGGATTTTTTTTATCAAAAACAGCAATTGCATAAGCACCCACTACCTGATTCAAAGCAATCTGAACAGCCTTACCTAATTTTAATCCTTCTTTCTTTTGAACTTCTTCAATTAAGTTCACTAAAACTTCAGTATCAGTATCTGATTTAAAAGTATACCCTCTTTTGATTAACTCTTCTTTAAGAGGGGCATAATTCTCAATAATTCCATTGTGAATGATGACCAATTCTCCAGAATTAGAAAGATGCGGATGAGAGTTTACATCATTTGGCACCCCGTGTGTCGCCCAACGTGTATGACCTATTCCTATAGTACCACTTGTATTAAAATTATCTTTGGCTTTAGCTTCAAGATCTGAAACTTTACCTTTTGTTTTACAAACTTTTACACCAGTTTCATCATCATATAACATGACACCGGCACTATCATAACCTCTGTATTCGAGTCGCTTTAGCCCTTTTATAACAATAGGATAAGCCTCTCTATGACCGATATATCCAACAATTCCACACATATATTATTTATTAATTTGGTTTCGTGTAGTAAACTTGCAACTGTAGTCTTTTAGCATAATTTGCATCAGTTGAAGGAATACTCCCTCCAAACAATATCGTCCCTAATGGACTCATTATTGAAGATCTTGGAGCATCTGAAAAGTATTCAGTTGGCTTATCAGAATCAATTAAGATTCTATTTTTCAATTTACCTGAAGTTATTGTATTAATATCTCCGGTCACCGCTAAACCTAATCTCACATTCTTTACAGTTGCATCTTTTATAAGATTACGAATATGACTCGTTAACCTAATTTTGTATGTTGTACCTCTTTTTGTAGTAGCATCTACATTAATGATCCCACTATAAATAACTTTAGTCATTTTAGCATCAGCTGTAATACTTGAAGTTCCATCTGATAAATAATCTGCAATCGGTAAATTATTATCTAAATCATATAGATAAATTCTTTTTGGCTCATAAGCCCCGGCCATCTTATCTGAATCAATAGAAAAAACAAAATTAGCTTCATTAACTAACCACTTTTTATATTTAATATTATTTCTAATTTCATCTAATTGATCAGGAACACCATTCGGACTATTTACTAAAACTCCGTCGTCACTATAACTTATTAAATCCGTTTGACCAAAAAGCTTAATCACAGCAAGCGAACCCTGACCTCCCTTTAAATAAAGTCTTTCATCTCCGGTTTTGTAATTTCTATTTGCTACTGCATTTGCATAAACAGGATTTTTATTATCCTGATACAAACTAGCCTGAGCTCCGTTTAAATTAATAACTAATGATTTATCCTCCATCGTTTCATCAGGATCTGTAGTAATAGCAGTCTTAGCTTTGTACTTAATCGTGATTTTACCATTAGAGGCAGCAAAATTTAATAATGCCAAATTTGACGGGCTGCTTCCGGATTTTTCTACTTTAAAATATATACCTCTAAAATATTCCTGAAAAATAGCAGCAGAAGAAAGTTTTGAAGCCGGGGCTTTTAGAATTTTGTTTAAAAAGAATGTTTTATTCAGATTCAAACGCATTTCCGGCGCTACATAAGTATAAGTATATGTTTTTACAGCAGCAGCTGCATCGACTACTGTTGAATCTTTTCTTTGTGCAGCACTAAAAAAGAAGGCATCATTTTGTGCCGGATCAGTATCATCATTTAATCTTGCTCCAATTTTACTTGTATCAAAATTGATAGCATCTGTACCTGAATCCTGATCTGTATAATACAATTGAGCAAATTGCGAACCTCCATCAAAATAAGAAGAGCGCATCTGAACTCCTGACTCGTAAACACTTAATTTAATTTTCCCCTTAGGATCTCCATAAATAGAATCTAACGCATAAACATTACCTCCTTTAGGATCTGCAGCAGTTATATGATAAAAATACGGAATACTAAGTACTACACTTTCTACTTCCGGAGCCTCACCAATAGTCGGTGCATCTACTGCCAAAGCAACCTGAGACACAAAATTCGATGTATTGGTTCCAAAAACTGAATTATCATAAATACCCAAACCATTAACTGTCAATCCGTTTGACTGAACCGGAGTTACTTCCTGATTATACGCTAAAACATCATATTTTTCAGACTCAAGACCAAAATGATCGTCCCCGATCAAACCATCTCCAATCGCATTAAAATCTTTATCACAAGAATATAAAAGGACAACTGTTGCTACTAATAGAATTTTCTTAATAAAAGAAGTATTATACATGTTTAATAATAATGTTAAATTTTAAAGACCCATCGTTTTATAGAAATTTGTATACGCTTCAGCGAACGCATCTTTCGTGGCGAAAGGTAAAAAAGGTTTTCCTGAAGATTCTATAAATTTTGTTAAACTTGGGGATACATTTTCAGACGCTATAATCACAGCATCAGAGTGTAATATGCTAGCTTTTAAGATATTTTCGTAATTAGGCGTTTCTAAATCCGAGATGGCTTCGTGAGGCACGCCATCAAATTTTACCTTATTTATCATTTCTAAATCGAGATTTTCATCAAAAGATTGCCCATAAACAGAGGTAACAATTTTAGTTTCAGAAAATAAAGCTTCATTCTTATAATAGTGCTTCATATAAATTGGCAACATTGCAGCTAACCAACCATGAACGTGAATGATATCCGGAACCCAATTTAGTTTTTTCACCGTTTCAACAACTCCTTTAGCAAAAAATATCGCTCTTTCGTCGTTATCAGGATATAGAACTCCTTCTTCGTCAGCAAAAGTTGCTTTACGTTTAAAATATTCATCGTTATCAATAAAATAAACCTGAATTCTTTCTTTTGGAATTGAAGCCACCTTGATAATCAACGGCATATCTAAGTCATTCACTACCAAATTCATTCCTGAAAGTCTAATAACTTCATGCAACTGGTGTCTTCTTTCGTTGATATTTCCATATCTTGGCATGAAAATTCTTATCTGGCCTCCCTGATCGTTGATCATTTTTGGAACGTCATAAGACATTAAAGAAACCTCATTTTCAGCCAAATAAGGCACGACTTCAGATGATACATATAATATCCTCTTATCTTTCATAATAGTATTTTACTTAATTTTTGGTAATAAAAACGTTGCAAAATTACAAAAATTTATGCAGTTTATAACTAATATATTATGTTTGCACTAAATTTTAATAATACTGCCATGCATATTTTCTACGGTAAAGTAGCTCTGATAGCCTATTTAAAAACTATCAAAACCACAAATTCAACCATCGGATTTGTACCAACAATGGGCGCTTTACACCAAGGTCATCTGGCGTTAATGCAAAGATCTATTAAAGAAAACGACGATACAGTTGTGAGTATTTTTGTCAATCCAACCCAATTTAACAATCCAGAAGATCTTGAAAAATATCCAAGAACGCTTGAAGAAGACGTAAAAAAAATGCGCAACTTAAGTGACAAAATGATTTTATACGCACCCTCTGTAGATGATATTTACGAAGGACATACCATTTCGCAGTCATTTGATTTCGACGGACTGGAAAATCAAATGGAAGGAAAATTCAGACCGGGACATTTTAACGGAGTTGGCACCATTGTAAAACGTTTGTTCGAGATTGTCACTCCAACAAATGCTTATTTTGGAGAAAAAGATTTTCAACAATTGCAAATTGTAAAGAAAATGGTCGAAAAAACCAACTTACCAGTAAATGTAGTGGGTTGTCCTATTTTCAGAGAAGACAATCAGTTGGCCATGAGCTCCCGAAACGAGCGATTGACTCCTGAAGAACGAAAAGAAGCTGCTATAATATATAAGACACTCACCGAAGCAAAAGAAATATTCAAAACCAGCAGTCCCGAAGAAACTATTAAATTCGTAGAAAATTCTTTCAAAGACAACGAGAGATTTGACCTTGAATATTTTGTAATTGCTGACGAATCTACATTATTACCGATTGATCATAAAAGTAAAGACAAAAACTACCGTGCATTTATTGCAGTATTTGTTAATAATATAAGGTTGATTGACACCATTTCATTAAATTAATTTACCTTTGCAACATGCAAATTCAAGTTATAAAATCAAAAATTCATCGAGTAAAAGTAACTGGAGCTGATTTAAATTATATTGGCAGTATTACTATTGATGAAACATTACTGGAAGCCTCAAATATTATTGAAGGTGAAAAGGTATCTATTGTAAATATCAATAATGGCGAGCGTTTTGAAACTTACGCCATAAAAGGAGAGAAAAATTCAGGCGAGATCACGCTGAATGGGCCTGCTGCCAGAAAAGTTCAAAAAGACGATATCATTATCATTATATCTTATGCAACCCTGGAATTTGAAGAAGCAAAAACCTTCAAACCATGGATCATTTTCCCTAATGAAAACGATAACTCACTGACCTAAGCTTTCATTTTACACCTTGTAATCCTCTTTTCTTTGTCAAAAATTATTTTTTGAACAAACAAATCCTCTTTTACCTAAATCAAAATAGATCTAAGGCCCCACAACTTCGTTGCTTTTTTTAAATTCCTACATAAACAAAAAAGCAAATAAAGTATTATATTGCTACACTATTTCAATACTTTTCAATTCACTGAAATGCCCAAATCATGAAAAAAGTTTACTTACTATTTATTTTAATTTCAATTTCTGCCTTTTCACAGAAAAAATTCGACAACATTCAATCTGTCAAACTGGGAGAAGAAAGAAGAATAACCATCGGACTTCCTGCTTCTTACGAAGCCAATCCTGAAAAAAAATATCCTGTTTTATACTTATTAGACGGAGATTATTTATTTGATCCCTTTTCAGGAGCCATAAGTTATGGAGTCTATTGGGACGATTTACCTGAAATGATTATCATAGGTGTTCATCAAAATAAAGACGGCGAACGTTTCGAAGATACTACCACTGACCAGAATAATGGATTGCCTTTTGAGAAAGGTGCACAATTTTTTGAGTTTATTGGAGCTGAATTGGTTCCCTATATTGAAAAGAAATACCGTACAACACCTTTCAGAATTATTGCCGGTCATGATATAACAGCAAGTTTTATCAACTTCTATTTGTATAAAGAAACACCTCTTTTTAACGCTTACATTTGTTTAAGTCCGGAATTGGCACCTAAAATGGAAGTTCGCATTCCGGAGAAATTCGCTAAAATCAAGGAGCCATTCTTTTACTACCTGTCTGCAGCAGATGGTGACATCAAAAAGATCAAAGAACCAATAGAAAAATTAGACAGCAATATTAAAATCGCTAATAATCCGTTAGTAAACTATAAATATGATTTATTTAAAGGTACAACGCATTATACAGAGGTTTTACATTCGATTCCAAGTGCCTTATATCATATTTTCGAAGTTTACAAACCTATTAATTCTGCTGAATACAATGACAAAATTGCGATTCTACAAACAGGATATGCTGATTATCTGGAAAATAAATACACCACTATGTCTAAAGTTATGGGAGTTAAGATTCCGGTTAGAATGAGTGATTTTAAAGTAATCGAAAACATCATCCTAAGAAACAAAGCTTATGATGAATTAGGTAAAATGGCAGAAATTGGAAATGTTAATTATCCAAAAGCCATGTTAGGTGAATATGAGCTGGGATTGATGTATGAAAAAATGGGAGATCCGAAAAGGGCTTCAAAAAAATACCAAAATGCTTCTCAAATGGAGCCTATTGGCGATTTGAACAAAGACTTGATGTACGAGAAAATCGACCAGATGAATACACTTGCAAAAACCGGTAAATAATGTCAAAAGTTAAAACTTCCTTTTTCTGCCAGAACTGCGGAACCCAATATGCCAAATGGCAAGGGCAATGCAATGCCTGCAAAGAATGGAATACTATTGCTGAAGAAATCATTCAGAAGCAGGAAAAAGTAGCCTGGAAAAGCGAACCGACTTCAAACGGAAAAGCTCCGCGCCCTTTAAAAATCAATGAGATCGATTCTGCTCAGGAAATCCGTATGGATACAACTGATGGCGAATTAAATCGTGTTTTAGGGGGTGGAATCGTTCCGGGATCTTTAACCCTTTTGGGGGGTGAACCTGGAATTGGAAAGAGCACACTTTTACTTCAGATATCTTTAAAATTACCTTACAAAACTTTATACGTTTCCGGAGAAGAAAGTCAGAAACAAATAAAAATGCGTGCCGAAAGAATCACGCCCAACAGCGACAATTGTTATATTTTGACAGAAACTAAAACGCAAAATATTTTCAAACAAATTGAAGCGATTCAGCCTGAGATTGTTATTATCGACTCGATCCAGACTTTACACACAGATTATATCGAATCAACAGCCGGAAGTATTTCCCAAATCAGAGAAACTACTGCCGAACTCATCAAGTTTGCCAAAGAAACAAACATTCCGGTTATTTTAATCGGACATATTACCAAAGACGGAAACATCGCGGGACCAAAGATCCTGGAACATATGGTCGATACCGTTTTACAATTTGAAGGCGACCGAAACCACGTTTACCGAATTTTACGTTCTCTAAAAAACCGTTTTGGCTCAACAGCAGAACTTGGAATTTACGAAATGTTAGGCAGCGGTTTGCGAGAAGTAAGCAATCCCTCAGAAATTTTGATTTCGCACAAAGACGAAGAAATGTCGGGAACCGCGATTGCTACAACCATGGAGGGCATGCGTCCGTTGATGATCGAAATTCAATCGCTGGTAAGTACCGCAGTTTATGGAACTCCGCAACGAAGCACAACAGGGTATAATGCCAAACGCTTAAACATGATTTTGGCAGTTTTAGAAAAAAGAGCCGGATTTCGTTTAGGCGCAAAAGATGTCTTTTTGAATGTAACCGGAGGAATTTCTGTTGATGATCCTGCAATTGATCTGGCTGTTGTTGCCGCCATTTTATCTTCAAATGAAGATATTCCGGTAACAAAAGGCTTCTGTTTTGCTGGCGAAGTTGGGCTTTCCGGAGAAATTCGACCTGTAAATCGCGTGGATCAACGTATTCAGGAAGCCGAGAAACTAGGTTTCACTACTATCTTTGTATCTAAGTACAACAAAATTGCTTTAAAAAACACCGGAATCAAAATTGAGCTTGTAGCTAAAATTGAAGATGTAGCAGGCATTCTTTTTGGGTAATCTTATTTTTTTGCCACGACTCGAGCGATAGCGAACAGGTGAAGCAATTACACAAATTAAAAACGAATTTTTATTTAAATTTAATTCAAATTCATATGTTAATGCTACGTATAATTCGGGAAATTAGTAAAATTCGTAGTAAAAACTAATGTTCACAAAGCGAACATTCCTTAATTTTTTATGAAATTAACTTTATGAAATTTCCAAAACAAAAAATATACAAAGCACTTCTAATACTCGTAATAGTATTGGTAGTGCTTTTTTTAGGTTTCTACTTTTTTCGTGATGCACTTTTAAAACAGGCTATTTCGAAAGTAAAATCTAAAATGAACACCGAATACAACAGTACTTTTTCTGTAAAATCAGCCTCGTTTGATGGTTTGTCAGGCATTAAACTGACCGACGTAATTTTGGTTCCTAATAATGCCGACACACTATGCCACATTCAGAAAATAGAAACCAGCATTAGTTTGTCTAATTTATTGATTGGCAATGTTCAGATAGGAACTTTAAAAGTCAACAACGGTTATATACAATTGGTCAAAAAAGGAAACATCCGTAATTTTGATGCTTTTCTGAAAAAAGACAAAGCCGACTCTGATAAAAATGAAAAACGCAAATATGCTACTTTTGCGTATCGAATTATTTCAAAATTACTGAATCTGGTTCCAACAGACATGAAACTGGAGCATCTGAATTTCAGGATCGATGATAATGGTAAAAAGACTTCTATTGCTGTAAATAAACTCGTTTTAGACAACAAACAACTCGAAACCAATCTTCATGTTCAAAGCAAAGATTTTGATCAGCGCTGGAATATTAAAGGATTTGCAGACCCGAGAAATAAAAAAGCAGATATTCGTTTCTTCAATTTGGATACAGGTGCAATCCGGGTTCCGTATTTAGACGAACGTTATAATTTAAAAGCCAGTTTTGATTCCATTCGCCTGAATGTTCAAAACATAGAGAAAGACGGAAGCGAATTGCATATTGATGGCTTTACCTCCATCACCAATTTAAAAATCAATCACTCAAAAATTGCAAGCAAAGATGTCGTTATTAAAAATGCCCGTTTTGATTATCGCTTTTTATTAGGTGATAACTTCATCTCGATAGACAGTACTTCGACAATGCAGCTGAATAAGATAAAAGTGAAACCTTATATTTCGTACAGTACTGAAAAAGATACGATTTACACGTTGAAAGTGGATATCCCGAAAATGAAAGCGCAGGACTTTATCGTTTCATTGCCTGATGGTCTGTTTACGCATTTTCAGGGAATGCAAGCAACCGGAAATTTTGACTACAAACTGGATTTCAAATTCAATAAAAACAAACCGAATACGTTAGTTTTTGATAGTAAACTGAACAAAGAAGATTTAAAAATCACCAAATACGGAGAAGCTGACCTTAATAAATTAAACGGTGAATTTGTATATCGTGCTATCATCCAGAACGTATTACAACGCCCGGTTTTGGTTGGAAATGCGAATCCGAATTACACACCATTAGATCAGATTTCGCCTTATTTACGAAAATGTGTCCTAACAACAGAAGATCCGTCTTTCTTCTCACATCGCGGGTTCATCAATGAAGCTTTCAAGCAATCTATTTTAAAGAATATAAGAACCAAAAAATTCTCGCGCGGGGCTAGTACTATCAGTATGCAGCTGATTAAAAATGTATTCCTGACCAGAGAAAAAACTCTTTCGCGTAAGCTGGAAGAAATTTTACTGGTTTATATTCTGGAGAATAATCGTGTGGTAAGCAAAGAAAGAATGCTCGAAGTATATTTCAACATTATCGAATGGGGACCAAATGTATACGGAATTGGTGAAGCAAGTCATTTTTATTTCCAGAAAAATCCTTCTGCTTTAAATGTAGACGAATGTTTATATTTGGCCACTATTATCCCAAAGCCCCGAAAATTCATGTATCAATTTAATGATGAAGGAAATTTGAAGGATTATGCATTGAAGAATCAAAAATTCTTAAAGAATTTAATGTTTCGCAGAGGACTTTTAGTTCCTGAAGATACTCTTGGGCAACTTCCGGTTTATATTTCAGGAAATGCCCGTTCGTTAATACGAATTAAAGCTCCGGACTCTACAGCAGTTCCTGCAGATTCTTTAGCTATTGGAGATGAATTTGATTTGTAAACACAGATTTTACATAAAACGTTTATAAAAAAATTCCACAAACTTTCACATTTTAGATTAGTGAAAATTTGTGGAATTTGTGTTTATTCTAAACCTGTTAATTAAGGAGCCGGATCAGGAATAATAGCCTGAACTGCCGCAATTTCGGTTAAAATCTCTTTTGATAAAAACACATCAATGGTATCAATATTTTCTTTTAATTGTTCCATTGTTGTTGCGCCGATAATGGCACTGGTTAAAAAGGGCTGTTGCAATACAAATCCCATTGCCAGTTCTGTCAATGTCAAGCCGTGTTTTTTAGCGATTTCGTGATACAACTTAGTCGCTTGCGTACATTGTTCACTATTGTAACGTGTGTATTGCGGGAAAAGATTGATTCTTGCATTTGGATGTGCTTCTCCGGTTAAAAATTTACCGGTTAGAACGCCAAACGCTAAAGGCGAATACGCCAGTAAACCTACATTTTCATATTTACATACTTCAGCAGAACCAACTTCAAAAAGGCGATTCAATAAATTATATGGATTCTGAATTGTTTTGATTCTTGGCAGGTTTTGATATTTACTTTCTTCCAAAAGGCGCATCATTCCCCATGCATTCTCATTAGAAACACCAATGTGTTTTATTTTTCCTTCTTTTATTAAACCATCAAAAGTTTCAAGGATTTCTCTAAAATTATCTTCCCATACAGCATCGTAATCTTTAAAACCACGTTGTCCAAAATAATTCGTTTCCCTTTCCGGCCAATGCATCTGATATAAGTCGATATAATCTGTCTGAAGGCGTTTTAAACTGTTTTCTAAAGCATATTTAATACTTTCAGGAGAGAAATCCGGTTTTTCACGCATATAGGTAAAATTAGGATTTGGACCTGCAATTTTAGAGGCCAATACTACTTTTTCGCGATTTCCGGTTTTCTTAAACCAGGTACCTATAATTTTTTCAGTACTTCCGTAAGTTTCTTCACGAGCCGGCACTGAATACATTTCGGCAGTATCAAAAAAATTGATTCCTCTTTCAAGGGCATAATCCATTTGCTGATGTCCTTCTGCTTCCGTGTTTTGCTGCCCGAAAGTCATTGTTCCGAGGTTTATTTTACTAACTTTTATGTCGGTGTTGGGTAGTGTCGTGTATTTCATTTCTTCTTTTTAAGGTTCAAAGTTGCAGAGGTTCAAAGATACAAAGGCAATAACCAATGCAGAATAGCACAAAAGTTAAAAAAGTTACAAAATTGTTTCCATTTGGTTCTAAACTGCAGATATCTTTTAGCAAATTAAACAACAAAAGCCCAAAGTTAAAAAACTCTGAGCCTTTGTTCCTTTGAACCTTTGTTCCTAAAAACTAGTTTATACTATTCAACATTTCAGCAATTTCATCTAATCTTGGTGTTAGGATGATTTCGATTCTACGGTTTTTAGCTTTCCCTTCCGGAGTTGCATTGCTTGCAAGTGGAGAAAATTCGCTGCGACCGGCTGCTGTTAATTTTTGTTTGTTGATTTTTGTATTTTCACTTAAGATATTTACAATTGCTGTAGCTCTTTTGGTAGACAAGTCCCAGTTATTTGCAATTGGTCCTGAACCTGCATACGGATCATCATCTGTATGCCCTTCGATAAGAACTGAAAGATCAGGATTATCACCCAATACTTTTCCTAATTCTACAACTGCTCTTCTACCTTCAGTTCCAACAGCCCAGCTTCCTGAGTTAAAAAGTAATTTGTTTTCCATCGAAACATATACTTTTCCGTTTTTCTGTTCAACTGTCAAACCCTTACCTTCAAAACCGTTTAGGGCTTTAGATAAAGTCTCTTTTAGTTTGCGCATTGCTTCTTCTTTTGCGGCAATCATAGCCTCAAGTTCGTTTAAGCGACTTGCCGTTTTATCAAGACTCGCTTGTTCTTCGGCTAATTTTTTAGATTTTGCTTCTAACTGCGCTAACAATTCGCGGTTTTTAGCCATGTTTTTCTCCAATGCATCATTACTGTTTTTTTCCAGTGCATTGTATGAATCCTGCAAAACTTTAAATTTGTTTTGCGCTGCAGCTAAATCAGCTTTTTGTTTCGCTAATTCATCTTTTGTCGCATTTAAATCTTTGGTTAGATTATCGCGCTCTAATTCTAACTGATTTTTTGATTTTTGCAAATCGGTGTTTTGATCTGCAATTGAACGATTTTCTTTTTTAAGATCTGAATATTTTGTTTCAAGATCGTTGTAAATTTTCTTGGATACACAAGAAGTCATAGACATGGCTATGACTAATAATCCGATGGAGGCCTTTTTAATCATTTTACTTTTTGGGTTTTATTGGGGCGCATTAATAATACAAATTCCAAATACTCAGGATTTAGAAAAAATTCCAAATCCCAACTGTATCGTAATTTTCAAACTTGCTATTCCGTCAACAAGAACAATACCAAACTTTACTCAATTTCGACTAAAACCGGGCAATGATCTGAATGTACGGCATCCGGAAGAATCACGGCACGTTTTAATCTGTGCTGCAAAGAGTCACTTACCAGATTATAATCGATACGCCAGCCTTTATTATTTCCTCGGGCTCCGGCGCGGTAACTCCACCACGAATAATGATGCGGATCTTTGTTGAAATGGCGGAAACTGTCAATAAAACCGGATTTCATAAAACCGTCAAGCCAGGCACGTTCTGCAGGCAAAAATCCTGAAATGGTTTTGTTTCGAACGGGATCGTGAATATCGATAGCTTCATGGCAAATATTATAATCACCACAAATAATCAAATTAGGTATTGTTAGCTTTAGCTCGTTAACATAAGTTTGAAAGTCATCCATAAACATAAATTTATGATCTAATCTTTCGATATTGGTTCCTGACGGAAGATATAAACTCATTACAGAGCAATCGTCAAAATCAGCACGAAGGTTACGACCTTCAAAATCCATGTGCTGAATTCCGGTTCCGTAAACCACATTATTCGGTTTTATTTTAGATAAAATAGCTACACCACTGTAGCCTTTTTTGGTAGCCGGGTAATAATATTGATACGGATAACCGGCAGCGGTAATAGCATCAACGGGAATTTGTTCCTCCGTTGCTTTTATTTCCTGAAGGCAAATAACATCAGGATTAGCATGTTGCAGCCATTCGATAAAGCCTTTGGTTATTGCGGCGCGGATTCCGTTTACATTATAAGAAATAATTTTCATCAGTGTTTTTTTAAGGATTCCAAATGTAATAAAAAAGTGGAAAGTTTGTGTTTGAAACAACGAAAAGTAGAGTTTTTTGTTATCTTTGTTCGCTGCTCTAATAAATTAAAAATAGTACATGGGTTTAGTTACCGCGAAAGAAGTTGCAAAGGCAATAAATGTTGATAAGTACGGGGTTCTTGGTACTTTTTCAGGTTGGATTCTTATGAAGGTCCTTAAGATCTCTACCCTTAATAAAATTTATGATCATAATAAACATTTAGAAGATCTTGCGTTTTTAAACGGAGTATTAGACGAATTGCAAATTAAGTTTGAAATTCCGGAAGAAGATTTAAAACGTTTACCGAAAGATGGCGCTTACATTACCATTTCAAATCATCCGCTTGGAGGAATTGATGGTATTTTGCTTTTGAAATTAATGCTGGAAAGAGAACCTAATTTCAAGATTATCGCCAACTTTTTATTACACCGAATTGTTCCGCTTAAAAAATACATCATGCCGGTTAATCCTTTTGAGAATCACAAGGATGCTAAATCGAGTGTGGTTGGAATAAAAGAAACTTTACGTCATTTAAGCGACGGAAAACCGTTAGGGATTTTCCCTGCCGGGGAAGTTTCGACTTACAGAGATGGAAAATTAGTAGTCGACAAACCTTGGGAAGAAGGCGCTTTGAAATTGATCAGAAAAGCTAAAGTTCCAGTTGTACCTATCTATTTTCATGCTAAAAACAGCAAATTGTTTTATTGGCTTTCTAAAATCGATGATACTTTACGTACGGCAAAATTACCATCAGAATTACTAACGCAGAAAGATCGCGTGATTAAAGTTCGGATTGGAAAACCAATTTCTGTAAACGAGCAAAACGAATTTGAAACGTTTGAAGATTACTCAGAATTCTTAAGAAAGAAAACCTATATGCTGGCAAATCCTTTTGAAAAGGATACCAAATTATTGGATACAGCAAGTTTAAAAATCCCAAAAGCACCTAAAAAGATCGTAACACCTGCAAGTGAATCAAAAATGATTGACGAGGTGAACATGTTGAGAAATAGCGATTGTCGTTTATTGCAAAGTAAAAACTATGAGGTATTTTTTGCAAGAGCAAAATCTATCCCGAATGTCCTGCATGAAATTGGCCGTTTGCGTGAAATCACTTTCCGCGAAGTGGGGGAAGGAACGAATGAATCTATCGACTTAGACAAATTTGACCAATATTACCATCATATGTTTTTATGGGATGATGAAACCAAAAAGATCGCAGGTGCCTATCGAATGGGATTAGGTTCTGAAATCTACCCAAAATACGGTATTGAAGGTTTTTACCTGAATGATTTATTTAGATTCGAACCTGAATTGCATGATATGATGCACAAATCGATCGAAATGGGTCGTGCTTTTATCATCAAAGAATACCAGCAAAAACCAATGCCTTTGTTCTTGTTATGGAAAGGTATTATCCATACAACATTACGTTATCCTGAACATAAATATTTACTAGGCGGCGTAAGTATCAGCAATCAATTCTCTGATTTTTCAAAATCATTGATGATTGAGTTTATGAAGTCTAATTATTATGATCCTTATATCGCACAATACATTCATCCGAAGAAAGCGTATAAGGTAAAACTAAAAGATGCTGACAAGGACTTTATCTTCGATGAAGCAGAATCTGACCTGAATAAATTTGATAAAATCATTGACGAATTAGAACCAGGGAATTTACGTTTGCCAGTTTTAATCAAAAAGTACATCAAGCAAAATGCACGTGTTGTAGCTTTCAACGTCGATCCTTTGTTCAACAATGCCGTAGATGGTTTAATGTACATCAGAATCGCTGATATTCCTGAAAGCACCATGAAACCTGTTATCGAAGAGTTTCAAATAGAATTAGAGCGTAAATTATCCGAGAAAGAAGATATTAATTCATAATCAGATTTAAATATACAAAAACCCCATCTGCAGCTGCAGATGGGGTTTTTCATTTTTAATACCCTCAAAAAAGTAAGTCTGTTATTCCTTACCAATCTGATCTAATTCGTTTTCATTTTTAGGATCTGCACCATATTCGTTCACTCCTTTATCACCTTCTGTACATGCTAATATCAAATTATAAATTGGAATAAAAATAAACCATCCGCTTTTACCAACATCGTGCATTCTTCTCACAGAGACTGCAATAGAAGGAGCAATAACCCCCAGACTATACACTAGTCCCAATATTCCGGTTTCAGCTGCACCAAAAGTTAAACCTGATACACCATCTACAATACCCAAAACAATTGATATAATTGCATTCGCTAAAAAGAACATCCAATATTCTTTTCTTCTTGCTCTTCCTTTAAAATTTGTATAGTTTTCAAAAACCACTTTTTTGTACCACTCAATCATAATTACTTATTTACAAAATTATTCCCTACTCTTTTGGATTTTCAGTTCCTCCTTTTAGAAGCCTTGCTTCAAAATACAAGATTAATCAGTCTAAAATAAATGAATTGATGCTAAAAGTTTTTTTTATAATAAGAAAAGACAATCCTGAAGCTGGAGAAACACAATGAAATATAGTGAAAAACGCTGTAAAAAAAATCCCATATGCGTATGGGATTTTCTATGTTTTAAAACCAGCCTTTTTTACCAACCTGATAGGTTTGATAAAACTCTTCATCAGATCTCGTTAGGTAAATTATTCCTTCTATAATACCTATTAAACCTCCTATGCCGAATACAAACCCAAGAATCAGCTGAATAATTCCTTCTTTATTGTATCCCAAATAAAATTTATGAATACCCAAATAGCCTAATAAAATAGCTAAAATTCCGGCAACTATCTTTTTATTCTCCTGACGACGAACGGGAGGATTATTCCAATGTTCTGTTTTGGTATTTTCCATTTTTATAAAGTTTTAGTTATTGAATTCAATTTTGGTATTACGCATTTACATCTTAAAACCAGATCGACTGATGTAAGATAGCGTCAAAAGAATTATTCCGTACAAAAAAAATCAATCGTACGAAATGATAAAAGGCTAAAAAATAAGCCATATTACAGGCTAGTTTTCTATTGTATAAAAGGCTTGTAAAGTATTCTTTTTTGGTAATAATTTCTGTTATCAATATAATGATGGTTAGCCAGCAAAATACAATAACAAAAGGCCCTAAAATATGATAACTGACCGATTTGTAGATATCACCTTCGTAAAAGTACACCAATGATTTTGTTATACCGCAACCCGGGCACGGAAAACCGGTAACCATTTTAAAAGGACAAAAGGACTGATCCGATTCTAAATGGTCGTTGTGATTGTTAAGCATTAAAAAAAACGGAACTATCAGTGTAATTGCTGCACCGATAATTCCGTAAATTTTACGTTTTATTCTGTTATTATTTGTATAATCTGTTGATATCACCTTGTACTATCATTGCAGCTGCAAAAGGAAAAAAGAATCCTAAAACAATTAATAAAGTTGACTGGTCTTTTTGAAGCTCTCCTGTTCTTTCGTAAACTTTTGGTAACGCCTCTTTTCCCGCCAGGTAATAAAAATAAATATTTACCGGTGTACAGCATCCCGCAAAAATTGCAATAGGCTGCGAAATAACTTCTTTTCCCGCAACAGCATTCAAAACCTCAGAAACTTTAATGTTCCAATAAATTAAATATAATCCGCAGGTTAAAAAACCAAAAAGCAAAACCATAATAGGATCTACCTTAAATACCGGAATTGGCTCATTAAAATTATTAGACGTCTCTTGAAAATTGTTTTCCATTTCTTATCATTTAGTTATTTATGATTCAACGTTTCCTATCTCGTTGATTTCATCGAATTCGTTTTTAGGATCCGGACCATATTCATTTGCGCCTTTATCACCTTCTGTACAAGCTAATATTAAATTGTATATCGGAATAATAAGAAACCATCCGCTTTTACCCACGTCGTGCATTCTTCTGACACCAACTGCAATTCCCGGAATCAAAACTGCCAGACTATAAACATTTCCAACTAACCCTAAAGTAGGTGAAACTAATCCAAGGACGAAACCGAGAACAAAACTGATAAGAATGTTTGCCAAGAAAAACATCCAATATTCTTTTCTTCTTGCTCTTCCGTTAAAATTCGCGTAGTTTTCAAAAACCACTTTTTTGTACCATTCAATCATAATTATATAATTAGTTCGTTAATACCTACTCTTTTAGGATTTTCGGCTACTCCTTAATCTTTAAAATTTTGTTAAAATTCAAAACAATATTAAAAAAAAATACTTATAAAAACTAATTCTAAATAACTTTATTCTACAGAAAACACTTGTTATAAGTATCCAAACAAATTTACTTTGATTTTAAAGAAATACCTTTTTGATTTTATCAACGATCACTTGTGCCAGTCGTTCATGACTTTCAAACGTCCAACCTGCAATATGAGGCGTCAGAAGAACATTTTTAGCTTGTAATAAATATTGAAAAGCTTCCGGAGTATTTTTATCCTGAAAAAGCGTTTCAAAAGACAATTTCTCATACTCCAAAACATCCAAACCTGCACCCAGGACCTTTTTATTCTTCATCGCTTCAACTAAATCTGCCGTGACAATGTTTTTGCCGCGTGAAGTATTTATGATCCAAAATGGCTTTGTAAATGCGTTTATAAAGCCGGCATTAACCATTTTATCCGTTTCAGGAGTCCACGGAAGATGCAAACTCAAAACATCAGCTTTTTGCTGTAATTCCTGCAATGAAACTTGTCTGGCATTTTCATCACCAATATTTTCTAAAATATCATGAAACAAAACCTCGACTTCAAAACCGCGCAGTTTTTTCGCAAACGCTTTTCCCATGTTTCCGTAACCAATAATCCCAACAGTTTTACCGTCTAACTCATGTCCCCGATTACTTTCGCGATTCCAGTGTCCCGCCCTAATTTCGGCGTCGGCCTGATTTAGATTATTAAACAAGGATAAGATTACACCAAGCGAATGTTCGGCAACGGCATTACGATTTCCTTCCGGTGCTGCGATCAAATGAATTCTTTTTGCTTCGGCATAATCACAATCAATACTTTCCAAACCCGCTCCTACTCTGGCAATAAATTTCAGGTTGACAGCTTTATCCAAAAAGGTTTTGTCAATTTTAAACCGGCTTCGGATTACGATTCCGTTATAATCCTGAATTTTAGCTTCAATTTCTTCTTTTGAAGATTTAAAATCGGCATGATTTTCAAAACCTGCTTCTTCTAATTGTTGCCATAAAATGGGGTGATTGCTATCGATATGAAGAATTTTAATTGACATGAAATTATAACTTAAATTAGAAAAACAAAGTAACAAAAAAAATACGGCTTTCTGTTTTAATCCAAAAAATCGCTAATAAATGTGTAAATTCGCATAAAACGGTTTTATGAAAACAATTGGTTTAATAGGAGGCATGTCATGGGAAAGTTCTACATTATATTATCAGGTAATAAATAGAACCGTTCAGGAAAAACTAGGAGGTGTTCATTCTTGCGAATCCATAATGTATTCTTTTGATTTTAATTAAATTGCAGCTTTACAAAAAAATGGAGAATGGGATAAACTAGGGATTTTAATGACCGGAGCAGCTCAAAGACTTGAAAAAAGCGGAGCAGATTTTATTGTATTATGTACCAATACTATGCATAAATTATCTGATGAGATAGAAAAAAACATATCAATTCCTTTAATTCATATTGTCGATGCAACTGCCGAAAAGATTAACGAAGAAAATTTTAAAAAAATAGGATTGTTAGAAACCTCTTTTACAATGGAACAAGATTTTTTTAAAGGCAGATTGCTAAACAAATACAACATAGAAACTATAATTCCTGACCAAAAACAAAGACATGAGATTCATAGAATTATATACGAAGAGCTCGTAAAAGGAATAATAAGCAGCAATTCAAGAAAGATCTTTTTAGAAATAATAACCGATTTAATCCATCAGGGAGCTGAAGGAATTATATTAGGATGTACAGAAATAGAATTATTAATTACTAATGAATATACTAATGCTAAATTGTTTAAAACAGCCGAAATTCATGCACGAAAAGCTGTCGAATTTGCATTAGAATAAATACCAAATTTGAAAATGAAACTAACCAAAACTTTTAAAGCCTTTTTTAACAACGAGAAATCAGGAGGATTGCTCTTGCTTTTTGTTACGATTATATCACTTTATCTGGCTAACTCTTCTTTTCAGACAGAATATATTGCTTTTTGGGAAAAGGATTTAAACGGGCATTCGATCACACACTGGATCAATGATGGCCTAATGGCGATATTCTTTTTACTAATTGGTTTAGAATTAGAACGGGAAATTTATCACGGTGAACTCTCTAACATCAAAAATGCCTCATTACCTATTATGGCGGCTCTTGGCGGAATGCTGGTTCCGGCGGCGATCTTTCTGGCTTTAAATTTTGGAACTTCTACTCAAAACGGGGCAGGAATCCCGATGGCAACTGATATTGCTTTTGCCATTGGAATTTTATCGCTTTTAGGCAAAAAAGTCCCTTCATCCTTAAAAGTATTTCTAACAGCACTGGCAGTTATAGATGATTTAGGGGCCATAATTGTTATTGCTATATTTTACACCACATCAATCGCGTTTGTAAATCTAGCTATTGCGTTAGGAATCTGGGGACTGTTATTTATTTTAAACCGTATGAAAGTTCACAACTTGATTCCGTACTTAATTGGCGGTGTAGTGATGTGGTATTTCATGCTAAATTCAGGTGTTCATGCCACAATTACCGGAGTTATACTGGCATTTGTAATTCCGTTTGGCGATGGTGGAAAAAATTCTTCTTCGTATAAATTACAACATTTTCTACACAAACCTGTTGCATTCATTATTTTACCCTTGTTTGCCATTGCCAACACTTGCATTGCCATTCAATCAGACTGGCATGAAGGTTTGAGTCACCCTAATACTATCGGAATTATTCTGGGACTGGTTGTTGGGAAACCTCTTGGAATCGTACTTTTCTCTTCTATTGGTGTCAGTGCAGGATTGTGCTCGTTGCCTAAAAACCTCAAATGGGCGCATATTCTAGGTGCCGGAATGTTAGGCGGAATTGGTTTTACAATGTCCATCTTCATTACTATCCTGGCTTTTAAAGACCCCGAAACTATTGTTTTTTCTAAGATCGCCATTTTAATTGCTTCAATACTTTCAGGTACTTTTGGATTAATTTATCTCAAATATACTTTAGCGAAGAAAAAAAGAAACTAATATCATGAACTACATTCATAAAATCATAATTGTATTCTTCTCTGCGATGCTAATTTCAGCTTGTAGCAATAAGCCAAAAACTGTTGTCGACGAAAGGAAACCTGAAAAAATTGCTATTGATTCAACAATCAAAAAGAAAGAATCAATCGAAGGGTTTTACGAAACACAACCGGACCCAAACAGTACGGAAGAATGTGCAATTTCTGTTGAAATATTGAAAGCTAAAAATGGATATAGCTATGTCCTAAAAACAAAGCTCAGAAAACTAAAAGGCATTGCAAGTTTTACCAAAAATGAATCCGGAGAAAAATATATCACTTTAGAGGGTATAAAATGGGATGAATTTGAGGGAGACATCAGCCGTGAAGAAGAATCCGATTCTACCGAAACTGATCATAAAGAGTTAGAAATACCTGTTGGAATTGATGCCAGTTATGTCAAAGACACCCTGACGATTCAGAATTACGGGAATTCGATGAATTCATATACTAAGATTTCTGAATGTGGGAGGAAATATATCCAACTTATAAAAAAGTAAATTCCAATATTTAAATTCTAAATTCCAATTATCACAATATTGTCATTTCGACAGAAGGGAGAAATCGCATTATAAATGCTGTAAAGAAAATCATTAATCTTTGTCGAATAACCGTGACTTCTCCTCCGTTGAAGTGACAAAAAAGCGGGTTTACATTCTGCTAAAAAACAAGAAATCCCAAACCCCACACTTAAAAGTTGGAATTTGGAATTTTAAAATATTGGGTTTTAATATAGTATCTAACCTTTAATCTGTTTCAATGAAGTCTTAATACCTTTAATCAATGAAGAACTGAAACCATTGTGTTCCATTTCGTTTAATCCAACAATGGTACAGCCTTGTGGCGTTGTTACACGGTCGATTAATTGTTCCGGATGTACTTTTTCTTCTAACAGCATTTTTGCAGCTCCTTTTACGGTTTGTGCAGCAATAGCTAATGCGGTTTGAGAATCAAATCCTATTTCGATTCCGGCCTGCATTGAGGCACGAATGTATCTTAAGGCATATGCTGTTCCACATGCTCCAAGAACTGTTGCGGCATCCATTAATTTTTCATCGATTACCGGAGCAGTTCCTAAATCCTGAAACAAGTCAACGATTGGTAATGCTTTTTCTCTGTCTTTTTCAGGGAAAGAAATACAAGTCGCTGATTCCCCAAATTGTGCTGCGATATTGGGCATAATTCGTATAACCGGATATTCGTTATTCGTTTTTTCCTGAAGCATATCCAGCGATAATCCACTTACTGCCGAAGCAATGGTTTTTCCCTTAATTACCGGCAGAATTTCAGCCAAAACAATATCAACCTGATACGGTTTTATGGTTAAAATCACCACATCGGCTTCCTGAATGGTATGTTTATTATCTGATGAAACCGTGATTCCGTATTCTGATAAATACTGAATACTAGCCGTGTTTCTTCTTGTAACGGTAACCTGATTGTTTTTCGAGAACTTGGCAATTCCTAAGGCAATAGAAACACCAAGGTTTCCTCCTCCTATTATATGTACTTTCATTCTGGTTGGTTTTTGATTTATTTTTGGTTGTTTAACAGCCCATTTTTCGACGTGTAAATTACGCAGATTTTACAGATTTTAAATCACTGCAATGGATCAATTTGTGGCAAAAATCTAAAAGTCAAGAATCATTCTGGCTATTCCAAAAGCGTTATTCTATCTAACTCATTGCGAAAGGAACGCGGATGATACGGATTTTCAAAAATAATAGATGAAAAATCCGTTTAACCCGTGTTTTCGCGATAGCGAATCCGTTTAATCTGCGTTCCTCTATAGACAATTTAAGATTTGTGGTCGTAATGAACAAACCTTGCAAAAAATTTAGCAGATCTATTTTATTCTTACAACAACTTCCCTTTTAACAATAAAGAAGCAATTGTAAAATAAATGACTAATCCTGTCACATCGACCAAAGTAGCCACAAATGGTGCCGATGAAGTCGCGGGATCGAGTTTAAGTCTCTTCAGTAAAAAGGGTATCATAGATCCTGAAAGCGTTCCCCATAAAACAATAAAAACCAACGAAAGTGAAACTGTAGCCCCAATTGCTAACCAGTGTTCTCCATATTCATAAAGACCAGTTTGCTGCCAAACCATAATCCTGATAAAACCAACAATTCCCAAAATAGCACCCAATAAAAAACCTGATGCAATTTCTTTTTTCATTACATACCACCAGTCTTTTAGTGTAAGTTCTTTCAATGCCATGGCACGAATGATAAGGGTTGCGGCCTGAGATCCAGAATTTCCTCCACTCGAAATAATAAGCGGAACAAATAATGCCAAAACTACTGCTTTTTCAATTTCGCCTTCAAAAAATCCCATTGCCGAGGCAGTGAACATTTCTCCTATAAAAAGAACGACTAACCATGTGGCTCTCTTTTTAACCATCTCGCCCAGACGGGTTTGAACGTAAGGTAATTCTAATGCTTCAAGACCCCCAAATTTCTGAATGTCTTCGGTATCTCTCTTTTCTATTTCATCTTTTATGACATCGATAATATCATCAATTGTAATGCGGCCTACCAAACGTCCTAATTCATCTACGACAGGAATGGCTTCCAAATCGTATTTATCCATCATTCTGGCTACCTCAACATCAGGTGTTTCAACATTTACATGATATAATTTTCTAATATAGATATCAGAAATTTGTGTTTTGGTCGAAGTGGTCAGTAAATCCTTAAGCGACAATCTGCCCTTCAATCTGTTTTCATCATCAACAACGTAGATAGAATGTACTCTTGAAACATTTTCGGCCTGAATACGCATTTCTTTTACGCAAGTAAGTACGTTCCAGTTTTCGTTGACTTTCACCAACTCTTTGTGCATGATACCTCCGGCAGTATCTTCGTCGTAGCGCAATAAATCAACGATTCCTTTTGCGTGTTCAACGTCCTGAAGTTCAGAAATTACTTCAGCTTTTCTGTCTTTCGAAAGTTCACCAATAATATCCGCCGCATCATTGGTTTCAAGTTCATCCAGCTCCTCAGCGATTTCTTTAGGCGAAAGTCTATTTAAGATTTGTTCACGCAAATCATCCTCTAATTCCAGAAGAATTTCGGCTGTTTTTTCGCTATCTAATACCTTAAATATATAAGTTGCTTCATCAATGTCAATTTCATCAAGGATTTCAGCGAAATCGGCATGGTGCATGTCATTTAATAAAACCTCCAGCTCTTTATTATTTTTAGCTTGAATGAGTTGAGCTATTTCTTTAATTAGCTCTTTGCTGATTTTAAACTCCATCGGCTTCTATTTTTTGAGTCAAAACAATAAATTCCTCCACGCTTAATTGCTCCGGACGCTTATCAAAGATAGTGTCTAATCGCAATTCATCTGATAAATTTAATGTTTTCAAACTGTTACGTAATGTTTTTCGTCTTTGCTGAAAAGCCGTTTTTACAACCGTAAAAAACAACTTTTCTCCACACGGAAGGCTATAATCTTCCTTTCGGGTCATTTTCATCACACCCGACTTGACCTTGGGCGGAGGAATAAAAACGTTTTCATCTACCGTAAACAGGTACTCAGTATCATAGAAAGCCTGGGCTAATACAGATAAGATTCCGTACGCTTTTGAGCCCTTTTTCTCGCAAATTCTTTCGGCCACTTCTTTTTGAAACATCCCCGAAAATTCCGGAATCTGATGTTTGAATTCTAAAGTTCTAAAAACGATTTGCGTAGAAATGTTATAGGGAAAATTCCCAATAATAGCGAATTGTTTATTTTCGTAAACTTCGTTTATATTGTATTTCAGGAAATCCTGAGAGATAATTTTATCTTTTAGTTTTGGATAATTCTCACCCAAATACACCACAGATTCTCCATCAATTTCGATCACGTGTGTATTAATTGGTTTGTCAAGCAAATACTTAGTCAACACACCCATCCCCGGTCCTATTTCTAAAACCTCATCGTATCCTTTTAAACTTAAAGTATCTGCAATTGCTTTGGCGATACTTTCGTCTTTCAGGAAATGTTGTCCTAAATGTTTTTTGGCTTTTACTTTTTCCATTTTCTTTTTTATTAGCCACAAAGGCACTAAGGTTTTTTTGCCACGAAGACGCTAAGACGCAAAGTTTTATTTTTATTTCTGTTTTGCTCAATTTGCCACAAAGGCACGAAGGCACAAAGTTTTATTTTTTCTTTTCCAAATCAATTACAATCTGGAAATTATCTTTATTTTTATCGACCTTATTCTTCACAGGAAATCTGCTTATTCTCTCACTTAAGCGTAAAAAACTATAAAACCTTTCAACTTTAGACAACTTCAAAAAATCTTCTTGTTGTTGTTTATTACTTTCTTCTTTAGTTTGAAATCGAATTTCCATAATTTTCTATTTTTAACTGAGACTGAAAAACTTAATCTTAATGCTCAGAAATCACTTCTAATTCGGTTCTGAAAGAAAGCATCTTATCAGCAAATAAACTTAAAGCTTCCTGATGAAAAGCGGGTTCGTCTTCGATATAATACTGATCTAAAGTTTCTTTGCTGTCCGTAACATATTGTACTGAATAGGTGATTCCACCCATTTCTTCTTCAATTAAAACCCTGACAATTCTTGCCGAAGAAAACTTATTAGTAGCCAGAATCTCCGGTATGTGCTTTTCCTGCATCCATTTTAACCATTGGTCATGAACGCTTTCGTGTATATTTGTGGTAACGTTGTAAATAATCATTTCTATTCTTGTTTAATCGTTTATTCGGTTAAACGTTTAACCGAATAAACGGTTCAACCAAACTATAAATTCTTGTCTCCTCTTAACTCGCGGTATTTTTTTCTAGCATCAACAAAGTAAATACTGTCCTGATGGTTAAAAATTACCTTTTCATACAAAGGTTTTGCCTTTTCTGTATCATGCAATTCATCGTTGTAAATTTCTGCTGAAAAAAACAGTGCTTCATCTACATATATTCCGTCGCTGTGATTGTCAATGATCTGCTGGTATTGACTTAAAGCCGAATTAAAATCTTTCTGACTTTCATAAATTTTACCTAAACGCAACAATGTTACAGCTTCTATTTCCTGTCCCTTAAAGGTTTTTAAAATATTCTGAAACTGAGCAATTGCTTCCGGTTTTTTATTCTGATAGATTAAAAAATCGCCTTTTGCAAATTGTTTTAATGCTGTTTGTGTCGAATCAGCAACCGTATTGTCATTTATCAGTAAAAAATATTCCAGCGCATCATTTGCTATTAATTGTGTATTTGCGGCTTTCAACTCTTTAAACTGTTTCAGAGCCCACTCAAAATCGCCTTTGTAATAACTTGTTTTCGCGGCTTTTAAACTTGCTTCGTGTGCCATTACATCATTCTTTAAATCCAATTGAATTTGCGAATAATAAATCAACGCCTGATTGAACTTTTCTTCTAAAAGCAAGATGTCAGCCAGCTCCATCTTTGCATCTGCTCTTTGATAATCATTCAAATTTAATTCTAATGCTTTTTTAATAATTGTCTTGGCTTCTTCAGTCTTTTTAAGATTAAAAGCCAGGAAATGCGCCTGAATTATTTGCAAAGATAAGGTAAAAGGAGTTATTTCATAGGTTGCAAGCAATTGTTGTAACTCTGTATTGATAATTGAATAATCTTTTTCCTGCGCTTTATCTATTTTAATTTGCATTAAATACGAATTCGTCTGAATCAGTAAATCTAAGTTTTTGGTGTTTTGAAGTATAAAATTCAGAATTTCTGTTGCAGTTTCGGTGTCATCTTCATTCAGTGCAAACTGACTTAGATTGACAATACTCGAAAGCGATTCCGGATCTCGTTTATAGATAGCTTTTTCCTGAATAAACGCTTTTCCAAATTCTTTCTGCTGCACATAAAACCAGCTTAAATAGTGGTTCCAAAACACATCCTGATCTTTTTGAGTTCTTAAAATCAAGGCTTTACGCATTGCATCTTTAAAAGCTGTATTATCGGTTTCACCATTCATGAAACGCGATAATTGTGTCTGGATTAAATTTGCATTCTGTTGGTTATTGTATGATTCCGTCAGTAAAAGATCAATCATCTGATCCGTCTTTCCTAATTGGCCGTACAACATCCCTATCTGGAAATTAAAATTATAATTAGGCTGCACCTGCATCGCAGTCTGATACGATTTTAAAGCATATTCGAGCAGTACTTTTTTCTCGAAAGAATTTCCAATTCCGTAAACATCATTCGGGTTGGTTTTGATTTTCGCGATAGCCTGTTCATAGTAATTTTTGGCTTTGGTATCGTTTTTCTGTAATTGAAAATTATATCCCAATTCTACCAAAAAAACGCCCTGCTTGTATCTGTTATAACGATCTTCAATAACTTTTTGAGCCACATCAAACTGTTGCAATTGCTGATAACAATCGATCGTTCTTAAAAAATATTGGGTATTGGATGGTGAGCTTTTTAAAAGCTCTTCATAACTGATTTTAGCTTTTTCGAAATCGCCTTTATCGTAGTAATATTGAGCCAATTGCTCATTTTGTGCTGATGCAAAAACAGACCACAACAAAACGATATAGATAAAGATGTTTTTCATATTTTCAGTTTTTTTTCAGTTTTCAGTTTCTCCCGATAGCTATCGGGATCAGTCTCAGTGTTCAGCACAATTCACTATAACCTGCGACTGTCAATTAAACTACAACTTGTTTCTTCGATTTCCAGATAATAAGGGCTAAACCAATTAAAATAAAAGGAATACTTAATATCTGTCCCATATTAATAATCATATCATTCTCGAAGGCTTCCTGATTTTCCTTGAAAAATTCGATTATAAATCGGGCTACAAACATTAAAGTTAAGAAACTTCCAAAGATAAACCCGTCTGCTTTTTTGATTGTTTCTGATTTATAAAGATAAAGAACAATTATGAAAATCAATAAATAAGCAAAAGCTTCGTACAATTGCGTTGGATGCCTTGGAATCATGTCCTCTCTTTGAAAAACAACTCCCCAGTTTCCGTTTGTTGGTTTTCCGTAGATTTCAGAATTCATAAAATTACCAAATCTTATAAAAGCCCCTGTAACCGGAACTCCAATGGCCATTTTATCTAAAATCCATAAGAACTTTACCTTGTATTTTCGGCAATATAAGATCATGGCGATCAAAACACCAATCGATCCTCCGTGACTTGCCAAACCCTGATAACCCACAAATTTATAAACTCCTGCAATTTTTTGAATTGGCAAAAGAATTTCTATTGGGTGCTGAAGGAAATAAGATGGTTCATAAAAAAAACAATGCCCCAATCGCGCCCCTAAAATTGTCCCAACGATTACATATACCAATAAACTATCCAGATTATCAAGCGAAAGATGTTCTTTCTTGTAAATACTTCTTACGATATAATAGCCTAATAATAACCCGCAGGCAAAAAGAGCACCATAATATTTTAAAGGAAAACTATCTGTTATCATGAAAATAACCGGATCTACATTCCAATTTAAAATTCCATTCATCTCTTGTTTTATTTTTGTTGAAGTTCTTAGCTAAAATTAAGAAACCTAACAGGTTTTAAAAACCTGTTAGGTTGACTATAAGAACTGTAAAAGTTAATCTAATTTATAATATCAAATCCGCAGTACGGACGTAAAACTTCCGGAATTACGATTCCTTCCGGAGTTTGGTAATTTTCTAATATTCCTGCCAAAACTCTTGGTAATGCCAATGAACTTCCGTTTAAGGTGTGTGCCAAATGGTTTTTTCCGTCTTTGTCTTTAAAACGCAATTTCAAGCGATTTGCCTGAAAAGTTTCAAAATTAGAAACTGAACTAATTTCCAACCAACGATCCTGCGCTGTAGAAAATACTTCAAAATCATAGGTTAAAGCCGATGTGAAACCCATATCGCCACCACATAAACGTAAAACTCTGTATGGCAATTTCAATTCTTTCAAAATATCTTTTACGTGTTCTACCATTCCGTCAAGCGCTTCATAAGACTTATCAGGATGTTCAACACGTACAATTTCTACTTTATCAAATTGATGCAAACGGTTTAATCCACGCACGTGCGCCCCGTAAGAACCTGCTTCACGACGGAAACATGGTGTATAAGCCGTATATAAAACCGGTAATTCCGTTTCAGTTAAAAGGACATCGCGGAATAAATTCGTAACAGGAACCTCAGCCGTTGGAATCAAATATAAATCATCAATTGTTGAGTGATACATTTGTCCTTCTTTGTCCGGCAATTGTCCCGTTCCGTAACCTGAAGCTTCATTTACCAAATGCGGCACCTGAACTTCATTATAACCTGCTGCAGTGTTTTTATCCAGGAAATAATTGATTAAAGCACGTTGCAAACGAGCTCCTTTCCCTTTGTAAACCGGAAAACCTGCACCCGCAATTTTTACACCCAATTCGAAATCAATGATATCGTATTTCTTTACCAATTCCCAGTGAGGTTGTGCGCCTTCATGTAGAACCGGAATATCACCTTCCTGAAAAACGTTTAAATTGTCGTCCGGAGTTTTTCCTTCAGGAACAATATCAGCCGGAAGGTTTGGTAATGTGTATAATTTATTCGTCAATTCAGTTGCCAAAGCTTCTGCTTTTTCGCCTAATTCTTTACTTTTTTCTTTTAATGAAACCGTTTTTTCTTTTAAGATTGCTGCTTTAGCTTTCTCTCCCGCTTTCATTAATTCCCCAATATCTTTGGATAATTTATTAGATTCGGATAAAGTATTGTCTAATTCAACTTGTGTTGCACGACGGTTTTCGTCTAATTGCACGACTTCTTCAACAACGCTTTTAGCATCGATATTTCGTTTTGCTAAAGCCTTGATTACTTTCTCCTGATTCTCTCTAATAAATGCGATTTGTAACATAGCTTGATTTTTATAACTATTGTATTTTTTTATAACGGAAGCAAATTTAAGGAAATGTTTTATAAGATCACGACAAAGTTGATTCTAAAGTTATTTCCGGGGTGTTCCGCAGAGAGGTTACACAGAGATGCGCGAAGTTTTTTTGATATTCTTTCGCGAAGCTTTGTGAAATACTTTGTGTATCTCTGTAAAATTTACTTCATGAATGCAAATTCCTTTTATTCTTTAATCACTCTAAAAATCTCTGTTGAATTTGCTGTAGAAACTTTTAGTACATAAAAACCAGAGGATAATGTAGAAACATCGATTTTCCCATCGCTGCTTTTTCCTTTTAAAACCGAAATCGATTCGAAACTAAAAAACTCATAATCAAAACTGGCATTAAAATTCTCAATTGAAACAACCGCAGCAACAGGATTCGGTAAGACGAAAGGCTTTTTATGATCAACAACTTTTGGCTCGACATTATTACAGGCGCTTTCTAATAACGACGTTAAATCAACCTCATCATAAACCAAAGCATAATTGAGCTCTTTTGCCTTCTGAAACAGCTCACAGGCTTTTTTGTATTTGTGTTGATCAAGATAGATAATGCCTAGATTTTTCATGGCATATGAATTATTCTTATCCCTTTTTAATGCCTCTTTCAAATCGGCAATTCCTTTATCTGATGCTCCTAATTTATGATAAAGCAAACCTCTGGTTGTTCGTAAATCCCTGCCTCCATTAGCCCTATTATCGATTATTGCTTTTTCATATTTAAAAGCAATCGTAATATTATCCATTGCTTTTTGATAGTCGCCTGTATCAGTATACAATCTGGCGAGTGCCCATCTTGAATTGGCATCATCCGGTTTTTGAATTACGATTTTTTCTAAATAATAAGCTGCTAAATCATACGATTTTCGTTCTTGCAACAGATTTGCAAAGTTGTATAAAATGCGCAGATCTTCAGGAGCATTTTTTATGGCTTTGTAATAATAATTAAACGCAAAATTGTCCATATCGAGTGAGGCATAAATACTCGCCAGCCTATCGTAAAGCTTGCTTCTCAATACATCTTTCTTTTCTGCCAAAGAATCGGACAGCGCTTTATTCTTAGGATCTTTATCTACAGAATATTCAACCTTTTTTAAATCTTCAAGTGCCAATGTCGTGTTGCCCAAACTAATGCTTAAAACACCTCGATTGAATAAATCATTGACTGTTGTAGGATTGTAATTGGTTTTGGTATTAATATCAGTCAATAACTTAAGCGCTTTTTTTACTGATTCTTCCCTGTCTTTACCAAACGGCAATTTATGATCGGTTCTGCTGACTAACTTTCCGTGCGAATAATTCCAGGTAACCAGTTTTTCTCCTTGTTTGTTGTACTGAAACGAATCGGCATTTTTTAAACCTTTATCATCATAATAAAAAATCTCATTGAGCTTTCCATTCGGATAATAGGTTTTGGTACTGTCCGGTTTTTTATCCGGTCCGTACCAAATTTCGACAGAAACGACATGATCATTATAAAAATAGCGGGAAACATCCTCCTTGTTTCCATTGTCTTTTTCCTGAGCAGATAGCAAAACAGGTAAAAACAACAATAGAAATACTATTTTTTTATATCGGATAATTGGCACTGTCAAAATTTTAAGGATTAAATAGAAATTCAAATTTCGGATAAAAATATTTAAGCTTCATCTATAAATTTTTCAAATCCTTATTTTTTGATTTTGTGAAACTTTTCATAAAAATCAGAATCACCGATTAAGGGAAACAAATTTGTTTTAATTTTGTAAGGTTACCTAACAAGTTTAACTTTATAAAAAAAAATGGAAATAAAAGAATTAGCTCCATCCTTGCGAACTGTAATATCCCTTTTGCACAAAAGTTTACGCAAACAAATGTATTCTATCAATACACTTTCATTGACCGAAATGGAAACCATTGGTCACCTGATTCGAAACACCAACTTACTTCCTTCTGAACTGGCCAATTTGACTCGTGTAAAAACCCAGTCGATGTCACAAATCATTAAAAAACTCGAAGGGTTGGAGATCATCACCAGAACTCCTTCTACTGAAGATGGCCGCAAAGTCTACATTTCCTTAACCGAATATGGAAAACAGGCCATTGAAAAAACAAGATTCGATCGTGATGAATGGCTTACCGAAGCCATCACCCAAAACTTAACAAAAGAAGAAAAGGAATTACTGGAAAAAGCAATTCCTGTTTTAAATAAACTTGTTCCGATTAATTAAAATCGAAAATCAATGTCAAAGATTTTAAACCTCAGAACCTTCAAAGCTTTTCAAAGCCGAAATTATGCTTTGTTTTTTGGCGGACAATTGATTTCGAGAATCGGAATGTGGATGCAGAGAACCGCCGTAGTGTGGATCGTTTACAGCATGACCCATTCTACTTTTATGCTGGGATTGACGGTTTTTGCAGAACAATTTCCTTCGTTTTTGTTCTCGCTTCTTGGCGGAGTTGTTGCCGATAGAAACAATCGTTACAAAGTTTTAATGATTACTCAAATTATATCTGCATTGCAGGCAGTTCTTCTTACTGTTTTGGTATTTATGGAACATTACGTCATTTGGGAAATATTGAGTTTAAGCGTGCTGCTTGGGATCGTAAATGCTTTTGATATTCCGGCCCGACAACCTTTGGTTCACGACATTATCAAGAAAAAAGAAGATCTCCCAAATGCCATTGCTTTAAATTCAACACTCAATAACCTGGCAAGATTAATTGGTCCGTCATTATCCGGAATTGTACTCACGCAATTTGGGGCCGGAAACTGTTTTTTACTAAATGCGATAAGTTTTATTGCTGTCATTATATCCTTACTATTAATGAAATTACCGCCTTATAAACCAAATCCAATAAAAAAGAAAATCTATACAGACCTGAAAGACGGTTTGCTATACCTTAAAAACACACCAAAGATTAGCGTTATCCTTTTGATGTTATCCCTTTTGTGTTTACTTGTCATTCCGTACAACACGCTTTTGCCGGTTTATGCCAAAATCATCTTTAAAGGAAATGCAGCCACTTTTGGTTACATCAACAGTTTTATTGGTTTGGGAGCGGTTATCGCAGCGATATATTTAGCCTCTTTAAAATCAAGTACCAATCTTAAAAGAGTATTATTTATAAACACGATAATTTTAGGAATCAGCTTAATTATTTTTTCGCATTTAAATATTTTTCCAATTGCAATGGCTGTTGCTATTGTTTGCGGATTTGGCACTATGTCGCTTATCCCCATTTGCAACACCATTTTGCAACTCGAAGCAGAGGAAGCCATGAGAGGAAGAGTCATAAGCTTTTTTGCCATGGCTGCTTTTGGAATGATCCCGATAGGAAGCCTTTTCATCGGAATGGTTTCTAAATATATTGGCGCACCAAACAGCTTAATGATTCAGGGTATTATAGCTCTTATCATTGCAATTTCGTTTTATGTATTTTTTAAAAGAAAGAAAAAAACTCAGGAAATAGCAATCCCGATACACACTGAAGAAGCAGATACTATCAACAATCAAATCTAAAAAAAATGGAACAAAACACCGCCCTACTTGTCATGGACATGCAACTTGGAATATTATCCAATTTTCCAAATCCTGAAAACATTATCAGGAATGTAGCTCAGGCAATAGAAAATGCCCGAAGCAAAAACATTCCTGTTATCTATGCAACACTTGGTTTTAAAAACGGAGCCTCAGAAATTAGTTCAAACAACAAAGTTTTTGCCGCTACAAAAGAGCATATTAGCAACATTGACCTAAAAGAGTTTTCGAAAATTCATCCCGAATTAGCCCCTCAGGAAAATGACATACACGTTATCAAACGTAGGGTAAGTGCTTTTACGGGAAGTGAACTTGAAATTATTTTAAGATCAAAAGAAATTAAACACATTGTTCTTTCGGGCGTTGCTACTAGTGGAATAGTATTATCTACTACAACTGAAGCCAGCGACAAAGATTATAAAATCAGTATTTTATCTGATGCCTGTGCTGATCGTGATGAAGAAGTACATCGTGTGCTGACAACAAAAGTATTCTTACGTCATGCAAATGTATTGACTATTGAAGAATGGAAGAACTCGTAATCATGGGAGTCCTAGCCCAGATAGAAGCGGTATCCTTTGCTTGCCTTCTTTAGGCAAGCAAAGATAAAGCGGATAGCTGGAAACAGCTCCTGAAAATTATTTATATTCTACCAATAGTTCTTTTAATTCCTTGGTTTTTAAATAAGCCGCAAAACGTCCGGACAATAATAACATTTCTCTTTCTTCAGGAGTAATTCTAAGTTTAGTTTCTACGTGCGAGGCATATTCGTATAACATCAGCACTTGTCTGGCTGCTAAATCTTTGAATTTTTCTTTGTTTAAAGTAGCAACAATTATTTCGCCTTCTTTATCTTTTTTAAAGGAATCTTCACCAAATTTCATGATCAGTTCCTGCTTGAAGTTTGCATACAATTTTGTCCAACTACCCGATTCATCATTGGTGTTTTTTAATTCAAACACCAAATCCTCATAAGGGTAATCTTTTTGCATCTTTACCAAATAATCCCTGATCGTTGTAAAACCAATAATCTGATAATTGGTAACGGGTATTTTATAACGTTCAAAAGTACTTTCGACATCTTTATCAAAAGTCATATATCGGGTTTGAACCGTATATAAAGAAGCGGTTTCAAACAACGAAATCAATCTTATTTTGGCATCGGTTATATAAGGTGTTTTTTTTCCTTGTCCCAGGCAATCAATAAAAAGCGCTTTCTTATTTTTATCATTCACCCTTGTATCGTTATGAAGCAACTCGACCAAAGTTTTATACCCCATATTGTCTGAAGCACCGCCATCGACAATACACAATATTTTATCCTGGTTCTTTACGCCAAATTTTACTTTAGGCAAAACTCCCGGAAAAGCAGAACTCGCTGTAATAGCATAGGTTACCGGAAAATTATAGCCGTCATTTATTTGATTTTCATTCAGGGCAATTTCAGCTTTATTAGGAGCCAAAGACGAATTTAGGTTTAAACCCCGAATAATATGTGGCATAAACGGAATACGTTCTCCATTATTAAAAGCAGTTCCGTTGGCCACAAACATCGGCAAAGAAGGAGTTGCTTTACTGTCTTTTGGAATAAAAAAGTCCGACAGCAACATTTGAGAATCAAACTTATCGGTATTATTAGGATTCATAGCATCGTATTGCAAAATATCCGAATCGATGCGTTGCGTCATCGATATTTTATCCCCTTTTTCGTTTCGGTTATTGTTCAGTAAAGACAAAATATTAACCGATTTATCGACATAATCTTTATAAGCATCGGCTTTAGAAAAATAGAATTCGTTGAAGGAACAATTATCCTGAAACAATTTGTTTTTCAGGATCGTTAAGTAATATCCTGCCGAAAAACAGCCTCCTGAAACCGTAGAGAAATAATCTATTTCGTTCAGAAAATTGCGTTGCGAATTGTCTCCTTTAATTTCTTCCAGTCCTAAAAGTACGCCCATACTAAAAAACTGCGCTCTCGAACCTCCGCCCGAAATACCGATTCCCAAAGCGATATTAGGGTTCTGAAACTTTTTATCACGATCCTGAACCGACTTATAATCGTCCAGCGAAACTGAAGGAATTGAACTATAATTAATTTCCGAAAAAAGGTTTATTTTATTCTGAGAAAATCCTGTTTGAAGAAAAAGCAACAGCAATATTAGGCAGTATCTATATCTCATTTCGGGTTTTTTTTAATCGCTAAATCGCTTAAGGCTAAATTAATAAAGTTATTTCACAAAGTAACACGAAGACTTCACAAAGATTCGCCAAGATTTTTTTAAAGAAATTTTATTTTAATCCTGTGAAATTATATTTCCCGCAAAGTTTTTTTAAGCCACTGATTAGAATGATTAAAATGATTTTTTAAAATCGGCTTAAATCTGGGTGAACAAAATAATCCACTAGAGTTTATTAATCGCGCAAAGACGCAGAGTCGCAAAGAAAATAAAACTTTGCGCCTTTGCGTCTTTGCGCGAAATTCTCTAGACATTAATCAAAAAACTTTGTGCAACTCTGTGGTAGATTGCAGCAAAAATTTAAGCCCTTTTTATCTCATGCCCAACATATTCCTCTAAAGCAGCAAACATATCATCTACAGAAAGCACTTCGAAATCAGGATGATTTTTCAGGAAATTGGCATTCAGTGTAATCAGGTTTTCCTCCAGTTCAAAGAAAGTATCATTATTCAAAGAATCACGAACCGGATTTACACCTTCCAGTTTTCCGCTTACGAATTTATTCAGCTTTACGCTGCTCATTAGTTTTACCTTTTTGCTTTGTTGCTGAAACAATTCAAGATGTTTTTCGGCACCAATCAAAGCCAAACCTTCTTCGATAAGTTCGTTCAGTTCTTTATTCCAACCCGATTTATAAACAAACTGAGCAAAATTTCCCTCAGCATATTGCGAATAGTAATAATCAAGATAATAACTCATCAACGCATCTTCATGAATAAATTCGTCATCGACACCTTCCTCGCGCATTAAATTAATTACCGAAATATTAGAGTGAATCACATCCTGAAGATTTTCACTATTCATTGCCGTTTCAGAAACTAGTATTCTACCGAACTCCTCCATTTTGATATTTTTTAAGATTGATTTGCAAATTTCAGTTAAATAAAAACAGAAAAGAAATACATTTTGATTTAAATAACATCAGATTCGTCGTTATTCTTTTTTTCGTTCATTTTTGCCACCAAAGCTTTCAAACGCAAGGCATGTGCTTTTTTCTCTTCCTGAATTTTGGCTTTTTTCTTATTGAGCAATTTGGTATGCAAAGCCTTATTTTTGGTGTTTTTTTGAGGTCCTTTTGCCATGATTTTCTTTCTTTAATTTACGTTTACAAAGATAGGAAATTGAATGAGAATAATTTTTTGGGCGTTCCCTCCGGTCGGGCTATTCGCTGCAAGTCCTCGCACTTCCTTCGTCAGGCTGTGGGCTTTTCACTGCTATCCCTAACGCTATCCTATTCTAAGAAGTCTTCCGATTTTATAACTACAATCAGGTAAAAAACAAGTATGTATACTTGATATCAAGTATTGTTTTTTTATTAATCTTGTTTAAATAATTACAATTACGGATTTCCATAATAAAATTAAAAAACTAAATCGTAATATTTGCATTACAGAAATAATTATTAAAAGCTTTCTAATATTTTTTTCATGATAAAAACTAAATGGCTTATATACACTGTTGTAATTGGACTAATGCCTTTTTTCATAAGAACATTTATTGCATTATTTGACAAAACCGGAACTCTAGAATACTGGATTAATGAAACAGATTTTATTGGATTAGGGCTTGTTTTAAATTTATCCATAATAAATGAATTAGAGGACAAGGATTTTGAAGATAAAATTTGGAAAACTAGAAACATTGGTTTTTCAGTAGTCTCAATTGTATTATTCTCATCAATCCTTGCAATTGTCACTTATTCTGACTTTAAATTAAACAAGGATATTAATAAAACAACTGTAAAAATATGTTCAATTGTTTTAGCTATTGTATCATTTATATTTAGCTATTCAATCTATAATCGTCTTAATACATTAAAGAAATGAACACTATAATAATAATCTTGACAATTGTTTTTTCTATCATAGGCTTATTTCTTTCAATACATACTATAATAGAAACTCGAAAAAAATATTACAACGATTATATAAAAAGAAAAAGAAATGAAAAAACTTAGATCATTCGTATACTTAGATAATTATAAAATGTATTCGATGTCCTCACAATTATTTGAAGGCTTAACAGAATACATAGTTAAATCAGAAACCACAAACAAACGAGAAGAAGAGAGCCAAAAAGGCCCCATTGGAAGTGGCCGAATTTTAGCAGATATAATCGAAAAAGATACAAATCAAACTGAAAAAAAATTTTTACATGATTTTTCATATAATTTGTTTGAAGACGCATTATTAAAACAAAACAGAGTTTTAGAATTAAATAAAGAAAATATTGAAGAAAATATTTTAAAAATTAATGATTTTAGTTTTGTAAAAATATCAGGAAATGTAGTTTTCAACGATCTAAAAATCATAGAAGAAACAATTGCAAACTTTAATAAAATTGGCGAAGCTCTTGGATATGTAACTCAAAAAGCTAAATATGACGAAGAAATGGCTGAAGCTAAAAAAGCACTTAACTCAATTACGGATAGAAATCAAAAAGCGAAAGCAGCCTCAATGATTAAATCTCAAATAGATTTCAAAAAATATCTGAAAGAAAATGGACTTAATATGGATGATGCTTTTCTAAAAAATTTAGCATATGTTCTTGACTTTGGCTACAATCAACAATTTGAAGTTCAAATGCCTATAAGATCCGAAAACGAAACTTTCCAATTATTTAGTGCACAATTACAGAGAGAAAATCTAAAGGAAAATGAATTTTCAATAATAAAAAAATATTCAAGAGAAACAGAAAAAGAGTTTCAATTATTTGGAATACTAACGCAAAAACTTACAGCTGATAGTAAACAACGAATTTTTGAAGAATTAAAAATAAACAGTGATGAAATAGAAAGTCCTAACATGAAAGAAGCCCTAATGAATATGGTAAGTATACTTACAAATTTAGAAAATACTTTTACTGGAAAATTAAATTACGAATACGTGATTGATCCTATAGCATTATATTTAGAAATCTAAAACCCGAAATTACAAATTTGCAACCCATACCCATAAAGAGAAATCACAAAAAATCAATCATTCCTCAACACCTTGAAAATCCCCAACAAGTATTTCATTAATTTCACTTAGCATTTCAAACTCATCCAAAGGAAACATTTTGAGTACGGTTTCTAAAATGAGACTCACATTAATAGATGAATCTTTATCTGTTTCTGAAATTCTATGCGTGTCGTTTTCCAGCGCCAAAACGCATAATTTTAGCATGTTGGTAATAATGCAGCCCAGTTCGTAATAATCTAATAACTCAATTTTAGCGGTGTAAAACTTTGTCTTATCTTTAGACGGATTTAAAGTGGTACAATATCGGGCAGTTAATTTTCTAAGGTTTTCCAGGCTTTTAATTTCATTTGGCTTCATGACAACTTGATTTTTTTTGGCTTTAATTATGAGAAAAATAGTACTTTTACTTAATAAACCGCAAGAAAGTAATCGAAAGTCTTGTTACGAACCATTATCAATAGTATTTTACAAATGCTGTTTTGTATTTTACCAAAACAAGAAAAATTAAAAGAATTTTAAATATCTTTGAACTATGAGCACAGCAACAAAACCAAAACATATTGGCCGAAATATTAGCCGAATCAGAGAGCTTCGAGGAATGAAACAAGAAGCGCTTGCTTTTGCAATTGGCATAAGTCAGCAAACTATTTCTAATATCGAAGGGAGCGAAAATGTTGATGAAGAAAAGCTAAACGCAATTGCTGAAGTTTTAGGCGTTTCTGCTGAAGCAATTAAAAATTATAGTGACGAAACAGTATTGAATATTATTAGTAACACTTTTACCAATACTAGTCACGATAGTTCAACAATAAACTCAATTAGCATTCAGCCTACTTTTAATCCACTCGATAAAGTGGTTGAACTTTTTGAAAGGTTAGTTCAATCCGAAAAAGAAAAAGTCGAGTATTTAGAAAAATTATTAAAAGGCAAATAACCTTTATAAAAATTATAATGATTGCAAAAAGAGACTCGTGGGTCTCTTTTTAGTTTTAAAAGAAGTTCAAAAGTCAAGACAAATCGCCATGATAAAAATTCACCACCTCAACTGCGTAAAAATTGTTTCACCCGTAAACGATAATGTTTGCGGACATTGCTTATTGATTCAGGAAAACGACAAACTTATTTTAGTCGATACCGGAATTGGGCTTTTAGACATTCAAAACCCCGAAGAAAGAATCGGTCAACAACTCATTGATATGGTTGGGTACCGTTTTGATGAAAATCAAACCGCGATAAAACAAATCGAAAAACTGGGACTTGATCCCAAAAACGTAACCGATTGTATTATTTCGCATCTCGATAATGATCATATTGGCGGTTTGGCAGATTTCCCGAACGCAACGGTTCATGTTGGGATTGAAGAATATCAAAACTTCC
Source organism: Flavobacterium sp. (assembly GCF_965277525.1). Lineage (GTDB taxonomy): Bacteria > Bacteroidota > Bacteroidia > Flavobacteriales > Flavobacteriaceae > Flavobacterium. Next base: position 1,220,423 of record NZ_CBDIDC010000005.1, on the reverse strand, counting down.
TTTCCGGAAATCCCAGATATTTAAAAACACCTTTGTCACACAATCCAACAATTAAAACTTACGAAAAATCAGATCTTGATTGGTTCGGGTTTAAAGCCAGAAAAGTCGATACAAATACTGAATTAGAGATTTTTCTAATTCCACTTTTCGGACATACATTAGGGCATTGCGGCGTTGCTTTAAAAACAGAAAAAGGACGGTTGTTTTATATTGCAGATGCTTATTATATGCGAGTTGAACTTACTGACAGCAAACATCCCGTAAATCAACTGGCACAAATGAGAGCCGAAGACAACGATTTAAGATTGAACACTTTGGACAAAATCAGAAATTTAATAAATGAGCATCCTGAAATTGAAGTTTTCGGATATCATGATATCGAAGAATTCAATTTTTATCAGAACTAAACAAATTCCACTTAAAAAAATACAAATTGAACATAATAACGAATTCAGATTTTGACGAAACTTTTTCTTCTTTAAAAAGAATGGGAGAAAGATTCCCACCTGCAAAAAATGCTTTCGAATTATTAAAAAAATTAAGTCGGGAAACGACAACTTCAGAATCTGATATTCTGGTTTATGAAGTCGATAAAATCCAATATCAGTCGAATACCAATAGTTATTTTTATTTCTATTTTCCAATTGTCAGTCACATTCTGTATTATAAACCTGAATACGAAACAGTTCTTTTAAAATATTTAGTCGGTCCAAATTTTGCAAACGGAACATCCGAAATCAATGAAATGATTTCGATTATCAATGGAGCAATGGAGTTTAAACTTCAAGAAAACAAATTATATTTGACCAAAGAAAGCCAGTTTTGGGTTGTCAATGAACTTCCTAAATTAGAAAAAGAGATTCAAAGGGAAATTGACGTTTGCTAGAAAGAGCTTGATGAATAAAAATGCATAATTAAACAGTTATTATGAAAGTAAAAATAATATTTATTTCATCCATTTTATTATTTATTTCTTGTTCTAAAAAAGAAGAAACAAAAGAATTCCCGTTTGAATCTTTCATTTTTTCATATGCGGGTTTACATCATGATAATTCGCTTAAGTTTACCAATAGTGATACGGTATTTATGCAGAGGAGATTTCCCAAACCAACGGAGAATTTCTATGCTATAATTCCAGCTGATAAAAAAATCAAGCTGAATAAGCATCTTCGCTCTTTAAACCTCAACAAATTTGAATCAGATTATGCACAAGATAATTTGTGCGATGGCGGAAGCTATCTGATAAATGCATCAACTAAGGGTAAAAACAAATCCATTTTTATATATGGAGGTATTGCACCAAAAGAACTTTATAATTGTGCCGATTCTTTAATGAGCCTTAAAGAAAATTTAAAGTTTGTCCCAACAAAACAAATCATTGACTTTGGAGATTTAGGTCCCATTTTACCGCCGCCGCCACCTCCTCCATTAAAACTGAAAACTAAATGAACCCAACTTTCTTTCCAACCCAAAACGAATTCAGAGAATGGCTAGAAAAGCATCACCAAAACGAAACCGAGCTTTTAGTAGGTTTTTATAAAGTGAATAGCAAAAAACCGTCGATGTCGTGGTCAGAATCTGTAGATCAGGCGCTTTGTTTTGGCTGGATCGATGGCGTTCGAAGATCTATAGATGAAGAAAGTTATTCGATACGGTTTACACCAAGAAAGAAATCCAGTATTTGGAGCGCGATCAACATCAAAAAAATCGAAGATCTCACCAAAGCCGGATTGATGAAAGAAGCCGGAATAAAAGCTTTCGAATTAAGATCTGAAGAAAGATCCGGAATTTATTCGCACGAAAAGAAACCATCTATTCTTGATCCCGAGTTTGAGAAACAATTTAAAACCAATAAGGTGGCTTGGGAATACTTCGACAAACAAGCTCCATCGTACAAAAAAGTCATGATTCATTGGATTATGACTGCCAAACAAGAAAAAACCAGAATTTCAAGACTTGAAAAAGCGATAAACATTAGTGCCGAGCAAAAACGAATGTTGTAAAAGAAAATCAAATGATTGTAACTGAGATCAAATGACAATCAGTAACTTTATTCTTCGAAAATAATTTTCATCTAAAAAGAATAAATAATGAACGAAAGAACCGCATTAGAATACTACGTGTTAGATGTATTCTCTAATAAAAGTTACAAAGGAAATCCGTTGTCTGTTGTTTTTACTGATGACGATTTAGCATTAGAATCTTATCATAACATTGCGAAAGAATTTGGTTATTCTGAAACTTCGTTTGTTTATTATTCATCGGCTCAAAAAGCGCTCCATGTTCGTTCTTTTACCCCTACCGGTTTTGAGGTCGACGGCGCCGGGCACAATTTATTAGGTGCAGTTTGCGCGGCATTATTCAAAAAAATTTCCATATTTCAGGAACAAGATGAAACCAGTCATTTTGTAATCATGAAAGATAGTCCGATACGATTAACAACAAGTTTTGATCCTGTTACGGAATATCCAATAGTACAAATGCATCAAAAACCGGCTTTTATTGGGCAGGAAATCCCGGCTTCGTTAATAGCAAAAGCTCTTGGTTTAACTATTGATGATTTGACTTTGGGAGAACTTTTACCAACAATTGTTCAAACCGAAGTTGCGCATGTAATGGTTCCCATCAAAAACAGGAGATTTCTGCACGATTGCATTCCGGACAACAAACGCTTAATCGAAATCTCTAAAGAATATGGATTTGAAGGATTTTATTGTTTTACAACTTCAGAAAATCAAGATTATATAGCCGAAGCCAGATTCTTTAATCCCCTAATTGGTATCGACGAAGATGCCGCCACAGGAACAGCGGCCGGACCTTTAATTGGCTTTTTAACACAAAATAAATACACAAAACCCAACACCGAATATAAAATCCTGCAAGGCGTAAAACTAAATCAGCCTTCGCTTATTGAAGTAATGTCCCGTGAAAATGATATTTTGGTTGGAGGTTCTGCGGTTATTACGATGCGTGGGGAAATTTATCTATAAAAAAAGCTGCATCACGCAGCTTTTTTTATAGTTTACTTTTTAATTTCCTGTGGTAAAGTTTTTTGTTGTTCTGGCGGAATTCTTTTCTGTAAAAACAAAATTTGTCCCAAATGACTTGACTGATGTTCCATAACATGAAACCAGCAATACTGATTACTCATATCATATTTTGTTTGAACTTGGGTAAACCATGCATCATCTCTTTTCTTTAATTCTGATATGGTTTTTGCTCTTACTTCATTATAAATATCCAGATAATATTGAATTTCATGCCCTTTAAATTCATCTCGCCCAGCCTGATCAAGATTCAAAGCAGCCCCCCATTTTTTCTTTTCTTCTTCGTTAAATTCTCTATTTTCAAAAGTAATAACCTGATAGTCTTTTTCGGCTGCAGCCAAATGCATTACAAGTGCTCCAATTCGGTTGGCATTTTCATCATGCAAATAATCAATTTCATATTGGTTCATATTCTGAACCGCGTATTCAACACGATCTTTAAGATCTTCCAGCATCGAAATCATGTCGGCAATTTTTGGTGAAGCACCTTCAACGTTTCCTATTTTTCCGGTTTCTTTTACTATTATACCACTTCCTTCAAGTAATAATGAGTATTTTCCATCTACACTTGATTTATCCGAAGAAATCTTAAATTCCTTAACCTTAACATTTTTTTGTTTAGCATTGCCCAGATTCCATTTTGGAATATCTGTATTTGTTGCAGGGGTTTCAAAACTTGAATTTAAAATTGTTACAGGTTCAAAAACACCTTTTGCATTTTCGATAAACAATTGAAATTTATCAAAATAAAACTTTCCGTTTAGCTCACAAATTCCTCCAAAAACCAATGTTTTACTATTCTCATCAATTGTTCCTTCGATAGTATAAGATTGCCATTCTTTTGATTTTATTGGTCTGTCATGCATATTATCAGCAAAGCCTGGTTCCTCATCTTTATTAAAAACTCTTGCAAAAACGCCACACCACGCTCCTGGGTCGGCAGACTCTACTTTTGCCGAAGCAATTACTCTAAATTTTTTCTTTACCGGAGTCTGGATATTTATTGTTTGACGAAAAGCCATCCATTGGCTGGAAATAATTCTTTGAGTTTGAGCTTTTGCCGACACTAAGCTTAAAAATAATAATAGTAAAGCTATTTTTTTCATTCTCTATATTTTAAAAATTTTCGTAAATATAATATACTTCTTTAAGGAAAGAACTTATTATAATTTAAAAATTAGTACAAAAAACAGAATAAAAAAAGCTGCATCAAAAAATGCAGCTTTCATATCATAACCAGAATATTTTCTTAGTTCGTTTTCATTGGTGGCAAATCGAATGCGATAGAATCGTGTTCGAAATTATTACGGTGTCCTCCATCGCAAAAAGGTTTATTTGCAGATAATCCGCAACGGCAAAGTCCTAATGCAGCTCTTCCTTGTAATCCGTAAACTGTTCCTTCTGAATCCATGATTTCGAAATCACCTTCGATTTTGATAGATCCGTTTTTATTGATGATTAATTTTGTCTTGCTCATAACTTGTTTTTGTTTTTTTCAGGGCAAAGATTGCAAAATAAATTTTGAAGATTTTAATGCGGATGCTAGTTTAAACTGGTTCTATTTTAAGTTTTACCACAGAGATTCGCAGAGGTTCTCACAGAGATTCGCTAAGTTTTTTTTAAAGAAATGAGAATTAATCTCGCAAAGTCGCGAAGTCGCAAAGTTTTTGTACTTTGTTTATTATCAACAATATTGTCAGACTGAGCGAAGTCGAAGTCCCGCAAAGTGATTTAGCAAACATGGCTTGGACTTCGCTCAGCCTGACAATTGTAGATGTTTTTGGTTGTTCTAAATGACAAATGGATATCACTAGCCCCGATAGAAGTGGAAATCCTTTTACTTTTTTCTTTAAAAAGTAAAAGATCGTAACGGATAGCGGGATTAGCTCCTAAAAAAACTTATTATAAAGGGTTTACTTAGAAATGACAAACAATGGGAAAAAACTTTGCGCCTCTGCGCCTTTGCGCGATTATTTCAACCCAACAAAAAAAAACTTCCGTGAAACTCTGCGCTTTTTCTTTGTGAAACTCCGTGAAATAACAAATTCTCAATTCTATTGCTTATTTTTGCACTCAATAAAATTGAGTTATGATACAAAATCCAAAGAGATATACTATTACGGCGGCATTGCCTTACACCAACGGACCTATTCATATTGGGCATTTGGCGGGGGTTTACGTGCCTGCAGATATTTATTCGAGATATTTACGTTTGCAAGGAAAAGACGTTGCGTTTATTTGCGGAAGTGATGAACATGGGGTTGCAATTTCGATGAAAGCCAAAAAAGAAGGAATTACACCACAAGAAGTTATTGATAAATATGACGGAATTATCAGAAAATCATTCGCTGATTTCGGAATTTCGTTTGATAATTATTCCAGAACTTCAGCTAAAATTCATCATGATACGGCTCAGGAATTTTTTAGAAAACTGTATGATAATGGTGATTTTATTGAAGAAACAACAGAGCAATTGTACGATGCAAAAGCAGATCAGTTTTTAGCAGATCGTTTTGTGGTGGGAACTTGCCCAAGATGCGGTAATGACGGAGCTTATGGTGATCAGTGCGAAAATTGCGGATCTACATTGAATGCGACGGATTTAATAAACCCAAAATCGACCATTACCGGAGAAACTCCGATATTGAAATCGACTAAACACTGGTTTTTGCCTTTGGACAGATATACTAATTTCCTTACCGAATGGATTTTAGTTGGACATAAAAACGACTGGAAACCGAATGTTTACGGTCAGGTAAAATCATGGATCGATGGCGGATTGGAGCCTCGCGCCGTAACGCGTGACCTTGATTGGGGAATTGATGTTCCGGTTGAAGGTGCCGAAGGGAAAAAATTATATGTTTGGTTTGATGCGCCTATCGGATATATTTCATCGACTAAAGAATGGGCACTTCGCGAAGGAAAAGACTGGGAACCGTACTGGAAAGATGAAGACACAAAACTGGTTCATTTTATCGGGAAAGACAATATTGTTTTTCACTGTGTCATTTTCCCAGCGATGCTTAAAGCCGAAGGAAGTTATATTTTGCCGGACAATGTTCCTGCAAATGAATTTTTGAATCTGGAAGGAAACAAACTTTCGACTTCTAAAAACTGGGCGGTTTGGTTGCACGAATATTTAGAAGAATTTCCGGAGAAACAAGATGTTTTGCGTTATGCATTGACATCAAACGCTCCTGAAACTAAGGATAATGATTTTACCTGGAAAGATTTTCAGGCAAGAAACAACAACGAATTGGTTGCCATTTTTGGGAATTTTATTAATCGTGTGGTTGTTCTAACGAACAAATATTACGACGGATTTATCCCAATTCCAAACGAATTGTCTGAAGTTGACGAAAATACTTTGGCAGAATTAAAAGCGTATCCAGCCGTAATTTCAAGTTCGGTAGAGCGTTATAGATTCCGCGAAGCTTTGGGCGAATTGATGAATGTTGCCCGTTTAGGAAATAAATATCTTGCCGATGAAGAGCCTTGGAAAGTAATGAAAGACAATCCGGAGCGTGTAAAAACTCAAATGTATGTTGCGCTTCAAATTGCTGCTGCGCTGAGTATTTTGGCTGAACCGTTCTTGCCTTTTACTGCAGCAAAATTATCAAGAATCCTGAAAAATGAAGGTAAATTGAAATGGAATGATGTTGCTGAAAATTCAGAATTGATTCCGGAAGGGCACCAAATTGGTGAAGCCGAATTATTATTCGCAAAAATCGAAGACGAAGAAATACAAAAACAAATAGATAAATTGGAAGCTACAAAAACCGCTAATATCGCTGAAAACAAACAAGCAGAACCTCAAAAAGATTTGATTCAGTATGAAGATTTTGCCAAAATGGATTTGCGTGTAGGAACGATCATCGAAGCAGAAAAAATGCCAAAAGCAAACAAACTTTTGGTCCTTAAAATCGATACCGGAATTGATGTTCGCACAATAGTTTCCGGAATTGCCGAAAGCTTTTCGCCTGAAGAAATCATTGGTAAACGTGTTACGGTTTTGGCAAATTTAGCGCCAAGAGCTTTACGCGGAGTTGAAAGTCAAGGTATGATTTTAATGACAACAAATGCAGAAGGTAAACTGGTTTTTGTAAATCCTGATACGGATGCACCAAATGGTGAAACGATAAACTAAAAAAATCTTACTTTTATAATACCCCTTCAGAGTTTGAAATTCTGAAGGGGTATTTTTATTTACTATTTTTAGCAATAAAAAAATTTGCCGAATTCAAAAAACATAGATATCTTCATATCAAATTTTAAAAGATAATTATGAAACAAAATTACATTACTACATTTTTATTAAGTTTATTTATACTAAATGGTCTAAATGCCCAAAATCAAAATTATTTAATGGATGCCTCTTTCGGGAATAGTGGTTATACAATTTTACCAACTACTATGCCCAGAGTTCTATCTATTGATCTTTTTTCGGGTTCTAAAATCAGAATTACTGGCTTCAATTCTAGTGTATCAAGCGATGATGGACATAAAACAGTACAATTATTAAGTACGGGTTTATTAGACACTGGTTTTTCGAGTGACGGAATCGAAAGTGGTACGCCAACTTTTTTTAGAAAAAAAAGTGCAACAGCAATAAATAACAATACCGAGGTATTGATTATGGGTAGAGATTACACCCCTGAATTTAAATACAAAATAATAAAATTAAAAAATAACGGATCATCAGATTTAAATTTTGGTAACTCTGGGGTAGTCATGTCACCAAAAGACGGTTTAGATGAAGATCCAGGTTTTATAGTACAACTTTTAGACGGAAGTTTTATTTTTTCAAATAAATCTAGTTACACCACTTCTATAAAAAGCTTATCATCAAATGGATCTATAACTAATACATTACATAATTCATACGCTGGATCTGCAAATGAATTTCAGAGTTATTGCAAAACAAAAACAGGTAAAATATTATTTGCAGGAACCAGCTTCAGTACTAAAAGTAACAGCACCACAAACATGTACCATTTTCTCAACGCCGATGCATCGAGTTTAAGACTTGTTTATCAAGATGACAAGCAGGACATAGGTAGTCAGGCAATAATATCAGCTACATACGATGAAGTTAATCAAATTTTTGTTGTACTTGAAAATTATTATTCTTCAACATCAGATGCCAGATATCATTTAAAGACATTCGACTCTGAAGGTGTCTTTATTTCAAAATATACTTATCGTGAAGCTGATTTTGGTTGTGCTCCTATAAAAACAATAACATTTGGAGGCTTTACTTATGTTGTAGGTGTTGATCTTTCATTTAATCTTAAAATAGCAAAAATGGATCAAAATGGAGAATTTAACTCCTCTTTTGGAAATAATGGTATTGCTACTATCGACATCAAAGAAAACATTACTAACATTGATGCTATTACAAGCGATAATTTAAATAGTATTTTTGTAGCTTCTGGAAATTCATCGACGAATGTTGCATTGGCAATGAAGATAAATGTGAGCAATACTTTAGGAATTGATGACCATACGGTAAATAATTTAAATTATTTCGTTTTTCCAAATCCTACAAAAGGCGTTATTAATTTTAAAGAAAAAGTCGATAAAGCCGTGTTATTTGATATAAATGGAAAAGTAATAAAAGACTTTAAAGATGTAAATGATGCAGATTTATCTCAATTTCAAAATGGAATGTATTTTATAAACCTGACAACAGATGGTAAATCATCAACTAAAAAAATTATTTTAAAAAAATAATCTTATTTATACATTTTATTAAAAAACCTATCCGGAACCTTTTTATGTTTCCCCAATTCAAATCTATCAATTTGAAAAACATAAAAGTAGATTTGTCTTACCTCTTGCTTTTTGGTTATAGGTTTGTCTTGATAATATGTTTAAAGGCCTTAATTAAAAATAAACGAACCCTCGCTAAGATGTTAAAAACAGGAAACTGCCCTAAATTTATCCTTTGGATATTTAGTCACACTCAACGCGAGGGTTATGTGTGTTTTATATTTTCTTTTTTTGCTAAAGAAAAAACAAGAACTTCGCTAAAAATATCATAATGAAACTCACCAAACCAAGATTAGCCTTAATCTGCGGAATACTTTGTATTTCGATATTCCCAATATTGGTTAAACTAAAATTAGCGTCGGGATTAATCTCGGCTTTTTATCGCATGGCTATTGCCCTTGCTTTACTTTTGCCTTATGTGCTGATTACTAAAAATTTTAAACTTCCAAAGACAAAACTAGTTCTTTTAGCAGCACTTTGCGGCATTTTATTTGCCTCAGATGTTGCGGTTTGGAATATCGCCATTCAGGATTCAAGTGCCACTCAGGCTTCTTTATTAACAAATTTATCTCCAGTTTGGGTTGGGATTGGTTCTTTTTTCTTTTTGAAAGCCCGACCGGCAACCAATTTCTGGATCGGTACCCTGGTTTCCTTATTCGGCATGATCACGTTGGTTGGTTTTAGCTTTTTTCTGGAATTAAATTTCAATCAGGCCTTTTTGTTTGCCGTTTTATCCGGAATTCTTTATTCTGTTTATCTTTTGGTAAGCAAAAAAGTACTTTCAGAAATTGATGTTTTATCGTTTATGACGATTAATTTAATAGCTTCAAGTATCTATCTAGGAATTCTCTGTTATGCCTTAAACGAGCCTTTTACAGGATTCTCAGATACAGGTTGGTTTGTATTTGTACTTCAGGCAGTAATGTGTCAATTGTGTGCCTGGCTTTCGATTAGTTATGCCACACAACACATGCGTGCGACGAGAGTTTCACTAAGTTTATTGAGTCAGGCCGTAATTACATCCATATTAGCTTGGTTGTTCTTAGAAGAACAAATAACTTTACAAATGGTTTTTGGCGGAATCATTTTACTATTCGGAATCAGGATTACTTTTTACGATAAAACGATATCATTTAAAAAGCTATTTTCTAAGAGTTAGGATTGAGAAATGGCCGACGGATGACATGGATTTACACAGATTCGTTTTAAAATAATTCGTGAATTGCTTCGCCTATTTAAAATCGCTTGAAAAGGTTTCACGCAGATTTAGCAGATCAAGCAGATTTTTTTTTTAAATAATTCGTGAATTCGTGGCGAAAAAACTTGAAACAAATTTTTCCATAAGACAAAAACCTGAAACCTGAAACAAAACAAACTTGAAACAAAAAACACATGTTACATAGAAACAAAATACCAAATTTAAAAGTAATCGCATTTGATGCTGATGATACTTTGTTTGTCAACGAACCTTACTTTCAGGAAACTGAGCACAAATTTTGTGCCCTGATGGAAGATTATCTTTCGCATCAGGGAATTTCGCAGGAATTATTCAAGATCGAAATTCAAAATTTACCGTTATACGGTTACGGGATCAAAGGATACATTCTTTCGATGATTGAAGCTGCGATGAACATTTCGAACAACACAATCCCTATTGAAGCAATCGCAAAAATCATTCAATACGGAAAAGAATTACTCGAAAAACCTATCGAACTTCTGGATGGAGTCGAAGATACTTTGAAATCTTTGCACGGAAAATATAAATTGGTTGTGGCCACAAAAGGCGACCTGAAAGACCAACATAGTAAATTGCATCGCTCAGGTCTGGGACATTACTTTCATCATATCGAAGTCATGTCAGACAAACAAGAAGTTGATTACGAAAAACTGTTGGGACGTTTAGACATTCAGCCTAATGAATTTCTTATGATCGGGAATTCATTAAAATCTGATGTTTTACCGGTTTTAGGAATTGGAGGTTATGCCGTTCATATTCCGTTTCATACCACTTGGGAACACGAAAAAATTAGTCACAAAGTCGAACACGAACATTTTAGTTCATTCGAAAAAATTACTGAAGTAGTTCAGAACTTATCATAATGAAAACAATTTTAGATTTAGAAAACTGGAACCGAAAAGAGCATTTTCAGCATTTCAGACAAATGGAAGAACCTTTTTTTGGCGCAACCGTAGAAATTGATTGTACAAAAGCCTATCAAACGGCAAAAAGCCTTAAAGCTTCTTTCTTCATTTATTACTTACACAAAACGCTGGTTGCTGTAAATGCAATTGAGAATTTTAAATATAGAATTTCAGGTGACGAGATTTACATCAACGATCGTATTGACACATCAGCCACAATTAGTCGCGAAGACGGCACTTTTGGATTTTCATTGATTGAATACAATCCGGATTTTAAAATCTTCGAACAAAATGCTATAGCCGAAATTGAACGTATTCAAAGTACAACCGGACTTTTTACAAGATCCTTTGATGATGACAATTTGATTCATTTTTCGGCAATTCCGTGGTTGAATTTTACTTCGCTTTCGCATGCCCGTAGTTATACATTTCCAGACAGTTGCCCTAAAATTTCTTTTGGAAAAATGATCACTTCAGAAACCGGAAAAAGAACAATTGCCATGTCAGTTCATGTACATCACGGTTTAATGGACGGTTTGCATCTGGGCCAGTTTGTAACTCTTTTTCAGGAGTTAATGAATAGCTAAAATCATATTTAACCTTATTCTGTCGCTTATATGTCTTATAGAGAAAACTCATTTCTATAATTAGTTGTTGTTTTGCAAAATATTTCAAAATCATCAGACTACAATAAAACAATGTACTTATTCTTAGTTTTAACTAACTTTTATTTACAAGAATATTGAAGAGAAATTGAAATTTGCAAACTCAGATTCTGATATCAAAATGAAGAATCAATCAGTATAAGTAATAAAATCAATTATGATTACAATATTTGGAGATAAATCCTTTACTGGAAAAAAAGAAAAAATACAAAATGTAAATTGCATAAACTGCAACAGTAATAACATAGAAATTACTTGCTATCATTCTTATTATCATATTTTCTTTGTACCTGTTTTTCCAAATAAAAAAACAATCGTAGCACAATGTTCTAATTGCGGAGATATTCAATCTCTTGAACCAAAAGAAAACAAATCTATTGAGGATTTCTCTAAAAGAAATGCAAATCCACTATGGATGTGGATCGGCCTTCCTGTCTATCTAAGTTTTTTCACCTGGATTGCTTTTACCAAATTATATCCTACCGCAGAAAAGAAAGTACAAGAATGCTTTTCTAACATTCAACCAACCGAAGTTTTTGAAATAAAATCAAAAGATGGCAAAAAACAACTTCTTAAAATAAAATATATAGATAGAAAAAACAACACTCTTATGTATGTTTTAGGACAATCTCAATATAACATTAATGAAAGCATCAATATAACATCGAAAAATATAGAGCAGGAATTCAAAAACGGACAAGAAATTGAAGTGACAGAAAGTAATTTTAAACAATTACCAATTATTAACTGTCATTAACTTTACAAATGAAACCTATTCAAATTTACAAACCATCAAATTTACAAACGATCGTTTTTGGCGTTAGCTTTTTGTTAATCATTTTAGTCACTGTACTTCTTTCTTATGTTACTTTTAGCAGCAATTCAAGAATAGATGATAATGGGAAAACCCTAACTGCAAAAGCTTTTTTAATACTGATTGCCTTGATGATTTCTTGTGCATTCATACTTTTCAGACATATAAATAAACCAAAATTTAGTCTATTTGAAGACGGTATTAAAATCAATAACGGAGATATAATTTCTTTTGAAACCATCACTGATGTGTATTTATTTCTTTCTGGAAAAAATATCGGAAACAATTATAACAATTTAGCATTCAAAACTTATGAAAATGAATCCTGGAACATTATATCTGCTGATTATTCAGGCAATATCAATATTTTTTTAGATCTGTATTGCACAACAAAAGTTCTATTTTTAGAAAATGAATTAGAGAATAAAAAATCTATAAACTTCCACTATATCCCTAAAAATAAGACAAACGCCTTTGCAATAGGAGCAAATTCTTTTGTTAAAAATCTAAAAACAGAAACAATAGTAGTAAGCGATAAACACATTATTATTAAAGACAAAGCTTACGAATACCAAAGTTTAAAGCCATTGTATCTAAACAATAACAAATTTGAAATTAAAACATTAAATGAACAGATTCTATTAAGTTTTACTTATCTAAACATGATGAGTTTTGATGTTTTTAGGAAAATTTACAACCAAAGAACTACGAAATAGTTTTATAAAGAATTCAGAACGCATATTTCCATTTCAGACTGATCATAAAAAATCACGTAATCTCTAACAGATGGCAATAGGATCTTAAAACACTTCAATGATAACTAAGATCGCTATAAATCTAATTAACCTCTTGGCTTACCCGGATTAAAATTAACTTTATATTTTAAACCCTTTGGCAGAGGTTTTTCAGCAGGTTAAATAGCCTAAATAACATTTAACCTTATTCTGTTGTTTTTATAACTTTTACTGGAGTACAATTCTTACAATTAATCGTTTTTTTTGGGAAAAATTTAAAATCTCAATAACAATGAAAAAAATTGTAATTATTCTAGCATTTTCGTTGGGTTTAACAAACTTACATGCACAAACTGAAAAAGCCTCAAATGACTTTAACAAATGGTCTATTGAAATTGGGGGCGGAGTAAATAAGCCTCAACGCCCGATGACTTCAGATTATTTTACTTCGACACCCAGTTTCTATGTTGGAGATCTTGGAGTTCGATACATGTTTAACAACAAGTTTGGTTTAAAAGCTGATTTTGGATACAACAGTTTTACAGGAAAAAACAATTCTGTAGACTTTGATTCAAAATACTACAGAGCCGATTTACAAGGGGTTGCTAACTTAGGAAGAATCATGAATTTCGAAACCTGGACTAAAACAATAGGTTTATTAGGTCACGCAGGTTTTGGTCTGGCTCAGTTAGAGAACTCAGATTTACATGTTAAAGACAGAATGGGTAACTTTATTGCCGGTGTTACAGGACAAATCAGATTATCTGACAGAATCGCTCTTACAGGTGATTTTACTACTATTCTGAATGCTTCGCAAAGCGCTACTTTTGATGGTGCCACTATTGCAGATTCAAGAGGATTTACAGGAATTCTTTTCAACGGTACAGTTGGATTGCAGGTTTATTTAGGAAAAAACACAAAACATGCTGACTGGACTGTAATTTCTGACGCTGCAGATCTTACTGCATTGCAAAATAAAGTAAACGAACTTGAGATTTTATTAGTAAATAAAATCCCTGAACAAGTAGTTGTAGAAAAAATAGTAAATGCCGTTCCTGTTGCGGCAGCAACACCTGAAAAAGATGTTGTAAAAGAAATGATTAACGATAAATATTACAGTGTTTATTTTGGCTTCAACAAATCGGTTCCAATCGAAAATTCGACTGCTGCCATAGATGTTGTTTTAGCTTATCTAAGAAAAAATCCTTCGGCATCTCTTGATATTATTGGCCATGCTGATCAGGTTGGTAAGTCAGAGTACAACGAGAAATTATCAAATACCAGAGCAAACAATGTTAAAACCATTTTCGAAAAAGCCGGTATCGAATCTTCAAGATTAAATACTATTGCTGAAGGAGCCGATACTTCTATCCAAAAAGATTCAGAAGAAGCCAGAAGATTAGCCAGAAGAGTTACTTTTAGAGTTAAATAATTTCAGCCTTTAAAAAGTGAAAGCCCAAAGAGAATTTCTTTTTGGGCTTTTTTGTTTTTCATCGTTTCCAATTGCCATTTCCTTTTTATCCATTAAATTTAATTAAATTTGGAATAATATTTGTGCATCAAAAACTCATGAAAAAACTACTACTCTTTTTTCTTTTTGCCTCTCCATCAGTATTGTTAAGTCAGACAATACTCAATTCTTATCCGCTAGATTTAAAAAAAACGGATGAAAACAATCAGATCCTGAATACCCAGGATGAAAAAACCCATGAGCTGTATGTTTTTGCTGCAGATTCTAAAAACATCAACATCCTAAAATACAATAACTCATTTTTCCTGACGAATCAATTTACAGATTCGATAAAAAATGCCGCAAACAGAACTCTGTTAGGCAGCAGTATTAGTGACGACGGAAACCCAACACTTTACTGGAGCTCAGGAAAAGAGCAAAACATAAAAATTATAAAATATTTTTTGGGCACAAAAACTTCCAGAGCTTTAAATTTTAATTTCAATGAAAATATTGAATATGCAATAGCAACATTTCAAAAAAACAACAATTTCTATATTCTGGGAAAAGAAAAAAATGAACAACATCTTCTTCTTTATGAATTTAAAAATGGAAAATGTGAAATAAAAATGTTTGATTTCTCGAAGTTTCTTTTTCAAAACGAAAGAGGGTTAAAATTTACCTTCAGTTCACTGATTCGTTATTTTCCCCTTCAAAAAATGGAATCTGATGAGTTTAATTCCTTAGACAAAGCCACCGGTATAAGCAAACTTTATGTACTGGATGATCGCCTTATTTTGGCATTTGATTACAACTTAACAAAAACACAGGTTTTTGACCTAAACATCGAAACTTCTGAAATTACGGAGAAAAATTTTAATCAGCCTGTTTCTAAAAGTCCTTCTAAAACATCGAATTCTTTTTACAACGAAAACAAACTATTTCAGATCAAGGCCAACAAAGATGAATTTTTGTTTGATATAAAAGAGGTAACTTCCCAAAAAACTATTAAAAGTATATCCGTTTCAAAAAATGACACAATTCGTTTTAAAAACTCACCTTTCCTTCTTCAAATAAACAATAATAAACCTCAGGAATTAAAAACCACGAGTAAATTCCTGAAACAATTGTCTGATTTAAGGGTTGGGCTTTCCGTTTTAAAAAACAATAAAAACAGTTATATAACATTTGGCGGATTCATCGCATATGCTTATTCTGATTTTAATTTTGATCAAAATTATGCTGATCAAATTAAAATGGTTTCTTTTGATGCCATACTAAATGCTGATTTAGAATTTGTAACTAATGAAAAAACAGAACCATTAGCGATTGATAACATCTACTATTACCTGAGTAATGCTAAAAATGTATCCTTTCAAAATATTCTTAAATTAAAAGATTATACCGTGTTAGGGTATTATGACACTGCTCTCAAGCAATATACTTTTCGTAAATTTATAGATGGTTTTATTAGAGAAGATAACGGAAATCCGATTAGCAATAAGGCTGTTTTTTCGAAATCTTTCCCTTTAAAAAAGCCTTAATTTTATTGAGAATTAATCCAAATGTCTCGTGTTTTTGCATTTCAAAAATGGAAATGGATAATTTTTTCTAACTTTACAAAAAAGTCATCATTATGTTATCGAAAAATATAGAAGCAGCATTAAATAAGCAAATTCGCATAGAGGCAGAATCTTCACAAACCTACCTTTCTATGGCTTGTTGGGCTGAAGTACACGGATTAGAGGGAATTGCACAATTTATGTATACCCAATCAGATGAAGAGCGAGCACATATGCTTAAATTAGTAAAGTATATCAACGAACGTGGAGGTCACGCTCAGATTACAGACCTAAAAGCGCCTAAAACATCCTATTCTACATTTAAAGAAATGTTTGAAGCACTTTATAACCATGAGATTTATGTTTCAGAATCGATCAATGAATTAGTACATATTACTTTCTCAGAAAAAGATTATGCTACACATAATTTCTTACAATGGTACGTAGCAGAACAAATTGAAGAAGAAGCAACAGCAAAATCGATTTTAGACAAAATCAACTTAATTGGAGACGACAAAGGCGGACTATATTTGTTCGACCGTGATATTCAGCAATTAACGGTTACAAGCTCTATCGCCATTAACCCAAAATAAAAAAAGTTAAAGTTTATTTAGAATATATAAAAATAACAATTTTCTTTTATATTTGCTTCTGTTTTTAAATACGGAGGAAAATTGAGCAAGAAAGAAAAAGATAAGGACAAGAAAAAGGATAAAAAGAAAAAGAAAAACGCAGCTATCCTTGATAAGATTAAAAAGTTGGAAAACTGCAAATCCTCTTGTTGTGAGAAATACAAAAAAAGCGAAAAGAAACGCTGCTCACGTTGTCCTATGTTTGATTTATTCAAAAAAACTGCTTAACCAGATATACAAAACCCACCAAAAAATTTGGTGGGTTTTTAGTTTAAATCACAATCGGATTCCGATTTTAAAAAGATTCTAAATTTTAATCATGGAAAACATCATCATACCCAAATCCAGTCTTGATTTTTTGACTCAACTCAAAGAGAACAATAACAAACTCTGGTTTGAGGCCCATAAGCCTGAGTATTTAAAAGAACTAAATCATATTGAAACCTTTGCAGGAGCTTTACTTCATGAACTCTCAAAAACAGATGTTTTAGAAACCGCTTCGGGCAAAAAAAGTGTTTATAGGATCTACCGTGATATTCGCTTTGCTAAAGACAAAACTCCTTTTAAAACTTTTTGGGGAGGCAGTTTTACCAGAGCAACAAGTCAAAGACGTGGTGGTTATTATTTTCATCTCGAAAAAGGAAACAGTTTTTTTGCAGGCGGTTTTTGGGGACCAAATGCGGGAGACTTAAAACGTCTAAGAAGCGAATTTGCGCACGATGCCAAGCCAATGCAAAAAATATTGCGTTCAAAATCTTTTGTCAGCACTTTTGGCATTTTACAGGGCGAACAACTCAAAACAGCACCAAAAGGATTTGACATCAATCATGAAGCTATTGATTTACTGCGTTACAAACAGTTTTTGATCATTAAACGTTTTACGGATGAGGAAGTTTTAAGTCCGCTATTTTTAGAACAGGCTTTAGACACCTGCAAAAACATGAGACCCTTTTTCGACTATATGAGCGAAGTACTGACAACGGATGTTAACGGCGCTTCTGTCTTATAATTAAATCTCAACACAAAGTTTAAACCCGACAGGTTTTTAAAACCTGTCGGGTTTGCTAAATACCCAGTTATTGGTATAAAAACTAACTGGGTTCAATATCAAATTTGATTAAACTTTATCTGCTGAGCAACAAAATCTCATTAACAATAATTTCGGTTACGTACTTTTTTTCGCCGTTTTTATCGTCATAACTCCTGTGTGTTAACTTTCCTTCAACAGCGACTTCCTTGCCTTTTACGACATACTTTTCGATAATTTCAGCGGTTTTTCCCCAGGCTGTCACACGATGCCATTCTGTTTGTTCGACTTTTTCGCCTTTGTCATTGGTGTATTTTTCGTTTGTGGCAATAGTAAGATAAGCTAATTTTCTTCCACTTTCTAAAGTTCTGATTTCCGGATCGTTTCCTGCGTTCCCAATTAATTGTACTCTGTTTTTCATTGCATTCATGGCGTATAATTTTTAAATGTTCATATAAAAGAATTCGTTTATCAAATTCAACAAGGCAAAGATCTGGCGAACTGCAAAATTTATTCGGTTACAAACTATTTACTTTCGGTTGTAACTACTTGTAAACGTTTGTAAATGGAAATATTTTTTTGTACATTTAACAGAAATCTTACTACATGCAGACGAAAATAAATAAAGTTGAACTACGAAATTTAGAAATTGAAGACTACAAACAGTTAAAAAATTCGATGATAGAATCCTATCCCGAAATGGCGAATTCATATTGGAAAGAGAAAGATATTGAAACGTTGCTTTCTATATTTCCGGAAGGTCAATTGGTGATTCTGGTCGATGAAAAAGTTGTGGGATCCGCATTGTCCTTAATCGTAGATGAAAAATTAGTAGACAAAAGACATAATTACAGACAAATTATTGGCGACTATACATTCTCGACCCATAATCCGGATGGGGAAATATTATACGGAATTGATGTTTTCATTCACCCCAATTACCGCGGCTTGCGTCTGGGACGTCGTTTGTACGATGCCAGAAAGGAACTCTGTGAACAGCTAAACTTGAAAGCAATTGTTTTTGCAGGAAGAATTCCGAATTATAATCAACACTCTAAAAAACTCACTCCAAAAAACTATATCGACAAAGTAAAACATAAGGAATTACATGATCCGGTACTGTCTTTTCAGTTGAGTAATGATTTTCACGTATTGAGAATCATAAAAAATTATCTCGAAGGTGATGAAGAATCTAAGGAATTTGCAGTCCTTCTGGAATGGAATAATGTCTATTACGACGAAAGTCCAAAACTTATTAATCTCGAGAAAAGCGTTATTCGTTTGGGACTCGTGCAATGGCAAATGCGTCAATTGAATAATCTGGAAGAGTTTTTTGAACAGGCAGAATTTTTTATTGATGTCGTTTCAGGTTATGGAAGTGATTTTGCTTTATTTCCCGAACTTTTTATTGCGCCTTTGATGGCTGATTACAATCATTTATCTGAAGCAGAAGCCATTCGTGAACTTGCCAGGTATTCTGACCCTATCAGAAAACGTTTCCAGGAATTTGCCATCTCTTACAACATCAATATTATAACCGGAAGTATGCCTCTTTTAGAAAACGGGAACTTATACAATGTTGGTTTCCTATGTAAAAGAGACGGTACTTCGGAAATGTATACCAAAATTCACGTTACCCCAAACGAAGTACAACATTGGGGTATGAAAGGCGGATCTCAATTTAAAACCTTTGATACAGATTGTGGCAAAATTGGAATTTTGATTTGTTATGACGTTGAATTTCCGGAACTCTCCAGAATAATGTCTGACGAAGGCATGAACATTTTGTTTGTTCCCTTCTTAACGGATACTCAAAACGCTTATACCCGCGTAAAACATTGTTCGCAGGCACGTGCAATCGAAAACGAATGTTATGTAGCCATAGCAGGTTGCGTGGGTAATTTACCAAAAGTGAACAATATGGATATTCAATATGCGCAAGCTTCTGTATTTACACCCTCTGATTTCGCTTTCCCAAGTAATGGTATAAAAGCCGAAGCCACTCCAAATACCGAAATGACGCTGATCGTTGATGTTGACCTTAATCTATTAAAACAACTTCACGAACATGGAAGTGTGCGAATTTTAAAAGACAGGCGACATGACCTGTATGAAATCAAAAAATTAGAGCCATGAAAACATGCCTTGAGTGCTCCGAAAAAATTGTAGGCCGGGAAGACAAAAAGTTTTGTTCAGACAGTTGCCGCAATGCCTACAATAATAAAATAAATAAAGACAGTACTAATTTCATGCGTAATGTAAACAACAAATTACGAAAAAATTATCGTATTTTGTCCGAGCTAAATACTGATGGAAAATCTAGAGCAACACGGGATAAATTGATCAATAAAGGTTTTGATTTCGATTTCTTTACCAATATCTTGCAGACCAAAACAGGAAATACCTACTATTTCCTGTATGATCAAGGATATCGCTCTTTGGACAATGATTATTTTATGCTTGTTAAAAAAGAAATATAGTACGTAATGAAGAAAAACCCCACCTCAATTCTGGCCATAGTCTGCGTTTTAGCAATTCTTTGTATTATCTATGCCTCGATGATGCCACAATGGATTTCGAAAGATGAAGAAGCACTTGCTGAATTTTCTACAGAAAGAGCCTTAAACCAAGTCGAAATTATTGCGCAAAAACCACATTATGTGGGTTCAACCAATCATGAACTGGTAGCCAATTATCTTAAACTTGAACTTAACAGAATTGGTCTGGAAACCTCCGTTCAGGAAGGCTTTACGCTTAATGACAAAGGTCTTTTGGTGAAATCTAAAAATATACTGGCCCGCATAAAGGGAACTAATAGCTCAAAAGCGCTTTTGTTACTATCGCATTATGATAGTGCCCCGCATTCATTTTCTAAAGGTGCAAGCGATGATGCCTCAGGAGTAGCGACAATATTAGAAGGGATTCGTGCTTTTTTATACGCCAAACAACCCCATAAAAATGACATTATTATTCTTTTTTCTGATGCGGAAGAATTGGGTTTAAATGGAGCTGCTCTTTTTGTAAACAAACATCCCTGGGCAAAAGACGTTGGTTTGGTCATCAATTTTGAAGCCAGAGGTTCTTCAGGTCCAAGTTATATGTTGATGGAAAGCAATAAAGGGAATGAAGCTCTTGTCAAGGAATTCGCAAATGCAAAAACGAAATATCCGGTTTCAAATTCTTTGATGTACAGCATCTATAAAATGCTTCCAAACGACACTGACTTAACCGTTTTTAGAGAACAAGGGAACATTCAGGGATTTAATTTCGCCTTTATCGACGGGCATTACAATTATCACACACAGCAAGATGACGTTCAGCATTTGAACAAAACAACACTGGCACATCAGGGAACCTACCTGATGCCTTTATTAAAATACTTTTCGAATGTTGATTTAAATACAACAAACTCAACTGAAGACGACGTTTATTTTAGTGTTCCGTTCTCCTTCATCAGTTATCCATTTTCATGGGTACTTCCAATGACTATTATTGCATTAGGCTTGTTAATCCTTTTTATTTTTATAGGAAAAGCCAAACGTGTCATTACTTTCAGAGAAATTTTCAGAGGATTTGTTCCGCTTCTGGGATCAATAGTCGTATCAGGATTAGTTACCTTTTTAGGATGGAAAATTCTGCTGCAAATCTATCCTCAATATTCAGACCTCCTTAACGGATTTACCTATAACGGTCATGCTTATATTGGCGCTTTTGTAACGTTGAGTATTGCCATTACTTTTGCTTTTTACCATCATTTTTCAGAAGCAAAAATCACAATGAATCATTTTGTAGCACCTCTGTTACTTTGGATTATCATTAATGCATTTCTGGCAAATAGCTTAACTGGTGCAGGTTTCCTAATTATTCCTGTTTATTTTGGAATCTTATTGTTCGGAATCTTTGTTATCACACAACATTACAGTTTAGGTATAAACTTATTATTCAGCATTCCTGCTCTGGCCATTATAGCGCCTTTTATTCTGATGTTCCCGATTGGATTAGGTTTAAAGATTCTTTTTGGAAGTGCCATTCTAACCGTTCTGCTTTTCGGATTATTACTTCCAATATTTGGTGCTTTCTTTAAAAAAGGAGCCTGGACCATGTTCTTTTTTGCGGTTTCGATTGGCTTTTTTATCTATGCAGGTTATCATTCAGGCTACCAACACGGAGAAGCAAAATCAAACAGTTTATTATACGTTTATAATGCTAATACCAACTCTGCAGTCTGGACTACTTATGACGTAAATTTAGACTATTGGACCAGAACCTATTTAGGAGAAAAAAATCAAAAGGCTGTTGGTCTCAACGCGCTTCCGATAACCAGCAAATACAATTCAGGTTTTACGTATAGTGCCATCGCACCGGTTGTGGATGTGCCAAAACCAACAATCGCTTTCTTAAAAGATAGTGTTGTGGGCAATAACAGGTATCTGAAAATAAAAATTACGCCTAACAGAAAAGTAAACCGTTATGATATATATGCCAATCCAAAAATGACTTTTTTCAACTTTAAAGCCAATGGCGTTTCGACTTCAGGAGAAAAAGGAAATCGTCTGGAACGGGATGGTGCAAAAATTTTATGCTACTATGTTGTAGGCAATGAGCCGCTTGTTATGGATTTCTATATCAATAAATCCTCCGTTTTTGACATGGATTTAATTGAAAGTTCTTTCGATTTAATGACGAATCCGTTACTTCAGATAAAACCAAGAAGCGACTGGATGATGCCAACTCCTTTTGTTTTGAATGATGCCGTTTTAATTCAGGAAAAAATAAAAAAATATACAGCACCTGCAGCAGTTCTAAAACCCGCAACTGCAGTAAAAGACAGTACTGCTATTGCAAAAGACAGTTTGAAACCCTTAGCAAGACCAGAATAAATATAATTTCTAAAATAACCAGATTCTAACCAAACCATTATGAAGAAAATTTTTCTGCTTTTTATCCCTTTAAGTTTTTTCACTGCCAACAGTCAAACCTTAGAAGAAAAAATAGCAAAGAAAGCCTGCAGCTGCCTGCAAAAAAGCAAAGAGATAAACGAAGAAATTTACAGAAACTGCCTGACAAATTCAATGACAGAAGTAATCCTGAATGACAAAGATGCTAAAGTTAGAGAAGGAATTAATACGGTAGAAGGAATCAAGAGTTTACTTCAAAAATCTGATGAAACTATTGGCAAAACCTGTCCTGACTTTTTACCAAAAACTCCAGAAAATAAATCTGATATTTATTATAGTGATTCCAAAATTAAAGAAGCGCAAAACTCTTATATAATTGCAAAAGACTTTATGCGTACCAAGAACTATAAATCAGCGATCGAAGGTTTGCAAATTGCATTAAAACAAGATCCCAATTTTGTTTTGGCACTTGATGATATTGCAGTTTGCTACAGGCAACTGGAGGATTACGATAATGCCATTAAATATTATAAAAAATCGTTGGATATTTATCCGGAAGGAGAATATGCTTTAATGAATATTGGTGTCGTTTATACACTGAAATCGGATTATAAAAATGCTATTGATTACTATGAAAAACTAATAAAATATCAACCCAATAATGCTGAAGGCTATTTTGGGGCAGGAAAAAACTATCTGGCAATCAATGATGATGAAAAAGCCCTGACTGATATTTTCATCGCTCATAGAATTTACAGTACCGATAAATCAGAATATTCAAAAGATACCGAAATACTTATGGGAGCTCTTTATCAAAAAATGATGAAAGAAAACAAAGAAGCTATTTTTAAGAAGATTGCAGCAGAAAACAACATTACAATCGAATAAATTCCAGTTTTAAAATATAAAATGGCAAACTTTATCCGTAAAGTTTGCCATTTCTTTTAACAAGCACATTCAATCTTCAAACCTCCCTCTACTCCATTTATCCCTTCAGTCGCATATCCATCAAACTTCCACCACACTATTCCGCCAATTAATTCTTTTACTTTAAAGCCTAATTTTGCCATATTCAAAGCACCTCGTGTCGAAGCATTACAACCAATCCCGTCGCAATAGGTAACATACAAAACCTCTTTGTCTAAATTTTTTGTATTTTCAACAGTCATTTCACGATGCGGAATATTAATCGCTGATGGAATATGTTCCGCTTCGAAACCAAATGCTTTTCGGGCATCAATAACGATGACTTTTTCTCCGTTATTCAAGGTGTCAAATAAATCAGACGGATCCATTTCGAAAGCGAGTTTATTTTCATAATGTTTAATTTGTTCTTCCATTTTAATTATAGTTTTAGTTTTTCAAAAGTAATTCAACACTAAATCCTATAAAAACGAAAAGAATTCATCAAGTCGATTACTTTTTTTCATAGAAAAGCCATTCTAAAATTTTGTTCCTTTGTATTCTAATTCCCAAAAAATGGAAATCCGTCATTTAAGGTTAATAAAAGCAATTGTCGAAGAAGGAAGCATCACCAAAGCGATTGATAAATTGCATTTGACGCAATCGGCTTTGAGCCATCAACTCAAAGAAGCCGAATACCAATTGGGAACTCCGGTTTTTTTGAGAACGAATAAGAAACTGGTTTTGACCAAAGCCGGCGAGAAAATCTACGAATTGGCCAATGAGATTCTGGATAAACTCTCGCAAACCGAATCTCAAATCAAGCAAATGGTGTATGGAGAACACGGCGAAATCAGAATTAGTACCGAATGTTTTTCAAGCTATCATTGGCTTCCACCGGTTTTAAAACAATTTCATCTTTTATATCCTAATGTAGATTTAAAGATCGTAACTGAAGCCACTCATATTCCGCTACAAAAATTACTAGAGAATACAATTGATATTGCCATTATCAGCGATCAGATTAAAGACAATAATATAAAATATATTGAGCTTTTTCAGGATGAAGTGGTTATGGCTGTTTCTGAAAATCATGCATGGGCGAATAAAAAGTACGTCGTTGCCGAAGATTTTATCAACGAACATCTTCTGATTCACTCCCTTCCGATGGAAACGGTTACCATTCATCAGTTTATTTTGGCTCCAGCCAAAGTGACGCCCAGAAAAGTTACTCCGTTACCCTTAACAGAAGCTTCTCTGGAGATGGTTAAAGCGGACATGGGTGTGATGTCGATGGCAAAATGGGCCTTGTTGCCTCATTTGAAAAACAATCCGATTAAGGCCATTAAAATTGGGAAAAATGGTTTGAAAAGAAAACACTTTATCGCCATTCGCGAAAATCAGAAATACCCCGATTATTTCCATCATTTTATTACCTTTTTACAAACCGAAATCAACCTGCAATGGAATATTCAATAAGGAATTGCGAACCCTCTGACTTACCAAAACTGGTTATTTTATGCCAGAAACACGCTGAATACGAAAAAGCCAATTATTCTCCGGAAGGTAAAGAAGCAAAACTCAAAGAAGCTTTGTTCAGCAAACACCCCAAATTATTCTGTTTAGTAGTGGCTACAAAAGAAACCATTGTAGGATATGTGTCCTATACTTTTGATTTTTCGACCTGGGATGCAGCAACTTTTATCTATATGGATTGTTTCTTTTTGGAAGAAGAAACGAGAGGTTTTGGCATTGGTGAAGTTTTAATCGATAAACTAAAACAAATCGGAACCGAGAAAAACTGCATCAACATACAATGGCAAACACCTCAATTTAATGAAAGAGCCATTAAATTCTACAATAGAATTGGCGGAAAAGGAAAAGATAAAGTTCGTTTTACATTAGATTTGTAAATAATTTAATCCCGCAAAGTCACGAAGACGCAAACAAAAAAGTTTTATTAAGTCTAGCTTTCCCTTTGTACCTCTAAACCTTTGCCTCTTTGTCCCTTATAAAAATGACACAAATAAGTATATTAGGCTGCGGCTGGTTAGGATTTCCTTTAGCAAAAAACCTAATCGAAAACGGAAATTCCGTAAACGGATCAACAACTTCTGAAAACAAACTTTCAATTTTAAAAAAGGCTGGAATAAATCCGTTTTTGGTTACGCTTGAAAGCGAAAGTATTTCAGAAAGCACAAACTCTTTCTTGGCTCAAAGCGAAATACTGATTATTGATATCCCACCAAAACTGCGAGGAAATAATGCTGATGCATCCAATTCTTCAAAAAAGGTTTTTGTAGAGAAAATAAAAAACCTGATTCCTTTCATTGAAAAATCAACGGTAAAAAAAGTTCTTTTTGTAAGTTCTACTTCTGTTTATGGAGATGAAAACGAATTAATTACCGAAGAAACGATTCCAAATCCGGAAACCGAAAGCGGCAAACAATTGCTTTTAGCCGAAGCTCTTTTACAAAAAAATCAAAATTTCGAAACTACTATGTTACGTTTTGGCGGATTAATTGGTGAAGATCGTCATCCTGTAAAATTTCTTGCCGGAAAAGAAAACCTTGAAAACCCAGATGCTCCCGTAAACTTAATTCATCAAATTGATTGCATTTCAATCATCGAAGAAATCATCAAACAATCAAAATGGAATGACGTTTTTAATGCCGTTGCTCCTTTTCATCCAACAAGAGAGCAATATTATACTCAAAAAGCAAAAGAACAGAATTTACTTCTACCAAAGTTTAGTACTGAAAAATCAAACATCAAAAAGGTAATTTTAAGTAAAAAAGTAGAAACCACTTTGAATTATCAATTCAAGTTAGAAAATTATTAGAAGTCTGAAATGTCAACGTGAGCGAAGCCGAAGGCCTTTGTAAACAAAAAAAGTCTTCGGCTTCGCTCAGGGTGACAATCGTTTAATCGAAAAACTTCTTTCATAAAAAACTACACTACAAAATTTATTTCTATAACTTACATGGTTAAAAAAAACTTTGCGAACTTTGCGTATCCCGATAGCTATCAGGATTGCGCCTTCGCGGTTAAAAAACTTCACGGTTAAAATCTATGGAAACAGCCTACATGAATTCACCTTTAGGAATCACGAAAATCGTCGGAGATGAAAATGGAGTTGCTGTAATCTCCGTTTCTGACATTGGTACGAATGATGTTTCTTTGGAAATTCCGGAAGTTTTAAAAGAAGCCGTTTCCCAACTTGAAGAATACTTCGACAAAAAAAGAACCGATTTCGATTTTAAACTAAACCCAAGCGGCACTGATTTTCAACAAAAAGTATGGAAATCCCTTTTAGAAATTCCATACGGAAAAACCATCAGTTATATGGATCAGACCAAAAAACTGGGCGATATAAAAGCAATTCGCGCCGTTGCATCTGCCAATGGAAAAAATCCTTTATGGATTGTGGTTCCCTGTCATCGCGTTATTGGTACAAACGGATCTTTAACCGGTTATGCAGGAGGTTTGTCCCGCAAAAAATGGCTATTAGAACATGAAACTCCAAGTACACAGCAAAGTTTGTTTTAGTTTTTTTTCGTTTGCCACGAATTAAAATAGTTGTGAATCGATAGATTAGTGAAAATTCGTGAAATTCGTAGCAGAAAAATGTATTGTACAATTTAAATCATAAGCTATTTCCTATTTTAAATTCAATTATGTGTACATTTATCAGCACAAAAAATTAGTGAACATTAGTGAAATTCGTGGCAAAAGATTATGATCGAAAAAATAAACCTCAACAACATCCTTTTTCTTGATATCGAAACCGTTCCTGAAGAAGAAAACTTCAATTCTCTTGACGCGGAAATGCAAGCTCTTTGGGATCATAAAACACAATACCAGCGAAAAGAAGAATATACGCCCGAAGAATTTTACGATCGTGCCGGAATTTGGGCTGAATTTGGTAAAATTGTATGTATTTCTGTTGGCTACTTTACTATAAAAGGCGATGTCAGAAATTTTCGTGTGACCTCATTCTTTGGAGATGAAAAGAAGATTCTAAAAGACTTTAATAATTTACTGAACAACCATTTCAATCAGCCACAGCATATTTTATGCGGACATAATGCAAAAGAATTTGACATTCCGTTTATTGCCCGGCGTATGATTATCAATCAGATTGCAATTCCGGACAAATTGAACTTATTCGGAAA
Organism: Flavobacterium sp.; assembly: GCF_965277525.1. GTDB lineage: Bacteria > Bacteroidota > Bacteroidia > Flavobacteriales > Flavobacteriaceae > Flavobacterium. The sequence goes on along the minus strand of NZ_CBDIDC010000005.1, from coordinate 1,192,602 downwards.
AAAACCTTGGGAAATTCCGCATTTAGACACTTTAGAATTATGGAAGTTTGGCGATTACAAACACTTTACGTCTTTAAAATTACTGACTAAAATTCTTGGCGTTCCTTCTCCAAAAGGTGATATCGACGGAAGTCAGGTGGCACATGTATTTTATGTAGAAAAAGATATTGACCGAATTGTAATTTATTGCGAAAAAGACACTATTGCCGTTGCTCAGATTTTCCTGCGCCTGCGCCGTGAAGATTTGTTGATTGATGAAGAAATTATTCATGTTTAAGAGGAAGGTACAAAGGTGCAAAGTTACAAAGGTTCAAAGTTTACTAACAGGCTCAAAATGTTTTACCAAATGACGTACCACGAAATATCTCATTTTCGTCTTGTTTCTCAGAAACTCTATAAAACAAGCCCAAATTCTCCGCAAGAAATTGTACATTATCTTGGTGCAATGCAGGCTCAGGATTATGCAATGGCAAAATGGGCAATTGGTTCAAGATGCAATGCTACAGAAAAGGAAATTGAAGAAGCTATAAATTCAGCACAAATAATAAGAACTCACATTCTGCGACCAACGTGGCATTTTGTTGCTGCCGAAGATATTTATTGGATGTTGGATCTTTCTGCACCTCAAGTAAAACGTTTTACAAATTCAGCTGCCAAAAAATACGGTTATGATCTCAAAAAATTAGATCAGACTAACTTGGCTATCGAAAAAGTGTTAGCAGGAAATAATCATCTGACCCGTGATGAAATCATGCGGGAACTCAACATCAAGAAAACATCCAGTGATGATTTTTTAAGCGCCGCAATCATGATGAATGCCGAATTGGATGGGTTGGTTTGTAATGGAAAAATGAAAGGCAAACAAATAACGTATACCTTACTTGAAGAAAGGGTTTCGAAGCCAAAAACCAAATTAACCAAAGAAGAAGCACTCTCGAAATTAGCCCAACGTTACTTCGAAAGCCACGGCCCTGCTACACTTCTTGACTTTTCGTGGTGGTCTGGTTTTCCGCCAACTACCTGTAAATTGGCAATTAACGCAATAGAGTTGCAGTTGAATTCAGTCGAGATTGAAAATCAAATTTACTGGTTTGGAAAAGCTATTTATTATCAAACCAACTTCCGCGAAAGCGTACATTTTCTGCCTGCCTTTGATGAGATTTTAATTTCATATAAAACCCGAGAAGCTTCTATTTTATTAGAACATCAATCTAAAGCATTCACTAATAATGGAATCTTCAAACCCATTATTCTCGAAAACGGAAAAGTTATCGGAACCTGGAAACGCACCATCAAAAAAGATCACGCAAAAATAGAAACGCAATTCTTTGATGTAACTGAAAAAGAAAAAAAGACAGCCCTGTTTGAAGGCATTCAATCTTTTGAAAACTATTTGGGAACAAAAATCACTATAGAATAAATCGAATTTTTACTAAAACATTGCCGTTTTTGATAAATAGTTCAGGTTTAGGCACTAAAATCATTGTGCATTTTATTGCTAAATAATTACATTTACAAAAAAAATAGCATTATGGTATTAAGTAGATTTTGGCTGGTCATTTTTATTTCTTCGATTCTCTTTATTGTGGTCAGTTTATTTACTGCCAATACTTATACTATTGATTCTGTAATAAATGGAAAGAAAGACGATCCTGTTTTGATCTCTGAAAAATACATTCACGAACTTCCTGCTTTTATCAAGGACAGTATTAAAAAAGCACCGGATCAAACCATGATTATCAATCGCGATACGCTGAATATTGACACTACTTACGTTTACAAAAATAAAACGGTAAAAATTTTTAGTGGTTTACAAAAATCTGATGGTTTACTGCCTACTTGTAAAAGTACTTTGGTAGATTTAATCCTGCCACTTATTGCCTATCTGGCTTTTTTCTGTGGTTTAATGGAACTTTTAATTATTTCAGGAGCATCCGGTAAATTAGCTAAAGTATTAAGTCCGGTATTTGTAAAAGTTTTTCCAAGTATTCCTGAAAATCATCCCTCGATATCGTATATGACTTTAAACTTTGCTGCTAATTTTCTTGGATTAGATTCAGCTGCCACTCCATTTGGACTTAAAGCCATGGAAAGTTTACAGGAAATAAATCCCGATAAAGACAAAGCGAGTGATGCTCAAATTATGTTTATGTGTCTTCACGCTTCAGGACTGACCTTAATTGCGACCTCAATTATTGGTTATCGTGCTGCCGCTAATGCCACTAATCCTGCTGATGTTATGTTGCCATGTATTATTACCTCTTTTATCGGCACGATTGCAGCATTTTTGATTGTGGGAATTAAACAAAAAATCAATTTCAAAAGTGCCTCTCTTGTCATTGTCTTAATGGGACTAATTGCTGCAATTGTTGGTTTGTTACTGTATGTAAATCATTTGGATTTAATAGGTAAAAATTACTTCACCTCTAATCTTTCAGGATTGATACTGATAGGTATTATTGCCTTTACATTGGTTTTTTCTTTTAAACATGAAAAGAAATTCACGGATGCCAATACTACCGTTTTTGAGACATTTGTAGTGGGAGCTAATAATGGGGTTAAAACCGGTGTTACTATTTTTCCCTATGTATTGGGTATGTTAGTAGCTATTTCTCTATTCAGAAACAGCGGTTTATTCGAAATTATTAGTGATGCAATTGCATTTGTTTTTTCGAATATGGGAGTAAGTAAAGAAATTACCAATGCTTTACCTGTAGCAATGCTTCGCCCTTTTAGTTCTGCAGGATCACGCGGATTCTTGATTGATTCAATGAATACATTTGGGGCAGATTCTTTGACAGCAAGATTGAGCAGTATTTTTCAGTGCAGCGCCGAAAGTACTTTTTATGTAATTGCCGTTTATTTTGGTTCCGTTAATATAAAAAATACCCGTTATGCATTGGGTACCATGCTTTTGGTGGATCTTATTTGTGTGATTACGGCTATTTTTGTAGCGACTTGGTTTTTTTAGAATGAAAATCATGATATATAATCAATTAAAATTTGACCTATATTATATTACATAAACTGGACTGAACTCCAGCTCTACAATATGTGTCGAGCCGATGGCTCTTTTTAGTTCCGGAGGAACGATTTATATTGTAGGGCCGGATTTTAATCCGGTTTAAAATAGACAAACCATAGATAAATATTACATATTGATGAAACCACAAGCCCTTTTTATTTTATTCCTATTAATTGGTTGTCAGAAACCAAAATCTGAATCACAAATAACAAATGCAAGTCTGACGACTACACCAGAAGCAATTGCTGTAAAAGAAAATAATTTCTTAAAAACAGACACCATTTCTCTTGCTGAAGATGGAGAAACATCAAAAAGCAATTACGTTTTGGCACATCTTTTAGAACAAAAAGCAGATAAAGACAGTATTGTAACAGCAAAATACCAACTTGATTTTTATTTGAATAAAATCAAGACAAACTCTTCAAAAATTACCATCAAAGGAACTGATAAAGGATCTGAATGGGGCGCCATTTGCGGATTAGGCACAGAGAGCATCAAAAGTTCTCCCTTTATTCAAATTAGTTTTGGATATCCTGCTTGTGGGTATACCCAAAATAACTATTTGTACTATTTAAAAAACAATGACTTACAACTGGTTCACGAATGGTATACAATGTCTGATAGTGGTTGGGGAAGCTGGGTAGAATTTGAAAGCCCTGCCCAAAAAGCGAATCCTGAATCTTTCTATTGCAAAACCGTTTCGTTTGAACCTGATGATAATGATGAAAACATGGGCACGGTTCAACATTCGGATTCGATTGTTTTCCGTTTAGATGGCACGCACTGGAAAAAACAATTGTTGTCTAAAAAAGACCAAACATACTTCGAGAAAAAGATGTCCTTTGATGACTTTCATTCTATTAAATAAACTCCCAAAACGGGGCTTATTCAAATTCTTTCTTAGGTAAATAATTTCTAACTTTGTAAAAAACAAAGCAATGATTGATTTTATATACCAAGACCCTTATCCTATTTTAAAGGATGAAACACAGTACCGCAAAATTACTTCTGATTTTGTGAAAGTAGAACAATTTGGAGAACGTGAAGTTTTAACCGTTGATCCAAAAGGATTAGAATTATTAGCTGAAGAAGCTTTAACAGATGTTTCGTTTATGCTTAGAACAACGCATTTGCAAAAACTAAGAAAAATTCTTGATGATCCGGAAGCTACTGATAATGATCGTTTTGTAGCTTATAATTTATTACAAAATGCTTCGGTAGCTGCCGAAGGTCAATTACCAAGCTGCCAGGATACCGGAACAGCGATCGTAATGGCAAAAAAAGGCGAAAGCATCTTTACGGGTGTAGATGATGCAGAATGGCTGAGTAGAGGAATCTTTAATACGTATCAAAAACGTAATTTACGTTATTCGCAAATTGTTCCGATTTCGATGTTTGAAGAAAAAAATTCAGGCTCAAATCTTCCTGCTCAGATCGATATTTATGCTAAAAAAGGAACTTCTTACGAATTCTTATTTATGGCAAAAGGTGGTGGATCTGCAAATAAAACATATCTATATCAACAAACAAAATCATTATTGAATGAAAAATCGATGGATGCTTTTGTTCGCGCAAAAATAAAAGATTTAGGAACTTCGGCTTGCCCTCCTTATCACTTGGCTTTAGTAATTGGCGGAACTTCTGCGGAAGCTAACTTAAGTGCTGTCAAAAAAGCATCAGCCGGATACTATGATCATTTACCAACTACAGGAAATATGGCAGGACAGGCTTTCCGTGATATCGAATGGGAAGAAAAAGTACAACAAATCTGTCAGGAAAGTGCTATTGGTGCTCAGTTTGGCGGAAAATATTTTACGCATGATGTTCGTGTCATTCGTTTGCCTCGTCACGCAGCTTCTTGTCCTGTTGGATTAGGGGTTTCTTGCTCTGCTGATAGAAATATCAAAGGAAAAATCACCAAAGACGGAATATTCGTAGAACAATTAGAAGTAAATCCAAAGCAATTTTTGCCAGAAACAGCTCCGCATTTAGAAGCTCCTGTAGAAATTGACCTGAATATGCCAATGGCTGATATTTTAGCTAAATTGACGCAATATCCAATTAAAACACGTTTAAAACTAAACGGAACTGTAATCGTAGCCCGTGATATTGCACACGCAAAAATCATGGAACTTTTAGAAGCGGGTAAACCAATGCCGGAGTACTTTAAAAATCACCCTGTGTACTACGCCGGACCGGCAAAAACCCCGGAAGGAATGGCTTCGGGAAGTTTTGGACCTACAACTGCGGGACGTATGGACGTTTATGTAGATGAATTTCAAAAACACGGCGGAAGTATGATTATGCTGGCAAAAGGAAACCGTACCAAACAAGTTACAGATGCCTGTCATAAATACGGTGGGTTCTATTTGGGTTCTATTGGTGGACCAGCAGCAATTTTAGCTCAGGACAATATCCTGAAAGTTGAAGTGGTTGATTTTGAAGAATTAGGGATGGAAGCCGTTCGTAAAATTACCGTTAAAGATTTCCCGGCTTTCATCATTACAGATGATAAAGGAAATGATTTCTTTGAGAATTTATAAATTTAGTCGCTAAGGACTAAGTTCCTGAGTTATTAAGCTTTTTATACAAAAACCGCCCTGATGAGCGGTTTTTTGTATTTATATACTTTGTACTTTGTGTAAATCTTAGCTCCCGATAGCTATCGGGATTGCGGTTAAATTTCAAGCAACTTCTTTCTCGAAGGCAATGAAATGTGTCAATTGTCCTTTTAAGTTAAAAACCGGAGCACCATTGATTTTACATTTATACGTTCGGCCGTCTTTTCTGTAGTTTTCGATTGTCTTTTCAAATGGAAGCTGCAATTTGATCGCTTCTCTAATCTCTTTTAAAACAGTTTCAGAAGTTTCTGGTCCCTGAAACATCTTTGGTGTTTTACCAAGCACTTCTTCCTCTTTATATCCTGTCATTCGCCTGATTCCGCTTGAAGCAAAAACAATCTTTAAATCAAGATCTGTGACCACTACAACTTCTTCTTTAATCCGTTGTTCTATCTCCAGGTCTTTTTCATTCCAGGTGAATTGACTCGAAATTTTATTTACTTTTTTCAAATCAGCAAAAATAGCTTTCAGCTCATTCAAATATTCATAATGAAAATCCCATGCTAAAATAGGCACTGAATTACGATGTGAAACGTCATCAAAATTAGCTTTTTTCATTTTAAAATAATTTAAGGTATAAAATCCCGCCTCAAAGGTAGCGGGAAAATTCATCACAAAACCAAATTCTCTTCTATTTAACGATTGTTTAATACTGACTAAAAAGCAAATTTTAACTGAACAATGACTGCCTTTTTCTCTTCCGTATTCAAATTATTGAGTGAAATTCCGAGTAACCGGACCGAATCTTTCATACGTTCCTGATACAGCAATTCTTCTACTGTTTCGAGAATCAGGCTTTTATCTGAGATAAAATACGGTAAAGTTTTACTTCGCGTTTGTTGGGTAAAATCACTGTATTTTATCTTTAATGTTACCGTTTTACCTGAAATTTTATGCTTTTTCAAACGTCTTTCAAGTGTTGTTGCAATCGCATCCAATTGTTCCAACATAAAAATTTCAGACGTTAAGTTAACATCAAAAGTATTTTCCGCTGCCACTGATTTGGTGATTCGGTGTGATTTTACCTCGCTATTATGAATCCCGCGAACTACATTGTAATAAAAACCACCTGATTTACCGAAATGCTTTTCCAGAAATTCCATCGATTTACTCTTAAGATCAGTTCCGGTAAAAATTCCCAATTGGTACATTTTTTCTGTTGTCACTTTTCCCACTCCATAGAACTTCCTGATGGGTAATTCTTCTAAAAAAGCTTCTACTTCATCAGGGTTTACCGTTTTTTGGCCATTTGGTTTGTTGACATCACTAGCAATCTTGGCTACAAATTTATTGATCGAAATTCCCGCCGAAGCCGAAATACCAACCTCATTCAAAATTCGCAGTCTAATTTCCTGCGCCAATAAACTCGCACTCGGATTTCCTTTTTTATTCTGGGTTACATCCAGATAAGCTTCGTCAAGCGAAAGCGGTTCTACCATATCGGTATAATCATGAAAGATTTCATGAATTTTACCGGAAATCTCTTTGTACCGATCAAATCGTGGACGTACAAAAATAATTTCCGGACAATATTTCTTGGCCAGAACACCACTTATAGCACTTCGTACGCCAAACTTACGCGCTTCATAACTTGCTGCCGAAACTACTCCTCTATTCTCTGAGCCTCCAACAGCAACAGGTTTTCCGCGTAAAGCAGGATTATCCATTTGCTCTACCGAAGCATAAAAAGCATCCATATCAATATGGATAATTTTTCGATATACAGGCGTTTCAGACATATTACAAATTTAAACAGGAAAGCATGAATATGAGATGAAAATAATCATAAAAAAAAGCTACAGTTTTTACAACTATAGCTCTTACAATTATCTGTAATAAAAATATTTTAAAATTCTATTCTAAGTCCAACTTGATTTGAACTTGCTATCAATGTAGTTTTTGGAGCTGGCTTATCACTACTTGCCAAACCACCATTATACTTTTCTATGGCAGATCTGATCTTTTTAGGATAACCTATCTTAATGGGTATTGAAGCAATAATCATAGCACCTCCAATTATAGCTGCAGTCATATTTGTTCTTTCTGATTGCACTGACGGATAATATCCATTACCAGGATATGTTGTTGTTATGTTATCGGAATTCAATCCAACAATCAAATTTGTAGCTACAAGTCCCAGACCTCCATAAAAAAGTACATTTCCCCATGTTTTTTTACTTCTGCCGGAATTATAAAGTGCTAAGGCTTCGGTATTGTTTTCTAATAATTGTCTAACTTCATTTGAAGTTACTTTTTTATTTTCAAAATTATAAACCCTGCCTCCGTTTTTATAAATAAGTTGTTGAGAATAGCTTGTTAGCATTAGCAGGAAAAATAAAATACTTAGGTTTCTTTTCATGATTGGTTTCTTTGGTTTTGGTTTTATTTTTTAAATTTAATAGTACTATTTTCCAAAATAATAGTTCATCGTCGCAAAGATTATCAACTTAATGACCACAAACAAATCATTTTCTTTATTTTTGTAACTCTACACGAAATAAAATAAAATGCGAACATTTGTTATAGGCGACATACATGGCGGACTACTCGCGCTTGAACAGGTGATGAAAAAAGCCGAAGTTACTACCCAGGATACTCTTATATTTTTAGGCGATTATGTTGATGGATGGAGCCAGTCTGCAGAAGTAATCGATTATTTAATTAATTTGAAAAGCAAACAAAACTGCATTTGCATTAGGGGAAATCATGATCAGCTGGCCTTAGACTGGCTTGAAGACAGACGGGAAGATTTTGATGAAGAAATGTGGTATAAACATGGTGGAAAAGCAACTGTCGAAGGATATTCTAAAATTTCTCCTGAGAGAAAAAGAGAACATATTGCTTTTTTTGAATCACTACAAGACTATTACCTTGATGATGAAAATCGCCTTTTTGTACATGCTGGTTTTACAAATCTGAATGGTGTGGTTTGGGAATATTTCCCAAAGTTATTCTATTGGGACAGAACACTTTGGGAATCAGCGCTTGCCTTAGACCCCAACCTAAAACCAGATGATTTATATTATCCTAAACGTTTTACTATCTATAAAGAAATATACATTGGGCATACTCCGGTTACCCGAATTGGAAAAACAGTTCCGGTACAAAAAGCTTGTGTCTGGAATGTAGATACGGGCGCTGCTTTTAGAGGTCCTTTGACAATTATGGACATCAATACAAAAGAATTCTGGCAAAGCGATCCGTTAAATGAATTGTATTCTAACGAAAAAGGTAGGAATTAGTCCATAAAGAGCTATTTTTGCATTTTTTAAAATAATTAATATTTAAGTTTATGAAAAAGGTTATTACACTTTTGTTTTTAGTGTCATTTGGATTCACACAAGCGCAACAAGCTTTTAAAGGAAAAGGAGATGTTAAGGTTAACGTTGGTGCTAACATACAAGATGGTGGTTCAGGAATCCAGGGTTCTGTTGATTTTGGTTTAGGCGAAAATTTCTCTTTTGGTTTTGTTGCTAATTACTTATTAGGCGTAGATAATTTTAATGGTTTTTACCACGGTAACCCAACTCCTTATAATGACTATAAACCGGACTTTAGTGATCGTTTTGATGCAAAAGCCAGAATTAATGCTAATTTAAGCAGTGTTATTGGTGTTAAGGAATTAGATGTATATCCAGGTTTAAGCCTAGGTTTACACAATTTTGGCGGACACGTTGGTGGTCGTTACTTTTTTACTGACGGATTTGGTGTTTTTACAGAAATTGGATTTCCAATCGCGAAATACAGTAATAATGATGGTGTATTCGATCACTTAAACAATCAGACTACTTTTAGCTTAGGAGCTTCTTTTAATTTGTAAGCATTGCATAATAATCAATCATAAAAAAAGCATTCATCGAAAGGTGAATGCTTTTTTTATGATTGATAAACTTGAAAATCAGCTGTCATCCTTAGCGAAGTCGAAGGCTTGCAAATTGCAACTGGGCTTCGACTTCACTCTCAGCCTGATAAACAAAAAACTCCTCTTAAATAATTTAAAAAGATCTAATACAACTGATTACTTACTAAGTAAAATACTCCAGTCAGCTCCGCTATAAATTTTATGTTTATTTGAGAAACTTCCCTGATTTACTGCCAATGAAAAATTCAAAAGGCTATTAAAGTAACACACGTCAGTACCAACGGGAACTTCTCCAAAAGTATGTACCAGTTTTAGTTTTCCTTCATACGCTTTTTTAGTTCCGTTGAAAATCTGGATTTTAACCATATCCCCAGCTTTTATATCTAAATTAGCAAATGTCTTTTTGTCGATATTGGTCCAGACATTTCCGTATTGAATATCTAAAATTGGAATTCCTCCTTTGATAATTCCTTTTTCGAAAACCGGTTTTTGATACTCGATTTTCACCACTTCATTGGGTAATTTAGGGCCAACCTCTTCGAAAGTAATTGTTTTTGATGCTAAACGAGCACCCGTAAAGGCATAAACATCGCGACCATGAAACGTATACGATTCGTTTGAATTCTGACGACGGTTTTTTACCTCATCGATTTCACGAATTTCCTGAATTCCCAATTGTTCTGCAATAAGGGTCAAAGTTCCGTTATCCGGAGTTACAAAGTAATGGCCTGATTTTGTCAATAAAACAACAGAGTGTCTTGCTGTACCAACTCCCGGATCACAAACAGATACAAATACAGTTCCCGCAGGATAATATTGTGCAGTTTGAGACAAACGATACGCCGCTTCCCAAATATTAAATGCCGGGATTTCATGCGTTACATCAAATATTTTAATATCAGTCGAAACTCCCATTGCAACCCCTTTCATAGCAGATACTGCCCCATCTTTCAATCCAAAATCTGATTGAAAAACCAATACATTATTTTGTGCGAAACCGGTAAATGTTATAGCACACAAAAAAAGTAATAAACGTACTTTCATTTTTTCTCTTTTTAAATTTTCAGCAAAGATATTTCATTAAATTCAAAAATTGACACCAAGAACTTATAAAAAACAAGATTTTATAAATCGATTTTGATTATTTACAATTACATTTGCATTTTATTCAATAGCCTATATAAATACTAGGAAATTAGCTTTCCATTTCTATTGAAGTAAATATTACGTCATACACAAAACCAAACTTATCAATGAGAAAAAAACTAAAAATTGTCATAACCGCAATTCTTACTTTATCAAGTACTTTGTTTTTTGCACAAAATCACGAGATAAAAGGAACCATCACGAATGAAAATGGAAACCCGTTAGAATTTGCTACTATCCTAATCAAAGGAACTCAAAATAATACTATAACTGATGCTTTAGGAAAATTCACCATAACATCTTCAGCAAATACCCCAACACTTATTGTATCTTTATTTGGGTATCAAAAGAAGGAAGTCCTTGCAAAAGATCATTTTATAGAAATACAATTGGTATTAGAGAATAATAGTCTGGATGAAATTGTAGTTGTAGGAAGCAGAAATCCCAACAAGAGTAAATTAGAAACTGCTGTTCCTGTTGATGTTGTGAATCTGGCTAAAATCAGAAATACCACTCCACAAACTACGACAAACGATATATTAACGTATTTGATCCCATCATTCAATTCAAACAGACAATCATCCGCAGACGGAACGGAGCATATTGACCCGGCTTCATTAAGAGGTTTAGGCCCTGATCAGGTCCTGGTTTTGATAAACGGAAAAAGAAGACACACAACTTCATTAGTAAACTATCAAAATACGGTTGGAAACGGTTCTGTTGGTACCGATTTAAGCGCGATTCCTGCCTCGGCCATTAAACGAATTGAGGTTCTTCGCGATGGTGCAGCTGCACAATACGGTTCTGATGCGATTGCAGGTGTGATCAACTTGGTTTTAAAAGACAATGCAGGTTTAGAAGTAAATGCTACTTATGGTTCGACATCAAGAAACGATGGTCAAACTACAAACATGAACTTAAATTACGGTGCAAAAATTGGCAACAAAGGCGGTTTCATCAATTTAACAGCTGAATTCAACGATCGCCAAAAAACAAATCGTTCACAGAACAATAATCTGATTATTTTTGACCAATCGGCTGAAGGCAATTTCTTCGCTTATGATTTTGCTGATAATCCGGCGCAATCGCGTCAGATTGATGATAATTTATTAGCTCAAAACGGGTTGAAACGTGACGATTTTAATTTCCAGATTGGAGATGCAAAAATTCAGAATCTTCAGGGTTTCTTTAATGCATCGATTCCGTTAAACGACCAAATCGAGTTTTATGCAAACGGAGGCGTGAGCCACAGAGAAGGAACAGGTTACGGCTTCAGACGTTTGCCAAGTGAAACTGAAAATGTGGTGGCTTCTATTTTCCTTTTCGGGTTTCAACCGGAATTAAACTCTGTTGTAACGGATCTTTCTTCTTCAGTTGGTTTTAAATTTAAATTTGGAGAATGGAAATTGGATGTAAGCAATACTATCGGAGAAAATAAATTTATTTATGAAGTATCCAATACCAACAACGTTTCCTTAGGCGATAATAGCCCAACTGATTTTAAAGCCGGAAATCATTCTTTTTTACAAAACACGGTAAATGCAGATGTTTCAAGATTGTATAAAGATATTTTTCATGGTTTGAATGTTGCTTTTGGAGGTGAATATCGTTTTGAAAAATACAAAATTGTTCCCGGTGAAGAAGATTCTTATATCGATGGAGGGGCACAATCATTCCCTGGATTTTCTCCTTTGAATGCTGTAAACGAAAACAGAAACAGTGTAGGTGTTTACGCCGATGTTGAAGCTGATCTTACAGAGAAATTATTGATTGGAGTTGCCGGTCGTTACGAGGATTTTACCGATTTTGGAAATACCATAAACGGAAAATTATCTGCCAGATATAAAATCCTTGACAATCTTTTTGTTCGTGGGGCTATTAGTTCAGGTTTCAGAGCACCATCCTTACACCAACAGTATTTTAATAATATTGCAACAGATGTTGTTGACGGACAAATCCTGAATTCGGGAATTTTTAGAAATGATAGCCAGGTAGCGAAAGAACTTGGAATACCCAAATTAAAAGAGGAGACTTCCAGAAATTACAGCTTTGGAATTGTTTATTCTCCAACCAAAAAATTACATATTACCGCTGATTACTACCATATCAGAATTGACAACAGAATCATCCTTACAGGAAACTTAGGAAATGATGCTTACGGAGATCCTGTTCCTGCCCTTCGTGATTTGTTTGCACAATACGGCGCTCAAACCGGACGTTTTTTTACCAATGCCATCAACACTACTACAAACGGAGTTGATGTGGTTATTGACTATGATATGAATGTTGGACCGGGAAAAATGAATCTTTCGTTATTATACAATTACAATGCAAACAAAGTTGATGATAAACTGAACAACATTCCGCCTTTATTTGTTGGCCAGGAAGATGTATATTACGGACCTCAGGAAAGAAGTCTGATCGAAACCAATACGCCGAAACACAAAGGAACTTTTGCAATCAATTATAGTTTAACCAAATGGAATTTCTTATTAAGAAATACGTATTTTGGTGAAGTGATTCGTGATGGATTTCCTTTTGGAGGCATCCAGAAACACAACGGAAAAGTAGTTACAGATATGACTGTTGCTTACAAAATAACTCCAAAAATTCAGATTGCTTTGGGAGCAAACAATTTATTTGATATTTTCCCGGACAGACAAATTTATGAAAACAGTTATTACGGAGTTTTCAAATATGCACCGGTACAAATGGGAACTACGGGAGCTTACTACTTTAGCCGCCTGAGTTTTACTTTGTAGTCTGGTTTACCGCAAAGAATACATTTTTTTATACGAATTTAATCACCACCAATTTTAATAAAAAAGCCTCGCAAAATATTGCGAGGCTTTTCGTTTTTACTAATTCAAATTTTATTTTTTAGCAAATTTCTTAACGATTCTTTTACTGCCGTTATTCAATTCGATGATATAAACTCCGGTAGTTAATCTGCTTACATCGATTGGACTTCCGGAAAGTTCTCCCGTAGTCACTTGTTGCCCCAATGTATTTGTAATTCTGAATGTATATCCTGTATTATCCAAAAACGAAATGTTTAGTTCTTCTGCAACTGGATTTGGATATAATGCAAAACTTGAAGTTTCAGTTGTCTCAATTAATCCCGCAGCAATTTCCTGAGTAACAATTGCTCCTGAAGCCGTGATATTTATCGAATAATCTTCGACTTGTCCGTAAGAGAAAGTCTCACAAGATGTTGGAATTGCGTTGTATTTCATAGAAACCCTAAGTCTGGTTGTTCCAAGAGTTGCTGTTGCAGGAATTGTAATTGTTCCCGTTGCAGTAGTTCCCGTAGAGGCTGCTTTTGTAAAAACTGTTTCGCCGGAATCTGCAAAATCACCATCCTGATTATAATCTATAAAAACTGCATATCCTTCACTATAAACAGAAGAGGTCCAACTTGGCGTAATAGTTATCGTATAAGCTGTTCCTCTTGCCGCATTTGTCGAAATGCTAGTATAGTTTTCATAACCTGTAGTTCCGGTTGAAGTATTGTTTATAGTTCCAAATACCACTTTACTAATTCTTTCGTCAGCAGTACTGTTCCCCTGAGAAGTACAATAAGCAATAGTAGCTGCCGTAGTGGTCACATTTACAGCATTACTTGCGGCTGAAAGATTTCCTGCGGCATCTTTGGCTTTTACCGTAAAAGTGTAAGCTGTTAGCGCAGTTAATCCTGTTACGGTATAACTTGTAGTCGTAGAAGAACCTTTTAGAGTTGTACCCTGATAAATGTTATATCCTGTTACGGCTACATTATCTGTAGAAGCTGTCCAGGTTAGATTAGTTGTTGCACCTGTTGTCCCGGAAGCAGCAAGAGATGTTGGAGCTGTTGGTGCAACTGTATCTGTTGATGCTACATAAGCGGCACCTACACCAACGGCATAAAATGCATTAGTCGTTGCAATAACTTCAGCAGAACCTGCACCATACAAATCAATAGCAGATTGTATAGCACCAGTTCTTGCATTAGCATATGTTGAGTTAGCCGTTAAATACACGCTTTCTAAACGATAAGCAATTTTAGCAGCTTTGTCAATTGTAATACCGGTTACGTTATATACGCTTCCAATATCATTTGTTCCGGATTTACCAACTGATAAAATATAAAACCAGTGATTCAAAACACCCGAATTCGTATGAACACCACAATAGTCATTACTGCTTGTTGGCGTACAGCTTACGTTTACCCAATAAGTTCCTCCGTAAGTATCCGGTTGCCCTTCAGAATTTGGATCACTCATGGATCGTAAAGCAAGATGTCCTGATCTTCTTTCGATATCTTCACCAATTAGCCAGGTAGATTTCGTTGGTGCTGCAGCATATTCAATACAGGCTCCCCAAATATCTGACAATGCTTCATTCATCGCGCCGGATTCTTTTTGATAGGCCAGGTTTGCTGTATAGGTACAAACCGCATGTCCTATTTCGTGCCCCGCAACATCAATAGCCGTTAAAATGTCAAAATAAGTTCCGCTTCCGTCACCGTACGTCATTACACTACCATCCCAATAGGCATTATCATAGGCATTACTATAATGCACATAGCTTTTTATAATAGCACCTGCATTATCATAACTATTTCTGCCATGTACTGTTGACCAATAGTCATACGTTTTTTCAGCTCCCCAATGCGCATCTAATGCACCATTATCTTTATTAGTATTGTTGTATTCTGCCGCTGTCCAGTTATTATCAGCATCCGTAAAATTTACTGCAGCGGTGTAACTGGTTCCTTTTTGCATGTTGAAGGTGTTGATACCTAAACCTCTTGTGGCGTCCGCCAGTCTGTAAGACGACCCACTCAAAGTAGTTTGTATGACTTGCGTTCCGCTGTAACGTGTGGCTGCATTTGCCGCCACAATAGCCATTTTGGAATTAGAATCCCCTTTTTGATTTACTGAATTTATTTTAGCAGATTTTGATTTACCTCCATGGCTGTATTCTCCAAGATGTTTTATCGTGGCATTATAAAATAATACTTTTCCATTTTCGGCATCAATGTATAGATCTCCACGACTTAATGGATTTGTGGCATAAATATCAAATTTATAAGCCAGTCGTACCTGATCGCTTTTTCTTTCTTGTCCCTGTTCTTCCATATTTGGTAACAGGACCAATTCGCCTTTTGGTTTTTCATACCCTAACGCAGCAGCATCTTCCGGGGTTTCCCAAAGGTATTGTTTGGCTCCTGTGTGAGCAACCGCTTTCGCAAAAGCAGCCTGGCTCGATAATTTAGGAGTCGTTTTTACATTTTCAAGAGCATAAAATTCCCCATTCATCGAAGTCACTTTTCCGTTTTTTGAATGTAATGTATAATTGGCAAATTCAACTTTGACACCTTGTTCATACAATTGGAATTTTTCATGTGTAAAACCTTCTTTATCTGATTCTACTTTAATTTTCGAAAAAGACTGATTGTCCTTTAAGCCCAATTGTTCTTTAAAGACGGTATTGTAATCTGTTTCTTTGTAACTGGATTTATCACTAAAAGTGATTAAGCTGGGTTGTCCGTTTTCTGATACATTTTTTTGACTCACCCTTTTGTCTGTACTTTGGGCAAATCCTGCTACTGAAAATGTAAGAATGACAACCGTTGATGCCATAATTTTTGGTAATTTTCTTTCCATAATTAATTTGTTTTTGATTTTGGTTAAAGGATTACAAATAAAATATTTAATGTAAGTAAATACTCTATTTTGAAATAAAAGTATTTTAATTATGTTATATAATCGCCAAAAATTGCCATTAATCGATAAAATACAACTTCTTTTACTTAAAATTCATTTTTATTTAACAAATTGTAATAATTTCACAAAAAAAGACCTCAAAAATTAATTATACTACTGATTAACAATACATTAATCACTAAAAAACAGTTGAGATGCCGATTTTACTGGAAAAAATAGCCTGCCCGAAATCTTAAAATATTCCTACAAAAAAAGGCCGGCCTTTTAAAAGCCAGCCTTAATAGGTTCTTTAGAAAAAAGTAAGAATCTATCTTAGATCCATTTCCGGAATATCTCCTTCGATAATTAGATTTGCTTCCGTTGAAGCTATAATATGTTCCACAGAAATACCTGGTGCTCTTTCTAAGAGCTTAAAACCCTTTTCTGTCACTTCGAGAACTGCTAATTCAGTTACTACCTTTTTAACGCATCCTACGCCTGTTAATGGTAAAGTACATTTTTTTAAGATTTTAGATTCACCTGCTTTATTCACGTGCATCATAGCAACAATGATATTTTCGGCAGAAGCCACTAAATCCATTGCTCCTCCCATTCCTTTTACCATTTTACCCGGAATTTTCCAATTGGCAATATCTCCGTTTTCTGAAACTTCCATCGCACCCAAAATCGTTAAATCGACTTTCTGGCTGCGAATCATTCCAAAACTGAAAGCGGAATCAAAAAAACTGGCTCCCGGCAATGTCGTAATAGTCTGTTTTCCGGCATTGATAATATCTGCGTCTTCTTCTCCCGCAAAAGGAAAAGGTCCCATACCCAAAACACCATTCTCACTTTGAAACTCTACGGCAATATCCTCTCTGACATAATTCGCGACCAAAGTTGGAATTCCAATTCCGAGATTGACAAAATACCTGTCTTTTACTTCTTTTGCAATACGTTTTGCAATATCTTCTTTTGTTAACATAGTTTTTTAATGTGTCAATTTGGAAATTAGACAATTAGACAATGCTTCACTTTGGCAATCTGACTCATTCTCTAATTATCACATTTTCTAATTCTCTAATTTCTTTGTCTTACTGTTCTTTGCTCGATTCTTTTCTCAAATTTCTCGCCCTGAAAAATACGCTGTACCATAATTCCCGGAATATGAATTTGATTTGGATCTAAAGTGCCCACTGCAACCAATTCTTCTACCTCGGCAATCGTGATCTTAGCTGCTCCTGCCATACAGGCATTGAAATTTCTGGCTGTTCCTTTAAAAATAAGATTTCCGGCTTCGTCACCTTTCCAGGCTTTTACAATCGCAAAGTCGGCTTTGAATGCTTCTTCCATGATGTGCATTTTTCCGTTGAATTCACGCACTTCTTTTCCCTCAGCAACTTCAGTTCCATAACCTGCCGGCGTAAAGAAAGCAGGAATTCCTGCTTGGGCTGCACGACAACGTTCGGCTAATGTTCCTTGTGGAGTCAACTCAACTTCAAGCTCACCGGAAAGCATCTGACGTTCGAACTCAGCATTTTCACCAACATAAGACGAAATCATTTTTTTGATCTGCTTTTTCTGCAAAAGCAATCCTAAGCCAAAATCATCAACTCCGGCATTGTTCGAAATACAGGTTAAATCTGAAATTGTTGTATCGACTAATGCAGCAATTGCATTTTCAGGAATTCCGCATAAACCAAAACCACCAAACATAAGAGTCATCCCACTTTTAATTCCTGTTGTAGCTTCGTGAACGTTATTTACTTTTTTTGTAATCATAACAAAGGGTCTTTATTATCGTATATTTTTGATAAAAATAAGATTTTCAGATTAAATTATAACGATTTCGTAATGATTTTATTTTTGCATATTTAATTCTTTGCAATATGTATCTATTCACCCATTTTTATTTCATGTAGATATATCTCGTAGAGATTAAATGTCAGTAGAAAATATATTGTTAGGAATATTTTTGTCCCGTAGGGACTATACGCGCTCAATTTCTATTAATAAAGGTGTAGTCCCTATGGGACATTCTGGTAGATGGTGTCATGATTCCTATCGATATTTAACTCCTAGCGGAGTATAGACGGCGGAGTATAGAAGTATATTTTGTAACAGTCTTAAAATAACCATCTATTCCAAAAAAAATCCTTTTGTTTTCTTCTAATTACAGAAGATCACAAAAGGATTTTTTTATTCTAAAACTAAACTTAAACTACAATTCGAATTCGTCTGTATTTTGTTCTGTTGCGGTAGTATCTTTTACTTTTGGAGCACTGTAACAATCTACTTTTATAGAAAGATTTGCAGGTCGCTCAAACTCTGATTTCGAAACCTGAAGTCCCGGATCTGCATAACAAAGTTTCATAAAGTAGCCCCAAATTGGCAATGCAGCTGTTGCACCTTGTCCGTAAGTTAAACTTTTAAAACGTGCTGAACGATCTTCACAACCCACCCAGACTCCTGTCACCAGGTTAGGAACCATTCCCATAAACCAACCATCAGACTGGTTTTGAGTTGTTCCTGTTTTACCTGCAATAGGATTTCTGAACATATAAGGATATCCTGTCCAACGGTTATCTCCACTTCCACCGCCTTGCGTACGTAAACGAGCACCAGAACCGGTTTCAGTAACCCCTTCTAATAATTTGATGACTGCAAAGGCAATATCTTTATTTAAAACGTCATGAGATTCCGGAATTGGCTCATAGATAACCTCTCCGCTTTTATTCTCGATACGACTTAAAAATTGTGGTTTTACATAAACCCCCTGATTTGCAAATGTACTGTAGGCAGCAACCATATCTTCAACCGTAATATCAACAGCACCCAATGCAATAGAGGGTTGTGCGGGAATTTCAGTTTTTACTCCTAATTTATGCGTCAATTCAACCACAGCTTCCGGCCCTACACGATCTATCAATTTTGCAGAAATGGTATTGATCGAATTGGCCAGACCTTGTTTCAATGTAACCATGCCGCGGTATCTATTATCAGAGTTTCTTGGTTCCCAATCCGCAGTAACATTATGACGCCCTTTGTGGATCATAAATGGTCCGTCAAGGATTGAATCACAAGGAGACATATTCAATTGTTCAATAGCTGTTGCGTAAACAAACGGTTTAAAAGTAGAACCTACCTGTCTTGCTCCCTGCCCAACGTGATCGTACTGGAAATATTTATAATTGATTCCACCAACCCATGCTTTAATGTTTCCGGTTTGTGGCTCCATTGCCATTAAACCAGATTGCAAAAAGTGTTTGAAATAACGAATTGAATCCAGAGGAGTCATTACTGTATCGCGTTCTCCTTTCCAGGTAAATACACGCATTTTTGTTTTTACTTTGAAAGAAGCAATGATATCATCCTCACTTTTATCCATATCTTTCATAATAGCCCAACGCGTAGAATTTTTCATCGCCTGCATCATGAGTCGATCCGTTTCTGCCTGAGAAATATTTACAAAAGGTGCGTTTTTATTGGTCTTCTGTTCAATAAAAAACTGTTGTTGCAGGTTTTTCATGTGTTCAGAAACAGCTTCTTCAGCATGTAACTGCATTCTTGAATCGATAGTGGTATAAATTTTCAGACCATCCTTGTAAATATCATAATCAGAACCGTCTGGCTTTTTGTTTTCTGATACCCATTTTTTCATATAATCACGAAGATATTCTCTAAAATAAGTAGCCGTTCCTTCACGATGACTTTCCAATTTGAATTTTAAAGCGATTGGTAAAGCCTGCAATCTCAATTTCTCAGCATCAGTAATCATATTTGCTTTTGCCATTTGGGAAAGCACAACGTTACGACGATTTTTTACTCCTTCGGGATTACGAACCGGATTGTATAATCCTGAGTTTTTGAACATTCCGACTAGAATAGCCGATTCATCCATCGTCAAATCTTTCGGATCTTTAGAGAAATACGTTTGTGCTGCGGAACTTACCCCAACAGAATAATTTCCGAAATCATAAACGTTGCAATACATCGCCAGAATTTCGTTCTTGGTATACTGTCGTTCCAGACGAATAGCAATAATCCATTCTTTTATTTTTTGTACAATCCTGAACGGAAGGAATTTTGATCCTTCTCCGTGAAATAATTGTTTTGCCAACTGTTGTGTCAATGTACTCGCTCCACCATTAGTTCCTAAACTAAAAACTGCTCTAAGAGTTCCGCGTCCGTCAATCCCCGAATGGTCATAAAAACGAGCATCTTCGGTAGCAACCAAAGCTTCGACTAAACTCTTTGGTAAATCAGAATATTTAAGTTGTGATCTGTTGGTTTTAAAATATTTACCAATTACTACTCCATCAGATGAAATGATTTCTGTAGCCAAATTAGAATCCGGATTTTCTAAATCTTCAAACGAAGGCATAGAGCCGAATAATCCCCATGAGGCAAATAAAAAGAAGGCTAAAATACCCAGCAAGGTATACGCAAAAATTCTCCAGAATTTCTTTTTATAGTAGTTAATATCTTTGGTACTATTAGGTTGATTGTTTTTCTTGGTGGCCATATAACTATTTTTCTAATCTTTTTGTTCTATTCTAAAACCTACATCTGTAATACCTTCTAAAGCCTGAACGCCAGGAATTTTCCCTGATTCTCTAACGGCTTGTTTGATGTGTACTTTGTATTTTCCTTTAAACTTTACATCTTCTTTGTAATAAAGTTTACTTTCTTTTATGTCAGTAAAACCATTACCCAACAAGGTTCCGTCCGGCTTTGCCATTTCATATTCTAAAGTATCTACTTTTGTGAAACCACTTGGTGTTTCAATAGCCACAATTAAAAACAAATTTTTGAACGGATAATTGTTATTGTCCCTCAAATTTATAAATAAATTGTATTTTTTGGTCGAATCTAAAACCGGCAGATCGAAGGTTACTATGCTGTCTTTGTTCCAGGCACTTCCAACAGATTTATACTCATCGAATACTCTTTTTTTATCACAAGAAAAAAGAAGTATAGCTACCAAAAGAAGAATCCCACTATTTTTTATTCTCATTTTTAGTAATAATTATAGGTTTTCTAGGTTCAGCCGCTTTATTATCATTCGAATTGTTGTTCGCTTTATTCGACTGATTTGGCTTGTTATTATTCGGTTTGTTTCCTTTATTCGGGTTTCCATTTCCGGCAGGTTTATTTTGATTTGAAATTACCGGCTTGTTTTGATTTGGAGCTGCCTGAGGTTTGTTTGGAGTTGCCACAATCGCTGCTTCAGCATTTGGTTTGCGTTTGCGATTTGGCTTTTTCTTTCTTTTTGGCTGGTCAAAACGCGTTAAGCTTTCCTGACCCATTGCATTATTAAAGTCTTTTTCAGGCTCTGAAGTTTCTTCGATAGCAAAATCTTCTAATGAAGAGACTTTATTTTTCTGTTTGTTTTCGGCAATAATCTCTTTGACCTGATCAATTTTTAAAACATGCCAGTTTGCAAAATTATTCGTGTAGGCAAACCACATTAATCCCTTAAAAATATCTTGTTTCTGACAGATGGCATCTCCTTTTTCAGTCACTAATTTAGTGTCATAATCCGGAAAATCCTTCAAGGCATCCATGTAGGTGTCAAGCTCATAGTTCAGGCAACATTTTAATTTTCCGCATTGTCCGGCTAGTTTTTGCGGATTCAGTGAAAGTTGTTGGTAACGGGCTGCTGATGTGTTGACACTTCTAAAATCGGTCAGCCAGGTCGAACAGCAAAGTTCTCGTCCGCAAGAACCAATTCCACCTAAACGTGCTGCTTCCTGACGGAAACCCACTTGTTTCATTTCGACTCTTGTACTAAATTCTTTAGCAAAATCTTTAATCAAAAGTCTAAAATCGACCCTGTCGTTTGCGGTGTAGTAAAACGTCGCTTTAGATCCGTCTCCCTGAAATTCAATATCAGAAATTTTCATTTCTAATTTATGCTGAATTGCTAATTCACGCGCACGAACTTTCATTGGTTCTTCGCGATCACGTGCTACAGACCAGATATCAATATCTTTTTGAGATGCTTTTCTATAAATTTTTGGAATTTCGTTACTTTCATGGTTTACTCCTTTTTTCTTCATTTGAATTTTTACCAATTCTCCTGTAAGAGTAACAATACCAATATCGTGTCCCGGTGATGCAACAGTTGCTACAATATCACCAATACTTAAAGTTAATTTTTCTGAATTTCTAAAAAATTCCTTACGTCCGTTTTTAAAACGAACCTCAACACAATCAAAAATTGCTTCTCCATTAGACGGGCTCATGTTCGAAAGCCAGTCAAAAACCGTCAGTTTATTGCAGCTATCGGTGCCGCAAGTCCCATTATTTTTACAACCCTTAGGTGCACCACCATCAGAAGTTGAACAACTTGTACATGCCATAATTTTATATGTAGTGTTGCAATTAATGCAACTTAAGTTCTTAAAAAGATTAATGTGTAAAGATAGTATTTTTTTTAGTTTGCTTTTTAACGATTAAAACTAAAGGGGTGTTAAATAAAAAAACGCCCTTTGTTCGTTAAAAAACAGGTTTTTAATGACCAATTTTCGACCTGAATCGTATTAAAATTAGTTCAATAATGCCCTAATAAAAAACCTTATTTTGTTAGTTTTATGGCTTTCGCTGTCCTATTTATTTTCTTTTTTTAAACTACATTTATATATTTTACGTTTTAATCTTCACAGATACTTTTTTTTATTCCACAAATTCACATAATTAAGTTTTATCTTTCATTTTCATAATTTTTTTTCACATGTCTACACAAAACAAAATAGAAGAGTATATTTTTCAGGGCAATTTAGATGCTGCCAGAGAAGCACTTAAAAACGGGGAATCGTTTAATGAGCACTATCTTAAAAACAATTTTTCGCAAATAACGGCCAAAATTTTTAACGCAAAGGCCATTGATTTAATAGAGGCTTTAATAAAAGCCGGTTTTATTGAAACTGATATTTATGAACTGGACAATTTTGACAAATCCATTTTTAGTACTGTTGTACGGGATTTAAAAGGTGACGACGAAGCTGTTTCTTTTTTTAAAGCCCTGATGTCAAAAATGGATAATATTAATGATGAAGTCAGCGACCAGACCTTACTAGGATATTGCATTGAGAAAGGAGCTGCCGTAGCCATTATTAAAAGTCTGATTGAAGATTTTGGCTGTAATACCCAGTTTAAAAACAATGCAGGAGAAAATTTGATT
Organism: Flavobacterium sp.; assembly: GCF_965277525.1. GTDB lineage: Bacteria > Bacteroidota > Bacteroidia > Flavobacteriales > Flavobacteriaceae > Flavobacterium. The sequence goes on along the minus strand of NZ_CBDIDC010000005.1, from coordinate 1,169,075 downwards.
TACCGCGTTATAAACATCTATGGTTTAGATTCAGAAAAAGGAGTCGCATACATTCGTTTATTACTGGAAAACGGCCTTGATATTAATGAAAAAAATATCGTTGGTACAACACCCTTACTTTGTGCAGTAAAAAAAGTCAAAAAAGAATACATTCCAATATTGCTCGACAATGGCGCAGATGCGAATGAAACAGACAACCTCGAAAACAATGCTTTTTATTATGCTGTTGCCGAGCAATCTTCTTATGAAATCTATGATCTTTTAGCTGCCGCTTTTACAGCCAATTTCAACATCATCAACAAAGACGGAAGAACGTTATTAACAGAATACATCCGATCGATGTCGCATTCAGAAAGCAGTTTGAAATTTTTAGAAAGATTACTATCCGATGGTGCCGATCTCAATTACTGCGCTCAATATTATGGAAAACCAAAATCAGGACTGGATTATATTGCAGAAAAAAAAGCCACCATCCTAAAATCTGTATTGGATACTTCCTCTATTGACCTCAACGAACAGGATAATGAAGGCAATACGTTATTGCATAAAGTATGTGATTACAATGTAAATTACGATGCCGAAGCTGCAAAAGAAACCTATAGAAAAGTAAAGTTATTACTGGAAAATGGTGCTGATAAAGACATTACCAATGATAAGGACGAAACAGCACTTATGCTTGCCTCAGGAGATAACCTGAAAATAAAAACAGTCGAACTTTTAATGAAATCCTAACAACAAAATTTATATTAAAAAATAGCAATATATGTCCATGTCATTTATAATTGCCTGCGAAAATGGCAACAGAAAAATAGCCGAATTACTGCTTCAGAATAAAGAAGTTGATGTAAAATATACCGATGAAAAAGGAAGAACAGCTCTGCATTATGCCGCTCACAGAGGATATCTGGATATTGTAAAACTATTATGTGAAGATGGTGCCGATATCAATTATGAAGATCATCAAGGAGAAACGCCTTTGTTCTTTGCCTTTTTGCAAAAGCAAAAACAAACCGCACTCTATCTTTTAGAAAATGGTGCAAAAATTGAAATTAACGACAAAAATGGCAATAGTCTTTTGCATTTAACGGTTCAGACCGCACAAGTTGAGATCGCTTCAAAATTATTAGAAGCCGGGATCGATGTCGATCTTTTGAACAACAATGGCGAAACACCTCTTTTAATAGCTTCCGGAAAACAAAACCGCGAAATCATACAATTGCTTTTAGACAAAGGTGCCAACATTAACACTACTGACAAACAAGGAAATACTCCTTTGATTTTTGCCTGTTATACTAAATCTTTACCAATGGTGACGTTGTTGCTGGACAATGGCGCAGATATTAATCACATGAATCACGCTGGCGAAAATGCCCTGTTGATAGCCTGTTACGAAACCAACAGAATGCTGGCCAAATTATTAGTAGAAAGAGGTGCTGATGTATTTACGTCAAACAATAGCGGTCATTCACCAGTTTGGTATGCCTGCAGCAACAATCAAAAAGAAATTGTGAGCTTATTTTTAGACAATGGGGTCGATGTAAACTTTAGTAAACCAGTAGCCGAAGATACCTCATCGATGAATGATTACCTGGATTGGGTAGTTAGTGCAACCAATATAGCAGTCGATTCCAGTTTTACACTTAACAGCAGTTACAGTTATGGTGGCGAAAGTCTGTTGCATATTGCCACAAAAAAAGGCAATCTGAGTATGGTCAAACTGCTTATCGAAGCAGGAGCAAACATCAACATACAAGATGAATCCGGAAACACACCTTTGCATTACAGTGCGGCAAGCGGCAAAAAAGATGTGGTAAAATATTTACTTGAAAATAAAGCCGATGCTACAATCGTAAATGTAAAAGAACAAAAAGCCATTGATTACTCGAATGTAAAAGGATTCAATGAAATTACGGAACTAATTCTAAAACATGCCCCGTCCGGAACCGTTGTAACACCAATTAAAACAGCTGCAACAGAAGAAAACAACAATACAGCAAGTTCTATGGAAGGAAAGAAAAAAGCTTTATTAGATCTTAAGGAACTTTTAGATGCCGGTATTTTAACTACCGAAGAATTTGAAGCAGAGAAAAGTAAAATTCTAAAAGGGTAAATAAAACTGCATTTCTTATACTTAAATATTTGATTAACAAAATTTTACAAATAAACTTCAAAATGAAAAAAAAATTAAACAGTGCATTAGTATTAATAGCAATACTTACAGGAAGTATGCTTTTTACTTCTTGCAACAACTACACACCAGAAAAAACTTTTGAAATAGCAGTACTAAACTCCAACCTCTTATCTAGTTTTGGCAGCACGCAAATCAATCGCCAGTTAGAATCTGAGCCACAGGTTTATGATGATGCCACTAAAAAAATGATTCCATCCTCCTACTATGATTACTTTCAATTTCAAATAACCGAGTTAGAAAAACGATACAAAACTATTGCCGAAATAAAAGAGGACGATGATAACAGGGAATTACTTGCTGCATCAAAAGATCTTTTTAGTTATGCAATAGCCAAACAAAAAGAAGGTTACTTACCCATTGCTAAGATGAAAGATGAAAAAGTCCCGGCAGATCAAATACAAACAGCAATCGCAGATTTTGATGCTTCTACTGACAAGGATATTAATACCAAATTTACTGCATTAATGAATGTCGCAAAAGCATACATTAAAAAGCACAACATTAATGCAAAAGTGGGTAATTAACACATATCAAAATAATAATTTCTGATGTGGCTAAAGTTGAAGTTGAAATGGATTTAAAACACTTAAAATCAACACGCGTTTTACTGAATTTTAACTAAAAAAATCAACAATAAGGACATCAAAAATTAAAAAGCCTATTCTGTTCACACAAAATAGGCTTTTTAAAATTTTATTTCAGAGGAAATTTATCCTAAAATCTTATATATTTTATCCGATAATCTGATTCTGAAAGGCACTTCAAAAGTCACTTTATCCCCAATTTTTGCAGTTTTAGTTTCTGCTCCGTTCACGATCATTTTCTCTAGAGTCAATTCCTGATTTCCTGTTGTTGGTCCTGAAATTAAGATTGTATCACCAACGTTTAATTCCTGGTTTTCAACAGTAAAAAGTCCAACTTGCGCTTTTACATAATAATGTTCCGCTTTACCTATAAGTGCTTTTTTTACTTTTATTTTCTGACGGATATCAAGTGGCTTTTCGGCTGCAGCCAAAGCAGTATCTGCTAAATCTCCGGAATGTTTGAATTTTAAGTTCTCCGATTTTCCTTTTCTGAAAACTTTATTTCCAACCTGCTTTCCAGTTCTTAAACGAACCTGATCAACCAAAGGCATGTGTATAACATCAAGACATTCTGTAGAGCAACAGTTTTCCATTGCCGCCTTACATTCATCACACTGAATAAACAACAAATGGCATCCATCATTCTCGCAATTCGTATGGTTGTCGCAAGGTTTTCCGCATTGATGGCATTGCGAAATAATATCTTCTGTAATTCTTTCGCCAAGACGATTATCAAACACAAAGTTTTTTCCGATGAATTTGCTTTCAAGACCTTCTGCTTCAATTTGTTTCGCGTAATTGATGATTCCGCCTTCTAATTGAAACACATTTTTAAAGCCCTGATGTTTAAAATAAGCGCTCGCTTTTTCGCAACGAATTCCACCGGTGCAATACATGACCAGGTTTTTATCTTCTTTATGGTTCTGAAGCTGATCGTTGATTATTGGTAAACTCTCTCTAAACGTTTCAACGTCGGGAGTAATAGCACCTTTAAAATGTCCCACTTCACTTTCGTAGTGATTTCTAAAATCTACTACAATCGTATTTGGGTCATCCAGAATCTCATTGAATTCCTTGGCTTTCAGGTGAACGCCTATATCGGTTACATCAAAAGTTTCATCGTTCAAACCGTCAGCAACGATTTTATCACGTACTTTAATAGTCAATTTCAAAAAGGAGTGGTCATCATGTTCTACCGCTTCATTCAAACGAATGCCTTTCATGAAATCATATACTTCAAGAGTAGCTCTAAAAGCTTCTAAATTTTCTTCAGGAATACTCATCTGAGCATTTATTCCTTCGTGGGCAACGTAGATTCGGCCTAAAGCATCGAGCTTGTTCCAGGCTACAAATAAATCATCGCGAAATTTTTTGGGATCTTGAATTTTGGCATACGCATAGAAAGACAACGTTAGTCGTTGTTTACCGGCATCATCGATCATGATGGCTCTTTCTTCTGCGCTTAAAGTGTTATACAGTTGCATGCTATAAACAGTTTTTAAGTTTAGAAATTATTTTTTTGAAAGTGCAAAAGTAAGGAAAAAGGTTCAGAGTTGCAAAGGTTCATAGGGACAAAGGTCCTAAGATGCTAAGTTGCTAAGGTTCTAAGTTAAAAACTAAAGTTCTTAGTAGTTCAGATTTTAGTTGGATTAGCTTCAAATAAAAAAGACTGCCTAAAAATAGACAGTCTTTAATATAACTTAGAATCTTAGTTACTTAGAACCTCAGCAACTTAATTAACAAAACTCGTTAAACGCATCTTGCAAGTTCTCAGCAATTAATTCAGCCGGACGACCTTCGATGTGGTGACGCTCTAACATGTGAACCAATTCTCCGTTTTTGAACAAAGCCATAGATGGTGATGATGGAGGAAAAGGAAACATATGTTGTCTTGCAGCATCAACAGCTTCTTTGTCAACACCTGCGAAAACTGTGATTAAGTGATCTGGTTTTTTAGCGCCTTCTAAACTCATTTTTGCTCCCGGACGTGCATTTCTTGCAGCACAACCACAAACAGAGTTTACAACAACTAAAGTGGTACCTTCAGCTTTGATAGCGTTATCTACAGCATCAGCACTATGTAAATCTTGAAAACCTGCAGTAGTCAATTCAGCCTGCATTGGTTTTACCATTTCTTCTGGATACATATCTCTTTATTTTTAAATTTTACTTTTGATCTGCAAAGTTACAAAGTTTACTCGCAACAACTTAATTTCAGGTATAAAGTTTTGTTATAGTTCGATTGATATTTTATGATTTTAGGAATGGCACACAGATTTGTCGGATTTAAGCTGATGAACACAGGTTTTTAATTTAAATTTATTCAAATAAAAAGATTAAAAAATCTGTTATAATCTGCAGAATCTGTGTGAAACAAAATTTTTCACTTAAACATCACCCGAAACAAAGCTTTGATAAATGGCATTTTAGGACATTTTAAAATGACTTTAAGATCTTCAATTAAACTGGTTTCTTCATCTAGAAATTTAAAAATCAAGCCAGGATTTCCTTTTTTGAACATTGAAGAAAAAATAGCACTTCCCAACTCATTATGACGATATAGAATATCTAAAAGTAATAAATCATAAAACCAGAATCGCCTTTTTTTATGAAACTTTGTCATTTTCAGCGATCCCGAAACTTCAGGAGAAGAATGAAGAAACGCAACCAATTCAGATGATTTTTTATCTGAATTTCTGAATGTATAACCCGTACTTGCTTTTGTCCACCCACCGGCTGTGCCAATATTCAGAACACGTTTGGTATTTTTTTTCCAAAAAGGATAACACGTCATTGGAATACTTCCCTGCTCCTTTTCTGTAATTTGATATTGATCAGTGCCCAGATTTCTTAAATAGATTTGAATCTCATTTTCGTATTCTTCTTTTTCGAGAAGATTTTCAGAAAACAATGTATATTCCACTAAAGCTTCGGTTTTAGAAATAGGTAAAACATACATAAATCGTGTATTTCCTCTTTGCTCTACCGAAAAATCCATGAAAGTGGCCTGGTCAGGATTGAAGATTTCTTCTTCGGATTTTACAAACCAACCCACAAAATGCTGTTGCAGCACCGGATATTTAGCTTGACTTAAAGCAAAAGCTTGGGTATAAATACTGTTGAATAAATAATCACAAGTATAGCGATTGGATTCTGTCCCTACAAAAACATGGGTTTCGAGTTCATTGATATCCGTTACTTTTTCGTTCAAAAAAGTAACATTTTGATGTTTTGAAAGTGTTTCAAAAACAAAATTGTAAAAGTCTAAACCTCGAATCTGATTGTATTCATAAGGTTTCAGGTCTAAATCACGTTTAAAATCCTCATTGGCAAACCAAGCCGAATCCCATTTTTTGGATATAACCGAATTCCAAAGCGTTTCTTCTTTTGCCCAAAAACACCAGGTTCTGTCGTTGGTTTTCTTAGCATCTTCGTCTAATAACAAAATGGATTGATCCGAGAATTTTCCGGATAACACCATTTTATAAACGGTCATCAAGGCTGATAAACCTGTTCCTGTAAAGATATAATTGAAGTGTGGGATTTGTGAAGAAGCCATCTTCAAAAATAAGAAAATTTATTCTTCCAATTTTTCTAAAACAACTTTAAAATCCTTCGGGTTAAGATAGTTGTTGTATTGTAGGATAATCTCTCTCTTTTCATTCAGAACACACAAAACCGGATATACAATTTGATTATTCATCGTTCCTAACTGCAAAGCCAGTTCATGAACGCCGACATTATTTCCAGATGGTTTATATTTAAAAGTCTGATTATTAAACGCAATATCCCGTTTTTCTTCGGCATTAAAATCAATAAAATAGAAATCAGCATTCAGTTTTTCGATGATTTCCTGATTTTTAAAAGTCGTTTGCTTCATTCTTTGGCAAAACTGACACCAATTGGTATGAATAAAAACGATTATTTTCTTCTTTTGAAGATGTTGCAAACTATCAACTTCCTCAAAAGATCTGCTTTTAAGTTGACAGAATCCCGTTGAAGTAAATGCTAAAAAGATGATTAGAAATAGCTTTTTCATTTGTTTTGTTATTATAAAAAAGTTTGCCACGAATTCCACAAATTATCACGAATTAATTAGTGAAAATTTGTGCAATTCGTGGCGAAAAAAATAACTTATCTCAAAGTATATCGCAATCCAAAAAAACCTCGAATTGTTTGATTTTGTCCGTAAACATAAGTGGTGTCAAAAGTCAAACCGTACGGATTATCCGGTGTAACCAGAACTTTTCCGGCTGCATCGTATTGCACATTTTTATCAAAAGGATCATTGGTTCTCGAAATCAAAAACGGATTATTTCGTTTGGGTGTAAAGTTCAATAGATTTTTTACTCCACCATACAATTCAAAATTCTTCCATCCAAAATAGGTAAACTGAATATTCTGAATACTATACCAAGGCGAGTTTGGCTCTCTCGGATCAAAATCACTCAACAAAGGCAACTTCATTGGGCTGTAAACATTCCCGGTATAATCCAATGATAAATTCCACGGTTCTATTTTATACGAAATACTCCAGGTTGCAGTAAAGTTCTCGGTTAAAAAAGGTCTTTCCGCAATCCCGTCCTGCACATTTTTATTATTCAAAATTGTAGCACCCAAAATCATTTTCAGCCCTGTCGGAAAATTGACATCAACATTGGTACTGATTCCCTGACTTATTGCGTAACCATTAATATTGTCGTAAATGATTTTATTAGGATCGGTTTCGTAATCAGATATTATCTTGTTGCTGAATCGGGTATAAAAAGCAGTTGTTTCGATCCCAATAAAAGTTCCGTTGGTAAAGTTTATTTTCTGAATGTAATTCAGGTTTGCATTTATTGATCGTTCTGGTTTCAAATCGCTTTTGATGACAACATCTCTTGAACCAGTAAGCGCTGCGTGATCTTCGGTAAATAGATTTACAACACGAAATCCGGTTCCTGCATTCAAACGAAAAATGGTATTTTCATTCGTTTTCCATCGATAAGCGATTCTGGGTGTATAAATCGAACCGTGAATCGAATTATAATCATAACGCATTCCTAACAAAACCTGGCTTTTTGGAGAAAGCGTAATTTCATCCTGAACAAAAATTCCCGGCAACCAGGTACTTTCTGCTTCTTTCGTTGCGGTTGTATTGTCGTCATAATACGAATAACGAGTCGCAATTCCAGCAAGGAAATCATTTCGACCTAACTTTTTATCCCAGGTCAGTTGCAGGAAACCTATTTTCTGATTCGCGATGTATGAAGTTGTTCCATAACGACTATCTTGATAATGTACATTTCCGGAGAACGAAAGCATCAGTTTTTCTTCAAAAGGCAATTGATAACTTCCAATTAATTCCCCTCTTTTGGTATAAATACTTTCGCCGTAAATTTCATCTCCGCCTCGGTACTTTTTCTCCCAACGCACATCTCCGCCCCAGCGATCTTCATACATTCCGCGGGCTGCGATCGTAAAAAGGCGATTATTGTCTCTTTGAAAACTCCATTTATTAAAAACCGAAATTCTTTGCGAAAGCGTCACATCAGTAAAACCGTCTTTATCTTTATCGACAACCTGATTGTAATCGAAGTAATTGATTCCTAAAAGTGTCGTTGATTTTTTAGTTGGATTGAATTTCATTCCCAAATCGACATTAGTTTCTAAATACGAAGTCGTAAAAACATCTGCCGAAAACAAAGGCGCGTTTGTTGGGTTCTTCGTGATAATGTTGATCAAACCGCCAACTGCTTCACTTCCGTAAAGAGAAGAAGCCGGACCTTTTACGATTTCGATTCTTTCGACCAAAGAATTCGGAATTCCCGATAAACCATAAACTGTCGAAAGACTGCTTACAATTGGCATTCCGTCAATTAGAACCAAAGTATACGGCCCTTCCAATCCGTTAATATGAATATCGCCCGTATTACAAACACCACAATTAAGCTGTGGCCGAACGCCATTGATGTTTTGAAGTGCTTCGTAAATACTTGGAGTTGGATTCTTCTTGAAGAAAACCGGTGAATACACCTCAACCGGAACAGCACTTTCTAATCGTTTTACTGCCTTTAAAGTTCCCGAAACTACGACTTCGTTCAATTGATTTTCGTTATCCGTCAACTCAAAATCATAAGATTGAATGGAATCTTTAAGTATTTCTATTTTCTTCTTTATAGTCTGGAATCCTTCTTGAGAAATCTGTAGTGTATAATTTCCAACGGCAATATTTACTAATTTGTAATATCCCAAACTATCAGTAACGGTTTTGTGTTTTGTTCCTATAAGCTGAACATTTACAAACTGTAATTTATGGCCTTCGCCTGAGATGTATCCAGAAATAGTAGAAGTTTCCTGTGCGAACGAAATCTGCAAACCAAATAAAAGCAATACCAAAAATAGTTTTTTCATTATTATAAAATTAAATTTAGACAAATCTAAAAATTAAATTTTACAAACAATGTTTCTAAGTAAAAAACTTTTAAAAGTGTTTTAATTCAATCGTTTGGAGTTATTTTTAACACATAGAAACAAAGTCGAAAACTTCTTTATTAAGCTTCAATAGCGTCCAGCTTTAGCTGGATGAAATTATAAACGATACAAAAAGGGCTTTAGCCAAACATTTAAAAATTTGGCTAAAGCCTTTTTCCAACTCAAATCTTTATTATCCTTAGCTGAAGCCAAGGGCTATGCAAAAAGAATCAATAAATGTCATCTTCTAAAACATAACCAAACTATGTGAATCAACGTTTGAAATTTATTTTTTTGTGTCGTTAGGCACTAAACATTGGTAGAAAATATGAATTGGAATATAATTGAAGCGTGCCGTAGGTACGCAACAAAACGATAGCTGTTGCGTACCTACGGCACGCTAAACTAATGTTGAATTAATAACTACCAATGTTTAGTGCCTAACGGCACATTTAACCGCTTGATAACGTAACTATATTATCTCGTAAGTTTAAAAATTAAATAAATTCCTAGCCCGATAATTTCTTTATTAAATAAAAGAACAGCTTTCTAAAACATAGCCAGTCTATGTGAATTAATGTAAAAGTGAAACGCCTTTTTAAGCGATTACAATAACTATGTTTCTATGTCTTTAAATAAATAAGCTTAAACAAATTCTTCGTCGATAATTTCTTTATTGATTATCGCTCCGGCAAAAGATCCGGAAGAAACCGCCATTGCAACAGACCTTGCCTGAATATGGCAATCGCCACTGGCGAAAACTCCGGGAATCGTTGTTTTCTGAAAAGCATCTACCTTCAACAAACCATTTTCTGTCAATTCGCAGCCTAACGTTTCCGGCAAAAGGCAATGCTGCTCAAAAGGTGCTTTGAAATAAATCGCTTTAACCTCTATTTTTGATTGATTTTTGAAAATAATTTGCTCGACGTTTCCATTTTGATGTTCTACCGATTCAATTTCTTCCTCGATAATTTCGATTTTATGCTTTTTCAGCATTTGAACCTGCTCAGAAGTCAAGTTCGATTTTCCGTTCGTAATCAATCTCAAATCGTTCGTCCAGTTTGATATCATTTTAGAAAATTCAAAACCCATATCGCCATTGGCAACGATGGCAGTTTTCTCTTTTTTGACCTCATAACCGTGACAATAAGGACAATGCAAAACTGAAATCCCCCAACATTCCGCAAAACCAGGAATATTAGGCAACAGATCTTTTACACCTGTTGCGAATAATAGCTTCTTAGCAGTAAAGATTTTTCCGGACTCAGTTTCAATTTCAAAACCCGATTCTGTTTTAATGGCACTAATGGCAAGTCCATTGTAGAATTTTACCGTACCGTAAAAGTCTACCTGAGTTTTGGCTTTCGCCGAAATTACAGCAGGCTTCTCACCATCATGTGTAATAAAATTGTGCGAATGTGGCGTTTGTCTGTTGCAAGGCAAACCGCTATCAATGACCAAAACGTTTCGTAAAGAACGCCCCAGACTCATTGCGGCCGAAAGTCCGCTATAACTGCCACCGATAATTATAACGTCGTATTTATTATTGTACATCATAGTTTTATGTATTAAATTCTTGAAATAGGAAAAGGATCTTTTGTAGAGAAAAAACCGTCATGATATTCGATAATTTCATCATCAGTACAAAGACAGTTATTCAGTTCGTTGAGCATTTCAGTTTCATTGATCTTTTGACCAATAAAAACAATTTCATTAAGCCGGTCACCAAATTTAGAAGTCCAGCGTTCCTCTATAATCTCCTGAAATTCAACAAAATTATTAAACGTCATTCTTTCGCTGAGCGGCATACTTGCCCACCAAACTCCGGCACCCTCGGCTTTCATCGATCCGCCGGCCTGACTCCAGTTAATGGCCTGCTCCGGTCTTGATGCCATCCATAATAATCCTTTGCTTCGAATGATATTGGGAGGAAAATCTGAGGTAATAAAATTCCATAATCGATTGGGATGAAAAGGTTTTGAATCCCGAAAAACAAAAGAATTGATTCCGTATTCCTCCGTTTCAGGTGTATGAATACCTTCTAATTCCCTGATCCATCCTGCTGAATTTTCAGCTTCTTCATAATTGAATAATCCTGTATTTATAATTTCATTGAGATTCACTTTCCCCAATACCGAAGTAATTATTCTCGCCACAGGATTAAGTTTTTGGATCGAGGCTTTCAACGTTTCCAATGATTCAGAACTGATTAGATCTGTTTTATTCAAAATAATCACATTGGCAAATTCTACCTGATCCACCAAAAGATTCACAATTGTTCGATTATCATTCTCAATATCCGACAGATTTTGTTCCTGCAATGTTGTAGCCGAACCAAAATCTTTAAAAAAATTAAAACTATCCACAACGGTAACCATCGTATCGATATAGCTAAATCTGGATAAATCAATGGTTTCATCCTCATTTACAAAAGAGAAAGTCTGTGCTACAGGAATGGGTTCACTAATTCCGCTGCTTTCGATAAGCAAATAATCAAAACGGTTTTCTCTGGCCAATTTTTCAACTTCAATCATCAAATCTTCCCGTAAAGTACAGCAAATACAACCATTTGTCATTTCTACTAATTTCTCTTCGGTTCGTGATAAAGTATGTTCATTTTTTACGAGTTGCGCATCAATGTTTATCTCGCTCATGTCATTTACAATGACAGCGACCTTCAATCCGTCTTTGTTATGCAAAATATGATTAAGGAGGGTTGTTTTTCCGGCACCCAGAAATCCGCTTAGTACTGTTACGGGTAATTTTTTCATTGTTACGATTGTTTATGGTTTTTATAATTCAAAAAATGCCCGATAATCATTCCGAGGCCTCCAATAAAAATCAAATCGAGATGAAGATCAAGAAAAAGTTCACTTAAAACACTCATCCAGATCAATGCCATAGAAATAACCAGGATTGCAGATATTAAAAGACTGGATTTTTTAATAATTTTGAAAATGGCAAATAATCCTATGGTAGCAAAAATTAAATCGATAAAGGGATTATGACTTAAACCTAAAGGCAAAATGGTTAAAAGCGGAAAAACCAGACAATGAACTAAACAAATGGTGGCACTTGAAATTCCTAAAATATCGTAAAAAGGTGTGGTAGATTTCTTCATTTTCAGTACATTTGCTTAATGCAATTTTGTTGCAAATATATCAATTAATTTTAAACGCAACAATGTTGCGATAATATTTTTTAATTCCATAAAATGAAAACAACAAGAAATACAGCAGCAAAGACGGCCATTTTAGAGATATTTGGCAAATCTAAAATTGCGCTGTCTCATGCAGAAATTCAAAAACAAACGGGAGATTTATGCGATCGCGTTACGATCTACAGAATTTTAGAACGATTGGTAAATGACGATATCATTCATAAAATTGTAAATCTTGACGGAACCGTAAAGTATGCAAAATGCCATCATCATGCCCAACGCGTGCACATTCATAATCACGCTCATTTTAGCTGTGAAAATTGTTTAGAAATTACCTGTCTAGAAAATGTAAAGCCGAGTTATATCATTCCACACAATTATAAGGTCAACGACATAAACTTTACGTTGTCAGGATTATGTCCGAATTGTTTGAATTCTAACATTTAAGTTTTAGACTTGTCTAAAAATATTGTTGAGCAAACATAATTTTTCTATATATTTGTTCAAACAACATTTCTACAATGACCAAATCTTTAGAAGAAGTTAACCAATCTGTTGCAACACAGCATAAAAAAACAGGAATTAGAAAAATATTAGCCTTTTTAGGCCCGGCATATTTAGTAAGTGTAGGCTACATGGATCCCGGAAATTGGGCCACAGATATTGCCGGAGGAAGTCAGTTTGGATACTCTTTGCTTTGGGTTCTGCTAATGAGTAACTTAATGGCTTTGCTGCTTCAGAGCTTAAGTGCCCGTCTCGGGATTGTAACACAACGCGATTTAGCTCAGGCTTCGAGAGAAACGTATTCAAAGTTCATCAACTACATTTTATACTTTTTGGCGGAGATTGCCATTGCAGCCTGTGATCTTGCCGAAGTATTGGGAATGGCAATCGGGATCAATCTTCTTTTTGACATTCCGTTGATCGAAGGTGTTCTGATTACCGTTTTAGATACTTTTTTACTTTTATTTTTAATCAATAAAGGAATCCGCAAAATGGAAGCCTTTATTATTGTTTTGGTTGCGATTATAGGTTTCTCTTTCATTTTTGAAATGATTTTTGCTGAACCGGAACTGGATAAAGTTCTTTATGGACTAATTCCTTCAATGCCTAATTCTGCCGCATTGTATATTGCTATTGGAATCATCGGTGCAACCGTGATGCCTCACAACTTGTACCTGCACTCTTCATTAGTTCAAACCCGAAAATTCGATCGTACTCCCGCTGGAATTAAACAGGCTTTGAAATACAATCTTATAGATTCTACAATTGCCCTTAACCTTGCCTTCTTTGTGAATGCTGCTATTTTAATTTTGGCTGCAGCCACATTCTATAAAAACGGAATGTTTGAAGTTGCCGAAATTCAGGATGCACATCAATTTCTGGAACCTTTGTTAGGAACTAAATGGGCACCTGTTTTATTTGCCGTTGCATTGATTGCTGCAGGACAAAGTTCTACTGTCACAGGAACTTTAGCAGGACAAATCATAATGGAAGGTTATCTGAATCTAAGGATTCAGCCGTGGGTGCGCCGAATCATAACCCGTTTAATCGCTATTGTTCCGGCAGTTGTAGTGATCCTAATTTATGGAGATAGCGTAACCGGAAAATTATTGATACTGAGTCAGGTCATCCTGAGTTTGCAGTTGGGTTTTGCGATTATTCCGTTGATTCATTTTGTGAGTGACAAAACCAAGATGAAAGGGTTTCACATTTCACGAACTACACAAATCGCCGCCTGGGTTATTGCCTTGATTATTGTTTCGCTAAATGCAAAATTGGTTTACGATGAAATTACTTCATGGCTCGAAAATTCAAGTCATCCAATGATACTCTGGTTTACAGTCGTTCCGCTAGCTTTTGGGTTCCTTGCTTTATTATTATACATTATTGTAAAACCTTTTATAGCGAGAGCAAAATCGAATATCGAGAATCATTCGCCCCATCACCTGAAGCTGCAATATGCGCCAAAAGAAACTTATACCAAGAAAAATATAGCCATTTCTGTAGACTTTTCTAAAGCCGATGAAGCTGCGCTTAACAATGCCTTCGAATTGGGCGGAATCGATGCGCAATATACTTTAATTCATATTGTAGAAACGGTTGGCGCATTAATGTACGGCGGCCATGTGGATGACCATGAAACCACTATCGACGAAAAGTTATTATTAGAATACAAAGAGATGCTTTCGCAGAAGGGATTCAAAATCGAAACAGAACTTGGTTTTGGAAAACCCAACACTGTGATTCCGAATATTATTAATGCAGGAGTTTTTGATATTTTAGTCATGGGAACCCACGGCCACACTGGATTAAAAGATATTTTATTTGGTACCACCGTAGACAAATTGAGACATAAAATTTCGATACCTTTGTTAATTGTTAAAAAATAGGTTCAAAGCAACAGAGTTACAAAGGAACAAAGGTTTAGAAACTTTGAACCTTTGTTCCTTTGCAACTTTGAGCCTTAAAAAATAAAAAAATGACTTTTTCAGAAGAAAACTATCTAAAATCGATCTATCATCTTACTATTTCTAATGATTCAGAGGTGAGCACGAACGCTATTGCGGAAATGATGGAGACCAAAGCTTCATCGGTTACGGATATGCTTAAAAAGCTTGCGGAGAAGGATTTGGTAAATTATAAAAAGTACCAGGGTGTTTCTTTGACGGAAAACGGAAAATTAGCGGCTAAAATGATCGTGAGAAAACATCGCCTTTGGGAAGTGTTTTTGGTTGAAAAACTAAATTTTTCCTGGGATGAAGTTCATGACATTGCAGAACAGCTGGAACACATCAAATCCGAACAATTGATTAATCGTCTGGATGATTTTCTGGGAAATCCTACTGAAGATCCACATGGTGACCCGATTCCGGATGCCAACGGAAGAATTGTTAAAATCGAGAAACACTTACTTTCTGAATTAACCGAAAATCAAACCGGAGTTTGTGTGGGTGTCAAAGATACTTCATCAGAATTTTTGAAATATCTGGACAAGCAGGAAATTGCTTTGGGTTCGCAAATTGAACTTTTGTCTAAAGAATCGTTCGATTTATCTGTGAGGATTAAAATTAATGGTCGTGAGTTGTCTATATCGAATAAAATTGCTTCAAATTTGTTTGTGAAACTGGTTTAAGAGGGTTGTTTCACGGAGATTCGCAAAGAGGTTTCACAGAGGTTCACGAAGGTTTTTTTATTTGGGCAAATCTATTATTTGGACGGATTAAAATCCATCCCTACAATATAAATCGAGCCGCTGGCTCTTGTTCTAGAAAGTTCCGGAGGAACGAACTATTTTGTAGCAACGGATTTGAATCCGTTGACCACAAAGTTTTAAATTTTAAACAATTCCCTTCTCGATCATTTCTAACATTACGGGCGAAGCATTTTTAAATGTTGGTTCTTGTTCGATGATACTTCCGGCATTTTTCTTGTTTACTTTAAACGTCACATCGTTATCTGTGGTAAACAACAAAGCGGTCAAAAACGGATTTTTGATATACGTTCCCAATACCAATAAAGCTTCCTCTAAAGTATGGGTACTTTCGATTTCTTCGGTTTTGTAGCGGGTCGTTAATGCTATTGAATAGGTATTGTCTTCATTTATCGCCAGGCGGAAATAGATGTTTTTGATTTCGGTATCACCGATGGTTTTTGCTAAAGTAAGTTTGGCAAAAGTACCAGCTTGAATACTTTCTTTGACGCGCTCGCAAAAAAGAGCAAATATAGGTTCGTAGGACATGATTGTTTGTGTTATTATTTTCCTGTAAATTCAGCTTTACGTTTTTCTAAAAATGCTGTGGTTCCTTCTTTAAAATCCTGGGTTCCGAAACATTTGCCAAATGATTTTATCTCAGTATCAAATCCGTCTTTACCGTCTTTGTAATTGGCATTGATTGCTTTTATCGCTTTAGTAATCGCGAATGGCGCATTTTTAATGATTTTTTGAGCAATTCCAGTAGTAAAATTTAAAAGTTCAGCCTGAGGCACTACATGATTTACTAAACCGTATTGTTTGGCTTCTTCGGCAGAAATCATGGCTGCGGTCATGATCATTTCCATTGCGCGTCCTTTACCCACTAATTGTGGCAAACGCTGTGTTCCGCCATAACCTGGAATTAATCCCAATGTTACTTCCGGCAATCCCATTTTTGCGTTGTCTGAAGCAATTCTGAAATGGCTGGCCATTGCTAATTCTAGTCCGCCACCTAATGCAAAACCATTTACAGCAGCAATTACCGGCTTCTTTAAGTTTTCGATAAAATCAAATAACTTTTCTTGTCCTTCGGCTGCTAATTGTGCACCTTCGACAATGGTATAATTGGCAAATTCTGAAATATCAGCTCCCGCCACAAATGCTTTTTCGCCACTTCCGGTAATGATAATCACACGAACATCGTCATTCTTACCTAATAATTTTATTGCTTTACTCAGGTCGCTAATTGTAGCTTTATTTAAAGCGTTTAGTTTTGTAGGTCGGTTAATGGTTACGGTCGCAATTTTTTCTTCAATCGAGATTAAAAGATTTTCGTAGTTCATGACGCTAATTTTATGAGTTTGTGATGGGTAAAGAAACGGTAAATGTGGTTCCTTTTCCGTATGTTGATTCAAAGGTAATTGTTCCTTTGTAATTTTCGATGATGTTTTTTATAATTCCCAGTCCAAGTCCCATTCCACTTGTTTTAGTGGTAAATTTTGGCTCGAAAATTCGGCCTATATCTTGTTTCTGAATTCCGATTCCATTGTCTTTTACAGCAATTTCTACATTATTCTCACTTCGTTTTACAGTAACCAGAATAGCTTTTTGAAACTGATTCTCCGGAATCGCCTGAGTTGCATTTTTAACCAGATTGGTAATAATACGAATCAATTGGGTACGGTCCATTTTTGAGATGATTTCCTGTTCTTCGCTTTCGAAAACAATATACTCTTCATTAAAAATATCTAAAGCTAATTCAACCACTTCGACCACATTTAAGGTCTCATTTTGTTGTGCCGGCATCGAAGCAAAATTCGAAAATGCCGAAGCCACCGCCGTCATTGTATCGATTTGCTGAATTAAAGTTTCCGAATAATCATTTAATTTTTGCTTTACATCCGGAGCTGTTGGATCAAACTTGCGTTGAAAACTCTGCACCGTCAAACGCATTGGAGTAAGCGGGTTTTTAATTTCGTGTGCTACTTGCTTTGCCATTTCGCGCCATGCTTCTTCACGTTCGCTTTGAGCTAGTTTTATCGCACTGGTTTCAAGTTTGTCGACCATTCCGTTGTAAGCCTTGATCAGGAAGTTTACTTCCTTACTGTTGGCTTCTAATACAATTTTCTCATTTTTCTGATCCAGGTTGGTTTCTTCTAAACGATCTGAAATAGTTTTTAGTGATTTTGTGATGTAAGTTGAAAGGAAATACGCCAAGGCAAAAGCCACAACCAGCATAAACGAATACACCTGACTCAAACGAATCAGGAAGGTATTCAATTCGTTATCATAATAGCCGTCGTCTTCTAAATACGGAAGGTTTAAGATACCAAGTGGTTTGAATTTTTCGTCTTTGATTAAACTATAGGAGGATCGGTTTTTGACACCATCAATGGTTTTAATATCGACAAAACGTTTTTCGATCGAAGAACGCACTAATTTCAGGATGTATTCCGGAATTGGCGGTGCTACTTTATCAACTGCAAAAGATTCTTTAGAGGATTTCAGTAATTTCCCGTCCAGACTATAAATATTGATTTCGATTTTGTGAATCTGGGCCAATTCATGGATCTTATCTTTGAAAATAAGATCCAGATTTCCGGTTTTTAAAGGATAAGTTGTAGTCGATAAAACATAATTTATATGTTCTTTTACTGCATTTTCTTTTCGTTCGAGACGTTCCTGATGGTATTCCTTGGCTTCGTTTTTAAACTGAATGATTGAAATGGAGGCCAATAAGAAAGATGCTACAACAATCAATACAATCATCGAAAGGAAAATCCTGACACGAAGAGAAAGCATCGACATTTTGAAGTTGTTAAACATATAGTTTTGTTTTCTTTGTTTCAGGTTTCAAGTTTCAGGTTTCGTCGCGGTTGGCAACTTGAAACCTGAAACTTGAAACTAAAAAAACTATTTTTTCTCCCGAATTCTTTTGTAAAAACGGAAACCTAACATAATAATAATCGAGAATAAAAATATTCCGATTACGCCGAAAATCCAGTTGATGGCACTTTTTAAAACTACTAAAAAAACCACTGCAAAAAGTATAATCGTTGCGCCTTCATTCCATAAACGCATAAAATTGTTGGAATATTTTACCTCATCGTTTTGCAATTGCCTGAATATCTGATGGCATTTTAAATGATACAAATACAATAAGAAAACGAAACATAATTTTACATGCATCCACGGCATTTTAAGCCAGGCTTGTCCTAAATCTGTAAAAAATAACATCCAAAAGGCAAAAATACTCGCCAAAACTGCCGATGGCCACGTAATAATGTACCACAAACGGTAGGCCATTATTTTGTATTGCGCCTGTAAAATCTCTTTTTCAGGAGAAGGTTTTTCATTGGCTTCTATTTGATACACAAACAATCGCACAATATAAAACAAACCCGCAAACCAGGTTATTACAAATATAAGATGTAACGATTTTAAGTAGTTATAATATTCCATTTATAAAGTCTTTTATTTATAAAGTCTTTTTTCTTTACTCTTTGTTCTATTATCTATTGAGCCCACTCGTTAATCCAGTTACCCACCGTTTCGCACCACTCGTCATCGTCATTCAAACAAGGAATTGCCAAGAAATCTCCACCTCCATTTTTCTCGAAATCTTCTTTGGCACGCATGGCGATTTCTTCCAAAGTTTCTAAACAATCTGAAACAAAAGCCGGCGTTACAACCGCCAGATTTTTGATTCCTTTTCCTGGCATTTTGTCGATTTCAACATCTGTATAAGGCTCTAACCACTTGTCTCCCGCTAAACGCGACTGAAAAGTTAGACTGTATTTATCTTCAGGAAGTCCTAATAATTTCACGACTTGCCTTGTTGTCTCATAACACTGGTGACGGTAACAGAAATCGTGTGCCGGTGAAGGGGTATTACAACAAGAACCATCAATTTTACAATGCGATTTGGTTACATCGGTTTTGCGAATATGACGTTCCGGGATTCCGTGATAAGAAAATAACAAGTGATCATAATCAAACCCAACTAAATGTTTCTGAATCGAATCGGCTAAATTCCTGATGTAATCCGGTTTGTTGTAAAACGCAGGAACATCGGTAAAAGTCATTTGTGGAAATTTCTTTTTACGGATTTCTTCGGCTTTTACTAAAATAGTCAAAGTTGAAGCCATTGCGTATTGCGGATATAAAGGGAAAAGCAACACTTCGGTAACGCCTTTGTCGTGCAATTCCTGAAGTCCCTTTTCGATGGTCATGCTTCCGTAACGCATGGCTAATGTCACAGGAACATTTACCAAAGGCTGGACTTTTTTCTGCATTCTTTCTGAAAGAACTACTAATGGAGAACCTTCATCCCACCAAATTTTCGCGTAAGCGTGCGCTGATTCTTCAGGTCTTTTTCTTAAAATAATGCCACGAACCAACAAAGCTCTTAATAAATACGGAACATCGATCACGTATTTATCCATTAAAAATTCGTCTAAATATGGTTTTACATCTTTTGTTGTTGGACTTTCTGGAGATCCTAAGTTTACTAATAATACGCCTTTCATTATAATTTTCTTGCTTTAGGCTTTAAGCTTTAGGCTTTAAGCATTTGTTTAAATTTTCGTCAAAAGTAGCACTCGCCACTTTTTAGAAATATGATAATTATTATTTTTTATTTATACTTTGATTTGTAAAATTGATGCTTTCAAACATTTTTAGTTTTTAGCCTTTTTATATTTTTGGAATAGATTTTCCAAAAATATATATTCTTGCTCTGTTCCAAAGTTTTCTGTCTGAATTTCTCTTTTAGAACTAATCATATAAAACTGACGACAGGAAAGGCATATTTTCGCTATCCCTGAGATTTCTTTATTCTTTTTAAAAATCAAAACATCTCTATATTCAGGTGCGCAGGCATATGCATTTTCAAACATATTTAAAGATGATTTCTCTAAAAAAATATCATCTCTTAAATACTCAATGTCTTTTTGGGATAACTCAAATTTAGAAAACCCATTAGAATTAATTGTTTTGTAAAAAATAGCGTTATTTACTTTCTCTGGATAATTGTCAAAAAAGATTTTATCAAAAATACCATTGTCAATACTTTTACTATTGTTCTCTCCCATTTCTTCTTCTTTACTTTTATTCAATGAATAATATTCAACATTGTCAAAATCAAAAAACATTTTTTCTTCTTTTGATTTGCAAGAAAGAATCAGGAAAAGCAATAAAAATATTGAATATCTTTTAATCATCAGACATTCGTATTTATCGACATCAAATACTTCTTTGGAGTTGTCGCAAACTTTTTCTTGAACGCCGCTATAAAGTGACTTCCTGTGCTGTAACCAATTTTCAACCCTACTTCGTTTACATTATAAGATCCGCTATCCAACAGTTTTCTGGCGAAATCCATTTTGTAATCGAATAGAAAACCGTAAACCGTATCACCGTAGATTTGCTTGAAACCCATTTTAAGTTTCTTCAAATTTAAACCAATTTCATCAGCCAGTTCTTGTAATCCCGGCGGTTCGGCCATATTAGCGATGATGATTTCCTTTGCTTTTCGGATTTTCAGAACATTGTCCTCATCGATCAAAAACGGACATTGTTCTGCGTTTGGATCTTCGGTCCTATTAAAATACAAACTCAATAATTCGTATCCTTTTCCTTTATAATAAAGGTTTTTTATCGATGGATGTAAGTTATAATGAAACAGTTGACTCAAAACAATCGCCATCGACGGGCTAATATTTCCTTCGTTATAATACTTTTTGTCCTTATTGTCCGGACTCAAAAAAGTAATATAGTCTGCTTCTGCAGAAAACAACGCGTGAAATTTCTTTATCGAAACAATTACTGAAATGACCCAGGAATTTGGAGCTAACTCTAAATTCAGCGGTAATTCTTTCTGGGGATTGTATAAAAGCAATGATTTTTCTTCTTTTAAATCTAAAGCATAACTGCCCTGATTGAACAAAAATTTGGCATTCCCTTTTATCCCGAAATGAAACTGTATCAGGCCACTACCTACTTCGTGCTGTCCGAAAAAGGGCTCTGAACTGTCATTTTGAAAACGAATAAGCGTAAAGTCGTCTTCAATTTTAATAATTTCCTGAGAACTCATAGCGATGTTTTTTTAGAATAAAAATCATGATAATCATCCAGGCTTATTTAGAATCACTCTAAACAAAACATTTCTAACCAATTGATTTTGCTACAAAAATACTTCTTTTTGCATAAAAACAGCTCTTTAGAAACAAAAAAACATGCAGCGATACAAAAAGTACTTTGAGCGTTACTTTTATAAACACTATAATCATAATTTTGTTGACACTTTTATGAAAGTGAATTTATGGAAAACAATAACATACCGAAACATCTTTATTTTTATTCAGTTGGTCTGAGTTATAAAAAAGCCGATGCTGAGGTAAGAGGTAAGTTTAGTTTGGATGCAATTGCAAAAACGCGTTTGCTGGAACAGGCTAAAGAAGAAGGAATAGAAAGTTTGATTGTGACTTCTACCTGCAACAGAACCGAAATTTATGGTTTTGCAGAACACCCATTTCAATTAATAAAACTAATTTGTGATAACAGCAATGGCTCTGTCGATGCTTTTCAGAAAGTTGGTTTTGTCTACAAAAATCAGGAAGCTATTAGTCATATGTTTCGCGTAGGAACTGGTTTAGACAGTCAGATCTTAGGCGATTTTGAGATTATTTCACAAATTAAGACCAGTTTTGCGCATTCAAAATCTATGGGATTAGCCAATGCTTTCTTAGAAAGACTGGTGAATGCTGTGATTCAGGCCAGTAAAAAGATCAAAAACGAAACTGAAATCAGCTCTGGCGCAACATCAGTTTCTTTTGCATCGGTACAATACATTCTTAAAAATGTAGAAGATATTGGGAATAAAAACATTTTACTTTTCGGAACAGGAAAAATTGGAAGAAATACTTGCGAGAATCTTGTTAAACATACCAAAAACGAACATATTACTTTAATCAACCGAACTAAGGACAAAGCGGAGAAATTGGCCGGAAAACTAAATTTGATTGTTAAGGATTATTCGGAGTTACATCTGGAACTTCAAAAAGCCGATGTTGTGGTTGTCGCTACAGGTGCTCAAAACCCAACGGTGGACAAAGCCATTTTAAATCTTAAGAAACCTTTGTTGATTTTAGATTTATCGATTCCGAAAAATGTAAATGAAAACGTAGAGGAATTAGAAGGTGTAACTTTGATTCACATGGATTATTTGTCACAATTGACAGATGAAACTTTGGAAAACAGAAAACTACACATTCCTGCTGCTGAAGCAATTATCGAAGAAGTAAAAGAGGAATTTACAATCTGGACAAAGGGAAGAAAATTTGCTCCAACAATAAATGCTTTAAAAGAAAAACTGAATGCTATTAAAGCTTCAGAATTAGATTTTCAAAGTAAAAAAATTGCAGATTTTAATGAAGCTCAGGCTGAAATCATCAGCAACAGAATCATCCAGAAAATCACTACACATTTTGCCAATCATTTAAAAGACGACGATACAATGGTCGATGAAAGCATCGAATGGATCGAAAAAGTCTTTAAGATAAAAGCATCTTAAAAAGTTTTTACCGTTAAGATATTAAGTTAATTAAGCTCTGTGTGGTTAAAACATGAGAAAAATATTTTTACCATTAAGAAAGTTAAGTTTTGTGGTTAATAATAATGAAAGTGAATCATTAATACTTTAAGATAAATTATGCTTTGTCATTTTTACAAAGCGATGCTTAATTAACTTAATATCTTGATGGTAAAAAAAATAAAAACCTTGGTTTTAAATAAATAATGGCTGAAAAAACAATCAGAATTGGAACTCGCGATAGCGAATTGGCACTTTGGCAAGCACATACTGTCGAAAAAAAACTAAACGATTTAGGTTATAAAACTTCGATTGTTGCTGTAAAATCTACAGGTGATATCATTCTTGACAAACCTCTTTATGAACTTGGAATCACCGGAATCTTTACTAAAACTTTAGATATTGCCATGATTAATGGCAGTATTGATATTGCAGTTCATTCGATGAAAGATGTGCCAACCGCTTTACCAAAAGGTATTGTTCAGGCGGCAGTCTTAGAGAGAGCCAATGTTTTAGACATTTTGGTTCATAAAGGAAATCCAGATTTTGCAAATCCAAGTACCATTGCAACCGGAAGTTTACGTCGTCAGGCGCAATGGTTTAACAAATACCCAAACCATACAGTAGTTGATTTACGCGGAAACGTAAACACTCGTATGCAAAAGCTACAAGACAATAATTGGGACGGAGCTGTTTTTGCCGCTGCAGGTTTGGAGCGCATTAACCTTAAACCGGGAAATTATATCAATTTAGACTGGATGGTTCCGGCACCGGCACAAGGTGCAATGCTTGTTGTGGCAATGGAAAACGACAATTATACGCTGGATGCACTTTCGCAACTGAACCATATTGAAACTGAAATCTGTACTTATATCGAACGTCAGTTTTTGAGAACTTTAGAAGGCGGTTGTACCGCACCGATCGGGGCTTTGGTAACTTATAATGAAGATGAAGACACGTTACATTTTCAAGGTGTTTTACTTTCTGTTGATGGAAAACAAAAACTTGAAATTGAAAAAACGGTTGATATTTCCGAATGGAAAAAACTAGGTTTCTTCGCCGCTCAGGAAATTTTAAATAATGGCGGAAGCGAATTGATGGCATCTATTAAAGAATCTCTAAAAAAATAATGGCAAAATCAATTCAAATATTATCTACAAAAAAGCTGTCGGGCGAACAAAAACAAGCATTGGTAAAAGCCAATATTGAAGTAGTCGAATCTGACTTTATTCAAACCCAAAACAAACCTTTCGAATTAAAAGATATTAACGAAAATCTGATTTTTACAAGTCAGAATGCGGTTCATAGCGTTTTATCAGATCCCAAATCGGAAGAACTGAAAAGCAAAAATGTGTTTTGTGTGGGTTTAAAAACCAAAATTCTTTTATCTGAAAGCGGATTTAATGTTGTCGCTTATACCGGTTATGCTTCAGATTTAGCCGAAATCATTACTTTGATTTACCGCAGTGAAAGCTATACTTTTTTCAGCGGGAATCTTCGTAGAGAAACGTTGCCTAAAGCATTAAAAGATGCTGATGTAAAATTCAATGAAATTCAGGTTTATGATACGTCATTAACTCCTCAGAAAATAAAAACTACGGTTGACGGAATCTTATTTTTTAGTCCTTCCGGCGTTGAAAGTTATTTGAAAGACAATACGATTAAGAAAGAAAAGTGTTTTTGCATTGGAGAAACCACTGCTGAAGCTTTACATAAAATCACCAAAAATATCATCATTGCAGATCAACCAACGGTTGAAGACGTAATCGAAGATGTAATTGAAGAATATAAATAAAAACTTTGCAACTTTGTCACTTTGTGGCTTTGCACCTAAAATAAAACTCATGTTAAAAAACGACCTATTTTTAAAAGCATTAAAAGGAGAAACTGTTCAACGTCCACCAGTTTGGATGATGCGTCAAGCCGGAAGATATTTACCGGAATTTATCGCTTTGCGTGATAAATATGATTTTTTCACAAGATGTCAAACTCCTGAATTAGCTGCTGAAATCACTGTTCAACCAATTCGTAGAATTGCACCTGATGCAGCGATTTTATTCTCTGATATTCTGGTTGTGCCTCAGGCAATGGGAATCGAAGTTTTAATGAAAGAGAATTTTGGTCCGTTCTTGCCAAATCCAATTCGTTCATTGGCGGATGTTCACCGCGTTTACGTTCCGGACATTCAGGAAACTTTAGGCTATGTAATGGATGCCATTAAATTGACTAAAGAAATGCTGAACGACGAAGTGCCATTAATTGGTTTCGCTGGTTCACCATGGACCATTTTCTGTTATGCTGTTGAAGGAAAAGGTTCTAAAAGTTTTGATACCGCAAAAGGCTTTGCTTTCTCAAACCCTGCTGCTGCACATACATTATTACAAAAAATTACAGATACTACCATTTTATACTTAAAAGAAAAAGTAAAAGCGGGAGTTGATGCTGTTCAGATTTTTGATTCCTGGGGAGGAATGCTTTCTCCGGTTGATTATCAGGAATTCTCATGGAAATATATCAACCAAATCGTTGAAGCTTTGGCCGATCACGCTCCGGTTATTGTTTTCGGAAAAGGATGTTGGTTTGCTCTTGGCGAAATGGGTAAAAGTAGAGCTTCGGCATTGGGTGTAGACTGGACGTGTTCCCCTAGAAATGCGCGTTATTTGTCTGGCGGAAACATTACTTTACAAGGAAACTTTGATCCGTCAAGATTGCTTTCTCCAATTCCAACCATCAAAAAAATGGTTCATGAAATGATCGACGAGTTCGGAAAAGATAAATATGTTGTAAATTTAGGTCACGGAATTTTACCAAATATCCCTGTAGATCATGCAAAAGCGTTTATCGACGCAGTTAAGGAATACGGGAACTAACTTAGTGTTCAGTATCCAGTTGCAGTTTTCAGTCTCATTTAGGTCTGAAAACTGCGACTGGGACTGAAAACTTTAAAAAACCATGCCTTAGAGATGTTTGCAAACCTAAACTTTACCAAAAACTCTCCGTTTTCTTTTATAGAATATGGCTTTCAGGCGTATTATGCGACTGTGTTTTTGATGGTTTGGTTGCATCCGGAACAACATCCGGTAAGTCTTATAAATGATTTGGCTGTTTTAATGGCTTTCGAATTTATCATGGTTCATTCAGGAGTTTTTATGGCCGTTATGCCTAAAAAATTGTCCTTTTTTGTGTTTTTTCCCATGTACGGGTTGTTTGCATTAGCTTTTAATCATTCTGTGATTAATACAAATATTTTTTATATTTATTTGTTAACTGTTTTAAACCGAATGCGATTTGCTTTTTCGGATGTAGGCCCGGAAGTTCGGGCATTGCAAATAGGGAAATCTGTTTCAAAAGCAATGTTCTATTTCTTTTTAATTTTTGCTGTAGCATTTGGGAATGCCTTAATTCCGAAATTTGGATTAACAGAAGATTTTTTAGAAAAATCCAATTATTTTGATAGTGTTAAATCGAGTGGCTTATTTATAGACAAACCGTATGTCCCAATATGTATGGGTTTTATATACTATTCATTACCCGTTTTGTATTTTATCTATCGCATTATAAAAAAGATTGGCAACCGAAATAATGATCCTTTTCAAGAAGAAAAATTAATCTTTAGCAGAACAATATACAATCAGAAATTTAAATCGGATATAAAACAATAAATCATGCTCAACAAAGGCTTAAGAGATGAAGAAAGCATTCGAATAGAAAATACGCTACGAACTTTGCATGCGCTAACTTTTGTTCCTAAGTTTTGGAATGCCGAGGATACGAGACTTATAGATGAACAACTTAAAAATTTTGGTTTAAGCTTAGAAAGAACTATTGAAATCCCTGAAGAAGAGTTGATTCTTTTATTGCAAAGATGTCATCTCGACTGGAATCAACAGGAGGAATTTGCAGATATTTTAATAGGTTTATCTCATGAAAAACAGTTTGATTTTCTAGCAAAGGCACTTGCCATCTACCAGTACATTCAGCAGGAAAGCAAGGTTTTTTCTTTTGGAATAAATACTAAAATTGCTGCGGCTAAAAGCAAATAGAGATGAGTTTTACAGATTTAAAAATAGAAGCAATTAACGATATTCTTCCGGAAGAGTTTTACAACCTCATCCAAAAGAATGCAGCTTACATCTCAAAAACTTTTCCATTTACTCTTTCGAATTGTTTAGATTTAGAAAAAACAGAACAATTTATTGCTTTAAACAAAGACAAGGAAAATAATAAAGAAGGCTATTATTTTTATGCCAGAGATATAAAAACAAATGCTTTAATAGGTTATTTATGCATAAAAAGTATTGATAAGAATAAAGCAAAATGTGAATTGGGTTATTTTGTTGATGAAGATTATCAGGGAAAAGGAATTACCTCAAAAGTAGTTTCAGAAACTTTATCTTTTTGTTTTAATACTTTAAAAATGAATAAGGTTTTTATTTGTACTTCAAAAATCAATAACGCAAGTCAGCAAATTGCTTTGAAACACCATTTTAAACAAGAAGGAATATTACGCGAAGAATTCAAAAACGGTGAAGGAATATTAGAAGATATCGTTTACTTTGGATTGCTTAAATCAGAATATAATAAAAAATAAGTTTATTAAAAATTTGGCAAATCAGTGGGTTACAAATTGTAACTCACTGAAATCGTAAGAGAGAACAGGTAAAAAAGTAGTCAATAAATTAAATGCTATTGATTATTTGGAAAACAAAAAAGAATTGGAATAATGAAAGATAAATTTTACGCATACATACAAAAATTACAAGACCAGATTTGTGCCGGATTAGAAGCTGTTGACGGAACAACGAAATTTCGTGAAGATCTTTGGAAACGTCCTGAAGGCGGCGGCGGAAGAACACGCGTTATTGAAAACGGAACTGTTTTCGAAAAAGGCGGCGTAAACATTTCAGCCGTTCACGGAAAATTACCGGAGGCGATGCAAAAGATGTTTGGCGTAGGCGAAGCTGATTTTTTTGCCTGTGGTTTAAGTTTGGTTTTACATCCTAAAAATCCGATGGTTCCTACTGTTCACGCCAATTGGAGATATTTTGAAATGTACGATGAATCCGGGAAAGTAATCGAACAATGGTTTGGCGGCGGACAGGATTTAACGCCTTATTATTTGTTTGAAGAAGATGCAAAACATTTTCACCAAACGTGTAAAACGGCTTGTGACAAACATAATCCGGAGTTTTATGCAAAATATAAAAAACAATGCGACGCTTATTTCTGGAATGCACATAGAAACGAAGCCCGTGGAATTGGTGGTTTGTTCTTTGATTATTGCAAAGCAAACGAAGAAATGTCAATGGAAGACTGGTACAACTTTGTAACTGAAGTTGGCGATAGTTTCTTAGAAGCTTATGTTCCGATTGTCGAAAGAAGAAAAAATCTGGAATATACCCCAGAAAACAGAAACTGGCAGGAAATCCGTCGTGGTCGTTATGTTGAGTTTAATCTGGTTCATGACAAAGGCACCTTATTCGGTTTAAAAACCAATGGAAGAATTGAGAGTATTTTAATGAGTTTACCTCCGCACGTGCAATGGGTTTATGATCATCATGCAGAAGTGGGAAGTATTGAAGAAAAATTGGTCAATGTGTTGGAAAATCCGGTTGACTGGATTTAATACAATTAAAACTTATAAGGGCAATCTATTTATAGCGGTTTTGTAAATTTATTTTATTGAAAAATCATGAAATAAAATATACCGCTCCTTTGGAGCCCGAATGTAATACTCAATACTTTTCTATAAATATTACGCTTCTCCGAAGCTATTAAAAATTATTGGTTCGAATTGGATGGCATATTTGTTAAAATATAAATCAGGACATTCATTTGAAACTTTTTAAAATGGAAAGTCCCAGCGGGACGATATATTTATAGAACAATATAGGTTTATTTTCGATGAACCCCAGCGGGGTGACATATAAATCAAACCTAAGTATGGCAAACACCTATTCTCAATTATATATCCATATTGTATTTGCCGTGAAAGGCAGGCAAAATTTGATCTCATCAGTTTGGAAAGATGAAATCTATAAATTTATCACTGGCATTATTACAAATAAAGGACAAAAACTTATTGCTATTAACGGAATGCCAGATCATGTCCATATTTTAATCGGATTTAAACCTGATCAATCTATATCGGATTTAGTTCGTGATATAAAAGCAAATTCATCAAAGTTTATAAATGACAAGAAATGGATTAATGGAAAATTTGAATGGCAAACAGGATTTGGAGCTTTTTCATACAGCCATTCTCAATTGACAAATGTCATAAATTACATTCATAACCAGGAAGAACATCATAAAACGAAAACGTTCAAAGAAGAATATGTTGAGTTTTTAAAATTATTCCATATCGAATTCAAAAATGAATATTTATTTGATGATGTTTAATTTTTAGGATCGGGTAATAATATTACGCTCCGATGGAGCTCAAATTTACACTCAACAAAATTTAGCTATAAATATATCGCTCCTATGGAGCTATATTTAAAACATATAGTTATTGAAATCGTTTGAGACAAATCCCAAAGGGATGGTATATTTATAAAACTTTATGAATCTAGATTATTTAACCCCATCAGGGCGACATATTTTAGATCATCAAAATTAAAATCCATAAATTAGCTATAGATATTACTCTCGTAAAAATTAACGAATGAATCTAAAACTGATTTATATAGCGTTTTTGGGAAGTTTTTTTGGGTGTTTTGCCCAAAAAGACACGCTGCAAAATCCTTATTTTAAATCGTATGATGATAAAATTACTGCTAGCGCTTACTATTTAGACACTTCGAATAATTTTGAAATTGGTTTTGATACTAATGGTCAAAAGAAATATGTTGATCTTAACCCCAACAGAAGAGAACAATTAGGTTTAAGTTTGACTTATCAGTTTATTGATATCAGTTTAGGTTTTGCGCCGAAATTCTTTAGCGAAAACAAAGACAACTCTGATTCTAAATTATTTAGCTTCAATACCCGTTTTTACTATAAAAAATGGATGCAGTCTTTCACTTTTATCAATCAAAAAGGTTTTTATATCAGCGATGATGATGTGAATGTATTTTTACCTAAAATGCGTACCACAAAAATTGGCGGATCTACTTCTTATATTTTTAATGATAATTTTTCTTATAAAACATTAGTAAATCAAAACGAGTGGCAAACCAAGAGTTCCGGAAGTTTTATTCCGAGTTTTTCGTTTTATTACACGAATCTTAATTTAAACAATACACCGGATTCTTCGAATGGAGATATTTATGTTTTTTCGTTAGCGCCCTCCTACTTTTATAATTTTGTTATTAGTGATCGCGTTTTAATAGGTGCCGGAATTGCTTTTGGAGCCGGAATTAATGATATTGATGGTGATGTTTCTGCCTTATATGAATTAGACTTTAATTTAAAGCTTGCTTATAATAGAGATCGCTTTTTTGCTTTTACAAGTTTAAACACGCTTAATTTTCTTCAAAATAATCATGCCGAAGCACGACTAAACGACAATGTATCGACTTTAAAACTCAGTATTGGGTACCGATTTGATCCTCCTAAAAAAGTAAAAGAAGTCTATGAAAAGGTGAATGAAAAAACGGGGCTTTAAAAATTTGAAATTATCAATTACTAAAAAAGAGCCTGAATGCTCACAGTAACGCAGAATTTTATAGTTAATAAAAATTTATTATTATGGAAAATAGAGAAAGGTACATAGCACAATTACATCGTATGCATTCCGGAAAAGGATTTATCGCTGCATTAGATCAAAGTGGCGGGAGCACACCAAAAGCATTAGCGCAATACGGTGTTCAGGAAAGCAGCTATACGAATGAGGAAGAAATGTACACACTTGTACATGAAATGAGAACCCGAATTATCAAAAGTCCTGCATTTGATCGCGAGTATATTCTTGGCGCTATCTTATTTGAAAACACAATGGATCGTAAAATTGAAGGAGAATGGACTGCTGATTATTTGTGGGAGAAAAAAAACATAGTTCCATTTTTAAAAGTCGACAAAGGGCTTGCTGACCTTGCTAATGGCGTACAATTGATGAAGCCTATTGCTAATCTGGACGAATTACTAACACGAGCTGTCGCACGAAATATTTTTGGCACTAAAATGCGTTCTGTTATTAAAGAAGCCAATACAGCTGGAATTCGCGAAGTTGTAGAGCAGCAATTCGCAGTAGGTTTGCAGATTTTTGAAAAAGGACTTATCCCAATTATTGAGCCTGAAGTCGATATTTATAGCAGTGATAAGGAAAAGTCAGAAGAAATTCTAAGAGAAGAAATCAAGAAACAACTTAGTGTACTAGGTAAAGATATAAAAGTGATGCTAAAACTATCTATTCCAACAGTGAATGACTTTTACAAAGAGCTCATGTCGGCTCCGCATGTGGTGCGTGTTGTAGCATTGTCAGGAGGATATGCCCAGGATGAAGCCAATCATAAGCTTGCACAAAACCACGGATTGATTGCAAGTTTCTCAAGAGCATTGTCTGAAGGATTAAGTGCCGGTCAGTCTGATGATGACTTTAATACTAAACTAGGCAAGACGATTAAAGAGATTTATACAGCTTCTATTACATAAGTGAAAACACTTTATAAAAAAATCCCCAAGATGGTCTCTGGGGATTTTTGCTTTATACCCTTTACAGATTATTTACTTAATTCTTCAGCTAAATCTAAGGTTTGTAAAATGATGTTTTTATCTGATTTTCCAGCGTTTAATTTAAACCCGAAAATCAATTTATTATCCTTCAGCTTTTTAGGCGATTCGATGGTAACATCATTAAATTGCTGAGTTATTTTTTTTATTTTATTCGATTGGTTTTCCCTGGCTTCACCAGTACTCGCATAAACATTCGCTAATCCGGCAAGATTCAGTTTTCCGAAGATATAATTTTTCTTTAAGGCATTTTTTGCGTCTTTAGAAAAAGATCCTTTTCCGGTATTAAAATATTCAAGTGTATTGGCTATAACCACGACATCCTTGTCTTTTTTAATAAAAAGAGTACCATATTCTTCTGTTCCGGCTATTTGATAATAATCGCCTTTTTGAATTAACATCTTTTTGCGAACACCTAACTGGATCAGTTTATCACCAAATGTAGGATGTGTTGACGTAAAAATGACTGAAAATAAAGGAATACTCTTTTTTGTTTTTTGCTCAGTTACAGTTTCTTCATAATTTTCGTCATAACCGTATGATTTTGTCATAACCTCAACTTCTTTCATGTTGTAGAAAAACATACTTAAATCACCATCAAAAAGCGTTGCTGTGGCTTCTTCATCGATTATTGTCGAAATCAAATCAGTCACAAGAGTTATATCCTCTTTAAGGAGCTTCTGATTTTGAAATAATTCAGCTGTTAGCGATGGAAAATTTTCAATAATCGCTTTACTATTGAGATGATAAGACATATATCCTAACGGTTTTTCATTCGGAAAATAATTAAAGATGTACTTATTTATTTTTCTATTCGTCATTTTTTCGACGATTGCTGCCATTGGTTGGGAATATTCTATTACTTCTTCGATACGTGCATTGTCGTTATCAAAATAAAAATCAAAATTGATTCCTTTTACCAGTTTCCCAAACTTATTTTGAATGGGTAAAAACTTATTATAACTGGTCAACTGAGATAAAGTACCATAGGAAGAATTTAAAGTAGACATCGCGGAACTGTAATTTAACCATGACGAAATATCTGCTGTTGCATTTATTTTATCTGAACTTGGGGCAATAAAATCATTTTCGAATAAGGATTTAATAAAAAGGCTTTGTTGTTCTGCCTGCAAATGATCAAAATCTGCTTTGGCTTTCTCATATTCAGCGTTAGACATTCTGGCATATTCTTCTACTTCTTGTGCGTCATCATTTTCTATTGTTTCTTTAACGGGTTCTACTGTACCTGATACAGGCTCTTCATAAGATTCTTCAACTGAGACAGAATCTACTGCAGCACTATCCCACTTGTATCTGTCTGAGACATACTTTTTGGTAAATTCAACAATTACCAGATAATTATCGTTCCAGGCAAATGATATTTTTTGATTTTTTTTAGTATAAACAGCATATTTTCCAAAATCCTTAATTGCCGGAACTTCAACTGAATCTGTATGTTGCTGAATAAAAAACTGTTTAACAGCTTCTTTGCTCTTTATTGGAATTGTAATCTGATAATAAGGAATACTATCTGTGAAGTTTCCGTGAATGGTTGACTTTTGATCCAATTGAAAAAGGGCGGTGTATTGGGCCAGGTCAAGATTGGATTTGCCGTCTTTGTATTTGCTGATAAGCGGATGATTCAATATATCTGCAATATTTACTTTTTTAGAAAGCTGGTTTCCGTTAAACTGTACAAAATAATCATATTGCTTTTGATTCGTCTGACCAAAAGTCAAATACATGGCGAATAATAAAAGGAAAGTATAAAACTTCTTCATAAATCAGGGTATTAATTGGATTGTATTGTTCATTAATGCCGATTTTTTTAGCACACTGTACATGCTTTGTTTTAAAAATACGGTCTTTTTGTTTTGTGAAATTATACTGTTGGGATTTTGCACGGATTGTACATCTTTATCGAAAGTATAAATGGCAATAATATTAGCTGCCTCCAGATCTTGTTTTTTCTTAGGATCTTTTATCAGCTTTTCCGGAATTGGATACGAAGCAATTCTTTCGAAATTTTTAGCAGTACTGGCAAAATGAATCTGATCACTTTGATTGTTTATTGCATTTACAACGGCATTCAGTGCTTTTACATTGGCATAATTGAGTTTGATGATGAAAACGTAATTTTCAAAATCAGTCTTTGTTGTCACATTTGTAATGCCGTCAATTTTTAAAGCTTTTGCTTTGAAGTCTTCCAGTTTTTTGTTGATTTCCTGTTCGTTAGGGATTTTTACGCCATCGACTTCTTCCAGCCAAATTGCCGATTTTGTCTTAAACCAGGATTTCGAAAAGTCAACCATCAGGGTATATTCGCCACTTTGATCGTCGTGGTGTTTGATTCTTTCTGTTATTTCAAAACAACTTGTTAAAAGTAAACAACAGCATAAAGCGAGAATTTTCTTCATTGGGTAAATTTAATTGGCTTTTTTAGACTAAAGGATAGTCAACTCCTTTCATCATTAAAAAAATAAGATTTTTCCTGAATTCACAAAGCTACTTCTAATTTTATTATTATCAAATTTTTAGATAATATTAACGGATTCTACTATTGTCTAATCGCCTTATTCTGTTGATTTTTCTTTAACTTTGCAACGGAATTTTGATTCCGATATTCTTCTTAAAATTCATAAAAAAACAGATATGTTCCCATTACAAAGAAACCGCCGTTTAAGAACCAATGAATCTATTCGTTCTTTAGTTCGTGAAACAAGTTTGAGTCCGCAAGATTTTATGCTTCCAATGTTTGTAGCTGAAGGAAAAGATGTAAAAGTGGCTATCCCTTCAATGCCCGGAATCTACCGTCATTCCTTAGACAAAACCATCAAAGAAGTTAAGGAAGCCTGGGATTTAGGAATCAAAGCGGTGAATATTTATGTAAAAGTTAGTGACAGTCTAAAAGATAACAAAGGTGTTGAAGCCTGGAACAAGGATGGTTTAATGCAACAAACGATTCGTGCCATCAAGGATGCTGTTCCGGAAATGATTGTAATGCCGGATGTAGCTTTAGATCCATATTCTATTTATGGTCATGACGGAATTATTGAAAACGGTCAGTTAATAAATGATGCTACAGTTGATGCTTTGACCAGAATGAGTTTGAGCCATGCTGAAGCCGGAGCTGATTTTGTGGCGCCAAGTGATATGATGGACGGACGTGTTCTGGCGATCAGAAAGGCATTAGAAGAAAACGGACATCACAATGTGGGAATCATGAGTTACAGCGCTAAATATGCTTCGGCATTTTACGGCCCTTTTCGTGATGCTTTGGATTCTGCTCCGGTAGATTCTCAAAATATTCCAAAAGATAAAAAAACCTACCAAATGGATTATGCGAACCGAATTGAAGGAATTCGTGAAGCATTATTAGACGTCGAAGAAGGTGCAGATATTGTTATGGTAAAACCAGGAATTGCCTATTTAGACATTGTTCGCGAGGTAAAAAACGCCGTTCATGTACCTGTTGCAGTTTACCAGGTATCTGGTGAGTACGCTATGGTAAAGGCCGCAGCCGAAAGAGGCTGGCTAGATCATGACAAAATTATGATAGAGCAACTTTACTGCATTAAGCGTGCAGGCGCCAGTATTATCTCAACTTACTTTGCTAAAGAAGCTGCTTTACTATTAAATAAATAATTATGAAAAAAGTATTATTCTTATCCACCGTTTTAGCTTTGGCTTCATGTAAAAAAGAAGCAGTAGAAAATCCTGTTGAAAATGCAACGGAGAATTATTCTGAAGGACATTCGGCGGAAGCCAAAACTCCGGAGGCTTTAGGAAAACAAATTTTTGAAGGACAAGGAAACTGTATTTCCTGTCATCAGGCAGATCAAAAAGTGGTTGGGCCGAGTATTCAGGAAATTGCTAAAATATACAAGGACAAAAAAGGCGATATTGTAACTTTCCTAAAAGGAAATGCAGACCCAATTGTTGATCCCGATCAGTTTTCGGTAATGAAAACCAACTTTCCGGTAACCCAAGCCATGTCGGACGAGGAGTTAAAAGCAATCGAAAGCTATATTTACAGTCATTTAAAGTAATTTATAATTGCTGCTGACATACTGTTGTCATAGCACCATTTTACATTTACAACTCAACAAAAATGAAGTAAAAAATGATAATTCAAAAATTCGATGTAATTGGTATTTCGGTAAGAACTACAAACGAAAATGGTCAATCCGGAGAAGACATTCCTGCGCTTTGGAAAAAATTTATAACCGAAGAAATTCAGCAGAAAATTCCAGGAAAAATTTCGGAAGACATTTTTTCTATTTATACTGATTACGAAAAAGATCATACAAAACCTTACACCACTATTTTGGGATGTAAAGTAGAAAGTCTGGATTTTATACCTGAAAATATGGTAGGAAAAACAATTGAATCAGCAGATTATGAAGAGCTTATTGCCAAAGGAAATTTAGCAGAAGGCATTGTTTATAATAAATGGCTGGAAATTTGGAACTCCGATTTAGATCGAAGTTTTACAGCAGATTTCGAAGTTTATGGAGCCAAGACTCAAAACCCGGAAAATGCAGAAGTTGCTATTTACATTGCAATTCAATAAGATATAGAAACAAAAACGGCGCTAAAATTAGCGCCGTTTTTTATGGTTTGATCTTACCAGATTTTAACTCTCTTATCAGGTTCAACATACATTGCATCTCCTTTTTTGATTCCGAAAGCTTGGTAAAAAGCATCTACGTTCTGAATTGGCACAACTGCTCTGTACATTCCAGGTGAATGCGGATCAGTTTTAACCTGACTCTTAATTGCCTCATCTCTTGATTTTGTTCTCCAGACAGTAGCCCATGAAATAAAGAAACGTTGTTCCGGTGTAAATCCATCAATTAATCCCGGATTTCCATTGGCTTTTAAATACAATTGTAACCCGTCGTAAGCAGCGTTTATTCCACCTAAATCTCCAATGTTCTCTCCTAAAGTAAATTTACCATCTACATGAATTCCAGGCAAAGGCTCCAAAGCACTGTATTGTGCTGCAAGAGCAGCCCCAAGAGCTGTAAATTGTTTTAGATCCTCAGCTGTCCACCAATCCACAAGATTTCCGTCTGCGTTGTACCGTGCTCCTGAATCATCAAATCCATGCGAAATCTCGTGACCGATTACAGCTCCTATTCCACCATAATTTACAGCT
This sequence comes from Flavobacterium sp., assembly GCF_965277525.1. Lineage (GTDB taxonomy): Bacteria > Bacteroidota > Bacteroidia > Flavobacteriales > Flavobacteriaceae > Flavobacterium. Next base: position 1,132,063 of record NZ_CBDIDC010000005.1, on the reverse strand, counting down.
TCATCCGCCTGGTAATTATAGAACGGTGGTTGTAAAATTGCTGCCGGGAAAACGATCTCGTTATAAGATGGATTAAAATAAGCATTTACCGTTTGTGGAGACATTCCCCATTCTGTTTTATCAACTGGTTTACCTAGTTTAGCCAGGTTTTCTGCGTAAGCCCATTTTGATATGTTTTTAGAATTATCAAAATAAGTTCCGCCTTCATTTACATTTTTAAGCTCTAATTTAGAGTAATCTTTCCACTTATCAGGATATCCGATTTTAACGGTCAGTTTCTTTAGTTTTTCAATTGCTTTTGCTTTCGTTTCTGCAGACATCCAAGGCAATGCATTGATTCTGTTTTCATAAGCTAACATTACATTAGCAATCATTTTCTTTGCTTTATCTTTTGCTTCAGCAGGAAATAATTTCTCTACATATAATTTTCCCAAAGCTTCTCCGGTTACACCGTTAATTACCTGCAAAGCTACTTCTTCACGGGGACGTTGTTTCAAAGCTCCTGTTAATGTTTTTCCGTAGAAATCGAAATTTGCATTTTCAATATCAGTAGTCAAAGTTGAAGCCGTCTTGTTTAATAAAGACCATTTTAGGTACTCTTTCCAGGCTTCTACTTTCTTTTCAGAAAATGTTTTTTCTAAAGCAATCATATAACGTGGCTGCGCTACATTTACAGTATCTAATTTTGCCATTCCAATTCCGGCAAAATATTTCTCCCATTGAATCGAAGGTGTATTCTTTTTTAGGTCCGCAACTGCTGTGGGGTTGTATTGTTTTCTACGATCTCTGCGCTCAACACGATCCAATCTTGGTGCAGACAGTTCTACTTCTAAAGCTAAGATTTGTTTGGCACTTTCTTTTGCTTTAGCAGGAGACTCTCCAAGGTATTGCATCATTCGGGCAACGTGTAATTCATATTTTTCACGTTTTTCTTTAGAATCTTTATCATCAGAGTTATAATAATCCTTGTCCGACAATCCTAAACCACCAGGGCTTAAGTTAACGGAGTTTTTATTACTGTTTTTTGCATCAGCTCCAACATAAACACCAAAGAAACCAATACCTCCCTGAGATTGCATCTCCATAAAGAAATTTTGTAAATCAGTTACATTTTTAATGGCATCGATTTTCTTTAGATAAGGCTGAAGTTGGGTAATACCTCTTTTATTACGTCCAACAGTATCCATAATCGTATTAAACAGAGCAATTGCTTTCCCCTGATCTGTATTCGATTTGTACTTAGGATCTTTTGATGCTTCTTTTAAGATGGCAAGGGCATCATTATCTGTCTTCTGACGTAATTCATTGAAACTTCCCCATGAATTTCTGTCACTTGGGATTTCAGTTTTGTCTAACCATGCTCCGTTTACATAACGGAAAAAATCCTGACCCGGACTTACTTTCAGATCCATATTGGCAAGATTAATACCTGGTTCTTTTGGTTTTGCATTTTGAGCGTTTACTGCAGTAACGGTAATCATTGCAGAAACAACACAAAACATAGGTTTTCTTAGTTGTTTAATCATTTTAATTTATAGTTTTTAGTATATCCACAAACATATTGCAATTATTTCAAACTGCGTGTTAAATTTTTCAAATAATTGATTCAAGAATGATGATCTCTATTCTGATCAAAAAATGCCTGTAAGAGTAAGAGAGTATAGTTTTTGATTCAGTAAATAATGTAAGCTAAAAACGGCGCTGATTAAGCGCCGTTTTATGGTTGTATTTATTACCAGATTTTAACTCGTTTTTCCGGGCTAACATACATTTTATCTCCTTTTTTAATACCAAAGGCATCATAAAAAGCATCAACATTCTGAAGCGGAACATAGGCTCTGTACATTCCCGGAGAGTGCGGATCTGTTTTTACCTGATTTTTAATCGCTTCATCTCTGGTTTTGGTTCTCCAAACAGTTGCCCATGAAATAAAGAAACGTTGTTCAGGAGTAAAGCCATCAATTAATCCAGGGGTTCCATGTGCTTTTAAATACAATTGCAATCCATCATAAGCTGCATTAATACCACCCAGGTCACCAATATTTTCTCCTAAAGTAAAATTACCGTCTACATGAATTCCCGGCAAAGGCTCCAAAGCACTGTATTGATCTGCTAAAGCCTTACCAAGAGCAGTAAATTGTTTTAAATCTTCCGGGGTCCACCAGTCTACTAAATTTCCTTCAGCATTATAACGTGCTCCTGAATCATCAAAACCATGAGAAATTTCATGACCAATAACAGCGCCGATTCCGCCGTAATTTACAGCTTCATCTGCTTGATAATTGTAAAAAGGAGGTTGCAAAATTGCCGCCGGAAATACAATTTCGTTATACGATGGATTGTAATATGCATTTACAGTTTGTGGCGACATTCCCCATTCTGTTTTATCAACCGGTTTGTTTCGTTTTTCGATTCCTTTTTTGAACTCCCATTTGGCCAGATTGCGTGCATTCTCGAAATAACTTCCTCCATCAGCTACACTTTTAATCTCAAGCGCAGAATAATCTTTCCACTTATCAGGATAACCGACTTTTATGGTAATTTTGTTTAATTTTTCAATTGCTTTAACTTTTGTAGCTGCAGACATCCAGGTCAAATTATTAATACGATTCTGGTAGGCCAGAATAATATTACGAATCATATCAACTGCTTTGGTTTTTGCTTCAGCAGGAAATACTTTTTCTACATATAATTTTCCAAGTGCTTCACCAATAGTCGTGTTGACAACCAGTAAAGCTTTTTCTTCACGTGGCAATTGTTTGATAGCTCCTCTTAATGTCTTACTGTAAAAATCAAAACTGGCCGTTTCAATATCGGTTGATAATTTTGTAGAAACTGTATTTAGTAAATCCCATTTCAAATATTCTTTCCACTGCCCTACTTTGTTTTCAGTAAAAACAGTTTGCAAAGCTTTCATATACTTAGGCTCCATTACCACTACCGTATCTAACTTCGGTAAGCCAATACCTGTAAAATAAGCATCCCACTTAATTGCCGGCGTTATTTTTTGAAGTTCAGCAACTGTCATTGGGTTATATTGCAAACGACTGTCTCTACTTTGAACGCGATCTAATCTTGGTTTTGACAATTCTGTTTCTAAAGCCAGAATCGCAGCGGCACTTTGCTTTGCTTTCTCCGGAGATTCACCAATAAACTGCATCATTTTCGCTACATGAAGCTGGTATTTTGCACGCTTTTCTTTAGAATCTTTATCCTCTGCTGTATAATAATCTTTATCCGGTAATCCCAATCGGCTTACGCCAAGACTTACAGAATTTTTAGAACTGTTTTTTTCGTCAGCTCCAATATATATTCCAAAAAAACCGGCACTACCTTCTTGCTCCACTTCAATCAAATATTTTTGAAGATCAGCTATGTTTTTAATCGCGTCAATTTTTTTGAAGTACGGCTCTAAAGGTTTTATTCCTGCTTTATTTCTTCCTACTGTATCTAGTATGGTCGAAAATAAGTTAACCGCTTTCCCCTGATCGGTATCCGATTTATATTTTGGATTTTTAGAGGCGTCTTTCAGAATAGACATGGCGTCTTTATCTGTTTTCTTGATCAATTCATTAAAACTTCCCCATGTCGTACGATCACTTGGAATTTCAGTTTGATTAAGCCAGGTTCCGTTTACATATTGAAAAAAATCCTGACTTGGGCTAATTTTAGTATTCATGTAGGAAACATTAATACCGGGTTCTTTTGAGGTTGCATTTTGAGCTTCGACAGCTGTAAATGAAATCGTCATAAAAAAGGCGCAGAACAAAGGTCTGCTAAGTTGTTTTTTCATTTATTTTTAAGTTTTCGGTCTTTATACAAACGTATTCTTAATATCTGGAACGCTATGTTAAAATTATTGAAATAATCGCAAAAAAGTACATTATCCAAACATTTTAATAGATACCATCGAATATTTTCATGTATATATAACCGGTTTTCACATGATTATTAGAATAGTTTTTCGAATATTTGTTACAAAGAATTGAAATAAAAAGTGAGAGCAAAAATACAGCATGCGGTTTCAGAAAAAATAAATACTATTGGCTTACCAATATTAGCCTTATGTTGGGTGAGCTTTTTCTGGGGCACCACCTGGCTGGCCTCAAAAGAAGGTGTAAAACACATGCCTGGTTTGCAATTGGCGAATATTCGTCAGTTCTTGGCCGGAATTCTTTATGTGGGTTATTTTCTTCTAAAGAAAGAACCCTGGCCAAAAGGCAAACAATGGCGTACGATTTTGGTTTTAGCATTTTTAAATTTTGCTTGTAGTAACGGCTTAAGTACCTGGGGAGTTAAATATATGAGTAGTGGATTGGGTGCCATCATCAGTGCTATCTTCCCAATTTGGATCATTATCATCAACTTTTTTAATGGTCAGAGAGTGGCAAGAATGGCTTTACTTGGAATTCTGATCAGCTTTGGGGGTATTTGCATTATCTTTATTGATTATATCGCTGATTTTTTAAAACCTGAATTTCAATTCGGAATTATTCTGATGACTGCTTCTACTGTTACATGGGCTTTTGGAATTTTACAAACGAAGAAAAAAGCCGCCAGTTTTAATCCGTATTTCAGTTTAGGATTGCAAATGTTGCTATCTAGTATTTTTCTGTTTGGAATTACAGAAGCTACAGGAATTAATATTCCTCTTAGCGAAATACCAACAGCTTCCTGGTGGTCCATTGGGTATTTAGTCGTTGTTGGATCTGTACTAACATTCATTGCCTTTATTTACACGTTGCAACATCTTCCAACAGAAATTAGCAGCATTTATGTTTACATTAATCCAATTGTGGCAATGGTTTTAGGATCGTTATTATTTGGAGAAACTCTTACGCAGGCTATCGCAATTGGTGCCGTCGTAACTCTTATGGGATTGTATCTGGTGAACAAATCTATTAGAAAAATTAAAAAGTAAATTAACCGTTTATCTTCACCACGAATTTTCGCAAATATTCTTTTGTCTTAAAATTTAGATCGATTTGATTCGTGATAATTGCTGAAATTCGTGGCAAAAACCTTTTTCTCAATTTGTTGTCCTGTTAAAAGCAATCGTTAATTAGCTTTTTAAAAAGTGCTTTTTGTATTTTTGCGCCAAATTGTTTTTATGAAATCTCTTCTGTACAAATACCGTAAATTTTTTATTGTTCTCATTGTATTTTCAGCTGTAACCATATCCTTATTTTATTCGGCTTTAAAGCCTCAAAAAACATTGCCAATTTACAATCCTGCTGATGTAAACCCTGAATTGGTTGACAGTACGATACAATACAAAAGTAAATACCATACGATTGCTGATTTTAAGTTTGTAAACCAAAACGGTGATACAATTACTCAAAAAAATTACGAAGGAAAAATTTATGTCGCTGACTTTTTCTTTACGACGTGTGGCTCTATTTGCCCAAAGATGACAACGAATCTTGAAGAAGTTCAAAAAGCTGTTTTAAACAATCCAAAGGTAATGTTACTTTCGCACACTGTTTTTCCGGAAGTCGACAGTATTCCGGTTTTAAAAGCTTATGCGATAAAGCATCATGTTGTTGATAGCAAATGGAATTTGGTTACCGGCGATAAAAAAGAAATCTACACCATGGCCAGAAAATCTTATTTGGCAGTAAAATTAGGTCGCCCTGATCAATTGTATGATATGGTGCATACTGAGAATTTTGTTTTGGTAGATCAAAAACGACGTGTTCGTGGTTTTTATGACGGAACGAACAAAGAAGAAATCAAACGCCTTTTAGAAGACATTAATTTCTTGTGTCAGGAGTAAAACCCCTTATTTTTAGAAACATTTAGCATTTACAAAAGTGTTAAATGCCTTGAAATAAAGAATAATTGCCTACTTTTGCAATCTAAATTCAATCTAAATAAGCTTTGCAAAATACTATCCACACTCTAAAAAAAGGCGAGAAAGCCATTATCAAAGATTTTGATATCGATCTTATTCCTCTAAAATTATTAGAAATGGGCTGCTTGCCGGGCAACTTAGTCGAATTGCTTCAAATTGCTCCTTTTGGAGACCCATTATATTTAGACATTAATGGTTCACATGTAGCCATTCGTGTTGAAACTGCTCGTGAAATTGAAGTTGAACTAATCAAAAACAATTTGTAATGAGCATTCAAAATATCAATGTTGCCCTTATTGGGAATCCAAATACAGGAAAAACCTCTGTTTTCAATCAGCTTACAGGTCTAAACCAACAAGTGGGAAACTATCCCGGAATTACAGTTGAGAAAAAAATCGGGTTTTGTAAACTGCCTCATAATATCAAAGCCAATATTCTGGATTTACCCGGTACGTATAGTCTGAACGCCAGTTCTATGGATGAAAGTGTGGTAATTGAACTTTTACTCAACAAAAATGATAAATTATATCCGGATGTTGCAGTAGTGGTAACAGATGTTGAAAACCTGAAACGAAATTTACTGATTTACACTCAGATAAAAGACCTTGAAATACCGACAATTTTAGTAATCAATATGTCGGATCGTATGGAAAGCAAAGGAATCACTTTAGATATTCCGTATTTAGAGGAAAAACTAAAAACCAAAATCGCTTTAGTAAGTTCTCGCAAAGGTCATGGGATCGAGGAACTAAAAGAATTAATTGTTTCTTATAAAACGATTCCACATCAACCTTGCCTGAATGCATCCGTTATTGATGAAAAATACTTTGAAAGTTTACAAAAAGCATTTCCTAACCAACTATTGTATAAATTATGGTTAGTCATTACTCAGGATGTGAACTTTTTAAATTTAGAACGAAATGAAATCAGAAGTACTTTTACCAAATCGCATTCTGAGTTAAAACGTTTACAGCAAAAAGAAACAATAAAACGTTACCAATTCATCAATGATATTTTGAAAGAAGGTCTCAAAGTAGATGCCTCGATGGCAAAAGACTTTAGAGCAAAACTGGATCGTGTTTTAACGCACAAGTTCTGGGGTTATGTTATTTTCTTAGCCATATTGTTTTTGATTTTCCAGTCTATTTTCAGCTGGTCAACTATACCGATGGATTTCATCGACAGCACTTTTGCTTCTTTAAGCAGTTGGGTTGCAGCAGAATTACCAAGCGGTATTCTAACTGATTTACTTTCACAGGGAATTGTACCCGGAATTGGTGGTGTTATTATTTTCATTCCTCAAATTGCCTTTCTGTTTTTGTTCATTTCAATTTTAGAAGAAAGCGGTTATATGAGTCGTGTTGTGTTTTTGATGGATAAAATCATGCGTAAATTTGGTCTTTCCGGAAAAAGTGTCGTTCCTTTAATTTCAGGAACAGCCTGTGCCATTCCGGCAATTATGGCGACACGAAACATCGAAAACTGGAAAGAACGTTTGATTACCATTCTGGTCACTCCATTTACCACTTGTTCTGCCAGATTACCGGTTTATACCATTATTATTTCGTTGGTAATACCTGAAGAACGTCTTTTTGGCTTTCTAAATGTACAAGGATTAGCTTTAATGTTATTGTATTTACTAGGTTTTGGAACTGCAATTCTTTCTGCTTATATCTTGAATAAAATATTAAAAATAAGTGCTAAAACGTATTTCGTTGTTGAAATGCCAAGTTATAAATTACCTCTTTTCAAAAACGTTGCTATTAATGTTGTGGAAAAAACAAAAGCATTCGTTGTTGGAGCAGGTAAAATCATCTTAGCGATATCTGTTATTTTATGGTTTTTGGCTTCCTACGGACCCGGAAAAGATTTTAACGATGCTGAAGACATCGTAAAAGAAAGATTTGCTGACAAACCAATAGACGAAGTAACATTCGAAAACGAAGTGGCTTCTCAGAAATTAGAGAACTCCTACATCGGGATTATGGGTAAAGCGATTGAACCTGCTATTTCGCCTTTAGGATATGATTGGAAAATTGGGATTGCCATTATCAGTTCGTTTGCAGCGCGTGAAGTTTTTGTAGGTACTCTTGCAACCATTTACAGCGTGGGCAGCAGCGATAACGAAGCGACTATAAAAAGTAAGATGCAGGAAGAAATAAACCCGGAAACGGGGCAGAAGATTTTCAATTTTGCTTCAGGAATTTCTTTACTGTTGTTCTATGCTTTTGCCATGCAATGTGCCAGTACGCTTGCCATCACCAAAAAAGAAACCAACTCCTGGAAGTGGCCTGCAATGCAGCTTGTCTTAATGAGCGGCCTTGCCTATTTTGTAGCGCTTTTTGCGTATCAACTTTTAAAATAAACGATCATGATACAAGAAATTATTGCCTTTGTCATATTATTTATCGCCGTTGGCTTTTTGATTAGAAAGTTCCTTTGGAAATCTAAAAAGAAAAAAGACTGCGGTGACGGGAATTGCGGATGCTCATAGAAAAGGATTTAAGTTACAGAGGAACTACCGTTTTTCTTCTTCGAAAACTTTGTTTCATCCGGGTTTATTTCAGCAAAATAAATACAATGTTATGAAGTAAATTCATTGTTATAAAATTAATCTATGGAAATTTTGGACTTTTTATGACCTTATTATAGTGTAAAAAAGACATATTCTGGACCGTTTTCTATTTTGACCAACTTAAATTTGCTTAATTTTAATTGATCAAAAAATGACAGATTTCGACAAAGAAGAAATAGTAAGAGACAACAGAGTTGCAAGATTATTATGGTTTGCTTTAGGTTTTTTATGTGCGACCGCCGTAGTATCTGTTTTGTTATAAAACCTGCGCTGTGCAATAACAAAACTTTCTTAAATGAAATTGACTAATTCCTAAACCCGGATAATTATTTGTTTTTCAAAATATATTTATGATTAGTAAACTTTACAACTCCATCTTTGATTTTCAGTTTTTATGTTTGTTAAAACCGGAATTTAAAAACTAAAACGCATAAAAAAAGCGGCTTCAAAATTTGAAGCTGCTTTTTTTTAAAGTAATTAAACCTATAGTGAGTCTGTAAACTATTTGATCCCTTCCCACTCTGCATAAAACTGAGCAAGGAACACTTCCATGAAACGATGTCTTTCGGCAGCGATTTGTTTACCGGTTTCGGTATTCATTTTATCTTTTAAGAGTAACAGCTTTTCGTAAAAATGATTTATGGTTGGTGCATTATTCTTTTTATATTCCTCTTTTGTCATATTGGTTATCGGAGCAATTTCAGGATCATGAAGGGTTCTGTTTTTAAATCCTCCATAATTGAACGCTCTTGCCACTCCAATCGCCCCTATTGCATCTAAACGATCCGCATCCTGAACGATATCTAATTCTATAGAAGAGAACTTTTTTTCGAAATTTCCGCCTTTATAAGAGATGTTTTCGATGATATTGACAACATGCTGAATAGTATCTTCTGCAACATTTTCTGATTCTAAAAACAAACGCGCTGTTTTAGGTCCGATCGTTTCATCTCCGTTATGAAATTTACTATCAGCAATATCATGCAGCAAAGCACCCAATTGCACCACTACCAAATCACAATCGGTATCTTTTGCAATTAAAAGGGCATTTTTATACACACGTTCGATATGAAACCAGTCATGTCCTCCTTCGGCATCGTTCAATTTTTCTTTTACAAAAGCAATTGTTTTGTTTATTAATTCAGCATTATTCATAATTATATTTTTTGCTTTTCTGTGATAATTTATAGTATTGAAATAGCACGCAGATTTGGCAGATTAAACAGATTATTTTTAATTTATTCTTAAATGTTGATTGAAAAAAAATGTTGATTGCCAAAGTTTTAGAACTCTAACAATCAACATTTTAAATATCAATATCAATTGCAAAAATCAATTTTAAATATAAAAATCAGAAATCTGCAATCTAAATTTTTTACAATCTAGCCGGTTCTACCCATTTAAAGATATGTGACTCTTGCGGAATTACCAATCGCTCAGAGATTCTCGCCATACGACCTGGTAATTTCATTAAATAATCACGTGCTTTTTCAGCTTCATCTGTTAAACCTGACATTTTATCAATTTCCCACTTATCCATTAATTTCTGCATGATATCTACATAATCATTTGCGGTGTAAACCCCAATACGTTGTGCAGAATCAGAAAATTGTTCGAAAGCAGAACTGATCTTTTGACCTGATTCTCTTAAGAAATGTGCCGGCATAACGATTTTTTGTTTCATCATGTATTGAAACGCCAACATCATTTCGCTAGGATCAACTGCAAAAATACGGGTAACAAATTCGCTATAAGCATGGTGATGACGCATTTCGTCACCTGCAATCATTTTACACATTTTAGACAACTTGTTATCACCAAATTTCTTCGCCATCTGAGCGACTCTATTGTGCGAAACATAAGTTGCTAATTCCTGGAAACTAGTATATACAAAATTTTTGTATGGGTCAGATCCAGTACCAATATCAAAACCGTCGTTGATCAGGTGCTGTGTTGTCATTTCGATTTCACGCATGTTCACACGACCGGACAAATACAAGTATTTATTTAACAAATCACCGTGGCGGTTTTCCTCTCCTGTCCATTGTCTGATCCATTTAGACCAGCCATTTCCACCATTTTCTATCTGATTTATACCTTCTACATCCATTAACCATGATTCGTAAGTTGGTAAAGCCTCCTCAGTGATAGTATCACCTACAAGCGTTACCCAGAAATCATATGGCAATTCTTTAGCAATTTCACGTAACTCTTTTACCTCCTCAAAGAAATTATCTCCTTCAGAATTAGGTAAAAAGTCTGACGGCTGCCAAATTTTTTCCACCGGAATTAAATACTGTTCAACGAAGCTATCCACGTTTTTTTCCAAAAACTGCATTACTTCTAATCTAATGTTTTTTATAGACATTACTTATTTTAGATTTGGGATTTCTGTTTCAGTTTAATTGCTGAAATCAAAAATCTATTTATACTCGTTTACTCCTTCTACAACTGCCTTCTCTGTCATCGCCATTAAATCAGCAAAATTATAGTCTTTTACGGCCAAAGCCTTATGAACGGTAAAGGTAAGGCGATTTCCTAAACCTACAGGAAAAAAACCATATTTTACCATTTTCCATGAATTGTTGATGCTCACTGGTACGACATACGCAGAAGGTGCATATTTGCATAGAATTTTCACTCCATTTTGAGCAAATTCTTTAGGTTTTCCTGTCTTACTGCGTGTTCCTTCAGGAAAAATTACGGCAGCTCTTTTGTATTTTTCAATATATTCAGACAATCCTTTGATTGCCGGAATAGCTTGCTTAGGATCTTTACGGTCGATTAGCACCGATCCTCCGTGTTTCAAGTTATACGATACACTTGGGATTCCGCTACCTAACTCTTTCTTACTAACAAATTTACAATGAAAACGTCTAAAATACCAAATCATTGCTATGATATCGTACATGCTTTGGTGATTACAAACAAAAATAATTGGCACTCCTGTTGGAATGGTTTCTCTATTTTCGATTTTATAGGTTGTTCCCACAAGATTCGTACATCTTAAAAGGAAAAAATTCAAATAATCAACACTTTTTTTATGAGCCTGATAGCCAAAAACATTTAGGCAAATCCATTGTATTGGATGAAATACAAGCAAACACAAACTAAAAACTAGATAGTAGATTACTGATATTGGATAGGAAATTATTTTTTGCATGCTTAAAAAATTAATGCCCAAAAGTAATAAATAAATTTTTAGCTGTATAAAAATTATATAACTACCAATAAATATGTCAGTTACAAAAATAAAACTATTACAAATCGTACAAATTGACACGCTTTATAATGACTTTAGATATTCAATTTTACAAATATACGCATGACACAAGCCTTATTCTTTATAGAAAATCAGGTTTAAGTTATAAAAACCACATTAATATCAATAAATCCTTTACTTGTTTTATACATAAACATAGATTATCGTTTGCTTTTTGCAATACAATTGTACCTTTGTCCCATAAATTGCAATTTTTTCTGAATTAAATGAATTTCACATACCCAAAAAAGGAACGCTTAAAGAGCAAGACGACAATAGGATTACTGTTTTCTGAAGGAAAATCAGTTTCTAAATATCCGTTGCGTTTGGTCTACCGTCAAGCGGAAGAAGATTCAGACGAAAAAATTAAGATGGGCGTTTCAGTTTCTAAGAAATATTTTAAAAAAGCGGTTGATCGTAATTATTTCAAACGTGTTTTACGAGAAACGTATCGACTGAATAAACATTTACTTTTGGATACTATTCAGGAGCCCTATTCTGTGATGTTTTTTTATCAGACGAAAGACAAATTATCATACGAAGAAATCAATACGAAGACGATTCAGTTGTTCGAAAAATTTCTTCTGCAGGTAAACAAAGTCAATGATACTGAAGATAAAATTGATTTGTAATCCTTCAATGACAACTTTATTGATCAAATTAGACTAAGAATTATAAAAAAATTGTAGTTTTAGATTTAATTTGAAATAGATATGAAATATATTTTCTTTTTATTCTTTGTTCTTTTGAGTTTTTCAGGTTGTAGCAAATCTGAGCCGGTGGAGCAAAATATGGCAATTTCTGCCGTTACAGTACAATCACCACCACCGCCTAAGCCCGGTAAATACGAATCTGATGCTCAAGATAAAAGTACGGATTCGCCTGAAATTCCACAGAAAATAATTAAACAAGCATCACTTCGATTTGAAACCAATGACCTAAAAGAAACTTACAATCAGATTCAAATATCGATTAGACAAAATAACGGGAAAATTCAAAACGATTCTGAAGGAAAAGAATACAATAATATTTACCGATATATAACTGTTAGGATTCCTAGTCAGAATTTTGACAATTTTATAAGTTCTGTTTCGAAAGGTGTTTCTTATTTTGAAAATAAGGAAATATCCGCAGAAGATGTTACAGAACAATATATTGATTTAACTACAAGACTAAAAACGAAACGAAAACTTGAAGAACGTTATCTTCAAATTCTTCAAAAAGCAACCAAAATAAGTGAGATTCTTGAAATTGAAAAACAAATTTCGGCCATTCGTGAAGAAATTGAAGCGAAAGAAGGACAATTGAAATATCTGGAAAATCGTGTTTCGGAAAGTACTATTACAATTCAATTCTATAAAACCATTGCTCAAAAAGAAGGTATTAAGGCTTCGTACGGATCTAAAATCTGGACAGCGATTCAATCCGGATTTTTTAGTCTTTCAGAATTTTTAATATCCATTATTAGCCTTTGGCCATTTATTATATTATTTTGCGTATTCGCCTATTTTATTAGAAAAAGATTTAAAAGAAAAAAATTATAATCATGTATCCTTATTTCAAAAAGAAATTTATCATACCCACTGTTGCGGCAGGATTTTTATTTATTGGAACCAGTTTCAAAGACGACTTTTTTGAAATAGCCAAACAAATCGAAATCTTCACCACCTTATTCAAAGCCGTTAACACGAATTACGTAGACGAAACCAATCCCGGTGATTTGATGGATAAAGCCATTAAAAGCATGTTGGGAAGTTTAGATCCGTATACCGTATACTTTAATGAACAGGATGTTGTAAATTTCAAGATCAACAATACGGGAGAATATACCGGAATTGGCGCTTTGATATCCAGAAAAAAAGACCGTTTAATTGTTCGCGAACCTTATAAAAATTATCCTGCTGATAAAGCCGGACTGAAAGCGGGTGACGAAATCATTCAGATTGGTGATGTTTTGATTGCTGATTTTAAAGATGATGCTTCGCAATTATTAAAGGGAACAAAAAACACTAAAATTCAGATCAAATACCTTCGTCAGGGGAAAACTTATTCTACTGAATTGGTTTTGGATGAAGTGGATATCAAATCGGTTCCGTTCTATGGGAAAATCGATGATAAAACGGGTTATATTGTTTTGGCACATTTTAGCCGAAAAGCCTCTAATGAAGTAAAAGACGCACTTGAAAAACTAAAAGCCGATGGAGCGACACAAATCGTGCTTGATTTGAGAGGAAATCCCGGTGGTTTGCTAAATGAAGCCATCGATATCTGTAATTTGTTTGTTCCGAAGAATGAAGTAATTGTAACTACAAAATCAAGAATCGAGAAACACAACAATACCTACAAAACGACCAAAGAACCCGTAGATACTGAAATTCCGTTAGCTATTTTGGTCAATGGCCGAAGTGCATCTGCCTCTGAAATTGTTTCGGGAGCTTTGCAGGATTTAGATCGTGCAGTGATTTTAGGAAGCCGTAGTTTTGGAAAAGGTTTAGTACAACGTTCTGTTGATCTGACGTACGGAACGCAACTAAAAGTTACGATTTCTCGTTATTACACCCCCTCCGGTCGTTGTATTCAGGCATTAGATTATGCACATAAAGACAAAAACGGTGTGGCTCAAAAAACGGATGCTAAAAACTTTAATGCTTTTAAAACCAGAAAAGGAAGAACAGTTTATGATGGTGGAGGTGTCTTACCGGATATCGAATTAGACGATGCTAAAACGAGTCCCATTACGACTGCGTTATTAAAAAATGATGGAATCTTTGACTATGCAACAACATATTACTATAAGAATCCGAATTTAGGAGATAAAATCCCGACAATTTCAGATGCAGATTACACAAGCTTCAAGCAGTACTTAAAGGCCAATAAAATTAGTTTTGATACTGAAACTGAAATTGCTTTGAAAAATACTTTGGCTGCTGCCAAAAATGAAAAAATTGACGAGACAATCGCTCCGGAATACCAACAATTATTGGCTGCACTGGAAAAAAGCGAAACTACTTTATTAGATAAAAATCAAAAAGAGATTAGAAACCTGATTCAGGAAGAATTAATCAAAAGATATCAATATCAGGAAGGATTATATCAATATTACATTAAAAACAATTCAGAAATTAAAAAAGCGGTAAGCGTTTTAAATAATCAAACTGAGTACAAAACGATTTTAAAAATGTAAAAAATGAAAATTTGTAGCGCCTTATTTCTGTTTATTATTTACAATTTATCGGCACAGCAAAAACCCATTGAAACTATTTATTTTGAATTTGACAAATTCGATCTTACACCAAAACAAACCGAAGTTGTAACGCGCTTTATTAAAAACATCGACAGCTCAAAAGTAGAGTCTATACAAATCTATGGCTATTGCGATGATCGTGGAAATGACGAATACAATTTTCGTTTGTCAAATAATCGTGCCAATACGATTCAAAACTTATTGGTATCGGCAGGATTTAATCAAAGTAAGATTGTTATTCTCGAAGGAAAAGGACGTATTGTCGTTCGCGCAGATACTGTCGAAAACCTACACGAAACCCGTTCGAGAAATCGGCGGGTAGATTTGATTGTGGTTAAGAAAAACAGCTTTGGCAAGGGAATTCACAATTCGTTTGGAGATAAAATAAAAGTTGGTGATAAAATCCTCTTAGACAATATTCTTTTTAATATCGGAAGTGCCAAACTTACTTCTACCTCTAAAAAAGAACTGGATAAGATTGCTGTTATTTTAGAAAATCAAAGAAACATACAGTTCGAAATTAGGGGCCATGTATGCTGTACTCCTGAAATCTATAGCGACGGAATTGACAGGGATACCAAAGAAAGAAGGCTTTCCTGGAACCGTGCCAAAACCGTTTTTTATTATCTGAGTTCTAAAAAAATCTCTAAAAACCGAATGACGTATCAGGGCTGTGGCAATAAATATCCGCTGGGTAAAGGGGATAGATTAGATCGTCGTGTCGAATTTTTGATTACTAAAATTTAGATTTTTTATTGAATGGTTGGCATAGAAGGTTTGTTGGAAGTCTCATTATCCGATTCTGAAATTTATTTTCCAACTAGAAATTTATTTATCACAATATCATTTAGCATCCAAGGTTCGCCAAGCCGTCTTAAAATTCCCTGATTATCAATTAAAAAAGATTTTGGTATCGAATGATCTCCATAACCAATTTATCACATCTTTGAAAACCTCATCCCAGTGATATGAGTCTTCTTTTGGTTTGCCTTCAATATCAAACTCTTTCTTTTCATAATTATGTCCGTAATTAGTATATGCTTTAATGTTGACATTACTTTCAGGCAATAAAAAAGGTATCAAATCATTGTGGATCGATCCAATATCAGCTGTGCCGTATACAATTAATATTGGTTTTTTAAATTTTCTAAGACTTTCATAACTTAAATTCTCATTATAACTCAACCAGTTGTTGAATTCTATACTGTTCTTATATTTTATTCTGCTTACTGGTATATTTTTATAATCATTGACCAATTCATTAATTTCTATTTGATTACTGTCACCATTTTTTGTTTCTAATGATTTGACTCTTTCCCGTATTATACTTTCTGATATCCTGCATCTAACAATTTTGTTTAATAATAACCACTTCAACTTAATTTTTATGAAACAAAAAATAAAATATATTCTACAAACATACATTATAAGCAATTAAAGCATTATGCTTTTTTATACGAATTTACATGTATAATTTAATTAAAAATTATTATTGTCTTACAAAAAATAAAATACATTTGTTAAACTAGACGAGAGTACTTAAAAGTTAGTCATGTGCTATTAAAACAATTCATTTAGAAAAAACATAAACATGGACAAGACTAAACTTATACAAGCAAGACTATCGAAAGGATTTTCACAAGAAGAGTTGGCAGATTTAATTGGGATGTCTCAATCTAACTACAGTAGAAGAGAAAGCGGACGTACTAACATAACAGAAGTTGAATGGCAAAAGATTGCTAAAGAATTAAGTGTAGATAAGGAAACTATTTATGAACCCGACGAGGTAACGAAAGAAAAAAGGGATGAAATAAACATGATTTATTTTAACATCCCTGATTTTGTTATGGAGCATATGAGCTCCTGAAAAAAGAAAATAAAAAATTAAAGGAACAATTAAGAAAATTAAAAAATCTCTAACTATTCCCTAACCATCTCAATATGTGGAATATCATCTTCAAGATACATTTCGCTTGTTTGAACGAATCCGTGGCTTTCGTAGAATTTCTTTAAATACAACTGTGCACCTATGGTTATTTTATCTTTATTGAAGTTCGATTTTATTCCGGCAATGGCTTCACGTATTAAGTCATGTCCCCATTTTCTGTCGCGATAATGAGTAGCAACAACCACTCTTCCAATTGAAGCGTTATCAAAACTAATTCCGGCATCAAACATACGGGCATAAGCGACTGTTTTACCATCATATTCACCAATGAGGTGTAATCCTTTCTTGTCTTTGCCATCAAGGTCCAAATAAACGCAGTTTTGCTCGACTACAAACACTTCACTTCTCAGTTGGAGCAAATCATATAACTCATGAACCGTTAATGCCTCAAACGGCTTTATTTTCCATTTTAATTCCATTCTGTACTTATTTTATTCTAATTGTTTATTTTCTATTTTAAAATGCTACAAAACATTTATAAAACTATCTTTTATCAATTTTAACTGATTTTATAATCGCTTCTAAATCGAACATTAAATCTCTTTCCTGATTGGAAGGCGAATAACAAAATCCTTCAATAACCAGAATACGATTGTAGGTAGGGTCTACTATAGCATAATTAATAAAAGGGCCTGACATAAAATCATTTTTTAGTTCCCAGGTTCCTTTGGTTTCAAAAGCTTTCTTTCCGTCTAAAGTTATAGTTGAAAAATAGGGTGCGTAGGCTTCACCAGTAATCATTCGGGTATTGGGTTCACGACCCTTGATGTAACTTCCGACAGAATCACGCATTTTAATAATATTACCAACGACATCTGAACTTTTTTCGAAATTACGAATCGGAATTTGATAAATCAGCAGACTTGTATTACCACTTATGATATCTTTCTTGAGCCAAATGAAATTCTTTTTGTGCAACATGTATTCATAACCTGTTGGAATTTGCAAATCGATATGAAATTTGTTTTTTATAACAGCCGGATTCAATAGGGATTTGCTGTTGTCTTCCTGTACTTTACGGATCTCCGCATCTCGAATCATTTTAATAATCTGCGTCGAATTGAGTTCGATACTGCAAATAATATCATCGACAGATTTTCCGTAGATACGAAATGTATTGTGGGGTAAAGATTTACTATGGATAATTTCAAATTTATCTATAGGGGCTTTTTTAACAACAATGATGCTACGGCTATCGGTTACAAAACCTTCGAGCAAACGGGCAGGATATTGATTGATGGTAAATAAAGGTTCCTCCTGAGTGAGGCCTAAAACTGGCGAGGCAAATTTATTTCGGATACTATCGCCTACTTCACCATACCACAACTGATCGTCTATAATAATAGAAATCGAATTGGTTTTGCCAGATACTGGCTGAGGCTGTTTTTCGTTCCTGAAACAGGAACCCAACAGCAACGGAATTAGTAGCAATAAAAAATGGGTTTTATTCATTTTCTTAATTTATGAAATAAAACCCAAATTTATGTAAGATTTTTTAACTATCCGTTTATTTTAAGTTTCATTCCTGGTTTAATTTCTCCGTCTTTAATGTTATTCCATTTTTTAATATCTGAAATTGTAACTCCAGGATATTTTTTAGAAATACTATACAACGAATCTCCTTTTTTAACATAATAATCTTCTCCAAGATCTTTAGCAGAAGTCGCTTTTTTCCTGAATGAATCAATCGAAGAATTTGAAGCTATTGCTGTAGTTACCACATTTTCCTCAACAATTTCAGGAACTGCTTTAGAAACTACCAACGTTTTACCTAAACCAATATTATTTGAAGTCAGATTATTTAGTTCTTTTAGATCAGCAATAGTCGTACCGAATTTCTTAGCAATACTTCCTAAATTGTCTCCGGCCGCCACAATGTATTCTTGAGACTGTGTGGCATTTTTATCTTTATCGTCAGCAGCAGCAATAGCTTCTTCTGATCTTTTCTCTACTGCAAGAGTTGATTTTATTTCTTTAGGATTTTTAATAACTGCATCAACATCTGTTTTGATTTTTAGACTTCTTCCCAGTGCAACAGCATTTGTTTTAAGGTTATTCCATTTTTTCAAATCGATAACATTCACATTGTACCTGGCTGCGATAGCTCCTAAGTTATCTCCTTTTTGAACTTTATACCACTTAACATCCGTATCGATGGTTTTCTCCAGTTTCGCTTTTGCTTTAGGCGTCACTTTCAAAGCCAATTGCGTTGACATTGTTTTATTTTGTGACTGATAGGCTACGTAATCGTAAATTTTATCTTCGTTTGAAACAAAAGTGGCTATTTTATCTTTTGGCAAACGTAAGAAATGCGGTTCTCCCTGGTAAAAAGGCACAACATTCAATTTATAAGAAGGATTTAAAAGTTGAAGTTGAGATTGCGGCATGTCTAACAAATCTGCAATTTGTTTGAAGGTCATCTCCTTTTTAATATTAACGGTATCTGTTTCAAAGTTTTTAACAACTGCTCTCTGAGGATTGATTCCGTGTTCTTTATGGTATTCAAAAAGATACATTGTAGCAAGAAAAGCAGGAACATAACCTTGTGTTTCCTTTGGAAGATGGTTACGAATGTCCCAGTATTTTGTTTTTCCTCCGGAACGACGAATTGCTTTAGTAACATTTCCAGGTCCTGAATTATAGGAAGCCAGAACAAGCTCCCAATCGCCAAAAATATTGTACATTTTTGTCATGTATTCTGATGCAGCGGCTGTAGCTTTAAGAGGATCGCTACGTTCATCAATATACGAATCTATTTTTAGGGCATATTGTTTACCGGTTCCGTACATGAACTGCCAAAGTCCTGTGGCGCCCATTTTAGAAACTGCTTTAGGATTTAAAGCAGATTCTACAACGGCTAAATATTTAATTTCTAAAGGCACATTTTGTCTGGCAAAAGCATCCTCAAAAATTGGGAAATAATATTCTGATAAAGCCATTAATCGGGAAAACGATTTTTTACGATTCTTAAGAAATGACTTTATTATATTTTCTAAACCTTGATTGTATTCAATGTTAAAAGGTGACTTCTCATTCATTGCCTGCAGACGCTGCTTAAGCAAAGCTGTTGGCAATTCTTCGTCAATCGTAACATCTGTATTGATAGTCTGAATGTCTTTTGTCAGGTCATCGTAAATATCTAAACTTGTCAATTCATTCATCCAGAGACTGTCAACCCGAGTTGCCATTTCATCTCTTTTGAAGGAGTTTTTAACAGAATCTAAATACGATATCTTTACAATTGGTTTAATTTCAACATCTGTTTTTGCACTCTCCTGCGCAAACATCGATATAGAAAAAAACACCGAAACTACTATTGATATTTTTTTTACAATCATATAACATTTTTTTAAAATTCTATAATTCAAACCATTACAGAAACCTTACTTTTGCAAACTTAACCAGTTTATGCATGTAAACTATCTAAAAAAATGTTAATTGTGATAATTTAGTCTAAAATCGCAGCGATTCCAGGCAAAACTTTTCCTTCTAACATTTCAAGCATAGCCCCGCCACCAGTGGATACATAACTCATTTTATCTTCGAATCCGAATTGTTTCACCGCAGCAACAGAATCACCGCCACCTACTAATGAAAACGCTCCGTTTTCTGTAGCTTCAGCAATATAATCGCCTAATGCAATTGTTCCTTTAGCGAATGATTCCATTTCGAAAACTCCTAATGGACCGTTCCATAAAATAGTTTTTGACTCCAGAATTACTTTTTTGAAGTTCTCTAAAGATTTAGGACCTGCATCAAGACCTTGCCATCCATCAGGAATTTCTCTTACGTCTACTACTTTTGTATTGGCTGTATTCGAGAAATCATCTGCAGCAATTACATCAACAGGAATATGGATTTGTACTCCTTTCTCTTTAGCCAATCTTAAGATTTCAAGTGCTAATTCTTGTTTATCATCTTCGCAAATAGAATCTCCAATTTTACCACCTTGTGCTTTAATGAATGTAAAAGTCATTCCACCACCAATGATCATGTGATCTACTTTGTCAAGAATATTTTCGATAACTGTAATTTTAGACGATACTTTAGATCCTCCAAGAACAGCCGTTACCGGTTTTTCGCTATTTTTAAGTACTTTGTTTAAACTTTCTATTTCTTTAGCCAACAATGTCCCGAAACATTTTTCTGTTGGGAAAAATTGAGCAATAATAGTTGTTGAAGCGTGCGCTCTGTGAGCAGTTCCAAAAGCATCATTTACATAGATATCCCCAAGTGAAGCCAATTCTTTTGCAAAAGCAACATCTCCTGCTTCTTCTTCAGCATGAAAACGCAAATTTTCAAGCAATAAAACTTCTCCTGGTTTTAAATCTTTGGCAGCGGCCTGAGCTACTTCTCCAACGCAATTTTCAGCGAACTTAACCTCAACTCCTAAAATTTCAGAAGCTGTTTTCAAAATATGTTTTAAAGAATATTTTTCCTCTACGCCTTTTGGTCTTCCTAAATGCGACATCAAAATTACACTTCCACCTTGTGCCAAAATAGCATCAATAGTTGGTTTTGCAGCTTCGATACGTGTAGCATCTGTTACATTAAAATTTTCATCCAGTGGCACATTAAAATCTACACGGATAATTGCTTTTTTATTTTTAAAGTCGAAATCGTTTAAAGTTTTCATTTGATAGTTTTTTAGTTTTTTTGAAAGAAAAACAAATATAGAACTTTTAAAGTATCCGTAAATATAAAAGTAACCTCTCTCTACCAGCGAAAACGTTATAAGTTAAGAAAAAAAACAAATAAGCTATAAAATCGTTGAAAATGCTTCTTTAATCGTGAACCGGACTTTGCGTACAAGGACAGTTACTAATTGCCTGCAAGAAATCGAAACCGATAGTTATGGAATGTGTTCCTGAATTATAATTTCCCAACTGGTTAAACATTACCTGGTATGAATATCCAAAATAGAATTTAGATTTCATGAAACCGACCATTGGGCCAACTGATAAAGGTTTTGGGAATTGATCGTTTAAGAAACGGTATGAAACTCCTATCCAATAATAATCTTCGTAACGGTTGTAACGTCTGTATTTGAAGTTGAAATCGGTTGTAGAACGCTGATCACTCGCAAAATACTGGTAGTAGATAGACGGCTCATATTCGATGCGACTGTTTTCTCCATCTTTAAAAACATATCCGGAGTATACCTGATAGTTTGAAAGTAAATTAGGCTCTACCCCTCTGTATTTATCTGTATTTTTCTTCAGTACGTTATTGGCATTAAAACTTACATAAAATCCTTTATTACGATACAAGGCACTAACATCAAAATTGTTATTGGCATTATAACGATTGTCTGTTACAGAAGGGTCTATAACAGGATGCTCTATCGTAGTATTGAATTCGTCAGTATCTATACGAAAAGTATTAAAGTTATACGAAAGTCCGAAAGATAAGTACTGCTTAGAATAATAATCTAAAATGATGTGGTGCGCAAAGGAAACCTTAGCTCCTGTTTGACGCGTATAACCGTTTCTGTCATTATAGAGTGAAATACCGACTCCGGAACGATCTAAAACTCTAAAATCAGCATAAAGTGATTGGTTTTGGGGTGCATCTTTAATTCCCACCCATTGTGTAAGACCATTCGCCCTAATTCTAAGGTTATCCCCAATACCGGCAAAGGCAGGTGAAATAACAAAAGGATTGTCTGCTAAATACTGTGTAAATACTGGTAGGTTTAACTCTTGGCTGTAACTTGTTGTTACAGCCATGAGTACTAAAGATAAAATAAACTTTTTCATTGTAATTAATTTTTTAGACAACATCATTAGGGGCTCTTATTTTGTTATCTGTATAAAGTGAAATGTCCTACAAACTCTCTGTCATCTTTCGCATCGTTCAGTTTAAGAACATACCAGTAATCTCCTGAAGGCAATTCGGCACCATTGTATCTACCATCCCATTTTTGACCGTAGTGATACTTAGCAATTACACGACCGTATCTGTCGAAGATAGAGAACTCAAGGTTGTTGTAAATATTGGTACAACCAGGACCCCATGTTGTGTTGGTAGCACCAGCCGGAGTAAAGTAGTTATCTAAACAAACATCTATATAGATTGCAGGAACTGTTATTGTCGCAGTACATCCGTTTTTATCTCTAACCACTACCACATAATCTCCAGACTTGTAGATTTTATATTTGTTAGAAGAAGTAAACGGCTCTCCGTTGAAACTGTACTCATAAGCAGGAGCTCCACCAGCAGCAGTAACTGAGATCACGTTCATTTCTTGCTGTCCTCCAGTCAAAGCAATTGTTAAAGGATCGTATGCTTTGATATCGAAACTAGCTGTTGGTACTTTACAACCATTCGTATGTCTTGCCACAATAAAGTGTCTTCCCGGAGCAACATTTGTAAAGATGTTACCTGGTTGGAAAGGGCCTACATCACTATCAAGTGAATAATCAACTTGAGTAAGATCTGTATTGCTTTCATCTACTGTAACTGTTACCATGTTAGATTGTGAATTGTTTACACAATCATAGTTTACTTCTACAGTTGGGTTAAGGATTACTGGTAAAGGCATGTTGATTGTAACTTCAGTTGTACATTCGCTGTGATCGATAATGTAAACAATATGTTTACCTCCTGACAATCCGCTGTAATCTTGTGTATCACCACCATCAACTGGAAGATAAGGACCTTTATCATTATCAAGACTAGTTGTATAAGGACCTGTTCCACCAATAATTTGAATAGCAAATACACCATTTTTGTCTCCTACGCATACTTCCGGAATCATAGAATTTGGAATCTCTATAGCCGAAAGCGGAGCTGGTTCTTTTACTTCTACATCTGTAAGGAATACATAACATTCGTTTTCATCCTGAACTAATACATCGTAGAAACCTGGTTTCAGATTTTCAAATACATTTTTGTCAAAGAACTGTTTAAATTCTGGTTCGATTGCATATTTATATGTTCCTACTCCGCCAGTTGCGTTTACAGTAATTTTACCATTGTTGTAACCATTACAAGTTAAAGGTGTTGCAATAGCATCAGCTGTTAATGAAGTATCCGGTTCTGTTAACTGGAACAACGTTGAAACTGTATCACAATCTAAACTTGTAATTTTTACGATATAATTTCCGATTGGCAATTCTGTAAACATACCCGGAATAACCTGTGCCGGAGCTGGAGTAATATCAATTCCTGCAGCATTTTGCAAGGTATAGCTATAATTTCCTAAACCACCTTTTGCTGACACAGTGATAGAGCCGGTAGCACCACCTTTACATTTAATATCAATTTTGCTAGAGCGCTCAAATTCTAATGCCGGCACTGGTGAGAACTCACTAGTGTTAGACACATAGCTCTTACAATTATTAGCATCTTTTACAAAATATTTGTATTCCGTATTTGCTGTTGTTACAGGTAATGTAATATCTATATAAGAGTTAAATGGTCCTGTATAATACGTTCCATCTGCGCTATAATAGTATGGAGGGTTTCCTCCTGTAGCTGTTAACCTAACAACCGGAACTTGCTTACAACTTTCAGTTTTTTGAATTTCTAGATTCGCTTTTACAATTTCTGGCTGATTAATCGTCACTTTATTAGAGTCATTTGTACAAGACCAAGTGTCATTAACAGTAATATAATAAGTTCCTGCTTTTAGACCTGTAAACACATTTCCTCCTTGTGATTGCTCAACTGTAACAGTTCCGTTAGTTAATACTCCGTGTAATGTATAAGTATAGTTTCCTGAACCTCCGCTAATTGTATTAATTGTTACTACTCCATCTTCATTGTCGAAACAAGAAAGCATTGGTGTAGCGCTAATTCTAATACTAATTGGCGTTGGGTTTACTAATTTAGCATCAACAAAACTTTCACAACCGTAAGCATCTTTAGCATATACTCTGTAATCTCCGGCTGCTAATTTTTCAAAAATTGGCGACTCGCTATATTCTTTAACAATAGTTGTACCTGATCTTAATTCGTACAAGTACTCACCTGGCCATCCTCCAGTTGCTGAAGCAACGATTATACCATCATTATTATCTTGAACACAAGTAATTTCTGACTGCGTTTTAGTAACCGTTAATTCCGCCGTTGGCTGATTGATTGTAAATGTTGTCTGAACTGTACACTCTGGTTTGTTTACCAATTTAGCTACAACTTTGTACTGACCTGCCGTTAGGTTTTCAACCCAAATTGGACCTGCACTTGTTGTTCTATCAGTGATTGGAATAAGACCGCCAGTAATTGTATATTCGAACGGACCAGCATCGTTATTTGGAATTAACTGATTGTCTACAAAAGTTAATTGTACTCTTGTAGTTGTTCCAAAACAAACACTCTCATTTTCCGGTTTAGCCATAATATCAAATGTATTTGGATTATTGATAAAGTGAACAGCCTGAATCGTACAATTTGTAGCAGGATTCGTTACTGTCACGACATAATTACCAATTCCTAAATCTGTAAAGATTCCGTCTGTACTAGGAGTCGGACCATAAACTGTTCCGTTTGTTCCGCTTAAACTATAGTTTAATCCGGTAATAACAGCTCCTGTTACTGATTTTACTGTTACTGTGATATCTTCATTATCAACGCAAGTAATCGCATTATCAACTTTGATAACCACATTATCCATTGCAGTAAATGGTAAGATTTCATATGTTCCCACTGCAGAACCTATACATAGATTATCGTCATAAACATTTATTGTATAAGAACCACCTTTGTAGTCTTTCTCAATAAATACATTTCTTCGTCCTTTATAAACCTGTGTTACGCCATTAATAAACTCATAAGTATACTCTCCTGTACCACCAGTAACACCGTTAACCGTTATAGTTGCATAGTTACTTATATTATCAGTACTACAACCATAAGGAACTACAACTGGGTTTGGCACCTTAATTTCAGATGGTTCCTTAACTTCAACGGTCATATCAGCAGGACAACCTCTTCCTGAAATTACAGAAACTGTATATGTTCCTGCTTTTAATCCTGTAAATACCGGACTCTCTTGCGGAGTTCCGCTATCTAAACTATACATGTATTTAGGGTTATCGTTTACACCAGGACTTGTTGCAGCGATACTTGCTCTAATAGTTCCGTCATTTCCACCATTACAAGAAACCATAGTAGCAATTGCATCGAATCCTGTAACTGGTGTAGCTTTGTCTAAATCAAATACAACTAAATCTGTACAATTACTTGGTGTTCCTAAATCAGTAACAATAATAGTATGCGAACCAGCAAATACCTTATCGAATATTGCGGGTGTACCTGCTATTGTTCTAACCCCATCAAGTGTATAGCTAAAGTTACCTGATCCTCCTATTGCACTTGCAGTAACTTGTCCGTTACCATCTGCACAAGTTGGGTAAATATCTTTTTTCACCTCTAAAATTACAGGCTGCAAAATAGTAATCGCTGCCGGGAATGTAGTTTCGCAACCAAATTTATCTCTTACAACTATGTCATAAGCTTTAGGTGCTTTTACAGTGAACTTATTCTCAGATTGGAATCCGTCGCCAATACTATAAGTAAATGGCCCCATTCCTGTTCCAAGGTTAACTACAATCTCATAGTTTCCAAAAGCATCAGTACATTGTGATGTTACACTGGCAGTAAATCCTGCAGGCAATGGATCGGTTGTGATGTTTACAATTATTGGAGCAGAAATACATCCGTTTTGATCTTTTGCATAAACATACCATGATGGTATTTTAGGATCTAACTCTCTTGTAGCATCGGGTAAGAATGCTCCAGGTACTGCTGTTGGACTTACAGGAACAAATGAATAGGTATAGTCACCTGCTCCACCATGACCTGCAACTGTAACAAGCGCTCCGGTTGTACAATTAGCATTCACATTAAATTCTTCTGAAACTGTTACAGCAACAGGATCGTTTACAACAATTGTGAAAGTTGTTGGACAGCTTGTGATATCATCAAGGATATCAATTTTGTATGATCCCTTAGCTAAGTTAGATAAACTAACTACAGCATCAGAAGTTGTAACTGGTGCTGAAGGAGCATCAGTATCTTTTGTTATTGTATAAGTATAAGTTCCTTTGAAATCAGAAACTGTAAATACTGCTTTTCCGTCATCAGTACCAATACAAGATTTCGCAAATGCGTCACCTGTAGTTTGAATCCTAACAACATCTTTTATAGTCAATACATCACTGAATGAACACTTATTACTATCCGTTACCTCAAATCTATAATCACCAAATGGTAATCCGCTGAATACAGCCGGAACCGCACTTCCTGTTGTTGTGATTGGAGCATAAAGCGTTGTTGGTGCTCCATTGAATTCTGTAATTTTAAATTCTAATGCACCTACACCATTTGTAGCAGTCACTGTAACATCGCTATTTCTAGCAGCACAAGTAATAGCTGTTGGTGAGAATGATAAAGCACTTGGCTTGTTTAACGGAACAATCGGAACTGTTACCGGACTTGTTTCACATCCATTAGCATCTCTAACTGTATACGTAACAGATGCAATTGAACCATTATTACTTACTGAAATACGATCTAGTGAATCATATCCTTTACCATCAAAGTTATACTCATATGTTCCAGTTCCGGTACCACCTTTACCTTCCACTACTATTTCAGTCAATGTGCTACAAGATGTATTTGGTGTAATTGAATGATCTCCTTCTAATAGAGGTGGCTCTGTAATTGTAATTGTACTTGCTAATGAAGCACAACCTTTTCCATCTGTTACCACTACTGTGTAAGTATCCGCAGGTAAACCTGTATAAGCTCCGCTTGTATCACCAGTAGTATTAACGATACCTTTTACACTTGTAAGTATAAATTTATAAGGTCCAACTCCACCTGATGGTACAACAGTTAAATTACCGTTACTTTCAGTAAAACATCTTACATTAGTTTGTGAATCTGCAAGTGTTGGAATTATAGGTTGGTTCACTGTCACAGGAGTTGTTGTAACTGTACATGGTACATTACTATCTGAAATTTCAAAAGTATAAACCCCAAAATCAGTTACAGATTCTGTAAAATTACCCGTAGTTGGTTTTGGACCACCAACTGCGATTCCACCTAAGTACATTTGGTACGTGTAATCCTTTTTACCACCTTGAATTTCAACGACAATTCTTGCTGGTACATCACCTGTACAGAAAAGATCTTTCTCTACTGTTGCATTAGCAATTAATCTTTCTTCAATAATGTACTCTATTTCATCAGTACATCCGTGATCATCAGTTAAGACAATTTTGTATTTTCCTGCTTTTGTAAATGTTATGTTACTGCTTGTTGGTAAACCATCTACAGTAAATGTTTTGTTACCATTGTAAGTTGTAGATATTGCAGCATCACCAAAATTAATTGTAATATCTGCATCTACAAAACATTGCTGTGCCGGTTGATTAAGTTCTGGAGCTGCATCACGGATAACCGGAACATTAACTTTACCAGAAATACATCCATTGGCATCTTTTACGTACACATCCCAAGAAAGAACAGTTAGATTAGTATTAACTGTAATAGGATTGCTGCCAAAACTTGTTGGAGTACCCGCAAGTGCCGGAACAGCTGCATAAGTATAATTTCCTATTAGTCCAGTTCCACCAGCTACATTCGAAACAGTAATTGTAGATTCTTCCAAATTACAATTTACATTCGTTGCTGTTGCAGTAAATGTTATCGGATTAGGCTCAGTAATAGTCACTACAGCAGATTTCGAACAATTTGTTGTATTATCTGTAACTGTTATCGTATGAGTTCCTGCCTGTAAATTTTGCAATGTAATAACATCATTAACAGGAGTTGGCACTGTTACAGCTGGTACACTTGCCGGAACACTTGTTACTGCAATTGTATAATTTCCAGATGTGCTAAAGTCTGAGACCTGGAAAACAGCTATACCATTATTTGTAGTACCATTTGCAGCATTACAAGTAATATTTGTTGAAGACGTCAATGCGATATCGATTGGAACAACATCATCTATTTTCAAATCTCTTTCGATAGAACAACCATGGTCATCAGTAACTTTAAATGTATAGGTACCAGGCGCTAAACCTGTAAATACATTTGAAGCTCCATTATCTAAAGTGATTGGAGAAATAATCTCGTATTTCGCCATTAAAGTATTTCCACTTGCCGCCGTTGTATAACCTCCTGATACAGTTAATGTAACATCAGAGACATTAGTTGGACAAACCGGAGCTGTGGCACTAAATGTAATATCTAGAAGTTTTTTATATGGCGCAACATGAACAGTCCCTGTAAACTTACAACCGTTCTTATCAATCACATAATACGGAACATCTTGCCCGGCTGGGTCATTGTTATTAGCAACAGAAAGTGTATTACCATCATAATACGTTGACGAACCATCAAAATTATATTGGTAAGGAGATGTACCTGTAGTTGGCAAATCTATACTCACAACTACTGATTGAACTGTATTAGTAGATGGGTTACATGTAAATTCTGTAACTTTAGCTGTAGTTGCTAATTTTGTTGGTTTCGTAATGGTAAAGTTTGTCTTTTTAAGGAAACAGCCTTTTCCTGAAGTCACTAAAATATCATAAACTCCTGCTTTAAGATTTGTAAACTCAGGTGTTGACTGAGCTGTTCTGCTAACAGCAACACTACCAAAAGTTTCAGTTCCTGTAAGCGTATAACTATAATTTGGATTATCACTTCCTGGTTTCAATACAACCACGAGTTTACCACTATTATCATTATCAACAAGATCTCCAACATTAAAACTACTACACAATATATTAGTAGTTTCAACATCAAAATCAACAGGAGTTCCTGCTTTTAATGTAAATTCAGCTGTAGTAGTACATTGCGTTCCAGCGGCTCCACCATCAGTTATAGTAACTGTATGAAGACCTGCTTTAAGACCTGTTATGGTATTTCCAGAAATTACCTGACCAATATAACTTGGCAAGATAGTATAACTGTATGTACCCGAACCACCTGTTGGGTTTAATGTAACTGAACCATCGTTAACGATACAACTAGGTTGCGTAAGTGGATCTATTGTTAAATTAAGAGGCTTAGCAATGGTAATTGTTTTTGAATCAATACAATCGTTAGCGTCTTTTATATAAATAATATGTGGACCAGAACTAAGGTTGGTTACTGTATAAGGCCAAGTTGAAACAGGTGTATAAGCATTGTCACTGTCAACACTAATATAAACATCACCAGTTACAGGAGCGCCTGTCCCTTTTACACCAGAAACAACAACACCAAAAGTATTTTCGGTAACACATTTATTCACTACTGTTAAAGGGTCAAGAAGTGGACCAGGGTCAGTACTAATAATTTGACCTAAAGGAACTTCACAGCCATTCGCATCTCTAACAATAAAACTCCAGTCGTTTCCTTTTGCAGGATCCAGTTCTAGTACGTTTTCATCAACAAAACTTGGTACTGGATCTCCCGTAGGATATGCTACATATTTATAAGGACCTGTACCACCACCAGCAGTAATGGTTACCAAAGCACCTCTGTGACAATTTGCATTTAACACTTTGCTTATTTTCGCCTGAAGTGCAGATGCTGGTTGTTTGATTTGGAAAGTAAAAGAAGTTGAACACTTTGTTCCATCTACTTCTTTTACATACAATGTATAATTACCCGGTTTTAATGCCGTAATTGTTGCTTTATATGGAGGAGAAGTGGTAGCTGGATCAGTAATTATATGATCAGGAGTATAACCAGGAACTGGTTGATTTGTCAGGTTATCTCTTAACTCGTAATACAAATCTTTAACACCAGAGTCAAAATTTGTCACTTCAAAATCAATCTTACCATTTGCAGAACCAAAACAAGTAATATCTGTTGTTGTTGCTGTAATTGTAATAGGTGAAATGGTAGGGGTAGTATAATCTAAATATGATGGACAACCATTAGCATCTATAACTTCAAAAATATAGTGTGTATTTTGATCTAAACCATCAAAAGTATATGACATTGCAGGAATAGGTATAGGTCCTGATGATATACTAGTACCATAGATAGAATAAGTAAAATTAGGAGTACCTGTTAATGGTTTAACTTTTATTTCAATAGAAATACCATCAAGACAAGAAAGTCCTTTAACTTCAAGTCCTAATTCTAAATATGGTGGGGGCGTAATTCTTTGTGCATCACTTTCAAATTTACAACCTTTAGCATCTACTACATTAACATAATAATCACCAAAATTTAAATTTGGGACATTAATTGCCGTAGTTGGAGCATTAGAAGTTTCCGTAAATGGTGAACCCGGTACTTGATTCATTTTATTATCATAAACATAATAAGTGTATGGTGCTGTACCTCCAGACAATACACTAACATCTAAGCTTCCTGGTTGTGTAGAATTACAAGTAATTGCATTAATTCCAATTTTAACATCAATTTTAGGTGTTGGCGCAATAACAATTGTTCCGTTTTGTATACAACCTCTATCATCTTTTACGCTGTAAGTATAAGTTCCTGCACCTAAACCACCATAAACATTAACATTGCTAAAGCCTTTATTATTAAAATTATATGTAAATGGCGCTACTCCTGTAAGTGCGGTAATAGTTACTGAACCATCAGTATCACCGTTACATGTTGGGCTTATTGGATCATAAGAAGAAGTAACACCAACATTTGTTACTGTTATTGGGTTTGTCTCTTTAGTACAACCATTAGCATCCGAAATCTCAAATTGATAAACACCTGCTGTTAAAGTTTGGTATGTATATGGTAATGGTCCAGTAAAAGCAATTGGTAAACCGCTATAAGATCCCGCGCCAACTTTCACTCTATAACCATAAGGCGATTTTCCTCCATTAATTGTAAATGTAATTTTCGCTGGAGTAGGTAAAGCAGGAAGAACTGCAGGACATATATCATTAGTTAAAACCGCTAGGGGATTTAAAGCATCACTTACAACAACTGATGTTGTATTAGTACAATTATTAGCATCTGTAACTGAAATCGTATAAGTTCCTGCTGCCACTGTAAATATATCAGCAGGGCTTGGAGCAACTCCTGTATTTATTGTGTATGTATAAGGAGCAACTCCTCCAGCACCAACTGCTTTAATTGTGAATGAACTTCCAGAAGCACTACATTGATTCGTAACCGAAGCACTTACTGTTGGAACTGGATCAGTATCAATTGTTACTGGTAAAGTTGCAATACAACCTTTTGCATCTTTTACAAGGATAATCCAATCTTTATCAGTTCCCCCGTTAGAATTTATATTAAATATTGGACTTGGACCATACGATGGTGTTCCTGTAGGGTTGTCAGCATCTAAAATTGCATACTCATATTTCGTAGGAGTTGCATTTTGTGTACCACCGTTAGCTAACACTGTAACAGTAGAGGAAGGTTTTCCGCAATTAGCATTTACATTAGTTACCAAACCTAAAATTAAATCTGCTATTGGTTCTGTAATTGTGATTGATGTCGGAACGGTACATAATGAAGTTTCATCAATAAAGTCAACTTTATAAACATCAGCTGCAAGATTAGGCAGTGTAAAAGTGTTTGCTGTTTGTCCGGTCATAGTAGTTCCTCCATTTACAGTATAACTGTATGTAGAAACAAATCCATTTACTTCATAGCTGATATTACCTGTAGCTCCATTATGACAATACGCATCATTTACTTTTGTTGCAATTGCTGTCATTGGCACTACATCCTGGATTGTTTTATTGGCATAAGCATAACAACCGTTATCATCTGTAATTTTGAAAACATAGTTACCCGCTGGTAATCCTGTGAAATTTCCATCAGCTGCTCCTGAAGTATTGGTTGTTGTTGGACCTGAAAAAATTTCATATTTAAGAGGAGCAACACCTGTAAATGGTTTTATTTTAATGCTAACATCACTTGATGTTGCAGCTGGTGCACAATAAATAGGGCTTGCACTAACAGAAAGAACCTGTGGTGGATTTAATTTTAATATTGTTATTGTTTGCTCAAGTGTAGTACAACCATTACTATCCATAACTACGTACTTGATCGTTTGATCTGATCCGTTATCAGTAACAGGAAATGTATTTGTACCAGTAAAAGAACCTCCATTAAAACTATATTGATAATCAGGTCCAGTTCCTGTAGTTACAGGATCTATTGTTACTAATGCAGATTGTTTAGTATTCGTCGCATTACATAAAAACTTAGTCGCAGATGCAGATGCTACTAATTTAGTTGGCTCAATAATAGTCACTTGCGCAGTACCTTCGCAACCTAGGGCATCTTTGACAACAATATCATAAATTCCAGCAGCTAAAGCAGTAGCTGAAGCTGTTGTAGTTGTAGCTGAAACCGTTGTAGAAACTGTTACTCCTCCTTTAGTTACATTATATGTAAAAGGAGCTTTACCAGATGTTGCCGAAATAGAAATAGTTCCTGTAGAAGCTCCATTACATTTAACATCCGTTTTACCTGTGTTAAGTGTTAAAACAGTTGCTTTAAGCGTTACCGGAATATCTGCTGTATATGCATAACAAATTGGATTTGCACTATCATTAACTCTAAATTTGTAAGTTCCTGCTGCAGTTGCAGTATAAGGACTTGTAGTTGTTGCATAAGTATTTCCACCATCAGTTGAAACTGCAAAAGTATAAATACCTGTACCACCGCCAGAAGTTAACTTAATAGTTGTTTCTGATGTACAATCAGTATCAACCACTACTTCTGTTGTAATTGTTAATTTTGATGCCACTACATAATCGATAAAAGCTTCACAACCAAATTTATCTTTTACTGTTAATTTATAATTTCCTGGAGTTAAGCTAAACGTAGCTGAATCTCCAAAATCGTTACCATCTTTACTAAATGTTGCCGGTGTTGCAAAAGTTCCTGTTATTGTTACAGAAATAGGGCTTCCAGGATAACATTGCGCTGCAATAGGATTTACAATTGGAAGATCTTCTGTTAGTATAGTAACCGTTTTCTTAACCGCGCAATTATTTACATCTTTTACATAAACATCTATACTAGTGGTTAAAACAGCAGTATCAACTGTTAAAATTGTTCCATATGGCGTTGTTGGAGTAGTTGAACCACTTGGTGCATAGGCATAAGTATAATTACCACTTCCTCCTATTATGCTTGTTATAGCTAATGTTGCAATTTTATTATTACAACTAATTTTTGATGCATTAACAGTAAAATTAATTGCAGTTGCAGTACCCACAGTTACTTGTTTGCTGTCTGAAATACAACCTGTTGTTAGATCAGTAGCAACAAAAGTATAAGTTCCCGGAGCTAAATTAGTATAGGTTACTACATTTCCGTTAACGTTTGGAGTACCTGTATTTGGAGAAAAAGTATAGCTAAAGTTACCTGTACTGCTTACGTCAGACACTGTAAATGAAGCTTTACCATTTTTAGCATCAAAACATACTTCATCCACTTTTGAACCTTCAGCTGTAATTTTAACTGCTCCGTCGATAGTTTTCTTACCATTTACAGTACATCCTCTTGCGTCTATAACTTTAAAGAAATACTCACCGGCCACTAATCCAGTAAAAACACCTGTAGTGTTTGAAGGTGGTAAAGTTGGTCCTCCTGTTACTTCATAAGTAATAGGAGCAATTCCACCATTTGTTGTAAGCGTTAAACTTGTTGATGCGGTATTACAAGTAATTGCTGCCGGTACAGAAAAATTAATTAAAGTTGGCGGATTAAATGCCGGTACTTTAATTTCATTTTCAGCTGTACATCCGTTTGCATCTTTTACATAAAATTTAATTGTTTGCTCAGATGTTGTATTTGTAATGGTTTTGGTAGTTACATCATTGTAACTTGTACCACCATCAAAATTATATTTGTAACCTCCTGCTCCACCTTCACCAACAATAGTGATTACTGTGATAGTGCTGCAAGTTGTGTTAGCCGGAAAACTTCCTGTAACGGCAACTTTTGTTGGATTAGTTAAAGTAACTTCATAAACTGGCGATTCACAACCTTTGCTGTCTTTTACCTGATACGTATATGTTCTTGTATTAACTGCACCTACAAACGCATTTAAGTTTGAATAAGTTGCAGACGCGCCATAATTACCACCATTAAATCTAAATTCATAAGTTGGTCCTGATCCTCCTGCCGGTAAAACAGTAAATGAACCATTTGCCTCATTATTACATTTTGGATTTGTCTGGCTTGCTATTGAAGCTGTTGGAGTAAGTTTTGCATCTACTTTTGCAGCTGCAGTAACTACAAAACATCCTTTTGAATCTGTAACTTTAAATACATAGCTACCTGTTTGAGCTGTTTTATAGATATTACTATCCATATCAGCAAAGATAGTTCCACCATCTGTTGATACTTTATAAGTATATGGTGCAATTCCTTCAGAAGCATCAATTATGATTTCAGCTTCCGGAGTTAATGTACAGTCTATTAATTTAGTTATACGAGGACTTGCAATAATTTGTTTTCCAACTACAATGCCTGTAATTGCATCTGCAATACATCCGTTACCATCTGTTACTACAACTGAATATGTCCCAGGTGCAACTTCAAATTTATTATTGTCTTTTTGAGCCGTTGTTCCATTTAAGCTATAAAAGAACGGACTAACTCCTCCCTGAACTTTAACAACAATAGTGGCTTTATTGGCAGCATCATAACACAAGTCTGAAGATACATCTAAAGATATTGTTGGTTTAGTCGGATCTTTTACTATTACCGGATCTGAAGCTGAAGAAGCACAAGCACTTTTATCTTTAACTACTACATAATACGATCCTTCCGGTACATTATCAAAAGTAGCTAAATCACTCGTTCTGTAAATCGTACCATTTGCATGATAAAGTTCGTAAGTATATTTAGGCGAACCTCCTGTTGGTATAGCAGTGATCGAAGCTCCTACAAGACATGT
Organism: Flavobacterium sp.; assembly: GCF_965277525.1. GTDB lineage: Bacteria > Bacteroidota > Bacteroidia > Flavobacteriales > Flavobacteriaceae > Flavobacterium. The sequence goes on along the minus strand of NZ_CBDIDC010000005.1, from coordinate 1,096,327 downwards.
AGAAGGCTTTGTAACACTTGCTGTTGTTGTAAGTATTATTGGTGCTGTTATTTCTTTTTCGAAAGAACTTTTACATAATCCTGCATCATCATTCTTAACGATAATTTTATAATTTCCTTTGGCTAATCCAGAAATTGTAAATGGCGATGTTGTTGCTGTATTCCAGGTTCCACCATTATCAAGAGAATATTTAAATCCGTTTGTTGCATCAAAATTTTCAACAGTAAGTGTGATCTTACCATCGTTTTTATCGCTACAAGTTGCATTGTCAATTACAGGTTCTGAAACTTTAAATGCTTTGTTAGTTTGAATAATAACATCAAATTTCTTCTCTGTTATACATGATTTAGGTAATTGACGAACCCAAATATCATCTACAAGTAAATCATTTCCGCTGAATTTATTATTATAAGAACGAATTACAAAACTAAGATTATTATATGCGCCAGGATTTAAAGACAATTCTTTATAGTTCCAAATTTCATTTCTTGGTACTTTCCAAGGATTTGCAGTATCAGTTGTTGCAACGATAGTTTCTCCTGGTCCGCCCAAGTCATTAACTAATTGTATAGTTAATTCCGGATCGTAATAATTGGATCCAGTAGTACTTTTCATTAAATTTTCTGCCCATAATGAAATAATTACAGGTTGATCTACAATAACATCTTTAATAGGTTTACTGTAAATAATACCTCCAATTCCAGCTGAACTTCCAATATTAACACATAAAAATCTTCCAAATTTATCAGCAGGTATAGTGTGATCTTTAGCAATTACCCAAGTACCTCCAAAAGTTGTTTTTATACTGCTTGCGACAGCATATTTACCATCATTTATCTGATAATCATTGATGTCACCGCATATCGATGGAAAAGTTACCGGATGTGGAGTCGTTTCATCTTCAAAACAATATTTCGAGCTGATTCCAGGAGTTGTAGTATAACCTCCTTTTCCAAAATCTTCTTGTAATAAGTTACTATATGTTGCTGCCGAAACAACTTTGTATTTTACTGATATTTCATGTTTCCCTATAGGAACATTATTAAATATATTGCTATTAATAGGTGTATTTGGTTTGTTATCAATATAATATTCGTATGTATAATTTGATCCTCCTGTATTGTTTACAACTATAGTCGCTTTTCCTGTTCCATCACAATTGTAAACAACCTGAGGATTTGGCTCAATAGAAGGATCTGCTGGTTTAGGATCTAAAACAATATCTGACATTGCAAAAATACATCCTTTACTGTCTTTAACATAAACAGTATATTTTCCCGGATCTACATAAGCTTCATTCTTATTTATCCATGTTTTTTGATTATCAAAACTATAGGTATAAAGAGGTGTTCCTCCTTGTACATTCGTAATTCTAATCTTTCCTTGATATTCAAATCCAGTCAGACCACAACCTGCCAGTTCAGAAACTCCGGCAGAAGCGCTTAATGCATTTTCCGGACCTGTAATTTGTACTATAACTGGGTCATCTAAACATTCAACACCCTCATAAACATATTTTACAACCAGAGAATAGCTTCCCGGTGCAAGATTGGTTATTGGTGAAATAGAATTAAATCCTCCATTGTTAAGACTGTATGAAACAGTATAACCAGAGTTTACAGGCGAAATATCAATTTTTATCTGACCTCCATTTGTCCCGTAGCAGTCAACGTTACTAGAAGTCACTGTAATAGTTGGTTTTGGAACCATAACCATTTTTATCGGAGGCACCATAACTTTACATCCTTTGTCATCTACAACCTCTATATTGAAGATGCCATCTGCTGGTAACGTAGCAAGTGTTACCGGAATTTTTGGGTCAGTTACATAATTAACATTGCCATTTATATAATACATATAATATGCTGGCGGTCCCGGTCTTGGAGTCCCTCCTTTTACAGTTACCAGAATTTCTCCTGCACCACATTCTGACAGTGTTTTAGTAACTTTAGCTTCAGCTGTTAAACGATAATCAAGAACTTCTACTTCTTTAATTACACTACATCCATTATTGGCAGTAGACATAATTACTTCGTAGATAAAACCAGGTTCAACACCTTTAAATGTAACAAAATTATCAGTTATAAGTCCTGTGTTTTGAATTTCAGCTGTAGTTCCTTTTTTTCTAAGAATAAATTTATAATTGCCCGGAACATTCGCAATACTAGCAGTTATTGTCCCTAAATCTCCCGTACAAATTGGGTTCGTTGCTTTAAGATCTGTTTTAAATTCAAGTTCCTCAACATTTACATCTACAAAGAAAGGACATGCAGAGATTTGACCATCTATTAATACAGTTTGTCTAATTTGAACTTTATAGCTTCCTTTTGGAACATTATTGAAAGTACTTGAAGTTTGATAATCTGTTCCATTCAGACTATAACTATAACCCGTGTTTTCAGGTGGATTTGTTACTTTAATCCATCCCTTTGTATTACAAATGATATCTTGCTTTTCAGCTTTAGAATCCAGTTTGTTTTGGTAAACATTAAAATAATGAGTGACCACACAAGTATTACCATAATTTACAACCACTCTAAAAACCCCTTGTCTGTCAGCGGTAAATTTAGTATTGTTTTCAACAATTGTTGTCCAGTTTGTTGCTCCTTCGTAAGGACAGCTTTCTGGGTTAGGCGTCTCTGCGGGAGGTACATCTTTTGTTTCCTGCCAAGTCACTTTTGTCGCTCCTGTAATATGTGTGTCAATTTCTCTTTTGTCATTAAGACCACATAAAAAGATTTTAGGAAACGGTTTTTTATCCCTAACACATGCGACAGCTTCTCCTGTAAGCGGATCAATATTGTCTCCTTTGATTGGATTTTTAATTGTTGCGGCAAGATAATCTGTTACAATAAATGTTTGTTGGATTGGCTCACAATTGGCTGCGCCACTATTGTCAACAGTATACCTTCCAGGTTTGTTAATTGTAACCGTTCTGTTGTTACCACCAAAGATAACTCCACTTGGATCTTTCCACACATAAGTGTTATAACCCACAGCAGCCGTTAAAGTTGCGGTACCACAAAGTGATACATCTCTACTAAACAAACATTTATCAATACCTACTAAAAAGTTCGTTGCTGTTGGTTCTCCCACATTACATTGTGAAATCGTAGAATAACTTCCCTCTCCAAATCCTTCGAGAGTGGTATTTTTTACACCAAAATATCTAGAATAGGCCGTATTTTCAATTCGGTTTGCACAAGCGTCAATTAGCTCATTACAATCGTCTACCACTTTTACTTTAAATTTAATTGTGTAAGGTGTTAGTGGACCATTTGCAACAACTAATGCATCGGGTATTGTAAAAACTAATCTTTTTGCTAAAGGGTCATAGGTTGCAGTAATTCTGGAGTCCATTGTAATACTGCTAAGGCCTCCAAAAATTACATTTTTAGGAAGGTCGTCTGTAATGGTAAAGTTCTTCGCATTATCATTTCCTTCGTTCCTAAAATTAATCTCATATTGTAAATCCTGGCTTAAGGTCACAGGCTTTCCATTAATATTGTTATTGTCTTTGTCTAGTACATTTTTTCTAAGTACTATTTTTGGAGCGATAATTTCTACTGATAACGCATTAAAAAACATATAATACGAATCTGACGAAGTACTTATTCTAAGCGTCGCATTTGTCTCATCATTTTGTATAATAGTATTATCCTTGTTATCCACGTTTACAACACCTGCATCGTAGCCTAGCGTGTTTATGCTGGCAGGTACACGCCCGGCAAGAATAACATCTCCATCTGTGATACTACTATTAAAAAAGTTAGGTACTGGAGGTTTAGCCGGAATTGCTGGAGATCCACTATTTGGCCTACCCGGTCTAGGCGGTACTGCTGGTATAGCAGGAGTACCTGGTTCAATTGGTCTCGTTAATGATGATATAGCACCCCAAGCAGAAGATTTTGCTCCTTTAATTTCAAGACCATCTCCTTTTAATCTATTATCCCCCTCCAACGCACTAAATGCTAATTTTACATTTACATCTCCAAAAGGATTTGTTCTAAAGCCCGAAATAGGAATATCTAATGGAGCATCAGTAGCCCTAATAATACTAAAACCATCAAAACTTGTAATATATTTGTTAGGAAGCAATGGGTCTTTGTAAATAATAAAAATACTCCATCCTGCAGAGTTACCACCTCTTCCGGCATCCAACTTTCCTTCAGAGCATATTACATCAGCTACTGTATAAACTCCTTGCTTAGCAGCCTTAACTTCGTCTGTAACTTCAACGAAACAGGCATATGGTTTGGATACATATGCGTTATCTACTCCTGCAGCACCCTCATCCCACATTAAAGTACCAGTAAACTCTTTGTACTTTGCTCCAACTCCCGGTGTTTTTAATTTGACCTTATTGATATCTTTTCTGTCACTACCCTGATAAGTTCCTCCCCAATACAAAGCTGCGTATATAATCTCGTAACAAGTTTCACTCTTTTTTGGAATTGTTAATGTTGCAGAACTGGAATTTTTAGTAGTGTTATCAGTATCGATATCAATGTATTTCATATTGAATTCATCGTTGACTGAACTGCCATCACCAATATCATTATACGGATCTTTAGGACCTTTGGTTGAAGTTTCTCTATTTAAGATATTGTTTCCAATAACTAAAATATCTCCATTCAAACTGGTAGTCTTTCTCGCAGTAAAACCCTTTCTTAATTGGGCGTGAGAGGATATACTAAGCAATAAGAATACCACTGCAATAAATACTTTAAAAATAGTAGGTTTTTTCATAGTCTTCATTTTGTTTTGCTGGTCCTGAATTTTTTAAGGGGCATTAAAAAATAAATTATAGCGTTCTAATACATTTATTTTATCTGTCCTTCTGAAAAGTCAGAAGGACTGAAATTTTTTAATTCTATATTTTCTATTAATTCTCAACTTTTACGATCGCCATTTTTCCGTTGTATGGTTTAGATCCTTTTGCTTCTAATGCCTTAGTCGCTTCAGATAAACCTTCGAACTTCTCGTAATAGATGTAATACTTACTTGTTGTAACATTGTAAAAGAAATTAACATCTGAACGTCCTGCAGCAACTGCTTTTGCCAAGAACTGATCGCGTTTTTCTACACTATTGTGAACGGCAATTATTAAATAATAACCACTATCAGAATTTTTAATATTCTTGATAATTTGCATATTCGACTGGTCTTCACCAAAATCAAAGTCACTTGCCGTTAATGGTGTACTACTTACTTTAGTCGTCTCCTTTATACGTTTAAGAGCAGCAACGTCCTGCGCATATCTTCCCTGATCATTCTCATATGCTGCACGCTTAATTCTACGTTTTTTCTCAATTTCAGTTTCTGCTTTAATACGTTCTAAATTCGAAAGTAAAGTCGCACTATCCTGTTCCATTTTTAATTGAGCTGCTTTCAACTGATTGATCTTATCCAGATACGCTTTGTTTAAAGCATCATTCTTGTTCGGGAATTTTTTAAGTCTTTCGTTATATAAATTAGTCAACTTCGTGATTTCATCTTTCTGAAGTCTATTGGCTTCCGCAAGCTGTAATTTTAAAGACTCTAACTGACTGTTTTCAGCTGCAACACTTTTGAAAGGTTTTGGCTCTTTATAAATTCCTTTTTCACTTAAGTCATTCTCTTCTCTCAAATCATTCAAATCTCTTTGTTTATTGGCTACTGTTGTATTAAACTGAGATAATAAATCCTTTTGATTTTTAACTGAACTCTCAATAGACAACGTTAAATCTTCTATTGCTTTAGCCGTATCATCTTTTGGAGATGAAGCTTCCTTTGCGAGGGCATCGGCTTTCGCTTTGGCGTCTGCTAATAATTTTGCTTCGCGTGCTTCCTCTGCCAATCTCAATTGTCTGGTTTCTTCTTCAGCTTGTAACTTTTCTGTGGCTTCGGCATCGGCTTTCGCTCTTTGATCAGCCAATAACTTCGCTTGAGCTGCTTGCATATCCGCTTTCGCTTTAGCATCTGCAGCTAATTTAGCTTGCAATGCATCTGCATCGGCTTTTGCTTTGGCATCGGCGGCTAGTTTAGCTTGTAGTGCCTTAGCATCCGCTTTGGCTTTAGCGTCAGCAGTTAATTTTGCTTGTTGTGCGTCTGCATCAGCTTTTGCTTTGGCATCGGCAGCTAATTTAGCTTGTAATGCGTCTGCATCGGCTTTTGCTTTGGCATCGGCAGCTAATTTTGCTTGTAGTGCCTGAGCATCCGCTTTGGCTTTAGCGTCAGCAGCTAATTTTGCTTGTAATGCGTCTGCATCAGCTTTTGCTTTTGCATCGGCGGCTAATTTTGCTTGTAGCGCCTGAGCATCGGCTTTGACTTTAGCGTCAGCAGCTAATTTAGCCAGACGTGCATCTTCTGCTTCTTGCAATTGTTTCGCTTCTGCATCGGCTTTTGCTTTAGCAGTTGCCTCTGCATCTGCTTTAACTCTGGCATCAGCAATTAGTTTTGCTTGTAATGCTTCCATATCCGCTTTCGCCTTAGCGTCAGCTGCTAGTTTCGCTTGTAGTGCTTCAGCATCTGCTTTTGCTTTGGCATCGGCAGCTAATTTTGCTTGTAGTGCTTCAGCATCCGCTTTTGCTTTGGCATCTGCAGCTAATTTTATTTTTAAAGCTTCGGCATCTGCTTTCGCTTTTGCATCAGCAGCTAATTTTGCTTGTAGTGCTTCAGCATCTGCTTTTGCTTTTGCATCTGCAGCTAATTTTGCTTGTAGTGCGTCTGCATCCGCTTTTGCTTTGGCATCTGCAGCTAATTTTATTTTTAAAGCTTCGGCATCTGCTTTCGCTTTTGCATCAGCAGCTAATTTTGCCTGAAGTGCTTCTGCATCAGCTTTCGCTTTGGCATCGGCAGCTAATTTTGCTTGTAGTGCGTCTGCATCGGCTTTTGCTTTGGCATCTGCAGCTAATTTTATTTTTAAAGCTTCGGCATCTGCTTTCACTTTTGCATCAGCAGCTAATTTTGCCTGAAGTGCTTCTGCATCAGCTTTCGCTTTGGCATCGGCAGCTAATTTTGCTTGTAGTGCGTCTGCATCGGCTTTCGCTTTCGCATCGGCAGCTAGTTTTGCTTGTAGTGCATCTGCATCCGCTTTTGCTTTGGCATCAGCAGCTAATTTTATTTTTAAGGCTTCTGCATCAGCTTTCGCTTTGGCATCGGCTTCTAATTTTGCTTTTGTAGCAGCTTCTGCATCAGCTTTTGCTTTGGCGTCTGCAGCTATTCTTGCTTCTCTTGCTTCGGCATCTGCTTTCGCTTTGGCATCTGTAGCAAGTTTTTCTTTTAATGCAGCCTCTTCTGCAGCTTTCGCTTTAGCATCAGCAGCTAATTTTGCTTTATTAGCAGCATCAATATTAGCTTTCGTTTTTTCAGCAGCAGCAGCGGCAGCTTTAGCTTCAGCAGCTAATCTTGCCTGATAAGCATCTGAATCTGCTTTTGCTTTAGCATCAGCGGCTAAAATAGATTGTAAATCTGCCGCTTCCGCTTTTGCTTTCGCATCAGCTTTACGTTTTGCTTCAGCAGCATCTGCTTTTGCTTTAGCATCGGCTGCTAATTTTATTTTTAAAGCTTCGGCATCAGCCTTCGCTTTATTATCTGCTTCCAATTTTGCTTTGGCAGCATTTTCGGCATCGGCTTTAGCTTTGGCGTCGGCAGCCAGCTTAACTTTCAATGCTTCTGCATCAGCTTTCGCTTTATCGGCTGCTAATTCAGCTTGTGTTTTTTGTGGTGCTGCAGTTGTTGCAGCTTTTGCTTTCGCAGCTGCGGCAGCATCGGCTTTCGCTTTATCTCCAGCCAATTTAGTTCTCAATGCTTCAGCATCAGCTTTGGCTTTATCAGCTGCTAATTGTGCCTGAGTCTTTTGAGTTGCTGTTGCAGCAGGTTTATTTGCAATTGCCTGCGCTCTCGCAGCAGCGGCAGCATCTACTCTTGCTTTATTATCTGCAGCTAATTTTATTCTGCGTGCTTCAGCATCAGCTCTTGCTTTGTCAGCAGTCAATTGTGCTTGTGTTTTTTGTTCTGTAGCAACTGCTCTGTTTGTTGTTGCAGTTTGTGCTCTCGTTGCATCAGCTTTTGCTTTTGCATCTGCAGCCAGTTTTATTTTTAATGCTTCAGCATCCGCTTTAGCTTTATTATCAGCTTCTAGTCTTGCTTTTGCAGCAGCTTCGGCATCAGCCTTCACTTTTTCGGCAGCAGCCAGTCTTACTTTAAGTGCTTCAGCATCGGCTTTTGCCTTAGCTTCTGCAGCCAGTTTTGCTGTTTCGGCACCACTTACTCTCGTTATTGGTGTTGTATTTTTCTTAGCTATTACAGCTTTTGGTTTCGAAGGGTCTATTAAGGAACCTTCTTCATCGTCGCCATAATAATAGTTTCTATTTTTGAATTTATAAGCGATAGCAAATTCATGAGAACCTCCCAGATTAGTAAAATTTCCCATACCTCTCTCGTAATTGTATTCAATAGCGATACTTGGCGAAATATTAATTCCTAAACCTGCCGAAATTCCGTATAAAGTATTATAACCTGCCTGTGCCCAAACACCTTGCGGAATAGCAATCATGGCAAGTCCGGAAATTACTGTTTTATCTTGTTTAATTTCTGTTTTTACAATTCCAGAAAATTTACTTCTGTCAAAAAAACCATAACTATCAAGATAACCCGTGTACATAGCATGCAATTCGATGGCTCTTTCCGGGTCTTCTTTTACGATTCCAGCTCCAAAATTGTAAAGAATCAAGTTGTTTACAGAAACTCCAAAATCAAGAAATGCAGTTCCGTAGTTGATACCAGGATTAACCGTTAATAAAGTGTTTGAAGGATAATCACCATTTAAAAGACCCGGATCATCAGATATGATTTTTCCTTTGTTTAAACCACTTTGATAGACACCAACGTTCATACCAAAAGTTAAGTTACTGTCTTGCTCTAAAACGATGTTGTGAGCAAAGTTTCCTATTCCGCCAAAAACAGTCATTAAACCATAATTTTGCTGGAATAAGCCAAAAGCAAAAGCTTCATTCTCTCTAAAACGACCTGAATAATTGGCCAGATAGGTATTTGGTGCATCTTCAAATTGCACCCATTGTCTTTTATTATAAAAACTCGCGTATGCATTTGTTTCTCGAACAAAACTAAATGTAGGGTTGATTAAATATCTGTTAAATTTTAAAGAATTTCTAATAGGTAATGAAAACGAAACAACTCCATTCTCAGGTTTGTCCTGGGAATAGAGTGTATTTGAAAAACCGTAAAATAAAGTGATGAATAGTAAAATTTTCTTCATATTATCTTATCACAGTTATTGATCCTTTTTTTTCACCTGCGTCGCCTTTAATGACATAGTAATAAACTGGATTTACATTTTTAAAATCTATTGAAGCCTGAGGCCAATCTCCCTGATAATTGCTAACATCAAGAACCATATCGCCATTCGAACTTATAATCATAACCTTGGTATTTGCATTTTTGTATTCGTCCGGAATATTCCAATACGGACTCGTGCCGCTCAGACTAATTATGTTTGGAATAACTGAAGACGGACCTGCCTTTCCTTTGGCTTTAAAAATAAATTCTTTAGAAGATACACATCCTGAAGCCTGGGAAATTCTCACTTTATAAGTACCAATAGCGGCTACCAGATAACTACTTGATGTGGCTCCGGAAATAAGATTGTTATTTAAATACCACTCGTAAGTTGGGCTTGTAGCATCTGTTATTACACTAACACTTAGCGTTTCTCCTTCTTCAAGTTGAAATTCATCAGCAACATCAATACTGGCATTAAAACTATTACTTTTAAGATCTATTGATCCGCTTGCAACGCAACCACCAAAATCAACTTCTACGGTATAAATACCAGATTCTGTTGCTTTAACAGTACGGGTATTACCACCAAATGGAGCTCCATCTTTTTTCCATGTATATTTATTACCACTTGTTGCTGTTAATACTGTTCCATCTGAACTTGGACAAAAAGGATTTCCTAAACTTGAACTAATTGTAACCGCTGAACCGGCACCTCCTGATGTAACGGTTACACGATTTGAATAAGATTCAGAAGTACAGGTTCCGTAATTTGTTTCTACATAATAAATTCCCGGAGTAGTTACAGTATAACTTGCTCCAGAAGCACTGGCGACAAGAGTTGGAAGTGCAGTCGCTCCATTATCTCTATACCAGTTATAGTTTAAAAATTTATATTTTAATGGTGAATCATTTACAGGATCAGCTGAATCAGGATCAATAGTTAATACATAACTACCTCCTGAGCAAAATGCAGCATTACCACTAAAATTATTTATGGTAAACTGCCTGTCATGCGCCCTGTAATAAATTGGAAAAGAAGTTTTTAAACCAAAAGAAACAAATTTGTTACTTGTAAAACCAGTTGTAGAAACCCTAAGGCTATAAGTATCAGATCCTGGAAGATCAGTGGGAACAGAAAAAAGTATTTCCTTTTGATTTGCCGCAGGATCTGACGCTGATATTGTATTAGCAGTAATTACAGAAACAAAATTGTTAGTTGAAAGTTCAACAACAAAAACTGTCCCAGCAGGAAATCCGCTATAAGTAAATTTTGCAGTATATTGGTTACCACCAGGTCCGGCACATATCCTGTCAAAATCTAAGACCTGTGGATTTATCGATTTAACCTGTCCATACGAACTTGGTCCGGTAAAAATAATTATACCGAATAATAGAAAAACGTTAAAAAAAGATAAAGTAATTTTTCGAATCATATAGTGCGTTTTCTTGCCAAATCTATATTCTCAAAAAACAAGATATCAATAAATGTTTCAGAAAAGTCATATCTGTAGTTCTCAATAATATCTTTTGCAAGAAGTGAATAAGAAGCTGCTAATGATGAATTGTCTTCACATTTTGAAGTAGTCTGATCATTCGGATCAGTTGCAATAGGAAGGCTATCCTTGGGGTTGGATAGCCCTACTATAAACTGATTAGAATTCTCTAATTTGCTGATAATACTAGTATCATCAGCTATGTGATTGTTTTGGTTATTTGACGCAGTCAAGTTGCAAATAGTCGCAATAGAAACTGTAGGATTTTCTATTGAACTTTGTGCATATAGACTTAACGTAATAGGTGAAACCAAAAATATTATATTTAAAAAATATTTTTTTCTAGATTGAGCCATTATGTCTTGATCTTTATTTGGTCCTGTTTAAGACGAATACATAAATTGTGTCTGGGGACTTTATTAATAAAATTTACGTTTTGAAATAAAAATCGAAATCTATTTATCTGTTTCCGCTTGAAGCTGTAATTTTTCCTAATTGTAGTCTGAAATCAGGTTTTTTAGCATTGAAAATATCAATAAAGGTTTCTCTGTTACTGCTTTGAGAGTAAACATTGAAGAAAACACTATTTCCATACCAGCTCTCTAAATCTTCGTTGTTAGAGTTGTATTCCGTAAAGATGTTTCCTTTACATAGGTTAAAATACATTTCTTCGAATTTGATTTTCTTAAGATTAGCATCATTGATTTCTGTTTTGCTGTCTAATAATACTGCAGGATTAAATCCTGAGATTACACTTCTTTTCATTTCGATAGAAGCATTTTCAGCAACATATACGGCTTCTTTTACCAAACCTGCCTGAATATCAGCGTTAATATTTTCACTGTCATTAAGCATTGTAATATTAGTAGCCACAACCAAAGTTTGTTTTTTAGTAAAATCTGTTTCACTTTTCTTTTCATAAGATTTTACTTCCATGCAACGAGATCCGTCTTTTGTACTAGAGAAGTAAGAAGATCTAACTGCAAGAGAGTTATAGAAACGACATTGAACTCCTTGTGAAAATTTAAAATCGTCGTTGATTGATTTATAAGAAACAAATTTTGTAGCGTTTACATCTCCTCCTAAGAAACCAAATGAATCACCACCAGCGTAGCTTACCATAATGTTTTCAAGAATTGTTTTGTTTCCAACACCAGCTAAGGTTAGCGCATTAAAAGTATCAGCGCCTTTTACTTTTTTACCGGCAAATTCAATTCTTACAAATCTTAGAATTCCAGAATTTCCAGCAGCATTATCGCCGCCATAAGTAGTAAGTGTAGGATCAAGATCTAAGTTATAGGAACCTACATTACCAAATTTATTGATTGGAGCATCACCAAGAATTACAACTCCACCCCAGTCACCAGCTTTTTTCTGGCTACGGTTTGAAGTAAATACAATTGGATCAGTTTCTAAACCGTCAGCAATAAGTTGTGCACCTTTTGTAACTACCAATGTTCCTTTTGTTTCGAAATCACCAATAATCAAAGTACCAGGTTCAATCGTTAAAACAGCATTGTTTGTGACATAAACATTTCCTTGCAAAACATAGATATTCCTCTTCAGCAATTTAGTATTAACAGAAATGTTTCCTGCTAAAATTTGGTTTGCTTCTCCATACTCTACTTTGTTAGGCTTAAATTCGGTCCAGTTGTTCAACCAATTGTTGTAGCCCATAATTCCTTTTTCTTGTTGAGCAGTCATACTTGTAACTGTCAAAAGAACACAGATCATCTGAGTAATTTTTTTCATGATAAGGGGGTATTACGGTTAATAATAAATTTGGGTATGCGTAAATGAAAAAACTCATCTCGACTTTTTCTGATTTTGTCAGAACACATCGAGAACGAGTTGTTTTTTATTCTCTTTCAAAATGACGTATGAAATCACTGCATCTACGTAAACATTAAAAAAAAGGTTTTAAAAATATAATTTTTTATTACATTTCGTTCAATTCGTTGAACTCATGTAAAGATTTCAATGTGCTTTCGTAAAATAAAATTGCCGCGATTAAGTTTCCTTTATCAGAATATGGCATCATTTTTCTTTGAAACTCTACTGTTGTATCTAAAAATGTTGTTGTACCAACAGCCTGAGCGTCTAATACTTTTTTGTGTTCGTTATCGTCCGGAATACCTAAGTCTGCCATCGTAACACCAGGTTTTGTAACCAAAGCAATGTAAGGGAGGGTTTTTACTAAAACTTTAATACGCTCAATGTATAATTCCAAAAGTTCTCCTTTTTGCATACCACTCAATTCTTTTTGATCATGGTATTTACGAATAAGAGCTGTTGTACTAATTATACTTCTTGGAGCATTTTTAGCCTGGGCAGAAATAGCCCCAGTTGTCAATAAAAAAAGTGCACTAAATAAAATAATTTTCCCTTTCATAGATTCTTATTATAATTGGTTGTTGATGAAAACAAAAATATGTAAATTAACTTAAATTGCAACTTTATTGATTTCTTTTTTCAAAAAAAAAGCTTAAAGAAAGCTTAAAAACCAGCGTTATGTCGGGAAAATGTGCGTTTTAACGGGCTTTTTGTTAAAAATGTTAAAATAAAAATGTAGGTTATTAACTATTAAACTAAACATTTTTTTTCAATTAATAACAAAAAAAAACTTACGTTTAGCTTTTTTCAAAAAAAACTATTAACAAAAAAACCATGATATCTACTCGACTTAATCTTGTTATTAACAAAAGTTGGTTAACAAACCACAAAAAATACGTAAAAAAAACTTTAATAAGGCATAAATAAAAAGCCTGCAATAAACTTTTTGTTGAAAATTTTTGACTACATCATTTTCTTCTATCTTTGCTTCATGCAATTTTCTCAAATTTTAGGTCAGGATTACATCAAAAGTCACTTGATAAAAAGTGCAGCTTCCGGACGAATTCCGCATGCACAATTATTTATTGGGCCAGAAGGAAGTGGCACATTATCAACTGCAATTGCTTATGCACAATATATTTTGTGTAACAATACAGGAAACGAAAATTCAAACGGAAATGATTCCTGTAATCTGAAGTTTCAAAACATTTCGCATCCTGATTTACATTTTATTTATCCAACTGTTACTACTGAAGATGTAAAAACCAAACCCAAAAGTCTAGACTTTATTCAGGATTGGCGCACTTTTGTTCAGGAAACGCCTTACGGAGGTTTATTTGACTGGTATAAAATTCTGGGAGTTCAAAATAAACAAGGAGAAATAAGGGTCGAAGATGCACAAGAAGTTTTAAAATCACTTTCGTTAAAATCCTATGAAGGCGGTTATAAAATTATGATTATCTGGATGGCCGATAAAATGAACATCGCAGCATCTAATAAATTACTGAAACTTTTAGAAGAACCCTCAGATAAAACCATTTTTATTCTGATTTCTGAAAATGAAGAAGACATTATACAGACGATTCGTTCTCGTTGCCAGGTAATTCACTTTAACGGATTACCTGAAAAAGTCATTGCCGAAGCTTTAATTTCTAAAGAAAATGTTGACGAGAAGTTTGCTTTTAAAATTGCCCATCAGGCACAAGGCAATTTCAGTAAGGCATTACATCTTTTAAAAGAAGATGATTCTGAATATCCTTTTGAGCAATGGTTTGTCAATTGGGTCCGTGCCGCTTTCAGAGCCAAAGGAAATGCAGCAGCTATTCAGGATTTAATTTCCTGGAGTGAAGAAATTGCTGCTTTAGGTCGCGAAAGCCAGAAAAAATTCATTCAGTTTTGTATCGAAATGTTTCGCCAGGCACTTTTACTTAATTATCAGGCACCCACCTTGGTTTACATTGAACCTAAAGTTGAAAAATTCAAATTAGAAAATTTTGCTCCTTTTGTAAACGGAAATAACATTCACGAAATTTTCAAAGAACTTTCAGATGCGATGTATCACATCGAAAGAAATGGAAATGCAAAAATAATTTTGACGGATTTATCTATAAAACTAACTCGTTTAATTCATAAAAAATAGTTTCAAATGAACAATATTGCCTCCATTCTATTATTAGTCTTTTTAGCCTTAACGTTCTTGCAGTCCGGATATGAAAAAATATTTTATTGGAAAGATAATGTCGAATGGCTTAAAGGACATTTTGCTCAGACCATACTTAAAAACCATGTACCTCTTGCCCTGCTCCATCTTCTAATTATAGAATTGATTTCCGGAATTTTATGTGTTGTTGGTGCCATACAATTGTTAACCAATAGTGGTCGTGAATTTGGCTTTTATGGCGCAATATTTTCATGTATTTCTCTGTTAATGATGCTTTTTGGGCAACGATTAGCGAAAGATTATGATGGTGCGAGAACCATTGTGATCTACTTTATTCCAGCTGTAATGGCTGTTTATTGGTTGAATTAAATCAACGCAATACTTTAAATTTTAAAAAAAAAGCCACAGATTTCACAGATTTTCACAGATTTTTTTAATCATTTTAATCTGTAAAATCTTGGCAAAAAAATAAATTAGTTCGCTTTAGCGGACAGCAAATTAAAAATTTACATTAAAAAATGAATCCTAAACACCCTTCAGAATCTCTAACTATTTTAACTGATTTAGTTTTACCGAGCGAAACAAATCCGTTGAATAACCTTTTTGGTGGCGAATTATTAGCCCGAATGGATCGCGCGGCAAGCATTGCAGCCCGAAGACATTCACGCCGAATTGTAGTTACGGCATCTGTAAATCACGTCGCCTTCAACAGGGCTATTTCGTTAGGAAGTGTCGTAACGGTTGAAGCAAAAGTATCACGATCTTTCAAAAGTTCAATGGAAGTTTTCATTGATGTTTGGGTAGAAGATCGCGAATCCGGAAACAGAACAAAGGCCAACGAAGCTATTTATACATTTGTTGCTGTCGATGACACAGGAAGACCAGTTGAAGTTCCGCCAATCGCCCCGGAAACGGATCTTGAAATACAACGTTTTGATGCTGCTTTGCGTCGCAAACAATTGAGTTTATTGCTTGCCGGTAAAATAAAACCTTCTGATGCCACAGAATTAAAGGCTTTATTTTTATAGTCGCAATTTGTGACAATTTGGAACAATTTGAGAGAATCAAACTTCAAAAAAAAGAACTAATTTTACAAAATTACAAGCCTGATACAAATCTAAATCAGTAAGTTATCATTTCTGGTTTGTTTTTGAGAATGAATTATAAAAATTTACATGAAAGAAAAAGAAAAAAAAGAGATGAGTTCAGAAAAAGATGCCAAATTAAAAGCGCTACAACTTACGCTTGATAAACTAGATAAAACGTACGGAAAAGGAACCGTAATGAAAATGGGGGATAAAGCCATTGTAGAAGTCGAAACGATTTCTTCAGGTTCTCTTGGTGTTGATTTAGCACTTGGAGTAAATGGTTACCCTAGAGGAAGGATTATCGAAATATACGGTCCGGAATCTTCCGGAAAAACGACACTAACATTACATGCAATTGCCGAAGCTCAAAAAGCTGGTGGAATTGCTGCTTTTATAGATGCTGAGCATGCTTTTGACAGAAATTATGCTGAAAAATTAGGAGTAGATATCGAAAACCTGATCATCTCTCAACCAGATAATGGAGAACAAGCTTTAGAAATTGCCGAAAACCTGATTCGTTCCGGAGCAATTGATATCGTTGTAATTGACTCTGTTGCAGCGTTGACTCCAAAAAGTGAAATCGAAGGTGAAATGGGAGATTCTAAAATGGGTCTACATGCACGTTTGATGTCTCAGGCTTTGAGAAAATTAACGGGAACTATAAGTAAAACAAACTGTACTGTTTTCTTCATCAACCAGTTGAGAGAAAAAATCGGTGTAATGTTTGGAAATCCTGAAACTACAACCGGTGGTAACGCATTAAAATTCTATGCTTCAGTACGTATCGATATCCGTCGTTCATCTCAAATTAAAGATGGTGAAAACGTTATTGGTAACAGAACTAAAGTTAAAATCGTGAAAAATAAAGTGGCTCCGCCTTTTAAAACTGCTGAATTCGACATTATGTACGGAGAAGGAGTTTCTAAAACCGGAGAAATTCTTGATTTAGCAGTAGAATTTGAAATCGTTAAAAAAGCTGGATCCTGGTTTAGCTACGGAGATACAAAATTAGGACAAGGTCGCGATGCTGTAAAATCTTTAATTAAAGATAATCCGGAATTAGCAGATGAATTAGAATTAAAAATTAAAGCGCATATCAAAGAATTAGCAAACGCTTAAAACTTTAAAAACCTGCAAATTGCAGGTTTTTTTATATACAAATCCGACATGTTTATAATTTGTCGGATTCTTTATTTCAAAAAAATAAAAAAAATGACGCAACCCTTTTAAAATAACTCTATCTAATAAAAAGACATAAGATTTGATTGGTATAGGTTATAAATACCCAATTCGAAGGTTTTTTTTAGAATAAATTTGGTTGTTTGTTCGATAAAATCCGTTAGCTTTTTCTGCTAACGGATTTTTATTTAAAAAAAAGCCGTTTCGCACGCAACCTTTTTAATTTTTTTCTCTCTATTATATTGTGACATTAACTTGAGTTTAAACCAAACTCTTTATTATCAAACCTTAATATTTTTAACCATGAAAGAGAAAATAGAAGTGTTGTACAGTAAAAACCGTAGAATGACCAAATTGAAATTTAGAAAAGTATTGCGTTTTATTTCAGAAAAAATAATTCATCGATAGTATTTTTTGAATATAAAATGGGGGATTTTAATTCAAAAGAAAACCCGACAATTTTAAACAATTGTCGGGTTTTATATTTTTTATACATTAGTCATTCTTCTTTTTAAAATCCAGTAATCCTTTGTATATCAATTGTCTGACTTCATCCCGAAGACTTTTTCTATTGTCACTTGTTAATCCGTTTGTTTCTACGAAAGGTAGAATTTTTACTCTCATTTTCCCTGGACTTCCACTCAAAAAAGTATAGGAAAATCGCTCTTTGTTATCGGCAAAAACAATGGGAACAATTGGAATTTGATGTTCGATTGCTAATCGAAAAGCACCATCTTTAAACTCATCCAATAAAACAGTTTCATCATCAGGAACGCCTCCCTCGGGAAAAATACAAATACTAAGCCCCTGATTTAATCGGTCTTGTGCTCTTTTAAAAACTTCATTTTTACTTTTTGAAGAATTTCTATCTACCAAAATACAAGTTCTTTTATAGAAAAATCCAAACAAAGGAATCTTCGAAAGCTCCTTTTTTCCAACAAAAACAAAAGGATTTCTAACCACAGCCAACATCAGCATAATATCAGTCATTGAAGTGTGATTCGCCACGATCATATAGCTTTTATTTCTGATCAGTTTCTGTTGACGCTCGACCTTATAATAAAAACCCATCCCGAAAAGGATAAATTTAGCCCAAATGCGGGCCATTTTAAAAAAATAGGGATAACCGCTCTCTGATATAATAGAAATCAGCAAAAACGGCAGCATAATCAATATCGGAATGGCCATTAAGATGTAAAACCAAATGCGCCATAAGACCCAAAAAACAATTTTAATTCCTTTCATGGTTTCAAATGTAAGAAAACAGAAATGAATTTAGATTTTTAGATGGTGAGATTTTTAGATTATTAGATTTTTCCTAATCATAGAAACGTAAAATAGTTTCGAACTATGGTAAAGTTTATGAATTTTGAGGTTAAAGAAAAAATAAACTTTGTGGAGTTTGCGAAAAACTTTGCGAACTTTGCGGTTAAAAAAAATAAACTTGCAATCTTTGCGGTTAAGAAAAAACTAGAATGGCAAAAATACTTACTGGTGTTCAGAGTACTGGAACGCCACACTTAGGCAATCTATTGGGAGCAATTATTCCTGCAATCGAATTATCAAATAATCCTGCAAACGAATCTTTTTTGTTTATTGCTGATTTACACTCGATTACACAAATAAAAGACGGAAAAAATTTAAGAGAAAATACTTATAGCACCGCAGCAGCCTGGCTTGCTTGTGGTTTAAATCCTGATAAAGTTACTTTTTACAGACAATCTGATGTAACTCAAACTACTGAACTGACTTGGTATTTAAGTTGTTTTTTTCCGTTTCAACGTTTAACTCTTGCGCATTCTTTCAAGGATAAAGCCGATCGTTTAGACGATGTAAACGCCGGTCTTTTTACTTATCCGATGTTAATGGCAGCCGATATTTTATTGTATGACGCTGAATTTGTGCCGGTTGGAAAAGACCAGTTACAGCATTTAGAGATTACACGCGATGTGGCTTCCCGTTTCAATCACCAAATGGGCGAAACTTTTGTAATTCCGGAAGCTAAAATTCAGGAAGACAGCAAGCTGATTCCCGGAACAAATGGCGGAAAAATGAGTAAATCAGCCAATAATATTATCAATATTTTCCTTGATGACAAAACATTGCGTAAGCAGGTTATGAGTATAGAAACCGATAGTACACCACTTGAAGCACCGAAAAATCCGGATACCTGTAATGCATTCGCCATTTATTCGTTGTTAGGAACTGAAGTTCAAATTGCTGAAATGAGAGCCAATTATTTAGGCGGAAATTACGGTTATGGCCATTCTAAACAAGCTTTGTTTGAATTGATTACCGAAAAATTTAAAACCGAAAGAGAAAAATACAATTACTATATCAACAACCTTGACGAAGTTGATGCTTTATTGAAAAAAGGTGCAGCAAAAGCTTCTGTAATTGCTGATGGTGTTCTGGCAAAAGTTCGCGAAGTGCTTGGATTTGGGAAATAAAATTATATAGCCACGAATTACACAAATTTCTGGAATTGATTGGAAAATTGATAATTCGTGGTATTTTTTTTTTAAATAGCCTCAAATAGTTTCCCCGGTAAAGGACGAATAACTCCTTTCAGTTCCATATTTAACAACAAACCGGAAATTTTATAAATTGGAAAATCACATTTTAAAGCAATAGTATCCAGCAATTCTTTACCGTTTTTTAAAAGAAAATCGTATACTTTTTGTTCGTCAGCTTCCAGCTCGACAAACAACTGTTTCTGAATTGGTTTTGCTTTACTTTCAATATTCCAATTCAGTATGTATACTAAATCTGCGGCACTTGTTAACACATTTGCTTTTTGCGTTTTTATGAGATCGTTACAACCCTGACTAAATTTATCAGTCACACGGCCAGGAACCGCAAAAACATCACGATTATAATCATTGGCCAGATTCGCTGTGATAAGCGAACCTCCCCTATCTGCTGACTCTATAACAATTGTAGCTTCGGTCATGCCGGCAACAATACGATTTCTGCGCACAAAATTCTCTTTATCCGGATTTGACGAACTCCAAAATTCAGTAATAAACCCTCCATTTTCCTCCATTTTTGCAACATACTTCTTGTGCGTTTTAGGATAAATTTGATTCAAACCATGAGCCAAAACTCCAATGGTCTGCAAGTTAAAATCCATTGCCAACTGATGTGCGACAATATCCACACCGTACGCAAAACCACTAACAATTACCGGATCAAGCGGTGCCAAATCTTCAATTAACTTCTTGCAGAATTCAATTCCATAAGACGTTATCTGACGGGTTCCCACAATACTGATTATTTTCTTGTTTTTTAAATTTATATTTCCTGCAGAAAAAATCAAAACCGGAGAATCAATACAATGTTTGAGGCGTTCCGGATAATTTTCATCCTGAAAAAAAGAGACTTTGGTACCATTCGATTTTATAAATTCAAGCTCACGGTTCGCCATTTCAAAAACGCTTGTATCTTTTAAATTCTTTAATAAAACGGCACCAACTCCATCTATAGCAGCAATTTGATTCATCTTCGTTTTAAAAACAGCCTCGGCATTTCCACAATGAGTCAATAATTTTTTGGCCATTATATCGCCAACTCCATCAACTTTTAATAAGGCTAGTAAATAAAATAAATCTTGATCTGACATGAATTAATGATTAAATGGCGGCGAAAAATAGTTTTATAAAACAAGTCTGAATTTACTTCAAAAATGACAAATATAATAATTGAAAGTGAATTCTTTCAATTATTATATTTAAAGATTTTTACCTAATTTTAAAAACAAGGCTATTCAAAATATGAATAGCCTTGTTCTCGATATCATTATTAACCTTCTCTTTTGGCAAATCTTATGTCTACTAAGGATATTCTGTTGGTATCCCTAAGTCGTGCAATATTTTTCTAGCAGAATTTAGCTCCTCCATAACTTTACTATCGACCTGAAAATATTCTGCATCAACCTCTGCAAAAGTTTCACTCCTACGGTGTCCACCAGTTTTCCAAGAAAGAGTTGAATGATTGATGCCCCATACAGGTCCATCTTTCCAATCTCCATTCTGTGTTCTGACAAGAGAATCTTCAATAAAATAAAAACCTGGTTGACACGTAATAGTTTTCCAACTAGACCCTCCTGGTTTGTTCCAATCTATACCTCTGTAATGACATTTTACTGATTTATATTCTGCAGTTCTTTGGGTAACAAATTCAGTAAAAACCCTTTTTATTACTATCTTTACTTTTGCCATGCGTTCTTCAAGAGTACCTTCTTGATTTCTAGGATCTAAGTAGAAATCCTTAGCAATAATTATTTCACTTGTAATTTTTCCTCTCCTAACATCTGTAAAGGGAGAAAGCAAACCATTGCAACTTACTGGATTGTCAGCTAACTTATTACTATTACCTTGAAAACTTGTGATAAATTCTTGAAAGGTTTTAGCTCTTAAAAGCATTTCTTTTTGCTCTTTTTCTGTAATATTTTTTTTTTCTTCTTCTTTCATCTTTATTGAGTTTAATTTACTTGCTTACTCTAATCAGTTTTCAGCGAACCTGTGCATATTAATTTATTTATAGTCGCTATTCAGCTTTTCCGACTTTTAATATTAAATTGACACTTTTCTAATCCAATTATCAAAAGTTTGATCTATTTACACTTTTCATTAATTCTACTTAATTTAAAAATCGTTAGAAATGCATACTTCATCAAATCTTTTTATTCCCAATTTTAGGATAACTAGTTGATTATTAAATCAAAATTCGAAATTTCAGCGCGCAAAAAAATCCCTACAAATGGGGATTTTTTGGGTAAAAACTATTTTGTTTAATTGTAGAATTACTTTTAGTTGAGTATGCCAAAGTTTAAAAATCATACTTTCGTTCTACAGCAAAACGTATTAAATCAGTCTTGCCGTAGAGATTAATTTTTTTGAGGATGTTTTTGCGGTGGGTATCTACAGTACTTTTGTTTATAAAAAGTACATCAGCAATTTCGTTAGATGTTTTTCCTTCGCCAATAAGTCTCAAGATCTCCTTCTCCCGAGTGCTTAAAAGAATGTTTTCCTTCGTTAATTTGTCTTTAGTAATAATTGCGTCGTCAAAAAAAGTTTCGTTGCTTACAACGGCTCTAATCGCTTCAATTAATTTCTTGAGCGGAGAGTTTTTCATAATATACCCTGATGCTCCGGCTTCTTTCATTTGCTGAATAGCTTCTGACTGATCAAACATACTAAAAGCTATAATCTTAATCTCAGGAAATTCCTTCTTTATGATTTTAGTGGCACAAATTCCGTCACATTTTGGCATTCGTATATCTGTAATAACAATCTGTGGTCTTTTTTTACGAACCAATTGTATCAAATCTTCCCCATCGTTGGCTTCCCCTACAACGGCAATATCTTCTTCCAATTCTAAAGAAAGTTTGATGCCGTCTATAAGCGACTGATGATCTTCGGCAATGATTATTGTTATCATAATGGCAAGTCTATAATGATGGTCGTTCCTTTAGTCAAAATTGAATCTATGGTAAATGTTCCGCCCATCTGTTCTACTTTTTTCTCCATATTTTTGAGTCCTATTCCTGATTTGCTTACAATAGTTTTGGGATTAAATCCTTTACCGTTATCTTCGATAATGATATTAATTTCCCCTGATGTTCCCTGAGTTAAATAAATATTCACTTCAGTTGCCTCAGAATGTTTTATAATGTTGGTGCACAGTTCCTGAATCATCCGGAATAAAGCAACTTCTATCGTATTCTCTAATCTCTCTGTGAGCTCAAACGGAATAACATTAATGGTTAAATGTTCTAAAACACTCATTTTCTCCGCCATTTTATTAACAGCCACCAACAATCCATCACTACCTATAATGCCTAAGTTTTTAAGATGTGCAATATTCCGAACCTTTTGATAAGCCTCTTCTAATAACGCATCGGTTTTATCGTAAAGTTTATTTTCTTGTTGGTTTACATCTTCATTATAGCGCTTCAAATTTTGAAAATTCAACTTTACAGTCGCTAGCATACTGCCCAAATTATCATGCAATTCGTTGGCGATATTTTGACGTTCTTTTTCCTGACTTTCAAGCATTAAATCAATACCATTAAGCTCTTGGTCTTTAAGTATTTTTTCTATTTTCTGTACTTCAATGAGTTTTTCCTGTTCAGCAATTTTTTTCTTTTTAATAATATTTTTGTATCCTAAAATACTGATCAATAAAACAATAATTAACGTACTTAATACAAGATACAAGACAACATTATTTATTTTAATATTTGTTTTTAATTGAAGATTCTCAAGCTCTTTTTCCTTTGTTTTATATTTGGTATCAAAATTATTAATCGCAGTATTTTGTTGTTCCGTATTTAAGGAATCATGATATTTATCTGAAATTTCTAAGTGATATAGCGCTTTCTCGAGTTTTTTAGCATCTTTATAATTTAAATAAAGAAACTTATTGATGTTTTCCTTATTGACTTTGTTGTATTCGATTAACTTTATTTTATCTGCCTGAAGCAATAAATCAATCGCTTTTTCATATTGATGAAGCTGCGAATAATTAGAAGCCTGATTCATCAAATTATAACAGATGTAGTTCGGGTTTGGCGTTTTTTCCTGATGCAAAAGCAAATTATCCTTCCGGAGGTAATACAAACTAGAATCTGGTTTATATAAGACATCACTAAAAAGTACCGCAAGATTATTATATATTTTACTTTCTAGCTTTATATCTTTTACTTTTTTGTTTAAAGTTATTGCCTTTCTAAAATAATACAGACTCTCTTTGGCTTCTTTACTGTTTATTTTTAAAGAGGCTAATTGAACATAGCCTTTAAGAATTTTAGAATCATTCTTAGTTGAAAAGGCATAATCCATATATTCTTTGAGATAGAATTGGTGCTTTTGTGTATTATCTTTGTAACTCACTAATAATGAAGCAATATTTAGGTTAATTTCCATTGCTTTTTCTACAACATTAGCTTTTAAATATTGTTTTTTAGCTATTAAATAATTTTCAATTGCTTTTACATCATTGTTTTCCTTACTGTAACTTTTTGCTTTGAGAAAATAATAATAACCCAAATCTTCTGGTAAAAAAACAGTTGTATTTAGCAAAGAAAGGTGCTTTAATGCCTCTTTTGATTTGCCTTCCTGAATAGAATTTTCGATAGATGTCAAAACTTTATTTTGACCCACACATATGCTCACCATAAAAAATAAAGTGAGCATA
This sequence comes from Flavobacterium sp., assembly GCF_965277525.1. GTDB lineage: Bacteria > Bacteroidota > Bacteroidia > Flavobacteriales > Flavobacteriaceae > Flavobacterium. Next base: position 1,072,088 of record NZ_CBDIDC010000005.1, on the reverse strand, counting down.
AAGCTAAAGGTTATATGTAGTGGATTATTACGCACCTTCACGAATTGTTCCTTTACCTGTTGTATCAGGGGTGACGATAGGACCAAAAACGCTGTCAAATATTTCTTGAGGAGTTTTTATACCTAAAGTCCCGTTTTCATGATGAAAAGCAACATTCACAGGTTTATTAAAATCAACTGATTCAAATTTTGGACCATGTAAATCAATAATAAACGATACATAATTGCCATTTGCTTCCAGAGTTCTTCCAAAAATGTCTTTAAAATGAATTACAAGTTTATTTTCTTTCTCATCCGAAATATTATAAATATCATATATCGAATAAATATTTTCTCTAAAAGGCTCAGGTAATACCACAGCTATAACTGCTTTTTTTCCTTCTAAAAGAGTACCTCGTACATCATAATTTTTCATAATTTTATTTTTAAGTTAATAATAATCAAATCTATGCATTTCTTAAAAGAAAAAAATACCTACAAATGGGTATATTGGAAAGTTGTTTTAAAAATTTAAAATCATCTTACGTCAAGTAGTACTTCGAAAAAGTAGATTGTTCAAATATTTTTTAAAAACATTAAAAAAACACAAATATTCTAAAGTAAATTCTTTCAAAAAATAAAATTTTAAACATATTTAATGACTTTAATAAAAAACTTATTTTCTATAACACATTGAAAACGAATTATCTGTAAAATTATCTCAATTGTTAATAAAAATTGTGAATAAAATTTTGATAACTATATTCGTTGCATAACTTTGTTACTATGAAAATCGAAAACTACATAGCACAGTTATTGTATCGTTATCAGTGTGTAACGGTTCCAGGGTTTGGAGCATTTTTAACCGAAATTCACTCAGCTCAACTGAATGAAAGCACAAATTCGTTTTTTCCTCCTAAAAAATCGATCTCTTTCAATAGCCATCTAAAAAATAACGACGGGCTATTGGCAAATCATATTGCTCATGCAGAAAAAACATCTTATGGTTTTGCAGTGAGTGCTATTGCTTTTGAAGTTGTAAGCTGGAAAAAAACTTTAGAAGAAAATGGTGTTATAAGTCTTAAAAACATTGGTGAAATTCGTTTGAACGCTGAAAAAAACATCATTTTTACACCAAACGATCAAACGAATTACCTAACCAGTTCATTTGGGTTAAGCCCGTTTGTTTCTCCAGTTGTGAAAAAAGAACTTTTCGAAAGAAAACTACAGGAAATTGAAGAAAGAACGCCAATTGCCTTATTCGAAGAAGAAGATGGAAAATCTTCAAATTCATTCTTAAAATACGCGGCAATCTTTGTTTTAGGACTTGGAATTACAGGTAGTATTGGATATCCTTTGTACCAAAATCAAATCGATACCAAAACACTTATTGTAGAAAGTGCTGTTCAGAAAAAAGTACAAAACAAAATACAAGAAGCTACATTTTTTATTCAAAGTCCATTGCCGGCTGTAACGCTTTCTGTTGATTCTGCTAAAGTAGAAGTCGCTGAAGAAAAAACAATGCCTTACCACATTATGGCGGGTGCTTACAGAAGTGAACAAAATGCACGTAAAGCTTACAATCAATTGATCAGAGATGGTTATAAAGCAAGAATGCTAGGCGAAAATAAACACGGTTTATTTCCTGTTTTATATGGCAGTTATGCGACAATGTCTGAAGCTCAAAAAGCTCAAAAAGAAATAAACAAAGGTGAAAATCCGGAAGCCTGGATTCTGATCGAAAATCTATAAAAAACAAAAAAATCCTATTCTTACCGAATAGGATTTTTTTGTTCATCGTGAAACAATTTTGGCCTCCTGATTAAGAATTTGTTTCCCGCCCTGAATAATGATTAATCTTGCCGGCGGCGAATTTTTTTCGCCTAAAACAATAATTGCACATTGATAGAGTAAGTTTCCTTTTTTGAATTCATATTGATGATTTCCTCCAATTCCTTCTACCACTAACTCACCTCCATTAATCACTAAATCAGGCTTCTCAGTCATTTCTTTTTTAACAGACCACGAAGCATAACGATAATTATTATTTCCTAAATTATCAATCCGGATTTTGAACTGAGATGTTTCTAAAACACAAATCGGAGTCTGAAAAAAAGCAATGCTTGGATCAAGTAATTTTTTTTGTGAAGCAATTAGTTTGTTTTTAAGTTCTGTTTCTAATTTTGATTGATAATTTACAGCGGTTAAATGCCCCTCAATATCCATCCAAATAATACCGTGTTTCAGCATTATTCCTCGTAATCCCATATCATACCAGTCTTTTATGGGATTCGACTTTATAATTTCACTCTTTAACCCTGGATCAAATATTTCAGAATATCTCTTTACAAATTCTGTTTTATTTTTGATATCCGGTATTGGATATTCTCTTGTTAATGGATACGAAATCATATCAGCAATAGCTTCTTTTCTATCGTTTTTTATGTTATCTATAAAACTTTTGATAAGCTTTTGATATTCCGGTTTTAAATCCTGAGCGGAAACAAAAGCACTGCAAAAAAACATTAATACCAAAAACAGGTTTATTTTTCTCATCTTAAAAGTTTTTAATTCATTATTAATCTGGTAATTACAATCAAATATAAATAATTTATACTTGTATTAATTAAGGTCCGACCCGTTAATAAACAAAAAATCCTATTCAGTAAGACGAATAGGATTTTTTGTTTATCGTGGAACAATTTTAGCTTCCTGATTAAGAATTTCTTTTCCGTTTTGACTAATAACTAATCTCGCCGGAGGTGTATTTTTTTCACCCAGAACTATGATATAACATGTATAGATATAATTTCCTTTTTTGAATTCGAAACTATGATTTCCGCCTGTTCCTTCCTGAATAAATTTTCCGTTATTTAGAACTAAATCAGGTTTTTCACTCATCGATTGTTTCAAAGACCACGAAGCATATCGATAACTATCATTTCCTAAATCGTCTATTCTAATTCTGAATTTTGATGTTTCTAAAATACAAACCGGTTTTTTAAAATTAGTAAGAGCGGAATTTAACTTTCCTTTTTTACCGGTAATTAATTTATCCTTAAGCTCTTTCTCATATTGCGATTGATAGTTAATCGATATCAATCTACCATCAGTATCTATCCAGATATCACCGCTTCCCAGCATGATTCCCCGCCAACCCATTTCAGACTAGTCTTTTGCAGGATTTGATTTAATGATTTTATTCTTTAGTGTCAAATCAAAAATCTGATCATAGCGTTTCACAAATTCTGCTTTATTTTTAATTGATGGAATTGGATTTTCTCGGTTTAAAGGATATTTTATCATGCCTGCAACTGCTTCTTTTTTATCGTTTTTTACATTGTCTGTAAAACTTTTAATGAATTTCTGATATTCCGGTTTTAAATCCTGACACGAAACGCCATGAACGGATAACATAACAAATAAAAGACAGATTAGCTTTTTCATGTTTTTCTATTTTACATAATGTTTTTATGAATAATTTCAAATTGAATAAACTAAGTTACGCAATCTAAAATTAATTGATACTCGCTTTGAACATTTTAAGTTCATCCCAAGTAAATTCATCGCCATGTTTTTCTTTCAAACCATTCAGGGATTCTTCCTGATAAAATTCAAAAGCTTCACGTAAGGCCAAAATTTTATCATATGGTAAAACATCTGAAATCTCCACTTTCTTAGCCTGAATTAGTTTAACCAAATGCATTTCAATAGTTTGCACTGTAAGCTTTCGAATTCTGGCAATGTCTTGAATAGAATTTTTCTCCAGCCATAAATCATGGGTTTCTTCAACCGTTGTTTTCTTTTCAGCCTTTGGAGTAGTTTTATCTAATTTTCTGGCCGTATACCGAACTGCTGGTTCCTCTGATTTAAAAATATCAGTGTTCGACATATTAAATTCCTCTCGGATCTTAGCAACCTTGTCTAATTTGTAGTTTTTAATCGCTGTAGACGTTAATTTTTCTTTACAGATGGTTTCGCCTGCCACAACAATTTCTATCAGCAATTTAGCCTTCATTAGACGTAAAACGGCTTTCGTTTGTAAATCATCTAAAAAAGCAAGTTCTTCATAAAATTCTTTTACTTTTTTGAATTTCTGAATTTCGGCCATTTTATTCAAAAGATCTGTAACCAACTTGTCCATTGGTTTGAAAAAATAATCGTAGGCCGCCACTACCCTTTCCTGTACAAAAAACAAATCGACAGTTTCTTTATTAAAAATTTTATTGAGCTGATGAACGAATTTTTGTGCAGGATCTGCCAGCGAATCTATTATTTCTAAACGTTTATGTGCCCAGGCAGAATGCTTTGATTTTTCAGAAGCCACTGCATTTTCGTTATAACTAAAACGATGATTACGCCATTCCTGAGCCAGATCAGCCCAATTAAAACTGTTAATCAAATAGTTATGAATAAAATTTTTAGTTTCAAAATGCAAAGAATGTTTTAAGACTTCTTCAGTTGCTTTGTTTAAAGCATAATCCATCACATCCTTATCGTTCGAAATACCATTCATTTGTATTGGAGAAAGCAAAATAAGCCCATCTAAGGACGTTAAACGTGATAATGCTACGTAGGCCTGTCCGGGTAAAAAAACTTGCGATACATCAAGCGCAGCTTTCTCAAAGGTTAAACCCTGACTTTTATGCACTGTTATCGCCCAGGCCAATTTAAGCGGATAATGCGCAAATGTGCCTAAAACTTCTTCCTCAACTTCTTTTGTGAGATCATTTACTTTGTATCGAATGTTTTTCCATTCGTATTTCTCTACTTCAATGGTTTTATTCTCTTCGGGAAAATGCACAAAAATTTCTTCCGCAGAAAGCGATTTTATAATCCCCATTTTTCCATTGAAATAACGTTTATCAAAAGACAAATCATTCTTAACAAACATAACCTGAGCACCTATCTTCAGTTTTAGATTTTCCTCAACCGGAAATATTTTTTCAGGAAAATCACCTACCACAAAGGGCTGGTAAGAGAACTCATTTCCGGCTAAATCACCTATTGCCTGTTCGTTAATAGAATCAGCCTTAGCATTATGTGTTGTAAGCGTGATATATCCGGGATTATTTTTTAAGTCGAAATCAGGCTTAACATACTCGTTTAAAACTTTAATATCCTGAGGTGTAATCTGATTGTTTCGAAGATTGTTCAAAACAGAGATGAAAGTATCATCAGACTGACGGTAAATCTTTGATAATTCGATATATAAGGGTGGAAATTGCTGAATTACATGCGAGTGAAAAAAGAATTTCCCCTTATAATAATTGCGCAAAGTTCTCCATTCTTCGTCCCTTATTACCGGCGGAAGCTGCAATAAATCGCCAATAAAAAGCACCTGAACTCCTCCAAAAGGTCGTGAAATTTTACGAACGGTCTGCATCATAAAATCGATAGCATCCAGTAAATCAGCACGAAGCATACTAACTTCATCGATAATCAAAAGCTCCATGTTTCTGATTACGTTACGCTTGACATTGTTCATTTTAAAATGCCGGCGTAAGGTTTCTTTATTCTCAAATTTCACCGTTTCAGTAAACTGAGAAGCGTCTTCATAAGACGGAATAAAAGCTGAAAAAGGCAGTTGAAACATCGAGTGAATCGTAACTCCTCCGGCATTTAACGCTGCGATTCCCGTTGGTGCTACTACTACTGTGCTTTTGTGCGTTGTAGCAATGATTTCGCGCAAAAGCGTCGTTTTTCCTGTCCCTGCTTTACCAGTCAGGAAGATTGATTTTTGCGTTTGATTGATGAATTGTAAGGTGTAAGCAGCTGCTTCTGTAACGTTTTGCATTGGGCGTATATTGAAAAACTAAAAGTATCGCATTTTTATAAAAGAAAAAAACCTAAATCTGTATAGATTTAGGTTTTTAAATTTAACTAGTTAGTTTGGTATTATTTTTTTGCAGCTTCTCCTTCTTTTACAGCTGGTTTTTCTTCTGTTTTTGGAGCCGATTTATACTTGTCGTTCAAAGCTTTAATGATATCTTTTGTAATATCATATTTCTCTTCAGCGTATAATATTGAGGCAGCATCACCAGTACCGTAGATATAAGAATAACCGTTTTTCTTACCGTAATCTTTGATGAATTTTTTAACTCCACTTACTAAAGAATCCATTTCAACACCACTTTCGTGTTGCAATTGTTGAGATAAAGCCTGTTGTGCATAGCCCAATTGTTGTTCTCTTTTTTGCAACTCAGCTCCTCTTTGTTGAGCCCAAGCCTGACCATTTGCTTGTGCCTGGCTTTGAAAACTAGCAGCGTCTTGTTTAAAACGTGTAATCTCAGCTTGTAGTTGTCTTCCCTTTTCTTCTGCTTGTCCTTTGTACTTTGCTTCAAGGTCTTTTGCTTCAGTGTACTCTTTCATTAAAACGGAAGTATCTACGTAAGCTGTTTTTACTTCCTTAACTTCTGCAGTTTTACTACATGAAACGGCGAAAATTGAAAGTGCGATAATTACTAATGCTTTTTTCATTTTTTGAATTTCTTATTTTTTAATGTATTGAAGACAAAAATATAAAAAAATAAATAGCATCAACATAAAGTTTAAAAAATGCTAGAATTTTATGATATTGTTTTTATTTATCGAAAGAAAATTGTCAATAATTCTACCCTATTAAAAGTGACTTTCATATCTTTTATTAGAAACACTTTCTTAAAAAAGACATAATTACTCCTCTCTTGAGCTGAAAAGTTGCCGGAAATAAGCTTATTTTACGTTTTATCCCTTTTTTTAAGCCTACGGGAATCTTGTCTTATTATTTTTCCTCTATTGATGTTTTTAAAATTTATTAATGCAAAAAAATCATTTACTATTCTAAAATTAAAAAAAAAAATTCGCTTATTAACTTTTTCTAAATTTCTGCCTCTATAAAAATGTAAAATACAAATTTTTGAAAAAATCAAAATTCTTGACAATTTCATCTTAATGATTTCAAAATTCAAAATCAGAAAAATTCAGCCTTAAAATTTCAAAAAACAGGCTTTTTTTATGGTATTGTTTTTATTTATAGAACCGCCTTAAAGCATAAAAAACCACTATCAAAAGTGGCTTTCATAGCTTTTATTACAAAGACAATCTCAAAAAAGACATAACAACACCTCACTTATGGTGAAAAAACACCAAAAACACGCTTAAATTGCGTTTTACTGATTTTTTAAGACATAAATGTGCGATGAATACTCTTTTGTACTGCTCGCTTTTAAATTTGACTTTAACCCAACAAAAAATGCACTGATGTAATTCATTTTTCCGGTTTTGTATTTTTCGGATAATAAACTAACATAAAAAGAATCAAATTTCATCGGAAGCACTTTTTCCAATTTCATATCCACTTTTTCGAAAAGCGACTTAATGGCTTTTTTTGAAAAATGCCAAAAGTGAATTGGCACATCATAAGCTGCCCAAAAAGTTTTATAATGTTGCGCGTCGTAAGATTTAAAATTTGGAACCGCAATAATTAAAGTTCCAGTTGGTTTTAACAAACGTTTTAATTCCTGAATTTGTAATTCTAAATTTGGTACATGTTCTAAAACGTGCCACATAGTAATCACATCAAACGAATTATTTTGAAGATCACCAATTTCACTCACAAAAGAAATTCCTTTTTGAATTGCAATATTTTTTGCTCGTTCGCTTGGTTCTACTCCAACAGTTTCCCAACCATCATTCTTCGCTGTCAATAAAAAATCTCCCGTTCCTGCTCCAATATCTAAAATTCTTCCTTTTCGAGATTGTTCTCCATTGATTAAATTCAGTTTATTTTTTAGCGCAATAATTTTCACAAAATGATATGCTTTTTCAAACAACGAACGTTTGTTGTCCGTATGAGAAATATAATCTTCGCTTTCGTAATATTTTCCAAGATTTTCTAAATTGGGTTGCGGAGATGTGATTAACATGTCTAAATTTTCATCATAATACAATTCGAAAATTTCTTTAGATACAGAGTGGTCTTTTACAGTAAGAAAATGTTTTTTGTTTAAAACGTCCATTTTTTAATTATAGGGGATTTTTGGTTTAATTTAAAGGTAAACCCTAAAAGTAGAAATTCTGCTTTTAGGGTTTGTTTTTTATATTATATTTTTTCAGCGTTCCAATTAATTTTTACAGCCGAAAGTTTTTCATTTTCAATTCTAATCTCTTTACAAATCGAAAACCCAATTTTCTCATAAAACTGAATCGGCGAGTTGTACAATGTTGCATTTTTTTTGACTTCGTTTTCATGATCGATAACCCAACCATTTAAACTAGTAGCATTCTTTTTTATTTCATTCATCAAAAGTGAGCCATTTCCTCTTCCATGTATTTCACTTTTCAAAATAATAGCAAACCAATCTTCGTTCTCTCTTAAAAAAGTAAAAGCCCAGCCATCTATTTTATCTGATTCATCCAACAATAAATAATGTTTGGTTTTCGAAAGTCCGTTTAAATACAATTCAAAATCTTCATTAGTTTCTAATTTCAATTTTGCCGGATATTCATTATTCCATAGTTGGCGCAAATTTTCTTTTTCTTTTAATGATAAAACTTCTTTTTGAACAATTCTCATACTTATGAATTTTATCTTTTTTTCATTCCAATAAACGAGCAACGTATGTTGCAACATCTACAAAGATTGTTCTTTTAGATTGCTTAGTTACTCACAGATATTCTTCGTTCCTCGGAATGACCAACTAAGTCGAAAATCTTTGTCTCTTTCAGATTCGTTTCACGTGGAACAAATCCCATTTTTAATTGATATTTTTAGATTTCTGAACAAAGAGAAACTATAAAGAATACCCAAATAGTTTCACGTGGAACAATTTATTTTTTATTTCAAGTTTTAATAATTTCATGTTTCACATTCCAACAACTTGAAACTTGAAACCTGAAACAAAATAAACTTTCCTATCTTCCCATATAAATCAACAAAACGGAAATATCACTTGGTGATACTCCGCTGATTCTTGAAGCTTGAGAAATTGTCACAGGACGAATCTTGCTCAATTTTTGTTTTGCTTCAATTGACATTGATTTGATTTTATTATAATCGAAATTCTCCGGAATTTTCACTTCTTCTAAACGGGTTAGTTTATCAGCGTTGTTTCTCTCCTTTTCGATATAACCAGAATATTTGACCTGAATTTCGGCTTGTTCCAAAATTTCCTGATCAACATCATTCGCTTCTATATATTCCTTTACTTTTTCAAATTTCAACATATCCTCTAAATCAATTTGAGGACGTGAGAAAACTTTAAACATTTTATCACCTTGCGTAATTGGAGCCGTTTCTTTTGATTCTAAAATTGGATTGGTCTCCGCAACCGAAACACTAGTCTCTCTAAAGAAAGCCACCATCTTTTCAGATTCGTTTAATTTCTTTTCCATTCGGCGTAAACGGGCTTCTGAAGCCAAACCAATTTCGTGTGACATTGGCGTCAATCTAAAATCAGCATTATCCTGACGCAACAATGTTCTATATTCTGCTCTTGATGTAAACATACGATATGGTTCTTCCGTTCCTTTCGTAATCAGGTCATCGATCAAAACTCCAATATATGCTTCATCACGTTTTAAAATTAATGGTGCTTTTTCATGCACTTTTAAATGTGCGTTTATTCCGGCCATCAAACCTTGAGACGCTGCTTCTTCATATCCCGTCGTTCCGTTTATTTGTCCGGCAAAATATAAACCTTCAACTAACTTTGTTTCCAAAGTATGTTTCAATTGTGTCGGCGGGAAATAATCATATTCGATTGCATAACCCGGACGAAAGAATTTCACATTTTCAAAACCTACAACAGAACGCAATGCTTTAAATTGAATATCCTCCGGAAGTGAAGTTGAAAAACCGTTTACGTAAACCTCGCAAGTATTCCAGCCTTCCGGCTCTACAAATAATTGATGACGCTCTTTATCAGCAAAACGATTTATCTTATCCTCTATCGAAGGGCAATATCTCGGGCCAAGACTTTTGATTCTTCCGTTGAACATTGGTGAACGATCAAAACCTTCTCTCAAAATATCATGAACATCCAATGACGTATACGTCATATGACAAGATCTCTGATGCGTCAACGGAGATGTCAAATCCGAATAAGAAAACTTATCCGGTTTCGCATCTCCTTTTTCTTCGTTCATTTTAGAATAATCCAAAGAACGTCCGTCAACTCTTGGTGGCGTTCCTGTTTTCATTCTTCCGGATTCAAATCCCACTTTCACCAAATCTTCAGTGATTCCGGTTGCGGCACTTTCACCAGCTCTTCCCCCACCAAATTGTTTTTCTCCAATATGAATCAAACCATTCAGAAAAGTTCCGTTTGTCAGAACAACCGACTTAGATCGAATCTCTACTCCCAACGAAGTTTTGATTCCTTTTATCTTTCCGTCCTCGATAATCAAACCTTTCACCATCTCCTGGTAGAAATCCAAATTTGGAGTTCCCTCCAACATCATTCGCCATTCTTCAGCAAAAACGCATTCGATCACTTTGAACTCTCGGTGACCACATTGCAGGTCCTTTTGATTTATTCAACATCTTAAATTGAATTGCAGTTCGGTCAGACACGATTCCTGAGTATCCTCCCAACGCATCAATTTCACGCACTATCTGCCCTTTTGCAATTCCTCCCATTGCTGGGTTGCAAGACATCTGTGCAATGTTCTGCAGACTCATGGTAACCAACAAAGTTTTTGATCCCAAATTTGCGGCCGCTGCCGCGGCTTCAGATCCAGCATGACCTGCACCAACTACAATAACATCGTATTCTTCTAAAAACATTTTGTTTTATTATTCTCTGCAAACCGTTTAAGGCGGTTCTCAGAATTAACTTTATTTTCATTTTTGTTCCACGTGGAACGGCGCTAACGCGCAACTTTTAAATTCCGAAATTCCAATCTAGAAATTCCAAATTCCAATTCTGGCGTAGAAATTTGTTCTGTAAAAAATTACGCTAACGCGCAATTCAAACACCAAACTCAAAACCTCTGTCTAAAAATTTCAAATCAAAATTTCATTCAAACAAATCTGTTCCACGTGGAACAGATTAAAATTAAAACAATTCTTCTGTTTCACTTGGAATCTCTTTAATTCTTTTCGCGTTCCACGTGAAACATTTTCTAAAACACATAAATCAAATTACTGTGTGTTCCACGTGAAACATTATAAATTCTTTTTTACAATCTACAGTCTTGAATATTCATGTTCCACGTGAAACATCGCAGATTATTTTCAAAATATTTGATCTCTTTCAAATAGTTCCACGTGAAACCATCATTTTTCTAATATAAATCTTCTATCAATGTTTCACGTGAAACATTGGAATTTGGAATTTAAAACTTTGGAATTTATTTATTTCTATTACTGTTCCACGTGAAACATTGCAATCTTTTCATCTTCTTTTGAACGCATTAAATCAGCATCTTTATCTGATTTGTCTTTATATCCACAGTAATGTAATATACCATGAGCAAGAACACGTTTTAATTCTTCTTCAAAAGAAACATTAAAATCTTTAGCATTATCCTCTACTCTTTCAACAGAAACAAAGATATCTCCGTTTAGTTCATTACCCACTGTGTAATCAAAACTGATAATATCTGTTAGTGTATCATGATTTAGATATTCTACATTTATCTTATGAAGATATTCATCATCACAAAAAATGTAATTTATCTCTCCTTCGTTTTTACTTTCAGACACGATTACAGCACTTAACCAATCTGCAAAGGTTTGTTCATTATCTAAAGTAAATTCGGTTTCGTAATTAAAATTGATCATTTTGTATTAAAATATTCTTGAACCTTTTGATTAAAATTCGAGCGCAAAGGTAGTGATTGTCTGTTTAATATCTCTACACTGTTTAAATAATCCAATAACGAACTTGGTAATGCATTTGTTTTATTCATAAATTCAGCTTTATTAGTTTCAGATTGTCGCTTTGTATCTTGCCCTTGTTGCTGAACAGCATTATTCAATTTTAGTAATTCTTGTTGAATATTCAGTATACGCTGTAAGTTTTCATTCTTAAAACCTTTATTCAAAAGTTGCTTTTCTGAAGCTTTCATTTGATCGATTACAGATTTACCCTGAGAATCTAAACCTTGTTTTGCTAACTCTTTTTGTAATGCTTCACGAAGTTTAACTTGCTCCTTATAAATTTCCATGATTGCTTCAGCATCTCCTTCTCCATCCTCACCTTCTTTTCCGTCATTTCCTTTGCCTCCATTTTTATCTCCTTTACCATCTTTTCCCTGACCACTTTTGCCTTGTCCCTCTTTTCCCTGTCCTTGCTTACCTTCTCCAGATTTCCCTTGTTGACCTTCGCCTGGTTTATCTCCCGGTTTGTCACCTGGTTTATCTCCCGGTTTCATTCCCTCTTTCATTTTGTCAGCCAACCCTTTTTGTTTTTGTATAATATCCGGCAATTGCATTCCTTGACCGTCACCTGGTTTTGGTTTTCCTGATCCCGGTTTAGACATTGACATCTGCATATTGTTTAATAAATCACTTAAAAAATCAGCTAATTTATTGGCAGATGAAACAGCATATTGCTGATGCGAAACTCCTTTCGGAACCTGAACGTCACTTAAACTTTCGATAGCTTTATCTACATTATACTGTACATTTCCAATTTCCTTCGTTACATCTTCAGCTACTTTTGGATTACGTAAAGACAAAGCAAACAAACTATCATCGACATGTTTAAACTGTTGTTTCAAATTCTGCTGCACTTTGATGTTCTTAGTATACGCTGAAGAACCCAACTTCATAGATTTAAATTGTTTCATCACATCCTCTTCCGATAAAGAGAATGCTAAAAGATTATCCAGAACCTGACGAAGCATTGCAACATCTTCTTCCAGTTGTTCTTGTTCTCCGCCTTCCATACCAGCATCCATTTGTTCTGCCATACTTTTCATTTTCTTGGCAGCACTTTTTTGTTTTGGCTTAGCCGAAGAGGAATTCTTTTTACTCAATTCTTCAGAAGCTTTCTTCAAATCATCCTTGACATCTTTCTCTTTTAAAGCATCAGACGGAATATCCAAAGGCGCTTTTAATGTCTTGTTTTCCTCTTTCAGATCTTTTAAATCTTCCTGAATTTTATCAAACGCTTTATTAATATCTTCTTGTTTATCCTGAGTATTCTCTTTGTCTTTATTCGAAAGTTGTTCTTGCTGATCTGCCAGCTTCTTTAATTTATCAGCAACTTGTTCTGCTTTTTTAGAAACATAAAAACGTTTCGTCAATTCAACTAATTGTTCCAGATTACGAGATTGGTTCTTGCTGATCTGTTTGAATTTTTCCATCTTATCAAACAAATCTTCAGTATTCAATTTATCGTTTAAGTTCTTCAATTCATCCATCAACTTCTGATTCTTTTCTAAATCTTTCTCTGCATTGTCTAAACGTTTTTGCAAATCATCAGCTGTTTTATCTTTCTTTTCAGATTGAAATTTATCCAGATTCTTATTCATCTTCTCAGCAAACTGTTTCATCAATTCGTCTTGTTGCTTCTGACGTTTGATAAAATCATTTACTTTCTGTTGGTCTTTGAACTCTAAATTATCCTTTTCTTTTCCTGCTTTCTGAATCTTATCCATTTCAGAAAATTGCTTGGTTTGATTCTTCAAAGACTTTTCTAAACTATTGATGTTTTCATTTTGCTGCTGTAATTCCATATCATGAACTTCATCTGTAGTCGAAACACGATCAGAAAAAACAGAAGACTTTGTACTCTTAAATCCATGCGGTGCATCATTATCAAAAACCTCAAAATAGTATTCATAAGATACTCCTTCCTGCACGGCAAGATTACTTGGGAAGTTAAAAACAAACTGATCAAACACTCCGGATTTAACAGGTATGGTTCCACGCTTGGCAGTATTTGGCTTGTTGCGTTCGTAGTAAACAACCTGAAGTTTAGACAAACCATAGTCATCTCCTAACCTTCCTAAAACATAATTCTTATCCAGCTTCAAACTGTCCGGTGCAGGACTTACCGTGATCGTTGGATGCTGATCTTTGATAACAGACAGCTGATAATCCAGCTTTTCGTAGTTTTTGACCTTATTATTCGAGGTAAGAATTTGATATTCTGTATTTTGACTGATTTTTTTAGCCAATTTAAACTCATTTTCGGCTTTATTGAACCTGAAAGTGGCATTATCATCTTTCCAAACAATTTCCTGAGTCGATTGTGTATTCATTTTCCAGGTTACCAAAGTTCCTTCCGGTACGATTGCATTTCCGGTTCCCTGAATCGTTTCAGATTTTTTCTTTAGATACGATGGAAAATTTAACACCATTTCGAAGTTGGCAATCGATGGAACTGTGATTACTTTCAACTCATATTCTTCAGATGAAACCGAATTTCCTTCAAAAGAAAAAGCAACATTTGAAACTGGTTTTTCAATCTTGAATTCAAACTTTCCTGGGTGAGATGATTCCATAAAATAACTTTCGTTACCAATATGAATCATGACATTTTCAGGAACTACATTTCCAACTGATTCCATTTTGATAACGAAATCTTTGTTTTGTTCTGTTTGTAAATTCGGATTCAGAACCACAAATTTGAAAGGTGCCGGTGGTAAAAATGTCGCATTAAAGTGCACTACTCTATTTAAACTTTGAGAAATTACATTGCTATTTCCTGAAATATAAAACACTGCAAAAAGTAAAATTGGAATGATTGCTAATGGCAAATACTTCTTGTTGGTTTTAAAATTGATGGCATTCCCAAAAGGAATTGGCTGCAATGAATTTGCTTTTTGCTCTATCGAAGCCAACATCAACTCTGAACTTTCTGTTGAATTCTCAGAAGCTGACAATTGCAAAAAGTTCGTCAGCTTATCACTTACTTCTGTAAAATGATTTCCAATGATAGTCGAAGCCTGATTATAATCGATTCCTTTTTGAAGTTTGAACAACTTAAAAATCGGGAACAAAATAAAACGAAACAATAGAAACACTTCTACCGCTATAAATATCCAGAATAATAATGTTCTTCCTAATGGTTTCAACCAAAGAAAATACTCAATAAAGAGCGTGAACAAGAAATACAATAATCCGAAACCAATAAAAAGAAGCGATCCTTTTATCAATTCATTGGTATAATATTTCTTTATAAATGCTTCTAGCTTTTGGTATATAGCAGATGTTGTTTTCAAAGTGAATCTGTTTTATTTATAACCCATAAAAGTAGTAATTATAAGTATAAGTTTGAAAGTCAAAAGTCGAAAGTCAAAAGTTACCATCTTAACGTAAAACCTTTCAGACTTTCGACTTTTGACTTTTGACGAATGTTGTATCTTTGCAACAAAATTTAAACAAATGTCAAAGCAAGTTCGTGTGCGTTTTGCACCAAGTCCAACAGGACCTTTACATATTGGCGGAGTTCGTACTGCCCTATTTAATTATTTATTTGCCAAAAAAAACAATGGTGTTTTTTATTTAAGAATTGAAGACACAGATCAGACTCGTTTTGTTCCTGGTGCCGAAGCTTATATTATGGAAGCACTAGAATGGTTAGGAATTTCTCCTGAAGAAACTGTTGGGAAAAATGAAAAATTTGGTCCGTACAGACAAAGTGATCGTAAGGATTTGTACCAAACTTATGCTGATCAATTGATCAATTCTGGTTGGGCATATTATGCTTTTGATACTCCGGAAGCTCTTGATGCTTTGAGAAAAGAACAAGAAGCGGAAGGAAAAACATTTATTTACAATCATACTATTCGTGAAAAGTTAGATACTTCTCTTGTAATTTCTGCTGAAGAAGTGGCTAAAAGAATTACAAATGGAGAACATTATGTCATTCGTTTTAAAACTCCGGTTGACGAAACTTTACACTTAAAAGATATTATTCGTGGTGATGTAAAATTCGAAACGAGTTTACTTGATGATAAAGTCTTGTTTAAAAGTGACGGAATGCCAACCTACCATTTAGCTAATATTGTTGATGATCATTTGATGGAAACATCACACGTAATTCGTGGTGAAGAATGGTTGCCATCGATGCCACTTCACGTTTTATTATATAGAGCTTTTGGTTGGGATGCTCCAGAATTTGCGCATTTACCTTTGATTTTAAAACCGGTTGGAAACGGAAAATTATCTAAAAGAGATGGTGACAAATTAGGATTTCCTGTGTTCCCATTGGAATGGAAAACCAAAGAAGGTATTTCTTCCGGTTACAGAGAAAAAGGATTTTTCCCGCAAGCGGTTGTAAACTTCCTTGCATTGTTAGGTTGGAATGATGGAACTGACAAAGAATTATTTTCATTAGAAGAACTAGTAGAAGCTTTTGACTTGAACAGAGTTCATAAATCAGGAGCTAAATTTGATCCGGAAAAAAACAAATGGTTCAATCACCAATATTTAATCAAAGAAAATGATGCTGATTTAGCGAAAAGCTTCTCTCCTATTTTGGTCGAAAAAGGTGTTGATCTTTCTAAATTTGATGTTACAAAAATCGTTTCTTTGATTAAAGAAAGAGCGCATTTCGTTTCTGAATTTTGGGATTTGACTGATTTCTTTTTCCAGGCGCCAACATCATATGATGAAAAAGCAAGCAAAAACTGGAAGGAAGAAACTCCAACTTTGATGCAGGAATTGATTTCGACTCTTGAATATATCGATGGTTTTGATTCAGCAAATATCGAAGCAATCGTAAAAGACTGGTTGACTAAAAACGAAATCGGGATGGGTAAAGTAATGCAGCCTTTCCGTCTAAGTTTAGTTGGAGCACTAAAAGGTCCTCACCTATTTGACATTATTGAAATCATCGGGAAAGAAGAAACTATTTCGAGAATTCAGAAAGCAATAGCAACATTATAATTTTTTACCATTAAGATATTAAGTTCATAAAGGTTAGCTTAATTTTTCTTAATCTCTTAATGGTAAAAAGAAAAATTTCTAAATTTTAAATTAAACGCTAAGAAACATTGATAATATGTTCTTAGCGTTTTTTTTATGCTTTAAAAAATTGAAATTGGAAGAATATTCGTAATTTACCAGATCATAAAAACTAAATTAATATCACCATGGGTACAGCATTTATTATCTTAATAGTCTTCGGATTATTTATTTTTATGTCTTCCTTTTTTACCGTTAAACAACAATCTTCGGTAATTATAGAAAGATTTGGGAAGTTTCACAGCGTGAGAAATTCAGGATTACAATTAAAAATTCCGTTGGTTGACAGATTGGCCGGACGTGTAAATCTAAAAATTCAACAGCTAGATGTTATCATTGAAACCAAAACGAAGGACAACGTTTTTATCAAAATGAAAGTTTCGGTTCAGTTTAAAGTGATTCAGGAAAAAGTATATGATGCTTTTTATAAACTTGAATATCCACACGATCAGATTACCGCTTATGTTTTTGATGTCGTTCGTGCCGAAGTTCCAAAACTAAAATTAGATGATGTTTTTGAAAGAAAAGATGATATCGCCATTGCAGTAAAAAGAGAATTGAACGAAGCAATGACTACTTACGGATATGATATTATCAATACTTTGGTTACCGATATTGATCCGGACATTCAGGTAAAAAATGCGATGAACAGAATTAATGCTGCCGACAGAGAAAAAACGGCTGCTGAATTTGAAGCTGAAAGTTCAAGAATCAGAATTGTTGCAAAAGCAAAAGCTGAAGCCGAAAGTAAACGTTTACAAGGACAAGGTATTGCAGATCAACGTCGTGAAATTGCAAGAGGTTTAGTAGAAAGTGTTGAAGTTTTGAACAATGTTGGGATTAATTCTCAGGAAGCTTCTGCCCTAATTGTCGTAACGCAACATTATGATACGCTACAAGCAATTGGTGCCGACGCCAATTCTAACTTAATCTTGTTACCAAATTCTCCACAAGCCGGAAGCGATATGCTGAACAATATGGTGGCATCCTTTACAGCATCAAACCAGGTTGGTGAAATGATGAAGAAAAACAACAAGAAAATAGAGAAGAAACCAAAACCTGTTGAACCTCAATCCGGTTATGAAGATGACATTCTACCGGAAACAAAATAATATTACAAAACAAAAAAGAGGCTCATTTGCCTCTTTTTTTATTGATAAACCAGTTGATAATATACGGTAAAATGGATTGTAAAATTTGTGGATATGATCTGGTAAAGTATTCTTTATAAGAAGAAAAAACGCCACCAACAATACTTTGCGGTGTAATAGATTCTTTGGTTCTATGAAAACTTAAAACTAGTTTTTGATAATTAATATCTTTTTCGAGTTTCAAAATCTCTAAATCTCTTTCGATTGCTGCGTATGATGAGTATTTTTTAGTTTCCATAATTAGTCATTAAAAAAGATTTCTGAAAATTTCTCCAATATCGGACCTTCTACAACTTTATCTTTTAAGAAGAAAAGTAAAATTGTAAATACTAAATAGATCCCTCCTACTGCTAAAAAACCAAGTGCGTTACTTTCAAATAAAGATCCAAAAGCATATGCTGCTGCAAAAGATCCAAAGATCATCACCATACTAAAACACAATAAAATCAAAGTAAACTTAAAAATTAAAGTTGTCGATTTCATAGCAACCTTAAAACCCCAAAGTTTATAATAAGCCAAATGGCTTTCGAGATAAACTTTAGCCTGATCCTGCATATTTTCTGTGTTTTCTTTTAATTCTTCAAAAGCCATAATTGTAATTTTAATTAAAAAAAAGAAGCACAAAACTCATGACTTAATAATTGTATATTGATTATTTTAAAAATTAAAACAATCTCATTAATCATTAAAATCGCATTGAGCTTTGTGCTTCCTGGATTATTATTTTTGAAGTTTAGCGTTTTGTGCTTTTAAGTCAGCTAATTTAGATTCCAAAAAACTGATTACTTCTTCTGTTTTGTAACTCATATTAGAAAGTAATTCTCCGTACGTTCCATCAAGATTTTCTTTTGCGTGTGCAAATTTTTCACGTAGCACTTCAGAACTTGCTGAAAGTGAATCTTTCAAATTATGTTTCGCATCATCTAAACCTTCCTTAAGTTTAGCACGAGTCTTTGATCCTTTATCCGGAGCAAATAAAATTCCGATTGCTGCACCTACTGCAGCACCAGCTAAAATTGCTGCAACTGTATTTACGTTTTTTGACATAATATTAAAATTTAAATGATTACTAAAGGTAGTCATTTTTTGAATTACAAATTATTGCTTACTTATAATTTAATAAAATTAACACTAAATTTAATACACATAAGCGATAGCTTCATATTTACCATCTCCTTTTTCAACAATGCTAACAAACGGATATCCGTTAGAAGCAGATTGTGTTTTGATTCTCATAGCAGTCTGTTTTTTATTTGCAATTGGCGGCTCCCCTTTTGTCTTTGTCGAGACTCCTGAAAAATTAGCTACTTGTTTTAAACCTATTGTCTTGTCCTGAGATAAAACAGTTACGAATTTATAATCTGATTTTGAATCTACTATAACTTTATCTGAAACTTTTTGAGTTTGATTCGATTGTTTATTGGTAATTTTTGAAACTGCATATTTGCTAATTTTATGTTCTTCGGCACTTCCGTTCAAGGAATAATAAACCAAATCATTTTCGAGTTTTATAAAATTAACATCCAGTTCTTCACCATTATGTTTTGTAATTTGATGTGTTTGAGAAATTGCAATATTTGCAAATAAAATAGATAGCGTAAAAAATAGAATTTTCATAATATTAAAATTTAAGGATTAAAATTGTTTCTGTCAAAACGAAAGACAAAATTTCAGATACCCCATAAAATTAATTTCATGAAATTTTTAAATTATGAACTAATCTCTGAAAAATACTTTTACGCTGGAAGTATTATCAAAATATAATCACAATTACAATTGACCATAAAACCAATCTTTAGAATTCAGATTTAGAATTAACTCTAAAACTAAAAATTATTCATTTTTAGATTTTAGAACAACTCAGATTTGATTCTTAAGTGAAATTGAAATTTGACACTTTAGATTTGACCTTTGGATAAAAATACCAACTTTATAAACAATTGTATGTTAACAACCCGTTAAACTAAGAAAAATGAGGTCTAAAACTTAAATAAAGCTCAAAAATAAACAATAATTCAAAAGATGATTAATGACATGAAAGAAATAAAATAATAGCTTAAAATCAATTTATAAAAGTCAATTTTAATTAAATAAATCTATTAAAAATATAATAATGATAGTTTTATATAATAATAATAAAAAACATAAAATATTAAATATACAATCAATTAAATTGATAATTAAAATGAGAACAATTTTAAATATTTGAAATGAAAAAGTAAAAATCAACAATTAAGTTGAAAAACAATGTAGGTGCAATGTTATAAACAATTCTATGTTAACAACCCAAAAAACAAGAGAAAATGAGGCTTAAAATTAAAATAAAGCCTTCTATTTAATGATTTTTTAAAAGATGATTAATGAGGTAAAAGAATTAAAAAATAAGCTTAAATTTAATTTATGCAGGTCACTTTTAATATATTAAAACTATAAAATTTTAATTTTTAATAGAAAATATAAATAATAAAAAAAGCGCTTATAAAAAGCGCTTTTCAATAGATTATAATGATATTATTTTTTTACCATCTCGGCAAGAATTTCATTTTCTCGTTCCGAAGCGTTTTTTGGAGGATTTGAATATAATTTCAAAATATCATCTTCAAACTGATTTCTTAAACTTAAATCTTCAATATCTCTTAAATTCAAAAGTGCTTTTGATCGCACATAGGTCGATTCACTTCTCAGAGACATCGTATATAATTTTTTAATATCGTCTTCTTCAAAATCTGTAGATTTCCAGTTCGAATATTTCAAAATAAACTGGGCAAATAACAACGATCCTTTATTATTGTTGATATTCTTCTTTAATGAATTTTGTAATAAAGAAAAACTTGAAACATTTTTGATACTCTCCCCTATTGCACTTTCAATTGCAATACGTTCCGGCTTCGTTTCTACTTTAAAATATTTATTAATATCTTTTAAAGAATTATTGATACTGTTTTCTTCTTTTTTACCCTTTTCTTCCCAGGCGTCTTTGAGTCCAACAGTTTTGTTAAATACTAATTTTGAAGGAGTTGAATCTTTATCAACAGTAAAATAACCTAAACGTTGAAACTGAAATTTATCCTCGTTTTGAGCTGTTGCTAAACTTGGTTCAACAAATCCTGTAATAACTTCTAAAGACTTTGGATTCACAAAATCCAAGAAATTTTTGTCTTTATAACTGTCGGGAGCTTCATCAGTAAACAAACGATCGTACATACGAACCTCTGCTTCAATTGCATGAGAAATAGAAACCCAATGTAATGTTCCGGATACTTTTCTTTGGCTTGCTTCTGTCCCGCTTCCACTCAAAGAATCTGTATCATAAGTGACATGAATCTCTGTAATATTTCCTTCAGTATCTTTTATAACGCTTTCTCCTTTAATGATATAAGCATTTTTAAGACGTACTTCTTTTCCTAAAGTCAAACGGAAAAATTTCGCGGGAGCTTCTTCAAGAAAATCTTCTCTTTCGATATATAATTCACTAGAAAAAGGTACTTTTCTAAAACCTGCGTTGTCATCTTCCTGGTTATTTTCTGCCTCTAACCACTCTTCTTTTCCTTCAGGATAATTGGTAATTACCACTTTAACCGGATCTAAAACAGCCATTACACGAGGTGCAATTTTGTTCAAATCTTCACGAATACAAAACTCTAAAACAGAAATATTAATCAAATTATCACGTTTTGCAATTCCGGTTGTATTGGCAAAATTACGTAAGGAAGCAGCTGTAAAACCTCTTCTTCTTAACCCTGAAATAGTCGACATTCTTGGATCATCCCAACCGTTAACATGCTTTTCTTTAACAAGTTGCTGTAATTTTCTTTTACTAACAACGGTATGTGATAAGTTACGTCTTGCAAATTCTCTTTGTTTTGGACGTAGTTTGTTTTCTTCTAAAATCTGGTCTAAAAACCAATCGTATAATTCACGGTGAGGCAAGAATTCAAGGGTACAAAATGAGTGTGAAATCTCTTCCAGATAATCACTTTGTCCGTGTGCCCAATCGTACATTGGATAAATTTTCCAGGCATCTCCTGTTCTGTGGTGTTCTTTGTGTAAAATCCTGTACATGATAGGATCACGCATCAGCATATTGGTTGATTTCATGTCAATTTTTGCACGAAGAATATGAGTTCCAGCCTCAAATTCACCGTTTTTCATTCTTTCGAATAAACCCAAATTCTCTTCAACAGAACGGTTTCTATACGGACTATCTGTACCAATTGTAGACGGAGTTCCTTTTTGAATGGCCATCTCTTCAGAAGACTGACTATCAACATAAGCTTTATCTTTTTTAATTAATAATACTGCCCAATCGTATAATTGCTGAAAATAATCTGAAGCATAACGTTCTTCTGCCCAGGTATACCCTAGCCATTCAACATCTTTTTTAATGGCGTCAACAAATTCCTGCTCTTCTTTTTCTGGATTTGTATCATCAAAACGTAAATTCACAGGAGATTGATAATCAATCCCTAAACCAAAATTTAATGCAATAGCACTTGCATGACCAATGTGTAAATAACCATTTGGTTCTGGTGGAAAACGAAAATGAAGTTTACTTTGCGAAAGACCTGATTTAAGATCTTCTTCTATGATTTGTTCAATAAAATTGAGTGATTTCTCTTCTGATGCCATTATTTTATAGTAATTTTAGCAAAGATAAAAAAAAGGTTTCAGGTTTCAGGTTTAAAGTTACTTAACTGGCGTTAAACCTGAAACTTTAAACTTGAAACAACAAGAAAATGGGAGTTATTAAACTAAAAAACATTCGTACTTTTTCCTACCACGGATGTTTAATTGAAGAAGGAAAAATTGGATCCGACTATACTGTTGATCTAAAAATTAAAACCAATTTACAAAAATCAGCAGGTTCTGATCACTTAGCAGACACAGTTGATTATGTACATTTGAACAAAATTGTAATGGAAGAAATGGCAATTCGTTCGCATTTATTAGAACATGTAGCCAAAAGAATCAACATTCGTGTACTTGCTGAAATAGAAAGCATAAAAAAAACTACAGTTTGGGTTTCTAAAATAAATCCTCCTATTGGTGGTGATGTTGAATCAGTTACTATAAAAATGACAGAAAATAGAAAGTAATTCTTTCCATAAAAAAAGTTATTTTTTAAAATAGTTACTTTTAAACTTTTGAAATTTAAAGATTTTAGTTACTTTTGCCATCCGTTCAACTAGGGCGTCGTGGCCGAGCGGCTAGGCTGGGCTCTGCAAAAGCTCCTACTCCGGTTCGAATCCGGACGATGCCTCTAAAACCTCTAAAGAAATTTAGAGGTTTTTTTATGATTAATTTTTTGAAAAAATTAGATAAAAATTGTACGTTCACATCCGGACGATGCCTCTAAAACCTCTAAAGAAATTTAGAGGTTTTTTTTATGATTAATTTTTTGAAAAAATTTAGATAAAGATTGTACGTTCGAATCCAGACGATGCCTCTAAAACCTCTAAATTTCTTTAGAGGTTTTTTTATGATTAATTTTTTGAAAAAATTAGATAAAGATTTTATGTTCGAATCCGAACGATGCCCCTAAAACCTCTAAAGAAATTTAGAGGTTTTTTTATGAGTAATTTTCAAAAAATTAAATAAAAATTGTACGTTCGAATCCGGACGATGCCCCCCTAAAACCTCTAAATTTAGACTCTTTTTTTATGGTTAATTTTTTGAAAAAACAAATTATTAAGTTTACATATAAACCCGACATGTATTAAAAAACCTGTCGGGTTTCCTATTTTACCGCAATTTTTGTCATTTCTACTCCTTTCGTCGAAATGACAAACTTGATGTATAATTAGTCAACTTTGTCAAAGTTTTAAACTTTGACAAAGTTCTATACGAACGTTATAAATACAAAAAAACCTCTGAATTTCAGAGGTTTAATTTTATAATTTCAAGTTATTAACAACTACTTTTCAATCTTTTCAAAAGCATGTTTTACCATTTCTTTTTCTTTTGGAAACCAACCCTGAATCATTAAAACAAATCCAAAAACCATTAAAACAATACTTATAATTTTTTTGATTTTAACAATATTGGTTGGAGTCATTTTAGATTTTAATTGTTTGGCTAATAGTATTTTAATACAATCTACTAATAAATACGTAATAATAACTGCTGTAAAAAAAGTAAACATTCTTGAATTTTGCATCTCTAATTTTGGTCCTACAGAAATAATTACGGCCAACCAAAAACCTAATACACCAATGTTAATAACATTGAGTATAAAACCTTTTACAAACAGACTACCATAGTTTCTTTTTATAATATCACGATCTATTTCCTCATCGTCAATTTTTTCTTCATTTTTTAATTTAACAAAAGAAATTATTCCATAAGCCAGCATAATAATTCCACCAAAAATAAAAAGAGCGGGTTTGTCCTTCAGACTCTGAATTAATCTGTAACTGCCCAAATAGGCAATTGCTATAAAAAAAATATCACCTAATACTACGCCAAGATCAAAGACTATTGCAGCTCTAAACCCTTTTGTAATACTGGTTTCCAGTAGTATAAAAAATACCGGACCTACCATAAAACTTAAAAAAAGTCCCCATGGCAGTCCAGCTAAAATATCATTTATCATTCAAATACAATTTCTTATTTTACCTCTTCTATTTTACCTCCAAAAACCGTTTTCTGATTGATTTGTTTCGGTTTTCCATAAATGTAAATAGAGCCTCCTGCGCTTACTTTTGCATCGACTAGGGTAGAAGCATTCACATCTGCTTTTCCTCCCGCAGAAACGCTTACTTTAGTCTGAGACGTACTTAATTTACTTGCCAGAAGATATCCGCCTGCTCCAAGGCTCGCATCCTGGTTAGAAGCTTTACCGGATAATGTGATTTCTCCTCCTGAAACTGAGCTTACATTTAGTTTATCAACATCTAAAGGAACGTTTATTTTAGCACCTTCCTGAGCACTTACTTTAAAAACAGTTGCTTTGATCGTTTCTTTACTAGTAACTTCTGCACCTTCATTAGCATCTATAAGTTCTATATGTTTGTAATAAAGGGTAATGTCTAAATCATTTCCTGATAATAATTTAGGAAAAGGCATTCTTAATTTTAATATTCCCTTCTTGTTAACAACTTCGACTTCAGATTCACGTGCTCCTTTGATTACTACTTTATTTTCTGAAGACTGAACTAATTTTACACTTAACTTATCAAATACTTTGACTGAATCAAAATCACCTACTTCTTTGGTAACCTGACCAAAAGACATTTGAACAAATAAAATTGCAGCTCCTATAACTAACTTTTTCATACTTTTATTTTTTTAAATTAAACTTCTACTCTGCTCTTCTTAAAAAATGAAAATCCAGTTGTTTTTTAACTAAATCGGCATTTTTAACTTTTACATATATTTCATCTCCTAATTGCAAAATACTATTAGAAGTTGCTCCTACCAAAGCATATTGTTTTTCATCGAAAGTATAATAATCATCTTTTATTTCTCTGATTCTTACCATTCCTTCGCATTTGTTCGAAACAATTTCAACATAAATTCCCCATTCTGTAACACCGGAAATAACACCAAGGAATTCTTCATCCTGATGATCCTGCATATATTTAACCTGCATGTATTTAATACTATCTCGTTCAGCATTAGTTGCTAAACTTTCCATATTCGAACAATGCAAACATTTTGTTTCATACACTTCTTCATCTACAGAAGCTCCATTATCAAGATAATATTGCAGCAAACGATGTACCATAACGTCTGGATAACGACGAATTGGCGAAGTAAAATGGCTGTAATAATCAAAAGCTAATCCATAATGACCAATATTTTCTGTTGAATATTTGGCTTTACTCATACTCCTAATAGCAAGAGTATCAATTAAATTTTGCTCCTTTTTACCATTAACTTCTTCCATCAATGCATTCAAAGACTTAGAAATATCGCCTTTATTACGGAAATCAATTTTATAACCAAATTTAGCAATTACGGTTTGCATCGCAATTAATTTGTCTTCATTGGGTTCATCGTGAATCCTGTAAATAAAGGTTTTCTTTTGTTTACCAATGTATTCCGCCACTTTTCTGTTGGCTAAAAGCATGAATTCTTCGATTAGATGATTGGCATCTTTCGAAACTTTAAAGTAAACTCCTTCTGGTTCTCCTTGCTCGTCTAAGTTGAATTTTACTTCGACTTTATCAAAAGAAATTGCTCCATTGGCCATTCTTTTCTTTCTTAGAATCTTAGCTAATTCATCTAATTTTAAAGTAGCTTCGGTAATTTCATCTGAAACAACATAAGATTCTCCAGTGATCGAAATATCAACCGGAATCGTATTGTCTTTTGTTTCAATGATATATTGCGCTTCTTCATAAGCAAAACGCTGATCAGAATAAATTACAGTTCTCCCAAACCATTGGTTGATAACTTGTGCATTTTCCGAAACTTCAAAAATAGCTGAGAATGTATATTTCTCTTCATTCGGACGTAACGAACATGCAAAATTAGATAAAACTTCAGGAAGCATTGGTACTACTCTATCGACCAAATAAACCGAAGTTGCTCTTTGATAGGCTTCATCATCCAGGATTGTTCCTTCTTCAAGATAATACGAAACATCGGCAATGTGAATTCCTATTTCGTAATTTCCATTTTCTAACTTTTTGAAAGACAAGGCATCATCAAAATCTTTTGCATCTTTTGGATCTATCGTAAACGTAAGGGTATCACGCATATCACGACGTTTTGCAATTTCAGATTCCTGAATCGAAGTGTCTATTTTTTGTGCAAATACCTCTACTTCTACCGGAAAATCGGATGGTAAACCGTATTCAGCCAAAATAGCATGAATCTCAGTATTGTGTTCTCCCGGTTTTCCTAAAACTCTAATTACAGATCCAAACGGACTATCCGCTCTTTTTGGCCAGTCTTCAATCGTAACTAAAACGACATCACCATTTTCTGCTTCTCCAATTTTATCTTTTGGAATAAAAATATCGGTATACATTTTAGGATTTGCAGTAGATACAAAGGCAAAGTTGGCCTGTATATCTATTACTCCAACAAACTCCGTTTTATTTCTTTCGATTACTTCAATTACTTCACCTTCAGGTCTTTTACCTTTTCTTCTGTTATAAACATAAACTTTTACTCTGTCTTTGTCTAACGCACGATTCAAATTATTAGTTGGGATAAATACATCTTCACTAAAATCAGGACAAATAAAATACGCCGTTTTTCTACTGGTCATATCAATTGTTCCTTCGTAATAATCCTGGCTTTCGGCTTTTACTAAATATTTGCCAGGTTCAGATTCTATAATTTTCTTTGAAGCAGCCAGAATTTTTAAATCTTTTATAATCTGGTTTCTGCTTTTTGTATCATCAAGTTCAAGCTTTGCTCCTATCTGTTTGTAATTAAATGCTTTATTAGGACTTTGCGATAAAATCTTTATTATTTTACTAGAGAGATCTTTCTCATTTTTTATCGGCTTTCTAATTTTCTTACTCATATATCTTTTCTTAAAAAGTTAAAATTACAAATAAGATATCAGATTATAGATTTTAACAAATAAATTATTAAAAATATAACTTTCAAACGGAGCTATTTATTGATTTTTAAAGGTCATTTGTAATTCGTATATTTACAAAAAGACCTAATATGGAAAGCTTTAAAACCATTGCAACATTCAATTATCAGCACGAAACAGTCGTTCTAAAGCACTTATTAGAGCAAGAAGAGATTCCGTATTATTTTGAAAACGAAATAACCTTATCTGTCGTCCCAATGTACTCAACGGCGCTGGGTGGAATCAAACTCAAAGTTCATCCCAACGATTTTGAAGAAGTTCAGCAAATTCTTGACAATCTTAATAACCCACTCAAAATTGTTTAAACTCATCTGTTTTTCAATTTCAGGATTTTTTTTTCTTTCTAAAATTTTCAAAGTTGTCAACATATATTAAATACAACAAAAAGAAAAATTTAAATTAAATTAATTTTTGTTTGTTATTATAGCTTGTTAATATGTGCTATAAATTTATTTTTAAATGTATTGAAATGAAGTTTCTCTTAGTTATCGTGAGTTATCAACATACTTATATTGAGTTAAAGGATTAATTTCTAAGCTTTTTTGTATTTTAATTAACAATGGTTGACAACCAAAAAGAGATTCATTTTGTAGATAAGTTCATAGGTTGATATTTGTTGAAAATGGCATTTTTGATATTGATAACTTTTCCAAAAATTCATCAAACTTTATTAGGTTATTTCATCCGGGTTTTGGATTAGGTTTTTTTTTGACACAACCAAAAAAAACTTCTAATTTTCTATCTCAACTTATTAACAAATAATGTTAACTTAAAGTTAACTGAATATCAACTAATTAGGTTTCGCTATTAACACTCTAAAATTTTAACAAAATAGTTGCTTATTATTTATTGATTATGAGATACTTATATGCTTGTTAATAATGTTAATAAGTGTTAAGTTTTTGATAGTAAGTCTATTGTGTTTTTAGTTTTTTTTGCCACGAATTTTACAAATTAACTCGAATTAAGATTTAATTATTCAAAACTATATTTTAATGGTTACTAAGGAAATAAATTAGTGAAAATTAGTGAAATTGGTGGCAAACATTTATTAATTGAGTAAATTTGCAGTACACAACTTAATAGTATTTAAAATGAAAATTTCGATAGGAAACGACCACGCAGGACCAGATTATAAAAAAGCAATTGTGGCAATGCTTAAAGCAAAAGGATATGAAGTAACCAATTATGGTACAGATACTGAGGAATCTGTTGATTATCCGGATTTTGGACATCCGGTTGCTAATGATGTATCTGAAGGAAAAGCTGATTTTGGAATTGTAATCTGCGGAAGCGGAAACGGAATTGCAATGACTGTTAATAAACATCCTAAAGTGAGAGCCGGTTTATGCTGGACTAAAGAAATTGCCTATTTAACACGTTTACATAATGACGCAAACATTGTGAGTATTCCGGCGCGTTTTACTTCTATTCCTCAGGCAGTTGAAATAGTTGAAACATTTTTGACTACTGCATTCGAAGGTGGAAGACACCAAAACAGGGTGAATAAAATTGCTTGTCAATAAATCAAAAAAAATCGCGGTGCGAAGCACCGATAAAATATAAGTAAGCCGGGCAGATTTTTATAATTCGTCCGGTTTATTGTTTTTAAATATCTTAAAGTCAGTTAATTATATTGTATTTTTAAGGTTATTAACATTGTTAATAACTAGATTTTATCAGTTAATCTTAGATAAACTAATACAGTCTGGATCAAAAGAATTATTCCAAATTTTATAATAAAAGAAGATTTACTCGTTTTATGTCTAAACAACAGCATTGCTAATAATAATCCGATTGAGCCTGCAAAAAAAGCGATTGTAAACAGTGTATTCTCCGATATTCTGCGTTTGTGTTTGACAGCCAAATATTTATCGTAACCTGCTAAGATAAATGCAATACTATTTACAACAAAAAAAGACACTAATAAAACTTCCATTGGCTAAAAATTAAAAACAAAGATATTATTTTAGCCGGGTGATTGATTAATCTGTTTATGGTTTTAAGAAACAGATTGTCTCATTTTCTAATCAAGAAATTATTTCATTAAAAGTATGACTAATATTCAATTTATTGCCAAGTCTGTACAAACAGCAGCGATCAACATTCAAAACACGGTAAAATTATTAGAGGAAGATTGTACGATTCCGTTTATTTCACGTTACCGAAAAGATACAACCGGAAATCTTGACGAAGTTCAGATCGAGAACATTGCAAAACTTCAAAAAGAATATGAAACGATTGTAAAACGTAAAGAAGCCATTTTAAAGTCGATTGAAGAACAAAAATCACTTACACCGGAATTGAAACAGAAAATTGAACAAAGTTTTGATTTACAAGAAATTGAAGATTTTTATCTTCCATACAAAAAAAAGAAAAAAACAAAAGCAGATGTTGCAAGAGAATTTGGTTTAGAACCATTGGCAAAGATCATCATGTCACAAAACGATGTCGATGTTGATTTTATTTCGACGCAATACCTCAATGATAATGTTGTTAACGAAGAAGCGGCGATTCAGGGAGCAAGAGATATTATTGCCGAATGGATTAACGAGAATATCTATGTTCGTAAACAATTGCGAAGATTGTATCAACGAAAAGCAACAATAGGAACAAAAGTAGTAAAAAAGAAAAGTGAAGAAGAAGGGGCACAAAAATTCAGTCAGTATTTTGATTGGGAAGAACCGTTGACAAAAGCACCTTCACACCGCTTATTAGCCATGCTTCGTGCAGAAAATGAGGGTTTTGTGAAGATGAAAGTAGATGTTGATATTGATGAAGCGTATGATATCATTGATGAATTGATTATTAAAAAACAAAATAGTACCACTGCACATTTGCAATTAGCGATCGAAGACAGTTACAAAAGATTGTTAAATCCTGCAATTGGAAATGAAACATTACAGGAAGCAAAAGCTAAGGCCGATGCCAATTCGATTCAGGTTTTTGCGAACAATCTAGGACAACTTTTACTAGCGCCACCTTTGGGCGAAAAACGAATTCTGGCAATCGATCCGGGATTTAGAAGTGGTTGTAAAGTAGTTTGCCTTGACGAAAAAGGAGATTTATTATACAACGAAACCATTTATCCGCACGCACCTCAAAATGAGGAAACAATGGCAATAAAAAAAATCCGTTCGATGGTAAATGCGTATCAAATTGATGCGATCTCCATTGGTAATGGAACTGCTTCTAGAGAAACCGAATTTTTCATTAAAAAAATCGCGTTTGATAAACCGCTGCAGGTTTTTATTGTTTCTGAGGCTGGAGCTTCGGTATATTCGGCATCAAAAATTGCGAGAGAAGAATTTCCTAATTACGATGTTACGGTTCGCGGATCGGTTTCTATTGGGCGAAGACTTTCAGATCCTTTGGCCGAGTTGGTAAAAATTGATCCAAAAGCAATTGGAGTAGGGCAATACCAGCATGATGTGGATCAAACGAAACTGAAAGAAGAACTAGACAATACCGTAATTCGTTGTGTGAACTCGGTTGGAATCAATATCAATACCGCGAGTAAACATTTACTAAGTTATGTGAGTGGAATAGGAGAGAAGCTGGCCGAAAATATCGTGCAGTATCGTTCTGAAAATGGTCCGTTTGAGGACAGAAAACAGCTAAAAAAAGTGCCTCGCCTAGGCGAGAAAGCGTATCAGCAAGGTGCAGCTTTTATCAGAATTTCGAATGCCAAAAATCCGTTAGATAATTCGGCAGTACATCCTGAAGCTTATCCGGTTGTGGAGAAGATGGCAAAAGATTTGAATCTTTCGGTAAACGACTTAATTGCGAATAAAGAGAAAACAGCCTTAATTAAGGCCGAAAAATATATTACACCTGAAATTGGTTTGCTTACGCTAAAAGATATCATTAAAGAGCTTGAAAAGCCGGGATTAGACCCAA
Organism: Flavobacterium sp.; assembly: GCF_965277525.1. Lineage (GTDB taxonomy): Bacteria > Bacteroidota > Bacteroidia > Flavobacteriales > Flavobacteriaceae > Flavobacterium. The sequence continues at coordinate 1,040,594 of NZ_CBDIDC010000005.1, read as the reverse complement.
GAAAGTCTGCGAAGGTTTTTGAATTTGATGCCAACGTAAAATCTATTAAAGATTTAAGAACCGGAATGATTCTGCCAGGAATTGTGAACAACATTACCAACTTTGGTTGTTTTGTTGATATAGGAATCAAAGAAAGCGGATTGGTTCACATTTCTCAACTAAAAGCCGGTTTTGTAAGCGATGTAAACGAAGTGGTTAAGCTTCACCAACATGTTGATGTTAAGGTTACAGAAGTTGATGAGGATAGAAAGAGAATTCAGTTGACGATGGTATTGTAAAATTCCAAATTTGAAACTAAATAAAAAATCCCAAATTACAATTGTAATTTGGGATTTTCTGTTTTTATGAATTACTTTAAAACAACTTTCTTAGTAATGCTTTTATTTCCATTTGTGATTTTTATCAAATACAAACCTGAAGCCTGATTGGTTAAATTAATCTCGGTATTTTCAGCAGTTGTTTTTTGTTGATGAATAACACTTCCTGAAGGAGAAATTACAGATATTGTCGATTGTTGCGGTGCATTAACTGTAAATCTATCTGCACTTGGATTAGGATAAAGTGTAACGGATGATTTTTCGATATCAAAATCGCCAGTAGATAAAGTGGCAGTTGGAGGCAGATAAAAATTTCCTGTTAATAAAAAAGAATACAATGTTTTTAAAGTATGATTAAAATAACTGTTAGGTTCATTTAACTGATTTAAGTCTGTGTATGAAGCATCTAAATGGGCTTGATTTTCACCAGCCATTGCGGCACAGGCAAAAGCACCAACAAAGGTAGCATTATGCCATTGGCCTATTAAAGACCCATTTTGATTGTAACCATCTTTAACATTGGCAGATCCTCCCAGATTTACACGCACAAAATCTGATGATTTTTTAGAATAGGTTTTAGCATCGGCATTGCCATACCATACATAATCAACAGCAATTCTCCATGGCGTTCTCGCAGCATCGTAAGTATAGGTTTTCCCTGCGTTATTGTATCCTGCGGCTTGTGATGAATAAGCACCGGATTCCATACACCAGTCCGAAACTAATCCGCCCACAGCATTATTTAATGTTAAGTTATTGTTGATAACGGTGTATGATTTTGCAGCAACTGAATTCCAAAAAGCAGTATCGTTGGTAAAATTTCCAAAAGTTCTGTAATAGGCAGGAGAAAAATAAGAAGGATTGGTAATCTGGCTTCCGCCGAATACATCTCCGGGTTTTAATACAAAAGTATTGGGTTCGACTTCATGAGTTTTTATAGCGGCAATAAGATTTTTGGCATCATTTTTATAATTAATGGTTCCGGCGCTCGCCCACTGATAATCCGCTACAATAAGGGCAAAAGCAGCATCAAGTTCAGCATCAGTTGCACCATTTAAGCCATTGATTCCGGAACAGCCATTGATTTTCCAGTTCATTACACCGTTAGAATTCACGTTGTCTTTGTAATACAACCAAAGACCATCAAACAATGTTTTATCGGCACTATAAACAGCAAGTAGCATTCCGTAACCAATTCCTTCAGAGACCGTTTCAGAAGGATTGTCAAATTTTATTCGGTATCGGCCATTCGAACAGCTTTCAACAAAATTGGTTTTCCAGGTGTTATAATTATTCAGGGCATCCTGGCTATTTTTATTGGATGCCATTAGACCATTTGCAAATACAACATTAGCCGGAAAGGGTTGCTTCTGTGCATAACTTTTGAGACACAAAAAAGCAACAGTAATCAGAAGTAGGTTTTTCATAATTAGTGTTATTTGATTAGGGACTCTAAAAGTAAGATTTTTTAGATAAAATCAAAACCCCAAACTACATTTGTAATTTGGGGTTTATAATAAGGATATAAATTCTTATTTAATTTCTTCTTCTTCTTTTTTAACAGAAGGGGCAGGGGGTGCAGTTTGATCGTCTTTAGCAGCGTTCTTAAATTCCTTAATTCCGCTCCCTAAACCTTTCATTAATTCCGGAATTTTTTTACCTCCAAAAAGTAATATCACGATACCTACTATTACGAGGATTTCTGTAAGACCTAATCTTCCCATGGTTTGTATATTTAATGCCGAAGCAAATTGTTTTTCTAATTGTAATGCAAATGTATATAGAATATACGAAGAACAACAGTATTTGGTTTAAAATATTTGTTTCTATTAGCGTTAAATATTTTATAAAATACTGAAATAACTGTAAACGTTCATTTTTGTGAGGCAACAACAAGACTATTAATTATTATATTTGCTCGTATAAACAACCATAATGACCAGGAAAAAATTCAATTTCAGAAAAAATTTATTCATAAAAAATCGATTAGTGATTTTGAATGAAGACACTTTCGAAGAAATTTTTTCATTCAAACTCACCTTAATGAATGTGTTTGTCACCTTCACATTAGGCGGAATATTTTTAATTTTAATAACTACTTTTATCATTGCTTTTACACCATTGCGTGAGTTTATTCCAGGATATTCGTCTACTGAATTAAAAAAGAATGCTACTGAATTGGCGATCAAATCAGATTCATTAGAGACCGCTTTAAAGAAAAATGAAGCTTATATAAAAGGGATTAAAAAAGTGTTGAATGGTGAATTGGAGTATGCAAAATTTAATAAAGATTCGATTTTAGCAGAAACAGATGAAACTTCTCAAGTAAATATGAAACCCTCTGAAGAAGAAATAAAATTAAGAGAAGAAGTGGCCGGAATGGAGAAGGAGTCGAGCGAAAAAACTCGAAATAAAAACAAAAGTGACAAGAAATAATATCTATAAAAGATGTCTATTAAATCAGTAGCAGCAAAGTTATTTGCCACCAAAATATATTATAAAACACAAGCTTGGGCCAATAAACCGGTTGAAACACAACAAGCAGTATTTAAAAGTTTAATAAATAGTGCCAAAGAAACGCAGTTTGGTGCAGATCATCATTTTGATAAAATAAAAACGGTTAATGATTTCAGAAAACGAGTTCCGGTTCGTGATTACGAAGATTTAAAACCTTATATCGACAAGGTTCGAATGGGCGAAAAAAATATTCTCTGGAAAGGGAAACCACTTTATTTTGCGAAAACTTCAGGGACAACTTCAGGAGCAAAATACATTCCTTTGACCAAGGAATCAATGCCGTATCATATTGAAGCTTCGCGAAATGCTATTTTGCATTATATATATGAAACCGGAAATGCAGATTTTGTAGACGGAAAGATGATTTTCCTGCAAGGAAGTCCTATTTTGGTTGAAAAATACGGAATCAAATTTGGGAGATTATCCGGAATAGGAGCGCATTTTGTACCCAAATATCTTCAAAAAAACAGAATGCCTTCCTGGGAAACCAATTGTATCGAAGACTGGGATACCAAAGTAAATGCGATTGTAGAAGAAACCATTGATCAGGATATGACCATAATTTCGGGAATTCCGTCCTGGGTACAAATGTATTTTGAGCGTTTGCAGGAAAAAAGCGGAGGGAAGAAAATAGGAGATCTGTTTAAAAATTTCAACTTATTTATTTACGGAGGAGTCAATTACGAACCTTATCGTGCCAAGTTCGAAAAAATGATTGGACGAAAAGTAGACAGCATTGAGTTGTTTCCGGCTTCTGAAGGCTTTTTTGCTTATCAGGATTCTCAAAAACAAAAAGGAATGCTTTTGTTGTTGAATTCAGGAATTTTCTATGAATTTATTAAAGCTGATGAATTTTTTACAGAAAATCCAAAGAGCTATACGATTGGAGAAGTAGAAACGGGCGTTAATTATGCTTTAATCGTTTCTACCAATGCCGGACTTTGGCGATATAATATTGGTGATACCGTTCAGTTTACTTCTTTATTTCCGCACAGAGTCATTGTTTCAGGCCGAATCAAACATTATATCTCTGCTTTTGGTGAGCACGTTATTGCAAAGGAAGTCGAAAGTGCCATGAAAGAAGCCACAGTAGGAACCCCAATTGTAATCAATGAATTTACAGTGGCACCGCAAATAAACCCCGCTAGCGGATTACCGTATCATGAATGGTTAGTTGAATTTGAAAATGAACCCGAAAACATCGAAGCTTTTGCTGAAAAAATTGACGACGCAATGCGAAAACAGAACATTTATTATGACGATTTGATCACAGGAAATGTTTTAAGAAAAGTGGTGGTAACTAAAGTTTCTAAAAACGGATTTCAGGATTATATGAAATCTCAGGGAAAATTAGGAGGTCAGAATAAAATTCCGAGATTGTCCAATAATAGAGATATTGCAGATAATTTGAAGTAAGAAAAAGGTTTACTGATGAAGTATAAATATCATTTAAGGCCAGGATATAAATCTCAAAACTTATTAATTGAGATATTTAGCGGTGCTGAAAATGAAGATTTTTTCGCCAATTTTTTTGATTCAATAAAAGGAATAAATCCAAAAGTTGACAAAATTACTGACCTTTGGATGAATGATGAATATTTATTTGAAGTTACTTCAGACATTGGTTCTTTTTCCATTTCAAAAGATATCTGGGACTTTGCTTTTATAATGTCCGAAAACAATCAGGAAGGGCTGAATAAGATTAATTTGATTTTACTGGAAGATAAGAATTTTCAAAAAATAGAAGTTAATTTTGAGGATTATAAATAAAATGCAATGTGAAGTTAATTTTAAGAAGATAAAAGCTTTAATAGAGTTTTGATTTTTAATTCCTAATTTCGCTTATTAAAATAGATATTACATCTTCTCAAACAGAAGATTTTAAAATAAAAAACAGCATGAAAGAAACCAAACATATATCAAGATCGAGAGCACAGGAATCATCTGCAGCAATCGAAAAAATGTACATTACAATGCGTCACTTATTCAACCGCGGTTTTTATAAACCAATGGGAGTTTCAGGTGATAGTTTACGCGAATCATTACTGGCATTACGTCCCGAAATTTATGGAAACATAGGGGAAGAAAAAGTAGAACTTAACGGACTTTTGTACGTTATAGAACGTTTACCAATAGGCATTGAACAATGTAGATTCATTAATTTAACTTCGGATGAAGGCTATTCTAAATCTCATTTCCAACCAATTGTTCCTCCAAAAAGAAGACGTAATTGTTACCGAATCGATGAGGAACAAATGAATGTTGAAATTACTCGCGGGCGATCCGATATTTATGATATTTTGACACACCTTACTTTTATTTTCATCGAATCCCATAAAATTAAAAACAGAGTCTTATTAGACGATGGCGGAGAAGTTTCGCGCGACTGGATGAAATTAGAACAAGCAGTATTTCAGACAAAAAAGTTGCCGCAAATAGAAAAGGAAAAAGCAATATCGCATGTTGCCAATATTTTAGGACGAACTTTTGAGGAAGTTTTGGACATTTATGACGCTTTTGGTTCAGAAAATGCTCCGGATCGTTTCCTGCATGTGATCTATTGGTTAGGAAAATTAGCCATAGAAGAGGTTATTGGTAACAATAAACGTACGATAACTTTTAGTCCAGTTCTAAGAGAGCGTTTAGGACATCATATTCATGGTGAAATCTGGGCAACCAATATCAAGGAAGTGCTAAAGGCAAACAGTCTTTTAAAGCGTCCCATACATGTAATAAGCGCTAATATGCATAGTGTAATGAATTCTATTTTTGCAACACCGTTGTTGAAAACGAAATTCAAGGACAAGTCTGATTTTTATATTTATGAAGAATTAAGCAAATCCGGTGCAAAAGAAATTAGAGGACAGGTTGAAGAACTGGCTTTAAAACACGGTATGATTTCGCTGCCGGATAGTTCAGGAACGAATATCGACGTTCAGATTTTTGATACCGCAAAGATCGACTGGGCAAAAACTGCATTTCCGAAAGCAGTTCTTGACGAAGCAGCTCCAGTTATTATTGTAATGGATTACGCCTTTGGTGAACAAGCTTATGAGACAATTGACGAACTTTTGAAACCCTATAAAAAAGAAACTTTACTAAATGTAAAATCAGTTTCGATAATGGGTAAAGCAGGAATTCTGGAAGGAGGAAAAGGAGACATCATGATTCCTACAGCGCATATAAATGAAGGAACAGCCGATAATTATTTCTTTGAAAATGAATTAACAGGCGCTATGTTCGAAGGCAATGACATTGCAGTTTTCGAGGGCGCAATGGTAACCGTTTTAGGAACATCATTACAAAACAGGGATTTATTAAAATTCTTCCACGAATCAACCTGGGGTGTAATTGGTCTGGAGATGGAAGGATCTTATTACCAGAAAGCCATTCAATCAGCATCGAAAATCAGAAAAAGTGTACCGCACGATATCAAAGTTCGTTATGCTTATTATGCCTCGGATAATCCTCTTGAAACCGGAAGTACATTGGCATCAGGCGGACTAGGGACAACAGGTGTAAAACCAACTTATTTGATTACTATTAAAATTTTAGAACAAATTTTCAACGTAAAATAAAAACAATAAATGAGTACAAAAGTACCCCAAAACAATGAAGATCAAGAGATTGATTTAGTCCTGATTTCTAAAAAAATAAGTAAATTTTTCCAAAGAATTAATACTTCTATTTTTAGAGGAATTCAGTTTTTTATTCGAAACTGGATCATTGTTTTGATCTTGATTTTGGTAGGATTTGTTTTGGGAATGTTTTTAGATGCGACTCAAAAAAGTTATGACAATCAAATTATTGTTCAGCCTAATTTTGGAAGTGTAGATTATTTGTATTCGAAAGTAGATTTAATTCAATCTAAAATTAAAGAAAATGATACAGCTTTTTTTAAATCAATTGGTATTTCACAAAATCCAGTACTAAGCAAGATTTCGATTGAACCTATAGTAGATGTTTTTAAGTTTGTTAATAATAACGAGCAAAATCTGGAGGTATTAAAATTAATAACCAATAATGGGGATTTAAAATCTGTTATTAAAGAAACAACTACAAGTAAAAATTATCCTTTTTATATTATTAGTTTTTCAACAAAAGGCTTGTCAAAAGATGGAATTTTTGCAAATGCTTTATTGAATTATATCAATTCAAGTAAGTATTATGCAGATGTTCAAAAAGTTTCGGTATTAAACATCAAAGAAAAGATCAAAAAGAACGAAGAGATTATTTCACAAATAGATGCTATTTTAAACAAAATTTCAGTTTCAGGTAATTCAAGCCATGATAAATTGGTTTATTATAATGAAAACACACAATTAAATGATTTAGTGAAAACTAAAGAGGGCTTAATAAGAGAAAATGCAAATTATAAAATAGACCTTATAACTTCTGATAAAATTGTAAAAGAAAGTTCTGTTACCACAAATATGGAGAACACAGATACTGTTAAAGGAAAAATGAAAATTATCTTGCCGATATTGTTAGTTTTAATTTATCTTTTTTCTCTTTGCTTTATTAGTTTTTATAAAAAACAGTCAATACTCGCCAAATAAAAATACCAAATTATAAAAAGATGAATTCAAAATCAGTTTACATTTATTTAATCTTATTTTTTACTTTAATTTCCTGTAATCAGAAAAGTGCAAAAGATAGCATTTCAAAAGATAATTTCTCAATAATTGTTGAGGGAGTTTTTGCAAAAAATGACAATCTTCAGGTTTTTTATCTTACTAATGATAAAGATTGGAATGATGAAAACTCTATAGTTGTTCCGGTTTATGCTTCTTTGCAAATGCAGAAGTTAAAAATCGATTTACCTGAAAAAATTATCCCAAAAAATATTAGAGTTGACGTAGGTGAAAATGAATATCAATCAAATATCACATTAAAAAACATTTCAGTTTTATATAAAAATGATACTATAGACGGGGATAACGATAACTTTAAATTGCTTTTTTATCCCAATGAATTTATTTCCTGGGATCCCGTATATTTTGGTTATAAACTTAGTAAAATTAATAATTCTTACGACCCTTATTTTATGGGTAACGATTTATTAATTGATAAATTAGATATAATAAAAGATCATACTAAAGAGGAGTAGGATAATTTTAGAGCTTATTTAATAGCGCAAAACCTTAAAAATGCATTTTAATTTTAAAATTATTCTGAACAATGAAAAAATTAGAGAGTATCTTTTTTTTATAGGCATTATATTTTTAGTTTTTCTGCCAAAAGGAGGATTTAAGGTTGCCGGCATACCAATAACCTGGGGTTATTTGTATTTGGGAATTCTTTTTTTGCTTTCGGTATTGGTGATACTAAATAAGAGAAAATTTTTAGTTTCGCCAAAACACTTTTTATGTTACGTAGCTACTTTACCTTTTGTATTATATTTTACTATTAATTTATTATTAAGAGGTTATGACGGATCATTTGGAAATTTGGTTGCTTTTTATGTAAGTTTTGGATTTTTGCCTTTACTATTTTATATTTTTTTAAGCCCTTTTTTAAAGAAAATAGATTTACTATTTATAGAAACTTTGTTGAGTAATGCCGTTTTTTGGGTTTCACTCTACGGAATAATTTTATTTGTTTTTAAACAAGTAACAGGTCATTATATTGAAATCCCTTATCTAACGGTTAATGCAGCAGATTTAGGCACATTAGAGGGCAAATATAATATGAGGGGGGCATTATACAAGCTGATTTCAACTTATAATAACGGAAACATTTTTGGTGTTTGTATGTTGCTCTTATTCCCTGTATTTCATAAACGAAATTTATCTAAAATTAAATTAGGGATAGTAATTGTTGCTTTATTATTAACACTTTCACGAACAGTCTGGTTGGGTTTACTCTTTTATTTTATTCTTATTTATAAAGACAGAATTTTTAAGTTAGTAAAAATTTATGCTTTTTTTGGACTTATTTTATTTGTTCTTGCCACTTTTTTAATGAATAGATATTTTCAATATGGCTCACTATCAGGATTTATTTTAGATTCAAATTTAGGAGGAAGAATCAATCAAATAAGACAATTTACAGGATTAAGTTTTTTTGGAACTCAGACCTTTGATTTTATTGAAGAAATTGTTTATTTATCTATTTTTAAGCAACTGGGACTTGTAGGATTATTGTTGTTTTGTGTTTCATTTTTCTTCCAAATTTACATCGCTATAAACACAAAAAACAATAGTTATTACTATATTTTAGGAAGTATGACATATTTGTTTATTTGCTTAAGTGATGGTTGTATGCTTTATATACCCACTTTAGCTTTTTTCTATTTTGTAAATACTATGATCTTTATCCCTAAAAATGGCACCTAAAAGCAAAACATCACACATAAAATAAATATAAATTCCATATTGGCGAAATAAGATATTCTCTGTAATAAATGAAATAGTAAATAAAATGGTGATTGAAAAGTATAAATATTGTTTCTGTCTTAAGGTTTCTTTTATTTTTATAAATAAAGACCAGATAAAAGTAAAAAATAATAGTAAACCACCTTTTAGTAAAAGGTCTAAGTATTGATTATGAGAGTTTATTCTAAATTTCTTTAATTCAAAACTGTTAAAAGGCTGATAGCATTCATCTAATTTTTCCTGAATTAAATTATAATCCATTCCCAAAAAATGTGACTCCTTGATTAATTTTATACTACACGTCCAACTTGCGTAACGGGTAGAATTTGTAAAAGAGTCATAAATTAAAAAATGAATTGCATCCATGTATCTCTGAGATAAAATAACAACAAGTAAAATTATCAATATTACGACTAGTTTTACTTTAGCCTGAATTACTATTTTTTGTCTTTTTAAAATTGCAAAATGAATCAAAACCACAATAAAGAGACCTAAAATAATATTTCTGGAATTATAGATAATTAAACCTGAAAGCAGGCTTATAAACATTAAAGCAAAGCAAATTTTTAGTTTGTTAGAATGTTTTTTATAATCTGCTACGTAATCAACTAAGAATAAAATTGCAATTGCAATCCATAAACAAATATAAGTACCATGAATTTTGCAGTTAAACTCTAAATTGTAACGGGCTAAATACCAATCAAAATGGTGATGTGGAATATCATTGATATAAAAAATGATAAAATAGAAACATAATAAACTTATTGATATACAATAAGTTAGTTGAATTTTCTTTCTGTTCTTAATAAATAAATCTATCCGATAAAGATAAAGGCTAAATAAAGGTGCTAAAAAAAGCAAAAAACTTTCGCCGATAAGTTTGAAAGTCGAAGTACTAAAATAAAACAAATAGTAAAAAGTAAGAATTAAAAAAGAGGCAATAAAAGGTGTATTCTTTAGAGTAATTTTAAAATCAGAAAATTTGGCCAGACACAATAAAAGGATACCAGCTAAAATCATTAATAACGATTGAATCGCTTCTAAATAATAAATAAAAGGCGATATAACCAGCAAATATAATATTGGAATTAAAAGTGTTTCTATAGTAATTTTTATTTTCATTTATCCAATTTAAGCTTTAAAAAAGTTGAGTTTTTTTTCAGAAATTATTGCAAAATTAAGATATAATGTAATAAAAATTTCAGTTAATATGAGCGCTATTATAGTTCCATATACCTTCAAAAAATAGCAAAGTATAATACCTAAAAAGACATTAAGAAATAAGCCAAACAGATGTGCATAAAAATAAATGTTTTTTTTATGATGTAAAATCAATGACATATACGCTGATTGACTTAATGCAGAAATGAGTGGAATTGGAGCCAATAATATTAAATAATGACTAGATTCAATCGTTGCCTCATTACTTAAAATATGGATAATTAAATTTGGAAAAATAAATAAGATAGTCGTTCCTAAGCCATAAATTAGTAAATAATAAAAGAATGCAGATTTAAAAAAATTATTGAGTTGTACTGTTTTTGAAACACCTATTGAACATGCTTTGTAATAAACCCCTTGAAATAAAACACTAATAGATTGTTTGCAAAGCATAATTATTTTTTCGGCTACATTATATATTCCCGCTATTTTGGTGTCTAAAAACACACCTAAAATTATAGTATTTGAATTTAGTAATGCAGAAATTGTTAGGTTGGTTAAAAACAACTTAAATCCATTTTTAAGTTCTTCTGAAATTTCAGATTTAGAAGAAATAGTATATTTAAAATTACACTTTTTTATCAAAAAATAAGTAGAGAAGATAAATATTAGAATTTCGGATATTCCTAAATAATAGAAAAGATATTGAAAATCAGATTTTTGAGTTAATATTAATATAATCAATATAATGCAAGTTATCTTTACGATGGCATTAATAATAAAATATGGAGTTACATTGTTTAAGCCGATAAAAAAGCAGAGATTATTTTGAGATCTTGAAAATAGAAAAACTAATAAAGAAAAAGAAAATATTACTTCATTTTTAAGATTATCAAAATATAAAATATAAAATAATAAAAATAAAACAGAGGGTAGAAAGAGAACAATTTTTGTATTAATTACCTTAGAGATATATTGGTTAACCAGAGAAGAATCATTTTTTATCTTTTGAATTTCTATTGGCGCAAAAGCATACCAGGAATAATCATATATAACAGAAATTATATTTACGAGTGATAAGGAAATGGCAATTAATCCATAAGTATTAATTCCAAATGTTTTGATATAAAAAGGTATCAATAACAATGGGAACAATAAGTTGATAAAATTTATTCCAAAACTTAGAGAGATATTTTTAAGCACTATTTTATTAAATGAATTACGTTTATAAAACTTAATCTTAAAGCAAAGTTGATTTTTTATTTTGAGCTTTTACAAATTAAAATCATATTTTTGGAAAAATCAGAAAAGAGTAGCTTTTTAATGAATAAAATTAGTGAAGGATATAGTATTGCAATTCCTGCATATGGAAGACCAAATGAATATGATGAATTACTTGCATCTATTTTTGAGATGGATTTTCTACCAAACGAAATTATTATTTGTGAAGATTTTTCAAAACAAAGAAAAGGAATTAGTCAAGTTACAGAAAGTTATCGCATAAGTTTTGAAGAAAAACAAGTAAAAATAAGTTATATCGAAAATGAAACGAATTTAGGATATGATGCAAACATTAGAAAATTAATTGATCTTGCATCATATAAATGGGTTATTTTGATTGGGAATGATGATTTATTTTTAAAGAATGGATTAAAAGAAATTGATATTTTCTGTAAAAAAAATCCTGATATTGCAATGATCTCGCGCCCCTTTATTCGATTTGAAAAAGATATTCATCTACCAATTGGAATTTCAAGAATTTTACCAACTGAAAGGCTTATAAAAATAGGCGATTCTCCTAAATTAATTTTTAGAATGTGCGGTTTTGTAGGTGGACTTGTTATTAATAAAGAATGGGCAAAACCTCTGTCAACGGATAAATATGATGGTACATTATATTATCAGATTTATTTAGGAGTGAATGCTTTTTGTAATAATGCAATTGGATATTTAGAAAACCCTACAGTTGGCGGACGTACGGGTAATCCTCCATTGTTTGGAGATTCTGAGAAAGATAGTGATGTACATGTTTCAGGAGTTTACTCTGCCAAAGGAAGAGCAAAAATGTGGAAGGGAGTTTTAGATATCGCTAAAGATGCAGAAAGCTTTTATAACGTTAAAATTTTTGAAGAAGTGAGAAAAGAATTAATGATAAGGCAATCGTTTCATATTTTCGAAATGAATGTGGGTGCCTCTAAAAATACATTGAAAGAATTAAAAGGAGAATTACAGCAGCTTCATTTGTTTGATCATTGGATGCCAAAGTCTTTTTACTACTTGAATTTTATTTTTAGAAAAAAAGCTTATTACTTTTATTATCTTATCAGAAAATTTTCCCAATAAACAATGAAAAAAGCCCTAATAAGCGATTGGTATTATGTAAATGGTGGTGCTGAAAAAGTAATCCATTCCATAAATTCAATCTGGAATGACTTTGATCATTATGCTCTGATTGATTTTTTGAACGATGAAGATCGAGCTTATATTTTAAATGGGAAAAAAGCCAGAACCAGTTTTATTCAAAAACTACCAACTGCAAAACAAAACCATAGAAATTTTTTACAGCTATTTCCATTTGCAACTGAACAATTCGATTTAAGCGATTATGAACTAATCATTAGTTCTTCATCTGCAGTAGCAAAAGGTGTTAAAACCCGAAAAGATCAATTGCACATTTGTTATTGCCATTCGCCTATGCGATATGCCTGGGATCTGCAGGATCAATACCTCAATGATTCAGGTTTAGATTCAGGTTTACGGGGATTTTATGCAAAATATGTTTTGAATAAAATCAGGAAATGGGATGTTGCCAATTCAGACAATGTCGATTTTTTTATCGCTAACTCCAATCATATTGCACAGAGAATCAAGAAAATTTACAATCGCGAATCAACGGTAATCTATCCTCCGGTTGATGTTGATTTCTTTACTTTAGAAGAGCAAAAAGAAGATTTTTACTTTACAGCTTCGAGATTAGTTTCTTATAAGAAAACACAAGTAATTGTTGAAGCCTTTAATGAATTACCCCACTTAAAATTGATTATTGCAGGCGACGGACCTGAGTTTGAAAAACTTCAAAAAATAGCTAAAAGGAATATTGAATTTGTTGGTTTTATAGATGCTTCAAGATTAAAAAGCTACATGCAAAAAGCCAAAGCATTTGTCTTTGCTGCCGAGGAAGATTTCGGGATTATTCCTGTTGAAGCACAAGCCTGCGGAACACCGATCATTGCTTTTGGAAAAGGGGGAACATTAGAAACTGTTGTTGAAAACATTACAGGAGTTTTCTTTCGCGAACAATCAGCTCAAAAGATTAAAGATGCTGTGAATAGTTTCGAAAAGATAAAATTTGATTCAAAAATGATTAGGGAACATGCTATGAAGTTTTCTACGAAACGATTTGAAAATGAAATGAAAGTTTTTGTTGACAAGAAAATAATTAGACTGATTTAATAAATGCAAAATTTATATTTTTTGTAAAAAAAATACCTATAATTTATTTTTTATAATATTTTTTTTCTTATAATTGTGATTATTTAATTAGAAAATTATGAAAAAATTATTTATTACGCTAGCTTCTTTTGTGAGTACGCTATCTTATTGTCAAAATGTTTTTCAAGCTACAGGCAATGTAGGTATTGGAACTATTTCACCATCTGAAAAATTAGAGGTACTTGGAAATTTAAAAATAAATTCCAATAACAAACTATATTGGGATTGGGATGGATCATATATTTCTAGACAACAAGTAGGAACAGGACAAGTTTTAAAATTTGTAAATTCAAATAGTGTCGATACCTCTAATCCATTGGGAGGTTTTGATTTTGCAAATAATCAAGGGCTATCGGCGGTTAGAATGACTGATTTAAGAGTAGGAATAAATATGTCGAATGATATGACTAAACCATTATCAATATTGCATTTACGCTCTGGTAATGATAATAATGATAACGGTATATTATTGCACAATTCAGCACCTTGGGCAAATAGATTTAGTATTACTAATACATCTTATGAATCTTATCCAATTTTTAGTATTAATGATGTTACAACGACATCAGGCGATAATCTTAATATAAAACAAATTTCTTCAAAAAATGATGTTATGAAAGTAGCACGTTTTGCTATAATTGCTAATGGCAATGTAGGCATAGGCTCAATTAATCCAGATCAAAAACTTACAGTAAAAGGTAAAATTCATTCTGAAGAAGTTATAGTTGATTTGCAGGTACCAGCGGATTATGTTTTTGAAAAATATTATACGGGTAAATCTTCCTTAAAATCAGATTATGTTATGCCCTCTTTAGCTGAAATAGAAAAATTTACTAAAGAAAATAATCATTTACCAAGTGTTCCTTCTGCTCAGGAAATTAAAGACAAAGGATTGCAACTAGGAGAAATGAGTAATGCTATGTTACAAAAAATAGAAGAGTTAACACTATATATTATTGAGCAAAATAAAAGAATTGAAGCCTTAGAAGCCAAAGTGTATCAATAGTAATCGAAGATAAATTGATTATGAGAAATTTTACATTGATATTTCTATTTCTAATTTTAATTTGTTTTTATAGTTGCGCAGAATTTAAATATTCAGCACGAAGACAAAACCAAAAATATAGTATTCAAAACTGTAAAGAAATTTATGGAAAATGGGAAAGTCTTAGTGAAGATCTTGGTGTTAAAAATTGGCAAAAAGAGCATAAACTTACAATATGGATTTTTAATGGAGATGGGACACTTGTAGTAGACAATAAAATAATGGCTTTTAAAATAGAAGATGATTGTTCAAAATTAATTATTGGAACCGATTCTAATTTTTATGAGATAAAGCAGACTAAAGACACATTATATTTATTAAAAAGATCGAACTATAGTATAGGGTCATATAGTATTAGCCTAAAAAAAATAAATTGATTATGAAAAAGTATATAAGTATAGGCAAGATTGGTATTGGCTCAATTAATTCAGATCAAAAACTTACACTAAAAGGTAAAATTCATAGATTTATGTTAAAATCTACTTATTTGTTTTTTCTATTTATAGCTTTTAATGTTTCTGCACAATCAGAAAAAACAGATTTATGGAAACAAATTTATGGAAAATATATTATACCCAGCTCCCATATAGAATGACTCCAAAAAATAAGCGTAAAATATGGGTTTTTAGTGAAAAGGGAACTCTAACAGTAGATGATGAGCCAACTTTATATAAATTATCGGAAGATTGTTCCAAACTCATTATTGGTAATGATCTTGTTTTTTTCTCTATAGAAATATTGGATGATTGTTTATTCCTCAATAAAATAATTTCTACACATGAATCTCATATCATTCGGCTAAAAAAAATGAATTAAATGAAAAAAATATACAATTATTCTTTCCCTTTTTATGACCGTTTTTTGTTACTCACAAAAATGCTTATCAGATGAATATTTAACTAATAAGAAAATGAGTAATCCACTATTAGATGCCAAAATTAAATGATTACTTAAGCGAAAAAGAAGATGAAAATTTTGACAAAACTAAAGAGAAAGTAATACTTTATCCAAATCCTAATTCTGGTATTTTTATAGTGCATATGGGTAGAGAAAATAACAAACCAATCAGTTGCAACATTTATAATAGTACAGGACAGTTAATTTACCAAGCAATTACAGAAAAATCAACTATTGAAATCAATTTATCCAATTTAGCAGCAGATAATTATATAGTAAAGCTTAAAGGAGATAATTATAATGAAGCAATTAAATTTATAAAACAATAAAACTAAAATTTTTTCAAAACTGCCTAAAATATTTAGGCAGTTTTTTTTTAGAATAGTTTTTATAATTTTCAAATCAGTTACATTTGCGATGTATAAATAACTACTATGAAAAGAATACTTATTACCGGAGCAGCAGGATTTTTAGGATCGCATTTGTGCGACCGATTCATTAAAGAAGGCTATTATGTTATTGGAATGGATAATCTGATTACGGGAGATCTTAAAAATATAGAACATTTATTCAAGTTAGAACATTTTGAGTTTTACCACCATGACATTACCAAATTTGTACATGTTCCGGGTGATTTAGATTATATTTTACATTTTGCTTCGCCGGCAAGTCCCATAGATTATTTAAAAATTCCAATTCAGACCTTGAAAGTAGGATCTTTAGGAACACATAATTTGTTAGGATTAGCGCGAGTAAAAAAAGCCAGAATTCTGATCGCTTCAACTTCTGAAGTTTATGGTGATCCTTTGGTTCACCCTCAAACCGAAGAATATTACGGAAATGTAAACACAATTGGCCCACGTGGTGTTTACGACGAGGCAAAACGTTTTCAGGAATCCATTACAATGGCCTATCATACATTTCACGGAGTAGAAACCAGAATCGTGCGTATTTTTAATACTTACGGACCAAGAATGCGCTTAAACGACGGACGTGTAATTCCGGCTTTTATTGGTCAGGCATTACGCGGAGAAGATCTAACCATTTTTGGAGACGGAATGCAAACCCGTTCTTTCTGCTATGTAGATGATCAGGTCGAAGGTATTTTCAGATTATTACATTCAGATTACGTATATCCCGTAAATATTGGAAATCCGGACGAAATCACCATTAAAGATTTTGCAGAAGAGATCATTAAATTAACAGGAACTAATCAAAAGGTGGTCTATCATCCATTACCTATAAATGATCCATTACAGCGACAGCCAGATACTACAAAAGCAAAAGAGTTATTAGGTTGGGAAGCAAAAGTAAGTCGCTCTGAAGGAATGAAAATTACTTATGATTATTTCAGGTCACTTTCTAAAGAAGAATTATCAAAAGAAGAACACAAAGATTTTTCTAGTTATATAAAATAAAAAAACGGGCAAATATTTAAAATAGATATTTGCCCGTTTTTATTTTATTGAAGTTGCCTAAAAAGCATTAATTTCAATCAGTTCTTTCATTTGCTGATCCAGATTAAAATGACTTTTTGCATGAAGAAAAATATCTTTTTTCAGTTTTTGAATTTCACCTTTACCTGATTCAGAAATTTGTAGTAAAGTCGAATTTAATTGCTTAAAATCTTCAACAGGAACAACCCAGCCCAAATTATTTTCTTCCACAATATTTTCTCCTTCTCCTCCTCCAAAATAAAAAATAGGAAATCCTAAAGCACTATATTCGAATATTTTTGAAGGAACAGAACCGTAAATCCTTGTTTTAAGCGGAACAAGAGCAATGTCTAAATCTTTTAATTTTTCATGCAAAACATTGCGTTCTAACATGCCATGGAAAATTATTTTTTTAGTCGGATTTTGTTTGAGATAATTCACAATTTGAGTTTTCTCAGCGCCATCACCAAAAATATGTAATTCGATGTTTAGATTCTCTAAATTCAATTGCTGAATAAGTTCGAAAACTCCTTGTGCAACGCCAAGCAAACCAGCATAAAACAACTTAATTGGTTCGCGTGAATTGTCTTTTTCTCCGAGGAAATCTTCCACAAAATGATCCGGATAATTGCGGTATAAAAAGCATTTTTTCTCAGGAAAAATAGAATGTATGTGTTCAATTATTTCATTCGATTGTCCAAAAATATGCGTTGCTTTTTTATAAATAAAGCGTTCAATAAAAAGCAGGATTTTATGTGAAATACTGTTTTTCTTTAATACTTGAAGTTCAATAGCAGCAGTTGGCCAAAGATCAGAAACATTTAGGATTATTGTTTTTCGTTTGAGCCAAAGCACAAAAACAGAAACAAAAGAAAGCAACAATGGAGGTGATTGTACAATAACTTTTTTAGGCGTTTTGGTAAATAGCAAATAGAAAAATAAAGTCGTGGAGAATGATAATGTCGAAACAATTCGTTTAAAGATATTCGAGCTATTACTCGGATAAATCCAAAGACGTTTTAGCGTGATATTCTGAATTTTCTCCGTAACCGAAAACCGGCCTTTATATTCCGGGAACAATTCCCCTTTTGGATAATTAGGCAACGGAGAAATCACTGAAACTTCATACCCGTTTTCATTTAATTTTAAAGCCAGTTGTTCAATTCTATTGGCTGCAGCACCTTTTTCCGGTGGATAATAATTGGATATAATTAAAATGTCCTTCATTAATTTTTATTCAATAAAATTGAAATAATTCTTTCAGATGCCTTTCCGTCCCATAATTCCGGAATGCCACTTTTTTGGGGACCATTTTTCAAGAACAAACCAAAAACTTTTTGTAAGTTTTCTAACGATGTTCCCACGATAGTATTAGATCCTATGGTTTCTGTTTCAGGTCTTTCGGTATTATTTCGCATCGTAAAACACGGAATTCCCATAACGGTCGTTTCTTCCGAAATTCCTCCGCTATCTGTAATAACAGCAAAACTATTTTTGATTAAATACATGAAATTTAAATAACCTTGTGGTGCAACAAAAATGATGTTTTTGAATTTGATTTCGCTTTCGCTCAAAATGGCCTGCGTTCTTGGATGAATCGGGAACAGTATTTTTTTGTCAGTAACCAAATCATCAATTCCATGAAGAAGTTCAAGAAGCGATGAAACTTCATCAACATTTCCTGGGCGATGCAAAGTTAGAATGATATAATTTTTTTCGTTTAATCGATGTTCTTGCCAAAAATCCGGTGCAGCAATTCTATCGATATTTTGATATAAAGTATCGATCATCACATTGCCCACAAAATGTACATTTTCAGGATCTGAACCTAATTTTAGTAAATTGTCTGAGGCAGAAGTTGAGGTAGTAAAAAAGTAATCGGTAATACTATCTGTCAACATTCTGTTGATTTCTTCCGGCATTGTTAAATCTCCTGAACGTATTCCGGCTTCGACATGCGCTACTTTTGTGTTGCATTTTTTGGCCACAATCGAACACGCCATAGTTGAGTTGACATCGCCAACAACCAAAACCAAATCGCAAGGATTTTGAAGTAATTCCTTCTCAAAAGCAATCATAATTGCCGCAGTCTGTTCTGCCTGAGAACCACTTTTGACTTCAAGATTTACATTGGGTTTTGGAATATTTAATTCCTGAAAAAAAGTATCACTTAAGTTTTTATCATAATGTTGCCCAGTATGAACCAATCGAAATGAAACATTAAAACCTTCATTTTGCTTGCTTTTTATGGCATTTATAATAGGCGCTATTTTTATAAAATTAGGTCTTGCACCAGCGATTAGGGTTATTTTCATAATTTGGATTGGATTCTTTCTAAAAACTTTCTTTTGGCAAAAGTAAAGTTTAAATTGGAATCTGGATAAATTGAGATACTTTCTTGAATGTTTAAATGATTTTTGCGTATACCAAAACTTATCTTGTGAGAATTGGAGGTCGCAATTTGCGACCTTAAAGAATTGTGTTCATTTTCAATATGTTGAACGTAAACTTGATATCGCATTTTGTGACTTCAAGTTTCAAGGTCACAAATTGTGACCTTGAAAATCAAATATTATTTTTTATAGCCAATTTTCACTCTTTCATTTTCATCTTCTTTCTTTTCAGTCAATTCATCTAAATAAGAAAAAACCAACTCAATATTTTTATCATGATTCTCTAACTTCTTTTGAATCTGAAGAATATCGACCTTAATTTCTGTCGTATCCAAAAGCATTTGTCTCACTTTCGTGAAAATACGCATTATTTGAATATTAGTTTGAATAGCTTTATCACTTTTTAGAACGCTTGAAAGCATTAAGACACCGTGTTCTGTGAATGCAAAAGGTAGATATTTTTGATATTTACCTCTTCCTTTCTCTAAGGTCACAATTTGTGACCTTAGAGAATCGTATTCTGTTTTAGTAAGTTCAAACATAAAATCTTCTGGAAATCTTGAAATATTTCTTTTTACAGATTGTTTTAGAACTTTAGTTTCAATTCCATAAAGCAAAGCCAAATCACGATCAAGCATAACTTTTTGCCCTCGGATAAAATATATTTTATTAGAAATTGTTTCTTCAGAAAGTAAAGATTGATCCTCCATGAGTTTTAATTTAAAAAAAAACAAATGTAAGATTTTATTTATATTTATAAATACGATTTAAATTGTTTTAGTTTTCCGCTTTTGTTTCTTTTTAGAACTGTTTTTTTGATAAAAGTGAAGTTTAAGTTAGATTCTAAATACAAGGAGATTGCCTTTTCTATTTTTTGAATTTGAGTTTTATTCAATTCAAAATCACTAACATATTCAATTTCAAAAGATTCTAATTTGGTTTGTTTGATGATAAATTCTTTTACATTTCCATCATCTTCGATAATACTTTTGGTCACATAATAAAAGGTCAAACCTGGAGATTTTTTTCCGCTTGGGAGAATTGCAATATCATTTGTTCTGCCAATTAATTTTTTAAGAATTGGTTTTTGTGGTGTACTTTTTTCCTCAAGAATTCCAATATCGCCAATCTCATATCTTATAAACGGATGCGCTTTATTGAATAAAGAAGTAATCACGATTCGTCCTTCTTCCCCGTAAGGGAGCACTTTATTATTTTCATCTAAAATTTCAACAAAAAGGGTTTCTGCGTTAATTTGCCATTCTCCATTTGGATTTTCAAAAGCAATTAAATCAAGTTCTGAAGCACCATATTCATTGATAATCGGAATTCCGAATTGTTTTTCTAAAAGCACTTTATCCGATTCAAAAAGCATTTCCGAAGTAACGAAACACGCTTTTAAGGTGGGACAAATTTCATTTAAAATGATGTTTTTCTGTTCTAAATATTTGGCAAATAAAACGATAGAACTGGTATAACCATTGATATAATCGAATTTTTTGGTTTTGAATTTTTGTAAAAATTTCTCCAGAATTAGATCAGATAAATCGAAAACAGGGAATCGGAAACGATGCGTCAAAAAATCCTTAATTCTTTCTTTTTGATAACCAATAAAATCCATCGGAATACCATAAAAACGTGCCTGATACGAATGATTAAAATCGATTTTGTACCAACCAAAACGCATAAAAATGGAAGTCCATGTTAAGGCATGACAATATTTATCTTTAGCAAAAACAAAAGGAGTTCCGCTAGATCCGGATGTTTTATTAACGTAAACATCTTTTCTGGAGTATCCTTTTGAAAGCCGTTCTTCAAGAGGTTTTTGTAGATTTTGTTTGTTTAAAATGGGTAAATCTTCCCATTTTTCAACTGTTTTATTCCCAACTAAATTTTTGTAGAAAGCATTATTTTTTAAATGAAAACCGACAATTTCTTCTTTTTTATTTTGAAGAAAAAGAACATATTCTTCTTCGGATAAATTTACGATTTTATCCAATTCAGCCTTAGCTTTCTTTATAGGAAAACCATTTAATCGAAGTGAAATATCAAAAATAGAAATCATTTGGGGCTGAATTTTCACCAAAAATAATATTATCAAATTACTAACACAGATGAATCAACAACTTTTTAAGATTTAATTATTTTTTACGTACAAAAGCAATTATTTTTGCACCACAACTAAATACAACTACACATGACAATTTTACTATTGGGATCAGGCGGAAGAGAACATGCTTTTGCATGGAAAATGATTCAGAGTCCGCTTTGCGAAAAACTTTTTGTTGCACCAGGAAATGCGGGAACAGCTGCAATTGCTACAAACGTTGCAATGTCTCCAACAGATTTTGATGCCATAAAAGCATTTGTAATTCAGGAAAATGTAAAAATGGTGGTCGTAGGACCAGAAGATCCTTTGGTAAAAGGAATTTACGATTATTTTAAAAACGACGAAAGTTTACAGCATATTCCGGTTATCGGACCATCAAAATTAGGAGCTCAGCTTGAAGGAAGTAAAGAGTTTGCCAAAGAATTTCTGATGAAACATAATATCCCGACTGCTGCTTACGACAGTTTTACTGCCGAAACAGTCGAAAAAGGGTGTGATTTCTTAGAAACATTACAACCTCCGTACGTTTTAAAAGCAGATGGTTTAGCAGCTGGAAAAGGAGTTTTGATTATTCAGGATCTTGAAGAAGCTAAAACCGAATTAAGAAACATGCTGGTTCACGAAAAATTTGGAGCAGCAAGTTCAAAAGTAGTGATCGAAGAATTTCTGGACGGAATCGAATTAAGCTGTTTTGTTTTAACTGACGGAAAAAGCTATAAAATTCTTCCAACAGCAAAAGATTACAAAAGAATTGGTGAAGGAGATACAGGCTTAAATACAGGCGGAATGGGAGCAGTTTCTCCGGTTCCTTATGTTGATGCTGTTTTAATGGAAAAAATCGAAACTCGTATTGTAAAACCAACAATAGAAGGTTTCCAAAAAGATGGTATCGAATATAAAGGATTTGTGTTCATTGGTTTGATCAATGTAAAAAACGAACCAATTGTTATTGAATACAACGTGAGAATGGGTGATCCTGAAACGGAAGTTGTGGTACCGAGATTAAAATCTGACTTGGTAGAATTGTTCCTTTCAGTAGCAAATCAAAAATTAGACGAATTTACATTAGAAGTTGATCCAAGAAGTGCTACTACAATTATGGTGGTTTCTGGCGGATATCCTGAAGATTTTGAGAAAGGAAAAGTAATTACCGGATTAGAAAATATTACAGATTCTATAGTTTTTCACGCAGGAACAAAATTAGATGGTGATAATGTCGTTAGTAACGGAGGACGTGTATTGACTGTAACATCTTACGGAGATGATTTTCAACAAGCCATAAAAAAATCTTACCAAAATATAGATAAACTAAATTTTGATAAGATGTATTTTAGAAAAGATATTGGCTTCGACTTACTTTAAAAAAGAGTGAGCAGTAGTATCTTGGTTTTCTGTTCCGGCTGCATCAAAAATGCGTAATTGTTTAATCCAATAAACCATTGCGGATGCACAGATGATCATAAAAATCCAGTTAATAGTATTAGCACCAAACCAGGTAATAAGTTCTAGGTGACGTAAAAAGTCAAGTGGAGCAAATAAAATGTTAACGAATAAGTATTGTATTCCTTCGAAAAAAGCTGTCATAATTTATAAAATTATATGTTATTTATTGTTGTGTAACGCATTGAAAACAAATTCAGATTATAGAATCTTTTTTCAACTTGTTGGTTTTCCTTTTTAAACAAGTATTATATTTACAATCACAAAAGTATAAAATATCCTTATGATAACAAGTGTTTTTAAAAAATCTACGCCATTAAATTATTCATTGGTCGTAATTTTAATACTGGTTTTCTTTTTTATTTTTCAAATTAAAGATCCATCATGGGTGAGTTCTTATTTTTTGGCGTTTCAAAAAGTAAGTTTGCTCTGCTTTATTTTGGCCTCTTTTTTCCTGATTAATTTCATCGTAAAAAAGAATGGGCTCAGTAAAGACAACGGTTACACGATATTTTTTTATTTATTGTTCATATTGTTTTTCCCCACAATTTTTAATAATGCAAATGTCATATATGCCAACTTTTTTGTCTTGTTGGCCTTGCGAAGATTGATTTCGTTACAATCCTTAAAAGCATCAAAAGAAAAAATATTTGATGCTTCTTTTTGGATTTTAATAGCTTCTTTATTTCAATTTTGGTGCGTTCTGTTCTTAATATTGGTTTTCATATCGATTGTTTTCCATGTTTCGAGAGATTATAGAAACTGGATCTTACCTTTTATAGCACTTTTGGCAGTATCAATAATTTTCCTATTGATAGCACTAATCTTCCATATTGATATAATAGAATTTTTTCAAAAGCGTGCTGTAATCGATTTTGATATTACTTATTTTAAAAACAATTACGAAAATGGCGCACTTTCAATATACGTTGCAGTAGCCTTGTTTTTTGTAACATCAATGTTAACGACATTATCCAATAGGCCTCAAATCGTACATTCTTCATACAAAAAAATTGTAGCTTGTTTTTTCATTGCAGCTCTTGTTTACATTGTTTCGCCGGATAAAAGCAATGATTTATTATTGTTTAGCATCGCTCCTTTGACTATTATGGCTTCAGGTCACATAGAATATATGCAGCATAAACTCAATAACGAAATTGTATTTTATGTCTTGATTTTGTGTAGTTTATTTACGTTTTTCTCTCAACTATAATTTACTTCCATAAGCAAGATCACCCGCATCTCCAAGACCTGGAATGATGTAGTTTTTAGCATTTAGTTTTTCGTCTAAAGACGCCACCCATAAATGGCAGTTTTCAGGAAGGTTTTTTTCAAGAAAAGCAATTCCTTCAGGTGCTGCAATAACCACTACAATATGAATTTCTTTTGGAGTTGCATTTTGAATCAACTTTTCATGAACAGCCACAATAGACTGACCGGTAGCCAACATTGGATCAAGTAATAAAACAGTTTTATCGTTGATGTTTGAAACAGCTTGATATTCAACCCGAATTTCGAATTCATCATCATTATTAGGATGGTATCTGCAAGCCGAAACAAAGCTGTTTTCAGCATGGTCAAAATAATTCAGAAAACCATTGTGAAGTGGCAATCCGGCTCTTAAAATCGAACATAAAACCAAATCGCTTTCGATTTCGGTTGTTTTTTTAATGCCCAGCGGAGTCTGAATTTCAACCTCTTTATACGATAAATCCTTACTTAGTTCATACGCCATAATTTCGCCAATTCGCTCTATATTTCTTCGAAAACGCATACTGTCGTTCTGAACGTTTATGTTTCTGATTTGACCTAAAAAATGATTTAATACGCTATTATTTTCAGAAATATAATGGATTTTCATAATAAAAATTTAGAATTATCAATGGGTTACAGTACGATAACGAAAATTTCATCGTTTTATTCGCACGATAAAAGTATAAAAAGTATCTTTGTAACTCTAACAAATAAACACATGTTTTCAAAATTAGCATATTCTGTTTTCGAACAAAGCATCAAAGATTATCATCAGTTTGATAATGTAGATCAACCTATAAACAATCCTTATCCAAAAGATAAATTCGAACATTTATTATATCTAAAAAACTGGATTGACACTGTTCAATGGCATTTTGAAGATATTATCCGTGATCCGCAAATCGATCCTGTAGCAGCTCTTACATTAAAAAGAAGAATCGATGCCTCTAATCAGGAACGTACTGATATGGTAGAATATATCGATAGCTACTTTTTGCAAAAATACATCGATGTAAAAGTAAAAGACGGTGCAAAAATCAATTCTGAAAGTCCGGCTTGGGCTTTTGACAGATTGTCTATCCTGGCTCTAAAAATTTATCATATGAACGAAGAAGCTACTCGTGCAGAAGCTTCGCAAGAACACAGAGATAAATGTCAGGAAAAACTAAACATTCTTTTAGAGCAAAGAAGCGATTTATCAACAGCGATTGATGATTTATTGACTGATATCGAAAACGGAGATAAATTTATGAAAGTGTACAAACAAATGAAAATGTACAACGACGATGAATTAAATCCTGTTTTATACCAAAATAAGAAATAATTTCTGGAGCTATTTCCAGCTTTCCATTTCATCCCGATAGCTATCGGGACACAAAAAAATAGAGTTTCTATTGTTCAAAAAAGAGCTTCTGTTGGTCGCTTTATTTAAACAGGAAACTTTATTTTTTTGCTCCGGGATTTCCATTTCAATCTGGGCTAAAAAACAGACAAGAAAAGAGCAGAATTTAAATTTTAAAAGTCAAAAATTGTCCAATAAAATTAAACATATAGCCGTCATGAGACTTTCCGCAATGGGAGATGTCGCCATGACGGTTCCTGTTTTACGTGCTTTTGTAAAACAATATCCGGAGGTAAAAATCACCGTAATTTCACGTCCGTTTTTCAAGCCATTTTTTGACGGAATTCCTAATCTTAACTTTTTTGCTTTTGATGAAAAAGAACGTCACAAAGGTTTTACGGGACTTTTGAAATTATTTCAAGACGTGCAACAACTTAAAATTGATGCTTTTGCAGATCTTCATAATGTTCTGAGATCTAAAATTGTGAGTTTACTTTTCGCTTTAAGCGGAAAAAAAAGAGCCACAGTTGATAAAGGTCGTGAAGGTAAAAAAGAATTAACACGCGCCGAAAATAAAATTTTCAAACAATTGCCAACTATGTTCGAAAGGCACGCAAAAGTGTTCCAGGAACTTGGTTTTTCTTTAGATTTATCAAATCCCACTTTTCCTGAAAAGGCAACTTTAAGTTCAGAAATATTAGGAATTATCGGGGATAAAAACCAAAAACTGATCGGAATTGCACCTTTTGCACAATACGATTCTAAGGTTTATCCGCAGGATTTAATGCAGGAAGTGATTGCAAAATTAGCAGCTAATAAAGAGTATAAAATAGTACTCTTTGGAGGAGGAAAGAAAGAAATCGAAATTTTGGATTCACTTTCAGAACCATTTGAAAATGTAATAAACATGGCCGGAAAAATTAAATTCCAGCAAGAATTACAACTAATTAGTAATCTTGATGTTATGCTTTCTATGGATTCCGGAAATGCACATATTGCGGCAATGTTGGGCGTAAAAGTTGTGACTCTATGGGGCGCAACACATCCGTACGCAGGATTTTTGCCATTCAATCAAACGATGGAAAATGCTTTAACTTCAGATCTGAATCAATATCCACAATTGCCAACATCAGTTTATGGAAACAAAATTGTCGAAGGTTACCAAGATGTAATGAGAACCATACTTCCAGATGAAATTGTAAATAAAATTCAGAGTCTTTTGTAAATTTAAGAGGCTGAATTCTAATAAAAAAATTCCAAATTCCAATTGTCAAGTTGGAATTTGGAATTTTTTAATTGGAATTTTTCAGACTATTATAAATCAAGAAGAAGATATCCCATTGCTTTCTTTTTGTTTCTGTCAACTACAACCTTCACAAAATGATTTTCTTTTTCAGTAGCGAGTAAAATATGTTCAAAATCTTCGGTTGAATTTCTATACACTTTATGAACCAATTCCGATTCTTTAATTTTTTTCGATAAAATTTTAGCGGCTTTTAATTCACTTACATAAGGCCAAATATTAAAAAAACTATCACTAGATGATATTTCTTTCATTCCCTCACTCATTGATGAGCGATACTTTTCTTCTGAAAGTAATTTAGGGGCTTTTTTGTTTCTTCTTTTTTTAATTATAAAGTAAATACAAAACAAAGAGGTTATTACAAAAAGTACGATAAAAGATAGACGGAGGTAATGATGCATTGCCATGATATTTAAATTTTAGGTTGACAATCAGAAATAGCTTTACAAATCAATCTTATAGATAAAGAAGAATGAGTAGCTTTAATAAAGTACTAATATACTAAATTTTTGGCATATTTTTTAAAAAATACTTAAAAACAAGTGTGTTTTTTTATGTATTGTTTATTGGTGTTTTTAATAAGAACCGTACTTTTTAATATACAAAAAGTAATAATTTGCTAAACTTTGGGATTGAAATCTAATCTTTTATAACCAAATCTTCCCATCACGACATCTGCCATAAATGTAATCAGATAAAAAAAATTCCAAATCCCAATTTTAAGTTTGGAATTTGGAATTTGAATATTTTGGAATTTTAACTTCTAAACATCATCATAATCTACATAAATAGATTCAGATGTTGGATGTGCCTGACAGGTTAAAATCAAACCTGAAGCAATTTCTTTATCGGTCAAAATGGAGTTTTTAGTCATTTCGGCAGTTCCGGAAGTTACACGGGCAAGACAACTACTGCAAATTCCGCCCTGGCAAGAATAGGGAGCGTCGATTCCCTGTTTTAAAGCGGCATCTAATATGGTTTGTTTTTGAGACATTTCGAATGAAACTTCGTCATCATCTACTAAAACGGTGATTTTTGTGTGTCCTTCAAGTGATGTTTTTATTTCGTGTTCCTGAGAAGAAGAAGTAAAAAGCTCAAACTTAATCGCAGATTCTTTTACATTTTTCTCTTTTAAAACATTAGAAACAATATTGATCATTTCTTCAGGTCCGCACAAGAAAAACTTATCAAATTGCAATTCTTTATGTTTGTTGTTTAAAACAAAATTCACTGCTGATTTTTCGATTCTGCCAAATAAAGCATTTTCGGCTTTAGCCTGACTAAAAACATAATGCACGAAAAAACGACCTACATATTGCAATTGCAAATCGTGTAATTCCTGATAGAATATAGTCTCTTCAGGAGTTCTATTTCCATAAACCAATACAAATGAACTTTTCGGTTCACTTTTCATAACAGATTTTATGATAGAAAGAACCGGAGTAATTCCGCTTCCGGCAACAAAAGCTGCGTAGTTTTTTTGTCTTTCAGCGTCTGGTTCAAAAGTAAATTTTCCTTCCGGGTGACCTACTTCAAGAACATCACCGGCTTTAAGTCTGGTATTGGCAAATTGAGAAAACAAACCGTTTTTTACTGCTTTTACTGCAATTCTTAATTCACCGCTTTCGGGTGCAGAACAAATAGAGTAAGCACGACGAATCTCTTGATTATCAAGTGTTAATTTTAAATTTATGTATTGCCCTGCTATAAATTTATAGTCAGGTTTAAGTTCTTCGGGAACATTAAAAAGTACAGAAACGGCATCGGATGTTTCGCGTTTTACCTCTTTAATTATGAGTTTTAAGAATGAAGGCATGATTGTATATTTTATGCAAAAGTAGCAAACGGAGATTAAATGTGAGGTACTAAATTATTATTTTTAACTTTTTTTGTAACGTTTGCTTACATTTGATCTCTTACTACAAAACTGAAAACCAAATAGCCATGATTAAAAAGTTTATTTATCTCGAATGGAAAGCCTTTACCAGATCTGCATCCTTTGGTGCAAATGTGGCAATGAAAATTTTAATTGGTTTTTTGATGGTTTATTTTTCGGTACTCTTTATCGGAATGGGCGTCGGGGCATTTTATGTATTAAGAAAAATGAATTTGGAACCATTATCGACTATCAATCAATTTCTAATTTATTATTTTCTGTTTGACCTTGTAATTCGCTTGTTGATGCAGGCAATTCCTGTATTGAATATAAAACCTTTATTGGTTTTGCCTTTCAGAAAACCAACAATTGTTCATTTCTCGTTGGGCAAAACCGCTTTGTCTTTTTTTAATTGGGTTCACGCTCTTTTCTTTATCCCATTTTCTATTGTGCTAGTTCTGGAAGGTTACGATCTTTTTGGGATTATCTTTTGGCTTTTAGCAGCTTTTTCTTTAGTATATATCAACAATTTTCTGAATATTATTTTGAGCAATATTGATAAATTGTTTGTTGTTTTTATCGGATTAATTCTTGTTTTAGCTGCGGCGCAATTTTATAAGGTATTTGATATAACTACTTTTACAACGCCTGTTTTTCAGGGATTTTATGCCACAAAAGGATTGTTTGTAATTCCTGTTTTGGTATTAACGGGATTGTATTTATTTACCTTTAAGTACTTTAAAAACAATTTGTTTCTGGATGCCGGACTTTCTACAAAAGAAGATATTGCTACAACCGAAAATCTTTCCTGGCTCAATCAATTTGGAACTTTAGGAACCTTTCTAAAAAATGATATCAAACTGATTAAGAGAAACAAAAGATCGAAAACAACGATATTTATGAGTATCTTCTTTTTGTTCTACGGATTCATCTTTTTCGGAAACAAAAGTCAGCCAGAGGTCATGCATATTTTTGCCGGAATCTTTGTTTCGGGAGGATTTTTATTCGTCTTTGGTCAGTTTGTACCAAGCTGGGATAGTTCCTATTACCAGTTAATGATGACACAAAATATTCCATACCGCGGTTATATCACCTCAAAATGGTGGTTGATTGTTATTGGTACAATTATTTCAACCATAATTGCTTCGTTTTATCTTTTTTTTGGATGGGAAATTTATCTGACAATTATAGTAGGTGCGATTTATAATATCGGAGTAAACTCGCACTTAGTGCTTCTGGGCGGCGCATTTACAAAAACGCCAATTGATCTAAGTTCTGCCGGAGGAGCTTTTGGAGACAAAAAAGCTTTTAATGTGAGTGCTATGTTATTGACGTTGCCCAAAATATTATTGCCGTTAGGCCTTTACGCAATTGGTCTTTATTTAGGAAATAAAACCATAGGTTTATCATTAGTTGCAGGAGCAGGAGTCCTGGGGTTTATCTTAAAAGACAAGGTATTTTCATTAATCGAAAAAAGATATAAAGTCGAGAAATACAGTACGATAAGTGCTTACAAACAAAAGAACTAATTAGAAAATGTGTCAATTTGATGATAAGATAATTAATAAATTATAGGACTTAAAATCAATCAAATTAACGATTAAACAAATCAACAATTAAACCAGTAAAAATGATACAAGTAAATCAACTTTCAAAAAAATATAACGGAACAACAGTATTAAATATTAATAATCTTGAAATTCCAAAAGGGCAAAGCTTTGGATTAGTGGGCAATAACGGAGCGGGAAAAACGACTTTTTTCAGTTTGTTATTAGATTTGATTCAGCCTTCTACCGGAAGTATCAGAAATAATAATATTCAGGTAAACACAAGTGAAAACTGGAAATCTTTTACAGGATCTTTTCTGGATGAAAGTTTTTTGATTGGTTATTTAACTCCTGAGGAATATTTTTATTTTATCGGAGATTTGCGCCATCAGAACAAAGCTGATATTGATGGATTACTGGCGCAACATGAAGAATTTTTTAATGGAGAAATCCTGAACAATAAAAAATATCTGAGAGATTTATCTAAAGGAAATCAGAAGAAAGTGGGTATTATTGCCACATTGATCGGAAATCCTGAAGTCGTTATTCTTGATGAGCCTTTCGCAAATTTAGACCCAACAACCGTTAGCCGATTAAAAAAAATAATAAAAGATCTGGCTGATAATCCAAATGTTACCGTACTGGTTTCCAGTCATGATTTACAGCATACAGTAGAAGTATGTGATCGAATTGTAGCACTTAATAAGGGTGAAATTGTCAAAGATATTCAGACTTCAAAAGAAACCTTACAAGAACTGGAATCGTTTTTTGCGGTATAAGTTTCTATATTTCAAAAAGAAGCGTATTTTTACAAGTCAATATACTAAAAATCCTTTTTAGAAGTTAATTGATTTAAACTCTTTTCTATTGAAAAAGAATACTCTTAAATATAGTTTTTTTCTGGTCTTTTTATTTCTTTTGATAGCGTGTTCTACCAAAAAAAATACATTTTTAGCTAGAAACTCCCATGCCTTGAGTACAAAATATAATATTTTGTACAATGGAGGCATTGGCCTTGATAAAGGTTTGAAGTCTATTCAGGCCAACAATCAGGATAATTTTTGGAAGATGCTTCCAATTGAAAAAATGCAAATCGACGAAAATTTTTCTGAAGGAGAGAAAGCAAAAAATCCTGATTTTGAAAAGGCTGAAACCAAAGCCACAAAAGCCATTCAGAAACATTCTATGAATATTGGCGGAAGAGAGCGAAACTCACAAATTGATGAAGCGTATTTAATGCTCGGAAAAGCCAGATATTATGATCAGCGCTTTATTCCTGCTCTTGAAGCGTTCAATTATATTTTATACAAATACCCCAATAGCAGTAACATTTATACAGCAAAAATCTGGCGAGAAAAGACCAATATGCGCTTAGGAAATGATGCTATAGCTTTAAAAAACATCAAGCTATTATTAAAAAATACAGATTTAAATAAGCAAACTTTTTCGGATGCAAATGCCTTATTAGCAGAGACTTTTTTGAATTTAGAACAAAAAGACAGTGCTGTTGCCAAACTTAGAATTGCTGAAAAATTCACCAAAGTAAATGAAGACAGAGCAAGATACCGTTTTATTTTAGGACAGATCTATCAGGAAGCCGGAAAAAAAGACAGTGCCAATTATTTTTATGATGGCGTAATTGATATGAACCGAAAAGCAGATCGAAAATATATGATGCATGCTTATGCTAAAAAAGCACAGATGTTTGATTATGAACATGGCAATCAGGATTTGTTTGTTGAAACCTATAATAAGTTAGTCGCAGATCGTGAAAACAGACCCTATTATGACATATTGTTTTATGAAATGGGAGTCTTTTTCGACAAATACAAAGAACAGGAAGATGCTTTAATTTTCTATAATAAATCATTAGCCAGAAAATCTAAAGATCCTTATTTAGTCGCTTCGACTTATAGAAACATTGGAAACATGTATTTTAAAAATACTGATTATACAATGGCAGCTAAATATTATGACAGTACGTTAGTTAAATTAGATCCTAAGACAAGGGAATACGCCTTTATTCAAAAAAACAGAAAAAACCTAGATAACGTAATTAAATACGAAGGAATTGCAAAACGTAATGATAGTATAATTAAGGTATACGGTTTACCCGCTGTCGACCGAAAATTATATTTCGAAAATTATATTACAGAGCTTAAAAAGAAAGATGAAGCAAAACGTATTTTAGAGGAAAAAGAAAAAGAAAGATTAGCCAATATCGATCGTAATACCAATGCCAGTAATGCTCCAACAGCTGTAAATCCTAATTCAGTAGGAAAAAGTGATCCTGGCGTGGGAGCATTTAATCCTCCAACAGGAAATGAAACGGCAAGTTCCAGTACTTTTTATTTTTATAATCCAACTACAGTTGCTTACGGAAAATTGCAATTCAAGAAATTGTGGGGGAACAGAACTATGGGCGGAAATTGGAGATTGGCAGCTATAAAATCGGCTAATAATGCAGCAATGAATGATACAATAAATAACGGTCAGGGTGCAAATGCTATAAAAGACTCTGTTGTTGTCGAAAAATATACAACTGATTTTTACGAAAAACAACTTCCAAAAACACAGTCTGCTATAGATAGTATTGGCATAGAGCGTAATTTTGCATATTACCAATTAGGACTCATTTATAAAGAGAAATTTAAGGAGTATAATTTGGCCAGTGAAAAATTGGAACAATTATTACGAAACAATCCGGAGGAAAAATTGATTTTGCCGTCGATGTATAATTTGTATAAAATATACCAGATTACAAATCCGGCGAAAGCAGAGTCTGTCAAGTTCGATATTACAACAAAATATCCGGATTCACGATATGCTCAAATTTTAAACAACACAAATACAGATGATCTGGCATCTCCTGAGAAAGAATATCAAAAATGGTATAAATTATATCAGCAAGAACAATTTGATATTGTCCTGGATAACATTGATAATTTAATCAATCAATATTCAGGGGATGAAATTGTTTCTAAATATGAATTATTGAAAGCGAATACTTTAGGGAAAGTAAATGGTTTGGCAGCTTATAAAAAAGGCTTAGAATCAGTAGCAGATAATTATCCAAATAGTGATGAAGGTAAAAATGCGCGAGAAATTTTAGAGAAACAAATTCCAGCTTTAGAAAAACTTGATTTTACGGCAGTTGACAGCAAAAACTGGAAAATTATTTATAAAATTCCAAAAGAGGATACCAAAACAGCCAAACAGATTGAAGAAGCAATAAAGAAATTTTTAGATGTTGAGAATTTCGAAAGGCTGACAACTTCTTTAGACAAATACAATAAAACAGAAAGTTTTGTAGTTATTCATGGCTTAAAATCAGAAGCTTATGCCAAAGATGTTTCAGGAGTATTAAAAGAAGATAAGAAATATAAAATCTCTAATCCTGCCATTATCATATCAAGTGATAATTATAAAGTAATTCAAATTAAAAAAAATATTGAAGCTTATTTAGCTCCTAAAAACCCATAATAATGTTTGATAAAGTTAAAAAAAACGGTACAGAACTTTTAGGAAAAACAAATAGAATTGTAGAAGGAACCTCTATAATAGGCGATATAGTTTCTAAAGCTGATTTTAGATTAGATGGCGAATTAATAGGAAACTTTACTTCACAAGGAAAATTAGTTATAGGGGTATCAGGCGTTGTAAAAGGCGAAATTGTTTGCAATAATGCTGATATTGAAGGAGAATTTCAGGGAAAGATAAAAGTTCTGGAAATACTTAATATAAAATCATCTGCACGAATTCATGGAGAAGTTGCTGTTGGAAAGCTTTCTATAGAACCGGGAGCTGATTTTACCGCTACTTGTACCATGCTAACAAATAACAAAGAAGTAATCCTAAAAGATGGAAAAGGAGCCGAATAAAAACAGAAGAAATAAATGGTTGCCACTTATTAACATTCCTGTTCAAATGGGGATTATTATTTTTCTATTTTCCTATTTTGGTGCATGGTTAGATGAAAATCATCCTAGCCCAAAAGTGTATTACAATACTATTTTTGTAATGATAGGTGTCGGACTTGCTTTATATAATGTGATTCGTCAGGTGAATGAAATCAATAAAACAAAGTAATTTATCTTTTAAAGTAGCTTTAAATAAATGTTGCATCTTTGCAGAAAATTATTTCAAATGCTTTTAAAAAATTACAAACCTTTTCTACATTTATTTTTTTTTGCTTTAGCAGCCTGTGTTTTGCATAAAGCCGCTTATTTAGTTTTGGGGGTAAATACCCAAAACTTTTATTATGATATAGTATTTTTATATTTGATTTTTTTTGGATTATCCGCATTATTGTACCTTATATTATTAATAGTAAAAAAGAAGAACTTTGAGATAATCGGGATGGCTTTCTTGTTGGGAACTTTTACTCAAATGTTGATAGGATATTTAATTTTAAGACCAATTTTAGAAAACAGAACGGAAGAGGTGATGGTTGAAAAAATCAGTTTTTTTATAACATTTATTTTGTTTTTGTTATTTCAGACGCTTTTAACTGTCCGATTATTAAATGAAAAGCGTTAAAATAACGATTCTGTAAAACAAGGTTCAAAAATAATTTTTCATATCCTTTTGAATATTAATAAAAAATGTACCTTTGCACCAAATTTTAGAAACGTAAAAAAATAAGATTTTTAACAGATATGGTGATTTCAAACAAACCGCTCAAATTTATTCTTGCAGCTTTAGTAGCTTGTTCTCCAGTAATGAGTTTTGCAAATTCAGAGAATGACTCAACGCATGTACAGACTGAGGCCGCTCATGAAGAGAAAGTAATTTCACATAACGCTCCTGTAGAAGGTGAGCACGAAGCTCTTGATCCAAAAGCAAAAGTGGATGCTTTTATTGATCATCACTTACAAGATTCTCATGATTTTGTTTTCTTTTCAGACGAAAAGGAAAATAAACATTATGGTTTTCCATTACCTGTAATTCTTATTGACGGAGGATTGAAAATTTTCTCTTCTTCAAAATTTCACTATGGTGAAGAAGTTGCAGAGGTTGACGGAACTTTTTACAAATTAGTTCACGGTAAAATTTACAAAACAGATGCTACCGGAGCGATTAAGCTTAATGAGCACGGACATCCGGAAAACGAAAAGCCATTAGATTTTTCTATTACAAAAAATGTAGTGTCAATGCTTT
Organism: Flavobacterium sp.; assembly: GCF_965277525.1. Classification (GTDB taxonomy): domain Bacteria; phylum Bacteroidota; class Bacteroidia; order Flavobacteriales; family Flavobacteriaceae; genus Flavobacterium. The sequence goes on along the minus strand of NZ_CBDIDC010000005.1, from coordinate 1,004,927 downwards.
TTGTTTCTGTTCTATTATTTATAATGTTTACCGGATTAGCAAAATCATATAAAAAAGGACCAATTCCAACTGGATTTGGAAGAGTGTTAGAACCGCTTATTATTTTCATTAGAGATGAAATCGCTGTTCCAAATATTGGTGAGAAAAAATACAGAAAATATATGGGTTACTTGTTAACGGTATTTTTCTTTGTGTGGTTGTTAAACTTATTAGGTATGACTCCACTGGGAATTAACGTTACAGGAAATATTGCCATTACAGTTTGTTTGGCTGCATTTACTTTCATTATTACACAATTTAGTGCAAACAAAGAGTATTGGGGACACATTTTCTGGATGCCGGGAGTTCCTGTTCCAATGAAAATTATTTTAGCTCCAATTGAAATCTTAGGAACATTAACAAAACCATTTGCATTATTAATTCGTTTGTATGCAAATATTACTGCAGGTCACGTAGTAATTATGAGTTTGATCGCAATGATCTTTGTAGGTAAAAATTTAGCTGCAGATTTGCCAATCTCTTTAGGATTAACATTATTTATTTCGGTTATCGAAGTTTTAGTTGCATTTTTACAGGCCTTCATTTTCACAATGTTATCATCATTGTTTATTGGTATGGCAGTTCAGGAACATGATCATCACCACGCTGATGAGAATGTAATTATCTAATTTAGAAGTTTAATTTTATATATATAAATAGTTATGGGAACAATTCCAACTTTAGTAGGTGCTGGATTAGTAGTAATCGGAGCAGGTTTAGGTTTAGGTAAAATCGGTGGATCTGCTATGGACGCTATTGCTCGTCAGCCAGAAGCTGCTGGTAAAATTCAAACTGCGATGATTATTATCGCGGCTTTATTAGAAGGTTTAGCATTTGCTGCTTTGATCTTAGGAAAATAATAAAGAAAGAAATAACAACATCTTTAACGGTTGGTTAAAGGTGTTGTTACTTTTAAAAAAGAAATTAAATATTTAATATAGTTATAAAATGGATAAGTTAATTAACGATTTTTCATTCGGTTTATTCTTTTGGCAAGCTTTAATCTTGTTGGTATTAATTTTACTTTTAGTAAAATTTGCATGGAAACCAATTATGGAATCTATTACTGCAAGAGAAGAAGGTATTAAAAATGCATTACTTTCTGCTGAAAACGCAAAAAGAGAAATGGAAAATTTGCAAGCTGATAATCAAAGAATTTTGAATGAAGCTCGTGCAGAACGTGACGCGATGCTAAAAGAAGCTCGTGAAATGAAAGATAAAATGATTGCTGAATCTAAAAACGAAGCACAAGAAGCCGGTCAAAAAATGATCGCTCAGGCGAAAGCTGCTATCGAAAGTGAAAAAAATGCTGCTATGGCTGAATTGAAATTACAAGTTTCTACTTTATCATTAAGCATTGCTGAAAAATTGTTGAAAGAAGAATTATCGAACAAAGAATCTCAAACTAAATTAGTAGAGAAAATGTTGGGTGACGTAAAGTTAAACTAAGATTATGGCAAGTACAAGAGCAGCAATTCGTTATGCAAAAGCAATTCTAGACTTAGCAAACTCTAAAGGTGTTGCCGAAGCTGTAAATAACGACATGAAATCAATTGCTTCAACAATTGATACTAATGCAGAATTGAGTACATTTATTCAAAACCCAACTACAAAAGTTGAAGTTAAAGAAAGTGCTCTTTTAGAAGTTTTTGAAAATGTAAATAGCGTAACCAAAGGGTTATTTCATTTATTATTTGAAAACAAGAGATTTGAAATTCTGGAAGCAATTGCTTTAGAATACAAAAGATTATTTGATGAGAGCAATGGTGTTGAAGTAGCAAAAGTTACAACAGCAATTCCAATGGATGCAACTTTAGAAGCTAAAGTTTTAGCAAAAGTGGCGACATTATCAGATAAGAAAATAACAATAGAAAATGTAGTAGATCCATCAATCATTGGAGGATTTATTTTAAGAATAGGTGATCAACAATACAATGCATCTGTGGCAAACAGATTGCAGGTATTAAAAAGAGAGTTAAGTAATTAGTTTTATTACACATAAAAGTGTCTAAATTATAAATTAAGATGGCGGAAATCAAACCTGCTGAAATTTCAGCAATATTAAGAAAGCAAGTAGAAGGTTTTGAATCTGGTGCTACGCTAGAAGAAGTAGGAACAGTACTTCAAGTTGGAGACGGTATTGCTCGTATTTACGGGCTATCGAATGTACAATATGGTGAGTTAGTTGAATTTGATAACGGACTTGAAGCTATTGTATTGAACCTTGAAGAAGACAATGTTGGTGTGGTACTTTTAGGACCATCAACAGGAATCAAAGAAGGTTCAACAGCAAAAAGAACACAACGTATTGCATCTCTTAAAGTAGGTGAGCAAATGGTAGGACGTGTAGTGAACACTCTTGGTTTTCCAATTGATGGAAAAGGACCAATTGGTGGAGACTTGTACGAAATGCCTTTAGAAAGAAAAGCACCTGGTGTTATCTTCCGTCAGCCGGTAACTGAGCCATTACAAACAGGTATTAAAGCAGTAGATGCTATGATCCCGGTGGGTCGTGGACAACGTGAGCTTGTTATTGGTGACCGTCAAACAGGTAAATCAACTGTTTGTATCGATACAATCTTAAATCAAAAAGAATTTTACGATGCAGGAAAACCTGTATTCTGTATATATGTTGCAATTGGGCAAAAAGCTTCAACTGTAGCAGGAATTGCTAAAATGTTAGAAGAAAAAGGCGCAATGGCTTATACCGTTATTGTTGCAGCTAATGCTTCTGATCCGGCTCCAATGCAAGTTTATGCTCCTTTCGCAGGTGCTGCAATTGGAGAATATTTTAGAGATTCAGGTCGTCCTGCACTTATTGTGTATGATGATTTATCTAAACAAGCTGTTGCTTACCGTGAGGTTTCTCTTTTATTAAGAAGACCACCGGGACGTGAAGCATATCCTGGAGACGTTTTCTACTTACACTCTCGTTTATTAGAGCGTGCTTGTAAAGTAATTGCGGATGACGGAATTGCTAAAAACATGAACGATTTACCGGATTCTATCAAGCCTATCGTAAAAGGTGGTGGTTCATTAACTGCTTTGCCAATTATCGAAACTCAGGCTGGTGACGTTTCGGCATATATCCCAACAAACGTAATTTCGATTACAGATGGTCAGATTTTCCTTGATGGAGATTTGTTCAACTCTGGAGTTCGTCCTGCAATTAACGTAGGTATCTCTGTATCTCGTGTTGGAGGTAATGCTCAGATTAAATCAATGAAAAAAGTTTCCGGAACTTTAAAATTAGACCAGGCTCAATTCCGTGAATTAGAAGCTTTCGCTAAATTTGGTTCTGACTTAGATTCAGTTACTTTAAACGTAATTGAAAAAGGTAGAAGAAACGTTGAGATCTTGAAACAAGGTTTAAATGATCCTTATACAGTAGAAAACCAAGTTGCTATTATTTACGCTGGTTCTAAAAACTTATTAAGAAACGTACCTGTAAATAAAGTAAAAGAGTTTGAAGCAGATTTCTTAGCTTACTTAAACAGTAAACATAAAGATACGCTTAACGCTTTGAAAGCTGGTAAATTAGATGACAACATTACTGATGTAATCGAAAAAGCAGCAAAAGAAATTTCAGCAAAATATAACTAATAAGATAATTCGTTAATTAGATAATTAGAAAATGTTTTAACATCATTCTAATTATCTAATTTTCAAATTGTCACATTTTCTAATTAATAGATGGCAAATTTAAAGGAAATCCGTAATAGAATTACTTCCGTTTCATCGACGATGCAGATTACATCGGCAATGAAAATGGTTTCTGCAGCAAAGCTTAAGAAAGCACAAGATGCAATCACTGCAATGCGCCCTTATGCCGAGAAATTAACGGAGTTGTTACAAAACCTTTCCGCAACACTTGATGGTGAAGTAGGAGGAGATTATACAACACAACGTGAAGTAAAAAAAGTATTGCTTGTTGCTATAACTTCAAACAGAGGTTTATGTGGAGCATTCAACACAAATATTATTAAGGAGGTTAAAAACCGTACTGCATTTTACGCTGGAAAACAAGTTGATGTTTTTCCTATTGGTAAAAAAGGAAATGATGTACTAAGTAAATCTTTTAAAGTTCACGGTCATCATAATGCAATTTTCGATCATTTAACTTTTGAAAATGTTGCCGGAATTGCTGATAACTTAACTCAGAAATTTTTATCTGGAGATTACGACAGAATCGAATTGATCTACAATCAGTTTAAAAATGCTGCCACACAAATCGTTCAGACAGAACAATTTTTACCGTTAGCTCCAATTAAATCTGATGTGCCGGTTTCGACAGGAGATTATATTTTCGAGCCTTCAAAAGAAGAGATTGTATTAACTTTGATTCCTAAATCATTAAAAACACAATTATACAAAGGTATTCGCGATTCATTTGCTTCAGAACACGGAGCGCGTATGACAGCTATGCACAAAGCAACTGACAACGCAACTGAATTAAGAAACCAATTGAAATTGACTTATAATAAAGCACGTCAGGCAGCTATTACTAATGAGATCCTTGAGATCGTTGGTGGAGCAGAAGCTTTAAACGGATAATTTATTCAAGACATACAACAAAGAACCCGACAAGCAATTGTCGGTTTTTTTGTACGTATTGCTCAGTAAATTGAAAGAAAAAACGTATATTTGATTTTTAGACATTTATAATATATGCTTTTCATTCCAGAGCCTTCGTATGAAGACTATTTAACGTATAAGATTAAAAAAGGAGATACATTACTCAGTGTAGCTCAAGATTTAAGCATCGAGCCTTCCTTTCTCAGAAGTTATCATAATCGATTTTGCATATCCGTAAAAGATTTAATAGGGGCAGACTTTCCTTACCATTTGGAATATGTGATTTTAGCTCCGGAAAAGATCGAACTTACAGATGACGAAAAAGAAAAAGACAGGAAAAAGGTAGTTCATAACAATTGTTCTATCATTCTTTCGCTCGACAGCGCACAAATTAACAATTCATACAGTGTTGTTTATACCATACAAAATGGAGGTAAAATAGATACCGTAAAACAGCAGTTCAATATAAAATGGAAAGCAAAAAGCGATAATAACTTTTATTTTTTTGAAGTTAATCGTATTGAATCTACTTACGTTAACGATTCTATAACGAATACTATGGTCGAAGAAATTGCCCAAAAAGCTTCTTCTGCATTATATCCTTTATTGGTGGTTGTTGATGAAAGGGGAAAGTGGGTTTACATTAATAACTTCAGTCAGATTGAAGAACGCTGGCAAGAAACAAAAAAAGAAATCAGAAAATACTATAAAAGAGATCAGGTCGAAAAATATTTTTCTATATATGATAGAAACTTAGAAAATAGTGATGCGCTATATTTTTCAATGTCAAAAGACTGGTTTTTGAATGCTTTTTTTAACGGAATCCATATTCAATTTCCTTCTTCTTTATCTATTCAAACAGAGATTGACTTTCCTCTAATGGCAAAAAGTGAAAACCTAAATTATAAAGTAAATCAAAAAGTAGATGATTATCTCGATATCGATAATTTCATAGTAATTGACATTGATGGAAAATTAGATGATGATCGCCATAAAACCGATTTTGAGAGAGAATTAAATTTACCTGTAAAAGAATATTCAGAAGAAAAAGTTGCTGGCAATTACAGGGCAAAATACTTCCTGAATCCTTTAAATCATATGCCCGAAGCCATTTTTGTAAGTTGTAGTTTAGAATTAGATACTCCTCAAAAATATTCCGTTACGATATCTAATCTAAATGATAAAAAGGAAATGAGAACAACTCCCGAAATACAATTATTTGTTGAAGAAGTCAAACCCAAAAAAAAATGGTGGCAATTTTAAAGAACTAATATTATGAGCGAAAAACATTACGTAGTACAGGGAGCTACGTGCAAATGCAAGTTTAGTGAAGACTCCTCTAAAACAGATAAAATTAAAGTTAAAACACAAACCAAACATTTTGGTAATGATAAGGAAGGATCTGATAAACTTCTTGCCACAACCAAAGAAATTGGTCAGACTTTAGAAAAAAATACTTTTGGTAATTGCAAAAAAACAACCTACCGGCAGCTCGTTTGCACCTTGTCAGGCCGTAATAACAAAGTGGAGCGGTCATTATGAAAAAGTAACATTAAGTAACCAAGGTAAAATATTATTGGAAGACAGCAAAGCAACCTGCCCACTTGGAGCGCCCGATTGTATTGAAATTACAAATCACGGGCAAACAGCAGAACCAGGCGAGCAAAATTTTAAAAATGTTGACACAATGGTGCATAACCTTATAAACCCAATGGTTGATGTTAGGGATATGTATGCAAAAGAAGCTGCACATAAGGGATTAAATTTCTAATGGCAATAATTTGAATAAAATTTAAAATGGCAAAAGGTGTAAAAAGAATAAAATGGACAGGAAAAGGAAAAGTAATATCGAACTTATCTACCCCTAATAAAAAAGTCGTAATTGCAGGAGATCAGGAAGTTTTTTTTGAAGTTGATTTATGGTATGAAGGAACGACAGAAGCAGATAAAAAAAAGGACATTACCTGGATACTTCAAGATCGAAAAAAGAATACGATTATTGTACAAAGAATACATTCTGCAAACGTACCACAAAGAATAAGTATTCCTAATGCCTTATGCGGACCATTTGAATATTATATAGAAGCTAGTCTTTCAGGCAATAGAGATGTAATAAACCAAACAGGTTTGGTGGTACGCGGGCATTGTCCTGCAAAAATAGTAAGCAGTAAATGGTGTACAACTAATGATGGTAAAGATGTTACCAAAGAGCACCTATTTAAATATGGGGAAACCATCTACTTAAATTTAATGACAGAAGGACTTAACGGAAATTTAAATTTAACTGTTGATATTTTTAGAAAATCCGGTGATGGCAAAACTCCATTGCATCGATACACCAGTGTCGATGTAATTGATGGCGAAATAAATCTAGCTTTAAAAAACACTTTTTCGTGGTACCCAAAACTAATGGGGATAAAAGAAACGGAAGAATTTTATGTAAAAGTTTTTGATCCTGCTATTAAACTCTATATCCCTAATGGTAAAGACGAGACTAAACATGCCTGTTATCTAAAAATTAATAAAAAAATAGCTTCTCAGGAAGTAAAGCCTCCAACAAATTTATCTCCTTTAAAAACGGGAGATCCTGACAAAAACAAAGAAAGACACGAACTTTGCAGATTTGAAATTATTGAGATTACTGAAAGCAAAAAAACACCGATAAGGCTTTTTGATAATGGTGAAAAATTAAAAAATGTATCGAATCCTAAAACACCAATTTTAAAAACGATTCTTTTTGATTTTGAAAAATATGATATAACTACAGAGGCAAAAACAACACTCAATAATGTTCTGCAATATTTGTTAGGATCGCAACATTCTTACATAAGAATTGATGGTCACGCCTGCGTAATAGGAAAAGAGCAATACAACCAAAAATTATCGCAACAACGAAGCGATGCTGTAAAAAAAATATTTACAGATGGAGGTTTAGATGGCAGTAGAATTGTTTCTATTGGTCGTGGAGAAGTAAACCCAACCGATGATAAAAAAGGACGTGATAATATTAAATATAAAAGCGACAAAGAATATATCGAAAATCGTCGCGTAGATATTACTTTTGATTCTTATGGGCATGATGCCCAAACTGTTGTTTATGAAACAATTGCGCCAAGTACTAACAAAAACATTACAATTGATATAACAGAATACCAAAACAAAGGCTGTTTTAGAGAAAAAGGAAAACACAAAAAAAACATTACAATAAATTCTACGGAGTATACTAAAGCAATAGATCAAGTTACAAATAAATTAGATTTTCCGATAAAATCAAACTTAAGCCAGTTTAATCTTTTTCCATTAAAGTATATTTGGCCGAAAGTTTTCGCAAATCAATATGCTATTGGTGTGCATTCCTGCCGCTATTTTTCTAATGACTCGAATCCTACTATTCAGGTAATGGTTTATCCCGACATCAAGTGGGAATTAGCATTTGAATTAAAAATAGATGTAAAAGATTATTCTCACACTAATATGCCAGTAGAATATAGGATTTTTGAAAAACATCAAAAAATAGCAACTAAAGAAGGATATAAAAGATGGTTGATGAATAAAAATGGGGAGATCCCTATTGTGGTTGGTATAGGACTTAAGGCAGAATGGGATGATGCGCAGCGAAAAATAAGTTTAACTAAAGAATGGGAAAAGAAAACAGAGATATTAGCAAAACAATTAGCAAAAGCTATTGATTTGATTAAAGGTGGAATTAATGTGTGTCGTGGAATATTAGAAACTACTTCAATACCTGTTAGTTTTGGTGTACAATATCCGAAATTTGAAATAGTAGGTTCGTGGTATTTGCAAAAAGAGGAGAACTTTTTAAATCTTGCAATGGTTGGGAAATTAAATTTTGGAGCAAAACCTTTTATAGGAGCAAATTTAACTATTGATCTAATTGCAGCAGCAATAACAGTTGCTTCATATGCAACAACAGGTAGCCCTGCAATTTCAAAAATTGTTGAAAAAATAAGAAGTACAGGTAAGAAGGTTGGAGCAGAGATTTCTGCAGATGCAAAATTCTATGGAGAGATTGAAATAATGTTCAATGATGTTCTTATAAATAGTATACAAGGAACTCAAAATGGATATTTATTAATTGGTGGTAAAATGGGTATGAAATTAATTGTAGAAGTAAAAGCAGGCAATAATCCTTGGTATAGAAAAAAATCACCTATAATAACTTTTGAAGCTTTGGCACGGGCAACTGGAGATGCATATTTTGGAGGAGAAATGAAAATCGACTCAGATAATAATGGTATTTATATAGAACCAACTTTAAAATTTTCAGGACTTGAAATAACATTTGAAGCAGAAGTTACAATTGGATGGTTTAAGGAGGGAGTCGAAAAGAAATATTCTGAGGTTGTACCTAAAAAAGAAATTAAACTAAGTAAACATTATTTAAATTAAATACAAAATGGGAAATTATAAAATAAACAATCCTTATTACGAACTTTATCCAAATCTAAATTGTGCTGGAAAAGTTTTAGTAAATGACGTACCTGTTTTTAGTTTTTTAGGTCAGGATTCTAAAGATGGAATTTTAGACGGTTCTGTACCTATCAATCACATTGTTTTACAAAGTGGAAAATATAAAGTTGTAGGGAAGTTGCTTCCAAGATTCGGGCAAAAAACTTTAACAGAAAATGACGGAATGAATATTTCGTTCAATCTATCCGATATTGACAATTGGAAAGAAACAAAACATAGCTTTTTTCCAGAATTAAATAGCCCTGGACCTTCTTTTGATAAAAATAATAAAATTACAAGTCCAGTAAAAGGACTACCTTTTTTTGAAATTGCTGCAGAAATTGAAGTAGAACTTCCTTTTGTTTTAGATGGTTGGCAAAATTCGGTTGATTTATCTAAAATAGAAAAATCAATTATTAAACAAAAAGTATTAGAGTTTTTTATTCAAATTCATGCTCTTTTAAAAGAGCATAATGCAAGTAAATTTTTAGAATTATCTAAAGAAAAAGAAGATTTACAAACTAAAGCTTTTTATTTTAATTCCATTAGAAAACAAGAAGTTAGAGATAGTATTATAAACTTATTTAATAAAAAATTAGATGTACTTCCTTTAAATGAAGCTGAATTAAAATTAGAATTTTATGGGTACGGTAAATTAGTTTCATTAGTACGATTGGATGGAAGTTCCGCGCTTCAATTTAAAAAAAATATAGCCGAGGGTGAAAGAAATATTGAACTTGAAGTTAAGCTTCATGCCAGAACTTTAGAAAAAGGATTAAGTATTATATAAGTAATTATTTATGAATAGAAGAAGATTTATTATAAATACAGGGTTAGGAGCATTAGGCTTATACATATCTCCTGCCCTTGTAAGTTGTACAAATAATAATGTGATTAACCTAAATACAATTTTAGATCAATCTTATTCCATTTTATCTTCAACTAATTTTTTGAGTAAAGTGGGAAACGAAACTTTTGGTTATTATCAATTTGATGAAGATAATTTCACAATTGAAAATTATAAAGGAAAACAATCATTTATATTTTATAAAAACTCAAAAATAATTGGGTTCACCTTACAAATAGAAGGAAATGATTTTTTTTCTCAAAATGAAAAGTATCTTTCAAAATCAATTGGAAAATATAAAACTAATTTTAGAAATGAATTTGGAGAAGAATTACAGTGGAATAGTTTAGGAAAAGTAATTAAGCTTTCTGTTAATAATTTTAAAGATCTACCTCAATTAACTTTTTACAGTGAATTTTTAGAAGGATTAAATCTAGTTCTTTAATATGAATGGTTAAAACACACTTAGAAAAAACAAATATAGCACAGAACTTACATTTCCACTTATGATGAGTCACTAATGCAAGGATTAAAGGTTTACTTGACGATGTAAAAAATGGTTTCAAAGTAATGCCTTTTCCACAAGATACTATCTTAAGATTTTACGGTTATGGAAAGTTAGCAACATTTAAAAAACTAAATGGAGAACCTGCATTTTATTTATATAATGAAGAAACAAAAGAAGAACTCATGATCGATCAAATGTTCTATATTCCTAAAGGAAATTCGGAACTTGAGATAATTTAGTTGTTTATTGTATAAAAATAACGCGATTGAATTTATTTTATAAATTCTAATAAAGACATACAAAAAAGAGCCGATAAGTAATTATCGGCTCTTTTTATTTATATAGTAGTTTTAGTTTTTCTAATTTTTAAACTTATAAAATGGTGATTCTCAATTCAATCAAAAACTGAGAATCAGTTACCATTTTATAAAATTATTGACAGATTTATCACCTCTGTAGTGCTTTGTCTTTTATGGGAACAAACTAGCTTTATCAGTCCCAATGCTCTGTTTTTTTGAGGGTTACATATCAGCAGAATCAATCCCTTGTGCTTTGTCTTTTATGGGAACAAACTAGCTTTATTAGTCCCAATGCTCTGTTTTTTTGAGGGTTACATATCAGCAGAATCAATCCCTTGTGCTTTGTCTTTTATGGGAACAAACTAGCTTTATTAGTCCCAATGCTCTGTTTTTTTGTGAGGGTTACATTTCAGCAGAATCAATCCCTTTGCTTTGTCTTTTGTGGGAACAAACTAGCTTTATTAGTCCCAATGCTTTGCTTTTTTTTGAAGGGTTGTATTTTAGCTTTGCTCATTCCCTTTGATACAAAGTTAGCACAGAAGTACTCGTGGAAACTTATACAATTTTTAATCTTTATTATAGATTTCACACATCTTATTATGATGAGAATTATTTGATGGGCAATGCAAAAAAATGAGTATTTTTGAAACCTATTTTTAATACAATGAATCTACAACTAAAAGAGCTTACTACAATAGAAACAATGGTGGCTCAAATTGAAACCATGCGGTTTCTTTATCCTAATTTATCAGTTGAAAAATATCAGGCTTACCTTTCTGAAATGGTTCCTCACAATTACATTCAGATTGGAGTTTTTGACAATGATATGTGCGTGGGAATTACCGGTTGCTGGGCAGCGACAAAATTATGGACAGGAAAATATCTTGAGATTGATAATTTTGTAGTAAACCCCAATTTTCGTTCAAACGGAATTGGAAAATTGCTCACAGATTATATCGAGAAAAAGGCTTTAGATCTGGATTGCAGTTCTATAGTTTTAGATGCTTTTACCGGAAATTTTGCGGCACATCGCTTTTACTACAATCAAGGCTATGCACCAAAAGGTTTTCATTTTGTTAAAATTCTGGACGAAAAAAAACTAACTCAATAAAATTACAAGCCAATTTTTTTATTGAACCTACAAAATCAATAATAAACCAAAGAATTGGTTATTTTTGTTTTACAAACTTTATTATAAAATTATTTTGGGATTATATAAAAATCTGTTCAAACAAACTGCTATTTACGGACTAGCAACGGTATTGCCAAGAATGCTAAGTTTTTTATTAGTAAGATTGTATACTGGTATTTTACCAACTGCAGAATATGGCGAGGTTTCGATTGTTTTGTCGTGGATGGTTTTCTTTAATGTGGTTCTTTCATACGGAATGGAAACGGCATTCTTTAGATTTTACAGCGCCGAGGACGATAAGAAAAATGTAATCGCCACTTCGACAATATCGATCTTTTGGTCGTCAATTATTTTCTTATTTGCCGCTTTAATTTTTAGAAACACGCTGGCAAGTCTTGCTGAAGTTGATGTGCAGTATATTACGTACACGGTTTGGATCTTAGTTTTAGATGCTTTGGTTTTAATACCTTTCTCTAAACTTAGGGCCAATCAGCGACCGAAGGTTTACGCAGCAATTAAAATTGGAAATGTGGTAATCAATTTACTACTGAATATATTTTTCTTAATGTACCTGCCACAACTTGCAGCTTCACATCCTAATTCAGTTTGGGATAATTTATATGTCGAGAATTTCCAGATTGCCTATATTTTCATAGCCAATCTACTGGCGAGTTTAGCCACTTTTATTGTGCTTTCGCCAAATTATCTTTCGTTGGGAAGAAAATTCGATCCGGTATTATGGAAGAAAATGATGAAATATGGTTTACCAATTTTAGTTGCGGGATTAGCATTTGCGGTTAATGAACATTTTGATAAAATCCTATTAGGATATTTATTACCAGAGAATCTCGCAAAATCAGAAGTAGGTGCTTATTCAGCATGTTATAAGTTAGGTTTATTTATGGTTTTGTTTGCAACAGCTTTTAGATTAGGAATAGAACCTTTCTTTTTTAGTCACGCTAAAAATGCCAATGCACCACAAACATATGCTGTGATCACAAAATATTTCGTTATACTGGGTTCGTTGATTTTGTTAGGGGTTATTGTTTTTGCAGATGTCTTAAAGTATCTTTTGCTTGACAATAAAGCCTATTGGGAAGCGATGAAAGTAGTTCCTTTGATTATATTGGCAAACTTCTTTTTAGGAATTTACAACAACTTATCAGTTTGGTATAAACTGACAGATAAAACAAAAATAGGAGCTTATATCTCAATTGTTGGCGCTATCGTAACTTTGGTCTTAAATTATTTCTTAATTCCAAAGTACAGCTATTACGGATCAGCTATTGCAACTATTTCAGCTTACGGAAGTATGATGTTAATATCTTATGTTTTAGGAAACAAATATTATCCAATACCTTATGACATGAACAAAATTGGGGCTTATTTAGGAATTTCAATTGTATTTTCGGCTATTTCTTTTTACGGATTTAGAGAGAATTATTTTGTTGGAGTTCCCTTATTTTTAGCTTTCATCTATTTTGTGTATCACAACGAAAAAGAAACGATCAAAGGAATTATGAATAGAAAGTAGAATTGAGTTTAATATTCAATTTGATTTTTTAATCTTTTAAATAAAAATGAAAATACAAATTATCAACAAATCACAGCACGCTTTACCAAACTACGAAACAATTGCTTCGGCAGGAATGGATCTGCGTGCCAATTTAACTGAATCTATTACGTTAAAACCATTAGAGAGAACCATCGTAAAAACGGGTCTTTTTATAGAATTGCCAATTGGTTACGAAGCACAAGTAAGACCAAGAAGTGGTTTAGCAGCAAAAAAAGGAGTTACGGTTTTAAATTCTCCAGGAACTGTTGATGCTGATTATAGAGGAGAAATAGGTGTAATTTTAGTAAATTTATCAAATGAAGAATTTGTAATCGAAAACGGAGAGCGAATTGCACAATTGATAATTGCTAAACATGAAAGAGCGGAGTGGATGGAAGTTGCAGAACTTTCTGAAACCTCCAGAGGCGAAGGCGGCTTTGGAAGTACCGGGGTAAAGTAGTTTTCAGTCGCAGTCCCAGTAATAAGTTTCTATACTTTGGGACCTTAAATGAAATGAATAAATCTGGTGAACTTTGCGATTCAATAGTTCTCAGTCGCAGTTTTCAGTTTCTGTACTTTGCGATCTTAAAAAATAAAATGAATAAACCTAGCGATCTTTGCGAATAACCTTTTGCGAACCTTGCGGTTAAATAAAAAAAACACAAATGAAAATAATCGTTCCAATGGCAGGTCGGGGATCAAGACTTAGACCACATACTTTAACCATTCCAAAACCATTAATTCCGGTTGCAGGAAAATCTATTGTTCATCGTTTAGTGGAAGACATTGCCGAAATATTAAAAGAGCCTATTGAAGAAGTTGCTTTTATTTTAGGAGATCCTGCTTTTTTTGGAGATGATCTTGTAGCAAGTTTAGAAGAATTAGCCGGAAGTTTAGGAGCGAAAGCTTCAATCTATCGTCAGGATTTACCTTTAGGAACAGGTCATGCTATTATGTGTGCAAAAGATTCTTTATCTGGTCCTGCGGTAATTGCTTATGCAGATACATTGATCAGAGCCGATTTTGAATTAGATCCTGCTGCTGATGCTGTAATTTGGGTAAAGCAAGTAGAACAACCGGAAGCATTTGGAGTTGTAAAATTAAATGCCAATAACGAAATTATAGAATTGGTTGAAAAACCAAAAGAATTCGTAAGTGATTTAGCAGTTATCGGAATCTATTATTTTAAGGAAGTTGGTGATTTGAAAAAAGAACTTCAAGGCGTTTTGGACAATAATATCCAAAATGGTGGAGAATATCAAATCAACGACGGGATCAAAGCGATGATGGCTAACGGTAAAGTTTTTAAAACAGGTAGCGTTGACGAATGGATGGATTGTGGAAACAAAGATGTTACTGTTGAAACCAATTCGAGAATGTTAGGGTTCTTGCATAATGACGGAGAACATTTAGTAGATTATGATGTGCAATTAGAAAACTCAACGATTATTCCTCCTTGTTATATTGGTGAAAATGTAGTATTGAAAAATGCAACAGTTGGTCCAAATGTATCTATTGGGAAAGGATGTCACGTAATTGACAGTTCTATTAAAAATAGTTTGGTACAAACTTATTCTCAAATAAAAAACGCTAACTTAGACAATGCCATGATAGGAAATCACGTTGTTTATGATGGTAAGTTTACCAGTATTAGCATTGGTGACTATTCGGTTTTAGAATAAATATACGTTTTGAGATTCGTTTTTGTTTAAAGATTAAAATTTAAAGATGATACAAAAGGGAGTTATAGTAATTCTATTTTTTGTTTTGCTCGGCAATCCAATTTCGGTTATGGCTCAGACAGAACCGGAAGATATTGCTATGGCAACAGATGATTATCAAGATGCTTTTTATGAATCATTAAAACAAAAAGGAATCGAAAATTATGATAAAGCTATCGTATCATTACAAAAATGTATTAAGTTAAAACCTAATGACGCTGTTGCTTATTTTGAATTAGGAAAAAATTACCTGTCTTTAAAAGATTATGGAAACGCACAGGATTCGTTTGAAAAAGCGACACAATTAGATCCAAAGAATAAATGGTATTGGTTGGGAATTTATGATGTAAGTTTTGAAACCAAAAACTATCCCTTGGCAATTGAAACAATTCAGAAAATAATTGCTTTTGATGAAGAATATAAAGACGATTTGATTTCGTTGTATATGATCACCAACCAATTTGACAAAGCACTTATTACGATTAATGAGATGAACGATAAATTCGGGAAATCAGAAGATCGTGACCGCTACAAAATGCAGATTTTATCTCAGGGGAAATATCAAAATGCAGAAATCACAAATCTTATTGATCAGATAAAAAAGAATCCGAAAGAAGAATCAAATTATGTAAATCTGATCTTTTTATATTCTAAAGCAGAAGAAACAGATAAGGCCGTAGATGTTGCAAGACAATTAGCTAAAGAAGTTCCAAATTCTGAATGGGCACAAGTCAGTATGTTCAAAGTATATTTAGACGCCAATCAAGCTGATAAAGCGATTAAGTCTATGAATGTAATTTTGTCAAGTTCAAAAATTGATTCAAAAATAAAGCATCGTACCCTGAATGAGTTTTTGATTTATGTGAATAAAAATCCACAATATGCTCCAGATTTAGAAAAAGCGATATCTTATTTCGATAACGATAAAGAAATAGACGTTGCAAAAGAAATTGGGAAATTTTATCATAGTAAAGGGCAGTTCGATAATGCTATTAAATATTACGAAAAAGATTTAAAAACAAATTCAGATACAGATCGGGAAACCAATTTGTTATTGCTTGAAGCTTATACGCAGGCAAAACAATTTGAACCAATGACCAAAAGAGCGATGAATATGATTGAAGTTTATCCAAGTCAGCCCCAATTTTATTATTATGCCGGTTTAGGAAACAATCAGTTAAAACAATTTAAAAACGCAAAAACCGTTTTAGAAATGGGACTTGATTATGTTGTGGATGATAAAACGCTCGAGGGAAATTTTAATATTCAATTAGGAGAAGCGTATAATGGTTTGGGAGATGCGAAGAAAAAAGAGGAATACTTTTTGAAGGCAAATGAATTATTAAAGAAAAAAAAATAAAAGACTAAATTCAGATGAAAAAATATATAGCGCTAGTATTGTTGATGGCTTTTATAGTTTCTTGTAAATCAAAAGCGGTTGCGGTACAAAATAATAATGGTACCACTGAAGTTGTTACAAAAGAAGATAAGAAAGCAATTGAAAAACATTATGACAATAAGTTAGATTTCTCTACTTTATACATAAAAGCCAGCGCCAGATATGTTGATGATAAACAAAGTCAAAATGTTACTGCGGATATTAGAATCGAAAAAGACAAACAAATTTTAGTAAGTGTTCGCTTTTTAGGAATTACAATGGCTAAAGCTTTGATAACCCCAACTACTGTAAGTTATTATGAAAAAATAAACAGCACTTATTACGAAGGTGATTTTAGCAGTTTAAGCAAATGGCTCGGCACTGAACTGGATTACAGCAAAGTTCAGAATTTATTAGTTGGAGAAGCACTGGATGATTTAAGAAAAGGAAAATATACACAGACAATTGTAGAAAACCTTTTTAAGCTGGAAGATGAAAAAGATCATAAACTGAAAAAAGCGTTCTATTTGGATGCAGATAAATATTTGTTGCAAAAGGAAGAGATTTCTCAACCTTCAGAAAACAGAATGTTGCAAATTGCATATGGTGAAAATAAAGTTTTTAATCAGGGGATAATTCCAACAAGTATTGAAATTAATGCAATTCAGCCCAAAGGGAAAACGATTATTAACTTGAATTATAACAATATTTCGTTTAATGAAGAACTTTCTTTCCCTTATAGTGTGCCAAGTGGTTATAAAAAAGTTATAATTAAGTAAATTTGCAAAAAGAAAAAATAAACATGCCAAAATTTCTCCTAAGTCTAATTTTTATTTGTGCCACTACATTTATGTGGGCACAAGATTCGCAACAAGAAAAACTGGAACAGCGTAAAGCTCAGATTCAACAGGAAATTAGAGATAATGAAAAAATGTTGCAGTCTGTAAAGAAAAAAGAAAAATCAGCAGTGAATGTTTTTTTGATTCAGGCAAATAAAATTAAACTGAAAGAGAAACTGATCAATACTACGGCAAAACAGGAAAAACTTTTAAGTAATGACATGTATATTAACCAGGTTAAGGTTAATAAGCTTAAAAAGGAACTTGAAATATTAAAAAAAGATTATGCAAAAATGATTCTGAAATCATATAAAAGCAGATCTGAACAAAGTAGGGCCATGTTTATTTTATCTTCAGAGAGCTTTTTACAAGCCTATAAAAGAGCACAATATTTAAAACAATATACTAATTTTAGAAAAAACCAAGGTTTAGAAATTCAATCAAAAACGAATCAATTAGTTGATTATAATGCGAGGTTGGATGGACAAAGGCAGGTTAAGAAAAAGATTATTGCCGAGAATGAAAAGGAAAAGCAAAGTTTAGAAGTCGAAAAGCAAGAACAGCAAAAGTTGGTGAACTCGATTAAAAAAGATAAGAATAAAATTATTGCCGATACAAAATCTAAACAGCAGGAATCGAGAAGAATCGATGCTAAAATTAAGGATCTTATCCGTGAACAAATTAGATTAGCCAATCAAAGAGCCGAAGAAGAGAGACGTAAAAGAATTGCAGAAGGTAAAGCTAGTGAAGCAGAGAAAGCAGAGGCATCAGCACCTAAAAGTTATTCATCAGACAGAATTACATTAACCCCGGAAGGTAAAATTTTAGCTGCCGATTTTAAAGCAAACAGAGGTAAATTACCTTGGCCGGTAGAGAAAGGATTTATATCTCTTGGTTACGGAGATCAGCCGCATCCACTGTATCCAACACTAACGGTTCATAATTCCGGCGTAGAGATTACTACTGAACAAGGAGCAAATGCACGAGCCGTATTTGAAGGAGTAGTATCAAAAGTTATAGCCTTGTCTCCTGTAAACAGAGCTGTTTTTATTCAGCACGGAGATTACTTTACAGTATATCAAAACCTAAGTTCGGTATCTGTTGAGCAAGGTGACAAAGTAAAAGTCAAACAAGTTATTGGAAAAGTAAGAACCAGTGGAGACACAGGGAAAACAATCATTAAGTTTTTAATTCTTCAAAATACATCAAACAACAATCCGGAAGGATGGTTACAAAATAGATAATAAAAAGGGAGCTAATTAGCTCCCTTTTTGGTAATTCATTTTTTGTTTAATCATATTGTTCCAAAAAATATTTTAAAACATCAGTTGTGGTAATGATCCCTTTAAGTTCTCCATTATCAACTACCGGTAGCGCATGAAATTCTTCTTTCACAAATATTTCTGCCGAATCTCTAATGATCGTATCAGATGATATTGTCTTCGGTTTTGATGTCATGACCTGAGCTATGTTCAGCATGTCAAGAATAGCTTCGTCAGCACCTTCCTGACCTTCGAATAAAGCTCCAAAAGTCAATCGGTTGATATCTGTTCTGCTAATAATACCAATTACATCCTTACCACAAACTACCGGAATGTGACGAATGGCATGTTTCTTTAATTTTTCAACTACATCCCTTAGGTTGTCATTTTCATTTACAGTAACGACACCTTTAGTCATTATATGACTGATTGGTTCTCTTTTTTTCATAATTGATTAGGTTTTAAAGTTGTATCAAATATGTAAAATAAATCGTATAAATAATATGATTTTTGTCATCTCGTAGAGATAGTTTGGTGCAATTGTAAAAACCTCTTTTTTTGGATTTTCATTTAAAAAGAAGATTAAAATTGTAACTTTATAAGAGATAAAACAGATAAGAATATAAAAATCATTCTATTGTTCATTTGAAATTGTATTGATTGAAATTTAAAATAGTATTTTTGCACTATGGAAACAAATAGACAGAAAAAAATAGGCGGTGTCATCCAAAAAGATTTGGTTGATATTTTGCAAGGTGAAGTGAGAAAAAACGGAATTAGTAATTTGGTAATTTCGGTATCCAAAGTTAGCGTTACTTCAGATTTATCTGTGGCAACAGTGTATTTAAGTATTTTTCCTCAGGACAAAGCCAAAGAAACTTTAGAAGGTATAAAATCAAATTCGACTTTAATTAAGCATGATTTATCACAACGCGTACGTTTGCAATTACGTCGTGTACCCAATCTGGTATTCTTTATCGATGACTCTCTTGATTATATCGAAAAAATTGATAACGCATTATCAAACAGAGAAAACCCAATCGAAAATCGTGATCTTTTAGAAAAAAGAAGAAAATCATAAATTGAATTTCCCGCTTTACATAGCCAAACGTTATATTTTTAGCAGAAGTAAAAACAATGCTATCAATATTATTAATCGCATTGCCAGCATGGGAATTATTGTTGGCACAATGGCTTTGTTTGTGGTTTTATCCGTTTTTAGCGGATTAAAAGTCTTTAGTCTTTCGTTTACAAACGAAATAGATCCGGATCTAAAAATTACCAGTACTTACGGAAAATCATTTTTGATTACACCGGATCAGGAAAATCAAATTAAAAAGATTGACGGTATTGTTTCGTATACCAAAATCATCGAAGAACGCGTTTTGTTTCTTTTTAAAGACAAACAACAAGTAACCTATTTAAAAGGTGTTGATAGAAATTATCCCGTTGTTAATAATATCAAGAAAAAACTGTTTAACGGAGAATGGCTAAAACCCGAAACTTATCAGGTGGTTATAGGTTACGGAATCGCCCAGGATTTCTCGATGGGAATATTGGATTTCGAAAATCCATTGCAAATATTTGCACCTAAACCAGGAAAAGGAGCAATCGAAAATCCCGAAGAAGCGTTTAATAAAACAGATGTTTTACCGGTTGGAATTTACTCCATCAGCGAAGATTTGGATTCGAAATATGTGTTTGCTGATTTGGGTTTAGCTCAGGAATTGCTGATGTACAAACCCAACCAGATTTCAGGAATCGAATTTCATTTGAAAAAAAACGTAGATGAAAATGAGATTGGAGCTAAATTACAAACAATTTTCAATCATAAAATCACATTAAAAAACAGAGAACAACTGAATGAGTCTTTGTATAAAATGCTAAACACAGAAAATATTGTGGTCTACCTGATTTTTACTTTGGTGATTATTGTGGCGCTTTTTAATTTAGTTGGAGCTTTGATTATGA
The DNA here is from genome assembly GCF_965277525.1 of Flavobacterium sp. GTDB lineage: Bacteria > Bacteroidota > Bacteroidia > Flavobacteriales > Flavobacteriaceae > Flavobacterium. The sequence continues at coordinate 984,331 of NZ_CBDIDC010000005.1, read as the reverse complement.
TGATCTTAGAAAAGAAAGGAAACCTAAAAACCCTTTTCAATCTGGGAACTGAAATCAATAGTTTGCGAAAAATATTCCTGCTTCAGGGAACTTTATTAAGTGTTTTTGGAGGCATAGTTGGTCTCGTTCTGGGGATCATTTTGGTATTGCTACAGCAACAATATGAACTGATTATGATCACGCCAACTCTGGCATATCCAGTCGTTTTTAATCTTGAAAATGTACTGATAGTTATGGCAACTATTGTATCACTTGGTTTTGTGGCTTCTTTAATAGCTAGCAGTCGTGTAAGCAAAAAGTTATTGGATTAGTACTTCTTAGTAAAAATATTACTTATATTTATCCTCTTAAAAAACTACCGCATATGATTGTTTCTGCCTAATCCTATTTTATTTTTCGAATAATTAGGATACTTACGTTTATTTTTCTTCAGTTCAGATCTTTGAATCCGGACTAATTTTATCATTTATCCTAATACATCATGACAGAAACAACTATACAGAAAAGTTTATTTTCTAAAATTTATACCACTTTAAAACAAGCAATCAAAGGAGATGAATCTTTTGATTATACAGCAGGTAGCATCAAAAAAGCAGTTATTCTATTGGCCATTCCGATGGTTTTAGAAATGATGATGGAATCTGTTTTTGCTTTAGTCGATTTATATTTCGTCGGACATTTAGAACATAGTAGTTTTGCCATTCAAACCGTTGGTTTGACAGAATCTGTACTTACCATTATATATTCAGTTGCTATTGGTATGAGTATGGCCGCAACAGCAGTTGTAGCAAGACGTATAGGCGAAAAAGATCCTGTTGCTGCTGCAAAGGCAGGAATGCAGGCTATTATTATTGCATTTGCGATTAATAGCATAATAAGTATCCTGGGCGTTATGTATGCCAAAGAAATTCTAATTCTCATGGGAGCTTCTGAGGCAGCAGCAGAACATGGCTACCTCTTTACACAAATTATGATTGGATCAAGTTTATGCATCATGCTTTTATTCCTGATCAACGGAATATTTCGTGGCGCCGGAAATGCAGCCATTGCCATGAAAAGTCTTTGGTTAGCTAATATTTGTAATATTATTTTATGCCCAATATTGATCAATGGTTTCGGCCCGGTTCCTGCGTTTGGATTAACAGGAGCTGCAATTGCTACTACTTTGGGAAGAAGCATTGGAGTATTGTACCAACTCTATCATTTGTTTTTTGGAAATGGAGTTTTAAGAATTAAAATTTCTTATTTTATTCCGGATCTTGAGCAGATAAAAGCATTAGTAAAAATTGCTGCTCCGGGAGTTTTGCAATTCGTTATTGCTTCTTGCAGCTGGATTTTTCTGGCGCAATTGGTAGCAACAACGGGTGGCGATCACGGCTCGGCAGGATATCAGACTGCACTTAGAATTATGATGTTTTTCATTCTTCCGGCTTGGGGATTAAGTAATGCGGCTGCAACTTTGGTAGGACAAAATCTGGGAGCCAAACAAATCGATCGTGCGGAAAAATCAGTCTATACAACAGCCAAATACAATGTTATTTTTATGACAACCATTATGATTATCACATTATGTTTTGGTCAGTATATTATTTCGTTTTTTACTAATGATGAATTGGTAAAAACAATAGCCGTCGAAGCTTTACAGATCATGAGCATCGGATTTATCTTCTACGGAATTGGAATGGTTTTAATTAATACTTTCAACGGAGCAGGAGATACCTGGACACCAACCGGAATTAATTTCTTTGGTTTTTGGCTGTTCCAAATTCCGTTAGCGTACGTTTTAGCCAAACATTTTAATATGGGACCAAGAGGAGTTTTTATTGCAATTCCGGTTGCCGAAACGGCTATAACACTGGCAAGTATTTTCTTTTACAAAAGAGGGAAATGGAAACGTATTCAGGTATAAATCTATAAATACAAAAAGACCTTCAAATTTTGAAGGTCTTTTTGTATCAGGATCTTTGTCAAAGTTTTAAACTTTGACAAAGATTATTATATTCTAAACAAATTCATATCCAGCATAAACCTGTTCGATCTCTTTCATAATAGCAAACAAAGCTTCCGGTTCATCAGTAGTTACCAATTTTTGTTTGTATTCCTTAAACGAATGAATTCCTTTGAAATAATTGGTATAATGACGGCGCATTTCAACGATTCCTAAACGTTCGCCTTTCCATTCCATTGACCACATTAAGTGATTTCTCGCAGCTTCTACACGATCAATAACCGTAGGAGCAGCTAAGTGTTCACCCGTTTTAAAATAATGCTTGATTTCGTTAAAAATCCACGGATAACCAATGGCAGCACGGCCAATCATGATTCCGTCAATGCCGTATTCGTTTTTATATTTTAATGCTTTTTCCGGATTGTCGATATCGCCGTTTCCAAAAATAGGCATTGTAATTCTGGGGTTGTTTTTTACACGTGCAATGTGCGACCAGTCAGAGTGGCCTTTATACATTTGGGCGCGGGTTCTGGCGTGAATCGTTAAAGCCTGAACACCAATATCCTGAAGTCTTTCAGCAACTTCATCAATGTTGATCGAGTTATCATCCCAGCCTAAACGAGTTTTTACTGTTACAGGCAAATCAGTACTTCTGATAACCGCTTTTGTCAAACGCACCATCAAATCTACATCTTTTAAAACTCCGGCTCCGGCACCTTTACAAACCACTTTTTTTACCGGACATCCAAAATTAATATCCACTAAATCAGGTTTTACTGTAGAAACAATTTTAGACGAAAGTGCCATTGCTTCCTCATCTCCACCAAAAATCTGAATTCCAACCGGACGTTCGTAATCAAAAATATCCAACTTCATTCTACTTTTGATCGCATCACGAATTAATCCTTCAGATGAAATAAATTCAGAATACATCATGTCAGCGCCATGCGTTTTGCATAATCTGCGAAACGGCGGATCACTAACATCTTCCATCGGTGCGAGTAATAAAGGAAATTCGGGTAATTCTATGTTGCCAATCTTGACCATCTTCAATATTTTGTGCAAAATTACAACATTTAGTTTAATTTGTACCAAATTGAGGTTCAAAGGTTCAGAGTAACAAAGTTACAAAGGTTTTTAAATCCTATAAGTTAGATAGTTCATTTAATAAAAGGGGGTGGTTTTTGTAAATTTTTGCAGTGTTTTGTCATTTCGACCGAAGGGAGAAATCACACTAGTTAATCGACAAAGATTGAAGATATACTTTGAGGAATTTCTTGTGTGATTTCTCCCTTCGGTCGGAATGACAGGTAGAAGACTTTTACCATGTACAGAGAAACCTTTGTCCCTCTGAACCTTTGCATCTTTGTACCTATATTAAGACCTATAATCAAAAAACCGAATTGGTTTTCGGCTCATTGGATTAAAAACTAAAGGATTCAAAGTTTCTTTCGATGCAAATTCAATCTTTGGTGTAACCCTTAATTTCGCTCTGAAGTGATCTTTGATTTCCTGCAAAAATTCAGCAGATTGATTTTTAGCGGCAATTTTTATCAGGATTTCATCAGTGCCTAAATCATTGGTAGAAATTTCAATGATATGATTTTCGATATTGTCAAAACCACTCAAAACATCATTCATCGCTGGCGGATAAAGAGTTGTTCCTTTGTATTTTATCATTTGTTTTTTACGTCCCACAACCGGACCAACACGCAATGTGTTTCTTCCGCAAGCACAAGGACTATTGTGCAGTTGTACAATATCTCCGGTTTTAAAACGTAACAAAGGCATAGCTTCAATTCCTAAAGTGGTAAAAGTCAATTCGCCAATTTCACCGTCTTTTACAGGAATATTATTTTCATCCAGCACTTCAACAATAATCAATTCCGGATGATGATGACCTCCAACGCCGTGTTCGCATTCTGTAAAAGCAGTGCTCATTTCTGTAGAAGCATAAGTCGAAAATAACTTAATATTCCACTTTTCAGTGATTTTATTGGATAAAATATTCATCGAAAAATCCTGATTTCTTAACGATTCTCCAATGCAAATGGCGCCTTTTATACTCGAATTATTGTAATCAATTCCGTGTGCTTCTGCGTATTCAATTAACTTTAATAAAAACGAAGGAACGGTAATTAAATACGAAGGTTTGTATTTTAAAATAGAATCCCATTGCAATTCCGGAATTCCGGCACCAACGCGAATAACACCTACTTTTAGTTTTCGTAATCCCAGGAAATAAGCCAGACCAGCCATAAACTTTCTGTCAATTGTGGTCATTAATTGCACCACATCGCCTTCTGCAATTCCGGCACAGGCAAACGAAATAGCTTCATTATACGCCAAGCGGTCTAAGTCAGAATCGGTCAGGCCAAAAGTGACAGGATCTCCTAAGGTTCCGGAAGTCGAAGCATAATCGATAATTTTATTTTGAGGAACACATAAAAAATCATCGTTGTATTCCTGTAAATTTTCTTTCGTCGTTATAGGCAAATATTGTAAATCTTCGAGTGTTTTAACCTTTGAAATATCAATGTTTTGACCCGCAAAAAGGCGTTTGTAAAAAGGGGAATTTTGACTGATATATTCTAAAAGTTCAACTAATTTCTGCTCTTGAAAATTTTTAATTTCTTCTAAAGAATCTTTTTCTATTAATGGAATCATTGTAATTTTCTTTTGATTTTTTTTAAATACTTTTCAATTGCTGTTTTATCAGGAACTGTTGTGATTTCTTTGGTTAAAGCTTTTTCAAAATGAGCCTGAGAAAGCTTGTATTCTTTTTTTTGATAAAAGTACAACCCTGCTTTGTAATACACAACCCAATAATCAGGGTTTAAGGATTGATATTGTTGAATAAATTCAGGGCTAATCGTTTCTTTATTTTTGAGATATAAATCTATTTTATCATCTTCAGTTCTAAATTTCTGATAGTTTTTGTATTGAACAGTTTCCAGAAAAGGATCTTTTGGAATGTCTAGATTTTTTTGTTGAAATGAAACAATCGAGCTTCTTTTTCTTTCTTTAAAAATAGAATCCAGATTATAGCAAACAAATTCTCCTAATTGATACGGATTTGCCGAAACCCAAACCATTTTTTCTTTTGGTTTAAAGATAACGCCATGATGCGCCATCAATTGATTCAGTGCTTTTTCGTTGCCATAACCCAAAGAAATATTTTTTAAACCGTCTTTATTTCTTAGAATTTCTGAGGCAATTTTTGGGTTGATTTTAGGATTTTCTGCAAAAAGTTCCTGCATTCTTTCCAGGCGATATTCAGAATGGCTGTTGATAATTTGCGATTGATTTCGTTTTTCGTTTTTTAAATCTTCTCCCTGAAAATGATTTGAGCAGAATAATTGATTACTATTTGGAACTTCATAAACGTCCATTTTTTTAGGTGAAACTTCAATCAAAATCGCTTTGTTATCTTGCGCACTTCCCACCATAATAGATTCTGAAACAAAGACTTCTCTCTTTTTGGCGATAGCAATTGCTTCCTCAATATTTTTTGCGTGTTGTAAAATTTCACGTGTCAAAATCGAGATTGGCGTTTTGGCAATCAACGGAATTTCAGATTTTGAAGCATTAATAGTAACCGTTAAACCTTGCTCATTCATTCCGGAAACGGCACCAACCATTCCGGGCCACGTTACCATCATAAATTGGTGACCTTCTTTCGGGTTTATAAACGCGACGATTTTATTTTCCGCGAAAGCGTCACTCACATAAAAGTCAAAATTTCGACCCAGGATTAAATTTCCATCTTCAGATTTTTCTCCCCAGGCGGCAAAAGACGAACAGCCTACTAAAGCCAAATCCTGCAAAGCATGCCCAATATCGTGTGCGGCATGTAAATACAAACTGCGTTGATATTGTGGGGCGATGTTGTCAAAATCATGTGAGGTATATTGAGAAACGCCAAAAATCTCCGTTTGATATTCTTCCGGAACATTCGTATATAATTTTCGATTGTACCATTTTAAAAATTGCCGAAGGAGTTTCTGCTGAAATTTTGACGGAACAATGTCCTTTATTTTAGAGAAAAAGATATGTTCCTGATTTTTTAAAAGAGAGTCAGACAAAGCGCCTGTATTAAGGCCAATTTCAAGAGGATCACCTTCAACATACAATTCCCAAAGACCCTGTTTGTTTTTTAAAAGGGAATTTTTTCCTGAAGTAAAAACACTATCAGATTGTTTTATTACAAGGGGTTTGGTAGCATTATACTGGGAAACTTCAGGAAGATGATGCATGGATTTTGATGTTCCGCAGGAGGCCAACATCAATAAAAAACCAACGAAAAAAAATAAATTAATCCGGCCTTTCATATCCACACTTTTTATTCAGATGCTTGATTTATTTTGGTGACTAAATATTCTTTTCCCAGAATTTCTGAGCAGGTGACAACCGCGCCAATCGTTACGCCTAAAACTCCGTGCATGTTGATACTTTGGCCTGTAAGATATAAATTATCCAGCTTAGTTTTTGACGGAATCAGGGTTTTCATCGGATTATTCGAATCTTTAACATAACCATACATATTACCATTGTCTCCGCCAATATAATCGCGATACGAAAGCGGAGTAGAAGTGTGAACAGATTGAATGCAATTTGTAATACCAGGAAATTTCAATTCAATTTCGATTAAAAACTTAGCTGCTTTTCGGGATTTAAATTCGTCATAGCTTTCTCCGCGATCATTTTCATCAACCGTTGTATTAAAAGTATTCCTCCAGGGCGCGACATCTTCGTATTTCATGTAGGTGATAAAAGTCATTCCTTCTGCCCATTCTTCTTGCTTTTTCGAGGCATTCATAGAAGCCATAAAAGCTTTTGGCCAGGAGTTTTCGTCATAATCATGAGCCGTCCAGACTTCACTGCTTTTTTTAAAATGGTAATGATTGTGATTGATGTATTTGAAAGTTTGGGGTTTAAAAACAATGTACAAACTAAAGGCCGAAATAACGCCTTCGAGACTTTGAACCCTGCTGTAAAATGATTTTCTAAAGTTTTCTTCGCCAGCCAGTTTTAGTGTGGTTTTGGGTTCTATGTTAGAGATAAAATAAGAACCGGAAACCTTAGTTCCGTCTTTCATATCAACCGAAGTTACTTTTTTATCTTCGACATTAAATCGCGTAACTTCTTTGTATTTATAAAACTCGCCGCCGTGTTTTTTAAGCTGTTTCAGAAGCTGCTTTGTGATCTGACTTCCGCCATTGATACAACGCCAGGAACTTTGAATATAAGAGTTTACAGAAAGGGCGTGAACGTAAAACGGTGATTTATCAGCAATACCTGCGTACAAAAAATTAGAACCGGCAAGAACTGCTTTTAGTTTTTCGTCCTGAGTACACTCTTCGATGGTTTCTTTGGCGTTTAGAGACAGGATTTCGTTATCGTATTTTCCTTCCCATTCTAAATTATAGAGCGGAAAACATTCGCAAATCGCTTTTATTTTTTTACAATATTCCTCGATGTTTGCTTTTTCATTTGGGAAAAAAGTGACCAATTGATTGGCAAAATTATCATAACCTTGTGCATGCGGATATTCATTTTCATCATCTTCAAAAGAAATAATATCAAAACCATTTTCATCTAATTTTTTCAAATTGAGATGATTCATGATGCCCAAATACTTAAAATATTTGTATAAGTTTTGGCCTTCTTCTAAACCTCCTATATAATGAATTCCGGTATCAAAAATGGTTTTATCGCGCACAAAAGTTTGTAGATTTCCGCCGTATTGATTGTTTTTTTCGAGCACACAAACGCTATAACCTTCTTTCGCCAGAATTATTGCCGAAACCAATCCGCCAAGACCGCTGCCTGTAATTACTACATCGTATTGCTCCTTCATGCTAATTTTTTCTTTAATACCGTTATACCATTTTCTTCTGAAACAATTTTAAAGCCGGAAGTAACCAATTTTGTTTTATAATGCAGGCAATATATCAAAATTACAGAAGAAAATTTTGAAGCGATTTTTTCAGGATTATCGTTATAACTTTCGTCAGAAATCAAAAGAACATCATATTGATTTTCAAGTACAGATTCTAATTGATTCGGATAAGAGATTTTTCTTTTTTTAAGGAAATAATTCGTTTTAGCAACTGCTAGTTTTTCTTCGTCAGAAATAAAAGAAATTACTTTGCGTTGTGGTTCCTGCAAAGTCAATAAAACGTCTAATTGTCCGTAATTATTAGCTAAGTGCAATATTTTGGCTTTCGCCGAAAGATGCTTGTTAAGCTCATAATACGTTTCGAGATTGTTTTTTAAATCATTTTTGACAGAATTTATAATTTCAATTTCTTTGTAATCATAACTATGAATCAGCATTTTTTTGAAATAATCCGGACCTTCTAATTGTTGACGAACTTTATGAAATTCTTCTTTAAAATAGGCACTTAAGAGTTTTGTTCTTTCGGCATAATTTTTCCCGAAAGAAAGATTATCGGGAGTAATTCTTTCTAAAATAGATAATGTAACATGGCTATGATGAATAACAAAATCGCCTTTTGGGATTGCTTCTGATGCGCCATGAATTAAAACCGGAACAATATCCAGATTAAATTCTTCAGCCAGATAAAAAGCACCTTTATGAAAACGATTTATCTGATTACTTTGCGAACGTGTTCCTTCCGGAAAAATCATTAGTGAATATCCTTCATTTACTTTTTGTCGTAAATGTTCAACGCCGCCTTCGATACCTTCTGAAACCGGATAAAATCCTGCTTTTCTAACCGTTCCGCCAAAAATAGGAGAGTTGTAAACCCAGTCGTTTACAAGAAATATAATTTTAGGACTCAGCATTCCCATTGCCAGAATATCGATAAACGAAGAATGATTGGCAATAATAATCGCTGGTTTTTCAAAGTTTTCATTAAACTTATTGATGACTTTTTTGTGCAAAAACGGATTTGAATACAAAACCGAATTCATGAATCTTGAAATGCAATAACGAAATGCTTTCATTTTTGTTTTTTCGTTTATTGGGAGAATTGGCATAATGGTGATGCTAAAAAGTGACATCAAAATACCGCCAAGTCCGTAGTAGGTAAACGAAATAATACCGTGTATAAAACTTCGTAATTCGAAAGGAGCATTTCCTTTTTTCGCACGATTGGATATGAATAATTTAAAAAGAATCGGGTAGAAAATAAACGTAATAATCAACGCGGCAAAAACCCCAATCAAGGAAACAGATGATATAGAGCGCAACGCCGGATGATGGGCAAAAATCATGGCGCCAATTCCTAAAATGGTTGTGATAACTGCCAGAATTATTGACGTTCTGTAAATCGCGATTTCGTTTTTTCCGTTGGTATATTCTTTTTGAAGTGCACTGGTCATGAAAATACTAAAATCGACACCGTGACCAAAAATCAAAGTACAAACAATCATGCTAAATATGTTCATTTGAATGCCAAAGATGCCCATAATCCCTGCCGTTACAATTCCGGTTAAGGCAATCGGGATACAACTTACGATGACCAATTCGACTCTGCAGAAAAAGAAAAACAAAATCAGAATTACAGCCACAAACGAATAATTTACAAGCGAATTAAAATCGGTTTTTAAAGTGCTGAAAAAAGTTTCATTCATTTGCTGACGGTCAATCGCAATCAGGTTATTTTTGGAGGAAACCGATTTTACAAAAGCATCTCTTTGTTCAGGCGAAACTTTTACCAAAGTAGAAATCGTGAAAAAACCATTCTTCTCGGTTACAAATTCCTTTAGTTGCAAAGCCTGAACTTTTAGATATTCTTGTGCCGAAATAGGTTTAAAATTATAATTTAAATGATCGTAAAAAGTCGAATAAGTTGAGGATTTAAAACCTAGTTTTGAACCTTCGGCAATCAATTCAGATTGTAGAACTTGTTTTTTATTGGTATCCCAAAACGAATTCCATTTGTCGATTTTTTGTTGTTGTTCTTTTTGCGAAAGCATAATCCCACCAACTGAACTGAAATTCAATATTTTCTTCGTTTGTTTTTCTTTTGATAAATCGGTAAAAAGGCGGCTGTTGTTTTGTAAAACTTCCTCCATACTTTTTCCGTACGAAGCCAGATAAATAGTTTTTGATGTTAAACTCGTGCTTTCTTCCAGATCTTTTTCGGCGGCTTTAATTTCTTTTGGAACAAAATTTAATTGCGACAAATCATTATTGAAGCCCACATTATTATAAGTGAAACAGCAAACGATTGTAATTAAAACACAAAAACCAATCAGGTATTTATTGTTATGAAACGAGAAATGCGCCAGTTTATCAATGGCATTTTTCTTGTGTTCAAAATTATTTTCTTTCGGTTTATACAAATGCGGAACAATCAAAAGCGAGAAGATTCCGGTTGCCATAACGATTACAGCAGCGAAAATCCCTAAGTCATTTAAGGCATCAGATTTTACAAAAAGTAAACATAAAAAAGCAACAGCCGTTGTAGAACTGCTCATAATTACGGGCATTGTAATGTCTTTGTACAAAGTTTTTACATCGCTGTTATGTTTGTAATGCGTGAGAATATGTATCGAATAATCGATTGTGATTCCTAACAAGATTGATCCGATTCCCAAAGAAATGGCTGAGATTTGTTCTTTGGCAAAATACAAAAACGCCACGGCGAACAAAGCACCAAAAATCGTTGGAAGAAAAATGATTAACGGAATTAATACTTTTCGATAAAACAAAATCAGGATCAGCATTAGCGTGATCATCGCGATTGTTGTCGTTAAAATAATATCGCTTTTGATTTGATCTGCATTGGCAACCGCAATCAAAGCCGAACCAAAATAGCTAATCGAGGTTTTGCCTTTGAATTTCTGATTTAGATTTTCCTGAATTGATTTTAGTTTATTTACAAAAATCGTGTTCTTTTCGGTTTCGCTCGAAGGTAAGTTTGAAGTTATAAAAAGCAATAATTTTGTTTTGTCCTTGGTCATTACAAAACCATTGTTGAGCGTAAAATCGTCGCCAATATTTAATTGTTGTAGTTTTTTTAAAGCGATAAATGAAATCCCAAGCGGATCTTGCAGAATAAAATCTTTGGTTACAAATCCGGATGGCGATATAATCGATTTATAATTTCCCTGAACGGTTGCGGCAATACTATCTTTTTGAAGTTTATTCTGAATTGCAGCATAATCTTTACTCTCCAGAAAAAGAGGTAAATTATTGTAAACAAAATCTATGGTTTCCTGAATGTTTTCTTCGTCGATTTTCCCCTGAATCCCGGTTATGTAAGGTTTGCAGGATTTCGCAACGCTATCAGAAAAAGCGGTTGCCATTTCTTTTAAATCTTCTTCAGAACCGTTTTTATCAAGTTTGAAAATAACGGTAGTTTTATCAGCAAAATTAAGTTGTTTCAGGACTTTTGCGGTAACATCAGATTTATCGTTTGTTGGGATAAGTTTGGTAATGTCTTCTTCAAACTTAATTTGAGAAGCAAAAAAACCAAACGCAAAGAGCATCAAAATGGCCAAAGCAACCGATAAAGTTTTTCGTCGGTTTACAAACAAGTGAATGGCGTAGAAGTATTGATGCATAATTATTTATTGTTGTTTTTCTGCGTAAATTTTTTTGCCACAAATTAAAAGGATTAAATTGATTTTAAGTTCTGTGTCAGTTCGCCACGAATTTCATGAATTTTCGCGAATTAATTTGTGCTAATTTGTGAAATTTGTGGTGAAAAAAATCAGCGTAAATCCTTTTAATCTGTGGTAACTTTTACGTAATATTCGTTTTATTCTTAGAACTAAAAGCTGTTAAAAGCAAATAACTTATAAGACCGAAACTCAGTGCCAAAACGGATGCTAAAATAAGACTTCCGACGATATATTGGGTAGCATTTTTTTGAATATCGTCGAGTGTGACGGAACTATCTAAAATTAGTGGTGCATCATTTGTTACAAAATAGCTTCCCATTTTTAGAGAACCGTAAATAACAAAAGGGATGAAAGGCGGAAAACTCACATTCGAAGCCAGATAAGCAATGACTTTATTGAGCCTGAACAAAGCGGCAAAAGTAAAAAGCAAAACGGTTTGAAATCCCCAAAATGGAGAAATCCCGATAAAAATACCCAAAGCAATTGCGGCTGATTTTTTGAAATTAGAGTCGGAACTTTCTAAAATATCTTCAAGAAAGAATTTTTTAAAACCTTTTTTTTTTGCTCTTCTAAAAAAATCTCTCGGTTTAATGTACAACAATGCGTTGAGAACCAAAACGGTATTTAAAATACTAATTCTGGTAAAATCTTTAAAAGGGCGAAAATGCGAAACACGTTCTGAAGGATCGTACAAAATTTGGATTGGAATGTTTTTAACCACAATTCCTTTCCATGCCGATCGCACAATGACTTCAATTTCGAACTCAAATTTATTGGTATAAAATTTTTTCGGTATCAACTTTAACGGATATAATCTAAATCCGGATTGTGTGTCTTCGAGTACAATTCCAGTTTCGAACTTAAACCAGAAATTCGAAAATTTATTGCCAAAACTACTTTTCTTTGGCACATTTTCCTGCATCATATTACGGCTTCCAATCAAAAGAGAATTGGGTTCGTTTTGAATGGCAGAAAGAAAATTAGGAATATCAGCAGCAAAATGTTGTCCGTCAGAATCAATCGTGATGGCGTATTCAAAATGCATTTCGATTGCTTTTCTAAAACCATTTCGGAGCGCCCTTCCTTTTCCTAAATTTTTAGGATGGTGAATTTGGGCAAGCTCCGAATATTGTTTTAAAATTTCGTTTGTTGTATCTGTTGAACCGTCATTGACGATGATCACATTAGAAGTAAAATCTAAAATAGAATCCAGCACTTTTTTCAACGTTTTGTGATTATTGTATGTTGGCACAATAACACAAAAATTGGTCGAATTAAGTAATTCTTGTTGAGATAAGGTTGGTTGCATTGGGATTTTTTTCTTTGCCTTACTTCACAAATTGCTTCTCTTTTTCAGAGAAACTTTTCGATTGTAAAACGAAGTCTTTTAGATATTCTTTCAAAGCGGCATTTTGCTCATCATAATGTTCCATAATGAATTTTTTGTCTTCCTTAATGTTCTTCTTATAACCGGTAATTCCGGGAACATCTTCCTGAATACTCAATCGAATCATTCTGATTTCGATATTGTTAAGATCACTTTTTAAAGTTGCTTCAAGAAGTTTTGCACCTTCCTTAAAACGGGAAATTTTGCTTCCTATTAAATTCTCAAACTTAGAATCCAACAAAATTGAAGCTGCCTTATAGGCCACTAAAATTTTTTCATCGCTATTCGAAACTACCGAAAGTTTTTCTGTAAATTCTTTAGCTTTAGCTTCTGACTTAGCAACATCAGAATACATTTTTCGGATCGATGCCAAATCTGGGGTTCCGGCAAAATTTATCCATAGAAGTAGTGATAATAGTAATTTCATAGTTATAATTTTTTATACGCATTGCTTAATTTCAAAGCAACGGTGTCGTTAAAATATGTGGTGTTTTTCACCTTTACCAAATCATCTTCTGTGGTTGTAATGTCAAGTTCTAAGCGCAATTCCGGATTTGTTTCCGGATTGATTAATGCCATGAATTTTACATTGGTCAGTGTTTGTATCATCAACGAACTTTTTGTGATTGATTCTGTAAGTTCTTTGATTATCTGAATCATGCAAACGCCCGGCATAATTGGGTTTCCTGGAAAATGACCTTTAAAAACCTCATGATTGGCATTAACTAATATACGAATATTATATTTAGCATCTCCTGTTTTTTCTTCTGAAAGTACGTTATAAAAGTCTTTTAAAACCATATTTGTATTTTTTTATTTCGTTTCAAAAGAGTAAGAAATCCCTATTTGAAAATTGATATTAGTATTATAATCACCAAAAAAGTAATGACTATTAGTATTATTATGATAGTAATCACTGTCTAAAACATCGAAAAACCCTTTTTTAAAGCGGAATTCAAATGCGAGGCCGGAAGGCATATGATATCCAATACCGGTTACAAACGCCAGATCATTATTTTCTTTTCTAAGAGCCAGATTATCATGTACAAGAACATCTAAGGCAGGTCCGAATTGTATTTGAAAACCCGGTCCAAATGTAAATTTGTTAATAATAGAAAATGATAGATAGTCGAGTTTTAAATCCTGATGAGCGACATTTTCTGTTCCTGTAATTGGGTCAGTATAATTTCGGGCAACATTATTAGATCCTTGTCTGTTGTAATTTATTTCAGGCTGGAGGGCGTAACGTTTCGTTAGGTTTATTTCTCCAAAACCACCAATATAAAAATCAGGCCTGTAGTCGGCATGCATTTCCGAAATAGTCGAAAGAGATAAACCGCCTCTCAAACCTGGTTTAAAGCTTACCTGGGCTTGTACTTTTGCGAATGCAAAAAAAATGAATACAGCAATCGCTAATTTACTTTTATACATTATTTTACTTTAAAAGTGTAACTAATACCAATCTGGAAAACCTGATTCAGGATCAGATCATTATAGCGATAACCATTATCGTCATACTCAACTCCGTCGTAGCCATAAATGTCAACTAAACCTTGTTTGAATCTTGCTTCAAACGTTAATCCGTTTGGCAGTGTGTATCCAACACCTCCAACAATGGCAAGATCAAAACCTTCAGGATTGCTGTTGATATAATTATCAGAAATTTTTAAATCTACAGATGGACCTCCTAAAATGTGAAAACCTTTACCTCCAATGTTAAATTTTGCAACAGCACCAAGTGTTAAGTAGTTTAATTCATAATTTACATAACGATAATTATAGCCGTTTCCAAAATATTCTCTTCCTTCATCGCCTTGTCTTGAATACGTTATCTCAGGCTGTAACGAAAAATATTTATTAAATTTAATGTTCACCAATCCGCCAATATAAAAATCTGTTTTAGATCGATTATCATCAATATTACTTAATGTTGATAAATTTAAACCGCCTCTAAGCCCGGGGCTAACTTTTACTTGTGCTTGAGGAGATTGAATTCCGATAAATAAAACAAAAGCAATTACGGTTAATTTTTTCATTTTGGTTTGATTTAAAGTTTATGATTAGTTTAATTTTTTATTCTGATTTAAAATAGTTTAGCTCAATTTTCAATTTAATATTCTGATGAATAATCTGGATCTTTTCGGCAAAAATATTGTTTTCTGAAGTAAATGTCAGCGTAAATTTTTCTTTTGTTGGAGAAGCATGAACGACTTTTTTTAATTTATGATCCTTTTTTGAGATAAAAAGGTAGTTATCACGTTTTCCGTCTTTCGATTTATAAATATCATCCGAATCATTTTCAAATTGTTCCTGAATCAGATATTCTTTTTTTAGCAGTAAACGAAAATCTTCCTTTAGAGTATTGATCAGGATTTTTCGATCTAATTCTGATACAATCGAATTGACTTTGAAACTAGTATCAGAAATTTCAAAATCCATTAATTTGTTACCAAATTCGGTTGTAAAAACAATACGGTGTGTTGTATCGTTTATTTTCTTGGCGATGAAAATTCCGCTGATTTCATTTCCGTAAACGGTTATATTCGTTTTATAAACATAATCTGTTTTTGAATCTGAAAAATAGGGAACTTGATAAGACGTTTTGTCTAATTTTTTTGGAGCATAATTTTTTGTGACCGAGCCACAAGAAACTAAAATAATCGCCAGAAAGCAATTAATTAGTAAAAACTGAATCGTCGATTTTTGCATTGATCACTTTATTTTTAAGTACAATTCGGGTATAATCTTCAGATGATTCCAGCAATTTTACCTGAACTACGGTTGCTTCCTCTTTATCAAAAGTCAGTTCGATTTGTTTGATGTATTTCTTGAGCGTAGCATCTTTCGGAATAAATTTCGCCAGATTTTGACCTTTCAATTTAAAATAAGATATCGTAAATTCTTTATCGTCAAACATATTTCCGCTTACGCTGCCCACGATTAATTTATTGATTCGGCCAAAGATTTTACTGTTGCCAATATCAACAGCACTTTTTTTGCCTTCGTCGTTAATAAGGATTTTTCCATTCTTGAAAACAATGCTATAATTGTATGGTTTTTTATATTGCCATTGCAAAAGTGCAGGTTCTTTAAAAATCATTTTACCCGAAGTTTCAATGTCTTTCGATAAAAAATCCAAATGTTTATACTGAACAAAATCAGTACTTAAGGTTTTGATTTTTTTCGAAACTACATTTACATCTTGTTTGAAAGCTGCAATTTCAGCATCTGTCATTTTTTGTTCCTGAGCGAACAAATTGCCTGAAATAAATAGAATTAGTAGAGCTATTTTAGTTTTCATATTTTTTTATATTTTTTGCCACAGATTAAATGATTTACGCAGATTACTATTTAGTTAAAATCCGTTTTTATCCGTGTTTTCGCTTTAGCGAATCTGTTTCATCCGCGTTCGACTCCATAAGCTTTAAGATTCAAAAGTTCTTCAGTCGAAATCACTTTATAATTGTTTTGCTGTAAAAATTGCAAAAACTGTTCCAATACTAAAACCGAGTGTGATGCCGTGTCGTGCAAAAGTACGATTCCGCCGGGAGAAACCCGTTTTATAATGCGATTGAAAATCAATTCCTGATTTTTTGTTCCGCCATCGAGTGATCGAATATTCCAGCCAATTACTTTATGTCCGGTTTTTTCTAAAGCTCTTCTGATCGAAGGCGTCGTAACTCCGTAAGGCGGACGAAAGAAGTTTATTTTTTTTGAAGTATATTTTTGAAGAAGTTCATCGGTCTTCTGAATTTCTTGCTGAATTTTTTCAGCATTATAAAAATCAAAAAATTTAGAATGACTGTACGAATGATTACCAACCAAATGACCTTCGTCTATAATTCTTTGAACAATTTCAGGATGCGTTTCAATATTTTTTCCAATGCAAAAGAAAGTGGCTTTGACATCGTATTTTTTTAGTAGTTCTAAAACTTCTAACGTAAAAATGCCTGGTCCGTCATCAAATGTAAGAGCAATTTTTTTTTCTGTTTCTAACGGATTATTGCAGAAAACTTTTACATGATAATGAGACGAAATTCGGGCAGAACCAACAGCATTAATTCCTAACCAAATTAAAATTACAACAACAAACCACCATATGTTTGTTGCTACATAAAAATTCAGAAGAAATAATAAGAGCAATAAAAAAACAAAAAAGAGTGATATGTTTTTGTGCGTTATCATTTTGTGATTAACGTAAAACTATGGTTTTTTCCGTTTAATTGATTGTACAATAAAATGGTTTTGTAAACTGGTTTTTCAACCGAATTTACTTTTATGATTTCAGGAATTTCCTGAGTTTTAATGATTTTAGAAGCCATCCATAAAGCAAAAGCAGAAGCAGTATCGTATTCTCCGCTTAAATGTTTGTAATACAAAACAGGCGTTGCTGCGAAAGCATTTTCAGCAAGATTTCTATAATAGTTTTCGAAATCGACGTTTCCGTCAAATCCTAAAACTAAGGCATCAAGATCAGAAATTTCTAAATTGTTCGATTTCAAAAAAGATTTAATTTCAGCTTCAATTTCGTTTTCTTCTAATGTATTTACGATGGCAATATCCAGAACTTCTGCGTACGTATGATCTTTTCGTTCATTTTCTAAAACAAAAAAACTGGCGCCTTCACCATAAACCGCACCGCTTGTTGTAGAAGTCAAAACATCATAAGGTGCTTTGTTGTCTTCTTTTATACGACCGGAAAGTTTAAAAAGGGCAGTAGTATAATCTCCATTTTCATCAACTCCGCCTATTAAAACCGACTGAACTTCGTCTTCTTCGATTTGCATTTTAGCATCTAATAAAGCCGACTCAAAAGAAACAGCGCCATTTACATACGTAAAATTATAACCTTTACATTGTTGCAACAAAGCGATTTGCGCACCAACGGTATTGTGTGTGGATTGAATAAAAGATGTTGGCGTTAAAAATTCTTCGTTATTATCGAGGATACTTTTCAGGAATTTTTCAGAATCTTCGATACATCCTAAACCGGTTCCAGTAATGATCGCATCTACTTTTTCGACATTGGCATCTTTCATGGCCAGGGCCGAAGCTACGATTCCGTTTTTCACGCCTTTTGCCATTCTGCGGCTTGCGGCAGGAGAAATGTATTCTTTGTAAACCGGCGGAACAATCGCCAGTACATTTTGATCATGATTGACAATAGCTTCTTCTAAAAAAACAGTATCAAATGTTTTTTGAGTCGAAATGCAGCCTACTCCATTTATATATGTTTTCTTCATTTTAGCTTTTTGAAAATATAAGGGTTGAACAATTTCCTCCAAAACCAAAAGAGTTGGATAAAACGTGTTCGATGTTTTTATTTTTTAACGAAGTCTGCGGTTGCAAATCAAATTCTTCCATTGGATTTTCGAAATTCAAATTCGGATAAACCACATTATTCTGAATCGCCAAAATACTGTAAACCGCTTCAATTGCTGCAGCTGCTGCCAAAGTATGTCCGGTAAAAGGCTTTGTCGAACTAAAATCCGGGACTTTCTCATCCTGATAAATTCTCAATAGTGCTCTTCCTTCAGATAAATCGTTGTTTGGAGTTGCCGTTCCGTGTACGTTGATGTAGTCGATTTGAGAAGGTTTTAAACCCGAAACTTCAAAAGCTTTTTTCATCGCCAAATAAGCGCCATCACCATTTTCTGAAGAGGCAGTTTGATGAAAAGCATCGTTTGCATTTCCGTAACCCGAAACTCTTGCCAGCACTTTTTTATTTTGTTTCTCGACAATTTCATCTGATTCTAAAACTAAATATGCCGCTGCTTCACCAAGGTTTAATCCTTTGCGTTCATTGTCAAACGGTTTGTTGAAATCGTCAGATAAAATCATCAAAGTCTTAAATCCGTTGATGGTGAATTTCGCCAAACCATCGGCTCCGCCCACAATAACGCGATCTAATTTTCCGGATTTTATCAATCTCGCACCCAACATAATCGAGTTGGCTGCAGAAGAACAAGCCGTACTAATAGTCGTAACCAGTCCTTTTAATCCCAATGCTGACGCGATTTTCTCTGCAACATCGCCACCATCGTGACAGGCAATATATTTTACCAATTCAGGATGTTTGAAATAATCGTAATAATGTCTTTCGGTCATGTCCATTCCGCCTACACTTGTAGCCGAAATAAGTCCGGTTCTGAATTCATTTATCGATGTAATTCCCGCATTTTCAACAGCCTGTTTGGCTGCGAGAGTACCGATCATCGCTGTTCTCGAAAAGTTATTATCTTCGGTAAGGTTCAATTCGTTAACCAGTTCTTCGTTGGTTTTTTTAATTTCTCCCACTTTAATAACATCTGCATGAACTGTCGAAATATTTGTGATACGCGAAATGCCAATTTTATTTTCGATCAACGAAATATAATTTTCCTCGACTGAATTTCCAATCGAAGAGATAATTCCCATTCCCGTTATTGCAACACCTTTCATTTTTAGACTTCTTAGATTTTTAGACTTGCTTAGACTTCTTAGATTTTTGACTGGCTTAGATTTTTTGATTTCTGGATTTAGACAGTTTTTAGTCTAAGAAGTCTAAAAATCTAAGCCAGTCTAAGAAGTCTTACTTCGTTCTATTAGCGCTAATATAAGCCGCCATAGTTTCGATCGACTGGAAAATAGTTTTTCCTTCTTTTGGGTCTACTAATTTAATTCCGTAATCTTTATCTAAAATCACAATTAATTCAAGTGCATCAATCGAGTCTAAACCTAAACCATCTCCAAACAAAGGATCGTTATCAGCAATATCTTCAATTGCGATATCTTCAAGGTTAAGAGTAGTAATGATTTTATTTTTTAATTCTTCTTTTAATGCTTCCATGATTATTTATTATATAATGTATTGATATTTTCGTTTTTATATTTTTCGTTTTCTTCTTTGCTAATGGTGCAAAGAAAAGCTTTATAACTGTCATTAAAAAATTCTACCCAGCCACAAAGAACTATATCAGCTTTATTTGTGTTTAACAGAATGCCTGAATAGTTAAACAGAAACTCAGTATTGAAAGCATCAAATATAAAGAAAGAATTCTCACTTTTAAGCTGATGACGGATACTTATTTCACCTAAACAAATATTTGGCAGCGTATAAACAAAAACTGCCGGGCTCGGAAAATAGTTTTCTTTGTCTGAAATAGATGCCTGATACTTAACATCAGTATCTAAACTCGACGATTTATTGGCCAAAACCAAAGCAATATTATTTTCTTTTTCTTCTGAAGTTATCGGACTCAAAAGCAATTCAGATCCTAAAAAAGCTAATTTGCTTAAAGCATCCATTTTGAAAAACTTCGGATATTGAATGTCAAAATTACGATACGCTTGTTTAGAAAAATCAGCAAAATCAGTTGGTTCAATTTTGAATACAGAAGTTCCGTTCAAAACGATTTCGTTGTTTTGAATTGTGATGTAGGATTGTATGTAGGTTTTGTTGTGAGTCATTTTATTTTTAAGAACATAACTTTTTAATGTCCGCTTTTAAAAGTAACTGTGAAAAAAGAACAGGAAAATTTGTTTTATAGCCTTTTTTAATCATTGTTACATAAATGTTATTTTTGTCTAGAATAAATATCCTGCTTGACTGATATAAAGAACTAATTCCGTAAGAGTCTAATTTATTATAAATTATTATTTCTTTTGAATTTGCTGCTCTCTCAAACCCTAATTTCTTACAATATTCAGTAATAATTGCTCTGTTTTTTTCAGCGTCATATTTGCTTATAACTTTCGTAAGATGTTTTTCAGTAGTCTTTCGATAAATTGCATAAGCAAAAAAGACACTCATAAAAAATAGCAGATAATATTCGGTTCCCGTTTTTGAATGATCTCGATATGGATCGTAATAAACTAAAAAAGGACAAATAAATCCAAAGCTAAAAAACGCAAAAAGAAGTATGGTGTCAAATATATCAAACCAGCTTTCAGAATAGACCAGTTTGCTTCTGGCTATACTTTTCTCGATATCTAAGTTTTTTAAATTTCTCATTTTATCTTCCCGATTTGCTTTATCTCTTTGTCAAAATCTGAAATAATTTTTTGAGTTTTATTGAACTCATCATATTCTTTAATTGCTTTTTTATCTGCTTGAATTTTGGATATTTTACCTTTTCCTTCTAGAATTTTGTACTCGTTGAAAGAAAGAAATTTATTTACACTTGTAGCTAATTGTTCCATAGTAAAAGTGTTTTCACGCTCGATCAATCCTTCGATGTAGTCGAAATAACCTGTTACAGTTCTTTCTAATTGAGTTATTTCTTTTTCTTCTAAATAATTTTTAGCGACAATTACATCTGATTTTATAATTCTTCCTTCTGGAGCATTTTTCCAAGTTGTAAGGCCCATATTATCCCTAGATTTATCTGCATTTTTATGGATAATTTCTGCGGCAGTGTTTCCTGTTATAGCAAAGTGAAATTTATTTTGAACCATGGCATAAAAATTCTTTGTTACTTCTGAATTTTTATCATAATCAATACTACATTCTGCAAAAATGTCGCTGACTTGTTGATAAATTCTACGTTCACTGGCACGGATTGAACGTACTCTGCGTAATAATTCTTTGAAGTAATCTTTACCAAAAACTGTTTGTCCTTGTTTTAGACGTTCATCATCTAAAACAAAGCCTTTAACTATATATTCTTTTAAGGCTTGTGTTGCCCAAATTCTAAATTGAGTGGCTTTTGTTGAATTTACTCTATAACCAACAGAAATAATAGCATCGAGATTATAGAATTTTTGGTTTCTGGAGACTTTGCGATTACCTTCAAGTTGAACTTGTAAGGATTCCTTACAAGTTGAATTTTCCTGCAATTCTTCTGATTCAAAGATATTTTTTAAATGTAACGTTATATTCTGCGGTGTTGTGTCAAACAACTCGCCCATAGCTTTTTGAGTGAGCCATACAGTTTCATCTTGTACAATTACATCTACCTTAATTTTGCCATTAGGATTGTTGTAAATAATAAATTTAGTTTCGTTATTTTCCATTTCATTTTACCTTTTCAAAAACCACAGCCGTATTACAACCTCCAAAACCAGAAGCCGTTTTCAAAAAATACTCAATATTTCTCTCTTCATTTTTTTCAATAACATTTATCGTTTCGCTTACGCCGCTTTCATCAAAACCTTTCGATTCAAAAAGCATATTTTGATTTACCGATTCTATCCCAATTACCGTTTCCAACAATCCCGAAGCGCCTAAGGTATGACCATAAAATCCTTTTAAACTATTGATAGAAACATTTTGTAAACCCAAACGATTTAATGCAATGGCTTCCATTTCGTCGTTGAACGGAGTTGCGGTTCCGTGTGCTGAAATATAATCGATTTTGTCCACTTCTATTTGGGCTTCTTCCAAAGCATTCTGAATACTTCTGAACAAACCTTCGCCTGTTCTTGACGGCCCAGAAATATGATTGGCATCGTTTATCGAACTGTCTCCAATCACTTTTATTTTTGCGCTTTTGGCTTCCGCCGAAATTAAAACAGCAGCCGTTGCTTCGCCTAAACTTACTCCGGTTCTGTTTTTAGAATACGGTTTACAAGGCAAATCGCTCATGGCCTGAAAAGAATTAAAACCCGATAAAACAAACTCTGAAACTTCATCTCCGGCAACAACAAATACATTGTCATACAACTCAGACTGAATCATTCTTTTAGCAACTGAAACCGCTAAAATTCCTGAAACACAAGCATTCGAAACTACGATAGGTTGTGTTTTGAAATGGAAGAAGTCAGCAACATTTTTTGCTAAAACATCTAAATGTGCACTATTAAAACTTTCTTCTGAATCATTTTTCAATGCCGTAATATTTCCTTTTGTGGTCGAAAGTATAAAAGCAGTTTTCGAGTTTAATTCGATTTGGGAATTTTTGATAATCGGCTCTAAAGCCAAAATCATCATTTTCTCTAAACGAGAATATTTCGTGTCAGCACTGATTTTTGCAAAAGCACTGTCTATTTTTTCATTACTAATAATCGAAGCATAAAATGATGCTGGCATCAAAGCAATATCATTGTGCAATTGAATACCGGAATCACCGCGAACAATTGCTTCGATGTTTGATGGAACATCAAATCCTAAGGGCGTGATACAATTGGTTTCGGTGATATATACTTCTCTTAACATAATTTGCAATTTAGTAAAAAGCTTAAATGGCTCGCAGATTTGGCAGATTAAGCAGATTTACACGGATTTTATTAATTTTTAATTCGTGAAAATTAGTGTAACTCGTGTTTTACTTTAATAATCCCACCTTTCGTTTCCATTCTTCATAGAAAGGAGGATTGGTCAGCATTAAATTTCCATCGCCGTCTAAAAATACCTGAACAGTTTCGCCGGTGCAGGCCACTTCGCCTTTAGCATCTATAATTCTAAAACGGTAAATCATTTTGGCAGCGGGAGTATCAACAACCGTTGTTTCTATGGTTACGACATCGCCGTAACGCAAAGACAATTTATGTTCGCATTTCGATTTAACGATTGGAGTGGTGTAACCCGTATTGCCAATATCCAAATAGGTAAGTCCGTGTTGACGGCCAAACGCTTCTCGTCCATCTTCAAAATAGGTGATATAATTGCCATGCCACACGATTCCAAGCGGATCAGTTTCGTTAAAACGAATTCTGATTTCGTGAGAAACGGTTAGTTCAGTGGCTTCGTTATACTGTTCTTTTCTTTTTGTCATAAAATAAGGCAATGGATGTTGTGATAATAAAGAACAAAAATAACAAACTTATTTTTGGGATGATTTCAAGGAAAGAAACGTTGCGTAATAATACATCATAGAAAGCTTCTAATCCCCAATTCATGGGTGACGATTTTGCGATATACTGCATGATGGTTGGCATGGCAAAAACAGGCACCCAAACACCACCAACGGCAGCCAGAATCAATACGCTTGTGGCACCAAACGGAGCCGATTGTTCTTGTGTATTGGCTACGGTTCCTAATAAAATACCAAAACCAATGGCTGCAAAACCAGAAAATA
The DNA here is from genome assembly GCF_965277525.1 of Flavobacterium sp. Taxonomy (GTDB): domain Bacteria; phylum Bacteroidota; class Bacteroidia; order Flavobacteriales; family Flavobacteriaceae; genus Flavobacterium. Next base: position 960,396 of record NZ_CBDIDC010000005.1, on the reverse strand, counting down.
AAGCGACAACACTCATTAAAAATAAATGCCCTTCGATATTTAAAGAAGGCAAACCAATATGCGGAAATAAAAACACCGCCACAGCCACCATCATATAAAACTGAATCATACAAATGGCTGAATAGGTTATGGTTTTACCTATAATCACCACTAAATTAGAAACCGGATTGGTCAATAATCGAACGAATGTTCCTTGTGATTTTTCTTTGACAATATTAATAGACAACGGAATTACGATAAAAAATATCGCAAAAAGTGTCCAGGCCGGAACGTTGTGTTGTACCGAATTGGGATGTACTTCTTTGTTGTTAATCCTCGGAATTATTTCTTTAAAAGTAATGAAGCTCTTTTGATCGAATTCGACAGTTCCTTCTCCTAATTGATTTTGAAAAGTGGTGTAAATGGATTTGGTTTCGATTTGAGAAATCATCTTATCGATCGAACTCATTACTGCATTTTTGAAGCTCATCTGAACCGCAGGATCAAAATACAGTTTCACTTCTTTTTCCTTAATTACTTTAGGCTTTTCTGTTTGTACTGTACTATCCGTTTCTGTTAAGCCCATTTTACTCACAATGTTCTGAACATTCTGATCAATTTTGGTTTGTAAATCAACACTTAGATTTTTCGGGATTATAATAGCCAACTGAAATTTTCCTTTGTAAACGGCTTCTTTGGCTACTTCTTCGGTGATTTTTTTATTGTCGATTTGTGTGACAACACTAAACAAATTACTTTTTTCAAGATTATCAAAAACCGTTTTAGACACAGAACCGTTGTCATTATCGACCAATAAAATCGGAATTTTATTATCGCTTATGGTTTTAAAAGTACTGTCCTGAATTAAAGTTACCGTGATCACAAGTACCAGTGGCATGATAAAGAGAATTATTAATCCGCCTAAATCTCGTTTAAGCAGCAGAAATTCTTTTACGACTGACATCCAAATTTTATATACCATCTCTAAAATCTTTACCGGTTAATGAAATAAAAACTTCTTCGAGATTTTGTGCTTCATCAGTAGAAGCAATCAGGCTTGATGGTGTTCCCTGGGCATAAATTCTGCCTCTGTCCAGAATGGCAATATGGGTACAGAAATCTTCGGCTTCAGCCAAATGATGGGAGGTATATATAATTGTAGTTCCGTTTTGATTGAGAACTTTCAAATAATCTATAATGGCATTTTTAGACTGGACATCAACACCAACGGTTGGTTCATCTAAAAACAAAACTTTAGGATTGTGCAGAATTCCGGCAATCAGATTCACTCTTCGTTTCATTCCGCCCGAAAAAGTTTCGATGCGTTTGTCAGCGAATTTTAGTAAACCCAAAAGGTCTAAAGTTTCAACTACTTTATCTTTTAAGTATGCACCTTTCAAGCCGTACATACTTCCAAAATAATGTAGATTTTCTCTCGCTGTAAGAGTTGGATATAAAGCATATTCCTGGGGAACAACGCCTATGATTTTTTTAATTTTAGATGAATGATGTGTGTAGTTCAGATCATCAATCGTAAAATGTCCTGAAGTGGGTTTTATTAATCCGCAGAGCATAGAGATCAAAGTGGTTTTTCCGGCACCATTTGGGCCTAATAATCCAAAAATTTGACCTTCGTTTATATCCAGCGAAACGTTGTTCAAAGAATACTGGTCTGCATCTTTGTACTTTTTCGATAGGGATTCTATTTTTATAATGGGTTTCAAAATATATTAGCTAATGGCTTTTTTTAGTTTTTTGAAAAAGATTTCTTCTCTGTTGGCAATGCTCAAAAGTTCATCGGCAATGGCATTGTAGGCATCTTCTTTGGCACTTCGGTTTTTGTAAATTCTCGAAGCTTCAACAGCAAAATCACGCCATGAATCTCCTATTTGTGTCATTTCTTTAGAAAGCGTTTTCAATTCTTCATTATTCAAAATAACCGAAGCTTCTTGTAAAAAAGCAGCATAAATAAATCTAAAACCGCCACCGCCGGTTCCTATTTCTTCCTGCATACGAACCATTTGTGCCAGGTAATGATTGGCTTTCTTAGTTCCGTGTTTTATAGGCCATTTACGGATTTGTTTCGAAACAAATTTTATTCCTCGTACGCCAACAATGGGTACTGGAGCTAACATATCGCGACATGTATTTTTAATTCCTTTTATAATGGCACTTTTTAAATCAACATCTTTTGGAATCTGAATGGGATAATACATTTGTCCTCTTGGGGCAAAAGCACCTTTGGCAAAACGTACTTTGTCTAATTCGTCATGTGTTAAAGTGGTAACGGTTTCCATAACAGGATCGCTCACTAAATAATCGGTTTCGGTTTTTCCGTAAACGACTAAATTGTGCGCGTTAAAGTGAAAGCGATATTCATCCGGAAAATAACTCAAATGATACACTCCAACTTGTAATCCGGTTGGAATATTATTTTTTAAATTTTCGTCTAAAGCTTTATTTGCATTTACGACAGAAGAAAATTTTTGTCTTTTTATTTTTAAATTTAAACGATTGGCCAGTTTATTAAAAATTTGCCCCGGCAAAGTTCTGTAACTAATTGCTGGCGCATAATTCACTTTTAAAAAAGGTAAATAAACAAAGAAAAGTCCGGAACCAATACCAAAAACCATAGGTTCGCTGATGTTGAGTCCGCTGTTTTTTAACAAATTCGAAGCTACTCCATTCTCACAATGAGCGGCTTGATGATGTGTAAAATTAGTTTGCATTAGTTTGTTTTAATATTTTTTAATTCAGCTACCGAAATCTCAAAAGCATCGGCATATTTTTTTAGGATCGATTCGCTTAATTTGGCAAAAACGGTGGGTTTAAAATGTCTTTTTACACGCCATTTCCACATTCCAACATAACTGGATAAAATAGTAAGATCCATTTTGTTGACTTCCATATAATAACAAATCGGACTTACTTCGCCAATTTCGACTTGCATTTTTGCTTCGGCAATTCGTTCGTTTATTTCGTCTATTGAATTGGATAGTGCAATCGTTTTGGGTTCCCAGCCGGTACTTAGAGTTGTTGTATAATTGCCATCCGCATCGGTAGCATACAAAAGTTCTTTAACGTTGTTTTTTGTTAAGTTACTTTTATCTTGTGGTACTTTTTCTTTTTCCATTTCATTATTAATTTATTAGATACATAAGGCTAATGCAATACATAAACTAATTATTAAAAACCCCAGATTTGTGAAACCTAAATTTTGTTTTTTCTTCACAAATAAATAAATCATTTCTATCAGCATCCCTAAACAAAAGGCTTGGATTGCCATAAATTCTATAATAAAGAATCCTAAACCAGTATCAAAATGTTTGTGTTCAAATTCATCACAATGTTTATGAGGATCAAGAGTAATGTACCAAAGTAAAAAAACCGATCCCACCAGAAGAACTAAAATCCCAATGCGGATTAATAAATGCAAGATGATCTTTTTCGCATTCATTTACACCGAAACGGTCTTTTGAATGAACAAATTAATTTCGCATTCTAAAAGTAATTTATGTCCCCATAAACTTTCGCAGCGCATGGTACACAAAGTATAATCCTCGCCTTCGAATTTTGAAATCAAAGTTGCTTTGGTAATAATTGTATCACCCACTTTTGGGAGTAAATGTATTTTAAGGTTTTTTATCGCACTGATAAAACCCAATACATTTACGTTTTCGTTTTCTGTACCGTCTTCGTCAAAAAAATATTTTTTGCCTACAATAGCCGAACAGGTTTGCGCTGTGTTTTCGATTAAGCCTGCTTCGATAAAAACGTTATTATCAATAAAAATGTTATCTTTTTTGATCAGGAAGGTCGTTTCTACAAAATTAGCATCTATATCCAAAATCAAATCCACCATAAGCATTGGCGCTCGGTGCGGTAAATAATTTTGTATATCAACTCCGGTTTTCATTGCTGTTATCATTTCGCTAAAACAGTTTTCATTTGTCCTTTGGCAATTTCTTCGTTGTTCAAAGTCGTTACAATATCCACCAGTGTAATTCCGGCAAATTCTTGTAAAATAGTTACCGTCGATTGAATTGTATCATTCATTTTTGGTAACTTTTTAATCGCAATTTCTTTGATTGAACCTATATATCCTGTTGGAGCTATTTCGTTTTTTAAGAAAAATTGATAACCCGTGTGCAAAGCCACAGATTGGGCCATATGTTCGATTAAACCTGCTTCCAGAAAAGTACCATTATCAAAAAATAAGTTATCGTTTTTAATTTTAAAACCTGAAACCAATGAAGTTTCGGTAAACGAATACATTTTATCTACCATAACAAAAGGAAACTTTTGTGGCAATAAATTTTCGACAGCTTCTTTTTCTAAAAGTAAAAGCGTTTCCATTAGCAAACGGTTAAATAAGCATACGCAAATGAGAATCTTCCACTTTCAGGAACAGATAAAAGGATACGATCTCCTTTTTTTAAATTTCCTGAATTCATCAATTCTTCAACAGCCAGATAAATAGAGGCAGAACCTACATTTCCTACTCTTGAAAGATTCATGAACCATTTTTCATCCGCCATTCCGATTCCTTTTTCAGTTAATCCTTTTTTTAATCCTTCGACAAAAAAGTTAGAAGAAACGTGAGGAATAAAATAATCAACCTGATCTGGCGTAATATTATTTTTAGACATGGCATCGCTCATACTTTCAGCTCCTTTAGAAAGTATAAATTCATCCAATAATTTTACGTCTTGTTTAATCGCAAAAACCGATTCGTTTAACCATTGTTCAGGAGGATAATCGCTCCAGGCTTTGATTTCGCCATTTTCTAATTTATCACCTCCGGCATACATGCAGGTTTCTAATTCGTACGCATATGAAAAAGCTTCCATCCATTCAATTTTTAGCGAAATTGGGCCGCTTGGTTTATTTTCTAATAAAAAGGCTCCAGCTCCGTCAGACAACATCCAACGTAAAAAATCTTTTTTGAAGGCAATAATTGGCTGCTCTTCAAGACTTTTTAGATTTGCTGCTTCATGATTGTACATTTGAGCATTCAACCAGGTAGAAACTCTTTCTGATCCTGTGCAAATAGCATTTTTAGAATTTCCGGATCTTATAGAAAGGAAACCAAATTTTAATGAATTCATTCCGGCACAACAAACACCAGTTGATGAATTTAATTCTACCGATTTATTTTTTAATAATCCATGAACCATCGCAGCATGCGAAGGAAGGAAAATATCAGGTGTTGAGGTTCCGCAGGAAAGTACTTCTAAATCTTGTGCTGTAAAGTTTTCATCAAACAATTGCACAACAGCATTTCGGGTTAACTCAGCATTGTTGTGTGTGCTTTTTCCAGTTTTATCTAGGGCGTAATAACGGCTTGTAATTTTATTATTGCGCAAAATAATGCGTCTCGCTTTAGAAGCGGCATCATTGATGAGTCCTAAATAATCTTCCATTTCTTCATTAGAAACAGGTTCATTTGGCAAATACTTTGCGGCTTTGGTAATGTATACTTCAAACATAATCTAATTCGTATTCTAAACTCCTTGATAATATTGAGTTTCTTTTTTTATGGTTTTTAACTTAAAAGGGTAGGTAATAAGGTGCAATATATATACTATTGGTGAGATTAACCATATTGCGAGGAATAAATAAACATTAAATACTTTAAGAAGCTGTTTTCTGTTCTTTTGATGTTTATAAATCAAATTTGACCATTTATTGAAAATTTTATTTGCGGTTTTATCCACCGTAACTAAATACGGACTGATTTTTACGGCACCTATTGAAAGCAATTTGGGCTGTAAATCTTCCCATTTATTCTGATATAGTGCAGAAACAATGACGTCTCCAAATTTATCCGATTCCTGAATGTCTTTGTCAGAAACTCCTGGTAGGGGTAAAAATCCCCAATGTTTTTTCTTCACGCCGGAGAACATCCATTCTACAATTGTAATTACACTGATTAAATTTCCAACGCGATCTACCAAAGCTACGTTTCCTACTAATGGGGCATTGGCTTCTTTTAGTAAAGTTTTGATTTTTTCCTGCGCCATAATCCACATATTACGGGAACCGCTTATGGTAACAACAGGTGTATTGTTCAGTATTTTTTTAGCATCATCACTTTTTAAAAATGAATTAATTGGGATCGAAGGCGACAAATACCAAACCTGATAATGAAATAAAACCAAATCGAATTTTGTATTTAAAATTTCTTCAGGAACAGGTTTTAGTGCTGTTGGAATTTGAAGAAAAGATTCCGGAAAAGCATCAAAAAAAGAATCTTTGTCCCAGGGAAAAGGAAAAGGTTTTTCTAATTGTATTTCGTGAAACGTTATATTTATCTCTTCTGAATTCAGGAAAGGCTTTGCAATATTTCGTGCAATCTCTTCTAATTGTCCTGATTGGGAATAATAAATAACAAGAACATTTTTCATTTTGGTTGGTTGCTTAGGTGGTTGCGCAAAAATAAGTATTTTTTTTAAACGAATTTCCTTATTTTGTCTGTTCGTTTGGTATGTACCCAATCCGGCCATGTAGCTGAATCTTCGGCATCGTAAATGCGGATTTTTTGGTTTTCATCTTCAATTAATAAATCATCAGATGTGCAGCCTAAAATTGAAGCTGCTGCTGCAAGACCAGAATATGTCGCACCTGCAACACCATGAGAGAGGGTACAAGCACCACAAAGAAAAAGGTTTTCGATTTCGGTTTTGTTTTTATAAGAAAAAGGACCAACCTGATTTAATGTTTTTTCGGTTCCGTAAACATTTCCTTTTGTCGAATTAATGTAGAATTCATTGGTTTTAGGAGTTCCTAATTCTGCCTGAATAATATGTTGTTTCGCATTCGGAATTATTTTTTCGACATTATTCATCAGTTTGTCGACGATTTTTTCTTTGAAAATTTTGTATTCTTCAGTATGATAATCGTCTAAACCATTAAAATCTTTCAGATGATCATAATTCACATACGTTACAATTTCGAAATTATGATAACGCCCGTTAAAACTTGCCGGATCTTTGAGTGTTGTACAACTGATAAAAACAGAAGGGAATGAATCTCCCGAATCAATATTACTGCTCATTAAATCCTCAAAATTAGCATCATCGTTTTCATCTTTCATCATCCAGAAATTTCCGGAATCGATATTGTATAAGGTAACATCAATATCCAGTGTCAGGAATAAAATTAAAGAAGTAACTGAATATTTTGTCTTGTCTAGTTTTTTTAGAAGTGATTTACTGAGATGTTCTTTATCGATCAAATTCAAATAGGTAATCGAAGGATCAGCATTTGAAACGATATTTTTGGCTCGTATTTCATCGCCATTTTCAAGCTGAATGCCAATTGCTTTTTTATTTTCGATAATGATTTTACGAACGTTTTGTTTTACGCGTATTTCTCCGTTATGTCTTTTTACAACGTTTGTCATGGCTTTTACGATTCCGCCGCCGCCGCCCATGGGGTAAAATCCGCCATCAAAATAATGACTCATTACAGAACAATGAACCGGAAAGCAAGCACGACTTGGCGGAAGTCCGTGATCACCACACTGAATATTAAGAACGGCTTTTAGTTTAGGATCTTTAACATGCCAGCCAATTACTTTTTTTAAAGGAAATAAGGCAAACTTGCCAAAATGTTTGGTACGAAACGGAACGGTGATGTTTTGCCAGAATCCTTTTAATTTCGGAATTAACTGCAATTCATAACTTACTTTTTCTACCAGTGAAAGATACTCGTGTATGTTTTTTTCTTCGTGAGGAAAATGGGTTGAAAGGGTTTTCTTGAGATTCTCAGCTCCTGCGGGTAAATCGAAGGTATCATCTCCAATTAAACAATGCTCATAGGCATTTTTGTTCATACGGAAAAACACCATGTCATTGGCAATTCCTAAACCTCTGTACAATTCGTTGGTAGATTGTCCTTCTTCAAGCTGACCTACATAATGTACGCCTGGACTAAAACGCTGTCCTTGCAAAGTAAAACTATGACTCCAGCCACCGGGAACATAATGTTGTTCAAGTACGATAACTTTTTGTCCGGCTCTTGCCAGACAGATTGCAGTTGATAATCCTCCTACTCCGGAACCAATAATAATCGTGTCAAATTCCTGCATACTTTACTTTAAGAATTGTAAAGTATAAAAGAACGATTTTTAATTAAATAATTTTAATTCTTTGGGATGTAATTTAAAGTACTAATGGTTTTTAACCGCAAAGTCCGCAAAGGTTTTTATTGACAAAGCACATTAATTTTTACCGCAAAGCGCGCAAAGATTTTTTTACTGGGCTGAAATAATCTCGCAAAGGCGCAAGGGCGCAAGGGCGCAAAGTTTGTATTATTAATGACACTTCTGCATCTTACCGAAATTAATTCTAAAATAAGAACATAAAGCTTTGCGAACTTTGTGTTTATCAGCGTAATATTAGTCAAAAATCTTTTCGCACTTTGCGGTTAAATTCCCTTTAATTTTTTATTTCAATTGATTCCAGAAATCAAAGTAGTTAAACCATTGCAAAGGATATTTTGCCAGCATCGATTCTACGCTTTCGATATATGCTTTTAATAAGCCTTTTTCGTCACGGTGTTTGACTATAGCTTCTCTTGCATATAAATGATAATGCAGGTTTGGTTCTTTCATTACATACACAAAAACTACGGGAACTTTTAGTCGGGAAGCGATTAAAAACGGACCTGCAGGAAAGTTCGCCTCTTCGCCAAGGATTTTTTCAGAAAGTGATTTGGTACCTTCAAAATAACGATCGCCGGTAAAACAAACCAGTTCATTATTGGCAAGTGCTGCATTAATCTCAAAAATATGAGATAAATCTTCTTTGATAATGATAAACTTAACGGTAGGTTTTTGGGTTACGCTTTCCAGATAATTCTTAATAGCAGAATGTTCCAGATCTGTTGTAACCAGATTAATTTGAAAATCAAGGTCGATATCACCTAAAAAATGTTCGGCGATTTCAAAATTCCCAATATGTGCACTGATTAAAACGCCTCCTTTTTTCTCTGCCAAAAGGTTTTTCAGGATCTCAATCCCGTCAAATTCATAGGTGAATTTGTTTCGCATTCCTGCCGAAATGGAAATTTTATCAATAATGGTTTGCCCAAAAGTGTAGTAACTTTTGAAAACCATTGTTTTAGATTTGAACCAGGAATACTTCAGCCTTTCTCCAAAATAATAAGAAATGGCTTTGTTGCTTTTCTTTAAAAATAAAAAATAATAAGCGGCAACAAAATAAAGTAAAATATAGGCAGATTTTACACCCGCTTTTTGTATTAAAAAAACGAATATTTTATACCCTAGAACAGTTCCTTTTGATTTGCCATCCCATTTGCTCATTAAGCAGTTTTGGCTTTTAATTTGTTTTCGATAAGATCATAAAAGCTTTGAAAAGAATCAATTCCTACGAAATCAACTTCAACCAGCTTTACCCCAAAGTTAGCTTCTATGGAAACTACTAAATCAACATAGTCCAAACTATCTAACCCAAGTGTGTCTTTTAAATTAGCATCTGGTTCAATATCATCATTATCTACTTCAAATTCATCAACTAAAAAACCATTAATTCTTGCTATAATCTCTTCTTTATTCATCGTTTAATTTAAACTTTTTAACCACCAACGCAGAGTTGGTTCCTCCGAATCCGAAGGAATTGGACAAAAATATGTCAAATTTTTTGTTTAAAGTAGTTTTGACCAAATTTAATTTGGCTGCATCTTCGTCAGGATTGTCTAAATTGATGTTTGGAGCGATGAAATCGTTCTGCATCATTAAGATAGAATAGATTACTTCGCTGGCTCCGGCCATCCAACATTCATGGCCTGTCATTGATTTTGTGGAACTTACATACGGATTTTTCTCACCAAAAACTTCAAAGATTGCTTTTGCTTCATTGCCGTCTCCAACCGGTGTTGAAGTGGCGTGAGCATTTATATAATCAATATCTGTTGCTTTTAATTGTGCATCATCGAGCGCTCGTTGCATGGCTATAGACGGGCCTTCGACATTAGGAGTTGAGATATGCCCGCCGTTTGAAGAGAATCCGTAACCCACAACTTCGGCAATAATATTGGCACCTCTGGCAATGGCAGATTCGTAACTTTCAAGAATTAAAGTGGCACCGCCGCCACTCGGGATTAATCCGTCGCGATCGGCATCAAAGGGGCGGGAAGCTTTTTGAGGTTCATTTTCTCTATTCGAAAATACGCCTAAACCATCAAAACTGCTCATGGCATATTTGTTGATTTCCTGAGCTCCTCCGGTAATAATGATATCCTGGAAACCGCTTTTGATTAAAAAATAAGCTAACCCGATAGAATGTGAACCACTTGCACAAGCGGCACTTATGGTAAGATTGATGCCACGGAGTTTAAAAATCGTAGATAAATTCATCGTAACTGTAGAATTCATCGATTTAAAAATGGCTCCCGAACCTATTAAAGCAGTGTCTTTTTTCTCTCTGACAATATCTGTTGCATCAATAATAGCTTTTGAGACACTATCATTTCCGTACATAATACCTACTTCACGATCATCAAAAAAAGCATCATCAATATTCGCATTTTTCAAAGCCTCGATTGTGGCCATATAAGCATACTCGGTTTCTTCACCAATGCTCATACGTTGTCTTCGGGTCAATAAATTTTTTAAATCTGCTTTCGGAACCATTCCCGTAAGGGCAGATTGAAAACCAAATTCTTTTCTTTCAGCATCAAACTGAATACCGGATTTTCCGTTGTATAACGATTCCTTTACTTCTTCTAAAGAAGTTCCGATACAAGAATAAATTCCCATTCCAGTAATTACAACTCTCTTATTCATCGTCTTTCAAAGTAATTTTTAGTCCGTTGCGCGTACATTTAAACACATAGAAACATAGCTTTTGTAAATTCAAAAAAGTCGTTTCACTTATTTGAAATACACATAGGGATCTATGTGAGAGAAATGTATTTCTTTTTTAAACTCTTTGGACACATAAAATTCTATGTTTCTATGTGTTTATTTGAATTTTAAAATCACACGTTAAGGTTAATTTTTAAGAATATATTCCTCCGTTTATGTTGATAATTTCTCCTGTAATGTAGCTTGATTTTTTTGAAATCAAAAAGCTTACCAAATCTGCTACTTCTTCGGCTTCGCCAAAACGATTTACCGGAATTAGTTTTAATAATTCTTTTTCGTCTAGTTGGCTTGTCATGTCGGTTCTGATAAAACCAGGCGCTACAGCATTTACAGTAATATTTCGTTTGGCAACTTCCTGGGCTAATGCTTTTGTAGCGGCAACAATTGCACCTTTTGCAGCAGAATAATTGGTTTGTCCGGCCGTTCCTTTTACACCTGAAACCGAAACTATATTTACGATTCGGCCATATTTATTGCGCAACATTTTTTGAATTAAAAATTGCGTTACATTAAAAAAACCGTTTACGCTTGTATTCATAACTCCGTTCCAGTCTTCGGGAGTCATCCACATAAAAAGACCGTCTTTTGTAATTCCGGCGTTGTTTACAATCGCTTCTACAATGGCTTCAGGATTTGCATCCTGCCATTGTGTTAATGTTTTTTGCACTTCTTCATAATTAGAAACATCAAAACCTAAGATTTCTCCTGTTGCTCCTAATTTTTGTATTTCCTGAAGTGTTTCTTCGGCAGCAGTTTTGTTTGAATGATAATTGATCAGAATATGATAACTAGATTCAACGGCTAATTTTTTACAAATAGCACTTCCAATTCCTCTTGAACCGCCAGTTACTAATACACATTTCATATGTAGAATTTATTTTTTATTGGTCAAATAGGGGATCACCTTTTTACTAATGATACCATATTCGTATTTTATTGGTTAGTTGATTTTATTTTTTCTTTTTGGCTACTGGTTTTGTAGCCGCCTTAGTAGCAGGTTTTGTTTCTGTCTTTGCTGCGGGTTTTACTTCTGCTTTTGGTTTTTCAGCAGGAACTTCGCTTACTTTGTTTTTCTCTTTTGATTGCGAAAAAAGTTCAGCGTTTTCAAACCATTGGTTGCCTAAAACCGTTCCGTCTGGTCTAAGAAATCCCCATTTACCTTCGTTTTTCACTCTTGCAAGACCATCAATAAATCCTTTGTCTTGTTGTACAAAAAGAGCAATGACAAATCCGTTTGCAGTGATGTTGTATTGAGTTGGGATAACTAATTTTCCGGATTCATTAATGAATCCCCAGTTTTTTTCTTTTACAGGAGCCAGTCCGTTTGTACTGAAAACCTCTGCATCGCTATACGTTGGAGGAATAGTGAATTCAGCTTTAGGATTGATGTAACCCCATTTAGATCCAACACAAACCGGAGCTAAATTTTTAGAGAATGCTTTTGCCTTATCATATATAGGTAAAATGGTCCAGTTTCCTTTTAAGTCGATGAATCCAATTTTTCCGTTCTTTCTGGCATACGTTAAATCCTGAGTGTCAAAATCCCAGATTTTGTCAGCACCATCTACCGCAATAAAATTTCCGGCACTTACAAGTCCAAAAGTTTTGTCTTTTCTTGCCCAGGTGGTGTTTTTAAAATAGTTTCCTATTTCATCATAAACAGGTTCTACTAATTCTTTACCGGCAGTATTAATAATTCCCCATTTTTTATTATTCTCCACTCTTGCAAAACCGTTTTCAAACGATTTGATCTGATCGTATTTAGGTTCTAAGACAACGGCCATTTTTGAGTTGATTAATCCCACTTTTTTACCTTGTCTGATAAAAGCAACGCCATCATTAAAATCAAATAATTTTTCAGTAGGTGGTGGGGTTTGCACTTCTCCTTTTGTATTGATATAAACCCAGTCCTTATCTTTTTGTACCACTGCAATTCCGCTGTTAAAGTCTTTAGTGTCTTTAAAATTGGCCGGAATTATCCATGTTCCTTTAGCATCGATGAATCCCCATTTTCCATTATCTTCTACAGCAGCTAAACCCTCTGAAAAGCTTTTTGCTGATTTGTACTGAGGTTCAATTTTAAAGTTTCCATCTTTGGAGATATATCCAATTTTACCGTTCTTTTTAACCAAAGCCAATTCCTGACTATTAACAAATTGAATAAATAATACGAATAAAAAAATAAGTGGTTTTTTCATGGTTTTTTAGTTTCAATATTAATAATGTAAAATAAAGTTTTAACTGTTGATCAGGTAATCTTTTACTTTTTGAACAAAAGGATACATGACCTGATCTTCTTTAAATACGGGAATTATGTTTCTGATATCATCGTACCATTTTTTAGTAACGGATGATATTTTGTCTTTTTGTACTAAATAATCAATTGCCTGAACGATTGTAATCAATTCGATCGCTAAAACTTCAAATGAGTTTTCGATCACTTTCGAAGTAATTACCGCTGCATTGGTTCCCATACTTACGATATCCTGATTGTCGTTGTTGTTCGGGATACTATGCACGTACATTGGGTTAGATAACATTTGGCTTTCAGCAGTTGTTGAGGTTGCCGTAAATTGGACACCCTGCATTCCGAAATTGAATCCTAATGTTCCTAAATTAACAAATGGAGGAAGAATTTCGTTGATTTTTGAATTCAATAAATAATTCAGCTGACGTTCTGCCAACATCGTTAATTTGGTAATCACAATTTTCAGTTTATCCATCTCAAGTGAGATATAATCACCGTGGAAGTTTCCTCCGTGATAAACGTGTTTGTTTTTTACATCTATAATAGGATTGTCGTTTGCTGAGTTGAATTCGTCTTCAAGAATAGAAGCAACATTATTGATGGTTTCTAAAACCGGACCTAAAATTTGAGGTACGCATCTTAAAGAATAATATTCCTGAACTTTTTCCTTGAAGATTTCTTCGGTGTTTTCGCCAGAATACAAATGGTCTTCTCTTTTACGGATCAAAGTACTGTCAGAAAGATTTTGTCTCATTCTTGCAGCCACTTCCTGTTGTCCTTTGTGACGTTTGGTTTGGTTTAATTCTTCAGAGAAATGATCGTCGTATGCCTGAACCAATTCATTAATCGCACAAGAAGCTTTTAATGACCAGTCTAATAATTTATTAGCGTGGTGCACATTTACAACTCCAATTCCGGTCATTACAGAAGTTCCGTTGATCAACGCCAGACCTTCTCTGATTTCTACCTGAATTGGTTTTAAACCTTCAATTTCAAAAACTTCAGAAGTTGGTCTTCTGTCTCCTTTATAAAAAACTTCGCCTTCGCCTATTAAAACTAAAGCTAAGTGTGATAATTGTACTAAGTCTCCGCTGGCACCAACACCACCGTGTTCAAAGATAAGAGGGGTAATATCTCTGTTGATTAATTCTGCCATTAAGTGAATTACCGATGGGTGAACACCAGAATTACCTAAAGAAAGTGTATTTAATCGGGCCAAGATTGCTGCTTTTGCACAAACAGGGCTCAAAGGTTTCCCTGTTCCTGAAGAGTGGCTTCTGATCAAATTGTATTGTAACTGAATTTGGTCCGACTCTTTAATTCGGTATTGAGCCATTGGCCCAAAGCCAGTATTTACGCCATATATTACTTTGTTTCCTGAAAATTCCTTCAGGAAATTAAAACTTTCGTTTACCCGGTTTAAAACAGCATCGCTTATAGAAACTTTGTTATTTCCAAAAATGATGGATTCGAATTCTGCTAAACTTAAATATTCATTAATTGTATTCATTAAACTGGTTTTGGTTGTGCTAATTTAATTTTATTTATCAAAATAAATGTAGTTATTTTGATGATGGCAAATGTAGGCTAATAATTGATAATATTTTTAATATGATAAAGGAGTTTGTTGATGTTTTAGTGATTGGTGCAGGACCTTCGGGATGTGTGTCAGCATCTTATCTTCATAAAAACAACGTTAAGATAAAAGTGGTTGAAAAAACAAAGTTTCCTCGACTAGTGGTTGGCGAAAGTCTTATACCGCGGGTAATGGATCATTTTGCTGAGGCGGAACTTTTTGAAAGCCTTGAAGCAATGAATTTTGAAAAAAAACTGGGCGCCCGTTTTATCAGAGGAGAAGAAATATGCGTTTTTGATTTCAGTAAGAAATTTGGTGAAGGCTGGGATTGGACCTGGCAAGTGCCAAGAGCTGATTTTGACAATACTATGGCGCAGGAAGTGATTAGAAAAGGGATTGATCTTGAATTTGAATCAGAGGTTTTGGAGGTTTCTTTTGAAGGGAAAAAATCGAAGACAATTGTAAAAGATAAAGACGGAAACCTTAAAGAAATCCACGCTAATTTCATTATTGATTCCAGCGGATACGGACGCGTTTTACCAAGACTTTTAGATCTTGATACGCCATCAAAACTAGATCCGCATTCTTCGATATTTACACATGTAAAAGACATTAACAGAACCGAAGGCGAGGAGGGAACTCAGATTTCTTTTGACATTCTGGAAACTGAAGTCTGGTTATGGGTGATTCCGTTCTCAAACGGAAATACGAGTTTAGGAGTTGTGGGGCCAACGGACTTTATCAATTCATTATCTGAAAATAAAGATAATGCCGAAGCTTTACGAAACGCTATTCAGCTATCAGATTATTATATTAAAAGATTTAAAGGAACGGAGTTTTTGTTTGAACCGGTAAAACTCGAAAATTATTCCAGAGCCGTAAAAAGAATGTACGGAGATGGTTTTGCCCTTACGGGAAATAGTTCTGAATTTCTTGATCCTGTTTTTTCATCCGGAGTTGCTTTTGCAACAGAATCCGGAATGCTGGCAGCAAAATTATACCTGAAAGAATCGCAGGGAATCGAAGTTGACTGGGAAGTTGAATTTACCGAATACATGAAACGAGGTATTGCTGTTTTTACCACTTACGTGAAAGAATGGTACACCGGAAACTTGCAAACCTTATTTTTTCACCAACCGGAAAATCCGGAGGTAAAAGAAAAAATATGTTCAGTTCTGGCAGGTTATGTCTGGAATGAAGAAAATCCTTTTGTAAAAAAACACGATCATGTGATCAAGAATATGGCGTATTTGTTGAATATGCAGAAGGAAGAAAAAGAAAATCAGAGTTATTAATAAGCTATAGATCTAAATCCAATGTAAGCTGAATAAAAAACATAGTCACGAGCGAGACGGACGCTCGTTAGCGACAATAGCAAAACAAAAAAATGCGCAATATCGTTTTAGATTTTGCGCATTTTTATAAATTATCTTGTAAAGAATATTATTTTTCTTTTAGCATTTTTTCTAAAAATTCATTCTTCTCTTTTTCAACCTGAACTAAACGCTCGTAAAGTTCTACAACTTTATCAAGAGGATTGAAAGTACAATGATTATTAGTGTTATTTAAATAACCATTATTAGCACTATTATCGTAAAAATTATTAAAGAAATTAAAAACAGATTCTTCTGTAAAATTTTCAATAGCTTCAATCGTAACGCCAAGTGCTTTTGCAATTTGTACAAGTTTTTCGAAATCGACAGTTTCGCTGGTTTCAATACTGGAAACAGTTTGCTGACTTAGTCCAATTGCTTCTGCAAGTGCTTCCTGTTTCATACCACGAAGCTCTCTGATTCGGCTAATATTTCTGCCAATATGTTTGGGTTTAGTTGCTGTGCTCATAATTCAAAGATATTTAAAATTCTTTAAAATACGTATCGGTAAAAAACAAATATTTAGGTAAAATACTATTTATATGCTTTTTTAATAATCATTTTCGAAAGAGATTTTGCTGTTTTAGCATATCCTTCTCCAATTCTGGTTTCATTACTAAAGTTACTTCCCCATTGATCTCCGGGAGATTCTTCGCTTGTAATTTCTAATAAAACATTTGATTTGTTTGCGGTTTCAACAAATTTTAAATTTGTAGTAACTTTTGCTGGTTGTTTCATAATTCCTGCATCCCAACCCGGATAAAGCCAAACTGTTTTTACAATTAAAGTGTAAGGAGTTTTTAATCCTTCCTGAAAATTTAAATCCTTTCCTGCTTTAGATAATACAATGTTTCCTATTTCAAGAAACTTGGGAGTCCAGATTTGTTCTTTTGCAACCACCCATCTTTTTTCCCATAGATTTCCGTTTCCTTTTGCTTTTTTATCTAAGTCGGCTTTGTGTTCTTCTACATATTGGGCTTCAGGTTTGTTTTCTTTCATCATAGTAAAATTACTATAATCAAATTCGGTGTTGATTTCTTTTTGATCTTTAAGGAAATCGAAATTTCCCTTTACGACATTCATGTCCTGGGCAAATAAGGTTCCCGAAATAAGGAACGCTGCAAGTACTAGTTTTTTCATTTTTTTTGATGTTGGTTAATTTAGTTAAATAATTAGATATCAAATGTAATTAAAATCAGCACATAACAAAAAGAGGATACCAAATGGCATCCCCTTTTTTCTTCAAAAAATAATATAGTAAAAAATTATACTACCAGAATTTAACATACAAAGCCACAATCACCAATAATGTAATTACGATTAAAACGGTAGTTTGTGGTTTTACTTTAAACATTTCAGCGTCTATTTCAAACGCTTTTGGATTTACTTTTGGTCCTGCAAAACTGATTCCAATCATCGCTAACATGGTAAAGAAGAAGGATAATCCCATACAAATATGAAACGGAATTTCGAATGCACCTTTACCGTTAGGATACGCGGTATATAATAAAGTTTCGTTTCCGAATAACATTGGAGCGTATTCGTTGAACAGTACAGAAAGAACAAATCCTAAAATTACACCCACAATTGCAGCAGTTCCGGTTGTTCTTTTCCAGAACATACCAAGGAAGAACATGGCAAAAACTCCAGGACTAATAAATCCGGTGTATTTTTGGATGTAGGTAAATCCACCAACTCCGCCAATTCCCAAAATGTCATTCCAAGTAAATAATACTGCTAAAAGCATTGCAGCAAAAACGGCAATTCTACCAATGTTTACCTGTTGTTTTTCGCCAGCTTCTTTCTGGATGTATTTTTTATGAATATCTAATGTATAAATTGTCGAGATACTGTTTACTTTTCCGGCTAATGAAGCTACAATCGCAGCCGTTAAAGCTGCTACCGAAAGTCCTTTTAATCCTGTTGGCAGGAAAGTCAATACAGCAGAGTAAGCGCCGTCTTTTCCTCCAACCAATTGAGGTAAATGTCCGTTTTGATATAAAACATAAGCAGCAATACCAGGTAACATTACGATTAACGGCATTAATAATTTTAGCATACCGGCAAATAAAATACCTGTACGAGCCGTTTGTAAGTCAGCACCTAAAGCTCTTTGTGTAATGTATTGGTTACAGCCCCAGTAGTTTAAGTTGATGATCCAGATACCGGCAAGGTAAGACATCAAACCCGGGAAAGTCAGATATTTATCAATGTCAAGCTGAGAGGATGTTGCAGTTGGTTTTGGAATGATCATTTTAAAATGCTCTGGCGCTTCTCTCATTAAAACTTTGAAACCGGCAATGGCATTTTCGCCTACTCCAAAATATTGACCAACCGTTGTCAGTGCGATATAAGAAGTTACCAAACCTCCTATGATCAAAACAGCAACCTGAATAACGTCTGTATATGCTACTACTTTCATACCTCCTAAAGAGATAAACAAAGCGAATACGGCCAAACCAATCATGATAACGTGCAGGTATTCTCCACCCGCTAAACCATTAATAGCAACAGCTCCTAAATATAGAATAGAAGTTAAGTTTACAAATACATATAAAAACAACCAGAAAACCGCCATGATTAACGCAGTAGATTCATTATATCGTGTTTTTAAGAATTGAGGCATGGTATAGATCTTATTTTTAAGATATACCGGAATGAACCAAACGGCTACAATAATCAAAGCAACAGCAGCAAGCCATTCGTAAGCCGCAACAGCGATTCCTAAAAAGAAACCTTCACCACTCATTCCGATGAATTGTTCAGCTGAAATATTCGAGGCAATCAAAGATGCTCCAATAGCCCACCACGTTAAATTTCCTTCAGCCAAAAAGTAAGCCTTAGCATCTTGTTCGTCTTGTTTACGTTTTCGGTAAACCGTATAACCGTAGGCAGAAACTACGATGAAATAAATAATAAAAACCGCATAATCTGCGAAAGCGAGGTTCTGGTTCATTGTTAATAGTATTTTAAAAATTAGTATAGGTGATTGTTTGTTTAATTAGCTTTTTAAATCAGTAGCTTAGGATAATTTTCAAACTAAGATTTTGTTATTGGTATTCGTTTAAAAATAGGATATGTGTTTTTATTCTGTTATTTTTTTATGAAAATAAGAACGAAAGCCAAAAGTAAAATAAAAATTATAAATAAGCCGCTTACAAATGTGTTTTTTACATTTATAAATAAATTATTATGTTAAATTTTAAATTGGCTTTCTATAAATGACTTTTAGCCGGTTATTTAATAGTCGATTTATAATGCACGTCTGATTGTTGCCTCAAAATTTCTGCACTTTTTTCAGGGGTAATATCTCGCTGCGATTCGCCTAACATTTCATACCCAACCATGAATTTCTTAACAGTTGCTGAACGTAATAATGGTGGGTAAAAATGCATGTGAAAATGCCATTCCGGATGGTCTAAACCATCTGTTGGTGCCTGGTGAATTCCTGATGAATAGGGGAATGAAGTACTGAATAGATTGTCGTACTTTATCGTTAATTGTTTTAAAATTGTAGCAAAAGCATTGGTTTCTTCAGCTGTAAAAAGGGTAATCTTATTCACGGCTCTTTTGCTGATAATCATAGTTTCGTAAGGCCAGATTGCCCAAAACGGAACCAGTGCTACAAAATGATCATTTTCGATCACGACACGATCTCCGCTTCTTAATTCTGCCTGAAGGTAATCCTGAAGGAGCGTTCTTTGATTTTTATCAAAATAGGTTTTTAGGCTGTTTTGTGTTTTTTCGACCTGGGTTGGCAATGACGATTGTGCCCAAATTTGTCCGTGCGGATGCGGGTTACTACACCCCATAACACTTCCTTTGTTTTCAAAAATCTGAACGTGATTGATATATTTAATGTTGCCTAAATCCGTATATTCCTTTTGCCAGGTCCTGATGATGTTTTCGATTCCGTCAATTTCCATTTCCGGTAATGTAAGATCGTGCCTTGGAGAGAAGCAAACCACTCTCGAAATTCCTTGTTCCGGTTTGGCTTTAAAGAAAGTATGTTTAATGTCTTCTTCAAAAATGATTTCGTCCTGCTTCATTGCAGCAAAATCATTTTCGAACACAAAACTGCTTTCATAATTCGGGTTATTTACTCCGTTTGCGCGAACATTTCCCGGACACAAATAACAGGTTGGGTCGTACTTTGGTAATGTTTCAGTTGTAACGGTTTCTTTTTGTCCTTGCCACGGGCGTTTTGCACGATGAGGTGATACTAAAACCCATTCATTGATTAAGGGATTGAAACGTCTGTGAGGATCTTCGTTAATGTCAAAATTTTTCATTGTAATTCTTGTGGTATTAAAGTAGTGTTGTTCCGTTTGAGATTTTTACATCATAGAATTTTAATTCAATCCCAAATGTATTTAAATAAAGATTTGAAAACTTACTTTTTACCTCATTTTCATGACCTTTTTTAACTAAATTAATGGTGCAGCCACCAAAACCTCCACCCATTAGTCTCGAACCAATAATCGCATCGTCAGATTTTGCGGTATCTACAAGCATATCCAGTTCTTCACAACTTACCTCATATTCTTGTGATAGGCCATAATGCGTTTCAAAAAGCAATTGTCCTAAAAGTTTTATATTTCCGTTGTCTAAAGCCTCACAGGCCTTTATGACGCGATTAATTTCTTTTACAACAAAATGAACTCTTCTAAAAACAGTTGCATTCATTTTATCCTGAATACTCAAAAGTTGCTCTTCGGTACAATCCCTGAAACTTTTTACCTCAGGAAAATTTTCTTTAATAATAGCCAATCCCAGCTCGCACTCTATTCTTCTGGTATTGTATTCAGATGTAAAAAGCGAATGTTTTACGTTACTATCAAACAAAATCAGCGAATAATCTTTAAAATCAGCATTGTGATATTCAAAATCAAGCGTATTGCAATCTAATTTTATCACTTTATTTTCGAGACCATGAACACTCGAGAACTGATCCATAATACCACAATTGATACCTACCCAATGTTCTGCTTTTTGTCCTAATAAAGAGATATCGACCTTGTCAATTTTTAGATTAAAAAGTTCTTTGATCCCGAAAATCATTCCGCATTCTAAAGCCGCAGAAGAAGATAACCCCGAACCAACCGGGATATTACTGCTGAAAACACAGTTAAAACCTTCAAACGAAAATCCGTTATCCTGCAATTGTTTGATAACGCCACGAATATAATTGGTCCAGACTACCTCGCTCAGTTTAATTTCCTCAGTCAGATCAGTTTCAAACTCTTCGTTCAAATCAATTGCGATTATTTTAGATTTTGTAGTGTTGCTTTTTTCGAAAGCAAAACAAATAACTTTGTCGATTGCCGCCGGTAAAACGTAGCCGTCATTATAATCAATATGTTCCCCAATGATGTTGATTCTTCCTGGGGAAAGCACCACTTTTTGAGGAGCTGATCCAAAAGATTTTTCAAAAAAAGCCGTAGTGTTCTGTACTAAAATGTCATTCATTATTTTGTAATTGAAATGGTAATATCTTGTAATTTTTGAACTTTCGATAAATGATTATTAGCTTATATTTTCAAATTTATAAACTGTTTTTTGATGGTATTCCTCCCCTTTTTTCAAAACTGAATTAGGAAAATGATCCTGATTTGGTGCATCCGGAAAATTTTGAGTTTCAAAACAAATTCCGCTTGCTGCATGATATTCTGTATTCTCTTTTCCCTTTAAAACATCAGAACATTGACCGCCTACAAAAACATGTACACTTGGCTGATTGGTACAGACGCTCATTTGCAAATTGTGCTTTGAACTGTACAATTGGGCCACAACATCATTTGTTGGCTCTATTATAAATGAATGATCAATTACCGGAGGGCATGCTTTTTTTATTCTAAAGTCAAAATCATGATCAGAAAGAGCAGTGAAATTTCCGGTTGGAATATTGTCTGAGTCTATTTCTAGTATTTTATCAGAAACAATAAATAGTTTTTGATCTAAAACAGAAGCATCATGACCATCGAGATTAAAATAACTGTGATGAGTTAAGTTTATAATTGTATCTTCAGTAGTTGTTGCTTTGTACTCCAGTTTTAGTTCGTTGTCTTCCGTTAGCGTATACGTGAGATCAACGTGCAATTCTCCGGGAAAGTTTTCGTCTAAATCCTCGCTCAAAAGGCTTAATGTTAGCGACGGATTATCTCCGGAAGAGATGTTAGTCACATTCCATACTTTTTTCCCAAAACCATTAATTCCGCCATGTAGTGTATTTCCGTTATTGTTGATGTTGAGTTGGTATGTTATCCCGTTTAGCTTAAAAGTACCTTTGTTTATTCTTCCGGCATAACGGCCAACAGTTGTACCAAAATAAGGGGCACCTGATGAATTATAGGAAGCTAAATAAGACTCAAGAGTATCAAAACCTAAAACAACATCAACAAGATTACCATCTGAAACCGGAACTTGTAAAGAAGTTACAGTGGCACCATAATTAATGATCTGAACTTTTATTCCATTTCTATTTGATAACTCAAAAGAAAGAATTTCTTCGTTCTCCGGTGTTAAACCAAATAATTTAGATGTGGATGGATCTTGAAAATGTGATATCTGTTTTATTTCCATATTATTTTTACCAAAAGTGAAATTCAAAAATAGAGACATTCTTTTTATTTGCATACCAGTACCTACCAGTTTTTTGTATATTGCACAAAAAACCTTTTTTTATGAATATTATTTCCATTCAAAACAATATTGGTCTGCCTAAGTATAGGCAGATAATTCTTTCAATAGAAAAAGCCATTGAAGAAGAAAAATTGGTAAAAGGCGATCGTCTTCCATCGGTCAATAAAGTTTGTCTGGCTTTTTCATTGTCCCGTGATACCGTTTTATTAGGATACGATGAACTCAAAAAAAGAGGAATAATTTATGCGATTCCCGGAAAGGGATATTATGTAAAAAGTGTTGAAGTCACTATAAAACAGAAGGTTTTCTTATTGTTTGATGAATTAAATAGTTTTAAAGAAGATATCTATAATTCGTTTTTGCAGCATATTGGAAAAAACGTGCAGGTTGACATTTTCTTCCATCATTTTAATGCAGAGGTTTTTCAGAAACTCGTCAATGACAGTAACGGAAATTATACAAAATACATTATCATGCCTACTAACTTAAACGATGTAGCTAAATGTATAAAAACCCTACCAGTAAGCGAAGTTATCATACTGGATCAAACCAATCCGGATTTAAAATTGTACTCCGCTATTTATCAAAATCACGAGAAAGATATTTTTGAAGGCTTGTTGAAAGGAAAAGCAAGATTACATAAATATGAAAAATTAATTCTGATTTTTCCCGGATTTCGAGAACCACTAGGAATGAAAATTGGTTTTGAAGCTTTTTGTACGGAGTATGATTTTGGGTATGAAATCATCACCGAATTTAACGATCGTGAAATTACTTTGGGAGATTTATACATTATTCCGAATGATCGTGATTTAGTTCGTGTAATTGAAAAAGCAAGGGATCAAAACCTGAAATTGGGAATTGATCTTGGAATCATATCGTATAATGAAACACCATTAAAAAAAATTGTAGCGAATGGTATTACCACTATTTCGACCCATTTTGAAACGATGGGAAAAATTCTGGCCGGAATGGTTTTAAAAGGCAGTAAGGAACAAATAGAAAATAAATCAGCTTTGATTATTAGAAATTCATTGTAAGGAACAGAATTATTTATTTGGAAATCTAGCAGGTTGTATAGTCCCTACGGGACATTTTTCCAGGTGTGATAATTTAGTACCGACATTTAATCTCTACCAGATATACTCCTTCACGAATTACATGTCGATAGAAAAATGTCGGTAGAAATACAATATTGACAACGGCTACAGTTGTCCTGTAGGGACTACACTTTTCTTTTCATCTAAATTTATATCGCACAATCGAAACGTCAAAATCTCCACTTTATCGTTAAAAAAATAACAAAACATTTTTTTTGTTTTTGTGGAATTATTTTACATACATTTGTAAATGTATATTTTACACTTATTATTTAATTTGTTTTCACTTTGTTTTTTTTAGAATCATTTCTAATTGAAATTCAATATAACAGATCAAAACTTTGCTATTAAACCAACCAAAAAAATGAACAACAAAATAGACCAATTATCGGCAGATAATATAAGAGCTTTAGCCATTTCGATGGTCGAAAAAGCAAATTCCGGTCACCCCGGAGGAGCGATGGGAGGCGCAGATTTCATGCACATTTTATATTCTGAATATCTAAAATACGATCCAACAGATATGAATTGGATTTTCAGGGATCGTTTTTTTATGGATGCGGGACATCTTTCGGCTCTTATGTATGCACAATATCATTTACTCGGGAATTACGAAAAATCAGATCTTGAAAATTTCAGACAATGGGGTTCTGTAACTCCGGGACATCCCGAAATTGATGTAAAAAGAGGGATCGAAAATACTTCAGGACCACTAGGTCAGGGACACGCGATGGGAGTTGGAGCGGCAATTGCTGCTAAATTTTTATCAGCAAGATTTGAAAATTTATTCGATCATAAAATATATGGTTTTATTACAGACGGTGGTGTTCAGGAAGAAATCTCTCAAGGTGCCGGACGTATTGCAGGGCATTTAGGCTTGAATAATTTTATTATGTTTTATGATTCCAATGATGTGCAGCTTTCATCGATGACAGATGAGGTGACAACAGAAAATACGGCAATGAAGTATGAAGCATGGGGCTGGAAAGTGATTACAATTGACGGTCATAATCATGCGCATATTCGTTCAGCGTTAAATGCCGCCCATGCAGAACTGGAAAGGCCAACTTTGATTATTGGTCGCACTATAATGGGAAAAGGTTGCGTAACTGCTGATGGGACGATGTATGAAGGACAATGCGAATTGCACGGGAAACCAATTGGTGCTACAAAAGCCAATTTCGAAAAAACATTGCTGAATCTTGGAGCAAATCCCGAAGATTCGTTTGCAGTTTATAACGATGTTGCCGCACATTATAAAACTATTTTGACAAACAAAACGGAAGAAGCAGCCAGTAGAAAAGTACAAATAGCAGCTTGGGAAAAACAAAATCCAAAGTTAGCCGAAAAGATTAAACAGTTTTTTAATGGAGATTTACCGGCTTTAGATTTTGCCGGGATTACTCAAAAACAAAATGCAGCCACCCGTGATGCATCGGCTGCAGTTTTAGGATATTTGGCAGAAAATGTAGAGAACATGATTGTTTCTTCGGCAGATTTATCAAATAGTGATAAGACAGATGGTTTTCTGAAAAAATCATCGGTTTTGCAAAAGAATAATTTTAGCGGAGGATTTTTGCAAGCCGGTGTTGCCGAATTAACGATGGCAGCAATCGCTAACGGAATTGCTCTTCACGGAGGTGTAATTCCGGTTGTAGCAACTTTTTTTGTGTTTTCAGATTATATGAAGCCGGCAATTCGTTTGGCAGCCATTCAGGAATTACCGGTAAAATACGTCTGGACACATGATTCTTTCCGCGTAGGAGAAGATGGTCCCACGCACCAGCCTATAGAGCAGGAAGCACAAATTAGATTACTGGAAAAAATTAAAAATCATTCCGGAGATCAGAGTTTACTGGCTTTACGTCCGGCAGATGCTGTCGAAACTTCTATAGCCTGGCAAATGGCACTTGAAAATAAAAAAACGCCAACAGGTCTAATTCTTTCCAGACAAGATATAGCAGCACTTCCAACCAATGGAAACTCCAGATTCGATGAAGCTTCTGAGGCTAAAAAAGGAGGTTATTTGGTGCGGTCAAATGCAAATCCGGATATCACACTGATCGCAAATGGGTCAGAAGTTGCAACACTTATAGAAGCTGCATTTGAGTTGGAACAGATTATTAAAATAAAAATAAATGTAGCTTCGGTTATTTCAGAAGGACTTTTCAGATCTCAATCTGCAGAATATCAGGAAAGCATTATTCCAAAAGGAGCGCTTGTTTTTGGACTTACAGCAGGACTTCCTGTTAACTTGGAAAATCTGGTGGGCAGCAAGGGAAAAGTATTTGGATTGGATCATTTTGGCTATTCGGCTCCGGCTTCTGTTCTGGATCAGAAATTTGGATTTACCTGTAGAAATGTTTCACAGGAAATCATGAAGTACTTAGAAGAAAACAATTATAACCTATCAAAATAATAGAAGACATGAAATTTTTTATAGATACAGCAAACTTAAAAGATATTAAAGAAGCCAATGATTTAGGTGTTTTAGATGGTGTAACCACTAATCCGTCGTTGATGGCTAAAGAGGGAATTACAGGAGCCGTGAATATTTTAGAGCATTATGTGAAAATTTGCAAATTGGTTGATGGTGATGTAAGTGCCGAAGTAATTTCAACCGATTTTGAAGGCATGATTGCCGAAGGAGAAAAGCTGGCAGCACTACATCCACAGATTGTGGTAAAAATCCCGATGATCAAAGATGGTGTAAAAGCCATCAGGTATTTTTCAAACAAAGGAATCAGAACCAATTGTACTTTGGTATTTTCTGCCGGACAGGCTTTGTTGGCAGCAAAAGCAGGAGCCACTTATGTATCCCCATTTATCGGGCGTCTGGATGATGTTTCGACTGACGGAATGGTTTTGATCGAAGACATCAGATTGATTTATGACAATTATGGTTTTGAAACTCAGATTTTGGCGGCTTCAGTTCGTAATGTGATGCACATTATCAATTGTGCAAAATTAGGATCAGATGTTATCACCGGACCTTTGAGTGCTATTGAAGGTTTATTAAAACATCCGTTAACGGATATTGGTTTAGCAACATTTTTAGCAGATTACCAAAAAGGAAATAGCTAGATTTTTTAGCCCACGGATTTTACGGATTAAACGGATGGGCGCGGATTTTTTATAATGAATGGCGCATAGATTTTTGCCACAGATTACACATATTAAAGCAGATTTTTTTTTAATAATTTTAATCCTTTACCCCGATAGCTATCGGGAGTGGCAAACTTAAACAGAATAATTTTTAGTTTTTTAATAGTAGTTTTATTGAATGAAAAACCCTGAGAGTTTGTGGCTTTCAGGGTTTTGTTTTTATTGGTGAGCAATTTTCTCACGCAGATTGTGCGGATTTTTTTTAATTCCTGCATCTGCTAAATCTGCTGGAAATGATTATAAAGTTTTCCGGTAAAAAAGAATCTGTATGAATTGGTTTAACTTATAAAAATCAGTGGGCCAAACTTTATCTACAAATTCAATACAAAATCGTTGAGTAATTTTTCTTCATATTTTTCTTTATTGAAAGTATACAAATAAGATCCCTTACGAGAAGACTGCATATCTTTTTCCTCTAATTTATTTAGAATTTCTAAAGAATTAATCTTGCTGATAAAATTTCGTTTGTCTAATTCTTTGCTTAAAATGGCTTCATACAATTCTAACAATTGTCTCATCGTGAATTTTTCAGGCAACAACTCAAAACCAATTGGTTTTATCGAAGTTCGGTAACGAAGTCTTCGGATGGCTTGTTGTACCATTTCATTGTGGTCAAAAATCAGGTTAGGGGCATCAGCAATACTAAACCATTGTGCGTGATAATTTTTAATCAATTCAGCATTATGATTTTCAATATTGATCAGTGCATAGTAGGAAACCGAAATGGTTCTTTCAACAGGATCACGATCGATTTCGCTGTAAGCATATAGTTGCTCCATATAGATCTCATTCAGACCTGTATAGGTGTTTAAGATCCTGATAGCTGCGTGATCTAATACTTCGTCCCGCTTTAAAAAACCACCAATCAAAGACCATTTTCCCTTTTCAGGCTCAAAGTCTCTCTTGATTAAAAGAATTTTCAACCCCTCATGGTCGAACCCAAAAATGATACAATCTACTGCTAATAAGACTTTATCTGCAGAGCTATAACTGTTTAGCATATTCAATATTTTATTGGTAAATATATAAACTTCCTAACTCGTTTCATAATTTATTAATGTAGATATTACACTTACACTTATAAGTACTCAAAAGCAGAGCTAAAAAAAGAACTTTTTCACACAAAAATAACATCCTTTTTTCTCTTTTTATGATTTTTTTAAATCAAAACAGGACAGTTACAGGATAGTTTTTTGAAAAAATGTATAAATGACTGTTGAACTTTAGTAGTTGAAATAAGTTTTTATTTACAAAAAACAACAATTTTATAAGCTCAGGCATCTCTAAAACAGCTCATTTATATATTTTTTTTAAACTACTTTTTTTTGATTAAAAATTGGCTTTTTGACTAAAAGTGTAATTTTTACACAAATAAGATGCGTAAAAGGTCTTTTTTTTTGAAAAAAACATTAATTTTTAAATGTTGTATTTACACTTAATTTACGATATGCATTTTTTTTGGAGCTTTTTTTTATCATATTAATTTGTTTTTAAGCTTTTTTTTTATTTAAATTTACAAATGTATAATTAACACTTATAATTATACAGCTAACCAACTTAAACTAACCAATATGATAACAAACCAAAAATTATTTTTTTATTGCAATTTTTTATTGCCAAAAAAAGAATGGCTTTTAGCAGTAATAATGCTATTATTTTCCGCGAATCAAATGTCGGCTCAGGACAAAGTGATTAGCGGAGTTGTTACTTCGGCGCAGGATAACTTGCCTTTGCCAGGTGTAAATATTTTGATAAAAGGAACCAAAACTGTTTCGACAACTGGTTTTGATGGAGAATATTCGATTAAAGCATCTCCAAACGATGTTTTGGTTTTTTCATTTATAGGATTTCAAAATCAGGAAATACTGGTAGGAAATCAATTAAAAGTGAGTATTGCTTTAAGTGAAGACACCAATAAATTAAATGAAGTAGTAGTTGTGGGATACGGGACACAAAAGAAATCTGATCTTACAGGTTCGATAAGTGTGGTTGATATGGAATCAGCCAAAAAAACGATAACCTATGATCCTGCAAAAATGCTTCAGGGCCAGGTTGCCGGAGTAACAGTACAATCGTCAGGCGAGCCCGGAGGTTTTGTAAATGTAAAAATTAGAGGTATAAATTCATTTACAAACAACAATCCTCTTTTTGTTATTGACGGAATGATCGTTGACAGTCCGAACGATTTTGCACCGGGAGACATAGAATCGATGCAGGTACTTAAAGATGCTTCTTCAGCTGCTATTTACGGTGTTCAGGGCGCAAACGGAGTAGTTATCATTACGACCAAAAAAGGTAAAAATGGTAAACTGGACATCAAATACAAATCGTTAGTAGGGCTTCAGAATGTGGCTAAAAAATGGGATTTAACAGATAGACTTGGGTACCAAAAAATTACAACTGCTGCAGAATTAAATGCGGGATTAACTGTTGCTCCGGGAAATGATCCTACCAGTCCTTCTTATATAAAAAATGTAAATACAGATTGGCAAAAAGAGGCTTTTCAAACCGGGATTATCCAAAATCAATCGCTTACACTTAATGGAGGAGCTGAGAATTTAGGCTATAATATGAATGTCGATTATTTTAAAAATACAAGCTACTTAAACTCTCCGCAAGATTATGAAAGAGTATCGACCAATTTGAATTTATATGGCAAAAAAGGAAAATTTAAATACGGTTCTAAGATAGGTTATACGCAATCTGACAAAGAAAATTTTAATGAATATAATGCCGGACAATCAGCTATTGTTGATTTACTGGGCGCTGTTCCTACAATGCCGGTTTACGATCCAAACAGACTTGGCGGATATGGCGGGACAGACAATTTAACACAAAGAGCCATTTCGATGAACGTAATTGGGTTTAATAATTTAATAACCAATAACGGAAAAAGAAATCGTTTCATAGGTGATATCTGGGGAGAACTTGAAATCGTAAAAGGATTAAAATATAAACTCGATGCAAGTTATGACAGACTAGACTGGCAAAACAGAAAATTTAATCCGCCAAGTGATTTAGGCTGGTACTACATCACAACAAATGATGAAGCAGCATTGGATGTATCAACTGGAAATCAGTCCAGGACATTCCTGAACAATTTACTGACATATGAAATTTCACTTGGCAAACATAAAATTGATGTTTTAGGCGGATGGATTCAGGAAAGAAAAGACTATTACAATCACTGGTCAAGAGGTGTTGGGTACACGCCGGGAGAAATCAGCCAGATTCAATATGCTGATGCCACCAGTGCAGGAGAATATAAAAGCACAGTTACGAACATTTCTTATTTAAGCCGATTAAATTATTCGTATGATGATCGTTATTTCATCACCGGAAACTTCAGACAGGATAAAACATCCCTTTTTAGTGAAGAAAATAATACAGGTAATTTCTACTCTTTTTCAGGAGCCTGGAAAGTGAGCAACGAAAAGTTTTTACACTTACCGGAATGGTGGAATACAATTAAAGTAAGAGGAGGTTATGGTATTTTAGGAAATAATACTATAGGAGTATATGCTTATTCGCCAACCATTAATGCTTTTGCAGGATATGATTTCAATAATGCATTAGCGCCTGGTACGACTGTGGTAAGTGCCATTGATCCGAATGTACACTGGGAAGAAACTTCGACTTCGAATGTTGCCCTTGAGTTAGGATTCTTTAATAATGACTTACAAATTACGGCAGAATATTATCAAAAAAAATCTACCGATTTATTAATTGGAGTTCCGTTACCTTTTTCAACAGGAGCGTTTCCGGCAAACGTAGTAACAAACGCAGGAGCAGTTAAAAATAGCGGTTTAGAATTTTCAGCAAGTTATAACAATAACCACCATAAATTTAAATATAGCATTTCTGCTAATATGGGAACTTTAAAAAATGAAGTTTTACAAATTGGCCGTGATGGAAATCCAATTTACGGAGCCGCTTCAAAAACAGAAGTAGGAAGATCTATTGGTGAACTTTTTGCGTATGAAACAGCTGGTATTTTTCAAAATGCTGCAGATTTAGCTGCTTCACCAACGCAAACCAACGCAGGTATTGGAGATATCAAATTCAGAGATGTTAATGGCGATGGTAAGATTACAGATGCAGACAGGACTTTTCAGGGAGTTGCGATTCCAAAATACAGCTACGGATTTAATTTTAGTGCCAATTATAAAAACTTTGATTTCTCGATGTTTTGGCAGGGAAGCGGAGGAAACAAGGTATTCAACGGATTGTATCGCAATTTAATGACGGAACAATACGGAAATAGCAGCGTTGATGCTCTGAATTACTGGACCCCAACCAATACAAATACAGATGTACCACGTCCGATTATTGGAGATCCCAATGCAAACGCAAGAGATTCTAACCGATTTATTGAAAGCGGTGATTATATCAAATTACAGACAATGGAAATTGGATATATAATCCCGGTTCCTAAAGATACTTTTATTCAAAAAGCGAAAATATTTATTAATGGACAAAACTTATTGATCATTAGTAAATACAAAGGTTACGATCCGGATTTTAATTACAATGATGGATTATTTTCCAGAGGATACGATGCGGGATCTTTCCCTAATCCAAGAACAATTTCTATGGGTGTTGAAGTAAATTTTTAAACTAGCCTAACCAATTAAAACGTATTAAAATGAAATATAAAATATTTAACTATATAACCGTTTTCTTTTCTGTAGCTATGATAACAACAAGCTGCGTTGATAATGAAGACTTGCTTCAGGTTGATCCTAATGTTGAAACTGCAGGTTCATTCTGGAAAACAGATCAGGATGCCATTGAAGGTGTAAATGCTGCTTACGGAAGTTTATTAACAGACGGAACCTACATGCGTAGTACGCCTTTATTGCTAGATGCAAGAGCAGATGATGCCCGTACAAACAGTCCTTGGGGATCTATGTATAATGCAGGAAGGTTCAATTCAAATGTTGCAGACGCCTCTATATATGGCTGGGCTTATGAAACGTATTATCAGGGAATTTACCGCGCCAATCAGGTTTTGACTAATGTACCTGATATTGAATTTAAAGATGCAGCACTTAAGAACAGAATTTTAGGACAGGCTTATTTCTTAAGAGGATTGTTTTTATTTCATGCCGTAAACATGTTCAAAAATGTACCATTACCAACAGACGTTGCAGTGTATCATCCACAGAAAACACAAGAAGAAGGATGGGCTCAGGTTATTGCAGATTTTAAAGCCGCTGCAGAATTATTGCCTACCTCTTACGATAATATCTCAGGTATAGATAAAGGCGAAAAAGGACGTGCTACAAAAGGTGCTGCCCTGGGATATTTAGGAAAAGCTTATTTGTTTACAAAGGATTTTTCTAATGCTAAAACTACTTTTAGACAAGTTATAGATTTAGGAGTATATTCTTTAGTTGCAAACTACCGCGATAATTTTACTACCGCTAACGAAAACAATTCAGAATCACTTTTTGAAGTACAATTTAGCCGTGATGCCGGTGGTGTAGATTTAGGTTGGGGAGGTGCTCCGGCTTCCGGTTGGGGGAAAACTTCGGCAAGAGCCATTACATATGCACCAAGAGCTTTCGGATGGACAGATGTGCAGCCTTCCTGGGTGTTATTTAATGAATTTCATGATGAGAAAACAAAAACAGGAGATCTTGATCCTCGTTTAGATGCCACTATATTTTACAACAAACCAGGCGGAATGAAATTATACGGTAAAGATTTTGCCACTTTCTATGCTTCGAGCCCAGCTGATTTGAATGATATATTCTGTAGAAAATACCAAAATTCAGATGGAGAGTTTGCTGACGAATACGATTGGCGTTCCGGAATCAATGAGCGTTTATTACGTTATGCTGATATTCTTTTAATGTATGCCGAAACTTTAAACGAAACAGGCGATACTCCGGGAGCGTACGGATACATTCAAATGGTAAGAAACCGAGTTGGGCTACCGGATTTAGCCACTACAAAACCAGGAATGTCACAAGCCCAGATGAGAGAACAAATAGGACACGAAAGATTCCTGGAATTCCCACTTGAAGGACACCGTTTTGATGATATTCATCGTTGGGGATGGTTGCAGGATGCTACAAAATTAGCCTGGTTAAGATCCAGAGATGCTGAATTTAATTCGTACACAACAGGAAGAGAGTTTTATCCAATACCACAATTAGAAATGGATAATAATCCCGGAACAAAACAGAATGATAGTTATTAAGTTTTCAGTCTCAGTTTTCAGTTCTCCACTTAGACTGAAAACTGAGACCGGCACTTTTAAACGATATATGCCTTAAAAAGAATTGGAATACAAGAGCAGTAAATTTAACAGTAACTAAAAATGATCACAATGAAAACAATTACAAGTTTGGTTTTATTAGCAGTATTATTAGGAAGTTGTCAAAATGAAGATGTCGTTTCTCCAGGTGCAGAAACAAATGCCGAAATTCAAAATTCTCAAACAAAAAATCTAACAGCTAAAACCGTTACAGGAACCGTTCCTTCTCACGATCCAAGTACAATTGTAAAAAGCGGAGTCAATTATTATGTCTTTACAACGGGAGATAATATCCCGATGACCTATTCAACAAACTTAACAAGCTGGACCTGGGGAGCATCCGTTTTTACTTCTACTCCAAGCTGGATTGCAGGATATGTTCCCGGGTTTGTAAAAACATTCTGGGCACCGGATGTAGCCTGGTTCAATAACCGATGGAATATGTATTATTCATGCTCTACTTTTGGTTCTGCTACTTCGGCAATTGGCTTGGTAACTACTCCCGCCATAAGTGCTTCTGCAGGAACAACCTGGACAGACAGAGGCGTGGTTGTTTCATCCTCTTCTTCATCAGATGTAAATGCAATCGATCCCTCTATTTTAGTAGATGGAAGCAATGTTTATATGGCGTATGGTTCCTGGCATGCCGGAATTGGTGTTATCCAAATTAATCCTTCAACAGGAAAAACAACAGGAAGCAAAACAATCGTAGCAGGCGGAAGCAGTGCAAGTTGGGAAGCACCTTGTTTAATCAAAGAAGGAAGTTATTACTATATGTTTGTTAACCGAGGCAATTGCTGCAATGGGGTAAACAGTACCTATTATATTGTTGTAGGTCGTTCAACAAGTCCGTTTGGACCTTTTGTTGACAAAAATGGAGTCAATTTAAAAAGCGGTGGCGGAACAACCGTTTTAGCCACACAAGGGAATTATATTGGCCCGGGACATTTATCCAGAATCGTAGGAACTCAAAAAGGATCAGTTCATTATTATGATGGAGCCGATAGCGGAAATCCAAAACTGGAAATTGTATATTTCACATGGGCATCAGGATGGCCAACACTTTCTTATTAAAAATACCATTCAGAGGAAAGTCTTCATAAAGCTTTCCTCTTTATAACTTAAATAAACATTATGGAATCGCCATGATTCAAAATCAAAATAATAAAGAAGAATGGCGATACCATATTCCAATAAAAAACAAATATTATCCTCGTATGAAAAAAGCACTTTTAATCACATTTCTTATTACCCTTTGTAGCCAGATTAATTTCGCTCAAGGCGGAATTACTGTAGTAACCATAAAAAATACTGCAGATGCGCCAACGATCAATAAAAACATCTACGGACATTTTGCAGAACATTTAGGACGCTGTATTTATGGAGGTTTTTTTGTGGGAGATACATCCAAAATTCCAAACACAAAAGGAGTTAGAAATGATATTATTAAAGCTTTAAAAGAATTAAAAATTCCGAATTTAAGATGGCCAGGCGGATGTTTTGCTGATACTTACCATTGGAAAGACGGAATTGGACCCCAACCGGAAAGACCAACTATTGTAAACAAATGGTGGGGAGGCGTAACAGAAGACAACAGTTTCGGGACACATGATTTCCTGAATATGTGTGAACTGCTTGGAGCAGAACCTTATCTATCTGGAAACGTAGGCAGCGGAACTGTTCAGGAATTGGCTGATTGGGTGCAATACACCAACTTCAGCGGAAAAAGCCCAATGAGTGATTTGCGTAAAAAGAACGGAAGAACTGAACCCTGGAAAGTAAAATTCTGGGGAATTGGAAATGAAGCCTGGGGTTGCGGAGGAAATATGACAGCAGAATATTATGCTAATGAATACCGCAAATATGCCACCTTCATGTCAGATTGGGAAAATACCGGTGGAATTACCCGTATTGCATCCGGATCAAACAGTGCCGATTATAACTGGACAGAAGTTTTAATGAAAAACATTCCGCTAAATATGTTAGGCGGATTAGGCGTTCATCATTATGCCGTAATCGATTGGGGTAAAAAAGGTGACGGTGTAAACTTTACCGAAGATGGCTATTTCCATACTATGCAATCCGCTTTAAAAATGGAAGAATTAGTGACGAAACATTCCGCTATTATGGATAAATACGATCCGGAGAAAAAAGTAGCCATGATCGTTGACGAATGGGGAGCCTGGTACGAAGTAGAACAAGGAACAAATCCTGGATTTTTATACCAGCAAAATACCATGAGAGATGCCGTTTTAGCCGGAGCAACTCTAAATATTTTCAACAATCATGCGGACAGAGTTCGTATGGCAAACCTTGCACAATGTGTAAATGTTTTGCAGGCCGTAATTCTTACTGACAAAGCAAAAATGATTACAACGCCAACTTACAGCGTAATGAAAATGTACAGTGTTCACCAGGATGCTAAATTATTACCGGTAAGTTTTCAATCGCCATTATATACTTTCAACGGAGAATCACTTCCGGCAGTATCGGCTTCGGCATCAAAAGATAAAAGCGGATTGGTTCATATTTCATTGGTAAATGTTGACGCAAAAAATAAAAATACAATAGAAATTGATGTAAAAGATCTGGGCATTAAAAATTTCACAGGAACCATTATAACATCGGCAAAATTGCAAGATTACAATTCGTTCGATACGCCAAATAAAATTGTACCAACCGTTTTTAAAGGTTTCGAAAACAAAAAAGGAAAATTAGAAATCACAATTCCTCCCTTCTCAGTAGTGGTTTTAGAAGGAAAATAATAAGCTAAAAAATGAAAAAATCAAATTCCATTATAAAAATTGCCTCGTATGTTGGACTTCTTTTAGTTGTGCTTACTTCGGTGAGTTGTTCAAGTGATGACCCTGCAAAGAATCCGGATCCGGTTGTTGATCCGCCAGTTGTGGTCGTTCCTAATGCTTTTCCTGGACCAACTTACGCAGATAATTACACTTCAATATCAGCTTGGGGAAGCAGAGCACAATGGAATTTAGCCAACGTGCACGATCCATCAGTAGAAAAATGCGGCGACTATTATTATATGTACCAAACCGATGCTTCTTATGGAAATGCAACTGACGGACACGGACATTTTTTTTACAGAAGATCAAAAGATTTAGTCAATTGGGAATTCATGGGATCATCCATGACCGAAGCTCCGGCCTGGGTAAAAGATTCTTTGAATAATAAAAGAGCCAGAATGTCTCCGGCATTGCCACCAATTACAAATCCAAATTATGGATATTGGGCGCCTTGCGTTCGTAAAGTTGGAAACATTTACAGAATGTATTATAGTATTGTGGTGACAAACCCAATTGTGGGAATAGACACGAATACTTCCTGGACAGAACGCGCATTCATTGGCTTAGCCGAAACAGATGATTTGGCATCCAATAATTGGACAGACAAAGGAATGGTCGTTTGCTCTGAACCGGACGGCGTAAAAAGTTATGTTCGAAACGGAGGAAGCGATTGGGATGCGTATTTCAAATTCAACGCCATCGACCCGAGTTTTATTCAAACCCCGGAAGGCGATCAGTACTTAATTTATGGTTCCTGGCATTCCGGAATTGCAGCTTTAAAACTGAATCCAACAACTGGAAAACCGGATAAGCTAAAAACTATTGGAGATTACGGAGTGCGAATTGCAGGACGCGGAAACGTAAATACAAACCGTTGGCAAGCGCTTGAAGGACCTGAAATTATCTATAATCCGGACACACAATATTATTATTTGTTCCTGGCTTATGACGAATTATCTGTTGCGTATAATACACGTGTAGCACGTTCCAAAAGCATCTTAGGACCTTACCAAACCATTACCGGAACCAGCATTACAAATGGAGCCGATTGTTTCCCGATGTTGACACATCCATATTCCTTTAAAAATCACACAGGCTGGGTTGGAATTTCGCATTGTGGCATTTTCCAAAACCCCGAAACCAAACAATGGTATTATGCATCGCAAGCACGTTTACCGGAAGGAGTTGCCGGAATTGCAGTTTCAAATGCCGTAATGATGGGACATGTTAGAGGTATTCAATGGACAGAAGACGGATGGCCGGTTGTCGAAGCAGAACGTTATGCAGGAGTGCCAGCAACAACAATTACGGATGCTAGTTTTGTAGGGACTTGGGAACAAATAACGATGAACTATCAATACAAAGTCATTCAAAAATCAGTAACCCTTTATTTAACCGCAGATAAAAAAGTCAGCGGAGATGCAAACGGAACCTGGTCGTACGACAGCGCCAAAAAAATCCTGACGATAAACGGAGTAAAATGCAATGTATCTGATGCCTGGGATTGGGAATTAGCTACCAGAAAAGTGACTTTGAGCTATTCAGGTCTAACATCGACCGGATTACCGGTTTGGGGCAAAAAGATAAATTAAGGAAATTCCAATTTTTTTAAATCCCAATCCCGAAGCCTCGAAACCAAACATAAAATAATAGCCACAGATTTCAAGAAAGTAGTTTAGGCATTAAAAGCTCCAGCGGAGCGTAATATTTATAGCAAATATAACAGGTTGTTTCGATTAGCTCCAGCGGAGCGTTATATAAGTTTTTCTTAAGCGAATATGCCACCCCGATGGGGTTTTTATTAAAAACAAAAAACACTATAAATATGACGTCCCGTTGGGACTTATTTATCAGGACTTAAAAAATAAAAATCTGCGTGAAAAAATAATATGTAAAATAAATCATGATGAAAAATACAATTACAAGCCTCTCACTTTTAGTTTTGCTTGCCTGTTGCCCAATAGTTCAGGCACAGTCGAATAAAAAACAAATCGATCCCGCAAAATTCAATAACCCAATCATAAAAGATCAATATACAGGCGATCCTGCGGCATTGGTTTATAAAGATAAAGTCTATTTGTACGCTGGTCATGACGAAGCACCAAACGATTTTAACTTCTATAAAATGAATGAATGGGTCGTGTATTCTTCATCTGATATGAAAAAATGGGAATCACATCCGGTGCCCTTAAAAGTAACCGATTTTGCATGGGCAAAAGGCGATGCATGGGCTTCTCAGGTAATTGAAAGAAACGGAAAATTTTATTGGTATGTAACCGTTGAACATGGTTCTGTTCCTGGAAAATCAATTGGAATTGCCGTTTCAGACAG
This sequence comes from Flavobacterium sp., assembly GCF_965277525.1. Classification (GTDB taxonomy): domain Bacteria; phylum Bacteroidota; class Bacteroidia; order Flavobacteriales; family Flavobacteriaceae; genus Flavobacterium. The sequence goes on along the minus strand of NZ_CBDIDC010000005.1, from coordinate 922,022 downwards.
TCCAACCGGACCATTTAAAGATGCTTTAGGAAAAGCCCTGATTACAAATGATATGACCAAATTTACCAATATAAGTTGGGACGATATCGATCCAACGGTTTATATCGATACGGATGGACAAGCCTATTTGTTTTGGGGAAACACCTCTTGCCATTATGCCAAATTAAAAGAAAACATGATCGAATTAGATGGCCCAATTCAACACATCGATTTACCGCATTATACAGAAGCACCTTGGATTCACAAACATAAAAACTGGTATTATTTATCATACGCTTATGAGTTCCCGGAGAAAATTGCCTATGCCATGAGCAAATCAATTACAGGTCCTTGGGAATTCAAAGGAATCTTGAATGAATTAGCTGGAAACAGCAATACCAACCACCAATCGATAATAGATTTTAAAGGACAATCGTATTTCATTTATCACAACGGAGCATCAATTCCAAACGGAGGAAGTTTCAGAAGATCGGTTTGTGTAGACAAATTATATTACAACAAAGACGGAACAATGAAACGAGTGGTGATGACCTCTGAAGGAATTCAGTAAATTTTAGTGTTCAGTATTTAGTTTTTTAGTATTCAGTCTCAGTTGCATTTTAGTAATAGTTATTACTTATATGGTTTAAAAAAGTTTACAGTCGCAGTCACATTTTACAATTTACATTTCACAAAAAAAATCACTTATATGGTTTACAAAAACATAAAACAGACATTTTCTATTCTAATCTTATTGATTGGTTCTGTTTCATTTGCGCAGGAAATTGTAGTGCACGACCCGGTTGTCATCAAACAAAAAGACACCTATTATTTATATTGTACAGGAAAAGGAATCAGTGTTTTCAGTTCAAAAGATTTAAAAAACTGGAATCCCGAACCACAAGTTTTCAAAGACAAACCAACTTGGGCAGATGGCGTTGCGGCCGATTTCAAAAACCATATTTGGGCGCCGGATATTTCGTTGCATAACAATGTATATTATCTGTATTATTCCGTTTCGGCTTTCGCCAAAAATACGTCGGCGATTGGCGTGGCGACCAATACCACTTTAGATCCGAAAGACAAAAACTACAAATGGGTCGATCAGGGAATTGTAATTCAATCGCAACCCAACAGAGATATGTGGAATGCCATAGATCCCAATTTAATCTTCGATGAAAACAATACGCCGTGGTTATCTTTTGGTTCTTTTTGGGAAGGTTTAAAAATGGTAAAACTAAATCCCGATTTAAAATCAATTGCACAGCCACAGGAATGGCACACGATTTCAAAACGAAAAAGAACCTTCGAATTACCCGATTCTGATCCCGGAGATGGAGCACTTGAAGCTCCTTTTATCTTCAAGAAAAATGGCTATTATTATCAATTTCTTTCTTGGGATTTATGCTGCCGCGGAGAAAAAAGTACCTATAAAGTGGTTGTTGGAAGAGCTAAAAATGTAACCGGACCGTACGTCGATAAAGACGGAAAATTATTAACCGAAGGCGGAGGAAGTATTGTAGTTCAAGGCGATGAAAATTACTTTGGCGTAGGCCATAATAGCGCTTATACATTTGATGGGAAAGATTATATTTTTTATCACGCTTACGAAAAGAAAACCAACGGAACGCCAAGATTAGTGGTTAAAGAAATACAATGGGATGCAGATTTATGGCCCGTTTTAAAATAGAATATTCCAAATAATGAAAAAATACACTTTCCATATCTTGACGATTTTTCTATCATTTTTGATTTTTGTTTCCTGCAAAGAAACGAAGAATGATGCCGTGCAATCGACTAAAACTTCTGTTCTAAAAGCAGGTTATGAAATTGAACCCGTAAACATTCAAAATGTAAAACTGACCGATTCTTTTTGGTTGCCTATTATCAAAAGAGTGCAGGAAGTTACAATTGCTTACGCCATTCAGAAATGCAATGAAGAAGGTCGTTTTGAGAATTTCTTAATTGCAGGAAAACAAAAAACAGGAGAAGTCAGAGGGCAAATGCCTTTTGATGATACCGATGTTTACAAAATAATCGAAGGCGCGTCGAATACCTTAATCAGCGCACCAAACCCAAAACTGGATCGCGTTCTGGATTCGTTGATTGCCATTGTAAAAATTGGTCAGGAAAAAGACGGTTACTTAACAACATGGAGAACCATAAATCCGTCAAAACCGCCAGCGCCCTGGGTTCCTGTTATTGAAGGAAAACGTTGGGAATCATTACAAATTAGTCACGAATGCTACAATTCAGGGCATTTGATTGAAGCTGCTGTTGTGCATTATGAAGCTACAGGGAAAAGAAATTTTCTTGACATTGCGATCAAAAATGCAGATTTATTAGTGAAAACTTTTGGCGACAAACCAGGTCAGGTAAAAGGAGTTCCGGGACATCAAATCGTAGAAACGGGTTTGATCAAATTGTACCAAATTACAGGAAAAGAGGATTATTTAAAACTGGCAAAATACTTTTTAGACAATCGCGGAAACCCGAACAATCATAAATTATATGGAGAATATGCACAAGATCATATTCCGGTTATACAGCAAAATGAAGTTGTGGGTCACGCCGTAAGAGCTGTTTATATGTACGCAGGAATGACGGATATCGCTGCCATGACAAAAGACAAAGGTTATACTGATGCCGTGAATAATTTATGGAGCAATATGGTGAACAAAAAAATGTACATCACTGGCGGAATTGGTTCGAGACATGATGGAGAAGCTTTTGGAGCCAATTATGAATTGCCAAACTTAACTGCTTACAACGAAACTTGTGCAGCAATTGGAGATGTATATTGGAATCACAGATTGCATAATTTAACGGGTAAATCACAATATTTTGATGTAATCGAAAGAATCATGTATAACGGATTAATCTCCGGAATTTCATTGGACGGAAAAGAATTTTTCTACCCAAATGCTTTAGAATCTGATGGTGTTTTCAAATCAAACAGAGGATCTTGCACACGTCAGGCTTGGTTTGATTGTTCTTGTTGTCCGACAAATTTAATTCGATTTGTGCCTTCGATTCCGGGACTTATTTATTCGAAATCAAAAGAGGTGCTGTATGTGAATTTATATGCTTCAAACAACGCCTCTTTCACTTTAGGAAAAACCGATTTACAGATTTCACAACAAACCGGATACCCTTGGAACGGAAAAGTAGTCCTTTCCGTTAACCCGAAAAAAGAAAGCCAATTCACGATTAAACTTAGAGTTCCGGGTTGGGCAAGAAATGAAGTTTTGCCGGGCGATTTATATTCTTATAAAAAAGCTTCGACTCAAAAAGCAACCATCAATTTAAACGGAGAAACTTTAGGAATTCAACCCCAAGACGGTTATTTCACCATTACCAGAAATTGGAAAAAAGGCGATAAAATCAATCTTAATTTCCCAATGGAAGTTCAAGAAGTAGAAACAAATGCAAAAGTTGAAACCAACAAAAACAAAGTCTCTTTAGAATACGGTCCAATCGTTTATGCCGTAGAAGAAATCGATAACAAAACCAATTTCGATAAAATAGATGTGGCTGCCGGAGATACTTTCAAAGTAAAAAAAGAACCTAATGTATTGCAAGGCGTAAACGTCATCGAAAATTCAAAATTCAAAGCCATACCCTATTACAGTTGGTCAAATCGGGGTGTTGGAAAAATGAAAGTTTGGTTGGATTATAAAGAGTAAAGAGAATAGAAAATAGAGCAAAGAAGAAAGAATCAAGATTTAGCAATAGATTAAGGGATTAAAAAGATTTAAAAAAATCTGCTCAATCAGCAAAATCTGCGTGAAACAAAAAAATAAAAATCCGTTTTTATCCGCGTTTTCACTTTAGTGAATCAGTATTATCCGCGTACTAAAAACACAAACAAAATAAAAATGAAGTCCAATTTAATTACCAAAATTACCCTTTGTGGTCTATTGCTGAATGGCTTTTATGCCTCGGCACAAAAAAATAATCTTCAGGTTGACGCTGCAAAAACCGTTACCAAAATTCAGCCTACGATGTACGGAGTGTTTTTTGAAGACATCAATTTTGCTGCCGATGGAGGATTATATGCCGAAATGATCAAAAACAGATCATTCGAATTTGAAACGCCAATGATGGGATGGAACGAGCCCAACAGCGACCGACACAAACTAAACCTTCAATCGGGAATTGCAAACATTATCCAATATTCGCAAAAAGGAACGAATCATAATTATTGTCGCGTTACTGTAAATGATGCCAACGGTTATGAAATGATCAACGAAGGTTTCAGAGGAATGGGAATCAAGAAAGATTTGCATTATAATTTGACGTTGAAAGCTTCACAATTATCAGGAAATGTTTCCAAGATAAAAATCCAATTCATTGATAAAAATAAAAAGGTTTTAGGCGAAACTTCGATTGTTCCAACAGCAAAAGACTGGACCAATTATACGGCACAATTAACCGCAACCGAAACAGAGGCAAAAGCACAAATCAGAATCACTTTTGAAGGAAGCGGAGTAATTGATTTAGATCAGATTTCGTTGTTTCCGGAAGATACCTGGAAAGGCAGAAAGAACGGAATGCGTGCTGATTTAGTACAATTATTATACGATTTGAAACCAGGATTTTTACGTTTTCCGGGCGGATGTATTGTAGAAGGAAAAACGCTGGCATTGCGTTACCAATGGAAAAAATCGATTGGAAATGTAGAAGACAGAGAAACCATGATTAACCGTTGGAATACTGAATTTGCACATAAACCGGCACCGGATTATTTCCAGAGTTTTGGTTTGGGATTCTTCGAATATTTCCAGCTTGCTGAAGATATCGGAGCTTCACCGTTACCTATTTTAAGTTGCGGAATGGCGTGTCAGTTCAATACAGGAGAATTAGTTCCGATGGATCAAATCGATCCTTATGTGCAGGATGCCTTAGATTTAATTGAATTCGCAAACGGCGATCAAACTACCGCTTGGGGGAAAGTGAGAGCTGATATGGGACATCCAAAACCATTCAATTTAAAATTTATTGGAGTTGGAAATGAGCAATGGGGACCGGATTATATCGAGCGTTTCAAAGTGTTTCAAAAAGCCATTAAATCAAAATATCCAAACATCACGATTGTTTCCGGAACAGGGCCGTTTCCTGACGGAGATTATTTTGATTACGGTATGAAAGAACTTAAAAAACTAAACGCAGAAATCGTTGACGAACATTATTATAAAGATCCGGCCTGGTTCCGTAAAAATGTAACGCGTTACGATAATTATGATCGTAAAGGACCAAAGATTTTTGCCGGAGAATATGCAGCGCAAAGTGTAGCCATTGCAAGTCCGGATAATAAAAACAACTTGGAATGTGCTTTCTCAGAAGCCGCTTTTATGACGGGAATGGAGCGTAATGCTGAGGTAGTTCACCTGACATCTTACGCACCTTTATTAGCTCATGTTGAAGGCTGGCAATGGACTCCGGACATGATTTGGTTCAACAATTTAGAATCATACGGAACGCCAAATTATTATGTTCAAAAATTATTTTCAAACAATAAAGGAACCGATTTAATCAACATTACAAAAGACGGAAAAGCAGTTACAGGACAAAACGATTTGTTTGCATCTGCAGTAAAAGATGTGAATTCTAAAGAAGTAATTCTGAAAATTGTAAACACTGCAGCAACAGCCCAAAATGTTTCAATTGATGTAAAAGGAGCAAAATTAGATTCAAAAGGAACGGCTATAACTTTAAAAGGAGACGGAATAAACGATGAGAATTCTTTTGAGTCTCCAACGAAAATTAGTCCAAAAGAAAGCGAATTTAAGGTAAGCGGAAGCAAGGTTCAATATGATTTCCCGGCATATTCGGTTACCGTTTTGAAAATTAAGTTGAAATAATCGCAACAGAATAAATGTAAAACCAACGTTTATTTTTTGTTTTGAACCTAAACTCTTGTTTTGATGCATTATTTGTAAAAATACAAGCCCTTCTTTTTATTAAGTGTTTTTTATACACTTATAGATTATTTATAATTATATTTGTCATTATTATAAAATGAATTTCGAATGAAAAATTACGTTATAGGATTGGACTACGGAACAGATTCAGTTCGGGCGATGCTGATAGATACTGAAAATGGGCAAGAACTGGCATCAAATGTTTCTCATTATAAAAGATGGAAAAACAAACAATATTGTGACGCATCTATAAATCAGTTTCGTCAACATCCTTTAGATCATATTGAAGGGTTGGAAATTACGATTCATACCGTTATAAAAGAAAGTAAAGTTGATCCTTCGCAAGTGCGCGGAATTTGTATCGATACAACCGGATCTTCACCTGTACCAGTAACCAAAGAAGGAATTCCATTGGCTTTGACAAAAGGCTTTGAGGAAAATCCGAATGCGATGATGGTACTTTGGAAAGATCATACATCGATAAATGAAGCAAACGAAATCAACGAACTGGCAGTAAGCTGGGGCGGAGAAAATGTAACCAAATATGTAGGCGGAATTTATTCGTCAGAATGGTTTTGGGCAAAAATCCTGCACATTGCCAGAGAAGATGAAGTGGTTAGAAATGCAGCGCACACCTGGATGGAGCACTGCGATTTAATGACCTATTTATTGATTGAAGACAAAGATTTAAAAACATTCAAAAGAAGTCGTTGCGCAGCGGGTCACAAAGCCATGTGGCACGACGACTGGAATGGTCTACCACCAGCAGAATTTTTAGGAAAACTGCATCCGTATTTGGCAACGCTTCGCGGTAATTTATATGATGAAACCTATACGTCTGATTTAGTTGCCGGAAATCTAAGCAAAGAATGGGCAGATCGTTTAGGACTTTCTACAGATACAGTTATAGCCGTAGGAACTTTCGATGCACATTCAGGAGCTGTTGGAGCTAAAATTGGAGAAAACACTTTAGTTCGCGTTATGGGAACTTCAACCTGCGATATTTTGGTGGGTTCTTATGATGAAGTTGGAACAAAAACGGTACGCGGAATCTGCGGACAAGTTGATGGATCTGTAATTCCGGGTTTCATTGGTTTAGAAGCCGGACAATCTGCTTTTGGAGATTTATTGGCGTGGTACAAAGAATTATTGCTTTGGCCAACCGATCATTTATTAACGGCTTCGACTGTCTTAAATGATGCTCAAAAAGAACAATTAAGAGAAGAATTCAACGATAAATTAATTGTAGAATTAACGAAAGAAGCAGAGAAAATTCCGGTTTCTGATAGTCTTCCAATTGCATTGGACTGGATCAACGGAAGAAGAACTCCGGATGCCAATCAGGAATTAAAAAGTGCGATTTCAAATCTTTCTTTAGGAACAAAAGCACCGCATATTTTTAAAGCTTTGGTAAACGCCATTTGCTTTGGAGCGAAGAAAATTGTAGATCGTTTTGAAGAAGAAGGTGTAAAAATCGACAGCGTTATCGGAATTGGCGGCGTTGCCCGTAAATCTCCTTTTATCATGCAGACTTTGGCAAACGTTTTAAACAAGCCAATTAAAATTGCAGCTTCAGATCAAACTCCTGCTTTGGGAGCGGCAATTTATGCAGCAGTTGCAGCCGGAATTTATTCAAATGTAATTGAAGCAAGCCAAAAAATAGGAAGCGATTTTGACGGAGAATATTTCCCTCAATTAGATAAAGTTGCAGCTTATCATAAACTGCTTTTGGCATACGATCAATTAAGTGCTTACGAAGATCCAACTATTAAAATTTCGCAACATGAGTTCTCTTTATAAAGATTTAAAACAGGAATGTTACGAAGCCAATATGCAGTTAAATGCATTGAATTTGGTGGTATATACTTTCGGAAATGTGAGTGCTGTTGACAGAGAAAATGGTGTTTTTGCCATTAAACCAAGCGGCGTTCCTTACGAAGATTTAAAGCCGGAAGATATTGTGATTGTCGATTTTGATAATAATATTATTGAAGGTACCATGCGTCCGTCATCTGACACCAAAACGCATGCTTATTTGTATAAAAACTGGCCAAATATTGGAGGCGTTGCACATACACATGCCACTTATTCGGTAGCCTGGGCACAATCGCAGCAAGATATTCCAATCTTCGGAACTACACACGCCGATCATTTAACGGCTGATATTCCGTGTGCGCCACCGATGGCAGATTCTCTTATAGAAGGAAATTACGAACACAATACCGGAATTCAGATTTTGGATTGTTTTAAAGAAAAAAACCTTTCGTACGAAGAAGTAGAAATGGTTCTCATTGGAAATCACGGTCCGTTTGCCTGGGGAAAAAATGCAGCAAAAGCAGTGTACAACAGCAAGGTTCTGGAAGTCGTAGCCGAAATGGCCTACCTGACTTTACAGATAAACCCAAACGCACCAAGATTAAAAGATTCACTAATAAAAAAACATTACAATCGTAAACACGGAAAAGATTCGTATTACGGACAATAATTGTTTATTCGGTAAATCGGTAAATCGTTTAATCGGTTCCGCTTTTACGATTAAACGATACATCAAATTAACAGTTCAACAAATAAACGATTAAACATAATGATAGATATCTCTCAAAAAGAAGTTTGGTTTGTAGTAGGAAGCCAGGAATTATACGGACCGGAAACCTTAAGATTAGTTGCGGAACATGCTGCAATAATGGCAAAAGGTTTAGATGCTTCATCACAGATTCCGGTAAGAATTGTTTGCAAAGACACTTTAAAATCGCCTAAGCAAATTTTAGATTTATGTTTAGAAGCAAACTCTGCTAAAAACTGTATCGGTCTTATTGCCTGGATGCATACGTTTTCTCCGGCAAAAATGTGGATTGGCGGATTAAGTATTTTAAAGAAACCATTGTGCCACTTACACACACAATACAACGCTGAAATTCCGTGGGGAACTATCGACATGGATTTCATGAACCTGAATCAATCGGCACACGGAGATCGTGAGTTTGGTTTTATCATGTCCAGAATGCGTAAAAAACGTAAAGTAGTGGTCGGGCATTGGGAAGATCCTCGTGTTTTAAACAAACTAGGAGTTTGGACAAGAGTTGCTTTGGGTTGGGATGAACTTCAAAATTTAAAAGTAGCCCGTATTGGAGACAATATGCGTGAAGTTGCTGTTACGGAAGGTGATAAAGTGGAGGCTCAAATTCGTTTTGGAATGTCGGTCAATGGATATGATTCTTCAGATGTCACCAAACATATTGAGAAAGTTACAGACCAACAATTAAACGATTTATTAGCAGTTTACGAATCATCTTATTCTTTAACTGATTCTTTAAAAGAAGGTGGAGCGCAAAGAAGCTCATTAGTTGAAGCGGCAAAAATAGAATTAGGTTTAAGAGCTTTCCTTGAAGAAGGAGGTTTTGGAGCCTTTACAGATACATTTGAAAATCTTGGGGTTTGGAAACAACTTCCGGGAATTGCTACACAAAGATTAATGGCCGATGGTTATGGTTTTGGTGGTGAAGGCGATTGGAAAACCGCTGCAATGGTTCGTGCCTTAAAAGTAATGAATGTAGGTCTTGAAGGAGGAACTTCTTTCATGGAAGATTATACGTATCATTTTACACCACAAAAATCGTATGTTTTAGGATCTCACATGTTAGAAATTTGTCCGTCTATTGCAGATGCAAAACCTTCATGCGAAGTACATCCTTTAGGAATTGGAGGAAAAGAAGATCCTGCACGTTTGGTGTTTAATTCACCTGCCGGAGATGCAATCAATGTGTCTTTGGTTGATATGGGGAATCGTTTCCGTTTGATCGTGAATGAAGTGGAAGCCATTAAACCTTTAGCTGAATTACCAAAATTACCGGTAGCAAGAGTTTTATGGGATTGTAAACCAAACCTGGATATTGCTGCAACTGCCTGGATTCTTGCCGGAGGAGCACATCATACCGTTTACAGCCAGGCCATCACAACAGAATACATGGAAGATTTTGCCGATATCGCCGGAATCGAATTATTGGTTATTGACGAAAAAACTACCGTAAGGGACTTTAAAGATAAGATCAATGCAAATGAAGCTTACTATCATTTGTTTCAACACGGACTTTAGTTGAAGGTACAAAGGTACAAAGAGGCAAAGGCTTTTATTTTGATTTATAATTGCTACTTTTAACTTTTAACATCTAACATTTAACCAATTAAAATATTATTTATGAATGTATTAAAACGTTGTCTTTTTGGAATCAGCCTTATGAGTTTGGCCGCAATTTCAGTTCAATGCAAAAGCGATAAAAAAATGGATGCTACAACAGTTTCTTCAGATGAAAAAGCTAAGGTTACAATCGAAAAATCTTCTTACGGAACAACTGCTAAAGGAGAAAAAGTAGACAGTTATAAGTTAAAAAACCAAAAAGGGATGGAAGTTGACATCATCACTTTTGGAGGAAGAATTACAGATTTGAAAGTGCCAAATAAAGATGGTGTTTCTGAAAATGTAGTAATCGGATTTAATTCTTTGGCACAATACGAAAAAGAAAATCCATTCTTTGGAGCTCTTATCGGAAGATACGGAAACCGAATTGCGAAAGGGAAATTTTCGCTTGACGGAAAGGATTATCAATTAGCAATCAATAATGCACCAAATGCTTTACACGGTGGTCCACAAGGATATTTTAACGTTGTATGGAAAGCTGAAGAAGCAAAATCCGGAACATCAGCTACATTGAAATTATCGTATTTAAGTAAAGATATGGAAGAAGGTTATCCAGGAAATTTACAAGTTTACGTAACCTATACATTGACGAATGATAACGAATTAGAAGTACTTTACGAAGCGACGACTGATAAGAAAACAGTGGTGAATTTGACACAACATTCTTATTTCAATTTATCGGGAGATTTTACAAAAACAATCTTAGATCATGAATTGACTTTAAATGCTGATAAATTAGTTCCGGTTGACGCGACTTTAATTCCAACAGGAAAATTAGAAGATGTGGCCAATACACCTTTCGATTTCAGAAAGCCAAAATTAATTGGAAAAGACATCGAAGCGAAAAACGAACAATTAGAAAGAGGAAAAGGATACGATCACTGCTGGGTATTGAACAATCCTGAAAAAGGAAAAACAATCATCGCAAAAGTATACCACGCTGCAAGTGGAAGAGTGTTGGAAATGACAACTGACGAACCTGGAATTCAGTTTTACTCCGGAAATTTCCTTGACGGAACTTTACCAACACCGAAAGGCGGAACTTTTGGACACAGAAGCGGACTTTGTTTGGAAACAGAACATTATCCGGATGCTCCAAACCAGAAAAATTTCCCAACAACAGTTTTAAACCCGGGAGAAAATTATAAAACTAAAACTGTTTTTAAATTCTCAGTGAAAAAATAGTTTTAGAATTTGTTTAGTAAATTAGTAATTCTCTAAGAAACCCCGAAAGTGATGCTTTCGGGTTTTTTTATTTGTAAATATTAAAAGCGTTTCAGTTTGTAATGATTTTGTTAATTTGTTGAATTATTTTTTACATTTACGTAATAACGATAACAAAATATCTTTCTTTATGAAAAAACCAATTAAATTATTGCTTCTTTTAGTAGCCTGTTCCGTATGTGCAACAGGAAGTGCTCAGGTCCAGATGAATTTTAAATTTGATACGCCTTATGGTAAAAATACCGCTGTTGGAAAATTTGCTGAAATCAATGGAGCTAAAATCTATTATGAAGAATATGGAAAAGGAGAACCTTTGTTATTGATTCACGGAAATGGAGGAAGTATTGAATCGATGGGAAATCAAATCGATTATTTTAAAAGTAAATACAGAGTTATTGTTGCTGATAGTAGAGGGCAAGGTAAATCCGAGTTGAAAACGGATTCTTTGACATACGTTCAGATTACAAAAGATACAGAGGAATTAGTTAATAAGTTAAAATTAGATTCGATAAGTATTATTGGGTGGAGTGATGGTGGAATTGTGGGTTTACAAATGGGTGTTTCAGGTAAGTCAAAAATAAAGAAAATTGTAGCGATGGGAGCCAATTTAAGACCTGATGCTACAGCTGTTAATTCTTGGGCGACAAACGATGTTCAGAACATTAGAAAAATGATTGTGTCAAAAATTAAAGAAAAAGATACTAGTGAAAATTGGGATTTACAAAAACAACTTGCCGGACTTTTGATATATCAACCTAGTATTCTAACCAAAGATTTATCAAAAATTAAAGCAAAAGTACTTGTAATAGCTGGAGATAGAGATGTAATCAGAAATGAGCATACGGTTGAAATTTTCGAAAATATACCTAAAGCACAACTGTGCATTATGCCTGGAGAAACCCATTTTGCACCAGCTTCAAGTCCGGAAGTATTTAATGCAATAGCAAATAAGTTTTTATCAGAACCGTTTAAAAGACCCGATTCGGATTGGACTAAATGGGGTAAATAATGGTAAACTCAAAGTTTTATTAGTTTACGGGTTCTCTAAAAACTTCGAAAGGAAAATTTTTTGGATTTTTTTATTCTTAGTTGCAACTTAATTTAAGTAGTTTTTTAATCGCGCAAAGTCGCAGATACGCAAAGAAAATAAAGAAAGCTTAAAAAACTTTGCGACTTTGCGTATCTGCGACTTTGCGCGATTAATTCATTTTGCAGCTTATAAAAATCTTAATTTAGCAAGAGAAAACGAAAACAAAATGAAACATCTATTCAAAGCAGAAGCAAAATGGACTTCCAGACAAAATCAGGAAGATTCAACGAAGCGATTCTATAACAAAAGTCATCAAATTAAAATTGAAGGAAAACCTGTTTTAAATGTTTCGGCAGCGAAAGCATTCAAAGGTGATCCGGAATTATACAATCCTGAGGATTTGTTGTTGAGCAGTTTGGTTTCGTGCCATATGATGTCCTATTTATATGTCTGTTCTCAAAACGAAATAAAAGTTCTCGAATATTCAGATAACGCCGAAGCAACCCTCGAAGTTTCTCCAGATGGAAGCGGACGTTTTACAGAAGTTCGATTAAAACCAAAAGTAAAAATCTCAAATCCAGACCAAATTGAACTTGCTTTAAATTTACATTTTAAAGCAAATCAATTGTGTTTTATTGCTAATTCATGCAATTTTCCTGTTTTTCATGAGGCGAGTTGTGAGGTGATTTAAATCTATAAAGGCAAAGATTTTGTTTGAATGTTTCTGTTCAAGAAAATATTTTCGGATTTTTCAATATTTTTTTTATCACCACTATATACGTATGTATCAGACGATATCAGTTGTATATAAAAAAGGACAGATTGTCTTTATTGCTTTTGTGTTTTAATTATTTACTTTGCATTACCAACCCATGATCTTTACCAGAATGACTACATCAAATTCGCCACTTATATGTATTTCAGATGTTCCGGCCAACTTTGCAAGATACGTCGGATGGCGATCAGTGTGTTCAAATGCTTCCATTATACATGCTTCGGGTAATTTTTCAGGAATATTTGAAGCGTTAAATCTGAACCTGCCTTTAAGATGAAGGTAACCTCCTTGTAGTTTCTCAACATTTGTAAGTGTTACAAATGTACTACTGTCACGAAAGTCCTCATTTGTATCATAAAACAGGGGATAAAATTGAGAACTAAATTGATCTTTGTGATTTTTGCCGTCATTGAATGTAAACATTCCAAGGATACTTCCTTGTTGTTCCGACCGTGAATTAAGGTCGAGCGGAAACATTCCGGTCGACAGAGACGCACCATTTAAGTCATTAAAACCAACAGAGAAAAGCTGGATAACATTATTTTCGATACTCAAATAACCAATGTTTACATTCTCGCCCACTGCTTTGAAGGTGCCGCCCTTGTCTCCGGAAACAGTACATTTTACAAAGTTGTCTTTTTCATCTTGATTAACATTGCTAGGCGATTTGTTGATATCATCATTACTGCATGCTATCAATAAAAATGAAAGCACAACTGCGCTCAGATAAGATGAAACCTTCATGATTTTGTTTTTCTTTTTCATAACTTTTGTTAATTAGTAAAAAAATATTTTAGTTTTACGATTTCCATTTTGCGTTTTTTTTCTTGCAGCATACAGAGCTAGTATATCCATTGTAATTTTCATTTAAATTCACGTAAAATAGGATATGGATATTGCTTTTTTCAATGCATACAAAGATGTTGACATCTATTACTGCTTTATAAAGTTTTCATTTTTCCTAAAGATGAGTTTCGTTTGTTAAAAAAAATTTATGTCAAAAGTAAGAAATATTTACTTGTTTATAAAATTATTCTTATAAAATAGCTTTTGTTAAAATAATTTTAGGTATATAAGTCTTATGTTTTGTTATTTTTTGGAAGAACACAAATATTTGGTTTTCCAAGTCAGAAAGGGGGCGTATAAAACCAGAATTGCGTGGTTGTCTCCACAAATAATGATTCCATCGTAGAGCTATGTAAAAAGAGATAAAAAGTCAGCAATCTCACTTAGTAAGTCAATAGAAGTGATCGATCTGTCAGTTGAAATAAAAGAAGATTGAAGGATGTATAAAATATAAGGATGGTAATAGAAATTTGAGTAATCCAGGATGTTATAAATCTAATTAATTAATAAAAAAGATTGAATATTAAGGATTTAAAGGTTTTAAAAAATAAAAACCTCTGAAAATCAATTGATTTCAGAGGTTTTAAGTACCCGGAGCCGGAGTCGAACCGGCACGGTTTCCCACAGGTGTTTGAGACCAGCGCGTCTACCAATTCCGCCATCCGGGCTTAGCAGACGAAAAAATAACGAATTAATCAATTATTTTAACGCAATAGAATAAGTAATTATGACGTCATAATTGTGCTTATTCCTTTAACACGGTGCAAATGTAAAAAATAAAATTAAATGAACTACTAAAAATACTTAAATTTTTCCTTTCAGTGTCCAATAAATTTTCTAAATTTGCACCTCGTTAAAACGAAGCACACACAACTAACTACACCCGAGGCATTTATACTGGTTTTGCTTTACTTAAAAATATAAAGCCGAATCGTGCAGAGCGCAGCGGAGCAAAAACAACAAATTATAATGTCGCACCTAGAACCAGAAGCTAAAATTTTTGCTTGTTCACAAAGTGTTTATCTTGCAGAAAAAATTGCAGAACAATACGGAATTCCGTTAGGAAAAGTAACGATGTCAACGTACAGTGATGGAGAATTTCAACCATCTTACGAAGAATCAATAAGAGGATTACGCGTTTTTATCGTGTGTTCAACTTTTCCAACTGCTGATAATTTGATGGAATTGTTACTAATGATTGATGCGGCAAAACGTGCATCAGCCAGACACATTACAGCTGTTATGCCTTATTTTGGTTGGGCAAGACAAGATAGAAAAGACAAACCAAGAGTTCCAATTGGAGCAAAATTAGTAGCTAATTTATTAGATGCTGCCGGAGCGACAAGAGTAATGACAATGGATTTGCACGCAGATCAAATTCAGGGGTTTTTCGAAAAACCAGTAGATCATTTATTTGCATCTACGATCTTTTTACCATACGTAAAAAGTTTAAATTTAGACAATTTAACCATTGCATCTCCAGATATGGGAGGTTCAAAAAGAGCATATGCTTACTCTAAGTTTCTCGAATCAGATGTAGTAATCTGTTACAAACAAAGAAAAGCTGCCAACGTTATCGACACTATGGAGCTAATAGGTGAAGTAAAAGGACGTAACGTAATATTAGTAGACGACATGATCGATACTGGTGGAACATTAGCGAAAGCAGCAGATTTAATGATCGAAAAAGGAGCATTAAGTGTTAGAGCAATTTGTACTCACGCCATTTTATCAGGTGACGCATACGAAAAAATCGAAAACTCAAAATTAAGCGAGTTAATAGTTACTGATTCTATTCCATTAAAGAAAGAATCAAAGAAAATCAGAGTAGTGAGTTGTGCACCTCTTTTTGCTGAAGTTATGCACATGGTGCACCACAACAATTCCATCAGTGGAAAATTTATAATGTAGTCATTGCGACATAACATTATATAAAGCAGAATATTTATTAATAACTATATTTTTTTACAATGAAATCGATTACAATTAAAGGATCAGAAAGAGAAAGCGTGGGCAAAGTGTCAACTAAAGCCTTACGTAATGCTGGAGCGGTTCCTTGCGTGTTATACGGAGGAAATCAGGCAGTACATTTCTCAGCGGAGGCTGCGGCATTCAAAAACTTGGTTTACACTCCAAACGCACACACAGTTGTGATTGAGCTTGGAAAAGGAAAATCATTCAATGCAATTTTGCAAGACATTCAGGTTCACCCGGTATCTGATAAAATTTTACACATTGACTTCTTTCAATTATTTGATGACAAAGAAATCACTATGGAAGTTCCTGTAAAAGTTGTTGGTACATCAAAAGGTGTTCTTGCAGGTGGTGTTTTACGTTTAAACACTCGTAAATTAAAAGTTAAAGCTTTACCTAAAGATCTTCCTGATTTTGTTGAAGCTGACATTACTCCACTTGAAATGGGTAACAAATTATACGTTACTAAAGTAGGTTCTCCGGAATACAAAGTAATGCACCCTGAAAACACAGTTGTTGCTCAGGTAAGAATTTCTCGTGCTGCTATGAAAGCTGCTCAAGAAGCTGCAAAAGCTGCAAAAGCTCCTGCAAAAGGAAAGAAAAAATAATTTTTTTCAAATTCAATACAAAAAGCATCAATCGAAAGATTGGTGCTTTTTTTTTGTTTATAGAGGGACAAAGGCTCAGAGGTTCAAAGGGGCAAAAAAAGCAAAGTCTGCAGTCTGGCGAAATAAGGATAACACTACCAAGTAAAAAAATTCGCGTCATCAGCGTGCGATTCTTAACGATCTTACCTTAAAACATTTCCTTGGCGCTCTTTGCGAAAAACCTTTTGCGTTCTTTGCGGTTAAATAACAATACAATTCAAATTATCTAATTGACACATTTTCTAATTACCAAATTAACCCTATTTTTGCAAACATGATAAAATGGATAACAAAACTGTTTTCATCACCACAAAAAGAAGAGAACATAGACAGTATGAAAAAATATTTAATCGTAGGACTTGGTAATATTGGTGCCGAATACGTAAATACAAGACATAATATAGGATTCAAAGTCCTGGATTTTTTAGCTAAAAAAGAAGGGCTTTCATTTGAAACCGTAAAATTGGGTGCTTTGGCGGAATATAAATTCAAAGGAAGAACCTTTTTTCTGCTTAAGCCTAACACCTACATGAATTTAAGTGGCAAGGCAGTAAAATACTGGATGGACAAAGAAAATATACCTTTAGAGAATATTTTGGTCATTACAGACGATTTAAACCTCTCATTTGGAACTATCCGAATCAAACCAAAAGGAAGCGACGGAGGTCATAACGGACTGAAGAACATCAACCTGGTTTTGAATACGCAAAACTACACTCGTTTTAGATTTGGAATCAGTGATCAGTTCAAAAAAGGCCAACAAGTAGATTATGTTTTGGGCGATTGGGACGAAGAAGAAAAGGCGAAATTACCCGAGCGTTTAGAAGTTTCTTCAGAAATTATTAAATCTTTTGGAACCGCCGGATTAGAAAATACGATGACAACATTTAATGGAAAGTAAAGAATTACAGTTGTTTAACTGTTAAATAATCAAATTATCAGTTAATTAAATCGAATTATAACGAAATAGTATTTTCTATTCCAAAGTTAAATGTCTAAATTTGAAATAAATTATTATAAATCATAAAATCATAATATCATGGCTTTTGAATTACCACAATTACCTTATGCATATGATGCATTAGAACCACATATTGATGCTCGTACAATGGAAATCCATTATACAAAACACCACAATGCCTATACTACAAATCTTAACGCTGCAATTGCAGGAACAGATTTAGAAGGGAAAACAATAGAAAATATCTTAATCAACCTGGATAAGTCTAACGCTGCAGTTCGCAACAACGGTGGGGGTTATTACAACCACAATTTGTTCTGGACAGTAATGTCTCCAGATGGTGGCGGATTGCCAACAGGTGATTTATTAGCAGCTATCGAAGCTTCTTTTGGAACTTTTGAAGAGTTTAAAGCAAAATTTGCTAAAGCTGGTGCAACACAATTCGGTTCAGGATGGGCTTGGTTAACAGTGCAAAAAGGGGGTAAGCTAGAAGTTGTAGGTACTCCAAATCAGGATAATCCATTAATGCCGGAAGTTGCTGGTAACGGTGGAACTCCAATCTTAGGAATGGATGTTTGGGAGCACGCTTACTACTTAAACTACCAAAACAGAAGACCAGATTATATTGAAGCTTTCTTCAGTGTGATTAACTGGACAGAAGTGGCAAGAAGATTTGCTTTAGACAAATAGTCGATTCAAAGAGAATAGAAAAATAGAAAAAAGACGAATGACCTAACAGTTATTCGTCTTTTTTTTTGTCTCTGCATTTTATCTTTATTCCATCCTCTTTGTTCTATTCTCTGTAAAAATAAAAAAGGTGGAATTTCTTCCACCTTTTTTGCCCCAAATCTACCATATACTTAACCTACTAATGTTATGGTGTAGTAAATATAAGATAGCTGTTTCTATGTAAAAAACTTTCTAGACGAATGGTAAATATATCCGATTAAGTGAGTGTAAAATCCTACTTTAGAAATAGTTGACTTTATTCCAATAAAAAAGGTGGAATTGCTTCCACCCTTTTTGCCCCAAATCTACCATAAACTTAACCTACTAATGTTATGGTATTTCAAAAGTATTGTAGCTTTTCATTTTTACCAAACATATAGGATGAACGGCAAAAAAAACCGATGAAATGCACAAATTAACCTTTTGTTAGTATTTTATTAATATGCTCTGGCATCTTTTCCTTCGTAAAAATTCATGAAAGCTCTGTTTACCACACGATTTCCTCCTGGAGTAGGATAGTCTCCGGTAAAGTACCAGTCTCCCAAATTTTTCGGACACGCAATATGCAAGTCTTCTACTTTCTGGAAAATGATTTTTACTTCAGCGTTAATTTCAGGAGAACTCAACATTTCAGCAATTTTATCTGACACTTCCTCTGGAGTAAACTGATCGTAAATGGCAGTTACATAATTCACAACATCACTATCCGGATAGTTTTCCTGTGCTTTACATTTTGCATAAACTTCATCAACAATATGATATAAATTTCTTTCTTTTAATAAAGCCAAAGCTGCTCTAAAAGCAACAAGACCTTCCAGTTTCGCCATGTCAATTCCGTAACAATCAGGATAACGAATTTGTGGTGCTGATGAAACGATTACGATACGTTTAGGATTTAAACGATCCATCATTTTTATGATACTCATTTTAAGCGTTGTACCGCGAACAATACTATCATCGATAATAACCAGATTGTCAGTTGGCTTGATCACGCCATAAGTTACGTCATAGACATGAGCTACTAAATCATCACGGCTGCTATCTTCAGTAATAAAGGTTCTAAGTTTAGCATCTTTAATCGCTACTTTTTCCGTACGGATTTTTACAGCTAATAATTCTTGTAAAGTTTCAGCTGTAAGGGTATTTCTATTGGCTAAAATATAATTGTTTTTTCTCTGATTTAAGAAATCCTGAGCGGCTTCGACTAAACCATAAAATGAAGTTTCGGCTGTATTAGGGATATAAGAGAAAACAGTATTATCTGTGTCGCTGTCAATTGATTTCAAAACGGCAGGTAAAATTAATTTTCCTAAGTTTTTACGTTCCTGATAGATTTCGGCATCACTACCTCTTGAGAAATAAATTCTTTCAAAAGAACAAGCTTTCTTAACTGTTGGTTCTAAAATTTGTTCCATCGAAACTTTTCCGCTTTTCTTAATAATTAAAGCATTTCCTGGTTCAATTTCCTGAACGCTTTCAAAAGGTACATTAAATACAGTTTGAATAACAGGTCTTTCAGAAGCTACCACTACCACTTCATCATCCTGATAAAAATAAGCCGGACGAATTCCTGCAGGATCTCTAAAAACAAAAGCGTCACCATGACCTAATAATCCGGCCATTGCGTAACCTCCGTCTAAATTTTTAGCAGAGCGGGTTAATATTTTTGCAATATCCAGTCGGTCTGCAATTACAGGCGAAGCTTCTCTTTTAGAATAACCTTCCAGTTTGCAGTCCTGATAGAGCTGCATTACTTCTTTGTCAAGAAAATGCCCTATTTTTTCCATAACCGTCACAGTGTCGGCCATTTCTTTTGGATGTTGTCCAAGTTCAACCAGGTTTTCGAAAAGTTCCTTAACATTAGTCATGTTAAAGTTACCTGCCAAAATTAGATTACGGTGCATCCAGTTACTCTGACGTAAAAATGGATGAACACTTTCGATACTGTTTTTACCAAAAGTTCCGTAACGAACGTGTCCTAAAAATAATTCACCTATATAAGGAATGTTTGCTTTTTGTTTGGCAACATCATTTGCGTACTCAGGATGAGAGGTCATCTCTTCGTTGATACGTTCATTGATTTGTTTAAAAACGTCCTGGATGGGTTGTGCATGATTCGAACGAACCCTGCTAATATAACGTTCGCCAGGCTGAACATCTAATTTGATGCTTGCAAAACCAGCACCATCCTGACCACGGTTGTGCTGCTTCTCCATCATTAGGTACATTTTTTGTATCCCGTAAAAAGCAGTTCCGTATTTTTCTTTGTAATATTCAAGCGGTTTAAGAAGTCTAACTAAGGCTATACCACATTCGTGTTTTAAAGCGTCGCTCATTTTTTTTTGTATTTTGTGTTGTTGTAAGTTGTGTGTATTAACGTAATAAAAAAGCCCCGTTATTAGCGAGGCTTTCGGGCATTATATTTCTATGTCAAACTGAGTTAACGACTTAAACTGTTGTAATCGAATCGCTACTTCTGCTTTGCTTAAGGTTTCCATCCTTTCAGTTCCAAATTTCTCTACACAAAATGAAGCTAAATTAGATCCGTATATTATTGCGTTTTTCATATTGTTAAACGAAATGTTTTTGCTTTGTGCAATAAATCCTGAAAAACCACCTGCAAAAGTGTCTCCTGCTCCAGTAGGATCAAAAACATCTTCTAGCGGTAATGCCGGTGCAAAGAATACTTCTCTGTTATGGAATAAAAGCGCTCCGTGTTCTCCTTTTTTGATTACCACATATTTTGGTCCCAATTCCTGGATTTTGTTAGCCGCTTTTACTAATGAATATTCACCTGAAAGTTGTCTTGCTTCTTCGTCATTGATTGTGATCACGTCTACACGTTTAATTACCTCAAGTAATTCCGGTAAAGCGCAGTCCATCCAAAAGTTCATAGTATCTAAAACTACTAATTTTGGTTTTTTCTCCATTTGGTCCAAAACACTGCTTTGTACTAACGGATGTAAGTTTCCTAACATTACGACATCAGCATCTTTATAATTTTGAGGAACTTTTGGTTGAAAATCAGCCAAAACATTTAATTCCGTTACAAGAGTGTCTCTTGAATTTAGATCATTGTGGTATAAACCGCTCCAGAAAAAGGTTTTTCCGCCTTTTACAATTTCGATACCTGAGATATCAATATTTTTTGAAGTTAAAAGATCTAAATGTTCTTGAGGAAAATCGTCGCCAACTACAGAAACAATGGCCGATTGTAAGTTAAAAAATGAAGCTGATAAACCAATATACGTTGCAGCACCACCTAAAATTTTATCTGTTTTTCCGAAAGGAGTTTCGATAGCGTCGAAAGCAACCGTTCCAACAATCAATAATTTATTCATTTTATGAATTTCGAATTAGGGTGCAAAGATACTTCATAAGTTGCAATATTGCAACGGTTTAGGTTCTCAAAATTTTCATAAAAAAAGAATATCGTTTGCGGGGCTAAAACTGTTGTAAATGAATGAATTAAATTTGATTCCTTTGAGTGCTTAAAATATGTTTTTTGGATGTAAAATGCAATATTTATTTTTGAAAAAAGCATCAATATTTTTGATTAGATTTGTTTAAATGTCAAATTTCATTTATGAAGAAAAGTCTAACCTTATTAATGTCTCTTTGTTTTTTGATTTCGTGTGAAAGAAAAGAACCAAATTTTTCTAAGGAAATGATTGAGAAATTAGCTATTGAAGATAAGGTTGATGGAAGTGTATTGCCATCAGTATATACTTTTGTAGACTTATATGTTTTAACAAATAATAAAGAAGTTCATTTAAGTAATAATAATGAATTGTTATTTTTTTATAAAGAATATTATTCGAAAACAATCAAATCATTTGAAGAATTTCTAAATGCTGTTTTAAATAAAGAATTTGTTTTAGACAAAGGTTTATTCAAAAATCCCGCTTATTTAAGAAGTTTTAAATTAAACCAAAAAACCGAAACGGAATATTCTGATTTAGGATTTGATAAATTTCTGAAAAAATATTCAAAATCGTCAAAAAGAAAAAATGAAATTGAACTCAATAAATCAAATCTAAAAGCGAACGAATATCTCACAGTAGTATATTTACTATTTATAAACAGATATGATGTAAGTTCAGATTGTTATCTTGGAATTGATTACATTAGAAAAAGAGAAGATTCTTTCAAATTAAGCTATAAATAATACTTTTTAAGAATTTCAGACTTTTTCTCTTCCCATCTTTCATTAAACTTTTCTAAAGACATCGTTCGAGATTTTTCAGCAGTTTGAATCCATTTTAGGAAATCTTTTTTAGATAATTTGCCGTTATTCGGATTGTTTTTCTTTTCAATCATAATCATTCAAATAATTCTACAATTGATACTTCTTATCAAAATAATTCTTCAAAACCCCAATCTGAATTAAAACCATAAACGGAACGACTAATAAAGCGTAAAGCACATTTGTAGAAAAATGAATTCCAGAAAATAGAGCAGAAGCTTTATCAGAATATGTTTTAGCTATTTCAAAATTAGAAATGTCGTTATTGAAGTAAATAGCATAAGCCGTTAAAGCAGCTAAACTGATGCCAATAAATATCCAGGTTGTTTTTGAAATTAAAGGTTTGTAGGCTTTGATTTTGCTTTTCTCTGCCACTAAAACCTGAGACATTATTTTTGAAGTAAAGTCGATCGATGGCGATTCCGGAGTATTTTCGCTCATCATTCTTTCAATCAGAGTTTCTATTTCTTTATCATTTTCTTTCATAACATTCTATTATTTCTGGTTCTAATTGCTTTTTCAAAATTACAGCTAATTTTTGTCGGCTTCTAAATAATTTTACCTTCACATTATTAGCATTGATGTTCATGATTTTTCCGATTTCTTCTAAATTCTGATCTTCAAAATAAAATAAAGTTAACAGGAAATTCTCTTCTCTCGGTAATAAATTCAAACAATTCTGAATCGTTTGCTTTCGTTCTTTATCTTCTAAAGCGCTCAAAGCATTATCCATCGTTTTGATCAAATGTGCTGAAAATTCATCTATTGAGATATTGTTGTCTTCTTTTTTGTTTTTTTTCAAACGATCTAAACACGTATTATAAGCTACTTTATAAATCCAGGTCGAAAATTTAGAATCGCCTTTAAACTTGCTCAAGGAATTATAGGCCTTGATAAAAGTATCTTGTGCAACCTCTTCGGCTTCTTCCCGGTTTTTGATCATTTTAAGAGCCAATGTAAAGATCATATCCTTATAACGATTAACCAGCACGGCAAATGCATTCGCGTCGCCTTGCAGAATTTTATCGATATAATGTTGATCGCTTATTGTGCTCATAATTGTATAGGACGACACATTCTGTGTTTAGGTTACAATGATTTTAAAATAAATTTCAAAATTCCAAATTCCAACTTCGAAAAAACAAATTTCAATTTTTATAGATTGTAATTAATGCTTGTCTTTGTCAAAGTTTAACCACAATCTTGTCATTTCGACGAAGGAGAAATCTTCGTAAGAAGCCCGACAAAGATTTGGCTTTTGTTGCGCGGAGTTACTCCTGGAGATTTCTCCTTCTTCGAAATGACAAAAATGCGCAAATCAGCTTTAAACTTGAGCTTTTGTAAAAACTCCTTGATATCATTGGTTTTAAACTTTGATAAAGATTGTTGTTTTCACTGAAAGAAAATTAAACTCAAAATTAACTGATATTCAGTAAGTTTTGGAATTTGGAATTTAAAATTTGGATTTATTTTAAAATCATTGTAACCTGAATTCAAAACATGTCGTCATATGGGTATCAATCAATTATAAAAAATAAAATTATGGGACCACAAATTTTAGTACCAATAAGTATGTTTCTGATGATCTTCGGAATTGTTTATCTTATTTACTCAACAAGAAACAGAGAGCGTCTTGCTCTTATAGAAAAGGGTGTTGATGCCAGTATCTTTTTAAAAGGAAGAACTAATGGGGTTCCAGCCTGGAAAATCCTTATTCTAAATACGGCTTTTCTTTTAATAGGTATTGGAGTTGGATTTTTTATTGCTTTATTCCTTACAACTTATACCAAACTGAATTCAGATGTTGTATACCCGGCAACAGTTATTATGATGTCCGGAGTTGGTTTGCTTGTAGGATTTCACAGAGCAAAGGATTTAGATAAAGAATAAAATCGTTTAAGTTAGTACCATTAACGATTATAACGCGTCAGTAACAAGTGTTTCTGACGCGTTTTTGTTTTATGATTTTGAACCTATGGTTTCGTAGTAAACATCTATAGACAAATTTTTCTGCATAGCTGCCATAACAGCCAGTTCATCGCAGCGTTCGTTTTGAGGATGATTGTTGTGTCCTTTAATCCATTTAAAATCGACCTGATGTTTGCGATAAATGATCAGGAAACGTTTCCATAAATCCGGATTTTTTTTACCCGTGTATCCTTTTTTTTCCCATCCAAAAACCCATTTTTTAACAACAGAATCAATTACGTATTTAGAATCTGAAACAACTAAAACTTTCATATTGGGCTTTTTTAGTTTTTCAAGTCCAACAATTACGGCTAAAAGCTCCATTCTGTTGTTTGTTGTCAGGCGGAAGCCTTCGTAAAATTCTTTTTTATGTGGAGTTCCAACCAATTCCATTACTACGCCATAACCTCCGTTTCCGGGATTTCCTTTTGCAGCGCCATCAGTATATATATGTACTTCGTAAGTCATTTATTTATTTTTACCATATAAGCAATATAAGTTGATTTAAATTTCGTCTTGTATTTCTTATGTATAATTTAAAAATTGATTTAAATTTTATTGTGTTTTTAAATCGTATCATTTTTAAGATTTAAAAGGCCCGACTTAAATTGTCTTATATTACTTATATGGTTTAGATTTTATTTTTTAATCTTCTAAAAGTCTTGAAATGATTTCCGGAAAATACTTTTGTTCCAGCTCATGAATCTTTTTGGCTACTGTTTCAGGGGTGTCGTCATCTGTCAGGGCTATATTTTTCTGAAAAATGATACCGCCTTCATCATAATGTTCGTTTACATAATGAATTGAAATTCCGGTTTCTTTCTCTTTATTATTAATGATTGCTCTGTGTATGTGCATGCCGTACATTCCTTTACCACCGTAATTAGGTAAAAGTGCAGGATGAATGTTGATTATTTTGTTTGGATATTTCTCGATTATATGGTCTGGAAATTTCAATAAGAAACCTGCCAGAACTATCATATCCGGATCGATTTCTTGTATTTTTCGTAAGACGTTTCTTTCTAATAATTCACTTTTTGAGAAGATTTCGGTTGAAATTTGATGATTTTTTGCTCTTTCGATGACTTTTGCCGAAGCATTATTCGTAAAAACAGAAACAACTTTTGCAATTTTAGTTTTAGCAAAATATTTTATAATGTTTTCAGCATTAGTCCCTGATCCTGAGGCAAAAACGATAATTTTTTTCATAATCGAATATAATTTGAGAATGCAAAAAACGGAATAAAAATCGAAAATAAATAGCTTTAAAACAGCTTTCTTGAAATTAATTTTATAAATTAGTGTTACATTTATAAACTAAATCGTGGTTTTAAAATAAAGTTTTTTATTTTTGCCAACAAATTAAATTCTAAAATTAAAGATTATGTCAGACATTGCATCAAGAGTAAAAGCGATTATCGTAGACAAATTAGGTGTTGACGAAAACGAAGTTGTAACAGAAGCAAGCTTCACTAATGATTTGGGAGCTGACTCATTAGACACTGTTGAGCTTATTATGGAATTCGAAAAAGAATTTGATATTCAAATTCCAGACGATCAAGCAGAAAACATTGCTACTGTTGGTCAAGCTATTTCTTATATCGAAGAAGCTAAAAAATAATAATACCGCACCCGATTTCTAAAAATACCAATTTTTGAAATTCCAAATTCCAATTGGAATTTGATTTTTTGATTTTTGAAATTTCTAAGAGTCGGGTGTTATTATTTTTTTAAAATTTAAATTTCGATTGGTTTTCAATCAAAAAGATATATTTATATTGTAATGCCCATGGCTCTTAAGTAAACAATACAGTTAAGAAAGCGTGGGTTTTATTTGTTTAAAGTACAAAATACATATTTATGACGTTAAAGCGAGTTGTTGTAACAGGATTAGGTGCTCTTACTCCGATTGGGAATAATATCCAGGATTACTGGGAGGCACTTGTGAATGGGGTTAGCGGAGCCGCTCCTATCACGTATTATGATACAGAGAAGCATAAAACGAAATTTGCCTGTGAAGTAAAAAACTTCAATATTGAAGATTACATGGATCGCAAGGAATCTCGAAGATTAGATAAATTCGCTCAATACGCTGTTGCTGCTAGTGACGAAGCTATTAAAGATGCAGGACTTACTGATGATAATATCGATAAAACAAGAGTTGGTGTTATCTGGGGAGCTGGAATTGGTGGTTTAGAAACTTTTCAGGATGAAGTTATTTATTATGCTAAAGGAGACGGAACACCAAAATTCAATCCGTTTTTTATTCCTAAAATGATTGCCGATATTGCACCAGCACACATCTCAATGCGAAATGGTTATATGGGGCCAAATTATACTACTGTTTCTGCATGTGCATCTTCTGCAAATGCATTAATCGATGCTTTCAACTACATTCGTTTAGGAATGTGTGATGTTATTGTGTCAGGAGGATCAGAAGCTGCAATTACTATTGCGGGTATGGGAGGTTTTAATTCTATGCACGCTTTATCAACAAGAAACGATAGCCCGGAAACGGCTTCAAGACCTTTTGATGCTACCAGAGATGGTTTTGTTTTAGGAGAAGGAGCAGGAGCTTTAGTTCTTGAAGAATACGAACATGCTAAAGCCAGAGGCGCAAAAATTTATTGCGAAGTTGGAGGAGGCGGAATGTCATCTGATGCTTATCACCTGACTGCACCACATCCGGAAGGAATTGGAGTTATTGCAGTAATGAAAAATACATTAAGAGATGCCGGAATGAAACCTGAGGATATTGATCATATCAATACTCACGGAACTTCTACTCCTTTAGGAGATGTTGCCGAATTAAAAGCGATTAGTGCTGTTTTTGGCGATCATGCAAAAAATATCAATATCAACTCTACGAAATCAATGACAGGACACTTACTTGGTGCTGCCGGTGCTATTGAAGCAATTGCTTCAATTTTAGCGATGCAACATGGAATAGTTCCTCCAACGATCAACCACACTGTAGTGGATGAAAACATTGATCCATCATTGAACCTGACCTTAAACAAACCTCAAAAAAGAGAGGTAAATGTTGCTATGAGTAACACTTTTGGTTTTGGAGGACACAATGCTTGCGTATTGTTTAAAAAATTAGTTGACTAATTTCTGTATATGAATATTATCAAAAAAATATTTTCAAAATCCCGTTCTCAAGAAGACGGGATTTTTTTTGACACTATTCAGAAAATACTTGGTTTTCAGCCTGCTACAATCGATTTTTATAAGAAAGCTTTTACGCATAGATCTTCAAATAAATTAGACGAATCGGGACATCCAATTAATTACGAACGTTTAGAGTTTTTGGGGGACGCTATGTTGAGTGCCGTAATTGCAGCACACTTATTTAATAAAGCACCAAATGGTGACGAAGGCTATTTGACCAAAATGCGTTCTAAGATTGTAAGCCGTGAGCATCTGAATGAATTGGGTAAAGATTTAAACCTGGTTCGTTTTGTAGAAAGCAAAGTACCTATTCAGCATTTTGGAGAAAATATTCATGGTAATATTTTCGAATCTCTTATTGGGGCTATCTATTTGGATAAAGGATATTCATTTTGCGAAAAATTTATTCAAAAACGAGTAGTTGCTCCTTATGTTGATATTGCACGACTTGAGGGCAAAGTAATTAGTTATAAAAGTTTGGTTATCGAATGGTGTCAGAAAGAAAAGAGGATCTTTCATTATGATATTTTTGAAGATAACGGTATTGACGGTCAGCGCTTATTTGGCGTAAAATTAAGTATAGACGATAAAGTAATCGCACGAGCGCGGGCAACTTCAAAAAAGAAGGCAGAAGAGAAAGCTTCACAAAGAGCTTATTTTGCGTTTCAGGAAAAAATAGACAAGAAATAGTACAAAATTGTTGTAACTATCTTAAAGCTATAACGTTTTCGTTTATAAATTAATAAAAACAAGCACATCTTAACTATTTAAGCTCCGCTAGAAATAGTATATTTACACCTTGATTTTTCATGACATGGCTATTCATAGATTGGATTTAGACGAATTTGACGAAATTGATTATTATTTAATGGCAATTCATACTTCATTAGAAGATTATAGATTGGCCTATTTTATCAATAAAAACCTTCCGATAAACTTAAGTAAGAGCAAAAACGAGATCCATGCTCAAACTAAAGAAGGCGAGGCAAATTTTTCCAGATTTTATTACTATGATTCCGAAAAAACAGTTTCATGGAATCTAATTCAGAATAAAAATGAAATCATTTCAACGAGTAGAAATGATTCTCAAGATTTGTTTTCCAATGAGACAAGTGAGGTTTCAACAACAATTCATTTACTTCCTGAATTCAAAAAAGTAGATTTTTTCCTGAAAATAGAAAATAGCGAAGAGACGCTTGATTTTTCAGAAATTCAACAACAATTAAATACAATAGAAGGTATTGCGGCTATATATGCTGTAGATACTGATAAAATAAAATCAAAAAACAATCTAATTTTTTAAAAAAAATGTTAACAAACAAAAAAACCAAAATTGTCGCTACACTTGGTCCTGCATGTGGTACAAGAGAGATTATCAAAGATATGATCGATGCAGGGGTTAATGTGTTTAGGGTTAATTTTTCGCACGCTGATTACGAAGGAGTAAAAGAGAAGATTAATATTATTAGAGGTCTAAACGAAGAGTTTGGTTATACTACTGCAATCCTTGGAGATTTGCAAGGTCCTAAACTTAGAGTTGGAGTAATGGAAGAAGGAACTGTTGTGCATGATGGTGATTTAATCACTTTTACAACTGCTGAAGACATTTTAGGAACAGCTCAAAAAGTGTTCATGAAATATCAGAATTTTCCAAATGATGTGAATCCTGGAGAGCGTATTTTGCTTGATGACGGTAAATTGATTTTTGAAATTATTTCTACTGATAAAAAAACAGAAGTTGTTGCTAAAGTAATTCAGGGTGGAGAATTAAAATCTAAAAAAGGGGTTAATCTTCCAAACACTAAAATTTCTTTACCGGCTTTGACTGAAAAAGATATTGCAGATGCTATTTTTGCTATTGAGCAAAAAGTAGACTGGATTGCCCTTTCGTTTGTAAAAACACCACGCGATTTACAAGATTTACAAGAATTGATCGCTAAACATTCAGAATATAAAATTCCGATTGTGGCTAAAATTGAAATGCCGGAAGCTCTTGAGAACATGGATAAAATTGTAGCATACTGCGACGCTTTAATGGTGGCACGTGGAGATTTAGGAGTTGAACTTCCTGCGCACGAAGTACCATTAGTTCAAAAAGATTTGATCCGTAGAGCTAAAATTGCAAGAATTCCTGTTATCGTTGCAACACAAATGATGGAGACAATGATTACAAGTTTGACGCCAACAAGAGCTGAAGTAAATGACGTTGCAAACTCTGTAATGGATGGAGCTGATGCTGTAATGTTGTCTGGAGAAACCGCTACAGGAAATTATCCGGTACAAGTTATTCAAAAAATGACTCAAATTTGTGAGGCGGTAGAGGATTCTCCGCTAATTCAGGTTCCACAAAACACACCACAAATAAAAACGAAACGTTTTGTTACTAAAACAGTTTGTCACCAGGCAGCTCAGTTGGCTAATGAAATCAAAGCAAAGGCAATTTGTACTTTAACAAATAGTGGTTATACAGCTTTTCAGGTTTCAGCCTGGAGACCTTCAGCACATATTTTAGTATTTACTTCAAACAGAAGAATCTTAACGCAACTTAATTTATTATGGGGAGTGAAGTCCTACTTCTATGATAAAGACGAAAGTACAGATGATACTGTAACAGATGTAAATAAAATCGCTGTTGAAAAAGGGTATGCAACAAAAGGCGATTATTTAATCAATCTTGCAGCTATGCCAATTAAAGATAAAGGAATGGTGAATACCATGAGAGTTTCGGAAATAGAATAATCCTCAGATTTACCATACAAAAAAGCCATTCGATACGTCGAATGGCTTTTTTTTGGTCTGAACTTTTCTTTTTTTTTAATTTATAAAGACTTATGATAAAATTTTGAAAGTCTTTTTTAATGTAACTTCTTTTTAAGAAACAGTATTTTTCACAGATTGATCTTGAAAATTTGGGGTGAAAAACCAATTTTTAAAACAGTTAATTCCTAAAATTTAGCATTAAAACGTACAGTTAAGGTTCAAAAAAGGCCATCCATAGAAATGATACTTACAAATTATACAAAATCAGGTATCCTTTTTTAGAATTTAGTTAGAAAACAACACTTATATTAAAGTTTTTCTTGCTCTTCTTGTTTTTTAAAATAAAAATCAGATTTAGCTCCTTAAATTAAATAATTTTTGAGTGTTTCATTTTATAAAATGAAACATCATGGAGCAAAAGAAAATATTTTTATTGTTTCATTTTATAAAATGAAACAATGTCAGACCTTATAAATACTATAGTTCGGTTTTTTATTAGTTAATTTTGAGACAGTTAAATAAAAGTTAAGAAAATTCTTGTTTCAAAATAGCCCTTCTTCAAATTTCAAAAATTGAAACAGACAAAATTTAACTATATCTACCTGATTTTTATTCGTACTATTTTTCCTATATTTGATATTAATAAGAATTATTAACAAATTTTATTACCATGAAACAAAGTAGACTAAAAAATGGATTTAGAAATTCGATAATGCTTTTTGCATTGGCTTGTTTTTCAATAACTGAGGTACAGGCACAGGATACGAAAAAGCCCAATATTTTAATAATTTGGGGAGATGATATTGGTATAAGCAATATTAGTGCTTACAGTAATGGTTTAATGGGATATCAAACCCCTAACATTGATCGTATTGCTAATGAAGGAATAAAGTTTCTGCATTATTACGGAGAACAAAGTTGCACTGCCGGACGTGCAGCACTGTTAACCGGTCAACAAGGTATTCGTACCGGTCTGACTAAAGTAGGATTTCCGGGTGCCCCAATGGGTATGAATCAGTTAGATCCATCTATAGGAGGTATCATGAAAAACCTGGGTTATGCCACAGGACAATTTGGTAAAAACCACGTAGGGGATCGTAATGAGAACCTTCCAACGGTAAACGGATTTGATGAATATTTTGGAAGTTTGTATCACTTAAATGCTTCAGAAGAACCAGAATTGCCAGATTATCCTAAAGATCCTGCTTTCTTCAATAAATTTGGGCCTCGCGGTGTTTTAAAATGTAAAGCTACAGATAAAGATGATACTACTGTTGATCCTCGTTTTGGAAAAATAGGTAAACAAACCGTTGAAGATACAGGTCCTCTTACTAAAAAAAGGATGGAAACAATAGATGATGAAACATCTGCTGCCGCTATCGATTATATAAAAAGACAAAACGCTGCCGGTAAACCTTTCTTTGTGTGGTATAATGCTACCCGTATGCACTTGCGTACCCACGTAAGACCTGAACACAGAGGGAAGTACACTCATGGAGATAGTGAATACATCGACGGTATGATCGAACACGATATGACTGTTGGGGAACTTTTAAAAGCATTAGACGATTTAGGAATTGCTAATAATACGATTGTAGTCTATTCTTCTGATAATGGCCCTCACATGAACAGCTGGCCGGATGCAGCAATGACGCCGTTCCGTTCTGAAAAAGATACCAACTGGGAAGGTGCTTTCCGTGTTCCTTGTGTAGTGCGTTGGCCTGGAGTTATTAAACCGGGACAAATTAGTGATCAAATGATGTCACATCTTGATTGGATACCAACTTTGGCATCTATTGCCGGAGAGCCCAACCTGACTAAAAAATTATTGACGGGCTATAAAGCTAATGGTATAAATTATAAAGTACACTTAGATGGTTATGATCAATCAGCATATTTAGAAGGAAAAAGTCCTAAAAGTGCCAGAGATAAATTTTTCTACTCTGATGATGATGGTTTACTTGTAGCCATGCGAAAAGGAGATTATAAATCTGTTTTTGCTGAACAACGTTCGCCGGGAACTTTAGAACTTTGGGCAGAACCTTTTACGAAATTGCGTTTGCAAAAAATGTATAATTTGTATCAGGATCCATACGAAAGAGCGGATATAACGTCTAACACTTATTGGGACTGGATTTTGAATCACGTATTCTATGGATATGAATATATTGCTGAAGTAGCAGAATTTGCAGAAACATTTAAAGAATTTCCACCAAGATCAATACCACCAAGTTTCTCTCCGGCTACTATTATGGAAGAAACGTTGGGCGCAATTAAATTACAAGGACAGCTTAAAGCATCACAGGCAGCTCCAAAGAAAAAATAAAAATATCATTAGAATTAAGAGAATAATAAAGCTTGAGTTAGCCATAACTCAAGCTTTACAATAACTTAAAAATCAATATTATGTATAAGAAAATATATATATTGCTCCTGTTTTTATTATTATTTGTCTCGTGTAAAAGATCTGATACCATTACAACTACTAGTGCTAAGGATAATACCACATCAGTCCCAACAAGCGGTGATCCCTTACCAAGTTGGAATAATGGAACATTAAAGAAAGATATTATTGCATATGTTACTAAAGTCACTAAAGAAGGAAGCCCTGATTTTATTCCTGTAGAAAATAGAATAGCCACTTTTGATAATGACGGAACACTTTGGGCTGAAAAACCTTATGTTCAGGAATTATTTGCTTTTTACCGGGTGAAGAAAATGGTGGAAGCAAAGCCTGAATTAGCGAAAAAACAACCCTTTAAGGCAGTAGTTGAAAAAGACAAAACTTTTTTTGAAAAAGGAGGAGACAAAGCACTAATCGAATTAATTGCTGCTACTCATACTGGTATGACCGAAGATGAGTTTGAGGCCTCAGCCAAAGAGTTTTTTACAGGAGCTCAATATCCTGGTAAAAATGTTCCTCTAAAACAAATCAGATATCAACCACAACTGGAGCTACTGAACTACTTGCGAGCCAATGGTTTTAAAACTTTTATTGTAACAGGTGGGACTGTCGAATTAGTTCGTGCTATTTCACAAGATTTTTATGGTATTCCAAAAGATCAGGTAGTAGGAACTTCTTTCAAATATAAATTTGACGATGCTAAAAATGCTGTTTTAAGGGAGCCTGCTTTGGATCTTTTAAATGATAAAGCAGGAAAACCTGTTGGCATACAATTGCACATCGGACAAAGACCTGTTTTTGCCTGCGGAAACGAAGGCGGCGCTGGCGATCTTGCCATGTTAAGATATTCTCAGGGAAGTAAATACCCTTCATTTCAAATGATTGTAAACCACGATGATGCTGCCAGAGAATACAGTTATCAGGAAAAAGATAATTTGTCATTAAATACTGCTGCAAAATACAAATATCATGTAGCCAGTATTAAAGACGATTGGAAAAAAGTATTTGCAGATAAATAATTTGAATTTAACCAGAATCAAGATGAAACAACTTTTATAAGTTGAGGGCTGTTCCATTATGGTTTTTCAAGAATGATTACGAAATTTTTTAAAGTGCCAGATTATGAAATCTACAATACAATATAGTGGCAAATTATTCTTTACACTATCCTTTTTTCTTTTAAATTTTGCTGTATTTGCACAGGATAAACCTGAAAAGGCCGGAGCAAGTGCTCAGGAATTGGCAGATAAACTGGCAAATCCTGTTGCAAGTTTGATTAGTGTTCCGCTGCAAAATAATCTTAATTATGGGATTGGCCCTTATAACGGTTCAAAGTACACTATAAACATACAACCCGTAGTTCCTTTTAAATTAAGCGAAAACCTCGACTTGATAACACGTTATATTCTTCCGGTTGTTGATCAGCGAGATATAACAGGCGAAAATACACATCAGTTTGGTTTAAGCGATGCGACCGTAACTGCTTTTTTTGCTCCTAAAACAAAAGGGCTTATTTTCGGATTCGGACCTGCTTTTTTAATTCCAACAGCAACTGATAAGTTTTTAGGAACAGAAAAATTCGGATTAGGACCAAGCGTTTTGGTCATGCATCAGGGCAAAGGACTTTCTGTGGGCTTCTTGGCCAATCAAATCTGGTCTGTTGCCGGTAATGAAAACCGTGCAGATTTTAATAGTTTTTACACACAAATCTTTCTTTC
This sequence comes from Flavobacterium sp., assembly GCF_965277525.1. Lineage (GTDB taxonomy): Bacteria > Bacteroidota > Bacteroidia > Flavobacteriales > Flavobacteriaceae > Flavobacterium. The sequence continues at coordinate 887,468 of NZ_CBDIDC010000005.1, read as the reverse complement.
GCACAGTTACAAAAGCGGGGCCAGTTTAGGTGTAAATGCTGAAATCACTCAAAATTGGGAAGCCAATACCACTATGATTTCCTTAAATCCTTCAATAGGAGCTGTTACCAAATTGGGAGATCAGGTAGTTCAGTTTGCAGTTATGCCTTTAATTCCAATAGTTGGGCCACACGAAAGCAGACCAGATTGGGGATTAAGAGCCGTTGTGGCTTTTGTATTTCCAGGGTCGTAAATTATTTCTGAATTTCTTTCATTTTAAAAGCACAAATTATGAAATCAAAAATTTTATCAATTGCCATAATTAGTTGTTTGGTTGCATGTACTAATTCTACAAAAAAAAATGAAACAACAGCATCTGCAGATACTACACAAACAGTCGCATTTAAACCTGTAGATTTTGAAGAACAATTAATTTATAACCGCGCAGTTGAAGCTGTTATTTGGGGAATGCCTGCAGTAAATTCTGAATTAATGCATGAAAGTCTTGTAAAGGTTAGGGGAGATTACAATCAGATTATTTATTGGTCGAAATTAATTACTTCAAAAAATCAGACTTTGACACCAAATCCGGACGTAATTTATATTAATCCTTTTTATGATACAAGACAAGGCCCGGTAGTATTAGAAATTCCTGCCGTAGAGGGAGTTTCATCACTTACAGGCAGTTTAGATGATGGATGGCAAACTGCTATAGAAGATATTGGTCCCGCAGGAGTTGATAAAGGAAAAGGAGGTAAATATCTTATTTTGCCACCTGGTTACAAAGATGCCGTCCCGTTGGGTTACATACCAATGCCATCTTCTACTTATACAGGTTATGCTATACTTCGCTCAAATTTAACAGACGGAAGTGCAAACGATCTTAAAAGAGCCGTTGACTATGGGAAAAAAGTAAAAATTTACCCGCTTTCTCAAGCTGATAATCCACCGGAAACGACTTTTGTTGATTTGATCAATGTTGACTTTAGCAATACAATTCCATACAATGTACATTTCTTTGAAGTATTAAATCAGTTTGTACAAAGAGAACCTTGGTTAACAAGAGACCTTGCGATGATTGATCAGTTAAAATCCATCGGAATAGAAAAAGGGAAAACATTTCAGGCTGATGCCAGAAGACAGGAAATTTTGAATGCAGCAATCAAAGATGCACATAGCTGGATCGACAAGAAATATGAAACAATATTTACACAGTCCTTTTATGAAGGAACTCACTGGTCATTACCTGCATTTCCAGATTTTGCAAAATCTATTATGGCCAACTATGAGATACCTAATATGTATCCTGTTGATGAAAGAGCAGTAAGTTATTCGATTGCTTATTTTAGTGCAAAACATATAGGCGCAGGGCAATACTATTTAATGAGCCCAAGAGATAAAGATAATCAGCCACTGGATGGTTCAAAATTATATAAACTTCATTTACCGGCTAAAGTTCCAGTTAAGTTATATTGGTCGGTTACTGCATACGACCGTGAGACCCACGCTTTAATTTTAGGAACAAAATACTTTAGCCGCGCTTCTACAACTCCAGGCCTTAAAAAAAATACTGACGGTTCTGTTGATCTTTATTTTGGTGCAAAAGCCCCAGAAGGTAAAGAGTCAAATTGGATTCCGACTGATCCAAAAAGAAAATTCGAATTATTGGCTCGTTTCTATGGTCCTGAAAAGGGATTTTTTGACAAAACATGGAAAATGGGTGATGTTGAAGAAGTAAAGTAAAAGCCCTCATTTTTTAGCTACAATAAAGAGACTAGATAATAATTGAAAACTAATCCGATTGTAAAATGAAGAGAATCAGTATTTCTAAATTGCTTTTTATTTTAATGGTATTGACTCTCTTTGGCAGTGTTAAAACAAATGCCCAAAAAATGGCACAAAACGTTGCAGCCTGGGTAGGGTATGAAATGTATTTGCCTTTTAAAGAAGACGGAAGATGGGGTTTATTACTGGAAGGATATTCAAAAGGAAATGATTTTATATCAGAACTTCAGGGTTCTTTTTACAGGGCAGGAGCCAATTATTATCTTAAAAACGGAAACCGATTAGGGGCTGGTGTTGCCTATCAGTGGGACTTGCCTTACGACGAAGTTTCATTACCCTACAACAATCCGGATTACAGGATATACGAGCAATTTATTTGGCGTATTGTCAGGAAAGAAGGAAATGAAGTATGGTCGCAACGTTTTAGATTAGAACAACGATGGCTGGGCAGAAAAGATGACCCCAATAGCGAAAGTGATCATTTTGATTATTACAAATTCGAAAATACGTTCAGATATCAGGTGCGTTATCAATTATGGTTTAAACAGAGATGGGCAGCAGTAGTTTATGATGAAGTTCATATAAGAACGAATGCCGCCAGCAGTAATGAAAATTATTTCGATCAAAACCGATTGTATCTGGGAGCGGCTTATAGCCTGGATAAACGAAGAGAAATCAGGATGGAATTGGGCTACATGAATCAGATTTTTTGGAAATCGCCTGATACAGAAAGTGGCTTAAGCAGAATGAATCATACGATTAGAATCACATTAACGACCGATTTACCTTTTAAAAGAAAAGAAAATTAAAAGTTATGACTGACGAATTTACAGATAACAGCGAAGACAGATTTGATCCGGCAGTATCAAAAGCACATCGTTTTGATCAGGGCGTTGCGATCAGGAAAGTTACGCCACGTTCTGTTCATCAGGAATGGAATCCGTCAGAGGATCGTGAAGATCCGGTCGAAATTTTAATTAAAACCAATATTGGAAGAATCGAAAGTTTATTACCAATTCGATATACCCGAATGATGGAATCGCCTTTTGCATTCTTTAGAGGATCTGCTGCAATTATGGCGGCAGATTTAAAACAAACCCCTAACACAGGAATCGATCTTCAGCTTTGTGGCGATTGTCATTTAATGAATTTTGGAGGATTTGCCACTCCGGAACGTAAACTGGTTTTTGATATTAATGATTTTGATGAAACTTTCCCCGGACCATGGGAATAGGATCTAAAAAGACTCGCAGCAAGTTTTGTTATTGCCGGAAGATGGAGAAAATTTTCGAATAAAACCTGTAAAGAATTTGCCTGGAATGTTGCGGACAGTTACAAGAGACATATGCTGGAGTACAGTAAATTATCAGCACTTCAGATTTGGTACGCACATATAGACCTGGCTGAACTTATTGAAAGAGGAGGAGACGAAGACATCAAATCATTTCAGCAAAAGCGCATCAAAAAAGCAGGAGAATATACTGCACATGAAAAAGATTTCGCAAAAATGACATATCAGGAAGGATCCAGAGCCCGAATAAAAGATGATCCGCCGTTGATATTTCATCCAACAGGAGAAGAAGGCAAAAAACTTTTATTAGAAGCTGAAACCATACATAACCGCTACCTTAAAACATTGTCTGATGACAAAAAAGTGTTATTAAACAGGTACACTTTGCATGATCTGGCGATAAAAGTAGTAGGCGTTGGAAGCGTGGGAACCCTTTGCGGGATTAGTTTACTGATGTCGGCTACAGGAGAACCTATTTTTTTACAATTTAAAGAAGCCAGAAAAAGTGTGCTGGAAGCCAATGTAAAAGCGAAAAGCAAATATACACATCAGGGCGAACGAATTGTGAGAGGACAAAGACTAATGCAAGCCGCTTCGGATATGTTTTTAGGGTGGACAAACGATGACGACGGAAAGTTTTTTTATATCCGTCAGCTTCGTGATGCCAAAGTAAAACCTGTTCTGGAAATTATGAAATCTAAAAACATGAATGATTATGCAAAAGCCTGTGGCTGGGCACTCGCAAGAGCACATGCGCGTACGGGAGATCCGTCTATATTGTCCGGTTATATAGGGAAAAGCAATGAATTCGCAAATGCAATTTCTAAATTTTCTATTTCTTATGCGAACCAAAATGATTCAGATTATAATAAAATGTTAGAAGCAATAAAAGAAGGAAGATTACCTATTTCAGCAGAAGTCTAAAATTATCATTAATTAGTAAAAATAGAATATATGGGTAAAAAGTTTTTGTTTTTGATGGGCTTTGTGATAATGACAATTACAGCAAAAAGCCAGACACAGCGTATTGATTCTACGGCTGTTTTTCTCTTACATCGTACTGGCCAAACATTGCAGGATATTAAGTCTTGTAGTTTTACAGCAATTACAACGTATGATGTTCCAAATGAAAATTTAGGGCTGATCAAACATGCCATAAATGACCGTGTTGCGATTAAGTTTCCTGATAAAATGAAAATTACTTCATCAGGAGATAAAGGAAATCGTGGTTTGTGGTACAATGGTAAAAAGTTCAATTATTATTCATTTGATAATAATACGTATGGTTTTACAACTGCTCCCGGTTCTGTAATTGAAACCATAGATGAGGTCAGTAAAAAATTTGGTATTGAATTCCCGGGGGCTGATTTTTTCTATCCAACATTTTTAAACGATTTGCTGTCAGAACAGGGCAATTTAATTTTTTTAGGAAAAACGATAGTCGACGGACGTGAGTGTTATCATATTGCGGGAAGTGACAAAACAAAAAGTTTTCAGTTCTGGATAGGAAGTGATGACTTGTTTCTGCCCGTAAAACTTGTTATCATTTATACTTCTGATAAAGACAAACCTCAATACGAAGCGATTTATAGGGATTGGACTATAAATACTGATTATCCGGATTCTATGTTTGAATTTACGACGCCACCAAAAGCTACAAAAGTGAAGTTAGCGCCAAGAGATAACACTAAATAATCATATAAATCAGATCGTTATGAAATCATATCCACCCAAAAATAAAATTTCAATCATAATTATTGCATTTTTTGCCTTATTACTTATGATTCCAGAAGATGCAAGCGCACAGCGTTTTGGTCATTTTGCACCGCCAAGACCTATGCCAATGCCACGTCCTATGCCAATGCCGCATCCAATGCCGGGACCAAGACCAATACCGCCAAGGCCGTTACCGCCACCGCCACATCCATACCCACATCCGTATCCCAGACCATTGCCGCCGCCATTTCATCCTTATCCGGTGCCTTATCCATACATCTACCATCCGTTTGTACCTTTTTACTGGGGGCCAACCTGGTATCCTATCGGTTTTTTTGCTGCAACATTAACCACGGCAGCTATTGTAATTACGGTTGAAAACAATCAATACAATTACGATGACGGTGTTTATTACGTAAAACAATCTGATGGATATAAAGTAGTTCCGGCACCACTGGGAGCTACAATTGCAGAATTGCCAAAAGGCTACGTAACCATCAATGTTTCCGGAGCAGATTATTACTATTACGGCGGAACTTATTATGCTAAGGCATCCAGTAAATACAAAGTAGTGAATGCACCGGTTGGAGCTATTGTTTCGCATCTTCCGGAAGGAGCTGAAGAAAAAACAATAGACGGCCAAAAATACATGATTTATAACAATGTATATTATCAGCCTATTTCACAAGACGGACAAGATAGTTATGTTGTTGTGCAGGGAAAATAAATTTTAGATACTCCGGACAGTTTATTTTAAGAGAATAAGTTGTCCGGAGATAATAAGTAAGAATTTTTGTATTGCGTACCTGTCAATTAAATAAAATGATTTATCTTTGAGTGTATAGTAAGATGTTGTATAGTAGTTGTTTATGTAAATTCAAGCAATTATTTAACATGACTTCCCATATATTCAGGGTTTAATCAGGATTTTAAGAAATTTCAAACAAAACTAATTTAATCATTAATTTAAATACCTTAAGATGAATATTAAAAGAAAGAATCTTCGTATAATCCCATTATTGCTTTTGGGTTTGTTTTACAGCTGTTCTCCATCTGTAAAAGTTACATCTGATTATGACCATTCTGCTAATTTTAGCGAATACAAAACTTTTGCATTTTATGATTTAAAAGCACAAGAAGGTCAGATCAATCAATTAAATGTTGATCGTATTACAAAAGCAATTCGTGCTGAGCTGATCAATAAAGGTTTTATAGAAACAACGAGTAATCCCGATTTAAAAGTAAATGCAGTAACCATCTTAAAAAACAAGACATCTGTTTCTGCCAATACTGACTTTTATGGTTACGGCGGAATGTACCGTCCTTACGGATATTGGGGTGGTGGTGCAATGATGGGCGGAGCCAATACAACCTTTAATTCTTATGATTATGTAGATGGCTCACTGATCATTGATATTGTGTCTTCAAAAACTCAAAAATTGGTTTGGCAGGGAATAGGAAATGCTCAAATTGACAGCAAACCCAGCGATCCTGAAGAATTCGTTAGCAGCTCTATCAAAAAAATCCTGGCAGGTTTCCCTCCGGGATTGGCAAAAAAATAGCTTATAAATAGTGTATATAAAACCGCTGTACTTATTTGTTCTCAAATGAGTACAGCCTTTATACCCCCTATAAGAGAAACTTTCTTTTTTTAAATTTTTTTGAAAGGAAAAGGAATAAACTAAAATAAATTAAGCTTGAAACTTATGGTCGATATTATACTTTCGCTTTTCTTTTTTATAGCTACAATAGTTGGTTTTGCGACATCCTTTATGGTTCTTTTTTCAAAAAAAAATTACTCAAAAAGTTTTTTTCTAGGGCTGTTTTTATTCAGTCTCGCCGTTGTTAGTGTGTATAATTTTTACTTATTGGCTAATGATTTAAAAGATTTTCCTGATTTATTTATGATTGCAAAATCGTTTATTTTTTTAGTTGCTCCTTGTGCCTTTTTGTATGTACGGAGTATATTGTTTTCAGACCGGTTGTTTAAAAAATACGATTGGCTGCATTTTTTACCGTTTCTGATTTATTTTAGTTTAACAATTTTTGTGTGGATCGGAAACTATATCGATCTCCAGATCATTGATTACGTTTCGGCTAAAATAAACAACCCTTTCTCGATGTTGAGTCTCACCGTTTGGCTGGTATATGCTTTTTGTCAGACGATGATGATTTTGAATTATGATTTGAAAAAATTTAAAGAAAATCATTTGCGCAGCATTAAGATTTTAGATTGGATCAGAGTTTATAATTTGATGATATTGTTTTTGTTTTCGACACTTTTTGTACATTATTTTCTAATTACAAGAGTAGACAGGGTTGATTTCTCCTGTTACATTTTAACATCATCCGTTTTGGTTTTTACAGTAGGCTGGCTCTATTTTAAGCCACAAATTTTTTACGATACCAATGATACTTTAGAATTTGCCCAGGAAAGAGCAATACCAATAAAAACAAGCGAAAGCAAAACGGCATTACCACTCGTAAAAGAATTAACCCCCGAAAAAAAGAGACTATACCTCAATCAATTAGAAAGCATTTTTGCCTCAAAAGAACTTTTTTTGAAGAAAGATTTAGTAATCCGCGATATAGCTGACGAAACCGGAATATCGGTACATCATATTTCAAGTTTAATCAATTCAGAATTTAATCTTCATTTTCAGGATTATGTCAATCTAAAAAGAATAGAATATTTTAAAGAAAAAATAAACCATCCTGAATGGAAAGATTTATCGTTGGAAGGAATGGCCTGGGGATCCGGTTTTAAATCCAGAACAACCTGTTTTAGAGCTTTTATAAAACATACCGGAAAATCACCTTCTGAATATTTCAAAGTAATTAGAATTAATCCTGAGAAAACCAATGGATATTACTTTAAACAAGCTTCAAATTAAAATCAATAGTTTGTAAAAAGAAATTATGGTGTCTCATTAATTTTTAAAACAATAACTATGAAAACGAAATTTAATACACAAAGACCAACCATAAAATCAGTTTATATACTATTACTTCTGTTCGTTTGTTTTTGTACCCACGCACAACTTAAAGGCGGTCATATTTTGGGTGCCATGGGATTACAGTCCGGAACTCAAACGCCGGAAAACACCTTAAGTGTTTACGTACCGGGATATCTTTACAGTGCATCATCTTTAAGAAATGCCGATGGCGATAAATCTATTGCGAACCCTGATCTGAATATGTTCATTACAGGGGTTGGGGCAACGTATGTAAGTGATTTTAAAATTCTGGGAGCCAACTATGGCGCCACAGTTTTGCTTGCATTTGCATCCAATAAAATTCAGGGAAATACTTTAGATTCAAAAAGTCCTTTTGCCCTGACGGATACCTATATTGTTCCGGTTCAATTAGGCTGGCACCACAAAAGGGCTGATTTTGTTTTTAGCTATCAAATCTATCTGCCAACCGGAAAATTTGATCTGGGAGCTTCAGACAATAGCGGTTTAGGGATGTTTATGAATGAGTTTTCTGCCGGAACAACTTTGTTCTTTAACGATAAAAAAACAATTCATTTTTCGGCTTTAGCCTCTTATGAAATAAACGGAAAAAAGAAAGATACAGATATTAAACCCGGAGACATTCTAAGTATTGAAGGAGGTTTAGGAAAAACATTTTATGTAATGGACGGTACAAATCCGGCTCCAAAATCAATCATCAATGCGGGTCTGATTTATTATCTGCAGTACAAAGTGAGCAATGATCAGATACCGGTTCCGGTGTTTGGTACTATTGAAACCGATAAAGATCGTGTTGGGGCAATAGGAGCTGAGATCAATTATTATCATATTGGTTGTAGTACTTCTGCGGGATTTCGCTGGCTGGCGGAGGTTAATGCTGTAAATAGATTTCAGGGAAACACCTTTTTCTTAACTCTTGCCCATGTGTTTAGTTTCAAGAAAAAATAATATAAAGAACAGCTGCGCAGCTGTTTTTTTGGTTAGAGAAGATAATTTTTTTAAGGGATGCGATAAATTCTAAATTATTTTTAATGAGAAATACATATTCAGATTCTACGGCTAAAAACATCAAATTTTTCCTCATCAATCTTTTTTTTGTTTTATCATTTAATCTTATGATAGGACAAAAGCAGCATATTAGTGTAAAAGATTCTCTTGACGGAGCGTTCGATTTAAGCGATTACATCATTTATGCACATGGTTTTATTGTGGTTCCCACGCTTATTACTGAGCCTGCGCTGGGAGGTATTGGAGGTGCAGTGCTGCCTCTTTTTCTTAAAAAACACGACCCGGTAATTGATGAAAACGGAAAAAAAAGGTTTATAGATCCTGATATTACAGGAGCGATGGGCATGTATACCGGTAATAAGAGCTGGGTTGCAGGTGCATTCAGGGCGGGAAGTTTTATAAAGTCAAAAATAATGTATCGCGTTGGAGCAGGTTACGGAGATGTAAACATGTCTTTTTATGAAAGTATGCCCAGTGGAAAAGACAAAGAAATTGACCTTAATTTTAAATCATTTGTTTTTTACGCAAGGGTCATGAAGCAGTTTCGAAATGCAAAATGGAGTGCAGGACCCCAATATTTTTTGTTAGATTCTAAAATTAATTTTCCGGATTTAAATAATCTTCCGGCGTTTGCCAACGCAAAAGACATCAACAGTACTGTGAGTCAAATTGGGGGAGCGCTACAGTTTGACGGACGTGATAATATCTTTACTCCGGATAAAGGAATACGACTGCAATCAGATTTTTTTTGGTCAGATAAGGCAATAGGCAGTAATTATCAGGCATGGCGGTTAAATTTATCAGCAATTGGATATTATCCTTTGACTAAAAAATTAATAGGAGGTCTCAGGCTCGAAGGCGAACAGGCACTGGGAAGTCCGCCCTTTTATCTTCGCCCGGGAATTAATCTAAGAGGAATTCCTGCTGCCCGATATCAGGGAAAAGCCAGTATCGTTACCGAAGGTGAGCTGAGATGGGATTTGTACCGAAGATGGAGCCTTATGGGATATGGAGGACTGGCAAGTGCTTTTAACGATTGGGACAAAGCTTTTGCCAAACCGGTCGTTTACAGTTACGGAACCGGTTTTAGGTATTTACTGGCTCGAAAATTCAAACTACGTATGGGTATAGATGTGGCAAAAGGGAATGAAGATTGGGCCTATTATGTGGTTTTTGGGAGCAATTGGCTGAGGTAAATTCAAGATAAAAAATAAAGCAAAACCCGAGACTAATTTTAGTCTCGGGTTTTGCTTTCAATCTTATTTTTTCCAATACGGTTTTATAATTTTATTTTCTTTTTGGCTTAAAGCCAATACTATAATAGCCGCAATAAGACAAAATACGGTTGCCTGAATACTTCCTTCCGGACCAAATTCTCCTCCGGTTATAAATGCTGGGCCTTCTATTTTGCTTACTAGCAAACTATTTGTTTTCTCGTTTCCGGATGTGATGGCCCCAAAAATACCGGATTGTGTAAAGTTCCAGGCAAAATGAAACGCGATGGGAAACCATAAATTTCGGCTATATACAAAAGCAGCACCCAATAAAAAACCTGCAATCGTAATGCACAATCCTGAAAGCCAGGTACTGTTTGGGTTTGCCAGATGTAGCGCTCCAAATATAATTGCCGAGATAGTCAACGCGATATAAGTTCCCAGTTTTTCTTCAAGGATCCTAAAGATGATGCCGCGTACCAATATTTCTTCGATAATAGCAATTGTAAACGCGACTGTAAGCGGAATCAGAATAAACGACACAGGATTTACAGCCACAATGCTAAAACTGCCGTTGAGATAAATAACCAGAATCGTCAAAGACTGCAATACAAAACCAATGAGAGTTCCGAGGAATAGATTTCTGGCCAGTCTTTTTGTGCCTATCTCTGTTACGTCTCTTTTTTCATAATTTTTAAAGAAAAGTACATAGCTCGTAATCGCTAATGCCTTTAAAAAGATTTCTAAAGTCTTTGTCTAAAGGTTTTAATCCTAATAGTTTTCCGGCAATTTGCTGTCCGATAATTACAAATGCCATAAAAGCAAGTAAGGCAAGAATGATTTTGGTTACCGGGAAATTAAATATTTTTTGTTTTGCAGTTAAAGTTTCCATTTTGATTGATTAATGATTATGATGGGGCAAATGTATGCGGCATCAAAACCAAAAAATAGAATGAAATTTGCCTGCTTTATAATTTTTGAAATTGTTTGGGTAAAAAGCCGGTTTGATTTTTAAACGTTCTGATAAAATGACTTTGATCTGCAAAACCACATTCAAAACCAATATCGGTCAAGTTGCTCTTGTTGGATTCTATCAGCGAAAGCGAACGATCGATTTTGATCCTCCGCATGTATTCTCCCAATGTACAGCCAAAATATTTAGGAAAATGTTTTGATATCGTAATGGGATTTAAGTTCAAAACCTGCGCGAGATCATGCAAATTTGGATTTTGATTCCAGCAATCGTTCAGCAGTTCGTTTAAACTCTTAACCCAAAACGGACTTTTTTCGAATCTTTCTAAATGCGTATTGGCGCTCGATAATTGAGCAAATAACATATTGATCGTATCGCCGGAAAAAGTATCGGCAATCATAGATTCTTTATAAATCTTCAGGATCAAAAATTTGGTAAGTGTAGTATTATGAATCGATTTTTCGATAACAGCTTCAGAAATCTGAAGTTCTTTGAGCAGGTTTTCCTCAATTTCGATATTGATATTTTTAGACGGAAAAAGCGTATCCTGATTGAGATGCAATTCGTCACTATGATAAAATAATAACGAACCCGGACCCACAACGGTACTGGAGTTTTTTCGTTTTTCGGCTGTTCCTCCTTTAAGGAAAAGGGTTATATGCGCATTATTATGCGAATGCCAGCCTTCGTAAACCTTATTTTGATACTCCGTTTCAACAACTGCAATGCCTTGCTTGTTGTTGAAGATGTTTTTGGTATTACCCAGATATTTCTCTTTTTCGAGTTCGTACATTTTCCGGTGTATAGAATGCAATTACAGCAGCCAAATTAATACATATTTAAACATAATAAAAAGGTATTTGTTTTTGATTCTAAAAGAGTTAAAGGTTTTGCATAATTTGTAAGGTTTTGTAGCTTAAAAAAAATATTTTATAAAAATTAACGGTTAAAGTCTAGTTTTATTAACTGAAATTTAATTGTTTTGTAACAAATTGTAAATTACAACAACTAATTTATCAAATCATTAAATATAAATTATGAATACATTTTCATTCAAATCAGTACTTGCTGCTTCGGTTTTTTTCGTTGGGGCAACAGGCTGTTTTGCACAAGACATTTTAGTGAACTCACTAAAACTAAATGCAAGCGAAAAAAGTAAAGAAAACTTTAAATTCACTGACGTGATCAATCTTGGGACTACTTCTGTAAAATTGCAGGGATCGTCAGGAACGTGTTGGAGCTATTCTACGAACTCTTTCTTAGAGTCAGAAATGATTCGTTTAGGAAAACAGCCGGTAGAATTGTCTCAGATTTACTCTGCAAGAAACGTTTATGTAGAAAAAGGGGTTAATTATGTTCGTATGCACGGAGCAGTTACTTTAGGCGACGGTGGTGCATTGCACGACGTAATTAATATGTACAAAAAATACGGAACTGTACCTAGAGAAGTTTACACAGGATTGAACTACGGAACAGACAAAAATAAATTTGGAGAAATGGCAGCGCTTATCGAAGGCGTTTTAACTGCTGTGGTTAAAAACCCGAACGGAGAATTAACGCCAAACTGGAAAAAAGCGTATACTGCCGTGATCGATTCGTATTTAGGAACAGTACCGGAAAACTTTGCTTACAAAGGAAAAAACTATACACCACAAACTTTTGCTAAAGAAGTAGTAGGGATTAACCCTGACGAATATGTAGAGATCTCTTCGTTTACAACATCTCCGTATTACCAAAAAACAACCATGATGGTACCGGACAACTGGTCATTTGATCAGGTTTATAATGTAAAAGTAAACGACATGACAGATGTTATCGACAATGCTTTGAAAAAAGGATATACGGTAGCCTGGGCAACTGACGTAAGTGAGAAAAGCTTTAGCTGGAAAAATGGTGTGGCTTATGTACCAACAAAGAAATTTGATGATATGACTGCCGAAGAAAAAGCAGACATGTTCAACGGACCAAAAGCAGAGCCTGAAATTACTGCTGAAATGCGTCAGACTGCGTTTGATAACTACACAACTACAGACGATCACGGAATGCACATTATTGGTATTGCAAAAGACCAGACCGGAAAAGAATATTACATCGTAAAAAATTCATGGGGAGCAACAAACGACTACAAAGGATACTTGTTTGTGACCAAAAACTTTGTAAAATATAAAACAACTGCTTTGTTGCTAAACAAAGGCGGAATTCCAACGGATATCGCTAAGAAGTTAGGGGTTTAATTAATATACGTTTTATAAAATAGAAAAAGCGCTGCAAGAAATTGCGGCGCTTTTTTATATAGTATTATTAGGGAACGTTTTGAAAAGTATGTAGACGAAAATATAGATAGTATCACTTTCCTGAACTCAGGAAAGCGATACTATTATTTTTATAAAGAATTACTTCCCTTTCAAAATCTTCTCCAAATACTCCACTTTCTCTTTCTCAGCCAAAACCAAACGCTCATAAAGTTCTATAACTTTATCAAGAGGATTAAAACTACAATTATAATTAAGTCCGGCATTGACAATGCCATTATCGGTATAAGTATTTCCAATAATATTTAAAACCGCCTCTTCAGAGAAATTCTTAATTCCTTCAACAGACACGCCTAAAACTTCAGCAATTGCTTTAAGTTTTTCTTCATCGATTGTTTCACTGTTTTCAATAGCAGAAATAGCCTGTTGGTTCGTTCCTAAAGCTTGTGCCAATGCTTCTTGTTTCATATCACGAAGTTCACGAATACGGCTAATTTTTCGCCCTATATGATTTGGTTTTGTTAGTGTGCTCATAGTTCAAAGATATTTAAAATTCCTGAGAAATTATCGGTATAGTAAAATACAGGTTTACTTCTGTACGATACAGTCTTTTTAATTTTTAGGCACGATGATCTGTTGCCTTTTTTCTGTCTATAAAACAAAAATACAATTTTTCGCACAAGAATAATAAGGACTGAATTGAAATTATTTAAGCGTAATGATCTTAAAGATAAATAGAGTGTAAAAACGTTAAATTGTTTAAATCCAACAAACAAAATAAGCATTTTAGCGCGTGTTGTCATTATTTGTAAGTTTTGTAATACATTAAATAAAAAAAGCTATCTTTATTCGTTTTTTAGTATTGTCAATTAGCCTGTCACATAATGAAAACGTATATAATATTTTTTATAACCATTCTATGTCTTTTTTCTTTTAACTGTTTTGCACAGCAAAGTAGTAATGTTCCGGTTATTGAAGAAACAGAACAAGTGCGTTCGCAATCCGACAACAACATAAAAGAAGATCTTGTTATAGCAGGCTATTATGTAGAAGAAACTGTTCATATGGCCTTTGGAATAAGTGTTACCAAATATAAAGTTTCAAAATTAAATTTGATCAATACTTATGACCTGGGGCCCAACAACACCAGAATTGTAACACCCATATATGAAAAAGCAAAAGTAAAACCGTCTGAACCTGAAATATTATCAAAAGTGCAGCCAACTGAACTTGCAACACTCTCAAAAATGCAACCACTGGAACTTGGATTACAGCCAAAAGCAAATCCGGCTGAATTTGGAAGACCATCAAAAACACAATCAGTTGAAATTGGATTGCCACCAAAAGTACAGTCAACAGAATTTGAACTATCATCAAAATCGAAACCGGTTGAAGTTGTACTTCAGTCAAAATCACAATTACTCGAAATTGGATTACAGTCAAAAGCTTTTGATACCATTGCCACTACTATAAAACCCATTAATGTTGAAGTAGCTGCTTCGGCTGAAAGGCCAAAATATGTTATTATAGATGTCGTAAATACCTATTCAAAGGTTTTAGACAAAGGGTATAAGTCAGTTGATATGCTTACAAAGGTTGCAGATAAAGCTTACTTCAATGGAGATCTTGAGGTTGCAGCAAAATACTACGCAGAATTATTGGCTATGAAAATAAATTTAGAGCCAATGTATTATTATCGCTATGCACAATCACTAAAAGGAATTGGGCAAATTGAAAAAGCAGATGAAATGATGAAATTGTTTGAAGCTAAAAGTAAGGCTTACAAAGGGATTTTGGCAAAAGAATAGCTTTTCATTATCAGTCAATATCAAACTATTTTGACGATAGAAGTACAAATGCTTTAGCGGATTCTTTTAATGCCAAAATAAAAGCTTTTAGATCTCAGTTTAGAGGAGTCAGAAATATAGATTTCTTCTTATTCAGATTATCTAATCTTTTTGCCTAATCCCCAACTTTTGCACCTGATCCGGCAAAGTCTTCATTTTTTAATAAATTATCGTGAAGTACTGATTTGGCTATGATATTAAAAGAGAAAAGACCTTACATTGCTGTAAAGTCTTTTTTTTTAAGCTCCCTCTCTTGGGCTCGAACCAAGGACCCTCTGATTAACAGTCAGATGCTCTAACCAACTGAGCTAAGAAGGAATCACCTTAAAGGTAAATATGTTTGCTAAAAAAAAGTTGCTCCCCCTCTTGGGCTCGAACCAAGGACCCTCTGATTAACAGTCAGATGCTCTAACCAACTGAGCTAAGGAGGAAGTTGTTGTTCTTTTTAGCGAGTGCAAATATAGAGCATTTTTTAGTTTCTCAAAAATATTTTGACACTTTTTATAAAATATTTTTACTTGCCTACAATTGCCTTGTAAATGTCGTTTCCGTTAGCAAACAAAAGCAGTGCTATAAGTAAAACGAAACCAACCATTTGGGCATTTTCAAGGAATTTATCACTTGGTTTTCTACCACTAATTATTTCGTATAATAAAAACATCACATGACCACCATCAAGAGCCGGAATTGGCAATAAATTCATAACTCCAAGCATAATTGACAATAAAGCGGTGATCGACCAGAATACTTCCCAGCTCCAAGTGCTTGGAAAAATGTTAAAAATTGCCGCAAAACCACCTACTTGTTTGTATGCTTTCGTTTCAGGATTAAAAATCATTTTAAGCTGTTTTCCGTAACCTACCAGTTGATCTTTACCTTTTGTTAGTCCAACCGGAATTGATTCAAAGAAACTGTAGTTTTTAGTGCTTACCTTATAGTATCCTAGTTTTTCTAAAGATGCCATATCTAATGCACCTGCTATTACACCTATCGTTCCTTCGTTAGAAACTTTAACTGTAATAGGTGTTTCTTTTAAATCGCGTAATACAACTGCAGGAATGGTTTTTCCTTTGTTGTTCGCCAAGACTGCTTTTGCCTCGTCAAAATATTTCACTTTTTCTCCATTAAGAGAAAGAATTAGATCTTTTGTTTTTAAATTTTGATTAGGAGATTCGTCAGTAACTTTTCCAATGGCAAAGGGTACGCGAATACCAACTAATAAACCTTTTTCATGTTTAGATAGCTGATCAACAAAATCATTTGGTATGTTAATAGTCTGTTGTTGTCCGTTTCTTTCAATTAAAACTTGTTTAGCCATGATGATATTCATGTTTAACTCTTTGTCAAAATTTTCGACTTTTTTTCCATCGATAGAAATAAGTTTATCGCCAGTCTTAAAGCCAGCTTTAAGCATTACAGGATTTTCAATCAATACACCATCTTTAAGGTCAGCATTCGCTACATAGGTATCGCCATAAGCAAAAGCCATCCCTATGTAAATAATAAAGGCTAGTATAAAGTTGACTGTAACACCACCCAACATAATAATCAAACGTTGCCATGCTGGTTTAGAACGAAATTCCCACGGTTGCGGAGGCAGAGACATTTGTTCTTTGTCCATGCTTTCGTCGATCATTCCTGAGATTTTTACATAACCTCCCAGCGGTAACCAACCAATTCCGTATTCTGTTTCGCCAATTTTCTTTTTTAAAAGCGAATATTTAACATCAAAAAATAAGTAAAATTTTTCGACTCTTGTTTTAAATAATTTTGCAGGAATAAAATGTCCTAATTCGTGAAGAATAATAAGTAAAGATAAACTCAATAGAAATTGAGAGAGTTTGATAACTATATCCATTTTGTATTTTTAGTTCGTAATTTAACGCACAAAAGTAGCGTTTCTATTTTAATTTAAGACCGCAAGATAATACTTAAGGTTTTAAATTCTTGTTAATAATTGTCCTTACTTTTCTATACATCAAGTAAAGCTTCTATTGTCCTCGCATATTAGTAACTCTTTCGTTGTTAATGTTACAATTGTCTTATTTTAATACTCTTAAAACTTATAAGAGTTACTTTTTAATCGTAACCATTTTAACTTCAGCTCCAATTAGAAACAAGTTTATTCTTAGATAATTAACAGAAAATATTTTAAAATTCTCAACAGTTTTGTTGTTTTATTAATTTTAAATTCCAGATCATGTTTTTATTAAGCAAATTCAAAGAATTAAAATGATCCATAAGTTGATTAGTACTGAAAAAACAGGTAGCCCAAGTGCATTTGCAAGAAAGTTATGTGTTAGCAGAAGTCAGCTTTATAATGAATTAGAACTGATAAAAGACCTCGATGCACCATTAAAATATTGTAAAAAGAGAGAAACATATTACTATGAAACCTCTTTTGAGGTAGTATTAAGTTTTTCGCTTAAAACGATCAAAGATGATGAATCGAAAGAAATTTTTGGAGGCTCTAACTTCCGTCCAATTTTATTAGATGGAACTCTGATAAGTTTGCTGTAACAAAAAAGTTCTCGAGAAAATGATTTTGCTGAATTTAAAAAATCTCCTATTGTAAAAAACGCCTATTAATACTTTTTTTATGAAAAAAATTATCACTGTTCTTGTGGTTTTAGTATATTTTACGATTATTGTCTTATCTAGAAAATATTCTGACAATCATATTGTTGCTTTTCTTACAGGTATTTCTTGTGCTGTTGCAATTGCTTTTTTTCTTTATATGATTGATAACAAAAAACGTTATTCAAAAAGGGAATAATAATAATTGTAAACATATTTTTTAATTAGAAATACTCTCTTTCTAAGAAAGACTAAGCTATGAACTTCAGTTCAGACCCGGTAAATACACTTGAAAATCTTATAGCAAAAAACAAATCAAAAAGCTTTTCACTTTACTTTATCATCCTTCTGGCGATTATAGTTTTGTTAGTGTTATTGCCAATTGTTAAATTTGATATTAGTAGTCAAAGCCGTGGTATAATTCGCAGTGTAACCGATAATGTTCCGGTTTCAACTATTGTAAGTGGCAGAGTTAATTGGGTTCATTTAAAAAATAATGCTTTTGTAAAAAAAGGAGATACACTTTTAAAAATTTCAAAAGAAAATCTGGAGAGTGATAAAAAAATTCAGGATACATTATCAGGATCTGTTTCAGCATTATTACATGATATTTCAGCTCTTTTGCAAAATAAAACATCTCATTTATTAACCACTGCAGCGCGGGAAGATGTATTCAAATTTGAGTCAGGAAAAAATGAATTGCAAAGCAAAATCTCACAAGCACAAATCAATCACGACCGTAATAAAATTCTGTACGATAAAGAAATTATTGTCAAAGCTGATTTTGAGAAACTAGAATACGAATTACGCTTAAGCAAACAGGCATTGCAGAGTTTTGTAAGCCAACAAAAATTAACATGGGAAAATCAAAAAAGAGATTTAGAAGATCGTTTGAAAAATCTTAACGGAACTGTTGCCAAAATAAAGGCAGAATCGAACAATTAGGATGTGTTGGCTCCTGTTTCAGGCACCATAGAAAACTATTCAGGAGTTCAGAAAGGTTCTTTCATAAATGCGTCACAGCCTATTGCCACAATTTCATCAGCAGATCAGCTTCTTGTGGAATGTAATGTGTCTTCAAATGATATTGGGCTTATTCGGAAAAATCAAAAAGTAAAATTTCAGTTAGATGCTTTCAACTACAATCAATGGGGATTGCTGGAAGGAAAAGTAATCGATATTGACCATAATATAACCTTACAGAATTTGTAGAAAAGTTACCAAATGGTTTTGAAACGCAGATTGGTGAAAATGGGGCGATGTTATCTGGCGGGCAAAAGCAAAGAATTGCAATTGCAAGGGCACTTTACAAAAATCCTGAAATTTTATTAATGGATGAAGCAACATCTTCATTAGATACAAGTTCTGAGATGATCGTTAAACAAACGATTGATAACTTCAAAAAAGAAGGAAAAACTATAATTATTATTGCCCATAGACTCAGCACAATTGCCAATGCTGAAACGATAATGGTAATGAAAAATGGAGCTATAGTAGAAATCGGAAATCACTTCGACTTATTGAAACAGGAATCAGAATATTACAATCTTTGGAATAAACAGCACTTGCTTTAAAAGTTTGTTAATTAATCAATATTTAGATTTCTCTTTTTATCAAGATGCCTTAACTTTACTTTTTAAACATTATTATTCAATTAATATTGTAAACTACTAAAAGTTACAACTATGGCGTCATTATTATTTTCTCCGCTTACTATAAAAAAAATTACTTTAAAAAATAGAATCGTTATTTCGCCTATGTGCCAATATTCGTCAGTTGACGGATTTGCAAACGATTGGCATTTGGTTCATTTAGGAAGTCGTGCCAGTGGTGGAGTAGCTTTAATCATTCAGGAAGCAACAGCAGTTTCTCCCGAAGCCAGAATTTCTCTTTCGGATCTTGGAATATGGAAGGACGAACACATTCAGAAACTAAAAACAATCAACGAATTTATTGTTTCTCAAAATTCTATTCCGGGAATTCAACTGGCACATGCAGGACGAAAAGCAAGCGTTTCGGCTCCCTGGGAGGGCAATAAAAAATTAGATTTCGCTCAGGGCGGATGGCAGACTGTTTCTGCGAGTGCTATTCCGTACCACGAAGATGAACCATTTCTTCCGGAAGCTTTAGATCAAAATGGAATTGAGAAGGTAATTTCAGATTTTAAAGCAGCGACAAAAAGAGCTGTTGAAGCGGGTTATAAAGTGTTAGAAATTCACGGAGCGCACGGTTATTTATTGCACCAATTTTTATCACCTCTAACTAATATCAGAACCGATGAATACGGAGGAAGTTTCGAAAACAGAATCCGTTTTACTTTAGAAATTGTTGAAGCTGTTCAAACCGAATGGCCATCCCATTTGCCTTTATTCGTTAGAATCTCGGCAACAGATTGGGCAGAAAGTGGATGGAATCCCGACGAATCAGTAAAGCTTTCCAAAATCTTAAAAGAAAAAGGAGTAGATGTAATAGATGTTTCCTCAGGGGGATTAGTTTCCCATCAAAAAATAGAATTAAAACCGGGTTATCAGGTTCAGTTTGCAGAGAAAGTTAAAAAAGAAGCGTCTGTTTTAACCGGTGCAGTTGGCTTGATTACAGAAGCACATCAGGCTGAGACTATCTTAGAAAACGGTCAGGCTGATTTAGTTTTATTCGCCAGAGAATCATTAAGAAATCCAAATTTGCCTTTAGATTTTGCCAGAGAACTGAAAGACGATATTCATTGGCCAAAACAATACGAACGCGCTAAAATTAAATAAACTTTTTGCCACAGATTCCACAGATTAAAATGATTTAAAAAAAAATGTCGCCACGAATTACACTAATTTCCACGAATGATATTAATTCAAACTGCGAAAAAAATTAGCGAAAATTAGTGTAATTGCTTCGCCTGTGCGCTATCGCTCGGATCGTGGCGAAAGAAAAATCATTTTAATCTGTGGAATCTTTGGGAAAACTAAACAGTACAAAATGCAAAAAATAAGAACAGCACTATTATCATACGGAATGTCAGGGAAAGTTTTTCATGCTCCGTTTTTAAATATTCACCCGGGATTTGAATTATTAGGCTCTTGGGAAAGAAGCAAAAAGCTAATTCAGGAAGATTATCCAGATGTAAAAAGCTATCCTTCGATCGACGATTTATTAGCAGACGATGTCGATTTGGTCATCGTAAACACACCCGTGGGAACACATTTTGAATACGCCAAAAAAGTATTATTGGCAGGAAAACATGCTGTTGTCGAAAAAGCGTTTACCACTACTGTAGCTGAAGCCGAAGAATTGGCAGCAATTGCCAAAGAAAAAGGATTGAAATTAGCTGTTTTCCAAAACAGAAGATGGGACAGTGATTTTAAAACCGTTCAAAAAATAATCAAAGAAGGAACTTTGGGAGATCTGGTAGAAGCTGAATTCCATTTTGACAGATATAATCCACTATTGAGCCCAAAAGCACATAAAGAAACGGTAAATGACGGAGCCGGGATCCTGAAAGATTTAGGTCCGCATTTAATTGATCAGGCAGTTTGTTTATTTGGTTCTCCAAAGTCCGTTTTTGGAGATATTCGTTATACCAGAGAGCATTCTTTGGTTGATGACTGGATCGATTTATTATTGATTTACGAAGATTTCAGAGTACGGCTAAAAGCCAGTTTTTTTGTCAGAGAAGCCAATCCTGCTTACACAATTCATGGTAAAAAAGGATCTTTCTTAAAACCTCGTGGCGATGTTCAGGAAGATGATTTGAAATTGGGTAAAAAACCAAACTTAGAATCCTGGGGAACAGAATCTGAAACTTTAAAAGGACTTTTGCATACCGAAATTGATGGAAAAGAAATCAGAGAAAAAACACCAACACTTCAGGGGAATTATTTTTCATTTTTTGATGGAGTTTATGATGCAATTGCAAATAATAAAACAGAGCCTGTTACAGCACAAGATGGTGTAAAAGTGATGCAAATCATCGAGGCGGCAATTGCCAGTCATGCACAGCAAAAGGTGATTAATTTGTAGAAAATTAGCCCATGGATTTAGCGGATTAAACGGATTAACGCAAATTAATTTTAATCTCTTTTTAAGTTATACCTTAGACAAGGAGTGCGTCTTTTCGTATGGCCAAAGATTAAATAGATAGTAATCTTTTATCCCGATAATTATCGGGAGGAGTAAAAAACAGGTTAATTGTTGCAACATAGAGACGCACATCAGTGCGTCTTTCTTTGTAAGGATGGATAGAAAATATTTGTCACTTTGTCTCTCAGAACCTTTGTTCTTAAAAAATTATAAACATACAACGTTATAAATCGAGGAACTAGTAGGGTTTTATAGTCTATAAAGTAGCTTTTTAGTACTTTTATGCTATCAAACTTAAAATGTATCACTTTGATCAGTTTCAATCCATTATCGCTATTCCAAACCAAAGGAAAAATCAAGAAAGTTTATAGAGAAGCAAAAGCCTCTTATTTAAACCGAATTCGTTTTGCTGTCGGAATGTTTTATTTCGGGATGGGATTGAGTTTTGCAACCTGGGCAAGTCGAATCCCGGATATTAAAACCGCTTTGCATTTGACTGAAGGTGATTTGGGGTCTATCCTTTTTGCGCTTCCCGTAGGGCAATTAATTATTATGCCTTTTTCAGGAAAAATGGTTACAAAGTTTGGGAGCCATAGAATTCTTGTTTTTTCTCTAATAATGTATGTTTTATGCCTGGCCAATTTAGGTTTGGCAACATCAGCATTGCAACTCTCGTTGGGATTATTTCTATTTGGAGTGTTTGGGAACCTAGCCAATATTGCAGTGAATACTCAAGGGGTTTATACCGAAGTACTTTTTAAAAAAACAATCATGTCTTCTTTTCACGGAATGTGGAGTTTTGCCGGATTTACCGGAGCTTTGGTAGGTTTAGGAATGCTGACTTTAAAGCTCACGCCACTTCATCATTTTTTAATTGTGGGAGGAATTGTGCTTGTAATGGTTGCTTTTAATTTTAAATTCTTAGTCAAAGCCAAAGAAAAAATAAAACATAAAACGGCTGAAAAGAAAAAGTTGTTTGTAAAACCGGACAGTTCTTTACTCTGGCTTGGAGTTATTGGTTTTTGTAGTATGGCAAGTGAAGGCGTCATGTTTGACTGGAGCGGAGTTTACTTTAAAGATGTTGTAAAAGCGCCTGGACCTTTGGTTATTTTAGGGTATACTTCCTTCATGATTATGATGGCCAGCGGTAGATTTTTAGGAGATGGTCTGATCAATAAATTTGGTCGGGAACGTGTCATGCAAATTAGCGGAATCATGATTTCGGTCGGACTTTTTACCGCTGTCTTTCTTCCTTTTATTATTCCTTGTACTCTTGCTTTTATGCTGGTTGGTTTGGGAGTCGCCACGATTGTGCCTACTGTTTATAGTATGGCAGGAAAAAATCCAACCGTTCCTCCGGGCGAAGCTTTAACCATTGTTTCCAGCGTGAGTTTCTTAGGTTTTCTGATGGGACCACCGGTTATTGGTCATATCGCTGAGGCTTTTGGACTTCAGTTCTCTTTTGCCTTTATCGGAATCTTTGGGGTGCTGATTGCTTTTATGGTTTCAAAAATCAGAACTACAGCATAAAATAATCCCGAAAATAAAGTCGTAAAGTTTTTATTTTAGCCACAGATATAAGGATTAAAATGATTTTTCTCTTTTATGTCACTTCGACAAAGGAGAATCACAATTCGATTTTGACAAATAGTGAAGTTTTTTTGCAGAGTTTCTCGTGTGACTTGCTTCGTCTGTACACTATTCCTTAATAAATTTAGTGCAATAATTATAAAGCATTTTGTTTTATTAATTAAAAATTAACAGGAAATTTCC
Source organism: Flavobacterium sp. (assembly GCF_965277525.1). GTDB lineage: Bacteria > Bacteroidota > Bacteroidia > Flavobacteriales > Flavobacteriaceae > Flavobacterium. The sequence continues at coordinate 864,007 of NZ_CBDIDC010000005.1, read as the reverse complement.
TTTTTGTCATTTTTTGTTTATATTTGAATTTTAAATCATTCTTATGATTGATTTTGAAATTTACACCACTCTTCCAAAAACCATTTTTTATCCTTCGATATACGATTAAAAAGTTTTGAAAACCAAAGCAATTTAATCTTAAAATTAATTATCAAATTAAATTGGATTTTTTATGGGGAAAAAATGCATGTTGATTTTTATTTTATTTTCTTTTAGAGTTGCTTTTGCACAAGAAGAAACGATCTTCTCAGGAGTAGTAATCGATGCTAAAACACAAAATTCTCTCGAGAATGTCGTCGTGAGCATCCAGAACTCTTCTGTTACGCAACTTACCAATATAAAAGGAGAATTTGAATTGCATTCTTCTATAAAAGGAGAGCAGTTTTTGTTAGTACACAGCCAGGGTTATAAGGATTTGCTTCTAAAAGTAAATTCAAATTCTGAGCAGAGAGTCAATCTCGGAATAGTACAACTGGAAGATAATTTTTCAGATGATGTGCCTGCAACGTTAATCACATTACTAGATAGTGATTTATCAGATGACAATAGTTCATCAGAAATGACATCAGGTCTCTTACAATCTTCAAAAGATGCATTTATGCAGGCTGCTGCTTTCAATTGGGGGCAAGCCCGATTCAGGGTTAGAGGTTTAGACAGCGAAAACGGAGCGATGATGCTGAACGGTATGATCATGAACAAGATTTACGACGGACGACCACAATGGAGCAATTGGGGAGGTTTGAATGATGTGCTTAGAAATCAGGAATTTTCTGTTGGAGCAGCAGCTTCAAATTATACGTTTGGAGGAATATTGGGCACGCAACAAATTTCGACACGAGCTTCAACATACAGAAAAGGAGGGAGACTTTCGTTTTCGGGCAGTAACACCACTTACAATTGGCGCGCCATTGGTACCTATGCTTCCGGAATGAACTCCAAAGGCTGGGCGTATGTCGTTTCGGCAGGAAAACGTTTAGGTAATGAAGGTTATTTTGAAGGAACCAATTTTGATGCCGAGTCTTTTTTTATCAGTGTTGAAAAGAAATTAAGCAATAAACATTCGCTAAATTTTACCGGATTTTATACGCCAGGTTCCCGGGGGAAAAATTCAGCCAATACAGATGAAGTCATACAATTGACGAATGAAAAATACAATTCTTATTGGGGATATCAGAATGGAGAAAAGCGAAATGCAAGAGTAAAAAAAGTGGAAGAACCGTTATTGATGCTGAATCATTATTTTAAAATAAATGAAAAAGCAAACCTGAATTCGAGTGTAATGTATCAATTCGGGAAAGTGGGAAACAGTACCATTGATTATCAAAATGCAAACAGTCCGGATCCTGCTTATTATCGAAAATTGCCTAGTTACTACACTTCACTTTACGGAAAAGATATCGGAGAATTCTCGGGAGAATTTACACCTGATTATGCAAATGCAGCGCTAAATAAAAAGCTATTTCTGGAAAACCCACAAATCAATTGGGATCAAATGTATCAGGCGAATCAGAAACCAATATTAAATTCTGATGGAGTAATTACTGGCTATCAGCCGTCCCAAAGTCATTATGTTTTGTATGAAGACCGGACAGATGATAAAACATTTTCCGCCAATTCAAATTTAAATATTCAAATAACGGAGAACAGCACTTTTGATGGAGGAATCGTATTTCGGAATTTAAAATCACACCAATTTCAATATCTTCTAGATTTGCTGGGAGGTGAGTATTTTGAAGACATCGATGCCTTTTATAGCGGAGATCAGGCGCAATCAGATTTGCAAAATCCAAATCGTCAGGTAAGAAAAGGAGATACTTACGGTTACAATTATAATCTTTTGGCCACTACAATTGATGCTTTTACACAGTTTAAATTCAATTATAGAAAGATTGATTTTTATTTAGGACAATCGTATTCGGTTTCAAATTATCAACGGGAAGGTTTGTATCAAAACGGAATTTATCCAACATCTTCTCTTGGGAAAAGTCAAAAAGAGAATTTCGAAAATTTTGGTTTCAAAGGTGGATTTACCTATAAAATTTCAGGCAAACAGTGGTTATTTTTTAACGGAATGCATCTTGCAAGAGCACCTTCACTTCGTAATACTTTTGCAAATTCACGCTTGAATAATTCAGTTGTAGACGGAATCGAAAATGAAAATATCAGTAGTGCTGAAGGGAATTATGTTTTCCGTTCACCTAAGGTTAAAATCAGGACAACGGCTTATTGTACTTTGATCAAAAACACCACAAAAACTTCTTTTTTTTATGCTGAAGGAATTTTTGACAGAGGTGCAAGCTATAATAATACGGATGCTTTTGTCAGCCAGACTTTAACACATCTGGACAAGAAAAATATTGGGGCAGAGTTAAGTTTCGAATATCAGATTTCATCTACATTAAAAACGACTTTGTCTGCGGCGTATGGTAATTATACTTATAGTAGCAATCCAAATGTTTCGATTACAAATGATGCAAATGCTGCAAAAGGAGATACGCAAACTACTTTTGATTTTGGAAAATCCTACCTTAAAAACTACAAACAACCTGGTATGCCACAACAAGCCTATTCGGCTGGAGTAGAATATCGGGATCCTAAATATTGGTGGTTGGGAGCTACTATTAATTATATGACAGAAAGTTATATTGATGTTTCGCCTATTGCCAGAACAGCTCGCTTTTATAAGAATCCGATAAGCGGTTTAGTTTTTCCTGAAGCTTCGGAAGAGAGGGCGGCGACATTGCTGAAACAGGAAAAATTTGATCCAATTGCATTGCTCAATCTTTCGGGAGGTAAGTCCTGGCGATTGTCTGGTAAATATATAGGGCTTTTTGCCAGTGTAAATAATGTGTTGGGCGTGACGTATAAAACAGGTGGCTTTGAACAGGCACGAAATGCGAATTTTAGAGCACTTAACCAGGATGTTTCCAGCGGAACACCATCATTTGGTCCTAAATATTTTTACGGTTACGGAAGAACTTATTTTGTGAATCTAGCTATTGGCTTATAAATTTTTAAAAACATATTTGTAATGAAAAATAAATATTTAATTTCCCTTTTTGTATGGTCATTACTTCTTTTTTATAGTTGTAATAATGAAGTTGAGATTCCAAAGTTAGCGTGTACGCAACCTGATTTAACAGTAAATCAGACGGTTCAGAAAGTTAAAGATCTTTCAGGTTCAGTGCCAAAGCAATTTAATTATAATGATATCGTTGAAGCTTATGTTGTCTCAAGCGATGAAGGTGGTAATTTTTTCAAGACGATTTCTTTTCAAACCCTGGCAACAAATAAAACACCTGCGATAGGGTTTAGTATTCCTGTTGATGTTTCGAACACGTATATCGATTTTCGTTTGGGGAACAAAGTCTATATAAAACTTAAAAATCAGTTTATAGATTTATATTTTGGAGGTTTACGAATCGGGAGTTTGTATGTGAGTAATGCCGGTGATCCAACTATTGGGAGGGTTTCTCAAATTGATTATAAAGATGTACTGAATGCTTCGTGTACGGTTATTGATGAAAGCCAGTTGGTTACATCTGTCTCTATTGAAGAAGCATTAAATGACGAGAAGCTAAATACTTTGATAGAGTTGACCGATGTACAATTTACCGAAGAAGCAATTGGGCGTCACTATTTTGAAGAATCAAATAATGTAGGGGGTTCAACCAATTGGAATTTGCGAGATAAAACAGGTAATCAGATTATTTTTAGAACAAGCAGCTACGCTAGTTTTGCCGGTCATATTATACCTGAAGGAAGCGGAAAGGTGAGAGGGATATTGACAAAATTCGGATCCGATTATCAGATGATGATCAGGTCAGAAAAAGATCTTGTAATGAACGGAAAAAGAACAGTTCCGTTTTTTGCAGAAGATTTTCAGTCTGTGAAGAACAATGTAAATTTTACGCTTGCGGGCTGGAGCAATATTGTAGAAAAGGCTTCAAAAATATGGAAAAGTATGTTGTATGCCGGAAATGGCTATGCAGAGTTTAATACAACAAGTACAACAGCTGCCGAAAATATTGCGTGGTTAATTACGCCTAAAATTAACATGAACGGTTATAAAAATGCGGTCTTATCTTTTAGAAGTGCGCAACATGATCTTAAAGTCGATTCGCCCTTAAATTCTTTAGAAGTTTATATCTCTGCTAATTTTGACGGATCAAATGTTACGAAGGCAAAATGGACAAAACTAACGGCAAATTTACCCTCTTTGTCAACGCCCACCCGTCAGTTTATAAGCTCCGGCGGAATAGATTTGTCAGCTTATTCAGGAAACATTCATATTGCATTTAAATATATAGGATCCGGTAAAGACAAAACCCTAAATGGTGCTTTTATGGTTGATGATGTTAAAATTTTCGGTGAAAAGTAAAGGTTTAAATTTTTAAAAACGGAATTAAAGTGTTGATTTTTAGATGATAGTTTAATAGTGTGTTGTTTTTAAGATTTAAACTGTTAAATTTTAATTGAATTTTGTATTTTGGTCATCCCAAATCAATACAAATACCACATGAAAACCTACTTTATCGCCATCATGATGATGGTTTTTCCATGCTTATTGCACAGTCAGGATCAAAATGCTCCTGTGAGATTAAAGCAAATCAACATTGTAAAAACAAATTACCAGAACTCTAAAGATGGTGAAATCGTAAATAAAACGGTTGTTTTTAAAGACGGAAAAATACAAACCATTACCACTTCAGATGTTGTTCAGCATTTCTTTTACAACACAAAAGGATTACTAGATATGACTGTTAAAGATAAGGTCGGAAGTGACTGGAAGGAGGTCGTAAATTATACTTATGATGCTGATAATAATATTACAAAATTCGTTAAAAAATATCAGGAAGGTAATGACTATATTACCAAAGTTGTGACTTTTTTCTATGAAGGAGCGAGAGTTAAAGTAATTACAAAAAAGAGTACCAATCACCAGAATGTGGTTGATGATATTGAATATATTGTAGAAAATGGCATTATTGTCAGACGTACTACAAGAGATAGAAACAAAGCAATTATTGGTAAAATTGAATATGTTTATGTCAATGATAATGTTATAAAACATAAAGGTCTGGTTGGAGATAAAATATCTAAAACCTATACTTTTGATGATAAAAAATCAGTAGATGCTTTAATTGTTCAGAGTTTGTTTGGTGATAATTATAAAGTAATTGTACCTATGATTTCTTATCATGAGGATGAGTTTAGCTTTGAAGCCATATCCTATAATAACGAAATGAATTTTAGTCCATCATCGACAATATTAGTGGGTGTGAGCAGAAAATACAAATACAACAAACTGAACTTTCCAATCTCTTGTTCTCAGATTGAAGAAAACGGAATTGTAAAAACAGAAAAGACTTTTATTTACGAATAATACAATCTTTCTAAAAGCACCTGAAACCATTTAAAAATTAAGTTTTGTTAAGATTAAATTCTTAGTATTCGTAGTTTTTAAATGGTTTGATTGTTTATACAGGTATTAATTTTCCAAATGGAACTTAAAAACGAAATTCTATAAGTGTTAGTACCTTACAAATCATTAAATTTGCATCTTATTCAAAGCTATGTTAGAAAAAGAAATTATAAATTTTGAGCGAACAGTCATTGTTGGTATTGTAACTCAAAATCAAAGTGAGGAAAAACTTAACGAATATCTGGATGAATTGGAGTTTTTGACTTTTACCGCAGGAGGTGAAGTGATAAAGCGCTTTTCGCAAAAAATGGAACGCCCAAATCCTAAGACTTTTGTTGGAACAGGGAAAATTGAAGAAATCAATCTTTTTGTAAAAGAAAACGACATATCTACTTTGGTGTTTGACGATGAATTATCTCCATCTCAACAGAAAAATATATCTAAAATTATAGACTGTAAAATCTTAGACAGAACGCACCTTATTCTGGATATTTTTGCTCAGAGAGCAGAGACATCTTATGCAAGAACGCAAGTAGAGTTAGCGCAATGTCAGTATTTATTGCCTAGACTTTCTGGTATGTGGACGCACCTGGAGCGCCAAAAAGGAGGTATTGGAATGCGCGGACCCGGAGAAACTGAAATTGAAACAGACAGACGTATCGTTCGTGACAGAATTGCACTCTTAAAAGAGAAAATAAAAACGATTGACAAACAAATGGGGGTGCAACGCAGTAATCGTGGCGCAATGGTTCGTGTAGCCCTGGTAGGATATACGAACGTTGGGAAATCAACCTTGATGAATGCAGTAGGTAAAAGTGATGTTTTTGTTGAGAATAAATTATTTGCAACTCTTGATACAACTGTTAGAAAGGTGGTGATTAAAAATTTACCTTTCTTATTATCAGATACGGTAGGTTTTATTAGAAAATTACCAACTCAATTGGTAGATTCTTTTAAGAGTACCTTAGATGAGGTTCGTGAAGCCGATTTGCTATTGCATGTCGTAGATATTTCGCATCCTGATTTTGAAGATCATATTGAATCTGTAAATCAAACGTTGTTAGAAATCAAAAGTAATGATAAACCAACGATTATGGTTTTTAATAAAATTGATGCCTACAAGCATTTGACTATTGATGAAGATGATCTGATTACCGAAAAAACAAGAAGACATTACACGCTTGAGGAATGGAAACAAACCTGGATGAGTAATGTTGGGCAGAACAAAGCATTATTTATTTCGGCTACCCAAAAAGAAAATTTTGAGGAATTTAGAGAAATAGTCTACGAAGCTGTTCGTCAGATTCATATCACAAGATTCCCTTATAATAAGTTTTTATATCCGGATTATAAGGATGCAATCGAAAAAGATGAAGAACAAGATGAGGAATAAATAAAATTTAACCGCAAAGAGCGCAAAGATTTTTATATTAAGTATTCTCAGAAAAACACAAAGTTCGCAAAGCTGTATTATGATATGGCTTTGCGAACTTTGTGTTTTTAAACCTTCACGTATAAAAATTCTGGCGTTCTTTACGGTTAAATATAATTCTTTTCCAGTTGCAGAATTAGAATCCGAAATTAACTCCTAAACCAAAAACTTCTCTGGTTTGAAGTCCCTTATAGGCGTTATCGTCATAAATAGCCTGGAAGGATAAATTAGCAGATAAAAATTTGTTTACTTTCATGATAATATTCAAAGAGTAATTGATGTCAATATTTTGAGGATCTTCTAAATAATTAGAATATAAGTTCAAAGTGTTTTCAGCCGTTACGTTAGTCATGATCGCCAATTTGTAGTAAATTGAAGCATAGAAACCCAGTTCGTAACGCATGGTTTTGTTAGCGTCTACACCAAAATAATCCCCATCTACATACGGTAAACCGGTTTTCTGATCGATTCCTGAGGTATACGCACCATCTACAAAAGTAAATTTAGAGGTTAAAGGTGCAAAGTTTATTTTTAGATTGTCATCTTTTGTCCAGTAAATACCGGGACCGGTAGTAAGATAACCCGGAGACATAAATTTAGTACTTTCGGTTCTAATTTCTTTTCCGTTTGCGTCCTGGCCATAAATATAACCTGTTGTAAATTGAGTTCTGAAATTCAGAAAGTAAGAGTAATACCATTGGCCAAAAGCTTTTTTACCTACTATAGAATTAAATTCCAGACGGTCATCTGTCTTTTTTCCAAAATCAGAATTTTTGGTTTGCAAAAGTCCATAAGAAGCTAAAACTTTATTGTCCCAGGTAAGATCGTTTTTTTTGTAATTAAAATCGTAGTTGATTCCCAGAGTTCCTGAAAAGCTATCTTCACCTCCGGCAATCCAGTTGTTAAAACTTGATTGATTTAGTAAAAGAGAAACTGTTCCTTTTGCTTTCCAGCCTTCTCCCTCGATTGTATCATTTATCTTTTTTACCGCTTTTTCAGTATTCTGAATTAATTCTTTTTCTGAATTTTGGGCTTGAACAAAAGTTAAGTTCGTTAAAATAAAAAGTAATAACGTTAGCTTTCTCATGGTATGTAGTTTAAATGTGTAATAACAAATATACTAAAAACCGTTAAAAGGTTTGGGAATTATTGCCCCTAAAAGAAAGTTATTTCTTAGATTCTTTGTACAGTGGTACTGCTGAACAAGCCTCTCCGTACATAATACTTCTTGCAAAAGGCTGCAAATAAGTGGCAGATAAAATATAAGCACGCGTTGGAACAGGTTTTTTGGAACAGCCCTTTATAATAACCGGTTTGTTTTTATAGGCAGAATAATCGAGCTTGCTTAAGATCTCTTCGTATAAACTGGCATCTAAATCTTCAATAGTTCCATTGACTACTTTTTTGGCGTAAGGCGCCAGTTGAATCGCCACCAAAATAGACGACCATGCAGGAACTATAGCATCTGTGCTACAATTTACAGCTACATACTGATCTTGATATTGGGACCAGTCGTGATTTTTTAAGTGTTCTCTAAAGTCTTTTTCTTTTAATAAAAACCCCTCTAAAAGCCATTGTGAAATGTCAATTTGCACACGTGCTCCTTTTGGATAATAATCCTCAAGATCAAAAACTTCTAAGGCACTATTGGCAACTTTATTGATAATTTCTTCCATATGTAAAGTCCTAAAGTCGAATGTCGAAAGTCATAAAGTTTGTTTCATTAAGACTTTATGACTTTCGGCTTTATGACTAATTTATAGCATTCCTAATTCTAATTTTGCTTCTTCGCTCATTAAATCTTTACTCCATGGCGGATCAAAAGTAATTTCAACATCAACATCTTTTATGTTTTCGATTGTTTTTACTTTTTCTTCTACTTCTCTTGGTAAACTTTCCGCAACCGGACAGTTTGGAGATGTTAATGTCATCAGGATTTTTACTTCATAATCCGTATTTACCATTACGTCATAAATCAATCCTAATTCGTAAATATCTACAGGAATCTCCGGATCGTAAATACTTTTTAAAACTTTTACAATTGATTCTCCTAATTCGTTTGTGTCTATTTCTTGTTCCATTTTTTTGTTTTTGTTTTTTTATTTTTTTGCCACGAATTTCACAAATTAGCACCAATTTTTTATGCTAAATAAAGATTCTTAATTCGTGTTGATTTGTGAAATTCGTGGCAGAAAAATTAATTCTTATTTTTTGAATCAAAAGCCAAAGCATACATTTTGATGTTTTTGATCATCGAAACCAACCCGTTTGCACGAGTAGCAGATAAATGTTCTTTTAGACCTATTTCATCAATAAATTGCGTATCAGCATTTATAATGTCTTCTGCTTTTTGATTGGAGAAAGCACGAATTAAAATGGCAATAATTCCTTTGGTTAAGATTGCATCACTATCAGCGGTAAATACAATTTTATCGTCTTTTTGCTCGCCCTGCAACCAAACTTTTGATTGGCAGCCTTTGATTAAATTTTCGTCTGTTTTATATTCTTCTTTGATTAACGGAAGACTTTTCCCTAATTCGATGATGTACTCATAACGTTGCATCCAATCATCAAACATCGAAAATTCTTCTATTATTTCGTTTTGTATTTCTTTTATTGTCATAATTATTCTTTCGTAAAATCAACCAGTAAATTTACCAATTTTTCTATTTCCTTAGGAGGATAACCATTGTCGAAACCCGGAGTTTCATATGTTTTCTGGTTATGAATTATCTTTAAATTCCCAATTGCAGCACCATCATGGAAGCGTTTTTCTGTTGGCCCTTTTAAAGTTGGAATATGCTCTAAATTAATTTTTGTAAACTCTGCTACAATCTGCTTCCATTTTGCATCACTTATTTTGCTTTCTACCGGCGGGGTATTTCTGCCATTGGTAACTGAAACTGTTTTATTTTGAACTAATATCACTTTATAAAGGCCTCTTGAAACTGCAGAATATTCCATTTGGGTTGTTGTCATATCGTTTGCTTTTTGGCTTGAACAACTCGTGGCAATGAAAATTGTTAAGAATAATAAGGATAATGTTCTCATAAAAAGTTTTTTAGCTTAACATGGTTTTCGCTTTCTTCACCGCTTCTACCATGACATCAATTTCTTCTATGGTATTGTAAAAAGAAAATGAAGCACGAATAGTTCCGGGAATGCAGAAAAAGTTCATGATAGGTTGTGCACAATGATGTCCTGTTCGAACTGCAATCCCTAATTTATCGATAATTGAACCAATATCATAAGGATGAATTCCGTCAATATTAAACGAAACTACAGAAGCTTTATTTTTTCCGGTTCCGTAAATTTTCAAACCTTCTATTTCTAACAGGCGTTTTGTAGCGTGTTCTAATAGTTTTTGTTCTTGTTTTTGAATGTTATGAAAACCAATGTTGTTTAAATAATCAACAGCAGTACCCAAAACAATTCCGCCCGCAATATTTGGAGTTCCGGCTTCAAATTTATGCGGAAGATCAGCATAAGTTGTTTTCTCGAAAGTAACTTCTTTGATCATTTCTCCACCACCCTGATAAGGAGGAAGCCTGTTTAACCACTCTTCTTTTCCATATAAAATTCCGGTTCCGGTCGGGCCACACATTTTATGACCGGAGAAAGCATAAAAATCACAATCTAAGTCCTGGACATCTGGCTTTAGATGCGGAACAGCCTGTGCGCCATCGATTAAAACAGCAGCCCCAACAGCGTGTGCTTTTTCGATTATAGATTTGATAGGATTAATAATCCCTAATGCATTCGAAATATGATTTACCGTTACAACTTTGGTTTTTTCTGAAAGTAAAGCATCAAAAGACTCCATAATCAGTTCGCCTTCTTCGTTCATCGGAATAACTTTTAAAGTTGCTCCCGTTTTTTCGCATAACATTTGCCAGGGCACAATATTACTATGATGTTCTAACGAGGAAACTACAACTTCGTCACCAGGTTTTAGAATTGAAGCAAAACCATTAGTTACCAGATTGATTCCATGCGTAGTTCCTGAAGTAAAAAGTACTTCATGAGAAAACTTCGCATTAATATGGTGTTGGATTTTTACCCTTGATATTTCGTATGCGTCTGTTGCCAATTGGCTTAGCGTATGTACACCACGATGAATGTTGGCATTTATTTCCTGATAGTATTTTGCCTCAGCATCGATCACAATTTGTGGTTTTTGTGACGTTGCTCCGTTGTCGAAATATACCAATGGTTTTCCGTTTACTTTTTCCGAAAGTATCGGAAAATCAGCTCTTATTTTTTGGATGTCTAACATGTCTTATTTAGAAAAATTCTATCTACAAAAGTACTAAAACTAAATTGGTTTATCCATCAAAACTATAATTTCCTTTTATAGCAGTATCAATCGAAGGTTAGATTATTAATTCTATAACATTAATTTAAGATTTGTAAATGATCTGAAATTTAAAATTTGAATTCGGTACTAATAACATGATTGTAAATTATTTATATTGCAGTAAAAATAATTGTCAAATATCATGAGGAAAATCATCAAATTACTTGCGCTTGTTTTACTAATTGTAGTTTTTTATTTGGGATTTACCACCTATCCAAAGCTAGAATTGATCTCTGGCTTTTCAGCCAAAAGTATTGCTTCAGGACATTTTTTAGATCATCGATCGAAAGAATTAATTGAGAAAGGTGATAATGATATTCCGTTAATGAATTTAGCAACTAATACGATTGATGAAGCCGGGAAATTTGTAACCTCTTCGGTTTATGGTTTAAAAGAGAGAAAAGCAATTTATCGGGACGGTTTAGGCGCCACTTTAATTGATGATAATTATGATATCTCGAAACCGTATCTACTTCCAAAACGAACTAAACGAATAAATAACCTTCCTTTTCCTTATGGAAATAACGAGCCAACGGATACATTGTTTTCGAATGTTGAATATTCGAAATTAAAGAAAGCTGTTGACAATTCGTTTGATAAAAACGGCGGGAAAGCAAAACGTACACGAGCGGTTGTCGTTTTGTATAAAGATAAATTGATTGCTGAAAAATACGATACGGGATTTAATAAAGAGAGTAAAATTTTGGGATGGTCCATGACTAAAAGCATCCTAAATTCAGCTTTTGGAGTTTTGGCCAAACAAGGTAAAATTGATATTTACAAACCGGCACCAATTGCGGAATGGAAAAATGATGATCGTCAAATTATTACTATCAATGATTTGCTGCACATGAATTCCGGATTAGAATGGGAAGAGAATTACAGTAAAATTTGTGATGCGACAATAATGCTTTTTCAATCCGGAGACATGGCAAAAGTACAACGTGAAAAACCGGCTCAGTTTAAACCCAACACACATTGGAATTATTCATCTGGAACAACTAATTTATTATCCGGAATTTTAAAAAGTCAGTTTAAAACCCAACAGGAATATCTTGATTTTTGGTACAGCGCCGTAATCGATAAAATCGGAATGAATTCGATGATTGTCGAACAGGATATGGCGGGAACTTTTGTGGGTTCGTCTTATGCCTGGGCAACGGCTCGCGACTGGTCTAAATTTGGATTATTGTATCTCCATAAAGGAAACTGGAACGGAGAACAAATTCTGGATGAAAGCTGGGTAAAATATTCTGCAACGCCAACCAATACTTCTAAAGGAGCTTATGGAGCACAATTTTGGCTAAACGCCGGAGGGAAATTCCCGGATGTTCCTCGTGATATGTTTTATTGCAGCGGATATCAAGGTCAAATGGTAGCGATTATTCCGTCTCTGGATATGGTAATCGTAAGAATGGGATTAAAAGAAGAAGATCAGGGATTTGATTTTAATGGTTTTTTGAAGGGGATAATTGCTTCAATCAAAAAATAAATTTAACCGCAAAGAACGCAAGGTATAAAAGCGCAAAGTTCGCAAAGTTTAATAATAAACCTTTGCGAACTTTGCGAAACCTTTGTGTCTTTGCGGTAAAACTAAACTACAAATCAAATCCTAAATTCACGCCTAATTTTGTAGCAATGATTTTAGTAATACGTTGTTTCAATTCCGGTATTTTAATGCTTTCGATAACAGCATTCGAGAATGCGTACATCAATAAAGCTTTAGCTTCTTTTTTCGGGATTCCACGAGATTGCATGTAGAACATTGCAGTTTCGTCGAGTTGTCCTACGGTACAACCGTGAGAACATTTTACGTCATCAGCAAAAATTTCTAATTGAGGTTTAGCATTGATTGTCGCTTTGTCACTCAATAAAATATTGTTGCTTTTTTGGAAAGCATTTGTTTTTTGAGCTTCTTTTTCTACCAACACTTTTCCGTTGAAAACTCCTGTTGAGCGATCAGAGAAAATTCCTTTATAATCCTGGAAACTTTCGCAATTTGGCGTTGCATGGTTTACCAAAGTATAATGATCAACGTGTTGTTTTTCGCCAATAATAGTGATTCCGTTTAGCGTACTGGTTAATCTTTCACCAAAGTGGTAAAAGTTCAAATTGTTACGCGTTAGATTTCCTCCAAACGAAAAAGTATGCACGTAAACGTGACTTTCCTGTTGTTGAGAAACGTAAGTATTGTCGATTAAATTTGCCTCGATATTATCGTTTTGAATTTTGTAATGATCTACAATAGCGCGTTTTTGAGCAAAAATCTCTGTAACCGAATTGGTTAAAACTGGATTTTCATTCAAACTCTGGTGACGTTCGATGATCTGAACATGAGAATTCTCTCCAACAATAATCAAATTTCTAGGCTGAACCAATAAAGCAGCTTCGTTTCCTGTAGAGAAATACATGATTTCAATTGGTTTATCAGCGACTTTCTTTTGCGGAATATTGATAAAAGCTCCTTCACTTGCAAAAGCAGTATTCAACGAAGTCAAACTTTCGTCTTTGCTGGCAATCTGGTTGAAGTATTTATCGATAACCATTTTATATTTTGGTTTGGTCAATGCCGATGACATCAGGCAAACGTCGATTCCGTCATGTGTAGTAGAAGACAAATGTGAACTAAAAACACCATCGATAAACACTAATTTATAAGTGTCGATTTCGTGTAAAAAGTATTTTTTTACCTGATTAAATTCGATTGCATTTTCCTGCTTAGGAAAAACCGTAAAGTCATTTTTTAAGATGGCATTTAGCGATGTGTATTTCCAAGCTTCTTCTTTTTTGGTTGGGAAACCTTTATTTTCAAAGTTCTTTAAAGCATTTGTGCGTATGTCATGTAAATCTGAATGTACATCGACACGCTCTTCAAAAGCCATAAAAGACGATACTAATTTTTCTTTTAAATCCATTGTTCTTTTTAGTCTTAAAGTCGAAAGTCGAAAGTCGAAAGACTCAGGATTGTCGACTGTTTTGCCAAAGGTCAAAATTTAAAGCATAAAGTTTGCAACTTTATGACTTTCGACTTTATAACTTTGGGCTCAAATATTTAATAAAACCACTTAATAATTTCGATATTTCTGTTATCGATTCTAAAAGTGTTTCGAATTCTTCTTTAATAATGTATTCTAGATCAAATGCTAAATATAATTGAGAACGAACTTCTCCTGCTGATGCTTTTGCTACATATAAAAAGTAAATAAACTCTTTGTCTGTATTTCTCTCAAAGTCTTCTGCTATATTTGATGATATAGAAATTGATGCCCGTCTAATTTGTCTAACGAAATCGAAGTCTTTTTTAAAATTGGAATTTTCAGTAGCGAGATATATTTTCTTGTTGAAAATTCTAGATTTTTGCCAGGAATTTATTTCTTCAAAAGATTTAAATTTACTCATGCTCTACTTTTGACTTTATGACTTTAGACTTTCAGACTGTATTAATTCTCCGCTTTAATCCAGTCGTATCCTTTTTCTTCTAATTCGTAAGCCAATTCTTTTCCGCCTGATTTTACAATTCTTCCGTTGTAAAGAACGTGAACGAAATCCGGAACGATGTAATCTAACAAACGTTGGTAGTGCGTGATCACGATAATTGCGTTTTTCTCGCTTTTCAATTTGTTAACTCCATTAGCCACAATTCTTAAAGCGTCGATGTCAAGACCGGAATCGGTTTCGTCAAGGATGGCTAATTTTGGTTCTAACATTGCCATTTGGAAAATCTCATTTCTTTTTTTCTCTCCACCAGAAAAACCTTCGTTTAAAGAACGTGATAAAAATTTACGGTCGATTTCTAATAATTCAGATTTCTCACGAATTACTTTTAGCATTTCGTTCGCTGGCATTTCGGCCTGACCGTTTGCTTTACGAGTTTCGTTGATGGCCGTTTTCATGAAGTTTGTAACACTTACTCCAGGAATTTCTACAGGATATTGAAAAGAAAGGAAAACTCCTTTGTGTGCTCTTTCTTCAGGAGCAAGATCAGCAAGATCTTCTCCATCAAGGAAAACGGCTCCATCAGTAACTTCGTAGTTTTCGTTTCCGGCAATTACAGCCGAAAGTGTACTTTTTCCGGAACCATTAGGTCCCATGATAGCGTGTACTTCGCCAGCTTTAACTTCTATATTAATTCCTTTTAGGATTTCTTTATCACCAATTGAGGCGTGAAGGTTTTTTATTGATAACATTGTTTTTTTTATTTTATATAAATGTCAATTCTATTTTTGTTGTTTGGTTTAGGATGTTAGCATTAAAATGCGCGTGTCCTAAATATTCCATGCCTAAATAATCGGCTGATTTTTTGAACGGGATATAAAAACTTTCTTCAATTTCATTGTCGTGTGAATTTGATATCACGCCAATTTTCTTTCCTCTAAGTTTTCTTCCGGTTTCTTTTTCAATTCGGATTAAATCCGAAAAACGATCAAAGAAAACTTTCATGATTCCACTCATATTGTACCAATATATGGGCGTTGCAAAAATTAAAGTGTCGTACTTTTCGAGTATTCCTTTTATCAGGGGCAAAAAATCGTCTTCTCTGTTTTTGCTTTCGTAATCATAATGAGAAATATTATAATCACTTAAATTAATTATGTCTATTCCGGTTTCTTTAGAAATTTCATCTACAATTCTGGTTGTGTTTCCGTTTTTTCTGGCTGAACCTAAAATGATTACTTTCTTACCTTCCATTTCGCAATTAACCTACAGATCCTTCTAAAGAAATCTCTAATAATTTTTGAGCTTCAACAGCAAATTCCATTGGCAATTTGTTCAATACATCTTTGCTGAAACCATTTACAATTAAGGCAATCGCTTTTTCAGTTGGGATACCTCTTTGGTTGCAATAAAAAACCTGATCTTCTCCAATTTTACTTGTAGTGGCTTCGTGTTCTATTTTTGCTGATGGATTTTTACTTTCGATATAAGGGAAAGTATGCGCCCCGCAGTTATTACCCATTAAAAGAGAATCGCATTGCGAAAAGTTTCTTGCATTTTCAGCTCTAGGGCTAATTTGTACTAATCCACGGTAGCTGTTTTGTGATTTACCAGCCGAGATACCTTTAGAAATAATAGTCGATTTAGTGTTTTTACCTAAATGGATCATTTTCGTTCCTGTATCAGCTTGTTGGTAATTATTGGTAACGGCGATTGAATAAAATTCTCCTACCGAATTGTCTCCTTTAAGTACACAAGAAGGATATTTCCAGGTTACAGCAGAACCAGTTTCAACTTGTGTCCATGAAATTTTAGCGTTTGTTTCGCATAAACCTCTTTTGGTAACGAAGTTATAAACGCCACCTTTTCCTTCTTTGTTTCCAGGAAACCAGTTTTGAACTGTAGAATATTTAATTTCGGCATCATCCAAAGCAATTAGTTCAACTACAGCAGCGTGCAATTGATTTTCGTCACGACTTGGAGCGGTACAACCTTCAAGGTAGGATACGTAGCTTCCTTCATCAGCAATAACAAGAGTTCTTTCAAACTGTCCTGTTCCTGCCTGATTGATTCTGAAATAAGTTGAAAGTTCCATTGGGCAACGAACGCCTTTTGGAATATAACAGAAACTTCCGTCAGAGAAAACCGCTGAGTTTAATGCTGCATAGAAGTTGTCTTTTTGAGGTACAACGCTTCCTAAATATTTACGCACTAATTCAGGATGTTCTTTTATAGCTTCTGAAATCGGGCAGAAAATAATTCCTTTTTCTCCTAAAGTTTTTTTGAAAGTAGTAGCTACAGAAACAGAATCGACCACAATATCCATAGCGACATTGTTCATCATTTTTTGTTCATCAACAGAGATACCTAACTTTTTGTACATTTCAAGAAGTTCCGGATCTACATCATCCAAAGTTTTATTTGGATCTACTTGTTTTGGAGCTGAATAATAAGAAATTGCCTGAAAATCCGGCTTTACATAATGAACATTTGCCCATTCCGGTTCGATCATTTCTTTCCATGCGCGAAAAGCTTCGATACGCCAGTCGGTCATCCATTGAGGTTCTTCTTTTTTAAGAGAAATAGCTCTCACGATATCTTCGTTTAAGCCAATAGGGAATGTCTCCGATTCTATATCAGTATAAAATCCGTATTCGTATTCTTTGGTTTCGAGTTCGATTTTTAAATCGTCTTCAGTGTATTTTGACATTTTTTAGTTTTTTAAAACGCTTAAAAGTTAAGTTTTTAAGCGTTTAAATTTTTGCTTTTTAGACTTTACTTTATAGCGAAAAAGATTCCCCGCAACCACAAGTTCTGCTTGCATTTGGATTGTTGAACACAAAACCTTTTCCGTTTAATCCACCTGAGAACTCAAGAATTGTTCCGGCTAAATATAGAAATGATTTTTTTTCAACTGCAATCGTTATGTCGTTGTCTACAAATATTTTATCGTCGTCGCCTTTGGCTTTGTCAAATTTTAAATCATAAGACAAACCAGAGCATCCGCCACTTTTCACGCCTACTCTTACGTAGTCATGTGCAGCATCAAAACCATCATCTTTCATCAAGTCGATGATTTTCTTTTTGGCTGTATCAGAAACTTTTATCATTGTTTATGGTATTTGTTTTTGCATTCATTTGAATTTGCATTCAAAACAGTAATTAAATGATTATATTTTAAAGTGCTGTCTTTCAATGTTGAAATGAAATTATCTGCAAAGATACGACTTAAAAACCTTTTTCCATAACGCTTCACATTATTATAACAAATGTTAAAATAGATATTAGTTATATCAATAAAATATAAGACAACAATGTTCAACTTTTATATAAATAATAGGGGAGTTCAAAGTAATTTGATAATAGTTAAAGAAAAATTTATTTAATAATTTGATTTTTGATTTTGAGAACAATAAATAACATAATAATAGTGGGACGGTAGCTTTTAAAGTGAAATTTTTAGCATAAAGAAATTGTATTTCCTAGCTTTGTTACCATATTACAAATTTACTCTCATGAAATTATACCCAATAGAATCCGGAAATTTTAAGTTAGATGGCGGTGCTATGTTTGGTGTTGTGCCCAAAACAATCTGGAATAAAACGAATCCGGCCGATGCCAATAACTTAATCGATATTGCTGCACGTTGTTTGCTTATTGAAGATGGAAACCGACTGATTTTGATTGATACCGGAATGGGAAATAAACAATCTGAAAAATTCTTTGGTTATTACTCGCTTTGGGGATCACATTCTATTGATAAATCATTGGCGGAATATGGTTTTAGCCGGGATGATATTACAGATGTTTTTATGACACACTTGCATTTTGATCATTGTGGTGGAAGTGTACAATGGAATTCAGACAAAACTTTTTATGAGCCGGCTTTTAAAAATGCTAGGTTTTGGACAAACGAGAATCATTGGGAATGGGCTATAAAACCGAATGCTCGTGAGAAAGCGTCTTTTTTGTCTGAAAATATTTTACCAATGCAGGAAAGCGGACAATTGAATTTTATAAACCGTCCTGATGCTGATTTTGGTTTTTCTGAAGAAATGAATTTCGGAATTTATTATGTTGATGGCCATACCGAAAAGCAAATGATTCCGCATATTCAATATCAGGATAAAACCATTGTTTTTTGTGCCGATTTGTTAGCTACAGCTGGACATATTCCGTTACCGTATGTTATGGGTTATGATACAAGACCTTTATTGACAATGCCGGAGAAATCAAAATTTTTGAATGCAGCGGCAGATAATAACTATTATTTGTTTTTAGAGCACGATGCGCACAATCAGATTATAACGGTAGAACATACAGAAAAAGGTGTTCGATTGAAAGACGTTTTTACTTGCGAAGATATTCTTTAGAAGATGATTTAAAACATAAAAAAATCCCGTTTTCAAATATTTGTGAAAACGGGATTTTAGTTTAACTATATATGACTTATTCTACAATCACTTTTCTAGCCGAAGCAGCATCTTGATTGATTAAGTATACATAATAAATTCCTTTTGGAAGACCAGATAAATTAATTGTACTATCGGTATTACTTGAATTTAATCTAACTGATTTTACAAGTTGTCCTAATGCATTATAAACGTCTGCTTTTTCTAAGCTAACATTTTTAATGTTTAAAACACCTTTAGTCGGATTAGGGTAAACTACCGCTTTATCAAAAACAGAATCTTCAATTCCTAAAGTAGAACAATTTGAAGAAAAAACGGTTGTTGCGTCTTTTCTTTGTGTCCAATTTGTATTTGAATAATTTTCATCATCAACCTGTATGCATTTTAATAAAGAGTTTCCTTTAAAATCAAGAGTTATTGATCTATCGTTAATTGATTTATTGTTTCCGTTTTTTAAATTTAAAGTTACAAGATTGTTATTGTTACCATTGAAACCTACCAAAAGTATATTTTTAGAGAGATCTAAGTTTGCTAATTGGTTAGAAGACGAGTTTAAACTAGTTAAAGCCACATTTTTAGAAACATCTAAAGAGGTTAATTTATTTGCAGAACAGTTTAAATAAGCTAATGACAAGTTTTTAGATACATCAATGTTTTTTAATTGATTTGAAGAACAATCTAAGTCTGTCAAAGCTTTAAAATCCTGAATTCCTGTTAAATCGGTAATAAAGCTGGATCTTATGTATAAATATGGAACATTTATAATACTTGCAGTTGCTACTTTTCCATTTTTTCCATCTTTATCAATTTCCATAGAAATTAGTTTGTCCTCAAATTTAGAATCGGGAATTAAGGTATAAGGTGTACAGTCATTATTATAACTAGCAGTATTGTCTTTGTAAGTTGCCCATTTAGTTTTGGAATATTCCTGATCATCTACTTGTATACAAGTTAATGCAAGGTTAGAAGTGAAATCTCCTGTTACCAAAAGTGTGTTCTTACCATTTTTCAAATTCAGTTTTTCCAAATTATTGTTCTTACAATTAATGTTAGTCAAATTTAGATTTTTAGAAAAATCTAAATTTACTAATTGGTTTGAAGAACAGTTTAAGGTTTTCAAAGCTGTAAAATCTTGAATTCCTGTTAAATCGGCAATAGAACTAGAAGACACATCAAGAGAGGTAATAACTGAAATACTAGATGTTGCAACTATTCCATTTTTTCCGTCTTTATCAATTTTTAATACGATTAATTTGTCTTCAAAATTGCTATCAGGTATTGTAGTGTAAGTCGGGCAATCAGAAGTATATGAAAATCTCACCCCAGCATCAGCGTAAAAAGAGCTTTCATTATTTGAAGTATTTTTGTCTAACTGAACACAGGTTAGATTTGGATTTCTTCGCATATTCGCATAAGCAAATAATCCATAGATATTACCATTTTTTAGGTTAACACTTAAAAGTTGATTGTCATTGCAGTATAACGTTCTCATATCTGTATTTTTAGAAACATCCAAAACAGCTATTTGGTTATAATCACAATAAAAATAGCTGAGTTCTTTATTTTTGGAAACATCTAAAGCAGTCAATTTATTATTATTACAAAGAAACTCACCTAAATCTATGTTTTTAGAAACATCTAAAGAAGTCAAAGAATTATGCTCACAGATAAATTTTCTAAGCAAAGTATTCTTGGTTACATTTAAATTTGTCAATTGGTTGTAGGAACAATTAAGGTATGTTAAAGATATGAACTCTTCAATCCCAGTCAGGTCTTTAATTTTAAGGCCAGTAACATCTAAACTTGTCAAAGAACTAATTTTTGGAGTTACAATTATAGCTCCGTTTACTTCATCGTCGAGAGCAAGATTGACTAATTTTTGTTCAAAATTTGCATCAGGAATTAAAGTGTATTTTACTCCACAAAAAGGGACATAATTTGCGGTATCGTCTTTTTTTGTAGGCCAATTGGCATTAGAATAATACCAAACATCAACTACAATGCAATCTAAGTTAGGATTTATTGTGAAATCAATATAAGTTAACAAAGTATTATTTTTGTTATGCAAATTTAAATAAGATAAATTGTTATTATTACAGCTAAATTCCGTTAGTTTCGGGCATTTAGAAACATCTAAAGTCGTTATTTGATTATACGCGCAAGACAGAATTGTTAGTTTTGGACTGTTTAAATCTAAACTTGTTAATTGATTTCTCTCGCATTCTAATCGGGTTAGATTAACATTTTTAGAAACATTTAAAAGGGTTAATTTATTATATGCACAATTAACTATCGTTAAAGCAATATTTTTAGAAAGGTCTAAGCTGTTAATTTCGTTTTGTTTGCAAGATAAATTAGTAAGTGATGTACTTCTCGAAACATCTAGACTCTTTATTTGGTTTTCTTCACAAGATACAGAAGTTAAGGCTGTGTTTTTATCAAGATTTAAGGCTTTTAGTTGATTTCTTTTACAATCTAAAATAGTTAAAACGGTATTTTTAGAAAGATTTAAGTTGACTAATTGATTTGAGGAACAATTTAAAGTAATCAATCTTACAAAATCTTCAATTCCAGTTAAGTCTTTAATAGAGCTTGATGAAACATCCAGAGAAGTAAGTGAAGCAATTCTTGAAGTGAGAATCTGCCCGTCAGCCATTCCAGAATCTATTCCTAAACGAATTAATTTGTTTTCAAAATTAATATCAGGAATAGAAGTGTACTGCTGTGCATAAAGAGAAAAATTTGCCAATAATAGCAAGAAGAGTAGTTTTGTTTTCATAGACAATTGATTATGTGGTACAAGTATACGATTTGTGATCGACATTTTTTTACGGAAAGACGTAATGTGTTTAATTGACTTTTGAAATTAAAATAAGAAACATAAAAAAAATCCCTTTTTCAGTATATCGAAAATGGGATTTTTTGGTAACAAATTGTAATTATTAAAATTTTAGTTGGTTTTGAATTTCCAAACCTGACCAACAGTTTCTCCTCCTTTATTGTCTTTTACAACAACTTTCCAGAAATATTCTGTTGCTGGATCAAGTGTAACATCAAAAGAAATTGCACTTGTATTCTCACTTACTTTTGCTGTAGGCAGATTTGTTTTTCCAAAATAAACATCATAAGTCAAAATATCTGTCGCGTCAACATCTGTCGCTTTCCACTTTAAAGTTGCCGTTGTTGTATTCAATACAGAATTAATAGCAGGTTGTACTAATTCAGGAGAAAACGGCAAGTGATTTACCACAGTTTCGCCAGTTGTATAAAGCTTGTATGTAGGAGAATAAGCGCTCGAAAGACCTTTACTATCTGTAGCTTTTACTCTCCAGTAGTAGGCTGTATTCTTATCTAAACTTATTGAAGAATTATCAGCTGTAACCTCGTTTGTTTTTACAATCTGAGTAAAAGTATTGTCTTTTGCTACCTGAATTTGATAGGTAATAACGTCTTTATTGGCATCAGTAGAAAGTTTCCATTGAAACGAAACAGTATTGTCAACACATAGTTTGTTGTCTACGGGGGATACTAATGCAGGTGAGGTAGGAGCAATATTTGCCTCTGGAGCTGCAGAATCATCTCCACCGCCGCCACAAGCTGTAAATAGAAAACCAATGATGGATATGTATATAAAATTCTTCATCTTTATTTTTTTATAATTTTAATGTATTCCGGAGTGTTTAAATAAACTTTGGCAGCATAAATTCCTGAAGGTTGATTTTCAAGATTCAATTGTGCTTTTCCACTTTCGACAGGATAAGTTTTAGCCGAAACTAATTGACCGGAGAAATTGTATAATTCTATTGTAACCTCATTTTTAACGCCTGGAATTTCAATTTCAAAACTTGCTGAAGTAGGATTAGGATAAGCAGCTAAAAGTTGTGATTCAAAATCTGAAACAGAAACCTTTTTGGCAAAAATACCTTCGCAGGCTTTTGCTGTTGCAACTTCTACTAAAGCAGTTTTATTAACATCTACAGAAAATGCAATATCATTGGTTTGAAACTGTTCTGCTCCATCAACAAAAACAGTAAATGGTGCAGTTCCTGCTGTAATTTCTACGTCAACTGTTTTTGATGTTATGCTTGATTTTCCTGATACTGTTGTTGCTTTGGCAATTGACAAATTAAAAGTTTGTTCGTAAACTTCTCCCGGAATTGTTACAATAATTGTATAGGTTCCTGGCGCCAGATTAGCAGCTTTTAAATTATTGTTTGTAAATGTGGCAGATTTTCCGTTTATGCTTGCAACATAAGGAAATTGTGCAGTTGCTGTAATGGTGATTTCGCCGTTATTTTCGCCAACACAAGATTCGCCTTTTGATGCTACAGTAAAGTTTTTAGAAGATAAGCTAAAACTACATTCTGTATTATAACTTGCAGTTGCATCTTTGTATTTGGCCCATTTTTTATTAGCATAATCAACATCGTCAACAAGTATGCAAAGTAAATTTGGATTGTTTGAAAAAATGCTCTGATAAGTAGGGTCAAAATTTGTATTGCCACCATTTTTCAAATTTAATTTTGTCAAGTTGGTATTACTGCCGCAAAGAAGTTGTTTTAGTTTTGGGTTAGTAGATAGATCCAAAGTTGTTAATTTATTATTGCCGCAATAAAGAAATTCTAATGCTATATTTTTTGATACATCTAAATTTGTTAGCTGATTGTAATCACACATAAGTATTTTAAGTGCGGGTTTTTGAGATACATCCAGAACTGTTAATTGGTTATAAGAGCAATCTATTGATTCTAAAACTGGATATTTAGAAAGATCTATAGATGTTAATTGATTGTTTGGGCAAGAAATATTCTTTAAAAGTTTATTGGCAGAAAAATCAATAGTTTTTAATTTATTATAACCAACATTAATAGAGGTTAAATTCGTGTTTTTAGAAACATCTAAGCCAACAAGTTTTTCATTCAAACTGCAATCTAAAAATTCTAATGCTAAATTTTTAGAAAGATCTAAGCTTGTTAATAAGCCTTGTTGTATACTGTAAACGCCTTCTATATTAGATGCAGAACAAGAAAGATTAATAAGATTTACGTTTTTGCTAACATTTAAAGTTGGTAATCTATTATAAGAACAATCCAGTTTTGTTAACGCAAGATTTTGAGAGAGATCTAAAGCTGTTAATTTATTACCGTAGCAATTTAGCTCCGTAAGTGCCGTGTTTTTAGAAACATTTAAGCTTGTTATGCCAGATTGTCTGCAATCTAATTTCTTCAAAGATTGGTTTTGAGAAAAATCTAATGTTGGTATTGTAGCATTGTAGTTATTAGGGAATTGTAATTCTTCTAGTGCTGCAAAATCTTGAATTCCAGTTAAATCAGTAATCTTATAAGTATTATTTGTTTTACTTAAATCCAGAGTTTTGATGTTAGCAATTCTAGTAGTAGATACTTTACCATCTTCAACGCCATCAATTTTTAGATCTATTAAAGTTTTTTCAAAACCTGCATCAGGAATAAGAGTGTATTGCGGTGTAGAGCATACTGTGGCATTGAAATTTGCGTAAGGATCTTTTTTTGCCGACCAATTTGTGTTTGAGTAAGCTACATCATCTACCACGATACAATTTAAACTACCATTGTCAGTAAGGTATAAGTCGTTAATATTTATCTTAGTATTATTGCCATTTTTTAAGTTTATTTCTTCTAACAAACTATTATAATAACACCAAAAATAAGTTAACTTGGTGTTTTTAGAAGCGTCTAAGCTCTTTATTAGATTTTCAGAACAAACAAAATGGTCTAAATTTACATTATTAGAAATATCTAGAGATGTTAGTAGATTTTTCCTTATTTCTAGACTTTTTAGAGAAGTATTTGTAGAAATATCCAGAGTCGTTAATTTGTTATTTCCTATGCTTAAGTTAGTTAGGGTATTTCCGGTAGGGATTGTTAAGCTCGTTAATAAATTAAAGAAACAATTTATAGTTGATAATTTTGTGTTTTTAGAAAGATCTAATGTGGTTATTTCATTGCTACTACAGTCCAGAGAAGTTAAATTAATATTTTTAGAAACATCTAAACTTGTTAATTTATTTGCGTAACAGTTTAATTTTGTTAGAGCTAAATTGTTGGAAAGATTTAATGTCGCTATACTATTCCATCGACAATCTAGTTCTTTTAAAGCAGTATTTTTAGAGACGTCTACACTTGTTAGTTTATTCAAATATATGGTCAGCGAAGTCAAAGCCACAAAGTCCTGAATCCCGGTTAAGTCAGAAATATTGCTATTATTAATATTTAGAGTAGTTAATTTATTTACCTTATCAGTAGGCACTTTACCATCAATTGTACCAGAATCTATTCCTAAAGTAATTAATAGTTTCTCAAAATTTGCATCAGGAATCAAAGTATATTGTACCGGCACATCTGCAACATCTACAACAGACACGTTATCGATCAAAATTTCAGAATTAAGCGATCCGTTTGTCCAGATATCGACTTCGATATTTTCCGCAACTTTCGATGTATATTCAAACTCAATTTTTCTCCATTCTGTGGTAGAAAAAGTAACATCAGATTTTTTGATTATTTCTTCTTTAAAAGTGCCCGGTTTATGATATAAACTTAAATCTATAGAAGAAAAAGTTCCTTTTACCGCTCTGTGATACAAGGTTACACGATAAGTTTTGTTTGCTTGTACAGCAAAATATTCACTATTAATATAATTAAAAGTTCCCGTGGCAACCATCATATTTGTACTCGATTTGCCATTTTGGGCAGTTGTACTCTGCGACACATAACCGCTAAGAAAGCGATACCAATTGTCAGGCTGAGAAGAGGAAGACCAGGTTTCGAAATTACCATTAGGTACCAGATTGGTCTGGGCGGTAATGGTTAAAGAAAGTAATAGTAAAAATAAGAGTAGTTTTGTTTTCATAGACTCGATTTATGATTGTATCGCGCAAGAGTACAAATTACAATTGGGATTTCTTTACGGGAACACGTAAATGGGGACTTCTTTTTTAACATATTTTGAATGAAAATAATTCAGGTAAGAATTTTACTTTTAAATGGGCTGAGATTTTTGTTTTTGAAGTTTTTTGTAAAGTTGAAGGCTCCTTTAGACGAGACTGTAAAAATCATAACACAGTGTTAATCGTTAGTTTTATGTAACAAAAAATCATAATTTAGGCCCATAATTTAACTTATATTAAAAATAGCTACATGAGTTCTATAAAAATAAATACATTATCTGCATTTGCATTGCTTGTATTAGCAGGTTGTAGTGCTACTTTACAAGCACAGGTTGCTACTTCAAGAGAATTGATTACTGCTCCTTTAGCTGTTGTTAAAAAAGCACCACTTAGCGAAAATGAATTAAAAAGATGGAGTCATCTTGATTTAATAAAAGATTCGATTCCGGGAATGAGTGTTGACAGGGCTTATGCCGAATTGCTACAAGGAAAAAAAGGGGTAAAAGTAATTGTAGGTATTGTAGATTCCGGTGTAGATATTGAGCATCCGGATTTGCAGGGAATGATCTGGACAAATCCTAAAGAAATTCCGGGTAACGGAATCGATGACGATAAAAACGGTTTCATCGATGACGTACACGGGTGGAATTTTCTTGGAGATGCCGTTCATGAAAATCTTGAATTAACACGTGTTGTTAAAAAAGGAGATGATGGCTCTGCTGAATATAAAAACGCTTTAGCACAATATGAAGAAAAATCTAAAAAAGTTGTAGAAGACAAACAACAAGTAGACTTTTTGATAGATGTGCATAATACTATAAAAAAAGAGTTAAATAAAACGACTTATAAATTAGAAGACTTAAGCACCATTACATCAACGGATCCAAAAGTAGCGAGAGCTAAAATGGTGATGATCCAAATTTTGACTAATGCAGGACCAACTTTTGATCCCGAAACAGAATTGGAAGATTACAGAGAATCTGTTTACGATCAATTCAATTATAATCTGAATAAAGAATATAACGGAAGAAAAATAGTCGGAGATAATCCGGATGATATCAAAGATGCTCATTACGGAAATAATGTAGTTTTTGGACCAGATAAAGAAAAAGCACTTCACGGAACTCACGTAGCCGGAATTATTGCGCAAATTCGTGGTAATAATTTAGGAGGAGACGGAGTTACAAACAATGTCGAAATATTAACTGTTAGAGCAGTTCCTGATGGCGATGAGTATGATAAAGATATTGCTTTGGCCATTCGTTATGCGGTTGATAATGGTGCAAAAGTGATTAACGGAAGTTTTGGAAAAAGTTTCTCTCCACATAAAAAATGGGTTTACGAAGCGATAAAATACGCAGCCAAAAAAGATGTTTTAATTGTACATGCAGCCGGAAATGACGGATATGATATCGATAAAACAGAAAATATTAATTACCCAAATGATTCTGAAGATAACATCAAAGAATTTGTGGATAATGTGATTACAATTGGTGCAATAAACAAACAATATGGAGAAAATGTTGTAGCTCCATTTTCTAACTTTGGAAAAATAAATGTTGACGTTTTTGCTCCAGGGGAAGAAATTTATGCAACTGTTCCAAACAATAAATACAAATATTTGCAGGGAACTTCAATGGCATCTCCAAATACCGCAGGAGTTGCAGCATTGATTCGTTCTTATTATCCAAAACTAAAAGCATCACAAGTAAAGCATATCTTAATGGATTCCGGAGTGGCACTTCCTGCAACAGTAGTTTTAGGAGAAGATCATGTGCCAACACCAGCTTCTGAAACTTCTAGAACGGGAAAAATGGTCAATGCTTACAATGCTTTATTGATGGCAGAAAAGATGTCTAAGAAATAAAACAATATACAGTACTAATCCAATGGAAGAGTGGCAACTCTTCCATTTTTATTAAAACGATGATGCGAAAAATTTTACTACTTTCCTTTTTGAGTCTGGGTTTAAACTCAGCATTTGCACAAAACGCTCCATATTGGCAACAACACGTTGATTACAAAATGGAAGTTTCCATGGATGTAAAAAACTACCAATACAAAGGAAAACAAGAATTGGTGTATACTAACAATTCTCCCGATACTTTAAAAAAAGTATTTTATCATTTATTTCCAAATGCTTTTCAGCCGGGAAGTGAAATGGATGCGCGTTTGCATTCTATAAAAGATCCTGACGGAAGAATGGTAACCAAAATAAAAGGTGCCGATGGAAAAGAGGTAAAACAAAGCCGAATTGAAACGTTAAAGCCTAACGAAATAGGATTTTTAAAAATCAATAATCTAAAACAAGACGGTGTAACGGCTCAAACAAGAGTTTCAGGAACGATCCTGGAAGTAACTTTGGCAAAACCAATTTTACCAAATTCCAAAACTACTTTTACTTTAGATTTCGACGGACAAGTTCCGGTTCAGATTCGTCGTTCAGGACGCAATAATTCTGAAGGAGTAGAATTATCAATGTCACAATGGTATCCTAAATTAGCTGAATTTGATTTTGAAGGCTGGCACGCAGATCCTTATATCGCAAGAGAATTTCACGGCGTTTGGGGTAATTTTGATGTAAAAATCACAATCGATAAAGATTACACCATTGGTGGCTCAGGATATTTACAAGACAAAAACGAAATTGGTCACGGGTATGAAGATGCCGGCGTAACAGTGACTTATCCAAAGAAAGCAAAAACATTGACATGGCACTTTATCGCGCCAAATGTTCACGATTTTACCTGGGCTGCTGACAAAGAATATACGCACGATATTGTAAAAGGACCCAATGATGTTGATTTGCATTTCTTCTATAAAAACAATCCAAAGACCACTGAAAATTGGAAACAATTAGAGCCGTTAATGGTCAAAGTAATGGATTATTACAACAATAGAGTAGGAGCTTATCCATACAAGCAGTACTCCTTTATTCAGGGTGGAGACGGCGGAATGGAGTATGCAATGTGTACACTAATGTTAGGAAACGGAACCCTTCAGGGAATTCTTGGAACGGCAACGCATGAATTAGGACATTCGTGGTTTCAGCATATTTTAGCTTCAAATGAATCAAAACATCCCTGGATGGATGAAGGTTTCACAACCTATATCGAAGACAGCGCATTGAATGAATTAAAAGGAGATAAAAAAGAAGTAAATCCGTTTAAAGGAAATTATGCAGCTTATTATCAATTAGTCAATTCAGGAAAAGAGCAACCGCAAGGAACTCATGGTGACCGTTACGACGAAAACAGACCTTACAGTATTTCAGCTTATGTAAAAGGAAGTATCTTTTTGTCGCAGTTAGAATATGTAATTGGAAAAGAAAATGTAGATGCTACTCTAAAAAGATATTTTAACGATTTCAAATTCAAACATCCAACGCCAAACGATATCAAAAGAACAGCTGAAAGAGTTTCAGGAGCGGAGTTAGACTGGTATTTAATCGATTGGACAGAAACTACCAATACAATTGATTACGGCATTAAAGACGTAGCTGATAATGCAGGAAAAACTACTGTTAGTTTAGAAAGAATCGGCAGAATGCCAATGCCAATTGATTTAACGGTTGAATATACAGACGGGACTTCAGAGAGTTTCTATATTCCGTTAAGAATGATGAATTTCATAAAACCAAATCCAAACCCGAACGTAAAAAGAACAGTTCTGGAGGATTGGGCCTGGGCACAATCCAACTACAGTTTTACGATAGACAAAAATAAATCAGCGATCAAAAAAATTACCATAGATCCAAGCGGATTAATGGCAGATGTAAAAGCTGCAAATAATGTTTATGAAGTGAAATAATCTTCGCTTAAAAAAGCATAAAAAAAGCCTCGTTTATATTTAAACGAGGCTTTTTTTATTTCTTTATTTGATATTTAACTCAAATGCTCAATCATATCTTTTGTCATCGATTCAAGATCAAAAGTATGTTTCCAGTCCCAATCTTCTCTTGCCTGAGTATCATCAATACTGGCAGGCCAGCTGTCCGCAATTTTCTGACGGAAATCAGGTTCATAAGTAATGGTGAATTCAGGAATATGTTTTTTGATTTCATTGGCAATTTCAGTTGGCGTAAAGCTCATCGCTGCTAGATTGTATGAAGAATGTATTTTGATTTTTTCAGCCGGAGCTTTCATAATGTTGATGGTGGCATCAATTGCATCATCCATGTACATCATTGGCATTTTTGTTTCAGACGATAAAAAGCACTCATATTTTTTATCCGCAATAGCCTTATAGAAAATATCAACAGCATAGTCCGTAGTTCCGCCACCAGGAGGAGTAGACCAGCTTATTAAACCAGGATAACGGATGCTTCTAACATCAACACCATAAATATTGTGGTAGTATTCGCACCATCTTTCTCCGGCTTGTTTACTAATTCCGTAAACAGTCGAAGGTTCCATAACGGTATATTGTGGTGTATTTTCTTTTGGAGTTGTTGGTCCAAAAACAGCAATACTGGATGGCCAGAATATCTTTTTGATCTTTTTGGCTTTTGCTAAATTCAAAACGTGAAATAAAGAATTCATATTCAGATCCCAGGCAAATGCAGGGTTTTTTTCGGCTGTAGCCGATAAAAGTGCCGCCATTAAATAAATATCAGTAATTTGATGTACTTCAACAAGATGTTCAATTTGATTAAAATCTAAAGCATTGACCACTTCAAACGGACCTGAATTAACAACGTCAGTATTTAATTTTCGGATATCAGAAGCAATTACATTGTCTGTTCCGTATAGTTTACGCAGTTTTTGAGTCAGTTCTGTCCCAATCTGCCCGCAAGCGCCAATGATCAATATTTTTGGATTCATTTTTGATGTTTTTTAGAGATACAAATATAACGTTTTCGCAAATATTTTTACTTTTCATAATAACAAATTATAAATTTAACAATGATAAAGTTTGTTTTTTGGATTATTCTCTGTTGGGGCGTTTAATTATTTTAACCGCAAAGAGCACTAAGGTTTTTTTATTGGGCTGAAATAATTTCGCAAGGGCGTAAAGATTTTATCTTGCATTAAATTTAGAAAACATAAAGTTTGCAAAGCTGGTTCAACACAAAGCTTTGCAAACTTTGTGTTTTTATAAAACTTCTTAATTTAAAAATCTTAGTGCTCTTTGTGATTAAATTTTCCAGCCAAAAAAACAACCATGATTTATAGAATCTTTAGCAGAAAACAGCATTCGTAATTGTAAATTTACTTTGTAACTTTGTAGCTTAATGTTTTACCAAATGAAATATAAAATATCTCTTTTTCTGCTTTTTGTTTTTGTGTTGAATTCATGTCAAAATGAAGATGAAAAACGCCGTGCTGAAAATGAAAAAGAAGCTAAAAAGAAGGAAGTTATTTTTAATACGATCAATAAAGGCTGGGTATTTATCGACGAACCCATTAATGAAATTTCAGAACAAAAGATAAGCTCATGGAATGAATGGCGCGAATTCTTAAAAGAAATCTCAGATAAACCCAGGAAATCAATAGGAGCATTCCAAAAAAAGTCAACTGCAATTTCGAAAAAAGCAATGGCTTTAAACGACAATATTCCTGTAGAGTTTAACATCCCTGCAATAAAAAGCCGGATTTCTGTTTTGATCACTAAAGTCAAAATGATGGATTTGTTTATTCATTTAAATCAGATTCCAGCTGAAAAAGTAACATTTTTAGTGGGAGATATTAACAAAGAGTTAGTTTCTCTGGAAAGGCAAATGGATAATATTATTGTAAAAAGTAAGATTCCGAAAGAGCAGGGAGAAGAGGATTTCCTAAAAATGTTAGATACAACACGTGCAATTCCGAATTCAGGTTCAGTTCCAATTCAGGCACAAAATATAGATCAAAAAATACCAAAAGTTGAGTAAGAACGCCTTATATACTATGTATGATAATCTGCCAAAAAATCAGCAGATTGCCGGACAATTACTAGAGCAGAATCAAATAAAAATGCATCTTAACGGGTTGTTAGGATCTGCAGTTTCATTTGTTGTACGCGCTGTTTTCAAAAAAACCGAGTTACCTTTTCTGGTTGTTTTAGACAATAAAGAAGAAGCTGCGTATTATTTAAACGATCTCGAACAAATGATCGGGGAGCTGGATGTTTTGTTTTATCCGGCATCATTTCGACGTCCTTATCAGGTTGATGAAACCGATAATGCGAATGTTTTGCTTCGTGCTGAGGTGTTAAACCGAATCAATTCCAGAAAAAAACCGGCTATAATTGTTACGTATCCGGAAGCGCTTTTTGAGAAAGTGGTTACGCGACAACAATTAGACAAGAATACTTTAAAAGTTGCCCTGAACGATAAAATTTCGATCGATTTTATCAATGAAGTTTTGTTCGAGTACGAGTTCAAAAGAGTTGATTTT
Organism: Flavobacterium sp.; assembly: GCF_965277525.1. Lineage (GTDB taxonomy): Bacteria > Bacteroidota > Bacteroidia > Flavobacteriales > Flavobacteriaceae > Flavobacterium. Next base: position 831,641 of record NZ_CBDIDC010000005.1, on the reverse strand, counting down.
ATTACAGAACCGGGAGAATTTTCGGTTCGTGGAGGAATTGTCGATGTGTTCTCTTTTTCAAACGATCATCCTTATAGAATCGAGTTTTTTGGTAACGAAGTAGACAGCATCAGAAGTTTTGATGTCGAGACACAATTATCTGTCGAAACACATAAAAAAATCACCATTATCCCAAATGTCGAAAATAAGATATTTCAGGAAAACCGCGAAAGTTTCTTAGATTATATTTCCGAGAAAACAGTCCTTTTTATTCAAAATACAGATGGACTTTTTAGTCAGTTAGACAAACAATTTGGCAGAGCCGAAGAAGCATTCGAAAAGCTTTCAAAAGAAATCAAACACGCAGAACCGGAACAATTATTTTTAAATCAGGCTTCGTTTATCAAACGCGCCTTAGATTTTTCGGTAGTCGAATTGGCGTCAAAGCCCATTTTTAAAACTACAAAAAATTTCGATTTTCATATTCAGCCACAACCTTCTTTCAACAAACAATTCGATTTGTTATTGAATAATCTGAGTGAGAATCATTTCAATGGCTATAAGAATTATTTGTTCTGCTCAAATGAAACGCAGGCCAAACGTTTTCATGATATTTTCGAAAGTTTAGATGAAGCCAATTCAGAAAATATCAGGAAACAATATCATACTATTGTATTGCCTTTGTACCAGGGATTTATTGACGAAGAAAATCAGATTACGGCCTATACAGATCACCAGATTTTTGAACGTTACCATAAATTCAACATTAAAAATGGCTATTCAAAAAAGCAGAATATTACGCTTAAAGAATTAACCGCACTTTCGGTTGGTGATTATGTAACGCACATCGATCACGGAATCGGGAAGTTTGGCGGATTGCAGAAAATTCAGGTCGAAGGCAAAACGCAGGAAGCCATAAAACTGGTTTATGCCGATAATGATATTGTATATGTAAGCATTCACTCGCTTCATAAAATCTCCAAATACAACGGAAAAGACGGAACACCGCCGAAAATCTATAAATTAGGATCGAACGCCTGGAAAATTTTAAAACAAAAAACCAAAGCGCGCGTCAAACATATTGCGTTCAACCTAATTCAGTTGTATGCAAAACGACGATTGGAAAAAGGATTTCAGTTTGCACCGGACAGTTATTTGCAAAACGAATTAGAAAGTTCATTTATATACGAAGACACTCCGGATCAAACCAAATCGACACAAGAAGTAAAAGCCGACATGGAAAGCGATCGCCCGATGGATCGTTTGGTTTGTGGAGACGTAGGTTTCGGAAAAACAGAAGTTGCCATTCGTGCTGCTTTCAAAGCCGTTGACAATAGCAAACAAGTCGCGATTTTGGTTCCAACAACTATTCTGGCGTACCAACATTACAGAACTTTTACAGAAAGATTAAAAGATATGCCGGTTTCTATTGGCTATTTAAACAGATTCAGAACTGCGAAACAAAAAGCGCAAACTTTAAAAGATTTAGCCGAAGGAAAACTTGATATTGTCATTGGAACGCATCAATTGGTTAACAAAAATGTAGTTTTTAAAGATTTGGGTTTATTGATTGTCGATGAGGAACAAAAGTTTGGAGTAAACGTAAAAGACAAACTAAAAACGATTGCTGCAAATGTCGATACGCTGACATTAACGGCAACGCCAATTCCGAGAACGCTTCAGTTTTCGTTAATGGCGGCGCGAGATTTATCGGTAATTACAACGCCTCCGCCAAACCGATATCCTATAGAAACAAATGTAGTTGGGTTTAATGAAGAGGTAATTCGTGATGCGATTTCGTATGAAATTCAGCGAAACGGACAAGTTTTCTTCATCAATAATAGAATCGAAAACATAAAAGAAGTGGCCGGAATGATTCAGCGTTTGGTTCCAAATGCCAGAGTCGGAATTGGTCACGGACAAATGGAAGGTGCCAAACTAGAAGAATTGATGTTAGGTTTTATGAACGGAGATTTTGATGTTTTGGTTGCTACAACGATCATCGAAAGCGGTTTGGATGTACCAAATGCCAATACGATTTTCATCAACAATGCCAATAATTTTGGATTATCAGATTTGCATCAAATGCGTGGGCGAGTTGGTCGAAGCAATAAAAAAGCATTCTGTTATTTTATTTGTCCGCCGTATTCTTCCATGACCGAAGACGCCAGAAAACGTATTCAGGCGTTGGAACAATTTAGCGAATTAGGAAGCGGTTTTAACATCGCGATGAAAGATCTTGAAATTCGTGGTGCAGGTGATTTATTGGGTGGAGAACAAAGCGGTTTCATCAACGAGATTGGTTTTGATACCTACCAAAAAATCATGAACGAAGCCATCGAGGAATTAAAAGAAAACGAATTCAAAGATTTATATCCGGCAGAAAACGATATTGAAACCAAAGAATACGTAAAAGATTTACAAATCGATACCGATTTTGAATTGCTGTTTTCTGATGAATATATCAATAATGTTACGGAACGTTTGAGTTTATATAATGAGTTGGGTGGCGTGAAAAATGAAGAAGAACTGGTTATTTTTCAAAACAAATTAATTGACCGTTTTGGGCCAATGCCTCCGCGTGCCAATGCGTTGATGAACAGTATTCGCATTAAATGGATTGCGACCAATATAGGTATTGAGAAACTGGTAATGAAAAAAGGCAAAATGATTGGTTATTTCGTTTCAGATCAACAATCAGATTATTATCAATCTTCTAAGTTTAGAAAAGTGTTGCAATTTGTGCAAAAATACAGCAATCTTTGTACAATGAAAGAAAAACAAACGCCAAACGGATTACGACTTTTACTGACTTTTGAGAATGTAAAATCGACCAAACGCGCTTTGGAATTGATGGAAATGTTAGGGGAATAAAAAACTTTGCCACGAATTTGCTTCGCCTGTTCGCTATCGCTCAGGTCACGAATTTTCACAAATTTTAATTCGTGCTCATTCGTGTAATTCATGGCGAAAAACATTAAGATAAAAGGTTTTATTTCCCTTTATATAATTTCTCTAAATATTCGGTTTTATCTTTTTCTGCCTGAACCAAACGTTCGTAAAGTTCTACTACTTTGTCAAGAGGATTGAAAGTACAATGATAATTTCCATCATGATTTCCTATAGTTCCCTGACTATTGTCATTAAAAGTATTAAAATAATTAAAAACACTTTCTTCTGAAAAATTCTTAATTGCTTCCACACTTATGCCAAGTGCTTTTGCAACTTGTTTCAGTTTTTCTTCATCTATAGTTTCACTATTTTCCATGGAAGATATTGCCTGTTGATTAGTTTCTAAAGCTTGAGCGAGTGCTTCCTGCTTCATGTCTTTCAGTTCACGAATACGACTGATATTTCTCCCTATATGATTTGGTTTTGTTGTTGTGCTCATAAGCCAAAGGTATTAAAATTGTCAAAATAAAAATTGATTTCAGTAAAAAACAGCTTGTTTTTTGTAAGATACATTGTACAATGTAGAAATGTTTTTAATTCCTTCCAAAAATTTATTGAACAAAAATACACTTTTCAAACGACTACTATTTAAATAAGGGAATTAGTTAAATATAATTCATGCTCATTTCTGACCCGAGCGATAGCGAACAGGCGAAACAAATTCGTGGCAAAAAATGAATCTAAATCTTAAGTTTTATTTATCTTTTAGTTAAGAAAATCCTTAGAACTAAAAAGTTTTCTTTGAAAGAAATTTTAAAGCAAACTTCCCTATGCAATATCAATTTATTCTTCTGTTTTTATTTTTTGGATTAACCTCAACGTTTGCGCAGGAAAAGAAGCAAATCGTTTTGAACGATACTTTGAAATCAGAAGAAATCGACCCTTTACGACCTGCAAAAGCAGCTTTTTATTCGGCTATTTTTCCTGGTTTAGGACAGATTTATAATAAAAAATATTGGAAACTTCCTTTGGTGTATGGTGCAATCGGAACAAGTACTTATTTTTATATCGACAGTCAGAAAAACTACAATATTTATAGAAACGAATATAAAAGCAGACTGGCAGGAAGCGCTAGTGGTTCTGATTATTTGGCGAACTTAAGCGAAAGTCAGTTAATTTCTGCGCAAAAACAGTTTCAAAGAAACAGAGATTTATCCGCTTTGTTTATTGTTGGTTTTTATGTTCTAAATATTATTGATGCTAATATTGATGCAGCTTTGTCACAATTTAACGTTAGTGAGAAATTAGCTTTTAAACCGTCTGTTAATTTCAGCAATGAAAATATGCAATCCGGTTTTGGATTTGCTTGTACATACTCTTTTTAACGTGTTTACTTTTGTAACTTTAGAACCAGTTTTAGCATTATTTCTAAAACAAAGCTACAATGAAGGAAATCAAAAAAATTGGTATAGTCGATATTACTGAAAAATTCGGTCTGGACTTAGAGTTTAAAGATTTCGTTTTTAAGCCCCAGGAAATTACGCCCCATCGTCATTTTGAACCCCATCGTTCTGAAATGTACAGCCTTGGACTTGTCTTAAAAGGAGAAGCTGAATTTATGGTTGGACTGGAGACGTATCAGCTCAAAGCTCCTTCTGTTGTTATGGTGGCGCCTGATGAAGTCCGAAATTGGATTCTTAATAATGGTGCAATTGAAACAAAGAGCCTTTTTTTTACAGAAGATTTTGTGGTTTCGGGATTGATTGACACTTTATTTTTAAAGAAATTTTCTTTCTACAAAAGAAACGGACAACACGCTATTGCTTTAAATACGGAAGATCTGACGATTATTCAAGCCTTATTATATCAAATAGAACAAAAGAAAAATTCTGATTTACCCAATAAATTAGAAAGCATTCAGGCTTTATTGAGAGCTTTACTTTTAGAAATTGAAGGATTATACGATATAAAGACCAAAAAAGATAATAATACCTATTCAAGGTCTTATTATCTTACAGAAAAATTTAAAGAGTTATTAGCTGAAAACTTTACCCAACATCGTGAAGTTCATTTCTATGCAGAAAAACTTTTTATTACTCCCAAACATCTTTCTCAAGTTGTAAAAGAAGAAACGGGAAAAACTGTAAGTGAGTTTATTAATGATATTGTTTGCCTTGAAGCTAAGGTTTTGCTTCAGACTAAATCTTTAAACATTTCAGAAATTTTACTATATTTAAACTTTGCCACAGCCTCATTTTTCGGTAAATTTTTTAAGCGCAATACCGGAATAAGTCCTTTGGAATATAGAAAGGGATTGTCTTAATAAAAAAACGACATTTAGAGCATTTTACCCGCTATTCAGACCTTCTTTCGCTGCTTTGTGAGCAATACCTTTGTTTTATTAAATTAATTTAAATCGAAGAATTATGAAAATGAGAAAATTAGGCAATTCAGGAATTGATATTTCACCTATTGCAATTGGTACAAGAGAAGTGGGCGAAAAAAGCAAACAACAAACTATAGAAACGCTTCAATATGCTATAGATTCTGGAATTAATTTCATCAATACGGCTGATTTTTACGGAATGGGAATGAACGAATTAATCATCGGAGAAGCCATCAAAAATCGTCGCGAAAAAGCTTTTATCAGTGTTAAAACCGGAGCATTGAGAAATCACCAAGGGCATTTCCTGGGATTTGACGGAAGACCAAATGCTATTAAAAATTTTTGTGCTTATTCCCTAACCCGACTTGGAGTTAACGAAATTGATCTTTATCAAATTGCAAGAGTCGATCCTAATGTTCCCATTGAAGAATCTGTTGGTGCTATAAAAGATTTAATTCAGGAAGGAAAAGTACGTTGTTTAGGCCTTTCAGAAGTCAATGCAGATCAGATTAGAAGAGCGAATGCCATTCATCCTGTCACTGCCGTAGAAATTGAATATTCATTGGCAACCCGTTTTATCGAAAAAGAAATATTGCCAGAAGTTCGCAAAATAGGAGCAAGTCTTATTCCGTATTCTGTTTTAAGTTATGGATTATTGACCGGTAATTTATCGGGTCCGCTTCCAAAAGAAGATTATAAAAATATGTTTCCCAGATTTCAGGGCGAAAACCTTGAATACAATCTTAAGTTAGTAGAAAAACTAAAAGATATAGCTTCTCAAAAAGGAGTTACAGCCGGAGAATTAGCACTTGCATGGGCATTACATCAAGGGGATGATATTATTCCGATTGTTGGAATGAGCAGCGCAAAACGGGTAGACGAAAATATAAATCTTGTAGAATCTATCCAGTTAACTTCTGAAGAAAACAAAATTTTAAATGACACTTTTAATAGTGGTGCTTTTAAAGGCGAACGTTATCCTGATGCTTTATTAAAAGTAGTTGCTTCATAATTTTTCACCACAAATGTAAACAACTAGAAAACTCCAAAAATAGATAAGGGTTTATTCCATAACAAGTGAAGTAAGAAAATGTATAAATATAGAATATGCCATGATAACTTTAATGTTGATCATCGCAACGCTAAAAAATTTCTAAATTTATAGTTCCAAAACAGCACAATATAACAACTAACAAACATCTTATGAATACAGCAAAAACAATAACTATAGGTTCAAATAGCAAAAATCCTCTTTTAGTAAACCGTTTAGGTTATGGCACTATGCGTTTAACCGGCGAAGGAATTTATGGCGAACCTAAAAACAGACCCGAAGCATTAGAAATTCTTAAACATGCAGTCGCATCAGGCGTTAATTTCTTTGATACTGCAGATTATTATGGTGAAGATGTTACGAACAGATTAATCTCTGAGGCATTATATCCATATCCGGATGATTTAGTGATTTGCACAAAAGTGGGTTGTACCCGTAAGCCAGACAAAAGCTGGATACCTTATAATACGCCGGAAAATTTACGTACCAGTATAGAAAATAACTTGCGTACCCTAAAAATTGAACAAGTAACTCTTGTACATTTCAGAGCAATGCATGGCCATATGAATTTTGAAGAAAGTATGGAAGCCATGTTTAAAATGCAGGAAGAAGGAAAAATATTGCACGTAGGTGTAAGTAATGTGAGTGTTGAAAATCTTGAAACTGCATTAAAAATGGGAAATATTGCCACAGTTGAAAACATGTACGGACATGCTCAGCGAACTTCTATGAAAAATGCCTTTGGAGATACTTATGGCGGCGGAGAAGTTTTAGAACTTTGTGAACAAAATAAGATTCCGTTAATTCCGTACTTTTCATTAGTGCATGCTATTGGTAAAAAAGACAATCGTATTGCCGAAATTGCCCAAAAATATAATGTCTCTGAAACCGAAGTGAACATTGCCTGGTTGTTGCACAAATCATCTTGGATTTTACCCATACCGGGAACTTCCTCTTTGGCACATTTTTCAGAAAATATAAAAGCAAAAAATCTTTCTCTGACTAAAGAAGATATGGAATTTCTGGAGTAATTATCATTCAAAAAAGGCTTTCAATTTTATAAAATGGGAAGCCTTTTTTTTAGCAATAAAGCATAGATTTTTCTTACTTTAGTGTTTTTATGAGAATAAATTTTACATTATATTTATAGGTCAGTTGATGGTTTCAATTACCAGCATTTTTAGTTGAATGCGTACATACAGATGATTTTTATGACAGATATATTTAAAGATTTTATTACGAAACTGGCAGAAGTTAACAAGCAGGATATGAATAGAATAATGTCATGCATTACTACTCATAAAGTAAAACGAAATACAATTATTTTATCTCAGGGAGAAGTTTGTACTCAGTTTTATTTTTTAGAAAAGGGTTGCATGCGGACTTATTACATCACAAAAGAAGGTCAGGAAAAAACAAGATTAATTTCTTTTGATAATTCTCCCGTAACAGCACTCACCAGCTTTATTACTCAAAAACCATCTGTTGAATATATTGATGCCTTAGAAGATTCTGAATTATTGTCTATCTCTCATGCAGATTTTGTTATTCTTTTGGATGAAATTCCGAGTTGGGCATTATTCTACAGAAAAATGTTAGAATTAGCATTTGCTTTTCAAAACAACAGAATCGAAGATTTAGTCACTTTATCAGCCAAAGAACGTTACGAAAAACTTTTAAAAGAACAGCCTCACTATATTCAACGCCTTTCTAATAGAGTAGTAGCTACTTATCTGGGAATTTCACAAGAAACATTGAGCAGACTTAAATCCAAATAACCCTTTTTGACTTTTGTCAATGCACAGGTTTTTCTATCAGCCTAATTTTGTTCTATAAATCATCAGAAATAAACTGATGCTATTAATTATAAAATTAAAAAGGTTTGATCATGAAAACACTATTAAGAAAACCATCCGGAAATACTTTAGAAAATGTAACTGATAAATTCAATATCAAAGAATTAATAGAATTTGAACGTTTTTGCAGGGACAATGCACAATGGGAGGAAATGAAGAAATGTTTTGCCGAAAACTCAACCGTAACAATTTCATGGTTTAAAGGATCAGGACACGGTTTTGTAGACGCTTCAAGCAAAATGGAAACCTATGCACCTCATAAATTATTTGATACTTTAATCTGGCTGAATAATGATAAAGCCGTTGCGATTACCATGGCAACGATCCAGATGAGAATGGAAATTCAGGGACATTTATTAGAATTAAGCTCTGATGTAAAGCTTTTATACAAAACTCAGAAAATAAAAGGTCTTTGGTCAATAATTTCTATGGAAGGAATTTATGAAAAAGATGCTTTAATACCTGTTTCTCCAGCTGATGGTATTGTAATTCCGAAAGAAGAAATTGCGAAATTCAGACCAAGTTATGCTAATATGTCTTATGCTTTAAGCAAAAGTGGTTATGCTATAGATGTCAATTTACCAGGAATTGATAAACCGGAAACCGTTTCAAAATTGTATCAGGAATCTGAAAATTGGTTGAATTCTTAAAAATTAGAAAAAATGAAAATTATAACAATAGAAGAACATTTTAGCTCACCAAAAATAAGTGAGAAAATGAAACAATTTCAGCCAAAAAGTAGTGACGCTGAAAAAAACAAGGATATGCAGGAATTGATAAAACATTTTTTGCCTACAAATGAAGATATTGAAGATGTTGGTGCTCGCAGAATTAAATTTATGGATGAAAGCGGTATCGATATGCAGGTCATTTCATACGGTGGCGGAAGCCCTCAGGGAGTTGCAGATCCTAAAATTGCAATTGAACTTTGTGCCGAAGCCAATGATGAATTAGCCCATTTGATAAAACAAAACCCAACCCGTTTTGCCGGTTTTGCTGCTTTGCCAGTTGCAGATCCTGTTGCTGCAACGGCTGAATTAGAACGTGCAGTAAAAAAACTGGGATTTAGAGGCGCTTTGTTGGCAGGAACTTTTCAGGGCAAATTCTTTGATGATCCTGAGTTTTTTCCAATTTTCGAAAAAGCGGCTGAACTAGATGTACCCGTTTATTTGCATCCGGGAATTATTGAAAAAGGAGTAGCAGATCATTATTTTAGAAATGAAAACTGGTCAAAATTAGTTAACGGAGTTTTTCCGGCTGCAGGTTTTGGCTGGCATATGGACAGCGGAATTCATGTTATAAGAATGATTCTTTCGGGGATTTTTGACAAGTTGCCTAATCTAAAACTAATTTCAGGACACTGGGGAGAATTTGTGCCTGCTTTTCTCGAAAGATTAGATGAAACACTGTACAAAGAAATAACGCATTTGAAACGAAATATCTCAGAATATTATAAAGAGCACGTTTATATCACGCCAAGCGGAATTTTCTCAGAAGTACAACTTCAATTTGCGATTGCACAAATGGGCGCAGACCACATTATTTACTCCGGAGATTATCCTTATTTGATAAAAAAAGAAACAGGGGATTTCCTTAAAAATGCTCCAATTTCTGAAGAAGATAAAGCCAAAATTGGCCATTTGAACGTAGAGAAATTATTGAAATTATAATCATTAAATATAAAAGAAATGGAAAACAGCAAACAACCCATTGAAGGTGTAACAACAGGTATACTTAATGTACAAGGAGCTGAATTATATTATGAAACTAAAGGAAATGGGCCGGTTTTGTTAATGATTCCCGGAGCAAACGGAGATCATTTTATCTTTACGCCTATTCGTGAAATATTGTCAAAAACCTTCACCGTAGTTACCTATGACCGTAGAGGATTCTCAGGATCTAAATTAGTAGGCGAACAAGATTATACACATCGTATCAATACCGATGCAAATGATGCGGCGAGTTTGATAAAACATCTTACAAGCGAACCAGCTTTTGTATTTGCAAGCAGTTCTGGAGCTTTGGTTTCGCTTCAATTGATGGTGCTTCATTCAGACATTATCAAGGCACTTGTTCCTCATGAACCAACGGCTTTAAAATATCTTCCGGACTTTGACAAATGGAAAACGCAAAATCAGGCAGTTTATGATCTTTATAAAAAAGAAGGCGAAGGTCCAGCCAAAGAAAAATTTGTAAATGAAATAATTCCCGGAACACAAGACGGAGAATTCATGAAAGCTGGAAAAGGACCGGAAACACCAAACACAACCTATTGGTTTGAAAACGAATTAAGACAATATCCTTCGACTGATTTTGATACCAATAAACTAGAAGAAAACAAAGATAAAATCCTTTTTTGCGTAGGAAGAGATTCTGTAAATACGATGCCGGCGTGGCCAGTTACAAATCTGGCAAAACAATTTGGAACCGAAGTTTTATATGTTCCCGGAGGACATTTAGGATATGCACTTCATGCGGCTGAGTTTGCAAAAGATTTACTTGAAGGTTTGCAAAAAAGAGGTAAGCTTTAAGTTTTTGCCACAGATTAAAAGGATTGAAATGATTTTATAATCTGTGGCTAACTTTTTAAAAACAAAAAGGCCGGATGAAATTTTTCATCCGGCCTTACTTTTAAGCAATATTAATTCGTGCTAATTCGTGCAATTTTTGGCGAAAAAACTATTTAACGATCAGTTTTTTATTCACATTCAAACCTTTAGAACTAATATTTACGATATAAATTCCTGATGCCAAATGATGATTAATTTGTCCTGAAGTTGAAATTTTTTGGGTTAAAGCAGTTTTTCCGTTTATATCTGAAACTGTAATTGAAGCCACATCTCCGGGTTCTAATTCAGGCAACGATACCTGAAATTGATTTTCTGTTGAAGGGTTTGGGTAAATAGTCACTACTTTTTCTTCGGTTAAAACTTCTTCGACATTCACAGCAGATTTAGCCGTTAAGCCTGAAACTGTTGTAGCTTCCAATTGCCATTGTGCACTAAACCAGCCATCCTGAGAATTTCCATATTGTGCAGAACCTGTTTGATTTTCAACATGAATAATATTTCCAGTTTGCCATCTGTTTCTTAATCTCACCCAGATTCCATCGATATAATCGGCAGACCATTGTGCGCTCCAAAAAGTGGTATCGGTTATATTAGCCTGAACATTTCCGGTTTGACTTTCGATATTCATTAGTTCACCAGTTGCTACATTTTTAAGAACAAAATAAGTAGCATCTATTGCAATTTTTTGCCATTTGTAATTATTGTTAGCAATGGTTGCTCCGTAGCCCACATTGGCTCCGGCATCTGATAAATAAGCGCCCGTCCATCTGTTTTTGATGGTATAATACGTTCCTCCTGATGAAGCTGTGGAAACCGTTACGGCACATGTACTTGTTTTGCTTCCGTCAACTGTTGTTACGGTAATAGTGGCTGTTCCGTTTGCTACAGCAGTAATCAAACCTGTGTTGTTTACGGTTGCTACAGCAGTATTACTGGAACTGTAATTAACAGATTTATTACTTGCATTAGCAGGAAGAACGGTTGGAGTAAGTTGTTGTGTACCACCTACATTTAATGCTGCAGAGGTTGGACTAAGACTTACACTTGTTACTGTAATTGATGTACCCGGATTTGTATCATACCAGGTATCGTTCATATACCAGCCTGTTTTGTTTCTGCTTAAGTTAGCTGTTTGACTTGTGCCATCATTAAAAATTAAATTTGTCGATGTTACATTCGTAAAAGTGTATGAGTACCAGCCATTTCCAGAGTTTGTCATGTTTACACCCGGCCATGTTGCATCAGCTAACACTCCCGCTGGTAAAGCACTCCAATAATAAATTTTTATTCCGGTTCCCCAGGCTGTAGGTTTGTAAAAGTTAACCGTGAAAGTTGTATTTGCTTTTACAGTAATTACTGCTACTGCAGTTTTAGTTCCGTCTTGTGTGGTTACGGTAATATTAGCTGTTCCTACAGAAACTGCTGTAACCAATCCAGATGAATTTACAGTGGCAACTCCTGTATTGCTAGAACTCCACGTTACTGTTTTGTTTGTTGCATTTGCCGGAGCAACTGTAGCAGAAAGCTGTTGTGTATTTCCGGAAAACAAACTTGCTGTAGTTGGCGAAACACTTACTGATGCAACCGGAATTGCTGCAACTGTTATGGCTGAAGTTGCTGTTTTGTTTCCGTCAACTGTTTTAACAGTAATCGTTGTTGTTCCTGCTGAAACCCCTGAAACTAATCCTGAAGCATTTACGGTTGCTACTGCTGTATTGCTTGAAGTCCAGGTTACGTTTTGATTGGTTGCATTTGCAGGAGCTAAAGTTGCACTTAATTGCTGAGTAGATCCTAAACCAACAGTAGCTGTTGCAGGGCTAACCGAAACTCCTGTAACGGCAACGGTTGCTACATTTGTATTGGTTAAAACAATATATTGAAAGGCATTAAAAGATTGTGTGGCGCCCGAAACCAATGTTACGTTAGCACCAGTATAAGCATCTTTGTAGGTTCCTGCTAATGCTGCCGGAATTACAAATGTTTTGCTGGCATTTCTAAGATTGGTCATTACAATAACTTTCTCTGTTCCTAATGTTTTTGTAAAGGCACAGATATCATCACTTGCATAAGGTGTCATTGTACCACGTCTGATGGCGGCACTACTATTTCTAAAATTAAGGATCTTGGCAAATTCTGGTGTAGCAGCGGTATTGCTCCAGTTGATTTTTACACTCGTATAAGGCCATGGAATTATCTGATTGAAAGCTACCTCTTGTCCGCTGGTTAAAAAAGGAACTCCTTTCATATAACCCGAAACTAAGAAATTTGCCACTACTCCGGCATTACTTTTAAATACGGTAAAAGGAGCGGTATCGCTGTTGTTTTCTGAGTCATGATTGGCAGTCCATCTCACTTCTTGCTGACTTCCGGTTGCATACGTATATTCCATGTCATTTGTGGTTTGGAATCTTGTAGAAACCGGACCTCCGCCTGCAACATTTTTCAAGGCGTCGTAAAACCATTTATCACCAAAATTCATATCAAATCCGGCTTGGAAATTTTGTAAACGATCTCCTTCGGCAAGCATTAATAAGTTATGAGAAGTGATTCCTCTTAAATTACTGATAATTTCTGTCCAGAAATCAATAGGAGGATTATTGGCAAAATCACAACGATACCCATCGATATTTGCTGCAAAAATCCAATAACGCATCGCATCTTTCATTGCAGCGCGAAGTGCCGTGTTGTTAAGATCCAATGCTGCAATATCAGAGAAGTTTGCCAATTGATTGATTGTGGTTCCCGTTCTTTGATAATATTCCGGATGAGATATGGTCCAGGGGTGATCCCATGAAGTACCGTTTACAGCAATATCCAGCATTACCGCCATGCCTTTGGCATGAGCTGCAGCTACCAGATTACGCATGTCTGTAAGCGTTCCGTATTCAGAACCTACAGATTTGTAATCTTTGATGCAATAAGGTGAGTTTGTACTTCTTGAATCAGTTCCGTAAGGATAAATAGGCATTAAATAAAGCACATTGATACCCAGTGATTTAATTCGGTCCAGATCAGAAGTAACTGCGGCTAAAGTTCCGGAAGCACTATGCGGCCGAATGTGAACCTGATAAATATTGGCGTCTCTTGGGTCCGGTACTCCTGTATATGGCGTGCCATACTGAGCCGGATCCTGCGCATAAACTGAACTTGCAAATAATAACAGAAAACAGACTATTGTTTTCGTGAAATGAAATACTCTAGTGGTAATTTTGTTTTTCATAATTTTTGTTTTTTGCATGCTTGTCAGCATCTCTAACTAAAATTCATTCTCACTCGCATTATTTTTAAATTTGACAAACATTTTTGTGGTTAATAGTTTTGTAGTAAAATTTTTAATTTTTGTCCATAAAAGGACATAGGTATTGCCACGAATTTTACGAATTAGTACAAATTTTAATCTGCAGCTTTAATTCGTGGAATTCGTAAAATTTGTGGCAAAACCCTGGTAATCTATAACTTTTTCAATCCCTTTAATTCTGTAACATTTCCTTCTTTGATGCTAATCGCAACGCCACCACCCGGAGCTAAATACTGTTTTAAATTTGTTTTTGAGGTTACAACAACTTTAGTCACGGTATATTTTTGCGGGTTTTTGTTCCAGTTGGCTTCTTTTGCATCAGCATAAATCGTAGCGATGAAGTTTTTTCCGGCAGGTAAGTAATCAAATGTAATGTTGGCAGTTCTTGCGTTTTCGTCGGTAATTCCTCCAATAAACCATTCGTTTTTTCCTTTTGCTTTACGGGCAATCGTGATATAATCTCCTGGTTCAGCTTCAAGTATATAACTGTTATCCCAATCTACAGCAACATCTTTGATGAACTGAAATGCATCCGGAAAACGCTCATAATTCCCCGGAATATCAGCAGCCATTTGCAACGGACTGTACATCGTAACATAATAAGCCAATTGTTTTACCAATGTTGTATTCACACGTTGTGTACTTCCTGTTCCGTAATACGAAAGGTCAGTTTGGAAAATTCCCGGAGTATAATCCATTGGGCCTCCCATTAAACGTGTAAAAGGTAAAATCGTGGTGTGATCCGGAGCTAATCCTCCCATAGATTCAAACTCAGTTCCGCGAGCAGATTCTTGTGCAATCCAGTTTGGGAACGTTCTGTTTAAACCTGTTGGTCGAACCGCTTCGTGACTATCAATCATGATTTTATAATCGGCAGCACGTTTGGCTACGTTGATGTAATGATTGACCATCCATTGTCCGTCATGGTGTTCGCCACGTGGAATAATTTTACCTACATAACCTGTTTTTACAGCATCATAACCGTTGTCATTCATAAACTGAAAGGCACGATCTAAACGACGCTCATAATTGGTTGCTGATCCTGAAGTTTCGTGGTGCATGATAATTTTCACTCCTTTTGAAGCCGCATATGCATGAACTGCTTTTACATCAAAATCCGGATACGCGGTTGTGTAATCAAAAACTTCCTCTTTCCAGTTGTTGATCCAGTCTTCCCAACCAATGTTCCAACCTTCGATCAGGATCGCATCGAAACCATTTTTTGAAGCAAAATCGATATATTCTTTTGCGCGTTCAGTTGTGGCTCCGTGTTTTCCGTTTGGCGTCAGTTTGGTAAAATCGTCTGTCAGTTTTACGTTGTTTTCTTTTCCGAAAGCCCAGGTACTTCTTCCTGCCACAAAATATTCCCACCAAATCCCGATGAATTTTACCGGTTTGATCCACGAAACATCTTTATAACTTGTTGGTTCGTTGAGGTTCAGGATTAATTTTGAGGCCAAAATATCTGTTGCTTTGTCGCTTACCACAATGGTTCTCCAGGGTGATTGTGCATCGGTCTGAATATATCCTTTTGCACCCACGGCATCAGGGGCTAAATGACTGCGCATTTTATAATTTACGGCATCAACCTCAAGATACATGGCCGGATAATTGATTAAACCTGCTTCGTGAATGTTGATGTATAAACCGTCATCAGATTTCATCATGGAGGGTGTTTGTACCGATAATTCTTTGATTGGCCATTGCGAATTGATTTCGATAGTGGCTTTTTTCATCAACGAAGGAACTTCAGAAATTTTCGAAGTCGTGTAGGCATATTCATTGGTATCATAATCTCCCGGAATCCAGAAAATTTTATGATTTCCAGCCAGATTAAATTCAGAACGTTCTTCTTTTATTACAAAATAATTCAAATCATTTTGCTTTGGAAATTCATATCTAAAACCTAATCCGTCATTGAATAAACGGAAACGAATGCGAATGTATCTGTTGTTGTTTTTCGCTTGCGCCAAAGTGACAACCAATTCGTTGTAATGGTTGCGAATTGTTTTTTCTTCACCTAAAACCGGATTCCAATTTTCATCAACTGAGGATTGTGCTGTATTTGTAACGGTAAAACCATCCAAAAACGAAGGCAAATTTTGAAGTTCTAAACCCAAAGAACTTGGTTTTATAACTACTTTTTGTTTATATGATAATTGGTAAGACGGAATTCCGCCTTCTTTTAGTTCAAATTTTAAAGAAAGATTTTTATCAGGTGAAGTTATTTCCTGTGCCTGAATCCATAAGGAATTGACACAAATAAAAAGAAACAACGCTACTTTTTTGCTACAAATATGAAGCAGTGATTTTTGGGATTGAAAATTCATGTTATTTAGTTTTTTGCAAATCTAATTTGATTTTAAAGTTGCGTAGGTATTAGTTTTTCAATATTAAATACTGAAAAGGAAGTAAGGTAATTTCGCTGCCAAGGATTACGGAAGTTCCGGTAAAAGCATCTTTCCATGTCGTTTTTAAAGCTGGCACCACAAGATATTTTACGGTACTATTCGTTAAATTAGAAAGCACGAGAACTTTTTCGGTATCTTTTACCATAGTAAAGGCACTTACAGCATCACTGCTATATCCGGTATAAGTTCCTCTTTTTACAGCATTGCTCGTATTTCTAAAAGCAATTATTTTTTTGTATTCGGCTAACATAGCATCATCAGCAACAGACCAGTCGATTGGGGTTTTTGCGAAATAATTGATTCTTTTATCGTACCCAACTTCTTGTCCGTTATAGATCATTGGAACCGATTTTAAATAAGCCGCTACAACAAAAGTAGCAACAGATCCTTTTTTACCGCCAAAAAGTTCTAATGGTGTTCCGTCTGAAAGGTTTACGTCGTGATTGCTGGTATATCTTACAATTCTGTTTTCTTCGTTATAATTGTTTGCATATTCGGTAGCATTAGAATCCTGAAGGGTAGTGGCAGGCTTACTTTCTTTAAAAACTTTTTCTAATGTGCTGAAAAAATTGAATCCAAAAGTATAGTCAAAACCAGCAGCGAAATGATTCACTCGAGATCCTTCGGCTAACATTAAAATAGTTTGATTTTTTTTGATACTTCTTAATTTCGTAATGGCTTCTGACCAAAAATTTTGGGGTACAAAATCGGCATAATCACATCTAAAACCATCAATGTTCGCATTATAAACCCAATATGACATGGCATCGATCATAGCCGCCTTCATTTCGGTATTATTGAAATCTAATTGCGCTACATCATTATAATTGGTTCCCGGGGGGATAATAATAGCTCCGGTTGCATCTTTTTGATACCAGTTTGAATGTTGTGTAATCCAGGTATTGTCCCAGGCAGTATGATTGGCAACCCAGTCCAGCACTACAGCCATGTTTTTTTTGTGTGCTTCTTCAACCAAAACCTGAAGATCTTGTAAAGTCCCGAAATCCGGATTTACAGCTTTGTAATCCTGTACAGCATAAGGAGACCCTAATTCTCCGGAAGCTTTTACTTTTCCAACAGGATAAATGGGCATTAAATAAATAACATTGGCACCCAGTTCCTGAATTTGGGTCAACCTGTCCTGAACACCTTTTAAGGTTCCTGCGGCACTAAAAGCACGAATATTGACCTGATAAATTATAGCGTCTTCTTTTTTAGGCATTTTTTCGAATGCGGTTCCGTATTGTGTATAAGGAGAGGCCGGAGTAGAATCGCTATCTGATGAACTACACGAAATAAATGCTACTGCAAGTATTAAAGTATAGACGATATTTATATTTGATTTCATAGTTTTTTGAATTTAATAGTGCCAAAGGCTTTTATTGAGTGTTATAGATAACCTGCCTTTCGCTCAAAAAAGGCAGGTATCACTCCAACTAATCTAAACTGTATTGTAGTTTTAGATTATTTTTTAACGATAGTACAAGTCGCAGTTGCAGGGTAACCTGAAGTTGCCGGATCTATTTCGTTTATAGTAAAGGTTATTTCGTAAGTTCCTGGTTCTCCAATGTCATAAGCACCACCATTATCTTTATTAATAGTGTTTGTTGAAGGATCTGCAGGACCGTAATTTACATCCCATTTATCATTTAATCTGAATTTTAAAGCTCCTGCTAATAAGTTGGCAGTAACTTTCCATGTTTTCGTTTCATGGTTGTATGACATCGGAATAGAGTGATTCCATCCGTAATCTTTATCTTCAGGTGTTGGTGCATGAGTTGATGAACCTACAATTCCCCAGGCATAAGGAGTAGCACTCCATTTTAAAGTGTTTAAATTTACTTTGATCTGATAAGAACCTTCTCCCGGCAGATGAAAATTAGGCTCACTCATATCTTTTAAATCATTGTTTGTTGCTCCGGCTCCGTAGTATTGATCCCAGTTTCTGGCTGTGTTTAATTTAAAATCAGTGCCATTGCCAGGAGTAAGGGTAACATAACCCTGATAAATACCTTTTGAAATAGCGGTTAAAGCTGCGGCAGTCCCAACATTAAATTCTCCCTGATAGAATCCCGGCATATAAATTTCGCCAAATACAACGCTTTTTTCATAAGGTGTAACCGTTAAAGTAATAGGCGCAGAATAGATTTTTCGATCCATAGCAGCCTCTACACGAACTACTAATTTTCCGGCAACACCAGGAAGAAGTCCTAAGTCTGTTGCAATTTTATTTAAATCGAGACCAATAAATGCTTTGCTTAAAACATCTTCGCCAACTACAATTCTTGTGGCTTTTTGCCAGGCATTAGCTCCGCTGGTGTCACCAATTAAATCAAATTGTACGGCATACGTAACCGGCGCATCAATAGGAAATGTTACTTCTGGCCAGGAAACAAGTAAAACATTGTCATCAGCAGAATCTTCGGTTAGTACCAATGTACTGGAAGAAACTTCAATTGCAGAAGGGAAATTTACGGTTTTTAAAGTCGTTAATTCGGCTTCACTGTCACAGGAAGCACTTAAAAAAAGCACGCTCCCTAAGAGGAATAATTTATGGATATATTTTGTCATGATAGTTTTGTTTTAATAACCCGGATTTTGTTTTAGTCCTTTGTTAGCATCTAAAGCAGAGGTTGGAATTGGGAACAACTTTCGGTAAGCAGGAGATACAGGTCTGAATTCGTTTGCCAATAAAAATTTATCAAAACGAATCATATCTTGTCTTCTGTGACCTTCCCAGTTGAGTTCGAATCCTCTTTCGTTATAAATATCATCAAGAGTTGGGTTAGCAGCCAATGCGTCTAAACCGGCACGTTGTCTGATTTGGTCTATGAAAGGTTTTGCAGCACCTGGATTTCCTAAACGGGCATTACACTCTGCTATCATTAAAATCACGTCAGCATATCTGAAAATTGGAAAGTCATTTGAAGCTCCTCCGCCACTTTTTGCTCCCGCCGGATAAAATTTAACATTACGAACTCCTGCTTGAGGAGCTGCTCCCGGATTGTCTAAAGAAGCAACATCCAGTGTATAATTAAAACCTCCTGATTGTTCGCCAAATAAAAACTGTTTTCTGCGAATATCATTTGTATCATATTTCAGGAAGAAATCTTTAGGCACAATTGTACCATTCCAACCCGCCATTCCAAATAAAGCGGTACCATGCGGACCGTATACGCTACGAACGGCATAAATATTACGGGAAACGATATCAAGAGTGGCATAAATAGGTAAAATGGTTTCATCATCAGGAAGTACATCTCCAAATAATTCATAATATTTATTTCCTAACGGACTGGAAGCATTTGCTGCTCCGGAATGTAGTGCAAAACCACCTTCGCTCACTTTGTTACAAGCTGCTAAACATTCGTTCCATTTCGCTTCTCCGGTATATACCTGAGCATTCAGATACACTTTTGCTAATAAGGTATAACCAGCCCACTTATTGAATCTTCCGTAATAATTTCCTCCTCTTGTTCCGGAAAGTAATTCTACGTTTTCAGTTAATTCTTTTACAATAAAACTGTATACTTCTTTACGGCTTGATTGCGGAATTTTATCTACTGTAATATTGTTATCAGTAAAAAATGGAACATCACCAAAATCATCAATCAATAAATAATAAAAGAAAGCACGTAATACTTTGGCTTCAGCAATTTTTGAAGCTTCGGCATTTGATTTTTCTAATAACTGAACAGCTAAATTCGCATTGAAAACGGATTTGTATAACCAGTTCCATGTATTATTAATGATAAAATCAGTTGGCAACCATTCGTGTTTGTGTAAACGGGCAAAATCTTGTTGCCAGTCTCCGGTATTTCTATGCGGAATCACTTGTTCGTCAGATGACATACAGTTCATGTCGTACCAACCATTATCAGCTCCGGCATAACCAACACCCGGTATATTGTTACGTTGAAAGTCACCAGGAATTTCGGCATAAACGCTTGCAAGGGCAATATTAGCTCCTTCAGGTGTACCATAAAATTCGTCGGCCGGATATTTGTCGTACACATTTTCGCTGATATCTGTACATCCAAAAAGGGCTAGGAAACAAACGCTTCCTGCTATTATTATATTTTTAATTTTCATCTCTTTTACTATTTAAATTTTACAGTCAGACCAAATGCAACACTTCTGGTACGGGGATAAATTCCTCTGTCACCACCAAAGTTGTCTTCAGTTTTACCACTTCCGCTAATATTCAATTCAGGATCAAGACCAGTGTAATCAGTAATCAGCAATAAATTGTTTCCTGTAAGAGAAAGTCGGATAGAGTCTACATATTTATCTGTAAAACGGAATGTATATCCTGCAGTAACATTTTCTAAACGAATAAATGAACCGTCTTCTAGCCAGAGATCAGATCCATAGGGAGAAGAGTGAATTCCTTTATCAACAGCACTTTCTAAAATGTTTGATTTACCAGTGTTTTCCAGCATACTTAAGTTTTGATTCAATGCGTTGTAGATTTTATTGCCTCCTGAACCTCTTACTAACATCGAAGCATCAAAATTTTTGTATCTGTAAGACGGATTGAAGGCAAAGGTGTAAGTAGGTAAAGCAGAACCTGCATAATAACGATCCGGACTTTTTACGCCCTGATCAATAATACCGTTTCCGTCACGATCTTTTACCGTTTCAACGCCATTGTCATTTACACCTGTATGTTCTAAAATGTAAAAGGCACCAACTGGTTTTCCTTGTACTAGATAGGAGTTTGCTGCTCCCCAACCAACATAATCAGTGTTTAATGGGATACCATTAATACTGCCGCTTAAATTAAGTACTTCATTTTTCATAAAAGACACATTTCCGGCTAGTGTAAGTGTGCTGTTATCCGTTTTAATAACATCATAGGCAAGAGCAATCTCTAAACCTTTGTTTGAAATACTTCCTACGTTGGCTTTTATTTGATTATAAGGATAAGGGGGTTGAGGTACTGTGTAATCAAATAATAAATTTTCGGTTTTAGAATCATAAACATCTACACTACCTCTTACTCTGTTGTCTAGAAGAGCAAAATCAAGACCAATATTGGTTTGTTTTTTGGTTTCCCATTTCAAATCAGCATTTGCATTTTGGGTAATGTTGAAATTGGTGATAGGCATTCCTCCAAAATAAGTAGTTCCTGCACTACCCACCAATGATAATGAGGTTTGTGGATAAAGACCTTGTTGATTACCGGTTTCTCCATATCCAACACGTAATTTTAGTTCATTAAACAAAGTCTGTGTGGCCATGAATGATTCTTTGTTAATTTGCCATGCAACAGAAGCTGACGGGAAATTTCCCCATTTGTTGTTGGCTCCAAATACAGATGAACCATCTCGTCTGATACTTGCTGTAAGTAAATAACGGTCTAACAAAGAGTAGTTTAATCTTCCTAAATACGAAACTAAAGTTCTGTCATTTTTATAAGAAGAAATATCGTTAGACTGTACCTTAGAGAAATCACCAAACTGAAGTGCATTATAAGTAGTATTATCGTTTATAAAACCTCTGGTCTGAGCATAATTACCCTGATAAGTCTGGCTCTGCCATTCGTACAATGCTAATGCATTAAAACTATGTATACCAAAGGTTTTTTTATAAGTAAGACTTATGTTAGTTAATTTCTCGTTTTGTCTTTCATTTTTGATATTAGCATAACCTTTCTGATCTACTGCAAGAGCATCTGTTGATGCTGCAGGCATAAAATAGCCAATAGTTTTATTGGTTTTTCTCCAGCTTCCAAACCAGTTTGCAGAAAAACCTTTACCCAGGTCTAAATCTGCTTTTAAACTTCCAAATAAATTATCATTTTGAGTTTCATTCGTTGCAGTCTCAGCTACCGCATAAGGATTTAAATATTGAAATACAGTTGGATCCGTATAATATTTTCCGTCGGTATTAAAAACAGGATCTGTTGGTCTTGCCAATAATGAATTGGTGATAAGGTTTGATTTATAAGAAACCGTTCCTACTTCTCCAATGCTGCTGGTTACATTATTTACTCCGGTATTTAAATTAAAAGTCAATTTTAATTTGTCATCAAGAGCCAATTGCGTGGCCTGAATGCGACCGATATATTTTTGATTGCTGGAATTAATTACAACTCCATCTTGCAAAATAGCGGTTATAGAAGCTCTGTAATTGAATTTATCAGTTCCTCCACCAAATGACAAGGTATGCGTTTGTGTGATTCCGGTTTGCGTCAAAAGACCATACCAATCTGTGTTTGAACCGTGATTTGCAGAAGCAGGAACACCAACACTTTGAGCGGTTGCCCACCATTGGTTAGCATCTAACATATCCAGTTTTTTTGGAATAAAATCGATAGAAGTAGACCCTATATATTCCATAGTAGATTTTCCGGCTTTGTTCTTTTTAGTCGTTACAATGATTACACCAGGCGCTCCTCTTGAACCATAAACAGCCGTAGCCGAAGCATCTTTAAGAACATCAATACTTTCAATTTCACTTGGCGGAACCTGATTTAATAAATCCATGTTTCCCTGAATTCCATCTACGACTACCAAAGGGTCATTTCCTCCAATTAAAGAAGAAATACCACGAATACGAACGCTTGGTCCTGAACCCGGTTCGCTACCAATTTGAGTAATGTTTACACCCGCAGCTTTTCCTGAAATCAATTGTAATGGGTTTACAATAGCGCCCTGGTTCATGTCTTTTGCAGCGATTGAAGAAACCGCTCCGGTAACATCTTTTCTGACAGTAGAACCATATCCTACAACCACTATTTCCTGTAAGTCTGTGGCATCAGGAACGAGCTGAATATTGATAACGCTTTGGCTGGCAACAACTTTTTTCTCTTTATATCCAACAAAGGATACAATAATTACAGAAGTACTACTTTCTACAGTAAGTTTGTATTTTCCGTCAAAATCAGTTACCATTCCGTTTCTTGTTCCTTCTTCAGTAACAGAAGCTCCCGGTAAAGGCAAGCCATTTTCATCAGTAATGATTCCGGATACGGTTTGTTTTTGATATTGAACATTTTGTGTTTTTAGTTCCGGCTTTTTTAGGATGATCTGGGTGTCCCGAATTTTAAATTCAGTTAAAGTTCCTTTAAAAAGCTTATCTAAAACAATATTAATGGCTTGGTCTTTTACCGAAATAGAAATTGTTCGATCTAAGTCGATGTCATTTAATTTATAAATAAACCTGAAATCCGTTTTTTGTTCTATGGTCTCAATAACCTTTTCGATTGTTGAATTGTTTAATTCAAGGGTTACTTTTGTTTTTTGAGCATAAGTATTCCCTCTAATATTAAACATGGCGACCAAAATAAGTAGTGTAGTTAATTTCAATTTTAGGTCATTTTGGAACACTCGGTATAAAAACCCAGTATTCTTTGATTTTTTTTTCATAATTTTGTTAATTGATTGTAGTTAATTCGTTATATTCAATCACTTAGTAAATCGGAAATTGTTCGCAGCTCTTTCCGATTTTTTTATTCCTGTAATTTTAGTTCTTCATAATGGGTCATGTTTTTAGTGGTTATTTAATTAGTATTTGATTGTTTTTTATGGTGTAATTAATGCCATGAATGTCATTAAAATAGCTCATCACATTTTCTATAGATTCTTCTTTAAAACTTGCATTGAATTTTTCGTTTGCCAGTTTTTCGTTTTTGTTTATAATAGTAACGTTATAGCGTCTTTCCAGTTTTGTAATAATATTTCTGAAAGTCATATTTCTAAAAGTCAATCCGCCATTGATCCACGAAGTGTAGATATCAGTAATAACAGGTTTAGTAGAAATCATCGCACTTTCTCTGTCAAAGCTTCCTTTGTAACCAGGTTTCAGAATTGTATTTTTATTGGCATCAAATTCTTCGTTTGAGCGATACATTCCAACAGATCCTTCGACTAAAACAACATCGGTTACAGCATCTTCAGGATAATTAGAAACATTAAAATGAGTCCCCAGAACACGTACATTCAAGGCATCAGCATTTACAATAAAAGGATGCTTTGCGTCTTTTGCAACATCAAAAAAAGCTTCACCATCCAGAAAAACCTGTCTGTTTTCTCCAGCTATAAATTTTACAGGATATTTTAAAGTCGTTCCTGAATTTAAGTGAACCAATGTTCCGTCTGATAATTCTAATCTGAATTTTTTGCCGTAAGGAATTTTGAGAGTATTATAAGTTACTTTCTCCAAATCAGAATTGTTGTCGTAAACGATTTTATCTCCGTCTTGATTCCCAACGATATTTCCATCAGCATCTCTTACTTCAACTTTATTATTCTCAGATATGATCTGAACTTTTCCATCTTCTAATTGCAAGACAATATCAGAGCTTTTAAAGTCAAATTTAGGTTCCGTTTTAGTTGAGAAGGCTCCTTTTTGATAAGCAAGACCAATTCCTAATAAAACAACAACAGAAGCAGCAATTGAAATGTATTTTCTGAAATTTGATTTTTGGGGTACAATTTCTATTACAGTTTCATTTTCTTGTGAAGTTGCCAAAATAGACGCAAAAATAGAGTTTGCGGTTTGCTGATCCATTTTTGGCATTTCGGTCAGAAGATTTTCAATGTCTTCTACCGAAGGGAAATCATCCGTAAGGTTATTTTTTTTATAATAGGCAATTACCTCGTTTGTTTCCTCGGGTGTACATTGGTTCAAAACAAACTTTTGTAAAAGACGTTGCATTTCAGAATTTGAATTCATCACGAATTGATTTAGGGCTGGGTTTTATATAATACAGTTGAAAACAAGTTGAGTACTACTCAAACGTTGTAAATTTTTTAATTTTAACATTTTGATAGAAAGAAAAAACTTGTGAAGTATTGATTTTGTTGAGGTGATTTAATTAAAAATATTTTTAATTTTTTAGAGAAATCAAACATAGAGAGTCACAAACTGTGTGATTTAACCGCAAGGTTCGCAAAGTTTTCAAAATTTGAAAGTTTTAAATGAGTATATTACTTTGCGAGCCTTGCGTAAATCCTGGCGATCTTTGTGGTTAAGCCAAAAAAAAATCACCCGGGAAGAGTGATTTTAATGGTTAATGTGGTTTTTTGGTTTAGATAATCTCGTCATGAACCTGAAAAAAGACCCGCATCGATTCTAATGCTTTGCTCATTTGATTCCGGACTGTATTGATAGAGATGCCGAGTTCCTGGCTGATTTCTTCATAACTCATACCCTTCTTTCGGGACATCTTAAAAATCTGTTTTCGTTTGGGGGGCAATTGGCTCATAGCCTCCTTTCGAAGTTTTTTGCAATCGGCTTCCCGAATCGAATAATCGCCATATTCATGAGATTTCTGACTTTCGTAAAAAATTTCCTCTTTCAGCAACGCATCATTGGCAGCCTTATTCAAAAAGTTAAATGCCTGATTTCGGGCAATGGTAAAAATATAAGCTTTAAAAGATTGTTCGAGATTTAAGTTTTCACGATGTTGCCAAACTTTCATAAAAACATCCTGAACATTTTCTTCTGCGGCTTCTTTTGATTTTAATAAACTGATGCTATAACCGTAGATGTTCTGGTAATATAAATCAAAAAGTGTACGAAATGCTTTTTCGTTGCCGTTTTTGAGTTCACTCACCAATAATTTTTCGCTATGGTTGTTTGCTTCTAACATTAATTTAATTAGTCTGTATTTAAATCTAATTATATTATGATACTATCAAAATTGGTACTCTGATTTCCTGACTGATTAGCAAATATATAAAAATATTATTCGCAACAAATATTATTAAAAAAAACTTAATTCTATGTTTTTTAATAAAATTTATGCAGGATAATACCATAGGCCTTGGTAAGTGGCTCTTTGTCAAGTCGGTGTTTTTTTAACTTATATTTTATAAATAAATCATTATGCTGTTGTTTTTTTGAGAATATTCTTATTTTGAATTGTGGCGAAGGATAATTTTATAATTGAAAATATAAAAAAACATCCTTTTACCTTTCTTTGCAGAAATGATAAAAGGATGTTATAATGAAGAATCGATAATTGATTCTTTGTAAGTTAAAATGAATTAGTTTTTCAAGTCTTTAATTACTTTAAAAGCAACATCAACCTGATCTTCTCCAACTAAAATAGTAAACTCATTTGAAGTAGAAATTACTTCATTTATGATAATTCCTTCCCAGGCCAAACGTTGAAAAATGAAGTAATAAATACCAGGAACTACTATGTTTTCTTTTGGCAATTTTACCGTAATTGAAGCCAGATTATCTAATTTCTGAATTAGTTTTTCACGCATAAAATGCTTTTCAACTAAATGATTTACACTGCTGCTAACCACGATGTTAGTTTCATTTACACCACGAGATGAGGTATAAAAAATATCAGATAAAGCATTAATATCAGAGATTAAGTCAGCTTGTTTGTTTAAAACAGTTTCTGAAGCTGCAAAAGTGTAATCTGTCAATTCAGATCGAACTGTGATTTCACCAATATTCTTGATTACTTTATTAATTTTGTGGTTCAGTTTAAAATCTAATTCTTCCGTGAGTCGCTTCAACGACATTACAACAGCGCCTTGTTTTACTTCTTTCCCAAATTCACTTTCCAGTTCGGTCATAATGTTCCGGGAGAGCGACGTCAGGTTGATGATGCCAAGCGATAACGCATTTAATAAAAAGGGTTTTGTTTTGATGTAATTTTCGACGATTGAAGAAACGGTTTTCATAGCTTTTTTTCTTTTTTTTGTAACTTGATTGTGTTGGTTTAGTTAATAGGGGATGTTATAAATTTTGGCAAATATAAATAAAAAAACAATTTGTTACAAATATAACAATGTAAAATTATGTTAAAAATGATAAAAAGCATCCGTAAGGTGTTCAATTGCAAATGATTCGCTATTTTTATGAATGGCAATGATGTCAAATCTTACATCAAAATCTATTTCCCTATCGTTTATGTAGGCATTTACTGCTTTTACAAGAAGCTGAATTTTTTTAGGTTTAACAAAATCTTGGGGAGAGCCAAAATCTAAACTCGATCTGGTCTTTACTTCAATGATGGCCAAAATAGATTCTTTTTGCGCAATAATATCAATTTCAGCCTTCTGAAAAGTCCAATTTCGTTCTAAAATGGTGTAACCGTCTTTCTGAAGAAATTCCACAGCAAGTTCTTCGCCTCTTTTTCCTAAATCATTATGTTCCGCCATTTTAAGTTATGAGTTATTAGTTATGATTTTTTTGTGCATGCAAAGACGCAAAGTCGTAAAGCCTGATTGAAATTGCTTTGCGACTTTGCGTCTTTGCGAGATTTTTTGTGGTATTTGAAATTCTCCCTATGCTTTAGGGCATTGTAATGTTATTTTTGAAAAGAAACCGTGCTTCCTGATGAATTGACATCAATAGAAATGGTATTTCCCATTATCAAAGCCCTGTTGTCCTGAATATGTCCTGCCGGAAAATTAAAGATTACCGGAATATTATATTTTTTAGTAACATCGTCTACGATCTCAACTGCGTTTTTCCCCCAGGGCACTTCGTTGTCTTTCATTTTGGTCATTCCGCCAACAATAATTCCTTTAAGGTTTTCAATACATCCATTACGTCTCAAATTCATCATCATTCGATCGATATGATATAAATATTCATCCAGATCTTCGATAAATAAAATTTTATCCTTGCAATCAATGGCCGATGGTGAACCTAGCAAACTGTATAGAATAGATAAATTTCCTCCAACCAATTCACCGGTCGCTTTACCAAAACGATTCATTTTGTCCGGAGCTACAGAATAGGATAACGGCTCACCAAACAAACTCGATTTCATTGAGCTGATTGCAGCCGGAGTAGCGCGCGGAATTGTTACCGGCATTACACCATGAATCGATTTATAGCCCATTGTGTTTAAATGATTGTGCAAAACGGTAACATCACTAAAGCCAATAACCCATTTTGGGTGTTGTTTGAATTTTGTAAAGTCTAATAGATCAATCATTCTTACCGTTCCGTATCCGCCACGAACACACCAGATTGCTTTAATATTTGGATTGTCTAATTGGTGCTGAAAATCTGCAGCGCGTTGCTCATCGGTTCCGGCAAGTTGGTTATAATCAAGTCCAATTGTGGTTCCAACAACAGCTTCCAGACCCCAGCTGTGCAATAAATCTATGGTAGGTTTAAGGTTATCGTCGATGTTTTTTCTGGCAGTTGCTACAATTGCGACCGTATCTCCTTTTTGTAAATAAGGTGGTGTTATCATATTTTGTTGTGATTGACAAGTGAATGAATGCAAAGCAAAAATAAGAAATATGAATTTACAACACGCAAAGTGTTTCTTTAAGTATTGGACCTGGCTCATGATCATGGTTTCTTTTTGCTTAAAATTATAAATTATTTTTAACTTGGGTTTTGGTTAAACGATTAACCGCCATATTTCTTTTCTAATTCTTCTAAAATTAAAATTAATCCTTTGTCAGCTTCTTCAGATTGTACATTGGCAAAAAGAATAAAAGCTTTATTGATGGATTTACAAAGATACACTTTGGTTAAAAAAGTTCCCGGATTTCCGTTATGAAATGAATATTTTAATTGATTACTTTCTTTGATTTCTGAATTCCATCCAAAAGAAAATTCAGGCAGTCCGTAATGCATTTTGTCAAAATCCTGAGCACTTAATATTTTCGATTTGCCTAATAAACCCTGCAATTGCATTTGTGTAAATTTACAATAATCAGGCAAACTCACATTTATATTTCCTGCAGACGAAAGCCAGTTTAGTTTGTAGTTTGATGCCGGGGCTTCCGGTTTTAAATTTTCATCATGTCCCCATGGCTGATTGACATCTTTGAAATTGGGTTGCCCAAAATCAAAATCAATTTTTAATTTAGCCCCTAATTCCTTTACTAAAGTTTCATAGCTTTTGCCTGTTGCTTTTTCGAGCATAAGTCCTGCTGCGACATAGGCGGGATTTGACCAATAAATTTCCTCTTTCTCTAAAACAGGCTTTTGTTGCAAAAACCAGGCAATAAACTCATAGCGTTGCTGTTGATTATTTCCTTTAATTTCTTCCTGAGTTGGGGTGTCATTTCCGTATGACCAGGTATTGATATTAGCACGAAAAGTCAAAAAATCCTGTAAAGTAAAATTGTAAGTAGCAGGATCACTTTTTGATTTTAGTTCAGGGAATAAATCAAAAAACTTAGTATCCCATTTTATTTTTCCTTCTTTAACTAAAACCGTAGCAATATAACTTGTTATCGTTTTGGTAATAGAACCTAAACGAAATCTGTCTGAAAGATTTGCCTTAAAATTAGTATTGATTCTTTGATTTCCCAAAGCCCGAATCTCAAGTATAGCATCAGATGAAACCACAGCGTAGGCAAGCTCGGGAATATGATGTTTTACCCTGACACTATCTACAAAAGCAGCGTTTTTTTGAGCATAAGAAGAACTGAAAATTGTAAATAAAATAAAGAATAAAAGATTTTTTTTCATTTTTTGAATAGGGAGATTAAGTCGGCAAGTTACAAGACAATTTGAAATAAAAAAAGGTAAAACCAAACAATATAATTGTAAAATTCTTACAAATAAAATTATTTGCTTAAATTGAACTTTTTAAAATATTCAGGTCGTGCGAGCTATTAAATTTCAGGTTTGTTTTATTGCTGTTTTTTCTCTTTCGATTGTGCAGGCACAGTCAAAGAAATATACAATTCATACCGTTACATTTTATAATTTCGAAAATCTTTTCGATACCATAAACGATCCCACAACACATGATGATGAGTGGACTCCGGATGGAGTGCAGCATTGGACAAAAGAAAAATACGAGCAGAAATTAAAAAATCTTTCCAGGGTTTTGTCTGAAATAGGAACTCCCGAAAATCCGAATGCACCAACTTTAATTGGAGGTTCTGAAATTGAAAACCGTGGCGTTTTGGAAGATTTAATCAAACAACCTAAACTTCTCAATCTTGATTATGGAATTATTCATTTTGATTCTCCTGACAAACGCGGAATCGATGTCGCGTTACTGTATCAAAAGAAATATTTTAGACCAACTTCTTACTCTAATATCCCTTTATACATTTATAAAAATAATGCAATTGCAAAAGAGGAAAAGAAGGAAGAAGTAGATGATGACGTCGAAATAAAAACAGAAAATAACAATCGTATTTTTACAAGAGATCAGCTTTTGATTACAGGTTTTCTCGAAGATGAAGAGATACACATTATTGTTAATCACTGGCCATCAAGATCTGGAGGAGAAAAAAAGAGTAGCCCATTTCGGGAATTGGCGGGAAATTTAAACAGAAGAATTATCGATTCATTGCAGCAAATCAATCCGAATGCAAAAGTAATTACGATGGGAGATTTAAACGATGGTCCGTTTAACCGAAGTGTAAAAGTAGCATTGGGAGCAAAGGCAAAAAAAAGTGAAGTTCCGGAATTCGGAGTTTTTAATCCATTTGAAGAAATGGCACATAAAGGCATGGGAACAATTGCGTTTCGTGATTCCTGGGATATTTTCGACCAGATTATAATAACGGAATCTCTTATAAAACCTGATTTCTCTACCTTTAAATTCTGGAAAGCCGGGATCTTCAACAGACCTTTTCTAATTACAACTTCGGGGCCATATAAAGGATATCCGTTACGGCACAGTTTAACCGAAGTTGGTTTTAGCGATCATTTTCCGGTTTATATTTATTTAATAAAAGAAAAGCAATTGTAGAGGCGAACATGTAGAGACGCACAGCAATGCGTCTGACCAGAGTTCATAAAAAGCAACTAAGACGCACTGCTGGCGCCTCTACAAGAAAACTTTTTACTAACTTAGCTTCATAGAAACCCAGTATCACAAACCATGTCAATAGCAAAACCTTTCAATCTTACTAAATGGATCGACGAAAACCGTCATTTACTAAAACCGCCAGTTGGAAATAAAAACCTTTATGTAGATTCCGGCGATTATATCGTCATGATTGTAGCGGGGCCAAACGCCCGAAAAGACTATCATTACAACGAAACAGAAGAGCTTTTCTATCAACTCGAAGGAAGTATAAAAGTGGTCATTCAAGAAGATGGTGAACGTAAAGAAATGGAACTTAATGCAGGTGATATGTATCTTCATCCGGCTAAAATTCCGCATTCTCCAGTTCGTTCAGAGGGTTCTATAGGTTTAGTAATCGAGCGCAAACGTGCAGGAAAAGGATATACTGACGGATTACTCTGGCACTGTGATAATTGTAATCACAAACTTTATGAAGTATTTTTTGAACTGCACAATATTGAGAAAGATTTCTTGCCACATTTCGAGCATTTCTATAATTCAGAAGAACTAAGGACCTGCGATAATTGTGGTACGGTAATGGAGTCTGATCCTAGATTTGTAGCGAAGAAGTAATAAATTGAATCAGCGTATCCTAATAGGTTTTTAAAACCTGTTAGGGATCCTATATTAGTAGTAGAAATAAAAATCTTTAAATTAGAGCTTTCTTGGGATTTAGTTTTTTAGGAGCTATTTCCCGCTATCCGTTTCAATCTTTTCCTGGCTAAAGAAGCCAGAAAAAGATTTTCGCTACTCCCGATAGCTATGGGTACGGGGGTAGAAGATTAGTTTTATAAGAAGTTTTATTGTGTAATTTAAGTCATCTTGTTATTTCGAGGAACGAGAAATCAAACTAGTTTACCGACAAAGATTGTCGACATTTTTTGTGGAGTTTCGAGTGGGATTTCTCCTGCGTAGAAATGACAAAAAAGGAGAAAAAATCCGTTTAAGCTGTAAATCCCGATAGCTTTCGGGAGTGGCTAGTTAACCAAACTTACAATTCAAATCTCTTCCCTTGTTCCGGATAGATAATCTTCAATCCAAGATCATTTTGCTTTTCCAATTGTTCTTTAAGTTTGACAATATTTTTAGTTGGCGGCTTCAAATGCGTGACGATAATATTAAAACCTTTCAAAGTTCCTTTTCCTGATAAGTCTTCTAAAGTGTGAAGTTCTTTTATTAAATAATTCGGAGTCAAATGCCCGAACAAAAATTGGTCCGGTTGCTCATTTGGGAAAGAAACTTCAATAAAAATCCCTTTCAGTTGTTTGTTTTTTACAAGAGGGGCAATTACTGTCCAGAGCGATTTTAGTTTATCGCTTTTTTCTACAGCATCAGGGCCTGTATCTCCCAAATAAAGCAAATAAGATTCTCCGTTTTTAATTAGGAAAGCAGTACTTTCAAACGGATTTACATGACTTAACGGATAGGCTTTTACCGTCATTGTAGTATTGGTAATTGGAGTTTCTTCACCAATATTTAAAGTCTGAAAATGGTATTTTTTTAATGGAGTTCCAGGGCCTTTATCACCAAAATTCGCCCAGGTTTCATCATTAAAATAATGATTTTCCATCATTTCCATACATTTTTCAGTGGCATAAACCGTTTTTGAAGAATCCGCAGGAGAATTGATAATCAAACCTGAAACATGATCCAGGTGTGCATGCGAAATAAAATAACCTTTAATATACTTACGTAAAACTTCACTGGTCGAAACTTTAAAAACTTTGTTTTCAATTGCCTTTTCGATTCCTGCATTTATTGTTCCCGCATCCAAAGAAATAAAATCGTTTGTATTTGTTGGAGCTACCAAATAAGCCGAAAGATTTTTTTCGTCAATTCCGCCCTTTATTCCCAACGGAACAACCTGAAAAGAAGTTTTTTGCTCTTTTTGAGAAAATGCATGAAATGAAATGAAAAGAAAACAAATCAAAAAGCGATTGAGTACAGACATATGTAAATAATTTTATTGCTGCAAAGTTCCTGAATTAAGGCGAATAAATTACGGGACATTGCTTTAATTCATTTTAATTAATCCTAAATTTACCTGATTTTAACAACTCGCTTCGATTGAAATTCAACTCGAAATGATATCTTTACATATAAATATAACAATTTTAACTAAAAAAGTTACAATGACAACAATAGCATCGCAATTTGGAATGAATGAGGCTCTGGAAAAATTGGGCATTAAATCAATCAATGAAGGTACATCAACCGGAATTCAGAATTTTTCTTCCGGAGAAATTCTGGATAGTTTTTCACCAGTTGACGGAAAACTAATTGCTTCGGTAAAAATGTCAACGCCTCAGGATTACGAACAAGTAATGCAATCAGCAACAGAAGCTTTTAAAATTTTTCGTTTGATTCCTGCGCCACAAAGGGGAGAAATTGTTCGTCAGTTTGGGCAAAAGTTACGTGAAAATAAAGAAGCTCTTGGTAAATTGGTTTCTTACGAAATGGGAAAATCGTTGCAGGAAGGATATGGCGAAGTACAGGAGATGATCGACATCTGTGATTTTGCAGTAGGTTTATCCCGCCAGCTTCACGGATTAACAATGCATTCTGAAAGACCCGGACACCGTATGTATGAGCAATATCATTCTTTGGGAGTTGTTGGAATTATTTCGGCATTCAACTTTCCGGTGGCAGTTTGGTCCTGGAATACTGCTTTAGCATGGATTTCAGGTGATGTTTGTGTTTGGAAACCTTCTGAAAAAACACCTCTTTGCGGAGTTGCCTGCCAAAATATCATCGCACAAGTTATTAAAGAAAACAATTTACCTGAAGGAATTTCATGTTTGATTAATGGGGATTATAAGATAGGAGAATTAATGACAGCTGATACTCGTATTCCGTTAGTTTCTGCTACAGGTTCAACCCGAATGGGAAAAATTGTAGCGCAAACAGTGGCGGGACGTTTAGGGAAATCATTATTAGAGCTTGGAGGAAATAATGCTATTATCGTTACTCCTGATGCTGATATTAAAATGACCGTAATTGGTGCTGTTTTTGGCGCAGTAGGAACAGCGGGACAACGTTGTACTTCTACACGACGTTTGATTATTCACGAGAGTATTTATGATAAAGTTAAAGATGCATTAGTAGCGGCTTACAAACAATTGCGAATAGGGAATCCGCTTGACGAAAACAATCACGTTGGACCGCTAATTGATACGCATGCCGTTGAGATGTATGCTGTTGCTTTGAACAAAGTTGTTGCTGAGGGCGGAAAAATTTTAGTGGAAGGCGGAGTGCTTTCGGGAGAAGGTTACGAAAGTGGATGTTATGTAAAGCCGGCAATTGCGGAAGCTCAAAATTCATACGCCATTGTTCAACATGAAACATTTGCTCCGGTTTTATACCTAATCAAATATTCCGGAGATGTCGATAATGCAATTGAAATTCAGAATGGAGTAGGGCAAGGATTGTCATCAGCAATTATGACCAATAATTTACGTGAGGCCGAAAGATTTTTATCTGTTGTAGGTTCAGATTGTGGAATTGCGAACGTTAACATCGGAACTTCAGGAGCTGAAATTGGCGGGGCTTTTGGTGGAGAAAAAGAAACAGGTGGCGGACGTGAATCAGGATCTGATGCCTGGAAAATCTACATGCGTCGTCAAACGAATACGATCAATTATACTACTAGTTTGCCTTTGGCACAAGGAATTAAATTTGATTTGTAACATTATTTTAGAATTTGATAATAAAAAAGGCTTCCAATTTTGGAAGCCTTTTGCTTTAGAATTAGGTTTATTTTTTTAAAATGGTTTGATTAAATGAACCATCCGTAGTGTAAACTTTTACTAAATAAGTTCCTGGAATCAGTTGGGCTAGATCGATACTTGCTGTATTTTTTCCTGCACTTTTAACTAATATCCCGGACATATTATAAACTAAAACCTTTTCTACTTTTTGATTTGAATTCGATAAGTATAAAGTATTGGTTACAGGATTTGGATAAAGAATTACTTTTTGAATTTCAGTCGTTTCTTCGCTTGAAGCTATTTGCTCAGGTTGAGCCATTCTTGCTGTACCGCCGCTGTATTTTGTACTTATATAAAATAAATTAGCAACAGATCCTTTGGTGATCGTGTGAGAACCAGAAGCAATTGAAGCCGTAACTATTCCGGCAGAAGCAGTGTAGGAGACATTGTCTACCTTAATTGTTCCTGTAAAATTAGAATCAAAAACTAAAGTCAAAGTTGATGTGTTTGTAGTTGTATAAGTGATTGATGTACTGGACTCAATTTTTAAACGTTCTGTCAAAGTTAATCCTGCATAAGTTACGGATCCAGGCGAAGAATTCATGTTTCCGGTAATAGTGTAAAATGAACTCGTTTTTCCTGAAGTTGTAAAATTATGAATTTGGTCCGTACCTGAGTTGCCTGTTGTCACTGTAATCGTTCCTGATCCTGTAGCAACCGTTCCGGTCCCGGTTGTTGTAATAGAATAAGAAACTGTAGCAGTTGGAGTTCCAGTTATTGTAATGGTTTTTGCTGTTGTATTTTTTACAAAACTAATTCCGGAAGCAGGTAATCCCGTTACTGTTGCATCTGTTGCACTACCTCCCCATGTAAAAACAATAGAGCCAATTGCTGTTCCGCTGGCTACTGTTTGGTTGTTGTTAGAAGGAGAAGTAAGTGTTTGAGCACCTGCACTTGTAACAGTAATTGTTCCAGATCCTGTTGCTACTGTTCCAGTTCCTGTAGTGGCGATAGAATAGGATAAAGTAGCTGTTGGAATTCCTGTAATAGTAATCGTTTTTGCTGTTGTGTTTTTTACAAAACTAATTCCCGATGCTGGTATTCCGGTTACAGTAGCATCTGTTGCGCTGCCTCCCCAAGTAAAAACTATTGAAGCAATTGCCGTTCCGCTGGCTACGGTTTGGTTGTTATTAGAAGTAGAAGTAAGTGTTTGAGAACTGGCAGGAGGATTTCCTTCACCCTGAACAGCTACTAATGTTCCGGTATAGTTGGTAAGTGCAGATTTTAAAGCTGTAATGACAAGTGATGATGTGTCGTCTACTGCATTGTTAAAAGTCCATTTTAAATCTCCTCCGGAAACGCGTCCTGCATATTGTGTTACTTTGGTTTTAGCTGCTGCAGGTTGATCAATTACTAAATTTTTTACATATAATGCGGCATTCGTGTCGAAGTTGTTATAGGTATTTGCCCCTGATTTAGATTTAACAGTGCTGCTTACAGTTTCCCCTCTTGTTGTCGCAACATAAGCATCAAAGTCGGTTGTAGAGCTAATTTTTCCTGAAATGTTGTATAAGGGATTTGGGTCATTATAGGCCACAAAACGCATATTGTTTGTTCCGTTTGAAGCATCAAAAGTATTGTTGAATGCCTTGATAGTTCCTCCTGCTTCACCAGAAAAAGTACCCATTGTTCCGGCATTGTTTACCTGATTGGCTTCATCCCAAATGTCAGTTCCTTGTAGAGAAGTCATCATCGGGTGCTTGCTGTTACGGAAATAATTTCCTTCTACAAAAAGTGAGGAACCCATAGTTGATCCGGCACCGTATTTTGCAACTCCATCATAATAATTGTTGTAAACATGTGCTGAATAATAGCGTACGCGAGGATGACGTGAATCTGAGTGGTCAAACCAGTTATGATGATAGGTAATGTATAGGCCGGTTGTTGTTCCTTCACTTAATCCTAAAAGACTTGCTTTCCCATTATCCCAAAAGTGATTGTAAGACAGCGTGATGTAAGTTGAGGATTTATTGTCCAGTGCACCGTCTCCTTTTATCTGGTCAGCATCACTACCTGCATTTCCGTAAAACAAATCACAGTTATGAACCCAGATATGGTCGTTGTCCTGCTGCATTCCAACATTGTCTCCGGCAGTACTGTTGCAATTCATAAATCCAAGGTTGCTTACCTCAATGTTAGAAGCAGATTTAAGACGTACACCCCAGCCATTGGCAACAGCATCATTTCCTACGCCTTCTATGGTCAAATAGCCGGAGGCATTATTGGCATTTTCTATCGTTACATCTCCACCTTCCATAACAGTCATGTCAGTAATATTTCCGATTAAGCGAATGATAAACGGACGTGTATCTTTTCCTTTTTTGATGGCGTATAGAATATTTTGTAAACCAACACATGGGTTCGCACTTGCGCCTGTAATGTCTATCGAGATCGTATTTTTGGTGTTTTGAGTAATGTAAAGAATTACCGCACCGGTTTTTGGTGTTCCATCAGCATTGTAACCGCCTGGAACGCGGCCTCCATCAAAAGCAAATCCATTACGATCTTGCGCTGCGACGGTTAAATTTCCTGTAACAGATCCTGATCCCTCGGTTCCCGAGATAACCGGTTTCACTTTGATCGTATAAGTTCCGGCTTTAAGACCGGGAACATCAGCCCTGTAGTATGAACCATAGCTTCTGATGAGTTGATCGTCAATTTTTTTGTCAACTAAACCATTTCCGGTATAATAAACATTATAGGATTGTGCATTGCTAACAGGCTGCCATTTTACAAAGGCAGATTCTAACCAGCCAGAAGCTTCGTTAATTGTCACTTGTTGTGCCCAAATTTGCGAGCAGACAAGTAAAAAAGTCCAAATAAGTAGGTTTTTTTTCATAATTGTGGTTTTTCTAGTTAATAAAGTTTTTTGTGGTTTTTTGTGTATCTAAATTACATGGTCAATTGTAATCGATTGCACAAAAATATATATTATTTTATAATTGTGTAAT
Source organism: Flavobacterium sp. (assembly GCF_965277525.1). Taxonomy (GTDB): domain Bacteria; phylum Bacteroidota; class Bacteroidia; order Flavobacteriales; family Flavobacteriaceae; genus Flavobacterium. Next base: position 793,722 of record NZ_CBDIDC010000005.1, on the reverse strand, counting down.
TTTTTACTAATAAAAATAAAATAACAATAAAAAATTAAGCTTTAAAATGAGTATTATGTAATAAATTACACTAAATGCAATTTATTACATAATGTAAGAAAACTGCATCAGGTCTGCTTTTGTTCTGTTTTTATGTTTGTATAAAGGCAACAATTTTGCAAAATTGACTTCAAAATGAGTCGGTTATAATTTTTTTCACAGCACCTTAATAAAGTAGGAAAAAATTTATTATTTGTACTGAAATGAGAAGCTGTTTTAAGTGAATTAGTCATCTAAATGAATTTTACAGTCCATTTATAAATCATAGAAGATGGTTTTATGATGTCTAAGATTTTATTTTTAAATGTATTCTGATGAAATAAAAATCTTATTTAATGAAATAATTTCAATAGTAGAAATAAAAAAGGCTTCCTGTCTGGAAGCCTTTAATGTGTTTTTTAGTAAATTATTTTTTTATAATTTTTTTAGTAATTGTACCCGAATCTGTAGTTATTTTAACAATGTAATTACCAGGAGTTAAGTGGCTTAAATCTATCGATTCGGTGTCTTTTGTTGCTGTTTTTACTAATGTGCCTAAAATGTTATACAGGTCTATTTTTTGGATATTATCAGCTGAAATAAACATTTGATTCGTAACTGGATTTGGATATAAGGTTAATTTGTTCGATTCAAAATTTTGATCTAAACCTAAAGTTCCACTATAGACTGTTTTAATATAAAATAAGTTTGCAGTATCTTTTTTTGCTATTGTATGATCTCCCGCTGGAATTGCTAACGAAAGAATTCCTCCTGTCGCTGTGTAGTTTTTGCCATCAATTTTCGCAGTTCCTGCTGCCTCAACAAAAACAAGTGTTAATGTACTTGGTTGAGTTGTTGTATAGGTTATTGAAGTTGCAGTTTCCAATTTTAAGCATTGAGTCAAAGTTAGACCATCATAAACTACAGTTCCTTTCGTTGTTGACAGACTTCCTTTAATGGTGTAAAATGTATTCACCAAGTCTGAAGCTGTAAAATTATGTATCTCGTCTCCATCCAATACAACTGGTGTTGATATTGCTATGGTTCCCGATTTTGTTGCCGGCGCGCCGGCGCTACCACTGGTAGTTACTGCATAGGATACATTGGCTGTAGGTGTGCCGGATATCGTAATCGTTTTATTTGTAGTATTTTTGACAAAACTAATTCCTGATGCTGGCAATTGCGGAATATCAGCATCAGTTGCATCGCCACCCCAGGTAAGAATGATAGGGTTAATGGCACTTCCCATGATTACAGTCTGATCTGTATTTGATGTCGCAATAAGAGTTTGACTGCTTATTACAACAGGTGCTTCGCCTTGTACCGTTATTAGGGTACTTGTATAATTAGAAAGTGCTGACTTTAATGCTGTAATTACAAGTGAAGATTTATCATCTACAGCGTTGTCAAATGTCCATTTTAAATCACCACCTGTAATACGTCCGGCATATTGTATTACTTTAGTTTTTGCAACTGAAGGCGCATCAATAAGTAAATCTTTTATGTATAAAGATGCATCAGTATCAAAGTTGTTGTACGTGTTAGCTCCTGCAAAGGATTTTACAGTCGCAGGAACCTGATCTCCACGATTGGTGACTACATAGGCATCAAAGTCCGTTGTTGAATTTATTTTTCCTGCAATATTGTATAAAGGGTTTGTGTCTCCGTAAGCTACAAATCGCATGCTGTTTGTCGCGATATCGGCATCGAAAATATTATTAAAGGCTTTAATTGTTCCTCCGGCTTCACCTGAAAAAGTACCTACGGTTGTTGCGTTGTTTTTCTGAGCAGCTGCATCCCATGCATCTGTACCTTGCATCGAAGTCATCATAGGGTTTTTGCTGTTGCGGAAATAATTTCCTTCCACAAATAAAGAAGACCCTAAAGTTGATCCGGCTCCGTATTTTGCGTTTCCATCATAATAATTGTTGTATATATGAGCTGAATAGTAACGAACACGAGGATGACGAGAATCCGAATGATCAAACCAGTTGTGATGATAAGTGATGTATAAACCCGTAGTTGTTTTTTCACTTAAACCCAGAAGGCTTGCCTTTCCATTGTCCCAAAAGTGATTATAAGCTAATGTAATGTAAGTAGAGTTTTTATTGTCTATAGCACCATCTCCTTTTATTTGGTCTGCATCACTTCCGGCATCTCCATAGAACAAGTCATTATTATGAACCCAGATATGATCATTATCCTGTTGCATCCCAATGTTGTCGCCTGCAGTACTATTGCAATTCATAAAGCCGAGATTACTTACTTCTATATTAGAAGCCGATTTAAGTCGGATACCCATTCCGTTTACAACGGCGTCATTACCAACTCCTTCTATTGTTAGGTAGCTATTGGCATTGTTGGCATTTTCTATCGTGATATCTCCACCTTCCATGACAACCATGTCGGTTATATTTCCAATTAAACGAATAATAAAAGGTCGGGTATCTTTTCCTTTTTTAATGCCATAGAGGATATTCTGTAAACCAACACAAGGATTTGTGGTGGCACCAGTGATATTCGCAGAAATGGTATTTTTTGTGTTCTGAGTAATATATAAAATTACAGCATTGTCTTTTGGTGTACCATCGCTTTTGTAACCTCCCGGAACACGGCCTCCCTGAAAAGCAAAACCTGCACGGTCTTGTGCGATTACAGTCAGGCCAGGTGTTGTGCTTCCGGATCCTTCTACAGTTGCAATAACGGGCTTGATTGTAATAGTATAGCTTCCGGCTGAAAGTCCTGGAATATCTGCACGAAAATAAGTTCCATAACTGCGAATAAGCTCGTTGTCAATTTTTTTGTTACTCTGGCCGCCACCTGTGTAGTAGACATTATAAGTATCTGCTCCGGGAAGGGGTGTCCATTTTACAAAAGCTGATTCCAGCCAGCCTGATGATTCGTTAATGGTTATTTGTTGTGACCATATTTGGCAGGAGGTCATCAAAAGCAATAGATAAATTAGTTTTTTTTTCATGGTTGGTGGTTTAAGTTAGTTAAAGCGTGGTTTTTTGTGGTTTGTTTTCGATAACCATTATAATTTAATTGTAATCGATTACACAAAAATAGCTAATATTTCTATATTATGATTATTTTTAATATTAAAAATATATAATGAAAAAAAATAATCGTTTTATTGTTTAATATGTAATAAATTGCACGGAATGTAATTTATTACATATCTTCCCTAAAGCGGCTTAAGAGCGTTTTTGAAAGTATTTTTTTATTTTTCTCAGGAAAACATTTTAGTTTAAATTCTTTTATGAAAATTTTTAAATTATAAGAAAAACAATATGTAATTTATCTATAGCTAAAAATTCAATTGAATTTTTAGCTATAGGAAGTGCTAGTTTTGAGGTAGTTTCATTCTGTTTGAATTGATATATAATTCATTTTAGAACATTTGATCTTAAGTTCGGAGAGAAGATTGAGAAAAGAATATAGAGTTATTGAAAAACCTTCTACAATAGGAGTAAAATCTTGGGAATGGGCATAAAAAAAGCCTCTTTGATTTTCAAAGAGGCTTTGTATATATTTTTAAAAAAGTAATTAGTTTTTACTTGATAATTTAGATAGTAAACGTAAAAATTCGATATACAACCAAACTAATGTAATCATTAGTCCCATTGCTCCGTACCATTCCATAAATTTTGGCATTTTTTGCTGTACTCCTTTTTCAATTTGATCAAAATCTAAAAACAGATTTAAAGCAGCGATGATAATTACAAAAACGCTGATTCCAATACTCATCATTCCATTTCCATAATGAACAGGGGTAAAGTTAAAAATCAGAGAAGCGACCCATGAAATTAAGTAATAAGTTGCAATTGCTAAAGTGGCAGCAATAACTACCGATTTGAATTGCTCAGTAACTTTTACGATTTTAAATTTGTATAAACCCAGACATACCAAAAACGTTACTAATGTTGCACTAACAGCATTAATTACAATTCCGGGATATCTCGCTTCGAAGATTGCAGAAATTCCACCAATAAATAAGCCTTCAAATAAGGCATAACCAGGGGCTAAATAAGGAGAGAGTTGTGGTTTAAATGCTGAGATTATGACTAAAACAAGTCCAACAATAGCACCTCCAATTGTTGGTAGCATTGCATTCATTCCGTTAAATGCCATCCACCATGTAACCATTGCAGATCCGCATAATATTAAAAACAAAATAGCTGTTTTATTAATAGTACCTGACAAAGTCATTTCCTGATTGTAATCAATAATTTGGGCCTGATGTACTTCTTCAGCTTTTGAAACAGCATTTGATGAAAAACGCTTGTTGCTTAAAAATGGATTTTTAGAATTCATAATGTAATTGGTTTTAAAAATCAAATATAATTGATATTTTTTGATGTGCCCTTAATAGTATGGAATTTTTAACAATTCAATGCTGTTTTCATTCTGATTGTTAGGTCAATTTCTAAAATTTAGATTTCACTTTCTTTTTGAGACTTAAGTTGAACGATATTAGTATAAAATCTAAATCTTGCAGATTTTCAATTTTAATATAATTATTAATAGTTTTCGCAGGAAGCTGAAAAGGACATAGAAAAAGACTCTGATTGATGTTTTTAATTTCTCCGAATGGTAATCATTCTTTTATATTATTTTCTGTAAGCATAAATAATAAATTTGATATAATGATTATAAATATAATCATTTATATAATACTATTCTTTCTTAAAAATTGCTTGTTATTTAAAATAAAAAAGCCGTCAATTATATTGACGGCTTTTTTATCAAATATAAAATTATTTTAATTCAATAAATCTAAAACTAAAGAAGGAAATAGACCTAAAGCAATATTTAAAACCATTGAAATTATTGCAACTGCATAAATAAGGAAAGGTTTTCCTGTACGTTCCTGATTCGGTTCTTTAGAATACATTGCTAAGATTAATTTGAAATAATACCCAACACTAATAATTGAGTTTATTACAGCAACGATTACGACAGCAATATATCCCGCCTGTATAGTCTGATTGAATAAGAATAGCTTCGCAAAGAATCCTGAAAAGATTGGAATACCCGCCATAGATAACAACGAACCTGTGAGAATAGCTGCTAACAACGGATTTGTTTTTCCTAAACCATGAAAATTAGTAATATCTTCGTTGTCCTGATTTTTGCAAACATATAATATAACACTAAAAGCTGCAATTCCTGCTAATGCATAAGCAGCAGTATAATATAATAATACACCCGCTGAAGTTGCAACAGTTAACAAAGTCATCAACATAAAACCTGCATGCGAAATTCCTGAGAATGCAAGCATACGTTTTACGTTTACCTGGCGCAAAGCCATTATATTTCCAACGGTCATAGAAGCGATTGAAATAATTACTACGATGTTTTCAAAAGTTCCTAAAAGGTCCTGATTGTCTAAAGAAGGAACGAAATTTAATGCTGATATCAGTTTATAAAGTGTCGCAATCGCTACTACTTTAGCCAAAGTACTCATTAATGCAGTAGTCAATGCAGGAGATCCTTCGTAAACATCCGGTGCCCAGAAATGAAATGGTACTGCTGCTACTTTAAATAACATTCCGATGATCATTAAAATCATTCCAATTGGAAACCAGATTGGCAATTCGGCAGATAAAGAGCTTTCGTGAATTTCTGCAACATCAAAACTTCCCATAGCTCCGTAAATCAAACAAACGCCAAATAAAATAATTCCAGATGCAAAAGATCCCATCAAAAAGTATTTCATACCAGCTTCGTTGCTTTTCAAATTTAGACGATCACTCGCCGCCAACACATAAAGTGCAATAGATAGTATTTCAATTCCTAGGAAAAACATAGCTAAGTTTCCAAAAGAAACCATTGCAACCGCTCCAGCTAATAAAAAAACTTTTATAGCTACAAAATCTGAAATCTTTGTTGGGTGATTTTCGTAAAAATTATGACTTAATGCTACTAAGAAAATAGTTAGAACAATAAACAATGATGAAAACGCAGTAGAGAATTTACTCACTGTGATCATGTTGTTATAGTAACTTGCTGTTGATCCAAATTCATAATAGTTAAGTGCCAAAACACCCAATAAACCAATAATGGTAATGGGAACAATGGCCTTTCTTAAATTAAGAATTTCAAACAATAGGCAGAAAATACCCAATCCTGTTATAGCTATTAATGTATTCATTTTTGTTTTTTTGATTTAGGAAATCTAAAACTAATGACGCCCTAATTTATTTTTATTTAAAATATTAATTTTTATTGATAACGTTCAGAATTGTTTCTAAACTTGGTGTGATCAAATCTGTAATTGGTTTTGGATAAAATCCGAAGAATATTAAAACTGCAATAATTGCTACCAATGAAATTCCTTCATTAACAGAAACATCTGCAAAAGTTTTAGAATTCGTTTCTCCTAACATTACATTTTGAAACATTTTAAGCATATAATAAGCTCCCAAAATAATAGTTGTTCCGCCTAAAACAGCAAACCAAACGTTTATTTGAGATAGACTATACAAAACAGTAAACTCTCCAACGAAATTAAAAGTACTTGGTAAAGCTACTGAAGCCAATACCAAAATTAAAAACATAGAGGTAAATTTTGGAGATTGGATACGGATTCCGCCCATTTCACCAATTTCTCTGGTTTCAAATCTTCTGAATATAATTTCAGCAGCAAAGAACAATCCAACCACAACAAAACCGTGAGCAATCATTTGTAGAACAGCTCCACGGAAACCATCAATAGTTAGTGTATAAGTTCCTGCAGCAATTAATCCAACGTGTGCTAACGAAGAATAAGCCAATAATTTCTTTAAATCTTTTTGTCTTAAAGCTACAATTGATCCGTAGATAACTCCTGCAATTCCTAGAGCAATGAATATATTCATGTATTCTTTTGCAGCCAATGGTGCAATTGGCAATTGCCAGCGAATAACACTGTATAATCCCATTTTTAGCATGATACCAGATAAAAGCATTGTTCCAACGGTTGGTGCTTTTTGGTACACATTTGCCTGCCATGTATGGAAAGGAATAATTGGAATTTTAATAGCATAAGCCAGGAAGAAAGCTAAGAATATCCAAAGTTGCTCAGCAGCTGACAGGTGTAGTTTGTATAAATCTTCAATTAAAAAGCTACCTGCTCTTTGATATAAATAGATAAAAGCTACTAACATAAATAAAGAACCTGCAAGTGTATAAATAAAGAATTTCACCACTGCTTTTCTGCGTTCTTCAGCATCACCGTTACCCCAAATAAGAGCGATAAAGTAAATAGGAATAAGAGCCAATTCCCAAAAGATATAATATAAAAGACCATCTGCTGCAAGGAAAGTTCCTGTCATAGCAAACGCCATAAATAAAATTAAAGCATAAAAACCTTTAGCATTTTTATATTCATTTCCAAAAGAAGAGAATATAATAATTGGCGTTAAGGCTACAGTTAGTAAAAGCATTGCAATTCCTAATCCATCGGCATTTAAAGCAAATGAAATTTTTGGCTGCGTAATCCAGGCACTGATGAAACTGATGTTTTCACCTGCGTAAAAATGATTTAGTAATACAATTGAACAACCTAAAGCCGCCAAACTAAAGAACAAAGCTACTTTTGATGCCAGTTTATCACCAGCAAAATAAGTGACAAATGCACCAATTAGAAGAATAATTAATATAAGAGAAACGTTCATAGTTGTAAAATTATTTAGCTAAAAATATGTAGGAAACAATGGCGCAAAGACCTAAAACAAAAGCAAAAAGGTATAATCCGATACTTCCGTTTTGTAATTTTTTACCCTGAAAAGCGATTTCATTGGTTACTTTTCCTAATCCAAAAACAAGAGCTGATAAACCAGTCTCAATATAGTCTCTGAAAAATCTTGATAATCCGTTAATAGAACGAACAAATAGAGCATCGTAAGCTTCGTCTACATAATATTTGTTATACAAAACTTTGGTTAGACCTGTAATGTTTTCATCTGTTTCCGGAACATTATCTTGTTTGAAATATTTAATATAAGCAATTAAAATACCTAATAATCCACCTAAAACAGCAACTCCCATCAAAGTATATTCTGTTGTTCCTAAATGATGTTCTTCGCCTGCCACTTTCGTGAAAAGTGGAGCTAAATATTCATTTAACCAACTATTTCCAGGTAAGCTAATGATTCCGCCAAAAGTAGCCAGAATTGCTAAAACGATCAAAGGGAAAGTAATCAATCCGTCACTTTCGTGTAAATGATGTTTTTGTTCTTCTGTACCTCTAAAATCTTTAAAGAAAGTAAGGAACATTAACCTGAACATATAAAATGCTGTCATGATAGATGCCACAGATCCAACAACATATAGAGGGATACTGTGCTCAAAAGCCGTTAATAAAATTTCATCTTTAGAGAAGAAACCTGAGAAAAACGGAACACCTGAAATAGCCAATGATGAAATCAGCATCGTCCAGAAAGTGATTGGCATTGCTTTACGCAAACCACCCATTTTACGCATATCCTGTTCACCGTGCAAACCGTGAATAACAGATCCTGATCCTAAGAACAAACAAGCTTTGAAGAAAGCGTGAGTGATTACGTGAAATACTGCTACTTCATAAGCACCAAATCCTAAAGCCAGGAACATTAATCCTAATTGTGAAACAGTAGAGTAGGCCAATACTTTTTTAATATCAGTCTGAACCAAACCAATTGTTGCAGCAACTAATGAAGTGATAGCTCCAATAACAGCAATAACAGTTTGAACATCCGGAGCTAAATCAAATACAAAGTTTAGTCTTGTTACCATAAAGATACCAGCTGTAACCATTGTTGCAGCGTGAATCAATGCAGAAACCGGAGTTGGTCCAGCCATCGCATCAGGTAACCAGGTGTATAATGGAATTTGTGCAGATTTACCACAAGCTCCGATAAATAAACATAAAGCAGCTAATGAAAGCAACGGTATATTTAAGTTGGTTGCTCCGGCAATTGCAGTTTTTAATGTTGCATAATCTAAAGTAGAGAACATTGAACCAATAATGAACATTCCGATTAATAAACCTAAATCTCCAATTCTGTTCATAATGAAAGCTTTTTTCGCAGCATCATTATAATCCTGGTTTTTGTACCAGAACCCGATTAATAAGTACGAACAAAGACCAACGCCTTCCCAGCCAATAAATAAAACTAATAAGTTACTTCCTATTACAAGCGTAATCATGAAGAAAATGAACAGATTCAAATACGCAAAAAACTTGTGCATATTTTCATCATCGTGCATATAGCTAATAGAGTATAAGTGAATCAATGATCCGATACCGGTTACAAAAAGTAACCAAAGTAAAGACAATTGATCTAATAAAAATCCAAGGTTAATATGTAAGTTACTGATTTGAATCCAGTCAAATAAGGTAATTTGAATGGCTTGTCTTGTCTGGCTGATTTGATTAAAAAAGAAAAGCGTAACAGCAAAAGAAACTACTACAGCAGCCGTCCCGATAATTCCGGAAACTGTTTTTCCTAAGCTTTTCCCAAAGAAAACATTGATTAAAAATCCTAAAAAAGGAGCTAATACTAAAACTAAAGCTAAATTGGTATCCATTTCCATTTATCCTTTTAAATTTTTTAAATTATCGATACTAATCGAACCTAAATTTCTAAAGATCGAAACTAAAATAGCTAATCCTACTGCAACTTCTGCAGCTGCAACTGCCATAGAGAAGAATACAAATACTTGTCCCTGAGCATCTTGATGATAAGTTGAAAAAGCAACAAATAAAAGGTTAACAGCATTCAACATGATTTCGATAGACATGAAAACGATAATAGCATTTCGTCTGTACAATACACCAAAAATACCAATACAGAAAAGCACAACACTTAAAAAGATGTAGTTTTCAATACCTATTTGATTTAATATATTACCCATTATTTATTTAATTTTTCTTTTTTAGACAATAGTACAGTTCCAATCATCGCTACCAAAAGCAAGATCGAAGCGAATTCAAAGGGAACCATATATTCGTTCAATAATATTTTACCCAATACCTGAATCGACTGAAAATCTTCGCCAGTTGAATCGTATTCACCCACAATTGGTTTAGAGTTGATAAAAATGGCAATCAATACAATACAAATTAAACAGAAAGAAACTATTGCTCCTAAACGTGTAATTCTAGGTCGGTGTACTTCTCGTTGTTCATTCAAATTCATTAACATGATCGTAAACAGGAACAAAATCATAATCGCTCCTGAGTAGACTATAATATGTACTACAGCCAGGAATTGAGCGTTTAATAATAAATAGTGGCCAGCAATCGAGAAAAAACAAATGACTAAGTAAATAGCACTGTGAATTGGGTTTCTGCTAAAGATGGTGAGGAAAGCGGTAATTACCGTAATAAACGCTAAGAAACAAAATATAATTTGTACAGTTGTTGCGTGTGCAAAATCAGGAATATGTATCATTTAGTTAGCATTATTAAGTTGAGCATTTTTGATCGCCACGTCAAGAGGCATCACTAATCTGTCTTTTCCAAAAATGAAATCTTCTCTTTCATAGCTAGAAGGAACCAAAACTTTCGAAGTCGTCAAATAAATGGCGTCTTTCGGACAGGCTTCTTCGCATAAACCACAAAAAATACAACGTAACATATTGATTTCGTATATCGAAGCATATTTTTCTTCTCTGTACAAATGTTTCTCATCCGCTTTACGTTCAGCAGCTTTCATTGTGATAGCTTCAGCAGGACATGATAAAGCACATAATCCACAAGCGGTACAGTTTTCACGACCTTGCTCATCACGTTTCAACTGGTGTTGTCCACGATAAACAGGACTCATCTCACGCACTTGCTCAGGATAGTGAATCGTCACCTTTTTTCTGAATAAGTGTTTAAGTGTGATTAGCAATCCTTTCACAATCGCCACAAGATACAATCGCTCCCAAAAAGTCATCTCTTTATTAGAGACCATCTTTTTTCTACCCGATAATGATATAGTTTCTATTGACATTTTTTAATGTATAATTTACGATTCACTATTTGTATTTAAACAAATCAAATCTGTTTTATTTTTATTTGAAGCTTTCCGATAGCTATCCGGACTGCTTATTTTTTACATTTTAATTTTTTTAAAGAAAAAAATTAAAGGATGTATCTTTTGTCAGGGCTAGGCTTTGCGGTTCTTAGAATCCTAAAGATGCTGCAATATCGTGTCTTAAAATAACAGCTCCGGTAATCATAATATTAATGATCGAAAGTGGAATTAAAATTCTCCATCCTAAATTCATTAATTGGTCATATCTAAATCTCGGAATGGTCCAACGTACCCACATATAGAAAAATATGAAGAAACATATTTTAACAAACAATACTGCGATTCCTAATAGATTAGCTGCATTTACACCTGCATGTTCTAGCATCCAGCTCATTCCGGGATAGTTATATCCTCCAAAAAATAATACAGAAATAATTGTAGCAGAGATAAACATACTTGCGTACTCAGCAAATAAATAGAATCCCATTTTCATGGAGGAATACTCTGTATGATAACCTCCAATTAATTCGCTTTCACATTCTGCTAAGTCAAAAGGAGTTCTGTTTGTTTCCGCAAATGAACAAATTAAGAAAATCAAGAAAGATAAAGGCTGATAAAAAACATTCCAGTTCATTCCGGCTTGTTGCTCAGAAATTTCTCTTAAGCTTAAAGTTCCGGTCATCATCAATAAAGCGATCATGGATAATCCCATGGCAATTTCGTATGAAACCATTTGTGAGGCAGCACGAATAGCTCCCATTAATGAAAACTTATTGTTAGAGGCCCATCCACCAATCATGATGCCGTAAACTCCTACTGAAAGTACTCCAAAAATGTATAGTATTCCAATGTTAATATCGGTTGCTTGTAAAAGAACGTCACGGCCAAAAACATGTAATCTGTCTCCCCAGGGAATTACTGCACTTGTCATTAAGGCTGTACTCATGGCGATTGCCGGTCCTACAACGAATAAAAATTTGTTAGGTGTATTTGGGAAAAATTCTTCTTTCGAGAATAATTTCATACCATCAGCAAGAGGTTGTAATAATCCACCCCATCCGGCACGGTTAGGTCCTACACGATCCTGAAGATAAGCTGCAACTTTACGTTCAGCCCAGGTAGAATACATTGCCATAATCATTGTTATGGCAAAAACCACTACAATTACAACACTTTTTTCTATAATAAATGTTCCATCTACCATGGCTAAGAATTTTGGTTGTTAGGGTTTAATGGAATTTCAGCCATACTAATTTTTTTACGGTCAATATCTCTCCCTAAAAGGATGTTTTTCTCTGTGTCGATTTCTACTTTCTCTAATTTTTGAGTGTAGTTATTTTGATTGATAACAGAATCTTTTTCAAATTCTCTAGGTCCTTCAATAACCCAGTCACTGACATTTTTGTGGTCAAAACGACAACTGTTGCAGATGAATTCTTCTACTTCATGATACTCATCTTTACGACCGGTAACACGTTGAATTTCTCCTCCAAACATCCAGACAGTTGTTTTTCCGCAACATCCAGGAGTAGTACATTCTCTGTGCGCATTGTAAGGTTTGTTGAACCAAACTCTCGATTTAAAACGGAAAGTTTTGTCTGTCAATGCTCCAACAGGACAAACGTCTATCATATTTCCCGAGAACTCATTGTCAATTGCTTTTGAGATACCTGTTGAAATATTAGCGTGATCACCACGATCTAATACTCCATGAACTCTGTTGTCTGTCAGTTGATCTGCAACTTGTACACATCTTTGACATAAAATACAACGGTTCATATGTAGTTGAATATGTGGACCAATATCTTCTGGTTCAAATGTTCTTTTTTCTTCAATAAAACGGGATTTAGGATTTCCGTGTTCAAAACTTAAGTTTTGTAAATCGCACTCACCAGCCTGATCACAAATTGGGCAGTCTAATGGGTGGTTGATTAATAGAAACTCAGTTACAGATTTACGGGCTTCGGTTACACGAGCCGACGATTTACTGTTCACTTCCATTCCGTCCATACATCCTGTTACACAAGATGCCATCAATTTTGGCATTGGTCTTGGGTCAGCTTCACTTCCTTTTGCAACTTCAACTAAGCAACAACGGCATTTTCCACCGCTACCTTTTAATTTTGAGTAATAGCACATGGCTGGCGGTACCAAATCTCCACCAATCATACGTGCAGCCTGCAGGATTGTTGTTCCTGGCTCTACGTCTATACTTTGACCGTCTATGGTTACTTTCATCTCTTTGTTTTGTTTTTTTAGTTTCAGGTTTAAAGTTTCAGGTTGTTGGACTTGAAACTAAAAAAACTTGAAACTTGAAACTATTTAAACTTTTGACTATACTATTACTTTACCGCCTACTAAGTGTTTCACTTGTGAAAAAGGCTCGGCAACAAAATGGTCTCTATTTTTTATTTTTTCCGGGAAACGAACATGATATTCAAACTCATCTCTAAAATGACGAATTGCTGCTGCTACTGGCCAGGCTGCTGCGTCACCAAGCGGGCAAATAGTATTACCCTCGATTTTACTTTGAATGCTCCATAATAACTCGATATCCTCTTCACGGCCTAAACCGTTTTCTATTCTATGCAATATTTTTTCTAACCAACCTGTTCCTTCACGACATGGTGTACATTGTCCGCAAGATTCGTGGTGATAGAAACGAGAAAAATTCCAGGTGTTTCTAACGATACAAGATGTATCATTGTAAACAATAAATCCTCCTGAACCTAACATCGATCCGGTGGCAAAACCACCATCACTTAAAGATTCATAAGACATTAATCTGTCTTCACCATTTGCTGTTTTAAAAATCAATTCAGCTGGTAAAATTGGTACTGAAGATCCTCCCGGAACAAATGCTTTCAAAGGTCTGCTGGAAGACATTCCTCCTAAGTATTCGTCTGAATTCATAAATTCATCAACGCTTAAACCTAATTCAATTTCGTAAACGCCAGGGTTTTTTATGTGTCCCGAAGCAGAAATTAATTTAGTTCCTGTTGAACGACCAATACCAATTTTAGCATAATCATCACCGGAGTTGTTGATGATCCATGGCACAGTGGCGATAGTTTCAACATTGTTTACTACGGTAGGATTTGCCCAAAGTCCAGAAACAGCCGGGAACGGTGGTTTGATACGAGGATTTCCTCTTTTGCCCTCTAATGACTCAATAAGGGCAGTTTCTTCTCCACAGATATAAGCTCCGGCTCCACAGTGAACATGTAACTCTAAATCGTAACCTGTACCTAATATATTTTTTCCTAACCAACCGGCAGCTTTAGCTTCGGCGATTGCTCTTTCTAATATTTTGAAAACCCACATATATTCTCCACGAATGTAGATATATGACAGATTAGCGCCTAAGGCAAAACTTGATGTAATCATTCCTTCGATCAATAAGTGAGGAATAAATTCCATCAAATAACGATCTTTGAAAGTTCCGGGTTCAGACTCATCGGCGTTGCAAACTAAGTGTCTTGGTTTTCCTGATTTTTTATCAATAAAACTCCATTTCATTCCTGCCGGGAAACCAGCACCACCACGACCACGAAGCCCCGATTTTTTTACTTCTTCAACAACTTCATCCGGTGTAAGTGTTTTTAAAGCTTTTTCTACCGATGCATAACCACCATTTTGGCGATATACTTCATAGGTTTTGATACCAGGAACATTGATTTTATCTAATAATATTTTCTGTGACATCTTATTTATCGTGTAATATTATTTTATCATCTCTACAATCAGCGATTAACTGATCGATTTTGTCTTCTGTTAATTTTTCTTTGTAGAAATCTCCCAACTGCATCATCGGAGCATATCCGCAAGCACCAAGACATTCTACACCGGCAATGGTAAACATTCCGTCCGGAGTTGTTTCTCCCATTTTAATACCTAATTTTTCAGAAGTATAATCCATTAAATTTTCGGCACCATTCAAACAACAACAAGAAGTCTGGCAGAATTCGAACATGTATTTTCCAATTGGTTTTTGGTTGTACATGGTATAAAAAGTAACCACTTCGTAAACCTCAATTGGTTTTATATGTAGGATTTCAGCAACTTTATCCTGCAGCTCGATACTTAACCAGTTATCATGAGCATCCTGCACTTCGTGCAAAACAGGCAGTAAAGCTGATTTTCTTTTGTCTTCAGGATAATGACTAATCAATTCATTGATGCGGTTCATCAATGCCTCAGTCATGTTTATTTCTTGTTTGTAATGTTTACGTTCCATTTTTATTTTGGATTTTAATCCCGATAGCTATCGGGATAGATTTTAGATTTTTCAATCTGCAACCTATAATCTACATTCTGCAATCTTTTTTTACTTTAGATTTCTGATTTTAGATCTTATATTTTTCAATCTAAACTCTAAAAGCTATACAATCTTTATGCGTCTAATTCTCCTGCAATAACATTTAAACTTGATAGAATTACAATTGCATCAGATAATAAAGAGCCTTTGATCATTTCAGGATATGCCTGGTAATAAATAAAACAAGGTCTTCTAAAATGCAATCTATATGGAGTTCTGCTTCCGTCAGTAACTAAATAAAATCCTAATTCTCCGTTTCCGCCTTCAACAGCATGATAAATTTCTGCAACCGGTACGGGAACTTCTCCCATGACAATCTTAAAATGATAAATTAAAGATTCCATTGATGTGTAAACATCTTCTTTTGGAGGAAGGTAATAATCAGGAACTTCTGCATGATATTCGTTTCCTGCAGGCATTTTTTCTAATGCTTGACGAATAATGCTTAAACTTTCCCAAACTTCAGCATTACGAACACAAAAACGATCGTAAGTATCACCTGATTTTCCAACAGGAACAATAAAATCAAAATCTTCGTAAGAAGAATAAGGGTGTGCAACACGAACATCGTAATCAACTCCTGCAGCACGCAGGTTGGGACCTGTAAATCCGTAAGCCATTGCTTGCTCTGCTGAGATCGCACCTACATCTACGGTTCTGTCAAGGAAAATTCTGTTTCTTTCGAATAGGTTTACAAATTCTTGCCAGGCAACAGGGAAATCTGTTAAAAACACATCAAGTTTGCGGAAAGCTTCTGGTGACCAATCTCTTTCGAAACCACCAATTCTTCCCATATTTGTTGTTAAACGAGCACCACAAATTTCTTCGTAAATCTCGTAAACTTTTTCTCTGAATTGAAACACATATAAGAAACCTGTATAGGCACCAGTATCAACACCTAAAATAGAGTTACAAATTAAGTGATCTGTAATACGAGCCAATTCCATTACGATAACTCTTAAATACTGGGCACGTTTAGGTACTTCAATATTTAATAATTTCTCTAAGGTCATCCACCATCCCATATTGTTGATAGGAGATGAGCAGTAGTTCATACGGTCTGTCAGTGGTGTAATTTGATAGAAAGGACGATTTTCGGCAATTTTCTCAAAAGCTCTATGGATGTAACCAATGGTTGGTTCAGCCTCAAGAATTCTTTCACCGTCCATTAACAGGATATTTTGAAAAATACCGTGAGTAGCGGGGTGTGTTGGACCTAAATTCAGTACTGAAAGCTCGCTTCCGTCTTCGTTTAGTTTATCCTTAACGATTTTAGCATAACGATGCTCTGGTGGTAATAATAGTTCTGACATTTTATAATGTTGAATTATTTATTTTTTAGCAATTTGTTGGTGTTCTTCCGAAGAATCTGTCATCTTTGTCAGTTCTTCCGCTGTCTTCCATTGGGAATTCTTTTCGCATCGGGAAGGATATCATTTCATCCATGTTCAAAATACGTTTCAACTGCGGGTGTCCAATGAAGTTAACTCCGAAGAAATCGTATGTTTCTCTTTCCATCCAGTTTGAACTTAAGAAAATATTCGAAATGGTTTTTATTTCCGGTTTTTCACCATTAAGAAAAACTTTTATTCTGATGCGTTTGTTTTCGTACCAGTTGTGCAAATGATACACTATCGCATATTGACGATCTATCTCGTTATCTGGATAGTGAACTCCGCATAAGTCTGTTAAGAAATGAAAACGTAAATCAGAATCGTTTTTCAAAAAAAGAATTAAAGCTGTGATTTTATCAGCAGTAGTTTCTATCGAAAAAACATCTCTTTCTTCTTGGAAGTTAAAAACACTTGTATTAAATGTTTCTGTAAGTTTATCTTGGATCAGGGTATTTTCTAAAGCCATCTTATGAAATGTTATATGAAGCTAGTAATTCTTGGTATTCTGGAGAACTTCTGCGTCTAACAGATTCGCTTCTTACCAATTCCTGAAGTTTCATTACTCCATCTACTATTTGTTCGGGTCTTGGTGGGCATCCTGGTACATAAACGTCAACAGGTATTACTTTGTCAATTCCTTGTAAAACGGAATAGGTATCGAAAATTCCACCTGATGAAGCACAAGCTCCAACGGCAATCACCCAGCGAGGTTCTGCCATTTGTTCGTAAACTTGTCTTAAAATAGGTGCCATTTTTTTAGAAATAGTTCCCATTACTAATAACATATCTGCCTGACGAGGAGAAAAACTCACACGTTCAGATCCAAAACGTGCTAAATCGTAGTGTGAAGCCATTGTTGCCATAAACTCGATTCCGCAACAAGAAGTTGCAAACGGTAATGGCCAAAGAGAATTCGCACGTGCCATACCTACAACATCATTTAGTTTTGTGGCGAAAAAACCTTCACCAACAACACCTTCAGGAGGGGCAACCATATTTACTTTTGAATCGCTCATTTTTATTTTAGATTTCTGATTTCTGATTTTAGATTTTTGCAAATCGTGAAAACCGAAATCAATTTAAAAAAATCAATATTATATTTTGAGAAATTTATTTTTCAAATCCAAAATTCTAAATCAATTCAATCTAAAATCTAAAAATTTGAAATCTAAAATTTCTTTATTCCCACTCTAATGCTTTTTTCTTGATGATGTAGAAAAAGCCAACTAAAAGAAGTAACATGAATACAATCATCTTTAGCATTCCTTCTATTCCCAATTCTTTGAAGTTTGCTGCCCAAGGATAAAGGAAAATTACCTCTACGTCAAACAATACAAACAAAATAGCAACTAAGAAATATTTTACTGAAAAAGGAACACGGGCATTACCAACAGATTCGATACCACACTCAAAGTTTTTATCTTTAACATCAGAGGTTCTTTTTGGCCCTAATTTTCCAGAAATAATAATTGTTCCTACTACAAAACCAATTGCTAAAATTGCTTGCATTAAAATAGGAATGTAACTGTATTGATCAGATTGCATAAACTTAGGTTTTTTACTTAAAGAATAAGTCACAAAGATAACTTTCAACTCTGTAAATCACAAACTAAAAAATGATTTAAGTATGGTGTTCAAGGGGGTTTACTGGTAATTTTTATCGATTATAAATAACAATGTCGTTTTTTAAGTTTTTTTTAAGATTTGAGCAAAAAAAAACGTCTCGAAATTAATCGAAACGTTTTTAAACCATTCAGAGGCAAAAAAAATAAATTGCTATATTTTTCTTAGATTACTGCTACTTTAGCAGCAACTTTCCCTTTTCTTCCTTCTTCTTCTTCGTAGCTTACACGGTCACCTTCGCGTAATTCTTCCGCGTTAATTCCTGAAGCGTGAACGAAGATATCTTTTCCTGTTTCTTCGTCTGTAATGAATCCATAACCTTTAGATTCATTGAAAAATTTTACTGTACCTGTACGCATTGTAATTGTAATAATAATTTATAATGAAGCAAATGTAATATATAAATTCATACAAAAGACAATAAGCTGTTAATTTTTTGTAAAAATTATTGATTCACAGTGTTTTCGCTATTTATATTGCATCAATTTTGATATGGAAGTATTTTATTTAAGAATCATTAATTGTAAAAATAAATGTTAAAAAAGTAGCTTATGGTTTACAAAAAAATTGTAAATTTAGCGAAACCGGTTTAAATAACATTCGGTTATGTGAGAGAATACTTGTATTTATTGGGCTGGCCTTTTTTATGGATATCATTTTTAGTTTAAAAAATAGTAAAATGTAAAAAAAAACTGCAACTAAATTTTAGTTGCAGTTTCTTATTTCAAAAAAATCAAAATTTAGATTGAATCAATTTTGATGTGCAATTCTTTCAGTTGAGCATCATCAATTGTAGCTGGTGCATCGATCATCACATCGCGTCCTGAATTGTTTTTTGGGAATGCGATAAAATCTCTGATGGTTTCCTGACCTCCTAAAATAGCTACTAATCTGTCAAGACCAAATGCTAATCCTCCGTGAGGTGGTGCTCCAAACTGAAAAGCATCCATTAAGAATCCAAATTGAGCTTTTGCTTCTTCTTCGGTAAAGCCTAAATACTTAAACATTAATTGTTGCGTTGCTTTATCGTGAATACGAATCGATCCTCCGCCAATTTCATTTCCGTTCAAAACCATATCATAAGCATTGGCACGAACTTTTCCAGGTTCAGTTTCCAATAAAGCCATGTCTTCCGGTTTTGGAGATGTAAACGGGTGGTGCATTGCATGATAACGACCACTTTCTTCATCTAGTTCTAATAATGGGAAATCAATTACCCATAACGGAGCAAATACGTCAGGATTACGCAGCCCTAAACGCGTTGCTAATTCCATACGAAGTGCTGAAAGTTGTGCACGTGTTTTGTTAGCCGGTCCGGAAAGCACAAAAATCATATCGCCAGGTTTTGCTCCTGTAATTTTTGCCCATTGTCCTAAATCGTCCTGATCGTAAAATTTATCTACAGATGATTTATAAGTTCCGTCGTCATTGCATTTTGCATACACCATTCCTGATGCTCCAACTTGCGGACGTTTTACCCAGTCAATCAATCCGTCAATTTCTTTACGGGTATAATTTCCTGCTCCCGGTACTGCAATTCCTACTACTAATTCGGCAGTATTGAATACAGGGAAATCTTTATGTTGTGCAAATTCGTTTAATTCGCCAAATTCCATTCCAAAACGAATGTCCGGTTTGTCATTTCCGTATGTTTTCATGGCATAGTCGTAGGTAATTCTAGGGAATTTCTCTACTTCGATACCTTTAATTTCTTTTAGTAAATGTCTGGTCAATCCTTCAAAAACATTCAAAATGTCTTCTTGTTCCACAAATGCCATTTCGCAATCGATTTGTGTAAACTCAGGCTGACGGTCTGCACGTAAATCCTCATCACGGAAACATTTTACGATCTGGAAATATTTATCCATTCCACCCACCATCAATAATTGTTTGAAAGTTTGTGGCGATTGTGGCAATGCATAAAACTGTCCTTCGTTCATACGGCTTGGTACAACGAAATCTCTCGCTCCTTCGGGAGTCGATTTGATTAAGTAAGGCGTTTCAACTTCACAAAAATCTAAATCTGATAAGTATTTACGAACTTCCATTGCTACTTTATGACGGAATAATAAGTTTTCCTTAACTGGATTTCTACGGATATCCAAGTAACGATACTTCATTCGTACATCTTCACCACCATCGGTTTTATCTTCAATAATGAATGGAGGCGTTAAGGATTCGTTAAGTATAGTTAGTTTTGTAACAAATATTTCGATGTCACCAGTTGGAATATTTGGGTTTTTAGACTCTCTTTCTATTACTTTTCCTTCAACCTGTATTACAAATTCACGTCCTAAGGTTTTAGCTTTTTCAAAAATTAACGTATCTGTTTTATCGTTGAAAAGCAGTTGTGTAATTCCGTAACGGTCGCGTAAATCAACCCAATTCATAAATCCTTTATCGCGTGATTTTTGAACCCAACCCGCTAGTGTAACTTCCGTATTAATATTTGAGGCGTTTAATTCACCACAATTATGACTTCTATACATGATCAAAATTTTAGACTGCAAAAGTAAACACAAAATTCAAATTAATGTAGTAAAGTGATCACTAGATGCTCATTAATTTGAAATAATTTGTTAATTCTTGAATTTAACAACTCGAATTTCTTTAGATTTGAATCACTAAAAATAAATTTTAATTTATATGAATAAACTTTTTGTAACTGGTCTGTTGGTTTTTAGCGCTTTGAATGTCATAGGTCAAGCCAAAAATCAAATAAAATTTACGGCAAAAATAGCGAACAGAAATAGCGATACTTTGGTGATTAAAGGAAGGGATAATTTTAAGCAAGTGATTCCCATTAATAAAAAGGAGCTTTTTGTAGCCAATTTTGATGCTCCAAAAGGATTTTATATGTTTTCTGATGGTACGGAATCTTCTAATTTATACCTAAAACCAAATTCGGATATAAATTTAACGATGAATGCCAAAGAATTTGATGAGACTATTGTCTATAAGGGTAAGGAAGTAAATGAAAGTAATTTTCTGGCTCAACAAGCTTTAAAAGATGAAAAGTTTCAGGAAGAGGCTTTTGTTAAAGAGGCTTTGGAGTTCGCTTCATTATTAGAAGCAAAGAAAAATGCGGATATAGCGAATTTAGAGAAAGGCGATTTTGATCCGGAGTTTAAAACAGCGATGAAAAATAGCTTTGAAAGCTTTAATCAATATGCGGTACAGCAATATGAGAGGGCGTCAAAAGCAAATAGATTGAAAGGAAAACCTTCTCCGGGGTTTGATTATGAAAATCATAAAGGTGGAAAAACAAAGCTTTCTGATCTAAAAGGAAAGTATGTTTATATTGATCTTTGGGCAACCTGGTGTGCACCATGCAGAGCTGAAATTCCGTATTTGCAAAAAATCGAGGAAAAGTATCATGGAAAAAATATTGAGTTCGTTAGTATTTCAATTGATAAAGTGAAGGATAATGAAAAATGGAAAAAGTTTGTCACAGATAAAAACTTAGGTGGTGTACAATTGTTTGCTGATAAAGATTGGGAATCTGAATTTGTAACCAATTACGGCGTAACGGGAATTCCAAGATTTATTATAGTAGATCCAAATGGAAATGTTTTGAGTTCAGATGCAGACAGACCTTCGTCTCCGGAACTTCAGAAGCAATTGGATGCATTATTGAAGTAATTTATTTATAAAACTCAAAACGACATAGTACTTTTTGCTTTTTAGAGAATACCAGTAAAACCAAGGCGTAAGCGTTGGTTTTTTTATATCCGGCTGATTTCCAATGTTAAGTTTTTATTCAATGTTATCAAATTGTTAAGTTAAAGTTTTTTTAATGTAAACAAATAAGTATATTTGATATAAGATTTGATAACATTAATACCTAAAGATATGAAAAAGTGTGTGATTTTAGTTGCAATATTGTTCTCTGGAATTCTGGTTGCACAAGAAGTAAATCCGGAATTAGAAGCTGTTGGAAACAAAGTAAAAGCTACTTATTATTATGAAAATGGTAATGTGCAACAACAAGGCTTTTTTAAAGACGGAAAATTAGATGGTGTTTGGGTATCCTATGATGAGAGAGGAAATAAAGTTGCCGCAGGCGAATACGCAGACGGATTGAAAACAGGTAAATGGGTTTTCTTTAATGAAAAAAATCTTTGTGAGGTTGCTTATGAAAACAGCAAAATTACTTCAGTTAAAAATTTACAGAAAAATGCATTAGCCAATAGAAATTAAGACATTTCAAATAAAACCTAAGAACCGCTTTAATTGGCGGTTTTTTTGTGTCAAGATATGGGTGTTGTGGAGAAATATAAATATTTTGTATTAGCTAATCATTTTAACCTCAAAGAAGGCAAGTTTTTTTAGTTATAAATTTATATAAACGCAAAGTTCGCAAAGCTATAATCGATAAAGCTTTGCGAACTTTGCGTTTGTGATCATAATAAGATAAAAACTTGCGTTCTTTGCGGTTAAAATTTTTTATGCCTTGATTTTTTAGAGGATTTATTTCTTCTTCCATACCAAATAACAAAACCGGTTACGGGTAAAGCAGCGGCAATCAGACTCACAATAAATGCAATAATTTTCCCCGGCAGATCTAAAATTTGTCCAGTATGTATTCCGTAATTCATTTCGACAACCTGTAGGCCTAAACTCTTTTTATCAAAAGTCTGACTTTGAATTAATTCTCCGTGGTAGGGGTGAAAATAATAATTGCTTTGATGATCGTATCTTAAAGTATGCGGATAGGCTCCTGTATTTATTACATCGCCCTTCTTTTGTGGTATCATTACATAAAACATTTCAGCTTCGGGATTTTTTTTCATGGTGTGATAAAGTGCCCGGTCTATCGCTGCAGAAGTGTTGTATTTAAACTTGGTTGTGTCTATTATGGGTACTTTAGTTTCTAGGGTTTTATCGCCACCAAAATTGAATGTTTTATAAATTCCGTTTCCCACCCATTCGTAGGTAAAGGTTAATCCGGTAATGGCAATAATAGCAACAAGGATTGAAATGTAAAATCCAGAGGTATTGTGCCAGTCGTAGTTTACACGTCTCCATTTTGCAGACCATTTTACGGAGAGGCTTCTCTTGAGATCTTTGTTTTTCTTTGGCCACCATTGAATAATTCCTGAAATCAGTAATAAAATAAAAATGATGGTTGCGCCTCCAATAATGTGTTTGCCTATATCATCCGGTAAAAGCAAATAAAGATGTATGTATTCTACAATGATGAAGAAATCTGTTTTCGGATTTTCGGTTTTTAGATATTTTCCTGTGTACGGATTAAAGTAGAGATAGCGGTTTTCTGTGCCGGAATAAGTATAAACAATTGCAGATCTGTTTTTTCCATAAAAAGAAACCATCGATTGTTTGTAATCCGGGAGAATTTTTTTTGCCTTTTCCTGTAAAACTGATGGGAACATGAAAGGCTTGTTTTGAGGTTCTACCAATCGCCATTCTTTTCGGGTGATGTCTTTTATTTCGTCATGAAAACAAAAGATGCAACCGGTGATACTTATAATAAAAACAATAAGCCCGGAAATTAATCCGAGCCATTTATGTAGAAAACGTACTTGTTTTTTTAACCCCATGTTTTGAATAAAGCGTAAAAGTAGATGCTTAATCCATAGAGGGCAAATTATTTAAGCTAATTTTTAGGAAACTGCTTTTTTTGATTTCAAGGTAAATGAAATATACAGTGTTATTGATGCCAAAATAATCCAGAAAACATCTATAAAGAAAACCTGAATGTGATTTTGTATAAACGAAGTCCAAAACCAATTTCCGGATACGATTCCGTTTGTAACTGGAATCAGAAATCCTAAAATACTTCCTGAAATCAGGCAGAACCTGTTGGTAAAAGCATCGTTCTTTTTAAGAATAAAGAAAACAGTAAGAATTAACCATGCTCCAAAATATATCAGGTAAAGATTATTCTGAGCCAAAGGATAAAATATTTTAGTGATTATAAATGCAAGTGCTGTAGTAGGATACATACTCAGGCAGATGGATAAATAAATTCGAACAACTGCAGCATTAAAACGTCTTTTCTTTTCCGGTAAATTATTTTTTTGTCTTGCCACTAACCAGATCATTACGCCTGAAATGATCACAAAACAAGTAATGATTCCTAAAACGAAACTCACAATTTTTAGGGCATAACCTCCATAATCGCCAAAATGTATTCGGTATAAAACATTCTTTACAACATCCAGGTAATTGTTTTGTGTCACAGGGTTTTTCTTTGCGATTTCTTTTCCATCAGCAACTCGGTAAACTACTTTTCCTATTCCTGTGAATTTTTTGTGAGCTAACATTTCTCCTTCGACCAAAACATGCATGTTTGTATCGCCATAATTTTGAATAAAAACACGGGTAATTTCAAAATCTTTCCAATTGCTTTTTGTTTTTGCAACTAACTGATCGATATTAAATGGAGTGGATAATTTTTTATTATCAAATTTATAATCAGGATCATTGTATTCTAATTCTTTGTATAATTTGCTCTGGTCACCTTTGTATAATGCCATTACAGCAGGTGCAACAATCAAAAGTTTGATCATAAAAAAGGCACCGGTTACCGCATATACAAACTGAAATGGAAGACCAATAAGTCCTAAAGCTGTATGAGCATCTGTCCACAACGTTTTTAATTTTTCTTTTGGGCGGAAAATATAAAAGTTAGAAACAATTTTTTTCCAATGTAGCAGGACTCCTGTTACAATAGCAAAGAGAAAGAATAATGCAGTAAATCCGGAAAGATAATATCCTACTGGATAAGGAATTTGTGCAAAGAAATGTAAGCGGTATAAAAATTCGCCTAATGAATATGATTGTTCGTAAGTAAAAGTCTTGAAGGTTTGAGTATCCAGATAAAAAAACGATCCTTCTTTTTGTTTGGCAGGAGCCAAAGTGTCTCTTGTGCCTTCCATGTAAACGGCAACTCTTCTTTCGTTACTGGGTTTAGAAATGGTAATATTCCTTCCATGCAGCACATATTCCTTGTCTAGCTTTTTTAAAGCTTTATTATAGTCTAGCTGAATTTCTTTAGTAATGGCAGTAGATTCATTTCTTTCCCAGTTGTTAATGTCGTCTCTGAAAAAAGAAAAAGAACCTGCGAAAAAAATCACAAAAAGTACTACGCTGATCACAATTCCGCTAACGGTATGGGTATGAAAGTAGATATTATAATTACGGTTATTCATAAGTTATTTTGCTATCGGATTGCAGGTCTGGCCCAAATAAATAAAAAGAGAAAAAACTAAAGTAAGGAGTATGTAGATGCCCCAAATCTTCCATCCGTTTTTTGCTAAAAAAGCAACTATCATTAGTGCTACCCAAAGGATGAATCCGCTAAATGCCATTGTCATGAGAACATTCGCACGGTTAAACCAGGATGCCAAAGCCAAATGAAAGCTGACTGAAACAAAATAGCCGCCAAGTATAGCAGCTGTGATTTTGGCAAATCGTTGCCATTTAGATTGTGTTAGGTATTTAGGATTTGCCGGCATATTTTGGTTAGAAATAGGTTAGTTGTAATAAAGTTCTAATAAAGAGACAATTACAAAAAGTGCAATAATAGCGATGGGACTAATTTTTTTTAATGGGGCTAAAATGACAATTAAGCTCCCAATGGTCATTAACTGAATAAAAAACATTAGTGTTCCGCAACATACAGATTGTGTAACAAGCCACAGAGAATAGGCTAGAAGAAGAAGACCTAAACCAATATACTTAGTTGGTTTGGGATTGACTTTCATCCATTTTTCAAAACCTAAATCATAAGATAAAGTGGCTCTTTTTGAGGTATAATAAAGGGTGTAAAAAGCTAAAAAAACGATAAGAGTTGCTATTGTTATCATAATTTATAGAATTTAAAAAACACCTTTCTGATTGAATAGAAAGGTGTTCTTATTATTTTTTATTAGAATCTGTAAGTGAAACTTGCCGCAAAACTTCTTGGGTCTTTAGGGTGAACCGTAGACCATCCGTCGTAAATCTCTTCGTTTGTAATGTTGTTCAATTTAAGATTGATTGAAAACTTTTCTACGCTATAAAATAAGGATGAATTCAACGCTACATATTCAGGAATAGTAAATGTTCCGGCAACAGCCCTGTTCATGATTCTGTTATCGCCAACATAATTTCCTCCAAAACCTACACCAAAACCTCTTAATGTACCTTGAGTAAATTTATAACTAGCCCAAAGGTTTGCCAGGTTTCGAGGTCCTGAACTTTCTGGTCTGCGGTTTACAAAATCAGGATCTCCTGCAGTTAATACTGCATCATTGTAGCTGTACCCAAGCGTAATATTTAAACCAGCAACCGGATTAGCAACAATTTCGGCTTCAAAACCTTTGTTGTGTTGTCCTCCATTTTGGTAAGATGTCTGATTGTTTGGTTGCGGAACCGTTGGGTTGGCAGGATCTACATAAGGAGTTTCGATAACATAAACCTGATCCGAAACTTTGATGTCGTAATAGCTAAAAGTAGCATAAACTTTGTCTTTGTATACATTTAATTTTGTACCCACTTCAAACTGATTAGCGTGCTCAGGATCAAAAGATTGAGGCGTAACAACATTAGCGTTACGGTTTTGACCCGGTGCAATGTTTGCGAAACCGTTCATGTAGTTGGCAAAAATAGAAACTTTATCTATAATAGGTTGGTAAACTAATCCAAATTTTGGAGAGAAAGCCGTTTGATTGTAATTATCGGCATCCGTAGAAGTGTCGCCGTCGTTGATGAAACGATCTGCACGCAAACTCACCATTGCAGATAAAGCAGGTGTAAAGTTGATCACATTCGAGAAATAAGCACTAAAAACTTGTTGTTTTGTTTCGTTGTTATTTCTAGGACTGTCACCTACAATAGCATCAGACGCTGCTTTTGTCAGCACTCCTGTATCGCCATTTGACGGGCCATAAATTGCATTAAAAGCGGCTAAATCATCACCAATGTATACGGCTCCATTTCCGAAGTAGTTTGAGCTATGATCTGTTGTTGTTCTGTTGAAATAATCAAAACCAACAACCAGTCTGTTTCTTAAGCTTCCTATTTTAAAATCTCCGGTAAAGTTTTGCTGAACATCAATTGTTGTATTTTTATTATCCTGATAATTAAAGAATCTATTCAGTACTATTCCTTCTTTAATTTCTGTGTATGCTGTTCCTTCATATAAATAAGCATAGTTACCTGTTGATCTTGCTGAACTTGAAGAGAAAACGGTTTGCGATTTCCACTGATCAGAAAGTTTATAGATCATTTGTGCCTGTAAATTGTAAGAAGGGGTTTTTATCGTAAGTTCGTTACTGGTGTAAGAGCGATTGTTGTCATACTTTAATTCATTAATATTATGAACTCTTAAAGGGCTACTTCTGTCTAAAAACAACATTGTAGGATTTGTTGTTTCGTTGCTCATGAATTCAGTATTTACCAGGAATGATAGTCTGTCGTTTACTTCATAAGATAAAGACGGAGCAATAAAAAAGGATTCTCTAAAACCAGCATCCTGAAAACTATCTTGTTTGTTATACGCTGAATTAACTCTGAAGTTTAGCGTTTTTTTGTCATTTAGCGAAGTGTTGATATCTGCTGTTACGCGATTTAAACCATAACTTCCACCCGTATAATTCACTTCGGCACCAAATCCTTTATATGGTCTTTTTGTAGTAGTGTTGATTAATCCTCCATAAGAGATTAAACTGCTTCCAAATAAAGTTCCTGATGGGCCTTTTATGATTTCAATTCGGTCAACATTTGCAGGATCTAAACTTCCGTTTGTTAAACCTGGCAAACCATTCACCATGGTTGGCTGAACAGCAAATCCTCTAAGAGAATAATATCCTGCACCATCTCCACCACGACCTGTAGCAGCCCAAAGTTGTGTAATTCCAGAGGCATTTTTTAAAGCGTCATCAAAATTAGTTACTACTTGCTCTTTTAATACTTCTCCTGTGATAGTAGTATAAACCTGTGGGTTTTCAAGATTTTTGAGAGGTAATCTAGATACTTGTTGATTTTCTTTGCGGGCAAAGTGATTTTTTCTTCCGTTTACAACAATTTCTGTTAATTCTTCTGAGTTTGAATTAAGGTTTAAATTTATAGTTAATTCTTCCCCTTCTTTAATCGTAATCTTCTTTTCTGTAGCAGAATATCCAACAGCAGAAATTTTTAGAGTATAACTTCCGGGCTTTACATTTTTTAATTTGTAATTACCTTCTTCATCTGTACTTGTTCCGAATCTTGTTCCTTTTAATGCAATAGAAATTCCTTCTGGAGATTCGTGATCGCTTAATGATATCTTACCTTTAATGGTTGCTTTTTCTTGTGCTGAAACACTTGTTAAGGCAAGTAGAAAAAAACAAAAACTCAAAAAAGAGATTATAAATTTATTGTTCATTTTATTTAGAATTGATTTTAATAGCGCAAATTTAAGGGTTGAGTATCAACTATACAAGCTATTCTTATTTATTCTAAATAAAATATTTTTTAAAAGGTAAAATTCACATTTCTTTAAAAAATTAACATCTTAAGCAAATCTTAAGTAAATTATATATAAAAAAGCCTGTTCAAATTAATGAACAGGCTTTTTAGTATTGTTGAAAATTATTACAATTACAATTCTAAAGCACGTTTAGCATCGCCATTCATTAATAATTCTACCGGATTTTCTAAAGCTTCCTTTACAGCAACTAAGAACCCAACAGACTCACGTCCGTCGATAATTCTGTGGTCATAAGAAAGTGCTACGTACATCATTGGGTGAATCTCCACTTTACCATTTACAGCAATTGGGCGCTCAATAATATTGTGCATTCCTAAAATTCCTGATTGAGGAGGGTTAATGATTGGAGTACTCAACATACTTCCAAAAACACCACCATTAGTAATTGTGAAAGTTCCTCCAGTCATATCATCAACGGTGATTTGACCGTCACGAGCTCTAAGTGCTAATCTTTTGATTTCAGCTTCAATTCCGCGGAAAGTTAATAATTCAGCATTACGAACAACAGGAACCATTAGACCTTTTGGTCCGGAAACCGCGATTGAGATATCAGCAAAATCGTAAGCAATTTTATAATCACCATCCATCATTGAGTTAACATCTGGATATAATTGTAAAGCTCTTGTAACTGCTTTTGTAAAGAATGACATGAAACCTAATCCTAAACCACCATGTTTTGCTTTGAAAGCATCTTTGTATTCGTTACGAATTTGGTTAATAGGAGTCATGTTAACTTCGTTGAAAGTAGTTAACATTGCAGTTTCGTTTTTAGCAGCAACTAATCTCTCTGCTACTTTACGACGTAACATTGATAATTTTGTGCGCTCAGATCCACGGCTTCCACCAGTTGGAGTTCCCATAGAAGGTACTGCATTTACAGCATCATCTTTAGTGATTCTTCCGCCTTTACCAGTTCCTGAAACAGTTGCTGGTGCTATGTTTTTTTCGTCTAATATTTTTCTTGCTGCCGGAGATGGAGTTCCTGCTGCATAACTTGTAGCTGCCGGAGCTTGTACTGGTGCAGCTTTTGGAGCTTCAGCTTTTACTTCAGCCTTTGGAGCTTCTGCTTTAGGTGCTTCAGCCGCTGGTGCAGCCGGAGCATCACCTGATGGTTTTACACCATCTGTATCAATTAAACAAACTACAGCTCCTACAGCAACTGCATCACCTTCTTCAGCTTTTAGCGTAATAATTCCGCTCATTTCAGCAGGTAATTCAAGAGTTGCTTTGTCTGAATCAACTTCAGCAATAGCTTGATCTTTTTCTACATAATCTCCGTCTTTTACTAACCAAGTTGCAATTTCAACTTCTTTTATTGATTCCCCTGGTGATGGGACTTTCATTTCTAAAATCATCTTATTTTTTGTTTAAGGTTTTTATGGTTTAAAGTTTCTTGTTTGAATTTGAAACTTTAAACTTGAAACATTTTCTTTTTATCTGAATAAATTTTTATCGAAAACCATTCTAATTGCATCTGCATGACGACGTTTTGCACGTGTGTAACTTCCTGATGCTGGTGCAGCATAAGCTTTTAATGAGGCTAATCTCCATTTTACAAGATCAAAGTTCATTAACATAAAGCTATAAGCTCCCATGTTTTTAGGTTCTTCTTGTGCCCAAACATAATCATCTGCATTAGGGTATTGTGCGATAATTGCTTTTAATTGCTCAACTGGTAAAGGGAATAATTGCTCGATACGAACAACTGCAACGTCATTTCTTCCGTTATTTTCTCTTTCAGCAACGATATCATAGTAGAATTTACCCGTAACAAAAACCAATGTTTTTACTGCTTTTTTATCTACTGCATTATCATCAATTGTTTCCTGGAAACTTCCTGTTGCTAATTCTTCTACTGTAGATACGCATCTTGGATCACGTAATAAACTTTTTGGAGAAAATACGACTAAAGGTTTACGGAAATTGGTTTTCATTTGTCTTCTCAACAAGTGGAAGAAGTTTGCTGGAGTTGTACAATCTGCAACGTACATGTTTTGTCTTGCGCAAAGTTGTAAATAACGCTCCATTCTTGCAGAAGAGTGTTCTGCACCTTGTCCTTCATATCCGTGAGGCAATAATAAAACGATACCATTCTGGTTGTTCCATTTGTCTTCACCACATGAAATATATTGGTCAATCATGATTTGTGCTCCATTAGAGAAATCTCCAAATTGTGCTTCCCAAATCGTCAATGCGTTTGGATTTGCTAATGCATATCCGTAATCAAAACCAAGAACTCCGTACTCAGATAAAAGAGAGTTGAATACTCCAAATTTCCCTTTTTTGTTCTCGATACTATTCAATAAGATTACTTCTTCTTCAGAATCTTCAACTTTTACAACAGCGTGACGGTGAGAGAAGGTACCACGTTCTACGTCCTGACCAGAAATACGAACATCAAATCCTTCTGTTAAAAGTGAACCGTAAGCTAATGCTTCTGCAGTTCCCCAGTCGATAGTGTTGTTGTCGTATCCGGTTTTTCTGTCTGTAACAATTTTAGTTATTTTGTTGATGAATTTCTTCTCTGCCGGTAACGTTGAAATTGTACTGATAATAGAATCCAATCCTTTTTTGTCAAAAGAAGTGTTTACTTTTTCAAGCATTTGCGTATCAGTTACCTGAACAAATCCGTCCCATTCGTTTTTCATGAATGGAGTTATAATAGTTAAATCTTTTTTACGGGAAGCTTCTAAATTCTCCTCCATTAAAGATTTATATTCTTTTTCTAAAGCATTTACATAAGAAGCATCGATTACGCCATCAGATAATAATTTTTCTGCATAAATATCTCTTGGATTTTTATGTTTTGCAATGATTTTATATAAAACCGGTTGAGTAAAACGAGGTTCATCACCTTCGTTATGACCGTATTTTCTATATCCTAAAAGATCGATAAATACGTCACGTCCAAATTGCATTCTGTAATCTAATGCAAAAGATACTGCGTGTACAACAGCTTCAGCATCATCAGCATTTACGTGCAATACTGGAGATAAAGTTACTTTAGCAACGTCTGTACAATAAGTAGACGAACGAGCATCTAAATAGTTAGTAGTAAAACCAACCTGGTTGTTGATTACAATATGGATTGTTCCTCCAGTTTTGTAACCGTCAAGTTGTGCCATTTGAATGATTTCGTACAAGATTCCCTGACCTGCGATTGCAGCATCTCCGTGAACGGCGATAGGTAATACTTTAGAAAAATCATCAGCATAATATTTATCTTGCTTTGCTCTTGTGATTCCTTCAATTACAGCTCCTACCGTTTCTAAGTGAGAAGGGTTTGGTGCTAAATTGATATTGATATTTTTTCCGGTTCTTGTTTTTTTGTCAGCAGTAAGACCTAAGTGGTATTTTACATCACCATCAAAGTATTCCTGATCGTAATCTTTACCGTCGAACTCACCAAAGATATCCTGAGTCGATTTTCCGAAGATGTTAGCCAAAACGTTTAGACGACCACGGTGAGCCATTCCCATTACGAATTGTTCAACTCCTTTTTCAGCAGCTTGTTCGATCAAAGCATCCAAAGCAGGAATAATAGATTCCCCACCTTCTAATGAAAATCTTTTTTGACCAACATATTTAGTGTGCAGGAAGTTCTCGAAAGAAACTGCCTGATTTAATTTATTTAAGATGGTTTTCTTTTCTTCAGAAGAAAAATTAGGCTGATTTACATTTACAGCTAATTTATCCTGAATCCATTTTACAACGCCAGGATTTCTGATATACATATATTCAATACCAATATGCTGGCAGTAAATAGATTTAAGACGTGTTACAATGTCTTGCAATGTAGATGGCCCTACACCAATAGTTTGAGCAGCATCAAAAACGGTAGAAAGATCAGCAGTTGTTAATCCGAAATTTTCGATATCTAAAGTAGGAGAAGACGTTCTACGGTCACGAACAGGGTTTGTTTTTGTAAACAAATGTCCACGAGTACGGTAGGCATCGATTAACTTTAGTACATTGAATTCTTTTTGTAGTTTGTCAGAAACAAGACTGTAATCTGTGCTTGGGCTAGTCACATACTCAACAATTTGTTGAACTGGATTTTCGTCATTATAAGTCGTTTGTCCAAAGTCGAAACCTTGAAAAAAACTTCTCCAGCTTGGCTCAACGCTATCTGGATTAACTAAATACTGATCATATAATTGTGCGAAAAACTCTGTATGCGCTGCATTTAAAAATGAAAACCTATCCATAATATGAGTGAATATACTTTTTGTTAAATAGAATGGCAAAAGTACAACAATGCATTTATTTAAATCTTTTTTTTTGTTTACTTTTACGTAAAAATTTGTTAAAAAGAGACTCAACTATGAATTATAATCAAGTTTCAAACGTTTTCAAACCGCTTTTTGTGATTTTGGCAGTCTTGTTTTCAAGTTTTGCTATTTCGCAACAAAAGTATGTTATAGACAACAGTAATCATTTTTGGGATAAAGTGCAATTTGGTGGCGGACTTGGTGTAGGAATTGGTTCCGGTTACACCGATATTTCTGTAATGCCAAGTGCGATTTATAATGTAAACGAAATTGTGGCAGTTGGTGTTGGTCTGCAATTTGGTTATTTGTCCTCTAAAAGTTATTACAATTCTTTTGTTTATGGAGGAAGTCTGGTGGGACTTGTAAACCCGATTCCGGAAATCCAATTGTCTGCAGAGTTAGAACAGGTACGCGTCAATACAGATTATAACTCGACTCCTTACAGACCTTCATATTCAGATAATTATTGGAATACCGCCTTGTATCTAGGAGCGGGTTACAGAACCGGAAATGTCACTATTGGAGCAAAATATGATGTCTTGTATAATGCACAAACAAGTCTTTACGGATCTGGGTTTATGCCTTTTGTGAGAGTTTATTTTTAAAAGGTTCAAAGTTACAGAGTGACAAAGGTTCAAGGGTTTTGAAATTAAGCTTGACTGCAAAAAATAGAAGCCTCTGTTGTTTTGCTTCGAACTTCTAAATTCTTCTTGTAATAATTACGAGGCTGAACCGTTGTTTCGAACGCATTGTGTTTCGATTTATCAGCAAAATTTCACATAGTAAAAAGCACTACAAAAAATAAAACTTAAAGAATGGGAGAATATCCAAAAGAGATAGATTTATTTCAAAAAACAATAGGAAGTTTAAAAGGAATAGAAAATGTTAGCAGTGGTATTGATAATTTAGAAGGGATAAAAGGTTCTGATTTGGGTGATGTATCACTTTCCCATCTGCCGCTTGCCACTTTATTAAGAACAGATGGAGGGTTAAAAGATGAAGTAATGTTGCAATTCGAATTTACAATAGATAAGTCTTCTGAAAGTTTAATTTCATTAGAATTTCTGTCCTGGTTTATTCGTGATCAGGCAAGAGGTGGTGAAATGCTTCAATTAAGATCGTTTGCACTTCCGCCAAAAGTACTTGATCATTTTCAGATAGGTGAAACATTAAAATTTCATATTGACTATTTTATTGAAAATGCCCCCGAATCTTTGCAGCCAATTTTAGATAAAATTTTAAACTTAAATAAGTCTTTGGAACTGTTTGTTAAGCTATATGAAATACCAACAAAGAATTTAAAATAAAACTTAGAACCTTAGCAACTCAGTATCTCAGCACCTTTTACTTAGAATAATGCTTCCTAAACCAAACTTTCTGCCATTCTCTTTTTAAAATTAAAAAAGAAACCTGTTCAGCAAGAACCACTAAATCAGAACCGTCTAGTTTTTTGATTTCACTTTCAGACACATCAATAATGTAAAGCAGATTGAGATATTCAGCAAATTTGTACTGAATCATTCTGTAGATTTTTTCGTGAAGCTGAATTTTTAATTCTTCGGGAGAAACACTTAACGGAAAATCAATTCCTTCATTGGCTAGATTAAAGTCTTTATTGATTTGCTCAATCAAACTTAAATATAGATTTCCACTTTCGGCATCAGCCAATAAAATATCGGTATTTTCAGGAATCGGAAACATTGATGCTTTTTAAGATTGGGACAAAGTTAAAACTAAAAAATCATTTAACTGTCGATTCACGCTCAATGATTCTGGTAGGAAGTTCAATAATTTGATGCGTTACCGGTCGGTGTTCTTTTATGTCGACAATTTCGTCAATTAAAAGCGAAACGGCCTGATGTCCCATTTCGAATCCGGGCTGATCTATTGTGGTTAATTTTGGAGAAATTACCGTACTCATAAACCAATTGCTAAAACCAAAAACGGCCACTTGTTCAGGGGTTTTTATTCCGGCTTCATTAAAGTATTTGATAATCCCTATGGCGACTAAATCTGTAATCGCAAAAATGGCATCGATATCCGGATTTTCGGTCATGATTTTTTGGGCGTTTTCGTAACCGTCTTCAAAATCAGTATTGTTATCGCAAACGTAAACCAATTTCGAATCGTACTCAATTCCGTGTGCTTCAAGCGCTCTTTTATATCCTAAAAAGCGATCGATAGAATTTTGCGGAACATAGGAACCTCTAAAATGTGCAATTCTTTTGTATCCTTTATTTATAAGGTACGAAACCGCATCAAAAGCCGCTTTTGCATCATTAATAACAACTTTGGAGCAGTCGACCCTTTTGGCAATTTTGTCAAATAAAACGACAGGAGTATTTTTTCGGATGGCTTCATTAATATGAGTAAAATCGTCTGTCTCGTTTGAGAGTGACATTAAAACGCCATCCACTCGCTTTTGAATTAATAAAGCAAGTTGCTTTTTCTCGAGTTCGTACTTTTCGTTAGATTGTAATATAATGACCAGATAACCTCTTTTTTCAGCTTCTTCGAGAATACCATTGAGTACACTCGAAAAAAAATGATGCACAGTAGCCGGAATAATAACGCCAATGGTTTTGGTTTCATTGGTTCGAAGATTTACCGCTACAGAATTGGGCATGTAATTCATTGTTTCGGCCATTTCGATAACTCTGGCGCGCGTAGACTTACTAATATCCGTATATCCTTTTAACGCTTTTGAAACCGTTGTAACTGAAATTCCTAATGCCGAGGCTATATCTATTAATTTTGTGTCATTCATGAAATAAAAGTACTAAAAATAAACTGTATTGATAAAATTTAAAGTTCCGAAAACGTTTTAGGTCTTTTCGAAAACGTTTTCGATTTTTAATTCGTAAATTCCTTTATGATTTGTAGTTAAGTTTGACAGTGATAACCACAATTACTAACTAACCAAACAAAAAAATGAAAAAGCTACACCAGTATTTAGGTACATTATTGTTAATGTTTTGCCTATTTTTTTTACCAAATAAAGGGTTTGCCCAAAATACCAATACAGTTTCCGGAAAAGTGCTTGACGATAGCGGAGTAACCGTTCCCGGAGCAAATGTATCAATTAAAGAAACGGGTAAAAGTACCGTTACCAATGAAAATGGAGAATATTCGTTCTCGAATATCGAAGCCGGAACATATACCGTTATTGCAACAAATGTGGGATATAAAACTTTCGAAAAAAAAATTGCCATAAAAGAAGGAGAATCTTTAGAGGTAAATTTACTTCTTGAAGGAGAATCACAAAGCTTAAAAGAAGTTGTGGTGACAGGATCGTCAACGCCAAGATCTAAACTAGAATCCAGTGTTGCCATTACGACAATGGGAGCAAAAGCGATTGAAGACAGAGCACCGTCAAGTACAGCAGCATTGCTTCAAACCATTCCCGGATTTGTAGTTGAAGCATCGGGAGGGGAAATTGGAAACAACCTGTTCGCAAGAGGAATCCCGTCTGCGGGAGCTTATGAATATGTACAAATTCAGGAAGACGGATTACCGGTTTTTGAAGATGGAGCTTTGCAATTTGCCAATGCCGATACTTTTTACAGACTTGACGAAACGGTAAGTAAAATGGAAGCTGTTCGTGGAGGTTCTGCCTCTATTTTTGCCAACAATGCACCGGGTGGAATCATCAATTTTATTTCGAAAACAGGTCAGAATGAATTTATGGGAAGAGCAAAATTCACGACTTCAGATTACGGAATGTTCAGAACAGATCTTAATTTATCAGGCGCTCTGATTAAAGATAAATTATTTTTTAATGTTGGAGGTTTTTACAGAGCTGATAATGGAGTTAGAAATACAGGTTTTACAGCCAATAAAGGAGGACAAATAAAAGGAAATATCACGTATAAATTTGATGATGACGATTATTTGAGGGTAAACTTCAAACACCTTGACGACCGAAATGCATTCTATTTGCCAATTCCGCTAAAAAGCAATAACGGAAAAGTAGAAGGAATCCCTGGATTTAACCCAAATTACGGAACATTAACGTCGGTAAACTTAAGTCACTTAAACGTACCTCAATATGGTGGCGGAACTTTTAGTGCTGATTTAGAAGATGGTTCCCATCCAATTATCAACTCAATTGGAGCTGAATTCAAAAAGAAAATTTCTGAAAAAGTAACATTCAAAAATGCTTTTAAAAACACAAATATCAATTTGAATTACAATGCCATTTTTCCAAATGGCGGTCCGTGGACACAAGATGCTTACGCGACAAGCGTTCAAAATACAACAGCAAGTAATCTAACCTATTCTTATGTAGATAACGGACAAAAATTAGATCCAAATGCATTAATCATGAGAGCAGATCTTTGGCATATCGAGAAAAAGATGAACAATTTTGCGAATAATTTCTCTTTCAATTTTGATTTAGATCCGGTAAAATTAACGGCTGGTTACTATTATTCGAACTGGAAATCGAATCAATACTGGAACTGGAATTCTTATTTAGTAGGTGTTTCAGACAACCCGAGATTATTAAATGTAAAAGACAATACAACCGGAGTTGATCATACCTGGAATGGTGTAGAAAGAATTACCTGGCTAGAAAGAGATGCTCAAACCAAAGGAGTTTTGAATGATATTTATGCTGATGCCGAAATTAAAGCGACAGATAATTTGACTTTTAACGCAGGTTTACGATACAACAAAGACAAATATTCCGGTTACAGAGACAACGCAAGATTTTTTGCTGAGAATTTAGGAATTTTAGACAACAATACCGCTGATGATGCTGTAACCACAGTAAAAGGAAATCCATATACCTATTGGAGATATGATGTAAGCGAATGGTCGTATACTGCGGCGGCAAATTATAAGTTTAATGATAAAATGGCATCTTATGCCCGCTACAGCCACGGTTTTAGATCTCCAATCGAAGAATCTTTTTATGACAATGCTGCTGATTTAAGCAAGCTTCAAAATACCGAAGTAAACCAGATTGAATTAGGGTATAAATATGCAAGTTCATTTTTCTCTGTAAATGCGAATTTATTTCACATGGGATTAAAAAATGTTGCCTTTACCGATATTTTATCTGACGGAAGTTCTGAAAACAAATTTGCTGACGTAAATAATATTGGTCTTGAAGTAGAAACTAATGCAAGATATAGTATTGTAAAACTGAATTTTACATTTACCGTTCAAAAACCGGAGTACGATAATTTTACAGGAACAAATGCTGATGGCTCGACTTTTAATTTTAACGGAAATACGGCAAGGAGAATTCCTAAATTTTTCTGTAACCTAAGACCGGAAGTAGATATTACAAAAGATCTTACGGCGTATGTTCAGTTTTCTTATTATGATAAAAAATTCACGAATCAGGATAACAAACAAGTTTTACCGGCTTATAAAGAAGTAGGAGCAGGTTTGAATTACAGGTATAATAATCTTCGTTTTGCAGTGGATGCTTCGAACTTATTCAACGAAATAGGTTTGACCGAAGGAGATCCAAGACAAACAACATCTGCGGCAAGTGATGTGTTTATGGCAAGACCTATTTTAGGGCGTGCGTTCAGATTTTCGGTAGCGATTAATTTCTAAATTTATACATACGGTATTGTAGAGGCGCACAGCAGTGCGTCTCCGCACCGTAAACGCAAACAAATCACAATCAAAAAAAATGAAAAACATAGGAATCAAAATCTCTCTTTACCTCAATTATTTTGTCTTTGCTATTTTATTAAATAGTGTGGGCATTGTGATTTTAAAATCGCAAAAAAATTACGGAGTAGATGAAGTTCAGGCCAGTATTCTTGAAGCTTTCAAAGACATGCCAATTGCTATTGTATCCTTTTTTATAGCCTCTTTTTTACCAAGAATAGGCTATAGAAAATCGATGTTAATAGGTTTGGCTTTAGTTACTCTGGCTTGCATTTCTATGTATTTTGGAAACTCGTTCGACAATGCTAAAATTCTTTTTGCAACCGTGGGTGTTTCATTTGCCCTGATAAAAGTTTCTGTTTATTCCTTGATTGGAACTGTGACCGAAACCAAAAAAGAGCACAACGCTTTAATGAGCAGTATTGAAGGTTTTTTTATGGTGGGGATAGCGTTGGCTTATTTTCTATTTCCCGCTTTTAATCACGAAGAAGATCCTGATTCATGGTTGAATGTATATTGGTTTTTGGCTGCATTATCGTTCCTGTCCTTTTTGTTTTTATTTTTTGTAAAATTCAAAGAACCGGAAGTTTCAGCAGGAGCAAATCTTAAAGATGACTTTTTGCAAATGTTCAAATTAATGGCAAAATTGCTTACTGTTATTTTTGTTATAAGTGTTTTTTTGTTTGTCATGATCGAACAGGGGATCCTTTCGTGGCTGCCTACATTCAATACAAAAGTGCTTCATTTGCCGGAGAATATTAGCATAATGATGGCGAGTATTTTAGCGATTTCATTAGCAATTGGTCGAATGATTGCGGGTATTGTAACCAAAAAAGTTAACTGGATTTGGGTTTTAACGGTGTGCATTTTTTCGGCGATGCTGATCGTGATTTTCGTACTTCCTAAAACAGTTGGTTTAGAAGTTAAAAGCATTAATACACTTTCAGATATACCCTTAATTGGTTTCGCATTTCCTTTAATAGGATTATTTATTGCGCCCATTTATCCCTTACTAAATTCTATTGTGCTAAGTGCTTTACCAAAGAATTTGCAAAGCTCAATGACTGGATTAATTGTAATATTTTCTGCTCTTGGCGGAACATTAGGTTCCAGAATAACAGGTTGGTTGTTTAAAAATGAAGGACCGGAAAAAGCCTTTTACTTTACTTTAATTCCAATGTCTTTATTATTAATATCCTTTTTTATTCTCAAAAAAATAACTGCAAAAGATGAAATTTAAAATCCATATAATTCAAACCATCGAAAAATTATTGGCTCAGGAAGATACTGACGGCGATAAAAAAATAACCATTGATGATAATGGTCCAAAAAAGTTTTTGTTAAATGACGAAAAGGGAAATTCTGCTTTGATCGAAGGAACTTATCAGCTTTCGAATTTATTGCAGGAATTGGCTTTGGCCAAAAAAAACAATACTGAATTTGCCGAAATCAATCTGGATGAAATCACCGAAGATCCAGTAAAAAGAATCTCGGGAAAAATAAAAAACCTGTATTGGAAGGGTCTTACCCGAACAATTGATGCTGATGGCGTAAAGAAAATCCTGGAAGATAATAAGATCGAAAATGAGCTGGCTTATTTGTATGTGCCTTTTGGCGACGAAATTGTTTTTGATTATTTTAAAAAACTAGAAGCAGTAACACCAAAATTAAAAGTGGTGCAAATGCCAAAAAACATTACGCCGGAATATGTTTTGTCTCTCAATAAAAAGCCGGGAATCTTAGCTTTGGCACTTCAAATAAAAAACAATGAAATCTCAGGAGTTCCGTTTGTAGTTCCGGGCGGAAGATTCAATGAAATGTACGGTTGGGACAGTTATTTTATTGCCAAAGGACTTTTGATCGATGATAAAATTGAGCTTGCTTTAGGCATTGCAGAGAATTTTAAATATCAGATTGATCATTACGGAAAAATTTTAAATGCCAACCGCAGTTATTATTTAACCCGTACACAGCCGCCACTTTATACCTCATTGATTAGAGATGTTTTAGAAAAGTCGAATCCTGATATTTTCTGGATCGAAAGACACCTGAAAACCGCCATAAAAGAATATAAAACCGTTTGGATGGAAGAAGGAAAGCGACTTACAGCAAATGGACTGAATCGTTATAAAGCTGAGGGAATCGGGCTTCCGTTTGAAGTAGAAGAAGGTCATTTTGATGATATTCTGGAACAATATGCACCAAAGTATAATTTGTCTACACGTGAATTTGAGAAAAAGTATCTTGAGAGAGCAGTTGTGGATGAAGAACTTGATAAGTACTTTATTCATGATCGCAGCATGCGTGAAAGTGGCCATGATACCACGAATAGATTAGTGGGTATTTGCGCCAATTTAAATACTGTTGCCATTAATAGTTTACTTTATAAATACGAAACTGATATTGCTTTTTTGATTAAAAAGTATTTTAAAAACGAATTTCAATATTTTGAGGATAAATCTTTTTCCAGTGAATATTGGCTGTCGATAGCGAGTTCACGAGAGGAAAAAATAAATGAATTATTGTGGAATCCTGAAAAAGGAATTTATTTCGACTATGATTTTGTAAATGAAGAGCAACATTTCTTTGAAGCAGCTCCAACATTTTATCCGCTTTGGGCAAAAATAAGTACGCCAGAACAAGCAGAAATTTTGGTAAAAAAGACATTGCCGAGGTTTAAAATGAAAGGAGGAATTGCAGGAAGCACCAAAGAATCGATTGCCGGTGTAGGCGAAAATGCACCAATACGTCAATGGGATTATCCGTTTGGCTGGGCACCGCATCAAATGCTTTTGTGGGAAGGTCTGCTTAATTATAATTTTAACGAAGAAGCACAGGAAATGGTGTATCGCTGGCTTTGGCTGATTACCAGAAA
This sequence comes from Flavobacterium sp., assembly GCF_965277525.1. Classification (GTDB taxonomy): domain Bacteria; phylum Bacteroidota; class Bacteroidia; order Flavobacteriales; family Flavobacteriaceae; genus Flavobacterium. The sequence continues at coordinate 752,124 of NZ_CBDIDC010000005.1, read as the reverse complement.
TGCGGTTGATTATAACGGAACCATTCCGGAGAAGTTTGATTTATCGATAAGTTCACACAAAATCCTGGCAGAATACGGGAACGTAGGAACCGAATTTGATTATATAACGGAAGAAGGTTTTGGATGGATGAATGCTTCTTATCAATACGGATTGACAATTTTAGAAGATGATTTGAAGCAAAAATTATCAGATTTGGTCGATCCTGAGGAGCTTTTTAGTTAAGTAAGCCTTCGACTCCGCTCACGGTCACACTTAGTTTCATGATTATTATTGTCAGGCGGAGTCGAAGTCTTATTTAGTTTTCAAAAATGACAAACCCGACAGGTTTTTAAACCTGTCGGGCTTAATATGCACAAAAAAAAGCCACAGATTAAAGGATTTCAAGGATTAAATCAGTGGAAATCTTTTAATCTGTGGCTTAAATTTTATTTGTATTTAAGTTCTGTGCCAAACCTAACAGGTTTTTAAAACCTGTTAGGTTTCTTATCAGGCACTATACTTTTCTTCCCATTAAGTTCTCCCCAAACGTTCTAAGAATATTTTTCTTTTCAGCATTAATATCCATTTTTTCTAAGGTTTCAAAAGCTTTAAAAGTATACATTTCGATTGCGTCTTGCGTTGCTTTTGACGCGCCTGATTCATTAAAAATGGTTTTGGCGATTTCTATTTTTTCAGTATTATCATCTAATTGTAAACTGAACAATTTTTCTAATGCTGAGGCTTTTTCAGTTGATGAAAATTCGCGTGCCTTTAGGTATAAATAGGTTTTTTTATTGACCATAATATCACCGCCAACTTGTTTTCCAAAGGTTTCCGGATCTCCAAAAGCATCCAGGTAATCATCCTGAAGCTGGAAAGCCAATCCTAAATTCAAACCGAAATCATAAATTAAATTAGCTTCTTTTTCGGATGTTTTCGCTACAATTGCTCCCATTTTCATGGCTGCAGCAACTAAAACGGCTGTTTTATATTCGATCATTTTTAGATATTCGGGAATGGTAACATCGTTTCTTTTTTCGAAATCAACATCCCATTGTTGTCCTTCGCAAACTTCAAGAGCTGTTTTGCTAAACAACTTTGCTAAATCTCTGAAAACGGCTGGATCGTATTGTTCAAAATACTGATATGCCAAAATAAGCATGGTGTCTCCGGAAAGTATTCCGGTATTCAGATCCCATTTTTCATGTACGGTTGCTTGTCCTCTTCGCAAAGGTGCAGCATCCATAATATCATCGTGAACAAGGGAGAAATTATGAAAGACTTCGACAGCCATTGCTGCAGGAAGTGCTATTTTATAAGGGGTTTCAAAAACTTCTGAAGCCATTAAAGTAAGTACCGGACGCATACGCTTTCCGCCAAGACCTAAGATATATTCAATAGGTTCATAAAGGTTTTTCGGCTCTTTGCTAATGGCTTGGGTTTCTAAATAATTGATAAAAAAATCCTGGTATTGGCTGATATCGTGCATAAAATATAATCTGAATTGCGAGCCTCAAAGATACGATTCATTATGAATTATTTCTTTCTTAAAATTTTAAATGATAGTTTCCATCAAAAAAGCACACTGAATCGGTTAATTATTAAGATGTTAAAATTATTTCTAAAAAAACTTGGAAACTTATTTGGTGTTTAGAGTTTCCTGTTTATATTTGCACCGTTAATTGGAAACTTTGGAAACTAAAAAAGTTTCCGTTAAAGGTTTAAGTAATCAATAACCTTAATAAAATCAAATATTTATGAAAACAACATGGACCTTAGACTCTAGCCAATCAGATGTTTTAATTAAAATGAGACATTCGATAATTGCCTATATGGGAGGAACTACGAATAAATTTGATGGTTATGTAAACATCGAAGACAATGAGATTGAAGATGCTTCGGTTGAGTTTTCATTAGATATCAATAACAAAAAAGACAGTTTTCAACAAATAGATACGTATTTGCAACTTCAGGATTTTTTTGATGTAGACGAACATCCTATCATTAGTTTTAAATCGACTTCATTTCAAAAAGTAAACAATAATATCAATTTTTTTAAAGGAGATTTAACGATAAAAGATGTGACCAGAGTAGTAGAACTTGATGCTGAGTTTATTGGTGTTAACAACTACAATGGCGAGAAAAAAGTTGCTTTTGAAATCAAAGGAGATATCAAACGCCAGGATTTTGGTTTAGATTATAATTCATTCAATCATAACGGAGGATTAGCTTTAGGGAAAGATATTAAACTGATTGCTAATTTAGAATTCAGTATATAATCTTATACAATGAATAAATTAATGTAAAATTATTACAAATATCATGGAAACTATTTTTCTGATTTTAGTTTCCTAAGTATATTTGCAATGTAATTTGAAAATTAAAATGAAAGAGAAAATTATATCAAAAGCAAGTGAGCTATTTTTAAAACTAGGTTTTAAAAGTGTTACGATGGATGATATCGCAGGTGAAATGTGTATCTCGAAAAAAACGATTTACAAATATTTCTGTAATAAAGAAGTGCTGATCGAAGAGAGTACTTCAACTGTTCATAAGCAGGTACATGAAGTTATTGATTCTGTTGTGGCGAAGAATTTTAATGCCATTCACGAGAATTTTGAAATTAGAGAAATGTTTCGCGACATGTTTAAAAATGCGACAGACACTTCTCCTCTTTATCAGCTAAAAAAGCACTATCCTGAAATCTACCAAAATATAATGACGCATGAAATAGATCAATGTAATCATTATTTTAGGGATAATATTTTAAAAGGAATCCGTGAGAATCTATACAGACCGGAGTTGAATATAGATTTATATGTAAAATTTTATTATACGCTGATTTTTCATATTAATGCAACTACTGTATCAGAAAGAGAAGCACAAAAAATAGAATTAGAAGCGCTGGAATACCACACAAGAGCTATGGCAACTGAAAAAGGAATACTGGAATTAGAAAAACAACTTAAAAAAATTACCATTTAATCATCAATCTATGAAACGAATAATTCTTATATTTTTGTGTTCAATTGGCTTGTCTGCCAACGCACAAGTCAAAACACTAACTCTGAAAGATGCTCTTGTATACGCACTTGAAAACAAGTCCGATGCAAAAAAAGCAAGATTACAGGTTGAAAACAGTGAGTACAAAATTCAGGAAGTACGTTCCAGAGCTTTACCTCAAATTTCTGCAACGGGAAATTTAACGCACAATCCAATCATTCAGACAACAGTTATTGATGGAGCAGCATTTGGTGAACCGGGATCTACTATTCAGGCGGCATTTGGTCAAAAATGGACTTCAGGAGCGGGGATTTCATTGACTCAGACTATATTTGATCAATCTGTTTTTACCGGATTAAGAGCGGCAAGATCTACTCGTGAATTTTATCAAATAAACGATCAATTGACAGAAGAACAAGTGATTGAGAGAGTGGCTAATAACTATTATTCTGTTTATGTGCAACGCGAAAGATTGGTTTTATTAGATAGTAATTATGTGAATACGACTAAGGTTCGTGACATTGTAAAAGGACAGTTTGATAATGGTCTGGCTAAGAAAATTGATTTAGACCGTATTATTGTAAAAATGTCAAATATTGATACAGAACGTCAACAAGTTAAAAATCAAATTACTTTACAGGAAAATGCTCTGAAATTTTATATGGGAATGCCTATTGAAACTGTAATTGAGATTCCTAAAGAAGAATTTGAAGTAGTACCTGCTGCATTGACAGAAGTACCGAATACAGAAAACAGAACAGAATACCTGCTTTTGAAAAAACAAGAAGAACTTTTAGTATTCAATAAAAAAGCTGTTGAAGCAGGATACTATCCAACGCTTTCGTTAACCGCAGGTTATAATTACCTTGGACAAGGACCTAAAATGCCTTGGTTTGCAAAACCTTCAGATGGAGTATATTGGTCAGATTACTCTGCAATTGGATTAAATTTACACGTACCGATTTTTACAGGATTCGGGACCCGTGCTAAAGTAAGACAAGCTGATGTAGAAATCAGATCACTTCAGGAAGACATGAAAGACACCAAACTTTCTCTTGATTTAGATTACAGAAATGCCATGGCTGATATCGATAATAATCTTATAACGATTAAGAATCAAAAAGAAAACATGCAACTGGCAACTGAAATCTTAAGCAATACAAAAAACAATTATCTTCAGGGATTGGCATCATTAACAGATTTGTTAGATGCTGAAAATGCACAACTTGAAGCTCAAAATAACTTTACCAGAGCAGTATTGAATTACAAAATTGCCGAAGTAGCACTAATCAAATCAAAAGGCGAACTTAAAACTCTTATTAAATAACTAAAAAAAATGAAGAAAACTATTATAACAATCGTAATCATAATTGCAGCGCTGGGTGTGATTGGATATGTCTTAAATAATAATAAGAAAGAGAATAAAGAAAAAACAGATATCGTAGCAGAGAAAAATGCTGCAGTATCAGTAAAAGTAGCTCCGGTAAAAACAGAAGAAATTTCATTGGATTTTGTGGCTAACGGAAACTTTCAGCCTATTCAACAATTAACTTTCTCTGCTGAAAAATCAGGAAAAGTAATTAGTGTTTTGGCAAAAGAAGGTGATTACGTAAAAGTAGGTCAGACTTTATTGACAGTTAGAGGAGATGTAATTAATGTAAACGCTCAACAAGCACAGGCCGTTTATCAAAATGCAAAATCTGATTATGCGAGATACGAAAATGCTTTTAAAACTGGTGGCGTTACAAAACAACAATTAGATCAGGCAAAATTAGCGTTAACAAATGCTCAGTCTAGTTTAACACAAGCTAACATCAATGTTGGAGATACGAGAGTAAAAGCTCCAATTAGTGGATTTATCAATAAAAAATACATTGAGCCGGGATCTATCTTAACAGGAATGCCTGCAACTGCATTGTTTGATATCGTAAATGTTTCTAAATTAAAATTAGTAGTTACAGTAAACGAAAATCAGGTTGCGAGTTTAAAAGTAGGGGATCATGTAAATGTAACTGCAAGTGTTTATCCTGATAAAAATTTCTCAGGAAAAATTACTTTTATTGCTGCAAAAGCAGATGAGTCTTTGAATTTTCCGGTTGAAATTGAAATTACAAATAACATCAACAACGACCTTAAAGCGGGTATGTACGGAACTGCCAACTTTGGTTCTAAACAACAAAAACAAAACATGATGGTAGTGCCACGTAATGCTTTCGTAGGAAGTGTGAGCAGCAATGAAATTTTTGTAGTAGAAAAAGGTATTGCTAAATTAAGAAAAGTAACTGCTGGAAGAATTTTGGGAGATAAAGTAGAAATTATCAATGGATTATCTGACGGAGAAACTGTAGTTACTACAGGTCAAATTAACTTACAAGACGGTAATACAGTAGAAATTATTAAATAATTTAAAGCATTAAGCGATACGCCATAAGCATTACGCTTATTGCCTAAAGCCTAGAGCCTAAAGCAAAATATATGAAATTAGCCGAAATATCCATAAAACGTCCGTCGTTAGTAATTGTATTGTTTACAATTCTGACACTTGGTGGATTGTTTAGCTACAGCCAACTGGGCTATGAGCTGATCCCAAAATTTGAACAAAACGTTATTACCATTTCTACAGTTTATCCCGGAGCATCTCCAAGTGAGGTAGAAAATACCGTAACCAAGAAAATAGAGGATGCGATTGCATCCTTAGAGAATGTCAAGAAGATTGACTCAAAGTCGTATGAAAGTTTGTCTATCGTTTCAATCACACTAACATCAAATGCAAAAGTCGATTTCTCTTTGAATGATGCACAGCGTAAAATAAATGCTATTATTAGTGATTTGCCGGATGATGTTAAAACGCCTGCACTGACCAAGTTCTCGCTGAGTGATTTACCAATTATGACGCTTGGTGCTAACGGAAAAATGGATGAAGCAGCTTTTTATGACTTAATTGACAAAAAAATTGCGCCTATTTTATCCCGTGTACAAGGTGTGGCCCAGGTAAACATCATTGGTGGTTCAGAGCGTGAAATCCAGGTAAATCTTGATGCATTAAAAATGCAGGGTTACAATTTATCTGTTCCGCAGGTGCAACAAACTATTTTGACTTCGAATTTAGATTTCCCAACAGGAAACATTCAGACTCGTGATCAAAAAATATTAATTCGTTTAGCGGGTAAATATAAAAGTGTTGATGAATTAAGAAACTTAGTGGTTTCTTCTCAAAACGGAATTCAAATTCGTTTAAGTGATATTGCTGACGTTCAGGATACTCAAAAAATTGCTGAAAAAATATCACGTGTAGATCAAAAAAGTGCTATTGTTTTGCAAATCGTAAAACAATCTGATGCAAATGCAGTAGCGGTAAGTGAGCAATTATTAAAAACAATTGCAGTTCTTGAAAAAGATTATAAAGAAAATCAGTTAAAATTAGAAGTTGCAAAAGACAGTACTGTCTTTACACTTGAAGCAGCTGATTCTGTTGTACACGATTTATTAATTGCAGTTGTTCTGGTAGCTTTTGTAATGTTGTTTTTCTTGCACAGTATTAGAAACTCATTGATCGTAATGGTGTCTATTCCGGCATCGTTGATTGCTACCTTTATTGGTATTTATTTAATGGGATATACCCTGAACTTAATGAGTTTATTAGGATTATCTCTTGTTGTAGGTATTCTGGTCGATGATGCGATTGTGGTACTGGAGAATATTTACAGGCACATGGAAATGGGTAAAAGCCGAATTCGTGCTTCGTATGACGGAACTGCAGAAATTGGTGGAACGGTAACTTCGATTACATTAGTAATTGTGGTGGTATTCTTGCCTATCGCGATGAGTTCTGGATTGGTTTCTAATATTATTACACAATTTTGTGTTACGGTAATTATATCCACTTTATTGTCACTTTTAGCTTCATTTACAATTATCCCTTGGTTATCATCTCGTTATGGTAAGTTAGAGCATATTGAAGGAAAGAATTTATTTGGAAGAATCATTCTTGGTTTCGAAAGCTATTTAACACGTTTCACTAACTGGATTTCTGAATTGTTGACCTGGTGCCTGGATCATTACGTTAAAACTTTCTTAGTGGTAATTGTTTTGTTCCTTGCTTCAACAGTAGGGTTAATGGCCGGAGGTTTTATTGGAGGGGAGTTTTTTGCATCATCTGATAGTGGAGAGTTCTTAGTTCAAATCGAAATGCCAAAAGATGCTTCGTTAGAACAAACGAACTTTATGACTCAAAAAGCAGAAGCATTTTTGAAGAATGAAGAATATGTTCACAGTCAAATTACAACGGTCGGACAAACCAGTGAAGGTTTTGGAGCATCGCAAGCTACAGCTTACAAAGCAGAGATTGACGTAAAAATGATCGAGCAAAAAGATCGTAAAGATGATGCTTCTGTTTATGCGGCAAAAATCAAACGTAAACTGGAGAAAGTATTGGTTGGCGCAAAAGTAAAAACGGTTCCTGTAGGTATCTTAGGAACAGCAGAAGACGCTACATTAGGATTGATCGTAACAGGTCCGTCAACAGAAAGTGCTATGGCATTTGCTAAATTAGCTGAAGCTGAATTACGTACGATTCCCGGAACAACAGAGATCAAATTAACGGTTGAAGACGGAAACCCTGAAATCAACGTAAAAGTAGATCGTGATAAAATGGCTGCCTTAGGATTAACACTTCAAACAGTTGGTTCAACGATGCAAACCGCTTTTAGCGGAAATACAGATGGTAAATACAGAGCTGGTGAATACGAGTATGATATCAACATTAGATACAATGCTTTCGACAGAAAAAGTATTACTGATGTTAGTAATTTGATTTTCATTAATGCAGCAGGTCAACAAATAAAATTGTCTCAATTTGCAGATGTCACAGAAGGTTCAGGACCTAGCCAGTTAGAGCGTAGAGATAAATCAGCGTCTGTAACTGTAAAAGGACAAAACGTTGGTGTTCCATCCGGAACGATTGTTACGCAATGGCAGGCAAAATTAGATAAACTGAAAAAACCAGCCGGTGTAAACTACATCTGGGGAGGTGATCAGGAAAACCAAAGTGAAGGTTTTGGTACATTGGGTATCGCTTTATTAGCAGCTATTGTATTAGTTTATCTTGTTATGGTTGGACTTTATGACAGTTTTGCTCACCCGTTTGTAGTATTGTTTGCTGTACCGCTTTCGTTTATTGGTGCGATGTTGGCATTGGCTTTGACCAATAACTCATTGAATATCTTTACAATTTTGGGGATCATCATGTTGATTGGTCTGGTGTGTAAGAATGCGATCATGCTTGTCGATTATACGAACCAAAGAAGAGCTGCGGGAGAATCAATCAGAACGGCATTAATTCAGGCGAATCACGCTCGTTTACGTCCGATTTTGATGACTACAATTGCAATGGTATTTGGTATGTTCCCAATTGCATTAGCATCCGGAGCAGGAGCTGAATGGAAAAATGGACTGGCATGGGTAATTATCGGAGGATTAATTTCTTCGTTATTCTTAACCTTGATTGTAGTTCCGGTTATATATAATATTATGGAGAAATTAATTCATAAATTCTCTAAAGGAGAAAAAATCGATTACGAAGCTGAAATGGTTGCAGACTATACGCCGGCAGAAGTTAGTGAAGACGGTTTTAATCCTAAACATACCCATTAATTGATTTAATTTTAGACTGAAAAATCCCAAATTCCTTAACTGGAGTTTGGGATTTTTTATTGATTATAATATTAGAATTTGGAATTTAATTTTTGGAATCTATAAGTATTATCTCAAGTACAAATAATGATTATAATAATCGATAATAGCTTTGCCTTCTAATAAAACATCTGCTCCAATAATACCGTGAACAGGTTTTGCCTTATAGGCTTCTAAAGCTTCATTGACATGCGAAAGATCAAAAATAACCAGATTAAAATCAATGTTTTTCCAGCTACCAAGTTGTAGGTTATTGTTAGACGAAATTTGCGTCTTCATGCCAGTTCCTCCGGCTCCGGAAGCTTTGGTTTTTGATTTTTTGGCATTCAGTTCAAAACGTTCGATGCTTTCAAAACCCACACAAGAATTCGATGCTCCGGTATCTAAAATGAAATTTCCTGAAACACCATTAATTTTAGCTTTTATTAAAAGATGTTGTGTCTTGATGACTTTGAATTTTATTTTTTTGTAATTCTCTTTTTTGAGAACTGCGTGAAGATTTTCCATTTTCGATAAGGATTGAAAATCAAAAATAAACCAATTACAGTCAATAAACTAATGATGTAATAGATATAATTTGTTGAATTTTCTTCTGTAGAAATAGAACCGTAGTACACAAAAGAACTCCAGTAATAAGGCGATTTTTTAGCATTTGGGATTGATTTATCATTCAGAAAAGCAAGTTTTGCATTGGTACTGGCTTCAAAATAGGGAACATCATTTTTGATGTTTTTATAAAAATCAGCCATAAAAACCGATGTCGTATAATCGTTTACCTTCCATAAAGAGAATAGCAGATTTTGTGCTCCGGCAAACTGGAAACCTCTTGCCACACTCATCGCACCTTCGGCTTTGTAGAGTTTGCCAATTCCAGTTTCGCAGGCACTTAAAACCACTAAATCCGGATTAATATTTAAATTATACAATTCTGAATATAAGATTTCCTGATCATAAAACTTAATACTTGCCGGAGTTTCAATATCACCCGAAGAAGCGTGCGTACTTAAATGTAAAATAGAATATTGGTTGGCATTATTTTTAAAATTAGAAAAACTCGCCTCAGAATTTTCTAAATATTTCCCTTTAAAATTACTTTTGATAGATTCTAATTCTTTCTTTGAATAATTCAATTCAAATGCTGTTTTTTCGAAAACCGGAAAAACGCCTAAAACTGTTTTTTGAGAGTTGGAAACGGGTTTAGTATTCAGATAGATATTGGCTGAAGTATTATATCCAATCCTGAAATCATTTAGTAAATAATGCATTTTAGCAAAATTTGTCGTTGATGATTCTTTGATAATTAAAGCCTCAAAAGGCAGAAAATTTAAAATACCATCAGGAACAATAATGAGGTTTTTATATGTCGTGTTTCGGGGTATATTCAACATATCATAAACAGCTTTTCCGTGAGTATTATATCCGGAAATGTTATTTGTGATTGCACTAGCATTGCTAAAATAATCTATAAATTGTACAATTTTTGGAATTGCAGTGTCGGTAATAGTAATAAGGTTCAGACTGATTCTATTATTTTGTAATGTAAAATAAAACAGATTTTCAGAACCCATAAAATAATACACCATTAGAGCTTTGTCTTTTTCTAATTTTGAAAATAAGACTTTTAAGTCACAATTTTCAGGAATATAATTGGAGTTTTTATTTTGAATTTTCTTTAAAGAAAGCATCAATTCATTTTGATTTTTTATTGCTGAATTAATGCTGGAAATATTAGCAGAATTTCCTTTTTGCTGTTCTTTTAAAATGGAATTATTTAAATTTTGAAGTTCTTGCAAAAGCTGTTTTTCTTCTGTTGAAGCATTCTTTATATTCGAACGATAGCCTTTTAAAATTCCTGATTTTGTTCTTTCAGCTAATTGAAAAGCTTGCTCTAAATATTCAATTTTATTTTCCTTTTGATACAATCTATTATAAATCGAAAGGCATTTTTCAGTACGATTTCTTGCCCTGATTTGGGTTATGATTTTAGAGTTTTCATAAACTAAAACATTCATTACTAAGTCTTCAATATGAAAAGAAAGTGCGAATGCTTCAAGCGCTTTTTTTGGGTGTCTGAATTTTAAAATTTCTGCCTGTAAATCCAGAACATCAATTAAGACCGTTTCTGCATACAATTGATTTTGATTAGGAAGAATGTTTTTTGAATTATAATCCGGAATCAGGATTTTAAAAATATTTTGGATCTGCTTTGTGCTTTCATCATATTTATCTTCATCAAAAAGCAATAAAGCTTTTTCATAATATAGTTTTGCAAGTTTTCGTGATTGCTGATTCGGCAATTCCAAAAATAGCTTTTCTGCTTTTTCCATAAAAGAAGTAGAAACTTCAAATCTTTGCCATTGTCTGTTTAAAGAAGCCAGATTTCGGTATGAATTGGATAAAGTTTCAATTTGATATTTCTCATTTTTCAGATAATTGATTGCAGCTTTAAAAGCTTTTTCAGCATTGTCAGGAGAGTTTTTAAATGAAACTAATTCTTTTGAACTCAACAAATAACTATTCCCCAAATTGTTTAGTAAAATACCTTTTTGAACATTTGATAGTTTTTCTGATTTTAAAGTACTTTCTAATAATTCAATAGCCAAAGAAGTTTTACCGGAACTCTGATATACATTCGATAAATTTAGGATCGCAGCAAACTTTTGTTTTGGAGCGTCAGGATAATTTTTAGAGGTATTTACAATAAAAAAGTATTGTTTTATCGTGTTTTCGGCGCTGTCATAATCACCCAGAACGGTATATAGATTTCCCAGAGGTTTTAAGCAATATTCGATAATATCATAATTGCTGAGTTTGTTTTTCTGATAAATTTGCCAGGCTTTTTCGTAACTCGCAATTGCATTTTGAGTTTGCCCAAATTGATTTTCATAATAAGCTTTATTGCAATTTAAAACGACAATGGCGAGAAGTTCGTCCTTGGTTTTTGGTTTAGGATTTTTCCAAAAAGTGATTTCGAGATTGTTTAAATTTTGTATCGCTTTTGCCGAAGGATTCGCAACAAAAACATCAACCGCATTATATATTTTATCTTCCTGATTCTGCCCGAATAGCATCAGTGTAGAGAAGAATAAGATATAGCAATAGAATTTTGTCATATAAAGGATTAAAGTTTTTTCGTCACGAATTATCACAAATTTTTAGCGCAATCAAATTAAATAATTCGTGATGATTCGTGAAATTCGTGGCAACCTTTTCTTTTTCGTATCTCTGCGAAAAATCTTCAAGTAATAACTATTAAAACTTCCAGATCCCGTAAAACTGAAAATAGTTAAAATTCTGTTCGAAGTTCATGACATAACGTGCACCCAAACTCGGTCCGATTCTCGCGAAACCCAATGTTAAATCAAATAAAACACCTGTTTTTAAATTAGCAAATGAGTTTTTAACAGAGTTTGATTCTGTTCTCGTATCCATTAAAAACTGATCTGTTCCGCCTTCAAAAGTTTCAATTTTTTTGGTCTGATTTTGTTCGGATGAAACATCAAAATTAGCTTGTACGCCTGCACCAACGCCAATATAATTATTAATGTTGTATCGGATCAAAACGGGAACTTCCCAGTTTACATTCTTGTTTTCTGTGGTGGTTGTGGTGCGCTGGAATTGTTTTGTACCATTTGCGCCTACAACAGTCTGATCGACTATCGTTGTACCGCTTTCGTATTTGTTTAAGGCATTGAGCCATTCGGCCTGCCAGTAAAAGCGATACGATTTAAATGGCGAAATTGTCGCACCCACAAAATAACTGGTCGATTTCTCCAGATCAGGATATAGATTATAACCCGCTTTTGCACCAATCGAAATTCCGGGCAGGAACCGGGTAGTGGCATAATTGGTAATTATAGGTTCGTTTTTATCGAAAATAATAGCGGTTCTGCTTTTGGTTTTTACTTTATGAAAGTCTTCTGCAAACTTCATGGAGTATTTTACAAAACCTTTTGTACTGTCTTTTTCGTGTACATTTTTTTGTTCGCTTCCGGGTAAATAAATGTTTTTGAAGGTAAAAAAGATTTGATTCTTTTTGATAATCGTATCGAGACAACTTGTAGTTGGAACTTCGCCTTTTGGGCAAATGGGGCATTTAGGATACATGTCTTCGACCTGAAATGTTTTTTTGTCGAACATATCCGGAATATCAGTTTCCAAACGAATCATTCTTGCCGGGCCTTCGCCATTATTCTGGAAACGGGTTTTAAAATTTACTCGTTTAAAACGTACCAGTCTGTAATTCATAAAACTTCCGTTAGATCCCATTTTGTTTGGGTCGTGAGAGGTCACGATTTCCATTTCCAGATTTTTTACTTTATGGTTTTTATAACTTCGGTTAGGTACAAATATCCCACGCATAGTAACAGTTGCACTGGTGTCTTTGATCATTTCCGGAGTAGTTTTAAACGTATAAAAAACATTGTGGGTTTCTCCCGGATTGGCATCATCAAATTCTAAAACCGAAACACTATGATAGGTTTTATTAGCGTCTAATAGGGAGGCATCAAGATCTTCTTCGGTAGTTGTATTTCTATATTTTTTGATTTTGAAAGTGTTTTCGGCGGAAGCCAGATAAGTATTCGAATCATTGAGATCGTTTACAGAGGCGATAGCTTTTTCTTTTATTTCACGTTCGTTTGCATAGGTTCTAAAAGCGACCAATTCGAAATTATTGCTTTTAAATTGTTTCTCATTATAGAATAAATATAATTTTCCGCTGGAAACATAATTTTCCATATTTTGATAACCTACTACGACTACCATTTCCTGATCCGGAACAGGATCGCAGTTCTTGATAATCGCAAATCCGTTTTGGTCGGCGATTGAAGCAATATCTTTATAATTAGAATCAGTGATATCATTTACAGCCACTTTTTTAGGTCGGGTTGCCGGAGGTTTTCCGTTGTCGTAATTGTTGGTTACGGCAAGTCTTGCAGTATAGGTTCCTTTGTTTTTATAAACGTGTTTGGGTTCAGCTTCTTTACTATAATTTCCATCACCCAATTCCCATAAGTAGGAATAACTTGGTTTTGGTGCGCCCGCAATTGGTATCAAAGGCGGCGTTTCGGGTTTATAAGTAACGGCGTTTCCGTTTTGAATAAAAACGATATTGGCTCTTCGGGTTATGGTGTCTTTTACTTTGGTTTGTGAGAAAGAGAATATAGAAAAAAGAATAATGAGAATAGATGATAGTGGTTTCATAACTAGTGGTTTTTAGCCCTGATGGAAGCGACATCCTTTTTTGCCGGGGTTCGGCAGAAAAGATATAGCGGACAGCAGGATTAGCTTCTGAAAATCATCAGAATTAAATTTGAAAACTGGATTAAATATAAAAAAAAGTGATGAGCAAATCACCACTTTTTCTTAAAAGTATTTTGTAAGTTACTGAATAGCATTGATTGCCGCTACCAGTTGAGCTTCAGTGCCGACTGTTGTTTCGGCTAAAGTAAAGGTGTAAACATCGTTTGCTGCAACGGTTACGGCTTTGATTGCATAACGCCATTGACCATTAGATTCTGTTACAAAAATCACGTGACATTTTAAACCAATCGGGATTTGCCCGTAATGTTCGCTAAATAATCCTGCTGCTGTATAGGTGTCTAACTTGGCAAGTGCATTTGTTCCTTCTCCATCGTATGATAAGTAAACGGCGCTATTGTTGTTGTCATAACCATCAGGAGCATCAGCAAGAAGGGTTGTTTTAGGTCTTGGATCGCTGTAAAAACGGTCTACGTTTGCCCATCCAAAGTTGCCAAAAGTTACATAATAATTACTTCCTTCGCCTTGAACTCCGCCTTTTCCGCCGCCAGTTCCGTCAGCATTGGGTTTGTTTTCTCTCCAGGCCAATTCTCCGTTGTCATCAATTGTACCATTCCATAAAGTCATTGCATTGTCCAGTCCATCTGTTAAAGCGGTGGGTACAATTAAATTCATAGAACAGGAAGTTTTAAGTTCAACACCGCCCTGAGTAGCTTTGATAAAGAATTCTCCCCCTGAAATAAGCAGGTTTTTCTTTCCGTCAGCTGTGATGCCCATTGTTGGTTTGTTGGTCACCAACATGGTTCCTTTATCAAAAAGTTCGATGTATTCGATATCAACTGCTCCTGTTACCGCAACTCCGTTTTTAGTCAGACAATCTCCGTTGATGCTTAATTTTACTCCTTTGGCAGATGTTATGGTTTTTACACCATCTCCGGCCATGATGGTAAATCTTTGTTTAGTTGATGATACGCCTTTTTCTCTGATGCTTTTAAAAGCCGCTCCCGTTGGAGGAATAATTGTGTTGTTGTCATCTCCATCGCTATTGTCGCAACTGATGAAAGTGATAACTGATAAAAATAAAAGTCCGAATTTTTTAAAGTTTGTCTTCATGATTTCTAGTTTTTATAAAATCTGTCTTGAGGATTTCAAGTGGTTTTCAGATTCCGGTTAATTATAGTTTTATGTTTTTATATCAATTTGGGTTTGATATTGTTACCCTTGTTTATAAAGTTTCTTTTTTTTAACATGTTTTATAATGCTATATCAAATTGTTTTATAAATTGTTACACTTGTTTTTAATTTTATTTTAAAAGGCATTTATCTTCAAATAGATTTCCGTCTTCGTCTAAGGCAACCAAAATGTTTCTTTTCTTTGAAAGTATGATGCTTAAATAAAACCAGACAATTGACCAAAGCCCGAATGTGATGCAAGTAAGAAACAGGTGTAAAGGATGATTGATTTCTTTTTTAGTTTTGCACAAAACAGCATAAGGCAATTTTTCGTTATGCTCCACGATCACAAAACCATTTCTTGTTTTGGCTGAAAGCATCTTATTAAATCGATCCAGATTTTTCTCGTCTATAAATTGATAAGTTTCCATTTCTTTTAATTTTTATAATTTGTTTTAGAAAAGGTTTTTGCCACGAATGAGCACGAATTTTAAATTTAATGATCTGTTTAATCCCTCTAATCGGTGTGCTATATCCTATTGCATTTTATTAATGCTAAAAGGCTTTTGTTACGTTATATCAACTTGATTTGTTAATTGTTACCCTATAATGTGAAATTTATTTCCAATTGTTTTCTAAATTAGCTACAAAAAGTTTTTTTATGGGCAAAACGAGAATTCATCCTGATCAAATGTATATTGAAGGACTTGCTGCAAATGACTCAGCAATCATTCAGACGATTTACAAAAAGTTCGTTCCCAAAGTGGTAATGTTCATTATGAATAATTCAGGAGATAAGGAACATGCGCAGGATGTTGTTCAGGAGATTATGATTTTACTTTTTAATCAGGCCAAAGCCAATACACTACATTTGACTTGTCCTTTTGATGCTTACTTTTTTTTACTATGCAAAAGAAAATGGCTGAACGAACTCAAAAAAACATCTAATAAAGGGGTAACAATCAATGAAGATGTTTTATCTATGAATGAATCTGCGCTTAAATTGATTACCAACACAGAAGAGTTTGATGAAAAACAGCAGCTTTTTGATGCGATGTTTCTAAAATTAGGAGACAAATGTCAGGAGTTATTAAAACTGAGTTTCACCACTAAAACGATGGAAGAAGTGGCTGAGAAGCTTAACGTTACTTACGGCTACGTTCGCAAAAAGAAATCGTTATGTGTGGGACAATTGACGCAGTGGATTCAGGAAGCCAAAAATTTTAAATCGCTAAAAAATAATTAGTCATGAATGAAGAACGCTATATAGTATTCGATCAATATCTTCACGGAGAAATGACGGCTGAGGAAAAAGATAGTTTTGAAAAACAATTGTCTGAAGACCATGAATTGTCCTCGGAGTTTGAAACCTTCAAAGAAGTACAGTTACGCCTTACAACTAAATTTGAATTTGAAGCAGAAAGAGAAGCGTTTAAAACAAATCTAACGGCAATATCAGACAAGCATTTCAATACCAGTAAGCCAAAAGTCGTTTTAATGCGTCCGTGGTATTATGCAGCAGCAGCGTCTGTTATTATCTTATTCGGATTGTTCTTTTTTGATTATAATAATCCAACTTTTGCTGATTATGATAACCCTGAAACGGCTGCATTTGTAGAAAGAGGTGATACCAATGCAAATTTGAAAGAAGCGCAAGCAGCATTTAACGATGGGAGATACGCAGCAGCAATTCCGCTTTTTGAGGCAATTCTAAAAGAAAACAAAACACCCGAAATTCAATATTTTTATGGGGTTTCTTTGCTGGAAGAAAGCAAATATCCGAAAGCTGAAGCTGTTTTTAACGAATTGATATCAGGAACATCTGTTTATAAAGAAAAAGCAAAATGGAGTCTGGCTTTGTCTAAATTAAAACAGAAAAAATATACCGAATGTAAGGAAGTCTTGCAGACCATTTCGCAGGATTATGAAAACTATGACGATGTTGAGCATCTTCTGGATGAACTGGATTAAAAATAACATGTCACAAAAGACACAAAGATTCGCAAAGAGGTAAAATACTTTGCGGTTTTTTTTTGTCAATTTTTGTGGCAAACTTACATTTTAATTTGCTTATTTTTGTGGACTTGGACTTCGCTCGGCCTGATAAAACAAGAAAAAAATCCGTGCTAATCCGCGTTTTCACGAAGTGAATCCATGTCGTCCGTGTGCCATCACTTCGACTCCGCTCAGTCTGACAAATATGGCACATATAAAAAAATCCGTTTTGATCCGCGTTTTAACGGAGTGAATTGGTGTCATCCGTGTACCATTTACCGCCATTCCATTCAAATTGGAAAGTGTTTAATATTATCGTAATTTTGAACCTTTTAAAAATAATACGATTCAATTTTGACACCAATAATTACTGATACCCATACGCATTTATATTCTGAAGAGTTTGATCAGGATCGCGACGAGATGATGCAAAGAGCCATAAATGCCGGAGTAACACGCTTTTTTATTCCTGCTATCGATGCTGCCGCGACACAATCGATGTACGATTTAGAGCAAAATTATCCGGATTACGTATTCCTGATGATGGGTTTGCATCCCACTTACGTGAAAGATAATTACGAAGAAGAGCTGAAACATGTCGAAACCGAACTGGCAAAAAGAAAGTTTTATGCCGTTGGCGAAATCGGAATCGATTTGTATTGGGATAAAACGCATCTTAAAGAACAGCAAATTGCTTTTAAGAGACAAATTCAGTTAGCAAAACACTATAAATTACCAATCGTAATTCATTGTCGTGAAGCCTTTGACGAAATTTTTGAAATTCTCGAAGAAGAGAAGTCAGATGATTTGTTCGGAATTTTTCATTGTTTTTCCGGAACACATGAACAAGCACTTCAGGCGATTTCTTACAATATGAAGTTGGGAATTGGTGGGGTTGTGACTTTTAAAAACGGAAAAATAGATCAGTTTTTAAATCAGATAGCTCTAAAACATATCGTTTTAGAGACAGATTCGCCTTATTTAGCGCCAATTCCGTATCGTGGAAAACGTAATGAAAGCAGCTATTTGGTAAATGTTATTAGCAAATTGGCCGATATATATGACGTTTCTGAAGAAGAAATAGCGAATCGAACTACTCAGAATTCTAAAGACGTTTTTGGGATTTAATATATACCTTACAATAGTTTAATTTTTTTTTTGTTCTTTTGCCCACTTAAAACCAATATAGATAATGCAGAGATTTGATGCCATTCGACCGTTTTATGATTCTGAAATAAATGAAGCACTTCATGATGTTGCCAATCATCCGATGATGAAAACCATGATGAACTTTACTTTTCCGGAAGTAGAAGATGAGGTTTGGAAAGAGCAACTTAAAAAAACACATTCAATTCGTGATTTTCAATGCAACTTTATTTATAATACAATACAAAGAGTTCTGGAGAAAAGTTCTGAAGGACTTACCACTTCAGGATTTGAGAAGCTGGAAAAAAATACGTCTTACTTATTTATTTCTAATCATAGAGATATCCTGTTAGACACCACCTTATTAAATGTTTGTTTGTTCGAGCATGGTTTGGTCATGACAGCATCTGCTATTGGAGATAATCTGGTAAAAAAAGCATTTTTAAGCACGTTGGCAAAACTGAATAGAAACTTTTTGGTTTTAAGAGGTCTGACGCCAAGAGAAATGTTGCAGAGCTCAAAATTGTTAGCAGAATACATCGGGCAATTACTGCTTCGCGAAAACCGTTCGGTTTGGATCGCACAAAGGGAAGGACGTACCAAAGACGGAAATGATGAAACCAATCCCGGAGTTCTAAAAATGATCGGAATGGGGTCTGATGAACCTAATTTAATGGATTATTTTAAGAAATTAAAGGTTGTTCCGGTTTCTATTTCCTACGAATACGACCCTACTGATGTGTTGAAAATGCCACAATTAATGGCAGAAGCAAATAATGAGGTGTATGTTAAAGAAAAAAATGAAGATTTCATGACCATTTTAAGTGGTATCATGGGAACTAAGAAAAGAATACACATTTCTGTTGGAGATGTTCTGGATACTGAAATTGATCAGATTGTTGCTGAAAACGACAATGCCAACAAACAAATTCAGGCTTTGGCACAAGTTATTGACGATTCGATTTTAAAGAATTATCATTTATGGCCAACAAATTTTATTGCTTACGATATTTTAAACGGAACGGATAGATTTTCTCATTTGTATAAAGAGAGTGAGAAATCTTTGTTTGAGCGTCGTTTAGAAATGCGTATCGGGAATACGGATAATCCAGTAGCAAGACAAGGATTTTTGGCCATGTATGCGAATCCTGTAGTCAATAAATTAAAATACCAGGATGTCATCTAAAGCTAAAATATTGCTAATCTATACTGGTGGAACCATTGGTATGAGCAAAGATTTTGAGACAGGCGCACTCAAAGCCTTCAACTTTGGTAAATTATTGCAAAAAATACCTGAAATCAAACAATTAGATTGTGAGATTGAAACCGTTTCATTCGAAAACCCAATAGATTCATCGAACATGAATCCGGCAGAATGGACAAAAATTGCTGAAATCATCGAGGAAAATTACAATGCTTTTGATGGTTTTGTAGTTCTTCATGGTTCAGATACGATGTCTTATTCGGCTTCGGCATTGAGTTTTATGTTAGAGAATTTAGCAAAACCAGTTGTGTTTACAGGTTCTCAATTGCCAATTGGAGATCTTCGTACCGATGCTAAAGAAAACCTGATTACAGCGATTCAGATTGCGTCTTTGCAAGAAAACGGAAAACCGGTAATTACCGAAGTTTGTTTGTATTTTGAATATAAATTGTACCGAGGAAACCGAACTTCTAAAGTAAATGCCGAACACTTTAAAGCTTTTACAGCACCAAATTACCCTGAATTGGTAGAATCTGGTGTTCACTTAAAATTAAACCGACATTTATTTCTTCCTATAAAAGAAAATGCCAATCTAATTGTCCACAAGAATTTAGACAATCACGTTGCAATTATAAAAATGTTCCCGGGAATGAGCGAAGTTGTTTTGTCTTCGATCCTCGCTATTAAAGATCTAAAAGGAATTGTTCTCGAAACATACGGTTCCGGAAATGCCCCAACCGAAGATTGGTTTTTGAATTTGATTCAGAAAGCGATTCAGTCTGGTTTGCACATCGTAAATGTTACGCAATGTTCTGCCGGAAGTGTAAACATGGGACAATACGAAACCAGTACCGCCTTAAAATCTCTTGGCGTGATCTCCGGAAAAGACATTACTACAGAGGCCGCCATCACAAAACTAATGTATTTGTTGGGACATAATATTCCTCAAGCCGAATTTAAAACGATATTTGAAACAGCTTTACGCGGGGAAATTTCCTTGTAAATAGAAAAATCCTAATATTTTAAATTCCAAATTCAAAACTGATAACTCAAGATTGGAATTTTTTAATTTTTATAAGGAACCTCACAAGTTCCGAACTCTTCCTGAGAACTGCGGTTTTTGTAATACACATAAACAATTACAGAGAGAATACATATAATTCCCTGAATCGCAACCGTATTTCTTGTTCCAATGATGTGAGAAACATATCCAATAATCAAACTTCCCACAGGAATCATTCCCTGATAGGCCATTAAATAATAACTAATACTTCTGGATCTCATATTAACCGTACTTTGTGTCTGAATGTAAATGTTGATTGATGAGGTCTGTGCCATCATACCCACGCCGCTGAGAGCCATACAAATAAGCGCGACAGTTAAACTATTTGAATACGCCAGTATAATAATGCTAAAACCTAATAATAAGCTGGCAGCGATCATTATTTTACCCATATTATCTGCTTTTTTAAGATTGGCCAGATAAATTGCAGAAACAATAGACCCAATTCCGGCGGCACTTTCGAACCAACTAAAAGTCTGGGCATTTCCGTTGAAAATATCTTTGGCAAAAACAGGCATTAAGGTGTTGAAAGAAATTACGAACAAACTGCTGCACATTAACATTAGAAGCATTTTGGCCATCTCGGTTTCTTTTTTAACGTAATCCAAACCTTCAATAAAATCATCCAGCATTTTCATTTTATCGGTGGCTTTGATATGCGGTGTGATTTTCATCATCAATAAAGAAATCAAAACAGGAATATAGCTCAGGAAGTTCCCAATAAAACAGATGTCTTCACCATAATTGTGCAAAATGATTCCGGCCAGAGCAGGTCCGGCAATTCGGGCAAAATTATTTAAAGTGGAGTTTAAGGCAACAGCATTGGGTAAATCTTCTTTATTGTCTACGATCTCAATCATCATCGTTTGTCGACAAGTCATATCGAAGGAATTGATGATGCCCTGAATTAAACTCAGTGCCAATATAAAGTTGATGTTGTATATTTTTAAGTAAATCATTAAAGCCAAAGCACCAGCCTGAAGCATGGCTAAAGATTGCAATACAATCATGGCTTTATGTCTGTCGTAACGACCAATAATGCTTCCGGCCAAAGGTGCCAGAAACAGCGATGGAATCATGCTTAAAAAAGTAGCCAATCCTAATAAGAAAACAGAACCGGTAACGCTGTAAACCATCCAACTTACGGCTGTTTTTTGAAGCCAGGTTCCGATTACTGAAACAAATTGTCCGTAAAAGAATAACTTGAAGTTTTTTGATTTTAACGCTTTAAACATGATGCCTGATATTTTTTTACAAAGTTCGGAATTAGTATTTCATTAGAAAAATTAATAATTTTACTGATAATAAGTATTAAAACTTATCGATATGGAAATCTACCAATTACAATATTTTATTAAAACAGCTGAAGTACTGCATTTTACGAAAGCTGCCGAGTTGTGTTTCGTCACACAATCCGGCTTGTCGCAACAGATAAAAAAATTAGAAGAGGAACTCGGAATGCCTTTGTTTGTAAGGATTGGTAAAAAAGTTCAGCTTACCGAAGCGGGATCAGTTTTTCTGATTCACGCCAAACAAGTTATCGAAAATGTGCAAAGCGGTAAGCAGGCTATCGATGATTTGAACGAAATGATTGGCGGCGAATTACGAATTGGCGTAACCTATATTTTTGGACTTTTGGTTTTGCCAATCGTCAACTTGTTTGCCAAAACATATCCTAATTTAAAAATTGTGGTTGAATATGGCTCAACTGAACCTCTGGAAACTAAGTTACTGAATAACGAGTTAGATTTGGTTTTGGTCATTTCATCCAAAGAAATAAAAGAAACCATTCAGAAAATCCCATTATTTACTTCAAATCTGGTAATGGCAGTTGCAAAAACACATCCGCTGGCATCTTTGGATAAAATCTCCTTTAGAAAAATAGGCGAATACCCCCTTGTTTTGCCCGTAAGAGGATTCAGTTCAAGAGAATTTCTGGATGAATTGTTTTTAAAGAATAATATGAAACCCAAAGTTTCGATAGAATTAAATGCGGTTCATGCCCTTTTGCAATTGGTAGAAGAAAGTGACTGGGTAACAATTGTAACTGAAAAAGCCCTAAAAGGCTGGGATAATTTAAAAGCAATAGCCATTACAGGAGTACCTACTCAAAGAGATTCGTTTATGTTAACGATCGAAGGCGCATATCAAAAAAAGGCCGTAAAACTCTTTATGGAAGAATTTAGAAAAAGTATGTAAAATAATGTAAATTCACACCACAAAAAAAAGTTTGCCACGAATTTCACGAATTACCCGAATGCTAAACTGTCTATTAGTTTTGGACTTATAAAAATTAGTGCAAATTCGTGAAATTCGTGGCGAAAAATAAAATTAAAAGTTCTTATAAAACTAATCTTGATTTTGTTTTTCTAAGTCAGATTTTTTTATGTTATTTGCAGACCAATTTAGAGAGGTGTCCGAGTGGTTGAAGGAGCTAGCCTGGAAAGCTAGTATATGGGTAACTGTATCGTGGGTTCGAATCCCATCCTCTCTGCAATTTTTTTTTAAGTTAAATAATACCAAACCCCGAAATCTGTATTTCGGGGTTTTTTTATTAACTTTCTCCAATTAGCAGATCTATTGTTTCTGTTGTAATGATCCCAATGAAAAACTTCTTTTTAAGATGGAAAAACAAGAATTTATTTTTTACAATACTGTTGATGGAAAGTCTAATGTAGTTCTTCTCGCTAGAGATGGAGATGTATGGATGAACCAAAATCAACTGGCAGAACTTTTTGACACCTCTAAGCAAAATATAAGTCTATATATTATAAATGTCTTTAAAGAGAAGGAGTTAGATGAAGATTCAGTTGTAAAGGATTACTTGACAACTGCTTCTGATGTATTACTAAAAATTAAAACTAATTCTCTGCATTAAAAAAAAATGTAAATATCTTAGTTTTTAGATTGTTACGGATTTTGAATTTTTAAATATGTATTATGGAATTATCAAAATCTTTGTTTTAAATTTTTTATTTAATATCTATTTATTGCTGTTAACTTACCGTCTTCAAAGTGATAATATGAATTCCCATAAATATAAGTCCAATAAACAGTATATTGTGTTTCAGAAGATATAGTATCATCTGCGTTGCCTAAAATACTGACGAGGTCAGAAATACTCATTCCTATTTTAATTGTTTTTTTAGGTAGTTTTACATAGAATTTAGATTCCACTTTATAAATATTACAATCGATTTCTACTTCTGCGTAATCATCATATTTTTTAATAAGATCTAAAGAAGCTCCGTGTCCGTAAAACTTAAAAAGTTTACCATTATTATCGTAAATTTCTGTATCATTATTAACAGTTAATTTTTCCTGTGCATTTAGTAAAAATGAAATAAAAAATAACCAACTAAATATAAATATTTTCATCATTTTCAAATTTTTATTTTCCAAATCTAACACATTAAAATAAAATTTTATTACGGTTTTCCTTAATTAATCTTAAGTATATTGTAAAAGTCTTATTTTTTACTATTGTAATACTTCTTTAATGTTATGTTTTATTTACACCACCGGAATATAAATATCAAATTTAGCCCCGTGATGGCGTTTACCGGTTGCGGTAATAACTCCGCTATGATTTTCTACAATTTTTTTAGCAATAGCAAGACCAATTCCGGTTCCTTTATAATCACTTTTGTTATTTAGTTGCTGGAACATCTCGAAAACCCGGTTTTCAAACTGAGGATCAAAGCCAATACCGTTATCCGTTATAATGATATGGCAATAATCTGCCGATGATTTATTTTTTTTTGTTTTGGGTTTTGTATAAAGAGTTTCAATCGTAATATGAGGTGATTTTTCTTTTGTTGAGAATTTTAGAGAATTACTTACCAAATTGCATATTAATTGATCAAATTGTGTTGGAATTATAAAAGCACTACAATTTCCGGATATTTCGATAATTGCTTTTTTGGCCGTTATTTCTTTCTTTAAATCTTCAAGAACTTTATTTATAATATCATTAAGATTGACGTTTTCGAATTTTTTTTCCGTTACACTTGTTCGTGAGTACGTTAGCAAATCGTTTATAAGTGCTTGCATATGAAAAGCAGAAACTTCGATACGGTCAAAATAAAACTTTCCTTTCTCGGTTAAATTTTGATGTTCATCAGTCGTAATTCTGTTCGCAAAAACCTGTATTTTTCGCAAAGGTTCCTGCAGGTGATGACTTGATATATAGGTAAATGCCTGAAGTTCGTTATTGGCAAGAATTAATTCTGAAGCACGTTTTTCTTTTTCATTGTTCTGAAAAGTAAGTTCTTCATTGGCGATAAGAAGTTCGGCAGCGCGATTTTCTTTTTCCTGATTCTGATAGGCGAGTTCAGCATTGGCAATCACAAGTTCGGCAGCACGTTTTTCTTTTTCTTTATTCTGAAAGGTCAGCTCTTTGTTGGCAATCACCAATTCAGAGGCACGATCTTCTTTTTCCTTATTTTGATACGCGAGTTCTGTATTGGCTATAACAAGTTCCGCCGCACGTTTTTCTTTTTCATTATTTTGAAAAGTAAGTTCGGCATTGGCAATAAGAAGTTCTGCTGCACGTTTCCCTTTTTCCTTGTTTTGGTATGCAAGTTCTATATTCGCTAAAACAAGTTCAGCAGCCCGTTTTTCTTTTTCATTATTCTGGAATGTGAGCTCTTTATTCGCAATAACAAGTTCTGCGGCACGATCTTCTTTTTCTTGGTTTTGATACGCCAGTTCTGCATTCGCAATAATCAATTCTGCGGCACGTTTTTCTTTTTCTTTATTTTGAAAAAGAAGCTCAGAGTTGGCAATACTCAATTCATCTGCCCGTTTTTGTTTCTCTTTATTCTGATAAGCGAGTTCTGTATTGGCAATAACAAGTTCCGCAGCACGATCTTCTTTTTCCTGATTTTGATATGCTAATTCAGCATTTGCTATAACCAATTCAGCAGCGCGTTTTTCTTTTTCCTTATTTTGAAAGGCAAGTTCAGTATTGGCAATAATTAACTCTGCTGCACGTTTTTTTCGTTCTTCTATTTGTTGGGCTAGCCTGTTATTAACAAGCAATAATTCATCGTTATGATTTGTTTTATTCTTGTCAGGAAACGTAGTGGTATCAGGCGGAATAATCTTTTTTTCAGTCATGTTTTCGCGCGCATTTGTTCAAATATAACCTAACTGAATTGAATGTCTTTGGTTTAAATACAATAAGTGAATTTATAATGGGAAAATAGCGATACCACTCAAAACATATAATTTATTATTGTAGGTTTTTTCTTTTTTTTAATTAATTCGGTTAAGATTTGAGTTTTTTTTCAGGAATAGAAAATCCTTTTTAAATGCGGTTTTTACTGGATGTGTATGGTTTTTGGGTGATTTAAATCGAAAAATAATTTCAAAGACATGAAACATTTTAATAGTGCGCTCGTCTTGATTGAAAACCCTGGAAATTTCTGATTTACAAAAGGACCCAATCAGTAAAATGAAATGACAGGTAATCATCAATCAAATTAATCAAATCAATCAATCATGAAATTTTTTTCCCCGAAATCGCTAGTAATTTTATTTGTACTTAGTTTAGTAAGTATTTCTGCCCATTCGCAAAACCAAATGGCAACAGATAGTATCGATCTTTTTCTAAAAGATAAAATGGAACAACTTCATATTCCAGGTCTTCAAATTGCCGTTGTTCAACATGGGAAAATAGTAAAACAAACCCATTATGGAGTTGCCAATATCGAAAATTCGGTTACCGTAACAGATCAAAGTATGTTCTCTATTAATTCTTGTACAAAAGCATTTGTGGGAGTTGCCATTATGCAGCTTCAGGAGGAGGGAAAACTAAATATTAATGATCCTATTTCGAAATATATAGATGATTTGCCTGTTGCCTGGAAAGCAGTAACCATCAAACAATTGTTTGCTAATATATCCGGACTTGCAAATATTATCGATGAAAGAGAGAACTTATTGGCGGATACTGAAAATGGTTCCTGGGAAAAGGTTAAAACATTACCAATGGAATTTAATACAGGAGATCATTTTAGTTATAATCAAACTGGATATGTTATCATTGGCAAGATTATTAATAAAGTAAGTGGTATGCATTTTACCAAGTTTATTGAAGATCGTCAGTTTAAAGTAGCAGGAATGAAACAAACCCGTTTTGGCGATTCGAATGATATTATTCCGCATTCAGCTGGTGCTTACACCACTCAGGATGTCGTAAACGGACGATGGATTACGACTGATGAAATAAGAAGTAGTTATGCTAAATTCCCGGAGTTCTTTAGAACCTGTACCGGAATAATTTCTACGTCGGGCGAAATTGCACAGTGGATTATAGCGTTACAAAATGGTGTTTTATTAAAACAAAAAACCAGTTTAGATGTGCTTTGGCAACCTGCAATTTTAAATAACGGTCGTGTAGGCGGATTTAATAAGTTAGTAAATGGATATGCATTAGGCTGGCCAACAGTTACCAGAGAAGAACATCCAGCTTTTGGGCCTATTGGCGGTATGCGATCTGCATTTTTTGTTTATCCAAAAGACGATCTTTCTATTGTTGTCCTGACGAATCTTCAGGGCGCAAATCCGGAATGGTTTATAGATGAAATTGCAGGTTATTATATTCCGGCTATAAAAGAATCAAACGGATTTGGATTATCTCCTTCATTAAAAAAACTAAGAAAGGAATTAATGAAACAGCACTATAACAACGCATTAAAAATTGCAGAAAGTTTAAAAAAGTCTGATTCTGGATTTGTTCTTGGAGAAAATGAGCTGAATGATTTTGGATATAAATTATTAGGAGAAAAGAAGCAAATAGAAGCTTTAAAAATTTTCAAGCTAAATGTGGATCTGTATCCAAAAAGCGGAAATACTTATGATAGTTATGCTGAGACGCTGGCTGGTTTAGGCAATAAAAAAGAAGCCATAAAAAATTATAAAACAGCTTTTCAACTGAATCCGAAGAATACAAATGCCCAGCAACAAATAAAGAAATTGGAAAGTATGTAGAATAATATTTTTCGATTTAAATTAAAACCCCTTGCAAATAATTTACAAGGGGTTTTAATTTAGATTAAAAAAAAAGAATTTATTTTCCTTTTAATAATTTCTCCAAATATTCGTTTTTGTCTTTTTCAGACTGAAGCAAACGCTCATAAAGCTTTTCTTTTTCTTCGTAAACCTCAATTAACTTATCTAAAGGATTAAAAGTACAATCATTATAATGTTTGTTAAAAGCTCCATGATCGTAAATGTTATTAAAATAATTGATTACGGCTTCTTCCGAAAAATTTTTAATTGCTTCAACAGTCATTCCAAGTGCTTTTGCCACTTCTTTAAGTTTCTCTTCGTCTATATTTTCGCTATTTTCCATAGCCGAAATTGCTTGCTGATTTGTTCCCAAAGCCTGTGCAAGTGCTTCTTGTTTCATGTCTTTAAGTTCACGAATACGGCTTATTTTTCGCCCTATATGATATGGTTTTGTTGTTGCGCTCATAAATCAAAGGTATTTAAAATTTTTAATAAAAATATATTTTAGTAAAAAACAGGCTTATTTTTGTAAGATACCGCCTTCATTTTAAAATCTAAAACCTATAGCTTAATCTCAAACAAACTAAAAGAACCTTCTTTATAATGTTCCGGTAATTCGCTTGTCCATTCGATAGTGCTGATTCCTTTGTAATCGAAACCACAGCTGGTGTAGTATTTGTTTATTCTTTCGCTTCCGCTATGCGTGTCAAGCCTTATGTATTCTTTACCGTTTTCTTTGGCGTATGTTTTTACCCATTTTATAATTTTTTTGACATACGATTGTCCTCTGAATTTTGGGTTTGTTGCAATACGATGAAGATAAACAGCAGGATCTTGTGCCGCTTCTTTCCAGATGATTAAATCATTAAAAGTAAGCACAAATGTACAGGCAACTTCGTTTTCTTCTTTGATGATAAAATGACGATTTTCTGCAATTTCTTTTTCGATTAGAGACCTTTCAAAACCTCTCCAGCTTTTATTGTTAACTGTTTTTTGATAAGATGTAGCGGCATTATAAATATCGAAAACGGCATCGATATCAGCGTTTGTAGTTTTAAAAAATTCCATTATTAGGCTTTATTCTGTAGATTAATCAATTCCTCAAAGGTAAAATTTCATTGTCTTAAAGTCTGTAAAATTTTTCGTTTTAACTTTTTTTACCAGAATCCAGCCAAACAACATTTTGTTCAGATTCATGATCCTGACCGATAATATCGCGATACAATTCTGGTCTTCTTGCTTTTATATAACGGTTTCCTCCCGCCTGAATATTTTTTTCAGGAGTAATTATAGCTGTTGCAAAAGAGTCATCAAAAGAGCGACATTCGGCTAAAATATCTCCAAAAGGGTCAACAATCATCGAGCAGCCATTTTTTAATTGGTCATCGTCCATACCAATTGGGTTCGAAAATACCGCATAAATCGCATTATCATATGCTCTTGCAGGAAGCCATTTCATAAGCCAGTCGCGACCTTTCATTCCGTCAAACTCTAATCGTAAAGAAGTAGGATCGGCTTCCCGGTTTTGCCAAAGCTCAGGGGCAACAAAACCAGCACCAGGTCGGGTCGAAGGTGTACACATCGTAACGTGAGGCATGAAAATAATTTCAGCACCCAGAAGTTTTGTAGCTCTTACATTTTCAATAATATTATTATCGTAGCAAATTAGGATTCCGCATTTCCAGCCTTTAATTTCAAAAATGCAATAACGATCACCGGGAGTTAGATGGGGATTTATAAAGGGATGCAGTTTTCTGTATTTGGCAACCAGACCATTTTTATCGACACAAACATAAGCTTTGAAAAGATTGTCGTTTTCGTCTTTTTCAAAAAGTCCGGCCAGAATTACAATATCATTATTCTTGGCAATTTCGGTCAATTTTAAAATGCTTTCTCCAGTTGGGATAATTTCTGCCAAATCCAGCATTTGTTCTTTTGATAAATGTCTTGCAAATGTATATCCGGTTATCGAACATTCATGAAACGAAATGACGTCGCAACCTTCCTTAGCTGCTTTTTCAGAGAGTTCTTTTATTACAGATAAGTTATAGTTTTTATCACCGCTTTTATTCTCGAACTGCGCTGTGGCTATTTTTAGATTTTTCATATAGTACGCTTTTAATTGAAGCCAAAATTAGCGTTCAGAAAAATCTATAAATTGTATAAAACCGACATTTTAAAATGTAGCAGGAAGTGTTTTGATAAGATTGTTGGTTAATTTTCCAGGAGTAAGCAAATATTCTCTTGGGGATATTCCGGTATGTTTTTTAAAGTCTTTGATCAGATGAGACTGATCTGAGAATCCCGCATCATAACAAATTGTAGTCAGATTGGTGTCATCAGATTTGTTTTTTAGTAATTTCAGGAAATGATGTAGTCTTATAACGTTACCAAATTTCTTCGGGTTTAATCCAATACATTCTTTAAATTTTCTTTCCAAATGTCTTTCTGTATAACCCGTATAGTTCACCAGTTGCTTTACAGAAAACAGACCTTTGTTGGCAATGATAAAATCTAAAGAACTGTTTATTATCAGTGGACTGGAGAGTGATTTTTTATTTGCCAGTTTTCTGAAAAACTGATTTAAAAGTTCAATCTTTCCCTGATTATTATCTTCTGATAATTTTTCCTGAAGATCGAGGCCTTTTTGTCCCAATATAACATCAGTACCAATAATAGAATCCCGGAATTCATGGGCAGGAATTCCTAACATTTGATGTATTCCGTTGGGTTGAAAGACAACAATTATTAAAGTGATTTCAGGATCAGAATAAATGTCCTTAAAGCCATTGAGTTGCCCGTACAGAAATGATGTCGGGAGGTATTTTTTTATTTTAAGATCACTAATCTCAGAGATCAGTTTACTTTTTAAAGAGAAAACAATTCCGGTATTACCATCAGAAAAAAGTCTAAGTTTTTGAATAGCAGTTTCTTGATTGTCTAAAAAAAGATAATGTTTGATGTAAGGCGATAATTCTTTTGGTGGTGAAACTTGCATCAACGTATTGTTTAATCATTTCTGGAATACAGGTGCAAATTTAAAAAATAATATCTCAGGAATGTCTTAATTGTTTTTTAATAAATTGAGATAGCAGAATCTTTTATGCTGTTAAAATTATCCAAAAATTATTATATATTTGAAGCGTATATAAATTTTTTAATGGATTTACCCCCTTATTCGCCAGGCTTGCATAAACTGGTTACTTTACATGTCGATCAAACTCAAAAACTAACGGATAGTAAGGGTTTTGTTGCGGTTACTCATTTGATTTTAGAGAAATATGATCTTGAAAAGGTAGGTGTTATTGTTCATGATTTTGATAATAACAGCTTTACCATTTCGTTTTGCCTGAAAGAATCACATATTTGTATACATACCTGGCCAGAATACAATCAGCTTACTTTAGATGTTTATTTGTGCAATTATCAGCAGGATAATTCGCAAAAAGTACGCGATGTTATGGCAAATTATATTGCTTATTTTGAAGGAACAATTATAAAAGATTTTGAAATTAACCGTTAGTTTATGAAAGTTCCTTGTTACAATTGTGATACCGTTACTGAATTAGAAGTTGGTTTTAAAGTCGTAAATTTTGTTTGCCCCAATTGTCATAGTTTATATGAAGCTGATAGTGAAGGGCAACTCCGTTTAAGATCTAAGTTTAATTCTCAGATAAACAATTTTGCCCTTAAAATTGGGGATAAAGGAAGCTTAAAAGGAAAAGAATATATTCTTACAGGTGCTTTGGTCAAAAAAGTAACTCAAAATTATCTTTGGACAGAATATGTTTTAAAAAATGAAAAAGGAGAATTTGTTTATCTTTCTGAGTCAGATGGGAATTGGATCTTTTTAACCGAAATTGAGGAAAAATTCAATATAAAAAAACAACATCCTAAAAAAGTAGTTTACGACGGAAATCCCTATGAACTTTATGAATATTGTGATGCTGCAATAGAAAATGCCCAAGGCTATTTTGATTTTTCGCTGCCGACTAAAAAAGTTCATATGACAGAGTACATTCAGCCGCCTTTTATGATTTCTGTTGAAAGAATAGACGATGTCGAAACTGTTTTTCTTGGAGAATACATCTCGAACAGCCAAATTAGAAAAGGCTTTCCTGGAGTTCATCTGCCTTACCAAACAGGTGTAAATATTACGAAACCGTATTATTTCGATGTAAACAATACAGCTATTATATTTTGCATTTTTCTTTTAATGATCATTTCTGCAAATTGGTATATTTATAAAGATCAGATCCAACAAGTTGTATTTGAGAAAACGGTAACCTTTACTGATTTTAATGACAAAGAAATTACAAGTGATTCGTTTGTTTTAAGTGGAGGCTCGGCTCCAATGACCATTAAGGTATCGACAGATGTAGACAATTCCTGGGCAAACGTAGATGTTGCGTTGGTTGACGAAAAAACAAATGATGAAATTCATGCCAATAAAGACATTGAATATTATTCCGGCTATACTGATGGTGAAAGCTGGACAGAGGGAAGCCCGTCAGAAAAGTTTAATATTTGTGGTGTCAAGGCAGGAAAATACCATCTTTTGATTACACCCATCAAAGCACCGGAAGACTTAAGAAACAATGTGATAACCATCAGGGCAATCTGGAACGAACCTTCTAATCGAAATGTATGGCTGATTGTTATGTTTATGATCGTTGTTTATATCTTGATACGATATCTTAAAATAAATTTTGAAAAAAAGAGATGGGAATTTAGCGATTATTCACCTTACAGCGAATAACAATTATGAAAAGTATTTTGAATTTTTTTAAAAATAATATAGCCGCACTAGCAATAGGATTATTTTGCTTTGTAGCCTATTTGTATTTTGCTTATTCCGGAAACCGAATCTGCGATTGCGAAACCACACAAAAATACAGTACGTCACGAAGTCGTAGTTCAGTTAACCATTTTTATCATAAATAAATTTCTAAAGTATGGATTTAGTACATTATCAGCCCATTGTCAATTCGATCATTTATTCAGTTTTAGGATTCGTTATCTTAATAGCAGCTTATTTTATTATTGAAAAAATGACTCCCGAAAACACCTGGAAAGAGGTTGTGGAGAAAAATAATATTGCTGTTGCTATTGTGTTGGCAGCATTCATCATTGGAATTTCAATGATTATTAGTGCCGCAATTCATGGGTAAAAAGTTTATTAGATTTGAATTTTTATTGCTGTTTGCTGTATTTATTATTGCAACCTGCGGTCTTATTTACGAGCTTGTTGCGGGTACTTTGGCCAGCTATTTATTAGGTGATTCAGTAAAACAATTTTCGTTTATTATTGGGGTTTACCTGTTTTCAATGGGTATTGGCTCATTTTTTTCTAAGTTTTTTCATAAAAATTTACTGAATACTTTTGTCGAAATCGAAATCTTAGTTGGTTTAATTGGCGGCCTGAGTTCAGTAGTTTTATTTTTATTGTTCGAAAGTGTCGAGTACTTTCAGTTCATTTTGTATTTACTGGTTTTTATAACCGGTTTTTTAGTGGGTTTAGAAATTCCGCTTTTAATGAATATCCTGAAAGATAAAGTCGAGTTCAGGGATTTGGTTTCTAATGTATTTACGTTCGATTATATTGGGGCTTTATTGGCTTCGATATTGTTTCCGTTGATTCTGGTTCCCAAATTAGGAATTATGGGAACTTCACTATTCTTCGGGATGATCAATGTAAGTATTGCCATAGCTTTGTGCTTCCTTTTAAAAAGAGAACTAAAGAATAGTTATTTTTTAAAAGCAAAAGCCATTTTTTCGTTTGTGATTTTATTAGGCGTTTTTATTTTCTCAGATTCAATCCTGTCTTATTCAGAAGGAAAGCTTTACGGGGAAAATATCATTTATACGAACTCAACTCCTTATCAGAGAATCGTTTTAACACACAATAAGAGCGATTACAGGCTTTATTTAAACAACAACCTGCAATTTAGTTCTGCTGATGAATATCGTTATCACGAAGCCCTGGTTCATCCCGTAATGTCAATTGCCAAAAATGTAAAGCATGTTTTGGTTTTGGGAGGCGGAGATGGTTTGGCAGTTCGTGAAATTTTAAAATACAAGGACGTCGAAAAAGTCACTTTAGTCGATCTCGATCAGGGAATGACGAAATTGTTTAAAACCAATAAAGTCTTAACAAATTTCAATAAAGGTTCGCTTAACAACCCCAAAGTTACCGTTATCAATACCGATGCTTATATTTGGGCAAAAAGCTGCAAAGAAAAATTTGATGTTGCGATTATCGATTTCCCGGATCCATCCAATTATAGTTTAGGAAAGTTGTATTCGCTGAATTTTTATCAAACCATAAAAACGATTCTGCAACCCGATGCAGCAGTTGTTATTCAGACGACCTCGCCTTATTTTGCGCCAAAATCATTCTGGTGTATCAATAAAACCGTTATGCAGGTTTTTCCTCAGGTCGATGCCTATCATGCTTATGTTCCTTCGTTTGGAGAATGGGGTTATACCATCGCCATTAATGGTTTTGGAACCACTTTTAATACCGTAAACAGAAAAGCTTCCGGATTAAAATTCTACAATTATCAATTCGACAGGTTTAATTATTTTACCAATGATATGATCTCAAATGAAATTGAAATCAATCGATTAGACAACCAAATTTTAGTACGTTATTTTGATGAAGAATGGGGAAAATTACAGTAAGTCAAGGCGCAGTTTTGTAAAAGGAATTGGAGCTTCTTTACTGTTGATTCCTTTCTTGCAATTTTGTTCTGATAAAATTATTCATTTGTTGCTTCGTTTGTCCGGAACCAATCATCTTTTGGGACATCGGCTTTGGATAAAAGATTTTCCGAAGCCCACATCTCAAATTCATATTCCGTACCTGATTGTTGGTGGCGGAATTTCCGGTTTAAGCGCAGCTCGACAATTTCATAAAAAAGGAATTTCGGATTTTCTAATGGTTGAATTAGAAGGACATTTGGGAGGGAATTCATCAAATGGTGAAAACCAATATTCGAAGTTTCCACTTGGCGCACATTATTTGCCGTTGCCTAATTTTAAGGATAAAGAATTATTACAGTTTTTGGAAGAAGAAAAAATCATATTGAGTTACGATTCAAAAGGACTTCCTGTTTTTGATGAATTACAATTATCATTTGCTCCAGATGAACGCTTGTTTTATAAAAATAACTGGCAGGAAGGAGTGGTTCCAAAAGAAGGAAATACTAAAGAACAGGATTTAGAATTTCAGCGCTTTTTTAAATTAATGGATGCTTTTCGTGAAGGAAAAGGAAACGACGGAAAGTATTTATTCGATATTCCGCTTCGTCTTTCTTCAAAAGATAATACAACTAGAAATTTAGATAAAATCACCATGAAAGAATGGTTTGAAACTAATAATTTCAAAACCGAACCATTGTTCAATTATATCGATTATTGTTGCAAAGACGATTTTGGACTAGGAATAGACTATGTTTCGGCCTGGGCTGGAATTCATTATTTTGCAGGAAGAAAACAAGACACAACTTCTGATAAAAAAGAAAGTGTTTTAACCTGGCCGGAAGGAAACGCCAGATTAGCTTCTCATCTAAAAAAATATACCGACCAGAAAACAATGAAAAACCATCTGGTTTATGAGGTAAAAGTCGAAAATAATAAAGTCATTGTCAAAGCCTTTGATGATGTCAAAAAAGTTTCGGTAGAAATTGTTGCTGATAAAGTAATCATGGCAACGCCGCAGTTTGTGAATCAGTATTTGATAAAAGACCGAAAAGAATTTACGAAAGATTTTCATTATACACCCTGGCTTTTGGCAAGCTTAACAGTGAGTGATTTAGCAGATAATTTTAGTTTTCCGCTTTCCTGGGATAATGTTATTTATGATGCAAAAGGTTTGGGATATGTCTATGATCAGCATCAGTCGTTAAATCAAATTCAGACTAAAAAAGTGATTACGTATTATTATAGTTTCTCTTCTGATGATTTAAAAAAATCCCGAAAAGAACTCTATAAAAAAAGCAAACAATATTGGAAACAATTTGTTTTTGATGACCTGAAAATTGCACATCCGGATATTGAGGAATGTACCGAAGAAATGGAAGTTTTTCTATTGGGCCACGGAATGGTTAGTCCTGCACCCGGATTTATTTTTGGAGAAGCAAAAAAAGATGCTTCTAAAAGTATTCAGAATCGGATTTATTTTGCTCATACAGATTTATCCGGAATCTCTATTTTTGAAGAAGCTTTTCATCACGGTATTAATGTCGTAAACCAAATTTTAGATGAAACAGCCCTGGATTCATAAAGCCAAAACTGATTTTACTTTTATCATTGGTCCATCATTTTTTGTGTTGGGTATTATATTTTTGTTTCAGGATTATATAACTGAAATTGAAAATAAGTATTCGTTTTATACCTGGCTTTTTTTGATTGTTTTTATTGATGTGGCACATGTTTACGCGACTTTATTCAAAACCTATTTTGTCGCTGATGAATTTAAAAAAGATAAAAAGAGATTATTGCTTTTGCCAACAATTTGTTTCGCGATCGGGATTATTTTGTTTTCTTTTGGGAGTTTGGTTTTTTGGTCTTTTCTGGCTTATGTTGCTGTTTTTCATTTTATAAGGCAACAATATGGCTTTATGCGATTATATGCAAGAAATGAAGAAAAAGCTAAATGTTCTGTTGCCATAGACAATTTAGCTATTTATGCTTCAACAGGTTATCCAATGCTGTATTGGTTTTTTTCTTCTGAAAGAAAATTTAATTGGTTTGTAGAGAATGAGTTTATTCGTTTTCAGAACACATTCTTGTTAGAAACGTTGTTTTGGCTTTACATTTTAATTTTATTGATTTATATAGGCTACACAATTTATAAAAGCTTAAAAGACAAGTTCTTCAACATCCCAAAAAATGCTATTGTTTTAGGAACGGCACTTTCCTGGTATTTCGGAATTGTGTATTTTAATGATGATCTTATTTTTACTTTATTGAATGTAGTCTCGCACGGAATTCCGTATATGGCATTGGTTTATTTCAGAGAAATTGAAAATAAACCAAATATAAATTCAGGAGTTTTCAGGATGTTAAAAAGTTATAATACAATTTTTATTTATATCCTGATTTTGTTGGTAATTGCTTTTACAGAGGAATTTTTATGGGAAGTTTTAGTTTGGAATGAAAATTTTTCAATAGCAACATTTGATTTCTCTTCGTGGCAAATTCTAATAGTTCCTTTATTAAGCGTGCCGCAATTTACCCATTACTTACTTGATGGATTTATCTGGAAGTCGCACAAAAGCCCAATTAAAAGTTCTTGAAAAGAACAGAATACCTGGTTTAGCCCCGATAGAAACGATATCCTTTTATGGCGGGGTTTGCCATAAAAGATATAGTGTATAGCGGGACAATTGGTCTTTTGAAAACTGATTTTATGCTTCTGAAAATTAATCCTGCAAAGTCATTTTTACTTTTGGCAAAATGCGATCAACAAACAGTTTATAGGCACTTTGGGACGGATGTAAACCATCAGAGGCAACCAGGTTAGTATTGTTAAGGCCTTGGCGTGTAATATCTGTAATCGAAATAAAAGAGACTCCGCTACTGATGCAGATACCCTCAGCAAAAGTATTGTATGTATCTATCTCTTTTGAAGTTTTCATTTTGTAAGTGTCACCGTAATTTGACGCAAATGGGGTATAAGCATAATCCGGAATCGAAAGTACAAGTACTTTTTTTGGATTGCCTTTAGCTAATGCTATGGCTTTATTCAGTAATATTGGAAATTCTTTTTGATAAACCGAGAAATCCATATGCTGATATTGGTTGTTTACACCAATTAAAAGAGTAACCAAATCATAATTAGAATCAGGGTTTTCACTATTTATGGCGGAGATTAAATTAGCGGTAGTCCACCCCGTTCTGGCAATTACTTTTAATGAAAAATCAGTTTGCGGATATAGCATTTTTAAACTTGCTTTTAATTGTTCCGGATAGCGGCAAGTTTCGCAAACACTTTGGCCAATAGTATAGCTATCACCTAAAGCCAAATACTTTACAGTATTAGAAATTGAGGTAGTAGGAATTTGTGTTACAGGAGGAATAACAGGGTTTGGAGTAACAGCACTTTGTGGTTTTGTTTCTTCGGAATTACAACTCAAAAGAAATATAGAAAGAATAACGATAACTACTTGTTTAAACTGTGGTTTCATAATTTGTTAAGATTAGATAATGATCATTCTAAACAAATAGTTACGTTAAATAAGATGTTTCGGTTTTTATACCATTTCGGTTTTCATCAGAATTTCTTCTTCAATAGCATTCCAAAGTCCGATTCTTTTTTCTAATGCCAAAATCGAAATTTCTTCCACTTCTTTCCATTTTTGAGCATCATCTTCACACAAATCAGCAATCATTTGCATTGCCATTGGTCCGTGTTCATCAGCATCTAGCTCGATATGTCTTTCAAAGTAGTAAAGCAGTTTACTTAAATCAGTATCAGGAAGGTTTTTTTGAAAGTTTTTCAGGATCGCAGTAAACATACTCGGAATCAGATCTTCTCTTCCGAAGGTAAACGCAGCAGCAATTTGATGTGGTTTTCCTTCTTCGATCACTCTAAAGGTAAAATCTAAAAATGCTTTTACGTTAGGGTGTAATGAACTTTGTTTTATGGCAACAAAGATATTATGAAGCGAATTTACTTCAGACAAAAAGGTATTGATCCCGTTTGTGTTGGCGCCACAATCTTCCATGGCTTCAAGATACATTTCGTAGTGACTTTGTCTTCTTCCGTCGATACTTAAATCTGTTTCTTCGGCCAAAACAATTTCGTTGATTAAATATCTTGTTTCAGGATTTTTTGTAGCGAACCAAGGTGTTGTTGTGCAAGTAAGTTTAGCCTGTAAAGCTTTTAATAATGACATAAAATCCCAAACAGCAAAGACATGGTTCTCTAAGAAACTATGTAAGTCATCAATGTTTTGAATCTTATTGTATAAAGAATGTTGTAAAAGTTGGTCTTTTTGAGGTTGAATGCTATTGTTGATAGTTTCAATATTCATTTTAGTAAATTTTTTGCAAATATAAAAAGCTTCTTCGTTAGAAGAAGCTTTTTATATTGTTTTTGTATATATTTTAATAGTTGTTTACTATTTAAAAGCTGGAATTCCAGTTACATCCATTCCTGTTATCAATAAATGAATGTCATGAGTTCCTTCATAAGTTATAACACTTTCGAGGTTCATCATGTGACGCATAATCGAATATTCACCTGTGATCCCCATTCCGCCTAACATCTGTCTGGCCTCGCGTGCGATATGAATTGCCATATCAACATTGTTGCGTTTTGCCATAGAAATTTGAGCCGTTGTCGCTTTTCCTTCATTTCTCAAAACACCCAAACGCCAGGTTAATAATTGTGCTTTTGTGATTTCGGTAATCATTTCGGCTAATTTTTTTTGTTGTAGCTGAGTTCCTGCAATTGGTTTTCCAAACTGGATTCTTTCTTTAGCATAACGCAAAGCGGTATCGTAACAATCCATCGCAGCACCAATTGCTCCCCATGCGATTCCGTATCGGGCTGAATCTAAACAACCAAGCGGTGCTCCTAAACCGGATTTGTTAGGTAAAAGATTTTCTTTAGGCACTTTTACATTATCAAATATCAATTCACCGGTTGATGATGCGCGAAGCGACCACTTATTATGTGTTTCAGGAGTTGTAAAACCTTTCATGCCGCGTTCTACAATTAATCCGTGAATTCTTCCGGTTTCATCTTTTGCCCAAACTATAGCGATATCCGCAAAAGGTGCATTCGAGATCCACATTTTGGCACCATTTAAAAGATAATGATCACCCATATCTTTAAAATTGGTAATCATGCTTCCGGGATCAGAACCATGATCAGGTTCTGTTAGGCCAAAACAGCCCATGAATTCCCCTGTTGCGAGTTTTGGTAGATATTTCATACGTTGCTCTTCGTTTCCGTATTTCCAAATAGGATACATTACTAACGAAGACTGAACAGACGAAGTAGATCTAACGCCCGAATCGCCACGTTCTATTTCCTGCATAATCAAACCATATGAGATCTGGTCTAATCCCGCACCACCATATTCAACTGGAATGTAGGGGCCGAAACCTCCAATTTCTCCAAGTCCTTTTATTATTTGTTTAGGAAATTCTGCTTTTTGAGCATATTCTTCTATAATAGGAGAAACTTCTCTTTTTACCCATGCACGTGCTGATTCGCGAACTAATTTATGTTCGTCTGTCAACAAGTCGTCTAGGTTGTAATAATCTGGGGCTTGAAATAAGTCTGGTTTCATTTTTTTGATAGTTTTACAAAAACAAATTTACGTAATAAAAATATAACAAAACAATGTTAAAATGTTATAATTTTTTAAACACAAAAGAAGAAAAATAATATAAACCCTAATTAATTTTAGTTTATTGAAAATATATGCGCTATTTTTGAGATTCAAAAAACAAATTGAATGAGGCTGATCATCTCTTTTTTATTCTTTTTTGTTCTGAATAACGCAATTTCGCAACAGAAAGAGGCTTTAACAGAACAGGAGTATGTAGTATTGCAAGATAAAATTCGACTAAATATTAATGTAAATGTCGATAGTGCTGTTGTATATGCTAATAGAATGGCAAAATCCAACAATAATAAGCACTTGGCTTTTGCAAATGGAGCATTGTCTTATTTGATTCAGCTAGAAGGAAATACGAACAAGTCGAAAGAAAAATATAAGTTAGCGTTACAATATTTAGATAAAATGCCTGAGTCGCGAGATAAAGTGCAAGTCAAAACATATTTGTATAATTATGCTGGACTAGCCGAGTGGAAAAGAGGCAATTTTAGTAAGGCCCTTGAAAATTATCAAGAGGGAATAAAGCTTTCTACACAAATTCGTGACATTGCGCAAATCGTAAAGTTTAAGAATAATATTGCTTCCATTAATGATGCAGTAGGTAATTACCGCTTAGCGATTAAAGATCTAAGACAACTTAATGATTTTGTTGACAAGAATGAAAGCGTTTATAATAGAGAACAATTTTTAAATAATAAAAGTAATATCAATCTGACCCTGGCAGGCTCATATGAAAATTATTATATGAAAAATGTAAAGCAAACGGTTTTGCTTGATTCAGCTAAATATTTTTATAAAAAGACAATTAGTTATTCTCAAAATTTTCCAGATAATAAAATTGTAGCAAAATTAAGTTTAGGTAATATTTATAGTTGGGAGAAAGATTATGCAAATGCTGAGAAAACATATTATGATATTATTTTTTTAGCGGATCAAAATAATATGCCTGATATGTTGTGTTCTGCTAATTATAATTTAGGCGATCTGTATTACACGACAAAGAAATATGATAAGGCATTGGTTTTCTTTAAAAAGACAGACTCTATTGCAGCTCAGACAAAAAGTAATGAAATAGATTATTTAAAATCTAATTACTATCAGGCAAAAATTTACAATATATTTAAGGAACCAGAACTGGCTTATAAGCATTCGAAAATTTATTTGGATAATTACGAAAAATCAGAATCAAAATTAAATGAAGAGGTTTTAGAAGTAAATTATAAACTAGGTGTAGGAGATCTGACCAATGAGATGGTTACGATTCAGGAAAAATACAAATATGATGTTTTTTTGAATAAAGCTTTAAAAGTTTTTTATGTCGTTTTGTTCGTTGCTATTGTATTTTTGTTGATTAAAAACATTAGGGATAAAAACAAAGCGCACAAAAAGATGAATGCTTTAATTGAAGAATTCAAGGCCAATCTTGAGAAGAAAAATCTGCCTGAAAATGAAGAACCAACTGTTTTTGAGCCTGAAGAGGTTCACCTTAAGAAAGAAAATGTCAATTTAAGTATAGATGAAGCAAAAGAAAATAAGATAGTCGAAAAATTGCTGGCACTTGAAAGCAAACACGAATATTTAAATGCTGATTTTACTTTGCCTTATGTAGCTAAAAAAATAAAAACCAATACAACTTATTTATCCTATGTGGTAAATAAAAGGTTTGGTAAATCTTTTGGAGAATATTCAAATGAACTTAAGATTAATTATGTTATTAATGAAATGATTACGAATCATATGTATCGCAAATATTCTACTCAGGCTATTGCCGAAAGTGTCGGATTTAAAAATGCAGTGTCGTTTGCAAAATCATTTCGCAAAAGAACTGGAGTATCTCCAGCTCAATTTGCGAATAATATTTAAACTTAGTTCTTTGAAACGATCTGTTAGTTCTTGATCGTTTTAGTTTTTTTTCTATGTACTTACTTTCAATTATTTTATTAGTTTTTTGAAAATTCGTGCATAATTGTTTCGAGTGCTTTAACCGCTGTATTTTTAGAAAATGTTAATACTTTTCCATTTTCTCTTCCCGGATATACAGATTCTCCGCCTCCGTGAATTATTTTTTGTTGGTTTTTAGATGATTTTTCAATTATAAATCTCGAATGTTATTTTTAGTTGTCATAATTTATTGTTTTAGTATTGACCATTTCCTTTTCCGGTTCCCTTACTTGGATCGATTTCTTCGTTATCATCACCACCTTGAACTGTTTTTTGATGGCTTTTAGATAATTTTTCAATTTGAAAATCATCGAGTGTTATTTTCTTAGTTGTCATAATTTATTGTTTTGAATATTAACCGTTACCTTTTCCTGTTCCCTTACTTGGATCTATTGAATCATTATTATCACCACCTTGAACTGTTTTTTGATGGCTTTTAGATAATTTTTCAATTTGAAAATCTTCGAATGTTATTTT
Source organism: Flavobacterium sp. (assembly GCF_965277525.1). Classification (GTDB taxonomy): domain Bacteria; phylum Bacteroidota; class Bacteroidia; order Flavobacteriales; family Flavobacteriaceae; genus Flavobacterium. The sequence goes on along the minus strand of NZ_CBDIDC010000005.1, from coordinate 709,813 downwards.
TTTAGTTGTCATAATTTATTGTTTTGAATATTAACCGTTACCTTTTCCAGTTCCTTTACTTGGATCTATTGGTTCGTTATCGCCACCTCCGTGAACTGTTTTTTGTTGATTTTTAGATAATTTTTCGATTTCAAAATCTTCGAATGTTACTTTAGTATTTCTCATAAATGGATGTTTTAGGGTAGTAGATTTTTAATTTGTGTGTTTTTCTACTATGTATTTTTAAATGTTTTAAAATTTTAATTTCGAGTTAAAACTGTTTCGGATTTTGGTATTAACCGTTTCCTTTTCCAGTTCCTTTACTTGGATCGATCGGTTCGTTTTCTCCTCCACCATGTATAGTTTTTTGTTCATTTTTTGACAATTTTTTTGCTTCAAATTCTTCGAATGTTACTTTACGATTTTTCATAATTGTATGTTTTAGTATTATTGATTTAGGTATTAAATATTTATTCAATTGCATTTCCTTTTCCGGTACCTTTTACCGGATCTGTATCACCTCCGTGAACTGTTTTTTGTTGATTTTTAGATAGTTTTTCGTTCTCAAAATCTTCGAATTTTAATACTCGATTTATCATGTTTTTGTTTATTAGGGTTATTGATTTATCAAAACTAGACAAAAAGCAAAACGCTTAGTCGAGAATAGGGTTTTGAGGGTTTTTGTTCAAATTAAATCGGTGTAAATACTTGTTTTTAAATGCTTTGTGTATTTTATTCAGACTGATATAATTTATAAATTGTATGTAGTATAATTGATAAAATGTGTGCTGTTGGCGTTTTTTTCTCAGTAAAAACAACAATATTTGCAGTGTAATTATGATTTTAAAGATTCGAAAAGATGTTAAAACTTGTCCAAAAATTTCTACAAATAAATAGATACTCGGAAATTAAAAATGAGTTTAAAGATCTGTTTCTTTCTCATCCAAATTATCCTAGTTTATTTGCAATAACAGACTCTTTGGATTTGTTGTCTGTAGAGAATGCGGCAGTAAGAGTTTCGAAAGAACAAATAGTGGATTTGCCATCGAATTTTTTAGCTTATTTTAAAGAGGAACTTATATTAGTCGAAAAGGCAAAAAACTTTGTACGTATTAATACGATTAAAAAAGGAGCTCTAAAAATGTCATATGAAAAATTCCTTTTAGATTGGAATGGAGTTGTAGTTGCAATAGAACCAAATAATGTTATCGAAAGAGAAAACTTAAAAATTGAGTTCAGTTGGTTAAAGTATACTTTGCCTCTTTTACTTTTAGTTGGATTGTCTTTTTTTTATAACACCTATAATTTGTTTAGCCTTGTTTTTTTGACAACAACAATTTTAGGATTTATTGTTAGTGTTTTTATTGTTCAGGAAAAATTGGGTTTTAAAAATAGTATTATTTCAAAATTTTGTAATCTAAGTTCTAATTCATCTTGTAATTCAGTGATCAATGCTAAAGACGGATATGAAAATAAATGGATGAATTTTTCAGATTTACCACTTATTTTCTTTGGTTCAAGTTTGATAGCTATTTTAGTGCAGCCTTTACAATCTGCAATTTTCATTGGTTTTTTAAGCTTATTGGCTATTCCGGTAATTGTATCTTCAATTTGGATTCAGAAGTTTGAAATTCAAAAATGGTGTGTAATGTGTTTAGTCGTTTCGGCTTTAATATTTATACAAAGTGCTATATGGTTTGCATCAGATTTGTTTACGTTGAGTTTTAGCTTTGAGAATATTTTTCCTTTTTTATTCTCAGTTGTTCTTCTCATTCCTATTTGGTTTGTTTTAAAAACAATAATAAAAAACATACTTGATAGCGAAAGTGCTCTTAAAGAGATGAAAAAGTTTAAAAGAAATTATTCGTTATTGAATTTTTTATCAAAAAAAGTTCCTTACACAAATGGATTTGAAGATTTAAGAGGTTTGAATTTTGGGAATAGAAACGCAGCAGTTAAGCTTTCTATCATAATAAGTCCGAGTTGTGAACATTGTCACAAAACGTTTCAGGAAGCATTTGATCTGGTTTTAAGATTTCCGGAGAAAATTTTTCTAAATGTTTTATTCAATATCAATCCTGAAAATGCGGAAAACCCTTATAAGGCAATTGTAGAACGATTGTTGACAATAAATAGAGTGACTCCGGGGAAAACTGTTGAAGCGATTTCGGATTGGCATATTAAAAAAATGGGAATTAAAAAATGGTTGAAAAAATGGCATGTTGATTCAGTTAGCATCATGATCAATCAGGAAATACAAAAACAATACGAATGGTGTTCTAAAAATAATTTTAATTACACTCCTGTTAAGATTGTAAACGAAAGAGTATTTCCTGTCGAATATGAGCTTAACGAGTTAAAATATTTTTTAAACGATTTTGTTGAAGAAATTGAAGTTCTTGAAAAGAAAATAGCTTAATAGAATCTATTTAAATGTTTGTCCAGGTATAAGCAAACGATAATATAGATTCGATTAAAAAAAGAAGAAGCAAAGAAGAGTATGAAAATTTGCCTCTACTGAATGATTAAAAAGTTAAAGAAGTAATTACTTGTTTTCATTTTGAATAAAATTAAGAATTCTAAAATAACTTAAAATAAGATATCATGCTAAAAAACATATTAAACTTACAAGGAGTTGAAGAATTAAGTGTAGGTGAGCAAAAGAATATTAAGGGAGGAAATATTCCGCCAGATGGAGGATGTGGAGAGTACGTTGTGTTCAATGCTACAGAAGCAAGATGTTTAGCGTATCCCGCTAATTTAAGGCCAGTATATATAGGATCAAATCAATGCTCAATATTAATGGCTCCGTGTTAATTCATAGAATCGTTACAATAAAAGTACAATTTGACTCTGAATAATAATTTTATGATGTTAAAGAAAATTTTGAATTTAGAAAATGCACAACATATAAGCAAGAATGAGCAAAAAACAATAAAAGGAGGAATTCCTGAATGTTGGGTTGATGCCATCGAAGCAGGTTGTGTTTTAATACCCGTAGGCGGAACTTGTCCTGTAAATACATTATCAGGCATTTGTGATTCAAGTCGCCTTTGTTGCTAATTTTTAACCGTTTTAAGAGAAATACAATACAGCCTTTTTTAGAATTTAGTCATGTTTTTTTTAATTTGTAGGTGCTCGATCGTGGAACATTGAGCAATTTCCCCACATTGATGATTGGTGTTGGGATTCTTAGGAAATTGGTCACTGAGTTGATTTTAATTGGTTAGGGTTAACCAGTGCCATGTCCTACAGAAATTGTATTTCTAATAAATATGTTTTTAAATACCTGACAGAGAAGATGTTAATCTTCTCTGTTTTTTTATGCAAACTTATTTCTCATTGATAGTTTTAAAAACTTGAGGATAGCGATCATTGGGATGATGTTTTTAAGAATATACAAAATTGACTGCTAAAAAAATGAACGAAAAATAATTTTAAAATCTTTACTGTTTTAAAAAAATGGTAAGTGTGTAGAATTAGATAATTTTAGTTGATATTTGAATGATTTTTGTAAATTTAATTTTGATAGATATTCAATTGATAAAAATGAAAATAACTAATTTCGGATTTCAACTGGCTAAATGTTATATTTTTGTATAAACAGAAGTTAGTAAGGCCACCTGCTTAATGATTTAATTTTAAATTTACTTGAAAAAATTCACCCATTACAGACAAGCTGATTATAAAGATTGCGGTCCCACATGTTTAAAAATAATTGCCAAACATTACGGAAAAACAATCAACATTCAGGAGTTGAGAGACATTAGCGAAACAACTCGTGAAGGAAGTAATTTGCTTTTTTTAAGCGATGCCGCAGAAAAAATAGGTTTTAGGACTTTAGGTGTAAAATTAAATCTTGAAAGATTAGAGGAGGCGCCATTGCCTTGTATACTACATTGGAATAAAAACCATTATGTAGTGCTTTATAAAATCAAAAGAGGAACCTATTATGTGTCAGATCCGGCTTTTGGTTTAATCGAATACAATAAACAGGATTTCATTAAATTCTGGATAGGAAACAATGCGGATGAATCAACTCAGGAGGGAATTGCCTTATTGATAGAAGCTTCGCCAAAATTTTTTCAGTCTGAGTTTGATAAAGAAGAAAATAGCGGACTGGGGTTTAAATTGTTGTCGCAATATGTATTGCGATACAAATCATTTTTAACTCAACTCAGCATAGGTTTATTGGCGAGTAGCTTAATACAGCTGATTTTTCCGTTTTTAACTCAAAGTATTGTCGATGTTGGTATTCAAAACCAGAATATCCATTTTATTTATCTCATTCTTTTCGCGCAATTATTTCTTTTTGCCGGAAGAACAGGTTTAGAGCTTATCAGGAGCTGGATATTGCTTCATCTTTCGACCCGAATCAATATTTCGCTTATTTCTGATTTCTTTATTAAATTAATGAACTTACCCATTTCCTTTTTTGATGTAAGGATGACCGGGGATATTATGCAACGGATCAATGATCATCGCAGGATCGAAAAAATCCTAACCACATCTTCCTTAAATGTTTTGTTTTCTGTAATCAATATGTTTGTGATGGGAGGCGTTCTGGCTTATTTTAATCTGCAGATCTTCTTTGTGTTCTTTGCCGGAAGTATACTTTATTTTGGATGGATCACCTTATTCTTAAAGCGAAGAGAAGTTCTGGACTACAAACGTTTTGCCGAAGTTTCAAATGAACAAAACAAAGTCATGGAACTTATTAACGGAATGCAGGAAATTAAACTTCACAATGCCGAAAAACAAAAGCGCTGGGGTTGGGAGTATATTCAGGCGCGACTTTTCAGGGTTTCTATAAAGGGATTGGTTTTAGAGCAAACCCAAACCATAGGCTCCTCTGTTATTAATGAGCTCAAAAATATTTTCATCATCTTTCTTTCTGCAAAATTGGTAATTGATGGTTCTATAACGTTGGGGATGATGTTGGCGATAAGTTCAATAGTAGGAAGTTTAAACGGGCCAATCACGCAGCTGATAGAGTTTGTCAGAGAACTTCAGGATGCCAAAATTTCATTGGCCAGATTGTCCGAAATTCATGAAAAAGAAGACGAAACCCAGCAGGAGGTCCATCAGACAAGCGATGTTCCGTTTGATTGTGATATTGAGATAAAGAATCTTTCGTATCGTTATCTGGGATCTGACATTCCTGTCTTAGATGATTTAACGCTAAAAATTCCGGCCAATAAAGTAACTGCGATAGTAGGGGTGAGCGGAAGCGGAAAAACGACTTTAATGAAATTGCTTCTTAAGTTTTATGAGCCTGAAAAAGGAGAGGTTACTATTGGAAATGCCCAACTGAAAAATATTTCTCAAAAAGCCTGGCGATCCAATATTGGAGCGGTCATGCAGGAAGGTTTTATTTTTAGCGATACCATTGCCAATAATATTGCCATTGGGGTTGATAAAGTGGATAAAGAAAGATTGGTATATGCTGCAGATGTTGCCAATATAAAAGAATATATTAGTGGTTTGCCGCTTGGCTATAATACTAAAATCGGAGCCGAAGGAACAGGAATGAGTACAGGACAAAAACAACGTTTATTAATTGCAAGGGCGGTGTATAAAAATCCGGAAATATTGTTTTTTGATGAAGCAACGTCCGCTTTAGATGCTAATAACGAAAAAGAAATTATGCAAAAACTCGATATCTTCTTTAAAGAGAAAACAGTTGTAGTTATTGCACACCGATTAAGTACCGTTATGAATGCCGATCAGATTGTGGTTTTAGATAAAGGAAAAATTATTGAGATTGGAAATCATTCGGCTCTGGTGCAGCAAAAAGGAAATTATTTCGAACTGGTTAAGAATCAATTACAATTAGGGAATTAAATCATGGCTGAAGATACTACATTCGAATTAAGAAGTGAAGAAGTTCAGGATATTCTAACCAAAGTACCCCATTGGATGATCCGTTGGGGAACAGTTTTGATTTTTGTTATTATTTTTATGCTATTTTTTGTATCCTGGTTTATTAAATATCCGGATGTTGTAAATACTGAAATTATAATTACGACCAATATTCCGCCAGAGAAAATTGTTTCGAAATCTTCAGGTCGTATTGAAGCTATTTTGGTTAAAGACAAGTCAATAGTTTCAAAAAACAGTACACTGGCCATTATCGAAAATACAGCCAATTACAAAGATGTTTTTTTATTAAAGAAGATAGTTGAACAATATAATATCAACAATCCCCAAAAAGCTTTTCCTTTTGCTTTGCTGAAAAATGCACAATTAGGCGAAATAGAAAGTGCCTTTGCTGTTTTTCAAAAAGATTACCAGGCCGAGCAACTCAATAATGACTTACGTCCTTTTGAAGTTGAAAACAGGGCACAGGTTTCTGAAAAGGTTCAGATTAAGGAAAGACTGGAAATTTTGCAACAGCAAAAAGTCATCAATGAAAGTGAATTGCAGCTTCAGAAAAATGAAATTGCCCGTTTTGAAACCCTGTACAATAAAGGAATTATTTCAGCTCAGGAAATGGAAGCTAAAAAGTTAAGTTATCTTCAGGCCCAAAAGAATTACAGAAGCCTTCTCTCGTCTATTTCTCAGTTAAGGTCCTCTTTGATTGATAATTCTAAATTAAGCCAGAATTCGCAAATAAGTGGGACTAAAGAAGAAGTTAATCTGGGGAGAAACATGGCGCAATCCTTTTATCAACTCAAAAAGGTGATAAAAGATTGGGAATTGGCTTATACGCTGAAATCCTCGGTGAGCGGAGTGGTTACATTTTTGCAGGTTTGGACAGAGAATCAAACCATCAATATTGGCGATAATGTGTTTTCTATAATTCCGGACACTAAAAACGGTTTTGTCGGAAAAGTAAAAGCACCGGCTTTAAATTCGGGAAAAATAAAAGTAGGTCAGACTGTAAATATCAGGCTGGCCAATTTTCCTGATAGGGAATTTGGTGTGCTAAAAGGTAAGATTAGGAATATTTCTTTGATTCCGGATAAAGACGGGAATTTGCTTTTAGATGTAGCACTCCCAAATGGACTGGAAACTTCATATAAAAAACAAATTGTTTTTCAACAGGAAATGAAAGGAAGTGCTGAAATTGTAACGGAAGATTTGCGACTTATCGAGAGGATATTATATCAGTTCAAGAGTATTTTTGAACAGGTTTAAAATTTTAAATAAAAATCTTTCGTTAGTTCAATATATTCAGAAGTATAAACGTGCCTGTCAATTTCGATAGTCAATTCGTCTATTTCTATTTCCGGATTTTCATTTCGGCTAAAGGCTAATAAACTTCGTTTTATTGCTGAAGTAGAATTTCCTTTTACGTGTGTAATTTTTTTGGGATATAATTCTGATTCTTTTGCTAAAGCGATAAAATTTTCTTCTTCTTTGAAAGGAAGGATTACGGCAAATATTCCATTTTCAGAAAGTAATAAATCAGCGGCTTCTATTAGTTCCTCAAAAGGCATTGCATCTTGAAATCGGGCTAAATCACGTTGTTCATTTTCTGTTTTGTAATCTTCAGAATAAAAAGGAGGGTTTGAAACAATCAAATCGTATTCATCTTCCGGTTCTTCAATAAATTCATCTAAACCTGCATGGAAACAAAATAAACGATCTCCCCAAGGAGAGTTTTCGAAATTGTCAACTGCTTGTTCATAAGCGTCTTCGTCAATTTCAAGTGCATCAATTTGTTCTGCATGAGTTCGTTGAGCAAGCATCAAAGCAATAATTCCGGTTCCTGCACCAATATCCAATACACTAAACGGATTATGGTTTACCGGAGCCCAGGAGCCCAATAAAACGCCATCTGTGCCGACTTTCATGGCGGTTTTGTCTTGTTTTACAGAAAATTGTTTAAATGTAAACATATAGAGAAATTCCAATTTTTTTAAATTCCAAATTCCAAACTGAAAAAAGAAATTCCAATAAAGAAATCCCAAATTCCAATTGTAAAAAGGAATAAAATATTTTGTTTGAATTGCAAAAATAAGATTAATATCTCAATTAATTATTTTGATGTTTTGAGGATTATTGCCGATAGAATTTTTCTTAATTCTTCTATTTCGAATAATAAAGAATCTGACATGGTTCTCTGGTCAGGATTTAATTCGTGTAGTAATCTCAACCAATATTTAGATTCTTTGGCTTCTTTACGGGAGATTTTAAGTCTAAATATTAAATCCTTTTCACCCAATTTTTCATTTGCCTCAATATAATTTGCACCAACAGAACCAGATGATCGAATTAGTTGTTTTCCATCTTCAATATTTGATGTTATTTTTGAAAGCATTCTAATCTAATTTCGACACTCTTTTGCAAACAAAAATGTTCGTTCTTCTAAATCGTATGGTTTAGCCATATTTAAATTCCAATTTTTTTAAAAATTCCAAATGTCAATTGGTAGAATTAAAAGTAATAAAATAATTCAAATATAAGTTTTTTCTTTCAAAAATAAATAAATATACACAAGTAAGAACGATATATTCTTGAGATTTGGAGTTTTAAAAAAAATAGAATTTAACCTTTTCAGGTTGGAATTTGGAATTTAAAAAAATTGGAATTTCTAAATTTAAAGATACATCTCTACCAATCCTTCCGGAAGGTTCATGATGACTTTTTTATTTTCGCGATCAATTTTTACAAGAAAATGATCGATCATTGGGATCAGCATTTCAACTTCACCATTGAGGACTTCAAAAAGTGGTTGTGCGGTAGAATCGTTTACCGCAGCAATTTTTCCAAAAACGCCTAAACGTTGGTCTTCGATTTCAAAACCGATAACCTCATGAAAGTAAAATTTGTTACCACTAAGTTTAGGTAACATGTTTAAAGGGAGATAAATGGCATTGCCCATAATGGCGTCTGCATCTTCTTCGGTGTTCATGTCTTCAAAACGAATTCTTAGAAAATCGTTTTTGTGCAAGGAACTTTTTTCAATAAAAAAAGGAACCAGGTGTTTGTTGCATTCAACAAACACTGATTCCAGATTTTCGTATAACTCAGGTTCGTCTGTGTCTAAATAAGCCAGGACTTCGCCTTTGAAACTAAATTTTTTAGCGATTTTACCTAAATAAAAACAATCTTCTTTACGCATTCTCGCTAAATATAATTATGCTTCAGTTGTTTCGTTATTTTCTTCAGCAGCAGGAGCTTCTTCAGCTTCAGCAACTTCTTCTTCAGCTGCAGGAGTTGCAGCAGCGATAGCATCAGCTTCAGCTTTAGCTGCAGCAGCTAAACGTTTAGCGTTAACTTCTTGTTCTGCTTTAAAAGCTTTAGATTTTGCATCAGCTTGCGCTTTTGTTAAACCGTCTTTTTTAGCATCAACTTTTCCAGCTTTAGCATCTAACCAAGCAGATAATTTAGCATCAGCTTGTTCTTGAGTTAAAGCACCTTTACGAATACCTCCATCAAGGTGGTGTTTCAATAAAGCACCTTTGTAAGAAAGAATTGCTCTGGCTGTATCAGTAGGTTGTGCACCATTGTGCAACCATTTTACAGCACTATCAATGTTTAATTCGATAGTTGCAGGGTTTGTGTTTGGATTGTAAGTACCGATTTTCTCTAAGTATTTACCATCTCTTTTTGAGCGTGCATCTGCAGCTACAACCCAGTAAAAAGGTTTTTGTTTTTTACCGTGTCTTTGTAATCTAATTTTTACTGACATAATCGTATGATTAAATTTTGAGGTACTCGACCTCTGTTAATTAAGGGCGCAAAGATATAATTTTTTTGTGAATTATGTGTTGCAAACTTTATTAAATATATTTGAGGCTGATTTTTGTTGTTTTTAAGCTGTTTTAAAGTTTAAATTTTCGTTGTTGAGTTCAAATAGGTATTTTTGCCTCAAATTCATTACTTTATGAAAAAGTATTACCATTTATTAATCGCTGTCTTTTTACTTGTATCCTGTACAGAAGATTTAAGATTCAATACACCGGCCTTTCAGGGGTTAAAAGACAATGTTTTTTGGAGGGCTCAAAGTTATAAAGCTCGTATGGAAACAAGTGGAATCTTTGTTGTTGAAGGTTCATTAGGATACGAAAAAGTAACTTTTAGACTGCCTTCGTCAGCTGAAAAAACATATGTTTTAGGTGTTAACAATACAACAACTGCATCTTATTCTAATACGCTTCCGGGACAACTGTTAGAATTTACAACTGGAACAAGTAAGGGAGATGGGCAGGTTGTAATTACAGAATATAATATTGAAAACCAGACTATTTCGGGGACATTTAAGTTCAAGGCATTCAACATCGATGAAAAAAATCTTGAAAAACCTGAAATAAATTTTACAGAAGGAGTTTTTTATAAAATTCCGGTTTCTCCTAATTTAGAGTACTAATTATTTAAGTTTTTCATTTGCAATTGTTTGGTTTTATTGATTTTTATTTTTTTAAATCAAAATAAAAACATAAATAAACTAATATATAGTAGATTACAGAAAAATAAGACTACATTTGCTACATTATTATAAATAAGTACATATGAACATTTTTGTTGGAAGCCTTCCATTCAGTATTGAGGAAGCAGATTTAAGAGAGTCTTTCGAGGCTTACGGAGCAGTAGATTCAGTTAAAATCATTACTGATAAATTTACAGGAAGAAGCAAAGGTTTTGGTTTCGTAGAGATGCCAAACGATGCTGAAGCTCAAAAAGCAATTGATGAATTGAACGGAGCTACTGTTCAAGGTCGTGCAATTGTGGTTAATAAATCTGAACCGAAACCAGAAGGCGAAAGAAGAAGCTTTAACAATAACAGTCGTGGTGGAGATTCACGCGGTGGTTATGGTGGAGGAAACAGCCGTGGTGGAAATGACCGTGGTGGTAACAGAGGAGGATATTAATATTTTTTTCTAAATATATAAAAGGGATCAACTTACGTTGATCCCTTTTTTTTATGGCTTTTTGTTTCAGGTTTCAAGTTTATTTTGTTTCACGTTCCAACAACTTGAAACCTGAAACAAAATAAACCTGAAACAAAAAAACTATAGATTCGCTACAAGCCAGTCTCCAATTTCGCTTGTTTTGTATGTTTTTGATCCTTTTGCAGCTAAATCCTCGGTAACAACTCCTTGTTCTAGTGATTTGTTTACAACTGCTCTAATCGCTTCGGCTTCGTCTTTTAATCCAAAAGCATCTTCAAACATCATTGCTGCAGATAAAATAGTCGCTAACGGATTAGCAATATTCAATCCGGTTGCCTGTGGGTATGATCCGTGGATTGGTTCGTATAATGAAGTATGTTCTCCAACAGAAGCAGAAGGCATTAATCCCATTGAGCCTGAAATTACAGAAGCTTCATCAGTTAAGATATCTCCAAATAAATTTTCTGTGATTAATACATCATAAGAGTTTGGCCATTGAACCAAACGCATCGCTACAGCATCAACAAATTCGTATGAAACAGTAACTTCCGGATAATCTTTTTCCATTGCCTGAACCGTTTCTCTCCATAAACGTGAAGTTTCCAAAACGTTTGCTTTATCAACGCAACATAATTTTTTACTACGCGTCATCGCTAATTCGAAACCTTTTTTAGCCAAACGCTGCACTTCTGCTCTTGTGTAAACACAATTGTCAAATGCGGTTTCCCCGTCGTCTCTTCTGCCTTTTTCTCCAAAATAAATTCCTCCGGTTAATTCTCTTAAGAAAACCAAGTCAGTTCCTTCGATTCTTTCTCTTTTTAAAGGAGAATTATCAATTAAAGATGGAAATGTAAAAGTTGGACGTACGTTGGCAAACAACCCTAATTTTTTACGCATTAATAATAATCCCTGCTCCGGACGAACTGGCGCACTTGGATCGTTATCGTATTTTGGATGACCAATTGCGCCGAACAAAACAGCATCGGCTTTCATACAAACTTCATGCGTTTCATCAGGATAAGGAACTCCAACGGCATCAATTGCACAAGCTCCTGTAAGAGCAGGTGTCCATGTTATTTCGTGATTGAATTTTTTTGCAATGGCATCAGATACTTTTACGGCTTCATTAATTACCTCAGGACCAATTCCGTCTCCTGCTAAAAGGGCTATGTTAAATTTCATTTTTTTTAAGTTTCTAAGTTTCTAAGTTACTAAGATGCTAAGTTTTTTTTCTTAGTAAGTCAGAATTTTAATTTATAATTTTTTAAAGGTTCTAAGGTTCTGAGTTTCTAAGATTCTAAGTTTTTTCTTAGTAGGCTTAGTAACTTGATGTTTTTTTAAAGATTCTGAGTTTTAAAGATTATAAGTTCAAAGAAAAAATCTTAGTAGCTTAGAATCTAAGCAACTTAGCATCTTAGGTAACTACATTCAGCATTTTTTGAGTAGCGATAATTGCAGCAACTGTTTGATCGGAATCTAATCCTCTTGTTTTAAATTCTTTTCCACTATCATTGATCCAGGTGATAATAGTTTCGCATAAAGCATCTGAACTACTTCCTGGAGGAATTCGAACAGCATAATCTATTAGCTTTGGCAAAGTCTTTTTCTTGCTTTTGTAGATCTTTGTTAGTGCATTCATGAAAGCGTCAAATTGTCCATCGCCTTGAGCATGTTCTTCTATGATTTCTCCGTCAAGGTTTAAACTCAATGTTGTTGATGGGCGTGTTCCTTTAGAATGAATTAATATATAAGATTCGATTGTAATTTTGTCTTGATAGGTATGACTGTCCAAAACATCCGAAATAATGTAAGGAAGATCTTCTTTAGTAACAGTTTCTTTTTTATCGCCTAGTTCGATGATTCTTTGGGTAACCAATTTCAAATCTTCCTGATTTAATTTCAGACCTAATTCCTGAAGGTTTTTTTCGATATTGGCTTTTCCGGAAGTTTTTCCTAAGGCATATTTTCGTTTTCTCCCAAAACGTTCCGGAAGCAAATCATTAAAATATAAATTGTTTTTATTGTCTCCGTCAGCATGAATTCCGGCAGTTTGAGTAAAAACATTATCACCAACAATAGGTTTGTTTGCCGGGATTCTGTATCCGGTAAAAGTTTCAACTAATTTACTTACCGTGTATAAAGAAGTTTCTTTGATGTTGATGCTAACTTCTGGCAGATAATCGTTTATTACGGCAACAGTACTTTCAAGCGGAGCATTTCCTGCGCGTTCTCCCATTCCGTTTACGGTTACGTGAAGTCCGTTTATGCCTGCTTTTATGGCTTCCATAACATTGGCAACGCTTAAATCATAGTCATTATGCGCATGAAAATCAAAATGAATCTGTGGATATTTAGCTCTGATTTTTGAAAGGAATTCGAAAGTCAATGACGGAATTAAAACCCCTAAAGTATCCGGTAATAAAATTCTTTTAACTGGCTGAGTGGCTAAAAAATCCAGAAATTGAAACACATATTCTTGTGAATTTCTCATTCCGTTGCTCCAATCTTCTAAGTAAACATTGGTTTCAATATTGTTTTCTTTCGCTAAAGCGATGATTTCTGCAATTTCAGAAAAGTGTTGTTCCGGTGTTTTTTTTAATTGATGTGTCAGGTGATTCATGGAACCTTTGGTCAACAAATTTTGCACTTTTGCACCCGCTTTTTTCATCCATTCTATAGAGACGCCTCCGTCTACAAACGAAAGGACTTCAATTCGGTTAATATATCCTCGTTCTTCAGCCCAGGATGTAATGCCTTTTACAGCCTGAAATTCTCCTTCGCTTACACGAGCTGAGGCAATTTCGATTCTATCAATATTTAATTCCTCCAATAACAATTGCGCAATGGTTAGTTTTTCTGCAGCAGAAAATGATACTCCGGAGGTTTGTTCACCATCACGAAGTGTCGTATCCATTATTTCAATTTTTCTTTTTTCCATATTGATATTCTAATTTCTAATGGGGTGGATTGGATATAATTGGCTCATATTTAATTTTTGACGCTGATTTTACGGATTCGCTATCGCGAAGACGCTGATAAAAACGGATTTTTAGTATTCAGTAAAATGAGAATCCGCGTTAATTCGTGCTTTTGCGATAGCAAATCTGTTTTATACCCGTTCTATGGTTTCTAATTTAATTTAGAAAAACCCGACAAGTTTCAAAAACCTGTCGGGTCTAATAGATTGAACAAGATTTTTCTTAGTAGGGAAGTTTATCGGCGAAAGCCACAATATCTTCTTTAATATTTTGTAAATAATCAATGTCATCAAAGCCATTAATCATATTGTTCTTTTTGTATCCGTTAATAGCAAAAGATTCTTGTTGACCTGTGGCCAATAACGTAATCGTTTGGTTTGGTAAGTTGATTTCTAGTTCCGTTTTAGGATCAGCTTCGATTGCCTTGAAGATGGTATCAGCAAATTCAGGGCTAACCTGAACCGGTAAAACGCCAATATTCAAACAGTTTCCTTTGAAGATATCTGCAAAGAAACTTGAAACTACAGCTCTAAAACCATAATCGTAAACTGCCCATGCAGCATGTTCTCTTGAAGATCCTGAACCGAAGTTTTTTCCTCCAACAAGTATTTTTCCGCTGTAAGTTGAATCGTTTAAAACGAAATCAGCTTTTGGAGTATCGTCTCCGTTATATCTCCAGTCTCTAAAAAGATTGTCTCCAAAACCTTCACGTTTTGTAGCTTTAAGGAAACGAGCGGGAATGATTTGATCTGTATCTACGTTCTCAATTGGTAGTGGTACAGCACTACTGGTAAGTATGTTAAATTTATCGTATGCCATTTTGATTTTTGATTTTTGATTAACGATTTCCGATTTTAGATTTATTCGAAAGAAAATAGTAATCGTTAATATTTTTTGTAAAATGTAAATTGAATTTTAAAAGAATTTTTTAATTGGATTAACGAAATCTGAAATCAAAAATCGTTACTCTGCATTCATAAATCTTTTAAAAAAGCTCTCTCGGATCTGTTAGTTTTCCGGTAACAGCAGCAGCAGCAGCCATAATCGGGCTTGCTAATAATGTTCTTGAACCAGGACCCTGACGGCCTTCAAAGTTTCTGTTTGATGTACTAACAGCATATTTTCCGGCTGGAACTTTATCATCATTCATCGCTAAACATGCTGAGCAACCAGGCTGACGTAATACAAAACCAGCTTCAGTTAGGATATCTAATAAGCCTTCTTCTTTAATCTGAGCTTCAACAACGTGAGAACCCGGAACTAACCAAGCGGTAACATTATCTGCTTTTTTTCTTCCTTTTACGATTTCTGTAAAAGCTCTGAAATCTTCAATACGTCCGTTTGTACAACTTCCTAAGAAAACATAATCAATAGGTTTTCCAATCATGACATCGTCTTCCTCAAATCCCATATAGGCAAGAGATTTTTTATACGTTTCCTCGCCGCCTTCAACCTGATTGGCACTCGGAATATGTTTTGAGATACCAATTCCCATTCCAGGGTTAGTACCATAAGTAATCATTGGTTCGATATCTGACGCTTTGATGTTTAATTCTGCATCAAAAACGGCATCAGCATCAGTTTTTAAAGTTTTCCAGTATTCAACTGCTTTTTCCCAGGCTTCGCCTTTTGGAGCAAATAATCTGCCTTCAAGGAAATCAAACGTTTTTTGGTCGGGAGCAATCATTCCGCCACGGGCGCCCATTTCGATACTTAGGTTACAAACGGTCATACGACCTTCCATAGTCATATTTTCGAAAACATCTCCGGCGTATTCAACAAAATAACCCGTTCCTCCCGAAGTAGTCAATTGAGCAATAATATAAAGCGCAACGTCTTTTGGTCCAACACCTTTGCTTAGTTCACCATTGACGTTAATACGCATTTTCTTTGGCTTTGGTTGCATAATACATTGCGTAGAAAGCACCATTTCAACCTCAGAAGTTCCAATGCCAAAAGCAATAGCTCCAAATGCACCGTGAGTAGACGTGTGAGAATCTCCACAAACAATAGTAGCACCTGGCAAAGTAATTCCGTTTTCAGGACCCACTACGTGTACAATTCCATTTTTAATGTGACCTAATCCCCAGTGCGAAATTCCGTATTCGGCAGCATTATCTTCAAGCGCTTTAAGCTGATTGGCAGATAAGGCATCTTCAACTAGTAAATGTTGGTTTATGGTTGGTGTATTGTGATCTGCAGTTGCAAAAGTACGTTCCGGGTATAAAACCTTTACGCCTCTGGCTTTTAATCCTAAAAAAGCAACAGGACTTGTAACCTCATGAATGAAATGACGGTCAATAAAAAACACATCTGGTCCATCTTCAATTTTACGCACTACATGTGAATCCCATACTTTGTCAAATAATGTCTTACTCATTTTTTATTTTTTTTAATTGTAATTTCTAACCACAGCAATTTCCTGCTCATTATAATAGAAAAACAAAATTAGAAAAAGATATAAGGTCGTCAATTTCAATATTTCATTATATACGATACCCAAACCAAAATACAAATTGCGATTGGCTTTTTTGTAATCAGATTTGGTTGTAGAATGGATATAAATTGATTTTACTTTTCTTTTTTAGCTCAATTTTGATTGGATTGCTTTAATTTTGATAGTTGGCAAATTTATTTCAAAATAACTGCTAAATATAGGTTTTTATTAAAAAAAATGTAACAAAATTAGTAAAAATAGTAATAATTGTTGATTTGGGTTTGTTTTTGAATTGATGTTTTTTCGGGTTTTAATCAGCTGTTAAATACCAATTTTTGAAGATGTTGAATGTTTTAAAATTTACTAAAATACTACGACATCCAAGAAGTGTAATTTTATAATATTTTATACTTTTTAAAATAAAACTGATTTGTTGCTAACGATAATTTGAAGAACTAATTCAGAGAATTCTTAAATTCTAGTGGAGTCAGGCTGGTTTTCTTTTTGAATAATTTACTAAACGACTGAGGATATTCAAAACCTAATTGATACGCTATTTCTGCTACCGAAAGATTGGTGCTGATCAGGAAGTCTTTTGATTTTTCAATTAACTTGGAGTGAATGTGCTGTTGCGCATTTTGTCCGGTTAAATTTCTAAGCATATCACTCAGGTAATGGGTAGAAACGTTAATTTGAGAGGCAAGAAAATCTACTGTAGGTAATCCTCTTTTTAGGGTTTCGGCGTTATTCAGATAATCATCCAGCGTTTCTTCTACTTTTAGTAACAGATCGTGGCTGATTGTTTTTCGGGTAATAAATTGACGTTTATAAAAACGATTGCTGTAATTAAGCAAAACGTCAATATAAGAAACGATTACATCCTGACTCATTTCGTCTATTGCAGTATGAAGTTCCTTATCAATGCTTGTTAATAATCCTGTAATCGTTGTTTTTTCGCTATCAGAAAGGTGCAGCGCTTCATTAGTATCATAGGAGAAGAAACCGTATTTTTTGATGTTTTTCCCTAAAGGATAATTTCTGATAAAGTCCGGATGAAAAAGCAGCGTATAACCAAAATATTCAATTCCTTCCTGATTATCGGTAAAAATTAGTTGATTAGGGGAAGCAAACATCAGTCCGCCTTCATTAAAATCATAATACCCCTGGCCATAGCCCATTTTTCCGTTGGTAGAAAATTTATAAGATATTTTATAGAAATCGAGCAAAAAAGAAGTATTTGTTAAATCAGCATTTATAACAAGCTGCGTGTTATCAACTAAACTGATCATAGGATGAAGAGGTTTTGGTAACTTTAATAAACTATGAAATTGTGATATAGAGGAAATTTTTGCAGGATTGTTGTTTTTCTTTTCCATGATATAAATGTATAAAAAAATTAAAACCCATACCGCACAGATTATCAAAACCTGATCGGTATGAGTTTGAAATAAATTATTCTCCAAAAAATTGTTTTCCAAATGAAGCACGAAAAACTTCGTCTCCTTGTTCCAGTCTTTGTTTGTAAAGTGCTTTTGCATCTTCTCCTGCAACATATCTCAGTTGGGTTTTTCCGTCTGTAGCGGCTTCATGAACTACATTGGCAATTTGTTCCGGAGTTGAAGCCATTTCAAACATGGTGTCAACACTTGCAAACAAGCTCTTTGTCATGTCTTCATATTCAGGTTTAGTTCCTGAATCAAGAGAGCCGTGCAGGAATTCTGTTTTGATACCGCCCGGAGAAACGGTTTTAATGTGTACTCCAAACGGATTTAACTCATAAGCCATGCTTTCGCTCCAGCCTTCCAGTCCCCATTTCGTAGCGTGATATACAGATCCTAAAGGAAAAGCGATCAATCCCCCAATAGAAGTAGTAGAGATGAACAATCCGCTCTTTCTTTCTCTGAAATACGGAATAAAAGCATTAGTAACACGAATTACACCCAACAAATTAGTATTAAGCTGTTTGGTAATCTGGTCATCATTAAAACTTTCCAAAGGACCTATCAAACCATAACCGGCATTGTTAAAAACAATATCAATATCGGTTAATTCCAGCGCTTTTTGAACTGTGCTTTGTATTTGGTCATAATTGGTGACGTCTAATGGTAAAAGGGTTACATTATTTAAGTTAGAAAGTTCTGTTTCCTTTTCAGGATTCCTCATGGTTGCGATTACATTCCATCCTTTTTCCTGAAATAATTTTGCTGTAGCTTTTCCTAGTCCAGAAGAAGCACCTGTAATAAAAATAGTTTTCATAGTAATTGTTTTAAATTGATACCGCAAAGTTCAGGATAGCGTACAGTTTAAAAGTGCCCATTTCGGTGCAATGAGTATCCAAAATGAATAATCAAAGTTTTCAGGATCAAATAATCGAAATTTTATCATTTTTATTGCTTTTTAACAGTTTTTAATAATGATTTTGATTAATGCTTTTTGTTGATAATTCGCCTTTCATTAGCTTAAAAAAAAGCGTAAATTTGAACTTCTTCCATTTTATATTTTAAGTTTTTTTACAGCTCATTAAATCAGGTATTTATGAGGCGTAAGGCTTTGGAATTTGGAATTTTTTAATTTGTCTTTTTACAAAACTTATGTATTTAATATTCGATACCGAAACAACCGGATTACCAAAACGTTGGGATGCTCCGATAACCGATTCTGATAACTGGCCTCGCTGTATTCAGATTGCATGGCAGCTGCATGACGAAATGGGAACGCTGATCGAGCATCAGGATTACTTGGTTAAACCTGATGGATTCAACATTCCGTATGATGCCGAACGTATTCACGGAATTTCGACTGAGTTGGCTGAAGCCGATGGAATTACTTTGGCCGAAGTTTTAGAGAAATTCAATATTGCTTTAAGCAAAACCAAGTTTATTGTTGGTCAGAATTTAGGTTTCGACGTTAATATTATGGGAGCAGAATTCCATAGAATGGGCGTAGATTCTCCAATGAGCACGATGCCGGTTTTGGATACTTGTACCGAGGTTACCGCTTCATTATTAAAACTTCCGGGAGGTCGTGGAGGAAAGTTTAAACTTCCAACCTTAACAGAATTACACGAATATCTTTTTAATAAACCTTTCGCGGAAGCGCACAACGCAACTGCCGACGTTGAGGCAACTACGCGTTGTTTCCTTGAGTTAATCAGAAGAGAAGTTTTTACCAAAGAAGAACTGGATGTCCCAAAGGATTATTTTAAGGAATTTCAGGATAGAAATCCACAGGAGTTTCCGTTAATTGGTCTAAAACACATCAATTTAAAAGCGGCTTCTGATAAAATCAGAGAGCAGCTAAAAGCTTTAGAATCGGTTGGTAAAGAACCTGCAGTTTCACATTCAGACAGAGAAGATTTTAAATCCGCAAAATACGCGCATTTACACAATCATACACAGTTCTCGGTTTTACAATCGACTATAGGAATTGGTAATATTGTTGCGGCCACAGCCAAAAATGGTATGCCGGCTGTTGCGATGACAGATACCGGAAACATGATGGGGGCTTTTCACTTTGTGAGCGCTGTCATGAATCACAACAAAGCGGCATCTGCAAAAAATAAAGCTTTGGTTGAAGCTGGTGAGGAACCAACAGAAACCGAAATGAAACCCATTGTGGGTTGCGAATTTAATGTTTGCGACAACCATTTGGATAAAAGCAAAAAAGACAACGGAAATCAGATTGTATTATTAGCCAAAAACAAAAATGGGTATCACAATCTGGCAAAGATGTCTTCAATCGCTTTTACGAACGGATTTTATTATGTTCCCAGAATTGACCGTGCTATTGTTGAAAAGTACAAGGAAGATATCATGGTTTTGTCCGGGAATCTATACGGAGAGATCCAGAGTAAAATTCTGAATGTTGGTGAAAATCAGGCCGAAGAAGCTTTGATTTGGTGGAAAGAACAATTTGGAGATGACTTTTATCTTGAAGTCATGCGCCACAATCAGGAAGATGAAAATCGTGTCAACAAAACCCTGATTGAATTTGCTCAAAAACACAGCATTAAATTAATTGCAACAAACAATACCTATTATTTAAATAAAGAAGATGCCAATGCACACGATATTTTGTTGTGTGTAAAAGATGGTGAAAAACAAGCGACGCCAATTGGTCGTGGTCGCGGTTATCGTTACGGATTACCCAATCAGGAGTACTATTATAAGTCACAAGAAGAGATGAAAAAACTCTTTGCTGATTTACCGGAAGCGATTATCAACATTCAGGAAATTGTCGATAAGGTGGAGATCTATTCGCTTTATCGTGATGTATTGCTTCCTAAGTTTGATATTCCTGCAGAATTTGTAGTTGTCGAAGACGAAGCTGATGGCGGAGTTCGTGGTGAGAATAAATATTTGCGACACCTTACGATGGTAGGGGCGAAAAAGAGGTATGGAGAAATTACAGAATCGATTCAGGAACGTTTAGACTTTGAATTATTAACGATTTCGAATTCCGGATATCCGGGATATTTCCTGATTGTTCAGGATTTCATCGCCGAAGCCCGAAAAATGGATGTATCTGTAGGGCCCGGTCGTGGATCTGCAGCGGGATCTGCAGTTGCTTATTGTCTGGGGATTACCAATATTGACCCTATTAAGTACGATTTGCTTTTTGAGCGTTTCCTGAATCCGGATCGTGTATCTATGCCCGATATTGATATCGATTTTGATGATGAGGGGCGTGGTCGTGTTATGGATTATGTAATCAATAAATACGGTCAGAATCAGGTGGCACAAATTATTACCTATGGTAAAATGGCGACCAAATCTGCGATTCGTGATACAGCGCGTGTATTGGATTTACCATTATTTGAAGCGGATAGAATCGCAAAACTGATTCCGGCAATGATGCCGTCTAAATGGAATTTGGCGCGTTTTATTTCTGAAAGTGAAGATGAGGTTAAAAAAGCCCTTCGTTCTGACGAATTCGATAATGTAAAAGAATTGATCGCCATTGCCAATGAAGATGATTTGGCCGGAGAAACCATTCAACAGGCAAAAATTCTTGAAGGATCGATGCGAAATACCGGAATTCATGCCTGTGGGGTAATTATTACGCCATCTGATATTACGAATTTCGTTCCGGTTACCACAGCAAAAGATTCTGATTTATATGTAACACAGTTTGATAACTCGGTTGCAGAAAGTGCCGGATTGCTGAAAATGGACTTCCTGGGTCTGAAGACCCTTACATTGATAAAAGATACCGTTAAACTGGTGAAATATAGAAACGGAATTGATCTGGATCCGGATACATTCCCAATTGATGATGTTGAGACTTATGCACTTTTCCAAAGAGGAGAAACAGTTGGAATCTTCCAATATGAGTCACCCGGAATGCAGAAATACATGAAGGATCTGAAGCCAACGGTTTTTGGAGATTTAATTGCGATGAATGCTTTGTATCGTCCGGGACCTTTAGAGTATATTCCGTCTTTCGTTCGAAGAAAAAATGGAGAAGAGGAAATCAAATACGATTTAGATGCTTGTGAAGAATATTTAGGAGAAACCTACGGAATTACCGTTTATCAGGAGCAGGTAATGCTTTTGTCGCAATCGCTGGCTGACTTTACAAAAGGTGAGGCCGACGTTTTGCGTAAAGCGATGGGTAAGAAACAAAAGGACGTACTGGATAAAATGAAGCCTAAATTTGTGGAGCAAGCTGCAAAAAAAGGACATGATGCAAAAGTTTTAGAGAAGATCTGGAAAGACTGGGAGGCTTTTGCGAGTTATGCCTTCAACAAATCTCACTCGACTTGTTATGCCTGGATTGCGTATCAAACGGCATATTTAAAGGCCCACTATCCGGCAGAATATATGGCGGCGGTTCTTTCGAATAACATGAATGATATCAAGCAGGTTTCGTTTTTTATGGAAGAATGCAAACGAATGGGATTACAGGTTCTAGGACCGGATGTAAATGAATCGTTTTATAAGTTCACTGTAAATGATGAATATGCAGTACGTTTTGGGATGGGAGCGATTAAAGGAGTCGGTTCCGGAGCTGTGGCAACCATTGTAGAAAGTAGAAAAGATGGCAGGTACAAATCGATTTTTGATTTGGCAAAACGTATTGATTTACGTGCAGCTAATAAAAAAGCAATCGAAAACCTGGCATTGGCCGGTGGTTTTGATTCGTTTGAAGGAACTACAAGAGCACAATATTTTCATGATGATGGAGATGGAATTACTTTTTATGAAAAAGCGATTCGTTACGGATCTAAGTTTCAGGAAAATGAAAATTCATCTCAGGTAAGTTTATTTGGAGAAACAAGTGAAGTGCAAATTGACGAACCGGTTGTGCCTCCTTGTGAAGACTGGAGCACAATGGAAAAATTAGCAAAAGAAAAAGAAGTTGTCGGAATTTATATTTCCGGACATCCTCTTGATGATTTTAGATTTGAGATGAAATACTTCTGTAATTCCCGATTAGAATCCCTGAAAAGTATGAATGAATATGTGGGTAAAAATCTAAACTTTGCCGGAATCATTAATAATGTGCAGCACCGTGTGGCTAAAAACGGAAAAGGCTGGGCGGTATTTAATTTAGAAGGATATGATGAAAGTTATGAATTCAAGATTTTTGGTGAAGAGTACCTGAAATTCCGCCATTTCCTGATTCAGAATAATTTTGCTTTTCTGAAAATTCTAATAAAAGATGGCTGGGTAAATCATGATACGGGTAAAAAATCAGATCCGAGAATGCAGTTTGTGGAGATAAGGCAATTGCAGGATATTCTGGAAGCTTTTGCTAAAAAATTGATTTTGTTATTGAATATAAAAGATCTTCAAACAGAGTTTATACATCAATTGAGCCATTTATTCAATGAGAATAAAGGAGATAATGCTGTGACTTTTGAGATTATGGAGTTAGAAAAGATAAAGCGTTTGGTTGAGGTGGAAACAACTGCTGATTTTGAAGAAACAGATGATGCTGTTTTTGCAGATGAGAATGAAGATGCTACTATTGAAGAAACTAAGATTCAGGAAGTAAATGAGGTGGAGGAAATAAAAGTAGTAACCAAATTGACGATGCCAAGTCGCAGGTTAAAAGTGAAGATTTCAACAGAGTTATTGATAGAATTAGAGAAAATGCAGGTAAATTTTAAGTTAAACTAAATTTTAACAGTTAAAATTTGATGTTATGCATTTTTTTTTAGTTAAAAATATGCATGCATAGTAGTTTTTTAGTAATTTAGATTAAAATTACAACGTTTTCGTTACATGTCTAATTATGCAAACTGTAAGAATATGTTAAAATAATCTAAGTTTGTATTAAAACAATTAAAAAACAGAATTATGAAAAAGAACCTATTTTTACTCGGATTATTAGTTTGCTCTATGGCGACAATGGCGCAAACAGAAAAAGCAGATAAGCCAGAAACATGGTATTTTAAATTGGGTGGATCTTATTTTATTCAAACTGCAGCTACTGAATTTCCAACTGTAGGAGGAAATCTTCCTTTGGACAGAACTTATGTAGGAGGAAAATTAGTTTCTGAAGAAAGTGTTACAGGTTCTTTTGGTGAAGGTTTCAGAACTGGATTAACAGCTGGATATAGATTTAATGCTCGTTTAGGGTTTGAGTTGGGAGTTAATTATTATACTAGTAAAGATAAGACAATGGCACAAACCAGATCAGATGTGCCTATTACGCCAGCTGGTGTATATGCTTTTAAATCAGTAGGTGAAATTACTGCTTTTGATCTTGCTCCGGCATTGGTTTTATTTTTAGGAGAGCACAAAGGTTTTGAGCCGTATACTAAAGTTGGTATTTTAGTCCCTGTTCATGGAGATCTAGAAATCACTTCTGATGCCTATGCTCCAATTGCTTTTAACCCAACAACAGGAGCTCCGGTTGCTTTTGGAAATGTTCATAGTGTTGATAAAGTAAAACCAAATCCAACTGTTGGATTTGTTGCTGCTTTAGGAACATCATATAAGTTAGGGAAAAACATTTCAGTTTTTGGTGAATTGGAATATCGTAACTTTACTGTACACGGAAAAACTAAAGAAACTACAGAATTCACGGTTAATGGAAATGATGCTTTAGCGACAAGAACTACAGCACAAATTCATACAAATTATAGAGATAGATTAGACGTTAATTCTAATAATTCTTTAACAAATCCAAATGGAGTTAATAAGGACAGACCAACGGATGAGTTAAGTTCTTATGTTGGAATTTCTGGTCTGGGTTTGACATTAGGTCTTAAATACAGCTTATAATTCTTAGAAAATTATACTTACTAAAAAAGAGGATATTCATTTAGAATATCCTCTTTTTTTTGCGCAATCTTGTCATTTCGAGCAATGAGACATCACATCAGAAACTCAACAAAAAATAGCACCAATCTTTGTCGATCGACTAATGTGATTTACTACGTCTATTCGCTATCGCTCGAGTCTCATTCTTCGAAATGACAAATTATGTGATATTCTGTACATCGAAATGAAGAACATTATTTCGAATTCCTAAACTCCTTCAAAACTTCATCAATAACCCAGGTTGTTCTGGCTGCCGATGCCCCTCTTGATGGATTGATTCCTTCATTACCCAGAATTTCTGCAACGACAGTTTCAATAAGAGGTTGTTGGATATGAATTGGATTTTCGATTGTAATACTCTCTTTTTCGCCATTTGCATATTGAATGTGTATGGGGTCATTGCCAAAAGTAGAAAAAGATATTTTTCCTTTATCACCTACAATATCGGTATTGTCGTAACGTTCAAAGCTGGCGAAATTCCATAAGCCGGTGCCGTGAATTCCGTTTTCGAATAAAAAGGACATCGAAACAGAATCTTCAGCCGGATAGGCCTTAAGCTGCGAACTGGCATGTCCGCGAACAGATTTTATGGGGCCAAAAACAAAATCAAGAAAATCTAAAGTGTGACAAGCTAAATCAACAAATATTCCACCACCTGAAATGTGGGGTAAAACCGTCCATGGTAAATTAATTTCGTCGTCGTATCGGTCTTCAAACGGATGGTATAAAACGCAATTTACATGTCTTACAGTACCAATTTTATTTTGATCAATTAGTTCTTTTATTTTTAAAAATCTTGGTAAACTTCTTCTATAATATGCCACAAATAAGGGTACATTATGTTCTTTGCAAACGCTGATCATTTCGTTGCATTCTTCAAAAGTTAGTGCCATAGGTTTTTCAACATAAACCGGTTTTCCGGCTTTGGCGCACAAAATAGTATATTCTTTATGAGAGGATGGGGGTGTAGCAATGTAAACAGCGTCAACTTCCGGATCGTTGATTAAATCAACTGCGTTAGAATACCATTTAGGAACATTATGGCGTTTGGCATAGTCTTCAGCAAGTGCAGCATCTCTGCGCATTACAGCTACTAAAGCTGAGTTAGGTGCTTTCTGAAATGCCGGACCGCTTTTTACTTCGGTTACATTTCCACAGCCAATAATTCCCCATTTTACAATTTTCATTTTTTTGGTTTTTTAGTTCATTCAAATTTAAAAAAGGTTTGCCACGAATTGCATTAATTTTTGCGAATTATTTTTCACGGAGATTTTATTTTACCGCAAAGCACGCAAAGTTTTTGTATCAGTGTGGTTTTGTAAAAACACAAAGTTCGCAAAGCTGGTTCAATACAAAGCTTTGCGAACTTTGCATCTTCTAAAGATACTTTTGTATAAAAACTTTGCGGTAAAATCAAATTAGTCCTTGGCAAAATAAACGCACAGATTATAAAATCATTTTAATGATTTAAATCTGTGGCAAAAAAATGCTACAAAAAATTAGCCACGAACTCACAAAAATAATTCGTGAATGCGTGGCTAATAAAGATTAAAAGACTAAAGTTTATTTTTTAGGCAAAGCTTTAAATCCCATATTATAAAGGGTGAACGCCTGAATGTCTACGTTTTCCTGAATGCTGGCTGCAACAGATTTTCCTGCTCCGTGACCTGCTTTTACATCAATACGAATTAAAACCGGATTGTTGCCAGTTTGTTTTTCCTGCAATTCGGCAGCAAATTTAAAACTATGTGCGGGAACAACACGGTCATCGTGATCTCCTGTTGTTACCATAGTAGCTGGATACTGAACCCCTTTTTTTACGTTTTGTACAGGAGAATATCCTTTAAGGTATTCGAACATTTCTTTGTTATCCTGAGATGTACCGTAGTCGTAAGCCCAACCTGCACCTGCAGTAAAAGTATGATAACGTAGCATATCCATTACACCAACAGCCGGCAGCGCCACTTTCATTAAATCTGGACGTTGTGTCATAGTTGCCCCAACTAATAAACCTCCGTTAGAACCTCCGCGAATGGCTAAGAAATCCGATGAGGTATATTTTTGAGCGATTAAATACTCGCCTGCAGCAATAAAATCATCAAATACGTTTTGCTTTTGCAATTTAGTTCCGGCGTCATGCCATTTTTTACCGTATTCACCACCACCTCTTAAATTGGCAACAGCATAAACGCCTCCGTTTTCTAACCAAACTGCATTGGCAATACTGAAACTTGGTGTTAAACTAATGTTGAATCCGCCATAACCATAAAGAATTGTTGGATTTTTACCGTCTAATTTTGTTCCTTTTTTATAGGTGATAATCATTGGGATTTTTGTTCCGTCTTTTGAAGTATAGAATACTTGTTTTGATTCGTAATCTTCACTTTTAAAATCAACTTTAGGTTTTTGGTATACTTCAGACTTACCTGATTTTGGCTCCAATGAATAAATTGTTCCCGGAGTCGTGTAATTGGTAAAGCTATAATATAATATTTTTTCGTGTTTTTTTCCTCCAAATCCACCTGCAGTTCCTATAGCAGGAAGCTTGATTTCTCGCACTAATTTTCCGTTATAATCATATTGCTGTACAAAAGAAACGGCATCTTTAGTATAATTAGCAAAAAAGTATCCGCCTCCAGTTGAAGGAGATAAAATGTTTTGAGTTTCTTTGATAAAGTCTTTCCAGTTTTCCGGTTTCGGATTGCTCATATCAACGCTAACGACGCGTGTATTTGGTGCGTTTAAATCCGTTTCGATAAACAATTTAGTGCCTTCATTCTCAATAATCTGATTGTTGCTGTTAAAATTGTCTACAATCGTAACAATCGGACTATTCGCTTTCGTTAGATCTTTAATGTATAATTCATTTCCGTAAGTAGAATTGGCTGCTGAGATTACCAGATATTTGTCATCTTCAGTAACATAACCACCAATATACCTGCGTTTTTGATCTGCACCAAAAATAACTTTATCTTCTTTTTGAGAAGTTCCTAATTTATGGAAATACAACTTGTGCTGATCTGTTTTTGCGGATAATTCGCTTCCTTTTGGTTTTTCATAACTCGAGTAATAAAAGCCTTCGTTTCCATGCCATGCAATACCGCTAAATTTTACATCCACTAAAGTGTCTTCCAGTACTTTTTTAGACAAAGCATCAATAATAACCACTTTTCTCCAGTCACTTCCACCTTCAGAAATAGCGTAAGCTGCTTTGCTTCCGTCTTTAGAAAAATCTAAACCACCAAGCGAAGATGTTCCGTCTTTAGAGAAAGTATTAGGATCCAGGAAAACTTCCTCTTTACCATCTTGCCCTTTTCTATAATATACAGATTGATTCTGAAGTCCGTTGTTCTTGGAATAATAAGTAAATTTTCCTTCTGTAAACGGAGCACTGATTTTCTCGTAGTTCCATAATTTTTCCATGCGTTTTTTAAGTTCATCACGGAACGGGATTTTATCTAAATAAGCGTAAGTAACTTCGTTTTGAGCCTTTACCCAGGCACCAGTTTCGGCAGATTTGTCGTCTTCAAGCCAACGATAAGGATCACTTACTTTAGTATCAAAATAGACGTCAACTGTTTTGCCTTTTTTGGTTTGGGGATATTGAATTTTATTCTGCCCAAATGAAATTCCTGCAGTTGTAATGGCCATTATTAGAAATGTTTTTTTCATGATTTATGTTTAACAGTTGTAACAAAAATAGTTTTTTTTGTTGTGAAATAATAACGATAAAAAGTAAAACCATATAAGACATATAAGCTCATTTTAGTTTTAACTAATATTTTCTATATGTCGTATATGGTTTTAAAATGTTACAAATTAAAATTAACTCCCAGAACAATATTTCTTCCGATATTCGGGATTCCGTCAGTTTTTAATCTTGAAAGGTGGGCAATGTATTTTTTATCAAATAAATTGTTTCCGTTCAGGTTCACATCAAAAGCATGTTTACCCAGTTTTACTGTCCCTCCAAAGCCAAGATTTACTAAAGTATATCCGTTTGAAGCCGTTTCAAAACCACTTACATTATTTTGATTGAAAGTAGATGAAACATTTAAAGATGCATATCCTTCCTCAAACCAATTTTTGATTTTAAATTCGGTTCTTAATGTATTATTCCAGTTGTTTGCCGGAATTAAAGGCAAATAATCCCCGTTTTGTTTTTTACCGGTTACCGTTTCAAAACTGGTTTCAAAATGCAACCAATCCAAGGGATGCGGATGAAAGTGTAAGCCAATTTCGCCTCCATATAATTTGGCATTATTCTGCACATATTCAAAAACATCATTATCATCACGAATTTCTCCAGTTGGTGATGTATAGATATAATTGTTGATGTGATTGTAAAATCCGTTTATAAAAAACTCAAAATGAGTGTTTTTATATTCCAGATTTAGATCCGTCTGAACGTTTTGTTCTGTTTTTAAATCAGCATTTCCAATCTCATATCGGTTGGTTCCTTCGTGAACCCCGTTTGAGGTTAGTTCTGCTAAATTTGGCGCTCTAAACCCGGAAGCTACATTTAATCGAAGTGTTAGTGGTTCTGCTAATTGCGTTTTATAACCTAAAGAAGCATTAAAACTATCAAACGATCGGTCTAAAGCCTGAAAGTAACCTTCTTCGCCTTCAATTCCGTGTGCTTCTGAGGTAATGTTTCTGTTGTCAAAACGTAATCCTGCTTGTACAACATTATTTTTCCATTCATAATTGGCTGTTCCAAATACACCAATATCATTTGTGGTGGCATCCGGAATCAAATATTCTTCTCCAAAATTAGCATTTGTCTGATGCATTCCCTGTACACCCAAAATAGTTTCAATTTTTCCTAATTTCGGGAAGTGATATTTGGCGTTGTAATTAAAAGTGTTCAGTTTCATATGAAGAGATGCGTCGTTACTGTCTTCAAACTCACTTCTGTCATTGGCGATATACCCTAAATCAACATCTAATTTTGAATTCTCAAAAAAGATAACATTGTTCAGGCTCAATAAATGATTGAAAATGCCCTGACGTGGAAACATGGTGTTTTTGCTGGAAGATTGCGCTGCAATTCCGTCATCCGGCATTCCGAGATCCAATTTGTTGTAGTTGTATCTCAAAACACTTGAAAAACTAGAATTGCTATATCCGATTCCGGTTTTAAAATCAGTTTCGTTATAACGGGTATTGGTCACACGGTCACCATCTGGAATTTTATAATCAGAATGAGTATTGAAACTTCCTCTAACCAAAAATTTCCAATTATCAGTAGATGTTTTTAATCCAATAGATGAATTGCTTCCTTGTGTATTCGTAAAGTATTTTTGACTGAAGTTAGCTTTAAAGGTATTTGCATCAGCAAATTTTTCAGGATTAAAATATAAAACCCCACCAAGGGCATCAGAACCATATAATAAAGAAGCCGGACCTTTTATTACCTCGACACTTTCGATTCCGGCATCATTTAAACCTAAACCATGTTCGTCTCCAAATTGTTGATTTTCGATACGAACCCCTTGAGAATATACTAAAACACGATTCCCGCTCAATCCGCGAATTACGGGTTTCCCGATAGAAGTTCCGGTAGAAATCTGAGAAACTCCCGGAATAGTGGCAAGACCTTCAATTAAGGTTGAAGTTCCTTTCTGTTGTAATGTTTTGATGCTTTCGTGTTCCACCTTCATTACGTTTTGCGATTGTAATTTGTTGAAAGGTGTTGAAACTACGACTTCATCCATTTCGAAAACAGATTCGGTAAGCGTTATGTCTATTGTGTTTTGTTTTAATAGCTTAGAGATGGTTTTACTTTGAGTAGTAAATCCAACAAAAGCAAAAGTAAGTCGGAAGCTTCCGTTTGGAAGATTTTTGAATTCATATTTCCCGTTTTCATCCGTTGTCGTTCCTTTATGCAATTCAGCGGCATAAACAGAAACGCCGGACAATGGTTTGTTTTCAAGATTAATTACGGTTCCTGAAACAGAATTTTGAGCTGAAAGAAAGCTCGTAAACCCTACAATTAGGGTTAGTATTAGTTTTTTCATTTGAAAATGATGCTATAGTTAATTGTTTTTTGGTTCTTTAAAATAAAAACTAAAAAGAATAGTAAAATTTGCCAGTCCTGAGAGTTTCAGGATGGGGAAATCGACTAATTTTTTTGAATTAGATTAAAGAAATTCTAAATGTATTTCGGTTATGCGAAATTTAAGTAACTATAGTTTTAGGAGGACCCCGTAGTAAATAAGCGCTTTCTGAAAAGGAAAATATTTTTTCTGAAAGTGTAAAGAAATAAGGAATTTCGTTGCTGAAAATATGAAATTGAAAAGCAAATTGTTCCGGTATAATATAACTTCCAAAAGCAAAATGACAAACAAAACATACATCATAGTCATGGTGCTGATGCGTTATTTCGCCGTTAGGATCATTATAATCATGATGACATTGTTTTTCTGAAAGTTGCTTTACAATATGCTCATAACTGTGTATCGACTGAAACAATATTGAGAACAATACTGTTAGAGCCAAAGAAACACTTAATATGAGTTGTTTTCTTTTCATTCCCGACAAAGGTATAAAAGATCAAACTAAAATGGATTCATTTTTTAGATTCTATTGCTTATTTGTTGAAAAAAGTGCAACAAATGATTTTATTCGTCATCAAAAAGAGAATAATTACGTTCTAATGGCATCCTGAACTAGCATTATATTATATTTGTAGGTAAAATAAATCTACCCTAAAAAACGTTTACTTGAAAAACTCTTTAAAACCAAAATACGATATGCGATTCATTTTTAGTTGTTTGTTTTTAGTATCGTTTTTCAATTCATTTGCGCAAGACGTTAAGCCGGAGATAAAACCTATTGTTAAAATCGATTCTTTGTATCGTGAGGATCAGTTTTATTTTTCGGTTACCTATAATCTTTTAGTTCAGGGCCCGTCAGGTCTAAAACAAAATAAATTCTCTACAGGGCTTTCAGGAGGTTTTTTGCGTGATATGCCAATTAATAAAACAAGGACTGTGGCTATTGCAGCCGGTTTAGGATTGAGTTATCAAAATTTTTATCAAAACCTGACGATTTCAGAAGATCAGAATGGCGAACATGTTTATAGTGTAAATAATAGTAGCGAATTTGCTTCAAACAGATACAAACAGTATTCAGTTGATGTTCCAATTGAGTTTAGATGGAGAAATTCTACTTACGAAAGTTATAAGTTTTGGAGGATTTACAGTGGTGTAAAACTAAGTTATATTTTCTCTGATAAATCAATTTTAAAAAAAGGAGATACAACCTATAAAATCTCCAACAATAAGGATATTAATCAATTTCAATACGGAGTTTATATTTCAGCAGGTTATAATACCTGGAACGTTTACTGTTATTATGGACTGAATGGTTTGTTTGATAAATCGGTTAAAACAGTTTCAGGTGATAGTATCGGAGTGAATGCGATGAATATTGGTTTGATTTTTTACATTTTATAACCAAAGATACAAAAACAGCAATTGCGGAAATATTCCGATAAATGTCCCAATTAACAATTCATTTGGCGAATGTGCTTCCATTTCCAGTCGTGATGAAGCTACAACGCCAGTCATTAGAATCAAAAAAGCGGCCCAATAAGGATTTTGCATTTGAAGATGCATATTTAATCCGATGGCAAAAATCGTAAATCCACTGATTGCCATCATGTGCAAACTTGCTTTTATTTTAAATAAAGAACAAACTAAAGCTAAAATCGTACTGAATAAAGCACCCAGAAAAAAGAAATGCAACTCTGGATAGCGAGTGATAACAATGCTTCTTTTGACTAATAAAATGTATAAAAAGCACTGTAAAATAAGCGGAATTTTACGCTGAGAAGTTTCATGAACCATTACTGATTTTACATGGCCCGTTGAACGGAGCAATAAGAAAAATAATACCGGAACTAAGATCGTAATGATCAGAATCTGAAATAAAACATAATATTTTTCCTGATTCGTAAAAGCTTCATTTTTGCAAAAAAGATAAAATAAAGTGGCATACATCGAGATAAAAATCGGATGTAATATATAGGAGAATAGAGGAAGGATTCTTTTCAAAACGGTGTATTTAGTGGCGTTTAACAAATATAAAGAAATAATGTTTTTTGCAATGAATTTCACAAATTTTTAA
This sequence comes from Flavobacterium sp., assembly GCF_965277525.1. Taxonomy (GTDB): domain Bacteria; phylum Bacteroidota; class Bacteroidia; order Flavobacteriales; family Flavobacteriaceae; genus Flavobacterium. Next base: position 677,172 of record NZ_CBDIDC010000005.1, on the reverse strand, counting down.
GGTTTTTAATTTGCCGTAATTTTTTGCCACAGATTAAAAAGATTTCTAATCAAGGTGTATTTTTTCTCTAAAAATTCTACGGATTTAATTAACGAAAATTAGTAAAATTCAGGGCAATTTTTTTCTAATCTGTGATAATCTTTTAATCTGTTGCAAAAAGAATAATTAGTGAAAATTTGTGAAATTGGTGGCAAACCTTTTTTTAAATTTGACAAAAAGAATTTTTAAATGAGCATAAACTTAAAAAGCCTAATCCCGGTTCTTAATGCCGAATGGACGGGCTCAGACACTGATATTTTTATTGATCATATCTTGATCGATAGCCGTTCTTTACAAAACGGACCTGAAACTTTGTTTATTGCCTTGTCAGGTGTTAATAATGATGCTCATTTGTATATTGCAGAGTTGATCGGGAAAGGTGTTCAAAATTTTGTAGTGCAGCATATTCCTGAAAATGCTGTAGGGAAGGCCAATTTTTTGGTAGTCAAAAATTCGCTCAATGCATTGCAGGAACTCGCAGCATATTATCGTAATCTATTCCATTTCCCTATTATCGGATTAACGGGAAGCAATGGCAAAACGATAGTAAAAGAATGGCTTAATTTCTTACTGAGTCCGGATTATAATATTATCCGTAGTCCAAAAAGTTATAACTCTCAGGTTGGAGTTCCATTATCTGTCATTGCCATAAATGAGAAACATAATCTGGGTATTTTTGAAGCCGGAATTTCAACAGTAAATGAAATGATTAAGCTCGAAAAAATCATTAAACCCAGCATTGGTGTTTTAACCAACATTGGTTCAGCGCATGATGAGGGTTTTAAAAATCTGGAAGAAAAAATTAATGAGAAGTTGTTATTGTTTAAAGAAGCAACTGTAATAATTTATCAAAAGAATCTGTTGGTAGATCAAAGCCTGAATTTGTTTTGTGCTGAATATCCATTACAAGAAAGAAAACTTTTTTCGTGGAGTTTTAGTGATACTTCTGCGGATGTTTTTATGCTGAAAAAAGAAAACAAGAGTGATTCAACAAGTATTAAATATCAATATAAAGAAGAAGTTTTTAATTTAGAAATTCCGTTTAGCGATTCAGCTTCTGTAGAAAATGTGATTTCTTGTTTGCTGGTTTTACTTTATTTTAAATACGATTCAGAAACCATTCAAAATAGGGTTCAAAATTTGTATCCGGTACAAATGCGTCTGGAAGTCAAAAACGGAATCAACAATTGCAGTATTATTGATGACAGTTACAGTTCTGATTTTGAATCGCTGAAAATTGCTTTGGATTTTTTAGAAAGCCAAAAGAAAAAGAATGCATCAAAAACAATTATTTTATCTGATATTGTTCAAAGCGGATATTCTAATGAAGATTTGTATTCTAAAGTTGCGCAATTAATTAAGGATAATAAAATAAACCGTATAATAGCAATTGGAGCTACGATTTCTTCTTTTGCAGATCAATTTTCTAATTGTATTACTTTTCAAAATACTCCTGAATTTATTGCTCAAATAGAAAGTTTAGATTTCGAAAATGAAACGATATTAATAAAAGGAGCAAGGTCATTTCAGTTCGAAGAAATTGTTTCTTTACTAGAGGAGAAAACGCATGAAACGATTCTTGAGATCAATCTGAATTCAATTAGTCATAATCTGAATTATTATAAATCAAAATTAGCGAATAACGTGAAATTGATGGTTATGGTAAAGGCATTTGGATATGGAAACGGAGGTCTGGAAATCGCCAAATTGCTCGAGCATCATAAAGTAGACTATTTGGGTGTGGCTTTCGCCGATGAAGGAATTTCCTTGAAAAATGGCGGAATAAAATTGCCCATTATGGTTTTGAATCCGGAATCGACCAGTTTTCCTTCGATCATTCAATACAACTTAGAACCTGAAATTTATAGTGTAAAAGGTTTGAAAGCTTTTCTGAAAATTGCACGAGAAAAGAATTTAAAAGACTTTCCGATCCATATTAAATTAGATACAGGAATGCATCGTCTGGGGTTTGAAGAAAATACACTCGATGAATTGATTCAAACCCTAAAAGGAAACTCTACAGTAAAAGTAAAAAGTGTTTTATCGCATTTGGCAACAAGTGATGAATTACAGCATTATGATTTTGTCATTTCGCAAATTAATTTATTCGAAAAACTTTCATCTCAATTAATTTCAGAATTAAATATTAACCCCATTCGACATATTCTCAATACATCCGGAATTAGCAATTTTCCGGATGCCCAATATAATATGGTGCGTTTAGGAATTGGTTTATATGGCGTTTCAAATGATCCGGCAGAACAAAAATACCTTGAAAATGTGGGGACTTTAAAATCAATCATTTCTCAGGTTCGTACCATTCCCGGGGGTGATAGTGTTGGTTATGGCCGTCGTTTTATGGCATGTAAAGAAACTAAAATTGCAACAATCCCAATTGGCTACGCTGACGGAATTTCACGATTATGGGGCAATGAGGTGGGTTATGTACTGATTAAAAATCAAAAAGCCCCAATTGTGGGTAATGTCTGTATGGATATGCTAATGGTTAATGTAAGTCATATTGATTGCAAAGAGGGCGATTCGGTAATTATTTTTGGAGAAAATCCAACTGTTATGGAGATGGCAGCAGCCTTAAAAACAATTCCGTATGAGATAATGACCAGCATTTCGCAACGGGTAAAAAGGGTGTTTTTTAGATAGAATGATGAAATTATGCAGAAAATTACGTATTTTCGATATCAATTAATTATAAACTAAAAATAAACAATCATGGGGATGTTTTCAGAATTTAAGGAATTTGCAATGAAAGGCAACGTAGTCGATTTGGCTGTCGGTGTAATCATTGGAGCTGCTTTTGGTAAAATTGTAAGCTCATTAATTGAAAATGTAATTACACCATTAATATTGAAACCGGCATTAGACGCTGCACATCTATCGACTATCGAAGAGCTGACGGCTTTTGGAGGTGTTAAATACGGTTTGTTTCTTTCGGCAGTAATTAACTTTCTAATTGTTGCTTTTGTTTTATTCTTAATTATTAAGGGAATAAATCATGCGAAAAAGAAAGAAGTTGCTCCACCACCACCAGCCGGACCAACTCAGGAAGAATTACTTATTCAGATTAGAGATCTGTTAAAAAACAAATAATATACCGCTACACTATGTCTAACTTAACCGTTCCTTAATTGGGACGGTTTTTTTGTTTTGTTTAATTTGTAACATTTTGTTATTTTTTGTGAAGCACCTTGTTTTGATTTTTATTATGTATACTTTTGTGCTGTAAAATTAGATTAATTCATACTAAAAATATAAAAATGAGAATAGCCGTTGTAGGTGCCACTGGTATGGTTGGCGAAATAATGCTTAAGGTTTTAGCAGAAAGAAATTTCCCTGTTACTGAGTTAATTCCTGTTGCTTCTGAAAAATCAGTAGGAAAAGAAATTGAATATAAAGGTCAAAAATATAAAGTTGTAGGATTGCAAACGGCTGTTGATTTAAAAGCAGATATTGCTCTATTTTCTGCAGGAGGAGATACTTCATTAGAATGGGCTCCAAAATTTGCTGCTGCCGGAACAACTGTTATTGATAATTCTTCGGCATGGAGAATGGATCCTACTAAAAAATTAATCGTTCCTGAAATCAATGCAGATACTTTAACAAAAGAAGATAAAATTATTGCAAACCCAAACTGTTCAACAATCCAGATGGTGTTGACTTTGGCACCATTGCACAGAAAATACAACATCAAGAGAATCATTGTTTCTACATACCAATCAATCACCGGAACGGGTGTAAAAGCGGTTAGACAGTTAGAAAATGAATACGCAGGAGTTCAGGGTGAAATGGCTTATAAATATCCTATTCACAGAAATGCGATTCCTCATTGCGATAGTTTCGAAGAAAACGGATACACCAAAGAAGAAATGAAATTAGTTCGTGAAACTCAAAAAATTCTTGGTGATAACACCATTAGAGTTACGGCTACTGCAGTTCGTGTGCCTGTTGTTGGCGGACATAGCGAAGCTGTAAATGTTGAGTTTACAAACGATTTTGATGTAAACGAAGTTCGTGAAATTTTACACCATACTGATGGAGTAGTGGTTCAGGATAATCTGGATACTTTTACCTACCCGATGCCATTATATGCAGAAGGTAAAAATGATGTTTTTGTTGGAAGAATCCGTCGTGATGAAAGCCAGGAAAATACTCTAAACATGTGGATTGTTGCTGATAACTTAAGAAAAGGAGCTGCGACAAATACGATTCAAATTGCTGAATATTTAATTGCAGCAGGTTTGGTATAAATCAGAGATTAAAGAAAATTGTTATAAAGGAAAAGCCGTAATTGCAGTAATGTGATTGCGGTTTTTTTGATTTGAGAAGTTTCAATGACCTTAATTAAAAATGGATACTTTCATTTTAATTATAAATTTGCTAAATGATAAAAACAGAGATTAGCCATTTTTGGTTTGGAGAATTTAAATCAGAAGAAGACTATTTTGATTTTTTAGGTGAAAATGAAACGTATTACGAAGACGATGATGTAGAAGAAAAATACATATCTGAGTTTGCAAAATCCCAGAAAGAGAATTTTCTGGATCATGATTTTCTGGAAAGCGGATTTGAAAATCAGGATGTTTCGTTTGAAGAAAAATTTGTAAATTATTCTTATTATGATCAATGGATTGTTGATGTGAAAAACAAATTGTATGACCTGAATCAAAATCTGGACAAGATTAATACAGTTGTATTTATTTCGAAAGATCAAATTGAAAAGCCTGTTTCTGTAACCAATTCAAAATTTGATTTGTTTTATATTGGGGAAATTGAATATGAAATTTGATATCAAGGCTTAAAAAGAATAACGGAAACCGTATCTTAGCGATTATAAAAAGAAATAAAATGAATTTCGAGAACTATAAAATAATCCCAAATTACAAAACCAATACAACAGATTTATTCCTTGCTGAAAATGAAGAAATCCTGGCCTGCGAAAAAACCTTAAATATTGTTTTTGATGAAGATTATAAAGAATATGTTTCAACTTACGGCAGTGGTATTCTTGGCGGAACATACGTGCGTATATTTCTTCCTGAAACTATAATATTAACGTTAGAAGATTGGAAAAACCGAATAACGGAATATTGGTTTTGGGATGAAGGAAAAGAGGTATTGACAAAAGAAGAAGCTTTAAATTCTGTTAGAATTGGAGATACTTTTGATGGTGATGAAATTATTCTTTACAAAGGAGAATATTTTATTTTGCCAAGACATAGCGAAACAATTTATAAAGCAGGAAATACGCTTGAGGAAACTATAACCTGGTTGTGCTCGTCAGGAATTTTAACCGAAGCATTTTCGGAAAGAGAATTTGAGCCTTTTGATCCCAGTCAGTGATTTAGAAAACAATTAAAAAAAAATCCAAATTCCAATAAGCAATTGCTATTATTGGAATTTGGAATTTTAAAATATTGTAATTTATTATTTAATATTCAGGTGCTAATTCTAATTCTAATCCTTCTAACTCAGTAGTGATAGGAATCTGACAGCCTAAACGACTATTTGATTTAACATAAAATGCTTCCGACAGCATGGCTTCTTCTTCATCTCCCATTTCTGGTAATGCAACATCATTAAGAACATAGCATTGGCAAGAAGCGCACATGGCCATTCCGCCACAGGTTCCTTCAACAGGTAATTCGTATGCTTTGCACAACTCCATTATGTTCATTGCCATATCAGTTGGAGCCTGTAACTCGTGTATAACTCCTTCTCGATCTTTAATCTTTATTAATACATCCATTTTAATTTTTGGAATTTTACTGGTGAGGACTTTATAACGTGAAAAAATCCTTACTTATGTTAACTATTTTTAATACTAAATGCGTATTCTTTTTTATTGCCTTCTTTAAGGTGCATTTTTAAGCCAAGAGTATTTCCATTCTTCTCTAATATGGTTACAAAAGCAATTACAGAATAATAATCTTTATCAGATTGAAAGATTAGAGTTCCTTCGTAAGTAGAGTTCATTACGCCTTGTTTGTCTGTTGTTACAGATACTTTTCTAGGATGGGTAAACTGGGCAGTACTATACGTTGCTTTATTAGCAAATTTAGCTTTTCCATCGCAGAAATCGTACAAGAAATCATAATTACCAATTCTTAAACTACCTTCTTCTTCATTTGAATTGGTTGAAAATACAATTTGACCTGCATATTGAAAAGTAGACCATTCTTCCGCTTCGTTTAACCAGGCTTTATCAACAACGAGAGTTTGAGTTGTTTGTTGGGCATAGTTTACAGAAACACAAAAAAACAGTAAAAATAGAGCGTAATAATTCTTCATAAACTTAAAGATTTAGTGGTTATGCAACAAATTTAAGTAAATATGTAACAATTTCTTAACTAAAACTCTTAAATCTTTACGTTGTTTTTTGCTAAATCCGCAATAAGCAACTTTATTTCTATTGTTTTATTAAACATTTAGAAATTAAACTACCAAAGAACTATTATTCTTGTTAATTGGCTAAATTTAATAAGTAGAAAAAATACCGTTTTTTTTGTTACATGATATTGACTACAGTTTCAATCTGTGGAGCATATTTTTTTATCGTAGTTTCAACTCCTGCTTTTAGGGTCATTTGATTTACACTGCAGCTAATGCATGCTCCTTCAAGACGAACTTTAACATGTTTGTCATCGTCTATAGAAATTAGCGTAATGTCTCCTCCGTCAGAATTTAAAAAAGGTCTGATTTCGTCTAGAGCCAATAATACGTTGTTTGTTAATTCTTCTGTTGTCATAATTTTATCAATTAGAAAATTAGTCAATTAGAAAATTAGAAAATTCACTTTGAAGTAAAATTATCTAATTTTCTAATTTTCCAATTATCTCATTAGTTTTATCTCAATTCTGTACTTATTTCTTTACTGCTGAACAACCTGCCATAGTTGTAATTTTAATGGCTTCTGTAGCAGGCAAAGTATCGTTTCTGTTTACTACTTCTTGTACAACATTTCTGGTAATTTCTTCAAAAACAGTTTCGATTACAGATGCTGTCTGCATTGCTGCCGGGCGACCATAGTCTCCGGCTTCACGAATAGATTGTACGATTGGCACTTCTCCTAAAAACGGAACATCTAAATCTGCAGCAAGGTTTTTTGCTCCTTCCTGACCAAAGATATAATATTTATTATCAGGTAATTCTTCCGGCGTAAAGTAGGCCATATTTTCGATAATTCCCAAAACAGGAACATTGATGTTGTCTTGCATAAACATAGCAACTCCTTTTTTAGCATCGGCAAGAGCCACAGCCTGAGGGGTACTTACTACAACAGCTCCGGTAATTGGTAATGATTGCATGATCGAAAGATGAATGTCTCCGGTTCCCGGAGGTAAATCAATTAACATAAAATCCAGTTCTCCCCAATCAGCATCAAAAATCATTTGGTTTAAAGCTTTTGCGGCCATTGGACCTCTCCAGATTACAGCCTGACTTGGAGCTGTAAAAAATCCGATAGAAAGTATTTTGATATCATAACTTTCAACAGGTTTCATTTTTGATTTTCCGTCAACAGTAATCGAAATTGGTTTTTCGTTTTCAACATCAAACATAATTGGCATCGAAGGACCATAAATATCAGCATCAAGAATTCCAACGTTAAAACCCATTTTAGCAAGTGTCACAGCAAGATTTGCAGTAACAGTTGATTTTCCAACTCCACCTTTGCCGGAAGCAACGGCGATAATATTTTTGATGCCAGGAATAGCCTTTCCTTTTATTTCGTTTGGATTTTCCTTGGCCTCAACTTTAATATTTACCTTGATTTTTGCTTCAGGAGATATCAATTCAAGAATTGTTTTTTTGATATCGTCTTCAGCTCTTTTTTTAATGTGCATTGCAGGTGTATGCAAAAGTAAATCTACCACAACTTCATCACCAAAAGTGATAACATTGGTAACAGCTCCACTTTCAACCATATTTTTTCCTTCTCCAGCTATAGTGATTGTCTCTAGAGCTTTAAGAATTTCTTTTCTATCTAATTTCATTTTAATCTACTGTTTTCTATTGAAAGAAATCATTTTGTGTATTGTGTTTATTTAAACTGATTTCAGACTACAAAGATAACAGATTATGTTCGGATTCAAACCCTTTTAAATTGTATTTGTTGATATTGAGATCACTCAAAATGATTTTGATTGTTTGTAATCTCTTTCTTATTGAATAAATACAGGCAATATTTTACCCTGCATTACGTTATCCGGATACTTTTGGACTTAAAACAGAGGAATTTTACGATAAATTTTCAGAACGGGATGCGTAAAATACCAATAATCTTCGCTATATTTGAGTACCCAAATTGATGATTTCTATTGTTTTGAAGAGTATATGAAAGCTTGTTTTGAGTAAATTATGGGTTTTCGGTATTTTTTGAATAAAATTTATTTTCTAAAATTTAAAACTAAAAAGTATGCGAAATTTTACTTCTTTACCTGTAATTATTGCCGTCAGTTTTTTAATGTTTTCTTTTAAATCATCTCCTAAAGAGATCAATCTGAAAGATAAAACGACGAAGTTGGAAAGTACTTTTATAACTGAAAAATATTTTTCTAAAGTTATTATTGATGTTGAATCTATTAATCAGTTTTATAAAAAATATCCCAAATTAAAAAAATACCAAAACGATGTCTTAGATCTTTATAAAAAGAAAGATTACAAGCCGATTTGGCATGATGATAAAAGTGTTAGCGAATTTGGATCCTTATTGTATCATAAAGTGCGTTTGCTAAGTGAACAGGGTGTTAAGGCTAATATGCCGTATATGGATTTAGTAGATGATGTTTTTAACGAAAATGTATCTGATAAACTCCCTCAGATTGACACGGAACTTTTATTATCTAATATGTATGTTTTTTATGCAAGCAATGTTTATTCAGGTGTTGATGCTGCAACCTTAAAGAAGATTGGTTGGTTTTTGCCTGCAAAAAACATTTCGTATGCTAAAATATTAGACTCTCTTATGGTGGATCCAGGTAGGTTGAATAAAGACGAAACACTTTTATTTGCGCAATATTATAAGCTTCAGGACGCCCTAAAAAAATACCGAACTATAGAAAAAAATAATCTGTGGAAAAAAATAGATATTGATAGTGCAACTTATAAAGACCTGAAACCTTTCGATAGTGGCGTTGCTGTAAAACAAATCAGAGAACGTTTGTTTGTTGTTGGAGATTTGGCACAAGATTCTAAAAGGGATGTGTACGACGAAGAAATGATGGCGGGAGTTTTAAAATATAAAAAAAGATACGGACTAAAATTAAATTATACACTTACCCGAGAACATATCGACCAGATGAATGAACCCATTGGCAATCGTATCAAAACGATAATGCTAAATATGGAGAGATGCAGATGGATACCAACAAAACTAGCACAGGCAAGTGAATATGTAATGGTTAATATACCTTCATTTGTATTGGTTTATGTAAAAAATGGTAAATATGAGTTAATCTCGGATGTTTTTGTAGGGACCAGAATGACAGAAACTGTTATTTTTAGTGGTAATATAGACAGAATCGTATTTAGTCCGTATTGGTACGTTCCGCAGAGCATCATCAAAAATGAATTAAAACTGAAAATGGCAGAAGATAAAAACTATCTGGCAGATCATAACATGGAGTGGAATGGTGGGAATGTTCGACAAAAGCCCGGGCCTAAGAATTCTCTGGGATTGGTTAAATTTATGTTTCCAAATCCAAATGATATTTATTTGCACGATACGCCGGCGAAAAGCTTGTTTGATTTTGAGAAACGTATCTTTAGTCACGGATGCATTAATGTAAAAGAAGCGAAACAATTGGCCCTGGACATTTTAGAAGATAATCCGGATTGGCCAGTAGATAAAATAAATCAGGCAATGAGCGGTGAAAAAGAAACCACTTGTATGTTGAAAAATAAAATTCCAATCTACATTGGCTATTTTACGGCCTGGGTGAATGATGCCGGAGAAATTGGTTTTTATCCGGATGTGTATGACAGAGATCAACGTTTAGATAAATTACTTTACTCCGATTCTGTTGTTATGCAATAAGAGAGAATATACATAATGTTGTTTGCAAAAAACAAAAAAGAAACCCGCCAGATTAATAGAATCTGGCGGGTTTCTTAAAAAAAAATGGTCTACAAGCTTATTCGTATTTTAAATATTTGAGAATGTCTATTTTAGTTACCTGATAGGCTTTTGCTAAAACGATTATTAAAGTCAGAGCCAATAAAGAAACTAATGCAATGCTAAACGGTACTACAGAGACATTGATTCTAAAGGCAAAATCTTCCAGCCATTTTTGCAATAAAATGTAAGCAGGTACAATGCCAATTACAAACCCAATCATGCAAAAAACAACATATTGTTTTGAAAGTTCTTTTAACAGAGTATCAGTTTCAGCACCTAATGTTTTTCTGATCGCGATTTCTTTCAATCGTCGTTCCATCGAAAAAGAAGCCAAAGCAAATAAGCCAAAAACGGCAATAATAATCACTACAAGATTCAGGATAAAAAATAAATCTTTCTGTTTTACCTGTTCCTGATAAGTTTTGGCAAATCCTTTGTTTACAAATTCATATTCAAAAGGATAATCCTGATTGATGTTTTTCTCCCAGTAGGTTTTTAATTTTGCTAAAGTTTCGGTTAAGTTGTTTGGAGAAATTTTTACATATATATTATCAAAATTATTCCATTTTAAAGTTTTAATACTGATAAAAACCATTGGTGGAACTTTATTTTGAAATCCTGTAATATGAAAGTCTTTAACAACTCCTACAACTTTAAATTTTAAGTTTCCTTTTTCATTTCCCCAGCCTGAACTTATTACGGTGTTTATAGGGTTTTTAAGTCCTAGTGTTTTGGCAAGAGTTTCATTTATCAGCCAATTGCTAATAGTGTCTGAAGCGTATTTTGGAGATAAATCGCGTCCTTTAACAATCTTAATTTTCATCATTTCGAGAAAACCAAAATCCATATCAACATTTCGGGGCTGCACAAAAACGCCATTGTATTTAAATCCGGAACTTGAATTGGTGCTGCTGCCAAAAGAACCTGCAAAGGTAGATACTTCCTGAACACCTGAAAGTTTGACGAGCTCTTGCTTTATAGTCAGATAATTTTCTATTTTTTTATTGCGATCCACAGATTTTAACGGAATTTTGATTACCTGATTACCATTAAAGCCAAGATCTTTATTCATCATATAACTTACTTGTGAATTTACAATCAAAGCGCCAATAATAAAAAAAGCAGCAATTCCAAATTGAAAAATCAACATCGAGTTTCGAATCCAGATGCCGCTTTTGCTTCTGGAGAAGTTTCCTTTTAAAACTTTTAAAGTTTCAAAATTTGAAATATAAATAGCAGGGAATATACCCGCAAGAACGATTACTAATCCAAAGATAAAAATAAGTTGCAGGTAAAATTCACTGCCATTCATTGTTAAAGATTTCTTGAGGAAGTTGTTGTAGTATGGTAAAGAAAGTTCTACTATTGCCAGGGCAAAAAGAATAGCTAAAATTACCATAATAGCTGTTTCAAATATAAATTGAGTGATGATTTGCATTTTGCTTGCACCTACAATTTTACGCACACCAACTTCTTTAGCGCGTTTAATAGCAGAAGCAGTTGCCAAATTAATATAATTTACAAGTGATAAGATCAAAATCAATATAGATAAGCCTACCATGATATAAAGTAGTTGTAAATTTCCTTTACCTTCAGGAAAATTAACCGTGGCAGCAGATCTTGTACCATGCAATCGCGCCTTGTCTAATTGGTCGAGGATAACCTTAACTTCTCCATTTTCTTTGATATATTGTTCAGGTGTCTGACCATTTGCTTTAGCATCTTTCAAGGTTCGATTAACAAAATTTACATTTTGCATCTTCTTTAAAAGTGCTTCTTTGTTAGTCCCTTTTTTGGTTTTAATCATTAAAGTATAATTAAAATTCCCCCAGCCGTTAAAGTCGCCATCCTCTAATAAGCCTCCAAAGACATAATTGGGTTCAACAGAGGAGGGGCTCATAATTTTATAAACTGATTTTATGACATAAGGCTTGTTGTCGTTGATAAGAATTTTGCCAATAGGATCTTCATTTTTAAAGATTTTTTTTGCTTCATCTTCGGAAATGGCAACACTGTTTTTTTCTTTAAGAATATCCTTTTTGGCTCCTTTAACAATTGGAAACGGAAAAGCGTCAAAAAAGTCATAATCAGCAACTATTATTTTTTTGCCTATCCATTTTTGATTTTGATATTTGATTGCTTCCTCATAATACCAGCCATCAAAAAAACAAATAGATTCGATTTCGGGAATTGTTGCTTTGCAGGTCACCCCAAATGGAATTGTACTTGATGCCCAGACGTCCCCAGTTGCCCCAATTTTATTCAGAACTTGATAAACGTTTTCTTTTTCAGGGTTCCATTGATCGTATGCGTTTTCATTGTTCCAATATAAAATGGAGAAAATGACTCCAGCTATCCCAATGCTTAATCCCAGAATATTCAAAAACGAAAACAATTTGTTTTGTTTTAAATGATAGATGAATATTTTAAACCAGTTAAAAACCATGCTTTTATTTTTTTATAATTGTTATAGTTGCTTTTTCAAACCTGTTAGGCTTTATATCATTGCCAATACTTTGCAAACAAATCCAATTAGGATTAAAATTGCGGTTACAATAAATTTTATCATTTTAAAATTATTTAGCGTCCATAAAAACATCAACATTTCTCTGATTTAGTTTTTCAGAAAATATAACACCATCTTTCATATGAATTGTTCTTTGTGAAAATGAAGCATCATAATCAGAATGTGTAACCATCAAAATAGTGGCTCCTTTAGCGTGTAGATCCGTTAAAAGTTCCATTACTTCATTCCCGTTTTTACTATCTAAATTACCGGTTGGCTCATCGGCCAGAATAATTTTGGGATCGTTTACTAAAGCTCTTGCAACAGCAACCCTTTGTTGTTGCCCTCCTGAAAGTTGTTGCGGAAAATGTTTTAATCGGTGTGAGATATTCAGTTTCTCAGCAATTGCTTCGATTTTTTGTTTTCTGTCGGATGCTTTTACATTATTATAAAGCAAAGGCAATTCGATATTATCATAAACTGAAAGCTCATCGATTAAGTTGAAATTCTGGAATATGAAACCAATATTTTCTTTACGAACAACAGCTCTTCCTTTTTCTTTCAAACCCACCATTTCCTGATCTAATAGTTTATAACTTCCTCCATTGGCACTATCCAAAAGTCCTATGATATTTAGTAAAGTAGATTTTCCGCAACCCGATGGTCCCATAATAGTCAGGAAATCTCCTTTTTTAATTTCTAAAGTAATGCCGCTTAAAGCAGCCGTTTCTACTTCTTCTGTTCTAAAAACTTTGGTTAAATTTTGAATTGTTATCATAGTTTTAAAATGTTTAGGTGTTATTGATTGTTTTTTGATTGATGATTGAAACTTTGCTAATTGTAAAATGTAAAATGTGAATTGTAAAATGTGAATTTTGAACTGTGAGTGCGACTGAAAACTAATTACTGCGAATTATTTATTAATAACTCCTCGATATCTTTATAGTCAGAATAAGATGAGGTAATCACAGATTCGCCTTCTTTTAAGCCTTGCAACACTTCATAATACGAAGGGTTTTCTCTTCCTAATTTTATATTTCTTTTTTCGGCTTTATTTCCTTTTACAACAAAGATCCATTTTCCTGCAGTTTCCTGGTTAAAACTTCCTTTTTGAACCACAAGAGTTTTATTTTTTTCTGATAAAATTAGTTTTACACCAAAACTAAGTCCGTCTTGCAAAACGATATTTTCTTTAGACGTAAAAGCCAATTCTACTATAAAATGTCCGCCTTTTACTTCCGGGATTACTTTAGTTACTAAAACTTCAAGGTTTTTACCTTTAAATTCTACCTGACCTTTCAAACCTTCGCGTATTTTTTCAAGATAAAATTCATCGACATCAGCGGTAAGTTTATACCCTTGTTTAGAATCTATTTTTCCGATGCTTTCGCCAGCCTGAAATGTTTTTCCTAATACGGGTTGAAACGAAGTTAGTCGACCGGATTCAGGAGCGATAATCAGGAAATTCTTTTTATTGTTTCTTAAAATATCCAAACTTTTCTCCATCGTCTGAATAGAGTTGTTTATTTGCGAAATCTGAATTTGATTCGTTTGTTTTTCTTTTTGAATACTTTGCTGAATCGTTCTTTTTCGTTCTTCCTGAAAACGAAGACTTTCCTTAAAAGTATTCCAGTCATTTTTAGAAATCACCTCTTTTTCATATAATCGGGCATTCATGTCGTATAATCTTTTGGCATCATTATAATCATGTTCAATTAAAACCAAATCCTTGTTCAAATTTAATTCCTGATTTCTAATGTTTAGTTTTCCGGTATTTAAATTATTGATTTGTTCAATAATGGCCGTTTCCTGAGTCAGGTAATTCAGTTCAGTATTTGGGTTGTACAAACGGGCCAGCGATTGACCTTTGGTAACCATGGCGCCATTCTCAACAAAAATCTCTTTTACAGATCCTCCTTCGGTAACATTGACAAGCATGACATTCAAAGGTTCTACTTTGGCCTGAAAAACAACAAAATCTTCAAAAAAGGCTTTTTCGACTTTCTGAATAGTGAGTTCTTCTGCTTTTACATTTAAACTTCTTTTCGTGTTAAACGAAAAAAACACGATTGCTGCCAAAACTAAAAAAACTCCAATTGCTATTGTGAGATATCTAAATTTTCTATTTTTACGAGGAATTACTTTGTCCATTTCTTTAATAATTTACTGATAGTCAATAGGTAAATATTGTGCCATAAAATTTATTATTTGTAAAGTGTTGATTTTAAAGAAGCTTTAAAAACTATTCAAAAAAGAAGTGTTCGATAATGAACAGTTGACCGTTCGTTATCGAACAAAAAAAGACATCATGCGAAGAAAACAAGCCCAAATATTAATCGTCGACGACCAGGAAGAAATTCTTTTTTCGGCAAAAATGATTCTCAAAAAACATTTTGAAACCATTTTTACAGAAAATAGTCCAAAAAAAATCATCTCTATTTTAAGTGAAAATGAAATAAATGTGGTTTTGTTAGATATGAATTATAGAATTGGTTTCGAAGATGGGCGAGAAGGTATTCACTGGCTCAAAGAAATAAAAACACTTTCGCCACAAACCGTTGTGATTTTAATGACGGCTTTTGGTAAAATCGATACAGCAGTTGAGGGAATAAAGATTGGTGCTTTTGATTATGTTTTGAAGCCCTGGAATAACGAAAAATTACTTGAAATAATTGATAAGGCTGTTGCCGAAAGCAGAAGAAACAGCAAAAAAGTGGTAGAAGAAAAACCAGCAAAAAACTATTTTGTTGGAAATTCGCTTAAAATAAAACAAGCCTATTCTATTGCCGAAAGAGTAGCCAGAACAGATGTTAATGTTTTGATTCTGGGCGAAAACGGAACCGGTAAATATGTTTTTGCCGAATTTATTCATCTAAATTCTGAACGAAAAGAACAGCCATTTGTACATGTTGATTTGGGTTCTTTGAGTGATAATTTATTCGAAAGTGAGCTTTTTGGTTATGCAAAAGGTGCTTTTACAGATGCCAAAACAGATACAGCCGGAAGATTTGAAACGGCGCAAAACGGCACGATTTTTCTGGATGAAATAGGCAATATTCCGTTGCATTTACAATCGAAACTATTACACGTTTTGCAAACCAAAACCGTTACCCGTTTAGGAGAAAGTAAGTCAAGGCCTTTAAATGTTCGCGTAATTGCGGCCACCAATAGTGATATAAAAGCTGAGGTTAAAAACAAAACGTTCCGCGAAGATTTGCTGTATCGCATCAATACAATGGAAATTCATTTGCCTTCGTTACGCGAACGAAAAGATGATATTGTACCAATGGCACATTTTATCCTGGATAAGATTGCCGAAAAATACAATCATGGTCCCGAAGCTTCGGGATGGCATTTTGAAGAGAATGTGGCACCCTATTTAGAAAAATATCCGTGGAAAGGAAACATTCGTGAACTGGAAAATAAAATAGAACGCGCTTTGATTTTGGCTGATAATAATACCATTTCTGTAACGAATCTCGATATTTTAGATTTCGAAGAAATTCAGGAAAACGATGAAAATCCGTTATCTGAAATGGAGAAAAGTGCGATCGAAAAAACGCTCTTCAAATACAACGGAAACATCAGTAAAACGGCTGAAGAATTGGGTTTGTCAAGAGCAGCATTGTACAGAAGAATTGAGAAATATGACTTGAAAAATTAATTTTACCGCAAAGCACGCAAGGTATTTTTTAGGTTTATTTGTAATTGGTTTTATTAAGTTCGCAAAGCTGTTTCTAGCTAACTTTGCGTACACCTTTGCGAACCTTGCGGTTAAATCTTCAGCTACATATACCAATAAAAAATTAAAATAATGAAAAACTGGAAGTTCTATAATGCTTTGTTTATAAGGGTTCTCTTTATTATGATTCCCTTTTTCTTTTGCGTTTTTTTGATTTATAAAACGCTTTATTACAATGCGCTTTTAGTTGGGTTTTTTATTTTTCTATTATTGTTTGAGATGTACTTTTATATTAAAAATCATTCACTGTTTTATGATAAAATATTGCTTTCGATCTTGCAAAATGATTTTTCAACCAATTTCCCGGAAGACTATAAAGAGAAGAAATTTAACAACTTATATCTTTTATATAATACGTTAAAATACCAGCAACAAGATCAAACCTCAAAAGAATTAATTTATAAATCGATATTAAATAATATAGATACCGCGACTTTAATTCTCGAGAAAGAAGGTGAAGACTGGAATATTTTTTTGATGAACGATTGCTTTTCCAGTTTATTTAAAGTGCCAAAAGTGAGCCACTGGACATACCTGAAAAATTATTTGCCATCACTTTGCGATGAAATTGAAAAGATGGAATTTAGGGAATTAAAATCGGCAATTTCGATCAAAATAGAAGAAGAAGATTTGCAGACTTTTGTTTTACAAACATCCATTACCAAAACGTATAACAAAGAATATTTTATTATTTTATTAGATAGTATTCAGCGTGTAATTGAGAAAAAAGAAAAAGAAGCCTGGATTAATTTAATGAAAATCATCTCGCATGAATTGATGAATTCCTTAACGCCAATTCGGGCACTTTCGCAGAATTTACTTCAGATTGTCGATCAGGAAAAACTCGAAGAAGATGATTTCGACGATATCAAAAGCAGTATTTCGACGATTATCAATCGAAGTGATCACCTGCAGGTATTTGTAGAAAATTACCGAAAACTAGCCATGCTTCCGACTCCAACAAAACAAATGACGCCAATAAATTTACTTTTAGCCGATTGTATGCGCATCATGAGCCCGATTCTAAAAGCGGAGAATATCGAATTGGTAAACGAAATTAATAGTTCGCGTTCTATTTTGATTGATAAAAGCCAGATAGAACAAGTGATTATAAATCTAATTACCAATAGCGTTTATGCTCTAAAAGAAAAGGCAGAAAAGAAAATGTTCTTGTCCAGTTATACTGAGAATAATCGCTTTTTTATCACCATTTCAGACAACGGAAAAGGAATCGATCAGGAGATCCGTGAAAAAGTATTTCTGCCATTCTTCACCACTAGAAAAGATGGCGCCGGCATAGGCTTAACGCTTTCTAAAAACATCATCGAAGCGCACGGCGGTTACCTAAGCTACCAAACCGATGAAAATAAAACGAGTTTTGTGATTTGTTTGATTTAATTTTTTTTTTGAATCCTATAAGTTGTATAAGTTCATATTAAATATTGCGTATAATCTCTCGCAAAGTTCTCGAGGCTATTTTTATTAATTGTGTAAAGTCGCAGAGCCGCAAAGAAAAACTTAAAAAATAAAACTTAGCGGCTTTGCGACTTTGCGCGATTAAATGACAAAGTAAATCAAGACAATACTTTTAAATGAACTTATATCACTTATATGTTAGAAATCTCAGGCGTCCAAAAGTGCTTTTCGAAATCTATAATTTGATTATTTACGACTTCAATGCCTTCGCTTTCCAGCAATTGCTGCATTAAATTGGTTCCGTCAAAATGGTGTTTTCCGGTCAAAAGGCCTTTTCTGTTTACAACTCTGTGTGCCGGGACATCTTCCATATTATGACAGGCATTCATTGCCCAGCCTACCATTCGGGCAGAACGGGCTGTTCCTAGAGCTCTCGCAATAGCGCCATAAGAAGTTACTTTCCCGTACGGAATTTGTCTGGCGATCGCATAAACCCTCTCAAAAAAATTATCTTCAGCCATACGTTTAAGTTATTTTTACCATAAAGATATTAAGGTTCATGAAGTCAAAGCTTAACTTTTATTGAAAAATGATTAAGAAAGTGAAGTTTTACAAGTAGTGCTTAATTTTTCTTAATTACTTAATGGTTCGATTTTATAAAACCTAAATTTTTAATTTTAATCTTTGAAAATACTTTTACCCGAAATAGTAACTTAAAATATTAAAAAGCGTTGCAATAGCAATTAATCCCGTGATACTACCAATAATAGTATTCATATTTCGCATCAGGTAATCGGTTTTCTTTTCGATTCTTCCAAAGAAACCAATGTAGCTGTACAAAGCAGCAAATGAACCCAAAACAGATCCGAATACAAAAGTAAAAATAATGTTGTGTTCGAATGCAAAAAGATGATATGAAGCCAAAGTAACGCTCACCACCACATAATATGGAATTGGAAAGAAGTTCAAACCAGATAAAAGCATTCCTAAAAAGAAACGGCTTTTTTTGCTGCTCTTTTTAATCTTCGATTTTTTTGCTTTTGGTTCTTTAGCGATAAACAAAAAGTAAATCGTTAGTATCGAAAAAATTGCAAATCCAACCTCACGTAAAAGCGTTACCACATCAGGGCGATTATCAATTACCTGTGCAAATAAAACGGCCAAAGAAACCTGAAAAAAGATGACTAAAATCGCACCGGCAACAAACCAAAGAGCGTTCTTTTTTCCCTCTTTCATGTTCACCTTAGCTGCTGTCATATTGATTAGACCGGGCGGAATAATCCCAATGAAAGCGGCAATAAAACCTGAAAGTAATGGGGTAAGTAATGCCATTCAGTTATTTTGATGGGGTTGAAAGTTCGTTTTTAAAATTAAATTAGTCTTTAATTTTAAAGCGAATATACGTAATTGCCTTATTAATTTCTAAATATTGTTTCTCGTAAAAAGTCTGAAAAGCAGTAACTTCCTCAGGACTTCCTTCGTTTGTATATACGTTATGATTCGCATATAAAACCTCATGTCCTTCACCGTGAAGCAATCCAAGAGTATAACCGTGCATGAATTCGCTGTCGGTTTTAAGGTTTACAACACCGTCTTTCTTAAGGATTTTTTTATACAATTTCAAAAACTCAGAGTTTGTCATTCTGTGTTTGGTTCTTTTGTATTTGATTTGCGGATCCGGAAAAGTAATCCAGATTTCATCCACTTCATTTTCATTAAAAATATGGTCGATCAATTCGATTTGAGTACGAATAAAAGCAACGTTATGAAGTCCGGTTTCTACAGCGGTTTTAGCACCTCTCCAGAAACGAGCACCTTTAATATCTATTCCGATAAAATTTTTGTCAGGGTATCTTTCTGCTAATCCAACAGAATATTCACCTTTTCCACATCCTAATTCTAAAACTAATGGATTATCATTTTTAAAGAAATCAGAGTTCCATTTCCCTTTTAGAGGCATTAAATCGCCTACAACTTCTTCTCTGGTTGGTTGAAAAACGTTTTGAAACGTTTCGTTTTCTCTGAATCTTTTTAGTTTATTTTTACTTCCCACTTTTACAAAAATTTTCAGCAAAATTAAGGAATATAAACGAATGAAAATAGCGCAACGGTGTTTAAAGTTTTTTGCTGCGAATTTTGATTAGGAATATTGTTTTTTGGCCACGAATTACACAAATTGGCACTAATTTTTTGGCCACAGATTATAGAGATTAAAAAGATTTTTAAAATAATTAATTTTTGATCGGGTAGGTATTGTCCCTACGGGACAAAGTTTTGCGTTTAGCAATCTTTTACCGATATATAATCTCTACGAGATATACTCCGTTAGGAGTTAAATATCGGTAGAAAATTAGATTAGTGCTTTCAATAAAAATGTCCTGTAAGGACTACACCGGTTAAGTTTTCCGCCACGACCCGAGCGATAGCGAACAGGCGAAGCAATTTCACCAATTTTCACCAATTAAGTTAAACCTTATAATCGAAAAAAAAATTAGTAAAAATTAGTGTAATTCGTGGCAAACTATTTTTTACCTCCGGTAAGAAAAATCATTTTAATCTTTATAATCTGTGGCAAAAAAATTACCCGTAATGCGCCTCAGTAATAGGTTTTAATTTAGGATCAAGCGTTTCATCGTGTTGCGATAAATCAAGACCAATATGTTCGTTTTCTTCAGAAACACGTAATGGAATTATAAAGTTGGTTACTTTGAATAAGAAATAAGCGCCGAAGAACGTAAAGATAGAAACCAGCACCAAAGCCATCATATGATGACCAAAAACGTTCCATCCGCCGTGTAATAAACTCGCATCTTCGCCATGAGCAAAAATCGCGGTTAAAATCATTCCCATAATTCCACCCACACCGTGACAGGCAAAAACGTCAAGTGTATCATCAAATCTTTTCGAGAAACGACAGTTTACCACTGAATTCGAAACCAAAGCCGTAAGAAACCCAAAAAACATACTTTCAGGAACCGATACAAATCCTGCAGCCGGTGTTATGGCAACTAAGCCCACAACAGCTCCAATACAAGCTCCTAAAGCCGAAACTTTTCTTCCGTTCATTCTGTCAAAGAAAACCCAGGTTAACATCGCAGCGGCAGATGAAGTTGTGGTTGTAGCGAAAGCCATTGCAGCAGTTCCGTTGGCAGCAAGAGCTGAACCCGCGTTGAATCCGAACCATCCAAACCATAACATTCCTGTTCCTAATAATACAAACGGAATATTGGTAGGTATATGATCGCTATTTTTTCTTTTTCCTAAAACCAGAACCCCTGCCAAAGCAGCAAATCCTGAACTCATATGTACTACAGTTCCTCCGGCGAAATCTTTTACACCAAAATAACTTCCTAAAACACCCGTAGGATACCAAACTGAATGGCACAAAGGCGCATAAATAAAAATGGTAAACAAACTGATGAAAAGTAAATATGATATAAAACGCACACGTTCTGCGAACGAACCCGTAATAATTGCCGGAGCAATAATCGCAAATTTCATTTGAAACAACGCAAACAACATAAACGGAATCGTGCTTGCTAATTTTTTATGCGGCAAAACACCCACATAATCCATAAAGGCAAAAGTAGTTGGATTACCAAAGAAACTATAAAAATGTTCTCCTGAACCAAAACCTACAGGATCGCCAAAAGCCAGGCTAAAACCCACTACAACCCATAAAAGTGTTACAACGCCCAAACAAATAAAACTTTGCAACATGGTCGAAATCACATTTTTTCGGCCTACCATTCCTCCGTAGAAAAAAGATAATCCCGGCGTCATGATCAAAACCAGGCAACAAGAGGTTAACATCCAGGCAACATCGGCAGTAACAATATGGTCGGTTGTGCCAAATTCAGATAATACATAACTATTTGTGGTAACAGTTGGCCAAAATGCACCGGTAATACAAACAATACTTATAATAATAAAGGAAATGATCCAGCGTCTTTCTATTTTCATTTTTCAAATACTTTATTGAACCCTATTTTTTTTGGGGTCAAAGTTAAAAAAAAATAAAGATTTTGATTTTTAGGGCTAATAAAATAGAGGTTGTGCTTTTATTTTAGTCAATTTTGTAAAATTCGATCCGTTTTTTTGAGACAATCTTATTTTGAACTTATAATTTATGGGTAAAATTGCCAATTGTATTATAATTAATTTGATATACGGCGCTGTAAAGCACTAGAAAAGTTAGGATTATAAAAACAAAGCTCAAAAATGTTTATTTTTTCTGAAGCTTCGCGATTAGGACGTCTTCGATAGGTGCTTTTATTTTGGTCACCGCATCCACTTCGTCATTAGGGATGGTCATCGATAACACATAATGTTGAATCTTCCATTCTTTCCCCACTTTAACCAAAACACCGGAACCGCGACAAATTTTCATCTGTGTATTGAGCAATTCATCAAACCACGCAATTTTTCGAGTTTTATCAAAAAAGATATGACGTTCAAGAGCGGTAAAATTCCAGGTTTTTCCTTTGTCAAAAAAAGGTTTTGCCCAAACTTTAAAGTCTTTTTTGCTCCAGTTTTCGGTAGCGTCAGTTCCTATGAAAATTCCGTCTTCGGCAATTAAATCAAAGTACGCGTCGAATTTTACATCGGCAGCTGCTTTGTGCCAGGTATCAAGAGTTTGATTGACTTTGTCTTTTTCAGAAGTTTGTGCAGTTGCAAAAGTGGCAACAAATAATAAAAGTAGAATTGATTTTTTCATGAGAGGTTTTATTTTGGATTTAAAGTTAGTAAAAAATTTTTCAGAGGAACAAAGGTGCAGAGGTTCAAAGGTGCAGAGTTTTTTTGTTGGGCTAATTTAATCGCGCAAAGACGCAGAGTCGCAAAGTTCTTTTACTTGTAAATTTTAAAACTTGGCGCCTTTGCGTCTTTGCGCGAAATTCTCAACACGATATTATATAACTTATATGATGAAATCTTAGTATATTTGAGTGCTTTAAAATCGATACATCATGAATCCAAAAATACTTATCACCTCAATATTTGTTACTTCTCTGGTTTTTACCTCTTGCAAGAAAGAACTGGAACCACAGGAAAACACCCCAACATCTGAATTGGTGAAACTAGGATTAGCAAAAGACACCACAAAAACACAGCAATCGGTAGTTCAAAATCCGACGACGAATCCTAACACCGTAATGGGGGCAACGCAAGGAATAAATCCCGCACACGGACAACCCGGGCATCGTTGCGATATTGCCGTTGGCGCACCTTTAAATTCGGCTCCAACGCAAGGACAAACGACTACAACTCAAACTGCACAGCCTGTACAAGTAAATGCAGGTCAGCAAAACGTAGTAACAACAACCGTAGCACCAGCAAAAGTAGCCAAAGGAATGAATCCGTCGCACGGACAGCCCGGCCACAGATGTGATATTCCGGTTGGAGCGCCTTTAAATTCTCCGGTAGCGAAACAACCAGTTGCAGCTACTACAGCACAAAGCGGAACTACTTCACAAAGCTTTACAGTAACCCCACCCGCAACTAATGCAGTTCCGGCTTTATTAAGTACAGAAGAAGCAGTAGCAGACGGAATGAATCCAGCGCACGGAAAACCCGGCCACAGATGCGATATCGCCGTTGGAGCTCCATTGCCAAAATCATAATATTAGTCAATAATAATCTGGGCGTGCCACCAATAAAAAAAGGGGCCAACTATGCAAATCGCTTAGTTGGCCCCTTTTTTTATTGCTGTCGGGCTTTCGCTGCTACTGCGGTAGCGTAGCTCTATCCCTCACGCAAAAACTAGATTGTGTTATAAAATGTGTGTAATCCCTATGGGCAATGTCACTAATTTAAGCTTTTAGAAAATAAAATTATTGCAAATCAAATCCGTTTTTATCCGCGTTTTTACGAAGTAAATCTGTTTTGTCCGCGTCAAAATTAGACGCTGATTTTACTGATTCGCTAAAGCGAAAACGCTGATAAAAACAGATTTTTATAATTACTTTCTTGATTAAACGGTTAAGTAATTTTATAGATTTTCCCTTAACTTAATGATATTGCCCGCAGGGACAACACAAAAACGTTTCCTGTTTATTCACATTTATAAACCGATAAACATTTATTCAATTTCAAAAATCGCCTGAATTTCTACAGCCGAATTGATCGGTAACGAAGCCGCTCCAATCGTTGCTCTCGCGTGTTTTCCTTTTTCACCAAAAACCAAAGCCGTCAAATTCGAAGCCGAATTCATAAGTCCGGCATGTTGCGTATATTCCGGAGTCGTATTAAAATATCCCGTTAGCTGTACACATTGTTTTACTTTGTTCAAATCGCCTCCGCAAGCCTCTTTCAAAACCGCAATGACATTCAGCATCGTTTGGTACGTTGCTTCTTTTGCCTGATCTTCAGTAACCGTTGCGCCAACTTTACCCGGATTTAAAATCTTTCCGTCTTTCAAAGCTACCTGATTAATGTATACTTTATGATCTGAGATCGTAAACGGAACATAATTTCCAACCGGTTTAGGCGCTTCAGGAAGCACAATATTATTGTCTTTTAAAGTTTTGTTGATGTCGCTTTTAGTTTCAGCCGAAGTGGTTTTTACAGACTTTATATTCTCCGTATTTTTCAATCCCGAAGCCACTCTTGCCAAAGCTTTTCCTTGTTCCTTAGCCAAATTCAATTCGCTTTGTGAAGGGCGAGTTCCAGTAGATCCTGTCAATGCCGTTGCGCCAAACGGAGTATTTCCTTGCGGAACAGTTTTATCTAAAGTTGCCGTTCCCATAATTCCTGTTGGTACAATGACCATTCCGTGCGAGGCAAGGATATTCCAGAAAGACAAAATCGCAGCTTCTTTTCCTGCCCCGGATCCAGCCGACATGAATACAGTTGCCGGTTTTCCTTCTAAAGTTCTCGAAGTCCAAAGCGGAATACTCTGACTAAAAAAGTAATTCATATCAGCACTAATATTCGCAAAATGAACCGGACTTCCAAAAGCGATTCCGTCATAATTGGCCAATTCTTCGATCGTAGCAACAGGTAATTTCTCTACTTCAGCATTTAGTTTTTCTTTTGTGTTTATAGAAGGAACACGTTTTAAAGTCGCTTTTGTATTTGGATATTCCTGAATTCCTTCGGCAATTGCTTTTGCCATTTTGTACGTTCCGCCGTTTTGAGAATAAATTAAAACCAGCACATTGGTTTCAGATGATTTTGTTTGTGCATTGGCACCAAAACCTATAAATAGGGCTATTAATAATACAAGTAATTGCTTTTTCATGAGGGTAATTTTAAATAATTTGTAATGGATAATCTCAAAAAAGAAGTCTGTTTTATTTCAAAAATCAGTTCCTTTTTTGGGACTGCAAAATTACTTCTTACAATACCAAAAAGCGTTATTATTATGTTAATCGTGTTTTTCTTTGCATTGTTTATTGTTGATTTGTTAGAAGATTATGAGTGTTTGAAACTTTTAAAATGGGCTGAAAGCCCTAAAAGCAGCGTAGTGCAACGCACTACAAATTAAATCAAAGCGAAAAATTGCCAATGAACAAAATAGACTTAAATACAAATCAAGATTTGGAACATAGCTATGTTTGTTTAAACAAATGAAGTGCCTTTTTTTAAAGTTTACAAATCTATGTTCCTATGTGTTTAAAAAACTCAATATAAAAAGTTAACCATTAATTTTCTAACTTCGAGGAAACAAATCGCCTTATGATGAAAAAAGCAATTGTATACGGAGCAAGCGGATTAGTAGGATCTTATATTCTCGAAACGTTGTTGAATAATGTTAATTACGAACAAGTAATAATCGTAGTCAGGAAAGATCAAAACATTCAGCATCCAAAACTAAAAACGATAATAGGAGATTTCAATTCCTTACCCGAAGTGGTAAAAGACATTGAAGCCGATGAGGTTTTTGTAGCCCTTGGAACCACGCAAAAGAAAACACCCGATAAAAAACTATACTATCAAATCGATCATGATTATCCGGTATTAGCTGCAAAATTGGCGAAAGAAAACGGAGCAAAAGCCGTATTTCTGGTTTCGGCCATTGGAGCAAATGCAAAGTCGTCGATATTTTATACGAAGATGAAAGGCGAAACCGAACAGGATATCATCAATCTGAATTTAGATCACACCTATATCTTTCGTCCTTCGATGATTTTAGGAGATAGAAAAGAAAGCCGACCGTTGGAAAAAGTATTCATCGGGATATTCAAATTGATCAATCCTTTGTTTATGGGAGGAATGAATAAGTATAAAGGAATAGAAGCAGCCGATATCGCCAAAGCAATGGTCAATAGTGCGGGACAACTTAATGAGAAAGTCAAAATATTGCAGTGGGAAGAAATGACCAGTTTGCTGAAATAAAAAATGGCATTATCCTGATTAGAGATAATGCCATTTGCATTTGATATATATAAATTAAAACGATTTCTGTTTTTCGAAAGTCGTAGTAAGTGATTTTTTTGCTTTGGCAAGAGCACCGCTAAACGCTTTTTCAAGTGTATCGGAGTGATCTGTTACGGTTAAGGGTTGTAAATTGGCTACACGAACTTCAATCACGCATTTTTTATCGTTTAAGCTGAATTTTTCTCCGTTTTCATCTCCAAAATGTACTTCAATGCGGGTTATTTTTTCTTCAAAACGGGCTAAACCTTTTTCTAATTCTTCAGAAAAATAAGTTGCTAATCTTTCGTGTCCTTCGATGTTTTTGTCGGTATTGATTTGAATTTTCATATCGGTTTATATTTAATGATTATTCTCAAAGCTATCTTTTTTAGAATGAAAAGCCAAGTGAGTTAATAAAACATTATGAAAAAATGTTGAAAAAATTACGGGCTTTTTTTGTCAGACCTGGCGATTTCTGAAATGTTATTATCGAACGCGGATTTAACGGATTCACTTCGTGAAAACGCGGATAAAAACAGATTTTTTATTGTGTTTTGTCAGACTGAGCGTCCCGATCCCGAAACTTCGGGACGGGAGAAGCGCCTCCGCACCAACAACCCAACTAAATTCAAAAATCTTTTAGACCAATAAAGAAAAACCATACGAATCTCAAACGTTTTTTGGTATCTTCGCAGTCCTAAAACTTTCAGATTATGAACTTGACTAAACTTTTGCCCGTGCGGTATGCTGGCGGTATTGGAAACAACTGCAACGCTCTGAAAGGCGTAGGACAGCTAACCCGTGCGGGTTTTATATTCCTTAAACTTTCAGATTATGAGTGTAAACACCCTTTCAAAAGAAACAGAATTGCGGTTAACCAATTTCTTCAGCAATTCGATTGATCCTGAACTAATGGCAAAAACCATCAGGAAACTAAATTATATCCTCGCCTTAAGCATAATGCGGGATTGCGAAACCCTCGAAACCGAAAAAACAAACCTCGAACAAGGTTTTTATTGGTTGAATGAATTAGCAGAAATTCTAAATCCTTATCTGGATGTTGAATAAGTAAGAATGAGAAAAGCCACTTTAAGTGGCTTTTTTTATTTTATGAGATTATCTGTTTGTTGAAAACTGTGTCTAAATGATATTCGAGAAATTCTTTTCTAGGTAGATATTTTTGAGGAGCAATTATTTTTTGATTCTCAAGTGAATAAAAGTATTTATTATAAAATTCAGCTTCTTTTTTCCTCTTGATTGAATCAGAAAATATTATTTCATGGTTTGTATTAATTCCAATTAATCCCTTGTCAAAAGCTTTATCATAAAGTGCAGAAAAGCAAATTCCGTTTTCAGGATTTAATCGATGTTCTTCATTTTTAGACCAAGGTATTATATGACTGGCTAATAAAAGTTCAGGGATATCAATTCCTGTAATTGCACATTTATTATTATAATTTGATAAAACCATTTGTCTAAAAACGGATTGATTTACTCTTGTCTTTACTGCTCTTCTAACATCTTCTCCTTTTAAGTCTTTTGTGTCAAAAAGGATATCTTCAAATTTCTTTTCAATCGAAATATGTTCTTTTTGTGCAAGGATTTCTTCGCTTAAGAAAATTAATTCTTCTTGATTTTCGTAAAATTCATTCCAAATAGGTTGAACAATCTTTTTACCTCCATCCATTCCTTTTATTCCTCTTGCTTTTAATACAGGATCAACGCTTGCAAAGTTTGCTAGGCGTAATGCAATTGACCCAGGAGTTCTATCAATTAAATTTGCTAAGTGAATAATATCTTTATTAGTACTGTGTGTTTTTCCAAAGGGAATTTTCAAGTATAAATTAAAGGCAAGAATTAATTCTTCTTTTGTCCAAAGTCTTAGTGGTGGCATTTATTCGTTTTTGGTATCTTCAAATATAAATATTTAGAAAATAGTAAGAGGAAAGAATTAAATGAATTTAAAAATGCTCTTATGAAACCAAAATCCCTAGCCCTGATGGGAACGGCATCCTTTTGTGCCGGTGTTCGGCACAAAAGATAAAGTGGACAGCAGGAAATAGCTCCTTAAAAATTAAATTACAATATTTTTAAATTACAAATTCTAGGTGGCAAAAGCTCTTTGACTTCGCTCAGAGTGACAAATTTTTGGCGAGTTTCTTTTGTGATTGCTTTCGCCGCGGCGAACAGGTCTTTCCTCGCAATGACTATTTATCCTTCTTCCCCCACTTAATTTTCATTTTTCCTTCATCGTCCAGCGCAATTAAATGCAGGACAATTCCGCGGTCGCGGACGGCGTCGCGTTCGGCTTTGGTGGCGAGTTTGATGTCGTTTTTGGAGTTTCGGAGTGGGATGGTGAGGGCGAGATTGGTGCCTCGGCCAAAGGAATAAATACCTTCGGCATCGAGGTTTAAGACGCTGGAACTAATTGTGAAATTATTGACATCGATTTGCTCTCCGCGCAATTTAAGTTTGCCGGATAAATCGCTAAACGTGATATTCTCGACATCACGAAACGGAAAGGCAAACTTGCCAATTTTTACGATAGGCTCAAAGTTGAGCAAAGCGCCCTGATTGACATTGAAAGTCAGATTACCGTGCATAGAATTGGTGATCAGCTCGCCATTGCTGTTGATAAATCCGGTAACATTGGCCTGACTGCTGAGTTTTCCTTTGATATTATTAGGACTAAAAGAGGTAACGCCAAAGTTGTTGAACGACTTTAAGAAACTCGCAATATCAACCTTGTTTACCTGCGCGTTGGAGCTAAAGGCAAAGTTTTTTCCGCTTGGTTTTAGTTCGCTGTTAAACGTGATGCTTCCGCCGGAAGTTTGCAGCGATCCGTTTTTAATAACCAATCTGGAATCGATCATCTGGACGGTTGCGGTGGTATTGGTTGCCGTTAATTTGTTGTAATTGATTTTGTCGGCTTTGATGTCGATTACTACAGAGCATTTGTCGATTACGGTTCTTAAATGATTTGAAATCGTGGGTCTTTTGGTGGTTTTGGCAACGGCTTTTGTTTTCTGGGAAGTCGCCAAAACGCCCAGGAATTGTTTGATGTCAATATTGGGGCAATAGATTTTCCAGTTTACGATCATTTTTTCGGGTGCATCGTAATAAAGGTTCAGGAAATTGTCAATTTTTCCTTCGATGAAAATCGTATTCTTATTATGTTTATAGGTAATTTGTTTGATTAATAAGGCTTTCTCGGTAAAATCAAGATGTATGTTGGTTTTTACGGCGTGCACATTCTTTGGGATATAATGAAACGAGGCATCATCGACATCGACTTTACCAATAAAACGAGGTTTGGTGATGTACAAATCGACAATATCAAACTGAAATTTCAGATTGGCTTTTGCGTGTCCGGCTGAAAACTGAATCCATTTGTCGTTGCTGATTTGGTTGAGTCTTTCGACATCAAAATCTGAACTTACGTTTCCGGTTGCAACTGGTTTTTCGAGATTATTAATGGCCAATTGCGGAATGGTAAGCGGAATATTCTCGTATTCGCCCGCAAATCTCGTCAGGATAATAGCCGAGTTGGCGTCGTTGTAACCGTCTTTTGGTTTGAAATTGTTGGTAAATATTCCTTTGAAATTACATTTTTTGATTAATCCGTCAGGAATACTCAATTCGTTGTCTTTTATAATGGCCTGAACGACAATTTTGGGATCTCCTTCGGCATTAAAATCTCCTTTGATATCGCAATTGACATCGATGGATTTACTTAGATTAAAGCGATTAAGTTTCGAACTAATATTTCCGGACAATAAATTCGAAGCATTTTGCCATAAAATTGTAGTCCCAATATTGATTCCGAAAAGGGCATTTCCTTTGGCCAGATTAAAAAAAGCGATAATATCAAAAGAGTCTGTTCCTATTTTTAGATTTCGGGTTACGACATCAATTTTTTCCTTTTTAGCAGAATACGAAACATTAAAAGTTCCTTTGAGTTCTTTTTCTTTGGCGAAACTGCCATGTACGGTATTAAAAGCTAAACTCTTTATTTGCGTATCCAGAAAAACATCGGTTTGCCAGTCGCTGCCGTCGTAATCTACTTTGGTTTTTAAACTCGAAACATCAAAATCAAATAATTTATGCCCAAGGCGATTGTCCAGAATAAAATGAACATTGTTGAGGTCGATTTGGTCAACGGTAGTTTCCCGATCTGATTTATTTTCGGGCGATTTTTTCTTTTTGGGTTTAAAGATATCGGCGTTCGAATAGCCGTCTTCGGCTTTATACACATAAATATTGGCGTCGTTGATGAGAATTTTATGAATGTTGATTTCGTTTTGCAGTAAACTCCACACATTCAAACGTGCTTCGACTTCAGTAGCTTTTAGTAAAGTATGTTTGTGTGTCGCCCATTGATTGTCTTTGAGCTCGACATCTTTTAAAGCTAAAGTAAAATTGGGAAAACCGGTTAGAAACTTATAATGAAAATCGCCAATGTGAAACTGTCCGTTAATATTTTCGTTAATTTTGGTATTGATCCTGGCAATGATTTCGGTTTTATTTTGATTAAAATAAATCGACAATCCGCCAGACGCAATCAATAGTAATGCAATGAGTCCTAATACGAAAAAGCCAAAACGTTTGGCATATTTTTTAAATCGAACCGATTGAAGGAAGTTTTTTATATGAAGTAAAATTGCTGACATCTCGAAGAATTTTCTGGATTATTAAAGATAAGCTAAAAAACTGAGGTTATTTTAAAAAGATGGCTTTCAATATATGTAAGTTATAACTTATTTTTCAAAAGCATGGGAATCATATAATAAATGACAATGCATTTATAATTAAAACTAATTTAAGAATGGTGTTTCATTAGTATTTAATTTTTAAATTTGTACTCTAGTTTGAAACGAAACAATTCAGACAATAATTTTAAAAGAAAAGAAATTATGGCATTAGCAATAACAGATGCTACTTTTGATGAAGTAGTTTTGAAATCAGATAAACCAGTAATGGTAGATTTTTGGGCAGCATGGTGCGGTCCTTGTAGAATGGTTGGTCCAATCATTGACCAAATCAGCGAAGAATACGCAGGTAAAGTAGTTGTTGGTAAAGTCGATGTAGATGCAAACCAGGAATTCGCTGCAAAATATGGTGTGCGTAACATACCTACCGTTTTGGTTTTTCATAACGGTGAAGTAGTAGGAAAACAAGTAGGAGTTGCTCCGAAACAAACCTACGCAGATAGTTTAGACGCTTTGTTGTAATCGTAAGATTATGATTTATATAAAAAAGGTTTGGCGAAAGTCAAGCCTTTTTTATTGGCTTGATTTTAAAGGTTTTTTGTCACAAATTTCACGAATTAGCACTAATTACTTTGAGCTTAAGATGCAATTTCACAAATTAAAAATGTGGTTTGTTTTTACCACAAATTTCCGCAAATTATTTATTTTGATATTGCTCAAAAAAGTTGGCCACAGATTAAAAGATTTTTACAGATTATAAAAATCACTTTAATATCTATGGCCAAAAAATAGAGTAAATTTTAATTCGTGCTAATTCGTGAAATTAGTGGCAAACTTTTATCGTAAAGGTAGTGCCTGAATCTTGCTGAGAATTGACTTCGATTTTGCAATTTATAGCTGTGGCGAGATCTCTTATTAGATGCAATCCTAAACCGGATTTGATGCCTATAACTTCTGAATCATCGTATAACGCTTTGAATTGTTCCTGAGTTCCGCCGGGGCCGTTATCTGAAATGGAGATATATTGAACTTCGTTTTCCTGCCAGGCTTTCCAGATTATTTTTCCGTTTGGGGTTTTATCGAGTGCTTTTATGGCGTTTCCGGTAAGGTTTCGGATGATGGTTTTGAGGTAATTTTCATCGGTGTTTAAGATGATATTTTCAGGATCTTCAAATAAAATTTGGATATTCTCGATACCTGAAAAATGCTTTTGGGTTTCTTCGAATAAAACCGTTATCGGAATTTCTTTAAAATGAGGTTTGAAGTTTTCCATTTGGCCTTTGCTCCATAATAGAATGTCTTCCATTGAGGATAATAGATTCTCGGCTCCGGTAATGACTTTGCTTTGCATTCGTGCGGCCATTTCTTCATCAATCAATTCCGGGTTTTCTTTTTGAAGATGTAGAAAGTGAATTAAATTCGAAACCGGACTTCTTAAATCATGATTCAAAATACTAAAGAAGCGTGCTTTTATTTTATTGGCTTCGTCTAATTGCTGATTTAAAAGTTGTAATTTTTCATTGGTTTTTTTACGGTTTTGGTTTTGTCTGAACAATAATAACCCAATGATGCCCACGAGAATTAATCCTGAAATTAAAAAGATACGTTGTTTTTTAGCTTCCTGAATCTGAATGTTTTTGATGGTATTTTGAGTCGAAAGGTTTTTGATTTCCTGTCCTTTGGTTTTGTTTTGATAACGTGCTTCGGCATTGGCGATATTTTGTTTCGCCGATTCCTGCATCATTTCGTCATTGTATTTGCTGTAGATTTCGTTGTAATAAAATGCTTCTTTCCAAAGCCCTAATGCCGCATAACTTTGGGATAGTTTTTTATTGATGCTTACAAAGGATTCTTTGTCGTAGGTTAGAGCATTTTTTGATGCTTTTTTTAAGGTTTCAATAGCTTTTTTGTATTCTCCTTTTTCATACAAAACTCTTCCTAATACAGTATTAGCTTCCATCAAAATTTCTTCATCGTTTGATTTTTGTCCAAACAAAACCGCTTTTTTAGCATAATTGTAGGCCGTATTTGTTTTTCTTTCGTTTATATAATGGTCAGACATACTGCGGTTAGCAAAACTCAAATTGAGAAACAATGAATCTTTAGCGGTTGGATAAGTGTATATTAAGTTGTAGTATTTTTGAATACTATCTGGTTTTTTTAATGCGACAAAGCTCTGTAGGTAATAATTGCATAAAAAAGCATTTACATAAGGGGAATTTTTAACATAAGGTTTTGCTTCGTTTAAATATTCAATTGCCTTGCTGTATTGTTTCATTCTTGTATATGAACTCCCAATTTGTAAATAGGAAATTCCAATATTCTCTAAATTTATTTTGTCTTTTTTAAGGAGTTTTTTATATGTTATGGCCTTTAATTGATATCCAATAAAAGCCTCATACTTAGAATTATTTTGGTAATATTCAGCTAAACTTCCATTTAACACAGCTTTTGAATAATTACTTTTGGTTGTGTCAAGAATTTGCTTAATGTAATTAATTAAGGCTTTTCCCTTCACAGTATCCTGAATAGAATAATAAATGTAATTAAGGCGCATTAAAGCCGATGTTTCATTTTTTAAATGATGGGATTTTTGAGCATATTTCAATGATTTCTCATAATTAATCAATGCTTTTTCATATTGATTATTACTGAATTCATAAGCTGTTCCAGTGTAAAGATAAAACCGGCTAAGATAAGCAGGATTGTTTTTAGAAAGTGAAACTCCCTTTTGAGCAGCAGATATAAGTTTCAAATAATCTTCTTTTTCTAAAAGAGTGTCAGTATATTTTAACCAGACTTTTAGTTTTTCATCCGGGCTTTGATATCGTGCCAAAT
This sequence comes from Flavobacterium sp., assembly GCF_965277525.1. GTDB lineage: Bacteria > Bacteroidota > Bacteroidia > Flavobacteriales > Flavobacteriaceae > Flavobacterium. The sequence continues at coordinate 643,432 of NZ_CBDIDC010000005.1, read as the reverse complement.
TAGGTTCTTGCTGTGCCAAAACAGTTAAGCTGATGAAAAACAAAAACAAGAACCCTATTTTTTTCATGAGAATAGGTTTAGGTTTTCTTTGTAACTTCTTCCAACCGGAATGGTAATGTTATTGTTTAAAATAATTTCGGTTGAATTGATCTTTTGAATAAACTGTTTCTGAACCGCAAAACTTCTATGAATCCTGATGAAAGACCGAAAATGATCTTCTTTTAAAAGATTACCGATACTCGATAAAACACAATGTCTTTTTTTATCGGTTATAATTAAGGTGTAATCTTTTAAGGCTTCGAGGTATAAAATCTCATGCAATTTGACTTTTGTCTGATCGTGGCCTTCTTTGATATAAATAGTATCGCCGCCAATACTGGCTTCAAAAAGAGATGCTTTGAGTTTGATCTCCATAAATTCTTCGATTCGACTTACGGTTTGTGCAAAGCGATCCAATTTTAATGGCTTTACGATAAAATCTAATGTTTCGATTTCAAAACTTTCTACGGCATGTTCAGGATGTGCGGTTATAAAAATACAAACCGGAATTTCCAAGGCTTTTTTTCTAAACTCGATTCCGTTTAAACCCGGCATATCGATATCGAGGAATAAGATGTCGACTTTTTCTTTTTCGATAAACGGAAGCGTCTCTTCTGCCGATTCAAATACACCCAAAATATCCAGAACAGGAAATTTTTTGGCAAACGATAACACCGTAAGTCTGTCTATTTCGTCATCGTCGATGATAATACACGTGTATTTTTTGGTCATTTGATTCGGTTTTATGTCGTCTGTCTATTTAAAATGTCGTCTGTCTATTAGTGGTTTTTCGCCCCGTTTTAATCCTGCAAATTTGTCTCGTAATTAAGTCTCAGATAAAAAGAAACGTTCTTTTACTATCAGTTGACCTTTGCAAAAATAATGTTATTGAATTAAATAAGAATCATTTAGCCCAATTTAAAACCAAAATTATTATGAAAACTTTAAAAATCATTTTTACCATTTTATTAGTTGCTATTTCTACCATTTCCTGCAGCAGTGACGATGGAAAAGACGGAATCGATGGAATCAACGGTACTAACGGTACTAACGGAACAAACGGAACAAACGGAACAAACGGAGCAACAGGAACAGCAAATGTTATTTACAGCGCCTGGATAACTGCTCCAACAGCAGTTGCAGAAACAATAGACGGAACTTCAGGAATGTCTACTTCTATTAATGCACCTGAACTATCAGAAGATATTTTAGCAAAAGGAACCATATTAGTTTATGTGTCTTTTGGATCAGGTACTTATACATTGCCTTATACATCAACAGCAGGTGGGTTTGTGAATACTATTACAGCTATTTCTACCGCGAAAAAAATCAAGCTATTCAGGTTTAGACATGATGCAGGAGGAACAGTAAATCTGCCAACAACACTTAGCTGGCGCTATATTTTGATTCCGGGAGGAGTTGCCGCTGCAACATCAAAAACAGCAAAACTGGATTACTCTAAAATGAGCTATGAAGAAGTTTGTGCGCGTTTTAACATTCAGCCATAATTCTTAAAAGGAAACTAAATAAAAGGAATTCAATCTATTAAACGAAAGAAGAACCAAATAATTAAATTATCATGAAAACTTTAAAAACCATTTTTACGATTTTATCAGTTGCATTATTAACTATTTCATGCAGCAGCGACGACGACAAAGATTCTGTTAAATATAGTGAAGAAAATCCTCTGGATGCTTATTTGGTAGGTTCAGGATTTAGCCAAAAGGCAGTCGATGTAAAAAACTCAGGAATTTACGAATATGGCTTTAGCTTTAAACCAACGGTAACCGGAAAAATAAATTCTTTAATTGTAAAGATTCCGGATGTAAATAGTGCTTTAAGAATCACTTTATGGGATGCAGCGACTAAAACAGTTATAAAATCTGAAACTATAAATGTTGCAACAGCAAATGTTACGGTCGAAAAAGCGATAACACCAATTGCACTTACAAAAGACAAAGAATACTTTTTTACCGTAAACAGTGATGACTGGATTAACAGAACAAAAACTGACGGATCAGCAGCAACTTATCCAATTGTAGCCGGAAACATTACTATTACAGGTTATGCGTATATCTCAAGCACAGCTACAGAAACAATTTTTCCAACAAATGCGCGTAACACCTATTATGCGGGAGATATGACGTTTAAATTTCAGCAAACACAATAATTTTATTTTTGGATAGTTAGAATTAGTATGTTTGAAAAGGTCTGGCGCTAGTCAGGCCTTTTTTATGTCTTTTTTTTGCCACGAATTTGCACGAATTATTTATTTTAATGTTGTTTAAAAAGTTTGCCACTTTCGATAGCTATCGGGAGTGGCTAAAAGAATTTTAATTCACGCTAATTCGTGAAATTCGTGGCTAACTTTTTTTTATTTTTACAAACCTAACATTCCCTTAAAAATGAAAATTTTCTACAGCCTTCTTTGTGTTTTTGCAATTGCTATATCTGGTTTTTCTCAATCGAAACAAAAAGAAGTACTTGTTTTAGAAAACGGTGTTTCAGAACAACTGGCTATTTTTCGTAAACATCAAATCTCAAATGTAACTTACGGGCTTTCGTTTGAAATTCCGCAGCAAAAACAGCAGGAAATCAATTCGAATCTGACTTTAAACCTGACAATATCAGATCTGAGTCAGCCTTTGTATTTAGATTTTAAAGAGAAAACTCAAAATATAAAATCTATCGAAGTAAACGGAAAAAGTACTGGTATTGTTCACGAAAAAGGACATATTGTTATTGTTCCTGAAAGTTTAGTTTTAGGAAAAAATACAGTTACTATTTTGTTTATAGCAGGAAATCTATCTTTAAACCGCAACGATGATTTCCTGTATACTTTATTAGTTCCGGATCGTGCGAGTACTTTATTTCCTTGTTTTGATCAGCCGGATATTAAAGCGACTTATAAGTTGAGTTTAACGGTTCCTAAAGATTGGACGGTTCTGGCTGGAGCCGATGTAAAAGAGAAAGCAGAGAAAGGCGATTTTACAGCTTATACTTTTGGGGAATCGGATAAAATGAGCACGTATTTGTTTTCATTTGTTGCCGGAAAATTCAAAAGTGTAACGCAGCGACCAGGAAACCGTGAAATGACGATGTTGTATCGTGAAAACAATGCTGAAAAAATACGAGTAAGTGTCGATACGATTTTTAGTTTACACCAGCAATCAGTAGACTTTTTAGAAAAATATACCAATTATAAGTTTCCATTTCAAAAGCTGGATTTTGCTTCAATTCCGGTTTTTCAATATGGTGGAATGGAACATGTTGGCGCGATTCAGTATAGAGAATCGACTTTGTTTTTGGATAACAGTTCAACCGACAGCGAAAAATTAGATCGTGCCAAACTGATTGCGCATGAAACCTCGCACATGTGGTTTGGGGATTTGGTTACCATGAAATGGTTTGATGATGTCTGGATGAAAGAGGTATTTGCCAATTTTATGGCAGACAAAATCATGAACCCGATTTTTCCGAAAGTCAATCATAATCTACAGTTTTTAACAGCGCATTATCCTAACGCTTACGCGGAAGATCGTTCGTTAGGCACGCATCCAATAAAACAGCATTTAGCGAATCTAAAAGATGCAGGTTCGCTTTACGGAGCCATTATTTACAACAAAGCACCAATAATGATGCGCCAGTTAGAAGCTTCGATGGGAAAGGAAGCTTTCCAGAATGGAATCGAAAAATACATTAAAAAATACGCCAACGACAATGCCGACTGGAATAATCTGGTCGAAATTCTGGATGCCGAAACGCCGCTCGACATGCAAAAATGGAGCGAAGTTTGGGTAAATAAATCCGGAAGAGCCATTTTTACCAATAAAATAGAATATAACGCCAAAAAACGAATTACAGCCTTTGAAATAAGCCAGCAATCCGAGGATAAATCAGAAAATGTATGGCCTCAGATTTTTGATGTTGGTTTAGTATATCCGGATCAGGTAAAAGTGATTAATGTTACTATAAAAGATAAAAATCTGTTGTTGAAGGAAGCAATCGGACTTGAAAAACCGCTTAGCATCATTTATAATTATAATGGTTTTGGTTATGGTATTTTTCCGCTTGACGGGAATATAACATCTGTTTTGAGTTTGAAAGATGAGGTAGCGAGAGCTTCAACTTATATTAATATCTATGAAAATACCTTAACGGGAAATGTTGCGCCAAATAAAGCTTTTGATTGTTTTATAAAAGGAATCCAGCAAGAAGAAAATGAATTGGTTTTAAAGATAATTACCAATCAAACAAGTACTATTTTTTGGAAATTTTTAACCCAAAAGCAACAAACCAAAGCACAAAAACAATTGGAGGATGTTTTGTACAAACGTTTACAAGCCAATTTGTCAAGCAATATCAAGAAGACTTTGTTTAATTTATTCAGTTCAATTGCCTATTCAGATTCGGCGAAAGCCAAATTGTATTCGTTATGGAATAAAGAAAAGGTGATTCAAAGCTTGAAATTAAACGAAGACGATTATACCAATATGGCCATGAATCTGGCTATATTTAAACATGCTAAAGCCGATGAAATCCTGAATAAAACCAGAACAACAATCACAAATCCGGACAAACAAAAGCGATTTGAGTTTTTGCTTCCTTCTTTGTCGAAAGATGAATCGGTTCGTGATGCTTTCGTAAAATCATTAAAAGACGATGAAAACAGGGAGAAAGAATCCTGGGTTGGGGTAGGTTTGGCAAATATCAATCATCCGTTGCGTCAGGAAAGTGCACAAAAGTATATTAGGTTTACATTAGATTTGGTCGAGGAAATCCAGCGCACGGGAGATATTTTCTTTCCAAAAGACTGGCTGAATAATACGATTGGAAAATATTCATCGAAATATGCTTTTGATGAAGTACAGCGATTCTTAAAAGAAAACCCTAATTTTAGTCCGATATTAAAACGAAAATTGTTGCAGGCGACAGACGGTTTGTACCGCGCACAAAATATTAAAAAAGAAACGGAATGAAAATCGAATCGGAAATAGAGAAAGTATCCAGTTTTCAGCACCTCGAAATGCTGGCGAATCAGGTTGTAGAAGGTTTTATATCCGGAATGCACAAGAGTCCGTTTCATGGATTTTCGGCTGAATTTGCGGAACATAAAGTCTATAATGCCGGAGAAAGCACCAAACATATCGACTGGAAATTGTTTGCCAAAACAGATCGTTTGTACACCAAACGTTATGAAGAGGAAACCAATTTGCGTTGCCATCTTATTGTCGATAATTCCTCGTCTATGCATTATCCGGAACTAAAATCAGGTCAGCCCTTTTATGAAAAGAAGATTGGTTTTGCGGTTTTGGCATCAGCAGTTTTAATGAATATCTTAAAGAAACAGCGAGATGCAGTTGGTTTAAGCGTTTTCTCAGACAGTTATGAATATTATGCCCCGGAAAAAGGAAGTGATCGCCATCATAGAATGCTTTTGAATAAACTCGAAGAATTATTACAACAGCCAAAAGTCAAAAAAACTACCGATACGATTACCTACTTGCATCAGATTGCAGAGAAAATGCACCGTCGTTCGATGATTATTATATTTACGGATATGTTTCAGTCAGAAGATGATGAGAAGCTGTTTAATGCCTTGCAGCATCTTAAGCACAACAAACATAAAGTGGTTTTGTTTCATGTCGTAGATAATGAAACAGAGCTGCAATTCGACTTTGATAACACACCACGAAAGTTTATTGACTTAGAATCTGGTGAAGAAGTGTCGATTTTTGCCGATAACGTAAAAGCAGAGTATGAAAAAAGGGCAGGGGAGTATTTTAAAAAATTGGCTTTGACGTGTGCAAAGAACCAAATTAAGTACGTTCCGGTGAATGTGGGAGATAATTTTGAAAAAATTCTGACTACATATTTAGTTGAAAAACAAAACTTTGGCTAAGGATTTAAAAATATATTTATTTTTTTTTATCAAAACGCTTGCAGAAATGAAATTCTGTACTATCTTTGCAACCGCAATAACGCAGAGGTTTGGTAGTTCAGTTGGTTAGAATACATGCCTGTCACGCATGGGGTCGCGGGTTCGAGTCCCGTCCAGACCGCAATATTGGGAAAAGCCTTTCTTAACAGAAAGGCTTTTTTGCCCAAATACGGTATCTAAGATTAGTTGTGTTGTTTTGCTACGACTTTGTAACTCGTAGCTGGTTTAGTAGTTAGACCAATGAAAAGCTTTCCACTTTTGTGGATGGCTTTTTTGATTTACGACACTTTTGATTTAACCGCAAAGAGCGCTATCGGAATACGCAAAGTCCGCAAAGTTTAATTTTAAGCTTTGCGGATTTTTTGATTTTACTGATGTTTTTTAACCGCAAAGTGCGCAAAGATTTTACTTTATACTACGTTGAGAAAACACAAGTTCGCAAACTTGATTCAAGACAAAGCTTTGCAAACTTTGCGTTTTTATAGATCAATTATGATAAAAGCTTTGCGCACTTTGCGGTTAAATTCGACTTTTTAGCTTTTTAGACATGGAATTTTAAATTTTAAATGTTTGGAATTTATTTAAAATCAGTTCATTAAAAATATTTTAATTTTTATTCCTAAAAACCCTTGTATAATCCAAGTTCTATTGTATTTTTGCACTCACAATAACGCAGTTGGTTTGGTAGTTCAGTTGGTTAGAATACATGCCTGTCACGCATGGGGTCGCGGGTTCGAGTCCCGTCCAGACCGCAAATATTGGGAGAAGCCTTTCTTAACGGAAAGGCTTTTTTAATTTTAGAAGCTTTCTAAAATAAATTCCAATCTTTTAAAATTCCAAATTCCAATTGAATACCGATATCAATTGGAATTTGGAATTTTTTATTTGGAATTTTATTTTCCCTACATTTATATATCGAAAGATATTCAATTACTTCAATGGAACATTCCGGCCAGAAACTAGATAAATACTATATCAAAAAAGTAGATGCCGATAAAAAAAGCATTTACTGCCACCATGATTTGATGGGCGAATTGTTTGTGCCCACCCATAAACACGAGAAAGCGCAATTGTTATATGCCGAAGGCGATGTAGTTTTTGTAACCACAGAAACCAAAACCTACTTTTTACCGGCAAGACATTTTATCTGGATTCCGAGTGGGGTTGCGCACAGTATTGAACCCAAATCTGAAAGTGTGACAATGCGTAACTTGTATTTTCCGGTTGAAAAAGACGAAGATGTATTTTATAAAAGTGAAGGCATTTATCCGGTGAATAATTTACTGCTTCAAATGATGCTTTTTACAAATAGATGGAATGGTGATCTTGAAAAAGGAAGTCCGAATTTTACGATTGCCAAAGCCATTAAAGCAATACTGCCTCAAATTTGCCTGACCAATTTACCTTTAGAATTGCCACAGCCCAAAGATCCGCGTTTGAGTAAGATTCTGAGATATATCGAGAATAATTTAGGAGAAACGATTCTGTTTGCTGAGGTTGCACATCAATTTGGGTACAGCGAACGCTCTTTGTATCGCTTGTTTCAAAAAGACCTTAATATGTCATTCATTCAATATTATACTATTAGAAGAATCTTGAAAGCTATAGAATTGCTGCTTGACAGAAAACTTTCAGTCAAAGAAGTTGCCCTGGAAGTAGGGTATAGCAGTGTACCGACATTCAGTAATACTTTCTTTAAATTCCTTGGACAAAGACCTTCTGATTACCTGAATGGGGAAGATATCCTGAGGATAAAATAAAACATATTTGCCCACGGATTTTACTGATATGCACAGATTTATTTTTAATACTATCTGTAAAATCAGCTTTAATTTTTTAAATCTGCGTAAAACCATAATTCACATTAATTTTTATAACATATTGTTTTTCAATATTTTAATATAACGTTTTCGGAAAATAAAATTTTAACATTTGTCCGAAATGAATATGTTATTGACTTTTTAGAATTATCAGTCACCAAAAAAATGCAGGAACTTTGCAGTATTAAAATATTTATATATTCATGTTCCTTAAAACAACAAATTCTACAGAAGATTGTTTTCTCAAAAACCTGTTGATATTCTTAATTGTATTGACATTTAATAGTTTGCAAGCTCAGGAAATTCACTCGGTTTCGTTAAGCGAAGCGGTGAAACTGGCCAAAGAAAACAATAAAAAAATCCTTAGATCTCAATTAGAGACGACGCTCTCAGAGCAAAACATCAAAGAAAGAAAAGAACTCCGTTTGCCGGATATCGAATTAAACGGTGAATATTCCAGAATTACCAATATTACGGAATTCAAAGGCAGTGGTTTCTTAAACGGTAAAGAGGTAACGAAGGCGATTCCTGAAATTTATCAGGTGAATTCCACTTTCAAAATGCCAATTTATGCCGGTAACAAGATTAATAATGCCATCAAAATTGCGAATCAGGAAAACGAAATTGCCAAAATAAAAACTGAAAAGACCGAAAATGATATAGAGCTCGAAGTGGTGGCCAATTATCTGGCGATTTATAAAATGATGGAGCTTCAGAAGATTTTTGAAGAAAACATCAAAGAAGAAAAAAGCCGATTGAAAGAAGTGCAGTCCCTGCAAAAACACGGAACCGTTACAAAAAACGAAGTTCTGAGAGCTGAATTGCAGCTTTCTGATCGTGAACTGAACTCCTTGACGAATTCTAAGAATATAAAAATCGCACTGCACGATTTAAAAACTTTGATTCAGCTTCCGGAAAATGAAGAAATGGCGATCGATACTACGGCCAATATGGATAAAATGAATGGTTTGGATCCGTATGATTTTTATTTGGAAAAAGCTTTTCAGAATGAAGAAATGCGAATCGCCAGCCAGGAATTAAGTATCAAAAAAACGGAATTGAAGTTGGCGAAAGCAAATTATCTGCCAACGGTAAACTTCTTTGGGAATTATGGTTTTTATTATCCAAACTATAAATTTTTCCCGCCAAATCCGTATTTGTACACTTTAGGGCAAATTGGTATCGAAGCACATTTTGATATTTCGGCTTTGTATAAAAACAAAACCAAAGTACAGCAAGCTACAACACAAATCGAGTGGCAGAAAATGCAGTCTGAAATTATAAAAGATGAGATTCAGGATAAGCTGTTTAAAGAGCATACGCAATATCAGGAAATCCTCGAGAAGTTTGTGGTAGTAGACAAAGCGTTGGATTTGGCCAATGAAAATTACCGAATCGTAAAACTAAAATACCTCAATCAGTTGGTTTTAATAACCGAAATGGTAGATGCTGATAATGCTTTACTACAGGCCAAATACAACAAGATTTCTACCAGACTTGATGCCGTTCTAAAACATTACGAATTGCTTCACACTGCCGGAATACTTCCGCAGAGTTAGAAGTGAAGTGTGAAATGTTAGAAGTTAAGAGGTAAGAAAATAGAATATAGATAATAGAAAAGATATAGAGTTTATGGTTAAGATAAAAAATGAAACTAAGAGAAACAGAACGTTTCATATATTAATAACAATTATAGCTTGCGTTTTGGTGGCAAGCGGAATCATTTTAGGAATTTGGTTTTATGTATTCAACAGAAACCACGAAGAAACCAATGACGCTCAGGTCGAGCAATACGTAACGCCAATTATGTCGAGAATTACAGGTTATGTTCAAGAAGTTCGTTTTGATGAAAATCAGTTTGTGCATAAAGGTGATACTCTGGTTATTATTGATAACAGAGAATATAAATCGAAATTGAATGTCGCGCTGGCTGATGTTCAAAGTGCGAAACAAAGCAGCGTTGTAGCCGAGAAAAATGTGGCTACAACAGCAAGTTCAACCGCAATTGGAGAATCGCAATTGGCTGCAGCCAAAACGAATCTTTGGAAAACAAAATTAGAATACGAACGTTACCAGGCTTTGGTAAAAGACGAAGCGGCAACTTCGCAACAATTAGAAAAAGTAAAAGCAGATTACGAATCGGCGCAAGCTCATTTTCAGGAAATGCGAGACAGAATTCAGTCTTCTAATTTAAGTACATCTCAGGCGCAGGCCAATGTTCCTACGATGCAGACCAATATTGCGTCTAAACAAGCTATGGCAGATAATGCAGCATTGTTTCTTTCGTACACTATAATTACCGCGCCTTATGATGGCTGGGTAGGTAAAAGAACGTTACAACCGGGACAAATGGTTAAGGAAGGACAATCGTTACTTTCTATAGTAAGTAAAGAAAAATGGATTACAGCCAATTTTAAAGAAACGCAATTGCAATATTTAAACGTGGGTCAGGAAGTTCGAATTCAGGCTGATGCTTTAAGCGACAAAGAATTTACAGGAATCATCACTTCATTATCTCCTGCAAGTGGCGCAAGATTCTCGCTATTGCCTCCGGACAATGCAACAGGAAACTTCGTAAAAATTGAACAAAGAATTCCGGTTCGTATTCAGTTGAAAGAAACCGATAAACACGCCGAATTTTTAAGAGCCGGAATGAACATCACTGTTATCGCCGAACACCAATAAAATGGAAGATAAAAGTATATTTAAATCCTGGGTTCCCAAATGGGCAATCATTATTATTTTGTTTGTCTGTTTGCTGCATTCTATGATTTTATTGGGAGTTTATACTTCAAACGTAACCTACGCGGCAAGTTTTCTGGACATTGAGCCCGAAGATTTGCAGTTTGCGATGTGTGTTACCTACGGAACTTTGCTGGCCACGATTTTGATCGAAAGTAGGTTTTCGAGTTTTTTCCCGGCAAAAAATTATCTGATGGCGGTGTATTCCTTAATCGGGATTACGATTATTTCATCGGCCTATATTACTAATTTTTATTTGTTTTTATTGCTGAGAGTAGCCGAGGGAATCTTAATGGCGCTTCCGGTAATCACGATCAGACAATTATTGATCGAGCAGTTTCATTCTAAAAATGCCATTATAATAGGTTTCTCCTTTTATTACGGTTCGTTGTTATTGTCAACGCCTTTTATTATGAATATTGCCGTTTGGTTTCTGGATCATTACGATTGGAAATACATGCTGTACGTTTCAGGGGGACTTCAGGTTTTGAATGTCTTTTTGATCTTGGTTACTTTTCGCGGTCACAGAATCACCAAGAAAATCCCGTTGTATCAAATCGACTGGATCAGTTATATTTTGGTTCTAACGGCGATTCTCTGTGGTGCTTACTTTTTTGTTTATGCCGAAAAAAAATACTGGTTTGAGTCTTCGCATATGGTTCTAATGCTTATGATCGCCTTGATTACAGGAGGATTATTCATATTTAAAGAGCTTTTGGTAAAAAGACCCACTTTTGATTTCGAAGTTTTTAAATATGCCAATCTGCGAATTGGGTTTTTATTGTTCTTCCTGTTTTACATCAGCAGAGCAACTTTGAGTCTTTGTCATTCGGCGATGTTTTCGATCTGGAACTGGGATCCGTCCCGAGTTGCCGGAGTACAATACATAAACGGACTAGGAAATGTAATTGGACTGGTTTTAGCCGCTTTTTTCCTGATGAAATCCGTATCGACCAAGCTTATTTTTATAATAGGATTTTCGCTTATTGCGTTGTTTCATTTTTGGTTTACGTTTCTTTTTGTGCCCGATGTGGCGTTATCAGATATTATCATTCCGTATATTCTACAAGGTATCGGGGTTGGGTTTTTATTTGTACCCTTAATATTATTTACCACATCATCTGTTCCGGCAAAAATGGCGGTTTCTTCGGGAATTGTTGGAGTTTCAGGACGTTTTTGGGGAAGCACAATTGGGTTTTGTGTCATGCAAAATGCAATGGTATTTCTAAACAAAAAACACTTTCTTAAACTAAGCCAATTTGTAACCGGAGACAATCCGCAAGCTCAGGAAACCATAACCAAAACAGCCCAGAGTTTCGCCGCAAAAGGATATTCGCTTGACGAGTCGAATGCGCTCGCCTTGAAAAAAGTCTTCGGAACCATCACCAAACAATCGACTTTATTGGCCGATATGGAAATTTATACCATTGTAGGTTATGGTCTTGTGGTTTTGATTATTCTTATTGCGAGTAATCAGCATTTAAGACAAACAATGACTTTGGTGAAGAGTAAGGTTTGGATTGGGTAGTTTTTTTGTTTCAGGTTTCAAGTTTCAGGTTAAAGGTTAATCGCGCAAAGGCGCAGTCCCGAAGCTTCGGGAGCAAAGTTTTTTAAGTGATTATTAAATGTACAGTTTGTCAATCCTGACGCAGGAAGGATCACACAAGAAACTCCACAAAGTAAATCGCTAATCTTTGTCGAGTTTCTTGTGTGATTTCTCCTCCATCGAAATGACATAAAATGAGAAAAAAACTTTGCTCCCGAAGCTTCGGGACTGCGACTTTGCGCGATTAAAAAAAATGAATCTCTGCGAGAAACCTCTGTGAATCTCTGTGAAATAACCCTTTATTACCTTATCTTGCAATCGTTAAAACAAAACATACAATGAAGCAGCAATGTGTAATTTTTGATATGGATGGCGTGATTTCTCACACCAATCCGCATCATGCAAAGGCTTTCGAAGCGTTTTTCGATAAATATCAGGTTCCTTATACCAACGAAGAATTTGAAGAACATATGTACGGAAAACACAATAGTTATATCATGTCGCATTTCTTCAAACGTCCGATTACCGGAGAAGAACTTATAAAGCTCGAAGACGAAAAAGAAGGAATGTTTCGGGAGATTTATAAAGACAAAGTCGATACAATCCCGCATTATTTGGAGTTTTTAAGCGAGTTGAAATCCCGAGGTTTTTAAAACTGCTGTTGCAACATCGGCGCCACGCGCCAATCTGGATTTGATTATAAATGCATTAAAAATCGCTGATAAAATGGATTCTATGATGTCAAGCGAAGATGTAACGTTTCATAAACCAAATCCCGAAGTTTATCTGGAATCTGCAAAACGCGTTGGCGTTGCTCCGTCTGATTGTATTGTTTTTGAAGATTCATTCTCGGGCGTTACAGCGGGGATAAATGCAGGAATGAAAGTCGTTGGTGTTTTGAGTGCACATACAAAAGAACAACTTCCGCCATGTAGTTTTTATATCAATGATTATAGTGAAGTGAATGTGGATAAGATTCTAGAGATTTTGGATGAAAAGTAATTTGTAAAAAGTGAATTGTGAAGATTTAAACTATATAAGGGATAGGTATAAGTTCATTTAAATAAAATGAGCATAATTTGAATAGCCTTCAGTTTTAACTGGAGGTTTTTTTATGTTTGAAAGGAAAGGCTTTAGCCGAAATTTACGCAATCAAAAACATTGCAGCCAGATATAAAAAGACGGATAAGCTTAATAAAAACCATAAAAGCTTTGGAATTGGTTTTATTTTTAAATCCCGAAGAATTAAAATAGAGTTGGTTAAGGAAAAAACGACAAGAAAACAACTTAAAAATAAAGTTATAGTACTGCCATATGCATATAACCAATGAAAATCATCAGAAATTCTAAATCTTTCAACAAGTTTATGTATTGCGCCACTTAACAGAAATAAAACAGGAATTGCAATTGCAAACTTTTGGTTTTCATCAAGATTCTTGTATTTCAATATAATGTTTTGCATTATTTTATAGAGAAATCAAGCAATTCTTTAGGTTCAATATCTAAAGCATTTGCAATTTTCACAAGAGTTCTTATACCGGTATTTATTTCTGCCCTTTCTATTCTTGCTACTTGGGACTTGGGAATCTCGGAGTCATTAGCTAAGTCTTGTTGAGACATATTTTTCTTTTCACGTAATTGTCTTATGTGAATCCCAAGATTTGCAATAAAAGTTTCTTCTGAAATATCCATATTTCAAAAGTCACAAGATTTATTTTTCATTCGGGCTCAAATATGAGCTCAAAAGTATTATATTTGACGCATCTAAAAAATAAGATAATGACTACAAGAAGCCTTTCAGAAGAATTTGAAGCCAGACTAACGGATTTTTTTATTACTGTTGTTGATCCTAAAGATCTGGCAAAGACAATACGGGAAATAAATTATGTTCTTTCTTTATGTGTAATGAGAGGATGCGAAACAGTAGAATCTGAAGTAAATAATATTGAAGATAATTTTTATTGGCTCAATAAATTGGCAGAAGTTCTTGATCCTTATTTGGATGTTGAGTGAAGTGAGGTTTTTTGCGTGTAGTTTGTCATTTCGACCGAAGGAGAAATCACATAAAGTATTCGACAAAGATTGTCGAAATTCTGTACGGAGTTTCTGTTGCGATTGTTCGTTTCTATTGAAGCTTTGTTTTTTAATTAAGAAATGTTTTACTATAATATAAAATATTTCTTAATTAAAAAACCTATTTTTGTAGGTAATTACTTTAAAATATATAATTATGAATCAAAACATTTTTACACCAAAAACAGATTTAAATCCTTCAGAATATAAGAATTTATTTGGAGATCCTTTTTGGAATGAACAAGGGAGTTCAAAAGCAAGAAGTTTCTATCTTCAACTGAACGATAGAGAAAAAGCTTTGATGTTAAAAAAGAATTATCTTGCAATGATTGAAAAATCAAGGCAAAGAAATTTTAATATGGCGGCAGATTGTTTACAATGGTGGTTAGATGGTACGGGATTTACAAAAAATATTGATTTTAATTGGCTTAGAGGCAATAATGAAGTTATTGTTGCTGAAAATGTAAATATTGAACGTTTTGAAGAAGACCCTGATTTTATAATTTTTCTTAAAAAGTTAGCAGATGGGAATAGTGATACTTATGTCACCCATTTTGATCGTCAATTTACAGGAGGTATTTTTCGGGAACTCTATTATGTGTGTGGCACCAGTACAATAACTTCAACATGCTATTTTACAGTCACCAAGAAAAAAGAAAACTTCGTTTTATCGGGTAAAATTATTCATAAATGGTGGGATAGATATGATTGGCACAAAGGAGCAGATGCTTATATTAATGGTTTTGGTAATGTTAAAGACTCAGATGCTTTGTTGGTAGAGAAATATTGCGGAGCAAAACCGTATGAGATGAGAGGTCAATGGCAGCAAAATTTTAATAAAACCTTTCAATTCGAATTTTTTGGAGGTATAAATCTTAAATTAAAATAAAAAGATGAAAAAAAAGATTTACATATTTTCGTTGATACTAATTATTTTATGCTCAGTTTATTATTATTGGCAAAATAGATATGTTAAACTTCTTCCTGTACTTGTAAATGAGGATTTACGTGGACCGGTATTGTTTTCGGAAACGTTTCATAATCAATTGTTTAAGTTTGCGAAACCAAATGAAATTTCTCCAAATTATTACAAAAATATAAAGTATGTCTTAGATCGTTCTCGTCAAGAATATATTATAAAAAACGGGGAAATTTATATTAAATACAAATATATGCACGATATGGAACTTATTTGGAATTACACTACCAGAACAACCAATCCTACTTGGTTTAAATTAAAACGAGAAATGGATAGTATGAATGGAGATAATAAAGAAAAAGAAAAACTAGACAGCATTATTAAGGAGCTTCAACCGTAATTGTTTTTTATTAATAATATTGACTCAATAAATTAGCTGAAGTTCTTGATCTTTATTTGCATGTTTGATAAACTTTTCGTTTAAATGGATTTTACTCTATCTTCTGCAATTATAATCGACCTTTTTTGTCATTCTGAGGAACGAAGAATCTCCGCAAGAAACTCGACAACTGTGCGTGCTCAGCGAGTGGAGATTCTTCGTTCCTCGGAATGACAAATATTGGGGTTATTTTGGGTTTCAAGGGATTGATCCCGACGCTTCGGGACCTTGTTACAAAATAAATCATTCCTCCGAAATTTTATAAAGAGTTCCAGAGGAACGAAACATATTGTAGGGATGTTCCGAAGCGTCGAGAGTAATCCGTCCATCGCAAGAAATTCGACAAAGATTGGCGACATTATTTACTAAACTCAAAACCATTTGTAAAACAAAAAAGCTTCTGATTTCTCAGAAGCTTTTTTTCAGTGCGGATAATAGGACTCGAACCTACACGCCTTGCGGCACCAGATCCTAAGTCTGGCATGTCTACCAATTTCACCATATCCGCTCAATTGTGGGTGCAAAGATAAACATAACTTCTAGATTTCAAAACATTTTTTCAAAAAAAATATTAATTCTCTTTTTCGTATTTTTGAAATTCTATAAAAATTATTTCAATGGAAAATATTAAGTCCTACGTTCAACAACATAAAGATCGCTTTATCAATGAGTTGATCGAATTATTAAAAATTCCGTCGGTAAGTGCCGACACTGCATATTCGCAAGATGTTATCGATACTGCCGAGGCGGTAAAGGAAAGTTTATCAAAAGCAGGCTGCGATTTAGTCGAAATTTGCGATACTCCGGGCTATCCAATCATTTATGGAGAGAAAATAATCGACCCAAATTTACCAACAGTTCTTGTTTACGGACATTATGATGTTCAACCACCAGATCCAATCGAATTATGGACATCGCCACCATTCGAGCCCGTGATTAAAAAAACCGAAATTCATCCCGAAGGCGCAATCTTCGCTCGTGGCGCCTGCGACGATAAGGGACAAATGTACATGCACGTAAAAGCCCTTGAGCTTATGGTGCAAACCAATACTTTGCCATGTAACGTAAAATTCATGATCGAAGGCGAAGAAGAAGTAGGTTCAGCTAGTTTGGCCTGGTTCGTAGAACGCAATCAGGAGAAACTGAAAAACGACGTAATTCTTATTTCAGATACCGGAATGATCTCAAACCAACAACCGTCGATCACGACAGGTTTACGTGGTTTAAGTTATGTAGAGGTAGAAGTTACAGGCCCAAATCGCGATTTACATTCAGGTTTATACGGTGGGGCAGTAGCCAACCCAATCAATGTTTTGGCCAAAATGATCGCTTCTTTGCATGACGAAGACAATCATATTACCATTCCTGGTTTCTACGATAAAGTTCAGGAATTATCTCTTGAAGAAAGAGCCGAAATGGCAAAAGCGCCTTTTAGCTTAGAAAAATATAAAAAAGCCTTAGATTTAAACGATGTTTACGGCGAAAAAGGATATGTAACCAACGAACGCAACTCAATCCGTCCAACATTAGACGTAAACGGAATCTGGGGCGGATACCAAGGCGAAGGAGCAAAAACCGTTATTGCGAGCAAAGCTTTCGCTAAAATCTCGATGCGTTTGGTTCCAAATCAGGATTGGCATGAAATCACAGAATTGTTTACCAAACATTTCCTAAGCATTGCACCGGCTGGAGTTACCGTAAAAGTGTCGCCACATCATGGTGGACAAGGTTATGTAACACCAATTGATAGTATTGGATATAAGGCAGCAAACAAAGCCTATACCGAAACGTTTGGAGTTCCTGCAATTCCGGTTCGTTCCGGAGGAAGTATCCCAATTGTGGCATTGTTTGAAAAAGAACTAAAAAGCAAAACCATCCTTATGGGCTTCGGTTTAGACAGCGATGCGATTCACTCACCAAACGAGCACTTCGGGATCTTCAATTTCTTAAAAGGAATCGAGACTATTCCGTTGTTTTACAAATATTTTGTAGAGCTTTCTAAGTAAATTCTATTATTCTAGCAGGTTTTCAAAACCTGTTAGGTATAAAAATACAATCCGTTTATTCTTTTTAGAGTAAGCGGATTTTTTTTGGAATTTGGAGTTTAATTATTAGAATATTAAAACTTTGGAATTTAATATGTTTTTGGGCGTTCCCTTCGGTCGGGCTTTCGGCTATATCTTTTATTCCGTTTCACTTCATAAAAGGATACCGCCTCTATCCCTAACGCTTAAAAAAGGTGCAAAGGTTTCTTGTAGACGCAAATAGTGCGTTTAAAGGTTCAAAGTGACAAAGGTTTTTCGCATCAGAATTGAATAGCCTCCAGCTTCAGCTGGAGTTTTTTATGAAGATGGTAATTGGCTTTAGCCGAATTCTTTAATTTTTTATAAATGTATTTATTTGGCTAAAGCCATTTCCTAAACATTTATTCTAAACCCCAGATAAAGCTGGGGCCTATTCAAAAAAAACAATGTCATTTTGCTAAGCCTCTGTTCCTTTGAGCCTTTGTTGCTTTGAACCTTAAAAACAAAACTTTTTTTTAAATTCTTTTGGTCATTTAAAATTAATCTCTACATTTGTAGAGTAGCATCTATAATTGTAGAGTTAATTTGGGAAATATGAAAAACCTTCTATTACTATTTTTTTGCGGAATCATGCTTTTAAGTTGTAAAAGCAAACTCATCAATCAAAAGATTGATAAAAAGAAAGAAGGTCTTTGGATTGATAATTACCAACAAGATAGCATTACATATAAATCGTTAGAATATTACAAAAGCGATCAACCCGTAAAAAAGTGGAAATCCTATATTAACGGAAAAATCTACAAAACTGAAAAATACAAAAACGGAATCTGCATCGTAAAATATTATTATGAAAACGGAAAACTACAATCAAAAGGAAAAACAAAAATCGAAGTCGATACTGTAGAAACGCATTGGTTTTATTTCGGAGTCTGGAAATTTTACTCTGATAAAGGAAAACTAACCGAAGTCAAAAATTATAATAATGGCAATTTAATTTCAGAGCAAGAAATAAAATAGCCCACGGGTTTAGCGGATTAAACGGATTGTCGCGGATTTTTTTTTAAAGAATATAGAATATAGAATATAGAATATAGAATATAGAATATAGAATATAGATTGTTCTTAATCATCAAAAAACTCAGCAACTTAGAATCTCAGAACCTTAGCACCTTAAAAATAAAAAAATGCAACTATCAAACTCAGAAGAACAATTAATGGAACATTTATGGAAGCTTGAAAAAGCCTTCATGAAAGATTTACTCGAAGCGTATCCGGAGCCAAAGCCCGCCACAACAACCGTTGCAACGCTTTTGAAACGAATGATCGACAAGAAATTTGTCGCGTATAATGAATTTGGAAATTCACGAGAATATTATCCTTTGGTCGAAAAGACCGTTTACTTCTCGAAACACGTCAACGGATTAATCAGCAGTTTTTTTAATAATTCTGCATCACAATTTGCTTCCTTTTTTACGACCGAAACTAATTTAACGACTTCGGAACTGGAAGAACTTAGAAAAATAATCGATTCAGAAATTCAAAAAAAGAAAAAATGATAGCCTTTTTTATAAAATCAGCGATTGCATTAAGTGTTTTTCTTGTTTTTTATTATTTGATATTAGAACGAGAAAAAATGCATCAGTTCAATAGATTCTATTTGCTTTTTTCGATTGTAATTTCTTTTGTAATACCGTTTGTTTCATTCGAAATTATCAAAGAAATTCCAGTGAATTTTTCAAATCAAATCAGCATTGGTCAAGCAGGAATCATGCATCAGGTTGCAGAAAAAACCGATTATAAATTGATCTTTTTATGGAGTTTATATGGTTTCGTAACGCTAATATTAGCAATACGATTTGGAAGAAACGTTTGGAGCATAATTTCAAAATCGAAGATTAATCCAATCGTAAATTTCAAAAAATCAAAATTGGTTTTGGTTGATGAAAAGATTCTGCCACATACATTCTTGAATTATATTTTCATTAATGCAGATGATTACAAAAACCGAAATATTGAAGAAGAATTATACACGCATGAATTAGTTCATGTAACTCAAAAACACACTTTTGATATTTTGTTTGTGGAGTTTTTAAAAACCATTTTTTGGTTCAATCCCATCTTTTTATGGTATAAAAAAGCAATTCAGCTCAATCATGAATTTCTTGCTGATCAGGAAATAGTGCAGACCTATAATAATGTTCCGTTTTACCAAAATTTACTTTTAAGAACAGGAAGCGGACATCAAACGATTTACTTGGCCAGTAATTTAAATTATTTAGTAACAAAAAAAAGATTAATTATGATGACAAAGAGAACATCAAAAAACATAGCGTTTCTAAAGAAAATTGCTATCGTACCTGTTGTATTGGTTTTAACCGCTTTTTTATGTGTTAAAACTATTGCCCAGAGCAGTAAGGTTGAAATGAAAACCGATACTATTAAAAAACTTTCTTCTAAAACGGATGTCGTTTTTAAAGACGAAAAAAAGAATATTATTCTGAAAAAAGATTACGCTGAATTAACGGACGAACAAAAAAGAAGAATTCCTCCACCACCACCTCCGCCGTCTGCTTTAAAAAGTACTTCTGCTTTAACTGAACAGGAAGGTCTTAAAGTTAGTTATGATACAACTGGTGTCAAAGAACCGCAATTTCCGGGTGGAATTACAGAATTCTATAAATTCATTGGTAAGAACTACAAAATGCCTGCAGAAGTTTCAAAAAATAAAATAGAAGGCAAGGTATTTATGGAATTTATGGTTGAAAAAGATGGAAGTTTGTCTGAACTTAAAATTGTAAAAGATTTAGGATACGGATTAGGCGATGAAGCCATTCGTGTTTTAAAACTTTCTCCAAAATGGATTCCGGCTTCTAAAGATGGAGAACCAGTTCGTGTATCCTATAGTTTACCAATATCAATTAAAAGCGATAAATAGGTTTTTTGAGGAAGATTCAAAGTTGCAAAGGTTTGACTTTAGTATGTATAGATGAAACTATCTAATTAAAAAACCTTTGTCCCTTAAAAGAAAAAAAATCCGCTTCTTGTAAAAGAAGCGGATAAATAAAAAACTAAAAAAAAAATTCTAAAAAACTAACAAATCCAGCTTAAAACAAGTCTGGATTATATCCAAAATAGGGCATATTTTGTTCATTAAAAATAACCCCGTATTCTTCTAACTCTTTTAAAATAGGCAAATACACTTCTTTTTTTATCGGAAGCTGTACGCCTGATGTGGTAATTTTTCCGTTCAAAATTAATAATGTCGCCATAGCAACCGGTAATCCCACCGTTTTTGCCATTGCAGTATAAGTTTGATCGTCGCCAATGCAAACCATTTTTGAATCGATTTGCTGTTTTTTGCCATTGAGTTCGTATCCAAATTTGTGATACATGACAATCATATCTTTATCGTTGGGTTCCAGAGTCCAGCTGTCTGAAAGTATTTTTTCTAATATTTGGGCAGGAGTAGCGTTGGGTAAATTTACCTTCTTGTCGGGATTAAATAAATCCAGTTCCAGGAGTTTATCCCACATGATATCGTCCTGATCGATTTTTAAAATCAATCTGGTTTTAATCTCTACAGAATCTGTCGGGTGATACGGTAAAAATGAATTTACGAATTCGCGGTAACTCATGTTTTCTGAACCTTCCATGATGTAACTATCATCGGTCATGCCCAATTGCACAAACATATTCCATGCTTTCGAATAACCAACCCTTCTAATGGTTCCGCGATATAAGGTCAAAATATCATCTAAGCCATAAATCGATCTGTATTTAAGAGAATCACGGTTAGAATACGCTTCAAATTTTCCGTAACCTTCCACTTCCAGAAATTCGGTTCTGCGAAAAACCGTTCCGTACGGGATGTATTTATAAGTACCTTCCTGAATAAATTTTGCGGCACCGCCTTGTCCGGCCAGAACTACATTTCTGGGTGCCCATGTAAATTTGTAATTCCATAAATTGTTATCACATTCCGGAGCTACTAATCCGCCGCAGAATGATTCAAAAAGCAGCATATTACCTCCTTTTGCCCTGATTTCATCAATAACCTTCATGGCGCTCATATGGTCGATTCCCGGATCAAGGCCAATCTCGTTCATGAAAATCAGATTGTTTTTTTTAGCTTCTTCATCCAGTGCCTGCATTGCATCACTTATATAAGATGCTGTAACGAGGTGTTTTTTGAATTCAATACAATCTTTGGCAATTTCGATATGCAAATGAGCAGGCAGCATCGAGATTACAATTGTTGCTTTTTCTATTGCTGCTTTTCTTTCTTCGGTTTCAAAAATATTCAAAGCAATTGGAGTGGCATTAGGGTGATTTTGTGTCTTTTTTTCGGCCAAAGCCAAAGACAAGTCCGCTACAACAAGATGTAGGTTTTCGCTTTCTGATTTTGATAATAAATAACGAATCAGCGACGATGCAGATCTACCGGCTCCAAAGATTAAAATGCTTCTCATGTTTTAAATATATAACACAAATATATTAAATTGTTAAATATGTAACAATTTTAATTTTCCAAAAATGCATTATTTTTTATTTTGAAGCCAAATCATAGTAGATTTCTTTTTCCTGAAAAGATTTTTGAAAACTAAAATGCTTTTTAAAATGTATTGAAGTATTTTTACCTGAGAATAAAAAGACTAGAAAATATGAAAAGAAGAATTGTTTTAGCAGCAGCTTTTATGGGAATGTTATCCATTATTTTAGGGGCATTTGGTGCGCATTTACTGAAAAAATATTTATCTGTAGAAGAACTAAATACTTTTGAGGTTGGTGTTCGTTACCAAATGTATCATGCTTTATTTTTACTTTTTCTTTCGACCAGAAAAGATATCGCTGAAAAAACCTTAAAAACAATTTATAATTTAGTTGTTGCAGGAGTGCTTCTTTTTAGCGGTTCTATCTATTTATTAGCGACAAAAAGTCTTACAGTCTTCGATTTTAAAATTATCGTATTCGCAACACCTTTGGGAGGTTTTCTATTAATTATTGCCTGGGCGGTATTATTTGTTACGATTTTGAGGAGAAAATCATAAAATCCCGAATAAAAAATTCTATCTAAAAATTAATCTTTAATTTTGTCTCATAAATAACATATAATCTTATTTATGTGAATTTTTATTGTTTTTTACTTTAATACGTAAATAATATAACAAATTCATTTTGTGGATTATAAGAAAACAAATTAGAGGCAGTTATTTTTTTATTTTATTGATTTTTAAGATCAAATTTTACCTTATTGATATAAATAAAAGTAAAATTTAAATATTTTTAAAGGATTAATAATAAATCTATAATTTTGCTTTTTATTAAATATCACACACAACTAAAAATTTATGGACAGTCACACCGTTTTCTCGCAATCGATTTCGCTAAAAGAGTTAGGAATTGAAAATGCAAAAGTTCGCTACCAATTATCTGCTGATGAATTGCATGCGATCACTTTGCAGTCAGGCCAAGGTGTTGAGAACTCTACAGGCGCATTGGCAATTAATACAGGTGAATTTACAGGACGTTCTCCTCAGGATCGTTTTATTGTAAAAGATAGTATAACTGAAGATAAAGTTTGGTGGGGAAATGTAAATATTCCTTTTGAACCAGCTGCTTTTGAGAAACTATATAATAAGGTAACTCAGTTTTTATCAGACAAAGAAGTTTTTGTTCGCGATTCTTATGTTTGTTCTGATCCTAATTACAGACTAAATGTTCGCGTTGTTACAGAAACTGCGTGGTCTAATTTGTTTTGCTACAATATGTTCTTAAGACCGGAAGATTCTGAGTTAGCCAACTTTACTCCGGAATGGACTGTTATTTGTGCGCCAAGTTTTATGGCAGATCCTGCTATAGACGGAACGCGTCAGTCTAATTTTGCTATTCTGGATTTTACTAAAAAAATAGCTCTTATTGGCGGAACAGGTTATACAGGAGAAATGAAAAAAGGGATTTTCTCTGCTTTAAACTTCATCTTGCCGGTTTTCAAAAATACATTACCAATGCACTGTAGTGCCAATGTTGGTGAAGCCGGAGATACAGCAATTTTCTTTGGATTATCAGGAACCGGAAAAACAACTTTATCAGCAGATCCTGCACGTAAATTAATTGGAGACGATGAACATGGGTGGACTGCAGAAAATACGGTTTTTAACTTCGAAGGAGGTTGTTACGCAAAAGTAATTAATCTGACAGAAGAACACGAACCGGACATTTTTAGAGCGATCAAAAAAGGAGCGTTGTTAGAAAATGTAGTTTTCAAACCTGGAACAAACGAAGTTGATTATGATGATGTTTCAATCACTCAAAACACACGTGTAAGTTACCCAATAACACATATTGATAATATTCAACCGGGATCTATAGGACATAATCCTAAAAATATATTTTTCTTAACGGCAGATTCTTTCGGAATCTTGCCTCCAATTTCAAAACTAACTCCAGGTCAGGCTGCTTACCATTTTATCTCGGGATATACAGCAAAAGTTGCAGGAACAGAAGCAGGAGTTACAGAACCACAACCTAATTTCTCTGCTTGTTTTGGAGCGCCATTTATGCCATTACACCCAACACGTTATGCTGAAATGCTAACTAAAAAAATGAAAGACGCAGACGTAAAAGTTTGGTTGATCAACACAGGTTGGACTGGTGGAGCTTACGGAACTGGAACGCGTATGAAACTAAAATATACCCGCGCCATGATTACCGCTGCATTAAACGGAGAATTGGATAATGTAGAATATAAAAATCATGCAGTATTCGGGATTGCAAAACCACAATCTTGCCCAAATGTTCCAACTGAAATTTTAAATCCTAGAAATACCTGGGAAGATCCTGAGTTATACGATAAAAAAGCAGTGGAATTAGCACAGAAATTCAAAGCTAATTTTGCCAAATTTGAAGAGTTTGCCAACGCTGAAATTTTAGCCGGCGCACCGATTACAGAATAAGGAAGATTACTAATTCAAACTAAAAAAAGCTGTTCGTTATGAACAGCTTTTTTGTTTTTGTTTCACGCTTAAGGTTTTAAGTTTCACGTTTCACGTTTCACGTTTTGGTTTGAACCTGAAACTTTAAACTTAAAACAAAAAAAGAACTATTTCTTACTTTCGTCGATACGTTTCTGGATCAAATCCCAGGCATAATAATGAAACGTCATTCCGTTGCTCATGGCTACGAAAAGGCCATTTTTGAAATTCCCGCCTAAATTTATATTCGTAGCATCGGCACCGTCACATTCAATAGTCGATGTTGGAATTTCTGCTAACAAAGGATAATTGTTCGGGTTTCCTTTTGCACCTTCCCTTGGATACACCATAAAAGTATTGGCCTGCTGATTGGATATTAAAATATATCCCGTAGAATCGGTTTTTTTGTAGATCGCGATTCCTTCATTATCGGCTTTGAAACCTGTTTTTCCAAAAAGTGCTATCTCTTTATTGTCATTCAAAGCAGGATCGGCTTTGTATTTTCTGATTCCGAATTGTTCGTCGCAATACAAAACAGTTCCTAATTCGTTATCCACTGCAATGGCTTCAATTTCTTTCTTTCCGCTGTAAGCACCAAATTTGCGAATCACTTTTGCTGTAGCGAATTTTCCTTTTCCTGAAAGTTCATATTGCCATAAATAACTTCCTGATGGTCCTGATTTTCTGCCTACAATAGCAAATATTTTCCCATCGCTTTTTCGGGTATACAAGGCAATTCCCATTGGATCACGCAATGCTGAACCTTCAAAAACAGGGATTCCGCCGTTGTCAACTGCTTTTAAATCAGGTAAACTAAAAACCCTTATTTTGTTCGATTCGCGTTCCGTGGTTACGGCAATGTCAACTTTTTTTCCGTCGATTACTAAACCGTAAGCGATATCAACATTGTTAGGGCGTTTTAATACTTCAGATTTTGCAATTATTTTTCCTTTTAAATCAAAGGCATACAAAGCTCCATCGGTATCTTTATCTGTTCCTACAATAATACTTTTTGAGGCATCAGTTGGGTGAATCCAGATTGATGGATCATCTGTATCGTGAGGTAAAGCTTGTGTAACAACAGTTGGTTTTACAGCATTTGCAGCAACGGGTGCTAATTTATCATCTTTACAAGCTATAAATAAAGTACTTAAAAGTAAAAAAGCTATTATAGATTTATTTCTCATTATGAATTTCATTTGAATAAATTAGACAGAACGGTTAAGTCCTGCCCAATTTAAGAATTTTATAAATTGATTATTACAAGTCAAGTTTCAACCCAAAATTATATCGGGCCTGATAGTACTCTGCTTGTTTGGTATGCGCCTCAACTCCCTGGTAGTAACGTAAAGGCTGGTTAGTTAAGTTGTTGGCTTCGGCAAAAAGACGAAGTTTTGGAGTAATCTTGAAAGAAGCATTTGCGTCTAAGAAAAACTGTTTGTCGTAATAACTGTCTTTGTAGGATTCTGAACCCAATTCATCTAAATAATCTGAAGTAAAGTTGGTCGAAACTCTGGCAGAAAAACGTTTGTTTTCCCAAGATAATGATCCGTTGAACATATGTGGCGTTGTTCCCGGAAGACTAATGTTATTTCTTTCGTTTCCGTCTTCGTCAGCGATTCCTTTTGCTTTCGATTTGGTGTAGGTATAGTTCAAATAAATACCAAATCCTTTGAGGAATTTACCCGGAAGAAAATCTAACTGACGTTGAAAAGCGACTTCAAAACCATAAACATCGACAGTATCTCCGTTTCTTGATTGTAAAAACGACCAGTTTTCACCAGCAGGGATTGGGTTTGTCTGATTTGGGAAATCAGCAGCAAATTTTGCGGCAGTATATTGATTGTCGCTATAGTTGTAAATGAAATTATCTAATCTCTTATAGAAAACACCTCCCGAAATTAATCCAACAGATTTAAAATAATTCTCTGCCATGAAATCATAATTGTATGAATATGTCGCGTCAAGATCTGGATTTCCGGCTGAAATTTCTTTATCAGCCGCAATATTGTTTACATAAGGAGCCAATGCATAATAGTTTGGTCTTGCTAAAGCCGTTGTAACTGCAGCTCTTAAAACTAAATCTTTGGTAGCATTATACTGCAAAGAGATACTTGGTAATAAATTAGTATACGAATTTGTAGTATTGATTTTACTTTCTAATTCTTCTTCGTCCAAAACACGATTTCCGGTATAATCAATATGGGTATTCTCTACGCGGAAACCTAAAACCATAGAAAGCTTGTCATTAAAATCCTGATCCCATCTTACATAAGCCGCATAAATGCTTTCTTTAGCATTATAGTTTACCGCTAAAAATTCTGCCGGATCTGCTGATTTATCAAATAATGTTGAATTATTCAAATCAAGGCTTCCTAAGAAATTTGCTGACGCAAAACTTCCCGGAACATATTTGCTTCCCGGATTAAAGTTTGTACCGTCATAATAAGTGTTTTGAACTTGTGATAACAAAGCCATATCATTATTGATTGGTTCGTAAGCGTAGAAATTATTATTTCTTTCTTTTTCTTTTAATCGAAGTCTAAGTCCGGTTCTCAATCTTCCTTTTTCAGAAGGAATAATAGTAAAAGGGAAACGGATATTTATTTTTGCTCCAAATTCACTTTCGCTCGTTTCATCTGTATTTTCAGTAACCGTTTGAAATTTAAATTTATCCAGCGCTTCTCCGGTTGTTGTGATGAGAGGAAATCTAATATCTGATAAATCCTGTGTCATATCCAATCCTTTCTGACGGTATTCGATATAACGTTCTCCCGGACGGTATTCCCTTGCTTTTGCATAGTTGGCAGACCAGTCTAAATCTAGTTTTGAGTTGATTAGATGTTCTCCGCGAATCGAATAATTCTGAACTCTTTGATCCTCTAATCGTCTGTTTTTATCACGATCATTATCAATTCCACCTTTTGTCTGGCGTTTGACGCGACCTTCAAAACCTGTAATTTGTTCGCCATTATAAATAGGTTCGATGTCATCATAAGTCGTTCTGAAACGATTTTCCCTGTCATCTCTCCAGTTATAAATGGCATTGGCAAAAATGGTATTGTTCTCATCAAATTTATAGTCTAATGCCACAGATCCGCTGCGGCGAATACGCTGTACATCATATTTTCTGATTTCTGATGCCTGAAGATATTCATTCCCGAATTCATCTTTTACCCATTCGTTTTCGATATTATCAGATCCGTAATTTACATTATTATAAGATCCGCTAAAAACAGCTCCTAATTTATTATCTAAAAAACGATTTCCGTATACTAATCCTGCTGTATAAGTGGCGTGTTCGCGAATTGGCATATAACCACCTGCAAGAGTTGCCGAGATTCTTTCGCCGTTTGGAGTTGCTCTCGTTACTAAATTTACAGAACCTCCAATTGCATCAGCATCCATGTCTGAAGTCAGTGTTTTATTTACTTCGATCGTCGAAATCATATCCGATGGAATCAAATCCATTTGTACGTTTCTATTGTCTCCTTCTGCAGACGGAATTCGGTCACCATTTAAAGTTACCGAGTTCAATGATGGAGCCAGACCTCTGATAATAATGTTACGCGCTTCACCCTGATCGTTTTGCATCGTGATACCCGGAACACGTTTTAATGCATCTCCAACATTGGCATCCGGAAAACGCCCCATTTGATCAGATGAAATGATGTTTCCGATGTTTTTACTATTTTTTTGTTGATTTAAAGCTTTCGCCTGACCTTTTAAAATGTCTCCAACTACTACTTCATTCAACTCTGTTCCCGAAGTTTTAAGCGCAAAATCGATAACATTATTTTTACCTTGTTCTACAGTGATTTCCTGAGTTATGGCGGTATATCCTATATATTTTACTTCTACTTTGTAAGTTCCAACATTGATGTTTAGTAATTCAAAACGACCATTGTAATCTGAAACCGTATATTTGTTTTCTCCTACAATTTGAATCATCGCTCCCGGTAACGGAAGTTTGTCGTCAATGTCTAATACTTTTCCTGAGATTATGGCTTTTTGAGCATAACCGGAAAAGGCGAATAGCATGAATGTTACTATTAAATAAATTTTTTTCATTGTGTTTTAGTTTGTTTTGTTGCGAAACTAGAACCTTAATGTTATTAAAGACGTTGAAAAAAATTAACATAGTGTTACGATTCCTTTCTAACATTAGAAATAGATTAATGTTAAAGTAACATTTAATAAAAAAGGAATTTTTATAGGCGCAACTTAAAACAAATCAAGTATTTACATCAGAATTAAAATTTTGGCGTTAAATTTGCCGTATCAATCACAATCAAAAATCATCAATCATGTTAAAACAATTTTTTATCCTTTGTTCTGGAGCCGACAGAGATCTTCTCGAAGGCTGTTCAGAAGGCGAACAAACCAAATATGTTGGTATTGGCGCTACCGTTTTTTTTACCGCAGTTATGGCTTTCCTTGCCAGTGCTTATGCGCTTTTTACTATTTTTGATTCCATTTACCCGGCTTTAATTTTTGGTTTTGTTTGGAGTTTACTGATCTTCAATTTAGATCGATTTATTGTTTCGACTATTAAAAAAAGAGATCGTTTTATGGATGAATTCCTGCAAGCGACCCCGCGAATTATGCTGGCGATTATTATTGCGATCGTAATTTCTAAACCTTTGGAAATTAAAATTTTCGAAAAAGAAATCAATACCGTTTTATTGAAAGAAAAGAATGAAATGGAATTAGCCAATAAAAAACAAGTTGGCAATTATTTCAAATCAGATTTAGACAAAAATAAAGCAGAGATTGCAGCTTTAAAAGCAGATATTCTGAAGAAAGAAAAAGAAGTAAACGCTTTATACTCCACTTATATTACAGAAGCCGAAGGAACTGCCGGAACAAAAAAACTCGGAAAAGGTCCGGTTTATAAAGAGAAACGTGAAAAACACGACGCATCTTTAAAAGAATTTGCAACGCTAAAAGCAGCAAACGAAGCTAAAATTGCCGAAAAAGAAAAAGCAGGAACACAACTACAGGCTGATTTAGATAAAAAAGTATCCCAAACGCAACCCATTATCGAAGGTTTTGACGGTTTAATGGCGAGAATTAACGCTTTGAATAAACTGCCGTGGCTACCTTCATTTTTTATAATGCTGTTGTTCCTGGCAATTGAAACTTCACCAATTATAGCAAAATTATTAGCTCCAAAAGGCGAATTCGATTTTAAACAGGAAGAGGCCGAAACCGCAATGAAAGCGACTTTGGCACAAAATAAATACCAACGCGATTTATTAGTAAAAACCAGTGCTGAAATGCACGACAGAGTTTATGCAGATATTGCTGAAGATAAAAATCTTTACGATCTGCAACGCAAAAAAGCAACCGAATTATTAGAATTACAAGCGCATAATTTTGTAGAAAAACAGAAAGCGACGCTTTAATTATTTAATTTAATATTAAAATGGAAATTTATCTTAAATTAAACTTTTTATATATTTCAAAATATTAAATTTGATTTTTAAATTAAATTTGAGATGGAAAAAATAAAATTTATTGATCTTTTTTGTGGTATAGGTGGTTTCAGAACGGCAATGGATCAAGCATGTTTGGAAAATGGAATAATACCTGAATGTGTATTTTCATCAGATATTGATTCTTTTTGTCAAGATAGCTATGAAGCAAATTTTGGAGATAGACCATTTGGGGATATTACTAAAATACATGAAAATGATATTCCAGATCATGATATCTTATTTGCCGGATTTCCTTGTCAATCTTTTAGTATAATAGGCAAAATGCAAGGGTTTAATGACGTTAGAGGTACATTGTTTTTCGATATAGCAAGAATTCTCAAGCATAAAAAACCAAAATCATTTATTTTAGAAAATGTTAAACAGCTTGTAGGTCACGATGGAGGAAATACACTAAAAACTATAATTAATGTTCTTGAAAAAGATTTAGGTTATAGTGTTAGATTTGCTGTTTTAAATGCTCTTGATTTTGGACTTCCACAAAAAAGAGAAAGAATTATTATTGTTGGACATAAAGATCCAATATTATTTAATTTCCCCTCTCCAATTAGACCATTTAAACCGCTATCGGAAATTATTGAGAAGAAAGTTGATCCAAAACATTATGCCTCAGATTATATAGTAGAAAAAAGAAAAAGCAAACATAAATCAGCATATAATCTTTCTATATGGCATGAAAATAAATCTGGTAATATTTGCTCTTATCCATATTCTTGTGCTTTACGCTCTGGAGCTTCTTATAATTACTTACTTGTAAATGGAGAAAGAAGATTGACACCAAGAGAAATGTTTCGTTTACAAGGTTTTCCTGATAAATATAAGATTGTTGTTTCTGATGGTCAAGCAAAAAGACAAGCAGGAAATGCTGTACCAGTTAATTTAGTAAAGGCAGTTATTTTAAAACTCTTGCCATATGTAGCTGAATCTATGGATCCAACGCTAATTCTAAAAGATTATGAAATTTAATTATGGATAACAATAGATCCCCTAGATTAAGAACTGTTAATAAATCAATTTCAGCTTTTCCTCTAAATGAATTTCCCAAACAATTTCCATTTTTGTTGGGTAGAGAGATAATTTATTTACTTGCATCTAAAGGTAAGCCAGAATTAGAAGGTTCTGACTGGGAATGTATATTTGCTAATTGTATTGGTGCAGATTGGAAACCATCAAATGTTGGACTAGATGATGTTGTAATGGGGAATACAGCTTGGGGAGCTAAGACAGTAAAAGCAAAATCACCTTCTAGGCAAAAGAAAGTTAGATTAATTTCTGGTAGGAATTCACCTAATTACTCATTTGGAGAAAGAAGTGATCAAAAGGCAGATCCTAAATTAATTGGAGAACTAGTTTTAGAAATCTGGAATGAAAGGGTATCTTCAATAAGAGAAAAATATAAACACTTGAGAACTGTTGTGCTTTTAAAGTCAGATGATTTGTCTGAAGTTGTTGTATTTGAATTTGACACAATAAGATATGATCATCAATTATATACTTGGGAGTGGAATAAAAATAATAATTTAACAGGTAAAAATATAAAAACAGGAGAACACTGTTTTACTTGGCAACCACATGGTTCTCAATTTACAATTATTGAAGACGTTCCTGAAAAATGTACAATAATCAAAATTAAACAACCAGAAAAGTTAGATAAAAACTTGATTTTAGAAGCCTTAGGTTTTGATAATTCATGGGTAACTGTTTCTCAGAGAGAATAAATAACTTCATAAACAAAAGCCAGAATAGAATTTTTTCTATTTCTGGCTTTTTTTGCTTTAAAAACTTTATGACTTTAGACTTTCAGAGTAAATTACATGTAACTTAAGATCTCTTTTTTGAACGCATCATATTCACCTTGCATGATTAAACCGTTATCAAGCAGTTTTTTATAATTCTGTAGTTTATCGAAAAGTTCTTCTTTAGATAAATCACTTAATTTGCGTTCTCCTGTTGAAGGTTGGGTTGGCTGAATTGGCTCATAAGTTTCGTAAGGAGTTGTTGCAGGTAAAATTTCCGCATAATTCGTTACTTCTTCCGTTTCAACTTCTTCTACTTCGTCAAGATCATCTTCTTCTTCTTCGATAACTTGCGCCGTTTCTACGATTGGAGTTTCGGCAACAATTGGGTTTTTTATTAAATCTAATTGTTCTTTTGCATAGGTATATATTTTTCTTGCCTGGATTTTAGGAATGTAATCAATCGAAATTGATAAATCAGTATTGGTATTAAATGAAAATTCTGAACCTAAAATATTTTCTTTTACAAAAGCACCCGCAACATTGTCCCAGGTATAATCTGTAAAATCCATTGAAAGGCCTAAATTTTTAGGTTGACAAATAATGATTCGTTTGTTTGTTAATACAATACTATCAGGAAAAACAGTAATTGCCGGTTTTTTTTGAACGGCAATATATCCAACTTCTTCACCTTTCATCAATAAATCATGGAGTTTCGAAGTGATTTTTTCAATTGCTTTTGGATCTTGTTCTTCGTTCAGAAATTTTTTAAATTGTTCTTTCATAGTTGTATAAAGTTGCTGAGTTACTAAGTAACTGAGTTGCTAAGTTTTTTGACTGACATTGCAAATGTAATGCCTAATTTTCTAATTCAATAATTTCATTCTGAATTTTCTTTGTCAAACTTTTGAAAACCAATTCATACGAATGATCGATTAATTCTTTTACAAAAGCAGTTGATAAATTTCCGTTTAAGGAAATTGTATTCCAGTGCACTTTGCTCATATGGAAGCCCGGTTTTATCTCATCATACTCCGCTCTTAGTTCCTGAGCACGTTCCGGGTCGCACTTTAAATTGACCGATGGTTCGTTTTTCTCCCATTGTAATAAGGAGGATAAGGCAAACATTTTTCCGCCGACTTTAAAAACCAAAGTATCTTCATCAAAAGGGAAATGCTCGCTAACGCCTTTTTTCGAAAGACAATATTCGTAATACGTTTCCAGATTCATAATTATTTCTTATTTACCAATTTCACCTAAATGAGTGTATTTAAAACCCTTTTCATATTTTAACCCGTAACCAAAAATCCGATCCATTGCGGAATGTGAAAATAAAATAATTCCGGCTAATTGAATAATTTCAATACTTAAATAACATCCTAAAGCATAAATTAAAAGCGAGATTCCTTTATGATGAAATATGTTGTAAAAAAAGGCTCCGCTTTTGTTTCCAAAAAGATAGCCCAACATAGACAAATCCGGCGCTAAAATTAAAACCAAAAACCACCACCAATCAAAATTTAGGCGATTAAATAAAAAGATTCCGAGTATAAATAAAGCCGCTTCTTCGAGTTTGATAATTGTTTTCATAATTTCTTTTCCATCATTTTTTCCGGATATTCCAGAGCAGTAAAACCAAATTTTTTATATAAAGAATGAGCATCAGTTGTAGCCAATCTCCATATTTTAATGTCTTTAAGAATCGGTTCATTTATCATAGTTTCAATTAAGACAGATGAATATCCTTTGCCTCGATGTTCTTCGGTAATAAAAACATCCATTACATATCCAAAAACGACATAATCAGTAATTACTCTGGCAAAGCCAATTTGTTTGTCATTCAGGTAAATTCCAAAACAAACCGAAGCATCAATTGTAGTCTGAACTTCTTCGATGGTTCTTCCCGCAGCCCAATATATGTCTTTTAAAAAGTTTTGAATGAACGGAACGTCTAGTTTTGTTTTATCTGTAGATACTGTAATCATGTATGTTAGTTTTTTTTGCCACGAATTGCACGAATTTACACGAATTTTTTATATGCTTGCAGAAAAAAATGATTCATGAAAATTAGTGAAATTGCTTCACCTGTTCGCTATCGCTCGGGTCGTAGCAGACTTTAAATCTTATATAAAATAGGTTTTGACGGGCTCGCGTCATTTTCAAACGATGCGATTTGAAGATTTAGTATATAATTTCCATCTTCGATTTCGTTAGAAACATAAATCATTTCTGTAATTGTTGCATTCAATCGTGCATCAGGATTCAATTGTAAAGTGTTTTGTACATTCCAGAATGCTTTGTGTGCTAATAATTTGCCTTCGTCATGTTCTTTGTCAACGCTTGGTAAGTCGATTAGTAAATGCTGAACTTCGCTTTCGCGGATGAAAATCGCTGCTTCTTCAGACAAATAAGGCGGATTTGTATTGGAGTATTTTCTTGATTTTTTTTCTTTTTGATTTGGAATTGTTCGAATAATAATTGCTTCCAGTTTTGTCACACTGAGCGAAGTCGAAGTGCTTATTGCTTTTTCAACTTGGCCCTTCGTAATCACCCAATCATCCCCAACTTTTTCAGGCTCAACCGTAATCAGTTTCGCAAAAAAGAAAAACTGTTTCAAAGATTGATTGATACTATAAAAAGCATTGGTAATATGTCCCAAACATTCCGTGTGCGTTCCATGCCCATGCGGATTGAAGAAAATATTATTGAAATTCGTCGATGATTTTCCTTCAGAAACTTTACCAATCCAATCGCCAAAAACTACTGGTTCAATAGTTGGTTTTTCGATATACCAGGCAATCGGGTTTTCGTCTGTATTCGTTAACGGAATCGAAATATCAATGGGTTTTGATAAATCGATTTCGAAGTTGTTGATTTTTGCTAACATATTATTTAACCGCAAGGTTCGCTAAGGTTTACGCAAAGGGCGCAAAGTTTTTTAAAGATTGTTTACAATTCTTCTAATGCCGTTTTTTATTAAAGCTACATTGAAATTTATTAATAAGCCTAATTTACAATTTGTTAATTTTAAATAAGTCAATAATTGAGCAAAATGGACTTCATTTAAAACATCAACAGATTTTATTTCCAAAATTAATTTATTTTCAACTATAATGTCTAGTCGATAACCAATATCTAGTTTTACTTCTTCGTAAATTAAAGGTAAAGGTTTTTGTTTTTCAATTTCTAAACCTAACTTTTTTAATTCATAAAAAAGACATTCTTCATAAGCACTTTCTAAAAGTCCAGGCCCTAAAGTTTGATGAACTTTTAAAGCACAATTAAATACAATTCGTGATAATTCATTTTCTGACATGAGTATTAATTATAAAATATTAAAACTCAAATGTAGTATTTAAAAATATTTCATATAAATTTATTCTTACAAAATAAAAATTGCGTTCATTGCGTAAACCTTAGCGAACCTTGCGGTTAAGCCCTCATTCCAAATTTAGATAAAATAAATCTGAAGCAATTCCATCCGTTAAAAATTTTCCTTTTGCGGTTGGTTTTAGAATATTATTTTCAATTGAAAGCAATTCGTCGTCCAGGAATTTCTGACTTTGTTTTTTGAGATAATTAAGATATTCTACGCCAAATTCAGTTTCAATTCTTTCTAATGAAACACCCCAAATAGTTCTTAATCCTGTCATAATATATTCATTATAACGATCAGAAATGGTTAGGGTTTCAGTTTCAATTGGAAGCTCATCGTTCTGAATCGATTTTAGGTAAAGCGAATTATTGGCAATATTCCAGCCTCTTTTTTCGCCATCATAACTATGCGCCGAAGGACCAATTCCGATATATTTTTTACCTAACCAATACGCCGAATTATTTTTAGAGAAATAACCTTCTTTCCCGAAATTCGATAATTCGTAATGAATAAAACCATTTTTCTGAAGCATTTCAACCAAAATAATAAAATGGTTTGAAGCGACTTCGTCTTGTGGTTCGGCGATTTTTCCAGTATCAATCAGTTTTCTTAAAGCTGTTTTAGGTTCAACCGTCAAAGCATAACTCGATATATGTGGAATGCCAAATGACAATGCCGTTTCGATATTTTTTCTCCACATTTCATCAGTCAATCCCGGGATTCCGTAAATTAAATCGAGTGAAATATTATCAAAATATTTTGTCGCTTCTGTCAAACAATTTATGGCTTCCGCCGAATTATGAGCACGATTCATCATTTTCAGATCTTCTTCATAAAAAGACTGAATTCCAATGCTTAAACGGTTGATTGGGCTTTTTGATAACTCCAGAATACGTTCTGTAGATAAATCATCCGGATTGGCTTCGAGTGTAATTTCGGGATTTTCGACAACACTATAATTTTTATAAACTTCTGAAATTAAAAAGTTTATTTCGTCATTTGTCAAAACAGAAGGCGTTCCTCCACCAAAGTATATTGTTTCTACAACATCATCTTTAAACTCATTTTTGCGCATGGTAATTTCTTTGGCTAAAGCCAAAACCATCTCATCTTTCTTTTTCATCGAAGTCGAAAAATGAAAGTCGCAATAGTGGCAAGCCTGCTTGCAAAAAGGAATATGAATGTAGATACCGCTCATTTTTTAGTATTCAGATTTTATAGTATTCAGTGTTCAGTTTTTTAGTAATCAGATTTTTATAGTGTTCAGCTTTTACTATTCAGATCATACTGACCACTAAAAAACTGATTACTGATCACTTTTCTTAACTCCAAACTTTTTTGGATTTAAAAGCATATAGTTTAATAATTTACCTATTTCAATACTTTCGGATAAAAGTTCATTATAGGATTCGTTTGAAATATATTTACAAGCAAGAGCGAATTCGAGCCAAGCTTGTGTTTCAGAATTTTCACCATCAGAATCAGTTAATTTACTGTAAAAATGTTTTGGATAAACACGTTTTCTGTAGGCTTCAGCAATTGTAACTGTAACACTTCTGGATGAACGTTTTATCTGATCTGTTAATGAATAAGTTTCTTCTTTTGGAAACTGTTTTGTAATATTAAATATCTTCATTGCTAAACAAAAAGACTTTTTATAAGCTATTAAATCTTGAAATCTCATTTTGTTTTTTTACTTATAACGAAAATTTAGTAAGAAAATTTCTCAAAAAAATAATTTATTTACATAATAACTGAATACTAAAAAATGGGATAACTGAGTAGGTCAATAATTAACTGATCACTAAAAATCTGATCACTGACCACTATTTTCTAACTTTATCTTCGTTTTGTTTTACAAATGCGTCCCAACCTGTATAGCTTTTTCCGGCAACTATTTTGCCTGAGTTAAAGAAATGACAAACTGCTGCCGCTAAACCGTCTGTTGAATCCAGGTTTTTAGGTAATTCTTTTAAGCCTAAAAGTTGTTGCAGCATTTTGGCCACTTGTTCCTTACTGGCATTTCCGTTTCCGGTAATCGCCATTTTTATCTTTTTAGGTTCATATTCAGTAATTGGGATATCTCTCGAAAGTCCCGCTGCCATTGCAACACCTTGTGCACGACCCAACTTTAACATCGATTGTACGTTTTTGCCAAAGAAAGGCGCTTCAATCGCAATCTCATCAGGATTGTGCGTTTCGATTAGTTCAATGGTACGTTCAAAAATGATCTTTAGTTTTTGGTAATGATTGTCGTATTTGGAAAGCTGCAATTCGTTTAATTGCAAAAACTCCATTTTTTTATTGATGACTTTTATCAATCCAAAACCCATGATGGTGGTTCCGGGGTCAATACCTAATATGATGCGTTCTTTTGTCATTTTTTATTTTGGTTACACAAAGTTTCGCCAAGTAGTCACAGAGATTCACAAAGTTTTTTTAAATTTTCTTTGTGTGTCTTTGCGAATGCTTTGTGAATCTTTGTGAAATAGCTTTTTCGCAATAGTTTTCTTTACTTTGCGGCATGATTTCAATTCCTCACAAAGCTAAACAATTCCTAGTTCTTCTGGCCAAACTTTTGATTGTAGGTGGTGCATTTTATTTTATTTATAATCAGTTAGCGCACAACGACAAACTCGATTGGCAAAAGTTTATTACGTTGTTTCGCAAAAATCAATCGGTTTTAGGAATTGGGTTTATATTGCTTTTAAGTGTTTTAAACCGCTATTTTGAGATTTTGAAATGGCAGAATTTGGCCAAAGTAATTCATGAGATTTCATTAGGAGAAGCGACAAAACAAGTTTTAGCGGCACTTACAGCCGGAATCTTCACACCAAACGGAGTAGGAGAGTATGCCGGAAAAGCGTTGTTTTATCCGAAATCTGAAGCTAAACAAGTGGTTTTTCTGAACTTGATTTGTAACGGAATCCAAATGATCTTAACGGTGATTTTTGGTCTTTTTGGTTTGTTGTATTTTAATGCTAAATACGAGGTAATTACGACTCAAACGGTTGCTATTTTGTTTGGAGGCTTTGTATTGCTTTTTATTGTTTTGTTTTCTTTGAAAAAAATAAAAATAAAGGGATATTCGATTGAAAAATTGGTGCATAAAATTAATGAAATTCCAAAACCAATTCATCGCAAAAATATCCTTTTGGGTGTTTTGCGTTATCTGGTTTTCTCGCATCAATACTATGTTTTGTTTTTGGCTTTTGATGTCGATTTGCCCTATTTTATACTAATTGCTACAATTGCTGTGGTTTACTTTTTAGCATCGTCATTGCCCACTTTTCAGTTTTTAGATTTTGCGGTAAAAGGAAGCGTTGCTATTTATTTCTTCGGAATTTTGGGTGTAAACGAATGGATTGTGGTTTTTATCAGCACTTTGATGTGGTTTCTAAATGTAGTTTTACCCGTGATTATTGGAGCTTATTATGTACTGAATTTTAAAACTTCGCCTAAGATTTAAGTATTAGTTTTTAATGATTAAGTAATATTGTATAGTTTCTGTGGGACAAGATATTCTGGGCGGAGCAATTTTGTTAGCAATATATAATCTCTACGAGATATACTCCGTTAGGAGTTAAATGTTGGTAGAAATAATAGAAACAACATCGGCAAAATGTCCCGTAGGGACTACATTTATTCATGAAAAATGATTTAAAACCAAAGTTATGATTGCCATTATTCTTAGTGTAATTTTAGTTACTTATTTTTTGAGCATTGGCTTACTTATTTATGGTTTTACCAAAGTAAAAAAGTATCACAATACTAATCTAAAACCTCAAACGAGTTTTACCATTATAGTTCCGTTTAGGAATGAGGAAGAGAATTTGCCAAACCTTTTACTGAGTTTTTCAAACTTAAATTATCCAAATGATCTATTCGAAGTAATTTTAGTTGATGATAATTCTCTTGAAAAGTTTCAAGTTTCAGGTTTCAAGTTTCAGGTTTCCGTGATCGACAACATTCGGGTTTCCAATTCTCCTAAAAAAGACGCTATTGCTGCAGCGATGCAACACGTAAAAACCAATTGGGTAATTACCACAGATGCTGATTGTTTGGTTCCTGAAAACTGGCTTTTAACGTTCGATAATTATATCCAGCAAAATAATGTTTCGATGTTGGCGGGCGCTGTAACTTATGAATGTGAAAATTCATTTCTGGATCATTTTCAGCAATTAGATTTAACGAGTTTACAAGGTGCAACGATAGGAAGTTTTGGACTTAAAAAAGCTTTTATGTGTAACGGAGCGAATTTTGCCTACACAAAATCCTTATTCGAAAAACTAAACGGATTTGATGGAAATGATAAGATTGCCAGTGGAGATGATGTTTTTTTATTGCAAAAAGCAGTCGGTTTATTCCCTGATGGGGTTCATTATTTAAAAGCTACAGAAGCCATTGTTGTTACAAAACCAACTGAGAACTGGAAATCTTTGTTTTATCAGAGAGTACGTTGGGCGGCAAAAACTAGTTCGTATCAAAGTCGTTTCGGAAAGATTTTAGGATTGATTGTTTTCTTCGGAAATCTGAGTTTTGTGCTTTTGTTTTTCTTTTCTGTTTTGGGTATTTTGCCTTATCCATTTTTTGTTTTGTTTGCCTTTTTTAAGTTTGTAATCGACTTTGTATTGCTTTACATTACAAATCAGTTTTTATCAAAAACGAGAATAAAGAGTTTGGTTTTAAGTTGTCTATTGTATCCTTTTTTTAGTACAACTGTGGCTTTGTATAGTTTGTTTGGAACGTATGAGTGGAAGGGAAGAAGATTTAAAAATTAAATTCTAATTTATAAATTTCAATGCAGGACACATCTTTGGTCATGTTGTATTGATAAAAATGGTACACGGATGAAACGGATTCGCTTTGCGAAAACGCGGATTTGAGCGGATTTTTTTATCGGGTCATTTTATTTTTAATATTCTAACTCCAATCTTTTTCGAGTTACGCTTGCAATCCTTCGTTTGTACCAATGACGTTTTTAATTTTTCACAATTCCTTAGCGATCTCAAAGCAAAGTGGAATAAACACAAATCTTTGCGAACTTAGCGTAAACCTTCGCACACTTTGCGGTAAATTTCATATATATTGTTTTTTTAGAATAAAAATTATACATCAGTATGACAAAAAAGCAAAAAGAAATCTGTGCAAATCTGTTTAAACCCGTAAAATCTGTGGGCCATAAATTCCAATTGAAAAAAAATTATTCTTTAGCTTTAAGAATAACAGGTAAAATAAATTGGGTTTTTACCGGAAGTCCACGTTTTAGTGCAGGATTTATTTTTGGAAAATCGACCAGGCGTGCATGTAGGATACTATCAATTTTGATGGTGTCATATGCAACTGAGTCTTTAGGAAATTGTGGTTCAAATTTCATAGTTGAGTTTGGGAAAACTGTTACTTTCACCTGAATCGTGTCGAGTTCGGGATACAGTATAGAAAGTGTGTCAATATCTAGCTTTTCCTGAATAAGTTGCGCCATGAACTGAAAAAAGCATTGCTGACGTTGTTTTTTATCAGCTATTTTTTCACAATTTGCTACAGATGGATATTCGTCGACTTCTTTCCAGTTGATTGATTTTAATTCTTTTTGAAGCAACTCTTTTTCAGACGGAATCTGCTTCTCAAAATATTGACAAGAATGGAAAGATAAGAGAATTAAAAAAAGGAAAAACTGCTTCAAGATTTAGATGTTGAATTGATTGACTAATTAGGGTATAAAAATACGATTATTTTTTTTGAGAAGCTTTGTATTGAAGATAATCTTCATAGTTTTCTGAAAGCCATTGTTTCTTATTTTGCGCTGCAACTTCTTTTTGATCAGGATATAAGGAAGATAGTCGATCTGAGAAAGTTGCTATCTGAACGGTGTAATTGTAAAATTCTTTTCTTGTTAAAACAACATTTGAATCATTTTTACGATTGAAGTATTCAAAGAAAAGTGTATCGAAATCTTTCATAGAAAAATTTAAAACTTTTTTCTTATTACTTTTATAGATACTATCCTGAATCAATTGATCGTTATTTGACAGCTTTTTTGATTGCGCATAAGTAAAATTATTGATCAGACTAATCAAAAAAGTAAATAATACTATTTGCGAAAATCTGCGCATTGACTGGATTTACTGAGGGTGGTTGAAGTACAAAATTATAAAAAAATATATGGATTTACTATTGTTATTACTTGGTTTTATATGCATGATTGTGGGGGTTTTGGGGAGCGTTTTACCAGTTCTTCCAGGTTTGTCAAGTTGTTGGGTAGGGTTGTTATTATTGTATATGACGAAAGCGGTCGAGAATAATTACTGGGTTCTGGGGGGAACACTTTTGATAACGATAATTATTACAGTTCTTGATTATGTAATTCCGGCAAAAGGAACCAAGAAATTTGGAGGAAGTTCGTACGGAATTTGGGGTACCAATATTGGACTAATTGTTGGAATTCTGGCTCCAATACCTTTTGGTGTGATTATTGGTCCTTTCTTGGGGGCTTTTGTAGGGGAATTAATTTATGATTCTAAAAATCATAAGAGAGCTCTAAAAGCGGCAACCGGATCATTACTTGGATTTCTGGCGTCAAGTTTTATCAACTTTATGTTTTGTATTATTTTTCTAGGCATATTTTTACGGCTGACATGGGAATATCGAACATTATTATTTTAATTATGTAACGTACATTAAGCTTTTTTCTTATTTTTTGAAGTTTTAAGAAAAAAAGTTTCTACTTTGTTTTGATTACGAAAGGGTTATGTTTACTGGTTCTAATCGATTTTTTTGTTAAACAGATGTTAATCGATTAAGTGAATTTGTAACTTATTTTTTGGAAATGTTAAAATATTTTATATTTTTATCCTGATAAACGATAAAAAGCCTCACTTTATCGGTTATTTTTAATGGATTTAAATAATTTTTAAACACTTTAAGTATGACTCCAAACCTACAAATTGAACTTAGACGTTTTATTTCTTCTAATGTTGTTTCAAAGTTGAACAAGTTTTATTTTGAAAATGATGCACTTTTAATCAAGGGAATTGATGTTTCGATAGGTACAGTTTTAATGGGTTTGTATAATAGGACTGAAGAATCTGATTTTTGTAAAGGAATAGTTTCACAAATACAGGAAGATTCGACCTTTTATCAGGAAGTCGATTTTACATCCGGCCGAATATTATCAGTAGATGATTGTTACCGTTTAGAAGGAAACGCTTTACTGAAAGAAATTTTCACTAATAAAAAAGGTAGAATTTCTGAAATGATCTCCAACGAAGTCGGAATCAAAAGTGAAACGGCAAGAGAGATCCTTAACTTTTCAGCCTTACTAGTTGCTTCTTATCTAAAAAATAATATCCAGTTATTAGAGAGTTTAAAATTACTTCTGGAGGATCAAAAAAGAGATATCTTAAACAGTATTCCACCCGGAATCAAAATTATCCTCGGATTTTCATGTTACGAATCAGTCGAAGAAAAAAACCAATCCATCGGAAGATCCATTTTTACACTTTTCGGTCATAACTTTTTCAGTTTTTAGTAATAAAAAAATCCCATCTTACTAAGTAAAACAGGATTTATATTTAAAATCAATTTTAAAGCGTTTTTAAACGTTTTTCAAATTGATAACTTCTTGATCAGTCAAAAAACGCCAGTTACCTCTAGGTAAATTCTTTTTGGTTAAGCCAGCAAACGATACGCGGTCAATACGTAAAACATCATAATCAAAGTGTTCAAAAATTGCACGAACTACTTTTACATTTGATGAACGTAATTTAATACCTACTTCGCTTTTTGCTTCTTTTTCAATATAGCTTACTTCTTCAACAAACACACGGTGTCCGTCAAGAACAAGACCTTTGCTTATTTTTTCTAAATCCTCAAATTTCAAGTTTTTGTCTAATGAAACCTGATAGATCTTAGACGATTTCTGACTTGGTAAAGTAAATTTACGAATCATGTCCGTATCGTTGGTAAACAACAATAAACCAGTTGTGTTCTTGTCCATTCTTCCAATGGGAGCAATTTTAGCCGTTGTAGAACCACGAACAAGTTCCAGAACGTTACGAAATTCCTGACCTTCGTCAAGCGCTGTCGTAAAGTTTTTAGGTTTGTTCAACAAGATGTATTCTTTCTTTTCAGGAGTTAAAACAACACCGTCAAAATTAATAACATCATTCAATTTTACTAAATAACCCATTTCAGTAACGGGTACACCATTTACTTTGACGTTTCCGGACTGAATGTATATATCAGCATCACGACGCGAACAAACACCAGAATTAGAGATGTATTTGTTCAAACGAATTTCGTCTGCAGCTTTTTGTCTTTTTGGAGCCTGATTCTGTTTTTTAAGTTTTTGCGCCGCTTCTTCTTCCGCAGCCTTAACAGCAGGTTTCACTTTTTTCGGCCCTTGAGCACGCTTTTGCATGGCAGGTTTTGGCTTGTTAGAGTTTGGTCTAGAGCTATTTGGTCTAGAACCGCCGCCTTTATTGTTGCCTTCCTTATTGTTCATAAATTCTGTAATTTGTGCAAAGATAGTTTATTCTTGCTAAATAATCCTAAGTTCATTGTTCTTAGATTGATAGCTATTATTTTTTGGAGTTGCAGGAGCAGTACAATTGGCTTTTTTTCAGGCATATTGTCCCGCTTTTCGCTTCAATCTTTTATTTTTTTAAAGGAAAAAAATAAAAGGATTTCCACTGCAATCGGGGCTAGTTTCAGGCAATTGGCTTTTTTTAGACATTTAGAGAAAGTTTTTATGGAGATTCACTGAGTTTTTTTAAGCTTTGCGAAACCTTTGTATAACTCCGTGGTATAATTCTTTTATAAAAAAT
Source organism: Flavobacterium sp. (assembly GCF_965277525.1). Lineage (GTDB taxonomy): Bacteria > Bacteroidota > Bacteroidia > Flavobacteriales > Flavobacteriaceae > Flavobacterium. The sequence continues at coordinate 599,483 of NZ_CBDIDC010000005.1, read as the reverse complement.
ACAAGTTGGCTGTGGACTATCGCTCTAAGGATTTAAAAGCAGGTTTTTCCCGTGCCACAAAACACTTGGGTTAATCAAAACAATGCAGCAAACCCCTGAAACAATCAAAAATTTAAGTACGTTATGAAGTAATAAATATTGTTCTTTAGAATTCGACTTCCATAAATAAAACAGGAAAAAAAGTAAGACGGCAAAACACACATAGAAATAAATATCCATATAGCCCACGTCGTAAATGTTGATTAAGACATAAACCGGAACCACTGTCAATATCGTCAAAGCTGTAATGATTTGCTTTGAAACTCTTTCGTTATAAATTATTGGTATTGTTCTGTAATTATTAGCCAAATCACCTTTAAGGTTTTCAAGATCTTTAATCATTTCCCGAATCAGTAGCAACAAAAATAAGAAAACAGCATGCGCTGATATTACCATAAAATGACTCATGTGATCCTCGATCTCTTCAAAAGAAATCTTATTGTAGAAATACAACAGAATTGCGAAAAAAGGTAAAACAGCCAAAAAAGCAGCTGTTAGATTCCCGACTATAGGATATTTTTTTATTTTGTGCGAGTAAAACCAAATGAGAAAAATATAAGCCGAAAAGAATAAAAAAGCACGCCAGGAAACAATCAGGGCCATTAGAGCGGCAATAAAATTCAGCGTAAAATACACTGAAAGTTTTGTTTTTTGACTCACCAATCTGTCCAGCATTGATTTGTTGGGTCTGTTGATTAAATCTTTCTGACTGTCGTAAAAATTATTAATAATATATCCGGAAGCAATAGTAATCGCAGAAGCAAAAACAATCAAGAATAAGTTGAGATCGAGTAAAATGTCAAGCGCTCTTTTTTCCGGGGCCAATATGAAAATAGCAGATAAATATTGTGCCAAAACAATAATCGGAATGTTGTAGCCTCTCACTACTGAGAACAAACTGACAATTTTCATTACTAAAAGTTTGTGTTGTCTGCTTAACATTTTTTTGAAGTTAGTTTGGGGTTTTAATTAAAAGCGAATGGTTTAAGAAGTAAATTTATGCGTCTGTTAAAGTTTGTCTTTCAGCAATGCTTTAGCACCAAAACCTAATTTCCGAATGCAAGCTAAGGCTTCTTTTTGAGAAATTCCAATTTCTGTAAGGTCTTTTTTTTCTACAAAACAAACAGAGCCGCTCCATGGGTTTGGTGCAGCAGGAACAAATACTGCAAAGTTGTTTTCATTGATTTGCTCTATCAGGAAGGCAAATTGCAGACCTGCATCGGTAGGAACTAAAACGACTTTTAAATCTTCATTAGATTCCAGGCCCATGATGTTTTCATTCGTTTTCTTCATGAATGAATAACCGGGAACAAAGCTTAAAATTCCGTTTTCCAGCCTTTGAATCAGTCGTTTTGCATAAGGTGTTCTTGCCACTAGGCCAGCGGTTATGCAGATAATAAAGATGATTATTATGGCTACAATTTCCTCAATTGCAAATCCTAAGATTTTTACTTTAGGAAAATGGCTTATAATTGGAAGTGTGACTTTTTGGATAATATGATATCCTTTTTCAAGAATCACCAATAATAAAACCAAGGGTGCTAAAAACAGAATTCCGCCTAAAAAAGTTGCTTTGATGATCTTTAAAATACTCTTCATTTAAATAACTTTTAGGATGATGATTTCTAAGAAAGCATATTCAATAGGCTTGGTTTTTTAAAGAAGTTTAAATTTAGAACTGATAAACTACTTCTAACTTGTAATCTTTTAAAGATACTTTAGCACGTTCTAAATCCTCGGTAAATCCAAGAATGTAACCACCTCCGCCAGAGCCACAAAGTTTTAAATAATAATCATTTGTGTCAATTCCGTTTTGCCAGATTCCGTGAAACTGCTCCGGAATCATGGGTTTAAAGTTGTTTAAAACGACTTTTGATAGCTTTTTAGTATTTGTAAATAACGATTTCATGTCACCATGTAAAAAGTTTTCTACGCAAGCATCCGTATATTTTACAAATTGGTTCTTAAGCATTGCACGGAAACCTTTGTCTTTAAGGTTTTCCATAAAAATGTTCACCATTGGTGCCGTTTCGCCTACAATCCCTGAATCTAATAAAAATACAGCACCTTTTCCGTCAAAACTTTGTGTAGGAATACCGGTTGCTTCAATATTATCTTTAGAATTAATTAAAATGGGAATGCTTAAGTAACTGTTTAAAGGGTCTAAACCAGAACTTTTTCCGTGGAAAAAACTCTCCATTTGAGCAAATATATTTTTTAGTTGTAACAGTTTTTCACGAGTTAAATTCTCCAAAACTGTAATTTTATGTGTAGCATATTTGTCGTAAATAGCCGCTACAAGAGCACCACTACTACCAACTCCGTACCCTTGCGGAATACTTGAATCAAAATACATTCCGGTTTCGACATCATTTTTTAAAGTCAACAAATCGAAGTTAACCAAGTCAGGTTGTTCATTTTGTAAAGCTTCTAAATAAGTAGTGTAACGTCTTAAACTTGCGTTTGATGCGATTGCTTCTGCCGAAGGATCTTCGGATTTTTTCAATGCACCATTGTAAAAATTATAAGGAATAGAAAGTCCTTTAGAGTCGCGGATGATTCCGTATTCTCCAAAGAGTAATATTTTTGAGTAAAATAATGGTCCTTTCATGTTTATTTAATGTCTTTCTTTATTTTATTTGGGTCTTGTCTGGTGTCGAAAATGGTATGAATTCTAACTTCATTTGAACCAAAACTATACAAGAGACTTGATTGTTTTGTTATAACACATTTTCGATATTTTTTATTTATTGATGATTTAGGAAAAATTTCCGGATTCATACTTATAATTGAAATTGCTTTTTCAAATTTTACCAAATATATTTTTTTCGATTTTTTCGACCATCTGGCTTCAATAAAACTTAAAACAGTATCTAAATCTTTTTCAGCTGTTTTTGAAAAATTTACTTTTAGATTCACTATCTGTACTTTTTCATGACATCTTCAAAGCTTGTAAATTCTCCTCTTTCAAATTCTAATTCACTTTGAGCAACATTTTCTTTTTGCTCATCAGTTAAATCATCCCACCAATCTTTTTTCTTTTTGGTCAACAATTTTATGACAGCTTCAATGATTGAAGGATCGTTTGTTTCTTCAATCATATTTATTGCTTCGCGTTTTCCTAATTGAATGTCCATAATCAAAATTTTAATTAAAGATACGGAAAATTATAATGCAATTGCACCGTCTCCAATTTGGTCGCAAATGTACTGACGATTCTGACAAAATACAACTAATTCGTCCTGAATAAATTGAAGTACTTTGTCGCTAACGTTTTCGGGATATAAAACATGAACATTTGCTCCGGCATCAAGGGTAAAACAAACCGGAATTTGTGTTTCATTTCTGAATTTCCAAATCGCATTTATAATTTGTAAAGTGTTTGGTTTCATTAAAATAAAATACGGCATTGATGTCATCATCATGGCGTGCAATGTCAAAGCTTCGCTTTCGACCACTTTAATAAATTCATCCAGGTTTCCGTTTTCAAAAATTGCAATTAGCAGATCGAGATTTTCATGCGCCTGGGCAAAACGTCTTTCGGCGTAAGGATGATTGTGCATTAAATCATGTCCAACAGTACTTGAAACTTGTTTTTCGCCTTTATCAACCAATAAAATGGTATCTTGATAGTTCTTGAAATTCTCATGAATAGTGTATGGAAATTCAACTCCGTATAAGTCAGAGCTTCCTTCAATATTTGCCTGATTTCCCCATGCTACAATATTTCCTTTTACGCTTCTACAAGCGCTTCCAGAACCTAAACGAGCCAAAAAAGATGCTTTTTGGTAGAAATATTCATCTGTCATTTCTGAATTTAATACTTTTTCTAAACTCATAAAATTCATCGCTAAAGCAGCCATTCCTGAAGCCGAAGAGGCAATTCCGGAACTGTGTGGAAACGTATTTTGTGTGTCAATTGTAAAATGATAGTCTTTCAGAAAAGGCAAAAAAACTTCAATTCGTTCTAAAAACTTTTGGATTTTGGGTTTAAAATCTTCTTTTGGCTGTCCTTCAAAAAGTAAATCAAAAGAAAAAACATCTTTTGTCTCACTCAGAGGAGCCGAAGTGTAACGCTTCGAAAAACCTAACTTTGTAATCGTTTTACAATTATTAAGTGTAAAACTAACCGATGGATTTGCCGGGATTTGATTGTCTTTTTTTCCCCAATATTTCACTAGGGCAATATTGCTTGGAGCACTCCATTCAAAATTTCCATTTTCGATGGTCGAAGTATATTTTTTAGGAATAAAATCAGTTGCTGTAAACATGAATTATAAAATTTTGGCAAAGATAGTTTTTAAATGGAAAATGTAAACGAAACGTTTACAAAACATAAATGAACTTATATTACTTATATGGTTTAAACTTTCTTTTTGACTATTTTTGGATAAAAATTGAATAGAATGAACAAGATCACCAAAATCGTAATAGCGCTAATAGTTTGTTTAATGGTAGGGTATTCTGCGAGTACAGTAACAAGACCGAGTGTTGAAACCTGGTATCCAACGATTATAAAACCAGGTTTTAATCCGCCCAATTGGATTTTTATGCCGGTTTGGACAATGCTTTATATTTTAATGGCGGTAGCAGCCGGATTGGTTTGGGATAAAATAAAGGAACAAAACCAGGAAGTAAAAGTTGCATTAGGATTCTTTTTGATTCAATTGACATTAAATGCGATCTGGTCGTATCTGTTTTTCGGATTGAAAAACCCAATGTTGGCTTTAATCGAAATTGTACTTTTAGGATTGATGATTTATGAGACCTATTTAAAGTTTGTGAAAATCAATAAAACTGCAGGTTATTTATTGATTCCGTATTTGGCCTGGGTTGCTTTTGCCGGAATTTTGAATGCCAGTATTTGGTGGCTGAATCGATAGCATTTAGTTTGCTTTGCCAATTCAGCTAAAGCAGCGTGTCAGTTTTTAATTTTTAGATTCAACTTTCATTTTTTTAAACATTTCGTTTTTAGCATACAAAAAATCCATTGTGGTTAATACATTATTGTTTTCTAAAAGGTTTTTAGACCGTGGATCAGCATCACAAAAATCCAGAAACAGTCCGACTTCTTCGGGAGCTAATTTTAAATCTTTGGTAAAAAAAGTGGAAGGAATGGATGCTGCTACGAGTTTTCTGAAGACAGTTTCTTCAGTTTTCTTTTTAAGTTCTTCTTTCTTGTCATTTTTAAATAGATTAAAAACTCCTTTTCCCATTCGGCCGAAGTCCATACCATTTGGAATAGTTCCGTCATAAACACCGGTATATTTTTGCAAAGAACGTGTATCTTTTGTGAGTTTTATGTCATCTATATCTTGTTGGGAAATTTTTAAAGGGATCAAGTTTCATCGTTGTTATCACTACTTCGTTTAATTCTTCGGCTCTGATGGCCATATTAACAGTAATATTGTTTTTGTCAATATTTTCCCTGGATATTTTTAATCTTGTAAAAAAGTAATCTTTAGCAAAAAACAGCAAACTATCTTTTTCTTTGACCATAATAGAAAACTCTCCCAGATAATCTGTTGTTGTGCTGGTTTTCGCTGTTTTATTGATAACCTCTACTTTTTTAAGCGGATAGTTGTTAGACAAGACTTTTCCGTGAATTAGCTTTTCTGTTTGGGAAATCGAAAGTTGATACGTTAAAAAAGAAATTGTTGTAAGGAGTTTTACTTTCATCTAGTAGTATTTTGTTAAGAGTAAAATTATTAGAATTGTCTTAACTAAAACTTAGTGAATCTGTAAATTCTTGTTAATTCGATTTTGTGCTTTTCATTCTCGATCACATTTTTTAAGGGATCAAATTGTGACTGATATTTTTTATACTATTTCAATTAATTCCGAAGCTTTGTTTACAACCAATTTTGCACCACTTGTTTTTAGTTCCTCTTCGGTTCTGTACCCCCATGAAACCCCAACTGGAAACATATTAGCATTTTTAGCAGTTTGCATATCGATATCAGAATCTCCTACAAAGAGTATCTCTTCGGTCTTTAAGTTCCAGCTTTTACTGATTTCTAAAGCTTCAAACGGATTAGGTTTTTTAAGGTCTTCGGTACTCAGACCAATTGCAGCGTCAAAATAATCAGGGAATATTTCTGCCGCTATTTTTTTGGTAAGCTCATCGGCTTTGTTGGAGAAGACGGCTAATTTGATGTTTCGCGAAACCAAATTATCTAATAATTCGATAATGCCTTCGTACGGTTTTGTTTTTAAAGTACAAATTTCACGATATTCTGTAATCATGCAATCAAAACAGGTTTCAATTTGTTCCTCAGTATTGTTTGATGCAGGTAAAGCTTTGCTGACCAAATTTCGCAAACCACTCCCAATAAAGTACTGATAAGTATCGTAAGTATGAGTAGGGTGGTTTAGACTTGTAAGTACGGTATTCATCGCGTCTGAAATGTCTTCTAATGAGTTTACCAGCGTTCCGTCTAAATCAAAAATAATTCCTTTAAATTTCATTGTATTATATAGTATTGGCTAAAATAAACCCGCTTGTCCAGGCATTCTGAAAGTTAAAACCTCCGGTAATGGCATCGATATTAACGATTTCTCCAGCAAAATAAAGATTTTGATGCAGTTTGCTTTCCATGGTTTTAAAGTTGATTTCTTTTAAATCGATTCCACCGGCGGTTACAAATTCTTCTTTAAAAGTACTTTTTCCGTTTACTTTAAATTCGGCTTTGGTAAGTTGAGAAGCTAAGTTTTGTAATTGTGTTTTAGACAAATCAGCCCATTTCGTTTCGGCTTCAATTCCTGACGCTAAAACCAGACTTTCCCACAAACGATTCGGGAAATCGAAAGGGGATTTTTTAGAAACGGCTTTTTTAGCGTGTTCCTGTTTTAACGCTTTCAGAATTTTCTCGGCATCTTCTGTATCGACATCATTTAACCAATTGACATAAATCGTAAACTGATAGTTTTTATCGAATAAAGTACGGGCACCCCAAGCTGAAAGTTTTAAAATAGCCGGACCGCTCATTCCCCAATGTGTGATCAACAAAGGTCCCGTCGATTCGAGTTTGGTGTCTTTTACGTTTACGGTAACTTGTGCCGCAACTCCGGGTAATTCTTTGATGCGGGAATCTTTGATGTTGAATGTAAATAGGGAAGGAACAGGACTTACAATAGCATGACCTTGTGTTTGCAGCATTTCCCAGATTTTAGGATTACTTCCGGTTGCGAGAACTAATTTTTCTGTAGCGTAATTTTCATCCTGCGTATCAATTTTCCAATGATTTTCTGCTTTGAAAATAGATTGTACACTTTGTCCCGTTAGCACTTTAATGCCTAATTTTCCTGTTGCTTCTAAGAAACAATCGATTATGGTTTGAGAGGAATTCGAAACCGGAAACATTCTCCCGTCGTCTTCGATTTTAAGTTCTACACCATGTTTTTCGAACCATTCTATTGTATCTCCGGAACAAAACTGATGAAAAGGCCCGCGAAGTTCTTTCTCGCCACGCGGATAAAATTTTACTAATTCGTTGGGTTCAAAACAAGCGTGGGTTACATTGCATCTTCCGCCACCGGAAACGCGAACTTTAGAAAGCACTTCTTTCCCTCTTTCTAAAATGGCAATTTTTAGTTTCGGATTTTTCTCTGCAATATTAATCGCGGTAAAAAAACCTGCAGCGCCTCCGCCAACAATGATTATGTCGAAATTTTTGATCATATTTTATTTTTTGCCACTAATTGCACGAATTGGCACTAATTTTTTTATTTGCCACAGATTAAATGATTCACATAGATTTTAAAAATCTTTTTAGTCCTTTTAATCTGTGGCTACTTTTACTTTATAGTCTATCCGGAAAATCACTGATAATTCCGTCTACTTGGTAGCTTTTTATTTTTTGAATGTCTTCTGGATTATTTACTGTCCAGGGTAAAACCAGAAATCCTTTTTTCTGCATTTTCTGAACATTCTCCAGATTCAATAATTGATAATCAGGATGAATGGCTTCAGCTTCTATTAATTCGGCGAAAGCCAAAGCTTTGTTCAGCTCTTCTTCTGTTAAAACTCCAATTGCAATATTTGAATTTAGATTTGACGTTTCTTGCAGTAAATCCCAATTAAAACTAGAAACGATAAAATGCCCGTAATTCCAGTTTTTATCAACGATATATTCTTCGATCAAAGCGGCAACTTTACCTGCAGTTCCTAAACCTTTTAGTTCGATATTGATCAGGCATTTTTTGTTTACCAAATCAAACACCTCTTTTAAAGTTGGAATCTCGTATTGATCATCAATCAAAAACGTTTTTAATTCAGCTAAAGTAAAAGTATTTACAAAGCCTTTTCCGTTGGTGGTTCTGTCGATTGTCTCGTCATGAATTACGATTAAATGCCCGTCAGAAGTAAGATGAACATCTAGTTCAATTCCGTCAGCATTTAAGTCTAATGCTTTCTGAAAGGACTTTAGCGTATTCTCAGGTTCGTATCCTCTGGCGCCGCGATGAGCTATTTTTAGCATGTATGGAGAGTTTAACCGTTTAACCGCAAAGGTCGCAAAGTTTTACGCAAAGGTCGCAAGGATTAGAAAAAAAGTTAGCCACAGATTAAAAAAATTAGTACAGATTTAAAAATCCTTTTAATCTGTGGGAAAAAAACTTTACGGTTAAATTCTATATTTTTTCCAATAAAACAAGTCCGAATTCAGAATGCACAAATGCTTTTCCGTCTTCAACTTCTGTTTCTTCACCGGAAAAAGCATCTTTTAGTTTTGTACCATCCTGAAAAATAGATGCTACGGGAAGTTCTTTTAAACCAACGCCAAGATCTAAACCAATGATGACTTTGTCTGTATAATTTTCATTCGTATAACTTCTGGAAAAAATATACGGTTTTTGCGAGATCATATTGTGTATTCCTGCTCCAATTGCCGGATGATTTCTACGGAATTGTCCTAGTTTTTGCCAATGCCAGAGTATTTTTTGTGTTTCGGGATTGTTTTGAATATCATCCCAATTCATGAAAGACCGTAAAGTAGCATCGCCTTGTGTGCCTTCAATGACCAGAGAACGACCGGATTCATCCCCATAATACACCTGAGAGATTCCAGGTGAAAGCAATAATTTGGTTCCGGATTCGAAAGTCCTGTTTCTATGTGCATCAAAAGGATCAGGATCATCGTGCGAGGATACATAATTAAGAATGCTGTACCCTTTTAATTCATTTTGAAGTTTGGCAGAATATTTCGAAAATATAACTTCATAATCGTTTTGAGCATCCAGTTTAAACTCAAAATTGATCATGCAGTTAAAACCATTTTCGAAATAATTTACTTTTCGATCTCCAAAATCATAATAAAGTCCACCATTTATGCCATAACCGTAAACTTCGGCAATGGTATAAAATGGGTTTTCATCTAGTATTTCTGCCGGATGGTTTTTCTTCCAGGTTTCGAAAGCATAATCGCATTCTTTTTTGAAATCTCCCCAAACGTTTTCCTCAGTATGTTTTACGGTATCAGCCCTGTAACCGTCAATTCCGAATTCTAGGATATAATCCGTTAACCATTTTATGATGTAGTATTTTGGAGTTCGAGGATAATTTGTTCTTTTGAAGAATTCGTCTAATGAAGTGATTTCTTTATCATAACGTCCTTCATTTTTCCACTTTTCTATTAAAAAAGAGGGTAATTTTACTTCCTTATTGCTTTCGGTTCTTATGTCCGGAAGATTATCTACTAAAGTACACATCGTAGTATTTTCGAATGATTTGTAATCACAGACAACTCCGGTTCTTACCCAGTCTTCCGGCCACATAGGATCTTCGGTAGTTACGGGACCAGTATGATTGATAACACCGTCGAGTAAAATTCGAATGCCTTTTGCGTGAGCTTTCTTAACCAAATTGGCTAAATCTTCTTTAGTACCGAAATTTGGATCCAACGCCGTCCAGTCTCTTGCCCAATACCCGTGAAATCCGTAGCTAAGTCCGGTTCCTTCGTCAACACCATCGTGAATTTGTTCTACAATCGGCGTAAGCCAAATAGCATTTATACCCAATTGATCAAAATAACCTTCGTCGATTTTTTTGATAATTCCGATGATATCTCCACCTTCAAAACCACGCAGTTTTCCGGGAGTTTTGGTTCGGTTGAAGTTTAAATCATTAGAAGTATCTCCGTTGTAAAAGCGATCGGTAAGTAAAAAGTAAACATTTGCTCCTTCCCAAACGAAAGGTGTTTTCGAAGTATTGTCGTTATCCATTGAAATGATTATGAATCTTAAAGATAAAGAAAGAAAATCGTATAAAAAAAAAACGCCACGAATTCACGAATTTTTATTCTCAAAGATTGTCAAAAATAATTCGTGAATTCGTGGCGGAAAAAAATTAAACGGATTTTGTTTTTATTCTAATTCTAAAACAATTGCTGATTTTGGCTCTAGAGTAATTTCAGTAGCTAAATCGAATGTTTTTCCGGTTAGAACATCTTTTCCTGATTTAAAGTTTTTGATATTTTCTTTGAAACGATTTGTTTTGATTGTTTGTGCTGTAGCATTGTTATTGAAAACCACCATTACTGTTTTAGCATCTGTATATCTGAAATAAACATACGTATTGTTTTCCGGAATGTAATGTGTCATTTTTCCGAAGTGAACCGCTTCATTTGATTTTCTCCAAGTGAATAATTTCGACGTAAAATCAAAATATTTGGCTTGTTCGGCAGTTCTTCCTGCTGCGGTAAGAGCATTGTTTTTATCACCAGCCCATCCACCAGGGAAATCCTGACGAATATCTGCGTCACCTTTGCTTTTGTCGCCGCCCATTCCAATTTCTGAACCATAATACAATTGTGGAATTCCGCGAACTGTGGCTAATAAAGTCATGGCCAGTTTGTATTTTGGAAAATCGTATTTGAACTTATCATTCATACGATCTGTGTCATGATTTTCTGCAAAAACTAAAATGTTATTCGTGTTTGGATATAAATAATCCATTGCAAAATTATTGTAGAATTTAATCAATCCGTTGTCCCAGCTTGGTTCATTTTCATTAAAAGCAGAAGTAACCTGACTTTGAAGCGTAAAATCCATTACACTCGGTAAATTCGAATTGTAATTTTCTATAGCTCCAATTTTACTGTCTTTTTGCCAATAAGCTAAATTTGCCTGATTGTGCATCCAGATTTCTCCAACGATATTAAAATTCGGATATTCGTTTGTAATTGATTTTGCCCAATTTGCCATAGCCGTTGGATCAGAATAATTATAAGTATCTACTCTAAATCCGTCAAGGTCTGCATATTCAATCCACCAGATGGCATTTTGAGTTAAGTATTTAGCCACCAAAGGATTTCTAAGGTTTAAGTCTGGCATAGAAGGAACAAACCATCCATCGATACAAACTTCCTGATCTAATTTTGAGGCATGAATATCTGTAATTACTTCACGACGGTGATGTGTTTGTGTAAAAGTTTCGAATTGATTAAACCAGGTTTTAGTTGGCATGTCGTTAATCATCCAGTGTGTAATTCCCCAGTGATTGGTCACGTAATCCATTACCAGTTTCATGTTCTTTTTGTGCATTTCTGCAGCAAGGCGAACATAATCTTCATTGGTTCCGTAACGAGGATCTATTTTGTAAACATCGGATTGCCCGTAAGTGTGATACGAATGTTGTTTGTCATTGTCTTCTAATAAAGGCGTATTCCAGATTGTGGTTGCACCAAGAGAGGAGATATAATCTAAGTTTTTGATAATTCCTTCGATATCACCACCATGACGACCACTTGGATCTTGTCGGTTTCCTTTTTCTGTTAAAGCTGTGTTACTATCGTTTTTAGGATTCCCGTTAGCAAAACGATCCGGCATAATTAAGTACATCATATCCGATGCATCATAACTTTTTCTGTTTGCCGAATTTGCTCTTCTTTCTTTAAGAGAATATTTTTGGGTAAAAACTACTTTGTTTTTGGTTTTGAAAGAGAAAACCAATTCTGAAGCTTTTAGGTTTTGTGTATCAATTGTAACAAAAAGGTAATTTGGATTTTCTGTTTTTTCTACATTTTTAATCACCACATTGTTTGAAACCGAAGCTTCATATTGTGCAATGTTTTTTCCGTAGAACATAATCTGTAGTTCCGGATTTTTCATTCCTGCGTACCAAAATGGCGGTTCTACTTTCTGGATTTGCGCTTTCGCAGAAGCAGAAAATAATAAAACAAATAGTATTATTTTATAGAGAGTATGGGTTGTTTGGATTCTTGTTTTTTGGATGTTCATAATCTAATGTGTATTAAATACCTAACAGGTTTGAAAAACCTGTTAGGATATTGTGAGGTTTCCTAGCAGGTCTCCAAGACCTGTTAGGTATTATTTTAAATCTTAAAAAAAAGACAAGTAATCTTGGGGAAAATCACTTGTCTTTAAAAAATTATTTAGTTTCGATAATGCTTATGGCATAACCTCCACCTGGAACGGATAATTGTGATAATTTTGATTTGTTTGTTACAGCAATTTTCTTGATAGTGTAAGCTTGCGGATTTGTTTTGTAATGCGCATCTTTTGCATCAGCATAAATGGTTGCCGTGTATTTTTTACCTTTTTCAAGGAAACTGAAATCAATATTTGATGTACGGCCAGTTTCTCCGTTTACATTTCCAACAAACCAGTTGTTTGATCCTTTTGCTTTACGGGCAACCGTGATAAAATCTCCTGGCTCAGCCTCGATATATTTACTTTCTGACCAGTCTACAGCCACATCTTTAATAAATTGGAATGCATCTGGGAAACGGTTGTAGTTCTCTGGAGTATCAGCAGCCATTTGTAGCGGGCTGTACATGGTAACATATAATGCCAATTGATTTGCAATGGTACTGTTTACATGAGATTTGTTGTCAGGATTCATTTTGCTAATATCCATTTCGAAGATTCCAGGAGTATAATCCATTGGTCCACCAATTAAACGTGTAAATGGTAAAACGGTAACGTGATTAGGTTTTGAACCTCCAAAAGCTTGATATTCTGTTCCTCTTGCAGACTCGTTTCCAATTAAGTTAGGATATGTTCTCGCAATTCCTGTTGGACGAACTGCTTCGTGAGCATTTACCATAATTTTATAATCAGCTGCTTTTTCGATTGCATATTGATAATGGTTTACAATCCATTGGTCGTAATGGTTTTCACCGCGAGGTAAAATATCTCCAACATAACCGCTTTTTACAGCATCATATCCGTTGTCTTTCATGAATTGGTACGCTTTATCCATATGGCGCTCGTAGTTACGAACAGAACCAGACGTTTCATGGTGCATGATAATTTTTACACCTTTAGATTTTGCATAGGCATGTAAACCTTTTACATCAAAATCCGGATAAGGCGTTACGAAATCAAAAACATAATCTTTTGAGTGACCAAACCAGTCTTCCCAACCTTCGTTCCAACCTTCGACTAAAACAGCGTCGAAACCATTTGCAGCAGCAAAATCAATGTATTTTTTTACGTTAGCATTGTTGGCTCCGTGAGTTCCGTTTGGTTTTGCTTTTGCGTAATCAGAAACACCCAATTGTACTGTTGGGAAATCGTTAGTGTATGACCAGGAACTTTTTCCTGTAATCATTTCCCACCAAACACCAATGTATTTTACGGGTTTAATCCAGGAAGTATTATCAATTTTTGATGGATCATTTAAGTTGTAAGTCATTTTTGAAGCCAAGATTTCTCTCGCGTCATCGCTTACCATAATCGTTCTCCAAGGCGAGTGACTTGGTGCTTGCATATAACCTTTATCTCCTTTTGCATCGGGAGTCAACCAGGATTCGAAAATCATGTTTTTGTCATCAAGGTTCAGGTGCATACAAGAATAGTTGATCAAAGCTGCTTCGTGTAAGTTGATGTATAAACCATCATTTGTTTTCATCATAAGAGCCGTTTGAACTCCTGTTGGAGAAAAGTTTTTTTGCGAAACATTTGCGGTATATGCTTTTTCAGATAAACCTCTGATTTCTGATAATTTAGATTTTGTATAATCGTATTCCTGAGTATCGTAATCTCCCGGAATCCAAAAAGCCGTGTGGTCGCCCGCCATTGCAAATTGAGATCTCTCTTCTTTGATTACGAAATAGGTAAGATTTTTTTGAGTTGGAAATTCATATCTAAATCCAAGTCCGTCATCAAATAAACGGAAACGAATTACGATTTGTCTTTCAGTTCCTTTTTGATTTAAAGTAACTGCCAATTCATTATAATGATTTCTGATTTTATCTACTTCGCCCCAAACTGGTTTCCAGGTTTCATCAAAAGTCGAAGTTTTAGAATCAACAACTGTAAAGTCATTCAATAAAGATTTTTTATCATCTTTAAGTTCAAGACCTAATTTACTGGTTTTAATAACCTCTTTGTTTTTGTATTTCAGATTGTAAGTTGGAGTTCCGTCGTTTTGAAGAGAAAATTCCATTACGAACTTGCCTTCGGGTGATTTTAATTGTTGTGCTTCAGCAATTGAGCTAAAAGCAAACAAGATTAAACTTGCGAAAAATAAGTTTTTCATGTTTTTTAGTTTTTAGAGTATTGTAATTTAATTAATTTGTACAAACTTACTTGCGATAATAGGATTTGCGTTCACTATAATTGTTAAATCCTGATCACCATCTACTGTAAAATTGGTTTCATGATGATTGACATCAACTTTTAGTATTTGATTTCTAAAGTTGATTTTAAAAGAATAACCTTTCCATTCTTTTGGAATTTTTGGAGCAAAATGCAATTGATCATTTTTTACTCTCATTCCGCCAAAACCTTCTACAATACTCATCCATGTTCCGGCCATTGACGTAATATGACAACCTTCTTCAACTTCTTTGTTATAATCATCAAGATCTAAACGAGAAGTTCTTAAATAGAAAGTATATGCCATATCCATTTTGTCTAAATGGGCAGCCTGAATCGAGTGTACACAAGGTGAAAGTGAACTTTCATGAACGGTAAAGGATTCGTAGAATTCGAAATTGCGTTTTAATTCTTCTTTAGAAAAATGATCTTCAAAGAAGTAGAAACACTGTAAAACGTCGGCTTGTTTGATGTAAGGTGAACGTAAAACACGATCCCAGGACCATTTCTGGTTGATTGGTCGTTGTGAACGATCTAAATCTTTTACCGGAACTAAATCTTTGTCTAAGAAACCATCTTGTTGTAAATAAACCCCTAATTCCTCAGATTTTGGGAAGTACATATTATTAGCCACCTTTTTCCATGCCTGAATTTCAGCTGCTGCAAGATTTACTTTTTCTAAGATACGTTTGTGATCTGCAGGATATTCTGCAGCTACTTTTTTAATTTGTTCTTCAGTATAATCAATACACCATTTTGCAATATAATTGGTGTAGAAATTATTGTTGATGTTGTTTTCGTATTCGTTTGGACCTGTAACGCCCAGAATAACGTATTGATTTTTAGCTGCAGAGAAAGAAGCTCTCTGGTGCCAGAAACGCGCAATACCAATTAAAACTTCTAATCCTTTTTCCGGAATATAAGAGTAATCTCCGGTGAAACGGTTATAGTTGAAAATCGCAAAAGCAATTGCGCCATTTCTATGGATTTCTTCATGCGTGATTTCCCATTCGTTATGACATTCTTCCCCATTCATAGTCACCATTGGGTACAATGCTGCTCCGTTTTTGAAACCTAAATTGTCTTTGGCATTTTCGATCGCTTTATCCAATTGATTGAAACGATAGGTCAATAAATTACGGGCAACTTGTTGATCTTTGGTCGCCATGTAAAACGGAATACAATATGCCTCAGTATCCCAATAAGTAGACCCGCCGTATTTTTCTCCGGTGAAACCTTTTGGGCCAATATTTAATCTACTGTCTTTTCCTAAATAAGTTTGATTTAATTGAAAGATATTGAAACGGATTCCTTGTTGTGCTTTTACATCGCCATCAATGGTAATATCTGACATTTCCCAAATTTTAGCCCAGGCATCAATTTGATTTTGAAGTAAAGTATCATATCCTAAATTAAGGGCATTTTTAATTACTTTTTCGGCTGCAGCCAAAGTATTATCATGGTTTAAAGAAACGGTATAACCACCAATTTTCTGGATAGATGAGGTTTGTCCTTTTGCGATAATAGTGCCGTAAGTAAACTGAACTTTATCAGCAGTTGAATCGATCGTAGAAGGCGAAATATTTACGTTTTCACCGTTAGCCAAAATCGTATTGTGCATGAAAGTCGTTACTTTAAAATGCGTTTTAAAAGTCTGTGCCGTTACAAAAGCTTCGTTTGTTCCTTTTTTTACTTCAAGAGGCTCCCAGAATTTTTCTTCCCAGTTGGCATCTTCATTGGTTACGCCCGCATCAATATAAGGTTTGTAAACAATTTTTGCGTCTTTGTTTAATGGCGTAATATCGTATTTAATGATTCCCGCTTCATCCAAATCCAAAGAAAGAAAACGACGAACGTTTACGGCAATTTCAGTTCCGTTTTTCAGCGTTGCTTCAAAAGAACGATTGTACCAGCCTTCTTTCATATTCAATTCTCTGCGGAAATTTCTAACCTCGGTACATGTATTTAAATCAAGATTTTCTTCGTTGATTTCAATATCAATTCCAATCCAGTTTGGAGCGTTAAGTACTTTTGCAAAATATTTTGGGTATCCGTTTTTCCACCATCCCACTTTGGTTTTGTCCGGATAATAAATTCCTGCAATATAACTTCCCTGAAAAGTTTCACCGGAATAGGTTTCTTCAAAATTGGCGCGTTGTCCCATAGCACCGTTTCCGATACTAAAAAGACTTTCAGACGACTTTACTCTTTCCACATCAAATCCTTCTTCAATGATGGACCAGTTGTCTGGTTTTATATAATCTTGATTCATTTTTTTTAAAATTAGAGAATTGGGCAATTAAAGCATTAGGTAATTAGAAAATGTGTCAATTAGATAATTATTTTTTTGACTTTTCTAATTTGATTTTATCTTTAATTGCTGATTGTTTACTGTTTTGTTGATTAGATGATTTTTTAATTTGATAATTATTCATTTTCCAATGATCAAATTGACACATTTTAAATTAGAGCGATAAGTAATTAGTCAATTAGATAATTCAAGTTTAGGAAATTATCACATTTTCTAATTAATTAACTTATCGATAAAGCTTTCGTCTATCAAAGTAAAATCTTTAAAAATATAATCGGCTTCATGTAGAATTGTGTCCTCACCAATTCCTACACTTACCATTCCGCCAATGTTTGCTGCTTGTATTCCGGCAACAGAATCTTCGAATACAATTGAATTTTTTGGATCAATATGTAGTAATTCAGCCGCTTTTAAGAAAACTTCCGGATCTGGTTTGGCATTGGTAACATCGTTTCCGTCAACAATAACATCGAAATACGAAATGATTCCTGTTTTCTCCAGAATTGGTCTGGCATTTTTACTCGCAGATCCCAAAGCAATTCCCTGATTTTTGTCTTTTAATAGTTGTAGTGTTTTAAAAACTCCCGGAAGAATCTCACTTTCGTCCATGTCAACTAAATAAGATAAGTAATCTTCATTTTTTTGAATCAGCCATTTGTCTTTGTCTTCCTGAGAAGCCTGAACATTGCCTAATTCAAGAATGATGTCTAACGAACGTACACGACTTACACCTTTAAGTAATTCGTTATTTTCGTGTGTGAAATTTATATTTAGTGCCTGAGCGATTTTTTGCCAGGCTAAAAAATGATATTTGGCAGTATCAACGATTACGCCATCAAGGTCGAATATGAATGCTTTTTTGTTCATTATATTAGAAATTGTTCTTTATGATTTTTGAATGGTGTCGTCTACATCTTTTACTTTGTAGACTAAAAGAGCAGCGATTAAAAAACTGACTCCACTTGTAATTAAGGCGTAAATAGCATCGCCATTATAAAGGTATTTTACAATTGGTCCTCCAATAAGGGCATTTACAATTTGCGGAATAACAACAAAAAAGTTGAAGATCCCCATGTAGACTCCCATTTTTTTAGGTGCAATTGATCCTGCAAGAATGGCATAAGGCATCGCCAGGATACTTGCCCACGCAACTCCAATTAAAATCATGGGTAATACAACCCAGTTTTCATTTGGCATAAAATAAATCGATATTAATCCGATTCCTCCAATGATTAATGAAACTGCATGAGTTGATTTTCGTCCGATTTTCTTAGCGATGTAAGGTAGGAAAAATAGCGCAATAATAGCGGAAACTAAATTGTAAACTCCAAATAGAATTCCAACCCAATCCCCTGCATCCTGATATTGCTGGCTTGAAGTATCACTTAAGGGTAATCCGTAAATGTGATGTGCAATGGCGGGAGTTGTAAAAACCCACATACCAAATAATCCGAACCAGGAGAAAAACTGTACCCAACTCAATTGACGCATTGTTGTAGGCATTTTTGCAAAGTCGGTAAAAATGTCTGAAAGTTTTGATTTTTCTTCAGAAGGAACATCGACTTCACTTTGAGGATCTTCAAAATTGGACAGTTCTTGTGGTGAATATTCTTTGGTTGTAAAAAGCGTTACCAGAATAGAACCGATTAAAACGGCAGCTCCAATGATGAAAGAAAGGGTCAAATTCAAAGGCACACTTCCTGGAACTGTGCTGTTTGAAACATGAAAATACTTGGTTAAAACATAGGGTAATGCTGAACCAATTACGGCTCCAAAACCAATTAATGAAGTTTGAATACTGAAACCTGCGGTACGCTGATCTGTTCTTAAATTGTCGCCCACCAAAGCGCGAAATGGCTCCATGGCAATATTGAAAGAAGCATCCATAATCATTAACATTCCGGCTCCAACCCATAAGGCCGGTAAAACGGATATGAAAATATTAGCTTGTGGCATTAAAATTAATCCTACCGAAGCTAAAATGGCACCTACAAGAAAAAACGGTTTTCGTCTTCCGAATCTTCCCCAGGTTTTATCACTATAATGACCAATAACGGGTTGCACTATTAATCCCATTAGGGGAGCAATAATCCAGAACCATGAAAGTTCGTGTACGTCGGCACCAAAAATTTGAAGAATTCTGCTGGCATTTGCATTCTGAAGTGCAAACCCCATTTGTATTCCCAGGAATCCGAAACTCATGTTCCAAATTTCCCAGAAACTTAATTTACGCTTTTCCATTATCGTAATTAAAAAATTAATTAGACGATAAGCGCTTTGCTTATCAAAACTTACTTATGGTTCGAAGTAAAAGTAAAAGCTTTGAGCAGGCGTAAAAGTATTAATTATTTTTTTAATTCAAATCATAAAAAAACCATAAATAACATTTATGGCTTTAGAATAGGTTGATTTTAAGAAAATTAGTCCGTAGATTCTCTTTCTATCAAATGTGTTTCTATTACTTCTGTCGTATAATTTTCGTTTTCCTCTTCGTCATCATGATTTTCTGCTTCAAGCCTTTCGATTAGCATTTTAGCGGCTTTATTCCCCATCTTTTCACCACTCTGACTTACAGTTGTAATGGTTGGCGTGGAGTACTTAGAGATAATTCCGTCAGTAAAAGCAATAACAGCAAGATCTTGCGGAACTTTAAGTCCCATTTTGTTGGCTGTTTTGATAATCGTTACTGCAAAAAGCTCGTTTACTGCAAAAACTGCATCAAAAGCTCTGTCGTGTAAAAGCTGACTGATGGTTATTTCGCAAGTATCGACATCTTCAATTTTTATGATTAAATCTTCGTTGAATGGTAATCCGTTATCCAGAAGTGCTTTTTCGTAACCGTCAGTTCTTAATTTTCCAACACTTACGTAATCAACAGTAGTTACAAGAGCGATTTTTTTTCGGCCATTATCAATTAAACTCTGAACTGCTTCATAAGCAGCTGCTTTGTCATCAATAATTACTTTATCACATAAAATATCATTGGTAACGCGGTCGAACATAACAACTGGCATTCCCTGATTGATAACTTCTGTAATATGGTGAAAATCACCCTTGTATTGGGTTTCCTTAGAAAGTGACATGATAAAACCATCGATGCTTCCGTTGGCTAACATTTCCATATTTAAGACTTCTTTGTCGAAAGAATCATCAGATAAACAAATGACAACACTGTACCCATTTTCGTTTGCCACTTGTTCAATTCCGTTGATTACAGTAGAGAAAAAATAATGTACAATTTCCGGAATAATAATACCAATACTTTTGGTTTTTCGGTTTTTTAAACTAAGGGCAATGTTGTTGGGTTTGTAGTTATAAAACTTTGCAAAAGCCTGCACTTTTATACGGGTTTCTTCTCCTATTTCCAGGCTGTTTCTAAGTGATTTTGAGACAGTTGAAATAGAAACATCAAGTTCCTTTGCAATCTGTTTTAAGGTTATTTTGCGTTTCATAGTAAATGTTGAAAAAAATCTAATTATTAATAAAGGTATCTTTTATTTTTTGATTTGATATTTTTTGACTGAAAAGATTACAAAATATAGAAAGTTTTCAACACTATCACGTTTTCGTAATGTAATATAAATTGTCGCTGGTTGGTCGTGTTAATAAATTCCTAATTTTGAAATTCGAAGTAAAATTAAAAACTTAACTAACAATCAAAAACTCAAACTAATTTAAACAAAAAGTATGAAAGCAATTTATAAAAAGTTGTTATTTTTATTCCTGTTGTTGCCGTTTAGTGTACTCGCTCAAAGTACTTTAACCGGAACAGTTTCCGATCAGGGAACGGGACAACCAATCCCGGGGGTAAATGTAAATGTACAGGGTGCTCCAGGCGGATCATCAACAGATTTTGACGGTAAATTTCAGTTATCTAATGTGAAAAATGGAGACAAAATTTTGGTTTCATTTATTGGATATAAAACGTCAACGATAGTCTTTAATGGCCAAAAAACTTTATCTGTTTCTTTAGAAGAAGATACGAACCAACTTAAAGAAGTTGTGGTGCAGGTAGGTTATGGTACTGTTAAGAAAAAAGACGCAACAGGATCTGTTTCTCAAATTTCGGCTAAAGAATTTAATAAAGGAATCAACGTAACTCCGGAAAGTTTAATTAGCGGTCGTATCGCTGGTGTTAACGTAACTGGCGGAGGAGCTCCTGGTGCTAAAGCTGATATTAGAATTCGTGGAGGATCTTCATTAAAAGCTTCAAACGAGCCTTTAATAATTTTAGATGGACTTCCATTAAGTAATGCGGTTCCTAGTGGAGCGACTAGTATTTTATCTACTATTGATCCTAATGATATTGAGTCTTTTACAGTTCTTAAAGATGCCTCTGCAGCAGCAATCTACGGGTCCAGAGCGGCAAATGGTGTAATTGTAATTACGACTAAAAAAGGAACTAAAGGTGCTGTGAAAGTTAATTTTAGCTCTCAAGTTGGTATTAATACAGTAGCAAATACAGTTGATGTGTTAAGTGCAGATGAGTTCCGCAATTTAGTAAATACAAAAGGTACTCCTGCTCAACAAGCGTTAATGGGTAAAGCAAATACAAACTGGCAGGATGAAATTTTTCATACAGCCTTGACTACCAATAATAATATCTCTGTTAGTGGTTCATTATTTAATAAATTACCGGTACGTTTATCTGTTGGGAATGTTAATAATCCTGGAATCCTAAGAAACACTTCTTTTGAAAGAACTACGACATCGATATCGTTAAATCCGGTTTTGTTTGATAATCACTTAAAAATTGATATTAGCGGAAATTTAGCATTTGGTAAAAATCAATTTCAGGACGAAGCTGCTATTATTGGTGGAGCTATTGGGTTTGATCCTACACAATCTGTGTACCAATCTGGATCTCGTTACGGAGGATATTTTGAATGGTTAGAGCCAAACGGAAATTTACCATTATTGCCTTCAAGAAATCCAGTTGCAAGATTGAATCTTGAGGATAAAAGAGCAACTTCTACCAGAAAATGGGGTAATATTAGAGTAGATTATAAATTTCATTTCTTCGAAGATTTAAGAATTATCGCTGAAGCAGGTATCGATAGATTTGATAGTAATGGATATAACAGACAAAGTACAGAAAGTGCTTTAGGATATCAGCCAAATGCTTTTAGTTCTGGAAATTGGGTAAATTTAGGAAACTACAATAGTTACACTAATAATCTTCAAAACAAAAACTTAAATACCTATTTTAATTATACAAAAGATTTAGGTAAACTTAAACTTGATGCAACTGCGGGTTATAACTATCAATTGTTTCAAAAACAGAAATACGAATCAGGAGAAACTACGCAGCCAACTCGTAATGAATTGACTACTATTGATCCGGATGTTAACTTACAGTCTTTCTTTGGTCGTTTGACATTAAACTACGATAGTCGTTATTTATTAACGCTGAATTACAGAAGAGATGGTACTTCACGTTTTTCTAAAGAAAACAGATGGGGTAATTTTGGAGGAGCAGCGTTTGCGTGGAATGTTGCTGAAGAATCTTTCTTAAAAGGTAACACCACACTTTCTAGCTTGAAATTAAGAGTTGGTTACGGTACAACAGGACAACAGGATATTGATGCTCAATATGATTATTTAAGAAGGGTTACACTTGGTACAATTAATTCTCAGTATATTTTTGGGAATACTGTTTATAAAACTGCAAGACCAGAAGGATACAATGAAAATATCAAATGGGAAGAATTAGCAGAGATGAACCTTGGAGTTGATTTTGGATTCCTGAATGACAGAATTACGGGTACGATAAATTATTTTGATAAAAAATCAAGTGATTTATTAGCAGATGTTGTTGTTCCTGATGGAGCAAATATTAGAAACACGGGAACTTATAATGTGGGTAGTTTAAGAACAAAAGGGGTTGAATTTAGTATTCAGTCAGATATCATTAAAGGTGATAATTTGAATTGGAATGTTGCTTTTAATACAACTTATATTGACCGAAAAATTACAGATTTGGGAGTTACTGTTCCGGGTTTTTCCGGATACTTAACCGGAGATAATATCGCTGGTGGTGGTGGAAATAAAATTGAAGTGAATTCTGTAGGATATGCACCAGAAGCATTTTTGGTATATGAGCAATTATACGATGCGAATAAAAAACCAATCGCTGGAGCTTATGTAGACAGAAACGGAGATGGTAAAATTGATGACGGAGATCGTTATAGATTTCATAAACCAGCAGCAGATTATAGCTTTGGATTATTCTCTACGTTAAACTACAAGAAGTTTGATTTTACGATGAACTGGAGAGCTAGTTTAGGAAATTACATTTTTGATAATGTGAGTTCTAATCTTGGATATTCTGATGCAGGTTTAAGAAGACAAACTGATTTATCTAATGTAAGTTCAGATTATCTTAATACAGGATTTAGATATGAAGATAATGGTACTTCTCGTTATTTGTCTGATTACTACATAAAAGATGCTTCTTTTATTAAGTTAGATAACGTTACTCTAGGGTATACGTTTGATAAAACGTTATTGAAATCAGCTAGTTTAAGATTTACTGCTGGTGTTCAGAATGTTTTTGTACTTACAAAATACGGTGGTTTAGATCCTGAAAAATTCAACGGAATCGATAATAATGTTTACCCAAGAGCCAGAACATTCTTGTTTGGGGTAAATGCAAGTTTCTAATCGAGCACTGAAAATCAATTTAAAAAGAAATAAAATGAAAAAATCATTTAAATATATATCTTATTTTATCCTATTTATTTTAGGGTTAAATATGACACTTACTTCGTGTACTGGCGACTTAGATGTGACGCCACGTGATAAAAACGAATTTTTATCTGAGACCTTTTTTCAGGATCCGTCTTCATACAAACAAGTATTAGCAAAATTATATGCAGGTTTGTATGTAGGAGGTAATGACGGAGATGGTAAACCGGATATCGCTGGGCTTGGTGGAGACTTTAGTAGTTATTTAAGATTGCTTTTTGTGGTACAGGAACTTCCTACTGACGAAGCAATTATTGGATGGGCTGATGGAACTTTACCAACTTTAAACACACAAAATTGGGCACCTGCGAATGAGTTTTTGGCTGGAACATATTCAAGAGCATTCTATGAAATTAGTGTTGCAAATGAATTTTTAAGACAAACTACAGACGAAAAGCTTAACGCAAGAGGTGTAGATGCTAACTTAAAAGCAGATATTGCAACTTTTAGAGCAGAAGCTCGTTTTTTAAGAGCATTTTCATACTATAATCTAATGGATTTGTTTGGAGGTGTGCCTATTACAACTGAAGCTGATCCTGTTGGATTATTTTATCCGGTACAAAGAACAAGAGCAGAAGTGTATACTTTTATTGAAGCTGAATTAAAAGACATGGATAACGGTTTGGCGGCTTCAAAAACAAACGAATATGGTAGAGTTGATAAAACTGCAGCTAAATTTTTATTGGCACAACTTTATTTAAATTCTAAAGTATATATAGGAGTAGAAAAAAATAATGAGGCAGCAACATTGTGCAACGAAATCATTACTTCTTCAGGATATACGTTTGCAAATGTTCCTTACCGATATTTATTCTCTGCAGATAATAATAGAAATGGAGCTCAAAGCGAATTTATTTTCCCAATCATTAGTGATGGTAATGCTATTAGAGCTGTAGGTGGCGGAATGAGTTTTATAATTCACGCTTCTATTGGTGGTAGTATGGACTCTGCTGATCAAGGTATGGATGGTGGATGGCAAGGTACCAGAACTCGTAAAGAGTTTGTGGCTCTTTTTCCTGACGCAACTGGTACAGGAGATAAAAGAGGAACGTTTTATACAGCTGGTCAATCATTAGATATTAATAATGTAGGAACTTTTACAGATGGTTATGCGGTAACGAAATTCATCAACGTTAACTCTGATGGATCAAAAGCACAAAGACCTGATGTTCCGGATACTGATTTCCCGATGTTTAGATTATCTGATGCTTATTTAATGTATGCTGAAGCTACAGTAAGAGGAGCTAGTACAGGAAATGTAGGTACGGCTGTAGGATATATTAATCAAATTAGAAATAGAGCAAAAACTACGCCTATCACTAATGGAGATTTAACTCTTGATTTCATTTTAGCAGAAAGAGGACGTGAATTATTTTGGGAATGTCACAGAAGAACAGATTTAATTCGTTTCGGGAAATTTACCGGAGGATCTAAAATTTGGCAATGGAAAGGTGGCGTTATGGCGGGTACATCGACTGAATCATTTAGAGATTTAATGCCAATTCCTGCAAGAAATATTCAGGCAAATCCAACATTGAAGCAAAATCCAGGATACTAACACCTTTATAAAACAGTAAAATGAAAAATATATATAAAATTTTAATCGCATTTATTGGTGTATTGGCGGTATCATGTAATGCTGATGCTGTAGATAACAGACCAATTGTTGATGGTGTTACAGCACCTGAAATAACTGCACCTGCAACAGGAAAAGAGTTTGTTTTGGATGTAGATCATGCTGCAGATGTAGCTGCTAAGTTTACTTGGTCAAAGGCAGTATATTCTGCTCCTGTCGTAGTAAACTATAAGTTGTTAATTGATAAAAAAGGAGGTGATTTTACAAAAGCAATCACTCTTGAAACAACTAACAATATTGCTGAAGTGTCAGTATTGGTTAAAGATTTAAATCAGGCAGCAATTGATCTTGGAGGACCAACAGACGTTGCGTCTCAGTTTGATGTAAAAGTTTCTTCTGATATTTCTGGAGGAGTTCCTCAAATATCTAAAGCTATTACAATAAGCGTAACTCCTTATGCAGGAAAATTGGCTTACAATTTTACAGATTGGTATTTAATTGGAGCTGCTGTAGATGGTGGTTGGGATAACAACGCTGACACGAAACATCAACCGATGTACAGAGACGGGAAAAATGCAGATTTGTATAAATTTACAGGTTTCTTTAAAGCCGGTAACTTTAAGTTGATTTCTGAAAAGGGAAGTTGGGCCTCTCAATTAGGTAAGGCGTCAAGTGATGCTATTGAAATAAACAGTAATGCAGGCGAATTTACAATTGCGGCTGATGGATATTATACTTTTCAATTTAACACAAAAGCATTGACTTATACATTAGTTACTTATGATGCTACTGCTGCAAAAACGAATGGAACAGTTGGAATTATCGGTGACAGTACCCCAAAAGGTTGGGATGCTTCTACACCTATGATAAAATCTACTTTTGATAAACATGCATGGAGCTTAGGAATCACTCCATTAAACGATGGAGGTCTTAAATTTAGAGCAAATGATAGTTGGGATGTTTCTTGGGGAGGAACCACTGCTTTTTCAGGGGGCGGTACCGGAGATAATGTTCCAGTAGAAAAATCTAAATATGTTATTTATTTCAATGATATAGACGGAAGCTATTTATTGATTCCAAATCAAGGATAGTTTTTTCTTGAAAATTAAAAGGGGCTATCTGTTAGGTAGCCCTTTTTTATACCAACTAACCAATCAACCAACCACATTATGAAAAAAACTTTACTATTATTTCTATTGCTGCTTTCTATTACAGTAAACGCACAACAAATAACAGTTTCGCCTGCTGTATTTCAGGTCGATGAACCTATTACAATTACCGCTTCGTTTGCATCAGCAACTTGTAATGAAATGGGAGCTAATCCTGCAAAAGTATATATGCACTCAGGAATCGGGTCAGAAGCAAATCCTTGGGCAACTGCAAAAGGAAATTGGGGCAACGATGACGGGATTGGATTAATGACGAATAACGGAAATGGTACCTGGAGTATTACGATTACGCCAAGTATTTATTTTGGACTTACTACTACACAACAAGCAGAAGCAACCAAAATGGGACTTGTGTTTAGAAACGCAAATGGTTCTCAGACATTAAAACAAGCACCATCTTGTTCCGATTTTTTTATAAAAGTGGGTTCCTTTCAGGTTAGCTTAACAGCGCCAATTGAAAACAGCGCCACAATTCTGGCTTCGGGTTCAAGTTTTACTATTACTGCAACAAATACAAACGGGGCAGCGAATTATTCTTTAAAATCAAACGGAAATATAATTAATGCGAATGCAGGAATTACAAGTTATTCGTTTTCTCATACTAATATTACAACCAATCAAACGTATGAATTAACGGTAACTCAGGGAGGAACAACAATTGTAAAAAAGTTTTCGGTTGTAGTAAATCCAAATACGGTTTCAGAAGCGATGCCAGAAGGTCTTGTTGACGGAATTAATTATAATCCAGCCGATTTTACAAAAGCAACTTTGGTTCTGGATGCTCCTTTAAAAGATTTTGTTTACGTTGCGGGAAGCTTTAATAATTGGCAGCCAACATCGGCGTATGCCATGAAAAAAGATCCTGTTTCCGGAAAATTTTGGTTAGAACTAAATGAATTAGTTTCGGGTGAGAATAATACCTATCAGTATTGGGTAGTTAAAAATAATCCAATTGCAAATTCACCTTCATTAGTAAAAACGGCAGATCCGTATTCGACATTGGTATTGTCTCCTTATGATGATCCTTCTATTCCATCGGCTTCTTATTCTAATATGCCCGTTTATCCGGTAGGACAAAATTTTGAAGTTACCGTTCTTAAAACCGGACAAGCGCCATACAATTGGCAAGTAACTAATTTTGCAAAACCAGAAAAAGAAAAGTTGGTTGTTTATGAAGTTTTGGTTCGCGATTTTGATGCGGCTAGAAACTTTCAAAGTTTAATCGATAAGATTGAATATTTTAAATCTCTAAAAATTAATGCAATCGAATTGATGCCGGTAATGGAGTTTGAAGGCAATGAAAGCTGGGGGTACAATACTTCATTTCACATGGCTTTGGATAAGTTTTACGGAACCTCTGATAAGTTAAAAGAACTTATTGATCTGTGCCACCAAAATGGAATTGCAGTTATTCTGGATGTAGCTTTAAATCACGCTTTCGGACGTAATCCGATGGTTAGAATGTGGATGAATGATCCTGATGGCGATGGTTTTGGTTCACCAACAGCTGAAAATCCGTATTTCAATACCGTTGCAAAACACAGTTATAGTGTTGGTGAAGATTTTAATCATCAATCATTAAAAACTCAATATTATGTAGATCGCGTTATCAAACAATGGATTGAAGAATATCATATTGATGGTTTCCGTTGGGATTTAACCAAAGGGTTTACACAGGCTTGTACTGCATCAGATGAAGCTTGTACGAATAAATACCAACAAGACAGGGTAGATATCTTAAAGAAATATGCTGATTATTCCTGGAGTCTTGATCCTGCTCATTATGCAATTTTTGAGCATTTAGGAAGTGATGCTGAAGAGAAAGAATGGGCAAATTACAGAGTTGCTGAAACGCCAAGTAAAGGAATTATGATGTGGGGTAAAATGACAGATCAATACAATCAATTGTCAATGGGATATGCTACAGATAGTGATATTTCAAGAATGGCGAGTTCTAGTCGTGGTTTTACAGCAAATCGTTTAATGGGTTATGCAGAAAGTCATGATGAAGAGCGTTTGATGTATAAAAATGTACAATACGGAGCTTCAAGTGGAACTTATAATGTAAAAACATTAAATACAGCTTTGTCAAGAATGTCTGCCATTGGAGCGGTTTCGCTATTGATTCCTGGACCAAAAATGATTTGGCATTTTGGAGAATTAGGATGGGAAAGTTCTATTTATACCTGTAGGGATGGTTCTGTAAATACAGATGGTGACGCTACTTCCGGAGATTGCAAATTAGATACAAAACCACAACCTCAATGGGTAAATAGTTGGTTAGGAGATTCAAATCGAAATAAAATTTATAGTGATTGGTCAAAAATGATTACACTAAAAATAAAAGAGCCTGTATTTTTAGGAACTTCTACTATTGCTAGTGCAAATTCATTGTCTGTAAACATAAAAATAAGTAATGATAATCTGGTATCGACACAATTAAAAGATGTCTTGATACTGGCCAATTTTGATGTTACCGCACAAAATGTAGCGACAGGTTTTAAGTATGCTGGGACTTGGTATAACTTAATGGATAATACCACTATAAATGTGACAGATGTAACTGCTGCTATAAATATTCCGGCTGGCGAATATAGAATCTATGGTAATAAACAAGCGAATTTGGCTATTGCAGATTTCGAGAAAGGAAATGCAGTTAACTTATACCCTAATCCGGTTTCGGATTATTTTACTCTAAATATAGCAACTGCTAAAGTTCAGGTTTATGCTATTTCCGGTCAGTTAGTAAAAAGTTTTAATGGCAATAAAAATTCAGATTTTCAATTTGGCGTAAGTGATTTAAAAACGGGGTTATATATAATTAAAACCACTGATGAAAATGGTAAAATTCAAGTAATGAAGTTTGTCAAAAAATAATTTAAAAAAATATACCTGATAAGGTAAAGATTTGGTTTTTGTTAGTAGTGCGAAAGGGTTGTCTGGAAACAGGCAGCCCTTTCCTTTTATAAAATAGTGCTACTTCTTTTTATTATATTCCCCGATCACAGCAAAATATCCAAAAGTTCCCAATCCTAAAACGATTAGAGGTGTAAGGATAAAAAGGATGATGATTCCAAATACCAGATCATCCTGTTTGTCTGATAAGAGTTTAGGTAAGCCAAATTCAAATACGCAAAAATAAGCCGCTGCAACCGCAAGTATAATCCATAAAACACCTAAAATTTGTTTGATCGCATTCATAAGTTAATAATATTAAAGGTGATTCGTTTTGTTTTTATTATCGATATAAATCATTCCAATTACAAAGCAGACTGAAGCAATGATAATAGGATACCAAAGTCCGTCGAGATAATAATCAGGTTTTCCGGCTTCTTTTGCATGTGTTACAAAGTAAGTAGAAATAGCAGGAAGTAAACCTCCAAAAATACCATTCCCGACATGATACGGTAATGACATCGAAGTATATCTGATTTTAGTTGGAAACATTTCTACTAAAAAAGCTGCGATTGGACCATAAACCGTTGTAACAAATAAAACCTGAATAAAAACTAAAAATATTAATGTCCATTCGTCGGCTGAATTGATATGGATCGAAATGCTGCTTTGAGATTCTTTTTTATTTGCAAAATCTGTCTTCTTTTCGATATACGAAGTTCCGTCAGTATAGGTTTTTGAAATTGAAGTTATTAGGTCATTGTTTTTATTTGTTACAACAGACTGATTTGTTTTTTCTACAATTTCAGTTTTGTAACTTACATCTGTAGTCGTATACATCATTTTATAGATTGGTCTGTAAAACAAAATAGCCAGTAACATTCCGCTCATCATAATATACTTTCTTCCGATTTTATCACTTAGCCATCCAAAAACAATAAAAAATGGAGTTCCTATTAATAATGCAATTCCCAATAATCCATCGACTTGCGAAGAATCAACATTCATTACGGTTTTCATAAAGCTCATGGCATAAAACTGCCCGGTGTACCAAACAACGCCTTGTCCCATTGTAGCACCAAATAAGGCCAGTAACACAAATTTCAGGTTATACCGGTTCCCAAAGCTTTCTTTTAACGGATTTTTGCTTGTAGTGCCTTCTTTTTTCGCTTTAGCAAATACAGGAGATTCATCCATGTTTTTACGAATTAGATATGAAACACCTACCATTACAATAGAAACCCAAAACGGGACGCGCCATCCCCAGGAATCAAAGTCTTCAGGAGAAAGTACGTTTTTTGTTGCTAAGATCACCATCAAAGAAATAAATAAACCAACCGTTGCCGTGGTTTGAATCCACGATGTCCAATATCCTTTTTGTCCTACAGGAGCATGTTCAGCCACATACGTAGCTGCTCCGCCATATTCTCCGCCCAGAGCAAGTCCTTGTAGTAAACGCAAAATTAAAACTAACAAAGGAGCTATGAAGCCAATAGTTTCGTAACTCGGAATACAGCCTATCAAAAAAGTTGATCCTCCCATTAATAATAAAGTAGCCATAAAAGTATATTTACGACCAATGATATCACCAAGCCTTCCGAAGAATAATGCACCAAAAGGACGTACTACAAATCCGGCTGCAAAAGTGGCTAAAGTTGATAAAAATGCCGCGGTTGGATTATCGCTAGGAAAGAATTTTGTTGAAATTACGACGGCTAAACTCCCGAAAATATAGAAATCATACCATTCAATCATGGTACCCATTGAGGAGGCTGAAATTACTTTCCAGATGCCTTTTGTAGAAGTTTTGCTCATAAAATAACTTTGTGTACTTGGGGGTAAAATAAAAGTATTAAATATTTTTTTACGAATATAAAAGATAATTTTTTATTTATTTGATACTTTTTTAACAAAATATATTTATTTGTTGATGTTGCAGGATTTAACTTAAAAGGAAGGAATGATAGGACAGGAAAAGTTTAGCCGCAGTTGTAAAGTAATAAACACACAAGTTCGCAAAATTTTGTTGACCTAGCTTTGCAAACTTGTATTTTCTAAATGGTCTATGAGGTGGAAATCTTAGCGAACTTTGCGGTTAAATTTTTTTAAAGTTAAAATTTTCAGAAAAATATTAAAAACAAAAAACCCGAATATTTCTATTCGGGTTTTAACGGTGGTGCCTCCAGGGATCGAACCAGGGACACATGGATTTTCAGTCCATTGCTCTACCATCTGAGCTAAGGCACCGTGCTGATTGCGGGTGCAAATATAGAATCATTTTTCGTTTATCCAAAACATTTTTTAAAAAAAATCAATTCGTATCTTTGCATTTATAAAAATGTAAAGATGATTCTAACTGTCGATGTTGGTAATACCCGAATTAAAGCTGCTGTCTTTGAGGGTACTACTGCTCTTGAAAATTTTGTTTTTGAGAAAAATGAGCTTGAAAAAGAAATTGCAAAAATTTTAAAAAAATTTCAAAATTGCTCTGATTTGGTTGTCGCTTCGGTTGGAAATATCGAAAAGCAATCTTTTTTGGCTTTCGAAAAGGAGTTAAATATTCATTTTTTAACTCATGAAGATGCTTTTCCTTTTGTAAATAAGTATGCAACTCCAAAAACTTTAGGAATAGACAGGATGGTTTTGGCTTCCGGGGCTACTTTACAATTTCCGAAACAGAATAGATTGGTGATCGATGCAGGAACTTGCATTACCTACGATTTCATCGACGAAAATGACAATTATTTGGGTGGAGCAATTTCTCCGGGCCTAAGATTACGTTATGAATCTTTGCATAACTATACGGCTAAGTTGCCTTTACTGACTTTCGAATTGCCGGAACTATATATAGGAAACTCAACAATGCAGGCCATTCATTCCGGAGTTGTAAACGGGTTCGTCTATGAGATTGATGGTTTTATCGATGAATATCGGGCAAACTTTTCAAATTTTATAATAATTTTAACGGGAGGAGATGCAGTTTTTTTGGCTAAACGATTAAAAAATACCATATTTGCCAATTCAAATTTCCTTTTAGAAAGTTTGAACCAAACATTTCAATATAAAATCGACAATGATTAAAAAAATTATAGTAAGCGCTTGTTTGCTTATCTCGTTCGTTTCATTTGCTCAACAGGGTACTGCTTCACCTTATTCTTTTTTCGGAATTGGTGATGTGAGATTTAAAGGAACTCTTGAAAATAGGTCTATGGCAGGAGTTTCGGTAGAGCAGGACAGTATCCATTTGAATATTGAAAATCCATCAAGTTATGCTAGTTTAAGACAAACTACTTTTACAGTTGGAGGAACTTTTGGAAGTTCAACACTAAAAACGACTGAAGAATCTGCAAAAGCACAAAGAGCTACTTATGATTATTTAGCAGTAGGAATTCCGATGGGGAAATTTGGAGCTGCATTTGGTTTGGTTCCGGTAACATCAGTTGGTTATAAAATACAAAACGATAATACAGGAACAGATGGTGCGACAAGTACGCAACTTCAGGGAACCGGTGGTGTTAATAAAGTGTTTTTAGGTGCAGGATATAAAATTACGCCTAAGTGGAATATTGGAGCTGATGCGCAGTATAACTTTGGTAAAATTACCACTACAAGTATAGAGCTTGTTACAGGAGTTCAAAATGCAACTAAAGAGACGAATGCTTCTGAATTATCCGGTGTTAGTTTTAATATCGGTACCATGTATCAAACGAAGATTAATAAAAAACTAAGTTTATTTACGAGTTTGAATTATACTTTCGCAAGTACACTGAATTCAAATAGTACAAGAGTTATTGCAGTAGATGGTGACCCCAATCCTTACGAAGTTCCTGCGCATGAAGATGATTTAAAATTGCCTAATAAAATTACATTTGGTGCAGGTATTGGTCAGCCAAGGAAATGGCTTGTAGGTAGTACAGTTGCTTTTCAGGGTAACGGACAACTTGCCAATTATTATAATGCAGCAGATAATGTTCGTTATGAAAAATATCAAAAATATGCAGTAGGTGGATATTATATTCCTAATTATGCTTCTTTTACCAGCTATTTAAGCAGGATCACATACAGAGCCGGATTGAAATATGAGAAACTTGGTCTGATTGTGAATAATGAATCAATCAACGACCTTGGAATGACTTTAGGTGCCGGAATTCCTTTAGGTAGTGGAACTTTTTCAAATGTAAACGTTGGTTTGGAGTTTGGAAAAAGAGGTACCACGTCTGCGAATTTAGTTCAGGAGAATTATTTCAACTTTAGTTTGAGTTTCTCTTTTAATGACAGATGGTTCGTGAAAAGTAAATTCAACTAAGCGCAAGCTTTTATGTTTTTCTAAGCTCATTACAATTTACTACATTTGGCAAATGAATTTACCAAAGAGATATATTATAGCCGTTGTCACAGTTTTTACTGTGACACTGTTTTTTGGATGCGAAAGTAATTTTAAAGAAGTTCAAAAAATTAACTTCTCAGAGTTTGTTCCGGGAAGTGATGCGGATACTGTTAATATCAAATACACCGATTCCGGAATGATTACTGCGGTTTTAAAAAGTCCTAAAATGTTAGATTATTCTAATTTGGATTTTCCTTTTACCGAATTCCCAAAGGGAATTGATGTTACGTTATACGATAAAAAACAAAAACGTACTTTTATAGTATCAAATTATGCGGTTTCATATAAACCAACCAGCATAATAGATTTGCAGGGAAAAGTTAAAATTACATCAGAAACGGGACAGATGCTTGAAACCGAACAGTTGTTTTTTGATCAGAAAAACGAATGGTTTTATACTGAAAGGAAGTTTAAGCTTACAGATGCAAAAGGAGTTTCCTATGGTCAGGGAATAGATTTTAGTAAAGATTTTAAAGTGATTAATTCACAGCGTGTAAGCGGTGAAATAGAATCAGACGAAAAAATATAATTATGGGCATTTTAAAATATACACAATATCTTTATTTATTAATTGCAGCTGCTTTCATTTTTGATGGATTTACCAAGCTAAATTCATCTGAAAATCCGTGGTTAAGCTTTATAATTGCAGGCGTAAGTGTTTTTATGTTTTTCTTCAGAAGAAAATACGCCAAGAAATTTGATGACCATTACAAAAAAAAGTAAAAAATGGAAATGAGTATTATAATACTATGTTTAGTACTATCAGCCTTTTTTTCAGGAATGGAGATAGCTTTTGTTTCCTCTAATAAAATTTATCTGGAGATCGAAAAGAAACAAGATAATTTTTTATCACAAATCCTTACCAAACTTACTGAGAATCCTTCGAAATTTATTGCTGCAATGCTTATTGGTAACAATGTAGCATTAGTTGTATATGGTTTTTTTATGGGGGATTTAATTCTAAAATGTATTGTCAATTTAGGATTCCATTTTTCTGACTTAACCAGTTTATTGGTGCAGACTGTAATTTCAACCTTTTTAGTTTTAATAACGGCAGAGTTTTTTCCCAAGGTTTTCTTTCAGATTTACGCCAATTCATTGATTAAGTTTTTTGCCATTCCGGCCTATTTGTTTTACAGATTGTTTTATTATATCTCTACCTTTTTTATCTGGATTTCTGATTTTATACTGCGAAAGTTTTTAAAAACAGAAGGAGATCAGGTGCAGTTGTATTTTAGTAAAATAGAGTTGGGGAATTACATTACAGAACAAATGAACTCTGTTGAAGACGATGAAGAAGTAGATTCGGAGATTCAGATTTTTCAGAATGCATTAGAATTTTCAGGCGTAAAAGCGCGTGATATTATGACACCTCGTACGGAAATAGTGGATATTGATTTGTTTGATAGTATTACAGATCTTAAAGAGTTGTTTATTGAGACAGGCTATTCGAAAATAATGGTAAGTCAAAACTCTGTCGATGACATTGTGGGTTATGTGCATTCATTTGATTTGTTTAAAAAACCAAAAACCATAAAATCAGTTTTAATGACTGTGGAGTTTGTTCCGCAAACCATTTTGATCAAAGATGCGTTGAATTTACTGATCAAGAAAAGAAAAAATGTAGCGGTTGTTTTAGATGAATACGGAGGGACTTCCGGAATAATTACAATAGAAGATATAGTAGAGGAGCTTTTTGGAGAGATCGAAGATGAGCATGATTCAGACGAAGAGTTAATTGAGCAGGAGTTAGGTGAAGGGAAATATTTGTTTTCTACCAGATTAGATGTCGAGTATTTAAATGAAACTTATAAGTTGGCAATTCCTGAAGAGGATTCTTACGGAACTTTAGGTGGTTTTATTGTGAATTCTACCAAAGAAATCCCTCAAAAAGGGGATGAAATAGTGATTGACAACTATTATTTCGTGATTGAAGCGGCTACAAATAAGAAGATCGAATTGGTTAAATTGACAATAAAAGAGTGATTTTTTAAATTAATAAAAAAAATTGTGTAAAATAAAACGCTAGTTGTATTGTTATTAACTAGATAATTGTATTTTCGCAAACTGAATATAAAATTAACGATAATAAAAATGGCAGTTTTAGCAAAAATTAGACAGCGTTCCGCTTTATTGATAGGAGTTATTGCACTTGCATTATTTGCATTTATAATACAAGACCTTTTCACTAGAGGAAGTTTCGGTCAAAGTTCGAAAGATGTAGGAAGCATCGACGGAAAAGATATTTCATTTGAAGACTTTAGAGTTAAAGTTAGTAATGTTGAAAAAAGTGGACAAGGAATTACTTCCACTGAAGCTGCAAACAGAGTTTGGGACCAAGAGGTTTCAATCGCATTATTATCAGCTCAATTTGATAAATTAGGATTAAGAGTTGGTGAAAAACACTTACTTGAAGTTTTAAAATCAGATCCGAATATTGGTAAAAATCCAATGTTTTTAAACGCAGCTGGTGGTTTTGATGTTGTAAAATTTAAAGAGTACTTTAAAGCAAATCCTGAAGCAGCACAATATATTGCTGAAAAAGAAAAAGATGCTGAATTAAATGCAAAATTTCAAATCTACAGTACATTAGTTAAAGCAGGTCTTTATACTACAGCTAGTGAAGGAAAATTGAAATATGAAATGGAAGCGAACAAAGTAAACTTTGCTTATGTTGCTGCACTATATTCTTCTATTAAAGATAGCGAAGTAAAAATTTCTGATTCAGAAATTGTAGATTATATGAAGAAAAACGAGAAGAAATTCAAAGCGGATGCAACTCGTGAAATTCAATATGTTTTAGTAGAAGACAAAGCTTCAAAAGAAGATGAAGCTGAAATCAAAGCTAAAATCACGGCTTTACTAAACGGTAGAGTAGAATATAACGCAAAAACAGGTAAAAATGATACTTTGCCAGGTTTTAGAAATGCAACTAACATTGCTGAATTTGTAAATGCAAATTCTGATGTTCCTTACGATTCTACTTATGTAGCTAAGAATGCTTTACCAGCTGTTGATGCTGATAAATTATTCAGTTTAGCACCGGGTCAAATTTATGGACCATATGTTTTTGGAAGATATTATGCTATTTCTAAATCTTTAGGATTTAAAGCAGGTGTTAATGCAAAAGCAAGTCATATTTTAATTGGTTATGAAGGATCTCAAACTCCAAACCAAAAAGAAAAAAGAACAAAAGAAGAGGCTAAAGCTAAAGCAGAAGAAATTCTTGCTCAGGTTCAGGCAAACCCGGATAGTTTCATGATGTTGGCATTTACAAGTTCTGATGATTCATCTGCACAACAAGGTGGTGATTTAGGGTATTTTGGTCCAAACCAAATGGTAAAACCATTCAATGATTTTGTATTCAGTAACGGAATTGGAAAAGTTGGTTTAGTTGAAACTCCTTTTGGATTTCACATTATCAAAATTACAGATAAACAAGACGGAATTCGTTTAGCTACAATTGCTCAGAAAATCGAGCCTTCTGAAGCTACTTCTGATAAAGTGTTTACATTGGCAACTAAATTTGAAATGGATGCTGCAGGTAAAGATTTTAATGCTACAGCAAAAGAGCTAGGTTTAAAAGTGGCTCCTCCTGTAACTGCAAAAGCAATGGATGAAGCGTTTGGTCCTCTAGGAAATCAACGTAACATCATCAGATGGGCTTATGATAAAGAAACGAGCGTTGGAGATGTAAAACGTTTTGAAATCGCTAATATTGGTCACGTAATTGCTCAGTACAAAAGCGAAAACAAATCAGGTTTAGTATCTGTAACAGTAGCAAGACCATATGTAGAGTCTATCTTGAAAAACAAGAAAAAAGCTGAAATCCTTAAAGCAAAAATGACAGGTTCTACTATCGAAGCTGTTGCTAAAAGTGCTGGTGTAGCAGTTCAGCAAGCAGCTGATGTTACTATGGATAACCCGGTTTTACCTGGTGGAGTTGGGCAAGAGCCAAAAGTTGTTGGTAATGCATTTGCATTAACTGCAAATAAAATTTCTGCTCCAATTGAAGGAAATACAGGAGTATATGTTGTAAAAAACATTAGTACTGTAAAAGCACCTGCAATTGCTAATCACGCTGAGTATGTTGCTAAAATAAAAGCACAAAGTGCATCTGATGCAAGTAGAATTTTGCCAGCTTTGAAAAGCAATGCTAAAATTGAAGATAACAGATTACAATTTAACTACTAGTTTTTAGTAGATAAAGGTTTAAATATAAAACCCGAAACGTTCTAATAGAATGTTTCGGGTTTTTTTATGGATTATTTTTGTGAGTTGATTTTCTCTTCAGGGTTTTGAAAATTTGAAAGACCTGCCTAAGTTAGTATCATTTCATTGTAAGGAAGAATGGTTTCGTATCCCTTTGAAGTGAAATAGCTTGTTGGGTTTTCTTTTGAAATTACCATTACAAAATCTCCTCCCCAGGCGCCAAGACTTTTAATTGTTCCATTAAAATCCTGGAAAGCAGTTTCTTTAATAGTTTTTGTTTTTAGGACATTGCTCAAGTGTATTTCATGCTTTTCCAGAGCACTGGTAAATTCTTTTAACGTTCTTGCATTTATAACTGCTTCGGTAATTTTATTATTGTCAATAATAGTATCCGCTAAATTTTGATTTTTGTTGTTGTAATAAGCGTTTATTGCCGCTTTGCTATTTTGCTTTTTATTAAGGTAAACGAAATAAATGTTTTGGATAAAATCCGGATTAAAGCTTATCGTTTCTACTACAGGTAAGTTCTCTTCTAAACGATATATAATAGGAGTGTTGTTTTGTGCACAGGCTATGTCGTATCCACTTCCTCCAAAGCTGTTTTTAAGAAGTGTAAAAGCATCAATTTTAGTCCATTGAGCGATATTGTTTAATAAAGTAGAGGAGGTACCCAGTCCCCAGTTTTTCGGGAATGTAAGTTGTGTACTGATTGTGTATCCTTCTGATTTATTAATAAAATCAGGGTTTAAAAGGTAAGCTTCGTGTAAAATCTGTACCAAAGTTGCTTTCACAGTTTCGGTTTTTGTAACTGTATTATGGATGATTTCGGTAAAAGAAAGTGTGTCTTCGTACCAAAGATGTGCATCAAAATCATAGCTCTTCCATTGAATTTCATGGTTGGAACCGTTTTCTACAATTAAGTTTTGTCCAAATTTTGTGGGTAATGCAAAAGCTCTGGCGCCATCTAAAACTAAATATTCGCCTGTAATTAGGAGCTTTCCGTTACTGTAAAAGGTTGTTTTCATGCTTCAATTTTAAAATAAATTCCAATATTTTAAATTCTAAATTCCAATTATCGTTGGGATTTGGGACTTTATTCTAAAACTAGAACGTTTGGAATTTATAAGTCAGGTTATTTTCTTAAATTCTCAATAAATTCAACTACAGCAGCGTGTGAAACAGCATTTTTCTTAAAGTAGGACTTAATTAAATGACGCTCATCTTCTGTGGCTTCAAATTGGTTAATAATATTGTTTAGATGCATTTTCATGTGTCCTTCCTGAATTCCGGTTGTGGTTAACGAACGCAATGCAGCAAAGTTTTGTGCTAAACCTGCAACTGCCACAATCTGCATGAGTTCTTGCGCACAAGGTTTTTCGAGTATTTCGAAACAAAGTCTGACTAATGGGTGCAAAGAGGTTAATCCTCCAACGGTTCCCAGGGCTAATGGAATTTCGAGCCAGAAAGTAAAAATCCCGTTCTCGATTTTAGCATGAGACAAACTTGAATATTGACCATTTTTTGCAGCATAGGCATGAACTCCGGCTTCGACTGCCCTAAAATCATTTCCGGTTGCCAGAATAACAGCGTCAACCCCATTCATAATTCCTTTATTGTGGGTTACGGCTCTAAAAGGTTCTACCTCGGCAATTTGAACAGCTTGTACAAAACGTTCCGCGAATTCTTGTGGATTTGGAATGTGTTTTTCGCTTAAATCTTCAATAGGGCAAGAAACTTCGGCTCTAACGATGCAGTTTGGTACATAGTTAGAAAGAATGCTCATGATGACTTTTAAAGTTTCATTCTCTGAAAATAAATCAGAATTTTGAAATTCATCTTTTAAAGTAGTAGCAAACTGTTCCAGACATGAATTAATAAAGTTGGCTCCCATGCTGTCTTTGGTTTCGAAAGTAGCATGAAGTTGAAAATAATTTTCAAGTAAACTTCTTTTGTCTTTTAGTTTTATGTCTAAAATTCCACCACCACGTTGTTGCATGTTTTTGGTAATACTTTGTGTGTCAGAGAAAAATTTAGGTTTTATCTGGTCAAAGAAAGATTGTAGTTTTTCTGTGTCTCCATTGTAGGTAAAGTGTACCTGGCCAATTTTTTGTGTATCGATTACGGTTGCTTTAAAACCTCCTCTTGTTGACCAGTATTTTGCTGATTTTGAGGCGGCTGCCACTACTGAACTCTCCTCAATTGCCATTGGAATGGTTTTATGCTGCCCGTTGATTAAAAAATTAGGGGCAACTCCAAGAGGGATATATAAATTTGTAATTGTATTTTCTATGAATTCGTCATGCAATTGTTGCAGCTTTTTGTCTGAATTCCAGTAATTTCTTATAATATTTAGCGCTTCTTCAGGCTTTGAAAAATAGGTATTGGCGATCCAGTTTATTTTTTCTTTTTTGGATAATTTAGAAAATCCGGCAACAGCGTTGTTCATTCTCAGTATTTTAAATAATATAGTTGAGGCAAAGATACCATTTTAAGAGTTTTGTTTACTATGTATTTGAAATTTGGAAAATACGCAAACGTTATTTTTTTTAACATTTAACACTTAAAATGTGTATTATGTTCATTTTTTTTACTAAAATTGGGCTCTTTTTTATATTTAAAATAATTCTAATGAATACAAGTAAAATTACTGTAATACTTTTATTTTTAGTTGCTACTGTTTTTGGTCAACAAAAGATTACTGTCGAGAATATTTATAGCGGAGCGTTTCGTGCAAAAGGTATGGATGAGTTGCAATCGCTTAAAAATACAGATCAATATACGGTTTTAAATGTAGATCAGGCGAGTAGAAGTATGCAGATTGATTTGTATGATTTTGCTACCTTAAAAAAAGTATCGAATCTAATTGATACTAAAAATCATGAAGCACTTGCTGATGGTATTGACAGTTATACTTTTGATGCTTCTGAAAAAAAGATTCTAATTGCTTGTAATTCAAATAAGATCTTCCGTCACTCTTTTACAGCAGATTATTTTCTGTATGATATAACGACTAAATCATTATCGAAACTTTTTAATTTTCAGATTCAGGAGCCTACGTTTTCTCCTGATGGAACTAAAATTGCGTATGCGAAAGAAAACAATTTGTATGTTTATGATTTAGCTTCTAAAAAAACAACTACTGTTACAACTGATGGAAAGAAAAATGCAATCATTAATGGTATTACAGATTGGGTTTATGAAGAAGAATTTGCTTTTGTCCGGGCTTTTGACTGGAGTAAGGACAGTAAAAAACTAGCTTATATTCGTTTTGATGAAAGTCAGGTTCCTGAGTTTTCAATGTCGATGTTTCATAAAGATCTGTATCCAACAATTGAAACGTTTAAGTATCCTAAAGCGGGAGAGAAAAACTCGGAAGTTTCATTGCATATATTTGATGTAACAAGTAATACTGCTAAAAAAGTTGATTTAGGAAATTATAAGGATTTTTATATTGCAAGATTACAATGGACAAATGATAACAATGTATTATCGGCTCAGGTTTTAAACCGCCACCAGGATAATCTTGATTTATTATTTGTTGACGGAACTACAGCTACTGCAAAAGTAGTTTTGAATGAAAAAGACAAAGCATATGTCGATGTTACAGACAATTTGACTTTCTTAAAAGATAATAGTTTTATCTGGACAAGCGAAAAAGACGGTTTTAACCATATTTATGTATATGATAAAACGGGAAAGCTCAAAAATCAGGTTACAAAAGGAAACTGGGAAGTAACTTTATACTACGGTTTCGACGAAAAAACAAAAACTGTTTTCTATCAATCTACAGAAAATGGTTCAATCAACAGAGATATCTATCGAATTGCTTTAGACGGAAAAAATAAAGTACGTTTAACTTCTAAAGTTGGGACTAGTGCGGCAACTTTTAGCCCTAATTTCCAATTCTTTATCAATACTTTTTCTAGTAATTTACAGCCTACGACTTATACTTTGAATGAGGCAAAAAACGGAAAAGAGATTAAGGTTATCGAAAATAATCAGGATCTTGCTAATAAATTAGCAGGCTACAATTTACCGGCAAAAGAATTTTTTGTTTTAAAAACAGCGAAAGGAAACGAATTGAATGCGTGGATTTTAAAACCAAAAGATTTTGATTCTTCTAAAAAATATCCCGTTTTCATGTACCAGTATTCCGGTCCGGGATCTCAACAGGTAAATAACGATTGGAACAATAGTGATGATTACTGGTTTTTGTCGCTTACACAACAAGGTTATATTGTAGCTTGTGTAGACGGTAGAGGAACAGGTTTTAAAGGTGCTGATTTCAAAAAAGTAACTCAAAAGGAATTAGGAAAATACGAAGTAGAAGATCAAATCGATGCTGCTAAAGTAATTGGTAATTATCCTTATGTTGATGCTTCGAGAATTGGAATTTTCGGGTGGAGTTTTGGTGGATTTATGGCTTCGAACTGTATTTTTCAGGGCAATGATGTTTTCAAAATGGCAATTGCGGTTGCTCCGGTAACCAACTGGCGTTTTTATGATAGCGTTTATACAGAAAGATACATGCAGACCCCTCAGGAAAATGCGAGCGGTTATGATCAGAACTCTCCAATCAATCATGTTGGTAAGCTGAAAGGTAAGTTTTTATTGATTCACGGTTCGGGCGATGACAATGTTCATGTGCAGAACTCTATGCAAATGATGGAAGCATTAATTCAGGCGAATAAACAATTTGATTCTCAGATATATCCCGATAAAAACCACGGTATTTATGGTGGTGCAACAAGAATTCAGCTTTATAATAAAATGACTAACTTTATCAAAGAAAATTTATAATCTAAAACTTTAAACCTTAAACAAATAATGAATAATATGGGAGAAACTCAAGTAAAAACTGCGCATCCAAAAGGACTTTGGGTATTGTTTGGAACCGAGATGTGGGAGCGATTCAATTTCTATGGAATGCGAGCTTTATTAACTTTATTTCTTGTGAATTCATTATTGATGAAGGAAGAAGAAGCGTCTTTGATTTATGGAGGTTTCCTTGGACTTTGTTACCTGACACCAATGTTGGGAGGTTTTGTAGCCGATCGTTTTTTAGGTAACAGAAATTGTATTCTTTTAGGAGGTTTATTAATGGCAATTGGACAATTGTTATTGTTTACCAGTGGAAGTGTTTTTGAGTCTAACTTAGGTTTGGCAAAAATCATCATGTATTCTGCATTAGGAGTTATTGTTTTTGGTAACGGATTCTTCAAGCCAAACATTTCGAGTATGGTAGGAAGTTTGTATCCTAAACAGGAAAAAACAAAATTAGATAGTGCTTTTACTATTTTCTATATGGGAATTAACATCGGAGCATTTTTAGGTCAATCTATTTGTCCTTTGTTAGGAGATGTTAAAGATGCTGGTGGAATTAGAGATATCCATGCTTTTAGATGGGGATTCATGGCGGCTTCAGCTGCGATGTTTTTAGGAACAATCCTTTTTTACTTTTTGAAAAATAAATATGTGGTTTCTCCTGAAGGAAAACCATTAGGAGGTTTGCCTTCTAAAAACGACGCTTCTGATTTTGAAGAAGGTGAAGCACAAAAAGCTAATTTTTCTGGTAAAGCTTTGACAATTGCAGGAATTGCATTTATCGCTTTAGGATTCTTTTTTCATTATGCCGTAGGTCAGAACTTGATTTATACATTGATTTACTCAAGTGGTTTGTCATTGGCCGGATTGATTATTTCAGATACTTCTTTGACTAAGATCGAAAGAGACAGGATTATAGTTATTTATATCGTTTCATTCTTTATTATTTTCTTTTGGGCAGCTTTTGAACAAGCCGGTTCCTCGTTAACTTTTATTGCAGACAATCAAACCGATAGGAATTTCTTTG
Organism: Flavobacterium sp.; assembly: GCF_965277525.1. GTDB lineage: Bacteria > Bacteroidota > Bacteroidia > Flavobacteriales > Flavobacteriaceae > Flavobacterium. Next base: position 555,734 of record NZ_CBDIDC010000005.1, on the reverse strand, counting down.
GCTGGTTAATGCCTCCATCAATGGTTCAGATTTTTAACGGACTGTTTGTAGTGATATTAGCGGTACCTTTCAGTATACTTTGGGATACTTTAAGAGCTAAAGATAAAGAGCCTATTTCTCCGGTAAAATTAGCTGTTGGCTTAGTGGTAATTTCTCTTAGTTTCTTTATGATTGCTACTCAGGTTTCATATATCGGAACTTCAGGTTTACTGTTGGTAAAATGGCTTATCTTATTGTATTTCTTAAATACATGTGCAGAGTTGTGTTTATCGCCAATTGGTTTGTCATTGGTAGGTAAATTATCTCCAAAACGTTTTTCTTCTTTATTATATGGGGTATTCTTTTTGTCGAATGCATCAGGATATGCTTTAGGAGGAACTTTAGGTTCTATTCTGCCTGCAACTGGTGATAAATTTGCAAAGGCAAAAGAATTAGGAATTGATCTTCAGGCAGTTTTAGATAATAAAATTGTACCAACAGCTGAGCAGATAGCTTTATTAGATCAGCATCAGATTAGTGCTCATAATCACTTTTTTGCCGGATTTGAAATCCATAATTTATATGAATTCTTTATGGTATTTGTTGTTTTAACAGGTATTGCGGCATTGGTCTTATTTGCTTTGACTCCATTCTTGAAGAAAATGATGCATGGTGTTCGATAAATAATGATAAAGAGATATAAAAATTACCTACAGGTTTAGACTTGTAGGTAATTTTAATTTTAAAGAGTTTATAACTATGTGGAAAAAACACCCAAAAGCACTGCCTTATTTGTTTTTATCTGAAATGTGGGAGCGTTTTGGTTACTATTTGATGATCGGAATTTTTACTTTATATCTAAAAGATGTAAAGGAGGGTTTTGCTATGACTGAGAAAGAAGCTTCTGATCTTTACGGAACTTTTATTGCATTGGTCTTTTTAACTCCCTTTATTGGCGGTCTTATTGCTGATAGGTATTTGGGGTATAGAAAGTCTATCGTTTTTGGTGGGATTTTAATGGGAATTGGCTACTTCCTAATGGGGGTGCACAACATAACAATGCTTTATATTGCCATGACTTTGGTGATTATAGGCAATGGTTTTTTTAAACCCAATATTTCTACATTATTGGGAAGTTTTTATTCTAAAGAAGAATATAAAGATAAAAAGGATGAAGGTTACAATATTTTCTATATGGGAATTAATGTTGGGGCTTTTATTTGTAATTTCTTTGGCGCTGCATTACAGATCCTTTTAGGATGGCATTGGGCTTTTATGGCTGCAGGAGTCGGGATGTTCATAGGTGTTGTTGTGTTTTTATTAGGTACAAAACATTATGTGGGATACGATCAGAAAAAAGGGGTACAGGAAGGGGACATGCCTTTTTATAAAATTATCCTGTTCATTTTATTGCCGTCATTGATTTTTGGAGTCATTGGCTGGTTGATAAAAGGTGTTGCTTCAGAGACTAATTTAGATAGTTATATCTTTGGTTCAGATAGTACGGATGCTTTTATTTTTGCTTGTATTCCGATCGTTTTCTTTTATGGATCACTTTATTTTAAAGCTAAAGCAGAAGATAAACGACCAATTGGAGCTCTATTGGCTATTTTTGGTGTAGTTATTTTATTTTGGGCCGTGTTTAAACTTAATGGTTCAGCACTTACTACCTGGGCTGATCGTTATACAGACAGAGAAGTGACCGGAACAGCGGGCCAATTTGTTGGCAAACTAAAACTGGCAAAAGAAGTAGAATATAAAAAAGGCCCTACTGAACTTTATGATCAGCAGTTTCGTTTGCAAAAGGTAAACGGAGTTGTAGAGACAGAAGTGAATTATCCTTTGTATTTTAGAAATGTTGCTCCGGAAAAATTACCTGAAGAAGGGGCTAAAGTACATCTATGGGCTACCAATTTAAGTCAGTCTATTAATCCGGCCTGGGTGATTATAATAACGCCTCTGATTGTGGCATTTTTCTCTTTTTTGCGATCTAGAAAAAAAGAACCTTCAACACCCACGAAAATTGCTTTTGGTTTGCTAATTTCGGCGCTGTCTGTTTTGGTTATGATCGCTGCTGTACAAATTGGTAATGATGGAGCGGAGAAAGTTAGTGCCTGGTGGTTGGTAGCAAATTATGGTATTATAACAATTGGTGAATTGTTTTTAAGTCCTATGGGATTATCTGTCGTATCTAAGTTGAGTCCGGTTAATATTACTTCCTTAATGATGGGAGGCTGGTTTTTGGCCACTTCGATAGGGAATAAGTTAAGCGGAGTTTTGGCTAGTATGTGGGATACTTATGACAATAAAGCCAATTTTTTTTGGGTGAATTTTGCATTGTTAATGTTTGCAACTTTACTGATGTTTGGTTTAGTGAAGCAACTTAACAAAGTAATGAAAGAAAAAGGAATCAATTAATTATTTATAAATAAATGGAACAGAAGGTCACTTTAGAGGAAATTCAAAATTTTAAAGGTAATTACCCAAAACAATTGTGGTATTTGTTTTTTGTTGAAATGTGGGAGCGTTTTTGTTTTTACGGAATGCGTGGTGTTCTTGTTATTTTTATGGTAGATCAGCTTTTTTTAAAAGAAGATCATGCCAGTGAGCAATACGGTGCAATACAAGCTTTCGTATATGCTTTTACTTTTATTGGAGGTATTTTTGCCGATAAAGTTTTAGGATTTAAAAAATCACTGTTTTTTGGTGGAATCGTAATGATTTTGGGTAATCTTTTGATTGCTGTTGCGCCTCATGATTTGTTTTATTACGGAATTGCTTTCTCTATCATTGGGACAGGTTTTTTTAAGCCTAATGTTTCCTCAATGGTTGGGGAATTGTATCATGAAGATGATCCCAGAAGAGATGCGGGTTACGGAATGTTTTATGCCGGGATAAATGTTGGAGGACTTTTTGGTGGTGCTTTATGTGTTTATTTGGGAAAATATTATTCCTGGCAATTGTGCTTTTTGTCAGCAGCAATAGTAATGTTTTTGGGATTAGTTACATTTTTATTTACCAAAAAATATTTAGGTCCAATTGGAGATTCTCCATTATTGGATTTGGCGCCGGCTAAAAGAAGAATCCGTGAAATTGCAGTATATACAATATCAATATTGAGTTTGCCATTTATTTTTATAATGGTAAAAAATACACATTACACAGATTATTTTATGTATACAATTGGAATAGTGGCTGTCTTGTATTTTACTTACGAACTGATTAAGCTCGGAGATGTAAAATTACAGAAAAAGCTGTTTGCTGCTTTTTTGTTTGTATTCTTTTATTTGTTGTTTAATGCTATTTACGAGCAAAGCGGGGGCTCATTATCACTCTTTGCAAAAGACAATCTAAATGATAAGTTGTTGTTCTTTACTATTGATCCAAATGTGGTAAACAATAGTTCAAACACATTTTTTGTGGTAGTTTTAAGTCCGATTATCGGATTGTTGTGGATTTGGTTGGGAAAAAGGAGAATAGAGCCTAATACATTAATTAAATTCGGAATTGGATTTTTGTTTCTGGGAGCTTCATTTTATGTTTTTTACTTAACAAAGTTTTTTGCCAATTCTAAAGGAATTACGTCTTTAAATGTATTTACGTTTGCGTATTTAATTACTACTATTGGAGAATTATGCTTAGGGCCAATCGGAATGTCAATCATCACTAAGTTGTCTCCAAAAAGATTGTTTGGGATGATGATGGGGTTGTGGTTTCTGGCAAGTGCATTTGGACAATTGTTTGCAGGGAAATTAGGTGCTGAAATTTCCAGGTCAAATACGGGGGATACTTTGCTTTCTAAACTGCAATCCTATACAGAAGGTTACTATCAATTGGCTATTTATTCGCTTGTTGCCGGAGTTATTTTGATTGCAATTTCGCCATTAATCAGGAAATTAATGCAAGAAGTAAAATAGAGGACATTTTTGGATTCTTTTTTTGTTTAAATTTGTCAAAAATTCAAAAGACCATGAAAAAAATATTTTTAATAACCTTGTTTTTAGTTGGAGCGTTTGTGACACAAGCGCAAGAATTGAAATGGTATACTGATGTAAGAGAAGCAATCACGGTAAGTAATAAAGTACAAAAGCCAATGTTGATGTTCTTTACCGGAAGTGATTGGTGTGGATGGTGTATTCGCTTGCAAAATGAAGTGCTGAAAACACCCGAATTTAAAAAATGGGCTACTGATAATGTTATTTTAGTTGAACTGGATTATCCAAGAAGAACGCCTCAGACTCCTGAAATTAAAAATCAGAATAACGAATTGCAACAAGCTTTCGGGATTCAGGGATTTCCAACTGTTTACTTTACAAGTGCTGAATCAAAAGACGGGAAAGTAAATTTTAAAGGACTCGGGCAAACGGGCTATGTTGCCGGAGGTCCATCTGCCTGGCTAACAGTAGCGGAAGGAATTGTTCATCCTAAGAAATCTTAAAAAGAATAGATACCATACAATCATTTTATAGAAACTCCTTACTTATCGTAAGGAGTTTTTTTTGTTTAGTAAGAAAAGTTATTCACTGTTTTGTTTGATTTATCATTTTGATATTTTATTATGTTCAAAAAAACATATAATGTATTTTTTGTATTAATAAAAATTGTAAAATTAAAATAATATGTTAATTTCGTTAAACCTATACTAACCAAAAACCAATATTATTATGACCAAAAAATTACTTATCCTACTATTCTTTTTAGGTTCATTTTTTCTGCATTCGCAAAATTTAGTTTGGAGGACTAATATGACAGATGCAATTGCAATAAGTAATGAATTAAAAAAACCAATGTTAATTTTATTCACTGGTGAAGGTGCACCTGATAATCTTCAGAATGAAATCTTTAAAACCCCTGACTTCGCCGTTTGGTCGCGTGACAATGTAGTTCTTGTAAAGCTTGATTTGTCTGATGTTTCTGCGGATCAGAGTGATAAAGAACAAAATGTAAAGCTAAAGAATGCATTTGGCGTTCAGGATTTACCTGAAGTTTGCTTTGCTAGTGCCTCAGTGAGAAAGAATAAAACAACATTTAGTGCTTTAGGAAAGCTTGCTTATAAGCCAGGTGGTGCAAAAGCATGGATAGCCGAATCAAATGCAATTTTGCATCCTAGCGAATAATTAATTTAAATTAAGTTTCTTAGTTTAATTTGTAGATTCCCTTTTTGCTTCCGGGCAAAAAGGGATACTTTTTTTATGAACATCATTGATTGCTAATCAAAGCTTTTGTTATTTTTGACAGGTTATTTTGTTTAATATATTAAAATAGTGATGTTTTATTATTAAATTATTGTTTTTGTTGTTTTTCCTTTATTTTTTATTCCTATATCGCTTGTTTGATAAGGATATTATGTTAATTTAGGCCCATAAACCTACTTAAAACCAATTTAATATGACCCGAAAACTACTTATTTTATTCTTCTTTTTAGGCTCATTTTTTCTACATTCACAAAATTTAATTTGGAAGACTGATATGAATGATGCTATTGTGGCAAGTGATACACAAAAACGCCCTTTATTGATTTTTTTTACAGCAACTGGTACTCCACAGAAAATTCAGGGTGATATTTTTGCAACCCCCGATTTTGCAGTCTGGTCACGCGATAATGTTATTTTAGTAAAACTTGATTTGTCTGATACTTCTGTCTCTGATGTTGTAAAAGAACAAAATGTAAAACTAAAAAATGCTCTGGGTATTGATGAATTACCACAGGTATGTCTTTTAATGGCCTCTGTGAGAAAAGGTAAAACTACTTTTAACAATCTGGGTTTAGTTCCTTACAGACAAGCAGGCGCAAAAGCATGGATAGCAGATGCAAATTTAATTTTGAATCCTTAACGATCAGATTAATCTTTTTTTGATATAAAACCCTTTTTAACTTAGTGTGAAAAGGGTTTTGTTGGTTTAGGTTTCTATTGTTAATCAGTAGCTTATTGTTTTAAGTTTGTTTTTTTTCTTATTTAATGATAAAATTAATCTTTTATTGGTTAATTCGTATTTTTGTTAATATTTAAATTATTAAACGCTTATTTTGATTTGTTTTTTATTTAATTTGTGTTAAATTAATGAAATAAATATAACTTAAATTGAAGCTGATATGACAAAAAAACTACTTCTCCTGCTATTTTTTTTGAGTTCATTTTTTCTCCATGCGCAAAGTTTATTTTGGAAAACGAATATGAACGATGCAATCAAAGTGTGTGACGAACAAAGGAAGCCGTTATTGATTTTTTTTACTGCAACTGGCATTTCACAGGCAATTCAGAACGATGTTTTTGCAACTCCTGATTTTGCGGACTGGTCTGATAATAATATTGTTTTATTAAAACTTGATTTGTCAGATTCAGCACTCTCTGATGAGGATAAAGAGCAAAATAGAAAACTAAAAGAAGCTTTAGGTATTGATGAATTGCCTCAGGTTTGCCTTGCTACAGCCTCTATCAGAAGAAATAAACCTACGATTAATAAACTGGGCCTGCTGGACTATAAATTTGGAGGAGCAAAAAAATGGATATCAGATGCTAAGGCAATATTGAGTGGGGAATAATCTAGTTTTACTCTAATTTATAATATCCTTTTTCGCTCGTTGCGTGAAAAGGGGTGTTTTTTTTAAGACATGTTATTTTCCAGTTCTTTTGAATTGAATAAGAATTGGAAGCATCGGCAATTATTATTATTGGATGTAAATCTTGTAAAATACGGTCTAAATTTATTTTTGGAGACTGAGTTAAGATCAGTATATCTGGCTGAATTCTGTTTTCATAAATTCCTGAACTATCTATGATAAAGATTTTTTTTCCGTTAAAAAACAAAGTGTTTTTAATTGTATTCGTTGATTTTAGTTTTCCAAAATTCCCTACTATATATGAATTCAAAATGTTATTTTTCGAAAGTGTGTCATTTGTAAAAAGTGAAATGTTTTTGCCTTTTCTTACTGAAATTAGAGTGTTTCGCTTCGCATTGTAAACAATCAGTTCTTGTTTGTTTTCGATCTCTTTTTTGGTGTAGATGAAAGAAATTTGGACTAAGATTATTGTAATTAATAAAAATGATATTTTACTGAAACCAGGTTTTTTGCTCCAGATAATGAAAGCAATAATAAGTAAGTAGAAAGTGATTAAGAAATAAAAATTAAAGCTGATATCTCTTATAACAAACGATTCAAATGAAGCTATAAAATGGATGGTTTGATTTAAAAGATAAATGCTTTTTTCAAAAACTTCAATTAACAGTATTGGCGGAGAAATAAAAAGGGCGACAATCATTACTATAATACCGGCAATCATTATAAAAGACAATAGCGGAATAATGATAATGTTGGTAACAAAAAACAATCCGGGAAACTGATGAAAATAATACAGGCAAAGAGGTAAGGTGCCAATTTGTGCTGCAAACGAAACAGTTAATGCATTCCAGACAGTCGTTTGAATTTTATTTTTTGGTTTCCAGATATTTTTTAAGACAGGTTGCAGCCAAACTATAAAAAAAAGTGCCAGATAGCTCAACTGAAAACCAACATCAAATAGAAAATAAGGTTCGAACAGTAATATTAAAAGAATAGAAACTAATAGAGTATGATAAATGCTTCCATTTCTGCGTAAATGATTACCAATCGCTAAAAAAGAAAACATTACTACAGAACGTAAAACAGATGGGGACAATCCTGAAATGATAGCGAATGTAGCCAGGGATAGCAAAATCGAAAGGAGTTTTATAAGAGAGCCCTTTTTTGTATTCGGAATTGGTTTTAGAATAAAATTGATGAAAAGCATGATAAAACCCACATGCAGTCCTGAAACGGATAATATATGTGTAGCTCCTGAATATTGATAATCCTGAATAATATCAGAAGAAATTTCCTGTTGTTGGCCTAAAATGAGCGCCAGAGCGACATTCATTTCTTCATTGTTAAAATTAGCTTTTTCAAGATTACGAACGATTCGGGAATGTAACCTGCCACAATAATACCATATATCCTTTTTAAGTTTTTTGTTAAGGCTGATTTCACTTTTGTTGATATACACTTGTGCATAAATTTGCTTGTCAGCCAAATATTTACCGTAATCAAATTGGTTCGGATTTTTGTTTGAATTGCTGCGTTGTAAAGTAGTTGTAACTTTTATAACATTTCCTATAATTAGATTTTCAGTGCTGTCTTTGTGGATATTGACGATTATTTTTCCCGAATATGTTTTGTTGTCAATCGTGTTTATAATGGCAGTAAATCTGTCATTATAAGTATTGCTTTTGAGTTTTTCCCGTAAAGTAAATGTTATGGCTTTTGGATTTTCAAAAGCACTGTGGCTATGAATGTAATTTGATTTTTGAAGTGAACTGGTATGAAATAATAAAGTTAAAGCACCAATGAAAAAAGAAATAAAATAAGTGCTTAACCCAAAAAAGAGATAGCGTTTTTTATTTTTTTGAGTTAGAAAATAAGAGACTAAAAAAAGCACAATCCCAACAATGAAGAGCGCTCCGGCAACATCAAGTGAAGGTTCGCGATAATAGCAAAACAAAATGCCGATAATAAACAAAATGGTTATTTTGGCTAAAGGGAAATCTAATACTTTCATGTTTTAAAAGTATTAAATATTTTGTAAGAAAAAGAATATATTTTGCTTAAGCCGATTTATTCGATAACTCTATTAATTTGTACATAAGAATTTTGATAATAAGCTTCTTTTGTAGAAGAAATGATCACTCCTTTAGAAGTTGATGAGTGCACAAATTTTATTTCGTTCGAATTTACTTCAACAATTAATCCAACATGATTAATTTGTTTGCTTCTGTTGGTTTTAAAGAATATTAAATCGCCTTTTTGAGCATCGTTAAATTGTATTATTCTTCCAACCTTTGCTTGTTCGTAAGATGGTCTTGGCAATTTGATGTTTTCTGACTCAAATGAAGTGTAAACTAAACCAGAGCAATCATAGCCATTTCTTGTTGTGCCGCCGGCTTTATAGCGAACACCAATGTTGTCAGTTGCTTTTTCGATTACATGATTGACAATATATTTATTTTCCCGTTTCGATTCCTTTTTGCTCACAGCAGTTGAAGCCGATTTACAAGACGCAAAAAGGATTGATAAAAGGAGGAAAAGGTATATTTTTTTCAAACTATAAAATCTTTAAAATTGTTTTAAATCGGCAACAATAAGTTTTGCAGTTTTTTTACTGGCGCCAACTCCGCCTAATTTTTGCTCCAGAATATCATAATTCTTCAACAGCTTTTCGCGATAGTTTGGCTCTAATAATTTTTGTAATTCCTCTTTAATACGTTTTGTATTGCAATCACTCTGAATCAATTCTGTCACAACTTCCTGATCCATAATCAAATTGACAAGCGAAATGTATTTTAAAGTTATAATACGTTTTGCAATTTGATATGAAATAGCACTTCCTTTATAGCAAACCACTTCCGGAACCTTAAAAAGTGCCGTTTCTAGAGTAGCAGTTCCTGAAGTGACCAAAGCTGCGGTAGAAGAACGCAATAAGTCGTATGTCTTGTTCGAAATAAATTTAATGTTTTTATTGCTGATAAATTGTTGGTAAAACTCAAAATCCTGGCTTGGAGCACCTGCAATTACAAATTCATACTCTTGAAAATCATCTGCAACACTTAGCATAACACTTAGCATTTTGGTGATCTCCTGTTGGCGGCTTCCGGGTAAAACAGCAATAATAGGTTTGTCACCTAATTGATTTTCTTTCCTAAAGATAACTTCATCAAAAGGAGGCTGATTCTGAATGGCATCAATTAACGGATGTCCAACAAAATCTACCGGGAAATGATGTTTGTCTTCATAAAAGCTTTTTTCGAAAGGCAAGATCACAAACATTTTATCAATGTCATGTTTGATTGCTTTAATTCGGTTTTCTTTCCATGCCCAAATTTGAGGTGAAATATAATAGTGCGTTTTATAATGTAAAGCTTTAGCCCATTTTGCAATACGCATATTAAAGCCCGGGTAATCAATAAAAATCAAAACATCAGGCTGGAATTCTGTAATGTCTTTTTTGCAGATTTTGATATTGTTTAAAATAGTTTTCAGATTAAAAACCACTTCAATAAAACCCATAAAAGCCAATTCACGATAATGCTTTACTAATGTTCCTCCGGCTTTTTGCATTAAATCGCCTCCCCAAAATCTAATATCGGCTTGAGGATCTTCCTCATATAATGCTTTCATTAAATTTGAACCGTGTAGATCTCCGGAGGCTTCACCTGCTATTATGTAATATTTCATATGAATTTTCTTGAAAGTGTGTTTCAATTTTCAAACACAACATTTTTTTTGTAAAGCAAAGATAAGATTTAAATAAATAAAGTAGAAATAGCAAGAACAATCACTGCCAAGACAACGCCTCTGGCCATAAGTTCTTCGTCTCTTTTTAGCAGGATTCCAAAAACAGCAAGATCTAAAACCGTTCCTATAGTAATTACTTTTCCTAAATATCCATGCTGTTTTATAGTTTGAATTCCTGTTGAAAAATCAAATTTTGTAAAAAAAGTAACGAACAAATAACTCCCTAATAAAGCAGTAAAAATTCCAATCATAAAACCAATCAGTATATCCTTTTTATTCATTTAATTTCCAGGTATTAAGTTGTTGCATAGAATGATGTGCCGTTAAATCAAACTGAACGGGAACTATTGAAATATAGCCGTTTTCTAAAGCCCATTCGTCAGTATCTTCACCCTGGTCTTCGTTGGTAAATTTACCGGTTAGCCAGTAATAATCTTTCCCGTGTGGGGTTTGTCGTTTGTCAAACTTTTGTGCGTAGTAGGCTTTTGCCTGACGACAGATTTTGATTCCTTTAATTTCTTTTTCTTTTAGTTTCGGGAAATTAACGTTCAAAACAACACCCGGAGGCAGTTTGTTTTGAAGTGTTTCCAGGGTGATTTTTTTAACGAATGATTTTATTTGTTCAAAATCAGCGTTCCAGTCAAAATCTAATAATGAGAAGCCAATGGCCTGAATGCCTTCTATTCCCGCCTCAACAGCAGCGCTCATTGTTCCGGAATAAATTACATTTATAGAGGAATTTGTTCCGTGGTTAATTCCTGAAACACACAAATCCGGTTTTCTTTTTAAAATCTCATTTACGGCCAATTTCACGCAATCAACCGGAGTGCCTGAACAACTGTATTCGGTTATTGGATCTCCTTCTTTTGAAATTTTATCAAGAAATAAAGTATTATTTATGGTAATTGCATGCCCCATGGCACTTTGTGGTTTATCCGGAGCGACCACGATTACTTCGCCAATTGTTTCCATTACGCTTATTAAAGCCCTGATTCCCGGAGCCAAAATACCATCGTCATTGGTTACTAATATTAGTGGTTTTTCATTTTTCATGCTGCGATTTTTATTCTAATTTATCAAAATTAAAGCTTATAAAAACAAATGTAGTAACAGATTTTGGTAGAATACTAACAAATAAGTAAAAATTGTAAACTAAATTCAAGAAGACTTTTGGACATCAAACATTTTTATATCTTTAACAAAAAATTATAGTGAGCTTGGCTTTGTTGGCATAGTTTTTACCGTAACTTAGATTAAAAAATTGATGAATGCTATTATTAAATTTATGAAAAGAAATTATAAAATACTTATAGCCGTATTATGCTTGTCATTAACCTTGTTTGCTTTTAAGATAAATGCAGACAAGTCAGTAGATCCGGACCCAAATAGAGATAAAACACTTTTAGAATTACTCGCATTCGTTATCGAAAAAGGACATTACAGTCCTGCTGAAATAAATGATGAATTTTCTAAAGGAATTTTTAAAGATTATATTGAGGCATTAGATCCTTCAAAAAGATTCTTTTTGCAATCTGATATTGATGAATTCAAACAATATGAGTTGCAGTTAGACGATCAGTTTTTGAATAAGGATTTAACGTTTTTCAATCTTACCTATACAAGATTGATGAAACGTATGGAAGAAAGCAAAAAACGTTATAAGACTATTTTAGCGCAACCTTTCAACTATGATGTTGATGAAACTTTTAATGCTGATTATGATAAGTTGCCTTATGCAAAAAATGCAACAGAGATTAATGAAAGATGGAGAAAACAAATTAAATTGTCTACTCTTTCATCAATTGTAACGAAGCAAAAATTAGAAGAAGATAAAAAGAAAGCAGATCCTAATTATAAAGTGAAATCTTTTGAAACTTTAGAAAAAGAGACACGTGATAGTTCGTTAAAATCACTAGATGATAATTTTAGTCTTATTAAGGATCTGAATAAAGAAGATTGGTTTTCTGTTTATGTAAATTCAATAATGACCCGTTTTGATCCGCATACAAGTTATTTTGCTCCGGAAGAAAAAGATCGTTTTGACGTAAATATCAGTGGAAAATTAGAAGGTATTGGCGCAAGACTGACCAAGAAAAATGATTTTACCCAAATCGATGAGTTGATTTCAGGTGGTCCGGCATGGAAAGGAAAACAACTTGAAGCAGGAGATTTAATCCTGAAAGTTGCACAAGGAAACGACGAGCCTGTAGATGTTGTAGGAATGCGTTTAGACGATGTGGTGAAAAAAATTAAAGGACATAAAGGAACGGAAGTAAAACTTACGGTTAAAAAAGTAGATGGAACTATTAAGGTAATTTCGATTATCAGAGATGTCGTTGAAATTGAAGAAACTTATGCTAAATCTAGTATCGTAGAAAGAAACGGATTAAAATACGGAGTAATTTATCTGCCTAAATTTTATATCGATTTTGAAAATAAAGATGGCCGTGATGCCGGAAAAGATATTGCTCTTGAAGTGGAAAGACTGAAAAAAGAAGATATCAATGGTATTGTGCTTGATGTTCGTGATGATGGAGGAGGATCTTTATCTACAGTTGTTGATATTGCAGGTCTTTTTATTGAAGACGGACCAATTGTTCAGGTAAAATCAGCAGGTAAAAAGAAAGAAGTTTTATACGATAAGGATAAAAAAATCGAATGGGACGGGCCGTTAGTAATTATGGTAAATAGTTTCTCAGCTTCGGCATCAGAGATTTTGGCTGCCGCAATTCAGGATTACAAACGTGGTGTTATCATTGGTAGTAAACAAACTTATGGAAAAGGAACTGTGCAAAATGTTCTTGATTTAAATCAATTTGTTCGTAATGCAAACTATGGTGATTTAGGAGCTTTGAAAATAACAGGACAAAAGTTTTACAGAATCAACGGTGGCTCTACACAATTAGAAGGTGTTCATAGTGATGTTGTAATGCCAGATCGCTATGCTTATCTAAAAATGGGAGAACGCGATATTGACAACGCTATGCCATGGGATAAAATAGATCCTGCTGATTATAGTACATGGAAATCGAACGAAAATTTTACGAAGGCGATAGAAAACAGTAAAGCGAGAATTGCACAAAATGCTCAGTTCAAATTGATTGAAGACAATGCAAAATGGATTGACGTAAAAAATAAAGAGAACACCTATAGCCTAAATATTAAGAACTTTAAAGCTACTCAGGAACAAGTTGAAAATGAAGGTAAAAAATACAAACCAATTTCAGATTATAAAAACAATCTGGTTTTTAAATCTTTACCATACGAAGAACTGGAAATGAATAGTGACGCAACCTTAAAAGAAAAAAGAGAAGCGTGGCATCAGGCATTATCTAAAGATGTTTATGTTGAAGAGGCGTTGAATGTTTTAGATGATTTGCAAACTAAAGGTAGCATGGTAAAAGGATCCGTTTCTCCTAAAATGAAAAAAGATAAATTGGTAAAGTCTTAATTTTATAAAGAATTAATTTGTTATTAAAACGCTCCAAAAACGTAAACTTTTTGGAGCGTTTTTTTTGTAAGTTTATAAAATATGCCTGTAGTCAATATTTGTATTTGTTGTGTTGTTGAATATTGGAAGAAAAAATAGAGAGATGAAGAATTATATTGTTTTAAGTTTGATTGGTTTTACTTTGTTATCATGTAAAAATGAAATAAAAGAACAAAATCAAGTGATGCAACATCAGGAATCTACTTTTCTTGCCAATCAGAATAGTACGGATTCTACTTATACAGTCGCTTATTTGCCTACATCGACGACTAAACAAATCGTAAAACATAGGTACTATACGCTTTCTTATAATGAAAAGTTTGAACAAGCGGAATGGGTTGCTTATGAATTAAAGAAGGAGTATTTGAAAAATGCAAATTATAAGCGACCTTATTTTATTGATGACCCTAAAGTAACAACTGGTTCTGCAGACTGGAGAAATTATAAAAAGTCAGGATATGATAAGGGGCATCTTTGCCCTGCCGGAGATATGGAATTTGACCAGAATGCTTATAATGATACATTTTACACCTCTAATATTTCGCCTCAGGATCATGATTTTAATAGTGGAATCTGGAACAGGCTAGAACAAAAAACACGTTATTGGTCCAGTAAATACAATGATATTTATGTTGTAACTGGTGGGATTTTGAAAGACTCGGATAAAAAAATAGGGACAGAAAAAGTGGCTGTCCCTAAATATTTTTATAAAATTATTTTAGCTAAAACCGGTAAAGAACATAAGGCAATCGCTTTTTTGGTCCCAAATGAGAATAGCAATAAGTCGCTTTATGATTTTGTAGTTCCAATTGAAACCTTAGAACAAATGACCGGTATTGATTTCTTTCCGAATTTGAAGAACTTAAAAGCTACTAAGGATTTTTAAATAAAGTTGATAAAGGACCTTGTGTTTTTCTAGGGTTAAATAGTATGAAACTCATAAGAGCTAAAATCCAGACGCCAAAACCTCCGTAAAATAATATCATCTCAAAACCGTGGGCAAGAGCAGCATGTACAATTGATTCAGAGGAATCTAATGTAGCTAGTGCCGGAAAATCCTGATGGAGAGAGGTGAAGTCTCCTGCTGCTATTTTCTCTGAGACAGCATGAAGTTTTGCGTTACTCATAGATCCTGAAAAGGCAGTATTTAAATAAGAGAAAATTCCCTCTACCAAAATAAACCCCATTAGCGCAATATTAATAGATAAAGTAATTAATCGTGCACTCATATCTATTCCTGAAGCCATGCCGGAACGGTTTGAAGAAACCGAGCCTGTAGTGGTGTTCGTTACCGGAGTATTGGTTAATCCTAAGCCAATTCCTGCCAGTAAAGATCCCGGAAGCATGGTTAGCCAGCTGGCATTCTCTGCAATGCTGCCGTATCTCATGACAATAAAACCAAGTCCTATCACAAACAATCCTAGCGGAATAACAATTCCTGAACGATATCGAACGGAGAGATATTCGGCAAAAGGAGGGATGATTAATGTAGGCAGTGTATAGGCGAGTAAAGAAAGGCCAACTGCTACTACATCATAGCCCAAATAACTCTGGAAATAAATTGGTAAATAAATTATGAAGGGCCAAAAACTAAAATTCATACCAACAGAACCCAAAATAGCACCTGAAAAATTGCGGATTTTAAAAACAGAAAAATCAAACATAGGGTACTGATTTGTTTTTTCGATCCATATAAATAGAATGAAACTGACTATCGTCAAGAGTATAACAACCAAAGCAGTAAAACTGGTAAAACCAAGTTCCGGTCCTTGTATAATAAAAAACGTTAAGCCGAAGATTGAGGCAGATAAAGTAATCATACCCCAAATGTCCATTTTTTTTGCATTAGAATCTTTAGACTCGTCTACATAACCATACACAAGAATCACGGCAAGAACTGCAATTGGAACATGTATGAGAAAAACCCATTGCCACGACAGTATGGCTATGATAGACCCTCCTATTATGGGGCCAAATCCTAAACCAACGCCAAGAATAATCCCCCAAATACTAAAAGCCCTGCTGCGTTCTTTTCCTTCCTGAAATTGATGGGATAAAGTAGCTACCTGACAAATTAACATTGCACCACCACTTATTCCCTGAAAGAAACGACTTATTACCAGTAAAGTTACATTTTGTGCCAGACCGCAAATTAAAGAAGAGATTCCAAATAAAATTAAAGTAATTAAGAGAATGCGTTTTCTTCCATATCGATCAGCCAGAGTACCGGCTGCCATTAAAACAGTTGTACACCCAATAGTATAAATATTCATAATCCATTGCATATCCCTGAGGTTGGCGTGTAGAACTTTTTCGAGGGTGGGCAGTATAACCGGTACACTTGAAATCTCCAGAGAGAACATTAATGTGGCGAGACAGATAGCAATTAAAACGATCGTGTTTTTGCCGGAGTAATTTTTTTGCTTCATTGTATTTTACATATTTTTAGCAAAAATAAACTGAATAGTAATCTTTTTTCAGTACAATTAAAGGATAAAGAAGTACTTTTGCAAGATGAGAAAAGAAAATATGCATCAATCTGTAGAAGTAATGTATAAAAAAGTAGATGAATGTCCAATTGTAAATTCGCAGTTCAGCTTTTTTCAGATGGTTTATGTTATTTCAGGTAATGGATTTCTTAAGATCAATGGCAATTGTATCTCTTATCAAACCGGAAATCTAATGTTGCTGACGCCAAATGATTATCACAATTTTGATATTGTAAACACAACGGAGTTTTTGCTGGTCAGGCTTAATAGTGAGTATGTCAAAGATTATCGTTCAAAAAGTATTGATCATATCGAATGTTTATTGCATTATGCTTCACATTTATCGGGCTGTATCCTGAAACGGAAAGAAGATGAATTCCTGGTGAAATCAATAGCAGAATCACTAATGCATGCTATCGATAATGCCGATATTTATGATGAGGATTTAATTACACATTATGTAAATGCCCTAATTGTAATTGCTGCGAGAAACATTGCAAAAATAAAACCGGAAGGGATCAAAGTAAGTGCAGATAAAAGAATTTTGGAAATCATTAATTACATTCAGTCTAATATTTTTTTTCCTGACAAGTTAAAAGCTTCTTCGATTGCAGAGAAATTTGACCTGTCTGGCACTTATCTGGGAAGTTATTTTAAGCATCATTGTGGTGAAACGGTTCAGTCTTTTACTTCAAATTATAAAATACGATTAATAGAGCATCGATTGAGCTTTAGTGATAGGAGAATTAATGAAATTGTTGCTGAATTTGGTTTTTCTGACGAAAGTCATCTCAATAAATTTTTTAAGAAACATAAGAATATTAGTCTGACCGGATATAGAAAAGCTAAAATTTCATTGAACTAATTGCTTTTCAAAACTATAATTATACTTTTAGAATTAATATAAAAAAAGCCGAAGATTTGATCTTCGGCTTATAATTTTGATTTTTTTAAACTTAAAAAGTAGTCAAAGTTTTTAACCCTGCAATAGTTTGAGTTGGATTTTCTGCTTTAAAAACAAAACTTCCCGCAACCAGAACATCCGCTCCGGCTTCTACTAATTGTTTGGCGTTTTTACTGGTTACACCACCATCAATTTCAATAATTGTTGAAGCATTTTTACGAGTGATTAGAGCTTTTAGTTTTTTTACTTTATCATACGTGTTTTCAATAAAGGATTGTCCTCCAAAACCAGGATTCACACTCATAACACAAACTAAGTCGATGTCGTTTATAACGTCTTCCAGCAAGTCAATATTGGTATGAGGGTTAATAGCAACTCCAGCTTTCATTCCTTCGGCTTTAATAGCCTGTAGTGTTCTGTGTAAATGTGTACAAGTTTCATAATGTACCGTTAGGCCATTTGCGCCTAAATCAGCAAAAGTTTTAATGTATCGATCTGGATCAATGATCATTAAATGTACATCAATATATTTTTTAGCGTGTTTTGAAATTGCTTCTAAAACGGGCATCCCAAAAGAAATATTCGGAACAAAAACGCCGTCCATAATATCAATATGAAACCAGTCAGCCTGACTGTTATTGATCATTTCGATATCACGTTGTAAATTGGCAAAATCAGCTGCAAGAACAGAAGGAGCAATAAGTGTATTCTTCATTGTGTAGTTGTGTGTGTGTTGTTTTTTTGCAAAGATAGATTTTTTATGATTTACATTGAAATTTAACCGCAAAGTCCGCAAAGATTTACGCGGAGTTCGCAAAGGGTTTGCAAATGATTTTCAGTAAAATTAAAAGTTCGCAAAGCTTTGCGAACTACATCCTCAACGAAAAAAAAACTTTGTGGACTTTGCGAGAAAAAAGCATTAATTCAAGCCAATAAAAAACTCCGGTAATCAGCCGGAGTTTCAATCATCAATCAAAAAACGAACAGTCAATCAAACTGTTGTTTGCTTTAATAACCAATATACGTAATTTCACAATAAATTCCAAATCCCAATATTTGGAATTTGGAATTTTATATTGGTTTTTGGGGTGATTACCCAAGATAAGTTTTAAGAATTTTACTTCTTGAAGTATGTTTTAATCTACGGATTGCTTTTTCTTTAATCTGACGAACACGTTCACGGGTTAAGTCGAAAGTTTCTCCAATTTCTTCTAAAGTCATTGGATGTTGATCGCCAAGACCAAAATACAAACGAACAACATCAGCCTCTCTAGGAGTTAATGTTTCTAATGAACGCTCAATTTCAGTACGCAATGATTCGTGAATTAGTTCTCTGTCAGGATTTGGAGATTCTCCTGAACGTAAAACGTCGTAAAGATTAGAATCTTCTCCTTCAACAAGAGGGGCATCCATAGATAAGTGACGACCAGAGTTTTTCATAGACTCTTTTACATCATTTACAGTCATATCAAGTTCTTTTGCAATTTCTTCAGCAGAAGGCGGACGCTCGTTAGATTGCTCTAATAAAGCATACATCTTGTTGATTTTATTGATAGAACCAATTTTGTTTAATGGTAAACGAACAATACGGGATTGTTCAGCCAAAGCCTGAAGGATCGATTGACGAATCCACCATACAGCGTAAGAGATGAATTTGAAACCACGAGTTTCATCAAAACGTTGAGCCGCTTTAATTAAACCTAAGTTTCCTTCATTAATTAAATCCGGAAGAGTTAATCCTTGATTTTGATATTGTTTAGCAACCGATACAACGAAACGTAGGTTGGCTTTTGTTAATTTTTCTAAAGCTCTTTGATCACCAGCCTTTATTCTTTGTGCTAATTCTACCTCTTCATCAGCGGTAATTAGGTCAACTTTTCCAATTTCTTGTAGGTATTTGTCTAACGATGCAGTTTCACGATTGGTTACCTGCTTGGTGATTTTAAGTTGTCTCATGTTTTTGTCTCCTCAATTTTTAAGTGTACAAGTAGTTATACGTAAGAAGATAGGAAAAGGTTACATTTTATTAAAAAAAAATATTTTAATGTAAAATTAATTCTTTTATCGGAGCATTATAAAAGTTCTAATTCAGCCCTGAGTCTTGTATATCTATAATTTCCTTGATAAAAACGGGTTTTCCGCCAGCTGAAAATCCTTCTAATATTATTTCGAATTTACCAGATACATCGGATGTGTAAAATTTTATTTTTGAATCATAATTGCTTAAATCAACTTTGGGAAGCCATAATAGTTGATGTCTGTAATCAGGAATTCTGGCACTTTTAGTATTGGCATAATCCGGTTGAAAATATTCTTTCTTAGACTGAGGTCTTAATAGTTCTGGTCTTATGATAAAACTACCTTTCAGTTTCGTTTCGTAATCTCCGTTTTTGGTAGTAAATACAACCACACCGTTAAAAGATTTTGCTCCATAATAGTAAATGCCTTTTACGACGTTAATTTTATAGATGTTTTTAGAATTATAGGCAAAGAGCTCATTCAGGTCTTCTATGATTAATCCGTCAACAACAATTAGTGCAGGCAGTTCGGATTCATAGTTGGGATCGTAGTCGTAAACATGAATAGCATAATTATTTTTGTTTTTTGTAAAATAGGTGCCATATACAACCTCAGTAATGGTTTCTTCCACAGTTGGAAATCTGGTATAAGCATCCAGTTTATATTCTTTTGATAAGTTACCGTAAAAAGGAATGGTATCGTTAGAAGCTAATACGCTGTCTTTTTTGATATTATAATAGGCGTTTTCTATTTGACTGGCAATAACTCTTTCAGAAATGTTTTGCCTGAATGCTGAATTGAACTGAAGAGCAGGAAATGTCAGGGTTGAAAAATCGATTTCTTTTGGCTTGTCGATTTCAATCGTATAATCTTTCTTATTGTCCTCGATAATCTGAACTATTATATTGGAACCTGAATTGGATTTCTCGAGATTAAAAATGAATTTGCCCTCAGAATCGGTCTTAGCTAACTTTAAAATATAATTTTTGCCTACTATAGAGAGTGCAATCTTTTTGTTTTTAGTTTCTGCATTAGTCGAGGATATTTTTCCTGAAATTATTTCACCGCGTAATTCCGGTAGTATAAAATCGGTTTGATGTATTTCGGAATCAGAATTTTTATTGAGATTGTTTATTTGCAGTTCTTTGAAGCTTGTTTTGTTTTGAGATAAAAAACCATCTTCTTTTTTTACCGAAAGGCTGTAATTACCTTTAATAAAATCATCAGAATAGGTATTGATTTTGAATTCTATTAAATCTCTGTTTGCATATGTTTTGTTTTTTAAATCGAAAGCTATATTTTCATTTGTTATATTTTTTGAAAGATTTAATTCTTTCTGAGGAATTGTGTTTATTTTATTTTCTTTATATGGATTTACGATATAGAGGTCAACAGTGCAAAATTCTGCAACTTTTTTATTGAGCATCCAATTGGTATAGCCGATTAATTTGTAGTTTCCTGTTTCGACCGTTGTAGGAATAAAAAAATCACTATTAGCGGTGCCATCTTCAAGAAATAATTTATGGGTAAAAATGGTTTTTTTATTGCTGTCAATCAGTTGTAAATAGGCAACTTTGCTGTGTTTTGAAACTTTATTTGTCGATTTGTCAATACAAAAAACCTTGTAGAATAAAGTTTCCCCCGTTAAGTATGAATTGGCATTTGTACTGATATAAAGCGACTCGTTTAACGTTTTGTCTATTTCATTCAGTTCAATAACAGAATTGGTTTTCTGGGCAAACGAAATTTGCTGAAAACCAATTGCCAGCGCTATAAATAATATATGTTTTAATCTATCCAAAATGATGGTTTTATGTTTGATGAAAATGAAGTGCAATCTCCGCATTCTATAGGGTATAATATGTAATCTCCGCTCTCGTCCGGGAAATATACTTTTTTTCCTGTGCCGAGTAAATCCAGAATGAGATCTCCTTGACAAACAGGGGATGAGCCAAAACAATATTTAAACAAATAATTGCTGATTTCTGTTTCAGGAATTGGTGCTGGACAATCATACTGATAATCCGGAGCAAACTGTCCGGGTAAAACATCAGAGAAATTAAAAAACAATCTTTTTTCTGAATAAGAAGATACTTCAAAAAATCCGATCACTTTTTCTCCCGGATTGTCAACAGGTTTAATATTTCCGTAAAAGAAACCAGGCTGAGTTTGGGATAAAATACTTCCGTTATTGGATATTTCTTTTAATGTTTCGAAGAAAGTATGGGCTGCAAGAGTCTGGACATATTGTTTTACTAATATACTATACCTGTTTCTGATAATGGGATCTTTACTGCTGATAAATCTAACAGGAAAATCAGTCACTTTGTCTTCGCTCAGTTGGTTAGTATTTGTTAAGATTAATTCATTAGATGTCTGATTTAAATAACAAATTCTGGCTTCTGATGTTCTGTTTTCTAAAACGACTCTTCCTTTTGGATTTGAACCAGGAGCAAAAAGCACAGGAACTGCTTTTTGAGGATACCATTTTGGTGCAATAACTTTATAGGTTTCTTCGTATTCGTATCTGTAATATCTGGAATTATTGGTAGGATCTGCGCTGTTTACGGTAATTTCTACACCAAGTTGACCATTTTTTGTTACTGCTTTAGACTCTAAATTGTTAATCTGAGTTTGCTGCGGTAATTTTTCTGTGCTTGAAATATATGATCTTCCATTTTTGGTAAGTATATGCAATTGATAGCTATGATCCGGGCTAGCTTGAAATGGATTTAAAGAAGTATATAGTTCTCCGTTCTCCTGAAAATCATACTTATTGCCCATGTCATCTGTTATATACACTACAGCTTTACTCTCAAAGGTTGGCGTTTTTTCATCAAGTTTGTATGTTCTTGATAATTTTACTTCTTGATTTTTAAATTGGTTCGTAAGCGTTGCCTCAATTACAACAGCATCTTCAAACCCATTAGTTTGATATTGGTATGGAGTAGTGCACCCCAATACCGATGAGAGCATTAATGTTACCAGTAATCTATATAGAAAGACTTTTTTCATCACCTTTTAAAATTTGAAATTATAAGTAATAGTTGGTATTGGAACAGAAAATATAGAAGTTTGATAGGCTTTTACCTGTCCTTCTTTTGTTACAAAAAAGATAGAATAGGGATTATTGCGTCCTAACACATTATAAACAGAGATATTCCAGAAACTATGTGCCAGTTTTTTTATTTTATGGTTTCCTTCGATATTTATCCCAATGTCTAATCGGTAATAGTCTGGTATCCTGTATTTGTTTCTGTCACTATACATCGTGTATTCCGCTCCGTTATAAGTATATTTCCCGATGGGATATGTAATTGGTCGTCCTGTTTGATACACAAAATTCGAAGAGAAACTATAGCGATGCGTAAATTTATAGTTCATTACGATACTCAAATCATGAGGTTTATCAAAATTAGTTGGAAAAAATGCGCCATTATTTACTTTTTCATCATTAAACTGACTGTCCAGTTTTATAAATGTTCTTGAGTACGTATATCCAATCCATCCATTAAGCCTTCCAACTGATTTTTTTAGCAAAAATTCAACACCATACGCTTTGCCTTCACCTTGCAGTAATTCAGTCTCTAGATTTTGATTTAAAAGTAAGTTTGCACCCACCTTGTAATCTAATATGTTTTTAGATGTCTTATAATATCCTTCAAGACTTAATTCGATATCCTGATAATCCAGTTTTTTGAAAACACCCAGAGAATATTGTAACCCGCTTTCAGGTTTTACATTCAAATCAGATAATTTCCAAGTATCAGTAGGTGATTGCGTAGTGTTATTGGTTAATAAGTGAATGTATTGATAGTTTTTATCAAAACCGGCTTTAACGAATAGACTTTCATCAAAAATATAACGTAATCCTATTCTCGGTTCAAAACCTCCGGAAGAATTTATAACATCATTATTAGCGTATACTTTTTTTTCTGTTACAGTAGACGGCGTTTTTGGTACACCATCCTCATAAATATTTTGGGTAGAGGGACCAAGGGCTACATAATAAGAATATCGGGCTCCAATGTCTAATAATAATTTTTCGGTAATTTTAAATTTATCAGAAAAAAACAAGGCTGATTCCAATCCTTTTTCATCGTCAATTTTTATGGGGTTCACTAAAGAAGATGTTCCGTTTGGATTTATTTCTCCCGGATTAACTTTATATAATTTACTGGCTACTCCGTAAGTAAATTTGTGTGTGCTGTTCAATTCACTATTGAATTTCAAACTTGCCTGAGTTTCATTTATTTTATATTTAAAAATAAAAGATTCAGGATTAACAGATTCATAATCAATACTGAATTTATATTCACTGTTTGTCACATTCAGTTCACTGTTGTTTTTCTCATTAAAAGAATGCTTCCATTTCAATGAAATAAGACGATTGCTGTATTGGTACAAAGAATCGGGTGTTATGCTGTATTTATCTTTGCTGTAGTAGCCTGTACCTTCAACTGAATTGTTTTTGTTTATTTTATGACTGTACTTTGCAAATAAATCATAAAAAGAAGCCTGACTGTTTTTTAGGTTTTCATCATCTAACGATTTTAAAATCCAGTCAGAGTAAGTTGCTCTTCCGCCTACTAATAAACTCGCTTTTCCTTTTACTACGGGAATAGAAGCAGTAAGATTACTCGTTACGGGACCAATACCGCCCTCTCCTGAAAATTTTTCGGTGTTGCCGTTTTTAGAAGTTATATCAAAAACAGAGGATAATCGGCCTCCAAATTCTGATGGTATCCCACCTTTATAAATGTCGACTTTGTTTATCGTGTAAGGATTAAGAGAAGAGAAAAATCCAAACAGGTGCGCAGGATTGTAAATTGTTCCATTATCGAGTAACATTAAATTTTGATCTTCTTTTCCGCCTCTTACATTAAACCCCGAAGAACCTTCTCCGGCCGTTTTTATTCCCGGAATAGTTAAGGCAATTTTTAGCACATCTCTTTCTCCCAGAATTAACGGAACCGTTTTTAAGCCTTCAGCTTCTATTGTTGTAACACCTGTTATGGCGGTTCTGATGTTTTGGCTGTTTTTTCCTTTTACGACAACTTCTTTTAATTGATTTATTTTTTCGATGATAGAAAAGTCCAACGTACCGTTACTATAAATCATTATTTTTCGGGAAGTATTGTTGTAGAGTATCGACTCAATTTCGATTGTGGCTAAACCTACGGGAAGTTTTAAGCTGTAAAGACCTTCGCTATTGGTTAACGTTGAAATTGTCGTATTTTTTACCTTAACCTTTACATCCGCTAAAGGTTTGTTATCTTTTAGATCCGTTATGTGACCGGAAAGCGTATAGAAATCAATCTCAGAATCTATCGTTTCTTTACCGATTAATGCGATTGGAGCCGTTTTTTCGGTCTTGTTTTTTGTAACAGAATCGTATTGCTGAAAAAAGACCGGGACATTGCGATCCTTTGTCTTGTTGTTTTGAGGCTTATCGTAAATGATGCTGTTTTGGGTTAGGATGATCTTGTTTTTATCTATAAAGAAGTTAAGATCAGTGTCTTCAAAAACTTTAATCAAGACATCCTGTATGGTTTTGTTCGAAAAGTTTCCGGATACTAATATAGTAGTGTCGAACCAATTCTCCTGAAAATAAAACCTATAGTCAGTAGACGCTTCTATTTTTTTTAAAACTTCTATCCTGTTGATATTGCTATAACTAAGATTAAGATTATTTTTTTGATCTTGTGAATAGAGTAATGGATTAAAACCGAAAAATAATATAAAGATGATAAATATTCTCATTGGATAATTTCTACTGATTTTAATTATTGATGTATTTTAATAGATTCTTCATGAATAGCGGAGTGTTCTCCTTTTTTAAGTTTCTATACAGAAGGTAGAAATCATTTATTTTTCTTTTGCTATTTGGAAATACGGCGAGGATTTCTTTTTTATCATTAATCGGTTGAAATTTGTTTTCTTTTAATAGTATAAATTCATGTTTAGGTATGAATTCTATCAAATCAACTTCTTCTTTATTGTTTTTTTTCTTCTCTTTATAGTACTTTATATAGAGAATCATGTTGTTTCCTACCAAAACTTCTTCATAATACCCTTTTCTAAAAGGGCTTGAATTTAGGGTTTTAAGGTTAACAAAATTTTCAGTTCCTATTTTAAAAGAGCTGACATTGTTTTTAATAAGATTGATTTTTGTGGTGTTGGATTCGCCATAAGGTTTTACAACCAGTTCATCATTATAAGTATCATAGTTTAAGAGTAGATCAAAGTAATCCTGATCGTTATAACGAATGCTCCCTCTTTTAAAATCCTCAGAAATATAATAACGATTGTGATTGCTGATGGTTCTGTCAAAATTTAAATGAGCTGGTCCATTTTCAAAATCCAGTGCTTCTACACCCAGATTTTTATCAAACCAATTGTAGGCAGCGATTTCATTGCTGGTTTGGCAATAAGTAGTATAAGTATTCAATAATATTCCAAATAGAATAAGATAAAGGGA
The DNA here is from genome assembly GCF_965277525.1 of Flavobacterium sp. Classification (GTDB taxonomy): domain Bacteria; phylum Bacteroidota; class Bacteroidia; order Flavobacteriales; family Flavobacteriaceae; genus Flavobacterium. The sequence continues at coordinate 530,066 of NZ_CBDIDC010000005.1, read as the reverse complement.
CTTTTTTTGAATTTTTTTCAAAGGATTGGTTATTTTGAATGTTTTTGGTTATAGCTTTTCAAAAATATCAAAAAAATGTTAATAATTGCTTTATTGTTGTTAAAATTTGTTATTTTTTAGTTGAATGTGAATTTTTAATTAAATATGGTTTGATTTAAAAATGAAAAAACACCCAGACTTAAAAATAAGTTGAAGTGTTTTTATTGAAAAAAGGGCAAGTTTTTTTATTCAGATAAATCATCGTAGACATCCAGCATATTATCGAATATTTTTTTTAGCGATTTGATATAAAGGGGAAATGCAATCACTAATAAGATATATTCCTTTCTTGGAACAGTGACATCATCGAGAATTTCATATAAACTCGGAATAATTAACGTTAGAGAAACAGCAATACCAACCCAGGGATTATTTTTTATTTTTTTTAGAAGAGATAAAACTTTCATGTCTGGTGGTGTATTTAATACGATTCTCATTTATGGTTTTACATTTGGGGTTTCTGGGTATAAAAGTAAATTTGATTTTTTCGTTTGAAATAAAAAATGTCATGAAAGCCCTTTTTCATGTCATGAAATTTTCAAAAGCCCTGATGGCGGGCAATATTTCGTTGAAACAAAAAAATCCTCCCGGAATGGAGAGGATTTGTATGGGGATTATTTTTTGATTTTTAGTTTAAGACAAAATGTTCATTTTTTTGATAAAGTCTTTATAAGTATCACTTAGATTTATTTTATGATCGCCTTTTAGAATAATAAGGTTGTCTGCCAGAATAATTTCTTCAATTTTATCCGTATTTACGATTGTATTTCGATGTGTTTTTACGAACTTATTTTTATCTAATAAATCACTTATTTTGGTCAGTGAGATTTGAATTACGAATTTTTCCTGCTGAGTGATGATGTTGCAATAGCGTTCTTCGACTTCAATATAAAGAATGTCGTTGATGGCTACTTTTTTTAAGGAGTTTTTCTTCTTTATAAATAAATAATCATGGCTAATGACAGTGTCTTGTCCTTCGCTCATAAAGACATTGGCTTGAGCGTAGAATTTCTCGACGGCCATTTCGATGGCGTAAAGAATCTCCAGTTCATTAAAAGGTTTCATTAAAAAACTAAATGGCTTGGTGAGTTTTGCCCTTTCAAAAATTTGGCGATCCTGCGAACTGGTCAAAAACACAAAAGGTTTTGAGGCGTTTGGGATTATGTTGATAGATTCAGCAAAAGTAATTCCGTCTGGTTTTCCGTCCAGAAAAACATCGATAATAATTACATCTGTAGTCTTTTCGTAAAAAAGCTTTAAGGCATCTGTAAAGTTCTTAGCAACGCCTACAATATTGTAATTGTTGTCAAGTAAAACCTTGGCAAGCGCATCACTTTGTTCAAGAGTATCTTCTATGATTAAAACATTAATATTATCCATTTTTTCTTGTTTTTGGGGAGCAAGTATGTATGTGGTATTTTTTAATGAAGTAAAGTAAAGAATTATTATAGAAATAAGAATTGTTAAAAAAGTATTTTTTAAGAGTATTTATTTAAAATAAAGATGTAACTGTTAATTTTTTGATGAAAATCTAGAGGGGTTTATTTGTTTTATATAATATAGGAGAGGAAAATCCTAATCTTTTTTTTGTATAAAAGATTAGGATCTTGTAAGATTAAATTATCTTCTAGATTTAGAGGGAATAAAAATTAGTGAAGTGCTTGTTGATTAAGTTCCAACACTTGTTTTTGTACCTCTAGATGTTTTTGGATCTTCTCCTCCTGCAATAGTTTGTAATTGTTTTCTGGAAAGAGGAGTGAAGTTTTTTAGCGCTGAAGTGTTTGCTGTTTGTATTGCTTTGTTTTTCATGGTATTTTATTTTTTAGTTATAGAAATAAAAATAAAAATAAACAAAAAAAGAATACAAGTATAAAAATAATGTAGGATAATTTAGACTGAAATGAATCTATTGGTTTTATTAATAGCGTGTTGTATAAAAGAGGGGGATTTTTTTACTAAAAATTAATACAGATTTAATTTTATGAGAATACAGAGCTGTCACAACTTTTAAGACTGCCCCGTTCTTATAATTATTTAATGAAAACTGAACTTTTTACTTTTTATACCGGTTTGTCATTCCGTAGGAATGTTTCATCGGTAGAAAAACAGTAGTCAATCACGTTTACGTTCCGTAGGAACGTTTGATATGTTAGATTGTTTTAAAAAAAAATGATGTTGTAAAAGCAAACGTTCCTACGGAACGTAAAATAACGATAACAATGTAGTGTTCTGCCAATGAAATGTTCCTGTGGAACAAAAGAAAAAACAGAAGAGATTGTCTTTTTAAGCAACCTCTGTAATGGTGCTTAATTTAAAAAAAAAAGTTTTAAATCATTGCATGGATTTTTAAACAATCGTTTTCGGGAAACTTAAGATCATTTTAGTTCCTTTATTGATCTCACTTTCTATAGTTAATGTTCCGCTATTTTTTTTGATCATTTGTTTGCACAGTTGCAAACCTAAACCGGTTCCTATAATTTCAGAACCACTTTTTTTAGCTAAAAGTTCACCTTCTTGCAAGAGTTCTTTAATCGTGCTTTCGTTCATTCCTATTCCGTTATCCTCAATTATAAGATCACAGAAATCAGGGGTAGTTTCTTGCGTATAAAAACTTATTTTACCCTTTTCGTTAGAAAATTTAATAGCATTGTCTAATAAATTGCGAAGTACAATTTTTAGTGAATCGAGATCTGCATAAATAAAAATATTCTTCGAAACCGAATTCTCAAAAGTAATTGCTTTGTCCAGAAGTAAAGGTTTGTAATTGTATTCGATTTGTTGTACGATAGAATATAAATGAATAGATTCCTTATGAAAATACAGTTGTTTGGTTTGTAGCATTGCCCAATGCAGTAAATTGTCTAATAAGCTATACGCTCCGTTGGCAATCGTACTGTTCTGGATGATAAGTTGATGTAGCTCATCATAATTTTTGGTTTCGAGCGTTGCTGATAATTTAGCATTGCTTGTTTTTAAGGCATTTACAGAAGATCTTAAATCATGACTTACTATTGAGAATAGCTGATCTTTAGTAGCATTAAGTTCGTCAAGTTTATTTTTCTGTAGTAAAATAGTTTTCGCATTTTTTACTTTCTGACCGTAGAGATAAACTCCCCCGGTTAAAATTAATAATAATCCTATTGCGATAAAAAAGAAGCCATTGCGTTGAGTGTTTTTAAGCTCGTTCTCAACTTGAAGAACTTTAATTTGTTTTTGTTTTTGTGTAACCGCAAATTTTTTCTCAAAATCAGCGACAGCCCAAATTTTGTTTTGGTTGTTAAGAGAATCTGTCCATTGAGCGGATTCCTTTCTATAGACTAGAGCTTTTTTATAATTACCTCTATTCTCTTCTATCACTGCCATATTGAATGCTGTGTTTTCTTTAACCTTAAAATCTTTTATGTTTTTAGATAACGTGTACGCCTTTTTAAAATAGTATATAGCTTGTGTGTCTTTGTATTGTAAATAATAAAGATTTGCAATATTTATGTAAGATCGGATGACACTTTTTGTGACTTGCTTGGGGTTAGTAAGTTCATCTTTTTTAAAATAAGACTCTGCCTTAGTATATTGTTTTAAATATAAAAAGCAGATTCCAATGGATGTGTATATATCAGCTATTTCACTTTCATCATTATGATCTAATATTTGCTCCTCAGCCTTCAGAAAAAAAACAATTGCTTTTTCGAATTTTTTTTCAAAATAAAACAATATTCCAATATTATTATCTACTAGATAATAATATTGGAAAGATTTGTTTATTAGGCCAAATTCAATACGTGCTTGTTTGTAGAGTCCTTTCATCATTAATGAATAGCCTCTAAAATAATGACAATATTGTCTTGTTTCTATATCAGCATTAGAATTTAGTTGCTTCATAGAATACACTAATGTAGAGTCCCACTCTTTTTTAAAAAAAAATTCTTGAGCTTTATTAAAATTAATTTCGCTTTTTGATGAAGTTGCTTTTTTTTGAATTGCAATCTCAAAATAATTCATTTTTTTTTCTTTTTGTGAAAAAACCATTAGGGGTAAAAACAGAAACAGTAAGAGAAGATTTTGTATTTTTTGAATCATTATGATATTTTATAAAATCACTAAAAATGTGGTTGTATAAATGATTTATGATTGTTGATTTTAAAATGATTAAATATTTTCTATAAAATGATAATCATTTATTTAAAAAATCAGATATAAAATAATAGGAGTACTTAGGTACTTATTTTCTATTAAACCCCTATACTTGTCTTTGTGCCTCTTGATGTTGTAGGATCATCTCCATCTCCCCCGCCAACAACAGTTGTTGAAGGTGTATATTTTAAGTAAGTGATAACTTCTGTGATATCTCCAACAGTGTCTGAGGTATAGTCTGTTTCGATGTAATAGACGTTATAAGTCTCTGGAGAGATCTCGTCCCATTCGTAGTCGTAATAAATTGTTAGAATACCATCTTCCTCTGTTGTTCTTTGTACTGTAGGTTTTTCTGTTCCTTTAGAATTGATATATATCGTAGCACAGGTTTTTAAGATTTGTACTCCATTTTTGTAATAAAAGTTTGCCGAAGCCAGCGGAGGAATTGGAAAAGTTATATTTTGTTTGTCTTTAAATATAAAATCTTCGGAGTTGATTTTAGTAATCTGGATAACTTGATCGTCCATAATAGGGTTTTTAGGGTTAATATTTTTATTTTTGGTAGGCTAAAGGTATTTTTTTTCTTTGAATAAACGGTAAAAGTAATGTTGTTTTTTTTAACTTATTTTGATTATTTTTTGTTAAAGCAAGCAATTTGTTCGTTCTTTTTGTTAAAAGGATTGTATTGTTTGAAAAAAAAACGAAAAACCCCAATTCAACTAAATGAATTGGGGTTTTCTATGAATAAACCTTTAGTAAACTAAGATCTGATTACTCTTTTTTCTCCTCACGTGGAGGTCTTGGTAAAAGTGCTTTTCTTGACACCTTTTCTTTTCTTGTTTTAGGATCCAATCCTAAGTATTTCACCTTAAATACGTCGCCCATGTTAACTACGTCTGTAACGTTTTCAGTACGTTCCCAGGCTAACTCAGATACGTGCAATAAAACTTCGTTTCCAGGTGCAGCAGTATATTCTACTACAGCTCCAAAATCAAGCATTTTAATTACTTTAACTTCATAAGCTTCGCCCATTTGAGGTTTGAAAGTAATAGATTGGATTTTTGCCAATACTGCTTCAATTCCTGCAGGATCTGTACCTAAGATTTCGATAACACCTTCTTCGTTTACTTCGTTGATCACGATAGTGGTTCCGGTAGCTTTTTGTAATTCCTGAATTACTTTTCCACCAGGTCCAATCAATGCTCCAATAAAGTTTCCAGGAATAGTTCTGGTGATGATTTTTGGAGAATGCGCTTTAACGTCTGCATTTGGTTTCGCAAGAGTTTCAAGTAATTTTCCTAAAATATGCAAACGTCCATCACGAGCCTGAGCCAAAGCCTGCTCCATGATTTCGTATTTCAATCCGTCAATTTTGATGTCCATTTGACAAGCTGTAATACCTTCTGAAGTTCCGGTTACTTTAAAGTCCATATCTCCTAAGTGATCTTCATCACCTAAAATATCAGATAAAACTGCAAAACGATCACCATCAGTAATCAATCCCATAGCGATTCCAGAAACTGGACGAATCATTTGAATACCAGCATCCATCAAAGCTAATGTTCCGGCACATACTGTAGCCATAGAAGATGAACCATTTGATTCTAATACTTCAGAAACAACTCTGATCGTATAAGGATTTTCAGCAGGAATCATGTTTTTCAATGCTCTTTGTGCAAGATTTCCGTGACCAACTTCTCTTCTTGAAGTTCCTCTTAACGGACGAGCTTCTCCTGTAGAGAAAGGAGGGAAGTTATAATGCAAATAAAATTTTTCTTCTCCTTGTTCAGATGGTGAATCAATTTGGTTTGCTTCTCTTGATGTTCCTAAAGTTGCAGTTGTCAAAGCTTGAGTTTCTCCACGTGTAAACAATGCAGAACCGTGTACAGATGGTAAATAATCTACTTCACACCAGATAGGTCTGATTTCTGTAGTTTTTCTTCCGTCAAGACGAGTTCCTAAATCTAAAGTTACATTACGAACAGCTTCTTTATTGGTTTTGTAGAAGTATTTAGCAACTAAATCTCCATTTTCTGCCAATTCTTCTTCTGTAAATAAGGCTTTTACTTCTTCTTTTACAGCATCAAATGCAGCAGAACGTTCGTGTTTAGCTGAACCAACTTTTGCAATGTTGTAAATTTTATCATAAGCTGCTGCTTTTACTTTTGCGTAAATAGCATCGTCTGTTTTTTCAGTTTCGTAAGTACGTACTTCTTTTTTACCAAAAGCAATTGCTAATCTTTCCTGAGCAGCAATTTGTACTTTAATATGTTCGTGAGCAAATTTAATTGCTTCTAACATTTCAGCTTCTGAGATTTCTTTCATTTCTCCTTCTACCATTGCGATAGAATCAGTCGAAGCTCCAATCATCATATCAATATCTGATAATTCTAATTGTGCACGAGATGGATTGATGATAAATTTACCGTCAATTCTTCCAACTCTTGCTTCAGAAATTAAAGTTTCAAAAGGAATGTCAGACAAAGCAAGTGCTGCCGAAGCGGCTAATCCTGCTAATGCATCCGGCATCACTTCTTCGTCATGAGACATTAACTGAATCATAACCTGAACTTCTGCGTGATAATCACTTGGGAAAAGCGGACGTAAAACACGGTCTACTAATCTCATTGTTAATACTTCGCTATCGCTGGGGCGAGCTTCTCTTTTGAAGAAACCACCTGGAAAACGACCTGCTGCTGCAAATTTTTCGCGGTAATCTACCGTTAACGGTAAAAAGTCAATACCCGGACTTGCTTTTCTTGATGATACAACTGTTCCTAAAATAACAGTTTTACCAATTCTTACTACTACAGAACCATCAGCTTGTTTGGCCAAACGTCCTGTCTCGATTGTGATGCTTCTGCCATCACCTAAATCGATACTTTCTACAAATAATTGTGGAATCATAATTCTTTCTTATTGGTTATACAATGGGTTTTAGTTGTGTTGTAGTTGTTGTGTGTAGTTGTTGTTTATTCTAAAACCCAATGAAAAACCAAACTTTTTTTCTTTTTAAAAATGCTTGTAATATATATAATCTGTAAAAACAAAAAGAGGCACTTTCGCACCTCTTTTCTATATTGATTATTTTCTGATATTCAATACTTTGATAATCTCACGATATCTGTTGATCTCTTTCTTTTTCAAGTAATCAAGCAACGATCTCCTTTTACCTACTAATAGTACTAGAGAACGCTCAGTATTATAATCATGACGATTTTTTTTCAAGTGCTCTGTTAAGTGACTAATTCTGTAAGTAAACAATGCGATTTGAGCTTCTGCTTTTCCAGTGTTTGTTGCTTCACCGTGTTGTGCAAAAATCTCTTCTTTTTTCTCTTTAGTTAAATACATTCCAATATTATTTAATGATTTTTATGTATGTCGTACATCTTTTGTAAGACGGTGCAAAATTAGTACTTTTTTTTTGAAAAAATAAATTTATAGAATGAAAAAATTAAAGATTTAGCAATTTAGGCTAAAAAGATTCTTTATAGAGAGCTTTGAAGCTTTAATTTTTTAGAATAATTTGGCAACTTCCTGATTTACAAATTCTAAAAACCTTTCGTCTTCTTCTGTAAAAGGATCGATAACGTGACTGTCAATATCAATTTGACCAATATTTACGCCATTTACAAATAAAGGAACTACGATTTCAGACTTTACTGTAAAACTACAAGCGATATAGTTGTCCTGAGCGGCAACATCCGGCACCACAAAATTAGCATTACTTTCAGCTACCTGTCCGCAAATTCCTTTTCCAAACGGAATTACGGTATGATCCGTTTCAGCACCAACATACGGGCCTAAGTGTAAAGTTTTAGCCTCATGATTGGCGAAATAGAAACCCACCCAGTTGTAATAGTCAATTTCGGCATTTAAAAGTTGGCAAATCGATAATAATTTTTCGTCTCTAAGAGTATTAGTGTCAGCTACAATAGCGCTTATTTTTGGTTGTAATTCCTGAAATGTCATGATGTAAAAATTTTATACAAAAGTATTTAAAGCTAATCTCAAAAAATACATAAATTTGAAAAAAATTTCACTTGAAAAAATACCTCGCACAATTTAAACCTTTCCTTATTTTTATAAGCACTTTTTTTGCTGCATATATCCTGCTTACATTAGTGTATAAAATTTATTTAAACACTTTTGAAGCAAATGATGTTGATGGAATAACCAATGTCGTGGGTAAAAATGTAGCGCAATTAATGAATTTGTTTCATTGTGATATCAAAATTCATAAAAGTGTTACCGATTCCTGGTTAGAGGTTTGGTACAATAAAAAATACAGTGTCCGAATTGTTGAAGGATGTAATGCGGTAAGTGTTATTATTTTGTTTATTTCTTTTGTGCTCGCTTTTTCCGGAAAACTGAAAACAACACTCCTGTATATTTTATTTGGTATCTTGTTCGTTTATGTTCTCAATGTGGTTCGGATTGCCTTATTGATTGTTCTCTTGTTTTATTTCCCGGAGTACAATCATTTTTTACATGGTACTTTCTTTCCGTTGATTATTTACGGAGCCGTTTTTATTTTATGGATTATATGGGTTAATAAATTTTCGAAATATGCTAAATAAATTACTCGAACATAAATTTAAAGTTCTGATTGCAGTTCTTGTTGTATTTTGTTTTGGGGTTATACGATCTTTTGAGAGTAAAATATTTTATGATCCTTTTTTGATTTATTTTGATTCTGATTTTAAAGATTCACCTTTTCCTCCGGTAGATTCTTTTAAGCTTTTTTGCGGATTATTGCTGCGTTATTTGTTGAATGCCGTATTGTCGTTACTCCTTATTTATACCTTGTTTCAAAATATTGAAATATTGAAATTCAGTGTGTTTTTATACGGATTTTTTTTAATCCTGCTTTTGTCGATGTTTGCGATAATTATTAAGTATTTCCAGGATTGGGGATGGCTTCTTTTTTATGTGAGAAGATTTATTATTCAGCCCATATTTGTGTTGCTGTTTATTCCTGCATTTTATTACCAGCAGCAAAATCTTAAAAAATAATAGTCCATTAGATTTTTTAAAGTCTTTTTAGTTAATTTTGCACTATGAATTTAAAAAAGTGCACCGGACTATTTTTAGCGTTCCTATTGTTGGTTTCCAACATTGGGTTTGCTTTTTATGTGCATTATTGCGGAGGTGAAATTGCTTCTGTTTCATTAAATACTTCTGTTTCTGTATCACCGGAAAAAAAATGTTGTGGAGCATCTGAAAAGAAATCTTCTTGTTGTAAGGACAAATTAGTTCATTTTGAGAAAAAATCTGATGATGCAACGCTTAAGTTTTTCTTTTTTCAATTTGCTTTTCCGGCCGTAATTCAGGAATTCAGACCAATTGCTTTTTTGTCTGTTCCAAATTTCAAAAGCAATCAGATCATTTCGTATTATTCTGATGCGAATGCACCACCTTTATTTAAATTATACAGCCAGTATATTTTTTATTCCTGATTTTAATGTTTAGAGTCAAGCCATCTTTTGGTTTGTACCGTGTTGCTTCTTTTATTTCTTGTTTTAAGAAATTTTGATACAAGCAGCCTTTCTATTTAACATTAAAATCTTTTTTATGAAAAATAATATCATGCTTTTGGGTATGGTTTTGCTTTCTGTGTCTGCTTTTTCGCAAGAGAATTTAGAGGAAGTAAAAATCGCCAAAAAGCAAAAAGGAATTAAAAAATCCTATACGCTTACCGCCAATACAACTGTTATTACAAGCAAGGAATTGCTAAAAGCTGCTTGTTGCAATCTGGCTGAAAGTTTTGAAACCAATCCTTCTATCGATGTGAACTTTTCGGATGCTTTAACAGGAACAAAGCAAATAAAAATGCTCGGTTTAACAAGTCCTTATTTAATGATTACCGAAGAAAATATTCCTTCAGTCCGTGGAGCTTCTCAGGCTTATGGTTTGTCGTTTACACCCGGAACATGGATTGAGAGTGTTCAAATCACTAAAGGTGCAGGAAGTGTTGTCAATGGTTACGAAAGCATTTCAGGACAAATCAATACGGAACTTTTAAAACCATTAAGCGACATTCCGTTCTTTCTGAATGTTTATGGTTCTACCGATGCACGTTTTGAGGTAAATACGCACTTCAATAAAAAACTGTCCGATAAATGGGCAACCAGTTTGTTTGTTCACGGAAATGCCCGTGTTGCAAAAAATGATATGAATGACGACGGCTTTTTAGATAATCCGTTAGGAAAGCAGATCAATGTCCTGAACCGTTATCAGTATTACAACCCTGAAAGTGGTCTGGTGAGTTTTATCAATTTTAGGTACATGAATGATAAAAAACAAACCGGAGAAGTCGATTTTGACAAAGACAGAGATCGCGGAACAACAAATCATTGGGGATCAGAAATCCATACAGAGCGTTTTGATGTCTCTACAAAAATTGGCTACGTTTTTAAAGATATGCCTTATCAGAGTATTGGATTTCAGAATGCGTTTAATAGTCACAATCAAAACTCTTATTTTGGTTTGAATTTATATGATATTAAGCAGAATAGTTTTTATTCTAATTTAATATTCAATTCGATTATCAATAACACGAAACATAAATTTTCAACAGGTTTAAATTTTACATACGATCAATATCAGGAATTCGTGAATGTAAATGACTATAGTAGAATTGATAACTCTGTTGGGGCATTTTTTGAATATACGTATGATAATAATGATAACTTCAGTTTAATTTTAGGAGGGAGAGTTGACAATCATAATCGTTTGGGCTTTTTCGTAACGCCTCGTTTGCATATGAGGTATAATCCCTGGAAAGATGGAGTGCTTCGTTTTTCTGCCGGAAGAGGAAAGCGTTCAGCGAATATTTTTGCTGAGAATCAGCAGCTTTTTGCTAGTTCAAGAACGTTTGAGATCTTAGATACCAACGGAAAAATTTATGGACTGAATCCGGAAATTGCCTGGAATTATGGGGTGAGTTTTTCTCAGAAATTTAAACTTTTCAATAAAAATGCCGAAGTTGCATTTGATTTCTATCGTACCGATTTTCAGAATCAGGCTGTCGTAGATTTGATGCAGAGTCCGCAGGAAGTTTCGTTCTATAATTTAAGAGGAAGTTCTTTTGCGAATAGTTTTCAGTTTGAATTTAATTATGAGCTGATTCATAATTTCAATTTAAGAACAGCATACAAGTATTATAATATCCAAACGGATTATTTAACGGGTACTTTTCAACGTCCGTTGCAGGCCAAACATCGTTTTTTGGGAAATCTGGAATATGAAACCAGCCTGAATGATGGCAAACAATGGAAATTTGATTATACTTTTAACTGGTCCGGAAAACAACAATTGCCTTACACGGCATCGAATCCTGTCGACGATCAGTTTTCTGATTTTTCACCTTCTTATGCTGTAATGAATGTTCAGGTTACCAGAGTGATTTCACCGGTTTTAGAAGTATATGCTGGAGGAGAAAACATTGGGAATTACAAACAACAAAAAGCAATTTTAGGAGCTAATGACCCTTTTGGTCCTAACTTTGATGCTTCTATTGCGTATGCTCCAATTTTTGGACAAATGTATTATGCGGGTTTACGATTTAAAATAAAATAAAAAATTCAATATTAATTTCAATAACAATAAATAATAAAAAAATGAACAAGATAGTTTTAATCGCATTAGTAACTTTTTTAGGATTTTCAGCTCAGGCGCAAACTAAGAAAAATAAGAATTTAAAATACACCACTGAGGTAAATGGCAATTGTGAGCAATGCAAAAAGCGAATCGAAAAAGCAGCTTTTTCTGTTCCTGGAGTAAAATCGGCTTCCTGGGATATTAGCACACATCAGTTAGTGGTGATTTTAAACGAAGAGAAATCATCGACAGTAGATTTAAATAATGCTGTAGCTAAAGTAGGGCATGATACTAAGGATGTTAAAGCAACAGAAGCAGATTATGATAATTTACATTCTTGTTGTAAGTATGTAAGAGAATAATGATCTTGAGAGCCCAAGTTTATACTTGGGCTTTTTAATAGTTAATTTATCTTTAAAATCTAGCAATTTATTGGTGTTGAAGCAAATTATTGTTAATTTCACGAACTTATAAATATAACCAAACGCATTTATGAATAATTTTGATTGGACTCAATTAATCAACCCTGAATTTTATATCACATTAAGTCTTGGAGGGGTTCAAATTGGTTTATTTATTGTTTTGTTTATAGTTTTTGCTGAAACAGGACTTTTTGCAGGTTTCTTCCTTCCGGGAGACAGTTTGCTTTTTTTGGCAGGTATTTATAGCCGTGATTTAATGCTGAATGTGGTTGATATCCCGGCTGATTTTATAAATGTATTTGTACTTTCAACGCTGGTTGCAATAATGGGAGTTTTAGGTAATATGACCGGATATTGGTTTGGTGCCAAAAGCGGTTATTATTTATTTAAAAAAGAAGATTCTTTTTGGTTCAAGAAAAAATACTTGTTACAATCTAAAGATTTCTTCGAAAAATACGGAGGTAAAGCCATTATCTATGCTCGTTTTCTTCCAATTTTCAGAACATTTGCCCCAATCATTGCAGGTATAGTTTCTATGGATAAAAAGAAATTTATGTTCTATAATGTTGTGAGTTCTTTTTTATGGTCATTTATCCTGATTTTTGCAGGACATTATCTATATGGAGTATTCTTAAAACATGGAATTGATCTCAAGCACCATATTGAATATATCATCATTATAATTGTTATTATCTCTACATTCCCGGTTTTGGTAAAGCTTTTGAAAAAGAGACCAAGCGAAAAGATATAATTAAATATACAAATACAAAAAAGTCCGAAGTTTGAGCTTCGGACTTTTTTTATACTTGAAATTCTGTACGATTTTTAAATATTGAGAGCATTAAACATTCGACATGATTATTTTGTTAGGATCTGGTAACCCAAGGTTGAAACCTTCTGCTATGATTATATCTTGCTGGAATTGTCTTTTGAAATTTATTATTTAAGCGAAGTTGTTGTGCTTTTTAAGTGCAATAAAAGTATTAAACAGATAGAAACGATCATACTTCAAAATGCCTGAGATTTTGGTTTTAAAATCTCTCATTTAAGTTTGGAATTTGGAATTTTTAACCTTGGAATTTATTCCAAAAGATTACCATTCATTTACTTTATTAGCATCCATTTTTAAGAAGATAAACAATAAAATAGTGAATCCCCAAAGTCCGGAACCTCCATAAGAAAAGAACGGAAGCGGAACTCCGATAGTTGGAAAGATCCCAATAACCATTGCGATGTTTACGAAAAAATGCGTGAATAAAATTCCGGCAACACAATACCCGTAAACCCTGCTGAATTTTGTCTTTTGTCTTTCTGCCAAATAGATAACCCTTAAAAACAGGCCTACAAAAAGTGCAATAACAACTAAAGAACCTACAAATCCCCATTCTTCACCAACAGTTGTAAAAATATAATCTGTATGTTGTTCAGGGACAAATCCCCCTTTGGTTTGGGTTCCTTCTAAGAAGCCTTTTCCAATCCAGCCTCCGGATCCAATGGCGATCTCTGATTGGTTCGTGTTGTATCCGATACCTTTCATGTCGACAGTTTTGCCTAGTAATATATTAAAACGGTCGCGGTGGTGTTGTTTAAAGATATGATCAAAAACATAATCTACAGATAAGACAAAAGCTGAAATTACAGCTAGTAAAATACCGCTTAAAATAATATTTCGATCAACAGCCCTGCCTTTAAAATGTATAATGATTAATACTCCCAGGGCAATTAAAATAACTGCATAAGGCTCTAAAACAAGTGTTAAAACGAATAGTAATATAGTAATGAAACCAGTCCATACATACCAGGAAGGCAGTCCTTCTCTGTACAATACAATAATAAAAATACTGTAAATTAAGGCACTTCCGGGATCAGGTTGTGGTAAAATCAATAATACAGGCAGAAATACAATTGCTAAAGCCTGAACTTGCCTGTTTACATCTTTCAGGTTAATCTGTGTGTCGCTTAAATATTTTGCTAATGCTAATGAGGTAGCGGCTTTTGCAAATTCAGAAGGTTGTATGGTAAAGCTCCCTATGGCATACCAACATCTTTGTCCGGCAATGGTTTTTCCAAAAAGAAACAAACCGGCTAATGATAATAATGAAACCCCAAAAATAATGCTGGCATATTTTTCATAAAATTTCCCATCAACAAAAAGTACGATAAAGATCAAAGGGATCGTGCAACCAATGAAAATTAATTGCTTTTGATAGGTTCCGTCCGTAGATAATAATGATGAGGAATAGATGTTTAGCCACCCCAGTATCACCAACGCACTGTAGATAAAAACGCTTATCCAGTCAATGTTATTTTTTATACTTTGGTTTTTCATTTGAAATAATCTTGTTAGTTTTCTTGGGTGGTATCTAAGGGGACTTTTTTAACTTCTACTTGTGGCTGTTTTACAATTTTAGCTCTCATGAGGGAGTCTTTTGGAGTAGATTCGATAGCACTGGCTTCACTCATTCCTCCTAATTTGGCATATTCACTTGCAAGACTTTTATTTAAAACCCGAATTTCTAAATCGTTTCGGGTAATCTTTCTTTTTAAATATTTTTCAATCATCAAACTTGCAATTGGTCCGGCAACAGTCGCTCCAAATCCTCCGTTTTCGATCATAATAGCTATGGCAATTTTAGGATTGTCTTTTGGTGCAAAGGCTACAAATATAGAGTGATCCTTAAGCTGTGTTCTTTTCCCGTTTATTTTAGCAAAATTCTCTGCTGTACCCGTTTTTCCACAAATATCAATACCTTCGACTCTTAGTCCACGGGCAGTACCAAGGTTATAAACATCAAACAAGCCACTAATAACAGGTGGAAAGTATTTTTGATCAACCGTGGTAACATGTTTGGTAGTAAATTTAGCATCAATTTTTTTGCCTTCAATCTTTTTGATGATATGAGGCGTGTAATAATAGCCTTGATTGGCTACTGTCGCCATCATGTTGGCAAGTTGAATAGGGGTCATTAAAACCTCTCCCTGACCAATAGCGTTAGACACAATTGTTGTGCTTCTCCAGCCTCCATTAGGGTATATTTTTTTATACGTTTTAGAGGTTGGTATATTTCCCTTTTTACCGGTTGGCAAATCGTATCCCATAAATTGACCTAAACCAAAACTTTTTACGTGATCACTCCAGACATCTACGGCTTTACCGGGATTTGCATATTTGTTTATGGTTAGCATGTAAGCTTGTGCAAAGTAGGTGTTGCAGGAATTGTATATTCCATTGTGCAATTGGTGTGGACCAAAACCGTGACATTTCATAAAACGACCTCGCCCATAACTAAATCCATGGTGACACATAAAGGTAGTTTGCTCGTTGATAACGCCTTCTTGTAAAGCAACTAGGCCAGTTAAGATTTTAAATGGCGAACCAGGAGGGTATTCTGCCAGAAGTCCCCTGTCGTATAAAGGTTTTGCTATAGAATCGTGATATAAAAGCGTATAGTTTTTAGATCTCTGCCTTCCAACTAAGATACCGGGATCGTAAGAAGGTGCAGTAACTAATGCTAATATTTCTCCTGATTTAGGTTCGATAGCAACAATTCCACCTCTTTTATTAATCATTAATTCTTCTCCATACTTTTGAAGTTCAGAATCAATAGTCAGATTAATGTCTTCTCCAGCAACAGCGATAGTGTCGTATTTACCATCTTTATAAGAGCCAATTTCTCTGTTGTATTTGTCTTTCTGAATGTATTTTACACCTTTTATACCGCGTAAAATATCCTCATAGCTTTCTTCGACACCTTGACGCCCAATTAAATCCCCACTATTGTAATAAGGGTTTTTCGCTATTAATCGTTCGTTTACCTGAGTAATAAATCCAAAGATATTGGCCCCATAATCTACCTCGTAATCACGAAGGGAACGTTTTTGAAAGTAGAAGCCTTCATACTTTCTGATTTTTTCCTGAAAAGCGGCAAATTCATTTTTGTTTAATTGCGACAAAAATACAGAAGGTAATCTTGGACTGTATATTTTTGCTTTTGCAATTCTTTTTTCGTAATCTTCTTTTGTAATGTTTAATAAAGCACAGAATTCAGGAATATTCAGGTCTTCCTTAATTTCGCGGGGAATAACCATGATATCATAAGAAGCCTGATTAGCTACTAATAATTTGCCATTTCTATCATAAATATAACCCCTTTCAGGATAGTCATACTGTTTCTTTATTGCATTATTTTCTGATTTTAATTTGAAAGAATCATCTACAATTTGCAAATAGAATACCCTCATCACCAGCAAAGATGCTGCGATAATAATTAAAGAGGGCAGCAGGACTTTTCTCATCGTTTATTGGGCTTAATAAGGTAAATTATTATAATTGATATAATTATTGTAAATATAGAACTGAACAAGGTGCGGAGTAAAATGTCTCCAATAAATCTAAATTCAAAAGCTTCCAGTATAAATAACACAATATGATGCAATAAGACTGAAACTAAGATAAAAGAAAATCGTTCAGGGGTTAAGGAATCATTCAATTTTATGGTTTGATATTCATAACTCAGTCCAAATGAGAATTTAAAAATATAAGGTCTGTAGTATGCCAGAATAACGCACGCTGTAGCATGGATTCCTCCTGAATTACAAAACATGTCCATTGTTAATCCAAGTAAAAAACTAGAAGCTATCAGACTAGCTCTATTGCTGTTTACCGGATACAAAATAATGTACAGAATGTATGGAAAGGGACTTATGTACCCTAAAAAATTCATATTATTGAAAATAACAATCTGAATTGTTAGTAACATAATAAATCGAAAAATATTGACTAACAAAGCGCTATTCATCTTTTCCCTTTTTTTCTAAATTAATAAGCTCGTCTCTGTCCTTACTTTTGATAATATAAACGTGTCCTAAATTTGTCATATCGTTAAATAACTTAACGTCTATAACATAATAACTGGTGCCTGTTTTGATGTATATTTTGTCGACGGTACCAATATTGATTCCTTCAGGGAAAATTACAGATTGACCACCGGTAACAATTGTGTCGCCTTTTCTAATAGAAGCTAGTCTAGGGACATCTTCAAGCTGAACAATTCCTGTGCTTTTTCCGTTCCAGGTTAACGAACCAAAATGATTTGATTTTTTTAGTTTCGCATTAATATGTGATTTCATATTCAAGATACTGACTACTGTCGAGTATCTCGGCGAAGTGTTGTCAATTACCCCAATAATTCCTAAACTATTGATGACTCCCATATCTTGCTTGATTCCGTCGTTTGATCCGGAATTTAGCGTAATAAAGTTCTCATGTGTGTTATATGAGTTGTGAATTACTTTTGAAACAATAATATCTGCGGGTTTTATACCTTTTATGCTGTCCGGCGGAGGAAGCTTTGTGGTGTCTTCTTTATTGAATAAAAGACTTTTTAATCTTGCGTTTTCAAGTACAAGTTCGTCATTTTCGGTTCTTAAATTCAGATATTCGTTTACGCGATTTATTTTTTCATAAACACCTCCGCTTAAAAAATTGGCCGAACTGATTACTTTACTTCTATGGTAAGAATGCGATTGAATTGTGAGAGCCAACGAAATACCTAAAAGCAGCAAAAACAGCAATCGATTACTGTTTCTTATAATGAAATTAAAAATTTGCTGCATTTCTTGTTTGGTTATTTTGTTTCAGGATATGCTTTTGAGCTTCAAATTTCATAAGAGTCAAATTCATTTAATTTGACTCTTATGAGAATATATTTATGATTATAAATCTTATTTGATTAAGATACTTTTAAATTTGGCAATGTTTTTAAGTGCCATTCCGGTTCCACGAACTACAGCTCTTAACGGATCTTCAGCAATATAAACCGGTAGATCTGTTTTTAGCGAAATACGTTTGTCAAGACCTCTTAACATAGATCCACCACCAGCTAAATAAATACCTGTATTGTAGATATCCGCAGCTAATTCAGGAGGAGTTTGAGATAACGTTTCCATTACGGCATCTTCAATACGTTGAATCGATTTGTCTAATGCTTTTGCAATTTCACGGTAAGAAACGTCAACTTGTTTTGGTTTACCGGTAAGTAAATCTCTACCCTGAACTGACATATCTTCAGGAGGACCATCTAAATCTTCGATAGCAGCCCCAATTTGAATTTTAATTTTTTCAGCTGTACTTTCTCCCACAAAAAGGTTGTGTTGTGTACGCATGTAATAAACAATATCATTTGTGAAAACGTCACCTGCAATTTTTACAGATTTGTCACATACAATACCACCCAAAGCAATAACCGCAATTTCTGTAGTACCACCACCAATATCAACAATCATGTTTCCTTTAGGTTGCATAATATCGATACCAATACCAATTGCTGCTGCCATTGGTTCATGAATCAGGTAAACTTCTTTTCCGTTTACTCTTTCACATGATTCTTTTACAGCTCTCATCTCCACTTCGGTAATACCGGAAGGAATGCATACTACCATTCTTAAGGCTGGAGTAAACATTCTTTTTTTCAACGCCGGAATACTTTTGATGAACATGTTGATCATCTTTTCCGAAGCATCAAAATCGGCAATAACACCGTCCTTCAAAGGCCTTATGGTTTTGATATTTTCATGCGTTTTACCTTGCATCATATTGGCTTCTTTACCAACAGCAATGATTTTGCCTGATATTCTATCACGTGCAACGATTGACGGACTATCAATAACAACTTTATCATTATGTATGATTAAAGTGTTTGCGGTACCAAGGTCTATCGCAATATCCTCGGTCATGAAATCAAAAAATCCCATAAGTTTTTTAGGGGTTTAAAATGTTATAAATTATTTTGAACAAAGTTAAACAAATTAATGTTTAAAATGACGCGTTCCTGTAAATACCATTGCAAGATTATTTTCGTTGCAATAATTTATGCTTAATTCGTCTTTTATTGAGCCTCCCGGCTGAATTACAGCTGTTATTCCTGCTTTTTTAGCCAATTCTACACAATCCGGAAAAGGGAAAAATGCATCGCTTGCCATAGAAGCACCGGTTAAATCAAATCCGAAAGCTTTTGCCTTATCAACAGCTTGTATTAAAGCATCAACTCTTGAAGTCTGACCGGTTCCTGACGAAATTAATGTTCCGTTTTTAGCGAATACAATTGTATTAGATTTTGTGTTTTTACAAATTTTAGAAGCAAAAATTAAATCTTCTACTTCTTGTGCCGAAGGCTCTTTAGTAGTAACGGTTCTTAAATGCTCTTTAGTATCTGTAATGTTGTTTCTGTCCTGAATTAACAAACCATTAAGACATGTTCTCACTTGTCTTGAAGGCAATTCAACCTCATGCTGAACTAATATAATTCTGTTTTTCTTTTCTTGTAAAACGGCAATTGCGTCGTCATCATAACTTGGAGCGATTACGACTTCACAAAACAATTTGTTGATCTCCTGTGCAGTAGCTAAGTCAATTTTAGTATTTGCAATCAAAACTCCGCCAAAAGCAGATGTAGGGTCACAAGCCAAAGCTGCTAAATAAGCTTCGCTAATTGTTTTTCTTGAAGCTAAACCACAAGCATTGTTGTGTTTTAAAATGGCAAAAGTTGGTCCGTCAGTTTTAAACTCGTTAATTAAGTTTACTGCTGCATCAACGTCTAATAAATTATTATAGGACAATTCTTTTCCGTGAACTTTTTTGAACATCGCATCAAAATCTCCAAAAAAGAAACCTTTTTGATGCGGATTTTCTCCGTATCTTAAAACCTGACCGCCGTCGATACTTTCTTTATAGATTGTTTCGTCAGTATTGAAATAATTAAAAATAGCACCATCATAATGAGATGAAACGTGGAATGCTTTTGTAGCCAGCAATCTTCTGTTTTCAAGAGTTGTTGCTCCGTTTTGCTCTGTAATCAAATCCAACAGCAAACTATATTCATTTACAGAGGCTACAATTACAGTGTCTTTGAAATTTTTTGCACCGGCACGAATCAATGAAATTCCACCAATATCAATTTTTTCAATAATATCTTGTTCACTTGCACCGGAAGCAACCGTTTTTTCAAAAGGATACAAATCAACAATAACCAAATCAATCTGAGGAATATCAAATTCCTTCATTTGTTGCACATCACTTTCGTTATCCTGACGGTTTAAGATTCCTCCAAAAATTTTCGGGTGTAAAGTTTTTACCCTTCCACCAAGAATTTCAGGAAAAGAAGTTATATCCTCAACAGGAACTACCGGAATACCAAGGTTTTTTATAAAATCTTCTGTTCCTCCAGTCGAATAAAGTGTTACATTTTGTTCGTGTAATTTTCTAACGATTGGCTCCAGGCCATCTTTCGAAAAAACAGATATTAATGCTGATTGTATTGTTTTTGTTGTGCTCATTGTGTAGTTATGTTTTTCAGACTGCAAAAGTAGTTTTTTTAAATATTATTTTAAAGAAAATTAATGTAACATTATGCTAAATAAATCTACTGATGAGTAGGTTAACTTTTATTAGGTTTTTGATTTTAATTTATTGAATTTTACTTTAATGAAAAATACACATATATGCTTGTTTATCTAAGGTTATTAAAAGAAAGTTTTCGCTTTGCCATAAACGCTTTGCGAAATAATAAATTACGCACCTTATTGTCACTGTTGGGGGTTACGATTGGTATTTTTTCGATCATTGCTGTATTGGCTGCAGTAGATTCTTTAGATCGAAAAATTTCAAAAGACCTGAGTAGCTTAGATAAAAATACGATTTATTTGATGAAGTACTGTTTTGGGCCTTCTG
Organism: Flavobacterium sp.; assembly: GCF_965277525.1. Lineage (GTDB taxonomy): Bacteria > Bacteroidota > Bacteroidia > Flavobacteriales > Flavobacteriaceae > Flavobacterium. The sequence goes on along the minus strand of NZ_CBDIDC010000005.1, from coordinate 509,144 downwards.
AAATTCCACAATGGAAAAGAGAGCAGTTTCCGAATGTGAAATACGACGAATATATAAATTTAAAAAATTCTCTTAACAATACAGAGCAAGTCGCGTATCAGCTTTTTGTAAATCATGAAACTTTAAAATACGATTCAAAAACGGTTAGCGATGTCAATGTAGTTCCTTCTTCAAGCGAAATGGTGGATATCGAAGGGTTGAGTTTCGATAAAGGACGATTTTATAATGAATCTGAATCAAATTCCGGAAGCCCTGTTATCGTTTTGGGATATGATATTGCCGAAGGGCTTTTTGGGAGAAGTGATCCTATCGGAAAAAATATTCGTTTGTATGGGCAACGTTTCACGGTAATTGGAGTAATTGCCAAGCAAGGTGCCGGTTTTTTTGGAAATAGTAACGATACATCGGTTTATTTGCCAACTAATTTTTTACGCCGAATGTATGGCGATAGCGATTCGATGACTCCTGTAATTGTTTTAAAACCTGTAAAAGGAGTAGATATGGAGGCTTATAAAGCTGAAGTTGCTCAGAAACTGAGAGCAATTCGCGGAATGAAAGCCGGAGAAGCAGATAATTTCTTTATCAATGTGCTTTCAGGCTTTACTGATTTTATTGATGGTATTCTGGGAAGTTTAAGATTTGGAGGGATTTTTATCAGTTTCTTCTCTTTTTTGGTTGGAGGTTTTGGAGTCGCTAATATTATGTTTGTTTCAGTAAAAGAACGTACGAATTTAATTGGTATTCAGAAATCATTGGGAGCGAAAAACAGATTTATATTATTTCAGTTTTTATTTGAAGCGGTTATACTTTGCTTGATTGGCGGAATAATTGGGTTATTGATTGTTTGGCTAATGTCTGTTCTATTGACCAATTTATTAGATTTTGAATTTGTATTAAGTTTCTGGAATGTCATTATTGGTGCTGGATTATCCATTTTGGTTGGAGTTATTTCAGGAATCCTGCCTGCAATTTCGGCATCAAAATTAGATCCGGTTGAGGCTATTAGAACCGGAATGTAAGAACTAATTCAGAAAGTTTCATCTTTTTACAACCTCATATTTTGCATTATTGTTGAATTTTATTGTAATTTTAATAGCTTAAATTAAAAATACAATAATATGATACCAGTAAAAGCTTATGCAGCCTATGATGCTGAAAATCCGCTAAAACCTTATACGTTTGAAAGAAAAGAAGTTGGAGCTCATCAGGTTCAGATAGAAATTTTATATAGTGGTGTATGTCATTCTGATATTCACACTGCCAAAGGCGATTGGGGACCTGTGAATTATCCTTTAGTTCCGGGACATGAAATCGTGGGCCGAATCGTGGCTGTTGGTAGCGAAGTTTCTAAATTTAAAGTGGGAGAATTAGCCGGAGTAGGTTGTTTTGTTGATTCGTGCAGAGTTTGTCCGAGTTGTCAGTCAGGCGAGGAGCAGTTTTGCGACGAAGGAATGACAGGCACTTACAACAGTGTAGAAAGAGGAACTGATATTCCAACACGCGGAGGATATTCAACCAGTATTATTGTTGATGAAAGTTACACACTTCATGTTTCTGAGAAATTAGACATAAAAGGAGTAGCACCATTATTATGTGCAGGAATCACCACTTATTCTCCGTTACGTTACCTGAAAGTGGGTAAAGGTCATAAAGTGGGCGTTTTAGGACTTGGAGGTTTAGGCCACATGGCAGTAAAATTTGCGGTTTCTTTTGGTGCCGAAGTGACCATGTTAAGTCATTCGCCTTCTAAAGAAGCTGATGCTAAAAAATTAGGAGCTCATAAATTTGCTCTTACTTCAGATCCTGCTACAATGGAGTCTTTAGCTAATAGTTTCGATTTTATTCTAAATACGGTTTCTGCAAAGCATGATCATAATGCTTATTTGAATTTATTAACTACAAACGGAACGATGATTGTCGTTGGTGCTCCGCCGGCACCTGCAGAAATTCCTGTTTTTACTTTGATCATGAAAAGAAGAAGTATTATAGGAAGTTTGATTGGCGGAATCAAAGAAACTCAGGAAATGTTAGATTACTGCGCGGAACACAATATTACATCAGATGTTGAAATCATCGATATGTCGTATATAAATGAAGCGTACGATCGTATGAATAGAAGTGATGTGAAGTATCGTTTTGTAATTGATATGGCTTCTTTGAAGTAGGTTTTCTAAAGGTTCAAAGAGACAGGGTTGCAAAGGATCAAAGGTTTTTTATCTTGAGTTTAAAATTTTGCGTCTTAACGAGTTTTTTGCCCACAGATTAAACGGATTGAAACTGATTTCCGCAGAGTTAGTCTTTGCGAGGAACGAAGCAATCTCATTTGCTAAATCAATTTCCGTTGATGAAAAAAACTTTGCGTCTTCGCGATTTTGCGAGATTATAATTTCAGAATAAGACTAAACAAAAAATCCCAAGGAAAAATATTTCTTGGGATTTTTTTATTGGAATTAATATGTCTTTTTAGAATCTTATTTATCTTTTAATAATTTCTCCAAATATTCAACTTTGTCTTTTTCTGACTGAATCATACGCTCATAAAGTTCAATCACTTTATCTAATGGATTAAAGCTGCAATAATTCGCATGAAACATTCCATTTGCTCCATTACAGCTGTTGTCGTAAAAATTATTGAAATAACTAATCGTATTTTCTTCAGTAAAGTTTTTTATAGCTTCTGCACTTACTCCAAGAGCTTTTGCCACTTCTGCAAGTTTTGCATCGTCAATAGTTTCGCTGTTTTCCATTGCAGAAATAGCCTGCTGATTTGTGCCTAAAGCTTGCGCTAAAGCTTCTTGCTTCATGTCTTTAAGTTCACGAATACGGCTAATTTTTCGTCCTATATGGTTTGGTTTTGTGCTGTGCTCATAATTCAAAGATATTAATTACTGAATCAATATATGTTTTTAAAAACGTTATTTTTCTTTTAGTAATTTTTCTAAATATTCATTCTTTTCTTTTTCTACCTGAACCAAACGCTCAAAAAGTTCAACGACTTTATCAATTGGGTTGAATGAACAATGACTAGGACTAAATATTCCATTAACGCCATTGCTAACACTATTGTCATAAAAATTATTGAAATAACTTATCATATTTTCTTCAGTAAAGTTTTTTATAGCTTCAACACTTACTCCAAGTGCTTTCGCTACTTCTAAAAGTTTTTTATCATCAATAGTTTCGCTGTTCTCTATTGCAGATACAGTTTGTTGAGATAATCCTAATGCTTCAGCTAATGCTTCTTGCTTCATGTCTTTCAGTTCACGAATACGACTTATTTTTCGCCCTATATGATTTGGTTTTGTTGCTGTGCTCATAATTCAAAGATATTTATATTCCTTTAAAAAAAATAGGTTCTGGTAAAAAACAGTCCCATTTATGTGTGATACATTTTTTACTAGTTTGCTCGGGTACAAAACTATTATTTAGTGATATATAAAAAACAAAAATACAATTTTTCAGACAAGTATTAATTAGTTGAGATTAAAATCACACATCAAAAAAATTCCGTAGGAATGTAATATTGGTAGCAACGAAATTTATTCCGTTGAGATCGAAACCATGCACGTTCAAAAGTTCCGTAGGAACGACATATTTATAGAATAAAAAAATCCCATTTGCCGTAGCGAATGGGATTTTATATTTAAGAAGTTCGAAAACTATCTAATTGTATTGTTCTGAATCAAATCGATGTATAAGTTGATCTTATCTTTCAATTCTTTTCTTGGCGTGATAAAGTCAAGGAAACCATGCTCTAAAAGAAACTCAGCAGTCTGAAAACCTTCCGGTAAATCTTTTCCTGTTGTGTCACGAACAACACGAGGACCAGCAAAACCAATCAAAGCTCCAGGCTCAGAAATATTGATATCTCCTAACATGGCATATGATGCAGTTGTTCCTCCGGTTGTAGGGTCTGTACATAAAGAGATGTACGGTAATCCTGCTTCTGCAAGTTGTGCAAGTTTTACAGAGGTTTTAGCTAATTGCATCAATGAATAAGCTGCTTCCATCATACGGGCACCACCTGATTTAGAAATCATTAAAAATGGCAGTTTGTTTTTGATCGCGTGATCAATACCTCTGGCAATTTTTTCTCCAACAACAGCTCCCATAGAACCACCAATAAAGGCAAAATCCATACAACAGATGACAAGTTCTTTTCCTTTAGATTTTCCCACTCCGGTACGCACAGCGTCTTTAAGGTGAGTTTTCTCCATTACATCTTTCAATCTTTCTGCATATTTTTTTGTGTCTACAAAATGCAAAGGATCTTTTGATGTCATGTTTTTATCTAATTCAACAAACTCGTTATTGTCGAATAAAATTTCAAAATAGGTTGCGCTTCCAATTCGAACGTGAAAATCATCTTCCGGACTAACAAATAAGTTTCTGGCCAATTCGTCAGCGTCAATAATTTTTCCGGTAGGAGATTTATACCACAATCCTTTCGGAACGTCCATCTTATCTTCAGTCGCAGTTGTAATCCCTTTTTCCTGTCTTTTAAACCAAGCCATATTTATTGTTTTTTTTGTTTCAGGTTTAAAGTTTAAAGTTGTGAAACCTGAAACCTGAAACTTTAAACTTTTAGATTATAGTGTATTCACGTTATTCAAGTCAGCAAAAGCTTGTTCAAGTCTTGTGTTGAATGTTACTTCGCTTTCACGTACCCATCTTCTTGGGTCATAATATTTTTTGTTAGGAACATCAGCACCTTCAGGGTTACCAATTTGAGATTTCAAATAGTCAATGTTTTTAACCATATAATCACGGATTCCTTCAGTATATGCAAATTGTAAATCGGTATCAATATTCATTTTGATAACTCCGTAGCTAATTCCTTCTCTGATTTCTTCAAGTGTAGAACCTGAACCTCCGTGGAAAACGAAATCTACCGGGTTAGGACCAGTTTTGAATTTGTTTTGAACGAAATCCTGAGAGTTTTTTAAGATTTTTGGAGTCAATTTTACGTTTCCTGGTTTGTAAACACCGTGAACGTTTCCAAAAGCAGCTGCAATTGTAAATTTAGGGCTTATTTTAGATAATTCTTCGTAAGCATAAGCTACTTCTTCTGGTTGAGTGTATAATTTAGAGCTATCAACGTCAGAGTTGTCAACACCATCTTCTTCACCACCTGTAATACCAAGTTCGATTTCTAGTGTCATTCCCATTTTGCTCATTCTGGCAAGGTACTCTTTACAGATCTCGATGTTTTCTTCGATTGGCTCCTCAGACAAATCGATCATATGCGAACTGAATAATGGTTTTCCTGTTTCTGCAAAATGTTTTTCAGAAGCATCTAATAAGCCATCAATCCAAGGTAATAATTTTTTTGCACAGTGGTCAGTATGTAAAATTACGGTAGCACCGTAAGCTTCTGCCAAAGTATGAATGTGTTTTGCTCCGGCGATTCCACCAGCGATAGCTGATTTCTCGTTAGCGTTAGATAATCCTTTTCCAGCGTTAAATTGTGCTCCTCCGTTAGAAAATTGAATAATAACTGGCGCATTTAGTTTTGCTGCAGTCTCAAGAACTCCATTGATTGTGCTTGACCCGGTAACATTTACTGCTGGTAAAGCAAAACCTTTTTCTTTTGCATAATTAAAAATTTCCTGTACCTGATCTCCTGTAGCAACTCCGGGTTTAATATTGTGTGCCATTGTAATTTTTTTAGTTGTTTTTAGTTTTTAGGTTGCAAAAATAAGAATTAATTAGCATTAGAAAGGATAATTTATCCCAAAATTTAAAACCGAGTGTCCAAAATTGTATTCTTTGAACCAACGATCTCCCTTGTCATGCGCTGGATTATAGGTCTTAAAGCCTAAATCTAAGCGAATAACAAAAAAGCTTAAATCGTAACGCAAACCGAATCCTGTCCCTAAAGCAATTTCAGCTAAATCGTTTAAGTTGTTAAATCTTGCTTTGTCATCAATCACATTATCGAGCACATTCCAGATATTTCCGGCATCTGCAAATATTGCTCCTTTGACATCCCCAAAAACTTTAAATCGAAATTCTGCACTCATGGCAATTTTCATGTTTGCCTCATTAAAATCGTTTACCGCATTCGTGCTTCCCGGACCCAATGCATAAGGTTGCCATGCACGGTTGTCATTTGAACCTCCGGAATAATAACTTCGTGAAAACGGAATATAATTTGAATTTCCAAACGGGATTGCGATACCAAAAAAGCTTCGTACTGCTAATACTTGTTCTTTTCCAAAATCCCAGTGCTTGATATAATCAAATTCGGTTTTTATATATTCTGAATATTCTAAGTTGAAAATTTCATAGTTGCCATTTGCGTTTTTAGGCAATCCTGCAATACCTGAGATAGCGGTTAATAAACTTCCTGCAGATTCTATTTTGGTTTTAAACTGATAAAAAGTATTATCAGCAAGATCTTTTTTAGTGGTTTTGGTAAAGGTGTAGCTTGTGGCTAAAATAAAGTCGTTTTCAGTCAAACGAACTCTTCGTTCTTCTATACTTTGTACATCTTTATATTCCGGATCTCCGGGAACTAAAGCAGTTTGATTGGTTAATACTTCATTTGTAAAATTAGTTGTTCCTTTCGGTATGAGTAAGTTTTTATTTACATCAAGATTTTCGGAGTCTTCATTATAAGTATTAGCAATGCCGTTTAATTCGTTATAAGAAGAAGTGTAAACTTTGAAATAATTATCAGGATTTAAATTGCGTACAAATTGTGCGTTAAGCAATTCAAGTTTTGCTGTGTTATTTCGTTTAGGCGACCAGTTATAAGCGATTCCACCCGTGAAATTTTCTTTATCTAAACCGATATTCCGTTGTTTAGAGAAACCTGCAGCGATGCTGGTAGAAGGAATCATCCTCTTCGGGATAATTTTTTCAGTTCCAAAAGGCAATAAAATCCTTGGGAAATTCAGTTTTAAATCGATTCCGTATTCTGATACGTTAAAGAAATTATCATTGGGGTTGGCCATGTCTTTCGAAGAACCAAGATTCAAACGAGTAGAAATTTCAAGTGTTTCCGCTCTGTTGAAAACGTTTCTGATGGTTTCGGAAATACTCGCTCCAATACCAAAATCCTGAATATTAGAGTGCGTTACGTCAAAAGAAGCTCCAAAGCTATACTTCTTTCTGGGTGTCAGATAAACATTGGCAATCAGGGATTGTGCAGTTGAGTCGCGTTTATCGACCTGATATTGAATCGAAGGATAATTGAAAATTTTCAAATTATTTAAATACCTCGAAGAAAGAGTTGTTCTGGTGTCAGAAAAAGTGCTCCCTTTGGTAATGAAAACAGCATCCGTAATCGCGCGCGGTTTGTATTTTAGCTTTTTATAACTGTATAAATTAAAGTTCTTGTAGCTCGTACTGTCTGTGATTTTGTTTTTTGCATTTGCAGGAGAGTAGTCCGTATAAATGTTAACATCACTTATTTTATAAAGTTTAAAAGGTTCAGTTCTGCTTGAATCTCTTTCCTGAATATTGTTGTTGTTCACAATTAAAGTGACATCAGCTTTACTTTTTTTGCCAATCGTATCAATATCAAAAGTAACATAGGTGGGTTGAAAAAAGTAGGCGCCGTGATTTCTAAAGTAAGTAGTAAGGCGGTTTTTCTCTTCCTCAAAATCGGCAGTTTTGTATTGCTTGCCTGATTTTAAAAATGAAGGTTCATTATTATTTTTGTATAATGAATCCAGAGCCGGAGTCATAATATTGGTTTTAATAGTATCTAAAGTATATGCCGGACCAGTTGTAATGAGGTAATTAATTTTGGCTTTTTTTCTGGCCACACTATCAATACTGTAATCTGTTGCAACATTAAAATATCCATTATTAAAATAATAGAATTTTAAACGTAAAAGGGATTTTTTTGTTTTTGCAGTATCAATAACTACAGGCGGTTCTCCTGTGCTTTTCAGGAAATCATTTAGGCCTTTGTTTATAAATGACTGACCAAGACGGTCTACTTGTTTGGCAGATAATAATTTTGCCTGACGCTCATATAAACCTGGATGTTTTTTAAATTTTGCCTGATAAGTAGAGTCTGGATTTAAGTTGGCTAAATTGTATAAGTTTAGACGTAAACGATATCCTAATAATGTTCCGTTTGGTTTTTGGTACATTTGATTAGAAGCTATTTCATCATTCGTAGCCTTTCCGTTTACAAGAATAGTGTTTTTGACAAGAAGGTTTTTTCCATCGGGAACTCTTTTTACAGCATTACAACCGCAAATAAATATTGCTATTAGAATAAATGCTGTTATTTTTGTGGAATTCTTTTTCAAGTGTTCTTAAATATTTAATTCAAAAGTACATTATTTTATGGTTAGTAAAAACCAAATAAAACTTATCTCAGGTTTACATCAAAAAAAGCAACGTTTTGCAAATCAATTGTTTTTTGCAGAAGGAGTAAAAGTAATTCAAGAATTGTTGCTATCCAATTTTGAATTAGAGCATTTATACACCACTCTAAATGATTTTGAAGAGGTTCATTCTTCAAGATGCACGCTTATTAATGAGCAAGAACTAAAAAAAATTAGTGCTTTATCAACTCCAAATTCATGTTTGGCGGTTTTTAAAATTCCATTCGAAAATAAAATAACCAACTCTGGTTTGATTTTAGCTTTAGACGATATTCGCGATCCCGGAAACCTGGGCACGATTTTACGTCTTTGTGACTGGTTTGGTATCAAACAAATTATTTGTTCTAAAGAAACCGTCGATATTTATAATCCAAAAGTAGTTCAGGCAACAATGGGTTCTATTGCAAGAGTAAATGTGAATTATGTTGATTTGAAAGCTTTTATTGCAGAGACAACTCTCCCTGTTTTTGGAACTTTTATGGATGGCGAAAATATTTATCAATCTAATTTACCTCAAAGCGGAATCATTATTATGGGTAATGAAGCCAATGGTATTTCAGCAGAGATTGAAAAAATGGTTACAAGCCGACTCACAATTCCAAGGTTTGGAGTGCTGCAAAAAACCGAAAGTTTAAATGTAGCTACTGCAACAGCAATTATTCTTAGTGAATTTAAACGAAATAGTTAGGTTTTTGTTTTAATGAAAAGTGAAATTAATTAAAATGGCTCTTGATTTCATTGAATCTATATTGTCTGTCCATGGGCTTGGTCCGTTTGCCGGATTGTCACGAATTAATTCATCAGTAATTCCAAACATACCTCTGATAGAAGGGGAGAAAATAAAATATTCTGAAAAAATATCTATTCCAAAACCAAGTTCATAGGCTGAAGTCCATTGTTTTACCCTGAATTTGCCTTCAAAGTTGTCGTCTTTTGATTTTGCGTTACTGGATAAATTTAATGTCGTAGACATCCCTCCAACTAAATACGGACGGATGTTTCCTGTACGCAAAGCGGAGAATTTTAATAATAATGGGAAGTGAATATAGGTACTGTTTACTTCTCTTAAGTAATCTTTTTCTAAGGGTAAATTTGGATAAAACAAATCGCGTTTTGTGTAATACAAACCTGGTTCAAAACGCAAATTAATATATTCCTGCAGCCTTAAATCAGCTACAACACCAACATTAAAACCGGTAGTCTTCTTTACCTGAATGTCCGGACCTGGAGTTTTATAGTCAAATTTAAAATCGAAACTATTAAAACCTAAGTAATATCCAAAATACAGACGTTGTTTTTGCCAGTTTTCAAGATTTATGATAGGATCCTTGCTAAACATGCTTTTAGCAAATTGAGAGTATCCTTGTGTCGTTAAGACTAATAAAAGTAAGACTACAGTTTTTTTCATACTATTTTTTAGATGCAGAATAAATGGTTGCAACGCCAAATGTTTGAGGCATAGCTACAACATCTATAAACCCAATTTTTCTCAAAATATTGTTCAGAGCTTCTCCATAAGGAAAAACAGCAGCAGATTCAGACAAATAGCCATAAGCTGAATTGTCTTTAGAAAACAACTTTCCGATGATTGGAAGGATGTTTTTACTGTAAAATTTATATCCTTGTTTGTAAGGCGTTTTATCGGGTACTGAAGTTTCTAAAATTACAAATACACCGTTTGGTTTTAAAACTCTCAAAATTTCAGTAAATCCTTTTTCTAAATTCTCGAAATTACGAACACCAAAACCAACTGTAATAGCATCAAAGTAATTGTCTTCAAAAGGTATTTTTTCTGAATCTCCTAAAACTAAATCAATAATAGTAGATAATTTTTTTTCCTCAATTTTCTTTTTTCCCACTTCAAGCATTCCTGCAGAAATATCTAAACCAATTATTTTTTCAGCATTGGTTTGTGTCATCAGGATTGCTAAGTCGCCAGTTCCGGTTGCGATATCAAGAATGATTTTTGGTTTTTTATCCGATACTATTTTTAATACTTTTTTTCGCCACTTAATATCGATTCCAAATGAAATTACGCGGTTCAAATTATCGTAGTTTCCGGAAATGTTATCAAACATTTGGGCAACTTGCTCTTTTTTACCTAAAGAAGAGTCTTTATATGGGGTTATTTTTTCAGACATTTTTTTTATTTACGCAAATATAATACAATCTGTCTTAACTGTAATTGAGTTTTTTAATTTGTAAATTAAATGTTTTGGGTATTGGTATTTAATTCTTAATTGAGATGTAATTCTGGCTTATCACCGAAAGACGGTATTTTGAAAAAATCACTAAAAGTGGGTATTGCAGGATGTGGTTTTTATGGGCAACTTTGCTACAGTTAAAAGATAAAATTTTAATGATTGATAGAATATAATGACTTGAATCAAATGAATATTTTTTTGCACTGGTAGTTTCATTTGTTCTTGTAAGTAGTTTTGAAAGTATTGTTCTTGGGGCCAATACTCTTTATAAGTGCGAAATACGTTCTTAGGATTAAATTTGTTTTTGGAAATTTTAATTTTCTTGCCTTTAATATCTTAGTGGTATTTGTTATTAAAGGCTCTATTGAGATTCGTTCTCAGTTTTAACATTAAATGTTATTCAGTTATTCAAATGTTTATTTTGACATTTGTGATTTTTTTTTACCAAAACTATTTCTGGAATAAGTCAGATCAAAAAATCAATCGTTTTTAAAAAACATCCTTCACAAGAGGATGTTTTTTTATTTTCGGATGTATGTTTCGTACGTATAATCATAAAGATGTTTTTCATCTTTAAAGTTTTCTTCAGATTCTACCAGTTCCCATTTCTCTTTGTTTATTTTAGGAAAAAAAGCATCAGCCTCAAAAGTATGGTGTACTTTGGTTATTTCTATAATGTCTGTATAAGGTAGTGCTAAATTGTAAATTTCGCCTCCTCCAATAACATAAGAATCTTCATTTTCAGGGCATGCAGCAATTGCTTTTTCGATACTGTCAACTACAATACAGCCTTCCGGATGATAATCTTTTTGACGTGTTATTACCACATGTACTCTGTTTGGGAGTGGTTTAGGGAAGCTTTCAAAAGTTTTTCTTCCCATAATGATGTGATGATTCGTTGTAAGCGTTTTGAATCTTTTAAAATCATTTGGTAAATGCCAAACTAATTCATTGTTTTTTCCAAGTGCGTTATTTTCGGCAACAGCCGCTATCATTATAATCATGGTAATATAAAACTAAATTTTATTTTCAGTATCCTCATTTATTCGGGACTCTAACTGACTGATTCTTTTTTGCTGTAAAGCAACAAGGCGGTCAATTTGTTCTCTTTCCCATTTTTTATTCATGAACCGATCTGTGATGTACACTTTTATAAAATGTAAGATAAAGATAAAGAACCAGATTGTAATACCCCAAAGACACCAATTTTGTTCTGTGTTAGCGCCAAAACCAAAAAATCTATTGGCAATAAATAGAAACAAACTCCCTAGTAGAAAAAGTACAAAATGAAAGTAGAGAATCTTTTTTTGTCTAAGTCTTCTTCTGGCGTATTCGTATTGTTCGTGCACTTCTTTTTCCATAAGATATAAATGAGGTTATAAAGTTAAAATTTATTTTGTAATCACCCTATTTAGATTCTATAATATTTCGTCTAAAATGAGCTAAGAGTTTGAAATCCAAAATTTAAAAGCGATTTAATTATTGATATAGCTAAAAAAATATTCTGTTTTTGATATTATCACAAATCGCTTGTGAAGGTATCGAATGTTCATGTGAATTTATGTAATTTAGTGTATGAATCTAAAAACTAAATAGTTATGTCTTTGAAGAAACAATTTATTAAAACGAAGCCGGTTTGTAAAGTTACATTTTCTGTAGATGCTAAAGATGCAAGTTCGGCAGCGGTTGTGGGAGATTTTAACAACTGGAATATTGAAGAAGGAACTTTAAGTAAGTTAAAAAATGGCACTTTTAAAGCCACTTATGACTTGGTTAAAGATGCAATTTACGAGTTTAAGTATGTAATTGACGGAAGTTATGTTAATGATCCTGAGGCAGATTCTTATAAATGGAATGATTTTGCCGGAAGTGAAAATAGTGTTTTGGTGGTTTGAAAAATGAGTATAAAAAAATCCGCTTAAATTTTTAAGCGGATTTTTTTATATTTTATACGGCAACACTACCTTTTATGCCGGCATACGGTTCGTAGTCTAAAAGTGTAAAGTCATTATAATCAAAATCAAAAATGTTCTTAATCTCAGGATTCAGGATCATTTTTGGCAATGGTTTTGGCTCGCGTGTTAATTGTAGTTCTAATTGCTCAAAATGATTGTTGTAGATGTGTGCATCTCCAAAAGTGTGAATAAATTCTCCAGCTTCAAGATCACAAACCTGAGCAATCATCATGGTTAATAATGCATAAGAAGCAATGTTAAACGGAACTCCTAAAAAGATATCTGCGCTTCGTTGGTACAACTGGCAGGATAATTTTCCTTTTGTCTCGCCTTTTTCAGGATCAGGACTTGTTACGTAAAACTGAAAAAAAGCATGACAAGGAGGTAAAGCAGCTTTGTTGTTGGCTACATTTTCTTCAAATGATTTTTTAGTATCCGGCAAAACAGATGGGTTCCAGGCTGAAACCAGCATTCTGCGGCTGTTTGGGTTAGTTTTAAGTTCTGTAATTAATTCAGAGATCTGATCGATTTCTTCGCTGTTCCAATTGCGCCATTGGTGCCCGTAAACGGGACCTAGATCCCCATTCGAATCTGCCCAGGCATCCCAGATTTTTACACCGTTTTCCTGAAGGTATTTTATATTGGTATCGCCTTTTAAAAACCAAAGCAATTCGTAAATAATAGATTTTAAGTGTACTTTTTTGGTTGTAACCATTGGAAAACCTTCACTTAAATCAAAACGCATCTGGTAGCCAAAAACACTTTTGGTTCCTGTTCCTGTTCGGTCTCCTTTTTGGTTCCCGTTTTCTAAAACATGTTTTACTAAATCTAAGTATTGCTTCATAATTGGTTTATTCGGTTATTCGCTGATTTGTTTAATCGGTTAACCGAATAAACAAATCAGCGATTAAACATTGAATTTTATCTTTTCGAGATTTCGTCTCTGATTTTAGCTGCTTTTTCGTAATCTTCCTGAGAAACGGCCTGATCTAGAAGCTCGTTTAGTTCCTGTAAACTATGTTTGGCATAAACATCACCGGATTGATTGCTTTCTTCTTCTTGTCCAAAAGTTTCAGGATTAGAAAGTACATCATCAATTTCCTGAGATCCCTGATCTGTTTCCGCAGTATTTGATTTTAAATAAATTCCTGCTTTGTCTAAAATGTTTTTATAGGTAAAAATAGGAGCATTGAAACGCAAAGCCAATGCAATAGCGTCAGAAGTTCTGGCATCAATGATTTCTTCAATTTTGTCTCTTTCACAAATTAAACTGGAATAAAAAACACCATCTACAAGCTTATGGATAATCACTTGTTTTACAACGATATCAAATCTTTCTGCGAAGTTTTTAAACAAATCGTGTGTTAATGGGCGGGGAGGTTTAATCTCTTTTTCTAATGCAATAGCAATCGACTGGGCTTCAAAAGCGCCAATGACTATTGGTAATTTTCTTTCGCCATCAACTTCATTCAAAATTAAGGCATAAGCGCCATTTTGAGTTTGACTGTATGAAATTCCTTTTATGGATAATTTTACTAGACTCATATATGTGGGTAAAAAAGGGCAATTAATGCCTCATTTTAATACTTTTTTTGATTGAAAAATAAAGGTGCAATTTTAATCAAAAAATATGGAACAAAAAAGCCACCTAAAACAAAGATACGATTATCTTGTTTTTAGGCAGCTATATTTTTATAGAGAATTTTTAAATTAAGAATGTTGTGCTTTAAAAGCTTTCAATTTCTCAATTAATTCCGGAACAATTGTAAAGGCATCTCCAACTACACCATAATCGGCAACTTTAAAGAAAGGAGCTTCAGGATCGTTGTTGATTACCAATTTTACTTTTGATGAATTGATACCCGCAATATGCTGGATTGCGCCAGAAATTCCTATTGCAATATATAAGTTGGTTGCAACCGGTTTTCCTGTTTGACCAACGTGTTCGCTGTGAGGTCTCCAGCCTAAATCAGAAACGGGTTTAGAACATGCAGTTGCAGCACCTAATACGGCAGCTAAATCTTCGATTAACCCCCAGTTTTCCGGGCCTTTTAATCCACGTCCGCCAGAAACTACGATATCAGCATCAGCGATAGATACTTTTCCGCTTACTTTTTCTACAGATTCTACTTTTACACCAAAGTCATTGTCTCCAATAGATGGGTTAAAATCTTCTTCAGTTGCAGATCCTGCACTTTCGAAAATTCCGTAAGAGTTTTTAGCCAAGCCAAGAACTTTGACATCTGTATTGATTTCTGTGATATTGAAAGCTTTGTTTGAGAAAGCATTTCTTTTTACCTGAAAAGGAGAAGTGCTAACCGGTAATCCAACAACATTTGAGGCGAAACCAGCATTTAGAGCCACGGCAACTAATGATGAAAGATAAATACTGTCTGTAGTCGAAGAAAGTAAAACTACTTTTGTCCCTTCTTTTTCAGCAGCTTGTTTGATAACATCTGCGTAAGCCTTAGCTGTAAAACCTGCTAATTTATCATTGGTTACTTTTAATACTTTGTCAACTCCGTATTTAGCCAGTTCGCTAACATTACTGTTATTTACAGTTAAAGCTGTAACGGTTGTTCCAAGTGATTCTGCTACTTTTTTAGCGTAAGAAGCTAATTCAAAAGCAACTTTTTTAAATTTTCCTTCTGCAGATTCTGCATATATTAATATAGACATGATTTTTTGTTTAAAGGTTATTAGTTTCAGGTTTCGCGTTTCAGGTTCTAAACTGAAGTCTGAAAACTGAGACTGAAAACTGTTTACTAGATTACTTTTGCTTCGTTGTGTAATAAATTGATTAACTCATCTAAATTATCAGGAGAAACTAATTTTACTGCTGATTTTGGTGCTGGTTTTTCAAATTTTACTGCTTTTGTATTTACAGGAGCGTCAACCGGTTCAAGGATTGTAAGTGCTTTTGTTCTTGCAGTCATAATACCTCTCATGTTAGGAATACGGAGATCTTTTTCTTCAACCAGACCTTTTTGTCCACCAATGATCAATGGTAAAGTTGTACTTACGGTTTCTTTTCCGCCATCGATATCACGAACTGCTTTTACATTGCTGCCGTCAACAGTAATAGCTGTACAAGAGTTTAAGAAGTTAGAGCCTAAAATTCCTGCAATCATTCCGGGAACCATTCCGCCATTATAATCAAGAGATTCTTTTCCTGCAATTACTAAGTCGTAACCTCCGTTTTTGATTACTTCAGCCAATTGCTTTGCAACAAAAAAACCATCAGTTGGGTTTGCATTTACACGAATTGCTTCATTTGCACCAATTGCAAGTGCTTTACGTAAAGTTGGTTCAGTATCAGGTCCTCCAACGTTTACTACAGTTACAGTAGCGCCTTGCTGTTCCTGAAACCAAATAGCACGTGTCAAACCAAACTCGTCATTAGGATTAATTACATATTGTACACCATTGGTATCGAATTCTGAGTCACCATTGGAGAAGTTGATTTTTGAAGTAGTATCAGGCACGTGGCTGATGCAAACTAATATTTTCATAAGTATATATTTTATATTTATAATATGCTTCTACAAATTTAGAATTTAATTTGGAATAATTATACTATGCATGCATAATATTTTTGAAAACTATTACGATTTCGAAGAATGTAAGGTTTAAGAGCTGTTTTTGTATAGTCGAAAAGAAATCATATATTCATTTAGGCTGATTATTAAGGGTGTACAAAGGGGTGGATTTTTACATATGTTAAATTTTAGCTGATTTATACTACTTTTTGAATTGTTACGTTTTACAGAAACAATTCTGTAAATTTTAGAATTAAACAAAAAGAGTTGAATTTGTATGATAAGAGTTTTTATGTATGAAATAGATGTTATTATATCGATTTCGTAAATGTCACAATAATTTTTAAAAAGTTAAAAGCGTAAGTCCGAAGGAAGATCGTGTGATTTTAAATCTAATTTATGCTTTTAAGTTATTTAAAATATTTATTTTTGCTTTTCAGAAAATTCAACATACAATATAAATATGAGAACAATACAATTTAGAGAGGCCATTTGCGAAGCGATGAGCGAAGAAATGCGTCACGATGAATCCATATATTTAATGGGCGAAGAAGTTGCAGAATACAACGGAGCATACAAGGCTTCAAAAGGAATGCTTGCTGAGTTTGGCGAAAAAAGAGTAATCGATACTCCAATTGCTGAGCTTGGTTTTACAGGAATTGCAGTAGGATCAGCTATGAACGGTTGTCGTCCTATTGTCGAGTACATGACTTTCAACTTCTGTTTAGTAGGTATTGATCAAATTATAAATAACGCTGCTAAAATGCGTCAAATGACAGGTGGACAATTTAATGTGCCTATCGTTTTTCGTGGACCAACTGCTTCTGCAGGTCAATTAGGAGCTACTCACTCTCAAGCTTTAGAAAACTGGTTTGCAAACACTCCGGGTCTTAAAGTTGTTGTGCCTTCAACTCCTTATGATGCAAAAGGATTATTAAAATCAGCGATTCGTGATAACGATCCTGTAATTTTTATGGAATCTGAGCAAATGTACGGTGATAAAGGAGAAGTACCGGACGGAGAATATACAATTCCACTAGGAGTTGCTGATATCAAACGTGAAGGAACAGATGTTACTATCGTTTCTTTCGGAAAAATTATCAAAGAAGCTTTTATTGCTGCTGATGAATTAGCTAAAGAAGGTATTTCTTGTGAGATTATCGATCTAAGAACCGTTCGTCCAATGGACAAAGACGCAATCTTAAAATCGGTTAAAAAAACAAACCGTTTAGTAATTTTAGAAGAAGCATGGCCGTTTGCAAGTATTTCATCTGAGATCACTTATATCGTTCAGGAGCAGGCTTTCGATTTTCTTGATGCTCCAATTCAGCGTATTACAACAGCAGATACACCAGCACCTTACTCTCCTGTTTTACTAAAAGACTGGTTGCCAAATGCAGCTGATGTAGTAAAAGCAGTAAAGAAAGTAATGTACAAATAGTAAATTAAACAATACTTATAAAACTTCATCAGTCATATTAATTGATGAAGTTTTTTTTTGCCAGATTATGAAAAAGATAATTTTACTCAGCCTGTTTTTTGTATTTGCATTTGCAAGTATTGCTATTGCACAAACTAAAGTGAGTGGAATTGTTTTGGACAAATCGAATCAGCCTGTTCCGTTTGCCAATGTGGTTTTTAAAGGATCAAATACAGGAATAGTTTCTAATGAAGACGGTCGTTTCTATCTGGAATCGCCAATTACTTATACCGCATTATTGGTAAGTTCTGCAGGATTCTCGGATCGTGAGGTTCCTTTAGAAAAGGCTGTAAATTATGATTTTAAAATTGTTTTAAGCGAAGCTGAAGTATTAAACGAAGTGGTAATTTATACCGGAAAAACTTCTAAGAAAAATAATCCGGCCTTGGATATATTGAGAAAAATTTGGGAACGAAAGCGTAAAAACGGTCTCTACCAATTCAATCAATATCAAATGCAAAAGTACGAGAAAGTTGAGTTTGACATGAACACAATCGACAGTGCTTTTATGAAGAATAAACTCTTTAAAGGAATGGAGTTTATTTTTCAACATGTTGATACATCTGAGGTTACTGGTAAAACTTATTTGCCGATTTTTATAAACGAATCATTATATGATGTTTATGGGGATAATAAATTAAAGAAAACAAAAGAAAATATCACAGGAAGTAAAACATCCGGATTTAATGGGAATCAGCAAATCCTGGCTTTTGTAAAAGATTTGTATTCAGATTATAATATCTACGACAATCACCTTAAGTTTTTTGATAAAAGTTTTACGAGTCCGCTTTCAAGAACAGGAATTGATGTTTATAATTATGTCCTGAAAGACAGTGCTTATATTGATAAAAAATGGTGTTATAACATTGTTTTTTATCCAAGACGTAAAAACGAATTGACTTTTAAAGGAGATTTTTGGGTAAATGATACCACATTTGCGATCAAGAAAATCAATATGGGTGTTACTAAAAGCGCCAATATCAACTGGGTAAAAGATATTTATATCGAGCAGGAATTCGAAGTAGAGAATGACTCTGTTTTTCTATTGACGCGTGATTATATGATGTCTGATTTTGCTCTGAATAAAAAAGAAAAATCAAAAGGAGTTTACGGAAAAAGAACCACTTTGTTTAGAGGTCATAAATTCAATATTCAGAAACCGGAAAGTTTTTATAAGCAGGAAGTCAATTATATAGACAATGCTGTTTATGAACGGCCTGATGAATTTTGGGAAGAGAATCGTTTCGAAAAACTAAATAAAGACGAACAGGGTATCTATAAAATGCTGGATACTTTGCAAACAGTCAAAAGATTTAAACAGCTTTATAGTCTGGTTTCTATTTTAGGAAGTGGTTATGTCGAGTTCAAAAACTTTGATTTCGGGCCAATATTTTCAACATTCGGTTATAATGAAGTCGAAGGTTTGCGAATCCGTGCAGGAGGAAGAACGTATTTTGGACCAAATGATCCATGGCGTATTCAGGCTTATACCGCTTACGGTTTCGATGATAATAAATTCAAATACGGTGTTTCCGGAAAATGGATGGTTGATAAGAAAAATCGAGTGATCATCTCCGGAGGAAACAGGCGTGACATAGAACAAATTGGGGCTAGTTTAACCACCACAAATGATATTTTGGGACGAAGTTTTGCTTCTTCGGCCCTATTTACCACAGGAAGTAACGGAAAACTGACCAATATTAATCTAAGTAATGTTTCTGTAGAAATGGAACCCATAAAGAACTTCGTTGTTCAGGCTGGTATTTCCTATAGAACGTTAGAATCTGCTTCAACAACTTTTAGTTTAGATTATTACACTACTATGCCGACTGCAGCAAATCCTGCCGGTGTTGTTGCAAGTGCAGTAAAACAATCAGAAGCGAATATTCAGTTCGAATATATGCCCAATCGTAAAACAATTGGTTTTGGGGTAGAACGAGATCTCGTTGACAGTCCGTTTAGTCACTTCTTTGTAAATTTTAGTTATGGATTAAAAGGAGTTTTGGATAGTGATTTTGCTTACGAAAAAATACAATTATTCTACAAACAACCTATTATTATTGGACCATTAGGAAGATCAAATATTATACTTGAAACCGGAAAAACTTTTGGTACAATTCCGTTAGGATTAATGAGTGTAATTCCGGGTAACCAGACTTACTTTACTATTGAAAATACATTTAGTAACCTGAATTTTTACGAATTTATTACAGATCAGTATACCACTTTGCAATGGAATCATGATTTTGGAGGAAGATTATTTGCCAGAATTCCATTCATGAGAAAACTAAACTGGAGAGAATTTGTTGGGGTAAAAGGTGTTTACGGAACAATATCAAATGCGAATAGGGCTATCAACGCATCAGATCAACCCTACAACGCACCGGAAAATGTATATTGGGAATACAATGCCGGAATTGGGAATATCTTCAAAGTATTCCGTATCGATTTCTCCTGGAGAGGAAGTTACCTGAATACACCGGATGCCAATAAATTTGCAGTAAAAGGATCGTTTGGATTTTATTTCTAAAAATATTGAGGTTAAAAAAATAATCTCGCAAAGACGCCAAGTCGCTAAGTTTAAATTTGCTGCTTGGCGTTTACGTGATATAAAGTCCTAATATTGTCATTGCCTGTTCGCAAAACCTGTCGGGTTTACTATGCGTTAAGGCTGGGATGTGATTTTTCCTTTGTAATTACAAATTGAAGCGTTTCTATTTTTTTTATCATAAGAAAGATCAAAAAAAATCTGTTTAATCTGTAAAATCTGTGTGAGAAAAAAACTTTGCACCTTCGTGATATTTTTATTTAATTTTAGAAGCTATTCCCGCTATCCGTTCCAATCTTTTATTTTTTAAAGAAAAAAATAAAAGGATTTCCACTGCTTTCGGGGCTAAAAATCACGTCATGCAGGAAGCAATCGATTTTCTAACTAATAAAAATCCAATTTTTCAGGAAATAATTGATAAGTACGGATTGCCGCCTATCCCGAAACGTCCTCAGGGTTTTGAAACTTTGGTGCTGCTGATTCTGGAACAACAAGTTTCTATCGATTCGGCGAAAGCCACATTCTTAAAAATTAAAGCATTCACCAACTGCAGTCCCGAAAAAATGTATGTTTTATCTGATGAAGAGTTTCGTGCTTTGGGCGTAAGCCGTCAAAAAACAAAGTATATTAAAATTTTAGCCGGAGCTATTTTAGCTAAAGAACTGGATGTTGCAAGTTTAGCGACAAAGTCTGCGCAACAAGTCCGGGAAGAACTTATTCAATTAAAAGGAATTGGAAACTGGACCATAGATATCTACCTCATGTTTTGCCTTGAGGAACCGGATTTGATTCCGTTAGGAGATATTGCGGTCGTTAATACAATCAAAGAATTACTTGATATTCACGATAAATTAGAAATGGAAATCCATACCCGGCAGTGGAGTCCGTATCGATCTTATGCAACATATTTACTGTGGCATTATTATTTAAATAAACGAAATCGAAAGATTACATATTAACTGTCTGTTTTTTAAAAGAAAAGTAGGTAGATTAATGCAGTTTTTTATTGTAAAAAAGGATTCTTTAGTTACTTTTGCAATCGAAATTATAGAAATAATAAAAAACAAAAATGACCGCAGACAAACTAACAACTTTCGATGTATTAATCGAAATACCACGTGGAAGTAGAAATAAATACGAGTACGATTTTGAAATTAAAAGAATGCGTTTCGACAGAATGTTATTCTCTTCAATGATGTACCCTGCTGATTACGGATTTATTCCTGAAACTTTAGCGCTTGACGGAGATCCTCTTGATGTATTGGTTTTAGTAAACGAACCAACTTTTCCCGGATGTGTAATGGAAGTAAAACCAATTGGTGTTTTCCATATGGCTGATGATAAAGGACCAGACGAAAAAATTATCTGTGTACCGGTTTCTGATCCAATCTGGAATTCTTTAACGGATCTTTCGGATATGAACCCACACTTAGTAAAAGAAATCGAGCATTTCTTCCAGGTGTACAAAGATCTTGAAAACAAAAAAGTAGATGTAGAAGGTTGGGGAGACGTAAACGAAGCATTTGCAATTATTGCAGAGTGTACGAAACGTTTTAATGATATCGAAAACAAACCAGAGGGATTATTTAGTATTAAATAATTTTAACCCTATTCTATTATAAAAAAAGCAATATTCCCGTCAGGAGTATTGCTTTTTTGTTTAAATTCGTTTTAGTTACTTTATTGAATATTAACCAATAACCATTAAAATATTATGAACGAATTTATGATTTACTTGCCAATTGTCATGGCAATTATAGGATTACTTTTCATGGGAATAAAAAGGACCTGGGTTTTAAAACAGGATGCTGGCGATGGAAAGATGAAGGAGATCTCTGATCACATCTATGAAGGCGCATTAGCATTTTTAAAAGCCGAATACCGATTACTAACTTTTTTTGTAATTGGTGCAAGTTTAGTCTTAGCCGGAATTTCTTTTGTTGTTCCTACTACACATATATTAATAGTGGTGGCGTTTATTTTTGGAGCATTTTTCTCGGCTTTGGCTGGAAATATGGGAATGAAAATAGCGACTAAAACAAATGTCAGAACAACTCAGGCTGCCCGTACAAGTTTGCCGCAGGCCTTAAAGGTTTCTTTTGGCGGAGGAACTGTAATGGGACTTGGAGTTGCAGGTTTGGCAGTTTTAGGACTAACCGGATTTTTTATTGTTTTCTTTCAAATATTCATGCACGGTGTTTGGACTTCATCTGAAGATATGACTAAGGTTTTAGAAACGTTAGCCGGATTTTCATTAGGAGCTGAATCAATTGCCTTATTTGCCAGAGTGGGTGGCGGAATCTACACAAAAGCGGCCGATGTTGGTGCCGATTTAGTAGGGAAAGTTGAAGCCGGAATTCCGGAAGATGATCCACGTAATCCGGCTACAATTGCAGATAACGTAGGGGATAATGTTGGAGACGTTGCGGGCATGGGAGCCGATTTATTTGGTTCGTATGTAGCAACTGTTCTGGCAGCAATGGTTTTAGGAAATTACGTGATCAAAGATATGGGTGGAAACATTCAGGATATTTTTGGCGGTATTGGCCCAATTTTATTGCCAATGGCAATTGCCGGTTTTGGAATCTTATTCTCGATTATCGGAACTACTTTAGTAAAAATAACTGATGATAATGCCAAAGAAGCGCAAGTACAAAAAGCATTAAATATAGGAAATTGGGTTTCAATTGTTCTAACAGCAATTGCCTGTTTCTTTTTAGTACGCTATATGTTGCCGGAAACCATGCAAATGAGCTTTTTTGGAGAAGGTTCTAAAGATATTTCCTCAATGCGTGTTTTCTATGCTACATTGGTCGGATTAATAGTTGGTGGTGCTATTTCATCCGTTACAGAATATTATACAGGATTAGGAACAAAACCAGTAATGGCAATTGTACAAAAATCATCAACGGGAGCAGGAACAAATGTTATTGCCGGTTTGGCTACCGGAATGATTTCTACTTTTCCAACAGTATTATTGTTTGCTGCGGCAATCTGGATTTCATATGCTTTAGCGGGGTTTTACGGAGTGGCTTTAGCAGCTTCAGCCATGATGGCTACTACGGCAATGCAATTGGCCATTGATGCTTTTGGGCCAATATCTGATAATGCAGGTGGAATCGCTGAAATGAGCGAATTACCAAAAGAAGTTCGTACCAGAACAGATATTTTAGATTCAGTAGGGAATACAACTGCAGCAACCGGAAAAGGATTTGCAATTGCTTCAGCAGCGTTAACTTCTTTAGCTTTATTTGCTGCGTATGTAACTTTTACAGGAATTGACGGAATTAATATTTTTAAAGCGCCAGTTCTGGCCATGTTATTTGTGGGTGGAATGATTCCGGTAGTTTTCTCGGCTTTGGCGATGAATTCTGTTGGAAAAGCTGCCATGGATATGGTGTATGAAGTACGTCGTCAGTTTAAGGAGATTCCCGGAATTATGGAAGGAACCGGAAAACCGGAATACGGAAAATGCGTTGAAATTTCTACAAAAGCCGCTTTACGCGAAATGATGTTGCCTGGAATCTTAACGATTGGTTTCCCGATTGCAATTGTACTATTAGGAAAATTAGTTTACGCTGATAACAATCAGTTAATTGCTGAAATGTTAGGCGGATATATGGCTGGAGTTACGGTTTCTGGTGTACTTTGGGCAGTTTTCCAAAACAATGCCGGAGGCGCCTGGGACAATGCTAAAAAATCTTTTGAAGCAGGAGTTCTAATCAACGGAGAGATGACCTATAAAGGTTCTGATGCGCATAAAGCTGCCGTAACCGGAGATACAGTTGGAGATCCGTTTAAGGATACTTCAGGACCATCAATGAACATCTTAATTAAATTGACTTGTTTGATTGGTTTGGTCATTGCGCCTATTTTAGGTGAAGGGCATTCGACTTCTGCTATGGCTGGAATAGGTTCCTGTTGTGCCAAAACCGAAATGCATGCGGGTGGTATTTCTAAATGTGGAGACATGTCAGGAATGACTAAAGAGGAATGCATTAAAATGTGCAAAGAGAAAGGATGTACAGCAGAGGAAACTGCAAAATGTTTAGCACATTATGATGCAAACGGTAAATATGTTCACCAAAGAACAGATTGTTTTGATACTACTAAATACAGTAAAAACAGGCTTGAGGTAAATTTGGCTACTGTTAACGGTGTTACAACCGGAACTGTAACGAAAACAGTAAACGGTAAAACAACTACAGAAGTTTATGAAGGTACTGAAGCTGAAGTAAAAGCGAAAATTGAAGCAGCGAAATAATTAGCTATCCTAACAGGTTTTGAAAACCTGTTAGGATAATAAAAAATGCCCCTAAATATTTAGAGGCATTTTTTTATTCGTGTAAATTCGTGCAATCGGTGTTTCTAAAATAACCCATTCAATTCTGCATCAATTCTGTTAATGATGTTTCCTAAATCTTCCGGATTATCTACGAAATTGATATTGTCGACATCAATAATCAATAATTTTCCTTTCGTATAAGTCTGAACCCAGGCTTCGTATCTTTCGTTCAAACGACTTAAATAATCGATCGAAATAGAGTTTTCGTAATCACGTCCGCGTTTGTGAATCTGTCCCACTAAATTAGGAATAGAACTTCTTAAATAAATCAATAAATCAGGCGCTTTTACTAATGATTCCATTAATTCAAAAAGAGAAGTGTAATTTTCAAAATCACGACTTGTCATTAATCCCATCGAATACAGGTTGGGAGCAAAGATAAAGGCATCTTCATAAATTGTTCGATCCTGAATAATTTTCTTTCCGCTTTCGCGAATTTGTAATACCTGACGGAAACGGCTGTTCAGGAAATAAATTTGCAAATTAAATGACCAACGCTCCATTTGATGGTAAAAATCATCTAAATACGGATTATCAACTACATCTTCGTAATGGGGTTCCCATTTAAAATGTTTAGCTAATAATTTAGTTAAGGTTGTTTTTCCGGCTCCTATATTTCCTGCTATTGCTATGTGCATTACGGTGTTACGATTTTATAATTTGTTATTTCCTGATCTGTAAAAATAGATAAAATTTGGTCTTTGTAGCAGAATTTGTCAAACGATTTTTCTAAAATTTCAATTTCAGAAAAAGCACTTGAATTTGTACTGGTGATGTCTTTAAAATACAACAAATTAGCTTTGCTATAAAGATATTGATGATTGTTAATGATCTCGATGCAATCGAAATCAGCTATTTTTCCTAAAGAAGTTATTTTTCCAAAAATATCACAAGAAAACCAGTTGTTTTTTTTATCAATCCAATAGAAAGTATTAAAATCAGTTTGGTAGTATTTTATGGTTTCTATTAGAGGCGTAGAAACCGTTTTATATTCATTTTTCAGATAATCAAAAAGTCCAATTTGTTGGTTTAAGGCATTATAAATCCAAAGTTGGTTTTGTGTCGACATTCCGGTTAACGAAACCACGATAGGTATATTATTTAAGGAAAAATTAATTTCTGTGATTTTATTCAATTGATTGTCTAATAAAACTACGGTATTAAAATCTTCATAGAATAAAACGATTTTAAGCGGGTTTTGCAAATCGACCCTGGTAATTTTTCCCAATGAGACATTTTTGTACTCAAAGATCTCTTTGTCTCTGATCTTACGGAAAACATTGTTGTTGATTTGATACCGATATCCAAAAGAATCATATCCTAAAAAATTATCAACATCAATTGTAAAATGAGAAACTGAAGCAGCTTTTATTTTTTGATTTTGTGAAAAAACAACTGAAAAAGAGCAGGCAATAAAGAGAAGATATAAAAAAAAAGGTGCCGTTTTGCTCATGATACTAAGGTTTCGAGAAGCCAAATTACAAAAAACTACACTAGGAATTGTAAAATCACATCGATTTACTTTTTTATCCTTTTTAAATTGTAATGGTCTAACTAATAGGCGATTTTGTCTATATCTTGGAGGTGTTGATATATTTAACTTTCGGTATTTTAAAATAAATAATACATTTGAGTGTAAGTTTTATTGGATTTACTCAATTTTAAAGAAAGCACAATGAAAAAAATAATCTATTATATGTCCGTGATGCTTGTATTTACTCAGATGCAGGCTCAAAAAGATTTTCAGGGAATGGCAGTTTATGAATCCAAAACACAGGCCCCCAAATTTGAAGGAATGCGGGGCAATCGTGATATTACGCCTGAAATGCAAAAGACCATGGAGGACCGAATGAAAAAAATGCTGGAGAAAACCTTTATTCTGAATTTTGACAAATCGGCTTCTATTTATAAAGAAGAAGAAAAGTTAGAAGCTCCGGGACAACAAGGTGGCGGAATGCGTGTCATGATGAATTCGTTTATGGGCGGTGGAGGAACTTTCTATAAAGACGTAAAAACGAAATCCTATACAGTTGATAAGGAATTTATGGGAAAAGAATTTCTGGTGGTAGATTCTTTGCCAAAGCTAAACTGGAAAATGGAATCTGAAACCAAGCAAATTGGAGGCTATACCTGTTACAAAGCAACGGCAGTAAAAGAAGCCAGCAAAACCGATTTTAGAAACTTCAGGCCTAAAAATAATGAAGATAAAAAGCCTGAAGATAAAAAAGAAGAAACAAAGAAAACTTCGGGAGAAACGAAAACCAATTTCGAAGATAATTTTGAAATGCCAAAAGAAGTTACCGTAACCGCCTGGTACTCGCCAGAGATTCCGGTAAACCAAGGACCTGAAAATTATTGGGGATTACCGGGTTTGATTTTGGAGGTAAATGATGGAAGAACCACTATTTTATGTTCAAAGATTGTTTTGAATGCAAAAGACAAAGTAGAAATAAAGCCTTCTAAAAAAGGCAAAGTGATTTCTCAGAAAGAGTATGATGAAACCGTAATTAAAAAAATGGAAGAATTTAGAGAAATGAATCGTGGTCGTGCAGGAGGGCCACCTCCAATGATGGGAAGATAAAACTTCACCTCTAAATTTTTATATATTCTAATCATTTTTTTAATGAACAAGACTCTTTTTATCCTCGCCTTACTATTTACTTCTATATGCTTTTCTCAAAGTGTTCGTTTTGATGGCTTTATTCAGGATGAGCAAAAAAATCCGTTAGAAATGGCCAATATTATGGCGGTAAACATTACTACAAAAGCCATGGATTCGTACGGAATTACGAATGACAAAGGAAGGTTTCAACTGACATTGAAGCCCAATACTTCGTACTCGATTAAAGTAAGTTACCTCGGAATGAAATCGAAAGAAATTACTGTTTCGACACAAAGTGCAAACATCGTTCAGAACATTGTTATGGATGACACTGGAATCGAGCTCGAAGGAGTTGAAATTGTGCGTGAAATGCCCGTTTCCATAAAAGGGGATACGATTGTGTATAATGCAGATTCTTTTAAATCCGGAACAGAAAAAAAACTGGAAGATATTTTGAAGAAACTGCCGGGTGTTGAGGTAAATGCGGATGGCGAAATTGAAGTGGAAGGAAAAAAAGTAAGCAAATTAATGGTAGAAGGAAAGGATTTTTTTGACGGAGATACTAAACTTGGTGTTAAAAATATTCCGGCTGATGCCATTGATAAAATTCAGGTTCTAAGAAATTACAATGAAGTAAAGGCTTTAAAAGGATTAGAAAATGATCAGGATAATGTCGCAATGAATATTAAGCTGAAAGAAGGTAAAAAGAACTTTTGGTTTGGCGATGTGACGGCCGGAACCGGAGTAGGAGAACTTGATAGTCGTTATATTATTAATCCGAAATTGTTTTATTACAGTCCAAAATACAGCATTAACTTAATTACCAATTTTAATAATATTGGAGAATTGCCGCTAACGGCCCAGGATTATTTTAAGTTCACAGGCGGATTTAAAAACCTGATGAAGAAAGGGGGCAGTAATTTTAATGTTTCTTCAAACGACTTGGGGATTTCGATTTTAAGAAATAATCGCGCTAAGGAAATTGAAACAAAATTTGGAGCGACCAATTTTGCTTATTCCGTTACCAAAAAATGGAATATTAGTGGTTTCGGAATATTATCGACATCAAAAACAGATCTCGAAACCAAATCGCAAACGACCATTTTAGATTCCGGAGATGAGCAAAAGAGAGATGAAGAAACACATCAAAAAAATAATCTGGGTCTTTTTAAGTTGAGTTCCACTTATAAGCCAAATGATAAATTTCAGTTTGATTATGATATCTTAACAAAGATATCCAAACAAAATGAAGATACAGATCTGTTGCGCGAATCAGTAGTCAGTAATGTATCTGCTTTAGAAACTATTTTGACCAGTAAAAAGCAAGATCCCACCTCGATCAATCAAAATTTGAGTTTGTATTACACTCAAAGTGATAAAAATATTTTTGCTTTTGAAATGCAGCATTTGTATCAGGATGAAAATCCTTTTTACAATGCCAATCTAAAAACACAGCCTTTTGTTTTGTCCGGTTATACGCCGGATCAATCCAGAAACGATTTGAATCAGGATCGATTTGTGCAAACCAATAAAGTAGATGCCAAGTTAGATTATTACTACATGGTAACGCCAAAAAGCAATATCAATATTACGTTAGGAAATACCTATTCGTATCAGGATTTTAATTCTCATATTTTCCAAATGCTGGATAATGGAGACCGAAATGACTTAAATGACCCTGAAAACAATAATAAGGTCAAATATAATTTTAACGATGTGTTTCTGGGATTTCACTATAAAATTTTAGCAGGAAAATTTACATTGACGCCCGGTATCAGCGTACATTCGTACACGATGAAAAACACACAATTAGGAACTGATTATTCCCAAAACTTCATGAAAGTACTGCCTGATTTTTTTGCTTTGTATCAAATCAAAAAATCAGAAACACTGACTTATAATTTTTCTTTGTCTAATGATTTTACAGATATTAACCAATTGGCTGCAGGTTATGTTTTATCAGATTACAGCAGTTTGTTTCGAGGAAATCGTTTCTTGGAGAATGCGACTTCACAAGTACATTCGTTACGTTATTTCAAATATAATATGTTCAATTTTGAGAATATTTTTGCCAATGCGACCTATACCAAAAAAGTCGATGCCATTAAAACCAGTGCAGATTTTACCGGAATCAATCAGTCATCATCACCCTATAACTCTAATTTGGCCGATGAAACTTTTACCGGAATGGGAAATTACGGGCGTTCTTTTTTAAAGAATTATAAAGCATCTGTGAACGCAACATTCAATTGGTCAAAATTCAACAATATTCAGAATGCTGAATTGGCAACTACAGAAAGTTTTAGTCAAAGTTATACTGTAAAAGCTTCAACAAATTATAAAAACATGCCCAACCTTGAGATCGGTTATAATGCTTTGATTAATAAATATAGCGGTTCGACATATTATACAGACAAGCCTTTTGCGAGATTAGACTATTATTTCCTGAATAGTTTTTCGTTTGTTTCAGAGTATGAGTTTTACCATTATTACAATGGCAATAAAACAGTAGATAACGAGTATGATTTTTTAAGCGCCAGTTTAATTTATCAAAAAAAGGAGAGTAAATGGGAGTATAAAATCGCAGCAACCAACTTATTAAATACTAAATACCTCAATGATGACAGCTTCTCACAGTTTTCTACAAGAGTTTCGCAATACACAGTACAACCCCGTTATATTATCTTTTCAATGAAATATAATTTATAGTATTTTGGTTACATAAATTTATATTTTTGATTCTTATTTTTAATAAGAAAGAAATACCTTTGCTTAAATAGTATCAACTAAAATTTTAAGCATGCGTAATTTTATATGGAGTTCATTAGCGTTCTTTTGTTTAATATCTGTTTCTTTTTCTCAAACAACAAATATTGAAAAAGGATCGTACTTATCTACAAATCAGGGACGAAAAATAAAGCTAAACTTATTAGATGACAATAAATACGAATTGGTTTTCTATTCCGGTAATTATGAGATTAAAGGTGATTCATTACTATTCAGCCCAAGTGTAAAAGCAGACAGTGGCTTTGATCTTGCTTTTAAAAATGATAAAAAAGCAAAAAAAGTTAAGATAAAGTTCTTAAATGCAGCTTACTATTATTCTTTCTACATAGGGACACAAAATGGTTCCGGAGATGTTCAATATCAGAGATTGTCAGACATTAGAGAGAAAGTGAACCCTGCTGATGATAAACTAGATATAGATTTTGAAATTGATCGAACTGAGTACTTGTATTTGGTATATGAAGAATATGGAGGAGACAGTAAGGTTTCGAAATTTGCTCTGCCAAAAGAGGTGTCGGAAGTTACCATTAAATATCAGGCTGATGCTTTAGCTGATCTGAATATTTCCGGTTTTTTTAATAGAAAAACAAATGAGTTAATGATTTCTGAAAATTCAGGAAAAAACCCGTTAGTTTTTCGTAATACAAAAGATACTCAGCCGGAAAAAGTTTCAAAAGTAGTCCCGTTAGAAAATAAAACAATCCCAAATTGGACTTATCCGGGAAAAGAACCTTTAGTAAGTGATGATTTCGGGACAGCAACTGATTCTACTGTTGTAGCAGTAGACACAACTACTCCTGTAGCAACATTTGATTTTAAGTTTAAAATAGAAAACAATCTAAAAAGTGCACTTGCTTCAACTGCAACTGCTAAAACTAAATTTTTGGTAGTAGCAGTTGATAACAAAAATACTGCTGCAAAAGCTGATTTTGATACTTTTATTAAAGATCAGGAAACTCAGGTAGGATATAATATGTACGATTCATACCATCCTGAATACGATTTGTTTAATTATTATTTGGCTACAGCCGATGATAAAAAATGGTTAAAAACAAATAAAGTAACAGAGACGCCAAGTGTGGTTGTTTTGAATAATATTGGAGATATTCTAGCCACTGCTAAATCTAATTTAACCGAAAAACAGTATCAGTTTAATTATTACGATGGTTTATATAAAAAATTGCAAAGAGCTGATGGTTTGTTGGTGTTTAATAAAACAGTAAAAAATAAAAAAGCAACGGATGCTGATTTGATTTTAGCTTTTAATAAAGTCGCTGCTCTGGAAATCCCGTATGATTATGATGCGGATTATACTACTACAGCGGATCAAAATCCAACCGAGTTTAAGTTTGTAACTACTAATGTAGATAAAAA
The DNA here is from genome assembly GCF_965277525.1 of Flavobacterium sp. GTDB lineage: Bacteria > Bacteroidota > Bacteroidia > Flavobacteriales > Flavobacteriaceae > Flavobacterium. Next base: position 477,962 of record NZ_CBDIDC010000005.1, on the reverse strand, counting down.
AGAGGTTGCTCAAATCTGGAAAAAACTGATTGAGACCCATCAAAAAGATACAAAACCAAATATGTATCTGGTAGAAACTATCCTGAAAGAAATAAAAAATCAGGGATTTTCGAAACAGTTTTTTAAAACAGATAAAGTTTTAACGGATATTGATTTTCTTGCGATAGAGTATCTGATCAAACATTACGATGCCATCGATGCAGAACGTGCTGCTTTTACAGCTAAAGAAGGCGAAACGCATGTAATAGGAAATTTAAATAACGAGATTGCAGCAGCATTACGGCAAAATAAATATGTTACCGAAAATGATATCGCAGTCGAAAAAAATGCAGAAAAAACAATTTCAGTTTATAAAAAGCTAATCGCAGCAGGAAAAGGAAACTTTGAAAGTTATCAAAATTATTTTGCTTATTTAGCAGAAGCACAAGATAGAGACGGTTCTAATACTACTTATTTAAAAGAGTTTACTACTTATTTTAATGCTAATTTGGCAACGGATAAAGGAAATGCTATTGAAAGATTAGACGAAATGTTTACTTCATTGGATCCTAATTCTGATTATTCTTATAACGGATGGAATGCATTCAAAGAATATCATTCTAACTTATGTAATTCTGCTGCATGGACAGTAGTTTCAAAACCGGGAAATTTAAGTTTTGTAAAATCAGCCATTGCCTGGTCTGAATATAGTTTGGTTGTCACTAAAAACAATCCTTATTATTTAGATACTTTGGCACAGTTGTATTATAAAGACGGACAAAAGGAAAAAGCGATTCAAACACAAACTTTAGCAGTTAAATATTTGAACGATGATGTAGAAGAAGAAACAGCTACAGAAATAAAAGAGACGTTAAGCAAGATGCAGAACGGAACGTATTAAAATTAGAAAGCCTTTGAATTATTTTCAAAGGCTTTTTTTTCAGTTCTTGATTTTTACGAGCACTTTTAGACTGTAATTGCTGAGTACTTTTTTGCTGTCTTTAATTTTACCATTAACGGTAAGATATGTGATCAGAATTTTATACTTTGGAGTTTCTATCTCCTGAATTATTTTTTTGTCTTCATTGTAGCTTTGATTAAAACCTGAAGTCTTATTTACAAAGTCACTAATCTGCAACGGAATTTGATCCTGATTAATTTGTAGATGAATGCCGTAATCTTCAGTCGTAGCTTTAATAGAATAGTTTTTATTATCGATCATTATGCAATTCTTGCATTCGAAGTTTTTATTGTAAGAAGAAAGATTAAATGCCATATCATACCCACTGATATTTTCTATGGTATTTCGGTCGTTTTCATAATAATAGTAATAAAATTCGTTTTTGTATTTATCTTTCTTATCATAGCTGGATCGATATTCATAGCCTAAGGCTTCCATTATTTTGTAATCACCGGGAGACTGCTCTTTTTTAAGAAGTGCTTCAAGTTTTCCTTTGGCATACGGAATCATAACTTCTATACCATAAGTGCTTTCCAGGAAAGAGACAATACTGCTTAAGTCCTGTTCTTGTTCGAAAGTGAGTTTTTTATGATCTAGGTTTTGCATGTAAACTGCAAAACGGGATAACTGACTGATTTTTGAAATAGAATTGGCACTTTGCGGGCCAGCAATAGAAAACAATCCCGCCAAGCACAGACTTATAGGGATGAACTTTATTTTAGGTTGTTTTTGAATTAGAAAATAAGCTACAACGATAGACAGCCAAATTGATAATAACAGCACATAATAACGTTCGTGTGTAAATCCGTAAAGATTGATTCGGTACAAAATGGCCCAAAAAAGCAGTCCCAATAACGGAATTAATAAAAAATAAAACCAACGATTGAATGTTCGCATCCAGAGATTAGTAGTTTCAGTTGCAATTGGATGAACTAATAAAAAAGAAAGAATTCCGAAAATGGCAAATACCAGAACGAGATACGAAACCCATCCAACAGGTAAGGATAATGTTACCAGTATTTTAGCTTCATAGCAGATTAAAATGACAAGATAAAGACTTATTAATGGTAGTAAAACATATTGGGTGAAGTTTTTGAGCCCTTTTGGATAATTTAGAACCAAAGGAACTTTACTGTTATTGGTTTCCGGAACGCCACTTAAGAAGAAGATCGTATTGAATATTCCTGCAATAACAAAAAAGGTATGAAAGTAAATATGATCATAGAATTCAACCTTAAATAGTTTGTCGATAGCCAATACTGCTAATGCTAGACCGGAATAAAGTACAATGCTGTATAATCCTGCAGTTAAAATTCTGAGGAAAAGTTGCTTATTGAATTCCCAAAACTCATCCTGATGGTAAGATCTTGGTAAGAAACCGGCAAATGAAACTAATAAATGCAAAGCAATATTAAGTACGATAAATTGCTGTATTTCTACATCTGTAATGTATTCGTGAAAATTAAAAACAAAGAGTACAATTAAACTCCCTAATAGGATACTGGTTACGAAACGCAGAATAATATTTTTTTTTGAGGCTAAAAAAAACAAGCTAATAGAAAGGAATAAAACCAAACATAATGAACAACTCATTAATGCTTTTTGATAAAGCTCTTTGTTTGGATCATTGTAGCTTTTTTCATTAAAAAGTATAGCGATAATAGTTCCTGCAATTGCTGTTATGGTTTCTAAAGGAAATCTGAGAACTGTTTTTATTGTTGCGTTTAGAACGTTTTGTAATGAAGGAAGTCGGCTCATTTTTTAATCAGTTATTTTGTATAAAGTAAGTTAAATTGTAAGGGATAACCAAATAAAAATGATAATGACAAAAAAATGTCTCTTCGATTTTATGGATTTAATATTTTAGTAATGTTTCAGAGGTAAATAAGCGCTTTTTTCTCTATAAATTACTAAGTTTGGAATACTAAAATTAAAACGTATGAAAAATAAAATGATCCTCGTTTTGATTGCTTATGGAGGAGTAGTTTTTTCTCAGGCAATTAAAAAACCGCTAGTTTCAGCAATTACAGATAAAGACCTTAGAACCGATATGTATCAGATGGCTGGCGATCATTTTAATGGTCGTGAAGCAGGAACTTTAGATGAGTTAAAGGTATCGATGTGGCTGGCCAATAAGGCTAAAGAAGCAGGAATGGCTCCGGCAGGTGATGACGGAACTTATTTCCAGTTTTTTGATTTGTACAGGCATCAGGTAACTCCAAATACAAAATTTAAAATTGGACAAAAACAATATAAATTATGGAAAGATGTTCTGGTAGCAGAAACCACCAATATTAAAGTAGATGCGCCCATAATTTATTTAGGAGCTGCAACAAAAGAAGAGATTGAAAAGGCAGATATCAAAGGAAAAGCAGTTGTTATATTAGCTTCTAAAGAGGGAATTGCAGATGATATTTCGCTGTTTGACAGACGTTATCCTGGCCTTGTGAGAAATAAATATTATGATCTTGTTGCTAAAAAAGGTGCTTCGGCGATGATTATGGTAGCGGACAAGTTAGGCGAGGAAAGTTGGTCACAAGTAGAGCCGCAAATGACAAGAGGTATATATGGAATTGAAGGTTTCCGTGATAAAATTGGAGCAACGATGCCTGTTTTTTGGGTTCATAACGATCAATTAGAGTATTTAAAAACGACTAAAGATCTTTTATCTACAGAAGTTATTTCTGAAACCTACAAATACCCTTCCGTAAATGTGGTGGGTAAAATTGAAGGAACAGATACAAAATTAAAAAATGAATATGTTCTTTTTAGCGGACATCAGGATCATGATGGGGTAAGACAAAAATACGGTCAGGATTCCATTTATAACGGAGCAGATGATAATGCCAGTACTTGTGTTGCCATGTTAGCGATTGCAAGAGCCTATAAAAAACAACCCGGAAAAAGAACTTCTCTATTTGTATTTCACGGTTCAGAAGAGCGTGGTTTGTTAGGCTCAAGATGGTATGCAGCACACCCTACTGTTCCTGAAAAGGACATTATTGCAGTATTAAACGGAGATATGATTGGTAGAAATAATGTAAATCAGGCAGCTCTTTTAGGTTCCAGTTCACCTCATGAAAACTCTTCAGATTTAGTTGCCATTGCGAAAAAAGCAAACGACGAGGGTCCGAAATTTGACCTGGATAAACTTTGGGACAGACCAGAACATCCGGAATATTTTTACTTCCGTTCAGATCACTTGCCTTATGCAAAAAGAGGAATTCCGTCTGTTTTCTACACCAGTGTTTTGCACAGTCAATACCACACACCAATGGACGAATCTGAAAATATTGATTTCGTAAAATTGCACAAAATGACCGAATGGATCTATCGTACAGGCTGGATTTTATCGAATGATGCCAATCGTCCTAAAACATTACCAAACGTACAATTAGAGCGATAATACTAAAGGTTTAAAAGAAAAATCCGTTTTATCTGCGTTATAATTCGATGCTGATTTAACGGATTTACTTCGTAAAGACGCGGATAAAAACAGATTTTATATTTGAAAACTTATTTAACCTGCTGAAAATAAAAAAAAGCTTAATTATTTTATATTCTGTGTTCAACGCAAAAAGAAAAAAATCCGTTTTTATCAGCGTTTTCGCGATAGCGAATCTGTGTCATCTGCGTTGAATTATACATAGATTTAAAATTATTAACTAAAAATAAAAGAGGCTGTCTAAAATAAAATAGACAGCCTCTTTTTATGTGTAAGAGCAACTAGTTGTCAAAAAATCTAACAATCTAAGTTAGTCTAATAATCTAAATTTACAATCCAAATTCAGCTTTTACTTTGTCTACGAAATCAAGTTTTTCCCAGGTAAACAATTCTACAGTAACCGTTTTTACATTTCCTCCCGGAGCCGAAAAAGTTTTAGTTACCACTTCTGGTTTACGTCCCATGTGTCCGTAAGCAGCAGTTTCGCTATAGATAGGATTTCTTAATTTCAAACGTTGCTCAATAAAGTAAGGACGCATATCAAAGATAGCCTCTACTTTTTTAGCGATTTCACCGTTAGTTAAGTTGACTTTAGAAGTTCCGTAAGTATCAATAAAAATACCCATTGGTTCAGCAACTCCAATTGCATAAGAAACCTGTACTAAAATTTCGTCAGCAACACCGGCAGCCACTAAGTTTTTAGCGATATGTCGTGTAGCATACGCAGCACTTCTGTCTACTTTACTTGGGTCTTTTCCGGAGAATGCACCACCACCGTGAGCACCTTTACCACCGTAAGTATCCACAATGATTTTTCTTCCTGTTAAACCAGTATCTCCGTGAGGTCCTCCAATAACGAATTTTCCTGTTGGGTTAATATGGTAGTTGATTTTATCATTGAATAAATGCGCGTGACTTGGATTTTTAGCAATGATTCGTGGAATCAGGATTTCGATAATATCTTTTTTGATTTTAGCCAGCATTGTAGCTTCTTCATCAAAATCATCGTGTTGGGTAGAGATTACAATCGCATCAATACGAGTTGGTTTATTATCATCGCTATATTCTAACGTTACCTGAGATTTTGCATCCGGACGTAAATAAGTGATTTCACTGTTCTCACGTCTTAAGATTGCTAATTCCTGTAATAAGCTATGAGATAAATCAAGTGCCAATGGCATGTAATTTTCAGTTTCGTTAGTTGCGTAACCAAACATCATACCCTGGTCTCCCGCACCTTGCTCTTCTGGCTTAGCTCTGTCAACTCCTTGATTAATATCTGCAGATTGCTCATGAATTGCTGAAAGAATTCCACAAGAATTGGCTTCAAACATATATTCGCTTTTTGTATATCCAATTTTACGGATTACATCGCGGGCAATTTGCTGCACATCAAGATAGGTATTCGATTTTACTTCACCTGCTAAAATTACCTGACCAGTTGTAACAAGAGTTTCACAAGCTACTTTTGAGTCAGCATCAAATGCCAGAAAGTTATCAATTAAAGCATCCGAAATTTGATCTGCAACTTTGTCTGGATGCCCTTCACTAACAGATTCTGACGTAAATAAATAAGCCATAATAATTTATTAAATTAACATTAAGCGAGGAAAAGTAATTGCTGAAAGTGCTAAAGGAGGTATCCTGCTTTAGCATTTTTTACTACTGAAAATTTAATCTTCAGTATTCATAACGAACCATTTCATTATGAAGAGGTTGCAATCAGTTCAAATTTTTCCTCTTGTATTCGCGTGCAAAGGTATAAAACCATTTTGATTTGCAAATTAAAGTTTTGATTTTTTTGATTTTATAAGCAGAAATTTAACATAACATACTATTTTGATAGGGTAATAGAAATTATTTCTGTTTTTATTTGGCCGATTAGAAAATAGTTTGCAAATTTGCCCCATCAAAAGAACAGAAAAGATGAAATTAACAGTTTGCAATATGTCTTGTAAGATGCCGGAGCCTTCCGCAGAGACGCTGTTGTAGTTTTTTTTCATAAATACATATAGAGCCTCTGCCAACCGCAGAGGCTTTTTTTATTTCAAAAAGAACCAAATTGTAGATAAATTCTTAACTTTAAATAGTAATCAATCAAAAAAAAGCAAATGAAAAAAAATGTACTATTAGCATTAGGTCTTTTAACATTTTCAGGAATCTATGCTCAGGATAATAAAAAAGAGCAGGATACTTTAAAGAATAACGAACTATCAGAAGTAACGATAGTAGGATCCAGAAGTAAAAACAGAGTAAAAACGGATGTTCCTGTTCCGGTAGATGTTTTTAATATCTCAGAGATTACAAAGGGATCTCCGCAGACCAGTGTTACTCAGATCTTAAATTACGTTGCGCCTTCTTTTACCAGTAATGCAACTTCTACAGCAGATGCTACAGATCACGTTGATCCGGCACAATTAAGAGGCTTGGGGCCTGATCAGGTTTTAATATTGGTAAATGGGAAACGAAGACACTCAAGTGCATTAGTAAACATTAACGGATCGCCGGGAAGAGGATCTGTTGGAACAGATTTAAATGCAATACCATCATTCGCTATTGAAAGAATCGAAGTCCTGCGTGATGGAGCAGCCGCCCAATATGGTTCGGATGCAATTGCTGGGGTTATAAATATTGTATTAAAAAAGAATGCTAATTTTATTTCAGGAGGCATACAATACGGTACCAACTTATCTTCAGGATCTAATAATTTTAAAGGAGGAGCGGATGGTCAGAATTTACAGGTAGATTTAAATTACGGAACCTCTTTAGGCAAAGCCGGGAGTTTTCTGAATATTACAGGTAGTGCCGTGACCAGGCAGGCAACAAGCAGGGCCGGCATTAGAAACAATGCTCTTTTTAATGCGTATAATGCTGTCGAAAACAGAGCGGCTCAAAATGGTGTTGCGATTAACTCCTTGTTTAGTAATATCAATACGACTCCAAATTCAGCACAGATTTTGACTTCACTAAAGCAATACGCGCCACAAGTGAGCTATTTTACACCTGCACAACAAACGGCAATTTCATCGGCTACGACACTTACTCAGATGCAAACGGCTTTGAATTTTGATGTAACTAATAATGAAATCGCGTACAGAGGCCAGGAAAGAAGCGATTATAATATGAGTGTTGGTCAGTCAGAATTGGCTTCAGGACAACTCTATTATAATACCAAATATCCTTTGACAGAAACTACAGCTTTGTATTCTTTTGGCGGAGTTTCGTATAGAAATGGTAAATCGTATGCTTTTAACAGGCTGCCAAATGGTTCCGGTACTTTTACGCAAGTGTATGAAAACGGATTCTTGCCAGAAATCCAATCTGATATTTTAGATGCTTCATCTGCGGTTGGTGTTACAACAGAATTATTTGGTTTTGACACTGATCTAAGTACAAATCTGGGTACGAATTCTTTTAAATATGATGTAAACAATACTATCAATGCTACTTTGGGAACCAATTCAGCTACCAGTTTTGATGCCGGTAAAGTTTCCTTTTTGCAAAGTACAACCAATTTAGATTTTAGTAGAAAGCTTGATATTTTAGAAGGATTAAATGTTGCTTTTGGTGGAGAATTCAGATATGAAAATTATCAAATTAAAGCAGGAGAAGAAGCTTCTTATGGGTTATATGATACAAACGGATCTTTGGTTTCCGGAATTCTGCCTAGTAATTCACCTTTAATAGTAACGGACTTTTTTGGTAACAAACGCGGAGCAGGAGCACAAGGATTCTCTGGGTTTCAACCTTCAGACGCAAAAATAAAAGACAGAAAAAGTGGGGCAGCTTATGTCGATTTAGAATTGAATGCAACGAAAGAGTGGCTTATAAATGGAGCTGTTCGTTATGAGAATTATTCTGATTTTGGAAGTACTGTTATTTTTAAGCTGGCCTCTCTTTTAAAAATAAACGATAATATCAATTGGAGAATTTCAGGGCAAACCGGTTTCAGGGCACCATCATTACAACAAAAATATTTTGAGGCAAGTTCTACTCAGTTTATAAATGGTTCTCCTTATCAGGTAGGCTATTTTACAAATGATTCTCAGGCGGCTAAAAGTATTGGAGTTGAAAGTCTGAAACCTGAAAAATCTAAAAGTATCAGTACAGGATTTACGTTTAAAATTCCTGAAGCAAATATTACGATTGCAACAGATGCGTACTTTACGAGAATTAATGACAGAGTAGTGCTAACAGGACAATATGCCAGACCAACAGATGCGCAAATAAGTGCAGCAACATCGCCGCAACAACAAGAAGCATTGACTTTATTTCAACAGGCATTTGATCTAAAAGGAGTAGAAAGAGCTTCGTTCTGGACGAACGGAATTGACTCTGAAACTAAAGGAATTGATGTGGTGATTTCTCAGAAATACGATGTGATCCAGGATTTTACTATCAGAAATGATTTTGCATTAAGCTACAATACTACTAAAAGAGTAGGGAAGTTAAACGTTCCTCAATCTATTATTGACGCAGGTGGAGATCCTTACATATATTCGTTTTTCCCGGAATCAAGCCGAATTTACTTAGAAGAAGCAATTCCTAAATTAAAAGCAAATTTGATGACTACCTTCAATATCAAAAAACTGGATATTTATTTAAGAAACAGTTATTTCGGAAAAGTGACTGATCCGGGAGCGACAGATGTAAACTTAGACGGATCCTCTTCCGTTTATGAGCATCCGGAATACAGTTCAAAAATTGTCACCGATTTATCTTTTGGATATCAAATCAACGAAAAATTCAGATTGACACTTGGATTTAATAATATAGGAGATGTTTATCCGGACAGAAATAATCCGTCAACTCCTGCATTTACCAATACAACACCAACTTTGTCTCCTGCACCAAGCACTGATTTAACAAATGCAAATCAGTTTGCTTATTCAAGAGCGGTATCCCAATTTGGATTAAACGGAAGATTTGGTTTTGCCCGATTGAGTTTTAAATTCTAAATATAAGATTGGACACAGGTTAAACGGATTTGAACAGATTTACACCTTTTTTTTAAAATCATTTTAATCATTTATCCCGATAACTACCAGGAGTGGTTAAATTTTTAAGTGATAGGATTAAAATAATCTCTGCAAACCTGTTCAAATACGTATAATCTGTGAGCTAATTTTTTAAACAAGAGTACCAGTATTTACAGGGCTTTAAAAAAAAATAATGTTAATTATCAATTTTTAATTTGGTAGATCTAAAAATAATTTCTATATTTACTCTATCGAATTAGTCGAGTTTAAAAATAGAGAATTAATTTAAATAAAATGAAAATGAAAACAATAGCGAATAATATGATGATATGTTGTGAGATGATGCAAATGTGCATCCCAAATCGCTGTTGCCAAAAGTGAAAGAGTAAATCTTTGTTATAGTTAGAGCTATAAGCCCTTTTGGTAGCCATCCGAAAGGGCTTTTTTTTATTTCAACATTTTTAAATTATACATTATGAAAACATTAAACTCAATCGCAATAGAATATTTACTGAGAAACGATTCTCAAAAAAGCAATAACAGATCCGAAGAGATAACAAGAGAAGTTATAAGAATAAATGCAGAGCAGCATTTAAAAGCTCAAAAATCATTACTGTTTCACATGTATGATCTTGAAGAAGAAGGAAATTTCAATTTTAATTTCAAAAATCAACTACAATAGTAATTAAAATAACAATTACAATTACAAAATATAAAGTATTAACAATATCTAAAAACTAAAAAATCATGAGCACACAAAAATTCGCAACAAACGCACTACACGCAGGACACGATGTTACTAAAAATGCAGGAACCAGAGCAGTGCCAATTTACCAGACATCATCATATGTATTTAATGATTCAGATCACGCTGCCAATTTATTTGGTCTTGCCGAAGCCGGATTTATTTACACCCGATTAAATAACCCTACAAACGATATTTTAGAACAGCGACTGGCGGCACTTGAAGGCGGAATTGGAGCTGTAGTTACAGCATCTGGAGCATCAGCAATTTCTACAACATTATTAACTTTGTTAAAAGCGGGCGATCATATTGTGGCTTCAAATAGTTTGTACGGAGGGACTTATAATTTGCTAAATGTAACTTTACCTCGTTTAGGAATTACAACCACATTTGTAGACCCTTCTAAACCGGAAAACTTTACGAAAGCGGCTAAAGAAAATACAAGAGCCTTTTTTGTAGAATCTTTAGGAAATCCAAAATTAGATGTATTAGACCTGAAAGCAATTTCGGCGGAAGCCAAAAACTTCAAAGTACCTTTTATTGTAGACAATACAGTTGCTACTCCTTATTTATTGAACCCAATTGAATATGGAGCTGATATTGTAATTCACTCATTGACTAAATATATTTCAGGAAACGGAACTTCATTAGGAGGTGTTATCATAGATGCAGGAAAATTTGACTGGTCTAACGGAAAATTCCCTGAATTTACAGAACCTTCTGCAGGATATCACGGATTAGTGTATCATGAGGCTTTAGGAAATGCTGCTTTTATTGCAAAAGCAAGAATCGAAGGTTTACGTGATTTTGGTGCAGCACTGAGTCCGTTTAATGCATTTCAAATTATCCAGGGATTAGAAACATTACCAATCCGAATTCAGAAACATAGCGAAAATGCTTTGGCTTTGGCCTCTTGGTTAGAAAAACAAGATGAGGTAGTTTGGGTAAATTATCCAGGTCTTAAAAACAATAAATATTATGATTTAGCACAGCAATATTTACCAAAAGGACAAAGTGGTGTAATCACTTTTGGACTAAAAGGTGGTTTTGATGCCGCTAAAAAAGTAGTAGATCAAACGAAATTGTTCTCGCTTCTGGCCAATATTGGTGATACAAAATCATTAATCATTCATCCGGCAAGTACTACGCACCAACAATTGTCTGATGCTGACCAACTAGAAACGGGAGTTTCAAAAGATTTAGTACGTCTTTCTGTTGGAATTGAAGATATCGAAGATTTAATAGCTGATTTGCAAGCTGCTTTCGCAAGCGTTACCCAATCGCAATACAGCATTAATAAAAATTAGGTTTTTTTGTTTTTTGTTTGAAAAATTGCCTTTAGTAGCGTGAGTTCTGCTAGAGGTGATTTTTTATAAAAACACAACATATATTTTCACCATATAAGTGATATAAGTTCATTTTTGCAGAGGCGAACAGCTTAGTAAAGACCCACAACAGTGCGTCTAAATATATAGAAACAGTAGTACTTCTAAATCCATGCGTTGATAATTAAATGAACTTATATCACTTACATGGTTTAATCAAACCCAATAAATTAAAAAATTATGTCAAAGCTTAAAATAAATATCATCCTTTTTGGAATTGGAAATATCGGAAGTACTTTGATCAATCAAATTATAGAAAGTCAGGAGTTTTTTCTCGAAAGTAAAAATGTCGATTTTCATTTTCCAATTATAACGAATTCAACTGTTGCTTTTTTTGAGAAAGAAGGCGTAGGATATGCCTGGGAAACCAATTTCTTAGAATTGGCAGTTCCTTTTAAAGTGCAAGATATTATTGAATTTGCCAAAGAAAATGAATTTGAGAACCTGATTGCTGTTGATGCCACTGCTAGTGATGAATTGATAAGTCATTATAATACGCTGATCGAAAGCGGATTTAATATTGTAGCGGTAAATAAAAAAGCCAATACATTACCAATTGAACTTTATAAAGAGATCAGGGCAAATCTTAAGAAATACGACAAAGAGTTTTTATATGAAACATCAGTTGATACGGGATTTCCGGTTTTACAAACTTTAAGAGATTTGTATTACTCAGGCGAAAAAATTACGAAGATACGAGGTGTTTTTTCAGATAACCTGAGTTACGTCTTTAACAGGTTTGCAACTGAAGAAGCTTCTTTTTCTTCTCTTTTAAAAGATGCAAGTTTACTCGGATTGATGCGCTCTACTTTTAAGGAAGATTTATCCGGAAATGATACGGCAAGAAAATTACTGATTTTAACTAGGGAAATCGGGAAGGATTTCGATCTTTCTGATATAAAAATCAATTCACTAATAACAGAAGAACATTTAGAGAAAAATGGCATCCTGAATAAGGAAGCAATTGATCGCTACTTTAAAATTGCAAAAATTACCCAGGCTGACAATCATGTCTTACGCTATGTAGGAGAATTTGATGTTGAGAAAAATACATTAGAAGTCAAATTAATTTCAGAACCTGTTACTTCAGCTATTGGTCAATTAAAAGGATCAGATACCATTTTTGAGATTTATACACAATCGTATGCAGATGTTCCAATAGCAATTCAAAGTGCTTCGGCATGCAAACAGGCCATTTCAAGAGGGATAATAACGGATATTTTGAAAGTGGCCGAAAAAATTAAAAATAAAGAAGCAGTTTGGTTGTAAGTGGTCTCTAATAGTAGTGAGTTGTTCTTTGATATATTGAAACAGGAAAGTTCGTTATACTGATTTTTTGTAAGTTTTAACTTTCTTAATTTTGAAAAGCCAATTTTGTAAGATGTTTTTTAACGTTAAAAACATCTTTTTTAACGTTTTTTAAGATTAATTTGCTGATCCTCACTTGCATAATTGAAAAAATATTCGCACATTTGTAATACCTCAAAGCTACAGAAAATAAATTTAGCTATTTAACAAATAGTTATGTCGATCGGGACAAAAGTTGAATGAACTTTATTTCTTATTGATTTTTTGAAAAAAGGATAAGTTAAAAATATTTCAACAGTTTCGGGAAGCTTATAAAAATAAACAAATGCAAGAATTTTTTAAAATAGCAAGTAAATCAAAGATGAATAAATCCCTACAGATGAACAAGATGTTTAACGTCGCACGTATTTGTGTACGCGTCTGTTGATACTAAAAGTATATATAAGTTGTAAAAAAACTTAAACCCTTTTGGTATTCAAACCCAAAAGGGTTTTTTTATTCCATTTGGTGGCCATAACAAAAAATTAAACAAACAATAAAGATTATAAAACGCAAACTAACATAAACTTAAATATCATGAGCACATTAAACTACTTAACAAAAACTTTTTCTACATTGAAAAACTTGAGAGCTAAAAGAAACAATCCGCCACCACCAACAAATGAATTGGTACATCCTAGATTCGGGATAACAGAGGCAGATAAAATGGCAGAGAAAAAAGAGCCAAACTCATTATTGTTTTTGATGTATTCAAAAGAAAATGAAACACTTTTTATCTAAATCAAAAAGTATCATAAAATAGGGTCATACCTGCTTAATTTTACTGGGCAAATTGTTCGGTAATTTTTTGCGTATATTAGTTTTTAGTTGAATTATATTTAACAAATTACGGAATCAGTTTCGATAAAATTTGTTTGTTTAAGAAATTAGTAGTTAATTTGCACCTTTAAGTTCAAAAACGTATTGAAATGTTATAAAGAAAGGACGAGGGATTAGACCCGATGAATCCTTAGCAACCCTTCGTTAAATCGAAGAAGGTGCTGCATTCTACCACGCCCAAACGTGGAAAGATAACAACAAGAATTTTCTAGTTTCACTCTAGTACTTTCTTTCTAATATTTCCACATACAAATCAAAAATAAAAAGATTTGAAATTGGAAAATATACCAAGTCCCATAATAATTCAGGAATTCATCACAGAAAGTGGTGCATCCTACCATTCATTACCATTAAGTTTTTCCCTTTCTGGTTTGCCATTGCACAGCGCACCTATTGTTTTGGTCAATCATGCTTTGACCGGAAATGCTCAGGTTACGGGTGAGAATGGCTGGTGGAATGATTTAATTGGCGACGAAAAAACAATAGATACCCAAAGATATACCATACTGGCATTCGATGTTCCCGGAAACGGAAACAATTCGTTTATAATCGAAAATTATCAAGACTTCACAACCAGAGATATTGCCCGAATTTTTATAAGAGGTTTAGAGGCTTTAAATATTCAACAGGTTTACGCCATTATTGGCGGGTCTGTTGGTGGAGGAATCGCCTGGGAAATTCTTGCACTAGAACCTCAAATTACCCAAAACTTAATCCCGATTGCAACCGATTGGAAATCGACCGACTGGATGATTGCTAATTGTTATTTACAAGAGCAAATCCTGAACAATTCTTCAAAACCTATAGAAGATGCCAGAATTCATGCTATGTTGTGTTACCGCTCTCCTGAATCATTCAAAGAAAAATTTCAACGCACGATCAATAACAACCTTTCTGTTTTTAATATAGAAAGCTGGTTGGCGCATCATGGTAAGAAATTACAAAAGAGATACCAATTGTCATCGTATAAATTGATGAACCAATTGCTCAAGACCATAGACATAACCAGAAATAGTGACGATTTCGAAACTTTATTGTCCAGAACAAATGCAGCGATTCATATTATCGGAATCAACTCAGATTTGTTCTTTACACCAAAAGAAAATCGCGACACTTTTCAGGAATTAAAGAAGTTCAAAGACAATGTTTTTTACAGCGAAATAGATTCGGTTCACGGACATGACGCTTTTTTAATCGAGTACAAACAATTAGATCATTTACTTGCCGATATTTTTAAGGCAGAAACAATAGAAAAATAAAATGAAAATATTAAAATTTGGAGGCAAATCGTTATCAAACGGAGAAGGACTTAATAAAGTAGTTTCAATCATTTCTGATAAAGTAAAACAAGGAGAACAAATTGCTGTTGTCGTTTCGGCCCGTGGAAAGGCTACAGATGAATTAGATTATATTTTGAAACTTGCCGCCAAAAATGGTAATTACAAACCATTATTTGAGAATTTTAAAACCTATCAAATTTCAGATTATCCTCAGGTAGATTTTTCTGAAGAATTTACTATTTTAGAAAAGCTTTTTGAAGGCGTTAGCTTAATTGGAGATTACAGCAATAAAATAAAAGATCAGATTTTATCTAAAGGCGAATTGCTTTCGGCTAAATTATTGACCGCCATTTTAAAAGAAAAAGGAATTCCGGCAAATTTTGTAGATTCAAGATTATTATTAAAAACCGACTCGAAATTTGGTGATGCACAGCCTTTAGAGCAGCTTTCTAAGAAAAATGTTGTCAATTATTTCAAAGAACACAATGGTTCAACGGTAAATATTGTAACGGGTTTTATTGGATCAAACAACAATAACGATACGACAACTTTAGGTAGAAACGGCAGTAATTATACGGCATCGTTAATTGCGAATTACTTAAATGCCGAAGAACTTCAAAACTTCACCCATGTTGACGGAATTTACACAGCAAACCCTGATCTGGTTGCGGATGCTAAAAAAATCGAATTTTTATCATTTAATGAAGCGAACGAATTGGCCAATTTTGGAGCAACAATTTTACATGCCAAAACGATAATTCCTTTATTAGAAAAAAATATTCCGCTTCGTATTTTAAATACATTCAATCACGAAAATCGCGGGACTTTAATTACTTCAGATTCGGCTAAAGAAGGAATCAAAACCCTTTCGGTTTTAGAGAATTTATCATTGGTAAATCTGGAAGGACGCGGATTATTAGGAAAAGCTGGCGTTGATGCCCGAATTTTCAAGGTAATGGGTGATCACAATATCAGTGTAAGTATCATTTCGCAAGGTTCTTCGGAGAGAGGAATTGGATTGGTTGTCGCTACAGATAAAGCTACTACAGCCATGATCGAATTAGAAAAAGAGTTCGAAAATGACTTTTATTCTAAAGATGTCAATCAAATTACGGTAACAGATAATGTTTCGGTTATTTCGATTATTGGTCAGGATTTGAGTACTTTCCATAAACCGTACACCGCTTTAATCAAAAATAAAATTGTTCCAATCTTGTTTAATAACACTGTTACGGGTAAAAACGTGAGTTTGGTGGTTAAAAAATCAGAACTGAATAAAGCATTAAACGTAATTCATGGAGAGATTTTTGGAGTTTCCAAGAAAATCAATATTGCTATTTTCGGTCACGGATTAGTGGGAGGAACATTGATCAATCAGATTTTAGAATCGGCTGCAGCAATCGAAAAACGTAAAGACATTAAACTGAATGTTTTTGCTATTGCAAATTCTAAAAAGTTACTTTTAAACAAAAACGGCGTAACTTCAAGCTGGAAAAATGACATTCAGAAAGATGGTTTAGAATATACCATTAATGACGTGATTGCGTATGCAAACCAACATCATCTGGAAAATTTAATTGCGATTGATAATACAGCAAGCGCCACTTTTGTAGAAAATTATATTTCTTTGATTGAGAGTAGTTTTGACTTGATTTCTTCTAATAAAGTGGCCAATACGTTAAGTTATGGCTTTTATAAAGAACTGAGAAAATCTTTAGCAGATAATCAGAAGAATTATTTATACGAAACCAATGTTGGTGCAGGCTTACCATTAATTGATACAATTAAATTATTGCATCTTTCAGGTGAAAACATCACCAAAATAAAAGGGGTTTTCTCCGGAACATTGAGTTATTTATTTAATAATTTCTCTGCAAAAGATGCTCCGTTTAGTGAGATTCTGCAAGAAGCAATCGATAACGGATATACAGAACCGGACCCGCGTGAGGATTTATGCGGAAATGATGTAGGAAGAAAATTATTGATCCTGGCAAGAGAGTTAGATCTGCAAAATGAGTTTGAAGAAATCTCGATTCAGAATTTAATTCCGGAACATTTACGTGAAGGAAATGTTGCCGATTTCCTGACAAAACTAAAAGAATTCGACCCAATTTACGAGAAAATAAAAGCCGATCAAAAACCAAATCATGTATTAAGATACATAGGTGAATTGTCGGGTGATTTACAGAATGATAAAGGAATTCTGGAAGTAAAATTAGTTTCAGTGCCTTCTGATACCGCTTTAGGAGGATTAAAAGGGTCAGATTCTTTCTTCGAAATATATACTGAATCTTACGGAGATCGTCCAATCGTTATTCAGGGAGCCGGTGCAGGTTCTGCGGTAACGGCGAGAGGAGTTTTTGGAGATATTTTGAGATTATCAGATAAAGGGTAATTTGATTTTAGATTTTAGAGTTTAGATTTCTGATTTGAACTCAAACAAAAAAAATAACAACACAATGAAAGTAACCTTAAACAGAGTAAACGACGCGTTTCATTTTAAACTAAAAAATGAAAGAGGTCATGTAGTTGACGTTGATAGCAGAGCCGAATTTGGCGGAAGCGATTTAGGTGCAAGTCCGATGGAATTAGTTTTGATGGGAGTTGCGGGATGCAGTGCCATTGATATGATTTCGATATTAAAGAAACAACGTCAGGAAATAAAGGCATTTAATGCTGAGGTAGAAGGAGAGCGTGTGAAAGTTGGAGAAGCAACACCTTTTAAAGTAATCAATGTGGTTTTTTATTTAGAAGGAGATATTAATCCCGAAAAGGCAAAAAAAGCAGCACAACTTTCTTTTGAAAAATACTGTTCAGTTTCTAAAACAATTGAACCAACAGCTACAATAAATTACAAAGTTGTATTGAACAACGAAGCATTATAAAATTAAAAAATAAATCAATTTGAGAATTAGAGAATTTTTAGATTGGCTATAAAGATTCACTTGTTTAAGTTTAAGATGAAGATTTTGCTAATCGCGTAACCTGAAACTTTAAACCTGAAACAAAAAAACAAAAAAAATGAACGAACAAGAATTTGGCTTTGAAACTCTAGCCATACGTACACATTTAGAAAAAACACAATTTCAGGAACATTCAACTCCTTTGTATTTATCGTCAAGTTTTGTATTTGATGATGCAGAAGATATGAGAGCCTCTTTCACTGAAGAAAAAGTACGCAATATTTATTCACGATTTAGCAATCCAAACACAACCGAATTTGTAGATAAGGTTTGTGCGATGGAAGGTGCCGAAGCGGGTTATGCTTTTGCAACCGGAATGGCTGCAATATATTCAACTTTTGCAGCATTGCTGGAATCAGGTGATCACATTGTTTCTGCAGGAAGTGTTTTTGGGTCGACTCACGCGTTGTTTATGACTTATTTTCCAAAATGGAATATTGAAACCACTTATTTTGATATTAATAAACCAGAAACGATAGAGAGTTTTATTAAACCCAATACCAAAATTCTATATGCTGAAACACCTACAAATCCAGGCGTAGATGTAGTTGATTTAGAATTGTTAGGTTCAATTGCCAAAGAACACAATTTGATTTTAATAATCGACAACTGTTTTGCAACACCTTACATTCAGCAACCTATTAAATTTGGTGCACATTTAGTAATTCACTCCGCAACAAAATTGATAGACGGACAAGGGCGTGTTCTAGGAGGAGTTGCAGTTGGAGAAGCTGAATTGATACGTAAAATATATCTATTTTCAAGAAATACAGGACCGGCAATGTCGCCGTTTAATGCGTGGGTTTTGTCAAAAAGTTTAGAGACTTTGGCCGTTCGTGTTGATAAACATTGCGAAAATGCCTTAAAAGTAGCGGAGTTTTTAGAAAATCATCCTAATGTTGAGAGTATTAAATATCCGTTCCTAAAATCGCATCCAAAGTATGAAATTGCCAAAAAACAAATGCTTTTGGGAGGTAATATAATTGCCATTGAAATTAAAGGCGGAATCGAAGCAGGAAGAAAATTTCTGGATAAGATTAAATTATGTTCGCTTTCGGCAAATATTGGAGATGTAAAAACTATTGTAACACATCCGGCATCAACAACACATAGCAAATTATCTGTTGAAGAAAAGTTAGCTGTTGGAATTACAGAAGGTTTAGTACGAGTTTCTGTGGGTCTCGAAACCGTAAAAGATATTATTGCCGATTTAGATCAGGCGCTTTCTTAGATAATTTTAGATTTCTGATTTTAGATATTAGATTTTGAAAGTCTAATATCTAAAATCTAATCTTTTTTGTATATGGTCAAACCAAGATTACTCATTTTATCGGATTTATTTGGAGGAAAAAATCCGGAATGGGTAAAAATCTACATGAATTTATTGCAATCTAAATTTGAGATTCAATATTATGATGTGCTTGAGCTGGCAAATATTGATTCTGATAATTTTATCGAAAGTGAGATTCATAATCAATTTCTTAACGGCGGAATTGATAAAGCAGTCCAGAGTCTACTTCAATTAGAAACAGGAAAAATAGTTGTTTTAGGGTTTAGCATTGGAGGTACAATTGCCTGGAAAACATCTTTAAAAGGACTGAATATTACACATTTATTTGCGGTTTCATCAACAAGATTGCGTTACGAAACTGAAGTCCCCGATGGTATTATTAAATTATATTTTGGAGAAAAAGATCCTCATAAACCTAATCCAAAATGGTTTTTGGATTTGAATGTAGATAATAAAATTCTCGAAGATAATAATCATCAACTCTATTTGACAGAAAATAATATACCCTTAATTTGTAATGATATTTTAAAATCTGTACAGCAATAACGATTTTTGATTGTAAATTATATACAGTCTAAAAACGTTTTTTATTTAAACTATACTAATTTAGTAGAACTTAGTTTTTGATTGTGTTATTTTTCTCATTCAAAAAGCTTATTTTTGTTGCAGAAAAATATGAAGTTTGTAATTTTAGAAATAAATTTAAAATCT
This sequence comes from Flavobacterium sp., assembly GCF_965277525.1. Taxonomy (GTDB): domain Bacteria; phylum Bacteroidota; class Bacteroidia; order Flavobacteriales; family Flavobacteriaceae; genus Flavobacterium. The sequence continues at coordinate 458,036 of NZ_CBDIDC010000005.1, read as the reverse complement.
GCATTCTACAATCTAAATTTATATAAGTGCTTTCAAAGAAAACAAAATACGGAATTAAGGCTTTAACTTATTTGGCTAGACGTGAAAATAATGAACCTGTACAGATTGCCGAAATTGCCAAAAGCGAACATATTTCGATAAAATTCTTAGAAAGTATATTATTACTGCTTAGAAATTCCGGTTTTCTTGGAGCAAAGAAAGGAAAAGGCGGAGGTTATTACCTGATAAAAGATCCAAAAGATATCAGTATGGCAAAAGTATACCGTATTCTAGAAGGTCCAATTGCGTTATTGCCTTGTGCAAGTCATAATTTTTATGAAAGATGTGATGACTGCGATGATGAAACCACTTGTGCAGCAAGACGTTTGATGATGGAGGTTCGTGATAATACATTAAAAATATTAGAAAGTAATTCATTGGCAGATATTGCATTTTAATTAATTCTGTTGAAATAAACATAAAAAGAAAGACCATTTCAGATTACTGAAATGGTCTTTCTTTTTATATTAGAACTTTATGGATTTAAAAAATCAATTTATATCCGGCTAAAAATAACATTACTGCAATAGCATTTCTAAGGAAAGCATCAGGTACTTTTCCACTTAACATACTTCCTATAAAAATTCCTGGAAGTGATCCCATTAGTAGTTGACCTAATAAAAGTAAATCTAAATTTCCCATTGAAGCATGTCCAATTCCGGCAACAAGAGTCAAAGGAACGGCATGAGCGATCTCGGTTCCTACCAAACGAGGTGTTGGTAAAAGTGGATACAAGAAGAATAAAGTAACGGTTCCTAAAGCTCCCGCTCCAATGGATGTTAGTGTTACGGTTGCTCCAAGTAAAACACCGATCGCTATTGTTAACATGTTTTGAGTATGGCTTTCGCTATGAAATTTATCTCCGGCATGTTTTTGAGAGTATATAAGTAATTTCTTTTTAAATAAAATCGCAATAGAGGTAAAAAGTAATGCCCATCCTAAACTGTATTTTATCACTGCATTTATGGTGGAGATATCGGTTTTAATACTATTTAATATCCATAAAGTCACCAAAGCTGCAGGAACACTTCCTAAAGTAAGCCATCCTGTAATTTTCCAATTAATGTTCCCTTTTTTATGATGTACAAATACACCACCCATTTTGGTAAACGCTGCATAAAGTAAATCGGTGCCAACTGCTGTTGTCGGGGGGATTCCAAAATACAATAAAATAGGCGTCATTAAAGAACCACCTCCAACACCTGTTAAACCAACCACAAAACCAACTACTAAACCTGCAATTACAAGACCTATTTGAAAATCCATGGATAAAAATTTGCAGTAAAAATAAGAACAATTTTATAATAATCCGATGGATTTGGTAGACTTTAAAATGCTATATTTGCAAATGAATATCTTTAATGTTTTATCTCATTGAAATACAGGTCAATACGTTTTTTAACTTAAGCAGCCAATTTGTTATATTTTTTTAAGTTGATGCTTACGTAATCAAAAGAGGATTAGAGTTGTAAAAAAATTAAATAATGTTTTGATATTTAGAAATAAGTACTAATTTTGCATAGTAATCTATTAACCCGATAGGGTAATAGATTTAAAAGCACAAAACCAAGCCATTAATATGGAAAAAGAATTGAAAATAAATAGTGATGGTATTAAGGCCTATAGTGCAATAAATGAGAAATTATGGGTTGTAATACCTGTTGTTTTATTGGCAGGTTTATTAATTACATTGATGTACAATCATCATGCTGAGTTTTCCTGGAATGCATTTGTTGAAGGTTTTAATCAGGAATTTTTAGTCTTTTTTGCTATTGGTCTTTTTGCCCAATTAGTTGATGGTACTTTAGGAATGGGGTATGGAGCAACTTCGACCTCGTTTTTATTAGCGTATGGGATTCCTCCTGTTATAAGCAGTACAGGAGTTCACGTTGCAGAAATGTTTACAACCGGAGCATCGGCTATTTCGCACCATCGATTTGGAAATATCAATAAAAAGCTTGTAAAGCATTTATTAATACCAGGTGTTTTAGGTTCAGTAACAGGCGCTTATTTATTGTCAGATGTTATTAACGGAGATGTTATAAAGCCCTTTATTGCCGTTTATATGATTGTTTTGGCAGTTATCATTATTAAAAAAGCATTGGCCAAAACGATTGTTAAAAAGAAAACAAAAAAATTAGGGATTCTGGCGACTTTTGGCGGTTTTATGGATGCTGTTGGCGGTGGTGGATGGGGTCCAATTGTAACTTCAACATTATTAGGAAGAGGCAGAAACCCGAGATATACTATTGGTTCTGTAAATGCAGCAGAGTTCGCCATTTCATTTGCAAGCGGAATTACTTTTATGCTTTTTGGAGGAATTCACGGCTGGCAGGTTATTATAGGTTTAATTGTAGGAGGAGTAATCGCGGCACCAATTGGAGCTTATTTAGTGAATAAAATCAAAAGAAAACCAATGATGGTGGCAGTTGGAATTTTAATTATATTATTGAGTTTAAAAACATTATCTAAATTTATTGTAAATATTTTTTAGAGAAGGAAAGAAAGAGATTATGAGTGCGACGATTATACAATCATTATTAGATAAAACAAAAGATTTTTCGCTGGATGAAACATTGGTTTTTTTAGCAAATGAATATCCGGGAAAAGTAATTTTTTCCACTTCTTTTGGTCAGGAAGATCAGGTGATTACAGATTTTATTGCAAAAAACAATACTGATATTACCATTTTTACCTTAGATACCGGAAGATTATTTCAGGAAACTTATGATGTTTTTCATAAGACATTAAAAAAATACAAAAAACAAATTGAGGTTTATTTTCCGGAGGCAGCATCAGTAGAAAATCTATTGAAACAAAAAGGTCCCAACAGCTTTTATGATTCGGTAGAAAACAGAAAAGAATGTTGTTTTATTCGTAAAGTGGTTCCATTAAGAAAAGCTTTGGCAGGGAATTCAGTTTGGATTACGGGTTTAAGAGCTGAACAATCTGAAAACAGACATGATCTGAATTTATTTGAATACGATGGAGGTTTCGAAATCATAAAGTTCAATCCGTTATTAAAGTGGACTTTAGAAGAAGTTGAAACGTATTTGTCAGAAAACAATGTTCCTCAAAATGCCTTGCACAAAAAAGGTTTCGTAAGTATAGGTTGTGCACCATGTACAAGAGCCATTTTTCCTGGTGAAGATATCAGAGCCGGAAGATGGTGGTGGGAATCAAGCCATAAAGAGTGTGGTTTGCATAGCGCTAAAAAAGAGTAAAGAAGCTAGAGGCAGGAAAATAGAGCCAGGAGAATAGAATAAAGAATATAGATTTAAGTTTCAGAGGAACGATTTATATTGTAGCGTCGGGTTTTAATCCGTTGAAAAAAAATAAAAAGAACAGAATAAATAGTGGAAAGTCTTATGGTAACTCACAAACTTAAAACCTGAAACTTGAAACTAAAAATATCAAACAAAAAACAATGAGTTCAGTATTAAAAACAAACGCTTTAGAGAGTGAAGCGATATACATTTTCAGAGAAGTAATTTCACAATTTGACAAACCTGTTTTACTTTTTTCTGGAGGAAAAGATTCTATCACTTTAGTGCGTTTGGCACAAAAAGCATTTTTTCCGGCAAAAATTCCGTTTCCTCTTTTGCATGTTGATACGGGACACAATTTCCCTGAAACAATTGCTTTTAGAGATAAACTGGTAGAAGAATTAGGTCTTGAATTAATTGTTCGTAATGTTCAGGACGCTATTGATGAAGGAAAAGTAGTAGAGGAAACTGGTAAATATTCTAGTAGAAACAGTTTGCAAACGATCACACTTTTAGATGCAATTGAAGAATTTAAGTTTGATGCTTGTATTGGTGGTGCGCGTCGTGATGAAGAAAAAGCAAGAGCTAAGGAACGTATTTTTTCAGTTCGTGACGACTTCGGTCAATGGGATGAAAAAAACCAACGCCCTGAATTATTTGATATTTTGAACGGAAAGATAGAAAATGGTCAAAACGTTCGTGTGTTCCCAATTTCAAACTGGACAGAATTAGATGTTTGGAGTTATATCGAAAAAGAACACATCGAGATTCCATCGATCTATTTTTCACATAAAAGAAAAGTTTTTTTGAGAGACGGTTTAATCTGGTCACATTCTCCTTTTGTGTATCAGGAAGAAGACGAACAAATCGAAGAAAGAATTGTTCGCTTCAGAACCGTTGGAGATATGACTTGTACAGCTGCTGTTGATTCTTATGCTGCAACAATCAAAGAAGTTGTGGGAGAAATCAGAGAATCAACTATTTCTGAAAGAGGAGCCAGAATTGATGACAAACGTTCTGAAGCCGCAATGGAAAAGAGAAAACAACAAGGGTACTTTTAATTCAATTAAAAATTTAGAATTAAAAATTAAAATCAAAAAAACATACAGATTTAACTTTAGTTCAAAGGCAATCAACTTTAAACTTGAAACCTGAAACTAAAATTTTAAACCTGAAACAATATATAAGAATGGAAGTTTTAAAAATAGCAACAGCAGGAAGTGTAGATGATGGAAAAAGTACTTTGATCGGAAGATTATTGTACGACACAAAATCATTGACGACTGACAAAATAGAAGCAATCGAAAAAAGCAGTAAACAAAAAGGGTATGATTATCTTGATTTTTCGTTGGCAACTGACGGTTTAGTGGCCGAAAGAGAACAAGGAATCACGATTGATGTAGCGCATATTTATTTTTCGACTGCAAAGAAAAGTTACATTATTGCCGATACTCCGGGTCACGTAGAATATACCCGAAACATGGTTACAGGAGCTTCGACTTCTCAGGTTTCTATTATTTTAATTGATGCCAGAAAAGGAGTTATTGAGCAAACCTACCGTCACTTTTTTATCAACAATTTATTGAGAGTAAAAGAGGTAATTGTGGCGATTAACAAAATGGATTTAGTTGATTATTCGGAAGAAGTTTTCAATAAAATCAAAGCCGATTTTCAGGCATTAAACGCAAAAAGTACATTCAAGGAACAAAACGTAAGTTATATTCCGTTAAGTGCAATCAATGGCGGAAATGTTGTTGATCAGTCAAAAGATATGCCTTGGTACGCTGGTCAAACCGTTTTAGAGCATTTAGAAGGATTGCATTCTTCAGATGTTTTTGAAACAGGAAAAGCACGTTTTCCGGTTCAGACCGTTATTCGCCCAAAAACAGAAGAGTATCATGACTTTAGAGGTTACGCGGGAAAATTATACGGAAACTCAATTAAAGTAGGAGATGCCGTAACAGTTCTTCCTTCTTTAACCGAATCAAAAGTATCTAAAATTCACTTTTTCGATAAACAATTTGATGAAGCCGTTGCTGGTTCTTCGATTACAATCGAATTAGAAAATGATATCAATGTAACAAGAGGCGATATGATTGTAAAGTCATCAGAACTTCCAAAAATTGAAAAAGAAATAACTACAACAGTTTGCTGGATGGACAGTAAAAAACTGGTTGCAGGAACAAAATATATTGTACAGCACAACACCAATTCGGTTTTGGCAAAAGTAGAAAGTATCAAAAATACAATCTCAACAGACTATTCCGGAACAAAAGAAGCTTCACAATTAGCTATAAACGAAATAGGAGAAGTAAGCATCAAATTAAGCAAGCCTTTATATTTTGACGCTTATAACGACAATAAATCAAACGGAGCTTTTATCTTAATCGATACAGCAACCAATACCACCGCCGGAGTTGGATTTATTAGATAAAATGCAATAGACTTAAGCCTTGAGCACAAAATAAGAAAGTTAAAGTTAGCTATTAGCTAAGAGCCAAAAGCAAAATAAAATGGAAAGTTTTAGAACAGAAATAGAAAATCCGATCGTTCAGAAAGAGATCATCGATTTAGAAAAAAAGATTCATTTATTCCGTGGAGGAAAAATTGATGATGAGCGTTTTCGTAGTCTTCGTTTAGCACGAGGAATTTACGGACAACGCCAGGAAGGTGTTCAAATGATTCGTATTAAATTGCCGTATGGTAAAGTAACCAGCGAACAATTGGTGCGTATTACGAAAGTTTCTGATGAGTATTCTACAGGACGTTTGCACATTACAACCCGTCAGGACATTCAGATTCACTACGTAAGTTTAGACAGAACTCCGGAACTTTGGGCAAATTTGGCAAAAGACGATGTTACCTTGCGTGAAGCTTGTGGTAACACCGTAAGAAATATTACAGGAAGCGAATTAGCAGGTGTAGATGTAAACGAACCATTTGATGTTTCGCCTTACGCACATGCTTTATTTCAATACTTATTAAGAAACCCAATCTGTCAGGAAATGGGGCGTAAATTCAAGATTTCGTTCTCATCATCTGATGAAGATACCGCTTTGAGTTATTTACACGATTTAGGATTTATTCCAAAAATCGTAGATGGCGTTCGTGGTTTCAAAATCATGTTTGGAGGAGGTTTAGGATCTCAGCCTGCACATGCAGAATTACTTTCAGAATTTGTACCGGCGAATGAAATTATTCCAACAGCAGAAGGAATCATCCGTATTTTTGACCGATACGGAGAACGTGCCAAAAGAATGAAAGCGCGTATGAAATTCTTAATCAAAGAAATGGGAAGAGATGTTTTCCTTGATCTGGTTGAAAAAGAGAAAAAAGCAATCGCTTTTGAAACATACGAAATAGATACAACCGCTTTTGATGCACCAATTCCGGAACCATTATTAGAAACTCCTGCCGTTACTATTGAAGATACCGCAGCTTATGAAGCGTGGAAAAAATCAAACGTAATTACGCAGAAACAAGAAGGTTATTCGGCTATTGGAATCAAAGTTTTATTGGGTGATTTTTATACTGATAAAGCAAGATTATTAGCTGCTTTAATTAAAAATTATGCAGCCAATGAATTGCGTTTTTCATTGCGTCAGAATATTGTAATTCGTCACGTAAAAAACGAGAATTTACCATTCTTCTATCAGGAATTAGCAAAATTAGGATTTGTAGATTTAGGATATAATTCTACCGCAGATATTACAGCATGTCCGGGTACTGATACTTGTAATTTGGGGATTGCAAGTAGTACCGGTATTGCAGAAGAATTAGAGAAAGTACTGAATGCAGAATATCCGCAATACTTAAACAACCGCGAAATCGAAATCAAAATTTCCGGATGTATGAATGCTTGCGGGCAGCACAATATGTCAGCAATTGGTTTTCAGGGAATGTCTATCAATTCAGGAAAATTAGTAGCTCCGGCTTTACAAGTTTTACTTGGCGGAGGAAGATTAGGAAACGGATCAGGACGTTTTGCAGATAAAGTAATTAAAATTCCAAGTCGTAGAGGGCCAGATGCGTTGCGTACGATCTTAAATGATTTTGACAAAAATGCAAACGGAGAAAAATTCCTGAATTATTACGATCTGAAGGGAGAGAAATATTTCTATGAAATTTTGAAACCTTTTGCAGACGTAACCAATTTAACCGAAGCTGATTTCGTAGATTGGGGTAACGCAGATAACTACGTAAAAGCAGTTGGAGTTGGAGAATGTGCCGGTGTTGTGATCGATTTAGTAGCAACTTTATTATTAGAAGCCAAAGACAAATTGACTTTTGCTCAGGAATCCTTCGACGAAGGAAAATGGTCAGATGCAATTTACCATGCTTATGCAGGATTTGTAAATGGTGCAAAAGCATTATTGCTTTCAGAAAACGAAAAAACAAATAACCATGCAGGAATTGTAGACTTATTTGATACTGTTTTCATAGCAACATCAAAAATAGAATTGCCAACTACATTTAGAGAATTGGTATATCAAATCAACCAAAATGAACCTACGGAAGTATTTGCGAAAGCATACATTCAACAAGGAATTTCATTTTTTGACACAATAGAAAAATACAGAGCTCAAGAATTAGCAAATGCATAATACGATAAAACCCAAAGTAACTTTAGTTGGCGCTGGTCCCGGAGATCCGGATTTGCTTACGCTAAAAGCCGTAAAAGCCCTTGCTGAAGCGAATGTGGTTCTGTACGATGCCTTGGCCAATGAGGAAATACTAGCACATGCTCCTCAAAATGCCGTCAAAATTTTTGTTGGAAAAAAAATAGGAAATCACGCTTATACGCAAGATCAAATCAATCAGTTGATTGTTGATAATGCTTTAACGTACGGAAACGTAGTACGTTTAAAAGGAGGTGATCCATTCATTTTTGGCCGCGGAAGCGAAGAAATAGAATTTGTAGAAAGTTTCGGAATCCCAACAGTTGTGGTTCCAGGAATATCCTCGGTAGTCGCAGTTCCGGCAAGTCAGGGAATCTCGATAACTAAAAGAGGCGTTTCAGAGAGCTTTTGGGCGATTACGGGAACAACTTCTGATAGAAAATTATCTTCAGATGTAGCTTTGGCAGCACAATCCTCAGCAACAGTGGTTATTTTGATGGGAATGCATAAGTTGCCTCAAATTATCGATTTATTTCAAAAAGAAAACAAAGGAAATCTACCCGTTGCAATCATTCAAAACGGAACAACTTCTGATGAAAAAGTAGGAGTTGGAACCGTAGATTCGATTTTAGAAGTTGTAAAACAGCAAAAATTAAGTTCGCCAGCAATTATCGTTCTCGGAAATGTGGTTCGCGAAAGCAACAAACTAAAAGGATTTTACGAAGAATTTCTATCAAAAGAAATGGCAAGATGATAAAAGTTCCGGAGGAACGATTGATAATGTAGCGTCGGGTTTTAACCCGATGTTGCCAAAGAGATTGTTCCGTAGGAACTATATATTGGTAATGAAAAATCATCTAATTTTGATTGGATGAAAATAAAATAAAATGGAACAGAATGAATTATATCCAATATTCTTAAAACTTCACAATCTGAATGTTTTAATTGTTGGAGGAGGAAATGTTGGGCTAGAAAAGCTCTCTTTTTTACTAAAGTCGAGTCCCAACGCAAATGTTGAGGTTGTAGCACCAAATTTTCATTTAGAAATAAAGGTTTTAGCCGAGAAACACCCTTCGATTACATTAACAAAATCGAAGTTCAAAAAGAAAATGCTCAAAAAGCGCCACCTGGTTATTGCTTGTACCGATGATTTAAAAGTCAATAAAAAAGTATACGATTTATCCCGAAAGCGTTATTTGATATGCAATATTGCCGATACGCCGGATTTATGTGATTATTATTTAGGCGGAATTGTAACGAAAGGAAATGTGAAAATTGCCATTTCGACCAACGGAAAATCACCAACAACCGCCAAAAGGCTGCGGGAGTTTTTTGAGGAAGTAATTCCGGAAGATATCAATCAAATGGTCGAAAACCTTAATGAATACAGGAAAACATTGAAAGGCAATTTTGAAGACAAGGTTAAGAAAATGAACGAGATTACTGCTTCATTAAAAAATAAAGAGTAAAAAATTTCACAAAGAAATCAATGATAAAAATCATTGGCAGTCGAATAAATTATTCGTTTCTTTGTTCTTATTAAGAATGATTATAAACAAATACCATAATGATTAAAACAGATATACTTATAATTGGAGCAGGACCTACAGGTTTATTTGCCGTTTTCGAGGCAGGATTATTAAAATTAAAATGTCATATTTTAGATGCTTTGCCACAAGCAGGAGGACAACTTTCAGAATTGTACCCTAAAAAACCTATTTATGATATTCCTGGTTTCCCGGAAGTTTTAGCAGGAGATTTAATTGATAACTTACAAGAACAAATTAAGCAATTTGAACCAGGTTATACATTAGGAGAACGCGCTGAAACAATCGAAAAACAAGAAGACGGAAGTTTTATTGTAACATCAAATAAAGGAACTAAATTTCATGCACCGGTAATTGCTATCGCCGGAGGTTTAGGAAGTTTTGAGCCACGCAAACCACTTATAGAAGATATCGACTTTTATGAAGATAAAGGAGTAAAATACTTCATCAAAAATCCGGAGAAATTTAGAGACAAAAGAGTTGTAATTGCCGGAGGAGGAGATTCAGCATTAGACTGGAGTATTTTCTTGGCAAATGTAGCTTCAGAAGTAACTTTAATTCACCGTAGAAACGAATTTAGAGGAGCTCTTGATTCAGTAGAAAAAGTACAGGAATTAAAAACAGCCGGAAAAATTAAACTAATTACTCCTGCAGAAGTAATTGGAATCAACGGTGCTGAGCATGTGGAATCTTTAGATATCGAGGAAAACGGAGCACACCGTAAAATCGAAACAGATTATTTTATTCCACTTTTCGGATTAACACCAAAATTAGGTCCAATCGCAGATTGGGGATTAGATATCGAGAAAAATGCTATTAAAGTAAACAACGCATTAGATTATCAAACCAATATTCCGGGAATCTTCGCCATCGGAGACGTTAATACATACCCAGGAAAATTAAAATTAATCCTTTGCGGATTCCACGAAGCAACCTTGATGTGCCAGGCAGCTTACCAAATCATCAATCCGGGTAAAAAATACGTCCTTAAATATACCACAGTTTCTGGTGTAGACGGTTTCGACGGAACTCGTAAAGAAGCTCCAAAAGCGGTTGTGAAAGCGATAGTTTAATTCTTAAAGTTGCTAAGAAGCTAAGTTTCTAAGGCACTAAGATTTTTATATAGTAAGCCCAAACCATTTACGGTTTGGGCTTTTTTAGTAAAGCATGTAAATCCCAGAGAGATGTTATATTTATAGAATTACCGATATTTGTTGGACGGAAACCCCATCGGGGTGACATATTAATTACAATAATTACATATCGCTCCGCTGGAGCTTTGGTTGAAAAATAATTATTGGCTATAAATATTACGCTCCGCTGGAGCTCTTTTATTTCTATCTTTATTTTATAAACAAAAAAAATGGCATTCGACGAAGACAACGCACAAAGAATCCGAACCTTTCTCCAACATAAAGAAGCTGATTTTTTTGAAAAGAAAATGTTTGGCGGTCTTGTATTTATGGTCGATAACAAATTATGTTGCGGAACTCGGCTAGACAAACAAATTGGCGAAAATCTTCTTCTCTGCAGAATCGATGATAAAGCTTATGAGACTGCAATAGAAAGAGATGATATACTACCAATGCCAAATGCAGAAAGACCAATGAAAAACTACATCTTTGTCACAGAAAGCGGCTGGCAAAAAAGTAAGGATCTGGCATTTTGGTTAGAGCTTTGCTTAACATTTAATCCCATTGCAAAAGCAAGTAAGAAGAAATAATTAAAAAGAATAATTATTCATAATATTTGTAATCCCAGCGGGATGAAATATTTATAGCATTCAGAACATCTAGTTGCAAGAACCCCATCGGGGTGACATATTGATATTGTGGCAATAATATATCGCTCCTCCGGAGCTTTTAATATAAGAGAATCAGTAAATAGTTTTAGACTTAGAGCCTTAGCAGCTTAGAATCTCAGAAACTTAAAAAAACACTTGCAATTGTTCAGGTTATGTCTTTACTTTGCACTGTTCTTAAAATTACTGAAAGTTATCACGAAAGGCGGAGGGAAAGACCCAATGAAACCTTAGCAACCCTTTATCATAAAGAAGGTGCTACATTCTACTTTATACTATTCTTAGTATCAAAGATAGATAACACAAATACATAAAAGTATTTCTCAAAACTCTTCCTGACAACTTACAATATAATTTTACCGAATTCATTTTGGTATCATGAGCGAATCATTGGCGCATTTTTGCTGTCAATCGTTCCCGCTTTTCGTTGCAATCTTTTGCTTTTTAAAGAACAAAGCAAAAGGATTTCCACTTCAATCGGGGCTAATGAGCCATGAATAGTGAATTTTTGGAATTAATGTGAATCAAAATTTCGTGATAAACCTGACGGGTTTTTTTTAAACCCGTCAGGTTTAATAAACGTTAGAAATTATAATTAAAAAAACTTAGCATCTTAACGCCTTAGCGTCTTAGTGGCTAAAAGACAAATAAGTCATGGCAATAACAATTCAGGAAGCAATCAAAAAAAATATCCTAATCCTTGACGGGGCAATGGGAACGATGTTGCAGTGCTATAATTTCTCCGAAGAAGATTTTCGTGGAGAGCGTTTCAAAGATTTTCCGCATCCCTTAAAAGGAAACAACGATTTACTATCCATAACACAACCACAAGCCATTCGCGATGTCCACGCCGCTTATTTTGAAGCGGGTGCAGACATCGTAGAAACCAACACTTTTTCAGGAACCACAATTGGTATGGCTGATTATTTCCTGGAAGATTTGGTTTACGAATTAAATTACGAATCGGCAAAGCTTGCAAGAGAAGTAGCTGATGAATTTACAGCCAAAAATCCAGATAAACCGCGTTTCGTAGCCGGTTCAATTGGTCCAACAAACCGAACGGCAAGTATGTCACCAGATGTAAACGATCCGGGTTACAGAGCCGTAACATTTGATGATTTGCGAATTGCTTACAAACAACAAGTTGAGGCGTTAATGGATGGCGGTTGCGATTTACTTTTGGTAGAAACCATCTTTGATACTTTAAATGCAAAAGCAGCACTTTTTGCTATTGAAGAAGTAAAAGACGAACGTAACATCGATATCCCAATTATGGTTTCAGGAACAATTACCGATGCTTCAGGAAGAACACTTTCCGGACAAACGGTTGAAGCATTTTTGATTTCAGTTTCGCATATTCCGTTATTGAGCGTAGGATTCAATTGCGCTCTTGGAGCCGATTTGTTGAAACCATATTTAAAAACATTAGCACAACATACGAGTTTTAATGTTTCGGCACATCCAAATGCAGGATTACCAAACGCATTCGGACAATATGATGAAACACCGGAACAAACCCAAGCATTCATCAAAGAATATTTAGATGATAATTTAATTAATATAATAGGTGGTTGTTGCGGAACAACTCCGGATCACATCAGATTAATTGCTGAAGTTGCGAAAGATTATAAGCCACGTGTGGCGCCGGTATTTGAATAAAAAGTCTTGAAAGCAAAAATGATAAAAAGACGTAAAGTAAAACGAATTGGCAGACGATTTTCTTCTTTGCGGTAATTGGCTTAATAATATATCAAATATATACTAGTAATCAACGAGATGATTATAGAAAATTGTTCAAAGGAGAAACAATTGCATTAGTAACTATAAACGAAGGTTCAGGAAAATACAAAGTTTTAAGATATTATTTTTATACAGATAGAAAAATATTAGGAAGGATTGGGAATAGATCTCGTAATAGTAATCTATATAAAGAAATAAATAAGTTTTACAAAGTAAAATATGATTTAAACAAACCTGAAGAAAATGAAGTTTTTTTAGAAAAGGAGTTAAAACCTGATTCTACAGCATTAGTTAAAGCTGGTTTTACAAAAACTAAATATTATGAATATGATGATGGTGTAACGGGTAAATATTTAGAAAAATTAAAGTGGAAATAAAAGTTCCAGAGGAACGGAACATATTGTAGCAGCGGAATTTATTCCGTTGAAAATTGAAAAAAGAAATGGCAGAAAATAGAAGAGACCTTGTATTAGCAGGATTAGAACCGTTGATTATTACGCCAACCAGTGTTTTTGTAAACATCGGGGAACGTACGAATGTAACAGGCTCAAGAAAATTCCTTCGCCTGATCAAGGAAGAGAAGTATGACGAGGCACTTGATATTGCAAGACAACAAGTAGAAGGAGGAGCACAGATCATCGATATTAATATGGATGAGGGAATGCTTGATGGTGTTCAGGCAATGACTAAATTTTTGAATTTAATTGCATCTGAACCGGATATTTCGAGAGTGCCGATTATGATCGACAGTTCGAAATGGGAAATCATTGAAGCAGGTCTAAAAGTAGTACAAGGAAAAAGCGTTGTAAACTCAATCTCTTTGAAAGAAGGAGAAGAAGCCTTTATTCACCACGCCAAATTAATCAAACGATACGGAGCTGCGGCTATTATCATGGCTTTTGACGAAGTAGGTCAGGCCGATAATTTTGACCGAAGAGTGGAGATTTGTCAGCGTTCGTATGATATTTTGGTTAACAAAGTTGGTTTTCCACCACAGGATATTATTTTCGATTTGAATATTTTCCCCGTTGCAACCGGAATGGAAGAACATCGCCTGAATGCTTTGGACTTTTTTAGAGGCACAAAATGGGTTCGGGAAAACTTGCCACACGCACATATTAGTGGTGGTGTAAGTAACGTTTCGTTCTCTTTTAGAGGGAATGATCACGTTCGTGAAGCGATGCACTCGGTGTTTTTATACCACGCGATCAAGAACGGAATGACAATGGGAATCGTAAATCCGGAAATGCTTTCGATTTATGATGATATCCCAAAAGATTTATTAGAACATGTTGAAGATGTAATTCTTGACCGACGTGATGATGCAACGGAAAGACTTTTGGATTTTGCTGAAAACGTAAAAGGCGAAGTAAAAAGTGATGAAAAAGCGATTCAGGAATGGCGTTTAGGTACGGTTCAGGAACGTATAACGCATTCATTAGTAAAAGGAGTTGATGCTTTTATTGAAGAAGATGTAGAGGAGGCTCGTTTGGCAGCAACAAAACCTATTGAAGTTATCGAAATTAATTTGATGACAGGAATGAACGTTGTAGGAGATTTATTTGGAACCGGAAAAATGTTCTTGCCTCAGGTAGTAAAATCGGCACGTGTAATGAAAAAAGCAGTTGCGTATCTGTTGCCCTACATTGAAGCCAGCAAACAGGCCGGCGACAAGCAGGGAAACGGAAAAATATTGATGGCTACCGTAAAAGGAGACGTTCATGATATTGGTAAAAATATTGTTTCGGTAGTTTTGGCTTGTAATAACTATGAGATTGTAGATCTTGGTGTAATGGTGCCTCCGGAAAAAATTATTGCCGCAGCCATAGAACATAATGTTGACATTATTGGTCTAAGCGGACTGATCACGCCTTCGCTTGACGAAATGGTGTATTTGGCAAAAGAATTAGACAAACAAGGAATTAAAATACCGATTATGATTGGTGGAGCAACCACTTCGCGAGCACATACTGCCGTGAAAATCGCTCCGCAATATAGAGAAACTGTAATTCACGTAAACGATGCTTCAAGAGCCGTGACCGTGGCAGGAAATTTATTAGATCATAACCGTAAAATATATGCAAGCGATATTCGTGCTGAATATGATGCGTTTAGAGAAACGTTTTTGAATCGTTCGAGAGATAAAAACTTCCTGACGATTGAGCAAGCGCGTAAAAATAAATTACAATTGGATTGGGACGAATATACGCCGACTAAACCAAAGGTAATTGGCAAACAAATCATCGAAGTAGATCTTGATGTTTTGGTTCCGTATATCGACTGGACACCATTTTTCAGGACTTGGGAATTGTTCGGAAAATATCCGGCGATTTTAACGGATGAGGTTGTGGGAGAACAGGCAACTTCAGTTTTTGCAGATGCTCAGGAAATGCTGACAGTGATTTTAGCAGAGAAAAAACTAACGGCAAAAGGAATCTACGGAATCTTCCCTGCCAACCAAATCGATGATGATGATATCGAATTGCGTGATGAAAACGGAAAAGTGTTGGAGAAATTCTTAACGCTTCGTCAGCAATCACAAAAAACAAAAGGAGCGCCAAACATCGCTTTATCTGATTTTATTTTACCAAAAGATTCAGGTATTACAGATTATATGGGAGCTTTTTGTGTCACAACAGGTTTTGGTGTAGATGAATGGGCAGCCGAATTTGAAAAAGACCTTGACGATTATAATTCTATTATGGTAAAAGCATTAGCCGATCGTTTTGCTGAGGCTTTCGCCGAATATTTGCACGAAAAAGTACGTCAGGAATTCTGGGGTTATGATCCTCAGGAATCACTTTCGACAGAGGATCTGATCGAAGAAAATTACAAAGGAATTCGTCCTGCTCCGGGATATCCGGCTTGTCCGGATCACTTAGAGAAACCAACAATTTGGAAACTCTTGAATGTAGCCGATGAAATTGGAGTAACCTTAACGGAAAGTATGGCGATGTGGCCGGCCTCTTCGGTGTCAGGATATTACTTCGGAAATCCAAAAAGTAAATACTTCGGACTCGGAAAAATAAAAGAAGATCAGGTGGTTGATTACGCCAAACGACGCAATGTCTCTACCGAATATGCATCGAAATGGTTAAACCCTAATATAGCAGACTAAAATATAGTCATAAAGTCAAAAGTCATAAAGTCTCAAAGGACATGACTTTCGACTTTCGACATTCAAACTTTAAGACTTAAAATGAAAGTAACAGAACATATAGAAAACGCCAAAGGAAAAACATTATTCTCATTTGAAATTATTCCGCCTCAAAAGGGGAAAAGCATTCAGGAATTATACGATAATATTGATCCGTTGATGGAGTTTAAACCACCGTTTATTGATGTAACGACTTCTCGCGAGGAGTACATTTATATTGATAAAGGCAACGGACTTTTAGACAAAAAACTAACTCGTATGCGTCCGGGAACGCTTGGAATTTGCGCTTCTATAAAACATAAATACAATGTAGATACGGTTCCTCACGTACTTTGCGGAGGATTTACCAAAGAAGAAACAGAATATTTATTAGTAGATTGTAATTACCTTGGAATCGACAATGTGATGGCTTTACGTGGTGATGCCATGAAAGACGAACAATATTTCATGCCAAAAGCAGGAGGAAATGATTATGCAATTGATTTGGTGAAACAAATTAGTTTACTAAATCAGGGAAAATACCTTCATGAGGTAATGGATGCTGATAACAGAGCCAATTTTTGTATTGGTGTCGCTGGTTATCCGGAGAAACATTTAGAATCGCCATCGTTGCAATCAGACTTAAAAAGACTGAAAGAAAAAGTAGATGCCGGAGCTGATTATGTGGTAACACAGATGTTTTTCGACAACTCAAAATATTTTGCGTTTGTAGAAAAAGCCAGAGAAATGGGCATCACAATTCCGATTATTCCGGGAATTAAACCTATTGCGGTACAGAGACATTTACAGGTTTTACCTCAAATTTTCCGTATCGATTTACCCGAAGATTTAATTCATGCCGTAGACCAATGCAAGAATAATGCTGAAATCAGACAAGTAGGTATCGAGTGGGCCATTCAGCAATCATTAGAATTAAAAGCGGCCGGAGTTCCTGTCTTACACTATTATTCAATGGGAAAATCAGAGAATATTCGCCAGATTGCGAGCCATCTTTTTTAATATAAAGTACTTTTTGTAATCTTTGTCAAAGTTTTAAACTTTGACAAAGATATCGCTAGTTTGGAATTTGGATTTTTAAATTTGGATTTTAATTGTAACCATTATGAAACAAGAAGAATTACAAGCAATAGCTTCTCAGTTGAAACATCCAACGGGAGAAAAAGGAATCGAAATGGGAAACATGATGAATGCAACCAACATCAACATGACGCGCCATTCGGTTCAAAATCTACATATAGCATCAGGAGATATAATTCTCGAATTAGGTCACGGAAATGCGGGACATGTAGCATTTATCTTCGAACAAGCAGAAAATATTAAATATTACGGACTCGAAATGTCTGAATTAATGTTTCAGGAAGCGCGACAGATCAATAGAAATTACGTTTCTCAAAAACAAGCTTTCTTTTCACTTTATGACGGAAACATAATTCCGTTTGAGGATCATTTATTCAATAAAGTATTTACGGTAAATACCATTTATTTCTGGCAGGAACCTGAAAAATTGCTTTCGGAAATTTACAGGGTTTTACAGCCAAAAGGAATTTTGTGCATCACTTTTGCTGAAGAAAGTTTTATGAAACAGCTTCCTTTTACTCAATTCGAATTCGAACTTTATAGTACAGAAAAAGCTGAGAAGCTAATTGAAAAGTCACCGTTCAAAATCATCAACAAAGAAACATTGACAGAAAAAGTAAAAAGCAAAACCGGTGAATTGGTGGACAGGGCTTTTACAACTTTGGTTTTAGAAAAATCTTGATTATATAAAACAAGAGATTAAAGTGTTTATTTTGTTCCTAACGGTACAAAATTTTGATAGAAAATCATGAATTAAAATAAATTTAGCGTGCCGTAGGTACGCAATATTTACCGTTTTGTTGCGTACCTAAGGCACGCCAACCCATATCGAATTTAATTGCTAGCAACATTTAGTGCCTAATGGCACATTTGATTCGCATACATTAAAAAATCATTTGAGATCCTTTTAATCAGTGGCATAAAAAAAAATAATTTCAGCACTCTTTTTTTGAGTACTTTAATTGATTTTTATTTTACGTTTCTATTCCCAAATTGTAATACGACTAAATTATGGAGGTTAAAAAAATCAATTTTCTAAAAAGTTACAGCAGTGTTTTATTACTTCTGGGAGGAATTATAATTGGAAGCATTTTCGGTTTGGTTTTTAAGGAAAAAGTAGCGGTTATAAAACCAGTTGGTGATATATTTCTGAATTTACTTTTTACAGCGATTATTCCGTTGGTCTTTTTTACTATTACCTCTTCAATTGCTAATCTGGAAAAAACAGAAAAGTTAGGAAGACTATTTATCATTATGATAGCAGTTTTCTTAGGGACGCTTTTAATTTCGGCAATTGTAATGATTATAGCTGTTTATCTTTTTCCCATTCACGAAAACATTATAATTACTAAACTTCCACTGGAGCACATTCAATCCGGAAGTGTTGGTGATCAAATTGCGCAATTACTGACGACGAATGATTTTTATGAATTGTTATCCCGAAAAAGTATGTTGGCGCTTATTATATTTTCATTTTTAATAGGATTTGCGACTTTGCAATCAGGAGAAAAAGGAAATGCTTTTAAAAGTTTTCTGGACTCAGGAAACGAAGTCATGAAACAGTTGTTGACTATGATTATGAAATTGGCGCCAATAGGTTTAGGTGCTTATTTTGCCTATCAGGTTAGTTATTACGGACCGCAATTATTTGGAGTTTATGCCAAGCCCTTAGGTGTGTATTATGTAGCCTGTATCTTTTACTTTTTTGTATTTTTTAGTTTGTATGCTTTATTGGCCGGAGGAAAAAGAGCTTTTGTAGTTTTCTGGAGTAACAATATAACACCTTCATTAACAGCGATAGGAACCTGCAGCAGTATTGCAACTATTCCGGCAAACCTTGACGCAGCAGAAAAAATGGGTATTCCCAAACACGTCCGCAATTTGGTTATTCCGTTGGGAGCACCTTTGCACAAAGACGGTTCGAGTATGTCATCCATCTTAAAAATAACATTTCTTTTTGCCATGTTTGGTAAGGATTTTACGGCACCATCAACCATACTCTTAGCATTGGGAATTACGATAATTGTTTCGATTGTCGAAGGCGGAATCCCAAACGGAGGTTATATAGGAGAAGTTTTGGCCATTACCGTTTACGGCTTACCCATGGAACAAGCCTTACCGGTAGCGATGATTCTGGGAACTCTCGTTGACCCAATCGCGACTTTGCTAAATGCCAACGGAGATGTGATTTCCTCTATGATGGTCTCGCGGTTTTCTGAAAAAACCAAATGGTAAAACAGTTTTAGAAAAGCATATTCAATTAACTTTAAATTAAAATCAGTGTTCAATCCGCTTAATTTGTAAGATCTGTGGGCTATTTTCACGATCGCATTGATTAGGCATATAAAATTTTAAAATGAATTCAGTACTTCAACACGATCTGAGTGATCTCGAAAACATACTTAATCAGGCCAAACAACAAGGAATTGATTTTTTGAATAATCTCGACAATGTTCCAACTTCAACTAAAAATACAATTGATCCAACGCGAGATTTAAATGAAGAGGGATTAGGATCATTAGCCGCTTTAAAAGAATTTAACGAACGATTGGCACCATTGATGGTGGCTTCGCCCGGACCACGATATTTGGGTTTTGTAACTGGTGGCTCAACTCCGGCTTCAATTGTAGGAGATTGGTTAGCATCAGTTTATGATCAAAATACACAAGCGATAAAAGCACAGGGAGGAGTTTCGGCTTTAATAGAATTTGAAACCATCAATTTGTTATTACAATTATTAGATTTGCCAAAATCATTTTTAGGTGGCTTCGTAACAGGTGCAACAATGTCAAATTTTACGTGTTTAGGAGTGGCAAGACAATGGTTTGGAGCTCAATCAGGAAAAGATTTTGCGAAGAACGGAATATCTGAAACCATAAATATCCTGACCGCTACACCACATTCTTCTTCGATAAAGACATTATCAATGTTGGGAATTGGAAGTAATAATTACACCACGCTTAAAACCATTGAAGGCAATCGTGAAGCAATTGATATAGATGATCTGGAAAAGAATATTCAAAATTTAAACGGAAAGCCTTTTATTTTAATTTCGAGTGCCGGAACAGTTAATACAGCTGATTTTGATGATTTTATAGCTATTTCAAAACTAAAAGAGAAATACAATTTCTGGTGGCATATTGATGCTGCTTTTGGCGGTTTTGCTGCTGTTTCTGAAAAGTTTAAACATCTTGTTGAAGGTTGGGAAAATGCTGATAGTATCACAATTGATTGTCATAAATGGCTCAATGTGCCTTATGAAAGTGCTTTTTATCTGATGAAAGAAAAACACGTAAATCTTCAAACAGAAACTTTTCAGAATTCGAATGCACCCTATTTAGGAAATCCGTTAGAGAATTTTAATTACTTAAATGTATTACCGGAAAATTCACGTCGTTTACGTGCTTTACCGGTTTGGTTCTCTTTAGTAGCTTACGGGAAAGAAGGTTTTCAGGATATTGTAGAGAACAGTACTTCTTTAGCATTACATTTTGCCAATGCATTAATTGAAGATGATAATTTTGAACTTTTGGCGCCCATTCGCCTTAATAATGTTTGTTTTACCTTAAAAGGAAATCATAATCAGGAAAATGTAAGCCAGTTTTTGACCCGTTTAAATGATAAAGAAAAAGTATTTATGACACCAACTGTATATCAAAACCGTAAAGGAATCAGGGCTTCATTTGTAAACTGGCGCACAACAGAAAATGACATCAGAATAATAATCGAAGAACTTAAAGAGACTATTTTGGATTTGGAAATATAGTCTTTTTAGAAACGCATAAAAAAGCCCGCTTATATTGTAAGCGGGCTTTTTTATGCGTTTCTATTTTTCTTTTTGAAAGAATGATGCTTTTAATTTTAACTTTTTCGATGGTGACTTTTAAGTAAATATTAAGTTAAACTTAATTATTTATTAAGGATAAGGTTTTTTGTTATTGATTTCTCTGTTAAAAAGTTAATTACTATTCTTATTTAGAATAATTAAAAATAGTTTGGAAAAACTCTTCACAGAGCTTAATTTTGTTGCAAATTTAATTTTCAAATCAAAAATTTAAATGATGCAAACAAGTAGATTACTACTCTTGATCACGATTCTCTTTACTACACTTCAAGGGTACTCACAAAAAAACAAAGTAAGCTTAACGGGAATTGTTGTAACAAATCTGGGTAAACCTGCTGAAGGCGTTTCGGTCGCATTAAAAGGAACTACATATGCTACACTAACAAATAGCAAAGGAGAATATAAAATTAGTGCAGAGACAGGAAACTATACTTTATTGGTTTCCCATGTGGGCTTTAGAACAACTGAAACAGCTGTTTTTTTGAAACAAGGCGGAAAACCTACTCAGAATATTACAATGGAAGAAGATATGGCAGCGTTAAATGAAGTTGCTATTACAGGAAAATCTAAAGTTCAAAGAGTACGCGAACAAGCATATAATATTACTTCGGTAGATCTTAAAAAAATCTACAATACCTCAGCCGATTTAAACCAGGTTCTAAATAAAACGACAGGAGTTCGTATTCGTGAATATGGAGGATTAGGATCTGCTTTCAATTTTTCATTGAATGGATTCTCCGGTAATCAGGTTAAATTTTTTCTGGACGGAGTACCAATGGATAGTTACGGATCAGCACTTACACTAAATAATATTCCGGTAAACATGGCCGAAAGAATCGATGTTTACAAAGGGGTTGTTCCTATAGAATTAGGAGCAGATGCCTTAGGGGGTGCAGTGAATATTGTAACGAATAAAAATGTGAATCGCTACATTGATGCTTCTTATAGTTACGGCTCTTTTAATACACATAGGGCAGCGATTAATACAAGATTTTCTGGGCGTGACGGATTTATTGCCAACATTAATGCATTTGCCAATTACTCAGACAATGATTATAAAGTAGATGTAAGTATTGTAGATAAAAACACATCGAAGTTTTTACCGGAACAAAAATACAAACACTTTCACGATGCTTATAAGTCAGGAACTATAATGGCAGAAGCAGGATTTAAAAACAGAAGTTTTGCGGATTATTTACTTGTTGGTTTTGCTGTCGCGGGTAACAAAAAAGAAATTCAGCAAGGAAGAACAATGCAAAAAGTCGTTGGACAGGCTTTTACAGATAGTGACAGTTTTATTACTTCTTTAAAATATAAAAAAGACAACCTTTTTACGAAAGGATTATCCGTAAATATTAATTCGACTTATGCTTTAGTAAACAGTCGTTCTATAGATACTTCTTCAAGAGTTTATGACTGGACAGGAAATTATGTCTACAGACAATTTGCAGGAGCGAATGACAAAGGTGAATTGGGAAATAAAACAATGTACATCTATGATGAAGAAAATGCACAAGTCAATACAAATTTAAAATACCAGTTAAGTGATCAGCATTCCGTGGCAGTAAATTATTCTTATTTGGGGTATAAGCGTAAAGCAACGAATGAATATTTAACTATAGTTGACCTTGGAGAGCCAACCATTAATAAAAATATTTTAGGATTAAGTTACAATTTTAGTGGTTTAGACAATCGGTTAGCGATTACGGCTTTTGGAAAAATGTTTGATTTAGCTACTGAAATGATTGCTAATAATGTAACGCAATCTACTTCATCGACAAATTATGGTTATGGATCTACTGCGGCTTACCATTTATCAGATAAATTTCAGATTAAAGGTTCTTATGAGCATGCTTATCGTCTGCCTTCGGCTATAGAAATGCTGGGAGATGGATTAACCGTAAACAGTAATATAGGACTAAAACCGGAAAGTAGTGACAATGCTAATTTAGGTTTGGCTTTTCTGAATCAAAAAAACAAGAATCAGTTTAGTGCCGAAACGAGTCTAATTTATAGAGAAGCAAAAGATTTTATCAGAGAAAGACAAGACGGAGACAGAACGGTTTACGAAAATCTTCAAAACGTACAAATTACAGGTATCGATGGAGTTTTAAGATATGGATACAAAGATTTAATAACTTTTGAAGTAAATGGTACGTATCAAAAGAGTCTGAACAAAAATAAATATAAAATAGGGACGAATAGTCCTGATGCGCTTTATGACGCACAGTTACCAAACGTTCCAATCTTCTACGGAAATGCAGATTTGACTTTTAATTTTAAAAACATCAAATACAAAGACGACAGGCTTTCTCTGAATTTGAGTGCCAATTACATAGATGCCTTTTACCTCACCTGGCCGGTATTAGGTTCGTTAGAAACCAAGCGAGCAATTCCGGAACAATTTACTGAAAATGCGATGGTTTCCTATTCTTTCCTAAACGGGAAATACAATCTGGCTTTCGAATGCAGAAATATTACCGATGTAAAAGTCTACGATTACTTTAAAGTTCAAAAACCGGGACGTGCCTTCTCTGTTAAGTTCAGATATTTTCTTCAGTAATTTAATTTTAATAATAACCCTTAATACATATAATCATGTTTACTAACAAATTTCAAAAATGCTTTGCATTGACAATACTGTCGCTATCTACTTTCTCATGCAGTAGTGACGATGCTGCAACAAAAGAGGAGCCAACTACAACGAATTCTAAATATGTTGCTTCTTATTGGTTAGACGATTACACTCAGTATATCTTAGATTTTAATTCTATTGATAAGTTAATGACTGGAGAAATTAGTGCAAAAGGAGTAGGAATTGAGCAGGGTGGAAGTTGTTTTCCTGCAAATAATACTTTTTTTGCCTTAAGTACGGAAGATGAAGGATCGGTTTCATTTCATCTTAATAATGCAGGAAAATTGGTGCAGGGAGGTAAACTTGCTTTTGAATCCTCTTATGCTGTTGGTTATACAGATGATAAAAAAATGATCAATATTGGAGCAACCTGGGATGGTAGTTCGTCTGATTATGAATTGATGATTTACAATCCAAATACAATCTCTATTGATGCTCGTAAGTTTAATGATTTTGTAGTATCTCCGGATAATAAAAAAGTATTATACTGGCCAACAGGAGCTGCAGTTTCAGGAGATAAACTTTTTGTTCCGGTATATATCAAAGATGTTAGTGATGGTACAAATAAAATATTATCATCTGATGCTATTGTAAGAGTATACAAATATCCTTCTTTAGAATATGTAACTACCATAAAAGATGCCAGAACAAATGCAATTGGACTTTACTATACCAATACAGGAATTGTTCAGACGGAGTCAGGAGACATCTATACGTTCTCCTCTAATGCGAATGCAGGAGGTTATCCGCCAACTTCTGTTTCTTCGGGAGTTTTGCGTATCAAAAAAGGAGACGCTAAGTTTGATCCGGGTTACTTTTTTGATATTGAATCAAGTAGCCTGAAAGGAAAAGTTTTAGCAGCATATCCGTTAGGAGGAGAAAAAGTTTTTATCTCTTATATTCCTAATTCTGTTGATTCTAAAGATACTTATTACAATTTCCTAAGTGCAAAAACAATCTTTAAATCGGCAATTCTTGACTTAGCTGCGAAGACTATTATACCAGTTACTGATTTACCTGATCATGGTGGGGATGAATTTTTTGGGTTAGGAAGTATGTATGTAGAAAACGGAAAAGCATACAAAAGTTTTGTAACGGGTAAAGAAGCCCGTGTTTATCAAATAGATATCGCAACCGGTGCAGCAAAAGCTGGAGCACTGATCAAAGAAGGTCTTTATTTGCCGGCAATTGGTAAACTGACTTTCTAATTAAATACATTTTTAAATGGCTTGAGGTATTATTTTGGTAATGCTCAGGCCATTTTTTTTAATTTTTGTTGCTGTATAAAAGCCTTACTTTTAAAATTACAATTACAATGAATATTTTTAAAAACCGTACCAATAAACCACCTAACAAAGGAAAATATCGTTTTAGTAAAATTAATGCCTGGTTGCATTTATGGCTAGGGTTAGCTTCGGGAATAATCGTGGTCATTATGGGAATTACCGGCTGTATTTTGGTTTTCGAACAAGAGATCAAAGTCCTGACATCGCCCTATTTAAGTGTTGAAGCCCAAAGCCCGGATCAATTATTGCCGCCTTCAAAAATCTACGCTGCTGTTCACAAGGCATTACCTAATAAAGAAATTCATGGCGTCTGGTATAATGGTTTAGATAAATCAATTAAGGTCGATATCGAATCGGATTCGTTGATTTATGTAAATCCGTATAATGGTAAAATTACCGGTATAGTGCATCATGAGGATTTCTTTCATTTTATGGATGAAGGGCATCGCAATCTTTGGCTCGAGAGGAGTATAGGATCACAAATAACAGCCTGGGCAACAGTTGTCTTCTTCTTTTTATTGATTAGCGGACTGGTACTTTGGTTTCCGAAAAAATGGAATAAAACTACCAGAAATAGTAGCTTTAAAATAAAATGGAATGCAAAGTTCAAACGCCTGAATTATGATTTGCATAATGTAATGGGCTTTTATGTTATGATCCTGGCGATTCTTATTGCATTTACAGGATTGCTAATGAGTTTTCATTGGTTAAGAGAAAGTACGTATTGGATTAGTGGAGGATGGGCAGATGAAAAGAATACAAAAGAACAAGCTGTTTTAGCTCAAAAAGACACGTTATCCCAACAACAATTAGAAAAATTGGCCGCTGCCGATTTTATTTGGAAAAAAGTGCGAAAAGAAATTGCTAAGGAAAATAAAGAAGCTGTTATTATTCATTTTCCGGATGATCCTAAAGAAGATATTTATGCGTGTACCGATATGAATAAAGGGGTTTGGAGAGATTTATATTTTGATCCCAAAACATTGGAATTACTTTCAAAATCTCAAAAATATATCAGTAACGAACGTTTTTCAGATTGGTTAATGCGATCTAATTATAGCCTTCATATTGGCGCGATAGGAGGATGGCCTACCAAGATTATTTACTTCACGGCTAGTTTAATTTGCGCCAGTTTGCCCATTACCGGATTTTATATCTGGTGGGGAAGAAAGAAAAAACAGAAGCCTAAAGCTTAATTTGGGCTCTGTTTTACTTGTTTATTGTTCGTTAGTTTAAAAGTCTTTTGTGAGAAGTAACATTCTTCAAAAGACTTTTTTGTTTAAGAAATAGAGGCAAGTATCGATCTAAAACGAATTGTTCATTTGAATGATTTCTGTTATCAGGCTGAGGCGAAGTCGAAGTCCCGCAAAGTGATTCAGCATACGGGACTTCGACTTCGTCTCAGTCTGACATTATTGACAGTAGAATAAAATAAAAACCAGCGTAAACCCATTTAAATCCGTGTCATCCTCGGCTTATCTTCATTAATATCCGTGTGCCCATGCATTAAAAACAGAAAGAGCCTGCTAACTACAACAGGCTCTATTCCATCAAAAAAAAAACAAAAACAAGGGAAACTAAAGATTCAAAATATTAGATTCTATAGGTAAAGGCTATTGTCGCAATGCGATTATCAAGATCATATCTTTTATTGATACTCGTTTGTGCGATAGCCGAATTGATGTGGAAATTATTGGTATTAAAAATGTCCGTAACGTTAAGTTTGATATTTCCTTTTTTAGCCAATACTTGTTTCGAAATTCCGATGCTAAAATCAAAGAAAGCATCTCTTTGATAAATACCAAGATTCGATTTTGATTGATATTGTGCATTAGCTTCAGCCTTCCAGCTTTCTGTAATAGTAAAAGAGTTTTGTACGCTTAGGTTCAGGGTGATGATAGGATCGATTTTATCTGTATTCACAACATTGCCCATAAACTTATTTTCGAAGATATTGAAAAGTGTATTTACAGACCACCATTTATAAATTTCGGCTGTATTGGTAATATTTGCTCCGTAATTATATGATTTGTCGACATTAATTTGCGACGTAACAGTGGTATTATTATCTGGATTGTAAACATAAACTTCAGTAAAAACATCTTTGGTTTTACTAAAGTATAAGGATGCCATAAAATTACTTTTCCAGGCATAACCAATTTCTGTAGAATGCGTGATTTCAGGAACTAAATTTGGATTTCCCTGTGAGTAGTTAAACGAATCATCATAAAAGCGAAACGGGTTCAGATCGAACTGGCTTGGTCTGTTGATTCTTTTACTGTAAGAAGCATGCAGCGAATGATTGCTGCTCAATTCATATTTCATAGAAACACTCGGAAACCATTTTAGATAATCGTCTTTATGCTCTTCATTCAGGGTTTTTTGTAAAATATTTATCGCCGTATATTCAGAACGTAAACCAGCCTGAATATTGAACTTTTCCATTTGGTATTTATAGTTGGCATAAGCCGCATAAATTTGTTCATTATATTCAAAATGATTGGTCGAATTAAGGTCAACGTTCCAGTGGTTGTTGTCATAGTATTCATAAACCGATGGATTATCATTGTTTTTTACGCTGGATTTAAATCCCCATTCGATAGATTGCTTTTCTTTAAGCGGATTGGTAAAATCAACCTTTCCGGTAAAAACTTTCAATTGAGACGGAATAAAACCTCTTCGGTCATTTATGTTAGATGAGCTTAGAAGATCTATATTCTTTGTACTCTGAAACTGATGCGATCTGAATTTTGAAGTTTCATACTCAAAATCAAAAGACATATTTTTTCCTTCGGTATTAAATTTATGAACGCCTGAAAATGCATAAGTATAATCATCCCATCGCTCTTTACTGTCATTATAAGTCGAAGCATCAAATTGTACCTGATCTAATGCATTAAGCAAGGTGTTTCTACCATTCGCCATGTTTTCGTAACGTCCTAATTTTGCATCAACATAAACTTCTAGATTAGTTTTAGGAGAAACTTCATAAGTTGTCCCTATTTTAAAATTGTTAGAAGTCAGAGGCTCGTCCGTAGTTGAGGTCTGATGATTTTTTGTTAAGATTGTTTGACTGTTTGCATCAGTATATTGATTTTGGTCGAATTCTTTGCGTTCTTCCTCGCCTCTAAAAGTGTAGCTGTAGTTTCCGTAAACACCAAATTTATCCTTATTGTAACTTAGGTTTACACCAGAGTTGGTTCTGTTTTTTCGGCCTCGTCCATAATTTGTGAATACAGTTCCTTTAAGTCCGCCGGCATTGGGTTTTTTTAATATGATATTGATTATTCCGGCTTTTCCCGTTGCGTCATATTTAGAAGAAGGATTCGTAATTACTTCGATTTGTTTGATATTCGATGAGGTTGTCGATTTTAAATAATTCGCCAGTTCTTTTTGCGAAAGCTGGGTTAATTTACCGTTTATCATTACGCCAACACCTTGTTGTCCACGAATCGATAATTCGCCATCCTGAGACACTACAACACCAGGCGCACGGGATAAAACATCTAATGCAGTTCCGCCTTCAGATACAATACTATTTTCTACGTTAAAAACCAATCTGTCTGACTTTTGAGTATATAAAACTTTCTTTTTTGTAATTACAATCTCGTCTAATGCATTGATAGAAGTTTCGACAATACTATCGGTTTCTTTTTCAGTCTGCGAGTATCCGTAGACTGAAAATGCGAGCATAAGAGATGTTATAATATTCTTCATGATATTCTGGATTTTATTTTTGGAGTAAGGAGTAATGTGATTTTTTAATTTGAAAGAAGCAATATGATCTTAATGGTTTTTAACAGAATTGCTACTTTAAAACCATTTGTTCCAGTTTGTCAGAAAGTGTTTTTCGAAGATGCAAAAGGCCGGTAAATAGCTTAGAAAAGTTGATTTTGATAAGACTGAGTGCAGAGAACATGTAAGTGGTATTTGAAGTTTCAGTCTTCAAATATAACACTATTTATATCAAGTCTAAATAAAAATAGTTAAAATTTGCATTCAAAAAGATAACAATCTGATAGTTAGATATTCACAATTTTGAGAAAAAGATGAGATTTTGAAATAAAAGGAGATTTTTGAAAAAAGTCCAGTAAAAATAAGGCTTTACTGTTTGTCAATAAGAAAGAAAAGAAGGTATATTATAGCAATAAAAAGCCAATTCTTCAAAAGATAAAGAATTGGCTTTTTATGTAAACTGAGACTGAAAACCTACTTGGTAATTTCTCTGAAAACAGCTTCGAGATTTTTATTTTTTTGATTGAGTTGTAATGTTTTTAAGCCATTTGCATTGGCGAAATCAAAAATAGAAGGACGCATATCTTTTTCAGCAACAAAAGTTAGCTCCCAGGTCATGTCATGGATATTTCTATAGGAAGTAATATTTTCGAGTCTTGCCAAAAGTTGCTCTTCGATCTGATAATCAAATTCTACTTCGATTACCTGTTCTTTATTTTCGGATACTAAGTGATCTAATTTTTTATCGGCTACAATTTGTCCTTTGTCAATAATAATGACACGATCGCAAATCGCTTCAACTTCCTGCATAATATGAGTAGATAAAAAAACCGTTTTATCTTTGCCTACATTTTTAATTACATTACGAATTTCCATCAACTGATTCGGGTCCAGTCCAGTAGTAGGTTCATCCAGGATTAAGACATCCGGATTATGCAATAAAGCATTCGCAAGTCCCACACGCTGGCGGTATCCTTTAGACAATTGTCCAATCTTTTTATGACTTTCCGGTGTCAGTCCTGTCAGTTGAATTACTTCTTCAATTCTTGATTTTGGCACTTTATAGACATCGGCATTAAAAGCCAAATACTCACGAACATACAAGTCCAGATACAACGGATTATGCTCCGGTAAATAGCCAATAGAACTTTGAACTGCCTTTGTATCCGTCATGACATCATGACCATTTACAAGGGCCGAGCCGCCATCTGCAAGTAAATAAGTAGTCAAAATTTTCATCAAGGTAGATTTTCCTGCTCCGTTTGGACCAAGAAATCCAACAATTTCTCCTTTTTGAATCGAGAACGAAATTGAATTTAATGCTTTCTGAGTTCCGTAACTTTTTGATATGTTGTTTACTTCTATCGACATGACTTTTTATTTGGTACAAAAGTAAACAGAAATAGTCTTCATTGCTAAATTTTTATCTTTTAAAGAAATCATAAAAAAAACTTAAAAGCCAGCAGTCACGGCACCGTTATTGTTAAAAGGAAAGTAATTAAAAAAAATAATTTATAATGAAAAAAATTTTACTTATTCTGGCTTTAGCTATGTTTAGCTTTGCAAATGCACAAAAAGGAACAATCTTAGTTGGTGGAAACATTGGTTTCTCTTCTGAAAAATCAGAATATCAATTTGGTGAGGCAAAAACAAATACTTTCAGTTTTTCTCCTAAAGTGGGTTACCAGTTTAATGACAACTGGACTGTTGGGGGTGAATTTACAGTAGCTTCATCTAATGATGACAACGGAACCAGAGAAATAAAGGACAATAACTTCAAAATAGGAGCATTTGTTCGTTATTCAGTGCCATTGAGCCAAACCTTTTCTATTTTTGCTGATATGGGTGCAGGATTTCAAAATGCAAAATCTAAAGTATACGGTCCTGGAAATGCTTACTCAAAATCTAAAGCAGATGGTATGTATGTAGGTGTAACTCCAGCTCTTTTCATCAACATGAAAAAAGGTTTTGGTTTAAACTTTAGTATTGGTGGTTTAGGATACGAAACACTTAGTTATGATAATAACGGTGCTGATTACAGTAAATTCTACTTCAATTTTGGACAAACATTTAACATTGGAGTTTCTAAAAACTTCTAATCTTAAATTATATATTCAATTTCGAAAAAGCATTCGCCGCGGCGAGTGCTTTTTTTGTTTTTATTCTTGAACTAGCTCTAGTAAAAACTGTTTTATTTGATTCTTGCTTAATTCACTTTTACTTCAAAAAAAATCATATCATTAATAACTGTTTTTTCTTTATCATTAAATTCATATTTAACAACAGCTCTTATTCTATTAATTCCTTTATTTATTAATATTTCTTCTACATCAATACGTGTTTGAGACGTTTTTTTTAATGTTCCTTTAGCTTTTGCATCATCTGCATCTATATTTTCTATGTGAACGCTACGTTTAGCATTTGGGATATACGCTATTAAATATTGCTGTTTTAACGTATCTCCTACTTTTAGATATTGATTTGTTTTGGTTTTAAATTTTTCTTTGTTTGCGATTTTAGATTGATAAATTTCTAATAGTGGATAACCTTCGTGATTTTTTACATTTCCTTTTTCATCAAAACGAATTATAAAAGCCGACATACCTAAATCATCATACAATGTATAACTCATTATTTTTCCTGATGGAAAATTGTCTATATTTTCCTCAGGAATTTTATTGCGTTTATAATAGTATATTGATTTTATAATACCAGTTTCAAAGTAATAAATATTTTCACCACTAATTTCTCCATTAGTAAAATTACCTTCAGTTATTTTTTTACCTACTTTATTATAACGTGTAAATTCACCATGTAAAATAGTATCTCCATCTTCGATTATATATTCAAATATTGTAGTCTCTTTTGTTTCTGCATTATATTTTTTTAAAACATGTACTTTTCCATACATAAAAGAAAAAAATATGAATACCCAACTAATTACCATAATACTTAATAATAATATTATTTTATATTTTCTATTCATTGTTATAAATCACTTAGTTTATCTTAGCCTTTAGATTAATGAACCTCGACCTTAAAAGAAACAGTGTCATTAATAACCGTTTTTTTGTTATCATTAAATTCATATTTAACAACAGCTCTTATTGTATTAATTCCTTTTTTTGTTAATATTTCTTCTACATCAATATCTCTTCGAGAAGTTTTCTTGAATGTGCGTTTAGCTTTTGCATCATCTACACCTATATTTTCTATCTTAAAATTGCGTTTGGCATTTGGGATATCGGCTATTAAATATTGATGCTGTAATGTATCTCCTGTTTTTGGATTTTTATTGATTTTTATTTTAAATCGCTCTTTGGTTTTTGTTTTATCTTGATAAACTTCCATTATAGGATAACCTTTGTAGTTTTCTACATTTCCTTTTTCATCAAAACGAATGATGAAAGCCGACATACCTAAATCATCATACAATGTATAACGCATTATTTTTCCTGATGGAAAATTGTCGATATTTTGCTCTATAATTTCACTATTTTTGTAATAATATATAGATTCAATAATACCACTGTCAAAATAATAGATACATTTCCCTTGCAGATGTCCATTTACAAAATTACCCTCAGATGTTTTATGTCCTTTTTCATTATAGCAAATAAACTTACCGTGAAAAATAGTATCACCGTCTTTTAGGATATACTGTAAGGTTGTTGTCTCTTTTGTCTTGGAATCATATTTTTTTATAAAACTAGATTGTTCATTTCTAAACAAAAAAAACAATCCAATTAAACTAATGCTAAAAATAGCAACTACTGCCAAAATTGTTTTATAATTTTTATTCATTTTCTTTTAGCTTTAATTTCTGTTCTAATTTCTGTTCCATCGATTGCATAGAATGTTGTCCTTATTGAATCTGGAACTTTTTTTATACCTTCTTTAAGTTTTTTACTCTTTTCTAACTCTTTCATCGCCTTTATTGCATTTGCCCCATTATCAACTGCATTAATTCCATCATCAGCTTTATTCTCCATTGTTGGTTTTCCTCCATTAGTTCCTTTTTCTTTTGAAGTACTGCCTTTTAATTCAAAACCCAATATAATAATAAGAGCTTCAAATGCACCTCCAAAATCAATCCATGTAACATCCCTTGAGCCTCTGTGTAATGCGCTTGGGTCTTGAAAATTTCCTCCGTCAGAGAATGCAGTTCCTCCACTAAAAAATGATGATTTCTTTTTGCTAAAATTATGGATAACTTCTCCGTTATAAGTTATTAGTTTGGTGTCTCCGTCTAATAATAATCTGCTACCATTCGCAAATGTTTTGCCCCAGGTATGTCCTAAATTAGAGTAATGATCAATTTTAGCATGTCCGTCAAGCCAGATTATTTCTCCCGTTTTTTTATTCCTGTACCAATCAAATGGAGTTCGTCCGTAGAAATCAACTAAACGTAATAAATCGCTGTTATAAGCTGAATAGGAAGAATATTGCCCGAGATCTTCATCTTTCTTAAAAGTATCAAATGTGTCAAAGTTTCTAAACATGGCCGACTGTTTTGTAAGTTATTACTTGTTTTTGACAATAATAGATGCAAAACAATTTACCCGCAATACCGTGTTTTAGTGATTAACATAATTTTGTATAAAATAAAAAGAGACCCGTGGATCTCTTTTTTGATGCTTTTAGAAAGGCTATTTTTTGTTTAGTGAATTTTCTAAATATTCAATTTCGTCTTTGCCCGTCTGCAACAAGCTTTTGTAAAGTGTTTATATTATAAAGTCATTACTTCTCTTAAGCATATACATATTAGCTATGTAATATGCAATACCGTGTTTTAGTGATTAACACAATTTCCATAAAATAAAAAAAGAGACTCGAGTCTCTTTTTTTACCTAATGTATATCTTATAAAAGTTATTTCGCTTTTAGTAAATTTTCTAAATATTCAATCTTATCTTTTTCAGCTTGCAACAAACGTTCGTACAACTTTTTGTTTTCGTCGTAAGATTCAACTAATTTATCAAGAGGATTGAATGTACATGCATTATTGTTTCCAAAATTGGCACCTTGACTATTACTGAAATCATTTTCGGTGAAAGTATTAAAGTAGTTAATCATATTTTCTTCTGAAAAGTTTTTAATTGCCTCTACACTTACACCAAGAGCTTTTGCAACCTCTACAAGTTTTTCTTCGTCTATAGTTTCGCTATTTTCCATAGTAGATATAGCTTGTTGGTTTGTACCTAAAGCTTGTGCTAAGGCTTCTTGTTTCATGTCTTTCAGTTCACGAATACGGCTAATTTTTCGCCCTATATGATTTGGTTTTGTTAAAGTACTCATAGTTCAAAGATAATAATTATCGCCATAAAATTTTAGTGAAATGTATAAAACACATTACAAGCGTAAGATACATATAAAAATAATTCACTGTATTGTTACTTTCGGCTCGTTAAACAAAAATACGATTTTACTTATGATAAAAAAATATTACAATTATGGAAATCAATGAAATCAAACAATTAGAGTATCTTAAAAAATTAATCACTTCGCATTTTTAATACTTTAAAACCGGTTAATGACAAATCAGAAGTATAGGTGGTTCAAATAAAAAAACTCGATTATTATGAGATTGGTAGTTACTAATCTTTTAAAAATGTGTGTTTTGACTGGATCAGGATGCGCATAAAATAGAGACAAATAAAAGTCAGGCTATTAATGTAACTCTTATTTTAGAAATGGTGATAGAAATGTTTCCGATAGATGAATTTGAACTTTTAGGTGAAATCAGGCAAATATTTATTACAGATTTTTAATATTCTGTTCTGTTAACGTGATTTGGTTAGATGGGAATCTGCTTTTTTTAAGTCTTTTGAAAACTAAAACTTCTCGCTTAGCCCCGATAGAAGCGGTATCCTGTTGTGGCGGGGTTCGCCATAACAGATAGAGCGGATAGCGGGACAAAAGGTGTCTTGAAAACTGAATTTTTCTGCTTCAAAAAAAACGAAACGCAAAAATGCCAACAAAAGTGAAGTCGGAAAAATTCATAACTACAAGAATTCCGACTCCACCAGCTGGCACTAAAAAACAAAAATATTTATAATAAAAATGATTAAGTCACAGGGTTTTCTACAGCAGCTCTCATTTCCTGAGCAGCGGCAACCATCTCGATCAAAGCTTTTTTGGTCTCATCCCAATGACGTGTTTTTAAACCGCAATCAGGATTAACCCATAATTGATCAACAGGAATTACGGCTGAAGCTTTTTCTAACAATCTCACCATTTCAGCACTTGAAGGCACACGTGGCGAGTGAATGTCATAAACCCCAGGGCCAATTTCGTTTGGATATTTGAAGTTGGCAAAAGCATCTAAAAGTTCCATTTGAGAACGTGAGCATTCGATGGTGATAACATCAGCATCCATATCAGCAATATTCTGAATGATATCATTGAATTCGCTGTAGCACATGTGTGTGTGAATTTGTGTATCATCGTTTACACCGCTTGCAGAAATTCTAAATGCTTTTACAGCCCAATCCAGATAGTTAGCCCATTCCTCTTTTCGTAATGGTAATCCTTCGCGAATGGCTGGTTCATCGATCTGAATGATTTTGATTCCCGCTTTCTCTAAGTCTACCACTTCATCACGAATCGCCAAAGCAATCTGCGTACAAGTCTCAGAACGCGGCTGATCGTTACGAACAAATGACCATTGCAAAATAGTAACCGGTCCGGTAAGCATTCCTTTTACCCATTTAGAGGTCAAAGATTGCGCATATTTAGACCATTTTACCGTCATTGGGTTGGGTCTCGAAACATCGCCGTAAATAACCGGAGGTTTCACGCAACGGCTACCATAACTTTGCACCCAGCCGTTTTTGGTAAACGTAAATCCTGCCAGTTGTTCCCCAAAATATTCGACCATATCGTTACGTTCGAATTCTCCGTGAACCAGAACATCGATTCCGGTTTCTTCCTGAAAACGAATTGTAGCTTCGGTTTCTTTCTCGATTAGTTCGTTGTATTGTTCAGTAGTTAGCTCTCCTTTTTTAAATTTCGCTCTCCAGCTTCTCACTTCAGCTGTTTGAGGAAAAGATCCAATTGTGGTGGTAGGGAACAATGGCAGGTTTAAAGCTTCGATCTGACTCTTTCTTCTCGTAGCAAAAGTATTTTTACGTTTATCATCTGTAGCTGTAATTCCGGCAACACGCGCTTTAACTTCACTATTATGAATTAATGTTGAGGTTTTACGATTTTCGTTTGCAATTTTGTTTCTTTCAAAAGCAACTGAGTTTTTCTCAATTGTTTCATTAGAAGCCAGTTGTTTTAATACCACAACTTCGTTGATTTTTTGTTTGGCAAAAGCCAGCCATTGTTTAATTTCCGGAGTAAGTGTTTCGTCATTTGTTTCTAAGTCTAAATCGCACGGACTGTGAATTAAAGAACAGGACGGAGCCACTAAAATTCGGTTTTCTCCTAAAGTATCAGTTGCTTTTTTAATGAGTGCCAAAGAATTTTTGAAATCATTTTTCCAGATATTTCTCCCGTCAACAACCCCCAAAGAAAGGTTTACGTTGGCTGCCAATTGTCCGGATTCTAAAATATCATCTAATTGAGAAGGACAACGTACTAAATCTAAATGGAAAGTATCAACCGGCAAAGCCAATGCTGTTTCAAGATTTTCTCCAAAACAATCAAAATAATTCGCCAGGACGATTTTGATATTCGGGAAACGCTCGTTGATTTGGTTGTACACTTTCGTGAAAGTATTACGCTCTTTGTCGGTTAAATTCAACGCTAAAAAAGGCTCGTCTAACTGAATATACTGTACTTTTTCAGCTTGTAGTTTTTCGAAAATTTCGAAATAAACAGGCAGTAATTTATCGATAAGATCAATTCGGTGAAAACCTTCTTCTTTTTCTTTTCCTAAAAGCAAATAAGATATTGGGCCGATTAAAACTGGTTTTGTAGCTATTTTTAAAGTATTTGCTTCTTTGAATTCATTGATTATTTTTTCTGAAAACAATTCGAATTTTTGGTTCTTCGTAAATTCAGGAACAATATAATGGTAGTTGGTATCGAACCATTTTGTCATTTCCATTGCTACAACATCCTGACCGTCTTTTTGAGCGCCTCTCGCCATTGCAAAATACAAATCTATAGCAGAGTTTGTTTTTGACAGTTCTTGGTATCGTGCCGGAATCGCTCCTACAGTCAAAGTCAGGTCAAGTACCTGGTCATAAAATGAAAAATCATTAGACGGAATTAAATCGACTCCGGCTTCAGCTTGTAAATGCCAGTTTCTGCGACGAATTTCTTTTCCCGTCTGAACTAATTCATCAACGGAAATTTTTCCTGCCCAATACAATTCACAGGCTTTTTTTAATTCTCTGTTGCTACCAATTCTTGGGTAACCTAAATTATTTGTTTTCATTTTTATTTTCAGTATTTTTTACTGAACAAATTTATTGTTTTAGGTTTTATAACTTATATTTGGTTATTATTTAAGTAAATAGTATTCAAAAATGTATTTTTTGAAGATTATATTACTGATAAAAGCTTTTAAAAAGAACTTTAGCCGTAAAAAACACTATGGAAAACCTCGATAAAACTGATTTATTGATATTAAAATATCTTCAGGAGAACTCTAATATTAATACAAAAGACCTTGCAAGTAAATTATTCCTCACCGTTACACCAGTTTATGAACGTATAAAAAGACTGGAAAGAGACGGATATATTACAAAATATGTGGCATTGCTGGACAAGAAAAAGATGAATCGGGGCATGATCGTTTTTTGTAATGTTCGCCTAAAAGAACACGCAAAAAATGTGGGTAGCAATTTTGTAAAAGATATTGTAGCACTTCCTGAAATTATAGAGTGTTATAACATTGCCGGAGATTATGACTTTATGCTTAAAATCCTCGTTCAGGACATGGCAAGTTATCAGGATTTTGTCATGAATAAATTATCAACTATAGAAAACATCGGAAATACAAACAGTATTTTTGTGATGGGGGAAATTAAACACAGTACCGCGTTAGAGTTTTAATAAAAGTAAAATAATATTTTACCACTTCCGATAGCTATTGGTATTCACTAATTATTGCGCTTAAATTAATTCATGAAAATTTGTGAAATTCTTGGCGAACAAAAGATTCAATCTTTTAAATCAAATTAATCCGTGGCATATTTTTATTCAATATTATCGTAAAATTAAACGTATTTTTGGCCTTCCTTAAATCTAAATCAACAATCTGAAATCTAAAATTAAATGAACTGGGAACAACTTTTATCTTTAAAACGCCAAGGCGATACTAGCAAAAGATTACGTGTAGAACAAGATGATACCCGATTGGGTTTTGAGGTAGATTATGACAGGATTATCTTTTCAGCAGCATTTCGATCTTTACAGGATAAGACACAGGTAATTCCGCTTTCTAAAACAGATTTTGTACATACCCGATTAACACATAGTTTAGAAGTATCAGTTGTAGGACGTTCTTTAGGACGTTTGGTTGGAAAAAAAATCATTGAGAAATATCCTCATCTAAAAGAAATTCACGGTTATCATATGAATGATTTTGGTGCTATTGTCGCTGCGGCATCTTTGGCTCACGACATTGGTAACCCACCTTTTGGACATTCCGGTGAAAAAGCGATTGGAGAGTATTTCTCGATTGGAAACGGATTAAAATATAAAGATAAGTTAACTCCAAAACAATGGCAGGATTTGATTGATTTTGAGGGTAATGCAAACGGTTTTTCAGTTCTTACGGCAAGTCGTCCGGGAATCGAAGGCGGACTGCGAATTTCATACGCTACTTTAGGTGCTTTTATGAAATATCCTAAAGAGAGTTTACCAAAAAGACCAACCAATGATATTGCGGACAAAAAATACGGTTTCTTTCAGACGGATAAAGCCTTTTTTGAAGAAGTAGCTAAAGATATGGGAATGATTGCCAATAAAGAGGGTAATGACATTGGTTTTGAAAGACATCCATTAGCGTATTTGGTAGAGGCGGCAGATGATATTTGCTACACCATTATCGATTTTGAAGACGGAATAAATTTAGGATTAGTATCAGAAGATTATGCTTTAGAATATTTAATAAAATTGGTAAAAGACAATATTGGAGTAGCAAAATATAAGACTTTAACGACTAAAGAAGACCGAATTAGTTATTTACGTGCTTTGGCCATAGGAACTTTAATCAACGATGCTGTAAATGTTTTTGTTGAAAATGAAGAAGCAATCCTGGCCGGAAAATTTCCCTTTGCTTTAACAGATAAAAGCAAGTACAAAGCACAGATGAAGGATATTATCAATCTAAGCGTTGAGAAAATTTACCAAAGTCGTGAAGTTATCGAGAAAGAGATTGTAGGGTATCAAATCATCCAGACTT
Organism: Flavobacterium sp.; assembly: GCF_965277525.1. GTDB lineage: Bacteria > Bacteroidota > Bacteroidia > Flavobacteriales > Flavobacteriaceae > Flavobacterium. The sequence continues at coordinate 418,928 of NZ_CBDIDC010000005.1, read as the reverse complement.
TATTAGATAAATTTATAACTGCTTTTAATAATACATACGAAGGAACAGCTTCAAACTACGATAAATTGATTTTGAAAATGTTACCGGAAAAACATCATCTGGAGAAAGAGAACTTATACGAGCGATTATTGCACATTTGTCATTATGTTTCTTTGCTAACAGACGGAAATGCGTTAGAATTATTCGAAACGATAAACGGAAGAAAAAAGAATTAAATCACTCTTATTGAGCTGATCTAAATAAAACAGGCCCCATAGAAAACAATGTTTTCCATGGGGCCTGTTTTTATGCTATAGTATCACTTTCTTTATTGAAAAGCATATACGAGTCCTACACCCAGAACTTGTCTTAGCTGGGCTCTTGGTCCGTTGTTTACCTGAGAAGTAGATCCTGTAGTAGGGTCAACTACATCTATTTTGGTTTTGATATCATCATCATAAACGAGGTGAACACCAATATTTGCTTTTACGTACGCATTAACCACCAAATCTAAGCGGGTGTCATAATCAACATCGACATTTCCGAATTTGTTCAGGTAATCTGTATATAAACTGAGTCTGTTCTCGTAGAAAACGTTTTTGTAAATTTCATTTTTCATATATCCGGTCAATAAAATACCAAATTCAGCTTTTACTTTCTGACCGTTTTCTATTAAAATCTGATTGTTAGGATCCATAGGATCAGGAGCATAAATAGCTTTTTTAACACCAAAAGATCCTTGGTTCGCTAATGCCTGATCTAAAACTAAAGTTGTTTTTAACGTAATAGGTGAGAAGTAAAATGTTCTGTTTTTCTTTTTGTTTGAGTTTTCAGCTCCGGCTCCTAAAAACACATACGCTGGTGCGAAAGGTTTAGAAATCGCAATATCTCTGTTTGGATAGTTATATCCATCCGTAAATTGAGTATTGAAATTAAATTTAGCCGAATAATACCAATTTGAGATTGTGTCTTTTCTGAATCCATAAGTAGAATTCACCATAAGTGCGTCATCTGTCTTTCTTAGTTCAGTACCGTCTTGTTTATTTAAACCATATTTTACAATCAGTTCGTTTACCCATTTATGATTTCCTTTTACATACGTTCTGTTAAATTCGCCTTTAAACAAGCCAGAAATAGAACTTGTTCCCCCCGCACTCCAATTGACAAAAGCAATTTCGGAAATATCAAATCCCAATTGATTTTTTTTACTCCAGTTAGAAGGTGGCGGAGGTAATTCGTTTGGGGCTAAAGTGGTTTGTATGATTTGAGCAAAGTTATGTGAGGTACACAAAAGCAGTAGGAGCAAAAGGGTAGAACGCAATAATTTCATTATGATTTTAGTTTTTTTTTATAGTGCAAAATAATTATTTTGTATCGTTTGAAAAAAGATTTACCAAACTTTTAACGTCAATATTGCACAATTGTTGTAGCTGACTTACAGTTCCTTGTTCAATAAATGTGTCAGGAATACCTAAAATTCGCACTTTATTCTTAAAGTTATTTGCTGCCGCAAACTCTAAAACAGCACTTCCAAAACCGCCATTTATAGTGCCGTCTTCGATAGTTATGATGTTGTCGAAATGAGAGAATATGTGGTTTAGTAATTTGGTATCCAACGGCTTAATGAAAGGGAAGTCGTAGTGGGCAATTGCCTCTGGATTGTGGCATTCCCTGATTGCTAAAATGACATTATTTCCAATTGTTCCGGTAGATAAAACAGCTGTTTTTGTTCCGGATTTTAAGAGGCTAGCCTGTCCTGTAATAATTTTTTCATAATGTCCGAAATTTGCTACTTCCCAATTGGTTAAAACACCCCGACCTCTCGGATATCGAATTGCGATTGGATGATTTAGCCCTAGTTGAGCCGTATATAAAATATTTTGTAATGCAATTTCATTGATGGGGGCATAAATAATTATGTTTGGAATTGCCCGTAAATAAGCAATATCAAAAACGCCATGGTGTGTTGCGCCATCTTCGCCAACCAAGCCTGCGCGATCTATACAAAAAATAACGGGCAGGTTTTGTAAAGCCACATCATGAATAACCTGATCGTAGGCGCGTTGCAGGAAAGTCGAATATATGGTACAATAAACGATCATACCTTGTGTTACCATTCCTGCTGCAAGCGTTACAGCATGCTGTTCAGCAATCCCAACATCAAAAGCACGCTCCGGAATTTCATCCATCATAAATTTTAAAGAACTGCCGGATGGCATTGCCGGAGTAATTCCTATTATTTTATCGTTCTTTTTAGCTAAATCCAAAATAGTTAAACCAAAAACATCCTGATATTTTGGAGGTAAATTTTCTTCTGATTTTAAAATAATTTCCCCGGTCGAAGCATCAAATTTTCCAGGCGCATGGTATTTTACCTGATTTTCTTCGGCTTGTTGCAGGCCTTTGCCTTTTGTGGTTACAATATGAAGGAATTTTGGGCCTTTTATATTTTTTAAGCGGTTTAATTCTTTGATTAATGTTGGAAGATCATGACCATCAATTGGTCCCGAATAATCGAAGTTCAATGACTTAATCATGTTGTTCTTCTTCGGATTTTTTCCTTCTTTTACGGCAGTAAGATATTTTTTGAGAGCACCCACACTAGGGTCAATTCCGATAGCATTGTCATTTAGAATAACCAATAAGTTGGCATCCGTAACTCCGGCATGATTTAAACCTTCAAAAGCCATTCCGGAGGCAATTGAAGCATCACCAATTACGGCAATATGCTGTTTGTCGAAATCGCCTTTTAGCTGAGACGCAATTGCCATTCCAAGCGCTGCCGAAATAGAAGTAGAGGAATGCCCAACGCCAAAAGTATCGTAAATGCTTTCGCTTCTTTTAGGGAAACCGGAGATGCCATCGATTTGTCTGTTGGTATGAAAAATTGCTCTTCTTTCTGTTAGAATTTTATGTCCGTACGCCTGATGTCCGACATCCCAAACCAATAAATCATCCGGAGTATTAAAAACATAATGCAGTGCAATTGTCAGTTCAATAACACCAAGACTAGCGCCCAAATGTCCTTCTTTGACAGAAACAACATCAATAATAAAATCGCGTAATTCTTGTGCAACCTTAGGGAGTTGCGCTTCGGTTAATAAGCGTAAATCGGTAGGATTATCTATGCTGGAAAGTAAGTTGCTTTTCATTGTATGGTAAAAAGCAAATTTACGGTTTTAAATTTAAACTTATTGCTTTGAATTTTCAGTAGCGTCTTTTTCAAATGCTATTGGCATACTATATTTTGTTCTAGTTTTTTTGCCATTTTGTGTACCTGGTGTCCAATTAGGTAATTTTTTTAAAGCACGCATTATTTCGGTTTTTATTTTTGAGTCTGTATTTTCTGAAAAATCAAAAGTTGAAAGTGAGCCATCTTTTTCTATCACAAAGGAAACCATAATTCGATCTCTTAAATCTTTAGTTTCTTCCGGGCGTTTAAATTCTTTTATAAATAATTGATAAAAATTATCAATTCCATTTGGATAGCTGGGCTTTGTTTCTATTGCTGCTCCCATATAATAAACTTCATTTTCTACAATAGAATCTTTAGCTATTTTATTTTTATCGCTTCTTTTTGATAAAGATTTGTCAGGATTAATCTCTGTGCAATTTGTAGGAACAGGTGGGACGAATTTAATTTTTTTATTGTCCGCTATTTTCTTTTTTCTTTTTGATTTTGAAGTTCTTGAATGATCATTTATAATTGACTTCACAAATTTAACCTGATCTGTTTTTGGTGGAGGTGGAGGCGGTAAAAGAATGCCGTTTGAATTACTGATTTTTATATCACCAACAGAAATATGTTCTGTTGGAGTATGATCTTCAACAACTTCTACTTTATCAATTTTTTGTTTGTTACCGTCTTTATCAGCACAACTAAATAAAGTTGTTCCCATAGCAATAAACAATGCCAGTAAAAACATTTTGTGATAATGCCTTTGTGTATATAAAACCTGACTTGGAATTTGAATGGTTATCGTATCTAACTGAGATTTCTTAAATCTTCCGCAAATATTGGTATTTTGATTTTGAACAAAAAAATGCTGAACTTCATCCGGTAACATAGTTGTAAAATCGACAACGGTTTTAGAACAACTCAGACAAAAACGACCATTATCTTTAGGCGTCATTTTGTCCCAGTTTTCATGACAAGGTTCCGGAATCGTTATTTTGTGTTTTCTTTCCATTTATAAATATCAAAAAATAAATGTAATAAAAAATAAATAGTAAAACCTTATTTTTGCAATTATGATAAACCCTTTCACCGACGAATACTTCATGAAAAAAGCTTTGCAGGAAGCTGAAATAGCTTTTGAAAAAGGCGAAATTCCTGTTGGTGCCATTATTGTTGTGGCTGATAGAGTAATTGCAAGCAGCCATAATTTAACCGAATTACTGAATGATGTTACGGCTCATGCCGAAATGCAATCGATAACCGCTGCAGCAAACTTTCTGGGCGGAAAATATTTGAAAGATTGTACCCTTTACGTTACCCTCGAACCTTGCCAGATGTGTGCAGGAGCTTTGTATTGGAGTCAGATTTCGAAAATTGTTTTTGGCGCCCGCGACGAACAACGTGGTTTTATAACTATGGGAACAAAATTGCATCCTAAAACTACCGTAGTTTCTGGAGTTATGGCAAATGAAGCGGCTGATTTAATGAAGCGGTTTTTTGTGGAAAGAAGGAAGTAATGTATGAAAACGAATTCCCTGGCCCAGATAGAAGTGGTATCCTTTTTCTGGCTTCTTTAGCAAGGAAAAGATACAAGCGGATAGCTGGAAATAGCTTCTTATAAAACTAAATATCATACTAATTATTTAAGAAATCGCCCTCAATTTTAAATAATAGTACGTACTGAATTTTCCTCTTAAAATATTTAGAAAAATACTTTATATTTACTACAATATAATTGACAAACCCTTAGTTATGCATTTAACCCGAAGTGGTTAAAAACGTTCTGTCAATTTTAATTTGTAACCTTATAACTCTAAATAAAAGTGAAAGTAAAAGGATTAAGTCTCGTGTTTTTTGTGTTTTTTATTTTTCAATCCTGTGGTCGAAAATCAGCTGCAGATTTTAATTCAGATTTTTCATTATTTAAAGAGTATATAACCAGTTTTACGGGCGGAATCGTTTCTTCTGATTCTGATATTCGCGTAGTTTTGGCTTTCGATAAAAAAGAATGGAAAGCCAATCAGGTTTTAGACAGCGATTTACTGGATATCTCGCCAAGTATCGACGGAAAAGTGGTAGCGCTTTCCAGCAATACCGTTGCTTTTATTCCGGAGAAAAAATTAAAACCCGGAACAGAATATCAGGTTACTTTAAACCTGGATAAACTAATTACAATCCCGAAAGAGAAAGAGGCGACACTTTCGAAATTTAACTTCACGGTAAAAACAATCAAGCAGGATTTTACAATTAATACAGCAGATATTCAGTCGTATAGTAAACAATACCAATATTTAAATTGTGTGCTGAAAACCGCAGATAATATTGATATTGAAACGGCTCAAAAATTAGTTTCGGCAAATCAAAAAGGGGATAATCTTAAAATTAAATTCGAAAAAAAATCGGGCACAGGTAAAGAATTCAATTTTATCATTGATAGTATTCAGCGTTATGATGAAGCGACAAATCTTGAGATTAAGTATGACGGAAATGATTTTGATATCGACCAGAAAGGTCAATTAGATTATGCGATTACCAGCATTAATGAATTTAAAATCGTAAAAGTCGATGTTCCGGAAGGAAGCAATCAGTCGGTTTTGATTAATTTTTCGGAACCTTTAGAAAAAGGACAGGATTTTAAAGGATTGGTTTCAATTCAGAACACTAATAACTTAAAATTTTCGACTCAGGGAAATGTATTAAAAGTTTACTTTACAAACGAAGCTGAGGCTAAAAAAGAAACCCCTGCTCCGGTTGTGGTACAGGAACCGGCATATGTTACGGTTGACTCTGCGGCAGTTGCAGTAGATTCCGCCACTGTTGCGGTAGATTCTGCTTCAAGCGATGCAGTCGAGGTTGTTCCTGACGAAGAACCTGAACCTGTTATAACAGGAGAATTACTTTTGGAGGTTTTTGAAGGAATCGAAAGCCAGTACGGAAAAAAAATGGACTCGAATTATACCGGGAAAATTACTTTTGACCAAATAAAACCAAGTGTTCGTTTTATTAAAAACGGAACCATTCTGCCAAGTTCAAACAATCTGAAATTGAATTTCGAAGCTGTAAATTTAAGTGCGGTTGATGTAAAAGTGTATAAGATTTACAAAAATAATATTCTTCAGTTTCTTCAATACAATGAATTAAACGGAAGTCAGAATCTTAAAAAAGTAGCACAACCCATTGCTAAAACAACCCTGAAATTAAATGAAAGTAGCTTAATAAATCCTACCAGATGGAACACGTTTGCTTTAGATTTATCTAAAATAATTACACCGGAACCGGGTGCAATCTATAGAGTCGAATTTGTTTATAAAAAGAAATATTCTTTATACAAATGCGAGACATCTGAAGACGATCAAAATGATGAAGAGGAAGAAGATGTTGAGGAGAATGATGTAAACTACAGCGGAAACTCTTATGACGATTATTACTATGATGATTATGAGTGGAGGGAAAGCCAGGATCCGTGTTCAGGTTCGTACTATTATAATGCCAGAATTGCAACCAATATTTTAGCGACAGATTTAGGTGTTATTGCTAAAAGAGGCGAGAATAAATCGTATGTATTTGCCGTAAACAATATTGTTACGACAGAACCGGTTTCAAATGCGAGAGTAGATCTGTATACCTATCAACAGCAAAAAATAACAACAGGAGCTACAAGTAGTGAAGGAATTGCTTCTTTCCAGCTGGATAAATTCGCTTATTTTGCCATTGTTACTTTAGGAAATCAGTCGACTTACGTAAAACTGGATGATGGACTTTCGTTATCAGTAAGTAATTTTGATGTTGCCGGTGAGACTCTACAAAAAGGTCTAAAAGGATTTATTTACGGAGAACGTGGCGTTTGGCGTCCGGGAGATAATTTGTATTTGTCATTCATCTTAAATGATGCTGCGAATAAACTTCCTAAATCACATCCGATTAAATTCAGACTGAATGATCCGAACGGAAAAACGACTTATCAGACGATTCAGAAAACGAATGAACTAAATCATTATTCGTTTATAGTTCCTACAAGCGCAGATGCTCCAACAGGAAATTGGGAAGCCATGATAAGTGTTGGTGGTGCTAAATTTTATAAAAGCATTAAAATTGAAACCATCAAACCAAATCGTTTAAAAATAAAGAATAATTTCTCAAGAAAAACACTTTCATCCTCTTATCCAAACACCAGTAATCTTGAGGTTACATGGCTTCATGGCGCAATTGCAAAAAACCTGAATGTAGAAATGCAGGCTAAGTTTTCGCAACAAACCACAACTTTTAAAGGGTATGAGAAATTCGCTTTTGATGATCTGGTAAGAAAATTTAGTACAGAAGAAATCAATGTTTTCTCCGGAAAATTAAACGAAAACGGAAAAGCAACAGTAAATATTGAACCTAAATTACAAGGTCAGGCTCCGGGAATGCTTCGCGCTTCATTCATTACAAAAGTATACGAAGAAGGAGGAGATTTTAGTACAGATGTAATTTCGACAACTTATTCGCCTTATAACACATATGTGGGTATAAAATCTCCGGAACCTAATAAATACGGAATGCTTGAAACGAGAACAAACAACCGTTTTGATATCGTTACTGTAGATGAAAACGGAAGACCAAAATCTGTTAGAAATCTTGAGGTAAAAGTATTTAAAGTAGAATGGCGCTGGTGGTGGGATGCTTCGAGTGATAATTTATCGAATTATAATTCTTCGAATGCCACAACTTCATACAAAACATATGTAGTTAATACTGATGCGAGCGGAAAAGGATATATTCAGCTTTCTTTGACAGATGAAGAATGGGGACGTTACTTAATTCGTGTTTCTGACGGAACCGATGGGCATGCAACTGCCTTAACCGTAAATATTGACTGGCCAATCTGGTCGGGTAAAACACGTAACAGAGATGCTTCGACAGCCAATATGTTAGTGTTTTCTACAGATAAGAAGAACTATGCAGTGGGAGAAAAAGCTCAGATATCTTTCCCTTCAAGTGAAGGCAGACGTGCTTTAATTTCGATCGAAAACGGATCAAAAGTAGTACAGACCATTTGGGCAAAAACGCAAAAAGGAGAAACGAAAGTAGAAGTTCCGATAACGGCAGCCATGGCTCCAAATGTGTATTTTAATATTACATTGTTACAACCGCATGCATCGACTAAAAACGATTCGCCTATTCGTATGTACGGTATTGTACCTATCGAAGTTGTCGATAAAAATACGATTCTCGCACCTACACTTTCTATGCCTGATGTTTTAAAGCCAGAACAGATATTTACAGTAAAAGTAGGGGAGAAAACAGGTAAAGAAATGACCTATACTATTGCGGTTGTGGATGAAGGTTTACTGGATTTAACCCGTTTTAAAACACCAAATGCCTGGGATAGTTTTTATGTCCGTGAAGCTTTGGGCGTGAAAACCTGGGATATTTATGATGATGTAATTGGAGCGTATGGCGGAAAAATAAATCAGATTTTCAGTATTGGAGGAGATCAGGATTTAGGTGGCGGAAAAGCTAAAAAAGCCAATCGTTTTAAACCTGTTGTGTTGTATTACGGACCATTTAAATTAGAAAAAGGAGAAACAAAATCACATCAGTTAAAATTACCAAAATACATTGGTTCTGTCCGAACTATGGTGGTTGCGGGTGATGCGAATACAAGTGCCTACGGAAGTGTAGAAAAAGCAACTCCTGTTCGTAGTCCGTTGATGGTATTGGCTTCGTTGCCAAGAAAAATTTCACCTTCAGAGAAAGTGACGATTCCGGTAACGGTTTTTGCAACCGAAAGTAAGATTAAAAACGTGTCGATTCAGATCAAAACAAGTGCCGGGTTAAAAGTAATGGGAAGCGCAACTCAAAGATTGAATTTTGCACAGCCTGACGAAAAAATGGCTTATTTTAATTTAGTAGTAGGTTCTGCCACCGGAATTGCAAAGGTTCAGGTGATTGCTACTTCAGGAAGTGAAAAATCAGTCTATGATGTCGAGATTGATATGACGAACCCAAATCCGGTTACCAGTACTTTTACTGATGTTATATTACCTCCAAACAGTACCAAAACCATTTCGTGGAAGACTTTTGGAGTTGCGGGAACTAATAAAGCGAGATTAGAAGTTTCGTCAATGCCGACAATCAACCTGAATGGAAGATTGCAGTTTCTTATTCAATATCCGCATGGATGTGTCGAACAAACCACTTCGTCTGTCTTTCCGCAATTGTTCCTGAATGATGTGGTTGATTTGGATGCAACCAGAAAAGGGCTTATTCAGAAAAATATCACTGCCGGAATTACCAGATTAGGAAGTTTTCAATTGTCAAACGGAGGATTGTCATATTGGCAAGGAAACACCGTTGCAGATGATTGGGGAAGTTCGTACGCCGGACATTTCTTAATTGAAGCAGAGAAAAAAGGATATGTTTTACCCATTAACTTCAAATCAAAATGGATTTCGTATCAGCAAAAAGAAGCGAAACAATGGCGTTTTGAACCGAAATATGGTAATGATCTGGCTCAGGCTTACAGATTATATACATTGGCTTTAGCCGGGAATGCAGATTTATCTTCAATGAACAGATTACGCGAAACAAAAGGCATTTCGAACGAAAGCAAGCTTCGTCTGGCTGCTGCTTATGTTCTGGCAGGACAAAAATCAGCCGGACAAAACCTATTGTTACGAACTAGTATTGATAATGAATCAGATGGTTATAATTATTACTATTATGGTTCAAGCGAAAGAAACAGAGCCATGGCTTTAGAAACGATGTTGCTTTTAGGACAAAAACAAAAAGCATTTGCAATGGCCTCAAAATTAGCCAAAGAAATGTCTAATAACGAATGGATGAGTACGCAAACGACTGCTTATTGTTTGTATGCGATGTCGAAATTTGCCATTAATAATGGTCCAAAAGGAATCAATATTCAGTTTAATAAAAACGGAAAAGGTGAAACTATAAGTACTCAAAAAACAATGGCAGACAGAAGTCTGGTTGTTCAGACAGGTGCTAATAGCGTTACACTAAAAAATAACAAAAACAACACCATCTATGTTCGCGTTTTAAATACCGGAATATTACCTATTGGGCAAGAAAATGTCATTCAGAGTGATGTTTCGGCAGCTATTGTTTTCAAAAATAGAAAAGGCAGCGTTATCAACGTTTCGAAAATTAGTCAGGGAACCGAGTTTATTGCTGAGGTTACGATTAAAAACCAACGAAATGAAAGTGTTCAAAACGTAGCCTTATCGCAAATTCTGCCTTCGGGATTTGAAATTGTCAATACCCGTTTTACGGATTATGGCGATGCTACAAATAATATTGCAGATTATATTGATATCCGCGACGACAGAACAAATTTCTATTTTGGAATAAAAGCAAGAGAAACAAAAGTCTTCCGAATTTTGCTAAACGCCTCGTATCTTGGTAATTATTACTTACCTGGATTACAATGCGAAGCGATGTATGACAATACATTCCTGGCAAGAACTAAAGGATTCTGGGTTGAGGTGGTGAAATAAATTTACGTATCCTAACAGGTTTTCAAAACCTGTTAGGATATGAAAAAGCAATAAGATTACTTTGAAAAATAAACTTATAGCGTTCTCACAACGCATTATAAACTGGATTAAAAAAAATAAAATAAAATCAGCAATTGCATTCCTGCTCTTGCTGATTTATTATTTCTCTATACCCCGAACTTTGTTTCAGGAACCCTATTCTACAGTTATTGAGAGTAAAGAAGGAGAATTGTTGGGCGCTAAAATTGCCCGTGACGGACAATGGCGATTTCCAGCGCAGGATAGCGTTCCCGATAAATTCAAGAAATGTATTGTTTATTTTGAAGACGAGTATTTTTACAAACATCCCGGTTTTAATCCGGTTGCAATGGTAAATGCGATCAAACAAAACAGAAAAGCCGGAAAAGTAGTTCGAGGAGGAAGTACATTGACACAACAAGTGATCCGATTATCCCGAAAAGGGAAAGGAAGAACTTACTTCGAAAAGTTTATCGAAATTATCAAGGCAACGCGATTAGAATTAGGATATTCTAAAAATGAAATACTTGAATTATATGCAGCTCACGCACCTTTTGGAGGAAATGTCGTTGGACTTGAAATGGCATCCTGGCGTTATTTTGGCGTGCAATCGAATCAGTTGTCCTGGGCTGAGAACGCGACCTTGGCCGTTTTGCCGAATGCGCCAAGTTTAATTTATCCGGGTAAAAATCAGATTAAGTTACTGAATAAACGAAATCGGCTTTTGTTGAAACTTCACAATGAAGGAATAATTGATCAACAGACGTATGAACTTGCTATCGAAGAACCACTGCCTCAAAAGCCGTATGATTTGCCTCAAATTGCACCTCATTTATTGCAAAGAGTGGCTAAAGAAGATGAAGGAACACGTGTAAAAACGACTATTGATTATGCTTTGCAAAATAGGGTCAATCAAATTGCCAGATATTACTACAATCAATATAAGCAGAATGAAGTTAATAATTTAGCCATTTTAGTAATCGATGTTTCGGATCGTAATGTAATGAGTTATGTGGGAAATGCCCCAACAGATAAGGATCACCAGAAAGATGTTGATATCATTGATGCGCCAAGAAGTACCGGAAGCATTCTAAAACCTCTTTTGTATGCTGCAATGTTAGACGATGGCGAATTATTACCCAATACTTTAATAGCAGATATTCCAACACAGATTGCAGGATATACACCTCAGAACTTTAATCTTACGTTTGATGGGGCTGTTCCTGCGCATCGGGCTTTGTCAAGGTCTTTGAATATTCCTGCTGTTTTGATGTTGCAGGATTTTGGTGTGAATAAATTTTATGAAGAATTGCAAAAATTCAAGTTAAGGGATATTAATAAAACGCCGGATCATTACGGATTATCACTTATTTTGGGCGGTGCCGAAAGTAATTTATGGGATTTATGCCGAACTTATGCTAACTTATCTTCTACGGTAAATTATTATACTAAGAATAAAGAAAAGTATAGAACCAAAGAATTTACAGAACTCAATTATAGACATGATTTTGAGCCTGATTTTGGCTCAGAAACAGATCAGAAGAATATCTTAGGCGCCGGATCGATTTGGTTAACGTATAATGCGATGGAAGAAGTGAACCGACCAGAAGGCGATGAAGCCTGGAAGTTTTACGACAGCTCCTTAAAAATTGCCTGGAAAACCGGAACGAGTTTTGGAAACCGAGATGCCTGGGCAATTGGTACAAATTCGAAATATGTTGTGGGAATTTGGGTGGGGAATGCAACAGGTGAAGGTAGGCCAACTCTAACAGGAGTTACAAGTGCAGCACCTATTTTGTTTGATGTTTTTAATTTATTGCCTCGACAAAGATGGTTTCAAACACCTTATAAAGATCTTGATCAGGTTGAGGTTTGTCGTTTGAGCGGTTATTTAGCAAAAGACGGCTGTCCGAAAATCAAACAATGGGTTCCTAAAAAAGGAAAGTCTACAGCGGTTTGTCCGTACCATAAAACAGTTCATTTAGATAAAACGGAGCGATTTCAGGTAAATAGTAGTTGCGAAAGTATTGATAATATACTCACTAAAAATTGGTTTGTTTTGCCGCCCGTAATGGCGTGGTATTACAAAAGTCAGCATATTGAATATTTGCCCTTGCCACCTTTTAAGGAAGGTTGTGAAGGAACTCAAACGACAACGATGGATTTTATTTACCCAAAAACGAATAGTAAAATCTATTTAACGAAGAATTTTAATAGCGAATTACAACCGGTAATCCTAAAAGTTGCTTATTCAGAAAGAGATAAAGAATTGTTTTGGTATGTTGATGATGTTTATAAAGCAACGACAAAAACATTTCATGAATTGCCTATTACGCCAACTGCAGGAATACATTATATTACAGTTGTAGATGCTTATGGAAATGAGATTAGGAGGAAAATAGAGATTGTGAGGGAATAGTTGTAAAGCAAATACCCATTTTTTAAATTGCTTCGCCTGTTCGCTAACCCTCGGCTCCAAATTCCAAAACTTGATCGTATCTTGAAAATAGAAATTGTGAGGGAATAAGTAGTGAGGGTTTTATTACATGATTCTAATTTTGGTATATGCATTTTGATTGCGCGAAAATCTGAAAGTAGCTCCAAAAGTAAAACCTTTGATTACGGGTATTTTGTCCTTATTATAGGGTTGCGAATAGCCGAAACCTAAATCTATCATATTTAAAATCGTCACCCCTGCCAAGGCATATGCGTGTTTATCTGAAAGTCCACTCTTAACAAACAGGACTTCTCTGTTATAGGATAAATGCAAATCTGGCAGACCATAGTAAGTGCCGTTATACGAAGTAACTCCAAAGCCTAATCCTAAAAACAGCTTGTTTTTGTTTTCACAAGCTAAACAAAACTCCAATCCTCCAATAAATTGACTTTTAGTCGCAATTTTATAATCCAGGTATAAAATTGGCCATTCTGGAAATTCAAATTTATTTTTAGTGGTTTTGTAATTGAAATCTCTTGATTCTAAAAGAGTATTATTTTCATCATACCATTTTGCTTTTCCAATCAGGTATTGTCCATCTTTATCTTTAGAATAGCCTTCAAATTGAAGTTTATTATTTTTTATATAATGATCATTAATCACGTAAACTGAATCAACAGATTCTATTTTGTAGCCAATTGCATTTTTGGTTTTTATTTTTACGGGGTTAATCCTGTAATAAACGGCAGAATTTTTAATGGTGTTTTTCCAATTCTGATCAAAATAGATGGTATCGTTTTGGGCTGTTATCTTTGAAGAAAATAAAAGAAGAATTGCAAAAAGGCAATAGGTAACTTCTTTTTTAGATAAAGAGCAAAAAGATGTGGATACTTGCATATTTTGTTGAATTAGTTGAAATGAATTTTTACAAATGTAGTTAAGTGCATATGTTTTTATAACTACAATAAATCTTTATTATAGTGTTATAAGACAGATTATTTAAATATAAGACATAAAAAAACCGCCAGTCTTTAGAGAGGCGGTTTCTATTTTTATTCTGAAATAACATTTCCTTTTTTATCATAGAAATGGTATTCTAAGTACGTGTAAGCGTCACGAGGTATGATTTTCACCCATTTCTTATGTTCAAAAAACCATTTTGAACGTAATGATGGAAAACCTTGACTGAGGTATGCAGCCACAAACGGATGTACATTAAGCACAACATTTTTGTGGATTTTTAAAATTCTGTCCAGATCAGATTTGATTCTGTCAATGATTAAAATTGGCGCTTCAATTTCGCCATGTTCATTGTTAGGATCTTCTTCTCTGGTTTTAATATTAACTTCTGGTCTTACGCGTTGTCTGGTAATTTGAACTAAGCCAAATTTACTAGGCGGTAAGATTTTATGCTTTGCTTTATCGTCGCTCATTTCTTCTCGCAAGAAGTCGAACAGAACCTTCCTGTTTTCAGGATTAGACATATCGATAAAATCTACTACGATAATTCCGCCCATATCACGCAAACGAAGTTGTCTGGCAATTTCAGCGGCAGCAATCATATTTACTTCCATGGCAGTGTCTTCCTGGTTAGTCGCCTTATTCGAACGGTTTCCGCTGTTTACGTCTATAACGTGAAGAGCTTCAGTGTGTTCGATAATAAGATATGCGCCTTTACTCATGGAGACGGTACGTCCAAATGAAGTTTTGATTTGTCTCTCTATATTGTATTTCTCGAAAATTGGAGTGTCATTTGATTGATAAAACTTAACAATCGATTGTTTTGAAGGTGCAATTTCTTGCAGATATTCCTTCGTTTGATGGTACAACTCTTCGTCATCTATCTGAATACCACTAAAGGTATCGTTGAATACATCTCTTAATATCGAAGAAGCTCTGTTGAGCTCTCCTAATACTTTTGAAGGATGATGAGCAGTTGGTAATTTTTTACACATTGCAGTCCATCTGCCAAGCAGGTTCTGCAAATCTTTTTCTAATTCGGCTACGTTTTTGCCTTCGGCTACTGTGCGAACAATAACACCAAATCCTTTAGGTTTGATCGATAGAACAAGTTTTTTTAGACGATCCTTTTCTTTTTTGTCTTCTATTTTTTGAGAAATAGAAACGCGGTCAGAAAACGGAACGAGAACAATAAATCTTCCTGCCAATGAAAGCTCAGCGCTTATCCTTGGGCCTTTGGTAGATATAGGTTCTTTTACAACTTGAACTAAAACAGATTGATTGGCACTTAAAATATCAGTAATGATGCCATCTTTGTCAATCTCTTTTTCAAACTGAAAGGTTTTTAGGGAGAAATCTTTTATTTTACCTGCGCTTACAAGTTTTATGAATTTCAGTTGGGAAGCTAAGTTAGGTCCTAAATCGTGATAATGTAAAAAGGCATCTTTTTCGAAGCCTACGTTTACAAAAGCAGCATTAAGTCCGGCAACGGGTTTTCGTATTTTGGCAATAAAAATATCACCAACCTGAAAGTTGCTTTTCTCTTCTTCCTTGTGTAATTCAATTAGTTTTCCATCTTTTAATAAGGCAAAATCTACGGCTTCAGAACTAGATCTAATGATTAATTCTTTATTCACACTGTAAATTTTTATCCAGACTTTTAGTTTCAGGTTTTTAAGTTTCAAGTTTCAGGTTTTACAACTCATAACTCATAACTTATAACTCATAACTGAATTGTAAGGATGGATTAAACAATATTTTTAACAGGTATTGAACCCGGGGAGCTTAGATTTCTGGATTATTCGATGGTTGGATTTTTAGAAATCTAATAATCTAACTAGCTAGCGATCTTATAATCTAATCTCAATTTCAATGAACGTTTAAAAAGAAAAAAGTAGTTTAAAACTACTTTTTCTTTTTGTGACGGTTAGCTCTCGCTCTTTTTTTTCTTTTGTGCGTAGCTACCTTATGTCTCTTTCTTTTTTTACCACTTGGCATATCGTGTCGATTTTATGATTAATTAATAGTATTATTTTGCTTCGTTATTTGTTTTTACTCCTTCTACAAAAACTTTTGCAGGTTTAAACGCAGGAATGTTGTGTGCTGGAATTTTGATAGTGGTGTTTTTAGAAATGTTTCTACCAGTTTTTTCAGCTCTTGTTTTTACAATAAAGCTTCCAAAACCTCTTAGGTAAACATTGTCTCCAGTCTCTAGTGAAGTTTTCACTTCTTCCATAAAAGTTTCTACTGTTGCTTGAACATCTCCTTTTTCAAGACCTAGTTTCTCTGAAATTTTCGCTACGATATCTGCTTTCGTCATTTTCTTTCCTATTTTATTTTATAAATGGTGTACTATTTTTTTGAGTTTGCAAATATAGGAATTAAAAAAATAATTAATCAAGCTAATTCGTTAAATTTTAATTACATAAACATTTACTTTTGTATTCTAAGTATTTTACGATGAATTTTTCTAACATATTGATAAAATGGTATTTACAAAACAAACGTGATTTGCCATGGCGAAAAACAACCAATCCATACCATATTTGGCTCTCAGAAATTATGTTGCAACAGACTAGAGTTGCGCAAGGAACGCCTTATTTTTTTGCTTTTACGGAGGAATTTCCTACTGTATTTGATTTGGCAAATGCCTCAGAAGAGCAGGTTTTAAAACTTTGGCAGGGATTAGGGTACTATTCCCGTGCCCGAAATTTGCATAAAACGGCTCAATATGTCGCAAATGATCTTAATGGAATTTTCCCTGCTAATTATGCAGCACTATTAAAGCTAAAAGGTGTTGGTGAATATACCGCCGCTGCAATTGCCTCTTTTTCTTATAATGAAGCCGTTCCTGTTGTTGACGGAAATGTATTTCGTGTACTTTCCCGCTATTTTGATATCGAATCAGATATTTCTCTGCCTGCAACTAAAAAAGAGTTCACAGAACTGGCAAAGGAATTAATGCCAAAGGATAACCCTGCAATATTTAATCAGGCGATTATGGAATTTGGTGCTTTGCAATGTGTTCCCAAAAGTCCTGATTGCCCGGTTTGTGTTTTTAATGATAGTTGTCTGGCACTTCAGAAAAAGAAAGTTTCAGTTTTGCCTGTAAAATCGAAAAAGCTAAAAGTGACCAACCGCTTTTTTAATTATCTAATTTTAGAAGATGTTTTAGGAAATACTTTAATTCAAAAAAGAACAGCTAAAGGCATTTGGCATAACTTATATGAGTTTCCTCTTTTTGAAACTACAGAAATTGTTGGTTTTGATGTTGTTTCAAAAGCAGCTCAAAATGATATTTTTCCTTCTTATACTATAGTAAGTATAGAGGAGTGTACAGAAACAACTGTAATCCATAAACTTTCGCACCAACATCTTCATATTCAGTTTTGGAAAGTTAAAACTGACGAAATAATTAAAAATGGATTGAATTACAGTGATTTAAAAACTTTTCCTTTTCCTATTGTGATTTATAATTTTATTGAAAAGCAGGAAATAAATTGCTAAAAAAATGTATCTTTGGGATAAATACCACTAATAGATTATGAACGGAACATTAAATAAAGTGATGCTAATTGGCCATTTAGGTGATGATGTAAAAATGCATTATTTTGATGGAGGAAATTGCATTGGACGTTTTCAATTGGCTACAAATGAGGTTTATATTAATAAAACTACCAACGAAAAAATAACTTCAACAGAGTGGCATAATTTGGTTGTGCGCAACAAAGCAGCTGAAATTTGTGAAAAATATCTTTCTAAAGGAGATAAGATATATGTAGAAGGACGCATAAAATCCCGCCAATGGCAAGCTGAAGATGGTACTACAAAGTATACTACCGAAATTCAGGTTACCGAGTTTACTTTCTTGACTACCAAAAAAGAAACTGGAAATCATAAGCCGGCCAGCGAACCAGAATCCGTAAAAAATACTAACTTTGACGCGACGAGTGAAGGCTTACCTATAAACGATTTGCCTTTTTGATTGTTTAACTAATCTTTTTTAATTTGGACCCGGAGCCCAGTTTGTTCGCTACAACTTTAGACATCAATTTAATTATTGGTTTTGTCGGAATATTTATTTTGCTGTTTTTATCAGCAATTGTCTCAGGTGCTGAAATAGCACTTTTTTCTTTATCACAAAAAGACATTGATGATGCCTTGCAGGAAAATCTTCCAAAAGGAAGAATTATTTCGAGTCTTTTAGATAAACCCAAAAAACTTTTAGCGACCTTATTAGTAGCCAATAATTTCTTTAATATTGGAGTCGTTATTTTATTCTCCTTTGTAGGCCAAAATATTTTTGAGACTATAAGTTCACCGGTGCTTAAGTTTATTCTTGAGATCATCGTGGTTACTTTTTTTATTTTATTGTTTGGAGAGGTTTTGCCTAAAGTATATGCGAGCCGAAACAATATTAAATTTGCGAAACGAATTGCGTACCCCATCGCAGTTTTAGATAAATTGCTTTCACCAATAAGTTTACCTATGCGAAGTGTTACCTTATATTTGCACAACAAATTAGGGAAACAAAAAAATAGTTTTTCTATTAATCAGCTTTCGCAGGCTCTTGAGCTTACAGATTCTGAAGGAACATCAAGCGAAGAACAAAAAATACTGGAGGGAATTGTTTCTTTTGGAAACACAGATACCAAACAGGTAATGAGCCCGAGGATTGATATTTTTGCATTAGAAGTATCAGAATCATTTGATGCAATTTGTCCTAAAATAATTGAGAAAGGGTTTTCAAGAATTCCGGTTTATCGTGACAATATAGATCAGATTGAAGGGGTTTTGTTTGTTAAGGATTTGCTGCCTCATATTGATAAGGAAGAATTCGACTGGACTTCTTTGGTTCGGGAAGCCTTTTTTGTTCCCGAGAATAAGAAACTGGATAACTTATTAAAAGATTTTCAGAGCCTTAAAAGTCATTTGGCTATTGTGGTCGATGAATATGGCGGAACTTCGGGATTAGTGTCTTTAGAGGATGTTATTGAGGAAATAGTAGGAGATATCAGTGATGAGTTTGATGATGAAAATTTGAACTATTCTCAGATCGATGAAAAGAATTTTCTTTTTGAAGGAAAGATTAATATGAAGGATTTTTACAGGATCATGGATGTTGATGAAGATGTTTTTGAATCGCATAAAGGCGAAGCCGAAACATTAGCAGGGTTCATTTTAGAAATTTTGGGCAATTTCCCTAAGAAAGATCAAAAAATAGCTTTTCAAAACTGTGTCTTTACTATAGAAACAGTAGATAAAAAGCGAGTAAAACAAATAAAAGTAACAATAGATTAAAAAATGCTGAAAAAAACAATTTCTATAGCAACAATTTTGCTGGCATTAACTGTTTTAAGTTGTAAAGATGATGTCGTGCCTAAGCCTTCAGGTTTCCTGCGTTTGGATTATCCGGAAGCAAAATATGTTAGTTTTGAAAATAATTGTCCTTTTACTTTTGATATGAATGAAGCTGCGGTGATAAAAGGAGAAAAGGATTGCGGATTTGCAATTACCTATCCTAAAATGAAAGCAACTATTTATCTGACCTATAAACCCGTAAATGGTAATATTGAGAAATTGCTGAAAGATGCTCAAAAACTTACTTACGAACACGTTATAAAAGCCGATGATATATTAGAACAGCCCTATTTAAACCCGCAAAAAAAGGTTTATGGTATGTTTTATCAGGTGGATGGAAATGCGGCTACAAACTCACAATTTTACGTAACAGACAGTACAAAGCATTTTATAACAGGATCGGTTTATTTTTATGCCAAACCTAATTTTGATTCGGTGATGCCGGCAGCGAGTTATATCAAAAATGATATGCAAAGATTGATGGAAACATTAAAATGGAAATAGAAAAATCAAAACATAAAAAAAAGGGCGTTTAGTTTATAAACGCCCTTTTTTATGTCTTAAAATTAAATCCTAAATCCCGATTGTTGTTGTCATTTAAGATTTAAAATTCGAAACCTTATAAGTTTTTCCGTCTCCCGTTGCCTGAACAACTTTAGTTAAGTTTTCCGGGTTTTGTACTGTTTTGTCAAATACAACAGTGGCAGTTTTTTTATCGAAATCTACTGTAGCTTTTTCTACCCCGTCAAGATCAGATAATTCTTTTTCGATTGTTTTGGCGCATCCCATTGCACAAGTCATTCCTTCGATTTCGAAACTTGCCGTTTGTATATTTTCAGCAGCGATTGCTTTGTGTTCTTTTACAGCTGTGTTTACAGGTTTTATATTGGCAAGGTTTTTATCTTCTTCTTTTTTGCAGCTTACTAATACTAAACTTGCGATGGCGAAAGCGGCTACGATCTTTGTAAATTTCATTATATATGATTTTTAAATTGATAAGTTGTATTCCTTGCAAAATTAATAAAAAGGAAGAGGTCAGTTCATAAATTTATTACAAATTTGCATCAAAATGATATTTATGGATGCAAAGCAATTAAAGTGGGTTTATTTATTTGTGCTTTCGCTTATTTGGGGAAGTTCTTTTATTCTGATAAAAAGAGGTCTCGTTGGTTTGACGGCGATTCAGGTAGGCTCGTTCCGAATTATTTTTGCAGCATTGTTTTTGTTGATTTTTGGCTTTAATAGCCTAAAGAAAATTTCACGCCGCCAATGGAAATTTGTGGCCATTACTTCTGTTTTCGGAACCTTTACTCCGGCATTTCTTTTTGCCATTGCCGAAACTCAGGTCGATAGCTCGATCGTAGCTATTTTAAATTCGCTTACGCCTTTGAATACTTTAATTCTGGGAATAGTAATTTTTGGGATTCAATTTCAAAAACGACAGGTTATTGGGGTTTTTGTTGGTCTGGTAGGTTGCTTGCTTTTGGTATTAAGCGGAGCATCGGCTCATCCGGGGCAAGATTATTACTATGTCATTCTGGTTGTAATTGCTACAATCTGTTATGCAATCAACGTTAACTTAATCAAGAAATATTTATCCGATCTGAATTCCGTGAGTATTACAACCGGAAATTTTGCTGTTTTGCTTATACCTGCTTTGATTATTTTAAGCACAACTGATATTTCTCAAAGAATAAGTTTAGATATAACGCAACATTCCATTCTTTTTGTAATGATTCTGGGAGTTTTAGGAACCGGAATAGCGAATGTTTTGTTCTTTAAATTAATACAAATGTCATCGCCCGTTTTTGCAACATCGGTAACGTATTTAATTCCGATAGTAGCATTTTTCTGGGGATTATTAGATAACGAAATGCTGACGCCAATTCAGTTTTTTGGAGCGTTTATTATTTTGATAGGAGTTTATTTATCGGCGAAGAAATAAAAGATTTGAATTGAATATCTTTGTTATGAAGAAAGGTTCAAAGGTGAAGAGGTTCAAAGTTGCAAAGGTTTGAAAATTAGGATTAAAAATATTTCAGACAAAGTAACCACAATCATTGTATCCGCAATCTTGTCATTCCGAGGAACGAGGGATCTCCGCAAGTAGCTCGACAATTTAGGGAAAAAACTTTGCGTTAGTTTCTTGCGGAGATTCCTCGTTCCTCGGAATGACAAAAATGGGTGAACAGCCATGTAATTTATTTTACGAAAAACCTTACTTATTTAGGAAGTTTTGGCTACCTTTGTAGTCCTAAAATTTAAGATTATGAACTCGATAAAACTTTTGCCCGTGTGGTATGCTGGCGGTATTGGAAACAACCGTAACGCTCTCTTAAAAGCGTAGGACAGCTAAGCTATGCGGGTTTTATATTTTCCTAAAATTTAAGATTATGAGTACAAACACCCTTTCAAAAGAAACAGAATTGAGACTGGCAAATTTCTTCAACAATTCTATCGACGCTAAACTAATGGCAAAAACAATTCGGCATGTGAATTATATGCTTGCCTTAAGCTTAATGCGGGAATGTGAAACACTGGAAACCGAGAAAACAAATCTTGAAAATGGTTTCTATTGGTTGAATGAATTAGCAGAAATTTTGAATCCTTATCTGGATGTTGAGTAATTAAACAAGAAAGGCTGTCGATTACGACAGCCTTTCTTGCTTTCAACGCATGTCCCGCTGAATGTTATGATTAAGTCCCTCCGGAACATTTTTTCATTTTTCATTTTTTTACCGATATTAAACTCCTATCGGAGTAAAAATGATAATTTACGAAATAGTAGCTTGTATAGTTATATCTCGTAGAGATTACATATTGGTAGAAATATTATTAAACGCCCATGAATTTTATCCCGTAGGGATTACACCTGCGCGATCCAATTGTAATGGGTTTCTCCTGAAGTCTCGGGACGTTCAGTCTGGTAAATTACAATACATAAAAAAAAGGCTTTGTCAAAGTTTTAAACTTTGACAAAGCCTTTGAAAATCTTAGAACCTTAGCAGCTTAGTGCCTCAGTACCTTTAAAGAAAATCTTTCTCAGAAACCCCTTCGTTTATCTTAATCTCAGACATTTTAATATCCAATTCAAAACCAACATTCTGAACTAAGTTAAAAGGAACTTTTATGCCCTTTACTTCTTTATAATCGTTGAAGTTTGTTATTTGGGCTGATGATTTTCCGCCTTGTTCGCGAACTTTAGATTCGGCTACTTTTAGTCCGGATTTAACATCATAGAAATAAGTGGTTTTGTCATCTATTATGGCATAAGCATCACTACCATTTATAGATTCGATTCTGTCTACTTTTAAATCTGTTCTTTTTACGAGTTGTAATTCTTCAAAAGGAGCAGCGTTTGCTTTCATATCAGCCAGGTCAGCGCCTTCAAGGTTTTTGCGTTTTCCTTGTTGTTCGATATAAGCACCTTTTTCGTTGACTACTTGTTTCATTAGATTCATCGTTCCCATAGCAAGCGACACCATCATTTTTCCTTTAGAATCTAATTTAGAAGTAAAAGTTAAAGGGCCGGGAGCCTGCGGAACAGTTGTTGTTCCGGTCATTGCGAGAGTTTTTACAGTAGAAACTACTTTTTCTCCACCAATTGCTTTAAGATAATTTTCAAAAACTATTTTTGCCGTAATTCCGGCTGGAGCTTGTTTGTTTGTAGCTGGTTTTTCGACAGGATTTCCGTATTTATCGAAATAAAAAATCGGAATTTGAAGTTTTTCTAAACCTGAAATAACATCAGAACCTTTTCCGGCAATTACAATTCGCATATTGTCCAGTAGGAAATATTTGTTGGCCACACGGTAAATGTCGTCAGCGGTAACATTATTAATAGTTTGGATGTATTTTTCGTAAAAATCAGCCGGTAATTTTTCTGTTTCGATATTTAAGGCATATCGGGCAACTGTCTGAGGTTTTTCGACCTGCATTACAAATCTGCCAATGTATCCTGCTTTTACGTTTTTTAAGACATCTCCGGAAACTTTTTCTGTTCTGATTCTTTTGATTTCTTTTATAAATTGAGCTACTGCGCTATCTGTGACGGTATTTCGAACAGCAGATGAAGCCTTGAATTTAGTGATATATTTTCCGGCTCCAATGCTGGAACTTGCGCCGTAAGTCCAGGCATGTTGCTCTCGTAAATTCATATTCAGATAACTGTTGAAATCTCCTCCCAGAATTTGATTTGCAATTACTGCAGGAAAAAAATCAGGATCGCTCATTTTTAAGTCGACAGTGTTGACTAGTGAAATTTCAGATTGAACTGCATTTGGAACATCTACAAAATCAATTTGAAGTTTGGAAACATTTTCCGGATTTGGATAGGTGCTTTTTGGAACAGCTTGTTTTTTCCATCCTCCAAAAAGTTTCTCTACAGCCGCTTTTGTTTCTTTGAATTTAATGTCTCCAATAATTACCAGATAAGCATTTTCAGGAACAAAATAAGTGGCGTAGTTTTTCTGAACGTCTTCAAGTGTTACATTTTTAACTGTTTCTTCTGAAAGATATTCTCCTGACGGATGATTTTTTCCAAAAGCCAATACGTCAACAACTCGGCTTGCAATGGCGGGAACACTTTTTTCATCGGCTTTAAGCCCTTCAATTAATTTTGCTTTTTCTTTGTCAAATTCAGTTTGAGTAAAATTGGGTTGTAAGGCACCTTCGGCCAAAAGTTCTAAAACGCGTCCTGAATATTTAGAAAGCGAACTTGCATAAGCGCCTGATGACGAAAAATTAATGCTCGCTCCGTAAAAGTCAATTTCTTCATTAAAAGCTTCTTTGGTTGTTTTTTTAGTTCCGTTGCCAATTAAGCTGCTTGTTAGTTCATCAACACCTTTTTTGTTTCCTTCAGTAAAAGGAGCATTGTCTAAAGTTAAGTTAAAGCTTACTCGGGGTAATTTATGATTTTCAACCACCAGAACTTTCATGCCGTTTGCCAAAACAAAAGTTTGTGGTTTTTTGATGTTGACTACTGGTGAAGGACCTGGTTTGGGTTGTGGACGATCTTGTGCTTGCATAATTCCAGTGAGGAATAAAAGGATTAAAAATGTGTGTATTTTTTTCATGATTCGATAGACTTAGTTTTGAACTTTAGTTGAAGGAATGTAGTCTAAGATTAAACGCTGGTTAGGGTTTAAGTACTTTTTGGCCACTTCTCTAATTTCTTCTCTAGTAATAGAGTGGTAAATATCAATCTCTGTGTTGATCAAATTTACGTCTCCGTAAAGAAGGTAATAAGAAGCCAGATTTTCTGCAATTCCTTCTACGCTTGCATTAGCATTCACAAAATTGTTGTCGAATTTATTTTGTAGTTTTTGGTAGTCTTTTTCAGAAATCAGATCGGTTTGAATTTTTACTATCTCTTCATCCATTTCTTTTAAGATGTCGGCTGTGGTGTTTGGAGCCATTGGCAAACCGTATAAAATGTACATTCCGTAATCTTCCTGACTAAAACCTACTGCTCCAATCTGAAGTGCCATCTTTTTATCATCCACTATTTTCTTGTACAGTTTAGAGCTTTTTCCGTCACTTAAATAAGAAGAAATTAAATCCAAAACCCTTGCATCTCTTGTTTTCATCGAAGGCGTTCTGTAAGAAGCAACGATCATCGGAATCTGAATATTCGGATCTTCGTAAGTCGCTTTTATAGTCTGGTTGATTGGTTCTTCAACAAAAGTTTGCTTTTTAACCTCTTCTCCTCTAGGAATTGGAGCAAAATATTTCTGAATCCATTCTTTGGTTTTGGTTTTATCAAAATCACCGGCAACCACCAAAACGGCATTATTAGGAGTGTAGAATTTTTTATTGAAAGCCTGAAATTCTTCCAGTGTTGCAGCATCAAGATCTTTCATAGAACCGATAGTGGTCCAGCGATACGGATGATTTTTGAACATGTTCTTTTTAACCTCCGGAAGTATGTTTCCGTAAGGCTGATTGTCGTAACGCATTCTTTTTTCTTCTTTTACTACTTCATTTTGGGTTTCAACCCCAATTTTGTTGATTATCGGATGCATTAATCGCTCAGATTCCATCCATAAACCAAGTTCTAAACTATTTGATGGGAAAACTTCATAATAATAAGTCCTGTCATCAGAAGTATTGGCGTTGTTTACTCCGCCGTTTGCAGTGACGATTTTCATCCATTCGCCGCGTTTTATATTTTGAGTTCCTTCAAATAATAAATGCTCAAAGAAATGCGCAAAACCAGTTCGGTCAGGACGTTCGTCTTTTGATCCAACATGGTACATCACTGAGGTTATGACCACCGGAGCAGATGAGTCATTGTGCAAAATAACATGCATGCCGTTATCTAAATTGTATTCTTCAAAAGCTACCTTTTGAGCATGAGCCACTCCGCCGAGCATTAGTGCTGCGCTTAATATCATTATTGAATTTTTCATAAAGATTAATAATTTTTATTTACCTATATATGTAGGTAGCCAAGAGTTGATTATCGTTACATCAAAAATAACTTTTTTTAATTATCAATTTGGGATTAGGTTCTATTTTGGTGATACTTTAACAGTATTTTACGGCTAAATATGCTCTTTTGTAGGGTGAAATGCCTTGAAAACAGACTTTAATGCGAAATAAATATTTTTAGAATAAGAGATTGCACAGTAAATTATTAATTGTATATTTGCAACCTTAAAAATCAATAAATCAATTTGGTATGTATGCAATCGTAGAGATAGCAGGGCAACAATTCAAAGTAAGCAAAGACTTAAAGGTTTATGTTAACCGTTTGACTAATGAAGAAGGTTCAAAAGTTTCTTTTGACAAAGTTCTTTTATTAGACGACAATGGTAACGTAACTTTAGGCGCCCCAGCTATAGAAGGTGCTTCAGTAGAAGCTAAAGTGTTACAACACTTAAAAGGAGATAAAGTTATCGTTTTCAAAAAGAAAAGAAGAAAAGGATACAAAAAGAGAAATGGTCACAGACAATATCTTACTCAAATTGTAATTGAAGGTATTACTGCAGCTGGAGGAACTAAAAAAGCAGCAGCTAAAAAAGCAGTTGTAGCTGAAGAAGTATCTACTGAAGAAGTAGAAGCTCCTAAAGTAAAAAAAGCAGCAGCTCCAAAAGCAAAAAAAGAAGCTACTAAAGAATAATAACAATATTTAAACTCATACGTCATGGCTCACAAGAAAGGTGTCGGTAGTTCGAAGAATGGTAGAGAATCAGAATCAAAACGTTTAGGCGTTAAGATTTTTGGTGGTCAAGCTGCTATTGCTGGGAACATCATCGTTAGACAAAGAGGTTCAAAACATAATCCAGGTGAAAACGTTTACATTAGTAAAGATCACACACTACACGCAAGAGTAGCTGGAGTTGTTAAGTTCCAAAAGAAAAAAGATAACAAATCTTATGTATCTATCCTTCCATTCGAAGCATAATCATTAGACTACTTATTACAAAACCCGTTCAGAAATGAACGGGTTTTTTGTTTAAATCGATTTTATACCTTATTTTGATACAATACTATTTTATTGGTCTTTACATTACGTTTTATTATTCTATTTTTGATTTGACTAAATCAATCTGAATTTTGAAAAAAATAGTTTTCCTTTTATTTCTTTTCTGCACAAGTTTGTTTGCAAAAGAAATTCATTCTGTACAGCAAGTAGTATCATTAACGGATAATCAAAAAAAGATTTTATACGAATTTGCCGTTTTGCAAAAAAGCGGTTTTGATGCTAATGCCTATTGGCAGCAACATAAAAATCAGTTTGCTGTTATTAATGATACCCTAAGAAATCAACTGGCGAATGAAATTTATGCCAATTCTCATATTGTTTATATTCCTGTGAAGGATTCTGCGGTTCAATTGTGGATGCAGACACAATCTTTAACCAATTGGATGCTGTATCTGGCAGCATTTATTGCAATATGTTCGATCATAGGACTGTTGCGTAATTATTGGAATTCACTTATAGATATTCTGATAAAACAATTTGCTCCGTTATTCAGGCTTTTATTCTCAGCAATTTTGCTCACCTACGAATTATTGTTGATAGGTGTTCTGTGTATTGTTTTTGGATGCTTTATCGAAGAAATGACATTGCGTACTGTAGTAATTCATATAGGTCTGTTTCTGTTATGGAGTCAGTCGACGGCTATTTTTACGCGGCAATATCTAGTTAAGAAATATATTTTTAAGATAAAGGATGACTTCTGGGGAAATGATAAATGGGAAGCCGTAAAAACAATTTGTCTTCCTGCTGTCATTGTTACTCTGGCTCTTTTGTATCTTTTGTGTAAAATTCCTGGTGATGTGCTGTATAATTATGAGATTGTTGTTTCGGGTATGGCGGTTATTTGTGCTTTGCCTTTTTGGCGTATTTTAGAGAAGTATATTTCTCCAATTTTAATTCCTTATAAAGATACTTCGGTAGAAAGGAGTATTTATTCACTTGCTTCTTGTGTTGTTTTAGCTTTAATTATCGACGGTTTATTTATAGGACAGCATAACCCGCTTTTTTCTTATGTAATAATTGCCTTGACAAGTTTGCTTATTATTTCCTTTTTGCTGTTGTCGCTGAAAGAGAATTTCAAATACAATTATAAGAATTATTATTACCTGCAATTTATTACGGTTCTTTTTCTTTCATCTGTTTTGTTCTATAGTTTTTATATTCATTCAGGTGAGTTGATTTGGGCATCCTTAATAGGGGGGAGTATCTATATTATTATCAAATATTGGGAGATTCCGACCTTTTTTATAAGCTGGAAAAGAAGTAAAATGTCTGCCTGGGGATTTTTGGGAATGGCGGTATTATTATGGTTGCTGGCGAAAGGTATTTTGTATGTTTCGGCAATAGCATATGTGGTTTAGAAAATAAAAAACCTGCTCGTTATGAACAGGTCTAATTTTTATTTACTCCGTATCTTTTGTTTCCTCGAGATCTTCTGTTTTTCTTCCTAATTTTACTTTCGGACTATTCTGTGTTCCGGTAACGGTCATCGGAATTCCGAAGATACCAAAAGGAGGAAGTCCTAAGCGCATTTTTAGGTTCAGCTTTCCGTCCAGACTTGTTGTGCCTTCGATTCTTGGTCTAAAGCCTGCAAACTTAAACTTAAAGCGTTCTACTGTCATGATATTGTTCTTGATGGTAGTTTTAATATCGACTTTAGAAAGATCAGGATTTTTGATCGATTCTGTATTTGTTGCTTTGCTGACGGCACTAAACATTTTTAACCCCCGCACTTTTACATCTTTTACAGAAAGTGTTCCGCCACCTGTAAGCGATGGATAGACCGGATCCATGTTTCCGTTTAAGCGGCCTTTTAATTGGTAATCTACAGAAACAATTCCTTGTGCTTTTTCAGCGGCACTGGCCATCTTTCTGAAAACTTCGATTTCATTGTACGCTTTTTTGATGTCAAAATCGGATCCTTTAATACTGAAATCAAAATTTGCTTTTTGCGGTGTTACAGCCTGATAATTGGCGTTCATGGCAACATTGCATCCAATTAAATTAAAACCCGTATTCTGCATGCTTAATTTGCCTTTGTTCATGCTTAAATTTCCAACAGCATTTTGAAGGTTTAATTTATCAAAATTCACTTTTTGTGCATTGGCAACAAATTGCAAATTCAAATTGGTTGGAATTATAATAACTCCAGTTTGTTTTGTTTCTGTTGGAGCTGGGGCAGGAGTTTCAGTTTTAGTTTGTGTTACAGGCGCATTTGCAGGTGTGCTAGACATGAACTCATCAACATTAATGTATCGTGATGTAACTTTAAAAGAACCTCTTAAAATTCCATTTTTTGTAGTTACATAATTAAAAACATTTTGCAGATAGCCATTCATTTTAAAATCAGATTCACCATAAGCGGCCAAAAAGTTATTGAATGACATTTTATCCTGATTAATTTTAAAAACCCCTTCTTTGATGATGAATTTTTTTGGCAGATATTCTGATGCAATGCCAATGTTTCTCAATTCAAGCGTTCCTTTGTTGTATAGTTTGCTGTAATTTCCTTTTTCGGCATCGCTTTGTTTGCCTTTCAAAACTAAATCGGCTTTTACGAAACCGTCTAAGTCAAGTCCTTTTTGAGAGAAAACTTTATAGATTTTATTGACATCAAGTTCTCCTTTTGCTTTAATATCATACGCTAAATCATTGAAGTTGCTTAAATCAGCTTGTACAAAAACAGGTTTTCCTTCAAAAGTAAACTGAGTTGGTTTTAGGTTCACTTTTAAGTCAGCAAAAGTTCCTTTTTGATTTTCAATTTTAGATTTTATCGTAATATTTGTGATTGGGTTTGGATAATATGGTGTTTTTAAATACCCATTTTCCAAATCGATAATTCCTTTTGTAACAGGAAAAAGTTTGTTTTTTAGATCAAATTTTCCTTTTGCTTTTACATCACCTGCCAAACTTCCTTTTAAAACAATATTCGGAATTCCGAGCGCTTTCATTAATTTTTCAAGATCAATTTTAGCTTTAAAATCAGCATCAATATTTGGAGTATTTATTCCTTCAACATAAAATTTAGACTTTAAATAATCCTTGTTAATGTTTAAGGATAAATTTTTAGCATCAACAATAGCAAGATCCGGATTTAAAGACGGAACCTTTGTTTTAATATCTAAATTTAAATTAGAAACCGGAAATGTGCTTTTGTTATAATTTACAAAACCGCTGTCTATTTTTATATCGAGATTTAAGTCCGGAGCTATTTTTTGAGAAGCAATATAATCTCCTTTTAAAGTTAAAAGCAGATTTGTGTTTCCTTTTAGTTCTGTCTTAGAAAGCCAGGTAATGTACTTTGGAGGAAAAGCAGTAAAAACATCATACAGATTACTATTGTCGGATTTAATGACAAAATCCATATTATAGCCGTCTTTCAAAAAATCAAATTTACCTTTAAAATCCACCAAAAGCTGATTGATTTTAAGATTGTTCTGTTGAAAAAAGAACGACAACGAGTTTACATTTACTTTTGTAATTAAGTCGGCGTCAATTTTTTTATTCATTAAATACGGTTCACCTTCGTAAGCAATATTTAATTTCTCGATTTTAGCTTTTGAATACAAATCGAAAACGGCCTTGTTTAAATCTCCTTTTCCTAAATAATTAAATCCAAAAGCGTCGAAATGAACTTTAGTCGATAAATCGTCGTAGATAATTTTACTGTTTAAAATCTCAATTCGCTCAAGTTTTAAAGCTGTTTCTGTACTGTCTTTGGGTTTAGTAGCTTGCGAAGATGATTTGTAAACATTATAATTTGCTTCTCCTTTTGCATTTACTTTTACATTAATAAAGGAATCTGATAAATAAATCTGGTCAATTTTTACTTCTTTACTAAAAATCAGACTTGCTACATCTATTCCAAAAGAGACTTCTTTTGCTGTAATGAATTTTTCGCTTTGGTAAGGAGATGATCCGTTAAGGCTTAAATCGCTTAATGTTAAGGTTAGGGAAGGGAAATGTTGAAAAAAAGAAACCGAAACATCAGAATAATTCAACTCTGCAGTTAGTTTTTCGTTTGCTGTTTTTTTAATCTGTTCTTTGATTTTATCGGCAAAAACAATAGGCGTCAAAAACAATAATCCTATAATAACGACAAAAGTTATTCCAAGATATTTTGCTGTTTTTAATAAAATGGACTTTGTTTTATTTTTAGACATAAAAAATTGTGTATTTATAGGTAATGGTGAATCGAATTATGAGGGATAAATTATCCATGAACGGTTTCGCTTTTTCCGTAATTGGTAATAATTGAACCTTCGTATTCAATCCATTCTTTCCAGCGTTTATCAATATCTATATTGTCTGTATATTTTCGTGCAAATCCTAAAAATGTTGTATAATGCCCGGCTTCAGAAATCATTAGATCACGGTAGAATTTGGCTAATTCTTCGTCTTTTATATTTTCTGAAAGTACTTTAAAACGCTCACAGCTTCTGGCTTCAATCATGGCTGAGAATAATAAACGATCACAAAGCGCATCTTTTCGGCTGCCGTCTTTTTTCATGAATTTAAAAAGCTCATTTACATAATGATCTTTTCTTTCGCGCCCCAAAGTCAGGCCTCTTTTTTTGATAATATCGTGAACCATCTGCAAATGTTCCAGTTCTTCTCTCGCAATCACAAGCATTTCGGTTACTAATTCTTCTAATTCAGAATTGTAAGTTATTAAGCTAATGGCATTTGAAGCTGCTTTTTGTTCGCACCAGGCATGATCCGTCAAGATTTCTTCGATATTTGACTCAACAATATTTACCCAGCGAGGGTCTGTGGCTAATTTTAATCCTAACATAATTTTATTGAAAAAAAGTATCCTGCAAAATTAGTCTTTTTTCTAACTGAAAACTGGGAAACATCGTGTAAATACGCTCAAAAAAGCATTATTTTGTAGCTTGAAACAATTAAAATGAATCAGATAAAAAAACTGTTGATTATTGGGTTTGTTTGGCCTGAACCAGATTCGTCTGCGGCGGGTGGAAGAATGATGCAATTGATTTCTGTTTTTAAACAAAATGGATTTGAGGTTACATTTGCCAGTCCGGCATTGGATAGTGATTTTATGGTTGACTTGCCTGAATTTGGAGTGAAGAAAGTGTCGATCGAACTGAATAATGCCAGTTTTGATGATTTTATAATAAAACTGAATCCTGATGTTGTTTTGTTTGATCGCTTTATGATCGAAGAGCAATTTGGGTGGAGGGTTGCTGAGAATTGTCCAAAAGCAATTCGACTACTGGACACAGAAGATTTACATTGTTTAAGAACAGCAAGACAAAAAGCATTCAAAGAAAACAGAACTTTCGAGTTGACTGATCTGTTATCTGAAGAAGTGGCAAAGCGTGAAATTGCCAGTATTTTAAGGTGTGATTTGTCGTTTATGATTTCAGAATTCGAAATGAAAATTTTAAAGGATGTTTTTAAAATCGATTTGAGTCTATTGCATTATTTGCCTTTTCTGGTGGATCAAATGTCTGAAGAAGATCTTTTGGAATTGCCATTATTTGAAAATCGAAAGAATTTTGTTTTCATTGGAAATTTTCTTCATGAACCCAACTGGAATACTGTTCAGTATTTAAAAGAAACAATTTGGCCATTAATTAAAAAACAATTACCTGAAGCTGTTTTAGAAGTTTATGGGGCATATCCTTCGCAAAAAGTATTGCAACTGCACCAGCCTAAAAATGGTTTTTTTATTATGGGCAGGGCTGCTGACGCTAATGAAGTGGTTAAAAACTCAAGAGTTGTCCTGGCGCCCATTCGTTTTGGAGCCGGATTAAAAGGAAAATTACTTGAAGCGATGCAATGCGGAACACCTAGTGTCACCACTACCATTGGTGCCGAGGCAATGCATGCTAATTTACCATGGAATGGTTTTATTAACGATGATATTCAGGAATTCGCAAAACAGGCTATTTCGTTGTATCAGGATGAAAATATATGGAGGCAATCTCAAAAAAACGGAATTGAAATTGTAAATGTATGTTTTCAAAAAAGTAAATATTGTATTGAATTAATCGAAGCAATTAATTTATTATTGAATGATTCTGAAACTCATCGTTTGCATAATTTTATGGGAAGTCTATTGCAGCATCATACCTTAAAAAGCACCAAATACATGGCAAAATGGATTGAAGCCAAAAATAAAAAGTAAGCATAAAAAAAATCCCCGATTACGAATGTAATGGGGGATCTGAATTAAACTGTAAACTTTGACTGCTTATTATTTTAAAAGCCCTTCAACTGCCTGAATTGTTGTTGCGTGATAACCGGATTTTGCTTTGTCAAAGATTTTCTTAGCCCAAACTTTTCCTTCCGGTGTTTTTGCCATTTCTTTATAAAGCATCATAACTGATCCTGTTCTGCTGGTTGAAATTAAAAATTGTTCGATTGCAGGATATGCCGCTGTATATTTATAACGAAGTGATGGAATAAACCATTGACGTTTTATGATAAAATTACCGCCTTTTGTAAAGTTAAATTCAGTATCTATTGCTTCCATTTCTTTTGGTGTAATATCCGTTGGAAGATGATCTATAAAATATTGTTTTTCTGTAGTGGTTGTGATTTTTTTACTTAATCCTTTTACACCGGTTTCTCTCCAGCTTTTTTGGATTTTATCAATTGCATCAAAATCTGCTGAAGTTACAGGAGTTATGTTAGACGGGATTCCCGGTTTGTAAATCCAGTCTTCCAGTTTTATTTTATCTGCAAGTGTTTTGTCTCCTTTAATAAGATTTTCGTTGATGTATTTTACAAAATCTTCTGTTGTGATAGATTTGAAAGCATGAGCATCGAAATAATTTTTAATAAAAACATCAAATTTTTCACGTCCAACAGCGTTTTCAATTACTCTTAAAAAGGCATAACCTTTTACGTAAGGGATCAGACTTATTCCGTCGTCAGGATTTCTTCCGGTCAATGATACTTTTAAACGTGTATCAGGATTTGTATCTCCATATTCAGCTACGTTATCAAGTAATTCTTTACGGGTGATCACATTCTGCATTTCAAATTCTTTTTCGCCAAAGATTTCCTCGCCAATTCTATGTTCTACATAAGTGGTAAAACCTTCATTTAGCCAGATATCATCCCATGTTGCATTGGTAACTAAGTTTCCGCTCCAGCTGTGTCCTAATTCATGCGCTAGTAAACTTGTTAATGAACGATCTCCGGCAATTACTCCGGGAGTCAGGAAAGTTAAATTTGGATTTTCCATTCCGCCATATGGGAAACTCGGAGGCAAAACCAATACATCATAACGTCCCCAGCGATAAGGGCCATAAAGTTTTTCGGCAGCAACAACCATTTTGCCAAGTTCAGCAAATTCCCAGGCTGATTTTTTGATTAAAGAAGGTTCAGCATAAACGCCTGTTCTGTTGTCTATAGATTGAAATTCCAGATCTCCAACGGCAATTGCCATTAAATAAGAAGGAATCTCTTTGTCTTGTTTGAAGGTATAAATTCCAGTATCGTTTTTCTTCTGTGGATTTACAGCACTCATCACAGCTAATAAATCTTTAGGAACGGTAACTTTTGCGTTATAAGTAAAACGAATTCCCGGTGAATCCTGACAAGGAATCCAGGTGCGTGACCATATGCTTTCGCCTTGTGAGAAAAGAAAAGGTTTCTTTTTGTCTGCTGTTTGCGCAGGAGTTAACCATTGTAAAGCAACAGCATCTTTTGTGGTGTTGTAATAAATATTAACCTTTGTTGTATTAGGTTCGATGGTAATATGAAGTGGTTTTCCGTGAAATTCGACTTCTTTTCCTAATTCAAATTTGGTTTCTTTTTCTTCATCGCCTAAAGTAACTTTTGTGATGTTAAGGGTATTTTCGTCGAAGATAATTTCATTTCCTTTGCTGATATTGTCGATTTTCCATGATGCTTTTCCGGAAATAGTCTGTGTATCAAAATCAACTTTAATGTCGAGATCCAAATGTTTTACTATAGCAAGTTCCGGTTTAGAGAAGGTGTGCTCATCTGTAACAACTGCTGGTTTTTCGGTTTGATCTTTTTTCTGGCAGGCAATTACCGTCAGGAATAAAGTGGCAAGGATTAGTTTTTTCATTTTATGAGGTTTGAATTTGAGGATGAAAATTAAACAAAAAATCCCGTTTTGAATAAACAAAACGGGATTTTATTATGAATTACCTTCGAATTCTCCTTCAGGCTGACAAAAAGATTATGCCAACATGGTAACCGGGCTTTCGATGTATTGTTTTAATGTTTGTAAGAATTGAGCGCCAGTTGCACCGTCAATTGTTCTGTGGTCACACGCTAATGATAACATCATGGTGTTTCCTACTACAATCTGACCATTTTTTACTACTGGTTTCTCAACAATTGCGCCTACAGAAAGGATAGCAGAATTTGGTTGGTTGATAATCGAATTGAATTCAGTAATACCAAACATTCCAAGGTTAGAAACTGTAAAAGTACTTCCTTCCATTTCTTGTGGTCCCAGTTTTTTGTTTTTGGCTCTTCCGGCAAGATCTCTTACTGAGGTACCAATTTGAGATAAACTCATAGCATCTGTAAATTTCAATACAGGCACTACTAATCCGTCTTCAACTGCTACGGCAACACCAATATTTACGTGGTGGTTGATGATGATAGCATCTTCTTTCCACTGAGAGTTGATTTTTGGATGTTTTTTCAAGGCTAAAGCACAAGCTTTGATTACCATATCGTTGAATGATACTTTTGTATCCGGAACAGTATTGATTGTTGTTCTCGCAGCCATAGCGTCATCCATGCTTACTTCGATCACTAAGTTGTAGTGAGGTGCAGTAAATAATGATTCAGCCAGACGTTTTGCGATAATTTTACGCATTTGAGAGTTTTTGATCTCTTCGGTGAAAACTTCTCCGGCAGGAACAAATACTTTTGGTACAGCAGGAGCAGCAGTTTCAGCTTTTGGTGCAGCAGCAGTTGTTGTTGCAGCAGCTGGTTGTGCTTTTGCAGATGGAGTAAAGTTTTCGATATCGCTTTTTACGATACGTCCGTTTTCTCCTGAACCTTTAACCTGAGTTAATTGGATTCCTTTATCAGAAGCAATTTTCTTAGCTAATGGTGAAGCTAAAATTCTTCCTCCGTTTGAAGTTTCAGCAACAGCTTCAGTTGTTTTTTCAGCAGCAGGAGCAGTTTTTGCTTCTTCAGTAGCAGGAGCACTTGCAGTTGTAGTTCCTCCGGCAGTATAATTGTCGGCAATTCCGGAAATATCAGTTCCCGCAGGTCCAATGATAGCTAATAAGCTGTCAACAGGTGCTGTGTTTCCTTCCTGAATTCCGATATATAATAAAGTTCCTTCATTGAAAGACTCAAACTCCATAGTCGCTTTGTCTGTTTCAATTTCAGCTAAAATATCGCCTTCAGCAACAGCATCACCTACTTTTTTCAACCAGGTTGCTACTGTTCCTTCTGTCATAGTATCACTCAAACGTGGCATAGTTACAACGATAACACCTTTAGGTAATTCAGTTGCAGTTTTTGCAGCAGGAGCAGGGGTTTCTGTTTTTGCTTCAGCAGCAGGAGCAGCTTCTGCTTTTGGAGCTTCTGCGGCAGGAGCATCACCACCGGCTAAAAGAGCAGAAATATCTTCTCCTTCTTTACCAATGATGGCTAATAATGAATCAACAGGGGCAGTTTGCCCTTCTTGAATTCCGATATGTAAAAGAGTTCCTTCGTTAAAAGACTCGAATTCCATTGTTGCTTTGTCTGTTTCAATTTCAGCAAGGATGTCACCTTCGCTAATTTTGTCGCCTACTTTTTTTAACCAAGTCGCTACCGTTCCTTCCGTCATAGTATCGCTCAAACGAGGCATTGTTACTTTTATCGCCATAATATTGTTATAGTTTATGAGGTGTAAATGGATAGTCTTCCTGTGCGTATACTACATCGTATAATTGTTGCAATTCAGGATATGGAGATTCTTCAGCGAATTTCACACATTCTTCAACCAGATCTTTAACTCTTTGGTCAATTGCTTCAATTTCTTCTTCTGTAGCATACTTTTGATCCATAATTACATCTAAAACCTGAGTAATAGGGTCAATTTTTTTGTACTCTTCAACCTCTTCTTTAGAGCGGTAAAGTTGTGCATCAGACATAGAGTGTCCTCTGTAACGGTACGTTTTCATTTCAAGGAAAGTTGGTCCGTCACCACGACGTGCTCTGTCAATAGCTTCTGTCATTGCCTCGGCAACTTTTACAGGATTCATTCCGTCAACAGGTCCGCAAGGCATTTCATATCCTAAACCAAGTTTCCAGATATCAGTGTGGTTTGCTGTTCTTTCAACAGAAGTTCCCATCGCATAACCGTTGTTTTCAACGATAAATACAACTGGTAATTTCCATAGCATAGCCATGTTGAAAGCTTCGTGTAATGAACCTTGTCTGGCAGCACCATCACCAAAGTAGGTCATGGTTACACCACCTGTTTCAAAATATTTATCAGCAAAAGCTAAACCAGCTCCTACCGGAATTTGTCCACCTACGATTCCGTGTCCTCCGTAAAAACGGTGTTCTTTAGAGAAAATGTGCATAGAACCTCCCATACCTTTAGAAGTTCCGGTTGCTTTTCCTAAAAGTTCAGCCATTACGCGTCTAGGATCAACTCCCATACCAATTGGTTGAACGTGGTTTCTGTAAGCAGTAATCATTTTATCTTTAGTCAGGTCCATAGCGTGCAAGGCACCTGCCAGTACAGCTTCCTGACCATTATATAGGTGTAAAAAACCTCTAACTTTTTGTTGAATGTATAATGCTGCAAGTTTGTCTTCAAACTTTCTCCAAAGTAGCATGTCTTCGTACCACTTTAAATATACTTCTTTTGTAACTTCTTTCATCTGAATTCTTTCTTTTGCTAAAGTTTGTTTGTGTTATCAATTGTTGCCTATAACGCAAAATAGTTTCCTCCCACAAATTTGCGCCCGAAAGGTCGGGATGCAAAAATAAGACATTCCTATTAAGAAGTAAAATTTAAACGTCACTTTTTGGCTTTTTTTTACAAGAACTTTTTATCAAACATAAAAGGAAGCAGATTTTTTAGGGATGCTGATTTGTAAACTTCGCCAATTTCGCCCATAAAATAGATTTCTATAGGGGTGTCTTGTCTGATTTCATATTCTGCAATAGACTGGCGGCATGAGCCACAAGGCGGAATTGGTGCTGTAGTTTGATTGGTGTCTGAAGCTGCGGTAATAGCTATTTTTAGAATTTTGGCTTCCGGATAAATACTTCCTGCATGAAAAATGGCAACTCTTTCTGCACATAAACCTGATGGATAAGCGGCATTTTCCTGATTTGACCCTAAAACTATTTTTCCGTTGTCTAATAGTAATGCTGCTCCAACTCTAAATTGGGAATAAGGTGCGTAAGCTTTTTTTCGAACTTCGACAGCCTTATTCATTAAATCCTGAATGTCTTTTGATAGCTCTTCTAAAGTGTCGTAAATTATAAATGATGATGTAATGCTAATTTCTTTCATTTGTTTTTAAGGGAAAAAAAATCCAAATTCCTGAAAAACCAGGAATTTGGATTGTTATTGTTTTTTATTTTATTCGTTTAATAAACTTCGTATTTGTCGCCAAAGTTAAAGGTTAAAGAAAAGCGAAGTGTATTTTCTAGAGGATTTTTGATTTTTGATGTTGAAAATAAATATGAAACATCGACTTTTACGACATTATATTTAAATCCGGCCCCTAAAGAGAAAAATTGTCTGGCTCCTTTTTGCGGGCTTTCATGAAAATATCCTGCTCGTAATGCAAATGCATCCTGATACATGTATTCTGCAGCTGCGCTATAAGTGATTTCTTTTAATTCTTCGCTAAAACCGCCTGGTGCGTCTCCAAAAGATTTAAAAATTCCGGAAACCCAACCAATGTCGTTGTAGTTTTTATAGTTTGTAGCATTAGCCTGCTCCTGAGAAATATCTCCCGGATCATTATAGTCGCCATCGCCATTTGCATCTACGGCAGTTCCCGGTCCCGGAGGAGTTGGTACTAAAAGTTTGGTAAATTCAACACTAAGGGCAACTTTGTTATAATCATCAAGAATAAAATCAAAACCGCCACCTAATCTAAGGTTGGCCGGTAAAAAGTTGGAGCTTAAATCGTCGTTGTCATAACTTATTTTCGGACCCAAATTTTGCATGTTGAAACCTGCTCTCCATCTTCCGTTAAAGTCAGAATAAGCAATTTCTTCTGATTGATAGAATCCGGCAACATCGACTGCAAAGGAGCTGGCTGCTGAAGCATCAACATCTTCTGAAGCGATTTTTAGATTCGAACGAATATATCTTCCGGCAACTGCCATCGAGAATTTTTCGCTTAATTTCAAAGAATACGATCCGTCTAAGGCAAACTCGTTTGGCGATACAATTCTTGCAGCCTCATTTGGATCTCCTGTGGTTCTTAACTCTATATCTCCAAAGCCAAAATAGCGAAAACTTCCTGCAAAGGCACTTTTTTCATTGATTTTGTTGTAATACGTTACTTGTCCAAGTGAGATGTCATTGGCAAGGTCTGTTAGGTAAGGAGTGTAGCTAATGGAGAAACCTTGCTTGTCTACTGAAAAAGCATACTTTGCGGGATTCCATTGTTGGGAGAAAGCATCAGCTGACGTGGCGACCCCCTGATCAGCTAAACCTGCTGCCCGGGCATCTGCCGCAACTAATAAAAAAGGGACTCCTGTCGTGATAGGACGATTTTCCTGAGCCTGTACTTTAAAAAGAATAAAAGAACAAATTAAGAGTAGTGATATTTTTTTCATTTAGGGAACTTATAGGTATTTATGTTACAAATATATATATAATTATAATATGACAAGCTTTTCGTACTTTTCTGCTTTCTTATTTGTTAAATTAGATTTAACTGTAAGTTTATAGACATAAACTCCTTTTCCTATTCTGTCACCAAAATCATCTTTTCCGTCCCAGGTTATTTCTCTGGATAAAAATCCTTCTGTTGTAATAATCTGGTTTTTTGTCCAGACTACTTTTCCGGTAATAGTCATTACCTGAACCTGAACATCCAAAGGCTCGTAAGGTCTATTGTGTGAAAACCAAAATTGCGTATAAGTCGAAAATGGATTAGGGTAATTAAGAACGTGAGTTAGTGTCAGTGATTCATCTCCTACGACTATAAATTGTATTTCGCTCGTTACAGGATTGTTGTAAACATCCCATGCTGTAAAAGTTATAGTGTGCATTCCTGCAGCTAAATTTCTTAACGGGAAGCGCAAATTTCCGTTCGTATAATCGTCTAATTTTGTTTGATAATAATCATTCAAAACATAAGGATTACTGACGTCTCCATCCAGAATTGCCACAATATCGTGTCCGATTCCACTTGCTGTATTGATCCCATTTTCATCTTCAAGAAACGCTAGTAAAAATGGTGATTCGTTTGTAATTCCACCCGACACAAAAGTTTCATCGTTCATATATAACTTAACTTTTGGACTTATATTGTCCTGAGGTGCATTTTCATTTATTCCGCCAATT
This sequence comes from Flavobacterium sp., assembly GCF_965277525.1. GTDB lineage: Bacteria > Bacteroidota > Bacteroidia > Flavobacteriales > Flavobacteriaceae > Flavobacterium. The sequence goes on along the minus strand of NZ_CBDIDC010000005.1, from coordinate 378,503 downwards.
TTAATAGTCGTATTATAGCCGGATTGGTTCTCTAAAAGCTGATTTTTTTTCGAATAAAAACTAATTCGGCCATAATCAAGGGGAACGCGGATATCCCGTGGTACAACAAAGCTAAACTCAAACTGGCCATTGGTTACAGACGCATTTCCTCTAAAAATAGTTTCCCCAAGAATCCTGAATGACATTGCAGGGCTATATCCATCATTATTTAGGGTAGTAGTGGTGATTAATTTGTCGAAAATTGCGGTTGCCAGTTCTCCGTTATAATTGCTTAAAAGTGTATTGTTTTCGTCGGTAATTTCGCCTGTGATTTTAATTTTTGATAGTGATTTAAAATCCGGAATTGCCTGAGAAATCACAATATCATTTACTTTCGTTAAATTAATTCGTGGTTTGGGAATGGCTAACATTAAAGCGGGATCTCCAATATAAAAAATAACGTTGCTGGCAGAGCTTGGATTTTCATTTTTAGAAATTCGAAGCGCTTCCGCAATAGTAGTGTATTGATTGGATCCGTATGAAAGGAGATTTTTACTTAAGCTGTCATTAAAATCTTCAGCATTATATTGTCCGATAGCACGAACAGTGGTCAGCATAGAAATGGCACCACCTTTTGGATTCCAGAAAGTATATTCTCCGGCTGTTGGTCTTGTTGGATCATCAAATCTTGAAAATTCACAAGTAATAGTAATGAATAAAGGGTATTTGTATTGATTGCTTAAATTTTGGCCATCGGATTTTTCCCAGATTCGTTCGCTTGCTAATCCGTCTTCACCTCCGTGACCTAAATAGTTGAATACTAAAGCTCCTTTTTCGAAAGCATCAAACAAATCAGTTCTTGCTTTAGGGTATCTCGACCCACCTGCAGAAGCTTCCTGTGTATAGGCATCTAACAGGATCTTGTCGATATTAAAAAAAGGTTTTTGAGTGGCTATTGCATCGGCAAGATTGTTTTGGTGAGATTGTATTGTCGCATCTGAGGCCTGATCAGAATCGTCACTGACCATAACAATATTATTTCTCCAGTTTCCGTATGATTTGGTGTCATAGTATTCCAGGACTTTGTTTACCATTTCGCCTGCTTGTGCATTGTCTGATACTAACATTCTGCCAACAGCAATATCAATCCCGCCAAAAGGAGATACTACAATTCCTTCGTTGGTATCCATTAATCCATAAAAATCGTCAGATGCAAATGAAGCTTCTCCGGTAGTATTGCTGATTACGGATTGATATATAGGTACAATATTATTATTGTTTGCAATTCGGTCTTTGTAATCAAAGGAAGCGTCTCCAAATAAATTCAGGTATTTTATTTTTTTTTCTGGCGAGGAGGCATTGTTGTAGATATATCTGATGCAATTTCTAATGGCTGAAATGTCTTGTTTTCCTGAAGAGAATTCCTGATAGATGTTTTCTAAGGCAATTACTTTTACGTTCAGATTAGAGTATGTTCTATGAAAACTGGCTAGTTTTTCAGCTTGAGAAACTAAGACTTTAGGTGTTACAATTATATAGTCTATGTCTTGAAAGCTGTTTTGTGTATTCTTAAAAAGTGTTCCTTTTAAGTTTTGATTGGCGATTTTTGATTGACTTTCTTTTAAAGGTGTAAAATAATCTGTGGGGTCAATTGCGATATATTTTCTAATTTCTCCCAATTGGGCTTTAAAGCTAAAAGTTGCCTGATTGCTGTTTTCTGTTTTTGATACATTATATAAGTCTGTGATATCCCAAATCTGGGAGATCCCTGTGGCGCTTCCAATTGTGTAATTTACAATTCCTCCCGTAGATCCGGCCAGATTGTATTGAAATTTAAATTGTTTTCCTGTTCCTAATAACTTTCTTTTAGCAGTTAAATTGATGTAATCGAGATATCCTTTTGATCCCGGAACCCCATTGTTGTTGTAGGTAAGTTTTATTTTTACATTTTCGGCTCCGGTAAATGAGCTGTTAGAAGGGAGTTTATTAGTGTAGAATTTTTGGTCAGACCCCACGGTTAATGTCTGGAAATTAATGTTTCCAATATTTTGTCCGTTGCCGGAGATTGTAAAAGAAGTAGGAGTATAGGCAGCGGAGGCTGCGTTTAATTCGATCTTTACAGGTGTTGAAGCGTCAATATTAGGGAAGTTAAACTCAAATTCCTGTTCCTGATTGATGTCAAAAGATTCTCCAAACCATTGTCGTCCTAAATGGGCAATGTTGATTTTGTCGATTTCGTGAAATTGATAGTCGTCAAAAGTGTTGAGTTCTAAGGTGCTGTTTCCGGTTGGTTGACTTAAAGAGGAGATACGTTTTCCGTCACTGCCAACAACTGTAATGTAGTAGTAGGATTTTGTAGCGTACAAGTTAAGGTTAGTCTGACTTTCGGTACTCCAGTTTTCAACTCCTTCGCCATAAAAAAGAATATAATCTTCGTTATTGAAGATTCCGTCGCTTTCCCCGATAATTTGAATGGCATTTTCGGTTAAGTCCTCAGGGTAATAGGTGCTGTTGGCTAATGGTAGCATTTTTCCTCCGTTTCCATAAATCTTAATTCGTCTCGGATCGACTTTTGACGGATCAAACCCTAAACTTTGTAAAAAGGATTTAGAGATTTTATAAACCCCTGATTTCTCGATATAAAACCGATACCAATCTCCGGAGGCCAGAACAGAATTGGAAACAGAAGCAGATTTTTGAAAAGTGGATGAATTGCTGCTTTTGGATGTGTTGTTATTATTTATAGCGTAAGAAAATGACCTGATTCGTTTATAGCTATTTCCTTCTTTTATTATAGGTGATAATGATAGAAAAACTTGTCTTTTATCTCTTGAGGTAGTTGTTTGTAGCGTTTCATTTGGCTTTTCGGGGATGTTTTCAAGTGATAAGTCTCCCAGTTCAGCGATCGATATGGATTCGTATATTACGTTTGTAATTTGTACAGAATTGCTGTTCGCGTAGCCTGATTCGTTTAGATTAAGCAGTAAGCTTAAGTTTTTTTTAGTAGTATCATATCTAAAACTGCCTCCTGAAAAGTACGGAATTTTTATTTTTAAGTCGCCAAAACTCATTTCTTTTTTATTTTGCCAATCAAGTGTCAGAGCGCCATTTATCTGGGAAAACGAGATGAATGGGAGTAAAAAAAGATAGAAGATTAAGGCTTGTTTCATTGTTGCGCCAGACGGTTTTAAATTAAAAATATTTTAGTAGGTAAAAATATAGTATTTCATGTTATAGTAAATAATAAAAAGTATATTTTTGCGTTCGTAACTATAGGTTATTTTCTGGTAAAAAACAGCTAAATAAAATTATTAGACCGGATGTTGCTAATTAAATGTTAATTATTATATTGCAGCACCTAAATTTATCACCTAAGAATGAGTATGAAAGTAAACAAAATTGTAGTCTTGCAATTAATGATGTCAATGGTATTGATGTTGGGCACGGCTAGTTGTAGCAAAAAATCGAGTTCCAGTCATGCATCCAGAGCAACTGGTTGGGATGTAGATAGTCAGAATGGTACTGCTGCTAGAAATGCAGGAAAAAAACAGCAGGCAGGCCCTGGTTTAGTTTTTGTTGAGGGAGGTACATTTACGATGGGTAAAGTACAGGATGATGTTATGCACGATTGGAATAACACGCCAACTCAACAGCACGTTCAGTCATTCTATATGGATGAAACCGAGGTTACCAATGGTATGTACTTAGAATATTTGGAATGGTTAAAGAAAGTTTTTCCTCCAACAGAAGAAAATTACAAAAATATTTACGAAGGAGCATCTCCGGATACTTTAGTATGGAGAAATCGTTTAGGATATAACGAAACGATGACCAATAACTATTTAAGACACCCATCTTATGCAAACTACCCTGTAGTTGGTGTTAACTGGATTCAGGCTGTTGAATTTAGTAAATGGAGAACTGACCGTGTAAACGAAGCAGTTTTAGAGAAAAACAAATATATCAAAAGAGGTGCTAAAACTCAAGATGTTAGTGCTGAAAGTTTATTTAATACTGAAGCGTACCTGGCATCTCCATCTACAACTTATGGTGGTAATGAAGAGATTGTTTTAAAGGTAAATCCAAACGGAAGAAAGCCAAAAGCAGGAAAAGACGGTGTAGTTCCGGAAGAAAAGAATGTTTATGCACAACGTTCTTCAGGGATTATCTTACCAGAATACAGACTTCCTACTGAAGCAGAATGGGAATATGCCGCTGCTGCTGATGTTGGACAAAGAGAATACAACATCATAAAAGGACAAAAGAAATATCCTTGGTCCGGAGATTATACTCGTTCAGGGAAACGTAAAAACAAAGGAGACCAATTGGCTAACTTTAAACAAGGAAACGGTGATTACGGTGGAATTGCAGGTTGGTCTGATGATGGTGCAGATATTACTAATGCTGTAAAAAGCTATTCTCCTAATGATTTTGGATTATACGATATGGCTGGAAACGTAGCCGAATGGGTTGCCGATGTTTACAGACCTATTATTGATAATGAAGCTAATGATTTTAACTACTTTAGAGGAAATCAATATGCTAAAAACAAAATTGGAAAAGATGGTAAAATTGAAATTATCACTAAAGATAATATTCAATACAAAACTTTAAGCAACGGTAAAAAAGTTGCGACAAATTTACCGGGAGAAATTGCTCAGGTTCCAGTGGATGAAAATGAAACTTACCTGAGACAAAATTTTAGTACAAGTGACAATATCAACTATAGAGATGGTGATAAACAGTCATCTAAATATTTTGATTTTGGAGATTCTGAGGCTAGTGCTAAAACAGATCAGGCCATGTACAACTCTCCTAAACATAATGTAACAACAGACAGTTTAGGTCAGATGGTTAGAAAATATGATAACACTAGTAAACGTACTACACTTATCGATGATAATGTAAGAGTTTATAAAGGTGGATCGTGGAGAGACAGAGCTTACTGGTTAGATCCGGCTCAAAGAAGATATTTCCCTCAGGATATGGCAACTGATTACATCGGGTTTAGATGTGCGATGTCAAGAGTAGGTGCTAAAACTGAAAAAAGAAGATCACCTAGAAACTAAATTCTAAAAGACTTAATAAAAAAATCCAAATTCCATACTGAAAATATTCAGCTTTTGGAATTTGGATTTTTTTTATGGGTTGTTTTTATATAATATCTAAATATTTTTTTAAATGAATATTCAGGACATTCATAATTTGTTTTTGCAATGTAAATCAGTTTCAATCGATACAAGAAAAATTGAAAAGGATTCTATGTTTTTTGCCATAAAAGGCGAAAATTTTGATGCTAATACTTTCGCTGCTACGGCACTGGAATTGGGAGCTTTATTTGTTATAATTGATAACGCATCTTATGTCATTGATGAAAGAACTATACTTGTTGAAAATAGTTTAGAAACCTTGCAGGAACTCGCGAAATTTCATCGTTCTTATTTGAAATTGCCTATAATAGCCCTTACAGGAAGTAACGGTAAAACAACCACTAAAGAGCTTATTAATGTAGTTATTGCTAAGAAATACAAAGCTAAAGCGACAGTTGGTAATTTAAACAATCATATTGGAGTTCCTTTGACTTTGTTGTCTTTTACAAAAGAAACACAAATTGGTATCGTTGAAATGGGAGCAAATCATAAGAAAGAAATTGAGTTTTTATGTGAAATTGCCCAACCGGATTACGGTTATATAACCAATTTTGGTAAAGCCCATTTAGAAGGTTTTGGCGGTGTTGAAGGTGTTATCGAAGGTAAAAGTGAGATGTATAAATATCTGGCTAAAAACGATAAGCTGACTTTTGTAAATTTGGAAGATCCTATCCAGGTTGAAAAATCTGCAGGAATTAAATCTTTTACTTTTGGACTAAATAATAAGGCGGTAGATCTAAATATCAATGATATTAAAGCAAATCCATTTGTTGTTATAACGTATGATGATTTCAGCATAGAATCGCATTTGATAGGTCTTTATAATGCGAATAATATCAATGCGGCAGTAGCGATGGGGTATTATTTTGAGGTTGATGCAAACGACATCAAAGATGCTATTGAAAACTACATACCGGAGAATAACAGATCGCAATTGTTAAGAATTGGTTCTAATCAGATTATACTGGATGCTTACAATGCAAATCCGAGTAGTATGGCGGTTGCAATTGCTAATTTTTTACAATTGGAAAGCCATAACAAAATAATGATTTTAGGTGATATGTTTGAATTGGGGGATGAAAGTCTGCAAGAGCATAAATTAATTGTTGATTCTTTGTCAGATCAGAACAAGTCTGTTTGTTATTTGATCGGAAAATCATTTTACGAAAATAAGATTGAAAGAGATACTATTCAGTTCTTTGAGACGTTCGATTCTTTTGTAACGTATGTTCAAACAATTAGTTTTGCTGAAAATACAATTCTGATAAAAGGTTCCAGAGGAATGGCGCTTGAACGCACTTTAGAATATATTAAATAATAGAAAAGCCATTCGCTGTAACGAATGGCTTTTATGTTTTAAATGCTCATTAAGAAACCAATTAGGTTTTCTTTTTTATTTAAACCCAGTTTTTTTCGTAATCGATAACGTGCTAATTCAACACCTCCCGTAGATATATTCATAATTTCGGCTATTTCTTTTGTAGACATATTCATTAATAAATAAGTAGACAGATCGAGTTCGCGGGGTGAAATTGTGGGATATTTTTCTTTTAATCTTTTCAAAAATTCAAAATGTACATTTTTGATGTGTTTTTCCAGATCTTTCCAGCTTTTATCTGTATTGACTTCTTTTACAATGCTTTTGTGTAATTTGTTAAATTCAAATTTTGTAGAGTCGTCCAGAATATTGGTGTCAATATCTTTTAACTTGTAAATGATTCCATTTAATATTTTGTTTTTCTTTACTACTTGTAAAGAGTTGTTTACTAATTCTTTGTCTTTCGCCAGAATTTTTATTTGTAGTTTGTCACTTTTCAGTTTTTCAATTTCTTTTTCAAGCTCATGCTGTTCATGTCTGATTTTTGATTCTTTTTCAAGGTAGAGCCTTCTCTGTTCAATCGTTTCGTAGTATCTGTTTCTTCTGATTTTTAATTTAATTCGGTTAGAAATAATGTATACAGCAGTAAGCAGGAAAATAAAATATATAAGGTATGCTAAAAAGTGTCTGTACCAGGGAGGGGAAACTGTAAATGTAATTTCCGAGATGTCAGATTCTATTCCATAACTGTTTTTTGCTTTCAGTTTCATTATATAAGTACCTTCTCGCAGGTTTGTATATTCTTTTATCGAAAGAGAGGACCAGCTGCGCCAATTCTCCTCAAAAGGTTCTAATTTATAAGAGTAAGTTACGTTTTCCTGGTTTTCGTAAGTAGGTGATGAAAATGTAAATTTCACATGATTCGAGCTGTAAGGAACTGTATAAGCCTGATGATTGTTAGAAATGTTACCTGTTAAGATAGTGTCTCCGGGGAAAGAAAAACTTTCTATGAATACTTTAGGTTTTGTTATAAAGGTATTCGGAATCTTAGAGTCGTAATGAGTCAATCCATCTGTTAATCCTATAAAGATGTTTTTCGGATCTATAGCGTTAACGGAGATGTAGTTATTTACTAAATTACCCGATAAATTAGAGAAAGGAGCCTGTTTCTTCGTGAAAGTTCCATTTGGATTCTTTGAAAGTACACCCAGAGATTCATTGAATGCATACCATAAGTTTCCTTGTGAATCCTCGATTAATGTATTTATAGGTGGCGTTCCATTAAAGAGAGCGGTTATTTTCTTGTCTTCAAAAAATGTTTCCTGTTCCTTAGAAAACCTGTAAAAATGATTTTTTGTTTGAAAATAAACCTTGTTGTTTATATTTTGCAGGCTTCCTATTCCAGTATAGGTTGAAGAAATCTTTTTATGTTTTTTGATATAATCAAACTTTTTCAAATCTCCGGATAATTTCATTTGGTACAAATAAGAATCTTTCTTAAGCCATAAATAATTTTCGTCTAACTCGATAGAAAAAGTATTTGTTGTTTCTTCAAATCCTTCTACCTGATGTGAATATTCAAATCCGGCAGCTGATTTTTTAAAAATACTAAATCCATTATAACTTTCTCCTATAATGTAATTTTCCTGATTGGGTATTTTCTTGAATCCAAAATACCCTCTTGTGTCCAATTTTTGAGATACTTTATTATGATCAATAACAAGGGCTCCGCTATTGCTGGCGCAAAGAAGAGTATTATCTATAACCTGGATATTCCATGCCTGCGAAATAGTTCCTTCTACTCTTGTAAATGGACTGTCTTTAAAAGGATTGGTCCAGGAATGATAAAATAACCCTTGATTTGTAGCAACATACAGGTTTTCGTTAAAAACGGCTGAAGCATAAACGGTTCCTATATTATAACTGTAGTCAAAATAGGAGAAGGGCGAGTTTTCATTGATAAAAGTTATTCCGTTGTCAAGGCCTAGCCAGATATTGTTTTTGTTGTCAATAAAAGATGTTAATATCGTGTTGTTTTGAAGACCTTTTTGACGGTTTAGATGTTGAATTATTTTGCCGTTGAGATCACAAATAATAACTCCGTCTAAGACTGAATTCAGAACAATAAACTTACCTTTTATTATAGATCCACCAAGTGATGTGTTCTTCTTGATAAAAGTATTTGCTTCCGTTTCCCAAGGTTTTACAGATCTCCCGTCAGATATAAATAAACCCTTTTCTAAGGTAGCAAATAACATTTTATTGTTTGGTAGGGGAAATACAGACCAAATTTCTTTGTCATTAAATACAGTTGTTCCTTGTATCTGGTTTAGTATTTTGTTTTTGTATTCCAGAATTCCCAGTGATTTATCCTGAAAGTAAAGGTGGTTATTTACTAAAAAGGAAAATTGAAATTTTGAGGGGGCATTTATAAATCGTAGCTTATTATTTTTCAGGAAAAAGACTTTTGTAAAAGATTGGAAAATTACTTCGCCATTGAATATATGTATTCTCCATATTAAGTTTATGTTTTGCTTATCTTTTTCATCTACCAGATCAGAAAGTGAATGATATTTTAAATTACCCTTAGCATCATTTTGAAAATACCCAAATTCATTGTTCCCTCCCACAAAAATTTTCCCCGAAGAATCGATTTTTAAACTTCTAATTTCGTTTTGGGTTGGCAATGAATATTTATGCCAGCTAGAGCCATCAAATTGTATGAGACCATTATTATTGGCGAAGTACATATTACCTTTTTTATCCTGGTCGATACTCCAATTTTGGGTGCCCCCCCTATAATCTGCTCTTTTGAAATTCTGAATATCCGGCAATCCTATATCCTTAACTTGAGCCGAAATAGATATTTGTAAGAAAATAAATATGATTGATAATGAAAATGTATTTATGAATTTCATAAAATTTATAATGTATTTTTATTAGAAATGTTTTATAAAGTGATTTAATTTTTAATCAATTATTTATAATGATATATTTTAGTATGATTATTTTGAATAATTGATTAAAATATAATAATATTATAAATGTAGTGTTTATTTTTTTACTTAACATTTTTATAACAATATATTATTTTTTGTAAAACATTGTTATTTAATATTTTAAAAATAATTTGATGTGTTTTTGTAAAGTATTAAAATAAGGTTTGATGTGTTTTTGTAATGAATTTTTATTGTAAATAGTAAAAATTTAACTTTATTATTGCATCAAATTACTAATTAATTAACCAAAATTTTTAGAAAAATGAAATTAACAAAATTACTTATTTTTTGTATTTCGTCTCTATTGTTTTCAGTTATCGCAATGGCTCAAGATGTTACGGTAAACGGAACTATTAATGATGAAAGTGGATTACCCGTCCCTGGGGCAACAATTTTAATTAAGGGAACAAGTAAAGCGACAGCTTCTGACTTTGATGGAAAATTTCAAATTACTGTTCCTTCAAACGGAACTTTATCTATTAGTTTTGTTGGATACTTAACTGTTCAGGAAGCAGTAAACGGAAGAACAAAACTTGAAATTAAATTACGCCCTGAATCACAATCATTAAATGAGGTTGTAGTAGTAGGATATGGAACACAAAAGAAAAGTGTTGTAACAGGTTCTATCTCAAGTGTAAAAGCGAAGGATTTAGAGAATCTTCCGGTTACAAGAATTGAGCAATCATTACAAGGTAGAGTTTCGGGGGTTTCTATTGCTGCAAATGCGGGACAACCAGGATCAGCTTCTACAATCCGTATTCGTGGTTTTACTACTTTGAATAATAATGATCCTTTATGGGTAGTTGATGGAGTTATCGTAGATAATGGTGGGATTGGATATTTAAATCAATCCGATATTGAGTCTATTGAGGTATTAAAAGATGGTGCTTCGGGAGCAATATACGGTTCTCGTGCTGCTGCCGGGGTTATTTTGGTTACGACTAAAAAAGGTAAAGCCGGTAAGATATCTGTTAGTTATACTGGTTATGCCGGAATCTCTCAAGCGGCTAAAAAACTTGATTTGTTAGATTCTTCTCAATATGTAACTATTATGAATGAAGCTTTCAAAAATGGTGGTGGAGTTGGTGAAAAATTTGCAACAAAAGATGCTAACGGTAATCCAATAAATTACGGACAAGGTACTAACTGGCAAGATGCTATTTTTAATAATCACGCACAACGATCTTCTCATGAATTTAGTTTAAACGGTGGTAATGATGTTTCAACATTTTATATGTCTTTCGGTTTATTAGACCAGGAAGGTATTGTTACGACTGATATTTCTGACTATAACAGAAAAAACTTCCGATTAAACTCAACGCACAAATTAGGCAAGTATATTAAAGTGGGGCAAACTTTTGGTTACTCACACGAAAAAACGATTGGTATTGGTAATACAAATAACGAGTTTGGTGGCCCGTTATCTTCTGCAATCAATTTAGATCCACTAACACCAGTTGTTGAAACTGATCCTACTAAAACAGGCCCGGGATCTATTTATGCCAGCAATCCTAATGCAATTAGAGATGCTAACGGAAATTACTATGGAATTTCGACTAATGTAACTCAGGAGGAAACAAATCCATTGGCTTATACGCAAACCCAATTAGGGAATAATAATTTCGCAGACAATTTTGTTGGAAATATTTATTTAGAAGCTGAACTTTTACCGGGTTTAAAATTTAAATCTGCTTTTGGTGGTAAAATGGCCTATTTTGGTTCAGATACTTTTACTCCTGTGTACTACTTAAATGGAGCTACAAAAAGAGATAAAAATTCATTATTCAGATCTTATCAAAAATCGCTAAGCTGGAACTGGGAAAATACTTTGAATTATACCAAAAAAATTGGAGATCATAGTTTTAGTGTTTTAATCGGTAAAGGTACTTATGTTGATAATATTACTTCTGGTAATGATATAACATACAATGGAGTTCCTGCAACGACTCATGCTGAAGCTTCATTTAATGTTGATGTTCCAATTGCTGATAAAATTGCTAATGCATATAATTCTCTAGCATATGAGCATAGAATTGAATCTTTATTTGGTAGATTAAACTACGATTACAAAGAAAAATACATCTTTACAGGAATTATTCGTAGAGACGGTTCTACCAGATTTGGTGAAAATCATAAATACGGAACTTTCCCTTCAGCATCTTTAGGATGGGTACCTTCAAAAGAAGAATTCTGGAAAGAAAATGATATAGTAAACACTTTAAAAATTAGAGGAGGTTACGGAGTAACAGGAAATGATTCTTCTCCAGACTTTTTATTTGCTTCTACTATTGGAAACAAAAGAAACTATACCATTGGTGGAGAGCCAACTCCTGGACAAAGTCCAAATGCACTTCCTAACCCGGATTTGAAATGGGAAGAAACAAAACAAGCAAACATTGGTTTTGAAATGGGCTTATTCCATGACTTTAATTTAAGTTTCGATTTATTCAACAAAAAAACAGAGGGTATTATTATGCCAGTTCCTAATCCTGGTTATGTTGGAGCCACTGGAAGTTCTTATGCTAACTTAGCAAGTATGCAAAATAAAGGTTTTGATATTGAGTTAGGATATCGTAAAAAAATTGGTGCATTAAATCTTTCTGTAAATGGTAATTTTTCACATATAGAAAATGAAGTTACTTATCTGGCTCCTGGAACTAGCTATATTCCTGGATCAGAAAAAGTTCAGTCGACTGCTTATGAAATCAATAGAACAGAAGTAGGTCATCCTTACAACTCATTTTATGGATTTAAAACAAATGGAATTTTTCAAACGCAAGCAGATATTGATAACTACAAAAACGCTAGTGGTACTGTAATTCAGCCAGGTGCAAAACCAGGTGATTTCCGTTGGATAGATACAAATGGAGATGGAAAAATCGATGGAAATGACAGACAATTTCTTGGAAGTTCATTACCAAAATACACTTATGGTCTTACTATTAACTTAGATTATAAAGGATTTGACTTATTAGTTTTTGGTCAAGGTGCTGGTGGAAATATGATTTATCAAGGTTTAAGAAGATTAGATATTGTAAATGCAAATTATCAAACAAGTGTTTTAAACCGTTGGACGGGACCAGGTTCAACTAATAGTTATCCAAGAGTTACAACACAAGATACGAATCAAAACTTTAGTAATCCATCTGATTTTAATTTAGAAAAAGGCGATTATTTTAGATTCAAGACAATTCAGGTTGGATATTCATTTCCAAAAGAATGGATAGAAAGCATTTCATTGGAAAAGGTAAGATTGTATGTAACAGGAGAGAATATGTTTACGATCACAAAATATTCAGGTTTTGATCCGGAAATTGGAGGAACAACTACTGCAGGTAAGGACAATGTACAAGGTGTTGACAGAGGGTATTATCCTCAGGCTAAATCATACATGTTAGGAGTTAATTTGCAATTTTAATTAAAAAAATAAAATATTATGAAACTTATAAGTTTTAAACAGTCATTAATCGCCTTTGGAGTGTTACTTACACTTGGGTCGTGCGATACCGATGAAAAATTAGACGTAAAAGGTGATGGAGTAGTACTTGAAAATAATTTTTACAAAAATGAAACAGAAGCCTATTCAGGTTTAGTAGCAGCCTATGATAAAATAGGTGTATTTGCCGGAACATATCCACAAAGCCCATTATTGTTTTTAAACTCTGCATCAGATGATTTCTACGCCGGTGGGTCGACATCAGGGGATCAACCAGGTCTTCAGGTTGCATCAAACTACACTGTAACTGCTACTAATATTCCACCAGAACTTTGGAGTAATTATTATCAGGGTATTTTCAGATGTAATATCATGTTACAAAAGCTTCCAAATGTACCAATGGATGCTGCTAAGAAGGCAAGATTTACAGCTGAAGTAAAAGCATTACGAGCTTATTACTATTTTGATGCTGTTAGAATGTTCAAGAACATTCCATTGATATTAGTACCGCTAACTGCGAGTGAAGTTCCAAATGTCTTGCAAGTGGCTCCTGGATTAGTGTATGCACAAATCGAAAAAGATTTATCAGAAGCAATCAATGATTTACCAATCACATTGCCAACAAGTGAATTAGGACGTTTTACAAAAGGTGCAGCAACCGCACTTTTAGGTAAAGTTTATTTGTATGATAACAAAAAAGCTGAAGCTGTGACACAATTAGCTCTGGTTAATGGAACACCAGGAGGCACAAGTAGTTTTGGTTACAAATTGATGCCACATTTTGCAGATTTATGGAATCATGCTAACAAATTTAATAGTGAGTCTATTTTCGAAATTAGTTACTCAGATAAATCAAATGCTGACTGGGGTAATTTTAATACTGGAAATGATGAAGGAAACGTAGCGGCTCAATTGATGGGAATAAGAGATTATCACAGAACAGATGCTGGAATTGCAGCACTGTTACCTGATTATATTAATGGATGGGGTTTTTGTGTTGTTACCACACAATTGGCTACTGCCATGCAAGGTGATCCTCGTTTCGCTTCTACTATAATGAATGTTGGTGCTTTAAGAGGTAATACTAGTATTCCACTCGACAAACCTGATCCAACGAGACTTATAACGTATACAGATAGTTATCAGGAAACAGGATACCATTTTATTAAATATATGCCTGTTAATGCTGATATTAAAGCAGCAAATCCTTTCTTGAATTTTTCTATCAATACATATATCATTCGTTTGGCTGATACCTATTTGTTGGAAGCTGAAGCTCTGGGAGGAACAGGAGCAAGAGCTCAGGCACTTTTAGACGCTGTAAGAACAAGAGCAGGATTAACATCTGTTCCGGTTTCTTTGGATGCTATTCAAAATGAAAGAAGATTAGAACTTGCCGGAGAAGGCCACCGTTGGTATGATTTGGTAAGAACCGGTCAAGCTGCTGCTAAATTAGCTTTCAAAGGATTTGCTGCAGGTAAAAATGAAGCTTTTCCAATTCCTTATAGTGAATTTAATAACACTAAAATAGTTCAAAACCCGGGATACAATTAATAATCTAGAAGAATAAAATTTAGTACTTATACCTAGAAAGACTGAGAAGAAATTCTCAGTCTTTCTAAAAATGAGTGCTAAAAAATATGTTTAAGTTTAAGTTAAGTTTGGTTGCTTAAATAGCCCATGTTCACCAGGATTATGGGCTATTTTTTAAATCAATTATTTGAAAAAAGTTTTAATTATTAAAACGTATAAAATGAAAAAAAACGGCTTTATCATTACTTGTTTGTGTTTTTCTCTAGCTGTTTTTTCACAGCATAAAAATCAGAAACAGCAACAATTTACCACAAATAACAAAAAAATCACAGTGTATACCACTGCTGATCATACAAAATTAAGGTTAACCCCTACAGATAATTTATTATTTACTGCTTCAAAACAACCAGTCGAAACTGAAATTTCAGTTTTTGTGGAACCATCAAAAAGATTTCAGACATTTATGGGAATTGGAGGTGCTGTTACTGATGCAAGTGCCGAAATTTTTGCTAAACTTTCAAAAGAAAAACAAGCCGAATTTTTAAATGCTTATTATGATACCCAAAAAGGAATTGGCTACACATTATTAAGAACAACAATTCAAAGTTCCGATTTTAGTAGTGCGAGTTATTCTTATATAGAAGAAGGTGATAAGGATTTAAAAACATTTTCTATTGAACATGACAGACAATATCGCATTCCGTTAATAATGCAAGCAATAAAAACAGCAGGAGGAAAACTAGTTACCTATGCGACTCCCTGGTCACCGAATGCTTTTATGAAGAGTAATAAAAATGTGCTTAAAGGAGGAACTCTACTTCCGGAATTTTATCAGCCCTGGGCCAATTTGTATGCCAAATTTATCAAAGCTTATGAAAAAGAAGGGATTCCGATTTGGGGAACTTCAGTACAAAATGAGCCAATGGCAACACAAACCTGGGAATCTTGTTTGTACACTGCCGAAGA
The DNA here is from genome assembly GCF_965277525.1 of Flavobacterium sp. Taxonomy (GTDB): domain Bacteria; phylum Bacteroidota; class Bacteroidia; order Flavobacteriales; family Flavobacteriaceae; genus Flavobacterium. Next base: position 363,122 of record NZ_CBDIDC010000005.1, on the reverse strand, counting down.
CGAGAGAGATTTTCTGAAAAACTACCTGGGACCAACACTTAAAAAAGAAGGTTTAGAGAGAATAAAAATTATTGCCTGGGATCACAACCGTGACTTGATGGTGCAAAGAGCCAATGTGATATTCTCTGATCCTGAAGCTTCAAAATATGTTTGGGGAATTGGATTTCACTGGTATGAGACCTGGACAGGAGCTCAGCCAATGTTTGATAACGTTGCGAGAGTTTACGAAGCATATCCTGATAAAAATTTGATGTTTACAGAAGGTTGTGTAGAAAAATTTGATGCTGCGAAATATCAATTTTGGCCAAATGCCGAAAGGTACGGAACTTCAATGATCAATGATTTTAATAACGGAACAGTGGGCTGGACAGATTGGAACATTCTTCTTGACCAATATGGTGGTCCAAATCATGTGGGTAATTTTTGTTTTGCTCCAATACATGCAGACACAACAACAGGAGAATTAATCTATACGCCGTCTTATTATTATATTGGACATTTTTCAAAATTCATCCGACCAAATGCCGTTCGTGTGAGTACTGCAGTTAGCAGAAGCTATTTGCAAAGTACTTCATTTTTGAATACAGATGGCAAGATGTCAACTGTTGTCATGAATCACACAGACAATGAAATTACTTATAATCTGATAGTGGCTGCTCAAAAAACAGTAGTAAAAATACCTGCACACGCAATACAAACCTTAGTTTATTAATATTTTGTTAGTAGTTAAGGGCTATTTATTTAGCCCTTATTTTTTTAAAAAAAATAGTACCCAAAAACACAATGAAATCAACCCATAAAATTTTAATAATTCCAATATTAATTCTGCAGTTAAGTTGTTCTTCATCAAAGGCTATAGCGCAATCTAATGTTGCTAAATCCAAATCGAATTCAAAAATCAATGTTTATACTACTGCTGAAAACACTAATTTAAGATTGTCATTATCAAATGATTTAATCTCAAGTTCACAACAAACAAACTCAACCGTTTCTATTACTGTAGACGAAACAAAAACAGACCAGACTTTTCTGGGAATTGGAGGTGCAATTACAGACGCAAGTGCAGAAGTTTTTGCTAAATTATCTCCAAAAAATCAGCAAGAATTCCTCACAGCTTATTACGATAAAAATAAAGGAATTGGTTATTCTCTGGCCAGAACCAACATTCATAGTTGCGATTTTAGCAGCGAAAGTTACACCTACATTCAGGAAGGTGACAAAGATTTAAAAACCTTCAATATTGATCATGATAGAAAATATAGAATTCCATTACTGAAAAAAGCAATTGAAACAGCCGGCGGAAAATTGACCTTATTTGTAAGTCCATGGAGTCCCCCAGCTTTCATGAAAGACAATAATGATATTTTACATGGCGGCGTTTTATTGCCTGAATTTGCGCAATCCTGGGCAAATTATTATGCTAAATTTATTAAAGCTTACGAAAAAGAAGGAATTCCGGTTTGGGGACTAACCATACAAAATGAGCCAATGGCAAAACAACGATGGGAATCCTGTATCTATACTCCGGAAGCAGAAAGAGATTTTTTGAAAAATTTTCTTGGACCCACTTTAGAAAAAGAAAACCTTGGTTCGAAAAAAATAATTATTTGGGATCATAACCGCGGAGATATGTTAGAAAAAAGAGCCAATCTGGTTTTCTCTGATCCTGAAGTTTCAAAATATGCATGGGGAATTGGATTTCACTGGTATGAAACCTGGAATGGCGGAACACCAAAATTCGAATCTGTGGCAGAAGTGCATAAAGATTTTCCCAACAAAAATTTAATTTTTACAGAAGGTTGTATCGAAAAATTTGATGCAACTAAGTTTCAGTTTTGGGGAAATGCAGAACGATACGGACTTAACATGATCAATGATTTCAATAACGGTACTGTTGCCTGGACGGATTGGAATATTCTGTTAGACCAAAACGGAGGTCCAAATCATGTGGGGAATTTTTGCTTTGCACCCATTCACGCAGACACTTCAAAAGATGAATTAATCTACACGCCAATGTATTTTTATATTGGTCATCTTTCAAAATTTATCAGACCAAATGCGAAACGTATCAAAGCAACTAGCAGCGATAAAACACTGCTAAGTACTTCATTTAAAAATACAGATGGCAAAATTGTTACGATTGTAATGAATTCTTCTGATAAAGAGGTGATTTATAACCTAATAAATAAGACACAAAAAACAACGATTATTATACCAGCACATGCTATGCAAACGCTGAAATATTAGAGATTTAATTAATGAGATATTAATTTAAAAGTTTAAAATGAAAAACACGAAGTTGCTAGTATTCGCTTTACTAATTTGTGGAGCAGCATGGAGCCAGGATATAAAAAGTAATAAAGCGATAGATGCTAAAGTAGCCGAATTATTGTCTAAAATGACTTTGGAGGAAAAAGTAGGGCAGATGACTCAGATCACTGTTACGGTATTTGAAGATTCTGCAAAACCGGGTTATTTTGATGTGGAAAAATTAAAGAAGGGAATTCAGGATTATCATATTGGCTCTATTTTGAATGTGCCAAATCCTGGTGCTCCCACATTAAAAAGATGGCAGGAAACCTTAGCCGCAATATCGAATGAAGCCAACAAAACAAGACTTAAAATTCCGGTGTTATATGGTATTGATGCTATTCACGGCGCAAGTTATACTGCCGGAGCAACTTTGTTTCCGCAACAAATAGGTTTGGCGGCGACGTTTAATACTGATTTGGTAAAACGTGGTGCCGAAATTTCAGCATACGAAACAAGAGCTTCTTCTATTCCCTGGGTTTTTTCTCCGGATTTAGATTTTCCAAGAAATCCAGCCTGGTCAAGAATGTGGGAATCATTTGGAGAAGATGCGTATTTGTCTTCAAGAATGGCCGTTGCTTTAGTAAATGGTTTCGAAGGAAATAATGTAGGTTCAAAATACAGCGTTGCTTCTTGCATGAAACATTACATAGGTTACGGAAGTACCACTACAGGAAAAGACAGAACACCAAGTATTATTCCGGAACGACTTTTAAGACAGTATGATTTAACGATTTATCAGGCTGCAATAAATGCCGGTGCTAAAAGTGTTATGGTAAGTTCTGGAGAAATCAACGGAACTCCAGTGCATGCAAGCAAACATTTGATCACTGATATTCTCAAAAAAGAGCTTAATTTTCAAGGAGTAGTAGTGACAGACTGGAAAGACATTATTTACCTATATACGAGGCATAAAGTGGCAGAGTCTAAGCGTGATGCGGTTAGAATTGCAGTTATGGCGGGAATCGATATGAGTATGGTACCGGAAGAATTTTCTTTTTATACAGATCTGATTGATTTAGTAAAAAAAGGGGAAGTGCCAATCGCTAGAATTGATGATGCTGTTAGCCGAATTTTAAGAATGAAATACGAATTGAATTTGTTTGAAAATTCAGTTGCTAACCTAAAAGATTATCCAAAATTCGGATCGCCTGATCACGTTCAGGAAGCCTATAATACAGCAGCGGAATCTATTACTTTATTAAAAAATAATGGAGGTGTTTTACCATTAAATAAAAACGAAAAAATCCTGATTACTGGCGCAACTGCAAATAGCATGAAATACCTTAACGGAGGCTGGTCGTATACCTGGCAAGGTGAAAATTCAGATACATATGCAGCTGATAAGTTCACAATTCTGGAAGCTTTTCAAAATAAATTAGGAAAAGAAAATGTACTCTATACACCAGGAGCTGATCTTGAAAAAGAAGATGATGCCGAAATTCAGAAAGCAGTAGCATTAGCCAAAACAGCATCTAAAATAGTGTTGTGTTTAGGAGAGAAAAATTATACCGAAACTCCGGGAGATATCAGCAATCTTTATATGAGCCCGTCACAAATAAAATTAGCCCTGGCTTTGTCTAAATTAAATAAGCCGATAATTTTGGTTTTAAATGAAGGAAGACCAAGATTAATTAGTGATTTTGAAGATAAAATGAGTGCCGTTATTCAGTGTTACCTTCCGGGAAATGAAGGAGCAAGAGCATTGGTCGATATTTTATACGGAGAGGTAAACCCAAGTGGAAGATTGCCGTACAATTATCCAAAATATCCTAATTCATTAGAAAAATACAATAGAAAATATACCGAAAGTATCTCTGAAAATGAGCAAAATAACGATGCAAAATACGAGAAAAGTTATTCACCTCAATTTGAGTTTGGAACAGGATTATCGTACACTACTTTTAACTATTCAAATTTAAAAATTGACAAATCTGAAATCAATACTACAGAGGATCTAAATGTTTCAGTAGAGGTTACAAATTCGGGAGCAAAAGCAGGAAAAGAGGCTGTTTTATTGTATTTGTCAGACAATGTAGCAAGTATTACACCAGAAGTAAAAGCATTAAAAAGATTTGAAAAAATAAGTTTGAATCCGGGTGAAACTAAAACTGTAAAATTTATTTTAAATCAAAAAGACTTACAATTTGTAAATGAAGATTTGAAATGGATTGCTGAAAAAGGAACCTTTACCATTCAAATTGCGAATCAAAAAAAGGATTTTCTTCTGAAATAACAACAAATTAATTTCAATTGTCCTGCAAGGTTTTCAAAACTTTTAAGGCCTTTGAATTTAGAGCATAAAAGACGACTAAGATTTTAAATAAATAGCATGAAAAAAATATTTATCATATTACAACTATTGCTTTCGATTACTGTTTTTGGACAAGGATTTCTGCATAGAGACGGGCAAAAGATTGTTGATGGAAACGGAAAAAATATCATATTAAGAGGTCTTGGCGTAGGCGGTTGGATGGTGCAGGAAGGCTATATGATGCAAACCCAACCTTTTGCAAGTCCGCAATATCAAATCAAACAAAAGATTCAGGATGTTATTGGAGAACAGGGTGCAAAAGAATTTTATACAGCTTATAAAGCAAACGGAATTACAAAACGTGACGTCGATTCATTAGCAGCCTGGGGGTTTAATTCGATTCGTTTACCCATGCATTATAACCTGTATACACCCTCAATTCAGGAAGAAAAAAATGGAGGGATTACCTGGATAGAAGAAGGTTTTACGATTACAGACAATTTACTGAAATGGTGCGCTGAAAACAAAATGTATCTCATTCTGGATTTGCATGCTGCTCCCGGAGGACAAGGAAATGATGCTGCAATTTCGGATTATGATACCACAAAACCATCACTTTGGGAAAGTGAAGCCAATCAGAAAAAAATGATTGCCTTATGGAAAAAACTGGCTTCACGTTACAGAGATAATCGATGGATTGGAGCTTATGATATTATCAATGAACCCAACTGGAATTTTACAGGAACCAATAAAAATGGTTGCGACGAAAACTCAAACGGACCTTTAAGAGAATTAATGGTTCAGGTTACAAAAGCCATTCGCGAAGTCGATACCAATCATTTAATTTTTATTGAAGGAAATTGTTGGGGAAATAATTATAACGGAATTTTTCCTTTATGGGATGAAAATATGGCCTTGAGTTTTCATAAATACTGGAATTACAATACCAAGGAATCGATACAAAAAATGTTAGATTACAGAACAAAGTACAATGTACCAATTTGGCTGGGAGAAAGTGGAGAAAATTCAAATGTCTGGTTTAAAGATGCCTTAACATTAGTAGAGAGTAATAATATTGGATGGGCTTTCTGGCCGATGAAAAAAATTGAAAATATTGCAGGTGTAACATCAGTAACTAAAATTCCGGAATATGATGTTTTATTAAAGTACTGGAAAGATGGCGGACAAAAACCGACAGCTGATTTTGCGAAAAAAACATTAATGAAAATGGCTGATAATTACAAAATGGAGAACCTAACCGTTAAGCCGGATGTTGTAGACGCAATGTTCAGACAAGTGCAGACAAACGATACAAAGCCCTATAAAAAACATTTAATTCCCGGTAGAATTCCCGCAACGCAATATGATTTAGGAACAAATGGATATGCCTACTCAGATAAGGATTTTGTAAACTACAGAGTAGAAACAGGAAAGTTTGACGAATGGAATAAAGGAAATACCATGCGTAATGACGGAGTTGATATTCTGCCTTGTAAAGATGCAGGTTCAAACGGCTATCAGGTTTCCTTTATTGAAGACGGCGAATGGTTGCAATTTACGACGCAGGTTAAAAAACAAGGTAAATACAACGTAGCCATTCGATATTCAAGTGAAAATTTAGAAGGGAAATTACATCTTGAAGCAGAAAATGGGAAAAAATCAGAAACAATTACACTTCCTGCTACTGCAGGAAATGAAAAATGGAAAACTGTTGTTTTATCCGGTGTTGAATTAAAAGCAGGAACAAACAAAATCAAAGTAGTTTTCGAAAAAGGAGGTTTTAACCTGAATTATTTAGATTTTTCAGAAAGTAAAAAAGGAAGTTCTAAAAAATAGCACAATACTTTATAATAGTTTTTATGTGACGTAAAATTTGAAAAGAAAAATAATACTAAATAGTTATGATAGGTTTAATATTAATCATTGTAGAATATTTAATTAACATTTTTTTTAAGGTTAATGTTCTTCTTTAAGGCTAATGAAATGCTAGCTTTACCGAATTAAAATTTTTAACATGAAAAAAATAAACGTGGTTTTTTTAGTATTATTCTTATTTTTTATGAATGCTTCATTTTATGGGCAGAATTTGAAAATCATGACCTACAACATTCGTTTGGATGTTGCATCTGATGGAGAGAATGCCTGGCCAAATCGAAAAGATTATTTTGCCTCGCAAATTCAATTTTACAGCCCGGATATTTTTGGAGTACAGGAAGCAACTCCAAATCAGGTTACAGCTATAGCATCGGCTTTGCCTGATTACAGTAAATTCGGAATAGGCAGAGAAGAAGAAGGAAAAGGAGAAGCTTGTACGATTTATTATAAAAAAGACCGTTTTCAGTTGCAGGAATCAAACACATTTTGGTTGTCAGAAACACCAAATAAAGTCTCAAGAGGTTGGGATGCAGCCTGTAACAGGGTTTGTACTTATGGTCTTTTTAAAGATTTAAAAACAAAAAAAATATTTTGGGTTTTTAATCTTCATCTTGACCACATAGGTGAAGTAGCCAGAGTAAAAGGAGTAGAATTGGTTCTTTCGAAAATAAAAGAATTAAACACAAAAAAATATCCTGCTTTTTTAATGGGAGATTTTAACTCAGAACCGGATACCAAACAAATTGTCGCCATAAAAAAAGTAATGGATGATACCAAAGATGTTTCGAAAGAAAAACCTTTTGGTCCTTCAGGAACTTTCAATGATTTTAAACATAATGAGCCTGTAACCTTATTATTAGACTATATATTTATCTCTAAAAATAGCGGGCTAACAGTACAAAAACATGCAGTTTTGAGTGATTCTAAAGATTTGAGATATCCGTCAGATCACTTACCAGTTTTAATAGAAATTAATTAGATTAGAATGAAGAAATTAACCACATTAACCTTGTTGATGGTATCACTTTTTGCGGTAGCACAACAAGAAACAATAGATCAGAAAGTAAATGCTCTATTGAAGAAAATGACCCTTGAAGAAAAGATTGGTCAGCTAAATCAATATACAGGAGATAATTCTGCAACGGGACCAATCACTATTAATCCAAACAAGCAAGCTGAAATTAAAGCAGGAATTGTAGGATCAATGCTTAATATTATCGGGACAAAATACACCAGACAATATCAGGAACTGGCCATGCAATCCCGCCTTAAAATTCCGTTGTTGTTTGGTCAGGATGTCATTCACGGTTACAAAACAACATTCCCAATTCCGTTAGCTGAGGCCGCCAGTTGGGATTTAGCAGCAATAGAGTTAGCAGCAAGAGTTGCCGCTACAGAAGCTTCTGCAAGCGGTATACACTGGACATTTGCTCCAATGGTAGATATTGGTCGTGATCCGCGTTGGGGCCGTGTTATGGAAGGTGCCGGAGAAGACACTTATCTGGGATCTAAAATTGCTTATGCCAGAGTAAAAGGTTTTCAAGGGAATAAACTGGGAGATTTGAACTCAGTTATGGCTTGCGTCAAGCACTTTGCAGCTTATGGCGCAGCAGTTGGCGGAAGAGATTATAATTCTGTAGACATGAGCGAAAGAATGTTGTGGGAAACCTATTTGCCTCCTTTTAAAGCGGCACTAGACGCCGGAGCAGCAACGTTTATGAATTCATTTAATGATTTAAACGGAATTCCTGCAACGGCAAATGCACATTTGCAACGTGATATCTTAAAAGGAAAATGGAACTTTCAGGGTTTTGTAGTTTCAGACTGGGGATCGATTGGAGAAATGGTAGCGCACGGATATTCCAAAGATCTTAAAGCTGCTGCTCTTGCTGCCATTACAGCCGGAAGTGATATGGATATGGAAAGTAACGCTTACCGATATCATTTAGCCGAATTAGTTAAAGAAGGAAAAGTACCTGTTGATTTGATTGATGATGCAGTGAAACGTATTTTACGCAAGAAGTTTGAATTGGGTTTATTTGATGATCCGTATCGATATTCAGATCAAAAAAGAGCAGAAGCTTTGAATGATCCTGAAAACAGAAAAGCAGCCCTTGATGTAGCGCAAAAAAGTATCGTTTTATTAAAGAATGAAAAGGAGACTTTGCCACTTTCTAAAAACCTGAAAACGATTGCTTTCATTGGACCAATGGTAAAAGAGTACAAAGAAAACATGGGATTTTGGTCTGTTGAATTACCGGAGGTAGATTATAATAAATGGATCGTTTCGCAATGGGACGGTTTGCAAAATAAAGTAGGCAAAAACACCAAATTGCTTTACGCTAAAGGTTGTGATGTTGACGGAAATAACAAAGACGGTTTTGCAGAAGCTGTGGCAACTGCACAACAAGCCGATGTTGTAATTTTAAGTATTGGTGAAAGACGCGACATGAGCGGTGAAGCAAAAAGCCGAAGCGATCTTCATTTACCCGGAGTTCAGGAAGATTTAGTAAAAGCAATTCAGGCAACAGGAAAACCGGTTGTGGTTTTGGTAAATGCAGGAAGGCCTCTTATTTTTAACTGGACCGCTGATAATGTTCCGGCAATTGTTTATACATGGTGGTTAGGTACAGAAGCAGGAAATGCAATTGCCAATGTTTTATTTGGAGATTACAATCCGTCCGGAAAATTGCCAATGACTTTTCCTAGAGAAGTAGGACAGATTCCAATTTATTACAATCATTTTAGTACAGGAAGACCAGCTAAAGATGAAGATTCAAAAAATTATGTTTCTGCCTATATTGATTTGAAAAACTCACCTAAATTTCCTTTCGGATATGGTTTGAGTTATACAAAATTCAATTATTCAGATTTAAAATTGTCTTCGGTTAAAATAAAAAGCAATGAAACCATTAAAGTTTCTTTTCAATTATCAAATGTTGGAAAAGTAGCCGGAGAAGAAGTGGTACAATTGTACTTAAAAGATAAATTCGGATCTGTAGTAAGACCGGTTTTAGAACTGAGAGATTTCCAAAAAGTAAAACTAAATGCAGGAGAATCTAAAACAATCGAATTTACAATCGACAAAGAAAAACTTTCTTTCTACAATGATAAATTAGAATTTAAAGCAGAAGCCGGAGATTTTGAAGTCATGATTGGAGCTTCATCGGCAGATATCAAATTAAAAGCAGATTTTGAATTGCTTTAAATTTTTTAAACAGATAGAATATAAAAAAACGGGGCTAATTTTAGCCCCGTTTTTTTTGTTATAATTATTTTACCAGTTTCTTGAAATTAAATTTCATCAAATTCATAAAACCTTGTTCTATAATATCTATTCCGAGTCCAAAATTGCTATCCGCAACCTCGTGATGCGCATTTCTGAATTCTTCAAAATCTGCTGCCGGAATTTCTAAGTTTACTAACGGTTTATAGTCGATGTAAATCGTTGCGCCATTTTTGGCGACCTTTTTACGGCTTGTATAATCGAAATACGGATTTTTAATGGTGCTTTCCTGTACCGTAAATTTTTCTTCTACATCTATTCTCTGATCGGTATAAAGATTGATTTCATATTTTTCATTATCAAAATTGTGCCAGAATGTAATATCAGTATGCAGAAAATCACGCGCATTATTTTTAATCACATTTCGGTCAAAATACATCAAAAAGCGATTTTTTTGTGCATCAGTAAAATAGGGATCTTCAACAGTAGCCTTGTACTGAATGGTATATTCGTTCAATTGTTTATCGTCACTTAAAGTTTCGATTGTTGCCTCTTTGAAGATATTTCTAACGTCAGTTCCGTTTCGGTCATTATTATAATTCAGCGTATAAAAAAAGAAATTATTCCAACTGTCTATGATTTCTCTTTTATTGGTGTTTTTAAAATACTTACGCATATAATTGGCACGATTTCCTTTGTAGGTGGTCGTTAAAGTAAGTTTTCCGATATTGTTTTCAACGTTAAATTCAGCTTTTTCATTGATACCATAATAAGGGAATCGATGCGATTTTTTTATTTGTAAATCCTGGTTGGGTTTCACCTCAAGATAATGCATGAAATAAATAAATCCGCGATTTTCAATCCATCCAAATTCATCACGACTAGTAGCATCGATAAAATAAGTCTCGCCTTTATAATCGATTTTCACAATTACATGATTAAAAGTAAGCAATGACGGTAAGTAATATTTCAGGTAATGATCTGTATTAAAATTCACTAAAACCACAGACGAATCTACCTTGATATAATCTAAAATTACTTTCAGTAAAACACATTTTGCTTTACAATCGCCCTGTTTGTTTTGGTAAGTTATAGCGGGTTCTTGTGGTTTGTGACCGTTCATTTCGTCAGCATTAAAAACATAATAAACATGATTTTGAACGTAATCGATAGCAAACTGCAATTGCTCCTCTTTGTTGGTAATAGCATTCAGCTTTTCGACCAGATTAGGAGCGAATTCCGGTAAAGATGATTTATTATAAACCGCTTCGTATAAGGGAGAAATGTAATTAGACAAGTCGATCCAGTTACTATCAGTTGCAAAATCAATAAAAGGAGCAATCTCCCTATTAGTGTCTACAAAGTTGATGTAGTTTTCTTTTTCGATAGTAAACTTTTGGCCTTTTTCTAGATAATTGATTTCCGGAGCCAATACATTTCCATCTTCATCTCTGAAAAAAGTTTTTTTGTAAGCAATGGTTTTCTTACGATCATTAATAAAAGTAAATTTATAGCTTCCGTAAGCCCAATAGGTACTGGGGCTTACCCAAACAAACTTTGAAAATTCTTTGCGTAAAAAGTCACGTTCTGTAAAAACTTTTACTCTGGAATCCTCCATTATTAAAACATCATAAAGACGTAAATCCTTTATCGTAATGTTGATCTTCTTATTACTGCTCAAAACCCCACCATCACTTTGGTTTTCACTGTCCAGTACTTTAATTTTAGTATCAGGAATTTTATCAACTAATATACCTTCTCTTAAAACACTTATTCTGTGTATAATATAAGTCTCGTTTTCTTCCACTACGACATCCATTACAGAAGCGTTTTCCAGATTTGAAGGTTCATTAAGAGTGTAAGCTACACAAGCATATTCACTATTTTCCTCGTCATTTGTATAATAAATTTTATCTAAAAAATAGCAATAATCTCTTCCCTCATCTATTTGTCTGCTTGCAAAATCTGATTCTTTAATGTATTCAATAAGTTGATTGTCATTTGTAGTAGTAGCCCATTGTGCTGGCTTTTGAATTTTATAATTCTCTGATTGAATAAGATTTTCCATTGTTGTATTTTTAATATTTTCAAACATTCAGTATAAGTATAATCTTATATTTTTGAATTGGCAAAAATATAGAATTTTGAGAATACTTAGTAACGATTGAAATTAATTAATTTAATTTTCTTAATAAATTTGCATCATTTTATTGACATTGGCAACTGAAACTTAAAAAAATCTTTGGTTTTTGTACCCTGAATTTTAAGTTTTAAATCAAATAAACTTTAGAAGTTACTTAGTGCAGAGTGATTTATGTAAATAAAAAAACCTTGCTTTTTAGCAAGGTTCTATATCTTAGATCAGTAATCTTAAAAAATCAAATCGATTAAAATTTTTCTATAATTTGGTTATTTCAAAACTGTATGTATAAAATCCATAGCACCAATTCCTTTATAGGATGCAAATAATGCTTTATCAAAAGCTTCGCGTTTTGCCTTTTTATCTTTTGCTTCAGTTTCAACGATCATTTCATTGAAAATTCTTTCCTGCTCTTCACTATATTTTAAAGAAGCTTCTAAAAGATAAGTTTTGGAAACAAATCCAAAGGAAGAGAATATTTTTTTAATAAGCTTCTTGTTTAGGTCTTCTATATTCGGAATGCTCATACTTCAATCAATTTATATTATATATAGAGTAGACTAGTTTCTTTACTATTTGTTACAAAAAATATATAATATTAAGCTGTTAATTAATATATTATAATTTTTGTAATGCTGTTTTTAAACACTTTTTTGTTGTAAAAATAACAAGTTTGATGTCTAAAGTGTTATTATGACGCAATGTACTTATTTTTTTTATTCGTTTTGAATTTTAAGCAAAAATTATACTGTCAAATTGTTGCTATTAATACTTGTTTTTACCGATAATAATGGGACTGAATGTCAAAAGAACTGTTGATTTTATAAAAATGAATTAAATTGCAGAACTATTTGAGACAGGAAAATGTAAACGAAGAGAAACCGGATGCCAAAAGGAATAATAGAAAATAGAGAAAATTACCAGCCAGGACTTTCAATAGACTGTGTCATTTTTGGTTTTCATGACAATCAGCTTAAAGTTTTACTGATTAAAACTCCTTATGAAAGTAAGTGGTCATTGCCCGGTGGATTTGTACCTCTTGATGAGGATATTGATACGGCAGCGGTTACTGTTTTAAATGAACGTACAGGAATAGAAGGTATTTTTCTAAGACAATTTGCTACTTTTGGAAGAGTAAAACGAAATGATAAACATTTTGAAAATGCAGTTTTAGAATATTTTAAAATTCCGAAAGAAGCAGGAAAATGGTTTACACAACGTTTTGTAACCATTGGATATTATGCTTTAATTGATTTTCTGAAGGCAATTCCACAGCAAAAAAATAGTCAGGAAGTTATCGAATGGATTGATCATAAAGAAGTACCGGAACTTATTTTAGATCACAAAGAAATTTTAGACAAAGCCTTGACTACACTTCGTATTGAATTGAATTTAATGCCGGTTGGCTACAATTTATTACCTGAAAAATTTACCATACCGGAACTTCAGAAATTGTATGAAACGATTTTGGATAAAAAATTAGACAGGAGAAATTTTCTACGCAAAATCAACAATATGGGCATCTTAAATAAACTTGGTGAGAAAAAAAACAATGTCGCCCATAAAGCCCCAACCTTATATACTTTTGATAAAGATAAATATGATGAAGTCCTTAAAAATGGATTGAATCAAGGTTGGTAAAGGCTATTGCGCATTTTCTTTACCAAAGAAGAACTAATTAGCAATTATTATATTTGTAAAACAATATTTCATATGATTGGCAGTGAAACCTGGAACATAATTGTGGTTCCGTATAATCCTGATTGGGCAGAAGAATTTCAAAAAATTGAAAAAGAATTATTTGCTGTCTTAAAGGATGTCGTATTGGCGATCGAACACGTAGGCAGTACTTCTGTGGCGGGACTATATGCAAAACCTATTATTGATATTGATGTCGTAGTTGAAAATAATATGTTTGAGGCGGTAAAACAAAAGCTGAAAGAGATAGATTACGAGCACGCAGGCAACTTAGGTATAGAAGGGCGGGAAGCTTTTAGTTATACCAATAAAGAACATCTGATGGAGCATCACCTGTATGTCTGTCACAAAGAATCCAATGAGTTAAAACGACATATCACTTTTCGGGATTACCTTCGTAAGCATGATGATGACAAGGATAGATATGGTCAGATTAAAATTGAAATGGCAAAGAAATTCCCTCATGATATAGAGAATTATCTTTTAGGAAAGCAATCTGTAATTTTGGATATTTATAAAAAATGCGGATTATAAATCGTTCTTATTGCTCACTATAATTTAAGAATTTTAAATTTAATGCACCTACTATCTTAATGGTTTAATTTTTTATTGTGAAACAATTGTTCTAAAAGTCAGGTTCACTCTAGGTTTAGAAGTTGTTTTTGTTGGCGGTAAGCGATGCAACCAATGTGTTTGTGTAGTGCCTTTCATAACCAATAAGCTGCCGTGTTCTAAGATTAACGATACGGTTTCTTTAGTGTCTTTATGTTTAAAAGCAAACTTTCTTTCAGCACCAAAACTTACAGACCCAATAGCACCATTCTTTTTTAAATCTTTTTCGGCATCGCTGTGCCAAGCCATTCCTTCGTCGCCTGAATGGTATAAATTTAGTAGGCAGGAATTGAATGTTTCTCCGGTTTCTTGTTCAATAACAGCTTTTAAATCCAAAAGTTCCTTCGTCCACGGAAGTGCTTTTTTAGTAGTATTCGAATACGTATATTCAAAACCTGAATCTCCGTACCAGGCTACTTTTCGTTTCGTAACAATTAATTTTCCGAAGATGATGGCTTCGTCATTTTTCCATTCAATATGATGTAGCAAAACATTTAAGTAATGATTTGCATCTTCTCGAGAGAACAATTTTCCGTAATAATTTACAGTTCCGTCTTTAGGAAGCAGATTCGTATTTTCGTCAGTTTGAGGATTAAATAAGTCCATTTTTCCAGTTTTGATATTCGGTTTTCATGCAATGTCCGCAAGGTCTGAAACCATTTTGTCTGGCTTCATCTTCAGATAAAAAGAAAACACGATTTTCTCGTTTCATTCTTTTACCTGACGAACATCTTAAAGTCCCGTAGATTTTTAGTTTTCGGTTTCCACCAAAGCAAATTTCCGCATTTTTAATTTTAATTCGGAGATCGGAGTCGGAAATTTCATTGTGTTGAATCATTGTTTTATACGTCTATTTTTATTGTAAAGACATACTGCAGTGCGTCTAACGTTTTGCGATTTTTCCGCCACGAATTCACGAATTATTTTTAAAATCCATGCGAATAGAATTAGTTTAATTCGTGAATTCGTGGTGAAAAAAAAATATTCACGAAAGTGCATCGTGAAAAATAATCCCCAACGTATGTCGTTCACCGGAATGAATTTCGCTGACTCCATGTTTCATATTCACACGATAATATCCTTTTGTACTTTTTACAGGTCTGAAATTGGTTGTGAAAACCAAAACATCGCCTTTTTTAGGTTTTAAAACAATTGCTTTAGATTGAGCTCTTGGTATTTGTTCTGTTAATACAAATTCACCACCGGTAAAATCTTCGTCAGGTTCATTTAGGAAAAGCACAATTTGAATAGGGAAATAAACGTCTCCATATAAATCCTGATGCAAAGTATTAAAACCACTTTTGCCATATTTTAATATCAAAACAGTTGCTTTGAATTGGTTATTTGCTTGACATTGTTCCAATAACTTTTTGTGTGTTTCAGGAAAAACAGTATTTATAAGTAAAACTTTCATCCAGGCATTTGCAATAGGGGCAAGTTTAGGATAAATAGAAGTCCGAATGTCTTGAATTAAATCCGGTAAGGGATAATTAAAATACTTGTATTCTCCCAAACCAAATCGATACCGTTCCATAACAACCGTTTTTCGGTATAAGGTTGGATTATCGTAATCGAATTTTAAATCTTCACATTGTTCGTTGTTGAGTAGATTCGTAATAATTGCAAAACCGTTTTCGTGCATAGATTCGGTGATACTTTCCCAATTAATAGAAGCAATTTTAGATTGTATATTTTGCATGAAAATGATTTTAAATATCTGAATTAATTTGAGCGCCTTCCCAACCAATAATAGCCGTTTTACGCGTGTTTCCCCACATATAACCGCCAAAGGTTCCGGAGGATTGAATAACGCGATGACAAGGGATTAAAAAAGCAACAGGATTACTGCCAATAGCAGTTCCAACAGCCCGGGAAGCATTTGGTTTGTCGATTTGCTGTGCAATGGATCCATAAGTAGACAATTGTCCCATTGGGATTTTGAGTAAAGTCTCCCAAACTTTCAATTGAAAATCAGTACCTTTTAAATGGAGCTTTATTTCAGATAATTTGCTCCAGTCATTTTTAAAAAGGAACAAAGCATTTTGTTGTGCTAAATCTAGTTTTTTACAGAATGTCGCATTCGGGAATTTGTTTTTTAAATCCTGAAATCCTGTTTCTTCCTCTTCGGCAAAAGCCATAAAACAAACCCCTTTATTGGTCGAAGCAACAATGATATTCCCAAACGGACTTTCGGCAAAACTGAAATTAATGGCTAAGTTTTTACCTCCGTTTTTATATTCGGCGGGTGTCATGCCTTCGATATTTACAAATAAATCATGTAAGCGGCTTGTTCCTGATAATCCGGTATCAAAAGCAGCATCAGATAAAGTAACTTTATTATTTTCTTTGAGGATTTTTTTGGCGTGTTCGACACTAATATATTGCAAAAATTTCTTCGGACTTGTTCCTGCCCATTCCGTAAACAAGCGCTGAAAGTGAAACGGACTTAAATGTACTTTTTCAGCAACCTCATCTAAATTGGGCTGATCCTTAAAGTTAGATTTGATATAATCGATCGCATCAGCAATACGATTATAATTAATGTTTTCCTGTGTGTTCATCTTCGTTCAATTTTATAATGCAAATATCGATAGGATTGCGTGGTTATAAAATCCGAAACTTGCGGAAGTTTAATGTTTTCTTTTGTTTAAAGTTTCAGGTTTCAAGTTCTGCAATAACCTGAAACTTTACACCTGAAACAATTATTTTTATTTCAGATTTTTTTCCATTTTGTAATTGAAAAGCTCCACGCCCAATCTTATGTTTTTTTGCTCGGCTATTATAATGAAGCCTTTCTTTTCGAAAAATGGTTTTGCGGTTATACTTACGTCTGCGGTGATTTTTTTCGCGTTTTCTTTTCTGGCTTCGATCTCTAATTGATTGAATACTTTATCAGCAATTCCTTGTCGTTGAAAATCTTTATGAACACATAAGAAATCAATATAATTTCCGTCTTTTAAAGTTCCGTAACCCACAATTTTATTCTCGATAACAGCCAATGAAACATATTGATTGTGAATAACTTTCAGCCAGCGTTCAGTATCATTAAGTCCGGAAACCCATGCATTAATTTGCAAAGGATTATAATCATTTTTGCAAACCCATTTAATAGTTTCGATATACATTTCCTGCATTTCTTTTAAGTCTGCAATAGTGGCTGTTTTGAAAATCATTTTTCTAGAGTTTGAAATGAAGAAAATTAAGAATTGATAACACAAAATACAATTGATTTTTTGTTTCGTTTCAGGTTTGCACCAACTTGAAACCTGAAACCATTTATTTAATGCACCGTAGTTTTAGAAAAAATATTAATTACGACAACGCCCATCATAATCAAAACTAATCCGATAATAGCAGGCAAATCTGGTATTTGTTTGAAGAAAACAGCTCCAATAATAGTAATTAATACAATCCCGACACCGGACCAAATGGCATAAGCAATCCCAACCGGAATAGTTCTGATCGCAAAACTCAAAAAGTAAAAGGCCGCAAAATATCCCACAATTGTAATGATGCCTGGGATAAGCTGTGTAAATTGCTCCGACTTTTTTAAGGCAGAAGTGGCAATGATTTCGAATATAATAGCAATGCCTAAAAAGAAGAAATTTTTCATAGCTAACGTTTTTTACAAAGTTAACTTTTGTATTGATGTGAAAGAACTATTTAAGATTCTCTTTTGCTAGTGAAACACTTATCAGCTTATAGCCATTTTCAGTTTTCAAAAATTCAAGATGATCTTGTTTAACGTCCTTATTTGAGATCACAATATTTTTCACCGGATACATCCATTCTTTCGCCTGATTACAATTGTCGAAATATTCACTAAATTCTTTACCTTCATAAATAAAAGGATTCAGACTTTCAGAGAAGACATGATAGTCGCAATTTGTTTTTGTCAGCTCAGTTATTTTTGCTTTTATAATTTTGTAATTCTGATTGATAAATTTTGTTTTTGACTCATTCTTCCAGCCGTTTGGTTTTTTCCAATAGGTGATTTTGTCAAAGGAAAATTTTAATAAATTTTCTTTTGAAAGATTAGTTTGTAAATTGTCTTTTAGCCACAATTTAAACTCTTTATCATAATTGATAAAGGAATAGTATTGGCCGTCAACTCCGGGGAAGTTTTCTCTTATCGGGTCTTGGTTTGGCTCTTTTGATTTTTGCAGCGAATAGAAATTCAGTTCATTATTATATCCAAAATTCTCTATTAGGATTTTATTATTGGTATCGATGAGATGTTCTTTACCTCCAGACCAGCTAAAATGACCATCCCCGCCAGCATCCATTATTTTTGTGGCCCCTTTTAGTGCGATAATCATTCCGTTTCTTACCCTGGTTAAATCATTGTATTCAGCTGGAATCACAATATTTCCCTGACCATTAAAGAAACCCATTTTATCTGTTTTATAATCTTTAAAACGAATAAAACCTTCGTTCTCGCAGTCAGGACCATTATCGTAAATATATAAACTATCCCGACCAACTATTTTTCCGGTTTTTGTTAAGTAATAACTCTTCCAGCTTTCATTCACCTCTTCTGAAACAACAATGATATCATCAAACTTATTAGCAGATGTGAGCCCCATAAATTTTGGTGCTATTTTGACATTTCCGTTTTGATCTTTAAAACCAATATGTATAGAATCCTTATCCCAAAATGAAACCCAGGTATCTTTATTTTGTGCCAATAAGGTACAGTTTATAAAAAGCAATATATAAAGGATGATACTCTTTTTCATGGGGTTTATTTATCGGATGTGAATTTCTAATTCATTATTTTTTGCCTCATCAAAACAATCAGAGCATAGTATTTTAAAATCGGCTTTAGCTTGAAAAACGTCAGTCCATTCTTCGCCGTTATCCAGCAACCATTGTTCGCATTCTCCGCACCAGGCAATTTGAGGAAGATCTTCTTCGGCTTCTGAATAAAAAAAGCCAACTTTTTCTTTTGGGTCTATTGCCATTGCAATATGAATGCATGTAAAAGACATATCTTTTGAACCATGTTGTTCGCATAAAACTTTTTCAATCATATTTTTAATTGTTATCGATTTAATGAGATTTTCTAATCATTTTCAAAGATAATATATAAAAGAAAACCCTTACTATAAATTGATTATAGTAAGGGTTTGTTATATTCAAATAAATTGGTTTAATTTTTTTCCGCTTTCTTTTCTTCCTTCTCTTTTTCTTCTTCTTTAACCTTTTTTTCTTCTTCTTGCTTTTTAGATAGCTCTTCTTTTTCTGCTTTAGAGGTTTCAATTTGTTTTCTGAAATCTTCTATTTTTTTAGTACTAGATGCTAATTTTGTTTTGCTTTTGTTTAATTTTTCTTCAGACCGTGCTATTTTCTTTTCCGATTTCCCGATGTTTTTTTGAAGATCGGGATTGTTGTTATTTTCGGAATTGCGTTTAATATTGGCTAATTGATCTTGGTTTGTTTTTAGATTGGCATTGAGTTTATCTGTTTTTTTTTCTAGTTTCTGTCTGTTTTTTTCTTCTTTGGCTAATTTGCTTTCAGCACTCTGAATTTTATTTGTCTGAGACATCATGTTTCTCATTTGCCATTGCTGATCCGCTGTTCTGCGCTCACTTGCCCATTTTTGATTCTGGGTGTTCATTTGTTGTTGCATGGCCCTCGCCTGGTTGTTGAATTGTGCAGAAGCAAAAAAGGGAAACAGTATTAATAGCATTAAAATAAAGCGTGTTTTCATAGATTGGTTTTTAGGTTTGTTTTGGAATTCAAATGTATAGTATAATTTAAAAATTATTCAAAATTATCTGACTAATCTTTGCATTTCACTATTGTTAGCGTGGGGGATAGGAGCAATGCTACCGAAGTAGCCCGGATAGCCCGACAGCATTCCGATAAGAGGGCATGTCTGCACACAGTAATTTTGCCCTCTTATTGGAATGGTGGCACGCCCAGATAATTGTAGACTTAGATTTCTGATTTTAGATTAAAAAAAGAAAACCCGACAAGTTTTAAAAAACTGTCGGGTTTGAATATGTATTAAAAATCTAAGATCTACAATCTTAAATCTAAAATTATTTAGTATCTGTAATATTCTGGTTTGAAAGGACCTTCAACTGGAACACCAATATAAGCAGCCTGATCGTCACGTAACGTTTCCAATTCAACTCCTAATTTAGCTAAGTGTAAAGCAGCAACTTTTTCATCTAAATGTTTTGGTAACATATAAACGTCATTGTTGTAAGCAGTGCTGTTTTTCCATAATTCGATTTGAGCCAAAGTCTGGTTGGTGAATGAGTTACTCATTACAAAACTTGGGTGACCTGTAGCGCAACCAAGGTTTACTAAACGACCTTCAGCAAGAATGATGATGTCTTTTCCGGCAATAGTATATTTGTCAACTTGTGGTTTGATTTCGATTTTAGATGCACCGTGGTTTTTGTTCAACCAGGCCATATCAATTTCGTTGTCAAAGTGTCCGATGTTACAAACAACAGTTTTGTCTTTCATTTGCTCGAAGTGCTCTCCAAGAACGATATCTTTATTTCCAGTAGTTGTAATGATGATATCAGCATTAGCAATTACAGTGTTTAATTTTTTAACTTCGTAACCGTCCATTGCAGCTTGTAAAGCACAAATTGGGTCAATTTCAGTAACCGTTACAATAGATCCTGCACCTCTAAAAGAAGCAGCAGTTCCTTTTCCAACATCACCATATCCACAAACGATAACTCTTTTTCCAGCTAACATTAAGTCAGTTGCACGACGTACAGCATCTACAGCAGATTCTTTACAACCGTATTTGTTATCAAATTTAGATTTAGTAACAGAGTCATTAATGTTGATTGCAGGCATTGGTAAAGTTCCGGCTTTTACTCTTTCGTAAAGTCTGTGAACTCCAGTTGTAGTTTCTTCAGACAATCCTTTGATTCCAGGAACCAATTCAGGGAAACGGTCAATAACCATGTTCGTTAAATCTCCACCATCATCAAGAATCATGTTCAATGGTTTTCTGTCTTCACCAAAGAATAAAGTTTGCTCAATACACCAGTCAAATGATTGCTCATCAAGACCTTTCCAGGCATAAACCTGAATTCCTGCAGCAGCAATAGCAGCAGCAGCCTGATCCTGAGTAGAGAAAATGTTACAAGAAGACCAGGTAACTTCTGCACCAAGAGCGATTAAAGTTTCGATCAAAACTGCAGTCTGGATTGTCATATGCAAACATCCGGCGATACGAGCACCTGCAAGAGGTTGTTCGTCTTTATATTCAGCGCGAAGAGCCATTAAACCTGGCATTTCAGCTTCAGCTAATTCAATTTCTTTTCTTCCCCAAGCCGCTAGAGAGATGTCTTTTACTTTGAAAGCCACAAAAGGCGTAGTTGTAGTACTCATTTATAGTATATTTGTAATTGTAAAATTTTTGCAAATTTACGGAATAGGTTTTTAATTTTGACTACTTTCTAGAAGATTTGTGAAATGTTTAATTTCTTAATCTTTTGAACTTTAGCTAAATAATTTACTTGTTGTAAGATGATTTTGAAAATAAGGAGCTATTTCCTGCTGTCCGCTATATCTTTTCCTTGCTAAAGGAGCAAGAAAAAGGATATCGCTCCCATCAGGGCTAGAAAGACGAGACGTTAAATAAGAAGTTTCGTTTTAAAATCAGGAAAATAATTCATAACTTAAAACTCATAATTAAAAAAAGCATGCCTTTATCTGAAACCATACAATTCAACGCAACTACCAAAATCTTAGTTTGGCACATAACGGAATCTTTTGAGGAGTTATTGAGCAAAGTAGTCTTAAAAGAAAAAACGCAGCAAAGACTTAACGGAATGAAGTCACAAATGCACCAGCGCGCTTTTTTGAGCGTTCGTATGTTGATACAGGAAATGGGTTTTACCGATCATGAAATGCATTATGACGAGTTTGGAAAACCGTATTTTAATTGTCACAATCATATTTCGATTACACATTCGCATGATTTTGCAGCCATTATAATCAGCGATCAAACAGTAGGAATCGACATGGAATTGCAACGTGAAAAAATCCTCCGAATCGCCGATAAATTCGTAGATACCGAAACTAGTTACCTGAACACTCAAAATACGGTAGATTATATTAAGGAACTTACTGTAATTTGGGGTGCAAAAGAAGCCATTTTTAAAATTAGAAACGAAAAAGGAATCAGTTTTAAAGATCATATTAGAGTAAATGCTTTTTCGTTAGATAAAAATCTGGCAGAGGCTAGTTTGCATTTTAATGATTTAGTAATAGATTTTGATGTACATTATAAAGAGATCCAGTCAAGTACTTCTGGCCAGGACTTTACTTTGGTGTATGCTTTTGAGAAATAAAATTTCAATAAATTCCAATTTTAAAAAATCCAAATTCCAAATTCCAATACTCGTGACAATCTTGTCATTGCGATTTCTATGATAAAATCAAATTTTAGAAAGAGTTCCGGAGTAACGAAACATATTGTTGGGATGAATTTTAATCCATCCATTGAAGTATAATCACAATCTCTTGTCCTTGTGAGGTATGAAGCACAATCTTGTAATTTCGAATGATAATGAACAGACGATAGAAATAAGCAAAAAAACGCGATTCTTTTTCGTGCTGCGAGTACGATTTCTCCCTGCATCGAAATGACAAAAAATGAGACAAAAAGGACTAAGTTTCCGTCATCTTTTTTCGATGTTCAAACATACTCATAAATAAAAATGTTCCCATTTTTCGGGCACGTCTTTTCAGTGTTTCGACATTCTCACCTTCAAAATGCTCCTCTAAAGTCTGAAACCAATAGTTCAGCCAAATTCCAAATTCATTTGAGGTAATTTTACTTTCGAAATGAGCGTCAACTTCATTGTGTACCGCATGCGGATTACCTTTGTATTTTTTTACAGCAAATAAATTGGTTTCCCAAAAATCGGTTAGCTTTTCAAGATGTGCATCCCAATCTTTGATCATTGTATTAAAATAAAAGCCGATTTCCTGATCGGCTCTTATTTTAGCATAGAACTGATGCACTAAAAAGGAGATATCAGCTCTGTTTTCTATTGGTTTTCTCATAGTATAAAATTGTTCACGATTATAAAGATAACACTTAATAAAGTGCTTACAAGAATGAAGTTAAAAACCACTTTGTGTTTCATTTGGGCAAGGATAGAAGTGTTTGCAAGAATACAAGCCAGAACGATTATACCCAGTTGTATCATTTGTCCGATAGAAGTTCCGTGAGAAAGGATATACATTGCAGCAGCAGCACCTAAGCAGCTTTGACCAATTACAGCCATTGCTGCAGAACCCATATAATTTTTATTGAAATTTTCGAATGTTGTTTGATATAGTGTCATGATATTGAGATTTTTATACTACAAAGGTACATGCACTTTAGGTCTGCGTTTTATGATTAAAATCATAAAACAAGAACTATTTTATCGATATACTTTTCTGTTTATAATTTTTAGAATGCCCTTTTTTTCTAATGCCTTAATCGATCTAATGACAGTTTCTACCCGCAAACCGGTTAAATCTCCAATTTGTTGTCTGGTAAAATTGATGAGATAACCATTTTCGTCTTTCTTAAAATTAAAATATGCAATTCCGTGATCCATCAATTTTAAGATGCGATGTTCCGGTTCCTGAGTAGACATCTCTGCCGCCATAACAGATTTGTAATACAAACGCTGTGCTAAATTCTCGATTATTCTGATGCTCACGTTTGAATTTTCTTCCAGCAATCTCATAAAACAGCTTTTAGGCAGCAAAAGAATTTTTGCATTTTCAACAGCAATAGCATTGGCAGGATAATTTTGGTTTAAAAATAAAGGTGGCTCTCCAAAAGATTGGTTTTTATAGAAGATACCCTGAATAAATTCCCGACCAGCATCATTATAATTACTCATTTTTACTTCGCCGGAAATAATTTGGTAATAATGCGTTGGCAGATTGCCTTCTTCAAAAATAATTTCATTTTTATCGAAAGATTTTTTGAGAACGCCATATTTGTCCAACAGATCAATTGCAAACATAATTTTGTTTGGATATAACACAAATATAATTCATTCAAAATAGTTCTTCTACATTAAAAAACTTTTACTTTTACGGCCATTATGAGACAAAAAATACCCAATATACACCAGCAAATTTTGGAAGCTAAAAGTAATGGACGAAAATTATTGGCCATACTTTTAGATCCTGATAAAATTGTTTGGGAAAATTTAGATCATTTATTGCTTAAAATAAATCAGTCTCCTGCAACCCATATTTTTGTGGGAGGAAGCATTGTTGAATCTACAATCTTAGAGGATTTAATTGCCGCATTAAAGCAAAAAACAAATTTACCCGTTGTCATATTTCCGGGTAATCCGTCGCAAATTTCACCTCAGGCCGATGCTATTCTGTTCTTGTCTTTATTGTCTGGCCGAAACCCGGATTATCTTATAGAATATCAGGTTCAGGCAGCGCCAATTCTTAAAAAGACAAATCTCGAAGTTATTTCTACAGGTTATATTTTGATCGAAAGCGGCAATGAAACTGCCGTAGCAAGAGTAAGCAAAACAAAACCATTGAACAGAGAAAATTTTGATTTGGTTTTGGCAACGGCACAAGCCGGAGAAATGTTAGGTAATCAATTGATTTATCTGGAGGCAGGAAGTGGAGCAAAAAAACCGGTTCCGTTAGAAATGATACAGTTAATTGCTCAAAATATCAATATTCCTATTATTGTTGGAGGAGGAATTGTAGATTTGCACGGAATCCAAAATGCCTATAATGCTGGCGCTGATCTGGTAGTTATTGGAACTGCTTTTGAAAACGACAGTCAGTTTTTTGAATCATAATAACAACCAAAAATAGCCCTCCAATGATTGATTTCTTTTTAGAAAGTTACAAAAATGCCCCTTTATGGCACATTGCTTTAGAGTTTTTAGTTTTTGTTTGTGGAATTTTAAGCGTTTGGTTTGCTAAAAAAGAAAATATCTGGGTGTATCCCACAGGTTTGATTGCGACTGTAATATCTGTTTATCTATTATATATCGCAGGATATATTGGCGATATGATTATTAATGGATATTTTTCGATAATGAGTATTTACGGTTGGTATATGTGGGCAAAAGGAGGAACTGTAGAAGATAATTTGCCTATTACCCGAACAAACTTTAATGAAAAAATAATCGGAATTTTACTGTTCTTTGTAACTGTTTTCGTAGTTTTCGGAATTTATAGGTATTTTGATTATGAAATCAAAAAAGACAATTATGTCGATATGATTTCATCAGGAATATTTTTTGCAGGAATGTGGTACATGGCCAAGAAAAAGATCGAAAACTGGACACTTTGGATCATTGGCGATATTATTGTTGTGCCTCTTTATGCTTATCGTGGCTTAGGGATGCTGTCACTTCAGTATTTAATTTTTACAATTTTGGCTATTTCAGCTTATTTAGAATGGAGAAAAATCTTAGACAGCAAAAAACAGCTATCATAAAAATTGCCTTATTTGGACCTGAAAGTACAGGGAAGACCACATTGGCAAAACAACTTGCAGAATATTATGAAACTGAATGGGTTCCTGAATTCGCACGTGATTATTTGCAGAAAAAATGGGAAGAGAACCAACATATTTGTGTTGCAGACGATATGTTGCCTATTGCATACGGGCAAGTTGCATTAGAAAATAAAAAGCTTTCGTCAGCAAAAAAGTATTTGTTTTCGGATACTAATTTGATGGTTACCAAAGTTTTTTCTGAGGTATATTATGGTTTTTGTGATCCGCTTTTAAATGAAGCAGCATTAGAACATGAATATGATTTGTTTTTCCTTACGGATATAGATGTTCCCTGGGAAAAAGATGATATCAGAGATACACCCAATGGTAGGGAAACCGTGTTTTCAGTTTTCAAACAAACGCTGATTGATGCTAAAAAGCCATTTATAACGCTTTCTGGTAACAAAGAAAGTCGTTTGGCAAAGGCAATTGGTATCATTGATAATTTATCAATTGCAAAACAACATGGAATTTCATCGACAGATTTTGTTCAGATTTATAATCATGGAATTTCTTTTGATAATATTCTGAAACAATTAGAAATTTTTAAAAACGGAATAGCAAAAAGCAACTTAATTAGCCCGGCTACGATTAATAACGGAATTTTAAGTTTCACAGAATCTGAATTTGAAGAAAAAGCCCATTTTTTTGATCTCCAAAAAGAAAAACTAAAACTTAAGAAGTTTGTTCCGGCATCAGGTGCAGCAAGCAGAATGTTTAAATTTTTAAGTGCTTTTTTGAATGATTTTGATATTCAAAAAGAAACTCTAAACGCTTATATCAATAGAAAAAAAGACAGTGAATTGTCTATTTTTATCGTTGCAATGGATAAATTCCCATTTTTTAAAGCTTTGGATAAAAAGCTAAGAATGATTTATCCTGATTTTGAAATTCTGGAAAGAGATTATAAAAATTATTATTTTATAAAAACATTACTCGCTTCTGATTATTTTGATTTTGCCAATAAACCCAAAGCAGTATTACCGTTTCATCAATATAAAACTCATATTGCAAATCCAATAGAAGAACATTTGAATGAATGCGTTCATTATGCAACATCAAATCAGGTTTCTAATTTGCATTTTACAGTTTCTGAAGCACATCAAAATTTGTTTGAGAATGAAGTTGAGGTTCTTAAGAATAAAATTGAAGCAGATTCAGGAATTAAAATTGATATTGTGTATTCCTATCAAAATAAAAGCACAGATTCTATTTGTGTAGATGCCAAAAATAATCCTATTTGGGACAAAAACAACAATTTAGTCTTTAGACCAGGAGGACATGGTGCACTTATTGAAAATCTAAACAAACTTGAGTCAGATATTATTTTTATAAAAAATATTGATAATGTAATACAAAATCATATTGATAAAATTACATTGTATAAAAAAGCCCTGGCAGGTGTTTTAATTGAAGTACAACAAAAAGTTTTCTATTATTTAAGAGCAATTGATAACCAGGAAATAAATGAAAAGAATCTGGAAGAAATTGTTTCCTTTTTACTGCAGAAGCTAAATGTAGAAATGAGTAGTGATTTTAATAAGTTTACTTTCGAAAATAAAGTTAATAAGATTAAAGACTTATTAGACAGGCCAATTCGGGTTTGTGGAATGGTGAAAAATGAAGGAGAACCTGGTGGAGGACCATTTTGGGTAATGAATGCTAAAGGATCTGTTTCGTTACAAATAGTAGAAACGTCGCAGGTAGATTTGGCGAATAAAAAACAACAGGAAATTTTAGCAGAGTCAACTCATTTTAATCCGGTTGATTTAGTTTGCGGGATTAGAAACTATAAAAATAAAAAATTTGATTTACTACAATTTGTAGATCACAAAGCAGGTTTTATTGTGGAAAAAAGTGTGGAAGGAAAAATAGTAAAAAGCTACGAGTTACCAGGATTATGGAATGGTGCAATGGCGAATTGGCTAACTATTTTCGTTGCAGTACCTTTAATCACTTTTAATCCTGTAAAAACAGTAAATGATTTATTAAAAGCAGCACACCAGCCACAATAATGGATATCGAAAAAATTATATCAGAGTTAAGTTTTAAAGCTGTTCGAAGTAGTGGTGCAGGTGGGCAAAATGTGAACAAAGTTTCTTCGAAAGTAGTTCTGACTTTTGATATAAATACTTCTCAGGCTTTATCTGAAGAAGAAAAATTACTTTTGCTTACCAATATTGCGTCACGTTTAACAACTGAAAACATCTTAATTTTAAATTGTGACGAAGATAGAAGCCAGCTTAAAAACAAAGATATTGTCATAAAACGTTTTCTCGAAATAATCAAAAAAGGATTGTTTGTTCCTAAAGTTCGAAAAGCAACCAGAATTCCAAAATCTGTAATTAAAAAACGAATCAAAGACAAAAAGAATATTTCTGAGAGAAAGCAATCTCGCAGGAAACCAGATTTGGATTAATAGACGTTTTTGAATTTTAATTAATTTAAAAAATCTAATAGTCAAACAATCTAAATATCTAAAAATCTTTTCTAAATTTGCCCTGTCTCAAAGGGGTGCTCTAAATAACGAGCTGAGATCATACCCAAAGAACCTGAGCGAGTAATGTCG
The DNA here is from genome assembly GCF_965277525.1 of Flavobacterium sp. GTDB lineage: Bacteria > Bacteroidota > Bacteroidia > Flavobacteriales > Flavobacteriaceae > Flavobacterium. The sequence goes on along the minus strand of NZ_CBDIDC010000005.1, from coordinate 334,908 downwards.
CTAAGGGAAATAAACGACAATTTTAGCGTGCACACTATATTTTGTCGTGAAACATTTATTAATTTAACAAAGAATAATTCCCCCTTTTATTCGTAATTCTTTACGAATGAAAACTTTTTTAAAAAGTGCTTTAAAAGCAACAAAGGCTCAAAGGTTCAAAGGCTCAAAGGTTCAAAAAATGGGCAGAACCAAATCTATTTTCTTTCTTCTTTCTTCTATTTTCTTTACACAATTTTCTTTCGCGCAGGAGCAGGATTCAACCAAAGTCAACAAGCTTGATGATGTATTAGTTTCAGCAGTTCGTGTGACTACAAAAACTCCGGTTACTTTTAGTAATATGGATAAAAAGGAAATTAAATTTAGAAATTTGGGACAGGATATCCCTGTTTTAATGAATTATCTGCCATCTGTTGTTACTACTTCTGATGCAGGAGGCGGAATAGGGTATACAGGAATCAGAGTTCGAGGAAGCGATGCTACAAGAGTAAACGTGACCATTAACGGGATTCCTTACAATGATGCAGAAAGTCAGGGAACTTTTTGGGTAAACATGCCGGATTTTGCTTCCTCTGTAGAAAGTCTGCAGTTACAGCGAGGAGTAGGAACGTCGACCAATGGTTCAGGAGCTTTCGGAGCAAGTTTAAACATGCTTACAGATAGTTATGCTTCAAAACCAACCGGAGAAATTTCCAGTTTTTACGGAAGTTTCAATTCCAATAAAAATACCGTAAAATTCAGTACAGGTTTACTAAATGATGATTTTGAATTAGCCGGGCGTTTGTCTACCATTAAATCTGATGGTTACGTAGATCGTGCCAGTTCTGATTTAAAATCATATTTTTTACAAGGAACCTATGTTGGAAAAACGACTTTAATTAAAGCTTTAGTTTTTGGAGGAACTGAAAAAACATACCAATCCTGGAACGGTATTGACGCTGAAACCTTAAATGCAGATCGTACTTTTAATTCTGCAGGAATGTATACAGATGAATCAGGAAATGTGCGTTTTTATGATAATGAAACGGATAATTACAAACAAGACCATTATCAATTACACTGGAGCGAATCATACTCAGATAAATGGAGCAGTACTTTAGCTTTTCATTACACAAAAGGAAAAGGATATTACGAAAATTACAAAGAAGAGGCTACTATGGCAGACTACGGTTTACAGCCTGTTGGTACAGTAACTACAACTGACTTAGTACGTCAGAAATGGTTGGATAATGATTTCTACGGAACCACATTCTCGGTAAAATATAAAGAAGAAAAACTGGATGTTATTTTAGGTGGAGGCTGGAATAAATATGAGGGTGATCACTATGGTAAAGTAATATGGGCGAGATATGCTTCACAGTCAGAGCCGGGAGATCATTATTATGATGATTCGTCAACTAAAACAGATGGAAACATTTTTGCAAAGGCAAATTATCAGTTTACAGAAAAATTAAGCTTTTATGGTGATTTACAATATAGAAAAGTAACATACAAAGCGAATTCTTATGAAACAGGAGTTGTTGATGATGACTTTAATTTCTTTAATCCAAAAGCAGGTTTAAACTACGAAATCAACAACAAGAATACACTTTATTTCTCTTACGCCAGAGCCAATCGTGAACCAAACAGAACTGATTACGAAGGAGGGAAGGTGAAACCGGAAAAACTAAATGATTTTGAATTGGGCTGGAGATTTAATTCGGAGAAATTTCAACTGACTTCAAATATATATTATATGGGATACAAAGATCAATTGATCTTAACAGGAAGACTTGATGATGTTGGATCGCCAATTCGTGCCAATACCGAAAAAAGTTACCGTTTAGGATTTGAATTAGATGCGACAATCAAACTTTCAGAGAAATTTATTCTAAGACCAAATTTTACTTTAAGCAGCAATAAAAATGTTGATTTGGCTGTCGAAGGGCAATATTATGGAACAACTAAAATAGCCTATTCTCCAGAAGTTATCGCAGGAAATATTATTGTGTATAGCCCAATTGAAAGTTTACACGTATCATTATTACAGAAATATGTTGGAGAGCAATACATGAACAATATCGAATTGCCTTCGGCCAAATTAGCGGATTACTTCGTAAACGATCTGAATGTTTCTTACGAAATCAAGCCAAAATCAATCTTTAAATCCATTATGATTACCGGTTTAGTGAATAATATTTTAGATAAAAAATATGTTTCAAACGGAGCAATGTATGATATATATCCATACTATTACCCGCAAGCAGGAATTAATTTTTTAGCCGGACTGACATTGAAATTCTAGAAGATTCAAAAAATATAAAAAAGCCTGAAAATGTAAACTTTCAGGCTTTTTTATTTTAATTATATACGTGAATCACAGTTCCGCTTACTTCAACTCGGTATTGTTTTAAGGGATATTCTTTGCCGCCAAGTCCGGTAAATAAACTGTATTCTGATTTATCGCAAGAACAAACAGCATTAATTCCGTTTATAGTCATAGCAATACATGAAGTTAAAGCCTGATTTGGACAAGCAGCATCAAATGCATTATAACCACTGCCGGCATTAAAAATAATAATTCCTTTTGCACCATAATTTGGAATAATAACACCATTACTGACAAATTTAAGATTGGAGTAAGCAGGTAGATTCATGTCGACAGATAAGTTAACAGAATAATTTGGTATGTTAGGATTTTTGTTGCTGACACCGTTATCACTACAAGAGAAAAGGATAGAAACAAACGCGATTAAAAACCAGAATTTTTTCATTATTTTAATAAGAATTAGTGAAACAAAAATAAATTATTTAGATTTGATTTTTATATGATTAACATATAATTATGTACTATTAAAAATAATAGTATATTTGTAATACAAAATCCCGTCCCGATGGGATTTTTTGTATTTATATAAACGACGAAGTTATGAGTAAAGTATCTTATTATACAGCAGAAGGATTAAAAAAATTAAAAGATGAGTTGGAGCATTTAAAAAGTGTAATGCGTCCAAAGGCATCTCAAGATATAGCAGAAGCAAGAGACAAAGGTGATTTATCTGAAAACGCCGAATATGATGCAGCAAAAGAAGCGCAAGGTTTGTTAGAAATGAGAATTGCTAAAATGGAAGAAGTATATTCTAATGCAAGATTAATAGACGAATCGCAATTGGATGTTTCGAAAGCATTGGTACTCTCTAATGTGAAGATTAAAAACCAAAGCAACGGAATGGAAATGAAATATACGCTTGTTGCTGAAAGTGAAGCGGATTTGAAAACGGGAAAAATCTCCGTAACGTCTCCTATTGGAAAAGGCTTACTAGGAAAATCTGTTGGAGAAGTAGCTGAAATTACAGTGCCAAACGGAGTTTTGAAATTTGAAATATTAGAAATTACAAGAGACTAAATAGTTTTAAAAGTTTAGCCGGTTATTTGTTTAATCGGTTAAACGGATAAATGATTAAACAAATAAACAATGTCAATATTTACCAAAATAGTAAACGGAGAAATTCCTTCTTATAAAATTGCTGAAGACGATAATTATTTGGCTTTTTTAGATGTAAATCCAAATGCTAAAGGACACACGCTTTGTATTCCGAAACAAGAAATCGATAAGATTTTCGATCTCGATGATGAGTTGTATTTAGGTCTAATGAAGTTTTCTAAGAAAATTGCAATTGCTTTGGAGAAAACCGTTTCTTGCAAAAGAGTCGGAATGGCAGTTGTAGGTTTAGAGGTTCCTCATGCACATGTTCATTTGATTCCGTTAAACGAAATGGATGAAATGCGTTTTCATAATAAAGTGTCACTTTCTAAAGAAGAATTTGAAGCTTTGGCTAAAAGTATTCAGACGAATTTGTAAAACATCATGTCAGGCTAAGCGAAGTCAAAGTCCCCGACAAAAAAATAAAGTGTAGTAAGAGTAATTTTTGCTACACTTTTTTATTTAATAAAATCTGAAATGTAGTTCCTTTTCCAATTTCAGAATTCAGAACTTTTATTTTTCCGCTATGGTATTCTTCGACGATTCGTTTGGTTAACGAAAGTCCTAATCCCCAACCTCTTTTTTTGGTAGTAAAACCAGGTTCGAAAATCGTTTTGAATTGCTTTTTAGAAATTCCTGTTCCGGAATCTTTCACATTTATTTTTACATGATGCGCATCTTGTTCAATTTGAAGATCTAAAGTTCCTTTTCCCTTCATGGCATCAATGGCATTTTTTATTAAATTTTCAATCGTCCAGCTGTGTAACGTTGGATTTATCAGAACTAAAACAGGTTCTTTGGGACCATGATAAGAAAAAGTAACTTGTTTAGAAAAACGGGACTGCAAATATTCATAAGTATTCAAAGTCTCAGCAACAATATCTTGCTCTTCTAAAACGGGAACAGAGCCAATTTTAGAAAAACGATCTGTAATAGTTTGTAATCGTTCAATGTCTTTTTCTATCTCTAAAGTGATTGATTGATCGATTTCTTCCGTTTTTAATATTTCAACCCAGCCAATTAAAGAAGATAAAGGCGTCCCGATTTGATGTGCGGTTTCTTTTGCCATTCCTGCCCAAAGTTTGTTTTGGGTGGCCATTTTGGTAGTTTTGTAGAAATTGTAAATCAAGGCGCCAAACAAAAAAATGATGAGTAATAACGCAACAGGATAATATTTGAGTTTATTGATTAATGCAGAATTTCCATAATAAACTTCCTGATGTTTCCCCGGCGCGTATTCAATAACGATAGGTTCATTTTCATTCTTTAAATTATTTAAATAGGACATTGATTTCTTTTCGTCAGCCAGAATTTCGTCAGGAACATTCACGGAGCTAATCACCTTATCATACATGGTAAGCATGACAGGGACAGAGGTATTGTTGTTTAAAATATTAAGCGGTAAATCTAAATCGGTATTTTCATCGGCATTAATTAAAGTCTTTTGTGCATTGGCCCAAAGGTTCATCTTTAAACGTTCTTCGTTTTTGAAAATCTGGAAAAAAGTATAGGTATTCCAGAGAATCAGAGAAATGATTAAAAAGGAGACGGAAATAATAATCCAACGAGTTGTATTTCTACTTTCAGAAAAACGCATAAACTAATTTTTGTGGTATAAATATAACGAAATAAACACATTTAATATTTTGTAAAGCTTTAAAGATTTTTTTGTTTTTAAGTCCTAAAGTATTTCTTTGGCACAAACGATTTCTATACTTTTGTAGTTGCCGAAATGAGGTTCGGTTAAAAAGAGAAATTCTATGATTAGTATCGATCCTAAGGAAATTACAACGGTAAAATTGCAAGGTTATTTGCAAAGTGCTGTGGGGCCAAGGCCTATTGCTTTTGCAAGTACGATAAGTACAAAAGGAATTCCAAATTTATCGCCTTTTAGTTTCTTTAATGTGTTCAGTGCCAATCCGCCAATTTTGGTTTTTTCGCCAGCGCGTCGTGTTCGTGACAATACGATAAAACACACTTTGATCAATGCCGAAGCAACTCGTGAAGTAGTGATTAATGTAGTCAATTATGATATGGTACAGCAAACATCATTAGCCAGTACCGAGTATGGAGAGGGTGTAAACGAATTTATCAAAGCCGGGTTAACACAGATTCCGTCAGATTTTGTAAAACCATATCGTGTAAAAGAGTCTCCGGTGCAGTTTGAATGCAAAGTTACGCAGATTATTCCGCTGGGAAATGAAGGAGGAGCGGGGAATTTAATACTTTGTGAAGTGGTAAAAATTCATATTCATGAATCGATTTTAGATGAAAATGGAGCTATTGACCAGCATAAAATTGATCTGGTTTCAAGACTGGGAAGTAACTGGTACTCAAGGTCGAATCAAGGACTTTTTGAAGTGCCAAAACCACTAACAACATTAGGGGTTGGTGTAGATGTAATTCCGAACAATATCAAGGAAAGCAAGGTTTTTAACGGAAATGACCTCGGAAAATTAGGTAACATTGAAGCCTTGCCTACAAAGGAAGAAGTTAGTATATTTGTGAAAGAAAATTTTTCGGTAAAAGGAGTATTAAGTTCCGATGATCAGGAAAAGGTACATTTAGAAGCCAAAAAATATTTGAATAACGATGATATTTCTTCGGCATGGAAAGTACTTTTAGCAAAAAAATAGAAAAGAAACAATAATTAATATAGAAGAAGATGGAAGTTACAGGAAAAGTAAAAGTGGTGAACCCAGAGCAACAAGTTAGTGCTGCATTCAAAAAAAGAGAGTTGGTTGTTACCACAGATGAGCAGTATCCACAGCATATTTTGATCGAATTTACACAAGATAAATGCGATTTATTAAGTAGCTACAAACAAGGAGAGGCAGTAAAAGTTTCTATCAATTTAAGAGGAAGAGAATGGGTTAATCCACAAGGAGAAACCAGATATTTCAATAGTATTCAAGGTTGGAGAATCGAAAGACTAGCACCGGAAGGACCTGGACAAACTCCAGCAATGCCAGCTGCAGAAGCTTTTGCACCAGCGACAAACTTAAACGAAGACGAACCGGACGATTTACCTTTCTAAGAAGTAAATAAAGGGTAAAATCTTAAAAAGTAAATTCCAAATTCCAATTCATAAAATGTGCAATTGGAATTTGGAATTTTTTATATTGGAATTTTTTAAAAGATGTATTACGTATTCAACGATTTATTTTTTCCTCCAGTTTCAGAAGCCGATGAAGAAGGCATTCTGGCAATTGGCGGTGATTTAAAATCAGAAAGATTGAAATTGGCGTATCAAAGTGGTATTTTTCCCTGGTTCAACGAAGGAGAACCCATTCTTTGGTGGTCACCGGATCCCAGAATGGTTTTATTTTTAGATGAATTGGCAGTGTCTAAAAGTATGCGTAATATCCTGAATCGAAATCAGTTTAAAGTTACTTTTAATCAAAATTTTAGAGATGTAATTTCAAATTGTCAAAAAATAAAACGTGAAGGTCAAAACGGAACATGGATTTCAAACGAAATGATCGATGCTTATTGTAAACTCAATGAGCAAGGTATTGCAAAATCTGTTGAGGTTTGGCAAGATGAGGTTTTAGTTGGAGGTTTATACGGAATCGATTTGGGACATGTTTTTTGTGGAGAAAGTATGTTTTCAAAAGTCTCAAATGCATCAAAAATAGCTTTTATTGCTTTGGTGAATTATTTGAAAAAAGAGAATTATAAACTTTTGGATTGCCAGGTTTATAATCCGCACTTAGAGAGTCTGGGTTGTCGCGAAATTAATCGTGAAGAATTTATTTCTATTTTAGAAGACAAAAGATGATCAGAATCATCGTGTTCTGTTGGAATTGGAGAGAAAATTTTTCTAGAAATTCAATTTTATAAAACTGTAATTCAGTGTATTAAAAAGAACGAGTTCATTTTTTAAGGTTGGTAATTCCAAAATTAATTTTAGGGTTTCATGTGCCATCATAGTTCCTATAATTCCGGGTAAAGTTCCCAGAACACCATTCAAATTACAATTCGGTACATCTTTCGGATCAGGCATTTCAGGAAATAAATCACGTAAATTTTTACTTCCGTTATGATTAAAAATGGCGATTTGTCCTTCAAAATTTAAAATGCTTCCGTAAACCAATGATTTTTGTAAAGCAACACAAGTATCATTGACCAGATAACGTGTGGTAAAATTATCTGAACCATCTACAACAATATCATATTGCTGAATAATTTTTGATGCATTTTCAATAGTCAGTTTTTCGCGAATGGCAATTACTTCGATCAATGGATTTAGCTTTGAAACGACTTCTTTAGCAACGAGAGCTTTTTCCTGTCCAATTTCATTTTCCGTATATAAAATCTGTCGGTGCAAGTTGTGAATTTCGATAGTATCAAAATCCATAATCCCTATAAAACCTACACCTGCAGTAGCAATATACTGCAGAATCGGGCAGCCCAATCCTCCGGCACCAATTACTAAAACTTTGGTTTTTTTGAGTTTTTCCTGACCTTCGTCGCCAATTTCAGGTAAAATGGTTTGTCTGTTGTAACGGAGAAATTCTTGTATAATGCTCATTTTTTAAATTGTAAAGGGTAAAATGTGATTTGTTAAATTTGAAACCTGAAATCCGAAACTTTAAATGTTAAACTTGATAACTAAAATTTTTGTTCCAATCCTTCCAAACGGGTTCGTAACCTGAGTTTGTTATAATTTGCGCGATTTCTTTGGCTGAACGTTCGTCGCTGATTTCAAATTGTTCCAGAGATTGCGGATCAACAACATAACCTCCAGGATTGGTTTTAGAACCGGCACTCATACTCGTAACTCCAATTGGGATAATGTTGTTTCTGAATTTTTCATTTTCTCTTGTTGAAATTGAGATTTCTAAATCTTCATTCCATAAACGATAGACACAAATAAGTTGTGTTAAATCCTTATCATCCATAATAAAATTGGGTTCGATAATACCTTCTGCCGGACGAAGCCTCGGAAATGAAACGGAATATTTGGTTTGCCAATATTTCTTCTGAAGATAATCGAGATGTAAGGCATTAAAGAAACTATCTGTTCGCCAATCTTCTAAGCCTAACAAAACACCCAGTCCAATTTTGTGAATTCCTGCAGTTCCAATTCGGTCTGGAGTTTCTAGCCTGTAATCGAAATTTGATTTTTTACCTTTTGTATGGTATTTTTTATAGACTTCCTGATGATACGTTTCCTGATACACTAAAACGGAATAAACACCAGCTTCGTGCAATCGTTCATAATCTTCTGTCGAAAGTGGCTGAACTTCAACAGAAATAATCGAAAATTGTTCTCTTATTAAAGCAATGGCATTTAGAAAATAATTAATGTTTACGGTATAATTTGCTTCTCCGGTTACCAATAGAACATGATCAAAACCAGTATTTTTTAAAGCTTCGACTTCGAGTTTAATTTCAGCATCTGAAAGTGTTTTTCGTTTGATTTTATTGTCTAAACTAAAACCGCAATAGGTGCAGATATTTTGACATTCATTGCTAAGATAAAGCGGCGCATACATTTGGATCGTTTTTCCGAAACGTTTTTTAGTGATTTCGTGGCATTCTTGTGCCATTTGCTCTAAATAATTTTGTGCAACAGGAGAAATTAAAACCAAAAGGTCATCAAGATTGCGTTTGGTTTTAGACAAAGAACGCTCTACATCTTTTGATGTGGTTTGATATATTTTTGATTGAATAGTATCCCAATCGTATTGTTCAAAAACCGACTTAAATGTTTTCATAGTTTTTTAACCGCAAAGAGCGCGGAGATTTACGCAAGGTTAGCAAAGCTTTGTGTTGTTAGCGCTTTTCTTTGCGGACTTTGCAGTTAAATTATTTATTAGTCATATAAAAAAGACGTTAGCGGACTAGAAGCAATTCCATAATTTTGTTGATGAGCAATTTTAGCCTCAAAAGCTTTTCGTCCTGCAATAACAGCTTCTCGAAAAGCTTCTGCCATTAGTTTTGGATTTCCGGCTACGGCAATTGCAGTATTCACCAAAACAGCATCGGCACCAATTTCCATGGCTTTTGCAGCGTCAGATGGGGCACCTATTCCTGCATCTACGATTACCGGAACATTGCTTTGTTCGATTATAATCTCAAGAAAATCTATTGTTTTTAAGCCCTTATTACTTCCAATTGGTGAACCTAAAGGCATTACGGCAGAAGTTCCTGCATTTTCCAAATGTTTGCACAAAACAGGATCAGCGTGAATGTAAGGAAGAACAATAAAACCAAGTTTAGCTAGTTCTTCTGTGGCTTTTAAAGTTTCGATCGGATCCGGCATCAAATATTTTGGGTCAGGATGAATCTCTAGTTTTAGCCAGTTGGTTTCTAAAGCTTCTCTTGCTAATTGTGCAGCAAAAACAGCTTCTTTGGCATTTCTTGCTCCGGAAGTATTGGGTAATAAATGAATGCTGGGATGCTGTAAATGCGATAAAATAGCATCAGTTTCTGTTTCTAAATCGATGCGTTTTAGGGCAACGGTAACCAATTCGCTTTCAGAGGCTAAAATAGCTTCCTCCATTTGTTGATTCGAACCAAATTTTCCGGTGCCTAAAAATAGTCGGGAGGTTAGAATTTTGTCTCCAATTTTAAACAATGACGTTTGCATATAACTTTTCGTTTAGTTGTTGAATTAGTTTCTTTTTTTGATCACTATTTGTGATTATTCCGGAAACGGCGATTCCGTGAATTCCGGTTTCCATTAATGGATTTATATCTTTTAGTGTAATGCCTCCAATGGCATAAACGGGAATCTCTATTTTGTTGCTTTTTAATTTTTGAAGAATTTCGTAATAACCTGACAAACCTAAAATTGGGCTTAATTTTTCTTTTGTGTCCGTAAATCTAAAAGGTCCTAAGCCAATATAATCGCAACCATTTTTTACATGATCCCCAATATCCTCATAGGTATTCGCAGTGCCTCCAATGATTTTTGCAGGGCCTAAAATCGTTCTGGCTTCATCGATTTTCATATCTGATAAGCCTAAGTGTACGCCGTCTGCAGCTACTTGCTGGGCAAGATAGAGATTATCATTTACAATGAAATTGGCAAGATATTCTTCGCATAAAAATTTTACTGCTTCGGCTAAGGCAAAAGTATCTTTGGCGGTTTGGTTTTTAAATCGCATTTGTACCAAATCACATCCTGCATCTAACGCCTGATGAATATTGTATAACTGTTCTTTGATTGTTTTTCCTTGTGAGATGTATTGCAGTTTATGGTACATAATGATATCCGATTAAATTTGTAGTTGAACTCAGGTATTTTTCGATGTAGTTTTTAGCATTTTTGCATGCTTCGATTAGAGGAAAATTCAAAGCTAAATTTGCTGTAATTGCAGATGATAATACACAGCCGGAACCGTGTTTCTCAAAACATTTTTCTTTAGACGGAAGCAAGTCAATGATTTCATTTTTAAGAAATAAACGATCTGTTCCTGTTTCAGAAGGATTGTGTCCGCCTTTTAGTAAAACAGAAGTTGGAATTTGGTTTTGTAGCCAAAGTTTCTCTGAAATAAAACCCGGAAATAATACTTCTATTTCATTATAGTTGGGCGTAATCAGGTCGATTTTGGATAAAATTGTATTCAATTCTAATTGATCTGTGATCGTCATAAATTCGAATTTTGTGGTTGATTTTAAAACAGGATCCCAAACGATTTTAGTTGTTGGAGATAATATTTTTATTACTGAAAGAATTTGGTTTAAATAATCTAAAGAGGGGACAATTCCAATTTTGACAGCTTTGATTTCATAGCTTTTAAATAAAGTTTCAATAGATCGAATTACAAAGTTCAAATCCGTCCATTCAATTTCAAAAAACTTATTTTCAGTCTGAATGGTATTGGCGGTTGTTATCGCAAATCCGATAACCTGATGTTGCTCAAATGTTTTGATGTCAGCCAAAACACCGGCGCCACCAGTAGGGTCAAAACCTGCTATACTGAGTACGAAAGGACGATTTGTTGACATAATTTGAATTGTTTTATTGGGTTTTCATTATTCCAGATACTTCCTAAAAGAGCCACATCATCAAAACCATTTTCAAGTGCTTTTTGAATGTTTTTAGAGTCAATTCCGCCTAAAGCGATTACTTTGGCATTATTGTTTGTTCTTAAATTTAAAGCTTCAAAAAGATTTGTATTTGGATGATAATCTTCTTTAGAGATACTTCTAAAAACAGGACTTAAAAAAGCATAATCAAAATCATTTTCTAAAGCATTAAAACCTTCAATAGCATGTGTTGATGTTGAAAATATCTTCTCACTATAATCCATTAAAAAACTATGTTTCCTTTCCTTTTCGGAAAAATGAATACGATTAATTCCAAAATCTTCAGCTAAATCGTGATGATTGTGTAATACCAGTTTAGATCGATCTTCCTGTTTGATCTGATAAATAAATTGAGCCATTTCGAAAGCAGAAAAATCAGGTTTCCGAATATGAAGCAAAGACAATCCTTCTTCAAATAAAGAATCAATAATGCTGATTTCATTTGCAATAGCAGAAGGATTTGTAATTACGATCATAGTCTTTCCTCTTTATTCTTTCTTCTATTCTCTTTGTTCTTTTCTCTATCCTCTTCCTTAAATATAAATCTCTTTCCCTTGCTCAATAAACTCTTCTGATTTCTCCTGCATGCCTTTTTCGGCAGCAGCAACATCACGAATTTCCTGAGATATTTTCATCGAACAGAATTTTGGTCCGCACATCGAACAAAAATGTGCCACTTTTGCACCATCAGCCGGAAGTGTTTCATCGTGAAATTCTCGTGCTGTATCCGGATCTAATGATAAATTAAACTGATCTTCCCAACGAAACTCAAAGCGGGCTTTGCTCAATGCATTATCACGATATTGTGCTCCCGGATGTCCTTTGGCTAAATCAGCCGCATGTGCTGAAATTTTATAAGTAATAACACCATCTTTTACATCTTTTTTGTTAGGCAAGCCAAGGTGTTCTTTTGGCGTAACATAACATAGCATTGCACAACCGTACCAGCCAATCATAGCGGCTCCGATGGCAGATGTAATATGATCATAGCCTGGTGCAATATCAGTTGTTAATGGGCCTAAAGTATAAAATGGCGCTTCATGACAATGTTCCAATTGTTTGTCCATGTTTTCCTTAATCATGTGCATCGGTACGTGACCTGGACCTTCTATAAAAACCTGAACGTCATGTTTCCATGCAATTTTAGTCAGTTCGCCTAATGTTTCTAATTCAGCAAATTGTGCAGCGTCGTTGGCATCTGCAATAGATCCCGGACGCAAACCATCTCCTAAAGAAAATGCCACATCATATTGTTTCATGATTTCGCATATTTCTTCAAAATGCGTGTATAAAAAGTTTTCTTTATGATGAAATAAACACCACTTTGCCATGATCGATCCGCCACGGGAAACGATTCCTGTAACACGATCAGCTGTTAAGTGAATGTAGCGTAATAAAACTCCTGCATGAATGGTAAAGTATGAAACGCCTTGTTCTGCCTGTTCGATTAAAGTATCGCGGAAAACTTCCCAGGTTAAATCTTCAGCAATTCCTTTTACTTTTTCCAAAGCCTGATAAATAGGGACAGTACCAATTGGAACCGGAGAATTACGAATAATCCATTCTCTGGTTTCATGAATGTTTTTTCCTGTTGATAAATCCATGATAGTATCTGCGCCCCAACGGCAAGCCCAAACTGCTTTTTCAACTTCTTCTTCGATACTTGATGTTACAGCACTGTTACCGATATTGGCATTTATTTTTACCAGAAAATTACGCCCGACAATCATCGGTTCGCTTTCAGGATGGTTGATATTATTTGGGATGATGGCCCTTCCGCAAGCCACTTCACTACGAACAAATTCCGGAGTGATCTTGCTTTTCGGAGTGTTTGCCCCAAAGCTATGTCCGCTATGCTGACATTTCATGGCGCTGGTTTGTTCGTTTAAAAGCTCAATGCGCTGGTTTTCACGAATCGCAATATATTCCATTTCCGGAGTTATAATACCTTGTTTAGCGTAATACAATTGTGTGACATTTGCACCTTTTTTAGCCCTTTTTGGCTGATGTAAATATTCAAAACGAAGATGATCTAAACTTTCATCTTTTAGTCGGGTTTGTCCGTAATCTGATGTGATTACGTTGAGGATCTCGACATCATTTCTGTTTAAAATCCAACTTTCGCGTAAGCGTGGTAAGCCTTTACGAATGTCAATTTCGATGTTTGGATCTGTATATGGTCCTGAAGTATCGTAAATTGTTACAGCTGGATTTTTTTCGATTCCGCCATTAGAAAGTTTGGTATCACTAAGAATTACTTCGCGCATTGCTACTTCTATTGGATGAATTTCGCCTTTTACGTATACTTTTTTGGAGTTTGGAAAAGGGGTTCTGGAGATTTTTTCTTCGTTAGTCATAAAGGGAAGTTTAAAAGTTTTGTTTCAAGTTTCAGGTTTCAGGTTTTGATCTTGATTATAGATTTGCTTATGGTTTTTCCGTAGAGATGCACAGCAGCGCGTATACGTTGTTCTGTACGAATTTGGAATTTTGAAAAATTTGGAATTTATCCCGGTAGTTATCGGCACTATCCCCCCTGTGTGGCTGAAATGATTAAAATTTCGTCAGTTTCGGATACAAGATGTTGGTTCCAATTGATTCTTGGAACAACGGTATTGTTAATGGCAACGGCGATTCCGTTTTGTTTATTTGGAATTTCGAGATCGAGCAATGATTGAACGCTTAGCGATTCAGCATTGAATTGTTTGATTTGTTGGTTGATTTTTAGTTCCATTCCTTTTGAATTTAGTATATAGTTATACTTTAGGAATGGCTACAATTACGCATAAGAATGCGCGCAGAAGTCATCTTACTTTTCCCTACGCTAGTATGAACTAGATCAGGTTCAGAGGGTAAAATCTCAGCCTACTTATTAGTAGACACCCCTAAAGTGTGAAGCAAATGTAATATATTTTTGTTTGAAAGTTGAAAAAAAAATCAAGTTTCAGGTTTCAAGTTGTTGGAAAACTTAAAATTGCGAATGTTTACTTAGTTCTTGTCCAGCAATCTTCGATATGATCATTGACCATTCCGGTGGCTTGCATATGGGCATAAATAACGGTTGAACCTACGAATTTAAAGCCTCTTTTTTTTAAATCTTTACTAATTTCATCTGAAAGTGGAGTAGTGGCGGGAACATCTTTTGATGTTTTTGGATGGTTGATGATAGGTTTTCCGTTGGTGAATTTCCAGATATATTTAGAGAAAGTTCCAAATTCTTCCTGTACTTTCATAAAGGCCTGTGCGTTTGAAATTGTAGCGCGGATTTTTAGTTTATTCCGAATAATTCCACTGTCCAGCAATAACGATTCTATTTTTCCCTCAGGATAATTGGCGATTTTTTTATAATCAAAATGATCAAAAGCTACTCTGAAATTTTCTCTTTTGTTTAAAATAGTGATCCAGCTTAATCCAGCCTGAAAAGTTTCTAAAATTAGAAATTCGAACAAAGAGGGATCATCGTAAACCGGAACTCCCCATTCGTCGTCATGATATTTTTTATATAAATCGCTGGCAGAGCACCAGCCGCATCGTATTGGATCCATTTTTAAACTATATTTTTTTAAATATCGAAATTTCTGAAACTGTTTCCTTTTCTATTTGAGATGTAATTCTAATCTTCAGACTACTTTTATTTAACAGTATGATTTCTGAATTTGCTGGTTCCAGGTTTTCTATATTCCCTTTTTTAAGAGAAAGAATTGATCCGTTTTTGGTGTATTTTCCATCGTCTTCCATCGTCACACATTTTCCGTTATCTTTTTTAAATAGTACAATTTTATATGTTCCATCAGATAGAAATTCCATATAATCTTTGCCACACTCTGTTATATTGGTACGGTCTGTAAAAATTTCTTTACCAACAGGCCCAATTCCATATTGTGAGAACTCCCACTTGCCAACAATTGATGCATTGTTTACGGTACTACTGTCGTCGTTGCTACAGCTTGTAGAAATTACTCCTATTGTTGTTAAAAATAAAAAGAGAGTACTTAGTTTTTTCATTTAGTGATTGATTTCTTTTGTGATTTATTTTCCTATTTTCCAATGATAGCCTTTTACAGAAGGAATGTAAGCCGAAGTACCTATGATGATTAGGTCATTATAGATCTTTTTATTGTATTTAATTCCGATTGCTTTTCCGGAAGTGTACATTTTATTGGCTTCAAATTTAATCTTCATTCGGGCATCTGTAAATTTTGCATCGGATATTTTCTCAACAAACCAGGTCGATTTCCATTTGATGTCGATTTCATCTTCAGCAGTTTTAGTGATGCTTTTAATTAGTTTAACGCCTTCTTTTGGAATGTTATGTTCTTCGATTAGTTCTTTCTGGGTTAATGTTTCTCCCATTTTACAAGTAGATAGTATTTTTTTTAAATAGCTAAAGCCTTTTAGTTTTTCAGGGTCTAAAGTTCCTGCTTCTGTACTGTCTTTTGCAGTAGTTGCTTCTGCTGTAGTCGTTTTATTGTTACTGGTTTTTTTATGTAATATTGTTTTGGCAATAGAATCTTTTACTGCTGATATAGTTTCAACGGTGCTTTTTGAAATGCTTTTTATTTTTTCTGAGATATTTGTAGTAGATTGTAACAACTGCTCACGATCCGTTTTATTACAGCTAATCCCACAGCCTAAAATGAGAATTAACAAAACTATTTTTCGATTTTTCATTTGATTTTTTGTTCTTTTTTCTCAGCAACATGGTCTTCTTCGAGATATTTTTTTATCAAATGATGTCCGGCATAAATTAGTGGTGTTAATAAAATGGCTATCGCTAATTTGAAGGTATATCCAATTAAAGCAGAGGAAAGAAAGGTGTCAAAATTAATTTTTCCGGGTAACCAAAAGGCAACTCCAAGAACAATAAAGGAATCAAACAATTGTGAAATTACAGTGGATCCTGTTGTTCTGAGCCATATTTTCCTTTCTCCGGTTTTTCTTTTGAAAAACCAGAATATCCACACGTCAATTAGCTGAGAGGCCATAAAAGCAATTAAACTACCTACAATGATCCACATACTTTGTCCAAAAACAGCTTGAAATTGTTCGTCATTGACAGGACTAATTCCTTTGGCAGCCGGAATTACAATGGCCATAAATAAGATTAAAAAAGCATAAGCAATTAAACATGCCGTTATAAAAGACAGTTTTTTTACGCCTTTTTCGCCAAAATACTCATTGATCAAATCAGTAGTTAAGAAAACTACTGGCCAGGGCAGAATACCAATACTCATTACAAATGGTCCAACTTGAATTAATTTTCCTCCAATAAGTTCAGCGACAACGGCATTAGTGATAAAGATGCCAGCCAGAATTACAAAAACAATTTCTTTTCGGGTTTTAAACATATGTGTGGTAAATGATGTGCCAAATTTAAACTATTTCTCTATAACTTGTAAATGATAATTTTAAATTAAAGTAACGTTTATAGATTATCTGAAAGTTAAAATTTTCTTTTGAATGCTGATTTTTAGTTACATTTGGAACAATAACATATTTAAATCAAATTAATGATAATGAAAAAATTAATGACAATTTTTCTCATGGGAACAACTTTATTTGCGGCCAACGCACAAACGACTTCCGATAATCCATTACTGAAAAAATGGACAGGACCTTATGGAGGTGTTCCTGCCTTTAATGAGTACAAGGTTTCGGATTTTAAACCTGCACTTCAATTTGCGATTCAGGAAAAACTAAACGAGGTTGATGCTATTGCAAACAATCCAAAAGCACCAACTTTTGATAATACGATTGCTGCTTTAGAGCGTTCGGGTAAAACAATATCCCGAATTTATACTGTTTATGGTATTTACGGTTCTACGTTAAGTACTCCGGAATTTAATGCTGTAGAAACAGAAATGTCTCCAAAATTATCTGAGTTTAATGACAAAATTTTACAAAACAAAAAACTGTTCACCAGAATAGAAACTTTGTATAACTCAAAAGAAAGTAAGAAGCTTACCAGTGAACAACAACGTTTGATTTGGTTGTACTACACTGATTTTGTTCGCGAAGGTGCTAAATTAAATGAAAAAGACAAGGAAAAAGTAGCTAAGATCAATCAGGAATTGGCAAGTCTTTTTACAAAATTCAGTCAGAATTTATTAGCAGAAGAGCACAATCAATATGTAGCATTAAAAACAGAAAGTGATTTTGATGGTTTACCGACTGAAGTAAAAAATGCTGCAATTGCTGAGGCAAAAAGCAGAAAATTGGATGTTATGGGCTGCGTAGCAAATACGCGTTCGTCTATTGAGCCCTTTTTAACTTTTTCTACTCGTAGAGATTTAAGAGAGAAAGCATTTGATATTTTTGTAAAGCGTGGTGATAATGGTAACGCAAATGATAACAATACAACGCTTGTTTCTATTTTGCAATTACGTACTGAAAAGGCAAAACTATTAGGTTTTCCTACCTTTGCTGATTGGAGTTTGTCTAATAAGATGGCAAAAGATCCTAAGAAAACATTAGATTTAATGATGTCAGTTTGGGAGCCTGCTGTAGAAAAAGTGCACCAGGATGTTGCTGAAATGCAAAAAATTGTGGATGCCGAAGGAGGTAAATTTAAAATTCAGCCTTGGGATTATCGTTATTATGCTGAAAAAGTTAGAAAAGCAAAATACGATTTAGATCAAAACGAAGTTAAGCCTTACCTGCAGTTAGAAAATTTACGTGAAGGTATGTTTTGGGTTGCTGGTGAATTGTTTAATTTAAGCTTTAAGCAAATTACAAATGTTCCGGTTTATCATCCTGATGTACGTGTTTGGGAAGTTAGTAATAAGATTACCGGTAAAGTAGTTGGACTGTGGTATTTTGATCCTTATGCACGTACAGGAAAACGTTCCGGTGCATGGATGAATGCTTACCGTGATCAACAAAGAATGGATGGAGAAGTATTAACTATAGTGTCTAATAATTGTAATTTTATTAAAGGAACTGCAAATGAGCCGGTTTTGATTTCATGGGAGGATGCAACCACATTATTTCATGAATTTGGACATGCGCTTCACGGATTATGTTCTAATGTAACGTATCCAAGTTTAGCAGGAACATCTGTTGCGAGAGATTACGTAGAGTTTCCGTCTCAATTGTTAGAGCACTGGCTGGCTACTCCTGAGGTGTTGAATAAGTTTGCTTTGCATTATAAAACAAATCAACCATTGCCACAATCATTAGTAGACAGAATTGAAAAAGCGGCTAATTTTAATGAAGGTTTCTCTACTGTAGAAACGATTTCAAGTTCATTAATTGATATGAAATTGCACTTGGCTACAGAAACTATTGATCCTCATAAATTTGAAAAAGAGACTTTGGATGCACTTCATATGCCATCAGAAATTGTAATGCGTCATAGAATTCCACAATTCGGACATATTTTCTCAGGAGATGGATATGCTGCGGGATATTATAGTTATTTATGGGCTGATGTCATCAATGCAGATGCTTATGAAGCTTTTACAGAAGGAAAAGGACCATATGATAAAGAAGTTGCGAAGCGTCTTTACGATAATGTTTTCAGTGTTGGAAATACTATTGATCAGGAGAAAGCGTATGAAAACTTTAGAGGAAGAGCGCCTAAATCGGATGCGTTAATGCGTGCCAGAAACTTCCCTATTATAGAGAAGAAAAAATAATAAGAAAAGATTCTAATTAAGGTCCCCGGATAATGTATAATTATTCGGGGATTTTTTTAGCCACAGATTTTAAAGATTTAACAGTCTTTATTATATTGATGATAAAAGATTTAATGGCTAAAGTATTAAGTTACTGATTTGCTAAGTTTGTTTTTAAGCTTTAAATTACTACACCTTGATTAATCTTATAAACCTACGGACGATAAGAAATTAAAACGAAAAAAGCCCTGAATAAATGAATATTCAGAGCTTTTTTATATTGAAATAATAGTATATTAACCTAAAGTAACTCTTTTGAAACCTGTAATTTCAACATTGAATCCTTTAACATAATCACCAACTTTTTTGCTATCATCTTTGATAAAGTTTTGATCTAGTAAAGCTTTCTCTTGGTCTAAAGTAGTGTTGTCAGAGATAAAACGTTGCACTTTTCCTGGGATAATTTTGTCCCAAATTTGCTCTGGTTTACCTTCAGCTTTTAATTCAGCTTTAGCATCTTCTTCCGCTTGTTTTAAAACTTCTTCAGTTAATTGAGAGAAAGAAATGTATTTAGGAACATTTTTTAAAGTTTTTCCTAAACGTTTTGCTTCTTCATTATCCTTTTCGATTACAGCAATACGAGCAGCAAGTTCAGATTCAACGAAAGCAGGATCAAAATCTTTGTAAGATAATGTATCAGCTCCCATAGAAGCAACTTGCATAGAAACATCTTTAGTTAAAACGTCAGCGTTAGGAATTGCAGCAGAAATTGCAGTTAATGCAGCAATTTTGTTAACGTGAACATAAGATCCAACAAAAGCACCTTCTAAAATTTCAAAACCACCGATTTCGATTTTTTCACCAATAACTCCAGTTTGCTCGATTAATTTTTCAGCAACAGTAATTCCGTTGAAATCTGAAGCTAAGAATTCTTCTTTAGAAGAGAAGTTGATCGCTCTTTCTACTAATTCTTTAGCCAAAGTTACGAAAGCCTCATTTTTACCTACGAAATCTGTTTCGCAGTTTAAAGTGATGATAGCTCCTTTAGTTTTGTCAGCATTAACAAAAGAAACAGCAGCTCCTTCAGAAGACTCACGGTCAGAACGGTTAGCAGCAACTTTTTGTCCTTTTTCTCTAAGGTTTTGTATAGCTTTATCGAAATCTCCATCAGCTTCAACTAAAGCTTTTTTACAGTCCATCATTCCGGCACCTGTAGTTTGTCTTAATTTATTTACGTCTGCAGCAGTAATTGTTGCCATAATATTTTGAATTTTAATGTTAAAAGTAAAAATTCCATCTTCTAAATCCCAAACTCCAATTTTATTAAATTATCAACATAACGTTTTTAATTTTGTATTTGGAATTTGGAATTTAAAATTTGGAATTTAAAATTTGATTTATTCTTCAGTTGCAGCAGGAGCAGCAGCTTCAACAGCTGGTGCAGCAGGAGCAGCTTCTACAGCAGCAGGAGCCGCAGCTTCTTCTGTTGTAGTCTCAGTTTCTTTGTCAGAACCTCTGTCAGAAAGACCGTCGATTACAGCAGCAGTAACTAAAGATAAAATTTTGTCAATTGATTTAGAAGCATCATCATTTGCAGGAATAACGTAATCAACCTCTCTTGGGTCAGAATTCGTATCAACCATTGCGAAAACTGGAATGTTTAATTTTTGTGCTTCTTTTATTGCGATATGTTCAGCTTTGATATCTACTACGAACAATGCAGCTGGTAGTCTAGACATGTCAGCGATTGAACCTAAGTTTTTCTCTAATTTAGCACGTAGACGATCAACTTGCAAACGCTCTTTTTTAGATAACGTCATGAAAGTACCATCTTTCTTCATTTTATCAATAGAAGACATTTTTTTAACTGCCTTTCTGATAGTTACAAAGTTAGTTAGCATTCCGCCAGGCCATCTTTCAGTGATGTAAGGCATGTTTGCAGCTTTTGCTTTTTCAGCAACGATGTCTTTTGCTTGTTTTTTGGTAGCTACGAATAAGATTTTTCTACCTGATGCAGCGATTTTTTTCAAAGCTTCATTAGCCTCTTCAATTTTTGCTGCAGTTTTATATAGATTGATAATGTGAATACCATTACGCTCCATATAAATGTATGGGGCCATATTTGGGTCCCATTTTCTAGTCATGTGTCCAAAGTGAACACCTGCTTCTAGTAAGTCTTTTACTTCTATTTTGTTTGCCATTTTTGTACTAGTTTACGTTCTGTTGATTAGCAATGCATAAATGGCGGTTTCCCAGGCTTTATACATTTAGATGCTAAACTATTTCCTACCTCGGTAGGAGAGCAACAACAACTGTGTTTTTTAATTTCAATAAATAATTGATCATGTCTTGTCCTAATTGAACAAGACAGGTAATATTAACGTTTAGAGAATTGGAATCTCTTACGAGCTTTCTTCTGACCGAATTTCTTACGTTCAACCATTCTTGGATCTCTTGTTAATAAACCTTCTGGTTTTAAGATAGCTCTGTTTTCAGCATTTACTTCACACATAACGCGTGCTAATGCCATTCTTACAGCTTCTGCCTGACCAGTTGACCCACCTCCGTAAACGTTTACTTTTACATCAAAGTTAGTTACATTTTCTGTCATAGACATTGGTTGTAAAACTTTGTATTGTAAAGTTGCAGTTGGAAAGTAAGTTGCGAATTCTTTTTTGTTTACAGTGATTTTTCCTGTTCCTTCAGAAACATATACACGTGCAACAGCGGTTTTTCTTCTACCGATTTTGTGAATAACTCCCATTACTTAAGATCGTTTAGGTTAACAGTTCTAGGTTTTTGAGCTCCTTGTTTGTGCTCAGAACCTACAACAACATTTAGATTTCTAAAAAGTTCAGCTCCTAATTTATTTTTAGGTAACATTCCTTTTACAGCTTTTTCTACTAATAATGCAGGGTTTTTAGATTGCAATACTTTAGCAGTTAAAGTTCTTTGTCCTCCTGGGTAACCTGTATGACGCATGTAAATTTTGTCATTCATTTTTGTACCTGTAAGGTTAATTTTTTCTGAGTTGATAACAATTACGTTATCTCCACAGTCAACGTGCGGTGTGTAACTTGGTTTGTACTTACCTCTTAAGATCATTGCAACCTTTGAAGCAAGACGACCTAAGTTATGACCTTCAGCGTCTACAACAATCCACTCTTTAGTAACAGTGGCTTTGCTTGCTGAAATTGTCTTGTAGCTTAATGCGTCCATAATATTATTTTAATTAAACATTCCATCCCCAATAAAGGGGATGCAAAAGTACAATTAATTATTTTAAAACCAAATACCTGAAAAGAATATTTTATCTGCTGAAAATCAGGGTGTCAGTTTTATATTTAAAACAATAAAAAAAAACCACCTTCACAATAACGCGAAGGTGGTTCAATATTTAGAATTGTTTTGTTAAACAATAAATAAATTTGCAATGTCAACGACTTGTTGTGTCGTAAGTGGCTCATCGTAAGCTTCTGATCCTGCAGCGGCTCCAAATGCAGTGGAAGTATTAAATCCTGCCTGTACAGTAACTCCTTCACCATTATAAACAGCTTGGGTAGCATCAGGCATTCCTGCGCCTCTTTCACTGTTAGAAATCCATCCTTTTAATCCTCGTAATCTACGTACTTCAGAGGCATGACGTGCTTCTACAGAATGTATTTGTAATGCAGCAGTTAATAAATCCGGTGTCGTAATTAAATTTGCTGCCTGACCTTTGTAAGCTCTTACCCCCGTATCTTCAAAGGCTTGAGCCAGGGCTAAAAAGGTTGGATAATCATGAAACGGATCAAATGCACCTCCAACAGTAAAATCAAAAGTAGGTTTTGCAACAAAATTAGCACTTGCTGGTCCGCCGAGTCCTGCAATTAAAAATTTAACATGATCTGACTCATGTAATGCTATCTGTTGAAAAACTTTTAAATCACGCCCGCCATTTTCTGATGCAGGAATTACACCTGAATCCAATGCCATGGCATAAAATTCGTTTTCAAGGTATTCTAATGTAAGAGCAAATTGCAAAGCTCCAATTGGAGTTGCCGGTGTGGCAGTAATATCTTTTGCGAATGCTTTATTTGCCATTGCAGATAATCCGAATGGGATTGATGCATATGCCAGTGTTTTTCCTATGTTTCCAAACTGATTAAAACTATCTCTTCGAGAGCTGGTGCTTCTCATTAAGCTATCATCAGTAAATGTTTCTATAAATTTTAAAATATTCATAATTTCTAAGTTTTAGCTAGTTAAGATTAAGGTAAATATTTGGCAGTAAATTTTGTAGTGATAAATCCACCTGCAATTGGCAGGATTTTAGAAGGATCTTTAGCAACATCCAATCCTGTTGTTGCGTTTACAACGTCATCACCTGCAAAATCCTTAGAGTTAGGATTGATTAAACTTCTAATAGCTGACGCATGTCTCGCTTCTACCGAAACAATTTTTCCGGCTAATAGTAAATAATCAGCACTTTTGATCAATTTTCCAGCTCCGTTATAAGCAGCAACTCCCGTGTCTTCAAGTGCTTTTGCTGTTGCAAGAACATCGGTACGGCTATTGAAATTCAAAGCTCCATAGTTAAAAGCTAACGTAGGAAGCAATTGTGTGCTCGGATTAGGAAGTGCTCCTGTTAAAGCAGCTTTAAAAAAGTCCCTGTGAATTACTTCGTGATGATATAAATCAGTTAGTACCTGACGCTCAATATCGTTAAAAGTGCTGTTGAATGCTGATGAATTTACAACTTTAGTATAAAAATCAGCTTCTAGTTGCTCTAAGGCGTAAGCATATGTTAATACACCAAAATCTCCGGAGCCTAAGTCAAAGACACCATTTCGAACTCCTGGAAGCGATGTGTCTTCTGGCTCGTTATCATCGTCATTGTTGCTGCAACCAGCGATTACCAGACCCGCGCTTGCCAATGCCAAGCCACTGAGCTTTAAGAAGCTCCTTCTGTTATTCAATGAGCGGTCAACTTCATGAATTTTAACTTCGTTTTTCATAATTTAATTCTTTAAAGTGTTATTAATAGTAATTATAATTATTCCGTAAATAGATATAAACGAGATTTTTAGGTGTGCGGTTTTTGATTTTTGGCTTTTTATTAAGTTTTTTTTGGCTTTTCTAATAAAGATAGGTAATTACATCATAATTAATTTTAATTATGATGTAAAATTCTGTTATTTAATGCTTTGAGAATATTTTTAATAAAATATTTTTTATTAAAAAGTGTTTAATTCCTTGGGGTTGGCGGAATTTGTAGGGTAAATTTTATTATTTGAATAATAAAAAATAAAGGTAAGTAATTTCTTTAAAATATTTTATATTCGTAGCAAAAACTTTATGGAAGCTAATTTTGCAATTTATTTTTCTGTCATTTTTTCTACCTATTATAAAGGAACAGTATAATTAATTAAAAATTTCACCTAAGTATGACATGTTTTTGTTATAATTTGCCCAATTCAACTATATTTGTATCAATTCAATAAAATTATCTTAAATGAAAGCTAAAGCAACTTTAAAGCAAATCGCAAAAGAACTCAATGTTTCTGTGTCTACAGTTTCTAAAGCACTTAATGATAGTCCGGAAATTAGTGAGCAAACGAAGGTAAAAATTAAGGAGTACGCCAAACTCAAAAATTATAAGCCTAATGTTATAGGCCTTAACTTGAAGAATCGTAAAACGAAAACGATTGGCGTAATTATACCTAATATATTAAATTCCTTTTTTGCTAAGGTTTTTAGCGGTATCGAAAAGGTAGCCGATAAAAAAGGATACAATGTAATTACCTGTATTTCTAACGAATCTTTAGAGAAAGAAATTCATACGCTAGAAATGCTGAGCAACGGAACCATTGATGGTTTTATTTTATCAGTTTCTGAAGAAGCGCAAAAATTACACGAATTCAGTCATTTCTCAGCCATTATAAATGATGGAACTCCTATTGTAATGTTTGATCGTATTGCAGATGAAGTAGAATGTGACAAAGTGGTTGTAGATGATTTTGATTCTGCTTTGAACTCAACACAACATCTAATCAATTTAGGATGTAAAAATATTGCCTTAATTTCTTCTGTTGATAATTTAAGCGTTGGAAAATTAAGAGCTGATGGATATCTAAAAGCTTTGGCAGATAATAATATTCCGGTAAACGAAAAAATTATTCTTCGTACTGATTCTGAAGACGATATGAAAGCTAAGATTGATGCTATTTTTGATCATAAAATTGATGCGATTTTTGCTCTAGACGAAAATGATTCCGTTGCCGCTTTACGTGTAAGTCTGAAAAAAGGGTATAAAGTTCCCGAAGATATATCAATAATTGGTTTTGCCGATGGAATTTTAGCGTCGAGACGTTTATCTCCAAGTTTAACAACGGTTAGTCAACACGGAATCGAAATTGGAGAAGTTGCTGCCAAACAACTGATCAAACGTCTGGAAGAATCGGAAGAAGAAACTTCGGATTATGAAACCATCGTCATCAAAACAAAATTGAAAGAACGAGAATCGACAAGAAAAAAAGCTTAAAATAAATAAACAAAAAAAAACATTCGCCAACGAATGTTTTTTTTTGTTTATAAGTGAGGCTTTATTTTCTTAACAAGATATAAATGGCTCTCTTTCTTATCGTGGATAAAAGTAAAATCTAAATTGGGATTCGTATAAAAGCCATATTCTGATTTTAAACGATCTTCCATTTCTTTTTGTTTGTCTCTTATCGTATCATATATCGATTTTGCTTTATTGTCATGATCATCAAGAAAAACGTCTTCTCTTTTAAATTTTAAAGTGTCATTTGCGAAAAGGATATTAACATAGGCAATCCCATCCCAATAATAGTAAGTGTAATTAGCGTGAGATTCAGTGCGTCCCATTACATTTGAATTGTAATCTAATTTTTGAAAGTATCTAAAAAGTATCTTGTTATCAGGTATTTTGCCAAATGCATTTTCGTTAATGACTTTTTTATTGTGTTTAGCGCTTTCAATTTGAGCCTCATTAGATATTTTAGATCCTACACCATACAATACGTACCATTGATTATTGGTGAAATACATTATTGATTCTCTTTTATCAACAGGTATTGATTTGTCTCTCCAGGCGTAAAAATTGTCTAAGTAGGTACAATTAGGTAATATAGTGTCGTAATAATATTTTGATAGTTTTTCAGTATCCCAAGTGAAATCTTTGTTTATGGGGATAAAATCTTTTTTTGTTTTGTTTCCGTCAGTTGGCCAGCTTTGATAATATAGCAGATCTTTGTTTACTATTTGTTTGTTAAGTAATACAATGTCGCCAAACTCTGATTGATTCGAAGAAGAAGTTTTATAATTAAGGGTATCTGAAATGTTTCCTAAAGAATCCATTTTAAATAATGTGTTAAAAAAAAGATCACCGGTATTTCCTCCTCCATGATCATACGGTTCTGTTTTGGTGATAACTTTGAGTATGATTTTTTCTTTAGAAATTGCAAGTACCTGACAATATGAATTTGGATTATACTTTTCTCCCTTATGAAATAATACTATAGTGTGATTGCTAAAGTTTTTAATTTCAGATAATTTTTTATAATTCGCAAACTCCTTAGGTACCTCTTTCTTGGGCAAAAGATTGATAAAAAAAGTATCCAAACCCAAAGCCAGACTAACATTAGCGGTATATACCAAAAATAGAATAATGGCTATTGATAAGAAATATATCATTGATTTTTGTTTCATCTGTTATCTTATGGGTTTGGTCAATTTTATATAGAAAATCGATGCAATAGAAAAATTCTAATGCGCTTCCAGCCAGTCTTTACCAAGGCCAAGTTCAACATCTAAAGGAACGCTCATCATAAACGCATTTTCCATTTCATGTTTAATCATGGGCTGAATTTTCTCGAGCTCATCGTTGTGAACATCGAACACAAGCTCATCATGCACCTGAAGCAACATTTTTGATTTCCAGTTTTCTTCTTTTAGTTTTTTGTGGATGTTGATCATGGCAATCTTGATCACATCGGCAGCACTTCCCTGAATTGGTGCATTTACAGCATTTCTTTCGGCTGCACTTCTAACCACAGCATTTGCTGAGTTGATGTCTTTTAGATAACGACGACGCCCTAAAATAGTTTGTACATATCCTTTTTCGCGGGCAAATTCTATTTGCTCGTTAATATAAGATCGTAATCTTGGGTATGTTTTATAGTAAGCTTCGATCAAAGCGGCACTTTCACTGCGGGATAACGAAGTCTGATTGCTTAATCCGAAAGCAGAAACACCATATATAATCCCGAAGTTTACGGTTTTGGCATTGCTTCTTTGTTCGCGGGAAACTTCATCTAAAGGAACATCAAAAACTTTTGAGGCTGTTGCTTTGTGAATATCTTCTCCGTTTCTGAAAGCGGCAATCATATTTTCTTCGCCACTTAAAGCGGCAATAATTCTTAGTTCTATTTGCGAGTAATCGGCAGATATTAAAGTGTGGTTTTCATCGCGAGCGACAAAAGCTTTACGTATCTGACGACCTCTTTCAGTACGAATCGGAATGTTTTGCAGGTTTGGGTTGTTCGAACTCAAACGCCCTGTAGCTGCAACAGTCTGCATATAATCGGTATGAACGCGTAATGTTTTTTTGTCTACTTGTTCCGGCAAAGCCAAAATATAAGTACTTTGTAATTTTACCATTTGACGCCAATCCAGAATCTGTTTTACGATTGGGTTGTCATTGGCTAAATAAGTCAAGACTTCTTCGCCAGTCGCATATTGACCTGTTTTGGTTTTCTTTTGTTTGGCTCCGCCAATTTTTAATTTATCAAATAAGATATCTCCTAATTGTTTTGGAGAGGCAAGGTTAAATTTCTCGCCAGCGGTTTCATATATTTTTTCTTCTAAAGATTTAATCTCGATGTCCATTTCTTTAGACATGATACTTAGAAATTCAACATCTAAACGAATTCCTTCTGTTTCCATGTCGGCTAAAACACTTACTAATGGAATTTCAATTTCATTAAATAACTTTTTAGTTTCGGATTTGTCTAATTCGGCGGTGAAAATTTCTTTTAATTGGAATGTTATATCAGCATCTTCAGCCGCATATTCCTTAATTTCTTCAAGAGCTACGTCACGCATTGTGATCTGATTTTTACCTTTTTTACCAATTAAAGTTTCAATTGATTTAGGCGAATATTTCAAATACGTTTCTGCCAGAATATCCATGTTATGGCGCATATCCGGATTAATCAAATAATGCGCAATCATTGTGTCAAAAAGTTTTCCTTTTACGGTTACGCCATAATTAGAAAGAATCTTTAAGTCATATTTTAAATTCTGACCAATCTTTTCGATATTTTCATTCTCAAAAAACGGCTTAAATTTATCAACTAGCATTTGACTTTCTTCCTGGCTTTCCGGAAAAGGAACGTAAAATGCTTTTCCTTTTTCATACGCGAAAGACATTCCGACTAATTCAGCGTGCAAAGCGTCTAAACCTGTAGTTTCGGTATCAAAACAAACAGAAGTTTGTTTTTGTAAATTCTGCAAAAGTAATTTAATTCCTAAATCGCCTTCAACAGCCTGATAGGAGTGAGGTGTATTTTCTAAAGTATTATAAAATGAAGTTCTTTCTTCAGTGGTTTCATCTGTAGTTGCACCGCCACCAAAAAGATCAAACTGATCGTCATTTTTAGGTTGTGGTTTTTTGTATAATTTAGCTTCATCAGCTTTGTTTGCCAATTCATTTCCGCCGCCAACTTTAAATAAGTTGTCAAATTGCTCTGCCATTCTTCTGAATTCCAATTCCTGAAAAATAGCATCGGTTTTTTCAATATCAGGACGCGAAAGTTCGTAGTCATCTTCATTAAAAACCACATCACAATCGCATATAATAGTAGCCAGTTTTTTCGATAAGATTCCTTTTTCTTTATTGGCTTCGATATTTTCCTTCATTTTACCTTTCAGTAAATGCGTATTTTCTAAAAGATTTTCCATCGAACCAAATTCTTTCAGAAACTTTTTGGCAGTAACTTCGCCAACGCCCGGTAATCCCGGGATATTATCTACGGCATCTCCCATCATTCCAAGGAAGTCAATTACTTGTTCCGGTTTTTCGATTTCAAATTTTGCCAAAACTTCCGGAACACCCCAAATTTCAATACCATTTCCCATTCGGGCCGGCTTGTACATGAATATATTTTCAGAAACTAATTGGGCAAAATCCTTATCAGGAGTTACCATATAAACTTTGTAGTTCTCTTTTTCGGCTTGTTTGGCAATAGTTCCAATTAAATCGTCGGCCTCGCAGCCTTCTATTTCAATAATAGGAATGTGCATTGCTTTTAGTAAATCCTGAATATAAGGTATAGCAATTTTAATCGCTTCTGGTGTTGCATCGCGATTGGCTTTATAATCAGTAAACATTTCGCTTCTCACATGACTTCCGCCTTTGTCAAAAGCTACCGCCAAATGATCTGGTTTTTCACGTTTAATAACGTCTAAAATCGAGTTCATGAAACCCATGATCGCAGATGTGTCCATTCCTTTTGAATTGATTCTCGGGTTTTTTATAAAGGCATAATAACCACGAAATATTAAAGCGTAAGCATCGAGAAGGAAAAGGCGTTTTTGAGTTGACATAAAAAAAATATTAGTCTGTAAAAATAAACAATTGGGTCTCAAAAAATAATCAAAAAAGGAATTTTTTACCTTATAAGTAATATAAGTTCATTTTAGCAGCGCGCACAACGTAGAGATGCACCCGCAGTGCGTCTAATTATCATGGGTGCTAAATATTTAAATGAGCTTATTATTATTTATGGTGCAAAAAAAACGTACCAATCGTTAATGTCAAGTTAAAATATTTATGTAGGAGGTTTTCTTCATTTTGTCTTCATATTACAGGGGTACATTTGATCTATAAAATAAGAGATACCAATTTAAATACCAGAAATCATGAAAAATTCATTAATGTTATTAGCAGCGGTTTTAGGAACAAGTATAATGGTTTCGGCAGCTCCAACTCCAGTGAAAAAAGCAGCAGTAAAAGAAGTTAAAACTACTCCTGTAAAAGAAGTTAAAGCTACAAAAAATGCTAAAGCCAAATCTGATAAAAAAGCAAAATCAGAAAAAACGATGGCTGCAAAAGCAGAAGCTCCAAAAGTCAAAAAATAAAACAAACATTGTTATAAAATAAAAGTTATTAATTTAAAATATTAGAAATTATGAGAAATTTATTGATGTTACTAGTAGCAGTTTTAGGAACAAGTGCAATGGTAAGTGCGTTTCCTGCAAAAGAGGTAAAAGCAGCTCCTGCAAAAGAAGTGAAAGCGACAAAGCATCCTAAAAACAAATCTGATAAAAAAGCAAAATCAGAAAAAACTGTAGCTCCAAAAGTGGAAGCTCCACAAGTGAAAAAATAAGGAAAAAGGTTATTATAAAATAAAAGGTTAACTAATTTAAAACTTAAAAGTCATGAAAAATTTATTTATCGCATTAGCAGCAGTTTTAGGAACAAGTGTAATGGTAAGTGCTCAAACAACTCCAACTCAGGCTGCACCTGCAAAAGAGGTTAAAGCAACAAAACACCATAAAAATAAAGCAGACAAAAAAGTAAAAGCAGAAGCTCCAAAAGCAGAAACTCCAAAAGTAAAATAAGAATATAAGTTCTTATAAAAATAATAAGGTGAACTAATTAAAATTTAAAAATCATGAAAAATTTATTTATAGTATTAGCAGCAGTTTTAGGAACAAGTGTAATGGTAAGTGCTCAAACCACTCCAGCTCAGGCTGTACCTGCAAAAGAGGTTAAAGCAACAAAACACCACAAAAATAAAGCAGACAAAAAAGTAAAAGCAGAAGCTCCAAAAGCAGAAACTCCAAAAGCAGAAACTCCAAAAGTAAAATAAGAATATAAGTTCTTATAAAAATAATAAGGTTAACTAATTAAAATTTAAAAATCATGAAAAATTTATTTATCGTATTAGCAGCAGTTTTAGGAACAAGTGTAATGGTAAGTGCTCAAACCACTCCAACTCAGGCTGCACCTGCAAAAGAGGTTAAAGCAACGAAACACCACAAAAATAAAGCAGACAAAAAAGTAAAATCAGAAAAAAGTGAGGCTCCAAAAGCGGATGCAACCAAAATGAAATAGTATAAATTGTTTTTGTTCTGCTTTCGGGGAATTGTCAGAACAGCAAAACAAAAAGAATGATTATGGAGAATGCTGGTGGAGAAAGCTGATAAAGAAATTTATCAGCTTTTTTTGATTCATTATATTTTTTAATAATTTGCAACAAGGCTTTTTATATTTGCTTAAATTTAGTTGCGCTTAAACGCTGTATTATGAATATTTTAATTGTTGAAGATAGTAAAGAGCTCGCTGTCGAGGTTTATGATTTTTTATGTAACGTAGGTTACGTTTGTAAAATTGCTCATAATTGCAGTGATGCTTTAGAAGAGGTGAGTAGTAATGATTATGATGCAATGCTTCTTGATCTTGGTTTGCCGGACGGAGATGGTTTTGATGTTTTGAAAACTGTTCGAAAAACAAAATCAAAAATGGCTGTAATTGTACTTACGGCCCGAGGCGAGTTAGATGACAGGATAAATGGTCTTCATCTTGGTGCTGATGATTATTTGACAAAGCCTTTTGCCTTGACAGAACTTAGTGCGCGATTGTTTGCTGTAATTCGCAGAATTCACGGATTTACTTTAAATAATTTAAGCATACATGGCTTTTTGTTACAGCTCCAGGATTATAAGGTGAGTTATAATGACATTCCACTTAGTTTAACAAAAAAAGAGTTTGATATTTTTCAATATTTGGTGCTGAATAAAAATAGGGTAATTACCAGATTGCAACTTACAGAACATATTTGGGGAGATATTCTCGAGGTTAATTCAGATTCTAATTTTATAGATGTCCATGTTCGAAACCTTCGAAAAAAACTGGATAAGCATACTAATATAGATTGGTTTGAAACGGTTAGAAATGTCGGTTATCGTATTAATGAATAAATAGAAGTATTGTGAAGATAAAACACCAGTTGGCTATTTTTAATGCGCTGACAAGATTGTTGGTAATTTTGATTCTGTGGTTAATGTTGCCAATTTTGGTTCAGGATGTGGTCTACAGACATATCAATAATGGATTGCTGGAAAAAAAGAAGAAATTTATTGATCATTTAGATCGAAATGAAATTAATGATTTTATCGAAAATTCAGATGATTCAACAGAAACGTATTCACAATTTTCTACACTGCACAGTGAGTTTTTGGTGCTTTCAAAATCTCCGGTAAAACCAAATCAGAAGAAGGATATTTTTACCAATGAATATCGCATTATTGAAGGCGAAGAAAATGAGTACAGAATCCTGCAATATCATTTTACGTTCGATAATCAGGGCTATCAGCTGGAAATAGGAAGTAACCTTGGCGAGGTAAAAGATCTTACTTTTATTATTCGGTTTTTTATTATAATTGTTTTTGTAGTCATTCTTTTGATCACTTTTTTGGCAGATACTTTTTATATCGAATATTTGCTGAAGCCCTTTTATAAAATTATTGATACAAAAATAAGGCGGGTCAACGAACCGGAAGCTTTTGATCATACGCCCATAAAGGCAAGATCAAGGGATTTTAGAGAACTTGATTTTGTTTTGAATCAGATGATGGATCGTATAGCAGAACTTTTCAAAAAAGAAAAACAATTTATTTCGAATGTTTCTCATGAATTGCTTACGCCAATTGCTTTGCTTAAAAACAAGTTCGAGAACCTGCTTCAAAATGATTCTTTAGATGATAATGCTTTTGATAAAATTGCGGGTTCACTAAGAACACTCGATATGCTCAAGAAAATCATCAATAATTTATTGCTGATTTCGAGAATCGAGAACAATCAGTATGAAGCAAATGAATGTGTTAATTTTCATGAGCTTGTTACGGATCTTCAGGAGGATTTGCAAGACAGGATTGAAGATAGAGAAATTCAGTTTTTGAATAAAATGGAGCATGATTTTGTTTTTACAGGAAATAAAACGCTCATTCATATTCTAATTTATAATTTGGTAACCAATGCTATAAAATACAATAAGCCAAAAGGAAGCATTGAGATTACAGATGGTTTTTTAGAGAGCAATTATTTTATTTCGATAAGCGATTCCGGTATTGGAATGAATGCTTCTCAGATAGAAAAGATTTTCAATCGCTTTGCCAGAATCAGTTCAGATCAGGATGGGCAAGGCTTAGGGCTTGCAATTGCAGATAGTATAGCTTCTTTTCATCATATCGAAATAAAAGTTACTTCAAAGATAAATGAAGGTACAACCTTTGTTTTATTGTTTCCGGAAGCATTAAAACACAATTAAATGTTAATTTTTTTCTAGTAGCTCAATCTTCATTTAATCTTCATTTAACAGATATACATTTGAGGTATAAATAAATCAAAATAATAATCATAAAAACAACAATCATGAAAAAATTAGTAATGTTAGCAGTAGCTGTTTTAGGAACAACTGCAATGGTAAGCGCTCAAACAACTCCAGCACAAACAACTCCGGCAAAAGAAGCAAAAGCTCCTAAAAAAGAGAAAAAAGCAGACAAAAAAGCTAAAAAAGCGGAAGTAAAAGCTGAAGCAGCAAAACCAGAAGCTAAAAAATAAAACGACATAAGTTTACGAATGTAAACTGTGTTGTGGATTATAAAGGTTTTAAAAAAATTTGGTAGAGAAAAGCTGGTAGAGAAATCTATCAGCTTTTTGCTGTTATTTGAGTTAAATTTTTGATAATAGAAAGCCATACAATTTCCATTCTTTGTTACTTTGTTTAAAACTATAAATAATGATATTACGTTTTTTAATGCTATGTGCTCTTTTTTTGTTTATTGAGTTCTATTCTTACCAGGCCTTCCGTACTTTAATTAAATTAAGATGGGTTTTGGTGAGTTACCAAATTATAAGTGTACTGCTTTTAATTTTTATCATTTACTCTTTTACACAGTTTGATCGTTCAGTTGGGCAAACCAAGCAAACCATGTTTACAATGGGGTTGATGTTGTTGGTCTATGTTCCGAAAATAGTTTTAACACTTGTGATGTTTGGAGAAGATATTTTTAGAATAGGGGCAAGTATCCTGAATTATTTTATGTACAATGCTTCTCGTTCAGAAATGATGCCAAACAGACGAAAGTTTGTGAGTCAGATTGCATTAGGTTTAGCTGCTGTTCCTTTTTTATCTTTGATTTACGGAATTTTTGAAGGCAAGTATAATTTTAAAGTTTTTAGGCAAACAATATATTTTCCTGATTTACCGGATGCTTTTGATGGTTTTAAAATTACTCAGATCTCAGACGTTCATAGCGGAAGTTTTGATAATCCGGAAAAGATAAATTATGCAATTGATTTGATAAATGAGCAAGAGGCCGATATGATTTTGTTTACAGGAGATATTGTAAATACTCATGCTAAAGAAATGTATCCTTGGCTGGAGACTTTCAATAGAATAAAACAATATAAATATGGGAAATTTTCCGTTTTGGGAAACCATGATTATGGCGAATATGTGACGTGGCCTTCTGAAAAAGAAAAAGACGAGAATTTCGCGGCGATTAAAAATCTTTACGGACAAATTGGTTTTGAGCTTTTATTAAACGAACATACTTATATTCAAAAAGGCGATGATAAAATTGCGCTAATTGGAGTAGAAAACTGGGGACAGAATTTTAAAAAAGCAGGAGATTTAAATAAAGCTTCTCAAAACGTGCATCAGGACGATTTTAAGGTGCTAATGAGTCATGATCCGAGTCATTGGGAATATGAGATTAAAAATCATCCTAAAAACTTTCATTTAACATTAGCAGGTCATACGCATGGAATGCAATTTGGAATAGAAATTCCAGGGTATTTTAAATGGAGTCTTGCGCAATATATTTACAAACAATGGGCTGGATTATATGAAAATGTGGGCCGATATGTATATGTAAACAGAGGGTTTGGTTTTCATGCTTATCCTGGAAGAGTGGGTATTATGCCCGAAATAACAGTGATTGAACTAAAAAAAGGGAACAATGTGGCTTAATTCGTTAAAAATGCTACATTTGTATATCATTATCTCTTTTTAACAGAATAAAAAAGAATTAAATTTTTGGTTTTATGTCAAAATTTGGAGAACTTATAAATGCTCAGGTTCCAGTGTTAATTGATTTTTACACAGATTGGAACGAATCATCTGTATCGATGCATCCTGTTATTAAGGATGTTGCGGCTGCGCTAGGCGATAAAGCCAAAGTGATTAAAATTGATGTGGATAAAAATCAGGAATTAGCAGAAGCATTACGCATCAAAGGACTTCCTACTTTGATGATTTATAAAGAAGGGCAAATGATCTGGAGACAATCGGGTGAGTTGGATGCTAATACAATTATCGGAATTGTCCAGGAGCAATTCGATTTATAAATTACTTCTTCTTTGTTGATGTTGTTTAATGAATAATATCAAATGTATATCCGTTTTCCTTTAAGAAGTGTAAAGTTTTAGGCAAGGCAAATTTTAAATTTGGAGAAGCCTTAATACTGTCATGAAATACAATTACGCTTCCGGATTTTACGTTTTTTGTAACGT
Organism: Flavobacterium sp.; assembly: GCF_965277525.1. Classification (GTDB taxonomy): domain Bacteria; phylum Bacteroidota; class Bacteroidia; order Flavobacteriales; family Flavobacteriaceae; genus Flavobacterium. The sequence goes on along the minus strand of NZ_CBDIDC010000005.1, from coordinate 299,204 downwards.
TTTCAAGACACTTTTCTGGAGTAATGCTCTGATCAAAGTCTGCGCTTAAAACATCCCACATGATGATTTTGTATCCTAATTTTCGTAGGATCTTAGATTGTGCTTTTTTTATCTTACCATAAGGAGGGCGAAATATGAGGTTGCATGTCTTTTCTTCTTCCAGAACAGCAGCACAATTCTTTACATTTTCAATATAGTCGTTGTTGTTGCTTTTCCATCCATTAACATGGTTCATGGTATGATTTCCTATCGAATGTCCTTCGGTAATTAACTTTTCGAATAAAGATAGATTGGCTTTTATGTTTTTGCCAATACAGAAGAATGTAGCTTTTGCATCAAATTTTCTCAATTCAGATAAAACCCAATCTGTGATCTCCGGAGTTGGGCCATCATCAAAAGTGAGGTATATTTTCTTTTCGTTGTTTGGGATGTCCCAACAATATTTAGAAAATACCCTTTTGATGAATGAATTTGTTTTTACCCAGTAAAAGCTCATTTTAAATTGATTTACAGATATGTAAAAATAAAAAATGCAGCGCTATTTATCAAATCGCGCTGCATTTTTTTAATTGCTATGTTTTTCGTATATTATTCTTTTTCTCTCCCAAAACGCTCGAAAACATTTACATAAGTATTAAATGTTACTTTGTGTTTCTCATAGAAAGCAAGATCATTATTGTCTTTCATAACTTGCAATAAACTTCTGTATCGCTCAATATCAGTAATAATATCAATTGCTAAGTCTGTTTGGTCGCCAGGCGTTAATGTCGCATAGTAGTTAAGGTCTTCTTTATATTTCTGAACCAGTTTGTTTAGCAAATCATGGGCTTTAGCGGTTTCTCCAACTTTATAGTATCCCCCTGCAAATGGTTCTACAAGCGAATAGTAGCCAAATTTGTCTAAAGGCATTTTTGTCATCGCTAAGTTGATAATATTCTTCGCTTTATCAATTTTGCCTTCTGCGATAAGCTGATCCATTAAACGGGATAAATTTGTACGGTAGGTGATGCTGTTTCTTCTGGTTTCCGGATCATGATAAATTTTATCGCTATCACTATTACCCCAATCCCATTTCATTACAATGTCGTACATTTTATCGGCATCAATTTGGCCCATATCCATTGGTCCGCCATCTTTTGAAGGTTTGTTTTTGATAGGTACTAATTTGTAAACCATTCCGTCTAACTGCAGGTAATCTTTTAGCCATAAGTAGTCTTCATCGTCAAAAGCGCCTCCACTAAAGTAAATAGGTCTTTTCCAGTTGTTGTTGGCTAATATGTCCAGCATCATTAAGCGGTTTTTGTACAATGCGCTTCCTTTGATGTCAATATCCATATAAGGAACAATAGAATCGTTGTATTTTGGATTAACGACTTTGTTTTTGATGATAATATCTTTATCAACGTTAACCCTGATTTTATTGGTTGGATAAAAATGAATGGTTTGCCCGTTTTGTAAACCTACAGTTGATTTTGGATTTTTAATAAAATCAATAAAATCAATAATATTCCAACGTGTTTCAATTTTAGGAATGTGAGCTACATAATCCAGGTTATCACCCACATACTGATCGTGTGTGAAAGATATTGGTAAAGGATCAGATTCGTATGCCTTTGCTTTCATTTGATCGATATACCAATCTGTCATAAATAAACTTGTATTTACAATTTTAACATCGGTTCTGATGCCTTCAATTTCCTGAGCATACCATAGCGGGAAAGTGTCATTGTCCCCAATGGTGAATAAAATGGCATTTTTATCGCAGGAATTCAAATAAGCTTTAGCCATTGCTACGGCAGTATATCTTCCTGATCTGTCGTGGTCATCCCAGTTTTGAGAAGCCATTAAAACAGGAGCAGCTAATAAACTTGCGGCAATAATAACTGGGCCGGCAATTTTAGGTGCAATATATTTCTGGATGCTTTCGTACAGCGAATAAACTCCAAAGCCTATCCAGATTGCAAATACATAAAAGGATCCTACAAGTGCATAATCTCTTTCTCGAGGTTCGAAAGGTCGCTCGTTCAGGTATATTTTCAATGCAATTCCGGTAAATAAAAACAAAGCCAGAAGCACATAAAAGCTTTTAAGATCTTTATTGGCGTGATACATTATTCCGATAACCCCTAAAATGAAAGGCAGGAAAAAGTAAACATTTCTTCCTTTATTGTTTAAGACATCTGATGGTAAATTATCTTGAGAGCCAAGATGTAAGGAGTCAAGTACTTTGATTCCGCTAATCCAGTTTCCGTCCAGATTATCATATTTCCCCTGAACATCACTTTGGCGTCCAACGAAATTCCACATCAAATACCTCCAGTACATATATCCAAATTGGTATTCGAACATAAAACTGAAATTGTCAACAGCTGATGGTTTTTCGATAATTAAATAATCGCCATAGCTTTTTAAGAATTTAACGTAGCCTTCGTTGTCAATTTGTTTTTGCGCGTAAGCTTTTCTGAATTCAGAAACTGTTTTTTCAACTTCATTACGCAATTGCGCAGTTGCTTTGTTATATTCTTCTTCGCTTAACTGACTTGCATCAATTCCGTATTTCCCTAAATCCTGTTCGTAATCATAATTAGGATTTATCTTGAATTTAGGAGGATTTGTAAAGCTGATATAGTTTTGAATGTGTCCTGTTTCAGTGCTCCACATTCTTGGTAAAAATGCTTTTTGATTATCATCAGTATTTTGACTGGCATTTTTAAAATTATTGGTAATGATGTATTTGCCCGTTTTATAATCTCTTTCGTAATTGGGTTTTTTGTCTGAATACGGATTTTTTGCATCAAGACCGGCAAAAACTTCTGTGTATTGAGGTCCGTAGAATAAAGGATTTACTCCATATTGTTCACGATTATAGTATGCTAATACCTCTGCAGCATCTGATGGTTTATTCTCGTTGATTACAGGGTTGGCATTAGCGCGAACAGGTAGCATCATCCAGGTTGAGAAACCTATGAAAATAAATAAGATGCAAAGTATTATGGTATTATAGAAAATGAGTCCTTTTTGTTTGGTGTATTTTAGACCAAAATAGAAGAAAGCAACTAAGAGTAGTGCAACAAATATGGTTCCGGAGTTAAAAGGTAGTCCAAAATTATTTACCATGAAAACCTCAGTATCAGCAAATGCTGCCATTGTTAACGGTAGTAATAAAATGAAAATAAACAACAAAATACCAATTACGGCAACATTGGCAATAAGAAAGTTTTTAATGGTAACTTTTTCATAATGTTTAAAGTAATACAGAAATCCTATTGATGGTATGGTTAACAAAGCCATAAAGTGAACTCCAAATGAAAGTCCGATAACAAGTGAAATAATTAACAACCATTTATTTCCTTTAGGTTTATCCATGTCTTGTTCCCAACGAAGGCCTAGCCAGAAAAGTAATGCAATTAATAAAGATGCCATTGCATAAACTTCGGCTTCCACTGCATTAAACCAGAAACTGTCAGAGAAAGTATAAGCTAGCGCTCCAACAAAAGAACTTCCTAATATAACAATTGAATTGTTTTGATTGATTTCTGAAAAACGTCCAACAATTTTTTTCAAAATCATAGAAGAGGACCAAAACATAAACAGAATGGTAAAGGCACTTGAGAAAACAGACATCATGTTGACCATTACAGCAACATGTTGTGCATCAATAGCAAACATGGCAAAAAATGCGCCCATCATCTGGAACAAAGGAGCTCCGGGTGGGTGACCAACTTCTAGTTTAGCGGCTGTGGCAATGTATTCGCCACAATCCCAAAAGCTCATAGTAGGTTCGACAGTTAATGTATAGGTAATTAAAGCGATTGCAAATGCAAACCAACCAATAATTGTATTCCATTTATTGAAATTGAATTGTGCCATATTTAGGTGTTAAAATTTTGTATGTTTTTAATCTTACAAAGAAAATGTTTTTTTGTTTAAAGAAACGTGCATTAACAAAAAATTCTATAAAAGTATTTGGTTAAAGTAATGTGTTGTTTGTGAAATACTTGTGAAATTATTATGGGTTTTGATGAAGAAAAAATGAAAAAAAATGATTTTTTTTTATCAAAAAGTTTGTGCAAACTAAAAAAAGCTTTAAATTTGCACTCGCTTAACCGCTTTTACTGGTCTATGGTGTAATGGTAACACAACTGTTTTTGGTGCAGTCTTTCAAGGTTCGAGTCCTTGTAGACCAACAAAAAAGCCTCTCAATCGAGAGGCTTTTTTTATGCAAAAAAAATTTGCGCAAACTAAAAAAAAGTTTTAAGTTTGCGCTCGCTTAACCGCTTTTACTGGTCTATGGTGTAATGGTAACACAACTGTTTTTGGTGCAGTCTTTCAAGGTTCGAGTCCTTGTAGACCAACAAAAAAAGCCTCTCAGTCGAGAGGCTTTTTTTATGCGATAAATTTTGGATTTGGTTTTTTGGATTCTCTGATTTCTGAATTGTTATTTTGTGAGTAAAGAGGAGGGAGCGACTCCGAATTTTTTCTTAAATGAAAAGGAGAAATGGGATAAATCTTCAAAACCAACTCCTGTGTAAACTTCTGATGGAGATTTTCCCTGATTGATTAAATAATAGGCTTCTTGTAGTCTTTTATTTAGTAGCCATTTTCCGGGTGCTTCTTCGAATACTTTTTGAAAATCTCTTTTAAAAGTGGCTAAACTTCTGCCGGTGAGATAAGCAAAACGAGTAAGATGAACATTGAAATGAAAATTCTTATTCATGAAAGCTTCCAGGTCGATTTTGCCGGGTTCGTTAAAATCAAATAAAATATCTTTTAATTCGGGATTTACTTTAAGTAAAAGATGTACGGCTTCTTTTATTTTTAAATTGAATAAAGCTTCGTTGTTTTCTTGTTCTACTTCCAGGTAAGATATAAGTGATTCCATGAAGGATTTATAAAGCGCATTTGCGGCTAATGAAATCATGGCTTTAGAATCTGATCTTTTGTTGATTTTAAAATCGTATTCGGTGCTTATTTCATGCAGGATTTTCTGATCTAAGAAAAGTGATATGGTTTTGAATTCGCCTCCTTCGGGTGGGATTTTGACAAATTTGGCTAAATGATTTCTTTTGCTAAAACGAAAATCACCTTCTTTTGAAATGTAGGTATTCTTGCTGTCAGAAGCGATCATTTCTCCGGAAATCTGATAGCTAAACACGTGTTCCGGTATGAAATGTTCTCCTTTGTGGCTACGGGCAAAATAGCAGGAGTAGAGTATCTTTGGTTTTGTTGTTTTTGTTGTCATAGTGTAAATTTACTAAAAGATCCGTAAAATCTTTGGGTAAGATTTTACGGATTTTATTGTGCTTGTTTATTTAATCAAGGCTTTTGGCTCAAGATAGGCTTCGAGTCCAATCGTGCCAAATTCGCGGCCAATTCCTGATTGTTTGAATCCTCCAAAAGGAGCCATTGGATCATGGCCAATTCCGTTTATTTGTACACGTCCTGCGTTTATTTGTGAAGCAACTTTATGGGCTCTTTTTTCGTCTGATGAGCTTACATAAGCTTGTAATCCGTAAGTGGTGTCATTGGCAATTTCGATGGCTTCTTCTTCTGTTTTGTATGTTATAATAGATAAAACAGGGCCGAAGATTTCTTCTCTTGCAATTCGCATTTGATTATTTACATTTATGAAAACAGTTGGTTTTACAAAATTTCCTTCTTCTAATCCTTCCGGTTTTCCTAATCCTCCAATTAGTATTTCTGCTCCTTCATTAATGCCAATCTGAATGTAGCTTTGAACGCGTTCGTATTGTTTTGTGTTGACCATTGGTCCAACTGCTGTTGTTGCGTTTTTTGGGTCGCCAACGATTGTTTTTGTTACTATTTCTTTTACGAGTTCTTTTACTTTGTTCAGGCTGTTCTCCGGAACTAGTAATCTGGTTCCTGCAATGCATGCTTGTCCGTTATTCATATAAGCAGCAATTAAGGCAAGTGGAATTGCTTGGTTTAAATTTGCATCGTCAAGAATGATGTTAGGTGACTTTCCTCCAAGTTCCAGGGTGACACGTTTCATGGTTTCTACGGCTTCTTTTGCGATTATTTTTCCAACATTTGTAGATCCTGTAAAAGAAATTTTTGAAATATCCGGATTACGGCTTATTTCTGCTCCAACTATTTCTCCTAGTCCGTTAACAATATTAAAAACTCCTTTTGGTAAACCGGCTTCGTGCAGGCATTCGCTAATTAATTGTGTTTGTTGTGCGCTCATTTCGCTTGGTTTTATTACGGAGGTGCATCCTGCTGCTATTGCGGTGGATAGTTTGCTGCAGATAAAACCATTGCTTGAGTTCCATGGGATTATAATTCCAACTACGCCAAGTGGTGTCATTTGTACTTCAGATTCTCCCATGATTTTGGTAAAATCGTAAGTGTTTAGTAGATCAATGATGGAGTCGAAGCCTTTTAGCATAAAGTCATAGCTCATTGTTGCGAATTGAAGTGTTCCTCCGTATTCTTCGACCATTACATCGATGAATTCGCTTTTTCTTTTTTCGATAGCAACTTTGATGTTTTGTAAATATTGAATTCTTTCCTCTGTTGTGGTTTTAGAGAAAGTTTTAAAAGCTTCTTTCGCTGCGGCTATAGCGTTTTGTGCGTCTTTTTGATTTCCTAAAAGTACTTTTCCTAGTTTTTTATTTGTTGTTGGGCTTATGAGATTAAAGTACTCTGTTCCTTGTGGAGTGATAAATTCTCCGTTAATGTAAATTTTGTCTATTGTTTTCATGTTGTAATGTTTAAGAATTTTATTTGACAAAGATCCGGATTAAGAAGGTTGTTGGCTTTGTTGAAAAGCTCAATGTGACTTTGTTGGAAAGCTCATTAAGAATTATTTTCTAATAAAAGAGATGTATTTGTGATCTATAAAAAAAAACCTCTCGATGGAGAGGTTTTGTGTGATGAAACTTGAGTGAAAGTGTTTTTAAATTTTAAATGTTATAACAGGCTTTACGGAGTGATTGACCAGGCCTTCGCTTATACTGCCGTTGAAAAAGTGGGCAAAACCAGTTCTTCCATGCGTGCACATTCCGATAATATCTGCGTCTATACTGTTTGAAAAGTTGATAATCCCTTTCTCTATGTTGGTGTCATTGTAGATATTTGTTGTGTAATTTGTAAGGTTAAATTCGTTTGCGAAATTGGTCATTGCTTTTTCTGCAACGTGAGTTGGTTTGAAGCTGTTTGGTGTGCAAACTGTAACCAAATGTAATTTTGATTCGAAGGATTTAGTGAAGTTTAAAAGCTTTTTGAAAGGTTTTTTTGTTTCGGCTGAGAAATCAGATGCAAATACAATATTGGTCGCATTAAAATTAGAAATGTCTTTTTTTATAACTAAAACCGGAATTTCAGAATTACGGACCACTTTTTCGGTATTGGAGCCAATTAATAGCTCTTCAATGCCGGAAGAACCGTGTGATCCCATTAGAATAAGATCAATATCGTAATCTTTGCTTACTTGCGAGATGCCGTGAATTGGCTTGTCCATTTTTACAATTTCGATTACTGGTATTCCATTCAGATAAGGTCGTGATGAAATTTCGTCCAGCGTTTCGTTGGCTTTTTTTATGAAAAGCATGGTTTCCGGAATACTTGCGCCTCCCAATACGGCATCATTCATTTGGCTTGGTAATTCAAGCATGTGCAGGATGATAATTTCGGAGTTGTTTTTTGTGGCAATTTGTGCAGCGGCTTTTAAGGCGTTTTCTGCATGTTCAGAGAAATCCGTAGGTACTAGAATTCGTTTCATGTTTTTGGTATTAAATAAAGTGAAATTCTGTTGAATTAATGCTCTCATAAAGGTAAGAATTATTTTTAGAGCAATCTATTTATTTTGATTTATAAAAAAAACACTATATTTGCACCGTTATTTATTAAAATCTAAATAATGAGGGGACTAAGTGTCCCCTCTTTTTATAAAATTATGACATTTAAAGAAAAAGTAAACGGATTAATAGCGGAGGCTCTTTTGGAAAAGCCATCAATTTTTTTGATTGATCTGTCTATTTCAGACTCTTTCAAAATTAGTGTAGGTTTAGACGGGGATAATGGAGTGGCGTTGCAGGATTGCATTGATGTGAGTCGTGCGATCGAGAATAATCTGGATCGTGAAGAACAGGATTTTTCGCTTGAAGTAGCATCGGTTGGAGTAGGATCACCATTGAAAATGATAAGGCAATACATCAAAAATATTGGTAGAACATTGATTGTTACTACAAATAATGAAAAAATTGAAGCAGAATTAGTGGAAGCTAACGATGTTTTTATAATTTTGTCTTGGAAAGCAAGAGAACCGAAAAAAGTAGGAAAAGGAAAAGAAACAGTTCAAAAAGAGCAACAAATACCTTATACAGAAATTAAAGAGGCAATTGTTACAGTAACATTTTAATTAAAGAATTCGCATGGAAAATTTAGCATTAATCGATTCATTCTCAGAGTTTAAAGATAATAAACTTATTGATCGTGTAACGCTTATGGCAATTTTAGAGGATGTGTTTAGAAATGCATTGAAGAAAAAATACGGTTCTGATGATAACTTTGACATCATTATAAATCCTGATAAAGGTGATATGGAGATTTGGAGAAGAAGAGTGATCGTTGCTGATGAAGATCTGGATTTTGAGAACGAAGAAATTACCTTGACTGAAGCAAGAATGATCGAAGCGGATTTTGAAATTGGTGAAGAGGTTTCTGAAGAGGTTAAATTGATTGATCTGGGAAGAAGAGCTATATTAGCTTTGCGTCAAAACTTGATATCTAAAATTCACGAACACGATAATACGAATCTTTATAAACAATTTAAAGATATTATTGGTGATATTTATACTGCAGAAGTGCACCATGTTCGCCCAAGAGTTGTAATTTTGGTGGATGATGAAGGAAATGAAATTGTGCTTCCAAAAGAAAAACAAATTCCATCTGACTTTTTCCGTAAAGGAGATAATGTTCGTGGAATCATTGAAAGCGTTGAATTGAAAGGAAATAAACCTCAAATTATTATGTCCAGAACTTCTGAGAAGTTTTTGGAGAAATTATTTGAACAAGAAATTCCGGAAGTTTTTGACGGTTTAATTACAGTTAAAAATGTAGTGCGTATTCCAGGTGAAAAAGCAAAAGTAGCTGTGGATTCTTATGATGATAGAATTGATCCGGTTGGAGCTTGTGTTGGTATGAAAGGATCTCGTATTCACGGAATTGTACGTGAGTTAGGAAACGAAAATATTGACGTTATCAACTATACAAGTAATATTCAATTGTTTATTACAAGAGCATTAAGCCCTGCAAAAGTTTCTTCAATCAAAATTGATGAAGAAAATAAAAGAGCTGAAGTATTCTTGAAATTAGAAGAAGTTTCTAAAGCAATTGGTAGAGGTGGTCATAATATAAAATTAGCGGGTCAGCTAACAGGTTACGAGCTAGATGTTATCAGAGAAGGTGATGTTGCTAGTGGCGAAGATGATGACGTTGAATTAACAGAGTTTTCAGATGAAATTGAAGGCTGGGTTATCGAGGAATTTGCAAAAATTGGTTTAGATACAGCTAGAAGTATCTTAAAGCAAGAAGTAGAAGATTTAGTAAGAAGAACAGATTTAGAAGAGGAAACTATTCTTGATGTTATGAAAATACTAAAAGAAGAGTTTGATAGCTAGTTATCTGCTCTAACAACACAACGAAAAAGGTAATAATAAAAAGGTTATATGTCTGAAGAGAGAGTAATAAGAATAAACAAGGTTTTAAGGGAATTAAATATTTCGTTAGAAAGAGCTGTTGATTATCTAAAAGATAAGGGAATTGCTATTGATGCAAATCCGAATGCGAAAATTTCTGATAGCGAATTTAATATCCTACAAAGCCAATTTGCGGGCGATAAGGGGAACAAAGAAGCTTCTAAAGAAGTGGGGGAAGAGAAAAGAAAAGAAAAAGAAGCTTTGCGTGTAGAACGTGAAAAAGAAATTGAAGACAAACGCAGACAAGACGAGGAACGTCAAAAACAACAAGAGATTATAAAAGCGAGAGCTGTTGTAACTGCTCCTGTTCAAGTTGGTAAAATTGATTTAAATCCGAAGAAACCTGCAGTTGTTTCTCCTCCTGTTGAGGAGCCGGCTAAAGTTGAAGAGCCGAAAGTTGTTGTTGCTCCAGCTCAACCAGAAAAACCTGTTCAACCTGTTCAAAAAGAAATTGTACAGCCTGAGCCTGTGGCTCCTGTAGTTTCTGAAGAGAAAAAGGTGGAAAAACCTATTATTACAGAGAAAAAAGAAGTAAAAGTAGAAGCTCCAAAAGTGGCGCAAGAACCAGTTGTTTCAACGGATCCTGCAACTGCTGAGGAGACTATCACTACACAATATCAAAAATTATCTGGAACCACTCTTACAGGTCAGACAATTGATTTGTCTCAATTTAATAAACCTAAGAAAAAGAAAGAAGATCCAAAGATAACTCCTAATAAACCAGGAGCTCCGGGAGCCGGAAACAACGCTAATAAAAATAAGCGTAAAAGAATTGCGCCTAAACCGGGAACTCCGGGTGCGCCAAAACCGGCTACACATGCACCGGGAACTCCAAATCCTAATAAGATTACACCAAATACTGGTGGTGGAGGCTTTAATGCAAACAGAAGTGCAAGGCCTGGTTTTGTAAAAGGAAACCGTCCTGCAATTGTTGCTAAAGTTGAGCCTACTGAAGAGGAAGTAAAAAACCAAATTAGAGAAACTCTTGAAAAACTTCAGGGTAAAGGCGGGAAATCAAAAGCAGCTAAATACAGAAGAGATAAAAGAGATACGCACCGTCAGAAATCTGATGAAGAGCAAAGGGCACTTGATGAAGGAAGTAAAACTATTAAAGTTACTGAGTTTGTTACTGTAGGTGAAATTGCAATCATGATGGATGTGCCGATTACTAAAGTAATTGGAACTTGTATGTCTCTTGGTATCATGGTTACCATGAATCAACGTTTAGATGCTGAAACATTAACAATCGTAGCAGATGAATTTGGTTACGAAGTTGAGTTTATTACAGTTGATATCGAAGAGGCTATTGAGGTAGTCGCTGATAAAGAAGAAGATTTAGTGGTGAGGGCACCAATTGTTACTGTAATGGGTCACGTCGATCACGGTAAAACATCTTTACTGGATTATATCCGTAAAGAAAATGTTATCGCTGGTGAGTCTGGAGGTATTACACAGCATATTGGGGCATACGGAGTAACTTTAGATAATGGTCAAAAGATTGCGTTCTTAGATACACCGGGTCACGAGGCGTTTACCGCGATGCGTGCACGTGGAGCTCAGGTTACGGATATCGCAATTATTGTAATTGCTGCGGATGATGATATCATGCCACAAACAAAAGAGGCAATTTCTCACGCACAAGCTGCTGGAGTACCAATTATCTTCGCTATTAATAAGGTGGATAAGCCAAATGCCAATCCGGAGAAAATAAAAGAAAGATTAGCAAGTATGAATTTACTTGTAGAAGATTGGGGAGGAAAAATCCAATCGCATGATATTTCTGCAAAAACAGGATTAGGTGTTAAAGAATTATTAGAAAAAGTGTTATTAGAGGCGGAGATTTTAGATTTAAAATCAAACCCGAATAAAGCAGCACAGGGAACTGTTGTTGAGGCTTTCTTAGATAAAGGAAAAGGATATGTTTCGACTATCCTGGTTCAGCACGGAACACTTAAAATTGGGGATTATATGTTGGCTGGAAAACATCATGGTAAAATTAAAGCCATGCATGATGAAAGAGGGCATACGGTTTTGGAAGCAGGTCCTTCAACTCCGGTATCTGTTTTAGGTTTGGATGGTGCAGCTACTGCAGGTGATAAGTTCAATGTTTTTGAAGATGAAAAAGAAGCAAAACAAATTGCATCTAAGCGTTCTCAGTTAATGCGTGAGCAATCTGTACGTACACAAAGACATATTACGCTTGACGAAATTGGTCGTCGTATTGCTCTTGGTCAGTTTAAAGAATTGAACGTGATCCTTAAAGGAGACGTTGATGGATCTGTTGAGGCATTGTCGGATTCATTCTCTAAACTTTCTACAGAAGAAATTCAAATTAATATCATACATAAAGGTGTTGGGGCAATTACTGAAACTGACGTTATGTTGGCTTCTGCTTCTGATGCGATTATCATTGGATTTAATGTTCGTCCTGCTGGAAACGCAAGACAACTTGCCGATAAAGAAGAGATCGATATCCGTTATTATTCTATTATCTACGCTGCTATCGATGACTTGAAAGATGCAATGGAAGGAATGTTAGCTCCTGAGATGAAAGAAGAGATTTTAGGAACGGCTGAAATTCGTGAGATTTTCAAAATTTCTAAAGTGGGTTCAATCGCTGGTTGTATGGTGATGGATGGTAAAATAATGAGAACTTCTAAAATTAGAGTTATTAGAGATGGAGTAGTGGTGCATACAGGAGAACTTGTTGCATTGAAACGTTTCAAAGATGATGTGAGGGAAGTTTCTAAAGGTTATGATTGTGGTATTCAGATCAAAGGTTACAACGACATCGAGGAAAGAGATGTTATTGAAGCATACCATGAAGTGGCTATCAAGAAGAAATTGAAATAATATTCAATAATTATATTTTAAAGTCCCAATTTATATTGGGACTTTTTTTTGTTTAAAACATTTGTGAAATCGAGTGAATTTGTTTTTGTGTTGGTTTAAATGTGATTTAGATGAGCTTTAATATAAAAGCGATGTTGTAAGTAGGTCAAAAAAATGATAATTTTTTGCTATAAATTCTAATAATTGACTTGATATAATTTGTAATATGAAACGGAAATGAGGAGCAGGGAGTATGGCTGATTAGATGATTATTTATTCTTTTGTGTGATTGTTGGCTTTTTAGAATAATAGTTTTGTCAGTGTATATTTCTGTGAAAAATGTTTTTTTATTGGTGGCAAGTTATGAAGGATGTTTTAAGTTTTGATTAACTGATTGGGTTGAGTAATGAGAAGGAGTTGTTTTGTAGAATGATGATATGATGGAGATAAAAATACTTTGTATTATTGGTGCACTTGTAAATAATGGTTTTAAGTTTAGTAATGGTGTGCAGCAATTTGCAAACGTTGAACAGTTTTAGTAAAATAATAGCTGGTTTGTTACATGGATATTTATTTGAAGAAATAAAGCCAAACGGCTTAGTGTTGTTGTCGTTGCTCCTACGAATACTTCTAAGGCATTTGAATTAGATTTAGGGTATGTGTCAAAGGCTTTAAGGTCTAAGGATGGTAATTGGTTTATGCAGCCTTTAAGTGATGAGGATTTGTCTTTTCGGGCTGCGTTTAATCTTTTGAAGGTGTTTTAGGTGTTGAAATTAGTGGTAATTGCAGATCCTGGATTGTTTGCTTATGCTTCTAAAATTATTATAAGCGTGAGCGAATCTTTTTTGGGTAATCATGCAAGAATATGTACTACAGAGCAAGGAGTACTGCGTAAGGTTGGTTCTTTTCTGTCTGGTTATGCAGCTGTTGGCTCAGCTTGGCTGTTAGTTTTTAGTGAAATTTTCCCTGGTAAAGAAGAGGTTATTGTGAAGTGTGTGCATGACCTTGATGAAAGTCGCATTATTGGTAATGTGCATTGGTGTAGCTATGGAGATATGGGTGAGGTCGTGGGGAAAGCCACTGTGGGATGTTTTTGTAATAACCGCGTTTTTCAAATGAATTTGGTAGAATATAAGTAGAGGTTTTAAGTGTCTGAATGAAATTGTACAAGAATAGAGTGATAGATTTTGATTTAAGATGGAGGTAAAATTGCTTTTTGTTTCTGTTCTGATGCATAGGAGGGAAATGAATGTTTGAAATTTAGGATTTTGTTTTAGGTGATTTTTCATCAGCTGTAGGTTTTAGAATCAATTTCGTTAAGAATTTACTTGTTCCCACAATAGTGTAGTGTTAATTCGGGTGTTGTGCTATGTAATTATTATAAGATTGTCTGAAGAATATCTTTTAGATTCTGATGGTTTTCTGCTGTGATAGAAATGATGTTCAAGAGCTGAAGATTCTGAAATTTGTTCAATTATTCGATTGTGATCATTGAATGGCCTGTGTTGGGAAATTTGATTTACAAAGTTTGGAAGTAGGTTATTTAGTGTTTTTTGGAGCTTAAATAATTTGAAATCCGCATTTTGCGTATAAAAAAAAGCGAGATTTTGGTCTCGCTTTTTTGTTTTATTTTAGAATATAATTTACTTCCCTGGTTTAATTAAAAAGACACTTTTGTATCTTTTTTTTATCTCCGCTAAATTGTGTTCTGCTTCTATTCTGGTTCTGAAATTTCCAACCATTACTTTGTAGTTGGGTGTATTGAAAATTATTGTTCCGTCAATAGTAGAGAATTCTCTTTTGAAATCAGATAAGGTTTTTTTTGCTTCTTCACTTTTACCACTAAAAATTTGAATTTTATAAGTATCATTTGTATTTATTGACGTGTTAATTTTGCGTTTCTCGTTCAGTAACTGCTCAAATTTAGGGTCTTGATTTAGGATTAAATTTTGATCTTGAGCATGGATATTATATGCTAAAGTGAACATTGTTAATGTTAAGAAAACTCTTTTCGAAGGGGCTAAAATTCTCATAATGTGATGTTTTTTATGCAAAAATAGTATTTAAAGTTTGTGTGGAAAATTTTAATATTATTTAGAATTAGTATAAATTGATATTTAAGAGTATTTTAAGGTTTTGAGAATAGTTCATAAGTCGTATTTTTGTGCAAGTTTTAAAAGAAGGTATTAATTTTTTGTTGGTTTAGTACAGAAAAAATCATACCAAAAATTAGTAGATAATTATTATACTATATGAAAAAGGTGGGTAACCATAATTCGATCTCAAGAAAATTACTATTTAGCTTATCGCTAACGTTAATTTTCTCCCTAACTTCATTTGCTCAAGATGCTGCTGCTCCTGCGGCGCCTGAAGCTGCTGCTCCGGCTGCTGCTGCAGGTGGTGATCCAGTAAAAGGGAAAGAACTTTTTAATGCAAATTGCGCTGCATGTCACAAATTAGATGCCAAATCAACTGGCCCAGCTCTTAGAGGAGTTGCTGCCAAACATGA
This sequence comes from Flavobacterium sp., assembly GCF_965277525.1. Lineage (GTDB taxonomy): Bacteria > Bacteroidota > Bacteroidia > Flavobacteriales > Flavobacteriaceae > Flavobacterium. The sequence continues at coordinate 284,141 of NZ_CBDIDC010000005.1, read as the reverse complement.
GATGGCGTGGATCTACAAATGGGTTCACAACAGTTCTGAAGTGATTAAATCAGGAGATCCTGTTGCAGTTAAGTTATTTGAAGAAAATAATAAGTCAGTAATGACTTCTTTTCCTCAATTATCTACAGGTGATATTGATAATATTATCGCTTATACTTCTGAAGTAAAAGCTGAGCCTGCTGCTGGCGGACCTGGTTCTGCTGCTCCTCCGGGAACTAATGTTGAAGGTGGTGGTATTTCTAATAACATCATTTTAGGAGCTCTTGCTCTTGTTATGGCTATTTTGGTTGTTATGTTATTCATGGTGAATAAGGTTTTAACTAAAGTTGCTAGTAATAATGGTATTGTAGTTGCTCCTAAAGAAGCTAGGACTCCAATCTGGAAAGCTTTTGCAAGAAACCAGTTTTTAGTATTGGTTACTTCTATATTCTTGCTTTTGGCAAGTGGTTATTTTGTGTATGCTTTCTTAATGCAAGTTGGTGTTGATCAAAATTATGAGCCAATTCAGCCAATTCACTATTCTCATAAAATCCATGCCGGAGATAATGAGATCAATTGTAAATATTGTCACTCTGCTGCTCGTGTGAGTAAAAATGCTGGTATTCCTTCTTTGAATGTTTGTATGAACTGTCATAAAAATATTTCTGAAGTTGCTGAAACTACCGCTACTCCTGAGTACAGCAAAGCGTTTTACGATGCTCAAATCCAAAAATTGTATGATGCTGTTGGTTGGGATAAAGCTAAACAAGCTTATACTGGAAAAACGCAACCTGTAAAATGGGTACGTATTCATAATCTTCCTGATTTTGTTTACTTTAATCACTCTCAACACGTTACTGTTGCGGGTGTTGAATGTCAAACTTGTCACGGTCCAGTGCAGGAATTTGAGATCATGAAGCAATATTCTAAATTAACAATGGGATGGTGTGTTGATTGCCATAGAAAAACTGATGTTAAGATGGAAGGAAATGCTTACTATGATAAAATTCATGCTGAACTTTCTAAAAAATACGGTGTAGAGAAATTGACTGCAGCGCAAATGGGAGGTTTAGAATGCGGTAAATGCCACTATTAATCGAATTATTAAGATTTTAATATTTATATACAATGTCATCAAACAAAAAATACTGGAAAAGTGTTGAAGAACTAGAGAATAGTTCTATTGTTGAGGCGCTTAGAAATAACGAATTTGTTGAAGAAATTCCTACTGAAGAATTCTTAGGAAATGCAGATGCTTTAGCTTCATCTGGAACTTCACGTCGTGACTTTTTAAAGTACGTAGGATTTAGTACTGCAGCCGTTACTCTTGCTGCCTGCGAAGGTCCTGTTCACAAGTCTATACCATATGTTTTACAACCAGAACAAATCATTCCTGGTGTTGCTGATTATTATGCAACTACTGTTTTTGATGGTTTTGATTTTGCTAACTTATTAGTAAAAACTCGTGAGGGTCGTCCAATTAAAATTGATAACAATACTATTTCTGGAGCTAAGTTTTCAGCCAATGCAAGAATTCATGCGTCTATATTATCATTGTATGATAGTATGCGTTTGAAAGAGCCTAAATTGGATGGAAAAAATAGTAGCTGGTCTGCTGTTGATTTAAGAATTAAATCAAGTCTTGCTGATGCAAAAGCAAAAGGTGGACAAGTGGTATTGTTGACAAATACTTTAGCGAGTCCGTCTACAGAAAAATTAATAGCTGAATTTATTGCTAAAAATCCTAATGCAAAGCATGTTGTTTATGATGCAGTTTCATCATCTGACGCATTAGATGCATTTGAAACAGTTTACGGAGAAAGAGCTCTTGTTGATTATGATTTTTCAAAAGCTTCTTTAATTGTTTCTGTTGGGGCTGATTTCTTAGGAGATTGGCAAGGTGGTGGATATGATGCCGGATATGCACAAGGCAGAATTCCTGCCGGGCCTACCGGATCTAAAAAAATGTCCCGTCATTTTCAATTAGAATCAAACATGACATTGTCTGGAGCTGCTGCTGATAAGCGTATTCCAATGAGTATCGCAAATCAAAAACAAGCTTTAGTTCAAATTTATAATATCATTACAGGCTCTTCTATTGCTGTTTCTTTAGATGCTAAATTTAAAGATGAAGTAGTTAAAGCTGCTCAGCAATTAAAACTTGCTGGTTCAAAAGGAGTTTTAGTTTCCGGTTTAGAAGATAAAAATGCTCAGTTATTAGTTTTAGCTATCAACCAGGTGTTGGCTAGTGAAGCTTTTAGCACTGTCGGAACAAGACAAATTAGAAAAGGTTCTAATGCGGTTGTTTCTCAATTGATAAAAGATATGAACGCAGGAAGTGTCCATACTTTAATCATGAGTGGAATTAATCCTGTATATACGTTAGCTGATTCAGCTTCTTTTGTATCTGGATTGAAAAAAGTACAAACATCAGTTGCATTTTCTTTAAAAGAAGATGAGACTGCATCTGTAGCTACGATTGCTGCTCCGGTACCTCATTATTTAGAGGCTTGGGGAGATGTTGTGATTACAAAAGGAACTTATAGTTTGACTCAGCCAACTATTCGTCCAATATTCAATACAAAACAATTTCAAGACGTTTTATTATCATTAAACGGAACTCCTGGAAATTTCTATGATTATATCAAAGCTAATTCAGCATCGGTAGTTGTAGGTTCTTCTTGGAACAAAGTTTTGCATGATGGTGTTTTTGTTATTGGTTCATCTGCATTGTCTGCTGGATCTGTTGATTATGTTTCTGCTGCAAATGCTGTTGCAAAATCAAAATCTTCGGGCGAATTTGAATTAGTATTGTATACAAAAACAGGTTTGGGTGACGGACAGCAAGCAAACAATCCTTGGTTGCAGGAGTTTCCGGATCCAATTACAAGAGTTTCTTGGGATAATTACCTAACTGTTTCTAATGCTGATGCTAAGAAATATAACTTAACAAATGAAATTGTTGCTAACGGAGGTTTAAACGGAAGTTATGCTACAATTACTACTGTTGATGGTTTAAAACTAGAAAATGTGCCGGTAATTGTTCAGCCAGGACAAGCTGTTGGTACAGTAGGTTTAGCATTAGGATATGGTCGTAAGGCTGCTTTGAAAGAAGAAATGATGGTAGGTTTAAACGCTTACTCTTTATATAAAAATTTCAATAGTGTTCAATCTGTTACTATTGCGAAAGCAAATGGTGTTCATGAGTTTGCTTGTGTTCAGGGACAGAAAACATTAATGGGTAGAGGAGATATTATTAAAGAAACTTCTCTTAAAATCTTTAATTCTGAGGATCCTGAACATTGGAACGAACAACCAATGGTATCTTTAGATCACGAAGAAGTTAAAGCTACAACAGTTGATTTATGGGAATCATTTGATCGTTCTACTGGACATCACTTTAACCTTTCTATTGACTTAAATGCTTGTACAGGTTGTGGAGCATGTGTTATTGCTTGTCATGCTGAAAACAACGTACCGGTTGTAGGTAAAGCAGAGGTAAGAAGAAGTCGTGATATGCACTGGTTGCGTATTGACAGATACTATTCTTCTGAAAGCACTTTTGAAGGTGATAACGAAAGAAAAGAGAATATCGCTGGTTTGTCTAGTTCATTATCTACATTTAATGAAATGGAAAAAGCAGGAGATAATCCACAAGTTTCATTCCAGCCAGTAATGTGTCAACACTGTAATCATGCACCATGTGAAACAGTTTGTCCTGTTGCTGCAACTTCTCACGGTCGTGAAGGTCAAAATCATATGGCATACAACAGATGTGTTGGTACTCGTTATTGTGCAAACAACTGTCCGTATAAAGTACGTCGTTTCAACTGGTTCTTGTATAACAAAAACAGTGAATTTGATTATCACATGAATGATGATTTAGGTCGTATGGTATTAAACCCAGACGTAAATGTTCGTTCTCGTGGAGTTATGGAAAAATGTTCTATGTGTATTCAAATGACACAAGCGACTAAATTGAAAGCGAAAAATGAAGGTCGTCCAGTTGCTGATGGAGAATTCCAAACAGCTTGTTCAAATGCTTGTTCTTCTGGAGCAATGATATTTGGAGATGTTAATGATACTGAAAGCAAAGTAGCTAAATTAGCTGCTGATGATAGATCATATCACTTATTAGAGCATGTAGGAACTAAGCCTAATGTGGTTTACCATGTTAAAGTTAGAAATACTTAGAATAAATTATTAATTAAGAAACAATATAAAGGATTATGTCGTCTCACTACGAAGCACCCATTAGAAAACCTTTAGTTATAGGTGATAAATCTTATCACGATGTAACAGTAGATGTAGCTGCACCTGTTGAGGGTAAAGCAAACAAACATTGGTGGATTGTATTTTCAATCGCATTAACAGCTTTCCTTTGGGGATTAGGCTGTATAATTTACACCGTATCTACCGGTATCGGAACATGGGGATTAAATAAAACAGTTGGTTGGGCTTGGGATATCACGAACTTCGTTTGGTGGGTTGGTATTGGTCACGCCGGAACATTAATTTCTGCGGTACTATTACTCTTCCGTCAGCGTTGGAGAATGGCTATTAACCGTTCTGCTGAAGCAATGACTATCTTTTCGGTAGTTCAGGCAGGTTTATTTCCAATTATTCACATGGGGCGTCCATGGTTAGCATACTGGGTTTTACCTATTCCAAATCAATTTGGATCTTTATGGGTAAATTTTAACTCACCGCTACTTTGGGACGTATTCGCAATTTCTACGTATCTTTCAGTATCATTAGTTTTCTGGTGGACTGGGTTATTACCTGATTTTGCAATGCTACGTGATAGAGCAATAACGCCTTTTAATAAAAGAGTATATTCTATCCTAAGTTTTGGATGGAGTGGTAGAGCAAAAGACTGGCAACGTTTTGAAGAAGTATCTTTAGTTCTTGCAGGTTTAGCTACTCCACTTGTACTTTCTGTACACACAATTGTATCGATGGACTTTGCTACTTCTGTAATTCCAGGATGGCATACAACAATTTTCCCTCCTTACTTCGTTGCTGGAGCGGTATTCTCGGGATTTGCGATGGTAAATACATTGTTGATCATCATGAGAAAAGTTTCTAATCTTGAAGCATATATTACGTTGCAACATATCGAGTTAATGAATATTGTAATCATGATTACAGGTTCTATCGTTGGGGTGGCTTATATCACTGAGTTATTTGTGGCTTGGTATTCAGGTGTAGAATATGAGCAATATGCGTTCCTGAACAGAGCTACCGGACCTTACTGGTGGGCATATTGGTCAATGATGACTTGTAATGTTTTCTCTCCACAATTTATGTGGTTCAAGAAATTAAGAACAAGTATCATGTTTTCATTTATTATTTCGATTGTGGTAAACATCGGAATGTGGTTTGAAAGATTCGTAATTATTGTTACTTCTTTACATAGAGATTACCTTCCATCTTCTTGGACAATGTTTTCACCAACATTTGTTGATATTGGAATTTTCATCGGAACAATTGGTTTCTTCTTTGTATTGTTTTTATTATACTCCAGAACATTCCCTGTAATTGCTCAGGCAGAGGTAAAAACAATTTTGAAAGGAACAGGAGATAATTACATTAGAGAAAGAGCAAATAAAGATTCACATCATGAGTAATAAAGTAATATACGCCATTTATAATGACGATGATATTTTGATGGATGCAGTAAAGAAAACCAGAGCTGCTCATCATCATATTGAAGAAGTTTTTACTCCATTCCCAGTTCACGGATTGGATAAAGCTATGGGTTTAGCACCAACAAGATTAGCAATTTGTGCTTTTTTATACGGATGTGTTGGTATTTCTGTTGCAACAACCATGATGAGTTATATTATGATTCATGATTGGCCACAAGATATTGGAGGTAAACCAAGTTTTAGCTTCATTCAGAACATGCCTGCATTTGTTCCGATTATGTTTGAAATGACAGTATTTTTTGCTGCTCACTTAATGGTTATTACTTTTTATATGAGAAGTAGATTATGGCCATTCAAACAAGCGGAGAATCCTGATGTAAGAACAACAGATGACCATTTTTTAATGGAAGTTGCTGTAAATGATAACGAAGCAGAATTAGTTTCTTTTTTCGAAGGAACAGGAGCTGTTGAAGTTAAAGTAATTGAAAAGAATTAATTGTAGCTATGAAAAGGATATATAAAATAACACTTTTAGTTGGTATAACTATTTTAGTTTCATCTTGCCACAATAATTCGGCACCAAACTATCAGTATTTCCCTAATATGTATGAGTCTGTAGGTTATGAAACCTATTCAGAAGCAAAAATATTTAAAGGTGGAAAAGAAGGACAGCTTCCTGCAGAAGGAAGTATCAATAGAGGTTTTGAACCTTATGAATATGAAAATTCAACCGCTGGTTATGAATTGGCTAAAGCTAATTTAAAATCACCTTTGGATTCTATCGAAAGAAATTCCGGAAAAGGAAAAGAACTTTTCGAAATTTACTGTATCAGTTGTCATGGTGCAACTGGAAACGGTAAAGGTAAATTGGTTGAAAGAGAAAAATTTCTTGGAGTACCTAGCTATAAAGACAGAGTAATTACTGAAGGAAGTATCTTTCATGTTGAAACTTATGGTTTAAATGCAATGGGTTCACATGCAAATCAATTAAGTGCCCACGAACGTTGGTTAGTTGCTGACTATGTTCTAAAACTAAAAAGCCAATTATAATTGTTGAACAAACTGATCGTAATAGATATGTATACATTTTCAAGTAAATTAAAAACTCTTTCTATCATTCTAATGGCCCTTGGTATATTAGGAATTGGATATGGTTTTTTAACTGCTCCTAAAGATATTCAAGAAGTTGAAAAAATTCTAGCTGCAGATGCACATGGATCTCATGGTGCTGCGCATGAAGCAACAGCAGAAACTTCACATCAAGAAGCTGGACATCATGAAGCTGCTGAAGCTTCACATGAATCGCACAACGGTGGTGAGCATGCAAAAGTTAACGCTACTGATGAGCACGAAAAACATTTAACACATGTATTGCACCAATTGCAAAATAAGCCTTGGTCAGCTTTATATGTTGCTTGTATTTTCTTTTTACTACTTTCTATGGGAACTTTAGCATTTTATGCTATTCAACAAGTTGCTCAGGCAGGTTGGTCTCCGGTTTTGTTTAGAGTTATGCAAGGAATCACGGCTTATTTGCCTGTTGGTTCTATCATTTTCTTTATTATATTAATTCTTTGCGGATTACACTTTAATCACATATTTGTATGGTTAGGTGAAGGAGTTACAGACCCAAAAAATCCAAACTATGATGCAATAATTGCTGGTAAAGCGGGTTATTTAAACTTTACTTTCTGGATTATTAGAGCTGCTATCTTTTTAGTAGGATGGAACTTATATCGTTACCAATCCAGAAAAAATTGTTTAGCTCAGGACGAAGCTAATGATGATCTATATTACAAAAAGAACTTCAAGTTAACTGCTGGATTCTTAGTATTCTTTATTGTTTCTGAGTCTATCATGTCTTGGGATTGGATTATGTCAATTGATCCACACTGGTTTAGTACATTGTTCGGATGGTATGTATTTGCTTCTTTCTTTGTAAGTGGTATTACTGCAATTGCATTGGTTACTGTATACTTAAAATCTAAAGGATATTTAGAATATGTAAATACAAGTCATATTCACGATTTAGCTAAATTTATGTTTGGTATTAGTGTTTTCTGGACTTATTTATGGTTCTCTCAATTCATGTTGATCTGGTACGCTAATATTCCTGAAGAAGTTACGTATTTCGTAACAAGAATTCAATTATACAATTTGCCATTCTTTGGTGCTGTTGTTATGAACTTTGTGTTTCCGTTATTAATATTAATCAACACAGATTTCAAACGTCTTAGCTGGGTTATTGTAATGGCTGGTGTTGTTATCTTACTAGGTCACTATATAGATTTCTTTAATATGATTATGCCTGGTACAGTTGGAGATAAATGGTTTATTGGAGTTCCTGAAATTGCATCTATACTTTTCTTCTTAGGTTTGTTTATTTTTGTTGTATTTACTGCATTAACTAAATCTCCTTTGTTAGCAAAAAGAAATCCTTTCATTGAAGAAAGTAAACATTTTCATTATTAATATTTAAAGAAGTAAACAGATGACAAGTTTGTTGGTAATTGTAGTTTTAGTTTTATTAGCAATTGCATTGTGGCAATTGACCAAGATATTTGATCTTACTCAAGTGGGATCTTCTTCGGACGATTCTCAAGTGGCATCAGATAATGATAATAATATTCAAGGATATATTATGTTCGGCTTTTTAGCTTTCATTTATATATTTACGATTTACGGTTTACTAAAATGGGGTAATTTAGCACTTCATACTCCTGCTTCAGAGCATGGTCTTTTAGTAGATAATTTGATGAATATTACTTGGGTTTTAATTTTTGTAGTTCAATTTATTACACAAGGTTTACTATATTGGTTTTCTTTTAAAAATAGAGGGAATAAAGATAAAAAAGCATTATTCTTTGCTGATAGTAACAAATTAGAGGCACTTTGGAGTATTATTCCATCTGTAGTTTTGGCTTGTTTGATTCTTTACGGATTGTATGCATGGAACAATATTATGTTCGTTGATAAAGACGAAGATGTTATTGAAATCGAATTATATGCACAACAATTCAAATGGACTGCCAGATATGCAGGACAGGATAATGTTTTAGGAAAAGCTAACGTGCGTTTGATAGAAGGTATTAACACTTTAGGTGTTGATATGTCTGATCCTAATGCTCAGGATGATATCGTAGTTTCTGAATTACATATTCCAAAAGGTAAAAAAATACATTTCAAGATGCGTTCTCAGGATGTATTGCACTCAGCTTATATGCCTCACTTTAGAGCGCAAATGAACTGTGTTCCGGGAATGGTTACTGAGTTTGCTTTTATTCCAACTTACACAACATCTGAATACAGAGAGTTACCATTTATGGTAGAGAAAGTTGCAAATATCAATAAGCTTAGAGCTGAAAAAAGTGTTGAGTTGGTTGCGAAAGGCGGAACAGCTTTAGATCCTTATACATTTGATTACTTATTATTATGTAATAAAATTTGTGGAGCTTCTCATTACAACATGCAAATGAAAGTAGTAGTTGATACTCCTGAAGACTATAAAAAATGGTTAAGCGAAAAAACTACTTTAGCTCAGGATATTAAAGCGGCAGCTGCTGCTAAAGCGCCGGCTGAAGGAGCTAAAGCTACTACAGATAGTACAGCTAAAGATACTGTTAAAGCAGTAATTGATACTGTTAAAGCAGCTGTAGCTAAAGTTGCTATGAAATAATATTTATTAAGAAAATTTAAAGTACACATATATGTCAGCAGAAGCGCACGGTCACGATCACGGACACGATCACGAGCACGAACATCATCATAAAGACACGTTCATTACTAAATATATTTTTAGTATTGATCACAAAATGATTGCTAAGCAATATTTAATTACCGGTATCATTATGGGTATTATAGGTATTGCAATGTCCTTGCTTTTTAGAATGCAATTAGCATGGCCAGAAGAGTCTTTTAAGATTTTTAATGTTTTATTAGGAGATAAATTTGCACCTGATGGTGTAATGGCAAATGATATTTATTTAGCTTTAGTTACAATACATGGTACCATAATGGTATTTTTTGTACTGACAGCTGGTTTAAGTGGAACATTTAGTAATTTACTTATTCCGCTTCAAATTGGGGCAAGAGATATGGCTTCCGGATTTATGAATATGATTTCATACTGGTTGTTTTTCTTATCTGCTGTAATTATGCTAAGTTCTTTATTTGTTGAAGCTGGACCAGCTTCTGCAGGTTGGACAATTTATCCTCCATTAAGTGCTTTACCGCAAGCAATTCCAGGTTCTGGAACTGGTATGACTTTATGGTTAGTTTCGATGGCTATCTTTATTGCATCTTCTTTAATGGGATCTTTAAATTACATCGTTACGGTTATCAATTTAAGAACTAAAGGAATGTCTATGACAAGACTTCCACTTACAATCTGGACATTTTTCGTAACGGCTATTATTGGTGTTATTTCGTTCCCTGTATTGTTATCTGCAGCTTTATTATTGATTTTTGACAGAAGTTTTGGTACTTCATTCTTCTTATCTGATATTTATATTGCAGGAGAGGTTTTACATTATCAAGGAGGTTCTCCAGTATTATTCGAACACTTATTCTGGTTTTTAGGACACCCTGAGGTTTATATCGTAATCTTACCAGCGATGGGACTTGTTTCTGAAATTATGGCTACGAACTCTCGTAAACCAATCTTTGGATACAGAGCGATGATCATGTCAGTTCTTGCAATTGCATTTTTATCTACAATTGTTTGGGGTCACCATATGTTTATTTCGGGTATGAATCCTTTCTTAGGATCTGTATTTACTTTTACCACTTTGTTGATTGCAATTCCATCTGCTGTAAAAGCGTTCAACTGGATTACGACTTTATGGAAAGGTAACTTACAATTCAACCCTGCGATGTTATTCTCTATCGGAATGGTTTCTACTTTCATCACTGGAGGTTTAACCGGAATCATCTTAGGAGATAGTACTTTAGATATTAACGTTCACGATACTTACTTCGTAATTGCTCACTTTCACTTAGTAATGGGTATCTCTGCACTTTATGGAATGTTTGCTGGTATCTACCATTGGTTTCCTAAAATGTACGGAAGAATGTTGAATAAAAACTTAGGTTACATTCACTTTTGGGTAACAGCAGTTTGTGCTTACGGAGTTTTCTTCCCAATGCACTTTATTGGATTAGCTGGTTTACCAAGACGTTATTATACAAACACCAACTTCCCATTATTTGATGATTTACAAAATGTGAATGTTTTAATTACAACATTTGCTCTTGTAGGAGGTGCGTTCCAATTAGTATTCCTATACAATTTCTTTAGTAGTATTTTCTACGGTAAGAAAGCAGTTCAGAATCCATGGAGATCTACAACTTTAGAATGGACTACTCCTGTAGAACATATTCACGGTAACTGGCCAGGTGAAATTCCTCATGTATACCGTTGGCCATATGACTATAGTAACCCAAATCATGATGTAGATTTTGTACCGCAAAATGTACCAATGAAAGAAGGTGAAGAAGTTCTACACCACTAAAAATATTTTAAAAGACTGTCCGTGAGGACAGTCTTTTTTTGTTTTGATAAAAGTGTGATTAATTGAAATTTTTTCGATATCCTAAATTTTCAATTATGTTCAGTATTTTATTGTAATTAAGCATTTTTTTATTTGGGATTTATCTATTTTACAAACTGATTACTTTGCCTATCTTTGTAAAATGAATGAGAACCTAGATCCCACTACAAATGGGTACAATCCAGAAGAATTAGATCTTGAAAAAAGATTACGTCCGCTGTCATTTGATGATTTTGCCGGGCAAGATCAGGTTTTAGAGAACTTAAAAGTTTTTGTTGCCGCAGCCAATCAGCGAGGTGAAGCTCTTGATCATACTCTTTTTCATGGTCCTCCCGGATTAGGAAAAACGACTTTGGCTAATATTCTGGCTAATGAACTTGAAGTTGGAATTAAAATTACGTCTGGTCCTGTTTTAGATAAACCCGGAGATTTAGCTGGTTTATTGACCAATCTTGACGAAAGAGATGTTTTATTCATTGATGAGATTCATCGTCTAAGCCCAATTGTCGAGGAGTATTTATATTCAGCTATGGAAGATTTTAAAATTGATATTATGATCGAGTCAGGCCCAAATGCCAGAACAGTACAAATCAATTTAAATCCTTTTACCTTAATTGGGGCAACAACCCGTTCAGGATTATTAACCGCACCAATGCGTGCCCGTTTCGGAATTTCATCACGTTTACAATATTACACTACTGAACTTTTGACGAGTATTGTCGAAAGAAGTTCTTCTATACTTAGAATGCCTATTTCATTAGATGCTGCTATCGAAATCGCTGGTAGAAGTCGTGGTACACCTCGTATTGCTAACGCGTTGTTGCGAAGAGTACGAGATTTTGCACAAATAAAAGGAAATGGAACTATTGATCTTGAAATTGCGCGATATGCCTTAAAAGCACTTAATGTAGATGCACATGGTCTCGACGAAATGGATAACAAAATCTTGTTGACCATTATCAATAAGTTCAAAGGTGGACCTGTGGGACTTTCGACCTTAGCAACCGCTGTCTCTGAAAGTAGCGAAACTATCGAAGAAGTTTACGAACCTTTTCTCATTCAGGAAGGATTTATTATGCGAACTCCAAGAGGAAGGGAAGTTACCGATAAAGCGTATAAACATTTAGGTAAAATAAATACGAACATTCAGGGCGGACTATTTTAATTCTGGTATCGCGATGTCTGAAAACACAAAATATAATTACCCTAACAGGCTTTCGATATTGAGATTCTTTTTGGATGCTGAAGGAGTGCGTAAAAATCCGATTCCGTTTCATGAAAAATATTTTGATAAACTTGGAGATTCGTTTTCTCTTAAAATTGGCAGATCTAAGCATATAATTTTATCAAGGGATAATGAAGTTGCCCAGTATATCTTGCAGAAAAATCAAAAGAATTATCATAAATCGAAATTCCAATCTGTATATCTTTCAAAATATTTGGGCAAAGGTCTTTTGACTGTTGATGGAGAATTTTGGTTGAAACAACGTAGACTTATTCAGCCTGCATTTCACAAGCAAAAGATGAATCAGTTGGTCGGAAATATGAATGAGACAATTGCTTTAGAATTGAAAGATTTAATTGAAGATAAGCCAGTCGATCTTTTTCCCGTAATGAGTCAATTAGCCTTTAATGTTGTGGCTAAATCATTATTTCAACTTTCAATTTCGGACGAAAAATTAAATAGAATAAAATTTATTATAGAAGAAGTGCAGAATTTCTTAATTAAAGAAATCAGACTTCCTCATAAGGCATGGTGGTTTTCGTTAAGTGGCCAGGTAAGGAATCATCTTGAACTGGCTCAGGAGAATAATAGTATTATTCAGGAAATTATAGAAGAAAGAATGGCTTCGAAAGAAGAAATTAATGATTTGTTGAATATGCTCTTAGAAACCCGATATGAAGATACTGGGGAAGGCATGTCAGTAAGTCAATTGGTCGATGAAATTAAAGTATTGTTTATTGCAGGACATGAAACTACTGCAAACGCTTTAACTTTTGCATTGCATCTTTTAGGAAGGAATCCTGAGGTACAACAAAAAGTTTTTGATGAGATTACCGGGATTCAATCTCAAACAGGTGATATTGTTGAGCAACTTCAGAAAATGAGTTATACCAATGCAGTTTTAAATGAATCAATGCGTTTGTATCCGCCAGCCTGGATTACGGATAGGCAAAATGTTACAGATGATGTACTTGCGGGTTATCATATAAAAAAGGAAACTCTAATAGGTGTTTCTTTTTATGAATTACATCGAAATCCTAAATATTGGGAAAATCCGAATCAATTTATTCCGGAGCGATTTCTTGGAGAGCAGCGAAAGCAATCTATGCAGTACTTTTATCCCTTTGGCGCAGGTCCAAGAATGTGCATCGGAGCGGGATTTGCCATTTATGAAATGTGTTTGACCATTTCGCAAATTGTAAAAAAATACGAGATTAAATCCAGTACAGATACTGTTCACTTTAATCCTCTAATAACGTTAAAGCCAGTTGGTGTAGCAGTTTCATTCTCGAAAAGATGAGCATTAATGCAAAAGAAACATATTCGAAATTTATAAAATCTGAAGCAAAACGTCTTGGTTTTCTTTCTTGTGGAATATCTAAAGCAGGTTTTCTGGAAGAAGAAGCGCCACGTCTTGAAAAGTGGCTCAACAACAATCATCATGGTCAAATGGCTTATATGGAAAACCACTTTGACAAACGTTTAGACCCAACCTTATTGGTTGATGATGCCAAAAGTGTCGTTTCTCTTTTACTAAATTATTATCCTGAAGAAACTCAAACTCAGGAAAGTTTTAAAATCTCAAAATATGCCTACGGTCAGGATTATCATTTTGTAATCAAAGAGAAACTAAAAGAATTTTTGCATTCTATTCAGGAAAATATTGGAGATGTTTCCGGTCGTGCTTTTGTTGATTCAGCACCTGTTTTAGATCGTGCCTGGGCGGCAAAAAGTGGCTTAGGATGGATTGGTAAAAGCGGTAACCTGCTAACTCAAAAAGTGGGTTCTTTCTATTTTATTGCAGAACTCATACTTGATTTAGATCTGGAATATGATCATGCTACTACAGATCATTGTGGTTCTTGTACGGCTTGTATCGATGCTTGTCCCACTCAGGCAATTGTGGCTCCACATGTTGTTGACGGTAGTAAATGTATTTCTTATTATACTATCGAACTCAAAGAAAATATCCCTTACGAAATGAAAGGAAAATTTGATGAATGGATGTTTGGTTGTGACACTTGTCAGGATGTTTGTCCATGGAATAGATTTTCAAAACCACATTCGGAACCATTATTTAATCCGAATCCGGACTTACTTTCTTTTTCTAAAAAAGACTGGATCGAAATTACGGAAGAAACTTTCCGTGCAGTTTTTAAAAATTCTCCCATTAAAAGAACAAAGTTTGATGGTTTAAAACGAAACGTGCAATTCTTACAATAGTTTTTTGAAGTATTTTTCCTTGTAATTACTGTGTTTTTGTCTTTTTTCAAATCTAATATCCTATTCCTTGTTTGTCTTTTTTTTGTAAGATTTTTATGTTTTTATCTAGTATTTACTTAAAAATCAACAATACACTAAAAAATTAAGAAATTTCTGCTATTTTATTATCGAATAGTTAAGTTTTTGGCACTTTAAGGTTAATTTTTGTTGTAAAAAAGTGTAATTCAACGTTTATCTGGGTAGTTTGTCGACTAAAGTAGCTAGTACATAGGTGTTTGCATATTTTCGCGGCTCCAAAACTACTAATTTAACCGTAAGACAATTTTTGTGTCTTGAACTATAATAATTTATGGTGCGAAAACTACTTTATTCTTGTGACGATCTTGAAATAACTTTTTTAAGATTTACAAAATCCATTTTCTCTGTTTTATCGTATCTGTTTCAAATACTGAAAACCAAATTAGGTTTTTCAATTTCCAATATTTCTATTCTTAAAATCACAGTTGTCTATGCGTAATTTTACTCTTAGTCAGTCTAAACTTTTTAGACTAATTTCTCTTGTTTTATTGTTTGTTACTTCTATTTCTTCGTTTGCACAAGTTTGTGGAACGCCAGGAGCAGATGGTCCTGTTACAGTATTAAGTTCTATAAATACATATTATCCTATATCAGGTAATATTACCTTAAATGCGGGAGCTCAATCTATACTCTTAGCGGGAGTACCACCAATAGATCGGTATTCTAATAATTTTGGGTCTACTCAAATTTCTGCAGGAGATTTGATTTTGATTATCCAAATGCAGGATGCTACAATAGATTCAAGTAACAGTCCTAGTTATGGATCAGGAACAACGAATAGCGGTCCGGACGGTTTAGGAGGTACTGGTTTTACAAGTATTGGTAATACTGGTGTTTTTGAATATGTTATTGCAACTAATAATGTACCGCTGACAGGTGGGAATTTAACTTTTAAGGGTACTGGTACCGGCGGAGGGATTCTTAATAGTTTTTATAATGCTGATGCAACATCCGCTAGAGGTAAAAGAACATTTCAAATTGTTAGGGTGCCTCAATACTCAAATTTAACTTTAAATTCAGATATAACAACCCCACCTTTTAACGGTATTGCCGGCGGAGTAATTGCTTTTAATGTTTCAGGAACTTTCAATTTTAACAGTAAAATAATTAATGGAACTGCAAGAGGTTTTAGAGGTGGATACAGTCCTAAGGCAGATTCAGGTGTAAATAATTCGACAATCTATGTTGGTCTGTCTACGAATAATAAGATTTCTGGAAAGGGAGAAGGAATGGCAGGAACGCCTAGATTTATGTGGGATGGCTTTAATGAAGTAGATAATATTGCTGAAGGTATGCCTGGCGGATCTGCTGGAAGGGGTGCCGCTGCGAATGCCGGTGGGGGTGGTAATGATCATAACACGGGTGGAGGTGGAGGTGGTAATGGAGGTTTTGGTGGTCTTGGAGGTGCCGGATGGCAAGGCGGCGGCGGAGATCTTTATCCTGCTTACACAGGAGGAGGAAGGCCAGGTTTCAAATCTTATACTACAGCAACACCTTTTCCAAGACTAGTTATGGGTGGCGGTGGCGGTGCTGGTGATGCTAATAATGCTTCGTCTGGTGTAAAGGGTGGAGTTGGAGGAGCAATTATACTCATTAACGCAGGTACCGTTCAAGGCACCGGTTATATTAACGCTAATGGAGGAAATGGTGCTGCAGGTACTTATTCAGGTTCACCTGATGGAGCAGGAGGAGGTGGAGCAGGAGGAACTGTACTTTTGAATATCTCTAATAATAGTACGGCAAATATAACAATTAATGCAAATGGAGGAAATGGAGGGAACTCAGAAAATGATAGTGGGAATGAGCACGGTCCAGGTGGTGGTGGTGGTGGTGGAATTATTAGTCATAATCTTTCTAGTTCATCAACAATAACATCTAGTGTAAATGGTGGTTTAGCAGGTAAATCTAATGCAGGAGCAGGAATTAATCATGGTGCTGTAAATGGGACTATTGGTTATGTTACGAAATTTACGGTTAGCGACGTACCCACTAATCTACAGGTTAATGCAAATTGTTTTCCTAGTCTTGAGACTAAAGTGAAATCTTTATCTACTGCATCAGCTTGTAATTCGATTGGTGAGAAAGTTTCTTATGAAATTCAGATAAAAAATACAGGAGCTGGGAATGCAGCGGGTGTTGTTTTGGATTTTAGTTTCCCTGCAGGTATCGAATTTGATTCTGCTACAGCCACATATTCAATCGAGGCTTCTGGCCCATTGGGTCCATTGACTAATATTAATACCACAGTACCTAATAATCCTTTATTAGGGATGTTTAATATTGGACAAAATGGTGTTGTTACAATAACCTTGATTGGGAAAGTAGCAGCGTCTATATCCCCAGGGGCATATAGTTCTAATGCACAAGCATTATATCTTGACCCAACACGTACAACTGCGAATTCGACAAGAAAAATAACTGCAGCTACAAACGCTTATGGCACAGTAAATAAAAAATATGAAGGTGCTAACCAAGCAGATGTTTCAGGGGTAAACTTTAGTGGTAGTAGTACGAATCTCGATGATATAACAATTCTAGCTTTGCCGGCTGTTCCAACTTTTATGGCTACACAGCCAACATGTACCCTACCAACAGGAACAATAAGAGTAGATACTCCTGCCAATGGCACAGGAATAAATTATACACTAACAGGAACAAATCCTGTAACGGCTCCGGTAAATAATGCGACTGGTATTTTTTCTGGGCTAGTAGCGGGTATATATAAGTTGACGACAACCAATTCACAAGGTTGTACTTCACTTTCTACTGCAGATATTACTATAAATGCACTTGCAGGTGCACCAACCACAACAGGAGTTTCCATTTGTCAAGGTGATGATAGCGTAGCATTAGTAGCTACTTCTACATGTTCTTCGGGTACTATTCAATGGTATACAGCTGCTTCAGGAGGTACATTGTTGTACACTGGTGTTTCTTTTAATCCGGTGGGAGTTGCCGGATCAGGTTTGGCAGATACGAATACCGCAAAGACTGTAATTTATTATGCGGCATGTACTGGTTCAACTTGTAGAACAGCTACGAGTTTTGTTATTAAGCCAAAACCAACAATTACAAGCACAACGCCAAATTCACGATGTGATGCAGGAACTGTGACTTTGGGGGCTACAGCTTCATCAGGAACAATCAATTGGTATGCTGCAGCAACAGGTGGCCCATCATTAGGAACAGGAGCTACTTTTACTACACCAAGTTTATCTGTAACAACTGACTTTTATGTTGATGCAACAGATAATGGATGTACTACAGTAACTAGAACTCCTGTTAAAGCAACAGTAAATACCTCGCCAACAATAAATTCAACAATAGAAGGTTCTAGATGTGGTACAGGAACAGTTGCACTAAGTGCAACTGCATCAACAGGATCTACCATTTATTGGTATGCTAATCCAACAGGTGGCCCATCATTAGAGACAGGAGCTACTTTTAATACACCAAGTTTATCAGCTACTACGACTTATTATGTAGGAGCTACTACAACTGAGGGTTGTACTACAGCATCAAGAATTGCAGTTGCAGCAGTTATAAATACAGCTTCGACGGTTGTACTAACAAGTGCGACTAGTACACAAAACCAAACTTTATGTGAAGGAACACCAATTACCAGCACTGTTTATACTTTTGGAGGAAGTGCAACGAATGCTGTAGCCTCAAACTTACCACTTGGTTTAGGGAGCATTGTTGATACCAATGCAAAAACAATAACAATTTCAGGGAGTCCAACAACAAGTGGCCCTTATACTTATACAATAACAACGGTTGGGCATACATCACCTTGTAGTGCTGCTACGATAAATGCTAATGTAACGGTAACAGCAAATAATACAGTAAGTGCGGCATCAACTACACCAACATTATGTATCAATACTGTTTTAACAAATATTACGCATACTACAAGTGGTGCGACAGGAATAGGCAGTGCGACAGGATTACCTGCAGGAGTTACTGCAGCTTGGGCATCTAACAAGATTACTATTAGCGGTACTCCAACAGTAGCAGGTATATATACGTACAGAATTCCATTAGTTGGAGGTTGTGGAACTGTTTTAAATGCGACTGGGAAAATCACAATTACAGCTGCACCAAATGCGGGAACTTTATCAGGAACACAAAATATTTGTGTTGCAGGAACCACTACATTTACATCAACAGGAGATTCAGGAAGCTGGTCAAGCAGCAATAATGCAATTGCGACAGTTAATCCTTCAACAGGTTTAGTTACAGGTGTTACAGCTGGAACAGCAACCATCACTTATACCGTAACAGGAACCGGAGGTTGTACAAATGCAACAGCCAATAGAGGGGTTACCATTACAGCTGCACCAAATGCGGGAACTTTATCAGGAACACAAAATATTTGTGTTGCAGGAACCACTACATTTGCATCAACAGGAGATTCAGGAAACTGGTCAAGCAGCAATAATGCAATTGCGACAGTTAATCCTTCAACAGGTTTAGTTACAGGTGTTACAGCTGGAACAGCAACCATCACTTATACCGTAACAGGAACGGGAGGTTGTACCAATGCAACAGCCACTAGAGGGGTTACCATTACAGCTGCACCAAATGCGGGAACTTTATCAGGAACACAAAATATTTGTGTTGCGGGAACCACTACATTTGTATCAACAGGAGATTCAGGAAGCTGGTCAAGCAGCAATAATGCAATTGCGACAGTTAATCCTTCAACAGGTTTAGTTACAGGTGTTACAGCTGGAACAGCAACCATCACTTATACCGTAACAGGAACCGGAGGTTGTACCAATGCAACAGCCAATAGAGGGGTTACCATTACAGCTGCACCAAATGCGGGAACTTTATCAGGAACACAAAATATTTGTGTTGCAGGAACCACTACATTTGCATCAACAGGAGATTCAGGAAACTGGTCAAGCAGCAATAATGCAATTGCGACAGTTAATCCTTCAACAGGTTTAGTTACAGGTGTTACAGCTGGAACAGCAACCATCACTTATACCGTAACAGGAACGGGAGGTTGTACCAATGCAACAGCCACTAGAGGGGTTACCATTACAGCTGCACCAAATGCGGGAACTTTATCAGGAACACAAAATATTTGTGTTGCGGGAACCACTACATTTGTATCAACAGGAGATTCAGGAAACTGGTCAAGCAGCAATAATGCAATTGCGACAGTTAATCCTTCAACAGGTTTAGTTACAGGTGTTACAGCTGGAACAGCAACCATCACTTATACCGTAACAGGAACCGGAGGTTGTACAAATGCAACAGCCACTAGAGGGGTTACCATTACAGCTGCACCAAATGCGGGAACTTTATCAGGAACACAAAATATTTGTGTTGCAGGAACCACTACATTTGCATCAACAGGAGATTCAGGAAACTGGTCAAGCAGCAATAATGCAATTGCGACAGTTAATCCTTCAACAGGTTTAGTTACAGGTGTTACAGCTGGAACGGCAACCATCACTTATACCGTAACAGGAACCGGAGGTTGTACCAATGCAACAACCACTAGAGAGGTTACCATTACAGCTGCACCAAATGCGGGAACTTTATCAGGAACACAAAATATTTGTGTTGCAGGAACCACTACATTTACATCAACAGGAGATTCAGGAAACTGGTCAAGCAGCAATAATGCAATTGCGACAGTTGATCCTTCAACAGGTTTAGTTACAGGTGTTACAGCTGGAACGGCAACCATCACTTATACCGTAACAGGAACTGGAGGTTGTACAAATACAACAGCCACTAGAGATGTTACCATTACAGCTGCACCAAATGCGGGAACTTTATCAGGAACACAAAATATTTGTGTTGCAGGAACCACTACATTTGTATCAACAGGAGATTCAGGAAACTGGTCAAGCAGCAATAATGCAATTGCGACAGTTGATCCTTTAACAGGTTTAGTTACAGGTGTTACAGCTGGAACGGCAACCATCACTTATACCGTAACAGGAACTGGAGGTTGTACAAATGCAACTACAAGCCGAACAATAACCATAAAACCAATTCCTTCAGTACCAGTTTTAAGTTCTGTAATAGAACAGACATGTACCGTGGCAAAAGGAAGTGTGACTATTATAAATTACGATATAATTTACACTTATATAATAACTCCATCAACAGGAGTTGTTCAAAATGGTGCCGAAGTTATAGCTCCTGTAGGAAGTTATACTATTACAGCTTCAGCTAATGGATGTATTTCTGATAGTTCAAGTTTTACTATCAATTCTAAAATCTGTGCCAAAGACGATAACACATATGCGGTTCAGGTTCCGGGAACAACAGTGGCTACCACCGTTGGAAACGTAACAACAAATGATACCTTAAACGGAACAGCCGTTACAGCTTTAAATACAACAGTAACCGCCATAACAACAGGTCCGTTAAGTATAGATGCCAACGGAGTCTTGACCCTTGATCCTAATACGGCATCAGGAAGTTACAGCATTACTTATGAAATCTGTGAGAAAGGTGCTACTCCTGCCAACTGCGATACTGCAACAGCAACCGTAGTGGTAAAAGGTACTCTAGATGCCAAGGATGATAACACGTATGCGGTTCAGGTTCCGGGAACAACAGTGGCCACCACAGTTGGAAACGTAACAACAAATGACACTTTAAACGGAACAGCCGTTACAGCTTTAAATACAACAGTAACGCCAATAAGCACAGGTCCGTTAAGTATAGATGCCAACGGAGTCTTGACTCTTGATCCTAATACAGCATCAGGAAGTTACAGCATTACTTATGAAATCTGTGAAAAAGGAGCTACTCCTGCCAACTGTGATACTGCAACAGCAACCGTAGTGGTAAAAGGTACTTTAGATGCCAAGGATGACAATACGTATGCGGTTCAGGTTCCGGGAACAACAGTGGCTACCACCGTTGGAAACGTAACAACAAATGATACCTTAAACGGAACAGCCGTTACATCCACTAATACAACAGTAACCGCTATTACAACAGGTCCGTTAAGTATAGATGCCAACGGAGTCTTGACTCTTGATCCTAATACAGCATCAGGAAGTTACAGCATTACTTATGAAATCTGTGAAAAAGGAGCTACTCCTGCCAACTGCGATACTGCAACAGTAACCGTAGTGGTAAAAGGTACTCTAGATGCCAAGGATGATAACACGTATGCGGTTCAGGTTCCGGGAACAACAGTGGCTACCACCGTTGGAAACGTAACAACAAATGATACCTTAAACGGAACAGCCGTTACAGCTTTAAATACAACAGTAACGCCAATAAGCACAGGTCCGTTAAGTATAGATGCCAGCGGAGTCTTGACTCTTGAGCCTAATACGGCATCAGGAAGTTACAGCATAACTTATGAAATCTGTGAAAAAGGAGCTACTCCTGCCAACTGCGATACTGCAACAGCAACCGTAGTGGTAAAAGGTACTTTAGATGCCAAGGATGATAACACGTATGCGGTTCAGGTTCCGGGAACAACAGTGGCTACCACCGTTGGAAACGTAACAACAAATGACACTTTAAACGGAACAGCCGTTACATCCACTAATACAACAGTAACCGCCATAACAACAGGTCCGTTAAGTATAGATGCCAACGGAGTCTTGACTCTTGAGCCTAATACAGCATCAGGAAGTTACAGCATTACTTATGAAATCTGTGAAAAAGGAGCCAATCCTGCCAACTGCGATACTGCAACAGCTACCGTAGTGGTAAAAGGTACTTTAGATGCCAAGGATGATAACACGTATGCGGTTCAGGTTCCGGGAACAACAGTGGCTACCACCGTTGGAAACGTAACAACAAATGATACCTTAAACGGAACAGCCGTTACATCCACTAATACAACAGTAACCGCGATAACAACAGGTCCGTTAAGTATAGATGCCAACGGAGTCTTGACTCTTGAGCCTAATACAGCATCAGGAAGTTACAGCATTACTTATGAAATCTGTGAAAAAGGAGCCAATCCTGCCAACTGCGATACTGCAACAGCTACCGTAGTGGTAAAAGGTACTTTAGATGCCAAGGATGACAATACGTATGCGGTTCAGGTTCCTGGAACAACAGTGGCTACCACCGTTGGAAACGTAACAACAAATGACACTTTAAACGGAACAGCCGTTACATCCACTAATACAACAGTAACCGCCATAACAACAGGTCCGTTAAGTATAGATGCCAACGGAGTCTTGACTCTTGAGCCTAATACAGCATCAGGAAGTTACAGCATTACTTATGAAATCTGTGAAAAAGGAGCCAATCCTGCCAACTGCGATACTGCAACAGCTACCGTAGTGGTAAAAGGTACTTTAGATGCCAAGGATGATAACACGTATGCGGTTCAGGTTCCTGGAACAACAGTGGCTACCACCGTTGGAAACGTAACAACAAATGACACTTTAAACGGAACAGCCGTTACATCCACTAATACAACAGTAACCGCCATAACAACAGGTCCGTTAAGTATAGATGCCAACGGAGTCTTGACTCTTGAGCCTAATACAGCATCAGGAAGTTACAGCATTACTTATGAAATCTGTGAAAAAGGAGCTACTCCTGCCAACTGCGATACTGCAACAGCAACCGTAGTGGTAAAAGGTACTTTAGATGCCAAGGATGATAACACGTATGCGGTTCAGGTTCCGGGAACAACAGTGGCTACCACCGTTGGAAACGTAACAACAAATGATACTTTAAACGGAACAGCCGTTACATCCACTAATACAACAGTAACCGCCATAACAACAGGTCCGTTAAGTATAGATACCAACGGAGTCTTGACTCTTGATCCTAATACAGCATCAGGAAGTTACAGCATTACTTATGAAATCTGTGAAAAAGGAGCTACTCCTGCCAACTGTGATACTGCAACAGCAACCGTAGTGGTAAAAGGTACTTTAGATGCCAAGGGCGACAATACGTATGCGGTTCAGGTTCCGGGAACAACAGTGGCCACCACCGTTGGAAACGTAACAACAAATGATACCTTAAACGGAACAGCCGTTACAGCTTTAAATACAACAGTAACCGCCATAACAACAGGTCCGTTAAGTATAGATGCCAACGGAGTCTTGACTCTTGAGCCTAATACAGCATCAGGAAGTTACAGCATTACTTATGAAATCTGTGAGAAAGGAGCTACTCCTGCCAACTGCGATACTGCAACAGCAACCGTAGTGGTAAAAGGTACTCTAGATGCCAAGGACGACAATACGTATGCGGTTCAGGTTCCGGGAACAACAGTGGCCACCACCGTTGGAAACGTAACAACAAATGATACCTTAAACGGAACAGCCGTTACAGCTTTAAATACAACAGTAACCGCCATAACAACAGGTCCGTTAAGTATAGATGCCAACGGCGTTTTAACCCTTGAGCCTAATACAGTATCAGGAAGTTACAGCATAACTTATGAAATCTGTGAAAAAGGCGCTACTCCTGCCAACTGCGATACTGCAACAGCAACCGTAGTGGTAAAAGGTACTTTAGATGCCAAGGATGATAACACGTATGCGGTTCAGGTTCCGGGAACAACAGTGGCTACCACCGTTGGAAACGTAACAACAAATGATACTTTAAACGGAACAGCCGTTACATCCACTAATACAACAGTAACCGCCATAACAACAGGTCCGTTAAGTATAGATACCAACGGAGTCTTGACTCTTGATCCTAATACAGCATCAGGAAGTTACAGCATTATTTATGAAATCTGTGAAAAAGGAGCTACTCCTGCCAACTGCGATACTGCAACAGTAACCCTTATAGTAGGGCAACCAGCAATCATTGCAGTAACAGAAAATACACTTCCAATTAATGGAAGTATTGGAGGAACCACATTCTCATTAACAAACAATGATACATTAAACGGAGATCCAGCTGTTATCAAAAACAGTAATGGAGGAATAATCCTGACGCCAGTAAATGTACCAACGGGATTAACTTTAAATCCAGACGGAACAGTAACGGTAAAACCAGGAACTCCAATAGGAAATTATGAAATAGAATATACTATTTGTGAATATTTAAATGCTACAAGCAATTGTGCTACTATAAAAAGTTATGTTCCTGTAACGGGAGCGGTTTTACAGGCTAATAATGATAATGCAGGAACTGTAGATAGTAGTAAAGGGCAAAGTTCAACAACAAGTATATTTCATAACGATACTTTAAACGGATCGATAGTTAATCCTTCAGATGTTGTTTTGAGTACTGTTGTTTCAAATCCTAACTTAATTTTAAAGACAGACGGTACAATAGAAGTAAAACCTGGAACACCATCCGGAAATTATGAATTGACATATCAGATTTGTGAAGCCTTAAATACATCTAATTGTAGTCAGGCAGTAGTGAAGATTACTGTAGTGAATACTCCGCCAATAACACCATTAATACAACTTATCATTAATAATGATGGAGTAGTAAATGTTGACGGAATAAATGGTTCACTTGAGTTTATCAATGTTTTGGATAATGATTTATTAAAAGGCTTACCAATAAACCCTTTAGATGTTTTAATTACAAATACACCAAATAAATATTTCGAATTTAACTCAGATGGAACTGTAAATGTAAAACCAAATACTCCGGGAGGAAATTACTCTCTGGTATATCAGGTTTGCGAAAAAGCCAATCTTACGAATTGTGGTACTGCAACGTTAAGTGTTTTTGTAGAAGTTCCTGCTATTGCGATTATAAAAACAGCAGTGTTTAATGATGAAAATGGTAGCGGATTTGCAAATGCAGGTGAAACCATTACCTATAAATTCAAAGTAACAAACACAGGAAATGTTCCTTTAACCGGAGTTATGGTTTCAGATCCTTTACCTGGTCTGGTACTTACCGGACAAGCAATAGATTTAGAGGTAAACGAATCAGATGAACATAATTTTATAGCAACTTATAAAATTACACAAAATGATATCAATAAAGGAAGTATAAGCAATCAGGCAACTGTAAAAGGGCGCAGCAACAAAGGAGTTGTTGTCGAAGACAAGTCAGATGACGAAAACAATCTGGAAGACAAACCTACAGTATTACCGCTAAACGGATGTGTTATAAAAGTCTTTAATGCATTCTCTCCAAACGGAGATGAAAAAAATAAGAGATTCTATATTCAGGGATTGGAATGCTATCCTGACAATACGGTAGAAATTTATAACCGTTGGGGTGTTTTAGTTTACAATATAGACAATTATAATAACGAAGACCGTGCTTTTGTAGGTTACTCTGAAGGACGTACAACTATAAAACAATCTGAAGGATTGCCAGTAGGAACCTATTTCTATATTGTGAAATACAAAGACAGTGGCTCAAATTCACACGAACTTTCAGGTTATTTATATATAAACAAATAAAAATTATGAGCGGCTTAGTTGTTTGCTAAGCCGCTTTTTAAAAGCCTTTTAAATGAAAAAGATAGTTTTAATTTTCATGTTTTTCACGATGGTGTGTTCGGCGCAGCAGGATGCTCAATTTACACAATATATGTACAATACCATCACAATAAATCCAGCTTATGCAGGCTCCCGTGGCGCTTTAAGTGTTTTTGGATTATACCGTACACAATGGGTAGGACTTGATGGTGCACCTGAAACAAGTACTTTCTCTGTAAACACTCCTTTAAATAATAGTAATCTGGGACTGGGAGTTTCTTTGGTAAATGATAAAATTGGGCCAACGAACGAAAATACACTATCTGCTGATTTATCTTATACTGTTCCAACTTCTGAGACGTTTAAACTTTCTTTTGGGATAAAAGCCACAGCCAATCTCTTTAATTTGGATGTAAATAAATTAAGTTTTGAAGATCAGGGAGATCCCCAGTTTCAGGATTTAAACAATAAAATTACCCCAAATATTGGTGCAGGTGTTTACTGGCATTCAGACAAAGCTTATTTAGGATTATCTGTTCCTAATTTTATCGAAACAAACAGGTATAATGATAATGATACGGCTATTTTTAAAGATAAAATAAATTACTATTTCATGGCAGGTTATGTTTTTGATCTTGATTATTATATCAAATTCAAACCGGCCTTATTGACCAAAATGGTACAGGGAGCTCCTTTGCAGGTAGATGTTTCAGGTAACTTTATGTTCAACGATAAATTTGTAGTTGGTCTTGCATACCGTTGGAGCGCATCAGTAAGTGCGATGGCCGGTTTTCAGGTGTCAGATGGTTTATATATAGGATATGGTTATGACCACGAAACAACCAATTTAAGAAGATATAATTCTGGATCGCATGAGATTTTCCTGCGTTTTGAGTTTTTTAATAATTATAACAGAATTACATCACCAAGATTCTTCTAAAAAAGCCAATCCATGAAAACCAAAACCCTCAATTATACTGCTTTATTTTTACTTTTTTGTTTCAGTACAATTGCCCAGACAAACAGTATAAATTATGCCAACGACAAATACGATAAATATGCTTATGTAGATGCAATAAAAGTCTATGAAAGTGTAGCCAACAAAGGTTATAAAGACGAAAAAATGTTTCAGCGTCTTGGTAATTCCTATTATTTTAATGGCGAATTGGTAAAAGCCCTAAAATGGTATGACGAATTGTTTGCGATGAATGAGCAACAAGATACAGAATATTTATATCGATATGCCCAATGTCTGAAATCTGCCGGAAATTATGCTAAAGCAGATACGATTTTAGAAAAGTTCAATCAAAAACTTACTACTGACAAAAGAGGTCTTTTGTTCGAAGCCAATAAAAATTATTTAGAAGAGATAAAATCTAATTCAGGCCGATTCGAAATAGCCGATGCAGGAATTAATTCTAAATATTCAGATTATGGAAGTGCTGTTTATGATAATAAACTGGTATTTACTTCTGCACGTGATACTGGTGGAATTGCGAAAAAAAATTTTAAATGGACGAACAGATCCTTTACTAATTTATACACCGCCGAATTATTGCCTGACGGAAGTATTGGAACTCCGCAGCGTTTTCAGAAAAAAGTAAATACAAAATTCAACGAGTCAACGCCCGTTTTTACAAAAGATGGAAGAACGATGTATTTTACACGAAATAATTTTTTAGACGGAAAAAGAGGCAGAGACGAGAATAAAATTACATTATTAAAATTATACAAAGCAAACCTTATTAATGGGGAATGGAAAAATATTGAAGAACTACCCTTCAATAGCAATCAGTATAGTGTGGCACATCCTACTTTAAGTGTAGATGAAAAAACATTGTATTTTGCGTCTGATATGCCGGGAACGTTAGGGCAATCTGATTTGTTTAAAGTAAAAATAAATCAGGACGGAACTTTTGGAAAACCGGAAAATCTGGGAGCAACAATTAATACAGAAGGAAGAGAGACATTTCCGTTTATTTCAGGAGATAACGAACTCTATTTTGCAACAGACGGAAGACCCGGATTAGGTGGACTTGATATCTTTGTTTCTAAAATAAATAACGACGGTTCTTTTCAGCAAATACAAAATGTGGGAGAACCAATAAACAGTAAACAAGACGATTTTGCTTTTATAATTGAAAGTAAAAACAGAAATGGGTTTTTCTCTTCGAACAGAGAAAATGGTCACGGATTCGATGATATTTATCGTTTTACAGAAACCAGAAAACTTAATTGCGAGCAGGAATTAACCGGAACAGTTACAGATGCTGAAACAAACATAAACCTTTCAAATACAACTGTAGCTTTGTTCGATGAAAGTTTTCAACCCGTAGCAGAAGTTGTTTCTGACGAAAAAGGAAATTACGTTTTTCCTGCTGTAAAATGTGGCTTAAAGTATTTTGTCAGAGCATCAAAAACAGATTATGAAAGTAAAGAAACTCCGGTAACAATCAAAAAAATATCCGGAAAAACAACTCTATTAATTCAATTAGAAAAAAGGGTTAAACCTATAACAGTAGGAACAGATTTGGCAAAAACGCTAGATATCCCGATTATTTATTTTGATTTAGATAAAGCAACTATCAAAAAAGAATCTGCTTTTGAATTAGAAAAAATTGTCGAAATATTAAAACAATATCCAACCTTAAAACTCGATATTCGTTCGCATACAGACAGCCGACAAACAGCTAAATACAATCAGGTTTTATCTGATAAAAGGGCAAAAGCAACACTAAATTGGTTAGTTGATAAAGGTATAGATACAAGTAGGTTAACAGCAAAAGGCTACGGCGAATCACAATTAGTAAACGGATGTTCTGATGGTGTAAAATGTTCAGAAGAAGAACATAAGCTGAACCGAAGAAGCGAATTTGTGATTACCAATTTATAAAAAAATAGAACTGTAAATCCCTTTTCTAACTTAGAAAAGGGATTTTTTATTTGAAATTTTCACCCTTTGATTGTAATGTATATTGTATATTTTTAACTGGACTAAAGTCCAGCCCTACAATATAATTTGTTCCTTCGGAACTTTATAAAGGATAATTGACGGGATGTTTGTTATAGTTCTAATTTAACTTTTTATAAAACATTTTGTCCTTCGAAAACCAAAAAGAGCCATCGGTTCGATTTATATTGTAGTGCCGGACTAAAGTCCAGCCCTACAATATAATTTGTTCCTTCGGAACTTTATAAAGGATAATTGACGGGATGTGTATTATAGTTCTAATTTAACTTTTTATAAAACATTCTGTCCTTCGAAAACCAAAAAGAGCCATCGGCTCGATTTATATTGTAGGGCTGGACTTTAGTCCAGTCTATAAGACAACATTTAGATTTTCGATTATTATGTATTGTGCTTTAATTATCCGGAGCAAACATTTGATTAATTTCACCTAACAATTCAAATTCATTCATAGGAAACATCTCAAGCACCATTTCTAAAACAAGAGAGACATTGATAGGATTTTTGTTTGTACTGGATCTTTTATCGCCGTCATGATCAAGTGTCAAAATACACATTTTTATCATATTGGTAATCACACAACCCAGTTCATAATAATTGATATTAATGTGAGCCGTATAAACTTCTGATTTATTGTTTCCAGACTTGGAGGTATTGAAATAGGAAGCAATTAATTTTCTAAGAGTTTCTAATTTTTCAGTTTCATTTGTTTCCATTATAGTATATTTTTGGGTTTGTATAATTTATTCTTTTTCACAAATCAAATCTGTTAAACTGTTTGAAAAGATAGTACGACATAAATATCGTGTTAAGATATAATGGTATATTCTAACATATTACGCAGAAGAATATTGTCACCTTTCATACATTTAAAAGCTTATTTTAATCTTAGGCAATTTGCATTTTATATTTATTATTTCCGACATATTATAATATGTTAATGAAAGTTTTTTCTAAAAATCCCATCGGGATGACATATTTATAGAAATAAGAAGTTAGGCAAATGAACCCCATCGGGGTGGTATACGGAACTTTTTTTTGCGATTCCTTCGTCAGAAAGACGACATGGTGTCAAATAGTTTTTTAAATAAAAAATGATATGATCATATGAATTGGCATAAAGACCTCTCCTAAAATTAAGAAAAGGTCTTTTTTATTTAGAATAAATCTATTAACGTAAAAAAGATTATGTTTTTCGTAAAAAAGTGCTAAAATTCATTCAAATATTTAGGATATAACCTGTAAATTTTAAGGTATTAGATATTATGTTTAAAATGAATGAGTTAAGTTTTAAAAAATCGTTTTCGTTGTTGTTTATATTCATTTTTTTCTAACTTTATAGATCTAAATTTTTTCAGATATGACTGTAAATCAAATACTAAACGCAAAAGGAAAAAATGTTTATTCAGTTCTTTCAACAACAACGGTTTATGAAGCCTTAAAAGTGATGGGAGAGAAAAACATAGGTGCTATCCTTATTATTGATGGCAATGATTTAAAGGGAATATTGTCTGAAAGGGATTATGCCCGAAAAATTGTTTTAAAAGACAAATCATCAAAAGAAACTTTTGTTCATGAAATTATGGAAAGCAATGTTTTTTCGGTAAAACTTTCAGATAATCTAGAAAATTGTATGGAGCTTATGAGTACAAAAAGAATTAGGCACTTACCCGTTCTCGAAGATAGAACCGTGGTAGGAATAGTTTCTATTAGTGATGTGGTTAAAGCAATTATTGAAATTCAAAAAGACACCATAAATCATTTAAACTCTTATATATCTCAATAAAAAAAATCAAAATATAAGTTTTATCAAATAGTCCAAATGCTACTGGACTATTTTTTTTTGGATGTAATAAATGGTATTTTGCTAAAAGAAAATAATAAAAATACGCCATTTTAAACCAAGACTTATATCTTTGTAAGCTAGAATAAAAGCTAAAATAAATGAACAAAGAGAGTAAAAGAAGAGAAGCGTTACTGTATCATTCAGAACCAACTCCAGGAAAAATTCAGGTAGTTCCAACAAAAAAATATGCAACTCAAAGAGACTTGTCTTTGGCTTATTCGCCAGGTGTTGCAGAACCATGTTTAGAAATTGCAGCAAATGTAGATGACGTTTACAAATATACAGCAAAAGGAAATTTAGTTGCTGTGATCTCAAACGGTACAGCTGTCTTAGGACTTGGGGACATTGGTCCTGAAGCTTCTAAACCAGTAATGGAAGGAAAAGGATTATTGTTTAAAATATTCTCTGATATTGACGTTTTTGATATTGAAATCGGAACAAAAGATATAGAAGAATTTATTCAGACCGTAAAAAACATTGCCCCAACTTTTGGAGGGATAAATCTGGAAGATATTAAAGCACCGGAATCTTTCGAAATCGAAAGAAGACTGGTAGAAGAATTAGATATTCCGGTAATGCACGACGACCAGCACGGTACGGCAATTATCTCTTCGGCGGCTTTAATCAATGCACTTGAATTAGCAGGAAAAAAAGCAGAAGATGTAAAAGTAGTAGTTTCCGGAGCAGGTTCTGCTGCGATTGCCTGTACTGATTTATATGTTTTATTAGGCGTAAAAGTCGAAAATATTTTAATGTTTAATAGTAAAGGACTTTTAACAAAAGACAATCCTTCATTATCAGAACTACAGTTAAAATATGCTGTAAATGGGCCTAAAATTGAGCTTGCAGAAGCTGTAAAAGGCGCTGATGTTTTTATCGGATTATCTTCAGGAGATATCCTGACACCGGAAATGTTATTAACAATGAAAGACAGTCCGATTGTTTTTGCAATGGCAAATCCAAATCCGGAAATCGATTATAATTTAGCGACCGAAACGCGAAAAGACGTTATTATGGCTACAGGACGTTCAGATTTTCCTAATCAGGTTAATAACGTTCTTGGTTTTCCATATATTTTTAGAGGAGCGCTTGATGTCAGAGCTACGAAAATTAACGAAGCTATGAAAATGGCTGCTGTAAAAGCGTTGGCAATATTGGCAAAAGAACCGGTTCCTGAGCAGGTAAATGTAGCTTACGGAGCAACAAAATTAGGTTTTGGAAGAGATTATATTATCCCAAAACCATTTGATCCAAGATTAATTACAATAGTAGCACCAGCAGTTGCGAAAGCAGCAATGGAATCCGGTGTTGCCAAAAATCCTATTACAGACTGGGCAGCTTATGAAGATGTGCTTCGTGAACGTATGGGGAATGACAACAAAATGGTTCGTTTGATGACTAACCGCGCAAAAATGGATCCTAAAAGAATTGTGTTTGCAGAAGCAGATCAATTAAATGTATTAAAAGCAGCTCAGATTGTTTATGAGGACGGAATTGGTTTTCCAATTTTGTTAGGAAATAAAGAAGTTATCCTGGAGCTTAAAGCCGAGTTAGGTTTTGATGCTGAACTGGAGATTATTGATCCTAAAACCAATGAAGAAGAAGCAAGAAGAAACAGATTTGCGACTTCATACTGGGAAACAAGAGAAAGAAGAGGAGTTTCGTTACTTGATTCTCAAAAATTCATGCGCGAAAGAAACTATTTTGCAGCCATGATGGTAAACGAAGGCGAAGCAGATGCTTTGGTTACAGGACATACAAGAAGTTACCCAAGTGTTGTAAAACCAATGTTACAATTGATTGAAAAAGCGCATGGAGCCTCACTTGTTGCAACAGCAAATATGATGTTAACGTCTCGTGGGCCAATGTTTTTATCAGATACGGCAATCAATATAAATCCATCATCCGAAGATTTGGTTAATATTGCTATTATGACCGCAAAAACAGCAAAAATGTTTGGTGTTGAGCCCGTTATTGCAATGATTTCGTATTCAAACTTTGGATCATCAACAAGTCAAAGCGCTTCAAAAGTAAGAGAAGCAGTAGCCTATTTGCATAAAAATCATCCGGAACTAATTGTTGATGGAGAAATTCAGGCAGATTTTGCTTTGAATCAGGAAATGCTTTCAGAGAAATTTCCTTTCTCTAAATTGGCAGGTAAAAAAGTAAATACATTGATTTTTCCTAACTTAGAGTCAGCTAATATTACTTATAAATTGCTAAAAGAATTGTATAAAGTAAACTCTATTGGTCCAATTATGATGGGAATGGGTAAACCGGTTCACATTTTCCAGTTAGGAGCAAGTGTTGAAGAAATGGTGAATATGGCAGCAATAGCGGTCATTGACGCTCAGGAAAAAGAAAATAAAAAAAATAAATTAGCAAAATAGTATAAATAATAAGGATCGAATAATATTGTCGTATTTTTATTATATTTGACCCTAATAAATTTATACTATGATAGCACATTTGCAAGGGAAATTAGTCGAGAAAAACCCTACTGAGGTCGTAATTGATTGCGGAGGGGTTGGTTATCAGGTAAATATATCTTTACATACCTTTTCGTTAATTCCCAATGCTGAGCATATAAAACTGTATACGCATCTTCTGATTAAGGAAGATGCGCATACTTTATTTGGTTTTGCCGAGAAATCAGAGCGCGAAATATTCAGAATGTTACTATCTGTTTCCGGAATTGGAGCAAATATTGCCAGAACAATGTTATCTTCAATAGAACCAAGACAAATTATTAACGCAATCGCATCCGGAGATGTAGGAATTATACAGTCAATAAAGGGGATAGGAAACAAGACAGCGCAAAGAGTTATCCTTGATTTAAAAGAAAAAGTGTTAAAGTTGTACGATTTAGACGAAGTTTCGGTAGTTCAAAACAATACAAATCGAGATGAAGCGTTATCTGCTTTGGAAGTTTTAGGTTTTGTTCGAAAAACTTCAGAAAAAGTAGTCGAAAAAATTGTTAAGGAAGATCCGGAAGCTACTGTAGAGACTATCATTAAAAAAGCGTTAAAAAGCCTATAAACTCAATTTTATATAAACGAATTGTATGCGTAAAATTTGTATTTTTTTACTGTTTTTATTTTGCGGTAATGTTTTGCGTGCGCAAGTAAATCCAGCAGTCAAAGATACAACCAAGACTCAATTTTCTGTTGGTAAAGTAGAGTTGCAGGATCCGCCAAGTATAATTTCTGCTTACAGGTACGATCCCATAACAGATCGCTATATTTATACCAATTCAGTTGATGGTTTCTCTATCAATTATCCTATTATCTTAACTCCAAAAGAATACGAAGATTTAGTTTTGAAAGAATCCAGAAGAGATTATTTCAGAAAGAAATCAGATGCTATTGATGGTAAAAAATTAGGAAGTGAAGCGGCTAAAAAAGATTTATTGCCCCGCTATTATATTAATTCAAGTCTTTTTGAAAGCATCTTTGGGAGTAATACAATCGACGTAAAGCCTACAGGATCAGTCGAAATGGACTTAGGTGTTCGATATACCAAACAAGATAATCCTTCTTTTTCTCCAAGAAACAGATCAAGCCTTACTTTTGATTTTGATCAGCGAATCAGTATGAGTTTAATGGGGAAAGTAGGAACCAGATTAGAGGTAAATGCTAATTATGATACCCAGTCTACATTTGCTTTCCAGAATTTATTTAAACTGGCTTATACTCCTTCTGAAGATGACATTGTTCAAAAAGTAGAGGTAGGGAATGTGAGTATGCCATTAAATAGTACCCTTATTCGCGGTGCCCAAAGTTTGTTTGGGGTCAAAACACAATTGCAATTTGGTAAGACAACAATAACAGGAGTTTTCTCAGAACAGAAGTCACAAACAAAGAGTATAGTTGCAGAAGGTGGCGGAACAGTTCAGAACTTTGATTTGTATGCTTTAGACTATGATAATGACAGACACTTTTTCTTATCGCAATACTTTAGAAATAAATACGATGCTTCGTTAACGAAATATCCATTTATTGACAGCCGTGTTCAGGTTACAAGAATAGAAGTTTGGGTCACCAATAAACAAAATAGAGTAAGCACAAACAATAATAATCTTAGAAACATTATCGCACTTCAGGATTTAGGTGAAGGGCAGATTACAGGTATTCCGGATAATCAGGTTGTAGTTATTAGTTCTTCGGCAGGTTTCTTTAATAACCCTATCGATTCACCAACAGACAATAAAAATAATAAATATGATCCGGCAACAATTGGCCAGGCCGGAGCTTTCTTAAATTCGAATATTAGAGAAATTGTAACTGCTAAATCAGGTTTTAATAATCCTAATACGAGTGAAGCTACAGATTATTCAGTACTTGAAAATGCCAGAAAATTAACTTCGAACGAATTTACGTTTAATGCACAATTAGGATACATCTCTTTGCAGCAACGTTTGGCAAATGATGAAATTTTAGCCGTAGCGTTTGAGTATACTATTGGAGGTAAAGTGTACCAGGTTGGAGAATTTGGTAGCGATGGAGTTGACGGGACTGTAGTTACAGGAAATAACAACGCAAATCAGGCGATTATCACACAAAGTTTGGTTTTGAAAATGCTGAAAAGTAATTTGACAAATGTTCAAAATCCGGTTTGGAACCTGATGATGAAGAACGTTTATCAAATTCCACAGGCATATCAGATCAAGCAAGACGATTTTAGATTAAATATACTTTATACTGATCCGTCTCCAATAAATTATATTACACCTGTTCAGGGAACTAGTTTTCCTGCAAACCCAACAGCCGATAATAAGGTCGAACAGACACCATTACTAAATGTATTTAACTTAGATCGATTAAATTATAACAATGATCCTCAAACGGGTGGAGATGGTTTCTTTGATTATATTCCGGGTGTAACAGTAGATGTTCAAAACGGACGAATTATTTTTACCACCAAAGAACCTTTTGGGGAACTTTTATTTAAAAAATTACAAAATTCAGGTTCAGGAGAAAACTACGATGATGCCAATTCGTACAATGCCAATCAACAGAAATACGTGTTTAGAAACATGTATCGAAACACACAGTCCGGAGCTTTGCAAGACAGTGATAAAAACAAATTCTTATTAAGAGGAAAGTATAAATCATCCGGAAGCAATGGAATACCAATTGGAGCCTTTAATGTGCCGCAAGGTTCTGTTGTCGTTATGGCTGCCGGAAGAAAGTTAGTCGAAGGTATAGATTATAGTGTCGATTATCAACTGGGTCGTGTTCAGATTTTAGATCCTTCACTTCAGGCTTCGAATACGCCAATTGAAGTTTCATTAGAAAACAATTCAATTTTCGGGCAACAAACCAGAAGGTTTATGGGGTTCAATGTTGAGCACAAAATTTCAGATAATTTTGTTGTTGGAGGTACTTATCTGAAAATGACAGAAAAACCATTTACTCAAAAATCAAGCTATGGTCAGGAATCTGTAAACAATACTATCTTTGGTTTCAATGGAAATTATTCTACAGAAGTTCCATTCTTTACCAGATTAGTCAATAAATTACCAAATATTGATACAGATGTTCCGTCGAACCTTTCGATTCGTGGAGAAGTAGCATTTTTAAAACCGGATGCACCAAAAGCAAGTGATTTTGAAGGAGAAGCAACTATATACGTAGATGATTTCGAAGGATCGCAATCGACAATCGATATGCGCTCTGCTTATGCCTGGAGTCTGGCTTCTACACCATTTGTGAATTCTATCAATGATAATACTTTTAATGCCAATTCAAGTACATTAGAGTATGGCTATAAGCGTGCAAAATTATCCTGGTACACTATTGACCCTATTTTTTATTCGTCAAAACCATCCGGTATATCAAATGATGATTTATCACTCAATACAACCAGAAGGGTTTACAGTAAAGAGTTGTATCCAAATACAGATATTGCTCAGGGACAAATTCAGGTAATTAATACGCTGGATTTAACATACTATCCATCTGATAGAGGGCCATATAATAACAATCCTAATTTTGGTACCAATCCGGCAACTTCAAACTTTGGAGGAATCATGCGTGCTTTAAATTCAACCAATTTTGAACAGGGAAATGTCGAGTATATTCAGTTTTGGGTTTTAGATCCTTATGTTGGAAATGCAGAAGCACCAACTAATAATACAGGAAAAATATATTTCAATTTAGGGGAGATTTCTGAAGACGTATTAAAAGACGGAAGAAAACAATATGAAAACGGATTAGGGCCAGGTCAGATAATGGTAAATCCACAACCGCTTTGGGGAGATGTTCCTGCATCACAATCCCTGATTTATGCATTTGATACAAATGCTGAAAATCGTAGAAACCAAGATGTTGGTTTAGATGGTTTGCCAAGTTCCAGAGAGGGTTCAGTTTATACTAATTATGCAGGAGAGGCAGATCCTGCAGCAGATGACTATACGTACTATTTAAATACAACTGGTGGAGTTTTGGATCGTTATAAAAATTATAACGGTACAGAAAATAACTCTGCGGTAAGTGTAGACGATCCTAATCGTGGTTCGACAACTTTGCCGGATGTAGAGGATATCAACCGTGACAATACGATGAGCACGATCAATGCTTATTATGAATATAGTATCGATGTAAAACCGGGCATGCAGGTAGGACAAAATTACATTACAGATATCCGTGAGGTAAGTAATGTCGACTTGCCTAACGGGTCTACAACAAATGCGAGATGGATTCAGTTTAAGATTCCTGTTTCTCAGCCACAAAATACAATCGGGAATATTTCAGATTTCAGATCTATCCGATTCATGCGTATGTTTATGACTGGTTTTAATAACCAGATGACAGTTCGTTTTGGAGCTTTAGATTTAGTAAGAGGAGAATGGAGAAGGTATACAGGTTCGCTGGATGCAAATGATACGAACCCTGATGATGATGGTACTGAGTTTGATGTTTCAGCGGTTAATATTCAGGAAAACAGTACAAAATGCCCTGTAAATTATGTAATGCCACCAGGAGTGCAAAGAGAGCAATTGTATAATAACAATACGATCATCAACCAGAATGAGCAAGCATTGGCTTTGCGTGTAGGTGGTGCAGGTTTGCAGTATGAAGACTCGAGAGGAGTTTTTAAAAGCGTAAGTGTTGATATGCGTCAGTATAAAAAACTGAAAATGTATTTGCATGCTGAATCCCTGCCTAACGAAAATACGTTGCAAGATGATGAAATGATTGGTTTTATTCGTTTTGGAAATGATTATACACAAAACTTCTACCAGGTTGAGGTTCCGTTAAAAGTAACCCGAACAGGCGGATCTTGTACAATAAGTGCAGATCAGGTTTGGCTGGAAGATAATAATATAGATTTGGCTCTTGAACTGTTGACAAAAATGAAAATCAAGGCCATGAGTATTGATATTAACTCCAACAAGCGAGACATAAACGGAATTTATTATCCGGATGATGATTTAAGCACGGGAGGTGATGGTGATAGCAGGTTAAGATTAGGGATAAAAGGAAATCCTAACTTTGGTTTGGTTCGAAATTTAATGGTGGGTGTAAAAAGCAGGGCAGATCACAAAAGTATAAAAGGAGAGGTTTGGTTTAATGAACTTCGTTTGGCGGACTTAGAGAATAAAGGCGGAATGGCTGCAATATTGAATATTGACACCAATATGGCTGACTTCGCTACGGTTTCGGCTACTGGTAAAAAAAGTACAATTGGTTTTGGATCTTTAGAACAAGGCGCCAACGAAAGAGATCGTGAAGATATTCAGCAGTATAATATTGTTACCAATCTTAATTTAGGTAAATTATTACCTCATAAATGGGGAATCAATCTGCCTTTTAATTATGCGATTGGTGAAGAAGTAATTACGCCGGAATATGATCCTTTTAATCAGGATATAAAATTAGATCAGTTGATAAGAGAAACTACTGATCCGGCAGAAAAAGAAAACATCAGAACACGTGCTGTTGATTATACAAAACGCAGAAGTATCAACTTTATAGGCGTAAGAAAAGACAGGGCTCCTGAGCAAAAACCACACGTTTACGATGTCGAAAACTTAACATTCTCACAATCATATAATCAGGTAGAACGCCATGATTATGAAGTAGAAAGTTATCTGGACGAGCAATCTAATACGGCAGTAAATTATGCATATACTTTTCAGCCAAAAGAAGTAGTTCCTTTCAAGCAAACTAAATTCATGAAGAAAAGCGAGTATTGGAAGTTGTTGAGTGATTTTAATTTTAATTACTTGCCATCTAATATCTCTTTTAATACCAATATTTTAAGACAAAGTAACCGTCAGCAATATAGAGAAGTTGAAGTGCAGGGAATAGGTCTTGATCCGTTATACAGAAGAAACTTCGCTTTTAATTATCAATATGGCTTTGGTTATAATTTGACAAAATCATTAAAGCTAAATTATACTGCGGCATCAAATAATATTGTGCGAAACTTTTTGAATGATGATAATTCGCCAAAAGAAGATTTTAATATTTGGGATGATTATTTAGATATTGGAACGCCAAATCAGCACTTGCAACAATTAGTACTGAATTATGATATCCCAATTAATAAAATTCCGGTTTTTGGTTTTGTAAAAGCCTCTTATTCTTATACAGCGGATTATAGCTGGCAGCGTTCATCAACAGCATTTTCTCAGTATGAGGAGCAAAATCCTGATGGATCATTTTCTAGCTATAATTTAGGAAATACCATCCAGAATGCGAATTCAAATACGCTTACTACAACTTTTACAATGAATACGTTGTACAAATATTTAGGACTAACGCCAGGATCAAAATCAGCAGCGAAAGCTAAGCCAACAGCGCCGCCAAAACCGGGAGAAAAAATTGTAAATAATGCAAAACCTGTTACAAGCAGCAGTCCGTTTTATGATGGTATGATTGGTATTTTGACCAGTATAAAAAACATTCAGGTTAATTATACTAAAAACAGCGGAACCGTTTTGCCGGGATACACACCAAGTGTTGGTTTCTTTGGAACATCAAGGCCAACTTTAGGATTTATTTTTGGAAGTCAGGATGATGTGCGTTACGAAGCAGCTAAAAGAGGCTGGCTGACAGATTATCAAGACTTTAATCAAAGCTTTACACAGGTAACCAATAAGCTATTGAAAGTTACGGCTAATATTGATTTATTGCCGGATCTAAAAGTTGATTTGTCGATGGATCGTGCTTATTCTGAAAATTCATCAGAACAGTTTAGTGTGGTAAATGGAGAATACATGCCATTATCTCCTTATACTTATGGAATGTTTTCGATCTCGACGGTACTGATAAAAACAGCATTTTCTACCAGTAGCGAAACAGAGTCAGCGGCATTTGATGATTTTAGAAACAATCGTTTGGTTATTGCAGACCGTCTGGCCGGAGAGCGCTATGGAGCAGGTGCAGTAATCCCGAGATATGGAGATGCAAATAATCCAATTCCGGCAGAAACAGATCCTAATTATAAAGTATATGTAGCCAATCAGGGCTATCCGATAGGTTTTACAAAAAGCAATCAGGCGGTTTTATTGCCTGCATTTTTAGCAGCTTATTCAGGAAGTAATGCTTCGGGTAGTTCAACGGATATTTTTAGAAGCTTCCCTATTCCAAACTGGAGTATAAAATACAATGGTTTGATGCGTTATAAATATTTTAAAGATAAATTTAAGCGTTTCTCATTGCAGCATAATTACAGGGCATCTTATACAATAAACCAGTTCAGATCTAATTTTGATTATACAGAAAAACCGGACGGACAAGATGTGAATACCAATTTCTTTAATAAAACCATCATGTCAAATGTCAACTTGGTAGAGCAGTTTAGTCCGCTTATTCGGGTAGATTTTGAATTGAAAAGTTCTTTGCGAATACTTACTGAAATCAAAAAAGACAGAGCTTTATCAATGAGTTTTGACAATAATTTATTGACAGAGGTAAAAGGTATGGAGTATATAGTGGGTATGGGATATCGTTTTAAAGATGTTATTTTCTCTTCAAGACTGGCAGATAGTCCAACCGGAATTATTAAAAGTGATATCAATATTAAAGCTGATTTTTCTCTTAGAAAAAATGAAACCCTGGTACGTTATTTAGATTATGATAACAATCAATTAGCGGCAGGGCAAAATATCTGGGCATTAAAACTAACAGCTGATTATTCGTTTAGTAAAAACCTTACGGCTATATTCTACTACGATCATTCATTTTCAAAAGCGGTAATTTCGACCTCATTTCCTTTAACGAACATCAGGTCAGGATTTACACTTCGATATAATTTCGGAAATTAATTTTTTTAGTTTCTAAACGGGATTTCATTAGAAGATTATTACATTTGTGGCTTAATTATTAAATTATCAATTTACAAACATACTATTATGAGCATACCAGCAAATTTAAAGTACACAAAAGATCACGAATGGGTTAGCATCGAAGGAGATGTTGCAACAGTAGGAATTACTCATTTTGCACAAAAAGAGTTAGGAGATATCGTGTATGTTGAAGTAGAAACTTTAGATCAGACACTTGATAAAGATGAAGTTTTTGGAACAGTTGAAGCTGTAAAAACAGTATCTGATTTATTTTTGCCTTTGACAGGAGAGATTATTGCTTTTAATGATAGTTTGGAAAGTGCACCGGAAACAGTAAACTCTGATCCTTACGGAGCGGGATGGATGATCAAAATAAAAATTGCAGATGTATCAGAAATAGATTCTTTATTGTCTGACGAAGCATACAAACAACTTATCGGTGCCTAAACAATTATTATTACTCTGGGCTCTAATTTGCTCAGGTGTTATTACTTATTTTTGTCTGACAGATTCAAGTAATATTCCTGCCGTAAGTTTTCCGAGCATAGATAAAATTGTACATTTTTGTTTTCATTTTGGATTTACAATTTCGTGGATTTTGTTTTTCAAAAAAGAACTTAAAGGAAAAGCACCTGATGATTATAAAGCCTATTTGATTTCTTTTATATTTTCTGT
Organism: Flavobacterium sp.; assembly: GCF_965277525.1. GTDB lineage: Bacteria > Bacteroidota > Bacteroidia > Flavobacteriales > Flavobacteriaceae > Flavobacterium. The sequence continues at coordinate 242,281 of NZ_CBDIDC010000005.1, read as the reverse complement.
TTTTTTTGGAATTACAATCGAAATCCTGCAAAGTGTTCTTACTACAACAAGATCGTCTGATGTTAGTGATGTTTTAGCCAATGCACTGGGAGCTTTATTTGGTGTTTTTATGGCAATAGCTTTTAAGAAGCAGATCGATAAAATATAAGAATATAATGACCCACTTCGGTGGGTTTTTTATTGCCAAAAAATCAAGCTTTAAAAAGTGTGTTTTTTTCTGAATATAAAATGTATTTTTGTCGCAATTCTATAAAATCATGAACGTTAAGCAATATTTAGATTCGACCTACTTAAAAACTGCCAGTCAAGCCGGACTTTCGGAGGCAGAAAATAATAGTGTGGTTATAAAGGCTATTGAAGAAGCAATTCTTGAAGGTTTTAAACTAATTATGATTAGGCCTGAACATGTAGTGCTGGCGAAAGAAATGATTTCGAAGGCCAATTCTGGTTTGCTTATTGGTACGGTAATCGATTTTCCGGAAGGGACTTCAGGTATTGAAGCTAAAATAAAAGAGGCAAATAAAGCAATCGAAGATGGAGCAGACGATCTGGATTTTGTTTGTAATTATGAAGCTTTTAAAAATGGGGATATTGCTTTAGTAAAACAAGAAATCTTATTAGGAACCCAAATTGGACTAGCGAATCATAAAACAGTAAAATGGATTATTGAAGTTGCAGCTTTAAGTGATAAGGAAATTATTCAGCTTTCGGCTTTGATAAAAAATGTTGTGATTTCAAACTTTAAAGAAGAGGAGTATTCTTCTGTTTTTGTGAAATCATCAACAGGTTTTTATAAAACCGAAAATAATTTACCAAACGGAGCGACTATTCCAACCATTATAATGATGTTAGAAAATGCATCGCCTTTATCAGTAAAAGCAGCCGGAGGAGTCCGGTCTTACGATGATGCAACAGAGATGATTCGTTTAGGTGTTAAGCGCATCGGAACTTCCGCAGCAAAAGTGATTGCAAATGGAGGAAATACCACAAATCAATATTAAATGAAAACCAAAAATTACGTGAATAAGATTTTTCTATCTTTTGTTCTGACAATTTCTTCCTTCTTTGCCTTTTCGCAGGAAAATAATAATTCCTCAATAAAATCAGGATTTACATCAGAACAATTTCCTGTTTTTCCGGGTTGCGAAAATTTACAGTCAAAAAAACTGGAGAATTGTTTTTATAAAGAGGTTCAGGATTTTGTTTTTCATAATTTTGAAGTTCCCGAAAATTTAAAACACGCAAATTACAGAGGAGAAGTCAAAGTGCTTTTCGAGGTTGATGTAAATGGAGAGTTTAAAGTAATTTATATAAATGCGGTAAACGATGCATTGTCAGAAGAAGCAAAACGTGTTTTTGGGAAATTCCCTAAAATAACACCATCAACTTATAACGGAAAGCCAACTTATTCAAAATATACAATTTCTATAGCTATTCCGGTAAAAAGTGCTGATCAAATTGCAGCAGAAGCTTTGGCTGCCGCCGAAATTTTAAAACCCATCGAAAAGCCAATGACGGAATTGGATAGTATTGTGTATAAAAAATACAACAATCCCGAGTTCGAAAGTCATCTGAATATTCCGTTTTCTCATAGTTATTACGCGCAATTTGATGGCGCTATGAATCAGGTTGGAAGTAATAATCATACAGCTTCTAAGCCTTATACGTATGCTGAGGTTTCAAAATATTATAATTTAAAAGCCGTAAATGAATCGCTTCAGAAAAATGTTTCGACCTGGTTAGGAAGGAAATTCTGGAACGAGAATTTAGTTCAGATTCAGGGAGAAGATTATTGGCTGTCGTTAAATCCTATTCTTGATTTGCAAATGGGTAAAGCTTCTGATCTGGATGCTTCATATACCTATGTAAACACCCGGGCATTAAATTTTAGAGGAGGCTTAGGAAAGCAAATCAACTTTACGACTACTGTTTTTGAGAGTCAGGGAAGATTTGCAGGTTATTATAATGATTATGCCGAAACGTTAAAGCCTTCAGGGGGAAATCCGGCAATTATTCCGGGAATGGGAATTGCCAAACGATTTAAAACCGATGCTTACGATTTTCCATTAGCAGAAGCCAATATTACATTTGCTCCAAGCAGGTTTTTTGATTTGCAATTGGGGTACGGAAGAAATTTTATAGGAGATGGATACCGTTCATTATTTGAAAGTGATGGTGCAAGTCCTTATCCTTATTTTAAAATTAATACCAATTTCTGGAAGATAAAATATACCAATACTTATATGTGGCTGAAAGATGTTCGTCCGGATGTTACTGTGGAAAAAACCTATGCCACAAAATTTATGGCGAATCATTACTTAAGCTGGAATGTGTCGAATAAGCTGAATTTAGGATTTTTTGAATCAGTAGTCTGGACTGATACCAATAATAGAGGTTTTGATGTTAATTTTGTTAATCCGATTATTTTTTATCGTTCAGTAGAATTTTCATCATCGTCCAGAAGTGGAAATGCCCTTTTGGGAATGTCAGGTAAATATAAGTGGAACAATAATGTTAATTTATATGCCCAGTTTTTGCTGGATGAATTTTCAGTAGGAGACATGGCAAGTGGCAATAAAAGCTGGAAAAATAAATTTGGATATCAATTGGGCGCGAAATATTATAATGCATTTAAAGTAAAAGATTTGTTATTGCAATTAGAATACAATCATGTCCGTCCGTATGTGTATTCGCATAGTGCGGTAATTACAAATTATGGTCATAATAATCAAAGTATCGGGCATCAGTGGGGTGGTAATTTTGAGGAGTTTGTTGCAATTGGGCGTTATCATAAGGGGCGTTACTACGCTGATACCAAATTTACAATAGGTAAACGTGGTTTAGATTTTGATACGGCAGAAGACAGCTATAATTACGGAGGTAATATTTATAAAAGTTACGATGAAAAACGACCGTATGATACAGGGGTAAAAGTAGGACAGGGAAATAAAACCAATATTTTTATTGCTGATGTACAGGCGGGATATTTGATAAACCCGATGACAAATTTGAAGTTTTTTGGAAGTCTTATTTACAGAAATTTTGATCCGACACAAGAAACAGCGACTACTTTTAAGCAAAGTACTACTTGGTTTAGTATTGGATTGCGTTCCGATATCTTTAATTGGTATTTTGATTACTAGGATTTTTAATAAGATTTTTCGAAATAATTGTGTTAAAGATTTGCAAGTCCTTATTTTGTAAAGGTTTTATTGAAAAAAATCTAATTTTATAGGTCCGTATTCTACAATCTAATTTGTACATTTGCACCACTTAAAAAAAACATACAAACAAATACCGTATTGAACGCTACTAAAAATACATTTTCAATAAAATCAATATTTAACGATTTCAAAGAAATAACAAAAGCTGGTTTGGCGATCAGTGTATTGTTTTCTTCAATAGCGGGATATTTGCTAGGTGTTAATGATGCGCATCCTTTTGAATGGAGTGTTTTGATTGTTTTGTCTATTGGAGGATATTGTATGGTTGGGGCTTCAAATGCTTTTAATCAGGTCATAGAAAAAGACATTGATTCCTTAATGGATCGCACTAAAAACCGTCCGGTTCCTTCGGGGCGTATGTCTCCAAAAACAGCTTTATTTGTGGCAATTTTGCTCACGATTATAGGGATTTCATTGCTATATACCATAAATGCAAAGTCAGCAATGTTTGCTGCAATTTCAATATTTTTATATACAAGCGTTTATACACCTTTAAAAACAGTAACTTCGTTATCAGTTTTTGTAGGTGCTTTTCCGGGAGCAATTCCGTTTATGTTGGGTTGGGTGGCGGCCACAGGAGATTTTGGTATTGAGGCAGGAACGCTTTTTCTAATTCAGTTCTTCTGGCAATTTCCTCATTTTTGGTCCATTGGCTGGTTTTTATATGAAGATTATGAAAAAGCAGGGATATTTATGCTGCCAACCGGAAAAAAAGACAGAAAGACTGCTTTGCAGATTATTTTATATACAGTTTGGCTTATTATAGCTTCATTATTGCCTTCTTTAGGATTTACAGGGCAGCTGTTTATTACGCCAATTGCAGCAATTATAGTATTTTTGTTAGGATTGTGGATGTTGTTTTACGCGGTACGTTTGTATCAGTTGCGAACTGCAAAAGCAGCAAGAACATTAATGCTTGTAAGTGTTTCGTATATTTCATTACTGCAAATAGTATTTATAGTAGATAAATTTTTAAGATAGTTATGGAAATGACAATGACAATGACAACAGGTGAAGAACAATTAAGAAAAGCAAAATCGGCTAAATTGATTTTGTTATTTGCAATGGTGAGCATGACGATGATGTTTGCCGGACTTACAAGTGCATTTGTGGTAAGTAAATCCAGAGCCGACTGGTTGAAGAATTTCGAATTACCAACGGCATTTTATTACAGTACAGTAGTTATTATTGGTTGTAGTGTTACTTTTTATCTCGCAAAAAAAGCGATTCAAAAAGACAATAGAAGTGCTACTACAGCGTTTCTTTTAGGAACATTAGCGCTGGGTATTTTATTTGTGGTTTTACAGTTTGCAGGTTTTGGACAAATCGTAAAAAGTGGTTATTATTTTACAGGAGAAGGTAGTTCAATTACTACAACTTTTCTTTATGTAGTTACCGTTACACACTTATTACACTTGGCTGGAGGCTTGATTTCACTTTTAATTATAATTTATAATCATTTTAAACAAAAATACAATTCGACTCAAACTCTTGGTATAGAACTAGGTGCGATGTATTGGCACTTTTTGGATTTATTATGGGTATATTTATTTTTATTTTTATATTTCTTTAAATAAGAAAAAAACGTAAATTTGGGAACTTTTTAACGAATATCTTTTATGGAAGCGACAGTAACTACTGCAAATAACAACGAAAAAACTTGGGGAGGCGGCGATATCCAGCCATTAGGAGCAAGTTATGGTAAAATGATGATGTGGTTTTTTATCGTATCTGATGCCTTAACATTCTCTGGATTTCTGGCAGCTTATGGTTTTTCTAGATTTAAATTTATTGAAACTTGGCCTTTGGCTGATGAAGTGTTTACTCACTTCCCATTTATGCACGGTGTTACGGCTCCGATGTATTATGTAGCCTTAATGACTTTTATTTTAATTTTCTCATCTGTAACAATGGTTTTGGCTGTTGATGCAGGTCATCAGTTAAAAAAGACAAAAGTTGCAATCTACATGTTTTTAACTATTATTGGAGGTATCATTTTCGTTGGTTCTCAAGCCTGGGAATGGAAAAACTTCATTAAAGGGGAATATGGTGCTGTTGAAACAGTAGGTGGAAGCCTATTGCAGTTTGTTGATAAAGATGGTAAAAGAGTAGCTCTTGAGGAGTTTGCTGTGAAACTGCCAAATCAGCCGGAAGAACTTACAAGAGCAAAAGGAAAATGGTTCATGGAAAGTGCGGAAACAGTTCCAACATATTCGGTAGCGGATATTCAGGCAGGTTTTAAAGCGCATCCGGAATTATTAATAAGAACTGAGCATCTTACAGCTGAAAAGAAAAAAACAATTTTGTCAAGAGCAGAATCTGAAGCTCGTTTGAGTACTGCAAAATATGTTGTAGAAGGTGCGAACCTAACAAGAAACGAATACGGAAGTAAATTGTTTGCTGATTTCTTTTTCTTTATTACAGGATTTCACGGATTTCACGTATTTTCTGGGATTATCATCAATATCATTATTTTCTTTAATGTGTTGTTGGGTACTTATGAAAAAAGAAGAAGCTACGAAATGGTAGAGAAAGTTGGTTTATACTGGCACTTTGTCGATTTAGTTTGGGTATTTGTATTTACAGTTTTCTACTTAGTTTAATTTTAGATTTTAATTATTATGTCACACGAGCACGTATCAAATACAAAAAGAATCTGGTTTGTTTTTGCTTTACTATCAGCAGTAACTACAGTAGAAGTTATCCTTGGTATTATTAAACCAGGAGCATTAGAATTTAGTCATTTTTTAGGTTTGAATTTGTTGAACTGGATATTTTATATCTTAACAATATTCAAAGCATATTATATAGTATGGGCATTTATGCACATGGAAGGTGAGAAAAGCAGCCTTAGATGGTCAGTTGTTTCACCAGTTATTTTCCTAGTTTTATATTTATTGTTTATTCTGCTAACAGAAGGACATTATATTTATGGGGTTTTTAAAGATTCTACTATTAAATGGAATTTTTAACATGATATTAATTCGAAAAGAGGCTCCGTTTAACGGAGCTTTTTTTATTTTTGTACCTCAATAACTTCTGTTAATACAATGAAAAAAAATATAGTTCTCTTTGTACTTTTTGTTTTGCCAATTGTAGCCTATTTGTTTTTTGCTTCAGGTGTAAATAGTTTTACCAAACTTCCTGTCATAACTCCTAAAATTGCCGATTTTGGTAATTGGAAATCCCTTAAAGGTGAAAAAGTAACCTTAAATGATAAAATTACAATTCTTGGTTTTTCAGGAACTGAGATTTTAAAAAACAGAGGTAATTTTTTCAATCTAAATGAAAAGATTTACCAACGTTATAATGGGTTTAAAGATTTGCAATTTGTAGTCGTGTGTCCTTTAGGAACCGAAAAGGATGCTGAAAAGATCATAGAATCTTTAGGGGCTTTTACGGATGTTTCCGGGTGGCATTTTATTTTTGCTTCTCCTGAGGAGATAAAAGCGTTTTATGATCAACTGCATTTAAAAGGGAAACTCGATCAGGATCTTGGTACTTCGAATGTTTATATCGTAGATAAAGAACGAAATTTGAGAGGTAGAAAAGAGAAAGATGAATACAAGGAAGGGTATAATACTTTTCATCCTTCTGAGTTGAGTAATGAAATGTTGGATGATTTTAAAATTATCTTATATGAATATCGTGCAGCGCTAAAAAAGAATCACAACGCAACAAAAGAACTTTAATCTTTATACCATGTTTAAAAATAAATCATATATCGGAATTTCGTTTATTATTTTAATCTTCGGAATTTACGCCGTTCCTAAAATTGTGGAGAGAATAAAAAATGGTGAAATTGTAAAAGGAAACCGTCTGGATAATGTGGGACTGAAAACATCAAAGTCGGATGGGAAATTAATAAAAATTGGACCTGCTCCTAAATTTGAATTAACAAATCAGGATAATGTTAAAGTTTCTAATGAAACTTATAAAGGCAAAGTCTACGTTTTAGAATTTTTCTTTACCACTTGCCCGTCAATTTGCCCAAAAATGAATTTAAGCATGTTGGAGATTGAGAAAACTTTTTTCGGTAATCCAAATTTCGGAATTGTTTCAATTACAATCGATCCTAAACATGATACGCCTCAAGTTCTAAAAGATCATGCTAAGCTATTGGGAGTAAAATCTTCTAACTGGAATTTTTTAACTGGTGACAGAGCTGTTATTATGGATTTATCAAACAAAGGATTCAATTTATACGCTGGAGAAAATGAAAAAGTAAGCGGCGGTTTTGAGCATTCTGGTTTGTTTGCTTTAATTGATAAAGACGGTAACATTCGTTGTAGAAAAGATGAATTTGGTAATCCAAACATCTATTATGACGGACTAGATAAAAAAGGAGTTAGAGACATTCAGGAAGATATTAAAATATTATTAGCAGAATAAAGATGGAAGATCATTCATTAGAAAAAAAGTATAGCAAACTTATTATTGCAGTTTCAATTATAATTCCGGTTGTCGTTGCGATTTTATTCGGAGTTAAATTAAAAGATTTTGGTATCAATGTAGAGCCACTTTCGTTTTTACCTCCTATTTATGCTACAACAAATGGTATTACAGCGATTGTTTTAGTTTGGGCGGTAATGGCTATTAAAAACGGAAAACAAAAATTGCATGAACGTTTAATGACTTTTGCTATTGCATTATCGATTGCTTTTCTGGTAATGTACGTAGCATATCATATGACAGCTGATTCTACTAAATTTGGTGGTGAAGGTGCGATACGATATATATACTTCTTTATTTTAGTAACGCATATATTGTTGTCTATTGCAATTATTCCTCTAGTACTAATTACTTATGTAAGAGCACTTGCAAAAAGATTTGACAGACATAAAAAAATAGCTAAAATAACTTTTCCGCTTTGGTTGTATGTTGCCGTTACAGGTGTTGTAGTGTACTTAATGATTTCTCCTTATTATGCTTAAAATAGAAAATAAAATAAAGAATACAGGAAATAGAAAAGCAGATAGAAGTAGATTTATGGATTTTTTCTCCACGAAAATGTTCTGTATTCTATTCTCTTTTTTCTTTTCTCTTGCAGCTAATGCTCAATGCGCAATGTGTCGTGCTGCGCTTGGCGGTGAGTCAAATGTAAAAAAAGCCGAAGCAGTTAATAACGGTATCGTTTATTTAATGGTAATTCCGTATTTGCTTGTTGCAGTAATTGGCTATTTGATTTATAGAATGTACCAGTCAAAAAAGAAAAAAGCAGAATAATTTTATTCTGCTTTTTTTGCTTTATTTCAATCCGTCAACAGAAACATTGACCGTTCCGTTTATTTTTATAAAGGCAATAATCGCCTGATTGGTCAATTGAATTTTATCAAATTGAATGTCTTCCATTTTTCCATTCACAAAAACACCCGGCATTGGTGAATAATTCTTCAGGTAAGTTGCCATGCTTTTTTTGCCTTCTTCTAAATTGGGTTGAATGGAATAGCGACAGCTTTCTTCCATTTTTCTCAAGATATAACCTTGGCCCAGCCAGCTGGCAGTTCTCATTAGTTTGCTTTTAGTATCTAAAACGTAATCTAGTTTTTCAAAATAAATTTCTTTTGTTTGAGGATTGTATTGTGGAAATCCGTTTAAATAAAGCGTGCCGTCTATAGATCCTAAAACGTCAAGTGCAATAACCATTTTGCCGTTTTTGTGCCAGATAGAAACATTCTTTACGGTTACTTTTTTAGTTCCTGATCCAAACTCCTGCCCTGCAAAATTTTTGGTCATGATTTTTGAAGCATCAATGTAAGTTGAAATAGCGGCGATATTTGCCGAAATCTGATTAGGAATTTTAGTTACAGGTTTTAAAACAATTTTGCTGGCATTGAATTTAGATTCCGGTTGTTTGCCTACGATAGTTTCCATATTGCATTTCATTCCCATGTCTAACAAAAACAAATCGTTTTTAAGTTTTGCGTTTGTAGAATAAATTTCAACGGGAACAATTCGTAACCAGCTTTCATAAGTATCACTCATCTGGAATGGTGTACATATTTTTTCTAAAGCGGATAAAACATTAGGTTTAAAATCCATTGACTTTTCGATGGCTTCATCAATTTTCTTTTCAATTTTAGATTTGAAAATAGAAATTGCCGGATTCACTAAATAAGTGATAGGCATACTTTTTCCAAATACCAGCATTGTTGGAGTTTCGCTCCAGTCTAATGACTTGAATTCGGTTTTAGTATTTAGTTTCCAGTTGGTCAGCGCTACTTCACTCGATAAAGTAATAACTCCGTTCAGATTAAATTCTCTTGTGTCATAAAGTTCGACGCCTAATTTTTTAGTCCCGATTCTATATTTGATCGTTGCTTTTAGCGGTAGAATTGTTTTGATTTTTTTATCCGGATTAGCGGGATCGTTTTGAATTTTTATGGGAGCTTGTTTCCATATTTTCATTTCGATATCATCATCTTCAATGTTATTGTCTTCGTAAATCAAACCATTCAGTAAAGAATTGGTTTGGTTTTGAATGTCACTAAGCTTTACCGTTATGGGTAAGTTAATAAAGGAAGGATTTGCTTCGTAAACCAGTGGGCTTGCGTCGTCTGGTTCCGGTTTTAGGGTTTCTAATTTTTGAGATGTCGAACAGCTACTAAGCGTGGCAAGTACTGTAAATAAAGAGATAATTGAAAAAAACTTCATGATTAAGATTTTTTTGATGATGCAAAATTAAGAAAACAATTATATTATCTTAAAAAAGTGTAACATTTGATAAGGAATCGAGTCTTATTGTAATAACTAAACGGAATTATTAACGTTTCATTATCATAAATTACTTAATAAAAATGTTATTATTGTTTTAAAATTTAACAATACCATGATCGAAATCAAAGATTTACATAAGTCCTATAAAATGGGAAATTCAGCATTGCATGTGTTAAAAGGAATTAATTTTAATATCGAAGAAGGCGAATTAGTTGCGATTATGGGATCCTCAGGATCAGGAAAATCGACACTTTTAAATATTTTAGGAATTCTCGATGAAGCAGATTCTGGTAGTTATATTTTAGATAAAACACCCATAAAAAATTTGAATGAAACGATAGCATCAAGATATCGAAATAAGTTTTTGGGATTTGTATTTCAATCCTTCAATTTAATAAATTATAAAACGGCACTGGATAATGTTGCTATGCCTTTATATTATCAAGGTATAAAACGAAAAGAACGTTACGAGATTGCCATGAAATATTTAGAGAAAGTTGGCTTAGGGTCACATTCTCATCATTTACCAAACGAATTATCAGGAGGTCAAAAACAGCGTGTAGCAATCGCAAGAGCTTTGGCATCAAATCCTAAAGTTTTATTAGCCGATGAGCCAACAGGAGCTTTGGATACTAAAACTTCTTATGAAGTTATGGAACTTATTCAGGGAATTAATGATGAAGGTAAAACAATTTTGATTGTGACACACGAGCCAGATATTGCCGCAATGTGCAAAAGAAATGTAGTCCTGAAAGACGGATTGATTATCGATGATAAAATGGTAGAACAAGTTAGAGCTTCATCTTATGTTTAATATTGAGCGTTGGCAGGAAATATTTGAGGCAATCTCAAAAAACAGGCTAAGAACATTTCTTACCGGAGTTTCTGTAGCTTCAGGTATTTTTATTTTGGTGATTTTGCTTGGTGCAGGTCAGGGACTTCAAAACGGAATTCAAAAACAATTCGAACGTGATGCTGTTGGAATTATTGAAGTTTGGTCCGGTAGTACAACAAAAGCGTATAAAGGATTAAATCCAGGGAGACAAATTCAATTTAGAGATGGAGATTATAAAGAATCAGTACAGAAATTTGAAGATAAATTAGATCTAAGGGCTGCTACTTATAATTTCTGGGGAGGTGCTTTTTCTTACGGTAAAGAATCTGGAAATTATCAGTACAGAGGCGTAGATCCGGACTACGCCGGTGTAGAAAATCTGACTATTGTTCAAGGTCGATTTATAAATAGTAAAGATCTTGCCAATAATGAGAAAGTAGCTACTATTGGGATGAAAGTTAAAACAGATTTGTTTAAAGATAAAGATCCGTTAGGGAAGGAAATTTTAATTAACAATATCAATTTCAAAGTAGTAGGAGTTTTTACAGATCCCGGAGGTGAAAGAGAAGAAGCGAGGGCTTATTTGCCTAAGACAACTGTACAAAGGGCTTATGGAGGCGGGGATAAAATAAGTAATTTGTTTTTTACCTTAAAAAAAACAGATGATTATGATGCGGCACTGGCACAATCACAGAAATTTACCCAGGATTTAAAGGATTTACTTAAAAGCAGAAATACGGTAGCCCCTAATGATGATGGCGGTGTTGGGGTTTATAATTCTGTAGAAGAAGGAAAAAAATTTTATGACCTAAATCTTTATATCAGATTGTTTTTCTGGTGGGTTGGTATTTGTACTATTATTGCAGGAGTAGTAGGAGTAAGTAATATCATGCTTATTATAGTAAAGGAAAGAACGAAAGAAATCGGGATCAGAAAAGCGTTAGGCGCATCACCGTTTTCTATCATTTCGATGATACTTCATGAATCTATTTTTATTACTACTATTGCTGGTTTTGTTGGATTACTGGCAAGTTTGTTATTGTTAGAATTTGTAGGTCCAATGATTCAAAGTGAATATTTTCAGAATCCTTCAGTAGATTTCAGTGTAGCGTTAACCACATTGGCATTGCTTGTCTTTGCGGGTGCAATGGCTGGATTTTTTCCGGCATACAGAGCAGCCAAAATAAAACCTATTGTAGCACTTAGAGACGAATAATTATGTTTAAGAAAGATAATTGGGACGAGATTTTAGAGGCTTTAACAGCCAACGTTTTCAGAACAGTCCTGACTGCATTTGGAGTGTTTTGGGGAATTTTTATCTTGGTAATATTGCTTGCTGTTGGAAAGGGACTTGAAAATGGAGTAAAAAAGGATTTTGACGGAATAGCGACTAATACAATGTTTATGTGGAGTCAGACTACCTCAAAAGCCTATAAAGGTTTACCTAAAACACGTCGTTATGATTTTAGAAATAGTGATGTTGCGGCCTTAAAAGCTGCTTTTCCGGATTTGTTATATGTTTCGCCCAGAAATCAATTGGGAGATTCTAATAACGGAACGAATAATGTGGTACGTGGTACAAAAACATCGGCTTTTTCTGTTTATGGAGATTATCCTGAACTAATTAAACAACAGCCAATGGATATCATAAAAGGGCGTTTTGTAAATCAACAAGATATTCTGGAAAGACGAAAAGTAGCGGTGATTGGAAAAGGAGTGATTAGCGAGCTTTACGGAAAAGAAGAAGAAGCTGTTGGAACGTATTTAAAAATCAACGGAATCAATTTTATGGTGGTGGGAGTTTATAAATCGAAACAAACAGGTGGGAATGCAGAACAAGAACAAAAGAATATATTTGTGCCCTTTACTACTTTTCAGCAAGCATTTAATTATGGAGACAAAGTAGGCTGGATGGCTATTACAGCAAGAGATGAAGTTTCGATTACAGATCTGAAACCAAAAATTCTGGATCAGATGAGGATACTTCATTCTATACATCCCAAGGACGATCGTGCTGTGGGAAATTATGATATGTATGAACAATTTGGAAAAGTGCAAAGTTTGTTTGATATCTTAAATTTCATTGCTTATTTTGTAGGATCTTTAGTGCTGATTTCCGGTGTAATCGGAATCTCTAATATTATGCTGATTGTAGTCAAAGAACGTACTAAAGAAATCGGAATTCGCAGGGCTTTAGGAGCTACACCGGGTGCAATTCGTGGTCAGATCTTATCCGAATCGATATTTTTGACTATTATCTCAGGGATGTTTGGTGTTGCTGTAGCAACCGGTGTTGTTGCACTCCTGAATATGTTTTTAGATTCAATGCCAGCAGGAAATAATACTATGTTTGCTAACCCAAGCGTAGATTTAAGAGTTGTATTTGTAGCCTTATTAATATTAGTAGGATCAGGTTTGCTGGCAGGATTTATTCCGGCACAGACGGCAATTAGTGTAAAACCCGTAGACGCTTTACGAACAGAATAAATTATCAATCAAAATATAATCGATTAAACCAAAAACAAAATGAAAAAAGGAGTAACCGTAACCATTTTAATCTTCATTGCTATAGTTTTCTTTGGCGCACTATATTATCTGTATGCTAAAAATCAACAATCTCCAATTGTTTTTCAAACTGAAAAGGCAGAGGTTAAAACGATCGTAAAAACGGCAATTGCAACCGGTAACATTCAGCCTGATGAGGAAGTTCTAATCAAGCCAAACATCTCAGGTATTATCGAAGAAGTGTATATCAAAGCAGGAGAGAAAATCAAAGCTGGCGATATGATTGCTAAAATTAGAGTTGTGGCTAATGTGTCTAATGTTAGTAACACTCAAAATCAGGTACAAACGGCTAAAATTGCTTTAGACAATCAGGAGAAAATTTATAAAAGACAAAAGACTTTGTTTGATAAAGATGTTATCTCTGCTAATGATTTTGATGCGGCTCAACTAGCTTATACACAGGCAAAACAAAATTATCAGGCTGCAAGACAAAGCTTAGATATCGTAAAAACAGGAACAACAACATCATTAGGAAGTTATGCAAATACCCTAATTCGTTCAACAGTAACCGGAATGGTTTTAGCAGTTCCTGTAAAGGTTGGAAATCAGGTTATTGAAAGTAATAACTTTAATGAAGGAACTACAATTGCAAGTGTTGCAGATGTTGGAAGAATGATTTTTATTGGAAAAATTGATGAATCTGAAGTAGGGAAAATCAAAGAAAAAATGCCTATTGAGATTACAGTTGGAGCCATCGAAAATAAAAAGTTCGAAGCTGTTTTGACTGATATAGCTCCAAAAGGAGTTGTAGAGAACGGTGCTATTCAGTTTGAAATAAAAGCAAGATTAGAAAACAGGGATGCCACTTTTATTAGAGCCGGCTTAAGTGCAAATGCTTCTATTATTTTAGAGAAAGCAGATAAGGTTCTGGCAATAAAAGAATCATTAGTTCAATTTGATAAAAAAACGCAAAAACCATACGTTGAAATAGAAACTGCTGCTCAAAAATTTCAAAGAAGAGATTTGGTCTTAGGAGTTAGTGACGGAATTTATGTTCAGGTCAAAAGCGGACTTAAAAATACGGATAAAATCAAAATCTGGAATCAGGGTTTGATAAATGAAGGTGAAAAAAAATAATCTGAAAGTATAAAAGAGTTTTGGTTTTAAAAAATGTTAAATTTGCGTAGCATCTTTTTGCTATGCTTTCATTCAAAATCTATGAAAATAAATAAATATAATAGTCTTGTTTTTGCCATGCTATTTGGGTTTGGTTTATCAGCTCAGGCACAATCAAAACAATGGACATTAGAAGAATGTGTACGTTATGCATTGGACAATAATATAACTATAAAATTATCGGAGTTAGACGTTAAAAATGCGGCAATTGATAAAAAGGGAGCATTAGGAAGTTATCTTCCATCAGTAAGCGGAAATGCTTCTCATTCCTGGAATATTGGTTTGAACGTTAATCCGGTGACCAATATTGCTACTACTCAAACAACACAATATTCTTCATTAGGAGTTAATGCAGGGGTTGATATTTATAAAGGTCTGCAAAATCAAAATACCTATCGAAGAGCTAAACTTTCTATTATAGCATCACAATATCAATTGTTGAAAATGCAGGAAGATATTTCATTAAATGTAGCTAATGCATTTTTGGAAATTCTTTTTAACAAAGAAAATTTAAAAGTAAAAAAAGAACAATTACTGATTGATCAAAAACGTTTGGCTCGTTCTCAGGAAATGGTTAATGCAGGAACAATTCCGCGTGGCGATTTATATGATTTGAAAGCCACTGAAGCCACTGATCAGCAAGCTATAATTATGGCTGAAAATAGTTTGTTAATTTCTAAATTAAGTTTAGCACAACTTTTACAATTGAAAGAGTTTGCAGATTTTGATGTTGTAGATGATACAAATGCAAAGGATGAAAATAATATTCTGGCACAAACTCCAACTGATATTTACAATAAAGCAAAAGAAATAAGAACAGAATTGAAGCTGGCACAAACGAATCTGGAAATTGCAGAGAAAAGTGTTGCTATCGCACGAGGTGCTTTTCAGCCTACGCTTAGGGGGTTTTATCAGTTTAGTACAAGTGCAAGTTACAGTGATAGAATTGTTGGAACAGATGGTAGCGGAAACCCGGTTTATGGAGGGCCACATTCTGTTTTAGATCAGTTTAGTGATAATAAAGGACACAATTTTGGTTTTCAATTGAATGTTCCAATTTTTAATGGTTTTTCAGTTAGAAATAACGTAGAAAGAAGTAAGGTAAGTTTAGAGAAATCTAAAATAGATTTAGAACAAAAAAGTTTAGATTTGCAACGTAACGTTTATACCGCTTTTACAGATGCAAAAGGCGCTTTGAATACTTATGAATCGTCAACAGTAACATTAGAGGCAAGACAACAGGCTTATAATTATGCTAAAGAAAAGTACGATGTAGGTTTGATGAATTCATTTGACTTTACTCAGGCGCAAACATTGTTAACCAATGCACAGTCAGATGTTATCAGAACAAAATACGATTACATGTTTAAAATAAAAATACTTGAATTCTACTTTGGAATTCCAATTGTCCCAATTATCACAAAATAATTTATTATGTCAAAAAAAACAATTTATTTCTTACTTGGTGGTGCAGTAGTTCTTATCGCAGCTTTAATTGGTCTTTCTAAAGCAGGAGTAATTGGAAATAAAGATGAAGGAAAAGAAGTAGAAATTTCAAAGGTTTTAGCTTCAACCATTGTTGAGACAGTTTCAGCAACGGGTAAAATTCAGCCGGAAATAGAGGTGAAGCTTTCCTCAATGGTTTCGGGTGAAATTATTGCATTAAATGTAAAAGAAGGACAAGTTGTTAAAAAAGGAGATCTGCTCGTTAAAATAAATCCGGATTTATATACTTCAGGCTTAGACAGATCTGTTGCAAATTTATCAGGAACTAAAGCAGGTTTGACACAATCTGAAGCTAGTTATAAAGAAGCAAAAGCAAGTTACGAGCGTAATAAAACATTATATGATAAAGGTGTAATCTCAAAATCAGATTGGGATAAAGCTATTTCTACTTATGAAGTAGCAAAAGCAACGAGACAAAATGCTTATTATAATGTTCAGAGTGCTTCGGCATCAGTTACAGAAGCAAAGGATAATTTAGGACGTACCTTGATTTATGCTCCTGCTGATGGAACAATTTCAGTTTTAAATGTTGAATTAGGAGAGCGTGTGTTGGGAACGCAACAAATGGCGGGAACAGAACTTTTAAGAGTAGCCAACCTGAACAATATGGAAGTTGAAGTGGATGTGAACGAAAATGATATTGTAAAAGTAAAAATTGGAGATGAAGCCAATGTTGAAGTTGATGCGTATTTAAAAAAGAAATTTAAAGGTACTGTAACTAGTATTTCTAACTCAGCAAGTACAACTTTAACATCAGACCAGGTAACCAATTTTAAAGTTAAAGTTCGTATTCTGAAAGAATCTTATCAGGATTTATTAGAAGGACAACCAAGTACTTATTCTCCTTTTAGACCAGGGATGACAGCGACGGTTGATATTATTACAAAAACAAAAAATAATGTTCTGGCAGTGCCAATTAGTGCTGTTGTGGTAAAATCAGATACTACTGCTGTAAAAGATTTTAAAGTTGAAGATCCAAAAGATGATAAAAAAGCAGCAACAAAAAGCGATAAAAAATTCGAATGTGTTTTTGTAAAAGTAGGTGATAAAGCTAAAATCAGGATCATTAAAACTGGTATTCAGGACGATACAAATATAGAAGTAATGTCAGGATTAAAATCTGGGGATGTTGTGATTACGGGGCCTTATACGACAGTCTCTAAAGACCTGAATTCAGGAGATAAAGTCAAGCTTAAAAAAGCAGATTTGCCTAAGAAATAAACAAAGTATATCTTTAAAATATTGTCAGGCTAAGCGAAGTCGAAGTCCTTTTTTAGTTTGAAAGTTTCGACTTGTTTAGCCTGATATGAATAATTAATTAAAAAAAAATAAACATTTTGCCTTTTATTCTCAATATAGAAACTGCTACTAAAAATTGCTCCGTATCCATTGCTAAAAATGGAGAAACAATAGTGTGTAAAGAAACTGCTGAAGAAGGCTATTCTCATGCTGAAAAACTACATGTTTTTATTGAAGAAGTACTTGCCGAAGCGGGAATTTCGGTTCAGGACTTAATTGCAATTGCTGTAAGTCAGGGCCCGGGTTCTTACACAGGTTTGCGTATTGGAGTTTCGGCAGCAAAAGGATTATGTTATGCACTAAATATTCCGTTGATTGCAGTGGATACTTTGCAGACATTAGCTTCTCAGGCAAATGTTTCAGATGGGAAAATTATTCCGATGATCGATGCAAGAAGAATGGAGGTCTACAGTGCCGTTTTTAATGCTAATTTAGAAGTTGAAAGACCAATTGAGGCTGAAGTTATTACAGAGGATTCTTTTTCATCCTATACAGAAACAATTTATTTTGTTGGTGATTGTGCAGATAAATGCAAAACAGTTTTAACTAAAGGAAACTTTGTATTTTTAGAAGAAATTAAATATCCTTCGGCTGCTGCGATGAGCAAAATCAGTTACGATAAATATCAAAAAAGCGACACTGTAGATGTCGCTTATTTTGAACCGTATTATTTAAAAGATTTTATGGCACCTCCATCAAAAAAATAACAGATTATCTTATTTTTGGATGGTATAGGGCTGAATCGAAATACCTGCTTCATCTAGAGCCAGTTTGCAATTTTCTAAGGTCTCAGAAACAACAGCTCCATAATTTGCATTTGTCGCCCAGGGACGTACTGCAAAATCTATAGAAGCAGCCGTTAAGTTTTTTACGAAAACTTCCGGAGCCGGCTTTTTAAGGACTTTAGGATTTTTGATTAAAACATCTAAAAGAATATCTTTTGTTTTTTTAATGTCTGAATCGTAAGAAATTGAAAAAGTCAAATCGGCTTTTCTTTCTCCCTGCATGGAGTAATTGATAATAGTTCCGTTGGATAAAGCACCGTTTGGTACAAAGACAGTCTGATTATTACCCGTAAGCATTTTAGTTACAAAAATTTGAATTTCTACTACTGTTGCAATAACACCTTGTGATTCGATCGTATCACCAACTTTAAAAGGTTTGAAAACGATAATTAGCATTCCTCCGGCAAAATTAGAAAGTGAACCTTGCAATGATAAACCTACTGCAAGTCCCATTGCTCCTAAAATGGCGACAAATGACGAAGTTCCAATTCCAAGTTTGTCAATTACTGTTACGAATAATAAAATTCGGAGAGCCCATATTAAGATGTCCGAAAGAAACCTTGTTAAGGTAGGATCTAAATTTCTTTTGATCATCACCTTTGTAATAATTCTGTTTATTAATCTGATAGCATAAATACCAACAAATAAAATAATAAATGCGGAGATTAATTTAGGGGAATAATCAACTAATACGTCAATAAATTTAGTAACGTAATTGCTAACTTGTTCTGGATTCATGTTCATATTTTTCGAATAAAAAAACCTTCTCAAAGAGAAGGTGTATTAGTACTGCAAATATAGAGATATTTATTTTTATAAGAAAAAAGAGTTTCTATTCCTTCTAAGAAACGTTATCAGTAGGTTTTTCTATTACAGTTACAGTTTTTTCGGTAGTATCTGTTACTGTTTCTGACACAATAGTTTTGGTGGTTCCGGAAACTTCAGTCGCTTTTTCTTTTATAGAATTGATTACATCACTTATTGAACCTGAAGCTTTTTCAACATATTCGCTTACGATATCTTTTGCCTGATGGGCATATTCTGTTGCGCTGTCAAGTATGGGTTCAGAAGCTTCTTTTGCTTTCGCTATGGTTTCTTCTGCAAAAGTTTCTGCCTTATCAATATAAGGTGCGGCAACTTCCTTGGCTTGTTCAAATTTAGTTTCGGCTTGTGCAGCCAAATCGCTCGCAGAATCTTTGGCTGTGCCAAATAAATTCTTGAAAAATGAAGATAATCCCATAGTTTTATATTGATTGGTTTAGAATACAATATTAACTATTTTTTGAGGATTTTAAGAAAAAAAAATCAAAATAACTTGTTGATAATTAAATGTGTATGAGATTTTTGGAGAAAAGTCTTATTCTAATATATATAAGTCCTATAGGGGCTTAATGATTAGTTGCAAAAGTTTTATTTTACTTAAATGATATATCAGCCAATTAATTAAATAAACAAAAGAGGATGGCACATTTTTCAGACCAGGTTCATATTACTATTGGAAGTTTTACTCAAAACATTATTTATTATGATTTAGAGCTATCACAGAAAATGGCGGATCACCATCATTTTTCATTTGTTTGGCAATATACAGGTAAATCACTAATAAATCCGGCAGATCAGGCTAAAGCGATAAGAAGCTATTTAGGTGATGAAGTTATTTTTACTTTCAAGAGTCTTACCGGAATCAAATTAATGAGCAAAGGAATTATTACTAGTCTTGTTTCTATTGATCTTCACGGTAGCCCTGTAGGATTGCATGTAACAGGAGTAAGCCACACGATTGTTCTGGATGATATGCCAAAATCCCGAACCTACCTGCAACGCGGAATGGATGATATTGTCCTGAATATTTTTGCTGAAGGTCCCGGAGAGTTCTATCAGAGAGATGCTATACGATCTACTTATTATAAAGAATTCAAATACATGGCACAGTATAACGAAACCAGTTTTGAATTCTTAAAGCGATTAGCAGCCCGTTACGGTCAATGGTTTTATTTTGACGGAATGCGAATGCAGTTCGGACAAACGAAAACCAGTAAAATAAAACTGATTAACGGTGCTTCTTTGCATAGTTTTAAGATCCAGGCTACTATGGCTTCGCATAAGATATCTTTGGCAGGTTATAATTATAATAATGCAGAAGGTATTCGAAAAGCAGAAGCGAGAACCTCAATGGGCAGTAAAGACAGCTTTGCTTCTGTAATAGGTTACAATCAGGGTACTGTGGTACAACCTGAGTTAAGTATTGGTGCTTATACCAATAACGCCCAAAGCAAAGACGAGATAGAAGAAATGGTCAAATTGCAAACCGCAGGCAGCGATGCCAATAGTGTGTATTATAGCGGAATCTCTTATTTCCCGCTAGGACTTGGGCAGGTATTCACTATCGTAAACCAAACGGTAGAACACGAGCTGATTGTTATTGAAGCAATGCATCATTCTAAGGTTCACGGAAATTACACCTGCGAGTTCAAAGCAATTCCTGCTGATGTAGCAGCACCACATTATACCAATGTTCATGCTTTTGCAAAAGCCGAAACCCAACCTGCAAAAGTAACAGACAATAATGATCCGGAAGGATTAGGACGCGTAAAAGTAGATTTTTACTGGGCAAACGGAGGGAAATCAAGCGAATGGATGAGAATGATTCAGCCACACTCAGGAGCAGGAAAAGGTTTTTATTTTATTCCCGAAATAGGAGAAGAGGTTTTAGTGGGCTTTGAAGGAGGTAATGCACAGAATCCGTATGTCATGGGAACGCATTATAACGGGCAGGAATCATCAGGTTATAATACTCCAAAAAATGATATGAAAGTAATTCGTACCCGTTCCGGAATTATAATTGTTTTTAACGATGCTGATGGAAGTGTTTTAATTCAGGACCCAAGCGGCAATAAATATTTGATGGATGGTAATGGCAATATGGAATTTGAGGCTCCTAAAAACATGACATTCAATGCAGGTGGAAACATTACTATGAATGCCGGACAAAACTTGACCACAAATGTAGGTGTTAACAAAACGGATACTGTTGGCGGAAATTATACGGAAACAATAACAGGCTCGAAATTTCTTTCGATTGGTATTAATTTCATGGTTAAGGTTATGGGCAATTTTGGAGAACTTATTAAAGGAAAAAGAGAATCAGAATCGAGTGAAAGAAAAGAAATGGCAAAAATGGTTTCTCTAATTAGTACCGAAGAACATATAAATGTACATGCCTTTAAAAATCTAAACAAGTATAGTGGTGAAAATACAACAAATTCGTAAATCATGAGTATTCTAAGAATTGTTGAAGGTGAAATGATAAACACCACAACAGGTGCAATGGATTTGCGCGCTACAGAAGGAGATTTTACTATTCATGCCGCAGGAAAAAACCGTTGGCATGGTGGTGAAGAAGGTATTTTTGAAAATGATTATGAGCCTGGACATCCGGAAGATTCATTAGACAATACTCTTAATGTTAGCTTAAACATTTTTTTTGATGGTACCCAAAACAATAAAACCAATACCGAGAAAGGAAAATATTATAAAGAATCCAACCATGAAGATGATAGCTATACCAATGATTTCTCTAACGTAGCACGAGGCTATGACGCAATAGATCCTAATATTGCCTTTCAAAAAAAACTTTATATAGAAGGTATTGGTACACATGATGAAAAAAGTGATGATGTTTTTCCGGATGTTGCACTAGGTATGGGGAGTCGTGGAGTTGTGGCAAAGGTGGTAAAAGCCTGTGTAAATGCTCCCGGAATGCTATTACAATATAATGATAAAGAAATTGACATTTTAAAAGTTAATGTCTTTGGGTTTAGCCGAGGGGCAACCGCTGCCCGACATTTTTTGCATATTGCCAATAGTCCTGCCATTGTATATAGTCAGCTTCCGGATAATAAAGTACAAATAGCTGCACCAGGCTCTTATGAGGGTATGGAGGATAAAAATAATATTCTTACAGTATCAAATAACCCACTTCTGGAACAACATGGTTACTTTGCTGCCTGCTTATTAAATGATAATTTTAAGATAAAAAAAATCGAAATTAATTTTGTTGGTTTATACGATACTGTGGCTTCACATGGCTTTTACCATGGTAACGACAGCAAAGATTTGCATTTGAACGCCGTTAAAAAAGCACGTTTTGTTTTGCAGTTATCCTCTGATGATGAATATCGCGAAAATTTTGATTTAACCAATATTGACAGTGCGGGTTTGCATGGTTTAGAACTTACTTTGCCCGGAGTACATTCAGATATAGGAGGTTCGTACGTAAACAACTCAAAAGAAATTTCAGTTTTATACTATAAAAGAGAATCGCTTTATAATAAAATGATTCACCATTCAGACAAAGAAGTTGAAAAATTAAGAAAAATTGTAATTAGTGAAGGCTGGTATAAAAAGGATCAAATTGACGCCGGTATTCTTCACAAATCTGATATCGATGATAAAATAAAAAAAGGTTCTGTAGAGGATTTAGAAGAATATTATGCTGTAGTTGGGACACGCAATTTGTACAATACTTATGATCAAATTCCACTCAATCTAATGTTTCACTTTTCTAAAGATAGCGGAGTTGAATATGATGGCGATTACATAACTGAAAACCATAGTATAAAAAATGAATTTATTAAATCGGTAAGCAATAATTTAAATAAGTATGTGAACGCCTGTAATAATTTACGCAGTAGTTATGTCGAAATGTACAATGGTGATCTGGTAGACAAAAGCTCTATAGACAGCGACTATTTGTTCAGATTAAAACAATTATCGTATCTCGATTACATAGACGAGGAAGCACTAAAAAAATTAAGGAACCAATACCTGCACTGGTCTGTAAAAGCAAACGAATTAGGTTTGGGTTCCCGCGAAAGTCAGGCACCTAATAAAGATGGTGCTTATGAAAGTCGATTTAGAAAAAGAGAAATACAAAATGGATAAAAATTGGATAAAAATAATAGTATGCTTTTTAGTGTGCATACCAATAAGCAGCTGTCAAATGAAAAATGAAAAAATACCGGAGTGGACTGCCGAAATGTGTCATCCTGCCAATAAATATAGTGTTGACATGGTAAAAGACGAAATTATTACCCTTGAAGGTATTCATGCAGGAATGCCTTATGGCAGTTCTTCGGGCACATGGGGAGATTCAGGTAAAATGTGGACGAAGCAACATGGTACCCCTATTGGAGCAGACATAACCTATTATGCAGGTTATAACAATACTTTTTACAGGTTGAAAATTGATTTTCCGGTGGAGAAAATGAAAGATCTGGTAAGACGTAATTATGCTAGTCGTGAAGTAAAAAACAAAACGATAGAAGAATATAAATATGAAGGTGACCGTGATCTACAATATATAATGGGTGATGCGGATGCTGCATATAAATCATATGATAATATGTCCTCTTTAGTTTTTGGTTTTGCGCCCAAAGGAATGGTGGTGGTCTGGGTTAACTATGGTTTAACAGTTATCGAGATAGGCAGATATCAGGCTAAAGTAATTACTGACCCGAAAGAATTGGAAAGTGCCAAAAATAAACATTTGGCAACATGGAGATTTACCCCTGAATATTTTGATGAACTGGCGAAGAAATTACACAACCCCAATACCAATTGTGCTTTATGGGATATGTTTCGTTTGCGATACAATTGGAAACCGGTATTTATATCTGATAATCCTAAATTTAGATTATTTGAAGTTAATAGCGAGTATTATAATGGAGAGAGAAATCAAATGTTTCGTCCCTGGTTACTCGAAAACAAAATACGCGACAGGGCTTTGCCAAGTGTTTTTCAGTTTTTTTGGGAAACAGGTAAAGGCGAGAAATTTGAAGGCAGAATATTTTTTAATCAGGATGAAATATTTAACCGTTTTAAAAACTTAACAGGAGATAATGAAATTCAGGTTAAAATAGCCTCTAATAATGGAGATTTAGAGGTTATGCTTAATAATGAAAAACTCAAGGTAGACAGTATTAGAATTTACCCTAGTGATAGGGAATTTAATGATTCTTATAAATAATTTTTCATTCATCTGACAGCAAAAAAGAGAAAAACAAAATGGATAAAAATTGGATAAAAATAATAGTATGCTTTTTAGTGTGCATACCAATAAGCAGCTGTCAAATGAAAAATGAAAAAATACCGGAGTGGACTGCAGAGATGTGTCATCCTGCAAATCAATACAGAGTTCAAATGGTAAAAGACGAAATTATTACCCTTGAAGGTATTCATGCAGGAATGCCTTATGGCAGTTCTTCGGGCACATGGGGTGATTCTGGATCAATGTGGACGAAGCAACATGGTACCCCTATTGGAGCAGACATAACCTATTATGCAGGTTATGACAATACTTTTTACAGGTTAAAAATTGATTTTCCGGTTGAGCGTATGAAGGATTTGGTACGGCGAAATTACGCTATTCAG
Organism: Flavobacterium sp.; assembly: GCF_965277525.1. Lineage (GTDB taxonomy): Bacteria > Bacteroidota > Bacteroidia > Flavobacteriales > Flavobacteriaceae > Flavobacterium. The sequence goes on along the minus strand of NZ_CBDIDC010000005.1, from coordinate 217,802 downwards.
GAAGTAAAAAACAAAACGATAGAAGAATATAAATATGAAGGAGATCGTGATCTACAATATATAATGGGTGATGCGGATGCTGCATATAAATCATATCATAGTATATCCAGCCTTATTTTTGGTTTTGCGCCCAAAGGAATGGTGGTGGTCTGGGTTAACTATGGTTTAACAGTTATCGAGATAGGCAGATATCAGGCTAAAGTAATTACTGATCCGAAAGAATTGGAAAGTGCCAAAAATAAACATTTGGCAACATGGAGATTTACCCCTGAATATTTTGATGAACTGGCGAAGAAACTATACAACCCCAATGCCAATTGTGCTTTATGGGAAATGTATCGATTACGATACAATTGGAAACCGGTATTTACATCTGATAATCCTAATTTTAGATTGTTTAAAGTCAACACGGAATACTACAATGGAGAGAAAGATCAGTTAATGCGTCCCTGGTTACTCGAAAACAAAATACGCGACAGGGCTTTGCCAAGTGTTTTTCAGTTTTTTTGGGAAACAGGTAAAGGCGAGAAATTTGAAGGCAGAATATTTTTTAATCAGGATGAAATATTTAGCCGTTTTAAAAACTTAACAGGAGATAATGAAATTCAGGTTAAAATAGCCTCTAATAATGGAGATTTAGAGGTTGTGCTTAATAATGAAAAACTCAAGGTAGACAGTATTCGAATTTACCCTAGTGATAGGGAATTTAATGATTCTTATAAATAATTTTTCATTCATCTGACAGCAAAAAAGAGAAATACACAATGGATAAAAATTGGATAAAAATAATAGTATGCTTTTTAGTGTGCATACCAATAAGCAGCTGTCAAATGAAAAATGAAAAAATACCGGAGTGGACTGCAGAGATGTGTCATCCTGCAAATGAATTCAGAGTTGATATGGTAAAAGACGAAATTTTTACCCTTGAAGGCATAAGTGCCGGAATGCCTTACGGAGGCTCATCCGGCACATGGGGTGATTCAGGTAAAATGTGGACCGAACAACACGGTACACCTATTGGAGCAGACATAACCTATTATGCAGGTTATGACAATACTTTTTACAGGTTGAAAATTGATTTTCCGGTTGAACGTATGAAGGATTTAGTACGACGAAATTACGCTATTCAGGAAGTAAAAAACAAAACGATAGAAGAATATAAATATGAAGGAGATCGTGATCTACAATATATAATGGGTGATGCGGATGCTGCATATAAATCATATCATAGTATATCCAGCCTTATTTTTGGTTTTGCGCCCAAAGGAATGGTGGTGGTCTGGGTTAACTATGGTTTAACAGTTATCGAGATAGGCAGATATCAGGCTAAAGTAATTACTGATCCGAAAGAATTGGAAAGTGCTAAAAAGAAATATTTAGAAACATGGCGTTTTTCATCTAAACGTTTTGATGAATTAGCTCAAGATTTTTATGTTCCAAATGCCAATTGCGCTTTATGGGATATGTTTCGTTTGCGATGCAATTGGAAACCGGTATTTACATCTGATAATCCTAACTTTAGATTGTTTAAAGTCAACACGGAATACTACAATGGAGAGAAAGATCAGTTAATGCGTCCCTGGTTACTCGAAAACAAAATACGCGACAGGGCATTGCCAAGTGTTTTTCAGTTTTTTTGGGAAACAGGTAAAGGCGAGAAATTTGAAGGCAGAATATTTTTTAATCAGGATGAAATATTTAACCGTTTTAAAAACTTAACGGGAGATAATGAAATTCAGGTTAAAATAGCCCCTAATAATGGAGATTTAGAGGTTATGCTTAATAATGAAAAACTCAAGGTAGACAGTATTAGAATTTACCCTAGTGATAGGGAATTTAATGATTCTTATAAATAATTTTTCATTCATCTGACAGCAAAAAAGAGAAATACAAAATGGATAAAAATAAAAGTCAAACACAAGTTAATCCTTCAATGAATTCTGGAAATAGAAGAATAAGTAAAAATTACTCAAAACAATAAAAAATAAAATTATGTATTACGAACTAATAGTAGAGGGAATTCAAATTGTTGTTCCTTATTATGATCATGAAGAATATTATGTAATTATAAATAAATTAAGTGAAGCTAAATTTATAATTAATAGAGCTATAAAATTTGAAGATGAGGTATTGGTAATGTATACAGACTCTTTTGGTAATCTAATGTCGAACAATAAAAAATTGAAAGTTGTGCTCAATAAAGATCAGGAAATTCAATTTAAAAATTATAGGGAGCAGGTTACTCTAAAAAGTGGTAAGACAGTTTCAATATTACCTATGAAAGATATTCAGGAAATTGCTAATCAAACATTTTATGTTGACAAACAAAAACATGTTGTCAATTTTTTAAATTTCACAATAATACAGGGTGATAATGCTGAATGCCTTTTTAATCTAATTGGAAAAAGAAATGAAAAGAACTAAAAAGCCCCAAAAGCATTGCTAGTGAGGCTTTACAACCATACAAAAGGAACTTAAGTTGTATGTGTTTTCAATTCTAATAATTATGCATTTACAGCTTCTACTTTAATCGCTTCATCATTCAACATACTTTTTAGCATATTTTCGATTCCGCTTTTCAAAGTAAAAGTCGAAGAAGGACAACCGCTACAAGCCCCTTGTAAAATCACTTTTACCGTTTTGTCATTTTCGTTATAAGAGTCAAAAGCAATATTTCCTCCGTCAGCGGCAACTGCCGGTTTTACATACTCTTCTAAAATATTAATGATTTGTTGCGATGTAACATCTAGTTTATCAAATGCTTCATCTTTCGTAATATCGTTTTTAGTAGCGACTTCAATTAAGCTTTCATCTAAAACAGTTCCTCCGTTTTCGATATATTGTTTAATGAAAGTTCTCACTTCCAAAGTGATCTCATCCCAGTCATTGATATCATATTTAGTTACCGAAATGTAATTTTCATCAATAAAAACTTCTTTTACATACGGAAATTTAAACAATTCTTTTGCTAATGGAGAAGAAGCAGTCTGATCGATATTTTTATATTCAACAGCATTTTTGGTTAACATTCTGCTCACTACAAATTTTAAAGCTGCAGGATTAGGAGTTGTTTCTCCGTAAACCGTTATAGGTTGTTTTTTGGGCTGATTTTCGTCGATTTTTATAATAACACCACCTTTGTCTACAAAGGATTCAATTTGTTCCGCAACGGCGTCTTTTACATCGTCCCATTCTACAATGCTGTATCTCTCGATCGCAATAAAGTTTCCTGAGATATAAACTGTTTTTACAAACGGAAGATAAAATAATTGTTGTGCTAAAGGCGATGATTGTGCTTCGTCAATATTTTTAAATTCGAAATTTTGATTTTTTGTAATGAAATCTTCAAATTCAAACTTTAGTATAGTTGGATTTTGAGTTTCTTTTATGGTGATTTTTGTCATGATTTATAATTTTTTACAAATTTAGTAAAGTTATTTTCTACTAATACCTATATTTGGTTTTTTAATAAAATAATTAAGACTCTTTTCAAATAAATCGTATTAAATTAGGAGAGTCTAAAACATAATTGCCTTTATGGAATTTAGAATCAGGGTTTTATTTGTTTTTTTAATCACTACATTTTATTCTTATTCGCAAGAAGGAATTCCAGTTTATTCAGATTATTTATCAGATAACTATTACCTGATTCACCCTTCAATGGCCGGAGCTGCAAACTGCGCAAAAATAAGACTGACAGCCAGAAAACAGTGGTTTGGTCAGGAAGATGCACCCACACTTCAAACCTTGACTTTTAATGGTAGAATAGGAGAGCGATCGGGAGCAGGAATTATTGTTTTTAATGATAAAAATGGTTACCATTCGCAAAAAGGAGTAAAACTTACTTATGCACATCATATTATGTTCTCCAGAGATGAAATAGATTTGAATCAGCTTTCTTTTGGTATTAGCGGAGGATTGATTCAGAGTCAGTTAGATGAGACGAAATTTGGCGGAACTTTTGATCCAATTGTTTTCGGGGCTATTCAAAAAGATTCTTATTTTAATGTTGATGTGGGAGCATCCTATAATTACCTTGATTTTTATGCCCACGCAACTGTTCAGGGATTACTTGAAACCAGAAGAGAATTGTATACGGATTATGAAAGTGATAACTTGAGAAAGTTTCTTTTGAGTGCCGGATATGTTTTTGGTAAAAGAGAAAATATTACCTGGGAACCATCAGTTTTATTTCAACTATTTGATAAGACGAAACAGAAATCCATAGATTTGAATATGAAGGCTTACAAAAATATGGATTTTGGAAGTATATGGGCTGCATTGTCTTACAGAAGAAGTTTTGATGGTGCACAATATAGCACATCAAGTGGAGTAGCAGCTCAAAAGCTACAATACATTACACCTATAATAGGTGTTAATTATAATAATTTTATGTTTGCTTATACCTATTCACAAGTAACCGGTGATGTGAAGTTTGATACCGGAGGATACCATCAAATTACTTTAGGAATCAATTTGTTTTGTAAAAAGGGACGCTACGATTGTAATTGTCCGGCGATTAACTAAATTTATATTATGCTTATTAAATCTGTAAACGGAAAAACGCCTTCTATTCCAGAAGATTGTTATGTTGCTGAAAATGCTACTATTGTTGGTGATGTTGTATTTGGAGATTCTTGCAGCGTTTGGTTTAATGCTGTTATTCGGGGTGATGTTAATTTTATTTCAATAGGAAATAAGGTGAATATTCAGGACGGAGCTATTATTCATTGTACATATCAGAAACACCCCACTATAATAGGAAATAATGTTTCAATAGGCCATAATGCTATTGTGCACGGATGTACCATTCATGACAATGTTTTAATAGGAATGGGAGCTATTGTAATGGATAATTGTGTAATAGAAAGTAATTCGATTGTTGCTGCTGGTGCTGTTGTAACACAAAATACAATAGTAGCTTCAGGAACTATTTATGCGGGTGTTCCGGCAAAAAAAGTAAAAGACATAGATCAGTCAGACTTTGCCGGTGAAATTGAGCGTATTTCGAACAATTATGTAATGTATTCCGGTTGGTTTAAAAACGAAGAATAAACTAAAATTACAAAAACTCCAAAATAAAAATTCCAAATTCAAATAGCACTTCAGGCATTTTGGAATTTGGATTTTTTTTGTTTTTGGAATTTAAAAAACTTACAAGTTGATTCTTTCGAAAAAAGTATTTTTATAACTTTCGCTAATCGGAATTCGTTTGTCACTAATCAAAACTTTATTTTTTTGTATTGATTTTACATGTTTTATGTTAATGATATACGATCTGTGAATTCGGGAGAATCCCTTACTGGAGAGTAAATTTTCTAATTTTATTAAACTGATTAAGGTCAAAGTAAATTTACCATCGGTAGTATAAATTTTGACATAATCCTTTAGGCCTTCAATAAATAAAATATCCGAAAAATTCATTTTTACGTTTTCATATTCTGCTCTTACAAACATAAAGTCCTGCTCTAATTCCGGAGCAGTTGTATTTTCGGAAATGGTCTGAACGGGAGCTGAGGGATTTAGAACTTGCTGTGCACGTACAACAGATTTTAAAAAACGATGAAACGGAATGGGTTTTACTAAATAATCGACAGCTCCAAGATTAAAACCTTCAACGGCATAATCAGAATAAGCAGTTGTAAAAATAACCAAAGGCTTTTTTTCGATCGTATTTAAGAAATCAATTCCTGAAAAATGAGGCATCTGAATGTCCAGAAAAATCAAATCAACATTATTTTGATTGATAAATGAAACTGCATCAATGGCATTATTAAAAGTACTGATCAATTCAAGGGAATCTACCTTTCGAACAAAATCTTCTAATAATTCAACTGCTAAAGGTTCATCGTCTATAATTACACATTTCATTTATTGAAGTTTAAGTTTGAAAAATCAGTCTAGCAGTCAAAAGTAGTTTTAAACCAGTAAATTAAGTTTTAAAATTATCATAAAATACAGGTAGTGATAAAACTATCCGTTTACGGTAATTGTTTTGCTTAAAGTGTAACCGTCTGTCAGATTACCCGTTAGCGTTGCTAGTTCGTTGGCTAAACTATCTGAGAAAACGTTGTCTTTTGTATTTGAGGTATCAGCCTGACCGTGGGCAACATAATTCGCACTTGAATACACAGTACTTGAAACCGTTTCAGGAAAGGCAATTTGTGTCACCAATAATGATGATCCGGTACTGCTTAAAACTTCAACATGCACATGTGGTGCCCTGCCCTGATACCAACCCGGAAAAATCGAAATAAAGGAAACTTCTCCTTTTGAATTAGTGGTTTGTCTTCCTCTTAAAAAATGAACAGTAGTATAGTCAGTTTGTTGCATCGACGTGCCTCCATATTCGGAATAATTTCCGTCTTTATCACAATGCCAGACATCAACTAACACACCTGATAATGGTGAACAGTTATTGTTTTTATTTTCGATCACTAAATTGATAAGTAAAGCAACTCCAACACGGTCAGATTTTATGTTTTCTAAAACCAGCTGACTTGGTGTTTTAATAGGGAAGGGGCCTTTGGTTTCTGATGGGGAAATGGTGCAACTGCCGTCTCCCGAAGCGTCTGTACCAGTAGTATCATTATCACTTTTAGAACATGATTCTAATAATTTTGAAGCAGTTGCTAACGAAGCAATTCCTAAAATACCATTTCGGATGAATTTCTTTCTGTCCATAATAAGTTTTGTTAATGTATTGCAGTTTGAATTTTATCTAATTTTAAATTCAAATGCACACGATAAAATTGATTGTCCTGCGCTATGGTAAGTTCGTGTGCGTTTGGATATAGCAGATCCAGTCGGTTTTGAATGTTTACCAGTCCAATTCCTGAGTTGTCAGGATCTTTGATATAATTCTCAATTGTATTTTCTATCCAGAAATCAAGGCTGTTTTCTAAAATGAAAATCTTGATTTTTACATGTGCGGCACCCTTGTAATCAGTTCCGTATTTAAAGGCATTTTCGACAAACGAAATCAACAGTAAAGGTTCAATAAATTTATTTTTAGTGTCACCATGAACGTTGATAACAATGTCTTCGATATTGTTGAGCCTGAGTTTTTGCAGCTCAATGTAATTCTGGATATAATTGACTTCTTTTTCTAAAGCCACCGTTTTATTATCCGTTTCATACAGCATATAGCGCATTAATTCTGATAATGTTACGATGGCATCAGGGACCAAATCAGATTTTTTGTGTGCCAGGGAATAAATACTGTTTAATGAATTGAATAAAAAATGTGGATTGGTTTGTTTACGCAAATAAATCAATTCGGTATTTGTTCTGTGTGTCTCGGCAATTAATTTGTTTTGTTGGTTGTTATAAAACTCGGTTAATGTTCTAATAATTGCACTAATGGTAATAATTAAAATATAGAAAAATGAAGGCCCAATTTTAAAAAACAATGGTTGTCTCCTCGCCATTATAGCTGGTCTTGTTCCTTTGTACATTAATTTAAAGTCTTCGGGCGGAGGCATATTTCTGATTTTGAGATGTCTTACTTCTGAGAAATCGGGGATAAAATAATTGATCCTTATAATCATAAAAAGTAAAATAACAGCAAATACAAAAATGAAATAAAGCCAGTATTTTTTTTCTAAAAGTAGTACGGGAACCAAATAAAAATAATTCAGATAAAATAGAATAATTCCTGTAGTCCATTGTATATAAAAGTCATTGTTGATCTTAAACGGACTTTCATAAAATTGAATTAATGAAGTCAGAATAAAGAAAACCCATATGATGCAATGGAAAAGGATTTTATTTGAACTTGTATTTTTGATGGTATCTAGTGTCATTTATAATTTTATTTTTAATAAAATTAAATCATTTTTGGTTACCCTTGGTGATATCTTTTGATTGAGTTTCTCTACTACCAGATTCGCTACTTTTAAAGCGTCAGCTTCTGTTGAAAAACTTTTAGTATCGTTTATTACCGGAATAATAGATTGTCTGATAATGATTTTATTTTTAAAAGCAACTGTATATCCCCAGCCTGATGTGGTTTTAAAAGATTCACTTTTAAAGGTTTCGTGTCTGGCACAGGCCGTAAATTGTAAAACCAATAAAACCAATAATAAATTCCTCCGGATTTTACTCCGGAAGAATTTCATCTTTGTCTTAGTTGTCATCGCTGGTTTGCTCTTCTAAAGGTTTAAATTCCCAGGCATCATCAAAGTAAGTAGAACCTACTCTTCCTAACATATAGAACCCACGATTATTAATTGCGAATCCAACAGCATCTGTTCTGCTGGCTCCTTCCATAGGCGTTTTTTCTACCCATAAATCGGTTGTTGGGTTATATTCCCAGATTGTTTTAATGCTTTCTCCACCCACAACATATCCTAATCCGTTCATAGAAAAACTAGAGGCATTCGAACGAACGATTGCGTAGTCATCATTGTAAGAATAATCATCATCAGTATCTTTATCGATGTCACGTTTTCTGGTCCATACCTCTGTAGAAGGATCAAATTCCCAGAAATCTTCCTGATATACTCCATTATTAATTCCGGTTCCAAGATATACTTTATCTGCAATTACAAAAGCAGTTGCATTACGTCTTTTGTTTCCGCTGAATCCGTTTACAAGAGTCCAGGTATTTGTCTGATCGTTGTATTGATAAAAATCTTTTAAGTAATTTCCATCATAACCAGTTCCAAAATATGCTTTTCCACCAGCCTGAAAACCTACAGCAGCATAACGGCCTGTGCCTGCAAAATCAGTTTTTTGAGTCCAGCTATTGCTTGTAGGATCGTATTGGTAAAAGTCTTTTAGTTTGTTGGTCCCATCGTAGCCAAGACCCACATAACCTTTATCATTAAGGGTGAAACTCGAAGCAGAACTTCTGCCAACACCCGTAAAATCTGCTTTTTGTTCCCAATAATCTCCGGTAGAGTTATACGCCCATAAATCTTTTAAATATACATCACCAGTATAGCCTGTTGCTACATAGGCAAAATCTCCAATAACAAAACTAGTGGCACTAGATCTTGCAGGGCCATCAAATGCTGATTTTTTTACCCAGTTTCCCATTAAATCATCATCGTCATTGTCGTTGCTGCAGCCTATAAAAATAAGACCTGAAAACAATGCCGCGAATAATATTCCTTTTTTAAAATTATTCATAGTGTATTAAATTTATTTATTGTTTGTATTTGATGCCAATTCCTAAAACATAACCATTACCGGTATTAAAATCATATACTTTATGATTGCTATTGTCGATCAGGTTGTATTTTTTGTCAAAATCATATCCGGCTTTAAAATTCAGAAACCAGTTTTTATCTACGTTTCTTTCATATTCGAGTGCCGATGTCATTTGCGATAAGCTAGCTTTTGAGGCATTATTATTTAAATTATTCTGAGCATCCAAATGATAAAAATTACCATTAAAACTATTACTCAGACTAAACTTGTTTCGAATATTGTTTGAGTATGAAATTTTTGAATCCGGAAACCCAATCAGTAACGAACTTTCTTCGTTTACCTTGTAGTTTAAGGATAGAGTGGGCATGAATTTAGGAGAACCAAAAACAGTTGTTCTGGCGATACCAATGTTAATACTTGTATTTGAACTTAATTGCTGTTTAATGTCAAAATTTCCTAAAACGGAAAAAGCATCAGCACTTAAATTACTTTGAAAATTAACTGTTGGGATAATCGAAAAATTCAGGTTTGTTGTATTTGAAATTTCATGAGAAAATTCAAACTTGTTCTGAATCTGATTAAACCGATCCAAATTATCATACGCGCTACTTTCTAATTCATAATTGACTTTCAAATTCGAATATTCTAATGTGTTTGTTATACTGTTTTTGGTGCTTATTTTTTTGTTGAATGATAAACCGATATTGGTTTCATTAAAATCAATTTTATCAGTAGGCTCTGTTTTTACATTCATCCTGACTGAAAAGTTCTCCTGAGCTTTCATATTGAAAATTGAAATCAAAAAAATCGAACAAATTAAAAACCTTATTTTCATTACCTCTTTATTGGTTCAAAAGTAGGTGGCTAATGGTTTTAAAAAAAAGAAGATATATGTACGGCACTTTTTGATAGACTAATTCGCCTTTTTTACGGTTGAATCGGGTATTCGTTGGTATTAATCTATTGTAGATGATTTTTTGCTGTTTGTAGTATAAAAACACTGGACTGTATATGTTATAGTGTGGTGCAGGATCGTGCATTTTATATTTGTTCAAAAAATTGATTATGCACAAGTTTATATTGATGTTGTTTTTAGCCATCGGCATAGTTTCATGCGGAACTGATGCAGATGCGGGTGAATTTGTTGTTGGATCGGATTACTTGGCAGTAGGCAATAAAGTTATTTTAATTGATACTTTGACAGTGGATATGTCTACAATAAATTTTGATTCTTTAGTGACCTCTAATCAAAGCCGAATTTTAATCGGGAATTACGAAGATCCAATTTACGGAAAGGTAAAATCGAATAGTTATTTTCAGTTGGCTTCAAGTTCATACACATTAAACAACAGCGGATCTGATACGGAAGTGACTAATTTTGTTTTCGATTCTATTTCGATGATTTTAAAATATGATAACTATTATTACGGAGATACTACAAAAGTGCAAACGTTTGATATTCATCGATTAACACAAAGTGTAAAACCAAATACTGACGATAAGAGTTTTTATAATAATTCGTCTTTGAGTTATAGTGATGAAAGTCTCGGGACAATCTCCTATAAACCAAGGCCAATCGAGAAAGATTCAATTAACATTAAGATGAGTGATGCCTTTGGAGCCGCACTTTTTCAAAAATTAAAGAAAAGAGAAATTACAGACTTTGATAGTTTCAGTGAATACTTAAAAGGCCTTGTTCTCGTGCCGTCAGGTTCTAATTCTTCGAGTGTCATTGGTTTTCATGTCGCAACAAGTAAAGTTCGGTTGTATTATTCAAAATATCAGGCAGATACTGAAGAGGTTCCTTATATAATAGATTTTACCATTTTGGATGCTACAAAACAGTTCAATTCAATTTCATCGGATAAGACGGGAACTTTATTAGAGAATTTACCTGTCTCGACTAGTAAATTATCAAGCACATTAACCAATCGACAGGGGTTTATTCAGTCCGGAACAGGAGTGGCGTGTAGAATTGATTTTCCCAATATCAAACAACTAAAAAATATTGCTGCTAATGGAGCAATTGTAGATGCTCAAATATTTCTTAAACCGGTCAATAATACATATTCGGAGAAATATCCCCTTGCAGATTCCCTGAAAATTTATGTGGCTGATAATTTAAACCGGATCAGTGCTTCATTAGTGAATTCTGCTGGTACTGCGGTTTTTGGTATTCTGAATAAAAAAAGTGATGAATTTAATGAGAATATTGGTTATACAGTTCCAATTGGTGCTTTTTTGCAGAAAGAAATGTTGAAACAATCTGATTCCAGGTCTTCTCTTATTCTAACATTGCCGGGAATTTCTAAAGCAGTAAACAGAATTGTTTTGGGAGATCAAAAACATATAAACAATAAAATCCAAATTAAAATTTATTACATCTCCTATTAAATGAAAAGTAAAATAATATATTTAAGCTGCTTCGTTTTAATGTCACTAACTTCATTTTCTCAAAGTATTTCAAGTTCACCTTATTCATTATATGGAGTGGGTAGTGTTTATGATGCTGACTTTGGTGTGATTCCGTCAATTGGTTCTTCAGGAATGGCATTGCCCTCAGATACTTTTATAAACAATCTAAATCCCGCATCATTAGGTTATTTGCCCCAGAATCACTTTATGTTTGATATTGGAGGAAAAGCTATTGCTACTACTTATCAGAGTAGTTCAAGAAGTGAAAGTCGTAATAATTTTCAGTTTTCGCATATTGCTTTTGCTTTTCCGGTTACTAAAAATTCCGGGTTTAGCGTAGCGTTGCGTCCCTATTCGAGTGCAACATTTAAAATTTCTAATTTAAAACTACCCATCGAAAACAGTCAGGACTATTATTATTTGACTGCTGCAGGTTCCGGGGGATTAAATAATTTTGATTTTTCATATGGATACCGATTCGGGAAAAAATTCTCTGTGGGTGCATCAGCAGCTGTATTGTTTGGAAATACCAGTGATGATAGAAGTTTTCTGATTATGAATTCAATTACAAGTATTCAGAAAAAAACAACTTATAACGGTGTAAGGGCTACATTTGGTGCACAATATAAAATTGATTCTACTTTTACAGTGGCAACAACGTTTAAATTGCCAACGCAGGTTAAAGCGTCTAAAGTGCAAACGGTCCAAACTGTTGCTAATGATGTTGTGACTACTGTAGAGTCTAATGTGGCTTCGGATACAGATGATTATTATATGCCTTTAGAAATGGGTATAGGAATCAGTAAGCGTTTTAAAAACAATTTGAATATGACATTGGATTATGAAAAGAGTTTGTGGAGCAATAGTAATCAATCTGAGTTATACGGAAATTTTGTAAACCAGGATCGATTTGCCCTTGGATTTACTTATAGTGCTAAAAAGAATATCCGAAAATATTGGGACAGGGTTCAATATGCTACAGGCGTAAATTTTGATACCGGTTATCTTGAAGTCGACGGAAAAAGAGTAAATAATGCAGCTGTTTCTATCGGGCTTACTTTGCCAATAGAAAATACCTACTCGGCTTTGCATATCTCTTATTCGTATGGACAAAAAGGAAGCATATCAAGTGATCTAATAAAGGAAAATTACCATAAAATATCCCTTAATTTATCATTAGACGGAATTTGGTTTATTAAACGAAAAATAGATTAAAAATCTAAAAGTCTTTTTCGATCACAGGATATTTATACTCTAAAATTGATTTTAAAACTTCAGGATTAGAGTTAACGTAAAATATAGGATCACTATTTTGAGTGTTGGTAAAACCCACTTTCTCGCGTAAAATATTTTGTGTTTGTCTTGCTACAGCTTCTCCGGAATCTATAATGTGAATATGTTCCGGCAGGATTTTTTTAATCTGAGGAATTAGATAAGGATAATGGCTGCAACCCAAAACCAGGTAATCAATATTGGCATCAATCATAGGTTGAAGATAGGATTCTAATAGTTGCGTCATTTCTGGTGAGTTTAGATTTCCATCTTCAATAAGCTGAACAAGTCCATAACCTACCTGTTCAATTATTTTAGTATTCTGGAACATCTCTGCCGTTTTGTTAAATAACTCACTATTTAGAGTGCCCTTTGTGGCCAGAATACCAATGACTTGTGTTTTGGAGTTATTGGCAGCTGGCTTTATTGCAGGTTCAATGCCTATAAAAGGAATGTCATAATCAGCTCGAAGTTCCAGGATAGCATTTGTTGTGGCAGTATTACATGCTACAACAATAAGTTTGCAATTCATGTCAAGTAACAGATCAACATTTTTCTTGCTTAGAGCAACGATTTCTTCTTTGGTTCTTTGACCGTAAGGAGCATTTTTACTATCGGCTAAATAAATAGTTTTTTCGTTTGGAAGTAAATTGTGAATGGCTTTCCAGATGGAAGTTCCTCCAATACCAGAATCAAAAACGCCTATTGGATTGTTGTTCGTCATAGTACAAATTTAGTGTTTTTTGAAATAAATGTATATTCCAATTTACGTGAAATGTGCGAATATTATAATTTTTTAGTTTTAATTTAATGTAAAAAAAAACTGCTTAAAACTTTTGAAGGTTTAAGCAGTTTTTTTGTTTTTAAGATTTTCGTTTTTTAGAATCCTAAATCTTTTTTTACATCAGCAGTAATGTTTGGACCATCAGCTAATAAAAGAGTAGAACCATCTAATACATATTGGAAACCTTTAGCTTTTCCAACTTTTTGGATAGAAGCTCTAACTTTTTCCATTAATGGTTTTACGATGTCAGTTTCTTTTTGTTGTAATTCTTTTTGAGCATTGTCTCTGTAATCAACGATTCTTTTTTGCATGTCCTGAACTTCTTTAGAACGTTCTCCGTTTACAGCATCAGTTACAGTTGCAGCTTCACCTTCGTACTTTTTGATTTTTACTTGGTATTCGTCAACCATTTTTTTGTATTCTGCATCGTATGTACCACTTAATTTTTGTAGTTGATTTTGTGCATCTAGCATTGCAGGCATTTTCGACATAATCTCGCTAACATCAACATGGGCTACCTTAGCTTGTGCGTTCATTGTGTTACTTGCTGCTAAAATTAGTACCGCAGCGATTAGTAAAGTTTTGATTTGTTTCATCATTTTTAAAATATTAATTAATTATTGGTCGTATTTGTTTTTTGTGTTTCGGCTTCTTTTGCTTTTTTAGCCGCTTCTCGTTCTTCTAAAATTTTCTTTCTTCTTTCTTCTAACTCTTTTTTACGTTGCTCGTAAAGTTTTTGTCTTTCTGCCGCCTTATCCACTACTGGCTCAGTAGTTGTTGTCGCATCAGTTCCGGAAGCAGCAGGTTTGGCTGTTGCGTCAGTTCCTGTGGTAGCAGGTTTTGCCGTTGCATCTGTTTTAGCAGGTTCAGAAACCGTGCCATTTTTTTTAGCCTCTCTTTCGGCTGCTATTGCTTTTCTTCTGTCGTCGTATTCTTTCTTCTTAGCTTCTTGCTCTAATCGTCTGTCTTCAATTAATTTCTCTCTGGCCGTTCTCTTTTCGTCTAAAGCTTTTTTGCGATCTGCCATTGCCGGATTCTCATCAATAGCATTTTCTAAACTTTCTTTAGCTTCCTGATCTTTTAATTGTTTTTTAGTCAGTTGTTCTCGCTTATCAGTTCGGTTTAAAACACGTATTACCTGATCGCTGATGTCAAATCTTTTGTTACTAAAAAGCATTGTTAAATCTGATGATTTGTCAAAAACAAAATCATAATTTTTAGCTTCGGCTATATCCTGAACAGCAGTAAAAACCTGATCTTGTATCGGTTTTGCCAATGCAGCTTTTTGATGGATTAAATTTCCATTAGCTCCAAATTGCTTTTCCTGATAGCTCAACATTTCATCTTCCAGAAATTTAATTTCTGTTTCCCTTTCATCAATTAGCTCTTTGGTAAGTAAAGCCCTTTCGGCTTTAAGACCTTCTTTAAGAGTATTGATGTCCAGTTTTTTTGCTTCTATATCTTGTTTCCACTTTTGAGCTTTTAACTCTAATTGAGCTTTTGCTTCTTTATAATCTGATACATTTTCTAAAATATACTCCATGTCAATGTAGCCAATCCTTGTCGTTCTAGTCTGAGCTTTACTTGTATTTGCTACAATCAAGGCTAAAAACATAAATAAAAATTGTTTTCTCATAACATTAGTATATTTTAAATTTTCAAACAAATGTATTAAAAATTTTACTAAAACTGTTGTCCAATGATAAAGTGAATTTCTTTACCGTGTGCTTTTGTTTCTCCTGGCTGAGGATCGAAACCATAACCCCAGTCAATACCTAATAATCCAAATGCAGGCATAAATACACGTAAACCAACACCAGCAGAACGATTCAGATCAAATGGATTATAATCTTTAAAAGTCGGGTATGATGATCCGGCCTCTAAGAAAGCCAACGCGTAAATCGATGCAGATGATTTTAATGTAATTGGATAACGTAACTCCATAGAGAATTTATTATAAATAGTTGCTCCAATTTGTTCTCCATTTTTATTTACCGGAGTTAATGAGTTATTTTCATAACCTCTTAACTGGATTGTTTCTCTACCATCCATAGAGTAATTTGCCATACCATCTCCTCCTAAGTAGAAACGCTCAAATGGTACAACACCTCTTGATTGATCATAAGCACCTAAGAAACCAAACTCTGTTAATGTTCTAAGAACTAATTTACCATAAAGTTTAGTGTACCAGTCTGCTTTAAATTTAATTTTATAGTATTCTAACCAATTGTATTTCTTTTGATCGACTTTACCCTGATCCGTATCAGCACTCGCATAATCAGATCCAACGCTGACAATACCGGATTGACCGTTTATAGTTTCTGTTTTTACGTAATCACCAGTATTAAGTGGTTGCCCGTCTACACCAGATGTTGGTGTTCCTGTATATTGTGATTTGTATTCTTTTTGGTTTTGTAAATCTCCATAATCAACTCCATTAAATAAGGAATAAGGAGGCGTAACCTTTGCAGAGATACTAAAGTCTGAGCCATAAGTTGGGAAGATTGGGTTGACCCCTTTATTACTTCTTGAAAGTCCAATTGTATAGGCTAAGTTTCTTGATGCTCCGTTACCAAATGTAAATAATCCTGTATTATAATTATTCAGATCATAATGTTGGTAACTTACAGATTGTGATAATACAAAATAATCATCCGGCACAGTAAGACGTTTTGCTAAACCAACTTGTAATGTCAGGATATTGAAACTTTTGCTTTTGTCTACGGTTCTTGTAGCGTAGTTGTTTAAAAATTGTTTACTATAAGAAATAGATGAACTAAATTGTACTGGTTTTTTTCCTCCAAACCACGGTTCTGAGAATGATAAGCTATATGTTTGGAAATAAGTACTTCCTTGTAAACGAAGTGCTACTTTTTGACCATCTCCCATTGGTAATGGCTTATAGGATTCTTTATTGAATAAGTTTTTAGCTGAGAAGTTATTAAAAGATAATCCTAAGGTTCCAATGAAACCTCCACCACCGTAACCTCCTTGAAGTTCGACCTGGCTGGATCCTTTTTCTACAACATGGTATTCAATGTCTACAGTTCCTGCCGCAGCATCAACATTTTTGAATTTTGGATCAATTGCTTCTGGATCAAAAAATCCTAATTGTCCAATTTCACGAATCGTTCTAACCAACTGTTCTTTACTGTATTTTTCTCCTGGTTTGGTTCTAAGTTCACGGTAGATAACGTGGTCATTCGTTTTGTCATTTCCTACGACGGATATTTTATTAAAATAGGCAATAGGACCTTCTGTAACTCTTATCTCAAAATCGATAGTATCGTTTACTGTTTTTACCTCTACAGCATTGATATTAGAGAACAAATAACCATTGTTTTGGTATAAGTTTGTAATATCTTCAGCGTCTGGTTTTGTTTTATCTGCAATACGTTTTTCAAGTAAAACCCCGTTGTAGGTTTCTCCTTTTTTGATTCCTAAATAACGATTTAATAATTGATCAGAATAAACAGTATTTCCAAGGAATTTAATATTACCAAAGTAGTATTTGTTTCCTTCTTCCATTTTAATTTTAATAGCAAGCATATTTTTATTCTTGTTATAAGTAACAGAATCATAAATAATACGAGCATCACGATATCCTTTTTCTTTATAGGAAGCAACAACTTTCTCTAAGTCGGTTTTGTATTTTTCAGGAATAAATTTAGAGGATTTTAAAACACGAAACACATTTTTTTGTTTAGTGTCTTTCATTGCAGATCGTAATTGATTTCCGGTAAGCTGTTTATTACCAGTAAATTCGATGCTGCTGATTTTTACTTTGTCACCTTTGTCTACCCGAACAAGCATATTTACCTGATGTCCGTTTATGGTGTCAGGAGTATTTGTGATGGTAACTTTGGTATTATAGAATCCTTCTTTTTTGTATTTATTTTCTATATAATTTTTAGTTGTCGTGATTAAGTTTTCGTTTACAATCTTGTTTTTAGTCAAGTTGTTATCCTTAATTAATCCTTCGACTTTGCTTTTCTTAATGCCAACAAATTTTACTTCATTTAGTTTAGGAAGTTCAACAATGTTCAAGTCCAGATAAATACTGTCATTATCGATTTTATTGACATAAAAAGCGATCTCATCAAATAGGCCAAGTTTACCTAATTTTTTGATAGCACCACTGATCTCTTCCCCGGGAACTGTTATTTCCTGTCCTTTTTGAAGACCAGAAAAAGTAACAACGGTTTGTTCATTGAAGCTTATTTTACCAACAACAGAAACTTTAGCAAGAATGTATTTTTTTCCCTGATCAAAAGGAACTCTTTCTTGTGCTTTTATTTGTGAAAAACTACCCAAAAGAAGTAGGGTAAGGACTATTTGTACTCTTTTTTGTAACACTAAAAAATTATTTAATTTGTTCGCTGGTTTTTCCAAATCTACGTTCTCTTTTTTGATAACTAATAATAGCCTCATATAAATCTTGATCTTTAAAGTCTGGCCACAAGACATTAGTAAAATATAATTCTGCATAGGCAATTTGCCATAGCAAAAAATTACTTATTCTATGTTCTCCACTTGTTCGTATTAATAAATCTACGTCAGGTAAATTTTGCGTGTAAAGATGCTCATTTATAATTGAATCGTCAATAGCGTCTATTGAAATTATATTATTTTTAACTTTATCACTGATGATTCTCACAGCATTTACCAATTCTTCTCTCGATCCGTAACTTAAAGCAAGAGTTAGGGTAAGACGGGTGTTGTTTTTTGTTTTATCTATTACATCCAAAAGCTCTTTTTGAGCTGATTTTGGCAATTTATCAAGATTTCCAATTGCATTAAGTTTGATATTATTTTCTTGTAAGGTAACAAGTTCTTTTTTTAATGAATTGATTAATATTCTCATTAATGCTTCGACTTCAAGTTTTGGTCGATTCCAGTTTTCTGTAGAAAAAGCATATAAGGTTAAGTACTCAATACCAAGTTTAGCACAAGTTGTAATTGTTTTTTTTACAGATTTGGTTCCGTTTTCGTGACCAAATGCTCTTAAAAAACCTTGTTGTTTTGCCCAACGACCATTTCCGTCCATAATAATGGCCAAATGTTTGGGTAAGTTTGTTTGATCTATAGAGTCTAGTAAATTCATTTTATTAATATGCGCAATAGCAAGGTTTTTGTCCAAAGGTATAGGTTAAGGTGATACCTGAAAACACATACCAGTCATTATTATTTAAATTTCCAAAATGCAAAGACTTATAATTGCCATTGCTTGGGTTACTTCCGTCGATATCGTCTGTGAACGTGTATCGGGCTCCAACTTCAGCGCCCAGAACCCAATGAGGTGCAATATTTGATTTGATTCCCAATGTTATTGGTATAGCAATCGAACCTGAACTTTTATCTTTTCTTGTTTGCCCTCCCGTTATGTATAATTCGTCATACATAAAGTAACTTAATCCTGAATATATATAAGGTGTAATTTTTGGATGATAATCATGGAGGTTAAAATCAAAAAAATTAAATTCTAAACCGGCAGAAAGTTCTTTTACGGTATTTTCAAAACTATAACCTCTCTGGTTCCTGCCTGTTTCTTTTGAATCGAGATCATTTCCTGCAATAGTGGATTGCGTGTAGGAGAAGCGGTACGCATGGCGTGGGCTTTTATTCCATTTGTACAAAATACCAAAAGTCAGTTTTTCAGGAGCAATATAAGTTGTGCTTCCTACGTCACCTACAAAGTTGCTTCCGCCAAGAAAAACACCAATCTCATTGATCTGAGCGTTTAGTGTGATAAAGGGGAAAAAACATAACAATAAATTAAAAATTTTCTTCATTTAATTCAAAATTGCGTGCAAATATAATAATTATCAATACGAATCAACGTTCCTTTAGTTAAATGTGCTTTTTTTTCAATTTACGATATTATTTTGAGACATTTAATGATGATTCAATACATGCAGAACGGCAAAAAGTGGCATTATCGTATAGTGGTGAATCATAAAAGAACTTAATTTCTCTTATCTTCTCCCCAAAGCAATTTATTTCTTAAGGTTTTTAAGAAAGTTTCTCCTGGAATTTCGACCATTTTTATTTTAAAGTCAGTTTTTTTGATGGTTAAAAGCGATTCATTTTTTACTGAAGCAATTCTGGAATCTAATGAAACTAAATAATGATCTTCTCTTCCTGATACTCTAAGTTTGATTTCAGTATCATCAGGGATAACAAGAGGTCTTGCTGTTAGATTATGAGGTGCAATGGGTGTGATTACTAAGCTTTTAACTTCGGGTGTTAACAGTGGTCCTCCACAACTTAAAGAATATCCTGTAGATCCTGTAGGTGTAGAGATAATCAGGCCATCTGCCCAGTATGAATTTAAATATTCATCATTTAAATAGGTGTCAACCGTAATCATCGATGTCGTATCTTTTCTGCTTACGGTAACTTCATTCATGGCAAAATTCAATTCTTCTTCAATAGCTTCATTTTTTGGGTCGCAGGTTAAGCTTAACAACGTTCTTTCAGAAGTAGTGTAATTTTTGTCAATTACAAACTGTAAAAAGCTATCAATATTTTCTTTTTGAACAGTAGCTAAAAAACCGAGTCTTCCTGCATTTATTCCTAAAATTGGCACACCTGAATTACGAACAAGCGTAGCAGCCCTTAAAATAGTGCCGTCTCCTCCAATGCTAATCAGCATTTCAAAACTATTATCCAGAGATGTACTTGCTGAAAATGTTTCGTATCCCTTTGTTATAAGTTCTTTTTCGTAAAGCATTTTCAGAAAGTTCTCCTCAATTACCATTTCTACATTGTTGGAATTGAAGAACTTGAAAATATCTTTAATAATAGGTTCAGTACTGTTTTGGTAATATTGTCCGTAAATAGCTATTTTCATTCTTTGTAATTAGATAATGAGTCAATTAGATAATGAGTCAATGTGGCAATTCGAAAAATCAACAATATGTAAATTAGATGGACTAATAAATTATCTAATTGACACATTTTCTAATTTCTACTATATATTAAGGTATTTGTCTAAGTAATCTGAACGCTCTTTCAGACTGTTGATGTAAGCATCTTCCTGATGTTCTGAAATGATTTCATAACCATATCTTCTATAAGTCTGAATGATCTCATTCATCGGTCCAACACCAATTTTTATCGTAATCTGAACATTTTCCAGATCAGCTTCAGAAACGAAACAGCCCAGAATTTTACCATTATTGCTTTCTACAATCTGAGTCACCTGACCCATTGAATAATCTAAAAGGCCTTTTTGAACGATAATTATGCCGCCTTGTTCTTTTAAAAATGGAGTTTCCTGAAAAAATTTCATGATGTCTTCCATTTCATAATATCCAATGTAGTTATTGTTTTCGTCAAGAACCGATACTACATTTGTATGGTTTTTTGCAAAAACTTCTAAAACATCAAGCCATAGCATTGATTTTCGGGCAAAACAACGTTCCAGAGTATATTTGTAATCAATAACTTTTTTATCTGTATCAAAAGTTTCAACATCATCAGCAGCGATACTTCCAATGAAAATTCCGTTCTCCAGAACCGGAAAATGCGAAAAATTCAAATCAGCAAAAAAGTCCTGAACCGAGGCTATCGTTTCCTGACTATCAATCGCTCTGAAATCATTGGTGATATAGTTTATAATTTCTGTCATAAATCTGTTAGGGATATTTCATGCAAAATAATCAAAAAATAGCAAAAACTGCTACGTTTTACTTTGTATTTTTGTCGTAACAAATATAGTGTTACTAGAATTAATTATCTATTTATATGACAAAGTTAAGTGTAAATATCAATAAAATTGCAACCCTTCGAAATGCACGAGGAGGAAATGTTCCTGATTTATTAAAAGTGGCTGCTGATATTCAGAAATTCGGCGCAGAAGGAATCACGATTCATCCACGTCCGGATGAACGTCATATTCGCTATCAGGATGCACGCGATTTAAAAGCAATCGTTTATACCGAATATAATATCGAAGGAAATCCGCAACATAATTTTATAGATTTGGTTTTAGAATGCAAGCCAACTCAGGTAACATTAGTTCCGGATGCAATTGGAGCCATTACATCATCTGCAGGTTGGGATACCATAAAAAATCAATCCTATTTGACGGAAGTGATTCAGGAATTTCGACGTAACGGGATCAGAACGTCGATTTTTGTTGATCCGGTTCTCGAAATTATCGATGGAGCAAAAAAAACAGGAACAGATCGTATCGAATTGTATACCGAGGCTTTTGCACATCAATATGACTTGGGTAACAAAAACGGAATTGATCCTTATGTGAAAGCAGCACAATTAGCAAATGAATTGGATTTAGGAATCAATGCAGGCCATGATTTGAGTTTGGATAATATTCAGTTTTTCAATCAAAATATTCCTGGTTTATTAGAGGTTTCTATTGGTCATGCTCTAATAGCAGAAGCACTTTATCTTGGTTTGGATAATGTTGTTAATATGTATTTGAATAAATTGAAGTAAAATAAAAAGGAGTAGCACATGACCCGCAGAAAAAGCGGGTCGGGCTTCCCGATAGCTATTGGTACATTTTACCCGAGCGAAGCGAAAAAATATTTTAATCTTCTGTTTTTCAAAGAAAAACAAAAAGATTTTCACTTCCATCCCTCATGCGCCATTCAGGTAACAATGAATTTCTTTGCTCATGAATTTTAAACAATAAATAAAATATTTACTTCCTCTAAGAATTGATTTTTAATTGTTTACTTTCGCACTTTTCTTATTAAAATCAAGTGCTGAAACCAATTTTATTCTTTTTTTTATTCTCTTTTTCTGCTGTATTTGCGCAATCAAAAGGCATTATAACGGGAAATATAAAATCTTCTGAAAACGAAAACCTGCTTGGTGTCAGTGTTTCTTTAGAGGTAAATAATCAACACTACTACACAATATCTGATACTCTGGGTAACTTCTCAGCAAACATACCCTCAGGTCAGATCAAAATAACGTTTAATCAATTGGGGTATCTTAAGAAATCAATTGATCTTGATTTTGTAAAAGACACTCTAATTTCAATTGTACTGGAAAAAGATGTTTCGCTTTTGAAAGAAGTTGTAATTACCAATGATAAAAAAAGTGGAATTACAAATTTGTCAGGCGGAAAACTATCGTTCAATTTAAAAGAGCTGTCTTCTGTGCCTACAGTTCTAGGAACTACAGATATTATAAAGCTTTTGCAACTAACACCTGGAGTACAAAATTCCGGAGATGCAAACGGGTATTTATATGTAAGAGGTGGTGATCCGGGACATAATGCTATGTTATACGACGGAACTCCTATATATGGAATGTCTCATTTGCTAGGTGTTTTTCCTTTTTACAATACAGATCATATTAAGGAAGTCGAATTTGATAAATCAAGTTCTAATGCAAAATATGGCGGACGTTTAAGTTCTACAACACTTTTG
This sequence comes from Flavobacterium sp., assembly GCF_965277525.1. Lineage (GTDB taxonomy): Bacteria > Bacteroidota > Bacteroidia > Flavobacteriales > Flavobacteriaceae > Flavobacterium. The sequence goes on along the minus strand of NZ_CBDIDC010000005.1, from coordinate 194,768 downwards.
ATCCCCAATACAAAAATACCTTCTGAATTGGGTATTCAGGGAAATGTCGGCATTTTAGCTTCACAACTTACTTTTACAGTTCCTTTAAACAATAAAACCGGTTTTTATATCTCCGGAAGAAAAACCTATATCGATGAAATTGTTGCGCCATTGCTGCGCTCCAGTTCTAAAAATAATGATGTTCAGGATATGAAATACGGTTTCTCTGATGGCAACCTGACTTTCATTTCTCAGATTTCTAAAAATAATTTACTTTCTGTAGATGCCTTTATTAGTGGAGACAAATTAAAAATAAAGGATAATAATCTGGCTTTGAAAACAGATTTAAAGTGGAGTAATTTTACCATTTCTCCAACTTTAATTACTACCGTTTCGCCTAAATTAAGTATGTCAAATGCTATTTATTTTAGTAAATATTCTAATGAGCTGAATATGGAGCAAGCGACAATCGAATTTGGAGTTTCTTCGTATGTAAAAGATTTTGGATTTAATAATGCCTTTCGCTATCAGATAAAAAATATCGCTGTTGAATCTGGTTTGCAATATGTACATCATAATTTACAGCCTCAAAAAGTGAATATCGAAAATTTGACAGATAATAATGCATCTCAAAATAATATAATCAATGCTGATGAAGTTGCGGTTTTTGCTACTATAAAACCAAAGATTACGGATCGTTTAAATGTTGAATTAGGACTGAGAATTAATTATTATACTTCTGGTTCTAATGATTCTTATTTGCATTTTCAACCTCGCGTTTTATTCAATTATATAACCAACGAAAAATATTCTTTTTACGGATCATACAACAGGCAATATCAATATCTGAGTTTGATAACCACTTCAAGCGTTGGAATCCCGACTGATTTTTGGATCGCGAGTTCTGATGGAATAAAGCCGCAATCTTCTGACGAGTTTTCGATTGGCTCCAATCAGAATATTTCAAAAAATATTTCTTCTTCATTAGGAGGATTTTATCGTTCGATGAAAAATTTACTTGAATATCCTTACGGAATAACGCAGTTTAACGAAATCACAACTTTAAAGAATGATTTGTTAGTTGGAAAAGGAAAAGCATACGGATTAGAAATGATGTTGCGCAAAAAAAACGGAAAATTTTCAGGTTGGTTAAGTTATACGCTGAGTTGGTCTGATCGAAACTTTGATGAACTGAATAATGGGAAAACTTATTTTGCAAAATACGACAGACGTCATAATCTTTCGTTAGTTGGGATGTATGATTTAAATCCAAAATGGAATTTTGGTGTCACTCAGATATTCAGTTCAGGAAATCGTTTTACGATGCCTACTTCATGGTATTTTATTAATAACAATCCGGTAAAAGAATATTCAGAATATAATAATGCTCAAATGCCTAATTATATCAGAACAGATCTTTCTGTTAATTATTTCTTCGTGAAAACAAATAAAAAAGAAAGTGCCTTGAATTTTTCGATTTACAATACTTTTAATATTGATAATCCTATTTATGTCGTTTTAGATGTTGAAGTCAATAACGATAAAAATACCGTGATTGTAAAACAGGAAAAAAAAGTATTGTACCGCATTCTGCCTTCAATAAGCTGGAGGTTTAAATTTTAAACAATGAAAAAATACATATTATTTCTTTTTACTCTCGTTGCTGTAAGTTGTTCTAAAGAGGATTTTAGCGAAAAAAGTATTGAATCTAAAATTGTAGTCGAAGGATGGATTGAAGAAGGTGATTATGCCCAGGTTTTATTGTCAAGCAGTATTCCTGTTACAGATGCTATAGATTCTACAAATGTTTTGAATCATGTTATTCGTTCTGCAAAAATAACCATATCTGACGGGCAGGTATCTGAGGTCTTGAAAGTGAAAAATGATAAAAACAGAGTGCCGCCTTTTGTGTATTTTGGATCAACTTTAATGGGTGAGGCAGGAAAAGAATACTCCATTAAAATAGAATATTTAAATCGTGTTGTTCAAGCCGTAACAACAATACCAAAGGCAGTAAAACTTAAAAGTGCTGAGTATATTAAAAAGAATGCTGCAGATACAACAGGATATATTTTTGTGAAATTTGATGATCCGGTAAATGAAAAAAACTACTATCAGATTGCCACAAAAATAGACAAAGAAGAACCTGTTTTTGTGCCTGCATTTTATGGTAATTTAGATGATAAAAATTTTAAAGAACCTTCAGTTTCAGTACAGATAAATCGTGGGATTTTGCTTTTTCCTAAAACTAAATTTACCCCTTATTTTGTGGATGGAGATTTAATTCACGTAAAATTAAGAACCCAGAATAAAGATGCCCTGGATTTTTGGAACAGCTGGCAAAACGAAATAGTAAACAGCAAGAATCCAATTTATCCATCCAATACAAGTCTTAAATCGAATATAAAAGGCGGAATTGGTATTTGGGCAGGATATGGGCAAAGCACTTTAATTGTTAAAACGCCTCCTAAAAAATAAAGCCGATTTGAATGGTTTCAAATCGGCTTTAAGTAAAATTTTAAAGACTATTTATTTTTTAAAAGATTTAGCGAAATCTTCAAATTTAGTTTTCAAATCACTAAATCCAATAGAGAAATAAGCACTAACTGTTACTTCAGTATTATCATTAAATCTTAAGTAATCTACTTCATTATAAGTTTGTATAAGGGTTGTTTTATTATCAGATGTAGACCAGTAACCGCCTTTATTATTTTCATAAGCGACCCATGTTGGTAAACTTACTTCATAAGAGTGTCCTTTTTCAGAATGTTGAACAACGTCTGCAATTTTAGTTCCGTCTTTTTTAGAAACTAAAATTAATTTGATGTTCTTGTTAAAATTAGTTGTAACTCCTTGAGAATATTGTTGATAGTATTTGTTTTGTGCTGCATAGTATGCTGGGTAATTAGCATCAGCAGTGTTGTAATCAGGAAAAGAAGGTTGAGTTACTGATTTTTCTAAAGCATCTTCGTCTCTTGCTGCTGTGGCTAAATCCATGTCAGCAACAATAATAAAATTGTCCATCAATTTGAACAATCCATTACCTTTTCCTCTGTATTGTTTAAGTTCGTCGTTATCAATTAAACCGTCTATGTTCGTGGTACTTCCGGCATTAAAGTCGAGTAAAGTTTTGTTGTTATAAGTAAGAGTAGCTTTAGCGGTGTTTTCAACACCTTTTTTACCGCTCATTTCCCAAACATACCCATCGTTTAAAGTCATTTTATAAGTAAATTCATCTGGAGCTTGTTTTCCATTAGAATAACTGGCTCTTTGAGCAAAAACAGCAGCCTGAGCGTTATTAATTGTTAAAACTGCATCTGATGATGAAGGTAAAAAAACGTGGTCGTAAACTGATTTTGTATGAATGTAATCATCCGTTTTTTCGTCATAAACGTAACTTCCGTTCGTGTCTGTAATTTTTATTTTTACAGTTGAAGATACACTTTTAGCAGAAAGTATTGCATTGTTTGATGTTTCTGATTCTTTAGAAGGGAAAATAAATTTTAATTCAGAAGTTGAGGCTGTTTTTACCCAGATTTTCCCGGAATTATTCCAGGTATAAATACCGTAAACGTCAGAAACATTTAAAATGTCTTCTATTTCATTACCATTTTTTGCGTTAAAAATATCAACAGGATTAATAACTAATAAGCGGTGTAGGTTTTCTATCGCTTTAATAGCGCTTGAGCCTTTAGATTTGTCTAGCTGAACCAGCATTTCATTAGCTTCAGCTTCAAGTTTTAGCTTTTGTTGTGCCGGAGTTAAAGCCGAATATGGTTTTTTAACAAGTTCTGCAATTTGTTCCGCAAGAGTTGGGTCTTTTACCGGTTCTTTTGGTTCTTCTGTTGTAGGATCTTTTATAGGATCTGTGTTGTCATCGCTAGAGCAAGACAGGGTAAGTTGAGAAATAATTACAGATAATAAAAATAATTTTTTAATCATGGTTAGGGTTTAAATTAAATAATTAATCAAAAAAGATCGTTTTGATTTTAAGAAGGCGCAAGGTAGTTTTTATATTTGTTGTTTCTTTACGGGAAACCGTATTTTGTAAACTTTTTTCTAATAAAATAAGCCGAAATTCAGAACTTGGACTTTATTAGTTTACAGATTAATAAAGAACTTTTTTACCTTTGTAGTCAGTTTTTAAAATCATAATATAAATGTTATACTCAAAAATAGAAGGCGAAGGAAAGCCGTTCATCATCATGCACGGATTTTTAGGTATGTCTGATAACTGGAAAACCCTTGCCTCACAATATGTAGAGGCCGGATTTCAGGTTCATATTTTAGATTTACGAAATCATGGTCGCAGTTTTCATTCTGATGAATGGACTTATGAAGCCATGGTGCAGGATGTTTTCGAATATTGTCAGACGAATCAATTAAGTAAAATAGATATTCTCGGACATTCAATGGGAGGGAAAGTAGCGATGCTTTTTGCGACCACACACCCGGAAATCGTAGATAAATTGATTGTTGCTGATATCGGCCCGAAATTTTACAAGCAACATCATCAGGATATTCTGGCGGGTTTAAATGCAGTTGATTTTTCTGTAAAACCAAGTCGAAATGATGTTGAAGAAATTTTATCACAATATGTTCCTGATTTCGGAACACGACAATTTTTATTAAAAAATTTATATTGGCAGGAACCGGGACAATTGGCTTTTAGATTCAATCTTGCTGCTTTTAATGCTAATTTAGACGCCATTGGAAAAGCTTTGCCGGATGATTTGGTTTTTGATAAACCCACCTTATTTATTCGTGGAGGAAATTCGGGATATATTTTAGATTCAGATTTTGATGCCATACGTCAGCATTTTCCAAGTGCTAAGTTTGAGACAATTCCAAATGCCGGACATTGGTTGCATGCTGAAAATCCTAAAATGTTTTTTGAATTAACTGCTGGATTTTTAAAAGAATAGTGTTTGCAAGATTAAAAGGATTGGAAAGATTTTTTTAAACATGTAACGCTTAGTCTGTGAGAATCTTTTAATCTGTGGCGAAAAAACAATATAAAATTCCTTACTTTTATTAAAACTTTAAATCAAAAATCATGAAAATATTACTTAGACTCCTTGTTACTGCGGCCTTGGTGTTGCTAATTGCAAACTTTTTAACCGGGGTACATGTTGCTAGTTTTGGTACAGCAGTAATTGTTGCAATTGTTTTAGGACTACTGAATCTTTTTATAAAACCAATATTGGTTATCCTGACATTACCTGTTACCTTTATTACTTTAGGTTTGTTTTTATTGGTGATTAATGCGATCATTATTTTATTGTGTACCAATATTGTAGGCGGTTTTGCAGTCGATTCATTCTGGACAGCATTGTTGTTTAGCGTTATATTGTCTATCCTCCAGTCGATTACTTATAAAATTTTGGGAGACGATAATTAAATCAAAATAGAAACGACGTTTAAAACGTCTTTAAATACAATAGATTAAAAACTTGGTTGGGTTGCAAAAATTTTATAATTTTGCAACCCAATTTTATTATGTAAATTAAAGAAGAAGATGGATATTAAAAGAGTAGCAATAAACGCTGTGAATGAAACAATTGTAATGACAGTTGTTCACATGGATTATAAAGGTCAAGTAGCAAAAAGAATAAACGAAAAAATGCCTTTGGCTACCGTAAAAGGTTTTAGAAAAGGGCAAGTACCTAAAGACCTTGTTGAAAAACAATACGGAAAAGCAATTAAGCAAGAAGAAGTTCAAAAAGTTGTTGATTTGGCTTTAGAGCGTTTTGTTCAATCTGAAAGATTAAATCTTTTAGGAACTCCTCTTGCAAAAGTAAACGAAAACTTTGATTGGGATGCTGAAGAGCTAACTTTCGAATACGAAATTGGTTTAGTGCCAAACTTCGAAATTGATTTAGAAGCTAAAAATGATATCGTAAAATATATCGTTACTGCTGATGATAAATTAATCGACGGACAAGTAGAACGCATCCAAAAACAATTTGGAAAAGCAATTCCACAAGAAGTGGTATCTGCTGATTCTGATTTGACAGGAACTTTCTCAAACGAAGAAAAAGGGATCAACAATACGACTACAATTTCTGTATCTACATTTAATAAAGCTGCTGCTGATAAATTTATCGGTAAAAAAGTTGGAGATGTTGTTGCAGTAAGTACAAAAGGTCTATTCGAAGATGATCACCAATTAATGGATTACTTAAAAGTAGGTCATGACGATGTGCACGGTTTAGATATCGAAGTAAACTTTACTATCGAAGCAATTAACGGAGCTGAATTGGCTGAATTAAACCAAGAGTTATTTGATAAACTTTTTGGTGAAGGAAAAGTAGCTTCATTAGAAGATTTGAAAGCTAAAATTAAAGAAGATGCTGAAGCTCAATTCGCACAGCAAGCAGATCAAAAATTATTGTTAGACGTTCAGGATTTCCTTATCGAAAACACAAAATTTGATTTACCTGCTGAATTTCTTAAAAAATGGTTACAAACTGTTGGAGAGAAAAAACTTTCTCCAGAAGAAGCTGAAGCTGAATACGCAAGATCTGAAAAAGGATTACGTTTTCAATTGATTGAAGGAAAAGCAATGGCTCAAAGCAATATCCAAATTACATTTGAAGATTTGAAAGCTTTTACAACAAACGCTATCAAACAACAAATGGCTCAATTTGGACAAACAAATCCAACTGACGAAGAAGTACAAGGAATCGTGGCTAGAGTTTTATCTAACCAGGAAGAAGTAAAAAGACTTTCAGAGCAAGTGGTAGCTGAAAAATTGTTAGAGGTGTTTAAAGAAAAAGCAAATCCAACAACTAAAGAAGTAACTTACGAAGAATTTATTGCCGCTTCATACGGAGAATAATTTCTAAAAATTAAGTATATTTGAGCGTCAGGAAGTTTTTCTTGACGCTCTTTTATTTTGTTTCATGTTTGTGATTTCAGGTTATCAATATTAAACTTGTAACAATTTTGACAAAAAGAAGACAAATTGACATCCTTTATAAAAAGGTATGACCTTTGTAGGAAATGAAATATACACCATATTATAAAACTTAGAACAGATACATATGAACTACGGTAAAGAATTTAAAAAATTTGCTACAAAGCACCAAGGAGTAAATGCGATGTACTACGATAAAATCGTAGCAGCAATGAATCCAACGAATATGACTCCATATATTATTGAAGAGCGTCAGTTGAATATTTCTCAATTAGATGTGTTTTCAAGATTAATGATGGACAGAATTATCTTTTTAGGAACAGGTATCGACGATCAAATCGCAAATATCGTTCAGGCTCAGTTGTTATTTTTAGAAAGTGCTGATGCTTCAAAAGACATTCAAATTTATCTAAATTCTCCAGGAGGAAGCGTTTACGCAGGATTGGGAATTTACGATACCATGCAATACATCAAACCAGACGTAGCGACAATTTGTACTGGTATGGCAGCCTCTATGGGAGCTGTTTTATTGTGTGCAGGAGCAGCAGGAAAACGTTCAGCTTTACCGCATTCAAGAGTTATGATTCACCAGCCATCAGGAGGAGCACAAGGTGTTGCTACTGACATGGAAATCAACTTACGTGAGATGTTGAAACTAAAAGATGAATTGTATAATATCATCTCTCAACATTCAGGACAAACTTTTGATAAAGTGCACAAAGACAGTGAGCGTGATTACTGGATGAAAGCTGACGAAGCTAAAGAATACGGAATGATTGATGAAGTGTTGAGAAGAGGTTAAAAATTAGTTTAAAGTTTCAGGTTTCAAGTTGTTATCCTTAACTTGAAACCTGAAACCATTAAACTTGAAACATAAAAAATGGCAAAAGTAGTATTAGAATGTTCGTTTTGTGGAAGAAAAAAGCCAGAAACCAATTTATTGATTGCGGGTATCAATGCACATATTTGTGATAAGTGTATTGAACAAGCACACGGAATTGTATTAGAAGAATTAAAATCAAGCGGAAGTGCAAAACTTGTTGGGGACTTAATTTTAAAGAAACCAAAAGAAATCAGGGCTTTCTTAGATCAATATGTTATTGGTCAGGATCAGACTAAAAAAGTAATGTCGGTTGCAGTTTACAATCACTACAAACGTTTAATGCAACAGCAATTAGATGATGAAGTAGAGATCGAAAAAAGCAACATCATTATGGTGGGTCAAACCGGAACAGGTAAAACATTGGTAGCAAAAACTATCGCAAAAATGTTAGACGTTCCTTTGGCTATCGTTGATGCAACTGTACTTACAGAAGCAGGTTATGTGGGTGAAGACGTCGAAAGTATTTTGACGCGTTTATTACAAGCTGCTGATTATGATGTAACCAAAGCCGAAAGAGGAATCGTATTTATAGATGAAATTGATAAAATTGCCCGTAAGAGTGATAATCCATCCATAACACGTGACGTATCTGGTGAAGGTGTACAACAAGCTTTGTTGAAATTATTAGAAGGAACTGTTGTAAACGTACCACCAAAAGGAGGTCGTAAACACCCGGACCAGAAATTTGTTGAGGTAAATACTCAAAACATCTTGTTTATTGCAGGAGGAGCTTTTGATGGAGTAGAACGTATAATCTCGAAACGTTTGAACCGCCAGGCAGTGGGGTATTCTACTTCTAAAAATGTTGATAATATTGATAAGGATAATTTATTGCAATACATTATTCCAAAAGATATTAAAGACTTTGGTTTAATTCCGGAGATTATTGGTCGTTTGCCAGTTTTGACGCATATGGACCCTCTTGACAGAGAAACTCTACGTGCGATTTTGACACAACCTAAAAATGCCTTAATCAAACAATATCAAAAATTATTTATGATGGATGATGTTGAATTTAATATTACAGATGAAGCATTAGATTTTATTGTTGATAAAGCATTAGAATACAAATTAGGAGCTCGTGGATTACGTTCGTTATGCGAAGCAATCTTAACAGATGCAATGTACGAACTACCAAGCTCAGACGATAAAGTTTTGACAATCGATAAAGATTATGCAAAACATACTTTAAATAAAAATTTATTGAAGCGAATGGAAATTGCTTCGTAAATCCTGATATTAGTTTGTCAAAGTTCAAAGCTTTGACAAAGTTGACTTAAAACCTGTTCATTTATTTGAGCAGGTTTTTTTATATTTTGAAAATAGAAATTTCTCGTATAGCCCTGATCGAAACGGCATCCTTTTGTGGTGGCGTTCACCACAAAAGATATAGTGTAGAGCAGGACAATTGGTGTTTTAAAATTAAAACTTCTGCTCCTGAAAAAAATTATTGCACCCTAAATTTCTCCCGATATTCAATAGGTTTCATACCTACCATTTTAAAAAAAACTTTTCTGAACGCTTTTGGATCATTATAACCGGTTTTTTCTATAATTTCAGAAATCGAAAGCTGGGTTTGTTCCAGATATTTCTTTGAACTTTCAACCCTGATATTTTGAAGGTATTCGATTGGCGGAATTCCGGTAACTTGTTTAAATCTGCGTGTCATGTTTCGGGCGCTGGTTGGAATGTCTTTAGTGATTTCTTCTAGTTTTTCGATAGAATGATATTGACTTTCTATTTTTTGCTGTAACATCGCAACCAAAGCATCATTGTGTAAATGATTGGGTCTGAAAGTGCTGAAGTAGCTTTGTTTGTATCGGTTTAAATCAATAGAAAAAATCTTGGCAATTTGAACAGCAATTTCGTTTCCGCAATATTTCTGAACCAAAAGAATCAGCAAATGAAACGTTGAGGTCGAACCGCCACTGGTGTATAGACTCCCATCAGCTGTTAGGGTTTCTTCGGATTTTAATTTTACTAACGGGAATGCTTTCGTAAAAGCACTGCAGGCATCAACATGCGTCGTTGCCAATTTTTCGTTTAATAATCCGGAAGCAGCAAACAAAAAAGCGCCTGTACAAAAACTTGCCAATTCGGCTCCGGATTGGTGCTGCTTTTTGAGCCAGGGAATAAAGTTTTTGTTTTTTACGATCATTTCGCTCATATTATCAGTAGTAAAAGCAGGGATTAAAATCAGATCTAAAATTTCATTCGATTCTTCGATCGAGTTGGCTTTATATCCAAACAAGCGCTCTTCAATGATTTGTTCCGAAGATTGAAAAACCATAATTTCAAAATATTTTTCAGCTTCTTTAGAAAGTTTATTAGCCGTTTCAAAAACTTCTAAAATCGCAGCTATACTTAATAATTTATAGTCATACGGTACAATTAAGCCTACTTTCTTACTCATAATGTGATGTGTTTTATAAAAATGATACTATGTAAAAATACGTATTTTGTCTTAAATGGCCCTAAAGTTGACTTTTAATGTATCATAAAGCTTAACGTATTATTTTAAATTTGCTTTAAATAATTTGTAATTTTATATAAAAATGGAAACAAAAATTTTCTTGAATCTTGCTGTAAAAGATTTAAATAAGTCGATTGCATTCTTCACCCAACTAGGTTTTTCATTCAATTCAAAATTCACAAATGAACAGGGAACCTGTTTGGTAATTGGTAAAAATATTAATGCAATGCTTCTAACAAAAGAATTTTATCAAACTTTTACCAATAAACAAATTTGTAACACAGCTACGACAAATGAAGTTATTATTTCAATTTCAGTTGAAGGACGAGATAAAGTGGATGAAATGATGGACAAGGTCATTAAAGCCGGCGGATCAGAATATATGAAGACACAAGATTATGACTGGATGTATAATCGTACTTTCCTTGATTTAGACGGACACCAATGGGAGGTTTTCTATATGAATGAAAGTAAGATCCCGGAAATGAAGTAATTGTAATATAAAAAAAATAAAAAAATATGATAACAGTACAAAACACGATTAATGCAGGAATAAATAAAGTTTGGGAATTCTGGACATTACCTGAACATATTACAAAATGGAGTTTTGCTTCTCCGGAATGGCATACACCTTATGCAGAAAATGATTTAAGAGAAGGTGGAAAATTTAAATCGACTATGGCAGCAAAAGACGGAAGCATGAGTTTTGATTTTGGTGGCGAATACACTTTGGTAGAAAAAAATAAAGCAATTGAATATGTTCTGGAGGATGGCAGAAAAGTTGAAATTAGTTTTACAACAACACCAGATGGAGTAGAAATAGTTCAAAATTTTGATCCTGAAACACAAAACCCGGAAGAAATGCAACGCGGGGGCTGGCAGGCAATCATGGATAATTTTAAAAAGTATACTGAGGCTAATATCTAGTAGCAAAGGCTCACAGTTTGTAGGTAGCAAAAAAAACTTTGCGAGAGAATAAAAATGGCTTCTTATATTATCTTGTATGATTTAAAATAATTAAAATGGTTTAACTCAAATGCAGAAACTATGACAAAACAAATATGGTTGAATTTGCCAGTTAAGAATGTAGCAAAAGCTAAGGATTTTTTCTGGAAAATAGGTTTTTCCTTTAATGAGCAACATGATACGCCCAGCTCTACATGTATGGTGGTAGGTGAATCGCATTTTGTAGTGATGCTTTTTGAAGAATCGTTATTTGCCAGTTTTTCTCAAAACAAACTAACAGATACGCAATCAAGTTCAGAAGTTTTGATTTCGATTGACGCCGAAAGCGTTTCGGAAGTGGATGAGCTGGCAAAGAAAGTCGAAGAGGCCGGTGGGATCGTTTTTTCACCTCCTACAGAGAGCCAAGGCTGGATGTATGGCTTTGGTTTTGCTGATTTAGACGGTCATCGCTGGAATGTTTTATTTATGGATTTTAGTAAACTATCGTAGCAATATCAGTATCAATATCAAAAAACAAAAAACAAAAAACACAAACAAAAAAACAAAAATATCATGGCAACATCAGTAAACCCTTATTTAATTTTTAACGGAAATTGCGAGGAAGCATTTCTGTTTTACAAATCAGTTTTTGGAGGAGAATTTCCTTATATCGGAAAATTTAAAGACATGCCTGCTGACGAAAACGGAAGTTGTCCAGAAATCTCAGATAAAGACGCCAACAGAGTGATGCACGTTTCGCTACCAATTGGAAAAACAATTTTAATGGGGAGTGATAGCAACGAGCAATCCGGAGATGTGGTTTTTGGAGGTAATTTTTCAGTATCCATCAATGTCGAAAGCACAGACGAAGCAGATAGGATTTTTAATGGACTTTCGGCAAACGGAACAATTTATATGCCAATGAACAAAACATTTTGGGGAGCCTATTTCGGAATGTTCAAAGACAAATTTGGTATAAGCTGGATGGTAAATTTTGATGAATCTGAAGCGCATAAAGAATATAATAGTTAGGTTATTTTAATACCGGAACATATTTGTTAAATTACTTGAAAAAGCACATTATTATGTGCTTTTTCTTTTCAAAAAAACGAACAATATCCTTTTTTATCAACAATAGATTGCCGATTTTTGTCGCTTCTTAAAATCAATAGATAAAATGGCAATAGAAGGTAAAGAGATTATTTTATTAAAAGTTTCAGGACATGATAAAATAGGAGTAACAGCAGGTTTAACAGCTGTTTTGGCAACTTATGATGCCAATATTCTGGATATTGGTCAGGCTGATATTCATGACACACTTTCTCTTGGGATTTTGTTTGAGATCGAAGCCGGTTCAAGTTCAGGACCTGTTTTAAAAGATTTGTTGTTTAAGGCATATGAATTAGGAGTTAAGGTTAAATTTATTCCAATTTCTGTAGAAGATTATGAGACGTGGGTAAAATCACAATCAAAGCAACGTTACATCATCAATATTTTAGGTGAAAAACTGGCAGCTTCACAGCTTGCAGCAGTTACTAAAATAATGTCAGATCAAAACCTGAATATCGATTCTATAATTAGATTGACAGGAAGAACATCTATTGTAGAAAAAGAAGAATATCCCCGCTCTTGCATACAATTATCCGTAACCGGCGAAATTGTAAATAAGATTATCATGACGGCAAGTTTCATGGAAATTTCCAGAACCCTGAATGTTGATATTTCGTTCCAGGAAGATAATATCTACAGACGAAACCGTCGTTTGGTATGCTTTGATATGGATTCGACTTTGATCCAAACCGAAGTTATCGACGAACTGGCAGAACTAAACGGAGTAGGAGCACAAGTTCGTGCCATTACAGAATCGGCGATGAACGGAGAAATAGATTTTAACGAAAGTTTCAAACAACGTATGGCGTTGCTTGAAGGTTTGAGTGAAGATGTTTTGCAAAATGTAGCCATCAATTTGCCCATCACAAAAGGAGCCCATCGTTTGATGAAGGCATTGAAATATTACGGATATAAAACGGCAATTTTATCGGGAGGATTCACTTATTTTGGAGAATACCTGCAAAAAGAATTGGGTATCGATTACGTTCATGCTAATCAGTTAGAAATAAAAGACGGAAAACTTACCGGTAAATATTTAGGAGATATTGTTGACGGACAAAAGAAAGCGGAATACCTAAAAGCCATAGCCGAAAAAGAAGGAATTCACATCAACCAAACTATTGCAGTTGGAGATGGGGCCAATGATTTACCAATGCTAAACTTAGCCGGCTTAGGAATCGCTTTTCACGCCAAACCAAAAGTAAAAGAAAGTGCTTCAACCTCAATATCAAGTTTAGGTCTTGACGGAGTTTTATATTTATTAGGATATCACGACCGGTATATTGATATGATGTAACATATCGAATAAACATACAGTTTGTCATGCTGAGGAACGAAGAATCTCTGCAAGTAACTCAACAATCAAAATAAATTAGACCTTAGTTTCAATAAAAGCTAAGGTTTTTTTATGGGCATGTCCCTCCGGGCCGGGCTATCCGTTTCAATCTTTTGTGCCTCCCGATAGCTATGGGGACGGCACAAAAGGATTTCCACTTCTATCCCTCATGCGATCTAGTACGATTAAAGGGTTTTAATTAAAATAATCGCAAGTTTGTCATTTTGAGAAACGAGAAGGGACAAACTTGCCGTTAAAATCTTAAAGGAGATAATTTAAAATTGATTATGCTCATGAGCGGAACGCTTGCGATACAAAATATAAATTAGCAAAAATTCCCGGCAAACTTTTTTACATCTCCTTCAACTGCTCCAAATAATCTCTTTGATTCGAAAGTCTCGGAATTTTATGCTGTCCGCCCAGTTTGTCTCTTTCTTTAAGCCAATCATAAAATAAATTTTCACGAGCGACATTAATCACCAAAGGATTTAAAGTCATATTGTTGTGGCGTTTGGCTTCGTAGTCAGAATTTAAAGTCTGCAGTGTTTCATCCAGAACTTTCTGGAACAGACCAACGTCCGCAGGTTTTTTCTTGAACTCGATCATCCATTCGTGCGCACCTTTTTCTTTGTCCTGCATAAAAATAGGGGCAACGGTATAATCTATCACTTCAGTTTGGGTAAGTTGGCAGGCTTTGGCAATTGCCTGATCGGTGTTTTCGACCATTAATTCTTCACCAAAAACATTAATATGATGTTTGGTCCTTCCTGTAACACGAATTCTGTACGGATTTAAAGACGTAAAACGAACGGTGTCACCAATCAAATAACGCCATAAACCGGAATTGGTCGTGATAACAATAGCGTAGTTTTTATCCAATTCAACATCGGCCAGACGAATCACTTTTTGATTTGGAGTTCCAAAAGTATCCATTGAGATAAATTCGTAGAAAATACCATAATCCAGCATCAGCAATAAATCACTCGAATTATTCAGATCCTGAATGGCAAAGAAACCTTCAGAAGCATTGTAGATTTCGTAGTATTTGAAATCCTTGCTGGGTAAAATTTTCTTATATTGTTCTTTATAAGGAGAAAAACTCACGCCTCCGTGAAAGTAAACTTCCAGATTAGGCCAAAGTTCTAATAAACTTTGTTTTCCTGTGTTTTCTAAAACCTTATTCATTAAAACCAGCATCCAGGACGGAACTCCGGCAAAGCTGGTCACGTTTTCGTTTTTAGTTTCGTTTATAATGGCAGCGATTTTAGCTTCCCATTCGCTCATCAATGAAGTTTTGCTACTTGGCGTACTGCTAAATTCGGCCCAAATAGGCATATTCTCAATCAGGATAGCCGACAAATCTCCAAAGAAAGTATTGTTATTTTCGTAGATTTGGGAACTTCCGCCTAAGCGAAGACTCTTTCCTAAAAACAATTCTGAATCTTCGTTATTGTTTAGATACAAACAAAGTAAGTCCTTACTTCCTTTATAGTGGCAATCCTCTAAAGCTTCAGTGCTTACCGGAATAAATTTACTTTTAGCATTCGTAGTTCCACTAGACTTGGCAAACCATTTTATAGGTGTTTCCCAAAAAACGCCTTGTTCGCCCTGACGTGTACGTTCGATCAAAGGTTGCAACTCTTCATAAGTCGCAATTGGAACTCTTTCAGCAAATGTTTGATAGGAACTTATCGATTCAAAATCATATTGTCTGCCGATTACGGTATTCTCTGAGGCAGTCAATAAATTATGCAACAGTTCTTCCTGAACTTCGTTGGGATATTTCAGAAAAAGTTCTATTTGATGTATCCTTTGTTTCAGGACCCAAGAGGCAAACGAATTGATTATTGATAACGGCATGAGTAAATTTTAGATTTTATTCCCGACAGCTGCTATCGGGAGATTTTAAATTTTTAGATTTTACGATTGACGCAAAATCAGGAAATTTAAAATTTGAATATCGATGGACAAATATTAACTTTGTCGTTGTATCAAAAATAGTGTTTTTTTGTAAAAAAAACCATTCTATTTTTACTAAAGATTCTAATTCTGTTGAATTAAAAATTAAACTCAGAACTCTGAGAACTCAATCTAAAATCGAGTCCCGATCGCTATCGGCACAGCAATCTAAAATAAAATGACATATCAAGGTGTACTTACAAAAATGCAAACTGAATTAGGAAATCCAATTCAATATTATTTGGTTTTCGAAGATAGTTTTTTAAATATGAATCAACTTTTGAATAAAGAGATTGAAATTAATTTTGCAGGTTACGAGTGTTTGAATTGTCATAAAAAGAAAAAAATATTCCGTCAGGGATTTTGCTATGATTGTTTTTACTCCAGTCCGGCTGTTGGTGACTGGATCATGAGACCGGAATTAAGTACAGCACATTTAGGAATAGCGGACCGTGATCTTGAATACGAGCAAAAAGTACAATTACAACCGCATGTGGTTTATTTGGCTTTAGCAAGCGAAGTAAAAGTGGGTGTAACCCGTAAAACGCAGGTTCCAACACGATGGATTGATCAGGGAGCAACACAAGCCATTGCGATTGTTGAGGTTCCTAATAGGTATTTAGCAGGAATTACAGAGGTAGCTTTAAAAGATCATTATACAGATAAAACCAATTGGAGAAAGATGCTTCAAAATACAAGCGGCAGTTTTGATTTAATTGGTGAAAAAGTAAAAGTAGAAAGTTTAATTCCCGATGAAGCTAAAGAATATTTCTACTCACAAAAAAATGATTTGTATGAATTGCATTATCCAGTTCTAAATTACCCTGTAAAAGTAGCAAGCTTAAATCTTGATAAAACTCCTTCTTTCCAGGGAAAATTAATCGGAATTAAAGGCCAGTATTTAATTTTTGAAGATGGAACTGTTTTTAATGTTCGTAGCTCAGAAGGGTATGTTGTCACAATTAACGTCTAGGTTTATGGGGCGGTCGTCTAGTGTTATTGCCTAACTGTCTAATATTTTGAGTTTTAGAAAATAGTTTTTGTATATTTAAATCTCTTTTAAGTAATTGAAGATGTGAATGTTGATACATTTGATTACAATTTTGTAATAATTGCTTATTGAAAGAATTTAATTTTAGAAAAAAAAAGAAGCTAGTTTTGAGCTAGTTGAAACTTTGTTTTTTTTGAATTTAAATGAAGATTTAATAATTCTTAAAATTATTTGACAAGATGAGTATTTTAAAAAATGTAAATATGTTTAGGCGTAGCTTAATGCGCAATCTGACTAAGAATATTGGAAAAGCAAGTTCTCAAGAAGATATTATTTTAGTAGATAAAACTGATATAAAACGTATTTTAATTTGCAGGCCAAATGGAAGACTGGGAAATCTGTTATTGATTACACCTGTCGTTCAGGAAGTCACAGAAATATTTCCAAATTGTAAAGTCGATTTGTTTGTTAAGGGAACGTTATCTCCTTTAATTTTTGAGAATTATGATCATATTGATAAAATAATCGACTTGCCCAAAAAGCCCTTCAAAAGTTTATTGAAATATCTGAATGTATGGATTTCGATAAAAAGACAAAAATATGACATTGCGATCAACGTAGATCAAAATTCTTCCTCAGGACGTCTGGCAGTCCAATTTTCTAATGCCAAGTATAAATTTTTTGGAGATTCGAATGAAGAATCCCAGCTGATAAAAAATGATTACGAACATATCGCAAAATATCCCGTTTATAACTTCCGCTATTATTTAACCAAACTCAGATTTCCAAAAATCAATAAAGTAGTAGCTCCCCTGGATCTTAAATTATCATCTTCTGAAATTAGTAATGGCAAGAATATTTTAAATAGTATTGTCCATAATGCGAAGAGAACTATTTGCATATTTACCTATGCAACAGGAGAAAAATGTTTGACAGAAGATTGGTGGGGAAATTTTTATACACAACTCAAAGATGAATACCAAAATTATAATATCATTGAAATATTGCCTGTAGAGAATGTTTCACAAATTGGCTTTAAAGCGCCTACATTTTATAGTAAAGACATTCGTGAAATAGGAGCTGTAATCGCCAGTGCTGATTTATTTATTGGAGCCGATAGCGGAATTATGCATCTCGCAAGTGCAGTTAAAACTCCAACAGTAGGATTGTTTTCGGTATCAAACATCAGGAAATATGAACCTTATGATAATTCCAGTGTCGCAATAGATGTTAATTTGTCTACGAAGAAAGAATATTTTAAAATCATAAATTCAATTTTAAACAACGGAAAATTAAGTATCTATTCTGATGCTATTTAATTATACCATATAAAGTAAAAGAAGAAGGCGTCTACTACACAGTAGACGCCTTCTTTTTTATTCTTGTTTAATTTCTCTTAGTTTTTCTTCTTGAACAAGCCATTAATCAGGTCACTGGCCTTTTTTGTAGCTTCCTGCGTTTTCTGTTCTTTTTCTGTTTTTGCAGCTTGCGTGGTATCTTTTGCTTTTGTATTCTTATTGATCAAATCAGTAAGGGCCGAAGTACCTTTTTGGGTCAGTTTTTCTTTTTGCTGGTTTACTAATTGAGTAGTCAAACTCGTAACCGCGCTTTTCATATCTGTAGACACCTTTGGATTAGAAAAATTACCGGTAATCATTGCATTTATAGGAATGTTTTGCAGTTTTGCAGCATCTGCCGGAGACATTTTTGATATAAATGCGTTGGCTTCAGTTCCTAAATACTTAGCAGGAACATCTAATTTTAAGTTGTAATTCATCGTTTGATCAAAACCATGAGTTCCTCCAACTGTTATTTTAATATCCTGATATTTGATGTCAAATGGTTTTACATTTACTTTTCCGTTTTCAAAAGTCAAGGCTGCTTTGATGTCGTTTAAATTCACTTTATTCATATCAATGAACTTAATGTTTGAAGTTAAGGCATTTAATACCGTTGAATTTTTAGTATTTACAGTTGTAGAAAGTAATTGTCCTATCAGATCTCCAGAGATCGATTTTAAATCCGGAGTTAATTCTTTGGCATCAAGATTTCCATTTAATTTTATGGTAGAGTTCAACTTTCCGTTAATAATTCCGGCTATTGGAGCAATTTTTTTCATCATGTCCAATTGTGTAAAAGTTTGTGCAATATCAACCTGATTAAAACCTAAATCCATATTAAAAGTAGGTACTTTCTCTTTGGTAGAAACCGTTCCGGTTAAACCAATCGTTCCTCCAAAAATAGAAGTTTTAAAATTTTCTAAAGTTGCTTTTTCATCCTTTACAATCAATTTCCCCGAAACAGCGGTTAGTTTTAAATTGTCATACAAAACCGTGTTTGCTTTTGCATTTATGGTACAATTTAAAAAAGCAGGAATCTTCATTGCTTCTACTTGTTTTGCAGGTGTTGATTTTGTTTCACCTTCTTTTCCAGTGGCAGTTCCTGTTTTGGCAGGTTCTCCCGCAGTCATAAAATCATCGACTGCCAATTGGTTTGAACTCATATTAAAGTTTCCTCTCAGCTCTTGTTTCTTAAACATAAAACCATAGAAATTCTCCAGAACCCCATTAATACTCAGGTCACTTTTTCCGGTTGTAGCATCAAATCTTTTCAGGTTGATCGTACTCGGATTAAACTCAACCAAAGCCGTACTGATATTCATCGATTTGTTGTTTTCATCTGTATATTTAAATCCTGACAAACTCATCGTTCCGGCATTTTTGATATTTTGATATTGGCTTTTTTCTACAGATGCCATATCAAATTGGGTTGTTACATCAGCTTTTAAAATACCTGCAAGAGGTTTGTCCATTTTGATTGGATATGCTTTTGAAAGATTAGCTAAATTAATCGTTCCTTTTAAAGCAGCATCTACAAACGGATTTATAGTGATATTTTTAATATTTGCTTTAGCGTTAAAAACGTCCTGATCAATTCTAAAAGACAGTTTGTCCAGATTAACGTAAGTGTCATTTAAAATTCCGGTTTCATTGATGATTTTAGTATCGATTACGATATTCTGAACTGATTTTGGTAAGTTAGGATATTGAAAAGAGGCATTGTTTGAGGCAATCGCAATATTAAATTTTGGAACTGTTGTATCTGTCAATTGCCCTTTTGCAAAGCCAACAACCGTAAAATCTCCGGTTGTTTTTACACCATTTAATCCCGAAGAATACGCCGAAGGAATTAGTCCTAAGAAATTGGTAAACGATGAGGTAGGGGTTTTAAATTTTAAATCATAATTCTGACCCGCATCCACCATCTGAATAAATCCGTCAAATTCTAATGGCAATTGATTGATTAAAGCTTTATTTTCTTTAAAAGTGTATTTCTTTTGTTCTAAGTCAATTCCTAAAACAGCGTCTAAAGTCAGTTTTACGTTTTTCATGTAATTGATTTTATCCATATCCAAAGAAACTTTAGCAGTAGATTTAGTAGTTAAATCTAATTTTGAATTGGTAAAATCTCCGGTTCCTTCGTGATTTAAACTGTCAATCACCATTTTTATTTTAGAGCCCTGATCAATATATCGGAAAGTAAAATTCTCGATTTTATAGTTCTGAATTTTTAAAGACAGCGGCTTGCTTTTGTCGTCTTTGGCTGTTTCTTTTTTGTCTTTTAAGGCAATATCAAAATTACCAATACCATCTTTATTAAAAATAATATTGATCAGACCATTGGTAGAGCTTATTCCCTGAATGCTTAAAGGTTCGTCTTTTCCTTTAAAAAGCTCTTTTATGCTCATTTTTAAATTAAGTTCACCTAAAGAAACCAAAGTATCACCTTCAAAAGGAGCTTTATTGATGATTACCAGTTTTTCGATCCCAACGGTTGCATTGGGGAAATTTTTGAATAAACTTAAATCAGCATCAGCAAAACTTACTTTAGCATCTACACTTTCGTTGATGGCATCTGCAATTTTTGCTTTTATTTGATCTTTAAAGAAATAAGGAATGGCAAATAATGCAGCTACAATCACCACAAGTACAATAGCTGTAATTTTTAAAATTTTCTTTAACATATAAATAGATTTGAGGGTTTTAAATTGACAATCGACTCATGCAAAAATAGTTTTTTTTGATGGAGTTCATAAATAAAGTTTTTATTAAATGTAAGAATATATTTAAATTTGTTAAAAATAAAAAATCCGTCTGAATATAGATTCAAACGGATTTTTTATAGTTTTATGATTTTAATTATTTTTTAATGAAAGAGACAATCTTACTGGTCATGATTTCAGAAAGAGGTAAGGTTTCATTATTATAGCTTTCCATATTGGCCTGATTGTCACCTGTGATTGTTTTCATGATATGATTCATATTCTCAATAATCAAAAGTTCTGCATTTTTATTGGCTTGTGATAAAAGCTCAGCATCTTTTACGGTTACTTGTAAATCTTTATTGCCTTGCAGAATTAAGATCGGAACAGTTAGTTTTTTAATTTCTGTTTGAGGATTGTATTTAAACCACGAAATTAAGTACGGCTGTATGCTTGGTCTAAAAAGAGAATTAAGCATAGGGTCAACTTTTTGGGCATAGTGTCCGCTTTTTAAGCTATCAATAATAGGAAAAGTCATTTCCTCTATTTGTTTATTTGATTTAGAAGCAATTTGCGCTTTGATCAATTTATCCGCTGATTCTCCGGGACCTGCAATAGAAATGAATTTGTTTGCTTTTGCTCCGGCAATCATTCCTATTAATGAACCTTCGCTGTGACCAATAACAATTATTTCAGAGAAACGTTTGTCCTGTTTTAATAAATTAATCCAGCTTTTGGCATCTTCAGTATAATTTTCAAAAACTAAAGTTTGTTCCGTGACCGCAGAGGCTTTGCTTTCTCCAATTCCTCTTTTATCGTATCGCAGTGATGCAATTCCGTTTTTTGCCAGAGCTTCTGCCAGCATTTTCAACGAATTGTTTTTCATCATCGGATTATTTCCATTTCGATCCGTTGGCCCTGAACCTGAAATTATCAATGCTACCGGATATTTCGTTTTTAAATCCGGAGTAGTTAACGTACCAAAAATCTGATCGATATTAATTTTTAAAATTAAAGGAGATTCTTTAAACGTGATTTCATTTTTATTCTGAGCACTAACAAAGCCTATGATCAAAATAGCAGCAATAGCAAATAATTTTTTCATTTTAAAAACGGAATTATTTAATATTTAATCCGAAAGGAAGCATCGCCTGGACTCCTTTTTGTTTTTGAAGTCTTTTTACCTGCTCAATAAGCATATAATTTTCTTCACCAATTTCTTCTTTTATAAAAGCCTCTTTCGATTGTGCAAAAGGCAAACCGGAAAGAATATCGTTGAATGTTTTCTCGTATTCCGGATAATTTTGTGTGCTGTATGTTTTTACTTTAGCCATTTTTGCTGCTTCAGCAATAGCGTCATTCAATCCGCCTATTTTATCAACCAAACCAATTTTCAGAGCTTCAGTTCCTGACCAAACGCGTCCTTGTGCAATTGCATCAACCTGAGCAAAAGTCATTTTTCGGCCTTCGGCCACATGCGTTACAAAAGTGTTGTAAATATGCTCAACTCCTTCTAAAGTAAAAGCTTTAAACTTTTCGTCAACAGGTACAAACGGACTGTAGTTTGCTGAGTTTTCGTGTGTTTTTACTTGTTCTGTATTAATTCCTAGTTTATTGGCTAATGGTGTAAAGTTGGGTAAAATTCCAAAAACACCAATAGAACCGGTAATGGTATTGCTTTCTGCAAAAATTTTGTTGGCATTACAAGCAATATAATAGCCTCCTGAAGCCGCATAATTACCCATAGAAACGATAACAGGTTTTACCTTTTTGGTAATTTCGATTTCTCTCCAGATCAAATCAGAAGTTAAAGCACTTCCTCCCGGACTGTCGATTCTAAGCACAATTGCTTTTACATCTTCATTTTTACGGGCTTCTTGTAGTGAGCGACGCATAGAACCCTCTCCAATTACGGTAACATCTCCTTCGCCGCTTTGTATTTCGCCCTGAGCGTAAATAATAGCAATTTGATCTGTAGCTGAATTGGTCAAAGCTGTTGTAATATTATTTTGGGTATAATCTGAAATTGAAATTTTGTTGTAATCGTCATCTCCGGTTACTTTCAGCGCTTTTTTGATGGCATTGTGATATACATCTTCGTAGGCGACAATATCTACTAAATGCTGTGCCTTTGCCATTTCGGGAGTTCTGGCCAATAAACCGTTTGCGATTTCATTTAATTTATCAAGAGGAATATTTCTGCTTTTTGAAATATCAGTAGAAACAGTCGTCCAGAGAGAATTCAAAAGAGCCGTTACTTGTTCTCTGTTGGCATCACTCATTTTGTTTTCTAAAAATGGTTCAACAGCACTTTTGTATTTTCCGTGACGAATCACTTCCATATGGATACCTGATTTATCCTGAAAATCTTTAAAAAACATTACTTCAGACGAAAGACCTTTAAAATCTAAATCTCCTGCCGGATTGATATAAACCGTATTGGCAACAGAATTTAAATAATATTCTTTTTGAGAATACGTATTAGCATAAGCCCAAACGAATTTCCCTGATTTTTTGAAACTTTCAAGTGCATTTCTCAAATCTTTATATTGAGCCAGTCCCAAAGAAGATTCATCATTTAAAATAGAAATTCCTTTAATATTGTCATCTGTTTTTGCTGCTTCGATCGCATTGATCACATCTGTTAAACCGATACCTTTTTTGTCCGAAAAAACAGTTACCCAGGGATCTTTGTATTTTCCGGCATAATCATTTTGAATTTGTTTTAAATTTAATTCTATAACAGAATCACTTTTGACTGAAACAGTGCTGTCTCCTCCAAAAATAGCTCCAATAAGAATTATTCCAAAAAAGAAGAACATAATAAATACAAAAATACCAACAACTGTGGCAATTACATTTCCTAAAAACTTCATAAGTATATTTTTTTAATAAGTAGCGATAAGCGTTGCTTTGTTACAAATGTACTCTAAAAACAAATTATTTCGGATATACGATTCTGTGAAATATTTGTAGTTTATACATTTTAAAACTTCTAATTTAAAGATAAGTTTTTTTTGTAAGAAGTTGGAGGTTTTTTTTAAGAAGAAAAGAAAATAAAAATGAAGCAGGAGTTAGAAACTTCTGATTCTTGAGTCAAATAATGTAGGTAATTCTAAAATAGTTTTAGTTAATTTGCATTAATTATGAAGTCACAGCATCAAGTCGTTTTATCTATAGGAAGTAATCAGGGAAACAGGTTAGCAAACATCGAAAGTTGTATCGGGTTAATACATCAGGAGGTGGGAACTGTAATCAGGGTTTCAAAACTATACGAAACCCCTGCCTGGGGTTTTGAGAGTGATGCTTTTTATAATTGTGCCTTGGTTTTGCATACGAATTCATCTGCGCAAAAAATTCTGGCTCAGGTTTTAAAAGTTGAAAAACAGTTGGGAAGAATTCGATCTCATCAGGAAGGATATCAGTCCCGAATTATTGATGTCGATTTGATTGTTTTTGATGATGAAATTATTGATTCAGAAAAACTAAAAATTCCACATCCTTTAATGCAAAACAGAAATTTTGTTTTGTTGCCCATGCAGGATTTAAAATTGGACTGGGAACATCCTGTTTTTCACAAATCTATTGCAGAATTACTTGCAATTTCTCCAGACGATGGTATTTGTACAGTAGTTCAGGATCTAAAAAATCCTTTGCGTGAAATTGCCTTAGAGAATTTTAATTATATTGCTTTTGAAGGGAATATAGGAGCAGGTAAAACCACTTTGGTACAAAAAATTGCGGAAGACTTTAATGCGAAAACGGTTTTAGAACGTTTTGCTGATAATCCTTTTTTACCCAAATTTTATAAAGATCAAAATCGATATGCATTTCCGTTAGAAATGTCTTTTCTGGCAGATCGTTATCAGCAATTATCAGATGATTTGGCACAATTTGATTTGTTTAAAGATTTCATAGTAGCGGATTATCATATTTTTAAATCATTGATTTTTGCTAAAATTACCCTGGCCGAAGACGAATATCGTTTGTATCGAAACCTGTTCGATATTATTTATAAAGAAATGCCAAAGCCTGATCTGTATGTCTATTTGTATCAGAATTCAGAGCGTTTACTTCAAAACATCAAAAAGCGAGGAAGAAATTACGAACAGAATATTGAGGCCGAATATCTGGATAAAATCAATAACGGTTATTTAGATTATATAAAATCCCAAACCGATTTGAATGTTCTGATCATAGATGTCTCAGACCGTGATTTTGTAAAAAAACACGAAGATTATCTTTTTATCCTAAACGAAATCCAAAAGAAGATTGGCTAATTCTAATTAGATAATTGTTTTGCGTGTATGCTTAATGATCTAATTTACGCAACGTATTTTTAATTATCTCATTATCTAATTGCCATATTCTCTAATTAAACTATCTCTTCAAAGAAAAATGTCCTCTTAAGATTGGTGTGGTATTATCAATTTTTAATGCGTACCAATAATCGGATGCGGGCAAAGGTGTTTTGTTAAAAGTTCCGTCCCAACTCATTTTAGACGCGGTTAATTGCGCAATTAATTTTCCGTAGCGATCAAAAATAGTGACTTCTGCCTGCGGGTAATTTTCCATTCCGGTTACTTCCCATACATCATTATAAGAATCATTGTTTGGAGTGAAAAATGCTGGAAACACAAGAACTACAAAGTTTTGTGTAGCCTGACCGCAACCGCTTTTTTCTCTGACGTAAGCCGTTTGTAATCCTCCCTGAACATCAAAAAAGGTGTTAGAATTCTGGAAATTTATTCCGTCTACAGAATATTCAAAATAATCAGTTTCTTTTTTAAGGTAGATTACAGCTGTAGTTCCGTTTACGTCGATTCGGTCTATCTGAGGAATTTGATGTTCTTCAACTTTAATTGTTTTCCTGCTAGTGCAATTTTCAGGAGCAGGACTTGTAACATCTACGGTATAAATCCCTCCTGTAGTAGCCTCGATAGTTGGAGTTGTAGCACCAGTATTCCATAGATACTTCATTCCAATAATCCCTGCATCAAGTGTTATTTTTTGAAATTGACATAAAGGAACAGTTTCATTCGTGACAGCAGGAGGTGTGAAAATGACAATATTTACAGGTGTACGATCTGTATTGATGCAAGTTCCGTTTGAAGCTTGGGCATAATAGGTGGTATTAGCTGAAATTGACGGAGTTGGGAAACTTTTCCCCGTATAAACACTTGTTCCGCCCGTAGAAGTAGTAAACCAGTTAATGGTGCCAATGTTAGAATTTGCTTCAATGGTGACATTTCCGGGACCGCAATTATAAACGGTTGAAGAAGTTGCAACCGGTGTTGTGGGTGTTGCATTTATAGTGGCTACAACTGGTTTTCGGTTTGATTCACAACCGGCATCAACATAATAAGTGGTCGTATTGGTTATTGGTGGAGTAGTGTATGAGTTTCCTGTAGCCAGTAGTGTTCCTCCAATAGCAGAATCGTACCAACTAATTGTAGTTCCTGTTGTTGTGGTGGCATTCAATGTAAAGCTTCCGGAATCGCAAACAGGATTTGGATTTGAAGAGGGTATTGCAACCGGAATAGTGATTTTTGTACTTGCAGCTATTTCTAAAGGCAATTCTCCAGGCATTCCACCGTATTCTACCACATAACCTTTGGGTTGGTAACTGCCACTTGAATCTCCGGCATTTGCTAAATCATTCCATGATCCTTTTACTCCAACTCCGGGTTGGGTAATATGTGCGTAATCTTCATCTCCCTGATTATTAGGTTCGCCGGTATTCCAAAAAGCAAAATTGGGTGTTGAGCCGTTTGCAGCTCCATTCCAGAAAACAGTTCCGGCTTCAGGCCCTGTAACCCATTTCCAGACTCCTTCAGTTTCAGCATCGCTTCCGCCAATCCAACCCGTTCCGGAGGCTTGTTCTCCAATTAATTTGGCTTCGTCCGCAGATAAGATAGTAGCCAGATACCCTTTAAGTCCGTAATAAGTACTGGTTTCGGCAGCTGCTTTTGCAGCGGTCCAGGTGATGCCAATACTGGGAATATATAAATAATAGTGTTGAGTAGATGGTAAATAATTTGCCTGACCAATGGTGATTGAAAAAGTCTTAGTTCCTGAAACTGTAGCTGATGAATTTGTAAAAACAATATCTTTAATAGCGGCTTCTAAATCAGAATATGAAAGAATACCTCCGGTTGAGCTTGATAATGTTAATTTCCCGGCAGTAGCGTCCCAGCTACTTGTAATGGAAGGATGCGCAGCGGTATTTGAAAGCGATAATTGGTCTAAACCACTGGAATAACCGGAAGAAATTTGAATATATCCGGCTTGGGTTCCCAGTTCCAATGGATCATGTGTAATTGTAATAGTAGTTACAATATTAATGGTGCTTTGCGGACAGTATAATTGATCTCCGGTAGCTTTTATTACCGGAGGGGAGTTGGCAAAACTAACCTTTGTATTGTTTTTTTTGTTTGATTTAAGAGTGTCGTTTGTTATAGTTACACCTTCATTTAAAGCTTTAATTTTCTCATTTGCATGAGATGGATTAGAGTTTATGACAAAAAATAAAAAGATAATTTTTAAGAAATTGGTATTTTTCATTTTATAAAAGTATCAATTTTATAAGAACAAAAAAATATATTTCAATTTGTAACATTTAAAACCTGAATCTACTGTAAAATAACATTTTATCGCAGTACATTCTTTTTTAAATTGTATTTGGCCAGTTTAGTTTCTGGAATAAATCCCAAACTACGATTCCTGCACTCACTGCGATATTTAGAGAGTGTTTGGTGCCTAATTGAGGGATCTCGATACAGCCATCGCAAATTGCAACAGCCTCTTGCGCTACACCATGCACTTCATTGCCAAAGACAAGAGCATATTTTTGATTTTTTTCTACTTTAAAATCCTGAAGAAAAATGGCGCTTTCAACTTGTTCAATAGCGAGTGTCAGCACTTTTTCCTTTTTAAGATTTTCAATTACCTCCAAAACACTTTCGTGATGTTCCCATGCAACAGTTTCGGTCGCCCCAAGAGCAGTTTTATGAATCTCTTTGTTTGGAGGAGTCGCTGTAATACCACACAGAATTATTTTTTCAATCAAAAAAGCATCAGCGGTTCTAAACACAGATCCAATATTGTGTAAACTGCGAATGTCGTCTAATACTAAAATTAAAGGTGTTTTGTCTGATCTTTTAAAATCTTCAATTGATTTTCGGTCTAGTTCGCTATTTTCTAGTTTTCTCATTTGTGTTGTATTCAGGTCATAAAAAAAGCTTCCAAAGATAAGGAAGCTTTTTCAATTATTTTATTTTGTTTTCAGATTAGCTTTTAACCGGATCTGGTAAAACTGTACCTTTAATAGTAAGTACTTTTGTTGGTTGTCCTTCAGCATTAGAAGTTACCGTAACTGTTTTTGTAAAAGCACCAACTCTGTCAGTAGCATATTTTACACCAATGATACCTTTAGCACCAGGAGCGATTGGCTCTTTTGGAGTTGTTGGTACAGTACAACCACAAGATCCTTGTGTATTGGTAATGATTAATGGTTTAGTTCCGTTGTTTACAAAAACAAATTCACGTTTTCCATCAGCATTGTGTGCGATAGTTCCGTAATCAATAGTTTCTGTTTCGAAAGCCATTCCGGCTCCTTCAACTTTAGCAACTTTAGCTGTTGCTTTTTTAGCTTGAGCGTTAGAAGCAGTAATTCCAACTACAGCTAACATAGCGAATAAAATTATTTTTTTCATCTTTAAGAATCTTTGTTTTAATTATGAACAAATCTATATAAAATTCTTATATCTTGATATAAAAATTTCTTAAAATATTTTAATTTTTGATCCTCTTCGATATTCCTTTAAAATATTATAAATTCGCTGTCTTAATTTTTCATTTAAAACACAATAATTTGGCAGCGAAAGAGAAAGTGGTGAAAGAAACACCCTTAATGAAACAGTACAATGAAATCAAGAGAAAATATCCTGATGCGTGTTTGCTTTTTAGAGTGGGTGATTTTTACGAAACCTTTGGAGAAGACGCTATTAGGGCATCAAAAATACTTGGGATAACATTAACCAAAAGAGGTGCGGGTTCTGAAACGGAAACAGCGTTGGCTGGTTTTCCGCATCATTCTATTAATACGTACTTGCCAAAATTGGTTAAAGCCGGACTTCGTGTAGCGATCTGTGATCAGCTTGAAGATCCAAAAATGACCAAAACTATTGTGAAACGTGGTGTTACTGAATTGGTAACTCCCGGAGTTTCTTTAAATGATGAGGTTTTGCAGTCAAAAACCAATAACTTTTTAGCATCTGTTTATTTTGCGAATAAAAATATTGGAGTTTCTTTTTTAGATGTTTCAACAGGGGAATTTTTAACAGCCCAGGGAAATTCAGAATACATTGATAAATTGTTGCAGAATTTTAATCCGAGTGAAATTCTGGTTCCAAAAAATAATAAAGGAGATTTTAAAGCTGCTTTTGGAGAAGACTTCCATACTTTTTATCTGGAAGACTGGATTTATAAAGAAGATTATGCTTTAGAAACTCTGACGAAACATTTTCAGACGGTTTCTTTAAAAGGTTTTGGTATTGAAGAATTAAAAGAAGGGATTATTGCTTCCGGTGCAATCTTGTATTATTTGTCCGAAACGCAGCATAATCGTGTGCAACATATCACAGCAATTCAGCGCATTGCCGAAGATGCTTATGTCTGGATGGATCGTTTTACTATTAGAAACTTAGAATTATACCATAGCTATAACCCAAATGCAGTAACGCTTTTAGATGTTATCGACAGGACACTTTCGCCAATGGGAGGGCGTTTGTTGAAACGTTGGCTTGCTTTACCATTAAAAGATAGCGTCAGAATAAAAGGACGTCATGATGTGGTTTCGTATTTGAAATCAAATTCTGAGGTTTTATACAATATTCAATATCAAATTAAACAAATTTCAGATTTAGAGCGACTGATTTCTAAAATCGCAGCCGGAAAAGTTTCACCACGCGAAATTGTATATCTGAAAGAATCTCTGGATGCAATTATTCCAATAAAAACTTTGGCATTGGCAAGTCCGCAGGAAGCTGTGAAAGTTATTGGAGATAGTTTACATGCTTGTGATTTATTGAGAGAGAAAATCAAAACTACTTTGAATCAGGATGCGCCCGTTGCGATTGCAAAAGGAAATGCGATTGCAAGAGGTATTAGTGAGGAGTTAGACGATTTGCGTGATATTTCTACATCAGGAAAAGAATATCTGGAAGGAATTGAAAAAAGAGAATCAGAGAGAACCGGGATTTCATCTTTGAAAATATCCTTCAATAATGTTTTTGGATACTATATTGAAGTTAGGAATACGCATAAAGATAAAGTACCTGCAGAATGGATTCGTAAACAAACTCTTGTAAATGCGGAGCGTTATATTACAGAAGAATTAAAAGAATACGAAACGAAAATTCTAGGTGCCGAGGAGAAAATTCATAAAATAGAATCGGAGCTTTTTGAGCAATTGGTAGCTTGGATTTCGACTTATATTAAGCCGGTTCAGATGAATGCAAATTTGGTCGCACAATTGGATTGTTTATGTTCCTTTACGCAATTGGCTGTCGAAAATCAATATGTATGCCCTGAAATTGATGAAACTTTCGAACTTGAAATCAAAAACGGTAGGCATCCTGTTATCGAAAAACAATTACCGGTGGGAACGCCTTATATTGCTAATGATGTTTATTTAGACAGAGATACGCAGCAAATTATAATGATTACCGGTCCTAACATGTCCGGTAAGTCGGCTATTTTAAGACAAACTGCTTTAATTGTATTGTTGGCTCAGATGGGAAGTTTTGTTCCGGCTGATAGCGTAAGAATGGGAATCGTAGATAAAATCTTTACAAGGGTAGGAGCATCGGATAATATTTCGATGGGAGAATCTACTTTTATGGTAGAGATGAATGAAACGGCTTCGATCCTGAATAATATCTCTGATCGTAGTTTGGTTCTTTTAGACGAAATTGGAAGAGGGACGAGTACGTACGACGGAATCTCGATTGCCTGGGCTATTGCCGAGTTTTTACACGAACACCCGGGAAGGCCAAAAACGTTGTTTGCAACGCATTATCATGAGTTAAATGAAATGACGGAATCATTGCCTAGAATTCAAAATTATAATGTTGCGGTTAAAGAATTAAAAGATACTGTTCTTTTTATCAGAAAGCTGGTGAAAGGAGGAAGTGCCCATAGTTTTGGAATTCACGTAGCAAAAATGGCAGGAATGCCTCAAATCGTAATTTTGAAAGCACAGAAGTTGCTGAAGAAACTGGAGAAGAATCATTCAAACGAGGCGTTAAACGGGATTAAAGAAGCTGGTGATGAGATGCAAATGAGTTTCTTTAATTTGGATGATCCCTTGTTAGAAGAAATAAAAGAAGAGATCATGAGTCTTGATATAAATGCAATAACACCAGTTGAGGCATTAATGAAGCTTAACGAGATTAAAAGGATGTTGGTTAAAAAATAATTTCAGATTTAAAGTTTAGGTTATCAGAAAGTTATAAAATAAGCAAAATTTTTTTTCAAAAAACGCTTGTGTAATTGAATAAATGTCCTAAATTTGCACTCGCAATACGAAACAATTCAGGTATTGTAGTTCTTATCAGAATTTGAAATGCGAAAATAGCTCAGTTGGTAGAGCGCGACCTTGCCAAGGTCGAGGTCGCGGGTTCGAGCCCCGTTTTTCGCTCAATGCCATATAATGCTCGGATGGTGAAATTGGTAGACACGCTGGACTTAAAATCCAGTGAACAGCAATGTTCGTGCGGGTTCAAGTCCCGCTCTGAGTACTAAAGCCTCTTCTTTTGAAGAGGCTTTTTTTATGGTGTAAACTCATGCGTGCTTTCAAATAAATTTACATAGTAAATTTATTTGAAGAATCTAAGAATCTAAGAATCTAAGAATCTAAGAATCTAAGAATCTAAGAATCTAAGAATCTAAGAATCTGAAATCAATAATCTAAAATCTAAAATAATAAATGGGTGCTTTTGTAATAAGTAAGCGATTTAATGATGAGTATAAATTCGTGTTTACTTCCAGAAAAGGTAAAGTGATATTTACAAGTTTGAGTTATGAATTAAAATTTGAATGTGAAGAGGAAATTGAGAAGTTTAAGTTGAGTATGGATATTGCCCGGTTTTTGAAGTTTAAAGGTTCTGGGGGGAAGTATTTTTTTAAATTGATGTTAGGGGAGTTGCACTTTGCTACAAGTCGTAAATACACTACGGAGTTGCTTTTGCAGAAAGGGATTAAAGAGATTGTGACTTATGCTTCGAAGTCTGAGATTTTGGACTTCTCATCGAGTGAATCGATTTTTGAAGATGAGTTGGTTGAGGAAGAAGTTGGAGAGGAAATGGAAGAATAGAAAAAAAGCGATCACGGTAGTGATCGCTTTTTTTTGGTTTTGTGCTAAATGATTAAATTAAAATTAATCACAAAAAAAACCATCTCAAGGATGGTTTTAAAATTTTTAGAACTTAGGTTCTAATTATTTTTTTACTTCTTCTACTTTAGCAGCAGCAGAGTCAACTTTAGCAGCAGCAGAATCAACAGTTGCAGCAGCAGAATCAACTACAGCAGCAGCAGAATCAACAGCAACAGCAGTAGAATCTACAGACTCAGTAGCTGCAGCGTCAGCTTTTTTACAAGATACAACAGTTAAAACAGCAACAACAGCTAAACTTAAAAATACTTTTTTCATCTTACTTTATTATAAAAGGTTAATTATTAATTCGTGGCAAAGATATAAATTTTTTAATATGTAAAATATTTTTTTATTTTTTTTTTAAAATATTTTCATTGCTCACGATTATCTTAGTTATCAAATAATATGCCACAATGCTAAAATTATGTTATATTATTGTATTTTTTGAATAAATTATTTTTGATTGAATATTCAATAAGAGAATTGGCTATTTTATTCTCTTCCTTGCGGTTTGTTTTGTTTTTGATTCATTATTTACTAAGATAAGAAAAGCGAAAAAGAGCTCGATTTGGCTCTTTTGTAATTAATAACGCCATTAAATCTCGTATTGTTTGCATTAAATCGTTTAAGAAACAATATTCATAATGGTATTTGTTGCTCCTTTATTGTCCTGAATATACGCTTTACAAATTTGACTTTTTTCTTTTAAGAAAGTTGTATCGGTAAGCAAACGGTCTAGAGTTTGTTTTAATTCATTACTATTAGAAATCACCATACATCCTTCAAGCGCAACGAGTTGAGTGGCTTCTGCGAAATTAGAGTAATTAGGGCCTATTACAATCGGAATTCCAAATGTTGCAGGTTCCAGTATGTTATGTATTCCGGGATTTCCAAAGCCTCCACCTACATAAGCGATTGTTCCGTAGCTGTAAATTTTAGTTAATAAGCCTATTGTGTCTATGATGAAGACATTAAAGCGGGATAGGTCCAGGTCCTTTTTTTCTGAAAATAATACAGTCGATTTTGAGATTTGCGATCTAAGGCTGTTGATTTGGTCTGTTTTGATGTTGTGCGGTGCAATAATGAATTTTACATCCTCGGGCGCCTGATTGATATATTCGGCTAATAGGGCTTCGTCTTTTGGCCATGAGCTTCCTATTACTATAGTCGGGCTGTTGTTTTTGAAGTTTTCAATAAAATCAAGCCTGTTATCTCGTTCCAGAATAGCATTGACGCGATCAAAACGAGTGTCTCCTGAAACAATAACATTATGAAATCCGATGTTTTCAATTTTTTGTTTAGAACTTTCGTTTTGAACAAAGAAATATGTAAATGCTTTTAATGCTTTTCTGTAAAAGCCGCCGTACCATTTAAAAAACATTTGATTGTCTCTGAAAATTCCTGAAATCAGATAAGTAGGAGTTTTGCTTGTTTCCAGTTCTTTTAGATAGTTCAGCCAAAATTCATATTTAATAAAAAAAGCCAATTCAGGATGTGTCAATTTTAAAAATTTCTTTGCATTCTTTTTAGTGTCCAGGGGCAGGTAAATAGTTACGTCTGCAACTGTGTTGTTTTTACGCACTTCGTATCCTGAAGGAGAGAAAAAAGTAACGATAATTTTGTGTGAGGGATACTTTTCCTTGACTTTTTCGATTACCGGTAAGCCTTGTTCGTATTCGCCAAGTGAAGCAGAATGAAACCAGATCGTTTTGTCGGAAGGTTTTATTTTTTCTTCCAGAATAGCGAAAACATTTTTTCGGCCTTCTGTAAAAAGTTTAATTTTCGCATTAAAAAGTGCTATAATTTTCAGAAAAAACCCCGCAATCGAAATAACTAAATTGTATAGAAAAAGCATCTGTTTGTTTTTGTGGCTAAATTACGTTTCTTTCAATTATTTTCATTGGTTTAAAGGGATTAATAACTATTTTTGTTCCTCCTTTTAGAGATTCTGAATTCAAAACAGGTCTTTGATTTTAAAAATATATTGAAAATGAAAAAAATTCAAATGGTTGACTTAAAAAGTCAATACGAGAAAATAAAAACTACCGTTGATGCTTCTATTCAGGAGGTTTTAGATACAAATACTTATATAAACGGACCGTTAGTGCATCAATTCCAAAAAAATCTTGAAGATTATTTAGGAGCAAAACACGTAATTCCGTGTGCAAATGGTACAGATGCTTTGCAAATTGCCATGATGGGATTAGATTTAAAACCAGGTGATGAGGTAATTACGGCTGATTTTACTTTTGCAGCCACTGTTGAGGTTATTGCTTTGTTGCAATTAACGCCGGTTTTGGTGGATGTTGATATTACAAACATGAACATCGATATTGATGCAATCAAAAAAGCAATCACGCCAAAAACAAAAGCAATCGTTCCAGTACATTTATTTGGACGTGCCGCAAATATGGATGCGATTATGGAAATTGCAACAGAACATAATTTGTATGTAATTGAAGATAATGCACAAGCAATTGGAGCAGATTATATTTCAAAATCAGGAACAAAAAGCAAAGTAGGAGTAATTGGTCACGTTGCAGCAACGTCATTTTTTCCATCTAAAAACTTAGGTTGTTATGGAGATGGGGGAGCGATTTTCACCAACGACGATAAATTAGCACACATCATTCGCGGAATCGTAAATCACGGAATGTACGAGCGTTATCATCATGATGTTGTTGGGGTGAATTCACGTTTAGATAGTATTCAGGCTGGAGTTTTAAATGCAAAACTACCTTTGTTAGATGAATACAATAAAGCTCGTCGTCTGGCAGCTTCAAAATACAATGCTGCTTTTGCCGGGAATGCTCACATTGTTACACCGGAATTTGATGCAAACGAAAATGATCACGTTTTTCATCAATATGTATTGAGAATCATAGATGCGGATCGAAATGCTTTAATGCAACATTTGCTGGATAAAGCGATCCCTTGTGCTATTTATTACCCAATTCCGTTGCATTCGCAAAAAGCTTACGTTGATTCTCGTTATAAAGAAGAACAATTTCCGGTTACCAATCAATTGGTGAAAGAGGTTATTGCTTTACCTATGCATACAGAACTGGATGACGAGCAAATTAAATTTATTACAGATTCGGTTTTAGAATTTTTAAATAAATAATTATGAGAAGCCTGCGTGTTTTAATTTTTGTGATTCTTGTCTCGTCTTCCGTGTTTGCTCAAAAATCGCATACTAAAGATGAAACGGCTGTCAATAATCAGGTTGAAATTTTGCGTAAGGCAATGATTGATGCTGACGGAGATAAATTAAAGGCACTAACCTCTGAAAAGTTGACTTATGTCCATTCTAATGGCAATTTTCAAAATCAGGCAGAATTTATAGATGGAATCGTTAGTGGCAAATCTGATTTTGTTACTATAGATTTTCAAAACCAAACCATATCGGTTCAGAATGATGTGGCTATAGTAAGACATGTTTTATCTGCCCATACTAAAGATGATGGAATTGACAGAGATATTAAAATAGGAATAATGCTGGTCTGGCAAAAACAAAAGAACAATTGGGTTCTTATTGCAAGGCAGGCATACAAATTAACTACATAAAAATAACCACAAAATGAAAGTATTAGTAACAGGAGGATTGGGATTTATTGGTTCTCACACCGTAGTCGAATTGCAAAATGAAGGCTTTGAAGTAGTGATAATTGATAATCTTTCGAATTCTACAGAAGATGTTTTAAAACGAATTACGGCCATTACAGGAAAAACGCCTTTGTTCGAAAAATTAGATTTAAGAGAAAAAGCGTCAGTTCAGGATTTCTTTAAAAAACATAATGATGTTACTGGGATTATTCATTTTGCAGCTTCAAAAGCAGTGGGTGAGAGTGTGGAACAGCCTTTGTTGTATTATGAAAACAATATTGCTTCCTTAGTTTATTTGCTTCAGGAACTACAACAAAAACCAGAGGCAAGTTTTATTTTTAGTTCATCTTGTACCGTTTACGGGCAGGCCGAAAAAATGCCAATTACAGAAGATGCTCCGGTACAAACAGCAATGTCGCCTTATGGAAACACGAAGCAAATTGGGGAAGAGATCATTACAGATACAGCTAAAGTGACTAATATTAGTGCTATTTTATTGCGTTATTTCAATCCGGTTGGAGCACATGAAACAACTGAAATAGGGGAATTACCAATTGGAGTTCCTCAGAATTTGGTACCTTTTATTACACAAACCGGAGTAGGATTGCGTAAAGAATTATCTGTTTTTGGGGATGATTATCCAACTCCCGACGGAACTGCAGTTCGGGATTATATTCACGTGGTAGATTTGGCAAAAGCACACGTTATTGCGTTACAGCGTTTATTTAATAAAAAGAATTTAGAAAAAGTAGAAACCTTCAATTTAGGAACCGGAAAAGGAAGTTCAGTCCTGGAAGTAATTCACAGTTTCGAAAAAGTAAGTGATAAAAAATTACCATACAAAATAATGCCGCGTCGTGAAGGTGATATCACCGAAGCATACGCCAATACAGATAAAGCAAATGACGTTTTAGGCTGGAAAGCACAATTAAGCCTGGACGAAGCAATGGCAAGTGCCTGGAAATGGGAACAAAAAGTTCGTTCTTAATTTTAAGTGTTCAGTGATCAGTTTTTAGTGATCAGTTGCTAATAATGCTTAAAGAAATATATTTATAAAGATAAATTGTAGAGACGCACTGCATTGCGTCTAACGTCTGAAAAAATCCCAAATAATCAATTCTGTATTATTTGGGGTTTTTTATTTTGTTCCGATTTATTTTGTAAATTTGTAAGATTAAAAATGTAAGAATAATGGATTCGGAAAAAGAAAATAAAAAAATAATAAGGTTGAAGAACCCAGAGTGGAATACGAAGTTCAGAAGCCTAAATTTAAAGGCATAGATCGTGAGACTTTTGATTTTGACGCTGAGTTTGCGAAGGGTTTAACGCCAGAGGAATTTAAAGCTGAAATGTCTAAAAGAATAAAAGCATATCCTTGGAAAAAGTAATTTTTGGAAACCTAAAAAATCCTCATAAACAAGCTGTTCATGAGGATTTTATTTATATCGTCAATAACTGAAAACTGTCACTGAGACTGATTGCTAAAATTTAAGCATTCGCCGTAACTGCTTCTTTATCGATTTTATTGATCAAACCTGCTAATACTTTACCAGGGCCAACTTCAGTAAATAAAGTAGCACCATCAGCGATCATTTGTTGTACAGATTGAGTCCATTTTACAGGAGCAGTCAATTGTATGATTAAGTTCTTTTTGATTTCGTTTGCATCAGAAACAGCGCTTGCTGTTACATTTTGGTAAACGGGGCAAATAGGAGTAGAGAAAGTAGTTGCTTCGATAGCTGCTGCTAATTCTTCTCTTGCCGGTTCCATCATTGGGGAATGAAAAGCTCCTCCAACAGGTAAAATCAATGCACGTTTTGCTCCGGCAGCTTTCATTGCCTCGCAAGCTTTTTCTACTGCTGTAGTTTCCCCCGAAATTACCAATTGTCCAGGGCAATTGTAGTTGGCTGCAACCACAATTCCGTCGATAGAAGCGCAAACTTCTTCAACAATATTATCGGCTAAACCTAAAACAGCCGCCATGGTAGACGGAGTAATTTCGCAGGCTTTTTGCATCGCAAGAGCACGTTGAGAAACTAATTTAAGACCATCTTCAAAAGATAAAGTTCCATTCGCAACCAATGCTGAAAATTCTCCTAAAGAATGTCCTGCAACCATTTCTGGTTTAAAATCTTCGCCTAAAGTCTTTGCTAAAATAACCGAGTGTAAAAAAACAGCCGGCTGAGTTACTTTAGTTTCTTTTAGTTCTTCGGCAGTACCTTCGAACATAATATCTGTGATTCTAAAACCTAAAATTTCATTGGCTTTTTCGAACAATTCTTTGGCTAAAGCCGATGTTTCATATAAGTCTTTGCCCATTCCTGTAAATTGTGCGCCCTGACCCGGAAATACGTATGCTTTCATTTCTCTAATTTAAAGTTGAATTTTTTTGAATTGAAAATTAGTTTCAATTGAAAGGCAAAAATAGTATTTTTTTAGCTCGTATAATCCTTAAACATATAAATCCATGCTAATCTTGAAAATCGAAGATTGAAAGAAGTGAGTAAGATAATTACAACGGCAATAATCGGAATGATTCTTAAATCGAAATTTTTTTCAAAGAAAAATTGAGCAACACAATAAGTAGCAATACCTTGTGCAACAGTTAATCCGTAGTTGACGTACATAGCGCCAAAGAAATAACCAGGTTCTTTCTGGAACTTGTAATTGCAATGACTGCAGTATTCATTCATTTTTGGCAAACTAAAATTCAGGAAAATATTCTTATCTTTAAATACTTTTCCTTTATGACAAATAGGACATTCGTTGCTTAAAATATGAGTTAATGCACTTGACATGATCTTGTTGTTTTTTATTTATACAAAGGTAATTCAGATGCTAGTAAAAGTCTTTTTTATATCTTCGCCACTTATAGCACAATAAAGACATTTTGATTAAAATTCCAATAAAAAATTCCAAATTCCAAATTCCAAAAATCTAAAGTCTACAATCTATAATCTAAAATTAAGCTGCGTATGAAAAGATATCCTGTTTATAGTGTTCAGAATTTTAGCTGCAACGATATTCATCGTGATTTTTACGTGAATACTTTTACGGAGCATTTAAAAAGTCACAGTTTTGTCGAAGAACCGCATCGTCATGATTCCTATTTAATGGTGTTTTTTACGAATGGTTCCGGACAGCATGAAGTTGATTTTGACCAATTCGGAATCAAAAAAGGAAGTTTATTTGTACTCCAGCCCGGTCAAATGCATCATTGGAGTTTATCTGAAGATGTTGAGGGCTTTGTGATTATTTTTTCGCAGGAATTATATAATTTATATTTCGGGCAGAAAAACATCAACGAATATAATTTTTATCATTCGATTCACAATCGGCCGGAAATGGTTTTTGAAGAAAAAGAAATTCCTAAAATCCTCCCGTATTTTGATTTGCTGATTCAGGAAAACAATCAGGAAAATAAATACCAACTGGATAAAATGCTGAATTTACTGGATTGCATTCATATCGAAATTGCTCGTAAATACAACGAAACCTATTCGCATCAAACGCATTCGTATAATATTAAAATAGATAAGTTCGAAGTGCTTTTGGAAGAATATTTTAGACAGGAAAAGCTGCCTTCTTTTTATGCTGAAAAACTAAATATCACATTAAAGCATTTGAACCGAATCTGCAATGAGATTCTCCAAAAAACAGCAACAGAAGTGATTACAGATCGCGTAATCCTGGAAATAAAAAGAATGTTGATCGATAAGCAATTGGCGGTAAATGAGGTGGCATTTAAAGTGGGTTACGAAGATTATTCGTATTTCTCCCGATTCTTCAAAAAACAAACCGGAATGTCGCCAACTGAATTTAGAAATACTGTGAGATGAGTTTTTTTTGCCACGAATTCACGAATTATTTTTCCAAACTTATGTATAAAAAATTCGTGAACTCATGGCTAAAAAAAAGCCTGCACTTCCTAAAAAGTGCAGGCTTTTCAACCAATCAAATTAAATTCCGTCGAAAAGAATTAAGCTTGTTTTGCAAATTGCAATTCAATGTTCAAACGAACTTCTTCACCTACTAAAACACCTCCGGTTTCAAGTGCTGAATTCCAGTTTAATCCCCAATCTTTGCGATTGATTTTTCCTTCTATGTTTAAACCTACTTTGGTGTTTCCCCAGGGATCAGTCATGATTCCGCTAAATTCAACCGGAAAAGTAACGGTTTTTGATATCCCTTTAATGTTTAAATCTCCGGTTAATTGGTACTCTCCATCATTAATTTTTTTGAAAGAAGATCCTTTGAAAGTTAATTTTGGATGATTCTCTGCATCAAAAAAGTCAGCACTTCTTAAGTGGCCATCTCTGTCAGCATTTGCAGTATCAATAGAAGCGATATCACCTGAAAAATCGATCTGAGCATTTTCAAAGTTATCTCCTTCAGTAATAATTGTTGCATCGTAAGTTCCAAATTTTCCTGAAACATTTGTAAACATCATGTGTTTTACTTTAAAACCAATTTCTGAATGTGTTGGGTCAATTGACCATTTTGTAGTTGCCATAATTTTATTTTTAAATAATTAATTTCATTTTGATAAGGCAAAGTTACGGTGACCGTAGCCCTTGAGCACTTAACCTAGATTAAGAAATAAAAGATGTAATGATTTTAAAAGTTTTTTTTTTTTACTAATGTTCACTAATTAATTCGTGCTAAATCGTGAAATTCATGGCAACCAGACACAGATTGAAAATCTTTTTAATCTGTGGCAAAAAAAGCTATTCTAAAATTCAATTTTTTTCGTTTATATAATAAGTCAAAGCTCCCGAAGGACAAGTTTGAATCGTTTGCATGATTTTTTCAGAAGTCGAAGCTTCAGGTAAAATCCATGGTTTTTCTTTAGGATGAAATACAGCAGGATTATTTTTCACACAATTGGCAGAATGAATGCATTTTCCGGATTGCCATACAATCGTTACCTCTCCGTTTGTGTATTCTTTGGTTAGGTTATTTGGATTCATGATTGAAAAAATTAAATGGTTAGTTTTGAGGAAGTAAGACCAATTTTCATCGAATAAAAATACGCTTTCTTTTTAGTTTTTATTGAAATTGGGCAAAAAAAGAAACGATAACAAGTTGACTGTCAACTTATATATCGTTTCTTGAAAAATATTAATTGTAATCTTTGAATTAATAGTTCATCGGAATATCCATCAATAAAAATTCAGCATCTGTATTTGCTTTTATATTTAAAATGTCAGTTCCTGAGATTCCAACAGCATCACGAGTGTTTAATTCCTGACCGTTGATGGTAACGTTTCCTTTTAAGACAAAAGCGTAAACTCCGTTTCCTTCTTTTTTAATTTTATATTCTGTAGCAATTCCG
The DNA here is from genome assembly GCF_965277525.1 of Flavobacterium sp. Taxonomy (GTDB): domain Bacteria; phylum Bacteroidota; class Bacteroidia; order Flavobacteriales; family Flavobacteriaceae; genus Flavobacterium. The sequence continues at coordinate 153,753 of NZ_CBDIDC010000005.1, read as the reverse complement.
GCATCAAAGTTACCCATGTTAAACCATGCGTCCTGATGAATCCAGACTCCTTCATCGTCAGCATTTGGAGATAAAATTTGTGCTAATTTATTGTGTCTGTCTGCAACATCCAGAGTAATTTGTTGGTAACGAGGAGCTACATTTCTTTTGTTTGGAAACAACCAGATTTGTAACAATTTAGTTTGCTGATCTGCATTTGGGTTAAACTCACTATGTTGAACTCCGGTTCCGGCGCTCATCACCTGAATATCACCATTTTTGATGATTTCAGTATTTCCCATACTGTCTTTGTGAGCTAAATCTCCTTCCAGCGGAATCGTAATGATTTCCATATTATCGTGAGGATGCGTTCCAAAACCCATTCCGCCTGCAATCGTGTCATCGTTTAATACGCGAAGTGCCCCAAACTGAATTCTTTCAGGGTTGTACCAGCTTGCAAAGCTAAAACTATGATAAGCGTTAAGCCATCCGTGATTTGCATTTCCTCTTGTTTCTGCTTTATGTAATACTATATTTTCCATGATGCTGTATGTTTTGTTATTTTTATAGTACAAAGATACCACCAAGGTCAATAAAATGCACTTAACCTAGATTAAGTTCTTTAAGGTGCTGAGATTTTAGATGCAAAGGTTCAAAGTTACAGAGGCAAAGTAACCACAATTTTGTCATCTCGACGAAGGAGAGATCTCCGCAAGTGGCTCGGCAAAGATTGAAGATTATAGAATCGGAATTTCTAGTGTGATCTCTCCTTCGTTGAGATGACAAGATTCAAGATTATGGATTAGTATAACTTTGGATTAAAATTGATGCTAATCTTATTAAGTATTACTTGATTCTAGAATAGTAATAATCGTATTGAAGTTTTTCTTTTTAGCAATAGAGAGTGCAGTTTCTCCTTTTTTTGAAACTGCATCTTTATTTGCACCGCTTATTAATAAATATTGCAGAGTTTCTTCGTTACCATAATAAGCAGCGTACATAAGTTCAGTGAAACCATCTTTAGCTGCTGAATTAATTTCTGCTCCAGCTTCAATAAGTATTTGAACACATTCTGTAATCCCTTTTATAGTTGCTGACATTAAAGTTGTAACTCCTTTATGATTTTTAGTATTTACACTAGCTCCAAACTCCAAAAGAGTTTTTACTGCTTCAATCTTTCCCTGCTGAGCAGCCCATTGTAGAGGAGTCATTTTATATTTGTCTTGTATGTCTGGATTTGCTCCACGCTCCAAAAGTATTTTAAGTACAGGTATTCTGGATGCTTCTGCTGGTGTAAAAATAGCAGTTTGCTTGTACGCGCCTTCACTTTTCAGATTGATATCGACATTTGTGTCAAGAATTATATTTAGTATTTCTAAATTGTTTTGTCTTGTAGCATAATGCAATACACTTTCGCCAACATTATCAACAATTGAAGTGTCGGCACCTAGAGCTAATAATTCTTTAACTGTTTTTATATCACTCGTCCTTACTGCCCAAATTAGTGAAGTCTTTCCGTTGATGTCTTGTGCATTTAAACCGTTTTTTAATGAATTAGTAATAATGTTATCCATGATTTTATTTTAAATATTAAAAAAAGTAGTCTTATTCTTTCTTTTTTAATTGCAAATATGCAAAAAATAATGGAGTCAAAAATAAAATTAACTATATTAATAAAAGCTTTACAATTTCAAGACGCAAAGATTGACTGTGAATGTTTGTTCAAATCTTGTAAAATTATTTAATCCTAATCAATTTCCCTTTTCCAACCACTTCGTCTAGGTAATTCACAGCTGAACTTTGTTTATCATGCAGGTAAAATAAAATAGTGTCTTTTTTGATTTGATCTTTTGAAATACTTATAATTAAATCTGTATTGATGAAATTGTCCAATAGTATAATTTTGCCATATGAGATTTTTCCTTTTGGCAAAAACTTGTTATCAAACACAAAAACACTATCCTTAAAAGTGATTTTATCTTTTTGGATATAGGAATTGTTGTCCTCTATAAAATAATTATAGCGGCCAGTAAGTTTGTTGGTTTGCTGGTTTGGAGTAATAAAAAGCAGCGTTATGATTAAAGTCAAATATTTCATACTATTTTAGCTATATTGATTTATAAACTGCTGTACAACTACATCAGTATTCTCATGGCGTCTTTTGTTTTCTAATGCAACTGGCGGTGCGGCTCTTTCAAAACAATCTTTTACGTCGCAGGTTTCGCAGGTAACACCAACAATTCTTTTTACTAAAGGCTTTCCTTCAATAAATTTGAATTTCTTTTTCATTGCGGGCGTAATCAAAATTCCAACCGAAATGCTTCTGATACAATTTTCTACAAAAGGATCTTTTGTAGCCGATGAAAAAACTAAATATTCATTACCGCTATGCGCATAACTTGAAATTTGAGCATCAAAAAAATGGGATTTATTTTGATTGATTGCTTCATCTATGGTTTTAACTGAAACCCATCTTCTGCAATAATGCTCGTTAGTTTCGTTGGCGTGTGGTTCTTGCTGATTGGTAATGTGTAGTTCTTTTTTTATCAGATATTTATCGGAACCAATTTTATGGGACATTCTTAAAAAGAATAAATTCTTCAAGTGAAAATCTTTGGGCAGTAAATTGGTTAGCCTCTGATAAAATGATTCCGGGGAAACTTCAAAACTCTCGATTAGCGCTACAAATTCTTCCGGATTTGGCTTTTCGTTATTTAAGAAATCATTGATTTTATTTACAATCAATTGTCTTGGTAACAATAAGGCCCCTGCAAAATAGGATGCGTAAAAATTGTGTAAAACCTGATCGAAATTGTCAAATTTAATCCAGCTGAAAGTCAGTAAACGATCTGAGATTTTCAAATAGTTATAGGCGATTTCTTTGGCTAGAATAAAAGCTTTCTGTGGGGCATCAAGTTCTGTAGAAAGTAATAACGTTTTGCTTTTTGGGACATAGATAGAACGTAAATCGCCCAAAGCTTCCTGTTCTGAAAAAGCTATTTCTTTTATTTTATAATCATACTCTTCTTTTAATATAGCCTCTAATTCTTCAATGCTTACTTTAGCCTCTAAATTGATCTGAAAGGATTTCGAAAAAGAAATGACTTTATCTTCCAGATCTTCAAAATAATTATTGTGGGCTTCCTGATAAGATCTTAATGCTGCCAGGAAAAAGCTTTCTCTGCTTAGGTTATAATGCTGGGCAATTTCGATAATTGTACTGATAAAGGCATTGACTTTGGCTGGAGCATTGGCAATAATATCAATTAAATCAGCTTCCTGGATACCAAAAAGTTCTAACGGAATTTCTTTTAAAATACCTGATTTCAGGATTTCTCCAATCGGAGCGAGGTTATTATCAAGTTTTAAGGACACCATTTGGTCATAACTAACGTCCAAATGTTCGCATAGCAGTAAAATTTTATCTGTTTTTGGATATTTTTTTCCCTTTTCAATCTCGTTTAAATACGATTTTGAAAGATTTGTCAATTTGGCTAAGCCAAAAAGAGAAAGATTTTTTTGCGTTCTGACTTGCTTGAGTTTTAGCCCAAATATCAGCTTTATATAGTCTTTTTCGATATCCATGTATCAAATATAGTCAATTGAAAAATAATCGCCAAAAAATTATTTTTAATATTTAGCGAACGTTCGCTTGTTTTGTAAAAAACTTTTTTCTAATATTGTGGTATAGAAATTATTAGATATCAGGTCGTTATAATTAAAGTCTTTAAAAAAGAGATATATGATTCAATTGTTACTAATGAAAATAAAATCCACAGCTATGAAAAACCAATTAGAAATTACCGAAACGGCAATGGAATTTTTAGCCGAAAAGAAGCTTTCTTATCCAAAGATCTGGAGTGAAGAAGCGATTGCTTTTGTAACCGAATTGCATCGAAAATTCGAATCGCAACGAAAATTGTTATTGTTACAGCGCGAACAAAAACAAACTGCTTTTGATCAGGGTGTTATGCCAGTTTTTACTCCGGAAACCAAAAGTGTCAGAGAGAGTAATTGGACAGCTGGTGAGATTCCGAAAGATTTATTGGATAGAAGAGTAGAGATTACCGGACCAGTTGACCGTAAAATGATTATCAATGCGTTGAATTCAGGTGCCAAAACTTTTATGGCTGATTTTGAGGATAGTACTTCTCCAACCTGGCAAAATTTAATGGATGGCCAAGTGAATTTAATAGATGCTGTAAATAAAACAATTACATACACCGATTTGGCGAAACATAAATCGTATCATTTAAATGAAAAGATTGCAACCTTAATCGTGCGTCCGCGCGGTTTGCACTTGCCGGAAAAACATCTTTTGATTGAAGGGAAAGAAGTTTCAGGTTCTCTGGTAGATTTTGGATTGTATGTTTTTCATAATCACAAAAGACTTTTAGAAAACAATTCAGGACCGTATTTCTATATTCCAAAATTAGAGCATTATCTGGAAGCACGTTGGTGGAACAATGTAATTGATTTTACCGAGGATTATTTGAAACTCGAAAGAGGAACCATAAAAGTGACGGTTTTAATTGAAACCATTACGGCGAGTTTTCAATTGGATGAAATCATATATGAATTGAAAGAACATATCGTAGGACTGAATTGTGGACGTTGGGATTATATTTTCTCTTACATCAAAAAATTCCGCAAGAATCCAAAGTTTATTGTTCCGGATCGTGATCAGGTAGGTATGACTTCGCCTTTTATGAATGCGTATTCAAATCTGGTAATTCAAAGATGCCATAAACGCGGAATTCATGCGATTGGCGGAATGGCGGCTCAAATTCCGATTAAGAATAATGAAGAAGCGAATGCTGCTGCTTTCGCAAAAGTAAAAACAGATAAAGAACGTGAAGTTCGAAATGGTCACGACGGAACGTGGGTGGCGCATCCGGATTTGGTTTCAATTGCAAAAGAAATATTTGATGAAGGAATGCCGACTCCCAATCAGATTCATATAAAAAGAGAACATCGAAAAATTACAGAAGCGGATTTGATTGAACCACCAATCGGGATTATTACAGAAAACGGTGTTCGAAAAAACATTAACGTAGGTGTTTTGTATTTGGCTTCGTGGCTGAACGGACAAGGTGCAGCAGCTTTACATAATTTAATGGAAGATGCAGCAACGGCCGAAATTTCGAGATCGCAATTGTGGCAATGGCTTCAGAATAAAGTGGTTTTGGATAATGGCAAAAAATTAGATCTGGCGTATTATCACGAATTGGCTTTAGATGAATTCCAAAAAATTAAAAACAAATTAGGCGAGGAACTTCATGAAAAACGACAATTTCCTTTAGCTGAAAAAGTCTTGGAAAGATTGGTTGTAAATCCCGATTTCGTAGACTTTTTGACCATTCCGTGTTACAAATACCTTTAGATAATTAAAAATTTGGAATTAAAAATTAAAAATCTGCCTGATCTGCTAAATCTGCGGGCGAATAATTTTTTCACGCAGATTTAGCAGATCAGGCAGATAAAATTTGAGTAGAAAATTTAAGCAGATTTTTTAATAATACAAATGAAAGACTTTACCACAAAAGAAAATTAAGTCCAGTTAAAGCTGAACACTTATAACTGTGAACTGAACACTATTGCTTACTAACCACTTTAACTCAAACTATTTATGAAAACAACAGAAGACAGAATTCAGGAATTGATTAACGATTGGATCACGAACCCAAGATGGAAAGGTGTTGAACGTCCTTATACCGCTACAGAGGTAGTTACACTTCAGGGATCGTATCAAATTGAGCATTCTATTGCAAAAATGGGAGCGCAAAAATTATGGAGAAAGTTAAAAAATCAGGATTATGTTGCTGGTTTAGGCGCATTAACAGGAAATCAGGCGATTCAGGAAGTGGACGCTGGTTTAGAAGCGATTTATTTGAGCGGCTGGCAAGTGGCTGCCGATGCAAATTTGGCAGGAGAAATGTATCCTGACCAATCGCTTTATCCGGTAAATAGCGTGCCAATTGTAGTAAAAAAAATAAACAATGCTTTATTGCGTGCTGATCAGATTCAGACCGTAAATAGAGTTGAAGATAAAAAAGATTATTTAGTTCCGATTGTGGCTGATGCCGAAGCGGGTTTTGGGGGAAATCTAAATGCTTTTGAACTAATGAAATCGATGATTGAGGCAGGAGCTTCCGGAGTACATTTTGAGGATCAATTGAGTTCAGCCAAAAAATGCGGGCATTTGGGAGGTAAAGTCTTGGTACCAACTCAGGAAGCGATTAATAAATTGATTGCCGCTCGTTTGGCTTCAGATGTTATGGGAGTTTCTACTTTAATTGTTGCAAGAACAGATGCTGATGCAGCAAATTTATTAACAAGTGATGCAGATCCCAGAGATGCTAAATTTATTACGGGCGAAAAAACTGCTGAAGGTTTCTTCTATGTAAAAAACGGAATCGACCAGGGAATTGCCAGAGGATTGAGTTATGCGCCTTATGCCGATTTGATTTGGATGGAAACCAGTAATCCGGATTTGGTTTATGCTAAAAAGTTTGCCGATGCGATGAAAAAAGAATTTCCGGATAAAATGTTGGCGTACAATTGTTCGCCTTCATTTAACTGGGCTGCAAAATTATCAGTTGCAGAAATGGAAACGTTCAGAGAAGATCTGGCTGCAATGGGATATAAATTTCAGTTCATAACTTTAGCAGGATTCCATGCTTTGAATACGAGTATGTTCGAATTGTCTAAAGCCTATAAAGAGCGCGGAATGGCCGGATATTCTGAATTGCAGGAACGCGAATTTGCTTTACAGAAAAACGGTTTCCGAGCAGTAAAACATCAGGCTTTTGTGGGGACTTCTTATTTTGATGCCGTTCAAAACACGGTAATGATAGGAAAATCAACCATAACAGCAATGAAACATTCTACTGAGGTTGAGCAATTTTAATTCAATAAAATAAACACGGTCTTTGGCCGTGTTTATGTTTTTTTAGCCACAGATTACACAGATTAAAATGATTTTTTTCGCCACAAATTTCACAAATTTTCACAAATTAAATAGATTTAAAATTCGTGTGAATTCGTGAAATTCGTGGCTACATTTTTTTAAAATCATTTTAATCTGTGGCTAAAACTATTTTTTTAAAAGTCTTGCTTTCATTTTGCTGAAAAATTCAGGCGTTACTCCAATGAAAGAAGCGATTTGTTTTTGGGGAACTTTGTGAACTAAGGTTCCGTATTTTGTGCAAAATTTCTCGAAACGTTCTTCGGCGGGTAAACTTAAATTGTCCATTAATCGCTGTTGATTGGCTACCAATGAATTTTCGATTAAAATCCTGAAAAAACGTTCTAATTTTGGAATATCATGATACAATTGTTCCTGGTTTTCCTTGGATAATGAAACAACTTCTGCATCTTCTAAAACTTCTATAAAAAGCTGTCCCGGCTTTTGCGAAAAAAAACTGTACATATCACTTATCCACCAGCCTTGACAGGAAAATGACAAAACATGTTCGACAATATTATCATTGATATTAAAGCTTCTTAAAATACCTGAGTTTACAAAATAGGAATGTTTACATACTTCACCGGCATTTAACAAAATGGTTTTGGCTTTGTAGGTCTTCGTTTCTATTTTTGACAAAAAGTGTGCTTGTTCTTCCGGTGTTAATGAAACGTGTTTGGCAATATTTTCAAGAATTAACGCCATTATTTTTCTTTAAGTAAAGTGAATGAAGTGGCTTTAAAACGGCCGTTTTCTACTTTTCCGGTTACAGAAGCTTTGCGGATTTTATTACAAAAACCATCTTCTGCGTGTGCGTCGCCATGTTCGTCAATAGTTGTTCCGTCAACGAAATACGCTTTTCCGTCAATGCGAACTGCTAAATCACAACTTTTGCCTTTCATCCCAAATTGACATTCGCCACAAGCGGTTTCGACAATTTGAGGTTTTTCGGTTGTTTTTTTATTCTGGGCTTGAGTTGCGATTCCAACAAATAGGAATACTATAAATATTGCTTTTTTCATTTTTAAGAGTTTACAGTTATTAATTTAGAAGTTGCTTTGGCGCGTTCGGTGATTTCTTCAATTGGAGTTGCTAAAGTATCATAACTCAAAACTACTCCCATTCGGCGATACGGTCTTGAAGTTGGTTTTCCGAAGATTCTGAAATCGGTTTTTGGTAAAGCGGCTACTTGTTTGATTCCGGTAAAAGTTGGGTTTGTAGAATCTTCCGAGGCTAAAATTACGGCACTTGCACCGGCTTTTTCCAGCGTGATTTCGAAAATTGGTAAGCTTAAAATCGCACGCAAATGCAATTCGAATTCATTGAAATTTTGAGTTCCGGCCAAAGTTACCATTCCGGTATCGTGTGGGCGAGGAGAGAGTTCAGAGAAATAAACTCCATCATTAGTCAGGAAAAATTCGACACCAAAAAGTCCTGCTCCGCCAAGAGCTTCTGTGATTTTTTCGGCCATATCCTGCGCTTCGTACAAATCGGCTTCAGAGACTTTTGCGGGCTGCCAGCTTTCCTGATAATCGCCACGTTCTTGTCTGTGACCAATTGGTGCACAAAATAAAGTTGGATTATTATTTTGGGTAATCGTTAAAAGAGTAATTTCTGAATGGAAATCAACAAAAGCTTCGACAATAACTTCGATTACATCTCCGCGTGAACCTGCAACGGCATATTGCCATGCTTTTTCGATATCACTTTCGGTTTTTATGGTTGATTGTCCTTTTCCTGACGAAGACATTAAAGGTTTTACGACACACGGAATCCCAACTTCCTGAACTGCTTTTCGCAGCTCTTCGGCAGAAGTTGCATATTCATATTTGGCTGTTTTAAGTCCAAGTTCTTTTGATGCCAGATCACGGATGGCTTTACGATTCATGGTAAAGTTGGCTGCTTTCGCAGAAGGAACAACGGTAATGCCTTGTTTCTCGTAATCGTAAAAACGTTCAGTACGAATGGCTTCTATTTCGGGAACGATAAAATCAGGTTGGTGTTTGGCTACAATTCTGTCCAGGGCTTCGCCGTCAAGCATATTGATAACTTCAAATCCGTGAGCGACCTGCATGGCCGGAGCATTTTCGTAACTGTCAACGGCAATTATGGTTTGTCCGATTCGTTGTGCGGCAATGACAAATTCTTTGCCTAATTCGCCTGAACCGAGGAGTAGTATTTTCATAGGGGAATATTTGAAATATTGAAATATTGGAATATAAATGCAGTAGTAAAAGTAAATAAAAATGTTTTTTGTTGGGTTAATTTAACCGCAAAGTTCGCTAAGGATTACGCTAAGGATGCAAAATCTTCCCTTATGATTAAAATACAAAAGGTTCGCAAAGATTGTTTAAATCTTTGCGAACCTTGCGTGTCCCGATAGCTATCGGCATTGCGAACTTTGCGGTTAGCTATTAATGAAAATGATCTTCCTCAATTTCAAATTCTGCATCTTTTTCCCAAATTTCCATTTCGCAGGGCTTACAGTTGAATTTTAGTTTGTATTCGAGCTCACCTTGTTTTAAAACCAACGGTTCTTTTACTTTAACACCCATGATATCTTTTTGGTGTATTGGGCATTTTTTTAATTCGTATTTGATGCAATATTTGGTGGTCATCACGCGTGATTTTCCCGGATCCCATTGCAATTCGAATGCTTTTTCGATTTCCGTTACGCCATGACGCTCGTAGAATTTACGAGCTGTTTTGTTCGAAACGTTGTACATGAAATCCAGTTTGGTTTCAGGATACGGATGCGAAGTTTTAACCAATTGGTGTTCTTCGCGTACGTAATTTGCCAAACGAATCTCAGTCAATTGATCGTAAACTGTTCTTCGCATTTCGTTGATTTTTGAAATAGGAAGGAACCAGTTTTGAGAGAACATGATAGTAATTTCATCAGCAGTATAAGGTGTAAAACCTGTTTTGGCCAATTGAGTTTTGATATTTTCTTCGATTGATTCGCCGGTTTTAGTCTGTTCTTTTGAATGCTCTAAAGTAACGGTACTTACGTTTCCGTCTTCATCGGTTGCAATTAATTCAAAACCAGTTTCGTTTTCCGTAAGTAATAAAGTAGTGCTTAGTTTTCGAACGGCACTATCTTCTCTTTCTACAATTTTAATGAAAGCGGCATCGTTATTTCTATAAATAAAAGTTCCGTCTTTTACTTCTTTTAAAACGTTTGGATATATTTTACCGTTTTCGGCTTTGTTGACGTAGATTCCGTCGGCTTCGTTATTTTCGTTGATGAAGCAAAGTCCATCACCATTGTTTAATAATTCTCCGTTTTCGATTTCGTAAGCGTTTCCAACAGTTCGGATTAGTTTACCAATATATTGTCCTTTTGATTTTGGACTTTCCCAGGAACCAATACTGTGATTTCTGTCGTTTACAAAATAATCGGTATACCCACGGTTGAAAGTTCGGCTTAAAGAAGAATCGAAAGTATAAGTACATTTTCCGGAAGAAGCTTTCATGTATTTATCGCTTCCTGCTCCTTCTAAATAGCTGTCCAGTTTTTGACGTAAAAAAGAAACATTGTTTTTTACGTAAACTACATCTTTTAACCGTCCTTCGATTTTAAAAGATACGATTCCTGCTTCAATCAGATTTGGAATCTGATCTGAAATATCTAAATCTTTAATGGAAAGTAAGTGACTGTTTTTGATCAGGGTTTCTCCGTTTCCGTCGATTAAATTATACGGTAAACGGCAGTTTTGAGCGCAGGAACCACGGTTGGCGCTGCGTTCTCCGTTGGCCACACTCATATAACAGTTTCCACTGAAAGAAACACACAAAGCTCCGGTTACGAAAAATTCTAACTCGACATCAGCTTCGTCGTAAATCGTTTTAATTTGGTGCAGGTTCAATTCGCGTGCTAAAACCACACGTTTGATTCCGGCATCTTTAAGGAATTTAATTTTATCCGCATCACGATTATTGGCTTGTGTGCTGGCGTGAAGTACGATAGGAGGAAGCTCCATTTCCATGATTGCCATATCCTGAATGATCAGGGCATCGACACCAATGTCGTATAATTCATAGATCATTTTGCGACACGTTTCCAGTTCGTTGTCGTATAAAATGGTATTCATTACTACAAAAACCTGAGCATTAAATAAATGCGCATATTGTACCAATGCGGCTACATCTTCGATTGAATTGTTGGCATTAGAACGGGCGCCAAATTGCGGAGCACCAATATAAACAGCATCGGCACCACTATTTATCGCGGCCATTCCTCCAATTAAATCTCTTGCTGGAGCTAATATTTCAATCTTCTTCTTCATTTCTAAAACTTTAGGCTTTTGTGGTATTCATGGAAAAAAGTTTGCAAAGTTCTTATAAATAATTCGAGATTACTAATGCTGAAGTGACTTTTTTTGAAATAGTTAACTAATATGGAATCATGATAAATGAAGTTTTATTTATTTAATAGGTTCGTAAATAAGTTGTACGACTCCTGATTTGAAAATATTGGTTGCAAGTAATTTTAATTCTATCCGGTTCTTTAGGTCTTCAAATAAAGGTTTACCACTTCCTAAAGCTATTGGATGAACTGATATTCGGTATATATCAATAAGATTTAATTGAATAAATGTTTTAATAAGACTTGCCCCGCCATATAACCAAATATCGCCTCCGGAGTGGTTTTTAATTTCATTTACTTTAGCCGCAATATCAGAATTTACGAAAGTAGCATTATTATCTTTTTTGTTTTGGCTGGAAAAAACATATTTCTTTTTTGAATGAACTCCTTTCCAAAGCTTTTGTTCTGCAGAACTAGCATCTGCATCCGGTTGAAAATTTCCCCATGAATCATAGCTTACCCGACCGTAAAAAATAGTGTCAATACCGGATAAAAAACCATCAAAATCCATATCGTCATCCATGATGCACCAATCAATTTCTCCATTAGGGCCTTCAATAAAACCGTCTAAGGTTACAGCTAAATCTAAAATTACTTTTTTCATTTTTTGATAAGTTTTCGTTTTTATTTTATTTGATAAAAATATAATATTTAAGGTTTAATAAAAACAAAAAAACTACCCGGTTTGATAACCAGATAGTTTTTCTTCTCAAAAAAAGGTGTCATTTATTATGACAATTTTTTCGCTTTAATTTTAGCCAGTGTATTTTCGATACTGTTTAATTGTTTTGAAACAATTGCAATTTGGCTTCCATCAAGGTGGTTGTGTTCTAATGCCATTTTATATTTTTCGATAGCAGCTTCTTCTCCGGAAATACAAGCATTGATGATGGCTTCAGTATCGCCACTTGTAAACGAAGATTTGATGTCGATCCACGCGCGGTGTATCGCTCCTAATGGACCTCCGCCTGCTGTATCAGTTGATTTTCCTAATTTGTTGATTTCGTCTTGTATTTCTACAATGAATAATGCACGTTCGCGGGCGTAGTCTAAGAAATCTGTTTTGATGGCCGGACTGCTTACATGCTCTGCTGCATTAGTATATCCTAATTTTCCGTCTTCCAGAATTGAAATTAATCCGTTTAATGTACTAACTGCTTTTTCTGTGGTTTCATCTGTATGTATCATGATAATAATTTTTAATTAATTTTATAATACAAAGATGGCAACTAATAGGTTGTTTTGTCTTACAGGATTATGCTTGTGATTTATAATATTGTAGAATGGGAATTTTGAAAGATGTTTTTTTTGGTCGCCACGAATTTCTCGAATTATAGGAGTGAGAATTTTTAAAGTGAGTTTTTAAACCACAAATTATACGAATTGAAATTGTAAGCTTTTAAATTTTGTTTTTTTGAAATGATAAAGATCTCGTTTGCTATTTTGCGTGAGGGATTGAGGCGGTATCCTTTTATGAAGCTTTAGCAGAATAAAAGATATAGCCGAAAGCCCGACCCGGAGGGGCACGCCCAAAATAATTGCATAAAAAAAAACAGCTTAAAGTATAAAGTGATGAAACTTTGAACCTTAAGCCGTTTTAGTAAAATTAGTTATATTATTATGCAGCCAAAGCTTCTTTGATTCTGCGTAATGCCTCTTTTAGAATATCATCGCTTGTTGCGTAAGAGAAACGGATACAATTAGGGTTTCCGAAAGCATCTCCTGTTACGGTTGCTACATTTGCTTCTCCTAAAAGATACATAGACAGGTCGTTTGCATCTTTAATTTCAGTTCCTTTTAATGTTTTTCCGAAGAAAGAAGAAACGTCAGGGAAAACGTAAAAAGCTCCTTCAGGAACGTTGATTTTTACACCTGGAATTTCTTTTAACAATCCAACAACTAAGTCTCTACGACTGTGGAAAGCCTGAACCATATGGTTTAATACGCTTGGGTCAGCTTCTACAGCAGTAATCGTAGCACGTTGCGCTACAGAATTTGCTCCTGAAGTTACTTGTCCCTGAATTTTTGTACACGCTTTTGCGATAAATTCCGGAGCTCCGATGTAACCAATTCTGTATCCTGTCATGGCGAATGCTTTTGCCACTCCATTTACCGTAATTGTTTTTTCTAACATTCCCGGGATTGAACCGATGCTGCAGAAAGTTCCTGAGAAATTGATGTGCTCATAGATTTCGTCAGCAACTACATATATGTTGGGGTGTTTTTCTAAAACTTTTGCAAGAGCTGTTAACTCTTCTCTGCTGTAAACAGATCCGGATGGGTTACAAGGAGAACTGAACCACATCATTTTTGTTTTTGGTGTTATAGCTGCTTCTAATTGTTCCGGTGTAATTTTGAAATCAGTATCTACAGATGTTGGAACTTCAACCGGAACTCCACCTGAAAGCTTAACGATTTCGAAATAAGAAACCCAGTAAGGTGCTGGTAAAATAACCTCGTCACCATCGTTTAGCATTACTTGTGCAATGTTATACAACGATTGTTTTGCTCCTGTAGAAACTACAATTTGAGAAGGTTTGTATTCTAAATTATTGTCTCTTTTGAATTTTTTGCATATTGCTTCTCTCAATTCTAAGTAACCCTCTACCGGAGAATAAGTACTGTAATTTTCGTCAACTGCTTTTTTTACTGCTTCTTTAATGAAGTCAGGAGTATTAAAATCCGGTTCTCCTAAACTTAAACTGATAATGTCTTTTCCTTGTGCTTTTAGTTCGCGTGCTAAAGCAGCCATTGCTAAAGTTTGTGATGTCGCTAAGTTGTTGATTCTGTCTGAAAGAATATGATTCATTATAAAATTTTTGAATGTCCTTAATTTCAACTTTAATTAAGGAAGGTTAATTATTAATAGATTTTTTTAGTTTTATGCCAGCTCCGGTTTCATTCCAAGATCTTTCAAATGCTTGTAATGTGCAATAACGGCTCCTCTCATAGTTCTGAATTCATGATAAGGCAAGTTACATTCGATTGCAGTTTGTTTTACAATTTCGGCAATTTTTCCATAATGAATATGACTGATATTGGGAAAAATATGGTGCTCGATCTGGTGGTTTAATCCTCCGGTAAACCAGTTGACTACTTTGTTTTTTGGAGCAAAATTAGCTGTTGTATATAGTTGGTGAATGGCCCAGGTATTTTCCATTTCCCCTTCTTCATTCGGGATTGGATTTGAAGTTTCCTCAACCACGTGTGCCAATTGAAAAACGATACTTAAAATTAATCCTGCTGTGTAATGCATAACGAAAAAGCCAATTACTACTTTCCACCATATTACGCCTAAAATCATTGGCAAAGCCATCCAGATTAAAACGTAAATTATTTTTGTGATGACCAAAACTGTCCATAATTTAGTAGGGCTTTGTGGTGCTCCGTAAGATAATTTTCTTCTTAGGTAATTTTTCATTTGCTTAAAATCGGTTGTTAAAGCCCAATTGAAAGTCAATAATCCGTATAAGAAAAAAGAATAATAATGTTGAAATTTATGAAAACGGTGCCATTCGGCATTTTGTGTAAAACGAATAATTCTTCCGGCATCAAGATCTTCATCATGCCCATGAATATTAGTATAGGTATGATGCAGTACATTGTGTTGTACTTGCCAGTTGTGTACGTTTCCGGCCAGAACATAAATACTTCCGCCCATAATTTTATTAATCCATGATTTAGAAGAGTATGATCCGTGATTTCCGTCGTGCATCACGTTCATTCCGATTCCGGCCATTCCAACTCCCATAAGAATGTTGAGTAACAATTGAGCCCAAAATGGCATATCAAGAGTTAGTATCAAAAAGTAAGGCGTTAGAAAAACGGCGAAAAGAATAACGGCTTTTAAGTGCAGCTTCCAGTTTCCGGTTTTCTGAATGTTATTCTCCTTGAAGTAATTGTTTACTCGTGAGTTAAGAGTTCTGAAGAACTTCAGATTGTCTTGCTTAGCAAAAGTAGGCGCAGTGTTATTCATAATTAATTTAAATAGTTTTCAAAGGTAATTATTATAAATTTTCAATTTGCAAAATTGAGTTAAATATTTCAACTCTAAAGTAGTACTTTTGTTAAAAAATTAGAGCAATGGATGAGATATTGAAATATTTTCCTGATTTGACTGATATTCAAATCGAACAATTTCAAAAATTAGACTTTTTATACCACGATTGGAATGAAAAAATCAATGTTATTTCGCGTAAAGATATTGATGCCTTATATACAAAACACGTTTTGCATTCTTTAGGAATTGCAAAAATCATGAAGTTTGAGCCCGGAGCAACTGTTCTGGATGTTGGGACCGGTGGAGGATTTCCCGGGATTCCTTTAGCTATTCTTTTTCCGGAAACGCGTTTTTATCTGATTGATGTTATTGCAAAAAAAATAAAAGTGGTGCAGGGCGTGGTTGATGCATTAGAATTAAAGAACGTAAAAGCAGAACAATTACGTGCCGAGAATGTAAAAGGTGATTTTGATTTTATTGTAAGTCGTGCCGTTACAAACATGCCTGATTTTGTTTCCTGGATTAGAAATAAAGTTAAAAAGCAACACAAGCATACTTTAAAAAACGGAATTCTGTACCTAAAAGGTGGTGATTTGACCGAAGAATTAAAAGATTTCCCCAAAGCAACTTTATATGATTTGTCTACTATTTTTGAAGACGAATTTTTCGAAACTAAAAAAGTAGTGCATTTGCCTCTGAAGTTTGTGGTTTAACTTATCATAAAATAGTAAATAACCCGACAGTAATTACATTGTAAATTACTGTCGGGTTATTTTTGAAATAAAAAGAGGAATTAGGTTACGATACTTTTTGGGACAAGCATAAAAACTGATTTGTTTTACAATCTAAATGATCTATTAGTTCATGTATCGCTTTTTCTGATGCTTCCTGAGTACACTCAAATTCAGGATCAAAGAAAAAGTTGCGGCAGATTACAGGTTCGCTGGATGAGTCATAGATAATTTCATCGGTTTGATCCGGACTATCATTATTGTATTGACAGGGATATTCATGTTCTAATTTTACTATTGTTCTGTTGAACCATTTATCAAAAACTTTTTTTCGGGGGGTGACGTGGCGTGCTAACAATATCAATCCGATCAGTTCGGTTTGTAGCAGGCAGGATCCTTTTCTGTACATAACATCGATCATTCGGGTATTCATAAGAGCGATCCATAGTGGTCCGTTTACAGAGCCTGAGGCAGATATATCAAAATCGACATCAAAAAACAAAGGTTTTGTATTTTCTATATTATCTATAGAACACCAAAGTGCCTCAATTCGTTTTTGAAGATCATTATTCGTTTTTGTATATCCGATGTAACGCCAGTAAACCCATTCTAATAAGGCGGCTGTTAAGCCAATTGAAGCTTTGTGATTAATTTTAAGTAAAGCATTCTCAAGTTCTTCATTTCCTTCCAGTGGATCTAAAAAATAATCTATCTTTTTTTTATTCCATTTAAAATCAATTGGGTGTCCAATACTTTTGGCTTGTACAATTATTTGAGGGGTGTTTTGTAAATTTTTCATAAGTCTTTTTTGTTTGTTTTGAATAATTTGATTCTTAATTACCTTAGAAGCAGACGAGATTTAGCTTTAATGTTTATTTTGTATTGTTCCTAAGACAACTAATGTGATGCAAAATTATATAGGCACCTGCTTTATTATTATTGGAATAAGTTTTTAAAATGATAAAATAGGGTTTTTAAACAACGCAATAGTCTTGACAATCAGTATAATAGGAAAAGTATTACAAAAAAAAATAATCTTTTTTAATTGTTATTACTGAAATATTAAATCCCAGCTTGAATTCTTAAGTTGTTTTTTAAATAGCTATAATTGAGTGGGTTATTTTAATGATTTTCTTTTCATTAAAATTTTAAATAGGTTAATCACGTTTCGACAAATTGTTCTTTATTAATTCTGGTTGCCTTAAAAATGTGTTTTTTAGAATAAAGTGTAACAAAGAGCTCAATTTTAGAAGAAATACTAGATAGGGGTGAAATGAAAATTATCGAAGATATTATGATCTTCATTTAGTTGAAGTACCTTTCTTTGGTAGGCAATAAAAAGTAAAAAGCCAAATCTTAATTAAAAGATTCGGCTTTTTATATAAATAAAGTTTCTAAAACCTGAAACTTTAAACAAAAATTTATTATCCTAAGAAAGGATATTTGTAATCTTCCGGAGTAACAAAAGTTTCTTTGATTGTTCTGGGAGAAGCCCAACGCAATAAGTTCAATGCAGAACCTGCTTTGTCGTTCGTTCCTGAAGCTCTTGCTCCACCAAAAGGCTGCATACCTACAACAGCTCCTGTTGGTTTATCATTGATATAGAAGTTACCGGCAGCGTTTTGCAATTTAGTAGTCGCTACTTCAATAGCATAACGATCCTGGCTAAATACAGCTCCTGTCAAAGCATACTCAGAAGTAGTATCAACTAATTCTAAAGTCTCTTCCCATTTTGCATCTTCGTATACGTAAATAGTAATTACTGGTCCGAACAATTCGGTTTCCATTGTAGTATATTTAGGATTAGTAGTGACAATAATTGTTGGCTCAATAAAGTAACCTACAGATTTATCGTAGTTTCCGCCAACGATGATTTCGGCATCAGCATCTTTTTTAGCCTGATCAATAAAACCTGCTAATTTATCAAAAGAACCTTCGTGAATTACTGCAGTAATAAAGTTACCGAAATCTTCAGGAGAACCCATTTTCATAGATTTAGCGTCGGCAATTAATTGCTCTTTTACAGCTGGCCATAAACTTTGCGGGATATAAGCTCTCGAAGCTGCAGAACATTTTTGTCCTTGAAATTCAAATGCACCACGGGTAATTCCTGTAGACACTTGTTTTGCGTTAGCGCTTGGGTGAGCAATGATAAAATCTTTACCTCCAGTTTCTCCAACGATTCTTGGGTATGTTTTATAGTTATGGATGTTTGCTCCAATTTTAGCCCAGATATCTTTAAATACGTGAGTTGATCCTGTAAAGTGAACTCCTGCAAAATCACGACTTGCTAAAACTGTGTCAGTAATCATTAAAGCATCTCCAAAAACAACGTTAATAACGCCATCAGGAACACCGGCTTCTTTGAAAACATCGATAATAATTTTTGCAGAGAAAACCTGACTATCACTTGGTTTCCAGATCACAACATTTCCCATCATTGCAGCACTTGCAGGAAGATTTGCAGCAATAGCAGTAAAGTTGAAAGGAGTAATGGCATAAACAAAACCTTCAAGAGGTCTGTATTCTAAGCGATTCCAGGTTGTAGAATCTGATTTTGGCTGATCTCCGTAAATTTGAGTCATAAATTCTACGTTGTAACGTAAAAAGTCGATCAATTCGCAAGAAGCATCAATTTCTGCCTGATGAATATTTTTAGATTGACCAATCATTGTAGCTGCATTAATACGGGCTCTGTATGGACCTGCAATAAGTTCAGCAGCTTTTAAGAAAATAGCAGCACGTTGTTCCCATGCCATGTTTGCCCATGCTTTTCTGGATTCAAGTGCATTAGCAATCGCTTTTTCGATATGTTGTTTTTCAGCTAAGTGATAAGTTCCTACAATGTGTTTGTGATCGTGAGGAGCTGATATTGTTCTTGTATTTCCAGTTCTGATTTCTTCGCTTCCGATGTATAACGGAACGTCAATTTGAGAATTCCACAATGTGGTATAAGCGGCCTGAACAGCTGCTTTTTCTGGTGAGTTAGGTGCGTAGCTTTTTACAGGCTCGTTTACCGCTTTTGGTACATGAAAGAATCCTTTTAGCATTTTATTTAAAATTAGATAATTAGACAATTTAAGGGTTAGATGATTTGATTTATTACGAATAATCTAACGTTGCACAAAAGTACAAAGGATAAATTAATAATTTGACAAAATTGTGATTAAGATAACGATAAAAAAAATACAGTTTTTAAACCCGTATTTAGTTTAAGGCGAAAGGAGCACACATTCTAAAAGTAGGAACAATAACTTTGAATGTTTTTGTAGTGGTAAAATTAATCATATTAAAATACCCTTTCATTGCACCATAAGGAGATGACAATAAACAACCTGAGCTGTAAGTGTGATTTTCTCCGGGTTTAAGGACCGGTTTTTTTCCAATAACGCCTTCTCCGTCTACGACTTCAAGATCGTTTAAAGAATCGAATATCTCCCAGTGGCGAGAGGTTAACTGAACGGAATCTTTGCTGTGATTTTCGATTGTAACTACATAACTAAAAGCAAAGTGGATCTTGTAGTTCTTGAAGTAAGTACCTTCAAAACTAGTCAAAACAGATATTTTTATGCCTCGTGTTATCTGAGAAACCATACTAAAGTAGTATATATGTGTGGGTTATAGTTGCAAAGCTACAAAAAAAAATCTTTTGATTGAAATCCTTAACAATGTTTTAATTAATGATGTTTATCGAGTTCGCATTTCCTTTTCCTATAACTCTTTGATAACGATCTGTACTTTCTTTGTAATAAACGAGTATGGTGTATTCATTTTCAGTTTGATAAAAGTTTCCGTCAATGGCATTTTGATAGTCAATCACTCCTTTTTTATCGGCAACTGTATATTGAAAATTAGTAAAACCTTGTTTGATCATTACCGCTTTTTCGTAAACACCTTTCTCTGTATTATAATCCATTTTGTATTCTGGCGATAAGCTGTAGTTGTTAAACATGCCCGTAATATAAATATCTTTAGTTGATGATCTGAAAGTAGGGGCAGAGAGGCTAAAATAAACCCAGGCGTAATCAGCCTCAATTTCGTTATTGGAAGCGTTTATGTTTTTAACAACGAAATTTCCGTTTACATCCTGGTATACCGTATAGATCTGATTGGCTCTTGCCTGATTGGTATACAAATAAGCATTATAAATATCATTATTGGCACCAACCCTTCCTACGTTGTTACTTGCAGCACGAATGTCTTTATTTTCGAAATATAAAAATTCATTTCCTCCCCAGAACTGTGTTTCCTTATCGTACTTATAGACCAATTGATTTCCAATGGTATATTGTGGAGGAACGTTTTTGATAGCAGTATTAAAATTACCATTTTGCAGCAATACAATTTTTACATTTTGTATTGGAGTCTGGAAAACAATATCGTTTGATACTATCGAAAAATCCAAATTTTGTTTGTAATCTATATTGGTAACATCCCGGCTTCGTTTGACCTGAGCTGCAACTGTAGCATGGTTTTCATATAGAATGAATTTTCTGGAAAATAAAACCTCTTTGTCTTCATTCAGGATTCTAAGCATATAATTTCCCGAAATTCGCAATTGCGTCGTAAACTGATTAGGGAAAGAAAGTCGGTAATGAGAATACACCTGAAGAGTGTTGAATGAATTTACATAATCAGTAATTCTTTGATTGTCAAAGCCGCTAATGTAATCTGTTTTCGGAATATCAGTTGGTTTCCAATTATAGTCGCAATGTATCACTTCAAAATAATAATTGGCTTCATTACCAAATAAATCATCAAACAGAAAGGTAAACGTATCGCCTAATTCAAATATAGGGACAACATTACTGCCGTTTTGAACAAACGATACAGTCTTTATATTATATGGAGGATCAATCTCGGTTTGTACTTCCTGGGCTGTCGCCGAAGCAAAAAAGAAAATCAGCAGAAGATTCTGAAACAAAAATTTTGGCATCATATTACGGTTGTAAGATTGTAAATATAAGAATTTTATATAAAGTAAAAGGATGCCATTTTTATTGGTCCTGAATTTTATTAAGAACCCAGGATGTATTCTAAATTAACTTCAATTTCATCATTAATATAACTTTCTTCTAAAAGAGAATCTGATAATAGTTTTTTGTTTTCCTGAAGTTTGATTATTTTTTCTTCTACTGTATTTTTCGAAATAAACCGGATAACATTTACTTTATTTAATTGTCCAATTCGATGTGCCCGGCCAACTCCTTGTTTTTCAGCAAAAGGATTCCACCACGGATCTAAGAATAAAACATAGGAAGCTTTGGTGATATTCAAACCAACACCACCTGCTTTGAGCGAAATAAAAAACAACAAAGGATTTTCCTTTTCCTGAAATCTCTTTACCTGCTGTTCTCTTTTATTGGCAGGAGTTTCGCCTGTAATTTCGCAAAAATCTATTTTGTTTTCCTTGCACCAATCAGAGTAAAAATTGAGATTAGTAACAAATGAGCTAAAAATGATGGTTTTCTGTTTTTCTTTTACTAAAGTTTCCAGATAATTCGTGACTGCATTGTATTTTCCGGAATCAATTTCGGAGTTCTGATCTACCATTTTTGGATGATTACTCAGTTGTCTTAATTTCATCAATGTGTTGATAATGCTGATTTTGTCAGGGCTGGACCCATCTGTTTTCAGTAAAAAATTCCTGGCTTTAGATTTTTCTTTTTCGTACAGTTTTTCCTGTTCAGGATCCATGTCGCAATAATAAATCTGCTCTGTTAATTCTGGCAAATCCTTCAAAACCTGTTCTTTGGTTCTTCTTAGAATATAAGGCTGAATAAGATTTTTCAATTCAGATAAACTATTTTCGTCTTGTTTTTTCTCAATAGGAATTTTAAAATTCTGAGCAAAAAAATCATAACTACCCAGAATATCCGGATTTATAAATTGCATTTGCGACCATAAATCGTCCAGCGAGTTTTCGATAGGCGTGCCACTCAGTGCCATTTTATGAGCTGTATTTATTTTATTAATGGCTTTGAAAATTTTAGAATTTTTATTTTTAATGTATTGACTTTCATCTAAAATCAAATAGCGGAAATTATACTTTTCTAAAATTGAAATATCCCGATGCACAATGCTGTAACTCGTAAAAATCAAATCTGTCGACTCTAATCTATGCTGTAATGATTTTCTGTCGTTGCCAACATATTGCATCTTCGAAAAATGCGGAGTGAATTTTACAGCTTCATTATACCAGTTAAAAACCAGAGAAGAAGGGAGAACAATTAAGGCATTTAGAGGTTTTCTTTCAATAGTCGTTTCGTTTTGAAACAAATCAAAATTCGTAGTTTTAGTGGTAAATCCTAATTGTTCCTGCACGGCCACCAGAACGGCTAAGGTTTGTAATGTCTTACCAAGTCCCATGTCATCAGCAAGACAAGCGCCTAAATTGGAGTTAAAATGACCTAAAAGCCATTTTACACCATCTACTTGGTAAGGTCTTAGAGTTGCTTTGAGCAAATCAGAAGCAGTATATTCAGCTTGGTGAATTATATCAGTTTTGATTTCCGGAATTGCATCTAAAGCAGCAAAGTTACTTTTGCGTAAAAGCAGATTGCCATTTTCTGTTTTGGCTAATTTGGCTAAAGAGCTGTATTTGCTAAGCCATTCTAAAGGAATCAGAAAATAATTTCCGTCAGGCAGTAAAAAGAGTCTTTCCTTACTTTTTATATTAGGAATAATTTCACTGAAATTGATCGTATAAACCCCAATCGAAATGATTATTTTGATATCGAACCAATCTTCTTTTGTTTCTTCTTTTGAAGCTGAAATCGTATGGTTTGCTGTAATGATTTCTTTGCTTTCCAGTTTTAAATTTTGGATAGTAAAACCCAGGTTTTCGAGCTCTTCTTTATGATCAATAACGAATTGGATATTGGTATAAGGATCATGGATTTCAGCATCTGAATTTTGTCCAAATAATTCATTTTTGATTTTTGTCAAGCCAATTTTGAGTAATTTATCTGTATATGAAATTTCATCAGTACTTCGCTTAAACTGAATTATTTTAGGTTCGTTAGCAATGCTAAAATCAACAAATGAATGTGTTTTTTTTATTTTACTGGCATCAAACGAATAACCGTTATAATCAAAATAAAGGTTGAGGTAATAGCAGTTTTTAAAGAAATCAAAAACGGGCTGAATCGTGCTAAAAATAACTTTGTCACGAACCTCAATTTCAAAACCTGTTGCTTCAATATTAATTTTTTTGGCTATTTCAGGAATGAAATTTTTAAAATAGCTATCCACTAATTTCGAAGGGATTTCAATTGATTCTTTTGTTATAAAAGGAGAAAGTTTTTTAGAGTTCAGGTCTTTTAACTTTCCTAATTTTTTATCGATAATTAACCAGCCCGGCTCATCCAAAAGAATAGCAATATTACTATTCATAGGTAGAAATATAGTTTCGTTTTCTTTTAAAGACAGCGTATAGGTAATTCCTTCGGAATGTTTGTTGAATTTAATTTGCGGTTCAAAATCGAGAGGAGTTATACTAACCCTGGAACGATAAAAATCCTTTTCAATTCCCATGTTAAGTGATAATGGAAATTGTTCTTGTACAATAAGCGTGTAAAAGGAACTTAAATTGAGTTGCAAGTGCTGTCGAATGGCAAAATCAATTTTAGAGTCTTTTTGTAAATCAGCAATTGTTTTTGCCGATTTGACTTTTGCACTAAATTTTTTAAAAATAAAATCAGGCTTTAAAGATTCGCAAACCGTCAGTATTTTTTTTGTACCGGAATCTAACTTTTCTGAAATAATTCCAAAACTTTCCAGTACATCCGGAGTTGCCTTTTTGTTTAAATATTTAATTTCATCGGTATTCTCAACGATATAAGCTGTTGGGAGATAATGGTTCGTGTTTTTTTCTAAACTGATGTCAAAACAGAACTGAAATGGTTTTGAAGGTTTCAAGATGGGGAGTTTGGTTGGATTGTAATTTGGGAATGGGCTTAAATTTAAAAAGTTTTCAAAATAGTACTATTTTGAAAACTTTTTTAAATGAACTTATATCACTTATATGGTGAAAAAATCTAATAATTTAGTTTTCCGGTTTAAAGCAAAGTGGAATAATTTCTCCTTTTGCCAAACAATATTTTTCTACCAATTCAGGTGCTATTTTATGCGTATAGTCTTCTTCGATTACGATAAAACCAATGCTTCTCAGTTTATCAAAATAATCACGGCCATAGATACGAACGTGATCGTATTGTCCGAATATTTTAGCACGTTCTTTTTGATCTGTAATAGTATCATCAGCAAAAGTTACCGCTCTGGATAAATCCTGTGGAATTTGAAGAATTGCCATTCCGCCTGGTTTTAATACACGAAATAATTCGTGCATCGCTTTTGTATCGTCCGGAATATGTTCTAATACGTGATTACATAAAATCACATCGTATTCATTATCCTTAAATGGCAAATTACAAATGTCTGCTTTTACATCTGCCAAAGGCGAAAATAAATCTGTTGTCGTGTAATCAAGATTCTTTTGCTTGCGGAATCTTTTGTAAAAAGCTTGTTCCGGAGCAAAGTGAAGTACTTTTTTAGGAGCTGTAAAAAAATCAGTCTGATCGTTTAAATACAACCAAAGTAAACGATGTCTTTCTAACGAAAGTGTACTTGGCGAAAGCACATTATTACGTTGTTTTCCATATCCATAAGGCAAAAATGATTTAAAACTTCTTCCATCAATCGGATCAGTATATTTAGTTCCTTTTAATGAAAGTGCTAAAACTGGTCGGGCCACATAACTCAGGCGAATTAATAATGGACGAGGTATTGTATTAAGTACTAATTTGAATAATTTTTTCACAGGGTTTTACTCGGGATTTTTTGTTTTATTATAAAACTAACGGCACTTTTCTGAATTCATCTTCTTCATTGCTTTCGATTCCTAAAGCTTTGTAGATGTATTGAAAAGTCGATAAGATTTCTGGTTTTCCATCTATTAAGGCAACATCATGTTCAAAATGTGCACTTGCTTTTCCGTCTGCAGTTGTAATGGTCCAGCCATCTTTATGTTGTTTTATATTTCGTGTTCCAAGATTGATCATGGGTTCAATAGCAACGACCATTCCTTCAATGAACAATTTTCCACGACCACGTTTTCCGTAATTTGGCATTTCCGGTTCTTCGTGCATTTTTTGTCCTAAACCATGGCCTACCAATTCACGAACAACACCATAACCATGAGATTCGGTATATTTTTGAATCGCATTTCCAACATCTTCTACGCGATTTCCGGCTTTAAATTCTCTGATTCCAACGTAAAGGGATTCCTTAGTTACCTGCAATAGTTTTTTTACTTCAGGAGCAACTTCTCCAATTTCAAAACTGTAGGCATGATCACCGTGATATCCATTTTTGAAAGCACCACAATCTACAGAGATAACGTCACCACTTTTTAGAGGTGTGTTATTCGGTATTCCGTGTACCACTTGCGAATTTGGACTCATACAAAGTGAATTCGGGAAATCATACAATCCTAAAAAGCTTGGAACTGCACCGTGATCACGGATGAATTCCTCAGCTAGTTTGTCTAAATATAATGTGGTAACTCCTTCTTTAATTTCAGAAGCAATCATTCCTAATGTTTTAGATACGATCAATGCACTTTCGCGCATTAATTCGATTTCTTCACGTGATTTTACAATAATCATAATTTCGGATTTTCAGTTCGCAAAAGTACGATTTTAATATTATTTTTTTTGGGTTGAAGAGTTTAAAATTTTCGCCACGAATTTCACGCATTAACACGCATTAATTTTTATAATCAGCTTAAAATTAATTCGATTATTAAAATTCAATTTTAAAGCAATTGCAATTTGTACTAATTAGTGAAATTCGAGGCAAAAC
Source organism: Flavobacterium sp. (assembly GCF_965277525.1). GTDB lineage: Bacteria > Bacteroidota > Bacteroidia > Flavobacteriales > Flavobacteriaceae > Flavobacterium. The sequence continues at coordinate 127,843 of NZ_CBDIDC010000005.1, read as the reverse complement.
GACAATGAATAACGTTTCGAATTGACAGAAAAGCCGTAAATTAGTAATAGTTAAAACTATTAAAATTATGGAAACATCTATAGATCAGGAAAATATATCGAAGAAAAAAGCTTTAAATAAGATGAAGAATAATGCCCTGGCGCTTTTAGGCTTTGCAGTGCTTCTTTTTATAATAGCTATTTATTTTAAAATCCCCATGTTACAGGCTTTTAGCGAAGCGGCAATGGTGGGCGGAATTGCCGATTGGTTTGCAGTTGTTGCCTTGTTTCGTCATCCGTTAGGAATTCCTATCTGGCATACAGCAATTATCCCTACCAAGAAAAACGAGATTGGAGAAAATCTAGGAAATTTTGTTTCAGAAGAATTTCTGAATCGTGAAAAATTAGAAATTAAGTTAGAAGAATTCAATTTTGCGACAAAAGCTTCAGATTGGTTGTCGCAAGAAGAAAATGCCAATAAAATTGCTAACCTGGTAGCGGTAAATATTATTCCGGGGATTTTAAAAACGATAAAAGACGAGGATATAAAACGATTTATTCAGGTTCAGTTCAAAGAAAAACTCGAAGGAATCAATTTTGGAGATTGGGTAGCATTAGCTTTAGAACCTTTACAAAAAGGACAATTTAAAGATCAGTTGCTAACCAATTTGCTGGAAGTTATGGCTAAGGAATTGAGTAATAACAAAGACCTGATTCGTAAAAAAGTAAAAGAATCAACGCCGTTTTTGAGTTTTGGCCTGGCTGATAAAAGTATTTCAGAAGGTGTGTTTAACGGGTTGTATGATTTTTTGAATGAAGCTAAAAATCCTGAAAGTACAATCCGTCTTAAAATAGACGAATACATCAATGATTTTCTTGATAAGATAAAAAACTCTGAAGAGATGAGAGTTAAAATCAATACGGTGATTTTGGGTTTTGTTGGCAAAAAAGAAGTGCAGGACTACATTAACGGAATTTGGGACGAAATAAAATTGTCTATTTCTAACGATTTGCATAAAGGTGATGAGTCGTCTATCAAAAAAAGTATTTCCGGTTTGATTCAAAGCTTCGGGCAAGGAATCCGGGAAGATGTTGTAATGATTGATAAAATTAATAATTTCATCAAAAACGATTTGCTTTCTATTCTTTTAAACAATAAAAAAGTGATTGGAGATTTAATTTCCTCAACCGTAAAAAGCTGGGATGGGAAGGAAGTTTCAGAAAAATTAGAATTAGAAATAGGGAAAGATCTTCAATATATTAGAATCAACGGAACTCTGGTAGGAGGACTTATCGGACTTGTAATCTACGCCGTGGAATGGACGTATCATTATTTTGTGATTTAAGTTTTTAAACCATATAAGTGATATAAGTTCATTTAAACTTCAATGTAGTTTTTATGTATGACATAAAAATAGAAGCACTGCTGTGCGTCTCTGCGAAAATGAACTTATATCTCTTATATGTTGAAACCTAATCAGGATTTGCCATGATTTTGAATAGTTCTGAGTTGGAGATGTAAAATCTGTTTTCCAGCGCAATAGAAGCTAGTTTTGCACTTACTAAATTATTCTCACGCGTGTTGATCAGGAATAAAGAGCTTTCTCCAAAAGTAAACAAACGTTCTTCGGAATTTAGCATTGTCAGATTGTTTTCTACTAGATCCTTGGCTAACTTTTTTTGTTTTATAAGCGAATTGATTTCTATTTTCTGTGCGCTTATTTTATTGCTCAACTGTGTTTTTTCCAGGGCCAGGGCAAACTGGTTTTCCTGAAGTTTATATTTTGCCAGTTTCAGGCTCCCGCGTTCTTTTCTTAGAAATAAAGGAAAATAAAATTCCAATCCAATTTTATAATCGTCAAAACGATAATTATCAATATAACTGGGTTCTGATAAATAGGAGTAACCGATATTTATTTTTGGCAATAGCATGTTTTGCTTGAGGTCTTTCTCTACAGTCAGGATTTCTATTTTATTTTGTAGTGCATTCAGTTTGGGATGTGTTTCTAAATTAAGGTCTCCTTGTAATAAATCGTTTGTTTTTAAAGTTTCCTGCAGCGTATTTTCAAGCGCTGTTTCCGGTATGAGCTCATCTGAAAGTTCTAGCGGAATGTTATTGTCAATCCACATAAAATTAGATAATTCAAGTTTTGCTTTGGCCAGTTTTAGTTTGGAATCCTCGAGACTTAATGCCCTGTTTTTTACAATAATTCCGGCTTCGATACTGTCTATGGCGGGTTTGTCACCTTGATTGATTAAAGATTTAATGCCTTCTAAACGTATTTCAGCATTACTGTTGTACATTTCATAAAGTTTCATTTCTTCAAAATTCTTCTTCCAGTTAAAATAAGCAACCGAAGCATCATACAAAACACTAATGGCTTCAAGTTTTCTTTCGGATTGGCTGAGTTTTATTTGAATTTTAGCCATTCTTACATCGGCCATTCTTTGGTTAATAAATAATCCCTGACCAATAGGAACACTGATCCCAAAAGAAGTTAATCCTTGATTTGGAGTTGTGTTTTCAGGATTAAGATAAACGCCTTCGTTATTATCAAATCCCGCTTTCAGTTCGATTCCGTACCAGGTTGGTATTTTGAAACTGCTGTTCAAAATAGAATAGTATTCTTTGTCCTTAAATTGTTTTTTGCTGAAATCAACTTCAATTTTTGGGTCAAAACCACCTCTCGCCATCATCAAATTGGCTTGTGCTTTACTGACTTCTAAGTTTGCATTTTTAACCAGAGGATGGTATTTTTTTACATATCCAAGAAACTCATTATAAGTGAGCTCTTTAGAGATTGGTTGTTGGCCAAAAACGGTACAACCCAAAAAAAGAAAAGCTATAAGTATTCGTTTCATTATTTTTTCTCTTTAGTTTCTGTTTGTCCACTTTTATAGTAATTAGGAGGAAATCCGTTTAAAGTTCTCCAAATCTCAAACCAAATTGGTACGGTATCAAGTAAAGCAATTGTTTGAGCGCCGGAACCAATACTCAATTGTTTAGGCCATTTTGCCTCGTTTGGGTCAGGAGCAATCAGAATTCTGTATTTCCCATTAGGGCTAATAAAGTTTTCGATCGCCACCACTTTTCCTCCAAAAGTTCCATATGACATATCAGGCCAGCCTGCAAATACAATAGTAGGCCAGCCATCGAACCAAATACGTACTTTTGCTCCTTTATGAATTAGGGGTAAATCGATCGGGTTTATAAACGTTTCAACTGCAATGTCGTATTGAGAAGGCATTATGGTTACAATTGGAGTTCCTTCTTTTATCGTTTCGCCCAAACCTGCCTGCACAGCTCTGTTAATATATCCGCTTTGCACCGCTTTAATGTAATACATACCATTTCGTAAGCTGTAATTGGTATATTGATTTTCCAGTTTGCTTACCTGGGCTTCAGTATCAAATTTATTGCTCAGAGTGGTGAATTGGTCGCTTTTTGCTTTAGCTGCTTTTTCAGCATATTCGGCTGCAATTCGGTTAATTTCAACCTTTGCATTTAGGTATTCGTTTTTGCTCGTCAGGTATTTATTTTCCTGAGTGATGATTTTAGCATCAACATCTTGCAGTTTTAAACGTTTCTCTTCGACATCAGTAAGTGGTTTTAGGCCTTCTTTGTTTAATTGAACCGAACGGTTGTATTGCGTATTGGCAATTTTTAATTGTGTTCTTGCAGCAACAAGATCAATACTGTCACTTTTTATTTTTAAAAATGATTGTTTGACTTTGTTTCTTGCCTGTTCCAGCTTTAGTTTTTTTTCATTCTCTATAGATTGAATCTGGCTCGAGAGTGTTTGTACTTTTTCATCATACGATTCTAAAGAGTTCTTTTTGGCCTCTACCTGACTTTTGGTGTTTGCTACCAAATTGGGATCCATGTAATCTTCTTTTATTTCAGAAATAAACATAATCGTGTCTCCTTTTTTTACAAAGTCACCTTCCTGCACATACCATTTTTCGATTCGGCCGGAAATAACGCTCTGAATCGATTGAGGTCTTTGATTGGGTTTTAGCGTTGTTACAGATCCTGATCCGGAAATATTCTGTGTCCAGGGCAGGAAAAGAATGATGATTCCTAAGATAGAGGTACCTATTATAATCTTGTTTAGAATTTTATAATGAGGTCTGTTGCTTAGGTTTTTTACAGTCTCGTAGCGATCAAGCAGCTGTAATCTTGTTTTGTTGTCAGATATGTTTAGCATGACTTATTGTTTTTTTTGATCCAGTATAATAAGGCCGTTTTGCATCGTTATTGTTCGTGTAGATTTTGTTTTCCAATACGGATTTTTGGATGAAACAATAATGGTCCACTTGTTTTTATCCGAAGTGATAAAATCGATAATTTCATTTGCAACATTTTCATCCATCGTGTCTGTCGGATCTTCGTAAAACAGCACTTTTGGTCTATGAATTATACTTCTGGCTAATAGGATTTTTTGAGCATTAGAAGAGGATAGCTGTCTTCCTTCCGGATAAATATGGGTATTTAAGCCTTTTGGTAATAATTTTATCAAGGGACTAAGCTGAACTCCATCTATTGCCCATTTTAAATCTTCACTACTTATAGAAGGATCGTTAAAAGTGATGTTTTCTAAAATAGTTCCTTCAAATGGTGTTTCGTTATGAATTATACTTCCTATTTGCGAGCGATATTGTTTGAGGTTTATTTTTCTAAAAGTATCATCGTTAATATAGAAAGCACCGGAACTTTGTTTTAATAAACCGGATAAAACCCGAATAAGGGTTGTTTTTCCGGAACCATTCTGACCGTCGATTACAATTTTTTCTCCCTGATCAATTTTAAGAGTGATAGAATCTAAAGCATTAGTTTGTGCATCCGGGAATTTGAATTTTAAATTTTCAGTTTCTAAAGTGATATTGTTGTAGCAATGTTCGCTTTGTGAATCTGAATTTTCTTCTAATTCTAAATCCGTTACCTGACCTATTTTTTCGACAGAAGTTAAAACGTCATAAAAACTTTCCAGACCAATAATAATTTTTTCAACAGAATTAATTACTAATAAAATAATAATCTCTGCAGCAACAAATTGTCCAATATTCATTTCCTGACTTAGCACTAAATATCCTCCAATAGATAATAAGCTTGCTGTGATGATAATTTTGAAAATGATTAATTGTATGAATTGTCTTTTGATAACGCTAAAGTGTTTCTCGCGATAATTAAGATAACCCGTTACGATTGCATTGTTTTTTTGAAGGGCAAAATCATAGTTTAATTCATTTCTGAAACTAAAATTATTACGAGCCATTTCTTGCAGCCAGCTTGCTACTTTGTATTTGAATTTTGATTCTTTGAGACTGGTTTCTAAACCTGATTTATACGAAAATCTAAAGATAAAGTATAAAAGCAGGAACAATAAAAGTCCAAAGACAATAAAAAAGGGATGATACAAAGACAGCAGAATAATTCCAAAGGTAATTTGAAGTAAAGCAGCAGAAAAATCCGTTAATAACTTTGAAGTTCCTTTTTGAATGGTCATGGTATCAAAAAAGCGATTTGTCAATTCTGGCGGATAAGTGCCGTATAGTTCCTCTGACTTTATTTTTGGCAAACGAGCTGCAAATTCAAAAGAAGCACGAACAAATATTTTTTGCTGTAAGTTTTCAGTAATTCGCAATTGCATCAAAGCTAAAATTCCAACAAGCGCAACTCCTGCAACCACTAATATGATAAGTACGATCCAGGATGCACTGACTCTTCCGGATTGTATAAAAGTTATGATGGCCTGTATACCCAGCGGAAGCGATAAACTGATCAATCCGGCAAAAATAGCATAGAAAAAGATCTGATAGATGTCTTTTTTGTCTAGTTCGAGTAAATTGTAAAATCGTTTTAATGGAGTCATATTGATTTTTTTATAATTAGCGTAAAACGTTTTCTGCAAGATTGAGGTAAAATTGAGTTGTCGTCACAGTTTCATTGCAATCGGTAATGGTTTTCAAATGATCTGTTAGAAAGTGTTGGTGCAGGCTTCCTTCGACAATGGTAGAAACTAATGATTTAGCAAAAGGATATTCAGGATTTACTTCCTTTACGATAGCCACAATTCTATTAATGACTCTTTTGTAGATCAGAAAAAAACCTTCTTTGTTTTCCTGGTCCACTTCTTTGGTGTGAAATGTCTTTGTGAATTCAGCAATAATTATTTTATTTAGAATTGCTTCGTTGATATGTTCGGTAGCAATATCGTCCCTTATCTTTTCGGTAACTATTGTAATCGCTTTGTTGAGTTTCTCTTTTTTATTTGTTATATTAGTAGTACTAAAAACAAGCTTATATTCCATCCAGCTCCAATACCACGAAGAGAGATACACTAAAAGTTTGTGCTTGTTTTCGAAATAACGATAAATCGAACTTTCGTTTGATCCTATTTTCTCTCCTAATTTTTTAAATGTAAAGTTGTCAAAACCAATAGCGTCAATAAGGAGGATGCTTTGCTCAATTATTTTTTTTCCCAATACAGAGGTTTCGGGGTCTTTTACATAGATCTTTTCGTTTACCTGGATTTTTAAATTTGATAGTATAAGTTCCATAAAAGTTATTTAAAACGCAAAGATAATAGTATTACTATCAATAATAATATTTTAAGCTTTGTTTTTTGTAAAAAAAAAGCTGCTCTAATCATTAGAGCAGCTTTTAAGTCGTTTGAAAAGAATATTTTTACAACAACGAATGACAAGTCATTGCGTTGGGTTGCTGTATTCCCATTAGTTCTAAAATAGTAGGAGCAATGTCGCCTAAAACACCATTTTCGATATTTTTTAATTCTTTGTCAACCAAAATAATCGGCACTGGATTCGTGGTATGCGCTGTATTTGGACTTCCGTCAGGATTAATCATGGTTTCACAATTTCCATGATCTGCAATTACGATCGTAGTATAGTCGTTAGCAAGAGCGGCTTCGATAACTTGTTTTACGCAAGCGTCAACGGCTTCGCAGGCAAGAATTGCAGCACTCATGATTCCGGTATGACCTACCATGTCTCCATTGGCAAAATTCAAACAAACAAAATCAACTTCACCTTTATTCAATTCGGGAACAAGGGCAGCTGTAAGTTCAAAAGCACTCATTTCCGGTTGTAAGTCATAAGTAGCTACTTTTGGAGAATTTCTTAAAATTCTTGATTCACCTTCAAAAGGAGTTTCCCTGCCACCTGAAAAGAAAAACGTTACGTGCGGATATTTCTCTGTTTCTGCAATACGAATTTGTTTTTTACCCGCTTTTTCTAAAACCTCACCAAGTGTTTCGGTGATATTATCTTTATTGTAAACTACTTTTACGTTTTGGTATGTTTCGTCGTAGTTGGTAAGCGTTACATAATACAAGTTTAATTTGTGCATGTTTTGCTCGTGAAAGTCTTGTTGCGAAAGCGCTTCTGTAAGTTCACGACCTCTGTCAGTTCTAAAATTAAAGAAGATCACCACATCACCTTCGGTAATTGTTGCTAATGGTTTTTCTTCTTCATCAACCATGACAATTGGAGCAATAAATTCATCCGTAATATCATGAGCATAGCTGTCAAGGACACTTGCAACTGCATTTTTTGATGGAGTTCCAATTGCATTTACAAGTAAATCATATGCCAATTTTACACGCTCCCAACGTTTATCACGGTCCATAGCATAATAACGGCCGATGATTGAAGCGATTTTTACCGGAGTATCTTTAATGTGCTCTTCTAAGTCATGAATATATTTTGCTCCCGATTTTGGGTCAACATCACGACCGTCAGTAAAAGCATGAACAAAAACATTTTGTAAGCCATATTCTTGAGAAGCATCAATTAATCCGCGTAAGTGAGACGTGTGAGAGTGAACTCCGCCATCAGAAACTAATCCTAAAAAATGAACTTTCTTGTTGTTTTCTTTGGCATAAGTAAAAGCATCAACCAATACTTGTTCTTTGGCAAGTGTCTGGTGCGCTACTGCTAAATTTATTTTGGCTAAATCCTGATATACAATCCTTCCGGCACCAAGATTCATGTGGCCAACTTCACTGTTTCCCATTTGGCCTTCAGGTAAACCAACATTTAATCCGTCGGTTCTTAGTTGAGCGCTTGGGTAGTTTTGATAAAGACTGTTTATAAAAGGAACATTTGCATTATCTATTGCAGAAACTTTAGGGTCAGGAGATTTTCCCCAACCGTCTAAAATCATAAGTATTACTTTCTTGTTCATTATTTTTAGTTTTTTACAAAGATAAGCCATTTCTAAAATGTGAACGAAAGCATTTTTACAATTATGGTTATTAAAATGAAGTGTATTAAAAAATAATAAATTAATTAAAGAAGTCTTTATTTTTTAAAATTAATTCATGCAATGCTCTTTTTCTAATCTTATTTTTAACAGTGTGTGGTCAATAAAGTATTATTTGCTTACAGAAAAAGAGTGTTTTAGGAGTCGTTGTTGAGTAACTGGTCTTTTCGTCTTTAAGTTTGGTTTTTTATAAAGTATAAAAGGAAGAATGAAAAGAGATTTTGAATGAATCTGCTACAAGATACAATAAAACAGATCATTTTTGGTTCTATTTATAACAGAATTTGTTTCAGAATTACCATTAATTTTAATTTTTATTAAGAAAATTGGTATAAATATTAGGTTTTTGTGCAGAAGAAAAAATCTTACAGAAATAATGTTTTTATGTTAATTATGTTAAATTTTCAACAAAAATAGCCTGATTTTCAGGCTTGTATTTTGAGAGCCTAAAAATATTTATACTTTTGCCTTACCCAGATTTTTTATTAACCTAAAGAAATTCAATGATTTACAAAATTTATCCTTTGCTAGTGTTTTTGCTGTTATCTTTTGGTAAAGATTCAAATAACACTCCCGAAATTAAAGAGGTTCCGACAAAAAGTATTGCTAAAGTAGAGAAATTTACTGTCGAAGCGAAAATTGAAAGTATTTATCATACCTTAAATTCTAACAATTTTAATTTGCCTGAACTTAAAACTTTTTCTGAAGCCTTAAAAGGTTTTTATTTATTGAAAGAAAAAGGGATTATACAAAAAGATATTTTAACTGTAATTGATTTTAGTTTGTCATCTAATACAAAGCGCCTTTGGGTAATTGATTTGGCAACAAATACAATTCTGTTTAATTCTTTAGTCGCTCACGGAAGAAATACCGGAGAAGAATTTGCATCTAACTTTTCAAATTCAAATTCATCTTTTAAAAGCAGTTTAGGCTTTTATGCAACAGGAGAAATTTACCAGGGCAAACACGGTGCTTCTCTGCGTTTGGATGGTTTAGAAAACGGAATTAACAGTAATGCCCGTCAAAGAGGGGTTGTAATGCATGGAGCTGATTATGTTTCTGAATCTTTTATCAGAGATCATAAAAGACTAGGTAGAAGCCAGGGTTGTCCTGCTCTTCCAATTGAATTAACAGATGAAATAATTGAACTAATAAAAGATAAGTCGTGTTTGTATATCTACCATCCGTCAAGAAGTTTTGCGATGGAAGAAAAATTAATCTCTTAATTTAGCATACAAATCCGAATCTAAATTATAAATATCAGCTCTGAAAATGAGCTGATTTTTTTTGCTCCAGGCGGTCCAGTACCATTGGTATAAAGCGTATTTTTTTTTGATTTTAATGCTGGTTGTTTTCTTTGAAGCAATTATAGTGTCGATTCTGTCCTTTGACCATTGTTCTGAATCGTCTAAAATATGCTCTGCTAATTCTAAAGGATTTTCAACGCGAACACATCCGGAACTGAGTGAACGATTGTTTCTTCCAAAATAATTACGATGATTCGTATCGTGTAGATAAACACTGTGATTGTTTGGGAATAAAATTTTCATTACCCCCAATGAATTATTATAGCCGGGACTTTGTACATAGCGATAATTACCGGGTTTGTTTTCGTTCCATGCATTTGGGTCAACTACTTTTCCCGCACTGTCATATATAGTAATGTTTTTATTGGCTAAATAATTTCGATTTCGTTTCATAGCCGGGACTACGTCTTCTTTTAAGATGGTAGGAGGAACGGTCCAGGTAGGATTAAGAACAACCGTTCTCAGGTTTGAGGTTATTATAGGGGTTTTTCTTTTGTTGGTCCCTACGACAATATTTCGAACAAAAGTGGTATCTTGATTCTCAACAACATTTAGGCAGTAATCAGGAATGTTTATGATGAAATAATTTTCGGCTAAATCATTGTTGTACCATCTCCATCGTTCTAAATTGGCAATAATCTGTTGTTTTCTTTTTTCTTTAGAAAAATTTAATGCGCTTATAGTTCCTGCTCCAATAACGCCATCTGAAGCTAAGCCATGTCTTTCCTGGAATCTTTTTATAGATTCGAATGTCTTTTGATCGTAAACCTTATTTAAGCTGTCTTTTCCGGACATGTCCTTCCAGAATAGAAGTCTTTTTTTTATATTAATCAAAGCTGCATTCGTATCGTGTAAAGTTATTTTATCTACAAATTCGATGTTTTTAATGTTGTCATCCGGGAAAGTATTGATGATTTCGAGTGCTTTTAATAATTGTCTGTAAGTCTCTGTTTTGGATTGAATGTTATCGACAACGCTGTCCAGTTTGTTTTTATTGAAAGCCTTTATAAGAACATTGTTTACGTCAAATGTTTTTTCGTCCAGATCCCAATCTGTGTATATTTTTTTCGGATTTAGTTTTCCTTTATAAAGGTGATTTAGATATCTTTCGAAATAATAAGTTAATAATATGTCGTAAGTTACAAGATCAGTATCGCTTAAAATATTGATTCTTTCTTCAAATTTTTTTAGTTTTGAAGCTTTGTAGTCTTCTGGGTTTAAGCCTAATTCTTCTGCTTTTGATAATTGGTTTAAAACGTAGGTCCTTTTCTTTAGATTTCCCCAAACAGTTTTATTCTCAGATGAATTGTAGAATTGTTTTAGGGTTTCACTTTTAAAAGTGCTTAGAAGAGCAGTATCAATTTCTACTTTTCTTTCATCAGTAAGTATAATTGCAGGTGTCGTTTTTTTTACCACAACAGGAACAATTTTAGGGGTGTCTTTTTTACAACCAATAAAAACGGATAGTATTAATAAAAAGTAAAGTTTATTCATTCTGTATTTTTTTTTAACTTAAATAATGTTTTCCGGTTTTCTTTGATCGCAATAGTTTTCCCGAAGTTGGTATTTTATCTAAACCAATAGCGGCAGCAACAGTTTTGATTTAAATAACCCTGTTGGGTCAATTTTAGTTGCTTTGTAATAGGTTTTGCAAGGGTTGACTAAGTTTTTTTTAAATCCTTTTTTGATCTGTAATTTTCAATACAGCTATTTTGTGGATTTGAACTTGATTTTTTCGGCAAAGATAGGATTGATTTTTACCAATAACGAAATAATTCCTGTTAAATATTTGTCTCGAAATAAATCCAAATGAAATTTCGTTTTTAAATTATCTCAGTCAAGGTAGCGCTTTCAGAAGGTTTTTGTTTTTTGAAAGACGTTTAGTCAGCAGTGTAAGTTTGTTTTGATGGTATTTCTTAATAATATTGATCATTTGTGAAAAATAATTGCCTCTTTAACTTTTTAGTTTTAAATAAGTTATAAATAATTGTTGTTTTTAATTGATTTTTTTTGCGAAAAAGCTTGTTTTGAACTTAACTTATTTTTTATATTTGCACCACAGTAATGCGAAAGTAGCTCAGTTGGTAGAGCTCCAGCCTTCCAAGCTGGTTGTCGCGAGTTCGAGCCTCGTCTTTCGCTCTAAAAAAACCAAGACTTAATTGTTTTGGTTTTTTTATCAAAGTTAAATAATTTATTGATTTTTATTTTTTTAAACCATTTAATTATTTATATTTGCACCCTGTTAATGCGAAAGTAGCTCAGTTGGTAGAGCTCCAGCCTTCCAAGCTGGTTGTCGCGAGTTCGAGCCTCGTCTTTCGCTCTTCAAGATCCTCAAACAATTTGTTTGGGGATTTTTTGTTTTAAATCAAATAAGTAATTATAAGTTTTCTCTAAATTGGAATTTGGAATTTCTGATTTTAGAATTTCCAATTTTTTTAAATAAACTTATAATTACTTATATAGTAAAAAATTATTTTAAATTACTCAAATCACTTTCAGTTTCTAATTCTGTTGGAGTTTCGTTTTGTTTGAATAAGCGAGCCGATAGGTTTCCTTTTAAGGTCACTTTGTTTCCCGTTACTTCAAGCCAGCTTCCTTCTCTTAAACCTAACACAGGAATAGCATTAAAAGCGTGAAACTCTTTAATTCTTGTTTCTCTTGTTTCTCCCATATGTTTAGATTGTGTATCAGGATCCAGATAATGCGGATTTAAGTTGAAAGGAATTAATCCTAAAGTCTGAAAACTTGGAGGATAAATTATAGGCATATCATTAGTGGTTTGCATAGACAGGCCGCAAATGTTGCTTCCGGCACTAGTTCCTAAATAGGGGGTTCCGTTTTTTACAGTCTCAGCAAGAATCTGCATGATGTTATGTTGGTACAATTGAGTAACCAACAAAAAAGTATTTCCTCCGCCAGTAAATATTCCTTCGGCATTTTTTATGGCATCCCCTGCATTTTCAAATTCGTGAATTCCTTTTACCTTAATATTTATGGCAAAAAATGCTTGTGCTACTTTTTGGGTATAATCGTCATGCGAAATGCCGCTCGGCCGGGCATAAGGGATAAATAAAATGCTTTTGCAGTTCTTAAAATGGGATTGTAAAGTAGGTAATAAGTACTCTAGATAACTGCCTTCGTGCAGTGTAGAGGTGCTGGCAATGATAATGCTTTTCATATAATTTAAACTCATAATTATTTAATATAAAGGTATTAAAAACTCTCTTTTTTCAATTGAAAGACAGTTTTTAATTAACATATTTTTACCAAGTCCTTAATACTAAATTTGGAGTGCATTAAGATATTTTTACATTTTTAAGAACAATCCTAATTTTTTGCTATTTTGATTAATAAAGTGATATGTATTCTGGCAGTTATTTTGAGTCAGACCGGTTGGTCTCAGTCTCAGGATACTGTTATAAATGGGAGGATAACTTCAAATGCTTTTGATTTAGAAGGGGTGTATGTGGTCAATGCTCAAACTGAGGTCATGACGACAACAAATGCTTCCGGTGCTTTTTCTATTGCGGCAAAGCCTGGGGATGTTCTTGTTTTTTCATCAATACAATTCAAAGAAAGCAGAGTTTTGTTGACTCCTGAGAATTTTTCCGATATCAATTTTACAGTAAAATTAAACATGATAATGCATCAATTGCAGGAAGTTGTTGTGAGAAATTATAGTGGGATAAATGCAGTTTCTTTAGGAATTATTCCAAGTGGGCAAAAAACATATACTGAGGCTGAGAGAAAGTTGCGTACAGCCACCGACTTAAATGCTTCGGCAAATGCCGGAACTATGGCAGGTGGTTCAATTTCTGCGGATCCTTTATTAAATATTTTCTCGGGACGTACTGCAATGCTTAAAAAAGAGGTTGCCGTAGAGAAAAAAGAGTTTTTTATGAAGCTTTTAGAGCGCATGTTTACTCTGGAACATTTTATTGACCGACTAAAAATTCCTTCAGAATATGTAAAAGGATTTGAGTATTACGCAGTCGAAAATGATAAATTTACCGCAATTTTAAATTCCAAAAATAAAACTTCAACAGAGTTCTTGTTAGGAGAGTTGGCGGTGAAATATAAAGAAATAATTGCACGTGAAAATAAATAGCGCTTTACAAATAATCCTCTTTTTACTAGTTGCTCAAATTAGTTTTGGACAAAAAACAACCTCGAAAGAAATTACGGGGCAAATATTTGAGCAATCGAGTAATGTTGAAGGAGTAAATATCATCAACAATACTACTCAGATTACTACTGTTTCTGATGTTAATGGAATGTTTTCTATCGTTGCAAAAGAAGGTGATGTTCTGGTTTTTTCCGCAGTTAATCTGGATCCTGTAAAACGTCGAATCACAGTTGAAGATTTAAATGCAAGTTCAATGGTAATCAAAATGACTGCCAAAGAAGTAGAATTGAAAGAGGTCATCGTAAATGAAAATGCAAATATTAATGCTGAAAATTTAGGTATTATTCCTCCCGGACAAAAAAAATACACACCAGCTGAAAGAAAAGTATATACAGCAACTTCTACATCTATAGATAAGATACTTAATAAAATTTCCGGACGAACTGCAATGCTTAAAAAAGAGGTAAATGTCGAAAAAAAGGAGATGCTTTTTCATAAAATCGAATACCTTTTTGAAGAGAATTATTACACCGACAGATTGAAAATTCCGGTAGCTGATATTAAAGGATTTCAATTATATTGTGTAGATGATGCTGAATTTGCCGTATCTTTGGATACTAAGAACAAAACAATGAGTATGTTTTTAATAACCGAATTAGCAAGAAAATATCTAATCATTCTCGAAAATGAAAAATAAACTAGGAATACTCGTTGTATGCTTATTTTGTCAGATTGCGCTGGGGCAAAATAATTCAAGGAAGCCATTACATGGGCAGGCTGTAAATAATACTTTGGCGATCGAAAGCGGTTACGTGTTGAATATCAGTGCAAACGTTAGGACTTTTATAGGGACAAACGGATTGTTTGATATTATGGCAAAACCTAAAGATACTTTGGTTTTTACAGGATTAGCGTTTCAATCTAAAAAGATTGTTTTAACAGAGAAAGATTGTGCAGAAGTTCTTTTTGCAGTGTCTTTAAATTTGGTAAGCAATGAACTGAAAGAGGTCTTAGTTCATAAAGATCTTAAAGTAAAATCAGTTGTTAGTGGTGATTCGCAAAAATATGTTGATATGCAGTTTGAAGATGATAAACAGTCTACAGCCAAAAATATTGCAATGTATTCTGACCAGACTATTAAATACGGAACTGATTTTGTGAGAATTTTTAAAGACGTTAAGAAATTACTCTCTAAAAATGACGAAGTAAAGGAAGAGACGATATCTGACCTGGCTTTTATAGAATATTCAAGAGCAAATTTCAAACCGGATTTTTTTACCGGTACTTTGGGATTGAAAGAAGATGAAATCGAATTGTTTTTGATGTATTGCTCAAACGATCCGGAATCAAAAAAACATCTTGATCCAGATCAAAAATTTGAACTGATCGACTTTCTAATCAATAAAAATAAAGAATTTAAAAAAGTGAAGGCTTCGCAATAATGAAAAATAGATTAATTTATCCCTTAATCGGGATATTGTTTTTATCGCTTTCGTCTTTTGAATTCCATAAATTTTATATGGGAATTTTTCAGGTCAATTATACGGCTGAAAAAAAAATGATCCAGATCACTTCCCGAATCTTTATTGACGATTTGAATAATGGAATGGAAAAGAAATACCATCAAAAAACATTCGTTGGTACTGACAAGGAAACCGAGGCAGATCTGGATCTGTTGAAAAAATACCTTTCTGAAAATTTTATTATAAAAATAAACGGTCAGTCGAAACCTATTACTTTTTTATCTAAAGAGGTTGAGGCTGGCGATGTTTTAGTCTGTTATTCCAGAATAAAGGACGTTGACAAAATCAAAACAATCGAAATCTCAAATACTATTTTAATCGATTGGAATGCTGAACAACAAAATATTACACATATTTCAGTATTTGGTACTAAAAGGAGTGTGCTCTTTACAGAATCTTCAAGGAAAGAATTGTTAAAGTATTAAATAATCTGTTAAAATGTTATTTTAATTATTATTTTCACACCCTAGACAAAATTACCATTAAAATTTATGAAAAAACTTTCATTATTGTTGATTTTTCCTGCAATATTGCTTGCTCAGGAGAAAACTGTTGCCCCAAAACAACAAGGAAAATACGATACTAACAAATTCAGTCAGATGTATGATTTGTTAGCAACACCAAATATGTTTCGTACGGCATCCGGAGCTCCGGGACCTGCATATTATCAACAACAGGCAGATTATAAAATAGACATTGAATTAGATGATAAAAAATCAAAACTAAATGGTTCTGAAGTGATCACTTATTCAAACAATTCACCGGATAGTTTAGAGTATTTATGGATTCAGTTAGATCAAAATCAAGCAAAGGCAAAGACTCAGACATCATTAGCTGAAAGCGAAAAGATCAATCCCGTTTTGGCTCTTGAAGGTTTTTCGAGTAAATACCTGAAAAAAGATTTAGAGCGCGGTTTTAATATTGAATACGTCAAGGATTCAAAAGGGAATCCAATGTCTTATACCATCAACGAAACCATGATGCGTATTAATTTGGTTACACCATTAAAACCGGGTGAAAAAATAGCACTAGCCATAAAATGGTGGTACAATATTAATAATTACAGAAAAGAAGGCGGACGTTCTGGTTATGAATTGTTCGAGAAAGATGGAAATAAATTATATGTAATTGCTCAGTTTTACCCAAGAATGGCTGTTTACAACGATGTTGAAGGCTGGCAAAATATGCAATTTTGGGGAAGTGGAGAATTCGCATTGCCTTTTGGTAATTTTGATGTGAACATTACAGTTCCTGCAGATCACGTAATAGATGCTACGGGAGAATTGACAAACAGAAGTGAGGTTTTTACACCGGAACAAGTAAAACGTTACGAGCAGGCTCAAAAATCATTTGACAAACCTGTCGTAATTGTAACACAAGCCGAAGCAGAAGAGACTGAAAAGGGTTTCTCTGAAAAGAAAAAAACATGGAAATTTAGTGCTAAAAATGTACGTGATTTCGGAATTGCTTCTTCAAGAAAATTCATTTACGATGCTATGGCAGTAAAAATTGGAAACAGGGTAGTTATGGCAGAATCTGTTTATCCAAAAGAAGCAAACCCGCTTTGGGGCGAAACTTCAACGATGACTGTAGCACATACTCTAAAAAGTTATTCTTCTCATACATTCGACTATCCATATCCAAAAGCGGTATCTGTTTCTGCTGAAGATCAGGGGATGGAATACCCAATGATTTGTTGGAATTTTGGACGTCCTGATGAAAATGGAGTGACAAGTAAAGAAGTTAAAAACGGAATGATTGGCGTGGTAATTCATGAAGTAGGACATACTTTTTTCCCGATGATTGTAAACTCTGATGAACGTCAATGGACCTGGATGGATGAAGGTTTAAACTCGTTTTTAGAGTATTTGGCAGAACAGGAATTAGACCCCAATTTCCCTTCCAGACGCGGTCCTGCAAAAAACATAGTGCCTTATATGAGTGGGGACCAAAAGTTTTTAGAACCAATTATGTCGAACTCTGAAACGATTCACCAATTTGGAAACAATGCTTACGGAAAACCGGCTACGGGACTTAATATTTTAAGGGAAGTGGTAATGGGAAGAGAATTGTTTGATTATGCTTTTAAAACATATGCAAACAGATGGAAGTTCAAACACCCAACTCCCGAAGATTTCTTCAGAACTATGGAAGATGCTTCTGCCGTAGATTTAGATTGGTTCTTTAGAGGATGGTTTTATTCAACTGATTTTGTAGATATAGGAATCAAAGACGTAAAACAATATTATGTTTCTGAAACACCTACTACCGATATTAAAGATGTAAAAGTAAAAAAAGGCCGTTTTGGTTTTGAAAAAGGCCCATTCGTTTATTTAGTTGCCGGAGATAATGCTGAGGTAAGTGCATCAAGTAAAAAACCGTTAAAAGTGGAAGATGTAAAATCTTTGGCTGATTACATCAATCAAACTTTTACTGCAGAGGAAAAAGCAGAATTACAATCGCCTAAATATTTCTATGAAGTAGAATTCAATAAACCAGGCGGAATGATTATGCCAATTCTTGTTGAAATTACCTATGAAGACGGGACAAAAGATAATTATCAATACCCTGCTCAAATCTGGAGAAAGAATAATGATACTGCAAAGAAAGTTTATGCAACATCAAAAGCAATCAAAAGCATTCAGATAGATCCAAAATTAATGACGGCAGATATTGATGTAACCAATAACTCGTGGCCGAAAGCAGAAGTAAAATCGAAATTTGATTAACATAAAAATAAAAGACTCTGAAAAGGGTCTTTTATTTTTTTAAGTAAATTTTAAACTTGTCACTTGCAAAATTTAATATCTTTGTAACACACAAAAATAAAAGATATGTTTGGTATAGGAGGAGGAGAACTAGTTTTTATACTGTTTATAGTGCTAATGCTTTTTGGTTCAGACAAAGTGCCGGAAATCGCCCGTACAATGGGTAAAGCCATGGCGCAATTAAAAAATGCAACTAACGATATTAAAAGTGAAATTCAAAAAGGAGCAGAGTCTAATGGTCTTGATTCAAATGCATTGAATAGTATTACCGGAAATATCAATGCCCATATCAATGATGCCAAGGCTAACTTGTTGGGGGATAATACAAATTTAACTTCAAATTTGCTAGGCGATACAGCCACAGAAATAGATAAAGTAAAAGAAGATATTGATTCTATCTCAGGACCTGTAAAACGCCAACTATAATGCTCGAAAGAATACAAGAATTAGATACCAAGCTGTTTGTGTATCTTAATGGTTTAGGTTCTGAACCATATGATAAACTGTGGCTGATTATTACCAATCAATTATACTGGACCCCATTTTTTATACTCTTGTTTTATCTTATTTATAAAAAAATAGGAGGTAAACAAACCTTGTATGTATTGCTCTTTATAGCAGTTTTAATTGCTTTTACAGATCAGACAACCAATTTGTTTAAATATACTTTTCAGCGTTTGCGACCTTGCAACAATCCTGAAATCAATTCGTTTATTCGTATTGTTCAGGTTAGAAAATCATACAGTTTTTTCTCAGGACACGCCGCTAATACAATGGCTGTAGCTACTTTCTTGTTTTTGGTTTTAAAACGCTATTTCAAATATTTAGGATTCTTGTTTTTGTGGCCGTTAATTTTCGCGTATAGCCGAATTTATCTTGGATTGCATTATCCGGGAGACATCCTTACAGGGTATTTCTTTGGAGCACTTTTCGGATTCTTAATCTATTTGGTGTACCGAAAATTAAAACCTCAATATTTTCCGGGATAATTTTTGGCGCTATTTCTGTTTGCGCAGGGTTAGAAATTCGAATTAAAGAGAAGGCTGGCTTTAGCTAAAACATTCCTGTTTTGGCTAAAGCCTTTCTGATGTCATTTAGTTTTCTTCCAGCTAAAGCAGGAGGCAATCTAATCAAGATTTATTTATTTTTAAGACATAATTGTTATTTTCTGACAAGGTTCTGAATTATCTATGTTCTATGGATTGCTATTAAAAATTATAGACAATTAGTTCTGAAGAAGAGTTTGTTCGCTCCATTCCAGTCCTTCAGGAAGTTGTTGTTTGCTAAATTCTATATGAATAACCCTTCTTCTTTCGTTATTTGTAGTTTTGCTTGAAGCATGAAATAATAGAGGTTTCATAATCATTATGCCGCCTTTTTCAATTTCACAGATCGTTTCTTTTTCTTTCTCAAAATCCAGATTTTCAATTCTTAAAATTCCTTTTGAATGAGAATCGTTAATGACTTTCAAAGCACCATTATCTTGTGTGGTTTTATCAATATGAATCCGGATTGTAAAATTATCTTCTAAAATTTCCTTAGGAGGCTGAACGGCAAATTGATTTTGTTTTACAGTCCAGTTTTCAAAATTTGTAACTTCGATTTTTTTGTTAACTGAAATAGTTAGATCCTGATGATAAGCCACAAACCAGTTTGATTTTTCCGGTTTGTCAAAATAAATAGATTTCGTTATAAAATAACCCTCTCCAAAATTTGATTTTATTATATATTTTAAATTCTCATTGAAAATAAAAGGTAGTGTTTGTGGAATTTCTTTATAAAATTGCCTAATAGCAAATAAATCCTCAGATTTTCTAAAAGTAGCATTTTCAGTTTCGTTCTCGGTGATATTTTCAATTAATGAAATCAATTTTTCAATTTCATTTTCAGAATAAACATTATCAATAATGGTAAAACCCTTGGAATTTATTTCGTTTAAAGAATTCATTTTGAAATCAATTTTATATCATTATTGATGGTAATAAACTTAGCCTCTTAGTTTCTCAGAGACTTAGGATCTTTTTTAAAGCACCCTACTAACCGTCAAACCATCACGAATTGGTAATAAAACGGTTTCAACTCTTGGGTCGTTTTTTAAAAGTAAATTGTATTCTAAGAGTACTTTGGTGCTAATATCGTTTGGATGAACAGGTTCCAGTATTTTTCCACTCCACAAAACATTATCAGATAAAATGATTCCGCCTTTATTCATTTTTGGAACAATCATTTCCCAGTAATTAAGGTAGTTTTCTTTATCCGCATCGATAAAAACCAAATCAAATTTCACATCCAAATTTGGAATGATAGTAACGGCTTCTCCTAAATGTTGAAAAATTTGTTTTCCCCAAGGCGACGCATCAAAATATTTACGCTGAAAGTCAACTAATTCTTCTTTAATATCAATGGTATGTAATTGTCCGCTTTCCTGCATTCCTTCGCACAAGCACAAAGCTGCATAGCCGGTATAAGTGCCAATTTCAAGAATATTTACAGGACGAATTAGTTTAGACAACATGCTTAAAACGCGACCTTGAAAATGCCCGCTTAACATTCTTGGTAAAAGTATTTTCTGGTACGTTTCCTTGTTTAGTTTTGCCAATAATTCCGGTTCGTTTTCAGAATGTTGTTCGATATAATCTTCTAATTCCTGTGATATAAAATGCATGTTGTAATCTTCTAAATTTGAAGAGCAAAAATACAAAATATAGTATCACTTTTTTGCATAAAAAAAACCACTCGTTTTGGCGAGTGGTTTTAGTTCTGAATTCAATTTGAATTATTTTTTCAGGGCTTCGTTAACTTCTTTTGCTGTTTTTACAGTTCCGTCTTTTGCAGCTTTTGCAGCACCTTCTACTTTTTCAGCACCTTTTTTGGTAGCGTCTTTTACGTCGGTGGCTGTTTTTTTAGCAGCATTTTCAACATCATCGGCAGCTTTTTTGGTTGCATCTTTTACATCCTGAGCAGCATTTTGAGAAGCTTCTTTAGCGCTTGCAGCAGCATTTTCGGCTTTAATAACGGCACTGTCTTTTGCCTCTTTAATATCAGTTGTCAGAGTATCAACTTTGTTTCCAAGAGTTAATTCATCTTCTGCAGGTTTTGGTTCTTTCTTTTCGCAAGATTGAACAGCGAATGCTAATAAAGCGACAACAGCTAAGCTTAAAATTTGTTTTTTCATAATGAATAATTTTTTTAGGTTGATAAAATTTAAAGGTTATAAAGCTGAAAAATAAAGATACACATTTTAAAATGATTGAGCTCCTTGTAAGATTATTTTTCTTTTGAGAGCAAGACAATACTCGTGCCAGATTTTATAGTTTTTAAAAATTAGTTGTGATTTTTTCTAAAACAGAAAGGGCATCCCAAATGAGAGATCCCTTTCCAAATTGTAAATAAAAAAAACAGTAAGATATTTTAAAAAAGAATTTATTTTTTAGGTTATTTAGTTTTTATATAAACTAAAATTAATTACGATTTCATCTCTAACCTTTATTAGACCAGCCATTTTTACGGGGGCTTCTAACTCAATATCAGAAAAATTTAAGTGAAGCGATCCCTGAATTTTATTGTCAGAGCCATACAATATGAAATCTTTGTATCTAAGTGTTTTATTAGTAATTACGAAGGTAAGGTTGCATTTGTAATTTTTACCAAATGGTTTTACATCTGTGATCGTTACAGTACTGTTAGGGAATTGTTTAATTTTTACGGTTCCCTGTAAATCTTTAGTCATGATTTTGTTTCCACAATCAAAGTCAGACATTTTGATTTCAGTATTAAAATTATTTTTTTTGTTGGAATTCAAAAAGACGGTGTCTCTTTTCGAAAATGTATTCGAACAATTGTATTTGCCTACTGTAGATACTCCGGTAATTTCTATTTTAATTTTATTTATTACCAAGGTTGTATCTTCTGTTAAAAAAGTGGGTTTAGCACTTCCGAAAAAAAAGAAAATTGCTAAACCCATAGTTAAGATTGAAAATCTTGTGTTCATTTTTTTTAGAATGAAATTGTCGCTTCAAACATTAGTCCTTCAAACTTTCCTCCATAAAAATCATTTGGCATAGCAACTCCGCCTACGTTCCCAAATTGTTGATAGTTTTTGTAGTTCTGTTGTACGTATGATAGTTTTGCCAAGATATTTTTAGTCATAAACCAACCGGCTGCAGCTTCAAATCTGTTTACCTGAACAGCCTCAGCATCACTGTTTTTTAATTTACCGTCTACTAAATTGTATTTAGCCCCTACATATAAATTTTCATGGTTTCCAAAACGATATAGGATATCTCCAACATATTGATTGACATTACGCGTATCGTCCGTTCCTTTATAATCACCTCCGGACGCAAATTCTAAAGTACCAAAGAATTCCAAACCTTTATATTTTACGAACGGGTTTATCATGTATGATGTAGCCCAGTTTCCAAATCCGGGATTAAATCTACCAGTATCTTTATTGCTTTCAGAATCTAAAATATTTGAACTTGGGTAACCAATCGTTCCGGCGTGCGTCATAACACTATAAAAACGGCTTCCTGCTCTGTCTGAAGAATATAAGTTTCCGCTAGAATTTGCTGTGTGATATAAAGATCCGGTAAGTCTGATTCTTAAATCACTGTCAATTTGTTTGTCCCAACCTAATTTGGCTAAAATCGTAGGGCTAATAGTTGTATTTTGATCCGGAGTAACTGCAGTAGTAGGTCCAGGAATAACTTCTTGTACGTTTTGATTTAATTTAGAGTTCGTTACTCCAATCATACTTATAAAACTGCTTCTGTTATAGTATACTTCAGCTCCCATTTCGGTAGTAAAAGCGTCCATGATATTGTTTCCAACAAAAGGGTTTGTTATGGTATAGGCGTTGTTACTTCTTCTAAAATGCGCGTCACCATAATTATTTTCCATTTGACCTATTTTGATGGTGGTGTATTTCATAACATCTTCCAGAAGGCCTTTTTTAATAAAATCTAACTTGTCAATTTGTAAATATCCACCTTGTACCCAGGTTTCATGGTGGTGTCTTGAGGCAAGATAAAGGTCTAAGTTGACACGTACTCCATCTGCTAATTGTGCGCCTATTGTCATATTAGCATTGGGTAAATTAAAGTCATTCGTTAGATTGTTTAATCTGTAGTCAGCGTTTGCTCCGGTTAAATTTCTCTGGTCGTTGAAGGAATTTATAGCTTGAAATTGTAATGCAAATGCACCACCTAAATCAACACTAATACCTTTATATGCAGTTGTATCTTTTCGAACGTCGAACACATTAATAGCTCTTTGGTCACGAGGAACCTGGTTCTGTATGTGTCCGAAGCTAAGTTGTGCATTTACAGCAAACGTGCTTGTTAATGCTATAAATAAGAGATAGATTTTTTTCATGGCTTTTATAAATTAAAGTTTAAATTAAATTTTAAGGTCAAATCCTGACCTGTTTTAATGGTGCCTAACATAGCAGTTGGGGATTTCATCCCAAAATCAGTAAAAGTGATTTTATTTGATCCCTGCATATTAAGTCCATCTTTCGTTACAATTGTTTTTACAGTTGTTTTTAGCACTTTGCTAACACCTGCAATCGTATAAGTTCCGGTCAATTCCCAAGTAGTTTCATTTACTTTTTCTGCAGATTTAAGAACATATTTGATGTTTTTATTTTTATCTGTTTTTAAGGTTTCATAAGCTACTTTGTCCATGCTTTTTTTCTCACTTTTAATGCTTTCTGCCAAGAGTGTTATAGAGAGGGATTCAATGTCAGTCAGTTTAGCATTTGTGATTGTCAGGTTTGCTGTTCCTGTTCCGGAAGCTGATTTCATTTCCCAGTCATGTAATGTTGAGGTACCTGAAACGGAAAATGTTGATTTACTATCTAAGGTGTAATTTTTTTGTGCAGTTGCAAATGAAGTAATCCCTAAAAAGGAAACTACCAATGCTAATAATTTTATTCTTGTCGCTTTCATGTTGGTACTGTTTTGTGTCATGTTTGTTTAAAAAAAATATAAAATCTCAAGTTAATTTTACGTTAGTACTAATTGTTATCTTATTAACTTGAGACAAATTTATGCTGATCATTAAGAGGTTCTTATGATAAAAATCATTGTTAAATCTTTATTAAAATTTATATTTTATAACTACAACGTTTTAGTTTTTTGATGATTCTATAGTTTAAAAATCAACTTTATTTTGGAAGTATTTTTTAGCAAATGCTGGTAAAATCTGGAGCATTAGAAAGTAGCAACGTTGGATGATAATGTTTTAGAATTTCATTAAGATAAATTTTCTGGTATAAAATAAAATATGCCATCTCACAGCTGGTGAAATGGCATATTATTTCTGTTTTTTATTCGAACGTCTATAGGAACTTGATCCTGAGTATTCAATAGCCTGCTTTTAGTTTTGTGACTATCTTATAAAAAGCAAACCTCTGTATTTTGAAATACAGAGGTTTTTATGAAAATCGATCAGTTTTTTATTTTTAAACTTTCGTTAATTGCTGGTTAATCTTATAGAATCAGATACTGTGTCATTTAAAATAATATTGAAAATTAAAGTTAAGTCCTTTCCCGCTCTCACAACTCCAAGAGCTGCTGTTGGAGTGGACATTCCAAAATCGGCAAAAGTCATTTGATTTGATCCCATCAAAATAAAATTTCCACTATCTGCGGTTATATTAACCTGGGTTTTGTATTCTTTGCTGGTTCCTGCAATAGTATAAGTTCCGGTTAGGTTCCAGGTTGTCTCGTTTACTTTTTTTGCAGATTTTAAAACGTACGTAATATTTTTATATGTTTTTGTATCCAGTGTTTCGTAAGCCACATTATCCATACTTGTTTTATTGCTTTTTAGGCTCTCTGCTAATACTGTAATAGTTAAATTATTTATATGAGTAAGTTTAGAATCGATGACAGTTAAATTAGCAGTCCCGGTTCCTTCTGTGGATTTCATTACCCAATCGTGTACATTTGAAGTTCCTGAAACTTCAAAAGTCGATTTTTCCAAACCATAATTCCTTTGTGCGTTTACCTGTAATGACAATATTGTAAAAATTATTGCCAATAAAATTGATTTAATTGTTCCCATTTTGATATTGTAATAAGTTAATCATTTGAATGAAGAAGTTTATAATGCAATTGTTATTGAATTATAAGTTGAATTTGATCTCTTACATCAAATTTATTATGAAGACATTGAAAATGAAATGATAAAAATCATGTCGATGATTTTTATACTAAAAAGAGGAGTAATTTGTAAGTGGTATATTTTGTAGCAAATATATTACTTTTTATGTTTGTAAGATAGGTAATTCTGCTTTTTTTTGAAATTATTGCAGGTTTTTTATTACTTTTAAATTAAAGAAAGAATTGTAGACGGGTTTTTTTAATTCAATTTGAATTTAGATAGTAATTAGTTTTCTGTTCAAATTTTGCTGGTTTGACTAAGAAAGTATCTAAAAGTCAAAAAAAATGACAAAAGTGATTAACTTTGCACTATGCAAATTGAGAAAAAAGACATACGAGCCTTATCAAAAGATCAGTTACGCGATTTTTTTGTCGCAAATAATGACAAAGCTTTTCGTGGAAATCAAGTCTATGAATGGTTATGGAGCAAAGGAGCACATAGTTTTGAGGACATGACAAACGTTGCCAAAACAACTCGTTCTATGCTCGAAGATAATTTTGTAATCAATCATATAAAGGTTGATACAATGCAACGCAGCAGTGATGGTACAGTAAAAAATGCAGTAAGGCTGCACGATGGTTTGGTCATAGAATCTGTTTTGATTCCTACAGATACCAGAACAACGGCTTGTGTATCAAGTCAGGTGGGGTGTAGTTTAGATTGTAATTTTTGTGCAACTTCACGCCTAAAAAGAATGCGAAACCTGGAACCTGGGGAAATCTATGATCAGGTTATTGCAATTGACAAAGAAAGCAGATTATATCATAATCATCCGCTGTCGAATATTGTTTTTATGGGAATGGGTGAACCTTTAATGAATTATAACAATGTGATTAAAGCTATTGATATGATTACGTCGCCGGAAGGTCTGGGAATGTCGCCAAAACGTATTATGGTTTCGACTTCGGGAATACCGAAAATGATTAAAAAAATGGCTGATGACGATGTAAAATTCAAATTGGCAGTTTCTTTACATTCGGCTATTGATGAAATTCGCGCACGAATTATGCCTTTTAGTAAAAACTTCCCATTATCAGATTTGAGGGAATCATTAGAATACTGGTACAGAAAGACCAAAAATAAGATTTCATACGAATATGTAGTCTGGAAAGGAATCAATGATGATAAGGCTTCGATTGATGCCTTAGTGAAATTCTGTAAATATGTACCGTGCAAAGTCAATCTGATCGAGTACAATCCAATTGATGATGGCGAGTTTCAACAAGCATCAGAAGAATCTATTATGGCTTACATAAAAGCTTTAGAGAATATCGGAGTAGTGGTAAAAGTTCGCCGTAGTCGCGGAAAAGATATTGATGCCGCTTGCGGACAACTGGCAAATAAAGAGGGTTAATTTATAATTTCGATATAAATAAAAAAGCATTAAAAACAGGAGCGATCCTTGTTCTTAATGCTTTTTTTGGGCAAAAAAGGGGTATTATTTTTTCAGGTTAATTTCTTCAGTTACTCCATCTTTAGTTATTTTGGCAAGAGCATCACAATCCCCATTGCCATAATCAATAACAGCAGTAGCTCCATTTTTAGTAATAGCAACAACTCCCTTTAAGGCAAATGGTTTTTTGCAGGAGGCTTCGAATTCAAGAGGTGTTGTAATTTCTGCTGAGAAAGTATCTCCGTTAGGAAAAGTAGTCGATCCCTTTCCGGTTACTAAATAGGCATTGTCTTCCCAATTAAACCAAGTACCGTAACCTGCCACTGTTTCTTTTACCAAAGTACCTTTTCGGGTATAAACACTTCCGTCATCAAAAGTAATGGTCAAATCTATTACTGCAGTAGAAACAGGATGTGCCGTAGCAAATAAATTAGTTGTTTTTATCGTTCGAACGATACTTTTGCTTCCCTGAAGTTTTCTGCCATTATGATAAAATCCGTCAAAAGTGTAACTGATGGTTTGGCTGGAAGCAGAGAAATCATTAGCAAACGAAATTATCATTTTTCCTTTAACGGTATTTCCATTTTCCAATGTACAACCCTCAACACCAAAATCAATAGTTTTTGTCCAGGTATTATTATTCAGGGCTGTTGTTATGATAGCGCAGCCAGGGAGAAAACTTTTTATAGGTCCGCCAGGTTTGCTGGTACTATTTTGTTGTACGTTAAATTGATCGTCAGCAATATTGGTTACATCTTCAATAGAGGCATCAATTTTAGTAGTTGTAATAATTTCATCGTTAGAAATTGCTGTAGTTTTTTCAGTATTCGTTTTTTCATCAGAGTTGCAACTAATGAAAAAAGATAAAGTGACTAATGTTCCAATAAATAAAAATTTTGTTTTCATAATAATAGCGTAGACAGTTTTACTTTTAATTAATGAATTCAGATTAGGCTTTAAAAAAAGATATTTTGGTAGTTTCTTTTAATTAGTACTTAAATTATTGTTATACTAACCTAAAATACACAACGTTTTTTTATTTAAAATAGTATATTTGAAATCGAAATGAATATTACTTCTCAAATAAAACAGCCCATCTTTAACGAGATGGAACTTTTTGAACAAAAGTTCCATGAATCGATGACTTCGAAGGTGGCTTTACTGAACCGCATTACCTATTATATCGTAAACAGAAAAGGAAAACAAATGCGTCCGATGTTTGTTTTTTTAACGGCTAAAATGGTTTCCGGAGGTATTGTAAATGAGCGAACTTATAGAGGTGCTTCAGTAATTGAGCTTATTCATACTGCAACTTTAGTTCACGATGATGTGGTAGATGATAGTAATCGTCGTCGCGGATTTTTCTCAATCAATGCCCTTTGGAAAAATAAAATAGCTGTTTTAGTGGGAGATTATTTATTGTCTAAAGGATTATTGCTGTCTATAGATAATGGTGATTTTGATTTGCTTCGAATTATTTCAGTCGCTGTTCGTGAAATGAGCGAAGGGGAATTACTTCAGATTGAAAAAGCAAGAAGACTTGATATTGTCGAAGAGGTATATTATGAAATTATCCGAAAAAAAACAGCTACTCTTATTGCAGCATGTTGTGCCCTTGGAGCAAAATCAGTAATTGAAGATGATGCCAAGGTTGAAAATATGCGCAAATTTGGAGAATTGATCGGAATGGCTTTTCAAATTAAAGACGACTTATTCGATTATAGTGAAGAAGCTATTGGTAAACCTACCGGAATAGATATTAAGGAGCAAAAAATGACATTGCCTTTAATTCACGTTTTAAATACTTGTACTCCGCAGGAAAAAAAGTGGTTGATAAACTCCATCAAAAACCACAACAAAGACAAAAAACGCGTTAAAGAAGTAATTGCCTTTGTAAAAAACAATAATGGTTTGGCTTACGCCGAAAATAAAATGGTTGAATTCCAGCAGGAAGCACTTTCCTTACTTCAGAATTTTGAAGATTCTGAGTTCAAAGCTGCTTTGACTTTGATGGTCAACTACGTTATTGAGAGAAAAAAATAATCCCACAATCAATTCTTAATATTTTTATTGTTAAATTCGAATCTAATTTAATGATGAAATATGGTTGTCTTACTCATAATAATTTCGCTTCTGGTTGTTTTAGGTATTTATCTAATGATACTGTACAACAGTTTTGTGTCTAAACGCAACATGCTTGAAGAAGCTTTCAGCGGGATTGACGTTATCTTAAAAAAGAGATTTGATTTAATTCCGAATCTTGTAGAAACTGTCAAAGGATATTTGACCCACGAAAAAGAAACACTCGCCAATATTGTAAGTCTTCGTAACCAGGCACTGAATGCTGGTAGTGCAGACGAAAAATTGCAATTAGATAAGAAATTGGGCAATGCTGTGGGAACTATTTTTGCACTGGCAGAAAATTATCCGGATCTAAAAGCCAATACAAATTTTCTTAGTCTGCAGGAAGAATTGACTGAAATCGAAACAGAAGTCGAAAGATCAAAACGATATTATAATGCAACTGTCAGAGATTACAATATTGCTGTAGAATCTTTTCCGGGTAATATTGTGGCTAATTCTTTTGGTTTTCCTAAGAAAAACTTCCTTGAATTAGAAGATGAAAAACAGAGAGAAACACCTAAAGTTCAGTTTTAATTGTAGTATACTATGTTACTAAGAAAAATATTTTTTGTTTTGTTATCTGTTTTGTTTTATCAGGCCCAGGCCCAGGAAAGAATTCTGAGTTTTGATGTTAAAATTAAAATTGAAAAATCAGGGAAAATTAATGTTGTCGAAAAAATTTCGATATATGCAGAAGGCAATATTTTTAGACATGGACTTTTAAGAGTTTTGCCATTGACCAGAAAAGATAAAGATGGTCATGATATTGATGTGCAATACACTGTAAATTCCGTAAAAAAAGATGGCAAAAGGGAGCCATATTTTACAAAAGAAGAATCAGGTGACTGGAAAATTTATATAGGGAACAAAGATCTTGAATTAGAAAGTGGTATCTATGATTATGAAATTAGTTATACTGCTCCATTTCAGATTGGGTATTTCGATCAATATGACGAACTGTATTGGAATGTAACTGGAAATGGGTGGGATTTACCGATAGATAAAGTAACTTGCGAAATTTCCCTTCCGTCAGAAAGTAATAAATTCGAAAATTTTCATTGTTATACCGGATTATCAGGATCTACAGAATCAAATTGCATCAGTTCCTTAAATGATAATCATACTATTGCAACTTTTGGAACGGTACAACTGAAACCAAATGAAGGTTTGACAGTTGCAGCATCTTTTGCGAAAGGAATTGTTGATCCTCCTACTTTTCTTCAGGAATCAGCATCTTTTTATAAACAAATAAAAACCTATTTGTGGTCTGTTATTTACGGAATAGCAATGGCACTTTTTTTCTTTTTCAGTTGGAAAAAATACGGAAAAGATCCCGTCGAAAAAACATTGATGCCGGAATTCATGCCTCCTTTTGATTGGTCTCCTGCAATTACAGGATATGTATATCACAGAAAAATACTGGATAAAACCTATATGGCGTCATTTATAAATGCTTCAGTAAAAGGTGCGATCAGAATTTTGTCTACAACAGAAAATGGAGTTTTTAAAAACAAATCCTCTTATGAGATAGAAATATTGAATAAAGATTCAAAAAAACTAAGTACAGAAGAGTCTGATATTATTAGTGGTTTTGCGAAAAAGAATAAAATTAAGGTAGAAGATTCTAATTATAAGATTTTTGAAAAAGCATATTCTAAATGGCTTAATACGGTAACGAAACAAATTAATTTAGAAGAATTTTATCAAAACAATACCGAAAAGAAATGGTTTGGTTTTGCTGTTTTTTTGATTGTAGGATTGGCTTATGAGTTACTTTCCAACAATAAGGTATATATAAATTATGCTTTTTATATTGTTTTGATTATTGCGGTTTCTGCATTAACATACTGGTTTACAAAAAAAGAAAAAAGAATAGGTCTGTTAATTTTAAGAGGCATTTTAGCCTTTTTTGTTTTTGCACCGGCAGTAGCAGTCTTTTTTATAACAATCTTCTTCTTAAGCACGATACAAATTGTTGTTATTGGAGTTGTCTTTCTAATGTATATAATTTATGTAAAGACTTTAGGGAAGTTCACAGAGAAAGGTGCTGACGTGCTATATAGGTTAGAAGGATTCAAGCTCTATCTTAAAACCGCAGAGAAAGATAGAATGAATATGCTGAATCCTCCTGAACTTACCCCACAATTATTCGAAAAATTATTTCCGTACGCCATTGCACTGGGAGTCGAAATAGAGTGGGGGAAACAATTTGAAGAAGTTTTAGAGCTAGCCAAATATGATCCTGCATGGTATCAGGGCGATGATACATTTTATACACGACCTACGTTGTTTTTGTCGGGTTTTGGAAACTCTGTAAGTACGGCAGCAATCAATCCTAATCCTCCTGCATCATCAGGTTCCTCGTCCAGCAGTTCCAGCGGAAGCAGTGGAAGCTGGAGCAGCGGAAGTTCCGGTGGTGGAAGCTCAGGTGGCGGAGGCGGCGGCGGTGGAGGCGGCGGTTGGTAGCATTTAGAAATCAGCAGCAGCTTTAAAAGACCTACATAGAAAACCTTGTACTATTATAAACAGTACAAGGTTTTTTTATTTTCCGATTGAGTTTGATTTAGATTATCTTTCCAAAAATAATTAGAAAATTAGAAAAATTGTCAATTAGAAAATTATTTTTAGTTGCTTGTTTTATAGTGTGTTGGTGCAGTGTTTTGGGATTTTTATTTTTTTTATTGAATTTTTTTTACCCTCGGTGCAACCATTTTAGAACTTCACTCGTCTATGCTAATAGAAGACCACTACTAAACCAAAAACCAAACGCTTATTAATGAAAATTATTCATTTACATCAGGAAGAAACTGAAATTATAAAGTTGGCTGTCGAAAACAATCGACAAGCACAACAGCAAATATACAGTCGGTTTTCTTCAAAAATGCTGAGTGTTTGCCGTCAATATATAAAAGACATTCAGCTGGCAGAAGATGTAATGATAACAGCTTTTATGAAAGTGTTTACCAACCTGAATAAATTTGAACACAAAGGAAGTTTTGAAGGCTGGATTCGTAGAATTATGGTTAATGAATGTATCTCTTATTTAAGAGTTCAGAAAAAAGTAAAATTTGTTGAAGATGAAATTTATGTCGAAGAAAGTTTTAATGCCATCGACAGTCAGTTTTCAACAGATCAGATACAGTTTTTGATAGATGCTTTGCCGGACGGATATAAAATGATTTTTAATTTATACGCCATAGAAGGATACAAACACAATGAAATTGCCAAGATGTTAGGGATTAATGAAGGAACGTCGAAATCGCAATTATCGCACGCCAGAAAAATGCTGCAAACACAAATTAATATTCTAAAAAAACAAGATAATGGAACCGAATAATTTTGAAAAGGATTTCCGTGAAAAACTAAATCAACGCACAATAGAACCAAGCAACAAAGCCTGGGATCGATTAGATGCGATGTTAAGTGTTGCTGAGGAAAAGACAAAGCCTAAAAAGAAAAACAAATGGTTGTACGTAGCTGCAAGTATCGTTGGCTTTCTATTAGTGGGAACTTTCCTTTTTAATCAGAAGAAAAATGAAATTGAAATTCCAAAAAATACAATTGTTGTAAAAGAGAATGTAAAAAAAGATACTATTGTAAAAACAATTTTAGATATAATGGATGCTGATAAAACAGCAGTTACAATTTCAGAAAAAACGCCAACTCAGAATCCGGCAAAAGAAAAAAAGAATCTTAATTTAAAATCAAATAAAACCATTAAAAATGAATCGAATCAAATAGCGGAGTCTTCAGTCATCATCAAAAACAATCAGGAAAAACAATCAATCAGTAGTAAAACTTCAGTTGCCGAAACTGCTAAAAAAGAAACAGTAGATCAATTACTGGAATCGGCTGAAAAAAGCGTTGTAGCCGAAAATCAGGTTAAGCCAAAATCAAAAGTCAGAATCAATGCCAATGATTTACTGAATCAGGTTGATGGAGAATTGGAACTTTCTTTTAGGGAAAAAGTCATTACCAAAGTCAACAAAAATTATCAAACAGTAAAAGTGGCTTTGGCAAATCGAAATCAACAGGAGTAAAATTTCAATATCAATATCAATGTCACTGAGAATATCAATAATAATAAATACAATCATCAATCAATTTAAAAAATCAATCAATCATGAAAAATTTTACACTTTATCTCGTTATCCTGATTTTCTTATTTGTCAGTAAAGTTCTGGGACAAGAAACCTTTGAATCAAGAGCAAAGAAAATTGCCAATAAAATAGAGAAGGTTACTAAAGACGAAAAAGCAGCTTTGAAAGAAGAGGTCGAAGCCGTAAATGTGCAATTGTCTGAAGGAAAAATTACGCAGGAACAAGCAGATAAACGCAAAAAAGAGCTTGCAGAAGCCAGAGCGATAATCATCGAAGAAAAAGTGACTTTGGCTCAAAATGAACTTAATGACCTGGTGCAGCAAAAAGTAGATGGAAAAATTAAAGAACAAGATTCATCTCATATTTATGTTATTCGTTGGGATCCGAAAAGAGATAAAGATTCTATTCATGGCGAAAAAAGAACTACCTCGCAATTTGTATTTGCGATGGGATTGAATAATATGATGGTCGATGGCAAACTTCAGGATTCTAATTATAGTTTTATTGGTTCACATTTTTACGAATGGGGTTTTACCTATAACTCAAGATTAATGAAAAACGACAATTTATTGCATGCCAAATACGGGCTTTCGTTAATGTACAATAACATTCGTCCAACAGACAATAGAAA
Source organism: Flavobacterium sp. (assembly GCF_965277525.1). Taxonomy (GTDB): domain Bacteria; phylum Bacteroidota; class Bacteroidia; order Flavobacteriales; family Flavobacteriaceae; genus Flavobacterium. The sequence continues at coordinate 94,439 of NZ_CBDIDC010000005.1, read as the reverse complement.
TTTTGTGGTCAATGGTGATCAGACGGTGTTGCAAACAAATGCTATAAATCTTGATGAATCCCGTTTTAGAAATGTTTATATAGTACTGCCGTTGCATTTAGAATTTGATTTTTCTAAGCCTCAGATAAGTAACGGAAAAACCTATTTTAGAACACATAAAAGTTTCCGTTTTGGAATTGGAGGTTATGCAGGAATTAATGTAAAATCGAAGCAAATTCTAAAATACGATCAGGACGATTTAGATTATAAAACAACTATCAAAGGAGATTATAATGTAAATAATTTTATTTACGGATTGAGTTCTTATATAGGCTACAGGGCTTTGAGTTTGTATGCAAAATATGATTTGAATCCACTGTTTCAGGATAACCCAGTGAAGGAAAATAATATTTCTTTAGGATTGCGCCTTGATTTAAATTAAGAATACAGTTAATTAGTTAGTGAGGAAAGTGCTTCGGGAGAAGCACTTTTTTTATATAAAATCACCAAATTTCAAGATTGATTTGTGTACTTTTACAGGCTCTCAACTTTTAAAATATTTTACGTTTTGATTTCACAAAATACAATTGATACTGTTTTTGAAACCGCTCGTGTAGAGGAGGTTATTGGTGATTTTGTCAATTTAAAACGCGCCGGAAGTAACTTCAAAGGTTTAAGCCCGTTCTCAGATGAGCGCTCTCCGTCGTTTATGGTTTCGCCAGCAAAGGGCATTTGGAAAGATTTTAGTACAGGAAAAGGAGGGAACTCGGTTAAATTCCTGATGGAACACTCACAGTTTACCTATCCGGAAGCCATTCGATATCTGGCCAGAAAATACAATATTGAAATCGAAGAGACCGAGCAAACGGATGCTGAAAAAGCGATGACGGATGTTCGTGAAAGCATGTATTTAGTTTCAGAATTTGCAAAAGAGTATTTTCATAAGACACTTTTAAATTCAGAAGAAGGAAAAGCAATTGGACTTTCGTATTTTAAGGAAAGAGGCTTTACCAATGAAACCATCAAAAAATTTAGTTTAGGATATTCGCCGGAAACCTGGGACGCTCTTACGAAAGAAGCTTTGGGTAAAGGATATAAGCTGGAATTTCTGGAAAGTACTGGTTTGACAATTGCCAGAGAAGATCGACCTTTTGACCGTTTTAAGGGTCGTGTAATGTTTCCTATAGAAAGTATGTCGGGGCGTGTTTTAGGTTTTGGAGGACGTATTTTAACCAATGATAAAAAAGCGGCCAAATACTTAAACTCACCTGAAAGTGATATTTACCATAAAAGTAAAGTGCTTTACGGAATTTTTCAGGCCAAACAATCAATAGCAAAATTAAATAATTGTTATCTGGTTGAAGGTTATACAGATGTAATTCAGTTCAATCAGGCCGGAATAGAAAATGTTGTTGCATCATCAGGAACAGCTTTAACGCCGGATCAGATTCGTTTAATAAATCGTCTTACAAGAAATATTACAGTTCTTTTTGATGGAGATGCTGCAGGGTTACGTGCTTCTGTTCGGGGAATCGATTTGATTCTGGAAGAAGGAATGAATGTAAGGGTTTGTGCTTTTCCTGATGGAGAAGATCCTGACAGTTTTGCGCGAAAAACTTCGTATGAAGATCTTGTTGCTTATTTAGAAGAAAATAGTAAAGATTTTATTCAGTTTAAAGCCTCCCTCTTAATGAAAGAGGCCAAAAACGATCCTATAAAAAAAGCCGATTTGATTCGTGATATGGTGGTTAGTATCTCGAAAATTCCGGATCGTATTCAGCGTGAAATTTATACCCAGGAGTGTGCCCGAATTATGGATATTTCTGAGCAGGTATTAGTAAGTACTTTGGCTCAGTTGATTCAGAAAGATCTGGTTGAGGCAGGTAAAAAACAAAAGCAGGAACAAAAACCTTTTGAAGTTTTTAGAAACCAACCTCCAAAAAATACCGGGTATTCAGGAGGGGATCCTGAAGATCCAAGAAATGGACCACCGGAGGATTATCCGGGAGATTTTGGATATCCGGTAGCAACAGAACCGGCAGAAAAAGTGGATATTCTTTATCGTTTAGAACGAAAAGTAATTGAAATTTTATTGCTTTATGGAGATAAGACAGAAGAGTTTGAAGATGTACTCTTAAAAAATAATGAAGAAGGTGAAGTTATAATGGTCTCTGAAATGAGAAGTTATAAAGTGTACGAGCGTATTTATTTGAGTTTGCAGGAAGATGAGGTAGAGCTTTCAAATAATTTGTTTCGTGATATTTTTACAGACTTAATTGGTTTTTATAACCAACACGAAAAATTTAGTCTGGAACAATATTTAATGCGTTTACAGCCTGATTTTGCTCAGGAAGTTACTGATATTTTGATGGAAGATGAACGACTGACGCTTCACGATTGGGAAGGTCAGAACATTTTTTCAAAAATGAAACACGAAACGATTGCACAATACGTTACAGAAACGATTATGTCTATGCGTTGGTTTTTGGTGGGTAAAATCATCGAAGAATTAAAAAGCTCTATAAAACCTGATAATTCAGATAATACAGAGCTTTTGTCTATGGTTGTTGATTACTCAAAGTTAGTTACTTCATTTTCGAAAAAACTAGGAAGAGTAATGTCGCGTTACCATTAAATTAAATAATTTCTAAAGTCTTAGCCTTGTTTACTAAGTCAACTAAATTAGTAACATTTAATTTAGTCAATAATCTTAGTTTGTAAGTACTGATCGTTTTCTCGTTCAGATTTAAGATTTTAGAGATTTCATTGTTTTTCTTACCATCACTTAAGTAGCGTAAAACTTCAATCTCGCGATTCGAAAGTTTTCTGTACAAGCGTTCGCTTTTGCTTTGTTTAGCAATAAGAGCCATGTTTTTACGTACAGTTTCGTTGATGATAATTTTTCCTTCGTGTACTTTAATAATAGAAAGACCTAAAGTTTCAAGTTTTTCTGTTTTGTGCACATACCCGGAAACTCCTGCTTTAATCGCATTTGGAGCGTACATTTGTTCAGCGAGGTCACTAAAAATTACAATTTTTGTTTTTGGGAAATTTTTCAAAATCGACTTGACCTCGAAGATACTTGAGAGACCTTCCAGCTCCAGATCGAGAATTAGGATGTCGATCTCCTTCGTCTGAAGGATATCTCTAACCATTGAAAAATTGCCTACGTTGGCAACAATTGAAATTTGATCGTGGTCTTTAAAATAAGACTTAACGCCAAAGTGAGTCACAGGATGATTGTCTGCAAGACATACTTTAATCATAATTTTTACCTTTTTTAGAATTGTTCATGTTTTTGGAACTGTAAAATTAATAAATAAATTCTGTAATTAATTGCAGACAAATGTTAAAATGTTTTATTTTAACGTTTTTGGTATTATGCAGACCGGAATTGCATCCATTTTATGCTTGTTGCTGGTGTTTAAACGTTTATAAATTTCAAAGACAGATTTTTCTCTCCCGGTGAAGTCAGCTGGCGTATTTCCTGACTCCGCGGCTAACATTGCCCATTCAAGTTCGTCGTAACTTGCGCCTAATTGATCTTCATCGGTACGATTATCACCAAATAATCCATCTGTCGGTGCTGCTGTTAAAATTGATTCAGGAATTGTTAAAAATGTCCCCAGAGCATACACATCTGATTTCATTAAGTCGGCAATTGGACTTAAATCGACTCCGCCATCTCCGTATTTGGTATAAAATCCTACACCAAAATCTTCTACTTTGTTTCCGGTTCCGGCAACTAATAGTCCATGGATTCCTGCTAAATAATATAAAGAGGTCATTCGTAAACGGGCGCGAGTGTTTGCTAATGATAAACTTACTTTTGCTTCATCATCTATTTTTGGTACAGCGCTTTTAAAAGCTTCAAAAGTGGTCGTTAAATCCGTTTCTACATTCGAAACATTCGGGAAACGTTTTTTTAATTGTTCAATATGTTCTCTTCCTCTTGAAACTTGATTTTCAGCTTGGTGAATTGGCATTTCGACACATAAAACCTTCAAGCCGGTTTGGGCACACAAAGTAGAAGTTACTGCAGAGTCAACTCCACCGGAAATTCCGATTACAAAACCGTTTGCTTTTGCATTGTTAGCATAGTTTTTTAGCCACTCTACAATGTGGGTATTTACTTTTTCTGTCTGAATGGTGCTTTTTTTAGCCATAATAGTTCAAGTTTTAAGATGTAGGGATGTATATTTGCAGAATTATTTTTAAGTATTGATTTACTTAAAATCCAGCAACACAAATCTAATTAAAATAAAATGAAAATTTATCGCTTTGTAGTGGTTCTGTGCTTGTTTTTTTTGTCCTGTGAACAGAAAACTAAAGTAGAAAAAGAAGTTGAAGAAATTCCGGTTGATATTAAGGTAGAGCGTTTTGATAAAGTGTTTTTTGAAACTAAGCCGGAAGATTTGGATAAAGTAAAAAAGCAATATCCTTTCTTTTTTCCTGCAGGTAATGATGATGATGTTTGGTTGAAAAAAATGCAGGATCCGCTTTGGAAAGAAGTGTATACTGAAGTACAGAAGAAATACGCGAATTTTGAACCTGTACGTCAGGAATTCAATAAGTTGTTTCAGCATGTGAAATATTATTTTCCAAAAACGAAAACTCCTAAGGTAATTACTGTAATTGGAGAAATGGATTATAATGCTAAGGCCATTTATGCTGATAGTCTGGTAATTGTTGCTTTGGAGTTGTATTTAGGAAAAGAACATAAGTTTTATGAGTTTCCTAATTATTTGAAACAGAATTTTGAAGAAAAACAAATTATGCCGGATGTAGTTTCTAGTTTTATATATAGAAACGTTCCTGCTTTTCCGGATAAAAACTTAGTTGCTCAAATGATTTTTGAAGGAAAACAATTGTATGCAAAAGATTTGCTTTTGCCTGAATATACAGATGCTGAAAAAATGGGTTATACGCCCGAGCAAATAAAATGGTGTCAGGAAAATGAAGCGTATATGTGGCGCTTTTTTATTGAAAGTGAAATGTTGTATAGCGATGATCCAAAACTTACAACACGATTCATATCTCCTGCTCCGTTTTCTAAATTTTACTTAGAAATCGATAACGATTCTCCGGGACGAATTGGCGCTTGGCTCGGATGGCAAATAGTACGATCTTATATGAAGAATAATACGAATGCTACATTGTCGGAATTATTAAAAACAAATGCAAAAGAAATTTTTGAAAAATCAAAATATAAACCTAAGAAGTAATGTCAGATACAATAAACTCAGAAATTAGATTCAATATAGAATTAGATGAAAACCGTGTTCCGGAAAAATTAACGTGGAGCGCACAAGATGGCGGTGTGCAAGCTGAAGAAGCAAAAGCAATTATGTTATCTATTTGGGATAGTAAAGCCAAAGAAACCATGCGTATAGATCTCTGGACGAAAGATATGCCGGTTGATGAAATGAAAATTTTCTTTCACCAGACATTAGTAGCGATGTCAGATACTTTTAAACGTGCCACAGACGACGAAAAAATGTCGGATACTATGAAAGATTTCTGTGATTATTTTGCAGAGAAACTGGAACTAACAAAATAGTTAAATACCAATTTTTTAAATTTCAAATTCCAGACTCTGGAAATAAATTCCAATAATAAAAAAATCCCAAATTCTAATTTAGATCGGAATTTGGGATTTTTTATTATTTAGATTCTGATAAACCCCCGAAATTGGGTTTTGGATTTTTTTATTGGAATTTAAAATTGCGAGTTGTTTTTAAAAACTTCCTGATTAACTTCGTCAATATAATTTAAAACTTCGTCTTTTCCTGTTTGTTCTGTAGCGGAAGTCACGAAATAATGAGGCATTTCTTCCCAGTTGTTGGCAAACATTTGTTTTTTGTATGCTGCAATATGTGAGTCAATTTTTGTCTTGCTAATTTTGTCTGCTTTAGTAAAAATGATACAAAACGGAATTTCACTTTCTCCCATATACGACATAAATTCAATGTCTATGGCTTGTGCTTCATGGCGAATGTCAATCAAAACAAAAGCACAAACTAATTGCTCTCTGGTTTCAAAATAATCTGTGATGAATTGTTGAAAGACAGATTTTGTTTTCTTGGATACTTTGGCATAACCGTAACCAGGTAAATCGACTAAAAACCAATTGTTGTTAATCTTAAAATGATTAATTAATTGTGTTTTTCCGGGTCTTCCCGATGTTTTAGCTAAATTTTTATGATTGGTAAGCATATTGATCAAAGAGGACTTGCCTACATTTGATCTTCCGATAAAAGCATATTCTGGCAAAAAATCTTGCGGACATTTTGAAACTTCAGAATTACTGATTATAAATTCGGCGGTATTAATTTTCATGTTTTTTGTGTTTAAGACCTCCTTAAAGTCAAAAGTTAGGTGCTATAAATTCTTTTTAACGAGCCATTCTTCAAGAATTTGATTGAATTCTTCAGGATGTTCCATCATAGCAGCGTGTCCGCATTTGTCTATCCAATACAAAGTTGAATTAGGCAATAATTTATCAAATTCTTCAGCCACATTTGGTGGAGTTACAGCGTCATTTTTACCCCAAATAATACAGGTTTCAACAGTCATTTTTGGTAAATCCTTAGCCATGTTGTGACGGATAGCACTTTTTGCAATCGTTAAAGTTTTGATCAGTTTGATACGATCATTAACTGTTGCATATACTTCGTCAATAAGTTCCGGAGTTGCTATTTTTGGATCATAAAATACATCTTCGGCTTTCTTTTTGATGTATTCGTAATCACCTCTTTTGGGATAACTGTCTCCCATAGCGCTTTCGTAAAGACCAGAGCTTCCGGTGATTACTAAGCCGGCTACTTTTTCCGGATACAGCTTTGTGTGATAAAGAGCAATATGTCCTCCTAATGAGTTGCCTAGTAAAATAACCTGATCAAATCCTTTAAAAGTAATAAAGTCTTTTACGTATTTAGCAAAGCTTTTTACGTTGGTTTTTAAAATACTTTGGGTATATATTGGCAAATCCGGGATAACAACTTTGTATCCTTTCGTTGGGAAATATTCCGCTACAGCATCAAAGTTACTAAGGCCTCCCATTAAGCCATGTAAAATAACGATAGGAGTCCCTTCTCCAGCTTCATAATAGCTGTATTTGCCTTCTTTTTTGTAGTGTTTGTCCATTTAATTTAATGCCAATTTCAATTGGGACAAATATAGGGTTTAATAAATAAAAATGAATTTTTGCTACCGTTTTTTAACTAGATAATTTTAGTAGAATTTGTAAGTGTTTAAAAATCAGCTTTTATAGTTGTTTTTGCTATATTTTCTAAATGTTAAGAAATTGGCATAATACTTAGTTTTTTAAGAAAATTAGTGTGTATTTTTTTTGATCCTGAACTAGAAGTACGGATCGGCTAAATAATATCTAAAGTATTGATTGTCTATAAATTAAGGTGAGTGGTAAGAAAGTGGTTAAACTTATTAACAAAGTGGTACATAGTGGTAAAATGTGGTAATATTTTTTATATTTTTGCTGTATAACTTATTAATGTATTTTTCTTGAACACAATTGTCGGAACATATGAGTGTAAAGTCGATGCTAAAGGGAGGTTGATGATGCCTGCACCCTTAAAAAAGCAATTGGCTTCTTCTCTTCAAAACGGATTTGTTTTGAAGCGCTCTGTTTTTCAGCCGTGTTTAGAATTGTATCCGATGGAAGAGTGGGACTTGATGATGCAAAAAATCAACAAGCTGAATCGTTTTGTAAAAAAGAACAATGATTTCATCCGAAGATTTACTGCTGGTGTTAAAGTGGTAGAGATTGATGCATTAGGAAGGTTATTAGTGCCAAAAGATTTGGTGGCTTTTTCAAGTATTTCTAAAGATGTGGTTTTTTCATCTGCGGTTAATATTGTGGAGATTTGGGATAAAGATTTATACGAAAAATCAATAAGCGGCGAAGATATGGATTTTGCAGATCTGGCCGAAGAAGTAATGGGAAATATTAATGACGACGACAATGGAATATCATAATCCGGTTTTGCTTCATCCTACAGTTGATGGTTTAAATATTAAACCTGATGGTATATATGTAGATGTTACGTTTGGTGGCGGTGGTCATTCGAAAGAGATTTTGAAAAGATTAGGACCAAACGGAAAATTATTTGCTTTTGATCAGGATGAAGATGCATTGGCAAATGCGTTACCAGATGAACGGTTTACCTTAATTAATGAGAATTTTAGATTTATAAAAAGATTTCTGCGTTTTCATGGTGTTAAAAGTGTAGATGGAATTTTAGCTGATTTAGGTGTTTCATCGCATCAGTTTGATGTTCCTGAAAGAGGGTTCTCGACAAGATTTGATGCCGAACTCGATATGCGGATGAGTCAAAAAAATGATTTAAATGCTTACCGGGTGGTTAATGAATATGAAGAACAGGATTTACGTCGTGTTTTTTTTGATTATGGGGAATTGAAGAACGCTCCGGTTTTGGCAAGAACAATTGTAGAAGCCAGAGAACATCAGCCAATCAAAACAACAGATGAGCTGAAAGATGTTTTGGCAAAATATCTGCCGGAAAGAGTTCGAAATAAAATATTGGCTCAAATCTATCAGGCGATTCGTATTGAGGTAAACCAGGAAATGGATGTTTTGAAAGAATTTATAGAGCAGTCTTTAGAAATTTTGAATCCGGGCGGAAGATTTTCAGTAATCTCTTATCATTCATTAGAAGATAGATTAGTGAAAAGATTCATTAAAAACGGAATGTTTGAAGGAGAGCCCGAACGCGATTTTTTTGGAAATTTTTCGGTTCCGTTTAAAACGATAGGTAAGTTGATTGTTCCGGATGATGCAGAGATTAAAATCAACAACAGAGCAAGAAGTGCGAAATTGAGAATTGCTGAGAAGGTATAATATATATAGGTAGAAAATGAAAGGTGGAGTATTTGGCATATTAAAAGCAAGATTTCTGTTAAACGATGACGCGGTAAAAAACTGGCGTTTCATTGTTTTTATAATCTTGTTAGCAATTTTGATGATTGCCAATACACAACGATACGAACAAAAGGTTTTTGAAATAGCAAAACTAAACAATGAAGTAAAAGAATTGCGATCTGAATTTGTAGATCGCCGTTCAGAATTGCAAAAGCTAAAAATGGAGTCAACCGTAACAAGTGAAATGGAGAAAAAAGATATTCATCCTTCAACTGTTCCCCCGGTTAAAATAGAAGTTAAAAAAGAAGAAGAAAAAAGTTTCTTTAAAAGAATATGGCAGTAGACGATAAAAATATATCCTACAGAATTTACCTCGTAGCAGTTTTCATCTTTGTGATGGCAATTGCTATTGTTGTTAAGTTGACCAATATTCAATGGGTTGAAGGGGATTATTATAGAAAACTAGCGAAACAACGTACCGTTAGAAATTTTGTGATTCCGGCAAACAAAGGAAACATCTATTCTGCTGACGGAAGTTTACTGGCAACATCAATTCCTAATTATGAAATTCGATTTGATGCTAAAGCGCCAAAAACAGAAACTTTCGAGAAATATGTAAAGTCATTGTCAGATTCATTGGCGACAGTTTTGGATAAACCCGGAAGTTATTTCGAAAAAGAATTAAGAAAAGCCAGAGAAAATAAAAATCGTTACTATTTGATTGCCCGTAACCTGAGCTATACCGAATATGTAAAAATAAAAGGTTTTCCATTATTCAATTTAGGCGCTTTTAAGGGTGGGATTATTATCGAGCAGGAAACGGTTAGAAAACATCCAATAGGTAAAATTGCAGAAAGAACAATTGGTTACGATCGTATCGATCCTGCAACGGGAGTCGAAGTTGGAAAAGGAATCGAGTGGGCTTTTAAGAATTATCTAAACGGAAAAGACGGTAAGATTTTAAAACAAAAAATTGCCAAAGGACAGTGGAAACCTATTCGGGATGTTAATGAAGTGGATCCGCAGGATGGTTATGATGTCATCTCGACAATAGATGTTTTTATTCAGGATATTGCACACCATGCTTTGTTAAAGCAGTTAGAGGAATACGAAGCGGATCACGGTTGTGTAGTGGTGATGGAAACAGAAACAGGTCATGTAAAAGCGATTTCAAATTTAGGAAGAGAAGAAGACGGATCGTATTACGAAACTACAAATTATGCTGTGGCAGAGTCTCATGAACCGGGTTCTACTTTTAAATTAGTCGATTTAATGGCTCTTTTAGACGATAAAGTGGTAGATACAAGTGCTGTTTATGATACGCATGGAGGAATAGTTAAATATTACGGAAGATCTGTTCGTGATTCGCACAGAGGAGGTTATGGGAAAGTTTCGTTAGCACGCGGTTTCGAACTTTCATCCAATACAGTAATGGTTCAGGCGGTTTATGATAATTATAAGAGCAATCCATCCAAATTTGTGAATCACATTAATAGTTATGGATTAAATAAAACACTGGGATTACATTTTCAAGGAGAGGGTAGGCCTTATATACCACAACCTGGCGACAAACATTGGTCAGGAGTTTCATTGCCATGGATGGCTTTTGGTTACGGAGTTTCGGTAACGCCAATGCAAACGCTGGCATTTTATAATTCAGTTGCCAACAATGGAGTAATGGTGAAGCCTCAATTTGTTTCAGAAATTAAAGAATGGAACAAAACCATCAAGAAATTTGATGTTGAAGTGATTAATCCAAAAGTATGTTCGCAAGAAACGATCAATAAATTAAGAGCAGTATTGCTTAATGTGGTTAAAAAAGGAACGGGATCAAAGTTGTATTCGAAAGATTTTTCGATGGCTGGTAAAACAGGAACAGCACAGGTAAATTACGGAGGAAAAGAAGGGAAGTCGGGATTGTATTACGCTTCTTCTTTTGTAGGATATTTTCCGGCAGATCACCCTAAATATTCTTGTATTGTAGTAGTTCATAAACCCAATACATCTAAGAATAATTATTATGGGGCAGATGTTGCGGGGCCGGTTTTTAAACGAATTGCCCAAAAAATATTTACAGATGCACCTTCTACCAATAAAATAAAAAAACTGGATTCAAGAATTCCAAAACAAGAAGACAGCTATAATAAATATACGGCAGAGGCCAATAAGAAAACAAATCAGATTCCGGATTTAAAAGGGATGCCTGGAATGGATGCGATTGCTTTACTGGAAAATTTAGGTTTAAAAGTGAAAGTAAGTGGAGTAGGAAAAGTAAAAAAACAGTCTTTGCAGGCTGGAGAAAATATTAGTAAAAACGCAACAATAGTATTAGAATTATCGTGAAAATACTGAAAGACATATTATACAAAGTCGCTATTGAGTCTGTAACGGGTTCGACGGAAATCGATATACGTAAAATTGATTTTGATTCAAGAAAAATTGAAGAAAAAGATGTTTTTGTAGCGATTCGCGGATCACTTTCTGATGGTCATGATTATATAGAAAAAGCGATTCAATTAGGGGCGGTCGCAATTATTTGCGATACTTTGCCAGAGCATGTCGAAAAAGGAATCACTTATATAAAAGTAAAAGATACCAATGCCGCTTTGGCTTTTATGGCTGCTAATTATTTTGGGAATCCTTCTGAAAAATTAAAATTAGTTGGTGTTACGGGTACAAACGGAAAAACAACTATTGCTTCATTATTGTTTCAGTTGTTTCAAAAAGCAGGTTTTAAAGTTGGTTTGTTATCAACCGTAAAAATCATGGTGGATGAAACAGAGTATAAGGCAACGCATACAACACCGGATTCTATTACAATTAATCATTATCTGAATGAAATGATTGAAGCGGGTGTAACGCATTGTTTTATGGAGGTAAGTTCACACGGAATTCATCAAAAGCGTACAGAAGCATTGCATTTTGTTGGTGGGGTTTTTACGAATCTTTCCCACGATCATTTGGACTATCATCCAACGTTCGCAGAATATAGAGATGTAAAAAAGTCATTTTTTGATTCATTACCCAAAACCGCTTTTGCTTTGTCGAATATCGATGATAAAAACGGACCGGTAATGTTGCAAAATACAGTGGCCAGAAAATTTACATACGCCTTAAAGTCATATGCTGATTTTAAAGCCACAATATTAGAAAGTCAATTATCAGGTTTATTGTTAAAAGTAAATGACAATGAAGTGTGGGTGAAATTGATCGGGACTTTTAATGCTTATAACGTTTTGGCGATCTACGGAACCGCAGTAGAATTAGGAATGGATAGTCTTGAGGCACTAAGGTTATTGTCTGATTTAGAAAGTGTTTCAGGACGTTTTCAATATATCGTTTCTGAGGGAAATATTACTGCGATTGTAGATTATGCACATACACCAGACGCTCTTGATAATGTTTTAAAAACAATTAATGACATCCGCACCAGAAACGAACAGCTAATTACCGTTGTGGGTTGCGGTGGAAACAGGGATAAAACAAAAAGACCAATTATGGCTAAAATTGCTACAGATCTTAGTGATAAAGCAATTTTAACATCTGATAATCCAAGAAATGAAGATCCGGAAGTGATTTTGGATGAAATGGAAAAAGGTGTTGAAGCGCATAATTATAAAAAAATATTGAGAATTACCGATAGAAAACAAGCAATAAAAACAGCTTGTCAATTGGCTCAGCCAAATGATATTATTTTAATTGCCGGTAAAGGTCACGAAACCTATCAGGAAATAAATGGTGTTCGCCATCATTTTGATGATATGGAAACTGTAAAAGAAATTTTAGATCAATTAAATAAATAATAATAAATTTTCAAGTTCCCAATACCACAGAATATAGGGGAGTTGAAGTTTTCAAATTGAAATTTAAAATAAAAAGATATGCTATACTATTTATTTGAGTATTTAGACAAAACAATGGATGTCCCGGGGACTGGTGTCTTTCAGTACATCACCTTTAGGTCGGCTTTGGCATTGATGCTTTCTTTGCTTTTGTCAACGATTTACGGAAAAAGGATTATAAACTTTTTGCGTAAACAACAAGTAGGTGAAACTGTACGTGAATTAGGACTTGCTGGTCAAAATGAAAAAGCAGGAACTCCAACAATGGGAGGACTGATTATCATTTTTGCTACACTGGTTCCGGTTTTGTTATTTGCTCGTTTGCATAACATTTATATAGTATTGCTTATTGTAACGACTCTTTGGATGGGTACTATTGGTTTTGTAGACGATTATATTAAAATATTCAAAAAAGACAAACAAGGACTTAAGGGAATTTTTAAAGTTATAGGGCAAGTTGGTTTAGGGATTATTGTTGGAGCGGTTCTTTATTTCAATCCTGCAGTAACTGTAAGAACGGATACGGGCAGAACAGATGTCTTTAGAAATGTAACCAATGCAACAGTGGTTTTGCCAGCACCGGTTGAAGAAAAATCTACAGCAACAACGATTCCTTTTGTTAAAAATAATGAATTTGATTATGCTGAATTATTGGCCTGGACAGGTGAAGGATATGAAAAATGGGCTTGGTTGATTTTTATTCCGGTGGTTATTTTTATCATTACTGCTGTTTCAAACGGAGCTAATTTAACGGATGGAATTGACGGGCTCGCCGCAGGGACTTCTGCAGTTTCAGTCTTGGCACTCGGAATATTTACGTTTGTTTCCGGAAATATTATATTCTCTAATTATCTCAATATTATGTATATCCCTAATTCGGGGGAGATGACTGTTTTTATATCTGCATTTGTGGGCGCTTTAATTGGGTTTCTTTGGTACAACTCTTATCCTGCATCAGTTTTTATGGGAGATACGGGAAGTTTGACGATTGGCGGAATCATTGCGGTTTTGGCCATTGCGGTTCGTAAAGAACTACTGATTCCTTTATTGTGTGGAATCTTTTTGGTGGAGAATTTCTCAGTGGTTTTGCAAGTGAGCTATTTTAAATATACGAAAAAGCGTTTTGGTGAAGGCCGAAGAATTTTTCTGATGTCGCCGCTGCACCATCATTATCAAAAGAAAGGGTACCATGAGAGTAAAATTGTAACCCGATTTTGGATTGTTGCGATCATGTTAGCCATATTGTCAATTGTTACCCTAAAATTAAGATAGATGAGGCTTGTAGTATTAGGTGGAGGAGAAAGTGGTGTAGGAACCGCTATTCTGGGAAAGAAAAAAGGATATGATGTTTTTGTATCTGATTTTGGAAAAATAAAAGAGAGCTATAAAGAAGTTCTTATCATTAATAAAATTGCTTGGGAAGAAGAAAAACATACTGAAGACCTGATTCTTAACGCCGATGTGGTGATGAAAAGTCCTGGAATTCCTGAGAAATCTCCCATAGTACAGAAACTTGTTGCTGCCGGAATCAAAGTGATCTCGGAAATTGAGTTTGCGAAGCCTTTTACAGAAGCATTAACAATTGGAATCACAGGTAGTAACGGTAAAACGACTACAACAATGTTAACGCATCATTTGTTAAAATCAGCAGGTTTGAATGTTGGTTTAGGAGGGAACATCGGAAAAAGTTTTGCCTGGCAGGTAGCCGAAAATAAATTTGATGCCTATGTGCTTGAACTAAGCAGTTTTCAGCTTGACGGGATTATAGATTACAGGCCGGATATTGCCATTATTACGAATATTAGTCCGGATCATTTAGACCGGTACGAATATAAATATCAAAAGTACATTGATTCAAAGTTTCGAATAACAATGAATCAGACCGAAAGCGATTATCTTATTTACGATGCAGATGATGAGGCAATTGCTGAATGGTTAAACAATAATACGACAAAAGCAAAATTAATTCCTTTTTCATTGACGAAACAATTCGATGAAGGGGCTTCTATAAATAACAACAAAATGGAAATAAAGATCAACCAAGAAGAGTTTACAATGGAAACAGAACACATTGCGTTAGAAGGAAAACATAACATGAAAAACGCAATGGCAGCAAGCTCTGTAGCAAAATTGATGCAAATTAGAAATGCAACAATTCGCGAAAGTTTATCTAATTTTCAAGGTGTAGAACACCGTTTAGAAAAAGTATTAAAAATTCAGAATGTTCAATATATCAACGATTCAAAAGCAACAAATGTAAATGCTACTTTTTTTGCTTTAGACAGTATGAATGTTCCAACTGTTTGGATTGTCGGCGGAGTTGATAAAGGAAACGATTATAATGAATTGATGTCATTAGTTCGTGAAAAAGTAAAAGCAATTATTTGCCTTGGAGTTGATAATCATAAGATTATTAATGCTTTTGGAAATGTTGTTGATATAATGGTCGAGGTAAATAACATGAACGATGCTGTTAAAACGGCACAACGTTTAACAGAAAAAGGTGATGCTGTATTGTTATCTCCGGCTTGCGCAAGTTTCGATTTATTCGAAAACTACGAAGACAGAGGAAAGCAGTTTAAGCAAGCGGTTCATAACTTGTAAAAATAGTTTCGGGTTTCAGGTTTCACGTTATGTGGGAATCTGAAACCTGAAACAAGAAAAACCAGAAACTAAAAACATGAAGGAATTAGTAAACAAATTAAAAGGAGATAAGGTAATATGGTCATTCGTGGCTTTATTGGCGCTGTTTTCGTTTATGCCTGTTTTTAGTGCGAGTAGCAATCTGGCTTATATAGGTCACGGAACCGGTAATACGCTGGGTTATTTAGTAAAGCATCTGGCGCACATTTGTATTGGTTTCCTGATTATATATTGGGTACACAGGATTCCGTATCATTATTTTAGAGCAATTTCAAAAGTGGCATTGCCTGTTGTTTGGTTCTTGTTGTTGTATACAT
Organism: Flavobacterium sp.; assembly: GCF_965277525.1. Classification (GTDB taxonomy): domain Bacteria; phylum Bacteroidota; class Bacteroidia; order Flavobacteriales; family Flavobacteriaceae; genus Flavobacterium. The sequence goes on along the minus strand of NZ_CBDIDC010000005.1, from coordinate 78,756 downwards.
TGCTAAAAGGAACTGTAATTGCCGGAGCAAATGCAAGTCGTTGGATTCAGGTACCGTTTATTGGTATTACATTTCAAACGTCGACTTTGGCGGCTAGTATATTGTTTATTTACGTTGCACGCTATTTGTCGAAAACCAGAGATGAAAACGAACCGTTTCAGGCTTCGTTAATACAACTTTGGTTGCCTGTTTTTATAACGCTCTCATTGATATTACCGGCTAACTTTTCGACCACAGCGTTGATATTTTCGATGGTAATTATGTTGACATTTATTGGTGGATATCCGCTTAAATATATTGGTTTTATCATTGGCTCAGGAATCGGAATGTTGTTGTTTTTCCTTTTGGTAGCAAAAGCTTTTCCGGATTCAAGATTCTTCAGCAGGGTATCAACCTGGGAAAGTCGTATTATGAACTTTACTACAGATAAGCCTGACGAAGATGATTATCAAATTGAGAAAGCAAAAATCGCGATAGCATCAGGGCAGTTTGGTGGAGTTGGACCAGGGAAAAGTGTTCAGAAAAACTTTTTACCACAATCGTCTTCCGATTTTATTTATGCGATTATTGTCGAAGAATATGGTCTGGTAGGCGGAGTAGCAATTTTGGTCTTGTATTTATTGTTGTTGTTCAGATTTGTAATTGCGTCACATAAAGCGAATACGCTATTTGGGAAGTTAGTCGTCGTCGGGCTCGGATTTCCGATGATATTTCAGGCGATGATTAATATGGCAGTTGCAGTCGAATTGTTGCCGGTAACGGGACAAACGCTTCCGCTGATTAGTAGTGGTGGTAGTTCGATCTGGATGACTTGTTTTTCTCTTGGAATTATCATTAGTGTGACGAAAAAGGATGAGGAAATAGCAGAAGAACAAGAAGAGAAAGAAAGAAGGAGAGAAGCGCTTCAGCGATTAATAGATAAAGAATTGGCGGAGGAAGATTTGACCGGTGATGAAAAAGAATCCGTTTATGAAGAAGAAGGAATGTATTCTATTGAAGATAATTCCAGAAATCCGATGCATGCAGTTTTGAATAAATAAAATAGTAAGAACAGAATAGTTTTTAAAGCGAATAACTTTTAAAAAAGATGACAAATTATAAATTCATATTAAGTGGTGGTGGTACAGGAGGACATATTTATCCTGCAATTGCTATTGCTAATGAATTAAAATCACAATTTCCTGATGCAGAATTTCTTTTTGTTGGCGCTCAGGATAAAATGGAAATGCAAAAAGTGCCTCAGGCAGGTTACGAAATAAAAGGTCTTTGGATTGCAGGTTTACAGAGAAAATTGACGTTGCAAAATTTGATGTTTCCGCTAAAATTGGCAACAAGTTTGCTAGAGTCAAGACGAATCATCAAACAGTTCAAACCTAATGTAGTGATAGGAACAGGTGGTTTTGCAAGTGGTCCGCTATTGCAGGCAGCTGGAGGAGCAGGAATACCAACGGTTATTCAGGAGCAAAATTCGTTTCCCGGAATTACCAATAAATTGTTGAGCAAAAAAGCAAATGCAATTTGTGTGGCATATCAAAATTTAGAAAGATTTTTTCCTAAAGAGAAAATTATTGTTACAGGAAATCCGGTTCGTCAGGATTTAATCGATATCGAAAGCAAACGTGATGAAGCAATCGCTTTTTACGGATTAGATCCTAATAAAAAAACATTGTTGATCCTGGGGGGAAGTTTAGGTGCCAGAAGAGTCAATCAATTAATAGAGAAAGAATTACATAGTATACTTTTACAAGATGTTCAGGTAATCTGGCAATGCGGAAAATTATATTTTGAAGAATATAAAAAACACAATCAGCAAAACGTAAGAGTAGTTGATTTTATTGAAAGAATGGATTTTGTATATGCTGCGGCAGACGTGATTATTTCACGCGCAGGAGCATCATCAGTTTCAGAATTGTGCATTGTTGGAAAGCCGGTTATTTTTATTCCGTCACCAAATGTAGCTGAAGATCATCAGACTAAAAATGCTCAGGCAATAGTAGATGCAAAAGGGGCAATTTTATTAAAGGAGCCAGAATTAGATAGTCAGTTTAGTATTGTTTTTGAAGCACTGTTGAAAGATGAAGGCAAGCAAAAACAATTAAGCGACAACATCAAAAAGCTGGCAATGCCAAATGCGACAAAAGTTATTGTAGATCAGATTAAAAAGTTGTTATAATATAACTTTTTCTGATAATTATAGAACATAATAAAAAAATTAGAACGCTATTTTTAAGCGTTTTGAGTTATTAAAGTAAGAAAAATACAAAGGCTTAATTACTAGTTTCTTAGAAAATAAAGTAACCTGTAAATAGCTCAAAAACAAATAGAAATGAATTTAGATCAAATACGTAACGTTTATTTTATAGGCATTGGAGGCATCGGAATGAGTGCTCTGGCCCGCTATTTTAAAAATATCGGGAAACAGGTTTCAGGTTACGATAAAACGCCATCAATGTTAACGACTGAATTGATCGAAAGTGGTATTGATATTCATTTTGAAGATAATATTAATCTAATTCCGAGTGATTATTTTGTAGAAAATACATTGATAATCTTTACTCCTGCGGTACCAAAAACACATTCAGAATGGAATTATTTTATAGAAAGAAATTACGTAATTAAAAAACGTGCCGAAGTTTTAGGAATTATTACTAAAGATACTTTTAGTTTCGCGGTTGCCGGAACACACGGAAAAACAACAACATCAAGTATTTTAGGTCACATTTTGTACGAAAGTGGTGCTGATGTTACTGCTTTTGTAGGTGGTATTGTAGAGAATTACAACTCTAACCTAATTGGAAGCGGAAAGACAGTAACTGTAGTAGAAGCTGATGAGTTTGATCGTTCGTTTTTACATTTACATCCTAATATTGCTTGTATCACATCAATGGATGCTGACCATTTGGATATTTATGGAACAAGTGAGGCAATTGAAGCTTCGTTTGTAGAGTTTGCTTCAAAAGTAACTGATAAGAATAAATTGTTTATAACAAAAGAATTACCTCTTGAAGGAGTGCAATGTGCTATAAATGAAGATGCTGTATATAAAGCTTTCAATGTTCGTATAGAAAGCGGAAGTTATGTTTTTGATGTGCAAACGCCATCAGAAATCATGAAAGATTTACGTTTTGGATTGCCTGGAAAACACAATTTAATGAATGGGTTGATGGCTATTGCGATGGCAAATACTTTTGGCACCCCGACCGACTTGATTGCAAAAGCCATTGCTTCATTCAACGGAATAAGAAGGCGTTTTTCGTATCAGATTAAAAGCGAAAAATTAGTTTATATAGATGATTATGCACATCATCCAACGGAGATAAATGCAGTACATCAGGCTGTTACGGAGTTGTATCCCGGATGTAAAGTATTAGCAGTTTTTCAGCCTCATTTGTTTAGCAGAACAAGAGATTTTGCTGATGGTTTTGCCGAAAGTTTGTCTGCTTTTGATGAAGTTTTTTTAATGGATATTTATCCGGCACGTGAATTACCGATGGAAGGAATTACATCAGATTGGTTGTTGGGGAAAATGACAAATTCGAACAAAAAAATTGTTGCAAAAAGTGATTTATTAGCGGAAATCAAAGCCAGTGATGCGCCAATAATTGTAACAATAGGAGCTGGTGATATTGGTGAAATGGTTCCATCAATTAAAAAAATGCTAAATGAAAATATTTAATTGGACAAATGTTAGATTAATTCTCATTTTAGGGCTTGTTTTATTTTTATATTCTTTTGCTCAACATCGAAATGGGGATAGAAAACTGAAGAAATCTATGGTTGTTTTTGTAGGAGAAAATACGCTTTTTGTGAAGCCTGAAACGGTTAATAAATTGTTGATAGAAAATAAAAAAGACGCTTCCAGTATCCGAAAAGATGAGTTAGATTTGAATAAGATTGAGAAAACCCTTAATACACAAGAGATGATTGAGAAGTCAAATGTTTTTGTAAGTATTGATGGTGTTCTAAAAGCAGTAGTAAAACAGAAGACACCAATAGCGCGAGTTTATGATGGTGTTGCCTCTTTTTATATTGACTATGAGGGTAATAAAATGCCTTTGTCGGACAATCATACTGCCAGAGTTCCTCTTGTTTCCGGGGCAATAAATGAAAAAAATAACGAAGATTTAGCGGCGCTATTTCGCACAATTTATGACGATGCGTTTTTGAGAAAAAACATCATTGCAATTCAAATTATGCCTAATGGTAGCTTAAAATTGTTTAATAGAAATTATAATTACTTCATCGATTTTGGCAGAACGATGAATGTAGATAAGAAATTTAATAACTATAAAGCCTTTTTTCAGAAAGCGGTTTTGGATAGTTCGTTATATAAATACAAAAAGATTGACCTTAGGTTTACGGAACAAGTAGTTTGCACAAAATAATAGAAAATGGAAAAAGATAACATTGCAGTAGGTCTAGATATTGGAACGACAAAGATAGTTGCCATGATCGGCAAGAAGAACGAGTATGGTAAGTTGGAAATTTTGGGTATTGGTAAATCCAAAAGTTTGGGAGTTGCGAGAGGAGTTGTAAACAACATTACGCAAACTATTCAGTCTATCCAGCAAGCAATACTGGAAGCAGAAAATAATTCAGGTTACAAAATAAAAGATGTTGTTGTAGGTATCGCAGGACAACACATCAGAAGTATTCAGCATACAGATTACATCAGCCGTAATAATCCGGAAGAAGTAATTGGCGAAAAAGACATTCAGCTTTTGATTGACCAGGTAAATAAACTGGCAATGTTACCTGGAGAAGAAATTATTCATGTTCTGCCACAAGAATTTAAAATAGACGGGCAGTCTGAAATAAAAGAACCAATCGGAATGTACGGTGGAAGATTAGAATCTAGTTTTCACGTAGTGGTTGGGCAGGCATCATCTATCAGAAATGTGGGAAGATGTATTCAGAGTTCGGGAATCGAATTGTCAGGATTGACATTAGAGCCGTTGGCTTCTGCAGATGCAGTATTAAGTCAGGAAGAAAAAGAAGCAGGTGTAGCCTTAATTGATATTGGTGGCGGAACAACAGATTTAGCCATTTTTAAAGATGGTATTATCCGCCATACTGCAGTAATTCCTTTTGGAGGAAATGTGATCACAGATGATATTAAAGAAGGTTGTTCGATTATCGAAAAACAAGCAGAGCTTTTAAAAATAAAATTCGGATCAGCCTGGCCGGGAGAAAATAAAGACAACGAAATTGTTTCTATTCCGGGGTTAAGAGGCAGGGAGCCAAAAGAGATTTCGCTTAAAAACTTATCTAAAATTATTCATGCCCGTGTGGTAGAAATTGTAGAGCAGGTTTTTGCAGAAATTAAAGCGTATGGTCACGAAGATCCACGTAAAAAATTAATTGCAGGAATTGTTCTTACAGGTGGTGGAGCCCAACTAAAACACATCAAACAATTAGTAGAGTACATTACTGGTATGGATACCAGAATTGGATATCCAAATGAGCATTTAGCAGGGAATTCAAGTGAAGAAATTTCCAGTCCGTTATTTGCTACAGCTGTTGGTTTAGTAATGAACAGTATCGAAAATAGTACGCAAAGTGCTGTAAGGATGGAAATTGTAAACGAACAGCCAAAAGTAGTTTACAGAAATGTTCCTCCTCCGGTACAACAACCGGTACAGCAGCGATACGAAGTAGAAGAAAACTACGTTGAAAGAGTAGAAACAATTGAAGAATCGAGGAATGTTAGGAATAATGCAACTAAGGAAGAATCTACGGAAACTAAAATTAGAAGGTCATTTTTTGATAGATATGTCGATAAAATCAAAGATTTTTTAGACAACGCAGAATAGAATAATAAGAGAAAAGGAATTACTTTTTGCCCCAAGTCAAGAAGTAAAAAATGTATTAAATAAGAATTTCAAAAACCAAAAAGATGATGAGCAACTCAGAATTTGGAAGTATTTCATTTGATTTACCAAAAAACCAATCAAATGTTATCAAAGTAATAGGTGTAGGTGGAGGTGGTAGTAATGCTATCAACCATATGTTTAAACAAGGTATTAAAGGCGTTGATTTCATCGTCTGTAACACCGATTCACAGGCACTACAAAATAGTTCTGTACCTAATAAAATTCAATTAGGTATGAATCTGACAGAAGGTCTTGGAGCAGGAGCAAATCCTGATGTAGGACAACAATCTGCTATTGAGAGTATCGCTGATATCGAAAAAATGTTAGACCGTGGTACTAAGATGGTATTTATTACCGCTGGTATGGGTGGTGGAACAGGTACTGGTGCAGCTCCGGTAATTGCTCAGTTGGCAAAAGAAAGAGAGATCCTGACTGTTGGTATCGTGACGATTCCTTTTCAGTTTGAAGGAAAGGTGCGTCAGGAACAAGCGCTTTTAGGTATCGAAAAATTGCGTAAGCAAGTAGATTCACTAATTGTAATTAATAATAACAAGTTAAGAGAAGTGTACGGAAATCTTGGTTTTAAAGCCGGATTTTCTAAAGCGGATGAAGTTTTGGCAACAGCCTCAAGAGGTATTGCTGAAGTAATTACGCACCACTATACTCAAAATATCGATTTACGTGATGCTAAAACTGTTTTATCAAACAGTGGAACGGCTATCATGGGATCTTCTGTTGCTGAGGGTGAAAACAGAGCAAAAGATGCTATCGTTTCAGCATTGGATTCTCCGTTGTTAAACGATAACAAAATTACAGGAGCCAAAAACGTATTGTTGCTTATCGTTTCTGGATCAAACGAAATCACATTGGATGAGATCGGAGAAATCAATGATCACATTCAGGTAGAAGCAGGTCATAATGCTAATATTATCATGGGAGTTGGTGAAGACGAAACTCTTGGCGATGCTATTGCTGTGACTATTATTGCAACAGGTTTTGATGTTGAACAACAAAATGAAATTGTAAATACTGAGCCTAAAAAAATTATTCATACATTAGAAGATGAGCAAAGAAGTGTTCATAATTTAACGAATAAATCGGTTACTTCTTTTGATGTAAATGCTGAAACACCTACTGCTAAATCAGAAGAGAAAATTGTTTTTGATTTAATGGAAGATGAAGATATCGTGACTCCGTTTGAACCGACGCCAGTTGCTCCTAAAGTTGAAGTTGCTCCAATTGAAGTTGCTCCGGTTGCAGTCAATCCATCAATGAATCAGGATGAATTGGTAGTGATGTCAGAGTTTATTAAAAACCTTGATGTAACTTTCGAAATTGTTTCGCCTATTACAGATATCGATTTTACTATTTCATCACCGGAAGCGCAAGGTTTTCAGGAAGTAAAACCTATTCAGCAAGTTCAGCAAAGAATTTTTGAAAGAGAAGAACAAACAACTTTCTCTTTTGATTTGCCGCTTTTCAGATCAGAGCCGGAAGTAAAAAAAGAACCAGCTGCTCAGCAGGAATCCAAAGTTTTATTCGAATTATCGAATGAGACCCGTAATATAAAAGTAAATGATCCAGTACAATTTGTACCGGTGACAGAACTTTCAGATAAAGGAATCATCAAATATTCGTTAGAAGAGTATATGGAGGTTGAAAATGATTTAGTGGCATCAAAACCTGTTGATAAAGTGGTAGAAGAAGTAATTCCTGCGGAATTGAACATCACCATGAAATCAAAAAGTGATTTTGCCAGTGAAGCTAATTTTACAACAACTTCAGAAGTTTCTCCGATGGAATTGACAATTGAAGAAACTTTACGTTTAAGAGCGGAAGAAAGAAGAAAGAAACTAAAAGAATTTAATTATAAATTTCACAATAATGTTTCCAGAATTGATGAACTTGAGAAAGAGCCTGCTTACAAAAGATTAGGTATCGATTTGTCAAATTCTCAATCTAATAATAACAATTCGAGAATATCAGTTGGAACAGATAGTAACAACGATTTGCAATTGCGTTCAAATAATTCATTTTTGCACGACAACGTAGATTAATTTTACAATCCTAATAATACAGATAACCCGAAAATTGGATTTAATTTTCGGGTTATTTTTTTTATCTTCGCACAGAATTTAAAATTTGACTTCTATATTTAACTTTTAAAGTTAATCTTGTTGTCAGTTCGAGCGATGTCGGGAACACGCTTTCAAATATTATATCAATTATAGGTATTACCTATTTAAATAAAAAAATAAGATGAGTTTACAAACATTAATCATGGACGAGATTAAAACCGCCATGAGAGCAAAAGATACAGTAGCATTAGAAGCATTAAGAGCAATTAAATCTGAAATGTTATTAGCGTCTACTGCATCAGGTTCTAAAGAAGAATTGACAGAAGACGATGAAGTTAAATTGCTTCAGAGATTAGTTAAAACCCGTAAAGAAAGTGCTCGTATTTTTACAGAACAAAATCGTCCTGATTTAGCAGAGCCGGAATTGGCTCAGGTTGCTGTAATCGAGAAATTTTTGCCTGCACAATTAAGTGAAGAGGAAGTAGAAGCTGTAGTTGCAAAAATTATCGCTGAAACAGGAGCTTCAGGAATTGCATCTATGGGTAAAGTTATGGGATTAGCTTCTGCTCAATTAGGCGGAACTGCTGAAGGAAAAACCATTTCTGCAATCGTTAAGAAACTGTTAGTTTAAATTCCAAAACTGGAAACTTCAAATTCCAATTGGAAATACCAATAAAATTCCAAATTCCAATTGTAAAGTTGGGATTTGGGATTTAGAAAATTTAAATTTAATTTTTTTGACCACGTAGTTCAACTGGATAGAATATCAGATTTCGGCTCTGAGGGTTGGGGGTTCGAACCCCTCCGTGGTCACTATAAAAACAAAAGCCTGCAAAAGATTAATTTTGCAGGCTTTTTTAGTTCAACATCGGGTTATATTTTGATTAGTTACTAATCTCTTATGTTTATTGCATTTAACATTTCGAATCCTTTAATGTTAGACTTTAAAAACACATTCGTTTTATCATATCAATATATCTTTACTTTTCATAGTCGTTTTATTTGCATATTCAGTGTTCACATGTAAAATAGAGTATCTTTACCCGCGATTGTAAATAAAGAATGTGTAGATGATCGACCAGATTTCCTTTTAATATATCAGAATTCTTGTTTCAAACATCAAATTATAAGAAGCAAAATTTTCTTAATAAATAATAATCATTACTAGTGCCAATTCCTTTTAGGGTTTTTATTAGTTTTTATATTCAACCTTAATAGTACTAACATATGACATTAATATCCAAAGAAAAATTTTCTGAAGCTGCAGGCCTTTCTAAAATTCCTATCCCCGGATTATCTTCTTACTTAATGAAAGTAATGAAAATTAATAATTTAAATACCATTGTAAAAGAGGGGGGTGATCTTGAGGGGGCAGATTTTGCTAACTATGTCTTAACGAAAATTGGGGTGAAAGTTGAATTTGATCCTATAGAATTACTAAATATTCCTGCTGAAGGAGCTTTTATCGTTATTGCAAATCATCCTTATGGAGGTATCGAATCTTTGGCTTTATTAAGTACAATTGCCAAAAGACGTCCTGATACGATGTATATGGGGAATTTTTTATTAAAAGAAATCCCAAATCTTGAAAAGTGCATTATTGCAGTAAATCCATTTGAGAACATACAAAATTCGGCGAGTATTACGGGATTAAAAATGACGCTGAAATTGCTGAGCGAAGGAACTCCTGTTGCCATATTTCCTGCCGGAGAAGTTTCATCTTACGATTTTAAGACGAGTAAAATTACAGACCCTGAGTGGCATCCTGTAGTAGGGAAAATTATCTGCAAAGCAAATGTGCCTGTTTTACCTATATATTTTCATGGGAACAATGGCTTTTTCTTTAGTATGCTAAAATCAATTCATCCCATGTTACAAACCTCAAAACTGATCTCAGAGCTTTTTAACAAACAAGGGCATATTTTAAAGGTGACTATCGGTGAAGCTATTCTATTAGCAGGGGCAAGAGGTAAAGCTTTTGATCTGTTGATATTAAAAAATTTACGAAGTAAACTGTATGCTCTCAAAAATCAATCACATAATTAATTGCAAAGTATTTACAGTTTGCACTGAGGTTCAGGTTGTAAATTAAGCAGATTTGATACAGTCTGTTTAACTCATAATAAAAAACCTACTTCGTTCCGAAATAGGTTTTTTATCATTCTTATAGTTTGAAAATCTATCCTGATGTCTTTAAAGGATGTTATGAATACTAATTCAGTTAAAAAAATAACCAACGGTTACCTGAAAAACTCTATTTTTCATATCATTGTTGATGAAATGATTTGCATCTCCTTCTTTGAAAACATTAGAATAAGAAATGTTATATCTTACATCTGTATAAAATTTATCTTTAAATTGATAACCTAATCCAAGATTTACAGAAGTATCGATACCGGCTGAATAATCCTTTAAATTAAAAGTTTCCTGATTTTCATAGCCCAAAAAGTTATCCTGATATTTATTATTGGCTTTTAAGAGTATTCCTATTTGAGGCCCGGCTTGTACACTTAATCCTTTTACAACGAAATATTTTAGCATTACAGGAATGTTTAAGTAGTTCAGGTCTATAGTACTTTTATAGTTCGAATTTGTTACGTCCTGATCAGAAAAGGAAGTTTTTGTTCCTTGCTGACTGTATAACAATTCCGGCTGAATCGAAAATTTTTTGGCTAAAGGAACTTCGACCATGATCCCTGCAGTAAATCCCGTTTTGTTTGATGAATTCAATTCACTATCATCAAAAGTAAGGTTTGAAATATTCAGACCGGCTTTTACGCCCAATTTTACTTTTTGAGTTTGAGCCATAACAGTCAAACCTACAAAGAGTGCGCATAGAATTAGCATAGATTTTTTCATGTGTAGATAATATTTGTTTTTAAGAATGGTAACTCTCAAAGAAGAGAGTTACCTTATTCTATCTTTAATTTTGTTATTTCTTGATGATTTTGGCGGTATATTTTTTGCCTTGTATACTACAATCTAAAACATAAACTCCGGGACTTAATCCGCTTACATTTATATTTGATGGCATACTGGTATAAGTTTTATTCCATACTGTCTTCCCATCCATTGCGTAAATCTGAATTTGTGTTTCTCCTTCAATTTTATGTGCTAAAAAGATATTTAAGTTATCAACAGCCGGGTTGGGTAAAACTCTAAAAGGGTTTGTTATTTTTCCAATAAGCATGCCTTTTGAATCAAATGGCGCTGACATACTATTGCATCCATTAGTATTAGTGGTCTGAAGACTATAATTTCCTTCCCAAATTGTAATTATTGATTTTTCGGTTGCATTTGGTATTGGTCTTTCGTTTAAAAACCATTGATATGAAGCTGCATCTACTGAAGCATTTAACTTTTTATCTCCTGTAACCACAATTTCCGGTACAATATCATTTTCAAGAATGGAAACAGTAGTATTAAATGTTTTACCAATTCCATTTTCATTATAAACAGTTACATAATAATCTCCACTTTCTGTTATTATGTTAGTTGGTTCTGTCGAGCCATCAAACCATTCGTATGATTTATAGTTTCCGGGATTTAAAACAACTTCAGGACCACAAAGATTTCCACTTGCCAGTTCAGATTCAAAAGTGTCGAATGTAGCTGTTATTTTTTCTGTAAGTGTACAACCGTTTTTTAGGACGGCTGTTACGGTATAATCTCCGGCCTTACTTATTTCTATAGCATTAGAAATTTCACCTGTACTCCATGTATACGAAGTAACTTGTAATTTTTTAGCTGTAATATTAGTTTGAGCATCAACGTATAAAGTTTTACCTGAATATCCATGAACTACCGGATAGTCAAATATTTTAAAATGTGATGGTACTCCCTGATAGATATAGTTTTTTATTTCATTGTTTTGCGGAATAGCATCATTCTCTAATTTTGCAACAATATTAAAAACATGAGAATCACCACTTTCATCAAGTTTAGGTTGTTTTTTCAAAATATATTCTATGCTTTCACCAACGGGAATTGCTGTATCAACAGACTCTGAAATAGTTTCATTTGTGTTAATATATTCTAGATTTAATTGAATTGTGTTTGCTGCTATGGCAATTTGTCCTTCGTTACTAAGTTTAACTTTAACTTCAGATCCTCCGCAGACATCTTTTGGTGAAAGCAGTTCTACTGATACATCTGTAATAGGATCAGTAATTACTTTTAAATCATCAAACACGATATAAGAATAGCCATCTGTCAAGGAATGTCTCAATCGGATCATTATAGATTTTCCTTTATATTTATTTAAATTTGCTACTCCTTTTTGCCATTCTTTGTCTGCATAATTTCCTTGTTTAGTGGTTTTCCATACTTCATTCCATTCACCTCCTACCGTTTTTACATCTACAATAAAATCATTAGTACTATTGCTATCGATTGCATAATAAAATTCCATTGCAGTAGCACTTTCAGGTAACTTATATAGAGGTAAGATTAATTCTCCATAATTAGAACCATTTTCAAGCGGATGGTAAAGCATCGTTGCAGCAATATCTCCTGTATGATCTTTTACGGGAATAGATAAATATTTATTATCAGGTTTAACTACTGCAGTCCATGGAAAAGTTCTATCACTTTGGCTTGAAACAAATCCTTTTGAACCAAATAATGAGCCCTGAGGTGTATTTGAAAAAGTCTCAATATCTAGTTGTGGTGCCTTCGCAATAACCTGAAAAGTTCCTGTAAGGCTTTCTGCCTCAGATTTTGGCTGTCCGTTTGTCATTATTTTTACAGTAATATCATAATTTCCTGCCGGCAACTGCGGAATACCGTCTATTGTATAAACAATAGTCTGATACTGAAGTATCTGATTATTTCTTTCCAACACAATGGGTTCGCCCACAGCTTTACCATTTTGGGTAATTTGATATTCTATCGCAGCTTTAGTAACTGTATTATAATATAAATTCTTTGCACTTATAAAAAATTGATGTGAAGGTGCGTCTTCATAAACATTTTCTGCTACACTTAAATGAGATAATTGTATATAATCAGCTTTATCTTTGATCTTAATATTATCTACTCCAAAACCACTGGCAAATAATCCATTATCATCATGCTGAAACGCTACAAGAACACAAGGTTTGCCTGCATAAGGGCTTAAATCTACATGATATTCGTACCAACTACTTATATAAGGCATTTTAAATACCGTTTTCCAGCTTTTACCTCCATCTGTACTTACTTTTACATATCCATCTGAAAGTCGGTTTTTATCTCCAAAACCATCAAATGATAAGTGTGCTTCTTTATAATTACTCAAATCAAATACAGGAGAGATTAACATATCATTTGAAGAGTCACAACCACATTTATCATCGTTACTCGCCATAAAATGAGTATGATCTGTTACAAACCATCCCGGTGAACGTAAATCAGTATTTACGCCATGTTGCCAGCCTGTAGCGTCTTTGTTTTCAGATGTTCTCCATCCTTTATATTTGGTCGCATCTTCAAAATCAATTGTATACGGCAGTACAGCTACTTTCATATCTTCATTGTTCCAACTATCATAACCCAATGTGAAGGAATTATTTTGTGGTTTAATTTCCTTAGTTACATCTTCAGGGAAAACAGAAACTACAATTGTATTTGCACCAATGCTTGTTAAATTAATATTTGGGATAGAATACGCTATGGTATCTCTATATTTAGTAAACACCAATTCTATTTTTTCATTTTTTGAAAAAACTTCATTTTGAGCATTATCAAGAATTTTGACAGAAACATTAACCTGTTCTCCAGCTGTTGAGAAATTGTTTATAATCTGCGTCTTTATTGTAGCATTGTTATTGTTAATAATGCAGGTTCCGGCATCTAATTTTGCATCTGCAACTTCCAGATCATAAGGCGCATTACTTACACTGATATTGTCTATAAAGGCTCCTAAATACCTACTGCTATTATTATCTGCAAGCACACGAAAACGAATAGCACATTTTTTACCTGCCAGTTCATTTAGATGCATTCCGTATGGCTGTTTTTTTAAATCATTGTTAATTCCACTAAACCATGGTCCCGAAACTAAATCATTGTAATGTACAGTATCAGGATAACCGATATCTGTAACTTTTTTCCAGTTTTTATTGTCTTCAGAGTATTCAACAATTAACCCGTGATATCCTCTGTAAAATAAATAGATCAAATCAAACTCAACATATGGAGAGGTAACATTGCTAAAATCAAATATTGGCGATTGTAATGTAACATCAGCATTCGGCTGCAATACCTCAGAACTGCCAATATTTACAGTTGCCCACAAATATTTAGAATTGGTATCTCTAAATGAATAAGTAGTGGGCTGCCATATAAATTTTTGATTGGTAACTAATGATTCTGAAAACCAGCCTCCCGGTGTTCTTTCAAAATTCTGATAATATGGAAACTGATTTACAATACCGCTATAAACAGAATTAATAGTGCTGTTATTTGTTGCTACCGGATCTTGACTATACGATACAAAAGCTTCATAAGTATACAAACCACTTGTAGATAAATCGATAGTAGCATCGAAAGGAATTGTCATTTCTGAGTTCCCTTTAAATGCAGTATCTAGTGTGATTTCTTTCCATATGGTTTGATTTCCCGGAAGCGTATTTGCATATCCTATTTTTAACTGAGATCCCGCCGGGATATCCTGACAGCCCAAATTGTAGATCGTAACCGCTAATGGATGACTAGCGGACAATGCTGCACCTGAATATGCCGGAAGATTTAATCCTACCAGTTTTAAGTCAAAATCTTTTTGCTCTGGAGGAACAACTAAACCAGAAACCAAGGAAACTCCGTCTTTTGCACCAAATGCTTCAATAGGTTTGAAATCAAATTTAACTTCTACATAATTTACAAGAGTTGTACTTATTTCATAAGGAAGTTTGTCCTGAATTCTGATAATCGTTTCTTCGCCTAACGCCAGATCTTTAGCAAAACTGATATTTCCTGTGTTATCGTAAATAGTAGTAAACTTACCACCAAATCCCGGTATCATTAACCTTAATTTGTAATTTAAGTTTTCATTTGCCTTAATTACAGTAGATCCTGTGTTTTTAATTTTTACATAAAAAGGTTCATCACCTTTTAAAGGACCACAGGTAACGGATGGTTTTTCAACGGAAACAATGGCTATTTGTTTATCTGCATAAGCAGCTCCAATACCAATCGCATACCAGGCATTTGAAACTTGTTTGTATTCTTCAGAGGCTAATCCGTACAGATCTTCTGTAACCATTAAACTTGCCTGACGCATATCGCTAAAGTTTGAAGAAGGAGATAAATACTCCGTAAGCGTTATATAAGCGATTTTCTCTGCCTTAGCAAGACCAATAGCTTTAACATCGTAACTGTTATTAAGGTCATTTATACCCTGACCACCTTCGCTTAAAAGGTAAAACCAATAATTTGTAATTCCACTGTTAATATGTACACCTCCATTATCGTAAGTAACGGCTAATGGATTTACCCAATTTACCCCTCCGTAGGTGCTGGGTTGACCCTGAGCTTTCGGATTAGACATATTTCTCATGCTGCCATGGGTATACAATTCATTACCCAGCATCCAAATAGCTTCTTTTTTATCTTTTCCAACATAAAATTCAACGGCTACACCAAAGATATCACTGAAAGATTCATTCATCGCACCTGATTCACCCTGGTAGATTAAACCGGCTGTGAAACGTGTTACGCCATGAGTTAGTTCATGCGCTGTAATTCCCAAACCAACATAAGGACTATCATAACCATCTCCAAATTGTGCCCATCCACCAGTCCATGAAGCATTTTCGACGTTAGTGCCTAAATGTGCCAGACCAATAATGGTCATTCCTTTGTCATCGATACTATTTCGATTAAATTTTTCGCCATAATATTCTATGGTTTTTTGCATCCCCCAATGAATATCCAGAGCGACCTCATCATGATCTTTATTATGCAGTTCATTCCAGATATTGTCCTCATCAATAAATTCTGTGATTACTTCATCTGAAGCATTATCGGCATGATTCATATTCCAGGTATACATTGGTACATTGTATTTGCCTTGTAGTCCTTCTAATCTGTATCCGTCAGCATATTGCTTCGTATTAAATTCTATTTCTCCTGCATATCTTGACTTCCCTTTACCCAGGCTTTGACCTGCAAAAGCAGCATCCCGACTTAAATCGAGGGTAAGAACTGTCTTTCCTGTATTTGCATCTACATAAATAGTATGGCTGGATTGCGGATTGGTTGCATAAATATCAAATTTCCATGCCAGGTAATATTCTTTTAATTCAGAAGAAAAATCAGGTCCCACATAAACGAGTTCTCCTTCTGGTTTTGTGCTTATATTTTTATCCAATAAAGAAGCTAATTTTTTACTCTCCCAAATATATTGTTTCGCATTTACGGTTTTAAGTGCATTCTCTAAAGCTGTGGCTGCGTTTATTTTATAAGTACTGCTTACCGACAATTTCTTAGCCGTAGAACCAAATGCATCAATCTTAGTTTTATTTTCTCTAACCTTATAAATGGCTCCTTCTACCGGAACCGAATTATGCATTTGCTGATAAGTAGCCAACGTTCTGCCATGATTATCAGAAATTGATTTTAATTGCATTTTATCAGATGCAGACAAATCAAAATCTCCTTTTTTAACTTCAAAGATGTTTTTTGCGGTTAAACTGGATGATTTGGCAAAAGATCTGACTTTTGTACTGACAGAATCCTGCGAAGTTGCTTTTTCGCTTGTTGTTGTTAGATTTTGCCCAAATAATTTTTGGCTTTCTTGTATTTGTTTTTTTACTGCTTCACTTTCTTCCTGAGAAAGTTCTTTACCATTTATCCTCTCTTGTTTTTGAGTGAAAAGAGGATTAGGATCATTACTGAAATTTGGATCATTAGTTTTATTAGAAACCTGATCTTTCGTCTGGTTTGTGATCGTAGCTTCTACTAATGTTTTCGGATCACCCATTTTTTTGTTTGGCAAAGGTGACTGTGCCATACCAATTGAGCAGGCAAAGAGGCTTAGCAAAACAAACAAATACCTGGTTTTGAAGTAAATTTGATTCATTCTTTTAAATTTTAAATTAATAATACAGTTTAGCTTGGTTCATAATCATTATACTTCAATGGTCAATAGCAAACCATAGGAGCAGTTTCCGGAAATTAATTTTGTGGTTGATCTTTAGAATTTTCTTTTGTTATTTTTTTCAGAATTTTTAACAGGGTTTCTTTTTTTGTTTTTGCTTCTTCTAAAAGTTGTTCTAAACTTTTAGAAGGTTCACTTTTTTTCTTTGCAGTCATTTCAGCTTATTTACATCGGTTGGGTAAATGTAAAATGGACGTATAATTTTTGAAAAAAAAGAACTATAACAAAAACACTCTCAGATGAAAAAGGGTCACCTGAAAAACACTCAAAATAATATAAGTTAAACTAAATCAGTGAATTAATTTTAATTCTAGATTCTTCTAGTTGGTGTTTAATCAAGTTAAAATGTATTCAAATAAGTAGAGAGATTTACTTTTTCATTGGTTAAATCAAACTTTCTGCGAAGTCTTGTTCGGGCATTTTCAATCGATTTAAAAGATTGCCCTGTAATTTGAGAAATTTCTTTTGTGGTTAAATCCAGATATAAAAGTGCACATAATCTGCGGTCTTTTGGAGTAAGAGAAGGATAATCAACCGTTAATTTATCAAAGAAAGATTTATGAACCTGCTCAAAACTGATTTCAAATTCTTTCCAGATATCAGTATTCAAATTCTTTTCCAGACGCTTTAAGACTATATCTATAGCGTGCTGCATTTCTTTATTAGCAGTTTTAAGTTTGATTTGTTTAAGATCAGTCAGGATTTCATTAATACTGTCCGTACGATGTATTTCTGCCATTGCCTTTCCTATGAGCACCTTTTTTTTAGCTTCAAGGCTTTCATTTAAGGCCTTCATATTCGATTTTAATTTCTCTTGTTCGAGTTGGTTTTTAATATTCCTGTTTCGGTATTTTATGAGTAAAATAATCAGAATCAATATACCTACAACTAGTATTAATCCAACTACAAAATATTTGAATAATTTTTTTTGCTCTACAAGTGTTTTTATTTGGGTACGTACTTTATAATCCTGCTCCAGTTTTATTCGTTCTATGTTTAGTGCTTTTTCTTCGACATGTATACTATCGTTGATGGCATTATATTTCTGAAAATAATAAATAGCCTTTTTATAATCTTCTTTATTTATATATACCTGATAAAGTATTTTGTTCAGGTTTAAACCGGAATAACTGTATAGATTTTCTTTGTATAATTCTAATGCCTTTTTTGCATTAACAATTACCTCTTCGTATTTTTTTTCTTTTAGCTTATATTCTGAAAAAGACTCATACACAAAAGCCTGTCCTAAATCATCAACCTGATTGTTTAATAAAGAAAAAGCTTTCTCAAAATAATAATCAGTATTTGTTTTGTCTTTTTTTAAAGCATATGCCCGTGCTAAATTAGTACAAACATTGACTTTTAAAGTATTGTTTTTTATACTCTTATTTATTAGATAAGCCTTCTGATAGTAATACAAAGAAGAATCTAAATTTTTATTGAGATACAGGGTTCCAATGTTATTTAAAATTTTTACAAGCTTAACAGAATCATTTTTAGACTTTTGATAGCGATAAACATTCAGGAAATATTTTAATGCTTTTTCTTTATTATTTCCTACTGCATAAATAATTGCCAGATTGTTTTCTAATTTGGCTGCTTCCTCAAGATTACCCTGATTTTTATAAATATCATACGCTTTTAAATAATAGGGTAAGGCAATATCTAAAACGTCTTTTGATGCATACATTTTACCTGCCGTAATGTAAACATTAGCCAAAGTGACATCTGATTCTTCTGTTTTTTTTGCTTCAGCTTCCGCTAATTCGATGTATTTTATAGCTCTGTCCCAATCAGATTTTTGCAGGCTTAATGCTATTTTTCGACACAATTCTACTTTTTTCTGATGATCGTCAATAGTATTCAAACGATCAATCATTTCTTTTGTTGACTGCGAGTGAATGTTATACGAAAGAAAAAGAAAGAAAAGTGAAAATAATCGTGTCATCATATTTAAAAAATTCTAAAGGATATTTTCAAATTTAAAGAAAACAAATAGGATTAGTATTACGTAAAATGATAAATGTCATTTAGGCTTACTATTGAAATTATTAGTATTTTTAAAGAAATATTTTTATTTCAATCCAAAGAATTATAATAAAAAGATCATTTCGCTTTATTTTATTTTTTAACAGGATGTGTCAGGAGGTTGAGTATTGCCTCTGATAATGCTAAAACTTTTGAAAAATTAAAGCAAAATATCCCTGAAAGCTCTAAAATTATTTTATAAATATCAAAAACCCTAATTTTTAAAAAGTGAATACACTAAAGTTACTGCGATACTTCTTTGCCCTCATTATGATTGGCGTAATGGTTGGTGCTTCAGAATGGCTCGGTCAGAAAGAAATACTGTTTCCTGAAATGGCTGCATTGGTGCTTGGTTTATGGGTGATCGATAAAAAGATATGGACAGTCAGTAGGCCAATGCTGGTCGTTCTGATGACAGTTTGTGCCTTTTTCGGAATTTTTTTAGTTCGTTATTCTCCATTTCCTGTTTTAATCAATATTGCGATTTCATTTGCATTTACCTCGCTCTGTCTCATTGTTTCGCAGAGCACATTGATTCCGATTACGTCAGCTGCAATGTTGCCGGTTTTATTAGGAACGGACTCACTGGTTTACCCTGCTTCTGTTTTTACAATGAGCCTTTTAGTGGTTTCCGGACAATGGCTTTTGGAGAAAAACAAATTGCGTCACATTATTACTTCGGATAAGAAAAAAGGGAGTTTCAGACACAATCCAAAACATTGGGCCAGATTGTTTTTTTGGTTGGTGATTATAGCGGCAATTCCGGCATCTACAGGAAATTTATACTTTATAGTACCTCCGTTGGTGGTTATGTTTATAGAAGTTAGTTCATCCTCATCGGGGGTTCGTAATCGCCCCTTACAGGTGTACACGGTAGTGATTATGTCTGCAATTTTAGGAACACTCTTTCAGTATTATTTGCATACCATACTCGGATTACCTGAAGTGTATACTGCACTGCTATTGTTTTTGTGTATTTTTCTTCTTTTTGAGATGGCAGGTAAACCATTTGCTCCGGCTTGCGCAATTGCGCTTGTACCAATGATAATTCCTCAGGAGAAGGTACCTTATTATCCCTTTCAGGTAGCTGTGGGGGCCGGTATATTCCTCTTTACAGCGATGTTCTTTTTCCTAAAATGTTACCGTTGGAAACGGGAACATCTTCTGGTTTGTTTTGTCCCTCAATTTATCAGATCGAGAATGGAACGTCCAAAGCGAAAAGAGAGAAAACCAGAGTAGGAGTAGGCAGCAGGTTTACAAATATTTCTATAACAGCTTCTGAAGTTCTAATTCGGCAATAATCTGTTTTTTCATTGTAGTATGCATATAATCTTTGGCTTCTGCATAAGAAATACGATACTTTCGGGGAAAGTCTTGTAAATGAAGAGGAAATACGGCCAGGAGTTTATTATAATAAATATCCAATTCGGTTTCGTTTGGCATTTCGAATTGTAAACATATCTGAAACCTTCTTAGCAAGGCAGTATCAATAGTATGATAATGATTGGTAGCGCAAATAAGCAGGCTGTCAGTAGGGAAATAATCAATTAATTGAATGATGGTGTTGACGAGGCGTCTCATTTCTCCAACATCTTTATCGTCGCTGTCACGACTTTTGCCAATCTGGTCAAATTCGTCCAGAAACAAAACGGCTTTTTCTCTAATGGCTTTGTCGAATATTGCTTTTACATTTCTGGATGTTTCACCTATTCGGGCGTTTATTAAAGTGCTTAGATTTATAATTACGATATTTTTGTTCAAAGCCGTAGCAATAGCTTTTGCCGTGGTAGTTTTACCGCAACCTGAATGACCGTGCAGTAATATTTTGTTATCTGCTTTAAGATTGTACTTTTTTAACTCTTCCAGATATTGATGCTCCTTAATGGTTTGCGTTAGGGCAGCTTTGTTTTCATCACTAAAAAGCAAGTCGGCTAATACTATTTTTTCGGTATCGTTTACGGTAAGCTCGTATAGATTCATTTGAATTTTATTTGGTGCAAAATTATAGTTTATTCCGCAATATTCTCATTCCATATTTCTTTTCCCAAAAATCGGTTTCCAAAAATCGAAGTACCAATTCGAACTATATTAGAACCTTCAGTAACAGCCAGTTCTAAATCCTGAGACATTCCCATAGAGAGTCTCAGTTTCTGTATGTTTTCAATTCCTTCCGCATCAATTTCATCTCTCACTTTTCGTAATAGACGTAAAGAAGGCTGCATTTTTTCTTTTTCTGCATCCAGCAGACCAATTGTCATCAGGCCTTGGACATTCAGGGTATCGTATTTTTTGATTTCGCGAAGAAAAGAAATTACTTCGTGAGGAAGTAATCCAAATTTACTTGCTTCGAATGACGTATTTACCTGAACGAAAATGTCGAGATTCCTGCCTTCTTTTTGTAATTGTTTGTCGAGTTCCTCTGCCAGATTCAATCGGTCTAGAGACTGAATGCACGAAGCATATCTCAGGACTTCTTTTATTTTATTGGTTTGTAGATGACCAATAAAATGACGTTCTATGTCCAGTCCTTTTAATTCTAAATCTTTATCTCGTAATTCCTGCATTTTATTTTCGCCAATTAAAGTTTCTCCGGCTTCAATCGCAATTCTGATTTTATCCGCCGGAACCGTTTTGGTGGCTAGTAGTAATTGTACATCGGATACATTTCTACCGGAAAGTTTACAGGCATTACTGATTCTATTATGAACTTCTTTTAAATTGGAAATTATCATCTCTTTCATCGCACAAAATTAGGATTTGTCTGAACTGCCGGTATGATCCAGTTTTAAGGATTAAGAATAGTCCAGTTTGCGTTTTATCTTAAAAAGTAAAGTCAGTAAAATCGCTTTTGATTGCAAGTTTAGTTATGTTTTTTTTGGCATACACCAAATAAAAACTAAAAAAAAGATGCCAAAAGTCGAAGGCAAACAAGTTTAGGCATGTCTCCTTAAGGCATATAACTGCTAGAATAAGGTTCATTCGGCCTTATTTTTCTGGTTTTAAGCTTAGGATCTGAGAGGTATGAAGACTCACAGTGATTATTTGCTATTCCTCCAATATTTTTTCGGTATCTACAGGGTTATTTTCCTGATATAATTTTTGTCCTATCAGACCTTTGTCACCTAAAGCGCGACCCTTTATTAACCATGCAATTCCAAAAGCAAAAAGGGACAGTGCCTCAAAAATCAAAGTCGAATAAGGAAATAATTTTAAATTCTCAGAAATAGGTACCAAAACCACAAATACAATAATCGAATAGCCGCAAGTTCTGTAAATGTTGTTTTCGTTCAGCATACTTTTGGGGGTTCCGGTTTCGTTTTCCTGACCAATTGTAAATACGTTAATCGCCAATAAAGCTAATATCAAAAATAGGAGAGCAGCAAAACCATAATGGAGCCAACCCAGCCATTTTTCCGGATATGGAATCAGGGTGTAGATTTTATCTTTAAAACTATCAGGATTCGTTGGGAACAAAGCAACACCCAAGGCCATGATTCCGGCAATATTAGTGAGTAAGTTGTCATTTTTCCAAATCGAAGTGTTATCGTGGCCTTTGTACCGAATCAGGAATAAACCAACGGCGCACAAAGTTCCGGTAAAAATTTCTCTTAAATTGGTATAATAGTAATGACTGATAGAAGGCTGAACCTGAGTTTGAAAAAAAGGAATCAGGGAAAGGCCCACTAAAAGTATCGGAAGACTAATGCCTAAATAACCAATTGCACGTCTGATTCTACGATAAGTGAAGATATCATAGTTTTCAATTTCCTTGTTATTTGTTTTCATGATTCTTTAATTTAAGGAAAATTTCAGTTGGTCATTTTAGAGAGAAAAATATTCATCTGCATAATTTATTATTTCTTAGAAAACAAATTTTCTACAACCCAGGCCGGGCCAATCATAAGAAACTGAAGATCTTTTAAGAAGGAAGGTTTTTTGCCTTCAATATTATGTCCGTAGAATTGTCCGATCCAGGCGATTATAAAAACACCAATAGAAAAGATCCATAAAGGTATAAGTTGCCCAATGTAATAATTTATGACCAGACAAATGGCTGATAAAATCGCAATTTTAAGCGCCATACTTACTGATAACCGAATATAGAAAATGAGCACAAAAATGAGCACAACGACAGCCCAATTTTCGATAATAGGCGCATTCAATTTTAATGTATTGGCAATAATACCACTCGGGATACTCATTAATAATCCCACTATAGAAAAGTAAATCGCAGGAACACACACATAATGTATGGCCTTGTTTTTTGGGTTCTGATGACTTACGGCATATTCTGCAAACCACTGGTCTAATGTTCTCATCTTTTTGGTTTTAAGGTTAGTGGCGTAAATCTAATGAAATTTCTTTTTCGTTGATCGATTTATGAATTTAGAGTAAAAAATAGAAAAAGCAATTGTAATTGATCAATTGAGGTATGGGGAAAGTGTGAACAAGCCTCTGATTTTCTGGATTTTAAAAAGGTTTGATAGCTTTGGATGTTTGTAAAAAATGAATATGCCCAAAGGATTTCTGCGCAATAAGATAATCGTCTTATAAAAACGGCTGTCCTGGCGCTGATAGAAGCGTTATCTTTATTATGGCGGAGTGAACCATAAAAGATACAAGCGGATTAGTTCTCCAATTCGCACATTCAGTCTTGGGTGCAGGAAACAACTCCTGAATTTTATACTTTTAAAAATTTAAGGGTGTATTTGCATAATCAAAAACATTGTCCCACAATTCATCAATGGTAATAAGGGCTTTGTCTAATGGGATTACTTCCCATTTGCCGTTAGTTTCTACACCAAGTCCAATATTTTTCAATTTCAGTAAAGCATCTTTTACATTAAAATCAAGATCAGTTTTTAGTTGGGTCTGAAACCAGGTTTCGATCTGCTCATCAAGTTCATCAGCTGTTAAGGGGGTAGCACTCCGGTACAAAAAAGTATACGCCAGAATGGTTTCCTTAAGGACTTCTTCTTCAGATGAATTTAAAAGCGAATAAAAGGCTCCGCTGTTGTTTCCGAGGTTCTTAAAATAAAGACTGTCTGAAAGTATTTTAGAGTATTTGATTTTCTTATTGACAAAATTGCTGTATTGGCGAAACAAATATAAAGATAATATTCCCAGGGCAATTAAACCTTGATTTAACGAAGCTTTGCTGTTGAGTAAATCGATTGTCTCGCCGGATTTGTAGGCAGCGTACATGCCAATCAAAGCCGGAATCACGGTAGTGCTTAACAGCGAAATTCCACCGCCAATTCCGGGAACCCAAAAGAATAATTTGTCTTTGGTGGACATTCTTGGAATCGCATTTGGAAAAATCGTTTCGAGATCATTTTTAGGAACTCGCTTAAAGATCTTTAAGGCAATTGTACCCGGATCAATAGGCATTTTTCCTAATTTGACCTTTTTCTCACTCAGGTACTCTTTCTCATTATAATTGAGGTAAATCATGACACGATCATAGTATTCGATCTCAATTTCTTTCTTCCAGAAAATAAACTTTTTGACTTTTTCTTTGGCCTTATGATGTCCGCGAACATACAATTCGTAGTCTTTAAAAGCATTAAAATCTATCGAAAGATCTAAACCTATTAAATCTGAATCTTCAAAAGCTTTGTCTAAAGTTTGCTGATCAATGCGACGGTAATTGCCTTGTTCTAAAACTTTAAGAAGTGTTTTTTTAAAGATAGTAAAATCACTTTTACCTAAAAATCCCTGACGTTCTTTCAGGCTCAGATCCGGATCGAACAAAGCATAGTTTTGTTTTAGATTTCGGTTGAGGTTAAATGCTTCATAATGAAAATAATGTTCGATGATATCAAATAATTTTTTGAATTCATCGACTTTTTTCGGATCATCAGAGAAAGCAACGATTTGTTGTTCGAGTAAAAATTCCTTGTTAAAGGGAATGTAATGTTCTCGCTTCATACAGATTTTTGGGCTTAAATTTTTGGTATTTCTAAAACGCAAAAGTACCAACCGAAATTTGATTTTTTAGTGGATTTTGTATTAAAGTTTAGTTATTTTCTTTTAAGATGAGAAGAGCGTAATGACATGGGTATCACACAACAATTTGAGGGGAATTTTGCAAAGGATGTACTACATATTATCGTAAATTTGAAAGAGTTAGCTTTAAAATAAAATTCTCATTTTTAAAGTTTTAAATAAAAATATTACACTAATTAATTATCGATATGGAAAATATAAATACCTCTAAAACTCAAAATTTCTTTAGAATACTACTGGGAATTTTTATGGTAACAGCTGCCATTGGCCATTTTACTTTTCAGCGCGCCGATTTTCAGGCACAAGTTCCTAACTGGATTCCAATGAATAAAGATCTTGTTGTAATACTTTCCGGAATTGTGGAGATTGCTTTAGGGCTGAGCTTGATATTTCTAACCAAGTATAAAGTAAAAGTGGGAATCGCATTGGCTATATTTTATGTATTGGTTTTTCCGGGTAATATTGCGCAATATTTAAACGGTACGAGTGCCTTTGGACTCGACACAGATCAGGCCCGTTTGATGCGATTATTTTTTCAGCCCGTTTTGATTGTATTGACCTTATGGTCTACAGGAGCAATTACTTATTTTAGGAGATTAAAAAAGGCTTAATGGTTTGAGTGAAGTTTTTTAGCATTAGAACCTGAGATTTTTTAATCATTTCCCCAAACTCTTCACAATAAAAGCAATAGGGTAGCAGTAGCCATTTCTATTAGTCTACCTTACCCAAAAAAGGATGGCAATAGAAGATAAGGTTAGGCAGGTTGAAGCATTATTTTACCGCCTTGAAATTGAAATAACTGCTTTTCAGTCTGATACTCATTTGCATTGTAATGCGGGTTGTGGCAAATGCTGTACTACGCCCAATATCGACGCTTCGCCTTTAGAATTTTTGCCGTGGGCATTTCATTTGTTTTTGAATGGTAAAGCCGAAGAAACGTTAGTTTTATTAAACAATACTTCGTCGTCTGATAATTGCCTGATATATCGCCCTCTTTCCGTTTTAGAACATAAGGGAAGTTGTAGCAATTATCGTTACCGCGGCCTAATATGCCGCCTTTTTGGCTATGCTGCCAATACTGATAAATACGGAAAATTGCGATTGGCCACCTGCAAAATCATAAAAGAACAACAACAAGAAAACTTTATTGCTGCTGAGGAATCGATTAACAACGGAAAGTATGTTCCCATTTTTACCAATTATTATATGCAATTGTCCCAAATAGACTTTAGAATGGGGGTTATTTTACTTCCAATCAATGAAGCATTAAAAATTGCTATCGAAGAAGTTTTGCATTATTATGCTTATAGGCCATTTCCTGATGGTCTTAAAGATATTGCGTGATTGTTTTTTGTTGTCACTAAAATTTATCGTTGTTGAAGAACCACCGCAAGCAGCTAAGCCATTGTGGGGGACGCTCAACATGCTTTTGTGCGGTGCTCCAACCCTGTCTAAGTAAAAAAAAAACAGGAAAACAAACAATAAAAAGGAAGAAACAATATTTCTTTCATTTGATTCAACAATAAAGAAACAATGAATAAACTTAAAAATTGTTGTATTGTAACTTTGTTTGTGTATAGTACAAGACTTACTTGAGACTTTGAATTTTATCTAAAATACATCTCCAATACTAACTACAGTATTTACCCTAAGGACGTTGGTTACTCTAAAACTCTTGAGTTTGCTGTTCCTTAAGATCAGCATCCTGCATTCTTGTTTTATAAGCGTAACCTGAATAGGTATGAAACATTCTAAGTTACTTAAATCCTGATGCGTAATTAAAGCTATAAATCCGGTGGTGTTGCATGTTTTTATTTGTAGGCTTCTTAGGGTATTGATTACCGGTTTGCCTGTATTATAGCTTTTACGATTTTATTCCGGGATATTAAACATAAGTTAGTATTAGATGATGTACCAGATTCGCTCTATACATTACCATTCAGAATTGCAAACGATTAATTACTATTGATCCTTTAGAATTTAAAGTAAGCAGAAGCGGTAAGGTATGTATTGGAGCAAAAATGTGTTAGTAAAAGTCTCTTGATATAATTTTTTGGCCGATCAATTAAAATCATTTGCGATCCTTTAATTCATCGGCTTTATTTTCTATCGCTTTTTTTGACTCATTATTCAGTTTGTTGTATTCTGCCTTTATTATATCAGAAATATGTCCCACACGATCACCTCTTATAGACTTTCGAATGTAGTCGTGAGAATATCCGTACTTATTTTTTAGAATCTTTAGAATATCTTGATTATAACTTGGTTTTGTTTTTATATTTTTGTCCATCGCTTTGTTTGTATTATTAATAAGACAAATATAGTAAGATATTTCTTAGTTAACAAATAAAAGTAGGATTTTTTCTAAAAAAACTTTATGACAGAAAACACAATACAGAGAATTAAAAAATATATCGATTTAAAAGGCATCAGAGTTAGTGTCTTAGAGCGGGAAGTTGGCATGTCTAACGGTTCATTTGCCAGCCAATTGAAAAACAACAAAACAATTGGCCTTGATAAATTAGAAAATATCGTAAAAAAGTATACGGATATCAACCTTGAATGGCTTCTGACCGGAGAAGGCGATATGCTAAAATTCGATATTCTAGAGGAAAAAGACGGAAGATTGTATAAAAAAACAAACAAAACAGAAGATAATCCTGAGATTCCCGTTTATGATATACAAACAACCGCAGGAATTATTGATTTGTTTGGTAACAATGAAAATCAAAAACCGGTAGATTTTATCCGGATCCCTAAAATTTCTAATTGCGATGGTGCATTATATGTTGTAGGCGATAGTATGCATCCGCTCCTGAAAAGTGGTGATATTGTACTATATAAAAAGATTTTTAATCTCGAACATAATATCATTTGGGGCGAAATGTACCTGATTTATGTAAATAATGATGACAATGAGTACTTTTTTACCCGTTTTCTAAAACAATCTGAGCGAGAATCGTATGTACAATTTGTAGCTCAAAATCCGGAACACCAAACGCTGGAATTTCCTTTAAGCAGCATAAAAACACTTGCTTTGGTAAAAGGTTCTGTTCGGATTAATTCGCAGTTTTAATGTTTTTTGAAGTAAGATTACATGTTTACAGCATATCGTGTGAATATAAAACAAGTAGCACATCTTAGGATATTGCCCTTTAAGGAAAGGACTAATATTGAGTATAAAGGATTGTAAATTTAGACTAACAGCTTACTTACATAAAAAAGTGAGATTTTTAATCGTAAGAACCGATTAGAAATCTCACTTTGTTGTTCCAAAAAAAATGACAGCATTTTAATAGTTTCGTTTTAGTGAAGCTATGATCTCAAGTAAAAATTATTTACTGCAATTTTACCATTAAATAAAGTTTTGGCAATGCGTATTTATACCTGTTTTTAAGTTTTTTTGGCCAAAAAGGCCTGAAAGTACAGGCTTTTATTGTTGGGATGCAATCTAAGATGTCAAACTTATGATACGGATTTCTGATCCTTGAACATACAGAGAATAAAACGTAAGACTTTTAATAGCTGTGAGATAAATGTGAAATTTAATTCAGCTCAGCTCTTTTTAACTCAATTACTTTTTCAATATACTGTATTAGATTTTTTCTTTCTAACGAAAATAAAGCATTTTCCTCTTCGGTACTTAGATATAAATCTGCAATACTTTCAGCATCCATTTTGTTGTTTGAAGAATGGTGTTCGGCATATTCGATAAGATCGTCTAAAAAAACTTCCCACATTCTTCCTTTTTCAAGAGTGGCTTCGTCACCTTGTTTTATTTTGTCCATTTCTGATTCGGGCAAATCGATAGTGAGGTACGTATAATCTACAGGAACTTTTGAAAGCATTTCTTTAGAAACTCTTCCGGTACCTAAGCAATACGCACAGGGGGCAGGCGTCCATTTTAGTAATTTATCCAGGCGTCGTATATCCTCCCAGTCAACAAATGCTTTTCCCAGACATCTTGGACATTCTAAATTTGATTTTCCAAATAATAACTTTAAAAAGGTCATTTTCTACAATTAATTTTAGGATTAGTGGCTTTTGCGAATGTAATTATTTATGTAAGAAAAATGGCTTCGGTAAAGGTTTTTTTTGAAGAAAAGATTTAGGGTTGGTTAAAATTGGGTGTTTTTCAAAAAATAAAAATTGTATTTTATGGTTTTCAATGAAGATTCTTTGAAGACAATGAACGTAAATGTTTTATTAGTTTGATCGTTTTCATAATTGATTTTTTAATTTATAATTGTCTGAAAAATTGTATTTTTGCATTATATATAATAGATTGAAAATTGTATCCCACAACTACAAACTTGTATTTTACTATAACTGAAAATCTAAAAGAATTTTAAATATCTTTGAACTATGAGCACAGCAACAAAACCAAAACACATTGGCAGAAATATTAGCCGAATCAGAGAACTTAGAGGTATGAAACAAGAAGCACTTGCTTTTGCAATTGGTATGAGCCAGCAATCTGTTTCCAGCATCGAATCAAGCGAAAATGTTGATGAAGAAAAATTAAATGCTATTGCTGAGGCATTAGGTGTGTCTGCCGAAGCTATTAAAAATTATAGTGATGACGCTGTAATTAATTATGGCAATGATATACTTGTGTAACCTTGTCGATATGATTTGATATTTATCTTCGATATTATACCATAATATACGTACACGATTCTCCCATAAAATTATAATTCATTTTATTAAAAACCACTCTAAAAACGGAGTGGTTTTTTTAATTAGTATATTTTACAATACAAAAGTCTGTTGTCGTAAAAAAGATATTGACCTAGAATTGTCAATAACTCATACAGTTTTATTTGGGCCTTTTGAGAAAGTGATCAAAATAAAGCTTAATTTTACAAAACGAAGAAAAGCCAACCTTGTAATCAAGAGGCTTTAAGATGTTCTTATTTTATTGTTTAACTTAATTTTTAAAACTATGAAAAACAAATTGGACTATTGTGAAATAGACCCCTATTTTAAATTTAGACGTATGAAAAAAAGTTCTAAACCTAAACTGTCCCTTTGGACAAAAATCACTACTGTTGTCTTAGAAATTGCTGCTTTGATCGGTGCAATACAAGCAATAGTAGAATTCATTAACTTGGTTTTACCGTTTTTTATTCGGTAAGCCTTAACAAAAGAGACTCGATAGGTACTTACTATCGGGTTTTCTTTTTATAAAACATTGATGAAAACCATAATTATAAAGTATTTGAAAAATGTTACTCTATTCAAATGACCTACACAAAAGTACAACTTCTTTTCATATATAATGAAAAAATTTGCCATTATTATGTCAATATTTTTCACTATAATTTATAAGTGTCAATATTTTTGATAATTAATAGCTTATAAAAACTATTATGATAGTTTTTGAATCATATATATATTACCACTTAGTACTGTATATTCAAAATAATCTTCTTTTTTAAATTTTCTATAGAAATAGTCATAGTTTCTAATCTCTTCCACCTCCATAAACTTTTCCACGAATTTTTTCAAATTCGTATCAAAACACACAACTTTATTGTCTTTTATCACTATATATAAATATTTGACATCTTTATTCATGGTGCAAATATAAAATATTCCGTGTTTATTTGCAAATTACTGGCAAGTGCAAAATAAAACGTTTATATTTGTATTATATTTAATAAGCCTTATGTGTAAAGTAAAAGATTTAAGAGATTTCGATAGTTTATTTGAGTTGATGGATTACTTCAATACTGAAGAAGCATGCGAGAAATATTTAGCGATAATTAGATGGAATGGGAATCCGGTTTGTCCATATTGTGAAAGTGATAACGTAAAAGTTTTAAATGGTTCAACAAAACGTCTTAAATGTTACGGATGTAAAAAGCAATTTGGTGTTAAGGTGGGCACAATTTTTCATGATACAAAAATTTCATTAAGAAAATGGTTTATTGCTATCTATATCATTACTGCACACAAAAAAGGCATATCATCACATCAACTATCAAGAGATATTAAGGTAACACAAAAGACAGCCTGGTTTATACTACAAAGAATTAGAGAAACATATAACCCGGATGCAGAAATGTTTTCTGATGAAGTAGAAATTGACGAAACTTATGTAGGTGGCAAGGAAAGCAATAAGCATAAAAACAAAAGAACCGAAGGAACACAAGGTCGAAGTATTAAAACTAAGACTCCTGTGCTTGGTATTTTAAATCGAAACGGGAAAGTATACGCTCTTCCTGTTCAAGATACAAGAAAAATTACTATACTTCCAATAATGCTTGATAAAATAGAAAGAGGAAGCACTGTTTATACTGATGAGTATAGACCATATAGATCGTTGGCTAAAGATTTTAAACATGAATTTGTGAAGCATAATGCTGATGAATATGTGAAAGGATTTGCACATACAAATAACATTGAGAATTTCTGGTCGATGTTAAAAAGAGGAATCATCGGTATTTATCACCACATTAGCGCAAAGCATTTATTCAGATATGTAAATGAGTTTAGTTTCAGATATAATAATAGAAAAATGTCTGATGGATCGAAATTTGATGTAGCTTTGGCAAATGCTATAGGCAAAAGATTAGATTACAAAACACTCATCAATGGCTAAAAAAGATAAAGAAATAGAAAAACCAAGAGAAGATTTGAGAATCCAGGAAAAGAATCCTAAATTTAAAGAGGTACTTTCTTCTTTGGTTAATAAACCTATTAAGCCGAAAGAGTAAAACTTCAAACGTTCAATACTACTTTATATACACTTTGATATTACTACTACAATATATTACATTTGTTACAGTGTATAATCCTGTTTGTCCATTTACAAAGAGTTCAACCATTTCACCTATTCGTGGAGGACTAGTAATATTTGAGTAAGTCTGTACTTGTAAAAACGTTGAGTTTCCATTTTGCAACGTGTAGTAATCAATTGTTATTGCCATTTTAACACCTAATTTTTTTAGTAAAAATACTAAAAATTTGCATATATATTTTTTCATGTGAAAATATTATTTTGTCTATATATTAAATCCAATAGCTTCGTTAAGCAATTGATTTATAATACATATAAACAAAATCTATCCAAAAGATGATTAGTGTAATTAATTTCGTACTTTCGGGTTGAATAACTAACCAATTAAACATTATGAAATTTACACGCAAAGATTTATATTATGATAATTATTCGTGGTCAGCTGATGGCGGTGATGATTCACATTACAAAGGATATTTAGATAGAATTAAGGTGGATAAGACCGAGGGATATGAAGTTGTATACTTTTGCAATGACTTCCTTGTTGAGAATAAAAAAGAATTGACTAAAGAAAATTTTCAAAGAGTAGAAAAAATACTTAAAAGTAAGGATTTAAGCAATATTGAATTACGTTCTGATTTAAATTATGAGGTAAATAAAAATTGGAATTTAATTGTGCTAAGACAAATTATTAACGGCTAAAAAAAAGCAACCACTAAATTGGTTGCTTTTTAACTTTTTGATAGTTTTTTTTTGTATATTCCACTTCAACTAACCTTAAAAATTATTAACATGGGATTTACGAAAAGTGATTTGTATTATAAAGACTATTCATGGGCTGCTGACGGTGGTGATAATCCACATTACAAAAAGTATTTAGACAGAATAAAAGTTGATAAAACTGAAGGTTATGAAGTTGTTTATTTCTGTAATGACTTTATTAAAGATCATAATAAATTAGCAACCAAAACGAATTTCCAAAGAGTAGAGAGGCTAATTAGAAGTAACGAACTAAAAAATATTGTTTACCGAAGTACTTTAAATTTTGAAGTTAACCGAAGATGGAATATCATTTTACTCTGATTAAAAGATTCAATTAGATCTCAATCACTTTATAATTTTGTATAATGTGAAGTTCTTTTTCTAATATATAAAAGAAAAGAGTTTTTATGAAGAGGATACTTAATTATAAAGATTTTCAAAATCGAGAAGTTTGTGAATCGAAATCTATTCCGGATATTGAAAAACATCCAGAAGATGAGAATGTCAAAATTACTGAAATCAGACCCGATGGTATAGTAGCCACTAATAGTGACGGTGAAAACACAATACTTTCTGAGGAAGATATTAATTGAAAGTAAAAAACCTGGCTTTAAAAGTCAGGTTTTCTTTTTGTCATGTTTTAAAAAATGGAATATTAACCTTTATGCTCTGTAAAATACGCCCATATAATCCCGACAACAAGCAGGATGTATATGTAAGATAGAATCTGTCCACCCATTGTATTTAGATAGAATACAACACCTAAAACTACAATTAACATAGGAATTATTATTTTCCAATGAGGGATTAGTTTTCGGATTATAATCATTGTCTTTCTTGCTGCTTCAATATTTTCAAGTTCATTTTGTTCTTGACGAAGTTTCTTTTGCTCACGTTCGTACTGCAACTCTTCAAATGTTTTACCAACACTCGGATTATTCTCATTGGTATTAATAGAAGATTCCTGATTACTATTCTTCCATTGTGTTGCACATTTGTTACTACAAAATGAATAACCAAGAACTAAATTTCGTCTATACCAAACGGTATCATGATCAGCTACTTTGGTATTACACCATTTACATACATTCATTAATTAACGGTTTTATGGGTTATTATATTAATTGATAATTGCATTTGACCCAATATCAAATATGAAATTGAAATCCCCTTTAAAATTGCAGTTTTCAAAAGTGATAACAGATTGTTTCTTTACTATAATTTCAAAAGTTCTATTGGTATTGTTTTGAAACATGCAGTCTTTAAAAATTACTCTTGAATTGTAAAATTCCATTAAAACAATACCAAAAGAATCTAAAAGAGGATCATTAATAAAATCATATTGTTCAATCGTATATACATAGTTTAAGTCAGAATATGTAATATCATTATTGCCTGAGTGAAAAAACAGAGTAGAATTAAATTTCCAATTCGGATTTGCCGATAGTTCTTTAGGATCAAGATAAATGCTATAGTTTCTTTTAGAACCTTGTATATGTAATTGAACACCATTAAGGAATCTAAGCATATGACAATGACTAACTTCATTTTTTATCATTATAGATGCTTTCCTAGTTTTATCCGTTTTAATCTTACCTATTGCATCAAAAAATTGAATTGTATCATGAACGATATATTCTACCATCCTTATAAGGTTGAAAAATAAGATTTTTCACTAGTTGCTGTTCCTACTCCGTTGGTGGCATAGCCAACAATATAATATTTAGTCTTGCTAGACAGTCCGGAAATTTCAAAATTCACAGGAGCAAAAATATTACTATTACTCCAGCCACTACTACTTATAATTTTACCTACGCTATTTCCGTCCATATCAAAACATCTAACACTAATATCTTTTATGTTATCGCTACCTTGCGTTTTCACCGTTACTGTCGCATAGGCAGATAAGCCACTCGCTCTTCCAGATGCGATTACTGTAGGTTTGTTACCACCAGTTGTTTTTACCCATATTGTTGCGCCATATGCAATACCAGCTGCACTAATTGCATAAGCACGGACATAATAGGTTTTGAATGGCTGTAAATTGGTTAAAGAAGTTGTATATGAGCCAATACCGACACCATCTTTTGTGTGATTAGATGTTATAGTAGGTTGTGGATAAAAGTCATCATAACACACACCTCGCTGTGTTACAGGGGTATTACCTTCATTTAGTACAATACCACCAACAATTGCTGAAGTTTCATTTATTGAAGACGCATCCGAAGTGGTAACAGTAGGCAAGACAAATGAGGTTGTGGTAAAAGACAAAACCTGTCCGTAGCTAATTCCAGCAAGATTACTCGCAAATGCACGTACATAATAGGTTGTATTTTGTTCTAAATCTGTAATAGAACTAGAAAATTCAGAATTTCCCGAACTTTCAACTTTTTGATCTTTTACCTCAGGCTTAGGGTTTGTTTTGCTATAATAAAACCCTTTCGATAATACTTTAGAAGAGCCATCATTTTCAATTTTCCCATTAAATATTGCACTGTTTTGGGTAATTGAAGAAACTGATGTGGTTGTTAGTGTTGGAACACTTATAGTCTTGGTTGTAAAAGTCAGTTCGTTTCCATATATAGTTGTTGAATTAGTTCTTATATATGGTCTTGCATAATATTTACTATTATGTTGTAAGTTTTCAAATTTTCCAACATACTGCCCTAGAATATTCCCTGGTTCTTCATACTTTATATCATTAATAGTTGGATTGGTTTGCATAGCAATACAAATACCACGGAATAATACATTTTCTTTTCCACTAGTATTTAGATTAGCATTTATGACTGCCGAACTTTCTGTTACATTGATAATCTCTGATATTTTGAAATCTATAATTGATTTGTCTTCATCCTTTTCACTACTTGAACAGCCAAAATTTATTGTAAGCAATGCTCCATAAAACAAAATAACAAATGGTAAAAGGGATAGTTTCTTTGTAATTTTTCTCATTTTTCTTCAGATTTAAATTGTTGGTTTTTAAGATTTCGATGACAAATATAATAAAATTCGACTTATAAGTCGAATTTGTTTTTAAAAATCATCCGGTTACTTCTTTTCCTTTGTTTTATGAAGGATATTGAGATATTAGAAGCCGAACTTGTTGATAGAATTTATAAGCTATTCATTACTAAATTTGATGGTAATAAGAGCAGCTTTGCTAAAGCGAGTAACTGTACTGAAACTACTATTCGAAGAATTCTACTTAATCAACAAGGCATTACGATAAATCTTCTGATAAGAATATCAAATGCACTTGATACAACTCCAAGTGAACTTTTAAAAGGTATGCATCTAAATAAAGAAGAATAATTCTTATTTTTAAGTCTAAAACTTCCTCTTATGATACCGAAGCTAAACCGAACTAACAATTTTCAAATACAGATGGTCATTCTGTGGATAATTATTATTGTAACAATTATATTCTTCGTTGATAATCGTTACAAGATGGCTGAATTGGAAAGAAAAATTAAGAGAATTGATAAGGAATTGTA
Source organism: Flavobacterium sp. (assembly GCF_965277525.1). GTDB lineage: Bacteria > Bacteroidota > Bacteroidia > Flavobacteriales > Flavobacteriaceae > Flavobacterium. Next base: position 42,625 of record NZ_CBDIDC010000005.1, on the reverse strand, counting down.
TTTAAAAGAAAACACATTTCAGAAAAGACAAAAAGAATTTGATAAACAAGCTGAGAAACACCGCAAGCAGATCGAAGAATACAAAAAAACCTTAAATAAATAAGTTTTTTATCCATAGTACGGAAAACCGTAACTAAATAATTTACAGATAATGTATTTTGGCAAAATTAATCTTAAAAACAAAAACATTATGCCACATTATCACCTTTCTTATGATTTTGATGAAAAATTAAACGATGACACTTTCAATAATTACGATGAAGCTAGAGAATATTTATTGTGTGTTTTAACACAATTTCCTAGCTATGTAACAATGTATGAATATTGCGAATCAACGCTCATAATAGAAGTATCAAATACTAATAAACACACCTTTTTTGATTACACAAAACCAAGGCTAGAACCATATTTCTATTATTTTGTATCAGAAATATCCACTAGTACAAATGGTAATTTATATATTAATAACAATAAAAATGAAAAATTAAATAAAAGCTTACAGAAAGAATTGAAAGACTTAGATTGTTCTATTTAATTACTAAAAACTAAATAATGTGAATAATCTTTTGAATAAAAAGAACATATTTGTCCATCAATTGTAACCATATATCTTTTAGCATCATATATTTCGATATGTGATGCTATTTTAAATGATCTTACAAAGTAATCTAACCATACGAATTTAACTCCAAATTTTCTAAATAAAAATCTTCCTAACTTATCTCTTAAATTGTATAATCCCCAAACATTTCTTCCTAGCAGAAAATATAGGGCATTATGCATTCTTGATGGTTTGCATCTTAACTTTTCTAAATCATCCATGATTAAAACTTCTTTTTTTTATTATATATATAAAAAGGTTTCTCTCATATATATATTACAAAATGAAATGTACATTTTCAAATATTGAAAACATTTTCAAAAGTCTAGTAAATATTGAGGTTTAACAAGTAATTCTTTGAATTGTACAAAAAATGAAATGTACATTTTGAAGAATAAATAACATGAGTACCTGCTTCACAGCATATTCAAAAGCCTTTCAGCATATGTTTTTAAATTAATGGGTTGCCTAATGGGTTTACTCAAGAATTATGTAAACTCCTAATTTCCAACTTAAAGAAAAAACAAAATGTTCATTTCATTTTAATTTTGTGTACATTTCATTTTTTCGCTCATAATTCCAAGCATACGATTTTGTTGAATTATGGAAATAAATATTTAAGTTTACATTTCAATATTTAAATATAACAGAATGACCATACAAATCTGCTTTAATAACGATTTTAAGTCCTTGTCATTAGATTCCGTTATAAATATTACTTTGGACGATAAGAATGGGTATTCTGAAAAAATTGATATCAATCAAAAAGTTGTAGTGCCAACTGACGGCGCAACAAGATTTCTTGTGTTCTACTTGCCTAAATCTAGTTTTACCTCTATTGCTTGTAAAGAACTTATCAATTATTATGACGAAGCTGTAGTGAAATCAAATAACTTGGAGTGCAGAATGGGGATGCAAGGCGACATCTCAATTGGTATTCACACTGTTGTTTATTCCAAAAAAATTTACTTGTACACTGAAGATGAAATAACAGAAGGTGATTTAAAAATCTTAAACGGGATTGCAATTGAGAAAGGACTATACTTAACTTTTAGAAACCGAGAATATTTAAAAATGAAAATGGAAACAGATAAACCACTTGCTTTTATATCCCACGACTCCAGAGATAAAAAATTAATTGCCAGACCTCTAGCACACGGTCTAAGTTCCAGACTATGCTCTGTATGGTATGATGAGTTTAGTCTTAACATTGGTGATAGCCTTCGGGAGTCAATTGAAAAGGGGATAAAAGAAGCAAAGAAATGTATCTTGATATTAACACCAAATTTTCTTAACAATCCAGGGTGGGGAAAGAAAGAATTTGATTCCATCTTTACTAGAGAAATGATATATGAAGAGAAAATCATTTTACCAATTTGGTACGGTGTGACTAAGAAAGAAATTTATGAATATTCACCTGCACTTGCGGATACACTTGCGCTAGTATGGCCCAATGAAACAGAATTAAATAAAGATGATTATGAAAAGGAAGTTGAATTAGCTATTAGTAAAATACATACAGTAATTAGCAAAAGCAATTAATAAATTGAAGAAAGAAAGCCGTAATTTAATTACGGCTTTCTTTTCTTAAAAGTATATTTATAGAAATGATATAAGATCAAGTTATATCCTAATCAATAGCGATAGGTTACACACGTATATCATTCCCTTAATTATTTCAATACTTTTAATGAGACAGTTTCGAGCAGTAACTTTGGTACTGAAGGAACATTAAATAATAATTGTACTTTCAATCCGTTAGACAAAGTAGTAGAACTTTATGAACGTTTAGTTCAGGCAGAGAAAGATAAAGTGGAGTATTTGGAAAAATTGTTTAAAAAGGAATAATTTTTTTGTAGACAATATATTGTAAAAAGAGACTTTGTGAAAAGTCTCTTTTTTGTTGATAATAACATGAAGTTCTCTAGTTGAAACGGCACAAATTTACATTTATAAATAGTGAAACCTGCTCTGAAAAAGCCTGTTTTTAAGGTTTCGAACATTTCTGATTTGTAATAATCTTTGCTATCAGTATATGTTTGCGTGATCGAATTATAAATCTCCGATATCGTTGTGTGGGTCTGTGCGTTGAGGTTCTAAACCCGACAGGTTTTCAAAACCTGTCGGGTTTGTTTCCGGGTAATCTGAATAATTTAGTTTTTATAACAGAATGCAAGGTGTGCAGGGATAACATTACACAGATTTACAATTATTGCCTGACAGTTTTTTTGTTATTTTTAAATAAAGCCCAATCCTAAGAGTGGAACTTCTTAAATTATCTAATTATCAAACCATCCAATAAAATCTGATATTTTCTCCCCACTGGAACAATTTCTCCATTAGACATAGTAAGAGATTTTAAAGTTACAGTCGTAATTTCGGATGTGTTTACAATATAAGAGCGATGCACTTGTAGAAAGTCGTTGCTGTCAATTTCATCGGCTATACTCGAGAGTGAACCGTAGATGATAATGGGTGATTTTAGCTTTTTGCTGTAGAGTTTCATATAGTTGCCCAGGCTTTCGATATAAACAATATCACTTAAAAGCGTATCAATCATTTGGCCGTTTACGCGCTGCGAAAGTACTTTTTCGTTGGCGTTGTTTTCTTTTTTTATACTTTTTCCGGAATAATAAATCTTCGCTTTTTCGATGGCTTTAGAAAATTTTTCGAACGAAATAGGTTTGAGTAAATAATCTATAGCATCGTTTTGGTAGGCCGAAAGCGCAAAGTCAGAGTAAGCTGTGGTTACAATCGTTAGCGGTCTTTTAGGCTGTAATTCCATCAATTCAACACCTGAAATTACGGGCATATTAATATCCAGAAAAATAATATCGTAAGTGTTTTCATTGAGCATTTTTACCGCTTCCATACCGCTAAAAGCACTTCCGGAATGCTCCAGATCGTCAAATTTCGAAATATGCGATGCCAATGCCTTATGTGCGGGCGATTCATCGTCTATGATAAGACAGCGGTAGGTAAGTGCCATATATTCAATTTTACGATAAAGGTATTCTTTTCTTTCTTGCAGTTCAATTCATGTTTTAAGCCGTAAACCTCAAGACGTCTTTTTAGGTTTTCGATTCCAATTCCCGTACTCGAAAGCCGTGAGCCGGATTCGAGATAATTGTTCTTTAATGTAAAAGACAAGTGATTGCATTTTACTTTTAGATCTATGGTAATAAAAGGCTCCGGAGTTTCAGCTGAAAACTTAACGGCATTTTCTACTAAAGGCAAAAAGAACAAAGGCGGAATATCAATATTGTCAAAAGTCCCTTCATAGTTTTGCGTTACTTTGAGTCTTTCGTTTCGAAACGTATAATATTCGATGTATTTTTCAATGAACCCTATTTCTTCGGCAACCAAAACATAATCTTTTTTGGTGGCTTCAATCTGGTAGCGCAGCATATCGGCAAGATTGAGAATCCTGTCCGGTAATTTATCAGGTTCGCTTAAAGATTCTCCGTATAAATTATTCATGGCATTCAGTAAAAAATGCGGATTGAGTTGCTGTTTCAAAAACGAAAGTTCTGATTTGAAATTCATGATATCTTTATCCGTTTGCGAGACTTTTTTCATGATTCCCAAATGAAGAAAATACAAACATGTCCCGTTAAAAATTAAAGATATAATCGATAAGGTTTTCATTTTCCCCAGTCCGGCATACAAAAAGTAGTCGGTCATTAAAGAGTAAAATAAAATCCAATAGATGACAAATACAACCCAGAAAACCCTATATTTTTTTCTAAAAAGAAATTTATTAATGATAAACATATTGCTTATTGCAACACCCACATACATAGGTAAATAGCCAAGGCAAATATTTTGCAGCAGAATAAAAGAATCTTTTTTATAGTAGTTCATTTCGTCGTAAATACAAACGAAAATAATACCAATAACAAGAAGGTTTACGATGAGGTTTCGGAAAAAAAAGTTCTGATAAATTTTAAGAATCGTCATAACGGCAAAATTAGGGTAATATTATAGTTTATAGCGATTTGTCGAATAAATTTATACCAACGCCATTCGTATAAATGATACGCCACTAGTATAATTATGTTATTATAATAGGAGTCTGAAACTTATTTTTGCCCCAGATTTTGATTCTCCAAAAACAATCTTAAATTTTATACCGGTTTATGAAAACAAAAATAATTTGTATTTTATTTATATGTGCTTCTATACGTACCATTGCCCAGGAAAAAGATGCGCCAATGAAAACGGTCGTAAAATCGATAACAGATAAATTTCCGACAACCAGAATTTTAGATGTGCAATACGAACAATTGGGACCAACTAATTTTGATTCGAAACTTTTTGGAAATCATTTCGAGAGAGGAAGAATCGACACGCATAACCGGCTAAAAGTGGCCATCAATGTGCCTTTTTATGCAACCGAATCGAAACGTTTTATTCTAACCGGTTCTTTGCGCTATAAATATGAAACGTACGGTTTTGGTGATATCTATAATGTCAATTCTGCCGTGCCATCTACCAGGGCAAATCAGGAAATTCATTATTTTGCCGGAGCTTTGAGCGCAACGTATATGTCAATGCTTTTTCGTAAACCTGTTATTTACAATGCCACGGCAACGGTTGACGGGAATGAAGATAATATACAGCGTGTTAAAGGTTTTGTTACGGCAAATATTGTCCTGAAAAGAACTGCCAACACTACCATTACCATTGGGGCGCTGGCTATGTTGGATCCTTCATCAATTATTCCGGTCACGCCTCTTTTTACCTATAATCATAAATTTGAAAATTCTAATTGGGATATTGATTTCATTCTGCCACAACGTTTACTGTTCAGAAGAGAATTGTTGGAAAATGGAAGAATTTCCTTAGGTACAGAATTGAATTCTGAAAGTTTTTACTTAAATTTATCCACACCAAATCTAAAGGGAATCTACGAATTAAATCAGTTAGAATTAAAGTCCGGCTTTACCTATGAATATCGTTTTTCATCCAAAATAAACGGATTATTTAAAGCGGGGATTAATAATGTTTTAAGTACGCGTGTAACAGAAAGGGGTGAACGAACGTCTAAGTATATTTATGATCAGAAGCAAGATGCTCAGGGGTATTTTAGATTTGGAATTTCTTATAATCCTTTTTAATCAGAATTCGTGATTTAGCACAGTTCTATAGTTCGTTTATTATTTGGTAAAGTATTAAAATAAATAATTATGGTTGTTGAAGTTTTTAAGACAAATGTTCAAAAAGAAGCAGATACAAATTACATCATTGCCGTTATTCAAACTCAATTTCCTGATTATAGAATTAATTTTGATTTAGAAGATTGTGATAAAATATTACGGGTAGAAGGTATAGATTTGGAGCCAAACAACATCATAGACTATGTCAATTGTCTGGGGTATACTTGTGTAAAATTAGAATAGTATCAAGATGATAAACTTTATTATTTCCTGTGTTTTTTCTGTTATTGAAACAGTTCTGAATTTCCTTTTTTAAGTAACGAGCCTTTGTTCAGTTTGTGGGCATTATTTTTTTAAATTTGTGCCCTTATGAAAAAAGTACTTTCTCTCTTTGACTTTACCCAAAAAGTCAATTACAAAAATGAAATTTTAGCAGGTTTAACCGTTGCCATGACGATGATTCCCGAATCGTTGTCATTTGCTATTTTGGCCGGTTTTCCGCCTTTGGTAGGTTTATATGCTGCTTTTATTGCCGGTTTGGTTACTGCTGTTTTTGGCGGAAGACCCGGAATGATTTCAGGCGGGGCAGGAGCAACTGTTATTGTTTTGATCGCTTTAATGAAATCACACGGTATAGAATATGTTTTTGCAGCCGTCGCACTTGGTGGCGTAGTCCAGATTTGCATTGGACTTTTTAAACTCGGAAAATTTATCAGATTGGTACCACAGCCCGTTATGTTTGGTTTCGTAAACGGATTGGCAGTCGTGATTTTCATGTCGCAATTAGAGCAATTTAAAACTGTCGTCAACGGACAAACCGCATGGTTGCAAGGAACACCTTTGTATATTATGCTGGGTTTAGTTGCACTAACAATTGCAGTCGTTTTACTTTTTCCGAAGATCACAAAAGCTGTTCCGGCTTCTTTGGTGGCGATTATAGTGGTGTTTGCCATTGTGCTTGTATTTAATATCGAAACCAAAACAGTTGAAGATATTGCTTCTGTTCAGGGAGGTTTTCCTCCGTTTCATATCCCGAATATTCCGCTTTCTTTTGAGACTTTCAAAGTTATATTTCCGTATTCCGTGATTGTTGCCGCTGTTGGTCTGACAGAAGGTTTGCTGACATTGAATCTTGTAGATGAAATTACCGGAACACGTGGTAACAGCAACAGAGAATGTATCGCACAAGGAAGTTCGAATATCTTAAATGGTTTCTTTTTTGGGATGGGAGGTTGTCCAATGATTGCGCAAACTCTTGTAAATCTTTCTGCTGGTTCCAGAGCCCGGCTTTCAGGAATAATTGCCGCATTGACAATTTTAATAATCATACTTTTTGGAGCTCCTGTAATTGGCAAATTACCCATGGCAGCTTTAGTGGGCGTGATGATGATGGTCGCGATTACAACTTTTGAATGGTCAAGTTTCAGAATTATCAACAAGATGCCAAAGCACGATATTTTTGTGGGTATTTTGGTTGCTGTGATAACTATTGTGTTACATAATCTGGCTTTAGCCGTTTTGATTGGCGTGATTATTTCAGCACTTGTTTTTGCCTGGGAAAGCGCCAAAAGAATTCATGCGAAGCATTTTATCGATGAAGCAGGAGTAAAGCATTACCAAATTTACGGGCCATTATTCTTTGGCTCGATAAAGGCTTTTACAGAAAGTTTCGATGTTGCCAATGATCCTGATCATGTGATTATCGATTTTAAAGAAAGCCGTATCGCTGATATGTCAGCGATTGAAGCCTTGAATAATTTAACGAAGAAATACCATCAGGTCAATAAAGTAATAGAACTCCAATATTTAAGTACCGATTGTATCACATTGCTTAAAAATGCTGAGGCAGTAATTAAAGTAAATGTTATCGAAGATCCTACTTATAAAGTGGTTAGTTAATGAGGAAATGTGTCAATTAGAAAATAAGATAATTTGAAAAAATCTAATAAAAATTAATATAGATATGTCTCCAATGTTCTATAGAGGCGCTCCACTAAACCCGACAGGTTTTTAAAACCTGTCGGGTTTGACACGTTATTGATTATCACATTTTCTAATTGACACATTACCTCATTATAAAAAGATTGATTTTTGTAACTTTATCAAATGAAACGAACAGAAACCCTTGAAGATTTTTATACGATAAAAATAAAAGGAATGCCCGAGAATCTTAAAAAAGAAATCGGACATTTTAATGTTTTTAAACTCGATGATTATGTTGGGACTACTTGTAATCCTTTGCCTTATACCCGAAAAGATTATTATAAAATAAGTTTGATTATCGGTAAAAACAAAGTGCATTATGCGGATAAAATTGTCACGATACAAGATCAGGCTTTGTTTTTTGCCAATCCGCAAATTCCGTACAGTTGGGAACATATCGATGAAAACCAAACCGGATTTTTCTGCATTTTTACTGATGCTTTTTTTAGTCAGTTTGGAAATTTAAAAGAATATCCTTTATTCCAACCCGGAGGAAATCCGATTGTTCCTGTTTCGAAAGAACTTGCCGACTCTTTAAAAGCATTATATTTAAGAATGTTTGATGAAATAGATTCAGATTATGCCTTTAAGTATGATGTACTTCGAAATCTGGTTTTTGAGATTATCCATCTGGCACTCAAAACACAAACAGTAACTGCTTCATTATACAGTAAATCAAATGCCACGATTAGGGTTTCATCTTTATTTATGGAATTGCTGGAAAGACAATTTCCAATTGAATCTGTGTCGCAACAGATTAATTTTCGTTCGCCCTCTGAATATGCCGGTCAGCTAAACATTCATGTCAATCATCTAAATAAGGCGCTAAAAGAAACCACAGGAAAAACAACCTCACAGATTATATCCGAAAGAATTATTCAGGAAGCGATGATTTTACTCAAACAAACCAATTGGAATATTAATGAAATTGCATGGTGTTTGGGTTTTGAAGAATTGTCTCATTTTATTAATTTTTTTAAGAAAAACACCCAGGTTTCGCCTAAGGCGTATCGCATAACTGAAATTGTTTGATTTTTATAACTTCTGCTTTGATTTCTTTAATTTTTTAGAAGTACCTCGCCAATACCTTTGTTTTGAATTAAAAATGTAAAATCATGGAAAATAACAAAGTTTGGTTTATCACAGGTGCTTCAAAAGGACTTGGATTAGAATTGGTTAAAAAATTATTGAAAGAAGGTTATAAAGTGGCCGCAACATCAAGAAGTGAAGAGGCTTTGGTTAAAGTACTTGGAGAAGCATCTGAAAATTTTCTTCCTTTAGAAATGGATTTGGTTGATGAAAAAAGTGTCAAAAATGCAATTGAAGTAACGGTGAGTTATTTTAAGACTATTGATGTTTTAGTAAACAATGCCGGTTATGGTTTGTTAGGGGCGTTAGAGGAATTAACAGATGCAGAAGCAAGAAAAAACTATGAGGTAAATGTTTTTGGGTTATTGAATGTAATCAGAAATGCTATGCCTTATATGCGTGCTAATCGATCAGGGCATATTTTTAATATTTCATCTGTTGGAGGTTTTTATGGAGGTTTTCCGGGTTGGGGAATTTATTGTTCTACAAAATTTGCGGTTGCAGGTTTAACAGAATCATTGGCGGCGGAAATAAAATCGTTCGGGATCAATGCCACAATTGTGTATCCGGGTTATTTTAGAACTGATTTCTTAAAAGACAGTTCGTTATTATTGCCTCAAAATCCAATGGCAGATTATAAAGAAGTGAGACAATCTGAAAGTGCACACAAAGAGGATATCAATCAAAATCAACCGGGAGATCCTGAAAAATTAGCAGAAGCCCTAATCAAAATGAGTCACGAAGAAAATCCTGCTCTACATTTATTTTTGGGACAAGATGCGTATGATATGGCCAACCAAAAGATAGAAAGTGTTCAAAAAGAGTTAGAAAACTGGAAAAAGGTTTCTGTATCAACCGGATTTTAAATTGCCAATTTGGAAATGAGATAATTTGAAAATTAGATAGTGAGCAACTAAGTCATCATTATTTAATTTTCAAATTATCTCATTGACACATTACTTAATTTTTCAACATATTCTGTACTTCACTAAATTTGCCATCAACTTCGTCGATTTTTAAATCTAAAATATGCGCGATCAAAGGATAGACAGAGACGTTTTGAAAGGACTTAAATTCTTTGTCGACTTTAAAAGCGGGACCTTTTGCATAAAAAATAGCCTGCATGTCTTTTTCTTTATTATCATAACCGTGTGTTCCGCCTTTTATATTTTGAGTTTTACTATTGGCTAAACTGTATCCTTTTTTAGCTTCAATAACAAAATCATGAACTCTTGGGTTGGTTCCGTAATGCAATCTTTTAGGAACTTCATTAGATTTCCAGAATTTAATATGCGGTACTTTTTTTAAAGCAATTGCAATGGAATCATGATAACCCGGTTTTGCCTGAATGCTCATAATAGGATTAATAACGGTTTTATATCCCAACCATTCCGGTTTTAGATAATCTAAGATAACTACTTTTTTATCGTTGCTGATATTTGCCATTCCGTGATCTGAAACAATAATCAAATTGATTTGTTTTCCGATGGATAATTGATCCAGTTTAGAAGATAATTCTCCCATAAGTGAATCCATCTTTTTGATTATTTTTTCGTTTTCAGGAGAAAGAGGTCCAAAATTATGACCTGTATGATCGGGTTCATCAAAATACAAAGTAATTAAATGCGGACGTTGTTTTTCAGGAAGCTGTAGCCATTTTATAACCGTATCGATTCTGTTTCCGTACGGAATTTTATCATCATAACTTTTGTAATAAGTAGGTCTTTTTTGATCTGTGTCAGATCCTGGCCAAAAGAAAGAAGCTGTTTTTATACCTTGTTGTTCCGCTACATTCCAAATTGGATTTCCACCATAAAAGCGCGAATCATTTTTGGCATTGGTAGATAATGAAAACGATTCATTCAAAGTAGCGTCGTAAAAAACATTATTGATGATTCCGTGATGATCCGGATAAAGGCCTGTAACTATAGAATAATGATTAGGGAAAGTTTTGCTTGGATAAGAAGGCCGCATCGATTTAGCGTGAACGCCTTCTTTCGCAATTTGATTCAGATTTTGAAGTTTAAAATGTTTCGCATAATCCCAACGAAATCCATCCATAGAAACCAAAACAACATAAATATCTTTGTTGGTTTGGGAATGTGAAAGAGTGGTAAGAAGTAAGAATGTAAAAAATAAAAGGTGAGTCGTGAATTTTCTCATTTTGCAATTTTAATAGATTGCAAATTTACTGATAAACGATTTTTTAATTAAAAATAGAATGTTAAACTAAAGAAAAGTTTACAGAACACAGAGAAAAAGTTTGCCACAGATTTAAGGGATTAAAATAGATTAATCTGTGAGAATCATTTTAATCTCTGGCAAAAAAAAACGCCAGATACTTAATCTGGCGTTTTAATTTTTAAGAAAATGACGATTACATCATTCCTGGCATACCGCCACCCATTGGCATTCCGCCTCCGTTTTCTTCTTTAATATCAATTAATGCACATTCTGTAGTAAGGATCATTCCGGCAACAGAAGCAGCATTTTCTAATGCTACACGAGTTACTTTTTTAGGATCGATAATTCCAGCTTTAAGCATGTCTACGTATTCGTCAGTTTTGGCGTTGTATCCAAAATCACCAGAACCTTCACCCACTTTTGCTACAACTACAGAACCTTCAAGACCTGCATTTTCAACAATAGTTCTTAATGGAGATTCAACAGCACGAGATACAATCTGAATTCCTGTTGCTTCATCAGCGTTGTCAGCTTTGATATCAGCTAATGCAGCTTTTGCTCTTAATAAAGCAACACCACCACCAGCAACAATACCTTCTTCAACAGCCGCTCTAGTTGCATGTAAAGCATCATCAACGCTGATCTTTCTTTCTCTTTCATTTCTACTTCTGATAGCCGCACCTACATATAAGAACAGCAACACCGCCGGCTAATTTAGCTAAACGTTCTTGTAGTTTTTCTTTATCATAATCAGAGGTAGTATTTTCTACCTGAGCTTTTATTTGATTAACACGATTTTTGAAACGATATCAGATTTTTTTACCTTTTCCTCCAACAATTAGTAGTATTATCTTTATCAATTGTAATAGAAGAAGCTCTTTTTGCCAAGGGATGTCCTAACATTTCGATACCCCTTCTAATTTATAAAGTCCTAACCTCTTTCGCTCAGAAATTACCGTCCCGCCTGTTAAGAGTTGCAATATCAGTCTAACATTTCTTTTCTTCTATCGCCAAAACCTGGTGCTTTAACTGCAGCAACTTTAATAGTGCCACGTAATTTATTTACTACCAGATGTTGCTAGCGCTTCGCCATCTAACATCTTCTGCTATAATCATTAACGGACGACCTGACTTTGTGCAACTTTTTCTAAAACAGGTAAGTAATATCTTTCATTGCAGAAGATACTTCTTTGTCATATAATAAGAATATAGGGCGTAGTCTAATTCAGCCTGCATTTTTTCAGCTGTTTGTAACGAAGTATGGAGAAATATAACCCCTGTCAAACTGCATACCTTCAACAACATCAACAGTTGTGTCAGTTCCTTTAGCTTCTTCAACAGTAATAACACCTTCTTTACCCACTTTTGCAAAAGCAGTAGCGATTAGTTCCCCAATCACTTCGTCATTATTGGCAGAGATAGAAGCAATTTGTTTGATTTTATCAGAATCACTTCCAACTACTTTAGCTTGTTTTGCAAGGTCAGCCACGATAGCTTCAACAGCTTTATCGATACCACGTTTTAAATCCATTGGGTTTGCACCTGCAGCAACGTTTTTAAGACCTTCTTTTACGATTGCCTGAGCTAAAACTGTAGCAGTTGTAGTTCCGTCACCCGCTAAATCATTGGTTTTAGAAGCAACTTCTTTAACCATTTGCGCGCCCATATTTTCTAATGGGTCTTTTAATTCGATTTCTTTTGCAACAGAAACACCATCCTTAGTAACAGTTGGTCCACCAAATGATTTACCAATAATTACATTACGACCTTTTGGTCCAAGAGTTACTTTTACAGCATTTGCTAATGCATCAACACCACGTTTTAATCCGTCACGTGCTTCAATATCAAATTTTATATCTTTTGCCATTTTTTATTTGCTTTAGGCAGTAGGCTTTAAGCTTTCTACTGCTGAATTAATTTTTGTTTTAATTTGTAAATTTTGCTTTTATACTGTTGATTTTTTCTATTTGATTCTCTGCAATTTCATTATTAAGATATTGCAAATCTTTAGCTAAAATCAAAAGATATTCTGTTTCACTGGCAGAACCTAAAGCTATATTGAGAAATTGATTGAATTATTTGTCGCTATTTCTTCCACAGTCTTCACTTATATTAGTTGGAATTGAAGAAGATGCTCTTCTAATCTGACTAGTTAATCCATATAATTCTTCATTGGAAAGAATGAAGTTATTTTATAAATTTCTAAAGTGAAAGAATGACTTAGCTGCCAAATATGGTATTTTTTAAAATCTCTCATTTGTTTTTGCTTTAAGCTTTAGGCAATATGCTTTAAGATCTTCTAGGAAGCCTGTAGCCTACAGCCTATAGCAGCGTATAGCAATTTTTAGATAATTGCAAGGATATCATCCTCACGCATAATCAAATAATCAGTTCCTTCAAGTTTTAATTCTGTTCCTGCATACTTACCATAAAGTACAGTGTCTCCAACTTTTACAGTCATAGTGTGATCTTTAGAACCATTTCCTACTGCAACAACAGTTCCTTTTTGTGGTTTTTCTTTGGCAGTATCCGGAATAAAAATACCTGAGGCAGTTTTTGTTTCAGCTGCAACAGGCTCAATAAGTACGCGATCTGAAAGCGGTTTAATGTTTAAGGCCATGATTTTATATTTATTATAAGTTATACGTTTTTTATGTTCTATTGGATTTCAGAAATTATGCCATGCTCATAAAACTGACATTATTTCCTAAAAAAAATGCCAGCTTTGACAGGCTGGCATTTTTCTATTTATATCAAAATTATTATTTTGCTGCAGGGGTTGCCGGAGCAGGCGCTTGTTGAACTGGAACAGCTGGTGCAGTAGCAGCAGGAGTTTCAGATCTTTCAATGATTTTAGAGTCAGTTCCACCTGAAATACCAGGAAAACTTAAACTTGAAAGTAATATTAAAACAATCAGAATAGTAGCCAATGTCCAAGTACTTTTATCTAAAAAGTCTGTTGTTTTTTGTACTCCACCTAACATTTGAGTTCCACTAATAGTAGAAGACAATCCGCCTCCTTTAGGGTTTTGTACCATGATTACTACGATCAATAGAAAGCAAACTATTGTGATTAAAACTAAAAAAATTGAAAATGTGCTCATTGTTTAATTATTATTGTTATTTTGTTGTAAAATCTTTATATCCGAAATGCGGTCTGCAAAGAAACTAATTTTTTCTGGATATTTCAAAATTAATATTTCATATGCTTGTATTGCTTTTGTATATTTCTTTTGTTCCAAATATACTCTGGCTAAAGTCTCTGTCATTAAGTAAGAATTATCGTCTGTATTGAGATCGAATTGTACCGCTGGTACTATTGCAGTCTGTTTTATAGGAGATATCTTTGGGTTTGTTTCGATGAATTTATCGATTATTTCTGCCTTCTTCTTTTTCTCGTCATCAATTATTTCAGTTTGAACCTTTAGTTTCGCCGTTTTTTGGACTTCTTTTGCCTCTTGTGGCCCTTCTGTCCTGTCAATGGGTTCTGTTCGTGATAATTGCAGCCATTCCTGAAAAGAATGTTTCTCATTAACAGAGAAATCCAATGGCTTTCCTATTTCTAGATTTTCTTCGGCTATCTTTACCGTTTCCGGAACTTCAGTTTCTTTTGGTATTTCTGTTATTTTTGGTTCTTCAAAAACGACCGTTGAAGCCTCTTTGATAGAATTCAATATCGATTGTTCGATTGGATCAATTCTTACTTCCGGAATTTCTTCCTCTACTATTTCTTCAAAAAATGTTGGCATCGTTTCTTTAATAGAAGGTGCAATAGGTTGCTCTGCAATTAGTTCTTTTGGTTCTTCTGTTTTTGGAGCTTCTTCAAAAGTTATATTTGAAGCTTCTTTGATAGATTCTAAAATAGATAGCTCGATAATTGGATCAATTGGTTTCTCCTCCATTTTCACAGGTTCTTCAAAAGTAGTAGTTGTTACTTCTTTAAAAGTATCTAAAATAGATTGTTCTGTAATGGGGGCAACTGCAGGTTCCTCGATTTTTACGGGTTCTTCAAAAGTAGTAGTTGTTACTTCTTTAAAAGTATCTAAAATGGATTGCTCCGTAATAACAGGTTCAATTTTAAGTTCTTCAATTTTTACAGGTTCTTCAAAAGCAGCGGTTGTTGTTACTTCTTTAAAAGTATCGGTAATGGATGGCTCGTTACTTGGCGTACTTGTTTTGTTTTCTATTTTTTCAGGCTCATTAAAAGTAACATTAGTTGCTTCTTTTATAGAATTCAGAATAGATTGCTCAATTGGATCAATTCGAACTTCAGTTGCTTTTTTGATTTCTTCAAAAGAAACAATCTCGCTGTCGAATACTTTTATTTCTAAAAGATCTCTCAGTTTTCGATCATAATATTCATTCTGAATAGAAGTAAAATCTTCTGAAGTGATAAAATCAAATAAAACGGCACGATCAGTTGTGTGAGCGGCCGTAACTTTTAAGGCATAATTATACTTAAAGCTATTTTGATTGTAAAGTCCTTTTAATCGCAATGCTCTGGCACTTTGAAAATATGGAAATTCATTCAAAACACTTCCTAATGCATCCGCTTGCTTTTCAGTAATAGCATCCGGTTTGTTCATTAAGTACGTATAATCAGTTACATTCATTTTTTATTGTTTAATCGTTTTGTTTGTTTAAGTTTAATCTTTTAGAGAATCGATTAAAGAATTAACCGATTTCAATAAATAAACAATTTTACCATTTTGCTAATGATTCATTAAAGATATCCTGCGTAATTCTCTCGAAAATAGTTTGAATGGCTGTATTTAAAATAGCTCCCGTAGGCAATGTCGCTCCCGGATAGTCATAATAGAATTCGAACGATTTTTCGAAATCATCTGTTTCTTTCTTTTTATTGGTAAACCTAACTTGTACACGAATTGTCAGACGGTTTTGTGCTGCCCCAACATCACCACCTGATGTCACAGCAGTTGCCGTCATTGGAGTCGTTCTGTAATCTACAATTTCTCCTTCATAAACCAAGTCTCCACTATTGCTGACTAAGTTTAGATTGGTTTGATTTTGAATTAAATCCTGCAAAGCCAACGTGAATTGTCTATCAATTCCGGGCTCGATCAAATCCGCATTATTCTGAAAAAAGTTAACCTGAAAAGTTTTGGCATCAATTTTTCCTGTTCCTGTAAAGTTATAAACTGAGCAGCCACTTAACATAAAGAGGCTCATTAAGGCAAATAAAGAATATATTTTTTTCATAAAATGAATGTAGGGTGAAATTTCATCTTTTTAAATTCCAAATTCCATTTTTAAAAATTGCTTTGCAATTCTCAAACATTTTGGTTTGAAATCTAATTTTTTTCAAATATAACAATTTGGAATTTGGAATTTATTTTTTGAAATTTTCTGTTTTATTTATAAATCAAATTGTTTAATTTTTCGATATAAAGTACGTTCCGAAATGCCTAATTCATCAGCAGCAGCTTTTCGTTTTCCTTTATTTTTTTCTAATGACTTTTTGATCATTTCGATTTCTTTTTGCTCTAAACGTAAAACCTCTTCTTCCTCAATGGTCTCGGCAAACAAATAATTATCATCTTGAAGCTGATAATTGTCTTCGCGGGTTGCAGGTGTCATGACGGCTGTTCTTGGTTCTTCTTCAAAATCTATTTCACTTTCATTTTCCTGAGAACCATATATTTTCTGAATCAAATTTGGATTGATGTCTTGTACTTTGGTACCATTTTTCATCAATTCCAAAGTAAGTTTCTTTAAATCATTCAGATCACTTTTCATATCAAAAAGAACTTTGTACAAAATGTCTCTTTCGGTACTAAAATCGCTTTCTTTTTTCTTTTCATTAATTACAGAAGGTAAATTGCTTCCCTCGGTAGGTAAATATGATTTTAAAGTCGCTAACGTAATATCGCGATTGGTTTCTAAAACAGAGATTTGTTCTGCCACATTTCGCAACTGACGAATGTTTCCGTTCCATCTGAATTTTTGCAAAAGCTGTACTGCATCATCATCTAGTTTTAATGGAGGCATTTTATATTTATGCGCAAAATCAGCAACAAATTTTCTAAACAATAAATGAATGTCTTCATTTCTTTCGCGTAAGGGTGGCAAAGTAATTTCGACAGTAGTCAGACGATAATACAAATCCTCACGGAATTTTCCTTTTTCAATAGCATTGAATAAGTTCACGTTTGTAGCGGCCACAATTCTCACATTTGTTTTTTGAACCTGAGAAGAACCTACTTTTATAAATTCGCCATTTTCAAGCACACGAAGCAAACGAACCTGGGTTGTTAGAGGTAATTCACCCACTTCATCCAGGAAAATAGTTCCGCCATCGGCTACTTCAAAATAACCTTCACGGGTGCTCGTAGCTCCTGTAAAAGCGCCTTTTTCGTGACCAAATAGTTCACTGTCAATAGTTCCCTCAGGAATTGCACCACAGTTTACCGCAATATATTTACCATGCTTTCTGTGTGAAAGCGAATGTATTATTCTTGGAATATTTTCTTTACCAACACCACTTTCCCCAGTTACCATTACCGAAATATCAGTAGGAGCAACCTGAATGGCTTTTTCGATGGCACGATTTAATTTCGGATCATTTCCAATAATCTCAAATCGCTGTTTTATTGCTTGAACTGTTTCCATGTAAAATTTTGTTTCAAGTTTTTGTTTGTTTCAAGTTTCAAGTTACGGAATGTATACGAGTCTTAAAACCACAAATAATATTTTGTCTTTTGCCACGAATTTCACGAATTTATTTGAAATCGGACGAGAACTTTTTTGAGTAATATGACTATATTTAAATTAACCACAAATTACGCAAATTAGCGCAAATTTGTTTTATGAATTTATTAATCGTTTATGTATTAATGATTTGTTTTGAAAGTTTGCAATTATTCCAACTGGAGTATCAGCCAGTTTCATATAATTCAATGTCTGTGCAAGATGATCATTACATATTTCTTTTACTGATTTTACTTCTAATATTATGTCATCATAAACTATGAAATCGGCATAAAATTTATGTGGCAAAATGACTCCTTTATATTCAATTGAAAATTCCTTTTCTCGTTGATAAGGAATTCTATGATTTTTGAATTCGATTTCTAATGCGTCCTTATATACAATTTCAAGTAAACCAGGACCTAATAATCTATGTACTTCCATACATATACCTACTATTTGGTAGTTTTGATCTTTTTTGTAATAATATTCGGTTGTATCAGTCATGAAGAATTAATTTGTGAAAATTTGTGAAATTTGCGGTAAAAAACTTAGTTCATTTCGCTCAATAGCACTGCTTCGCCTTTAAGAGTTCCACTAGTGCAACTTGTGATTTTTACGTTTACAAAATCCCCAATCTTATAATTCTCTTTTGGGAAAACCACCGTAATACTTTGAGAGTTTCTTCCTGAGAATTCTTCAGTTGATTTTTTAGAAACTTTCTCAACTAAGACTTCCACAACTTGTCCTACGAATTCCTCGCTTCTGAACCAGGCGTGTTTTTGCTGTAAGTCTACAATTTCCTGCAATCTTCTGGCTTTGGTTTCTTCGGCAACATCATCGTCCATTTTTCTTCCTGCCAAAGTTCCCGGGCGCTCAGAATACGAATACATATAGCCAAAATTATATTTCACATATTCCATTAGGCTCATGGTATCCTGGTGATCTTCTTCAGTTTCTGTTGGGAAACCAGCAATCATATCCTGTGAAATCGAAGCATTCGGAATAATCGATCTGATTTTATCAATCAAAGTCATGTATTCTTCACGGGTATGCAAACGATTCATTTCTTTTAGAATTCGGTTACTTCCGGATTGAACCGGTAAGTGAATGTGTTTACAAATATTAGGGTGCTTCGCAATAACGTGCAGCACACTTTCGTGCATGTCCTGAGGATTAGAAGTCGAAAACCGAATACGCATTTTAGGAAATCCAACCGCAACCATTTCCAGCAACTGATCAAAATCAACCGCAGTTGCTTTTTGCATTTCAGAGGCATTTACGAAATCTTTTTTCAAACCACCTCCATACCAAAGATAACTGTCAACGTTTTGTCCTAGCAGTGTAATCTCCTTAAAGCCTTTGTCCCATAAATCCTGAATTTCCTTCATGATACTTTGAGGTTCACGGCTACGTTCACGTCCGCGGGTAAAAGGTACAACGCAAAACGTACACATATTATCGCAACCACGAGTAATAGAAACTAATGCCGTAATTCCGTTACTCATCAAACGAACCGGCGAAATATCTCCGTAGGTTTCCTCTTTCGATAAAATTACGTTAATAGCGTCGCGGCCTTCTTCAACTTCTGCTAATAAATTCGGTAAGTCTTTGTAAGCATCAGGGCCGACCACAAGATCGACTATTTTTTCTTCCTCCAAAAACTGACTTTTCAAACGTTCGGCCATACAGCCTAAAACGCCCACTTTCATCTTTGGGTTAATACGTTTTACGGCATTATATTTCTCCAGACGTTTGCGAATAGTCTGTTCAGCCTTATCCCGAATTGAGCAGGTGTTTACCAAAACCAAATCGGCGTCTTCAAGGGTTTGTGTGGTATTATATCCGTTTATTGATAAAATAGAAGCTACAATTTCACTGTCCGAAAAATTCATCGCACAACCGTAACTTTCTATAAAAAGTTTTTTAGTATTCTCAGGTTTATTCTCCAAAACAAGACTTTCACCCTGTTTGCTTTCCTCAATAATCTTTTCCATTGTATAATTTCAAAGTGCAAAGATAACGTAAATGCGGTAAATATGACAAGATGGCAGAAAAGAAATTTTAGATTTTAGTACTGAAGTTTGGGGATTGATTTTAGATTGAGTTGTAGTTGCTAAAAGCACATTTTAAGATCTCGTAATAAGATTTAAAATGACAATCCAAAATAATTAAAGGCACATATTAAAAGATTAAAAGCATTCTCAAAACTTTTCGAACTTACCCTGAAATATTTCAGATCAAACAAACTTTGTGAATTTTGCGTAAAATTTGCGAACACTGTGGTTGAATTTTTTGCCACAGATTAAAAGATTCTGAAAGATTTGTAATTTCTGAGGTTAAAACGTATTATAAGAAGCAATTTTCGGATTTTCGTTTTTTATTCCGGGCTTTTCACCACAATCCGGGCTGCGGATTTACAGTTTGAAAAAGAATATTCCGTGGTATTAACCTTTAAAATTTATACCTATATATATAATAGGTAGGGATACAGATAAATCTGCATTTTTACGAAACATAATATTAAAATAACTCAAAAATGATTTCTCGAAGGTAATATTTAAAAAAAATAGATACTTTTGTTGCAGAAAAATAGAGCAATGGCAAAGAATTTAGTAATAGTGGAGTCACCTGCAAAGGCGAAAACGATAGAGAAATTTCTGGGAAGTGATTTTCAAGTAGAGTCAAGTTACGGACATATAGCAGACTTACCATCAAAGGAAATAGGAGTAGATGTAGAGAATGGTTTTAAACCTAAATACGAAGTTTCTCCGGATAAAAAAGCCTTGGTAAGCAAATTGAAAACACTATCTAAGAATGCCGAAATGGTTTGGTTAGCAAGTGATGAGGACCGCGAGGGGGAGGCTATTTCATGGCATCTTGCGGAAGAATTAAAACTGGATACTAAAAAAACCAAGCGAATTGTTTTTCACGAAATTACAAAGTCTGCGATTCTTAAAGCAATCGACAACCCTAGAGAAATTGATTATAATTTAGTAAACGCACAACAAGCACGTCGTGTTTTAGACCGTTTGGTAGGATACGAATTGTCTCCTGTTTTATGGAGAAAAATTAAGGGAGGATTGTCTGCGGGTCGTGTACAATCAGTTTCAGTTCGTTTGATTGTAGAAAGAGAACGTGAAATTCAGAATTTTAATGCAGTTGCGAGTTATTCAATTGTAGCAGAATTTGTAAATGAGGCAGGAAAAGCTTTCAAAGCTAAATTGCCAAAAAACTTCAATACTAAAAAAGAAGCCGAAGATTTTTTAAATAAAAATATCGGATCACAATATAAGGTAGCTGATTTAGAAACCAAACCTACCAAAAAATCACCAACAGCCCCTTTTACAACTTCTACTTTGCAACAAGAGGCAGCGAGAAAATTGTATTTACCGGTTGGGATCACCATGCAGCTTGCACAACGTTTATACGAAGCGGGACTTATCACTTATATGAGAACCGATAGTGTGAACCTTTCTAAAGATGCTATGGATGCTGCTGAAGCTGAAATCATAAAATCATACGGAAAAGAATTTTCGAAACCCCGAACTTTTGCAAACAAAAGCAAAGGAGCACAAGAGGCGCACGAAGCAATTCGTCCGACTGATATGTCACGTCACACTGTAAATATCGATCGTGACCAGGCTCGTTTGTATGATTTGATCTGGAAAAGAACATTGGCGTCTCAAATGAGTGATGCGCAATTAGAAAGAACAAACGTAAAAATCGAGGCAAATAATCACAGCGAGATTTTTACAGCTTCCGGAGAGGTTTTACTTTTTGAAGGTTTCCTGAAAGTGTACTTAGAAGGTCACGATGATGATGAAGAGGAGCAAGAAGGAATGTTGCCTGCATTAAAAGTAAACGAAAAGCTAGTTAACAATTATATTACGGCAACGGAGAGATATTCAAGACCTCCGGCTCGTTATACAGAAGCTTCTTTGGTAAAAAAATTAGAAGAATTAGGAATTGGTCGTCCGTCTACGTATGCGCCAACTATTTCTACTATCATCAATAGAAATTATGTTGAGAAAGGAACGCTTGAAGGTCAGGAACGTAATTATACACAACTTACTTTGCAAGCTAATAAAGTAGGTGAAAAGTTGCTGAAAGAAAATACAGGTTCAGATAAAGGAAAATTAGTTCCTACAGATATCGGGACTATCGTTACGGATTTCCTGGTTAAGAACTTTGGAAATATCTTGGATTATAACTTTACTGCAAAAGTAGAGCAGGATTTTGATGAAATTGCCGAAGGGAATATTGACTGGGCAGTGATGATGAAGGAGTTCTATGATAAATTTCACCCGAACGTAAAAGAGGTGGAAGCAAATGCAGAACGTGAAAGCGGAGAAAGAATCCTTGGTAAAGATGCTGACGGAAGACAAGTTTCTGTTCGTTTAGGAAAATTTGGTCCTATGGCTCAAATTGGAGAAGCAGATGATGAAGATAAGAAGTTCGCCAGTTTGATGTCTGATCAGAATATCGGAAACATTACGCTGGAAGAAGCTTTGAATTTGTTTTTATTACCTAAAAATTTAGGAGAATATAAAGGAGAAGAAGTAGAAGTTAGTAATGGTCGTTATGGTCCTTATGTTCGTCACGGAAGTGTATTCATTTCGTTGCCAAAAGGAGAAGATCCATTAAGTCTTTCTAAAGAAAGAGCACAGGAACTAATTGATGAAAAAGCAATTGCTGATGCGCCAATCGCAGTTTACAAAGGTGAAGGTGTTCAAAAAGGTGTGGGACGTTTTGGTCCGTTCATCAAATGGAACGGCATTTTTATCAACGTAAGTAAAAAATACAATTTTGATAATTTGTCACAACAAGAAGTTGAAGAACTAATTGAGGATAAATTACAAAAAAATATAGACAAAGTGCTTCATAACTGGGAAGATGAAGGTATTTTGGTTGAAAAGGCCCGTTGGGGTCGTTCAGTTATTACAAAAGGTAAAATCAAAATTGAATTAAGTAAGGATGTTGATGCTACAAAATTGACATTGGCTCAGGTTCAGGAGATGATTGCAGCTAAAACACCGGCAAAAAAGACACCAGCTAAAAAGGCAACAACCGCTAAGAAAGCTCCAGCTAAAAAAACAGCTGCTAAAAAGAAATAATAAATGGAATTTGATTTTCTAGAACCGGTTAATGACGGAATTTTAAAATTCATTAGTTCGTTGTCTTCACAAGAATTGGGAAGCAAAATAGTTTTGCATACTCAAGATCAGTTTCCTGATATTAGCAGAATTACCATTGCAATAGTGGGTGTTTTAGAAGATCGTCGCAACAGCAATGTAATTAATGAAGTTAACTTAAATGCAGTTCGTAAGAGATTGTACAGTATGTTTCCCGGTAATTGGGATGCATCTATTGCGGACTTGGGAGATATTCGTGCAGGTGATTCAGTAGAGGATACTTATTTTGCATTAAAAAAAGTAACCTCTAAATTAATTAAGAATAAAGTGATTCCTATAGTCCTGGGAGGTTCGCAGGATTTGACTTATGCTTTGTATCGCGCTTATGATGATTTAGAGCAAATGGTAAATATGGTCGCTGTAGACAATAAGTTTGATTTTGGTAAAGAAAATGAAACCGTTTCAGCTAATTCTTATCTGACTAAAATTATTATAGATGAGCCGAATAACCTGTTTAATTATTGTAATGTTGGTTATCAGACCTATTACAATTCGCAGGAAGAAATCGATTTGATTGAAAAACTATTTTTTGATGCGTATCGTTTAGGAGAGATCTCGAATAATATTGCATTGGCAGAGCCTGTTTTTAGGGATGCTGATCTGGTAAGTATAGATCTGAATTCTGTAAAATCATCAGAATCAGGAAATTTGGTCTCTTTTGAGCCAAATGGTTTCAACGGAAAAGAGATATGTTCACTGGCCAGATATGCAGGTATTAGTGATAAAGTTTCTTGTTTAGGAATCTTTAATCATAATAGTACTGCGCCGGAATCAGTTATTATTGCGCAAATGGTTTGGTATTTTATAGAAGGTTATCACTATCGTTCTAAAGAATATCCATTTGGTAGTAGAGCAACGTACTTAAAATATATTGTTCCGCTTGAAGACGAAGAGTTGGTTTTTTATAAAAGTGACAAGACAGATCGTTGGTGGATCGAAATTCCATTTGAGTCAAATGGTCACAATAAATTGAAAAGAAATACGTTATTACCGTGTTCATACGACGAATATCTGAGCGCTTGTAATCAAGAATTGCCGGAAAGATGGTGGAAAGCACAGCGAAAAAATGCTTTGTAAAAGTATTTTTTACGCAAAATCATAATTTTATAAAATTAGTTAAATAGTATTAGTAAGAAAATAAATATAAACTATAAAATTTAACGTGTTACGTCGATTTTTTAGGTTAGTTTATCGATGAAATATTTTTTTTTTATTTTATTTAACATTATTTTTGAACGATAAATAAATTTCGCAACTAGTATTGTTTTTTAGATAAATAATAAATACGTTTACGGACTTATAATAATGAATAGATAATCCCAAATTTATATGAAGAAGTTTATTGCATTTGCAGCAATGTTAACACTGGTAATTGGCTGTGGTAAGTCAGGAGACAAAGGTGAGTTAGTTGGTGTTACAGGAGGGAAATGGCATCCTGAAAAACCTTATGGAATGACGTTAGTTCCGGGTGGTTCTTTTATTATGGGTAAATCAGATGCTGATTTAGCTAATGTGGAGGACGCTCCGACTAAAACAGTTACAGTTCGTTCATTTTATATGGATGAAACTGAGATTACTAATAGTGAGTACCGTCAATTTGTAGAATGGGTAAAAGATTCTACAATGAGAGTTCGTCTGGCTATTTTAGCTGATGAGACCGGGCAAAAATCTACTGGTGATAAAGGTAAAAAAGGTGGAAGCATTTCAGATTATGCATTTAATGATTCAGAGCCGGATAAAATGACGGCATACGATAAATATATGTATGATAACTACTATAGTGTAGGTACAAAAGACGATCCTTATGCAGGAAGAAAATTAAACAAAAAAGTTAAATTAATTAAAGATACTAAAGCATATCCGGATGAGTATTATGCGGAAGTAATGGATTCAATGTATTTGCCAATTGAAGAATCATATAATGGTTTGAGAACAATTGATGTCAATAAATTGAAATTCCGTTATTCTTGGATGGACATTCAGGCTGCTGCAAAAGCTAAAGTGGGTAAAAGAAAAGACTTCGTTAAAACAGAACAAGTTAGTGTATATCCTGATACAACAGTTTGGATTAAAGATTTTGCTTATTCTTATAATGAGCCAATGCACAATGATTATTTCTGGCACAAAGCTTACGGGGATTATCCTGTAGTAGGTGTAACCTGGAAACAGGCAAAAGCATTCTGTGCCTGGAGAACATTAAATAAAAATAGTTATATCAAATCTAAGAAAAAAGGACGTGATTTAGTAAATGCTTTCAGATTGCCAACAGAGGCAGAATGGGAGTATGCTGCAAGAGGAGGTCTGGAATCAGCTACTTATCCTTGGGGTGGTCCTTATACTAAGAGTGACAGAGGTTGTTTCTTAGCCAACTTTAAACCTAATAGAGGAGATTACGCTGCTGATGAGGCTTTGTATACAGTTGAGGCTAAATCTTATGAGCCAAATGGATACGGATTGTATAATATGGCAGGAAACGTTTCAGAGTGGACAGATTCAGCTTATAATCCAAATGCATACGAATATGTTTCTACAATGAATCCAAACGTAATTGATGGAAACAATCAAAGAAAAGTAGTTCGTGGAGGTTCTTGGAAAGATGTTGCTTATTTCCTACAGGTAAGCACTCGTGACCACGAATATGCAGATTCTGCAAGAAGTTATATTGGTTTCAGAACGGTACAGGATTACATGGGAACTCAAACGACAGGAAGCGGCAAAAAAACTAAAAAGTAAGTATAATTAAATTCAAATAACCAAATCAAATCTATTTTAAATTAAAACCTAAAAAAAAGTATTATGGCATTATTAAGTAAAAAAGCAATGAATTTCGCTTATGGTATGGGAGCGGCAGTGGTAATCGTTGGAGCCTTATTCAAAATTACTCACTTTGAGATTGGACCATTAACAGGAACTGTGATGTTATCAGTTGGATTGGTAACTGAAGCGTTAATCTTTGCACTTTCTGCTTTTGAACCAGTTGAAGATGAGTTAGATTGGACTCTTGTTTACCCTGAGTTAGCTAACGGTCAGGCTAGAAAAAAAGCGGATAAAGTTGAAGCTCCATCTGATGCCCAAGGATTGTTGTCTCAAAAATTAGATGTTATGTTGAAAGAAGCTAAAATTGACGGAGAATTAATGTCAAGCTTAGGTAATTCTATCAAAAACTTCGAAGGAGCTGCAAAAGCAATTTCTCCAACAGTAGATTCTATTGCAGGACAAAAGAAATATGCTGAAGAAATGTCTATGGCTGCTGCACAAATGGAATCATTAAACAGCTTATACAAAGTACAATTAGAAAGTGCTGCAAGAAATGCACAGGCAAATAGCGAAATCGCTGAAAATGCTTCTAAATTGAAAGAACAAATGCAATCAATGACTGCAAACATTGCTTCTTTAAACAATGTTTATGGTGGTATGCTTTCTGCAATGAGTAACAAAGGATAATTAGTTTTTGACTATTATATTAAATTTATTAATAAAGAACTAATTAGAAAAAATGGCAGGAGGAAAATTAACCCCTAGACAGAAGATGATTAACCTGATGTATCTGGTTTTCATCGCAATGTTAGCAATGAATGTATCAAAAGAAGTTATATCGGCTTTTGGTTTGATGAATGAAAAATTCGAAGGTGCAAATACTAATTCAACGGAAACAAATGCAGCTTTATTGATGTCTTTAGATCAAAAAGCCGCTGAGGCAAAAGGTGAGTTTACTATAGCTGCAGCTACTGCTCACAAAGTAGAAACAATTTCAAAAGAATTTTACGATTATATAGGTTCTTTAAAAGCGCAATCTATAAAAGGATTTGAAGTTGATAAAGAAACTGGAAAACTACCTTATGAGTCTATGGACAGAGGTGATAATATCGACGACTGGTTTACAGGAGACGGTTACACTGCAAAAGGTAAACAAATTATCGCTAAAATTGAGAAATATAAATCAGATATTAAAGCTGCTTTAGGTACAGACAAAAAATATGCTGGTATTATTTCTGAGGTTGAGAAAAAATTTGATGTTTCTGACGTAAAAAACAAAGAAGGTATAAAAGAAAAGTACTTAGAATATCACTTTAAAGGTTTTCCTGCAATTGCATCAGCTGCAAAACTTTCAGCTTGGCAAA
The DNA here is from genome assembly GCF_965277525.1 of Flavobacterium sp. Taxonomy (GTDB): domain Bacteria; phylum Bacteroidota; class Bacteroidia; order Flavobacteriales; family Flavobacteriaceae; genus Flavobacterium. The sequence goes on along the minus strand of NZ_CBDIDC010000005.1, from coordinate 15,585 downwards.
ATGACGTAAAGAAAACTGAAGCAGACGTTTATAATAGTGCATTAGGAAAAGCGGCTGTTGCTGCAGCTTCTTACAGTAACTATCAGGCGATTGTTGTTTTAGATAAAAATGCTTATTTCCAAGGAGAAAAAGTAACTGGTAAAGTAGTTTTAGGTCGTTATGACGAAAACACAAAACCAGAAAGTGTAACAGGAGCTTCTTTAGATCCTGCGACCGGACAAGCTAAAATTAACTTAACTGCAGGTAATGTAGGTGAGCAAGCTATTAATGGTCAGTTTAATTTCGTAGAAGATGGTAAAAAAATTAACTTGCCATTTAAAGGGAATTATGTTGTGGTGCCAAGACCAAACTCTGCTACAATTTCTGCAGACAAAATGAATGTTGTGTATAGAGGAGTTGTTAACCCAATTTCTGTATCATTCGCAGGTGTTGCTGATAATAAAGTGGTGGCTAGTGCTCCTGGATTATCGTCAGCTGGAAAACCAGGGAAATATAACATGAATCCGGGTTCAGGTACTGAAGCTACAATTTCTGTAACAGGAACTTTACCAAACGGAGATAAAGTTACAGATAAGAAAACATTTAGAATTAAAGGTATTCCTGGGCCTACAGGTACAATTAGAGGTGAGATGGGTGTTGTTAAAGGACCTAAATCTAACTTAGAAATTGCTACTATTGGAGCTAAATTACTTGATTTTGACTTTGAAGTTGGTTTAGATGTTGTTGGATTTAATTTAAAAATTGCAGGACAACCTACAGTTGTTGTTGCTGGAAATAAATTGAATGCTCAATGTAAAACAATACTTTCAAGAGCTGGAAAAGGAGACCAGGTTACTATTTCTGAGATTAAAACTAAACTTGTTGGAGCCGGTAGTTATTTATTGCCAAGAACTGCTCCGGTAATTTATGAAATACAATAATAAAAAGTAGGTAAACCTACGTTCAATATCTTATAATGGTATCATGATGAAAGTAAGAAATTTTTTAATAGCTATTGTTTCTATCGCTGGAGGTTTTTCTTCTTATGCGCAATCTAATTTGCTAAATGCGAAAACACCTGCTCAGATAGGACTTAAAACTCCTGCGCAACTTATCTCAGATAACGATAAGCCTTTGGCTTATGGTTACGTAGATGATAGAGATATCTTGATGGGGAAAACTACTTGGGAAATCATTGATTTAAATGAAAAAATCAACTTTCCAATGTACTTTCCGGTAGATACGGCTAATATTGGTTCTGATAGACGTTCACTTTACGATGTCTTGACGAAAGCTGTTAAAAACGGCAAAATAACTGAAGTATATAGCGACAGTTATTTCAATACTAAAAAATCTTTGAAAGATATTCAAGGTGCATTATCCCGTATTGATACAACAGATGCAGGTAGAGAATTGATCAACCAATATCCTGATGACTACAAAAGTCACGTTGTGAAGAAAAAAGTAGTTACAGGTACTGGTAAAAAGAAAGTTGTTTCTTATGTTGAAGAAACAGTTGGAGCAACAAGAACAGTTCCTGCAGAATATATCTTAAAACAAGATTTAACTGCTGCTGATGTTACACAATATAAAATTAAAGGATACTGGTATTTTGACAAACGTCAGAGTGAATTGAAATATCGTTTACTGGGAATTTGTCCTGTAACTCCGGATGTTTATACTATGAATAGTGACGAAAAGGATTATATTGAATTATTCTGGGTTTTCTTCCCTAATGCAAGAGAAGCATTACATGAAGCAAAAGCTTTTAACGATAATAACTCTGCACTTCCAATTTCATTTGATCAGATCTTAAATTCAAGACGTTTTAATGCAGTAATCTACAAAGAAGAAAACTTGTACGGAGATCGTGAGATCAAAGATTACATGAAGGATAATGCACAAAACCAATTGTTGGAATCTGAAAGAGTAAAAGAGAAGATTCGTAACTTCGAGCAAGATATGTGGAATTACTAAGTATCTAAAAATATATTATGAGAAACTCTTACTACAAATGTAGTAAGAGTTTTTTTTTGTTTTTGTTTTTATACATTTTTGATTGTTCAATTATTGAAGCGTATTGGTGCGGATTTCATTTATTGAAATTGCTTAGCAAAAAATAAGTGAAATGGAATTTAAAATCCCTCTTTTTTAAAGGCTATTGTAGTGCTGTAATAGAATAAAAAGATGTAAATTAGATTGTTTGTAGTCAATGAGTTATGTGTTTGATTTTATTTGTGCACAGGCGAATAGGCTTAACATTAAGTAGGAAGTTTTGAAAAAGAGAATTATTTTTTGATCTATTCTTCTATATTGATGTTTATGTAAGAAAAATTACAATAAAAAAAGTAATGCTACGTTCAATACCTTATACTGATGTTATGATGAAAGTGAGAAATTTTTTAATAGCTATTGTTTCTGTTGCGGGAAGTTTTTCTTCTCATGCACAATCTAATTTGCTGAATGCAAAAACACCTGCTCAGATTGGAGTAAAGACTCCTGCACAACTTATCTCAGATAATGATAAACCATTATCTTACGGCTATGTCGATGATAGAGATGTTTTGATGGGAAAAACTACCTGGGAAATCATTGATTTAAATGAAAAAATTAACTTCCCGTTGTATTTTCCGGTAGATACGGCTAATATTGGTTCTGACAGACGTTCGCTTTATGACGTTTTAATAAGAGCTATGAAAAGTGGTAAAATCACAGAAGTTTACAGCGATAGTTATTTTAATACTAAAAAATCTTTAAAAGATATTCAGGGGGCATTATCTCGTATTGACACAACAGATGCAGGTAGAGAATTGATCAATCAATATCCGGATGATTACAAAACTCACGTCGTAAAGAAAAAAGTAGTTACGGGTACGGGTAAAAAGAAAGTCGTTTCCTATACCGATGAAACTGTTGGTGCAACACGATCTGTACCCGCAGAATATATTCTTAGACAAGATCTTACTGCTGCAGATGTTACGCAATATAAAATTAAAGGATATTGGTATTTTGACAAACGGCAGAGTGATCTGAAATATCGTTTATTAGGGATTTGTCCTGTAACTCCTGATGTTTATACCATGAATAGTGATGAAAAGGATTATATTGAGTTGTTCTGGATTTTCTTCCCTGATGCTAGAGAGGTATTATATGAAGCCAAAGCATTTAATGATAAAAATTCTGCACGCCCCATTTCATTTGATCAAATCTTAAATTCAAGGTATTTTAATGCTGTTATTTATAAAGAGGAAAATATGTATGGCGATCGTGAGATCAAAGCTTATATGAAGGATAATGCTCAAAGTCAATTGCTGGAGGCGGAAAGAGTAAAAGAGAAGATACGGAACTTCGAAGAAGATATGTGGAACTACTAAATATCTAAATTACATTATAACAAAAACTCTTACTACCTTTGTAGTAAGAGTTTTTGTATTTTACCTTATAATACCTATGTTAGATTATTTAATTGTTGGATCCGGATTGGCTGGGATTTCATTTGCTGAAATGGCACTTAAAAATAATAAATCAATTTTAGTAGTAGATAATATGTCTCAGGTATCTTCAAGAGTTGCCGGAGGATTTTATAATCCTGTTATTTTAAAAAGATTTAGCGAAGTCTGGAATGCACAAGAACAATTGGTCGTAATGGACGATTTTTACAATCATATCGAGGCCAAATTACAAACGAAGTTTAATTTTAAACTTCCTATACTAAGAAAATTTTTCTCTATCGAAGAACAAAATAATTGGTTTGCCGCTTCAGATAAAATAAATTTAGCACCTTTTTTGTCTACCAAATTAATTTTAAAAAAATATAGAGGTATAGATTCTCCTTACGATTATGGTGAAGTCTTGCATACGGGTTATGTAGATACGATGTTGTTATTGGATACTTATAGAAAATATTTGCAAGAGAATAATCTGCTTTTAGAGCAGTCTTTTGACTGGAGCTATATTGAATTTTTCGATTTCGGAATTCAATATAAAAATATTCAGGCGCGTAATATTATTTTTGCGGAAGGGTTTGGATTGCATAAGAATCCTTTTTTTAGTTATTTGCCTCTAGACGGTACTAAGGGGGAAATGTTTGTAATAAAGGCTCCGGATTTAGACTTGGATGTCATTATAAATACAAGTGTTTTTATATTGCCTCTCGGGAATGATTTGTTTAAAGTTGGTGCTACATATAACTGGGAAGATAAAACCGATTTGCCCACCGAGGCAGGAAAACAGGAACTAATAGATCGGATCAAAGAAATTATTACCTGTGATTTTGAGATTATAGAACATTATGGAGGAGTTCGTCCTACCGTAAAGGACAGAAGACCTTTGATAGGAACTCATGAGGAATTTAAATCCCTCCATATTCTTAACGGATTAGGAACCAGAGGTGTGATGCTTGGACCTGCAATGGCAAAAGTTTTATATGATTATATCGAAGATAAAATACCTTTAACACGTGAAATTGATATTAAAAGATTTCATAAAAGATATTTAAAAAGTCTTATTTCTGACCGGCCTTAGGATCATAAGAAACGAACATATTAATATACAAATTTCTTGAGAGTCGTAAGACAAACGGAAATAATACAATCAAAGTGATCACTATTGCAATAAATGATTCTTCGATTGAGGCTTTAAAAAACACAAACGAAACAATAAAAGCCGCAATTCCAACAGCTACATTTAATCCGTAGCTTACATACATTGCTCCGTAAAAAAACGAAGGTTCAATTTGATATTTTAATCCGCAATGGCTGCAATGATCGTTCATTTTTAGAACTTTAGTCAAATGCAGTGGATTTTTGTCCGAATACATACTTTCATTTTGACATTTTGGACAACTTCCTGTTAAAATACTATTTAGTTTCGATCCTTTTTTTAACATTTGCAAAAAATTAAATTACCCCATTGGTTTGGGAGTGTAAATTTACACAATCAATTAGTTATAAAATAACAATACATGCTTAATATACATAATTTATCGGTTTCTTTTGGTGGTTCATATTTATTCGAAGAGGTGACTTTTCGTTTAGGTGCCGGAGATCGGGTTGGACTTGTCGGAAAAAATGGTGCTGGAAAATCAACTATGCTTAAAATCCTTGCGGGAGATTTTAAACCGGATTCAGGACAAATCGCTACCGAGAAAGAAGTTCGTATGGGATTCTTGCGTCAGGATATTGATTTTGAGCAGGGAAGAACCGTTCTTGAAGAAGCCTATGAAGCTTTTACGGATATTAAAGTTGTTGAGAAAAAATTAGCAGATATCAATCATCAATTAGTGACCAGAACTGATTATGAAAGTGAAGAATATACTCAAATCATCGAAGACCTGTCTGATTACACCCATCGTTTTGAACTTTTAGGAGGTTATAATTATGTAGGGGATACTGAGAAAATCCTTTTAGGTTTAGGTTTTAAAAGAGAAGTTTTTGATAATCAGACTGAAACATTTTCAGGAGGTTGGAGGATGCGTATTGAGTTGGCTAAATTATTATTGCAGGCAAATGATATTTTACTTCTGGATGAGCCTACGAATCACCTGGATATCGAAAGTATCATTTGGCTGGAAAACTTCCTGCGTAATTATCCCGGAGTTGTAGTAATTGTTTCGCACGATAAAATGTTCCTGGATAATGTAACGAATCGTACGATCGAAATTTCATTAGGAAAAGCCTATGATTTCAATAAGCCGTATTCTCAATATTTAGAATTGCGTCATGAAATTCGTGAAAAGCAATTGGCAACGCAAAAGAATCAGGCGAAGAAAATTGAAGAAACAGAAAAATTAATCGAGAAATTCCGTGCCAAAGCTTCTAAAGCTTCAATGGCGCAATCGTTGATTAAAAAATTAGATAAAGTAGAACGAATTGAAGTTGATGAAGACGACAATTCGGTAATGAATATTTCCTTTCCAGTTTCAAAAGAACCGGGTAGAGTAGTGGTTGAAGCAGATCATGTTACTAAAGCATACGGCGATAAAACGATCCTAAAAGACATTAATCTATTAGTAGAACGCGGAAGTAAAATTGCTTTTGTGGGACAGAATGGTCAGGGAAAATCGACTTTTATCAAAGCGATTGTTGATGAATTTGAATACGAAGGAAGTATCAAGCTGGGACATAACGTACAGTTAGGTTATTTTGCCCAAAATCAGGCAGAATATCTTGATGGCGAAATTACACTTCTTCAAACTATGGAAGATGCTGCAATGGATACGAATCGTTCTAAGGTTCGTGATATGTTAGGTTCGTTTTTATTTCGTGGAGATGATGTAGAGAAAAAAGTAAAAGTTCTTTCAGGTGGTGAGCGTAACCGTTTGGCACTTTGTAAGTTGTTGTTGCAGCCTATCAATGTTTTGCTGATGGATGAGCCTACGAATCACTTGGATATTAAATCTAAAAACGTTCTGAAAGCAGCACTTCAAAAATTTGGGGGAACTTTATTATTGGTTTCTCACGATAGGGATTTCCTGCAAGGAATGTCAAATATCGTTTATGAATTCAAAGATCAAAAGATAAAAGAATATTTAGGAGACATCAATTATTTCTTAGAGCAACGCAATCTTGAAAATATGCGTGAAGTCGAGAAAAAAGATGTGGCAAAAGCTGCTGCTCCTAAAGAAAGTAATAAGACTTCTTACGAAGATCAGAAAAAAGGTAAGGCATTACAAAACAAATTAAGTAAAGTCGAAAGCCAGATCAAACAATTAGAAAGAGACATTCAGCACGACGATAAATTGCTGCTTTCTAATTATGACAAGCATATCGAAGATGCTTCTTTTTTTACCGCATACAACAAAAAGAAAAAAGATTTAGATCAATTGCTTCTCGACTGGGAAATCGTTCAGGAAGAAATAGATAATTTCAACGCTTAATATAGTTTTCGGGAGCTAATCCAGCTTTCCGTTTCAAGTCCTCACTAAAAAAAACTAATTTTTCTAAACCATAAAACGAGCTTCCGTTGGTCGCTGTTTTCTGGCAAGAAAAATTGGTTTTTTTAGTTCCGGGCTTTTCTCTTCAATCTGGGCTTGGAAAAGAAGTTTCAGGTTTCCGTAAAGTATGTCAGTGATAATAAACGCCTCGGGTGTCATTTCGACGAAGGAGAAATCACACTAGTTGACCGAAAAAGATTGGCGAGATTCTTCGAGGAGTTTCATATGTCATTTCGACGAAGGTGAAATGACAAAAATGAGAATAAAATCTGTAAGTATCAGTTAAACCACTGTCATCTGTATTCCAATAACCATCACAGTATGCATTTTACCAAGAAATTACTTAATAATCCCAATACATTTTGAGTGCATAATGGCTTCACTACTATGTTTGTAATAGCAAACAGAAACTTCCAGGTTTTCTAAATTTTTCATAATAACCTTAGTCGCTTCTTTTTGATGTTTACCGGTTTGTCTGATATAAACAGCTTTGACGGTGACAGGAAATATTTTGCAGATTCGTTCATACAAAATCGGATCGTGTTGCGAATCATCTCCCAGTAAAACATATTTCAGATTAGGGTAAAACTCCAAGACGTGTTTTATTTTATCAAATTTGTGATCGTGATTGCCACGTCCGCTCATAAAAAAATCGGTAATACCTCTTTTAATATCTTTCAGTAAAATTACAGCTCTTGGCAATTGATGTATTTTGGTAAACTTTACAATAAAGCGATACAAATTCCACTCGCTGCTTGAGACATAAAAAAAAGCATTTTCTTCCTCTTTATTATTTCGCCCTGCTGAACTCAACGCCTGATAGTGGGATACAACATCTGTGAAAACTTTGCGGTCATTCACGTTTTTAAATAAAAGGATGTATATTTTTTTAAATAAATTTTGGGTGTGCGAAATCAGAAATGTATCATCAATATCAGATATAATTCCAAGTTTTCCTTTGTGAGGTCTGATGAAGCTGCCTTTTTCGGTTATGGTTTCATTTTCATCCTTAATACTCACTTCATATTCCATCCATCCAAAATTAGTTTCTGTTTCAAGGGGGATACAAAATTTAAAATAACCGTCATCCAGTGTTTTGGTGTGAATTTCCTGATTCCCGCATTTGAGATAAATATCAAAATTTTTGAGGGTTTTTATCCTAAACTGATTAATAATTGAACGTGCATTTTTTAAGTTTTTCTTCTGAAAATCATAATCATACGTTCTTTTAAAAACATGTCCCATTACAATTAATTCTTCTTCATTGGCATAACCTCGATATAATTGTAAAATTGGTTTCATTAATTGCGTATATTTATATATGGATGCTGTAAATTAATTATTTTAATTGACTTTAAAAATAAAATTTTGAAAAAGAATATCATATTTGTTGTAAACCCTATTTCCGGAGATCTGGATAAATCAGATTTGATAGATGCCGTGCAGGAGTTTGCCAACACAAATCATTTTGATCTTGAAGTTTATGAAACTACGGGTAAAAGTGACCAGAGAGAAATACAATCGCTTTATAATCAATATTTACCTGAACGAATTATAGTTGCCGGTGGCGATGGAACCATCAAAATGGTTGCTGAAGCAATGGAACAGTTTGATGTTATCATTGGTATTTTGCCTGCCGGATCAGCAAATGGTTTATCTGTCGATCTGAATTTGCCCACTACAATTGAAGAAAATCTAAAAATTGCTTTTCTAAACCGTTATATCGAAATGGATATGATTTGTATCAATGGCAAAAAGAGTATTCATTTAAGCGATATTGGTGTGAATGCTAACCTGGTGAAGAATTATGAAGAAAGTAACTTACGCGGCTTCTGGGGATATGCCCTGCAAGCATACTCGGCATTAAAAGAATCTGAAGAACCTTTTGTTGCGACTATTTCTGCCAATAATAAAACGGTTAAACATACCGCAAGAATGATTGTAATTGCGAATTCTCAAAAGTACGGAACGGGAGTTGTTATTAATCCACATGGAGTTATGAACGACGGAAAATTTGAATTGGTGATCTTAAAGAATCTTGATTTATTGCTTATTGGAAAAATCATTACGGGCAATATGCCAATTGATTCAGACGATATTGTGATTATTTCGACTGACAAGGCCACTATAAAAACAGATTGTCCGGTAAATTTTCAGATCGATGGAGAATATTGTGGGGCTCAGACTTCTTTAGAAATTCATATTCTGCACCAACAAATGAAAATTGCGATTCCTTAAAGTGAAAACTGAACTTTGGCAAAGTTTCGAAACTTTGTCAAAGTTTTTCATAATTATTTAAAAGGATTGCGTTCCTGCCAGTCCGTTTTGGGTTCAAGATAATTGAATAGTTTGGCAATATTATGATTGATTAAAGCATTGCTGTGTGTAATTAATCCGTACATTTTTACTGGTTTTGCACCAACAGAACTTTTAATTTCCAGTGCGGTTCTGGCAAAAACAATTTCTGAAAAACCCTGATTAATGGAATAAGCAATCATATCGTATAACATATTTAAGTACAACATTCTTTCGCGTTGAATGGTTTCGTCGTAGCCTAAAAAGTAAGTATCCATTACATTTCCGTTTTTTATTAATGTATTGAAGCCTATTAGTTTTTCATCAAGGAAATAACCATAAAACAAAAAGTCATCCTTCATGATTTCCTTAAAAAAGCTAAAGTGATTTCTGGCCAGGAAAAAAGTATTAAAAGGGGCATTTTTTGCCACATGAAAATACAGGTCGTAAATCAGATCTTCATAGTTTTTAATGCCATTCAGGGACATTTTTTGCTTTACAATTCCTTCTGCTTTTTTTCGGGCACGTTTATATTGATCGCGATATTTTTTGGATAAAGCATCAATGTAATCTTGTTCATTTGTCCAATTTTTATTGATTTCAAAAATCATATTGGGTTGTGTGGAAAAGGTATAATTATTCTTGAATTCTGCTTTTAAAGGCTCAATTTCATTTGCTGTAAAGTCTTTTATACTGGTTATATGAACTTTTCTTCCGCTTGCTTTCAGGTCTTTCTTAAGCTGATTGATTGCTTTATGAAGGGTTTTGATAGCCTTAGGTTGCTTTATAGTTGCATCAAAAATAAAAGCATTTTGTCCCGTGAGCATATTGTTACCAACGAATAATACATGCGAGGCGAAATTTTTAAAAGCAAAATTGCGGACAGAAGTTTTTAAACATTGATCGCGTTCTCCAAAGGAATCTAATTTTTCTGCAAATAAAAATTGAGTTAAGACGATGCCTGCAAGTTTATCATCGTTAAAAATTCCAATAAAATGACAAATCATATTTACCGGAGAAGAGTTCTCCAGTACTTCGAGATATTCCCGGGTCAAAAAGATATTATTTACAGCCAGCAAATTCCATTCTAACGGTAGTAAGGAAGCGCTGTTGTATATCCTGAAGGTATAAGTTGTATTCAAAAGTGTGAGCTAATTTTTTCAAAATTAGGTAATATTTGTAATAACCCGCTTTCTTTAGGTTATTATTAAGAAAATCCGTTTGAGTTTTGATTTCAAACGGATTCTATTTTATGTTATTTATGCATATCCACAAATGATTCCGCCCATTAAAGTAAGTGTAACGACCCAAAATCCGGCGTGTATGAATATGTATTTCCATGATTTCCTTTCAAATAAACCATTAATTCCAATTATCGGGAAAGCAAACAATAAACCCGATATGAAGCCATGAAGCGCACCGTGTTTAAAAGTGCGGTAAGCAGTTCCGTAATCTGCCATAAAAGCGGCAAAAGATGGTTTTGCGCTGTCGATTAGCTGCGGTCCGCCAACCATACCAACAGCCCCGGATTGATGAATGGTTAGTGACATTAGCGTAACTGTAATCATTAACGAGAAAATATAAGTTAGCCCAAAAATTTTGAGCATATTACCGGTTCGAAGTTCTTTTTGTGTCAGGTTGTTTTCTCTCATCCAGATTGTTCCAAACACTTTTGGGTTGTACCAAACAAATCCAACTACTAGTGTAACAACAGCTGCGAGAAGCAATGCAATAGGGTTAATTTTCATAATATGAGGTTTTTATAATTAGTTGGTCAAATTTAAACAAAATAATAGAAGTGTGGTATTTTGTTTAAATGTAATACAATTAGGGTTAATTTATTATTTATCAACACATTGTCGATATTATGTGCTTTATTTCGATGAAATGTATAATTTTAACTCCGAACAAATTCCCCAATCTGTTATGAAAAGCTTAGTCCTGTTTTTTCTGGCTTTTGCTTTTTCTCTAAATATTTTTGCTGATACTATTTCAGATAAAGAGAAAAACGCGCTTATAAAATTATATCATGCTACAAATGGAGGGCAATGGAAAACGAAGTGGGATTTATCACTTTCGGCCGCTACCTGGAATGGTGTTGAAACTGATAATGGCAAAGTAGTAGGCCTTAATTTAGCCAACAATAATTTGCAAGGAAAGTTACCTGTAGAATTGTTGGATTTAGTGAATTTAGTTCAAGTAGATCTTCATAAAAATAGATTGCAAGGTGAGTTGCCTTTGGAGATTGGCAGGCTAAGTAAATTAGAGGTTCTTTCTTTGTTTGATAATCAAATTCAGGGAGATTTACCGGGTTCCATCTATAAGTTAATAAATTTAAAGGTTTTGCTTTTAAACAATAATAAATTTTCAGGCAGTTTGAGCAAAGAAATAATCAATTATGGTGCTTTGCAAAACCTGAGTTTGTTTGATAATAATTTTGAGGGAGAATTCCGATTGAAATTGAAAAGTTGCATAATTTGAAAGAAATGAACCTTTCGTATAATCAATTTAAAGGGAGCGTTTCAAAAGATCTGATTTTATTAGACACCTTAAATATGACCATGTTTGACGAGAACGGAAATCCTTTTCTATTAGAAATCAATACTGAAAAAGAAACAACAATAGTTACCCAAAATTAATCGTGCTTATGAATGAATTTTATAATCGTTAAAAAGTTGATTAAATATATTTAGTTAATTGTTTAGAAACCGTAATTCGTTACGGTTTTTTTTACGTTTGGAATTTACCGTTATGAAATAGAAAAAATAACATTTAATTTAGATCGATATTTTTATCAATTTGCTTTTTTTTTATAACTTTAATTCTTCAATTTGCAGAATAAACAAATAGAAGTATAAAATAATCTAACCTTTTTAATAATTAAAATTATGGTAGTACAGTATCAAGGTGAACAACACGGAAAAGCAACAACATTTACACTAAGAATCATAGGCAACAATTTGTCAAAAAGCAGCTCGAACTACCAAATTGATTTATTAGTAGGAGATAAGCAATTGCCCACTTTTACAACGGCAATTCATCAGAGTTTATCAAATTGTCTAAAAGAAATTTACCTTTTCAGAAAACATAACGGAATTAAATTTAATGCTTCTTCAGAGAAAATAACGCCACTTTTGGTTCCTTACGATTTGGTTTTATACAATTATAATAAAGGGGCTTTATTTATGGCTTAAAGTTAGAGTTTCTTATAGAATATAAAGAAGACTGTTCTGAGAGCAGTCTTTTTTTTGTTTAAGATTTTTTAATTTTATCTTGAGGAATAAAAAGCTATAAACCCTTCTGAAAATTTTGAATCTAAGCTATTTTCTAATTCCTTAAACTTCAGCAATTTTGTTTTGGCAACCAAGTCTTATCCTTGTGTTTTGAGGTCTTATTGTAGACCATTTATGGAATAATAATAATAATAATAATAATATTTCTTATGTAGCTCAAACAGAGTACTTAAAATACTGACAGTGATTCAGTACGAATCTTAAATTCAGATACTATAAATTATAAAAAAACGAAAGCTGTCTCAATTTTTATTTGAGACAGCTTTCGTTTTGATGATTCAATTCTGCAATAGCAAAATCAGAGAAGCTTTGTAAGAATGGTAATTGAGATACTTAAAAATTAGTATTTACTTTTTTAGAACGATCTGCAATGTATGACATAAGCCAGGTTACCTGACCATCCTTTACAAAGTAAATTTTCTTTGTTGCTAAGTTTGGAATACTTTCCAGACAGTTTGCCAGTATGTTATTTGCAGAAATAAGGTATTTCTGGTCATAGGTACTCAAAACTCTGGCAGCTTCTTTATCTGTTTTGGCAAGAGTATTATACTTGTTGAAATTATTTTTCAGGATTGCGTCATAATTCATAACGTCTTCTAAGTTGAAGGAAATATAATGATCTTTAACGTTTTCATTAAAATATAGCGTAGAAAATGCCCATACAGCTCCTCCGGATAAATAGATTTTTTCTTTTTTTAATAAAAGAGGATTTGCGTCCAGCATTTCTTTTATCTTTTTGCGCAGTACGGTATTAAAATCAAAAGACTTTTCCTGATAGGTCGACATATCATTAGCCTGGCTTTGATTTACAACCGTTTTCTTTACGGCATCAGTAAGTGTCATTGTACCAAAATCAAGTTCCAGAGGTATAAACTCTAATTTGTTATCTGTAAGCTCATCGATATATCCTCCTTTAGTAGTTTGGGCACCAATATCAAGGAGTAGGGCATTAGAATAATCTACAGGAGGTATCGCACCTTTTACCAGCATTTTGGCCTCTTCGTCAACATTTATAACATCAAAACTTTTATTAGACAGTGTAGTAATTTTATTTCTTAAAACATCAATGTTGCGAGCTGATGAGAAAACGGGAGCAGCAACTATAAATATATTGGCTTCGGGAATTTTAAATTCCTCTCTTATTTTCTTCAATTGGTCCAGGACGATAATACTGGTTTTGTTAATGTCTTCCTGAGGAATCTCACCATAAGTATTAATATGATCGGCAAGACTAATTCTTTCATTTGAGAAGTAGAGAATCTTGTAGTCTGCTTTCTTGATATTGTTTATATCCAGAATAGAGGTTTTTATTGCCCGGCGTCCGATTTCGATTCCGGCATAAAGATTTTTTTGAGAAAATGAATGGATGGAAAAAAATAAATTTAAAAGAATAAAAAATAGAATTTGGGATTTGTTTTTCTTAAACATTGGATTTAATTATGGTTATAATACAATTTATTTTTGAATAAAGACTTTAAGCTATTGTGTGTGGTATTTATGTGAAAGTCATAATTTTAAATTAAAAATAATAGGTTTCAATACGAGATCGCAAATTTATAAAAACATTTACGAACATAAACGCAGTTATTAGAAAATATAAGATTAATTATTAGGTAGTGCTTTAAGGTTGATGTTGTATGATTTTGTATTTCTAACCTATTGAAAAAGAGTGGCAATAGAAAGTTATTTACTTAAGGTTGGCTAATAACAATCCTTGTTCTCTGCAATGTTTTGATCCAAAACTCCTAAAATACCTCTTATTTAATACTTTTTTATTTGTTGTGCATCGTAAATAGGACAAAAGTCTTTTTAATTTTTCCTGAAATAAAACTGAAATAATTCAATATGGCATACTTTTTCTGAAGCGGAAAACTAAGGTCGTTTAAGCTTTTGCCAATAGATTTTTCTTTATTTTTTTAGGTTATGATATACGATAACCACTTTTTGGAATAATTATGACAAAATTTGAATTATTATAAAAAAATAATTCAATGGAAACAATAGAGATTAAAAACGTAGAGTATTTAAGAAAACTAATGATTCAGTATCTAAATATTTTAAAGACGCCAAATGATAAAACAGAGTTTTATGCTGCTGAAATCAAATTATTAAATTATTATGAATTGGGCTGTGTCATTACCGAAATGCTTAAATTATGCATTCTGGCACTGGATCACGAAGCACAAAAAATTTCAGGCGCGATCAAAAATCCGTCAATTAATGTGGCTCTTATTTTGGAAGTTGTCCTCCAGTTATTTCCTGTCGATGAATTTGAGCTGTTAACTGAAATTAATGAATTCCTTATTGCGGATTCTACCGATGGAAGTGAACCAAATAGTTGAAATAAATAATTTTGAAATCATTTTAATAAAAAGAAAAATAATTGAAATTGGAGGTACTGCCTTATCTAACATAAAAAGCTAATTTTTTCTAGTATTTATAGAAAAAAGCCTGATAAATCCTGATGCCCCGCTTTTTGAGGATTATAAAAGTATTTTAGCAGGCTTATCTTAAATTTCAAATTATTATTCTATTTATACTTGCTCAAATCCAGATTAAGAATAGTACCTACTCTGCTAAACTCTTCATTAATCTTTGCATTCAGGATGAGTTGTTCATTTTTTATTGGATGATTAAAAATTAACTGATGGGCATGAAGCATCATTCCTTTCAGGTCGTAATTCTCCAACCATAATTTATTTTGTTTGTTGCAACCATGTGGACGACTTCCTAAAATGGGATGAAAAATATGTTTGAAATGTTTTCGTAATTGATGCATACGTCCCGTTTCAGGAATCGCTTCTACCAAACAATATCGCGATGTTGGTTTATTGTTAAATTCTAAGTCAACTTCGGCATTTTGCAAACGATGAAAGTATGTTATTGCATTTTGTTTAATGTCATCATCATTGATTAAATCATAATCAATTGTTAGTTCTTCGGGCGACCAACCACGTAAAATGGCTAAATATTTTTTTTCGACTTCGCGTGTGGCGAAATGATCATTCATAATTTTCAAAACCTCTTTATTCAATGCAAATAACAAGACGCCAGATGTTTTTCGGTCTAGCCGATGAATAGGAT
>NZ_CBDIDC010000004.1:0-13911 GCF_965277525.1 Flavobacterium sp. | reverse complement strand
GTTCGATATCTAAAAGGATTGATTCGAAAAGGAGAAGCACGCGCGACAAGTCATTTTGTGGGTTTACCGGATGAGCAGATTCATTTTATGGAATTGCCTTTTTATGAAACCGGAGCAATCGAGAAAAAACCTTTAGGTCAGGAAGATATTCAGCTGACAATAAGTTTGATCGAAAAAATAAAACCACATCAAATATATGCCGCAGGAGATCTTGCCGATCCACACGGAACGCATAAAGTTTGTCTGGATGCCATTTTTGAAGCCGTTAAAGCTCTAAAACCTCAACCCTATATGAATGACTGTTGGGTTTGGTTATATCGCGGTGCATGGCAGGAATGGGGAATTGACGAAGTTGAAATGGCCGTGCCTATGAGTCCGGATCAGGTTTTGGCAAAACGCCACGGAATCTTCAAACACCAATCACAAAAAGACGGTGTTGTTTTTCAGGGAACGGATGCCAGGGAATTTTGGCAAAGAGCCGAAGACCGCAACAGTGAAACAGCTGAATTGTACAATCAGTTAGGCTTGTCTCGTTATGCTGCTATGGAAGCTTTTGTAAGATGGGAATTTTAATTATACCTTGTTTTCTTGATTAAAGTCCTCATAAGTTTAGTTTTTTGACATTTTACCTCCACTGAACTCACCAACCGGCATTGCTGTTTAAAGAGAAATATTATTTTACAAATTCATGTAAAATGGGCTAACTTCTTTAAATCCTCCATAAATTGGTTTATAAATTGTCCCTTAAGAGTCACAAGCAAAAAAAGCCCGTCTCATAAGAAATGGGCTTTTTTGCCTTTTATCTTTCATTGCTTATGAAGCCCAACCAGGCATTGATAAATTAGAAATATTTACCTTTGTACAGCTAACTTTTAGCCATGATCCTAAAAATAAATTATATAAAAAAGATATCTGGCAAAGCAGATATAAAACTTGAGGTAAATGCTTAAATAAAAATACCCTCGAAGCAAAAAGCCTGGAGGGTATCATTCTTTTATTTATAAAACTCCGGTGTAGGGTTGAGTGACTTGTTCTGCCACTGGTGCCAGTACGGATAAATAGGTGGTACGGCACTGGCATCATCCAGTTTTTTAATTTGTTCTGTGGTGAGGTTCCAGCCCACAGCACCCAAATTTTGTTTAAGTTGCTCTTCATTTCTTGCACCAATAATAATACTCGAAACAGTTGGTCTTTGCAATAACCAGTTTAAAGCAACCTGAGCTACAGTTTTACCAATTTCTTCAGCCACTTCATTAAGCGCATCTACAGTAGCATAAAACACTTCCTCATTTACTACCATTTCAGGTACGGGGCTTCCGCCCTGAGATACACGACCTTCTTTTGGAATTGGTAAATTACGACCATACTTACCTCCCAACCTTCCCGCAGAAAGTGGTGACCATACAATTGCGCCTACCTTCTGATCTAAACCTAAAGGCATTAACTCCCATTCATACTCACGGTTTGCAAGCGAATAGTACACTTGATGTCCAATATAACGGTTCCAGCCATGATTATCTGCTACTCCAAGCGATTTCATAAGCGACCATCCTGAAAAATTAGAAGCCGCAATATAACGCACTTTTCCACTTTGCACCAAATCATCCAGAACGCGCAATGTTTCCTCAACTGGTGTATTACCATCAAAACCATGCATATGATAAATGTCTATATAATCTGTACCCAGACGTTTCAAACTTCCTTCAACTTGCTTTAAAATGTGCTGACGTGAAGCCCCTTGATTATTCGGTCCTTCCCCAAATGTAAAAGTACTTTTAGTAGAGAGGAGCAAATCACCTCTTTGTTTTCCGGCAATAGCCTTGCCTAATACTTCTTCTGCAAGTCCGTCTGAATAAATATCAGCAGTATCAAAAAGATTAACGCCTGCTTCAAGACAAATGTCGATCAAGCGTTTGGCTTCCTCTGCCTGAGTAGATCCCCAAGCTTTGAAAAAATCATTACCACCCCCAAAAGTAGCCGTCCCGAAACTAAGCACCGGTACTTTCAAGCCCGATGCACCCAAAAATCTATATTCCATACTATTCTTATTTTAAATTATTATCTTTTATTACCAGACAAAATGTTTGCCTCATTTATCCGTTAATTTTTTAAAAATATTCCACAAAGTAAAGACGAACATATTAGGATAAGAAAAAGTCTTTTTTTAAATCATTTTATCTGTTTCTTATCTTTAATAAAATTACCTCTTTTTATTAATTTATTCGTTTTTATACTCAAGGAGTTCAAACCGATTACCAAACGGATCCCGAAAAAAACATCTTTGCCGGTTTTCAATCTCCGATGAATAGTGGATTGAAATGCTTTGCTTTTCTAAAAACTTTTTAGCAAATTCCAAATCTTCCACCTCAAAAGCAGGATGCCGTTCTGAATGTACCTGATGCCCTTCTTCTTCACGAATATGCAATTGAATGTCCCCCATTTCAAACCAAATCGCATCCTTCGGATGATTGCCTGGAATTTCTTTTAAATTAAGTAAATCGCCATAAAATACACGTGCCATCTCCTTAGATCTGGGCGGAATAGTTATTAGGATGTGATCAATACGTTTAAAAACAATCATTCTTTAAATACATTACCTTTATATTTCATATACAAATTTCGTTATAGTCAGACTTTTAAAAATTGTACATTTAAGGCTTATTTTTGTACTTTTATCCTAAAAATTAAATTAATGAAGAGAATACAATTTGAACAACTTGTCATTCATGATTTCGAAGAGAAAGCTTTTCATCTGCCAATCCATAGTCATACCTATTATGAGTTGGTATATATCCGGAAGGGCAATGGAATTCATTTACTTAATAAAACACAACATCCCTATCAAAAAGGGGATCTCTTTATTATAAGTCCGGGAGATGAGCACTATTTTGAAATAAACCAAAGTACCCATTTTACATTCATCAAATTTACGGATGCCTATTTTTCAGGACATAAGATTTACTACGAAGCAGATGCTTTCATTTCGCTTACTCCCGAGAGTATAATGCGCAATAAATCATTAAAGGAAGTAAAATTGAAAATGGATGAGCCTTGTACTTCTATCTTGAAGAATACAATCGAGAATATAGTAGCATACAATTGTAGAAAAGATATTGCGCGATCGTCGCTAATGTTTTACCAGATACTTTCTATTTTTGGATTAATAAAAGAAGCTGCCGCAAATCTAAACATCAGGATTGACAATGGCCAACCCGAAAAAGAAGAATTAATCTCATACATTCACCACCATATCTGTGAGCCATCACTAATTCAGATAAAAAGTATAGCTGCGCATTTTGCTATTTCACCAACCTATTTTAGTGATTATTTCAAAAACAAATTTGAAGTAGGTTATCGTAAATACCTCAACGATTATCGTATCAGTATTATCGAAAAACGCCTGTTTATTCCTTCAATAAGTCTCTCACAAATAGCCAACGAATTTGGATTTACAGATGAAAGCCATCTGAATAAATTTTTCAAAACTCATAAAGGCATTGGTCCTAAAGCATATAGAAACAAAATAATGAATTAAAATTTTTATTTAAGAAATCCAAAAAAATTTGCCCAATGTAAATTATGTTACTTTCAATAGCATTATAAACGTCCGGTTGTAATGAAATTTGAAACATCTGACATTTTAATCTCTATTTTTGTAACTAGTAAATAACGTATTTTATTTGTAAATGATCCCATTGTAATCTTGAAAAATCAAAACCAAAATATTAAGCAATTCGAACTGCCGTCTTCTGCAAAAGCAGGAATTATTATTGTTAATATGGAGGATAAAGAAATAGAGAACCACGACATTTCTAAACCACATCGGGATGATCATTGCCAATTGATGTTTGCCTTAAACGGAAAGTTTAAATTGAATATTGATTTTGAAAGTATTGAATTTACCAGACCTGCTTTGCTTTGTATCTTTCCTGAAGAAGTTCATCATATCATATCGGTAAAAGATCCTAAAGGATGGATGATAAGTTTTGATCCTTCACTGGCGAATAATGAAGTCCTGCAGCTTTTACAAAATAAAATCACCAATCCGTTTTTACTGCAACAGGAATCTGCTTTTTTTAAACAGCTTGTTATCCTTATGGATCTCATTGAAAAAGTACAGTCAGAAAACACCAATAGCTATACTCAAAAAAGTATTCATTCGTTATTAAATGCACTTTTAAGCTTAATTTCAGGAGAACTCGTCTCGCATTTATCCATTCATAAAGAAAAAGAAAATCGTAGTATTATCATTAAGGAAACTTTTATCAAACTGACCAAAGAGCATTATAAAACCTGGAAACAGCCTGCACAATACGCGTCGGCACTTTCTATTTCAGCTGCCCATTTAAATGACACTGTAAAATCGTTAACAGGAAGCCCTGTTTCTGTTCATATTCAGGAAGCATCGATTACGGAAGCCAAGAGATTACTCTATTTTACTGATAACAGCGTAAAGGAAATTGCTTATGAAGTTGGCTATGACGAACCTGTTTATTTTGGAAAACTGTTTAAAAAAATAACAAACCTCACTCCTCTTGAATTTCGGAAAAAATTCCGTGATCAGGACTATACTTCCCTTCATTAAAACTATCATTAAAGCGTATCCTGTCAGTAGATTTGTAGTGTAATTAATACTGTAATAATATGCAAAACAAAATCAATATTCCCACCATACTTGATGCGGTACGAAAAGTAGGTGATGTCTTTTTGAAAGACTATAAACAAAATGCTATTCCAAAAGCAATGGATGAGTTTTTAAAACAATTAGAAGATATCGATACCTTGTGTCTCACTTCTTTAAAAGAAGATTTATCTCCTGAATTCCCAAATATTCCCTGGCATATTGGCGACGAGTTTGATACCGATTCTCAAAGAAATCCAGTCGAACAGGAAGAATTCTGGCTTTGTGATGCGATGGATGGTGCTATACAATATCTTCAGCATATTGCAGGATGGACAATAAACCTGGCACTTGTGCGTGATGGAAAACCTTTCTTTTCTGTAATTTATGATCCCTTAGCCAATGAAATGTTTTGGGCAAAAGAAGGTGAAGGTGCTTTTATGAATGAAAAATTACTGGAAATTAACCCTAAAACAGATATGGCAGTGATGCTGGCTGTTTTTGAATATGGACATCAGGATAAATCAGATAATAATTTAAATGAAAAAATTGGCGCTACCGTCACAAAATTGTTGAGCAATTTTGGAGTTATAAGAAATTACGGACCGCACGGATTGCAATTAGCCTATATTGGTGCCGGAAGAATTGATTTGTTTGTTCAGGAAGATCTCGATACTTATAATTGGATTGCGGGATTGCTTATTGCCAAAGAAGCCGGTGCTGAAATCCTGACAACAGACGGAACTACATGGAAATGGGGAAGCGAAAGCCTGCTCGTCGCACAAAAAAGTATTAGTGAAAAATATTTACAAATTAAATCAACAAACTAAAATGAATATAGCAATTATAGGTGCCGGAGCAGGAATTGGACTGGAATCAGTTACTCTGGCACTTAAAAATGGGCATGTTGTAACAGCGTTATCTACAAATACGGATCAGATTTCCAATCATGCTAATCTGATCAAAATCAATGGTAGTGCGACATCACCAACAGACTTAAAAAAAACTGTTCAAAATGCTGATGTTGTAATCATAACTGTTGGGACAAAAAACAAAAAAGCAACTACTCTTTTTTCTGACATTGCCAA
Organism: Flavobacterium sp.; assembly: GCF_965277525.1. GTDB lineage: Bacteria > Bacteroidota > Bacteroidia > Flavobacteriales > Flavobacteriaceae > Flavobacterium. Next base: position 8,202 of record NZ_CBDIDC010000004.1, on the reverse strand, counting down.
TACGCTGATAAAAGTGACTGATGACTTAAATTTCTCTTCACCTGTTCTAGTTATTACAGGTTTTGGAGCAGGAGAAAGTAAAAAATATTTAAGTTTTTTTATGAAAACTGTGATTTCGTTATTCCTGAAAGACCAATACATCAATAAAACGATAATGGAACAAATAATCACAAAAAGTGCACTAAAATGGGAAATCATAAGGCCAGGAATGCTTACAAACGGAGATGCAGCCTTAGCTTATAAAGCATTACCGAAACTCCTAAAAGGAATGAGAGTAGGTAAGATTTCAAGAGCAGATGTCGCTCACTTTTTAATTAATGAAGCCGAAAATCCAAAAATGCTGTATCAATATGTTGCATTGACAAATTAAGATAAAGACGTGATTGAACCACAAAGTGCGCAAAGCTTTTTTTTAACTTTGCGCACTTTGCGGTAAAATCCTAGCTATAAGATTTACTTTTAACAGTTCTTTTTTTGTCTATCATTTCCCAAAAGCACGGTATTCATTCTTATAAAGGATTTTAGATGTGCTCCTTGATCAACAATTGCAATATACCTATTTTACATATTTGTTATTTTACAAATAATCTACAGGCGTCGCTAACACAATCTGTCTGGTTTCTAATAAAGGAACAATTTGTCCTAAAACTAAATCTTGAAAATAAGCTGAATTTCGATGTTCTGTTACGGCATCTTCATTTGTATATCCTTCAAATAACAGAAGTGTATTTGTATCTGAATTACTTTGATGAATGGTATAAAACAGATTTCCTTTTTCTTTGATGCTTTCATCATGTACCGTTTTTAGTAAATTTAAAACGTTTTCAATCTGACCTTCTATAACTTTCCATGTTGCAAAAACATGAACTGGATTTTGATTTTTCATTTTGATCTTTTTACGAGTTAATAACAGTAATCGCAATTTTTGTCATCCCGAGGAAGGAGGGAATACAAAATATTATCTTTCTATAATTTTGAATACATAACTTTTATTTTCTACCCCCAACTTTATAAAGAACAGTTCTGAAGTATTAACGTTATTTTTTTACACTTACAGGAGTTTTTGCCCTGTACTATTAAATATTTTATATTTATCAATTTTCTTTTCAGAATCAATATTTATATTTTCTGCTACCTTTCCCAGCGGCTTTTAAGGAAGACTAAATACGTTAGTATTTTATTTATTAACTCAGATGGTGACCATTACAAAGAATCGTTTTAAAATAATTACAGATATTCAGGAAGTTCTATATCGTCTTTCGTGACGTCTTTTTCTTTATGAGTAAAGATTTTACTAATCGCTTTGATAGGTTTGCTTGCTAAAATTGCAGCTACAGTATTGACTACACTAACTCCAAATTTGGATTTAGGATGAGCAAGCCAGGGAACGCCTGGTGGCAATTTCTGAACTTTTTCTACAAAAGGACGCATACGTTTTTCATAAGCTAAAAAGGCATCTTCATATTGGTCATGACGCGAAAGTTCCCCAGCCAATAAATAGGCCCCTACCATAGCTAATGTGGTTCCCATACCGGTTAAAGGTGTCGGACAATAAGCGGCATCACCAATCATACCCGCTCTTCCATCAAACCATCGTGGTGCATGAATCTGACTAATACCATCGAAATAAACATCCTTATTATCTTCTATTTCTTTCATCAGGCGTTCCTCCTCCCAGCCAGCACCTCTAAGCTTGGCTTGTATTATTTTTTTTTGCTCACTATCAGATTGATTTAAATAGCTTTTATCATCCGAAAGAAAGCTGAATGATGCCCTTACCGTACCATGATTGTCAGGGCGAAGAAGCATAACTCTTGATTTTGGTGCGGTATACCAGCGGGCCCATTGCGTATCACTTTCAATCTTAGGTATAGTGTACCAGGCATTATAAAGCCCCATAAACTTTGATTCCGGCTCCTCTCCAAAAATTAATTTTCTCGTTGTTGACCTGACCCCATCAGCGGCAATCATTAAGTCGAATTCTTCGATTTCATCATTACTAAATGTAACTTCAACTTTATCGGGATCCTGATTTATTGCCGTAATATATTTACCAAACACATATTTTACGTCATTTTTAGTGCAATCATACAGGATACTGACTAAATCTCCCCTGAGTATTTCGGCTTCACTGGTAAAACTGTTACTGCCTTCTGAAGGAAATTCAGCCTTAACTTCATTATTTCGGTTTACAAACTGTAAACCAATCTCACCTGTATTAGCTGCAAGTATTTGTTTTTCAATGCCCATCATTCTTACGATGGCACGACCGGCACCTCTGACATCAAGATTCTGCCCCCCTAACCTCAACGCTTTTGAACGCTCCACTATCGTAACTTCAAAGCCATATTTAGCCAGCCAAAACCCTAAGGTTGGACCTGCAATGCTTGCACCGGATATTAGTACTTTCTTTTTATGATTCATCTTCTTTTATACTATAATTTTTAAAAAGTCTTCTGTTTATTTTACAAAGACCATTACACGCTTTTTTTTAAGGCTTCGGATTTTTGGTTAAGTTCTTCCAAACTTAGACCTCTATTGTTCATAAATATTTCATGGTGGTGGTAGTCCAGTTTATGCAAGAGAAAGGACAGCGAATTAACCTCTGTCTGAGTTAAATTCCCTACGACCACGCTGCCTACCAAACCCATCTTAGGCAATAATTCGGTCAATTCCCTTTTCCCCTCGGATGTAATTGCGACCATCATACTTCGTTTATCGTTTGGATTATCAAATTCGTGAATCAATTCATGCTTCAGTAATCGCTTAATAACTTCAACACCGGAGGTTTTCTCCATAATCAGTTTATTTATTAGTTCGGTTTTAGTGAGGAATGGGTAGGTCATCAGTACAATTAAAAAGGAGAATTCGTCAAGCGTATTAACCTTGCTTTCTTTTATCGCTTTTTTAAAATACACCACGGCATACCGATAGATGAAAACAAGCATTCTTGCTATTTCTGTGTTCTGATCCTGACTGTTGCGTACCCAATCTTCTTCACCCCCTGCAATTTCCCTCGCAGCAGGCTGCGAAATTTCCTGACTGGCGTTCAAATAACCCAAAAAGTCTGTTATGCTGTAATTTTCGCCTTGATATTGCTTATCAAATTCAAAAAGATGCTCGATAAGTTGTGTTAAAACTTCCTTTTTCCTCATAAATTACAATGTTTACATTTCAAATATACAAAATCAAATACAAAAACATTTAAAATATAAGAGCATCGGATTTTTACGTACCTAAAATCGTACTTTTTTACTCCCCGTACAAATTGTTATTAATCAACTTTACAGTCAATTACAAAAATGTTGTTTTTTACTTATAAATCCATTGATAACCGATTTTGAGAATTAGAAAAGTATTCTCTTTCAGTATCAAACAATGCAATTACTATTTATTTACTAACCATTAATTATTTACTAACCTTAAAATTTTAAAAATGAAAAAATTCTTAAAATTACCAACTTTGCTATTTATAGCATTAGTGTTTAATTCCTGTGAAAAGGAACAAGATTTAAATGTGCCGCAAAGCGCTAACAAAGAAGCGTCACAAAGCACTGGCAAAGACGTATCTCAAAGCACTAACAAAGATGCTGCTGCCGCAGCCGCTGCAGGTGGTGGTGCCGCAGCCAGAACAATCACATTGCAAACAAATACGTTATCGTGTCCCGGCGGTTTGTGTACATCGAATGGTGTCTGGTCAACAGGTGTTTACACTGTTTGGTTTCAGATGAAATTCAACTCCGGCTTTTATTGGAGCAGAGGCGGTAAATGTGGCTATGGTATATTAATTGGCGATCAGAACACCGGTGGTGACCCGGGATGGGATGGCAATGGCGGTAGTGCCCGATTTATGTGGTATTGCCCAAATGGATCTGACACTGCCAAAGGAAGCGGGGCTTATCTCCAACCTTACGTTTATTACAAAGATCAGCCAGGCCAATTTGGTAATGATTTTGGAAAAAAATACTACATACAAGAAGGAGTGACATACAATTGTCAAATATCGGTGAAGTTAAATACCGGGTCAAATACTGACGGATACGTTAAATATTATGTAAATGGTACGGAAATACTGAATCAAACCATTCGTTGGGTGACTAATGATTCTAAACGAAATGTAAATGCAGTAAGTCTTCACACCTTCCGTGGTGGTAGTCAGGAATACTGGAAAGCTCCGGTAACAAGTTCTATTTATTATGCCAGTGCAGCCTGGGATGCTCAATAAGTAGTTTGTAAATTGTCCCGGTAAAGGGCAAAAATTAAAATCCCATTTCGTACGAAATGGGATTTTTTTTATGAACAAAATTCATCCTGAATACAAATACATTGCAAATGTTACCCGGCTATTGCAAACAGAACATTTAAATAGGGTACAACACGATTACGAAATGTTTATTATTTCCATTCCTTCAGTTTTTACAGTTATTTTTTCAGTCTTTCTACAATTAAAAATTGCGAAAACAGCTAAAGATATATTTTAAATAGTAGGAATTTTAACAAAAATAAATTAACTTAGATCCTTAATTACCAGATCATTGAAAAATATTTTAATTTCAGAATTATATCGTCAGGCATAGTGAACTCTATTAAAAACCCTAACGTTATTGGTCATAAATCATACAAAATTTGATGTTCTAATGATACGTTATAAAGGAACAAGTACCTGTTTACACTAAATAAATTTATTTCATAATTAATTTTAAAGTATAGTATCATGAAAAGAAAAAGTCTTTTAGTTGCCGCCATTCTAATGGCGAGTATTGCCACAAATGCACAAAGTGCTTCAAAAAACACCAAAGATCCCGCTCAAACGGAGAAAAGAGTAACCCGCCTGCTCGAAGGTAAAGATGTAAGCCCGCAATCTGTATCACAGTTTTCAGTAGATTTCGGGAAAACTTCTAATGCGAAGTGGACAAGGAATAAAAATTTCGACGAGGTAACTTTCATAAAAAATAATAACCATTCGACCGCCTTTTATGACGCAAACTCCAAATTGGTTGGTACTACCTCGATCAGCTCCTTTGCAAAATTGCCCGCTAAGGCACAGAAAGAAATCGACGAAAAATACAAAGGCTACAAAAAAAATGGAGTGATTTTTTATGACGATAATGAAAAGAATGATACTGACATGGTACTTTACAGTACGCCTTTCGATGATTCTGACAGCTATTTTGTAGAATTAGCCAAAAACAATAACAAAATTGTCTTACAAGTAGATCCCAAAGGTAAGGTAGCACTGTTTGCAAAAGAATAAACAAAAAATGGAACTAACAATCTGAATTAAATAATAATAAAAATTAGAAATCATGAAAAAAACTATTTTATTACTTGCCCTTTTTGTACTATTTGGTGCAAATTCAAATGCTCAGACAACAAAAAAAGCTGATCAGACACAGAGAAAAGCATTAAATAAACTTAACGGTAATGATGTAAGTAACCTATCTAAAAATCAATTCAGTATTGATTTTGGAAAAACTGCAAAAGATCCTAAATGGCAAAGAATGACCAACTTTGATGAAGTGACATTTACGAACAACGGAAAAAAAATCACGGCGTTCTACGATGAGGATTCTAAATTAGTAGGAACTACGCAAGAAAAAAACTTTACAGATATTCCGGCCAAGGCTCAAACGGAAATCACTAAAAAATACAAAGACTATCAAAAAGGAATTGTTCTCTTATTTGATGACAATGAAGACAATGATACCGACATGGTCATTTACGGACAACAATTCGATGACGAAGACAGCTACTTCGTAGAAATTAAAAATAGCAGTAAAAAAATTGTCCTTCAGGTAAGTACCAGCGGTGAAGTAAGCTATTTTGCTGATCTAAAATAGGTTTGTGTGAATTTAGGAAATAATACTCCTGAAGAATAAATTATCAGGTTAAGCAACCTCTATCAATTAACGGAAATTATAGCTATGCCTGAAATCCTAAAAATTAGAATCGATTTCAGGCTAAGCTTAGCTAACGGATGCGCGCTCTACTAATGAAAAATGGCTTGATGCATTTTGTCACAATATACAACTATCAACACCTAATTTAGCTTCATACTTACATCACTATTTTAGAAAATTGATGGATTATATTATAATCATTCTGTCATCTCCTCCTGCCTCCTCCTCCTCCATCACTTCTAAAAGAATTTTGAGGTGCTCTGTAAACAGGCAGACGCTCAATATTGTCCCTTTGCTGATTTGCCGGAAGACCTACTCTATCCTGATTTATATTGTTGCTATTCATTTGACTATCAAACCTCCTAAATTCTTTTGGTTGAGGGTTTTGAACGTTTGGTCTGTACATAGCAGCCTGATTTCCATCAAACCTTATATCAGAAATCTTATTTACTGAACGAACAGATACAGGTTGAACCCTTTGATTCGAATATTTTTCAACATCGTTTAACTCCGGACCTCTGGAATAATAATAATTATGGTTTTGAGTAGTGTTAAAATTGTCTATTACATTAATTCTACCCACATCGAATCTATTATTAGTATTATTTTCTATCCGGCTTTCGATATTTCGATCGTTAATATTTTCCCTACGAACAAAATTCCAGGCATTTCCTTGGGGCCTCCACGAATTATAACGAATTCCGATATTTATACCGGGACGCAAGGGAGCCCAGGCATAATAACCATCAACATATCCCCAGGTTACCCAGGCCGGTGACCATTCATAACCTGGAATCCACAACCAACCATAGTTAATATCTTCAATCCAACTACCATAGTGAAATGGTGCCCATCCCCAATCATAATTAGAAGTCCACATCCAGCCATCATCCGAATAATTCCAATAACCATTCGTTAAATAGGGCCTGAAATCTCCTTCTAATGAAGGTCTCCAGACATGTCCATATCCGGGATATTCTATCCAGGTTCCGTAAGGAGAGAGATTGTCATAAAAATCCTGATAGGTAATTGTTGCCGAAACATCGTTCTGCGCACTTAATTTAGTGATACTGAAATTTCCCATGAAAACCGTCAGAAGCATTACTAATACAGTTGATTTTTTCATTTTTTAATCATTTAAAATTTCTATTAATTTAACGCCGCCTGCCCTCCGGGTAACCAGTGCTGACCAGGGGACAGAAGACGTTCAGAACACCGGGTAGGCCCTCGGCTGGCTGATGGGGCTGGTCGAAGCAGGCGTCATTGTGGGCCTCTCTTTGGTCATGCTGGTACTGCTGTACGGTCAGCCGCGTATTTTTTACACGGTGGCGAGTGACAGCCTCCTGCCGAGCGTCTCCAGCCGCCTATCTCCACGCTTCCACACCCCGGCGGCTGCGACCTGGCTGCTCGGCGGGATTGTCAGCCTCATCGCCGCATTCGTGCCGCTCGCCCTCTCAGGCTTTATCGTCTAATTCGGCTACAGCATCGTCTAATTCGGCTACAGCATCGTCTAATTCGGCTACAGCAACGTCTACTTCGGCTACAGCCGCCACCATTCCAAGCTGCACAAGTCGAACGCGGAGTGACAAGCAAAAACCCGGCATTCTCAGTGCCGGGTTCCCCTTCACCATCTACCGTCTGGCGAGAGGAGCAGTGAGATAGGGCCTGTTTCATCAAGCCATTGGTAAGTGCCTGCTCTACTATTTTTACAAAACGGTGAAATTAGGTCAGCTACTGTCAGCCAGGAAGAACGGCTTAACCGACAGAAAAACACATCAGCCCCTTTGCCTTGCTTAACACCCTGATCTTCTTTCGACACTTGCAAGGTCAAACTGCTTTGGCTGACGGCTGTTATCCAAGACGCTTCTTGCAAAAGGACTTCGACGACAGCGCCCTCAGCTAATGCCAAAGCCAGCCGTCTCAAGTGCTCAGCTTGTTCCACGTCAAAATCGTAGAGGCGTATGAGCGGGCAATCGGGCGAGCCGTTAGGCAGGAACTCTGCTTTCACGGCGCGACTTCCTGCCTGATCTCGCGGCGGCGAATGCTACAGGCCAAGTGCCTGCTTGACCAGGCCAGGAATTTCAGCGGTGCTTTCGGCGATATGGACACTTTTTCCACTCTTGCGAGGCTTTGCCTTTGGTGTGTACGGGTTCCGACTACGCACATCTTTTTCAATCTGAGCAACTTTGATACAGATTGCTTGATCCTGGGAGATTTCCTGCCTCAATTCACGCAAGTCGCGTTCCGCTCTGGTCGATGCCGAGATGCGAGAGCGGTTGAACTTTCGCGGCTTCATCGAAGT
>NZ_CBDIDC010000003.1:0-352321 GCF_965277525.1 Flavobacterium sp. | reverse complement strand
TAACTTACAAAAAAACCAGTTAGGCCAGAGCCCTTTTATATTTCAACCTTATTCCCGTGGCTGAAGCCAGAAGCTATACAAAAATAGAAATGGCCACGAATTCACGAATTTTTAAACCATTCATTCGTGAATTCGTGGCGAAAAAAACTTTGCGCCTTTGTGGCAAAAACTTCTATTCTTTTATTTCAAAACGACTCTCCAATCCTTTATCAGAACTTCCTCCAACCATAATTTTAAAAGTTCCCGGCTCTGTCAAATAATCCCCGTCATTATCATAAAAGCCAAGCTCCTTATCTGTTAAAGTAAAAGTTATCGTTTTGGTTTCTCCTTTTTTCAGATTCACCAGTTCAAAACCTTTCAATTCTTTAACGGGCCGGATAATGCTGGCATACTCATCATGAAGATACAATTGCACCACTTCTTTTCCGTCATAATTTCCTGAATTAGTAACTTCAACTGAAACTGGTACATTTTCTCCTTTTGCAAAAGTAGGTTTGTTTACTTTCAGATTTTTATAATCAAATTTTGTGTAGCTCAAACCAAATCCAAACGGAAACTGAGGCGTTTTCTCCACATCTGTATAATGCGACCAAAAAACGTTCTTATCACTGTCAATTGGTCTTCCTGTACTGTATTTGTTATAGTAAATAGGCACTTGTCCCACATTTCTAGGAAAAGACATTGGCAATTTCCCACTTGGGTTATAATCGCCATACAGAACCTGAGCCACCGCATTTCCGGTTTGAGTTCCCAAATGCCAGGCTTCTACAATTGCCGGAACATGTTCCGCAGCCCAAGGAATACTTAATGGGCGGCCGTTGTTTAAAACCAAAACAATATTCGGATTTACTTTATAAATTTCTTCTAATAATTCCTGTTGTACACCAGGCAAATTAAGATCAGTTCTACTGCGCCCTTCCCCACTCTGAAAGCCGTGTTCTCCTAAAACCATTACCACGACATCTGCCTTTTTAGCCGCTGTTTTTGCAGCTTCAAATCCGCTTTTATCAGTCGTATTAAAAATAACCTCATCTAAAAAAGATATTTTTCCCACCGTTAAGTCAGCGCCTTTTTCAAACATCAACTGATTGTCTTTGTATTGCTGCATTCCTTCTAAAACCGAAACTGCAGTATTATTATCCGATGCAATCCTCCAGCTTCCCAAAGGACTATTTTTATCGTTTGCCAAAGCACCAATCAAAGCAATCTTCTGACCGGATTTTTTTAGTGGTAAAAGATTTTTCTCATTCTTCAGCAATACAATTGACTTTTTCGCCATATCCAGAACACCGTCATTATTGGCTTTACTTCCAACAACTGCTTTCTCCCGTTTCTCATCACAATATTTGTACGGATCATCAAATAATCCCAATTCAAATTTTACACGAAGAATTCTGCGAACGGCATCATCAACCAGAGCTTCTTTTACCTTTCCTTCTTTGACTAAACCAACCAATTTTGCGACATACAAATACGATTCCATATCCATATCAGAACCTGCAATTACAGCTTTTGCAGTAGCATCAGCTTCATCTTTTGCGTAACCGTGGGCAATCATTTCGCGAATCGAGGCATAATCTGAAACTACAAAACCATCAAACTTCCATTTTCCTTTCAGGATATCTCTTTGCAGGAAAACATTTCCAGTCGCAGGAACACCATTCAGTGTATTAAACGAATTCATAAATGTACGGACTCCGGCATCAACAGTGGCCTTAAAAGGCGGCAAAACCGAATTGTATAATTTAGAATTGCTCATATCTACAATATTATATTCCAGTCCGGCCTCTACATAACCGTAAGCTGCAAAGTGTTTTGCACACGCGGCAATCGTATTTACTTTCGTAAGATCGGCAATGGTTTCTCCCTGAAAACCGTGTACTCTTGCAATCGCAATTTTGCTTCCCAGATACGGATCTTCGCCCGCACCTTCCATCACACGCCCCCAACGTGCATCATTTGCAACATCGACATTCGGTCCAAAAGTCCAGTTAATTCCGGATGCCGAAGCTTCATCAGCCGCAATGGCAGCCGATCTCTTAATTGCCTCCAAATCCCAACTTGCTGCTTCTGCCAACGGAATCGGACTTAACGTTTTATAACCGTGAATGACATCAAAACCAATAATCAGCGGAATTCCCAAACGCGTTTCTTCTACCGCAATTTTCTGTACGGCATGAACTTCCTTCACGCCACGAACCGTTAGCATGGAACCCACCCAGCCTTTTCGTAAATGTTCGTATTTCAGTTCCGCAGTTCCTCCTTTTGGAGCCGGTCCCGTAACATCCCAAAATCCGTTGTATTGGTTCATTTGACCTACTTTTTCCTCTAAAGTCATCAACGGCAAAAGCAAATCGATACGTTGCTCAATGGTTTTATTTTTATCCAGATACGGCTTTTTTTGTGCATTCATATTTCCAACAGTAAACAGGGCAAAAACCCCAATCGTTATTATTTTTTTATTTTTCATTGGTTAGATAGTTTATTTCTAAAGGCGCTAAGCTTCTAAGACATTAAGTTCTTAAGTTTCATAATTTGGGCGTGTTTGGCCGCGGCGGGTCGGGCTATGCGCTGCAAGTCCTCGCACTTCCTTCGTCAGGCTGTGGCCTTTTCGCTTCTATCCCTCGCGCAAACGGTTAACGAGAACTTTTCGACAATCTTGTCATTTTAGCATGTCAGCCTTAGCGGAGTCGCAGGAACACAAGTCGCTCGACAAAAGATTGACGACATTCTTTACAGAGTTTCGCGTTTGATTTACTTCGTCTATTCGCTATCGCTCGCGTCTCGTTCCTCAAAATGACAAACTTTATGTCTTAACTTTGCGGGGCTTCGACTCCGCTCAGCCTGACATCAAATGAGACAAAAGCAAACAAAGAACCAATAACAAATCCCTAACCAGAGTAATATCGAACAGGCGAAGCAAACCCGTAGGCAAAAGTTCTAAAATCTATTCCGGGGCTTTGCGACTAAAATCTAAATCTAATTATTCCGTAATAAAACAAGAAGCCGGTAAATTCGCTTTATTAAACAAATCCGATTGTATTGTATTTCCCCATGCAAATCTCACTTTTGACGGATTTGAAACTTTTTTACTCACCAAAATCACCTGATTATTTTTTATCGAAGCTTCTGCCGGATAAAAAATACCATCGGCTCCAGCCACTTCAAACTGATTCGAAGTTTTATTTTTGAAATACAATCCTTCAGAATCATCAAACGAAACGGTTACTTTATTTTTATCGATTTTAATATTTTTAAAAAGCGGGCTATTCACCAAACCTGAATTAATTTTATAAGTATCCGCTAAAGCCAGGTTTGCCAAACGAATCCCAACATCTTTTTTATTCTTAGGATGAATATCAATTGTGTCTGAAATATCACTAATCACCACCATTCCGGTTTTAGGGACTTCATTCAGGATTTTTCGTTGAGAATCTCTCACAGTAACATTCGAGAAGTTATTACTTCCTGTTTTATAAGGTGCAATCTGAACGAAGTAAAAAGGAAATTCGTCTTGCCATACTTTTCGCCAGGACGTAATCAAAGCCGATAACGTTTTATCATAAACCAAAGAACCTACGTTCGATTCACCCTGATACCAGAGCGTTCCGGCAATTTTAAAACCTGCAAAAGGATAAATCATGGCATTATAAGCACGCCCGGGCTGACGAGGCCCATATTCCTGTTCGTTTAGTTTTTTGGCATTTTCTAATAAAACAGGATCGTTCTGAACCACTTCTTCCGGCATCCAGATTTCAGCAGGCGTTCCGCCCCAGTTCGAAGAAATTAATCCGATTGGGACATCTTTTAGATCTTCTTGCAGATGCCTTGCAAAAAAATAACCAATTGCACTAAAGTTTTTCATGGTTTCCGGAGTCGATTCGGTCCAGTTTCCCAGTAAATTATTTTGAGGTGATGTAGCCGTTAATTTAGGAACGGTAAAAAAACGAATATTGGGATTCGCAGCTTTTTTCATTTCCTCTTCTCCGTTATCAATCCCCCAACTTACGGACATTTCCATATTCGATTGTCCGGCACATACCCAAACTTCTCCAATCAGAATGTTTTTCAGGATAACTTCATTATACCCCTTTATAGAAATGGTATAAGGTCCGCCGGCTTGAGGTGTTTTAATATGCAGTTCCCATTGTGCCTGATTATTCGCCACAATCTTATATTCCTGATTGTTCCAGCTCGAAACCAATTTGATTTCTTCTTTTGGATTTGCCCAACCCCAAATTTTCACTTCAGAGTTGCGTTGTAAAACCATATTATCACCAAAAATATTCGGAAGTGTAACGTTTGCCATCATAGTACCGGAAATCAACAGAAAGAAAGCAAACTTAAATATATTATTTTTCATTTAGGAGCTTTTTTAAAAACGGAGCATATTCATTGGCCAAAACCTTATGATCAGCTACATCGGGATGTCCAGAGCAACCTTTTGGCGTCATAGGCTTAAATTTGAAAATAACAATTGGCTTATGCGCTTTATCAGATGCAAAAGCTGCTTTGACTTTATTTAGGCAATCTTCAAAAACGATCGCATTTTGCCCGCTTATCATCGGACTATTAGTGATCACAATTTGTGCATTCGGATTGTGTTGGTACAACATTTTTATAAAGTTGATATAATTCGAAATATACTTTTCGGAATTAAATGGTAAACGTTCTTTTTTACCGTCTCCTCCGGAAAAATCATTGGTTCCTAATGCAATACTGATAATATCCGGTTGAAAAGCAAAATCATATTTAGGTTTCGCAGCATCTTTCGTTAAATACAAATTCTGATAAACATCCGGCATAATCGCTTCGTCTTTATTCTCATCATTCCAGTTGCGATACATCCCGATTCCCGAAACAGAACTCATCAGATAATCGACACCAATTGCTCTTGAAAGCGCTGGTCCGTAAGCGTAATATCCGTTATGATGATCAAAATATTCTCCTTTATCGCAAGGAACATCTGACGGATCGCTTGCTGCTCCACAGGTTATAGAATCTCCTATAAACTCAATCTTCTTTTTCTTTTTAGAAGTAATAGAAGTTAGTTTTGCTGTTGTTCCTGCAAACAGAATTCCACCACTGTGTGCTTCTGTAGTTTTATAAATCTCAAGAGTATGTTCTTTTTTATTTGAAGTGATTTTTATCGGGAAAGATTGCACCATGCCTTTTTCAATTCTCAATTTTCCAACATACTTTCCATCCAAAACTAAAGAAACATAATTATGATGTTCCCAGGCATCCACACTTTGTAACGAAATAGAACATTCATTTCCAGTAAAATTAAAAGCAACAGAAGAAGCCGTTCCGATTAAAATAACTTTATGATCAGAAAGTTTTTCAATCCGGCCCTGATAAAGAAAAGCATTCGTTTTGCTTTGTGAAGTCGAGACTACCGAAATCAACAAAAACGAAATTAAAAATGATATTTTTTTAAGAAACATAATTTATTTGTTAAAATATAAATACGATTCACAAATATATCTGAAATTTAATATACAGAAAGATACTAAAACATCAAAAAGCAATAAAAAAACACCAAAATAAAAAGACGTATCTTCCGTTCTTATTGCCTGTCAATAGTTGTTTTTGCATAACATGTCTTTGATATTCAGAAGCAACAGTCTATTTTTATCAATTAAACCTTATAATTTCTTTTAAAGATGAAATCTATTCTTTATATAGCCTTTGCAAGCAGTCTTTTATGCTCTTCTTTTACTTTAACAAAAGAAAACAAGTCTTTTAGTTCTCCAATCGAAAAAATACAAACCAACATAGATCGTGATGCTATTATTTCCTACTCTAAACAATATTTAGGTACACCTTACTCATATGCAGGAAATACCCCCAAAGGATTTGATTGCTCAGGTTTTGTCAATTATATTTTTAAGCATTTTGATGTTATTGTACCCAGAAGTTCAAATGGGTATAAAAATTTAGGTACGGCAAAGAAAGCAGAAGATTTTAAAGTTGGGGATGTTCTAGTTTTTTACGGTTACAGGAACAAAACTATTGTGGGGCATGTAGGTATTATTTGCGAGGCCAATGGTATGCATTCAAAATTTATTCATGCTTCTTCCGGAAAAGCCGGCAGCGTAACCATTAGCGATTTAGATTCTGATCATTACAGCAAACGCTTTTATAAGTGTGTTGATGTGTTACCTAGATAAAAGTTTTTTGCCACAACCCGAGCGAGAGCAAACAGACCAAGCAATTACACTAATTTTTAATGCAAATGCTAAAAAAATAATTCGCAAAAATTAGTGTAATTCGTGGCAAACTCTCTTTTATTTTTATTGTTCTGTAAGTAGTTTGATCAGACTTTCATCTCTTTTATATACATCTTTATAGAAATTCAGATTTCCATCTCGATCTACCCAGGCGGTAAAATATCCAATATAAACCGGTATTTTCTTTTTTAGCGTATACCAGCTTTCTTTACCTGCATGCATGGCTTTATCAATTCTCTCGGGAGTCATGCTTGGATCTTGTTTTAAAAGTTCAATAGCCAAATCTCTGGGTTTCCCAACGCGAACACAACCATGACTAAAAGCCCTGTTTTCTCTCTCGAACAAACTTTTTGCAGGCGTATCATGTAAATAGATATTATTCGAATTTGGAAACAAAAACTTCACCAGACCAAGCGAGTTGTTTTTTCCCGGTAACTGACGAACGGCTCCATTATTCCATTCCAGATTTTTCTGAGCCAAATAATTTTTGTTTTTTGCCATTCCGGGCTTGATCTCCTTATTGATGATACTTGTGGGAACATTCCAATAAGGGCTAAAAACAATATTATTCATCATTCCGCTAAAAATAACCGTCTGGGTCATGGCTTTACCAACAACAACCGGTGATACAAAAGCAATTTCGTGATCACGGATCAGGTACAATTTAAATTCCGGAATGTTAACTTCTATATATTCTTTGCCTTTTTCGAGTTCAGGATCAATCCATCGGCAACGTTCCATATTGACGATAATCGTTTTGATCCTGTCCGAAACAGGAATGTTCAATTCGGCAATATGCTCGGGCAATATTGTATTTTTTGGTGTTAATCCGTGATGTGATTCGAAGTTTTTGATGGCGGTAATCAAAGTCGAATCGCATACATTACTTTTAGTATCTTCTTTAAGATCACCGGTTATAAATAATCGTTCTCTTATCTGACCTATTGCCGTAACGGAATCTCCTTTTTTTAAACTTTTAAAGTCGTCTCCAACTTCAATTGCTTTCCAGCCTCCTTTTTTTTCAATTTCCCTATATTGATGAAGGGCATCACGAAGCTTGTAATATTGGCTGAACATTTTGCTCTTTTTATCATCACTAATAGTAGATTTTTTATAAATAGAATCTGAAAATACCTGGTAATTGACTTTTTTTCGCGGTAAAAGCCATTCTAATGATTTGGTCGTTTTTTCGTCTACACCGGAAACTTTCTGAACATAGTAAAAATATAAATTCGTAATCATCAGATCTGTATCCACTTGAGATAATTTGTTTTCAGGAGTATGTTCAAAAACAGCACTGATCTTATCGTTGTAAGGAAAATTGGCTTTCAAACCTTCCTCATCTAATCCTTTGTATTTATTAAATAATGTATTTGCAAACTCTACTACACCTTTATTATCCAGCCATAATTGAGTAGAATGGTTTTTCTTATACAAAGCCAAAACCTGATCCTGAAATTTAACCAGTTTAGGATAAGTTTGATAAAAAGCAGTAATACCGGTACTATCAATTGAGATTTTAAGCTCAGGCACCACTTTTTCTGTTGTCTTTTTCAATTCTTCTTCTTTCTTTTCAGCCTTCTTATTACAAGAAATCGCAGAAAAAAGAAGGACAGCAGCAATAAGTGGATACAAAGTTTTCATAATAATTTTTTTAATAAAAATAAAAAAGTTTTAGTGAAAACAAAGTATTTCTACAAAAATTAATATTGACTTTACAAGCCTTAAAAAAAATCAAAAGCAAGTTCTAATTTCCTTAAATATAATGCATAAAAAAACTCCAGTAAACATGACTTAACTGGAGTTTTCACTTTATAACCAACCTTTATTTTTAGATTACTGTTCCTTTTAAAGTAAGTACTTTAGGAGTCGTTTCTGCACTTGTAGTAACAGTAACTGTTTTTGTAAAACCACCTTTATTGGCAGCATTGTAAGTTGCCGTAACTTTTGCTGATTTACCAGGTAAAATTGGTTCTTTTGTATAATCTGTTGCAGTACAACCGCAAGAGCCCTGAACATTTGTAATGACTACAGATGTTTTTCCTGTATTTTTAAATTCGTAAACAATCGCTTTTGGTGTTCCTTGCGGAATTTGTCCTACATCGATAGTTTCTGCTTTCCATACAATTGTCGAAGCTGTGGCTTCAGTCACTTTTTCTTCAGAAGTTAAAGATTGTATTGGTGCAATTGCTGAAAAAGACATTAAGCTTAAGGCTAAGGCTAACATCGAAATTTTGATCATTTTCATAGTTATATATTTAATGGTTTATAGTTCTAATTTTGTTTTACAAAGGTAATTCAGACAAATTCTAATCGCTGTTAACCACTTTCAAATCTTTGTTAATGACTTGTTAATCGATGTTTTTAAATCTAAATTTGATTAATATTACATTCTAAAACCGCATTCTTGAAAATAAATAAACTCAATAGTATTATTCTTCTGGGACTTATAGCCATTATAAGCATATTGGTAGCGCAATTGCTTTGGACTAAAGAGGCTTTTACTTTAGAACAAAAAAAACTAAGTCAGAAAACCCATATTGCTTTACTGGAAGTTGCCAGAAAATTATATAAAGGCACCAATCATGAATTGCCGGCACAAAACCCGGTGCAAAAAATTGCCAACGATTATTATATCGTAAACATCGACAATGATTTTGAACCCGATATTTTAGAATTTTACCTAAAAACGGAATTCAAAAAAATGAATATTACGACTGATTTTGAATATGCGATGTACAATTGCCAGAGTGATGAAATGATCTATGGCAATTACATTTCGTTGTCTGAAAAGGGCAGAGGAAAACAATCCGTACATTTTCCGAAACACAAGAATCTCGTATATTATTTTGCGATTCGTTTTCCTAATGAAACTTCCTATCTATTTAGTTCGATGCGATTTTGGTTTATACTTTCGATTGCTTTAATTCTTATTTTATTGATTTATGTGTATTCGATTTTTACGCTTTTACAACAAAAAAAATACTCTGAATTACAACGGGATTTTATTAATAACATGACGCATGAATTCAAAACCCCGTTATCTTCTATTTTAATTGCTTCGAAATATCTAAGTGAACAAACTCCAATTAAAGAAGATAAAAAACTGCACACTTATACCAATATTATTATCAATCAAAGTTATAAGCTGAACAACCATATTGAGAAGATTTTAAATATTGCCAAATCAGATTCTGCTCCTTTAGAATTAAAAAAAGAAACGACTCTAATTGTTCCGGTCATTGAGGAAACAATCGAAAACATTCAGTTAAAGTATCCGGAAGCGAGTATTAGAATTGAAACACTTTCTAATGAATATCAAATAGAAACAGATGTTTTTCATTTTACTAATTTGGTTTATAATTTACTGGATAATGCCGTAAAATACTGCAATGACAAACCCGAAATTACCATTACGATTGCAATAGAAAATACTTGCCTAAAATTGGCTTTTATCGATAACGGAATTGGAATTTCTCCAAAAAATATTTCTTTTATCTTTGATAAATTCTATCGGGCAAAAAATGAAAAAAGCAATGAAGTAGCGGGCTTTGGGCTTGGCTTGTATTACGTAAAAGAGATTTGCCACTTGCACAATTGGAAAATAAAAGCCGCAAATAATTCAACAAACGGCATGACTATAACTTTATCAATTCCTTATAAAAAATGAAACAATTCAAAATACTTTATACCGAAGACGATGAAACATTGGCTTTTCTAACCAAAGATAATCTGGAACAAAACAACTATGAAGTAGTGCATTGCTGCGACGGAAAACTGGGTTTAGAGACTTTTAAAAAAGAAAATTTTGACATTTGCATCTTCGATATCATGATGCCCAAAATGGATGGTTTTGAATTGGCAACTGAAATCAGAAAAATGAATACTGATATTCCGATTATTTTCCTTTCGGCTAAGACTTTAAAAGAAGATCGCATTAAAGGATTGCGATTAGGGGCCGATGATTATTTGGTAAAACCTTTTAGTATCGAAGAATTGCTTTTGAAAATTGAGATTTTCCTCAAGCGTTCTCAGAAAAATACTCCCGTAGACAAATCTGTTTATGAAATTGGAAAGTATCAGTTTGACACAAATAATTTTATTCTTTTTAATGAAAATGAAAAAATCAGCCTTACCCAACGCGAAGCGGATTTACTAAAATTGTTTCTCGACAATAAGAATTTGGTTTTAAAAAGAGAACAGATTTTAACCTCGCTCTGGGGAACCGATGATTATTTTATGGGACGAAGCCTGGATGTTTTTATTTCGCGTCTGCGTAAAATTCTGATTAACGAAACAGGGATTGCCATAGAAAACCTTCATGGAATTGGATTTCGATTTACGATGTAGTTTGTAGTGGTAATCGAAATACAATTGTGCATTTCTTATTTGCAACAAATTAAAAAAAATCTGTAAAATAAGTTTTAAAAACTTTTGTAATTTTAAGATATAAATTTCCCTCGATATGAAATTACATCACTTACGCAATGCTACTTTAGTTATCGAAACTGAAACCGATGTTATATTGGTTGATCCTATGTTAGGAAAGAGAAAAACAATTCCGCCTTTTACCCTCTTTCGTTATAAACCTAAAAGAAACCCACTTGTAGCTTTACCAAAAAATAGCAGAGATATTCTCAGCAGAGTCACCATTTGCCTGATCACACATTTACATACTGATCATATTGATAAAGCTGGTGAAATTTTTCTAAGACGAAAAAGTATTCCTGTAGTTTGCAGCATTAAAGATGAAAATGCTTTGACAAAAAGAGGATTAAACATCATTCAAAGTTTAAATTACTGGGAACCACAAGAATTTTTAGGAGGTAAAATTACAGGCATTCCCGCCATTCACGGTTACGGATTTATTGCAAAACTGATGGGCAATGTGATGGGTTTTTATATTGAATTACCCAACCAAAAATCGATTTATGTCAGTTCTGATACGATTTTTACAGAACACGTTCAAAAAGTTTTAATTGAATTTAAACCGGACATTGCTACAGTTGCCTGTGGAACGGCCCGATTAGATATTGGTCAGCCCTTATTAATGCGTATGAATGATATTTTGAAGTTTGCGGCATTGGCACCAGGGAAAGTTTTCGCCAATCATTTAGAAGCGTTAAATCATTGTCCAACCAAGAGATCAGAATTAAAATTAGCGCTTTCTGAACATAATCTCCTGGATAAAGTTGCCATTCCAAATGACGGAAACAGTGTTGAATATTGATTTATAAAACCAATAATCCAAATTCACGCAACGTATTGATTGGTTTTGAATACCAAAACAATTCAAAATCATCTAAATTGGATTCAAAGTCAGCTTTTACTTCCTGAAAAGTATAATTCTTAGTATTTGAAATCGTGATTTTGGTTAAAATTTCGATCAGCCATTCGCCTTCTTCCTTATTGGTCTGAATGTTGAAACTTTCTTTTTTATCATGAAAAGTAAAAGTCATCATTTCCCAGGATCTTCCTTTTTTCGATTTTGTAAAATGTTCCGTAAAAGGCTTTCCTCCTAACCAGACTACTTTTGCATTTGGTTTTGTATTGAAGTCATTTCCTTCTTCAAGCGCATTAAAAATAAAATCAGGATCTATTTTTGTTTTTGGAATTTTAAAATCAAACCAATCTTGCAATTCATAATCAAAACAAATTCCGTGCATGAAATTAAAGAGCGATTTCTTTAACCCGAAACTAAACTTATCGTGATTGATTCCTGTTGAATCTGTATAATCAATATCATTGTTGGCAAAGGTTCCAATGGCTTCAGTTGTTTTGGTTACGCCAAATTTCTCCGGATATAAGCCAACCGGACTATGTGCCGTCATGGCAAACTGATGCCAAAATCCGGATTGTAAAATCCCCGCTTCAAACAACTGACGCACCATTTCGAGACTATCTACGGTTTCCTGAATCGTTTGTGTTGGATATCCGTACATCAAATACGCATGAACCATGATTCCGGCTTCGGTAAAATTTCGGGTTACTTTTGCTACTTGTTCTACCGTTACCCCTTTGTCTATTAATTTTAATAAACGATCAGAAGCCACTTCTAAACCACCTGAAACAGCAATACAACCGGAAGCTTTTAGCAACAAACAAAGATCTTTAGAAAAGCTTTTCTCAAATCGAATGTTTGTCCACCAGGTTACGGCTAATTTTCTACGTAAAATTTCTAATGCCAAAGCACGCATCAAAGCCGGAGGAGCTGCTTCATCAACAAAATGAAAACCATTCTGACCTGTTTGCAGCATCATATCTTCCATTCGGTCACATAATAAATTGGCCGCAACAGGTTCGTATACTTTGATATAATCTAATGAAATATCACAAAAAGTACATTTTCCCCAGTAACAACCGTGTGCCATAGTAAGTTTATTCCAACGTCCGTCGCTCCACATTCTATGCATCGGATTTACGATTTCGATTACCGAAATGTATTTATCCAAAGATAAATCAGAATAATCAGGTGTTCCTACGTAAGCTTGTTTATAGTCGTGTTTTAAGGAATTATTTTTGTAAACTACTTTTCCATTTTCTAAAAGAAAGGTTCTTTTATAGGAATTGTAATTTGGATTTTTGAGATTGAATATTAATTCTTCTATCGGAACTTCACCATCATCTAAAGTAATAAAATCAAAAAACTCAAAAACACGGGCATCCGAAAGGGAACGCAATTCTGTATTGGGGAAACCACCCCCCATCGAAATCTTAATTTCGGGATGATGTTGTTTGATCCATTGTGCACAACGAAAAGCGCTATATAAATTCCCCGGAAAGGGAACGGAAATCAGAAAAAATGTAGGTTGAATCGTTTCAATCTTCGCTTTTAAAATAGAAATTAGAATCGCATCTATATAAGTTGGTTCCTGCTGTAAAGCTTCGTACAATTCATCAAACGAATTGGCACTTCGTCCCAAACGTTCGGCATATCGGCTAAAGCCAAAATTTTCATCGACGCATTCTACAATATAATCGGATATATCTTCAAGATACAGAGTCGCTAAATGTTTTGCTTTATCCTGGGTTCCCATGGTTCCAAAAGCCCAGTCGAGTTCTTCTAATTGCGCAAAACGAGAAGCTTCGGGCAGAAAATCTTCCTGACAAATTTGCAAAGCCAATGTTGGATTTTTTCCCTGCAAAAACTGAATTACAGCATCAATCGTTTTGATGTATTCGTCCTGTAAAGCAAAAATACGTTTGGAATTATCAGATGTTTCAGAACCTGAAACTTGAAACTTTGAACTTGAAACCTGAAACAAATCAATCAATCCTTTTTTCGAAAACAATTCCAAAATCACATCAATACCCAAATCCGCCTGAACTGATTCGATATTTTTGGTATTCAGAAATCCTTTTATATACGCTGTCGCCGGATACGGAGTATTCAGTTGGGTAAAAGGCGGCGTAACGACAAAAAGTTTGGTTTTCAAGGCAAGATATTTTTTTGCAAAAATACGGGATATTTAGAGACTTTTCAGGAAAAGATTCAAGTTCTGATTTTAGTTTTCTTTTGTAGATAATTAATTACATTTGCTTCGCCGCTAAATATCCTATATGAAGAAAATTTTACTCTTATTTATTGTTTTTATCAAATGTACTTGTGTTTTTGCGCAAGAAATTAATCCTAATTCGTCCAATAATTTTTTATTAGAAGATAAAAATGGGCATCTCATTCAAAATTTGGAACAACAAAAACAATTTTTGAAAATTAGGGAAGAAAAGATGAAGGCGGAAATACTGAATTTAAAAAAAGTAATTTTAAATTCAAAAGATGGAAATTTAACTTCAAAAACAGCCGCTACTCTTCAAGGAGTAGAAATGTGCACTAACGGAGGTTTTGAGCAATATGAAACTATAAACGGAAACAGCTACCTTAAGAATTTTCTTTGCACAATAGGCGATCCTCCCGGACCTACACAATGCCAATCGATCACCAATACTGCCGACTCATACATCAATCGCTTTAATCCTAATAATATGAACATTATGGCAACCGGTGTTTCTGCCAATTTGGTTGACCCATATATAGGAGACATTAAAGCATTTGATCAATATGCTCTTAAAATTAATTATGAGAACTCCTCCACTTATGGCTCTATTGTTCAGGGCAAAAGGTATAAAACAAATAATGAAAATTATCTAAAATTTAACTACAAAGCGGTATTACAAAGTGTATATGACAATAGCCATACTGATAATCAAGCTTTTGTAAAAGCACGGATTTTAGATAAAAACAAGACCGTTGTTAGTGAATTTTGTTTGGTAGGAGATGAAAAAAATTGCATTTTCAGCAAGGTTCCTAGCCAAACTTCTGATTTTGTTACTTTATATACTACCAATTGGCAATCAGGATTATTGGACATTTCATCCATTCCTAATAATGAAGAATTTACCGTTGAATTTATGGCTTCAAGATGTGGATTGGGCGGACATTTCGGGTATATGTATATTGATGATGTTTGTACCCTACATTCCGCAGAAAATCTGCAAGGCTCTATAGAACTAGATCCTTTGTATAAAGTTTGTCCAACTTTGCCGATTTCAGTTTGCGGCAGTTATACGATTCCTAATTCTGGAGGAATTTCTGCCTCAGTAAAAAAAATCACTTTAAATGTTTACAACAGCAATAACGTGTCAGTTTACAGTACCTCAACTACTTCAAGTTTAGACACAACAAATAAAAAATTTTGTTTTACATTAAAAACCAGTGATTTTCCAAATATTACAAATGCTAATTATAATGTAGGCGTACAAATAGATTATGACATTTCCGGAAGTTCCTGCGCAGGAACCACATTTAATTCTGCCATAGATCCAGATGCAAATCCTGGCTGGGATATTTCTTTTTTGAATTGCTCTTCAAGTTGTAACATTAATGTAACGACCGCCACAATATCTCAATGTGATGCAAACCGTGACGGGAGTGAAAATTTTGATTTGTCTACATTAAATTCTTTAGTGGTTGCTTCTACAGCGGGTTTAAATTTTAGTTATTTCAAAAATTATAACGAGGCAGATTCCAACTTAAATGCTATCACCAATTTTACAAGTTACCCAAGTTCAAGTGCTTCTGTTTTTGTAAGGGTGAGCAGGGATGCGATTTGTTATAAAATAATTTCTGCAAATCTAGAGGTAAGAAATCCCACTGCAAATATTACAGGTATCCTAAATGTTTGTTCCGGAAGCACTGTATTAACTGCTTCTCCAGGGTCTTCGTATTTATGGAATACTGGAGAAACTACGCAAAGTATTACGATAACTTCGTTAGGGGATTATTCTGTTACTGTCACAGATTTTTTTGGATGCACCAGCAATGCAAGTGTTACTATCGAACCAAGCCAAACTGCCGTTTCTCCTATCTTACAGATTACACAACCTTCTTGTTTTGTCTCCACAGGAACAATAAAAATAACCTCGGCGGCATCACAATATAGTTTTGATGATGGCTTAACCTGGGGTGCAAGCAACACAAAGAGTAATTTATATCCCGGAACTTATCAAGTAAAAATAAAGACCGTAAATGGATGTACCTCCTATTCTCAAAGTGTAATTATTACAGCTGCTTCTACTTTGTATCCAAATTACACTTATACCAATCCTTTATTTTGCGGAGATACCGGTAGTATTACCATTACAACTCCAGCTGTATACTATAGTTTTGATGATGGTAATACCTGGGGAAATAACTCTACGGCTACCAATCTTTTACCTGCAAATTATAAAATTCGTATCAAAGATTTACAAGGTTGTATATCGTCAGCAAACAATGTACTTATTAGCAGTAATACGCTAGAAACCCCAACTTATACAACCGTATCGCCTGATTGTACTGCAAAAGGAAGTATTACCATTAATACTCTTTCGGATTTTTACACTTTTGACGGAGGAACTACGTGGGTTACAAACAATACAATGAGTAATTTAAATGCAGGAAGCTATTCTTTAGGAATTAAAAATGCTTTAGGCTGTACTTCTTTCTATACTTATGCTTATTTAAATAATTACGAAAATTCATATCCTCAATATACATCTGAACAACCTGTTTGCGGAACAGATGGCAGTATTACTATTACTACAGTAGGAGATTCGTATAGTTTTGATAATGGTACAACATGGACTAGTAATAATGTTAAAGTTTTACCTTTCGGAACCTATCAAATAAAAACAAAAAACAGTGCGGGATGTATCAGTGCTGCTGCGTATGTTTATTTATCTCAGCCTTATTTGAATGCGCCAATTATTACCCAGGAACAGCCAACTTGTGGTGTAAACGGAAAAATCACCGTCAACTCATTATCCGATTTTTATAGTTTTGACAATGGTGTAACTTGGACAACTCTCAATTCTAAATCATTACCTCCTGGTATTTATACCGTAATTATAAAAAACAATCTTGGCTGTATGTCTTATCCAAATACTATTTATTTAAATAATCCAAATATAAATATACCCGATTATACAGTTGTTCAGCCCACTTGTACATCCTCGGGCAGTATTACAATAAATACAACTGCTAGTTTCTATAGTTTTGATGGAGGCTATACTTGGGGAACTTCTCCTACCTTATCAAATCTTACTTCTTATGGATATTACAACATTGCAATAAAAAACAATTTAGGATGTGTTTCTAACTCTGTAAGTGTTTCAATTAATAACGCAAGGCTTCCAGATCCAGATTATACAGCTACCAATCCAAGTTGTGGAAATATTGGCAATATTACATTCAAAACTACTGCAGATTATTACAGTATCGATTATGGTACAACCTGGAGTACAAGTAATGTTTTTAATAATTTAAGTCAGGGATCCTACTATTTAATGATAAAAAAAGATAATTGTACATCCAATTACATTTCCATTTATATGGATCCCTCGAAGTTAGCACAGCCCAATTTAACCACCACTCAGCCAGGATGTGGAACAAAGGGCAGTATTAAAATTAATACTACTGCAAGCTTTTATAGTATTGACGGTACCAATTGGGTGACAAATCCTGTTTTTTCAGACCTTTCAGCAGGATATTATTACCCAATGATCAAAAATGCTCAAGGTTGTGTTTCTAACTCAAACTCTGTATCACTTCAAGAATTCTATCTTCCAGTTCCTACTTTTAAAACAACACAACCTACTTGTGGAGTTGGCGGAAGCATAACCTTTACTTCAACTGGAGTACAATACAGTATAAATGGAGGTACAACCTGGAGTAGTAATCCCGTATTTACTAACCTAAGTCCAAACTCTTATAATTTATTAATAAAAAATGCTTCTGGGTGCACATCTTACCCCTACGGTACATACGCTTACCTACAACAGGATTATTTACCTAATCCGGATTTTACATTAATCCAACCAACCTGTGGTATCAACGGAAGTATTACTATTGCAACAGTTGCAAGTTCTTATAGCTTTGATAATGGCAATACCTGGACAACTAACCCGGTTCTTTCAGGACTTACTTCTGGTTATTACAGTATTATAATAAAAAATGCAGCAGGTTGTAAATCTTCTGGTTTATCAATATCAATCAATCCTTATTATCTTCCAAATCCAAATATAAAAGTAGTACAGCCCAGCTGCGGAAATGGGGGAAGTATTACCGTTACAACTCCTGCTGATTATTATAGTTTTGATGGGGGCAATACCTGGACTACAAATCCAATTTTATTAAATCCTGCGAGTTCGTCTTATAATATCCTTATTAAAAATGCAAAAGGTTGTAAATCAAATTCACAATATACATACATAAACAAATATTACCTTTCATCACCAAATGTATCTACTATTCAACCCACATGCAGTACTCCTACCGGATCTATAATAGTAAATTCTGCCGCAGATCAATATAGTTTTGATGGAGGAATAACCTGGACTACAAATCCTGTAAAGAAAAATTTAGCTGGCGGCTCATACACTGTAGTAATAAAAAACACTCTGGGTTGTACGTCTTCAGGCAATTATATTTATATAAATACTCCTCCGTCAATTCCTGCTGCGCCCGCTGTAAAGATAGTTCAACCTTCTTCCTGTAGTGCCACTGATGGAAGTATAACCATAACAACATCGGCCATAAGTTATAGTTTCAATGATGGAAACAGTTGGACAACAAGTCCTACGAAAATAAATGTAGGGGCAGGTACATATATTATTAAAATCAAAACAAATTCATATAGTTGTGAATCAGCAACCACTGTTGTCAATTTGAGTTCTGGCACTACAATTGCATCTCCAGCTTTTACTAGTACTCAGCCAAGTTGCAGCTCATCAAAAGGTTCTATTACCATTACAACAAATGCAGCAACTTATAGTTATGACAACGGATTAACCTACGTTTTTTCTAATACAAAAACAGATCTTTCGCCAGGTATTTATTTCATAAAGATTAAAAATTTAGCGGGTTGTGTTTCAGATGCTGCTTCAGTTACGATTTCACCATTATCAGCGCTTTCAGCTCCTTCCTTTACAGCGACTCAACCCAATTGCACCAATTTTACAGGATCAATTTCAATTAATACTGCTGCCGATTTTTATAGTTTTGATAACGGAATCACGTTTGGGGCATCCAATACAAAATCTAATCTTTCTGCAGGAACTTATAATTTGATGATTAAATATAATTCGGGTTGTATTTCTCTGGCTGCACCGGTCACTATACAAGCTGCACCTGTAATTCCTGAAGCACCGCAAGTGGTAGTCACAAATCCATTGGGTTGTAATTCTGCCTTAGGCAATATTATGGTTTCTACGGTTGCGAATCTATATAGTTTTGACGATGGTCTTACATGGGATACCAGCAATACTGCCAATTTATCTCCCGGAAATTATTTCATCCGAATAAAATACACAAATGGCTGCCAATCTATTGCGTACAAAGCAACCATCAATGTACCGCCAAATGCTCCTTCAACTCCAACTTTAAATGTTACCCAGCCTATTACTTGCAGCAATCCATTTGGCTCGATTTTAATTACAAGTACAGCTGATCAATATAGTTTTGACAATGGTGAAAATTATTCATCCAATCCTAATTCAGGAAATTTAATAGCCGGAATCTATATGGTTCGTGTTAAAAATAGTATTGGCTGCGAGTCTGCAACATTGCCTACAACCATTAATGCTCCAACGGATTATCCGAGTAATCCTGCTTTTATAATTTCCCAGCCGGATTGTAATAATCTTAAAGGTACTATTACAATTACCGACGCTGCACCAGAATATAGTTTCGATAATGGTGTTAGCTGGACTACAACTGCTATGAAATCAAATCTTGACCCTAACACCTATTTTATTAAGGTCAAAAATAATAACGGTTGTATTTCAAATGCAACCACAGTTACGATCAATCCATTTACAAATTTTACATCATCACCAACAGGCTCAAAAATTCAAAATTTTTGTATCGATGAAATTGCAACTTTAGAAAATCTAAATTTAACAGGAACCGATATTAAATGGTACGATTCTGCAACAAATGGAGTCATTTTACCCGAAACAACTTTATTACAAAACAGCATTTACTATGCAACTCAAACATTAAACAACTGTGAAAGCCCGCGATTTGCTGTCACAGTAAAAATTCAGGATACACAAATTCCGATGGCAGACACGCCACAGACATTCTGCATACAACAAAATGCCGTAATAAAAAGCATCAACATTATAGGACAAAATATAAAATGGTATCAAAGTACATCTTCAAATACCACATTGTCTGAAGCAACAACTCTCGAAAATGGAATTACTTATTATGCTTCACAAACTATTAATAGCTGTGAAAGTGACAGAATTCCAGTTGACATAAATGTACTGGGCGCAACAGTTGGAGATTGCATTAATTTTGTAGATGAATTACCTTTTCCTAAATTCTTTACACCAAATAACGATGGCTATAATGATACCTGGATAATAAACTTTGCTTATTTGAAACCTAACACAGGAATAAAAATATTTGATCGTTACGGAAAATTCATCAAAGAATTAACTTCCAATAACCCGTGGGATGGAAATTATCTGGGCAGTCAGGAACCTGCATCAGATTATTGGTTTACTGCCACAAGATTAAACGGAAAAGAATATAGGGGTCATTTTAGTCTAAAGAGATAAAAAAATAACCGCAAAGTAAATTTTGCGGTTATTTTTTATTTAGAGATTATGCATCTTATTTTGTTTGTACCAAAAGCCAATTCGATATTTCTTCTAAAGCTATAGGAGAAAATGTCTGCTCAATCGAATCATATTCCTGAGGAGAACCGGTTTTACATTCCTGAAACAAATGATTTAAACCAGGAAGCTCTTTGATTGTTGCATTTTTATTCCCTGCCTTAATTAAAACTTTTTTAATCGTTTCTAAATTAACAGTTGCAGGAACTTGTAAATCTTTGCTGCCATTAAGAGCTAAAACAGGGCATTTTACTTTTGCTAAAGCTACTGCGGGATCAATTCTTAAAAAATTGTACCACCATACATTTGTAATTTGATCTACAAATAATTTTGCCGTTTTATCATCAAATTTTGACTGAGCATAGCTACTTAAATTATTTTTCAACTTTTCATCATTTGCAGCAGAAGCCAAGACAATTTCATAAGCACCTTTAAAAATTTCCTGACCTTTTTGAATGTCATTTTCAGGAACTCCAAATTGCTTTTCAAGTATTTCTTTTTGTAATAATAACAATTTATCCCCACGAAGACCTGGCGCGGCTAATAAAACAATAAAGTCAATGGCTTTTGAATTTCCTGCAATGATTGGAGCGATTACTCCGCCCTCACTATGACCTATTAATCCAATTTTGTTTTTATTAATTTCTTTTCTGTTTTTTAAATAATCAACTCCAGCCTGAACATCTCTGGCAAAATCGATTGTTGATGATTTTGTATAATCACCGGTAGATTCGCCCGCACCACGATCATCAAAACGCAAAACAGCGATTCCTTTTTTAGTCAAATAATCAGACAACACTAAAAATGGTTTATGTCTTAGTATTTCTTCATCCCTATTTTGTTTACCACTTCCGGTAATTAAAATTACTGCTGGAAAATTACCCTCTTTTTTAGGTAAAGACAAAGTTCCTGCTAAAGTCACATGATCTGTTTTATTCTCAAATTTTACTTCTTCGGTATAATACGGAAAAGGTTTTTGCGGCTCTTGTGGTCTGGCAAATACTTGTTTTTGAATTTCTTCTTTGGATAAATTCATCTCAAAAGATTGCCCGCCTTGCGTAAAAGTACCTACAATAATATTGTCTTTATTTAATGTTCCTAAATAGGAAATTTGAGCACTTGGTATTTCTAATTTTAAAATTGAATTCTCAAAGATTGTTTTTTCTAAAGGAATCCCAGTCACTTTCTGATCCGGACTATCCATTGTTGCTTTATAACCATTTTCTGTTTGAGTAACATTAAATGATACTCTTAATTGAGTGCCCTGTACTTTTAAAACACCATTCCATTTTCCTGAAATCTCTTGTCCTCTCATGATAAAAGAGCTTAAAACTGTTATTAAAATAAGTATAATTTTTGTCATTTTCTTTGATTGATTGTGTAAGTAAACTAATTTGATTGATGATCTCTTTTTTGTATTTGTTTGAATTTTATAAAAGAATAAACTATTGGAATTAATGCCAAAATTAGAATGATAGAAACAAATACATTACCGAATGCATTGTTTAGAACTAATCCTCCTAACATTAGAATAAAACCTCCAATAAGCCAAATTTTACCTGCAAATCCATGAGTAGCTTTCCATACTTCACTATTTTCCAGTGTCCATGGCGTACGTATTCCTATAAAATAATTAGGTTGAATTACTTTAAAATAATTCCCAAAAATCATTAATAGCACCCCCAATAATGCAAAAACTAAATTAGGATTATTTACTGATCGCTCTTTTGTCGTATAAAGAATTAATAGTGCCACTAAAGACATAAACAGCACCAAAAAAAATTTGAGTTGATAAAATTTTCCTCCCATTAAAGAAATTCTCTTTTTAGGATCGATTTTTGGAATAAAAGTCATCAAAACATACATCAAAACCGGCAAGAGGAACAATATCAAAATAAGGGAAAACTTGTCGCCCCAATTATCAATTTCCCCCTTATAATTCCAATGTATTGGAACTCGCTGAGGAAGGCTGTCCCAAATAATAGCTAAATACACAAAAGGTGTCAAAACAATTCCAATTATTGGAAGTTCTTTTTTTAGTTCTAAATTCATTTTTATTTTTTAAAGGTTAGTATCCATTGCAAAACATCTTCCATTATGGTGGTATTGATGGTGTAAATGATGAATTGCCCGTTTTTTTCAGAAGTAATTAAATCTGCACGTTTCAAAATATCCAAATGATGCGAAATACTGGGTTTTGAAATATTAAACGCATCAGCAATTTCTCCGGCTGACAAATCTTTCTCTTTTAAAAGTTCAAGAATTTCTCTGCGGGTTGCATCGTTTAATGCCTTAAAAATATCATTCATCATTTATATATTTAGACAAATATCTAAATACTTTTTTAATTAACAAAAAAAAAAAAGACCTTAATTTTAAATTAAAGCCTCTTTATAAAATTATTGCAAATTAAACTTTTAAAACTTGTGCTCCTCTTTGCTAATCACTAAAAAGGCAAACAAAGAGATACATGCCGCAATTGTTAAATACAGACCTACATAACTCACACTATAAGTAGAGGCTAACCAAATTGCGATCATAGGCGCAAAAGCAGCACCCAGAATCCCCGCCATATTAAAAGTTAGGGACGCACCGGAATAACGAACATTTGTTGGAAACAACTCCGATAAAAAAGTTCCTAAAGGCCCATAAGTAAATCCCATTAAAGCCATTCCGATACAGGCAAAAATGGTCACTAAAACAATATTTCCCGAGCTTAAAAAGTAAGAGAAGAAAAATCCAAACATCCCGATAGCTACTGTAGCTGTAATTAGCATCTTACGGCGGCCAATTTTATCTGCTACTACAGCCGAAACCGGAATAAAAATGGCAAAAAACAATACCGAAAACAATTGTATTAATAATCCGTCTCTTTTGACAATTCCTAAATCTGAAGTCGCCCAACTCAACGTAAACACAGTCATTAAATAAAAAACCAAAAAAGTGGTAATAGCGGCAAAAGTTCCAAAAATCAATTGATTTTTATACGATTTTACAAGTGTTAAAAAAGGAACTTTAACTTCTTCCTGTTCTTTTTTAGCATTTTCGAAAGAAGGTG
Source organism: Flavobacterium sp. (assembly GCF_965277525.1). Classification (GTDB taxonomy): domain Bacteria; phylum Bacteroidota; class Bacteroidia; order Flavobacteriales; family Flavobacteriaceae; genus Flavobacterium. The sequence goes on along the minus strand of NZ_CBDIDC010000003.1, from coordinate 328,867 downwards.
TTTCAGTTATTTTTGTTCGAATGTAAAAACCAATTACTACCAAAAGAGAGCTGGCAATAAACGGGATTCTCCATCCATAATCCATAAAATCTTCATTGCTCATTGAATCGGTCAAAAATAAAAAAGTTCCTCCTGAAAGTAGCAATCCTATTGGAGCCCCCAATTGCGGAAACATTCCGTACCAGGCACGTTTATTTGGCGGTGCATTTTCGATAGCCAATAAAACAGCTCCTCCCCATTCACCACCTAAACCTACACCTTGTCCAAATCGACACAGCATTAATAATAAAGGAGCTGCAACGCCAATACTGGCATAACTTGGTAAAAAACCAATGGCAACAGTCGAAATACCCATCGTTAATAAAGCGGCAACCAGAGTAAATTTACGTCCGATTTTGTCTCCGTAATGTCCAAAAAAGGCAGAACCTAAAGGACGCGATAAAAAAGCTATTGAAAAAGTCGCTAAAGATTCCAGAGTCGCCATAGTCGAATTAGAACCCGGAAAAAATAATTGCGGAAAAACCAATACGGCTGCATTGGCATAAATATAAAAATCAAAAAATTCAATTGTAGTTCCAATTAAAGAACCAAAAAGAACATGTTTTAATGAGTTCTTCTTTTTCGGGTTAGTTTCCATATAAAATAGATATATCTTTTTTTTGGTTACAAAAATATAGTTTCGTTGTTAATATTTCACATTTAGAACAATTAGTTTTAAAACCCCTCTGTATTTTTAACAAATTTCATGTGTTTTACATTTTACACAACATCAATTCAATCAAAATTAAAAACCTGATTACAGGTACTTTAAAATAAAAATCAAAAATCAAATCATAAGCAATCGTTAAAACTGAATTTAACTGCATATTTTCATTAAATTTACAGCTGTCAAAAATAAATTTAAAATTATGCCAACCGACTGTATCAGCTACCAAACTTCAGGATATTTCTCTAAGTTAATGCAACATTATTTAGATCAAAAATCAGAATTAAAACCGCTGTACAATCATTTTCCAACCCTGGAAAACTTTGAAAAACAAATCATTGAAAAACAAGCCAACTTCGATAATCAAAATCGAATCCCTTTGGTTGAAACTTTAAAAAAGCAGTATCAGAATATCGAAATTTCTGATTCGACAAAACAAAACATCGAGCTTTTAGCACTTCAAAATACGTTTACAATAACAACCGGGCACCAATTAAATTTATTTAGTGGCCCGTTGTATTTCTTATATAAGATCATTTCGACAATTAATCTGACGAAGGAATTAAAACTAAAATATCCTGCGAATAATTTCGTTCCCGTTTATTGGATGGCGACCGAGGATCATGACTTTGAAGAGATCAATTATTTTAATTTTAAAGGAAAGAAGTTCCGTTGGAATAAAGAAAGCACAGGTCCTGTCGGAAGACTTTCTACTGAAGGTTTAGCTGAATTCTTTGAAATTTATGCTGCAGAATTAGGATCAAGTACAAATGCCGGCTTCATAAAAAAACTGTTTGAAGAAGCCTATATAAAACACGAAAACTTAGCAGATGCCACCCGTTTTTTAGCCAATAGTTTATTTGCCAATTATGGTTTAGTGATTTTAGATGCCGATGATTCGAATTTAAAACAAGCTTTTATTCCGTACATAAAAGAAGAATTAAAACAACAAACTTCTTTCAGAGCGGTTCAGGAAACCATCGAAAAGCTTGCAACTTATACCGTTCAGGTAAATCCTCGTGAAATCAATTTATTTTATATTGAAGACGATTTACGCGAAAGAATTATTTTTGAGAACAATAAATACTTTGTCAACAATACCAAAATCTCATTTTCAAAAGACCAGATCTTCAAATTATTAGAAAGTAATCCGGAAAAATTTAGTCCAAACGTAATTATGCGTCCGTTGTATCAGGAAATCATTTTACCCAATTTATGTTACATTGGCGGAGGTGGCGAAATTGCCTATTGGTTAGAATTAAAGTCATTCTTTGAAGCCGTAAATATTACTTTTCCGATGCTTTTAGTTCGTAACTCGGTACTTTTAGCAACTGAAAAACAAGTTAAAAAAGCTGATAACTTAGGTTTAAGCTGGGCTGATCTTTTTACAAAACCATCTGATTTGATTAATGCGATTACACACAAATTATCTGCTTTTCCAATTGATTTAACACCTCAAAAACAAGCATTAGAAAAACAATTTGAATATCTTTACGAATTGGCACAACAAACGGATAAGTCATTTACAGGCGCTGTAAAAGCACAGGAAGTTAAACAAAAGAAAGGTTTAGATAATCTTGAAAAAAGATTATTAAAAGCACAAAAACGAAAATTAGATAACGAATTACAACGCGTGACAGATTTACAATTCGAGTTATTCCCTAATCAAAGTTTGCAGGAACGCCAGACCAATTTTTCTGAATTTTATTTAGAAAAAGGGGAACAATTAATTCCACTTTTAATTCAAAAATTAAAACCATTAGAAACGAATTTTAATATAATTATGATATAAGTTTTCGCCACGAATTGCACTAATTTACACTAATTATCTGCTTTTCTTTATACTTTTTTACATTCGTGAAAATTAGTGCAATTCATGGCAGACAGACAATAAAGTAGTAATCCTCAGAAACAAATAACCACCTCTTCTGAAATTATTGCCTCTCTAAACCAAATAGTAACTTTTAAAACAAAAATTAACCTATTTACCAAAATTATGACCAGAGAGCGCTTGATATCTTTAGATGTCTTTAGAGGATTAACCATTTTACTAATGACAATTGTAAATAATCCCGGAGATTGGGGACATGTTTACGGACCTTTATTACATTCAGAATGGCATGGTTGCACGCCCACTGATTTAGTTTTTCCATTTTTTATCTTTATTATGGGAGTGGCAGTTCCGCTGGCAATGCCTGATAAATTTTATGACGGGACTACCTTCAATAAAATTTTAGTTCGCTCTTTGCGAATGCTTTGTTTGGGGATTTTCTTCAACTTTTTTGGAAAAATACAATTATTCGGTCTTGAGGGAATTCCACTTTTAATTGGTCGTTTAATTATTACCATTGCTGTTGGCTATGCATTAATGGGGAGTTTTAGTTCAAAAGTTAAAAATATTCTGGCCTTTTCAATTCTCGCTATTTATCTGTTTTTAGCGTATAGCGGTATCGAAGCGTATCATGATGTACGCTTACCGGGAGTTTTACAACGAATTGCCATTATTTATTTTGTAGTTTCCCTTTTGTATTTAAAAACATCTCAAAAAACCCAAATCATAACCGGAATCATTTTATTATTAGGATATTGGGCAATAATGACCTTAATTCCCGTTCCAGGAATTGGGGCTGCAAATCTTGATAAAGGAACGAATTTAGCTTCGTGGCTTGACAGTGTCCTGCTAAAAGGTCATATGTATCGCGGAACTGTAACCTGGGACCCTGAAGGAGTTTTAAGTACAATTCCATCTATCGTAAACGGAATCATTGGTTTATTGATTGGACAAGTTCTACAAACTAACGCAATCAAAATTCAAAAAGCACAAAAAATGGGGATTATCGGTACGATACTTATCTTTTTTGGTCTCCTCTGGGATCTCATCTTCCCAATAAACAAATCACTCTGGACAAGCAGCTATGTTCTATACACTACAGGATTAGCAACGGTATTTCTAACCCTGTTATATTACATCATTGATATTGCTGATTATAAAAAAGGATTCAAACCATTCTTGATCTGGGGCGTAAATCCAATGATTGTTTTCTTTAGCTCACAGATTATTCCGCAAGCCTTAGTAATGATTGAATTTCAAAATCCACACAATCCTTCTGAGAAAATCAATCTTTTAAATTATTTGTATACTTTCGGAATTGCACCATTTTTCAGTAATCCGATGACGGCTTCTTTAGCCGGAGCACTGGTGTATGTGGGAATCTGGACGTTTATCTTGTGGATTTTCTATAAAAACAAATTAATTTTTAAAGTTTAATTATTGTCACATTGAGCGGAGCTGAAATGCTTTGCGTGTTCCCGACTCCGCTCAAACTGACAAAACTTAAAGTAGAGACGCACAGCAATGTGTCTTTTTTTATTATTACACGCCTTGTGTTAAATGTACTGCAGTGTATCTCTACATATATCGTTTAAAAAACAGATTCTATTAATAAAAACATCATTCTATCGTGTTTTAATTATGAATTAATTAAAATCAATTCATAAAAAAGTATACTTTTGCACAAAATTAAAAATAAGCAATAAAATGGCAACAAATAGAACGTTTACAATGATTAAGCCGGATGCAGTTCAAAACGGACACATCGGAAATATCTTAGCAATGATTACTACTGGAGGATTCAAAATCGTTTCATTAAAATTAACTCAATTAACTGTAGCTGATGCTAAAGCATTTTACGCAGTTCACGCAGAAAGACCTTTCTACGGAGAATTAGTTGAATTCATGTCTCGTGGACCAATTGTTGCTGCAATTTTAGAAAAAGACAACGCAGTAGAAGATTTCAGAACTTTAATTGGAGCTACAAATCCTGCTGAAGCTGCTGAAGGAACTATTCGTAAAGCATATGCAACTTCTATCGGAGAAAATGCAGTACACGGTTCTGATAGCGACGAAAACGCTGCTATCGAAGGTGCATTCCACTTTGCTGGAAGAGAGCAATTCTAATATTAGTTTTCCAGATACAGACTTCTAGATTACTGAATCTTATAAAAAGAAAACCCACTTCGCCTGAAGTGGGTTTTCTTTTTATACTATATCCTTAAATTGCTAAGTAATTCTCATCTCAAAAAACTTAAGATCTAAGCCAGTCTAAATAATCTGAGAAGTCTAACGCAAAATTACATCCTTTACGACCTCACGCCCCAACTCTTCATTAATCATTTTCACGATTTTAGTTTTTCCATGGCTTAATTCTTCCCTTAAAACCGCAGATCCCAATTCAACGTAAAGTGTGCTTCCTTTCAAAACAACGTTTTTGGTATATGTATTCACACCATTTCCCATTAGTTGCCTCCATGCCTCTTTTACATCAATTTGGTCCATTCCTGCACCCAATTTATTCACCTGGATAATCTGTTGCAAAACAGCCCCAATCGTCTGATTATTTAGTCTTTTTGCCATCTTCTAATAAATTTATTGCTCCTGCTTTTTTATAATGATACTCTTTTTTCTGCTGATTTTTCACCACCATCTTCTCCTCTGAAATCGAAATCAATTCCTCGCTCCACTTTGCATAATCTGTTTTATAATCCAGAAAAACCTGATCGCCTTTAAATCGAACTGAAACACTTTCAAAAGAATCACTCGTTAAAAAAGTGCCGTCAAACTGAGGCATTACCTTCTTTCGAATCCCTTTGTTATTTTTTATATTAAAATAATCAAAACTCTCATTCATTCCGTAATCTTTCTCTTCACCTTTATCAAAAATTACTTTTTCGATTTCCCAATAACCATTTAATTTCGCAATATCAGCCGGTTTAATTTCTTGCCTGCACCCCAAAAACAAGAGCGATAGAACCAAAATCATAAAAGTGTTTTTCATACTATATTTTATTAAAATTAAATAACTGACACCCTGAACATCCCAAAGCTTCAGGACAAGAGTCAGAAGCTATTTCCTGCTGTCCGCTATATCTTTTTCCTGCTAAAGGAGCAAGAAAAAGGATACCGCTCCCATCAGGGCTAGGGTTCCGGTTTTCAAAAGAATATTTTGTGATACAAAGTTAACTTTATAAAATTCAAAAGAAATAAAAATTCAAGAAAACAAAAAATAAGATCACCATCAAGTTATAAACATTATCAAAAAAAATCAACAATGCAATTGATGCAATCTTACAGAAGAAATTTATTATTATTAATTATCGTTTCGTACGTAGTCTCTTCAGTATTCCCATAAAAAAGAAGACTAATCCCAATACTAATAAAACATAGTAAAAAGACAGAGTTTGATCCCTGATTACATTTGCCAAAACGAAACAAATAACGCTTCCAAAATAAAAAGTAAGAGGCGTTATATTTTTTAAAGAAGAAAAACTCATTATAAACTATTTAAAAAAACTATCTACAAATTCATATTTATTAAAAACCTGCAAATCTTCAATTCCTTCACCAACACCAATGTATTTTACAGGAATCTGAAACTGATCTGAAATACCAATTACAACACCACCTTTTGCAGTTCCGTCTAATTTAGTTACCGCAAGCGAAGTAACCTCAGTTGCCGCAGTAAATTGTTTGGCTTGTTCAAAAGCATTTTGACCCGTCGAACCGTCTAAAACCAAAAGTACATCATGAGGTGCATCAGTAACGACTTTTTGCATAACACGTTTTACCTTGGTAAGTTCGTTCATCAAATTGACTTTGTTGTGTAAACGTCCGGCAGTATCTATAATAACCACATCGGCATTTTGAGCTACAGCTGATTGTAAAGTATCAAAAGCAACAGACGCAGGATCACTCCCCATATTTTGTCTGACAATTGGCACATCTACGCGATCTGCCCAAACTTGCAATTGATCGATAGCAGCGGCACGAAAAGTATCTGCAGCTCCTAAAACTACTTTATAACCTGCTTTTTTAAACTGATAAGCCAGTTTACCAATTGTAGTTGTTTTACCAACGCCATTGACACCAACTACCATTAAAACGTATGGTTTTTTATCTTTCGGAATTTCAAATTCGGTGGCTTCTCCAGTATTTGTTTCAGACAATAAAGCTCCAATTTCTTCACGCAGAATTTGGTTCAGCTCATCTGTACCTAAATATTTGTCTTCAGCGACGCGTTTTTCAATTCTTGAAATAACTTTCAGTGTTGTATTTACACCAACATCCGAAGCTACCAGAATTTCCTCCAGATCATCTAAAACGTCGTCATCGACTTTAGATTTTCCGGCAACGGCTTTGCTTAACTTTGAGAAAAAAGTAGTTTTTGATTTTTCAAGACCTTTGTCTAAAGTCTCTTTTTTATCAGTAGAGAATAATTTTTTAAAAAAACTCATTTTTTATAGGTTGTTAGTTTTTTAGACTATCCGATTCTTTGACCATCTAAATAATCCTAATATTTATAGAAGATCAACTTTTTCTACCTGATCCTTGATAGTATCTACATCCTTTGGGACAGTAAAGATAGAGAGGTTATCAGGAACTTTAGCTAAAAAAAAAGCCAATTGTTATATTTCTATAAAATTTTAGACAAATATAAAAAATAAAAAAGCTACTTCCGAATGAAAGTAGCTTTTCTATATACTGTAATTGTTATTATTTCTTTTTCAAGAAAGTATCAACTTCTTCAGGAGCCATAATAGATTCTACGAATGTATATGCACCAGTTTTAGGAGATTTCACCATTTTGATGGCTTTTGATAATCTCTTAGAAGCTGTTTGTAACGATGCTACGGTTTTCTTTGCCATGATTTAAATGTTATTGAAATTCAATAAATCTTTAAATGTTATCGTATTACAAGTATTACTTAATAATCGACATTATAAGATTGTATTAAAATCTCTAAATTATTACTTAATTTCTTTGTGAACAGTTACACGTTTCAAGATTGGATTAAATTTCTTAATCTCTAATCTGTCCGGAGTATTTTTTTTGTTCTTAGTTGTTATGTATCTTGAAGTACCTGAAACACCAGAAGTCTTGTGTTCTGTACATTCTAAAATTACCTGGATTCTATTACCTTTCTTTGCCATCTTGCTATATATTTATTTAGGAAAAGATTATTTGATAAATCCTTCTGACTGTGCTTTTTTCAAAACAGCAGTGATTCCATTTTTATTAATTGTTTTTATCGTAGATGCTGCTACTCTAAGAGTAATCCATCTATCTTCTTCTGGAAGATAAAAACGCTTTTTAACTAAGTTTACAGAAAATTTTCTCTTAGTTTTGTTCATAGCGTGAGAAACGTTATTTCCTACCATCGCTCTTTTACCTGTAAGGTCACAAACTCTTGACATTATACTTATCTTTTATCGTTATTCAAAATCAGGGTGCAAAGAAAAGAAAAATAAACGATTGAAACAAAAAATTAAAGCACATTTTTTAAAATTTCTTTCTGTAATATTTCTAAACTCTTAATCACGGCTCTATCTATCACTTTTTCACGTGGTTGGCCAAAATTAAATTCTTCCACAATTATTCCGTTTGGAGTTGCCAAAGCGATAAAAACAGCTCCAATTTCAGCATTAGAGTCTCCTTTTGTCGGTCCGGCGTTCCCGGTTGTAGCAATTGCATAGTCTGTTTTAAGTATCTCTTTCACATTCAAAGCCATAGCCGATGCAACCTCTGCACTAACTACTGAAAATTGATCTACTAAATCCTGCGAGACACCGAGAACATTAACCTTCGCCTCTGTTGCATACGAAACTATACTACCTTTGAAGTAGTTAGAAGCTCCGGGAACAGCTGACAAAACAGATGCAATTTTTCCGCCCGTAAAACTTTCTGCAGTTGCAATAGTTTTATTTTCTCTTGAAAGAATTTTCCCTACTACGGATTCTATTGTCTCATTTTCTTCATAGCCTACTATAATATCATGAATAATAGCATCTAATGATTTTACATTCTCCTCTATCGCAGCTTCGAGCAACTCCTTATTCGTTCCTCTGGCAGACAATCGCAAACGTACTCTTCCGGGATTTGGCAAATAAGCCAGCTTGATGAATTCAGGCAGATTATTTTCCCAATGTTCGATACGTTCCGCAACCAGACTCTCGCCCTGACCGCACGTTAAAATAGTTTTATGAATGATATAAGGTCGTTTGTATTCGCGAACAATTTTAGGAATGATCTCTTCTTCGACCAAATATTTCATTTCATACGGAACTCCCGGAAGCGAAACAAATACGGTATTTTCTTTCTTCATCCACATTCCCGGCGCCGTCCCCATTTTATTATGCAAAACGGTGCATTTTGAAGGAACTAAGGCCTGATCTTTATTTAATTGTGAAATTGGTCGTTTATAAAACCCTTCGATCAATTCCGTCACGTGCGCCAGAACTTCCGGATTTACGACTAGCTCATCATCAAAATAATCGCAGAAAGTTTTTTTTGTGACATCGTCTTTTGTTGGCCCTAAACCACCTGTTACAATCACAACATCGACTTTATTTTGCAATTGCGCAAACGTGTCTAAAATGTGTTTTTTATCATCGCTTATCGAAATCATTTCATGAACTTCAACACCGATTCGGTCAAGAGATTTTGCGATAAAACCTGAATTTGTATCTACAATTTGACCTATTAAAATTTCGTCTCCAATAGTAATGATAGTTGCTTTCATAGCTGTAGAATATTTTTACTTACTTATTTAAGTCATTATTATAAAGCAGGTTATTGTCGTAACGATTTTTTTGCGTGAGGGGTAGCAGCGGCATCCTTTTGTGACAAAAGAGACGTATCGTTAACCGAAAATTTTATGGAACAAAAGATATAGCGAATAACCCGACCCTGTTTTTGCCTTAAATTAAAAAAGGGCAAAAACAGGGACACGCCCGCATTTTACAAATCAAAATCTTTTTTAATTTCTTTGATCGCCTCTTTTACCTGTAGTTTAATACTTTTAAAAGTTTCGATAATTTCTTTTTTCTTACCTTCGACCTTCGTCCAGGCTTCGACTTGCAGAATTTCTTCAAAAGCGACATTTAAACCCATTAAATCTAATGTTGGCTTTATTTTGTGCGCATAAGAATAGGCATATTTATGGTCCTTTTTTTTGATTCCCTCTTTGATTTGTTTTAAATCCTCAGGAACTTCGGTTACAAATAATTTAAGAATTTCGTTTACAAATTCAGGATCATTGTCTGAAAGCGCATATACTTTCGAAAGGTTGTATTTTAAAGCCATTATTTTACTTGTATTCTGAATAATTTTTTATCTTCTAAAAAGCCTTCTAAAACATCATTTGGTTTCACAGCAGCAACCCCCTCAGGAGTTCCTGTGAAAATAATATCTCCAATTTTCAAGGTAAAAAATTGCGATACATACGAAACAAGCTCATCAATTTTCCAAAGCATAAAACTTGTATTTCCTTTTTGAACTGTTTGAGAATTGTTTGTCAACTCAAATGTAAGATTTTCCATAGAAATAAAATCGGTTTTTGGTAAAAAGTCTCCAATAACCGCAGAACCATCAAAGGCTTTTGCTTTTTCCCAGGGCAATCCTTTTGCTTTTAATTTATCTTGTAAATCTCTGGCAGTAAAATCGATACCTACACTTATCTCATCGTAGTACTTGTGCGCAAACTTAGGATCAATATACTTACCTACTTTGTTAATCTTAACAATTATCTCTATTTCGTGATGAATCTCTTCAGAAAATTCAGGTATAACAAACGGATGTTGTTTCAACAAAACTGCTGAATCCGGTTTCATAAAAACCACTGGCTCTGCAGGACGTTCGTTTTTTAACTCCTCAATATGATTGGTATAATTTCTACCGATACAGATTATTTTCATTTTTTTTGAGTTACTAAGTTACTAAGCTACTAAGGCCCTAAGAACTATGCAAAAAACTTAGCAACTCAGAGCCTTAGCAATTTAGCTCCTTATTTAGTATTTAACTTTCTTAGTTTAATCGCCGTTAAAACCTTTTTGGTATACAACGGAAAATCAGCATTTTGAATCCAGCTGAAATAACCCGGTTCTGTTTCAAGAATTTTATCGACTTTAGCACCTTTATGTTTTCCGAAGGTAAAAATTTCTTCGTTATCTTTATCAAAAGCAATCATTCCGGCAAAATCAGCTATCTTTTTGCGGGTTGTAAATTCAGACAATGATTTCATATCATTTTCTAAATCCGGATAACGATCTAATTGTGCTTTTAGAATTTCATACGTCGCCATCGTATCCGCTTCGGCAGAATGGGCATTTTCAAGATTTTTTCCGCAATAGAATTTTAATGCCGCACTCAAAGTACGCTCTTCCATTTTATGAAAAATAGTCTGCACATCTACTGACACTTTATTTTTCATATCAAAATCAACTCCGGCGCGAAGCAATTCTTCAGCCAGTAACGGAATATCAAAACGATCTGAATTAAAACCTCCTAAATCACTATCCTTTATCATATTATGAACTTGGGGCGCCAGTTCTGCAAAAGTAGGTTCGTTGGCCACTTTTTCGTCTGTGATACCATGAACGGCAGTAGTTTGCGGCGGAATTGGAATCGTAGGATTCACTAACCAGGTTTTACTTTCTTTGTTTCCGTTTGGAAAAACTTTGAATATTGAAATTTCTACAATTCGATCTTTTCCGATATCAATTCCAGTTGTTTCAAGATCAAAAAAGCAAATTGGTTTGTTCAGTTTCAGTTCCATTTTTTAATTTTATAAGATTACAAATGTAATTTTTAAAGCGGAATTTCCTCTTTTATTCTTGATTTTTTTAAACAAAACCGGACTCAATTTTGCGATTTTAACTTTTAAATTCATTCTGAACGAAAGCTCACATTCATTTTCTTAACCTTTTCTTACAAACAAAAAAACCGGAAAATTATTAAAATCTCCCGGTTTTTGAATTTATTTTTATTTGATTTTAGAAATCTCTGTCTACATCAAAAGCTTCTAAATACTCTGCAACTCTTTTTACAAAACTTCCACCTAAAGCTCCATCAACGACTCTGTGATCATAAGAATGTGACAAGAACATTTTTTGGCGGATTCCGATGAAATCGCCTTCAGGAGTTTCGATAACCGCCGGCACTTTGCGAATTGCCCCCAGAGCCAGGATTCCAACCTGAGGCTGATTGATAATTGGCGTTCCAAAAACACTACCAAAAGTACCTACGTTCGTTACCGTATAAGTTCCGCCCTGTGTATCGTCCGGTTTTAGTTTTCCGGCTTTTGCACGGTTTCCTAAATCATTTACCGCTTTTGCCATGCCGACCAGATTCAACTGATCTGCATTTTTAATTACAGGAACAATTAAATTTCCGTTTGGTAAAGCTGCCGCCATTCCTAAATTTATATTTTTCTTTTTGATGATATAATCACCATCTACAGAAATATTCATACCCGGAAAATCTTTCAGCGCTTTTGCAACTGCCTCCATCATAATTGGCGTAAAAGTCAGCTTCTCGCCTTCTCTCTTTTCGAAAGCCGTTTTTACTTTTTCTCTCCATTTTACAATATTCGTCACATCAACCTCTATAAACGATTGTACGTGAGCCGAAGTTTGCACCGAAGCCGTCATGTAACCGGAAATCAGTTTACGCATCCTGTCCATTTCGATGATCTCATCACCTCCATTTACAGAAACCGGAACTGCTTGTTGGCTTTTTTGCACCGGAGCTGCCTGAACTACAGGTTCTGTTGCTTTTGGAGTAGCAACAACCGCTTTAGGAGCTTCAACGCCCGATTTACGGGTTTCAATATATTTTAAAATATCTTCTTTTGTTACTCGGCCATCTTTTCCTGAACCGGCAATATTTTCTAATTCAGCAACAGAAATCCCTTCTTCTTTTGCAATATTTTTTACTAATGGAGAATAAAACTTATCAGATCCTGAAAAATCTTGTGGAGCAGCAACTGTTTCTTTCGCTGTTTCAATTGTTGCTTCAATCGCAGCAACCTCAGCAGACGGAGCCACTTCTTCTGTTACTTTTACAGCTGGTGCATCACCCTCTGTCTCGATAATCGCAATGGTTTGCCCTACCTGAACTAAATCATCTTTGCCAAACAACTGTTCAACCAAAACTCCTGATACTTCACTAGGCACCTCACTATCAACTTTATCAGTCGCAATTTCAAGTACTGCTTCATCAGCTTCAATTTTGTCTCCTACTTCTTTCAACCAGTTGGTAATAGTTGCTTCAGCGACACTCTCTCCCATTTTAGGAAGTTTTAATTCAAATCTTGCCATATTGTTAATCTAAAGGATGATTTTGATTTTCTGATTGCGAAATTACTGAATATTTTAAATATAAATTACACTTAATATAATTTTTTACTCAATTTTTATAATTTGCCCCCTGTCATTTCTGGAATTGCTCCCAATAATAAAATTTGTGTTTTTGGGGAAAATCTTAAAAGTAACGTTCTTATCTTTAAGAGTTTTTATGATTTTGATACATTTTTTGAACGAAACATACTGATTATCCAAAATAATCTCAACCTTTTTACCCTTAAAAATCAGGGACGAATTTACCATTTTTTCTTTTTTTAAATCCATAAAGGCGACTTTATTTTTTAAAATAGAAGGTAATTTTTCAGACAAAATTTTATTTGAAGAATAAAAAACAATACTTTCCGCTAGGGGTTTTGCTTTCTTTTTTCCCTCAAACATTTTTATAAAAGAAAAAACCCAAATTCCAATTTGAATAAAAAATTCAAAAAACCAGGATTTTTTAAAATGTTTTTGATAAAAAAAATGCATTGCTTCCTGAAAACGTTTCATGTATTTTTCGTCTCTCACCGTGCTTTCACCTTTATAGTGCAGAACGGTCGTTTCATGAAAGTAATAATTCGACTTTTGTTTCTGTAAAACACGGTACGACAAATCGATATCATCAGCATACATAAAACATTCTTCATCGAAACCTTCTAATTCTAAATACAAATCACGCTGCATTAACATAAAAGCTCCAACCAGAATATCAACTTTACCAGTTTGATTCTTTGCTAAATGCTGTGCATAATATTGATTAAAAAGATTCCATCTTGGAAAAATCTTATACAATCCGAAAATCTTTGTGAATGCGACCCAGGGCGTTGGAATTCCGCGTTTGCTTTCCGGCAGAAAACTTCCTGTTCCGTCAATTAACTGACAGCCAATAATTCCCAGATTAGTTTGCCTTTCTGCGAAAGCCACAATCTTAATGAATGTATCTTCAGCAACAACGGTATCGGGATTTAAAATACAGATGTATTTTCCGGAAGCTTGCTCTACTCCTATATTATTTCCTTTAGGGAAACCAAAATTGGAGCTGTTTTCAATTAATTTCACATTTGGAAATTTACTTTTCATCATCAAACAGCTCTCATCTGACGAATTATTATCGATTACAATAATTTCGGCATCAAGTTTTGAAAGGGCGCTTTGAACACTTAAAACACATTGTTCCAGAAAGTAACGCACATTATAATTAAGAATAATTACCGATAACTGCATGAAAAATAAAGAGATTGATTTTTGCGAAAGTTAAAAATTTTCAGCCAAACCTAATCGCAATGACCAATCGTTTTTACTAACTCCAAAATCCAACACCAAATTGCTATTGTTTTGTTTGTTCCATTTGATTCGCAATCCGGTTCCAACAGCGGGATTCCACTTTCTGAAATCATAAGTATCCAACTTTGAGACCGAAGAAATATTGGTAAAAAATACAGCTCCTACAAAACCATTTTTGGTAATATCTGTCCTATATTCAGTTTCAAAATACATCAAAGCATTGCTTCTGAACCTGTTTCTGGTAAAGCCCCGACCTGTTTTTCCGTCACGATCCCAACCAATACTTGGCAAGTCCAAATAATGGGGTTTTCCGCCAAAAGTAGACCAGTAAAAAGCCCTGTACGCCAGAACCCTGTGTTTGTATTGATTAAACGAATGGTATTTTCGGGCATCAAAATAGATAGAATTCCATTTTTTACCGTCTACTCCACTTGTATTCATTCTGTAATCTGCCTCGACATACAGACCTTGTTCCGGATTTACGTTGTTCTTTCGGGAATCATACAATCCCTGAATCGCCACTCCAAAAGAATTTTCATCAGAGAAATCTCCATTCATGTATTTCACATAATCGGTTTCATCCTCTATATCAGAATCTTCAGAAATATTCTGATAGTTATCTAACAGCAAACCCAATCCTAAACGAAAATCACCAATTACTTTTCGGGTCGCAAATTGGTAAAAACGCCATTGCTGATAATCAAGCGTTGACATCTTTTGATCTGTATTGTGTCCGCCCAGACCATAAGTGTCCTGCGGATAAATCATAAAACGGTAATCTCCGATAAAATTCCAGTTATTGTCTTTGGTATAAATATAGGATTGAATAGGGAAAACGTATTGTTTGGTAAAACTAAAATATGGCGAAAAGGAGACCTGGGACATTTTGGTCGTATTACGATCCCCAAGATAAAATGTAGTCAGGAAAGAAACTACTAATCCGGCATTTTTATTGGCATCTATGGGTACAGGAAGTAAAGAGAACGCTATTTTTTTATCCTGATTTGTTCGAAGAGAATCATTTTTATGAAAGAGTTTATATAAAACATCTAAAATGTCTTTTTTGTTATTCATAACGGAATCATTTTGCGAATAACAAAGCGACATTTGAAAAAAGAAAAATAAAATAATTAGAGATTTTAATTTTTTCATTTCATAAAACTTTAAGAGACAACTTCTTACAAATTTAAAATTAAATTTAAAACGAAAGCTTATTTTAGAAATAATAAAAAAACAAAATTATAACAGACTGGAAAAAAGCATATTTTTGGTTTTAATAAAACTTTATTTAGATGAAAAACAAAACATCAGTTTCGATTGAACTATTCCTTTTAATTCTTACAGTCGGATTTTTTTTACTTAGTTTTACTTCTATTATAACAAATTCAGATAAAAACTTAGTAAAAACCTCAACATGGTTTATCGCCGGTCCGGCTGTAGAGAGTCAGGAAGTCATAAATAAAACTCGACAAGAAAAAGGTATTATTAAGGTAACCGCAAAGGACAATCCTGTTGGAGAAATTGAATTGAATGTTTTGATTACAGATTCAAATTCAAATGACGGTGCTCCGACTAACTTATCGGATTACTCTAAATTTGTAAGCATCACTTATAAATCATCACAACTTATAAAATTGCAAGCCCGGGAAGGCAATAAAGAAGGAACTGGTTGCGTTCATGGAGGTTCACATCCCCGAGTTGATTTAGCAGCCTCACCAAATAAATTTACAACCATTAAAATTCCGTGGTCTGATTTCAAACAAGATGGATTACCTGATGGAAAACGTTTAAATATTCACAACCTTTGTAAATTTAATTTTGTGAATTATAATCCGGTTTCAGGGGCATTTTTAGAAATAAGATCTGTTATCGTTCAAAATTAAAATCAATATGAAAACAAGACTTTTTCTTTTATTTTTCGTTACCGCATTATTTTCAAATTTCGGCTACAGCCAAAAAAAATCTGCCAGCTCAAAAATAGACATTAATGGGGTTTGGGAAGATGTCAATCCAGATGTTCAGAATGCAGTTGCTATTATCTCAGAACAAAACGGAAAAGTCATTTTCTCGCATTATTTAGAATGGAAAGGGAAAAAATTTGTAGAAAGCGGTATCGGAAAACGAATTGGAAACACAATTGGTTATACCGTAGATGTTACTTTACCTATTAAAGGCTGGGCAACAGCAGGAACTCATACCTTAACATTATCCGAAGACGGCAATACCCTTGAAGGCACATTCATCGATAATAAAAAAAGATCCGGCACCATTGTATTTAAGCGCGTGAGGTAAGAAAAATTGTTTCAGGTTAAAATGAGAATTTAACCGAAAAGGTCGTTAAGTTTATAGATATGCTGGATTTTATAAAAACGAGTTCGCAAAGCCTTTTATTGATAACTTTTGAGTAAATCTTAGCGTACTTAGCGATAATTTTTTACCACAGATTAAAATGAAAAAAGATTTCTTAAACTGCAATTGTAAAAAATAAACTTAGCGTCTTCGCAACTTTGTGAGCATATTAAAATCCAACTTAAAAAAAACTTCGCAAACATTGCGTCAATTTTAGCGGCCTTCACGGTTAGACTACCATTACAAATGCAGTTGAATTTTATACTTATTGCATAATTTCATTACAAACAACATGATCGTTGAGAAAACTAAGCACCAAATAATTCCCGGAATTCCTACACGGAAGTATCCCGGAATAATATGAATATTAAAAGCTTTGCAGAAATAATAAATTACGCCCGGTAAAATATAGATCAATAACGGATTTGCTGCTGCCGGCATGAAGAAGTTACTCCATTTGGTTTGTTTTTTGATTTCCATCAGCCAATACAAAAAATAGAATAAAACGGTACAAATTGCAGCCGAAAACATGGTCCAGGAGGGAGTTCCTTTTATTTTTGAGATTCCGTAATAAGGTCTTAATAAATATCCTGTTGCAAAAAACAAGATTACAAAACCTAGTACTGCCCAATTGATTTTTGCCGCGATTTTTCGGTCAAAAAACAATAATGATATTATTACTCCGGAAGAAACAACAGCTGCATGCGTTAAATGCCCGGCAATAAAACTAAACCAAGGCAGATGTCTTAAAGGAGCTCCTTCAGTTAGATTTATAGCATTTGCAGTAACACAAACTACCAAAAAAGCAATCATTGCCCATAATCTGCCGCAAGCAATCCAATAATAAACTACCGAAAAAAGATACGCCCAACCAATTAAGCCCAGAATTCCCCACCATTTTGGCGTCATCCCTATTGCACCGGTATCCTGAACATATAAAAAATATAAAACTACTAAAACGAGGATTCCACCATATTGAAGTGTGTTTTTTAACCAAACCGGAAAATTTTTGGGATATTTATTCCAGATCGGAATTGGCATCGCATATGCTAAAAGCGCCCAGAACACAGGTGCAATGATCATTTTTGACGCATCATAACCATCTTCTGCATTCACCATAAAAACACCAATAATAATTAATGCAAAAGCTCTTTTTAAAGTATGCATCCAGATGGTCCTGGGACTGTCACCCTTTAATAACCTGGCATTAAAAGCAAACGGAATCGACATTCCAACAATAAATAAAAAAGCCGGAAAAACCACATCTACAAAAGTCATTGCATCAGCATCTGCCGGCATATGCTTCATCCATTGTGGTACGTCTTTGATACTGGCAAGTTCATTTACAAAAATCATAACAAAAATTGTAATTCCTCGTAAAGCATCAATAGAAATAATCCTTTGATTGTATAAATTTTCTTTAATTTTCATAAAATACCAGTTTTTTAACAATCCCAAATATAAGATAATTATGAAAAGCCAAGTTACATTTTGTTACATTAAAATTAAACTCTAACAAATTCTTTTCTATTTGTATACTTTTGCAACATGCTATCCTTCTTGAAATCAAAACCGCTTTTAAAAGATCTTCTCTCTGATAATTATGTTGATATCCATTCGCATTTATTACCGGGTATTGATGATGGTGCAAAAACTATAGCCAACACTATACAACTGACTAAAGCATTTCAGGAAATTGGAATTTATCAAGTTATTACCACACCCCACATCAGTCATTATGTCTGGAATAATTCTGCTGAAACTATTACTGCTAAATATGCACAAACGAGCATTTTATTAGAAGACAACAATCCCAAATTCCATTTTCAGGCGGCTGCAGAATATTTTATGGATGATTGGTTTGAAAATCATTTTAAAAGTGAAAAGCTTTTGACCATAAAAGACAATTATGTACTGGTAGAAATCTCTTATCAAAATGCGCCTATTCAATTGTACAAAACCCTTTTTGAATTACAGGTTGCCGGATATATTCCGGTTTTAGCGCATCCGGAACGTTATTTATATTTTCATAAAAACTTTGATGAATACAAAAAACTAAAAAAAGCAGGTTGTTTATTTCAACTGAATCTATTGTCTACAGTTGGGTATTACGGAGAAAGGATTTCTAAAACTGCTGAAGAACTTCTTAAAAAAGGAATGTATGATTTTGCCGGAACTGATGTGCACCATATGAAACATATTTCAGGCTTTGATCAAAAAATAAAAATGAATAGCATTTCTAATCTAAAGGAAGTAATTGCTAATAATCAGTTTTTTAAATTGCACTAATAAGCATTCTCTTCGCCTTTGAATATATTAATGACTGTTTTTATAATGATTTTCAGATCTAATAGTAAACTCCAATTCTCGATATACCAAATGTCGTACTCAACCCTATTTTCCATGTCGCTCAGAACCTTTGTTTCACCGCGATAACCGTTTACTTGTGCCCATCCTGTAATTCCGGGCTTTGCGTATTGACGTACTAGATAATTATTAATCAAGTCGCTATATTCTTTAGCAAGATTTACCATATGGGGTCTTGGCCCCACAACAGACATATCTCCCCATAAAACATTAAAGAACTGTGGCAGTTCATCGATACTGGTTTTCCGTATAAAAGCGCCAAATTTAGTAATACGGCTGTCCCCTTTTTCAGCTTGTTTTCTATGCGCCAAACCATTAACATACATGCTTCTGAATTTAAAACACATAAAAGACCGGTTATCACGGCCTGAACGTTCTTGCTTAAAGAAAACGGGACCGGGAGATTCTATTTTGATAATCAGCATTATTATTGGAAACAACCACGGAAAAATGAGTAAAATAACAAAAGCTGAGAAACAAATATCAAATAATTTCTTTACAAGCCTGTTTACCGCAAACTCCAGAGGTTCTGTACGAAACATTAATACAGGTGTATTTTCATAAAAAGTAACCTCAACTTTACTTGATTTTGTGTACAACTGGAAATCAGGAATAAACTTGATTCGCACCATATTTTGCTCGCAAATTCGGGTTAGTTCGTTGATTATTGCGATATTATCAATATGTAAAGCCACGTACATTTCATCGACTTTTTTTTCAATCACAAATTTCTTAATTCCACCAAATCCCCCTATAACCGAAGCGGGCTCAACAATTGCATCATTGTATCCTTCATCAAAAAAACCTAAAAAACGATAACCATAGGTTAAATCTTTGGCTAATATTTTACGGATTCTTTCTCCGGATTCATTAGCTCCAACTACAATAAACGTTTTAAAATTGTAGCCTTTTGCCCGAATGTATTTGAGAAGTTTCATCGAAAAATAACGCGAGATCATTAATAATGCGAAGAAAATCAAATAAAAAGTAAGCAACCTAAGTCTGGAAATATCAGTATATTTTAGATAAACAACAAAAATGGAAATTAAAGCAGCATGAATAACCAGCTTCTTTATCGTTCTCACCAATATAGATTCTAAAGGCTCTACCCTTATACTTCTATTGGAGTCATTTTGTAGTAATAATGCAACCCAAACTAAAACAGCTAATAACCAAACTGTTCTTTCTTCTTTAGACAAAAGCTTCTCTAAACTCCCGAATCGAGCCAATGCCGAAAGAATCGTGGCTAAATTTAACAATACCAAATCCACAACAATAAACAAAAGTTTAAAATAGCGCGAAAAACGGTAATGAGACAGTTTTTGTAAAATTTTCATATTTGGAATTTATACTTCATCAAAAGAACGAAAATTCAATCAAGTAAAAGCACCGCAAAATAGCATTTTAATTATATTTTCCAATAGTATTTAAAGCTATTCTTTAAAACTTTACTTTTATCTTATGCAAATTTAATATTGCAGCTCATGATAAAAACTATTTTCTTATTTTGCCTGATTGTTTGCTCAGGTTATGCACAAATTCAGGGATGTACAGATCCTCTTTCTAAAAATTATAATCCGAAGGCAACAGTAAATAATGGAAGCTGTCTTTATAAAAACATAAAATTAAAGCCTGAATATTCAATTAAGATAAGCGACTCAATCAAAGAAACCTCGGGACTAATTGCTTTTGACAATTTGTTGTGGACACACAATGACGATCATGACAAAACTGTTTACGGATTAGATTCATTAGGAAATATTCGAAAAAAAATAGTTTTGGATCAAGTGATAAATCGTGACTGGGAAGAAATTTCTCAGGACAGCACGCACTTATATATTGGCGATTTTGGAAACAATTACTCCGGAAACAGAACAGATTTAAACATTCTGAAAATCGAAAAAAAATCCTTTTTAGAAGGACATCCAAATATTGAAACCATTTCGTTTCACTATTCTGATCAAAAGGATCTCAATCTAAAAAAACAAAACACCACCAATTTTGATTGCGAAGCTTTCATCGTTTCAAAAGACAGTATCTATTTATTTACCAAACAATGGAGTTCTTCTAAAACCAGTATTTATGCTGTAGCCAACAAATCCGGCAATCACGTTGCACAGCTAAAACATACTCTTAATACTCAAGGTTTAGTAACGGGTGCCACATATTTGGAATCGAAAAAGCTAATTGTGCTTTGTGGTTATTCTAAAATAGGAAAACCGTTTCTCTATCTTTTATACGATTATAAAAACAATGATTTTTTATCCGGAAATAAACGAAGGATTACTATTAAACATACCATTCTTCAAATTGAAGGAATCGCAACCAAAGACGGTTTGCATTATTATCTGACTAATGAATCTCTGGTTCGAAGACCCGTTATTAATGTTCCGCAGCAAATTCATTATTTAGATTTGAGTTCAGTATTAAGCCAATATCTTAATAAACAGTAATTGTTTTCTCTTTTGCGAGCATAATCAACAGCCACAAACAGGTTTTGTGTCGCCATGGTATTCATTCAATTTTATACTCTATAAATAAGCAAAACGGTTTTAAAAGAGTTCGTTTATCTTCTCTAATTTGTTTGTTATCAAACCGGCAGGTTTGTTTCAAAAGCAGAACCAAAAGAAAAAAACGAATCTGTACTTCCAACACCTTCAATTTGATGAATTTGCTCATATAAAATTTTGCGGAGCTCCTCGTTGTTTTCTGCTACAATTTTAATAAACAAGGCATATTTCCCGGAAACCCAATGACATTCTATTACCTCTGGGATTTCTTTAAGTTTTTCAGCAATAGAATAAGAAAAGTGCGCCTCTTTAGTCACTATTCCAGTATAGGTAATAGTTTCAAAACCAAGTTCTTTAGGATTCATTTTCACAGAAAAACCGGTAATTATTCCAGCTTCCTGCAATTTTCGAACTCTTAAATGTACCAATGAATTAGAAATGTTTAATTCTTTCGCCAGGTCAGAAAATGGTATTCTCCCATTTTTGCTTAATTTCTGAAGGATTTCCCTATCTAAATAATCAGTATTTTCATTCTTCTTAATGCCCGCCATAGTCAATTCTTGTTTGATGATTCTATTATTTTGACAATTCTTATGATAAAACTTGATTTTAAAGTGTCAAAATTACAAAAAAAACTACACATCGTGTCTAATTCTCAATAATCGAACCTATACAATGTTATAATAACACTATTATACATAGATTTGTGTCATAATAACACTATTTTAACGAAACTAAAATGAATAAAGATCAACTACTTACGAAATTGTGGGAGCAATATGCTGCTATTACTCCATCCGCAGGAAAAATACACGAATTGCTGCAAGAGAGAGGTGAAGAAATTATAAACGATCATATAGCAATCCGTACTTTCAATGATAAGCGTGTGAATATAGAGGTATTAGAAAAACCGTTTTTGCATGTTGGTTACGAATCTAAAGGCGAGTATAATTTTGAGACAAAAAAATTATACGCAAAACATTATGAGCATGCTACAGATAAAAATGCACCAAGAATTTTTATTTCTGAATTAGAATTAGAAAAATGTTCTGCTGCATTGCAAGAAATCGTACAGGATCTATTGAACAATTGTGATCAGAATTTATTTCATCACCCTGAACTGGTTTTAAGCGGATCTCTTTGGAAAGGAAATTCCCAGGCAGTTTACAAATCATTACTTGAAGAATCTGAATATGCTGCGTGGATGTACGTTTATGGTTTTAGAGCAAATCACTTTACAATAAATACAAATGCTTTAAAAGACTTTAAAACATTAGAAGAACTCAACAATTTTCTCGAAGCAAACGGATGGAAACTAAATGCATCAGGAGGAAAAATTAAAGGAACACCGGAACAACTACTGGAACAATCAAGCACACTTGCAGATTTGTATCAGGTAGATTTTGAAGAAGGAGCGTTGGAGATTCCTTCTTGTTATTATGAATTTGCACTTCGTTACCCAATGACGAACGGAGAATTGTATCAGGGCTTTGTGGCCTCATCTGCAGACAAGATTTTTGAAAGTACAGATGTAAAGTTGCAGGAAATAAAATAATAAAAATCAATCTTTTATAAAAAAACAGGACGGCAGACAAGCTTTTCTGAGTCCATAGTATTGTCTTGTTTTTTTGATAAAAGCAGCATAATAAATTTAAAAAAGTCGCGATGACAACAACAGAATTACAATTCGGAATAAAAGAGGCCTTAAATCAATTGGGCATAAAGGAAATTAACGAAGGAACTTCAACAGGACGTAACAATTTTTCGAACGGAGAAATTTTAGAAAGTTATTCACCGGTAGACGGACAATTAATCGGGAAAATTAAAATTTCAACTGCTGCAGATTACGAAAGAGTAATGGAATCGGCGATGGCTGCTTTCAAGCAATTCAGAGTAATGCCAGCGCCGCAACGAGGAGAAATCGTACGTCAGTTTGGAGAAAAATTACGCAGAAATAAAGAAGCTTTAGGAAAGCTGGTTTCTTATGAAATGGGAAAATCTTTGCAGGAAGGTTACGGTGAAGTTCAGGAAATGATCGACATCTGTGATTTTGCTGTAGGTCTTTCGCGCCAATTACACGGATTAACGATGCACTCTGAACGTCCGGGACATAGAATGTATGAACAATATCATCCTTTGGGAGTTGTTGGGATTATTTCAGCATTTAACTTTCCGGTAGCGGTATGGGCCTGGAACACTGCTTTGGCCTGGATCTGTGGAGATGTCTGCGTTTGGAAACCATCAGAGAAAACCCCCCTTTGTGCAATCGCCTGTCAAAATATCATTGCAGAGGTTATCAAAGAAAATAATCTTCCGGAAGGTATCTCTTCTTTAATCAATGGTGATTATAAAATAGGAGAACTAATGACAGACGATAAACGTGTGCCCTTAATATCTGCTACAGGTTCTACTCGTATGGGCAAAATTGTGGCGCAGGTAGTCGCAGGACGTTTAGGAACTTCATTATTAGAATTAGGCGGAAACAATGCCATCATCGTTACGCCGGATGCAGATATTAAAATGACGGTTATTGGAGCCGTTTTCGGTGCTGTAGGAACAGCAGGACAAAGATGTACTTCAACACGTCGCCTGATCATTCACGAAAGTATTTATGATAAAGTAAAAGATGCAATAGTTTCTGCTTACAAACAATTGCGTATCGGAAATCCATTAGATGAAAACAATCATGTTGGGCCTTTAATTGACAAACATGCAGTTGAAATGTACCGTCAGGCGTTGGAAAAAGTAGTAGCAGAAGGCGGAAAAATCCTGGTTGAAGGAGGCGTACTTTCCGGAGAAGAATATCAAAGCGGCTGTTATGTAAAACCGGCAATTGCGGAAGCGGATAACACATTTGAAATTGTACAACACGAAACTTTTGCTCCAGTGTTGTATTTACTAAAATATTCAGGAGCTGTTACTGAGGCAATTGCAATCCAGAATGGTGTAGCGCAAGGACTGTCTTCTGCAATCATGACCAATAATCTACGAGAAGCCGAATTGTTCCTGTCTGCTACTGGATCTGACTGCGGTATTGCCAATGTAAATATCGGAACTTCCGGTGCTGAAATTGGTGGCGCTTTTGGCGGCGAAAAAGAAACAGGCGGAGGAAGAGAATCAGGCTCTGATGCCTGGAAAGTTTACATGCGAAGACAAACCAATACCATTAACTACACTACTAGTTTGCCATTAGCACAAGGAATAAAATTTGACTTATAAGCTTAATAAAAACTAAAGCTTAAAGAAAAAAATCCCAACAAAGAGAATACCGCATTTTATTAGGCATTGTTTCCACCATTGCCAAAATAAAATGTTTGCCTTACAATGAAAAAAAAAAAAAACTAAAAAGCGAAATTTTAATTAACCAAAACATTACCAAAATGAAAAAACTACTAGTTAGGAAGCTAAATTTTATTCCTCTACTGTTATGCTTGTGGTTACCAAACATCAACTTTGCACAAGCGCAAAAAACAATTTCAGGAAAAATTACAGACGAAAAAAACAATACGCTGCCAGGCGTAAGTATTTCTATTAAAGATTCTAAGTACAATACCGCAACAGACATAGACGGAAATTATACACTCGTATATTCGTCAAGCCTTACATATCCTGTTATCGTTTTTTCGTATATGGGATTCATCGGAAAAAGCGAAGCCGTAAATAACCGCACAGCATTTGATGTGGTGATGCAGGAAGAAACCAATAAACTGAATGAAGTGGTTATTATTGGTTACGGTTCACAGAAAAAGAGCAACGTTACCGGAGCTATTGCTACCGTTAAAAAAGAAAGCCTCGAAACCCGAGCGACTACAAATCCAGCCGAAGCACTTCAGGGCTTAGTTGCCGGAGTAAATGTGCAAAAAAGCGGTGGAGTTGCAGGAGCCGATGTAAAAGTAAAAATTCGTGGGGTAAATACCTTTGGAGCAACAGAACCACTTTATATTATTGACGGATTTCAAGGAAATATCAATACAGTAAACCCAACAAATATAGAATCTATGGAGGTTCTTAAAGATGGCGCTGCGGCTGCAATTTACGGATCTGTAGCTGCCAATGGTGTAATTATCGTTACTACTAAAAATGGTCAGAAAGAAGGCGTAAAAGTAGATTTCAGTTCATTTTTAAGCATCACAAATCCATCAAAAACTTTAGATTTATTAGATGCCGACGGATATCGTACCGTAAATAAAAGAATGTATGATGAGTACAACAAATATGCAACTTCACCAAAACCGCTTCCCGCTTATATAACGGCTCCTTCTGATAACAATACAGATTGGCAGGATGAGGTTTTCCGTTCAGGACTTACTCAAAACTACGGCTTAGGAGTTCAGGGAAGACAGGGTGATTTTAAATTTGCTTTGTATGGTAATTACGTAAAGCAAAAAGGTATCGTAATTGACAATGAATACGGTCAGCAAATGGCTAGCGCAAGAATTAGTTTTAAGAAATCAATTTTTGATATTGATGGAAAAATAGCGTATCAGGCAACACAAAATGCATTGCCAAATTTTCAATTAAAAGAGGTATACACAATGTCTCCGCTAGTTCCGGTTTATGACCAAAATGAAAAATACGGTTACGGATTATCAAACAAAAACGGTCTTCCGGCGGGAACAAATCCGGTTGCCGAGGAACATTTTAGAGATAGCAATGAAAAAGGACAAGATATAACGGCAAATATTGCAGTAACAGCAAATATTGCTCCGTGGATAAAATATAAATTAGGATACTCTTACCGTGTAAAAAACAGCCAGCAAACGGCACATTTTCCTCCTTATATTGCAAACCCAAAAGAAGTACACCTTTACCCAATGCAAACAGAATTGAGAACGACCTGGGACGAGCAAATTTTAGACAATATCATTACAATTGATAAAACTTTCGGAAAACACGTTTTTGGTTTAATGCTTGGTAATACGATCAACAGCCAATCCTCAAACTGGAATCAGGTAAGTGTTGAAGGAAAAACAACAGATTATGCTGTAGACAATGGGCAATTGTTTTCTATCGACCGTCCATCCGGATTCTTAGATCCTGGTTTTGAAACTATTGGTGCCGGAAAAGGAGGAACATACGCTGCAGATGGTTCAAAATACCAATACAACAGGCTTTCTTTCTTTAGCAGGTTAAATTACTCTTTCAAAGACCGTTACTTACTTCAGATGACGATTAGAAAAGATGGCTCTTCTAAATTTGGAGAAGACAGCCGTTGGGGAACTTTCCCATCTATTGCTTTAGGATGGAAAATAGAACAGGAAGATTTTTTCGCGAAGGATATGATCCTTTCTACTTTAAAATTACGTGCAAGCTGGGGACAATTGGGTAACGAAGCCGCTTTAGGCTATTATTCAGCAAATACATTAATTAAAACTGGTAATACTTTAGGTTCAGGTTATGTACAAGGAAACGGAAGCAACCCTTGGCCGGGAAGTATTGCAACAGCATTAGAAAACAGAAACCTGCAATGGGAAACTACAGATTCTAAGAACATTGGTATTGATTATACCCTTTTGAAAGGAAAAATAAGCGGCTCGATGAACTACTATCATAATGTAACTGACAATTTACTGATTACAAAAAAACTGGCTCCATCTGCAGGAATTGACGACCCGATTCTTAACGTAGGTAAAATTAGCAACAGCGGATTTGAATTTGAAGTAAATTACCGCGATCAGGTTAATGAATTCAAATACAACGCAGGTTTAAATTTTAGTACACTTAAAAACAAAGTAAAAGAACTGGCAAACCAAGGACAGAAGATTTACGGAGAAGGTTTGAAATATGGAGACGAACACTTCCCTACTCAGGCTCGTGTAGGAAGTCCGATTAGTGGATTCTATTTGTACAAAACAGATGGTATTTTCCAAACTGCAGAAGAAGTAAATGCGCATAACAAAAATGGTGTTTTATTGCAGCCAAATGCGCAGCCGGGTGATATTCGTTTCAAAGATTTGAACGGAGACGGTGTTATAGACGAAAATGACAAAGCTTATGCAGGAACGGGATTACCAAAGTTAGAAGTAAACCTTAGTTTAGGAGCAAGTTATAAAGGTTTTGACTTCTCTGCTTTGATAGGAAGCGGCTGGGGTAATAAATTATACAACGGAAACAGGTATTTTTATGAATCTATGAATTCAGGAACCAATATGCTCGCTTCGACACTAAATTCATGGACACCGGAAAATCACAGTAATATTCCTCGTGCAGTATTACAGGATCCTAACGGAAACAGCCGTGAATCTGATCGTTTTCTTGAGAGTGGTAATTTTATCAGAATGCGCCAAATACAATTGGGATATACTATTCCGACCAAAATTTTAGGTAAAGCAAAAATAGACAAACTTAGATTTTATGTAAGCGCTGAAAACTTGTTTACCATCACCAATTATTCAGGTATCGATCCGGAATTCTCACGTGCTTCAGTAATTGACACTGGTGTTGACCGTTTTGTTTATCCCTTTACAAGATCATTTGTATCTGGTATACAGTATATATTTTAATTCTAAAAAGACATTATCATGAAAAAGATATTTTTATTGCTATCCACTATAGGTCTGTTCACTATCACAAGCTGTAGTGATTATCTGGACCAAAAATCTCCGGACGAACTTACTTCAGAAAATTTCTGGAGAAATAAAGCCGATGCCGAATCTGCTTTAGCATCTACTTATTCCCAGCTTGAATGTGCCGTTGATAAATGGGCTTTCGCCGAAGTAAAATGGCCGGTTGAGGCTTATCGTGAAGACATAAACGAATTAGGAAGCGACGCTTTGAACTATCAAAACTGGGTAGAACTTTCGACATTTACTTATACTAACGGAAACAGTCAGTTTACCAGTTATTGGAAAATTAATTACAGAGGAATCAGTAATGCCAATCAGGTAATTGATAAATTACCACAAGTTCCGGCGTCAACATTAAATGATGCGGATCGCAAACAAATCGAAGCAGAAGCGCGTTTTTTACGTGCTTATTATCACATGAAATTGCTTTTGAACTGGGACCAGATCTATATTAGAAACAAATACATTACTAAAGAAAGTGATCTAAGCGTGCCGTTATCCACACGTGCACAAGCCTGGGATTTTATTACAAGTGAATTTAAGGCTGTAGCCGATGTACTTCCTGCAAAACAACCTCAGGATAAAACTGGTCGTGCCACAAGTGGCGCAGCTAATAGTTATTTAGGATTTGCTTTTATGACCAGAGCTTATGAAGAAACGGCTCAAAAGCAAGCCTTCTTAAACGAGGCACTTACTGCACTTAATAAAGTGCAAGGATATGAGCTGGTAAAAGATTATGTTTCGATGTTTGACGGAACTACGAAAAACACTAAAGAATCAATCTTTGAACTACAATTCTCAGAAACTACAGCAAATGGTGCTTTCTACCGTAATGCACTTCACTATTGGATGGCAGCAGCTGAACTTGGCGGATGGGACGAAATTATTCCGAGTACAATGCTTGTAAGCGAATTCAAAAAAGAAGGAAAAATTGCCACTACAGGAAATTACGATTCCCGTTTTTACGCAACCATTTTCTTCAAAGATCCTTATTTTAATGACCCAAATAATCCTTTGGTACTAGAACAAACGTACGATGAAAGGTTTGGAGACACAGACAAACCTGTGTACCGTAAATACATACCAAGTACTCAGGACAAAATGAATCAGGAATTTACAGCAATCAATATTCCGCTGATGAGATATTCGAATGTATTGCTAATGCAAGCCGAAGTATTAAATGAATTAGGACGCACCGGAGAAGCTATTCCGTACATCAACAAAGTTCGTAACAGAGCAGATATGCCGGCAATGACAGGTACAACCACAGCTGAGGTAAAAGCACAGATCGAGCATGAAAGAATCTTAGAATTTCCACTCGAGAACTACCGTTTTTACGATTTGCGCCGTTGGGGAAAAGCAAAAGCTGCACTTGATGCCGTAGGAAGAACTGGTTTTGATGCATCGAAAAACAACTTTTACCCAATTCCCCTGACAGAATTACAAGCGAATTAATCATTTACCATATAAATAAAAGTTTTTTTTTCGCCACGAATCGAGCGATAGCGAACAAGCAAAGCAATTCTACGAATCTACACTAATTAATAAAGTCAATTATTTTAAAAATAATTCGAGGGAATTTGTGGAATTCGTGGCGAACTTTTTTATTTAACATAAAGAAACATTTAGTATATTATCTAAACAGAAACACACCATAAAAACAAAATAACATGGGCAAAAAGAAAATACTTTTTATTCTTGCATCCTTTTTTATAGTCCAATTGGGTTGGTCACAAAACAACTTTCCCATATTAGAATCTGCTAAAAACAGCATAGATTATAAAGGAAACCCAACAAATGCTACAGACAGAAAATCATTGGCTTTTTCAGATAAAGGCGCGTGGTTCGGATTCGGTTTTTTAGAACCATCAGAAGTTCAGGCAGGATTCTCAGGGCCATTTTTAATGACAGAACAAAACGGCGTCTGGTTAAGCCCTTCGTTTGTTTCGCTACAGCTTAAAGACGAAAACAGGCAGGAAGTCATCAACTGGAAAAATGCCTTGGTTGCTCAAAACAGCTACAACAGTCATCTGGAACAAGAATTTAAAAATGAAAAATTAGAGATAAAGCAACAACTGGTGTTTTTATCAGGTCATTCAGCATTACAAAAAACAAGTATTACCAATAAATCAGGAAAAGTCATACCACTATTCGCGTCTTATAATTCGACAATCTTTTTAAATGATTTACAATTATCAAAAGAAGGAAAAACGTTAAAAATCGTTTCCACAAAAAGTACGGCAACAGGATATATCCAGTTTTTGAATAGTAACCCTGAAATCGAAATTACAAAACAAGGCTACCAAACGCAGACAGAAAAACTGGTATTGCAACCAAACGAAACGAAAGAAATTGTGGTGGCCCAAACTTTTATTTTTGCCCAATATTCATGGAAGAATGAAAGTGAAGCAATTGCAAAAGCAACATTCAATACAGTATTGAACAACACACAAAAAGAAAAAGAAAAGCAATTGGCACAATTAATTGCTAAAAAGAAAAGTATTTACAAAGACGGAGTTTATTCTGATTTAGTAGCAAAACTAGTATTGACATTACAAAACAATACACGAATTGCTGCCGAAGGATTAAAACACGGAGGTCTTTTTCCGAGCTACAATTATGAGTGGTTTCATGGTTTCTGGGCTTGGGACAGTTGGAAACATGCAGTTGCCGTAGCCAATTACGACGGTGAGCTGGCAAAAAACCAAATGCGTGCTTTATTCGATTACCAGGAACCAAACGGATTTATTCCGGATTGTATTTACAGAAACAATCTTCTTGAAGAAAACAATTACCGCAACACAAAGGCACCGCTTGCAGCATGGGCAATCTGGAAAATTTATGAAAAAACGAAAGATGTCAGTTTTATAAAAGAGTTTTATCCAAAGCTGAAATTATATCACAATTGGTGGTACAAAGAACGTGATCATGATCAGGATGGTTTATGTGAATTTGGCGCAACAGATGGCACTGTGCTTGCAGCAAAATGGGAAAGCGGAATGGACAATGCAGTTCGTTTTGATGATAGCAAAATCCTGAAAAATGGAGAGAAAGCGTATTCATTAGATCAGGAAAGTGTCGATTTGAACTCGTTTTTATACGCTGAGAAAAACTATTTGAATAAAATGGCTGAGGTTTTAAAATTGACTGAAGAAGCTAAAAACTGGAAAAACGAAAGTATAATCTTAAAAGCTAAAATTCAAAACCAATTTTGGGATGCTGAAACGGGTTGGTTTTACGACACAACAATCGACGGGAAAAAACGGATAAAGGCAATGGGATGTGAAGGATATTTGCCAATTTGGGCAGAGGTAGCTACAGCGGAACAAGCGAAAGCAGCAAAAGTAAACATGCTGGATACTAAGTCTCTAAATACTTTTGTTCCGTTACCAACATTAGCAGCAAATCATCCTAAGTTTAAACCGGAAGGTGGATATTGGAGAGGGCCGGTTTGGCTGGACCAAAGTTATTTTGGGATAAACGGATTAGAGAAATACGGCTACACAAACGAAGCAAATGAATTGGCTCATAAATTAATTCATAACGCCGAAGGAGTTTTAGACAAAGGCACCACAATTAGAGAAAACTACCAACCAGTAACAGGAAAAGGATTAGAAGCCTTTAGTTTTAGCTGGTCGGCCTCTCATTATTTAATGCTGCTTTTAGAAGATAAATAATGAAATTGCCGGATCTAATGATTTTTAACACATAGAAACATAGCTTTTGATCATCTAAAAAGGCGTTTCATTTATTTTTAATACACATCGCTGGTTATTTGAGAGAAATATATTTCTTTTGAGAATATCTTATTTAAGAATAGAATCTATGTCTATATGTGTTTAAGAGAACATCCAGCAGATTAAAGCTAATTATCTAAATTTGATTAATACAACAATATAAAATATGTTCAACCAAAATATATCACCCACAAAAATTTTATTAACGACTTTGCTTATTGCAACTTGCAATTCGACGCCTTTTTTTGCTCAAAGCAAAAAAACTACAGCTACAGAAAAAAAAGATCCACAGCGTTTTTTCTCAAAACCGGATTTAATGCAAATCGGGGTTTATTACTATCCGGAACAATGGCCAAGAGAACAATGGGAACGTGATTTAAAAAACATAAAAAAGCTAGGGTTTGAATTTACACATTTTGCTGAGTTTGCCTGGACTTATATGGAACCTGAACAAGGGAAATATGACTTTAAGTGGCTGGACGATGCGCTTGCAATTGCCGAAAAAGAAGGTTTAAAAGTGATTCTTTGTACACCAACCCCAACCCCTCCGGCATGGATGGGCGATAAATATCCTGAAATTTATCTGGTAGATGCAAACGGTCGCCGCAGGGAACACGGTAACAGAGCTAATGTATCTATCACAAATGAAAAATACCGTGAATTTACAGATCAGATCGTAACCGAATTAGGAAAAAGATACGGCAAAAATAAAAATATCATGGGATGGCAAATCGACAATGAACCTTTGGGTACTGCTGATTTTAGTCCTTCAGCCCGCAAAGCATTTCAAATTTGGCTTAAAGCCAAATACGGAACAATCGAAAAACTAAATACAGAATGGGTCGGGAATTTCTGGAGCACACGTTACAATAATTTTGAACAAATTGTTATACCTAATGCAGAAATGTATGTTGAAGACAAACTAAGTCCTCATGCTGCTTTGGATTTTAAAAGATTTACCTCGGATGCACAGGGCGAATATTTAAACAGACAAGCCGAAATACTCAGAAAGTATGTTGACCCCAAACAATGGATAACAACCAACTTTACCAATGTAATTTATGACGCAGATCCAAGAAGTGCAAACAAAATGGATTTTATCACCTACACCATGTACCCGGTAAGCGGAAGAAATCCACTAGGAGGAAATAGTTTTAGAATAGGACATCCTAACAAAATCTCCGAAGCCGATGATTATTACAGATCTATAACGGGTGTTACCGGTGTTATGGAATTACAACCAGGGCAAGTAAACTGGGCAGGAATAAATCCGCAATTACTTCCCGGAACGGTTCATATGTGGATCTCGCAAGCTTTTGGCGGAGGATGTTCGTTTACGTGTACCTACAGATACAGACACCCACTGGGAAGCAGCGAAATGTATCATGACGGAATCGTAGGAACAGACGGTGTAACACTGACTCAAGGCGGAAAAGAATTTATACAATCTATCGAAGACATGAAAATGCTTCGTAAAGAATACAACCCAAAAGCGGTAATCCCTGCGGATCTTTTAAAAAGAAAAACAGGATTTTTATGGAGTCATGAAAACCTTTGGGATTTAGAAAACCAAAAACAAACGGAATTTTGGAATACCTGGAAACACAGAAATACCTATACATCAGCTATAAAATCGACTGGCGCGCCAATGGATTTTATTACAGAAGAAGATGATTTCTCTGCTTATCCGTTTATTGTTGCTCCGGCTTACCAGCTTATCGATCAAAAACTAATTGACAAATGGACTCAATACGTTGAAAACGGAGGAAATCTAATCCTTTCCTGCCGTACAGGTCAAAAGGATAGAAACGGGCATTTCTTTGAAGCCAAATGGAGTGCACCGATTATTCCGTTAATTGGAGCCGACGTCGAATTCTTTGACATGCTTGTTGAAGACGTAAACGGAACAATTACTGCCGGAACGAATACTTATAAATGGAATACGTGGGCAGATGTGCTAACACCAAAACAAGGAACAGAAGTTTTAGCAACTTATGCAGATCAATTTTATAAAGGCAAAGCAGCAGCTGTTACCAGAAAATTAGGCAAAGGAACAATCACGTATATTGGTGCAGAAAGTAAAGACGGAAACTTAGAAAGACAAGTAGTCCGAACGGTTTACGAACGTACAAAAACAGCCATTGAAGACTTGCCAAAAGGAGTTTTTATAGAATGGAGAGATGGTTTTTATGTTGGTGTAAACTATACCAACGAGCCTGCAACCTTGCCAATACCTCAAGGAAGCAAAATATTGGTAGGGCAAAATCCATTGCAGCCGGCTCAGGCTGTTATTTGGAAATAAAGATTTACATGAAGTAAAAGTTTGCCGCGAATTCACTTATTACCATGCGCATGCTATTTGAAAAAATTCGTGCTCATTCGTGCAATTCGTGGCGAAAAAAAGAAGAAAACAAAAACAATTTAATATAATAGCAATGACTTTTTCAGAAGCAACTATTCAGGATTTAGTAAAAGAACATTACGGATTAGATGTAACCGTAAAAGCATTAAATGGGTATGATGAATTGAATTTTCTTTTATCGAATGAGAAAAATGAAAAATACATTCTAAAAGTATCCAATGAGAGTCATCCCTTTCCTTTTTTAGAAGCGCAGATTAATATTATCCAGCACCTTAAAAAAAGTAGTATTTCAGATTGTTTTCAGCATTTTAGTATCAACAAACAAGGTGAAGAATTAACCAAAATAATAAGAGCTTCCAAAACCTATTATATCAGGATTTTAAATTTTCTGGAAGGCACTTTTTGGGTTGATGTAAAAACAAAAACAACCGAATTACACCATAATTTAGGTAGATTTTTAGGCAATATGGATCATGCCTTACAGGATTTTTCTCATCCCGCAATGCATCGCGGTTATACCTGGGATATAAGCCGTGCCAGTGAAGCAGATGATAATTTAAAACATATTCTAAATCACGAAAAAAGACGTATTGCTGGTTATTTTCTGTTGCAGTTTGATACAGAAGTATTACCACAAATTCATCGTCTGAGACATGCTTACATACATAACGATGCCAATGATTACAACATATTAGTACAAGGCAATCGCATTAGCGGTTTGATTGATTTTGGCGATATGGTTTATACTGCCCTTATTAACAACCTTGCAATAGCGTGTACCTATGCAATGCTGGATGAGAAAGATCCGTTGGCTGTTGCTGCAACTATTGTCGAAGGCTATCATAAAGTATATGCATTGAGAAAACAGGAATTAGATTTATTATATTATTTAATTGCTGCAAGACTTTGCATCAGTGTAACGCAATCAGCATACAATGCATCATTAGACAGTAATAATGAACATCATTTTATTACTGAGAAACCAGCTTGGGATTTATTGTATAAGCTAATCGAAATAAACCCAATCAAGGCACAGGATACCTTTAGAAAAGCTTGCGGTTTTACGGGATTAATCAATGAAGATGATTATAGCGATTTACTTGAAGTTCGTAAAAAGAAAATTGGCAGGAATCTAAGTATAGGTTACAAAGACAAATTAAAAATTGTCAAAGGAGCTTTGCAATATTTGTATGATGATAAAGGAAAAACCTTTGTAGATTGTGTAAACAATCCTTCGCATGTTGGGCATTGTCATCCTGTTGTGGTTAGAAAAATGCAAAAGCAAATTGCAACTTTAAATACGAATACAAGATATTTAAATGACGCCATAACCGAATATGCTGAAAAACTAACAGCAACATTACCTTCAAAATTAAGTGTTTGCTATTTTGTAAATTCAGGAAGTGAAGCCAATGATTTAGCCATCAGAATGAGTCGTCATTTTACCAGACAAAAGGACATTATCGTACTGGATCATGCTTATCACGGAACTTCAACCGTAGCAATGGAAATGAGTCCTTATAAATTTGACAGCAAAGGCGGTTCCGGTCAGATGCCCTGGATTCACAAAGCCATTAATCCTGATTTGTATCGTGGTCCTTATAAATACGGAGATACAAAAGCTGGCGAAAAATACGCAGCAGACGTGCAACGAATCATAGAAAATCTAAAGAAAGAAGACAAAGCACCGGCCGTATTTATTTGCGAAACCCTGTTGGGAGTTGGAGGACAAATTCCGTTACCGGAAAATTATCTAAAAACCGCTTACCAATATGTAAGAGCTGCCGGAGGTGTTTGTATTGCAGATGAGGTTCAGGTTGGATTTGGTAGAATTGGAGATCATTTCTGGGGATTTGAATTGCAAAATGTAGTTCCGGATATTGTGGTTTTGGGAAAACCAATTGGTAACGGTCATCCGTTGGCAGCTGTAATTGTTACAGAAGAAATTGCTGATGCTTTCAATAACGGACTAGAATACTTTAACACCTTTGGCGGTAATCCGGTTTCTATGGCAACAGGATTAGCAGTTCTGAATGTTATTCAACAAGAAGAAATGCAACGACATGCCTTAGAAGTCGGGAATCATCTGATGAATGGCCTGAAAGGTCTAATGGAAAAATATCCAATCATAAGTGACGTTCGCGGACATGGTTTATTCATTGGAGCAGAAATGGTGAAAGACAGAATCACGATGGAACCTGCCGTTCCTGAAATAGATATTATAGTCGAAAAATTGAAAGCAAACGGTTATTTATTAAGTACAGACGGGCCTTTGCATAATGTCTTAAAAATAAAACCACCAATGCCATTCAGCAAACAAAATGCGGATGAAATGGTGCGATTATTAGATATCGCATTAAGCGAATTGTAGAAAAATTTAAACACATAGAAATGTAGCTTTAAATTATTTGATTGAGAAGGTTATAAAATCATTTTAATCTAATAATCTGTGGCAAAAAAACAACACATAGAAACATAGCTTTATTTTGAACATAAAAAGGCGTTTCACTTAGCATAATACACATAGCTATATGTAAAGAAATGTGTTTCTTTTTGCAACCTTTTCACAGAAATAAAAACCTATGTTTCTATGTGTTAAAACAATAGTAAACATCAACAAACGAGACTATTCCTGACTTCTTATCTTTTTCAGATAAAAGCAGACTTATATAATAAGTATTAAAATGAATGATAATAATATCCTTTCCAGGAGTTCTATTGATCTTGAAGGTTTAGAAAAACAATTAGAGGGTAAATTATTTTACGATCCTACCATGCGTTTGCTGTATGCAACAGATGCCAGTGCTTATAAAGAAATGCCTTTGGCGGTAGCGATTCCAAAAACAAAAGAAGACATTCAAAGAATTATTGCCTTTGCAAGAGCAAATAAAAGTAGTGTAATTCCGCGTGCGGCAGGAACTTCGCTTGCGGGCCAGGTTGTAGGGAACGGAATTATAGTTGATATTTCGCAAGAATTTACAAAAATTATTTCAGTAGATCAGGCCAATAAATCGGCTTGGGTAGAACCAGGGGTAATTCGCGATGAGTTAAATCTTCATTTAAAACCCTATAAACTTTTTTTTGGTCCCGAGACTTCTACCAGTAATCGCTGTATGATTGGCGGAATGGTCGGTAATAATGCCTGTGGTGCAAGATCCGTTATTTATGGATCTACACGCGAACATTTACTTGAAATCAAAGGTTTTTTGGCAGATGGTAATGAGGTTACTTTTGGTTCTTTGACTAACGCTGAATTTGAAGATAAATGTAACGGAATCAATGTCGTCAGTCAATTGGAACAAGCTATTTATGTACAGGCAAAAAACATATTATCGTCTACAGAAAATAGAATTTTATTTGAAGATAATTTTCCCAAGAAATCAATTCCAAGAAGAAATACAGGTTACGCTTTAGATTTATTGGCTGATTCTATGCCTTTTGGAAATTCAGATGAAAAATTCAATTTTTGTAAATTAATAGCTGGATCTGAAGGAACCTTATTTTTTTCTACAGCAATAAAACTGAATTTGGCTGACGCTTTAAAACCTTTCGCAGCTTTGGTTTGCGTTCATTTTGAAAGTATAAAGGAAGCCTTAAAAGCAAACATTGAAGCTTTAAAATTTAATCCGGATAGTGTGGAGTTAATCGACCATTATATTTTGGAATGTACCAAAGAAAACATTGAACAAAGCAAGAATCGTTTTTTTGTAAAAGGAGATCCTCAGGCAATTTTGGCTGTCGAATTTTTAAGAGATTCACAGGCAGAAATTGATGCTATTGCAAAAGAGATGGAAGCGTTAATGCGTTCTAAAAATTTGGGATATCATTTCCCGATTGTTTACGGTGATGATACCAATAAAGTATGGACATTGCGAAAAGCAGGATTGGGCTTATTATCGAATATTCCGGGAGATGCAAAAGCCGTTGCTGTCATTGAAGATACTGCTGTAGATGTTAATGATTTACCGGAGTTTATTGAAGACTTTAATGCTATTCTAAAAGAACGAAATTTAAACTGTGTGCATTATGCACATGCTGCAACAGGAGAATTGCACCTGCGTCCTATTATAGATTTAAAAACAAAAGAAGGAACAGCACTCTTTAGAACCATAGCTAGCGATATTGCGCATTTGGTAAAGAAATACAAAGGTTCATTAAGTGGCGAACATGGTGACGGAAGGCTTCGAGGAGAATTTATTCCGCTGATGTTAGGCGAAGAAATCTATCAATTGTTTCTTCAGATAAAACAAGTTTGGGACCCCTGGAACGTTTTTAATCCGGGTAAAATTGTCAACACGCCCCCTATGGATACCAGTTTACGATACACTCCGAACCAGGATACGCCAATGCCGGATACCTATTTTGATTTCTCTGAACATAACGGAATCC
The DNA here is from genome assembly GCF_965277525.1 of Flavobacterium sp. GTDB lineage: Bacteria > Bacteroidota > Bacteroidia > Flavobacteriales > Flavobacteriaceae > Flavobacterium. The sequence goes on along the minus strand of NZ_CBDIDC010000003.1, from coordinate 290,419 downwards.
TGCGTGCTGCTGAAATGTGCAACGGATCCGGAGATTGTAGAAAAACAGAAAAAAGCGGCGGTACAATGTGTCCGAGTTATATGGCAACACGTGACGAAAAACATACAACACGTGCGAGAGCAAACATGCTGAGAGAAACCATAACAAACTCGACACAAGCAAATAAGTTTGATGATAAAAATCTTCTTGATGTACTTGATTTGTGCCTGAGCTGTAAAGGATGTAAATCCGAATGTCCGTCGAATGTAGATATGGCAAAATTAAAAGCTGAAACTTTACAACACTATCATGATAAAAACGGTGTAAAATTCCGTTCCAGACTGATAGGAAATACACCCAGAATAAACCATTTATTTGCCACAATTCCCTGGGCATACAATTTATCTGTCAAAGGTGCTTTAGGAAATGTAATCAAAAAAGCATCCGGTTTTGCTATACAAAGAAAATTGCCGTTAATGCACAAAATTACTTTTGCTAAATGGATGAAAAGTTATCTTCAGAATGGAGATTTTGTAAATGGTAAAATATATCTGTATAATGATGAATTTCTGAATTATTATGATGTAGCAATAGGACAGAAAACTGTCATGCTTTTGAATCGCTTAGGATATCAGGTTGAAATTCCTAAAATTGGAATCAGCGGCAGAACCTATCTTTCGAAAGGAATGCTAAAAGAAGCACGAGAAATTGCGGAACAAAACACTAAAGATTTTGAGAAAACAATTCCGGAAGAAGGTGCTTTAATCGGAATTGAACCTTCGGCAATATTGAGTTTTCGTGATGAATATCCTGATTTATGTCGTGGAGATTTGAAAGCAAAAGCAAAAGTGTTTGCTAAAAAGACCTTTTTAATAGAGGAGTTTTTGGCTAAAGAACTTGACAAAGGAAGAATTTCCCCGGCTAGTTTTACGGATAAAGAAGAACGAGTGCGCATGCATGGACATTGTTTTCAGAAAGCTTTGTCGTCATTGGTTCCGTTAAAGAAAATTTTGCTTTTGCCAAAGAATTATACCGTGCTGAATATTCCGAGTGGCTGTTGTGGTATGGCAGGTTCTTTTGGCTACGAAAAAGAACATTACGATATCTCGATGAAAATAGGCGAATTGGTTTTATTCCCAACCATTCGTTCTGAAGAAGCTGCAACATTAATTTCGGCATCCGGAACAAGTTGCAGGCACCAAATCTCGGATGGTACAGGACGAAAAGCACAACATCCGGTAGAGATCCTGTATGAGGCTTTAAAATAAAATTAAATTGAGTGTCTTTGTAAACTAAACAATTTGTCAATACAAAGGATTGATCGTTTTTTAAGAAGTAAAAAGATAGCGCTACGCTATCTTTTTTTGTATTTTCAAAAGGGTATCTTTTTAAACACTACAGTACAAAAAATAAACCATTAAGAAATTAAGTTTTAGTAAGTCTACACTTAAATTTTCTTAATTCCCTAATGGTAAAAAAATATTTATTTTATTATTACAATTCTTTTTTCCCTTTTTCAACATAGCTGGTGTCTCCAAAAGATACTACCGTAAATTTACCCTCTTCATAAACCACCTTGCATACAGAAGCATTTGCCATATGAGGGGTTGCTACCTCTACTCCCGTAATATTCGACAACATGGTTCCTATCGCCATTCCATGTCCTACTACAAAAACATTTCCACCACCATTGGCCGCTTCTTTTTCGGCAATCGCTCTTAATGCATTTTGAGTACGTGTTCTTACTTGTTCATAGTCTTCGGCCATATTTAATTTGTCAAGTATCTTTACTACTCTCAACGGTTCTTCGACCCCACTTAGTTTGACATTTGCAAAAAGATCATCCGTATTTTTAAAGTGCAAATACAACGCAATATCTCCCCACATTTTCGAATTCAGATCGCCTTCATAACTTCCAAAATTGGTTTCTCTCAATCCTTCTGTTTCTGTAATCGGGATTTTTTTCTCTCCTTTTGCTTTCAACACAATATTAGTAGTTTGCGTCGCACGTCCTAAATCACTTGTATAAGCTGCTTTAAACTCGATCCCCTTAAGACCTTTACCTAAATACTCGGCTACTGCAATTCCTTCAGGAGTCAAAGGCGCATCAGACCAACCTTGTACTCTATCAAGCGTATTAAGCATTGTTTTTCCGTGACGCGCAATATAAAACGTTACTGTTTTATTTTGTGTTGTGGATTCCTTTTTAGATTTTTGAGCGGTCATGATTGAAGTTGTTCCCAAAAAAAGGACGAATAACAAGAGAATTTTCTGTGTTTTCATAATGATAGGTTTCTTTAATTAATGATTATAATTTTGCTTTTATACCAAACTCTACTGTAAACGGACGTATATAAGTTCCTACCAATGGTTTTCCGTCATAAGATTGTGCCTGTTCTATACTTGTAGTATTCGATCCCGAAATAGATCCCTGTGCTCCTTTCTGATTTAAAAAGTTGACCACATTAAGATTTAAATCTATTTTTTTGTTCAACTTACAAGCGACCCCGCCAAAAGTTTCCCAACGACTTGCAAAAAATAATGTATTGGGATAATTCGCAGCTTCTTTACTGAAATAACGCGTACTGACCCATAATTTCCAGTTTTTATAAGAATAGCTTGGGTCTAATTCTACCAGTACTTTTGAAACACTACGGGCAGTTCCGCCACTAAAATCATATACTTTATTTCCTTCTGCAGCTACTTCACTTAAATCAACAATGAAATTTTTATATTCCGGATTTTGCAACGTTAACAGCGCATGAAATTTGAACCCTTTAAAAGGTTTTACTTCCATATCAGTGGTCCACCCTACTGTCTGAATATCATAAGTAATGGTTTGTTTGTGCCCACCTTGAAAAGAAGAGTTGTTCTTAAAATTATTACGTTGTATATAAGTAATTTTAGAAACCAAACTTACCAAAGGATGATTAAAATAAGTTCCCACAGACGCTCCGGGAATTTGTGACGGAGTAACATGTGGATCGTCAGCACCAGAATAACTGCTGAGATTTCCGGCTACTTCTGTATAAGAAAGATCTGCTAAGAAACCTACATTACTAAATGTTTTATGAAGAAAACTGGCAGTAAAAGCTTTATTAAACCAATCTTTTTGAATACTTTGTCTTTTCGACATATCAATTTGATTATTCACAAATCCATCTGCTTTTGCTGCATCTCTGCTGGATTTAGGATACCACATACCATCAATACGTTGCCATTCCAGACGGGCACCAAAATTAAGATCAATTTTATTATTCACTGTCCACTTTTCTGTGCCATAAAGTGCTAATTTATTTTCCTTTCCTGTATAATATTGTAAAGCACTGTTATAGCCTGAATTACCGTAATCATCAACTCCGCCAGCGTTGGTCCAGTTTCCATTAGCATCTTTTATCTGAGTAATTAATTTTGCAGGATTTGGCGCTACTTCCTGAACCATATTATAGGTAGCCTGATAATAATTATCTATATCATAGTAATAGTCGCTTAGCCCTACTACCCAATAGTGATTCTTTGTTTTTTTACTTAAATCGGCTTTCCCCATAATCGTATTCTGAGAGATTTTTGGCGTCGCCAACATTGACACCCCTTGCACATAATCTCCCTGATATACTTCATCCTGATTACCTGCGTATACATAGCGATTTTTCTCAGTATCGATTCTCCCTAAATTGGTATAGTAAGGATTATACAACCCTGATTTAGCATTTTGAAAACGAACAATATAATCCAGTTTCATACCATTACTCAGTTCATTTTTACCCATAACATCTATTACATTTGTTGTCGATCCCATATCCTTCATTTGGTCCAGTATTTCCCTTTGCCCGGTTATAGGATTGATTATCGTTGACTTTCCTGATTTTTCTAAATAAGAATCTCTCCCTATTCTAAAATCGCCAAACTGACTTATGGTTCCGTCCAGATTATAGATATATGGACTTACTTTTGAAGTAATAGATTCAGAATTTGCAAACTTATACTGAACAGAAATTTCTCCCTTACCGTCATTGTATTTTTTAGTAATTACGCCTTTATAGATTTGTGTTTTATCAAAATAATTTGTGAAATCAGATTTGAAAGTTCCAGGGTCAAAATTCAAAAATGCACTTACAGCATAATACCAATTGTTTTTTATGGGGCCACTAAAACTCACATCTCCACGTAAAAGCCCAAAACTGTTAGAATTAAAAGCAGCATTATATTCTTGTTTCTCTGTTCCTCTATTGCTATATGTACTTACAGAAACCCCAACATCTCCGATAGAAATAGCTGTTTCGCCAACTGTCAGTACCTGAAATTTACTAAAACTGGATCCTGCCCGCCAGGCACTCGTAGGACCTTGACCTTGCCAATTGTAAACAACCGGAAGCCCGTTTTCTAAAATAGTAGTCCCGCCAATACTGGCCGGCAAACCTATATTTACATTTCTGGGTCCATTATCATTAGAGGCATTCAACATCATATTTTGTGCTTCTTCTTTGACTAGTTTTGTTACTTTCTTTTCGACCTTTACAATACTGTCTTTTTTTACCTGCGAATAACTGTTAACACACAACATCATATTTGCAACAACAATTCCATAAATAATTTTACATCTCATATTTAAAAAATTTTATTTATTACTACTCCTATTCTTGTTTTTATAAAATTCTAACTCTGGTATTTTTATCCCGTTAAGAGATTTATTGAAGAGCAAATTATTTTAATTTTTCATTGCTTCTATAAGAAGCAATAATAGAATAAAAATTTCACATTGTAACTTTAATACTGTTAAATTTTTAAATTAAACAAATAAAAACGTTCTTAAAAAGCTTTTTAGACCAAAGTCATTACTAAAACTATCGTATTGAATAATTTAAATCTACACCCGATTACGAATTTATTTTATTCAAAATAGCGGTAGATTAGCTTTTAAATGCAATAAAAAAGATAGCTGTAAAGGCACTTTTTTTGTTTGCTTCAAAAAGCTATCTTTGCGGCAACTTTTTTTAGAAACCTTTATAAAATTTAGAGACTAAATTGAGTTGCTATTTTTAAACAATAAAAAACTGATTTTCAGTTACAACTTTCCATGAATTACCTGTCTGTAGAAAATATATCCAAATCATTTGGCGAAAGAACCTTATTTGACAACATCTCTTTTGGGATAAATAAGGATCAAAAAATTGCTTTCATTGCCAAAAATGGCTCTGGAAAAACAACTATTATGAGTATTATCAATGGTTTAGAAGAACCGGATACAGGTCAGGTAGTTTTAAGAAAAGGAATCAAAATGGCCTTTCTTTCGCAAAATAATAACTTACAAGAAGAGCTGACTATTGAAGAAAGCATCTTTGCATCGGATAATGAAACGCTGAAAGTTATTGAAGCTTACGAGAAAGCATTAGAAAATCCGGAAGACGAAGAAGCTTATCAAAAAGCTTTTGACGGAATGGACCAACATAATGCCTGGGATTTTGAAACACAATACAAGCAAATTCTGTTTAAGCTAAAACTTGAAAACTTTAAACTAAAAGTAAAAAGTCTTTCGGGTGGTCAGAAAAAACGTTTGTCATTAGCTATTATTTTGATCAATCGTCCTGATTTATTAATTCTGGATGAACCTACCAATCACCTGGATCTTGAGATGATCGAATGGCTGGAAAGTTATTTTGCAAAAGAAAACATTACGCTGTTTATGGTAACACACGACCGTTTCTTCCTGGAGCGCGTATGTAATGAAATCATAGAATTAGACAACGGAAAATTATACCAGTACAAAGGAAATTATTCGTACTACTTAGAAAAGAAAGAAGAACGAATTGCTTCTGAAAATTCTAGTGTCGATAAAGCCCAAAACTTATTTGTAAAAGAATTGGAATGGATGCGCCGCCAGCCAAAAGCGAGAACGACAAAATCTAAATCGCGTCAGGATGATTTTTATGTAATCAAGGAAAAAGCACAAAGTCGCCGTCGTGAAAATAAAGTCGAGCTTGAAATTAATATGGAACGTATGGGAAGCAAAATTATCGAGCTTCACAAAATTTCTAAAAAATTCAAGGATCACGTTATTTTAGATAATTTCAGTTTTGATTTCCAACGTGGAGAACGTATCGGAATTATTGGTAAGAATGGTACCGGAAAATCGACTTTCCTTAATCTATTAACGGGAACACTTCCGCTCGATTCCGGAAAAGTTGTTGTTGGAGAAACCATCAAGATTGGATATTACACCCAAAGCGGAATCAACCCAAAACCGGGACAACGTGTTATCGATGTTATTAAAGAATACGGAGAATATATTCCGTTGATGAAAGGAAAGATTATTTCGGCTTCACAATTGTTGGAGCGTTTTCTTTTTGATGCCAAAAAACAATACGATTTCGTAGACAGGCTAAGTGGTGGAGAATTAAAACGTTTGTATTTATGTACCGTTTTAATCCAGAATCCTAACTTTCTTATCCTGGATGAGCCTACAAACGATTTGGATATTGTAACATTAAACGTATTGGAAAGTTTCCTTTTGGATTATCCCGGATGTTTAGTAGTAGTTTCTCACGACAGGTACTTTATGGATAAAATCGTAGATCACTTATTCATTTTTAGAGGACAGGGTGTTGTGGAAGATTTCCCTGGAAACTATTCTGATTTCAGAGCTTATGAAGATAGTGCAGATGTCGCTCAAAAAGAAGAAAACAAAGCCGAAAAGAAAGACTGGAAACAAAATAATCCAACAGGAAACCTGACTTTCAACGAACAAAAAGAATATCAAAAACTTGAAAGAGAAATCAAAGATTTAGAAATTGATAAAACTAAAATCGAGCAATTATTTTCTGATGGAAAAGTTGCAGATGCTGATATCGAGAAAAAAGCAAACGAATTACAAAATATCATCAATAAAATAGATCAAAAAGAAGAACGTTGGTTTGAGCTTTCAGCTAAGATTGAGGGATAATAATTACGTAAAGATTCACAAAGAAAACACAGAGCTATTCTATTTTTTTTTTGTGAATCTTTTCATTTTCTTTGTGAATCTCTGTGAGACAAAAACATTCAATTTTATTATACTTACGACATTAAAAAAACATCATTATGAAATACCTTTTATCAGCATTTTTTGCAATGACTCTATTTATTTCTTGTTCAAGCGATAAAGAACCACAAAAAACAGATTACACTGTAGAAAATGAAAAAGAAATCACAGATTATATCGCTAAAAATAAATTAACGGCTACAAGAAGCGATTCTGGATTGTACTATATTATCAATGAGCCTGGCACAGGCGCTAAACCTACAGCAACCTCAAATGTAACTGTATCTTACAGAGGATACTACACCAATGGTAAAATATTTGATCAAAGTACAGCAGCTGGAATCTCTTTTGGACTAAATCAGGTAATTAAAGGATGGACAGAAGGCATTCCTTATTTTAAAGAAGGGGGAAGCGGGGCTTTATTGATACCATCACATTTAGGTTATGGGCCATACGATTACAATGGAATCCCTGGAGGTTCAGTACTTATCTTTGACATTAAATTAATCAAAGTGAACTAAACAATAACTTTACAATTGATACAAAAGCCACAACAGAATTAAATTTTGTTGTGGCTTTCTTTTTTCTGATAATAAAACAATATCAAAAAAAGAGCTGTTAATTTTATAACAATAAGAATTTTATTATGTAATGATTCTGAAAAATTGTGTAAATGATAATTAATCTATTTTACGAGCTTTGTTAAAGTGAAAATAAATTCACACTTTAAATATATATAAAATGGAAAATTTACATAATCCTGACGGAACAAAACGCGAAGTATTAACCGGAATGTTTTCTGATCGCGACAGTATAGAAAGAGCTTACAGCACTTTGAACGATAGAGGTTATACAAAAGATGAAATCAATCTGATCATGTCAGATGAAACGAGAAAAAAACACTATTCTGACAAAGATGATCATTCAGAATTAGGAACAAAAGCAGCCGAAACTGCCGGAACTGGATCTGCCATTGGAGGAACAATTGGTGCCATTGTGGGCGTTGTAGCTGCTTTGGGAACAAGTCTGGTTATTCCCGGACTAGGACTAATTATTGCTGGTCCGCTTGCTGCAGGATTAGCTGGTGCAGGTGCAGGTGGTATCACTGGAGGTTTAATTGGAGCGCTGGTAGGATCCGGAATTCCTGAAGACAGAGCAAAAGTATATGAAGACGGGATTAAAAATGGTCACGTAGTTCTAGGCGTTCACCCACGTAATAGTGAAGATGCTGAATATTTTGAACAGCAATGGCAAGCAAATAATGGTGTAAATATATACAGATAATCTATTTGTTTTTCAATAAAAAACCACAACAAAATTTAATTCTGTTGTGGTTTTTTATTTTAAATCAGAAACTGAGACCGAGACTTTAAACTAAAAACTACCAAGGAATCGGGTTATAATCTTTCAGGAATTTTCCGCACCAATGTTTTCCTGTATTGATGCCGTCAAACAAAGGATCCATAACACGTGCAGCGCCATCAACAATATCCAATGGCGGTTGAAAATCTTCTAATTCCTGTTTCTTTTTGGCTAATTCGGCAGGATCTTCATCGGTTACCCAGCCTGTATCAACAGCATTCATAAAAATACCATGTTTGGCTAAAGTCCCGGACGACGTATGCGTTAACATATTCAAAGCTGCTTTTGCCATATTGGTATGAGGGTGGCGATCTTCTTTAAAAAAACGATGAAACTTCCCTTCCATAGCCGAAACATTAATGATGTGCTTTTTCCCCGTATTGTCTTTTTTCATAACTTCTGAAAGACGATTGCACAATACAAAAGGCGCAACAGAATTCACCAATTGCACTTCGATCATTTCTGTAGTTTCAATTTGTCCCAGACGCAAACGCCAGCTATTTGTTTTACGCAAATCGACCTGCTGTAAATCAGCATCAAGTTCTCCTTCCGGAAAAACCTCATTTGCGACTAACGCATTATCAAAAGAATACGGAATTTGCGATAATTGAGCCGAAGCACGCAAACCAATTCCGGGCTCAGGCCCATGCCAGGTAACAGGCATATTTTCGTTTGAAGACGCTCCTGTTGTCAGGATTTTTAATTCATCCAGACAATTAAGATGATCTCCTAATAATTCCTGCGCTTGTTTGGGAAGTTCGCTTATTGGCAACTCTTCGTTCTCCATTAAATGTGAATAAAATCCTGCTGGTCTTCTCACCGTTTGTGCGGCATTATTAATCAAAATATCCAAGCGTTCGTATTTTTGTTCAATAAAATTACAAAAGATCTCTACACTCGGAATGTGACGCAAGTCTAAACCATGAATTTTTAGACGATGCCCCCACTCCATGAAATCTTCTTCTTTAGCAAAACGCAAAGCCGAATCTACCGGAAAACGAGTTGTGGCAATAACAGTTGCCCCGCCACGCAAAAGCATCAAAGTAATATGATATCCAATCTTTAAACGAGAACCTGTAATAATGGCAATTTGCCCTTTTACATCTGCAGTCTGGAAACGTTTGGCATAATTAAAATCACCGCAGTCTGTACACATCGTATCATAAAAATGATGCATTTTAGTAAACTCGGTTTTACAAACGTAGCAATTTCTTGGAGTTTCTAATTCTAATTGTTCTTTATGAGCGAGATCAGTATAAGCTAATAATTTAGGAGCAACAAAAATACTCGCCTCACGTGCATGGCGAATTCCGGTTTCTTTACGTGCCGTTTTGTCTTTCTTTTCTTTTTTACGTTTGGCAGCCTGCAATCCATCTTTAACTCTTCTCGAAAATTCATCCCGATCAGGTCTTGAAAACATCCCTGCTTCTTTGATCAGAGCGATCCGTTGTTCTTTAGGAATATCAAATATTTGATCCGTATCGCTATTCAATTGTGCCAAAATAGCAATGCATCGATTAATTTCTTCAGAAGATATCTTTCCTGTATCTTCTCTTTCTTCCTTCAACATCATAAAAAACGTATTACTATTAGCTTAAATTTAAAGTCAGCAAATATAGTCTTTTTAAAAGTCCTAAAGAGCAAAGTCAAAAGTCGCAAAGTATTACGTTATGTCTTTAAAACTTTCGACTTTACGACTTTCGACTTTTTTGTATCTTCGCATCCAGATGTAAATATTACTATGCTATTTCAAATAAAATCCTATTTAAAATTTCTTTGGCACTCCAAAAACGAACACGGTGTACATTCGCCATTTGTGTTTAATTTATTGACGAAATGTTTCTACGACAAAAAATCAAAACCTGAATATCTGGTTCTTAAGAATTACAGAAAATCGCTTTTAGAAAATAAAAACTTCATAGAAGTAACTGATTTTGGAGCAGGATCTAAAGTTTTTAAATCCAATAGAAGACAGATCTCGAAAATAGCCAAAACTGCAGGAATTTCGCCAAAACGTGCCGAATTACTTTTTAGAGTTACGAATTATTTTCAACCTAAAAATGTTTTAGAAATAGGAACTTCATTAGGTTTAGCCACTTCCGCATTAGCACTAGGAAATCCAAAAGCAAAAATAATTACATTAGAAGGTTGTCCGCAAACCGGAAATGTTGCAAAAAATCATTTAAACAATTTTGATTGCAAAAATGTTGATACCATTATAACCGAATTTGAGAACTTTTTAGTTTCGACAAATCTTCAATCTACAGACTATGATCTGATTTATTTTGATGGCAATCATTCTAAAAAAGCCACTCTGGCTTATTTCGATCTTTTATTAACGACTATTACAAATGATTCAGTCTGGGTTTTTGATGACATTCATTGGTCACCAGAAATGGAAGAAGCCTGGGAAGACATTAAAAAACATCCAAAAGTTACCGTAACTATTGATACTTTTCAATGGGGATTTGTATTTTTTAGGTACGAGCAGGAAAAAGAGCACTTTGTGATTAGGGTTTAATTCATAAAAACATCTTCAGGAATTCCTTTTTTAAACAACTCCTCATATTCACGCAGATCATCTGCATCTTTTATCGGATAATTAAAAAGAAGATAGCTATTTCCAGGAAGACCTTCTTCATAGATAACTAAATAACTTGAAGTAGTATCTGGTTTTGTTTCAGGAATCTCGACAAAATAATTTTCAATAACGGAGTTAGATATTATTTCATTATTTACCATATATTCAAATTCAACCTTTCCTGTTGATCTTCTTCCTCTACCTGATTTATAATATGTTATTTTACCTTCAGTCAAAGCATAATTGTCTTTTATTTTCATAACATAATGGGTTTCAATTACGGCATTAAAAAACATATAAACTGCAATCAGTAAAAAAATAAAAATACCCACTAAGTTCGGAAAGTTAATTGTAGAAAATCCTTCAAAAAAATAACATAAGCGAAAAATCAATACTGCTATTAATAGTACTATTATAACTTTTAAAATAGTACCAAGATCTAAAAAGAAATCCATTTATCATTTATTTTTATGAATGGCTAAAGTAAAATTATTTTATAAAAAAAAATGACAACCATTTCTGATTGTCATTTTAATACTAATTCAAGAATACCTAATTATTTTTTAGCTTCTTTATTTTCTTCAGATTTAGCTCCCATTCTGTTAAGCGTATACATTGGAGCAAATTTCACTTTTAAACCTGCAATTTTTCTATTGTCTTCAGAGGTTAGGCCTTCTTTTTCAACCGTATTTTTTCGGCTGTCAAGGGCTTCGTACATGATTTTAATTTTATCCCAGTCTTCACGGGAATATTTATCTTTGTTATTCTCTACGGTATGAACAAATTGTTGGTATACACTGTGAATATTTTTAGCGTTTACCCAATCAAAATTCATATCCTCGCCAATTTTTCCTTCACCAAATAAGGAATTCCTTAATTGTTGTTGCGGGCTTGGAGCCGGAGGGGCAAAAACGGTGGTCATTTCTTTTTTAAATTCTTCGTATTTGATTTTACTCGCATTGATTTTTTCTGTTGCTGCTGAGTTATCTTTAATATCTACAAGTGCAGTTTGAGCTTCTGCAGCTTTTCTGTCATACTCCGCTTCAACATTTTTCCAGTCTGCTTTTAAATCGTCTGCTTTCACATTTTTAACTGAATCGACGTAGGCTACATAAGAGTCGATCGTTTTTTGAGCTTTTTCCTGTTTCTCATCTTTACACGATGTAAAAGCTAATGCAATTAATGCAATTCCTGATAATAATGGTATGTTTTTCATAATTCTGATTATTTACGATTAGATATTAACAAATATAGGCTACAAAAAAGCGCTTAACATTACATAATTATCACTTTTATAATATTTAAAATATTATAATTCAATAAAATGATGAAAAAATGGTAATTATACAAAAACATTCCAAAACTATATAACAACTTTTTCGATGATTGATTTATATTATAAAGAAACAGTAATCACACAAAAGTGATTCCTTAAACACAGCTATTTCTGTAACAAAAATCAATTTTGGTCTACTTATCGTTTATTGAAAAGTGTTTTGTACTTTTAAATCCAAAATTGTAAATCGAAATGGCAAACCCATTAATTAAAATAACCAATATCAAACGAGATTTTGTATTAGGCAACGAAATTGTTTATGTCTTAAAAGGAATAGATTTAGAAATCAACAAAGGGGAATATGTTGCTTTAATGGGGCCATCAGGATCCGGAAAATCGACTTTAATGAACTTATTAGGTTGTTTGGATACGCCTACTTCCGGTCATTATGTTCTAAACGGTAAAGATGCGAGCCAAATGAAAGATGATGAATTGGCCGAAATTCGAAACAAAGAGATCGGATTTGTATTTCAAACTTTTAATCTTTTACCCAGAACAACTGCTTTAGACAACGTGGCGCTACCAATGATTTACGCTGGATATTCAAAATCCGAACGTAATGAACGTGCGATCGAAGTACTGAAACAAGTAAATCTTGCCGATAGAATGGACCACCAGCCCAATCAGCTTTCAGGAGGACAACGTCAGCGTGTTGCCATTGCAAGGGCTTTAGTCAATAAGCCTTCGATTATCTTAGCCGATGAACCAACCGGAAACTTAGACAGCAAAACCTCTGTAGAAATCATGAAGCTTTTTGGAGACATTCATGCACAGGGAAATACCGTAATTTTGGTAACCCACGAAGAAGATATCGCAGCTTACGCCCATCGTGTCATTCGTTTGCGTGATGGCGTGATAGAAAGTGATACGACAAAATAGGTGAATCGTGTATTTGGTTAATTGTTTAATCGAAACAAAAGAAAGATTTAGTCACTTAGCAGCTTAGAACCTTAGCAACTCAAAAAAAATGAAAGTATACACAAAAACCGGAGACAAAGGAACAACAGCTCTTTTTGGAGGCACCCGTGTTCCTAAAGATCATATCAGAATTGACAGTTACGGAACTGTTGACGAATTGAACTCTTATATAGGACTCATTCGCGATCAGGAAATAGATTCCCATTATAAAAATATTTTAATCGAAGTTCAGGACCGCTTATTTACAGTAGGGGCAATTTTGGCTACTCCTGCTGAAAAAGAAGTTCTAAAAAATGGAGAACTTCGATTAAAAAATCTTGGAATCATCGATACCGACATTGAACTGCTGGAAAATGAAATTGACAAAATGGAAGAAAGCCTTCCGCAAATGACTCATTTTGTATTACCGGGAGGACATCCAACCGTGTCACATTGTCATATTGCACGTTGTATTTGTCGTCGCGCAGAGCGTTTGGCAGTACATTTAAGCCATAATGAGCATGTTCCTGAAATCACAATTCAATACCTAAACCGACTTTCTGACTATCTTTTTGTCTTGGCACGGAAGTTGTCCTCAGACTTAAAAGCGGATGAAGTGAAATGGATTCCTAGAAAGTAAACTTTCTTAAATTCCAATTTTTAATCCCGATAGTAATCGGGATCAAATTCCAAAGAAATAATTTAAAAATTCCGCGAATTTAAATAATATACAAAGTTCCAAATATTGGCAATTTTAGGTTCCTTTTTTGGAATTTGGAATCTATTTTCTGGAATTTTAAGGAGACGTTCTTAAATTTTATTAAAATAAATCAAAATTTACTTGTCTTTTTCAGTAAAAAATTTATTTTTGCACAAACTAAACAGATAACAGATGTATTGGACATTAGAATTAGCATCTTATTTAAGTGATGCGCCATGGCCTGCTAACAAAGATGAACTTATAGACTACGCCATTAGAGCTGGTGCTCCATTAGAAGTAGTAGAAAACCTTCAGTCAATCGAAGACGAAGGAGAGATATATGAATCAATGGAAGAAATTTGGCCTGATTATCCAACAGACGAAGATTATCTTTGGAATGAGGATGAATATTAAAAAATAAACCAAAGGAAAAAGTCTCATCACCGAGGCTTTTTTTTTGGTTCAAATACACATTTACATAAAAATAGAAATACCATAAATCATGAGTTTCATAAACAGTATTATAAAAGTCTTTGTAGGTGATAAATCACAGAAAGATGTCAAAGCTTTACAGCCTTATTTAAATAAAATTAAAACATTCGAAACTAGCTTAATGAGCTTGTCTCATGACGAATTGAGAGCCAGAACCGTTTATTTTAAAGAAAAAATAAAAGAAGCCAGAGCTGATAAAGATGCTAAAATTGCTTCGCTTAAAGCAGAAGTAGAAAACATTGAAGACATCGACAAAAGAGAAGATCTTTATGATGCTATAGATTCTCTTGAAAAAGAGGCTTATGAAATCTCTGAGAAAACTTTACTGGAAATTCTTCCGGAAGCTTTTTCTGTTGTTAAAGAAACAGCACGTCGTTTTAAAGACAATTCTTTTATCGAAGTTACTGCAACTCCTAAAGATCGCGAATTTTCAGCAAACAAAACGTATATCACTATTGATGGTGACAAAGCAGTTTGGGCGAACAAATGGAATGCTGCCGGGAAAGAAATCACCTGGGACATGATTCATTACGATGTTCAGTTAATTGGTGGTATGGTTTTGCACGAAGGTAAAGTTGCAGAAATGCAAACGGGTGAGGGTAAAACTTTAGTCGCTACATTGCCACTTTACTTAAACGCTTTGACAGGGAATGGTGTTCACTTAGTAACTGTGAATGATTATTTGGCAAAACGTGATAGTACCTGGAAAGCGCCTTTATTCGAGTTTCACGGCTTAACCGTTGATTGTATCGATAATCACCAGCCAAGTACAGAACAAAGAAAAAAAGCATACGACGCTGATATCACTTACGGAACCAATAACGAATTTGGTTTTGACTACTTAAGAGATAACATGGCACATTCGCCAGCAGATTTAGTACAAAGAAAACACAACTACGCTATTGTCGATGAGGTCGATTCTGTATTAATTGATGATGCAAGAACGCCACTTATTATTTCAGGACCGGTTCCTCAGGGAGATCGTCACGAATTTAATGAGCTAAAACCAAAAATCGAAAACTTAGTAAGCCTTCAACGTCAGTTGGCAAATGGTTTCTTAGCTGAAGCTAAAAAACTAATCAAAGAAGGAAATACTAAAGAAGGTGGATTCCTATTATTGAGAGCGTACAGAAGTTTACCTAAAAATAAAGCATTAATTAAATTTTTGAGTGAAGAAGGAATCAAGCAATTGCTTCAAAAAACCGAAAATCAATACATGCAGGACAACAATCGCGAAATGCATAAAGTGGATGAAGCTTTGTATTTTGTAATTGAAGAAAAAAACAATCAGGTTGAATTGACTGACAATGGTATCCAATACCTTTCAGGAGATACCGATCCTGACTTTTTCGTACTTCCGGATATCGGAACTGAAATTGCAGCAATCGAAAAACAAAAACTGGATAAAGATGGTGAAGCAGAAGCTAAAGAAAGATTATTCCAGGATTTTGGAGTAAAAAGCGAGCGTATTCACACCCTTACTCAACTTTTAAAAGCGTATGCCCTTTTTGAAAAAGATGTAGAATACGTGATCATGGACAACAAAATTATGATTGTCGATGAGCAAACAGGTCGTATTATGGATGGTCGTCGTTATTCTGACGGTTTACACCAGGCGATCGAAGCAAAAGAAAATGTAAAAATTGAAGCTGCTACACAAACTTTTGCAACCGTTACATTACAGAATTATTTCAGAATGTACAGCAAATTAGGCGGTATGACAGGTACAGCGGTTACAGAAGCCGGAGAGTTATGGCAGATTTATAAATTAGACGTTGTTGAGATTCCAACCAACCGTCCGATGTCAAGAATAGACAAAGAAGATTATATCTATAAAACTACACGTGAGAAATTCAACGCTGTAATTGATGATGTAACTGAATTATCAAATGCAGGAAGACCAGTATTAATTGGAACAACTTCTGTAGAGATTTCAGAATTATTAAGCCGAATGTTGAAAATGAGAGGCGTTACCCATAACGTTTTGAATGCTAAAATGCACAAACAAGAGGCTCAGATTGTAGAAGAAGCAGGTAAAGCCGGAGTTGTAACTATTGCAACAAACATGGCTGGTCGTGGTACGGATATTAAATTGACTCCAGAAGTAAAAGCTGCCGGAGGTTTAGCCATTATTGGTACAGAACGTCATGATTCCCGTCGTGTCGACAGACAGTTACGTGGTCGTGCAGGACGTCAGGGAGATCCGGGAAGCTCTCAGTTCTATGTTTCTCTTGAAGACAACTTAATGCGTTTATTTGGTTCTGAAAGAGTAGCTAAAGTAATGGACAGAATGGGACTTCAGGAAGGTGAAGTTATTCAGCATTCTATGATGACTAAATCTATCGAGCGTGCTCAGAAAAAAGTAGAAGAAAACAACTTTGGTGTTCGTAAACGTTTATTAGAATATGATGACGTAATGAACTCTCAACGTGAAGTAGTTTACAAACGTCGTCGTCATGCCTTGTTTGGTGAGCGTTTGAAACTGGATATCGCCAATATGCTTTATGATACTTGCGAATTAATCGTAAGTCAGACTAAGCCTACAAATGATTTCAAAAATTTCGAATTTGATTTGATCCGTTATTTCTCTATCACGTCTCCAATTTCTGAGGCTGATTTTGCAAAACTAACAGATATTGAGATTACAGGAAAAATATACAAAGAGACTTTAGCTTTCTATACGGAGAAAACAGAAAGAAGTGCAAGAGAAGCTTTCCCAATCATTAAAGGAGTTTACGAAGAGCCAAACAATCAGTTTGAGCGTATCGTAGTTCCGTTTACTGACGGAATCAAAACGTTGAATGTCGTTACAGATTTGAAAAAAGCATACGATAGTGAAGGGACTCAATTGATTGCTGATTTCGAGAAAAACATCACATTATCTATTGTTGATGAAGCCTGGAAAAAGCATTTACGTAAAATGGATGAATTGAAACAATCAGTTCAATTAGCCGTTCACGAACAAAAAGACCCATTGCTTATTTATAAATTAGAAGCTTTTAATTTGTTTAGAGGAATGTTAGACAACGTAAATAAAGAAGTTATTTCATTCTTGTTCAAAGGTGATTTACCGGCTCAAAACGTTCCTGAAATTCACGAAGCAAAAGAAGTTCGCCAAAAAGAAAACTTCAAATTAAGCAAAGACGAAATTGTAAACAGCGAAGACATCAACCGCGAAGCTGGAGAAACACAACAACGTCAGGTTACAGAAACCATTGTAAGAGACAATCCAAAAATCAACCGTAATGATACGGTAACAGTTCAGGAAGTGGCTACTGGTAAAACAGAAACAATGAAGTTCAAAAAAGCAGAAACACTATTGGCTTCAGGAGCCTGGGTTATTGTTAAAGAATAAATTATTAGGATAAACATCAGACCTAACAGGTTTTAAAAACCTGTTAGGTTTTGTTACATAAAAAAATCTCCAATAGCACAAATATGCAATTGGAGATTTTTTTTTTAGAAAAAACTCGAAAATCATTCGTTATAAAACGAATAAGATGTATTTTTGCTCCCGAAACAACGAAATCAATTCTTGAAGAAGTTTATTATCATAGTACTTTCTTTTATGCTCTTAGTGCCATCATTTGGCAGTTTCTTTGTTTATACCTCATTCAAATTAAATCAGGACGAAATCTCGAAAACCATTTGTGTACAACGCAAAATGCTTTTTAATTCCTGTAACGGCCGTTGTGAACTTCAAAAAAGTTTAAAAAAATACGCCGACAATGAAAAGAAAATGCAAAACAACCTGAAAGAAAAATCAGAAGTGGTTTACATTCAAAATACTATTACAAACGAATTCAAATTAGTAGCAACAATAGAATCTAAAGCTAAACTTTTTGCTTCATTAGATGCAAAACCTATTGCGGTTTCAATCGCTACTTTTCGTCCTCCCTCCTATTTTATATAATTTTTTAAATCGCATTTCAATTTTCCTATTGAGATGATTATTTCGTTGTGCCAAAAACAATGAAATCGTGCTTACGCACTCCATACATTTAAAATTCAATTATATAAAAATTCATAAAATGAAAAATACTTTATACAAAGCACTTGCTCTTGCAGCAATTTCTATAGCATTAATTTCATGCTCAAACGACGATAATAAAAATGACACTTCAGGAAGCGGAAGCCTGGTCCTGGAGTACGACAACGGTTTTGGAGCAAACGATTTGATTCTAAACACACAAGGCAATACAACTTCGAACAATGAAGTATTAAAAATAAGCTTAGTAAAATATATCGTTAGCAATGTAGTTTTGACAAAAGCAGACGGAACTACTTTAGTCTACCCAAAAAGTAAAAGCTATTTTATTGCCGACGAAGGTTCTGCAGACGGACACGAATTTAAACTTACCGATATTCCTGCCGGTGATTATACTAAAGTAAAATTTGGAATTGGAGTTGATGAAGACCAATGGAAATTAGGTGCTGCCGGACAAGGCGATTTTTTGGCTAAAGCTGATAAAGCCGGCATGTTATGGTCTTGGGCTGCAGGATATAAATTCTTTGCGCTAGAAGGTACATTTACATCGCCAACCGTTACTACACCAACGCCTTTTATGATTCATACCGGTAAAACAGGAACTGATTATAATTATACTGAGGTTACACTTGATTTACCAACAAAAGCATTGGTTCGTACTACCATTACCCCAACAGTTCACTTCAAAATCGATTTGTCTAAAATTATTGACGGAACAAACAAAATCAAACTTTCTGACAATAACGCAGGCGGAATGGGCGCAATGATTATGGGCGGAGCGAACTTACCGCTAATTACTCAGAACATCTCGACTATGTTTAAAGTTGATCACGTACACAACGACTAATTTTATTTTAAGGAGCACAAAAGTTTCAGTTTACCAGAAATAACGTCCCGCTTTCGGCTTTATCTTTTTTATCAGCCGAGGCTGACAAAAAAGGATATCGCCTCTATCGGGGCTAAACAAGAACTTTTTGTACTTCTAATAATCCAAAGAACAATTGCGACAAAGCATTATTCCATTTATAATTTGTGCCAATTTGGGCAATTAGTGGTAAAAAACAAATCTGCTTGTTCTTTATAAATAAAAAATCATGCTGAAAATAAAACATTTTCTATGGCTAATGATTCCGTTGTTATGGAGCTGCTCTGATCAGGATGACGAATATGTAAATGTTCCCTTAGAATTTACCGTTCCGTCAAACTTTCCTGCTTTAGCGTACAATATTGCACTGAATCCGCCAACAGAAAAAGGATTTGAACTGGGTAAAAAACTATTCTACGACGGACGCTTAGCGTCAGATGGAGTAGTTTCCTGCGGATTTTGCCATATACAAGCCAATGCGTTTACACATCACGGACATACTGTAAGCCATGGTGTCGACAATGCGCAAGGAACCCGAAATACGCCATCTATTCAGAATCTGGCGTATCAGACTACATTTATGTATGACGGAGCCGCAGATCATTTAGACTTGCAACCGATAATCCCGCTTACGAGTAGTATCGAAATGAACGGAGATCTGAACGCCATTTTAAAAATGATGAAAGCGGACAAAGAGTATCAAAAACTATTTGGATTAGCTTTTGACGATGGTGCGATTACAACTGAAAATATGCTAAAAGCACTTTCGCAATTTATGGTGATGGTTACCTCATCGAATTCCAGATTTGATAAATACAGACGCAATGAGTCAGGCGGGAATTTAACCTCAGAGGAATTGGCAGGTTACGATTTATTCAAATCAAAATGCGCGTCTTGTCATGCGACGGATCTACAGACAGATAACTCTTTCCGTAATAACGGTTTAGCTGTAAACCCAATGGTAAATGATGTTGGGCGTTATAAAGTAACCGAATTAGCCAATGATTATTACAAATTCAAAGTGCCAAGTTTACGAAATGTAGAAGTTTCAGGTCCTTATATGCACGACGGAAGATTTGGAACCCTAGAAGGGGTTCTGGATCATTATGCAAGTGGAATAGAAAACTCGGCAACATTAGATCCGATATTAAAACAAAACGGAAAATTTGGAATTTCGCTTTCTGATACTGATAAAAAACAAATAATAGCTTTCCTGAAAACGCTAACTGACAATCAATATCTGACTGATAAACGTTTCTCAGAATATTAAAATTAGAAAAAAAACAGCCACAGATTGCACAGATTCTCACAGATTAAAAGAATCATTTAAATCTGTTTATTCCGATAGTTACCGGGAGTGGCAAAAAACATAATAAAAACCGGAGTCCCAGCCCCGATTGAAGTGGAAAGCCTTTTTGAAAAAAGACCTTATTTTTCTTGAGTTTATAAAGCGACCAACGGAAGCTTTGTAAACTTATAGAAAAATGGGATTTTGAGAAAAGCTTGCAACGGAAAGCGGGATCAGCTTCTAAAAAAAATGAAAATGAAAAAAATAATAGTAATGTTTGCCCTTTTGGCTGGATTTTCGGCCTTTAGTTTTACCGTAAAAGATAGTATTTCAGCCTTTACTTTTCAGCGTTTGGCCATGATGGAAGATTTTGACTGTGATGCTTGCGGTTGTTCTGCAAGTGGTGGAAGCATGGGTTTTGGTTCTATGCTGAACAATAATTTTGTGGGACTAAGATACATGAAACAAAGTTACACAAGCCGCGATGGGATCTTTGCCAATTCTCCCTGGATTGATGAAAACTTCAACACCATTCAGGCCTGGGCGCGAATTCCGATTACAGAGAAAATCCAGATTTCAGCTCTGGTCCCGTATCATTTTAATGAAAGAGCATTAACTGCCGGAACTGAAAATATTGAAGGTTTAGGCGACATTACCGTAATGGCTTTGTATACGGTTTTTGAAACAAAAAAAGACAGTACCTTTTTTACCCATAAAATAAATCTGGGCGGTGGTGTCAAACTTCCGACAGGGAAATTTAAAGAAGCAAATAATTTAGGAAGCGTGAACCAGAGTTTTCAGTTAGGAACCGGAAGCTGGGATTTTCCTGTGATTTCTGAATATGTAATCAAACATAAAAATTTGGGGTTAAACACAACATTGAACTATATCTTTAAAACGGAAAATAGTAAAAATTACCAATACGGTGATCAGTTTAATTATGCCGGAACCTTCTTTTATTTGTTCGATTTAAAATCAGTTCAGATTGTTCCGCAAGCTGGATTGGCAGGCGAAGTTTACCAAACCAACAAGCAATACGGTCTGGATTTACCCAATACAGCAGGTGATATTTTGTTTAGCAAATTTGGTATTGAAGCCGGAAAAGATAAGTTATCTGTTGGGTTAAATGTAATGTTGCCTATTAACCAAAATTTATCAAGTGGTAATATGGAGGCAAATTACAGATGGAGCATCAACTTAAATTATACTTTATAGTTTCATACTAAAGCATAAAATTTCACAATTTGTGCCCTTAGGCAACTAAATATTGGTAGAAAATATTAATCAAGAAATAAATTTAGCGTGCCGTAGGTAGGCAACAAAACGAGAATCATTGCGTACCTACGGCACGCCAACGAAATTTCAAATTAAATAAGCTACCAATATTACGTAGCTAAAGGTACATTTCAACTTTTAATTTGTATTTAAAATAAAGATTCAAAAAACAACGAAACAAGCTTTGAGAAAAATCGTCATTCTATTTCTTTCCTTTATGCTTTTAATGCCATCATTTGGCAGTTTCTGCGTTTATACCACATTCAAACTCAATCAGGAAGAAATTTCAAAAACGATTTGTATACAGCGCAAAATGGTTTTTAATTCTTGTAATGGTCGTTGTGAGCTTCAAAAAAGCCTTAAGAAATATACTGACAACGAAAAAAAAATGCAGGACAATCTGAAAGAAAAGGCAGAGGTAATTTATATACAAAACATTGCTGTAAGCCATTTCAAATTAGTCACAACAATAAAATCAAGAAAAGCCATTTTCGCTTATTTTGATAAAAAACCTATTTCGGTTTCCAATGCAACTTTTCATCCTCCCTCCTGTTTTATATAAATTTTTAGTCCCGCTTTTCAATTCTTTTGAAAAGCTTTTACTTGTATTCTACCAAAAAATACCAGTTACTTTTTAAAATTTATATCATTTAAAATGAAAAAAATATATTTTACCCTTTTAATCATTGGGCAATGTGTCTTAGCACAAAATAAAGCAGAAAAAGACACCACAAAATCGCAAGAACTGGATAACATTTTTATAACTGCCAATCGTACGGCTACTTTACGTAAAGAAACTCCGGTTGCCATTAGCAAAATTACAGCAAAAACCATCAACGAAACGAAAGCTACAGCCGTTTATGAAATCATCAATAAAACACCGGGAGTCTTAATGGTTAATTTAGGAAACGAGCAGCATATGATGTCTATTCGTCAGCCTATGACAACCAATGCTTATTATTTATATCTCGAAGATGGTTTGCCTATTCGTCCAATGGGAATCTTTAACCACAATGCTTTATTAGAAATTAATCAGTTCAATATACAAAGTATCGAGGTTGTAAAAGGTCCCGTTTCTTCTTTGTACGGTCCGGAAGCGGTTGGCGGAACGATTAATTTAATTTCACTAAAACCACCCGTTGACCCGGAATTTAAATTTGGTGTTCAGGCGGATAATTATGGTTACAGACGATTTCAGGCTGCTGGTGGGGCTACGATCGGGAAAGTTGGTTTTCATATTGCCGGAATTTCAAGTTTGCAGGAAAATGGCTGGATGACCTATTCTGATTATAACAAAGACAATCTGAATGCGAGAATCGATTATAACATCTCCTCTTCTACCCGATTAATTAGTACTACCATGTATGGAAAATATTACTCTGACATGAGCGGAACGGTGAATGAAGATGCTTTTAATAACAGAACCTACCAAAGTACTTCTAATTTTACCTATAGAAAATCTGATGCTTTACGAACCCGACTAACACTTGAACACGACTGGAACAGCAATTCTAGCAGCTATATTACAGGATATTTACGTGATAATAAATTAGGCCAAAATCCTTCATACGGAATCAGATGGAGCCCGACTGTAAATCCTGCCACAGCAAAAGGAGAAGTAAACTCAAACAACTTTAAAAGTTATGGAGCCATTGGGCAACACACTCAAAAATTCGATTTTTTAAACACCAAACTGGTAGCAGGAGCCTTATACGATTACTCTCCGGTAACGTATTGGTCTTATGTAATTGATTTAAAAGCCAATTTAAATCCCGGAGAAGCGGGAAAACAAACTGTTAGTTCTTATGAGATTGTGGCAGAACATCCCGACTCAAAACTAGCCGATTATACGGCTGATATCTTCAACGCTGCGGGATATGCGCAATTGAGTTTTAACCCGATCGAAAAACTGATTATCACTGTTGGCGGACGTTACGATAATATGAAGGTAAATTATAATAACGCCTTAGACCATTCTACAGGAAGCAAAGTTTATGACAAAATGACTTTTAAAGCAGGTGCCAATTACAACCCGTTTGAATTTGCTGGTTTTTATGGCAATTATTCACAAGGTTTTGCACCTCCCGGAATCACGTCTATTTTTAGAACAAAACCCGGAACTGGAGGAACAACGGGTGTTCCTGCTGATTTCTATTATAATTTAGACCCTGCAACCTTCAATAATTATGAAGTGGGCGGATGGTTTTCTTTTCTTCAAAACAAACTAAATTTTGACTACGCTTTGTATTATATGGAAGGTAAAAATGAATTATTAAACATTAAACTGGCAGACAATTCAACCGATTATCGTTCGGCTGGAGAAACGCGTCATAAAGGAATCGAATTTGGCGCTTCGTATCGTCCTTCAAAACAATTCAACATTCGTCTTGGCGGCACTTATGCACAACACACTTATATCGATTTTAAACTTTCAGACAAACCAAGCGATCCGGTTCAGGACTTAAACGGAAAAGAAATGCCTGCTGCCCCTAAATGGTCTGGAAATTCTGAGGTAAGTTATTACCCGAACTGGCTTCCAAACCTGAGAACTTCTGTAGAATGGCAACTTGTTGGGAGTTATTATCAGGATCAGATCAATACGGTAAAATATAGCGGTTACAACATCTTCAATGCCAGAGTAGGATACCAATGGAAAAAAGTTGAAGTATATGGAAACGTGCTTAACCTAACTGATAAATTATATGCATACAATGTTTCAAGAGCCAACACAGCAAACGCACAATCAACCTATACCGCAGCGGCTCCAAGAACATTTGTATTTGGAATACAGTATAATTTTTCATTAAAAAAATAGATGAAATTTATGCCACAGATTCAAAGGATTAAAAAAAATTATTTTAAAAATCATTTTAATCTGTGAAATCTGTGGCACTAAAAACTTCAATTAGACAAATCATAAAAACTCAATTATGAGCAAAGAAATAAAAAATAAAAAGTCCAGAAAGAAAGATTCAAAGTTTGTCAAGAAAGTCAAGCAGCACATGTACAAATGGCATCGAACTATTGGTTTAATTACCATTATTCCTGTTGTTTTATGGACTTTATCAGGTTTGATGCACCCGTTTATGGCGCATTTTTTTAAACCTGAAATTGCGCACGAAAAACTCGAAACACAGATCATTGACAAAAGTCAGTTGCACTTTTCGATTCAGGAGGTTTTACAGAAAAATGAACTAACGCAATTCAAAAATTTCAGAATCGTTACTTTTAACCATAAAACCTATTATCAGCTAAAAACTATAATTGGTGAATTATGGTATTTCGATGCTTCAACAGCTGAAAAATTGGAGAACGGAGATCAAAAATATGCCGAATGGCTTTCGCGATATTTTCTGGATGACCAAAAAAGTGTTGTAAAAAATAGTGAAGTTGTAACTGAATTTACTTCACAATACAAATACGTCAATCGTTATTTACCAGTTTACAAACTAAGTTTTGATCGTCCGGATGCCATGCAGGTTTATGTCGAAACGTCTTCGAGTAAATTGGCGACTTATAATCCAACCTCTAGACAAGCGTTTATCTGGTTCTTTGACACGTTTCATAACTGGTCGTTTATCGATGCAATATCAAATAACAGCATCCGAATCATTACAATGATTTTCTTATTGTCTATCATTGGATTTTCTGCGCTGAGCGGAATTTTAATCTATGGTTTATTATGGAAACAATTTAAGAAAACAGATAGTTTAGCCCCTAAAAAAGGACTTCGAAAATACCATCGCCAAATTGGGATTTGGGTTTCGCTTTTTACTTTGACATTCGCCTTTAGCGGAGCGTATCACGCCACAACAAAATGGAATCCGTATACTTTATCGCAAATGGTTTACGAACCTACATTCGAAACAAAAGAACTTCCAGTTGCGAATAATAAGCTGAATTTAGACTGGAGTCGTTTTCAAAATGTGAGTATTATTACGCTAAACGATACCACATATTACCGTTGTCAACTTGTAGCAAATATAAAATTCAAAACATCGAAATCAGATTCAAATTCAAAATGGAATAAAAAAGAAGATCCAAAATCCGAGGTCGTTTACATTAATGCCGCAAACAATAAAGTTACACCCAATCTCGATTTTCAATACGCTGAATTTCTTGCTTATTATTTTACAGACGGAGCTCCAAAAGCCGCCTGTTGCGAAATGGATCAAAGCTCAGATGAACCTCATACTTCTTTAGAAAACGTAAAATTACTAGAATCTAAGCTCTTAACTGATTTTAATAGTCGCGAATATGGTTTTGTCAACAAAAGATTGCCGGTGATAAAACTGGCGTATGATACACCTGAAAAAACAACGTATTTTATCGAAACTTCGACTTCAAGACTGGCTGCTGTAGTTAAGAATGGGGATATGATCGAAGGTTATTCGTTTGCCATCCTTCATAAATTTTTATTTATGGATTGGGCAGGGAAAAACATCCGGGATCTGACCATGGTTTTAGCGGCCTTGACAATTTTGATTGTTAGTGTTCTGGGGTTTATTTTGTTTTTGAAAAAATAACACTATTGTCAAATCGAGCGGAGTTGGGATTCTTTTGAATTTATAAGGGTTTCGAATCCGCTCAACCTGACAAAGTAATAGCCTCTTAGCAACTTATCGAGGATTTTCCTCAAAATATCTGGCCTCAATTCGCTTAATATCTTTTATCGAATTTTTAGCCCAGGCCAAACGTTTCTCCAGAATTTCATCATCTGATAAATGCCAGTTGATCTCTGATTTTTGCAATCTGTTTGTCAGGTTCTGAATGATGATGGCGGCAGAAACGGAAATATTTAAACTCTCTGTAAATCCTACCATTGGTATTTTAAGGAAACCATCTGCTCTTTCTAATATTTCAGCTGACAATCCGTCTCTTTCTGTTCCAAAAAATAAGGCACTTGGTTTTGAAATATCAAAATCTTCGAGCAAACAATCATTTTCATGAGGTGTTGTAGCAATGATTTGATATCCCTGATCTTTTAAAGTCGAAATGCAATTCGTAACTGAATCAAACTGATTGATATCTACCCATTTTTGGGCGCCCATTGCAATTTCTTTATCAATTTTTTTTCCGTAGCGTTGTTCGATGACGCTCAGTTCCTGAATCCCAAAAACCTCACAACTACGCATAACAGCACTTGTATTGTGCATCTGAAAAACATCTTCTACAACAACTGTAAAATGTTTCGTTCGGTTTCCAAGTACTTTTAAGAATTTTTCTTTGCGGTTATCTGTCAGTATATTTTCAAGAAAGGCGAGGTAATCTAAATCAATCATTTTATTTGTATTTTCCGCAAAAATACACCATAAATAAAACAGAAAGAAATTTCACCTGAATTTTCAATGCTTTAAATTGCAACAAGAGTATTGTTTAATTTTTCATACAGCATATTAAGTTTTGCAAAATCTATTGGTAACGCTTCATCTTTAAAAGAATCTCCTTCAAAAAGAGCATTTTCATTTTTAGAATGTTTTTTTAAACGTTCATACATTTTTTCAATTTCATCCTCAGGATAATTAACATCAATAAAAGATACAAATTTTGCTACGACATTTCTCATTCCGTCATTATAATTAAGCCCTGTCACATTTTGATCTGTTTCATAAAAATCCAAAAATCCCTGAAAATACTTCTCTAAAATTAATGCTCCATATTGCTGAAAACCAATCACATTGACTTCATTAGCAGTAATACCAAAAACATCGGGAGGTAACAAATTTGGAACCATATGCATTCCCTTCATTTTCTGATGAGATTTTAAAACTTCTGAAGGATTTCTGTAAAGCAAGGCAAAAGGCAGTTCAGGAAATAATTCCCTTAGATAATTGGCCTTAAAAATATGCCAGGCATCCAGTTTTATAATTAAATATTGTTGTTCCGAAAATCTTTTTTGGCCCAAAAATGCAATTACAGCTTTTAAAAAGACAGCTTTTTTATCTAAATTAAAAAGATCGCTTCTTAGAATCTCATCGATAATTGATGCCTCTGAAACCATAATGTTCTCAGAAGAAGTAGCTAAAGACTGGCTCAGCATCGTAGAACCACATCGCGATACATGAAAGACAAATCCTTTTAATTCTACCGTAAATATTGTTGAAGACCAATCGATCAGATTTTCTACTGTACTCACTACCTTAAAGGATTGTGAATTATAAGCATGACTTTTACACTTACCAATCGTTTCATCAAAAAAAGGATCAGTGTATTTTATATCTGCCAGATAAAGCCATTCAACATAAACTTCGCCATCTTTTTCTACTAACTTATAAGGAATCCAATTTAAAAGGGGATGGTTTACATTTTCCATTATTTCTATTTTATTTTGCTAATAAATCGGCAATAATTTTATCCGTTGCTTCTGATGGATTGCGCCTAAGCTCTGCAATAATTTCTTGCTTTACTTCATCTGAATATTGATTTTCATGTGGCGATGCCGTTATATTAAAACCCATTGCAGC
Organism: Flavobacterium sp.; assembly: GCF_965277525.1. Classification (GTDB taxonomy): domain Bacteria; phylum Bacteroidota; class Bacteroidia; order Flavobacteriales; family Flavobacteriaceae; genus Flavobacterium. Next base: position 262,174 of record NZ_CBDIDC010000003.1, on the reverse strand, counting down.
AAATACGCTATCAGACCAATCATTTCGGATACAATCAATTGTGAGATGAATACGAGGCTCCTTACTTTTGTTTTCTACGCTATGCGGAAGCTGAAAATTAGCATACCAGCACTCGCCCATTTTCATCGGAACCCTTTTTTTATCTACATAAAAGAATACTTCATCATTCGTAATAACAGGAATATGAATTCTAAAAAATCCATCTTCATAAGAAGTATCATTATCAACATGCTCTTTGATTTCGCTTTGGGGTCCTAATCGAAGTAATCGCACTGCCTCTTTTTCGCATTCAAACCCATCCATAATCTCTTTGAAATAATGACAGCGATCCAGGAGATTCGTGTTTTTATATTCCATGTCCGGAAAAGATGTAATGTCATTTATCAAACCGGAATGTGATCTCAGAGAAACGCTTGTCCAATTTCCTTCATAACGACCTGTATTAAAATGAGGTGTCCATAAATCATTTTCGCAAATGGCGAGGTCTTTTTGTAATTTATCTATAGAAAAAGAAATGGGAAGTTGACTTGAAGAAGGATTCATATACTTTTAAAAGATTAAATTATTCAATATTCAGATAAATTATTAATGATAAAATTATAGAGTTTATTGGTAGAAAAAATTTCCGTTTCTATATCTGTTTTTAAAACTAAATCTGCATTTGCCGGTATCTCAAAAACATCACTTATTCCGGTAAAATGATTAATTTTATTAAGATCGCTATCAGGCAGCAACGCTTTTTTATACAATCCTTTTGGATCTCGCTTAATGAGATTATTTATGGAACAATCTAAATATACGGTTCTCACAAACTCATAAGTTCTTAATTCGTTGCGCAGATTTTCATAAGGATTAATGACTGACATTAAAACTATTGTATTTTCGTCAACAAAGTTTTGCCCTACCTTAAACAAACGCCTGATATTTTCGCATCTGTCTTCTTTGGAAAAACCTAAATCGCTGCAAATGGTTTTGCGATAGACATCTCCATCAACGATTTCGACCTTATAACTTTTATTCGTTAACAAATGACGAACATTTTGAGCCAATGTTGTTTTACCTGAACCTGATAATCCTGTAAACTGTATTAAAATCATTGAAACTCTGATTTGATTTGTAGCGCATTAAAAATAAACATTTTGTAAGACTCTTACAATAAGTATAATTACGCTTTTATTTTTTGCAAAAAGTAAAAGTTATAATATGCCTTTAGGTACATAATATAGTCTTTCACTTTTTTATCATCATAAATCATTATTTTTATCTTTTTAATTGAATAAAATGAAAAAGAAATTGGTTGTTTTAACCGGAGCTGGTATAAGTGCCGAAAGCGGCATCAAAACTTTTCGCGACAGCGACGGTTTATGGGAAGGTCATGATGTCATGGAAGTTGCTACTCCTGAAGGCTGGCGGAAAAATCAGGAATTGGTTTTGGATTTCTACAACAAAAGACGCCAACAACTTAAAGAAGTAAAGCCCAATTTAGGACATGAAATTCTGGCCGAATTAGAAAAGGATTTTGATGTGCACATTATTACGCAGAATGTTGATGACTTGCATGAACGGGCGGGAAGTACCAAAGTGTTGCATTTGCACGGAGAATTACTCAAAGTAAGAAGTACCCGAAATCGGGATTTAATTCTGGACTGGACCGATGATTTGTATACGGGTGACCTGGACGAAAACGGACATCAGTTGCGACCCCATATTGTTTGGTTTGGCGAAGAGGTTCCCGCACTTGAAGAAGCAATTGAAATTACTGAAACCGCTGATTATTTTGCTGTAATTGGAACGTCGCTGCAAGTATATCCCGCAGCAGGATTAATTTCATACACCTATAGCATTACACCGGTTTTTTATATTGACCCAAAGCCTGTTGCGATCCCGAATATTCAGAATAAGGTAGAAATTATTGCTAAAATAGCTTCTGAAGGTGTAGCTGAATTAAGAGAACGATTAAAATTAATTGAGATCAAAAATTAAACACAAATTTTACGAATTGACAGTATTATATTGATCTAGAAATTATATTAACTGACTTCTTTTTTAAATATTTAATCGTAAAAAATTAAAACAAATCAAGTTCGTTAAAATTTCTGAAATTCGTGTTTACTATTTTTTACTTTTTAGTCTTTTTCGCCTGACAATTGACTACCTGATTACTTTTAATCCGCAAATTCTGTTTATATTTGTGCCTTTCGAAAAACAACATAACAATGACTACTTTAAACGAATTGAATGCTATATCACCAATCGACGGACGATATAGAAGTAAGACCCTTTCATTAGCACCATTTTTCTCTGAAGAAGCTTTAATCAAATACCGTGTATTAGTTGAGATTGAATACTTTATTGCGTTGTGCGAAATACCTTTGCCACAACTTGCAGGTGTAAACCCAAATTTATTTGACAGTTTACGTGATATCTATAAAAATTTCTCTACAGCAGATGCTCTTTGGATAAAGGAAACAGAGAAAGTAACCAACCACGACGTAAAAGCGGTTGAATATTTTATCAAAGATGCTTTTGAAAAATTAGGTTTATCTCAATACAAAGAATTCATTCACTTTGGTTTAACGTCTCAGGATATTAATAATACTGCGATTCCGCTTTCTACAAAGGATGCTTTTGAGCAAGTTTATATGCCTTCTTTAATTGCTTTAATTTCTAAATTAAAAGAATTAAGCGTAGAATGGAAGGACATTCCGATGTTGGCACGGACACACGGACAACCAGCCTCTCCTACTCGTTTAGGAAAAGAAATACAAGTATTTGTAGAACGTTTAGAAGAGCAACTACGTTTGTTGTTTAACATTCCGTTCGCTGCTAAATTTGGTGGTGCAACCGGAAACTACAATGCACATCATGTAGCATACCCGCAAATCGACTGGAAAAAATTTGGTAGTAAGTTTGTTGAAACAGATCTTGGCCTGCACCACTCGTTTCCAACAACTCAAATTGAGCACTACGATCATTTTGCTGCATTTTTTGATGCTTTAAAAAGGATCAACACGATTATTATCGATTTAGATCGCGATATCTGGACGTATGTTTCAATGGATTATTTTAAACAAAGAATCAAAGCGGGAGAAATTGGATCTTCGGCCATGCCTCATAAAGTGAACCCTATTGATTTTGAAAACTCAGAAGGAAACTTAGGAATCGCCAATGCTATTTTTGAACACTTATCAGCTAAACTGCCAATCTCCAGATTGCAACGCGACTTGACTGACAGTACTATTTTACGTAATATTGGTGTGCCAATCGGGCATACTATTATTGCTTTTGAAGCCTCTCTAAAAGGACTGAATAAATTGCTTCTGAATGAGGCTAAATTTGCTGAAGATTTAGAAAAAAACTGGGCTGTGGTAGCAGAAGCTATTCAAACGATTTTACGTCGTGAAGCCTATCCAAATCCTTACGAAGCTTTGAAAGGTTTAACCCGAACAAACGAAGCTATTGATAAAAAAGCGATTCACAATTTTATTGCAACTTTAGAAGTTTCTGACGCTGTCAGAGCCGAATTAATGGCCATAACTCCTGGCAATTATGTAGGAATTTAAAGAAAAATAAAAATATTTTCTCAAAAAAAGCTATCTTTATCGAGATAGCTTTTTTTATTTAAACTGTGAAATTAGCCCGGATTATTTCACCTGACTTTTATTTTTATAGGAGTTCAGTCAATATATTTAAAATGAAAAGCCTTTTGCTCAAAAAAATCTATTTTTTTTCAGAAACAGAGCGACAAACGGAAGCTCTTGTAGCTGCGTTAAAAATATTTTTTTTGAGCAAAAGCTTGAAATAAAAAACCGGATTAGCTCCTTAATACTAAATACCACTTTATGATTGCCTTAAGCGCCGCTGCAGAAACTACACACCACTTACAACCACTTATAAGCGACTTGGGATTAATCCTGATGACCGCAGGAATTGCTGTTTTAATATTTAAAAAAATGAAACAGCCGCTCGTTTTAGGCTATTTGATTGCCGGATTTTTGGCTGGAAACCACTTTGATTTTTTTCCCTCAATTACTGACATGAAAAGTGTTGAGGTCTGGGCTGAAATTGGGGTAATCTTTTTATTGTTTAGTCTGGGGCTCGAATTTAGTTTTAAGAAATTAATGAAAGTTGGAGGAACATCCTCTATTACCGCCATAACCCAAATTTTATCCATGACCCTTATTGGTTACTGTGTTGGTCAATGGATGGGCTGGGAAAAAATGGACAGTATTTTTCTTGGAGCTACACTTTCTATTTCGTCTACAACCATTATTATTCGTGCGTTTGATGAGCTGGGAGTGAAAGGAAAAAAGTTTGTTGGTATTGTATTTGGCGCTTTAATTGTCGAAGATATTGTAGCAATCCTGATGTTGGTTTTACTATCTACAATTGCAGTTAGCGATCAGGTTTCCGGTGCTGAGTTATTGCAATCCGTTTTAAAATTAATATTCTTTTTAATCATTTGGTTTTTAGGCGGAATTTTTATTATTCCGACAATCCTGAAGAAAGCAAAACATCTTTTGACAGACGAAATGCTGTTGATTATTTCGTTAGCACTTTGTTTGATGATGGTGATGTTTGCTGCCAATGTTGGGTTCTCGCCTGCTTTGGGTGCTTTTATAATGGGTTCTATTATTGCTGAAACAACTCAGGCAGAAAAAATAGAGCACCTGATTCAGCCTGTAAAAGATTTATTTGGTGCTGTTTTCTTTGTATCGGTTGGGATGTTGATCAACCCTGATACCTTGGTTACTTATGCATTGCCGGTTGCTCTTATTACCCTTATCACTATTTTTGGAAAAGCCATTAGTTCTTCTATTGGAGCTTTGTTATCAGGACAACCTCTTAAACAGTCTGTTCAAACCGGAATGAGTTTGGCACAAATTGGGGAATTCTCTTTTATCATTGCTACTTTAGGTATGACGCTTAAGGTGACCAGTGATTTTTTATATCCCATAATTGTAGCGGTTTCTGCTATTACAACTTTTACAACTCCGTTTCTGATTAAATATTCTGATCCCTTTTCCGGATATTTAGAGCGAAAATTACCTAAAAAATGGGTTAAAAATATCAATCGCTATAGTGTAAATGCACAAGCAATCAAATCAGTTAGTACCTGGCAAGTTGTTCTTCGCGCTTCTGTTACACAAATTATATTGCACACTATAATTATTACGGCGATAATCCTGTTATCATCAAAATTTGTTGCTCCGCTGGTTGCTGACACACGATTTGGAAATACTTTGGCAGCATTAATAACCCTGGTTATAATTGCACCATTTTTATGGGCACTTTCGTTACGCCGTGTAAAAGTAAACGAAGTAGAAACTTTATGGGAAGAACGAAAATATCGTGGCGCTCTTTTGATGCTGATTTTAATCAGAATGAGCCTTGGTTTATTTTTCGTTGGATTTTTACTGAATATTTTCTTCTCTCCTTTAGTTGCTTTTGTTGCCTTGATAATTGCTATTGGAGCGTATCAATTGTTTCCTAAAAAACTGAACGAGCAGTACCATAAAATTGAGAATCATTTTTTGAAGAATCTTAACGATCGTGAAAACAAAAAAATCGACAGAAGATATGCCAATTTAATGCCGTGGGACGGTCACATGTCTATTTTTGATATTGGAAAAGAATCTAACCTCGCCGGGAAAACTTTGCAGGAACTACGCATTCGTGAAAATATGGGAATCAACATTGCTTTTATCAGACGTGGTGAAATCACAATCCCAATTCCGACTAAAAACGAACGTTTGTTTCCTGGCGATGAAATTTGTGTTATTGGTACAGATGAGCAAATTGCACAATTTACCAATTATCTTCAAAGTGAAGTTGAAGCGACTAAAAACCTTGAAGAATCAGAAATTGTATTACGTCAATTAGAGATTTCTAATGAAAATTTTATTCAAAAAAGCATTGGTCAATTTAGAGAAAAAACGGGTGGGCTTGTTGTTGGAATTGAGCGAAACGGTAATCGAATTTTAAATCCGGAATCGCACCTGATCTTAGAGAAAAATGATATTATCTGGGTCGTTGGAGATAAAAAACGAATGAACGATTTGATGAAAGGCAGTGTACATGTAGCATTATAACATGCATATAAAGCTGCTAAGGTATTAAGTTTCTAAGACACTACGTTTTTTTATATAAAAACTGTTTAAATCTTAGAAACTTAATACCTCAGCAACTTATAAACTTATTTATTCGGTTGCGGTGTCATTCGCAAATACGGTTTTATAGGTGTATGTCCTTTTGGGAATTTTGCCGGAATATCACTATCCGGAACAGCTGGTGTAATGACTACATCTTGTCCGTCTTTCCAATTCGCAGGAGTTGCCACGCTATAATTTGCCGTTAATTGCAAGCTATCAATAACACGAAGCAATTCGTCAAAATTTCTTCCTGTAGAAGCCGGATAAGTCAGTGTTAACTTTATTTTTTTATCTGGCCCAATTACAAAAACAGAACGCACTGTAAACTTCTCGCTTGCATTAGGATGCAGCATATCGTATAAAGTTGCTATCTTTTTATCTTCGTCAGCAATTATTGGAAAATTAACTACTGTATTTTGGGTTTCGTTGATGTCTTTGATCCACTCTTTATGAGACTCCAGGCCATCAACACTTAAAGCAATAACTTTAGTATTTCTTTTTTTAAATTCAGGAACATAATTGGCAACTGTCCCTAATTCAGTTGTACAAACAGGTGTAAAATCTGCAGGATGTGAAAATAAAACACCCCAGGAATCGCCTAACCATTCATGAAATTGAATTGGGCCTTCGGTTGTTTCTGCATGAAAATCCGGAGCAATATCTCCTAATCTTAAGGTTGACATAAGTATATTTTTTTTAGTTCCTCTAAAATTAGTCAAAAAAGGCATAAAGAAAACACGGATTTTAAAAAAAAAAGTTAAAATTCTATTTTCTCTATCGAATTAATATTTTAAAACTAAATAAAACGTACCACAAAGTACCAAATAGCGAGGGTTATAAAGGAAATCGGAATTCCAAAACCTATCATCATACTGCTTAATTTTGGCTTTAACCCATAAGTCGATGCCAAAATTGCACCGGTAATCATGGGTGCCATGGCCATTTCTATAATTGTTATTTTAATCGCTTCAGAATGTTGGTTAAAAACAAAAACATACAAAACCAAAATTATAAATGGCGTTATTATAAGTCTGAAGAAAAGTCCGAGTCGCAGAAATCGCCAATGTTGGCTTTTTCGGTCAAAAGTCAATTGCAATCCTACGGATAATAAAGCCAGCGGTGTTACCAAACCTCCGATTTTCAGTAAAACAGATTGAAGATTTAAATCTAAATCGTAGTGAAAAATATTCATTGAACACGCGACAACAAAAGTAATGAAGGGCGGAAAAAAGATTATTTTTTTTAAAATGCTAAAAGTGTCCGGACTTCCTTTTGAATAAAAAGCCGCTACAAATACTCCTAAAGTTGAGACCACTACAAAAGTTCCGGGCTGGTCCACAAGAATGGCTGTTTCTAAACCTTTCTTACCAAATAAAGCTTCGATGATAGGATATCCAAGAAAGGATGAATTACTTAATCCTGCTGTCAGGACTAAACAACCAATGAGTTTATTAGACCAACCCAATCTCTTTCCTAAAAAATGAAAAAAGACAAAGGCCAATAAAAAACTAATCCACCCCGCTAATATGGGAAACAGTAATTCATTACTCCATTTTATCTTCGGAATGTGATATAAAGTAATTGCCGGCAAACAGATGTAAATTACAATCTTATTTAACACCTTATAAATATGGGTTGGAAATTGCTTAATATGTTGCAGAATCAAACCCAGGGCAAGAAAGAAAAATATCAGAATAAAATTGTTCATGGCGCCAAAAACATCAAAAATACGTTATACAAATTGCAAGATTAAAGCAACCAAACATTTTAGCTTCCATAGTCTTTTTTTAATTTCCTCATTACCATTCTGACACCATTGACAGTAGCCTCATTAAAGGAATTGGTAAAAATAATATAACCAATAAACTTTTTCCTGTCAATAGCAGCAATTGTATAATAGGTTCCGGCAGTTCCTGAATGCGTCGAGAAATCCTGATTATTCTCATAACTATTAAACCAACCCAGCGAATATCCTTCTATTCCTTTATGAATAAAATGATAAGTACTTGCTTTTAAATAATTATCATGACCTTGAAGTCCTTGAATATTAAGCTGAATAAATTTTATATAATCAGTCAGTTTTACATTAATATCGCCGGCAGGTTCTGTATAATCTAAACGATAATCTGTGTTCGAAGGAACGGGGCTTAATTTATTATTCTCAAATGAATGTCCCCAGGTATCTTTGGCACTAATATTTTCCGGCCAGGACAATTTAACATCCAGTTTTAAATCCTCATTAAACACTTTATCAACTAATTGTTCCCAACTTTTTCTGGTCACTTTTTCGAGCATCATGGTAGCCAGCGTGTAGCCTGCATTAGAATACACATATTTATGTTCTGAATCAATTTCGGCAGGATTTAATGTTAATACAAACTTCCCGAACTGATTTCTTTTTTGCTGACTATTTCCCTTAAAATCAGGAACCAAAGGATCATTTTCGCCCTGAAAAGGCTGAATACCGGCCTGATGCGATACTAATTTTTCGAGTGTTATATCATAATAAACAGCTTTTGATGTTTTCTTCAAATCCGGAAAAACAGCAAAGAATTTTGTGTCCCATTTCAAATTTCCTTTTTCAACATATTTAGCAATGATAAAAGCAGTCATTGCTTTTGTATTTGAACCTATATGAAACCGATCATTTAAAGTGGCTGCATCCGTTAAATCTACAGAATGCCGTCCCGCAGTATTAATCTCTAAAATCTTGTCTCCGGTTACGACTGCATAGCTTAGTTCGGGAATAGCATTTGATATGCGAACTGAATCAGCATATTGAGCATGGTCCTGCCCGTACATAAAAGTTGACAAGCAATAGAAAAAAATAAATCCTAATTTAAGTTTCATTCTAAGAGGTGATTAGTTTACCGACTACAAATCTAATATTAATAAAAAAGAAGCACGGGTTGAAGTTGTTTTATTTTCTTTCTCTTTAAAGTTTAATCACAAAAATTAATTTTTCGTTAAAATCTTTTTTTATCGAGTGAAACCTAACTACATTTGTAACATATTTTATTACAGTATGATTTCAGGTAAATTTGCCATAACGATTCACATTCTAACTTTACTCACTAAATACCCAAATGATTATTTATCATCTGAGCATATTGCGGGAAGTATAAATTTAAATCCTGTTTTGGTTCGAAAAGAAATTGCAAACCTGAAAGCGCATCATATTGTAGAAAGTAAAGAAGGTAAAAACGGCGGTACTAAACTATCAGTAGATCCTTCGAATATTACGTTAAAAGAAATATTTGAAATGACTTTTGAAACCATTAATTTAGGTTATGCTAAAAATCAGCCCAATCCGGCTTGTCCCGTTGGAAAAAAAATAAATGAGAACTTAAGTTCCTTATATGCTGATATGAATCAAAAAGTTAGTTTACAATTAGAAGGTATTTCCTTAGAAGATTTTTCAAATCAATTCTAAAACTATTTTTTTACATAAAACTGTAACGTTTTTTATTACTAATTAAATTTATATATTATGAAAATCGCAATTATTGGAGCAACAGGATTTGTTGGCTCAACCATTTTAAATGAATTAGCAAGCAGAAATCACGACATTACTGCCATTGCCAGAACTCCAAACGATACCAAAAACGTTAAATGGGTAAAAGCAGATATTTTTAATATAGACTCTTTGGCTGAAACTCTTAAAGGAAATGATGTTATTATTAACGCTTATAATCCGGGTTGGACAAATCCTAACTATACTGATGATTTCAAGAATGGATCAAAAGCAATTCAGGAAGCTGCAAAAAAATCTGGCGTAAAACGTTTTATCACTATTGGAGGTGGCGGAAGTTTATTCGTTGCTCCAGGCGTACAAGCAGTTGATACTCCTGATTTCCCAAAAGAATATCATGATGCGGCATCTGCTGCGAGAGATTACCTCAACGTTATTAAGGAAGAAAAAGATTTGGATTGGGCCTTTTTTAGTCCTGCTTTCGAAATGCACGCTGGTATTACAACCGGAAGAACAGGAAGATACCGTTTAGGTTTAGAAAATCCGGTTTTTAATGACGAACAAAGAAGTATTCTTTCTGTAGAAGATTTAGCGGTTGTTATAGCTGATGAAACCGAAACTCCAAAACATCACCAGGTTCGATTTACTGCGGGTTATTAATTTTTATTTTTAGCCACGAATTACACAAATTTTCACGAATTAGACTTCAGTACTATATGTCATCCTGATAGAGGAAGGATCTCCGTAAGCAGCTCGACAAAGATTGGAGATTTTGAATCGGAGTTTCCTGCGAAGATCCTTCCTCTATCAGGATGACAAAAATGCGCTACAAATTCGTGAAAATTCGTGTAATTCGTGGCAAACTAACTTTTTGAAACTGTTTTTGTTTTCTGTACTTTTACACTATCAAAAAGTACATTTTGTCAAGTTCAAAAAAACAATCCAGTAGTTTACAAGAAAAAGCCGGAATTTCGCCTCCTGAAATCACCAATGTTTCTGCAATCAATCAAATTAAGAAAAACAGAAGGCTACAGCCCTCTTCAACCGAATTAATTGATGGAATTTTAAACAGAAACCGAACTGCTCTTAGCCGTGCTATTACTTTGGTTGAAAGTACAAATCCTGAACATGCCGCAAAAGCAAATGAAGTGATAAATGGCTGTTTAGCTTACGCCAATAAATCAATCCGAATAGGAATTACGGGAGTTCCCGGCGTTGGAAAAAGTACTTTTATTGAAGCTTTTGGAAGTTTCCTGACACAATTAGGTAAAAAAGTCGCTGTTTTGGCGGTTGACCCAAGTAGTTCACTTTCTCACGGAAGTATTTTGGGCGATAAAACCCGTATGGAAGAATTGGTAAAAGATGAAAATGCTTTTATCAGACCAAGTGCTTCGGGAGATACTTTGGGCGGTGTGGCGCGCAAAACACGCGAATCTATTATTTTATGCGAAGCCGCTGGTTTTGATACTATAATTATAGAAACGGTTGGTGTTGGACAAAGCGAAACTGCCGTTCACAGTATGGTAGATTTTTTTCTATTATTAAAAATTTCCGGTGCCGGCGATGAACTTCAGGGTATTAAACGCGGTATTATGGAAATGGCAGACGCTATTGTTATCAATAAAGCGGACGGAGATAATATCAAAAAAGCCAATCAGGCGAAACTGGAATTCAACAGAGCTTTGCATTTATTTCCTCCCAAAAAATCAAACTGGCAGCCAAAAGTTACAACTTGCAGCGCCATTACAAAAGATGGGATTTCAGAAATATGGGATACTATTTCTCAATATTTCATACAGACAAATGAATCCGGTTTCTTTCCCGAAAAACGAAAAGAACAAAATCAGTTCTGGATGATGGAAACTATCGATGAACATTTGAAATCAAACTTTTACAATCAGCCTGGGATTATTGCCCAATTGGAACAAATTAAAAAAGCGGTACAAAATGATGAAATATCACCTTTTGCTGCCGCTCAGAGTTTATTAAAATTTTATTTTGAAAAAGGTTCAAAGTAACAAAGGTTCAAAGCAACAAAGGTTCTGCACCCTGTTTCTTTGAACCTCTGTTACTTTGTCGCTCTGAACCTATTTCTTCCTAAGTTTATATTTATTCTCCTTATACAAATTGCCTGCAGTTATAACATGTGCCAAAGCATCTTTTGCTAATTCTTCGTTTAACTTTACTGGAATTAAAGTGGTATCGTTTTTAATTTCGAATTGTAAAGGTTTCAAATTAGGCTGCATGATTACAACCTGATTTTCTACTCTAAACGCATTGATATCATTAAATTGCATGATCGTTCTTCCTTGCGTTTTTGGATCTAATTTATTTAGATTTCTACCTACCATAGGTGTTTCAAACGGAAGTCCCAAATAACTCAATAATGTTGGTGGAATATCAATCTGACTTGCCAGTTTACTATAAGAAACTCCTTTTTGAACTCCAGGCCCTATTATTAAAGCCGGAATATGAAATTTATTTATTGGTACTAAATTCTTTCCGTAAGTTCTCGTATTATGATCTGCAATTACGATGAAAACAGTGTTTTTAAAATAAGGTTCTTTCTTCGCCATTTCGAAGAATTTCCCAATCGAGAAATCAGCATATTTCATCGCATTGTTTACCGTTGCAGGTTTCACATCATAAGGTTTGATTCTTCCCGCAGGATATTCAAAAGGTTCATGATTGGAAGTCGAAAACATTAGTGAAAAAAATGGCTTATCTCCTTTAGCTTTAAAATAAGCATTGGCTTTGGTCACTAAATCTTCATCAGAATACCCCCAGGTTCCTTTGAAAGCATATTTGTTTCCATCAGAATCAAAATCTTCCTGATCTACAATATCTTCAAAACCATTTCCGTTGAAAAACGAAGCCATGTTATCAAAATTCGCCATTCCGCCATAAATGAAACTGGTGTCGTATCCTTTTTGTTTTAAAGCTTCAGCCAAAGTAAAAAATCCTTGTTGCGAGTTTCCTAACTTGACCACACTTTCTGATGGTGACGGCAAAAATCCGGTTACAACAGCTTCAATTCCACGAACACTTCTTGTTCCTGTGCAATATAAATTGGTAAACAATAAACCTTCTTTTGATAATTTGTCAAATTCCGGGGTTAATGGTTTTCCGCCTAAAATTCCAACGTACTCCGCTCCTAAACTTTCTTGTAAAAAAATCACCAGATTGTAAGGTTTCTTCAGGATTGTATCCGGCTGTTGTACATGCAGAAACGGAATTTCAGCATCTGTAAAATCATTTGGTCCGGCAATCATGTATTTTTTTACACGAGCAATCGCTTCGGCTTCATCCATTTTACCATACATCTTGGTATTTCCTTCGTTTTTAATTGAATAAGCCGCGAAAGCTACCGTATAAAATGAATTTAATCCTAGCGTATTAGTCAACTGATCTGTCGAGAAAACGGCATTACTGGCATTTATCGGACGTTTTGAAGTAAGACTGGAACGTGCCCCAAAAAATAATAAAAAAGCCACTAATGGAAAAACCATCAATTTGAATTTATACTCCGTACTTGTCGTATAGAAATATTTCTTTCCTTTTTTGAAAGCAAAATACAGGACAACTCCTAAAATTAAAAAAGTAACAATAATAGAAGTCAGGTAACTTTTTAAAAGCATCCCAACTACTTCTTTAGGATAAATCAGATAATCTAAAAAAATCTTATTTGGACGTGTGTCGTATTGTTTTACAAAATCCGGCGTTGCCAATTCTACAAAGAGTATCAGGAACAGGAATAAAAAGCTATAAATCACCAAAAAATTATTGGTAAACTTCAGCGCTTTATTGGGCAGAAACGTAATTAAAACGGCAGGTAGAAATGATAAATAACACAATAAGATCAAATCCATTCGAAGTCCGATTGGAAAAATATACCAGAAATTTGGTGTTTCTACTACTCTGTCTTTAAAAAGAAAAAACAAAAAGATTCTACTTAAAGTAGTAATTAGCAATCCGATTGCTATGAAATTAAAAATAGGGTTTAAAAAACTTAATTTTTTCATTAGAAAGATTTAAATGTTTTTTGTTCAGAAATAAGGTAAAAGCAGGCTATTATACAATTAATTAAGATGTACTGCAATTCGCCTTTACTCCTCGTAACGCTTTATTTCTCTGTCGTAAAACTCATTTGCCTGAACAATTAAACCTTCCATTTCAGCATTTAATTCTGCTTCGTCAAGATCTTCCGCTTCTTCCATAAACTCCACCTCATCATCTTTTAAGTTGATTATAAATCTTGGATAATCAAGGTGAATGATGAAAATATCATCTGCAAAATCAGTATTATCTCCGAGTAAAAATTTAGGTAATTCCATTTCTATTTATTTTTTGTTTTTATTTTTTCTTGCCAATCCCGATAGCTATCGGGATCTCTGGATTAAGAGTTTTATAATCTGTGCGAATCCATGTAAACTTTTGTCTATCTATTTATTTTACAAGTTTCAAATTTAACTATTTGAAAGTGAATTTTGGATTAATTTTTTAGTTAGGTAATGAAAGCGAATATAAAGGAAAATTGCAGCTGTTGTTAATCCTGCCAAAAGTCCGATCCAGACACCTTGAGCCTTTAAATCAGTATATTCTGCCAAGTAATACGAAATAGGAAAACCTATAATCCAGTAGGCCACAAATGTAATATACATTGGGACTTTTACATCTTGCAATCCGCGCAAAGCACCAAGTACCACTACCTGAATTCCGTCAGAAATTTGAAAAACGGCTGCTATCAAAAGTAATTTTGATGCAATACTTATTACTTCTGTATTATCCAGAACTTGTCCTCCGTTTTCCATATTCAAAAAGATATGAGGCAGGAAATTATGGAAAGCCACGAACAGAATGGCAAAAATCGTTTCTATTATAATAGCGAGTAAGAAAATAGAACGAGCCACAACAATTAAGTTTTTGAAATCCTGTAAACCTCTTTGGTTACTTACCCGAATCATCGAAGTAACACTTAATCCCATCGCAAACATAAAAGTAAGTGAAGCCAGACTCAACGCAATTTGATTGGCTGCCTGACTGGTTTTACCAATATTACCACAAAGCCAGATCGATGCGGTAAACAACACCACTTCAAAAAGCATTTGCATGGCAGATGGAAATCCTATACTTATTATTTTTTTGATAGTTTCTTTTTTTATTTCATCAAAACTGAAATTTTTAAAAAAGCGTTTTAAATCATTTCTTCTTGACAACATTATATGCATGAACATCACCAGGAATATTCTTGAAATCACGGTTCCAAGCGCTGCGCCGATAATTCCCATTTTAGGAAAAATCCAAATACCATAAATTAGTACATAATTCATTCCTATATGTAGCACATTGGCCATAATCATCGCATACATCGAATATTTTGTCAACGATAATCCGTCAGCAAATTGTTTGTACCCCTGGTACATGATAAGCGGAATCAACGAGAAAGCCACCCAATCCAAATACGGTTTGGCAAGCGCAATTACATCAGCAGGTTGTTGTAGCAATTCCATTATTGGCTTTGCCAAAACAATTACACCAAAAAGTACCAATCCTAAAACGGTACACAAAAATAATCCGTGATGAAAGGCAGAACGAATTTTGTTGTCATTCTTCTCAGCGTCACCTTCGGCAACAATTGGAGTAATGGCTGTAGAAAAGCCAATTCCTAACGACATCGCTATAAAAATCATACTGTTTCCTAATGAAACGGCTGCCAACTCTGTACTTCCTAATTTCCCTACCATTATGTTATCGACAATACCAATTAAAGTATGCCCTACCATTCCTAATATAATAGGATATGCTAATCTTAAATTATATGAAAACTCTTTGGTATACTGCTTTAAATTCAATTCTACTCTTTTTAGTCGGCAAAGATAATCAGAAGCTTTGGATTCTTTGATATTATTAAAAACATAAGCAAATATTAAGGCCTTTTTCATTAACCCTGATATTATATAACAAATTTTTAAAATTATATAACAAGCCCCTAAGACCTTGAAAGTATTTTTACAATATTAAAAATCATAAAAAAACTGTCATGAGAAAATTACAAATTATATGCCTAGCAGCTTTCGCTTTATTATACGCCAATACAACTTTCGCTCAGGAAAGTGAAATTAAAAATTATGATCAGGGTTTTAGATTAGGTTTTGGTGTGAATGGTGGAATTCCAACTGACAATGATTACAGATGGTCCCTTGGTGGAGATGTTCGTTTACAATATGATTTATCTAAAAAAACTTCATTGACCTTAACTACAGGTTTCACTAACTTGTTTATGAAAGATAAAGATGGAGTTGAAGCCAAAGATCTTGGATTTATTCCGGCAAAAGCTGGTTTTAAAGTTTTTGTTTGGGAAGATCAATTTTATCTTTTAGGAGAAGTTGGTGCTGGTTTTGCCGTGACGAACGGTTATGATGACACTACTTTTTTATGGGCGCCTGGAATTGGGTATGCCAACAAATACATTGACATTAGTGTCCGTTATGAGGACTATGATAAATTTAATACCAATCAGGTGGCTTTACGTTTAGCCTATGGTTTTAAATTATAAAATTTAGGTTTATTTTATTTTTTTGTTTTTGGTATAAACCCGAGAGATCGCATAGTCTCTCGGGTTTAGTTGTTTTTATACCATTGGTCAAAACAAAAGTGTCATTAGTCAAATGATTTTTTAGGATTGATTTAGAACGCGGTAATTCGCAGAAAAATTAATCCAATCATGAACAAAACAGTTTTTTATCTCTCGCAACTTTTCTTTTTTTTATTAGTTACAATTACTGCAAGATCACAATCCGGAATTTCAGGTGAATTCAAGGTCGATTACGTTCCTTTTTCTAAATACGTACGGCCAATGGACAGTACTAAAACAAATGCGGAAAGTAATTTTAAAAGAGCTCAAATCGCTTTTGAAATTCCACTTTCTTTAGAAATGGACAAATACAATCATCCCAGACTTTGGTCTGTTTTTCTCAATGGAAGTTATGCCAGAATGGAAAACAAAAATTACGAAATTCAAGATCTTCCGGTACAATTTCAGGACGGATTTCCGACTGAATTATTGAATGCACAAATTGGAGTTAAACATTTACGATCGATTTCTCCTTCCTGGTCTTTGTTGATAATGGCATCTGTTGGGGTTTATACCGATATGGTTGAGATCAATAAGGATGATGTGCTGATACAAGGTGGTGTGCTTTTTATCAAACAATTCAATCCTAATCTGGCGTTAGGTTTAGGACCAGTTTTAACCAATAGTTTTGGTGTTCCGATGGTACTTCCCGGAATTTATTTTAATTGGGAATCTAAAGGAGCTTTGCATTTTAAGGTCGCTTTTCCAGAAGGTTTAGAAGTAGGGTATCGAATGTCTGATACTTTCGATTTAAAAGCTGTTGTAGAATTAAGCGGAATGACTGCAGAAACTAAAGTCGGAAATAAATCAATGCTATTAGGATATCAACAAATTATTGCAGGCCTAAAACCTCAACTAAAGTTTGGTGAACACTGGACCTTAGAGCCTACTGCCGGAACGACTTTAGTGCGATCTTTTTCTACCACTAACCGAAAAATTAAAGATATTTTTAAAGAAAAAGATATTGCAGATCCAAGATTCACTACTACTTTTTATGGAGCTTTAGCCCTAAAATGGAAATTCTAGAGCTATCTGCTTAAAAGATTTTTATAGACTACCTCTTTCAGTAATTCCTCACGACGGGTTCTTGAAATAGGTAGTTCTTGTCCTTTTATAAACAATCGCCCACCTGAAACGGAATCGATATGGGTAATGTTTACTAAAAAGGATTTGTGAATTCTAAAGAAAATCTCCTTTGGCAATGTTTCTTCCAGTGAAATCATGGTTTGATGAATCACAATAACCTTATCTTTAAAATGAAGCTTAGCATAATTCTGCATTCCTTCTATATAAAGAATATCTACCCAGGAAATTTTCTGAAATCCTTCTTCCTGACGCACGTATAAAAACGGATCTAATTGTTTTTTTTTCGAAGAATGAAGCATTTCGTACCATTGTTTTGCTTTTAAAGAAGCCTGATAAAAACGCTGAAACGTAATAGGTTTCAATAAATAATCTACGACCTGCAAACGATATCCGTCTAAAGCATGTTCAGAATAAGCTGTTGTAAAAATAACCAAAGGCGGGTTATCCAGCGATTCTAAAAATTCCAGCCCTGAGAGATAAGGCATATTAATATCCAGAAATAACAAATCGACCTGCTTTTCCTGAATGTATGATGTTGCTTCTAATGCAGAAGCACAGCTACCTATTACTTCCAGAAAATCAATTTTAGAAACAAAATCTACTATTCCTTTTCTTGCAATGGGTTCATCGTCGATAACGAGGCATTTCATGTTCATGTCTTTATATTTTGTTTCAGGTTTTCTTTGTTTCAGGGTAATGAACAAATCCTTTTAATCTTTATAATCTGTGGCAAAAAAAATTTAACCGCAAAGAGTACGAAGATTTACGGAAAGTTCGCAAAGTTTTAATTTTATTAGGATGCTAAGATCACAAAGCAATATGTTAAGATTTTGCAGATAAAAAATTCGTGACAATTCATGTAATTCGTGGCTAAAAAAATCATTTTAAATCTAAACCTACAGTAATTGTAAAATCAGAATCGGTTTTGTTGATACTTAACTGATGCTTTTCAGGATACTGAATTGCGAGTCTTTTCTTTACGTTTTCAAGCCCTAATCCCTGGCTTTTAGAGGGGATTTTATATTGTTCCGTATGTGAATTTTCGATTTTAAAATGCAATTGTTTCCCTGATTGTTCACATGATAAATGCACATAACCTTTTTGATTGGGCAATCTCGAAACGTGTTTAAAGGCATTTTCGATCAATGGAACCAACAATAACGGAACGATTTGCAATTGCCCGTCTTCGATATTCCATTTGCTTTTTACCTCTAATTCATTCCCCCAACGGGTTTCTTCAACGGCAATTAAATCTTTCAGGTATTTGATTTCAAGATGTAAGGGTACATATTCTTTATTACATTCGTACAATTGATAACGTAAAATATCCGAAAACTGAACCAATAAAACCGAAGCCAATTGTACGTCACTTTGCATTAAAATATGAATATGATTTAAGACATTAAACATCAGATGCGGATTGATCTGATCTTGTAAAATTTTGATTTGAGCCTCCAGATGAACTTGTTGTAATTGTGCGTGATCTTTTTCAATAACACTATGTTCCTGATAAAACCGAAGTCCGCAAGCAGTTCCGTTTATTAAAATAGCTGCCGGAATACTGCCCCAAAATCGTGACCATAAAAAATGAAAAGAGCTTAAATCACCATCACCAGGATAGGCCCGAACCCTTGAAATTTCATCTGAAAAAATAGTATAAATCAAAGCGAGACAAAATGATAAAAGTAGTATAACAAGAACGCTTTGTATAGCAAACCAATTCATTTTGTTTTTTTTCAATGCATTTGGTAATATAACATCGCTCAAAAAATGAGCTAAAAAAACAGAGCATATTAACACTAAAACGGCCTGATAAGTAGCCGACCAAAAATCGAAGTCTTCGATCATTTGTGCCCAGATTGTGATACCCAATAAGCACCAAAAAAAGATTAAAAATATCCAATGTCTATTTTTATTAATTGCAATCATCTAAAATAATTTATAAGAAAATTTATATTCAAAATTAACCTTATATTTTTCAAACGAACAGCAAAGAACCAAAAAGATTCTTTGCTGCGTATAGTCTTAAACAATAAAGTTTGAAGTTATAAGAAAAAATAACCAACCCCAACGGTAAAAGAATTGGGTTTAGAACTGAAATTTTTGTTTACATTGTTTAATCCGCCCTGATACGTCAAATCAACAGTAAACTTCAATACCTCAACTCCTGCTCCAACCTGATAACTTATATTCGATTTATCAAATTTGGTATAGGAGTCTTTTAATTGATTTACAGATGAAAAATTTTCATCGAGAACATAAGAGTAAATTCCGCCTGCAAAAACCCTTACGTTCAAAGCCGAAAGATCAATTACTTTGTACCCAATAACTAAAGGCATTTCAAGACTTCTCCATTTTGCATTTTTAGATCCTGAGATTGTAGTTTTTTCAATTTTAGAAGATTTCTCGCTATATAAAAGTTCATTCTGAATATAAAACCTTTTAAAATCAAATCGGGCCATAGCTCCACCAAAGTAACCAATAGCATATTTTGAACTAAAGTCATCTGAAACCGGCAATTCAGAATAATTAGATCCTCCCTTTATACCAATATGAATTGGAAGCGGAGATTGCGCATTAATTTTAGAAGCTAATCCTAATAAGAAAATGGTAGTCAACAATAATAATTTGTTCATGTTCATGATAATAGTTTTTATTAATTTGATGCAAAAGAGCAAAAACCAAAAACGCTATTAAAATTAGTTTGATGAACTACATTCGTGTTTTGACCAACGGATTTTTTTTTAGCCACAAATTTCACGAATTAGCACGAATTAATTTGTGAAATCTCTGGCTGAAAAAATTAACCGCAAAGTGCGCAAAGATTTACGCAAAGTTCACAAAGCTATGCGTAAAATTTAAGGCAAAACTCCATAAAACTTTCTTTCCTCATCCTCATCCTCTTTCCTCATCCTCTTTCCTCTTTCCTCTTTCCTCTTTCCTCTTTCCTCTATTCTCTATTCTCTATTCTCTATTCTCTATTCTCTATTCTCCAAATACCTGTTATCCGTCAACGTTTTCATAAAAGCGACTAGTTGTTTTTTCTCTTTATCTGATAAATTTAATTTGTCTTCGGGTAAAGTTTGGTTTGGTAGATCAAATCCTAAACCTCGTCCTCCTCCTTCGTTATAGAAATCTATTACTTCTTCGAGAGTTTTATAAACACCATTGTGCATGTACGGAGGGGTAAGTTCTATGTTTCTTATCGTAGGAGTTTTAAATGAATATTTATGAATTGCAGCTTGCGTGATGACAAACTTTCCTAAATCTCCATCCAGTTTTTTAGCTTTATTTGGAGTACCTAAAACTTCACTTTCAGACCGGTCAAAATTTGGAGGAACAGTTCCGTTCGTTAACGGAATAAAATGACAGGTTGCACATTTGGCTTTGCCGGCAAATAAATTAAATCCTACTTTTTCATCTGTTGTAAAATTTGTTTTGTTTTGCATGTAAGCATCGAATTTTGAATCGTAATGACTCAGCGAACGAATATAGGATGCCAAAGCGTTTTTGATTTCAAATTCATTAATTTCCCCTTTCGGAAAAGCCTTTTTAAAATCTTTCACATAATCCGGATTCTTTTGAATGGCCAAAGCCGATTTCTCCAGAGATCCGTGCATTTCATTTTCATTTTTAATAACCGCAACAGCCTGATCTTCTAAATAACTTACGCGCGAATCTGCAAAAAATACCCGCTGAAAAGCGATATTGGTCAATGTTGGCGTATTACGCTGAATCATCGATTTTCCGTCCAATGCAACGGCCCTTTCCAATCCATCGGTAAACGCTTTTTCCGCATGATGGCACGAAGCACAAGAACGTGTATTGTTGCCTGATAAAACAGGATCATTGAATAACTTTTTGCCTAGAGCAATTTTTTCAGGCGTTGTTTTATAATCAGGAAACCCGGAAAACGCTTCTGCATCAAAAGCATCTTTATCGAATAAGGTTTGTGCCGTTACTTTCAAACCTCTTTGTTCCTTCATCAACGAAATTCCTAATTCGGCTTGTGTTTTAAAAAGTCCTTTATTTAACGGATTTAAAATTTCTTTGATAAAATGTGCCCGGTCAAAAGCATTAAAATTGTTATTTGCTTTTAAATATTTTTTTCCTTTCTCTAGAATATCAAGTACTTGTTTCGCATTCGAAACCTTTTTATCTTCAGCATAAATGCGGTAATATTTTTCGATCGTTTCCACAGATACTGATGCTTCGGGGATTGAATTCAGTACAACAGGCGAATCAAATCCGGTAATGCCTAAAGTAATAATTCGATATACTTCTAATCGCATCGCATCAAAAACATGGGCATCGGTCAGTTCATTAGAATTCGAAACTTTTTCTAACCGGGTTAAATTAGCCGATAAAACGCCTAATTCCTCAAGCAGTTCTTGTTTACTCTCTTTATGGTATTTCGGAAAAACCAATTCCTCAATAACCTGAAAACCTTCGGGCGGAACAGTCACTTTATCATTTTCTTCAAATTCAGGTATCGCAGGTCCGTTTATTGCTTTAGAAACTGCGGGCGAGTAATACTCCCCTATCATCTCGACTTTTTTATAAGCTTTATGGGCTTCGAGAAATTGTCTTTGAATTTGTACTTCGGTAGAATCTGATTGTACCGAATATTTGAGTTTGGCTACTTTTTCAATCAATAAAGTAATATCAGACTGAAACAATTTATTGACTTCCTGATGTTTGCTTTTTTTCTGGCAAGCAACAAAGGCCACCAGCAACAACAAACAGTATATTTTTTTCATGGTACACTAACAATTAAAAAGGGGAATACTCAGAAAAACAGAAACCACTACCTCAAATTGAAATAGTGGATGACTGTTTTATAATGACTTAAAAATTTATCTCGCTAAACCTTTAAGTACTAAAATTTGACTTGCTTGTTCTTCTTTAGGGCGATTTGTACCTCCATCAACACCTCTGTATTTTTCACCAGTCCAGGTATGTGGTTGTACGCTTAACATAAAAGTATCCGGAATACCAACCTGATCAGACACATCAATCAAGGCACCGTATTCCCAATCTCCAAATTTAGATAATCCGCCTACATTGTATTTAGCAGCATCAGCCTGAGTACGACGGTGGTCTAATTCTACTACAACTTTCAACTCTTTTGTTGCAATATTGTATTGATAGATATAAGCGTCATGCGTTTCATCACCGTATCCGTTCGCATCTTCCTGAACATAAACATAGTTTTTAGTCACACAAATGTTATCCGGATTTTGAAATTTACCAGCAATACCAGAACGATTATCTCCATCCAAAATCACTTCAAGAGTTCCTTTTAGCGGGTCAGCAGCATCAAGATTTAATCTGTACACTCTACCATATTTCGTTCTTGAACCATCAGCGTTTGTTCCGGTTGTATTTTGTCCGGTTACATTAAAATACAATTCACGATCTGCATTAGCGCCACCTTTACGGTAATCCAAATCTTCTACACGTCCAAATTTTATGGCTTTTAACGTATTTACAGACGCATTTATTTGAGCACCTGTAAGAGTTGTATGATTGTCTATTTTCACAAAAGAAACAGGATAAGTTTTGCTTACTTCCATATCTTTTTCTCTTTGGTTGTCGTCATTTCTTTTTAGCATGTACAAAGCGCCACTGGTTAAATCACCAACAGAGTTCGCTACATACATAAAAACCTGTCCACCGTAAGTACCTGAATCATCATCACCAATTACGACAACTGTTTTACCTTTATAAGCAGTAGAGCGCAATGGAAGGGCATTTTCAGCACTTAAACGTCCAAAGCCAGCCAATTCTTTAGATACAGATGCTGAACCAACACTTCCGTAAGGATCTAAAGCATGTGTACGAGATTCTTCTCCCGATTCTCCACAAGTCAAATATACCGGACCAAAACCATGTTCTTCCTTTGTAGCCATAGTAGCACCGCACAATCTCCAGGTTCCTCCGCTGGAATTCAACAAATACTCCCCTTTAGTAGGTTTGAATGTTTTGTCTAGTGTAATTCTCGAAACTGCAAAGTTGTCTTCGTTGTTTACTAAAAAAGTAAAAGTTCCGTCAGTGTTTTTCAACAAACCTGAACCATCTGCAGAACCTCCAAAAACAAATTTTGGACTGTCTGCAAAAACATCGTCTGAACTAAAAAGAGAATAAATCTTCAGACTCTCAAAACCTGCTTTTGCCGTCAATAAACTTGGCGTTACAGATTGATCCTTCAATACAACACTTGTTGGTTCTGTCTCATCTTTAGAGTCGTTGTTGTTACAAGATGTAAGTAACGAACCTAAAAAAATTAGGGGTAGAATAATTTTTTTCATTTTGTTAAAAATTGGTTTTATTTTTTTTTACAAAGTAAATCCCTACTCTTTAACTTAAAATGATTTTGATATTATCAAAAAAACAATACTGTGATCAAAAATTCGCAAAATGCTAAAAAAAATTAACATTAAATTAGTAATACGAAATACTCATAAACTTACAATAACATAAAAGCAAAAAAAAAGAGCCTTATTTCTAAGACTCGTTTTCTAATTGTTGTTTATAAATTCCAATATTCTCTTTTATATTCTCAGGCAGTTCTGGCTCCTGAATGTCCGTATGCTTCTGCATAGTTTCCCAAATGATTTTAGCCACAATATAACGTGCCATTTGTTTATCATCAGCAGGAACAACATACCACGGAGCATCTTTGGTAGACGTTTTATTAATGGCCTCTTCATAATATTCCTGATATTCATCCCAATGTCCGCGTTCTTTCAAATCTGCCACTGAAAATTTCCAGTTATGCTTTTCTTTCTCTAAACGTCGCAATAATCTTTGGCGTTGCTCCTCTTTACTGAGATGCAAATAAAACTTGAAGACAATAATTCCGTTTTGCGTGATATGCTTTTCAAAATTATTAATTTGCTCAATTCTGTTCTTCCAAAAATCCTTCGGAATATCTTCTACCGTCTCAATCCCCGGTAAATTCTCATTCAGTATAAATTCAGGATGCACACGCGTTACCAAAATATTCTCGTAATGCGTACGATTAAAAATCGCATATTTTCCTTTTTCAGGCAAAGCCATATAATGTCGCCACAAATAATCATGTTCCAACTCCGTCGAAGTTGGCGTTTTAAAACTATGAACCACAACACCACGCGGATTAAACTCTTTAAAAACCTCACGAATCAAACTGTCTTTTCCCGAAGTATCCATTCCCTGCAAACAAATCAAAACCCCATACCTGTTATGCGCATACATTTTATCTTGCAGTTTACTCAATTTAGATTGCACCTTATCCAGTTTCACTACTTTCTCTTTATCATCCGCATGAGTCTCCAACAAAGTCGGAATCTTTGATAATTTTATTTTATCTGTAACTTTAAAATGGTCCGGGTCTATAGATTTCATAATTTATGAGTTTTTATAATAGTAAATATACTAATTTTACGAAGCATATTCCTGCTATTCATTGCAATACTTTTCGATAAATCGTTTTTTTCCAAGCCACAACAAGAGCTTCCTCCGGTCGCTTTGTTTTGTCAGGAAAAAATACAATTTCTTCTCAAAGGATTTTCATTACTATCAGGGCTAGATTTTAGTATTCAAAACAACATTCATGGAAAAATTTACATTAGAGATATTATTTCAAATCATCGGAATCGGTTCGGCATCAGGATTATTTTTAAATAATGATTCATTGTATATCATTGGCGACAACAGCGGATTTCTATACGAATACAATATGCAAAATCAGCAATTAGACCAACACGCTTTAATTGACAATCCAACACAAAACATTCCCAAAAACCTAAAACCCGATTTTGAGTCTCTAACCAATCATAACGATACACTTTATGTTTTTGGTTCCGGTTCTACAGAAAAGCGAAACAAAATGATTGCCTTTGATCTGAAAAACAAAACTGTTTTACAGAAAAATAATCTTGTTGATTTATACGGTTTAATGCAAAGTTTTGGCGAAATAAAACCGGCAGATTTCAACTTGGAAGGCTCCATTTTCGATGGGGAAAACTGGTATTTATTCAATCGGGGAAACGGAATCACCAACAAAAACACCATTTTTACCATTCATGCTAAAAATCTGGGGGAAGAATTTGCATTGGTGGCAACCAATTATAAACTGCCAAAAATAAAAGGCGTCCGCTCCAGTTTTACCGACGCTATTCTGGTCGAAGACAAAATCTATTTTCTATCCACTGCAGAAGATATCAAATCAACTTACGATGACGGTGAAATCCTTGGAAGTTTTATTGGCAGAATCGATCTTAAATCCATGAAAATAGATTTTACTCAAAAAATAACATCGACAAACAAATTCGAAGGTCTGACTTTATATAAAAATTCAAATGATAAAATTGAGTTTTTACTTTGCGAGGATAATGATACGGAGTTGTTAGAGACGAAGATTTTTAAATTGACTTTGCCGCTTAAATAAAATTTTGCAAAACTTTGTAAACCTCTATGACATAATTATAACACAAAGATTCTCAAAATTTTCAGAGAGATACACAAAGATTAGTGCATTAAACACTCCTAAATAACGCAGAGGCGCACAGCAGTGCGTCTCCCACAAAGAATATCCGCCAGTAAAACAGTAGAACGAAGATGTACCAAACGAAAACGCATAGCTGTAGGTCTACACGATAAAATCTTTGTTCCTTTGTTCCTTTGCCACTTTGAACCTTTAAAAAAAAATTTTTTTAAACCCGTCCCAACCTTTTTATCTTTTTAACCCTCTTTAGTATAAAGACAACAATTGTGATAAACGAAACACTAATTTCTAACTGCAAAAAAATGAACCGCGATGCGCAGCGTCAGGTTTATGAGCACATGGCTCCAAAGCTGTATCGCCTTTGCAAACGATACTTAAAAAAGGAAGAAGAAATAGAAGAAGCTATGGCTGACGCTTTCTATACCATATTTACAAAACTGGAACAACTCAAAGAAATTTTGGCTTTTGAGGCCTGGGCGAGAAAAATAACCGTTAACCATTGTTTGGCCACCATCAAGAAAAAGACCAACTTCAACATGTATCTTGATGATGTCAAATTGCTTTCGCAACCTTTTACAGATGAAATTAATACATTAGAAGAAGAAGATTTACTCAATTTACTCAACCATATTCCGGACGGCTGTAAAACTGTTTTTAACCTGTTTGTTATCGAAGGCTTCGCACACAAAGAAATTGCCGTAATGCTGAACATTTCTGAAGGCACATCAAAATCACAATTGAATGCCGCAAAAACCAAGCTAAAGGAATTAGTAAATAAATTGTATTACCAAAAAGCTAAATAGTCATGGACAATCAAGATAAAATATTCGATAAATTTAAAGAAGCCGCACAAAATTCGGAACAAAAAGACTTTCCCGGAATGGATAAAGTCTGGGCACGCGTTGAAGACAAACTCGATAAAAAAGAAGACAAAAAAAACATTTCGTTATGGAAAAAAATTGCCATTGCCGCTTCTCTTTTATTATTAATTTCGATAGGATTTCAGTTTATAAAATCAGATAAAACGGTTCATACTTCAGATGATAAAGTTGTCGTTCATGAATCTGAAGAAAAAATGATTCAAAATCCTGGAAAAGAAAAAAATAATGCCATTGTTTCGTCAGAATCGCCAATAGTACCGCAAGCCGAAGCTGCTAAAATTTTGGACAAACAAATTAAACAGCAACAAGAAGTCGTTGCATATAACGTACAAGGTTCTCTATCCAGTGCACCTGCCACAGTTCATGCTCCAGTTGCAAAAATGGGAGCCGAAGTTATTGTCGCTGCACCAGTAGAACCTACTTATGCTGACGAGGAACAAGAAAGTTTTGGTTCTAATAAAGACAAAGCTATTCTAGACGTTGGATATTCAAGAGCCCCAGCCAGAGAATCGGCTAAAGTTGCTTTTGCTGACAGCCAACCACAAATGGCTAAAAAAAGTGCGCCGTTAATTGTTCTCAACGGAAATGCAATTTCTCATAGCGACGACGAAAAACGAGATCAAATGATGCATAAACAACTTCCTAATTTGCAACCTGAAAATGTAGATTCTCTAGTGGTTTTAGATGCTCCGTTATATATTATTGATGGTATTTATTATACTGAAAATGATTTATTTGATACCAATCCTACAAGTCCTTATGCACCTTTGAATAAACAGGAAATTAAAGCAATTACCGTTCTTCAGGACTTAGAAGCGACGTCAAAATATGGCGAAAAAGGCAAAAAAGGTGTTGTAATAATTACGACTAAAACAGGTAAACCAACTCCTAAAAAATAGAATAAAAACTCAAAACTCAGTATTATTAATCTTTGTCAAAGTTGTAAACTGTGACAAAGATTAACTCATTTTTTTTTAAAATTTCAATCATGAAAAACATAAAGTTTATTTCATTAGCCTTTTCTATGCTCCTATGTTTCGTAGCAAAAGCACAGGAAAAAACCACTACAAAAGATACCTTACAATCAACCTTAAATAATAAAATAGTAATCTGTGCACCATCCAGACCTTTAATCAATGAACCATTAACCATTCTCGATGGAATTACAATAGATGCCAAAAAATTTTCGAAAGTAAACCCTAATGATATAGAAAGCATTAAAGTTCTAAAAGGAATCGATGCAACATCTGTATACGGAAATAAAGCTATAAACGGAGCAATCATTATTACCACAAAAGAAAAAAAGTAAGGTTCTAATTTGTCCTTTCATTATTGATTTAATGTTGATTTATTAACAAAATTATTTTTACATTTGACCTCCTTTTGAAAATTATTCAAAACTTATTCAAGTAAAAAATATACAAATCAATATCAAATAAAATTTAATGAACCCTATTTTAAATCAAAACATATTTCTTGTAAAAGAACACATCGGGATGTTCAAAGCCGCTAATAATTATGATATTTATGATCCCGAAAGCAATCAGATTATAATGAATTGCAGAGAAAATAATCTGGGCTTTTTTACTAAAGTACTCCGTTTTACAGATTATAAAAGAATGACCCCTTTTGATATTGAAATTACTACAGCTTCGGGTGAAAAATTGATTTCTGTAAAACGTGGTATTGCCTGGTTTCGTTCAACTGTTTCCGTTTTTGATGAAAAAGATCGTTTAGTGGGAACATTTAAACAAAAAATATTTTCCATTGGAGGAAAGTTTGAAATTCTGGATAAAAACGAAAGAACAGCTGCAACGCTTCAGGGAAAGTGGACCGGTTGGGATTTTAAATTCAGTCATGAAAACAAACAACTGGCTCAGGTCAATAAAAAATGGGCAGGAATTGGCAAAGAGTTTTTTACCAGCGCTGATAATTATGTATTACAAATCGAAGAAACTGTTGCAGCCGATAGTCCGCTTAGACAATTAATTCTGGCGGCAGTAATGTGTATCGATATGGTTCTGAAAGAATAAATAAGTTGTTAAACTTAGATTAAGAAAATAGCTAAAAGCATCATTTTAGGAAGCAAAAACTGTATTTTTGTGTAACTAAAATGATGCTTTTTGCATTTCTAAAAAATAAATCATGACAGACTTAAAAAATAAAAATGCCCTAATTACAGGCGCAGGAAAAGGAATTGGAAAAGCAATTGCGATAGCACTTGCCAAAGAAGGTGTAAACGTAATTTTAGTAGCAAGAACTCAGTCTGACGTTGATCAATTGGCCACTGAAACTGCTGCCTTTGGTGTAAAATCTTTAGCATTATCTGCTGACGTTTCAGACATCAACTCTATCAATAGTGCTGTAGAAAAAGCTTTAGCTGAATTTAAAACTATAGACATTTTGATTAATAGTGCAGGAATTGCTTCTTTCGGAAAATTTTTAGAGTTAGAACCAGATGCCTGGGAGAGGATCATTCAGGTAAACTTAATGGGAACCTATTATACCACTCGTGCCGTTATCCCTAATATGATCGAAAGACAGACTGGTGACATTATCAATATTTCATCTACGGCAGGACTTAACGGAAATGCATTAACGAGCGCTTACAGTGCTTCAAAATTTGCTGTTTTAGGATTAACAGATTCTTTGATGCAGGAAATGAGAAAACACAATATTCGCGTTACAGCGTTAACACCAAGTACTGTTGCAACAGATATGGCAAAAGATTTAAACCTGACAGATGGTAATCCGGATAAAGTAATGCAATCTGAAGATGTTGCAGAACTAATTATTGCTCAATTGAAATTAAGCCGTAGAGTTTTTATAAAAAACAGTAGTATTTGGTCTACAAATCCTTAAAAATATAAATAATAGATTCCAATTCCGAAACTTCGGGATGGGATAAATTCTAAATTCCAATCTCTAACAAACTTTGACAAAGTTTAAAACTTTGACAAAGTTCTTAACAGCCTTAATAAAAAACCGCATGGAAAAATATTTAAGACAATTAATTTCAATAGAATTTACAGATAAAAAAGAACTTTTTACCGGATTTCTAATTGATTATTCTGATGACTGGATTTTACTCAGAAACAATCCCGAGGATTTTATACTGGATGGGTTTGTAATTCTGAAAAACAAAAATATCGAAGCCGTTCACAGAGATCACGATCTCGAATTTACAGAAAAAGTTATTCGCCTGAAAGGTATAAAGACAAATGCCGAAGATATTATTCCGATTAGGGATTTAAGTACAATCCTGAATTATGTAAATAGCAAATATGGCATTTTTCAAATTTCTAAAAAATCAGCAAAATCAGCTTATTTAGGAAAACTACTCGAACTAAACGACGAAGAACTAACCATTGATTTCCTGGATATAAAAGGCCAGTTTGGTGGTGAATTGAGTTTTAATCCGGAAAAAATAAGAGTTATTGAATTTGATACGGATTATATTAATTCTTTGAAATTGGTAATTCCGCAAGATCAGAAATAATTATTTAAAAAACAGAAAAGCCCTTTTTTATAAAAAGGGCTTTTCTGTTTTTTGTCATTTCGACCAAAGGGAGAAATCACACTCGTGATTCGACAAAGATTGACGATTTTCTTTACAGAACTTCTAGTGCGATTTCTCCCTTTGGTCGAAATGACAAAACTGTCGAATTACATTGCTTATTATTAGTGAGGTTGCTTCGTTCCTCGCAGTGTCTTAAATATTGAATTAAGCTTCCGCCAATTTATTTAAAAATGCTAAACGAACACTTCCGTCTTCGTCAATTTTAGTCAGATTGATTTCTTGTAAGGTGTTTACCAATTCAGGATTCCATGGCGTTTTTACTTTTACATAATTTTCGGTAAAACCATGAATGTATCCTTCTTTATTTTCACTTTCGAACAAAACCGTTCTGTTAGATCCCAATTGACCTTCATAAAAAGCACGTCGCTTTTTAACGGATAATCCGCGTAGCATTTTAGAGCGCTTTGCTCTCACATTTGCCGGAACAATTCCTTGCATATTGGCAGCTTCGGTATTGTCTCTTTCTGAATACGTAAATACGTGTAAATACGAAATATCCATTTCATTAAGAAAATGGTAAGTTTCTAAAAAATGCTCATCCGTTTCACCAGGGAAACCAACAATTACATCAACACCAATACACGCATGCGGCATTACTTCACGAATTTTATTTACTCGTTCTGTATACACTTCACGTAAATAACGACGTTTCATTAATTTTAAAATATCATTACTTCCGGATTGTAGCGGAATATGAAAATGAGGTACAAAAGTCCTGCTTTTAGAAACAAATTCTATTGTTTCGTTTTTCAATAAATTAGGTTCAATCGATGAAATTCGCAAGCGCTCAATTCCCTCTACTTCATCCAAAGCCTGAACTAAATCAAGAAAAGTATGTTCATGCTTTTTATTTCCGAATTCTCCTTTTCCGTAATCACCAATATTTACTCCGGTTAAAACAATTTCTTTGATGTTTTGTGCTGAAATTTCTTTGGCATTTTGCAGGACATTTTCTAAAGCATCACTTCTCGAAATTCCTCTTGCTAACGGAATCGTACAATAAGTACATTTATAATCGCAACCGTCCTGAACTTTCAGGAAAGCACGGGTACGATCTCCAATTGAATAACTTCCAACATAAAAATCAGCTTCAGCAATTTCGCATGAGTGCACTTCACCCATATCGTTTTTACTCAAATCATTAATATAATCGGTAATTTTAAACTTTTCAGTAGCTCCTAAAACTAAATCAACACCATCAACCGCAGCCAGTTCTTCCGGTTTCAATTGTGCATAACAACCAACTGCAGCAACAAAGGCCTTATCATTGAGTTTCATTGCTTTTTTTACTACCTGCTTAAATTGCTTATCTGCATTCTCTGTAACAGAACAGGTATTAATGACATAAATGTCTGCTATCTCTTCAAAATCAACACGATCAAAACCTTCGTCATTAAAGTTTCTGGCGATTGTAGAAGTTTCTGAAAAATTCAGTTTGCAACCAAGCGTATAAAAGGCAACTTTTTTTCTATTTTCCATGGGAATAAACTACGTTTTAAGTAGTAAGATATTATATTTACGTCTCTTTTGAAGAGTTGGCAAATTTACGTACAATATTCTTTAAAATAAAATCAATAATACACTATATATCAATATTTTGCACCACACCAATATTTTGATCTCTCTTAAAAAACTATAAATTAACCTGACACGCTATAAAAAAAAATTCTCTGCAAAAAAATGACGCAACATTTTCAATAAGAATAAAATGACAAAAATATCGATTAAATGCAAATAACATCGATTAAATACATTTTTTAACCGATTAAATTCAAATTTTCTTACATTTAACTTTGATTAACTCGTTCTTTAGAAGTAATTTCACTTTATCTAAAATAGTTAGGAAAAATTATTTTTATTTGAACAATAAATCCGCATAACAATTTTGATTTTCCCTCGTTATGTTGTTGTTTTGTTGTTGTAAAAAATGGGAAGGCCGAAAACCAGAAAGAGTAGGCGAAAATTATAAATTAAAAATCCATATGAAAGCATTTTTACCCACAATCTGCTTGATGTTCTTAACCCTTTTTAGCTCGCAAGCGCAAACTGCTGCTCCAGCTGCTAATCCATTTCCTTCTATTAGTACATTGACAACTTGGGCGAGCTTAAACTCTCAATCTCAATTTGATATTGCAATTCGTGCGGTTGGATTTAAATTTGAAGTAAAAGAACCTAGTGAGGGCTCAACAGCTTACACTTATATTCGTAAAGTAACAGTAAACGAAGTAAATTATACCGATAGAATTGTTTATAGAATTACTACTAATAATTCAGCAAGTATTATTTCTTTAGTGACTGCTTCTACTGATTTAGTAAGCTTGTACACACCACAATTGTCTACTTTCAAAAACAACAATTGCAAAACTGAAATGTCTAAAGACAAAAACACAACTTGTACATGTTACGAAAGCGCTAATTTTGCAATTGATCTTTGCGACGAGCGTGTAAAACTAACAATGGGTGACGGAAATAAGTATTTTGTTTCTGTAGCTAAAAAATAATTTTTACTACTAGTAAAGAAAGTAAAGTATTAAAAAACTACGGGCTGTTTTCCAAATCTTTGTAATCTTAAACGAGATTAAGATTACAAAGATTTGGAAAACATTTCTTAGTATTGTTTTATGAGTTTGGATTTTTTAATTCATACCAAACTTCCAATTCTTCTTCATATTCAAAAGAATTCACGTAACGGAAACCAAGCTTTTCCAGAATTTTTCTTGAGCCTTCATTTCCTGCATCTGCATAAGCATAAAGCGCATCAACTTTTATCACATCAAAGGCATAATCAACAAAAGCTTTTCCTGCTTCAGTAGCATAGCCTTTTCCCCAATGCTTTTCAATGAAACGATATCCTATTTCATAAAAATCTTTATGATTGTTGATTTCATTGGTAATAAATTTTATTCCGGACCATCCCAAAAACTCATTGGTTTCTTTTAAGACTACTGCCCAGCGACCAGTGCCTAAATCTTTATATTGTTGCTGGATATTTTTAATCTGATCAACACTTTGCTCCACATTTTTCACCGGTTTGTTTCCCAAAAAAAGATGCACATTCGGATTCGAATCCAATTCGAACATTCCGTCAGCATCTGAAAGCACTAGTTCCCTTAAAATAAGACGCTCGGTTTCTATTGGTTCTTTCATTCCTGATACATTTTAATTTAAAATATAACGTTGCACTACTTCAGCAACACCATCATTATTATTTGAAGCAACAATTACATCAGCTTTATCACGTAATTCAGGTGTAACATTTTCAACCCAAACGCCAAGTCCGGCATATTCAATCATTGTCAGGTCATTTCCTGCGTTTCCTACAGCTATAATTTCACTTTGATGAATGTTTAGCTTTGCCGCTAAAAGTTTTAAACTCGCTGCTTTATCAATCCCGTTTTGAGCTGCTTCTAAGAAAAAAGGTTTTGACATTGCAATACTTAAATGAGGCATCGCTACTTTTAAGTCTTTTTCTATTTCTTTTAAATAAGAAGGCTCTGCCAATAAAATACATTTTACCGCCGGTTTAGTAACCGCTTCTTTAAAATTGGGTACTTTTCTGTGTGGCAATCCTGTGATTTCTTTTTCGATTTCGATATATTCAGAATCCGTTTCGCTTACAATTTCACCATCAAGATAAGTGATAATATGCGTTTTCATCGTTACACTATAATCGTATAAATCATGAATTTGTTCCGGAGTTAAACATTGTTCAAATAAAACCAGATCATCTTTTACGGTGCTGATTACAGCACCGTTAAAAGAAATAATATAGGAGTCATTTTTATCTAATTCAAGTTCTTTGGCATAAGCCGTCATTGCTGATGTTGGTCGCCCGGAAGCCAAAACTACATGCACCCCTTTTGCCTGAGCTTCCAGAAGTACTTTTTTATTTAAATCTGAAATTTTATGATCGTCTGTCAACAAGGTATCATCCATGTCGAGCACTAGCATTTTATACTGCATTTCTTTTTTTAGTTTTTAGTCGCAGTTTTCATTAGCCGTAATGTTATGACTTATACTGAAAAGTGAGACCAATTCCGCGTTTAGATACTCATTCTGAATTCTTCAATAACCGGATTAGCCTTTGCAAAATCCGTTTCCTGAATAAATACCTCAACTGCTAAATCAGATTGCCCAAAACCGCCCAAACGAGCAGATTGAATATTATCTTTTTTTGTAGTTTCTACGCCGGCTTCTTCTAATCTTTCTTGCAAAGCAAGTGCTAAAACTTCACTTCCCGAATACACTTTCATTAATCCCATGACATTTTATTTTATATGGTTATTCTAATATTAATTTAGTTGATTTTGAAAATCATTCTTTAGAATTCAGTGCTGAATACTGAAACTTTATTCCTCCTCTTGAATATCGTCTTCTTCCTCATCAAGCTCTTCTTCCCCTTCTTCATCCAAATCAAATAAATAAGGCTCCAGCATCATTTTATCAGCCAAAATTTCGATACGCTCTGTCAAATTTTCAGCAAAAATGATACGTTGTGTTTTTGTGATACTGTTTGAAATACGCATGATTTTAGTTTCATGACGCAATTTCAGCATTGGATCTGCATCATCGATAATAAACATCTTCAAACGGTTTACATTATAACCCGCAGTTGTAAACATATCGCTTAATTTATTTGGCGTACCTATTAAAACATCTACTCCTGTCGAAATATAGTTTTTATCGTAATCTGTATCACCCTTGTCGTGTACACCATAAACCTCAAGATTAGTATACTTACCGTATTTCTCAAAAAGCGCTTCCATCTCTAATACTTTTGCTTTGTCTTCGACAAAAATTAGCGCACGAGGTGATTCTTCTGTATGACCTGCCAATTGTTGAATTACGTTCAAAACAATTGTTGTTGATTTTCCACTTCCTGCCGGAGAAAGAATAATACAATCCGCACCACTTTTTATTGTCGAAAAAGTTTCCTGTTGCAAAATATTTGCTTCCGTTAAACCATTTTCAATTAATGCGTCTTGTAACTTTTCGTTTATTTTTTTTAATTTCATGTTTATTATGCTTTAAGCTTTAAGCGAGACGCTTAAGGCAAAAATTAATGTATTATTTAAACAGCCTAAAGTTTATAGCTTAAAGCCTATTGTGCGAAGCATTTACTTGCTTGCAAACATTTTTACGTCATTTTCAGAAATTTCGTTTCCTCCTAAAATGATCAATCTCTCCACTACATTTCTTAGTTCACGAATATTTCCTGTCCAATCGTATTCTTGCAATAATTTTATGGCTTGCGCCGAAAATACCTTAACGGCGTTTCCATGTTCCGAGGCAATTTTTTCTGTAAAATGCGTAATCAAAGCTGGAATATCATCACGTCTCTCGTTTAATGGCGGAACTTTTATCAAAATCACAGCCAAACGATGGTATAAATCTTCACGGAAACGACCTTCAGCAATTTCTGTTTTTAAATCTTTATTGGTTGCAGCCACAACACGAACATCGACTTTTATATCTTTTTCAGCTCCGACTCTGGTAATCATACTTTCTTGCAAAGCTCGTAAAACCTTAGCTTGTGCCGAAAGGCTCATATCCCCAATTTCATCCAGGAAAATAGTTCCTTTATCAGCCGCTTCAAACTTTCCTGCACGATCTTTTACTGCTGAAGTAAATGCTCCTTTTACGTGACCAAACAATTCGCTTTCGATCAGTTCACTCGGGATTGCAGCACAGTTGACTTCAATCATTGGAAAATTAGCGCGTTCGCTTTTTTCATGTAATTGATGTGCTACCAATTCTTTTCCGGTTCCGTTTGGTCCCGTAATCAAAACTCGGGCTTCTGTTTGAGCAACCTTGTCAATCATTACTTTAATATGATTAATCGCTTCGCTCTCGCCCACCATTTCGTAGTTTTTGCTCACTTTTTTCTTTAGGATTTTATTCTCAACTACCAGTTGTTTTTTATCCAGAGCATTACGAACAGTATTCAATAAACGATTCAGATCCGGTGGTTTTGAGATATAATCAAAAGCTCCCAAACGCATGGTATGGATCGCAGTTTCCATATCGCCATGGCCTGAGATCATTACCATAGGGATTTCCGGTTTTATTTTCTTAGCTTCTTCTAAAACCTCAACACCATCCATTTTTGGCATTTTGATATCGCACAAAACCAAATCGTAATCGTTGTTTTTTATTTTTTCAAGACCCGCAACGCCATCTTCGGCTTCATCTACCTGATAGGTATCATTCTCTTCTGATAAAATTTTTACCAAAACTCTTCTGATCGATGCTTCGTCTTCTATAATTAGTATTTTACCCATTTTTTTCTTAAGGTTCAAAGTTACAAAGGTTCAGACGCACAAAGTTTAAAATCTTTGTATCTACCGCACCTTTTACCTGTTTATTAGTAATACATCTTTTATGTTTATATGATTCTCAACTATTTTATTCTAAGTTACAAAAAATCAAATTCCAAAAAACCGTTGAACCTTTGGCCCTCTGAAGCTTAGCAACTATAAAAATTAATATTTAAGCCATCTGTACAATTCTTTCCAGGTTGGTTTTTTGCCGTACATTAAAATACCTATGCGGTAAATTTTGGCTGCGAACCATACTACCAGGAAAAAGGTAGCAAACAATAATGATACCGAAATTGCGATTTGCCACCACGGAACTCCAAACGGAAGTCGCATTAACATGACAATTGGCGAGGTTAACGGAATCATCGAAAACACCACAGCAATGGTCCCGTGTGGATCATTTACAACAGTAAAAAATCCGATATAAACACTTAAAATAAGTGGCATAATAATGGGCAAAAGGAATTGTTGCGAATCAGTCTGATTGTCAACTGCTGCCCCAATTGCAGCGTAAAACGAGCTGTACAAAAAGTACCCGCCGATGAAATAAACCACAAAACCAATTATAATACTGGCGATGGGCAAATTCCATAATTCACTGATATACATTTGTGCAGTTCCGGACATTTCATGTTGCGCTGATTGCATTAGTTCAGGCGAAATTCTTGCTGTTGGCCCAACATTTACACCAAAAAATGCTGATGCTGCAAACATTAATCCTAAACCAATAATAGCCCAGATCATAAACTGTAACAATCCCGCAAGCGACGTACCTACAATTTTACCAATCATTAACTGAAATGGTTTTACTGAAGAAATAATGATTTCAATAATTCGGTTCGTTTTTTCTTCGATTACACTTCGCATTACCATATTTCCATAGATGATAATAAACATCATAATCAAATATCCAAATGCACCGCCAATACCAATTTTGATTTCATTTAATCCTTTTAAACTTTCTTCTCCGGAAGCTTTTACCAAATGAATATTAACAGCTGATTGTGCTTTTTTAATAGCCAAAGTATCCAGATTCGCCGCTTCGAGGTTTATTTTAGTGATTTTATCCGCTATAACATCTTGTGTTTTTTCGACAAAAGAAATGCTCGGGCTATTATTCGAAATAAACTCAATTTTACTTTCTAAATCTTTTAAATTATTTGTTTTCGGAATAATAATTAAACCATCAAAACGTTCATTCGTGATACTGTCTTTTAGCGCCTTTACATCAATTTCAGATAAATTCAGATATTTAAAAGCTGCTTCTTTTTTATTCTGTTTTACAAAATCATTAGCAAACAGACCTGTTTCGTCATGAATGGCGATTCTTTTGGTTTCTGCTTTCATCGAACTCAAATAACCAATAAATCCCGCAATTGCAACAAACAATAACGGACTTAAAAAAGTCATGACAACAAAAGATTTATTGCGAACTTTTGCAATAAATTCTCTTTTTATAATCAACGAAATAATACTCATTTTTTAGATTAATTAGATTTTTAGACTTCTTAGATTATTAGATTTTTTTAGATTTCCAGATTCAGTCTGCGAATCTAAGAAGTCTAACGATCTAAAAATCTATCCAGTAACTGTTTGAATAAATATATCGTTTACACTCGGAATTTTTTCTACAAAATGTGTTACCTGTCCTCTTTGTGTCAGAATATGCAACAACTCATTTGGCGTTGCATTTCCTATCTGAATATCCAATTTCAAATCATCATTTAAGGATTTAAAACGTGCGGGAGAAACGGTAAACTTTTGTGTAATATCATACATCAAACCTTCTACATTATCCGTCAAAATCCCGACTTCAAAACTATTGGTTCTAAACTGACGTTTTACATCACTTAGTTTTCCTTCAATTAATTTATTCGACTTATGAATTAAAGCAATATGATCACAAAGCTCTTCAACACTTTCCATTCGATGTGTTGAGAAAATAATAGTAGCACCTTGTTCTTTTAATGCCAAAATTTCATCTTTAATAACATTGGCATTTACGGGATCAAATCCTGAGAAAGGCTCATCAAAAATCAGCAATTTTGGTTTGTGCAATACACAAACTACAAACTGAATTTTTTGCGCCATTCCTTTAGAAAGTTCCTGGATTTTCTTATTCCACCAGCCCTGAATCCCCAAACGATCAAACCAATATTCTAATTGCACTTTTGCTTCGGCTTTAGAAAGTCCTTTCATTTGTGCCAGATACAAACATTGCTCCCCCACTTTCATAGAAGTATACAAACCTCTTTCTTCAGGAAGATAACCAATAGTCTGAACGTGTTTGGGCTGCAATTTTTCTCCATCTAAAATTATTTCACCACTATCCGGCAATGTAATTTGATTGATGATTCGAATCAGGGAAGTTTTTCCAGCTCCATTTGGCCCTAATAAGCCGTAAATACTACCTTTTGGCACATTTAATGAAACTTCGTTAAGCGCTACATAATCACCATATTGTTTTACGACTTTATGTACTTCGAGTAAGTTGCTCATGCTAAATTTAAGATTTTCTGCGTCTATTTGACCGTTGTGGTATCGCGTCTGTAAAAGTAAATAATTAGTAGCGAAACTTTATACTATTAATGCAAAAAACCCATTCTAATTTGCACTAGAATGGGTTTTTAAATTTATATCTTAAACATTTTAGAAAAGTTCAGCTTATGAAAACATATCTTTTACTTTTTCAAAAAATGATTTTTCTGATTTTTCAGGACTAGGCACAAAATGATCGTCGTTTAAAGCATTTTCAAAAAATTGTTTTTGCTCTTTATTCAACGTTTTTGGAGTCCATACATTTACGTGAACCAGTAAGTCACCACTTCCGTAACCGTTTATACTTGGAATTCCTTTTCCTTTTAATCTTAAGATTTTTCCGGATTGAATACCTTCTTCTAATTTAATACGAACTTTTCCGTTGATCGCTTCAATATCTTTAGAAACTCCTAAGACTGCTTCCGGGAAACTGATGTACAAATCATAATGAATATTTTCACCTTCACGTTTCAGGAATTCATGCTCTAATTCTTCGATCGCTACAATCAAATCACCAGGAATACTATTTCCCGGAGCGTCGTTTCCTTTATTAGAAACTTTCAATTGCATACCATCAACAACTCCGGCAGGAATTTTGATTGAAACTGTTTCATCCTCCACGACCATTCCTTGCGAATCTGCTTCAGAAGGTCTCTTATCTAAAATCTGACCAGAACCTCCACAAGTAGGACAAGTTGATGCAGATTGCATTCTTCCTAAAATAGTATTAGTTACACGCATTACCTGTCCTTGACCGTTACAAGTCGAACACGTTTTGTATGTTACTCCTTTAGCCTGAACTTTACGTTTTACTTTTACTTTTTTCTCAACACCATTAGCAATTTCTTCTAAAGTCAATTTAACTTTAATTCGAAGATTGCTTCCTTTAGCACGACGAGGGCCACCGCCTCCGCCTCCGCCGAAACCTCCAAATCCACCTCCAAAAATATCACCAAACTGGCTGAAAATGTCATCCATATTCATACCACCATGGCCACCACCACCAAATCCTCCGGAACCATCAAAAGCCTGATGTCCGTATTGGTCGTATTTTGCTTTTTTGTTAGGATCGCTTAGAACTTCATAAGCTTCTGCCGCTAATTTGAAGTTTTCTTCTGCCTCTTTGTCGCCTGGATTTTTATCAGGGTGATATTTTAGTGCACTTTTTCGGTACGCTTTTTTAATCTCGACAGCATCAGCACTTCTTGTTATGCTTAGTATTTCGTAAAAATCTTTTTTCATAATTAGAATAAATTCAATCCCAAAGCTTCGGGATAATTTCAAACTTCAGTTTACTAATTACTGAACTTCAAAATGTTTTATTTGCATTTTTTAGTTTCCGATAACAACTTTAGGAAAACGAATAATTTTATCTCCTAATTTGTATCCTTTTTCGATAACATCAACAATTTTTCCTTTTAATTTCTCAGACGGAGCTGGAATTTGGGTAATTGCTTCAGCGAAATCAGCATTAAAAGCATCACCTGCTCTTACTTCAACTTGCTCTAAACCTTTAGAAACCAAAGTACTTTTTAATTTCTCATGAATCAACTCAACACCTTTTTTCAAATTTTCATCTTCCGATTTGTTGATCTCTACAATCGCTCTGTCAAAATCATCCAAAACAGGCAGCATTGCCAACAATACCTCTTGATTTGCAGTTTTGAATAAATCCATGCGCTCTTTTGAAGTTCTTTTTTTGTAATTTTCAAATTCAGCAAATAGTCTCAAAAACTTATCTTTTTCCTTTGCCAAGTCTTGAGCCAATTGCTCTTCAACACTTAATTCTTCAACAATTAATTGTTCACCGTTTGCATTGGTCTCTAACGTTACATCATCTAATTCCTGATCGAACTCTGTATTTTCCGTAGTCATATTACTTTTATTTTTAAAAATATTCTTAAACTTCATTTTTTATTCTTTCTGTTGGATTGCAAAAGTACTGCCAAATCTTAGAAAATGTCAAATTGTCACTTTATTGCAACTGAGCATTTTAAAAAGCGAAATTAACTGCATAAAAATTAGTATAATTTTAAGACTATTACGTTTTAGTTTATAGTATATTTGAGTTCCAAAATTGGAAATTAAATTATCACCAATCAAAATTGAATTTAAGGGTTAGCCTCGGCTTTATAAATAATTATTAATTCAACTTTACCTTATATTAAAAAAAGCTTCACCTATTTTAGATGAAGCTTTTTTTTATGCTTTTTTACTTTATAATTCCTCGAAAGCTTATTATAAATAACTGTTGCTGGTTATTTATTTTTATTGCACGGGCGGAGGGATTCGAACCCCCATCAACGGTTTTGGAGACCGCTATTCTACCCTTGAACTACGCCCGTAACTTAAGGCCGCAAATTAAAAGCTTTTTTTTCTTACCAGCAATTATTTCAGGCAGATTTAAAAAGATTTTTCTCTTATGTATCGTTCGCCACGAATTGCACTAATTCGCACTATTTTTTTTTAAAATGTTAAGTAGTTAGTTTGCAAACTACTTAAGGACTGATGTAAACTAAAAAAAACAAAACTTTATAAAAAATGGCCTTGCACAGTTTTTATAAAAAGTTTGCGAAAATTCGCGGGATTCGTGGAATTCGTGGCAAAAAAACCTTTTTCTACGCAAGCAAAGCGTTTTTTAACCCTTCAAAATCAACAGAAACCTGTTCTCCTGTCACTAAATTTTTGAGAGAATAAGAATTTGATGCAATTTCCTGATCACCTGCAATTACAGCAAACGGGATCAAACGCTTATCTGCATACTGAAATTGTTTTCCCACTTTTACGTTATCCGGGTACAATTCTACTTTTATATTTTCTTGTCGCAATTTCTGAATCGCCTGCGAAGCATACAAGGCCTCTGCATCTCCGTAATTGATAAACAAAGCTTTTGATGTTGCCGCTACTGTTTCCGGGAATAACTGCAATTCTTCCAGAACCAAATAAATACGATCTAAACCGAAAGAAATACCAACACCACTCATGTTTTTTAAACCAAAAATACCAGTCAAATCGTCGTATCTACCGCCACCGCCTATGGATCCCATCGAAACGGTTTTTGGTGCTGCTACTTCAAAAATAGCTCCGGTGTAATAATTCAATCCACGCGCAAGTGTTACATCAAGATCCAAAATGGCTGTTGCCAAACCTAAAGTTGCCACATTGTCACAAATAAATTTCAATTCCTCCACTCCTTTCATTCCTTCTTCTGATTCGGCCAGTAAACCTGAAAGCTGAGCGATTTTATCTGCAAATGATCCTGTAAAACTAAAAAGCGGCTGCACTTTCACCAAATCTTTTTCATCAATACCTTTTTCGATCATTTCTTTTTTCACACCATCTTCTCCAATTTTATCCAGTTTATCCAAAGCAACCGTAAAATCAATCAATTTATCCGAAGCACCAATAACTTCAGC
This sequence comes from Flavobacterium sp., assembly GCF_965277525.1. Lineage (GTDB taxonomy): Bacteria > Bacteroidota > Bacteroidia > Flavobacteriales > Flavobacteriaceae > Flavobacterium. Next base: position 219,604 of record NZ_CBDIDC010000003.1, on the reverse strand, counting down.
AATTCCGGATAATATTTTTCTGTTATTGATTTTAATGGTAACACCTTCTAAACCTAAAGAAGTAAAAACAGTATCATACAATTGAACCAATTCTACTTCCTGCCACAATGATTTTGAACCTACAACATCGGCATCACATTGATAAAATTCTCTGTAACGTCCTCTTTGGGGTCTGTCAGCTCTCCAAACCGGCTGGATTTGATATCTCTTAAAAGGAAATTCAATTTCGTTTTGGTGTTGCACTACATATCTGGCAAACGGAACCGTTAAATCGTAACGTAAGGCTTTCTCCGAAATTTTTCCTGTAAACTTATTCAGCTCAATTCTCTGACTCAAATCTATTGTTTCAGCAGAATTAGTTTGCAGTGCTTCTATAGATTCCGGTAATTCGATTTTATTTTTATTGAAGAAAAAATTACCCGAATTCAATATTTTAAAAATCAAACGATCGCCTTCTTCTCCATATTTCCCCATTAAGGTATCTGAATTTTCAAACGAAGGCGTTTCGATCGGTTGAAAACCAAATTTTTCAAAATTATTTTTTATGGTCTGAATAATATATTGACGTTTTGACACCTCTGCAGGCGAAAAATCTCTTGTTCCTTGTGGTATGCTTGGTTTTGAAGCCATTTTTTTAGATCTTTAGATTATTGGATCTTTAGATTATTAGATTTCATTTGCTTGAAGTCTTACATCTAAATGATCTTTTATATTATTGGATTTTCTCAGAAGTTAGATTTCTCTTAAATTCTAATCGACTGCAAATATCTTATTTTTTAAAATAAATAATGCCCGTTCGAAAACAAACTTGTAACAAAAAACGTATTTTCGTGACAAATTGGTCATGATGCTAAAATTATTTAAAGAAAATATCCGGATTGCTTTTGGTTCTATCAAAACACAATTATTGCGTACTATTCTTACCGTATTAATCATCGCTATCGGGATTACCGCTTTGGTAGGAATTCTAACCGTTGTAACGGCACTCGAAAATACCATTTCTACCAATTTTGCTTCTATGGGAGCCAATACTTTTAACATCAACCAATACGAAAATAACCTCAAGAATCGCGGAAGCAACGAACGTGAAATCGTAAACCCAATTATATCCTATCCGGAAGCGGTTGCTTTCAAAAACAAATACAAATATCTTTTTACCGAAACTTCTTTATCTTTTACCGCAACAAAAACAGCAGAAGTTAAATATTTAGACAAAAAAACAGATCCGGAAATCACCATTCTTGGAGTCGACGAACATTTTATAGCCAATTCAGGGTTAGAAGTAAGTTTAGGCCGTAGTTTCAATCAATTTGATATTGAGAACAACACCTATTCCTGTGTTGTAGGATCTGATTTCGAAAAAGGTTTATTAAAAGATGTAAATCCAATAGACAAAATAATTTCAATCCGTGGCGCCCGTTTTAAAGTCATTGGTGTACTAAAAGAAAAAGGATCAACGTTTGGCAACAGTCAGGATTTACGCGTTTTGATTCCAATTCAGGTCGCACGATCTTTATTTACAGCTCCCAATATCAATTATACTTTGAGCGTGATGGTTTCGAAAAAAGAACTACTGGATCAAGCCATAGACAACGCAACAAGTACCATGCGAAGAGTTCGTAAATTAAGTCCTACTCGTGATAATAATTTCGGAATTGGCCGTAGCGATGATTTGATAAATCGAATTCTTGGCATCACAAAATACTTAGGCTGGGCTTCCTGGATCATTAGCATTATCACGATTTTAGGATCTTCGATCGCATTAATGAATATTATGATTGTTTCGGTTACGGAACGTACGCGAGAAATTGGGGTTAGAAAAGCTTTAGGAGCAAAAAAAACAACTATTGCTGTTCAGTTTTTTATCGAAACTTTATTGATCGGACAAATTGGTGGTTTGATTGGTATTATAATCGGAATTGTTTTGGGTTTTGCAATTGCAACTGCAATGAGTTTTGTCTTTGTGATTCCGTGGGTCGCCATTTTTGCTGCTTTTGCCACCAGTTTTACCGTTGCGATTGTCTCAGGTTTATACCCTGCAATTAAAGCCGCTAAACTGGATCCTATCGAAGCTTTGCGTTACGAATAGTTTTTTTTAGTTTTCGGTCGCAGTTTTTAGTCACCGTTTTACATGCCTTAGATAAATATTCGAAGCAGAAATCTATCTTTCAAAACAACACTTGTCCCGCTATTCGTTACAATCTTTTATGCCGAACCCCGGCATAAAAGGATTTTCACTGCTATCGGGGCTAGACTAGATATTTCTGATCCTTCAAGAACTTAAACTTTCGCATCAAAGTCCAGAAAAAACTTAGATCTGCAAAAAGGATTCCTTATACTTTACTGGATATCATTCTGTCGTTGTCATAAATATCTCTACGCAACTCGATATTCCTGAAATTCATTTTTTCCAGCAAATTCCTCATTTCATCACCCAGATACTGATTGATTTCAAAATACAATTGCCCGTTTTCTAAAAGATTTTTTTGAGCCAATTCTGCTATTTTCCTGTAAAAAACCAAAGCATCATTATCTTCTACAAAAAGCGCCAGATGCGGTTCATAATCCAGAACATTCTTTTTAATCTCTTCCTTCTCCAGATTGCGAACATAAGGCGGATTGGAAACAATAATATCAAAATTACATTTCAACATTTCCGTTTCCAGAATATTCTGAAGCATAAAAGTCACATCAACTTTATTATGAACAGCATTTCTTTTAGCTGTTTCTATGGCTTTTTTCGAAACATCAATAGCATAAACCTGCGCATTCGGAATGTTTTTCGCCAGTGAGATTGCAATACAACCACTGCCCGTTCCAATATCAAGAATTTTGATTGTCTTAGATTTATCAATTTTCGAATTTTCGCCAATAATCCATTCGACCAATTCTTCCGTTTCAGGTCTTGGAATCAAAACATTTTCATTGACCTCAAAATCCAAACCGTAAAAATGGGATTTTCCTAACAAATACTGGATTGGAACTTCTTTTTTTAATTCATTTAACAAGGCATCCCAAACAACAAAATCACTTTCTAAAAAAGTCAATTCATGATTTAATGCCAAATCAATTTGTCGTAATTTATGTTTGTCTTCTAAAATTAAATAGAAAAAACTCTCCGCTTCATAAGCGTCGTAAAAAGGCGATAATTCTTTTATAAATTGAGTACGATATTGTTTGATTCTCATTTTGAGTTTTATTTTTAATGCCTCAACTTTTAAGCAAATATTATAATCTTATTTTATCAGTATGACAGCAGGCTTAGCAATCAAATTGCACTGCTATTTCAGCAACTTTTTTTATTACACCATCATTTTCAGCTTTTGATGAGAGAAATAAAATTACCCTCTCTTCTTCATAATTTCTATTGGCACTAAAAATTAAATCTAATTTTCCATCTCCATCAATATCACCGGCAAAACGCAATTCTACAAAAGTATCCTGAAACGAATCTTCTGCTAAAAGCAATTTTTCGGCATCATCCCCGGCAGACAGATAAAGTTTGTAATGCTGAACGTTATTAAAAACCTCTTCTTTTCCATCATCAGCCTGTCTCTTTTCAGAAGAAATAACTTTTCCTTCTCCTCTAAGAGTATAGCTAACATTATTAAATGTAAAGGTTATTTTTTCTTTAGGCCAAATTTTGTTTTCATCAATCTTTAAGGACTTTATTTTTCCTAATTTTAACTGAGGATAATCTATAAAAAGTATTGTTTTATTTTTAGGAATAATCAAGTTCAAAGAATCTCCGGAACATTCATCAAACCCTTTCTCTATCTCAAAATCTGCTTTTCCTAAATAGTACTCGCCACTTTTCTCATACAGATCAATCCATTTTTCATTTAAGGAAGCGGCAGGATTTTTACCATCATAGGTTCGATAGCTGCGGGGCAATAAAATATCAAGATCATTTTCAAATGCTTTACTTGATCCAATTTCATTGTCATGAAGAGAATCCTTAACCGGAGCTGTATTTGTGACTCCACTATTTTTTTCTGTTCTTTTTTCTTTAGATCCATTACAGGAAAACAAAACTGAAACTAAAACAAATCCTAAAATAATTTTTTTCATAAGCCTATAAAACTTTCAACATCCACACCGGGCAAGAACTATGCCCGGTATTTCCCAGCGGAGCATCTAAATATTCAAAACCTGATTTTTTATATAATTTTTGAGCGGCATGCATAAATGGCATTGTTTCGATATAGCATTTTTCAAAACCAAAACTTCGTGCTTTCTCTAAACATTTTCCCATCATTTGCGTTCCAATTCCTAAACCGCGGGTTTCAGGCAAAAAATACATTTTTTGCAATTCACAAATTTCAGGATCCCCATTTTCAAGGGGTACAACTCCTGCACAACCTACAATTCTGCCTTCATTTTCAACTACAAAATAAACCGATTGCGATTTATTATATTCTTCAAACATTAAATCTAAATAAGGATCTTCGTAGGCCGTTCCTACTTTAGGTATCCCCATTTCATCAAAAACGGCTCGTATTAATTGAGCAACTGCCTGATTGTCTTCTTTTTTAATAATTCTGATAACCCAATTTTCCATATTTCTATATTCGTGTAATATACTTACAAAAGTAAAATAGTTTTTTGATAGTTTCTTAACTAACGTGATAACTATAGCGACTAAACAAAAATAACTACTTTTGTACTGTGAATATACATGAAAAATACATAAAACGCTGCATTAAATTAGCAAAAAATGGCTTTGGAACGACATATCCAAATCCAATGGTGGGAAGCGTAATCGTTTACGAAAACCAAATCATTGGTGAAGGCTGGCATAAAAAAGCCGGAGAACCACACGCTGAAGTTAATGCAATTCGATCGGTAAAAGACAAATCGCTATTAAAAAAGGCCACTATCTATGTGAGCTTAGAACCTTGCAGTCATTTTGGTAAAACACCTCCATGTTGCGATCTCATTATAGAACACCAAATTCCGAATGTAGTCGTTGGAACTGTTGATCCCAATGAAAAAGTAGCAGGAAACGGCATAAAAAAATTAATTGCTGCCGGAGCGAATGTCACTGTTGGCGTCCTGGAACAAGAATGCAACGAATTGAACAAACGCTTTTTTACCTTTCATCAGAAAAAAAGACCTTATATCATTTTGAAATGGGCCGAAAGTCAGGACGGTTTTTTATCTCCTCAAAAAGAAATCAATCAGGATCGAAAACCGGTCTGGATCACCAATCAATATTCAAGACAACTCGTTCATAAGTGGAGAAGCGAAGAACAAGCCATTTTAGCAGGGACTCAAACCGTGATTGATGACAACCCAAAATTAAACACAAGGGATTGGTCAGGAAACAATCCGTTAAGAGTTGTTCTGGATCAAAATAATCGCATCTCAAAAGATAGTTTTATTTTTGATAATAGCGCAAAAACCATCGTATTTACGAAATCCGAAACAGTCCTTTCAACAGAAAACACTAACTTTGAAGTAATTGATTTTGAACAAAATATAATTCCACAGATTTTAGACGTTTTGTATCAAAATCAAATTCAGTCTATTATTGTTGAAGGCGGATTAAAGACTTTACAATCTTTTATAGATCAAAACATCTGGGATGAAGCCCGGATATTTATTGGAAAAACAACTTTCGGAAACGGAACAAAATCGCCGAATATTCAAAAGAAAAGGGCAACCAAAACTTACATTCAAAGCGATGAATTACTAAATATTAGAAATCATGATTGATACTATCATTTTTGACTTTGGAGATATTTTTATCAATTTAGATAAACAAGCAACCATTTCAGGATTGCAGCGATTAGGACTAAAAGAATGGAATGCAGAACTGGATCGTTTGAATCTTTTGTTCGAAACCGGAGATGTTTCATATGATGCTTTTTTGGCAGGTTTTCAAAAAGAACTCCCAAACGCTTCTATTGAAGAAATATTAGCGGCCTGGAATGCCGTTCTTGCCGATTTTCCTCTCTACCGATTAGAGTTTCTACAAATGCTTTCAAAAAAGTACCGCTTGTTTTTATTGAGTAATACAGATTCGATTCATATTGCCACTTTCGAAAATAAAACCGGAATTTCATTTTACAGTGATTTCTACCAATGTTTTGAAAAAGTTTATTTCTCTTTTGAAATTGGAATGCGAAAACCAAACGCAGAAGTTTTTCAATATCTAATTAACAAACACGAATTATCGCCAAAACGCACTTTGTTTGTAGATGATAAAAAAGAAAACACAGATTCAGCCGCCGCTTTAGGTTTCCATGTTTGGAATCTGCAAGTGGGCCAGGAAGATGTGGTTGATTTATTCGAGAAAAAGATATTATAGCTACACATTCTTAAAAAGGTTTAGCCACAGATTAAAAGGATAAAATGATTTTCAGATTGAGCAGATTTAATTATAATCTGCGTAGATGAGCTTAGATCTTTTTAAATCTGCGTGAAAAACTCGCCACAGTTAAGAAAGAAATCATTTCAATCCTTTAATCTGTAGCAAAAAAAACATTAAACATAATTTAGAATTTTACTTTTGGAATACGACGACACTTATAAAACCATAGCCTTTGAATCAGAAGAAGTACTTTTTAAAGAAAAAGGAAGCAAGTTCTTTGGTTATGCCTTTCCTATAGAACACGAAAATGAAGTAAAACCCATCATCGAAACTTTAAAAAAACAACATCCGCATGCGGTGCATTATTGCTATGCTTACCAATTGGACACTGCGCCAAAAATCTCTTATCGCACCAATGACGATGGCGAACCAAGCAATACTGCCGGAGCACCCATTTACGGACAAATACAATCTTTTGGTCTAACAAATGTTCTTGTAGTCGTAGTTCGGATTTTTGGCGGAATAAAATTAGGCGTTGGCGGATTGATTGCAGCTTATAAAACAACAGCACAAATGACTCTTGAAGTTTGTGAGATTGTCGAAAAAACCATAGATGTTCATTTTTTAATCTCTTTTGATTATAAAAACATGAACAAAGTGATGCGCGTGATCAAAGAAAAAAAACTGGAAATTACGTCTCAGGAAATGGAAATTGATGAAGATTCAGGTTTACCAATTGGCAAAATTAAGACAAAAACGCGCAAAAAAAATGCCGAATCAGTATTCGACATTTTTGATTTAATGTTTGAAATCGACATTAAAATTATATAAATCAATATAAAAAACCATTTCATTTTAACAATTATTCAAGTGTTTTAAACAATTCCAAAATATAATCCGGAGGGGCTGTTGGACGACCTGTTTTTAACGAAATAAATACTAAAATAAATGCTGCAGTTGTTAATAACTCATTCGCCTCATTATAAATCGCACACTCAAATTCAATCTTAACAGACGACTGACTTTTGAAAGTAGTATGAATTGTTAAAAGCTCATCATAGCGGGCTGATTTTTTATAATTTATTTGCATAGAAACAATCGGCAATCCAATTCCGCTCTCTTCCATACTTTTATATGAGATCCCTCTATTTCTAAGCCATTCGACGCGTCCAATCTCAAAATAAGGGACATAATTTCCGTGATAAACGACTCCCATTTGATCCGTTTCAGAGTAACGAACACGCACTTGCGTTTGATGATTTTTCATTATTTATATATTAAAAAAAATTAAATTCTTAATGTTCACTTACAACATTTTTTTATAAAATTAGAGGCCAAAATATTTTTTTTTACAGAAATTTGTTCACATATTTGTTATCCCGAAATACGGAATAAAATTGCTCCCTTTTTATTAGGAGAATCTTTATCAATAATAAAAAAATTTATCTGAATCTATGACTAAAACTGCTCAATCGGTATGGGAAAACTGTTTGTCTTTTATAAAGGACAATATTCAAGATCAAGCATATAAAACTTGGTTCGAACCAATCAAATCAGTTGAGCTAACCGACAACGCGTTATATATTCAAGTACCTAGTAAATTCTTCTACGAATGGTTAGAAGAACATTACGTTAAATTATTGAAAGTTGCACTTACCAAAGAACTGGGAAAAAATGCAAAGTTACTCTATAAAATTAAAATGGAGAACACTTATGGCAATAAACAACCGTTTACCGAGCAGTTGCCAAGTGCCAACAGAGTGCCAATGAAACCGCAAGAGGTTGATGCTCCGTTTAAAAACTTAAATCCTGAACTTAAAAATCCTTTTGTAATTCCCGGAATTAGAAACCTGAAAATTGAATCGCAATTAAACGCCAATTACAGTTTTGATAATTTCTTAGAGGGAGATTCCAACCGTTTGGCTCGTTCTGCCGGTATGGCTGTAGCCAACAAACCAGGAGGAACATCATTTAACCCTTTATTGATTTTTGGTGGAGTTGGTTTAGGAAAAACACACTTAGCACACGCTATAGGGGTAGAAGTAAAAGACAAGTATCCTGAAAAAACGGTTTTATATATTTCTGCCGAAATTTTTACACAACAATATATTGATTCGGTGAAGAAGAATAATCGTAATGATTTCATTCACTTTTATCAATTAATCGATGTTTTGATTATTGATGATGTTCAGTTTTTATCTGGAAAATCAGGAACTCAGGACGTTTTTTTCCACATTTTCAACTACTTGCACCAAAACGGAAAACAGGTAATTTTGACTTCGGACAAAGCTCCCGTTGACATGCAGGATATTGAACAACGTTTATTATCTCGTTTTAAATGGGGACTATCTGCTGAATTACACCAGCCGGATTACGAAACCAGAGTTTCGATCTTAAAAAACATCTTGTATCGTGATGGTGTTGAAATGCCGGAAGACATTATTGAATATGTAGCCCGCAATATCAAAAGCAACGTTAGAGAACTTGAAGGTGCTATTATCTCATTGATCGCACAATCTTCTTTCAACAAAAAAGAAGTTACTATTGAGTTGGCTAAAAGCGTAGTAGAGAAATTTGTTAAAAATGTAAAGAGAGAAATCTCTATCGATTATATCCAAAAAATTGTATCCGATTATTTTCAGTTGGATATTGAAACACTTCAATCTAAAACCAGAAAGAGGCACGTTGTTCAGGCGAGACAATTGGCAATGTTTTTTGCAAAGAAATTTACCAAAGCTTCTTTGGCAAACATTGGTTCACAAATTGGAGACCGCGATCATGCTACCGTGTTACACGCTTGTAAAACTGTAGACAATTTAGTTTCTACAGACAAACAATTCAAGAAATTTGTAGAAGACATCAACAAAAAACTAACGCTATAAACGCGAATCATGCCAGTAAAAATTTTAATGGTTTGTTTGGGAAATATTTGCAGATCACCTTTGGCCGAAGGTATTTTAGCATCAAAATTACCTCAGGATAAATTTATTGTTGATTCAGCCGGAACCGGTTCCTGGCATGTAGGTCATGCTCCGGACAAACGTTCTATTGCTGTTGCCCAGAAAAATGGTTTATGTATTGACGGTCAAAAAGGAAGACAATTTAAAACAGCTGATTTTGACGAGTTTGATTATATCTATGTTATGGATAGCTCAAATTACCGCGATGTCATACAACTGGCCAAAACTCCGGAACACAAAAATAAAGTACATCTTATTTTAAACGAATTATTTCCGGACGAAAATGTAGATGTTCCCGATCCCTATTACGGAACTGTAAATGGTTTTGACAATGTTTATCAAATGCTAGATGAAGCTGCTGAAATCATTTCTGAAAAACTTATCAAAGCACACCCCTAATCAATTCTTTTCATCTTTCTTCTTAAAGAAATCGTGAAAAGAAATTTCTATTTTTATAAAATCCGTTTTATCAATTAAAAAAAACGCACATGAAACTTCCAGGAAAATTATATTTAATTCCAACAACAATGGGCGAAAGTGATCCGATGGATGTTTTGCCACAAACCGTAAAAAGAAGTATTGACTTTATAGATCATTATATTGTTGAAAACGAAAAGACAGCCAGAAAATCGATAAAAGCGGTTTCTCCTGAAAAAAAACAATCAGAACTTATACTCTTCACACTTAATAAACGCACTGAACCAAGTGAGCATTTAGACTTCATCAAACCTTTGTTGGAAGGCAAAAATGTGGGTTTAATGAGCGAAGCAGGTTGTCCCGGCGTTGCTGATCCCGGAGCTGTAATTGTAAAACTAGCACATGAAAAAGGGATTCAGGTTGTACCTCTAGTGGGTCCTTCTTCTATTTTATTAGCGATGATGGCTTCTGGAATGAACGGACAAAGCTTTACGTTCAATGGTTATTTGCCAATTGACAAAGATGAGAAAAAATCGGCTTTAAAGTATTTTGAGAAATTATCTCAGGATAAAAATCAATCTCAACTTTTTATTGAGACACCGTATAGAAACAATAAATTAGTCGAGGATATTCTACAAATCTTAAATCCATCAACACATCTTTGTATTGCAACTGATATTACGTTACCAACAGAATTTATTAAAACACTTCGTGTGGCAGATTGGAAAAAATTAAAAGTTGATTTGCACAACAGACCAACAATTTTTATTATTCATAAAATGTAATTGTAAAAATTGCCTTATATTGTACTCACAAGTTTTCCCCTAATCAAGCTTTTCTATGAGTAAACTCCCTAACGTAACCACCAGCATTTTCACTGTAATGTCAAAAATGGCGACCGAGTATAATGCGATAAATCTTTCGCAGGGATTTCCAAACTTTCCTGTAGATGAAAGATTGACTGATATTATAGCAAAACTTGCCAAAGAAAACGTACATCAGTATACACCAATGGCAGGTTTTCCGCCATTGATGAATCAGATTGCAAAATTGGTTCAGAGTTCCTATGACAGAACCATTACTCCTGAAACAGAAATCCTTGTTACTGCCGGAGCCACTCAGGGAATCTTCACTTCAATTCTTGCTTTGGTAAAAACGGGTGACGAAGTTATTATTTTAGATCCGAGTTATGATTCGTATGAATCTCCTGTTTTACTTTGTAATGCAAAACTTGTTCGTGTTGCTTTAAACGATGATTATACGCCAAATTGGGAAACAATCAAAAAAGCGTGTTCTCCAAAAACGAAGATGATTATTATCAATAATCCTCATAATCCAACAGGGAAAATATTGACTGAGGCAGACTTTTTAGAACTGGAAAAGCTACTTTTAAAACATCCTGACATCATTGTTTTATCAGATGAAGTCTACGAATATATTACTTTCGAAGAAAAACATATTTCGGCACATACTAAAGATTTTCTTTTAGATCGCTGCATAATGGTTTCTTCCTTCGGAAAATCATTTCATATTACAGGCTGGAAAATTGGCTATACAGTTGCCCCTGAACATTTAATGAAAGAAATCAAAAAAGTGCATCAGTTTTTGGTTTTCAGCGTTAATAGTATTTCTCAGGCTGCCATTAGTCAATATCTGGATGTTGTCGATGTCAATTTGCTTGGAAAATTCTATCAGGAAAAACGAGATTATTTCCAGAAATTACTTCAAAATAGCCGTTTTGAATTAAAACCTTGTGAAGGAACTTATTTTCAGGTGGCTTCTTATGCCAATTTATCCGATGATGATGATGATGTTACTTTTTGCAAAAAATTAATCACGGATCATGGCGTTGCTGCGATCCCTATTTCTACTTTTTATTCTGATCATAAGGATCAAAAATTGATACGTTTTTGCTTTGCCAAAGACAATTTTACATTAGAAGCAGCTGCAAAAAAATTATGCAATGTGTAAAGTTTATTAAAATTTTATAACATTATTATGCGCGCATCCTATTTATTTAATTAATATTGTAGTAAAAAGAGAAAAATATGAGCTATACAGATAAAATGTTAAGAGATGACGCTTTAAAAGGTAAGGTCATTGTAGTTACTGGTGGAGGAAGTGGTTTAGGAAAAGCAATGACCAAATATTTCTTAGAATTAGGGGCTCAGGTAGCGATTACTTCAAGAGATCTGGAAAAACTTAAAGCTACTGCAACAGAACTGGAAACTGAAACAGGAGGAAAATGTTTACCACTTCAATGTGATGTTCGTCATTATGAAGAAGTAGAAAACATGCTTCAGGAAACCTTAAAAGCTTTTGGAAAAGTGGATGTTCTTTTGAACAATGCTGCCGGAAATTTCATCTCTCCAACAGAACGTTTATCTGCAAATGCATTTGATACTGTTATAGATATCGTATTAAAAGGATCTAAAAACTGTACGCTTGCTTTTGGAAAGCACTGGATCGATACCAAACAAAAATCAGCTACAATTTTAAATATTGTTACTACTTATGCCTGGACAGGATCAGCCTATGTGGTACCAAGTGCTACAGCAAAAGCAGGAGTTCTTGCCATGACAAGAAGTTTAGCTGTAGAATGGGCTAAATACGGCATCCGCTCTAACGCCATTGCTCCGGGACCTTTCCCTACAAAGGGTGCCTGGGACAGATTATTGCCCGGAGATCTTGCCGAAAAATTTGATATGGCTAAAAAGGTGCCTTTGAAACGTGTAGGTGATCATCAGGAATTGGCGAATTTAGCGGCTTATTTGGTTTCTGATTTTTCAGCTTATGTCAATGGAGATGTGATCACGATTGATGGTGGTGAATGGTTGAAAGGTGCCGGACAATTTAATTTACTAGAAGCAATTCCTGAAGAGCTTTGGGATCAGCTTGAAATGATGATAAAAGCAAAAAAGAATAAATAATTTTACGTGCTTACTAAATTCAGAATATTTTATTAAAACTATACTGATTGCACAAATCCCGAAGGTTCTTCTTTCGGGATTTTTTTTATGTTTTTCACCATATAAATAATAATCTTTTAACCATATAAGTAATATAAGTTCAGTTAAGTAGCATTTTGTTTAAATATCTCGTTGCTTACATTTACTTATGTTACTTATATGGTTTAAATAAATAATATGTTTAGACAATTCACTTAAATTATTATTTTTGCCAAACAAATATCAAACAAAAAATATATGCTCATTATTGGAATTGCAGGAGGAACAGGAAGTGGAAAAACAACAGTAGTACATCAAATCATGAACGAATTACCAGATACAGAAGTTGGTGTAATTTCTCAGGATTCTTACTATAAAGAAACCCATAATTTGTCGTTCGACGAAAGAGCATTAATCAATTTTGATCATCCACGTGCGATCGATTTTGAGTTATTGGTAAAACATTTAAAGGCATTAAAAGCAGGAGAAACGATCGATCAGCCAGTATATTCATTCATACAACACAACAGAACTGATGATACAGTATCAACGCATCCAAGAAAAGTAATGATTGTTGAAGGGATTTTAATTTTAACGAATCCGGAACTACGCGACCTTTTTGACGTTAAAGTATATGTTCATGCTGATTCTGACGAAAGATTAATTCGCCGTTTAAAAAGAGATATTTCAGAACGCGGACGCGATATCGACGAGGTATTAACACGTTACCAAAACACTTTAAAACCTATGCACGAGCAATTTATCGAGCCATCAAAAGCTTTCGCAGACATTATCATTCCTAATGACAAATACAATACTGTAGCCATTGATGTAGTTCGCGCAGTAATTAATCAACGAATTTCATAATTTTTATTGTAAATTTATTCCATAAAAATAAGGAGCTGTCCCCGATAGCTATCGGGACCAGTCTCTAGCTTTATCTTTTTGTGTTTGTTGTGTCGGACACAAAAGGTTTTTCGCTTATATCAAAGCCAGAACCCATTAAATTTATAAGACGTAATCGATCAATAAAAATGAAAATAAAAAATCCATATAAAAGCAAACGTTGGTTTAAACTACTTAGTAATAAATACGTTTGGGTTTTACTCTTTTTTGTGGTTTGGATGTTCTTTTTAGATAATTACTCTTATTTTGATCATCGTTTTTTAGACAATCAGATCAACGAATTACAAGACAATAAAAAATATTATCAGGAAGAAATAAAAAAAGATCAGGAACAAATCAAGCAACTTAAAAATCCTGAACAAATAGAAAAATATGCCCGCGAAAAATATTTCATGAAAAAAGACAGCGAAGATATTTACATCATCCAGTTTGAAGGAGATACTATTCAAGATACTAAAGAATAATCAGAAAAAATACACAATGGCTACTACCCTATTCGACGATTTTAATCCGATTTCATCCAAACAATGGAAACAAAAAATTCAGTTTGAATTAGACGGAGCTGATTATAACGAAACTGTAATCTGGAATTCTCCTGAGGATATTCAGGTGAAACCCTTTTATCATAGTGATGAATTTTCTAAAGCTGCTTCGGTTAAGACACAAGCTTCAAATTTTAAAATTTGTCAAAACATCTTTGTATATGATATCGAAAAATCGATTCAAAGAGCCATAAATACTATCGAAAGAGGCGCTGAAAGTTTACGTTTTACTATCGAAAACGAAAAAATCGATATTCAAAAATTATTAGAAAATCTTCCTTTAGAAAATAGAACCGTTTACTTTAATCTGACTTTTATTTCAATCGATTTCGTAAAATTATTAGATACGATTTCAATCCGTAAAAAGGCTGTTTTTTATTGCAATATTGACCCCATTGGTCATTTTGCTAGAGAAGGAAATTGGTTTAGTACATCTGATAAAAATAATTTTGAAACGATCGAAAAAATTACAAAAGCAACAACAAATCTTTCTTTAATAAGTATTGATCTGGGTTTGTATCAAAATGCAGGTGCCAATATTACACAACAAATTGCCTATAGTTTGGCGCATGCCAACGAATATTTGAATCGTTTACCCAATATTACAAAACCCATTGTTTTTCAAATATCGGTAGGAACAAATTATTTCTTTGAAATTGCAAAACTTCGTGCATTACGAATGCTTTTCAAATTGATTGCTTCAGAATACAATCCTGATTTAGAATGTCATTTTTTAGTGACGCCCACTAAGCGTAATAAAACGATTTACGATTACAATGTCAACATGCTTCGCACCACAACCGAATGTATGTCGGCTATTCTGGGCGGCGCAGACACCATTGCCAATTTACCATATGACTCCTTATATCATAAAGACAATGAATTTGGAGACCGAATTGCCAGAAATCAATTATTGATCTTAAAGCACGAAAGTTATTTTGACAAAGTCAATAATCCAGCTGATGGAAGTTATTATATAGAAAGTCTTACTACCCAATTAGCAGAGAAAAGTTTGACTTTGTTTAAAGATATCGAAGCAAATGGTGGGTTCTTAAAACTTCTAAACGACGGAACCATCAAAAAGAAGATCCAGGAAAGCGCAGCAAAAGAACAGGAATTATTCGATTCTAAAAAAGAAGTTTTATTGGGAACAAATAAATACCCTAACAAAGACGACAAAATGAAGCAGGACTTAGAATTGTTTCCTTTTGTAAAAATAAAACCAAGAAAAACATTAATTACACCCATCATCGAAAAAAGATTGGCGGAGAAACTGGAACAAGAACGATTAGAACTTGAATAAACGTTTTTCTAAGTAATTAATAAACCTGCTCAAAAGAGTATTTCCATGATAAGAAAAGACCTTAAACATATTAAGTTAAATATTAAAAGTGAAAAGTTAGACGAACTGGCCAATAATCCCAATTCTATAACTGAAAACTTTTACACGGCTGAAGGAATTGAACTCAAAAAAACTTATTCTGAAAAAGATATTGAAGATTTAGAGTTTCTTGATTTTGGAGCTGGTTTTGCACCCAATTTGCGAGGACCTTATGCTACTATGTACGTGAGACGCCCATGGACGATTCGCCAATATGCCGGATTTTCGACTGCAGAAGAAAGTAATGCGTTTTACAGAAGAAATCTGGCAGCAGGACAAAAAGGATTGTCTATTGCCTTTGATCTACCAACACATCGCGGTTACGACTCAGATCATGAAAGAGTCGTTGGTGATGTAGGGAAAGCCGGTGTCGCCATAGATTCTGTCGAAGACATGAAGGTTTTGTTTGATCAGATTCCGCTAGATGAAATGTCAGTTTCAATGACCATGAATGGTGCTGTTTTGCCCATTATGGCCTTTTATATTGTTGCGGCTGAAGAACAAGGTGTTGCCATTGAAAAACTATCCGGAACGATCCAGAATGATATCCTGAAAGAGTTTATGGTTCGTAACACCTATATATATCCTCCAACGCCTTCTATGAAGATTATAGCCGATATTTTTGAATTTACGAGCAAGAAAATGCCGAAATTCAATTCTATCTCTATTTCAGGATATCACATGCAGGAAGCCGGAGCAACAGCTGATATCGAATTGGCTTATACATTGGCAGATGGTTTAGAATATATACGAACCGGACTTTCTACGGGAATGACTATTGATGAATTTGCTCCTCGCCTTTCTTTCTTTTGGGCAATTGGAATGAATCATTTTATGGAAATTGCTAAAATGCGTGCCGGCAGAATGATTTGGGCAAAATTAGTACAGCAATTTAATCCTAAAAGCGATAAATCGTTAGCTTTAAGAACGCATTGCCAAACCAGTGGCTGGAGTTTAACTGAGCAAGATCCTTTTAATAATGTAGCCAGAACTTGTATTGAAGCAACTGCAGCTGCTTTTGGAGGAACACAATCCCTACATACCAATGCACTTGATGAAGCTATTGCATTACCCACAGACTTTTCGGCAAGGATAGCCCGTAATACTCAGATTTTTTTGCAGGAAGAAACCAAAATCACAAAAACTGTTGATCCCTGGGGAGGAAGCTATTATGTAGAAAGCTTAACGAATGAAATACTTAAAAGCACCTGGAAACTGATCGAAGAAGTGGAAGAACTTGGCGGAATGACAAAAGCTATCGAAGCCGGAATTCCAAAACTAAGGATTGAAGAAGCTGCAGCCAGAAAACAAGCGAGAATAGATAGCGGACAAGATATCATTGTTGGTGTCAATCAATATCGATTAGAGAAAGAAGATCCGTTACATATTTTGGATGTAGACAATCAAATGGTCCGAAAGCAACAATTAGAGCAACTTGAACAGATAAAAGCAAATAGAGATACTGAAAAAGTAAATCAATCACTTGAAAAATTAATACTTTGTGCCAAAACCGGACAAGGAAACTTATTAGAAATCGCTGTTGAAGCCGCTCGAAACAGAGCCACTTTAGGTGAAATTAGCGATGCTCTTGAAAGTGTCTTTGGCAGATACAAAGCACAAATTAAATCCTTTAGCGGTGTGTACAGTGCAGCAATAAAAAACGATGAGAATTTTGAGAAGGCCAAACAATTAGCTGATGCCTTTGCCAAACAAGAAGGAAGACGTCCCAGAATCATGATTGCCAAAATGGGACAAGACGGACATGATCGTGGTGCAAAAGTAGTCGCTACCGGATATGCCGATGTAGGTTTTGATGTAGATATAGGTCCTCTTTTTCAAACTCCAGCTGAAGCAGCCAAACAAGCCGTTGAAAATGATGTACATATTTTAGGAGTATCCTCTTTAGCGGCGGGACATAAAACACTAGTTCCCCAAGTTATCGATGAACTCAAAAAACACGGACGCCAAGATATAATGGTTATTGTAGGTGGAGTAATTCCTGCACAAGACTATCAATTTTTATTTGATGCCGGAGCAGTTGCAGTTTTTGGCCCGGGAACCAAAATCAGCGAAGCCGCTATTAAAATTTTAGAAATTCTAATTGACTAGAAAGCATAAAAAATCCCGAATAAATCGGGATTTTTTATGCTTTTTAAATTTGATCGTGTATAGTAGCATCACTATCTGCCTCGATACGAGAAAGATCATAACCTGCAAAGGCTTTCATATAACTCTTTAATGAAGTTCCATATGCATCTCTAAAATGCCTGCCTCCATTATTCTTGAAAAAGTTTTTAACTGAACCGGCACCTCCAAGATGTGCAGCTGCTAAAATTCCAGATTCTGTAATTTCAACACCATTAATAATTTTTCCTTTGTACTTTTCGATTTCATTACGTAAAATCCATTTGTTTTTGGATAGTAATGCAACGAATGCTTTTTCTTGTAATGCAGGATCTTTTAAAAAGGCTTTGTCATTTTTAACACCAACAGCTCTTAAAGCTTTAGAACCAAATTGATATTTTCCCATATAACCCAATGAATTTACCAATCGGTATTTTCCTTGAGATTCTTTAAAAGCAACTGCTTCTTTAAAACTAATAAGGCGTTTTTCTGTAAATACGACATTTACCTTTTTTTCTACAGGATAATCATCCTCTTCTTTCGATGGAAATAAGTATTCAGATCCATCTGTTTTTTCTATTAGAAACCACGGTTTGGTTTCCAGATTAAAGGGTTTAAAACCCAAACTTAAAAATGTAATAATAACGATTAAACTCGCATAAAAATACCACTTCTCTATCATAAATTGTTTTTCTTCAAAACGCTGTCACCCTCTTGAAATTTCTACGGTGCAAAGATAAGAAATACAAAATAATACTGATAATCAATATGTTACAGTTTTTTAAAAATATAAATATTGGCGCTGATCCCTTTATTGATGCAGTTTTCGGGCGTTAAAGCAAGACTTCTATTTTACGTTAAAACCACCAAAAAAAAAGTTTTAAAAATATCATTTTTATCAAATTTTTATCAAATTTGTTAAAATAGAAAGATTAAACTTACTTGTTTTTTGTTTTTTTTAACCATAAAACAATGTTGTGAAAATTTGTTATTCAATCAAATTAAAGAAAATAATAAATTTTACTTCTAGTAAAATAGCGTTTTTAAAAATAAATTAAAATTAGAATTATTATTGGATATAGGTTTAGTTTATTGCTTTAAAATTGTTCCTAAAAATGAGAAGATTATAAATGGATCTTTTCCTCATTTCTGAAAAAAAATTTTATTTATCTATGAAAAAACTATTAAAAAATAAAAAACCGAAGCTTAAACTTCGGTTTTTTATTTCATTATTCAATTTAAAAAATTTATCTCGTCACACCCTGACTAGCAATCCAGTTTGAATATTTCTTTGCATTAATCGTATGCTGTTCGTAAGTAGAAGCAAATTCGTGGTAACCAAAACGATCTACGCTGGCACAAAAATAAATATAATCATTCTTTTCGGGGTTTAACACTGCTTCAAGCGCTGTAATATCAGGCATAGCTATTGGCCCCGGAGGAAGTCCAACATTTACATAAGTATTATATGGTGATTTCATAACCAAATCATTATAAAAGACTCTTTTTATAACCTGATCAAAATTATTGTCTTTTAATTTTAAAGCGTAAATAACAGTTGGATCAGCCTGCAATGGCATTTCTAAACGTAAACGATTCAAATAAACACCGGCAATGCGGGGTCTTTCATCTTTTTTAACGGATTCTTTATGAACTATAGAAGCTAATATAGTGGCCTGAACAGGAGTCAAACCTTGTTTTTTGGCTTGTTCAATTCTTTCAGGAGTCCAGAAATTATGATATTCTTTGATCATTTTATCACGGAATTTCTCTGCAGAAGTATTCCAGTAAATCTCGTAAGTATTTGGAATAAACATCGCAAATACATTTTCTTCATTAAAACCATTTTCTTTCAGGAAAGTTGGATCTTTAATTGCTTTCATTAGTGATAAACTATCAGCTTCAATTTCGGCCCCCACTCTTCCTGCAAAATTTTCTAATCGTTCCTGATTATTAAAAGCTAATTTAACCGGAATATTTGCTCTCATGGCACGAACCAAATCGATATTATTCATGTCTTTTTTAAGCAAAAAGCGACCTGATTTTACATTTTCAGGATAGCTTCGTTTATTGGCAACCATTTCAAAATTGTCAAAATTTTTGATATATGGTGCTAATATTTTCTTTACATCCGCATAATTTGCACCCGTTGGTACATATACATAAAGTTCTTTTTCTTCAAATTTGGTGTTGGCACTGAATATTTTATTTATTAAAATAAATCCATAAATCATTAAAACTGAAATTACGGCTATAGCACCTATCGTGATAATTTTTTTTAGGCTCAAAGTATAAAGTTTAAATTTGTTTGTTAATTAACTGAAAAATTGCTTCGTCTTGATAATGGTTATTTAGCAAAATCCAGTCTTTTTTAATTCCTGCTTTCTCAAAGCCAAATTTAGTAAAAAGAGCAATACTTGCTACATTTCCTACAGCTATATTTGCATATAATTGATGTAAATTTAAATTATGAAAAGAATACTTAATTAAAAGTCCTAATGCCTCAGATCCAATATTTTGATTTCTATTTTCACCTTTCTGAATCACAATTCCAACGCCGGCTTTATTATTTTTAGGATCAAATTCAAATAAATCAATTAATCCTATGGCCGGAAAATCCTGATCCTGACAAATTGCTAATCGCAATTGTTTGGCTTCGTAAATGTCCTGCTGTGCATTTTCAAGATATTGACGAACTAAGAATCGGCTATAAGGTGTCTGAGTATTACTTACTTCCCAAATACTCTCATCATTTTCCATTGCATAAACAAACTCTAAATCATTAGGCTCTAATGCACGTAAATAAATATTTTCTCCCTTTAGTGTAATCATTTTTTAAATTCCAGATTGATAATCCAATTTGTAAATAATTAGATTTCTATTGTTCCTTTAAATACAAATTTTGCTGGTCCGGTCAGGAAAACATTGGTAAAATGATCTCCTCTTTTGTCAAAAGAAACGACTAATTTTCCACCTTCGACATTCAGGTTAATAGATGTTTTATCCGTTTCACCAATGGCATTCATAGCTATTGCGACAGCCGTTGCTCCCGTTCCACAAGCCAGGGTTTCATCTTCTACTCCTCTTTCGTAGGTACGTAGCGAAAAAGTACTGTCATCCACTTTTTTCACAAAATTAATATTACTGCCTTTTTCTCCATATAATTTACCATATCGAATTGCAGCTCCGTTTTCTTTTACATTATAATGTTCCAAATCTTCAACAATCTGAACATGATGAGGAGAACCTGTATTCAAAAAAGTATATGAATCGTTTTTTTGCACTTCATCAACATCGATCATTTGTAACGAAATGATAGCATCTTCTCCAACAGAAGCATGGTGCAAACCGTCTGTAGCAATAAATGTAGTTTCCTTTTCAATAACGCCTAACTGATTAGCAAATGCCACTAAACAACGACCGCCGTTTCCGCACATTGAACTCTGATTTCCATCTGAATTATAATATACCATTCTAAAGTCAGTTTCAGTATCATTTTCAAGTAAAATAAGTCCGTCTGCTCCTATTCCGAAACGTCTGTCGCACAAGCGTTCAACTAATTTAATGTTCTCTTTTGGAAAGAAATCTGATCGGTTATCAATCATTACAAAATCATTTCCGGTACCCTGATATTTATAAAATTCTATTTGCATTTTTTTTTCATTAGTACTACAAAAGTACAAACAAATAATTAATGAAATGTTAATCAATGTTAAAGAGAGTTAAACCATTTTATTCGTTAAATTTTTGAATTATTTTTACATAAAATAACTTAAACATAAATTATAGCTATGAAAAGACTTTCAACCTTATTTTTGGTTTCACTACTTAGTGGTGCTACTACCCTTGGTGCTTACAAGTTATTATTTGAAAGCAACAATTCTTTTTTTGGAAGAGAAAATTCTGTTGTAACTCTTGCGCCCAATTCGTTTGGGAAAAATGTCGCATTATCTGCGGAAACGGTCGATTTTACTGCTGCTGCAGACAAAACAATTCACACTGTTGTTCACGTAAAAAATGTTTCGCGAAGAACTGTTAGTAATCCTATGATGGAATTTTTCTACGGTTACGGTGGCCAACAACAACAAGAACAAGTTGGAACCGGATCTGGTGTCATTATTTCTGAGGATGGATATATCGTGACCAACAATCACGTTATCAAAGATGCTACTGAAATCGAAATTACACTAAACAATAAAAAGTCATACAAAGCAAAATTAATTGGTACTGATTCTAAAATGGACATCGCATTACTAAAAATTAATGCTGATGAAAAATTACCTTATACTGCTTTCGCAAATTCAGATTCTGTAAAAGTTGGAGAATGGGTTTTGGCAGTTGGAAATCCTTATAATTTAACTTCAACAGTAACTGCCGGAATTGTTTCGGCAAAAGCCAGAAATTTAGACACAAACGGAATCCAATCTTTTATTCAGACTGATGCTGCCGTAAATCCGGGAAATAGTGGAGGTGCACTGGTCAATACAAGAGGGGAATTAATTGGTATTAATACCATGATTTCATCAATGACAGGTTCTTATGTTGGATATTCATTTGCCGTTCCGTCTAATATTGCAAGAAAAATTATTGAAGATATTATGGAATTTGGAAATGTTCAAAGAGGAATTCTTGGTGTTGAAGGCGGCGAACTCAACAGTACTGCCTCAAAAGAATTAGGTGTTACTGAAACACAAGGTTTTTATATTAGTAAAGTTTCTAAAAATTCAGGAGCAGAAAAAGCAGGACTTGGCAAAGGAGATATTATTATAAAACTTGATGATCAAAATATTGCGACTTATGCAGATCTTTCGGGATATATCAACACCAAACGACCAAACGATGTTGTAAAGGTAACCTATATTAAAGACGGCAAAACCAAAACTGTTCCGGTAACTTTAAGTAAAAATGAATTTTACAGTACCGAATTCAAGGGAATTGAATTGGAGAATATTGATGCTGCTGATAAAAAGAGATTCAGAATTGATTATGGTGTAAAAATCAGAACGATCAACAATGAAAATTTAATGCAATATCAAAACGAATTACAAGGCAACATTATTCTGAGTATTGATAATGTAAAAGCAACAAATATCGAGACGGTTTCTAAACTTTTAAATAAAAAAGATGAAGGACAAAGTATCCGTCTTGAAATGATTAATAAAAATGGAGAAATCCTTAGAATTATTATTTAATTATAATTTAAAATCGCAGTATTCACTCGCAAAAAACTGATAACTGAGAATAACACTGAAAACTCAAAAAAGTCACCTTAGAAAAATAAGGTGGCTTTTTTTATTTTCAAAAATAAATCACAAAATAGCTTACGAAATCGATTGAAATGGATACTTTTGCGCAAAATTTTAAAAAATTAGTGTCTTATTTTTTCAATTTAATCAATTATGAGCAATAAATCTTTGTACCAAAAAGAGGTATCATTACAAGTCGACCGAAGAAGAGCCGGTGTCGAATTAATTAAAATCATAAGCGATTTATGGTATGACAAATCCATAGAAATGGTTTTATTCAAGAATCAATTATTGGATAAAAATGTCAGCGATATCATCAATTTGCATCAATATGCTGGTGAGTTTGTAGGTAAGCCTATCACTATTTTTGATTCGGTTGAAATCGCAAAAGTTGTTTTATCTTTAGATCTTCCGCCTGCGAAATTAGATCTTGGAAAACTAACTTACGAGTATCGTTTAGAAGATGAAAAATATCCTGATGCGAGATATTTTGTAATCGATAAATTGAAAAAAGCCAAATCATCAGAAGAAATTCAACCCAAAGATGTCGTTTTATACGGCTTTGGCAGAATTGGCAGATTATTAGCCCGAGAATTAATGTCTAAAACCGGAAAAGGAAATCAATTGCGCCTGAGAGCAATTGTAACCCGTGACAAAAATGATGCATCTACTTTAGAGAAACGAGCTTCTCTTTTGCGATATGATTCTATTCACGGCGACTTTCAGGGATCTGTAATAGCCGATCCTAAAAATAATGCACTAATCATAAACGGAACTACTGTTCATATTATTACCGCAAATTCTCCGGAAGAAATTGATTATACACAATATGGTATCAATGACGCATTAGTAATCGATAATACCGGAGCTTTTACTACTGAAGAAGCATTAAAAAGACATCTGACGTCTCAGGGCGCTGGTAAAGTTTTATTGACAGCACCTGGAAAAGGAATCCCAAATATTGTTCACGGCGTAAATCATAATGAATATAATCCGGATCAAATTGATATTTTTTCGGCTGCATCGTGTACTACGAATGCCATAACACCTGTTTTAAAAGTGATTGAAGATACTTTAGGAGTTGTAAAAGGTCATTTAGAAACTATCCATGCCTATACAAACGACCAGAATCTGGTTGATAATATGCATAAAAAATACCGTCGTGGTAGAGCTGCAGCTTTAAATATGGTTATTACCGAAACTGGTGCCGGAAATGCCGTCGAAAAAGCATTACCTTCATTACAAGGAAAATTAACTTCTAATGCTATCAGAGTTCCAGTACCAAACGGATCTTTGGTGGTTTTAAACCTAGAAGTTAAAAAGGCTACTTCCAATTCTGCTATTAATAAAATCATGAAAAAATATGCTCTCGAAGGAGAATTAGTAGAGCAAATAAAATATTCATTAAATAATGAATTAGTTTCATCTGATATTGTTGGTACATCTGCTCCTTCAATTTATGACAGTAATGCTACAATTGTCTCTAAGGACGGAAAAAACATAGTACTCTATATCTGGTATGACAACGAATACGGATATAGCCATCAAGTAATTAGATTAGCAAAATACATTGCTAAAGTAAGACGTTTTACTTATTATTAATATACAACCAATAACTAACTATTTTAAAACCATCACGATTTCTTGATGGTTTTTTTATTAAGTCACAGATTAAAACAATCATCATGATTTCCAAGAGAAATTTTAAATCTGTATAATGAAATTAAATTGGCAAAACAGTCGTACTTTTTACTTCAGAAATTACAAAAACAGTATTTATCAGGGAAACCTCTGGTAATACAGATAATTTCTTCTGGTGAAATTGATGATAGCTTTCCATATCCGGAATGATAATTTTAAGCATATAATCGAAATTTCCGGAGACATAATTACACTCTACTACCTCAGGTAAATTCAAAATAGATTGATTAAACCCTTCTGATGTGTCATAGGTTTGCTTTGTCAAAGTCACCTGACAATAAACAGTAAGGTTGTTACCGAGTTTTTTCTTGTTCAGAATCGAAACATATTTTTCAATAACCCCTTCTTTTTCAAGGCGTTTAACACGGTCGTGAACAGGAGTTAGCGACAAGTTTATTTTGTTTGCAATATCTTTTAATGTATAGTGCGCATTTTCCTGCAAAAGTCGTAAGATTTTTTTGTCAATTTCATCTAAAGCCATAACGAAAACGATTTCTGTAATTAATAAAATTTAGTCATTTTTTCTTTTTGATGAAGTTGAATAGCTCTCAAAAAGAATATTTTTCTGTAAAAGTATTAAATAAAATAATATTTTCTTATTTATGGGTGCGTAATCCATAATAAATTCTCTATCTGTAGTTTTGTAAAAGAAATTCAATAAAAACAAAAAAATATAACAAAATGATAATAGGTGTTCCAAAAGAAATAAAAAATAACGAAAACCGTGTGGCTTTAACTCCTGCAGGTGTTTCTGAAATGAAAAAACATGGACATACAGTGTATGTGCAGGCAACTGCCGGTTTAGGAAGCGGCTTTAGTGATGACGAATATGCACAAGCCGGAGCAGTAGTTTTAGCAACTATTGAAGAAGTATATGCTATTGCTGAAATGATCATTAAAGTAAAAGAACCAATTGCATCTGAGTATCCGTTAATCAAAAAAGATCAATTATTATTTACTTACTTCCACTTTGCATCATCAGAACCATTAACTCATGCTATGCTTGAAAAAGGTGCTGTATGTTTGGCTTATGAAACTGTTGAAAAAGCAGATCGTAGTTTGCCTTTACTAGTTCCAATGTCTGAAGTTGCGGGTCGTATGGCTATCCAACAAGGTGCAAAATATCTTGAAAAACCATTAAAAGGAAGAGGAATTCTTTTAGGTGGTGTTCCAGGTGTACCTCCTGCAAAAGTTTTAGTTTTAGGTGGAGGAATTGTTGGAACTCAGGCTGCAAAAATGGCTGCTGGTTTAGGAGCTCAGGTAACCATCATGGATTTAAGTTTACCACGTTTACGTTATTTAGATGACATTATGCCTGCAAACGTAAATACAGAAATGTCTAACCATTATAATATTACAAAAGCAATTGCTACAGCTGATTTAATTGTTGGAGCCGTTTTAATTCCAGGAGCAAAAGCACCTCACTTGATTACTCGTGACATGCTTAAATTAATGCGTCCGGGAACTGTTGTTGTTGACGTTGCTGTAGACCAAGGTGGATGTATCGAAACTTGTACTCCTACAACACACGAAAATCCAACTTTTATCATTGATGATATTGTTCACTACTGTGTAGCGAATATGCCAGGTGCTGTTCCTTATACTTCTACTTTAGCTTTAACTAATGCAACTTTACCTTATGCAGTGCAATTAGCAAATAAAGGATGGGAAAAAGCTTGTAACGAAAACGAAGAATTGAAAAAAGGATTGAATATAGCTAACGGAAAAATCCTTTACAAAGGAGTTGCTGAAGCTTGGAATCTTCCTTTTAACGAAGAGTTAGTGTTAGCAAACGCATAGTGCTAACATTAAAATAAGTGCTTACTAAACACTATTCAAAAGGCTTTTCTTAAATGAAAAGCCTTTTTTTTATAACATAAAAAAACCTGCCATAAATTATGACAGGTTTTTACTTATCTGTTGAGGCAAAAACTATTTTTTCTCATCTAAAACTTCTTGTAACACTTTTGCTTCAGTTCCGTTTGGAAAACTAACCTTAATTTTCTGCGCTATCGTTGGAGCAATTTCAGTAATGGCTTTTTTGTCATAAGATTCCCCTTTTTTAATATGCCAACCATAAAAAATTGCAGGTACATGAGTATCATAAGCATAAGGTGTTCCGTGTGATGTTCCTGTTGTCGAATATTCAATATCTCCAGGCTTATCGATAATCACCAAATCACCATTCTGAGTTACATCATACCCTTTTGCCACAAAATTTAAATAATAGTCATTTCCTGAATTAGCTAAAATTTCTTCTTCAGTATATACTTTTTTAACTTGTGGTTGTGAAATTAAAAAGTCCTTAAAAGCTTGCTTTACTTTTACTAAATCTAACTTCTTATCTTTAATAATTTGTTTATTAAAGAAAACATTAAAGTTTGAGTAGTTTAAAATCAAATCAGCTCCAAATGTTTTGGTAGAAAAATCCTGCAAACTCTTTTTAACTTCTTTTGATGGATAATTATCTACATTATATTTTCTGTCTTTTAAGTAAATAACGTTTTCAGCACCAGCGTGATCAGCAGTCAGGAAAAGCAAATAATTATCTTTCCCTACAGTTTTGTCCAGATAATTTAAAAAATCAGCGATTGTTTGATCAAGTCTCAAGTAAGTGTCCTGAAGCTCCATAGAACGTGGCCCAAGTAAGTGACCAACATAATCTGTAGAAGAGAAACTAACAGTCAAAAAGTCTGTAATATTATCCTTTCCTAATTCTTCCTTTTCAATGGCTTTCATAGCAAATTCAGCCAATAAATCATTTCCAAATGGAGTTGCTCTTAGGATTCCGGCATCATTTTTTTCATACATTGATTTTAAATCATACGGGAAAACGGGAGCTGCACTTCCATACAATTTACCTTCATAAGGATTATTATCCGGTAAACTTTCGTTATAAGTTGAAGCTGGTTTATATAAATCCCAACCTTTATTGATATAAGGCATATAATGTTTCTCACTATTGAACTGAGAAACCCATTCCGGCAATTTTTCTCCGTAAAACGTACTCGAAATAAAAGATCCGGTTTTGCTGTACCAAAAAGCCCAATTTGCAAAATGACCTGCCGGTAAAATTGCACCACGATCTTTAAGACTAATTCCAATAACTTTGCCTTCAAAATTAGTAGCCATTCTTACTTCGTCAGTGATAGTTGTACTTTGTAAATTTTTAGGAGACATTGCACCCTCTTCCGCAGTACCTTCTCCTACAGTTTTTACACCAGCATCGTCTGTACAATACATTTCTTTACCAAGTGTCCTACTAAACCATTCGTTACCCACAATTCCGTGTGTAGCCGGTGTAGTTCCTGTATAAATTGATGCATGTCCCGGAGCTGTATACGTTGGCATGTAATTATAATGCATATTCTGAAAAGTATATCCATTATTCATCAATCGCTTAAATCCGTTTGGTGAAAAATCATCTGAAAACCGATACAAATATTCCATTTTCATCTGATCTACTACAATACCTACTACCAACTTAGGGCGCTGTTGAGCACTTAAATTTGAGATAACAAACAATGTCAACAATACAATACTTTTTTTCATACTTAAATTATAATATTTAATACAAAAATACAGATTCACATTTAGATAGGCTAACCCACCCTAATTTAAAACCTAAAAATGATCATAATTTAACAGAAACAGGTACTAATCAAATATTTCAATAAATCGTTACGGCATTTCCCTTCGGGTCGGGCGGGCTGTACGCTAAATCTTTTGCGATAGCGGTATTGTTTTGCTTCGCCATAGGGGTTTTAGCATCGCAAAAGGATACCGCTGCCATCCCTAACGCAGTCTTCGATAAAGAAATTCTAAATTTTAAAATTCCAAATTCCAAAGTATTACGCCTGCAAAAGCTTACCAGGCGATTTATAGAATTTCGCAAATGTTGCCAGTGGTTTGAACTATCGGAGTGCACAATATGTTGTCATAATTCTGATAAATAGATTTTTTTACCCCAAAGCCCCCAAAGTAAAACCGCAAAGTTCGCAAAGCCCCAAAATTAAGCCTTGCGAACTTTGCGGTTTTCAGCGGATTCTAAAACTTCCTTGCGATCCTTGCGGTTAAATTACCAACCCATATAAAACAAAAAACCCCGTTTCGTAAGGAACAGGGTTTTCAAAAAAAAGGCGACGACCCCCGATAGCTATCGGGGCTCCCGCATAACTGCAGTATTTTGTAAAACAAAAAATCCCTCCCGATAAATCGGGAAAGATTCTTAAAAGAAAGGCGATGACCCCCGATAGCTATCGGAGCTCCCAAATAACTGCAGTATTTTGTAAAACAAAAAATCCCTCCCGATAAATCGGGAAGGATTCTTAAAAGAAAGGCGATGCCCCCCGATAGCTATCGGGGCTCCCGCATAACAGCAGTATTTGTAAAACAAAAAATCCCTCCCGATTTATTGGGAAGGATTCTTTAAAAGAAAGGCGACGACCCCCGATAGTTATCGGGGCTCCCAAATAACTGCAGTATTTTGTAAAACAAAAAATCCCTCCCGATAAATCGGGAAGGATTCTTTAAAAGAAAGGCGACGACCCCCGATAGCTATCGGGGCTCCCAAATAACTGCAGTATTTTGTAAAACAAAAAATCCCTCCCGATAAATCGGGAAGGATTCTTAAAAGAAAGGCGACGACCCCCGATAGCTATCGGGGCTCCCAAATAACTGCAGTATTTTGTAAAACAAAAAATCCCTCCCGATAAATCGGGAAGGATTCTTTAAAAGAAAGGCGACGACCCCCGATAGCTATCGGGGCTCCCAAATAACTGCAGTATTTGTAAAACAAAAAATCCCTCCCGATAAATCGGGAAGGATTCTTAAAAGAAAGGCGACGACCCCCGATAGCTATCGGGGCTCCCAAATAACTGCAGTATTTTGTAAACAAAAAATCCCTCCCGATAAATCGGGAAGGATTCTTAAAAGAAAGGCGACGACCCCCGATAGCTATCGGGGCTCCCGCATAACTGCAGTATTTGTAAAACAAAAAATCCCTCCCGATAAATCGGGAAGGATTCTTAAAAGAAAGGCGACGACATACTCTCCCACATAACTGCAGTACCATCTGCGCAGGCGGGCTTAACTACTCTGTTCGGGATGGGAAGAGGTGAGCCCCGCCGCAATAACCACCTTAAGGCCGTTTTGCAATGGGTAACTAGCTTTAACTAATCAACATTACACAATATCTTAACATACTGAGATAAAGAAAAGTACTTTTATTTACTATTTTTAGAAAGTTTTCTCCCGATAGCCTAGGCTATCGGGAAAGGGTGTACATAAGCTTACGGATTATTAGTACTACTCGACTATGACATTACTGCCTTTACATCTATAGCCTATCAACGTGGTCATCTTCCACGATCCTTAAAAGAAATCTCATCTTGTGGTGGGTTTCGCGCTTATATGCTTTCAGCGCTTATCCCTTCCAAACGTAGCTACTCTGCGATGCTCCTGGCGGAACAACAGATACACTAGAGGTTTGTCCAATTCGGTCCTCTCGTACTAGAATCAGATCCACTCAAATTTCTAACGCCCACAGTAGATAGAGACCGAACTGTCTCACGACGTTCTGAACCCAGCTCGCGTGCCACTTTAATGGGCGAACAGCCCAACCCTTGGGACCTTCTCCAGCCCCAGGATGTGACGAGCCGACATCGAGGTGCCAAACCCCCCCGTCGATATGAGCTCTTGGGGGAGATCAGCCTGTTATCCCCGGCGTACCTTTTATCCTTTGAGCGATGGCCCTTCCATGCGGAACCACCGGATCACTATGCTCTACTTTCGTACCTGATCGACCTGTATGTCTCTCAGTCAAGCTCCCTTATGCCATTGCACTCTACGCACGGTTACCAAGCGTACTGAGGGAACCTTTAGAAGCCTCCGTTACTCTTTTGGAGGCGACCACCCCAGTCAAACTACCCACCAAGCAATGTCCCCCGCAAAACGGGGTTAGGCCTCAGATAAACAAAGGGTTGTATTTCAACAATGACTCCACAACGCCTGGCGACGCCACTTCACAGTCTCCAACCTATCCTACACATCATTTATCCAAGGTCAATACTAAGCTATAGTAAAGGTGCACAGGGTCTTTTCGTCCCACTGCGGGTAAACGGCATCTTCACCGTTACTACAATTTCACCGAGCTCATGGCTGAGACAGTGTCCAGATCGTTACACCATTCGTGCAGGTCGGAACTTACCCGACAAGGAATTTCGCTACCTTAGGACCGTTATAGTTACGGCCGCCGTTTACTGGGGCTTCAATTCAATGCTTCTCCGAAGATAACATCTCCTCTTAACCTTCCAGCACCGGGCAGGTGTCAGGCCCTATACTTCATCTTACGATTTTGCAGAGCCCTGTGTTTTTGATAAACAGTCGCCTGGACCTCTTCACTGCGGCCCCCATTGCTGGGGGCGACCTTTCTCCCGAAGTTACAGGTCTATTTTGCCTAATTCCTTAGCCATGAATCTCTCGAGCACCTTAGGATTCTCTCCTCAACTACCTGTGTCGGTTTACGGTACTGGTACTAATTACCTGAAGTTTAGAGGTTTTTCTTGGAAGCCCTTAGGCGCACTATCTCTTTGTCCGAAGACTCCGAGTACTATCGTATTTCCCCAAGATCTGTGGATTTGCCTGCAGATCTTATAGGTAGGTACTTCAACGAACTATTCCGTCAGTTCGCGGCGCTTTCATCACTCCGTCACCCCATCACAGTAATTAGTAGTACGGGAATATTAACCCGTTAGCCATCGACTGTCCCTTTCGGGTTCGCCTTAGGACCAGACTAACCCACAGCTGATTAGCATAGCTGTGGAAACCTTAGTTTTTCGGTGTGCGGGTTTCTCGCCCGCATTATCGTTACTTATGCCTACATTTTCTTTTCTAACCAGTCCAGCATGCCTTACGACACACCTTCAACCCTGTTAGAATGCTCCCCTACCACTTAGAGTAAACTCTAAATCCATAGCTTCGGTAATATACTTATGCCCGATTATTATCCATGCTCGTCCGCTCGACTAGTGAGCTGTTACGCACTCTTTAAATGAATGGCTGCTTCCAAGCCAACATCCTAGCTGTCTGGGCAGACAAACCTCGTTCTTTCAACTTAGTATATATTTGGGGACCTTAGCTGATGGTCTGGGTTCTTTCCCTCTCGGACTTGGACCTTAGCACCCAAGCCCTCACTGTTAGTGAACATTATATAGCATTCGGAGTTTGTCAGGAATTGGTAGGCGGTGAAGCCCCCGCATCCAATCAGTAGCTCTACCTCTATATAACTTTATAACTAACGCTGCACCTAAATGCATTTCGGGGAGTACGAGCTATTTCCGAGTTTGATTGGCCTTTCACCCCTACCCACAGGTCATCCGAAGACTTTTCAACGTCAACCGGTTCGGACCTCCACTATGTGTTACCACAGCTTCATCCTGCCCATGGGTAGATCACACGGTTTCGCGTCTAACACTACTGACTAAAGCGCCCTATTCAGACTCGCTTTCGCTACGGATCCGTGGCTAAACCACTTAACCTTGCCAGCAACGTTAACTCGTAGGCTCATTATGCAAAAGGCACGCCGTCACCCCACGAAAGGGCTCCGACCGCTTGTAAGCGTATGGTTTCAGGATCTATTTCACTCCGTTATTCACGGTTCTTTTCACCTTTCCCTCACGGTACTGGTTCACTATCGGTCTCTCAGGAGTATTTAGCCTTAGCGGATGGTCCCGCCAAATTCAGACAGGGTTTCACGTGCCCCGCCCTACTCAGGATACCACTATCTATTACATTTATTACCCGTACGGGACTATCACCCTCTATGGTGTCACTTTCCAGTAACTTCCGGTTCTGCATGCATAAAATATCGTGGTCCTACAACCCCAACAATGCCGTAACATCATTGGTTTGGGCTAATCCGCGTTCGCTCGCCACTACTTACGGAATCACTTTTGTTTTCTTCTCCTCCGCCTACTTAGATGTTTCAGTTCAGCGGGTTTGCCCACCTATCGGTGTACTATGTCTTCAACATAGTGGGTTGCCCCATTCAGGTATCTGCGGATCAATCGGTGTGTGCCCGTCCCCGCAGCTTTTCGCAGCTTATCACGCCTTTCATCGCCTCTGAGAGCCAAGGCATCCCCCATACGCCCTTATTTTGCTTATTGTACCAATCATAAATTAATATGACCGTTTTTTTTTGTCTTTTATTATTCGTATCACTACTTATAACAAAAACGCTTTCTACTTTTTATTATTTTCTTATCTCAATATGTCAATGAACTTTATTTATGTCGAAAGTTGTAAAGCCTAAGGTCATAAAGTCATACTTTTGACTTTCAGACTTTAGTCTTTCGACTAAATTTGTGGAGAATAACGGAGTCGAACCGTTGACCTCCTGCGTGCAAGGCAGGCGCTCTAGCCAGCTGAGCTAATCCCCCATTTTTCAATCTTAGATTGTAGAATTCAGATTTTAGATTCTTGAATTCTTCTCTAATCTCTTTTGGTGAATTCCAACTTCCAGAATTTCCTTTTTTTAAGAGCAAAATAGTTGTCTCGGACAGACTCGAACTGTCGACCCCTACATTATCAGTGTAGTACTCTAACCAGCTGAGCTACGAGACACTCTTATTCTTAAAATTTATTATTTGAACTAACAGCAAGAGTAAAATATTCTCAAAATCAAAACCTTTAAAGCTTCTTCTTTTTTCCTCAGCGTGCATTACTGCTAACACTCGAGGCTCTAGAAAGGAGGTGTTCCAGCCGCACCTTCCGGTACGGCTACCTTGTTACGACTTAGCCCTAGTTACCAGTTTTACCCTAGGCAGCTCCTTGCGGTCACCGACTTCAGGCACCCCCAGCTTCCATGGCTTGACGGGCGGTGTGTACAAGGCCCGGGAACGTATTCACCGGATCATGGCTGATATCCGATTACTAGCGATTCCAGCTTCACGGAGTCGAGTTGCAGACTCCGATCCGAACTGTGACCGGTTTTATAGATTCGCTCCTGGTCGCCCAGTGGCTGCTCTCTGTACCGGCCATTGTAGCACGTGTGTAGCCCAAGGCGTAAGGGCCGTGATGATTTGACGTCATCCCCACCTTCCTCACAGTTTGCACTGGCAGTCTTGTTAGAGTTCCCGACTTGACTCGCTGGCAACTAACAACAGGGGTTGCGCTCGTTATAGGACTTAACCTGACACCTCACGGCACGAGCTGACGACAACCATGCAGCACCTTGTAAATTGTCTTGCGAAAGATCTGTTTCCAAACCGGTCAATCTACATTTAAGCCTTGGTAAGGTTCCTCGCGTATCATCGAATTAAACCACATGCTCCACCGCTTGTGCGGGCCCCCGTCAATTCCTTTGAGTTTCATTCTTGCGAACGTACTCCCCAGGTGGGATACTTATCACTTTCGCTTAGCCACTGAAATTGCTCCCAACAGCTAGTATCCATCGTTTACGGCGTGGACTACCAGGGTATCTAATCCTGTTCGCTACCCACGCTTTCGTCCATCAGCGTCAATCAATTAGTAGTAACCTGCCTTCGCAATTGGTATTCCATGTAATCTCTAAGCATTTCACCGCTACACTACATATTCTAGTTACTTCCTAATAATTCAAGTCTAACAGTATCAATGGCCGTTCCACCGTTGAGCGATGGGCTTTCACCACTGACTTATTAAACCGCCTACGGACCCTTTAAACCCAATGATTCCGGATAACGCTTGGATCCTCCGTATTACCGCGGCTGCTGGCACGGAGTTAGCCGATCCTTATTCTTACGATACCGTCAAGCTACTTCACGAAGTAGTGTTTCTTCTCGTATAAAAGCAGTTTACAATCCATAGGACCGTCATCCTGCACGCGGCATGGCTGGATCAGGCTTGCGCCCATTGTCCAATATTCCTCACTGCTGCCTCCCGTAGGAGTCTGGTCCGTGTCTCAGTACCAGTGTGGGGGATCTCCCTCTCAGGACCCCTACCCATCGTAGCCTTGGTAAGCCGTTACCTTACCAACTAGCTAATGGGACGCATGCTCATCTTTTACCGTTGTGACTTTAATAGTGGTTTCATGCGAAACTGCTATACTATGAGGTATTAATCCAAATTTCTCTGGGCTATCCCTCTGTAAAAGGTAGATTGCATACGCGTTACGCACCCGTGCGCCGGTCTCTAAATCCGAAGACTTATACCCCTCGACTTGCATGTGTTAAGCCTGCCGCTAGCGTTCATCCTGAGCCAGGATCAAACTCTTCATCGTATATTGTTGATCTGATTTGCATCAAATCGTATTGTTATTCGAATCAGTCTCTATCGGTTCTTTTCTAATCTCTCGATTATCTTACTCTTTATTCTTTTGCCTTAACATCTCTGTTAAAGCGGCTGTCAATTCAATATGTCTACGAACGTGTCTTCTTTTTTAATAGCGCTTGTTTCTCAAAGCGGGTGCAAAAGTAGAAAATTTATTTTAACCGGCAAGTAAATTTTGAAGTTTTTTTTAGAAAATTTCTTTTCCTTTTCTTCTCATCTCCCAACCAGCCTATCAATGAACTTTCCGTATTTTGCGGGGTGCAAATGTAACATCTGTTTTCAAATCTCGCAAGCTTTTTGAAATCTTTTTTGAAAATAAATTCTCAGTTTTGATTCGTTGTGCCTGCCAGTATTTCAGTGAACGTCTATCGTTGTTGCGGGTGCAAAAGTACACTCTTTATTTACATTTACAAGCCTTTTGTTTATATAATTTCCACCTTTTTTAAAACTTTTTCTTAACACTCTGATAACACCAACCTTAAGCTTTTACCTTTTTATGGGTTTATACGAATTTTCGCAAAGGATTTGCGTTTTTCGTAATATCAACTTTGAAAGAAGTGCCATTTTTATGGACTTCATAGCTTTTTCAGCGCTTACTAGATTAATTTATAGTTGTCTTGAGTTTTGCTTTTATTCGCGCAAAGGCGCAAAGTCACTAAGTTTCATTTTCATTCCTCTCCTTCTTATGGAAACTTCTGCCCTAGCCCCGATAGTAGTGGAAATCCTTTTGTGCCGGGGTTCGGCACAAAAGATTGGAACGGATAGCGGGAAACAGCTCCTAAATCAAATTCTAAATTCCAAATCCCAAATTCCAAATCCCAAATTCTAAATTCCAAATTCTAAATCCCAAGTTCTAAAAATTAGCATTTCGCCTTGAATAACTCCTCCCCCTTCAATTATAACCGAAATCAGTCCTTATATATAGGAACAAAAACCAACATCTATATTAAGATCTGAATTCTTCCTATATAATATAGTATAAACATGTACTTATATATTGTGTGTGTTTTTGTAATACTTTATATTTGCATTCACAAAATTATAAACAATGATTAAGATTACTTTACCCGACGGGTCAATTAGAGAGTTTGCTTCAGGCGTAACTCCGATGGAGGTTGCCAAAAGCATTAGTGAAGGATTTGCAAGAAATGTAATTTCTGCTTCTTTTAATGGTACAACAATTGAAACCGAAACTCCATTGACGACCGACGGTAGTCTTATTTTATATACCTGGAATGATGCGGAAGGCAAAAAAGCTTTCTGGCATTCGACTTCGCACGTCATGGCACAAGCACTTGAGGAATTGTACCCTGGAATTAAATTAACTCTTGGACCTGCAATTTCGAATGGCTTCTATTATGATGTTGATTTTGAAGATCAGAAAATTGTTGAAGCTGATTTCAAAAAGATTGAAGATCGTGTTCTTGAGATTTCAAGAGGAAAACATGAGTTTAAAATGCGTCCGGTTAGTAAAGCAGATGCTTTAGAACTATATAAAGACAATGTTTACAAGACTGAATT
The DNA here is from genome assembly GCF_965277525.1 of Flavobacterium sp. Lineage (GTDB taxonomy): Bacteria > Bacteroidota > Bacteroidia > Flavobacteriales > Flavobacteriaceae > Flavobacterium. The sequence goes on along the minus strand of NZ_CBDIDC010000003.1, from coordinate 183,234 downwards.
GATTTCAAATCTTCTAGACGGAACTATTACGTTTTGTGATCACGCTACTTTTACTGATTTATGTAGAGGTGGACATATCCCTAACACTGGTATCATCAAGGCTTTTAAAATTATGAGCGTTGCCGGTGCTTATTGGAGAGGTGATGAAAAAAACAAGCAGCTGACTCGTGTTTACGGAACTTCTTTCCCGAAACAAAAAGACCTGGCTGAATATCTTGAACTTCTTGAAGAAGCTAAACGTCGTGATCACCGTAAATTAGGTAAAGAACTTGAATTGTTTGCTTTCTCTCAGAAAGTGGGTCAAGGCTTGCCTTTGTGGCTACCTAAAGGCGCAGCTCTTAGAGATCGTTTGGAACAATTTTTAAAGAAAGCTCAGAAGAAAGCTGGATACGAACAAGTGGTTACTCCACATATTGGTCAGAAAGAACTTTATGTTACTTCTGGGCACTATGCGAAATATGGCGCTGATAGTTTTCAGCCGATACATACTCCTGCTGAAGGTGAAGAGTTTTTATTGAAACCAATGAACTGTCCTCATCACTGTGAGATTTATAACGTAAGACCTTGGTCGTATAAAGATTTACCTAAACGTTATGCTGAATTTGGTACCGTATATAGATATGAGCAATCCGGTGAATTGCATGGTTTAACACGTGTAAGAGGGTTTACTCAGGATGATGCGCATATTTTCTGTACTCCGGAGCAGTTAGATGAAGAATTCAAAAAAGTAATTGACCTGGTACTTTATGTATTTGGTTCATTAGGCTTTGAAAACTTTACTGCTCAAATCTCACTAAGAGACAAGGAAAACAGAGATAAATATATTGGTACTGACGAAAACTGGGAGAAAGCTGAAAATGCAATTATCAATGCTGCGGCTGACAAAGGACTGAATACTGTTGTAGAATATGGCGAGGCTGCTTTTTATGGTCCGAAGCTTGACTTTATGGTAAAAGACGCGTTAGGAAGACAATGGCAATTAGGAACTATTCAGGTGGATTACAACCTTCCGGAACGTTTTGAATTGACTTATAAGGGTGCTGATAATGAATTACATCGCCCTGTTATGATTCACAGAGCTCCTTTTGGATCTATGGAACGTTTTATTGCAATTTTACTTGAGCACACTGCAGGAAATTTCCCACTTTGGCTAATGCCGGAACAGGCTATAATCTTGTCTTTGAGCGAGAAATACGAAATATATGCTAAAAAAGTTTTAGATTTGCTAGAAAATCACGAAATTCGCGCCCTAATTGACAACCGAAGTGAGACTATTGGTAAGAAAATTAGAGATGCTGAAATGCAGAAAATACCGTTTATGCTTATTGTAGGTGAGGAAGAGGAGAAAAACGGAACTATTTCGATCCGTCGTCACGGGCAAGAAGGAAAAGGGAATATTACAGTTACAATTGATGAATTTGTCGCTATTGTAAACGAAGAAATAAAAAAGACATTAAAAGTTTTTACAGTTTAACTTAAATTATAAAGTCATAGCAATAAGAAGCAACAGAGGTTACCAACCTCGAGTAGAAAAAAAAGATGCACACAGAATAAATAACCTTATTCGTGGTGTACAAGAAGTAAGACTAGTAGGCGAGAACATCGAACCAGGTGTGTTTAAGCTTGCAGAAGCTTTACGTTTAGCGGATCAATTCGAATTGGATTTGGTTGAAATTTCACCAAACGCTGAGCCGCCGGTTTGTAAAATCATGGATTACAAGAAATTTGTTTACGAACAAAAGAAACGTGATAAGGTATTAAAAGCTAAGTCTACGCAAGTTGTAGTAAAAGAGATTCGATTTGGTCCTCAGACAGATGAGCATGATTACGAATTCAAAAGAAAGAATGCTGAGAAGTTCCTGAAAGAAGGTGCTAAATTAAAAGCATTCGTTTTCTTTAAGGGTCGTTCTATTATCTATAAGGATCAAGGACAGATTTTATTACTTCGTTTGGCTACAGATTTAGAAGAGTACGGTAAAGTGGAAGCAATGCCGGTTTTGGAAGGGAAGAGAATGATTATGTTCATTGCTCCGAAGAAGAAGAAATAAGTCTTAAAGTTACAAGTCTTAAAGTCGAAAGTCACAAACTGACTTTTGACTTTTAAACTTTCAGATCAAAATATAAGTAAGTAAGAATAAATTAAAACACTAGGAAAAATGCCTAAAATGAAAACAAAATCTAGCGCCAAGAAACGTTTCAAAGTTACTGGTTCTGGAAAGATTAAAAGAAAGCATGCTTTTAAAAGTCACATCTTGACTAAAAAATCTAAAAAACGTAAATTAGCTTTGACACATTCAGCGCTAGTTCACAAAACAGATATGAAAAGCATCAAACAACAATTAAGAATTATCTAATAATTCTTTAGGTTAAAAATTATTTATATAACCTTGGAGTATGGCTTTTAAGTTCCTTTGATTTAATTCAGGGCGCCTGCTACAAAAACACATTAAAATTATGCCAAGAGCAGTAAATTCAGTTGCCAAAAGAGCAAGAAGAAAAAAAATAATGAAGCAAGCCAAAGGTTTCTTTGGTAGACGTAAAAACGTTTGGACAGTTGCTAAGAATGCAGTAGAGAAAGCAATGTGCTACGCTTACCGCGATAGAAAACAAAACAAAAGAAATTTCCGTGCTTTATGGATTCAACGTATCAACGCTGGAGCCAGATTGGAAGGAATGTCTTATTCTCAATTCATGGGGAAAGTAAAAGCTAACGGAATCGAATTGAACCGTAAAGTTCTTGCAGATTTAGCAATGAATCACCCTGAAGCTTTCAAAGCAATACTTAACAAAGTAAAATAAACGTTTTATAAACTCAATTTAGATTACTTACTTATCATAGAAAAACCATTCGTTAACGCGAATGGTTTTTTGCTTTTACGACTGTTTCTGAAATTCTAACTTTTAACAACGATTATAAGAAGTACATTTGCATATAATAAAAACCATAAACATGCATAAAGCACTTTTGCAACATATTGAAAAGTTCGTAACATTAGAACCCTCAGATATTAATATTTTAGAATCTTCTTTAAGCGCTTCTATAGTCAAAAAAAAGGAACTTGTATTACAGGAAGGTCAGGTTTGTAATACATTGTATTTCGTTATAAAAGGCTGCATGCGGCAATACATTATAAATTCAAAAGGAAGTGAGCAAACATTACAATTTGGCATCGAAAATTGGTGGATTACAGATTACTTAAGCTATCACAATCATATTCCGTCTCATTTTTATATACAAGCAGTAGAAAGGTCAGAAGTAATTGCTTTAGAAAAACCTGCGTTAGAAGCTATATTAATTCAGATTCCTAAACTGGAGCGATATTTTAGAATTGTTGCCCAAAAATCATTTGGTGCCGCACAAATGCGAATCAAATTTTTATTCACTATGTCAGCTGAAGAAAGATACCACCATTTTAATAACCTGCATCCGGAATTTGTACAACGAGTTCCTCAATATATGCTTGCCTCCTATCTTGATTTCTCAGCAGAATTTATGAGTAAAATTAGAGCCGGAAAAGTATAACTCAATTTCTTGAAGTAGTTCAAGTTTTTTAAAGACGAAATCCCGGAAATTTGTATCAAACTTAAAAAATAGATAAAATGAAAGCAAGAATCGTTATTCCAAATGTTGCTCCGGAAGCTTATGAAGCTTTAATAAACTTAGAAAAATATAGTGCTACTACCTCACTAACTCCTATTCAGAAAGAATTAATAAAAATCCGCACTTCACAAATAAACGGTTGTGCGTTTTGCATCAACATGCATACCACTGACGCCAGAAAATATGGCGAAACTGAAAAGCGCATTTACCTATTAAACGCCTGGCGTGAGGCTGATGTTTACACTGAAGAAGAGAAAGCAATTTTAGCTTTGACCGAAGAAATTACACTGATAAGCAATCATGTTTCTGACGAAGTATATCAAAATGCAGCCCGTCTTTTTGACGATAAATATTTAGCCGAAATCATACTAGTAATTATAACAATTAACTCATGGAACAGGCTAGCAATAGCCACAGGGATGAGAGCAGTATAATCTTATAATGATAATTTACAACATTCTGAAAAATGAAAACCCTCTTTAAAAGAGGGTTTTATTTGTATATAGCTCTAACGAAGCATTAAAAAATTCATATTTAACAAAATTAAAGAAAATACTACATTTATACTCTTTTTTAAGCGCTTAAATTCTTTATTTTTGACGCATGATACCCGAAAAAATACATCATCATCTCTGCATACTTTTTACTATAATAGTTTTTCTTTCCTGCCAAAAGAAAAATACTGAAACTACAAAACCTCAAGTAGAAAAACTTATCCTTATTGCAGACCGTTTTTATAACAATAAAAACTTTGACAGTGCCTTTTATTATTACAACAAAGCAACGTTTGTTTGTAATCCGATAACAGATACGGAGAATTACATTAGCACTTTAAACGATATAGCAGGCATTCAGCAAAATCATGCCGACTACGTTGAAAGTGAATCTACGCTAAAGGAGGCAATACCTTTTTTTAAATACATCAAAAACCCAGCGTATAAATGGACTACTTACGTCACTTTAAGCATCAACTATTTAAACACCTATGACTATAAAAATGCCATATTGTACAACAAAAAAGCACTACTACCAGAAGTAAAACCATGGCAAAAGTTAGCTGCAGAAAACAATATTGCGGTTATATTGATGGAACAAGAAAAATATGATCAGTCTCTTCAAATTTTTCTTCCTATATCAACAAAAAAGAAGTCATGATCGATGACGAGTTTTATGCTAGAGCATTATATAATATAGGTTTTTGCTACTTTAAGATAAATGATTTTAAAAAAGCTTTTTACTACTTTAATAAAAGCCTTGAAATAAGACAAAAAGAAAAAACCTTTTGACTTAGGAAGGAGTTATCTTCATTTTGCAAAATATTCTAAAAAAAGCAATCCTTATTTAGGAAAAAAAAAGCCAATTTTAAAAAAAGGACTACAAAATGTGGAAAACCGTATTAAAACTATAAATGGAAATATTATTTTTGACAACAATTTAGAAAAAGGCTTTAAATAAAGTTTCTCTTTCCCATATAAACCCGTGATATGTTCAAAAAAGTATTAGTTGCAGAAGATTTAGATAGTATAAGCATAGCCGTGATTCAAGTCCTTGAAGATTTAAAAATTCCTACAATAGATCACGTCAAATATTGTGATGATGGTTTATTAAAAATAAAAAGAGCATTGATTGAAAATGAACCTTATGATTTGCTTATAAGCGATTTATCATTTAAATCAGATCATCGTGATATAAACCTTTCCTGCGGTGAGGAACTTATTGAAGCCGCAAATCAAGTCCAGACCAATTTAAAAAAAATCGTATTCTCTATTGAGGATAAATCATATCGTATAAAATCTCTTTTTTATGATTTAGGGATTAACGCATACGTTTCTAAAGGAAGAAATAGTATGACTGAACTGCGAAAGGCGATTGAAGGAACTTTTAGAAATGAAGAAAAAATACTTTCTTCAGATTTATCTTTTAATTTTAATGATAAAGCTTTGATTGAAATTGAATCGTATGACATTTCAATTTTAAAATTGTTATCTCAAGGCTATATATTAGAAAATATTTCAAGCGAATTTAAAGCTTCTTCTATCACTCCAAACGGAACAAGTAGTATTGAGAAACGAATCAATAAATTAAAAATATACTTTAAAGCAAACAATAATGTTCATTTAATTGCCATTGCAAAAGATTTTGGCCTGGTGTAAATTTTATAACCTTTTTACGGAATCCCGTAAGGAAATGTTTTTTTATAGCTCTAGATTTGTGTAGAATTTATTAACGACCTGATGAAACCTAAATCTAAAAATAGTTTTGATAAAAACTTGCAGCAAGTTTTCATCTTAAAAATTAATACTACCAAAAACAAAATTATAATGAAAACCATGTTACTTTGTCTTTTCCTGTCATTAAGTTTTGCTTTCGTTTCAGAGAAAACCGGATGGTTAGAAATAGATTGGAAAATTATTTTTATACCTGCTTTACTTGTTCTGCAAATAATAATTATAGGTACTGCGCTTAAAAATAGGTATAAAAAACATTAATTCTTTATTTTTTACACAAAGCAGAATATATCAAATATGAGCAAACTATTTTTAGTTGTCTTTATTTGTAGCATTTATCATTAAACTACCCCTAAGAAATGAATGGTAAAGGGCTTTTCACGAAATTCAAAGCATTCTCCTTAATCGACTTCATTATAAAAAATATACAAGCTTAAAATAAAATAGACTTGAGCAAAATTATTATCAAATTTTGAAATGCTTATATTTGAATTTTAAATACAGCATGAAATACTTTTTGAATCTTGTTCTCTTATTTTTTACTCTTTTTTCTTTTTCACAAACTAAAATTCTATCTTGGAATTTAGAAAACTTTGGAAAATCAAAATCTGAATCTGAATTAAATTTTATTGCCGGCACAATTGCAGGTTACGACATTATAGCAATTCAAGAAGTCGTTGCCGGACATGGCGGTGCTCAGGCTGTAGCAAAATTAGCCACACTATTAAATGAAAAAGGTTCTAAATGGGATTATACGATTAGTAACCCTACAAGCAGCAGCAGTTATAAGACCGAACGTTATGCTTTTCTATGGAAAACTAGCAAAGTAAAATTAAAAGGCAATGCCTGGTTAGAGAAAAAATACTTCCTGGAGATGGACAGAGAACCTTATTTGGCTACTTTCGAAATTAACAAAAAAACAATTACACTAGTTAATTTTCATGCTATAACAAAAAACAAACAACCAGAAACCGAAATTAAATACTTTAAGTTTTTCCCTGCCGAATATCCTAATTTGAATTTAGTCTTTATGGGGGATTTTAATTGTCCACAATCTCATACTGTATTTATTCCTTTGAAAAAAATGGGATATTCCCCTATTTTGCAAAATCAAAAAACTTCATTAAAACAAAAATGCAATACCAATAACTACTTATCATCTGAATTTGATAATATATTCTTTAAAACAAATTCTGTAACCTTTATCGATTCCGGAATAATTTCGTTCTATACACAATTCAATTCCCTGAAAGAAGCACGAAAAATATCCGATCATATTCCTATATGGTTCGAATTTTCTTTGAGGTAATTATGTTTTTAATTTTTTCTTTTTAGCTGCAGGAAACAAAACATTATTCAAAATCAAACGATAACCCGGAGAGTTGGGATGTAAATCCAAAACAGTAGGAGGATCTCCAACCTGATGCTGAAAATCCTCTGGATCATGACCTCCAAAAAAGGTAAACATCCCTTTTCCTTTTTCGCCATGAATATATCTTGACTCGCCATTAAGCTCACAGGTTCCCATTATCAAAACGTTGGATTTTATTAATGCTGTATCAAATGATGTCGTTTGTCCCATAAAACCTTTTACCAACTGTGTATGGTTCTGACATAACATACTCGGGATTGGATCCCATTTTGCTGAAAATTCCATCAAAGAAAAATAATCTTTTTCCATGGGAACTCTACGTTTCGAAGTCATGTCTATATCTGAAAACTCATATACTTCTGGTCTTCTTTCTAATGTAAAATCTTTAAAAGCAAATGAATTTCCGTAATTCAATTTTGATTGATAATTTGAATCACTGGCATCACCATCAAACATAGCCTCACAAATATCAACTCCATCCGCTGCGAGTGCGATATCAAAACTGTCCGTTGCAGAGCACATGGCAAACATGAATCCACCACCAATCACAAAGTCCCTAATTTTTTTAGCGACTGCACCTTTTTCTTGTGATACCTTGCTATAACCTAATTTTGCAGCTAACGCTTCAGCATCCCTTTTTTGTTCTATATACCAGGGCGTATTTTTATACGCTGCATAAAATTTTCCATACTGTCCCGTAAAATCTTCATGATGCAAATGCAACCAATCGTAAAGCAATAACTGATCACTTAAAACTTCTTCATCATAAATTGGCGTAAAAGGAATTTCGGCGTATGTCAAAACCAATGTCACTGCATCATCCCATGGCTGTTTTCCTTTTGGCGTATAAACTGCAATTTTAGGTGCTTTTTCCAGAATAACAGATTCCATATTTTGCGAAGGACTTGAAATATCGTTTAAAATCGAAGCTTCCTCACTATCTGAAAGAACTTCAAAACTCACTCCTCTAATCTTGCATTCCTTACGAATTTCATCTGCGTCAGGCAGCAAAAATGAGCCACCACGATAGTTAAGCAACCAACTTGCCTTATAATCTTTACTTAAACACCAATAGGTTATTCCGTATGCTTTTAGATGATTTTGCTGTGTAGTTTCGTCCATCGGGATTAAGATAAACGAGGCTTTTGCTGTTAATGAAAGTAGGAATATGAAAATATAAACTAAACTCTTATTCATTATAAAATTATTTTAGTAAAGATATAAAGGAAGCATTAATAAACACAATAGATATTCCTGTTTTATAAAGCAATAAATGTTAAATAACACTTTTAAATGTAACCATAATTTAAATCCTTCATTTCTCAAAAAACACGTAAAAACACGCATTTGCTAAAGATTTATTATTGTTACATTTGTTACCCCAGATCATCAGACTAATCAATGAAAAAAACCAAAACATGAAGTTTAATGAACCAAAGGGATTAAACATAATACAGAAAGTAGGCCTATGTGTACTTGTACTCACTATTATTTTGTACTATGTGTTATCCATTCAATATTTAACAAGCTAAAATTTAAATTGTCAAAACTGCAATTTCATTTTGAATGGCATACACAACTAATCCTGCAATATTTCTGGACTCTGTTTTTAGTAATAAATTATTACGATGCCCTTCTACGGTTCTCGGACTTAGATAAAGATGCTCTGCAATTTCTGTAGTCGTTTTTTGCTGGCAAATAAGTTGTAGAATCTCTATTTCACGGGGAGAAAGAAAACTAGTTTCCAGATTTCCTTTTGAATTTTTAGTCGAAATAATGGTTTCCTGAATTGTCTTTAAGACATTTTCGTTATAATAAAAACCTTTGTTTGCGACTTGATTGATGGTATAAATTAAATCTTTTGGAGTTGTATTTTTTATTAGATAAGCCACGGCACCAACCTGAATCATATTTGCAATAAATGATTTGGTATCATAACTTGTTAAAGCAATGATTTTAATATCAGGAAATGATTTTCGGATAATTTTTGTTGCCTCGACACCATTTAGTATAGGCATTTTCAAATCCATCACAATAATATCAGGTTTGATTGCATTATCATCTAAATTAGCAAGAAGTTCTTCTCCGTTAGCTGCTTCAAAAATAATATCAATATTATTTTCTCTTTGCAACAAAAAAGATATTCCTTTCCGAAATAAAACTTCGTCATCGACTAAAGCAATTTTAATAGCGGCACTCATTTTATTTGATTTTGGTCGTTTGGTCCGACGAAATTACAAAATATGCAGCAAAAACAGTTGAATAATACTAACATATTGGTGAAAATTGGTTTTTTACCTCAAAATTTTAACCTAAAAAGTAAAAATCACAACAATACCACTGCCAATTTGAGAGTCGAGCGTTATCGTTCCGTCCAAAAATGAAATTCGACTATCAATGTTTCTCATACCAAGGCCCTTTTGGTTTTCAGTATTTTTACTGTCAAAACCAGTTCCATTATCTTTATACTTACAGGTATTAAGTTCATTTATACTTTTAAAATCAACCCAAATTTCTGTTGCTTTTCCATGACGTAATGAATTATTCATTAATTCCTGCAGAATTCTAAAAACATGCAAATGACGATCGATGTCGTTGTCATCAAAATCAATTTGATTTTTATAATTCACTTTTACAGACTTACTGCTTTCGAATTCCTGAGATAATTCTTCAACACCGGCATTGAGTCCAAATTTTTCAAAAACCGGAGGTAATAGATTATGGGCAATCTTTCTTGAATTTTCTAACGCTTTTGCCGTTAAATTAATAATGTTATCGGTAATCTCTTTTATTTCATCTTCTGTGAGATTGGGTGAAGAAAGCAGATGTGCGTTTAATGAAACAATATTAAGCTTAGAACTAATATCATCATGTAAGTCCTGAGCAATTCGTTTTCGCTCTTCTTCTTGCGTAACGATAACTGCATGCAATTGCTCTTTTTGTAAATGAATTTCCAAATCCCTTTTTTCTACTTCTTTTTGAATGATTTTTTTTCTGGAGAAATAAAAAAACACCACTAAAAAAACTGCCACTATCATGAAAAAACATGAAGTGTACAAAATTATGGCTACTATTTCTTTTTCGTAAACCGGACTCGCAATCATATTGTTGTATTTATTTCTTTTTTAGAACTAAAGCTCACTTTCCACTCATATAAAATAAACAATTGATTCATGGCTACAAAGAAGGCATTTAGATTCCAGGTCATCAATTTAAATTCATTACTCAAGCCAATAGTCAGATTACCTACAAGAAATAATACTGTACTCGCCAGTAAATATACAATTACGCCAATTGTAATATAATAATACTTTCTGGTACCGGTAAGCATATTGTACAAATACATTAATGCAAAAAAAACGACCAGCAGGGATGTTACTACAATTTCAAGTAAATTAAATTTAAAAAATAATCCGGGTTCTAATGAATATTGAACAACTAATATCATCAAACCTGTATATAAAGAAATGGTAACTATCTTTTTTTGCAACGGATCTTCTAAAAGCATTTTATAAAATATTCCTAACAAAACAAACTGTCCTATAAAATACAAATGAATCAAATAGAGGTTGTTTTTATGAAAGAAAAGCAGAATCTCCATTGCAAGCTGAACCACTACTAACAAAAGGAGATAACCAGAATACGTTTGAAAGGCTTTCCCAAATCTGGAAAAGCCCTTAGAATATAATATGAAGTTGATTATTAAAATTAAATAACCAAAGTATGTAAAAAAAAGATACAGCATGCTGTTCAATTAAAGTGGACTTTCAGGATCTCCGTTTGGAGGACATGGACGGGTAGCATCATAAGCAACAGCATCATTCTCAAATTCGCTTCCTGATTTGAAAACATCTCTGTAAATGCCTGTTTTTTTATCTAATTTAGTACCAACGAATAATAAAACCTGCTCCCCTGCATTATTAATACCTTTATAAGCACGAACAGCATCAATATCCTGATCTAGTACTAACTTTAGAGATTCCAAAGGAATTAGATAGGCATCTACTTTCTTCTTACCTTCTTCATTTTCTGCCGGAGCTTTACGATATTTATCTACCCATACCTTAGCCTCAGTTAAGGCGACTTCTACACTTCCCAGATTTTCTTTAGACATAATATAATTTGTTTTTGGTTAAAGGTTAATATGCAATTGTTCGATCAATTGTTTCGCTAAACTACTCATTTTTATCAAAGAAATTAACAATTAGACATAAAAAAAGCCTCACAAAGAGGCTTTAACTTTTTTTGTTAAAATGGAACATCACTATCATCATCGTCATCATTTAAATTGCTGCCAAAAGCTTCATTAGCCGAAGGCAGGCTTTTAGTTATGAACGGATTGTCTTCATGATTCATTTTTGATGGTAAATCATCATAACTACCGGAGAAATCATCCAGGTTATCAAATTTTCCAAGGTGTCCTATAAATTTCAATCGAATATTTTCAATACCACCATTACGGTGTTTAGCAATCATTATCTCTGCCTGGCCTGCAGTTGGCGATGCCTCATCATCATCCCATTCTTCAATTTTGTAATATTCTGGTCGGTATAAGAACGAAACAATATCAGCATCCTGCTCAATCGCTCCGGATTCACGAAGATCCGACAGCAATGGACGTTTACTGGATCCACGCGTTTCAACGGCACGTGATAACTGAGAAAGTGCAATTACAGGAACGTTTAGCTCTTTTGCCAGGGCCTTTAAGTTTCGGGAAATGGTCGAGATTTCCTGCTCACGATTTCCTCCTCCTTTATTATTTCCTCCAGCAGTCATCAACTGCAAATAATCAATAATTATAATCTTGATACCGTGTTGCGAAACCAGACGACGACATTTTGCTCTTAAATCGAAAATAGAAAGTGATGGCGTATCATCAATAAATAAAGGCGCCTTTTCCAGGTTTTTTACCTTGGTACTTAACATCGTCCACTCGTGTGGCTCTAATTTACCTGTACGTAATTTTTCTGATGACAGTCCTGTTTCTGACGAAATTAACCTCGTAATCAACTGAACCGATGCCATCTCAAGAGAAAACAAAGCCACACCATGCCCATACTGAATAGCGATATTTCTTGCCATCGAAAGTACAAAGGCAGTTTTTCCCATCGCAGGTCTCGCCGCGATAATAATTAAATCGCTGGGCTGCCATCCGGAAGTCAGTTTATCCAGATTCGTAAAACCGGTTTCGACACCACTTAAACCTTCTTGTTTTGCAATCTCCTCAATCTTCTTTTTAGCCTGAAGTACTAAACTCTGAGCAGTTTCAGAACTACGTTTAATATTTCCTTGTGTTACTTCATATAGTTTTGATTCGGCCTGATCAAGCAAATCAAAAACATCAGCAGTTTCATCATAAGACGCTTCGATAATTTCAGTAGAAATACGAATCAAACTTCTTTGGATAAACTTTTGAAGAATGATACGCGAGTGAAATTCGATATGCGCCGAAGATGCAATTTTTTGAGTAAGCTGAATTAAATAAAAATCACCACCAGCCAATTCTAACTTTCCATTTTTTTTCAACTGAGTCGAAACCGTCAACAAGTCAATTGGCTGTGTTTCGGTAAAAAGCTGAACGATTGCTTCAAAAATATATTTATGTGCCTCTTTATAAAAAGCATCCCCTTGCAAAATATCAATTACATCATCAACTCCTTTTTTATCAATCATCATTGCCCCAAGCACAGCTTCTTCTAAATCAAGAACTTGCGGAGGAAGTTTTCCTTTTTCTAAACTAATAATTGAGGGTTTATTTACCTTTGCAGGATTTACATTTTTGAAATTTTCCATATAGCGAAAGTAGCAAAATTTAAAAAAAAATTGCTATCGAGTTATAACTATTAATTGTTTATAAATAAGTTTATTTTGTTCATAACCAAAAAAAAATCCGAAACGGTAAGGCTTCGGATTTTAAATCGTTTTGCATGAATTTACTCTTTATACTCGCCCATATTACTATATTTGTCCATTCTTTGGGCAATTAAGTCGGCTGTTGATAAGTCTTTCAATTCATTATATCCTTTGGTAACGTATTCCGCAACCGTTTTAAAAGTAGTTTCGCGGTCATAATGTGCTCCACCAAGCGGTTCAGGTATTACATCATCTACTAATTTTTGTCTCTTCATATCAGACGAAGTCAATTTTAAAGCATCGGCAGCACGTTCTTTGTACTCCCAGCTTTTCCATAAAATAGACGAACATGATTCCGGCGAAATTACAGAGTACCAAGTATTTTCTAACATGTATACTTTATCACCAACACCTATTCCTAAAGCTCCTCCGGAAGCCCCTTCACCAACGATAATCGTAATGATTGGTACTTTCAAACGAACCATTTCAAAAATATTTCTGGCAATAGCTTCTCCTTGTCCTCTTTCTTCGGCTTCAAGTCCCGGATATGCACCCGGAGTATCTACTAAAGTCAAAACCGGAATTCCAAATTTCTCTGCCATTTTCATCAAACGCAAAGCTTTACGGTATCCTTCAGGATTTGCCATACCAAAGTTACGGTACTGGCGTGTTTTTGTATTAAAACCTTTTTGCTGACCTACAATCATAAACGACTGACCGTTTATTTTTCCTAACCCACCAACCATGGCTTTATCATCTTTAAAATTTCTGTCTCCATGAAGTTCTAAAAATGTATCTCCACAAATTGCTCTGATATAATCTAAAGTATAAGGTCTGTTTGGATGCCTTGACAGCTGAACTCGTTGCCAGGCTGTAAGGTTTTTGTATATGTCTTTCTTAGTTTGTTCTAATTTTTTGTTGATTTCCTTGCAGGTAGATGTTACATCAACATCAGATTCTTTTCCAATTATAACACACTTTTGTAACTGTTCTTCAAGTTCTTTTATTGGAAGCTCAAAATCTAAATATTCCATGGATTTTTGAATTTTGTTTGTAAATCGAACCGCAAATATAAAAATATTATATCATTGGTGTGATTAAATCGTATTTAAAATGTAAAAATGTAATTTAAAAATAAGGAAATTATTACACTTCTTTCTTATTTTTATAATGTTTAAAAACGCCATTTAAGATCACTGTAATTACAATTATCAAGGCGCCAATATAAAATTCTGTACTCATTTTTTCTTTTCCTCCCAGAATAAAATAAGCCAGCATAATTCCGTAAACAGGCTCTAAATTAGTCGTTAACATAACGGTATACGGAGTCAGTTTCTGCATTACTTTGACCGATGCCGTAAAAGCGTACGCCGTACAAACCGAAGCCAAAACCAATAGTAAAATCCAGTTATTTAATGACATTGTAAAGAAATCAGCATTGAATTTTCCTTGTACTAAAAAATAAATTGAAATAAAGAAAACTCCTGCACCAAACTCATAAAACGTAATTACTGAAGGTTCATGATCGGAAATTAACTTCCCATTCATCAGAGTAAACAATACCCCAAGAATGATAGAAGCCAGGGCATAATACATTCCGTGCAGGTACTTCACTTCCACCTGCATAATTAAAGCCAAACCAGCGATGATAATCAATCCGAAGAAAACTTCATAAAATAATATCTTTCTTCCGTAAAAAAGTGGCTCCAGTAAAGAGGCAAAAAAAGCACCTAACGAAAATATCGAAAGTGTTATAGAAACATTAGAAACATGAATAGCTTTAAAAAAGAAAATCCAATGAAGCGCAATCAACAATCCAACAAAAATTAATTTGGCAAATGATGTTGCTGATATTACAAAGGATTGTTTTTTATATACTATAAAGGCGGCCAGAAAAACGCCTGCAAGAAACATTCTGAACCAAACTAAATTTTCGGCATCAATGGTTATCAAAGCGCCAAGAATAGCCGTAAAACCCCAGATAAAAACAATTAAATGAAGATTTAAATAACTTTTTAAATTATCGTTTCGCATTGCGTAATAAGTAAACCGCCAGAATTCCGAAAACAATATTCGGGAACCAGACTGCTAATAAGGGTGAGAAAGTAGATTTTTCGGCAAGAGTACCAAATATTTTGTCAAAAAAGACAAATGAAAAGGCAATCGCAATTCCAATAGCAAGATTCGTTCCCATACCACCACGACGTTTCATAGACGAAACCGCAACAGCAATAATCGTTAGGATAAAGGCAGAAACCGGTACACTATATTTTTTATAAAGTACCACTAAGTAGGTATTGATATTTCCTGAACCTCTTTTACGTTCTTTTTCAATAAAATCGATCAATTTCCCCAAAGGCAGTGTCTCCGCAATATAAACAACCGGAGTTAAATCTGCCAGTTCAAATTTGAAAGCAACATTCTTTTCAGGTACTTTTTCGATCTTATCATTAAGTTCTCCAAGTGTCCTTTTGGTATAATCATACAAAATATAGATCTTCTTTTTCGGATCCCATTTAATACGACTAGCTGTAATTTTATACGTCATTTTTTCTTTTTCAAAATGTTCTAACGTAAAATTAAAAGCTGTTTTAGACTCTTCATTAAAACTATTTACAAAGATAAAATCGTTATCATTAATCTGTCTGTATACGTTTGTATTTTCACCTCGCATCAGCTGCTTTCCATTTCCTTTCAAATAGGTATACCTGAAATTATTGAAGCCTTCGCTGGCAGCGGGAACGATGAAAAACCCCATTAAAAGTACAAAAACCGAAACGATAGAAGCACCAATAATATACGGTCGTAAAAAACGGGTAAAAGAAATCCCGGAACTTAAAATCGCAATAATCTCCGTATTATTCGCCAATTTTGAGGTAAACCAAATTACCGACAAAAACAAAAATATCGGAAATAAAGAGTTCGCAAAATAAACGGTAAAGTTGTAGTAATAGATTGCGATTGCAGTAAACGGAATCTTATTTTCCAGCATTTTATTCACCTTTTCAGAGACGTCAATTACAATTCCAATCGGAATAAATAATAAGATCATCACCGAGAAAGTGGCTAAATATCTTTTTAAAAT
The DNA here is from genome assembly GCF_965277525.1 of Flavobacterium sp. GTDB lineage: Bacteria > Bacteroidota > Bacteroidia > Flavobacteriales > Flavobacteriaceae > Flavobacterium. The sequence goes on along the minus strand of NZ_CBDIDC010000003.1, from coordinate 167,095 downwards.
ATACTTATCTATTATCGTCAGCATAGATTTGTTTTTGTTTTAAGTTTCAAGTTTTATTTGTTTCAAGTTTCAGGTTTCAGTGAAGAACTTGAAACTTGAAACATGCGACTTGACACTTTTTTATAGTCTTTGACTCATATTTTTAACCATCATTTCTTTCCATGGTCTAAAATCTCCTGCTAAGATATGTTTTCTCGCTTCACGAACCAACCACATGTAAAAACCAAGATTATGAATCGTTGCAATTTGTTTTCCTAAATATTCATTAGCCGCAAATAAGTGACGCAAATATGCTTTTGTGTATTCTGTATCTACAAAAGTATGTCCCATTTCGTCGATTGGAGAGAAATCGTCTTCCCACTTCTTATTTTTGATGTTGATTGTTCCGTTTGCTGTAAACAACATACCATTTCTGGCATTACGAGTTGGCATTACACAGTCGAACATATCAATCCCTAACGCAATATTCTCCAAAATATTAATCGGAGTTCCCACTCCCATTAAGTAACGTGGCTTATCTTCCGGTAAAATTTCGCAAACAACTTCTGTCATGGCGTACATTTCTTCTGCAGGTTCCCCTACTGACAATCCGCCAATTGCATTTCCTTGTTGTCCGGAATTGGCAATATATTCAGCTGATTGTTGGCGCAAATCTTTATAAGTACTTCCCTGAACAATCGGAAAAAATGTTTGCTCGTAGCCGTATTTAAAAGGCAATTTATCTAAATGACTAATACAACGATCCAACCAACGGTGTGTCATGTGCATCGAGCGCTGCGCATATCTGTAATCACAAGGATAAGGCGTACATTCATCAAAAGCCATGATAATATCAGCCCCAATCGTACGTTGAATCTCCATTACACTTTCCGGTGAAAAAAAGTGATACGAACCATCAATGTGTGACTTAAACTTTACTCCTTCTTCCTTAATTTTTCTGTTATTCGAAAGAGAATACACCTGATATCCACCAGAATCCGTCAAAATATTACGATCCCAATTCATAAATTTATGCAATCCACCCGCTTTTTCAAGAATTTCAGTTTGCGGACGCAGGTATAAATGATATGTATTTCCCAGAATAATATCCGGATTAATATCTTCTTTAAGCTCACGTTGGTGCACCCCTTTTACCGAAGCTACAGTTCCAACAGGCATAAAAATAGGCGTTTCAATTACGCCATGATCTGTAGTAATACTTCCCGCTCTCGCTTTAGATTGCGGATCTTTTTGCAATAAATCAAACTTCATCTGTTTCTTTTTTCAGTCGGCAAAGATAGGCAATTTGAGGAAATTTTAATTAGTTAATTTGTCAATTAGAAAATTAGATAATGATGCTTCATCAACCTGGAATTTGGGATTTTAAAAAATGTAAACTTTAAAGTTTTTGAGCATTTCCTAATCGCGATAGCTATCGGGAGCTACCGCTACCATACCTAACGCAAAAAAAGACGTGACAGTTTGACAAGAAATTTTTAAATTTGAATAAAATCCGGCAAAGTTAGTGAAGCTCATCGGAGCTGAACCCTCAGACTTAACGGAGTCAAAATAACTTACTGAGCGGAGTCGAAATGTCAGGCGGAGTCGAAGCACCACAAAGTAAATCCCCTAATAAAATAACAATAATAAATCTGTTTGAATCCGTAAAAATCCGCATATCATCTATCCACCTAGAAAAAATAAAAATGAACTTAGCTCAAAAACTTGGATATCCTGAAGATACCAAACTCTTAATCATTCATGCCGATGATGCCGGATTATCACATTCCGAAAATCAGGCTACTATAAAAGGGCTTCAAAACGGATCCGTAAATTCCTATAGTATAATGGTTCCCTGCGCATGGTTCTTTGAAATGGCAACATTTGCCAAAAATAATCCGGATTACGATTGCGGAATTCATCTCACACTAACTTGTGAGTGGGAAAACTACAAATTTGGCCCACTTCTTCCTGTTACTGAAGTTCCAAGTTTAGTCGATCAAAACGGTTATTTCTATAAAACCAGAGCCGATTTTAAGAACAATGCAATTCCATCCGAAATAAAAAAGGAACTCACCGCCCAAATTGAAAAAGCATTACAATTCGGAATCCGACCAACACATCTCGATTCTCATATGTGCAGCGTTGGTGTTACTCCTGAAATTTTAGAAATTTACAAAGAACTGGGAAAAACATATCATTTACCTGTTTTCATCAACAAACAATTTGTTGATTCTATAAGCTTATCTGATGAGAAATATAATTTTGAAAACACTCTTTTAGCTGATCACCTTTTAATTGGAAACTTTAGTGATTTCGAAAAAGGTCACCTGCGGCATTCTTATGCAAAAGCACTGGATAACATTCAGTCCGGATTCAATGTTTTCCTGCTTCATCCGGCTTTTGATGATTTCGAGATGCAAGGCATCACAATCCATCATCCTAATTTTGGTTCAGCATGGCGCCAAACCGACTTTAATTTTTTTACAAGTGAAGAATGCAAATCAAAACTAAAAGAAAATAATATTCAATTGATTACCTGGAGCGATATTAAGAAAATCAGAGAATTTGTCAATTAGAAAACGAGATAATTATCAAACATACAAAGTGGGTTTTTATTTAATATCTCAGTTTTAAAATTGGAATTTGGGTTTTAAAAATTGGAATTTAAATCAAAAGATGCGAATACTACAACTTTCTGATTTAAAAATTATAACAATACCAAAGCATAGATTTTATAACTTTATAGAATACTATAAAAAAAAGAAATCATGATAAATTCAGAAGAAAAAAATCCAGCAAACGAAAATGAAATCGAAAAAAACCTGGAAGAATTAGATTATCCTGCTTCAGAAGACATTTACACCAATGAGGACAAGCTTGAAGACATTGATCCTGAAGAAATTTCTACAGAAAAAATCATCAATCAGGACAATCATGAATGGAAACAAAATAGTGACAAACTCGGAAACGATTTAGACATTCCAGGTTCAGAACTTGACGACCAACAGGAAGACATTGGCTCTGAAGATGAAGAAAATAATTTTTACAGTGAAGGTGATACTGAATAAAATCTTTTTTCACATTCAATTGAACAAACTCTTAAGTCCCAAATCGGGACTTTTTTTATGCTTTTTCGGCAAAAAAAAGGATCGATTTTATTCTCTCATTCAAAAAATCCAAAATAATACGACGTTTTTTTTAACATCTACAAAAAAAGGCCTATAATTTAACAATTACGCCAAACTAAAGCGAAAAATCATTTGTCAGCCCGCAAAATAACAATTACTTTTGCATTCAGTTTAACTTTTACATATAAAATGAAGCCTAACACACAACAATTAAGCGATTTAACTATCCAAGTAAGAAGAGATATTCTTCGAATGGTACATGCTGTCAACTCAGGTCACCCAGGTGGTTCACTAGGTTGTACTGAATTTTTGGTTACACTGTACCAAAATATCATGGAGCGTAAAGAAGGTTTTGATATGGACGGAATTGGAGAAGATCTTTTTTTCCTTTCAAATGGTCATATTTCTCCTGTATTTTATAGCGTATTAGCACGTAGCGGTTATTTCCCTGTTTCAGAACTTGCAACTTTCAGATTATTAAACTCACGTTTACAAGGACATCCAACAACTCACGAAGGATTACCTGGAGTTCGTATTGCTTCTGGTTCATTAGGACAAGGTTTATCTGTAGCTCTTGGTGCTGCTCAAGCTAAAAAATTAAATGGTGACAATCATATCATTTATTCTTTACACGGAGACGGTGAGCTACAAGAAGGTCAAAACTGGGAAGCGATCATGTATGCTTCTGCCAAAAAAGTAGACAATATCATTTCGACTATTGACCTAAATGGAAAACAAATTGACGGAACAACTGACGAAGTTTTACCAATGGGAAGCATTCGTGCTAAATTTGAAGCTTTTGACTGGGACGTTCTTGAAATCAAAGAAGGTAACAATATCGATGCAATACTTGCTGGCTTGAATGATGCTAAATCAAGAACCGGAAAAGGAAAACCAGTTTGTATACTATTACATACTGAAATGGGTAACGGAGTTGACTTTATGATGCACACACATGCATGGCACGGAAAAGCACCAAGCAATGATCAATTGGCAAGTGCCTTAGCTCAAAATACCTCAACTTTAGCAGATTATTAAAAATAGCTTTAAGCTTTAAGCAGTAAGCTATATGCCTATTGCCTGCAGCCTATTGCGTACAGCAAAAAATAAAATGAAAAAATATACAAATACAGGAAGTAAAGACACCCGCTCCGGCTTTGGAGCAGGAATGACTGAACTAGGTCAAAAAAACGAAAATGTTGTAGCACTTTGCGCAGATTTAATCGGATCGTTAAAATTTGATGATTTCAAAAAAAATCACCCGGAGCGTTTTTTCCAAATTGGTATCGCAGAAGCTAATATGATTGGTATCGCTGCCGGTTTAACCATTGGCGGGAAAATTCCTTTTACAGGAACTTTCGCTAACTTCTCTACCGGAAGAGTTTACGATCAAATTCGTCAATCTGTTGCTTATTCTGATAAAAATGTAAAAATTTGTGCTTCTCACGCTGGTCTAACACTTGGTGAAGACGGAGCTACACACCAAATACTTGAAGATATTGGTTTAATGAAAATGTTGCCTGGAATGACTGTAATCAATACTTGCGATTATAACCAAACAAAAGCAGCTACATTAGCATTAGCAGATCATCATGGTCCTGCTTACTTACGTTTTGGTCGTCCGGTTGTACCTAACTTTACTCCTGCTGATGAGCCTTTCGTAATTGGAAAAGCAATTTTATTAAGCGAAGGAACTGACGTTACGATTGTAGCAACAGGACATTTAGTTTGGGAAGCTCTTATTGCTGCTGAGGCTTTAGAGGCAAAAGGAATTTCTGCTGAAGTAATCAACATTCATACTATTAAACCTCTTGACGAAGAAGCGATTTTAAAATCAATAGCTAAAACAAAATGTGTGGTAACTGCTGAAGAACACAATATTCTTGGAGGTCTTGGAGAAAGTATTTCAAGAGTATTGGCTTTAAACACGCCAGCTCCTCAAGAATTTGTTGCTGTAAACGATAGTTTTGGTGAATCTGGAACTCCTGAGCAATTAATGGATAAATACAAATTAAACAATCAGGCAATTGTTGAAGCTGTAGAAAGAGTGATCAAAAGAAAATAATTTTAGATTTTTTCTTACTTTATACCAAAAACCTCGAAATCACTTTCGAGGTTTTTTTACGTCCAAAACTAAATTTAAGCCTGTTTTAAAGAATGCATTTCATCTAAATGAGTACCTCAACCTGATAATTTATCTAAATTGAAATCACAAAATCATAAAAAAACCCCGAAATCACTTTCGAGGTTTTCAATATCTTAAACTAATTTTTAATTTTGTTTAATAGGATACGTTTTATCCAAATGTATCCTTAATCTTGGAATAGCCGTATAATCTTCAGGTAAATAAGCTTTTACATTAGTAGAAGATTCTGCTTTAGTAGGATCTGCCAGTGCTCCTGTAGGCCTTCTTGGAATTCCTCTAGGCTCTGTTTCATCTGTATTGGGTGTAGCCGGATTGTCTACAATAGGATCCCAAGGATAATATAACCTGTTTCCATAATTTATACCATTAACGATCCCAATTTGACCCGTAGGTTTAGTAATTTCAAAACGGGTTGTAAAACCGTCTCCGTCATCATCAAAATCTAAAAAATCAGGAATACCATCTCCGTCAGTATCATCAACTAAATTAGTAGGTGGACTTGGGTATTTCTTTGTATCTCTAAAATCATAAAGATAACCATCGCCATTAATGTCCTCTAAATAATCAGGAACACCATCACCAAGAAACACTGGTTGTCCAGTACTAGATGAAACACTAAACTCATTATCCATTCTCTGAAGATCAAACAACTTAAAACTAAAAACTATAGGAGTATAAGCCGGAACACTACCACCAGTGCTACCTGATGCATAATATGCTAAACCAGAAGGCAAAAACATAACTCCTGCACCAAAATCACTATACGTTACAACACCAGTAGAAGGATTTGTTGTAGAAGTACCCTTTCTAAACTTAGGAAAAATCTCTGACCATCCTTCTATTACAGTATTTTCACTAGCATATGGAAATAAATTATGAGTAGTAGGATATCCGTAAGATGAATCAAAAATAGTATTATTTAATAAATTTCCTGTGTAAGAAGCTACAATTTTATCAGTATTAGTAGGCGATTCACCAGTACCTTCTCTTAAAATTAGATAATATACATTATAGTTAACATCATTACTATATACAGGCCTTGTTTTTAAAGTATAGGTTTTCTGATCCCAGATTGAAACATTTCCATCGCCTGCCACTATTTTTTTTATCACAACATCCTGATCTTGTGGAGTTCCAGGGCTATTGATAACAGTGATATAATTAGTTTTTAAATATTTTTCGATTGAATCATTATCTGCTTTATACTGTACAGCATAATCTCTTAAAGGAACGGTTACTACATCATCATCATCACTTTTATTACAAGAAACCAAAGAAATACCCGCAAGCAATAAAACAAAATAATATTTAAATTTATTCATTATTGTTAATTTTTTAAGTGCGCAAGATACAATATTGATTTATTTTTGTAAAGAATTTAACTTTGATTTTAGAAAAATTATGAGAATAGATAAATACTTATGGTGCGTGCGTTATTACAAGACCAGAAACATGGTGACTGAAGCGTGCAAAAAAAACCATATTACTGTAAATGGGCAAGTTGCAAAACCATCAAAAGAGGTTTTTCCCTCGGATAAAATTACCTTTAGAAAAGATCAAATCACGCAAATTATTACCGTACTCGACATCCCTGAAAGTCGTGTGGGAGCAAAATTGGTAGATATTTACAGAAAAAATGAAACTCCTACTGAAGCTTATGCACATTTAGAATTATTAAAACTATCTAAAGAGCATTATCGCAAAACCGGAACAGGAAGGCCAACTAAAAAAGACAGAAGGGATATTGACGAATATGGGAATGATATTATTGATGAGGAAGAAGAAAGTTAAATTCCAATCTTTCAAATTCCAAATTGCAACAATAACAAACAATAAAATCTCAATGATGAAATTCCAAATTCCAAAAAGATCTAAAATCAAAACCTCAATACTGGAATTTGGAATTTCATATATTGAAAATTCAAAACCTAAATTTGTACATTAGCAAAAAAATAAATCATGAGCAAAAACATCATCTTAACGAATCAGGAAATAGAACACAAAATAAAACGTATTGCCTACCAGATATACGAGACTTTTGTTGATGAAGAAGAAATTGTAATTGCCGGAATTGCTTCAAACGGATCTATTTTTGCCCAAAAAATCGCATTAGCCTTAAGTACAATTTCAACACTTAAAGTTTCTATTTGCGACGTTAGGGTCGACAAACAAAATCCACAATTACCTATACAGACTTCTTTAACTAAGGAAGAATACGAAAACAAAGGACTAGTACTGGTCGATGATGTCCTGAATTCGGGCACAACTTTAATCTATGCTGTTCGTCATTTCTTAGACGTTCCGTTGAAGAAATTCAAAACAGCGGTACTTGTAGATCGAAACCACAAAAAATACCCTGTAAAAGCAGATTTTAAAGGAATCTCTTTATCAACATCTTTACTTGAGCATGTTCAGGTTGTTTTTGATGACAATGATGGCGATTATGCCTTTTTAAGCTAAGATCCCTAAAATATCCTGAACCGTTTCTTCGATAGTTTTATCATCCACCGAAATTTTATATTGCGCGTGGTTGTAATAATAACTTCTATCGAACAAATGCTTTGCGATAAATTCTTTCATTTCTTCTTCATTCATATTAGCAATTAACGGGCGTTTGCTTTTGTTATGGAGTAATCTATTATATAAAGTATCTATAGAAGCCTTTAAATAAATAGAAGTGACATCATCACTTTTTAATAATTCATGATTATTGGCATAACAAGGTGTCCCTCCGCCTAAACCTATGATGTTATTTTCTGAAGACTGAAGTAACTCTACAAATATTTCGTGTTCTAATTTTCTAAAATGGATCTCTCCAAATTGCTCAAAAATCTCATTTATTGATAAATTTGCTTTTTTTTCAATGCATTTATCTAAATCCAGAAACGGAATATTTGTAATTTTTGACAGGTTTTGGGCAATTGTTGACTTTCCGCAGCCCATATATCCTAATAATATAATCTTTTTCATTTTAATAAGAACCTATAAATTAAGGCGTTGTAAATTTTGTTTAAAAAAAGACAAATTTATAATAAATAAGCTTGCAAATATCAAAAATAACTCCTTATATTTGCACCCGCATTCAAGGAAAGAATATGACTCGATAGCTCAGTTGGTAGAGCACATCACTTTTAATGATGGGGTCCTGGGTTCGAGCCCCAGTCGGGTCACAAAATTTGTGATTTACAAAATACTTTCCTTGATAGCAATGACTCGATAGCTCAGTTGGTAGAGCACATCACTTTTAATGATGGGGTCCTGGGTTCGAGCCCCAGTCGGGTCACAAAAGGTTGAGTATTTATTTACTTGACCTTTTTTAGTTTTTGGCCACGTGGAGAAACGGTAGACTTGCCATCTTGAGGGGGTGGTGCTCGTAAGGGCGTGTGGGTTCAAATCCCACCGTGGTCACTAAATGGGACAAAGAAGACTATTTCTTCTTTGTCCCATTTTTAATTATTCCTCTTCAGGTCTTGTTCTTTTGATCTTTTGTAATTATTGATAGATTTTTTAAATTATTCTATAGCAATAAGAAGAAGTTCATAAAAAAATTAAACCCAGGCATAATTAAATTTCTTTTAAAAAACTCAAATTTTATAACAAAAAAGGCTCAAACTCTAAACCAGCAAGAGCAGCAAAAGTCAAAACAGGCAAAATCTACTTTACTTTTTTTTTGTTTCTGCCTCCATTTCAGCCCGTTAATTCTACATTAAATTAAACTTAAAATAAGGTATGATATTTCAAAAATAACTCCTTATATTTGCACCCGCGTTCAAGAATTGAATATGACTCGATAGCTCAGTTGGTAGAGCACATCACTTTTAATGATGGGGTCCTGGGTTCGAGCCCCAGTCGGGTCACAAATTGTGATTCACAATAGAAGATTCTTGAAAGCAATGACTCGATAGCTCAGTTGGTAGAGCACATCACTTTTAATGATGGGGTCCTGGGTTCGAGCCCCAGTCGGGTCACAGAAAAGGTCAAGTATTAATTTACTTGGCCTTTTTTTATTTTAGATCGTGTAGAGCAATGGCAGATTTGCCATTTTAAACTTACAGACATTACAAAGCATTAATTGTTACTGAAGAAGAAATTAAAAACTTTCCAGAAGAAACTTCATCATTCATTATAGTTGTAATTGTAACGTAATTAACAAATTGATAGAAGCTTATCGGGAAAAAGATGCTCTGCATGAATGTTTGTTAATAGCTAAAAAACATAGAAGCAAACATTTCGAAAAATTACTAAGCGAAAAATTTCTTTTTTTTCTGAACATACATTATAATAAGAAAGAGGTCCTTGCGAGACCTCTTTCTTAGCTTATTTCAATAATTTATTTCAATTTGACAAATCACTAATCCTGCTTAAATGATTTTAGCGTTCCATCATTATTAAATTGTATCAGGTATTTTTCACGGCTTCCGCTTATACTTGTAGGGTACCACTGCATCTCATTTCCCCATATCGAAACATAAGCACTCGTTAGCGGCTTTGCCCCTTCTATTTCTTGTGCTTTCTTATTATAAATAGCGGTCAGTTTAGCCACATTCTCAAATCTAATCTTATTAAGCGGAACCAAACGTTTCTGAACATCGTCCTTTACCGATAACTGAATAGGTCTGGGCTCAGACCATTTATTATCTTTATAGTCGTATCCATCAACGTATTTAGGGTTTGTAGGATGCTGAAGCATAATATTAATACTTCCGTCATCATAAAAATAAGCAATCGAATAAACAAAAATCTCCTTTCCGGCATATTGAGGTAATTTCCGTAACGATTCCTCCGCTTTTTCTAATGCTTTTGTATCGGTTAAAAAGTTTATATTTTCATTTTCAACATGTATTTGCGTTTGAACCGTAGTATGTTTTTCTATTGCACTATTAATCATAGTCTGAACATCCGGCTGATTATTACCGGAAGCAGGTTTTTCTTTGTCTTTATTAACTAAAGTATCACCAGGCTTAAATGTTTCGTTAATACTTTTAGAAATCTGATCGCAGCTCCAAAAAAATGTGCCGCAAATTATTAAGAGGATTAATTTCTTCATACAATAGCATTTAAATCGCCTGCAAAAGCAATTTGTTTTGGATTTTCTTCCAGATAAAAAATTTCTATTTGTTCTTGCTTGGTAAGATCCAGGTCAAGAAGCCCAATCACTTTTTTCAAGCTACATTTATGAACCTGATGTCTATTATCCGTATACTCAAGTTCAAAGCGAATCATAGGCTGTTCGTTAATATACGTTCCGGTTTGACTTGCCTTAATAAGTTTTGCCCAGGTTTTTACTCCTTTGAACTTAATCAACATTGAATCACTATTTACACCTGTAAGTTTAGCCAAAATAAATCTTAGAAAATATCTGTAAAATAAAAGAACCGCCGGACATACAATCAATGGATGACCAAAACTCATAAAACGCCATCCCCAACCATAACTTTCTGTTTGGTACGAATAGCAATAATACCCAAGCACTGCTGCTACAACAATAAACCACATCAATATTCTAAAAAAAAGACTTGTTATATTTATACTCGCTTTTGTGGTTGCAATTATAAAATAAGGAGACTCTTTCATATCCCGATCAAGAATCAAACTTATTTTCTTTCCAGCTTCAAAACGACGCTCATGAGGTTTAACATCTGTAATAATTGTTTTGTGAGTGATTTCGGCATCAGCAAGATTTCTAAACAATAATTCAAGGTCATAAGTATCATGTTTCGCTTTTGGCCTGGAAATTTTTACTGCATTTAAGATTTTTGCCTCCCGCGCTACTCCAGTAGTTTTGATATGTTCGAGATTTCTTTTTGTTATAAGAATCTGTAAGATCCATTTTCGAAAATAGCCAATTAGCAAAATCACCCAAAGAATAAGGGATATTAAAACAATACTTAATCCCAGCCAGGGATTTTTATCTTTTAATGTATTTACATCAAATTCGCTATTAATCGCATAGTACATGACCATAGGAAAAGGAATTGCAAAAAAGAACATATAGAGCGACCAGAAAATAATAACAAAATTTTTTTTCATTCCTTTTAATAATTTGGGGTTATTAATTAAAACGTTTTATTGCAGTAAAAATTATTTTACCAAAACTGTAAAATACAAATCAAAACAAGACTATAAGATTGTTAAACAACCAGATAGTATTCAAATTTACATAAAATAGTATACCAGAAAAGAAATTAGAATAAAAATTAATGCTTTAGAACTAAGAACTCTTCAAGTAGTTTGTTCACATTAAAAACAAATAAATACAGAATAAAGATCGGATTTTACCCGAACAGATCTGAATTTATAACGTAAGATCATTTATTATCCATTACTTTTATAATCTAAAAACACTTTTAAAAAAAGAAGCTTTATCTTACGTAATAACAATAATTATTTTTCGTTTGACTTCATAATGAAATTGCATTTTACTCTCTTATTTTTTTTTATACTTCCCTGTTTTTGCATCGCTCAAATCGATACGACGTATATCAAGCCTTTTGACAATAAGCTTTCCGTGAGCTCATACCTATCGATGAAATTCATTTCGATGGAACAGGAAGTAAACGGTCATCTTAAAAGCTTCATGCCCAATAGCCCTATGAGCTTAGGTTTAGGTGTTTCTATCAACAATACTATAATTAACTTAAGTTATGGATACAGTTTGGGTTTTCTGAAAGATGACGAAAAGGGAAAAACAAAAGCACTGGATTTTCAAATCCATAATTATGGACGAAAGTTTATTATTGACCTTTTTGTCCAAAAATATCGCGGGTTTTATACTGCGGATAACAATGATAAAAATATAGAATTATATCCCGATTTAAACATTCAGCAATATGGCGCATTTGGACAATATGTTTTTAATAATAAGAAATTCTCCTATAAAGCTGCTTTTAATCAAAATGAAAGACAATTAAAATCAGCAGGAAGTTTTTTACTGGGAGGAGGGATCTATTTTACCAAAATAGGTTCAGACAGTTCTTTTGTACATAAGAGCAGAAATTCTTTGCGCAATTTCCAATTTGGCGTCAGTGGAGGTTATGCTTATACCTGGGCAATTAGCAAACGTTGGTTTGCTAGCGGTTCTGCCACGGTAGGAGCTAATTTCGGTTCTGAAAGAATTACTAATTTTGGCAAACAAAAAATAGAAATATATCCCACATTTTTTCCAAGAACCGCAATCGGATATAATAAAGAAAAATGGTCTCTCGGGTTATCTTATGTAAACAACCTTATATTTTCATCATTTTCAGACACAAATAATAACAATATCAGTTTATCTTCCGGGAATTTTCAGATTGCTTATATATGGCGGTTTGATTCTACCCCTTTTTGGGGCAAAAAACCAAAATTAGATTAATATTTTTATTTACTGCTCAACAAAAATTTTGCAACAGCATCATAGGCTGGTAAAGAATAAGGATCATTTGCAGCATTACTCGCTACAGGATTAGATGCAAAACGCACAATTACCATATCTGCCTTTGGATCTACATAAATAACCTGACCATGTACTCCACGAGCACAAAACGCTCCGTGATCGTTATTGGTAATCCACCACATATCTCTGTAACTCCAACCTTTTAAAAGAGTATAATCGGCTTTAGCAAATGCTTTTTTACTTCCTCCTTTTCTAATATCATCAATGGCTGATTTAGGAATAATTTGCTCCCCGCCTGCTTTACCATTACTTAAAATCAACTGACCGAAACGAGCCATATCTCTTAACCCCAGATTAAGCCCACCTCCGGCAAAAGGCGTCCCAATTGCATCTACCGAATAATAGCAATCTTGTTCTGTACCTAGTTTCTTCCATATTTTTTCAGATAAAACCTCTGCTATTGTTTTTCCGGTAACCCTGGCTATGATCCATCCTAAAACATCTGAATTAACCGTTTTATAACCAAAACTTTCTCCATGCGTTCCATTTTTCTTCACTGTAGGAAGATATTCATAGTAGGTTTTCGGACCGTCATAATCTTTAGGTTTTGGTAGCGGATTACCTGCCGCCGAAAATTTCCATATTTCAGCATTGGGATCTGCGTAATCCTCACTAAACTGCAAAGCCGTTGTCATGTCCATTACCTGTCTCACGGTAGCGTCTCCAAATGCAGAATTTTTAAGTTCAGGAATATAATGTGCAACCGTTTTTGTCGTATCGATTAAACCTTCTTTGACCAGCATTATCCCCAAAGTTCCTGTAAAAGATTTTGTAATTGACATTGCTGCATGCTGTCCATCAACCTTTAAGGCTCCAAAGTATTTTTCGTATACAATTTTGCCGTGGTGCATAACAATTACACCATCTGCGTAGACTTTTTGCAAAGACTCCTCCCAGGTAATGGCTTTTGTTTCGCCCAGAGGCACGAACTTAACTTTATCAATATCATTTTTAGTATTTGTGGTCAGAGGACTTGAAATACCTAAACCACGAGAAACATTTACAGTTGGCATAAACTGACGCATATGCGCCACACTCCATCTCAAAGCAGGAAATTGAAAAAAACTTCCATCCTCAAAACGAGGAATACGATTGGCAGGTGGCGGAGAACCCTTCATCCAACCCATCTTTACAGGATCACTTTGTTCAGCATCTAAATATTTTGTTTTTTCCTGAGCATTAGTCTTATTGCCAAACAAGAAAATCAAACAGAAAAAAAATAATTGAGAAAAAAAATAGACTTGTTTCATATTATCTTAATTTATATTAATCAGTAATAGGAGATCAAATTTGAGAAACTTACCTTTCTGAATGCAAAGTTTTGGTAAAAAATATAAGAATTTAGCTAATTTACGAACTTAATTCTGAATACCTTCTTAATAACAAAAAAATAATTTAGTCGAAGTACAAAAAAATAATAGTAATTTCATAAAAGAACTTCTCTTACAAAACAAAACTTTACTAAATTCGTTTTATAATTAATCACCTACTAACCTAATCCCAAATTGGTTTATGAAACATGTATTACTATTATCATTTATTATGATGACTTGCTCTATCTGGGCACAATCTGCAACAGGCTATTTTGACAAGGCCATGAAAAAAGCAGAATCCGGCAATACCAAAGGCGCAATTGCCGATTATACAAAGGCCATTAGCATGGATTCTAAATTTGTAGAAGCGTATCAGAATCGTGGTGTTGCAAAACTAAAACTTAATGATCTAAAAGGAGCCCTTGCTGATTTTAGCAAGACAATCGAATTAGACAGCATGAATGCTGATGCTTTTACAGGAAGAGCGAATGTGAACTACAAACTAAACAATTTTAATGAAACTGTCGACGATTGTACATCATCCATTGGTTTAAATCCTAAAGATTATATTGCTTATAACTTACGGGCTTTGGCTTATAACAAACTGGGCGACAAAAAAAATGCCTGCAAAGATTTCTCTAAAGCAATAGAATTAGGCAGTCAGAGTGCCATAAAGAACAAGGCTAATTTTTGTAAATAAAACGAAATCAAAATTTTCAATACCGAAGCAATCCGTAAATACATTTTTACAGATTGCTTTTTTTATTGGAAAAATGTGAAGCAATTTCATTTCAAACTTATTCTTACATTTGTTCTTTAAACCAAATTTTAATGGCACTTCTAAAAAAGATAAATCATAGAGCACAAACAGATAAAAATTCAGGTTTTGGAGCCAATGCAAACAGTTATGGAGGAAGATTTGTAAACAAAGACGGAACTCCTAACATCGAAAAAAGAGGAATGCATTTGTTTCGTCGTATTAGTTGGTACCACACGATGATTGATCTCCCAAACTGGAAATTCATGTCGATATTGTTTGCTTTTTATATTGCAATGAATTTTATTTTTGCAGTAGTTTATTACGCCATAGGGATTGAACATCTTGACGGAATCGAACAATCGCAAAGCACATTGACACAATTTGGTCAGGCCTACTTTTTCAGCGCACAAACTTTTACTACTGTGGGTTACGGACACATTAGTCCAACCGGTTTTTTGACTAGTGCCTTATCAGCCGCAGAAGCTTTAATCGGTTTATTAAGTTTTGCTATTGCAACAGGTTTATTTTTTGGAAGATTTAGCAAGCCCACTGCCTATTTAAAATTCGCAGATAATGCATTGATTTCACCTTACGGAGAAAACAGTGCATTAATGATACGTCTGGTACCTTTTAAAAACACCAATTTTACAGATGCAACAGCAAAAGTCACACTTGCATTGAGTTTCGAAGAAAATGGCATACAAACCAATAAATTTTATAACCTAAAACTCGAATTGGATCATATAAATGCGCTCTCACTAAGTTGGACATTGGTACATCCTATTACAGAAGAAAGTCCTTTATTTAATTTTTCAGAAGAAGATTTCAAAAGAGCCCAGGGAGAAATACTAGTTTTCATCACCACTTTTGACAATATGTTTAGCAACACCGTTGCTGCAAGAAGCTCTTATACTTTTAATGAAATCATTTATGGAGCAAAATTTGAAACCATGTACAACCGAAGTCAGGATAGTTCTAAAACGGTCCTGCATTTAGACAAATTAAACCATTACGAGTTAGTAAACCTCTAGAAATCTATCATTTTATACAAGTTATCAAGGTATTTTCAGATTTTATTCTATTTTTGTTTACCAAATAACCAGTAATGATAAACAATATTAAGACTGTTTTCAGCATAAAAGATCTCGAAAACTTATCAGGAATAAAAGCACACACCATTCGTATCTGGGAAAAAAGATACAACATCTTAGAACCGATGCGGACTGACACCAACATCCGACTTTATAATTTACAAAATTTACAGAAGCTTTTAAACATTACTTTATTACACGAATACGGTTATAAAATCTCTAAAATAGCAACTTATTCTGAAGAAAAAATTCCACAATTAGTTCGTGAAATCATTTCCAAGAAAAATTCTCAGAATTACGCCATAACTTCATTCAAAATGGCCATGATGAATTTTGACCAGGAAATATTCTTCAATACTTTTGATTGGCTGATTTCTGAAAAGTCATTCAAAGAAGTTTTCAAAGATCATTTTCTTCCATTATTAAAAGAACTGGGGTTGCTATGGCAGTCTGAAACGATAACTCCTGCAAATGAGCATTTCATGAGCCATTTGATCAAACAAAAAATATTAATTTATACAGAAAGTCTTCAAATATTAAAACCCAGTAAAACCAATAAAATTTTTGTGCTTTCGTTGCCTTTAAATGAAATTCACCAGATAGGTCTCTTATACCTGCAATATGAAATTTTATCCAAAGGATATAAAACCATTTACCTTGGCGAAAGCATGCCAATCGAAAATTTACAGGATTTAACCAAACATTTCGAAAATATTACGTTTGTATCATTTATGACCGTTCAGCCTGATCGTGGCGTTATCAATCAGTACGTAAAATCGATGGGGCAAAAACTACTTCAAAAAAACAATGAGATTTGGCTTATGGGAAATATGGTGGAACATATTGACCAAAAAGCACTACCGGAGCGAATAACAATTTTCGATTCTATCGAAGAAACAATTAGCATGCTATAACCTATTTTTGTTTAAAGTTTTTGTACATTTGTTAAACAAATGAAAAAAACAATAGCAATTATAGGATCAGGCTTCTCCGCTTTAGCCGCTTCATGTTACCTCGCACAACAAGGAAACAAGGTGACTATTTACGAAAAAAATGATACTATTGGAGGGAGAGCAAGACAACTCAAAAAAGACGGCTTTACTTTCGACATGGGACCAAGCTGGTATTGGATGCCTGATGTCTTTGAGCGCTTCTTTCAGGATTTTAATAAAAAGACAACAGATTATTACGAACTTATAAAACTAAATCCTGCTTATCGGGTTTATTTTGGAGTAGATGATTTTATCAATATCTACGATAATCTCGAAGAAATAAAAGCCACTTTTGAATCTATTGAAAAAGGAAGTGGTCAAAAACTGGAAACTTTCATCAGGCACGCCAAAAGCAATTATGACATTGCGATTAAAGATTTGGTATACCGCCCGGGAGTTTCTCCGCTTGAATTAATTACACCGGAGACGACTTTAAAGCTCAATCAGTTTTTTAGTACCGTAAGTAATGACATTCATAAGAAATTTAAAAACGAAAGGCTGATTCAGATTCTGGAGTTTCCGGTATTGTTTTTAGGAGCAAAACCGACTAAAACACCTTCTTTTTATAATTTTATGAATTATGCTGATTTTGGCTTAGGAACCTGGCATCCAAAAACCGGAATGTTCGATGTGGTTCGCGGCATCCAAAAACTGGCTTTGGAACTTGGGGTTTCGATCGAAACCAATTCTTCTATAGACAAAATAATAGTCGAGGATAAAACGGCAACTGCAATTGTCATTAACGGAAAAACGATACCGGCAGACATTATCTTAAGCGGAGCCGATTATCATCATACTGAAACCTTATTAGAGAAAGAACATCGCGTTTATTCTGAGGAATATTGGGAAAGCCGGGTTTTTGCCCCATCGTCGCTTTTGTTTTTTGTTGGTTTTGATAAGAAAATAGCAAACATTTCGCATCACGCTTTATTTTTTGATGTCGATTTTAATCAGCACGCCATTGATATTTATGATGAACCCAAATGGCCTGATGCACCTTTGTTCTACGCCAATTTCCCTTCAAAAACAGATCTTACGGCAGCACCTGAAGGAATGGAAAGCGGATTCTTTTTAATCCCATTAGCACCCGGAATACATGACAATGAAGCACTTAGAGAAGAATATTTCGAAAAAATCATTACTCGTTTTGAGCAACTTACACAACAAAAGATTAAAAATAATATTATCTTTAAGAGATCATTTTGTAAAAACGACTTTGTAGCCGACTATAATGCCTACAAAGGAAATGCTTACGGAATGGCGAATACATTATTGCAAACGGCTTTCTTACGACCAAAACTAAAAAGTAAAAGAGTTCGTAATCTCTATTTTACAGGGCAATTAACCGTTCCTGGCCCAGGTGTTCCGCCTGCTTTAATTTCAGGAAAACTAGTAGCCGAGTTAATTCAAAAATCTTTTAGATCTTAAAAAATGAAATCACTATTCGACACCGTTTCTTTCAAATGTAGCAAGTTGGTCACCCAAAACTACAGTACCTCATTTTCGCTGGCGGTAAAAATGTTATCACCAAGCATTCGCGAAGCGATTTACAGCATTTACGGATTCGTTCGTTTTGCCGATGAAATTGTCGATTCATTTCATGAGTACGACAAAGAAAACCTGATCAATGATTTCGAAAAAGAATATTACAAAGCCATTGCGTCTGGAATAAGCCTGAACCCGATTCTTAACTCCTTTCAGCATACCGTAAAAGAATACAATATTACCGACGATCTCGTTCAGGCTTTTCTTAAAAGCATGAAACTTGACCTTATCAAATCAATATACAATTCACAAACCGAATATGAAGATTACATTTATGGTTCAGCTGATGTTGTGGGTTTAATGTGCCTGAAAGTTTTTGTAAAAGGAAACGATCAGAAATACTTACAACTCAAAAATGAAGCCATGCGATTAGGATCAGCTTTTCAGAAAGTGAATTTCCTGAGGGATTTAAAAGACGACAACTTAGTTTTAAACCGAAATTATTTCCCGGGAATCGATTTGAATTCTTTCGACGAAAATGCAAAAACTACCATCATCAACGAAATCGAGGAAGACTTTAGAATTGCCTATCAGGGAATTGTAAAACTACCCATTGAAGCACAATTTGGCGTTTATACCGCTTATATCTATTACAAAAAACTGCTGACAAAACTAAAAAACACACCGTATTACGAGATTGGAAGCTCAAGAATCAGAGTGTCAAATTATACCAAAGCGGGACTTTTAGCACAATCTTTTGTAACTTACAAACTGAAACTGGTTTAGTTTTTTGTCATTTCGATGCAGGAGAAATCACACAGGAAACTCCTTAAAGAAAATCGTCAATCGTTGTCGAATTACGAATGTGATTTCTCCTTCGTCGAAATGACAAGATTGAAAACAAATAATAATAATAATAATTCAACAATTCAAAACATAAAAAATGATTTCTTTTTTAATCTTTTTAGGCGTTTTTCTCTTCATGGAATGTGTTACCTGGCTCACGCACAAATACATCATGCACGGATTGATGTGGTATTTTCACGCTGATCATCACCAGCCTAAATACGAAGATACTTTTGAACGCAACGACATTTTCTTTGTCATCTTTGCCATTCCCAGTATTATTCTTTTTTATTTTGGCGTTCAGGGCGGATTCAATTATCTGTTTTTCATAGCTTGCGGAGTAACTACTTATGGTGCTTGTTACTTTTTAATTCACGATGTTTTAATCCATCAGCGCTTTAAATGGTTCAAAAACACCAAAAACAAATACCTGATTGGTCTTAGAAAAGCGCATAAAATACACCATAAACATTTAGGAAAAGAACACGGAGAATGTTTTGGGATGTTATTCGTTCCTTTCAAATATTATAAAATGTAGCGTCATTTGGGCGTTACCCAAGGGTCGGGCTTTCTGTTCCCGCTTTTTTGTATCAGGCAAAAAAAAGCCTGACACAAAAAGAGCTCCACTTCAATCCCTAACGCTCACGTATTTCAAGAACCATCTGTAATAATCGATTTTATGAAAGTATATAAACTAGAAACTGTACAACATTTAAACGCCAGTATCGAAGAATGTTGGGGCTTTTTTTCGAGTCCACAAAACCTGGAAGCGATAACACCTGACGATATGAGTTTCGTGATTCAGGATTTCGATGGTAAACAAATGTATCCCGGACAAGTGATAACCTATACTTTAAAGCCACTTTTAGGAATCAAAATCAACTGGATGACGATCATAACAGTTTCCGAAGAAAATAAATATTTTGTAGACGAGCAACGTTTTGGTCCCTATGCATTATGGCATCACAAACACTTTTTTGAACCCACAGAAAACGGTACAAAAATGACCGATGTTGTACATTATGCTTTGCCTTTTGGTTTCTTAGGCCAATTAGCAAATACAATAATGGTCAGGAATAAGCTGAAATCAATCTTTGAATATCGCCACAACAAAATCGAAAAATTATTCAATTCAAAAGTATAATTACTCTAAAAATATCTTTGCCACAGATTATAATGATTCAAATGATTTTTTTAATCCGTGTTAATCTGTGAAAGCTGTGGCAAGAAAAAACACAAAGCAGCACCCTTTATAATGACAAAACAAAAAGTTACTTTTTTCTGGTTTCGACGTGATTTACGTCTGGATGATAATATCGGATTATTCAATGCCTTGCAATCTGATTTCCCTGTAATTCCGTTGTTTATTTTTGACGAAGATATTTTAGAAAATCTTCCTGAAAATGATGCCAGAGTTAGCTTTATTTATGATTCACTTCAACAAATAAATGAAGACCTTAAAACAATTGATTCAACTCTTTTAATCAAAAAAGGAAAAACTTTTGAGGTTTGGAAATCACTTATCGAAGAATATGACATTCAGCAAATTTTCTTTAATAAAGATTACGAACCTTATGCGATAAAACGTGATTTAACGATTTCAGCTTTATTAAAAGAAAATAAAACTGAATCCTTTTCATTTAAAGATCACGTAATTTTTGAAGAAAAAGAAATCACCAAAGCAGACGGACTGCCTTATACAATTTACACGCCGTATAAAAACAAATGGCTTGAGAGGTATCATCTTTCAGGGCAAGCTTTGGAATATGATACAAAACCTTTATTTACCAATTTTGCTAAAAACGAATTCGCCTTTCCTGAATTATCCCAAATTGGTTTTGAAAGAAGCACGATAAAAGTAGTTCCGCACAACTTAACCCAGATTGGGAATTATAAAGAAATCCGGGATTTTCCAGCTTTAGATGGCACTTCTTATCTTTCGCCACATTTACGTTTCGGAACCGTTAGTATCCGTAAACTAGTCAATTGGGCGAATAAGAAAAACCAAACTTTTTTGAGTGAATTGATCTGGAGAGAATTTTTTATGCAAATTCTGTTTAGCTTTCCCAATTGTGTCAATCACAATTTCAAATCGGCTTATGATGGCATTCAATGGCGAAATAATGAAGACGATTTCAAACGCTGGTGTTCCGGAACTACCGGATATCCAATGGTCGATGCCGGAATGCGTCAACTGAATGAAACCGGCTATATGCACAATCGCGTTCGTATGGTGGTCGCCAGTTTTTTATGCAAACATTTATTGATCAACTGGCAGTGGGGCGAAGCTTATTTTGCCGAAAAATTACTGGATTTTGAGTTGGCCTCTAACGTTGGCAACTGGCAATGGGCAGCAGGAACAGGTTGCGATGCAGCGCCATATTTCAGGGTTTTTAATCCGGAAATTCAACAAAAGAAATTCGACGAAAAAGGCATCTACATCCGCAAATGGATTCCTGAATTTGATTTTGGCTATAATGAACCAATGGTGGATCACGCCTTTGCGAGAGATAGGGCGATTGCCACTTATAAAGAGGGCATAATTAGATAGTTTTTTCAGGTTTCAGGTTTAAATCAAACGTAATCTTGTCATTTCAACCAAAGAGAGAAATCAGCTCCAGTGCTCGCCAACAATGCGTTCTGAGCGTGTGTGATTTCTCCCTTAGGTCGAAATGACAAAATACAGAAAACCATTATCAAAAATTTGAAATCTAGAAAAGTCCTTATAAAACCTAAAGCCCTGGCCCTGATAGAAGCGGTATCCTTTTGCCTGCTCCTTTAACAAGAAAAAGATACAAGCGGATAACAGGACACGAGCGATAGCGAATGACGCAGCAAATAGCTCCTAAAACTACTTAATCAGTTTATTAAGCATCCCGTTGAAAATAAAACCATGAAAAGGCAAAACAGAATACCAATATAATTTTCCTACTATACCATTAGGTTTAAAAGTGGCAGCCTGATACAACGTATTGTGTATAATTTTGAATTCGAGCCAGGCTTCACCGGGAAGTTTCATTTCGGCATATAAGATCAGTTTTCCTTCTTGTTTATTGGCATACAAAACACGCCAAAAATCTAAGGCATCTCCGGAATGAATATCGTGTTTATTGGTTCGGCCACGGCGCAAACCAACTCCACCAAAAAGCTTATCGATAAAACCTCGCAAACTCCAGAGCCAGTCGCCGTAGTACCAACCTGTCTCGCCGCCTATGGACCAAATTCTATCGATTGTATAATCACGATTTTCGATTTGTTTTTTTCTTCGGTCGATATAACAGTCTTTCTTAGGAACCTTGAGATGTTCTGAAATATTGCGGCTAAAACGACCACTCACCAGAGAATCTTTCCAGCTTGAAGCTACTCTATCTTCTTCGACTTTGAGCAAAGCTCTCGAAAGTGCTTGTTTATAAGTCATGGGGTTCACGTGCAGAAGCTCATTAATACGATGATCCTTGCAAATCACTTCGACTTTCATACTGCTGACCAAAGCTGATGCTAATTTATAAGAGGTTGAGGTCACAAAATACAACCAATACGATGATAATTTAGGCGTCATAACCGGAACGGTAAAAATATAACGTTTAAGCTTTTTTGCTTCGGCGAAAGCCAATAACATCTCTTTGTAGGTTAAAATATCCGGACCGCCAATATCAAAGCTTTGACTGTAAGTTTCTGGATTTAAAAGGGATTTTGACAGAAATTCCAAAACATCAGTAATTGCAATAGGCTGGCATCTTGTATTGAGCCATTTGGGTGTGATCATCACTGGAAGTTTATTGACCAGATCCCTTATAATTTCGAAAGAAGCACTCCCCGATCCCACTATAATTCCTGCTCTTAAAGTAGTCAAAGGTACTTTTGCTTTGGCTAAAATACTTTCGACATTTTTGCGTGACGCCAAATGTTTCGAAAGGGATTTATCATTTACTATTCCGCTTAAGTAGAGGATTTGTTGCGCCTGACTCTGATTTATTCTTTCAACAAAATTAGTCGCCGAAATACTTTCTAATTCATCATAATTGGTATCAGAACCTGACATGGAATGGATGAGGTAAAAAGCAGCATCGATATCAGTCGGAATGGCATTTAAAGTCTCTTTTTCGAGAAAATCGACTTCAATGACGTGTATTTTTTCTACAAAATCTTCGGATATGTAAAATCTATTTTTATCTCTTACGCAGCAAATTACCTGATGACCCTGCTCTACTAAAATGGGTAAAAGACGTTTACCAATATAACCTGTTGCGCCTGTTAAGAGAATTTTCATGATTGTTTAGATTTTAAAAGTCACCAAACCATAATCCATTTCGAAAATTTGACCTGAAATGGAATTCGCTTTTTCAGAAATAAGGAAGTCCACCATATTGGCGACTTCGTCCGCTTTTAAGTAACTTTTCATAGGATGGCGTTCGATCATGTTTTCTTTCATGCGATCGTTTCGCAAAATAGAAGCCGAAAGCGGAGTTTCTGTAATTGTGGGCGCAATGGCATTGACACGAATTACAGTTGCCAACTCGGCTCCGAGCGATTTTGTCAAACCTTCGACCCCAGCCTTTGCAGTTGCAATACTGGCATGAAAAGGCATTCCTAATTTTACGGCAACGGTACTAAATAAAACAATCGAAGGCTCGTCTCCTCTTTTTAAAACAGGCAAGTACTTTTGAATTGTTTTTACGGCACCAATCACATTGATTTCGAAATCGTTTCTAAAATCATCCACACTTAAATTCGAAATGGGTTTAAGGGTAATCGATCCGGGGCAATAAACTAAAGCATCAATTTCTACAATATCCGGAAGTTCATCCTTTAAAACATCTAACTCAAAATGCGTTAGATTAGGATGCGTAAGCTGTGGTGCGCTTCTACTAATATTAAACACACGATTTGACTCAAGCTGTTGCAACAAAATAGCACTTCCAATGCCTTTACTGCCTCCGATGATTACAATATTTCTCATTTTTTTGATGTGTATTAATCATCGGAATGATGATTTGTTTCTAATATTTTAGATAATTGGTAACCGCAATTTTCGCTTTTAAATCGAACATCAAATTATACAAACCAAAGAATGTTCTGTTCATGTAAATAAAATGTTTTGAACCACGATTTCCGTTCATTTTTTTTAGATTCGTATCATTAGAAAAACGCTCTCCTAATTTTGCAATACTTTCAAAGAAAGTTTCATCGGCAAAATCGAACGTTTCTTCCTGAAAAGGTTTTGTAAAAAGCGACAACAAATCATGAAACATCTCTGTAAAATATTCGATTTCTGCAGGGGAATCGTCCGGGCGAAGAATTTCTAATTCAAATAATTTTTGATTGAAAAGCGCTTTATCAGTAATTACATTTTTGTTGATTAATTCAAAATATGGTACATAAAACTCCTCCGGAATTATTTTCATACAACCGAAATCCAGTGCAATCAAACGGTTTTGATCGTCTACTAAAAAGTTTCCCGGATGCGGATCTGCATGTACTTTTCGCAACACATGAATTTGATACATATAGAAATCCCAAAGTGCCTGACCTAGTTTATCGCCAAATTCTTTATCTGTATTTATAGCCGTAAACTCAGAAAGATGAATTCCGGTCATCCAATCCATGGTGATGATTTTCTCTGACGAAAACTCCGGATAATATCCAGGGAAAAGTAAGTTTTCGATTTTATTACATGCCTCTACAACTTCCTGGCTTTGTTTTAACTCCAATAAATAATTGGTCTCTTCAATCAATTTATCTTCAACTTCTTTAAAATATTTATCAGAGTCTTTTCCCTGAAGATTAAACATTCTAATGGCAATAGGTTTTACCAAAGCGAGATCCGATGAAATGCTGTTTGCAACCCCGGGATATTGAATTTTAACGGCTAACTTTTTTCCGTCTTTCACCGCCAAATGTACCTGACCTATACTGGCTGCATTTACTGAATTGGCATTAAATTCGTCAAAAATTTCATAAGGTGTTTTTCCGAAATTCGTTTTGAAAGTTTTTAAAACCAGTGGAGCAGAAAGTGGCGGAACAGAAAACTGCGATAAAGAAAATTTCTCTACATACGCCTGAGGCAAGAAATTCTTGTCCATACTTAGCATCTGAGCTACTTTGAGTGCGCTCCCTTTCAGACTTTTTAATCCGTCGTAAATATCCTCTGCATTATTTTCGTTGAGTTTATCACGTGTCAAATCAGGATTCACCATTTTTTCGGCATAGTGCTTTACATAATTTACCCCAATCTTTGCACCGGTTTGTACCAATTTGCTGGCTCTTTCTATTTTGGATGTTGGTATATAATCGATTGTTTTCATTATTTGCTGTATATTTTTTCTTTGAAAAGAAATTTACCTAAATCTATAAGGTGATTTAAGGGCGCAACATTCATTAACTCAAATGAAGCATTAACTGATTTTTCGATAAAAATATCTGTTTTTTCAAAAGCCGCTGACGAATCATCTGCCCAGAATTTTATTGTTAACATTAATTGCAACCATGCAGATTCCTGAATTCCTTTCTCCTGAAACTTTTGTAGCTTTTCCAGCTCTAACCTGTAATCGTCAGTCAAAATTTCTGAAACATAATCTTTGAAACTATCTCGAAGCGTAGTAAGCTGTACCAAATTTTTCAACGGATTTCTATCGAATTTCAATGATTGTAAAACATAACTTCTGTTGGCTGTTAGCATCTCAAAGAAGGTGAAATAAAAACTCAGCATTTTGTTTTTCATATCATATTCCAGATAGTCTTTGTTTTTGTGTAATAAATCGATTGTATTGGCAAAAAACAATCTGAATATTTCTTTTTCCAAACCTTCTAATGTTCCAAAAAAAGCATAAAATTCAGCTTCTGTAAAATCATTTTCTTTTGCAAAATGATACACTGATTTTGGCTTTTCTCCTTTTTCCAAAACCTTATTCATATAGAGTGAAACGATATCTTCTTTACTGATTGTCTTGTTTTTAGCTACCATCTTATTAAAATTTTAAATTTGCATTAAAGGTAAGCAATGTTTAACTATCTTTACTTATCGTTAAACAGAATACGCTGTTAAATATATTATAAACTATCATGGCTAAAAATATTTTACTAACCGGAGGCACTGGATTCATAGGTAAACATCTTACGGATTTACTTATTGAAAGCGGCTTTTCAGTATCTGTATTGAGTCGGTCTGATAAAAAAAACACTCCCGCAATCAGCTATTACAAATGGGACTTAACCCGTAATTATATTGATGAAGAAGCCATACTAAGCGCAGATTACATCATTCATCTGGCAGGAGAAGGAATCGTAGAAAAAAGGTGGACCAAAAAACGTAAAAAAGATATTCTTGAAAGCCGCATAAAACCAATCGATCTTATTTTTTCTGTTTTAAAAAAAAACAATAAAACACTGGAAGGTTTTGTTTCGGCATCCGCTATTGGAATTTATGGCGCCATCACCAATGAACATATTTGCGATGAAAACACTCCTCCGGCAAATGACTTTCTGGGCATTACATGCCTGGAATGGGAAAGTGCCGTTGACAAAATTAATTCCTTAGGCATTAGAACTGTAAAAGTGAGAACCGGAATTGTTTTGGGTAAAGATGAAGGTTTCCTGAAAAAAATTGTTCCAAGCTTTAAAGCTGGTTTTGGCGCAATATTAGGAACAGGAAAACAATACGTACCCTGGATTCACATCGAAGATTTATGCCAGATTTATTTAAAAGCAATTGCAGACGAACAAATGCACGGTCCTTATAATTCCTGTGTTACAGACAATACAACAAATGCCAGTTTGTCTAAAGCCTTAGCCCATTTATTCGGGTATAAAATATGGTTGCCCAAAGCACCTGCCTTTATCCTTAAAATAGTTTTAGGCGAAATGAGCTTAGCTGTTTTAGAAGGCCAGAGGGTTTCATCTGAAAAAATAGAAAAAATGGGATTTGAATTTGAATTTACTGATTTAGAACGCGCACTTGCAAGTTGTTTAAACTAAAATTCATTTTAAGGTCAGATACATTAAATCATTTGTCCGAACGACTCCAATTAATTCTGTATTGGCCGTTTTTGAAATTTTAGAAGCTATTTCATTCGGAATTTGAATATTGAAGTCTGACACCAAAATTGGGAAATCAGAAACAATCTGAATTCCGTCACCCACTTTTTTGATCAAAGCATTCACTACAACTTCCTTAGATTTTCCGCGTAATACGAGCTTTCCCTTTATCTGGTATTCTTTTTCGATTTCAGTAATATCCTTTAAATCAAATTTTTCAATTTTTCCTTTAAAAATGGCTTTGGGATAACGACGGCTTTCCATATAATTTTCGTTAAAATGATCTTGCATCATATCTAATTTAAAACGAAAATTTTTGACAATTACAGTACAAATAAATGTACTTGTTCTAGGTTCCAAAACAATTGCAACCTGTCTGTTTACAGCTTTTATTTCTTCAAAAAAGGGTACAGAAGCTTCAAAATTAATTGTTCCTGTGTTGGTAAAAAATTTATCCTGACCAATAACAGAATACGCTGTAAAGAGCAAAATAAGTAAGGTAGTTTTTTTCATAATCGTCAATAATTAAACAATTATGTCAATCGATTTTTTATTTTAAGAAGAGAAAAACTGGACTTAATGAATGCGGGAAAAAATCGAATGGCAGTACTCCGTGAAAAATAGTAATCCAATCATTGTACTTAAAGTTACGAAAATATACAGCCTACAGATGTCATTTTTATGCTAAATATTTGTGAAATGTTTTTTGTTGTTGAGATGGGAGCTTATTTGTGAAATGTGATCTGTAAAAGGGATGATGTTGAAAAACGAGAAATGTTGTTCCTCTGGCACAAAAGAGAAATAAAAAGCCAACGCATAATCTTTACGTGATATTCCTGCGAATTAAATCCTGATCAAAAAGTTGTATATAAAAAACTAACGGATAATGCCGAAAGAATAGTCAGTCAGGAATTAAATTTTACCAGAAAAACCAAACAACAACGCTAAAAATTGTCACATAGAAATTACAAACATTATAACTATGCCTGAACCTCTGTACAAACCTCAATTAAAAAACCATCTAAATCTCTCACATAAGCCACTATTTGTCCCCATGGTTTTTGTGTTGGCTCTTTTACCAAAATTGCACCAAAAGAAGTTGCTTTTTGCACCAATTCGCCAACTTCGTCAGTAATAAATCCTAACTCAATTGCAAATGGCTTTTCTTCTAAATTACTTTCGATAAAACCATCTTTCAAATTTTGAGCGGCTAATTTCTTTGAAGCAAATGAAAGGGTTGTTTCTCCCGTACTCAATTCACCATAATCATTTTCAGGTGTTATAAATTTTCGTGAAAAACCAAATGCATTTTCATAAAACACTATTGACTTCTCTACATCTTCAACATATAAAATTGTATATCCCAGCTTTACCATATTTTTACTTTAATTTGACGAAATTATGCTAGCTTATTTCCAACAATACATTGTACTTGTCTAAACTTGCTAAATCTTCAATAGAATTTACATTGGTTAATTTTTCGTGTTCTTCAACTTCCTTTTTCAACTCAATGTGTTTAATACTTTTTCTAAAACGGCGAACTTCTTCCAGGTTTGACAAAATAAGTCCCGGAACGGGAACACTTTTTCCTTCTTTATCTTTAGCAACCATTGTAAAATAAGAAGAGTTGCAATGTTTGACGGCACCCGTTTGAATGTTTTCGGCTTCAACACGAATCCCCACAATCATTGAACTTCTACCCACATAATTTACGGACGCTTTCATGGTCACCAATTCGCCAACTTCAATTGGTTT
This sequence comes from Flavobacterium sp., assembly GCF_965277525.1. Lineage (GTDB taxonomy): Bacteria > Bacteroidota > Bacteroidia > Flavobacteriales > Flavobacteriaceae > Flavobacterium. The sequence goes on along the minus strand of NZ_CBDIDC010000003.1, from coordinate 138,128 downwards.
TAAAAAATTTACAGTATCAACGGAAGCGGTTACACAATAATTTCCTGAAAATTTTGAAGCAGAAGCAAAAGCAATCTGATCCAGTAATTGTAAAATATATCCTCCGTGAATTTTACCACTAAAATTCGTGTGTGATGGTAACATTAATTCTGAAATACTTATTTTCGACGAGGAAACGGGTTTGAAATCTGCAGTCATATTTCTTTTTAATAGGGTAAATAATTTAGTATAATTTAATTCAATAACTGATCTTCATTTGAAGCTCTTGCAACAATATTTTCAGGAAGAGATTTTTTAGCCTTAGCTCCCATTTTCTTTAATTTTTCGACACTCGAAATTAAATTTCCCCTGCCATCAACTAATTTACTCATCGCACTTTCGTATTCTGTTTTGGTATCTTTAATTTTGTTTCCAATTCGAACTAAATCCGCTACAAAACCTTCAAATTTATCATACAATGCACCGGCTTGCCTGGCAATTTCAAAAGCATTTTCCTGTTGCTTCTGGTTGGCCCACATACTATCAATAGTTCTTAAGGTGGCCAATAAGGTACTTGGAGTCACAATTACGATATTTCGGTCGAATGCTTTATTATAAAGAGCCGAATCCTCGTTTAAAGCAATGGCAAATGCGGGTTCTATTGGAATAAAAAGCAAAACAAAATCCGGGCTTTCTATCTGGTATAAATCGTGATAATTTTTGTTCCCCAGTTGTTCTACGTGTCTTTTAATCGAGTTCACGTGTTCCTTTAAGAAATCTGCTTTGAGAATTTCAGATTCTTCATTGATCCATCTTTCATACGCCACTAAAGAAACTTTAGAATCGACAATCATTTTTTTACCATCCGGTAAATTGATTACAACATCCGGAAAAACACGATTTCCTTCGTTATTCGTAAAACTTTGTTGCACTTCGTATTCGCGTCCTTTTTCTAAACCCGATTTTTCTAAAACCCGTTCCAGTACCAGTTCGCCCCAATTTCCCTGCATTTTACTATCGCCTTTTAGCGCTTTGGTCAGGTTTAGGGTTTCTTTGCTCATTTGAGCATTCATTTCGCTTAAGCCTACAATCTGCTGACGCAAAGCTGCGTGATAGTCGATACTTTCTTTGTGCGTTTGTTCTACTTTTTGCTCAAAACCCTGAATCTTATCCTGCAAAGGCAACAAGATATTTTTCATGTTTTCACTATTTTGTTCTGTAAATTTTGCTGACTTTTCCTCAAGAATCTTATTGGCTAAATTTTCAAATTCTTTGGTGAATTTTTCCTGCAATTCAGTGATCTCGTTTTTTTGTTCTTTATGGCGCTCCCACAAATTTTCAAAATCAACTTCTTTTTTAGAAAGCTGAATCGCCAGACTGTCTTTTTCAGTTCGGATTGTTTCTTTTTCAGAATTAGCAAACTGAAACTGTTTTTCTAAACTGATTCTTTCTCTGTCAAATTGCTCTTTTTGTACTTGCAGTTGATTGACATTGGCAGTCAACCGTTCTTCTAAACTCACTTTTTCTGATTGGGATTTGGCAGAAGACAACATCTTTCCTAAATACACGCCTAAGAATAAAGCTATAATAAAAGCCAGTAAGTACGGCAAAAAATCAAACATATCTAAAATTTATTTTTACAGTAAAAGTAAGCAATAATACGTATTACTTAATTTTTAAAAACAAAATTTCATGAATTCGTTGTCCTTCACTTTAAGAAACATTCTGAAAATTATTCCTGTTTAAAAAAAACTAAAAAAAATATTTTTTCACGCAACCATTTCAAAAGATGAACATCTATGATATATATAACCTATTAAAAATTTATCATGAAAAAATTAATGTTAAGCTTGTTTATAGCTTTTGGATTCAGCGCATGTTCTCTGAATAATGACAATTTAAATGTTGATTGCGGAGCTAGTGAAGACAAAGCTTTTACAGGAGTTCCACTATTCTGTTCCTACAATATGAACTCATTACCAACTAACCCGACAGCACTATTAGTAGGTTCTGATGATAAAATGAAAACTTATTTTACAAAGCATGAAAATACCTGTCCAAATGGTACTGATACTCCAATTGATTTTACTAAAGAAATTTTGGTGGGTATTTTTGCAGGTCTGAAAACTACAACCGGATATTCTATTAAAATAACGACCATTGTCGAAAACAAATGCGAGATTTTAATTAATTATTACGAAAAAGCACCTCAACCGGGAGAAAGTATTGCCACAGCGCCTAACTATCCGTCAGATTTCATTCTAATTCCGAGAACCGGAAAACAAATTCTTTTCAACAAAACTACAGAGACTCTTGATAATGTTGTAATCGGAAGTTTTAGCAAACAATGTACGGGTGCTGATTGTCAAAAATTCTTTCAGATTAATGACTTCAATATTTTAAAATTCCAAAATGTTGTTGCCGGCGGTTATGATTTTAGCCAATACAGATACAATGCAACCACGAAAAAAGGTGATTACACACTTTTCCTTAAAACCGTGCCAACTGAAATTTTAAACCTAAAAGGACAAACCAAAACTTACGGAACACCAGATGAGGCGAATCACGGTGGTGTATATTTTGAACTTCGTCAGGGCGCAACAGTAACTAAAATTCTTATTGACAATACTGATACTGCTGACCAAAGCGCTGAAATAAAAGCTTTCAAAAAAGCGATTCAGGATAAAATTACAGCCCTAAAATAATCGATCATGAAAAAGCAATTCTTATTATTTATTATTGTGTGTTGTCTTTTTTCAACAGCTTATTCTATAGAATCAACTACTATGAATTCCGGTTCTATTGTAAACACGTGGATCTGGCAAAAATCGATTGGCGGAATTAGTAACCCTTACACAGCAACTCCGCAAACTATTGGATTTACAAAGAAGGTCGTTTTTACTCCTGACGGAAGAGTAATCACTTATAAAAACAATGTAGAAATTAGAAATAGTCCTTATCAAATAGAAAGAGGAATGAGCTTTTTCGATCAGTCACAACATGACTTAATTACTTTTGAAGGCAAGACTTATCTTATAGAAAATCTTGATAATCAAAACTTAACGATTGTTAGCAATAACCATGACGCAACCCGTACTATTTTTAAAAGGTAGTTTTATAAGCTTATAAAAACTATTTTTGCAAAACCAAACAAACCACTTTTTGAAAGACGATTTAGAAAAATACATTCGGCTGTGCATAAAAAATGACAGAGAGGGACAACTGAAAATCTATCAGTTGTTCTCTCCTGTTTTATATGGAATATGCCTAAAGTATATGAAAAATGAAGATGACGCAAAAGATGTCTTTCAGGAAGCTTTTGTCATTGTCTTTCAAAAAATAAGTCAATATAAATTTGAAGGAAGTTTTGAAGGATGGCTAAAACGTATTTTTATTAATAAACTAATTGAAGCCTTAAATAAAAAGAAGAAAGAGAGTTTCTTTTTGGATGTTTTTGATCCTGATACCGATTTTGTCGAAGAAGAAGAATTAGATATTCTACCCATAGAACAGGACAAATTATTAGAATACATTCGGGATTTACCGGACCAATACCGGACTGTTTTTAACTTGTATGTTTTTGAAAAAATGAAACACAGAGAAATTGCAGAATTATTAAAAATCTCCGAGGGAACATCCAAATCAAATTTAAATCGTGCCAAACACATATTGCAAAAAAGAATACTGAGCATAAAAAATTTTAAAATAGCATGAAAAAGCAAAATATAGAAGATATTTTTTCATCAATGGAAGACTTTTCAAGTGTTCCGCCTCCGGAATTATGGGGTGAAATTGAGAAGAAATTAGACAAACCTAAAAAGAAGAAGAGGGTTATTCTTTGGTGGTCGGCGGCGGCATGCTTATTAATAGGCTTGCTACTCCCTTCTGTTTTACATTTTACTTCGACTTCGGGAATTAAAACCATGCACAATGGTACTGGAGAAAACAATAGTATCGTTCTTGATGAGAAAAAAAATAATTTAAAGACAAACAAAATAATTCCAGCTCAGGAAAATACTCCCGGGGAAATTTCTAATGCAAAAAAATCAGATCTTATAGAGGAAGTTCCGGCTTTAGAAAATAGTATAAATCCATCCAGTAATTCACATAAAAATCAAAATCAAAAAACGGCAGTTGCTCATACAGATTCTAAAGGTGATAGTAATACCAATAATTTAGATATAAAAGCAAATAGCGCAAAAACAAACACAAATCAGGCTGTGGCCGAAAAAGTGCATGTTAGGGATCAAAAAAATGGATTCAATTCAGGTTCACAATATGCAATTGCTGATAAAGAAGTTTCAAATCCAATTTCGTCTGAAAAAACAATCATTTCCGGTAAAACAAATTCATTTAGTTCAGCTTCACAAAATCAAATTGCAAAAGCTGTAAATCAAACTTTGGCTGAAAAGGCTTTTACCACCAGCAAGACAAATGGGTTCAATTCCGGTTCTAAAAATCAAATCGCGACTGCTGACAAAAAAGCAACAGATAAAATTCTGGCTGAAAAAACTTTTGTTGCGGGCAAAACCAATCCGTTTAATCCAACTGCAAAAAATCAAATATCCAATTCTATTTTTCAAAATCAATCGAATTCAAAAAACAGCAATAATCTTGCTTTTAGTTCTTCAAGCTCCAATTTAAGCGGCAATCAAAAAACGATAACAGAGCGCAAAGCGAAGGAAAATAACACCAATTTATTATCTGAAAAACAAATAGCGGGTACGCTGAAAAGCGATTCAAAATTGAATACTATTTTAAGCAAACAAGACTCTGTACAATTAGCTGTACTTCAAAATTTAGAAAAAGGTATCCATCCGGAAGAGAAAAAAGAAAAGGAGAAAAAACCTGTATCTAATGCTGAAAAATGGGCTGTTGAAGTTTTTGCAGGAGTTGCCAGTTCTGAGAATTATAAAAATGATAAAACTCTTGGCAATACAAATGATTCTAAACAAAGTAACTCTTACGGTGTAAAAACCAAATACAAAATCAACAACAAATGGGCTGTTGCTTCCGGTTTAAAAATTAATGAACTTGGTCAGAGTGTTGCGAATGTTTCTTATGTAAGTGCAAAAAACAATGCTTTTTTTAACTCTAATGATTATTTTAACCAAAATGCTTCGACCGTAGCACCACAAATTACCGCTAATTCTGATATTGTTTTTGTACCTAGTGCTACTACAAATGCATTGAAACAAAATGATATCGAAATCAACAATCTTAAAAGTGGAAATCTGGATCAGAATTTACGATATATCGAAATGCCTTTAGAGGTTTCATACGCTGTTTTTAGTATGAACAGAGCAAGCATTAATTTAAATACCGGTGGTTTTGTCGGGAAGCTAATTTCGAATAATGTCGCTTTAGATGGCAACTCGATTGGTCAGAATGTAAATGCAAATGATTATGTTTACGGTTCTACACTGAGTAGTACTTTGCAATATCGTGTCTATAAAAAAACAAACGTTTTTGTAGAACCTGCCATGAATTATTATATCAACCCGTTAAACAATCAGTCTTTTAATCAGTTTCAATGGGGATTAAATTTTGGATTGAACGTTTCTTTTTAAAGTTCTTTTTGTGGTAATTTTACCCAAATAAATTTAAAAGGATTTTTCATAAATGACACCTAAAAACAATTGGAATGATCTAAAATCATTGCCCAAAGATCTGATTATTGCCAAAGAGTCCGTTTATGATTGCTGTAATTTTGACGCTACACTACCTCAACCGGAAAGTGAAAGTACTGACTATGATGCGTACAATTTTTACCTGAACAGAAAACAAATTTGTTACAGAAAAGCTAAGATCACTCCAACAAAAACGGGTCAGTTCGTAACTTTATGGAAACGGAATCAAAACGGAATCATTGAACCTTTTGATTTCTCAGATTCAATTGATTTTGTCATTGTAAGTGTTGGCAAGGATGATCTGCTAGGACAATTTGTTTTTCCTAAAAACATTTTACTGGAAAAAGGAATCTTTTCGACGGCAACAAAAGAAGGGAAAAGAGCGACAAGAGTTTATCCGCCCTGGGACGAAACGACAAGCAAACAGGCTCAAAAAACACAACAATGGCAATTACTTTATTTCTGCACAATAAAGCCCGAGGCAGATTTAAATACCTTCAAAGCATTACTCTAAATTCTAAGCATAAAAAAAGGCAGTTCAAAATTGAACTGCCTTTTTAGGTTTTATTATTTTTTCTATTTTTTGATGATCTTCCCTTTGTAGACCACTTTATTATTTTCGGTTAAAGTATAGACATAAATTCCGGATGATAAATAACTTACCGGGATTACTGTTGTACTTAAATCCTGTGTAGCATTTACTTCGACAGCATTACCTACCTGATGTCCTGAAATGTCATAAAGTTTTAACTTCAGTGTTTTATCATTTTGAGTCTTCACTACAACATTTAAAACATCTTTTGTTGGGTTTGGAAATGCCTGTACAAAATAGCCGTTTTTAGTTTCAAAATCAATGGTAGATAAATTTCCTGTCAATTGAAAACGGGCAATTACCGGTCCGTGATCAGAAGTTGTAGTGGTATAGCTAGGTATATCATTACGTGGATCATAAACTGCAGTTGAATTTTGTATGTATTGATCGTTCAATTCATTAGAAATCATAATATGATCTAAAAACCCACCAGAACTAAGAAAACTAAAAGCTCCGGCCTGACTAATACCTAAAGTAAGTGCATTATAGTTTACAGTATCATCAACAAACATTTTATATGATGACGGATTTGGAGTAACAACAGATGCTTTTACATCATCATTATAATCTCCTAAAATGATTAAATTAGAATTTGCATAATATTGATCTAAACTATCTTTTAATACCTGCGAATCGTATTTACGCTGGTTGTATTTGGTAATATCAGTTCCGCTATTGGCACGTGCATGAAGATCAACCAGATTAAGCAGTTTTTTTACTCCGCCAAGATTTGTTTCTATTTGTACCATATAAGGTAAACGTCCTGATGAGAAAAAGCTATCATCATTGGCCTGATTGGTTCCTGTTCCCGGATAATTTGGTAAAACTACAGTGTTAGCACGAAGCTGATCGTATAAATCTTTAAACATTACACGGGTGTTTTTTACTGTTGCGGTTTGTGTATTATAAATCACAACTAATTTTTGTGGAGGATAATTTGGATCTGAATTTGGATCCCATGAATACGACCAGGATGTCGAGATTGTTTTATCGAAGGTCTTACCGTTTATATTTATTTTTTGAATTAAAGCGTCAATCTGAGCATCACTGGAAACTTCCTGAACTACATATACATCAGCATCTAATTTATTCATGACTTTCGCCACATTTTCAAGTTGCAGTGTTTTGTCTGCTGGCCCATAAGCCGTCGTTGGAGCTCCAAAAAATTCTAAATTATAAGTGACCACATCAAATGTATCTTCTTTTGGTAAAGAAGAACCCGTTAATGAGCCCGTTTGCTTGTTTAATGAAGTTCCTGTAACTGTTAAAGCTCCTGAGATACTTAATTCCTTAGACACAGGTTCAAATCTTGCATAAAGAGTTTTTCCTGCAGATGCATCTGCAGCTGTAACTAATACGCTTGATTGAAATGAAATATTATCCAATGATAATTTGTAAGATGCCGGAGCGGTAACTGTAATATCGCCATATCCTTCTGCATTGAAGTTAAAAGACTTGCTGGCAGAAATTGTATTTACAGTAACCTGTCCAAAATCTAAAACAGGGTTTGAATTAACATACCCGGATTCATTTGTAATAGCAAAATCATCTAATGACCATTCGGCAGCAAAATTATTTGCTCCTGCTGTAGTTTCATAAACCCATGCCACATAAGTGTGATCTGTTTTATATGCGCTTAAATCTATAAATTGTGATTGTACGTAAGTTCCCGTTACAGTTGGAAATTTACCATCTAACTCAACCCATGTTGCTGTTTCCGGACTGCTTACACCATCGTAATCAGTCGAAACTACTAATTTTAAAGCTGGTCCTGTATAAAATTTACGAGAGTAAAAAGACAATAATGGAATTTTGTCAAAACTATTCAATCGTAATTTACTCGAAATCAACCAGTCTTTGCTTGGTCCAGCATCAGAATATCCATTAATTACAACAGCACCAGCGCCTGAGTTAACGTTTCTAACAACATCTGTATAAGCCCATTTGTTTAAAGTTCCAGCCACATTATATTGTGTCCATCCGCTATTAGACAAAACATTTGCATCATTAAAATCCTGCACAAAAGGATTAAATCCAGTTCCAGATAAAGAAATCGTTTTGCTTAAAGCGCCTGTTGATTCGTTTGTTACAGTTCCTGAAAGAGCACCTGCTGTATTAGGTTTAAATTTTACATAAACTGTAGGTGTGGCATTTGAAGCAAAATCAGTGGGATCATAACTAATTGAAGATTGAAAAGTTACATTATCTTTTGAAACACTAAAATTAGCTGTTGCTGTAACTGTTACTACATTACTAATATCTTTTCCGCTAATCTGATAACTTAAACTCGGGGATTCAACATTTTGCTCAGCCTTTCCAAAATTAAGTGCTGCAACTGAAATTCTTAATGAAGGAACTAAAACACTTGCAGTAGTAACATCTAATTTATTTATTGTTGTTTGTAAATTTGCTGCGGCGTCCTCAGAAACTGAATAAACACTGTATGAAGTTGCTGAAGTTAAACCTGTAATAATTTTTGAATATTCTAAATTTTTATCTGCAATATCAAGAGAACCTGATTGTAAAGCTGCGATATCGCCTGCATCTAAGCCGGCTTTAATTTGTGCTGGTGTAGGCTGTGCGCTGCCCGAAGCAACTATCACGAAATAAGTTTTACCAGTTTTGCTTATTTTATTAACAAAATCAAAACCATAAGATAATACCTCGGCAAGTTTAGGATATCCTGATTCGTTAACCGGAGGAACTAAATCACTTCCGATTTTTATATTATCAATTGCAAATGAAGGACGAGAACCTGCTGTTCCGGAAGCTTGTCTTGCAATCCATCTTATTTGAACTATTGGCTGATTATCACATTCTGCAGGTAATGTTACATTTATTTGTTGCGGATTTTGCGGAGTAGTAACACCTGTTCCTGTTTGAAGAGTTGTTCCACTTAAATAGGCCGTAGATGGCAGTGTAATAAAAGCACCTGTAGTACCTATACGATATTGTAAAGCCATTTCTAAAATACGATTATTAGAAGCGGTTCCATCGTAAGGATTACGAATAACCATCGCATCATACTGAACCTGAATTGCTGTCTGACCAGTACCAATTAGGGCAAAACCTATAGCCAGATCAGCACCTCCTGTATCTAAAAATCCAATTTTCCCATTATAATTATGAATGTTACCGCTATTGACTGAAGCACTACTGTTCCCAATCAAAGCTTTATCACTAATTAACGCAGTACTGTATGTTGCTGCCGGAGCTGTTATAGTTGCTCCCCAACCCTGAAATCCGACTGGATAAGTGGTCGAACTTGCCAGTAGTCCATCAAAGTTTTGTGAATAAGGTAATGTTTGTGCTGCTGGTGAAGTCTGAGCAAAAAGACTTAACGAACAACAAAAAATACTAAAAAGTGCCATTAAATGGCGAGCAGAGTAATTGTTTTTCATACGTTTAAAAATAGAGTTTTTAGAAATCAAATTTATATCCTTTAAAGTTAACAGAATATTGTTAAACCATAAAGTTAATGTTTCCTATTTTATAAACATCTTCCAACAAAAATCAATTTATTGACAAAATATTTAAACAATTACTAAGTATATATTGACTTTAGAACATTATATGCTATTGTACGAATTAACACAATTATAGATATTTAACAAGATAAAACTTTATTTAAACTTACATAAAAACATAAAAAAGTCTATCTGAAATTGAGATAGCCTTATTAAGATATATACGAAAAAACTCTAAATTGCTGTATACCCACCATCGGCAATGATATAACTTCCGGTTGTAAAAGAAGATTTTTCAGAACTAAGAAACACTACAAGTTCTGCAATTTCTTCAGCGGTTCCTAAACGGTTCATAGGCGCTTTTGCCGCAATTGCTTTCATAGCATCATTATTTAGATGATCTTTTAACAAAGCTGTCTCTATATAACCCGGACCCACTGCATTACAACGGATGTTTTTTAGCGCATATTCAGCTGCAATATTTTTAGTTAAACCTACAACTCCGTGTTTAGAAGCAGTATAAGCAGGACTTAGCGGAGCCGCAACTTGTCCGTGGATTGACGCAATGTTTACAATACTTCCTCCGCCATTTTTTTCCATTTGCTCTAACTGGTAACGACAAGCATAAAAAACACCACTTAAATTTAATGCAATCACTTTATCCCAATCTTCCGGTTCATATTCTCCTGTTGGTTTTGCCGGACCTCCCATTCCTGCATTATTACAGGCAATATCAAGTCGGCCATATTTAGAAACAGTTACTTCAACCATATGTTTATTATCTGCTGCTTTAGATGAATCACCCTTGACAAAAAAAGCTTCTCCCCCCTTATCCTTTATTCTTTTTACGGTTGCTTCACCGTGCTCTACATTAATATCTGAAAGTACTACTTTTGCTCCTTCACGGGCATAAGCTTCCGCCACTGCACGTCCAATTCCTGAACCACCACCGGATACAAAAGCTACTTTGTTTTCTAAAAGTGCCATATTCTTAAAATTTTAAATTTATACTACAATTTACGAAGATCCCAAAGGATAACCATTTCAAAAAGCAAGTTTAGAATAACATTAACGCCATTTGCCAATCAAATGTTATTTCACTGAAAAAGGGCTGAAATCAGTACAATATTTACTATTTAAAGATAGTGCTTACTCTTCGTCTTCATCCAATTTCATATTTCCACGATCTTTATGACTTTCAGGATTAGTATTAGGATAACGATTGGGTGTGATGTCTGAGTTTCTGTCTTTATTCTCCACCGTCTTTTCAGCTTCTTCATCTGTCGAAACACCACGGTTTGCATTGGCACTGTTGGTGCTTTTTTTACCTGGAACCTCTTTTATTTCTTCATTTACATCCCGGGCTCTTTCTACGACGTCTTTATTTCCATCTTCATCTGTTACAACTTCCTTCTTTAGTTTTGACTTATCCAATTCTGTATCGTGAGAAACGTTTTTACCTTTAGATTCATCTATATTTTTTTGCATTCCATTTATCTTTTTCGATCCTAAATTATTAGTTCCCATAATTTTGTATTTTTAGTGTTAGTCTTATAATATTACGAATTCTTAAAATAAAAACTAAATCCTTTAACATAGCTTTTGGTTTATTTAGTAATTCTAAAAGTGTGCATCAAAACGAATAACAATTTCATTATCAAAATATTAATTAATTATTATCGTAAATTACTATCTAAAATGTAGCATCTGTTTCTAAACTACTTTTAAAACAAAGTATAAAATCAAATATTATGAACTTTTTCAAAATAAAAACAAGTTGGTCAAATGCCGAGTTTATTATCCTAAAGCTATGTATAGCTTCAGCTTATATCTTAATCGGAAGTTACTTTCATAATTTCATTAAAGAGTATTATGCACCTTTATTAATAGTTTTTGGCATAACCGTAATTTGGTGTGTTTATTTATGGCTTAGGAAAATGAAAAACGAATGATCGCAATAAGTTGGAATTACTTCTGAAACAAAACTATCTTTGCAGTCAAAAAATACGGCATGCATCAACATTTTATTCTTTTTAAACCTTACGGCTATCTGAGCCAATTTATCTATGAATTAAAAAGAAAGAAAAAGCTTTTGGGAGAATTATATGATTTTCCCAAAGGAACAATGGCAATTGGCAGACTTGACGAAGATTCTGAAGGGTTGCTTTTACTGACTACTGACGGAAAAGTAAGCGAACAAATAAGAAGCAAAAAAGTCGATAAAGAATATTATGTTCAGGTGGATGGTGTTATTACTCCTGAAGCTATTGATGAATTGCAAAAAGGTGTTGAGATTGGCTTCGATGGCGGCAAATATAAAACAAGACCCTGTTCTGCCTTTATCGTTACTGAAATTCCGGATTTTGGAACTAGGGCAAAAAAAATACGGGACGAACGCCACGGACCAACTTCATGGGCTTCGATAACAGTAAATGAAGGAAAGTTTCGCCAGGTACGTAAAATGACCGCAGCAGTTGGTTTTCCGACTTTAAGATTAGTTCGTGTTCGTATAGGAAATGTATATTTACAAAACTTAAAAGCCGGAGAAGTGATAGAAGTTTCTGATTTTTTTAAATTAGATAATGAGTCAATTTGAAAATTAGATATTCGAAAATAAACGATTAACCGAATAAACAAATAAAAGATAATGCTAAACGTTGTTCTTGTAGAACCTGAAATACCGAATAATACTGGAAATATTGGAAGATTATGTGTGGGTACAGAAAGTAGATTACACCTAATTCATCCGTTTGGATTTGTAATTAATGATAAAAACCTAAAACGTTCCGGTTTGGATTATTGGGTGCATCTTGATGTTACAGAATATCAAAATATAGAAGAATGGATCAATCAGATTCCGGATCAATCACGCGTTTTCCTGATGAGCTCTCATGCCGAAAAATCATATCTGGAAACTGATTTTCAGGATGGAGACTGGCTTGTTTTCGGAAAAGAAAGCGTTGGATTGAGTAAAGAAGTTTTGGCTCGTTTTGAAAACCATTTAACGATTCCCATGTCGAAATTAATCAGAAGTTTTAATATCGCGAATTCTGTGGCTTTTGTAATTGGTGAAGCGAAGAGACAAATTGGGATGAAAAAAGTTTAATGTTTATTGGTTTAAACGATTAATCGAATTATAAAACCGATTTCCTGCAAGGTTTTTTCAACCTTGTAGGTATAAGTTTGAGTATTTATTTTAGTAAAATTACTGTTTAATTGAAATCATATTTATACCTACAGGGTTGAAAAAACCTTGCAGGATCATGTAATTCTAAAAAATGAAAAGCTTTAGGTTGTGAGCTCCAGAGGAGCGCAATATTTATAGCCAAAACAGTACCACTATAAGTAAGCTCCAGCGGAGCGATATCTTAATTTTTATTCTTGATGAATATTTCACCCCGATGGGGTTCTTATTAAAAACGTATAATTTTTCTATAAATATAACGTCCCGCTGGGACTTATAAATAGAATGATTATCAATCTCGGAAGTAAAAACTAAAAATTAAGTAATCACAAACTTCCCTTTTTCTGCATCAAAAACAATATGTTCATCTTTGAACAAAGTAGCAAAACTTCCGTTTGAAATTAAATTACAAGGTTCGTCCTGAACAATCAATTCCGGAGTCATGATAATCATTTCATCACTTAACTGAATCGCCAAATCGATATCATGAGTCGAAAATAAAATACATTTTTGAGTTTCCTGCGTTAATTTTTTTAATAATTTGAACAACGAAACTTTGTGCAGTAAATCGAGATGTGTTGTGGGTTCATCCAAAATAATTAATGGCGTATCTTGTGCCAAAGCTCTTGCTATTAAAACTTTTTGCAATTGTCCGTCGCTAATTTCGTAATGTTTTTTTTGAGCCAAATGCCCGATTTGTGTTAGTTCCAGTGCTTGCTGAACTTTGTCAATATCGGTTGAGGTTAAAGTACCAATCCAATTCGTATACGGCTGGCGACCTAAAGCGACTAATTCAAACACGGAAAGATTACTTGGCGGTAATTTTTCGGTTAAAACCAAACTTAAATTCTGTGCTAAATCTAAAGTTTTATAGGTATTTATATTTTCGTCGTTGAGAAAAACCGTTCCTGATAATGGTTCCTGAATTCCTGTAATAGTGCGTAGTAAAGTCGATTTCCCAATTCCGTTTGCTCCTATTAATGAAATGAGTTTTCCTGAATTTAAATTCAGATTTAGATGCTCAGCAATAACCACGGTTTCTTTCTTGGATTTGTAGCCAATAGTTAAATTTAAGGTTTTTAGAATAGTCTTCATTTTTTTGTGCTAAGGTTCTGAGATACTAAGTTGCTGAGTTTTTTGCCACAGATTGTAAGGATTAAAATGATTTTAAAATCTGTGAGAATCTTTTTAATCTGTGGCTAAATTATTTACTGAAAATTACTTTTTCGCATTAGTAAATACACTACTACTGGCGCTCCAATTATAGAAGTAATCGCATTAATGGGCAATGTGATATCTAATCCCGGTAATTGCGATGCCATATCGCAAAACAACATGATTATTGCTCCGTAAAAAAAAGTACTCCAATAGAGAACCGCGTGATTACTCGTTTTAAATGTCAGTTTGGCAATGTGCGGAACTGCTAAACCTATAAAAGCTATTGGCCCTGCAAAAGCAGTTATACTTCCGGCTAAAATACTTGTAGCAAATATGATGGTTAGTCGTGCTTTTTTGTAATTCAAACCCATACTTTTAGCGTAATTTTCGCCAAGCAATAATGCATTTAGAGGTTTGATGCTACTCGCACTTAAAACCAAACCAAAACCAACACAAACGGCCAAAACAGAAATGGATGTCCAGGTAAGATTACCAAGACTTCCTAACGACCAAAAGGTAAATTTTTGCAACTGTTCAGCCGAACTAAAATAAGTTAAAACACCAACAATTGCGCTGGTAAAACTACCAAACATAAGTCCAACGATTAAAATCGCCATTGTATTTCGCAACTTCTGTGCTACTACTAAAACCAACATTAAAACCGAAATACTTCCTAATGTAGAGGCAAAAACGATTCCGTATGGTGATAATAAAGTAGTGCTTAAAAATGCCGGCAAGAAACCCGCACCTAAAATCACAATTGCTACCGCTAAAATTGCTCCTGAACTTAATCCTAAAACATCAGGTCCTGCCAAGGGGTTTCTAAACAATGTTTGCATTAGTAAACCACTAACAGACAAACCTATACCAACTAAAACTGCCGTAATTGCTTTTGGCAAACGATAATTAATAATGATATATTCCCAAGTCGATTTACTGGCCTGTCCGCCAGTTAAACTAGCATAAACTTCTTTGAACGGAATAGCAATGGATCCCAGACTTATGTCTAAAAAAAACATAAACAAAAGTGCCAAACCCAGTACGGAAAACAAGATTATATTTCGTTTTTTACGGATCAATGCTCTTAATTTAATTTAGATGCGAAAGTAAATTCATAGCTTGGCAATAAATCAGGATGAAAAATCTTGATATAATCTTTCAACACTAAATCCGGGCGACTTGGTGCCAACTCATAATAAACTGTTCCTCCTGTTGCTCCATACTTGCCTTCGAATGTGTACACGTTTTTGTTTTTAAAAGCATCAAATTGGCTGTAATGCGGATTCGCTTTTTCTACTTCTGCCAAAGTTTTAAACGAACCAGAAGCAATCCAGAAATTGGCCGTTTTTCCTTTTACTAGTATTTTTTCAAAAGACAATCCCTCACTTCCGGTACCTTTTAAATCTGCCCATAAATAACTGGCATGCGCATCCTTCATAAACTGGGCAACCCAACTATTTCCTTTGGCTACATACCAAACATCTTCGTACATAGAACCATATAAAACGGTTGAAGTCCCGGGTTTATCAGCGACTAATTTCTTAGCCTGATTGTAGCTCGTCACAATTTTATCAAACAATTCTTTGGCTTTCTCTTCTTTACCAAATAAAGCACCATAAAGTTTAATCCATTCTGCTTTTCCAAGTGGGGATTGCTCCATCCAATCGGCTTGGATCAAAACATTTAAGCCACTTTTTTTCAAATTATCCAATGCAGGATTGTTGTTGTCTACGCCAAAAGTCACAATCAAATCCGGGGATAGTTCTATTAATTGTTCGATATTCAATTTTTCGTTCTCGCCCACATTTTTAACAGCACCTTTATCAATTAGAGCTCTTGTTTTTTCAGATGAAACATAATCTGTATGCGGAAAACCAACCAGTTTATCTTCTACTTCTAACATTTCAAGAAACGGAATATTAGTCGTTGAGGTTACAACAACAGATTCTAAAGGAACTTTTATTGTGGTATACTTTTGTAAACTGTCGGGAACTTTAGCCTCTTTTTCTTTTAAGACATAAGTAAATTTTGCATTGGCATTTGGCCAGGGTTCTGTAACAGTTACTACTGAATATCCTTCATGTTTTACGATAGAAAGTCCTGAAGCGTATTCGATACTGTTTTTTGCAATTTCAGCTTTTGCAATCTCTGTAGTCTCATTCTTTTTACATCCAACAAGAATAAAAAAAGGTACAATAAAAATTAATTTAGAGAATAAATGTTTCATATGCAGGTTATATAATTATTTTTTAAGGATATAGATCGGTTCTATCCATTTTTTGCTTGTAATCCGGATCATTGCGATTTGAGAATTTACATTTTCGTACTGACAAAGGTAACGTAATTTCTATTTTTTATGCTTACCTTTATTCTTACAAAACCCAAAAAATACCATCTTCAACCTATGAATAGCATAAAAACAAAAGTTTGCTCTGGTTGCGAATCTTCTTTTACTTGTGGAGATATTTCAGCAGAAAGCAAATGTTGGTGCAATGATTTCCCTCCCATTTTTAACCTTTCTGAAGGAAATGATTGTCTTTGTCCTGTTTGCTTTAAAGAAGCTTGCGAAGATAAAATTGATGCTTATGTAGAAACAATTACGCCTCAAAAAGCCCTTACCAATAAAGCGATATCTTTACCAAAACAAGAAAAACTAATCGAAGGCATTGACTATTATCTTGAAAACGGTAACTATGTTTTTAAAGCCTGGTTTCACCTAAAAAGAGGAACCTGTTGCGGAAATGATTGCCGGCATTGCCCATATTAAATTGTAAATTATAAATTGTTAGTTGTTAATTATGAAAAATAATGTTGTGAAAAAAGAATTTACTCTTTCAAAACAGTTGCTTAGATCAGGAACTAATATTGGTGCAATGGTAAGAGAAGCTGAACATGCTGAAAGCAAGAACGATTTTTTTCATAAATTTGCTATTGCTTAAAAAGAGGCAAATGAGTCTGTTTATTGGTTAGAATTATTGTACGCAACTGATTATCTAAATAAAAAAGAATTTGAAAACATTCATAATGATGCAATAGAAATTCTAAAACTAATAACGAGCATTATTAAATCTACTAAAATAAAATCGCTTCTGAACACTTCCCAAAAATTAACAACTAACAATTTATAATTAACAATTAAAATGATTTACTTAATTACCGGAGGTGAACGATCAGGAAAAAGCAGTTATGCTCAAAATTTAGCCTTGCAACTTTCAGGTTCGCCAATGTATGTAGCGACGG
Source organism: Flavobacterium sp. (assembly GCF_965277525.1). Classification (GTDB taxonomy): domain Bacteria; phylum Bacteroidota; class Bacteroidia; order Flavobacteriales; family Flavobacteriaceae; genus Flavobacterium. Next base: position 120,878 of record NZ_CBDIDC010000003.1, on the reverse strand, counting down.
CAAGAAAATGGGATGCTGATTTCCAGAACAGAATCGATCGTCATCAGCAGGAACGCGATGAACGCTGGGCGAATATTGAAGAGGAAAAATATTTAAGTAAAATTGATTTTACCGGAAAAGTGGCCCTTATTGATTGTGTCACACTTTGGCTTACCAATTTTTTTACCGATCACCAATATGATGTGAATTTAAGTCTCGAAGAAGCTAAAAAAGAATTTCTTTCGATATCAAATCAAAAAAATACTACGCTGATTATTGTAACGAATGAAATTGGGATGGGTGTACATGCAGAAACTCATATCGGACGAAAATTTACCGAATTGCAAGGCTGGATGAATCAATTTCTGGCATCAAAAGCAGATCAGGTAGTTTTGATGGTTTCCGGAATTCCAGTCAAAATAAAAGGTTAAAAATGAAAATCCATTTTTTTTAAATTCCAAATTCCAACACTATACTTTATCTTTACTTAAATCTTTAAATTTTAAACCCTTATTAAGATTGATTTGGAATTTGGAATTTAAAAAAATTTGGAATTTATAATGAGCTACTTAGATGATATTTTAAAAGCCCGTCGTGACACCAGGCATTTTACTACTGATGAAGTTCCTGACGAAGTAATCGAAAAAGCTTTACAAGCCGGACATTGGGCACCTTCTGTTGGTTTGACAGATGCTACGCGCTATTTTATTATTAGATCTCCTGAAGTCAAAACTGCTGTAAAAAATCTCTTCTTAGATTATAATAAAAAGGCAGAAGAACTAACCGATAATCCGGAACAAAAGGAACGCTATAAATCACTGAAGTTAGAAGCAATTGAAGAAGCTCCAATTGGACTTATTATTGGGTATGACCGATCTGTACTGAACCATTTTACAATTGGAACTGTGGGTAGTAACGAAGCAGTAAAATTTAGTTCGGTCTGTGCAGCACAGAACATTTGGCTTTCGCTTACAGAGCAGGGCTATGGGATGGGCTGGGTTTCTATTTTGAATTATTATCACTTTAAAAAAATTCTTGATTTACCGGAAAATATTGAGCCGTTAGGTTATTTCTGTATCGGAAAACCGGCAACGAATTACGACAATCAGCCGATGTTGCAACAACTGAACTGGAAACAAAAATCTGAGGCTCCGGATTGTACCGAAATTAAAAAAGTTACTAAAATTCCCGTTCCTGATTTTGATTTAAAATCGAAAACTAAAGTTGAACTCAAAACTGATTTCAGTATTCTTTTACAGGAAAAAATAGATGCTAAAACGAAACCCGTTGGAGCCTTAGGGACTTTAGAAACACTGGCATTTCAGATGGCAACGGTTTTTGAAAGTTTAAATCCCAAAATAATCAATCCAAATATTGTTGTTTTTGCAGCTGATCACGGAATCGCAAATCATGGCGTTAGCGCCTATCCACAAGATGTTACCCGCCAAATGGTTGGTAATTTTCTCGAAGGCGGCGCAGCTATAAATGTTTTCTGCAATCAAAATAACATTCAATTATCGATTGTAGATGCCGGTGTGAATTATGATTTTCCCACAAATATCAATTTGATCGATGCGAAAATAGCCAAAGGAACTCAGTCATTTTTGCATGTACCGGCAATGTGTGAAACCGAATTGCAATTGTGTTTTGAAAAGGGAAAATCGATTGTTACGGCTATTGCTGCAACCAGTTCTAATTGTATTGGTTTTGGTGAAATGGGAATTGGAAATACCTCTGCCGCTTCGGTTTTAATGAGCCTTTTAACCCATTTACCTATTGAGGAATGTATTGGAAAAGGTACTGGTGTTGAAAATGAAAAGCTACTTAAAAAACAAAATATCCTCAAAAGCGCTATTGAAAATTATTCCGGTCAAGCCGAATTAAAACAACAACTCGCCTACTTTGGAGGTTTTGAAATTATACAAATTGCTGGCGGAATGTTAGCTGCTTATGAAAAAAAAATGTTGATTTTAGTAGATGGTTTTATTTGTAGTGTAGCATTTTTAATTGCTTCTAAAATTAATCCTGAAATCAAAAATAACGCTGTTTTCTGTCATTGCTCTGCTGAAAAAGCACATCAAAAACTTCTTGATTACTTAGGGGCAAAACCCGTTTTAAATCTGGATCTGCGTTTGGGCGAAGGAACAGGCTGTGCCATTGCTTTTCCTATTCTAAAATCAGCCGAAGCTTTTTTGAATGAAATGGCCAGTTTTGAAAGTGCCGGAGTGAGCAGAAAGTAAAGCTTTTTTTGTCATTTCCACGAAAAGAGAAATCACTTATAAATCGACAAAGACTGGCGACTGTAAGCACGGAATTTCTTATGCGATTTCTCGCTTCGATCGAAATGACAGAACGCAATTAAATTTATATTAAAAATGAAAAAAGAACTACATATTTTCTTCACCTCTTTGATGTTTTATACCAGAATTCCTTGTCCTAAAAATATTGATCATCATCCTGATTATTTAAACAAAGCCACTCGTTATTTTCCTTTGATTGGATGGATTGTTGGTAGTATTTCTTTTATGGCTTTTTATCTTTTTTCGCTTTTTCTGTCAATAGAAACGGCAGTAATTTTTGCCCTTATTATATCTGTATTAACGACCGGAGCTTTCCACGAAGATGGATTTGCTGATGTTTGCGATGGTTTTGGCGGAGGATGGACCAAAGAAAAAATCCTGATTATTATGAAAGATAGTGCCATTGGTGCTTATGGAGCAATTGGCTTGGTTTTACTCTTTTTATTAAAATTCAAATTGCTTTCTGAATCTGTTTCCCTTTTTAAAGCGAATAATTTGATGACCCTTTTTCAGGTTTTTCTTTTATTTGTTTCCGCTCATGCTTTGAGTCGTTTGGCGGCAATTTCTATTATTTTTACACACAAATATTCCCGAGAAGATGCTTCCAGCAAAAGTAAACCTATTGCCAAAGATCATTCCTGGAAAGAAATCCTGGGCTCATTTTTCTTCGGATTACTTCCATTATTAGTTTTCTCCTGTTTTCAATATAAATTCCTTTTTGCTTTACTTCCGGTTTTTATCATGCGTTATTTTTTAGCACGTTATTTCCAAAAATGGATTGATGGTTATACCGGAGATTGTCTGGGTGCGACGCAACAAGTGTGTGAAGTGGTTTATTATCTAAGCATTCTTTTGATATGGAAATTTATTTAGTTCGTCATACTGAAACTGTTTGTGAAAAAGGAGTATGTTACGGACAATCAGACGTAGACATTGCAAAACCTTTTGACGCTATTTTTGAGAATATCATTTCACAATTACCCAGAGAAGCTATCATCTTTACGAGCCCTCTGAAACGTTGCGTTATTCTCGCCGAATATATCCAGGATAACACAAGAAGTATTTCGTTCAAGAAAGAAGAACGTTTAATGGAAATGAATTTTGGCGATTGGGAAATGAAAAACTGGAATACTATTCCACCGGAACAACTCAATCCATGGATGGAAGATTTTGTAAATATTTGTGCTTCAAATGGCGAGTCCTTTGTAGAATTACATCAAAGAGTCGGTAGCTTTTTATCTGAAATTTCAAATGAAAAAACGCAACCCATTATCATTGTAGCACATGCGGGAGTCATTCGCAGCATTTTATGTCATCAGACTTCACTACCTCTCAAAGATGCCTTTACCAATACAGTAAACTTTGGACAAGTCATCAAAATTGAGCGATAATCCTCATTTTGTTTAGAATTTGTTTCAAAAAACGAAACAAATTTGAAAAATCGACAATTTTAACTTTATCTTTGCACGAAATTAAGGTTGTGTTCACAAGAAAACACATTAAAAGGGAATCAAGTAATCGTTAGAAAATCTTGAGCTGTACCCGCAACTGTAAGCTTAGTTCTGAAAAGAATGCTTGTTGTTAACTCCAAAACCACTGTTCGCCCCGGCGAATGGGAAGGTAAACAACAAGACGCAAGCCAGGAGACCTGCCTTTGTAACCAATATCGAGCTCTCGGGAAAAAGAGTGTAGAAATTATGACTTTAAAAAAACTTTTTGCTTTTTATTTATTGCTATTGTGCCAAATAATTTCGGCACAGGCTGATTCTATTAATAAGTTAAAAGAAGTGGTCGTTTCTGATACTAATCTGAAGAAATACTCTAATTCACAATCTGTTTTAAAGCTCAATGATTCTGTGATCAATAAAAATGAAGCTTTACTGACGGATCTTTTAAATTTTAATTCGACTATTTATTTTAAAGAATACGGCCGTGGAATGCTTTCTACAGTTTCTTTTAGAGGAACTACTGCATCTCAAACTGCAGTAATCTGGAACGGAATCAATATCAATTCTCAAATGAATGGAAGTACTGATTTTAATACGATTTCAGGTTCTGACTATAATTCAATAAGTGTAAAAGCCGGAGGAGGAAGTGTTATATATGGTAGCGGAGCCGTTGGAGGAACCGTTCACTTAAACAATGATTTGGGCTTTTATAAAAGATTTGAAAATAATTTAAAGGTAGATTACGGAAGTTTTAATACAATTGGAATCAACTTTAAAACCAATATTTCGAACGAAAAATGGAGCACACAAATTGGCTTTTCTAAAAACAGTTCGACAAATGATTATAAATACCTCAATAGATATACCTGGAAAGGCGAACAACGCTGGAATCAAAACGGTCAGTACGACATCATCACGATGAGTGCAAACGTAGGTTATAAATTCGATCCAAAGAATAGTTTGAAATTATACACCCAAACTTCAAACACAGACCGAAATACTTCTTTAATAACGGAAACCGAAAGAAAAAGTAAGTACATCAATGGTTTCAACAAAAATCTACTGGAATATGATGGTGATTTTGGAAAATTTACAACCAATTTCAAAACAGCTTACATCTTTGAAAATTTTCAATATTACGCTGACAATTCCAAAAATCAATATACATACGGAAAAACCGAAAGCTTCATTACAAAAGCTGATTTAGGTTATACATTATTTAAATCAACTCAAATTAATGGTATTTTAGACTACAACAGAACTAAAGGTTACGGAAGTGGTTTTGGAGATCACACAAGAGAAATTGGTTCTGCGGCATTATTAATTAAACAAAATTTTTCAAACGATTGGAAAAATGAATTTGGGATTCGAAAAGAATTTACGGATAATTATAAATCACCCGTTTTATTCTCATTAGGATCATCTTATCAGTTTAGTAAATTGTACAATTTAAAATTGAATTTGTCCCGAAACTTCAGAATACCAACTTTTAATGATTTGTATTGGGAAGAAGGAGGAAATCCTGATTTAAAACCTGAAAGTTCTTATCAGGCAGAAATTGGAAACGTTTTTACTTTCAGGAACATTTCGCTTACGCAGACTTTTTATTACATGAAAATTAAAGATCTTCTGCAATGGGTGCCGGGAAACAATGGCATCTGGACTCCTCAAAATACTGATAAAGTAAATAGTTACGGGGCCGAGACTTTATTAATCTTGAAAAAACACTTTGGTAAAAATTATTTTAGCGCAAATGCTACTTATGCCTATACCATTTCTAAAGATGAAGAAACTAAAAAGCAATTGTTTTTTGTTCCTTTTCATAAAGTAAACGGAGCGATATCATATTCCAGAAACAAATTTTCAACTTATTATCAATTTTTATATAATGGCTTTGTCTATACACAATCTGACAATGACCCTAAACAAATCGTAAAAGATTACACAATCTCAAACCTTGGAATTGATTATGATTTTAAATTTTTAAACTCTTTTAAATTAGGCTTTCAAGTTTTAAACCTCTTTAATGAGAATTACGAAAGTCTCGAAAACAGACCTATGCCGGGAAGAAATTTTAATATATACATTAACCTTAAATTTTAATATAATGAAGCTAACTAGATTTTTATTAATAGCATTAAGCGTATCGCTTTTTGTTTCTTGTTCTAACGATGACTCTAACGATGACCCAAAAGGAGTTTATGACAATGGTTTTTTCATCTTAAATGAAGGAACTAGTAAGGGTGGATCAGTTTCTTTTTCAAGTAATGATTTTACGAACGTTGTTCCGGACGTTTATAAGGCAGCTAATGGTGCTGACTTTGCTGGTGTTTATCTTCAAAACATCTTTTTTAACGGGGATAACGCTTACATAATTGCAGGAGGATCTGATGTAATAAATGTAGTAAACAGATATACTTTTAAATTAGTTTCTAAAATTGAAACGGGGCTTATTACACCAAGATATGGTGTCGTAAAAGACGGAAAAGCATATGTTACCAATGCAAATACTTATTCTTATATCAATCCTGAAACAGGAGATACGGATGATTTTATTGCAGTAATTGATTTAGCTACTAATAAAGTGGAGTCTAAAATTGACCTGAATGCTACTGCAAACAGAATTATATTAGAAAATAATAAATTATACATCACTGATTCTTCAAATGATAAAGTGTTAGTAGTAAATCCGGCAACAAAAGCATTAGAAACTCCAATTACTATTGGCTACGGCGGTGACAGCATGGATGTAAAAGATGGTATTTTATATGTTTTAAAAAGTCCATACAAAAACAGAGGAGAACTTGTAAAAATAAAATTATCAGATAAAACTATTGCTTCTACTATTCCTTTCCCGGAATCATTAGACGGTTCTGGAAATTTAGATATTTATGGCAATAAAATTTATTATACCGTAAACAAGTCCGTTTATGCTATAAATACTACTGCAACAACTCCGTCAACGACACCATTATTTACTGCTAGTCTTTCAGAAACTGGTGCTATATATGGATTTACAGTAAAAAACGACAAATTTTATATTGCGGATAGCGGTGATTATAAATCAAGCAGTAAAGCTTATATCTACGATTTAAACGGAATTTTTATAAAAGACTTAACTGTAGGTATTGCGCCAAACGGTTTCTACTTTAATGACTAAATATCATTTGTTTAGAATCAAATATAAGAACAATAAAAAAGGCTTTCATTTCTGAAAGCCTTTTTTATTGTTCTTATTTTAATGCTCTTAAAAGTCCTTCAGGAGCTTTTTCTAAATACATTTGATCCCTGATTCCTGTCATTGCTTTAGTATCCGTAAAATTCCTTAAAGCTACACCCTTATCCAATTGTTCCTTTTTAGAAGTTGATCCTGAAATTTGTGAAATAGCAACACTCAGTAAAGGTTCTGATACATCTCCTAAAACGCCCAAATTATTAATGCGCTCTAATTGCTCGAAAGTAGGTTTTAAACCATCTGTATATTCACCAAAATCAGCAGCGTTTACAATTTTCAGAACCAGAGGCTGCATCGCATATTTATGATTTGGATTTCTATTTGCTTTTCCAAAAGTTGGCGAATCATATAATGTAACTGAACCTACGTTTTTCCCCACTGTGGTCTCCCCAATCTGAACTACAGCAATATAAGGCGCCAATCCGTTGATTACTAATTCACTCGCCGAAGCTGTACCGCTGGTGGTGAGAATATAGATTTTAGTTAAATTTAAACTATTTATTGCCGCAGCGTCTATTTTATCTACAAACCTGTTATTTAAATATTCCGGATTATCGATTTCAAAAGCTGCATTTATCTTAGCATTCCATTTTTGCTTAGCAAAAATTTTACCGGTATACTGCCCCGTAATCATACTTGCCAAACGTGTTGCCGTTTGTATAGAACCTCCTCCGTTATATCTTAAATCCAAAACAAAATCAGTAATTCCTTGTGATTTTAATTCGGCGAAAGCGGCGTTAAGTTGTGTATCATAATTAGCATAAAAACCGTTATACATTAAATAACCAATTTTGTGACTACCGGATGTAATTACCTTATTAATAAAAACAGGATTTTCATCTAAAGTTGTTTTAACCAATGAAACGGTTTTTCCGTTCGATTCAAAACTAGTTCCGTTATAAGTAGCCATGTTCAGCGTATAGCTATCTGCTGCCAGAAGAGCCTGATAATTTGAAACGGTTAATGGAGTTCCGTTTACGCCCGTAAAAAGATCCCCACGTTTAATCTCTTTAGTTGAAGCATTGGAATTAGGAATTATATAACGCACATAACCTACCAAATTAGTTGTGCTTCCTGGCATATAACTCAATCTAAAATCGACACCATCATTTTTTGAAGTGCCCTGAAGTTCTTGCTCTAAAACAGTATAATCATCGACAATCCAGCTAAAGCGATCAATTGCCTGACCTTTAGGAAATTTGCTAATTGGTTTATTTAATAAATCCTGAAATAAATCTTCAGGCTTAGAATATCCTGTTAAAAAGGAATTTAAGGCTTCTTGATTGCTAAAACGATCATCGGCCAAATTAGGCACATCGGCTTGCCATAAATAATATTGGTTCAGTCCTTTCCAGATAAAATTACTCACCTGCAAGTCAGCCGGAGCTGCAACATCATCCTGATCTTCACAAGATTGCAAAGAAAAAGCAAGTAAAAATAATAGTAGTACGCTCTTTAAAATTGTTTTCATATAGTGGGTATCTATGTAGTACTAACGTAAAAATAGTATCTTTAGTTTTAACAATGATAATTTTAGAGTGTTTTTTTTAGAAAAATTTCACATTCTCGTGTAACAAAAATAATAGTGCCTCGTCTTGACTATATAAGCTAACGAATAACCAACCGATTTTATGAATCAAAATGTGTTTATAGAAGTAATAAATCCTTTTAAAGACAAAGTTTTTCGTCTGGCAAAAAGATTATTAACCAGTACCGAAGAAGCTGAAGATGCTACACAGGAAGTAATGGTCAAATTATGGAATAAGAAAGATAATTTAGACTCTTATAATAATATTGAAGCAGTTGCAATGACCATGACCAAAAATTATTGTCTGGACCAACTAAAATCAAAAAGAGCCGGGAATCTTAAAATTGTTCATAATAATTATACCGATCGGGAGCCACAATTGGATAAGAAATTAGAAGATTCGGATAGTTTAGAATGGGTTGAAAAAATCATTAATCAGTTGCCTGAACAACTACAAATACTAATTCAGTTACGCGATGTTGAACAATATGAATTTGATGAAATTGCGAAAATTGTCAACATGAATGAAACGGCTATTCGGGTAGCACTTTCAAGAGCGAGAAAAAAAATAAGAGAATCAATGCTTAATACACACGGTTATGGAATTCAATAAAATAGAAGATATATTAGAAAAATACTTTCAGGGAGAAACGAGTATTGCCGAAGAAAAAGAATTAAAAGAATATTTTTCTTCACCAAATGTTGCGCAGCATTTAGAACAATACAAACCTATGTTTGGTTATTTCTCTCAGGTAAAAGAACAAAAATCGACGCAGGACATACCACTAAAAACTAATAAACGAAATGTGGCGTGGTTATCGATTGCGGCTTCTGCTGTTGTTTTACTAGGAGTTGGAACCTACTTTTATGTGAGCGAAAAAAATACAGCTCCGGTTGTAGCGCAAACAGAATTAGGAACCTACGACAATCCGGAAGAAGCACTTGCCGCAACGCAAAAAGCTTTAGCCTTATTATCAAACAATGTTAATGTAGGTATAGAAAGTGTACAATACATTAAAGAATACGAGCAATCAAAAAACAAAATTTTTAAACAGTAATTAAATCAAAAATAATCATGAAAAATTTCATCATAACACTAGTTTTCGCATTCGTTAGCCACGCTTTTTATGCACAAGGAGCATTTGATAAATTTGATGGCCAGGACGATGTAACCTCAGTAATTGTAAACAAAAAAATGTTCGATTTAATGAGTAAAGTAAAAGTTGATGCTTCTGACAAAGAAACAGCACAATACATTAGTTTGATTAAAAAACTAGACTACTTAAAAGTGTTTACTACCAAGAATCCTAAAATTGAAGCTGATATGAAAGCTTCTGCTGACAAGTATGTAAAAACAGCCGGTTTAGAAGAATTAATGCGCGTAAATGATGGCGGCAGAAACGTAAGAATATCAGTAAAATCAGGAGCTTCAGACTCTCAGGTAAAAGAATTGCTGATGTTTATTGACGGAGCAAAAAACGACGAAACTGTTTTATTATCCCTGACAGGTAATTTCGATATCAACGAAATTTCAGTCCTTACCGATAAGATGCAACTTCCCGGAGGTTCTGATCTTAAAAAAGCTTCTAAAAGCAAAAAATAAATCTAAACATATTATGAAAATAAGCGTTTTTACCTCAGCCCTTTTAGCAGTACTAACTTTAGTGAGTTGTAACTCTACTCCTTCTTTACAAAGATATTTTGTAGAGAATACTGATAATAAAAATTTTATTGCACTTGATGTTTCACCCAGTATTCTGAACCTGGAAAAAACAAAATTGTCTGCAGAACAAAACGAAGCTTTAAAATCATTCGACAAAATGAATATTTTAGCTTTTAAAGCGAATGCTGCCAACCAGACTTTATTTGAAACGGAAAGAGCAAAAGTTAAAGCAATTCTAAAAGATCCAAAATACCAGCAATTAATGAGTTTTGGTTCCGGTAAAGACGGTGCATCCATAAGTTATGTTGGTACGGATGACAACATTGAAGAGTTTGTCGTTTTCGCCAATAAAAAAGAAAGCGGTTTTGCAGTGGTTCGTGTATTAGGAAAAAACATGAATCCAAACAATATCATGACGCTAATGTCTGTTCTAAAGGAATCCAAAATAGACATGGAACAACTGAAACCCTTACAACAATTAATAAAATAATACCTCTATCTTACTTTAAAACGAGAAAGCTCCAAATATTGGAGCTTTTTTATTTTAATTCTTTTCAAAAAATAAATATTAACTCAGGAAAAATTCCAATTACTAAGCTATTTTCTTATAAACATTTGAGAGATTATACTGCCTAATATTTACTTCAATTTATTTTAATCTGAACCTAATTTAATTATATTTGTATCCAACCAAATAAGTTTATCAATTTAAAACTTACTAATTAACTAACCTTTCGAAGAAAAAATAAAAACCAATACGCATTGAAAAAAGCATTAAAAATTACGCTTAGAATATTTCTGGTACTTTTGGGATTTATTTTAATATACCTAATAGCAGTATTTTCTCTTTCTAAAATCACAGTCAAGCAGGAACCAAATACAAAACCCGAAGTCGAAATTTATATTTTAACCAATGGTGTTCATACAGATATCGTTATGCCAACTAAAAATGATCAGATCGACTGGAGCAAACAAGTAAAATTTGAAAACACAAAAGCTGCCGATTCCACTTATAAATATCTGGCAATGGGCTGGGGAGACAAAGGTTTTTATTTAGAAACACCTGAATGGTCTGACTTAAAAGCATCTGTGGCTTTCAAAGCCGCATCGGGATTAAGCACTACTGCCATTCATGCCACTTATTATAAAAATTTAAAAGAAGGCGATGATTGCAAAAAAATGGCAATCAGCAAAGAGCAATACGATCGTTTGATACAATACATCTCCAAAAGTTTTCAAAAGGATAATTCAGGCAATTTTTTACCTATAAAAACAAATGCAGTTTACGGCAAGAATGATGCTTTCTATGAAGCTAACGGAAGCTATAGTTTGTTTCATACTTGTAACACCTGGGCCAACAGTGGTTTAAAAGCAAGCGGGCAAAAATGTTGTTATTGGACAGCTACGGATTCAGGAATTTTTTCGAAATATAAATAAATTAAATAATATGGTACAAAAAACATCGAATGCCTTTATAGCGGCATCTTGGGTAGCTCTTGGAGCAGGAACAGTTGGTTTTATAGTTGGACTTGCGAGAGCTGAAATGCTTCTAAACGAAAAAGGATACTACTTTACCGTTTTAATGTTTGGTCTTTTCGCAGTAGTTTCACTGCAAAAAAGCGTTAGAGACAGACTTGAAAAACTTCCTGTAACAGATATCTACTACGGAATTTGCTGGTTCGGAACGCTATTATCAATTGTATTATTGGTAGTAGGACTTTGGAATGCCACCATTTTACCAAGCGAGAAAGGGTTTTATGCTTTTGCATTTTTATTAGCTTTGTTTGGTGCTATTTCGGTACAAAAAAACACGAGAGATAATATGTCATTATCTAACGAATAATATTTCAAAAAATTATTAATCAAACCAACTTCCAAATTAAACCACAAAAAAAGCTCCATGAAAACGGAGCTTTTTTTATTCACCGTCTTTTCATGTCGAATTTTCAAACCTTATAAAAGGGAAAAGATTTAAGCTGCACTAATAGGCTCTATTATCCAATAAAGAGCATAACCTTACTTTAACTGAACATGATTACTATTACAGAAGAAAAACACATAATATTGACTTTAATTTCTCCTTGTAACTTTATATAAAAAAAAGAGACTAATCAAAAAAGATTAGTTATGAAAAGCCAGAACCATCTAAATATTTTAAAAATAGCGTGGAATAATATAAACTCAAACACTTATGTTGAAAATTCCGAATTAAAAAAAATAATACATTTGAACTCCAATTCAATTGTAAAAAGAATTCTCATTATTAGCTTAATAGAATTTACACTTTCTTTCTTACCTTTCTTCTTAGACGGTAAGAAGCTTTTTACCAAAGAAATACTCGATATTCAAAATAATAAGATAATGATATACTTAGATTATTTCTATTATATCATTTTTGTTTTTTTTATAGTACAGTTCTATCTCAACTTTAAAAAAATTAATACAACTTCAAATCTTAAAGAATTATCAAATAATATTTTAAAAACAAGGAAATCAGTTTATAATTATATCCATGTCAGCTTAATTTTTTTTAATTTAAACGCTATTGCTTTTGCTTATTTATATTTAAACACCAATTCCTCTTACCAAAACTTCATCAGCCATAGTAATTCACAAAACAGCCCACTTATTTTTCAGACCCTTTTTTATAGTATTCTAATTTTATTGTTATCACTGATTACTTATACAATATGGTTGCTATACAAAATTCTATATTTGAAATTAATCAAAAAGCTTGATCAAAACTTTAATGAACTAGACAACTAATCAGTACTAAAACAAAAAAAGCTCCATTTTTCATGGAGCTTTTTTATATCAGGATTTGAGATTATTTACTCAAATACATTTTTCTTCTTGAATACAATTCGTAGAACTGATCATCTTTTAAGTCATCAATAAACAAGATACTTTCTCCTGTCGATTTCATTTCCGGTCCTAATGCTTTGTTTACATTATGGAATTTACTGAAAGAGAAAACCGGTTGTTTGATCGCATATCCTTTTAATTGCGGGTTAAAATCAAAGTCAGTTACTTTATTATGCCCTAACATTACTTTCGTAGCATAGTTTACATACGGCTCCCCATACGCTTTCGCAATAAACGGTACCGTTCTAGATGCTCTAGGATTTGCCTCGATAATATAAACCGTATCGTCTTTTATCGCAAACTGAATGTTGATTAAACCAACCGTTTTCAGCGCTCTCGCAATTTTTACCGTATGATCTTTAATTTGTTGCATTACAAATTCTCCCAGGTTAAAAGGAGGCAAAGTAGCATTACTATCTCCAGAGTGAACTCCGCAAGGTTCGATATGCTCCATAATTCCTATGATGTATACATTTCCGTCAGCATCACAAATTGCATCCGCTTCGGCCTCGATTGCTCCGGCCAAATAATGATCTAAAAGCAATTTATTTCCTGGAATAGTTTTCAATAAATTGATCACGTGTTCTTCCAGTTCTTTTTTGTTGATTACGATTTTCATTCCCTGACCACCTAATACATAAGAAGGACGAATCAATAATGGGAAGTCTAAAGTATCTGCAAGTGCAGAAGCTTCGTCAGCAGTTTCAGCGATTCCGAATTGTGGGAAAGGAATATGTAATTCTCTTAATAAATCGGAGAAACGACCTCTGTCTTCCGCTAAATCAAGTGCATCAAAACTAGTTCCGATGATTTTTACTCCGTATTTAGATAATTTTTCAGCCAGTTTCAAAGCCGTTTGACCACCTAATTGCACAATAACACCTTCTGGTTTCTCATGCTGAATGATGTCATATATATGTTCCCAGAAAACTGGCTCGAAGTACAATTTATCCGCTGTATCAAAATCTGTCGAAACCGTTTCAGGATTACAGTTGATCATGATCGTTTCGTAACCACATTCTTTTGCAGCCAAGACTCCGTGTACACAAGAATAATCAAACTCAATTCCTTGTCCAATTCTGTTGGGTCCTGAACCCAGAACAATGATCTTCTTTTTATCTGTTACAATACTTTCGTTATCTACATAACGCTCACCATTTGCTTTTTCGATTTCAGCCTCAAAAGTGGAGTAATAATAAGGTGTTTTTGCTTTAAACTCAGCTGCACAAGTATCAACCAGTTTAAACACACGGTTAATATTTTTATCCATACGCAAAGTATGTACTTCACTTTCAAGACAATTTAACATGTGAGCAATTTGTCTGTCGGCAAAACCTTTTTGTTTCGCTTCAAGCAAAAGTTCTTTTGGAAGAGTCGAAATTTTATAGTTCGAAATTTCTTTCTCTAAAGTATAAAGCTCTTCGTATTGTTTTAAGAACCACATATCTATTTTTGTGATTTCATGAATACGGCTCAACGGAATTCCCATTGCGATTGCATCATAAATTACAAAAACACGATCCCAACTTGCAAAAGTTAGTTTCTCGATAATTTCTTCGTAGTTTTTATATCCTTTTCCGTCAGCACCTAAGCCATTTCTCTTAATCTCAAGAGATTGAGTTGCTTTATGTAACGCTTCCTGGAACGAACGTCCAATTCCCATAACTTCACCAACAGATTTCATCTGAAGACCTAAAGTTCTGTCAGCACCTTCGAATTTATCAAAGTTCCAACGTGGTATTTTCACGATTACATAATCAAGAGTGGGTTCAAAAAGAGCTGAAGTAGATTTTGTAATTTGGTTTTGCAATTCATCAAGATTGTATCCTAAAGCTAGTTTAGAAGCAATTTTAGCAATTGGATAACCCGTTGCTTTTGATGCTAAAGCTGATGAACGAGACACACGAGGATTAATCTCGATCGCTACGATATCTTCTTTTTCGTCTGGTGAAACTGCGAATTGTACGTTACAACCTCCTGCAAAATTACCAATACTACGCATCATCAGGATGGCATAGTCACGTAATTTTTGGAAAGTAGTATCAGATAATGTCATCGCTGGCGCAACCGTGATCGAATCTCCGGTATGAATTCCCATTGGGTCCATATTTTCGATTGAACAAATGATTACAACATTATCATTTTTATCTCTTAAAAGTTCTAACTCATATTCTTTCCATCCCATCAAAGCTTTGTCAATCAAAACTTCATGTATTGGTGACGCTTCAAGACCACGGGTTAAAAGCTCATCAAAATCTTCTTTTTTGTAAACAATTGCTGCTCCGGTTCCTCCAAGCGTAAACGAAGGACGAATTACAAGTGGAAAACCAAATTCCTGAGCAATCTCTTTTCCTTCTAAGTATGAAGTCGCTGTTTTTGCAGGTGCAGTTGGCACATTTATTCTTTCTAAAAGCTGTTTAAACTGCTCTCTGTCTTCCGTAATATTAATGGCGTTTACATCAACTCCAATTAATTTTACTCCAAAATCCTGCCAGATTCCTTTTTCTTCAGCTTCCAAACATAAATTCAAAGCCGTTTGTCCACCCATGGTAGGCAAAACAGCATCAATTTGTGGATGTTCTTTCAGAATTTCAATAATCGATTTTGTAGTTAGTGGTTTCAAATATACGTGATCGGCCATTGTAGGGTCGGTCATGATAGTCGCTGGATTCGAGTTTATCAAGATAACTTCAATTCCTTCTTCACGAATAGAACGTGCAGATTGAGAACCTGCATAATCAAATTCGCAAGCTTGACCAATAACAATAGGTCCTGACCCTATTATTAAAACTGATTTTATTGATGTGTCTTTAGGCATTTTATTTGTATTGTGTAGTTATATAAAGTACTTTAAAAAACATTCTTAGTCTATTCTAAACTAGAACGTTGAGAATTTTTTACCGACAAGGTATAAAAAAAGGCGATACTAAAAAAAGTAACGCCTTATTTATGTTTATAGAAACATTATTTTTTGTGTCTAGGCTCGCTAGAAACAGTTAATTTATGTCTTCCTTTTGCTCTTCTACGCGCCAGAACTTTTCTTCCATTCGCAGAAGCCATTCTGTCCATAAATCCGTGCTTATTTCTTCTTTTTCTTTTCGATGGTTGAAATGTTCTTTTGCTCATTGCTTTGTATCTTTAAAATGGTGTCTATTTTCTGTTTTTCTGTTTTGAATATCGTTGTTCCAAAACCGAGTGCAAATATACAAAGACTTTTTTTTCTCGCAAGTAGTTTTATAAAAATATTTTTAATTCATTTTACTATATTTGCAATCATAAATATACATCTATTATGTTTCACAAAAATATTAAACTTATTTTAGCCGGACTTCTTGTAGTTGCTGGCATCTGGCAATTTACTGAAAGTAATATCGGGAATGGAATTTTCCTTATATTATTGACGGCAATTCCTATTTTTCTTTACTTTAAAAACGAATTTATCCTTTTAGCTTTCCTTAAATTACGAAAACAAGACTTCGAAGGCGCTAAAAAATGGCTGGCATACATCAAAAACCCCGAAGCTGCTTTGGTAAGAAAACAACAAGGATACTTTAATTACCTGCACGGAATCATGTTATCACAAACCAATATCAATCAAGCCGAGAAACATTTCAAAAAAGCAATCGAACTTGGATTATCTATGGATATGGATTTAGCCGTAGCAAAATTAAACCTTGCCGGAGTTGCGATGTCACGTCGTAGAAAACTTGAAGCAACTAATTTGCTCAACGAAGCTAAGAAATTAGACAAACAAGGAATGCTGAAAGAGCAAATTACAATGATGAAAGATCAAATGAAGAAAATCTAAGCTTCTTTAAATTATAATATTGAAATCCCAAATTCCAATCGTGAATTTGGGATTTTTTATTTTAGATTGCAGACTTTAGATTTTTTTTTGAAATTTGGAATTTGAAAATTAGAATTTACTCTTCCAATATAATCGATGGCAAATTTTCATTCAGCCATTTGTATTTATTCAGGATCATGATATGGGTTCCGCCTTTTACAACGATACAACTGTTAATATACTTTATAGGAAAAACATCGTCCTGATCACCATGAATATGAATCACCTTTGAATCGATCTCATTTCTGTCCCATAAAATAACTGATTCTACTGCCCATTGCAAATATTTGAGATCTCGAACCGCTAAAAACTTCTCGTATAACTTAATGCGTTTATTGATTTTTTCTCCAAAAGAATATTTTGCCAGATTCTCGATATTTAAGATTAACTTCATCGGAATCAGCTTGTATGCTTTTGTAGTTTTTCCAATTTTCATTCTTCTCGGGAATTCTGCATTACTTCTAACACTAGAAATAATAATCACTTTTCGCGCCTGAATGTGTTTTGCCATTTCCTGAACCAGGATCCCCCCAAACGAAACCCCAATTAAAACCGGATTTTCATGTTTGATATTTTTCGAAATTCGCAATGCATAATCAGACAAGGATTCTTTGGGCCGCGGAATTTCCCACTCCAGCAAACAGACCTCAAAAACAGATTCGTCTAATTTGATTCTTTCAAAAATAGCCGGACTGGCTGCCAAACCAGGCATAAAATATACAGGAATTTTACTCATTTGTCAGAGAAGGAATTATGATTACAGAATTAATTTGAAGCTAAAATTACTTTTTTTAATAATATACACCGCAAATCTTACACCATAATTCTTTTTTAGGAGTAACAAGATTACAAAAAACCCAGGAATTACAAGCACTTGTAACCTGTTTAAAAAATAATTCCATATTGAAAATCAAATGATTACCTTTGCAGTCTTTATAAGCATTATATAAATGATCCCTCCAAGATCTTTATATCATACTGATGACGTTCTTTTTCTATTATTTTTTTAATCAATACCCCAAAAAACATGACTAATATGGAACCTATTGAAACTATGGAAATCAAAGACAACACTTTTGCAAGACAATTTGAAACCATAGTCCCTGAAGGATTACTTTCAGTTGAATATTCATTTCAGGAAAAGAAAATCTTCCTGACTAAAATCAACAAACCTGAAGGTTTTGACAATCAAGCATTAATTGATGTAGTACTTAAAAACATCATGGAAATTATCATCGAAAAGAAATTTAAATTAATGCCTATTCATCCAAGGATTGTATTATTCATTAAAAAAAATCCTACGTACAAGGAATTACTTCCTCCCGGAATTAGAATCTAATATTAAAAATATCCAATAATTCTTAGCCAAAGCCCACCAATAACCATGTAAATAAACAACATTGTTACTCCGGTGACTAAGCCTTTGACCCACCAGCTTTTTAAATCAACATAGCCGCTACCAAAGAAAACCGGAGCCGGCCCGTGTCCGTAATGGGTTAAAGTTCCGTAAAGCGATCCCACAAAACCAAGCATAAAAGCTAACAATAAACCCGGAATTCCAAGCGAAACACCCACACCCAGTAAAGCCGCATACATTGCGGCTACGTGTGCGGTTGCACTCGCAAAAAGATAGTGACTAAAAAAGTACACCAGTATAATAATAGGAAAAGCCATTTGCCAGCTTAAACTTCCTATTTGAACTTTTACCAAATTACTAAACCAGCCTATAAACCCCAACTCGTTGAGCGAACTTGCCATCATTACTAAAACCGAAAACCATACAATGGTATCCCACGCACCTTTCTCTGCTTTTACATCTTCCCAGGTTAAAACCGAAGTAAGCAATAAAACGACAAGGCCAATAAATGCTGTTGTTGTAGCATCAATAGAAAAAAGATCTCCGGTCATCCAAAGAAATAACAAAATAAAGAAAGTCAATAACATCAACCATTCGTTACGAGTGATTGCTCCCATTTCTTTCAATTTTTGCATTGCAATTTGAGGAGCATCTCCTGTTTTCTTTAATTCTGGCGGATAAATTTTATATAATACAAAAGGAATCACAAAAAAGGAAACCAAACCGGGAACAATCGCTGCCGTTGCCCAGGAAATCCAAGTGATTTTGATTCCTAAGTTAAGCGCAAATTTTTGGCACATTGGATTACTCGCCGTACCCGTTAAAAACATAGACGAAGCAATTAAGTTAGCATTATAACTACTCAAAGTAAGATATGAACCTAATTTTCTGTGTGTTTCAGGCTGATCCGGCATTGAACCAAAACTCATTGCCATAGATTTCATAATAGGATAAATAATACCTCCTCCCCTTGCAGTATTACTTGGTACGGCCGGAGCCAAAACCAAATCAGCTAATCCCAAGCCATACGCTAAACCAAGTGAACTTTTCCCAAATATTTTAATGAATAAAAAAGCAATTCTGTTTCCTAAACCTGTTTTAATAAAACCTCTTGCTATAAAAAACGAAATTCCGATAAGCCAAATTACCTTATCTCCAAAACCTCTCAAAGCCAAAGTAATAGATTTACCTGCCTCACCGGGAGCCAGAACTTGTGAAAAAGCCGTTAATGCAATGGCAATCATACACATTGTTCCCATTGGAGCCGCCTTCAAAATAATTCCCAGAATGGTAGCAACAAAAATGGCAAACAAGTGCCAGGCTTCAATTTTTACACCATCCGGAGCTGGAATTAACCAAATCGCAATTCCAACGGCAAGCGTGATTAGGGTTTGAGAAATTTTTACTTCTTTCATAAAAAACAAGAATTAAATTATACTAAAGTCGAAGTTGTAACTGGATGAGAAACAAATCATCATTATAAAAAGACGTATCGGGAATGTTTTTATCATATCGATCGATCTCAAATCCCATTTCTATACGGCCTAAATAAGCTTTACCAAATTCAAGACTTATCATTGGCGTATATGTCTTTCGCACATTAGAGTTGACCTTAAAATTATTATCAAAAGATTCAAAACGACAAGACAATTCCAGAGAAGACAATTTTTTATAATCGACTATATATCTTAAATTCGGTAAAAAATAAACTCCCCTCATTTGATAATCGTCAACATTTGACGTTCTGCCATCAACAGGTAAAGAGAAATATAAGTTTTGATTACTTCCTTGTTTGTATTCAATTTGCAAATCAAAACTAAATCTATCGGTAAGCTTAAAATCACTGGTAATATCGGCACCTACAGCAAATACTTTTTGATCAGCTCTTTTTCCTATACCTCCGTTTAATCCTAGATTTATTTTATGAACTTTAGACAATTCAAAAACCCATCTTGTTGCATATTGTTTTCCATTATCATTATCCATTTCCTGATTTCTTCCGTTTCCGTTTAAAACTGAAATTGCATAATTTACAGGGATCTTACCAATATCGAACGCTCCTGTTGCAGACGCTCCGATTTGAAAACTCGTCCAGCCATTTTTGCCAAATTCATAATACTGATTCGAAAAATCAAATGATTTTATAATATCTACCGGAACCAATTCTTCAATACCAAATGCCGGACGAAATTGTCCTCCGGTTAATGCAATATATTTATTAAAAGTGTATTTTCCATAAGCATTTTCAAGGACCTTCCCTTTAGGGTCAGATTTAAAATCAGCCAGATTTACTAAAATCACAACTTCAGTAGTAGTACTTAATTTAGTATTAAGACCAACACGCATTCTTTTAATGTCAAACGAACTTTGAGTCACTTCACCCGTAGAATGGTGAACTCCCAAAACATCAACATTTTCGCCAAAACTTTCTAAATATCTTGCCTGTAAAAGACCTTTAAACTGAAATTGCGGATACTTAATACTGTTATCGGAATCTGTTGGTATTTGCGCATTAACATCTTGAGCATTTATAAAAAATGGCGTTATAAAGAAAATAAAAACAAATTTTACTAGTAAAGATTTATTCATAAGCTTTGTAAATAAAAATTAGTTCGCTATTTGCTCTTTTAGCCTTACCTCCTTATCTCTTATTTAACTATCTTCTCTCAGAGCCGCCATTTGCAGGTCTTGGCGTTGACGGTCTTGCCGCAGGACGAGGTTGTGCAGGTCTCACAGCAGCAGGTCTTGTCGAAGGATTGACTGGAGTAACCGGACGTGTAGTTGGCCTTGTTACAGGCTGCACAGGTCGTGTTGAAGGATTCGCAGGAGTAACAGGACGCGTCGTTGGTCTTGTTGTGCCTCCGGGTCTGGTTGATGAATTCACAGGACGTGTTACCGGCCTGGTTGTATTTCCGGGTCCGGTAGACGGATTTGCAGGACGCGTTACTGGTCTGGTTGTATTTCCAGGTCTGGTTGACGGATTCACAGGACGTGTTCCTGGTCTGGTTGTATTTCCGGGTCTGGTAGACGGATTCACAGGACGTGTTCCAGGTCTGGTTGTATTTCCAGGTCTGGTTGGCCTTGTTACTGGAGCCGGCCTTTTATATTCTCTTCCATTATAAGTTGTATTATAACGTCCGTTGGTTCTATTATTTCTTACTATTACAGAGGTATTCCTTCTTCTTGCATAATCATTATAATACCTTGGATTTCTTATAACAGCCGTTCTTCGATAATAAGGATTTCTATAATAATGCCCATGATACCCCCAATAATCATGATAATAAACAGGACGCCAAGGACGCCAGTAAGGAGGATAATATCCCCAATGCCAAGGTGATCTATACGCAACATATATGGGAGAGAACAAAAACAAAACTACCGGCCAAGCACTTACACTCGCAGTTGCATAATCCGGACTGGTTGTAGTATTATAATTATTGGTTGTATTATTATTTACGATCACAGTAGTACTTCCTTTATAACCGGGATTCGGAGTTCCTGAAACATTGGTATCTGCAGGCTCTACAATATAATTTTTACCATACAGATCTTCATCTCCAATAACCTGAACATGAATATTGTTCTTCTTATCTTTATCAACTTCGATAACGGCAACATCCTGTGTTTCCTTATCATTGACCGCAACCTGAAGTACAATTACATGCGTATTACCTTCCTTATGGCTCTCTACCTCAATATAATCGATTTCTCCATCATTATTTAAATCCATGTTATTAACCTTATTATCCGGATCATTTAACGCTTTTTCAAAATCCTCTAAAGTTTTAGATTTTTGAAAAATATCCAATACCGCATACAAACTAAGGTTATCTCCCGGCAAGCCCAAAGCAACTGGTTCATTATCCGTTTGAGAAAATGTAGGAATACAAAACAAACTACTTATCAAAATAGTAAAAAACAATACAATCTTTTTCATATTAATAATTAGTTAATTCATAAATGGTATCACTAAGGTATAAAAAAACTTACAAGCTTTAACATTACTACCTTATTTTATGTAACTTTTTGTATTACAATTACAAAATACAAAAATAGTTTTTTAAAAATTTTCAGGATTTTAATAATTTTAAAATCAATAATGTAAGATTTATATTCTTAACTTTGTAAATACCCCATCTCAGGATATACTTGTCTTTTTTGGAATATCTTACAAAAAATCGTTTAAGATTTATTACAACTATAGAAACAAAATTACAATGAGAAAACAATTATCTTTTTTTATTTTCTTTCTTTCATTAAGTTACAGCTATGGTCAGATTGAAATCTCAACATCGTTAGAAGATGCTATTACAAAAGCAATTGAGAAAAGCGTCTCCTTAAAAAACAAAGATTTAGATATTGAAAAACTAAATCTTCAGGAAAAAGGAGTCTGGAATAAATACATCCCAACGGTTGAAGCGAGTGCACTTTACTCTTATTTTGACAATAAATTAACCGTCGATCTTCCTACGGCTACCATACCTATTGTAAACTATCCGTTATTTGACGGGAAAACTGCTTTTAAAAACTACGGAAATATCTTTAACGGAAGCGTCATGGCAAAAACAGTTCTGTTTAGCGGAATGCAAATTCCCAATGGAGCCAAAGCCATACACGAGAAAACAAAAGGAACAGAGTTCTTAAAGGAATCCGAGAAAGATCAAATCATAAAAGATGTTATCAATACATTTGATCAGCTTGAACTATTAAAACAAATAGATAAACTTATAAAAGATAGTGAAAACCGGTTAGAAACAGAAACCAAACGTGTAACAAAAGCGATAGAGCAAGGGCTCGCAATTCCTTACGACAGAGATAAAATTAAGTTAGCTTCACTAGAATTAGCCACTAAAAAAATCGAATTAGACGGGAAACGAAAGTTAGTTTATAAAAAAATCCAATACCTGACAGGTTATTCGATTACTGAAATCCAGAATGTTCAATATAATTTAGTTCCTTATTTAATTACAGACGAAAAATTAAGTACGCAAAACAAACAGGAGATAAAAGCTTTGGAGTCTTTTAAGACTGCTTACGAGTATTTATTAAAAAAGGAAAAAGGCACTTACCTACCCACCTTAGGCGCATTTGGAGGCGTGTCATATTCGAGTTTATTTGATGCAAATGCTACAACACCCATTATTACCGGAATCAATCAAGCTTTATACTTAGGCTTAAACGAAGTAACCATAAGCAACAACTGGGTTGTGGGCGCAGCAATAAAATGGGAAGTATTCTCGGGCTTTGAAAGGAAACATAAAGTACATGAAGCCAAAATTAATATCGAACAAGCTCAAAACCAGATTGATGACGCCAAAGAAAAACTGGAATTACTTCTTGAAAAAAACCTTGTTGATTATAGTGTTCTAACTCAAAAAATTGACATTACCCAACAACAGGAAAAAGTAGCAGATAACAATTTAAATCTCGCAATCAAACAATACAAAGAAGGCCTTATCAATATATCCGAACGTCTTGAAGCAGAAAATGATTCTTATAAGGCATCTGTAAACAAAACCACTACTTTAATCGAACAACGACTATCTGCTATAGAAACTATAATTGCTACGGGCGATTTATCAAAAAAATTATCTAAATAAAAGTTCTATTTTATGAAAAAAGCAATTATCATAATCAGTTTAATTTTCATTTTTATAAGCTGCAAAAAAGCAAAAAAGGAAAATGTAATTCAGGGAAAAATAGAGAAGGAACAAATTGCCGTTGTCAGCAAAATACCAGGCAAGATTTTAAAAATCTTTGTCAAAGAAGGGGACATTGTTCAAAAAGGAGATACCCTGGCTATTCTTGACATTCCGGAAGTAGACGCTAAAAAAAGTCAGGCAGAAGGAGCTGTTATATCTGCTAAAGCACAATATAAAATGGCTGTAAAAGGAGCAACGGAAAATCAAATTAAGCAGCTTGAAGCAAAAAAAATGGGATTAAAGGAACAATATGAGTTCGCTCAAAAATCGATTAAGCGATTGACCAATATGCTTAAAGATTCCCTGATATCGCAACAAACATATGATGAAACTTTTGCCAAATATCAGGGAGCACAAGCGCAATACAATGCTGTCGTTGCAGAATTGGATGATGCCAAAAAAGGAGCACGTATCGAACAACAAACAATGGCGCTGGGCCAACAAGACAGAGCTCTTGGTGCATTACAGGAAGTAGAAACTGCAGACAAGGAACGGTATATTATTGCACCACAAAATATGAGTATAGAAACTATTACTTTAAATCTTGGGGAACTCGCACTACCCGGTTATACTTTATTTAATGGGTACATTGCCAACAGTACGTATTTCCGTTTTACAATTCCTGAAAACCAATTAGCAAAATTCAAAAAAGGACAAGAAATTACAGTTCATGTTCCTTATAAAAAAGAAGATATAAAAGGAACTATTGCTACCATAAAACAACTGGGCGCTTATGGCAATATTGCAACAGCATACCCGGATTACGAAATGCAGGAGAGCTTATTTGAAATAAAAATAACACCTGCCAACAGTGACGAAACAAAAGACCTCATTACCAAAACAACTGTTACTTTATCTCTTTGACTATGCAAAATTTCTTTTCATTGCTGAAACGGGAATTCCGATTATTCTGGAGTAATAAAGTACTCCGTTTGCTATTCATTGGAGCCCCCATACTATATGGTGTTTTATTGGGATATGTGTATGGTAAAGGTAAGGTAACTGATTTGCCCATCATTATTGTAGATCAGGACCGATCAGAGTTAAGCTCAAAAGCCATTCAGATGTTTGAGGACAATGAAGTTTTATCCATTGCCTCAATTTTGTACGATCAGAACAATCTTTCCAGGATTGCTATCGAAAAAGAAGCAACCTGCGTTGTTATCATTCCGAAAGATTTCGAAAAAATGACGCTCACAAAAAAGTATCCGGAAATTACCACTATCGTAAACACATCCAATGTCTTAACGGCTAATTATGCTTCAACAGCCATACAGGTTTGTCTCGGAACCTTAAAAGCAGGTGTTCAGATTGAAACATTAAGAAAACAAGGTGTTCCGGAAAACCTACTGGCCTCGCAGTACGAACCGTTCAAAACCACTTTTATAAAAAAATACAACCGAAGCACTAACTATATGTATTTTCTTTGGCCGGGTGTTTTAGCTACAGTTCTTCAACAAGTTCTTTTGTTAGGACTGGCACTTTCATTTGCTTCAGAATTTGAGAATGGAACTTTTAAAGAATTAGTAAAAAAATGCCCTTCGATTTTAAACCTGCTGGCGGTAAAAATTATTCCTTATCTATTAATGAGTTTTGGTATCTGGTTTATATATTGGCTTTTTACTTTATGGTTCAGACTTCCTTTTTATGACAATCTACTTCCACTTACCTTTATAGCCGGAATATTTGTACTCTCCGTATCTTTCATCGGGATTCTGGTAAGTATTTTAGTTCCCAATCAATTAAAAGCTACCGAAATTTTAATGGTAATTGCAACGCCAAGTTTTATCTTAAGTGGTTTTACCTGGCCTTTAAGCCAAATGCCTCAAGCAGTTCAGGCAATTGCCAACGTGATTCCGCTGACCCACTTCCTGAAAGCTTTTAGAATATTAATTATTGAAAACGGAACATTTTCACAAACCACAAGACCTGTTTGGAACATGGTCATTATAGGTATAGTATGTGCTATTGCAGCTTATATCGCTTTATATTTTAAAAAGAAAAGCATTTTAAAAGAAGTTTAAATCTTTACTTTTATCCCATAAAAAAAAGACATAAGAATCGACTTATGTCTTTTTTTAAAGCTCTTTTAGCCGGATTACTTTTCAATCTCTCTCATAGAATCCATTTTTTTATGAGCAAGGAAACCTGCAACATCTTCAAAATGTTCTTTGACACGTTTGTTTCCAAACTCAAAAACTTTTGTGGCTAATCCGTCAAGGAAATCACGATCGTGAGAAACCAGGATCAGGGTTCCGTCGAAATCACGCAATGCATCTTTAATAATGTCTTTGGTTTTCATATCCAGGTGATTTGAAGGTTCATCCAGAATCAATAAGTTAACGGGTTCCAACAATAATTTGATCATTGCCAAACGCGTTTTTTCTCCTCCCGAAAGTACTTTTACTTTTTTGGTAATATCATCACCCTGAAACATAAATGCTCCAAGAATATTTTTTATTTGTGTACGAACATCACCAACAGCAATTGCATCAATAGTTTCAAAAATGGTAGCGTTTTCATCTAGTAATGAAGCCTGATTTTGGGCAAAATATCCAATTTGAGAATTGTGTCCAATCTCGACACTTCCTTCATCAATACCAATTTCTTTCATGATCGCTTTAATCATAGTCGATTTTCCTTCACCATTTTTACCTACGAAAGCGACTTTCTCACCTCTTTCGATGACAACATTTGCATCTTTAAAAACGACATGATCTCCGTAGGATTTAGAAAGTTCTTTGACCACAACAGGATATTGCCCTGAACGTGCTGCCGGTGGGAATTTTAATTTTAATGCTGAATTATCAACTTCATCAACTTGTACGATAACCAGTTTTTCAAGCATCTTAACACGAGACTGCACCGCATCGGTTTTAGAGAATGTTCCTTTAAAACGGTCGATAAAAGCTCTGTTATCAGCAATCATTTTTTGTTGCTCATCGTACGCTTTTTGCTGGTGTATACGACGGTCTTTTCTTAGCTCTAAGTAATGAGAATACTTTGCTTTATAATCGTAGATTCTTCCCATTGTAACTTCTATAGTACGATTGGTAATATTATCTACAAATGCTCTATCGTGCGAAATTACCACAACTGCTTTTGCTGAATTAATCAGGAATTCTTCTAACCATTGAATACTTTCGATATCCATGTGGTTGGTTGGCTCATCCAGTAAAATCAGATCCGGTTTTTGTAATAAAATTTTAGCCAGTTCAATACGCATTCTCCATCCTCCTGAAAATTCAGAAGTCTGACGCGTAAAATCTTCACGCTCAAAACCTAAACCAACTAATATTTTCTCAACTTCAGCTTCGTAATTTACTTCTTCAATTGCATAAAATTTCTCACTTAAGTCAGAAACTCTTTCGATCAATTTCATATAAGCATCACTTTCATAATCAGTACGAACCGTTAATTGTTCGTTGATTTCATCGATTTCAGCTTTCATTTTAAAAATCTCACCAAAAGCTTTGGATGCTTCTTCCATGACAGTTGAACCATCTTTAGTCAATAAATGCTGAGGCAAATAGGCAATAACAGCTTCTTTTGGAGCCGAAATACTTCCGGTAGAAGGTTTGCTCTGACCTGCAATTATTTTTAAAAGTGTCGATTTTCCCGCACCATTTTTACCCATAAGGGCAATTTTATCATTTTCATTTATAGCAAAAGAAACATCGCTAAATAGTGTAGTTCCACCAAACTGAACCGAAATATCGTTAACTGTAATCATTTAGATTTTTAGATTTTAGACCGCTTAGATTTTTTAGACTTCTCAGCAAGTATTTTTTTTTGAAAGCGCAAAGATAGATTAATTAGAGTATTAGACAATATAATTTAGATTACAGTCCTCTTAGTTTTTTAAATCATATAATTACTCTTACATATTCACGGAATTTTATTGCTATCTTTATTAAGAATTCAAAAAAAAATAAAAATTATGAGAACGAAATTAAACTTGATAGCCAGCCTAATTGCAGGATTAATATTTGGACTTTCTGCCAATGCACAAAAAACCGTGATCAAAAAAGAAGCTTTACCAGCCAATGCACAAACTTTCTTAAAGACTCACTTTGGATCAAAAAAACCCAGCTACATACTGCAGGACAAAGAAGTCCTCTCTACAGAATACAAAGTTCAGTTTGATAATAAACTTGAAATTGAATTTGACAAAAAAGGAAACTGGAAAGAAGTTGATGGAAAAAGCAACACCATTCCAAAATCTATTATTCCACAAAAAATTGCTGCTTATGTAAAAACAAATTTCCCTAAAGAAAAAATAACCAAAATAGAAATAGGAACTTTTGGTTATGAAATTAAACTAACCAACGGTTTAGAATTAAAATTCAACCTAAAAGGAGATTTTACTAAGATTGATAAATAACAATTAATTTTAAATATAAAACCCGACAAGTTTAAAAAAACTGTCGGGTTTGCTACATTATCTCATTATCAAATGGACTAATTATCTAATTGAATTAATCTTTTCTCCATTTTTTAGTTTCCTCAAAAATGTGCTCTAAGATTCCGGATTCTATTTCATCGAAATCTATGTTTCGTCTGCCCATAACTAACTTTGCCGTTTCGAAAGCTTTCTTGGTTACGTAAGTGGTAAAACCTGCTGCCCCTCCCCAGGAAAAACTCGGAACAAAATTGCGGGGAAAACCACTTCCAAAGATATTAGCACTTACTCCCACTACAGTTCCGGTATTAAACATCGTATTGATTCCGCATTTACTATGATCTCCCATCATCAAACCGCAAAACTGAAGTCCGGTTTTGGCAAAACCTTCGGTTTCGTAACTCCACAGTTTTACTTCTTCATAGTTGTTCTTCAGGTTTGAATTGTTGCTGTCTGCTCCAATATTACACCATTCACCTAAAACAGAATCACCTAAAAATCCATCATGCCCTTTATTTGAATTGGCAAATAGCACTGAATTTTTAACTTCTCCACCTATTCTGGATCCGGGACCAACTGTTGTAGCTCCGTACACTTTGGCATTTAATTTTACTTGTGCATTTTCGCATAAAGCAAAAGGACCACGAATTACAGTTCCTTCCATGATTTCGCTGTTCTTACCTATATATATAGGACCAGCTGAACCATTTAAAGTTACAAATTCTAATTTTGCTCCCTCTTCAATAAATATATTTTCAGGTGCAATAACATTGACACTTTTTGGGATTGGCTGTGATTTTCTATCTTCAGTCAAATAAAGAAAGTCTTCACGAATAGCGGCATCATTTTTAGAAAAAATATCCCATGTATGTTCTACTGTTAAAGCCTCTCCGCTGTACTGAATAATTTCATACGAATCAAAATCAACTTCTTCCTGATTTTCATTTGTAAAAAAAGCAATTACATCGTCGCCTTTAAAAATTGCCTGATTGGTTGTCAGATCAGAGACCATTTCAGCAAGCGTATCATTTGGTAAATACGCTGCACTGATCATGACATTTTCTTCTAATTCTACCATTGGAAACTTTTCAGACAGATATTCCTCGGTAATCGTTGTTATGGTCGAACCTAAACGCGATTCCCATTTTTGGCGAATCGTCATTATTCCGATTAGTATATCAGCAACAGGTCTTGTAAAAGTAAAAGGTAACAAAGCATTCCGGACGGGACCGTCAAAAAGAATGTAATTCATAAATATTAAATTTGATACTTGTTAAAATCTTGATTTGGTTATCGAGATCAAAGTTACAAATATTTATGGGTTTGATTAAAAAGCCTTTTAGTCAAAATAAGAAAATATTGCTTTTTTTTAGATTTAAGGCTAAATAATATGAAGAAGCATGATCTTCATATTGATAATTATTTAACCGCAAAGTGCGCAAAGATTTTTACTATTAGTTTTTTATAAAGAAAGGCTAAGTTCGCAAAGCTAAATGGACACAAAGCTTTGCGAACTTTGTGTTTTCTAAACATACTATCTGATAAAAAATCTTTGCACACTTTGCGGTTAAATTTTACACATAAAAAAAGCCTTCCGATTGGAAGGCTCTGTATAAGTAAAAACAGCTTTTATTATTTAGCGTGTTTTGCATATTTAGTTTTGAATTTATCAATACGTCCTGCAGTATCGATAAGTTTAGATTTACCAGTATAAAAAGGGTGAGATGTTCTTGAAATCTCCATTTTTACAACTGGATACTCAACTCCGTCAACTTCAATTGTTTCTTTTGTATCTGCAGTAGATTTAGTGATAAAAACTTCGTCATTTGACATGTCTTTAAATGCAACTAATCTGTAATTTTCCGGGTGGATTCCTTTTTTCATCTTTTCTTTTATTTATTGTTTAGAGCATTTTTATTTTGAAGCTTTTCCATGGTTAGAAAAAGGTGTAAACAAAAGGATACTCTTTTTTGTTTAAAAATTTAATTATTTTTGAGTGTGCAAATTTACAATTCTTTTTCAATAAACAAACATTTAGTACACTTTTTTTAGCAAAATTCAAAAAGCTTTTTTTCTCTCTCATTATATTGGGAATTGCTATATTTGTGGATTAATTTTAAAACATATAGAAATATGATTAATGAAGTTATAAAAAAGAATGGTATTACTTATGGTGTAATGATTGGAATTGCATCTGCATTAGTTACAACTACTATATATGCGATTGATTTAAACTTATTCACTTCATGGTGGATTGGGCTATTAAGTTTGGCAATTAATCTTACTATAAGTATTGTTTTACTTTCTAAAACTAAGAAAGATTTAAAGGGTATTTTCCCTTTTAAGGAGGCATTTACTACCTATTTTATAGCTGCCGTAACCGGAATTCTGATTTCTACTTTTTTTAATATTATTTTATTCAATTTTATTGATCCGGCTGCAAAAGATACTTTGAATGAATTGATCATTAAATACACAGCAGGAATGATGCAAAAATTCGGATCACCGGCTTCAGCCATTAATGAAACTATTGCT
The DNA here is from genome assembly GCF_965277525.1 of Flavobacterium sp. GTDB lineage: Bacteria > Bacteroidota > Bacteroidia > Flavobacteriales > Flavobacteriaceae > Flavobacterium. Next base: position 90,014 of record NZ_CBDIDC010000003.1, on the reverse strand, counting down.
AAAATGAAAGAAACAAATCCGTACTCTACCGTAGAATTACTGAAAGGATCTGTTTTTGCTATAGTAGTCAGTTCCATTTTTGGATTAATTTTCGCAGCATTTTTTAAAAGCAAAACTACTATACAAGAATAAAAATATAAATGAATCTATCTATACTTATACCGCTTCTTAATGAGGAGGAATCACTGAAAGAACTCTATACGTGGATTATCAAAGTGATGCAATCTAACAATTACTCTTATGAAATCATTTTTGTAGATGATGGAAGTACGGATGATTCTTGGAATATTATTGAAAGTTTTTCTAACGAAAACCCCAATGTAAAAGGAATTCGTTTCATGAAGAACTTTGGAAAATCTCAGGCTTTGCATGCCGGTTTTGCAAAAGCAAAAGGTGACGTTATTATTACTATGGATGCCGATTTACAGGATAGTCCTGACGAGATTCCGGGATTATACGAAATGATTACCAAAGAAAAATTTGATTTGGTATCAGGCTGGAAAAAGAAACGCTACGACTCTGTTGTGGCAAAAAATCTTCCGTCTAAATTATTCAACTGGGCAGCCAGAAAGACGTCCGGAGTTGAATTGAATGATTTTAACTGTGGATTAAAAGCATACAAAAATACCGTGGTCAAAAACATTGAAGTTTCCGGCGAAATGCACCGATACATTCCTGTTCTGGCAAAAAATGCGGGTTTTAATAAAATTGGCGAAAAAGTAGTTATTCACCAGGCCCGTAAATATGGTGAAACTAAATTTGGGATGGAACGTTTCATAAACGGATTCCTGGATTTAATTACGATCTGGTTTTTATCCCGATTCGGAAAAAGACCAATGCACTTATTTGGCGCAATGGGTTCATTGATGTTTATTATCGGTTTTTTATTGGCAGGTTATATTGGTATTTCGAAATTGTACCATATGTATAACGGAATGAAATACAGCTTAATTACCAGTAATCCGTGGTTTTTTATCGCTTTAACTACTATGATATTAGGAACTCAATTATTCTTAGCCGGCTTTTTGGGGGAGATTATTTTGAGAACTAAAAGCAATGAAGCCCGTTATAAAGTTGCCCGAGAGGTTAATTTTTAACCTGAAGCCCCAGCCCTGATTAGGTCGCTATACTTCTATTTTTATTAGAGTTCAGTGAATTTCATTTGAAGGGAAAATCCTTTTTTATTGTTTTTTCTACAATAAAAAAGATTGGAATGACAGCAGGAATAGCTCCTGAAAATTATTATTATTTTAAACATAAAAATATACGAATGATGAATATAGCACCTAATATTTTGAATGCTGTAAACGAATGGTTGACTCCTACATTTGACAAAGAAACACAAGCAGCCGTTAAGGAATTAATGACAACGTCGCCAAAGGAACTTGAGGAAAGTTTTTATAAAAACCTCGAATTTGGAACTGGCGGAATGCGCGGTGTTATGGGCGTTGGAAACAATAGAATCAACAAATATACCCTTGGAAAAAACACTCAGGGATTGTCTGATTATTTGCATGAGGTTTTCCCAAACCAGCCTTTAAAAGTGGTTATTGCTTATGATTGTCGCCATAACAGTAATACGTTGGCCAAGGTTGTTGCGGATGTTTTCTCGGCAAACGGAATTCATGTTTATTTGTTTTCTGACTTACGACCTACTCCTGAATTATCCTTTGCTCTTAAATATTTAGGTTGTCAATGCGGAATCGTATTAACAGCTTCACACAATCCACCCGAGTATAACGGTTATAAAGTATACTGGCAAGATGGTGGACAAATTGTACCTCCGCAAGATGCTGCGATTATCAATATCATCGAAAACTTAGGTTACGATAAAATTAAATTTAATGCCAACGAAAGCCTGATCGAGTACATTGACAGTGAGATCGATAAAGCTTTTATAAAATCATCTATAGAACACGCAAGTTTTAATACTCCGACTGCAGCCAAAGATAATTTACAGATTGTTTTTACTTCATTGCACGGAACTTCTATAAAATCAATTCCTGATACCTTAGATCAAGCGGGCTATAAAAATGTTCATATCGTTCCGGAACAGGCAGAACCAAACGGTGATTTTCCAACGGTAAAATCTCCAAATCCTGAAGAACCTGAAGCTTTGACTATGGCTTTGGCTTTGGCTGACAAAACCAACTCTGACATTGTGGTGGGAACAGATCCCGATTGTGATCGTTTAGGAGTTGCCGTTAGAAATAATGATGGTAAAATGATTTTACTTAACGGAAATCAAACCATGATCCTTATGACTTCTTTCTTATTGAAACAATGGAAAAAAGCAGGAAAAATAAATGGAAAACAATTCGTAGGCTCTACTATCGTTTCGACTCCAATGATGATGGAATTAGCGACCAGTTATGGCGTTGAATGCAAAGTGGGCTTAACCGGTTTTAAATGGATTGCCAAAATGATCAAGGATTTTCCTGAACTCGAATTTATTGGAGGCGGGGAAGAAAGCTTTGGTTTTATGGTAGGTGATGCTGTAAGAGATAAAGATGCTGTTGCAGCTACCTTATTAATTTGCGAAGTTGCAGCTCAGGCAAAAGCAGCAGGAAGCAGTGTTTACAAAGAACTTTTACAGCTTTATGTTGAAAATGGTTTTTACAAAGAATCCTTAGTTTCTTTGACCAAAAAAGGAATGGAAGGCTTACAGGAAATCAATCAGATGATGATTGATTTACGTCAAAATCCTTTGAAAGAAATTAGTGGTCAAAGAGTAATTATGGTTGAAGACTATCAATCGTCAGTTGCTTTAAATTTATTGACCGGAGAAGAATCTGCCATGTCTATTCCAAAATCTAACGTATTGATTTATTATACCGAGGATGGTTCTAAAATTTGTGCAAGACCTAGCGGAACTGAGCCTAAAATCAAATTCTATATTAGCGTTAATGCAGAATTAGATTCGGTTGCTAATTTTGATGCTGCAGAAAGTTTCTTAGACGAAAAAATACAAAACATCATTGCAGGAATGCATTTGAAATAGATCAAATGAGTGACAAACCGCACACAAATGATCAGCCTGAACTATTAAATTCGATTATAGGATTAATAGATCAGACCCGTCATTTTGTTGCTAAAACGGTTAATCAGGAATTAACCCTTTTGTATTGGAAAATTGGAAAGACCATTAATGAAGAGATTCTAAAAAATGATCGTGCTGATTATGGAAAGAAAACAATTCAAATCCTGAGCTCAGAACTTTCAAAACGATACGGAACGGGATTTAGTAAAAGAAACATTCATAGTTTCATAAAACTAAATACTATTTTTCAAGACTTTACAATTGTGCAGACACTGTCTGCACAATTGAGCTGGTCACATTTGTACTCTATATTAAGCATTGAAAGCGATATAAAACGTGAATTCTACATCCAGATGAGTATTCATGAAAGATGGAGTGTCAGAACTTTACAAGAACGCATCGACAGTATGCTTTTTGAAAGAACCGCAATCAGCAAGAAGCCCGAACAAACCATACTTAATGATTTAGCCGCATTAAAAAACGAAAAACAAATTAGCCCTGATTTAACTTTTCGAGACCCTTATTTCTTAGATTTTCTAGGATTACACGACACTTATTCTGAAAAAGATCTGGAAAGTTCGATCTTAGCTCAATTACAAAATTTCATTACTGAAATGGGCAGCGAATTCGCTTTTCTTGCCCGTCAAAAAAGAATAACGATTGATGATGAAGATTTTTACATTGACTTACTTTTTTATCATCGCGGCCTACGCCGATTAGTTGCCATCGACTTAAAACTTGGTAAATTTAAAACAGGTTACAAAGGTCAAATGGAGCTTTATTTACGTTGGTTGGAGAAAAACGAACAAAAAGAAGGCGAAAACAAACCAATTGGATTAATTTTGTGCAGTGAAAAATCACCTGAACAAATTAATTATTTAATGCTTGACAATGATGAACAAATCAAAGTTTCAGCTTATTTAACCCAATTACCAGAAAAAAAATTATTGCTGGAAAAACTCGAAAGAGCCATTGCCATAGCAGAAAATAACATCCATAATAAATGAGTAATTTCAAAAAAATAGTTCCTTTTATATATCCGTATAAAAAATACGCATTCTTAAATATCTTTTTTAATATTTTGTATGCGCTTTTTAGCACACTTTCGTTTGTTGCTTTAATACCAATGCTTCAGGTATTATTTGACCAAACAAAGGCAAAAAGAATAAAACCGGTCTATCAGGGAATTTTAAATCTCCAGAAGTATGGAGAAGATTATCTGAGCTATTATATCACTACAACAAAAGGCGATCATGATCCTGGTTACATTCTAGCTATAATGGTAGCAATTATAATTTCGATTTTCTTATTAAAAAACTTAGCAGATTATCTGGCTATGTTTTTCATCACTTTTTTACGAAATGGCGTTTTAAAAGACATGCGAAATGCTATGTATAAAAAAACACTGGAACTTCCTTTGGCATTTTATTCCGAGAAAAGAAAAGGAGATGTTATCTCGAGAATTTCTGCTGATGTCAATGAGGTTCAAAACTCATTTTTAGCCATATTGGAACTTATTGTAAAAGAACCATTAACGATACTTTTTACTATAACAACAATGCTGATTATTAGCACCAAATTAACGTTATTTGTTTTTATTTTTATTCCGATTTCAGGTTACATTATTTCATTAATTGGAAAACAGCTTAAAAAACAATCCACAAAAGCGCAAGAGGAACAAGGTGCTTTTTTATCTACTATTGAAGAAACTATTGGTGGATTGAAAGTCGTAAAAGGATACAATTCAGAAAACTATTTTAATACTGTTTTTCAAAATTCAACAGAACGCTTTTTCAATTTATCCAACTCCATAGGCAATCGCCAGAACTTAGCTTCGCCTGCAAGTGAGTTTATGGGAATTACCGTTATTGCTATTTTATTATGGTATGGAGGACAAATGGTTTTAATTGACAAGACTTTAAGTGGTCCTTCATTTATTGCCTATATGGGATTAGCATATAATATCCTAACACCTGCAAAAGCAATCTCTAAAGCTTCTTACGGAGTAAAAAGAGGAAACGCCGCAGCTGAACGTGTTCTTGAAGTTCTTGAACAAGAAAACACGATCATATCTAAACCGGATGCGATCGAAAAAACTTCTTTTGACGATAACATCAGTGTTCAGCATGTAAATTTTAAATACGAAAATGAAACCGTTTTAAAAGACTTTTCTCTCTCTATCAAAAAAGGCCAAACAGTTGCACTTGTGGGACAATCCGGAAGTGGGAAAAGTACGATTGCCAACTTATTGACCCGTTTCTACGACGTGAACGACGGAACAATTTCAATCGACGGAATCAACATCAAAGACATGAACTTACAGTCGCTTCGCAGCTTAATGGGATTAGTAACTCAGGACAGTATCTTGTTTAATGACACCATAAAAGCGAATATCTCATTAGGAAAATTAGATGCTACAGACGATGAAATTATTGAAGCGCTGAAAATCGCCAATGCTTTTGAGTTCGTTAAAGATTTACCTTTAGGAATTTATACTAATATTGGTGATAGTGGAAACAAGCTTTCAGGCGGACAAAAACAACGTCTATCAATTGCTCGTGCGGTATTGAAAAATCCTCCAATTATGATTTTAGATGAAGCTACATCAGCATTGGATACGGAAAGCGAAAAATTTGTTCAGGTCGCTTTGGAGAATATGATGCAAAACAGAACTTCGATCGTAATTGCACACCGACTTTCAACGATTCAAAAAGCAGATTTGATTGTCGTAATGCAAAAAGGAAAAATAGTAGAACAAGGAACACATGACGAATTGATTGCACATAACGGAACCTATAACAAACTGGTAACGATGCAATCTTTTGAATCTTAAATAAAAGAATCTGGGTTTAGCCACAGATTACACAGAATAACACGGATTATATTTCTTACAAACGAAATAAAATCATACTTTTATCTGTGCAATCTGTGGCTTTTTATTAGAACAACTTTAAAACTATCAAAAATGTATCTCAACAATCCGAACATAAAACTTCCAGATGATCCAGATACAATTGTTTGGAAATACCTGGACCTGTCTAAATTTCTGGACTTACTATTTTCCAAGAAACTATTTATGTCCCGTTCTGATAAATTTGAAGATCAGTATGAAGGTACTTTTAGCGAGCCCACTTTTGAAGAGATCAAAAAACTCGCTATTGACAATCCTGACTTTTTAAATTATTACAAAACACATCGTGAAAAAGTAGCTATAAGCAGCTGGCATATTAACGAATATGAATCGTTTGCCATGTGGCAGATTTTTACACAAAACAGTGAAGGATTAGCCATTCAGTCGACTATTGGAAGATTGCAAAAAGCATTAAATCCAGAGAATAATTTTGACCAGTATATTGGCGAAGTCAATTATATCGACTACAAAAAAGAATACATTCCGTTTGATGATTTGTTCTTCCCGTTTTTATTCAAACGAAAAAGTTTTCAGTACGAGCGTGAAGTCCGTATTATTACTGACACTTCAAAAAGCACCATAAAACTAAATGACGGCTTAAAAATCAATGTTGATCTTAAACAATTAATTGAAAAGATATACATTCATCCCAAATCTGAAAACTGGTATAAAAAACTTGTAATCGACTTAGTAGATCGTTTAGGCTTTGATTTTGACATTGAAAAATCTGATCTCGAAAGCGACATTTTGATTTAGATTTTTTTCTAAGTGGCTATACCGATAGCTATCGGCACTAAGAGTTTTTGAGTTTTTTTTGTCACAGATCACACAGATTAAAAGGATTTCAAACACCGCCTTAAAAGAAAAAGTCCCTTAAATTAATTGATTTAATTTTTAAAGGACTTTTTCTTTTGATTTTAAATCTTAGCAGCTAAAACACTAGCAGCTTAGAAACTTTAAATAGGCTTATAACTTTTTACTTCCCATTTTTTAGAAGCTAAATCTATATAGTTATAATGCAAAACATCATTTTTATCAAATTGCCCGTTTTGGTTGGTATCTTCAATAGTCCTAAAGTATAAACGATTTTTAGACTCGATTAAACTCCAGTCTACCAATTCCTGAAAGTCTTCAGAAACCTTCGTAAAATGCTCACCACTAATGCTACTTAAATACAAGGTTTTAATATCGCTGGCATCAATTTTACCATCTTTATTGGTATCTGAATCCGCCAAAGTATAGACCATAATTTGGTTTTGAGTCCTGTCAGCAACTGTTTTTAAATAAGTAGCAGTCAAAATTAAAACAGGTTTATCTGATAGGGGACGAATAGAATCTGAATCGACTTTTTGAAATTTCAAATTTTGCAAATATCCTGTAATTTCATATTCTCCTAAATTCGAAATTGTAAAACTTACATCATTGACACTCGAAGATCCGTAACGTGATTTGGTCCCTTTTTCAAAGACACGCAAATCTCCAACAGGATGGATTAAATAACCCGTTCCTTCCATCTGAATAGGTAAATCTGCCACTTCAATCTGTGTTGAATCCGTTTTCGTTACAACACTCGCCTTATTGGCAGCATCATAAATCACTTTAGGTTTCTGAACTTCATCTTTACAACTCACTAGTGTTCCGATGATTGCTAAGGCTATATATTTTAAGGAATTTTTCATGTATGCTAATTATATTAGGATATCAAATATAGTATTTTTGATTGTATTATCTCGTTTTATTGAATTTTACTAAAAGTAAAAACACACTTACCTTCAACGCAAATAGCTCTGCTCTTATTGCAGAAAGACTAAATCAATATTTACAACCTCGCATTCAGCTTCACATTAAAAACTCTCGAAGTCATATAATTTGGGATTGCATATTGATTTTTAGAATACACATCACGCACCCAGGTATTGGTTATCGCATTTTGATTGTTGAAAAGATTAAAAATTTCTAATCCAACAGACAGTTCTTTGAAGTTTTTTAACCACTTTGCTTTCGCTACTTTGGTACTGTTATCTACAAAAACTTTAGCAAAACCAACATCTGCCCTACGATAATCATTCAACCTGCTTTGATACAAATAAGGATCAGAATAGGCCGGAGCTCCGCCAGGCAAACCTGTATTATACACTAAATTCAGGTACAATTTCACACTTGGAATGTTCGGCATATAATCCTGAAATAACATAGCAAATTTTAAACGCTGGTCGGTTGGTCTGGCAATATACCCTTTATCTGCATAATTCTCTTCGGTTTTCAGGTAACCAAAACTAATCCACGATTCTGTTCCGGGCACAAACTCTCCGTTGAGTCTAAAATCAAGCCCCTGCGCGTAGGCTTTTGCATTATTGTTGGCAATATAACGAATCCTAACATTATCAATCGAATACACATTTACATCTGAAAGTGATTTATAATACAATTCTGTTACCCATTTAAAAGGGCGATTCCATATTTTAAAATTATAATCATTACTCAATACAATATGCACCGATTCCTGTGCTTTTACATTTGGATTTACAACTCCGTCCAGATCACGGAGTTCTCTATAAAAAGGTGGCTGATGATATAATCCTCCAGAAAGCCTGAAAACCATATCCATATCCCAATCCGGTTTTATGGCAAATTGAGCACGTGGACTAAAAACAATTTGATTCTTCCCCTCAACGGCAGCACCGGAAACATTCCAACTCTGAAAACGAGCCCCCAAATTATACCAAACCTGATTAGATCCTAACTCTGATTTTTTACTGTATTGTGCATAACCTGAAAATCTGTTTATCGTATTAAAGTTCGTAGCACGAACATCCTGATACGGTAATAATGGTCCTGTATATGGTTGGTAAGGCTGATTGTTTTCAGGCAAAATAACAAGTGGCGGATTGATAGAAAATCCAGCCGAATCAATCATCTCCCACTCTACAATTCTGTCACGAATTGATTCTCTTGTATATTTTAAGCCAAACTCTAATTGGCTCTCATTTTTCCACTCTTTAAATCCTTTAATCTCTGCATTGGCAATCAAAGCATCCAAATCATTTCTTGCATGATTCAATTGCGAACCAATCCCCCGTGTAAAGTCAACCTGAGTTGTTTTATCCTCCCCTACATTCCCTAAACGGTATTGGGCCAAAATATCAAAATGCTCTTGCTCCATCGTATGAAACAACGACCCTATAAATTTTAAAGTAAAACCTGAAGATACTTTATAAGTCGTTTTTAGGGCACCAAAATAAGTATCATACTGATCTCTTTCTTTTCCCTCATAATATACAGCAAGCGCCATTGGCTGATCAATAGTTCCAAATTTTGTCTCACGCGTAAGAGGCTGGTACAAATATTTATTTTGAGAAATATTGCCTAAAAAGCTCACTTGCCATTTTTTAGAAATATCATAATTGACATTCGTTTGAATATCTGCAAAAGTAGGCGTATAATTGGTTTGAGTATCCTGGCTATTCACCAGCAAACTATTATTTCGATAGCGCACACCAGTAACGGCTGACCATTTTTTATTTTTAGAAACAGCATCGACAGAAATACTTCCTCCCAACAAACTAGCCTCTAATGAAGCCCCAAACTGGGTAGGTTTTCTATAGGTAATATCTAAAACAGAAGATAATTTATCCCCAAATTTAGCCTGAAACCCTCCGGCCGAAAAATCAACATTCTGAACCAGATCCGTATTCGTAAAACTCAAACCTTCTTGCTGACCTGAACGAATTAAAAATGGACGATAGACTTCAACTTCATTTACATAAACTAAATTTTCATCATAATTCCCGCCACGGACTGCATATTGCGTACTCAATTCATTGTTTGAATTTACACCGGGCAATGTTTTCAGAATATTTTCGATTCCGGCATTAGCACCCGGAATCTTTTTAATCGTAGCAGCATCGACAGTCGTAATTCCCTGAACGCGCTTTTTATTTTTAGAAGAAACAAAAACCTCTCCCATTTGTTCCTCAGAGCTACTCATTACCGGATTAAAAAGAAAAATCTCATTTGGCTTTAAAATCACTGTAAGACTCATCATCTTAAGAGCAATATGAGTAAAAATCAAGGAAGTTTTTTTGTTTGAAGGCACGACAATTTCAAAATAACCATTTGCATCTGATTGTGTGATAGTACCCAAAGAGGTGATATTGACATCGGCTACCGGATGATTCTGATTGTCTAAAATAACTCCTTTAACATGAGCATTTTGAGCAAATGAAACACAAGTAATAAATAAAAAAAGAAAAACGAATAATAGTTTATTATGATTCAAACGCTTTGGTTTTATTTTGGTTGACTTCTAAAAAAATGAGTTTCAAAGATAGCAGAATTACCCACATTATCAATCACTTCAATTTTTAAATCGTTTGCTCCTTCAGCAACAATTGCATCATCAAAAGTATGTGTAATTTTTCTGGTTTTATTTTCATATTCAAACAAGACCCATTTTCCGTTCAAATATCCATTGTAGGATTTAATTCCGGATGAAGCATCATTAATAATAAATTCAATTTTTTTCTGACCCGTGATCCACTTACCTTCAATTGGTTTTGCAATTTTAATTGTTGGTTTAATTGTATCTAATACCAAACCAAATTGCCCCAATATTTTTGACTTAGCAGTAAAAACATCTCCTTTTCTCACTGTACCATTATAACTGGAACCATTTCCGCTGAACCTTCCGATAAAAAGTTTATCCCGCAGGGTCTCCGGGTACGAATCGTCTTTTATTGTAATGGTAAAGTTCGAATGAACCGGAACAGTATCATCATGAATGTAAATGCGATTATTTCTTACATCAAAATTTAAATTAAAATCATCATAAAAAGTTCCCGCAGGAAAAAATACCGACATATTATCTTTTTCAAAATTAGCATCTTTATTGACTTTAATAAAATACTTTGATGTTACAGGTTCTGCCTTGACAATTGCTGTTGCAGCATCATATTCAACCGGGACTGTAATAGCACTTAAATTTCCGAAGTAATCAGAAACTTCAATTCTGTAAGTTGAAGCTAAATTTGGCTTGACCGGAATAATTCCGCGAAGCGAATCTGTCTTGATAATACTTAAAGCATAAGGGGTTTTCATGAAAAGTTTCTGAACGCGCTGACCTGATTTTTTATATTTAGCATAATCAATCAAGGCATTAACGTATCGCATTTCATCAAATGAATAAGTATTGAATTGGTAATTGTAATTTTGATTTCCGTTCAAAAAAGTAGCAACATTAAAAACACCATTTTTATTAAATGAAACATCATCATAATCTACAGCCGAAATTCCGAAACCAATTTTTCCATTCGCTTTTACTTTAGTGGCCAAATACGTTCCGTCTTTTTGAAGCGCAACATTCAGCAACAAAGGCTGTTTGGACTGATTGACTGATGCATTTTCTAATGGATAAACATATACACTGGAAATAGTAGGCTTTTTAGTATCTTTTATATCTTTATCAAATCCAAAAAATATCGGGTTAATCACAAACTCCGTTTTAGTATCCCGAATTTCGAAATGCAAATGTGGTCCTTCTGAGGAACCTGTATTTCCGGAAAGTGCAATTACCTGTCCTTTTGTTACCGGTAACTCATCAGGTTTTAGAAACATTTCAATTTCATACGCCTTTTCTTTATAATGCGTTTTGAGTACATAATCCTGAATTGGACCAACAGTCGTTTGCAAATGCCCATAAACTGAAGTATACCCGTTTGGATGTGTGATATAAATACATTTTCCATTTCCGAAAGTTGAAATTTTTATCCTGGAAACATACCCATCAGCAATGGCATGCACAGTTAATCCTTCTCTTTGATTCGTTTTTAAATCGAAGCCGGCGTGGAAATGATTGGGCCTTAACTCCCCGAAATTACCCGAAAGTTGCATCGGAATATCAAGAGGCGGGCGAAAATCATTTTTAGGATATTGGGTCTGAGCAAAAATAAAATGACAAAAAAACAGGGTAAGTAACGAATATTTCATAAGCAACATTTTTGCTAAGATAAAAAAATAAGAGCCGAAATCCGAGTATAAAGCTACAAAAATACAATTGATTGAATTTCATTTAATTGGTTATTTTTAATGTAAAAAAATCGATAAAAAATTGCATTAATAAAAAGGAATACTAACTTTGTATGATTAAGTAATGAATAGGATTTACAATGAGTGTAATTGCAGAAATAATTGATACTCTTGAATATAAAGTCGAAAAGCTTTTTGAGAAATCAAAAGGCCTGGAGAAAAACAATCAGGTTTTACGATTAGAACTAGACAAAGCTGCGCAAATTATCCAGAAACAATCTGAAGAAATGGAGGCTTTGAAGAAGCAATATGACACACTTAAGATAGCCAATTCGTTGCTCGGCAGCGACAATAACAAGAGAGAGACAAAGCTTAAAATAAATTCATTAATTCGCGAAATCGATTACTGTATAGCACAACTATCAGACTAGAAAAACAATGGACGGAAAGCTTAGAATTAAAATATCAATTGCAGACAGAGTGTACCCGCTAACGGTAGACCCTACTCAGGAAGAAGGACTTAGAAGTGCTTCTAAAAAAATTGATGCTATGATCAAGCAATTCGAAGAAAGTTACGCGGTTCGTGACAAACAAGATGTTCTGGCTATGTGTGCCTTGCAATTTGCATCACAAGTAGAGCAAAAACAAATTGATAACGCAATCGATGGAGAAGAAACCATTGAAAGAATTAAAAGATTAAATTCGCTATTAGATCAATATCTCGAAAATTAAACGTTCTTTACAGCAACTAAGATACTGCCTACATTAGTTCACAATTGGTAAACTCAACACTAACAAATTAAAGTGAGTGAATCTTCGCTACTATAGTATGCCATGCTTCGGCAAGGAAACTTGAACAGTGAGTTAGCTCAAAACTTGTCTTTACGAGTTTATTCAAGCAATTAATGTAGGCTTTTTTTATATATAAATTTTAACAAACATGGACATAATAACGATCATTATTTCAGGTATAATAGGGATTGCGGCAGGTTTTGCAATCGCTAAAATTATCGAAAAAAGCAATATTTCTAATCTAATCAAGAATGCAAAAAAAGAGGCTTCTTCAATTTTAAAAGACGCTAATTTAGAAGCAGAAAATATTAAAAAAGACAAAATTCTTCAAGCAAAGGAAAAATTCATTGAATTAAAATCTGAGCATGAACAAGTTATTTTGGCTCGGGACAAAAAAGTAGCCGAAGTAGAAAAAAGAGTTCGCGATAAAGAATCTCAAATATCAAACGAGCTTTCTAAAGCCAAGAAAGTAAATGACGATTTTGAAGCTAAAACAGCAGAATACAACAACAAAATTGAGGTTTTAGACAAGAAGCAAACTGAAGTTGACAAATTACACAAAAGTCAGTTACAACAACTTGAAGTAATTTCAGGGCTTTCTGCTGAAGAAGCTAAAGAACAATTGGTAGAAGGTTTAAAAGCCGAAGCTAAAAGTAAAGCAATGTCTCATATTCAGGATACGATTGAAGAGGCAAAACTTACGGCGCAACAAGAAGCCAAGAAAATTATCATCAATACTATTCAAAGAGTTGGAACAGAAGAAGCAGTTGAAAATTGCGTTTCAGTGTTCAACATTGAGTCTGATGATGTAAAAGGTAGAATTATTGGCCGTGAAGGTCGTAACATCAGAGCTCTGGAAGCTGCAACCGGAGTAGAAATCATTGTTGATGATACACCAGAAGCTATCATTCTTTCTTGTTTTGATCCCGTTCGTAGAGAAATTGCGCGTTTGGCATTGCACAAATTAGTAACTGACGGGCGTATTCACCCAGCCAGAATTGAAGAAGTAGTTGCTAAAACAGCGAAACAAATCGATGACGAAATTATTGAAGTTGGTAAACGTACGGTTATTGACTTAGGAATTCACGGTTTACACCCTGAATTGATAAAAGTAGTAGGTAGAATGAAATACCGTTCTTCTTACGGACAAAACTTATTGCAACACTCGAGAGAAGTTTCTAAACTTTGTGGTATCATGGCAGCCGAATTAGGCTTAAACGTAAAACTAGCAAAAAGAGCCGGTTTACTTCATGATATTGGTAAAGTTCCGGATACTGAAAGCGATTTACCTCACGCCTTATTAGGTATGCAATGGGCGGAGAAATATGGTGAAAAAGAAGAAGTTTGCAATGCTATTGGAGCGCACCACGACGAGATCGAAATGAAATCATTACTTTCTCCAATCGTTCAGGTTTGTGATGCTATTTCAGGTGCAAGACCAGGTGCAAGACGTCAGGTTCTTGATTCATACATTCAACGTTTGAAAGATCTTGAAGAAGTAGCTTATGGTTTTAGCGGTGTAAAAAATGCATACGCCATTCAGGCTGGTAGAGAACTTCGTGTAATTGTAGAAAGCGAAAAAGTTTCTGATGATAATGCAGCAAACTTATCTTTCGAGATTTCACAAAAAATTCAAACTGAAATGACTTATCCGGGTCAGGTAAAAGTTACTGTAATCAGAGAAACAAGAGCAGTGAATATTGCTAAGTAATCTCACATTCTTAATAAATAATAAAGGCTATCTTCACAGATAGCCTTTATTGTTTTATATCCCTTTAAAATTCTCATTTTAAACATCATTAAAGACGATTTTAAAACTTGTCCCTACTCCAACTTCACTTTCTACAGAAATACTTCCTTTCATAGCTTCAATTTGATTTCTGGTAATATACAAACCAATTCCCCGGGCTTCCTGGTGATTATGAAACGTTTTATACATCCCAAACAACAAATCACCGTAAACATTTAAATCAATCCCTAAACCATTATCTGTAATTTTTAATGCTTTATAACCTTCCGGTTCAATCGAAAAATCAAAAATAATAAGAGGATCACGATCCGGATGGGCATACTTGATCGCATTTGTTGCAAAATTCAACAAAACGCTTTCCAGATAAGCCGGATTGAAATTAACCGTCACATACCTGGGAACATTATTGACCATTGTTACATTATATTGCCTGTCAAACCCTTTAATGATTGAAATCGTTTTATCGATGTATTCACACAGTTTTAAAGAAACAACCGCAATATTAATATTACTTTGCGTTTTTACAATCTGCGTTAGATTTGCAATAGTATCATTCAAGTCATTTGAAACGGTTCGCAAATGCTCCAGCATTTCATTAACGGTTTGTCTTTCGATATCAGCATCAATAAAATCCAAAATCGATTTTATATTTCCGGCTTGCGTATTTAGGTTGTGCGAAACAATATGCGAAAAATTAACCAATCGGCTGTTTTGGTCGCTGTACAATTTCATCGTTTTTATAAGTTCAAGTTCTTTTTCTTTCTGCAGGGAAACATCCGTATGCGTACCAATTACTCGTAATGGCTTTCCGTTTTCATCCCTTTTAATCACTTTGCCACGATCCAGAATCCATTTATAATTGCCACTGGAAGTCATGACGCGATGATAATTTTCGTAGTAAGGGATTTTATTATCAAAATGTTCCTGAATATCAGAGTAGTATTTAGGCAGATCATCAGGATGAACAATTTTATCCCAACGTTCCGGATCATCAAAAACATCGGACGATTCTAATTCTAAAATTTTGAGTGATAAAGAAGAATAGAAAACTGTATTAGTCACCAAATCCCAGTCCCAAATTCCTGCTGTAGACGCTTCGAGAGCAAACTGAAAACGCTCTTCGGATATACGAAGTTTTTCTTCTTTTTCTTTTAGCTCTGTAATATCTGTGACATGACCATAAAAACTAACACAACCATTTGAAGGGGACAGTTCAGTTCTAGAAGAAATTTTAAACCAGCGTAATCCCTTTTTAGGCAAAAGGGCCCTAAACTCAATCTCCCAGGGCTTTACTTCTCTTCTTGCCTTGACTAAAGATTGAAAAAAGAAATTCTGGTCTGCAGGGAAAATTCTATTGTAAATAATCTGTTGGGCATCGTTTGAAAACATTTCAGCCGTAAGCTCCAAAATTTCATCGGCTGATTTACTAACCAGAGGAAAAGAATAATGGTTATCACAATCAATAACAAACTGAAAAAGCAAATCAGGCATTTCTGCAAACAACTTCTTATAAAAATTATTCACCTCTAAGCAATCCTCATTCCCATACAAATCAAAAACCATATATCACTTATTTATGTAGATTCCATTATTCAAAAATAATATCTCAACAAAAAAGAACTATTTCATGTTTTTTATTCTATGATTAACACAAAATATCACACAATATATTATTTTTTTACTTAAAACAAAAGGTGTTCACCAATAATTATTTTCTGGGATGATAAGAATGCATTACTTCCTTTAAGAAACTTCGATCCAAATGCACATAGATTTCAGTTGTTGTTATAGATTCATGACCTAACATTAATTGAATCGATCTTAGATCAGCGCCATTTTCAAGTAAATGCGTTGCAAAAGAATGACGCAAAGTATGCGGACTAATGTTTTTATTCAAATTGACCTTTACAGCCAGGTCTTTTATAATCGTAAAAATCATAGCTCGTGTCAATTGGCCTCCTCTTCGGTTTAAAAACAATGTATCTTCAAAACCTTTTTTTATTGTCAGATTTACACGAACTTCTTTTTGATACATCTGCATGTATTTCTGAGTCAGTTTACCAATTGGAACAAAACGTTCTTTATTTCCTTTCCCGGTAATTTTGATAAAACCTTCCTCAAAAAACAAATCGGATATTTTGAGCGCAACCAGTTCTGAAACCCGAAGTCCACAACCGTATAAAGTTTCCAGCATAGCACGATTTCGTTCGCCTTCGTTACTACTTAAATCTATAGCCGCAATCAGCGAATCTATTTCCGGAACCGACAAAGTATCGGGTAATTTCCGTCCAGTTTTAGGAGTTTCGATTAATTCCAAAGGATTATCATTTCTATAATCTTCAAAAACCAAATAATTAAAGAAACTTTTTAAACCTGAAATAATTCGTGCCTGCGATCGTGGATTAACTTCTTTAGCAACAGCATATATAAATTGCTGTACCGTTTCATCTGAAATTTTCAAAGGGGAAATTTCAATTTGATTCGTTTCTAAAAAAAGACACAATCGTTCGATATCAAAACCGTAATTCTCGATTGTATTTTTCGACAACCCTCTTTCGATACGTAAATACGATTGATAATCTTTTATATAACGGCTCCAGTTCATATTTACAAAGTAAAACATTTTTGAGCATAAAAAAACCTTCCTGATTAGGGAAGGCTTTTAAATTTTATTATTGTCAACAATTAGAATTTATAAGCTAAAAATAACGCAAGGTTACTATTTTTAGCACTGTTGTAATAATCATCTGAATTATCAATATCTTTATCAGAAAGAGGAGATAAACCAATAGTGTAACGAAGACCAATTGAAAGATTATCAGTAAAATTATATCCAGCTCCTATGTTGAAACCAAAATCCACTGATCTCGTCCCATCTTTAACATCCTCACCATCAGCTTTAGCTGATAATAAAACACCTAATTGCGGACCAGCCTCAACGCTGAATTTATCTACAATGTAATATTTTGCCAGAACAGGAATATTTAAATAATTCAATTTAATATCGGCATCACCAAAAGGTCCATCAACTTTTGTTCCCTGAGCTGAGTATAAAAGCTCTGGCTGAATATAGAATTTTTCAAAAACTTTGATTTCCGCAAAACCTCCAACATGAAAACCAACTAATGATTTAGCATTTTCAACATCTCCTCCAACTACTGTTGAAAGGTTAAGACCTCCTTTTACTCCAAATCTTGTTTGTTGTGCATTTGTAAATCCAAATGCCATTACAGCTATAGCAGCTAAAATAATTTTTTTCATCGTATTTTTTTTGGTTAAATTTAATAATCAAATATAAAAATTTACTTCATAAAAATCTATTTTTATTTTAATAAAAAAAGTGGTAAATAGATACTTAATCTTGTTAAAAAAACAAACCAAAAAACTCAATTAGTTAGATATCAAACACATGTGATATTAATAAATAGTATGATTTTTTAAAAATTGCAACTTTTGACAAAACAAATCTCCTAAACGATTTTTAGCTGACTCGTAAAAGTTAAACATCAAAATATCCTTATTAAAACAAAACTTTATTTTACCTATTTTGAAATAAAATTCGGACTAAACGAAAAAAAATTATTTTTAAATAAAACTACAACAACATTCTTAAATAGAGTGTTTTAACTAAAAAAAAATGAAAAAGACGAGAAATTTAGTAATTATTTAAACCAAAATATAAAACAATAAATTCCTAATTCTGTAGTTTTGACTAATAGATAACAAATTAAAATACCAAATTTTAAAAAAAACTTTTATGAAAAAAATAATTTTAGCGGCTGTTCTGTTCATCGCAACATCAGCTACAATTCAGGCACAATTATTAAAAATTGGGGTAAAAGCAGGGGTTAACTTTGCTAATCAAACAGGAGACGCAAGTTTTAGCGGAATAGACTATAGCAAAGACGGTATTACAAGCTATCATGCTGGTTTAATTGCTGAAGTTAAATTATTAGAAAAATTTTCTATTCAACCTGAGCTTTTATACTCTACTCAAGGGGCTTCATACAAAAATGCAATTGGAGAATTTAAAAATGAATTAGGATATATTGCTATTCCAGTAATGGCTAAAATATACGTAACAAAATCTCTAAGCTTAGAAGTAGGTCCACAGGCATCATTCTTAGTAAGCAATAAGAAAGAATTTGACGTTCAGGATCCTAAAACTTTTGACTTTGCAATTAATGCAGGACTTGGCTTAAAGATTACTGAAGGTATCTTTATTCAAGGGCGTTATGGTTTTGGATTAACGGAAGTTTCTTCTAAAGCTGATCTTAAAAACTCTGTATTCCAACTTTCAGCCGGAATAATGTTGTTCTAGAAAATATATCACATACTTTTATAAAAACCGTTCTAATAATTAGAACGGTTTTTTTATTTTTACCAAGTTCAATGACAATTGTAAAAATCAATTGCAAAATCAAATGTCAATAACAATTTCAATCCATAAAATTGATTTAGCTTAATTGAACTTATATTCCTTATATGGTTTAAAAACTAAATGCTTTAACTCGCGAAAAATAACTTTAAATATGAAAATCTGCATCATCAACGGCCCCAATTTAAATCTTTTAGGAAAAAGAGAACCTGAAGTTTACGGAAGTCAAACATTTGAAGATTATTTTGAAACGTTGCAAAAAAAATTCCCAAACATTGAACTTTCTTACTATCAGAGTAATATTGAAGGCGAATTGATTGGAAAAATTCAGGAATATGGTTTTACTTATGAAGGAATCATTTTGAATGCCGGTGCCTATACACATACTTCAATAGGCCTGGGCGATGCTATAAAAGCTGTTACGACTCCTGTTATCGAAGTGCATATCTCGAATACTTATGCGCGCGAAAGCTTTAGACACCAATCGTATTTGTCGGGAAATGCCAAAGGGGTTATTTTAGGTTTTGGATTAAAAAGTTACGATTTAGCTATTCAATCATTCTTGTAGGTCTTTATTTAACAAATTTTTAATAAGCTCATTTTTAACTTATTCTATTTTTGTTAGAGAAACCACTTTCATGAGAAACTATACTTTACTCGCCTTTTTATTTTTTTCGATCTCCAATTTTGCCCAAATAAAGGGAACCATAACGGATGACAAAGGTAATCCTTTGCCTTTTGTTTCTGTGTTTGAAGAAAACACGTATAGCGGAACTACTTCTAACGAACAGGGGAACTACCAGCTTACTGTAAAAGAAGTGGGCAAAAACAAAATCACATTTCAGTATTTAGGATTTAAAACCCAAAAGATAACCGTTTCTCGTGATTCAAAAGCAATTACGCTGAACGTAAAAATGCTTGAAGAAAGCTTTGACTTAAACGAAGTGGTAATCGATCCGAAAAAAAATCCCGCCGATGCTATCATAAGAAGTGCGATTAAAGAAAAAAAAGACAATTCAGAAAAAACGGCACGATATACTGCCGATTTCTACTCGAAAGGAATGTTTAAAGTCAAAGATTTACCCAAAAAAATCCTTGGAAAAAAAGTAGATCTTGGCGCTGATATGACCTCAAATCTGGATTCTACGGGAACAGGAATTTTATATTTATCTGAAACCATTTCGAAAATTACTTTTGAAAAACCCAACAAATTAAAAGAGAAAATTATTGCTTCCAAAATTTCAGGAAACAATAAAGGATACAGTTACAACACCGCATCTTTGTCGACTTATGATTTTTACGACAATACACTGGATTTTGATATTAAACTCATCTCTCCTATTGCAGATAATGCTTTCAGTTATTACAAATACAAACTGGAGGGCACTTTTTATGACGATAACAATCAACAAATCTATAAAATCAAAGTAATCCCTAAACGTGATAAAGAACCCGTTTTTGAAGGTTACATCTATATTGTCGACGATAGTTTTGCCATTTACGCCATAGATCTGGACATAAAAGGATACCGAATGAAAAATGAATTTACTGAAGTGATGAACCTAAAACAGAGCTTTAGCTACAATGCAAAAAATAAAATCTGGACCAAAAATGCACAGACTTTAGAATTCATTGCCGGTATTTTTGGAATAAAGTTCTCCGGAAAATTTAATTATGTATATTCTAATTATGAATTCCCTTCGTCTTTCGAAAAGAAAACGTTTGGGAATGAAGTGGTTGCTTTTGAACTTGACGCAAACAAAAAAGACGATTCTTTTTGGAACGAAATCCGCCCGATTCCGTTAACCCTTGAAGAAAGTACGGACTATACTAAAAAAGACAGCCTGCAAATCATTAGAAAATCTCAGAAATACACAGACTCTCTAGATGCTAAAAACAACAAGTTTAAAGTAACAGATATCCTAATGGGGTATGATTATAAAAATACTTTCAAAAAATATTCGCTTGATTATAAAGGCTTATTAAATCTTACTTCACTGAGCTTTAATACCATTCAGGGTTTTAATTTAGATTCCGGTTTTTCTTTTAAAAAATGGAATGAAGAAAAAGGAAAAAGCACATCGATAAGCACCACTTTTAATTATGGTTTTTCGGACGAACGTTTTCGCGTAGTTGGAGAATTCAGCCATAAATTCAATACTATTAATTATGCCACTATAGGGGCATCCGGAGGAACTAAAGTCGCACAATTTAATAGTGCAGAACCCATCAGTAAGCTCATTAATTCTGTCAGTTCTTTATTTTTTAAAGACAATTATATGAAATTGTACAATCTGGAATTTGCTCAAATCAACTATTCGCAAAACATATTAAATGGAGTGAGTTTAAATGCAAAAGTAGCGTACGAGCAACGAAAACCTCTTTTTAACACCACAGATTATTCTTTCTTCAAAAGAGACGATATGTATTCATCGAATAATCCGTTAGCACCAAATGATTTCACAACACCGGCTTTTGATCCTCATCATTTATTCAAAACCGCTTTGAGTGCCCGAATTAACTTTGGGAACAAATACATTTCAAGACCTGACGGAAGATATAATTTTAAAGATGATAAATATCCAACAATACTTTTAGCTTTTGAAAAAGCTTTTGCTGCGAGTGAAAAAAAATACGAGTTTGAACGCATCGGAGCTTCCGTACTTTATGATTTATCTTTAGATAACAAAGGAACTTTGGGAATGAATTTTAAAGCCGGAAAGTTCTTTAATGCTGAAAATATTTCTTTTATCGATTATAGGCATTTCAACGGAAATCAGACTCACATCGGTACAAGTGATCGCTATCTGAACGTTTTCAATTTAATGCCGTATTATGCCAACAGTACCAATGATAGTTATTTTGAAATGCATTTGGAGCATAATGACACGGGATTTATCATGAATAAAATTCCATTGTTAAATCTTTTAAAATCGACAATGAATATTGGGTTTCATTCACTTGCCATTCCCGACAGAAAGCCATACACTGAATTTACCGTTGGTTTAGACAATCTGGGGTTTGGAAAATTCAAGATATTCAGATTGGATTATGTGCATTCGTATCAAGGCGGAATTCAGCAAAATGGGGTTGTGTTTGGTTTGAAGATTTTGAATGTTTTGAATTAGAGAAAAAGTTCCTAAGTTACTGAGCTTCTATGCTACTAAGATAAAATGCTTTTGCGGTTCTGGACTCCACTCGAACTGAGAAACTTGTCGAACATACTATAAAAAAAACTCTCTGTTTTGTCATATTGAGCGAAGTCGAAATGCTTAACAGGCTCCCTACTCCGCCCGAACTACAATGTAATCGTATAAAAATCAGAATCTAAAACTCCTTTTTACTCAAGATTGCGTTAGGGATAGAAGCGATATCCTTTTTATTTTTCCTTTAAAAATAAAAAGATATAGCGAATAGCCCGACCGAAGGGAACGCCCACAAAAAAATCCGCTTACTCAAAAGAATAAGCGGATTTAAAGATTTTATCGTTACAAAGAAAACCATAGCACCTTTACCACTTTGAACCTTTTTCTAATGATAATCATCCGGTTCAATATGTATTAAAACATTCCCCAATTGAGGTATTTTTTCCCTTAGGGTATCCTGTAGTTTATGTGATAAATCATGTCCTTCTTTTACTGAAATTTTAGCTGACACGATAGCATGAAGATCAACGTGATATTTCATTCCGGCTTTACGGATAAAGCATTTTTCTGTACCCAGGATACCAATAACTGTTAAAGATTTTATGCGGATTTCTTCGACTAAGTCATCGTTTAAATTTTCGTCCATAATTTCACCAAGCGCTGGCCTGAAAATTTTATAGCTATTGTATAAGATAAAAAAAGCAGCAAAAAGTGCCGCCCAATCATCTGCTGATTCATATCCTTTTCCCATAATTAGCGCAATCGAAATCCCCACAAATGCTGCTACAGAAGTAATAGCATCACTGCGATGGTGCCAGGCATCAGCTGCTAATGATGAACTATTCGTTTGTTTGCTACGCTTCATTACTAGACGAAACGAATATTCTTTCCAGACAATAATAGCACCCAAAACATACAAGGTCCATGATTTTGGCAGATCATGCGGATTCTGAATGTTCGCAATACTTTCGTATCCAATAATTGTTGCCGAAGTAATTAAAAAACCAACAACCAAAAAGGTAATTAGTGGTTCTGCACGACCATGCCCGTAAGGGTGGTTTTCATCCGGCGGTTTGTTTGAATATTTGATTCCGAATAAAACCAAACAAGACGAAAAAATATCCGTCGTTGATTCGATCGCATCTGCAATCAGGGCATAAGAATTGCCAAAAAAACCTGCTAAGCCTTTTATAATGGCCAGGCAGGTGTTTCCAACTATACTAAAAATAGTAGCTTTTATAGCTTTTTGTTCATTTGTCATTTAGACTATTTTTTTTCGCCACAAATTTCACGAATTACACAAAAACTAAGATTGTTTATTATTACACTAATTTTTTTTAATAAAATTTGAGTAATTGAATTTTAAAAATTAAGAATTGGTGTAATTGGTGAAATTTGTGGCAAACTTTTTATGCTCTCACAATTTTTGCTCCAATTGCTCTTAAACGCTCATCGATACGCTCGTATCCACGATCGATTTGTTCAATATTCTGAATTGTACTTGTACCTTTTGCTGACAAGGCTGCAATTAATAATGAAATCCCCGCACGAATATCAGGAGAAGACATTGTGGTTGCTTTTAGTTGAGATTCAAAATTATGCCCCATAACCACCGCTCTGTGCGGATCGCATAACATAATTTTTGCTCCCATGTCAATTAATTTATCTACGAAGAACAAACGGCTTTCGAACATTTTCTGGTGAATCAAAACATCGCCTTTTGCTTGTGTAGCCACAACCAAAACAATACTCAATAAGTCAGGCGTAAATCCCGGCCATGGTGCATCTGCAATTGTCAGGATAGAACCGTCAATATCTGTTTTTACTTCGTACCCATTTTTGTGAGCAGGAATGTAAATATCATCACCACGCTTTTCGATTGTGATACCTAATTTTCTAAATGTATTTGGAATTAAACCTAAGTTGTCCCAGCTTACATTTTTGATTGTGATTTCGCTTTTTGTCATCGCTGCAAGACCAATCCATGAACCAATTTCGATCATATCCGGAAGAATTGTGTGCTCACATCCTCCAAGGCTTTCAACACCTTCGATAGTCAATAAGTTCGATCCAACGCCTGTAATGTTAGCTCCCATAGAGTTCAACATTTTACACAATTGTTGTAAGTAAGGTTCACAAGCTGCGTTGTAAACTGTAGTTTTTCCTTTTGCCAAAACTGCCGCCATCACAATATTTGCTGTTCCGGTTACTGATGCTTCATCAAGCAACATATCGGTACCTTTCAGCCCTTCTTTTGGAGATTCTACTCCATAAAAGTGATCTTCTCTGTTGTATCTGAATTTTGCTCCAAGGTTAATAAAACCTTCAAAGTGTGTATCTAATCTACGACGACCTATTTTATCTCCTCCCGGTTTTGGAATATATCCTTTTCCGAAACGTGCCAAAAGCGGTCCAACAATCATAATAGAACCACGTAATGCTCCGCCTTCTTTTTTGAAAGCTTCTGTTTCTAAATATCCAACATTAACCTCATCGGCCTGAAACGTAATCGAACCTGGTTCATTTCGTTGAATTTTTACTCCTAAATTACCCAACAATGTGATTAATTTATTAATGTCAATAATATCGGGAATATTATTAATTCTAACTTTATCACCCGTTAGAAGCACGGCACATAAAATTTGTAATGCCTCATTCTTTGCTCCTTGCGGAGTGATTTCTCCTTTTAAAGGAATTCCTCCCTCGATTTTAAAAATTCCCATATTCTTTTTTTAGAGTTTCTGAGTTACTAAGGTTCTGAGGTCCTAAGTTTTTTCTCTTAGTAGCTTAGCTGCTTAGCAACTTTTTTTATTTCTGATTGTTTATTTTTTAGGTTCTGAGTTACTAAGCTAATGAGCTTCTAAGTTTTTCTCTTTGCAAAAAAACCTTAGCAACATAGCACCTTAGACACTTAGCGACTTTTTTTACTTCTGATTATTGTTTTTTTGAAAAGGTTTTGGCTTCCCTCCTTTATTATTGTTTTTATTACTTTGGATTTTAGGCGGGCCGGCCGGTGTAATTTTATTCGACATACGTTTGTTGGTACGCAATAAATCTGTCGTATTCAAAAGCTCTTCTGTACTTTGCAACAAATTGATTTTACCTCCTGACAATTCGTATAAATGCTCAAAAATCACATCGTCTTTTACGGTGTCTTTATTCCAGCTTAAATACGATTTTTTCATGTGGTTGGCAATTACGAGGACCAATGCGTTTTTCATTTCACCATCTTCCCACTTATTGGCAACATCAATCATATATTTGATATTATTACCATAAAATCTGTATTTCGGGAAGTTTTGCGGATACTGTAAAACATCGGGTTTTAATTGTAATACATCTCTCGACGGAATTGGATATGGGGATTCTACATTTAATTTAAAATCAGACATGATAAAAAGCTGATCCCATAATTTATGTTGAAAATCGGGTACGTCACGCAAATGCGGATTCAGACTTCCCATAACCTGAATGATGTATTTCGCAGCTTTGTTGCGCGTTTCAGCATCTTCGATAATAGTAGCCTGATCGATTAGTTTTTGCAAATGACGACCATATTCCGGAATTAGTAAACGTTGTCTTTCAGAATTATATTCTAAATTAAAAACAACGTCATTCGCGACTTCTTTTTTATATTTTTCGACCATAACTTATAATGAAACTATACCTTCTATTGTAGAAACTTCAATGTATTTGCTAATCACGTGATCAGCACTATGCATTGTAACATCTACAGAAACACTGGTAAATTTACCTGTTTTAGATTTTGTTGTTTTAATCACCGCGCCCATACTGTCAAAAGCTTTTTCAACCCGCTCAACATTATCGCCTACTGAAGGCATTATAAATTTATACAAATATTCTGCAGGCCAAGTATTTGAGTTATCTAACTCGACCTTTAATCTTTCGTAAAATTCAGCACTGTTTTTTTCTTTATCGCTCTCCATTCGTATATTAAAATAGAAGGCAAATATACGTTTTTGATTTCAGATTTCAGATTTTAGGTTTTAGATTTTTTTTATTCTAAAACTTTGTTTTAAAGGTGCAAAGTTACAGAGGTTCAAACCTGCAAAGAAAAAAGCTTTACAAGTTTATTTCTTTGTAAAATTTCCTCTTATATTTGAAGAACATTGCCCAAAAAATGCACGAAAAGGTACAGAGTCGCAAAGTTTTTTAAGTTTTGCTTTTTTTGGGCTTTGCGTTCTTGCGGCTTTGCGCTATTCAAAAAAAAACACTTAATTATGAAAAAAAATATCTTTTTACTTTTTACAATTCTCACTTTTCACAATACTCAAGCACAGGAAATTAAAACAATGACTTATTTTCAGAATGATACTATCAAACTTGATTTAGATTTGTATTTACCTCAAAAGAAAACCAATGAAAAAACTCCGCTTATTATTTTTGCTTTTGGAGGAGGATTTTCCGGTGGGGAACGCACAAACGAAAAAGACTTTGGAATCTTTATGGCGAAAAACGGTTATGCAGTTGCCAGCATTTCGTACAGTTTATATATGAAAGGAAAAGATTTTGGCTGTAAAGGAACTTTGACCGAAAAAATAAAGGCTATCCAGATTGGCGTGAGCGATATGTGGCAGGCAACTTCATTTTTGATCGAAAATGCCAATAAATACAATCTTGATTGCTCTAAAATATTCATTTCAGGAATTAGTGCCGGTGCAGAAATTGGTTTTCACGCCTCTTTTTGGGATTATAAACTGATGAATTTATACAAAAGCAACTTACCTCAAAATTTTAAATACGCTGGTTTCATCGGCGGATCAGGCGCTATTCAGGATATCAATTTAATCACAAAAGAAAAAGCGATTCCGATGTTATTGGCACACGGAAATAATGATGATACGGTTCCTTATGCGGCGGGTTCTCATCGTTCCTGCCCAACAAATGCTTCCGGCTGGCTGATTCTTTTTGGATCTTATGCGGTTTACAATCATATGAATGATTTACATAAAGATATTGAACTAATTACTTTTTGTGGTGGCGGACATGAATTCTCGGGTTATCTTTTCCATCAGGGACAACAATATGTTCTGGATTTTGTAAACGATGTTTTGAAAGGAAAAAGATTTGAATCGCATATTATTATTCCTTCGGAGAAGAAAATTTCGGGTTCTGGAAAATACTTGTTTTGTGACTAATCAAGCTTAAATCAAAAAATGAAAACTATCTCTTTTATAGTCACGCTCATTATTCAATATGTAATTATCGTTAAATTAAAAATTCTGGATAATATTAATCCAGTTCTAATCATTTGTTTTATATCTGCAATAATTGGATTAGTAATTAAACTGTTCTTCAAAAACCGAAATACTAATTTAAACCATACAGGTTGGGGAATTTTATACGGATCTTCTAGTTCATTTATTTTAGTTCTGCTTTTCTTAATGTACATAAATCATGTACTTTTCTAGAGAGTCAATTATGTATAAAATAAAATTGTCAATATTATAATCTTCTTATATAAACTGGACTAAAGTCCAGCCCTACAATATTGGCCGAGCCTATGGCTCTTTTTTTATTTCAGTTCCGGATGAACCATTTATTTTCTAGCGCTGGAATCTAGTCCAGCCCCGTAATATTAGCCGAGCCAATGGCTCTTTATTATTTCAGCTCCGGAGGAACCATTTATTTTCTAGCGCTGGAATCTAGTCCAGCCCCGTAATATTAGCCGAGCCAATGGCTCTTTATTATCTCAGCTCCGGAGGAACCATTTATTTTCTAGCGCTGGACTAAAGTCCAACCCTATAATATTAGCCGAGCCTATGGCTCTTTTTCATTTCAGTTCCGGGAAATGATTCATTTTCGAGCACTGGACTAAAGTCCAGCCCTGTAATATTAGCCGAGCCCATGGCTCTTTTTATTTCAGTTCCGGAGGAACGATTTATTTTGTAGGGCTGGACTTTAGTCCAGTCCAGCTGCAGCAATATTTTAGAAATTTATGGTTGTTTTTTAATAACAAGTGTCCCAAAATTTCGAGATCGACTTTTTTGAAATCATTCTAAAGCTTTTTGAAAATTCAGCAATTTATCTTTTAACAGAACCAATTTCAAGATTCTGGAAATCTTAAATATATCGCAATCATTGAAATAATTCACAAACAAACCCACACTTCCTAGTTAGCAGTTATGACCCCGAAGTTTCGGAAGAAATCCTTTTGCATTTTTCTTTAGAAAGCAAAAGATTGAATTCATCAACAGGAACTTTATTCCCTAAAAATGCCTAATAAATTCTCTTCTTATAAATATTTTGAATCTGATTTTATTCAAACCCATTTCACTAATAGCAAAAAACAACCTTACGGTTGTTCTTTTTATATTCATAAACTTCAAATTATCTAGGTAAATAAGATACATCCTGAGCGATTTGTGAATAGAAATCTAATAAATATTTATACGTTGATGCCTTATCATCAGGTATTACAATACTCATATGATCTAAGCCCATAATAGTAGGATGTACGTCCCAGGTTCCCATTGGCGACAGCATTCTTTTTACAGGATCCATCATTTGATGTTTCTCTCCTATGGGATATTGAGCAGAGGGAATACTAACCAAACCATCACTTGGCCTCCAAGCCATGTAACCAAAAGGAAGAGATATTGTTGTTGAACCAACTTTTATGGCATCTGGTTTTAACATTTCCATCATTGACTTAAGAGGTTTCCTGATACAATCATTGTTATCGTCTTCGGTGCCGTCTATGTTATACGAAGCATAATACACACTTGAAGATGCTTTTGCATTCTTATTTTGCAAATCAGATGCTTTTACAGAAAGATCATACATACAATTGTCCTGACTGTTCCAAAAATCATTACCCTTTATTCTCTCAAAATAAGTCACAATTGTCTCTCCGGCATTGCGCTTAATACCCCATTGCTCTAAATCAAAGTCGTAAAAATTTTCATTTGTCACTCCTGCAAGTCCTGCCAATCCAAAAAACATTTTTTCTAATGTTTCTCTAAACTCAAAATAATCTGCTGTCAAAGCCCCGTTATGTACACCGGCAACAGTTGTAAGGCTGTGTACCCATTTTTTTCCTCCTTTAAACAAATCTGCCGTTGGCGCCTCTCCAATTGCCGGAACGTAAGCAGTTTCCTGAACATCTCCATTTTCTAAAAGTTCTATAAGGTAACGAGGAGTTGGACCACCCATACTATGGCCCACTAAATGTACTTTACTTACCCCATCCCATCGCGGATAAACTCCTGCAAACGTTTTGCCATAACGACTATGTCCATATTTTTGCGAGTGAACAGCACCATAATCTACCGTTCCTCCCTTGATATAATAATAAAGTTCTATGGCTCGGTCCCAATTACTCGATATCGGCCCCATTGAGGCGGTATATACCTGATATCCTTCTTTTTTTAAGTCTTCCTGAATATCACCTTTTCCTCCCCAATAATGAAATCCGTCCATTTCGTTACGTCCCCATCCAAGCATGCCATGCACTAATATTATAGGATATTTATTTTGTACAGTTACCGGATAAGCCTGATTCGTATTTGAGTGAGAGTTGTTATCATCATCGCTACTACAACTTACTGTTAGAATTAAGAACAATAGCAAAAAAAAATTAATTGTTTTTATCATAATAAAATAGTTTAGATTATCATTTTGCAATACTATTAGTATTAAAAATTAATTTAAAAAAGAGATTTTTATTTTTAAGTAGGGAAATACCGAGAATCTTTTAGTTACAAATATAGGATTATATTTACAATAATTAAGTATTACACTTAAATAAAAGAAAATTACTACTAAAAACACATGACTCATATTAGTCCATTTTTTACATTACAAACCATTTGATCATGTCAATGCAATCTTTAAAAAGAGATTAAAATGAGACCGCTTTTTTATTTTAAACAAAAAAAATGAATGAAATAAAAGGTCCGAAAAACTTGTGATGTGTTCAATAATTGCGAAATCATTCGCTCAAGGCAAAATAATCTTTTTAAATACAATAAGTTTAGGTAAATTTGCGCTTTATTTTAAGAAAGTGCAAAAACAAATCATAGTTCTCATTGGTGGCCCGGGAACGGGAAAATCTACTCTTATCAACGAATTAGTAGCGCGTGGCTACTGTTGTTATCCTGAAATTTCAAGACAAGTTACACTCGAAGCACAACAGCGAGGAATCGATCAATTGTTTCTTGAACAACCTCTATTGTTTAGCGAAATGTTGCTGGAAGGTCGCATTAAACAATTTGAAGATGCTCTTGAAGAACCTGACGAGGTAGTTTTTATAGATCGCGGAATTCCAGATGTTGTTGCTTATATGGATTATATTGGCGATGATTATCCGGCGCACTTTATAAAAGCTTGTGAAGATTTTAAATATTCTAAAACTTTTATTTTACCTCCTTGGGAAGAAATTTACGAATGTGATACAGAGCGCTATGAGAATTTTGAACAAGCATTAAAAATCCAGAAACATCTTGTTGAAACCTACAAGAAATACGGTTACGACTTAATTGAAGTACCGAAAGATACAGTAGAGAACAGAATTCTTTATATCTTAGATAAAATTTAGGCGTGTTTTAAAGTTGTAAAACTAGAAACTGATTTCTAAATTTTTTAACTTTAAAATAAGACCAATGCCGGAAGCTCAGGAAATTCTTTTAAAATACTGGAAACACGACAGTTTCAGACCGTTACAAGAAGAAATTATTCAATCGGTTCTGGACGGTCAGGATACTTTTGCCCTGCTCCCAACCGGAGGCGGAAAATCAATCTGTTTTCAGGTTCCGGCAATGATGCAAAAAGGTATCTGCTTAGTGGTTTCACCTTTGGTTGCCTTAATGAAAGATCAGGTAGCGAATTTGCAAAAGCGAGATATAAAAGCAATTGCACTTACAGGAGGAATTCATACAGAGGAAATCATAGATCTTCTGGACAATTGCCAATACGGCAATTATAAATTTTTATACCTTTCTCCTGAACGACTTCAGTCTGATTGGATCTTGGAACGTATTAAAAATCTTCCAATAAATTTAATTGCTATTGATGAAGCACACTGTGTTTCGCAATGGGGACATGATTTTCGCCCGGCTTATCTGAAGATTTCAGAACTTAAAAAACACTTTCCAAAGATTCCGTTTCTAGCTTTGACTGCAACGGCAACTCCAAGAGTGATAGAAGATATTAAAACGGAATTGGGGTTAAAAGATCCCATACTTTTTCAGCAATCTTTTGAAAGAAAAAATATCGCGTACATGGTTTTCGAAGTCGAAGACAAATTGTATCGTGTAGAACAAATTCTAAAGAAAAATCCGCAGCCTTCTATTATATATGTACGAAACAGAAAATCATGTCTGAATATGTCGACGCAATTGCAATCTTTAGGGTTCAAAGCGACGTATTATCACGGGGGACTTTCATCAAAAGAAAAAGATAAAAACATGCAATTGTGGATGTCTGAACAAGTACAGGTTATTGTAGCCACTAATGCGTTTGGAATGGGAATCGACAAAGACAATGTAAAAACAGTTATTCATACCCAATTGCCTGAGAACATAGAAAACTACTACCAGGAATCCGGAAGAGCGGGACGAAATGGCGAAAAAGCTTTTTCGGTTGTTTTAACTAATTCTTCAGACAGCAATCAAACTGACCAACAATTTTTAAGCATTCTGCCGGATAAAAAATTTCTGAATGCAATGTATATTAAACTTTGCAACTATTTTCAGATTGCTTACGGCGAAGGTTTAGATGATTCGTTTTCCTTTAAGCTCAATCATTTTTGCCAGAAGTACGACTTCCCTACCCTTAAAACATATAATGCGTTGCAGTTTTTGAATCAACAAGGCATCATTACAATGTCTCAGGAATTCTCTGAAAAGATCACCATGCAGTTTTTAATTGAATCAAAAGAAGTGATTCGATACACAAGCCTGAATTCGAATGATGAAGAAATTATTCTGGCGATTTTGAGAACATACCCGGGGATTTACGAAATGAAAACCCCTTTTAATATCTCATTGATTGCAAAAAAATCAAATCATACCGAGGCACAGGTTGCAGCTGTTTTAGAAAAACTAAAAGAGAAAGAAATTATCGAATACAAATCAAAAAATAACGACGCTACTATATTATTTAATGAAGTTCGCGAAGACAATCTAACCATAAACAGAGTTGCAAAATACCTGGAAAAACAGAATCAGCTTAAAAAAGACCAACTTTTATCTGTATTACATTATATAAAGGACAATAAAACCTGTAAGAACCGATTGATCCTGGATTATTTTGGAGAGGAAACCACTTCCAATTGCGGAGTTTGCTCTTATTGTATTACACAAAAAGGAAAAATCACCGAAGCCGATTCTATTGCAGATAAAATTCTGCACGTATTAAAAACAACTGCTTTGACTTCGAGAGAAATTGAAACTACAATAAAACTAGATGCCAATGATGTGGTTATGGCACTTCAGGAATTACTTGAAAATAATTACATCACGATTCAGGCGAATAACAAATATACTTTAAAATTATAATGGAAAAATTAAGAATCATATTCATGGGAACTCCTGAATTTGCCGTTGGCATTTTGGATACCATTATCAAAAACAATTACGATGTTGTTGGCGTTATCACCGCCGCAGATAAACCGGCAGGACGCGGACAAAAAATAAAATATTCAGCAGTAAAAGAATATGCACTGGCAAATAATCTTACCTTATTACAACCCACAAATTTAAAAGACGAAAGTTTTCTTGCAAAATTAAAAGCCTTAAATGCCAATTTACAAATTGTAGTAGCTTTTAGAATGTTACCAAAAGTAGTCTGGGAGATGCCAGGTTTAGGCACTTTTAACCTTCATGCTTCTTTGTTACCCAATTACCGTGGTGCTGCACCTATTAACTGGGCTATTATTAATGGAGAAACCAAAACCGGCGTTACTACTTTCTTTATTGATGACAAAATAGATACTGGTGCGATGATCTTAAATTCGGAAATCGCTATTGAACCGGAAGAAAATGCAGGACAATTGCATGACCGATTAATGTTATTAGGAAGTAAAACCGTAATTGAAACCCTGAAGGTTATCGAAAGCGGAAATTTAACCACAACAATTCAGGAAGATGATGCCAAAATTAAAACGGCTTACAAACTCAATAAGGAAAATTGTAAGATCGACTGGACCAAATCCGGGGATGAAATCAATAATTTGATTCGTGGTTTAAGCCCATATCCGGCATCATGGTGCTTCTTAAAGGACAAAAACGAAGAATTAAGCATCAAAATATATGAGGCAAAACTAGTTCCGGAAAGCCATTCTTACGAAGTTGGAAGCTTGATTAGCAGCAAAAAAGAAATCAAAATTGCGATCAAAGAAGGCTTTATCCAACTTTTAAGTTTGCAATTGCCCGGAAAAAAGAGAATGCAAGTTGCTGAGCTATTAAACGGATTAACTTTTTCTGATAGCGCAAAGGTCTATTAAGGTCAATAAAACAAGGGTTTTTACCTGATTTTGAGCGAAAAACAACTTGCGTTATGAACAAAAAAAGCAAGTTATCAACAATTTTTGCTAAAATTAAAGAAAACACTTGCAAGGAACGGATTTCCTACTAAATTTGTGTATTAACAATTTTTTTTAACCAACAATTAATAACTAATTATTATGAACAAATCAGAATTAATCGATGCTATCGCTGCTGATGCAGGAATTACAAAAGCTGCGGCAAAATTAGCTTTAGAGTCATTTTTAGGAAATGTAGGAGCTACTTTGAAAAAAGGTGGAAGAGTTTCTTTAGTAGGTTTTGGATCTTGGTCAGTTTCTGCGAGAGCTGCAAGAGATGGTAGAAACCCTCAAACAGGAAAAACTATTCAGATTGCTGCTAAAAATGTAGTGAAATTTAAAGCTGGAGCTGAATTAGAAGGTGCAGTGAACTAAGTAAGAAAGTTCTCTAAACTTATAATATAATCAAAACCCTCCTCATGGAGGGTTTTTTTATGCGGTTTAACGTTTTTATTTGGGATTTTAAAAATTTTATTATTAAATTTAATAAAAATTGTAGCCGTATGATTTCAGAAAAATTAAAAAAAGGACACCTGCTTATTGCCGAGCCTTCTATAATTGGAGATTTATCTTTTAATAGATCGGTAATTTTATTAGCAGACCATAACAAAGAAGGATCAATAGGTTTCATCATTAATAAACCCTTAAAGTACACTATTAATGACCTGATACCTGAAATTGAAGCCACTTTCAAAATATATAACGGGGGGCCTGTTGAACAAGACAACCTTTATTTTATTCACAATATCCCGGAATTGATACCTAATAGTGTTGAAATTTCGAATGGGATTTATTGGGGAGGTGATTTTGAATCGACTAAAGACTTGATAAACGACGGATCTATTGGTAAAAACAATATTCGTTTTTTCTTAGGCTATACCGGTTGGGACGAAAATCAGCTTGAGAATGAAATGCAGGGAAACTCATGGATCATCACTGATAATAGTTATAAAAATAAAATTATCGGAAAGTCAACCACCCATTTTTGGAAGGAGCAAATTATCGAGCTTGGAGGCGATTATCTTATTTGGTCGAATGCACCTGAAAATCCATATCTGAATTAATTTTCAGAAATGGATTCATTTAGTTTTTGCACTAATAAATGAGCCAGATTACTTGTAAACTCCTTTTTTCGATACTTTGTTATCGGTTGTATCCCCGTGATTACATTTGTCAGAAATAATTCGTCCGCTTTTTGAAGATCAAATGGCGAAATTATTTCTTCTACTACTTCTATGCCTTCTACTTTTTTAGCTAATGCCAATATTTGTTTACGCATAATTCCGTTCAGACATCCTTCAGAAATTGGTGGCGTGATCATTTTTTTTCCTACGACCATAAATAAATTACCTTGTAATGCCTCTACCACATTTTTAGTATCATTGACTAAAATACAGTTGGCAAGCCCATTTTCGTGTGCAAAAATACTTCCGGTAACATTAATCATTTTATTAGTCGTTTTAATAGACGATAATAATTGTTTGGTCACATAGAAGTCTTTGTACAAATCAACTTCATATTGGGCAGTATTTAGAGCATACGAAACACCTTCAAGGGCAGTTGCGTGAATTAAAAAGGAAACTTCATTGGTTTTAGGCAAATATAATCCTCCGTCTTTTCTAAAAACAGTGATCCTTGCTCTGGCTGATGCCGAAATTTTTTTTTGGTTCACCAAGCTTAAAACCTGTTCTTCGAAATATTCCATCGTAAAGTTCATGGGAATTTCCATTCGAACCACACGCATCGAAGCCATTAACCTAAAATAATGATCTTCAAGAAATAAGATTTTATTATTGACTATTTTTAGTGTTTCAAAAACACCATCTCCATACAAAAAAGCACGATTTTGAGTTAATATATTGTCCTCTTCCGCTACTATATTTCCGTTAAAATTGATCATAAAAAAAACCCTGAATTTTGTTCAGGGCAAATATAAGGTATAAAATAGAATTTTACTAAACAGATCCTATAAGATGTTTCAGGTCTGAGATCTGATTCTCCCACAATTGTTTAGCTTCTCCCACTTCTTCTTTTTCTGCGAAATCAACAACCATTAATGACACATCTTTAGTCAATTCATCAACTAAAATATGTAGTTCAAAAAAGTATTCCGTATCCTTGCTGCTTTCATCAACCCATTTGAATTTTACTTTTTCTCCGGTTTTTTTAGAAGCCAAACGTGCTTTTTCCTGGGAATCATTCCAGATAAAAGTAAAGAATTCGCCTCTTGAATTTACATTATCTGCAAACCATTCTGATAAACCTGACGGCGTTGATATATATTGATACAATAATTGCGGCGAAGAATTGATCGGAAACTCGATTTCGTAACGTATTTTTGGATCCATGTGCTACTTTTAATTTTTTGGAAATATAAGAATATATGTCCAAAAACAATGCATTTTTAAAAAATTTATTTTTTCTTCATTTTATTCTTGGAAGCTTTAATAATATTTCTATCTTTGCACCCGCAATGAGGAACACGGTTCACTTGCAATCTTGGCGAGGTAGCTCAGTTGGTTAGAGCGCAGGATTCATAACCCTGAGGTCACGGGTTCAACTCCCGTCCTCGCTACAAAAAACAAAACCCTAATCATCAATTGATTAGGGTTTTTTTATTGTAGTTTTGTTTAAAAGAACTTCATAAGAACACCTAAAATATCTAAAAAAGAAGAAACAATGGATATAGTTAAATTTAAAATCACATCAAAAACGATAAAAGTAGAAGTACGCAATTCGAATAATTATGTTTTTAATTTTAATACTGCTTTAGAAATTGAAAAAGAAGACAAGGAAGTTTTATTACGACTTTATAATGCATTAGATATTCTTTTTAAGAAAGAAAACACTCCTGAAATAAAAAACTATATTTCGCCCAACCAAACTAATATACTGGACCAGATTTCTGCTGTTGATGGTTTAGAAGAAGAGAAGTAAAATTATTAATCAAAATTACTAATGACCAACATATTGATTGACCAATTAAAGGAAGCTTTTAAATCAAAATTAGATATTTTTGATTCCCTGATGAATGAGGGAGCAAACGAAAAGGATATACTGGATTTAGAAAAATTAGTCAATCAAACTTTACCAAAGTCATATACAGATTTGTTAAAAGTATATAATGGTGAAAAAGAAATCCTTGGAGTAATGGCAGGATTTGGATTTTTAGAAATTGAAGATATAAAATCGCAATGGGATTTTTTCCTAATATCAGCCGGTCAGGGAGAACCGGATTCTATATATCAAAAGGACAAAATTAAGAATGAATTATATTCTGTAAAAAGAATCCCCTTTGCTCATGATGGTTCAGGAAATTTTTTATGCATTGACTACGATCCCAATATTCAAGGAAAGTCTGGTCAGATTTTATATTTACCTGCCGGAGATCCAGAACCTATTTCAGTTATAGCAGATGATTTTGATGAGTTCCTTTGCTTTTTAATTGATGCCGTTATTACTGAAAGATTAAAATTAACCGATGAAAGAGACGAATGGGATGAAGAAGATTGGCACCAAGCAGAAATTTATTTTCACAAATCATGGAGAGATGACTGGACAGATATTGCAGATGAATATAATTTAAAACACACAAGAAACCTCTAATAAATATATTTCACAACAACTTTGTCTGAAAAATTGTATTTTTGTTTAAACGCATAATATGTACAAACTTTTTTATACAGCCTTATAAAAATGTATTTTACAGCTGCAACAGTGTGTTTTACCAAACCAGAAAAAATTTAAAGAATTTTAAATATCTTTGAACTATGAGCACAATAACAAAACCATATCATATAGGGCGAAAAATTAGCCGTATTCGTGAATTGAAAGACATGAAACAAGAAGCATTAGCTGACGCTTTAGGAATCTCTCAACAAACTGTATCTGCAATAGAAAACAGCGAAACTATTGATGATAAAAAACTTTTAGAAGTCGCAGAGGCACTTGGAATGAGTGTAGAAGCAATTAAAAATTTCTCAGAAGAAAGTATGATTAGTTATTTTAACACATTTAATGACAGCACTTTAAACGGACCTGTGAATTCAAACTATTGTACTTTCAATCCATTGGATAAACTAATGGAATCAATGGAAGAAAACAAAAAACTTTACGAACGTTTGCTACAAGCTGAAAAAGATAAAATCGAATATTTAGAAAAATTATTACAAGGCAAATAACCTTATTTTCTAAATCACTTTTTATATAAAAAACAAACCCCTTAAATAGTTTAATTATTTAAGGGGTTTGTTTTTTATTTGCCTACTGTCTTTTGAAAATGAGCAGGATATCGATCTCCTTGTATTGTCGTCTGGGCAAAAGCATCGTCAATATTTTTAACATCCTCTGCAGATAAATGAATTGAGGCTCCACCAATATTTTCTGTTAATCGGTGTGATTTTGTAGTCCCCGGAATTGGTGCAATCCACGGTTTTTGTGCCAACAGCCAACCCAATGCAATTTGAGCAGGAGTTGCTTGTTTCTGAGAAGCAATTGCAGTAAGTAAATCAACTAGTTTTTGATTTGCCTTTCTGTTTTCTTCACTAAAACGAGGCAAAGTATTTCTAAAATCGGTAGCTTCAAAATTGGTACTTTCAGTAATTGCACCGGTTAAAAATCCTCGTCCTAAAGGGCTAAAGGGTACAAAACCAATTCCTAATTCTTCTAGTGTTGGCAAAATTTCCAATTCAGGTTCTCTCCACCAGATAGAATATTCGCTTTGTAAAGCAGATACGGGTTGCACGGCATGTGCTTTTCTAATCGATGCTACACCAGCTTCAGACATTCCAAAGTATTTTACTTTTCCTTCCTGTATCAAATCTTTAACGGTTCCGGCAACATCTTCTATTGGCACATTTGGATCGACTCTGTGTTGATAAAACAAATCAATAACATCCGTTTTCAAACGTCTTAAAGATTCTTCGGCAACTGCCCTGATATTTTCCGGTCGGCTGTCTTGTCCGTTCAGCGCATTTCCTCCTTTAAAACCAAATTTGGTCGCAATCACCACTTCTTTTCTAAACGGGCTCAAAGCTTCTCCTACCAATTCTTCATTGGCAATGCCATACGCTTCGGCAGTATCAAAAAAAGTAATTCCCTGCTCATAGGCTTCCCTGATTATTTTTATAGCGTGTTGTTTCTCTATCACAGTGCCATATGCAAAACTTAATCCCATACAACCCAATCCTAAGGCAGAAACCTCTAATCCTTGCGTTCCTAATATTCTCTTTTCCATAATTTTATTTTTAAAAACATTTACATGATACGTTTGTTATCATTTTTAATACTACAAATTTCCTTTAATAATATGATCTTCATATGATACATATTACTGCTATTCTTACCATTTTTACTGATTTAAACCATCATGCTAAGTTATTAATAATCTGAATAGTATATTTGTGTAGCTAATTTGAATAGACACATCATGGATTCTATTATAAAACTTGAAAGAATCGCGCAATACAATCAATTA
Organism: Flavobacterium sp.; assembly: GCF_965277525.1. Lineage (GTDB taxonomy): Bacteria > Bacteroidota > Bacteroidia > Flavobacteriales > Flavobacteriaceae > Flavobacterium. The sequence continues at coordinate 50,952 of NZ_CBDIDC010000003.1, read as the reverse complement.
AAAGGTATTGAAACGCAGCATCCTTTAATAAGTGTTTTTGACAATTCTAATACCAAAACATTACCCAATCATACCCGAATGCATTTTGGTTTTTATACGATATTTTTAAAAGCCGGAAATTGTGGTGAACTAAAATATGGCCGTAATAATTATGACTATGATGACGGAACATTGGTTTTTGTAGCACCGGGACAAGTACTTGAAGTCAATAACCCCGAAGATTATCACCCCACAGGATTAGCACTTTTGTTTCATCCTGATCTCTTAAAAGGTACTCCACTAGCCAAAAACATAAGTAAATATTCCTTTTTTTCTTATGACTCGCATGAAGCCCTTCATTTATCTTTAAAAGAACAACAGATTATAAAAGATTTATTTAGTAAATTAGAATATGAAATAAGTCAGTCTATCGACAAACACAGTAAAACTATTATAAGCACCAATATTGAGTTGCTTTTAAATTATTGCGTTCGGTTTTATGACAGGCAATTTATTACCCGTGAGAACATCAATACTGATATCCTGACAAAATTTGAAAATTTGCTCAATGCTTATTTCCAATCTGAAAATGCACAGGATTCAGGTTTGCCTTCTGTTGGCTATTTTGCTGATCAACTGCATCTTTCTCCTAATTATTTTGGGGATCTGATCAAAAAAGAGACCGGTAAATCTGCGCAGGAACACATTCAGTTAAAATTGATTAACTTAGCTAAAGAACGAATTTTCGACACCAATAAACCGGTTAGTCAAATTGCAGCTGAACTGGGTTTTAAATATCCACAGCATTTTAATCGAATGTTTAAAAAGAATACCGGTTTTACACCCATTGAATACAGAAGCTTGAACTAAGAATGATACTAAAGATTTATAAACCAAAAGAATGCTTGATAACTTCCCTTTTTATTTAGGCCTGTTAATTGTTATTTTATTACTGATCATGTTGGCTAATAAAATAAAAGTAGCCTACCCAATATTATTAGTATTGGCTGGATTGGCTATCAGTTTTATTCCTGGCGTACCCGCTATAAAAATAGAACCTGAACTTATATTCTTTATTTTCCTGCCCCCTTTATTGTATGAGGCTTCGTGGACGGTTTCATGGAAAGAAATGTGGCGCTGGCGACGTATTATTACGAGTTTTGCCTTTGTAGTTGTTTTTGTTTCGGCATTATCTGTCGCCTTGGTTGCGAATTATATTATTCCCGGTTTTTCATTAGCATTAGGTTTTGTTTTGGGTGGAATTGTATCACCTCCTGATGCAGTAAGTGCCGGTGCTATTTTGAAATTTGTAAAAGTACCCAAAACTATTTCATCAATTTTAGAAGGCGAAAGTTTGCTGAATGATACCTCTTCCTTAATTATTTTCAGATTTGCAATGATTGCTGTAGCAACTGAGCAATTTATATTTTATAAAGCTGCAATGAGTTTTAGCTGGATGATTTTTGGCGGCGTTGGAATTGGATTATTAATTGGCTGGCTTTTCATGAAAGCGCATAAATATTTGCCTACAGATGCTAATGTAGATATCGTTTTGTCATTACTTACACCGTATATTATTTATCTTGCTGCCGAAGAAGTGCATAGTTCCGGTGTACTGGCCGTTGTATGTGGCGGATTGCTATTGTCTAATAACCGTCACCGATTTTTGAGTAGTAAATCTCGTTTGCAGGGTATAAATGTTTGGCAGAGTCTTACTTTTATTCTGAATGGTTTTGTGTTTATGCTGATTGGCTTAGATCTGCCACAAATCACAGACGGTCTTAAGGTTGAAGCTGTTAGCATTCCGTCAGCAATTGGCTATGGCGTTCTGATAACTTTTGTTCTGATTATTAGTAGAATTTTATCTTCTTACGGGGCTGTCCTTGTCACGCTTATTGCGAGAAATTTTATTACAGTGGCGGATAGCAGAAATCCCGGTTATAAAACTCCATTTATATTGGGCTGGACCGGAATGAGAGGCGTAGTATCATTGGCTGCTGCCTTATCTATACCTGTTTATCTTAATAACGGCAACGGTTTTCCACAAAGAAATCTTATTTTATTTATTACTTTTATCGTTATTCTTTTGACTCTGGTCATTCAGGGGCTAACATTGCCTTATTTCATTAAAAAAATTAATCTTACCGATGTCTATGATCCTCTGCCAAAAGAAGAAGCGCATAATAACCTGCGTCACAAATTAGCCGAATTTGCTTTAGATTATCTAAAAACCAATTACAGCGATCAGGTCGAAAGTAATACTTCGCTACAGCATCTTATTCAGAAATGGGAACAATACAGCAATGGCATTGATGATGAACAAATAGGAAAAGAACTTAAAGTAATCTATCTCGACTTGTTAGACAAACAAAGGCAATGGCTGATCAATAAAAACAAAGAAGATCAAACCTTAGACGAAGCCATCGTAAGACGCCAGATGCATTATTTAGATATTGAAGAGGAGAAATTAAGATATATTTAGAATTGATTTAGGCGGGTTTTATGGTATCATTTTAAAAGTTGTCATTATTTACTTTTTGAAATCCGGAATTTTCTCTGTCAGGTTCTTCCAATATCTTTTTCGCATGTGCTGAAGATGAAGTCTCATGTTTTTTCTCGACTCAATATTGACACTACTGAAATAACGTTTCCACAGATTCTGAAAAAATTCTTCCTCTTCATCGCAGATTTCAGTCAAGGCTTTTGAAGAAGCAGATTTCGGATTGAATTGTAATGTTACTGTTGCTACATTTACAAGGTCATAATAAATTCCGTATTTACGTTTTGCGTCATATATCAGCCAACGCTGATCTGTGTAGCGGTTTTTAAAATGACTTTCTATAAGTGGCAATACATCACAATCCGGCTCAACTATGGCATAATACAATTGATCTTTGGTTAATTTGAAACGAACAAAGGCTTCCATCCGATGGCTTTCTTTAGCCGTTAATCTTGCCGCTTTCCTGACCTCCCAAACTTCGCTGTTGCTCAGATCTTCTTCTACATTTTTTGAGCTTGAAAAGACATATTCCGCGAACCGAAACATGATTTCTTCTGCCTGATGCACTTCTGATAAAAATGTACCATAAATTCTTCTAAAACCTTCTTCTGAAAGCCGTTGTTTCAAACCGTTTGCAACGCGTTTTGCTTTGTCAGGATTGGTTACAACAAAATAATTAGTCGAAAAAAGCAATGTTCCCAAAGGCTCTTTTTTAGCAAAAATAATATCTTTTAGTTTATACTCATAAATTTCAAATACTGCTGTGAGCCAGCCTTCATAAGTTCCGTCATAAATTACTTGTGTCATAAGTAGTCAGAATAAAGAAAGCTGATTAGAGAAATCGTTTTTATATTTACTTTTTTGAGAATCTAAAATATGATCTTTAATCTGAATTGCCGTTAAATCCTTTTGCAATAAAAAAGGGGAAGCAAAGGCAAGGAAATATTTGGCACGCGTATAAGCAATTCCCAACTTTTGCAAATCCTGAGGTAGCAGTTTTTTAAATTTTCTTGCCGCTACAATTTTCTGAGCCCCTAAAAAACCAATCCCCGGAATCCGTTTTACAAGTTCCAGATCTGCAGTGTTAATATCAACAGGAAACTGATTCAGGTTTCGCAAAGCCCATCCCAGTTTAGGATCGATGTCCAGATCGAGATTAGGCTGGTTGAAGCCAACAATTTCATTGACATTAAATCCGTAATATCGTATTAACCAATCGGCCTGATACAAACGGTTTTCACGTATAACAGGAACCGGAGTTCCGATAGCGGGAAGGCGGTTGTCATAACTAATTGGGACATATCCGGAATAATACACCCGTTTCATGTTCATCTGTTGATAGAAATAATCTGCCATGCCCAAAATCTCAAGATCACTTTCTTTTGTTGCGCCAATGACCATTTGCGTGCTCTGACCTGCAGGAGCAAAAAGTGGTGCTTTATAATTGAGTTTTTTTTCTTCTTTATACCCGACAATTTCATTTTTGAGATATTCCATGGGTTTAATCACATCGACATGATTTTTATCGGGCGCCAGTAATTTAAGGCTTTGTTCTGTTGGCATTTCGACATTTACACTCAACCGGTCTGCGTACATTCCGGCTTCTTTCAATAATTCGTCACTTGCTCCGGGAATCGCTTTGAGGTGAATGTAACCATTAAAATTGTGTTCTAATCGCAATTTCTTTGCAATCCGAACCAAACGTTCCATCGTATAATCGGCATTATCAAAGATACCGGAACTTAAAAAAAGTCCTTCGATATAATTTCTCCTGTAAAAACCTATAGTAAGATCGACAACCTCATCTACGGTAAAAGCAGCACGTTTTATGTCATTGCTTTTTCGGCTTACGCAATACGCACAGTCAAAAATGCAATGATTGGTCAACAGGATTTTCAGCAAGGAGACACAACGCCCGTCTTCGGTAAACGAATGACAGATGCCATATCCTTTAGCATCTCCTAATCCTTTATCCTTATTCTTTCGATTACTTAATGCTGACGAACATGATACGTCATATTTTGCAGCATCGGCCAATATGCCCAGCTTCTCCATCACTCTTTCATGTACCATTTTGAGCCTTTTTTAGTGGTTTGGAAAATTAAATTTGTCTGACCTCAAAACTACTATTTAAAGACAAAAAAATATTAAAATCAGTTGTTCCAAATTGTACCAAAATGCAGTAACTCAATCTCAACTTACTCTTAACTACAATAATAATCCGTTGACAACAATGATTTTAACATAGAAACATAGCTTTACTTACTTAAAAAAGGCGTTTCACTTATTTGCAATACACATAGCTATATATGTGAAAGAAATACATTTCTTTTTGTCTCCTTTGCGACACATAAATCTATGTTTCTATGTGTTTAATTTTTTTAAGACCGAAACGAAGTAATCACCCCAAACCAGTTAATAACAAACTAAAGTCCGATTTTTCCTTCTGCCCAATACGACTGCGTATAGATTTTTTTATTCAGAACACCTTTTTCTTTTAGTACTTTTCTAAAGGCCTGAATGGATTTTGCATTTCCCATTAAATAAAATTGTCCATGTTGCCATAAATCCCAAATTTTAGCATCTAATTTATTCAGTATTTCTATTGCTAATTCGGCTTTGATGTTTGTCTTTTGCACGATATCCACTTCAAGCCCTAACATCTTTGGGACTTCAATAGCACCTGCATCTAATTCTAAGATGCCTAAGTAATTATTTTCATTAGCATTAATTTCATCTTTAAAACTTTTAAAGACACTGATACAAGTTTCATCTCCATAAAAAAAATGGTACTTTTCTTCTTTTTTAAAAAACTCAAAACCCCGGGGTAAACCCACTGTTATCTGATCATTGGGTTTTAGGTTTTCAATAAAATAACTTCCGGGACCATTTTTATGAATATGAAAAATGACTTCAAACCATCCTTCTTCTCTATTCCATTTACTGGGCGTGTAATTGCGATAATTTGTGTCATCTATTCTAATGACTATGGCTTGTCCTGTTTTAAAATTGATATGCGGAAAATGACCTTTGAATTGGATCATTTTTACATTTTCGCTGAGCATTTTAGTAGCGGCAACATTTACCTTGCAAATCTTGCTGGTAAATGCCCGTTCCATAAAATCTCCAATAATCCTGGGCATCGAATTCATAATGATTGTTTTAATTTTCAATACAAAATTGAAGCTAAAACAAGAAGGATAAATTGAAGAAGAAATAGGAATGATTGGACTATTCACGGAATTTTAACCGGAAGGCTAAAGGAGTTTCATCTGTTATTTTTTTAAACAATCTGGAGAAATACGTATGATCTTCAAATCCCAACATAAAAGCAATTTCCTTGACATCATATGCGGTATAATACAATAATCGTTGTGCTTCTAAAATCATTGCGTTCTGAAGCCAATACGTTACCGATTTTCCTGTCGCGACATTCACACAATAGTTTAAATGCGAAGTGGTGACATTTAATTTTTTAGCAAAAAAAGAAGGACTTTCTAAAAAAGTATTATCAGAAATTAATGTTTTAAAATTAGAATAAATCTGTACCGATTGATTTTTAAGTTCCGTTGTTGACTTATTTGATTCTGAATAAATATTTACAAAACGGTAGACCAAAGCACTAAAAAGACCATTGACAATAGGTGTTTTATTTGAAGTACTATTTTCAAAAGAACGGTGTAATAATGACACGGTTTCTAAAATGTCTTTCTTCTGAAATTTATCTATTTTACTGACCTGATCCGCGATTTTCAGGTTCTGAAAAATGGCAGCACAATTATTTGGAATTAAAAACGGGGCTACACTAATGTAATATCCGCCAGCATCCGGCGAAATAAATTGTGGCGAATGAACCTGAAATGGCTTAATAACAACAATACTTGGGGTGCCTATTTTTACATCAACCATATCACATTTCATGATGACTTTTCCTTTTGTGAGTACAAAAAAGTTATAAAAATCATCCCGATGTGTTCCTAATTTATTTATAACAGCAGAATCTTTCCCCAATACAGCTAATTCAGCGATATAAATACCTCCGACTGCTTCTGATCTCTGGTTGTAAATGGGAATTTTCAAGTTGGATTCTTTTTAGAATTATAAGTACTGCATAAACGTCATGACTGATGAGGTTATACAAACTTAGAAAATTAATTCTAAAATGATTTTCAATATTTTAGAATGTGTCTGTAAATATAAACGCCTTTAATCATAAACTGATTAAAGGCGTTTTTATGCTTGATTACAAATAAGAGATTTTTTAAAAAGTCACCAATTTCACTCCTAAACTAAACCATCTCGAAGGAAGAGGAACTGCTCCAACTTCATAATATGTTGTATTGAAAATATTTTGGGCATCAACATAAACGGTTACTTTTTTGATCGCCTGACTTACCCTAAAGTCATTTACCCAATATGATGGTCCTGTCACTCTCTGACTGAAACGAGTTGCAAATAAAGCCGTAAAATTTTTATGCTGAAAATCTATTGTATTGGTGATTTGATGTTCTAATGACGAAACCAGATACTTAGAATACACTACCGGGATAACATCCTGAAATTTGAAATCTAAATACGAATACGCCAGATTGATATTTAACCTGGAATTTCCGGAAAAGTGAGCACTATAATTGGTGCGTAAATTAAAACCGTTTGTATTCAGGTTTCCGTAGTTGTTACTTTGATAAGGTTCAGTGGTAACATTTCTTGTCCAGTCTATAAAATTGTTAATTTTTCTATAGAAATAATTAGCATTAAAAGTAAAATCGCGTTTGATGTATTTGAATCCCACTTCACTCTGAAAAGCATTTTCGGTTTCCAGATTAGGATTTCCGATATTTCCGGGGCGCTGGTTGAGATATAAATCCGTAAACGAAGGAATACGCTGACTTGTTCCGATATTCCCGATGATCTTAAAAGCATTTGTTATCGCATAACTGGCATCAAGCCCCGGATAAACCTGCCATTTATAATCTGAATTATAATTTAGGTAAGCTCCCAAATTCACATCTAGTTTTTCAATAAAAGTTGTTCTGTATTGCAGGTAAATACCGTAATTATCACGATTGTGCTGCCCAATATTAGACGAACTAATGTCTTCGCTTCTTGCTTCTGCGCCAAAACCCAATTCACCATTTTCCATCTTATACGATGAGTTAACTTCTGCTGCAAACGAATTGGTATAATGCTGACTTCTTCCTGCGTTTAGGTTCGCAATTCCGTAATAACGATAATCATCATAATTGTATCGGTAAGTCAATCTTGGCATCAATGTCCATTTTTCAGATAACTGATGTTTAGATTGAACCGATGCAAATGTAGTCTGAACGACCTCACTTGAGTTTTTATCTCCCGGCGCAGCATAAAATCCGTTAGCACCAAAGCCATTATTGACATAACCAAACGAACTTAAAATTTCATTTTTATCGTTGAGTTGGTAATTACCCTGATAGAATATTTTATTATTTTCGAAAGCGGTATTATATCGGTATCCATTGCTTTTATCGTGAGAGGCAAAAAGCGAATGCTGCTGTTTCTCTTTGCTTAAAACCCCTCCAACCTGAATTCCGGTACCGTAAAATGTATCTCCTGTATCTTGTGTATCTTTTTCGAAATTCGAACCTGCATAAGAATTTACCATAAAACCAGATTTTGTTGGCTTTTTAGTTATTATGTTGATCGCTCCTGTAAGGCTATTAATCCCGTAAGTAAGGGCAGCCGGACCACGAATAATTTCGATTCTCTCGATCACCTCAACCGGAATAGGCAGGTTCAGCATATTATGTGCCGTTTGAGAGTCAATTATTTTAGTTCCGTTTACGAGAACGACAGTTTGCTCGAAACTTCCGCCATCGACACTTACGTCTGCCTGACTTCCAAAAGGTCCTCTCTGTCTTAGATCGACACCATTGGCATATTGCAAAATTTCCTGAACAGATCGTCCCGGCAGTTTTGCAATTGTTGCTTTATCAATTACATATACGTTTCTGTTTTTCTTGGATATTGGCGTACTAAACCTGTTTTCATGAATGATTACTTCATCAATATTAATGGTATCTTTTTGCACCTGAGCTTGTAAACTAACACTAAAAAGAGTCAGTGCAGCAAAATAAAGTTTTGTCATTTGTTTTATTTTTTTGCAAAAGTAGTATCTTGCCGTACTACTAATGTGTACCAGTTTTATAAAAATGGATAGTCCGGTTCAAATTCCTTTCAAAAGTTTCATTCAGCTTAAGCCTGAAGAAGCTACTGCTTTATACCTGCAAATCGTTTTTGAATTCATTAAGGCAATTCAAATTGGTTTACTTCCCGAGGGTACAAAACTTCCGGGAACCCGCATATTATGCAAGCTTTTATCTGTTAACAGAAACACACTGATCAAAGCCTTTCAGGATTTAGAACTACAAGGATGGATTGAAATCCTCCCCAATAAAGGCACATTTATTCTCTCTGAGAAACAATTAAAAAACAAAGCTGAATTTACTTCACCAGAAAGCAAAAATTCATCAAAAGCCACCACTGGTTTTACTTTTAAACATTCTACAATTCTTGAGAACCCAAAAGAAACAAGCGATCTCCCCTATCAATTCAATGATGGTTTACCGGATTTACGACTGGTTCAGACAGATGTCCTGGCAAGGCTGTATGTTTCTAAACTAAAAAAGCAAAAGAGCACGAGAACCCGTGAACAAATTCAGGCAGAATCTCATCTGAATTTTAAAACCCAGTTTTCTAATTTTTTAAATCTGACACGGGGCATTCGTATTTCAACATCAAATTTGCTCACCACAAGCAGTCATGAAATTAGTTTGTATCTGGTTACAAAATTATTAATTTCACCAGGTGATAAAGTTGTGGTAGCTTCTCCGGGTTACTATATCTCTAATATGACGTTGTCTGATAGCGGGGCGCAAATTATCACAATACCGGTTGACAAAGACGGCATCAATACAGAACATCTAAAACAAATTTGCGAAGAACACCAGATCAGGATCTTGTACCTAACGTCAAATTATCATTATCCAACAACAACTTCGCTCAGCGCCAAAAGGAGAATGGAAGTTTTGGAATTGGCCAATCGCTACGGTTTTGTCATTATAGAAGATGATTACGATTTTGACTTTCATTACGATAATAATCCGGTATTGCCTCTCGCTGCTTTAGATTCAAACGAAAGGGTTGTTTATATTGGATCCTTCGGAAGGTCATTGCCGGCAGGTTTTGGTTATGGCTTTATTGCTGCTCCGTCAGCGTTTATTAAAGAATTAGAAAAGCATCAAAATATTCTTGAACCCGGAATAGATGTCATCAAGGAACAGGTTTTAACCGAATGGATCAGGGAAGGTGAAGTACATCGCCTTTCGAAAAAAAACAAAAAAATATATAAAGAACGCAGGGATTATTTTGTTTTATTACTAAATGAAAAGTTAAGCGGAAAGATTAAGTTTAAGGTTCCGTTGCGGGGTTTGGCGATTTGGGTCGAATGGCTGGATCATTTTAATTTGATAAAGCTACAGAAACAATGTGCTGCCAATGGATTATTTTTACCCAAGACCATTTTATATCAAACCAGAGATCTTACCGCTACCCGATTAGGTTTTGGACATTTAGACGAAACAGAAATGGAAAATGCAATAGCAATTTTACGCCAATCTCTTGAAGCTATACTTTAAAATCAATCGCAGTTATTACTTTCTAAAAAATAAAACATTTTAATACAATAGTATATGGAAATAGAACAAATCCTGGATCAGATATACCCCTTACCGGAAACTTCAAAATGGAAACTTCAAAGTTGTGTGACCGAAGTAAAGTATCCTAAAGGGCATATTTTATTGAGAGCTGACAAAATTGAAACCACTATTTATTTTATTCGAAAAGGTATTGCAAGAGCTTACTCTAATCGGGATGGTAACGAGGTTACTTTCTGGTTTGGCAAAGAAGGAGATACCGTTTTGTCTATGAAAAGTTATGTTGTCAACCAAAAAGGATATGAAGATATCGAGCTTCTGGAAGACTGTGAATTGTTTGAATTGAAATCTGAAAAGCTACAACAGCTCTTTCAGGAAGATATACATATTGCCAATTGGGGAAGAAAGTTTGCCGAAAAAGAACTGGTAAAAACAGAAGAGCGACTTATCTCACGCCAATTTCGAACGGCTACAGAACGCTATACAGAACTTCTCACTGATTACCCACATCTAATTCAGCGCGTTCAATTAGGACATATCGCTTCGTATTTAGGCATTTCTCAAGTGAGCCTGAGCCGAATTCGTGCCGATATCAAATAATCTCATTTTTTAACAAATGTAAAATTCGCGACCAATTCCTTTTTTAACCTTTGCACAAAAAAAGATATGAACTGGATTATTTTGATTATTGCGGGCTTATTTGAAGTAACTTTTACTTTGTGTTTAGGAAAAGCCAAAGAAACTACCGGAACCGAAATGTATATATGGTATACTGGTTTTCTTCTCTCTTTAGTTATTAGTATGGGACTTTTAATGAAAGCGACACAAACTTTGCCTCTCGGAACAGCTTATGCCGTTTGGACAGGGATTGGTGCTGTTGGGACTGTTATAATTGGAATTTTAGTATTTAAAGACCCAACGAACTTCTGGCGCCTCTTTTTTATTGCCACTCTTATTGGTTCTATTATTGGTCTGAAAGCAGTATCACACTAATAAAATCTTCAAATAAAATATAAATATAAATATACTTACTGGAAAATCGTTTACAAGTGAGCGGATTAGTAGTAACTAGTCCGCTTTTTTTTAGGTTTAAAACTTAGGTCATATCCTAAAAATCAGGTATTTCTACGTAGTGCCAGAAATGTTAAAAAAGCGATTTTTGTTTGCAAATGTGAGAAACCGTAAGTTATTCTCATTAAACGATTATAAATTAGCAAGACATTTAAGTCAAAAATCATAAAAAACAATTCATTTTACATTTTAACCTGAAAAAAAACTATGAAAAATCTTTGGTGCTGGCGTTGCAAAATGGAAGTTCCCATGCTTGATGAAGAAGAATATAAGGTTGCATCTCAACTGTATCGGGATGGTTTTGAAAAGGGAAAATGTAATATGACAAGAAAGAAACGTTTCAAGGACCTATTGGATTATTACAAAGATTTAACAGGATTTGAAACCACTAATCCCAACGCTATCATGTACCATAGAATTGCTTTGTATGGTCCTGTGTGCGAAAATTGCGCTAAACCTTATAGAACTCCTAAAGCATCTTTTTGTGCTGCTTGCGGACATAAAAGAGAAGCCACCCTAGTGAGCCATATTGAAACTTCAGAAAAAGCAGCAATAAAATGGTGGCAGAAATTATTGGTTTTGAACAGAGCGGATTAATTTTTTTAATCTCATAAACAATTTTTATTTAAATTTATAAAAATCTAAAATGATGAGAATAAACTATAAAATTCAATTTACCTTATTTACGATTTGTATTTTCTTTATTGGCTTGGGTATATTCGAAATATCAAATGAAGGATTAAAAACAGGAACTGATCTTTTCTGGCAAATCTCTGCTTTTATTCCATTTGTACTTTCTGCAATTGTATTTGGAATTAACTTATATTCGAGACGAATAAAGAATTAAGCAATCTTTATCTTATAAATCTGCTTTTAGAAAAACTAAAAGTGGATTTCTTTATTTTACTACAATACTTTATTTATTTCTTCAATGTCAAAAATGCGTTAAAAAACTTTCCGGATAGCAGTTTTTCCACAATAAAAAATACTTTTGTGAGAAAGGAAAAACAAAGACTTATCAGTAACCCGAAAACATAATGGTATGGATTACGAAAAATTCATCTTCTGCCTCGAAGGTGTTCCGGACGTAGACAATGACACGGCAACTCTTGCGGTAAAGAACTTAGAAGAAATTGCTATTGATCAGGGCATTGCCAGCATTTATAAAACCTGCGATACGATTGAAGGGCTCGAAGAAAGTTTAAATGTACTACTTTATGAAGATCATAATTTTAAGGATTATGAAATCATTTATCTGGTAATGCCAGGTGAAGCCAATAATATATGTCTTCACGATTATTATTACAGCCTGGAAGAAATAGCAGAACTTTTTGAAGGAAAGATGAAAGGAAAAATCATTCATTTTGCCAACTTAAAAGTTCTGGATTTAAATGATGATGAAGCGCAATATTTTTTAGACATAACCGGTGCACGTGCTATTTCAGGTTATGGATCAACTTATAATAAGATCGCAAGTTCCAGCACTATCGATAAAGCTTTTTTTAGTCTTTATCAGGACAATGATGACATTACTGAAGTGGTAGAAGAATTGTATCAAAAACATTATGCTTTATGTAAACTACTTGATTTTAGATTGTATTATTAAAACATGAAAAGCAAAACAGTCGAAAAGATAAAAACGTATGAGGCAAAAGGTTTTCGGGAGAAATTTTTGGGAGAGGACAATCCTGTACATCTGCTTTTTAAATCAAATTCAGATCACTTTTTTTGTTTACAAATGAACGAAATAATGGGTTTACAGCATCCTGTTCCACCTTCTAAACACAGCTGTCATACACTACTTTTTATTGCATCCGGCAGTCATACAATGAAAGTAGGCTACCAGGAATATCAAACTGTTTCTAATGAAATTATTGTGGTACCGGCGGGTCAGGTTTTTTCCATAAAAAATATTAACAGCTCACATACCGGTTATGTGTGTCAATTTCATCCTGATATTTTAATTGGTAAATATGCTAATCGTGAAATATTAAATGATTTTGATTTTTTAAAAATATCCGGAAATCCAAAAGTGAGTTTATCAGCTCAAGATGCTGCATCCATTATTGCAATATTAAATCGGCTGCAAACAGAATATTCAGAAACTGAAACTGCGAATCTAAATATTGTACAAGCCTATCTAATTGCCTTGTTTTATGAGATGAATAAAAATACGGTAAAAGCTTCTAAAAATCTGTCGGCAGCAGAAATTCTTACCAGTAAATTCAGAGAATTAATTCATCAAAATATCAAAACCTATCATCAGGTTAATTATTATGCCTCTTTACTCAATGTGACACCCAATCATTTAAACAAATCTGTTAAATCTGTCACGAACAAAACAGCGGTCTCATGGATTGACGAAACCATTTTACTAGAAGCTAAATATTTACTCTTTCAAACTTCCCTTTCTATAAGTGAAATTGCCATGCAGGTGGGTCATGAAGATCATTCTTACTTTAGTCGTTTTTTCAAAAAAAACGAAGGTATGACGCCTATTCAATATCGGAAAATGATTGATAAGTCCTAATTATTGCTTGCAAAATCCTATCAACTCAAAAAGCATTTATTGAAATTTGCGCAGTAAAAAAAAGCAAATTATGATTTATGTTTTTAAAACCTCAGTTGACTCAAAATCGAAATTAGAGTACGCAAATGCATTGCTTTATGAATTGCTTCCTAATTCTTTATGGAATTTTGATCTTGAAGATTGTGATAACATCTTAAGAATCGAAAGCGAAGCCGACATAAATGAAATGTTGCTCAAAAACGAAATTTTCGATTGTATCGAATTAGAATAAATTGCCTTTCCTAAAACTCTTTTCCAAAACCTCAACATACGACTATGGAAGCTGCATTGCATCAAAACAAAACATTTGACACTATTGATTATTCCGATCAAAAACTATCGGCTAACGAGTTCGTAAACTGTGAATTTATCCACTGTAACTTCGCAAAAAGCGATTTCAGTGCTATCGATTTTTTAGATTGCACTTTTAAAAATTGCAATCTTTCGCTTTCTGTTCTAAAAAATACAGGATTAAAAAACATCCAATTTATAGGCTGCAAGTTAATGGGACTTGACTTCAGCTCCAGCAATAGTTTTTTATTTTCGATGTCTTTTCAGGATTGTCTTTTGGATTATTCGACTTTTATTTACAAGAAAGTAAAGAAAACAAACTTCATCGATTGTTCGCTAAAAGATGTAGATTTCTCGAATACGGATTTATCCCACTCGATTTTTAAAAATTGTGACCTGGCCAATGCTACTTTTCAGGATTGTATTTTGGAGAAAACGGATTTCCGCTCTTCCAGAAATTATGCTTTTGATCCCTCTGAAAATAAAATCAAAAAAACTAAAGTATCCCATGCTGCACTTGCGGGATTGCTGGAAAAATTTGATTTGGATATTGAGTAGGTTAGAAAAGTTTTCAGTCGCAGATTTCTGCTAAAATTTAAAAGTTTTTTTATTTACTTGATTTTAAAACAAAAGGGATATAGTTTATAAAAACTACATCCCTTTTTCAATTAAAACTTATCAATGAACTATTTTATCCAACGGGGATCTCCAATTGCATTATCTTTTAAATTTTGGTTACCAATTGTAAAATTACCTCCTGCAGCGTTTGCAAACTGTGGATCTAATGTTGTAAATGTTGTAGATTTATCAACTGTTATTGCTGCTGCTCCCACTGTATATAATAAACTTGCGTTAAAATAATTATTAGCCGTAAATGTTGGTGGAGTTGTAGGTGTTGTTGTTCCATTTTGGTTCGAATAAATTGCTGTTGTTCCTGCAATTATTGTATTTCTTACAGTAGAAGTATTTGATCCAAATCGAAGATATAAAATCCTTTTTGCTGCTACGGTATTTGAAACATTATATAAAGTACTTCTGTCAATTAATACATTTGTTGATAATCCTGTACCTGTTAATCCTGCATTATCGACACGAATAAATTCACGTCCGATTGAACAAGAATCAAATGTACTATTTTTCAACACCACACTTGCTACATACGTATTTCTGAAATCTATAAATTCAGCTTGCAGGTTAGTACTTACATTTTTCACTATGCTATTATCTACCGTAAATGAAGCTACTTTTGCTGCATTAACACTTCCATAAATTAAAGCTCGCAAATAATCATGAATATTACAACCACTAATTAATATGTCTCCATAAGTAGCACCAGCAGCATTTATTGTAATAAAGCTGAAATCTCCAACTCCTGTTCCGTCTAAATCTAAATCAATTAATGAAAAATTAGTCGTGCCTGCATTCAATGTAAATTTGACATGTAGCTTAGGTTTATCGGCAGGACGTAATCCTCTTATTGTAATTGGTTTACTCAAAACTATATCACCTGTGAACACAGTATAATCTCCAGGCATCATAACTAATATTGAACCTGATGGAGCTGCAGTAATTACAGCATTTAAATCATCTGTTGGCTTAACTAGAATACCGGTTCCAATATCAATTCCGGTAGTAAATGTAACTACACCCCTTTTCTTAACTCCATTTAGTAAAGTAGCTGTATAAGCTGTTTCACCTGTAAGTCCTGTTATAGTTGCAACGCCTGCTGCTTTTTCTGCTACTGTTATCGTATGAACTATATCGCCCGGAGCAACGTTAATTTGCGTTACTGCGCTATTTGGAGTCCATCTTAGAACAACTTGTTTTGAATCAATATCTGCAACCTGAACAGGAAAGAAAATCTGTTCCGTTAATGTTGTTGCAGTGATCACAGACCATTTAGAATCTGCTAATCCGTTTGTGATTGCCTTTACTCTTATGGAATAAGTAGTTTCCCCTTCAAGCTGAACTGTTAATGGCAATTGTGATGCGGTAACTTGTAGTGTTTTGTAGATCACTTTAAATTCCGGATCATCTGCGCTAAATTCTACTGTATAATGATCCGCTTCCGGGTTCACTGTCCAGTTAAGTTCAACAAACGTCTGGTTTTTTACTTTTGCCGTAAGTGCGATTGGAGAAAATTCTCTTGTATTTCCTATACCGTCTAACAATCCTTCATTATAACTTTCACAGCCTGAAACTGCAAATACAAGTACTAATGTGGCTATTAATCCTTTTAATATATGTTTTGTTTTCATCATCATAACTTTATTAATTTTTTCTAAGATTTTAATAACCGTAATCATTTTTCAATTGTCCATTACTTCCATCAAGAAATACTTGCCATATTGGCCAGAATTGTCTGTTATCAGGATTAACTCCTGGTTTGTACAATGAATTTATCTTAGCATCTGCCGCTGTTCCTGTCCACGTCCAGGTAGCAGATGAATATGTTACTCCCGGGTTTGTTGTCTCTCCTCTGTTTAATCCGTAGATATCAAGAGAGACATTATCTGCTTTAAGTTTGTAGTACAAAATTGTCGGTACATCTGCATATTCACCTGTTCGAGCTGATAAATTTGTCATTTTTTGTTTTGCCTGGTCTAATTTTACTTTCAGCAAATTCCAACGAATAAGCGCTTGTTTACGCTCCATCTCTCCGGTAAACTCAAATTTATTTTCTTCTACAAGAGCATTAAGCATCGCTTCCTTACTAGTTAAAGCATTTACATACGCATCTACCTTAATGGCTTGCACTGCAGCAGGGAATGCTCTTCTGCGAATTTCTTTTAAATAAGGCGCAGCAGCTCCAGGACCTTCTAATTCATTAGCTGTTTCAGCAGCAATCAAAAGTACCTCAGCATAGCGCATATACATTTTATTAACTCCATCATCATTGGTAGAAGTCACATAACGTTTCATCCACTCGTAACGGTATTTACCAAAATACCAGGTATCCAGTGTATTTAGCTCTTGTTTAGCAATATTATTAACTGCTGCACCATATTTATAAGGCACACAAGTAACATCTCTGCGGGCATCAGCCTGGTCATAGTCATAAAAAACAAATGGTAATGGACCTGCTACTCCACCACGGTTGGCTCCATTAGCCTGAAACTGATCACTAGCCGCCGTATGTTTTACCGCAAACGTAAACAACATTCTACCACGTCCATCAGCGAAAGGAAGCTCCCAAAGCGATTCTCCTCCGGCAGTAGTGTTTTCCTCATTGTATTTTCTCCATAGTCCTTCAAAAGTAGATTCTAAACGAGCAGCACCACTCTGAATCACTTCACGAGATTCTCTTAATGCCAATGCATACATACTACCCACTGAAAGGTCCGGATCAGCACTTCTTCTTACTCCATCAGGATATTGCTGATAACCACTTGCTACCAAAGCCAGACGTGCTCTAAATGCTTTTACGAAAGCTTTATTTACGTGTTCTACAGTACTTGTATAGGCAGTTTCATTAGGCCATGCCACCAATGTTGATGCTTCTCCTAAGTCTGCAATTAATTGTTTGTAGAGAACATCTCTACTTGATTTAGGCAAATATAAAGTTGCAGAAGTAATAGGTTCAAAACGAGCCGGAACATCTCCCCATGCTTTAATTAAATCAGCATAGTAAATAGCTCTCAATGTTAAAGCTTCTCCTAATAATTGCCCCATTTCTGTTCCTGGCAATGGATTTCCGTACTGACGTAAACCTTTAATACAAATGTTAGCACGTTCAATACCCG
Organism: Flavobacterium sp.; assembly: GCF_965277525.1. Classification (GTDB taxonomy): domain Bacteria; phylum Bacteroidota; class Bacteroidia; order Flavobacteriales; family Flavobacteriaceae; genus Flavobacterium. The sequence goes on along the minus strand of NZ_CBDIDC010000003.1, from coordinate 33,108 downwards.
AGTACATCATTGAATAGGCATTATTCGTAGTATTCATCTCTGTATTACTTGGCTTTGTATCGTAAACACACAAATCTGACTTATCCCCTGCCGTTTGCGAAGTACCATACCATTCCACATCCGTATTTAAACCATAATAAGGCAAGAAGCGTCCTCTGTACGAGTTAGTCTCAGCAAATGGTACTTTTATTCCATCAATAGCTCCTTTTGCAAGTCCGGCTGTAGAGAAAATTACAGACGCATCTAATGTTGATTCTGCGGGTGCTTCTAAATAGTCATCTTCAAATTGCTGACAAGAACTGAATAAACCCGAAATTATCAATCCTGCTATTATTATTTTATGTTTCATTTTGTGATAATTTAAAATTAGAAATTAAGATTCATTCCAAAAACCATTTGTCTGCTTCTTGGATAAGGACTTGAATCAACCCCAGGTGTAAGTGGATTTTTTCTTCTCGTTGACACTTCCGGATCAGAACCTGAGTAGTTAGTCCAAACAAAAACATTGCTTGCTGTCAGATAAAATCTCAATTTAGAAACTCCAAGTTTAGAGGTAAACATCTGAGGGGCTGTATACCCTAATGTTAAAGTATTCAATCTTAAAAACGATGCATCCTCAATTGCCCAATCAGTAAGTATAGCACTTCTCATATATGGGGACCACATGGTAGTATTCGCGTTAAGAGCTGTTAACGCAGCAGGATCTGTTACTAACTGACCTGAAACAGGATCTAAATTCGTCCATCTCTGTCCGTCAGCCATAGTAGAATTTAAATTTTTGTACTTCCCTGAAGCAGTGGCTGTCGAAAATTCAACTTTATCAGCATTGTATATGTCATTTCCAATACTCCAGTTAAAAGCTGCCATTAAATCGAATCCATAAGCATTTCCGTTGATAACAAAACCACCATAACTTTTAGGATTAACATTACCAATAACTGTTTTGTCGTTTAGGTCTACTTTACCATCTCCATTTACATCTTTCAATTTCATATCTCCGGGTTTAAGAGCACTTCCATCCCCTACTAAAGTTGTAGCTGTAGGAATTACGCCTGCTTTTAAAACATATTTTCCTCCAACGTAATCAAAGTCCGAAACTTCGTATCTACCGTCATTTTTATAACCGTACATAGAACCCAGAGAAGAGCCAACCGAAATTAGATAATCATCCCCAATTTGTGAAGAAGCCCATCCTGTAGCCTGTCCAAAATTATTCATAACCCCTAATGAGTTAATATTATTTTTGTTTATTCCCATGTTGAATGAAAAACTCAATCCGTATTTGGCTTTGTCAATTGCAACAACATTTATAGTAGCTTCGAAACCTGTATTTTGTGTTTCACCCATATTACGATATTGATAATCGTATCCGGATCCAGGAACTAGAAAATTAATTAATAAATCACTGGTAACATTCTTATAGACATCAAAAGTACCGCTCAAGCGATTTTTGAAAAATCCAAAATCCAAACCAATATTTTGGGTAACTGTTGTTTCCCATTTCAAATCAGGATTAGGCATTGTTTTCGAAGGTGCCCAAACACTAGTAACCCCATTAATCCATGTTGTTGGTGTAGATTGAAAAATTTGAACTTGTTGCCCGACAGGTATATTATTATTTCCTGCCTCACCATAACTGGCTCTTACTTTTAGAAGATCTATCCAACTTTTCCCTTTAAGGAAATTCTCTTCCGAGATTTTCCATCCCGCTGCAAAAGCCGGAAAATATCCCCAACGATTCTGTTCTAAAAATTTACTTGATCCGTCTGCACGAAATGTAGCGGTTAATAAATAGCGATTTTTGTAATCATAATTGGCACGTCCGAAAAATGACAATAACTTGTCATCAGGGCTGTAATAATTATCTATTGCTTGTGGAGTTCCTTGTGTTGTTAATTTTTTTGCCTGGTTAAAATCAAAAAACTTAGGATATCCATGAATAGTAGACGTTACAGTATTTGAATTGTAGGTGATACTTTCTTCTCCCAGAAGAGCACTCAAATGATGATTTCCGCCCATTATTTTTTTGAAATCATAATTCAGCGTATTTGCATTTCGAAAACGTCTGTCTTTAGTATCTGTCATAATCATGGCAGGCATACCTTGTAATGGTCCTACCGGAGAATTAGCTACATAATAAGTAGTTAATCCGTAAAAACGATAATCTAAATTGCTAAAATTATCCAAACCTAAATCTACTTTTAATTTCAAATTATCTGCAAGCTCCCATCCAAAACTACCTAACATATTATAGTTCTTACGAAACTGTTGGCGATCATTATCAGAAACAGACGTTAAAGGATTTATCAATACATCTGAGCCATCTCCGGATGTATCATCTGAAGTTAATCCTGCTACCGGAAGCGGCGCATACCCCACAATCGTGCGCATACGTGAATCTGATGAAGATTTTTCATTTTGTTCATTTACACCCCCACCATCAATTTCAGTATCTGAATAACGCATGGTAAAAGCAACATCAATCTTATCATTTAGTTTACTTTTTAAAGCCAGGGCAAGGTTATTTCTTTTATAATTTGAACCTATCATAATGGCCTTTTCATCATAATGAGCATAATTGAAATTATAATTAAGCTTATCAGTACCACCTCTAATTCCTAAATCACGACTTTGCACTTCTCCTGTACGCCCGAAAATTTGTTTTTGCCAATCATCTCCTTTTAAACCTTTGTACAGATCATGATCCTGCCAATTTCCAAAATACTTAGTATAAGAAGACGGATCAGAAGCTACTTTTGTTCCTGATTGCGAAAGCAAAGCATATTCGTATTGCCATTTAGTATAATCTTCCGGCGACAAAACATCAATTTCATTGGCCATCTTTTTCATACCATAAAACATGTTGAAATTGACTGCCATTTTACCATCTTTTCCGCTTTTAGTGGTAATGATAATTACCCCATTTGCACCACGTGATCCGTATATTGCAGTTGAAGCAGCATCTTTTAAAACGGTCAGTGACTCAATATCAGATGACGAAATATCATTCATACTATTTATAGGAAATCCATCCACGATAATTAAAGGTGAAGCATCCTGAGTAAGAGAACCACCTCCGCGAACTCTAATTTTGATATCCGCATCCGGAGAACCTTCTGATGAAGTTACCTGTACACCTGCAATTCGGCCTGTTAACGCTTCTGCTACGTTTGCCACTGGCACTTTTTTCAAATCATTACCCGAAATCGTAGAGACAGCACCTGTTAAATCACTTTTTTTCACAGTACCGTATCCAACAACGACAACTTCATTTAGTGCATTTGAATCTTCCGTTAAAACAATATCGATTTTAGTTTTTCCTTCAGTGGCAGATTCTTTCGTTTTAAAGCCTATAAAAGAGAAAGTCAATATGGCTTTAGGATTGGAAAGCTTTATTTTATAGTGCCCGTCAAAATCTGTCGAAGTCCCATTTTTAGTTCCTTTTTCTAATATATTAACACCCGGTAATGTCAGTCCTGCAGCATCTTTTACGGTTCCTTCCAGTGTTACCGTCTGAGCATTCATTCGATGGCTCGTCAGCAGACACAATAAGAAAACAACTGCAAAGCAACAATTTGCTCCTTTGTTAAATAAATCTTTAAAATTCATGGTTGATTGTTTAAGTTATTAATTAGTTTATTGTTTTTAGTGGTTTTTAGTGGCCATTTTTAAGCTATGTCATTCAACTTTTTTGTAAGTATTAATCAAATTTCCCTTAACAGTAATGCCAGAAATTCATCTGTTTTTTTAGCAATGAAACAGCTATATTTTTCGAATAATAAAAAGTTGTAATCGATTACACAAACATAAATATTTTTTTGATATAAAAAATTAAAACTCATAAAAATTTCCTAAAAAAAATAAAATATCAAAAATAAAAGTGCTTTTTTATATGACATGTGTAATTTAAGTAGCATATAAATATTAAATATATTTTTAATATTTAAGAATTTGTTGCGATTTTCGAATAAAAACAATCGATTACACGAAAAGTAATGATCATATTATTAAGTGTTGTTTTAACATTTAATAACAGTATAAAACTTAAAATTTTATAAGACAAAGAGGAATATTTATATCTTCTGCAACAATCTTAAGAGACCAAATACCTATAGTAAACAGTACTATTCTTACGAATAAAAATTTCATTTATCTACAATTAAGAACTCTACATTGAAAACCCTCAAAATTGAACACAAAAAAGCCCTTAAACAAAATCGTTTAAGGGCTACCTCTTTTATAAAGAAATACTCGTTGTCTCTTAGGCACGCAGTAACTCTAAATTGCTTTTGTGCTTTTGCATCAAAATAAAGGTAATAATCATACCCAAAACAGCCATTACTACCCCTATAAGATTAGGTGAAGCATAACTATATCCTGCAGCCAATGGCAATCCGCCTAAAAAAGCGCCTAAAGCATTACCAATATTAAAACTTCCCTGAAGTGCAGCAGACGCTATCATCTCTGCACCTTTGGCCGTTTTTATCATCAACATTTGAATGGGTGCAATAACTGAAAAAGAAATGGCTCCTGTTAAAAATGTCAGGAACAATGAAACATACTGATTAAAAGAAAATAGGTAAACCAATATCAAATCAATTGACATCACGAATAATAATGCCAATACGGTTGGAGCCGGTGAATACTTATCTGCCAATTTACCTCCTAAAAAGTTTCCAACCACCATACCCAAACCAGCAAGAATCAAAATATACGAAACATCTTCTGCTGAAAATTTAGAAACATTAATTAGTAAAGGTGCGATATAACTAATCCAGGCAAATAACCCTCCAAATCCTATCGCTGTAATCCCGATGATTAACCAGGCTTCCGTCTTCTTAAAAAATTGCAATTGCGTTTTCATGTTCACGTCTTCGCTTTTCGCCAGTTTTGGCATCCATAAAGAGATAAACAAAAAGGTGAGTAAGCCTACGACAGCAATCAATATAAAAGTGTAACGCCATATAAAATGATGTCCTATATAAGTACCAATGGGTACGCCTATTAAATTCGCAAGTGTTAAACCTGAAAACATGATCGCAATAGCCTGCGCTTCTTTACCTTTATCAGCCAGGCGACTTGCTACTACTGCTCCAACTCCAAAAAAGGCGCCGTGTGGTAATCCGGACAGAAATCTTGAAGCGAATAAAAAATTGTAAGTAGGTGCAATAATCGAAAGCGCATTAAAAACGGTTAACATCAAAGCTAATATCAGAAGCATTTTTTTTGGAGCAAGATTTCTCCCTAAAATTACTAATAAAGGAGCTCCAATAACAACTCCAAGCGCGTAAGCAGAAATTAAATATCCGGCAACCGGAATCGAAACTTTCATATCTGAGGCAATATCCGGTAACAAACCCATCATCACAAACTCGGTTATACCGATCGTTAATCCTCCTAATGAGAGTGCAATAAGACTTTTTTTCATTTGTTTTTATAAGAAAGGAATAGATTTTCTATGGTGCAAATTTAACATGGTTTCGTTTAAAATAAATTGTACATTTGCGATATAAACTTGTATATTTAAGTTATGCCAAAATTAAATCAATTCAAAACTCTGGTCATTGATGAATTTGAAGATGAAAAATTTCACCTTCCGCCACATACACATACCTATTATGAAATCATCTATATCAGGAAAGGAAGCGGCGTTCACCATCTCAATAACAATCTATTACCTTATAAGTCGGGTGATCTGTTTGTAATCTCTCCGGAAGATGAGCATTATTTTGACATTAAAAAATCAACGCGCTTTTTCTATATTAAGTTTACTGACAATTATTTCAACTCAAAGCAAAACCTTACCTGCGATGAATTTCTAATTCATACCCCGGAAAGTTTCATGCGTGATAAAACACTAAAAGAAACGGTTTTAAAACTGGATGATCCCTGCAAAACAATATTAAAAAATACAATCGAAAACATTGCTGCCTATAATTGTAAAACTGATGTTTGGACCTCGCCTATTGTTTTTTATCAGATTCTTTCGATTTTTGGCTTAATCAAAGAAACCATGCGCGGTATGAATCTTGTCATTAAAGGAAATTCAATTGACAACGAACAAATTACGTCTTATATCCATCAGAATATTTACCAGCCCAAATTAGTTCAGATAAAAGTCATTGCAAATCATTTTAATATTGCCGAAACCTACTTTAGTGCTTATTTCAAAAGAACTTTTGCTATCAGCTATCGTGATTATATCCATAATTTGAGAACGACTTTGATCGAAAAGCGAATCCACAACAATCAATTGCCTATTAAGCAAATTGCCTACGAGTTTGGTTTTACAGATGAAAGCCACTTATCGAATTATTTTAAAAAGAGAAAAAACATGAAACCAACTGACTTTAAGAAAACATAATATTTGAAATGGTAAATAAATAGTAACGATTAAAAAAAATCTCTAAATTTGTACTACCAAATACAATTTTCATTGGCTAAAAAATTCCACATATTGTTTCTCTTTGTAACACTTGGCTTCTTTTTGATGTCCAATTTGAGTTATGCCTGTGGAAGAGCTGAAGAAAAAACTTCATGTGAGAAGAAAACAACTTCAAAAAAAGAGACTACTGATTCTTGTCAAAAAGATTGTTGCAAAAAAAATCAGAAGTCTAAGGAAGACCAACATGGCTGCAACGGAAAATGCGATCATTCCGGTTGCACAACTTCCGGGTTACAATATAGCTTAGTAGCCATAAATGAATTTGAATTCAATAACAATCTGTTCAATTTCTCTTTTGAAAAAGTAACCCCTTACTATAAAAACACTACTATTTCTGATGGTTTTACTTCGATCTGGTTACCACCAAAAATAAGATAATTCTATTTCTGACAGCCATAATTATTTTTCAGCCACAAAGGCTCTAAGATACTAAGGTTGTAAGCAAAAATTAAACTTTGCGTCTCTGCTCTTTTGCGAGACAATAACTTCCTGTAAAGATTAAAATTATTTAACTTAGAGAAAAATTTACATTCTCTATAAAAAACACATAAAATGAAAAATTCAATTTCAACTATAGCTGCAGCAATCACATTATTACTTACTGCAAATTTCGTTCAGGCAAATACAATCAAAACACAAACAACTTCAATCGAAATTGCTGATTCAAGTCAGTTACAAGCTGTTTATGATGCTTACTTTACGGTAAAAGATGCCTTAATTAAAAGTGATGCTAAGCTAACTTCTGCGAAAGCCACAGATTTATTGACTGCCATTACCGCCATAAAAATGGATAAATTAAAAACTAATGAACATACTGCCTGGATGAAAGTGGTAAAAAAACTAACCGCTGATGCAAAAAGTATCTCGACTACAACGGATCTTAAAAAACAACGTGAGACTTTCAAATCACTTTCAAAAAATACTTACGATTTAATTAAAGTTTCAAAATCAGATCAGGTGGTATACAAACAATACTGTCCAATGGCTGATGCAGACTGGTTAAGCAAAGAAAAAGCAGTTAAAAATCCATATTACGGCTCTTCAATGCTGACGTGCGGAAATGTGGTAGAAACCATAAAATAAATATGACACTCTACATCAGGAACATGGTGTGTGGTCGCTGTAAAATGGTTGTGAAGTCTGAGTTGGATAAACTCGGACTTCAGACTATTGCTGTTGAATTAGGCGAAGTAGAATTACAAGATGATATTACAGACAATTTAAAAGAAGTTTTGCTTAAAAACTTACAAAATCTGGGTTTTGATATTATTGATGGTAAAAAGAGTAAGACCATCGAAAAGATAAAAAATCTTATTGTCGATTTAGTCCATCATAAAAATAATGAACTTAAAATCAACTTGTCTGATTATTTAGTCGAAAACCTCAATCAGGATTATAGTACGCTTAGCAATCTGTTTTCAGAAATTGAAAACACTACCATTGAAAAATATTTTATCAGTCAAAAAATAGAAAAAGTAAAAGAGTTACTGATTTATAATGAACTATCTTTAAGCGAAATTGCCGATTTATTAAGCTATAGTAATGTAGCGCATTTGAGCAATCAGTTCAAGAAAATTACTGGTTTTACACCTACTTATTTTAAACAGCAGAAAGATAAAAAACGCATTCAAATAGAGAATTTGTAATTTTTTTAACCACAAAGAGCAAGGATTTACGCAAAGAACACAAAGTTATTTAAACAAAGCTTTGTGAACTTTGCGTTTTTATAAAATACAGTATATTACAAAATTTTGTGTCTTGGGTTAAATACCTTTCTAAATCTTACAAATCATTCTCAAAATTATACAACCCGAAGCAATCTTTACTTCGGAACTTTGCATTGTAATACCTTAAAAATAAAAACAATGACTCATCAATATGTAATTTCAGGAATGTCGTGTGATGGATGTCGAAAAAAAGTCGAAAAAACTTTAAATTCGATAGAAGGAATTCAGGCTACAGTAACTTTAGATCCTCCATTGGCTACTATCACTATGGACAAACATGTTCCGACTGAAAAATTCCAGGAAGTCTTATCCGAAGCCGGAAAGTATACTATTGAGATGGCTACTTCTCAAAACACTTCAGAACCTGCCACTACATCTTGTTGTTCTATTAAGAGTAATGACAGTTATGCCGGTCATCAACATAAAAAAGAATCGACAGCAGCAGATAATCACAACCCAACCGGAGTTTTTTATTGCCCAATGCATTGCGAAGGCGATAAAACCTATAACAAACCGGGAGATTGTCCGGTTTGCGGAATGGATTTAGTACCACAAGTTGCGATAACCAAAACTCAGTTTACCTGCCCAATGCATCCGGAAATCGTTTCAAACGAACCCGGTGATTGCCCAATTTGCGGAATGGATTTAGTTCCATTGCAAGCTTCTGAAAACGAAGAAAACAAAACGTATACTGACTTATTAAAGAAAATGAAGATTGCGGTATTATTTACGTTGCCCATCTTTATTATCTCGATGTCAGAAATGATTCCTAATAATCCACTTTTTAAAATAATGTCTATTGAAAATTGGAATTGGGTTCAGTTCTTATTTTCACTGCCGGTACTTTTTTACGCGGGCTGGATGTTTTTTGTCAGGGCCTATAAATCTATTATCACCTGGAATCTGAATATGTTTACGCTTATCGGGATTGGAACCGGAGTTGCTTTCTTATTTAGTATTGCCGGGATGTTTTTTCCGGATGTTTTTCCTTCTGAATTCAAATCCCATCATGGAACCATTCATTTGTATTTTGAAGCTGCAACAGTCATTATAACGTTGGTTTTATTAGGTCATTTATTAGAAGCCAAAGCACACGGACAAACTAACGGAGCTATAAAAGCATTGTTAAAACTGGCTCCAACCGAAGCCACTTTGGTAGAAAACGGAAATGATAAAGTAATCTCAATTCACAATATTAAAAAAGGAGATTTACTGCGCGTAAAACCAGGAGAGAAAATCCCGGTTGACGGGAAAATTATCACAGGAGAAAGCAGTATTGATGAGGCCATGATTACAGGAGAACCTATTCCGGTTGATAAAAAAGTTTACGATACCGTAATAGCCGGAACCATAAACGGAACAAAATCATTTGTCATGATAGCCGAAAAAGTCGGGTCAGAAACCTTGCTTTCGCAAATCATACAAATGGTCAATGATGCTAGCCGTTCGAGAGCACCCATTCAGAAATTAGCAGATCGCGTAGCCAAATATTTTGTGCCAACAGTGGTTATCATTTCTGTTATCACCTTTTTTGTATGGGCAAAATTTGGTCCTGAACCTACTTATATCTATGGATTGATCAATGCCATTGCAGTATTAATTATTGCCTGTCCTTGTGCTTTGGGATTGGCCACTCCAATGTCTGTAATGGTGGGCGTGGGTAAAGGTGCACAATTTGGTATCCTGATAAAAAATGCCGAAGCGCTGGAAAACATGAGCAAAATTGATGTTTTAATCACTGATAAAACAGGAACTATTACTGAAGGAAAACCATCTGTAGAGAAAATCTATGCCGTCAATAATAATGAAGATAATTTGCTGCAAAATATCGCGTCAATTAATCAACATAGTGAACATCCTTTGGCGCAAGCCGTAGTTAATTTTGCTAAAGCTAAAAATCAAACGATACTTGAAGTGCCCGACTTTGAAGCTATTGCCGGAAAAGGCGTTACAGGAACCGTCCATAACTCAAAAGTGGCATTGGGAAATAAAAAATTAATGCTTCAGGTTGGCGCTTCGGTTTCTGACGACATTGAAAACAAAATTGTAGCCGAACAAAACCTAGGCAAAACCGTTTCATATATTTCTATAGACAATGTTGTTTTAGGTTATGTAGCCATTACAGATGCCATCAAAGAAAACAGTGCAAAAGCGATCAAAGAGTTAATGGATCAAGGTGTTGAAGTGATTATGATGACAGGCGATAATAGCAATACTGCCAAAGCGGTTGCCGATCATTTGCATTTAAGCTCTTTTAAAGCCGATTGTCTTCCTGAAGACAAACTAAAAGAAATTCAGCGCTTGCAAGCCGAAGGTAAAATTGTAGCCATGGCGGGTGACGGAATCAACGATGCTCCTGCTTTAGCGCAAGCTAATATCGGGATCGCGATGGGAACCGGAACGGATGTTGCCATAGAAAGTGCCAAAATAACACTCGTAAAAGGAGACTTAAACGGAATCGTAAAAGCAAAAAAACTAAGTTATAATGTAATGAAAAACATCAAACAGAATCTCTTTTTTGCCTTTATATACAATGTTTTAGGTGTACCTATTGCAGCAGGTATTTTATATCCTGTATTCGGGATTTTGCTTTCGCCGATGTTAGCGGCTCTGGCCATGAGCCTGAGTTCCGTTTCGGTAATTGTAAATGCCTTACGATTGAGAAATCTAAAACTTTAAAAAATCAAGATGAAACCATATACTATTCTTATTGCCTTTTTGATCGCGTTTGGTGCAAACGCTCAAAAAGTTGTTCGTTATGATTTACATGTACGCGACACGATCGTAAGCTTTTCCGGAAAACAAAAACGTGCTCTTGCGGTTAACGGACAAATTCCGATGCCAACATTGAATTTTACTGAAGGCGATATTGCAGAAATCTATGTGCACAACGACTTAAAAAACGAAGATACAGCACTGCATTGGCACGGATTATTTTTACCCAATAAAGAAGACGGAGTTCCGTATTTAACCCAAATGCCAATAAAAGCAGGAACAACACATAAATATACTTTTCCCATTATCCAGAACGGAACGTATTGGTATCATAGCCATTCAGGCTTGCAGGAACAAATTGGTTTGTACGGACTTTTTATTATTAACAAAAAGAAAGACGATCCTACTTTTAGAAAAGGAATTGACGATCTGCTAACTGTTCCGGTTATTTTAAGTGAATGGACGGATCTGAAACCGGAGAATGTGCAACGAATGCTGCACAATGCCAATGATTGGTTTGCTATAAAAAAAGGAACTACTCAAAGTTACGCCGAAGCAATCAAACAAGGTCAGTTTTCGACAAAGGTCACGAACGAATGGAAACGCATGAATGCTATGGATGTGAGTGATGTTTATTATGAAAAATTCCTTATTAACGGGAAAAATGAAAACCAGCTTTCTCAATTTAAAGCCGGTGATAAAGTCAGATTACGAATTGCCAACGGAGGTGCTTCGAGTTATTTCTGGCTGACGTATGGCGGCGGAAAAATAACTGTGGTGGCCAGCGACGGAAACGATGTTGAACCTGTAGAAGTCGACCGTTTGATTATTGCCGTTTCTGAAACTTATGATGTGGTGGTTACAATTCCTGAAGATCATAAATCCTTTGCTTTTTTGGCTACAGCCGAAGACAGGACCGGATCTGCTTCTTTATTTTTAGGCGAAGGAGCTAAACAACCTGTCAAAAATCTTCCGAAATTGAAATATTTTGAAGGGATGAAGATGATGAATGACATGATGAAGATGAACGGCGAAATGAATGATATGGGCATGAAAATGTCTCTCAATAAAATGGACATGAATGCCGTAATGTATCCTGAAATTTCCGGTGAAGATGAATCTGTAAAGCCTGAAGATCATTCAATGCATAATATGGAAGGCATGAAAATGGACGATATGAAAATGCCTAGCGATACTACAGAAGTTGCCGAAATTACGACTTTGAATTATGGAATGTTAAAATCACCTACCAAAACAACATTGCCCAAAGATGCGCCTGTAAAAGAATTACGATTTGAATTATCGGGCAATATGAATCGTTATGTTTGGAGTTTAGACAATAAAGTAATTTCTGAAACGGATAAAATCTTAATCAAAAAAGGCGAAAACGTCAGGATTGTATTGTATAACGGATCGATGATGCGTCACCCGATGCATTTGCACGGACACGATTTCAGGATTCTGAACGAACACGGTGATTATTCTCCGCTCAAGAATGTAATTGATATTATGCCCATGGAAACCGATACCATCGAATTTCAGGCCAATGCCGATGGCGATTGGTTTTTTCATTGCCATATACTATATCATATGATGGCGGGAATGGGACGTGTTTTTACTTATGAAAATTCGACACCAAATCCGTTGATTCATGATCCTAAGATGGCTTATAAAATGCTAAAAATGGACGATCGTATGTTTCATTTTATGGCTGAAAATGATTTTGCTTCAAACGGAAATGACGGTGAAGCAATGTTAGGTAACACACGATGGAGCATTGGAACAGAATGGAGACTGGGTTACAATGACAAACACGGTTATGAAACAGAAACACATATTGGCCGCTATATTGGCAAAATGCAATGGTTTATGCCTTTTATAGGTTTTGACTGGCGCTACAGAAGAATGGGAATGGACGAACAGGAACAAAATATGTTTGGGCAAACCAATACCAAAGACAATCGTTCGGTTTTTAGTGCGGGTATGGAATATACATTGCCAATGCTTGTAAAAGCTCAGGTTGAAGTGTATACCGATGGAAATGTGAGGATACAGTTTGAGCGAAAAGATATTCCGCTTTCCAGACGTTTGCGAATGAACCTGATGTGGAATACTGATAAGGAGTATATGGCCGGTTTAAAATATATTGTGGCAAGAAACTTCGGAATCACAACACATTATGATAGTGATATGGGAGTTGGTTTTGGATTGAATTTGAATTATTGATATATTTAAATTGAGAAAAATATTACATTAACATAAAAAAAGTTCCATTTTGCAAAATAAAAATCAGAATTATTAAGAAATAAATTATGGAAGAACGATATTGTTACATTGAATTTGAGTTTACAGATAACAACAACTTTGAAGATTTAAAATATATTTTCGAAATAATAAAAGACACTAAAAATAACTCAATCAAAAGAGATGATAAATTTTGGATTGAAATATTTCCTAAATATGCATTAGAAAAATTCACATTCTCAAATTCAGATTTAAAACCAAACTTTAATACAGCTCAAGAAACCGAGATCAATTGGCACTTTTATTCTTTTATTGAATTGTTATCTATACATTACGAAATCCAATATATTGATTTAAAAAAGATAAAGCATGACAACGGTTTACTTCTATACGATGCATATTCTTATCCATATGGAGGTAGATGGCCTTATCGAGTTTATAAAATCTTTTAATTGTTTTCCTAAGTTATACAATGATGGCACTGGCATTTATAATTATAATAATGAAGATTAAGAAATTAAAAATGAAACTTCTTTACTTAAAAAATATTAGAAAGCCCTTTAATCTGCTTGGAAGCCTCAATAAAAAATAAACATCATTCTTAAAAACACTAAAAATTCCAAACGAAATAGCATTATATTTGAGACACAATCTTCAATCAAAAAATGAAAAATACCTAACAATTAAATTATATAAAAAATGAAAAAATTATTTGCCGTTTTAGCCATCGCTTTATTTACAATTGGTCTACAAGCACAAGACACAAAACCGGCTCCTAAAAAAGAAAAAGCGAAGAAAGAATCTTGCTGCAAAAAAACAGCTGACAGCAAAGACAAAAAATGTTGCGCTAAAAAATAATCGCAATCTATGTTTTACCAAAAAGGCTTCAAATATATTCGAAGCCTTTTTTTATGGTTGTTTTTTTTCGCCACAAATTCCACAAATTTTCGCGAATTATTTTTTCTACAAAATGCATAAGCATTTTGAATTTGTGGAAATTCGTGAAATTCGTGGCAAAAACTATGTTGCTAACTTTGACAAAGTTTGAAACTTTGTCAAAGTTCTTTATCTAGAAATCATTTTAATCCATTTAATCTGTGGCAAAAGAACTTTCAAAAACTATTTCAATCTTACACTCCATTCAAAATCCATTTCAGAAACCTGGACTCCTTCTTCATTTGTCCCTATAGATTTCATCCAGAAAGTTTGCCCCTCGCCTGTTGCAATTGTTCTTTTGATAGCATCAGCTATTAAATGCCCATCGTTGCAGACAAATGTTATTCTTCCTGTTGCTTTTTTGGTAAAGTTTCCTTTATTGTTGGCGACCAGCATGGAGATCTTTTTTCCGCTTTGCTGAATTTGCGAGATGACCAAAGCTCCCGTTGTTAACTCTGCCGCCATTGCCTGAACAGCAAAATACATCGAGTTAAAAGGATTCTGATTGATCCATCTGTGTTTCACACTTACCACGCATCTATCTTCGTCGATTGCCTTTACACGCACACCACAGATGTATGCTGATGGTAATTTGAATAATACAAATTTGTTGAGTTTTGAAACTGATAGTGCCATGATATTTATTTTTTTATGTAAAAATACAAAAAAACTATGCACGCACAATAAATCGCAATTACTTTCCTAAAAAACCAACAAAATCAATCCCTGCGAGTGGTTTTCAATGCATTATAATCATTTTTAAAATTTCAACTTTGTTAAAATTTTGTTAATATTTGGTACTATGCAAAACCAGATACTGTCTTTTGACCATATATTTGCATAAGAAATTACTATATACTTTTAATCATGGAAACAACAACACCACTCATCATGGAAACAACATCAGAAAAAAACACTGCAACGTTCACACACTTAAGCACTTTAAGCCAGTACATCATTCCGTTTGGAAATTATATTTTTCCAATATTAATCTGGACGAGTTACAAAGACAAATCAGAATTTGTAAATCACCACGGAAAACAAGCCTTAAATTTTCAATTAAGCCTGTTACTTTACACGTTAATTTTAGCGTTAATTGCAATTCCGATTTTCATCACTGTTTTTTTACAAAACATTCCTTTGGAAGCTGTTTTTAATGACGAAGATTTCATCATCAGAAATTTTGATTTTCATGGAAATATTGCATTACTAAGTATTGGAGCAACGGCAGTTTTACTTTTTGGGGTATTAAAATTTGTTGAATTCTTTTTAGTCATTTATGCTTCAATAAAAACTTCAAACGGAGAATTGTATAAATATCCGCTAACGATTCCTTTTATAAAGTAAGCTGTTAAAATTAAAAGTTATAGTCGAAACTTTACAGGCAATCAACAGGAATTGTTTCGAAATCAATCATCAATCAATCATCATCAATCAAAAAACGAATTGTTCAATCTAAAAAAAACAAAATGAAATTATGAACATTGAAAACACAAAAGCACAGATGCGCAAAGGTGTTCTTGAGTTTTGCATCTTATCCGTATTAAAAGAAAAAGACGCATACACATCAGAAATATTAGACACTTTAAAAAACGCAAAATTACTAGTTGTTGAGGGCACAGTTTACCCGCTTCTAACCAGGCTGAAAAACGACGGTTTGCTAAATTATCGTTGGGAAGAATCGACTTCAGGACCACCACGAAAGTATTATGGATTAACCGAAATAGGACAAACATTTTTAAACGAACTTAGCGGTACCTGGACAGAATTGTCTGACGCCGTAAATCTAATCACCAATCAAAAACAATAGTCATGAACAAAACAGTAAATATTAACTTAGGCGGTATGTCTTTTCACATTGATGAAGATGCATATTTAAAATTGACACGCTATTTTGACGCTATAAAACGATCACTAAACAACTCATCTGGTCAGGATGAAATCATTAAAGATATCGAAATGCGTATTTCTGAATTATTAACAGAAAAACAAAAAAGCGAAAAACATGTTGTGGGACTGAAAGACGTTGATGAGGTGATTGTAGTAATGGGGCAACCTGAAGATTATATCCTTGAAGACGAAGAAAGACCTAATCAGTCTTTTAATGATTACAGCACCAGAAAACACAAAAAATTATACCGAGATAAAGAAAAAGGGATGATTGGTGGTGTAGCAACCGGTCTCGGACATTATTTTGGGATTGACGCTGTCTGGATAAAAATTCTATTCCTGGTATTTGTTTTTGCAGGTTTTGGAACTGGGATTTTAGCGTATTTTGTTCTTTGGATTGTAACTCCGGAAGCAGTTACAACATCTGAAAAATTAGAAATGACCGGCGAGCCGGTAACTATTTCGAACATTGAGAAAAAAGTACGTGAGGAAATTGAATCATTATCTGATAAATTTAAAAGTGCAGATTATGACAAAATGGGAAACCAGGTAAAGTCGGGAGCTGAGAGAATAAGTAGTTCATTTGGAGACTTTATAATGACGGTTTTTAAAATCTTCGCTAAATTTTTAGGAGTGATCTTAATCATGTCAGGTCTTAGTGTTCTGATTATGTTATTGATTGGCGTTTTTACTTTAGGAACGAATGTTTTTGTTGATTTTCCCTGGCAAAACTTCGTTGAAGCCGGAAACTTTACAGATTATCCTATCTGGTCATTTGGCTTGTTAATGTTCTTTGCAGTTGGAATTCCGTTTTTCTTTTTGACACTTTTAGGTTTCAAATTGCTGTCTCCAAACTTAAAATCTATCGGAAATATTATAAAATATACTTTGTTAGCGATTTGGATTATTGCAGTTGCCATTGTTATCAGCATCGGAATTAAGCAAGCTACTGAAATTTCATACGATAATAAAACCGTAGAGAAAAAAGCACTTAATATTAATGCAAAAGATACGCTTTTCGTAAAATTCAGATACAATGATTATTATGCAAAAGATTTGAATCACTACAGAGAATTTGAATTTGTACAAGATTCGGCCAACAATCAATTATTGTATTCAAATGATGTTCGTTTACATGTTTTACGCACTGATGAAGCTACTCCTTTTATTCAGATAGAGAAAAGTGCACGAGGAAATTCATTCATTTCAGCTAAACAGAGAGCAGAAAAAATTAATTATAAGTTTCAAATTAAAGGAAATCATTTAATTTTGGACAATTATTTTCTTACAGATGTAAAAAACAAATTCAGAGGTCAGGAAGTTGATGTGTATTTGTACTTGCCTGAGGGACAACTTTTCAAGCCAGATGCATCTGTTCAGGATTACGATGATTCTGAGAATGAATTTTTCAACCTGCATTTTAGTGGTGATTATAACTACAAAGTTGAAGGTTCTAAAATCAAATGCCTGAATTGCCCATCAGAAGAAAACGACTATAATGACACAGACGAAGCAAACGGTATTAAAAATGATACTGTAAATGAAGTTTCGGTTAAAATTAATGGGAAAGAAATTTTAAACGGAAAAAAAACCAACGGAAGATTAACCACTGACAAAAACGGAGTCATAATCAAAATTAACTAAGCCATGATAAAAATAATCATTCATATTACACAATTCATTATTGCGACTATTACCGCATTATTGTTTGCCTCTTGTAACTTAAACGTGAACACAATTGATGGAAACGGAAATGTTACGACCGAAAAAAGAATTGTTCACGGAGATTTTAAAAATGTTTCTGTTAGCAATGCGATCGATTTAGTCATCATACAGTCTGATTCTACTGAAATTACTGTCGAAGCAGACAGCAACCTTCAGAAAGAAATTATAACTACAGTTGAAAACGGAACGCTTGTCGTAAAATGCAAATACAGTTCTTTCAGAAATATTACCAAGAAAAAAGTAACCGTAAAAATGCCTAACATTGACAAACTTGAAGCTTCAAGTGCCGCTTCTATATCAAGTAAAGGCATACTTCAGGGACAGGATATTAATCTGGAAACCTCAAGTGCATCAACGATGGATGTGACTGTAGAATCTGATAACATTACTTGTGAATCCAGTAGTGCAAGTTCGATAAAAGTAGAAGGAAAAGCTTTAAAAATCAGAACATCAGCTTCAAGCGGGGCAACTATCAATGCCAAAAAATTATTAGCTAATGAAGTTCACGCAGAAGCTTCAAGCGGTGCAAATATAAATGTTCACCCAATTGTAAGCTTAAGGGCGGAGGCCAACAGCG
This sequence comes from Flavobacterium sp., assembly GCF_965277525.1. Taxonomy (GTDB): domain Bacteria; phylum Bacteroidota; class Bacteroidia; order Flavobacteriales; family Flavobacteriaceae; genus Flavobacterium. Next base: position 14,849 of record NZ_CBDIDC010000003.1, on the reverse strand, counting down.
GAGGAAGTATCAATTATGATATTGCACCAAAAACAATAGAGAAAACTTCGAATTCAGGAGGAAGTATCAGTCAGGGATAAACCATATTTATCTGTTAAATATAAAAAAATCATTCATCGAAAGTGGATGATTTTTTTATATTTGTGAAAATCAAATTTAGAATTAATGAAAAAAAATACAGCCTTACTCCTATTATTACTGATTACAACGCTAACTTTTGGTCAAAGAAGAGAAAAAATAAAAGGATCTAAAATCGTAACCACTTCGGCAAAAGAAGTAGGAGAATTTGACGGTATTGAAGTTGATGATAATTTAGAGGTCTATCTGGAAAGAGGAGAAAAAAACGAAATCAAAATTGAAGCCGACGATAATTTACATGATATTGTCGCCATGGATTTAAGAGAAAAAGTACTTCGCTTATACACTTCTAAAGAAAGCACTATTTTCAAAAAACTAACTGTTCGTGTTATCTATACAAAATCATTAAAAAGTGTAATTGCAAAAAATGACGCGGTAGTTTATGCCATTCAGGAACTTCAGCTGGATAACATTACCTTTAATAGTTTTGATTATTCGAAATTATTCCTAAACGTAAACTCAAAAAAATTCGCATTATTTGCTGATGACAAATCAAAGACCGAACTGAACTTAAAATCAGAAGAAGCCAATTTACAACTGAGTAAAAACTCTTCGATAAAAACATTAGTATCTGCCATAAAATTCAAATGCGATTTATATCAAAAAGGTACAGCAAATATTGAAGGTATTGCAGACAAAGCAACGATTCGTTTAGATAATAATTCCGTTTTTACAGGAACAAAATTTACTTTGAAAGAAGCTAATGTTACGACGGAAGGTTCCGCAGTAGCTATCATTCTGGCTGATACAAGTATCTCAATTGCAGCAGGAGACAAATCAGAAATTACTTTATATGGCAGTCCAAAAATTGAACTTACGCGTTTTAGTGAAGAAGCAAAATTAATTAAGAAACCAGGTGCTACTGTTGTAAAAGCAAAACCATCACTGTAAAACAGATTTTTAGTAATTAAAAAGATCTCAAAGCTCTATAAAAAAAGTCCCGTTCAATTAAGAACGGGACTTTTTATTTTGACAATTTTCAGATTTAAGTTCCAAAAATCTGAAACAAATTCTTATTCTTTTGATGCCAGATATCTTTCAGCATCTAAAGCGGCCATACATCCTGTACCTGCAGCAGTGATAGCCTGACGGTATACATGATCAGCAGCATCACCAGCGACAAAAACACCCGGTACATTTGTATTAGAGGTTCCCGGAGTATTTACGATATATCCTGTTTCATCAAGAGTGATATAATCTGCAAAAATATCTGTGTTTGGTTTGTGACCAATGGCAACGAAAAATCCTGTAGCTGGAATTTCAACAACTTCAGCAGTAGTTTTATTCAACGCTTTTATGCCGTGTACCACATTTCCATCTCCTAACACTTCAACCGTATCATGGTTTAGTAAAATTTCGATATTCTCTGTTTTGCGCACGCGTTCTTCCATAATTTTAGAAGCACGGAATTTTTCACTTCTTACCAACATCGTTACTTTTTTACAAAGTTTAGATAAGTAATGCGCTTCTTCACAAGCAGAATCTCCCGCTCCAACAATTACAACTTCCTGATTACGGTAGAAAAATCCGTCACAAACGGCACAAGCAGAAACTCCGCCACCCATTTGTAAATAATGTTGTTCTGACGGCAATCCTAAATATTTCGCAGATGCTCCTGTAGAAATAATAACTGTTTCACAGTGCAATTCGATAGAATCGTTAATCCAAACTTTATGAATATCTCCTGAAAAATCAACTTTAGTAGCCCAACCGTCACGGATGTCTGAACCAAAACGTTTTGCTTGCTCTTGCAATTGAACCATCATTTCAGGTCCTGTAACACCATCAACATAACCTGGGAAATTTTCTACTTCATTTGTTGTAGTCAACTGACCACCTGGTTGCATTCCCTGATATAAAACTGGATTCATATTTGCTCTGGCAGCATAAATAGCTGCAGTATAACCTGCTGGACCAGAACCAATAATTAGGCATTTAATTTTTTCGATTGTATCTGACATAATTATGATCGTATTAATAATTGATGGTGCAAAAGTAAGTTTTTATTGTTGGAAAAAAGAACCCAACTAATCAGTTTTTGCTATTCTGAAATAGAGAATAACGAATAGAGTAGAAATAAAAAATCCTTTCTGTAAACACAGAAAGGATTTTTGTCGGGGTGGCAGGATTCGAACCTGCGGCCTCCTGCTCCCAAAGCAGGCGCGATAACCGGGCTACGCTACACCCCGTAAGCGGGTGCAAATATATAACTATTTTTTGCTTATCCAAAACATTTTATAAAATAAGAGCTATTTTTAATTTCAGAATAAATTAAATTGGGGATTATCACGGACTTAACTTTTTTTTATTAACACGAAAAAACCAGTAAAAACTACCTCCCTATCAAAATGTTATTATATTTACCAATCATAACATATACTTATTTCTATGGAAGGTTTTGTTTTAGCAGCGATATTTATTTTTTTGATTTACATTGTTAACATCATAAAAGGTCGTTTTGATCATCTCGAGAACGACATTCAAAAACTGAGTAAAAAAATCGATCTCCTAAAAGCAATCGAAAAACCTTCTGAAACGATTCCTGTTCCGCCAATTCCTGTAATAAGAAAAGAAGAATTTAAAAACGCTCCTGAGCCATCCCGATCAATAACGCCCGAACCTGTAAAACGAGAAGTTCCCGAAGAAAGAGTCACTGATGACACATTAGAAAAAATCGCATTGTCTTTGAATACTGACAGCATACCGAAACCTGTCGAACCAAAACCAATTCAAAAACCAATTGTCCCTATTGAACCTGAAAAATCATTCTGGGAAAATTTCAAGGAACAAAATCCGGATTTAGAAAAATTTATTGGGGAAAATTTAATCAATAAAATTGGAGTGTTAATTCTGGTTTTAGGAATAAGTTATTTTGTAAAATATGCCATCGATAAAGACTGGATCAACGAACCTGCCCGTGTTGGAATCGGAGTTTTGGCCGGTGCATTAGTAATGGGAGTTGCTCATAAACTGCGTAAAAATTATACTGCGTTCAGTTCCGTTATTGTGGCCGGGGCCATTGCAATTTTCTACTTCACCATAGGTATTGCTTTTCACGATTATCATTTATTCAATCAAACAGTTGCTTTTAGTATCATGGTCATCATTACGGCCTTTAGTGCATTGATATCGCTGTCGTATGACCGAATCGAATTAGCCGTACTTTCCTTGATTGGAGGATTTGCAGTTCCGTTTATGGTGAGCACAGGCGAAGGAAACTATGTTGTACTCTTTACATACATCATCATTCTAAATATTGGAATTTTAGCTTTAGCGTATTATAAAAAGTGGAATCTGGTTAATACTCTGGCGTATGTATTTACAGTTCTTTTATATGGAGCCTGGCTTTATAAAGATCTTAGTTCAGATAAACCTCATTATCCGGGAACTCTTGTCTTTGGTTTTGCCTTCTACTTTATTTTTATTCTAATGAATATTATAAATAACATAAGATCAAAAGGAGAATTCTCTACGACCCAATTGACTATTCTTGCCAGTAATACCTTTTTATTTTATGGTGCAGGCATGGCAGTCTTAACGAATTATCATCCGGAACTAAAAGGTTTATTCACCACAATTCTTGCCTTGCTGAATTTGATTTATGCCTGGTTTTTATACAAAAAATTCGACCTGGATCAAAAAGCAGCTTATTTGTTAATTGGCTTAACACTGACTTTTATAACACTGGCAATTCCGATACAGTTTGAAGGAAATTATATTACTTTATTCTGGGCCGCAGAAGCCGTTTTATTATTATGGCTTTCTCAAAAATCAAAAATTTCAAGTTATCGATTTGGCGCTCTAATCGTTCATATTTTAATGATCTTCAGTCTCATCATGGATTGGAACAAGTACTATAACAGCAATTTATCGTTAAACATCATTCTTAATCCAATATTTATTACCGGAATCTTTGCATCATTTTCTTTATTCGCTGTTTGGTATTTATTAAAAAATGAAACTGAAAACACCACTACATTTAATGTTTTATTTGATACTAAAAAATACAAGGATATTTTTTTAATGGCAGGATTTTTAATAACATACTTAACCGGTTTATTCGAAGTTATTTTTCAATCTAACAGTCACATTCAAAGTATTTACAGTGCAATTTCATTACCGGTATTATATCATTTACTGTTCTCTCTCCTGTTTTCTTCTTTTATGATGAAGAAAAAAACAACATCCGGATATCAGGCTGCAACGCTACTTATTATTGCCAATATTATTTTATTCGCTTTTTGGTTCTCTAACTATCCGTACTTAGAGCACAAAGAAATCATCAGCTCAGGATCCGGAAAATCAATTGCCTTTTACCTTCATTATATTTCGCTCATTATAACGATTTATTCCGCCTATCAGTTGTTTCAAATCAGTAAAAAAACAGATTTTACTTTCTTGAAAAGTACTTATTTAATATGGATTGCTGCTTTTTTTATTATTTACATCGCCAGTTCAGAAGTAATGCTTCATGGTTTGGTTTTAATGGATTCTCCTGTAACAATGCACGACATACAAACAAATTCTATGTATGCAAGCCATAAATCTGATCTGCCTTATTTACGTGAATTAATAGCGGATGGTTACATTAAATTGACAGAAACTAAAATAATCAAAACAGGATTTCCTGTCCTTTGGGGGATTTTAGCTTTTGTATTTTTAATTATTGGTATAAAAAAACAATACAAATCGCTTCGGGTTATTGCTTTATCTTTACTCGGATTAACTATTTTAAAATTATTTTTGTACGACATCAGCAATATTTCTGAAACAGGAAAAATCATATCATTTATCCTTCTGGGAATATTAATTTTGATTATCTCTTTTGTATATCAAAAAATCAAAGTCTTAGTTATTGATGAAAACAAGTCAAAGGAAACCAATGAAACTAAATAAATTTATCTTATTGCTATTTATTGCAAACCTTTCGTTTGGGCAATATCAAACTACTGCAAAACTAAAAAAGGTTACAGAAAACGGCTTTCATGAAATCATTTTATCCCCTGAAATCAGATCTTGTTCTAAACGGGATTTGAGCGATATTAGACTATTTGATTCTAAAGAAAATGAGATTCCCTATTTTATTCAAACTGACAATACAGTTTCCTCTAATCGTTTCGAAGAGTATACAATTGTTTCAAAAACAGTTTATCCAAAAAAGAGTACTTCCATTATCATTGCTGTCCCGCCTACTAAAACCAATAATCGCCTTTCGCTTTTTATTGCCAATTCTGATGTTGAAAAAAAATATTCAATTTCCGGGAGTGACGATCAAAAAGAGTGGTTTGGAATCTCTGATGCACAGCTATTATCATATTTAAACAGCGCTTCTGAGACAAGTGTTGTCAAAACCATTTCGTATCCTTTAAGTACTTATCATTTTGTAAAAATAGATTTTGACGATCGAAAAACACTTCCGATCAACATCTTAAAAGTTGGAAATTACAGCACACAATTTCCAAAAAGTCCGGTACATGAAATAGTTCCTGAGAAATCTTCACCAACAGAAATTCCTTCGGAAAAAACAACTCAAATCCATGTCCTATTTGATTCCCCACAAGTCATCAATCAGATTACTTTTGAAATTTCAAAACCAACTTATTACAACCGTAAAGCTATCTTATACAAGAAAGTAAAACGAAAAATAAAAAGAAAAACACAACTATTTAATGAAGATATCATCTCTTTTGATTTGAATTCAAATACCAACAACATTTTTACCATTCCTGAATTATTCGAAAAAGAATTCTTTATAAAAATTGAAAACCATGATAATCAGCCTTTATCAATTTCAAAAATAAAGTACGATCAAAAGTCGATTGCTATTGTTGCTAATTTAAATGCAAACGAAACTTATTTATTAAAAACCGGAAATAAGAATCTGACCGGGCCGGAATATGATCTTTCGAATTTTAAAAATAAAATTGCCACTGTTTTACCTCAAACTCTCATTTATGACATTCAGTCAAAAATTCCGAAAAAAAATTCAATTAAAAATAAATCTTTTTGGCAACAATCCTGGTTTATGTGGCTTTGCATTTTGTTTGGAGGCATTACAATTTTATTTTTTACAGCCAGCTTAGTAAAAGATTTGAAAAGAAAGAATTAAAATAAAATCTAAATTTTAACATTTTGTTCTTTTTCAGGATGTAAATTGTCGTTTTGTTCTTTTTAATCTAAAAACAACACTAAAATAGAACGAATTTTCGTTAGTATTTTTCATTATAACCGAATTTAAAATCCTGAAAACACGCACCATACCACGGTTAATCGAAGTTTCTTAAATGTTAACAAAATAGATTTTCAGAAACCATAAATAATTGTATTTTTACGGTTCAAAATTCAGAAAATAAATGGGCAAAATCATTGCGATTGCTAATCAAAAAGGAGGCGTTGGAAAAACTACTACATCGGTAAATCTTGCGGCCTCATTGGGTGTTTTAGAAAAAAAAGTATTATTGATTGATGCTGATCCTCAAGCCAATGCTACATCTGGCCTTGGGATTGATGTAGAATCTGTTGAGATGGGTACCTACCAAATACTTGAACACAGCAACACCCCAAAAGAAACCATTGTAAAATGTTCAGCTGTAAATGTTGATGTGATCCCTGCTCACATTGATCTTGTTGCCATCGAAATCGAATTGGTTGACAAAGAGAACAGAGAATATATGCTTAAAAAAGCATTAGAAAGCGTAAAAGACGAATATGATTATATCATTATCGACTGTGCACCTTCATTAGGTCTATTGACGCTGAATGCTTTAACAGCAGCTGATTCAGTAGTCATTCCAATTCAATGTGAGTATTTTGCACTTGAAGGATTAGGAAAATTATTGAACACCATAAAAAGTATTCAAAAAATACACAACCCGGATCTTGACATCGAAGGATTGTTACTAACCATGTACGATTCAAGATTGCGTTTATCCAATCAGGTTGTAGAAGAGGTTCAAAAACACTTTAACGATATGGTTTTTGATACGGTTATTCAGCGAAATGTAAAATTAAGCGAAGCTCCAAGTTTTGGCGAAAGCATCATTAATTATGACGCAACAAGCAAAGGAGCTGTTAATTATATTCATTTAGCCCAGGAAATTATAAAGAAAAACAGTAAATAGTTTTTATGACAAAAGCAATTAAAAAACAAGCCTTAGGAAGAGGATTATCAGCATTATTAAAAGATCCGGAAAACGACATTACCTCAGTAGAAGACAAAAACGCTGACAAAGTTGTTGGAAATATTATTGAGCTTGAAATAAGTGCTATCGAAATAAATCCGTTTCAGCCTAGAAGCAATTTTAATGAAGAATCGCTACGTGAGTTAGCCACTTCTATCAAAGAACTTGGTGTAATTCAACCTATTACTGTTCGAAAATTAGACTTCAATAAATACCAGCTAATTTCGGGAGAGCGCCGTTTACGTGCTTCAACCTTAGTTGGCCTGACACATGTTCCTGCCTACATTCGTATTGCTAATGACAACGAATCATTGGTTATGGCTTTGGTAGAGAACATTCAGCGTCATGACTTAGACCCAATCGAGATCGCACTTTCGTACCAACGTTTAATTGACGAAATTCAATTGACTCAGGAACAAATGAGCGAGCGTGTTGGAAAAAAACGTTCTACAATTGCGAATTATTTACGTCTTTTAAAACTGGACCCGATCATTCAAACCGGTATCCGTGATGGTTTCATCAGCATGGGACACGGCAGGGCGATTATCAACATTGAAGATTTAGACATTCAAACTGATATCTATCAAAAAATAGTTAGCCAGAACCTATCAGTTCGTGAAACAGAAACTTTAGTAAAAAATTATCACGAAAGCTTAAAACCAAAAGCAGAAGGAAAAGCAAAACCAGAATCTTCTTTTGTAATCAGAGAAACACAAAAAAACACTTTCAATGATTATTTTGGTGCGAAAGTTGATGTAAAAGTGGCTGGTAACGGAAAAGGAAAAATTACAATACCTTTTAACTCCGAAGCCGACTTTAATAGAATTATAAAATTAATAAACGGATAGTGAATAAAATTGTCCCCATCAGTCTATTGTTCTTTCTCATAGGAACCGTTTCTCTTTTTGCTCAGGCAAAAAAAGACACGGTTTTGGTTGTTAAAGACACTAGCAAGTTACAAGAAATAGACCCGCTCACGCCGGCAAAAGCAGCTTTTTACTCCGCAATACTACCCGGTTTAGGTCAGGCATACAATAAAAAATACTGGAAAATACCGTTGGTTTACGGAGCAATTGGTACCAGTTTATATTTTTATCTTGATAACAATAAAAAATACCACGATTATCGCGATGCTTATAAACGAAGATTAGAAGGCTATAACGACGACAACTATCAGTTTCTGGATGAAAGCAGACTTATTGCAGGTCAGAAATTCTATCAACGAAACAGGGATTTATCGGCTTTATTTGTTGTTGCTTTTTACGCTTTAAACATCATCGATGCTAATGTTGATGCGGCTCTGATTCAGTTTAATGTAAGCGAAAGATTATCAATGACTCCGGAAATATACCCCAACGATGTAACTTTTAGACCAAACGTTGGACTAACTTTTAATTACCACTTTTAAATAGCCTTCGTTATTTAAATTCAAAAAATATATAAAATGAAAATTGCGCTTTTAGGATACGGAAAAATGGGTAAAGTAATTGAACGAATTGCTTTAGAAAGAGGTCATGAAATTGTTTTAAAGAAAGACGAATTCAATACATACGACGGTCTTTCCACAGCTGACGTCGCAATTGACTTTAGCGTTCCGACTGCTGCAGTAAGCAACATCTCAAGTTGTTTCAATAATAATGTTCCCGTAGTTTCAGGAACAACCGGATGGCTGGAACATTTTGACGAAATGATTGCACTTTGCAACGAAAAACAAGGTGGATTTATATCCAGTTCAAATTTTAGCTTAGGAGTTAATATTTTCTTCGAATTGAATGAGTATTTAGCCAAAATCATGGCACAATTTGATTCTTATAAAGTTACGATGGAAGAAATTCATCATACTCAAAAATTAGATGCTCCAAGCGGAACCGCTATTTCCCTGGCAAAAGGGATTATCGAAAATAGCAACTACGCAAATTGGACTTTGGATCAGGCTAAAGCAAACGAAATACATATTGAAGCCAAAAGAATTGGAGATGTTCCGGGAACCCATACGGTAACTTATGACTCAGTAGTAGACAGCATCGAACTAAAACACACTGCTCACAACCGTGAAGGTTTTGCTCTTGGAGCCGTAATCGCTGCTGAATGGCTTGCTGGTAAAACAGGAGTTTACAGCATGAAAGATGTATTAAACTTAAAATAACAGATTGAAATTTTAAGGCCGAAACTAAAAAAACCTTAAAACTTGAAACTTTAAACAAAATATTATGACACTATATCTTTGGTTCGTATTTTTCTTAGCTGTACAAGTAATTCATTTTCTGGGAACCTGGAAATTGTATCAGGCAGCAGGAAGAAAAAGCTGGGAAGCTGCAATACCGGTTTACAATTCAATAATTTTAATGAAAATAATTAGTCGACCAACCTGGTGGACTTTATTACTTTTCATTCCGATTATTAACCTGATCATGTTTCCGGTTATCTGGGTAGAAACACTAAAAACATTTGGCAAAAAATCTACTTTAGACACTTTATTAGGGATATTTACCTTTGGGTTTTATATTTATTATGTCAATTATACTCAGAAATTAGAGTACAATGCCAATAGAGAATTAAGACCGCAAAACAAAACCGCTGACACTATAAGCTCATTACTTTTTGCTATTATCGTAGCAACTTTAGTACACACTTATATCGTACAACCTTATACGATTCCAACTTCATCATTGGAAAAATCGTTATTAATTGGTGACTTTCTATTTGTAAGTAAAGTAAATTACGGTCCACGTGTACCTATGACAACCGTAGCACTGCCAATGGTTCACGACACTATACCATTCTTAAAAAGAAAATCCTATTTAAGCTGGCCACAATTGCCTTATTTTAGACTTCCCGCTTTAGAAAAAATAAAACGTTCAGATATCGTAGTTTTTAACTGGCCCGTTGATACGGTACATTATTTCTATGAGCCAAAAGGAAGACCAGGCGTTATAAAACCCATTGATAAAAAATCGAATTACGTAAAAAGATGTGTTGGTATTCCGGGAGACAGCTTATCAATTGTAGACGGTTTTGTTTTCATTAACGGAAAAAAATTGATTTTACCGGAAAGAGCCAAACCTCAATATTCTTACACAGTAGCTTTAGATGAAAAAACACCTATCGATATTGAATCTTTAATGAAAGAATTAGATATAACTGATGGTGCTTACCTAAAAAATCCGGACAGAAGAGATACTATCTATTTCAGAGCATTAACAGAAGCCAGTGCTGAACGCCTGAAAAACACTCCTGGGGTTACTGCTGTCAAAAGAGAAATTGACAGAGGAAATGACAATGCAATTTTTCCTCATATTAACAAATGGAGCCAGGATAATTTTGGACCAATCTATATTCCGGAAGCCGGAAAAACAGTTGCTCTAACCAATGAATCTTTGCCATTCTACAAAGAAATCATTACTAAATACGAAGGAAACACGCTACAATTAGACGGCTCCCACTTCTTGATCAACGGAAAACAAGCTACTACCTACACCTTCAAACAAAACTATTACTGGATGATGGGAGACAATCGTCACAACTCTGAAGACAGTCGTTATTGGGGATATGTACCTGCAGATCACATCGTAGGAAAACCTGTTTTTATCTGGATGAGCTGGGATACTAACGGCAAAGGAATTAACAAAGTTCGTTGGAACAGAGTTTTTACCACCGTTAATGGCGAAGGACAACCACAATCTTACTTTAAATATTTCTTAATTATTCTTGCTGCATATTTTGTGGGTGAATATTTCTGGAGAAAAAGAAAAGAAAACAAAGCATAAAATAAAGTTTTTTTTGTTTCAGGTTTCAGGTTTCAGGTTCTTTGCGAACGTGAAACCTGAAACCTGAAACTTTTAACTCAAAATTCAACATAAAATGAACTCTCTATTACTTCCTACTTATTTTCCTTCCATTAGCCACTTTGCAGTTATGGCTCAATCTGAAAATATTACTTTTGAAATGGAAGATAATTTTCAGAAACAAACCAACAGAAACCGTACTTATATCTACAGTCCAAACGGAATTCAGTTACTGAATATCCCAATTAAACATTCAAAATCAATACATCAAAAAACAAAAGATGTTTTAATTGAGAATGAATTCGACTGGCAGAAACAACATTTTAAATCACTGGAAGCAGGGTACAGAAGCTCTCCTTTTTTTGAGTTTTTTGAAGACGATATTCGTCCTGTTTTCGAAAAAAAACATACTTTTTTAATTGATTTAAACTTTGAAGTTCTGGATATCGTAACCAAGTGTTTACGAATGAAATTAGAGTTTAACAAAACCATTGAATATTTTGCCGAAACAGAAAATCTATCTGATTTCAGATTTTTGGCAAACGGAAAAAAAGACCCCAACACATTTGAAAAATACACACAGGTTTTTGATGACAAACATGGATTCATCAATAATCTAAGCGTTCTGGATTTAATTTTTAACGAAGGGAAATTTGCTATGGATTATTTGAAAGAGCAGATCATAATAAAAACTATCGTCTGATGTCATTGTTATTAATATCCGGAGAATCTATTTTATCATTAAATTTTTTACCAAAATTATATGTTAAAATCAATAATAAATTTCTAGAATTATTTGTGGTTTCTACTTTTTGATAAAAATTGCCATAGCTACTTATATCTGTAAATCCACTAGCAGGCTTACCTAGTAAGTTTCTCCCATACAAACTAATACTTATCTTATCGTTTAACAGATTGGTACTTATATTGAAATCCAGATAGGGCTTCGTTATTCTCTTTGACAATAATGAATAATTAGGACCATCTTGTCTACCTGAAAATGAAACTGAAATTTTATCTTTAAAAAATTTAGTACTTAAATTAATGTTTCCTCGAAAAGTATAGCCACTATTTTTTTCAATTACTGCCATTTCACTATTATCTTCATAAACATTATAATCAAACCCAGAATTAATATTAGTTATTACTTTCTTAAACAATTTTGTTTTGATCCCCAGACTAAAACCTACAGAATTATACCTAGCCGCATTATTAAGCGTTTGAACTAATAATTCCCCATCTTTTCTATAAACTTCTGTTATTGCATTGTTAATAGATTCATTATAAATTTTTTAGTGAAAAATTATCTGATTTAATCGATTTATTGAATGTCAATGAATAATAATCTCTTAATTGAGGATCTAAATCTTCATTCCCCTGTTTTGCTAATCCTGGATATATAACGACAATATTGTTATTCAAATCACTGGCATCCGGCCGTAAAACTTTTCTTGAATAACTAAATTTAACATCAAGTTTATTTTTAAAATGATAAATACCATTAAATGTTGGTAATAATAAATTATAGTTCTGGTGCAAAGTACTATTACTGTTATAAGTATTTTCAAAAGTCAAGGCTATTTCTGTAGAAATCTTACTAGACCAATCAGTATCTAATTCTACTGAAGCATCGACCACTTTTTGATTAAGAAAATAAGTACTCTCAAAAAAACTATAGTTTCTATTAATGAATTTCAAATCAGAATAAAAACTCATATTTTTTTTAAACAAAGTTATGTTCTCTGACTCTAAATCTACCTCTATTGAAAACTCCTTATTTTTAGATCGAATATCATAGTATTCTAATCCTTGATATTCGTAATCAAACACGTTGGCATCAACTTTCTTATATATTGAATAAGCACTTTTTACAAAAAGAGTCGTGTTTTCTTCAAAAGAATGACTGAAAACTGAAGCTAAATTCCATTGGCTATTCGTTTCTTTACCTTTTTTAGAAAAAAGCTCAGCCTTATCATCGTTTAACATTGAAAAACCTTTAGCATTGCCGTTAAATTTATAACCAGAGAATGCATTAGTAAAAGTGATATTTGATCTCTCTGATAACTTAACTCCTACTCTTGTATTAAAATTTTCCTGATTACTTTTTGTTTTTTTTACGTTACTTTGATAAAAAGCACCTTCTTCATCACTTCTAAAAGAATTAAAATCAACAACTTGATCATTATCCAAATATCTAAAATTGGATCTTATTGCAAACCTTCCTTTTTTATAAGTAAGAGCAGGAATAACAGACCAATAATTATTACTAGCTCCAATAGTAGTACCAACACTTCCTTTTATAAATTCTTCACTTCTTTTTTTTAGTGATAACATTAACTATAGCTCCTAAAAACTCCGAACCATATAGAGTTGACGACGGATTGGAAATCACTTCAATTTTATCAATATTAATTGCATCAATATTTTCCAGTTCATTTGACATTGCTTCTATTCCATCAATGAAAATTCTAACACTTAGTACCCCATCAACAATTACCTTTTCTTCAAATTTATTAAAATAGACATTTGGAACAGTACTTAAAACTTCTCCGGCTTTCGCATTTTTTAAAAAATCTTTTGAATCAATTTTATATATAAATTTCCGAGCTGTATTAATTATTTTATTGTCAGATTTAATTATAACTTCGTTAAGCTCTTTTGGTTCCTCTTTCTCAAGATAAATGTTATTCTCTGATTTTGTATCTACAATTCTATGATAGTAAGTTCTATAACCTGGTTTACTTGTTATCAAAAACAAAGTATCATTTCCTTTAATAGCTATATTAGAAAATTTATACATACCTTTTTTATCAGTAATTGCAAATTTCGAAAATGTGCCACTTTTTAATTCAATTACAACATCTGTTAAGGCTGAATTATCAGATAAAATTTTCCCATAAATCTCTGTGCTATTTTGTGAGAAGCAATTTATAATTATAAAGAAAAGTATAATACAAAGTTTTAAGTTCATTGAAGTGGTTATAAAAAAGATATACTATTTGAGCTAATATATAACCCTTCTATTAAATCCACAAAATAAAAAGAAGAAAATTCCTAAATTACGAGATTCGATAAAAAACGATCTTTTACTGTTAAAAAAATATCATAATCCTATTAATCTGGACTATGCACATAAAATATCTATAGTTCTTTAATTATGATCAACAGCAACAAAAAAATATCATACTTTCCTGAAGAACTTAAAGCTAAATTTGACCTTAATCTTTTTTGTCAAATTCCTTTATTTCCAGCCACCTCGCTAAAGTTTCCAGAATAAAACGCTTTATCTTTTTCAGGAAAACCTTTAACTCTTGTCGTATGACTTCCGGGCTGGAAGAACCATTTTTAAGGCATCTAATTTTGAATTTGGTGTTGGAGAACAGGAATACCAGGTGTCATCACCTCCGTAGATGTATAAAATTTTATCACCCTTATTTTCAACATATTTGCGTACTTCTTTAATATATTGGGGATGGTATTTTATAACAACATCTTTAGGTGCAAAACGATTATTAGAGGAACTTTTTACCATTTTCAACAAATCTGCAACCGGGGATAAATCAAAACCATAGTATCCCAGCTCGCTCAAATGCTGATAATACGACGGCAGATAATTAAAGTACATTTTATCATTATACGTTTTGACGCCTACTATATGATCCAAATAATCAAACAATTCTTTTGGAGTTGCTTTTTCTGTTGGAATAGCATCACATTTACCTCCCCATTGCCAGAAAGAAAAAGG
>NZ_CBDIDC010000002.1:0-1078725 GCF_965277525.1 Flavobacterium sp. | reverse complement strand
TGCAAAGGATGTAAATCTGGATAGTGAACAATTTACTTATGCTCCTACAGCGCAAAAATTTTCAAAAGCAAATTAAAAATGACTATTGATAGTACCGATTATATCTCTGACAGCTTTACGATTTCTTATGATTTAAATATAAATACCAGCTTAGTTTGTGGTGGAACAACAGAAATTAATTGGGACAAACCTTCCGATGTGGCTTCATTTAATATCTATCAGCTGACAGGAGATCATTTAGAATTTAAAGAACAAACAACGAACACTACTTACACTTATACCGATGGAAAAATTTATACTGTTGTACCTGTATTTGACAATAGCGAAGGAATAAAAAGTGAATCAACATTGCAATATGCTCAAGACTCCAATTGTTATTTCGAACTGACTTTAGCAGAAATTTATGAGGAAGACAAAGTAAAAATCAATGCCAGTCTTTTCAGCTTGTACAATATCAAAAGAATTGAATTACTAAAAATAATTAATAATACCGAAAGTATTATTAACTCTATAAATGATATCAATTCAAAAACATTCTCCTTTGTAGATACTACCCCAATAAAAGGCAGCAATAAATATAAAATAAATCTGATTTTAGAAAACAATACGATGGTAAGTTCTCTAATACTTGATGCTAATTATTTAGGCGATGATTTGTTTTTTGTCTATCCAACGTTATTGAGCAAAAATGAAGCATTGAATATTGAAACCAAAAAAGAGGAAAACGGTATTTTCTATTTGTACAATAGTAGTGGACAAAATACCCTTGCTTTCCCCTTGCTTTCTAAAACCAACAACATAAATCTAAAAAACACCGCTTCAGGAATTTACATCTATAAAATAATGACAAACTCAGGCGAAATGCAAACAGGGAAAATTGCTGTTTTTTAAGCACTATACTAATTTTTAGGACAAGACAAAAAATTGGACGCATATAGAAAAAGCCCCTTATTTAACATAAGGGGCTTTGTTGCATTTATTTTGAAAAATTTTAACGCCAACCCAGTGCTGGGGCAATATCTTTTAGAATAGTCGACAATACGTGTATATTGTAGTCAACGCCCAGAGTATTGGGTATGGTCAGTAACACCGTATCTGCTTCCTGTATAGCTTCATCCTGAGCCAACTCTGCGATGAGTTTATCAGGTTCAGCAGCATAACTCTTTCCGAAGATTGCGCGTTTATCCCTTTCTATATTGCCAAAACTATCGGCACCTTTACCCTGATCTCCAAAGTAATATTTGTCCTGATCGGTAACCAGTGCAAAAATAGAACGGCTTACTGAAACCCTTGGTTCATGCTGATGTCCTGCTTTTTTCCAGGCTTCTTTATATATCCTGATCTGTTCAGCCTGCTGAATATGAAAAGGTTTCCCATTTTCGTCATATTTCAGGGTAGAACTTTGCAGGTGCATTCCGTTTTCGGCTGCCCAAATAGCAGTTGCGTTAGAAGCAGCACCCCACCAGATTCGTTTTCGTAATCCTTCGGAATAAGGCTCAAGTCGCAATAAGCCCGGAGGATTTGGGAACATAGGAAACGGATTGGGCTGGGCAAATCCCACACCATTAAGTTTATCCAAAAATTCTAAAGCTTTTCTGCGTCCCATATCAGCATCTGTTTCACCCTCCAATGGTTCATAACCAAAAGAACGCCAACCGTCAATGACCTGTTCCGGTGATCCCCTGCTGATGCCCAATTGTAAACGTCCCTCTGAAATTAAGTCCGCAGCACTAGCATCTTCAACCATATACAGCGGGTTTTCATATCGCATATCGATCACCCCTGTCCCAATTTCTATTTTGTTCGTTTTAGCACCAATAGCCGAAAGTAAAGGAAAAGGCGATGCCAGCTGTTTTGCAAAATGATGTACACGGAAATAAGCACCATCCAAACCAATCTCCTCTGCAGCAACGGCCAAATCGATAGACTGAAGCAGTGTATCGCTTGCCGTGCGGGCTTGATAGGAAGGGTGATTTGCCCAATGCCCAAACGATAAAAATCCTATTTTCTTCATATATAGCATTATTATGATTTACAATACCAAATATACGCATCATTATCCAGTGAGTCTGCAATAATTGTATAGAAAGTGTTGATCATTCACCACAAATAATAAAGCCCGATTCTAAGAAAAGATTTCGTGAACAGGTTTATTGTATGTTATAATCCTTTAAAATAATTTTTATCCCTTCCTGATAAGTCGTTACTCTGAAATCGGGAAATCGTTTTTTAAATTTTGATGAATCAAAAATATTATCAATGGCATATCGCGGTAATAACTCCAGTGTTTCTTTTAAAGAATGATTGAAAACTGCTGCTATCCTTAAAATGAATGAGGTTAATTTTCCATATCTGACTTCCCTTCCTAATTGTTTGGATATTTCATTCATGAATTCTTTGAATGTTAATCGGTTATCATCACACGGCAAATGCCACGTCTGATCGTAGGCATCGTCTGTGTTACCAATTAGAGCCATTGCTTTACTGGCATCCGGGGTAAAAATTAAAGTTCTTTTTACATTGTCTTTCAATAAACATTTTGGTTTCTTATGCTGCTTTAAATTTCCAAATACAAGACCATTTGTAATTCCCTTCGTTTTACCCGGCCCATAAAATTCAGGTGCCCGGCAAATCACAGCTTTAATTTCCTTTTTCCCTATAGCGTCCAATAATAATTCAACTGCTATTTTTTTTGCCCTCCCTTTTTCTCCACTTGGCTCCAAAGGAGTGTCTTCAATTTGAATTGTACTGTCCTGCGGATAAGCATAAGTATTATCAAAATAAACAAGTTTACAACCTTGCGCTTTACAGCCCGAAATAACATTTTTCATTATCAAAGGCCATTGTCTGAGCCATAATTGAGAATCATACGGCAAGCCAACTGTCAGGTAAGCAATATCAGTATCTTCCAAAGCTTTTTTTACACTTTCAGGATCGAGTAAATCACACCTGAATACAATATCCTCATCGTGAACCTTATTTGGGTTTCTGCCCACCAACTTTATTTCAGTAGTATAGTTGTTGCGTAATGCCTTCGCCAGTTCTTCTCCTATTATTCCGTTTGCACCTAATATTGTTTGCATCTTTTTCTAATAAAATTAATGATATATAAAGAAAGTTATGAGAAACAATACCTGATTTAGTAGTTTATTTCTAATTTCCCTATCACTCTTGTCCTTAAAACTTATTTCGCCGATTGCCGTAACAAAATCGTTTTCAGCTACTAGATTTTCAACCACAAATTGTGGAGGTTCTAAATACTCTTTTGCCATATACTGGCGAACTGATTCCTTTCCTTTCAAAGTCTTATCACCTACAAATGTCCATTGCGTATCATCAGTACAAAAAGACAGAAATCCTTCATTATCTCCTGCTGTAAGTGCTTTATTTGCCTTTTCCAGTATTTCTTTATTATTCCAATCCATATATACTGTTTTTTAATTGTCCGTTCTGTTGTTACTTCCCAATTTAATATTTGTGATCGCTTACCTCTAAAAATACAAAATCAATATGACAAGCTTGCTCTTTTTGTGATTTTTGTGATATTATTTCAAAGATTAGCATCCTCTAAAATGCGTTACTTATCAGGCAAAAATTACTTTACTACTTTGTGCTCTCAAAAGTTATCTCTTAATTTTGTAAAAAGTAAAAACTATTATCGACTGCTTTCAATTCATTACCAACAAATTCTATATCTATAATTGCTGCTTTTCGCGGAGAAACAGCACTCTCATTAAAATGCGTATGCAAAATATAATGCATTTTTTGATTTTGATCCCAAAAAACATCTCCATGCCCAATTCCGTTTTGATGGGTATTTTTTCTACTGATAATCGGACTGTCTTTTGATTTTTCCCAAGGACCAAAAGGACTTTTGCTCGTGGCATAACCCACCGCATAATCAATATTTCTAAAATCATTCGCCGAATAAATCAGGTAATATAAACCGTTGTGTTTTAAAACTGTTGGTCCTTCTGTAACCGGCCAATTGGTCTTTTCAGTATTCTCCCAAGGCAATGTTCCGGAAATACATTCCGTTAGTGTTTCCGGTTTGATACTTTGAAGATCATCATTTATTTCGGCAACAAAAATTCGGTTTCCGTTGGTTAATCTAACGTGATATAGGTATTTTTTCCCGTCATCATCCATAAAAACAAACGGATCAATCTGGTTTCCGGTTTTAATAATCGGCTCTTTTGTTTCACTTTTAAAAGGGCCTAACGGACTATCACTTACTGCTGTTGCAATGTTTTCATTAGCGGTATAAATCATATAAAACTTGTTTTTATACGAAAGAACCTGCGGTGCCCAAAAACCTTTATCTCCAAAAGCATCTGCTTTCTTCAGGGCCAGACCGTTTTGCGCTCCAACCGGCCCTTTCCAGCCTTTTAAATCTGATGATGTATACACCTGAAATCCTTCGCCATTTGGAATATTTCCAGATGTTGTTCCGTACAAATAATACGTTCCGCTGTTATAGAAAATCGTAGGATCAGCCAGTAAAATGGTGCTGGCTTTTATTTCTTTGGGAGGATCTGTATTTTTTTCCTGCGAACAGGCTGCGAAAACGCAAAGCGATGTTATTAGGGTTAAGATTTTTTTCATTTTTTTGTTTTTTAGGTTTTATAGCAACTTTTTTTAACCGCTAAGAATTACGCTAAGTGTGCTAAGTTTTTTATTTCTTGGTTACAGCAAAATCAAAGCGGGGGAATATCTTTGCGTAATTCTTTGCGCACTTTGCGGTTAAACTTTTTTCATTTCACCGCAAACTGATAATAAGAAACCGTATGGTATTTCTGTCCTGCTTTCAAAACAATTGGGGCAAATTTTGGCTGATTGGGTGCGTCGGGAAAATGTTGTGTTTCCAGCGCAAAAGCCGTTCTGAAATCATCTTTTGAGCCAGATTTAAATGTGTTTTTTGATTGCATAAAATTACCGCTGTAAAACTGTAATCCCGGTTCCTGCGTATAAATATCCATTGTAATTCCGGATTTATCTCCCGAAATGGTTGCAGCATGATTCAGTCCGTTTTTCTTTGCTCCGTTTAAAACATAATTGTGATCGTATCCTTTTCCAAATTTCAACTGTTCGTCTTTTGTATCAATTCGCTCTCCGATGGTATGTTTTGATGTAAAATCAAATGGCGTATTTTTTACTGATTTTAATTCTCCACCTGGGATCAAACCTTCATCAACCGGAGTAAATTCATTGGCATAAATCTGTAATTCATGATTTAAAATAGTACCGCTTCCTTCCCCATTCAAATTAAAAAAAGCATGATTGGTTAAATTGACAATGGTCGTTTTATCAGTTGTAGCTTCATATTCTATTTTTATCGAATGATCGTCTGTAATGGTGTAAGTCACTTTTACTTTTAAATTCCCTGGAAAACCTTGCTCTCCGTCTGGCGAAACATAACTCAAAACCAAAGTGTTTTCGTTTGCTTTAGCAACATCCCAAACCACATCCTGAAAACCTTTTATACCGCCGTGCAAAGCATTTTTTCCATTATTAAGCGGAACCTGATATTGTTTTCCTTCTAAAGTGAATTTTCCTTGTGCAATTCGGTTTCCCACTCTTCCTATTGTAGCCCCAAAATAAGGTTCAGTTGCATTTTTGAAACCTGTTGCGCTGTTCATTCCTACTACAACATCTGTTGGTTTTCCGTTTTTATCCGCCACCCAAAGTCCAATTAATCTTCCTCCGTAATTCGTAAAAGCAGCTTTGATTCCTTTGTTTTCCATCCAATACAAATTGACCTTTTTACCGTCTATTATCGTATCGAAATTCTTCGCTTCTAAAACTGTTTTTGTAGCATCTGCTCTTATTTCAGCCGTTTCTTTTGCTGGTACATTTTCTTTTTTAATGTCTTTACAATTAAATTGAAAAAGTGCCAGCATGATAACCGTAGCGATCTGAATGTTTTTCATTTTTATATTTTTAAGATGTTTTCTAATTTCTATTTTGATGGCAGTGCTAATTTGGTTTCTTCGCTTACAGGTTCTCCCAAAACCGGGAATCCATTCACATCCCAATTGATTTTCTGCATTCTTGGTGATCTTTTGTTGCCGCATCCTTCTCCCGGATTTGAATTGGCGTGATATAAAATCCAGTCTTCTTTTCCGTCAGGAGATTTAAAGAACGAATTGTGTCCCGGTGCATACACTTTGTTTTTATCTGATTGTTTGAAAATGGGTTCAGCAGATTTTTTCCATGCCGATGCGTCTAATAAATTATCACCGCCATTAAACGTTAATAAACCCAAAGCGTAATAATCTGTCCAGCAGCCACTGGCGGAAAACACGATAAAAACTTTACCATTTCTGGACAAAAACTGTGGGCCTTCATTCACATTGACCTGCGCCGGGTTGATATCATCATGCAAGGCTCCGTGCATTTCCCAATCGTTTGTTGGTGCCGAAATCATCACGCGATCTCCTTCTATTTGAAGTGGATTTTTCATTTTGGCGATGTAAATATTCTGTTGTCCGTTAGTGTCGCCTTCCCATCCGGCCCAGATCATATACAATTGTTTTTTGTGTTCAAAAACATTTCCGTCAATCGCCCATTTGTCTGTTTGAGCGGCAATTTTTCCTTTAAACTCAAAATTTCCTTGAAACGGATCTGATGATTTATTTTCTAACACATACATTCTATGTGTATTATTATCCCCATTATCTGCTGCAAAATAACAATACCACTTTCCGTTTATAATATGAAATTCAGGCGCCCAGATCTCTGCTGAATAATCGGTGCCTTTTGGTGCCTGCCAAATGACTTTGCTTTGTGCATTTTTCAGATCCGATAAATCTTTTGTTTTCCAAAGCACCAATCGGTTTTGTAAGGTATTCGTGTAATAGTAGTATCCGTTGTAATACGTGCTGTAAGGATCTGCGCCCGATGGCAGAATGGGGTTTGTGAATGTTTTTTGCTGCGAATATCCCGCTGAAACAATCGTTAGTAAAAATAGTAATAGGTATTTTTTCATTTTTTTTATTGTTGGGTGTTGTTTTTTTAAACACATAGAAGCATAGTTTTTCTTTGTCTTTACAAAAGGCGTTTCACTTGTTTTAATTTACATAGTTTTATGTCGGCCAAGCTTTGTCAAACTTTAAAACTTTGACAAAGCTGTCTGCGTAGAAAATTTCTAGCAAAGTAACCACAATCATTGTCATCCCGAGGAACGAGGGATCTCCGTAAGTAGCTCGACAATCTAAATAAACTTTGCGTTAGTTTCTTGCGAGATACCTCTCTCCCCGGGATGTCAATAAACTTTGACAAAGTTCTCTACGTCGAAATCATGAATCTTTACCACCCAAAGTTGAAACTTCGGGCTATGTTTAGAAACTTGTTTTCTTTTACCTTCTCTTTTCGATTCTAAAACCTATGTTTCTATGTGTTCAAACAGTTATTTACTCTTCTCAAGTAAACTTTGTCAAAGTTGCTTCAGGCTAGAAAACTCTTATTTATTATTCAAAGCATCAATCACTTCTGTATTCATTTTATTTACAGCTTTAAAATCCATTTTATCTACTTTTCTGTCGTAGGTCATGAAACCGTTTACTTCGCCTTCAACATCTGTTGTTTGTGTATAAACTGCTGCCGAAAATCCGGTTTTGACATAATTTTTCAGGATTTGGGCATATTTGATATACTCGGCTGTTACTTCACTTTCATTTTTGAATTTAACATAACCCCAATTGTCATTTGCTCTCCATAAATGGCCTTCTAACGGTAAACCAATTCCTCCATATTCTCCCAGAACAGTAACTCTTCTGGCATCGTACAAATACATTTCCGGTCCCGGATAATTGTGTAAATCGAGAATATCTCCGGTTTGAAAATGATTTCCACCGCTGGATGAATTCGTCAATCGGCTTGGGTCGTGTTGCTTTGTCCATTCGGTTATTTCTACCGTTTTAAATTGTCCCCAGGCTTCGTTAAACGGAACCCAAACGACAATACTTGGATACGAATACAAATGATCCATTATTTCTCTCCATTCTTTTCGGTAAATTTCTTCTGATTTTGCAGAACGTTGTAATTCAGTTCCTTCAAAATATTTTCTGTTTTGCCAAAGCGGCTGTTCATCTCCACTTGGCATGTCCTGCCAAACTAAAATCCCCAACTGATCGCAATGTGTGTACCAGCGTTCCGGCTCTACTTTTACGTGTTTGCGAATCATATTAAAACCTAATTCTTTTGTTTTAATAATATCATATTTCAAAGCTTCATCTGTTGGCGCCGTATATAATCCGTCTGGCCACCAGCCTTGATCCAGAGGACCAAACTGAAAGTAATCTTTGTCATTTAACTGCATTCTCACGATGCCGTTTTCGTCTCTTTTTGATGCAATTTTTCGCATGGCAAAATAACTTTTCACTTCGTCAACCACTTTATTCTTGCTGATTAAGCGAATTTTTGTCTGATATAAAAACGGATTTTCAGGCGACCATAATTTTGGGTTATTTAATACAATATCATTGCTTTCACCAACAACCGTTTTTTCTTTGGCAACTTCTTTTCCTCCGTCAAAAACTGATATTTCGACTACATCTCCGGTTGCTGCGCCCGCAACATCGGTTTTAATACTTATGGTATTCTGATCAAAATTAGGGGTCGTTTTTAATGCTGTAATGCTTTTAGCATTTACCGGCTCTATCCAAACCGTCTGCCAGATTCCGGTAACAGGCGTGTACCAGATCCCTTCCGGATTTTTAACTTGTTTCCCTCTTGGCTGTGGTCCGTCATTGGACGGATCCCAAACTTTTACGACCAGCTTTTGATTTTTTCCTTTTTGGATAAAAGGCGTAATATCAAATGAAAATGGTGTATAACCACCAGTATGCGAACCCACTTTTATATCGTTTATAAAAACTTCTGTTTTCCAGTCTACAGCGCCAAAATGCAGCAGAATATTTTTATTATTCCAGTTGGATTCAATCGAAAAATTAGTTTCATACCAAAGTTCATTTTTTGCCCTAACTTCTTTCATCACACCGGATAAACTAGATTCAACCGCAAACGGAACCAGAATTTGCCCGTCATATTTTGAAGGTGCTGTTTTTCCAAATTCCTGAATGGCGTAATTCCATAAACCATTCAGATTTTTCCATTGGCTGCGCTCCATAATCGGACGGGGATATTCTGGTAATGTTTTGGCAGGATCGACCTGACTTGCCCATTTTGTTTTGATTTTGTCTCCCTGAGGTTTCCATTGTGCATGAACCAGACAGCTTAAAAAAAGCGTCAGTAAAACAGTTGTTTTTTTATTCATTATATCTTGTTTTATGCAATTTTTCTTAAAATTATTGCTATTTCATTTTCTTCTTTTCTAAATAAATTACCAGACTATATCCACATAGCCTGGTAATTTCAAACACTAACTTAACTAACCATTTTTTTATTTTGTGAAATGTGAAATGTGAAATGTGAAATGTGGAATGTGAAATGTGGAATGAGAAATGAGAAATGAGAAATGAGAAATGTGAGATGTGAAATGTGAAATGTGAAATGTAAGATCTCTGGTAACGATAAAATTTTCCCTTTTTACATTTTACATATCACTTTTTACATATCACTTTTTACATCTTTACTTTTTACTTTTTACTTTTTACTTTTTACTTTTTACATTTTACTTCTAACATCTTTCACTAAACCAAATTTCTTCACCAAACCGTCATATTCTTTTTTTGAAATGGTGATCATACATCCATGACGCACTTTTTCAGGGAAACTGTATTTGTCCCAATCGGCAAAAAAGGTGTAACCTGAGGCTTGGAACCAAGGTCCGTTGAGATTATCTGCAATAGATAACCCGTAGGAAACTCCCGGATATTGTTCGTAATACATGTACCATATTTTATCATCTGGAGAAGGAATCAACATTGGGGCTTCTCTAAAGTTCGGACTGATCGATTGCTGGGGCAAAGAATAAGGTCCTAAAAGTGATTTTGATTTCGCAATTCGGATGGTTTTTCCGGTTGTCCAATATAAAGTTGGATAGGTTTCGTCTTTTATTACGGCGTAGTAGGAATCGCCAACCTTACGGATGAAAACATCTATGGTTCCCATATCCCAATCGAATAAACGTTTTGGTGTTCCTTCAAAAGTTTTTAGGTCTTTAGACAAAACATACAAAGTTCGCTGACTTGCCCAATAACGTTCAGGATCTTCTTTTGTGCCATCAAGATGCGGCGTATGCCAGGTCATGATAAACTTTTCTGAATCTTTATCGTAATACAGTTTTGGGGCTCCAATTCGCTGTAAAGCATTCGAATAATCGGGTGTGCTTTTTAAATCCGGCGTGTAATCAGAATGTTTTTTCCAGCTGATTAAATCATCCGAGACCCAAATGTTGATTGTTTTGGCATCGTCGCCTGTATTTCCTGCGATGTAGTATTTCCCGTCCGGACCTTTGCAGATATCGGGATGTCCTTTATAATCTTCAAAAACTCTTTTTCCGCTGTTTAAATTTTCCCAATGCAAACCATCAAGACTCACGGAATAATACAATCTTCCGTAATCGTTGTGCGTCATGTGCGCAAAAAGATAGGCTTCATTTTTTGCTTTTTCATTTCCTTTTACTTGTCCCGGAGGATCCGGCTGTTGTGCATTTGCAGAAAATCCCACTAGAATTACTGATAGAAATAAGAGGTATTTTTTCATATTCATCGGTTTGTAGTTTAATGTGGCAATTAGTCAATTTGATAAATTTGATAATTGAAAATGCTTTTTTTTCGCCACGAATTCACGAATTTTCAATCCATTCTGCACAATCATATTTGAATTGCTTCGCCTGTTCGTTATCGCTCGCTCGTGGCTATTTTTTTCTATTTAATCTGCGCAATCTTTGGCAAAAAATTATCTAATTATCAAATTGACAAATTATCTAATTCTTTTTATTCGCCTCAGACGTCATCTTTTTAATCAAATCTGTTTCAGCTTTTATGTAAGGTGTTCCGTCGTTTTTAAGTACTTCGTGAAACCAAAGTTTTGCCTCTGAATCGTATTTTTTCGTCCAGCTGTCCCAGGCATATTTGGTTTGTGTTTTTCCGTCAACAAAACCCCAGTTGATCATGCCAACATTGTATTTTTTTGCAATTGGTAAAAACCCTTCAAAAGTGCTTCCGTTTGGTCGTGCCATATATTCTGTACACAATAGCGGTTTTCCGTAGCGCTGCAATTGTTGGATCACTTTTTCGAAATCAGCAGGTGTATTATAGTTATGAAAAGAAACTACATCAGATTGTTCGATTTGCATTTTGTGCATTGGTTTCATCTTCGCTTCATCGCTCCAGTCTCCTACCCAAACTCCAGAAGTTAAAGGTTGTGAAGGATTGCTTTCTCTTGCCCACACAAAAACATCTTTTAATAGCGGCAAAATCAAATCGATTTTGTTTTTGATTTCGATTTTTTCATACGATGGTCCGGTCATATTATCCGGTTCGTTCCATACATCCCAGCCCAGAATGCGTTTGTCATCTTTGAACTTAGCAACAGTTTCTTTTACATATTTTTCTAAATGTGGATATTGCGTTTTATCCTGCAACGCTTTCTGTCCCGGACTTTGTACCCATCCTGAATTATGTGTAAATGGTTTTGGGGCACGTTGTTTTCCTAAGGCAGGAAAAGGATCCCAACAAGAATCAAATAAAACAAATAGTGTTTTGATATGATGTTTATCTGCAATTTCCAGAAATTGATCCATGCGTTTGTAAAGCCCTTCTGCATCTTGCTGGTGTAATAAATCGTGCAGGTACACACGCATTACATTCATGCCTAAATCTTCTGCCCAGCCTAATTCCTGATCGATTCTTTTGGGATCAAATGTATCTTCCTGCCACATCTCTAACTGATTTATAGCTGTGCTGGGATAATAATTTGCCCCTACTAACCAAGGCTGTTCTGCATACCATGTATAGGCCTGATCTTTTGTCCAGATTTCTCTTTTTTCGATTGCAGTTGTTTCATTTTTATTTTCGTCGGTAGTATTCTTTTTGTTGTTGCAGCTAAGCAATACCAGTCCTGCCAACATTACTGTCAGGCACAATTTTACTTTTTTCATTATAAATTTTGTTATTATGAACGATCGTTCTTTTTATAAGGGAATCAGATTTTTATGTTCTGATTCCCTTTAAACTATTTTAATATTCAGCGTGTTGTTTTAAGTTCGGATTATTTTCAACCTCAACTTGCGGAATTGGCAATCTTTGATTTTTTCCTACTACAAAGTTTTTGAAATCAGGATCTCGAAGTGCAATTTTATCAACAGAGGCCTGTGTATTTAAGTCTCCCCAACGTTTTAAGTCTTCCCAGCGAACACTTTCTCCGGCCAATTCTAAAACGCGTTCTGTTTTTAATCTTTCTAAAAATTTATCATGATCGTTTCCTATTTCAGGATGAGCCACGGCTAAAGTGTTCATGTTAACACGCGCTCTTACTAAATCAACATATTGATAAGCGTCTTGCGTATTTCCCAATTCGTTCAAAACTTCGGCGTAACGCAATAAGATATCAGCATAACGAACCAACCTGTAATTGACCTGACTGTAATAATCTTCGTTGTTTCTGTAATAATCGCGACTTCCTTTTCTAAACCAGGCTTCGTCATTGCCCCACTCCCAGTTTTTACCGTATACTTTGTCTCCAAAATCGGCTTGTAATTGAGGATAGTATAATGTATATCTTAATCTGGTATCAAGGGTTCCTGCTTTATTTTTTTCTTGTTTAAAGGCATTTACTAACCAAAAACGAGCTTGTCCGTCTGACCATCCAATACCTCTTGGGGCAAAAAACTGAGCACGGTTGCTGGAAACTGCTGCGCTTTGGCCTTCATCTGTTCCTCCGCTTTTTTGATCTCCAAACTGAATTTCAAATACCGATTCGCTGTTATTTTCGTTTACATCTGTAAAATTGTCTCTGTAGTTTGCCACCAAATTATACCTGGCACCCGCACCGTTTATCAAATAGTCTAAAGCAGATTTTGCTTCGGTCCATTTGTGCTGCTGCATATACACTTTTGCCAAAAATGCTTTTGCAGCACCTTTATCAGGTCTTCCGGTTTGATCTGCTGACCATGAAGCAGGCAGATCTTCAAAAGCCTCATTTAGATCTTTTTCTACCTGCACAAAAACTTCGGTTACATTTTTTTGTTCCGGTAAATCTGCTGGTGTCGAGGGCGTTAAAACAATTGGAATATTCTCCCAAAGAATAGCGGCATAATAATAATGCAGTGCCCTGAAGAATTTGGCCTGTGCAATAATCTTCTTTTTGTCGTCTTCATTTTGAAAAGTAATATTTGGCACATTTGCCAATACCTGATTGCATCTAAAAACGGCTTTGTAAGTATCTCTCCAGGTTACCACCTGCCCTTCCCAGAAATTGTAGTTGATGTAATTAAATCTGGTCCAGTCTGCCAATTCTGTCCACGGGCTATTACTAAATCCTTCATCAGAAGTCAGGTCTAAGCGAAAATAAATCCATCTTGCCCATAACCCATCTTTATAAAACATGGCATAAATGGAGTTTACTCCTGCCTGTGCATCACTTTCGGTCTTCCAGTACTGATCTACAGTCAGCGCATTTGGATTGTCCAGGTTCAATTCATTCTCACATGATGATGTAAAGAAGAGACCTGAAAAAATTGCTATTACTACTATTATTTTTTTCATTACGCGATTTTTTTAAAATTAGAAGCTAAATTCAACACCAAATGAATACGTCTGTAAATTTGGGAAAGCCCCATTATCAACACCTCTCTGAAAAATATTCGAATTACTGAACTCAGGATCTAAACCTTTGTATTTTGTAATTGTAATCACATTTTGTGCAGATAACGTTAATCTTGCTCTTGTAATCCCTGAATTTCTCAAAACACTTTCCGGTAGGTTATAACCAAATCCGATGTATTTTAGTCGGATAAAATCACCGCTTTCTAAGAATCGGTCTGTATCTCCTCTTGAGTTCAAAGTCGTTCCTTTTACAATTCTTGGAAAATCGGTATTTGGATTTTCCGGAGTCCAGGGCTGAATTCCTGTTCTGTAGTTACTATTATCATCAAAACGATCCACTACGCTTCTAAATCCGTCATAAACTGTTGCACCATGGGATGCAATCCAGTTCATCGAAAAATCAAAACCTTTGTATTCTGCTCCTGCATTTAAGCCCATCTCAAATTCCGGCCATGGACTTCCCACAATGTCTTTGTCTTCGTTTGTAATTTGTCCGTCGCCGTTAACATCCTTAAAACGAATATCTCCGGGCTGTGCATTGGGCATGATTACTTTTCCGTCTTTATTTTTATAGTTGGCAATTTCAGCTTGATTTTGAAATAATCCGTCAGTTTGTAAAACGTACCACATTCCTACCGCATTTCCGGCACGGGTGATGGTGTTATCCTGAATATTCTGATTTTGTCCGTTACCTAGTGAAACCAGCTTATTATTTACTTTTGTAAAGTTTACAGAAGCATTAAAAGAGAACTCATTGATTTTTTTGCTGTATGCCAATTCCAGTTCAAGACCTTTATTTTCTACCGTTGCAGCATTCGAAATCGGGTTTCCTCCGTCGTTACCGGTAGTCAATAAAATAGGGAAACCAAACAACACATCTTCTGTACGTGCCACAAAATAATCTGCTGTAAAGCGCAGATCGTTGTTCAAAACACCAAGATCTAATCCAAAATTAGATTGTTTTAATTTTTCCCAACGCAATTGTGCATTTGATAATCTTACCTGAGTGGCAGCAGGATACAAACCTTGTCCGTTACCCAAAACTACAGTTCCAAACGTATTGATGAAACTTTTGTATTCGTAGTTGCCTATATTTCCTGAACCCAGTTCTCCGTAACTTGCTCTTAGTTTTAAATCTTTAATAAATTCTGATTTAAAGAAAGATTCGTTATTGATTCTCCATCCGGCAGAAACAGATGGAAAGTTCCCCCATTTGTTGTCATCACTAAATCTTGAAGATCCGTCACGTCTGATCACGGCATTTAGTAAATAACGGTTATCATAGTTGTACTCTAATCTTCCTAAATAAGAGGTCAAAGCAGCTTCGTTTCTAAAACCTCCTACTTCCGGTGAATCTCCTAAATCCAGAACATCATAATATGATCCTGTACCTGAGTTTATTAAAAGGTTTCTTTTTGTTCCGTAAATCTGGTTGTAATTGTCTTTCTGGAAGGTTTGTCCTACCAAAACAGTGAAATCATGCTTGCCAAATGCTTTTTTGAAAGTCAGCGTATTTTCATAAAGCAATGTTTCTGATCGTCCTTTATTTTGGTTGATGAATGATTTTTCAGGTGGTTGGTTTAAGGTCCAGTTGCCTAATTTTCTCATGAAATTATAACTGTCAAAGCTGGTTTCATATCCAAAATTGAAACGGTACTTTAACCACGGAGTAAATTTAAGTTCTGACCAGATATTTCCTCTTATTCTAAAATTCTCATTGATCGTATTGGCAAAATCAGCAAGCGCAAGAGGGTTTGTACCAAAAGTATCTGCTACGCCTTGTTTTCCGTAACCGTAACCTCCTGGATTAGAAGCATCGTAAACCGGAATTGTTGGGGTTAACCTGTATACATCGATAATTGGGTTTCCGGACATTTCATCGGTTTTTGAATTGCTGATGGCAATGTTTTCTCCAATACTGAAAATACCTTTTGAACCGCTTGAATTTACCCTGAATGAGATTCTGTCAAAATCAGTTCCTACCACAGTTCCCTTATTTCCAAAATAATTTCCTGACATAAAAAACGATGAGTTATCACTTCCTCCGGAAACACTCACATTATAGTCATTGATCATTCCGTTTTGAAAAACCACATCCTGCCAGTCTGTATCGACCGCCATATTTAAGTTTTGTCTTGGCGCTCCTGCATTATCATACGCCTGATTATTGAATTTTGCGAACTCTTCTGTTCCCATCAAACTATATCTTGGCATTGAAGTAAAACTTGTTTTTGCAGAGGCTTCTACTTTAAGCGGGCCTTTTTTACCTTTTTTAGTTGTAATAATAATAACACCATTTGCAGCTCTGGAACCGTAAATTGCTGCGGCAGATGCATCTTTTAAAACCTGAATCGTTTCAATGTCATTCGGGTTAAAATCCCTGTTTGCCGATGTCACCAAACCATCAATTACATATAATGGATTGGTGCTTTGAAGATTTTTTAAACCACGAATTTCGATATTGGCTTCTTGTCCCGGGCGGCCGCCTCCACGCACTTTTACACCAGTTACCAAACCCTGAAGTCCGTCTGCAACAGTTGTCACCTGACGTTTTTGGATTTCATCGGCTTTTACGAGGGAAACGGCTCCTGTAAGGTCTTTTTTCTGTTGAGAACCATAACCTACAACCACAATCTCATCCAGTTTCATAGCATCTTCAGCTAAAGAAGCGTCTATAGTTGTTCTATTGTTAATTGCGATTTCGGTTGTTTTATATCCCTGCGAACTAAAAATCAGCGTTTGATTGGAAGCTGCTTCAATTTTATACGTTCCGTCGAAATCAGTAACTGCTCCGTTTTTGGTATTCTTGATGGCAACATTTGCAAACGGAATTGGCTCACCTGTTACTGAGGCTACTTTTCCGCTTATGGTTATTTGCTGTTGCGCATACGTTTGTTGCACTAATAAACTAAAGAAAAACAAGAGGCAATATCTCTGCTTTAAAATTGGAGTGAACTTTGTTTTCATTGATTTTTCATTTTAGATAGTTTTCTTTTTTGGTTGGTTTTGTACTTAATTTGTAAAGTTTTAACCGTCTTTTATTCGAACGGCGTACCATTTTAAATTGGTCTCTGTTAATAATGTGTTCATTTTAATTCAAAAGTATTAATGACGTTATTTTTTAAAGTTAATTCTATTGATGTCCTATTTTTTCAGCCTAAAAATTATCAATATCATTTATTCAAAAAGTCAAAGTAGATGATTTTAATCCAAAATAAAATGATTCATTTGTGTCAATATCTCTCTCAAATGAGTCAGATTGTATAATAATATACATATAAACAGCGGTTTGAAACATTTTGTTGAATATTGACACGATTTGAATAACTTCTGGTTTTATCCTAAAAAACACAACTATGCGTAAATTCTTTCTTATTGTATTTTTTTCGATTTTTTCGATACATTTTATTCAGGCGCAAGAATATTATTTCAAACATTTTCAGGTCGAAGAAGGACTTTCAAACAACACCGTTCTGACTTCTTTGCAGGACGAAGATGGTTTTATGTGGTTTGGGACCAAAGATGGATTGAACCGGTTTGACGGTTACAGATTTAAAACCTATCGAAGCAATGGCGACCCGCTTCATAGTTTAGGAAGCAATTATATTCAGTCTCTTCATGAATATAATGGCACAATTTGGGTGGGTACGGATAAAGGTTTGTACCAATACAATAAAAAGACAGATCAGTTTACGGTTTTGAACGAAGCGATTAATGACAGGATCAATGACATCAACCATGACAAAAACGGAAATATCTGGTTTATCTCCGGGAATATTCTCTACAAATATGCTACAGTAAAAAAAGAGACCAAGACTTTTAATCCGAATAAATATTTTATTGCGACTTCTATTTCCCGAGATGCAAAGGGACAAATTTGGGCATCTTCTTTAAATAAGATTTACCACTATTCTGAAGAAAGCCTTTCGTTTGAAAACATTCCGATAACACCTCCTGCAGGTTCCGCCAATTTTAGGATTACCGTTATTTATGCTTTAGACAAAAATAATATTGCGATTGGGACGCAGGACGATGGTGTTTTGGTTTACAACATTCCGGGGAAAAGCACTTCAGGCTTGCAATTTTCGACCAAAAACCCGGTTTATGTACGTCAGTTTAAAAAGAAAGACAATAATGAACTCTGGATTGCCAGCGAATCCGGCGTTTATGTCTATAATCTAAAAACAAAAGTAAATGTAAACCTCAAAAAAAATTACAATGATCCGTATGCGATTTCAGACAATGCGGCTTATTCTATCACCATTGATAAGGAAAACGGAATTTGGGTAGGTACTTATTTTGGCGGTATCAATTACCATCAAAAACAATACACGCAATTCAAGAAATACTTTCCGCAAAAAGGACAAAATTCCATTAGCGGAAGTGCTGTCAGGGAAATCCATAAAGATGATAAAGGCGATCTCTGGATTGGTACTGAAGATGCCGGATTGAACCGATTTAATCCCAAAACGCAGCAGTTTACATCGTATTTACCCAACGGAAACAAAAGCAGTGTTTCGTATTATAACATTCATGCCCTGATGCCGGGAAAAGATAAAATCTGGGTGGGCACTTTTGAGCACGGACTGGATGTTTTAGATCGAAATACGGGTGCGGTTATCAAACATTACAGTGCCAATAATCCGTCGTCAGGCTTGCGAAGTAATTTTATTTTTTCTTTTTATCAAACCAAAAGAGAAGAACTAATTGTCATTACCACAATGGGGCTTTATAAGTATAATGAGCAACATGACAATTTCGAAACCTTAAAAACCTTTCCCGAAACCACACATTACACCAATTATAAAGAAGACAGCGACGGAAATTTGTGGGCCGGAAGTTATCGCGATGGTTTGTTTTATTACAATCCTAAAACCAAAAAGAAAGAGGTTTTTATTTATGATTACAAAAATCCAAATGGCATTAGCAATAACTCGATCAATTATATTTTTGAAGACAGTTCGAAAAATTTATGGTTTGCTACCGAAAACGGACTCGATTTATTGGATAAAAAAACAAGGACTTTTAAAAAATTCACAACCCAAAACGGATTCCCCAGCAATGTTGTTTATTCGATCTTAGAAGATGATGCCAAAAATTTATGGCTGACCACTTCTAAGGGTTTGGTGAAATTTGGACCGGACCATAAAAGCATCAAAATTTATACAACGGCAAATGGTTTATTGAGCGATCAGTTTAATTATGCATCGGCTTTTAAAGATACGAATGGCGATATGTATTTTGGAAACCTTAACGGAATGATTAGTTTCAACCCAAAGAATTTTACCAAAAACAAATACACGCCTTCGATTTTTATTACCAATCTGCAGATTAATAATAAAGATATTGATGCCAATGGAGATGATTCGCCCATAAAACAATCTATTTCCCATCTTGATGAACTGGAACTCAACAGCCGCCAATCGTCATTTAATATCGAATTTGCTTCTTTAAATTATACCGCACCGGAACTTACCGAATATTGGTACAAACTTGAAAACGTTAATAATGACTGGGTTTATCTGGAACGCAACCACAAAGTTTTCTTTACAGAACTGGCACCGGGCGATTATGTTTTTAAAGTAAAATCATTGAATAGTTTTGGTGTCTGGAGCAAAGAAGTAGAACTAAAAATCAGGATTCTGCCTCCGTTTTGGGCAAGTTCTTATGCTTACTTTTTTTATTTCCTTCTGGTTTGCGGCTCGTTTTATTATATCATACGGTACTCACAAAACTTAACGCAGATTAAAAACAATCGAAAAATAAAACACCTCAACGACGAAAAAGAGAAAGAAATCTATCAGGCCAAAATTGACTTTTTTACCAATGTCGCACACGAAATCAGAACGCCATTGACGTTGATAAAAGGGCCTTTAGAAAAACTTTTGGTGATGGAACACCAATTTCCCGAAGTACCTCAGAACCTTTCTATAATGAAAAAGAATACGTCGCGATTATTGAAATTAGTAAACGAATTACTGGATTTTAGAAAATCAGAAATTGGCGGATTAAAACTTACTTTTGTTGAGGCCAATATTTCATCAATGGTCAGGAATTTTCATTTAAGATTCAGTCAATTGATTGAAGAAAGAGGGATTGAATTTGAACTGGAACTGGGCGATAAAGATATTTTTGCTTTTGTAGATAAGGAAGCTTTCAAAAAAATCCTGAGCAATTTGATGAGCAATGCCATTAAATATGCTAAAGACAAAGCTTCGATTATACTTTTCAGGGACGAAAAGAAACTGACTTTGATTGTAAAAAATGACGGCAATTTAATTCCGTTTCATTTAAAAGATAAAATTTTCGAACCGTTTTTCAGGGTGGATAATATGGATGCAACTTCAGGAACCGGAATTGGGCTTTCGCTGGCGCACTCGCTAACGCAATTGCATCACGGAAACCTACAGGTCATTCCGGATTCAGAAGTCAATATTTTTGAACTTGCTGTTCCCCTTCGTCAGGAAGAAGAATTTATGTTGTACCATGAACCTGAAAAAGAGGCAATCGATAACGAATCTGACCCTATCGAAATCGAAAGTAAACACGAGAAACCTCAGCTTTTGATTGTAGAAGACAATGAAGATTTATTGAATTTCATTACAACCGAATTGTCTTCGCTTTACACGGTTTTAAAAGCAGATAATGGCGAAAATGCTTTAAAAATCATTCACAACGAAAATATTCAGTTGGTAATAAGTGATGTTTCGATGCCTGTTATGGATGGAATTACATTGTGTAAAGAAATCAAGGCCAATCTCGAAACGAGTCATATTCCGGTTATCCTGCTGACCGCTAAAAACTCGCTGAAATCGCAAATTGATGGCCTTGGCGCCGGTGCTGATGCTTATATTGCAAAACCTTTTTCGATGGATTATTTAAAAGTTCAGGCGAATAACTTAATCGAAAACAGAAAGCAGATTATGAATTATTATGCGAGTTCGCCTCTTTCGCATATTAAAAGTATTGCACACAATAAAACAGATGAAAAATTCCTTAAAAAACTGGACGACGAAATTTTAAAAAATATTACTGATCCCGATCTAAGTGTAGAATCCCTGGCAGAAATCATGAATATGAGCCGTTCGACCCTGTACCGAAAAATCAAGGATATTTCAAATTTAAGCCCGAATGAACTCATCAATATTGTTCGTTTAAAAAGAGCAGCAGAACTACTTTTGAATGAGAATTTTAAAATGTACGAAATCGCCGAAAAGGTGGGTTATAAATCACAAACGAGTTTTGGCCGCAACTTTCAAAAACATTTTTCGATGACACCTAGTGAGTATGTAGCAATGAATAAATAACTTAGCAATCTCAACTAACAGCGAATGTCTAAAAAAAACAAATCTATTCCGATAAATCGTATGACAGAAGATGCTCATACCGGCATTGTCATTGAAAGGCTGAATTTTAACGATTTGAGCACGGAAGAAAAGGCTTCATTTGAGGAAGAAAATCAGGCACATCGACACGATCGCCATTCTTTTTTTCTGCTTGAAGAAGGAACTGTTGCTATCGAAATTGATTTTGAAAAGTATATAATAAAACCCTCGTCTGTTATTTATATTCATCCCAATCAGGTGCATCATACCGTAACGACAGAAAATGTGACCGTGAGTTGTTGGGCCATTAATAATGAAAACCTGAATGCTGAATACTTGAAGTTGCTGGAAGAAATTACGCCGGTAAAACCTTTAGCATTAGAAAAAGAAATATTTTCAGTCATATCAGAAGCAGTATCACTCGGCTTACAATTTTCTGAACTTAAAAGCGACAAATTATATCATTCGTTATTAAAAGACAGCTGTAATGCTCTGGTTGCATTAGTGATTTCGCAGTATTTAAAAAACGCTTCGTCAACAGATAAAATCTCAAGATTTGAAGTGATAACGAAAACTTTCAGAACATTATTAGAAAAAAATTATACGACGCTCAAACGTCCGGCCGATTACAGTAAAAAACTAAACATTTCGACTCCTTACTTAAACGAATGTATCAAAAATGCTACTGGATTTTCGGTTTCGCATCACATACAAGAACGGGTAGTTTTAGAAGCAAAACGACTGCTTTATCACTCTGATAAATCGGTAAAAGAAATTGCTTCGGTTTTAGGATACGATGACTATGCTTATTTTTCACGGCTGTTTACGAAGATTACAGGAATGTCTGCTTTAGTTTTTAGAAACAAAAACCTCGATTAGTCCAATACTTACTTTGATTGGCTATTTTGTACCACTGATTTAGAATGTTCCTTTGCATTGAACATAAATCGTATACAAAATGGAAACATTAAAAAATAAAAAAGTACTCCTGTCAGGAGCAAGTTTTGCCGGACTTTCAACCGCTTACTGGATGAACAAATTGGGATGTAAAGTAACTATTGTTGAAGTTGCCAGCGACTTAAAAATGGGTGGCACTCCTGTAGATATACTTGGCAATACCGTTGAGATTGTTAAGCGCATGGGTATTTTTGAGCAGATAAAATCAAACAGGCTGAATCCGAGAATTATAGAATTTAAAAACGCTGATGACAATACCGAAGGTTTCATGGCACATGACGAAGATGAGCAAATTGGTGAAGATGAGTCTGAAATTGAACGTGATATACTGCTGAAGATTTTATACAATACTATAAAAAATGATGTTGAATTTGTTTTCAACGATAGTATTATTGCGTTAAAGGAAGTAAATGAAGAAGTCGAAGTTACTTTTAAAAATGGCTCTCAGAAAAACTTTGACCTTGTATTGGGTTGTGACGGAATCCATTCGGCTGTAAGACGACTTTGGTTTGGCCCTGAAATTGACTATATGCATTTTTTAAAGCAATATTTTTCGATCACTATTATCGACAAGCTTTTAATAAAAGAAGATACTGCTCAATTGTATAATGTTCCCAACAAGGCGGTTATGCTGAATGCTTACAACAATAAAACCGATATAATTCTTTGCTTCCGTTCTGAAGAAGAAATCCCTTATGATTATCGAAATGAGGAAGAACAACGAAATATTATTCTGGAAAAATTCGCGGGAGAAAGCTGGAGAACGCCCGAATTATTGAAAGAAATACAGGATTCCACAACTTTTTACTTCGATAAATTTTGCCAGATAAAAATGCCATCCTGGACAAAAGGCCGTGTTGCACTTGTAGGCGATGCTGCTTATTGTGCATCACCGGCGGCCGGAATGGGCGGATCGCTGGCGATAAACGGAGCGGCCGCTTTAGCAGATGCTTTTGAAAATCATAACGGAAATTTTGAAGAAGCTTTTAAAGAATATAATGAAAAATTCCGGCCGTTTATTGAGGAGGTACAGGCTAATGCTGTAAGCTTCGGATTAGAAATACTGGTTCCAAGAACCGAAGAGGTAATTCATGCAAGAAATTCCCAAGCAAAACAGTTTTGATTTTTTCTAAATTTTATAATCTCTCACTAAAAGTAAAACGATTATTTAATGGAGTATAATTTATTGTAGTATTAAAAAATATTCTGGAGAAAAACGATAAGGTGAAAAGATGAAAATTCTGGATATCATATAAAAATCAAGTGATATTATGTAAAAAAAACATCTCAAAAAAGGAATAAATTTGAGATGTTTTTACTAAAATACTGTTTATGAAAATTTTTCTAATCCCTTTTGTATCAATTTTCTTTTTTTCATGTCAGCAAAAAGAAAACAAAAATGTTAAGGTCAATCCATCAAATCAAATTGTTTCAAAGAAAAACAAAGAAGAGAACAAACAAATAGGTGACACAATCTTCATGAATTTTAAGAATGAAAAAGGGTTGCTTATAGCAGAAGGTGTCGTAGATTCTATTCATTCGAAAATATATGTTAAATTTAAAAATGAAGATCCGGCAGTACTAAAAGCAACGATAATTCCATCTACAGGCAAAGGAAACATTCGTTTTAACCAAATTATTTTTCCCGATAAAAATTCAGACGGTCCTTTTGGGATGGACTTAGAAATGGTCCTGAAGCAAAAAGGAAATTATATTTTAGTAATTGGACATTCGCTAATGGCTGACAATCCCTATTGGGGGAAATTTAAAGTACAGCTTGAGCACAAAAAAGGATGATCTAACGTTCTGTTTATTAAATTCGAAACCTTCTATAATAAACCGTATTTATTATTAAGCTTTAAAAATCCCGTCGTGTTTGCAGGATTCAAAAAACGCATACGCTCTTTTCTCTGCATACGAATATGTTGAATTACGTAATGGAAAAGCGCAGTGTCCTCCATATTTTGGCGTTTCCAGATAAACATATTCGCTGTCTTGCGCTATGGCCCTGGGGTAGCACCTTTCACCTAAAAAAGGATCGTCAAGAGAATTAATAATTAAAACCGGAGTAGTAATATTTTTAAGCGAAAATTCCGGAGAAACCTGTTGATAATAGTCATCCCGGCTTGCAAAGCCATGCAACGGTGCTGTAAAATAATGATCTACTTCATCAAAAGAAGAAATTTTATCAATCTGATCACTGTTTATAAAATCAGGAAACTGTGCCGCTTTGTATTTTAGCTTTTTTTTGATATCAATTGTAAAATTCTTTAGATATACCCGATTAAAACCTTGTTTGAGTACCGCCGCACTGGTTGCGATATGAGTTGGTACTGAGATGGATACCGCTGCCTTTATACGCTTATCGATTTTTGTCCAGCCAAAATAATTCAATAACTGAACGCCACCCATTGAGTATCCAATCAAATAAACATCTTCGAATCCTTTTTGTAAAACAAACTGAACCACCTCATCCAGATCGTCAACCGCACCGTGATGATAAAGTCTCGGAAGACGGTTCATTTCTCCTCCACAAGTCCGGTTGTTCCATGCAAAAACCGAAAACCCTTTTTGATGAAAATAAGCCGCGCAACTATTATTGTAAGTCCTGCGGGAATCCCCTTCCAGGCCATGACATAAAATCACCGCTTTTTTAGGATCCTTTATAATAAAATCAATATTGATAAAATCTCCGTCACTCAACTCATGTTTTTCTCTTTTGTATTCAGGAGCTTCAAATTTTTTAAACAAAGCAGCATAAATAGTAGAGATATGCCTGTTGCGATGAATAATCGAAGGAAAATTATATTCTGATTGTTCAATTATAGGCATGATAAAAAATTTTATAATGTTTACTACAAAGCTACGCAATCCATCAATATGTAATTTAAAACTGTCTTTTTTATTTCGTTTCGATTTCTCTAAATCAATTGTGGTTTTCAGCACCATCAAATAACTTTAGCAATTTATATGCTATTGTGATTTAATATCAACCTTTACAGGTTATAACCTTCGTTGTTCTTCGGTCTGGCCTTCTTTCTTTTTGTTTACCAAACGCTGGTTTCCAAAATTATAACGGAATCCCAATCTAAAGCTCTGAGTATCGCCATAAGACTCGAAATAATTGTACTGGTTGGCGTAATCAGTCACAACCTTTTCTTTTTCACCACGGTAGATATCAGAAATGATGGCGTAAATTTCGCCATTGCTTTTCCATATTTTTTTGCGGATTGCCGCAGAAAGGTTTGAGGTCTGACTGTAAACAAAAGTTCCCTGCACTGACGAAGAATTGTATTGAAAGTTCAATTCTGCGTTGAGATCTTTCTTTTTGTTAAGTACAAAACGGTTCGTAATGCTGGTATTATACGTAGGCTTTCCGTTTTTATATAAATTACCGTCTCTGCCCTGAAAACGGTCTTCGACATAGCTTAGTCCGGCCTGAATTCCAGTTTCCCAGAAATCGTACAAAGTAAGGTTTGTGTTAAACTCCAGTCCAAAAGCAAAATCTTTTTTAATATTCGTAAAATGATAAACCAACATCTTGGTTTCATAGTCCTGATACGAAATTTCCATCGAAGGATTTTTCTCAAGGCGGTAAAAAAGATCAAAATTGTATTTATTTTTCAGCGTATACAGTAAATTGAGATTGTGGCTAATTGTAGGCAGCAATTTTGGATCTCCCGTAAAATAGGAATAAGAATTATAATACGAACGAAATGGATTCAGCCTGCTGTATTGCGGCCGCGTAATACGCTTACCATAAGAAATTCCGATTTCATGACCTTCTGCCGGCTTGTAAAGCCCATAAAATGTTGGAAAAAGCTTAAAATAATGCTGCTCATTAATTTCTAAAGTAGTCACTGAGTTTCCTTCCAGACTCGTATATTCACCGCGCAAACCAGCTTTAAGGCTCCACTTCCCGAATTCTTTGCTGTAACTCGTATAACCCGCTACTATCGACTCGTCATAAAGAAAAAGGCTCGTTCTATCTGGGTTGTTCACGAAGTTACCATCTATTTCGTCCTTATAATCGAGATTATTTTCGGCTTTTACACTTCCAAATTTTAGTCCTGCTTCCAGAG
This sequence comes from Flavobacterium sp., assembly GCF_965277525.1. Classification (GTDB taxonomy): domain Bacteria; phylum Bacteroidota; class Bacteroidia; order Flavobacteriales; family Flavobacteriaceae; genus Flavobacterium. The sequence goes on along the minus strand of NZ_CBDIDC010000002.1, from coordinate 1,052,628 downwards.
TACCATTAATTTCATTCGAATAATCGGCCTGGGCTGAAAAAAGCTGAATATCCTGTACATTATCACTGATAAATCGTGTAGTGCGATAGGGATCTTCCTGGGGAAGTGAAAATGCAGAAGCGATATCCTGACGTTCCTGACGCCAATATTTTGTATAATCTGCTGTCACCGACACTTTTTCTTTTCCACTAAACAGATGGTCGAAAGACATATTATAAGCATTATTCCTTAAAGGGGTTCTACGGTTGTTTCGGGTTACATAAAGCGAATCCAGAGCACCATCGGCACCATAAATAAACGTTGGTACTGTAAAGTCTCCCTGTTGTCTGAGCGTTACTAATCCGGTACCTCCGGCGGAGATCGTATTCAGGGAATCAATCTCATAAGATGCCTGAAGGCGGTAAGAATGTTGTGCCAGTGATTTTGACTTACGTCTCATGATGCTTTCCCAGCGGGAATCGATTGAACCGTCTTCTTTTAAATAATGTACAACATCTGTTCCTTCATTGACATATACGCCAGAGCCAAAGCCATATCTTTCTTCCAGAGACAATTTTTCTCCTTTATAAAACTGATTAACAGACGCAATACCCTTTGGATATATCGACTGTACATACGCAGTGTTGACAGAACCTTTGTAACCTAATGAAAGATTCTTTTTTAGTTTTATGTTCAAAACGGCGCTTCCCTGGGCTTCATATTTTGCAGGCGGATTGGTGATCACTTCTATCGATTTCACCTCTTCACCGCTAGTGTTTTCTAAAAACTGCTTTAATTCTTCCCCACTAAGATAGATCTTCTTGTCATTGATAGTCACCAGTATGCTCTGGCTGCCGCGGATACTTATTGCTCCTGCAGAACCAGTCATGACTCCAGGAGTTTTACTTAGAATCTCCCATGCATTGTTTGAAGAAAGCGATGAATTTTCCACCCCAAACTCAAGCCTGTCTGTCAGCCGCTTTACAATAGGTCTTTTTGAAGTAACCGTCACGCCCTCAAGATTGTTTGAAATTTCTTTTAAAGGAATTATTCCCAAAACTGTATCTTTTTGAAGCGTTATTTTTTTATAATACTCTTCAAAACCAATTGTTTTCACTTTGATCAGGTAATCGCCTTTTGCGATGCCTGCAAACCGAAACTCTCCGGACTCATTTGTCTGCGCTGTCTTGTAACTCACAGAATCATTTGCCTGCAAAAGCAAGGCATCTGCGAAAGGTACGGCTTGATGAGAGCCGTCAACTACCTTTCCAGACAGAGAAACCTCCTGCGAATATCCCGCAAAAGTCCCCCACAACAGTAACATAATTAATTTTTTCATTGATGATTTATTTGAGGCAAAGCTCTGCAAATCATTTTCCGAAAATGGTTAACAGAGGGTTAATGAAGGGTTAAACACCCGAAGCTGAAAAGCAGATTGTCTGCACAAAAAAACTTTTGCCAGAGAGATAGCAGCCGGGACAAGGTTTTTTGTTACATATTGTGTATAAATTTGGTTAACGTAGGGTTAACGCCAGTATTTTTAATCTGAAAAAGCTTAAAATACGATAGCTTTGCCTCACTAAAACAAACTGATTTCCTTTGCGGATCAAAACATTGAAGACAGATGAAAAGAAAAATAATGCTCTTGATTGGTGCCTGTATATTTACAGTTATTGCCTTGACTACAATACAAGGCTATTTTATCTACAACACCTATCAATTAAATGAAAAGGAAATCAATACTGCTATAAAAAAACAGATCTCCCGTCTGGAAGATACTGAAGAATGGGAGAAACTGAACGATACCTGGTCACTACGTTCGAAAAGATATGCAAAACAATATCTAAAAGGAGACGTAACAAAGCAAAATTTTATCAAATACCTGAGCGCCAACAAAGATTCGCTTTCCAGGGCTATGAATACCTATATGAAAAAAATGGCGGAACCCGAAGATTATAATATTGATTATTCTATTTATCTCAATTCAATTACGCTGATAAATCATGGTAAAACAGATACTTTATTTAAAGGAAAAATATTAGTTCTTGCCAATGATACCGTAAAAAAGAACCAATTTCTCTCTTCTATGGGACGCTGGGAGACTAAAGATAATGATGACGAAGTTACTATGATTGTAAAAAGTAACCGCTACTATAGTTTTAATGAACTTCAGCAAACCATTATTTCTAAAATGACCGGTTTATTACTCTTTTCAGTAGTATTGATGGCGTTTGTTGTTTTCTTATACTATATGTCACTAAAAAACCTAATTACCCAAAAGCGAATTGCCGATATCAAGACGGACTTTGTCAACAATATTACCCATGAATTTCAAACACCACTCGCTACAATGGATATCGCGATCAAAACATTGCAGCGGAAAGACGGGCAAATGAGCCCTGAGCATTATAAAAACACACTGGCCATGATTGCAAGGCAAAACGAAAGACTGCAAAAATTGTTTCGCCAGGTAACAGAAGCTTCTGTTATGCCCATTGCCAGTAAGGATATCATTCAGGTTACCGGTGAAGAAATTAAGGATATGATCGACGATTTCAAACTTTCAAAACCAGATGTAACTATTGAATTCAAAAGTCAAAAAGAAGCTTTTACCCTTTCAATGGATCGTTTTCATCTCAATACGATTTTGATCAATCTTTTAGACAATGCCGTGAAATATGGTGCGAATAAAATTGAAACAGATTTAAGAATAACAAACGAAAACTTTATTCTTTCCGTAAAAGACAATGGAAAAGGTATTCCGGCCCGAGAGCAGGCTTCTGTTTTTGATAAATTTTACAGAGTAGAAAAAGGTAATATTCACAATAGCAAGGGTCTTGGTCTTGGACTATTCTATATTAAACAGTTGGTACAAACTTATGGAGGAACCATCAATCTTAAGAGTGAAGAGCACAAAGGATCTATATTCACCATTACAATTCCAATATGAAACAGCATATTTTATTAGCAGAAGATGATTTTGATTATGCTTCCATACTCAAGCAATATCTTGAATTTTCAGGCTTCAATGTAACGTGGGCAAAGGATGGTAAGGAAGCCCTGAAAATATTTTCTGAAACGAAACCAGATATCTGTATTTTGGATGTCATGATGCCACACATGGATGGCTTTACCCTGGCTGAGAATATTATTGATACTTATGCCGAAACACCTTTTATCTTCTTAACGGCGAAAAGCTTTAAAGAAGACAAAATCAAAGGACTGCGTCTTGGTGCTGATGATTATGTCGTGAAGCCTTTCGAAGTCGAAGAATTAATTTTACGCATTCAAAACATCTTGAAGCGAAGCCAAAAGCCTGTTGCAGCCCATATTCCGGAAGCTATGGTATTTCCTATCGGTACCTATCTTTTTGATGGCGATAATTATACCCTTTCGCATGAAAAGATCATACACAGAATTACCGAAAAAGAAGCGCACCTGATTCGGTTTTTATACGCCCATAAGAACAAGCTGGTCAAACGTGAATATATTTTGAAAGAAATCTGGGGTAATGACGACTTCTTTTCCGGGCGAAGCATGGACGTTTTTATCAGTCGTCTTCGAAAATATTTCAGTGAAGATCCGGATATCTCTATTCCCAGCGTAAGGGGTCTGGGATTTAAATTTAATAGCAAAGACGAATAAAAATTTAAAACTTCTACTTATGAAAATCATTCTAATTTTAGCCATGCTCATTTACAGCGCTTTAGCTCAGGCACAAACGTCAGATGCTACTTCAGGAAATACAACAGCGGTTGCCAGGGCTTCTTCCAAACCTACAAAAACGAAGAAATCCTCAGTATCTGTTTCTATTTCTAATTCAGATAATTATTATTCTTTACTGGCGAGTTTTGATACCTCGAAAACCAAAAAGCTGGAGAAATTATTATCAGACAATTTAGATAACAATTTATTATCAACTGATGCCGGTACCAAAATATGGAAAAAAGACAATAATGGCGAAAATGCTTATTCTTTTGTCTTAAAGGAAGAAAAATTAAAAGTAAGCATTGATAAAGAATTAATTTCTAATGAAACCTTTGAAAAACTAAAAGTCTTAGGGGAGAAAATTTCTGAAACACTTTCAGAAAAATAAATTTTACTTTTTTTGAATTGACAGGTATTATAGTACTCCTTACAGTAATTCGGACTAAAGTTATCGCTAAAGACCAAACAAGCGGTATTTGTGTAAATCCTCCATCAGTAAATGATGGAGGATTTGTTTTTGACCCATTAAAACAGAAATACAACCAAAGTTTCCACTACAATTTTACAGACCTGTTTTTCAATAGCTTCTTTTGTAAAGAATGTTTTTTACTTCCATTCTCCGTTCGGGCTACTGTTCGTATGCAGGGTGTAAAGTTTTTAAATCTTAATACATTTAAAATCCTCTTCTTTAAAATCATATTTTTATGTAACTTTACTATAAGTCAAATAATTCAGCTTGTGTGGTATTCGCCATACAAATGATCAATAGTGACGATTTACGTTTAAAAACAGATACGGTATGACTTTCGTTTCTACAATTTCAGCAGAAAAAATACCACGTTAATAATATCAAGATCCTATAAAATCAATTAGCAACAACTTAATTGTGCGACAAGCTTTTTTAAAGATCAAATAGTATTAATTGTTTTCAAAAAAGCTTCTGAGATGTTACTCCTAAATCTGCAAATCAAGTTACAATTGTATCACATCATTTAAATTAAATATTTTTAATTATGCAAAACGACATCTATCAAATTAAAAGGTTGTTAACTACAAAAAACAGGACTTTTTCGTATTACAGTCTGGCCGAGATGGAAAATCAGGGATTTAATATAAAAAAAATGCCCTTCTCTATCCGGATTCTGTTAGAAAATGTATTGCGAAATTATGATGATTTCGCCATTACCAAAGAAAATATTGAAACCTTGCTGAACTGGAAACCTGAAGCTTCTGACAAAGACATTCCTTTTAAGCCGGCTCGTGTACTGATGCAGGATTTTACGGGTGTTCCCGCTGTTGTAGATATTGCTTCTCTTCGTGCGGAAGTTGCGCGCAGAGGAAAAAATCCGGATGCCATAAATCCGCTGATTCCGGTAGACTTAGTGATTGATCATTCCGTACAGGTTGATTATTTTGGAACAGAATATTCCTATCTGCGTAATATGGAAGAAGAATATAAACGCAATACGGAACGTTATGAATTTTTAAAATGGGCACAACAGTCTTTCAGTAATTTTAGTGTTGTACCTCCCGGAATGGGAATTTGCCATCAGGTAAATTTAGAGTATTTGTCAAAAGGTGTAATCGAAAGAAATGGAGAAATTTTCCCGGATACTTTGGTGGGAACTGACAGTCATACACCAATGGTAAATGGAATTGGAGTTATCGCATGGGGCGTTGGTGGTATCGAAGCCGAAGCTGCTATTTTGGGTCAGCCCATCTATTTTATTATGCCCGAAGTTATCGGACTTAAACTTTCCGGTAAAATTCCGCTTGGGTCAACAGCTACGGATATGGTACTTACCATCGCTGAATTGCTTCGAAAATATGGCGTTGTTGGTAAATTTGTAGAAGTATTTGGTCCCGGACTTGACAGTCTGAGCGTTCCTGACCGCGCTACTATTGGTAATATGTCCCCTGAATTTGGCTGTACTGTTACCTACTTCCCTATCGATGAAAAAACCTTAGAATATATGCGCCTGAGCAACCGTTCTGAAGAACAGATTGATTTGGTGGAGGAATATTGCAAAGCCAATCTTTTATGGCGAACAGGAGATGAATCTATTACATATACCGATATCCTTGAACTTGATTTGTCTACTATAGAACCTACTATAGCAGGACCAAAAAGACCACAAGATAAAATTCTTCTGAAAAATCTTCAGCCTTCACTTGTTGATTTGCTGGATAAAACTTTTGGCAGAAAAAATTCACCTGCAAAACAAGTGACACGCTGGTCAGGAGAAGGAGGTTCGCAGCCGATACAAGGTGAAGCCATTATTCCTGACAATGCAAAAATTGAGGAAAAAATAGAAGATGGCATTAAAACCGTTGCCGTAACTTTAGGTGCTGAACAATTTATGTTATCAGATGGTGCCGTTGCAATAGCAGCTATCACTTCCTGTACCAATACTTCCAATCCTTTTGTAATGATTGGTGCCGGACTTGTTGCTAAAAAAGCCAGAGAAAGGGGACTTGACGTAAAACCATGGGTAAAAACCTCACTCGCACCAGGCTCAAAAGTAGTGACTGATTATTTGACAAAAGCAGATTTACTGGGAGATCTTGAAGCCTTAAAATTTCACGTCGTAGGTTATGGATGTACTTCCTGTATTGGTAATTCAGGCCCGCTTCCTGCCCATATTGCCAAAGCTGTTGATGAGCACGATCTTGTTTTGGCATCAGTTTTATCCGGTAACAGAAATTTTGAAGCAAGAATTCATCCTCAGATTAAAATGAATTTCTTAATGTCTCCCATGCTTGTAGTTGTATTTGCACTTGCGGGCCGGGTTGATATCGATTTAATGAATGAACCCGTGAGCTATGACCCTAATCAATTACCTGTTTATTTGAAAGATATCTGGCCAACCAATGATGAAATCAACCAGGTTTTAGGTGAAGTATTATCTCCTAAACAGTTTGCAAAGAGTTATGAAACTATTTTTGACGGAAACGAAACCTGGCAAAAATTAAAAATACCGGAACAAAAAATATACGCCTGGGATGATCATTCTACTTACATCAAAGAAGCTCCATTCTTTAAGGAACTTCCTGAACACCCAAAACCGTTGCAGGACATTGAAAATGCACGCACATTATTAGTTCTTGGAGACAGTATTACCACAGACCATATCTCTCCTGCCGGTTCCTTTAATGAGAACTCGGCAGCCGGTAAATATTTAATAAGCCGGGGTGTAGAAAAAGCTGATTTTAACTCGTATGGTTCCCGTCGCGGTCATGATGAGGTAATGATAAGAGGAACTTTTGCTAATGTCAGGATCAAAAATACCCTCACAGATAGAGAAGGTGGTTATACCAAATACTTGCCAACCGGAGAAGAAATGAGTGTATACGATGCTTCTGTACAATACAAAGCAGCTAAAACCCCTTTGATTATTCTTGCCGGAAAAGAGTATGGCAGCGGATCCTCCAGAGACTGGGCTGCCAAAGGCACTTTTCTTTTGGGTGTAAAAGCAGTGTTAGCCGAAAGCTACGAACGAATTCACCGAAGCAATTTAGTGGGAATGGGCGTATTACCGTTACAATATAAAAATGGCGAAAATGCTTTAAGCCTTGGTCTTACAGGTAAAGAAAATTTTAGTATATCCGGAATTGCTAAAGACATAAAACCGCTGAAAGAACTATTGGTTACAGCTGTAAAAGAAAATGGTGAAAAAATAAGTTTTAATGTTATTGCCAGACTGGATTCTCAAATTGAAATTGAATACTATAGAAATGATGGAATCCTACAGTATGTTCTAAGACAATTTTTGCAAAAAGCTTAAAATAACATGCAACGTAGTTAAAGCAAATAATCGAAAGTATTATTTTAAGCAGTGCCCAACTTATCTGCAGTAGTGATTGGATTGTTGCTAGTCAAATAAATCCTCTTTCACTGATAAAAAAATATCCGATCAAAATAGCAATACACTATTTGATCGGATATTTATATTGAATCGTTATTACTATCAGAAACAAGATTTTTTTATCCTGCTTTTTAAAATTAAATCATTTGAAATCTACCTCTACTTCCATCCTCCGCCCAAAGCAGCATAAAGATTTACAACTGCCTGAAGTTGCAGTAATTTATCTGTAACTGCACTTTGTTTTGCACTTAAAAGGCTTTGTTCTGAAGTAAGTACATCGGTATAATTGGTATCGCTGGTATATTTTAATAATTCTTTTGTAAAATGAACCGCTTTCTCAAGATTCGCTATTTGTTCCAGACGGGAAGGTGCTGCTTCGTCTGCCATTTGGTACTGATACAACGCATTAGATACTTCCTGACCCGCTGTAAGCAATACTTTACTGTAATTATATTGGGCAGCTTCATAATTGGCCTGCGCAATTTTTAACTTTTGCTTATTAAGACCATTATTAAAAATTGGCTGCGTTAAACCTCCTACAATATTAGCCAGAAAAGTACCTGCGCTAAAAAAAGACCTTAGCTGTATTGAATATAAGCCCGCCTGGCCTGTTATTGTAAAGGCAGGGTAAAAAGATGCTTCAGCAATATTTACCTGTTCAAAATAGCTTCTAAGTTGTAATTCTGCTTCTTTCACATCAGGTCTGTTGGCAAGAAGCTGTACCGGAAGTCCGGTTGATAATTCGCTATAGACCTGTTCATTAAAAAGCGAATCCCGTTTTATATTCCCCGGTGTTCTGCCCAACAATAAACACAACGTGTTTTCTGTCTGACGAATATTGTTTTTTAGGTAAGGAACTGTAGATTTGACCGCATAATAATTAGCAGCACTTTGTACTACTGCAGCACCTGTAACTACATCACTATTCTTTAGAGTTTTCATTGTTTCGGTATCCTGAGAATATACTGCCAACGATTGTTCAACAATATTCAATTGTTCGTCATAGGCAAGCAACTGATAATAGGTTACCGCTATATTGGCAACAAGTTCTGTTTGTACAGCTTGCTTATAAGCTTCACTGGCAAGATAACTGGCATACATTGATCTCTTGGTACTTTTCAGTTTTCCCCAAATGTCTGCTTGCCATGATGAAAGTGCATACAATTGGTATATTTGTGTATTAGAAGCCTGCGCATCAGAAGGATGATACGCTCCCGCTGAGGCATTTGCTGAAAGTGAAGGTAAAAATGCCTGCTTGCTCTGTACAAAATTCGCTTCTGCGGCCTTAAGGTTGGCAGCTGCCGTTTTTAGATCTAAATTATTGTCAATTCCCTCACTAATAAGTTGCTGCAATAAAGGGTCTTTAAAAATTTCTCTCCAGGAAAATGCAGCCATATTGTTTTGGGCTCCAGTTGCCGGCTCTCCATATAAAGTATCCGGAACTGATTGCTTACTCTCGTACGGCTTCGCAACATTACAGCTATAAAGTACTGCTGAAAAAGCTGCAATCTGTAACATAAAATTATATTTCTTTCTCCATTGCGTCATGCTTATCACTATAAGATTATTTTTTATTTTCCACAATCAATTCGTCATTTTCATCGTACTTATTCGACTTTATTTTCTCTTGTAATCCCTGGAAGATTACATACAATCCGGGTATTATAAATACACCTAGCAGGGTTCCAAACAGCATTCCGCCAATAGAGCCTATACCAATAGATTTATTTCCATTCGCTCCAACTCCGGTTGAAAACATCAAAGGCATTAAACCAAAAATAAAAGCCAGTGAAGTCATTAATATAGGTCGGATTCTGATTTTTGCTCCACTGAGCGCACTTTCAAAAAGATTCATTCCTTCCCGTCTTTTTTCTAAAGAAAATTCTACCATCAAAATAGCATTTTTGGCCAACAACCCAATAAGCATGATCATACAAATCTGTACATAAATATTATTGTCTATTCCAAACAGTTTTGCAAAAACAAAGATACCGCTCAGTCCTACCGGCAATGAAAAAATTACTGCAAAAGGAAGAATGTAGCTTTCATATAAGGCACTCAGTAAGAGATATACAAAACAAAGGCTCAAGATAAAGACAATACTAGCCTGAGAACCTGAACTCTGTTCTTCTTTACTGATACCATTATACTCAAAACTATAGCCGGGAGGCAGAAGCTGAGCTGCAACTTCATTGATAGCCTGTATAGACTGGCCTGTGCTATATCCTGCATTTGGCGAACCATTTACCGAAATGGCATTGTACATATTAAATCTCGATATAGACGAAGGTCCAAATACTTTTTTCATTGTAATATATTCCGAAATAGGACTCATCGTGCCGCTGCTTGTCCGGATTTTAATATTGTTCATCTGCTCGACAGTTCCTCTGTAAGGATTGTCAGCCTGGAGAATAACTTGATATTGTTGTCCAAATTCAGTAAAATTATTGATGTATGAACTTCCATAGTAAACATTCATAAGATTAAGAATGTCTGCTGGCTGTATCCCGTTGTCTTCGCATTTGGCGATATTAACATCGACTTCATACTGTGGAAAAGTGGGATCGAATGCTGTGGCCGCATATTGGATTTCGCTTCTTTTATTAAGTGCTGCCAAAAAATTTTGTGCTACCTTATAAAATTCAGCAATGGTGTGCCCTCCTCTGTCTTCAATTTGAAATGTAAATCCTCCACTGGTACCAAAACCACTTATTGTAGGCTGTTGCATAAAATTGATAGAAGCACCCCGTATATTTTTTGTTTTCTCTCTAAGCTGTTGAATTACATCTACATCTGTAATACCGGGACGATCACTCCATGTGATAAGCCTCAAAATAAGCATTCCGTAAGAGCTTCCGCTTCCTCCTAATTGATTTTGCCCCAGCGTAGTCATTGATGCCTGCACCTGCGGAATGGTATGTGCCATACTATCGATCTGATGATTTACAGCTTGTACTCTTTCTTTACTAGCTGCTGCAGGCAATGTTACATTGACGAAAATGGTCCCCATATCTTCTGCAGGAACGAAACTGGAAGCGACACTTTTGATTGCAAAATAAAAGATTCCGCTAAAAAATATTATGCAAACCACCGTCAGCCATTTCCTTCTTATCAGAAAGGATACCACTGCTATATATTTAGTAATCAGTTTTTCATAATTGGAATTGAAACCGTTCTTTATCTTTTGCAGGAAACTTTTTTCTCCCTGCTCTTCTTCTTTTTTGGGCGGTATTAAAAACATAGCTGCCAGAGCAGGACTTAAAGTAAGCGCGTTCACTGCCGAGATCATAATAGCAATCGCTAATGTGATTCCGAATTGTTTGTAAAAAACACCTGCTGATCCTCCTAAAAAAGTTACCGGAAGAAATACTGAAGCCATTACAAGTGTAATAGAAATAATAGCAGGCGCAATCTCTCCCATAGCATCAATTGCAGCTTTACGGGAAGAAGTATAGCCATTTTCCAGTTTACTGTGTACTGCTTCTACCACCACTACGGCATCATCTACCACAATACCAATGGCCAATACCAAAGCAAATAAAGTAAGAAGATTGAGGCTATATCCAAATAGATACAAGAAGAAAAATGTTCCTATAATAGATACCGGAACCGAAACCCCATGAATAATAGTCGAACGTACATCCTGTAAAAATATAAGGATCACAAGGAATACCAATAAAAAGCATTCGATCAGAGTGTGAAGTACCTTAACAATACTTTCGCTGAGGAAATTATTGATATTCACCAATTCCATCATTTTAATCCCTGAAGGAAGACTTTTTGAGGCATCAGCCATTACTTTCTGTGCTCCTACAATTACCTGCTGCGCATTAGAACCCGGTGTTTGGCTAATAGCGATCCCTACAGCCGGTTTTCCATTAATGGCCGTGGCACTTGTATAAGTTTGGGTTCCCAAATCAATACGTGCAATATCTTTCAGGTAAAGGTATTGTCCGGTTCCTATTGATTTGATAATCACATTTTGAAATTGCTTTAGAGAAGTTAATGTGCCGGAATATGTGATATCATACTGAAATGCCTGATCCATATTGTCGCCAATTTTACCCGGAGCAGCATTAAAATTTTGCGCATTCAAAGCGTTAGTGACATCAGCAGGCACTAATCCGTACGCTGCCATTTTATCCGGCTGTAACCAGATACGCATTGCATACGTCATTACACCACCAAATATTGTAGCCCCACCTACTCCTTTTGCCCGCTGAAGCTGAGGAACCAGGTTAATTGCTGCATAATTTTGTAAAAATTTCTGATCATATTGCGGACGGTCACTGTATAGTCCGACAATAAGTACGTTACTGCTCAGCTGTTTTCTCACCGTTACCCCAGCCTGAGTTACCGCCAGCGGAAGTTTAGACAATACAGTACTTATACGATTCTGTACATCTACCGCAGCCTGATTAGGATCAACTCCTACCGAAAAATAGACACTAATAGTTGCGGAACCAGTGTTACTTGCTGTAGAGGTCATATAGGTCATTCCTTCGACCCCATTGATTTGCTGCTCGAGCGGAAAAACCACACTATTGATCAGCGTAGTTGTATTAGCTCCCGGATATGACGCTGACACCTGAATAGTAGGTGGCGCAATATCAGGATATTGTGCTACAGGCAGGCTACTCACTCCTAAAATACCCAGTACAACAATGATCACGGAGATTACTGTACTTAATACCGGCCTTCTTATAAATAATTTCAGCATGGGCTCTTAGTTAGATTTGGTTTTCATGCTACTGTAAATAGCCTTTGCGTTAGCAGGTATTGGTTTTATTACGGTACTATCCGCAATGTTCAATCCGTTCAGAACAAGTTTATCTCCTGCTTTAACTCCGTCTTTGATCACTACAAAATTACCGTCGTCTGTAGGCGAAGTTGATACTGCTGTACTCATTACTTTATTTCCATTCCTTACCTGGTAAACCAATGACTTATCCTGCAATTGATAAATCGCTGTCTGTGGAGCTAACAATGCATGATCTAAATTAACAGGAATCCTAATCGTAGCACTTGCCCCATTTTGAATGAGCCCTAATTTATTGTCGAATATCGCTTTGAAGGTAGCAGTTCCGGTACTCGAGTCTATACCTCCGCTGGCAGTTTCTAATTTACCCTTTTCCGGATAAACAGTTCCATCTGCCAATACCAGTGTCACCATAGGCATATTATTTAGTTTTTCAGAAGTTGTATTCCCTTTCATGGTATTCATAAAATCCATAAGTTGTTTTTCACTAAGAGAAAAGTAGGCGAATACATTGGTAGTATTAGACATTGTCGTAAGCGGATCTGCGGCTGTACTGCTCACTAAAGCTCCAATTTTATAGGGAATAAGACCAATCGTACCACTTTGAGGACTTCGTATATAGGTATATCCCTGATTGGTCAATGCATTCGCAAGTGTCGCTTTTGCTTGTGATAAAGCGGCCTGCTGAGATTCTAGTGTATATAAGGCGGAACTCAGTTGGTATTTACTCACGATTTCCTGCTCGACTAAAGGTCTTGCTTTTTCAACGTTCATACGGGCCGTATTTACATTGGCCTCTGCAATTTTTATTGCTCCTTTAGCAGTAACAATATCCTGTTCGTATTGAGGATTTTTAATACGGAATAATAACTGTCCTTTCTTAACAGATGCTCCTTCCGGCACATAAATATCCTGGAGATAACCCGAAACCATAGGTTTGATCTCAACCACATTTTGCCCTTGTACAGAAGCTGGAAAATCATTGTAAACGGTAACCTGTCTGGGTTCCAAAGTTAAAACCTGATAACTCTGTATGGAATTTTCTTTTGGTGGTGTTTTTTTTCCATTACACGAAAATAGCACTACCGAAATAAAAAGAATAAACTTATTTTTTATCATAGTTAATGTCTTTATATTAAAATGTAATCAAATAGAATCTGGAATTTTTCAGTCATTCTCCAAATCAAAATTTTCAAGCTTTACCATTATAAAAGTAAGAATTTAATAGTTATAATTTTGAAAAAAGATTAAAAATCAATGTTTTAAAAACTTAAAATGAAATACAATTTAGCAAGAAACGGGTTTTTATGAAATCATACTAAATCTACATTCGTATAAATTCAAAAATGATGAAAAAATTTAAAATCGTTCCGTTAACAAAAGAATTCGCAAGAAAAATTCGCGAAACGAATATCGACCATTTTGGCAATAAAGTGTACGATGAGGTAGCCTCAGGAAAAGGTCCATGTCGGGTTTCACTAAGGCCTTTTACCGTTGCGGAAGACATTCGACTGGTTTTTGCATATAGTCCATTTTTGATCAACAATGCTTTTGATCAATCCGGGCCTATTTTTATTCATCAAAAGGAAGTAGAACCTTATTCCGATATTTACAATTTTCCGCCAGAAATAAAAAACGATAAAGAAAACTTTCCTTTGTCGCTCATTGGATACAGCAAAGAGCAAAAAATGATTTTTACAAAACTGGTTGGTGATCGTGATATCGATTTACTGATTGCTGAAATCTTTGAAACAGAAAACGGTATTGAATATCTTCATGCAAGAAATTCAGAAGCCTGCTGTTTTATTTGTAAAATCGAAAGAATATAGCACTCTCTATTCTAAAAATTATTTAAATAATCACTTATAAAATTGATTATTAACTCTGCAGACGGACTACTTTTAGCAGTCAATTAAATGCAATTTTTAGCAAAAAAAAAGCACCTGCCAATGACAGATGCTTTTTTTCTCTCTCCTAAATGTATTAGGCTACTACCACGTTTACAGCGTTCGGGCCTTTTTTACCTTCTGCTACGTCGTAACGTACTTCATCGTTTTCACGAATATTTTCAGATAAACCTGAAACATGAACGAAAATTTCACTTCCACCGTTCTTAGGTGTGATAAATCCAAAACCTTTTTCTTCATTAAAGAATTTTACTGTACCTTCTTGCATCTTAATAGTTATTTATTGTTGTAAATATAATAAATTTAATAGTACAAAACTGAAAAAGAACCAATTAGATATAAAAAATATCTTTAAATAAATTTAATGGCTTGCTAATCTGGTCTTTTTTTCGAATTCAACCTTTACTATTATGATCTTAATGGATCATTTTACAGTGACCGGTGTTGATTTATAGACAGGAAAAAGTGATAAAATCGACTATTCATTTCAGAATACGGTTTATTTTGCATCAAACCACAGTTTTGTAGTAAGCAAATCTTTTCCCTGAGCCAATACTGCCGCCTGGTAGCTTGTTCCGTTCAACGACTGCTCTGTACCCGGATAAAAGAAACGTGATGGTATCTGCCCGTTCAAAACAGTAGCAGGACCGGCTGTTAATACCGGATAGTCAAGTCTTCTCCACTCCACAAAAGCATCAAGACCTTGCCCGAAAAATGCAATCCATTTTTGCGTACCTATAGATTTGGCATAATTCGTTGCATCGTACTTCACACTTGTCTGATTCAGATAATTAGTAATAACTGTTGCATCTGTAATCCCAAATTGATTGAACGATGCCCTAATGGCATCTTTATAAAGTTGCTCTGCATCTCCGGCAATATAGCCACGCGCAACGGCTTCAGAAAGATTGAACAATGTTTCTGAATAAGAAACAATTACGGCCGGTGAAGTCGAAGTTAAGAAATAACTACCTGGTTTCGATGTTTTAGCAAAACCCTGACTATTGGCATCACTGTTTGATAATCCATTAGCACCTCCAACGTATTTACCTACAGTCGCGTCTGACGGCAACTGAGCATAAACAGGTAAACGTGGATCCGAAAACTCATTTAGCTTATCAACCATCGTCTTAGAAATACGAAAATCATCACGAGTTTCGAACCAGGCCGAAGCAGGATTTTGTTGAGGCGAACTAATATAAGTAAACTTAAAAGTATCATTATTACTGCTCAATACTCCGGCAGCATCACTTGTTGCTTCAATCGCAGCTTGCTTCGCTAAAGCAGGTTCTTTGTCAGAAATTCTCAAGGCAATACGCAAACGAAGCGAGTTTACCAGTTTTTTCCATTTTGAAATATCTCCTTTATAAGCCAAATCACCGGTTACAGTTCCGTTTGCCGGGTTTAATAAGGACTGGGCTTGTTTTAAATCTTCCAGTAATCCGGTATATACTTCTTTTTGAGTATTATATGCCGGTGTCACTTTAAGGCCGGCTTCTTTATAAGGAATGCTTCCGTAAGCATCCGTCAACAATAAGAATGTCCATGAACGCAGTGTTAATGCAATCCCTTTATAATTTGAATTGGCCTGTTGATCTGAGAATTTCAGAATTGTATTCAAATCCGTGATCAAAGTTGCATATCCCGTATTCCATAACGTTACGAATGAAGTGTTGGATACATCATACCTGTCCGGCTCCGTATATTGAATTTTAGCCCAATGCTGAACAAATAACAAAGACGAGTTAAAGTTATTATCTGATCCCCAATAGATATCAGCGCCCTGCTTTAATGATCCTGTTAACAGGTAAGGCGCTAATGGTGTTTCGGTTGC
The DNA here is from genome assembly GCF_965277525.1 of Flavobacterium sp. Classification (GTDB taxonomy): domain Bacteria; phylum Bacteroidota; class Bacteroidia; order Flavobacteriales; family Flavobacteriaceae; genus Flavobacterium. Next base: position 1,036,575 of record NZ_CBDIDC010000002.1, on the reverse strand, counting down.
GTTTGGATTTTTATTAATTTCATCCAGACTGTCGCTGCAAGAGACCAATGATACTGCAAACAGCGTTATATAAGCTAGTTTTTTTAGCATGATTTCGTGTTTTTAAAATTTAAGATTAACATTAAGACTAAAGCTTCTGGTGGTTGGCAAAGCTAAACTCTCTAATCCTTGACCATTTCCTGTATTGAAAGCTGATTCAGGATCGATATTAGGCACGTCTTTGTAGATAAAAAACAAATTACGACCTACTGCAGTGACACTTGCACCTTGAAAACCTAACTTCTTAGCAAATGCTTTATTGAAATTGTATGCCAGTTTTACTTCTCTTAGTTTTACAAATGTTGAGCTGTAAATATAAGCTTCGCTGATATTGTAAGATGCTTTATAATATTCCTGTGCGCTAAGTACTGAAGTGTTTGGAGTTCCATCAGCGTATACTCCCTTAAAGATCATTCCATCATCATATACGGGAACTCCGCCAGGAGCAGCAGCACCATTTGGAAGCAAGGTTTTTGTAGTACCTGTCACATAATAATTTAATCCACCATTTGCAGCATCACGACCTGGCATCGTTTGATCTAATACACCAGTATAATTACCTGTTCTGTTAGTTCCTGAAAAAAGTTCTCCACCTACACGGGCATCAACAAGAAATGAAAGTTCCAGATTTTTGTACGTTAATGTGTTGGAAATACCACCTAAAAAGTCCGGAGTATAGTGTCCTAAAACTTTCTTTGTTGGATCAGCTTGAGGCAACCCGTTCGCTCCTACTATTATATTTCCATTTGTATCGCGCAGATAAGCCGTGCCGTAAAGTGCACCATAGGCTTGTCCTACAGATGCCAATACATCAACACCTCCTGAAGTAGCAATAGTGTAGTTTTGAATCTGTTTTTCATAATCAAGAACATCTACTTTGCTTATATTTCTTGAATAATTTACGCCTACATTCCATTTAAAATCACGCGTTTGGATGGGGCTTCCGTCCAATTGAACCTCTATACCATGGTTGTTTATTTTACCGGCATTGATTAATTGTGAATTATAACCGCTCGCAGTAGTTGTTTTGATCTCCAGAATCTGGTCAAAACTATTGGTGTTATAATAAGCAACATCAAGATGCAGCCTGTTTTTCCAGAAAGAAGATTCCAGCCCCACCTCAGTAGAACGGGTAGTCTCCGGCTTAAGGTTCTCATTCAGTTTCTTTTTAGAAGAGGTTTGAATCGGGTTTCCGTCGAATGCAGTCTGAAAATCGTAAACCGTAGCCAATTGATACGGATCTGCATCGTTACCCACTTCAGACCAGCCTCCACGTAGTTTTAAGAAGTCCAGCGTATTACTTTTCAGATTCAATGCATCAGACAATACTAAACTACCACTAACAGAAGGATAGAAATAAGAACGGTTGCTGCTTGGCAATGTCGATGACCAGTCATTACGTCCGGTTACATTCAAAAATGCATAGTTTTTATAGCCTAACTGTGCAGAAGCATATACACTGTATACCTTTAATTCTGAGTAATAATTTGATGAAGTCAACGGATCACGCGAATTGGTCAGGGTGTACAAATCAGGAACGGCCAAACGTGGCGCTTTTTGATAATTGTTGGCATCACTGTGGTTACGTTCGTTGAATCCGGCAAGAGCATCTACACTAAAATCGTCATTCACTTTTTTCGTATAGGTAAAGATACCTTCCGTGTTTCTTTCGTCTACCGTGTAAGCATCTTCAGCATACGATCCAAAAGGAGTTCCGTTAGTACCATATTTAATCTCGTATTTTCTACGATCGTTATAGTAGTCAACTCCCGTACGGAATTTAAAAAGAAGACCGTCTGCCAGTTTTGCTTCTAAATGGATATCTCCTATAAAACGATTACGTTGTTGGCTTGTCGTATTATAATAAGCATTCCAATATGGGTTGCTATAGTAACTGTTGTTCCAGTTAACATCTCTGTTATCTCTAAGTGCATCCGTATCTACCTGACGTCCGAACCAAAGAAACTGTAACATTACACCTGCAGCACGGTTACCTGTTGGTCCACCTGGCAAAGTTGGAGCAGTTGTAACAATATAATTTGCTGTTACCCCTACTTTTATACTTTTGGATATTTGGTAATTCGTATTAACCGTAAAATTTGTTTTGTTTATTTCACTGTTAGGTACTGTTCCTAATTGTTTTTGATTGTTTATTCCTAAACGGAAATCTGATTTATCATCTGATTTGGCGATCGAAATACTGTTATCATAAGTAAGACCAGTATTAAAAAAGTTCTTCACATTATCAGGGTGCGCTACAAAAGGAACTGCTACCCCATTTGAATTGAACTGAGGAATAAGGCGTCCGTCTAATTTTGGTCCCCAACTTTCATCAACACCATCATTAATTCCGCCTCCTTTACCATCTACATAGCTAAATTTTCCGTTTGATCCTTGTCCAAATGAATTTTGAAATCTAGGCAAAGTGGCAACCTGAGAAACCGTGATACCTGAGTTGAAGCTTATGCCCAATCCTTGTTGGCTTCTTCCTGATTTTGTAGTAATAAGAACAACACCATGTGCAGCACGTGATCCGTAAAGGGCTGCGGCATTTGGTCCTTTTAGTACTGTTAATGTTTCAATGTCCTGAGGATTCAGGTCGGAAACTGCATTTCTGAAATCCCGAGAAGCAGCTGATCCTCCTGCAGAGTTCAATTGTGAGTTGTCTACCGGAACTCCATCAACAACAAATAATGGCTGGTTATTTCCTGATATAGAGGTTTCACCACGAATAATAATACGGGAAGATCCCATATCTCCTTGTGAATTGGTGATACGTACTCCCGCTAATTTACCACTAAGACCATTTAAGAAATTCGTTTCTTTTGTTTCAGATAACTCCTTTCCTTTAAGTGCCTGAGTAGTATAACCTAAAGATTTCTTTTCTTTCGTAATCCCTAGTGCGGTAACTACTACTTCTGACAATGCATTTTGCTCTTCAGTAAGGCTAACAGTAATTGGGTTTGAATTGACTACAATTTCCGCTTTTTTATATCCTAAAAAACTTACTATTAAGGTATAAGGGAATTTTTGCCCTGTTTGAAAATGAAATTTTCCATCAAAATCTGTTACAGCCCCGTGTGTAGTTCCTTTAATGTTTATCGAAGCGCCTATAACAGGCTCTTTTGTAACAGCATCGATTACTGTACCGTCGAGTTTTGACTGGATTAAAGCCTTGTTTTCTTGCGCTTTAGCTCCTATTGAAATCAACAAAATGCATAAAAATGCATATCTATTTAATTTTTTTTTCATTACTTTGTTTTGGTTTAATAAATAAGGCGAGTCGACTATAGATTTACTCTACTCTCGCTTTCCTTATAGAGATGAACAATTTCTTTAAGCTTCACCATTTCTGCTGCAACAGAAATGGTCTTTTTTTTTATCGGCTACACATTCGTTTTTTCATTTTTATTTATTTTGAATTACTATTATTTAAATTGGTATCTACAAGATTTCAACCCTAAAATGAAGGATCCGTCTTATTGAAAATTGATATGATTTTAGAGATTGAAGAATTTTTTAACAGTGAAAACTCATATGGCATAAATTGCGAAATAGTTCTTACCTGTTCAAAAATGAAATGTATTTGATAATCTTATTCTTTTGTATTTAATTTACTTTTAAACCCTACTAATTTGGTAGAACAAAAGTATATTAAAAATAGTAACACAAAAAATTTAATTGTTTTTTTTGTAAAAAAAATGTTAATTAAAATTTTAGTAAAATTTTAAATCACTAAAAACAAGACAATTATCCTATAATGAGATTTTTCCTTTGTGTAAGATTTTTTTTAAACCCGTAAGGTCAATTACAAATATCCATCCTTTTTTAAAGCCTTTTATTAGAGAATGAAATACCATTATCACTGCATTTAGTGTAGTTATTTGACTATTTTTTGCATTATCACTTAAAGAGATTTACTTGTTTACACAGTGATAGTACAGCATAAATCCTATATAAAAACTAATTGTAAGCCCTTTGAATTTTATATCCATACAAATGCTATAATCCGATATGGGCTTAAAAACATTTTGCGAAAAATTCATTTGTTTGCTCTTATTCCAGAAAGATAGCCTTTGTCAAACAGTCCGAACAAAAAATAAAACAAGGAAGTTTGAGTTCAAAAAATGAAAGTTAAAAATGACAAAAAAGATTTTATTACTAATTCATTTAGTGTATCTTTCATATTGATTTCTAACATCTTACTTATGGAAATACAGGGACAGAAAAAGAAGGTAGCAGTAATTGTAGCTCATCCTGACGATGAAACCTTATGGGCAGGAGGACTACTTCTTAATAATCCTGATTGGGACTGCTTCATAGTCTGTCTGTGTAGAAAATATGATCCGGACAGATCTCCCAAATTTTACAAAGTCCTTGACGCACTTCACTCTACAGGTACAATGGGTGATCTCGATGACGGACCCACTCAGGTTCCTCAGAACAAACAAGAAATTGATAGTCTCATACTGCAACTGCTTCCTGATATTGAATATGATCTTATTCTTACCCATAATCCATTAGGCGAATATACCCGACACCTTAGACATGAGGAAACTGGTATTGCTGTACTAAGCCTTTGGTGCGAAGGCAAAATTTCGTCCGGGGAACTCATGATATTCGCTTACGAAGATCACAATAAACAATATTATCCTAAAGCTATCCCTCTGGCAGACATTCAATTGGTACTCCCCGATGATTTATGGCAGAAGAAGTATGAAATAATGACTCAAATATATGGCTTTACCCCAGATAGCTGGGAAGCAAACACAACACCTAAAATTGAAGCGTACTGGAAATTTACGGATAAAAAAGACGCGTTGAAGTGGCTAAAAAAAACAAAACTATGAAAGTACTTTTATTATACGATTACCCACCTGCACCAGGTGGTTTAGCTACTCAGGGAGATCTTCTCTATAAAGGGTTATTGGCCAATGGTGTAGAAGCTCACGGAGTACATCTCGAATCAGAACTTGAGAAGCAATGGTATTACAACTGGTTTAAACCTGATGTTGTAGTAGGTATTGGCTACTGGGGGCATACTCCTCAAGTGGTCCTGCATCCTCAAAAAAATGGTATTACCGCTGTACCCTGGCTGGTAGCAGACGGCTACATTGCCAATTATCAAGATGTATTAAACAAGTTGCCGCTGATATTAGTCACTTCTCATTGGGTAAAAGAAATGTACGTACGAGATGGTATTAGTGGTGATAATATTGAAGTCCTTCCTGTAGGTTGCAATACCGATACTTTCAACCCCTATCTTAAAAATGATCCAAAAGTACTCGCTGCACGCCAGGCACTTGGGATCGCTCCGGAAGAACTGTTACTGCTTACCATTGGCGGGGACGCAGCGTCAAAAGGTGCCAGGGAGGTGATGCAGGCCCTTGCTGTAGCAGGAAAAGATTTGCCGCCATGGAAATACGTTTGCAAAGTCTGGCCACAGCCCAGAACCGCACTTCAGAATAGCCTGGATCAAAAACTAGCGGAAGAACTGGGAATTAGTAACAACGTAATGTTTCAAACCAATATAACCTCCAGAGAGTTTATCCCTTATTTATTAAATGCTTGCGACATTTATGCAGCCCCTTCCCGACTTGAAGGATTTGGAATGCCTCAGGTAGAAGCAGGTGCCTGTGGCAAACCGGTAATTGGAATAAAAGCAATGGGAATGCTCGACACGCTCATCGATAACCAAACCGCATGTCTGGCTGGCATTGATCAAAGAATAGTAGTAAATGAAGTAACCTTGGGTCCTGAATCCGGCTACGAGGAAAATAAACGTATCGTATTTGATGAACCCAGAACGGTGGATTACCGGGCGAATGTTACCGATATTAAAGATTCCCTGATTAAATTAATGGGCAATAAAGAACTACGGGAACAAATGGGAGAAGCCGGCAGGCAGCGGGCTGTTGAACATTTTGATTACAGGGTCGTAGCTGCAAAATTTATAAAAATCATCAATGAAAGACTCCAAATATATTAAATCCCACACATCATGGATAAAAGAAACTGGATAGAAATAGAACAAGCAAAGGATGCCGCTTTAGAAGTATTGCTGCACAATGTAAAAGGCCCGTTTGACGGGCTTCCAAGAACTGCCGCATGGGGATATCCCGAGCCTTATACCCGGGATTTAATGATTTCTGTTCTCGGGGTTGCAGTATCAAAAAATGAAGATTTGATAGCTGCGATGGAGAAAACTCTTTTAACACTCTCTAAAAATCAGTCTGTCAGAGGACACATTCCATCTTTAGTACACGATCCTGAAAATCGGGGAGCAAGTGATACAACACCCTTGTTTTTATTGGCAACGGGTGTTTTTAGAAAATTAACCGGTAAAAAAGATTTTTTGAATAATGAAGTCCAAAAGGCATTAACCTGGATGGAATACCAAAGTCCCGGCGATGATTATCTTGTTGCCCAGCAGCCCACAAGTGACTGGCGTGATGAACAATGGGTGTTGGGCTACGGTATTTACGTTAACACCTTAACATACAGTTATCTAAAAATGTTGGGACATAACGAAAGAGCACTCGGACTACAAGAGGCAATGGAGCATTTTACCATTACGACCCCAACAATTCCTGAACATCTTCACGAAGGTATGTTATTGAAGCAAAAACCTTATTACGCCCTATGGTCGTATAAAATATACAATAGCGAACGATTTGATCTTTTAGGCAATAGTCTGGCTATTCTCTCAGGTCTTGCTTCCCAAAAAAGAGCACATGAAATTGTAAAATGGATAGAAAATGACTGTGAAAGGATGATACAAAATAAAGATTTAGCAATTCACCTCGCTCCTAATTTTTTCCCTTTTATCTTGCCTGAAGATCCGGACTGGATATCGAGATATGAACAATTTAACCTTCCCGGAGATTATCATAATGGCGGATTATGGCCTTTTATCTCGTCCCTTCATATAGCAGCCCTTGTAAAAGCGGGAGAACCAGAATTAGCAAAAGAAAAATTATTTCTTCTTACTGACCTGGTTAAAAAATCAAGAAACAAAGAACTCAAATATGGTTTTAATGAATGGTACAAAGCTCAGGATGGCGAGCCTATGGGGCAGGACTGGCAGAGCTGGTCTGCTGCTCTTTATCTCTATGCGGCAGAATGCGTACAGACCAATAGTACACCTTTTTTTATATTCTAATCAGAAGGCAACTATCATAAATCCTTAACATTAGACAGCTGTAAATTAGCATCAAAAGTATATACCCTGGGGATACCAGTCGCAATATTTACTTTGACAATATCAAGTGGGTTAATGTTTTCAAGGTACATCATTAGAGATCTCAGGCTATTACCATGGGCTACCAGCAAAACGTTTTGCCCTGTTTTTAATTTGGGTTCTATTTCAGTTTTATAATACGGCACCACGCGGTTGTAGGTATCTAAAAGACTTTCACCACCCGGAGGGCAAACATCGTAACTTCTTCTCCAGATTTCAACCTGAGCCAAACCATACTTTTGTGCTGTTTCTTCTTTATTGAGTCCTTGCAAATTACCGTACATGCGCTCATTAAACGCCTTGTTTTTTACAACAGGAATCGTTACACCCATTTCTGTCAGGATAATCTGAAGGCTTTCTTCTGCCCTTATCAGCATAGAGGTATAGGCAATATCAAAGACATACCCTATCAGTTTTTGCCCGGCAAGTTTTGCCTGCTCTTTTCCAAGGGCTGTTAGCGGGATATCCAGAATTCCGGTAAAACGATTCTCTAAATTATAAAGAGACTGACCATGTCTGACAAAGATTAATTGTGCCATTTTTTTTCTTTAAAAGCCATATCAAAGCTAAGCTAAAAATAGCATAAAATGAATAATTCTTTTCTGATAGTAAGACAAATTTCACATAAGTCTTTTCTATTGCCTTATCATCCTTTATCAAAATTTAATTCTAAAAGTTAGCCTCGAAAACGCCTACTTCTTTTAATAATTATCTCTTCGTACGGTTCCCCCTTAATATTGTCCGTTTCAGTTTATTCTTTATGTCTTTTAAGCAATTACTCTGCTACTTTCGCACCGTAACATCTTAAAAATCTAAAATAATGATTCCAATAAAGATTCCGCTATCAGGCTGGTTCATGCTCATGATCAGCATTTTATCCCTTACCAATTCTTACGGACAAAATACCAGTATTAAAATTTCAGGAATCCGTTCTGAAAAAGGACAAATTATAATCAATGTATTCAGAAACAGTACAGATTACGAACAGGGAAAAGTTTCCAAAAAATTAATCTTTCCAAAAAAATCAGCTGATAACGAACTTATGATTCTTAATTGTGATCTCGAACCCAGAATTTACGGTATTACACTTATTGATGATGAAAATAAAAATGGAGCACTCAACAAAAACATCATCGGCATACCAAAAGAAGGTTTTGGCTTCTCTAATTTTTTTATGGAAAAAATGAAAAAACCTTCTTTTGATGATTTTAAAATCACGGTAAAAAAACAAGACAACAAAATTAGCATTAAGGTAAAATACATATAATGCTACAAAACAAATTAAAACCAAATATTAAAATTTATGAAAACGAAAACACTCTCTATTAAATTGATTATTATGAAAGTAATCGCTATAATCGCATTACTGTTTTTATCTTCATGCGATAATAACCAAATAGATCCTTTTGGTGCTGCACGCCTCAAAGTTGTAAACGCTGCACCCAACTCAGGTTCTCAAAAATTTGTGATGGCCAATATCCCTTACATTGGTAATCTGAATTATTTAGAACATTCAGTATCCTACCATGATGTTGCCTCGGGAAATAAGCTGGTAAGCCAGTTTAGAGATCAAAATGATAATGATTTGTATGCTACTGAAGAGCTTAATCTGGGAGATGACAGAAGATATACTGTCTATCTCACCGGAGAATCGAGAGACGATGCAGAAGTGAGACTATACGAGGATAATATAACGACACCCACAAGTGGAAAAGCGAAAGTAAAATTTATTCATTTAAGTAGTGGAGCTCCTGCCAATATTGATTTTCTGGATGCACAAGGCAACAATCTTGCGCTAAATCTTGTTCGCTACAACCAAAGCAGTTACACTGAAATTAATGCCGGTGCCTTGGGTATACAGGTTCGTGGTACCGGGGGATCTGAAATTTTGGCAACTCTTCCGGCTACTGATTTTACTGCCGGAAAAGTCTACACCGTTTTTATAGCAGGATCTTCCGCATCAGGATATACAATCAAACAGCTATCACATAATTAACTTTGACAGCAAAAATAATGTCTGTGTTATTTGAATCTAAAAATCAATAAGAACCACAAAAGTGAAATCCCATTTCATAAGAAACGGGATTTTATTTTATGCTTTTTATGATCAAGAGAATCGAATTCTGTTATAACAAATTTAAAGCGTCTGCGGTCCGGACTGCTTCAATAGAATTATTTACCTGAAGTTTTTCTAATATATTCTGCCTGTGCCTGTTTACTGTATTAATACTAATATTTAACTGAGCGGCAATTCCTTTACTGATTTCTCCTTTACTAATTAATAATAAAATTTCTTTTTCACGTAAAGTCAGTAAATTGATACAGTTGACATAAGTGTCAACGTGAAAACTTTCACCTGTTTTAGTATTCACAATTTTCCCATCAATACCGGTTGCAGTTGTCTGTTTTTCAAATAGATAATTGTAGAGGCAAACTGCCAGCCATAAACCGCCTTCTGAACTGTTTTTGAGATAAAAGCTGCGATGTAAAATACGCTGATATTCCTTTTTAGCATTCAAAGTCCTGATTTTGCATTTAGTAGCATAACTGAGTCTTTCTTCAGGTGCTAAAGTCTTGAGAAAATTAAAAAACTCCAACTCTAAAAGATGTCTTTCAAAAAGGTCTTCGGGATGAATACGCTGATAAATATCCTCTTCCCAAATAGAATCAATGGTTAGATAGCCAGAAATATCCATTTCAAAAAAACGCCCAAAATCACCTGTAAAAATATAGCTTTTATTGTCTGCGAGATCTGACAGTACTGCTACCGAATGATCCATTTTCACATATTCTTTCATCATACTGATAGCGTCCTTCAGCGCTTCCTTGCGCGTATCCGGGCTATCGATACATTCAAAAGAAAATTTATCTTCTAATTTCGAGATGGGATTCATAACCGTAATTCATTTATCTCTATGAGATTGCTTACTATAGAGATCGCTAAAATTAGAAAATTATTTGATACTACTGCAAAATGGTTATAAATAACTATTGTTGGAAAAATTACGAATGCCCTACTTTGTAGCTTATTAATAAAATTCAAATTTAAAAATCATGAAGAAAATGCACTTCGTTTTAATCTTTATAGGGATTATAGCTGCAAAAGGAAATGCGCAAAAATTAAATGCAATGAACTGGCTGAATGAGCCGGCTGAGTGGGAAGTAAAAGACAACAAACTCATTATGCAGGTTACACCTCAATCTGATTATTGGAACAAAAGTCATTACGGATTTACTGTATACGACGGGCCATTTCGCTATACAGAAAGAAGCGGTGAATTTGAGGCTGTTGTAAAAATGAGCGGAGTTTATAAAACCAGATTCGACCAGGTTTGCCTGATGCTAAGAATAGATGAAAATAATTATATCAAAACAGGTGTCGAATATGTAGACGGCGTTTACAATATTAGTACAGTTCACACAATCGATAAAAGTTCCTGGAGTGTAATGGGATTAAAAGAAAAACCTAAAAATGTCTGGATGAAAGCGGTACGCCGACTGGATGCAGTAGAAATTTTTTATTCTATCGATGGCATCAACTACACTATGACCAATACAGTCTATTTTCCGGAACATAAAACGGTGCAGGTGGGTATGATGGCCGCCAGCCCGGATGGAAAAGGCTTTACGGCTACCTTTGAAGATTTTAAAATTACGCATCTTCCGGATCAAAGACGTTTAGAATGGCTAAAGAATAACCAATAATCTCTTTAGTGTAACATTTAAAAAAATGTGCAGTCTCTCCTATTGTATCCCCAATCCCTAACTGAGCAAAAAATAAACTCGCATCATGAGCACAAAATTTTTATTATACCTAATAGTAACCCTCCTTGCACTTTGTCAAAAGGCTTTTTGCCAACAAAAACAAGCAGGCTCAATTCATGAATCAATCAAGATAGAAACAGATCATATTTTTGACAAGCTCGTTGACTTTAGGAGCGACCTACATGAAAATCCGGTATTAGGATATGAAAATATTTTTTCTGTAAATGATAATACCCAAAAATAAAAACAATGAAGAGTAAACAGTTAATACAACGTTTTATAAAAATGACTTCTACTTTTCAAAAAAAAATAAAACGAATGAGAGATAAAGATAAATTCCTGGAGGTTTTAGTAAAAAGTAACGGGCACCATAATGCAATAGATCTTGGTGCACAAATTGGCCTTGATGAAAACACTACTATGGAAATCATTATGCAACTTCTCGCTGAATACAAAATAGAATATGCTGTAAATGGCGTTTGTGACTATAGCTTAATGAGAAGTCAAAACCGGGTGAAAAGATCTGACAAACAAAAGAATTTCATTTATTAGATCTTCGCTATTATATCATTACTGATTAGAGGTATTTTTACTTAATTTTGTATCCATACAAATCTATCCCATGAAGCGTTCCGGTACAGCAGATCTTCCTTTACATTATGGACACGTTCCGTTATGGCTGGCTGAGCGTATGTCTAAACTTGGTTTTGCTATTGTAGAAACGATTGCCATGGAATTTTCTACTTCAGAAGTTATCAGTAAACTAAGTAATCCTTTCTGGTTTCAGAGTTTTGGTGCTGTAATGGGCATGGACTGGCATTCTTCCGGAATTACAACATCTGTACTTGGAGCATTAAAAAAATCTGTAAACCCACATTCCAAAGAACTCGGAATATACATTTGCGGAGGTAAAGGCAAACATTCACTCCTGACACCGCAGGAACTTCTATTTGTAGGCGAAAAAACTGGTCTTGACGGAAATAATCTGGCCAATTGCAGCAGGCTTACTGCTAAAGTTGATAATACAGCCATTCAGGACGGATTTCAATTGTACCAGCATAATTTTATTGTGGATAATAAAGGACAATGGGCCGTTATTCAACAAGGTATGAATCCCAATGCTCAGACAGCAAGAAGATACCATTGGCATTCACAAGATTTAAAGTCTTTTATAAATGAGCCTCATACCTTTATATATGGCGAAAATCAGGGTACTATTTTAAATCTTACCGCTGAGGCAGCCACAAAATCAAGAGAAGGCATCTTAGAATTATCAAAAGAATCTCCCACAAAAATCATAAAGGAGATGCAATATCTCTCTATGCCTGCACATCACGATGTCAGGATGGAAGATGTTAATATGAAAAGACTCGGTGCCATGCTTTGGGCAACACATGAAAATAAACCGGAGGATTTTGAAGAATTACTACTTTTAAAGGGAATGGGACCAAGGGCTTTGCAATCCTTAGCATTGGTTAGCGAAATTATTTACGGCACTCCTACCCGATTTGAAGATCCTGCCCGTTTTTCATTCGCTCACGGTGGAAAAGACGGACATCCGTTTCCTGTTCCGCTAAACATCTATGATGAAACAATAGATACTTTACAAAGAGCTATTAATCGTGCTAAAATTGGTAATAGTGATAAGTTGGAAGCTATTCATAAATTATCTGAAATCTCACGAAAAGCGGAGGAAAGTTTTACGCCCAATTCTAACTTTGATGCACTGGTGCAAAGAGAACGTGATGAATCCTATAAATATGGTGGAAGAACTGTTTTTGGAGAGGCTAAACCGCCAAAAATCAAACCAATAAATCCAAATCAATTAGAATTATTTTAATTAAATAATCGAATACAACACACGAATTTGATCCGGATTTTATTTCTTAATCTAGATTAATCGACAGAACTCTCCTTCAGCTGTAAGTTTGTATCAGAAATTCGAACTACAGCAAATGCATTAAAACCCAAATTTAATTGCATACAAAGTTTAAAGTTTTTCTAATATAATTTATTAATCTAAACCAAAAGAAGATGAGCACAATTACAGTAAAAGACGGAACAGAAATTTATTACAAAGACTGGGGAACCGGACAACCAATTGTTTTTCATCATGGATGGCCTTTGTCCAGTGATGATTGGGATGCACAAATGATGTTTTTCCTCCAACGAGGATACAGGGTTATTGCACATGATCGCCGCGGACACGGTCGCTCAGGTCAAAGCGCAGAGGGAAATAATATGGAAACATACGCTGCAGACGTAGCTGAATTGACAACTGCTCTTGATTTAAAAGACGCTATTCATATCGGCCACTCTACTGGTGGAGGCGAAGTAATACGCTATGTTGCAAAATACGGAAAAGAACGTGTTGCAAAAGCGGTAATAATTAGTGCGGTAACACCAATAATGATACAATCTGAAACAAATCCTGAAGGTGTGCCGTTGGCTGTTTTTGATGAAATAAGAAAAGGCACCGGATTCAACAGAGCGCAATATTTTTATGATTTTCCTATAGCCTTCTACGGATGGAACCGTGAAGGAAAAACAATTCAGGAAGGCATTAAACATAATTGGTGGCGTCAGGGAATGATGGGCTCTGTACTAGCACATTATGAGGGAATAAAAGCTTTTTCTGAATCAGATTTTACAGAAGATCTTAAAAGTTTAGAAATTCCTGTTCTTGTATTGCATGGAGAAGACGATCAGATCGTACCTTTCAATCAGGCACCTAAGGCGGCTAAACTTTTGAAAAATGGAAAACTAATTTCATATCCCGGATTTCCTCATGGTATGCCAACGACAGAGGCAGACACAATTAATAAGGATATTTTAGCGTTTATTAAGTAATAGCCAAATATTCCTAAAAATATGATTTTAAAATTTATTTTTAGATCAAATGGTCAACTTGCAAAATCAATGGTTCACACTACGGGTTTGCAAGTTGACCATTTAAATTAGGTACTATTTAAAAGTTTTTTCAAGTTTTATGCATGGAATTGATTTAACAGCTTTTTTCGTTAGAAGATGCTATTTTTGAACCATTTTATGCACTATTTAAAGAAAATTTCAATATTATTTTTATTTTTGTAATTTACCTCCCCATAAAATGAATAATTCAGAAAATCTCATCCCTCATAATGAGTTAGAACGTTTAGCCGCTTTAAAACGTTATAATATCCTTGACACACTCCCTGAACATGCTTTTGATGATGCTACAAAACTGGTTTCCTATATCTGTGATGTACCGATTGCACATATTTCATTCATAGACGGGAACAGACAATGGTTTAAATCTGAAATTGGAGTCGGGATATCAGAGGTGCCACGTGAAATTAGTTTCTGTCGCTATACCATCATGGAGTCCGAAATGACTGAAATAAGCGATACTTATCTGAACGAACACTTTAAAGACGACCCAAATGTGGTCGACGGTTTTAAGGTCAGGTTTTACGCGGGCGTTCCTCTAACCACACCCGATGGGTATAACATTGGAACTCTTTGTGCTATTGATCATGTTTCTAAAGAACTGAATGAAAACCAACGTAATGCGCTTACAATCATCGCAAAGCACGTTGTTAACCAGTTGGAATTAAGAACAAAAAATATAGAATTAGCCGCCCAGAAAAAAATTGTACAGCGTGCTGTCCTGGCAAAAGATAGTTTTTTAGCCAATATGAGTCATGAGATCAGGACACCACTAAATGCAATAATTGGCTTTAGTGATCTTTTAGCACAGACCGATCTGAATGATATTCAGCGCGATTACATCGATAGTGTACAAATTGCACAAGAAAATCTACTCTTGATAGTGAATGACATTCTGGACCTTTCGAAAATTGAATCAGGCCATTTGACCATTGATGCACAACCGTTTCATTTAAAAAATACGCTGAAACATATTTATGATTTATTAAGGGTAAAGGTGCCTGAAAATGTCGAATTCAATCTTTTTCTGGATGCCGATATGCCTGAAATTGTAGTTGGAGATCAGGGACGACTGAACCAAATACTGGTTAACCTTACGGGAAATGCCCTTAAGTTTACCGAAGAAGGCGAAGTAACCGTTTCTGTAAAAAAAATTCAGGAAACCAACGAAGATTATTCGCTTAGATTCTCTATTAAAGACACAGGTATAGGAATACAAGAGGAAAAGCTTAAACACATTTTCGAACGATTTACACAAGCAGAAGAAAGCACTACCCGCAGGTTTGGCGGCACAGGGCTTGGTCTTAATATTGTAAAGCAGTTAATTGAATTGCAAAAGGGTGAAATTCATGTAAAAAGTAAAAAAGGGCGCGGTTCTGAATTTTTCTTTGTTCTGAATTATAAAAAAATAGAGTATATCGAACCCGTAGCCCAACTATCAACAGAATACAATCCGGGCAGGCTTAAAATACTTCTTTGCGAAGATAATACCTTAAACCAAAAACTGGTCAGAAGTGTTATCGCTAACTTTGGTTTTGAGCTGGATATTACTGAAAATGGGGAGACAGGAATAGAATATTTACTAAAAAATAAATATGATCTGATACTAATGGATCTTCAGATGCCTGTTAGAGATGGCTATCAAACGACACAGTACATTAGAAATGAATTGAAATTAAGCATCCCTATTATAGCCATGACCGCACACTCTCTTGTAGGCGAGCAGGAACGTTGTTTTAAGGAAGGAATGAATGCTTATGTACCTAAGCCTTTTAAGCAGGCAGTCCTTTTAGACGCTATAAAAACAGTCATGAATAAGGATTCTGTTGGATTGAAGAGAAAAGTAGATTTGTCCTTCTTGGATGAAGTCTCCTGTGGCGATCCTAATTTTAAAAGGGATATGATCGATCTTTTTTTAGAAAAGATTCCAAATGAAGTCACTCAATTGGGTATAGCGATTCATACAAATGATACTGATAACGTTAAAAGACTTTCTCATAACCTGAAATCGAGTTTAGACATCTTCCTGCTAAAGGATCTGAGTAATTATGTATCTATTATTGAGAAAGAAGCCAATCTTGGAACATTTAGTAGTGAAACAATAGACAAAACTAATATCTTACATACTGAAATCGTTGAAGTCGTTAAAATTTTAAGGGAAATACGATAAAGGAAAACTAGTTATCTAAGATATCACCCAAATTACAAGCAAGAAACAAACGGTACCATAAATGGAAATAAAAAATTTAAAAAATATTAATTTAGAAGAGATAGTTTCAATTATTAATTTATCCTTTTCTGATTATATAGTGCCTCTGCAATTGAACCTCGAGCAATTGAAATCTAAAATTGACGCAGAAAACATTACACCGGAACTGTCCAAAGTGGTGTTTGACGGCGATAAAATAGTGGGTGTTATGCTACACGGTTTAAGAAAAAGTGACAAAGAATTAATCGTTTATAATGCTGCTACCGGAGTAGCCCCGGATTACAGAGGAAAAGGTCTGGTAAACCAAATGTACAATGCGTTATTACCTCAATTAAAAGAACTAGAAGTACAGAAAATGGTACTGGAAGTTATTGAAGGAAACCATTCTGCAATAAGGGCTTACGAAAAAATGGGCTATAGTATGGATAGAAAACTAGATTGTTTTAAAGGTAAGCTCACTATTTCAAAAAACAATACGGAAGTTTTACTGAAAGAAATCAATGTTTTTCATTGGACTGAATTTACTTCTTTTTGGGATAACGTTCCCTCATGGCAAAATGCTATTCAGACACTTGAAAACAGTAAAGATCGCTGTCATATTGTTGGGGCTTATTGTAATAACCTCTTAGTGGGCTACGCAATCTTCAATCCTACCAGCCGAAAAGTACATCAGTTTGCGGTTGCTGCAGATTATCGAAGAAATGGCATTGGCATGCTTTTATTTTCTTACATCAATGAAATAGTGGAGCAACAGGAAGTGTATGTTTATAATGTTGATAGTTCGGCAGTATCTGCTCTTCATTTCTTAAACAAATTAGGTCTTTCAAAACCAACAAGTCAGTTTGAGATGAGCCGGATGGTTTAATCGTTTAAAATCTTAAACGCGCTATAACATTTTACAATAATCATAAAAATACATGCAAATTAAAACGTACTTTTATTGTATATCTTTTATTTTCAAAAACTTATATCGTTTTATTTAAAACTAAAACCAACATCATTTGAACTGCACGCAAGATTGAACCTATAAAATCAAAGACATGGCTGTTAATCATTTTTTTGTAAAATTAAAAAGACGTATAACTGGTATATCTGATAGGATTAGACGCTATAATGAAAAAGGCTCTAAAAAAAAGATACAGCTTCCTTCGTGGGGATCTCCCATTTAACCTCAGGTAGAAGTGAGACGATTTTTAAATAAGGGAATGTGTTTTAAACAAGAAATATCATCAGTCTATATTTTCAATAGTCCTCGCAATTTGAATTCGGGACATATCAAAAATAATAGTACTACTTTCGGCCTTCCATCCTACCGATAGTTCTGTACACGCCAATACTACAGCATAATTGACACTGTATTTTTCGATGATATCATTATATTCTTTTAGCAGATCCTGACTTTCCGTTTCCTCGTAAATATGTTTTCGAACATTATCGATAAACACACGATCTTCTTTGGACGGAAGGACTACAGCAATACTTTCATTTTTGAAAACGTCTTTCAAATAGCTGCTTTCCATGGTATGCAGCGAGCCTAATAAGACTACTTTATTCACCCTACTTTCTTTAAGTTTTGCGATAGTTACATACACAGGATGAATGATCTCAGCTCCCAAAGTAATCTTATCTATAGTTTCATGTAACGTAATATTTGGGATCAGAATAGCATCTACTTTTAAGTGTTGCAATTCTACTAAATAATTTCGCAAGATTACTTCAAGCTTGGTTGAAGTTACAGGAAGTAGATTATTAATTACATCAAAATTGGTATTTAATAGTTTGAAAGGACACGTACTATATCCTCCTTTCTTTTGATGGTACAGACGGTTTAGTTCTTTTATATAAAAAAGTGTCGAACGACTTCCTAGTCCCAATATGCCAAGTGATTGTATTTTCATTATAAACGCTCCAAAACATAATTGGCAAAGTACTTTTTGCGATCCGTAATCCTGTCTCTTATAATAAAAGCGGTTTTCTTTAGAATCTTATCTAAAATTTTGTCGTTGTATTTTCTTGAAATTTCAGTTAAAATTTTTTCGCCTTTAGCAAAATGAAATATCTTATTGAGTTTTTTTATAAATACATCCTGTTCCTTTGTACTTACTAAAAAGCTGGTAGCAATACCTTGCTCTTCATCGTATTCTGGTTGGTGCTTAAAACTTTCTATTTCAAAATTGGCATCCAGTTCCCTGTTGATACGTTCCAGTAAATTCAGGTTAAAAGCGGCCGTTACTCCTTTACTGTCATTATAAGCAGGCAAAACAATAGAAGCCGGTTTGATTAAATCTACGCCTAAAAAAAACTTATCGCCAAAACTTAAATTCTCACTCAGATTAGAAATAAAATCAGCTGCTACAGCGTCAGGCATATTCCCTATATTAGAGCCTAAAAACAAGATTACTTTTGGATGTTGATTTTCTTTTAATGATTCTAAAACCTCAAAATAATCTCCCTGTTTGGTTTTTACAGCAATATGGGGCATTTCATGATTGAGATCCATTTCTAGTTTTTCTAAAGCATTTTGCGAAATATCTACGGGCATATAATCAAACTTGTAATTTTGTCGGGAAAGTTCCTGTAGCAGTTCTTTGGTTTTCATGCCGTCACCGGCCCCAAGTTCTATCAGTTCAAAATAAGTATCCTTATTTAATTCTAATGCTTTAATTATAGAAGCACTTTTGTCTTTAAATATTTCATGCTCTGAACGCGTGACATAATATTCAGGCAAATGCATAATTTCGACAAAAAGGGCATCTCCTTTTTTATCATAAAAAAACTTCGAAGGCAAAGTCTTCAAAGACTCGTTTAATCCCTCATTAACTTCTTTTTTGAACTGTGCCAAGGTACTTTTCGGGGATTCCTTTTTATTTAAAACGACTGTCTCTTTCATAATTAAAGCTATTGGTTATTTATTTTTAAGTGATATTAAAAATACGATAGGAAATGATGCGTAATGTTATACTATTTTCAAAAAATGTTCTGTTTAAAGAATGTCAATAAACAGAGTGTTTGAAATCAAAATGCTTCTTTATTTAGCAATAGGTTTTAAATCTTGTAGCATCGTTGGGATAAGTTCGCTTACCGTGGGATGAATATGTATCGAGTCCCTCAAAACAGTATAAGGCTTTTTGGCATACATCAAATTAGTAATACCATTGATGATTTCATCTCCACCCACTCCAAAGATACAAGCGCCCAAAAAGAGATTGGTTTTTGCATCGATTACTGCTTCCATAAAACCTAAGGTTTCTGCCTTTTCTTTAGCACGATTGACTTTAGTCATTGGGCGATAACCTACCAATATATCATGTCCTTTTTCAAGTGCTTCCTTCTTCGTCATTCCTATTCTTCCCAGTGGCGGATCAATAAATAATCCGTAGGTCGGAATTCTATCACTAATTTTTCGCTCTTTTTGCTTAAAAAGAAAGCTTTCTACAATTTGAAAATCATTGTAGGAAGTATGTGTAAAAGCACCTTCTCCGTTACAATCCCCAATGGCAAAAACACCTTCAACATTAGTCTGACAATAATTGTTGACTTTGATATATTTTTTGTCGTCCAATTGGATGGTTGTATGTTCCAATCGCAGCGTATCTGTATTAGGAGCACGACCAATTGCTAATAAAAGATGAGATCCTTTTATCTCTTTAGTATCGATTGCCAGGGTAATACCTTCTTTATTACTTTCTTTTATACTGATATTTTTGGCATTAAAGACCAGATTTACACCTTCTGCCTTCATGATTTCAGCTACTACATCCGTTACAGTTTGATCTTCCCTGCTGATCAATTGTTTATTGCGTTCTATAATTGTGACTTCACTACCAAACCGTCTGAAGATCTGGGCAAATTCTAAACCAATATAACTTCCGCCAATGATGATTAAATGTTTGGGGATGTCTGTAACTTCCATAATATTTTCGTTGGTATAAAAAGGAACTTCCTGATATTCTTCAGGAACCACTGCCCTTGCTCCTACATTGATAAATATCTTTTTTGCAGTCAGGGTTGTATCGCCAACTTTAACTTCATAATTGCTCAAAAAATGAGCTTCACCATGATATAAGGTAATCTTTTGGTCTCTCTTAATTGCTCTTTCAATATTAGAGCGTGATTCATCAACCAACACGTCTTTACGTGCTTTAATTTTTTTAAGATTGGCTTTTGTTCCTTTAGGAATTTCAACACCTAAATCGTCGCCATGAAAAGCATCCCAGACTCTTCGGGCGCTGGCGACATAAGCTTTGGTCGGAATACAACCGTTATTCACACATGTTCCGCCTAAAAAGCCTTTTTCTATAATAGCAACTGTTCCTTCTTTAGATAGGCTAAATGCCAAAGGAATGCCGGCCTGTCCGCTTCCGATAATAATATAATCAAACTTTTTCATAGTATTTTTGTTTTTAAAGACTGAGCTGATTCCAAAAAATCACTTCACCAGTCGTAATCCTGAAAACTGCCAACGCATTACAGGATGAAAAAAATTACGGTAAGTATTTCGGCTATGGTGCTCCGGAGTCGCTACCGAAGCTCCTCGCAAAACCATTTGGTTCACCATAAATTTTCCGTTGTATTCTCCTAATGCTCCGGGTGCTTTATTAAAATTAGGATAAGCCAGATAAGCACTGTTGGTCCATTCCCAAACTTTTCCCCAGGACAATTGGCTACTCGCTATTTCCCACTCGAATTCTGTTGGCAAGCGCATTCCTTTCCACTGCGCGTAAGCAAAAGCTTCGTAATAGTTCAGGTGCATTACCGGTAAATCTGTTGCTATTTTCACTAGTCCATTCAAATCATACTGATACCATTCGCTGTCTGTTTTATGCCAGTACAATGGTGCTTCGATTTCGTTTTCATTCACCCAGGCCCAACCTTCATCGTGCCAGTAATTAAAGTTTTTATACCCGTCCTCTTTTATAAATTCGAGATATTCCCCGTTGGTGACTAATGTATTTGAAATCTCGAAATCAGCCACGTATACTTTGTGCCTGCCCAATTCGTTATCAAAGCAAAAAGAAGGCCCTGCATGTCCTATTTCATATACTCCTGCTGCAATTTTTATAAAAACAGGTTCTTGTTTTTCAGCAGTTGCCAAGAAACGGTTACCGTAGTTCGGAAAAGTCTGTTGTGTTCCTAACAGGTATTTAATATCATATACCAAAAGTTCCTGATGTTGTTCTTCATGATTGATCCCGATTTCGATAATATCAAGTATTTCCTGAGTTAAATCATTTTTCAGGAACAATTCTACTGCAGCAGTAACATAAGCCCTGTAAGCATAAACAGCTTCTACAGACGGTCGCGTCATAAACCCTCTGGCAGGACGCTGTACGCGTTTTCCAACTGTATTGTAATAACTATTAAATAAATAGGAGAAATCAGGATGATATACAGTATAATCAGGGTTATATCTGGTTAGTAAAAACGCTTCCCAAAACCAGGTAGTATGCGCCAGATGCCACTTTGGCGGAGAAGCAAAATCGCTGGGTTGTACGGAATAATCCTCTATAAGTAAAGGAGTGCAAATTTCTTCTGTTTTTTTTCTGACTTTTAGAAAACGTGCTATCATATTTATCAAATTACTGCTGTTTGTGAGTTTGTATTATACTCTAAGTTAGTAATTTAAAAAACATAAAGAATTAATTTTTAAAAAGAATTAGTATTAATTTAATATTATATCGGGCTGAATTTAATTATTATTCAAATTCAGCCTCCTAAAACAGATTCGCAAAATCCCTATTTCCTGCCACTTGCCCTTTTGGCAAAAATCAAATTTTACATCTCACTTTTGTTCTCCGTGAGTCCTTTTTTAATTTTAACAAAGCTCTAATAAACATTAACAGTACGCTAAGCATATTGGAAAATGTAAGACGTACCTTTATAAATACACTTTTATAAATACACTTTAAAATATTATATTATGGAAAATTCAATTAAAGAGTCATCTGTTAAATCAGTCAATCCGTTTACAAACGAAATTGTGAAACAGTTTGATGTTATGAACGATAAAGAGCTCGAGTCAAAAATTTCAAAAGCAGATGCCGCCTTCAAAACCTGGAAAAAAACCGCTTTTAATGTTAGAGCCAAATTATTACATAAAGTAGCCTCTATCATGCGTGACAGAAAAAAAGAATTAGGAGCTTTGGCGACACTGGAAATGGGCAAATTACATAGAGAAGCGATACAAGAAGTGGAAATAAGTGCTGCAATTTTCGATTACTATGCTGATAATGGAGAAAAATTTCTGGCAGATAGCCCTTTAGAAACCCCCATAGGATCTGCTTTTCTAAGCTACGAACCGCTTGGCGTTTTACTTAGCGTGCAACCCTGGAACTTTCCTTTCTACCAGATTACGCGATCAGCAGCACCCAATATAATGGCCGGTAATACGATGCTTTTTAAACATGCTTCTAACGTACCGCAATGTGCTCAGTTAATGGAAGACATTTTTCTGGAAGCCGGTGCACCTGAAGGCGTCTACCAAAATCTTTTTATACCGGGTGAAAAAGCAACCGAATTAGTTGCTGATACTCGTATTAAAGCAGTTACCCTAACCGGAAGTGAGCCAGCAGGAGCATCCATTGCAGCCGCAGCCGGTAAATACATCAAAAAATCGACTTTGGAATTAGGTGGAAGTGATGCCTTTATTGTATTAAATGACGCCAATGTAGAAGAAGCTGTGGACGCTGCCGTGAATGGTCGTATGTGGAATGCGGGACAGGTATGTACCTCTCCTAAACGAATTATTGTCGAAGAAAGCATTGCGGATTCTTTCTTAGAAAAAGTCAAAGCAAAATTTGCCACAATTAAAACCGGAGATCCTATGAATCCGGAAACAACACTTGCTCCCCTAAGTAGCGAAAAAGCCGTTGAAGGTGTTATCAAACAAGTTCAGCAAGCCGTAAAAGAAGGTGCTACTGTATTACTGGGTGGTAAACGAATTGATCGTAAAGGTGCTTTTATGGAACCTACATTACTTACGGACATAGAGCCAGGAAATTCTGCTTATTCCGAAGAGATCTTTGGTCCGGTGTTTATGTTTTACCGCGTTAAAGATGAAAATGAAGCAGTAGCCCTTGCTAATGCTACGAATTTTGGTTTGGGTGGAAGTGTATTTAGCGGGGATGAAAAAAGAGCTGTAAATGTTGCCCGACAAATAGAAACCGGAATGGTTTACATCAACCATCTTACAGGGATTACCCCAGAATTACCATTTGGCGGAACTAAGGGATCCGGATATGGTCGCGAACAGTCACCTGCAGGTATTTATGAGTTTGTAAATGCTAAACTTATACGAATTACAAAAGCTACAAATCCAAACTAAATAAACGGTTTGGTTTGTAAAAAAGTCCGTTTTGATAGTTATCGAAACGGACTCTTTTTTTTTACTATGTTTTTATAAAACACAATAGTTCTATTTGGCTTAAACACCTCGTTTAATAAATATTAGCCTCTTTTTTTTGGATCATAAAGCATCGCAGTGCACAAACAATTTTTTCTTTCTTTGCTTAATAACACAGGGCAATTGACACAAGTTTTACAGCTTTCCCAAAAAACTTCATCTTTAGTTAACTCTGAATATGTGACGGGTTCAAAACCCAGTTCATGGTTCATTTTCATTACTGCCAGACCAGTGGTCAGACTAAATATACCTGCTTCTGGATATTTTTGACGGCTCAACTCAAAGATCTTTCTTTTTATTGATTTGGCCAAACCTGTATGCCTGAATTCAGGCGCTACGATCAATCCCGAATTAGAAACAAACCGACCATTATCCCACGATGAAATAAAAGAAAAACCAGCCCATCTGCCATCTGATGCAAAAGCAATAATAGCTTCGCCTTTTTTTATTTTTTCCTCAAGCGATTCGGGAGAACGTCCTGAAATACCTGTTCCCCGTGCCAAAGCAGAGGATAACGTCACGTCGCAAATTTCTTTTATCCAAAAAACATGACCCGTATTGGCAACTTCAATTCTAAAATTCAATGGTTCGTCAGGGGCCTGACAGTCGGGTAATAAAGTTCTTTTCTCTGAGAATGAGTCAGTCAAAAGAAAATCCCGGCCTGAAAAATCTATCGTTCTATCTTGGGTTTTCATATTTGTTTTGGCGTATTTCCGATTTTATTAATAATACGCACTCTTTTATGGACTGGAAATACAAAACACTATTTTCAAATTATATACCAATCCTGAAACCACATTCATATTGCAATCATTAAACACTGGATATCAGTATTTTGATATAAAAAAAGAATATTTACCACTATTGACATCCTTATCAAAATGATACGATCTTATCATTTTGAGATCACTTTATACCCTATTTAAGCTGAAAAAGTGTAAACGTTAAAATGAAAAAAACTCCAAAATCAAATGACTTTGAAGGTTTGTACTTTTGATGCTTTACGGTGGATTCCTGGACTTACAAAAAAGAAGTGCCAAATCGCTCAAAATGGCACGTATATCCATTAGGGTTCTTGACCAGATAATCCTGATGATAGTTCTCAGCGACCCAAAATTTTGTAAAGGGTTCCAATGTAGTAACCACTTTTCCCGGCCATTTACCTGAGTCATCCACGATTTTAATTACTTCATCTGCAATTTGTTTCTCTTCGTCATTCTGAATAAATATTGCTGATCTGTAACTCGATCCTTTGTCATTACCCTGCCTGTCTACAGTTGTTGGGTCATGCATCCTGAAAAAATAATCTAATAACTCTTTAAAAGAAGTTTCATTAGCATCATACGTAATTTCTATTCCTTCAGCATGTCCCGGATGATTCTGATAAGTGGGATGGTCATTATCACCACCAATATAGCCAACTTCAGTATCCTTTACACCCGGACGTACACGAAACAAATCTTCCATGCCCCAAAAACATCCTCCGGCTATATATGCTTTCTTTAAATTCTCCATAATTCTTATTTTAAAATTATTTTTGGACTGGATCAGCCTTCTTATTCATTTACTTTTTAATCTATTAGTACTTCAAAATGTCCGAATAAAACCCAAGGTTTAAACCTACTATTTCATTAATTGTCTATCAAAGATAAAGGATTGTACTTGATTTTATGTTAATAAAAATACATTAAAAACACCTGATAGAAGCACCTGATACATCAAAACAACTTAACGTTTTGAGTTATTTTCGATACAGGCAAAAATATGTTCAGAACCACTCGCTTGCAAATTAAGTATAGCATCTCTTAAATTATTTCCAAGATTTGATGTAATAGAATGTAGTATCTGTTTTAAATCATTAAAATTATTCGGTTTGACAAAATAACAAATGGCGTCCAGATTAGAAGCTGTATCCATATCTTTTTTGTGTGAAGATGTTGAAATCATAATTACCGGTATGTCCTGATATTGCTGATTTGTTTTTAATTGTTTCAGGCAATCCCAGCCATTCATAACGGGCATATTCAGGTCCAGAAAAATAAGCTCCGGTTTCTCCTCCAGCGTTTGGAGTATCTCGAGTGCCATCATGCCATTATCGGCACATTTGCATATAATGTTTTGATTTATATCTGTTAATGCTTCACAAAACATTTCTGTATCGTCTATATCATCATCCGCCAATAAAATTACTTTTTTCTCCATATTTATATACCTGTTTCTTTCTGTTGTAAAGGAAGGGTTATGATAAATGTTGTTCCTTCACCCGGAATACCTTTTGCCATAATACTGCCGCCATGACGCTCTACTATTTTTTTGCAAAGCGATAAACCTAAGCCAGTTCCTTCGTATTTATCTTTAGGATTCAGACGGGTAAAGGTTTCAAATATTCTTCCGGCATAATCAGGGTCAAAACCTATTCCGTTATCCGTTACCATGATTTGTATAAAATCAGTATCATTTTCTTTTATTTCTGATGCGATACTGATCTGGGGCGGTACATTGGCTTTAGCAAATTTAATGGAGTTGTTGATGAGATTATAAAAAAGCTGGTAGAGTAATACCGGAGCGCCTTCGAGCTGAGGTAAATCCTTATACAAAATTTTTCCGTCTGTTTTTTGCAAAGCGACTTCCAAATCCGTTTCAATATTTTTGATCACTTCATTTAGATTCACCAGTTCCGGTTTCTGCATGCCTTCATTGATTGTCGAATAGGCCAAAACGCCATCAATCATGGTAAACATACGATCTGTAGCAACATGAATCCTTTCAATAAAACGTATTGAGGATTCGTCCAGTTTTCCTTTGAGCTGTTCTTCAAGCCTGTTGATAAACGTTTTTATTTTACGTACGGGCTCTTTTAGATCATGAGACGCTACGTGAGCAAATTGCTGTAAATCTTCATTGGAGCGCTGCAATTCTTTTGTACGTTCTACTACAAGTCTTTCAAGCTTTTCCTCCGTCTGTTTTGACTCCGTAATATCGCGTGTTATTCCGGCAATAGCTTCTACTTCGCCATTTTCGTTAAAAACAGGAGCAAGAATATAGTCGTAGACACGGCTGCCCAGTTCAGCATGAGGAAACGAAACAGTCCCTCTGATTGTTTTTTTCTTCGCCACTATCTCATCAATTTCCTGCTCATGCATTCGTGCATGCCATTCCTCGTAACCGTTTTCCCGTAACCCAAAACCAATAGCGTCTTCTGCTGTTTTACCCCACATGCTAAGCAGGGCCTGATTGGCGAAAGTAAAATGGTAGCCCAGATCAAATACATAGACCAGGTCGGGTGTATTGTTTGCAATAGAATCATAAAGTCTTTTTTGCTTCTCTACGGCATCTAATGCTTTTTTTAGGGTAATTTCGGACTGTTTGCTTTCAGTAATATCTTCGGTTGTTACCACTAATAAGTCACCTTGCTTTACGGCATTAAAACGGAACTAGCTTTTCATTCCCTCGCCATCATACCATCTTTCAAACTTAGCCGTGACACCTGTTTCAGCTACCTCTATAAATTTTTCCAGAATACCGGTTTCTTTTACCATAGGAAAGATTTCACTGTACCGCTTCCCTTTATAATCAACATTGCCAATCGCATTAATGGCGAAAGTATTGAAAAGTAGTATTGAAAAATCTTCTACTCTTTTACTGTCATTATAGACAAATTGCATCACAGCAATACCACTCGAGGAAGAGTCAAAAACGCTTTGAAAGAGGTCCTTATTTTCTGTTAGCTCCATTGTTGCATTTAGTGTCTGATTTTTTGCACATCATTTATCTTTTTAAAAGAAGTTTATGAGTGTTATTGTGTTCTTTTTCTGTTATCTAAAAAATTAAAGGCAAATCAATTTCCGTCATAATGTGACAGAACCAGTTGCAGAATTTCTAATGATAAAAACAGCCCGAATTCCTTTATTTAATGAAGATTTTAGCGAATAAGCGATGTTTTATTATGCTAATATAAAACTAATTTTATTATGAAAATAAATTTATTTGCGAAGTGTTTCTATAGAAGATTATTAAATAAAAATCGTCAAATTGATTTTGAGCTTATAATGAAAATCAAATCAATTGGTATGAATCTAATGTTGCTGCAAGAAAGAGTTCGGGACATTGCACTTATAAAATTAAAACGGTTTAAGATTTTTAATTGTGTAAGCCGTTATGAAGATTAATTTAATTAACTTTAAAATAAAAACAATTATAAAAGTTGTACTAAAGGCCTTATTTTTTATTGCGACTGCATCATTATCCGGTTAAGGAAATGAAAATTGTTTTTAAACTCACTTATTAAAAAAAAGACATTATGAAAATAACAGCAAAAATAATATCACCCTACGATCAAAGTTTTATTAAAGAATTGCCGATGATAAATAAAGATGATATCGACACAATACTTGATAAAGCGTACCACTTATTTATAGATCAGTCTAATTGGATTCCGCCTTATAAAAGAATTGAAATACTGGAAAAAACAGCTTCGATAATGAAGGATAAGATTGAGGAATTGTTACTGTTAGCGATAAGCGAAGGCGGAAAACCGTATCAGGATTCAAAAGCTGAAGTACTGAGAGCGATCAAAAGTGTGAAATTAGCCGCAGAACACATCTCTCAGATAAAAGGTGAACAAATACCTATGGGACTTACCGAAGCTTCTTTAAACCGAATGGCTTTTACTACAAAAGAACCTATTGGAATTGTAGCCGCTGTTAGTGCTTTTAATCATCCCTTAAATTTAGCCGTTCATCAAATCGTTACTGCAATTGCTGCAGGTTGTCCGGTCGTTTTTAAACCCGCTTCGGCCACACCATTATCAAGTTTAGCTCTTGCTGACATTTTAAAAGAAGCGGGATTACCTTCCGGATGGTTACAGGTCATATTGTGTGACAATGAAGTAGCAGAATTGTTGGTAACAGACCCGAGAGTTAATTTCTTGTCTTTCATTGGCTCGGCAAAAGTGGGATGGTATTTAAAAAGCAAACTATCGCCCGGTACCAGATGCGCCCTGGAACATGGCGGAGCGGCACCGGTGATTGTAGAAAGTGATGCCGATTTTAAAGAAATGATTCCTGATTTGGTCAAAGGAGGCTTTTATCATGCAGGACAAGTTTGTGTTTCGGTTCAGCGAATTTATGTCAATGAAACTATCTCTGAACACTTTATTAAGGAGTTTACAGCAGCAACCAAAAAATTAATTACAGGAAATCCGTTAGATCCAAAAACAGATGTAGGGCCGCTGATCACTACAAAAGAAGTTGACCGTGTAGAAGAATGGGTCAATGAAGCCATCAAAAAAGGAGCGACGGTACTCACCGGCGGAAAAAGAATTTCAGATACGTTTTTTCAACCTACCGTTTTATTGAACCCAACAGATGATTCAAAAGTGTCTAACAGCGAAATCTTTGGCCCTGTTGTATGCCTTTATTCTTTTACAGACCGTGATAAAGCGATAAAAAAGGCCAATGCACTTGATGTTCATTTTCAGGCTGCTGTTTTTACAAAAAATATAGACATAGCTTTGGATGCCGTTAAAAAATTAAATGCTACTGCTGTAATGGTTAATGACCACACGGCATTTAGAGTAGACTGGATGCCCTTTGGAGGAAGGGATTCTTCAGGTATTGGAATGGGTGGAATTTCCTATTCAATCAATGAAATGACCAGAGAAAAATTAATTGTTTTTAAAAGCAAATCTTTATAATTTATTGACCGGACAAAGGAATAAAGAAAAAAATTTCAAGCCAAAAGAAAAAATATGAATGCAAACAGTGCTGAACAAAACAATGAAACAACCAAAAAAATATTACCACTCATTTTGGCGACTTCCATTTTTATGCAAATGCTCGATTCGACCATTCTTAATACATCGATAACTTCTATTGCCAAAGATTTACACGAGTCGCCGCTGGATATGCAGAATGCCATTATTAGTTATGTACTGACTCTGGCACTCTTTATGCCTGTAAGCGGTTTTTTATCAGACAAATTTGGTACTAAAAAAGTATTTATTTTTGCCCTGTTACTCTTTAGCATCGGATCTTTACTGTGCTCTCTTTCACAAAACCTAACACATTTGGTATTTTCACGTGTTATTCAGGGTATCGGAGGAAGTTTAATGACTCCGGTAGGAAAGCTGGCACTTATTAGAACATTTCCTAAAAAAGAATTACTAAAAGCCCTGAACTTTGCTATTATCCCCGCACTGATTGGCCCGGTACTGGGTCCTCTTGTGGGGGGATATATGGTGGATTATTTGTCCTGGCACTGGATTTTTCTTATCAACATTCCTTTTGGTCTTATTGGCATTCTCTTAAGTCTGAAATACATGCCGGATTACAAGTCTCCCGTAATCGATTTTGACTTAAAGGGTTTCCTTATCTTTGCAGCAGCTTCACTCCTATTGTCTGTTTCTTTAGAGTTATTCGGCAACACAGTTCGTGTAACACCGGTTTTATTGATTTTAATGTCAGGCCTTTTGATGTTGTACTGGTACTATCGCCATGCTATTACAGACAATAATCCTCTATTTCCGTTGAATTTATTTCAGGTAAGAACCTTTCGCGTAGGCATCGTGGGCAATTTAGCAACACGATTGGGCTTTAGTTCGATCCCTTTATTATTGCCCATGATGATTCAGATCGCCTACGGCCAGTCTGCGGTTACTTCCGGATGGATTGTTGCGCCAATGGCCCTCACGGCAATTTTTGGAAAATCAGCAGTAATTAAAATTTTAAATACCTACGGGTATCGAAAAACTTTAATGGTCAATACTTTCATTATTGGTGCCCTGATTTGCTGTTTGGCCATTCCTTCCATTCATACTTCCATTTATTGGTACATTCCTATTATTTCGGTCCTGGGGTTCTTTAACTCCATACAATTTACTTCTATGAACTCTATATCTATCGCTGATCTAAGAGTTTATCATACCAGCAGTGGCAACTCTCTGGTTTCTGTCAACCAACAGCTGGCTATCGGTTTTGGTATCGCTTTCGGGTTATTAGTGCTGAAGATTTTTCAGGGGGATGTAAAACTCATTCACAACGAAATTCATAATGCTTTTCGCTATACCTTTTTGGTTGTAGGTTTCCTGACCATTTTATCCGGGCTGGTTTTCAGGAGACTGCATTTCAAAGACGGGGATAATTTAAAATCAGGCAATTAATAAAGTAACATTGCTTTGAGCTACAGTAAGAAAAAAGTAAAGGATCAGGTATAAATACCTATACGTTATTAATAAAAAATCTTTAAATTTATATTGCTTTTGCAAGAACTAACCTAATCATCTGGTGCCATGGAATTGCCTTCTAAAAATGATATCATCAAAACACTAAAAAACCGTGAAACTCCGGTTATAAACGGAATTTCAGTTAAAAATGCCGGAGTCGTACTTTTAAATAATTATATAGAATTACTTTTTGAACGGCTTAATCTGGTGAAAGAAAAAAATTTCACCAGTATAGAGAATCAAATAAAAGCGGTACAATATTTAGAATATGTGATCACCGGATCACGCCAAACGGAAGAAAGTTACTTATCTCTCCCTAAACTAATCTGCGGTATACCTCTTACCAATAGTGTTGCCGGTGAAATAGAAATTTCAGAAGAAAATAAAGAACTTATAGAGGGATTGATTACAGCTATAACTGAGCGTTGGTATGCCATTGGCAGCTGCACTGTGGATGGTTTTAGAGGCAACTGGCTCGTTCGCAATGGCTTGCTTTTAGAATTAGAAGACAAATGGGAACTTACTGTTGAAAAGAGGGCTTATGATCTCCTGATACACAAATCTCCTTTTTCTTTTTCTATTATAAAATATCCCTGGATGAGTAAACCACTACATGTTAACTGGTCGTTCTAACCCCCTAAAACTTCGAAAAAATATGCCCTGGACTATTCTTGAAAAAATATGGGAACGCGCTGTACATCCCGCTAATCTTTCTCCTGCAGCTGATACTCAAAACTGGGACAAAGAAATTAAAACCTTATATCAGTTAGGCATTAGTATGGAAGACACGCTTCAGTATTTGTATTTTGAAAAACCTGATCTTGAATCTTTTAAAATCTGGATCAATACGAAGCAAAAAAGCGAAAATACCATAGCAGAAGATTTTACAGATACAGTACTTTCCGAACAAGATCTTGAGTTTTGGAATAAAAATGGTTATGTCATTATAAAAAATGCTGTTTCAAAAGAAGATTGTAAAGATACTCAGGAAGCTATTTGGGATTTCTTAAAAATGAATCCCAACAAAAAAGAAACCTGGTATAAAAGACATGAGAATCAAAAAGGATTAATGCTTAATTTTTCAGATCATGAAACCTTAAATCGAAACAGATTTTCTCCCAGAATAAAGAAGGCATACGAACAACTTTACAACACCACCAAAATATACAAAACCATTGACAAAGTAAGTTTTAATCCTCCTGAAACTGATGATTTTATTTTTTTAGGAAGTGCACTCCATTGGGACACCAGTTTAAAACAGCCTATACCCTTTGGTCTTCAGGGTTTACTTTATCTTACGGATTGTGGTACTAATGATGGTGCTTTTCATTGTGTTCCCGAATTTCAGAACAAAATAAATCACTGGCTCAACAACTTAACACCTGATGAAAATCCCAGAGAAATTGCCCTAAAAACCCTGAAACCGGAACCCATAGTGGGTAATGCTGGCGATTTTATCATCTGGAATAACACACTACCGCATTGTGCAACGCCAAACAAGGGTACAAATCCAAGAATGGTGCAATACCTCACCTATCTGCCGGATGATTATCAGGCTGCTGAAGAATGGCTGTAATTTTTACCTGCAAAATACAGATTTCATTAAAAAACAAAAACACTTAAAAAACAAATAAACTGCCTGTCGTAAAAACGGGGTTATTATCAGGAAGAAGGTTTGCCAATACAAAAAATAAAAGTAGGCGATGTCATTACTATTTTGCATGGTATCAAACACTGGCATGGTGCCACACCTAATGCAAGGTTTTATACACTACGCTGTAAATATCAATACTGAAAAAGGTGTTGTTGAGTGGCTGGAACCTGTTACGGATGAACAATACAGCAGCTTTTAGTGAAATTATGATTTAAACTCTTTACGCATTAATTAAAAGTAATCATCAAAAGCATAAAAGCCCAATTTTTAAAAATTGGGCTTTTCTATGGTATTTTATTTTTTAAAATTTGGTAAAATATACTTCGCCATAATTTCAAAAGCTTGTTTCCCTTTATAAGATCCGTAATTACCCTGAGTAAACACAACAGTTAAGTTTAAATCTTCGATTATAAAAATAAACTGTCCGCCATTTCCTGATGCAAAGAGTACATTTTCCTGTAGATCCTTCGTTTTTATAGTCTCACGATACCAATAATAACCATAGTAAGCAGGTTGTGGATCGCCTGCTTTACTTCTACTGGATTTCATATTAGAAAAATCAGGAATCGCAATATCACAGATCGTAGATTCTGCAATCCATTTCTTCGAAACAATCTGTTGATGTCCCCAAACTCCCTTATCTTTTACAAGTTGTCCCAGCTTAATCATATCTACAGGCAAAATGTAAAATGATCCTCCCGTCATACCATTTCCACTTGGGTCTAGAGTCCATTTATAAGATGAAATGCCAAGAGGTTCAAACAAATATTTTTTTGCAAAATCCATAATAGACATATGAGTAGCTTTACTTATCACTCCGCTTAAAATCATTGGATCTACCGAAGTATAAGACCATATTTCACCCGGTTTGTCCTTCATTGGAAGATTCAGTGCATAGTCTACCCAATTTTTACTTGCGCTCATCTCCTCCTCACAATCTTTTGTATCGTTAAATTCCTCACAATCAAAACCGGATTTCATTTCCAGCAGATTTTTTATTGTGAGAAGCTTTTTGAATTTATCGGTTTTCAGGGAAGGATTTTCAGGAAAAAAAGTATACACTTTCTGGTTTACATCTTTAATAAATCCCTTATCGATTGCTATTCCAACCAGCAAACTTGTTATCGACTTAAAAGAAGAGCGGGAATCGTGGAGAGAATCTCGTTTGTAGCCGTTAAAATATTCTTCATATACCAATTGATTATTTTTTGAGATCAATACACTATGAATTCCGGTGTAATGCTTACCGGAAATAGAATCTGTCATTTGATGTAAAAGGGGATCCTGAGCTTTATGCTGAATTTGTGCGGAGATACCAAAAATGTTCAACAATAATAAAACACAGGCGAAATTATTTTTCATATTTAATATAGTTTTTTAACTAAAAACAACATTAAGTCATAAATTCATGCTCTTTAATTACTTTTAGTCTTAAAATAACGCTTTGTATCTGAAAAAATTGCTCTGAATACTTATCTCCTATTTTTTACGACGCTAAATCAATTTTATTTTTCGCCTTGTGCAATCGCATCCCGACATATCCCAAGGCTAAGAAAACCATTGCTGCACTGGCATACATCAAAAGTGGAATTTTAGCAATCACATCCTGATAGAACCATCCGGCAACAAGCGCACCAAGGCCAATTCCTGCCTCAAGGGCAATGTACATCGTTGCCATAGCTTTACCACGATGATCAGGAAAACTCATATCGACTGTCCAGGCATTTAAAGCCGGTGAAACGATTCCGGTCGAAACTCCGTAAATTGCAGCCCCTAATAAAAGTCCGCTTATTGAAGTCGAAAAACCAACGATTAACAACGATATAATCAAAAAGAACAGTCCGATTGCGATGAGGTACAAGCGACCGTATTTGTCAGACGCTTTTCCAGCGCCAAAACGAATCATCACCGAGGTAATCGTAAAGACCATAAAAAACAAACCTTTGTTGGCTATACCTAAATGTTGGCTCCAATCTGGTATTAATGTTAGGATTACACCATAAGCCATATACGAAAGAAAAGTCACTATAGCTGCCGGCAAAACTTCTATCGCAATAATATCTTTTCTTGAAATCTTCAGAATTCGCAGACTAAAACTCTGTTTGTGTTTTAAAGTCTCTTTCATATTCATCAAAATGACGATAGACATAAGCGCAAACACAGAAGAAGCATAGAAAAGCATGTTCATAGAAGAATACAATTTAATTGTACTTCCAATCGCGGGTCCAAGAGCCATTCCTATAGAAAAACAGAGTCCGTGCAGCCCCAAAGCTTCACCCCAACGTTCCCTTGGCACAATATCAGCAACATACGCCGCCGTTGCCGTAGGTTTGAATCCTGTAGAAAATCCGTGAATCAGTCTCAGGAATAAAAATCCGGAAACCGTTCCTAAAACCGGATAAAGAATACCGCAGACAAAACAAACAATAGAACCCACTGCCATCACGGGAACCCGTCCTAAAGTATCCGTCAGCCGACCACTAAAAGGTCTTGAAATCCCGGCTGTTAATGTAAAAAGCGCTACAATCAATCCTTTATACTCTGCTCCTCCCATTTTACTTAAATATTCCGGAAGTTCCGGAATCAGCATATTAAAACTGGCAGAAAAGAGCAATGAACTTAAACAAACTAATCCAAACTGTAGATTATAAATGGGATGAATGGCTTTTACGGGGGAAATCATGAGAAATTTTTAGAAATGCAAAGATAGCGAAAACAATAATTTCAAACTAACGGATAAAGATAAACTCCGGAAGCTAAAAAGACCAAGGTTTTGAAAAAGTAAAATGCAGAGGGGTTTTATTTTTTAAATTAAAAAAAAAACGCAATCAAGTCCTCTTTCATTACATTGAGAACTTTTTTTTAACCCTTTTCAAATTATTTAACAAATTTGATTTTAAAAAAAACACTTGTGTTTTAGCATTCCTATCCGTTGACCAGTAGAAGTTATAAACAGCTTTAAATAAATATTTTAAGACGCTTTATACTTCTTCAGATTCTTTAAAAATTGAACTTCTGGCAACTTAAAAGGAACATTTTTTTAAATTTTGTCTTTTTTTATACCCTTTTAAAAAGTTTAAAATCATTATATTTACTTTTTTGGTGATCAGATTACGTTTTACAAACCATGAATTTATGTAGCGTTAAGCCAATTAATTATAAGCAGTCAAGATGGAAGAATCTACCATATCAGTAGCATCATTACCTTTGGGTGATCGTACAATACCGAATACTCAACTAATGAAGGCCGATTTATTACCCGATCCGGAATCCAGATTAGATTCTATGGAAATGAAAGAAAAACCTCTAATGGATCCCACTATTCCATTTAGAGATCTAACGGATACTGCCAGCAAAAAAGAAAGCATAGCCCGACTCATCAATAAACTGGATGTTGAAACTAATATCAGGTACCAAAGAACAGTCGAAGATACTTATTGCAATGTGTATTCTTATGATTATTGCTATTTCTCTAAAGTATATCTTCCAACAGTTTGGTGGACAGATGAATCGTTAAAAAAAATAGCGCAAGGCCAGGAAGTAGAAGCCATTTTTGAACAAACTGTTGACCGTATTTACTCCAGTGCCATACACGATTGGTTGCCACAATGGGGACCTGCTTTTGGCTGGGAAGAAATAGCTACTGTTGATGATCTTCAAAACAAAGTAAATGCCAATGGCGGAATTGGAATAATTTGTGCCAAAAGAAAAGAAAAAGGCCTTTCCGGTCATATTGTGCCGGTTGTGCCGGAAACGGATGTGAATAAAGCCTACCGCGAAAATGGTATCGTAGTATATCCGCTACAATCACAAGCTGGAAAATTGAATTACAATTACTTTTCAGAAGTAAGGAAAGATTGGTGGAATGATGAGTTATATTCCTCCTACGTGCTTTATTACCATGAATAAATAAAAACAATTGCCTTAATTGTTTAAACCCTTAAAATATTTATTGATTATCAGTGTATTATACACTTGGAAATAACAAAATAAATAACTACTTTTGCAACTTGGAAAAAACAAGAATGGCAAAAATTGTAATGGCGCTATTCTCTTGCTTAAATTATTGATATAAAAGGAATTAATAACAATAGTAATTTTATAACCTCATTATAAAATCTTACTTTTTTATCAGTCTCCCAGTCGGTACAAGTGCATAATTTCTAACTAAAATATAAATTCCTTCAATTCTAAAAGAATAATAAACTTTTTTAATGGATGAAACAATTCTGTTTAATCTGTTATTAGATTCTTTGCCTTTGATTGTTAGCAGATTATATCCGTATTTCCGAATAAAAAACAACATCTTAAAAAAATTTAAATTAACCATAAAAAAGAAAATTAGTATAAATGAAAGACAATCAGACAAAAAAATATTATTGGGGAATAGGATTAGAAAACGAAACCTACTTGCAATTTGAAGAATCCCTAATAGTCTCTGGTGAATTTATACAAGAAAAAATTGGTTTTGAGAAATACAGCATTGATTATAGAAAATGTTATAAACCGGAAAGCTTATCCCCTATTTTGAAAAAAGCTTTTGGTTTAAATGAAAACTATACCGTTAGCAGAATGATGAACAGTCATTCGCTGGAAAAACTGGATATCAACTATCAGCACAAGACATTATCACCGGTAAAACCATTAGTGGATACCGAAAATGGTGAGGTGATTGCACAACCACTTGAAAACCCTGAATATCTGGGAAAATCGATCATGGAACTTTTCCTTGAGGATCAACCGTACAATATCCAGAGTATGATTACCCAGAGAAATAAAACGATGGGGTCTGTGCATTTTGATGGAGATTCTATCGAATTTGTAACTAAATATTTTGAAAACAGAACAATTGGCGAATCCTGCAAAGAGCTAAAAGCCACTAAAAAACTATTCCTTGATAAAATTAATGAATCGTCTGTCTTAAACGGGAAATTAAATTTTCCTGATTACAACAACGGTCTTAATATGTTCATGACCAATCAGGAAAATCTGGTTTTGTTCAACAACGGAACCTACCATTTTCATATTACTTTACCATCATTAACAGAAGACAGCAGAATTGTAGATTATAATGACTTTGAAAAAACACATGCCAACGCCATCTATTTATTGCAATGGTTTGAGCCCTTTTTTATAGCAACTCTGGGAAGTCCTGACATTATGGGCGTGATAAGTGACACTTATAGTTTAGACAAAAAATTTACTTTAGGCTCAATGAGAAATGCCATGTCCCGCTACATTGGCGTGGGAACTTATAACAAGGCAATGCCAAAAGGTAAAATTCTAACCTATAATGTAGATGATTTTAGAAAATTATTAAAATTTGAAAAAGAGGAAAATATTTGGTGGCGCGATCAGATTGAAGCAGACATGGAATATGAAATGCTATCTGAAGTAGGACTTGATTTTAATCAGGAAAAAATGTACCAAAGTGGTTTTGAATTCAGAAGTTTTGATGAGTTTCCGGCAGAATACTTAAATGATGTCCTTTTTGCTATTATTCTGATTTGTGAGCATTCTCTAAACTTACCTGATGTGCAATGGGGACATGACAGTGCAGCCTGGAATAATTTGGTTTTTAAAACTTTAAAAATGGGTTATTTGGCTGAAATCAATGAAGCTGAAAAGAAGGAAGTACTCGATTTATTACAGATATTACATCCATCAGATACCCATTACGATACACTAAAATCTGAATTTGAAGCTATCGTAATGCTGGATCAGTTTTTCTTTAAAATACTTACGGTTTTGCATGATAAATATAAAGACGATAATGTTTGTCTGGATGCTATGTACGGCCAAAAAACAAGTTCTCCGCCACAATGGGACAACTTTAATAAATACCAGACAGAAAGACATTTAAAACAAATAGGCGCTTTCTGCGAGAATTAAAAAAGTAACAAAAGATTCATAAAAAAGGACGGTTTTTAAAACCGTCCTTTTTTTATCCCAATACTGAAAAAGAAAATACCTTAGCTAAAAAGCTGCTTCTCTCTTGCATATCATTTTTCAGGCAAAACTGACCGTTATCTTCATTACCCTATATCATATTGTACCTTAAAAAAAAAGAAGTATAGTAAAGTTTGCTATTTATTTTTTAAATTTAATGATTCAGAAAAACAGATCAATAAAAAAAAATTGAAGAATGATATTGGATTTTAAAAAATTCCCATTACTCACAACTGAAAGATTACTATTGCGAAATATTGAAAATACTGACGCTGAATTAATTCACAAACTACATTCTGATGAAATAGTTAATGCATTTGTTGGCAGGGATAATGCATCTACTCTAAAAAAAGCAGCAGAATACATCATTAAAATACAAAATTTAGTAGCTAAAAATGAATGCATTTATTGGATTATTCAGCTAAAGGAAAGCGATAACTTAATTGGTTCTGTTTGCTTGTGGAATTTCGACCCTGAAAATGAAATTGTTGAAATTGGTTATGAAATGCTGGCCGAATTTCAAGGTAAAGGAATAATGAGCGAAGCCATTAAAAAAGTGGTATCCTATACATTTGAAGAAATGAACGCAAAAATCATTACGGCATTTCCATCTTCAAACAATAGCAATTCTGTAGCACTTCTAAAAAAACTGAATTTTGAATTCGAAAACAAAAAGTATAATAATACTCACGAAAAAATTAAAAATCTGGTAACTTATACTTTAAGAAATGGTAAAAATAACTAACGAACATCGTTGCATTCTACTACAAGCAGTTTATATCTGCTAATCAATTCGCCTTAAAACTATTATTAAAGTAAAAAACAATCGATTTGAAGCTACCTTTTTCTTATTATCTCAATCAAAATGTAATTTTCCTTGCTAAAGATCTTTTGGGAAAAATGCTCTTTACTGAAATTAACGGAGCAATAACAGCCGGAATAATTGTAGAAACTGAAGCGTATTTTGGTGTTCAGGATAAAGCCTCTCATGCTTACGGCGGACGACACACGGACAGAACCAAAACTTTATACCGTCAGGGCGGCATCTCTTATGTTTATTTATGCTACGGCATTCACAATCTCTTCAATGTTGTCAGTTCTGTTGATGGCGAGCCTCATGCCGTACTGATTAGGGCTATAGAACCTTTAATTGGCAAAGACATCATGGAGCTAAGACGTAAGATGCCTGCTACTAAGGCTGCAATTTCATCCGGACCCGGTTCTGCAGCTAAAGCCCTGGGAATTGACCGGTCTTTTAATGAAAAAGATTTAACCGGAGAAGAAATCTGGATTGAGGATCACGGTATTCGATACAATCCGGATGAAATTATAGCAACAGCCCGTATTGGTGTTGCCTATGCCCAGGAAGACGCACTTTTGCCGTGGCGTTTTTTTATTAAAGACAATAAATATGTAAGCAAACCGAACAAAGTTTAAACCGCATTAATTCAGCTCCCATTACAATCTTATTTCAGAATCAAATCACTTCTTTTCATCAATGACACAAATGTTAACCGATATTATTACCAAAAACCTCAATGTGCTCTTTTGCGGAATTAATCCCGGTCTAAAATCAGCATCAGACGGTCATCATTTTTCCGGAAGAAGCAACCGTTTCTGGAAGGTTTTGCATCAATCGGGTTTTACACCCCAACAAATTAATCCTGAAAACGACACCGCTATTCTTGATCTGGGATACGGGTTAACGACTGCGGTAGCAAGGCCAACAACTCGTGCAGATGAACTTTCAAAAGAAGAGTTTAAAGATGCAATTGAAATTTTCAAAAACAAAATAAAGGAATTTCAGCCTCAATATATTGCGTTCCTGGGTAAAGCAGCATACAAAGCTTTTTCAGGCAAAAAACAAATTTTATGGGGATTGCAATCTGACGATTTTTGTGGGGCTAAAGTTTGGATTTTACCAAATCCTAGCGGTTTAAATCGTGGTTTTACTATTGATGATCTTGTTACTCATTATACTGAATTGTATCAGGAAATTCATTAAATCAGATAAAATTTGTAAACATTAGTTTTTCTTTTTATGCCGTTTTTCTATAATTAAGGACAGCAGCTGTATTAAGGACAATCGCAAATCCTATTATAGTCAGAATGTGGAGACGGATATCTTTAAAACCGCTTCCTTTTATAATAACCATTCTCATGACATCAATAAAATAACTTATCGGGTTGAACTTCGAAACTGTTTTGGCCCAATCCGGCATACTGTCTATTGGCGTAAACAAACCTCCCATTAAAACAAATATCATAACAAAAAAGAACATAATGAGCATCGATTGTTGTTGTGTATCGCAAATAGTTGAAACTAGCAGACCGAAACCTAAAATGGCTAATAAATAAACCGCTATAAAAGCATACAATACCAATATATTTCCCAGCGGAACTATGCCGTAAAAGATCCAGCCCACCAGTAATCCCAATGTAAAAACCACATTACCAAGAATCCAGAATGGAATTAGTTTTCCTAAAATAAAATGGTACTTTTTAACCGGAGAAACATTAATTTGCTCAATAGTGCCAACTTCTTTTTCTTTTACAATATTTAATGATGAAAGAAAACCACCCACAATGGTAACTAGAATTGCCAATATTCCCGGAACCATAAACAACCTGTAATTCAAATGTTGATTGTACCAATTTGATGATGCAATTTCAATCACCGGAATGGCATTAAAACTACCGGGTACATTTAATTTTTTTCGTATACCATTATTATATTCACTTATAATGTTGCTTATATATCCTGCGCCCAAACCTGCTTTTGTGCCGTTAAAAGCATTTACACCAATAAAAAGCTGTTGTTTGTTCTCCCGAATAAGATCCTGCTCAAACCCACGCGGAATTTCTAAAACTAAATCGGCATTATCGTCTTCAATTTGAGTTAAAGCTTGTTTATAAGAATCGTTGTAACTGCGCAATTTAAAATAACCGGATGCCACAACCTGATTGATTAAGTCTCTTGAATAATCTGAACGATCATTATCTACTACAGCCAGATTAATGTTCTTAATTTCAAAATTAGCAGCCAGCGGTAAAATAATAAGCTGAATAACAGGCATCACCATAATAACAGCCAAAATAGCGCGGTTACGGAATATCTGTTTGAATTCTTTTATCAGTAAAAATTTTATAATTCTCATGCCAGACGTATTTTAAAGCTTCTAAGGCTTATTATCAATAAGAAAACGGTTATACCTAACAGAATTAAAGTTTCTTTCCAGATGTACGAAAATCCCAATCCTTTTATCATAATTCCTTTTACAATGATATAATACCATTTAGAAGGCACAATATTCGAAAACCATTGCAATGGCAGCGGCATATTCTCTATAGGAAATAAAAAACCGCTAAAAAGCAATGTAGGCAAAAGCATTCCTAATAACGAAATCAGCATCGCCGTTTGCATGGAATCAGTTTTAACAGAGATAAATATCCCCAAAGTAAGACAAGTTATAATGAATAAAGTGCTCTCGGCAAAAAGCAATACTAAACTTCCGGCAATAGGAAGATCTAATACAAAAACACTTAGCAATAAGATCGTAACGACATTGACCATCGAAAGCAAAAGATAAGGAACCGCTTTAGATATGATGACCATTATGGGTTTGAATGGCGAAACCAAAAGAATTTCCATAGTTCCCATTTCTTTTTCTTTTACAATTGAAATCGCCGTCATCATAACACAAACCAACATCAGGATCAATGCCATAACACCGGGAACAAAGTTAGGTGCTCCTTTTAGTTGTGGGTTATACAACATCTTTACTTCAGGTTTGATCTGATAAGGCGTTGGATTGGTTTGGTTTAATTGTGCCTGATAATCATTGATAATCGACGAAACATAATTAGTCAGTGTAGTTGCCGTATTGGGGTCTGAGGCATCAGCAATAACCTGAATCTGAGCTTTGTTCTGGTGCAGCAATTGATTGTTAAAGCCTTCAGGGAATACAATTGCCATTTTTATTTCTCCTGTCCTGAAGGCTGCTTCGATTGCTGCACTTCCGGCCAGGCTTTTTGTAATTTCAAAATACCGGCTGGCATCAATTTTAGTAATTATTTTTTGTGAAGCAATATCCTTAGCATAATCTACTACAACTATTTTGGAGTTTTTCACCTCATTTGTCAAAGCAAAACCAAAAATAAGAATCTGCACTATGGGCATTCCAAAGAGAATCAATAATGTTTTCCTGTCACGCAAAACGTGGAGAAATTCCTTTTTTACGAATGTTAGAAACTGTTTCATATATAAATGATATTGCTTTAATAAAATATAGTATCACCCATCTTTCTAATCATGGCGATTTGCTAACTTTAAAATTATTCTCCGCGTTTGGCTTCTCTGGCCAGATGATAAAATACCTCATCCATAGTATTTAGTCCCAATTTCTTTTTTAGATTGGTTGGCGTATCCAGTGCTTCTACCCTTCCGTCTACCATTATAGAGACCCTGTTGCAATATTCGGCTTCGTCCATATAATGCGTGGTTACAAAAATGGTAATCCCGTTCCCTGAAGCTTCATAAATCAAATCCCAAAATTGCCTGCGGGTTACCGGATCTACACCGCCGGTAGGTTCATCCAGAAATACAATTTCCGGTTTATGAATTATAGCTGTCGAAAATGCCAGTTTTTGTTTCCATCCTAACGGAAGCGAGGCTACTCTTTTATTCGCCTGATCTTCCATGCCTAACTGTTTCAAAAGGGCAGCGCTATTTTCTTTAATCGCTTTATCACTAAGACCATATATTCCGGCAAAAAAAGTAATATTTTCCTGCACTGTCAAATCATCATACAAAGAGAATTTCTGACTCATATACCCAATGTTTTTCTTTATTTTTTCCGTTTCCTTATAGACATCAAAACCAGCAATTGTAGCTTCACCGGAAGTTGGGGCAGACAAACCGCACAACATTCTCATTGCTGTGGTTTTTCCTGCTCCGTTCGCACCAAGAAACCCGAAAATCTCACCTTTTTCCACATCAAAAGTAATGGAATCGACGGCTGTAAAATCTCCAAATCGTTTCGTTAATGCTTTGCATGAAATTACTTTTTCATTCATAAAATTAATTTTAGCCTATTGAATCAAACCCTTTTTCTTTTTGAGGACGTATCTCTCCCGATCCCATCTAATTGTTTAGTTCCTACGGGACCTTTTTGTTTGTTTTCTATTTTTTTCTACCAATATTTAACTCCTAAAGGAGCAGATCTTGCGTTCTTTTATCCCTATCCCATTCAGTTGTTTTGCGTTTTAATATTAACTTAAGAGTTTAATAAAACTGTCTTCAATAGTCACGGCTGCTTCTTTTATTTCTATATTTTTAATTTCTTTTGCTTTCAGAAATTGTAATAAATCTTCTTTGTCAGGTTTTCCAGTGAAAGAAAAATGAGCAAATTCTCCAAAGGCATAACTCATCAATCGGTTTGGATAAGCGGTTAAAGCCTGCAAAAGCGGATACATTTTATCTGCCTTGATCGCAAAAAGGGGATCCGGATAATTCCCGATTATATTTTTGGGAGTATCAATCGAAAGTATTTTTCCTTCCTGAATCAAAGCAATCCGGTCACAAAGATTCGCTTCATCCATATAAGGCGTAGAGACTATTATAGTAATATCCTGTTGTTTGAGTTTTTTGAGCATTTCCCAAAATTCTTTTCTGGATACAGGATCAACTCCAGTGGTAGGTTCGTCAAGAAAAAGCACATTTGGTTTATGAATCAAAGCACAACACAAAGCCAGCTTTTGTTTCATTCCACCCGATAGCTTTCCGGCCCTGCGCGTTTTAAAAGGCTCAATTTGAATATAAATGTCTTTTATCAAATCATAATTTTCCTGAATCGTGGTTCCGAACAATGTAGCAAAAAAAGATAAATTTTCTTCTACCGTTAAATCCTGGTACAAGGAGAATTTCCCCGGCATATAGCCAATCGTATTTCGGATAGATTTGAAATCTTTTACTACATCCAGGCCATCAATAGAAGCTGAACCCGTATCAGCGAGTAAGAGCGTTGTCAGAATTCTGAAAATACTCGTTTTTCCCGCACCATCAGGA
Organism: Flavobacterium sp.; assembly: GCF_965277525.1. Classification (GTDB taxonomy): domain Bacteria; phylum Bacteroidota; class Bacteroidia; order Flavobacteriales; family Flavobacteriaceae; genus Flavobacterium. Next base: position 992,100 of record NZ_CBDIDC010000002.1, on the reverse strand, counting down.
CCAATTAACCCAAACAGTTCTCCTTTATTTACCGAAAAAGAAACATCATTTACCGCGATATTTTTCTCCTTTCCATAGGTTTTGATAATATTTTTTACAATAACGGATTCCATTATTTTGAAAGTTTTATTTCGCCATACATACCTATTTTCAGATATCCATCATTTTTCACACGCACCTTAACGGCATACACAAGATTAGCGCGTTCGTCTTTGGTCTGAATAGTTTTGGGAGTAAACTCTGCTTTATCGCTAATCCATTCTACCACACCGCCATATTCTTTATAAGTCTTTTCAGTTGCGTCTACAAAAACTTTTACCGGATCGTTTAGTTTTACAGTTGGCAATTGATCTCCGGTAATGTAAACCCTGAGTATTATGGTCGACAAATCTGCAATTTTATACAAGGGTTTCCCAATGGTGGCCATCTCACCTGTTTCGGCATATTTTGTCAATACTGTTCCGGTGGTTTTATTGACAATTTTAGATTTAGACAGTTGATCGTTTATTTGGCTTATCTGTACTTTTAGCGTTTGAGTTTCATCATCAATTCCGCTTACATTAATATCCAGTTGTTTTTGCAAGGCATTAATTTGTTTCTGAATAACGGCAACTTTTGTCGTAGCATCATCCAGTTGTTTTCTCGTAGCGGCATCGGCTTTGACCAGATTCTGCATGCGTTGCTGATCTAATTTGGCTTGTCTTAGTTCTTCTCTGTACACATCCAATTGCGAATTGATATCAGGCTTTTTACTTTGTGTCGCTTTAATTTGTGCCACTAATTGGTCTCGCTTAAGCGAAAGCGGTATCGTATCGATATACCCCACAACCTGACCTTCTTTTAAGGCATCACCTTCTTCTACTTTTAGCTCTTTAATTATTCCACCGGCTTCAGCGGGAATAATTGTTTCTACGGCTTCAAAAGTTCCGGTTGCATCAAATTCATTTTTAGTATCAGAACATGATATTGCTACTGTTGCTATTATTATAAATACTATTCTTTTCATCTTTTAATTAATTACCGGTTATTAATTTTTGTCTGTATTTTGCCAAAAGCAAATCTGTTTCATGAATGATTTTATTTTGCGTTGCGGCATTTTCCTCGTTTACTTCACGCAAATAATCACTGGAATCAATTACACCATTATCCAATTGTGCCAATGCCGCTTTTTTTACATTATTTCTAAGGGTGATAATTTCATTATCAGAAACAAGATATTCCTCTAATTTTGTGATCTCTGCACTTTGTTGCTTAATGGATTGATTGGTATTAAAAAGGAAAACTTCTTTATCGACTTCGAGTTGCTCTTTATTAATGTCAATAATTTGTTTTTGCTTTTTATCCGTATAAAGTCCCGTCAAAGACCAGTTAAGCCTGATTCCGCCTATATAATAGGATTCCCAGCCTTCCTTAAGAACATTCAGTGCAGGATTACCATAACCACCTTGGAGAAAAAAATTAAACTTAGGGAGATTCGCTATCTCAACTGTTTTTTTGCCCAATTCTAAACTTTCATTCCTATAATCGAAAAGGGCAATTTCAGGGCGATTGATTTCTACTGAGTTGACAATATCCTCCGGAGTTTCTAATTTTGTATCCTGAGATAATTCTAAATTGATGAAAAGTCCAAGCATATCCAGGTACGCTTTTTTATAATTGCGGATGCCAATAGCCGTTTGATCTGCTTTTAAATATTCTGCTTTGAGCAAATCAAGACTGCTTCTGTACGCAGTGCCATTGACAAGTTGGGCTTGCACTGTTTTGATTCCGATCGTAATGTCATTCTTGAGTAAGTCATTTTGATGGAGCTGTTCCTCAAAAACCAAAATCCCAAAATAGAGTTCTGTTATACGTTGTTTTACGGCATATAAATCTACTTTGAGCTGTTGTTCTGTAACTTTGGTTTGTTTTTCGACGATTTGCTTTTGTTGTTTCAAAGCGCCGCCATCATAAATCAGCTGGTTTACTTCGGCGTAAGCCCGATACTGATCTTTATTCAGGATTGGAACATCAACACCCGGCAAACTAATGGGTAACTTGGTCACATCTGACTGATACGTTGCCTGACCAAAAACGTCAAATCTGGGATAATATCCTTTCGCAATATTATCAATTGTAAATTCGCTGCTTTTAGCAATCAGATCTCGTTTTTTGGATAAGGGATAATTTTCTTCTGCTAAAGCATAACAGTCCTGAAGTCGCAATAGCCTGTCATTTTGCTGTGCATAGAAATGAAATACAGGAAGAAAAACCAGTATAACTACAAATAACCTTTTCATACGCCTATAGTATTTGTTTTTTAATGAAATATGAGATCGCCATTTTATTCAAATTTCGTGATTTATAATCATGAAAGTCTTATAATCAATATTTTAATTTTTAATATTTCGTTTTAATCATTTGATTAAAACGAATCCAAAAAAAAAGCTACGAATCGATCATAGCTTTAAACCATTTCACAATCAATGTTTTTCTTTCTTCCGTAAAATCACCCAATTCATCGGCTGTCATTACCCCTGATGATTCTAAAACAGGTTTTGCTATGAAAGGAAAAATTGACATTGATAAAATATTTATAATAAAATGCAACGGCTGAATATCGGGTCTTCTTTCAGTGAGCTGTTTTACAAAAAAAGATTGGGTCAGTAATTTCCCTGCCTGTATTCTGTTTCCAAAATGTTCGGGATTATTTCGTATTTCGCTTAATACAAATAAAGGCAATCCGGGGTTCTGAGTCAACATGGTAATATAAGCGTCGACTATTAAAGCTACTTTTTCGTCTAAAGAAGTTTTTTCGCTGTTTACGATTGGTGCTATCACACCAAACAACTTGCTGACTTTTTCAGCCATTACCAGTTCAAAAAGTTTCTCTTTGCTTCTAAAATAATAATTTAAAAGCGCTAAATTGATTCCGGCTTCTTCGGCAATATCACGAGTACGCGTAGCAGAATATCCCTTTTGAGTAAATACGGTACGGGCTGCTTCTTTTATTTTTTCTTCTGTACTTGCGTCTTTGCTTTTTGCTGCCATAATGTTCTAAATCTTTGACAAAGATAGAAATGTTTTTTTTATTTAAACACAAGATTTAATCATTTGATTAAATCTTGAGGTCAATATCTTAAAAAAATAATCTCATAAAGAAATTATTGAAACTTCTTTATGAGATTTTTTTTTGAGTCCGGTAAAACTTCTTGTTTAATGAAAGATACCGTTCATATCCGTTAACAGAATAGGTGCTCCGTCCGTTACCACAATAGTATGTTCATGTTGCGCCATATATCCGCCTTTATTACCAATCATCGTCCATCCGTCTGCCTGTTCTACAGCATAAGAAGAAGCTGTTGAAATAAAAGTTTCTATTGCCACAACAGAATTTTTCTTAAACCTTCTCTGGTCAAAACGATTTCTATAATTCAGCAATTCGTCCGGTTGTTCGTGTAAGCTTCTGCCAATACCATGTCCGCCAAGATTTTTAATGACTTTATAGCCCTGTTTTTTTGCCTCGGTTTCCATCAGATGACCAATATCAGAGATTTTTACACCTCCCTTTATATTGCTAATCGCTTTGCGCAAAATTTCTTTAGAAGCATTCACCAAATGATTATGCTGATGTATGTCTTTCCCTATCACAAAAGAAGCTCCATTGTCAGCCCAGAAACCATCGAGTTCACCGGAGACGTCAATATTAATAAGATCTCCATCTTTCAATATACGTTCTTTAGAAGGAATTCCATGGCAAAATTCATTGTCAACGCTAATACAGGTATAACCCGGAAAGCCGTAAGTCAGGTAGGGAGCTGATTTTGCTCCAAAGCCGGACAGTATTTTTGCTCCAAACTCATCCAGTTCCTTTGTACTCATTCCCGGTTGGGCGTAGTTGACCATTTCTTTTAAGGTATAGGCCACAGCTTCACTTGCTTTTTGCATGCCTATGAGTTCTGATTCTTGTTTTATTGACATTTTACTTGTTTTTTAATGACACCGAAACCTTTTTTATCCTGTTATTTCTGATGTTGTTTACCACCCAAAAGATAATTAATTTCCAGGAAGCAAAGTTATAAAAATATAAACTCCTTCTCGTCGTCCGTTCCTTCAATTATCTAACAATGAAAATCAATATTCAATAATCGTTTTATTTGATCAGTACACTTTTATATTTTGCTATGTTCTTTAGCACAATTCCGGTACCTCTCACTACGGCCCTTAAAGGATCTTCTGCAATATAAACCGGTAAATCTGTCTTCAGTGATATTCTTTTGTCAAGCCCGCGAAGCATTGCACCTCCTCCTGCGAGATATAATCCTGTATTATAAATATCAGCGGCCAGTTCCGGTGGCGTCAGTGAAAGCGTCACCATAATAGCATCTTCAATTCTTAGTATGGATTTGTCCAAAGCCCTTGCAATTTCTCGATAGGTAACCCTGACCTCTTTGGGTTTTCCGGTAAGTAAATCCCTTCCGCGAACGGTCATGTCATCAGGAGCTTGTTCGAGTTCTTCCATTGCCGCACCAACCTCAATTTTTATCATCTCCGCAGAAGCATCACCGATATACAAATTGTGCTGCGTTCTCATATAATACAAGATATCATTGGTAAAAACGTCCCCGGCAATTTTTATAGATTTGTCGCAAATAATTCCACCAAGGGCGATTACGGCGATTTCAGTAGTACCACCACCAATATCAACGATAATATTTCCTTTGGGCAGCATTACATCCAAACCAATTCCTATAGCAGCAGCCATAGGTTCATGAATCAAAAATACCTCTTTTCCGTTTACCCGTTCACAAGATTCTTTTACTGCCCGCATCTCTACTTCTGTAATCCCACTGGGGATACAAACCACCATTCGTAGTGCTGGAGTGAAAAGATTTTTCTTTAATTCAGGTATGTTTTTGATAAACCAGCTGATCATTTTCTCTGAGGCGTCAAAATCTGCAATAACCCCATCTTTAAGCGGTCGGATTGTTCTAATATTCTCGTGTGTTTTACCCTGCATTAAACTGGCTTCTTTGCCTACAGCGATAATTTTTCCGTTTCTAATATCCCTTGCTACAATAGAGGGACTATCTACTACGATTTTTCCGTCATAAATTATTAAAGTATTCGCTGTTCCCAAATCCATAGCTATCTCCACTATCATAAAATCAAATAAGCCCATAATATAGTTTTGTTTAAGAACGGTATTTATTGGTGTTTTATTCTCCGGAAAAATAAAAATTCGAATAAAACGAATAAAGCCTGTTTACGGACTGAATTATTTTAAGCGGAATAAAATTGTTGTTCCAATAATGCTAAAGATACACTAAATCAATAAATTAAGATTTTAAAAAGCTATGTTTTAATAAAATATTTCAGACTTTATAAAAATCGTCAACTATTAATTTCATTTATAATTTTGATTGACTTTTTTTTTCGGCAATTAACGTATTCAACATCGTAATATTTAAATTCTTCAGTTCAAATTTTAAATTTTAAAACTAAAAAAAGCTTGAAAATCATTCGACCCCGAAGCTTTTAATTATGGAAAGAAAGATAAAACTTAAATAAAATGGAACAGAGATGAAGATATCATTGTAAGTTGAACAAAGGGCCCTTCTTTTAAATTGTGGTTACATTACTGACAAATATTATCTTATAATTCTTATCCTGTTTTATCCTGAAAATACCTCTAAATCATCAATATCATTGGATTTAGGGGATTTAAAACTATTACTCTTTTAGAACACGAAATGCAAAAAGTTTTTTTTTCATTAACAAAAATCATTAACTTGTATAGAAATTAGTAATAACATATCTTGTTTTTTACCGTTTTTAACAGTTACGCTTCGACATTTTTCTCAATGAATTATGATTTAGCTTATCTGATGTGATTTTCATAACCTATAAAAAATGTACTTATTTTCTAAAAAATAAAACTATGCGAGTACCTGTCATCCGAAAAAATATAAAATTTACCCCAGATTCCAGAAGAGTTGTTGCACGATACTTTATGAATGGTGACGAACGGACGCAACAAATGGTGACCCGGATAATGATGCTGGATGAAAAACAAGTATTAGATACTTTAGAACAAACGCTTCGGGAATTTGCCAGACGACATCGTAATATTTCAGCGATATTTTTCAGACATTGCGAAAAAATAAGAGGCTTAATCGAAGCCATGCAAATAGATTATGAGGCGATGTCTCTTGATCGAAAAATGCTTATTGGTTCTTACTGCACGATGGAATATGCCATAGAATCTGCAGCAATTTTTAACCCTTCTATCATAGAAGATTTTGATCAGTCGGGTTTAGAACTGGGAGAAAAACGCGTTATTATTTCTTTCCGTGCTACCGGTGAAGGACATATTTCTTCTATTGTTTTTAGAAGAGGAATTCTGGATAAGGATAACAACCTGCAGGTGATGAAAATTGGTCATAATATTGATAAGGCTGAGATTGAACATAAAACTTTATTCAATAAAGAGCGATTTTCAATGAAATTGTCTGAAATGCACACGCAGGACAGATATATTGCGCAGATTATGCAGGATTTACCGGATGAATTTGAGTTTGCTGTATTAAAAAGCATGGTAAATACCGCTCTAAGTGATCCCTCGATTCGTCAGGAAAGAAGAACCGCCCTCGAAGAAATTATCTGGTTGGCTGATTCGTTTTATGATTTACAATTCAAACATGATTCTGACATTACAGAGCGTGTTATATTTCCAATATCTGATTCTGAAAGTCGTGGTATCGAAGATGCCCGTTTTGTTCGTTTTGTAGATGATAATGATGATTCTAATCGTGTTATGGCTACTTATACGGCTTATAATGGCCACGCTATATTGCCTAAACTGATTTCAACCGAAGATTTTTACACCTTTAGAGTTATGCCGTTGCATGGTATTGGTGCTCAGAATAAAAATCTGGCATTGTTTCCAAGAAAAATCAAGGGTAAATATGCTATGCTTGCCCGAATCGATGGTGTCAACAACTATATTATGTATTCTGACCGGGTTACCCAATGGAATACTCCTATCCTTCTTCAGGAACCACGATATACCTGGGAATTTACACAAATTGGAAATTGCGGATCACCACTCTGGACTACTGAAGGCTGGCTTGTTATTACCCACGGAGTTGGTACAATGAGACGCTATTGCATTGGGGCATCATTATTCGATCTTGATGATCCGTCTAAGGAAATAGGAAGACTAAAAGAGCCTCTGCTTTCACCGCTGGAAGACGAAAGAGAAGGATATGTACCCAATGTGGTGTACTCCTGTGGTGCCATTATCCACAACAACAGTCTGATTTTACCTTATGCTGTATCTGATTATTCGTCTACTTATGCTATCGTCGACATGATAGAGCTGATCGATGCCTTAAAAAAAAGTAAGTAATCCGTAGATGAAAAAGTATACGATCGTTATTTTATTACTTACAGTAACTCCAACTGTTTTTGGTCAAATAGCAACAGACAGTATAAAGGCAATTATTAAGCGGGAAGTTGCCCATAAAAGAAGTAAAAGTATTATCGTTGGCATTGTAAATGCCAATGGCCGGCAAATATTTGCAGAAGGAAAAAAAAGTGATAAAGATGCTACTTTGCCTGACGGTACTACCATTTACGAAATTGGATCGATTACGAAAGTATTCACTTCTCTGGCATTGGCCGATATGAGTTTAAAACAACAACTCAGTCTTACCGATCCTATCTCTAAGTTTCTTCCAACAACGGTAAAAATACCGGTCAGAAACGGAAAAGAAATTACATTGCTGAGTTTATCAACGCACAGATCCGGAATGCCTCGTTTTCCTTACAATGTTGATCCCAAAAATTTAGACGAACCGTACGCCGATTATACTGTAAGTAAGTTATATGAATATGTATCCCACTTTGAACCTACTTTTGATATTGACTCAAAGTGGCGGTATTCCAATGTTGCCTATGGCCTATTAGGTAATATATTGACCCTGGTGGCACAAAAAGACTTCGAGGCTTTGATAACAGCAGAAATTTGTAAGCCCTTGCATATGAATAACACGGTTATTTCATTGACCGCAAACCAAAAATCCAATCTGGCCGTTGGGCATGCAGAAACCGGTACTGTTGTTGGCTTAACTGATTTAGGCGCTATTGGTCCCGGCGGATCCATACGATCAAACGTAAATGATCTTCTGACTTTTGCCGAAGCCAATATGGGTGTGATCAAAACAAATTTATCCCCTGCCATGGAACTCACTCATGTTATGCAGGCAAAAAAAGACGGAAACGATACGTTTATAACAATGTGCTGGACTCTTGTAGAAAACAATGGACAACATTTACTCTTCAAAGATGGTGGAATGCCCGGATATTCTACTTTTTTAGGAATAGATAAAAAAATAAAATTGGCGTCGTTGTTTTATCCAATACCAACAATTCAGTATCAGATATTGGCTGGCATATTCTTGATGTTACTCATAAAGTTGCATCTTATAAATATCCATGGACATTACTGGATACTCTCAGAACAACGAATAAAACCCAGGGAACAGACGCCGCTATTATCTTATACCAACAACTTAAAGCTTCAAAAAAGGCATCATTTATTTTTAATGAAAGTCAACTTAATTATTTAGGCAATGAATTGAGAAAAGAAGGAAAAATAAAAGAGGCTGTAAAAATCTTTACACTCAATGCACAGGAATATCCCAATTCAACGCTTGTTTATGAAAGCTTAGGGGAGATTTACAAACGAAACAGGAATCCAAAAATGGCTATTTCGTTTTTTGAAAAGGCGCGTGAACTGGATCCTGAAAATCAGCACTGGAATTATATACTGGAAAAACTCAAAAATCCTGAAAAATAATAATAACAATCGTTAATCAGCAACTCATAAACAACTGATAATAATACAATTAATTATAATAATTTTATAATAGTATCACTTTTGCTATTGCTACATTTGTTCCTTAACAATGTGAAATTTTTATTATGACAACTTCAAATCACAAAAATAATGTTTCGAGCGCAAGGACTTCAGATAAAAAATCAGAAGTTAAGTCTACATCATCGAGAAGTAATGAAAAAACTACAACTGAAATAAAAAAAACAGTGGTAAAAAATAATCCTTAACGATTAGGTTTAACGACAATTTCTAAACAACTTTACAAAATTCAGATCACTATCTTTCTTTTTTCTTCTTTGAAAATGGAACTTTTCTATTGAAATTAATTTTCAGGAATTTCATTTTAAATCTTCATTCGCATTTTTCCTGTTTTTACTGTAACATCTCTTTTAATTTTATGTCTTTATCATACCATTAGTATCGAAATGCTTATTTTTTCTTTCTAATCCAATAATAATCACTTACAATTAAAAAATAATCTATGTCGTATTTTAAAAGAGTGTTAGTCCCTTGTGTTTTGTTATGCGGAATTTCGGGATTTGCCCAACAAATCAATGTGATACAAAATAGTTCCTGGCTGCAAGAAGGCTACGATCGTACTCTGACCCTAAAAGATGCTGATTATGCGTATTATAACATCGACAATGTAAACTGCAAAGCACTAGTTGAAGGAAATTTTGCAGGAAGGTTTTCTGTTGTTGCTGCAACAGATAGCTTATTGGTTCTGAATCCGGGCGGAATTGTAAATTATAATTTTAAACGCATTAGTGCCCTGCCCGCTAATTGTACAGAAGCTCCGCTAAAAGACACTTTATTCGAGAAAAACTTTAAGATTTTCTGGCTTACTTTTAATGATAATTATGCCTTTTTTAAGGAAAGAAATGTCAAGTGGCAACAGATTTACAATGATTATTTACCAAGGGTCAGAAAGCTTAAAACAGAACAGGAATTTGCTTTGGTCCTGAAAGAAATGGTACAAAAGATTAATGACGGACATATTCGCCTTGAAATACCCGCAGCCTTAAATTCACCAACCAATAAGTCTGCTACAAAACCCGTAAAATTCAGAAAGGAAGTCTTTCATGATTTACAGGAGAAATACGTCGAGAAAATTAAATCTTATAATAACGGAGTTATACAATGGGGATTCTTAAAGAACAGTAAAATGGGTTACATCGTAATTACTGACATGAATAATTTTGCGAACTACATTCCGGATACTGCGCAAGATTCTAAAGAATTCTTAAAAAAATATGAGGAAATCAGTGAGAAGAAAGTTCCTTTAGAACTGTTTACAGACGAACTAAAAGGTGTCGAAAAAGTAATGGAAATTATTCTTGATGATTTTAGAAATACAGAATCTGTCGTCATTGATCTTAGGTTTAATGGTGGTGGTTATGAAACTGTTGCGCTGAAATTGTTAAGCCATTTTGTTACAAATAGCAAGAAGGTACTTTCAGTAAAAGCAAAAACCCGTGACGGCTTTTCGGCCAATCAGGATTATAATTTAATTCCTAGTCAAAATCCTTACCGCAAAAAAGTATACGTACTAACGAGTCATAATACGGCCAGCGCAGCAGAAATATTTGCATTGGGTACTTTAAGTTATCCTGAAATCGTGCGTATTGGATCTCCAACAGCGGGAATATTTTCAGAATTACTATGGAAAGAACTTCCGAACGGTTGGGAATTCAGCTTATCAAATGAAGTATATTCAGACAGTAAAAATAAAAGTTATGAAGGCATTGGTATTCCTCCCAACTATGAGATCAATTACCCTAAAGAACATAGCGCTTTTTATGATAGTTTTTATACAGGTAATGGTTTCACAGACAAAGCGCTTGAAAAAGTATCTCTTTTGGAAAAGTAAAAAATCGGTAAGCCTGAAGTCTTTTTAGCTACAGCATATAAACTAGCTATACAGATAATATTTTTTAGCCTCTTCAGTAATTTTAACCACAAAATCTGTTTTCGCAACTCTATATCCTACCCGATCGTATTGAAACTCTTGCGCTAATGCCACTTTTAATGTTTCGTATTCTTTTGCTATATCTGAAAATTCAATCAAATAATCTCTAAAATAAATCCGGTCCCATAACTTATGATTCCCCGGTCCCATATGAATATGAAATGTCTGCTCTTTGACTCCTGTGGTTTTATATCCCTTTACAAATACCATGTAAGGGGGTTCACTATCTGTCTGCCACATAAAATCATATGCAATATTCTTCATAAGTGCTATAATCGAATCATTCAAATTCTGATCGTCCGGAATTTCAACTAAAATATCAATTGTATCCTTTGCTGTTAAATTTGGAATAGATGTGCTGCCAAAATGTTCAATCCTCAATCCAATTTCTCCTAAAGTAGTTTTAATAAGTTTTTGCTTTTCTTTAAAAATTGCTACCCAATTTGAATCGTAATGAGACAACACAACTGGAAATAAAGTAGCTATCTCTTCTTTGAAAGTTCGTTTACTCGTTTCGTCATAATTTAAATTTGATTTGGATTGTCTTTCTAGTTTAGAGCCTGCAAAATACAAAAAACAGGGAACGTGTATGACTACTACACTGTAATACAACCAAAAGTGCCGAAATACTACAACAGTTTGAACTTTTTTAATCAACCAATGAGTAAAATAAACAATAGCTTTACCAGATTAAGAATTTAGTTCAAAAATAATATGTTAAAGCCTAAGCAATTATTACCTTTTTTAGTCTACCTGTTCTTCTTATTGAATCCTTGGTTTTGCGAAAGCCAGACTGCCCTGCAAAATGTTGCATCGCGAAATACCGTATCGCTAAACGGTAAATGGCAGGCTATTATAGATCCGACAAATGTTGGGGACTGGCGACAGATTTGGCAGGAGAAAAAACCGGAAAAGAAGACCGATTTTATAGAATATTCATTTGATGGTAGTCCCCTGCTTAACGTTCCCGGAGATTTTAATACACAAATGCCTGAAATCACTTATTTGGAAGGTGTCGTGTGGTACAAAAAAGCATTTACCTACAACAAAACAGCAGACAAACGCTATTTCATTCATTTTGGAGCCGTTAATTATGTTGCTACCGTTTATCTTAATGGTAAACTTCTGGGCAGTCATGAAGGCGGATTCACCCCTTTTCAGTTTGAAATAACGGATCTGGCCGTTAATGGCACAAACAGTCTGATTGTAAAAGTCAACAACCAACGATTAAAGGATGGCTTGCCGGGACTTGGTTACGACTGGTTTAATTACGGCGGTATTACACGCGATGTAAATCTTGTTGCAACTCCAGCCTCTTACATAGACGATTATTTTATTCAGCTCAAAAAGGCATCCTCAAAAGAAGTATTGGGATGGGTACAGCTAAAGGGAACGAATGTTTCTCAAAAAATAAAAATAAAAATCCCTGAATTGGGTGTTAGTTATGCAACTACAACCGATAATAATGGTAAAGCCCTCGTACAATTTTCCTCAAAGTTTCAATTATGGTCGCCTGAAAATCCAAAATTATACAAGGTTACTATCGAAAGCGAAACCGATGCTGTTACGGATGAGATAGGTTTTCGAACCCTTGCCACCAAAGGAACAGAAATCCTGCTAAACGGCAAAACCATTTTCTTAAAAGGAACTAATATACACGAAGAAAACCCGCTTACTGCAGCCAAAGCATTTTCAGATTCAGACGCTTTGATTTTACTGACCTGGGCAAAAGAACTCGGTTGTAATTTTGTACGTCTGGCTCATTATCCGCACAATGAGAATATGGTAAAAATGGCTGAAAAAATGGGACTTCTGGTTTGGGATGAACTGCCGGTTTATCAGCATATTGAATTTGCCACCCCGGGTGTTACCGATAAAATGGAAACCATGCTGAAAGAAATGATTGGGCGGGATAAAAACCGTTGCGGCGTTTTTATCTGGAGTATCTCTAACGAAACCTATTCAACGACTCCTAACCGTAATGAAGCCTTGATCGCGCTCTCTGAAAAGTGCCGGGAAATTGATGATACAAGATTGGTTACTTCTGTCATCAACAATCAGGGTTACAGCAACAATACCTTTGATGTAAATGATCCGCTTTACAATTATTTTGATGTTATTGCCTTAAACGAATATATTGGCTGGTATGCCCCCTGGCAAGGCAAACCACAAGACACCAAGTGGAAATTTGTCGCCAACAAGCCCGTCATAATATCTGAATTTGGAGGCGAAGCTCTTTATGGCAGCCACTATGGCCCAACTGATGAAGCAGCATACTGGACCGAAGAATATCAGGAACAGATTTATAAAGACCAAATTGCCATGTTTAAGACCACGCCCAATCTGGCTGGTGTTTGCCCGTGGATTCTGGTAGATTACCGATCCCTTGGAAGAATGCACCCCGTCTATCAAAATGGTTGGAACCGCAAAGGACTTCTTTCAGACAGAGGGGATAAGAAAAAGGCCTGGTATATTTTGCAGGACTACTATAAATCTATTCCCGCAAAAAGCAATAAGATATAAATTAAATAAAAAAAATGCTCCGCAATGGGGAGCATTTTTCTATTTAAAGCTAAAATTTATGGTATTATTTTATCGTTTCTTAATTGCGTAAACAACTCAAAAAAAGAATCTTTGGTACTTTTATAAACTGTAAACCCAAGGGTTCTGCTCTTCGACATATCGGTCATGACTTCTAACGGACGTCCAAGATCAAGATCGGTGTGCCACGCAGAAGCTAACGTATCCAGATTACTTTCCGTTAATCCATTCTCTTGCACAATTGCAGTCCAGATGGATTGTTTATCATTCAGCACATTTTCAAGTGGTCTTATGGTTCCATTGTATCCTTCAAAGTCAATTTCGAACCATTGTGCTATTTTTGGCCACAACCACTTCCAGCGAAAAACATCACCGTTTGTAATATTGAAAGCCTCATTTTGAGCTTCAGGTGTTGTGGCTGCCCATATCAGCTGTTCTGCCAAAATTTTAGCATCGGTAACATCTGAGATTCCGTTCCACTGTTCGGCAGATCCCGGCCAGATCAAAGGTAAACCTTCACGTTTGCAAATACTTGCATACACCGCTAATGTAGTTCCCATATTCATGGCATTCCCGACAGTCTTACCAATAATAGTATGAGGGCGATGTACATTCCAGGTAAAACAATCTAATGCAGCAGCTTCATAAACCTCGTCTTCCTGAGCGTAGTAAAAATTTTCCAGGTCCAATCGGGGCATTTCCTCTCGTAATGGTGTTTCCGGTAACGTTCCTTTTGCATAAGAATCAAAAGGCCCCAGATAATGTTTTAAGCCCGTTACCAGCGAAACATGCTGAATGCTTTTTTTAGCAGATAATACCTGCAACAGGTTACGAACCATGGCGCTATTGACCCTGATATTTTCTTCTTCAGTATCATTTCGCATCCATGTAGTAAAGAAAATATGTGTAGGAAAAACGTCTTTTAAAGCTGAAGCCAATGCGTCTTTATCTAATAAATCAGCCGCGATTGGAAACAATCCTTCTCTATCACTTTTTGGGTTTCGGGCAAGTCCATAAACTTTCCAGCCTTTTTCTATCAATTTTGCGGCAAGATTACTTCCTGCGATTCCTGTTGCTCCCACTACCAGGGCTATGTTGCTATCTGTAGAAGGTGTAGTTAATTTTTGAGAATCCATATTTTAAATTTTTATCAAAATTACTTCTAAAACAAGACTCGGAAAGATGATCTAAAACAAGAAATTCGATTGATCTAAATCAATTATTACTGTTCCTACATAATATTCTTTTTTAAACGGCTCAGGGTTTCAGGAGAAAGTCCCAGATAAGAAGCCAGTAAATTTTGTGGTACGCGTCTGATCAGATCCGGATTCTTTTCTACCATATGCTTGTATTTCTCTTCGGCAGTATGGGTATGAGAACTTATTAATCTTCTCTCTTTTGTAATTAAGCTGTTTTGAAAAAGCAAACGAAAATACCGGTCCATTACAGGAACCTGCAACGTTAGATTTTCGAAATCTTCACTGGTAATTACCAACACTTCTGAATCTTCCATCGCATCAATACTGTAAAAAGAAATTTCCCCCCTGAAAAAACTATTCATGTCTGACGTCCACCATCCCTCAGGTGTAAACTGATTGATGTGCTCATTTCCTTTTTCATCCGTATGATACGCTTTTAAAAGGCCTTTTGTAACAAAACTTAAATATTTACAAACATGTCCCTCCACTACTAAAAACTGTCTTTTTTTTAGTTTTTTAGGCGTAAAGAAGCTGGCTACAAGTTCTTTTTCTCCTGAAGTTAAGCTCACTTTTTCTTCAAGATGTTTAAAAAGTATATCGTACATACCGGGTATTGTCTAATTGATTAATATGATAGGTAAATGTAAGGTTTTTATTTTTCAGCTTTTGTAATGGCAAATGGATACCATTATTAAAAGTAATTAGTTAATCCCATAAACCTGGCTTTATTTTTTTATGTATTGCCTGATATATTCCAGTAACATATTGTTTTTAAGTGTATTTAATCCTTTACTCAGTACTTCTGTTTCGCTTTGACATCCTTTTAAATTTGATGTTTTTGAATATTCTCTTAATAATTCTAAATGAATCCTCTGCAAAACATTCAGATTACCAAACGGATCGAAATAAGAATCTATTCGTGATTTATTTTTCACTCCATTCCAGGTAAAATCCCGATCTGAATCTGAGTTCGTTAAAAGATTTTTATATTGTTTTATGGCTTCTTTTGAATCTATTTTTTTTAGGAACAAATCATATTTTATCTTCAGGAAATTTATCTCCGTATTATTTTCTTCCTTTAATTGATCAAACGCCTGATTAACAAGTTCTTTGTTTATCTTATCGTTATACGATTGCATGCCTAAAAGATTAAAGGATAATATGGCGTAAGAATCCATTTTCTCAAAATTCGCGTCAATATCCTTTTTTTCAATGGTACCGTATGAATTAGGCTGTACGATCTCATATCCATTATCTCGCAGGTTTTTCTCAATATCATTTTTATGAAATGCACCAATTACGACCAATATAGTATCGTTGCTCTTATAATTTTGCAATACCTTTTGAATTCTGCTGGCCTGCAAAAATGTCCGGTATAAAAATAACCTCCTCGGAAAATCAAAATTTATCTTTTTCAGGAAGATTGGCGTACCACTTTTCAATTGATTTTACATATTCGGGGTTGTCAGCAAAATACAAATCCTTTTCAAAATCAATGTTTTCCGTAAATGTTGTAAACCCTAAAAATCCTTTTTCCTGTCTTGTAAAAGCTGGAACTTCTAAATCTGACATTCCAAAAGCAAGTTTTAAATCATCGCTGTCAGGATACCAGTCAATTGGATGAAGGGGTATTTTTTTTTGATTCGCAAATGGGATTATGACATATTGTTGTTCGTAAGTGAATTCATAAAAATCATTTCTGGAGAACTCTTCAGGAGATCTTTCAATACAAATAGCAGCAGGATTTACTTTGTTTATAAAAGTTCGCAATGCCGAAGGCTGATGGTTGTAATTGATTAGTTGCGAAGAATGCTCAACCCCCAAGATGATTACTTTTGGTTTTTGTGCAAAAATAGTACTTTTTGTGCTCAAGAGAATGATTAGAATGCAGAATGCCTGTTTCATTTTATATTTTAATTTTACCTGTTTATTTATTCCGAAAAATGGAACTTTTGAATGATCGGTACCTTCAAAAATATAGCAAAAGATTCGATTTTGCAATTGATGCTAAGACAATCAAAACGGACTGCTTTCAAATTTACACGATCAAAATAGTAAAATTTAAAGAAATTCAGGAAGGTCCTCTCCACTGGAAACCTTCTAAAAAACCACAATTAAAACATTTACTTTAAATTAGTTATACCTCTAATTCATTTAATAAATACTTAGATCCATATCAACATAATTCCACGATTTCAATCCAATAGATAATTTAATTACAAAAAATAATTTTCTATTCGCATTTATACAATCATAATTCAAAATCGAAAGGTAGCTTTGGCGCGTTATAAAATATTCACAATGAAATATAAAATCCATTTTTTTAAATTGCATACCGATTTTCAGACTCAAAAAACTCCGGTAATAAAACTGATAACAAAATTTAGTCTGATTGTGATACTATTTTTTAATGCCAATACTACAAAAGCCCAAGCAACGGCATCTACTGTTAATAAAGCGACTTTTGGAGATTGGGGAATTGAAACTCAGTTGATCAGTACGGAAATATTGCCCGGCAATGATTTTTATAAATATGTTAATGAAGGCTGGCTAAAGTCTAAAACTATTCCGGCCGGTTCTTCGGGATTTAGTAATTATAGTGAAGCTAAAAACAGAATCGACGAAAGGGATAGCCGGTATTATTCATCAGGGTGCAGCCGAAATTAATACGAGCAAGGGTATATTAAGACAGGTAGGTGCACTTTTATCTGGGCTATATTGATACTAATAACATCGAAAAACTGGGACTAAAACCAATTCAGCAGGATTTAAAAGAAATACTAGCCTTAAACAATTACGAAGGTGTTGCAAAGTGGATGGCAAATCCAAAGTCTTTTTCGATTATCTCTATTCACACCGCGCCGGATATTAACAATAGAAACCGGTTTCTTGTTGCGCTGGGTGATAGCGGTATAGGTCTCCCCTCGCCTGAATGGTACGTCAAACAAGATGGCCCTTATCCGGGGTATCGCAAAGCGTATAAAGAATATATGGTTCGTACTTTTGAACTTGCCGGTATCTCTAACGCTGACCAACGTGCTAATGATATTCTGGAGCTTGAAGCAAAGTTAGCTGCAGTACAGTGGACGCCTGCTCAAATGCGTGACAGCAAGATCAACTCTCGCCTGCTGCCTGCTTCAGCACTCTATACTTATGCTCCCGGTTTCCCCTGGAAAGTTTTTTTGGCCAGCAGGCAAGTTGATCATGTCAGTGAAGTAATATTGCAGGCCGACTCCGCAATAAAGGCAAAGGCCACTATATTTGCGAATACATCAATAGCTACCTGGTCCTCTTATCTTGCCTTTCACTGGATTCGTGAACCATTCTACCCTTTTACCGGAACAATTTCGTAAAAATCAGTTTGATTTTTATTCTGGTACTTTAAATGGAATTGCTAATGATATCTCCCGAGAAAAAAAATCAATTCTATATGTGAACAATCGTTTGGGACAAGTCGTTGGAAAACTTTATGTCGAAAAATACTTTTCTCCGGAATACCTTAAAAACACTAAAGATTTGGTCGATTACATTAGAAACGCATTTTCTATAAGACTCCAAAAAGCTGGATTGGCTGGATGACAGCAGCAGAAAAGAAGCACTGGCGAAACTGGATGCTGTTACTGTCAGAATAGGATACCCTGAAGTTTGGCGTGATTATTCAGCAATGAAGTTTGATGTGAAGAACCCAATTGCTAATGAGCAAAGTATTACAAAAGCAAACTGGGAGAATGAACGCTCGTTGCTTCACAAGGTTTTTACCAGTAAAGATTGGTATCAGGTACCCCAAACTGTTGATGCGACAAGCAGTAAATTATACAATTCGATTGAATTTCCTGCCGGTATATTGCAACCTCCTTTTTTTGACCTGTTTGCTGATCCAGCCGTAAACTTTGGTGCCATAGGCGCCATTATCGGACATGAATTAGGGCATTGCTTTGATGACGAAGGCTCAAAGTTTGATGGTAATGGTGTAATGCGTGACTGGTGGACTCCACAAACACGACAATCATTTGAAGAACGCACTAAACAACTTATTGAACAATACAATACGTTTTCATCAGATGGAATCCATATCAACGGAAAACAAACGCTTGGAGAAAACATTGGCGATTTAACGGGTGTAGTCGTGGCTTATGAAGCTTACCAGCTTTATCGTGCTGATCATCAAAACATTCCTTCAATTTTAAATGGTTACACAGATGACCAACGCTACTTTTTATCTTTTGCTCAAACCAATCGCAGTCTTTATACGCCCGAAGCATACCGTATGACGTTATCACAGGACTATCACTCGCCTGCGGACTACCGTGTAAATGGTGTCGTTCGTAATATTGATGCCTGGTACAAAGCTTTTAATATACAACCGGAAGACAAGCTTTATTTAGCACCTGAAGAACGAGTACGCATCTGGTAATTGTAACAAAGTTCTGCTGCAAAATCCTTATTATAAAAGTACCTCGCCATGAAATTATTTATCTAAAATTCCAGCATTGTATCCAGTGAGGTTATCAAACAAATCGTCCTGCCTTAAAATCTCCTGATTAAGTTCTCAACAAATTGTAATTTACAATGCTAAAATCATAATTTTCTTTTCAACAAAATAGCAGCAAATTACAAATATTAAATTCAAATAAATCAGTTCAAAACAATTAAATCGATTATTTTTTAACGTTATATTGATATTTTTATTATCATTGTAGCACAGTATAGAATAGTACTGCATCTTAACTAATTAAAAGGAATTATTATGCAAGAAAAAATTACAAAAGAAAAATTATCATTTTAAGGCCTTTTTTACAACAGTATTGCTATTATTTGCAATATCTGCCTTCGCTCAGACGTATGAATTCGAAAGTGGCAGCCGTACCAACAGCGCCGATATACAAAACTGCGATTCCTGTTCCGGAAAAATAGTAGGCAATTTGGGCGGTAATAGCAGTGTTTCTGTAAATGTTACCGTAGCAGCAGCAGGCTGGTACAAGCTGCAATTGTTCTATTGCACGGGTGATCCCAGAACCATTCGCTTAACTGCTGGCTCAGCCACCACCATAGCTATTCCGTGCGAACCCAGTGGTGGATGGAGTACTGCCGCTTCAAAAAATTTAAGTGTCTATCTCAACAGCGGAACCACTACCCTGCTTTGGGACAACACAAGTTCATGGGCACCCAATTTAGACAAGTTTGTTTTGACGCCAATAAACTCCTCTAGTCTACAAACAGTGTCTTTTGGTACCAATAATGCGATCGTTTACAACTTTACGACCAAAACTTATAGTATAAAATTCAATGGCAGCACCGTAATTACCAATGCATCAGCTTATGCCTTTAGCGATCAGCAATATGCGAGTGATAATTTCGCTTCGGCTGTTTACACATCAGAATCTTTTACGGATAATATTGGCAGTGGCACTAAGCATATTTTTACTTTAAGTGGAAATTATACACTGGGCATGCAGCAGATTTTTTATACTTATACCAACAAAAATTATCTGGCCGTTCAGGTGGTTCTCACAGGAAACGGCTCTAACTGTTACAAAATGTCCCCGCTAACAAGCTATCAGATAACACCAAACTTTGGTAGCGGAGACATCAGAGCCTTGTTTGTGCCTTATGACAACGATGCATGGATTCGCTACAATGCCTATCCTCTTACTTCTGCTGATTTTACAGCATCTGAGGTTACCAATATCTACAATAATACCAATCGCAAAGGTTTGGTTGTTGGTTCTCTGGAACATACAAAATGGAAAACGGGAGTTACAGTAAGTGGCGGAGGTACATCATCAGCCTATGTTTCGGTTATTGCAGGATGGACAAAGAAAGACGTAACCAGAGATACCCGGGATCACGGTTGGGTGAATGTTGGACAAACGAATTGCGCTTCGCCTAAAGTAATGATAAATGCTACGGAGGACTGGCGAACAGGTTTCGAGGAATTTGCACAAGCCAATGCCGCCCTGCAACCCAAATACATTTTTGACTGGACTGCTCCCAAGCCAATTGGCTGGAACAGCTGGGGCGCCATACAATCTAATATTAATTTGACCAAAGCTAAGGCAGTTGTAGACTTTTTTCATGACGACTGCCCGGCATATAAAACCGAAGACAATACATTATTTATAGATCTTGATTCGTATTGGGATAATATGACTGATGCAGAGCTTGCCCAGTTTGTTACTTATGCAAAAAACAAAGGATTTAAAGCCGGTATTTACTGGGCACCATTTGTTGATTGGGGGAAGTACAATCGCCAGATAGAAGGCAGTTCGTATAACTACAATCAAAGTTGGACAATGGTGAACGGAAATCCTTTTGAACTTGATGGTGCTTATGCCATGGATCCTACAAGTCCGGGAACTAAGGCCCGAATAAAGTATTTTATAAACCGTTTTAAAGCAGCCGGATTTGAAATGGTAAAAATAGACTTTCTGACTCACGCCAGTATCGAAGCTGACGGTTTTGCAAATAATCAGATTCATACGGGTATGGAAGCGTATCAGGAAGGCATGAAATTTTTAATTGATGAAATTAACGGAACGATGCTGGTTCAGGCAGCCATATCTCCCAATCTGGCAACTGGCCCCTTTGTACACGTACGTCGTGTTGCCTGTGATGCTTACAGTAGTATTAGCGAAACAGATTATACGCTTAACAGTACTACTTATGGTTGGTGGCAAAATCAGATTTATGATTATCTCGATGCGGACCATGTAGTATTTGGTACTACTTCTGATGGAGAGAATCGTGCAAGACTCTTAAGCAGTGTGGTAACGGGAACTATTACCAGCGGTGATGATTTCTCAGTTGCAGGAGCATGGAAAGCCAAATCGCAAAATCTTTTACAAAATAACGATGTAATGAATGTTGCCCGTGCCGATATGCACTTTATTCCTGCTGATGGAAATACGGGTTACAATGCGGCCAATATTTTTTCAGCCTCACATAATAATATTACCTATGTAGCGGTATTCAACTACGGTGCTACGGCAAGCAATACGAGTGTCAATTTAAACCGTCTGGGCCTGGGTTCAGGAAATTATACGGTTAAAGAATTGTATTCCGGTGCGACAAGTTCAACACAAGGAACATTAAACGTGCAATTGCCCAAAGCGGATGCTGCTTTGTATGCTATATCGCAGGGGCCAACATTAAATATTCCGACCTATCACTGGAATGCAGCAACCCAATATATTTTTCCGAATCCTGCATCAACAAACTTCAGGATAAAATTTGATCACACTATTAATGGGCCTTTTACGATTGCCATGTACGACATTTCAGGAAAAGAAGTATGGAAAACTGCTACTACTGCTCAGGATATGATGAGTTCAGAAGTACCTGTAAGCGGTTTGCCTAAAGGTATTTATATGGTAAAAGTTACTACAAGCGCAAATTCGGTGCAATATTTTAAATTCATTAAAGAATAAAAACCAATTACAATCTAAAAACCTGATTTTCAACAACAATTGAGGATCAGGTTTTTTATTGCTAACCATTCATCCAAAAGCAACAGTTTCCTGATATTCTTAAATAAAAGATATACGAGGCAATAAATGCGGTAATTAAATGTTTGTAAGTAAGAATTAATCTGTTTAAATTTAAGGATTGATTGCTATTTATATATTAAAACATTTAAGGTTTATGAAAAGGATATTATTTCTGGTTATTATAATGAGCACTGCTCTGCAAGGATATGCGCAAAAAGAATTGAAAGATAAATACAAGCCCATTCCGTCAAAAAATTCTGAAATCAAAGAAACTCTGCCACCAACAGATACACCTCCAAACCCTGAAACGCCGCCTTTAAAAGACGGAACCGTCTTAAAAATCAATCCGGATGACCTTTATAAAAATAACATTCTCTATAAACCGGAAGCTAATGTTGAAGGTATTTTTTACAGAAGAAATGAATATTTAGGAAGTTATGTTACCAATACAGCCACTTCTACTGTACGTTATCGTGATGCTGCTTTTGTAGATGGAGATAAGATCAGAGTGTATTTGAACGATAAGGTTATCAAAACAGAAGTAAGCTTGGATAGTGAATTTCAGGGATTCAAAATAGATTTGGTTAAAGGAATCAATAAAATAGATTTCGAAGCACTGAACGAAGGTTCAGCTTCACCAAATACTGCTGAATTTCAGGTTTTTGATGACAACGGAGCGGTAATTAAAGCCAGTCAGTGGAATGTTGGTACGGGGTATAAAGCCACGATCATCTTATATAAAGAATAAAATTTAAGGGCTATCTTAAAATTGCAGCTCGCTCCTCCGTTACTATTGCGCAGGATTTAAAAAAAATCCAATGCCGTAAGCTATTTCAGAAAACTTACAGCTTTGGATTTTTTTTTGGGTCTACCAGAATCGATCGCATTTATTACTAATTGACATCTTGTAATTTGATCGTACCCGGATGGATTTCTTTCCAGACAATTCCCAGTTTCTCACTGTTGTTTTTTCGTATCTGATTGGCCAAAGGAATATTCTCAGATAATTTTTGTCCGTAAGACGGAATCATTTCTTTAATTTTAGTTTGCCATTGTGGCGTTTCCAGTTTCTTTTTATAACACTTTTCAATTACCTTGAGCATGATCGAAACAGAAGTAGAAGCACCGGGAGAAGCGCCTAACAGAGCAGCAACACTCCCGTCTGAAGCGGTTACAACTTCGGTACCAAATTGCAATATTCCGCCTTGTGTGGTTTCATCGATTTTTATCACCTGAACTCTTTGACCGGCAATTTTAAGATCCCAGTCTTCCATTTTTGCTTTTGGAAAATATTCCCTAAGCGCTGCCAAACGTTGTTCCGGTGTTAACACCACTTGTTCGACCAAATATTTAGTGAGCGGCACATTGTCAAGTCCTGCTTCTAACATGGGTCTGATATTATAAAAATTAAAGGATGCCGGTAAATCTCCCCACGTACCGTTTTTAAGAAATTTAGATGAAAATCCTGCAAAAGGACCAAATAAGAGTTCTTTTTTTCCGTTGATGATGCGCGTATCAAGATGCGGAACTGACATGGGTGGTGAACCTACAGAAGCTTTTCCGTATACTTTTGCCTGATGTTGCGCTATTATTTCAGGATTATTACAAACCAGCCACTCTCCGCTTACCGGAAATCCGCCATACCCTTTTGCTTCCGGTATATGCGTTTTTTCAAGCAAAGGAAGTGTTGCTCCGCCCGCTCCGATAAAAACAAACCTGGCATCAATCGTTTTGGTTGTATTGGTTTGTAAATCCTTTACATAAACCTTCCAGGTTCCGTCACTATTTCTTTTAAAATTAGTTACCTCATGACGGAGTTCTAACTTCATTTTGCCGGATTTCAACAGATTCGAAGCCAATTCACTGGTCAATGCCCCATAATTGACATCAGTACCAATATCGATTTTAGTTGCCGCTACTTTTTGAGAAGGATCACGCCCCTCCATTACAAGCGGAATCCAGTTTTTGATCTGTTTCTGATCATCAGAAAATTCCATTCCGGTAAAAAGGGGTTCTTTTTGTAAAGCCAAATATCTTTTTTTAAGGTATTTCACATTATCCTCGCCTATAACAAAACTCATGTGTGGCGTTGGATTGATAAATGTTTTTGGAGGTCCTATTTTTCCCTGAGCTACTAAATACGACCAGAATTGTTTTGAAACCTCAAAAGATTCATTAATCTCAACGGCTTTATGAGTATCAATTGTACCGTTACTAAGTTCCGGTGTATAGTTCAGTTCGCAAAGTGCTGAGTGTCCTGTTCCGGCATTGTTCCAGGCAGATGAGCTTTCTTTACCAACAGCATCGAGCCTTTCATAGGTAATGATAGACAATTTAGGATCAAGTTCGCTAAGCATATTGGCCAAAGTCACACTCATAATACCACCGCCCACCATCACAACATCGACGGTTTCTTCGGGATTACTTTTTTTCTCTGTGCAGGATCCTAAAATCAGGATGCACAACAAACAGCTTATACCCCTTTTCATTTTTGGCTGATTACAATTAGAATCGTGATGATTTTAGAAATCGAAAATAAAAACAAAAAAACGATCAATCCTGTCAAAAAACTAAAGGCCGGCAAAATCCAACCTCCAATACCCCGGGGTGTCAATAAAAGATAAAGAGTTCCTATCAAAGCACCTAATCCGATAAGATAGGATAAAAACAAAAATACCGAAGCTAATATTTTTAATGTTTTTTGTTGTTTCAAAATGTCAGCAGAAGTAAGAGTAGTCATAGTTATATTTTTATAAGTTATTAATAATAAACCATTTAAATCATTCTAAAGGTAAAAAAAATATTTCACTATTTCTTACAAAAAACAGTAACCAATACCTCTTCATTCAACTTCTTTTCAACTTTTTAGTTCAATAATCTCACAAGCTTTTTTCGATTGCTTCTCTTCTGCCGCTATTAATTCTAACTTTGCTACAATTCTGGCAAGACTATCTTCTAAAGAAATTCTGCCGTCACGCCATTCTTTTGTATAGGAATCTTTTTTAATTTGTAAAATAAAAATACCCGTATGAACATAATCAGCAGTATCCTAAGCACTTTTTAATGGCATTCTTTTTAAAACTTCTCTTAAATTAAGATCAATTTTAACTTGTTCCTTCATGAAAATGAGACCGGTTTTATCAGCATCCTGTTGGAAACCATGCCCCCCGGTATTCTAATAGTTTGATCAGAACATCCATAAATTTTAAAGCGCGAGTTCTATTTTGAGGCGTAACATTCCTATACGTTGTGCGTTTAAAACTAAAAAATCACCACCTGTACGGCAATTTGTACAGATGATGAATTATTTAAAAATCAAGCTTATTCTACCCCGCCACCTAAGGCACGATATAAATTTATTCCTGCATTTAGTTTTTCTAATTTTATAGCCACAACATCAAGTTCATTTTGCAATGCGCTGTTTTGTGCTGTAATGACTTCCAGATAATTCGCCATTCCGCTTTTGTAGAGCAAATTGGCGTCTGTTGTTGCTTTTTCCAGGGAAACTGCTTTTTCATTGGCCAGTACCATACGTTCATCAGCATATTTTGCTTTAGACATCGCATCAGACACTTCACCAACGGCCACAATAAAAGATTGTTTGAACTGTACCACTGCCTTTTCCTGTTCCAGAACTGCAATTTCGTAAGCCGTTCTCAATTGACGTTTTTTAAAGATGGGCTGTACCAAATTGGCCGCTAAGGTTTTGGTTACCGAGCCCGGAAAATTAAACCAGGTATCAAATTCAAAAGAATTGATCCCAATTGACGGACTCAGACTCAGCGTTGGATACATCGTCGCTTTTGCAAGTCCGGTTTTAGCATTGGCAGACATAACGGCATATTCAGCAGCTTTAACATCCGGTCTTCTGCTTAAAAGTGAAGCCGGAATGCCTGATGGTAAAACAACATCAAATTCTTCGACGTCCAGATTTCCGGAACGTTTGATACTATCAGGATACTCACCACATAAAATTTGTAATGCATTTTCCTGAACCGCTATATTTGCCTTTGCTAAAGGAACCAACAATTCTGCTGTTTTCTTTTGGGCTTCTGTCTGGTAAACCCCTAAAGAACTAACTGATCCTGAATTGTACTGCAATTTCATCATGTTCAGCGTACTATTGCTCAGGTCAATATTTTTTTGTGCAATTTTAAGCTGCTCATCCAATCCCAAAAGATTATAATAAGACTGCGCCACCTGAACAATAATTCTGGTTTTCAGGGCCGAAAGATTTTCTTTTTGAGCAAAATAACCTGCTTTGGTCTCTCTTTTTTGCATCGCTGCTTTTCCCCAGATATCTACTTCCCAGGACATTCGAAGATTGGCACTATAATCGTCCAGATAATCTTTTTGAGTAAATTGTGCACTCAAAGAACCGTTTAATGAGTTCTTAGACTGATAAGAACGACTGGCACCGGCATCAAAATCTAATGTGGGCAGCAACGATAATCTCGCCTGTTTGTAGGTAAGATCAAGTTGTTCCATGCTTTTTATTGCAACCAACACCTCGTTGTTTTTAACGAGGGCTTTTTCGATTAACTCCACCAGTAAGGGATCTTTATAATAATTTTTCCAGGGATGCAAGATAGTATCTGCGGTAACCGCTACTGCTTCACGATAGCTGGAAGGAGCCTTTAGATCTGTACGGGTATATTTCTTCCCTACCACGCAGGATGTCAACAAAAAACCTGCGAATAAAGAAACTCCAATAGTATATAATACTTTCATTATTCTTCTTTTATAGTTTGAATTACAATCTTCTTACCTGATACTTTTTCCTGCAAATACTGGAAGAGTATAAAAAGTAACGGAATTACAAAAACTCCTAAAACCACTCCGCTCAACATTCCAATAGCAGCACTTACACTGATAGACCTGTTTCCTACAGCCGTACCTCCGGAGGCGAACATCAACGGAATCATTCCCACAATAAAAGCAAGAGAGGTCATGATGATAGGCCGTAATCTCGATCTTGCCCCTTCTATCGCTGCCTCAGTTATAGACAAACCGGCATAACGTCGCTGAAGGGCAAATTCTACAATAAGAATGGCATTTTTAGCCAATAACCCGACCAGCATGATTAATCCCACCTGAACGTAAATATTATTGTCTAATCCTACCGCTTTAACTCCTGCAAACGCTCCTAAAATTCCTGTTGGGATCGAAAGCAATACGGCAAGAGGCAATAAGTAGCTTTCGTACTGGGCAGCCAGTAAAAAGAAAACAAAAAGAAGACATAACCCAAATATCGCAATGGTCTGATTGCCTCCCATTTTTTCCTCAAGACTCAATCCTGTCCATTCGTAACTGTAATCAGACGGAAGTTTATCCAGCACTGTTTCCAGATTTCCCATAATTTGTCCGTTGCTGAATCCAGGTAATGCTACTGCGGTAATATTAACCGAATTATAAAGGTTGTAACGGTTTACCGATTCAGGACCATACACCTTACGCAATTTGACAAGGGATTTTACAGGAACCATTTCCCTCTTGGCATTTCGAACGAATATTTCGTTGAAAGCTTCCTGATCTGTTCTGAAAATTCCATCCGCTTTTACATTCACTCTGTAAAATTTTCCAAATCTTGAAAAATCTGCCGACTGATCTCCGGCAAAATAAGTCTGGATATTGCTTAAAAGTTCCCGAACATTCACGCCCATCTGACTCGCTTTTTCTTCATCAACTTCTAATTCAAGTTGCGGATAATCTGCTCTGAAAGTAGTATACGCATATTGCACTCCGGGTTGTTGCATAATTTGTCCGATTACTTTATCGGCCATTGCTTTTAATGTTGCCGGATCACGGGCTGTTCTATCCTGAAGCACTATTTCGGCTCCACTGGTTACACCAAAACCTTCTACCGGAGGCATTCTCAGTACCATGATAGAACCTTCTTTTATAACAGCTAATTTGCCATTTACCAGATTCATTACTTCATCAATATCTTTTACTGCCCCTCTTTCCTTTTTAGGTTTTAGTTTTATAAACCCCAATCCGTAAGCGGTACTGGCACTGTTACTTAAAATATTAAAACCTGTAATACTGGTATTGACATCAATGGCTTCTATCGTCGAAAGTTCTTTTTCCATTCTCTGGATTACTGCTGTCGTACGATCTAAAGCGGTACCAGGAGGCATTGACAAACTGTAAAGCATAAATCCGTCATCTTCCATGGGTACAAAACTTTTTGGAGTAGACATCATCATGATAATGGCAATGGCACTTATTCCTAAAACCAAACCTCCTGCAAGCCATTTTCTACCAGTCAGAAAACGAACTCCCTTGATATATTTACCTGTTAAGTTGTCAAATCCCGAATTGAATCCGATGAAAAAACGTTCTTTAAATCCTGTTTTATGGTGCTCGCCTTCTTTTCCACTATGAACATTTTTAAGCAGAAGTGCACATAATGCAGGAGTAAGTGTCAAGGCATTTACAGCCGAAATAATAATGGCAATAGCCAGCGTATACGCAAATTGCTTATAGAAAATTCCTGATGATCCTGTCATGAAACCAATTGGGATAAATACGGCTGACATTACGAGTGTGATCGAAACCACAGCCCCTGTAATTTCCGCCATAGCACTGTGTGTCGCTTCTTTGGCCGTAAGACTGGAATCTTCTTCCATCTTACTGTGAACGGCTTCGACAACCACAATTGCATCATCAACCACAATACCAATCGCCAGAACCAAAGCAAAAAGCGTCAGAATGTTAATGGTGAATCCAAAAACAAGCAGGAAGAAAAAAGTTCCTACAATCGCCACCGGAACCGCAATGGCCGGAATAATCGTAGATCGAATGTCCTGAAGGAATATAAATACTACAATAAAAACCAGAATAAAAGCTTCAAACAAAGTAGATTTTACCTGTCCTGTTGCTTCATCCAATCTTTCTTTGGTACTCATTACATTGACATATTTAATGTCGGGAGGAAAAGATTTCGACAATCTTTCTACTTCCTTATTGATTCCAATTTCGATATCATTGGCATTTGAGCCTGATGTTTGCAAAATCGCCATCGTAACAGCGTTCTTTGAATTGGATCTGTTGTCACCGCTGTAAGAAATAGAACCAAATTCTACTCTGGCCACATCTTTAAGCCTTAAAATACTGTTACCATCGGTTTTAACGACGATATTTTCATATTGTTCGGGCTTGTTTTTCTTTCCTTTATATCGAATCACATATTCTAAAGCGGCTTTTGATTCTTCTCCTAGTTTTCCAGGAGCCGACTCTAAACTCTGATCTGCAATCGCCTGGGTAACATCTGATGGTACAAGACCTGCGTTGGCCATTTTTCGCGGATCCAGCCAAACGCGCATTGAATAATCTTTCTGCCCAAAAATCTGTACTTGCCCTACTCCCGGAACTCGTTTTATTTGCGGAACCAAATTGATGTTGGCATAATTTTGCAAAAATAATTCGTCGTACTTTTCATTATCTTCTGTATAAAGGTTGAAAATAACGATCATACTATTTTGTTGCTTCGAGGTCGTAAGTCCCATTCTGATTACTTCCTGCGGTAATTTCGGCGTTGCCTGCTGTACTCTGTTCTGTACATTTACGGCAGCCTGATCCGGATCGACGCCTTGTTTAAAAATGACACTGATCGAAAAAGATCCGTCATTACTGGCAGTAGATTTGATGTACTGCATATTTTCAACTCCGTTAATTTGTTCTTCTAACGGGGTTACCACAGAACGAATAACGGTTTCGCTATTTCCTCCGGGATAAGAACCACTTACCATTACGGTTGGCGGTGAAATATCCGGAAATCTCGTTACAGATAATCTTGTAAGACCTATGATACCCAATATCACCAACACAATGGAGATAACTGTAGCCAATACAGGCCTGTCTATTATTTTTTTTAACATGGAAAATGTTATTTTATATTAAAACCAAAAAATTATTTACTGCTTAGTGCTTTTGTGGCTACTTTGGGAACTACTTCCAGTTTGTCATAAAGCGCATCAATATTATTCAGCGCAATCTTATCGCCTGATTCTACGCCCGCTTTTACGAAATAATTTACACCTGCACTACCGGCAATTTCAATAGGAACCATGGCGACTTTGTTTTCCTTTTTTAGAATATAAACAAAGAACTTATCCTGAATGTCTTTTACACTCGCCATCGGAACCGTAATTACAGAGGATAAACTACTATTCAATACTACTCTGGCTGAACCACCGGAACGCAATTGTTTTTCAGGATTCGGAAAAATGGCTTTTAAAGCAATTGTTCCGGTAGTACGATCGATGTTACCACTCGCCACTTCCAGTTTTCCGGGATGTTCGTAAACGCTGCCATCCGCCAGGATAAGACTTACGGTTTGGTTTGATTTTGACTCTTTTGAAAAGGAGAGGTAATCCGATTCGCTCAAAGAGAAATAAACGAATACGGTGTTAATTTCCGAAAGAATGGTTAAAGGAACAGCATCTGTTGGCGTAACCAGATTACCAACACGATTAGGAATTCTGCTGATATAACCGCTTACCGGTGCTTTGATTAGAGAAAAATCGGCATTAAGCTGCGAAGATCCCAAAGCTGCCTTTGCCTGTGCAACCTGTGCCGAAGCTGCTTCATAATTGGCTTGGGCTGTTTTTAATTGCATATCAGAAAATACTTTTCCGTCTACAAGAGGTTTGATTTTTTCGACTTCAAGTTTAGCATTGGCAAGATTGGCCAGGGCATTTTTATAAGAAGCGCGGCTGTTGTTGACTTGTTCTTTAAAAACATCTCCTTTGATTTTAAACAAAGATTGTCCTTTGTTTACATAGTCGCCTTCTTTAACATAAATAGCTTCAAGATAGCCTGAAACCTGCGCTTTTATATCTACATTGACGGTACCTTCAATAATACCCGGATATTTTTTTTCTACTTCACCTGTGATTGCTTTAGCCTGAAAAAAATCGACTTCAGGTTTTGGAGGAGCTAAAGCCTCCGAGCCCGGACCACTTTTACCACATGAAGAAAAGCTAATGATAATCAATAAAACTACCATTTTGCTGAGTGTTTTATTATTTTGAAAAAACTGTTGTGTCATTGTATTTCACTTTAATGAATAGATAGGATATAACAACAAAATAACAACCCAAAACCCTCTTTCATCTGGGGAAATTTACCCAAACGTATTTTTTTGAGACTGAAACGAACAATAGTACAACTGAGAAAAACGGCGTGCTCAGGCTACCTCGAAAGATGTATTTCTAAAGTTCAACAACAGGATTTGTAAATGGTAACAGGTCTTTTTTTACCACGTAAAACGGTTGTTTCAATTGCGGTAAAATAATTCTGATCTAAAGAAGATAACTGTTCAAAAAACGACTGTGTAATCAGAAGATTCGCCTGATAATCACTGCACAGATCAAGAACGCGTGCCGCTGTACTGAGCACATCTCCATGGTACGCAATCTCAGTCTTGATCTGTCCAATTTCGGCAACGGTTACAAGACCTTCATTTATGGAGGCCTTAAACTTGGGGACAAAACCAAATTGGTCGCGATAAAAATCATTTTTTTCTAATAATCTAACACCAAAAGATTCATAAAGTCTGATACATTGCTGTCTGTTAAAACCTTGTTGCACTTTCCAGCTCAATATGACCTCGTCACCCACATACTGGCAGACTTCGGCATCATAATCAGGTAAAGTTTCTGCTAAATCTGCAAAACATTCCTGCAATAAAAAACTGTGGCTATAATCCTTTGTTTGTTCTGTATCCGTTGGTGAAACAGATAACTCCAAAAACATAAAAATTCTATATTCTACAATGGGAATCCTATAATTGCCACGCAAAAGATTTATAAAATACCTGTTGCCCAATCTTCGGCGAAAGGCTTGCAATAAGGTAAAAACAATATGAACGATCCAGCAATAAAGAGCAAAACAGATCAGCCATTTTAGATCTGTCTGAAGTGCAAACCAATTACTAATTGTAATGTAATGCGCTTTATTCAGTGCTATGACAGTCAAAAGAATACTAAAACTGATCGCTACAAATAAAAAACTCCGCAGTAAAGTCTTCCTCAACATTCCGTAACGGCGAAAAAAGCGGGGATACACCAATTCCTGTACAAGAAACAGAATGGTTCCCATACTTACTCCAACAATTAAGGCTACGGTAAGTTCTGACAGTAAAAAATCGTTACAATCAATTCCGTAAATTAGAAAAAAAGAATCATCGATCATGCTGTACGTCATGAAGCCATAAAACAAAAAGGCAACAATCCATAATACTACAAGCTGCAGATATTCTTTAAGCTTTAAAAATGTTTTAAGGGCGTATTTCATTAAACATAATTTTGATGTCATCCGAACCAAAAAAATGGAGATTCGAAAAATGTGGATGCAACAAAATTAAAACGAGAGTTCCTGAAAATTCAGATAAATATGACCCAAACCGCGATTAAACGACCCCAATAGTAGGTAACGACTTCTAAAATGAATTTATAAAATTTCTTTTTAGCGATCCATCCACTGCTTAAAAAAAGGTGCTTTTTCTCTGCTGATGATCACTTCGCGCTCAGGATCAGACTTAAGCTGAATCTTGAGTTTGGCATTAAAATAATTGGCAATTGCTTTTATGCTTTCGGCACGAATAAAAAACTGCCTGTTGGCCCTGAAAAAAACATCAGGATCCAGTTCGTCCTCGAGTTCTTCCATCGTTTGGGGAATTGGTATTGTGGTTCCGTTTTTAAGAAAAAGATGCGAGGTTTTGAATTCTGAATATACGAAATCAATATCAGCAACATCAACACTTTTGTATCCATCCCGATACGTTACCAGAAAACGTACCCGAAAAGAAGTTTTATTCAGGAATCTTTTTAGAATTCCGGCAATATCCTCGGTATTGTGCTGGACTTTTGCTACGGATTTAAATTTCGTTAAGGCCTGTTCAAGTTCATTTTTCTCGATTGGCTTCATGATATAATCGATACTGTTGACCTTAAAAGCCCGCACTGCATACTCATCATAAGCAGTTGTGAATATGATGGGACAGGTGATTTTTACAGCTTCAAAAATTGAAAAGCTAATACCGTCGGCCAATCGAATATCCATTGTAATCAAATCAGGCATTTCATTCGCATTCAGCCATTTTACGGCCCCTTGAACAGTATCTATTATTTCCAGAATTTTGCAATCCGGCTCTAATTCTTCCAACAATCTTTTAAGGCGGTTAGCATTGATGCTTTCGTCCTCTATAATTAAAATTTTCATAATACTAAATTAAAGGAAGCCGTACACAATAACATCCATTAGATTCTGAAAAAACGGGCATTCGATCAAATAAAATTTTATACCTAAACTCGATATTTTTATTTCCAACCCCTGTAGATGTAAAGTTTTTACCCGATGTTGGCTGCAAATTATTGCGTACAACAAGATCTCCCACGTCAGAATAAATAGAAATCACAAGCGGATTTTCCAGGGTTGCACTGTTATGCTTCACTGCATTTTCGACCAGTAATTGCAATGTTAAAGGTGGTAAATGAAGATCCAGACAGCTCATGTCTATTTGGAGTTTTAGCGTTACTTTGTCGCCCAGACGCTTTTTTAAAAGATAAAAATAAGCATTCAGAAATTCTATCTCTTCTCTAACGGTGATGGTATCTTTATTAAAATTAGAAATCATATAACGATACACTCGTGTAATATTCTCGAGAAATGAAGCGGCAGATTGCTGGTCTTCATGAATTAACTCAGTTAGTGTACTGAAATTATTAAAGATAAAATGCGGATCCAGCTGCAGTTTTAAGGATTCTAATTCTGAGCGGGTTACAGCCTCCTGCAATTGAGAGGCTTTAATTTTTAACTCCGCGGCTTCTTCAGAAGTTACACGCCAGCGGTTAAGCAAAAAGATACTGGTATGAATAAAACTTATAAAAAGAGATAATATGGCAGCCATTAAATTGGACTGCCATATTTGTACTAGTTCGTATTCTTTTAATGGCGTGTACGGACAAAACTGGTACCACAAATAGGAAAAAGAATAATTTAAAAGAATATTTCCAACAATAAGAAATATAAATTGTGCAAAAGCCCTGAAAATTGGTTTCTGCTCCCAACTAATCCAATAATTCAGGCTGCGTCCTACAAAAAGACTTAATTCTGTCAGTACAGCGCAATACACTAAAATGATAGAGATATCAAATGTCCAGGTCCAGTCTAATACTAATAAAGTGTTTTGTTTAAAATCCTGATAGGGATTCAAAAAATAGTAAGACGATAAATAGATCAGAAAAACAACAGGTATAACAATGATTCTATAGTATTTATAGAAAAAATTCTTCCCCACAGTTTTATTTTGCACATTTGACCTCATAGGCTAATAGATAACATTTAGTGGATTAAGAAAGCGATACAACCTGGTTGATGTTCTTAATGATACATCAAATCCTGTTTTAGTTGTTGACCGGTTGTTGACGATTTTTCTGCTTTACGATCTCTCATAACTCCCCATTTTATACAAGTCGCACCCCAGGAAAAACCAGCTCCAAAAGTGGTAATCAATATGTTTTGACCTTCTTTAAAATCGTCCTTAAAATCCCAAAGACACAACGGAATGGTTGCCGAGGTTGTATTACCGTATTTATCTATATTTACTTTAACCTTTTCAATACCAATATTCAAATGTTCGCTCACTGATTTGATAATTCTCAGATTGGCCTGATGTGGCACAACCCAATCAATATCTTCTACAGTCAAGTCATTACTGGCCAAAGCGGCCTGAGAAACACTGGTCATCGATTCTACTGCTTTTTTAAAGACAAAAGAACCCTCTTGTTTGATAAAATGCTCTCTGTGCAAGATACTTTGCATACTTGCAGGTACTTTAGAGCCTCCAGCTGGCACTAAAAGTGATGATGTACCGCTACCGTCTGTGCGAAGAATACTTTTCATCATTCCGTAATCCAATTCTGTTTTCTCTAAAAGAACAGCTCCTGCTCCATCACCAAAAAGAATACAGGTATTGCGGTCTTCGTAATCTACAATAGAACTCATTGTATCTGCTCCCACTACCATGACTTTTTTGTAACGGCCACTTTCGATCATCGTTGTTGCCATTTCCAGTGCATACAAAAAGCCACTACAAGCACCGTTAAGATCGAACCCGAAGGCATTTGTAAATCCGCTCAACTCGCATACCTTACTAGCTGTTGGAGTCAAAAGATGATCCGGCGTTGCAGTTGCCAACACTAAACCATCAATTTCTAAGCGATCTACCTCATACGTTTCTAATAAATTTTCAATTGCAGCACTGGCAAGATCCGAAGTTCCCAGATTTTCATCGGTAGCCAATCTTCTCTCTCTTATTCCTGTTCTTTTTATTATCCAGTCTTCAGTTGTCTCAACCATTCTTGAAATCATCTCATTACTTAGTATAGAATTTGGTACAAAGCCACCTATAGCTGTAATTGTTGCCTTCATTTTTATTTTGTTTTTGTTATTTTGATCTTTTTTGAATGCGGTTTTTTTTAGTATAAAAAACACACTGCAAAATAACGTCAGAAATTTGGAAAAGACAAGAGCGGCACGTCTAAACCTGCAGCCATAATTCGTGTTTTGCTTTTATGTACCAAAGAATCCCAAAAACCATACTTTTGTGGGGCCATTACCAAAATATCCGCACCATAATTGTTAATTTCTTTCTTTATCTCATTTATTACTGCATTTGATTTAACAGTCTTATACAGATATTTTACCTCCTGGAACTCTTCTTCGAGTGTAGAATTCAATAATAACCTCTCTTGTTCCTGCTTTAGACCATCCATTTTTTCGTCTACACTAAAAAATTCTACCTCTGCACCAAGATTCCCCACAATGTCTCTTAACCACGTAAATCTTTTTATAGAGGAGAAACTTAAAGTATCACAAGCGTAAAGTATTTTTTTTATATTTTGAAAGCGGGCCTTTAGAGGAACAGCCAATACCGGTGTGTGTAAATTTTTGATTACGGATGTAGTAGAGTTTCCCATTAACTCCTGTTCAAAAGAGCGCTCTGCCATTCCCATCACTAAAAGTTCTGCTTTACTATCATCAATTAAGAGCGAAAGTTCTTCTTCTAAAAAAGAATAACTGCAAAAACAACTTACCTCAATATTAAAAAGATGTGCAAGGTCCCGCCCTAAAGCATTAAGCCTTTCCGTCGCTTTATCTAATTGTCTTTGCATGGCCTCTCCTGTAATATGAGAATTGGCACTATGAATGCTCAGCGTAAAAGAATTGAAAAGAATAAGTTTTGCATTTGAACTTTTTGCAAGTCCCGCAGCATAAGTAACTGCATTATTTGCAATAGCAGAAAAATTTGTGGCTGCTATTATCGTAGGATGTAAATTCATAAAAAATCAATTAAGCAATTATTCTCGTAAAATTGCTTAATTAACAATTTCAGTGATGTATAAAAAGAACCGTACAATCATTTTTTCGTTCTCAAACGTAGTATTTGGCTTCTGAAAATAATCTGTTCTATGCCTGTAAAATTTTCGTCTATGCTGATCAATGTTAAATTTTTCAATTCATTACTATTTAAAACCCTTTATTAAGATCAATTCTAAATAATTGTTTATTTTTGCCGCACTTGAATAAACACCTTTATCTTAAATTTATGCACCATTTTTTGCGCTGTTTTCTAGTAATAATCATACTAACAAACATAAATACTGCTTATGCCCAAACTACGGGTACCATTTCGGGACAAATAAAACTTGTTGACGGACAACCTTTTGCCTCTGCTCCGGTTTCGATTGTAGAATTGAACAAATCGACACTTACCGATGAAAAAGGGAATTATAATTTTAAAAACATTCCTGCCGGAAACTATCATATCATGATACAGGTTTTGGGCTCTGCGGAACAAATCATTGAAGCCACTGTCGTTTCAGGACAAATTACAACTACTGATTATCAGCTTCCTAAAGAAAATGTTATGGCGTTGCAAGAAGTCACTGTCTCGGGAAATGTGAATCGATTTTCTAAAAAAGAAAGTAAATATGTAGCTCGCTTACCACTGAAAAATCTTGAAAACCCCCAGGTTTACAATACTGTTCCTAAAGAACTTATACAAGAACAATCTGTAGTTGATTTGGGAAGTGTTTCAAAAAACGTACCGGGTGCCGGTATACCCATGATTGCCAATCAGGGACGTGTCACTTTTCGTTCCCGTGGTTTCGAAACAGAACCGAATGCACGAAATGGTGTAGCCGGACAAGCTTTTTCTTCTATTGATCCTGTCAATCTGGAACGCGTTGAAGCCATCAAAGGGCCATCGGCAACACTTTTTGGATCAAGTGTTTCCAGCAGTTATGGCGGCGTTTACAACCGTGTAACCAAAAAACCTTATAACGATTTTGGCGGTGAAATCGCCTACGTTGGCGGAAGTTATAATTTTAATCGTCTTACTGTAGATGTCAATACCCCCGTAAATGAAGATAAAACTGCATTATTTCGTCTGAATGGAGCCACTACACAACAAAAAAGCTTTCAGGATCTTGGCTTTAGCAAAAACATCAGTATAGCGCCAAGCTTCTCATACCAGATTACGGATAAATTATCTCTTTTACTGGATGTTGAATTCGGTCAGGAAGAAGGAACATCCGTAGTACGTTTCAATCCTTACAATAAAAGCAATACAACCCGATCTATCGTAGATATTGCTTTTCCTTATAAGAGAACTTTCATGAGTAATGATTTGGTTTACAATACTCAAATGCTGAATATCTTCGGACAAATTAATTATAAAATATCCGAAGAATGGACTTCACAAACTATTTTCTCCAGAGCACGTTCTACGATAGACGGTAACATCACAGCCATTAATGCATTGAGTGATACTACCGCGCGTGTTCAGGTCATAACCGGAAACACAAACTTTATCGCGACAGATATTCAACAAAATTTCATTGGTGATTTTAAAATAGGAAAGTTCAGAAACCGCATGGTTGCGGGCTTGGATTATTACAACAATTACAATGATTTTGACCGGTTAACCATCAATACTGATACGTTTGATTTTGTAAATCCTCCTGCAAACTCCGGTACTAACCTGCAAATCGTAAATTCGATGGCCCAGGCAGGAAAAGGGACATTACGAAAAGAAAAGAACAGGGACAATACGTATGCTGTTTATGTATCTGATGTATTTAATATCACAGACCGATTGCTAACGATGCTAAGTTTACGTGTAGATCGTTACGAATATTTGGGTGTTTACAACATTGCAACCGGTGTAACAGCTGGCGGACTTGGTGCCAACGGTACTTCTGCAGGTCCTTATAACCAAACTTCACTGTCTCAAAAACTAGGTGCAGTTTACGAATTAAGTAAAGATCATTTGTCATTGTTTACGAATTATATGAATGGTTTCCTGAACAAAAGTGGGCAAGCGCTGGATGGTACGGCATTTAAACCGGAACATGCCAATCAGTTGGAATTTGGTGTAAAAGGGGATGTTTTTAATCATCGTCTGGTGGGTACACTTAGTTATTACGACATACAAGTGGCTAATTCATTACGACCGGATCCAACGGATACTAATTATTCTATACAAGACGGGACACAACAAAGCCGTGGTTTTGAAGCTGAATTTACAGCCAATCCATTCTCAGGTTTTAACGTAGTTGCGGGATATGCTTATAATGATAGTAAGTATACAAAAGCGGATCCTACTGTCAATGGCTTACGTCCTGCCCTTTCAGGCCCGGCAACTACAGTAAATTTCTGGTTGAGTTATCGTATTCCTGAAGGTAAATTTCAAGGCTTAGGCGCTGGTTTTGGTGGTAATTATGGTACTATATCGTATGTTATTAATACACAAACCACTAAAGTAACAATCCCTGAATATACTATGCTTGATGCTGCTTTATACTATGATCAGCCTAAATACAGAATAAGTTTTAAAGTAAACAACCTTACCAGCGAAAAAGCATGGAACGTGAGACTTACTCCTCAAATGCCTGCGCAATTTTTAGGTAGTTTTGCCCTGAAATTCTAAGCTTGTATTTTTTTTAACTGAAAAAGAAAAGCTGTTATTAGAATCAAACAAAAGAAAATTACCCATATGAAAAACAAACGTTTAGCCCAGTTCTACATCACATTATGTTTGTGCCTGATTACTTCTGCTCCCGTAATGGCAAGCGCCTATTGGATCGACGTAAAAGGTTCCGGTAAAATAAATGAACCTGTAAAAATAGAATTGTATTATGGGAGTATGGATGAATTTGGGTTTAGACACAGAGATACCGGCAAGGAACTTCTATTAGCGGGTGACTTTCAAATTCGTATTGTTGATGCCAAAGGCAACGAACAATTACTTGATCTCACTATGCAAAAAGACCACTGGCTGGCTGTTTTTACACCAAAAAATGAAGGTCAGTACAGGATTATCGGAATTAATGATCAACACCCGGTTATAGACCGCTCTGCATCAAAAGGTGAAAATGTTCTGCCTATTGATTATATATCGGCTGTTTATGCCGTTGGTACTTTAGTTGAAACCAATAGTAATCCTTTACAAATACTGGATATTATAGCCATTATAAAGGACAAGAAAGTACTCGTAAAAGCATTTTTTGAAGACAAACCCTCGAAAACAGGCACAAAAATTCGTGTTTTTAATCCTGAAAACTGGGAAAAAGAAATTATACTCGATAAAAATGGCGAGGCGGTATTTTATACTACTATGAAAGGGCTGTATATTATTCGGCAAGATTGGGTTGAACCTGTTTCAGGGGAATACAAGCAGGTTAAGTATAATAGTAAACGCTATCGTTGCAATTATTATTTATTAGAAAAATAGAACTCTTTTTTTAAATATGAAAAAGCCATTCGAAGAATAATTCGGAATGGCTTTTTTTGTAGCATTTTGTCACTACAAAAAACTTTTACAGCAGAGAGCACCAGGCTTGACGCAGAGTTCGCAAAGTTTTATCTTAATTTGTTAACGGATTGCGGAAAAAACAACTGTTTCCAGAAATTCTATTACCTCGCCATTTGGACTGTAAACCAGATCATTACTGACTGTTATCGCTTTTCTATTATTCCTTAATGCTAAAGTCTCTTTTTTGTCATAATAACAAAATTTTTTTTACCTTTAAGTATTATATGAAAGTTAAATAATCCAATTACACAAAATACAGATCTGAGAAAATCACTGTTTTTGTTTATCTTTCATTAGCATATCCCATAAAATACCGCTGCAAAAAAATAACATCTTATAAAAAACGTAAAATAGCAGCAGTACTATAGTTGACATACATTCTGAGCATACATTCACTGGTTTATCGTACATAACTTAAAAATAAATCCACAATGCAGAAAATTTTACCTTCTATACTCCTATTCTTATGCTGTTCACTGGCTTGGACACAGACAAAATTAACCGACAGTACCACAACTTCTAAACCAAAGGTGAAGAATATTGATTTTAATGTCATGCCTTATCTTAATTACAACAGAACTCTTGAATTTATGTTTGGTGCGATCCCAATGATGATGTATAAGGTAAACAAAGCAGATACGATTTCACCTAAATCTTTATCCGGTATTTCTGCTGTTTACAGTACCAACAAATCTTATTTTATTGCTTCATTCAATAAATGGTATTTAAAAGAAGATACCTGGCGGGCGCAACTTTTTTTTGCCACGGGCAACCAGAACGCACAATTTTATGTAGATGATGTCGACGTACCTGATTTTTACAATTACGGAACCAAAGCATCCGTAATCAACTTTATACTGCAACGCAAAGTCGTAAAATCTTTATATGCCGGCCTTGGTTATGCTTATGCACATTATGACACGAAATATGAAGATGACGTAGAACCTTCTTCTGTCACGCACACCAATGGCTTGCAATTCAATTTGATGTATGATACCCGGGACGCTGTTTATTATCCGACTAAGGGGGACAAAATAAAATTGCGATGGCTTAGTTACCCAACATGGTTTGGAAATGATGTTAATGCCAATAAAATTTTATCTGAATACAATACCTATTTTCCAATGCGACACGGAACTGATGTGCTGGCAGCAAGATTTGCAGGTAAATTTGGTTTAGGAAATATCACTTTCGAACAGCAAGTGACTATTGGCAACGAAGATATCAGGGGGTATTCTGAAGGAAAATACCGTGGCGACGGACTTATGGCCATCCAAGGTGAATACCGCTATAATTTTAGTAAAAGAATGGGGTTGGTTGGGTTTGCGGGAGTAGCTACTATTTATGGTTCTGATACCGAAAGTTTCAACTGGGGTTTATA
Organism: Flavobacterium sp.; assembly: GCF_965277525.1. Lineage (GTDB taxonomy): Bacteria > Bacteroidota > Bacteroidia > Flavobacteriales > Flavobacteriaceae > Flavobacterium. The sequence continues at coordinate 950,755 of NZ_CBDIDC010000002.1, read as the reverse complement.
TCCCGGAGCCGGTGTGGGTTATCGCTACAGGGCTTTTAAAACTGAAAAATTTAATATAGGATTGGATGCTGCTGTAGGAAAGGGAGACTGGGGTCTTTATTTCCGTATTGGAGAAGCTTTTTAAAGAGTAAGCACTTCTTAAAATTTTATCCAACACATAGCAACATAGCTTTTGTTTGTCTCAAAAATGGCGTTTCACTTTTCTTAATGCACAAATAGCGATGTGTGTTCTTTTTCGTTATTAATTCATTGAAATTTGTGCCGTAAGGCACTAAATATCGGGAATAAATATAAATCGAAATAAATATAACGTGCCGTAGGTACGCAATATTTATTATTTTGTTCCGTACCTACGGCACGCCAACGTATTTCTAATCTACCAACATTTAGTGCCTAACGGCACATTTCAACTTTGGTTCCCATTATTCATAATTATCAAAAAAAGGCTTCTATAAATAGGGATGAATAAAAGATAATCTGTTCGGATTTAAATATTGATAAAAAGACATCTACCAGATAAAATCATCATCGATCCTCTTCCCTCTTTATTCTTTATTCTTTCCTCTTTATTCTTTCCTCTTTATTCTTTCCTCTTTATTCTTTCCTCTTTATTCTTTCCTCTTTATTCTTTCCTCTTTATTCTTTCCTCTTTATTCTTTCCTCTTTATTCTTTCCTCTTTATTCTTTCCTCTTTATTCTTTCCTCTTTATTCTTTCCTCTTTATTCTTTCCTCTTCCCTCTTCCCTCTTTATTCTTTCCTCTTCCCTCTACTTCCTGTTTCTCATCCATTTGTCAATAGGTTCCAGAGCTGTGTTTACGATCGTCACTAAAGAAGTACAGATCAGGGCTTCGATAAAATATCCCGATGCGGCAATACATCCAATAGCGGCACTGCACCATATGGTAGCTGCGGAGTTTAGTCCGTGAACATTAGGTCCTTCTCTAAAAATTACCCCTGCCCCAAGAAAACCAACTCCCATAACCACCTGAGCTGTTATACGGGTGACATCAATATTGGGTGCTGTTGCTGCCACTTTTATAGATAATAACACAAAAGTAGCCGCTCCTGTCGCTACCAGCATATTGGTTTTTAAACCTGTTTCCTTATGATGCCATTGTCTCTCAAAACCTATAATTAATCCGGCGAATAAAGCGATTACAAGTCGGGTAAAAAATTCTGTTGTACTCAAAATAATTATTTTATAAGATTAAAAAATATTCTTATGCTCTCTGTTTCGTTGACCGCGAAAAGATTTGAAGTCATTGATTGTAATTATTCAAACACATCGATACATCGCTTTTAGAATTGAATAAAAGGCCGTTTCACTTTAAATATTACCGCATAGCGTGATCGAAAAACTATGGTAAGAAATCTTTATATTTAAAACGATCTCAGATCAAAACATTACATCTATGTTTTAAATCTGTTAATTTTTTTTTACGCTCAATGCGCTTATTTAAATCAATTCAAATATAAGAATTTTCTACTTTATTCAAAATGCAATGCTTCAATTGGATCTAGTTTGGATGCTTTTAATGCGGGATAATATCCGAAGAAAATCCCTGTTATCGCACAAACCAAAAAGGAAAGAATTACCGAGGATTCTGAAATCAAAGTAGGCCAATGCAAAAAGAATTGTATTAGCTCAGAAGCTACTATTCCTAAGATAATCCCGATTAAACCTCCTGTAAGGCTAATTAATATCGCTTCGACCAAAAATTGCAATAAAATATCCCTTCCGTTTGCTCCTATCGACATACGCAATCCAATTTCCTTGGTACGTTCCGTAACCGAAACGTACATGATATTCATGATTCCGATACCGCCAATCAATAATGAAATTCCTGAAATGGCTGTTAACAATACGGTCAGTAACTGACTGGTAGAGCTGAATGTATTGATTAATTCGGCTTGTGTTCGTACGGAAAAGTCATCTTCGTCTTTTGCTTTTAATCGATGTGCCGTGCGCATAATTTGCTCAATTTCATCAGTTGCCAGTTGTGTCTGACTTTCATCAACGGTTGACGCGTAAATATTTTGAAGATAAATAGAGTTCGTTATCCTTTTTTGTACTGTGCTGAAAGGCGCAATAATAATATCATCCTGATCTTGTCCAAAGGCATTTTCTCCTTTCGATTCTAAAACTCCAATGATTCTGAAGGGAATTTTATTAAAGCGAATAATCTGCCCTATTGGATCTGATCCATACGGAAAAATATTATCGACTACGGTCTGACCAATGAGACAAACTTTATTCGCTGTATGCACATCTGATTCTCTAAAAGCGATTCCTTCTTTTAGGGGCCAGTCCCTGATTTTCAGATAATCGACACTTACGCCCTGCATACTCGTTGGCCAGTTCAAAGCGCCATTAATTGCTTGCCCTTTACTGGAAACAGCAGGAGAAATTGCATTAAGATGTACCGATTCTTTTTTAAGAGCCTCTACATCACTAAGCGTGAGCGTTTGTACACTCGAAATATCCAGACGTGCTCCGGCGGTAACATTGCTGTTTGGCCGAATGGTAATCATATTGGATCCCATACTGGATAATTGATCCTGAATGCTTTTCTTGGATCCCTGCCCTATGGCAACCATTGCAATTACAGAGGCTACCCCGATAATGATCCCCAGCATGGTCAATAATGCACGAAGTTTATTACGACGAAGCGCTTTTAAGGCGATCAGAAAAAGATTAACTATTTTCATATTTATAATCTTCATCTACATGAAAATCTGCGAGCATTTGCTTAGCCGATTTTATGCTTTGGTTATTAAAATCTTTCATAATTCTTCCGTCCCTAAGCGTAACGGTCCTATTACTAAAAGCAGCGATATCCGGTTCGTGGGTTACAAAAATGATTGTTTTACCCTGTGTATTCAATTCCTGGATCAGGGCCATGATTTCATAAGAAGTTCTCGTATCGAGATTTCCCGTAGCCTCATCAGCAAGGATCATAACAGGATCGTTTACTAATGCTCGTGCAATGGCCACACGTTGCTGCTGTCCTCCCGAAAGCTGATTAGGAAAGTGATCCATACGGTCGGCTAGTTTTACGGCTTCTAAGGCATGAATCGCTTTTTCCCGTCTTTCTTTTGTAGACACTTTGGAATTATACAGTAAAGGGAGTTCTACATTTTCTATTGCAGAGGTCCGTGCCAAAAGATTATAGGATTGAAAAATAAAGCCAATCTTGGTATTGCGCAATGCTGCCAGTTCATTCTTAGATAATGATTTAACATTTACTCCATCTAATAAATAATTCCCGTCTGATGGTTTATCCAGACATCCCAAAATATTAAGCAAAGTAGTCTTTCCGGAGCCACTACTCCCCATAATGGTCAGGAATTCGCCTTCCATAACATCAAAAGAAATCCCTTTTAAGGCTCTGACGGTTTCAGATCCCATTATGAATTCTCTTTTCAGGTCTTGTATTTCAAGAATCTTTTTTCCCATTACAATTTGTTTTTTTTCTCAATGTATTTAATACGTTGGGCATAATTGTTTTACCACATAGAAAATTCCTAATTATATCCAGATGGTGTTGTTATCTTTTTCCACCACCTCCGCCTCCGCCACGTTTTGGCATAAACGGACTTGATTCTGTTGCTTTGGTGCTTTTGGATTGTTTTAAGGAATTGACTCCGGTAATGATTTCATCTTGTGCTGTAATCCCTTTAAGAACCTGCACGTTAATATCATCATCCAATCCTATTCTGATGTGTTTTGGAAGGATCGAATCTCCTACTCTCCTCCATACAATTGCCTTTTTGTGATCAACCGTATCCATGGTTTTTGTATTAGATTTTGCATTATCTCCATATTTATTGCCGTTATTATTACCAGTATGATTTCCCTTGTGTTTTCCTTTATTTCCTAACGACAATTTCCTGAATTTAAACTGTTTTCCTAAAGTCGAATCAGGCTGAAATGCCACTGCTTTTGCAGAAATCAGTAAGGTGTTTTTTATTTCATTGGTGTAAATAATAATATTGGCCGTCATTCCGGGCTTGAGCTTCAAATCATCATTTGGCGCGTTGATAATGGTCGTATACGTCACAACATTTGAAGAAATCGTGGGTTGTAAGCGTACTTCGATCACGGTGCCTTTAAACACATCATCGGGAAAAGCATCCACTGTAAAGCTGGCATTTTCGCCCACCTTTACATTTCCAACGTCAGCTTCATCAACAGAAGCCTGGACCTGCATCTTGGTTAAATCTTTAGCGATACTAAACAGTGTTGGCGTATTTAAACTTGCTGCTACCGTCTGCCCTTCACTCACTTTTCGTGTTAAAACAGTTCCGTCAATGGGTGAAAAAATATCCGTAAACGAAAGACTCTTTTGCACGGATCGCAATTGGGCAGCAACGCTGTTTACATTGTCTTTTGCAACATCGTATTGGTTTTTTGCTGTTTCATAATCCGCCCTGCTAATTCCTCCTGCCTTGTATAATTCGTTTTGTCTGTTAAAATTAGATTGCTGGTAACTCAGGTTATTTTTTGCTAATTGTAAATTGGCCGAAATTTGCTGTACCTGCGCAATCAACAAAGACTGATCTATTTGCGCTAATAATTGCCCTTTTTTGACCACCGAATTAAAATCTACAAATACCTTTTGTATGGTACCGGAAACCTGTGTTCCTACCGCAACGGTATCTACCGGTTGTATTTTTCCGGTTGCCGTTACACTGGTAGCAATATCTCCATAATGTGGTTTCTCGGTAATCAATTCTACTTTATTACCATCTTTATGAAACATAAAGTATGCTATACCTCCTATAACTAACAACCCAATGATGATAATGATTATTAATTTACTTCTTTTCATTTTGCTCTTTTTATAGTTTGATTGGATCTCCTTTAAAGAAATCATATATTTTTAGACTCACTACGGCATTGTATTTCGCTTGTATGAAATTTTGAAATGCCTGAATGTATAAATTCTTTTCCAGCAGATAATCTACCGTACTGATTCCGCCTAACCTCAATTGTTCATTTGCAATGCGGTAATTTTCTGTATTGGCATCCAATTGTTCTTCGGCAGCTGTAAACTGGGATTGCGCATTCAATACATTAATATACGCCTGTTCTACTTTTTGAGAAAGTATGGTTTCTGTATTGGTAAGATCCAGTTTCGACTGGTCAATGGCGATCTTCGATTTTTCGACACCGGTTTTCGCTATTCGGTTATTAAATACCGGAATAGTCAGCGAAAGTCCCAGACGCTGGTAAAAGTTATTGTCTATTTGTGTGGGATATGGCGTATTTTGATTGTCTGAATATCCGGAAGCCAGTGTGCCGCTGGCACCAAGTGTAGGCAGAAAACTTGCTTTTGATTTTTTTAATTCCAGATCAGCAGCTTCTTTTTCTAACTGACTACTTTTTACCTCAGGTCTTTGTTCTAAAGCTATTTTCTGAGCATCTTCTAAATTTACAACGGGTAAAGTAGTTTCTAAGGTTTCCGGTTTCTGAATGTTCAGATTATATCCTGACGGAAGTTGTAATAACTGTTTTAAGGTCAAAACATTCTGGCGCTCGGTATTCTGAGAAGCAATTAAATTATAGTTGTCTGTGGCGACCTGCGCTTTTAATAAAACAAAATCTTTCTTGGCGATACTTCCCGCATTGTATTTTAGCTCACCCAATTTGAGTTGTGCCTTAGAAGTTTCTAAAATTTCACTTAAATAAACGCTGTTTTCTTTGGCTAAAAGAATGGTCAAATACGATTGTGTAATCAATACAGTAATATCATTCTCTGCTGCTTCGGCATTAAACTGAGCTGATTTAATGAATAATTCTTTTTGCTTTATATCATTATTCAGATACCCGCCATTGTACAAAACCATTGATGAATTTAAAGCATAATTACCTGCAAAACTGGCTTGTGTCTGAAAACCACCCACGACTACATCTGCATTCTTGGCATTGGTAAAGGTTTGCGAGGCACTCCCTAAAAGATTAGGAAGCTTAGCCGCTTTAGATAACAACAAATCCTGTTCTGTAGATTTTGTTGTCAGACGTAATGTATTTATCTGAATGTTCTCCTGCTTTGAATAAGCAATACATTGTTCAAGACTCCATACTGTTGGTAATTGATTTTGTTCAATAGTTTGTGCCACAAGAGGTGCCGACTGAACACTAAAAATTACCATTAAAGTATTTATCATAAATGACCTCATACCTGAATTTAATTTAAATTAAAAAAATAAATTGTAACCTGAGTATTAGATAATAAAAAATGCTTTATGCGTATTGTGGATTTGAGTAAAAGGGGGATTTGGTATATTATCCGTATTAATGGTAGATAAAACGAATAACCTTATCAAATATACTAATTATTTTAACACTTTTACCGAAGTAAATCCTATTTTAATCATAAATAAAAGATAAATTAATTGCAACGAAAAACAGGTTATCCTAACAGGTTTCAAAACCTGTTAAATATTTAATTAATTTTTAAGATACTAAGAAATTAGCGCTTATTAATTATTTGATATTAGTAACACTTAAGCATTTGGACAGGATAAAAAATCCTTAGCGGTATTTTCGATGTTTTTTCATCATTACTTTATAAAACTGATGTTTCACAAGTTCTGCTGATATGATATAAACAGCAATTAGCAAGAACATCCATACGTATAGCATAAAAGGTAATTTAACAAAATCGAACCAACCTGAAAACGGTGTAAAAGGCAGTACCAGAACGAACAATACTATAATTGCAGTTGCAATCGACAGATATTTGCCCGGTAGACTCTTAAAGAATGGTAATCTGGTTCGTACAACAAGTACGATTAAGGTTGCCGAAATTACTGATTCTATAAACCATGCCGTTTGAAATTCTTTTTCTTTGGCATGAAAAATAAAAAGTAAAACGCCAAACATCAGAAAATCAAATACAGAACTTAACAGTCCGAAAACAACCATGAATTTCCTGATGAAAGAAATATCCCAGCGCTGTGGTGCCTGTATATTAAGATCGTCAACACGGTCTGTTGCGATGGCCATTTCCGGAAAATCAGTTAAGAGATTGGTCAACAAAATTTGTTTGGGTAATAAGGGCAAAAAGGGTAGAAATAACGAGGCACCCGCCATACTGAACATGTTCCCGAAATTGGCGCTGGTAGCCATAAAAATATATTTCATGGTATTGGTAAATGTTTTTCGGCCTTCGATAATACCATTTGTCAGTACATCGAGATCCTGGCTTAGCAATACAATATCTGCTGCTTCTTTGGCTACATCTACGGCTGTATCTACAGAGATTCCAACATCAGCAGCATGAAGTGCCGGAGCATCATTGATCCCGTCACCCATAAAACCTACTACGTTTCCACCGCTTTTTAGGATCGAAATAATACGTTCTTTCTGGTTGGGTTCTACTTCTGCAAAAATATCGGTATTTACTGCCCGATGCATTAATGCCGCTTTGGTCATTTTTTGCAATTCGGCACCAGTCAATATTTTAGGATCTTTGATTCCTACCTGCAACGCGAGGCTTTTGGCTACCAAAGCATTATCTCCGGTAATAATTTTAAGTTTTACTCCTAACGTATTGAGCTTTGCAATTATGGCTTCTACATTGGGTTTTGGAGGATCAAATAAGGTAATAAAACCTAAGAAAATCATGTCTTTTTCATCATCTCGACTAAAATCACCGGCATCTTTAACGGGTTTGTATGCTACGCCCAAAGTTCTAAAACCGGCTTCGCTTAGTTTTTCGTATTGTGCCTGAATCGATACTTTAGAATCGGCTATGTTAGACAATTTGCCGTCAGCCACTTCCGCCTGACTGCATATCGTTAATACAGAGTTCAAGGCGCCTTTGGTAATCGCCAGATTTTCTTTGTCTCCTTTGACTACTATGGTTAAGCGTTTTCGAATAAAATCATACGGAATTTCAGATTGTACCGTAAAAGTTTTTGCCGTTTCTTTATAAGCTAAAACAATCGCTTCGTCTATAGGATTCTTAAATCCTTGTTGCATGGAGGCATTCAGCCAGGCATATTCTAATACTTTGTCATTGTGGTTTCCATCGATATCTAAAGTATCTTTTAAGTTTACTTTTCCGGCGGTAATGGTACCTGTTTTATCTGAACAAAGAATGTTCATGCTTCCGATGTTTTCGATCGAAGAAAGCCTTTTTACAATAACCTGCAATTTGGCCATTCTTTTGGCTCCTGTCGAAAGATTGACACTAATAATAGCAGGAAGCAATTGTGGTGTTAAACCTACTGCAAGTGCGAGAGAAAATAAGAAGGAATCAAGGATTGGTTTATGAAGAAAAACGTTTACTCCAAAAATAATAATGACCAAAATCAGTGTGACTTCCATCAACAAATACCCAAATTTGCGTATGCCGAGTTCAAAATCTGTTTCCGGTGCTTTTGACTGAAGTGTCGTTGATATTTTCCCAAATTCTGTTTGTTTTCCGGTTGCCATTACAAGTGCAGTTGCTTTTCCACTAATGACACTGGATCCCATAAACAAAGTATTGCTTCTTTTTGAAAGTACTGTATTGGCCGGAAGCGGATCTCCACTATCTTTTTCTACCGGAAAGGTTTCTCCGGTAAAAGCGGCTTCATCGACAAATAATTCTTTGGAATCTAAAATGAGACAATCACCCGGAATAATGTCTCCTGCAGACAGAGTGACAATATCTCCCGGTACTACATCTTCGACAGCGATTTCTTTTGATGTTCCGTTTCTGGTTACCCTACATTGCAAGCGAACCATTTTTAGCAACTCTTTTACAGCATTGGCCGCTCCTTTTTCCTGCCAAAAACCAAGAAGACTGCTCAATATAATGATACAGAGAATAATTACAGTATCTGAAATATCTCCTAAACCGGCTGATAATATCGCTGCAACAATAAGCAGAATGGTAATGGGGCTTTTAAACTGTGAGAGAAACAGAATAAACATGGAGGTATTGGCATTGTTTTTTAAGGTATTGGGGCCATACTGTTTTAATCTTCTGGCAACTTCTGAATCATCCAGTCCTTTTGAACTTGATGTTACCTTATGATAAGCATCATCAATGCTTAAATTCCAAAAACTATTTTCGACATCGGATTTACTTTCCATAAACGATTTATTAAATGGTTTATATAAAGGTAATCAATAACTTACTAATATTTTAAATTATTAATTTTCACTTTTTGAGAGAAATCTGATTTTTTTAAGGAGCCTTTAAATTCCTGTTTTTAGAATTTAATCTTCTAATATCTTTTTTAACTGAGGTGCAAATGCTAGTCCCCACTTATCAATAGCGACAATCAAAGGCATAAGCGATTCTCCTGATTCTGTTAGAAAATATTCTACACGTAAAGGGATTTCAGTATAAATTGTTTTTCCCAGAAGTCCGTGAAATTCCAGTTCTTTCAATTGATTTTGCAATACCCGTTTTGTAATGCCGGTGATTACATGTATCAGATCTTTGGGGCGTTTTGTACCTTTTGAAATTTCATCCAGTACACAAAACTTCCATTTAGATCCCACCACTTCCATGGCTACATTCAGTCCGCAATTATAATCAATTGGTATTTTTCGTTGGTACATATTCGTTTCTTTTAGAGTACAAAAGTACAGACAAATGAAGTTTTTTGTATTAAAGATTCATGGTGATTAATTTATCACTATAGGATTAATTCGTCCCTTATTGCCGTATTTGTGTAACAACCCGACCTTTGCAGCTGTTAATTTTAATATTTGTAAAATGAAAACCCTTGTCATTATAATTCATCCTCATCCTGAAAACTCAATGATCAATAAAAGATGGATCGAAGAATTAATTCAATATCCTGATCAGTATACCTTACATAATTTACATGCCCTATATCCGGACGAAAAGATTGATATCGAAAAGGAACAGCAATTAATAGAAAGTCACGATACCATTGTATTTCAGTTTCCCTTTTACTGGTTCAGTTCTCCGCCATTACTAAAGAAATGGCTTGATGAAGTATTAACCTATGGATGGGCCTATGGCAGTAAAAGTGGTTACAAAGTCGCCAACAAGAAAATTGCGTTAGCTATTTCTGCCGGTATTGCTAAAGAAGATTACAGTATCAATGGGAAGTATAAATACACCTTAGGACAACTGACCACTCCGTTTGAAATTACTTTTGATTATGTCAAAGCGGATTACCAACCTTTGTTTGCTTTTTATGGTGCGGAACATCATCCAACTCCTGAAATAATCGAAAAAAGCACGGAAGAGTATATTTCCTTTTTAAAATCTTTATAAGTAAGTCCTCTTTTAATCGAAAAACCCCTTTACCAAATTGGCAAAGGGGTTTTTCAATTATTCAAAAATAAATATTTCGATTACTTTTTAATGAATTTCTGTACATAATTGGCTTTGTCCGTCACCACATTGATGATGTACAATCCATTTGTGAAATTGCTGACGTTGATCTGGTTATTATCAACTCTGGTTTGAATTGATTTTCCTGAAACATCGTAAACTGTTACATTCAAAATTTCATCCTCTGTTTGAATATTCAAAATTTCAGCAACAGGATTAGGGTAAATAGCCAGTTTCAATTTCGTAAATTCTCCGGTTCCTAAATTATTGGTAACAGTGACTTCAATAGATTTTTCAACTACTTTTCCATTAGAATTAAAACTGATTACAACTGTAGCATTCCCTAAAGCGCTAGGTGTCAGAACCAATTCATCATTTGTATTTATTGTTGCAGAAACAACACCAATATTATTGTTTGATTTTACTGATTTTACAATCGCTAACGATAAATTATCGGTATCATTCACCACCGTTTTTAAATCAATTACAGCAGGATCTTTTATGGCAACTTTAGAAGGAAGAGTAGTATTTACTACCGGTGCTGCATTATCCGTAAAAACAGTTAAGGCCGGGAACCAGTAATAATCATCTAAAATCTTAGTATTTATTAAGTTTCCTGAATTGTCAAAAGTATGAATCCAGTTTTTTTGATAATGTGCTCCATATCCGTTTTCTGTTGTATTGACAATTAAATTATCTGAAACCGGATCAATTCGTAAAGCCGCTCCATAAGGAACCTGCTTGTAAGTTGCTGTTTGTCCCGGAATGGTTACAAAATTCTCATTAAATATTTTTGAATCGATATCAAATTTTACAATTTTAGCCCCGTTTAGCCAATATAAGGAATTCTGTTGATTACTATAAGTAAAACTCCCTGCATTCCAGGCTCCCCAGGATCCTGTATATTTAGTAGTAGCCGGAATTGCATATTCTGTTGTTTCAAAAGTTACCGCATCAATCCTGATCAATTTCTGATTTAGAATTCCCCAAACACTTCCATCTTTAGCCTGAACAACTGAATTGAATGCGCCACTGATCGTTTTTATTATAGTATTTGTTGCCGGATCGATAACCAGGATTCCTGTGGTTTGTTTTGCGGCAAATACGTACTGAGAAGTACGGATCATGTTTCCTATCTGTCCGGCAGTACCTGCAATCAAATTTCCTACTTTCATAGTCGAAATGTCAAACAAATAAATACCGTTTAATGTCCCAATATACCCAGTGTTTTCATTAACGCCTACAAAAGAACGTCCATCTCCGCCAATAACATCAAATTTAGCAATTCTTTGCATGTTTTGTGCGTTTGCAACAACCAATCGCCCACCTGGAGTGTATTGGCCGCTGGTTGTTCCGGCCTGTTTTGAAATAAAATAAAATTTATCCCCATAAATAGTCCCATACTGTGCCGTTACTCCCAAAGCTTCATTGTTGTTCGCAGTACTATAAACACGGTAGTTAATATCACCATTGTTATTCACAAAATTCACTGATCCGTTTTCACGTCCGAACCAATCTTCGTTGACTATAAAGAATCCGTTGCTAAAATCTGTTGCTGTCACATACGGTGTAACCGGAATAAATGTTGATGCAACAGGAATGTCAGTATCTTTTGGTTTATAATTCCATACATCCCAGGAACCATTTTTTAAAGTACGTTTTGTCAGGTCTGTGACTGAATTACTAAAATCACTATCTGTATCTTCTTTGACTGAGTAAGACCATTTTCCATTTGTCCATCCGGATTGCCAGTGATCATCAGCATCTATGGCTACATATTGATCAAAATCGTACGTACCGGTATTTATAATACCATTTGAAGGATATAGCGGATATGTTAGGTTGGCATCTTTATAAAGTCCCTTTGATTTTACACCGTTCAGGTCAAAACCTAATCCGCCTATCTCTGTTCCTCCTCCGGGAGCTGACGGATAAAGCAGAGAGAAAAAACGACGATCTGCTTTTGCTATTGCTTTGAGCATGTCTTCGCCTGTTGCGTTACCATCCCACTTGAAACCCCAGATTAAGGCATCGGTATTTTTGCCGTCATTCCATTGTACCACAAATGCAGCCTGATTAGCACCTGTGCCTACCCAATATTTAATATCGCTAAAAGTCGTCGTAGCAGCAGTGCTCTTTTTAACCTGACTATTAGTTGTTGCTTTTTGTTTTATGTCATTTTGAGCTGCTCCTTGTGCATTCGTAAGTAGTCCAAAAAGTAACATCATTACCAGAAAGTAATTTTTCTTCATATCGTTTAATTTTATTATTAATTTAAAAATGGGGCGTAATCTATAATCTGTACCTCGAAGTAATTACACCCTGCGGATTATTTAAGGTGTAAATCGTAAGCTCCTGACACATCTGTAGAAACTTCGCCTAGCCAACCTGCTTCCTGATTGATTGCGGTGTATATTTTAACGAAATCTATTCCGGGAAGTTTTACGTAATTTCCGTTTTTATCGACAGCCCATGAGATATCAATATTAGCAGCTTCATCATTATTAGGAGCATTATCCGCATATCCAAAATCAAAAGATTTACCTACCCAATAACTTCCTTCGCCACTCTGATCGTAAAAATTGTCTTTTATTTTTGTCCCTTTCAGCGTATACGATGACTCAGCAATCCATAAGGGATAATAGCTTTGATCATGAAACGCATTTTGTGTTTTATACCCTGATTTACCCTGATTGTCCTGCCATTTAATATATTCTATATCCGTTTGCCAGAATTGATCTCCTGCAACCGGCAGTTTGTTGGGATCCGGTTTAAAGTAGGTGATACTGTAATTCTTTACCGTAGTGTTTTTAAAATATTCACTTCCTGCTATTTCGTACCACTCATCTTCATCAGGTTTTCCGTTTTTGTTTTTATCGTAAGCAACCAAAATAATTCCGGCCTCACAAGATCCTGCACGCTCCTGATCGGCTTCAGTTCCCCAAAAAGCATTTCCTAAAACCTTAAAATCCCTACCGTTCATATTCGGGATGGTATGATCAAACCCAAATACGACATAACCTCCAAAACCACCTAATGAAATCATGCTGGTGTTAGAGCCAACGATTGCTTTTTTTGCGGCACTAATCAGATTGGCTGCTGTGTTTCCGGGTAAATATTCCGGAATTCCGTTGGTAAACTGACCTACAGCAGGACGGAAATCCAAAACATTTGATATGTATTTACTATAATTTATTGCCTCTTTGGTCACATTGATAAGAGAGGTGTATGTTTTAACTACTCCATTGCTTTCTACCTTTAAAGTCAATGGATAATTCTTTAGATAAGGGCTGATAAAGTCGAGTTCTGCACTTTGTGAAATCACAGAATCATTAATGCTCCAGGTAACTTGTGGATTCCCTTTTAGATTCGGGATAATATTCAGCACTTTAAAACGGTCTGTTGTGTAGTTTTCTTTCAGTATGTCTGTCGGATTTTCATTTTCCAAATCGTCTTCCCTATCCGTTCCACAGGCTATAAATCCCAATAAAAAAACGGAGCATAATGTGATTTTAAAAATTCTAAAAGTAGTTTTTTGCATGTTTATAAAGTTTTAAATTAATTACAACTGTCATTGCAAGTAATCATAAAAGAGTAAAGTGTTTTTGTTCGTTTAATTTTTGGTTATAAAGGCAATATGTGCAGGAATGTTTCCCGCTGTTGTTTTCCATTTTAATTTTCCTTCCGGCGTAAAACAGTAGATGTATCCTGTTACGACATAATTCTGTGCATCAGTAATATAAATTTCTTTTGTTTCCGGATTGACCTGAATTCCATACGGAATCATTATCTTTTTATCTGTACCGTCTGTAATGACTTTATCGCTAATTACTTTTTTTGTTTTGGTATCTAATATTCCGTAAGTGACTTTATTACTATTCGTGAGATAGCTCCATGAAACACTATAGAAATAAAGCAAATCATCTACCAGGCACATTCCTGAAACCGGAATATCAAGCTGCATTTTTTTTTCGTCAGTCTGGCTGTCGATTACAAAAAGATTCGATGGTGTATTGTAATAGTCTCCTCTGGAACTTACATAAATATCTCCTCTGGCATCTATCTGCATACCGTAGAGATTGATGCCCACATCTATTTTTTTAGTTTCGGTAAACGTTTCAAGATCGATAACAGAAACTGTCCGGTCATAATTAGGCACTCTGTAACCTCCTGAATTGGCTACATAAAGTTTCCCGTTACGTACTACCATCTGTTCCGGTTGATACCCTACTGTTACTTTTCGTTTTATTTCTAATGATGTAGTATCGATTTCGGCTACAAAACCAATTTCTGCATTCGGATTAATGGCTACAGGACCGGAATAAGAACTGATATAGGCTTTGTCTTTGTAAAAAGCAACATACCTACAATTGGGAATGTCTATTTTCTTGATGCGTTTTGCGGTCCATTTGTCTATGATTTCAACTTTATTAGAGCAGTTGATGACAGCATATACTTTGTTACCGTATATTTTTATATCATTGCCTACATCACCTAATTCTTTTACAACTGTAGGATTACGTTCTGAATAAATATCAGTCGTATAGTTTCCGGTTCTGTAATTGAATACATCTATACTGGCCCTGTTCATTCCCATATTACCCTCATTCAGAAGATAAAACCCTTCTATTTTTCCATCACTTGTGGGTGCAGCGACACTTTTGTCCGCAGACGGAAAAATAGTTTCTTCTTCTCTGCAGGAAATAAAAGCTACCGCTATACATAAACTGAGGATTACTTTTGTTGTGATCTTTTTCATAGCTCAATACTGATTATAAATTTTAGGGTACGACCCGGCATTGGATAATTGTAAATGACTTCGTACTGCTGATTGAGGGCGTTATTAAGTTCTATTGCACCTTTCATTTTATACTGCTGAAATGCAAAAGATTTCTGAACCGCTACATCGTGTGTGTACCAAGGCTGAACTTCATTTACCCTTATATTGTTGACATTTCCATTGTATCGTTTCCCTACGTATATAAAGCTGTAATTAAAATTCCAGGTTTTGTAATCAGCGTTTAGTATACCGGATCCGCTATTCCACGGAGTATACGGTATTTGATCTCCATAAGATGATAATTCCAAACCTGCAAATTTGGTGTAATCCCTACTTTCAGAATACGTGTACGTAAGATTTGCTGCCAAATTTACTTTCCCAATATGCATTCCCATATTGACTACAGATTCTATTCCTTGTCCTTTTACTTGTCCAATATTGGTCATCATCCAACGAAATAAATTTCCTGTAGGTGCTGCGACAATTTTATCTTTGGTATTGGTGTAATACCCGTCAACCTGAAAAGATACTTTATCAAAAAAACCTTTATTCACCAGTAAATTATAGGTAAAACCAACATCGTACTGATTCATGTATTCCGGTTTTAATGTACTGGAACCCACCATCGTGTAATACAGATCATTGAAAGTAGGCATTCTGAAAATACGCTTTGCAAAGGCCCTTACATTAAAATCATAGTCTTTAAATGGTGTGTATCCTAAAAATAATGCAGGAGTAAGTTCTGTTTTGTCAGGAGCTTTTGCATTGTAACGCACTTCTTCCTGTACATGAGTGCCTACAACACTACCCAAAACTTTTAAATTTCCAATTCTGTAAGAACTTGAAAGAGCAAATAATGCCGTATATCTTTGGGGATAAGAAAACAACGTTTGTATACCTTTTCTGGCAGCATTTAATCTGTTGTACTGGAAATCTGTTGATAACGAAACATCCCATGTAGGTAATATGCTGTACATATTGACCGCCGAGAAATAATATTCCTGCTGATAGTAGCTATCATCTGATTGTGCTCCTTCGGTTACTGTTTCGCCTAATATGCTGGTGGTGTCTCTGGCTACATAGTGTGTATAATCATAGGCGTATTTTGCCTTCGCCTGAAACTTATATTTTTTTGTAAAATCCTTGATTAAAGTACCTTGTGCGAAAAAATTCTTGTCGTACTGCCTGAAGCCATCCGAAAATTTATTCTCTACAATCGCTCCGGGTGCTCCTCTATCTGAATCGTAATAATACACTTTAGCATCCCAGGAACCATTATTTATTTTTCCGTAAAGGCCCGATTCAAATCGTAGTGCTTCTATATCGCTGTTATGCCGGGTGGCAGTTGTATCGTATGCTACCGTTCCATCCAGATTGTTTCTTTTGTACCTGTACTTATATTCTCCATTAGATTTGATGTATTCTGAGCTCACGCTCATGCTGACTTTATCACTCAGCTTTTGTTCCCATCGAAAAGAAGGATCAAAATAATTGATCGACATAGTTTTGAAACGTACCAGTAAATTTGTTTTTTTATTCCCTTCAAAAACAGGTCGTTTTGTTTTCAGGTAAATACTAGAAGCGGCTGCAAAATCTTTAGCCGACTGGAATATTTCGCTTTTCTGGCCATTATACATGGTCAGGGACTCCATATCATCTAAGGAGTATTTCCCTAAATCCGTAACTCCGTTCTGTGCATTGCCCAATTGTATGCCATCGTAAAAAACACCTACATGGTGTGTCCCCATATTACGTACATCAACCGTTTTAAGGCCGCCGAGGCCACCGTAATCTTTAATCTGGATTCCCGCAAAATACCTTAGGGCATCTGCAACATTATGGCTCGCTAAATTTTCAAGTAATTTTCCGGAGAGACTTTGTACCGGAATTACTTCCTGGTAAGGTTTACCTTTCAGGATCACTTCTTTTAAAACCCGCAAACTGTCATTAGATACCTGCGCATGAAGTAAAAATGGAGCAAACAATATGAAAATAAAGAAGAGTATTTTTTTTGTATCGTACATCACTGATTTAATTAAATAAACTTCGGGATGTAATGATCAAAAAGCAAAAAGAGAGAATCCCGTTATACAATAACAGGTCTATTCTTGTTGTTCAACTTTATTCCACGAAAGTCTTAAACTATGTGATTGTGGCAGGTCTCCTGACTTGTTCCGTCTTTAAACAGCCTTCTCATCCTGCAAACCAGGGCAATGGCATTAGTAACGTTTAAAGAGTTGTATAGAACTTACAGTAGCGGGTCTGTTCAGGATTTGCACCTGATTCCCTTTTAACTATTTTCTTTAAAAAAAATAGACCAAAATCTGCGGCAAAGATAGAACTATCTTTATATAAATAAGTATGGTCAAATAAAATTATACCAACCAAGGTGGCAAGTTACTTTATCACCGTGTAGCAGTAAAAACCAGATTCTTTAAATAGCCTAAAATGCAAAATGCAAATCAAAAATACAGAAATCATTGAAAACCAATAAATTAACACGAATATTTAGTGATTTTTAATTTAAAAAAAACTAATTTTAGCTCTATTTTAAAATTACTATCATCACTAAATACCATTTGATATGAATTTAAGAATTTTCTCCCTCCCCCATTTCTTTTTATTTGTATTGTTTTTATGTGCTTCGAACGCATTTTCTCAATGTTTTGAAATACAAAGTATATTGGTTGATGCTTGTGGAGGAAGTCTGGAAGGACGTAACGAAATGGTACGTTTTAAAGTTGGAAATACCGCTTTGGATTCAAACGTTTTAACGGTAGCATGGCCCAATAATAGCTGGTTGGGAGTTGTTCAAAATGCAACAACAGCGGCTGTTGTTGCTCAATTGAATGCTGATATAATTGCTGCAGGTGGTTGTGGACAAATCTTAGAAGCACCGGGAGGAATATTGCCTGCTAATGCCACCGCGATCCTGGTTACCAGCTATCAGATGGATACAAATGCAAATTCATTTGGGCCTATATCAGATACTATTTATATGATCTTTCAAAATTCTACAAATCCTAATGGACACTTTGCCAATTTTGGAGTAGGTCTGCGAACGTTTTCAATGTCATTTGGCGTAGGGTGTTCAGAAAGTGTCAATTACGACAGAGCATTGTTAACGGACACTAACGGAAATAAAGTTGCAGCAGATGGAGCAACTGTTAATTACACCCCAGCCGGTACCGCGTCTTATGCCAATAATGGATGTAAAGCGCCTGTCCCCCCTTTTACAGTTGATGCAGGGCCTCTAAACTTAACAGCTTGTGCGGGAGCAACAATTACGTTAAATGGTGCTGCCGTAGGCCAACAATCTGTTTTTTGGTCATCCCCTTCCGGAAACTTTTCTTCGGCAAACGCAACAACAACCAATTATACTATTCCGCCTACAGCCGGAGGAACAACGATCGTAATCACACTTCAGGCTACTAATAGTTGTGGACTACAGATTAGCGATATTATTAATTTAAACGTAACATCAAACACAACTCCTGATTTTGATACGACGCTCACTCTATGTAGTAGCGATATTGCACCTGTTTTGGCTACAACATCACCAAACGGAATTACAGGAACCTGGAATCCAGCAGTAATTAATACAACAACAAACGGAAATTATATTTTTACGCCCACTGCGGGATTGTGTGCACCAACTACAACTTTAGCAGTAACCCTAACACCGGCAACTGTCCCTGATTTTGTCACCACACTAACTTTATGTAGTACAGATACAGCGCCAATTTTAGCTGCAACATCACCCAACGGAATCACCGGAATCTGGAGTCCATCCATCATAAATATGACTACCAGCGGAAATTATGTTTTTACTCCAAATTCCGGGCAATGTGCTGCAACGACTAGTTTAGCTGTTACCATAAATCCTGAAACTATTCCTGATTTTGCCACAACGCTGACTTTATGCAGCACTGATACGGCACCAGTATTGGCTGCAACATCTCCAAATGGAATTTCAGGAATTTGGAATCCATCCACAATAAATATGACTACTAGTGGAAATTATATTTTTACTCCAAATGCCGGACAATGCGCCACAACTGCAAACTTAGCCGTTACGATAACACCTGAAACTATTCCTAATTTTGCTACAACGCTGACTTTATGCAACACTGATACGGCACCAGTCTTGGCTGCAACATCACCCAACGGAATTACGGGAATCTGGAATCCATCTGTAATTAATACAACCACTAGCGGAAATTATGTTTTTACTCCAAATTCCGGGCAATGTGCTGCAACGGCTAGTTTAGCCGTTACCATAACACCTGCAACAATTCCTGATTTTGCTACAACGTTGAGTTTATGCAGTACTGATACGGCACCAGTCTTGGCTGTAACATCGCCAAACGGAATTACGGGAATCTGGAATCCATCCGTAATTAATACAACCACTAGCGGAAATTATGTTTTTACTCCAAATTCCGGACAATGCGCCACAACTGTAAACTTAGCCGTTACCATAACACCTGAAACTATTCCTGACTTTGCTACAACGTTGACTTTATGCAGTAGTGATACGGCAACAGTCTTGGCTGCAACATCACCAAACGGAATTACGGGAATCTGGAATCCATCCATAATTAATACAACCACTAGTGGAAATTATGTTTTTACTCCAAATTCCGGACAATGCGCTACAACTGCAAACTTAGCCGTTACCATAACACCTGAAACTATTCCTGATTTTGCCACAACACTGAGTTTATGTAGCACTGATGCTGCGCCAGTCTTGGATGCAACATCGCCAAACGGAATTACGGGAATCTGGAATCCATCCATAATTAATACAACCACTAGTGGGAATTATGTTTTTACTCCAAATTCCGGACAATGCGCCACAACTGCAAACTTAACCGTTACCATAACACCTGAAACTATTCCTGACTTTGCTACAACGTTGACTTTATGCAGTAGTGATACGGCACCAGTCTTGGCTGTAACATCACCAAACGGAATTACGGGAATCTGGAATCCATCTGTAATTAATACAACCACTAGTGGAAATTATGTTTTTACTCCAAATTCCGGACAATGCGCCACAACTGCAAACTTAACCGTTACCATAACACCTGAAACTATTCCTAACTTTGCTACAACGTTGACTTTATGCAGTAGTGATACGGCACCAGTCTTGGCTGTAACATCACCAAACGGAATTACGGGAATCTGGAATCCATCTGTAATTAATACAACCACTAGTGGAAATTATATTTTTACTCCGAATTCCGGACAATGCGCTACAACTGCAAACTTAGCCGTTACCATAACACCTGAAACTATTCCTAATTTTGCCACAACGTTGACTTTATGCAGTAGTGATACGGCACCAGTCTTGGCTGCAACATCTCCAAACGGAATTTCAGGAATTTGGAATCCATCTGTAATTAATACAACCACTAGCGGGAATTATATTTTTACACCAACGGCCGGACAATGTGCTGCGAAAACAAATCTGAAAGTAAATATCACCTCATTATCTTATGTTATAACAAAAGAATGTGTAAACAACAAATACCTCATAAAAGTCGCAACAACATCTTCCACTTCTAATCTTAATTATACCTGGTTTAATGACAAAGGAGATCCGGTAGGTTCAAATACTGAAACTTTTGATTTTACAGCATACAGTTTAAACTTCAAGGATCAACTAATTTTTCCTTTGCAATTTAAGTTGGTTGTAAGCGATGGATCCTGCCAAATTGAAGAAATTATTGAGGTATCCAATAATTTGTGCGGAATTCCAAATGCGATTTCTCCTAACGGTGATGGGATCAATGACACTTTCGATCTTACTGATTTCAATGTCAATAATCTAATCATCTACAATCGATATGGCAGAAAAGTATATGATTTTGAAGGCAAATATGATAAACAATGGTATGGACAATGGAAAGAAGGGACTATGTTACCAACCGGCACTTATTATTACATTATTTCTTCTGACAATGGAGACCAAAAAGCAGGATGGGTATTTTTGAGTTACTAACAAAACAATTAAAATATAACCCGCATAAAAATGGTTCTATTTTATTGATTGAAGCTACTACTACGCTGCATCGACTTTGTCCAATTTCAATTACTATCTGAAAATTGTTATCGTATCTGTTAGATTTTCTTTATAAATGAATGCTTTTATAAACTCCTGAACTTCATTAGTAGTTTCAGAAGGAGTAGCAAAAGAATTAATATGAAATTCATCGTCCTGATCAAGAATATGGATAATTTCAGTATATCCTTTAGAGATTAAACTCCCCTTTAATTTAATTATATTCAACTGTTGTTGACTATCCAACTCCTTACGAACTTTCAGTTTTATAGCTTTTTCCATTTTAAATATTTTTAAATTAATGACTAAGATTCATTATCAAATATAAATATTAATTAGTTAACAATCTTCATAAAAATGTCAGATAAAACATTATTTATCAACATAGTAATAAACATTACTTTATTAAATTGTTATTAATTTTACAAAAGCTCAATTGTTTAACCTGAAAATTTTACACACAGCGCCGCATTATCCCGTCTCTCGTTGTATTTGATTTGATTTTTCAATGATGACCTGAAAATTACTAACCGGAATAAAAAGGTCTCACTTATTAAAATTTCAATAACTTTGACCCTACTATGCAAGCCACCTTAAGAAAACATATAGAGAAAATAGTACCTCTGACTGATGACGAGTTTGCTTTTGTGTGTGCTCATTTTACAACTAAAAATTTTAAGAAACATCAATTTCTTATTCAGGAAGGCGATGCAGTAAAATATTCTTATTTTGTAATTTCCGGGCTTTTAAAATTGGTACATACGGATACGAAAGCAAAAGAACATGTGGTTTCTTT
Source organism: Flavobacterium sp. (assembly GCF_965277525.1). Classification (GTDB taxonomy): domain Bacteria; phylum Bacteroidota; class Bacteroidia; order Flavobacteriales; family Flavobacteriaceae; genus Flavobacterium. The sequence goes on along the minus strand of NZ_CBDIDC010000002.1, from coordinate 928,798 downwards.
TGCTATGGAAGATTGGTGGGAAAGCGATTATTATGCCTTTTTTACCCAAACCAAAGCAACAATGTCATTAGAATGTCTTGAAGATACAGAAGTCCTTTGTTTTTCGCTCGAAGATTACAAAAAAATATGTGATGGGCTTCAAAAGATGCAACGCTTTTTTCTGGAGAAATCTAATTTTGGTTTTCTTGGGTCGCAACGCCGCATTATATCCTGGCAGACTTCTAACTCTAAAGAACGTTATGAACAATTTTTGAAACAATATCCTACGCTTACGCAACGTGTTTCTAAAAGTCTTATTGCTTCTTATCTTGGTATTTCCCGGGAAACTCTGAGCAGATTATCTTCTTAATGTGACATACCTCACTTTATATTTGTGAGATATGTCAAGACTCGATTCCAGGCTTTATTCACAACTTTGCAGTACAAATTTTAAACTGTAATCGTGAAAAAATCAGTAAACCTTTTAGCATTACTACTATTTACTATGATGCCTGTATTGGCACAAACTAAAAAAGCGAATCAAATGGAAAAAAGAGCAATTAATCCCTGGCAATGGCAGGATCAGCGCAGTTATGTGCAAGCTGTTGAAGTAAAAAATCCGTCAGGAACCTTATACGTTTCCGGACAAACTGCGATAAATGCCAATGGAATCTCCAGTAATGAGAACATGGAATCCCAAATAATCCTGGCTTTAAAAAATCTGGAACAAGTCATTACCGAAGCCGGATACGAACCTAAAGGAATTGTGCGATTAAACATTTATACTACAAACACTGAAGAACTTTGGCCACACTTTAATCTTATTCAGGATTGGGTTGCCCAACACGGCATCAGGCAAGCGACTACTTTATTGGAGGTAAAAAGCCTTTTTGAAACCTTAAAAGTTGAATTGGAAGCTACAGTCGTAAAATAATCCATTAAAAAATTATCCTAAAAAAAGCTGTGTTTTTTTCTTTAAGAGAACACAGCTTTTTTATTTTCTACTCTTTTTTTGTTATTTTTTTCGATCTTGATTACAGTAAATATTTCACATTTAAAGCTACAAAACAAACCTCTAAAACAGTTAAAAAAGCAAGTACTAATTGGTTTTAACGCCTTTTTTTAAAAGAAAAAAACGCTTCAAACGCCATTCTATTCTATTTTTAAACAAAAGAATTACAATACGTTACAACAAAAAAAGTGATTTTTAAGCAACCATATTTCAATTTTTTGAATTATATTTCAAAACTAAAAAGTCGATTACAACGTAATTATCTGAAACGATAGTCTTGTAATGAGATAAATTCAATTCACTTATTACGTTTTTGGAAAAATATTGAATTTTATCTTATTCCTGATTATCGTTATTTTTTATTAAATTTTAAGAAGACGAAGTGTGGACAAAATAAATGTACAAAGATTAAAAAAGACTTTAACTTATCTGGAAAGTAAACAGCGTGAACTGAAAAGAAATCACGAAAACGACACCCGAAGTATTGAATCCATGATAAAATATCTCAAAAAAGATATGCTGGAACAATTTAAACTCCACCATTACGACATCTATATCAAAGACGAAATCAATAATACGGAAACTTTTATTCAAAGTGTACAAAGCATTATAGATAGTAATTCTCATTCCGGTTAATGAGAATTACTATTTTTTTGCCCCATAATTAAGTGCTTTGGGTTATTTTATTAAATTCTTCAAGAGATTTAGTAGGATCTGCAGTCGCATATTCATTTTCAGGTTCCGGAATTACATGAATTTTTGAATCACTTAAAGATACGATGGCTGAACACACATATACTCCTATTTTGCCTTCACTGTATTTAAAGTCCAGTAATGTTAACTTAACAATTTCATTGATAGAAAGTTCATAATAATTTCCGTAACGAATGATTTTAAAATAAATCTCTTTATTGTCTACGATCTCAAATTGATTGGTTTGAATATTCTCAAAAACAAAATTGTTCTTGACATCTTTTTCGTTAAATCCCCATGCTCTAAACTGAACAAATCCATTTACAAAATCAATTGATATGTAATAGGCCGTTCCCTCATCATCACATTCGATGACAAAACCTGTTTTTCCCATTCCTTCAACGGCCAATGTGCCTTCCCAGACAAAATTAGCGGAAGGTTTTTCAAAACAAAAAACTTCATAACCACTTCGGCAGCCCAAACGCCATTTGCTATCATTTTCTAAAACAAAATTAGCCGAAGGATTGCCTAAAATAGGTGCCGGAACAGGCAAGTTTCTCTGGTGGATGGTTCTTTGATAAAGCGTTCTCCAGTGATGGTACGTTTTTAACAAGAGTCGGCCATTACTGTCTACATCCAACTGTTTTGGCGGCGGAATTACGCGAAGTGTATTGACATTTCCTCCAACAAAATAAAAATTATAGATCAAATAATATTCTCCATCCTTTACAATTCTTGCGGCATAATTGCCTTGTGGCATCAGGACATTGTTATGAAAAGCATGATATTCTCCTTTAAAATCAGGTGAAAACCAATAACGAACCTTAATATCTTCTCTTATTGAGCCTAGCAAATAGTGCATTCCTTTAATTTCGACCACGCAAGGACATTCGATATCATCATACACATATGCTATATGCAGAGGTTTTTGAAGAACAAAACCTTTTTCTCCCCTTTTTGCTACGCCAATGCAACCTCTCCTGTACGTTGGACCAACGGCACTTCGCGCACAGATGAGCAAATAATCTTCTCCTTCAAACTGATATTTATAAGGATCTCTAAAACTCAGCCATTCCCGCGGGTTATTATCCCTGCTTTCATAATACGGTGCCTCACTTCTTAAGGGCAAACCGTATTGATTTTCTTTTGTCCAATGAATTAAATCAGGAGAAACTGCCCTTCCTACCTTTTGCGTAATCCCTTTGTCCTGACGTTTTAGACCGGTATAGTACATTTCGTAACCTTCTCCTTCAGAGTTTTTACTCACATGCATCGTCCATAACATATCGTCATCCCATTCTCCGGGATCTCCTACAAACAATGCATTTTTTACTCTTCTCCAGGAAAGACCATCTTTTGATATGGCATGTGCAATATAATCGTGATTTGGAATTATCAGATGAAACAAATGATGCACACCGTTTTCATCTATAAATACATCTACGTCGCCTATTTCCCAATTACTAAACCCTGAACCTGAATACATACTACTTACTTTATTTTATTTAATTTGTTGAGAGTCATTTTTCTAACACATAGAAACACAGATTTTATAGTTTTAAAAAGAATATAAAAAGTATTTAAATAAATGAAATACCTCTTTTTAAGTCGCCAGAAGCTATGTTTCTATGTCTTAAAATTCAACTTAACAAATATTACTTAATTATTTTATAATGTTTTAACCCTTCTAAAATTCCTTCAGAGGCAGCACTTTTAGCCACATAAATGCTTTTTGTTGTTTCATATTCCGCCAATTCCGCACTACGGTTTCCTACGATAATTCCTTTAACAGAACCTCTGAACATATCGATATCATTGCCGGAATCACCCGCTGCAATTACATTGGATAACGGAATCGCCCATTTACGGCATAAAAATTTAATGGCATTTCCTTTTGAAGCTCTTTTGGGAATAAAATCAATAAACTCACCATGACTCGGGATGATGTTTACTTTGTACCAGCCAGTGCCCAAAACCTCAATTAATTGGTCACGATCGTATTTTTCCTTGTCATAATAATAGGAGATTTTATACGGATTTTGCGCTTCTTCTTCCTGTAATCTAAGCCACGGAACTTCTTTGAGGCGGTTGACAATATCTTCTCTTTTCCATCGTCCCGCCAGAAATGTAGCCCAGCCTTTGTCTAAAATATAATCTTTACCGTTTGTATAATAAATCTCGGTTCCGACAGAGCAAATAATAAAGTCCGGTAAAGGAAATTGTTCCTCTTCTATGACTTTTTTAACCAGCGCCAGATTTCTTCCTGATGCCAGTGCAAAAGCCATTTTCTCTGTACGGTTAATCAAATGCTCTTTTAATTGTTTTAGTCCCGGATTTTTTAGCTTCGGTTCAATCAACGTCCCGTCAATGTCTGAAACAAACAAATGTTCGACTTTTCTTTTCAGTCTTTCGATATTGATATTGGGGTAATGTTGCTTTTTGATTCCTGAACCGGACGACAATGATAAGTTTTCATTGACCAATTCGACATATTGATTGACGTGACTTAACCAACTATAATGCTTTTGAATATTAATGGCGCCATTATTAGAGTAATACTTCCATTGATTTTCATTGGTCAAAATATTACGTAATGCTTTTTTGATTTCATTTTCATCCAGCGGGTCTACTAATTCCCCGTTCTGGCAAGTAGGAATAATTTCTGATGGTCCGCCGTTTTTAGTCACTACAACAGGCAAACCTGAGCTTGCTGATTCAATGACTGTTAGTCCGAAATTTTCATGCAAAGCCAGATTGACAAATACACCTCTTTTTTCGGCAGCATAACGATAAATAATCGAAACCTCATTTTCTACATCATGCTTCTTCGGAATGGCCATTTTTCCGTACAAATCGTATTTGTCCATCAATAGCAATAAATCAGTCAGAACATCTTTTTCAGATTCCGGCATTTTCGAAATATCTTTTCTGATTCCTGCAAAAATGACCAGATTGGCAATACTTTGCAGTTCCTTGTCTTTGCCGTAAACTTCAATTAGTGTATGGAGATTTTTATGGCGGTCCGGCCGCGAAAGTGCCAAAATAAAAGGCTTGTGCGGATTTATTAAAAATTTAGAAATGGTTTCTGCTACCCAATATTTCCTTTGTTCCTCTTCCATCTGTTTCTCAGCATCCTGTTCTCGATGATAATACGGAACAAATTTACTGGTATCAATTCCGGGAGAAATGGCATGGTATTTTCCTAATTCAAAATTTTTATAAGGTTTGTAGGTTTCAATTTCCTGCTCTGTAGAGGTAACAATAAATTCTGACAATTCGAGTGTCATTTCCTCGGCCTCAATTCTTTGTCTGAACTTAAATTTCTTTTCGATTTCTTCTTCATTTAAACCACTTTCGAGCAGTTTTTTCTTTTTGTGAAAACCTAAAGAATGTCCGGTATGCGCAAACGGAATGTTTAATATGGTAGATAATTCACTGGCAACATAACCGGCGTCTGCGTAATGAGAGTGAATCCAATTTGGGAATATATCGTGAAGTTTAATATGCTGGACAATTCCGTCTACAAAAGTGTCCAAACCGTCCCATAATTGTTCTTTGGGCTTGTATTTTTTTCCTAAAAAAGGAATTCGTCTTATGTCTAGTTTTTCATTAATGATTTCGATAGGTACTGCGTATTCAGGAGAAAGATTTTTATCATCTATTAATCTTGTAAATATATGAACATGTTCTACATCCTCATGTTGTGATAAAAACTCAGCAAGTTCATATACATATTTAGTTTGTCCGCCATTATCAGCATCTCTACCAATCTCTAAACCTGAACCTTTCAGTAGTCCATGAATGTTGATTAATGAAATTCGTAATTTTGTCTTCATTGTTTTTATTTATTAGAATTTTTAAGGTACGAAAAATCGAGCAGTCTCTCCCAAACTCTTCCAAAAAATAACAGGATTATTAACATTTAAATGCTGAACTGTAAGAATCATAGTGATCGAAAACTGTATTTTAACTTTTACAAAAAACAGCTGAATTAAGGTTACTACTTATTTAATTCTAAATTAAAAGATACTACCATTATCCTCAAAAACACTTCTTCTAAGTGAAAACAGCTATTTTACCTCTCTATCATTTTTATAGAGTTCCGGAAAGATTATGAACGCTGACTGGATTTTATTTTTAGTCTGAAGCAGAGGATTCAATTGACCTTTTCCAGCGTAGTAAAAATTATTGCAAATAAAATTCCTCAAATCGATATATTTCGATATGTAGTTTTTATATTTGTACTATGGATACTATCGCAATAAATAAAGTCTTGTCCAGCCAGGTTCGTGTAGATATACTAAACTGGCTTAAAAAACCGGAAGACCACTTTCCGAAACAGGTCAATGTTCCTGATTTTAGTGATGGCGTCTGTGTATGTCACATACAGGACAAAACAGGTTTATCGCAGTCGACAATTTCCCATTATTTAATGATGTTGCACAAAATAGATTTCCTGATTGCTACCAGACACGGAAAATGGACGTACTATAGAAGGAATGAAGATGAAATCTTACACTACATTCATACATTGTCTGACAGTCTTTGATTTCTTTTAATCTCAATAGCCCTAATTTGAACTTTTTTCTTATCAATACTAAACACTAAATATGGAACAGGATTTATTATTAATGGGTGCAAATGCTTTAAGAAAAGCAGCCTTAAATGAGCAGGCAAAAGAATATATTCTTTCAAATGAAGTCTTATTCAACACCATTAAAAAAGCAGCAGACCGCTATATTGGTGGAGAAACATTAGAAGAAACCATTGTTAAAGTCAAAGAACAAAATACGAAGGGATTTAAAACTTCTATAGAGTTCATGGGCGAAAATACACTCACTGAAAAAGAAGCAATTGCTGCAACTGATGAGTTTATTAGGATCGCACAGGAAATCCAAAATCAAAAACTGCATTCTACTTTTTCCCTTGATCTTTCGCATATCGGCTTATCGATATCAAGAGACCTGTGCTTAAATAATCTGAATTTAATATGTCAGGAAGCTGAAAAACAGAATATAGAGGTAACAATCAGTGCAGAAAATGTCGAAATAACCGATGCTGTTATCGAGGTATATAAAACGGCTTCTAAAACCTATGAAAATGTTTCGATTACGCTTCAGGCTTATTTGCATCGGTCAAAAGATGACTTTGAAGATCTGATTCAGCAAAAAGGAAGAATCAGAATGGTAAAAGGTGCTTTTGAAACTCCCAAAGACGTTTCTATTCCAAGAGGTGCAGCACTCGATGAGCGTTATTTGTATTATGTCGATCAACTGTTGTCAAGAAAACACAGCTGCGCTATCGCAACCCATCACGATCTCATTCAGAAAGAAGTGGTTGCTATGCTTGAACATTATAAACCTGACAAAAATTTGTATGAATTTGAAAGTTTATACGGGATTCAAAATGAGCAATTAGCGCGATTGAAAGACCAGGGTTATCCAGCCAAATTATACTTTGTCTATGGTAAAGAATGGTATTTATACCTGTGCAACAGAATTGCTGAATATCCTTTGAATATCTTTCAGGCATTAAATGATATTGTCAGTTAATATTTTTTGTTTCTATTTTATACAAAACCCGGTAAATTGACTTTACCGGATTTTGGCTTTTAAGATACTTAATACTGCTATTCCTGAATTTTTAATTTTTTAGCTCTTACTAACCCCAGGTCAGGAATCCTGCAACGGCCTCCATGATCATTATGCATTGCAAAAAAGAAAAAAAAAGAGTTGATTTATAGATTCATTTCAGCGATTGCCCTGCTATAAATTTTGGGTTCCTTTCTGCTATTAGACCGGTCTTCGATTATGGCTTCCTGAGCATTTGATTTGAATAAATCCATTTCCGCATCACAGGAAAGCTTGTCTTCAAACATTTTACTGTTGGCGATAATTTTTCCGTTGAACGCTTTTATATTAAAGTATCTTTTAGAGCTTTGAGATGTTTTTCTATTAAACTTTGTGTTGTCCTGCGAGTTGAGTTTTACGGATTCTATTCCTTTTATACACATAAATTTTCTGGTGTATTCTCCGCTGCTCAGAATAACTTCTCCCTTATTATTTATGAAATCAAATTGATATTCTCCATTTGCATTTTTATTTATTACAAATTTTTCCATTCTAAAAATTAATTATTTATGTAACCTGATATTAAATTATAGTGTAAACGATCGTTTTTAATCCTTAAAAATGATCTTAAATGTGGTTCCTTTTCCTACCTGACTTTCCACTGTAACACTTCCGTTCATCGACTCGATCTGATTTTTTGTAATGTACAGGCCAATGCCATTTGCTTTCTCATGTTTATGAAATGTTTTGTACATCCCAAATAATAAATGCCCGTATTTTTCGAGATCAATCCCTAATCCATTGTCTTTTATCGTCAATACTTTTTTGTCGTTTTCGAGGAAAAAGTTGAATTCAATTATTAAAAATTTATCCGGATTGGCATACTTTATGGCGTTTGTACATAAATTTTGCAAGACACTTTCGAGATAAGCCGGATTAAAATTAATTGTCGCTTCAGCAGGAATATTGTTTATAATGGTAGCATTGTTTCTATAACTGTAAGCACTAACGATATTAAGTACCCTGCTCAAATATGTGTTGAGATTCAGGGACTCTACTACAATCCCTGCATTGTTCTGAATGTTAACGATCTGAGACAAATCTTCAATGGTCTTGTTGAGATCATTAGAAACTGTGCGAAGGTATTTCATCGTTTCGCGTTTATCAGCAAAATTTTCTTCGAGATCAATCATATCCAGAAGCAATTTGAAATTTCCTGCATGCGAGTTTAAATTATGAGATACGATGTGCGAGAAATTCAACAGCCTGTTATTTTTTTCGCTGTACAACTCCATTTTTTTCATCAGTTCCAGCTCTTTTTCCTTTTGTGAAGAAACATCAGTATGGGTTCCTATAACTTTTAACGGGTTGCCGTTTGCATCACGGGTGATCACTTTTCCCCTGCTTAAAATCCATTTGTATTTTTTATTGGGGGTCAATATCCTATGAAAATTTTCGTAGAAAGACGTTTTATTTTCAAAATGATCGTTAAGAGCTTTGTAATATTTCTCAAGATCATCCGGATGCACAATTTCATTCCAGCGTTCCGGTGCATCCAGGTTTTTTGTAGCATCGAGTTCCAGTATTTTTAAGGATTGTGGAGAATAATATACAGTATTCGCTTTCATGTCCCAGTCCCAAACACCTGAAGTCGAAGTTTCCATCGCAAATTTAAAACGCTCTTCTGAAATCCTAAGTTTCAGTTCCTGGTCTTTAAAATCTGTAATATCCCTTATTCTTCCATATAATGCAGCACTTCCGTCGCTATTTGTTTCTCTTTTTGAAGTAATGTTAAACCAGCATAATCCTTTCGTAGGCAATTGTGCCCTAAAAATGACGTTCCATTTATTTCCTTTTTTGATCGCATCAATCAAAGACTGCTTAACCCGATTTTTATCTTCCTGATGAATTTGTTTGTAGACGGAAAGTATTGTATTAGGGAACATATCCTCCTGCAGGATTTCGAACATTTCGTACGCATAGTCATTTATAAAAGGCATCTTATAATCATTATGTTCTGAAATGGTTAGAACGAAAAAGGCATCCTGAATTTCATCAAATAATTTAGATTGTAACAAGTCGGTATTTGTTTTCTTTTTTGTTTTATAAAAATCGAATTCCATACTCTTATTTTTTAATAACATTCTTTCTTTTATCACTTCTTATACTTCTAAATTTCCATTCTGTTTTAAAAATTAAATTTCGTTGATCAGACGGCCATCTTCTAAAAATAAAAATTGACCTGCATTGCATAAATCCAAAAACACAAACAAAAGCCGTCTGTAACAACAAAAAGATTATTCTTAAATCAGGAAATTCAGCATTAATAGTATTATTATTCAATACGTTATTTGCCAACCTTTGCTCCTTCTCTCTTCCTGACATTACAAAAGTACTCGCAATACAATCAATCCTTTATAGAATTAGGTACGGTCTTCTGTAGAATTATTTCTACAGGAAATACACTACAATTTCTATAGTTTATTCAAAAAAAAACAGGAACCCATAAGTTCCTGTTTTTAGATACAATGCTTTAAAGAAATAGCTACTTCCTGTTTGGCTTCCACCCCATTCCATTATTCATCATAATACAATTGGAAAAACTTAATCAGATCAGCTAAATTATCAATTTCCAGCTTTTCGAAAATCCTGTTTTTATAGGTACTTACTGTCGTTTTCTTGATGTTCAGAAGTTCTAATATTTCCAGATTACCATAGCCTTTAATCAAGAGCTGCGCCACTTCGATCTCTCTGTTAGACAATAGATCCAATGGGTTGGTAGGCCTCTTTGAAATATAAGAATCCAAAATTCTGTCTTTAATATTCTGCGTAATGTATTTTCCTGATGCAATCATTGAATTGATCGCGTTTTTCATTTCATCTTCTGAGGTTTCCTTATTGAGATATCCGGAAGCACCGGCATTCAAATACCGCATGGCATAAATATTTTCATCATAAGCCGAAAATATTAATATTTTAATGTCTGGCTGAATGGTCTTTATTTCTGCTATCACATTGATACTGTTCCCGTCAGGAAAATTGACGTCTAATATGAGTAAATCGACTTTTACTTTTTTCAGAATTTCAAATGTCTCTTTAAAATTTCCTGCTTTATAAATTTGGGCATTCAAAAATAACTCTTTGATCATCAGAGAAACGCCTTGCCTTACCACACTGTGATCATCGGCAACTAAAAAAGCATAGTTGTTGGATGGTGATTTCATTTTCATAAATTAAAATTATTACAACTCTCTTCTCTAATTAATTCCTGTTTATAAGATTGTAAAATGCAAAAAAATGATGCTTTTTGATACTTTAAACTAAACTTAATATCAGGTTAAATATAATCTTTGTGCCTTTGCCTTCCTGACTTTGAACATTAATTTTTCCTCCAAATAGCTCCACTATTTCCTTACACAAATTGAGTCCCAGACCTACTCCAAGATCATTTACTTTTCCTGACACAGTTCCCTGATAATAAAGCTCAAATATGTTTTTTAAATCATTTTCTGCAATACCGGTTCCGTTATCCTGAATCTCCACTTTTAAGTTGGCTTGTTTTGCTGACGTTTTTTCAAGATCAATTGCAATTGATATTAATCCTTCTTTCGTAAACTTATTGGCGTTACCAATAAGGTTATAAAAAAGCTGATGTATTTTTGTGGCATCAGCATACACTTCAAAATCTGAAAGCAAATTAGAACTTACTTCTATTTTATTTCCCTGGCTTTCTACCAGTGAAGTCATCGAATAAATAATCTGATTGATTTCTTCTTTTAAAGGAAAATTGTTGCTCTTTAATCTTGGGGAATAATTTTCATCCTTAGAATATTCTAAAATCTGATTCGCCAAAAGAAGCAGCGAATTTGTTGTAAACTGAATCGATTTAAAAGTGTCTTTGATTTCAGGATCTTTGATCGATGCACTTATCATTTTACTGTAGATCGAAATTATGCTCAGCGGTGACCTGATTTCATGACTGATCATCCCCATAATCCTGTTTTTAAAGTTTAAGCTCTCGCGTATTTTAAGCTGTGCAATTGTTAATCTTTTCTCATATTGAAAAGCCATTCTCGTAAAACTAAAAAGGACAATCGAGATCACAAACATCAGGATGATCAGAATGGCAATTGTATAACTCCTGACCGCTTTGTCAGAATTGTATTGGTTCAGCAACTGCTTTTGGGTATCATCCTGAAGCGTTTTTAAAGATTTACCGTAATTGGGCATTATTTCAGCTTCTAAATCCAGTAATTTACTATTCAGTTCTACTAATTTTGAGTCCTGATCTTTTAAACTTGTAAACGATTTTTTTAAATTTTGAAATTGATTTTCATAATATTTATTGGTCGTATTAAACATATTGGCAAATTGATCTTCGATACTTCCGGAGACCACTTTGTTGTTATATTTCATAGTCACCGTTATCTTTAGCTGCTCTTTCTGCACATCCATTTTTCCGGCCAATGCATTGCCTAATCTTGTAAACAATCCCTTTTTCGAAACACTGTCGACCTTGATATAAGAATCTGTTTTGATACTGTCTAAAATCTTCTTGTACTGAAACTTATTTAGTTTAAAGGGTTTTGCAGTCCTGTTTTTGTCCAGGTTAATCTGCGTTTCGATTATCGAATCGATATCTGATTTTAAAGATTGTATGGTCTGTTCTGATTGGTACTTTTCTTTGAGAATCTTCATAAACGCGATATTATCGCTGGTAATTAGGCTCAGGCTGTCAATCAGACGGCTTATTTCGTTTAGCGACGTATTATACTTATCCAGGGATCCCTGGTCTTTTTGGATTTTATACGTATTAAAACTCCTTTGGGAATCCAGAAACGAATGGTTGATCTTACCTGTAAAATGTGCTATTTTATTCAGCGAATTCATTGAATCCAAAGCCTTAGACATTTCAGATTCATTAGAAGATTGATTGTACCAAATGATTACAACCACTACTTGCAAAAAAATAACGCAGGCTATTAAAGTATAATGAATTATTTTTCTCTGTTTGAATTTTAGTTTCAGGAAACTAAAAGTATTATTCAATAAATGCTTTTTGATCAAAATTGCTACTTTTAAAATGATAAAAAATAAGGAGGAAAGAACAAAATCAATGACTCCTATAATTGTTTTTAAGTAGGTTCTGAAGTATTATCACGAATGATGTACTACATTTTGAATAAATATTATGTTTAGATTTTAATGCGTATGACGTATTAAAATCTAATGTCGGTAAAAGTTATCAGGAGTCTAAAAATAAACTTCATTTAAATAAAAAACAGCAAAGCGCAGCGCTTGCGAATTCAACTCTAACTATAACGACAACAAATATTTAAAAGAGATTTGGGGGGATTCTTTTAATTTCTTGTATTTGTCTTAAACAATCTACATATTTTATTCCGATTTTAGAATAGCGGTGTGGCTTTTATTTCTTAACAAGTTGCAAAAGTAGCTAGCGCAGCTTTAATACCGTGTAGAACATTGTAAAACCATTTGTAGAACTTGTTCTACAAAATAAACACTCTTTTTATGACTCAATTTTTCTAAAACCAGGAATGTAACAGCATGCAAAAATAGTTAAGTTGACCGATAAAACAATTGCATTAGGATTTTATCTAATAATCCGGCATTTCAGGTCCTCTTTAAAATTCTCAAAAAGAATCCTGTACGCTTGAATAATTTTATTCCCATCCTTAATTTGGCTTTTATTATGGGGTACCCATCTTACTTTATTTACCTATTTTAAATTCATAAGAAAGTTTGTTCTGCTTGTTTATTTTCTCTAAATTCGATTGCATTTACAAAGAAAAATTCTGCTATTGCTTTTAGCAAAAAAGTTTAAAAACTTCTAAACTACTTACCTTAATTAGCTCTAATCCATGTCTACCCTTTACCAAAGTCCCAAAATAATTATTCGCCAATTTTTACCGCAGGAACAACAAATTTTTTTAGCTCTTTTTGAAGATCATCAGGTTACACAATACCTTCCTAATACTTCGCCGGAAAGGTATGCAGAGATGTTTACTGAATTGCTTGAAAATTATGAAAAGAAAAATCTTAGTCGATGGGCAATCTTCGATACTACAAATAATAACTTTATCGGAATGTGTGTTGCCCGTATTTTTGCATACAACACTCACCAAATAGAAATTGGATATGTACTTAGGAGGGCATATTGGGGAAAAGGCATTGCTACAGAAGTGTGCAAAGCTATGACTCAATATAGTTTTGCGAATACCAATACGAAAGAAGTGGTAGCAATAACAGATCTTAGCAACAGTGGATCACAAAATGTGTTGCAAAAAGCCGGTTTTCAACGATTAAATAATTTAATGAGAAATGAAGAAGAACTGGCCTATTTTAAGATAGAAAGATCATTGGTCTGAAGCTTGTATTACCACTTTTTTTCTACTTATAGAATATTTTGAATTTCCCTTAGAAGCGTGAATTTCGCCTCAGCAAGGGGAAATGTAGAGCTATTTTAGGATTAAGTCTAAATATGTAAACTTTTTTCAGGACGAGACCGGGTGCGTTCTTGCAGAAAAAATAAGCCGATAATTAAAGATTATAAAACAATAAACCTCGCCAGTTGGCGAGGTCCTCTTAAGTTTATTCTTTGTCGATTTACTTTGCGCCACACGAAAGGATTCGTGCGGGAGCGGGGGGGATATTTTTTACCACTTGCCTACCAAAAACTAACAACGCTAAATTTCCATTCTTTGTTTCTAAAAATAATTAAAAAAGTTTCAATTATGGAAATTAAACCCAGAAAAAAACATAAACTTTTAAATCCATGAGTACTATTTAGTATAATTTCAACTTGATACAAAAAAAATGTAAAAATCCAAATCTTACTTAAATATAAGCTCGTTACCGAAACATTTTTATATTTAATATAATTATATAATAAAACAAATACTTTGAGGACTAAAAGTATTAAAAATGAATCTAAAAGAGCAGTAAAGCTTATTTTCTTTAAAATTGTAATAAGCAAAAACATTATTATCCAAAAAAAATAATTTGAAAATGTATCATATGTATTTTCAGTTGTTTTATAATTTAAAACTAGACCAATGAACAATAAAAATGCAATAACAAAATCAGAATCAGTAAATTCAATTAAGTTAAAAGATATAATTGCCGTAATAATTATTAAAAATAATCTAAAAAATGAATTTCTCATATTTAAACTCTATTAGTTAGCTCTTGTAGGCTTTAGTTGATTATCAATTCTTACCCCTGACTATCCTAAATGTTGATATTAGCGCAACGCCAATTTGTTATTTGTTTTAATTTTCTTTACCGATATTCTTTGCACCACACGAAAGCATTCGTACGAGCAGCGGGAGAAAAATTATTAATGATTTGGTATTAAATCTAAATTAATGATAACTTCATTATTAATTATCTCATCTGATTTAAAACCAATCTTATATCCATTATTACATGCTTTGATTTCAAAAAAAGTGCCTTTTTCAAAATTATATTTATAATGACCATCTTTATTTGTAGTAACGATTATTGAATCTTTACCCGTATAGCTGCCATCGGGTGTTTTACCATAATTCCAGCAAACAATTGAAACCTTAACATTTTCAAGCGGCTTTTTAGATATACTATCTGCAATCGTTCCATGAATTCGAACATTTTGTACGTCATTATAACAAGATGTAAATACAAAAATGCTAATTATTAACATCAAATATTTCATTTTAATTTCTTTTTAACTGTTGAATTAATAACTAAAAATCAAAGACATTTACGCAGCAGCACACTTTGCGAAACTGAGGGTTAATACATTTTTTTTAATAAAATTAATTCCTAATCTCTGCATTATTAAATAGTTCTGTTTTCTTATCAATTGCAATGCTCGAGAAATAATTGTTTTGCATTTAATTGACCCAACATCGAAATTTCCAACCATACTTGGCAGGCATTTTGTTTATCCTCAGATTCAAAATATACTGCAGCTTTATTATATAATGCATCTATGTTTTTATAATCAAGATTGTATGATTCTGTAAAATATATAATGGCATCTGAGTATCTCTTTTCAGCGTAAGCGACTAATGCTTTATTAAAATAATCCGAGGATTTTCGAATGTCTTCCATTTTTATTCCATAAATCCTTTCAAATTCAGTTAAATCTCTTGTAAAAAAGGCTACTGAAATTCCCCAAGATCTTTTTGTAATTTCACTTTTCAAAACAAAAGGAATTTCAATGGATTCATAACCTTGAAAGTCTTTTAGATTCCATTTTTCAAAGGAATGATCAATAATTTTTTTTACTATTCTTATCCTTGAAGAATCATTTTGTGTCGAAAACGTTATAGCCGTCTTTACTTTTTTTTGTTCAGGATAAATTTTAAAAGTTCCTACCAATTCAAAATTTGAATAATTATTTTTGAAGGCTTTATTTAAATCTATTTCAATCGTTGCGTTAGTTTTTGGTGTGAATAATTTTGAAGCGATTATATTTTTTTTGTTTTTATTCTCTTCTTTAAACTTTGCTAGTACAACTTCCTGTTTACTAAAATATAATCTCTTGAGCTGATCATCTGCTAAGCCATCAATTTTTTCGCTTAGTATCAAGGAATCACTATTAACTTTTTCAATAATAAATCCAGCATATTGGGAGGTTTTTATCAAATTATTAATCAATTTAAAATCTAAACAGCTTTCATTAGTTCTATGGATAGGACTTGAATTAATACATAGCCTATTTTGATCAATTCGATACTCTGTATAAGCAGAATCTTCTACAAATCGATCAAAAAGATCACTGCCATCTTTCATTTTTATTTTATTTTTTATCCAATATCCCTGTATTTCTGAAAGCTTAATCTGTCCATAATTATTAGAAAAAAAAGTTAGGGCTATAATCAAAAAAATGTTTTTCATTTTGCATTTATACTTGTTATATCGATTTTATTTTTTAGAATAAATATTTTAAGTTAAAGAGCATTTTTAAAGGATAAACTTACTATTTTATTACTCAAATCCAAAAATAAATCTTTAAAACTGCTAGAAAAACTATTAAACTTTTACTGAAGCATATTGTCCTGCGGTTGAGTCGTTTCAGATGAGTCCTGAGTGTCAGATTCTTCCTTTCAATATGGTTTGTCCCGAAACGTTTTACCGAATGCAATTTCTCATCAATCAAATATCTTTAGTTTTTTAATCTGTCCGTAAATATCTTTTTAGCTTCAGATAATTTTAAAGTTTCCAGAACACGGTTAAGCGTTTCATTGTTTCGTTTCCCAACGTTAAAGCTTACGACAGTTTTAGAATTCTTTTCCAATGCATAAACCAGCCAGATAAAATTTCTTTTGTGTTTGATATAAGTGCACATTTCATCTACTTCATAGGTTTTTCCTTTACTGATAATTGGTTGTTGAATTTTTCGAGCAATTGATACAATCCTTTTTAATAATGTTGTGGTTGAAATTTTTAATATTCTTGCTGTGCTTCTTATTCCTAAACCTTCTTTTGTTAATTGAATTATATTTCCATCAATATAAGGTTTGTAAGCTTGATAAGTATAATTTTCAATTCTTGTTTTCCTGCAAAGCTTACAAATATATCTTTGATTACCTGACTTTGTTTTTCCATATTTTATCATGTTTTTAATTTCACCAACACATCTGTAACACTTAGTCGAGTTTAAGCCCATTTTTTTCGATTTAAGACATTATAAAATAAAAAAAACAACCCGAAGGTTGTTTTAATTTCTTTGCGATATTACTATAAATCATTGATTATCTGCAAATGTTAGATGGAATAATTAACTACCAACATATCTGATACATTACCGGGTTAGTTTATCTTTAATTACTTTGCATACTCGATTAAATAATAATCTGAGTTTTTGATTTTTTTTTCTTTTCCAAAAATTTCATCAATTTCGTATTTAGCACTTTTATAACCTAATTCAACTGATTTTATCAAATGATACATCGCTAAGTTTTTTGTTTTTTTGTCTAAATCATTCAAAGATTTATTTTCAGATGACTCCACAAGTATAACATAAATATCAAAATGAGCTTGGGAATTATTATATTTATTTGCCATAATCAATGAATAATACAACAATTTTTTATAGTTTTCATTGATAATAAAATCTTGTGCTACAGAATTATATGCCATCTCGTCTCCTTTGCTAATAGCAAGACTTAGTAAACTATCACTCGCTTTTTTATTCTCAGTTATTTTTTCATGGTTTGGTCTTTCATCGTGGTCTTTCACTACTGAAGGTTTAATAATTGTAGATTCCTTTTTTTCATTACATGAAAAAATTAAAAAAGTTAAGCACACACTTAAATAAATAAATATATTTTTCATGTTTTTTATCTTGTTAATCCAGTTCTTATTTGAGACATCATTTTTACTGTTTGTAAATCTGTTTTTTACCCTACTTGTTTACCGTTGATAAAAGTTAAATAACCTCCATCATTTCTAAAATTATCAATTTTTGTAATTTGAGGAACACCATCTCTCCATCCATAATTCACAAAACCATCTGGAGCAACAACCATTAGCCCAGGAATAGTAGAAACCTTTTCAGCAAATGTGACAGTTCTCTTAACATGTTCTCCTGTACTATGAGATATATAGTCTTCCGATGCTATATTACATGCATAAAAATACAAGGTTATAAATTTACCATTTTTTCTAGCTTCTTTCCAAGCTTCACTTTTTTGTGACATCATTGCATCAAATTCCGCCGCAGTTGTAGCAATTTGTTTTTTTCCATTATCGTCATAATATTCAATACCTCTTGAACTAGCATGTCCAAATACGTTAAAAACCCCATCACCTTCTACATATTTGAAATCTTTTGGAACTCTATGAAAAGCAGAGTAAATTTCGCCTCAGCAAGGGGAAATGTAGAGCTATTTTAGGATTAAGTCTAATATGTAAACTTTTTTCAGGACGAGACTGGGTGCGTTCTTGCAGAAAAAACAGCCAATAATTCAAGATTATAAAACAATAAACCTCGCCGATTGGCGAGGTTTATTGTTTTTATTTCTTTGTCGATTCTCTTTGTGGGTGCGAAGTCAGGAGACATTCGCACAGCACTATAAGAACTCTTCGCACAGCTGGCAATAATAAAACAAAAAAGATGAGCATCACTGCTCATCTTAAAATTATTTATTTCTAAAATTTGCTCAATTTCAAAAGGTTAGAAATCTAAAATCTTATATCACTAACTTTGAAACACTACCCTAACTCTGAAACATTACCCATTAGCTAACATGTTCTATTATGATAACTTAAACTAATCTTTAATATACCAATTATTTTTATAATGCTTAAATACACTATAATTCTTTTTGATATTTTCTTCATCTGACTTCGTTTTTAGTCTTAATAAATAAGGATTCATATCAACAAAAAAAGGGTTTATTGATACAGAATTATCGTTATTAACACTTAAATATGGGAAATTATAAATTTTATATTTATTAATAATTTCTTTTATCTTAATATCTGTTAACGCTTGAAAGAGCTTTGAATTTTTATCATTCCCAACTTTAATTTGAGAAATTTTATTTGAAAAATTATCCACATAAACAAAATACAATACAGAGTCTATATTAGTTTCAGAGTCACTTATCATGTAAATGGTTTCACTGAAGTTTTTCTGCCGTATAATTATTCTATAATCTTTAAAAAAGCTAAAATCTTCAAATTCATATTTTAAAATAAAATTATCTATGTCGTTTTCGTCAACTTTATTATTTATACAACTACTAAAAAATATTAAAATCAGACAACAATTAATTATTTTTTTATACATATCATTATTTTTTTACAAAAAATTTAAAACCATACATTGCTGAATATGTAGCCCCCGAAAATATCGATCGTTGATCATCCTTGGAATCTAATTGTGGACTATATCCATTTGAACCGGGATTAAACAAACTATTTGCATGCGCGGCCATTTTTAAAGTGCTGTAATCAAATCCCAATGAATAACCCGTTGCAGTCCATAAAAAGTTGCCGAAATTCATCAAATTATGTGCGAGGCCATCTCCTCCTTTAGGTAGATATAAAGAATTTGCAGCATTATGATAAGTCGAGGATAATACTGAAAAAGTGTAATCGAAATTTTGACCTCCTTTACTTTTTTCATAAAAAGCCATCCAAGATCCATTTTCTGCTTTAAATCCTCCCTGTTGCTTAATCATATCACTTATTTGGGTTACGCTAACAAATTCAAGTTTACTAATAAAACCGTTCTTAATATTTTTAGGATCTTCTTTAGGATCTGCGAACCCATAACTTCTTCTTGCTCCAGTTTTTGAGTTTTCAACAATTAATCGATCTGGCTTATTATTCTTATCAGTCCTCACGTAATCCCCATTTTCATTAAATACATAATCATCAGGTGGAGTTCCACCTTCACTTCCACTATGACTCGCAATTGCCACATCAGCATCAACTTGTTTACCTGTATCTTTATTTTTATAAATTCCTTCGTCCCAATCATAATAGTTTCCAGATTGTCCAGCTTCAGCTTTCATACCGTCGGGGTCTATAAAAAAACACAGGATTGTCAAGTGCGTAAGTGTATGGAGAAAAACGCCTTGACATTTCCGCCAATGGATCAATATTCATCCACTTGCCCAAAGCAGGGTCATAATTTCTCGCTCCGTAATCGTACATGTTAAGCCCCAGCTCGTCTTGAAGCTCCTTGCCGTTGTACTTATACTTGTATTGTCCTGTGCGATATTTTCCTCGCCTGAGCGTTTATTTTTGCTTTCCTGCGAGCAAAAACTATTTTTTAAGAACGTACTTTTTCATTTTCTTATCTGCTCAAAAATAGTTTTTTTAATTTTCATTTGAAAAATAAAATTGATTGATTTTTCTGTCTTTTTTTTTATTTTCAATTGAAGAAAAAAAAACAATAATTAAAGATTATAAAACAAAAAACCTCGCGCATTGGCAAGGTGTTTTATTATTTTATTCTTTGTCGATTCTCCTTGTGGGTGCGAAGTCAGGAGACATTCGCACAGCACCTTATAAGAACTCTTCGCAGAGCGGGGTTGCAAAGGTGATTAGGGTTGGCAGATTCAGGTGGTTGTAGGTAATACTGGTGATATTTTTATTGTTGTCTTTGGTCATATTACCATTGGCATCATAGCTATAATCATCGACGCTGTTAGAGGCGCTGTCCACAAATCCGTTTGCTTTAGAAGCTGTTGGAGCGTTGTCGACTACTTTCATAAGCTGGTTGGCGGTATTGTTATTGGCATAGGTGTATAGCAGGGTCTTGTTTTTATTCTTTTTGTCGATACACTTGCGCATTGGCTTTTCAAGATCTTTTGTAGTAAAAACATACCAAAGCTATGTTACATAACGAGTTTATAGTTCTAGCGCTATCGCGCTGCACTATAAACTCGTTATGTAAAATATCCCCGTTTCTTTAAGACCTCTCCCAAAGCCGACGCTTCTGCCCTCGCACTCGGTAAGTTTTTTTATTTGTTCAGTCGCCACAAGGGCTATGCTTTTTTTTCTGCATAAATGCCCAGACATTTTTCCTTTCAATTGAACTTTATGGGGGCATTTTTGA
Organism: Flavobacterium sp.; assembly: GCF_965277525.1. Classification (GTDB taxonomy): domain Bacteria; phylum Bacteroidota; class Bacteroidia; order Flavobacteriales; family Flavobacteriaceae; genus Flavobacterium. The sequence goes on along the minus strand of NZ_CBDIDC010000002.1, from coordinate 907,962 downwards.
AGAAAAACAAGCCAATAATTAAAGATTGACTAGTCCTAAATAATCGATAAAGATTTAGACAAATATATTTAATTAAACACCTGTAATATTTTTTATTGCGGGTGTTTTTCTTTTATAAGTTCTCATCTTTACTACACTTTGCTGATGCATTTGACTTGGAGTAAGCATATAATTAGAGTAATGTGGTCTTTTGTTATTATAAATATCAATTGCATTTTTTACTAAAACCTTCATTACATCAAGTTTTAGATTAAATTTATCAATACTAAATTCTTGTTTTAAAATTCCATTTATTCTCTCAGCTACTGCATTCTCATATGGATCGGAGTTTTGTGTCATACTACATTTTATATTGTTTTTATGTAATAGTTTTTGATATTGATCAGAACAATATTGTATTCCTCTATCAGAATGATGTATTAATGTTTTTCCTCTATCCCTGCGTTTTTTTATTGCATTTTTTAAAGCTGTTAAACTACTATGAGCATTCATATTATCTGCGACATTAAAACCCATTATTCTTTTAGAGTAAGCATCAGTTATTAGACTTAAATAACATGAATTCTCTCTTTTTCCAATATAGGTTATGTCTGATACCCAGACTTGCTCTGGCCTGCAGATTTGTAGCTCTAATATTTGATTTTGATGTTTTCTAAATCGATGATGAGAGTTTGTTGTTATATGATAAGAACGTTTTGGCATTATCAGTAAATGATTTGCTCTAAGTATATCTATAAATTTATCTCTGCCTATTTTAAGTTGATTCAACTCCCTTTTTAAAAGGTAATACAGTTTTCTTGCTCCTATTCGGGGCATTGTATTTCTAATTTCCAAAACCATATTAACAACTTCTGAAGCCAAAAGCTTCCTGGAGTTACTTTTTTTTACTCGACGATAATAAACCTGTCTGTCAATCCCGAACAAAGTACAGGCAAACATTATTGTTTGTTGGTGTTCTTTTTTAAAATGGTCGATTGTTCGGGTGGTGAGTTTTTTCGAATGTCGATTTGATATTCTTTTTCTGCTATATCAATCATCATATCGAAAATAATAGCTTTTTTATCAGCGACGAAAGCCTGCTGTTCTAAAAATGCTTTTTGTTTTTCTAATAACTTCACTTTGGCTTCAAGTTCCATTATTTTCTGTTCAGGAGATTTTTGCATAATAGAAGGTGTTTGATTGTCCCAATCAAAGTTACCAAATTTTCGAAGCCATTGAACGATTGTAGAACGGGATTGAATAGCATAATCTTTTTTAACTTGAGAAATTGAGGTTCTTCCTTGTTCTATTTCTTGAACAATTTGAAGTTTAAAAGACATACTGTAATCTTTCTGGGTGCGCTTAATATATCGCAATTCTTGATCTTTTTCCATAATGATACTTTTTGTGTATCGTTATTTCAGGACAAGACAGATTATAGAAACAAAAAACCTCGCCAGTTGGCGAGGTTTTTTGTTTCTATAATTTGTCGATTCTCTTTGTGGGTGCGAAGTCAGGAGACATTCGCACAGCACCTTATAAGAACTCTTCGCAGAGCGGGTGAAACATTCATAGTTGCCCCAACAAAAATTACATTCGAAAATTCTTCCATATCTGAGCGGGTATTAATATAAATATCTGATTTTCTGTAAATGTTAGATGCAATAATTAACCACCAACACATCTCATACATTACTCATTACCTTTTTATATAATATCTCTCAGTCTTAATATATTTATTTATTAATTTATCATAAGTTAATATATATAATTTCCTTCCTTTAATTAAATATTTATACGTTCCACTTTTTTCTAATACTGGTAATTCATTTCTACTTTCTAATCGAATTTTAAAAACATTGTCATTATTATTAGAAAAATTAATAATAGTATCTCTAATAAAATTTAATCCAACATCGTTAAATTCAATTTTTTTTAGTCTAGCAATATTTAGAATAGTATCATTACTTTTCGAAATATATTTTATACTATCATTTATCGTAACATTTGCAACAGGAGCTATAGAATCATTCGTTAGAATTGAAACTAAATTAATTTTTATTCCTTTAATTTGGCTATCAAAATGTGAAACTACAAATGGATTAACTAAACTATCAGTTTTAAACTTAACAATTAATGAATCTTTATCTATCAAATACTTCTCTTTCTGAATAACTGTACCTAACATATCTGAAGATGCTTTATAAATTAAATACTCACTATCTATTTCAATTTCTGATTTGTTTAAGCTTGAATTATTTTTACTATAATAATGTCCAACATAGTTGCTACTACAGCTATTTGTAAATATAGATAGAATTATAAAAATAATCTGAAATTTTATTTTATCGTTTTCCATTGTATGTAGTATTATTAATTCTAAATGCTTGTTGTTTTTGTTTAGCAAGATAATTTAAAGCTGCATTATTTGAATTCATCATTTGTCCATAACTGTAATTATGAATAGTAATTGGTCCCGTTTGTAAACCTCCATATAGCCCCTTACTCGATAAATCTGCAGGTGTATTAATATTTTCTCTTTGACCGAAAAGCTGACCTCTTTGATATCCTTCAACTTCATCAAACCCATCATGGAGAAAATTTACCACTGGTTTCCTGTCAAATGATAAACTAGTCTGACCAGTTTCAAATTGGAAAGCATGCTTTAATTCATGAGAAAAAAGACCTAAATCTGTACCTGAAGATACCGTAATAGTTACTCTATCATTTTGGGTCTTATAATACGTCTGATTTGTAATTGTTGAATTTCCTATTGCATCTCTTTCCGTACCAGAATTATCATTTTCTACATCATAAACTTGTGATGATGCTGCTAAAGTAGCTGTTTCACCTCTTGTTGCCTCCAATTCTTGGTTATTTGTCTGTAGGTTATTTATACTTTTATTCCATTTAGCTATTTGTTTTTCAGTTCCACCACCTGAAATTTTAGATTGATAATCAGCAATACTTTTATTATTTTTTCCTTGCCTAGAATTTATGTCTGCAATTAATCTATTAACCCATTTCCATGCACTTTCGGTGAATTCATTACCATCAATATCTAAATAAAGTACAGGATTATTTCCAGCGTAATGGTAAGGAGAAGATGAAAGATACTTTTCAGCCATATTATCAATATTCATCCAACGTCCAAGTGCAGGGTCATAATTACGTGCTCCATAATCGTAGAAGTTAAGCCCCAGTTCGTCTTGTAACTCTTTTCCATTGTATTTATACTTGTTCTCAGCGCCAATTATAACAGTATTATCTCCTTTATGTTTTAATCCAAAAGGATAATAGTTATTTTCTTCCTGAATGACCAAGTTTTTGTCATAACTCAAACGAATGTTACCCAAATGATCTTTGTATTGGTAAACATATTTATAAGAACTTCCGGAGGGTTCTATATAACCTTCGGCTGTTGGGAAAAATTTCAATGTTGCATTTTCATACTGGTAACCGCCCAGATAATCTGTTGTAATGGCCGGTCTTGCTGTTTCATTTACAATTTTCTGTACTTTTTGCCCACTTGCATTGTAAATGTACACAATATTTCCTGTGGTTGCAAAGGTGATCAGGGTTGGCAGATTCAGATGGTTGTAGGTAATACTGGTGATATTTTTATTGTTGTCTTTGGTCATATTACCATTGGCATCATAGCTATAATCATCGACGCTGTTAGAGGCGCTGTCCACAAATCCGTTTGCTTTAGAAGCTGTTGGAGCATTGTCGACTACTTTCATAAGCTGGTTGGCGGTATTGTTATTCGCATAGGTGTATAGCAGGAAACAACTCCTTTTCCGATTGCAGCCGCGATTTTTTTTGCAATAGCTTTATCTAAACTTGTGTATAATTTACGAGCAATCCAGCCTGAATTTTTAGCAGCGGTAACTTTTCCTGGTCCACCAATTGGAATCGTCATCATTTCAAGCATTCCTGACTGATATTCTTTTGATGCTTCAACTATAATATCCATTGATTTAGTGAAAAAATCGCTGTCAATATTTTGCTGTTCGGCTGCTTCACTACTTTTTGGTATAGTAAAAATTGATTTAAGTAAATTCCAAAGACTACTAGTAGTTGGAGGGTCTGGATTACTTCCCTGATTAGCACTTCCTTGTTCGGTGTCACCTGATTCACCACTATTCACAGTTGCTCCATTACTACCTGAAAAAGTTCCATCATCATTGTTTGTCCACTTTGTCTCACTATCTGCATTTGATTTTTTCATTAAATCATCTGTAAATGCTTTAGAAATCATTCCATCAGGATCAATAAAATAAATAGGATTATTAAGAGCATATGTATACGGGCTAAACCTACGAGATTTCTCAGCCAGCGGGTGTAATACTATTTAAACTTAATGGTTTTAAAAGATTCAACTAAAATTTCTTGCTCTTCTTTATTTAAGTTTTTACCTATAATCGATAATGCATTATTATTAATTTTATTAAAATAAATTCCTGTTTCACCTCGCTTATATTTTTTTGGAATTTTTATTTTTGCAACTTTTTTGTCGATAGTGTCATAATAATAATACTCTTTTAAAAAAGTTCCTTGCGCTTGGTCAATTTCTGGAGTATCAGAATAGTGAAGCTCATTAGTATTCATTTTTAAAGAATCATATTTTCGAATCTGTTCTTTACTAAACACCTTATTTGTTTCATTAAACTCTTGGGAATAATGTCCCAAATCAAAATATATTGAATCATTGTTTTGAGTTACAATTATATTAACGTTCGAATCGATTCCTTTTACTTTAATTTTTTTCCAACTTGAAGGAAGAAACATAGAAAAGCCATCGAAACTGAACTCTTGGAAATTAACCTTCTGATTACAGCTAAAAAATAATAAAGATATAATCATATATTTTAAAAATATTTGTCTTTTTTTCATTTTACCATGTTATATTATTACTACTTACAAAACTATTTACCTGAGACTTGATACCACTTTTGTAACTATTGTTTACACTTGATTGGCGATAAGTACCATTACCCGTTGATTGTGATATTTGACCTGCTCCTCCATTAATTATTTCTCCTCTTTCTTTTTGGCTTGTACTTAATGAACCATTTACACTTGGGTTCATTAAACCACCATTTTTATGAGATAAACCTAATAGATGTCCAATTTCATGTGTTGCAGCCTCATTAAAAGTCTTATTGGCAATTGTGCCTTTCTCTACTGCACTTACTCTTCCTCCCTTCTCAGCTAAACCAACAGGGTCAGTACCATCCTTCATCTTTGGAATGTTATCTGCTAAAATCATCACATGTTCATCTTTCCCAACATCTGCTAAAGAATTAACAACTTTATATGTTACTGATACAGTTAGGTTATCAGAAGTTGTAATATCAGTATTTCTATCATCTGATTGTGCATTCCCAGATAAGGATGATAAACTTACATTTCCAGATGACTTATTGAACATTGTTTTTGATAAGTCTACACCATTTTTATTCACAACTGTTAAAGTCATGGTCATATTGACATCTCTTTGTTTATAATGTTTGTCCCCTCTTGTATTTGAAACTTTTGTTATAATATCATTTGGGTCTTTTGCTTCCATTCCATCGGGGTCAATGAAAAATACTGGATTGTCCAGAGCATATGTATAAGGATTGAATCTACGGCTTTTTTCTGCCAGCGGGTCAATGTTCATCCATCGACCTAATCCAGGATCATAATTTCTCGCTCCATAGTCGTAAAAGTTAAGCCCCAGTTCGTCTTGCAGCTCTTTTCCGTTGTATTTATACTTATTCTCAGCGCCAATTATAACAGTATTATATCCTTTATGTTTTAATCCAAAAGGATAATAGTTATTTTCTTCCTGAATGACCAAGTTTTTGTCATAACTCAAACGAATGTTACCCAAATGATCTTTGTACTGGTATACATATTTATAAGAACTTCCGGAGGATTCTATATAACCTTCGGCTGTTGGGAAAAATTTCAATGTTGCATTTTCATACTGGTAACCGCCCAGATAATCTGTTGTAATGGCCGGTCTTGCTGCTTCATTTATAATTTTCTGTACTTTTTGTCCGGCAGCATTGTAAATGTACACAATATTTCCTGTGGTTGCAAAGGTGATCAGGGTTGGCAGATTCAGGTGGTTGTAGGTAATACTGGTGATATTTTTATTGTTGTCTTTGGTCATATTACCATTGGCATCATAGCTATAATCATCGACGCTGTTAGAGGCGCTGTCCACAAATCCGTTTGCTTTAGAAGCTGTTGGAGCATTGTCGACTACTTTCATAAGCTGGTTGGCGGTATTGTTATTGGCATAGGTGTATAGCAGGTCATCAATTTGTGTGGCTGTCTCACTGCTTCCGTTACGGGTAAGACCTGTAATGTTTCCGTTTTTATCGTACCATAAATTTTCATTAAAAGCGTTGGTTGTTATGGCTGCTTTTCTGAATATTGCTTCTTTTAACCTATTGAGGTTGTCGTATTTGTAACCGTAGGAGCGTATTACACCGGCTTCCGGACCGGAGTTGGTTGCCCAATAGGTCTCGGAGATGTTTCCGTTATATAAGGGCTGTACACCTGCAGAGGCTGTATTGTAATTGATCTTAAAGGCGAACAAATCTACAGGGTCCCCATTTTGGCTCAGGGCATTTACATTATTGATGTCCTTAAGCCATCCGCGAACATTATAGCTATAATTGATGTTCTGGATATTGTTTCCTACTTTTTTAGAAATGAGCTGCCCCAGTTCGTCATACGTATTATTGGCTATGAGCTCAATGGCCCCATTGTTTATCTGATGGGTTTGGGTCATCAAACGATCCTGTGGAGAATAGGTAAAAGTATCTTTTGTCATTAGCTCAGCATCACCGGAGGTTCTTTTGTGCCTGGTAATACTGTATTGCAACTGTCCTGAAAAAGGATCCAGATTACTATCAGTATAGGTATAACCTCCCAGATAGTTTTGAGTAAAGGAGCGAACAGGTCTTGCCTTCGCCTCATAAAAAGTGGCTGTGGTTTCTCCCGCTGTGCTGCCACTTGTGGTCAGTACCCTTGTCCAGGAAGCTGTTGCCAGGCCTTTTACCTGATCTGTGGTTAACGTGGCCTGTCCCTCTACACTAGTAGGTACAGTAATACCTGCAGCCGGAAAAGTATAGTTGTCATAATAATTCACAGAAAGAAGTCTAAAAGAAGTAGGCGCCACTACATTGCTGTAATACGCTGCAATACCATCAAGTGTTCCGTTGGTTTGTTTACTTTCGTTAAGTACAGTCAGGGCAGGATTGTTCTGGGCAGCCTGCAATGCTGCTCTTCCTGTGGCGGTAGCAGCGGTAGCATTCATCCAGCCGGTATATACCGGACGGTTAAAAGCGTCGTACTTGGTAATAAGCCATCCCGTAGCTGTGATATCCGAGAAAGGGGAACTGGCAGGCCCTGCGGCTACAGGCCTGTCCAGTTTATCATAGACAATAAACTCCCATTGTTTTCCCGGTAGTTTTTTCTCTACAAGCCTGTTGCGGTAATCGTATTTGTATTGATAGCATAGAATATCCAAAACCCCTTGTGTTCCGTTATCGATAAGGGCGCTAAAAGTACTTCCTGCCTGAGCATGGAATCCGTCTTTTAGTACAATAGAATTGGTGGCCGTCAGATTAAGTGAAAGACCCGGGGTAACCACTGCTGTTGAGGTCAGATCGGCCTGAATAGTTGTTGTAGTCCCAATAAGGTCTACTGCTTTAGGAGGAATAACATAGGTTAGGTTTCCATAAATATCGTAAACATAATAGGTATCGTGTTTTTCGTTGGTAGTTCCTTTTTCTACAGTACCGTAGGTTCTTTTCAGTATCACCTGTCCTTCCTTGTTTTTAAATTCTACTGTCGATCCTTTAAGTTCAGATAATGGAGTGATTGTATTTTCATCATAAGTTACGGTTTTGTAAAGCTGGTTGACACCATAATAACCGCTGTTTGTAAACGAAATAGCATACAATCCGGAACCCGCATCCCAAGTCGCAGTAGCCGTGAATAGTTTTACTTCTTCGACGCCATTGGTCTGGTAGTCTATTTTTATCTCATGGTCAAGTCCCAATCTCCAGTCATTTCCCGGAGCTGCCTGTTTCAGGACACGGTTAAGAGGTGAAGCTTCAAGCTCTTTTTGGCTAAAAGGGAACGAAGTGGTTTCAAAAGTAGGATTTCCGGTAACAAGAGGGTTGGTGCTTGTGTAATAAGACATAACATTTACCTCTGCCGAAGGATCAAAAGCCATGTTAGTATTGGAGGATTTAAACGGCAGGTATTCCTGGGTCTGTCTTCCAAAACCGTCATATTTGATGTGTGTAACGATATCATTTCCCGATTTAGACTGCTGTCCGGCAACTTGCTGGATGGGTCTTCCGAGTCCGTCAAAATAAGTCGTGCTTTGGGCCGCCTGAGACGGTGTAGGATTAAGGATTGCAGCAGGGCTTGCTACTTTATAGGTGGTGGTTTTAATGTAATTTTCGGTTTGGGTCTGTCCAATTGCCAAAATTGGAAATAAAACCAAAAGGAGTTTGATTAATTTTTTCATGATGCTTTTGGTTTATTGTTTGTAGTTGTATTGGTTCTGAGATAATAGGTTGTCGTTTTTGTCTTTTACAAATTGCAGTCTTCCAAAAGCATCATAGGTATAAGTTATTTTATCTCCTTTAGGATCTGTTATAGTACTTACACCAACAAGGGGAATGTGAGTGTAAGTAGTGATCATGGCATTTACAAAAGAGGCATCATTACGCAATGCATTAATGGCATCGAGATTGGTTTCGTTTAGTACACTTACATTCGAAACACCTAAAGCACTTGCTATTTGGGCATTTGTAGCATTTTCTATTTTGGCAACAGGCAATGTTTTATTATATCCCCAGATAACGCTAACTGGTATGCCGTTTTCCAGTGTATATTGAAGAATATTTCCAGATGCATCATATAGGTCATAGCTGATTTTTTTTTCTAAATTTCTGTTGTCAAGTATAGTAGGTAAAACGTTAGGAAATTTAGCGGTATAAATTTTGCCTGGCAATAATAAGTTACTTGTCGCTGCACTTCTGTCATAAATAGTCAGTTGTTCTGATAGTTTATTGGTTCCGTTGTAAGTTTCATAATCAAGAGGAATTGCAATCATATTTTTGTCTTTCATCTCATTTACAAAAGGCTGAGCAGCCATTTGAGAATCTTTAGCATAAAAAAACTTTTTTTCTAAAGTTTTACCTTCCGAACTAAAAGTAACTTGAGAAGTTAATTGTGAGTGATTAAGATTTTCATAATTATAATTTGTAGTTGTAGTTACAGGATTATTGCCATTTAAATCATAAGTTGTTTTTACCTGTTTAGTCATATATTTTCTGACAGAATATAATTTGTAATATCCTAATTGAAATTTTGATGGGATACACACGCCTGGAGTACAACTAAAGTTGCTGGCCAGTGTTGTAAGTTTTAAACCGATACAATAGTTATATCCGGGAAAAGTGGGATTAAAAAATTGCCCGTTATAATTGCTAAAGTATTCGTATGAATTTTCTTCTATTTTATTAAAACTGCCATTCGTAAAACTGTAATCAATTTTCTCAATTAAATCACCTCTCAAAAAGTCTAAGCTTGTTGATGGAGTTATTGGCCACTGAGAATAAAAATTATTATCATTAGGGGTAAAATTATATTTAAAAGTTGTATATACATTTGCTTTATTATTCTCATCATAAATCTGTACATCAGTATACATTATGTGATAACCATTTAAATTACTTAATGGTTCAACAATTTTATTTTGTAAAACAGTATAATAATGTGCTACAACTTTTGGAAATATTCCTATACAGCAATTTTTTATTTTAGTTTCGATGAAACTATTTCTCGGAGTAGTTAATACTTTTCCTGATGACTTCGTAGGATTTTCATTACTGGTATAAGTGTATTTTTTTTTCAAAGATGGTTCTAGATTTCCCTCTTTATCAAAAGAAGTAATTTCTTTAATTCTTAATCCTCCAATACTATAGTTGCTATATATTATCTCATTACTGCTCTCATACCATGAAAAAGTTGCACCACCTCCCTCAGTAACACCGCTTACATATAAAGTATAAAGTCCTGGTGACAAATTATAAATATATTTACCCTGATTACTACATCCGGGTAATTGAAAATAGGATTTAGTCTGATGGTCATAAAGACTGAGGTCTACCCAATCAGTACTTGTTGGCGCGCCGCTATTGATATAACAAGAATAATCTACTACTCCATTCCAAATATTCTTAATTTCAAAGGTTTTAACAAGATTTTGTATTTCATTTGTCTGTCCATCTATTTCTTGTCTTCCATTAAGATAAAGACTTTCATTCCTTCTTGTTGGTGGTGATGTTTTGCTTTCAAAAATATTATTTAATTCATATTCAAATCTTGTTACCCCACCAGTTGGATATTTAATTTGTTTTAATACACCAGATAAAGTTGAATCTAAATCGGGTTCTCTGTTTACTCCATCAGGATTAAATATTGGATCATATCCAAAATCACCTCCGGTATTATAATTAAATCTATTCCAATTGTCATAACTGGTAGATAATCTCCCAGGCATTAGTATTGAGTAGTATGGATTTATTGGTGAGTAATATTGAAATGAGTAAGGTTCAATATTGTTTTTTACAACGGACTCCAGTTTTAATCTGTAGGAGTTCATTAAATCTATATTTGTTTGACTAATACAGGGCTGATAATTGTTCAAATTAAAATAAGAATAGTTAAAAACAAATTCATTTATTTTTACTGAGTTGTAATCGGATACTTTAATTTTTTTTAATGCAAAATCACCAGTCGTTGAAGGTGAATAAGAAGATAAGCCTGAAGTAGGAGGTAAATCAAGTCTTGGGCAATTTTCATAGATAAAATCAATACTTTGACTATTTGTAACTATTTTGCTGATTGATTTTCCTCTAATAAAAGTAGAGCTTTCAATCGTTTCCTTTATTTCTAAAGGGAAAGAATCAAATTGTCCTAAATTGGTGCAGCCAGTTGCTTCATCAAGACCTAAAAAAGGTCTTTTTTTCCAGGTTTTTGAAGCTGGATTTTTATATTCGTAATTATAATCATTGTAGGTGAAAAATATTTTTTCGTTTTCTGGAGTTTCAATTTCTGTTAAATAGTATGAATACGAATCTGTTTCTCCGGAAGTCGCACCTGTGGACGGAAGAGTTGTAAAACTAATCCACCACATAGCCTTATTTAGAGATGAAGTACGGTAAGTGTATTTAACCCCCATTTCATCATAGATAATTATTCCGCCTAGATCTCTTACAATTTTAACATCTGATTCAGGTATTGTATGAGCTACATTATTGTTATCAAAAAAAAACTTACCATTTTTATCACCAGCACTGTAAAAATAAATATCAGGCTCAGAATCGATATCACTACCACCGGAACCTAATGAAAAATTTTGTAAAAGATTATAATCTTCATTTGTAATTATATTACAGGAATTAGGAACATCTTCCGGATGTAGCTCTCTATCTTGCGGTATATGATATCTGTTGTTAAGGTTGTCAGGTTTACCAATAACGTCCTGATAAATCATTCCTCCTGCGTTTAGCGACCATCCTAGTCCTATTTTACCTGCAACTTCATCTATTATTATACCTGAGGAGTGATAACTAATATTAATTGGCAGGGAATATTTTTTTAATTTAATTTCATGAATTGGAATGGTTATATTAGGAATTCCTGTAGTATTTGAGACTGGAATTTCTGTATATTTAAATAAGGCACTTACATCAGGAGGTAATGGGCTAATTTTGGGAGGCTGAACACTTGAAGAATTTTCCTGCGAATAAGTATTATTTATAAGAAAAGAAAGTAAAAGTAAAAGTTTAAATTTCATAGATGTTATTTTTGTAATGAGAGATTCTGATATTTGATTGTAAATTTTAAAAAAAAAGAAGGAATTATGGTGCTAATTGTTTCCGGTATTTTACTGGCATTTAACATATTAGCGTTTTTATTATGATATTCAAGCATTATAATCTAATTTTTTTGTAAGAATTGCACAATAATAATTATAAACTTTCAGGAAACAATTAAATACTTAAGGAAAATATTAACAAAAATATTCCTTATTGTTAACAATCTTTTTTCTAACAAATAATAAATTATACCTGACAAAAACCATCCAGGATTTGGGCTTCTCTTATTTATCCTATCATGAATGGGATTATATACAATTCGTTAAATTATTGATTCCTTAAAATTATCCACATAGTAGAAAAATTTGATTCACTAATTATTTCTTACAAATAATTAGTGAATCAAATGATAAACTCCTATAAAAATCTAAATGAATATTATGAATCTAATGACCCAACATTTCCGGTTCTCTTTAGGACTCCCCAGCTTTGGCTTTCCCCTTTTATGGCTCTACGAATGGCTCTGAATAAGATCACGTACATCAGCTGACGGTATACAAATCGTTGTGGTATGAGCCAGATGAGCTTACTTATTTTTTCTTTCTCGAATATAAAAGCGATTAAACTGACCATCATGTCTACTAACATAAAAATTAGGTAATAAATGCCTATTTTATAAAGACTGTCTACATCATTATGATTCCATATTAAACTTACGATCAGAATTAAATCTGCCAATGGGGCAAAAATGGGAAGTACAATCTGAAAAATCAATACGTTAGGCAACGAAACCATTCCGAGGCCTTTGTATTTTGGGTTAAAACAAGCGTCACGGTTTTTCCAGAACGCCTGCATGATTCCGTAACTCCAGCGAAAACGCTGCTTCATAAACTCATTGAGCGTCTCAGGTGCTTCTGTAACCGCCACAGCTTCAACACAATTGACAATGCGATACTTATTTCGCAGAATCCTGATCGTCAAATCACAATCTTCTGCCAGTGTATCTGTTGTAAAACCACCTGCAATTTCGATCGCTTCTTTCCTGAAAGCGCCAATTGCCCCGGGAACAACTGTAATTCCGTTAATTAAGTCAAAAGCCCTTCTGTCAAAATTTTGTGCTGTCGTATACTCGATACTTTGCCATTTGGCCAACATCGTATTTTCATTCCCTACTTTTACATTTCCGGCAACTGCCCCTACTTGTTCTTTAAACTGTAATCTAAAACACTTCATTAATTGCGAAAGTGCATCTGTTTTTAGTTGTGTATCGGCATCAATACACACTACAAAATCACTTTGTGTTATGGCAATCCCGTGATTAAGTGCTGAGGCTTTACCTCCATTGGGTTTGGTGTATACTTTTACTACATCATGATTTTTAAAAGCTGCATCTACTTTATTATATGTACCGTCTTTTGATCCGTCATCAACAAAAATAATATCAAAATTGGGGTAATCCTGTCGCAGTAAATTATGAACTGTTTTCACGGCATTCACTTCTTCGTTATACGCAGGTACTATGATACTTACCTTTGGATCGGTTTCTCCTTTGGTACTGTAAGGTACGGGATGTTTGTAATCTTTCCATTTTTTCAAAAAAGCCATAACGGCCATTAACAAAATACGGAAGAATCCCAGCAGGATCGCAATCCAGAAAACTGCTGTGATAAAATTACCAAACCAATATCCCAGGTCAAAAATGATGTTATCGATCGTCATCATGTTCCCTTTGGCCTTGGGCATAATTTCGTCCCTGGTTTTGCCTAATAAATTAGAAACGGTAGTAAACTGAACTCCTTTGTCTTTAAAATACTTGATAATTCGGGGTAATGCTTCTACTGTTGCCTGCCTGTTGCCGCCCGCATCATGAAGGAGGATAATTCCTTTTGTGGGATCCGCTTCATATTCCCTGATGACTCTGTTGTAGATGCTGTCTGCAACCACTCCTTTTTCCCAATCGTTAGGATCAATACTTTCTCCCACTGTATAATAATTCTGTGCTTTACTCAAGGCAACAGGTCGTAGTTCTGCTTCTGTTGTTGGTTCTGCATCTGCATTATACGGAGCCCTGAAAAGTACTGTACTTCGTCCTGTCACGGCTTCAATTAGTAATCGTGTGGTTTCCATCTCGGCAGAAGCCCTTTCTTTGCCGACCAATGCAATGTTGGGATGCGTAAAGGTGTGGTTGCCGATCTCATGCCCATCGGTATAAATTCTTTGCAAAAGCGGAATATTATTCTCTCCCTGAAGTCCTACTACGAAAAAAGCAGCATGAATTTTCTCGCGCTTCAGGATATCGAGTATTTGTGGCGTATAAGTAGGATCGGGTCCGTCGTCAAAAGTTAAAATTACCTGATTGTGCACGTTGCCAAACTTGCTTATTACATATTTTGTGGGTAGCTCCAGGTATTTTTCCTCGGTAATAATCGATTCATTCGGATCGGTCTGCAATTTGATTCTACCCGGTTGCGGGTCTGTCAGGACGTTCAGTATTTCTCCTTCGCCTATATAATCAGGGGTCGAAAAGCTCATGTGTACCTTCTCTAGTCCGCTAAAATTAAAGGGGGTTTTGGCAATGCTTTTATTCGTTAAACTTCTATTGTAATAATGCCATAACCTGCCGTCTTCGCTGCCCAACCTCCATAATGCAGTTCCGGCAGTACCGTATTCATCTGCAAAACGAATGGTATTAAAATTAGTCGCAGCATCCGTAAAATAAACCTGATGCTTCTTGCCTCTTCCGTCTGTGTAACTAAATGAGTTATTGTAACTGTTATCGTTAAAAGTAATAGTCGCACCATATTGCTTTGCGAGAGACAATGCCTCATCGTACGTCACGGTTACGGCTTCTTTATTTTGCTCCCAATCGTAACCATAACCGGCAAAACACAGGATGATTTTATTCGACGGAATTTCTTTGGCGACCTGATCCAGAATTCGCTCTGTCCATTTTTGACTGCTGATCGCACCCGGAACACTTCCGCTGTAATGCTCATCATAGGCCATCAAAAACATATAATCATTGTATTTTGATAGTGCTTTTATATTAAAATCATCATCGTTCGCCATAATATCCTGCGTAACGAGCAATCCCAGTGGATGCAATTTTTCATAAAGTTCTTTTTGAAAAGCGATGATAGGCTCATCACTATTCTCTTTAAACTCTTCAAAGTCAATATTGATTCCCTGAAGATTGTATTTTTTAAGGTTTTTAACGATATCACTGATCAGTCTTTCCCTTTTTAAATTGTCGTGTAAAATGCGGTGAATCATATCGCCGTCAAACTCTCCTTCTCCTTTTGATTCGTTTATATTATTGATTAACGGAACAATCTTAATACTGGCTTTTTTCATTACTTTCAAAGCTGCAGTATCAATTTCTGTACGAAGTAAATCGGTTTTGGGATCTAAGAAAAACCATTCCGGAACAACCATATTGAGTTTACCAATATTCTTTTGAAGCGAAAACAAACTTTGCGGATCCCAGTCTACATAAAAAGCAGCACGAATCTCGGGGAAATCAATTCCCTGATTTTGCTTTTTTAGTTTTTCCATTTTTGTTTTGGATCTCAAAAAACTATTAAACCCTTTGTATTTTATAAGTTCTTTTGCAGTAAGTGCTACAGGAACGCTTGGATTTACTAATTTTTGTGTTGAAGTATCATTCCCTAATATGGGCAACAAAGGTTTTAGTCCCCTCTGCAGGGTAAGGATAAAAATAGGAATCAGCATCAGGACCAGAAAAATAATCAGTCTTGTTGACCATTGAAAAGTTCTCCAGCGTAATTTCGTTTCAGTTTGAAATACTTGTTTTTTATTATCCATAGTTTTCAGTACGATTGATGGATAAATGTACATTAAAAATTTGATTCAATAGTACGCTCTAAAATGAAATAATGATTTTTTATCTTACAAAAAAACACACTGATTTTTAATAGATAATTCTCCCTGATTTTTGCGGATTAATTTATAAATATCTGATTTCAAACAAAAAAATCATCGCAAATAAGAAATTAATATAGTATTTTTATCACAAAGTAAAACAAGTGCTATTCCTATGAAAGAAATAAAAAACACCAATACCACTTTAAGCTTACTACAAAAAAAAATAGTTGCTTTCTTTTCTAAAAATGGCAAGCTGACCGGTCAGATCTTCCTTACCCTAATTTTTGTTTTCATTGGTATTTGGTTTATCAAAGGCGAACAAAACGAATTGTATCAAATTAAAAATAGCATTCGGGCGGCTCAGCCACAATGGGTATTGATTGCTTTTCTTGTCACCCTTCTCTACCTCTCTTTGCAAGGATTGATGTATGTACTGTCCTTTTCTGCCATTAATGCTAAAATAAGCTGGAAAGATGCCAACATTTTATTCTTAAAACGCAATTTTATCAGCGTTTTTATTCCGGCGGGAGGCATTACTTCCCTTTTCTTTTTTACGGACGCTTTATTAAAAAAAGGTACGACAAAAACAGAAGTTCATCTGGCATCAGCGCTATACGGATTTGTAGGTATCGTTTCTGTTATACTTTTGGCGATTCCATTGTTTCTGTTCTCGCTGTTAGACGGAACCATCGGGATTGATGAATGGCTTGTTTTAGGTCTTGTCATCATCATTATCCCATTGTTGGTTCTTTTGTTTAACTCTTTACTTCAGAAAGGCAGATTCTACAGGCTGCTCTTAAAAAGTTTTCCCAAAACAGAACCTTTTCTAATTGATCTGCAGGAACAGAAAATAAACCGAATTACCTTTTTTAAAATCGTAATGTGCTCTCTGGTCATCGATGCTGTTGGTGTTGCACATGTTTACATTGCCATGAAAGCCCTTCAGTTTGAAGCTTCTCTTTTTGCTGCAACAATGGCGTATGTAGTGGCGGTGATTTTTCTTATTATATCGCCTTTTTTAAGAGGTTTAGGTGCTGTAGAAGTTTCTATGGCATATCTATTAATTCGTTATGGTTTTAATAATATGGAAGCTGTTGCCATAACACTTTTCTATAGGGTTTTCGAATTTTGGCTTCCTTTGCTTGCAGGAATAATACTGTTTCTTTCGAAAATCCGGAAACTTTTACTGCGTGTGGTACCGGCCTTACTTTTACTTACGCTCGGAATCATCAATATCATCTCTGTTGTAACACCTGCAATTCAAAGCAGACTTATTACTCTGGAAGATTTCCTGCCCATAGAAGCCATTCATACCTCTAACTACCTGGTATTGACAACGGGTCTGTTTTTATTGGTTACTGCAGCTTTTATGCTAAAAGGGTTACGCATGGCCTGGTGGTTTGCCATACTTTTATCCGGAATTTCTTTGATTGGCAATCTGACCAAAGCAATTGATTTTGAAGAATCAACTCTTGCACTTCTGGTCATCTGTGTTTTGATTGCGACAAGAAAAGAATACTATGTAAAGACAAGTCCAAAACTTGGTATCATTGGTTTGCAAACTTCATTATTAAGTATTCTGGCCGTTTTGATTTATGGTGTTTTAGGGTTTTATTTCTTTGATAAAAAACACTTTAACATCGATTTTAGTTTATCGGAATCTATTCGTTATACACTTCAGAATTACTTTCTTGTGGGAAGTGATAACCTGCACCCAACGGGAACTTTTGCCATGCATTTTTTGATTTCACTCAAAATTAGCGGATTGCTGTCTTTTGGATTTTTAATTTATACGCTGGTAAAACCTTCTATAATAAAAAATACGACTACTCCGGAGGAAAAAGAAACCGCTGCGCAACTTATAAACAGTTACGGAAACTCAAGTCTCGATTATTTCAAAACCTATTTTGACAAATCATTTTTTATTTCAAAAAGTAAAAATGCCTTTCTCTCCTATCGGTTATCGGGAAATTTTGCTGTTGTTCTGGAGAATCCGGTTGGCAGTAATCCTCAGGAAAAAGAACTTTGTATCGTTGAATTTGACACTTTTTGTTATGAGTTTGGATTAAGAAGTATTTATTACCGAATACCTGAAACAAGTTTAAAGACCTACACGAATCTGGGTAAAAAATACTTCTTTCTGGGACAGTCGGCCATTGTTGATCTTCAGGAATTTCATCTGGAAGGCCAGAATAGAAAATCATTACGAAATTCACTAAAAAAAATAACCGATCTCGGTTTGCAGGCTATAATCAATGAAGCTCCTGTAAAAGATGGTTTGCTACAACAAATTAAAGCGGTTAGTGACCAATGGCTTTTGGAAACTTCGAGAAAAGAAATGCTTTTTTCTCAGGGTATTTTCTTGTGGGAAGAACTCAAAAACCAAACCATCATTACGGTAGAAAATAGTGAGGGAAAAATTCTTGCTTTCCTGAATGTCATTCCGGATTATGCCCAAAACGAAGGCACGTATGATTTGATCCGAAAGACAGATGATGCACCAAACGGCATCATCGATTTTATGATGGTGGCGCTTTTCAATTATTTTAAATCGAAAAATATTACTTACGTTGATCTTGGCCTGGCTCCTATGAGCGGAATCGAAAACCCGCAGACTATTCAGGAAAAATCAATGAAATATGCCTATGAAAGAGTACGATCATTTTCGCATTACAAAGGCCTTAGGGATTTCAAGGACAAATTTTCTCCTTCATGGTACAATCAGTATATTGTTTTTACGGATGATTATGATTTACTTCAGATTCCGCGAATTTTATCGAAGGTGATAAAACCTTAAAAAAAGGCCACTCCCGATAGCTGTCGCATATAAAGAGTACAAAAACTACTACTCGACATGAAAAAGAATTTAGCCACAGATTAAGGGATTAAAATGATTTTAAAAATTTGTAAAATCATTTTATCCTGATAGTTATCGGGAATGGAAAAAGTGTTTCCGCAATCATGTCCCTTCGGGGAACGAGAAATCTCCACTAGGAGCCAGATTGGATTTTCGTTGCAGTTACTTGTGGAGATTTCTCGTTCCTCAAAATAACAAATTTGGTGGTATACTTTGGCAATGCACTTTGTTATTATTCCGGAAGTAAATTATCTAAATCATTTAACTTATAGAATTTAAGGTCGTTAAGTTTCATGTATTTACAAATAAACTCTAACGTTTCTATTTTGGTCTGATAATTTTCGGTTACGTTGACCACGGGTTTATGACCGCATAAAAGCAAAATTTTATTGTGTTTCTTCGCATAATCCAATAATTCCAGCACATACGGAATGCTAAAATGAATGTGACTGTTGTCAATATCAAATGCAAATACAATTTTTGAATTATTAAAATAACTGTCCTGTTTTTCAGGTGCTTCTCCTCCAAAGGCTCTTCCTCTTATAATTTTAAAATCATCAGAAAGGGCTTTGTCAAGAGCATCAGATCTTTCTCCGTAAGGATATGCAAAAGTCGTGACATTAAATCCTAACCTTTTCATTGAAATGATCATAGGGTCTATTTCCTGCCTCATATACTCGTCTATTCCGTTTTTCTGAACAAACTTAACGGCATTGTAATGGTGGTATCCGTGTGCTGCGATTTCATGACCTTCTTTTTGCATTTCAAGAAGTTTTTTAAGTTGTGGCGCCCCAATAGAATCGATACGGCAAACATTAAAAGTAGCTTTCCATCCGTATTTTTTCAATGCCTGATCTGCCTGATACCATTCGTCTACATAAGCATCATCAAAAGATAAAATCACACCTGCTTTATAGGGTTTTGGTTCTTTTTTTTGCTTTTTAGTTTCGCAGGAAATAAAAGTTAAGAGCATTAAAAATAACACGGTTCTGGTAAAAAATAGCTTCATAAATGTAAATTTCGATTAAGAGAAAGACGCTGTAAATTCAAAATGAATAATACCTTCTTTATTTTAATTTGAAAGATACATATTTCCTAAGTATTAAATTTATTTTCTATCGTATTTATTTAACAAAATAACCGGTCATTTTGTGATCAGATTTTATTTTATCAATAAAATGATTTCATGATATTATCTGCTGAGTCGCTTATAATTGTACAAAAAACAAACTACAACAAACACAAAATGCTTTGTCTGCCTGAAAAAAGACATCCTGCTTTACTGATTTTTAAATTACAGAATTTATAATTCGTAAATTCACTTCAAATACGAACAAAAGCCTCTAAATGATTTAAGGGCTTTTGATGTTTAGTGATATTTTAATTCTTCATTATTTTTTGCAGGAGATTCTACATTTTACTTACTTTTATCACAACAAATTTAATCACAATCAATGATTATCAAGAAAAAGGATACCTGGTTTAAAATGCTCTTTGAATGGAAAGGTTCCGTTTTACCACAACTTCTTCCAAGACTGTTGTTATTACTGTTGTTTTCTTTTTCAGTAGTCTATTTTAAACCTTACCTAATTGAATATAATCTCCATATAAATCCTGCCATTTTTACGCTATTTGGGATTGCGCTTGCTATATTTCTTGGTTTTAGAAACAGTGTGAGTTATGATCGTTTCTGGGAGGGCAGAAAACTTTGGGGAGCATTACTCAATGATACCAGATCTCTTGCCAGGCAAAGCATCACACTTATTCATGATACAGCGTATGATGCCAAACGCGGGAACTTCACTAATTTATTGATCGCATTGGTATACAGTCTCAAACATCAGCTTAGAGAAACGGATCCTGATGCCGATCTCAATCGATTATTACCAAAGGAATTTGCAGACCAACTCAAAACAATACAATACAAGCCCATCATTATTTTACGAGAATTAGGCATTTGGGTCAAAAGTGCCAAAGCAGAAAATAAAATAGACAGCGTTACACAATTGGCTTTTGAAGAAAACCTGAATAAGATCTCTGATATTGTAGGTGGCTGCGAGAGAATCGCCAGTACTCAAATTCCCTATACGTATAGTGTCTTATTGCACCGAACAGTTTATATTTACTGCTTTTTACTGTCTTTTGGTTTTGTAGAAACAATGGGATGGATTACGCCTTTTATCATCGTTTTTATAGCATACACTTTTGTTGCACTTGAGGCGATTGCGGATGAATTAGAAAATCCATTTGGGCTACAACCTAACGATCTTGCCTTAGATACCATGGCACAAATGATTGAAAATACGCTCTTAGAGTTAAACGGTAAAAAATTAAATCCGATAAAAAACGCTAATGACTATTGCATTACTTAATTTATGATAGTAAACACACAAATTATTTCCGGTTATGAATAAAGTATTATTAGTCGAAGACGATCCACGGGTTGCTTCGTTTATTACCAGAGGTCTTGAGGAACATCTTTATGAAGTCAAAACGATTACCAAAGGTTTTGAAGCCATAAAAGAAGTAATGGAGAATGATTATAATATTATTATTCTCGACATTATGTTACCCGATATCACCGGATTTGAAGTTTGTGAAGTTTTAAGAAGCCGAAAAATAATCGTGCCTATTCTTATCCTGAGCGCACTTGACACACCACACGAAAAAGTAAAAGGACTGCAATCCGGAGCCGATGATTATCTGGCCAAACCTTTTTTGTTTGAAGAATTATTAGCGAGAATAAACGCGCAGCTTCGTCGTGCGGAATTCAGCACCGGAATTCTTGATTTTCAGTCGTATGCCGGAGTCGAAATCAATATGAAAGAACAAAGCGCTTCGAGAGACGGAAAAGAACTCAACCTTTCTTCGAGAGAATTGAAGCTTTTGATCTTTTTTATGAAAAACCGTGAGAAAGCTTTATCCCGAATCGCCATTGCCCAGGCCGTATGGAATATCGATTTTGATACGACATCTAATACTGTAGATGTATACATTAATTATTTACGCAATAAAATAGACAAAAACTTCCCTACTCCACTGATTCACACTATAAAAGGAACAGGATACATGCTCAAACAAAAGAGTCATGAATCTTAAGCATAAGTTAGCAGGCAATTCTACTTTGCTCTTTGCTTTTATTGTCGGGCTTCTTATGGCCGGGTCTTTCTTACTGTTCAGAAGTCATATGAAAGATCTTTATTTTGATAATCTGGAAGATCACGCCATGACAACGGCGCTTTTTTATTTTGAAAAAGACGAAATCAAAGAACTGAATAACGCTCGTTATAAACAAATTGAGCTTCAGTACAAACGAATCAATAATGAAGCCATACGGGTTTATGATGCCAAAACCAAAAAGCTTTTTGTACAGGATAATATAAATGTTACGCTGAATGATCATTATCTAAATGAAATCATAAAAAACAAAATACTGCCCTTTACTATAAAAGACAGACAGTTTGTTGGGCTGTTTTATAAAGACAATCAGGGCGATTTTATCATTGTAGTTTCAGGAATCGATCACGCCGGAAATAGACAATTGGAGATTCTTGGTTTTATGTTTATTCTGTTTTATCTGGCAGGAATTCCCCTCAATTATCTTTTGGGAACCTTTTTAGCCAGACAAACTTTCCGTCCTTTTGAAGAAGTCATTGCTAAGGTAAACACAATCACAACCGAAAATTTACATTCGAGATTAGAAATACCGCAGACCAGTGGCAAAGATGAAATCAAAGAATTGGTTACCACGTTTAATTATCTTCTGGAAAGATTAGAGAGTGGCATTATGATTCAGAATAACTTTCTGAAAAATGCTTCGCACGAATTAAAAACGCCGCTGACTATTATCATTGGTGATATTGACGTTTCATTGCAACAGCCCAGAACCAACGAACAATATGAGAAAATCTTAAAATCGCTGCGTAAAGATACTTTACATCTTAAAGCAACCTTAGACGGCCTCCTGGTATTATCAGGACTGGAACTTTCTGAACCGCAACAAATGGAAATAGTCCGAATTGATGAAATATTATGGAATGTTCTCGAAAAGAAAGCCATTGAATATCCGGAATCTAAGGTCTCCGTAAATTTGAATGCCATCGCAGATCATGAAGATTTGCTTTCTGTTTATGCTAACAAGCACATGCTTTTTATTGCTTTGTATAATATATTGGACAATGCTATTAAATTCTCGGCTCCGACTCCGGTTGACGTTTTTGCCCTTTCCAGCGAAGGAAAACTTGTGATAAAAATTACAGATCAGGGTCCCGGAATATCAGATAGTGATAAAGAATCTATTTTTGATCTCTTTTTCAGAAGTGATACTACACGGCATATTCAGGGACAGGGATTAGGGCTTTTTATCACAATGCAAATACTCAAGCTTCACAACATTACTGTAATAGTCGATTCTGAACCCGGACAAGGAACTTCATTTTCTTTGGTATTTCCGTAAAGGATTATTTTTCTATTAATAATCGCAACGGATTACAATGATTTTTCTTTCACGCAGATTCCTCAGATCTAATGCTGGATTTGCGCCGAGTTAACTGAACAAAAAAATCTGCCCTATTCTGCCTTAAAAAACTACATATTTACATTAGAATATTCATATCTAAGGTTATCGTTTTTCTTTATCGGTAACATTTGCTTAACACTCTAATCTTTTTCTAATCTACTTTAAATACAAATCTAATCTATTAATTTTTAGCTTTTTATGCAAGTGATTGATTTTAAAGAGCTCCATCGGTTTTACAAAAATAACACGTTCGTAATTTTAAGTTAACAATGAATAGTTTTATGATTTTAAGTTAACAAAAGCGTTAAATCTGATCGAAACAAAGGAAGTTTCTTTGTCAAATAAAAACTAAACAACAATGACAAAACTAAAACTCTTTTTTTCGGCTTTAATGCTCCTTGTTATGGGAAACATTTTTGCCCAAATTACGACCTCATCCTTATCTGCAAAAGTAAATGATGGAACAAGCGCACTTACTGGCGCTGAGGTTACGTTAACACATTTACCTACCAACTCCGTTTACAGAGCGACAACGGATAAACAAGGTAGATTTAGTTTCGAAAATTTAAATGCCGGTGGTCCTTACGAATTAGAAATTAAAAGTGCGGGCACCAAAGATTATTCTAATGCACAAATACATTTATCACTTGGCGACAATGATTTACCTACGATTGTAGTGGGCAAGGCTGATAACAATGTATTAGAAGAAGTGGTGATCTCAAGTTCTAAACCTTCTTCTAAAAATAACGGAACAAATATTAATGAGAAAAAAATTAATGGCTTACCGTTAATCAACAGAGGAATTCAGGATGTGACCAAATTAGTTCCGCAAAGTTCAAACAACTCTTTTGCAGGAACGAATTTCAGATACAATAACGTAACAATTGACGGTTCGATAAACAATGATGCTATTGGTTTTAGTCCGTCTTTAGGGGGTCAGTCCGGAACTTCAGGAATGCCGGGAAGCAGTACGCGGTCAAATTCTATCAGTCTTGATGCGATACAGGATATTCAGGTTTATATTGCTCCTTATGATATTAAATTAGGGAACTTTTTAGGAGGAAGTGTGAATGCGGTTACCCGTAGTGGTACAAATGAAGTGACGGGATCCATTTACAGCTATGGCAGAAGTGCTGCTATTACGGGACCTAATAATGCCGGTGACGGTTCGAAAATGCCAAAATCTTTTGGTGATTATCAAATTGGTTTCAGATTAGGTTTGCCAATTATAAAAGACAAATTGTTCTTCTTCACAAACATGGAATATGCAGAGAGAACTGATCCTTTATTTTATAATGCAGGACAAACAGATTCTAACGGAAAATTAACTTCATTAGTAGATAACACTACAGCAGAACAAATTGCAAACTTCGTTAAAACCAATTACGGATTTGATCCGGGAAGTTATGGTGCCTATAATAACTTCGCAAAAAGTCAAAAATTCTTTAATAAATTAGACTGGAAGATTAATGACAAACACTCTCTCTCGCTAAGAAACAATACTGTTATTTCCCAAGCTTCAAATTTAGAGCGTGATGCGGCAAATTTCAGGTTCTCAAGTATGGACTTTACTCAAAAAAACCAATCTGTTAGTACGGTTTTAGAATTAAAAAGTCATTTTAACAGTCAATGGTCGAACTCCTTTCTTGCCAGTTATTCAGCTATTAAAGATTATCGTGATCCTAAATCAGCCAACGCTATGTTTCCTCAGGCAGAAATTGGGTATAACGGAGGAACTATTTTCTTAGGAAACGATCGTGAAGCAACTGTTTTTAACATGAAACAAAATACTGCTGAGATCACAGACAACGTTACATACAAAACAGGAAACCATACTTTATTGTTTGGTACACACAACGAATTCTACGATATTAATTACGGATTTGTAAATGCACTTAACGGAAGGGTTTCCTATAAATCCCTTGCTGATTTTTACAATAAATTGCCTTCTCGTGTTCGTGGGACTTATCCTTTTGACGGTTCTACAAGAGATGAAATTTTTAATAATCCGTATGCGAAATTCAAGGTAAACCTTTATAGTGTTTATGTGCAAGACGAAATCAGAATTGGTAATAAATTAAAAATTACTCCCGGAGTGAGAGTTGATTACACCGATTTACCAAATAAACCGAAATTAAGCCCTCAAGTTCAAAATTCTCCGGCTGATCCAAATTATGGTACTACTTATTCATATACACCATTAAGCCAAATCAAAAACAACTTTTTTACTACTGCACTAGTATCACCAAGAATAGGATTTACCTATAATGTAGACGAAGACAAAACACTTGTTTTAAGAGGTGGTTCAGGGGTATTTACAGGCAGAATTCCGTTTGCATGGTTAGGATATGCGTATTATAATGATGGTGTTGGTTACGGAAGTTATGACAAAAACAACCTCACTCCTGCACAGGTTGCAGCAGCTGGTGATCCTTTGGCCAATAATGGTTTAAATGGATATCATGATGCAACACCAAAAGTACAGGCAGATTTAGTAGACAATAAATTCAAAATGCCGGCAGTTTTAAGAAACTCTCTTGCAATTGATAAAATCATCGATGGATACAAGTTTACAACAGAAGGTATTTATACTAAAGTAATTCGTGATCTTGAATTTCAACAAGTGAATAAGACAGACAATCCTACTTATTTTTCTTATGATACGAATCACCAAATGCCCATTTATGCTGCTAACATAAATCCTGCTTTTTCTAATGCTTATTTATTATCTAATACGAATAAAGGATACCGATACAGCATTACGGAGATGGTTTCTAAAACATACGATTTTGGCCTTAGCTTTATGGTGGCTTATACTTACGGAGATTCTAGGGACGTTACAAACGGTATTCGTAACTCTATGGAAAGTAATTTCCAGATGAACCAATCCCTGACCCCTAATGATCCTCAATTGGCAACTTCTAACTTTAACATCAAACACCGAATTGTTTCTAATGTAGGTTATGCCGTAAAAGTGGCTGATAACAACACTTTGTCTGCTAACGTTTATTTTAATGCACAATCAGGAAATCCGTTTTCATGGGGATTTGTAAACTCAACCATTGCAGGAACAGGACAAGCAGCAGGATTGGCTTATATCTTTAAAGATGCTGCAGAAGCCGCTAAATATATCGGGGTGAGTGCTACCGGCGTTCCATCTGCAACAGCAGCGCAACAAGTAGCAGATTACGAAGCTTTTGTGAATGGAAATGATTATTTGAAAAGCAGAAGAGGAACATTCACTCAAAGAAATGGTGACACTACACCCTGGAACATTCAGGCTGATTTGAAATTAATGGATGAAATCAAAGTTTCAAAAGTAGGTACATTCCAAATCTCATTTAGTATGGCCAATATTGGAAACCTTATCAATAAAGATTGGGGAAGAAGTTATTTTGTTCCAAATACATACAATTCAACAGCGAGTTTAGGTTTAACAAAATCCGGAAATATTGGAGGAGTTGCTACCGGCGATCCAACATATACGTTCCAAAAACCTACTTCGTCACCTTATACTGTAGATCAATTAGCCTCAAGATTCCAAGGGCAGCTTGGACTTAGATATTCGTTCTAAAGATTGTGTTTTATTTTTTTTATTTGTCCCCCAGTTTCAAACCTTATGAAACTGGGGGACTCTTTTTTTTGAAAAAGGTGCAAAGGTTCAAAGTTGCTCCATTAAATACAACTATTAAGAGATACTGCCCTTAGGATTTTAATATTGGTAACCAAAACAGCTGCCAGATAAAAATATCCCTTAGGAATTACAATTATTTTTTTAAGCCAGCTCATTATTGCAATTATTAAACTAGCAAGTTGAAAGAATCAAAACCATTTTACAAAATTTAGAATCATTCTATTGCCCTTCTTTTGGTAACCAAAACTATTTTGAAGTAATTTCATTAGAAAAATTCAGACCCGACTACATTAAAAATTAAAACTATGGAGGTAGAAAATCATTATATCAATAGAAGTGGCTGGCTTAGAGCAGCTGTTCTGGGTGCGAATGACGGAATTTTATCGACAACCAGTTTAGTTATTGGTGTTGCCGCCGCCAGTGCTTCGAGAGAGCCTATTTTACTTGCAGCAGTAGCAGGTTTGGTTGCCGGTGCGCTTTCTATGGCTGCGGGCGAGTATGTATCTGTAAGTTCACAGTCTGATGTTGAAACAGCAGATTTAAAAAGAGAACGAATAGCACTGGAGACTATGCCGGAAGAGGAACTGGAAGAATTAAGGGATATTTATGTACAAAGAGGATTGAATAAAGAATTAGCAACACAGGTTGCTGAAGCACTAATGGCACACGATGCGCTTGAAGCTCATGCAAGAGACGAGCTCGGAATAAACGAAATCACACAGGCCAATCCTCTTATGGCAGCTTTTGCATCAGCAACATCTTTTATTACCGGTGGATTGTTACCGGTTCTGGTAGCCTTTTTTGCGCCTATCAAAGATATGGTGTTGTATCAATATGGTTTCTCGATACTTTTTCTGGCACTCTCCGGAATATTGGCCGCTAAGGCAGGAGGATCAAAAACGATAAAAGCAGTATTGCGTATTTGCATCTGGGGTACTTTTGCAATGGCAACGTCAGCATTGGTAGGTTATATTTTTGGTGTTCAGACTACTTAAACAAAACCTGAAGGATTCTTGTGCTGAATCAGGCCAAAGTTTAATATTCAATTTGGGGTTATCTTTTTATCCGCTCCAAGGGCAGGATAAATTTGAACGTGCTGCCTTTTCCGGGTTCACTTTCAGCCCAGATTTCGCCCTGATGTTTTTTTACAAATTCACTGCAAAGCAGTAATCCCAATCCATTTCCAATTTCGTTTTCTGTTCCTTTCTGAATTACTTTTTCATTAATCTTAAACAACTTTTGTTGTATGTTTTCAGGAATTCCAATACCGTTATCTGAAATAGACACTGCTGCTTTTTGACGGATCCTTTCAATCGTTACTCTGATTTCACCTTGCTGGTCCGTAAACTTAATTGCATTGGTGAGCAAATTTCTCAAAACGGTATCGATCATATCTTTATCAAGTTCCACTTCAATAATTTCAGTCCAATCGAACCGGAGATCTATATTTTTATTTAATGCCGCATTCTTATTGAGTGCTATATTTTCTTCAATTAGTTGATTTAGCAACACCTTTCTAGGGTTGTATTCAATCATTCCGGTTTGGACCCGGGACCATTCTAAAAGATTTTCAAGCAACTTATAAATATTTTTGTTCGATTCATGGAGCATTCCTGTAATTTCCCTGATTTCTTCGCGGCTGCATTCTTCAATTTCCTGAGCCAATATTTCTGATAACGAAACTGATGATCCCAAAGGGCCTTTTAAATCATGGGCGATAATAGAAAAGAATAAATTTTTATCGTTTAGAAGTTTTTGGATTTTAAGGTCTTGTTTTTCCTTGACCAACAATAAAAATCCTACTGTACCAATGAGGGTAAGCAAAAACAGACTAATACTGTACAAGCTGTCAAAAGTACCACGAGAAAAAAAGTAAGGCTGTGGGTTGAGATAACTGTAAACCGCCCGCATAAAAATCAGAATTTCAAATACGGCATAACAAAGCAGATAAAACATTCGGAAAAAAGTATTTCCTTTTTTTTTGAAATAGCCAATCGTTGGTGGCAAATAAATCGCAAATATGGACAGGGACATAATTAAAATACGGGTATTCATCAAACTCCCTAATAATGTTGCCACATTAAAAACTACTATTGCAGCAATAGTGATCCCAATTTGTAAAGGATAATGCCTTCTCGTCTTTGTTTTGATCATCGACATTATTGCGATCGTTTCATAACAACATCCGGACAAAATAATAGAGTTAGCCAGATTAACAGAAAGGAAATCAGGGGCTACGTTTCTTAAAAAAATGAGCACCCAGCCAATGGTTAGTAATATTTTTCCATATCCAAACGCTTTTAATTTTTTTCTGTTCTCAATCGTAGCATACGAAAACGAATAACTAAAAATAAGAATGCAAATGAATAAATTTCCCCAAAAATAAAGCAGGAAAACTGTTTTTGGATCCAGTGGTGAGAATTGGAACATTATAGACTTCGTGTGTTAAAAAAACTGACTGCAAATATACAAATTCATGATGTAATCAAAGGGTAAAGCAAGGCCATTGACTAAGAAAAACCCTTTGAGACCGGCATAAGTAAGTTTTAATAAGAATATTTTATTAATTTGTATTCAATATAAATGAAGTATTCATTCATTACTAATAAAAATAGCATAAAAATAATGATTATGGGAGTATCAGGAACCGGCGCTACCCCACTTGGCCATCGTTTCGTAAAAAATAATGACTGTTTTTACACCTGGATTCTGATGCTTGCTTTTGGGAAAAGACCAAACCTGCGTTTCAGGAACCAAGAAATGCCGATGAGCGTAATCTGTTATTTGAAATCTCAAAACCTTTAAAAATATGTCAAAACAGCGTTGCCAACTGGCTGAATAATCCCAGCAAAACCAACCCTCAATTTGCAGGGCATACTTGTACTGAATGGAAAAAAGTAAGTCCTTCAAAAGAAACGTCTTATAGTATAAAAAAATCGTTGAGAACGATTCAAAAATAAAGAGAAAAAAAAGGGAATAGCTTTATAACTATTCCCCTTTCACAATTAACTAAACAAATTTTATTGATCTCCACCGTTCATAAAAGTCATCAAGAGTGTGTAAGCATTCCTGGTTACAATCTTAGATGATGCCTGTATCGCTGCAGATTTAATCTGACGGTAACCTTCGCTTCTGGTTCCCGGTTCTACTGCAACCATTTTGTAATTATTATTTCCATTGGCAGCAAAAACAAAAAACTTGCCTTGCCATCTTACCACTGCATCTTCCGGAACTGTCAGGGCTTTTTCGTTGTTAAATTCGGCTTCTGTATTAATAAAAAGCCCCGGTACCAATGCGCTGTCATATTGATTTACTTTGCAAATAACTTCTGCCGCACGATCATCATTAAGGCTCTGATTGATATAAGCAATTTTAGCCGAATACTTTTTTGAAGGATTGGCATTTGTAAAAGCCGTAACCGTCTGACCAACCGAAAGCAAATGAATATCTTTCTCGAAAGCATTCATAACCAGCACGATATCACTCATCTCCATTAATTCAAAAAGCATATCTGTTGGGGCAATATATTTTCCTACGTTTACATTTACTTTAGAAACCATACCGTTTATAGGCGAAGTAATGGCAACTGTTTTGCTAATATTAGACGCTGATAATGTCTTGACATTAATGTTTAATAAAGCTAATTTCTGTGCCAATGATGACATATAAATACGCTGCGTCTGCATTTCTGTAGCCGTTTGTTCGTATAACTTATCACTGCTTGCCTTTTTTGCATTCAGTTCTTTTTGCCTGTCGTATTCGCTTTTGGCCAATTGAAATTTTTCTTTCGCAGTAAGATAATCCTGTTGCAATTGTATGTATTGCATATCCTCTACTACGGCCAGTAATTGTCCTTTTCTTACGTGCATTCCCGCCATTAAATCGGTTTTTTTAATGTATCCACCTAACGGAATACTCACATTCACGACACTTTTTGGCGGTACAGTAACGGTTCCCTGAAGTTGCAATATGCCTTTTACAGTTCTTTCTTCCGGATTCCCCACAATCAGGCCGGCATTCTTAACCTGTTCGCTGGTTAAATGAATGCTGTTTTCCTGCTTTACTGCTGTTTTATTTTGCTGCTCTTTTTTATCTTTCTGGCAGGAAACCAGGAATAAAAAACTAAAAATTACGATGCTATATTTTTTCATTATGTTATAAATTATTAAGGGTTTGCACATTAATGATTGCTTTGTTATAATCATTAATCCTGTCGAGGTATTCATTTTTTATGGTAATGGCCTGATTGACTACCAAAACCCATTGCAGATAATCAATATCTCCATTTTCTAACTGGCTGTTGGCAGCATCAATAATAACAGAAGCGTTTTTAAGTCCTTCGTTTTCGTAATAGTTCAGGCTTTCTTTATACTTTTCGACCTCACTGACAGCATTCACAATCTCTGCATTCATTTCGATCTTTGTCGTTTCTGCCATCATATTATAATTTTCGTATTCGGTTTTAGCTGCTTTATTGCGTGCTGACTGACTCGAAAAGAATAACGGAATCGACAATCCCAGATTTACATAACTGAACCTGTGACTGCTGTCATAATACACCTCTTGTCCGGCAGCACTCGTCTGTGCACCAATAATACTCAGGTTGTTATACCCTACCGTAATGTCCGGCATGAGTTTCGATTGTTCTGCTTTCCATTTCCATTTGGCCGCTTCGGCTTCATGGTTCGAAAGTTGTATTTGAGGAAGTTCGGCTGTGTTTAATTTTTCGTTTAATGAAATTGTAAAATCATTCTTAATATTCGCAGCAGACGGTACATGAACAATACTATCCTGTAGAATGGTATTAAATGATTTTAGTGTAATCGCAATATCTTTATTGACCATCGTGAGCTGATTGGTATAAAATTGTCTGGCAGATTGTGAGGCACTTTTCTCCAGTACATTGGTTTCCCCCGCCTTATAGCGCAAATCTGATTTTTGCTCCATTAATCTGTAAATAGAATCGGCGTAAGCCAATAATTCTTTTTTACTGTTCAGCCATATATAATGGTAAAACAGGTTTCGTACATTCGATTTAACCTGCTGTGTGGTCAACTGAGATTGTGCTTTGGCAACATGATAATTTTCCTGTAAAGCTTTCTTCTGGCGGATGTACAGTGTTGGGAAAGCAAAAGTCTGACTAATCCCAAAACGGGTATCGTTCAGGCCACTATTAAACTGGCCGTAATCAGCATCAACAGTCGCTTTCTGGATATCAAAAGCTGATTTTTGCAGTTGTTCTTTTGATTTCTCATTCAGCTGTACCGCTTTTATTCTTCTGTTGTTCTGAATCGCAACAGATAATGATTCATCCAGCGAAATTGGTGTTTGCTGCGCCTGAACTGAAATTGTAGCCAATAAAGCAACAAGCAATAAGGTCAATTTATCCATCTTATTTTTTTTGATTTTTTTTGAAAATACCTTTGTGTGATACGTCATTAAATAAATGGCCGGAAGTACAAATAAGGTCAGTAAAGTAGCCGTTATCAATCCGCCAATAACTACTGTTGCCAGCGGGCGTTGTACCTCTGCTCCTGCTCCGTTACTCAGTGCCATGGGCAAAAATCCTAAAGAGGCTACAGCTGCTGTCATCAATACGGGACGTAATCTGTTTTTGGTTCCTGTAATGATAATCTGGAACGGATCTGTAATTTCGCCGTGTTTTTGTATTCGGTTGAATTCGGATATCAATACAATACCATTCAATACCGCCACACCAAAAAGGGCAATAAAACCAACACCTGCTGAAATACTAAAAGGCATATCGCGCAAAGCAAGCCCAAACACACCACCAATGGCCGATAACGGAATTGCCGTAAAAATGATAATTCCTTCTTTGAAAGATCTGAAGGCAAAATATAATAATGCTAAAATCATAAATAAAGCTGCGGGAACGGCAACCCCAAGACGTGATTTTGCCTGTTGCAGGTTTTCGAAAGTACCGCCATAGGTGATGTAATAGCCCGGATCAAACTTGATCTGGCTGTTTACTTTTTTCTGCAATTCTTCTACGATCGATTCTACATCACGTCCTCTGACATTAAAACCAACAATAATTCTTCTTTTGGCATCTTCACGCTGAATCTGGTTGGGTCCTTCAATTTCTTTGACGGAAGCCACCTGATAAAGCGGAATCTGCATTCCGGAACGGGTGGAGATTAACAAGTTACGAACATCAGATATGTCTTTTCGTCCGCTTGCTTCTACCCTTACCACCATATCGAAGCGTTTTTCTCCTTCATAAATGCTTCCTGCTACAGCTCCTGCAAAGGCCGCATTGACAGTTTGGTTGATATCTGACACATAAATACCGTATTTCGCCATTTCTGCCCAGTCATAATCAATCACAATTTGTGGCATTCCGGTCACTTTTTCGACATAAAGATCTGTCGCGCCTTCTACTGTTTTACTTATAGCGCCTAATTGCTCTGCATATTGGGCGAGTTTGTCGAGATCTTCTCCGTAAATTTTACAAACCAGATCTTGTTTGGCTCCTGTCATCAATTCGTTAAAACGCATTTGCACCGGAAACTGAAAACCTGTCGTCACTCCGGGAGCGACTTCTTTTACGGTTTTGGTCATTTTATCGGCCAGTTCCGGAAACGAAGAAGCACTTGTCCATTCTGATTTATCCTTTAATACAATAATCATATCCCCACCTTCAATAGGCATAGGATCGGTTGGAATCTCGGCACTACCAATTCTCGAAACTACTTTCTCTACTTCAGGATAGTTGCTTTTAAGCGCAGTTGATATTTTTTGGATGGTTGCTGTGGTAGTCGAAAGATTCGTTCCTAACAGCAAACGCGTTTCTACGGCAAAATCTCCTTCTTCGAGTTGCGGAATAAACTCTCCTCCCATTCTGCTAAATAGCAACAATGCAATTCCGAATAAAACAAAGGCCGAAATGACAATTCCTTTTCTAACCTTTAAAGCTTTAGACAACCAGATTTCATAATAGAATTCCAGCTTTGCCATAATTCTGTCTGAAAGATTGGGTTTATGGCTTACTTTTTTACTGATAAACAAAGCACTGACCATAGGCACATAGGTCAGCGATAAAATAAATGCCCCCAAAATAGCAAAAGCAACAGTCTGCGCCATAGGCTTGAACATTTTACCCTCAATTCCTTCAAGCGACAAAATAGGAAGATAAACAATCAGAATAATGATTTGACCGAAAACGGCAGCATTCATCATACGTCCGGCTGAACCGGTAACTTCTTTATCCATTTCCTCTTGTGAAATGGTATCAATTCCTTGGTATTTTTTAGCACTGTGAATATGATGGAGAATAGCTTCGACAATAATCACGGCGCCATCGACAATTAAACCAAAATCAAGCGCCCCAAGGCTCATTAAATTTCCGCTTACGCCAAAGGTGTTCATCATAATAATAGCAAACAACATCGCTAACGGAATGACAGAGGCTACAATAAATCCGGCTCTTAAATTCCCAAGAAAAAGCACCAAAACCAAAACTACAATCAAGGCACCTTCGATCAGGTTTTTCTGAACTGTACCAATCGCATTATCCACCATTTTGGTACGATCTAAAAAGGGTTCAATTTTTAAACCTTTTGGAAGGATCTTTTCGATTTCGGCTACACGTTTTTTGACATTAACGATCACATTATTCGCATTTTCGCCTTTCAGCATCATCACAATTCCACCAACAGATTCACCAATATCATCTGTGGTCAAAGCACCATAACGTATCGCGGCAGCCATTTTTACCTCAGCAATATCTTTGATTAAAATTGGCGTTCCTGCTTCGGTATTTTTTACAATAATATTCTGGATGTCTTTGATGTTTCGGGTCAAACCAACACTTCGGATATACAATACTGTTGGTCCTTTTTCAATGTAAGCGCCTCCGGTATTTTCGTTATTACTGCTTAAGGCTGTAAAAACTTCTTTTATGGTAAGGTTTTGTGCTTTTAATCTTGACGGGTTCACAGCGATCTCATACTGTTTTAGTTTTCCGCCAAAAGTAGCTACATCAGCAATTCCCGGAGTTCCAAGAAGCTGTCTTCGAATGGTCCAGTCCTGAATGGTACGTAAATCTTCCAGGGAATATTTGGTTTCATAACCCGGTTGGGGTTTTAGAACATATTGATAGATCTCACCCAGTCCTGTAGTCGCCGGCGCCATTTCAGGAATACTGGCATTTTCTGCAATTTCAACCTTTTGCAAACGTTCAGCAACTTGTTGACGCGCCCAATACACATCAGTATCATCTGCAAAAACAATCGTAACGAGTGAAAGTCCAAAACGTGAAATACTACGGCTTTCTTTCAGTTGTGGAATATTACTGATCGCCTGTTCAATCGGAAAAGTGATGAGTCGCTCTACATCTTCGGCCCCTAAAGAAGGAGCTGTGGTAATAATTTGTACCTGATTGTTGGTGATGTCAGGAACGGCATCGATTGGTAAACGGGTGACTTCAAACACGCCATAGATAATCCACAGCAATGTGAAGATCCCAATTACCAGTTTGTTTTTAACTGAAAATTGTATGATCTTATTAAGCATATTTTGATTTAATTTTTGAAATAATAGTGTGATGGCCAAAACATCAATATGTCTTAACCACAGTAAAAATTTTAGAAAATTAAATTATGCTACAGGAGGTCTGAATACTGAAAATAAGGCAGGATTAGAATGTAAATTGGCTTTATACGGAATAATAACAGACTCCGAAAAGGCAATATTGAGCGGAATAGAAAATAAAGGTTTATCCGCAGGAACAAAAACGAGCTGAAAAGAGGCGCTCGAAATATGCTTAAAAGGTAGTTGCATATCACGATCTGTATCATTATCATTTTGGTCTTCTCCCCAATAATGCATTTCCAGAAAATCAATAAAACTTACAGCCTGCCTTTGCTGGTGTTCCTTATAATGCTCAAGCAATATTGGCAATTTATAAAATTGCTGAAAAAACCCAATATTGGATACGATTAGAAAAATGAATATGTAGATAATGACTTTTCGCACATTACAAATTTAGTCGATGTGCCAAAATAATCCCTTACCTTAAGCAAGATCTAAGGAAGTTTTATCATTTTGCAGCAATAAGCAAATAGAAATTTAACTTATGCTATTAATAGTTATAAAATATTGAAGTCTTATTAATTTGTAAATATATTTTAACCCTAATAATAACACAATATCGTCTTTTGTATTCTTAATTCTTCTACTAAATAAAGAGATTTCGACTATACCTGCCAATTTAGAATATTTTCAAAAAGTTGCTAAAAGAGGTGTATGATTGTTTTAGTTTTTTGTAAGATGATGACGAAATCATTTTATCGGCAGGCAAGAGAATCGTTATTTTAGCGTAGCAGCATATTTTCTTTTTGCATTTTTGTAGTTAGCATTCTTATTCTTTTATGAAGAACACTTCTTGTCGATTTTTTCTTGAGTTCATAATCTTTGGTGCATTTTTCCAATTCTGCGAGTAATAGCTTAAATCTGGTATATAAAACAGCCAGTTCCTCCATATCGTGCTGTATTTTACCATCTGCTTCTAAAACGGGTAAATTGCCGGCAATTGCAGACATATATTCATATTTATGAAATACATCTAACAAATTGCGATGTTCTCTATTATTGATTCCTTGCATAATAACAGTTCTCAAATATCGTATAAAAATTAAATTGAAGCCAGAATTTATGGTGTAATACGCAGCAAAGGATCTGCATCTGTAGGAATAACAGATAATGGCAACGATTGTGTTGTTGCCGTTTTTGTTTTGCCTGTATTTCCGGAAATGGTATTTAGTGCTGTCTGTAATAAAATTTCTGAACGATCGCCAAGAGCAAATAGCTCAGGTCCCTGAACTTCATTTGTATAAATAGTTGGATGTATTCCTTTACTATATTCGCCCTCATGTCTTGAATTGAACAATTTATAGATAGCCGGATACAATATCCAGCCTTTTGTTCCTGCAATTCGGTCGTCTTCTATAGGAAAACCTGCTACATCTTTACCAAAGGTTTTTTCTCCAATGGTAATGATGTTTATGTAGGGCTTGAGATTATTTATAATAAGTTCTGAGGCAGATGCGGTACGATTTCCGCACAATATATATACTTTGTTTATAGCCGGATGAACACTTTGTAAAGCCTCAAAGGTTATTTTGGTTTCATTGCTTTGTAAGGATTGCAAAAAGGACTGATCTACATGGCCTCCGTTTGTATTTCCTTCAAATTTTATAAAGAGATCACCGGATCGGATATTAGGTGCCAGAATAATACTTAATGCAGTTGCTGAGGCAATATCTCCTCCTCCGTTGTATCTTAAATCCAAAACTAATTCTGTGATGGATTTGCTTTTTAATTCCTGAAAAATTTGCTGAAACAATTGTGCCTGCCCAACATCGAAATGCGGAATCTCGACATACCCTATTTTGGTGTTTTTGTCTTCGATGATACGATACGGAATGGGCTGTGAAAAAGTATATCCCTGTACTATTGAAATTTCTTTTGAAGCTGAAAAACCGTATTGCGCCGTATAAGAGGTTATTTCGAGTTTTAACTGGGCTGAAGCAATCATCTTTTGATACAATTGGTCATAATTGGCCTGATTCAATATGGTACCGTCTATTTTGGTAATGAGCTGGCCTCTTTGCAGTCCGTTATTTTTTGCAGGTGAATCTGCGAGGACATACAATATTGCGCCATAAATTTTTCCGTCAAATTCAAAAAATGACACGTCAAATCCAAATTTTCGCCTCAGGCTTTGTGGTGCTGTTTCCGGTAATGCAGGATGTAATGCATACGAATAAATGTCTTCTTTTTGCAATAATCCTGCAAAGTATTCTTTTGGATTAACCGATAAATCTTTCTGATCCGGCATTGTTGCACTCCAGCGATAATATTTTTTCATTTGCTGGTAGATCCAGTCGTTAACATACTCATTAGAGCCCTCTTTATAAGCAGGAACAGAAGGCTCATCCTGCGAACATGAAAAAATAAAAATCACCAAAAAAAATAATGGCAAAATGAAAGCTGAAGGACATTTCTTCATTTTATAGGTTTGAAATTTATAAGTACCGGTTTTAACTTTATCTCTAAAACAAAAAGGGAAATGATCTGATTATTTAAAAACGAAATAGTCTGTTAAATTCAGTGTTCCGTCTACTCCTGAAAAAATTCCGTTGCCATCCCGTTTTTCTTCTAGTACGATTAATTTGGATTTATTTATTGACATGGTCATATTCACTGTTATTTTCTTGCCCGGAACATACGATTCTGTTGTGCCGTGTTTTACAAGCTCCATTATAATAGTCGGAGGCGAACTAAACGGAAATTCAATAAATGCGCTATATTGATCTTTGTTTATATTTTCTACTACTCCCAGAACCTGACCATTAATTTTACGGATAATTCCGTCGAGTTTTCCGTCGTAACCTGTTTTGGAATATAAGTTCAGTGTTGGAAAAATAAATTTATATCCGTTGTAACCCGGCAAACTTAAAACCCCGGTTTTTAAGGTGTGAACCTTGTCTAACCATATATTTTCTTTTGTGTAGAACGAAAGTGTATCCTTGGTTTTCTTTGCACTAAAATGGTAGCTTCGCAATAATTCTTTTGTCGTCTTGTTGGTAAATTGAAAAACTTTTTCCTCGTTTCCGTGATAGACAAATTCGTACTCTTTTTCTACCTTTTTTACAAAAGCGGTTCGTTTTTCTTTTCCAATTTCTACTGGTTTACCGTTTACGGTTATTTGTATCGAATCGTTTAAGGCGCTGTATCCTATGATGACCACTTTTCCGGGCTGATCTTTTTCATTTCCGTATAAGGGCGTAAGTTCATCGTTGGCACAAGATCCAAAAAGGGTTATTAGAGTGGCGAAAATTAATGTTCTTGTCAATATATGCTTCATATTCATTTGTTTGTATTGCTATAAACGGTTGATGGGAAAATGGTAGATTTTCACGATCATTATTTTTTAATAAATTTTAATTTCCCTGAAATTGTGTCATCAGATACGACAAGAAAATAGGTGCCTTGGGCTAATTCTCCAACACTCAAATTTTCTTTTTTATAAGGAGCTTCCTTTACCAATAATCCGGTGCTATTGTAAATTTTTAAAGTGGTTTCTTCACTTTGAAATTGTTCTCCTAATTCTAATTGCAAATATTCACTAACCGGATTCTGATTCAGTTTGCAAACTTTTGATGCTAACTCCACATCATCCAGTCCTAACAAGGCTTCGGCACTTACAGAAATCTTATCAATTTCGTATCCGATAAAACCACTTGAAAGGTTATTTCCTAATGCTATATATACGGCTGTTTTACCTGAAAACTGCGAGATATCTACAGTATAATCTTCAAATTCAGGATCGTCTGTTGTGGTTCTTTCTAAAGTAACTTTGGTAATAAGTGTAAAAGATGCCGGATCCGGTGATGTAGATCCGTATATGGATAAATCCTCATTAGTGTCGTAAATACTCGGCTGTGCATTTAAAATCAACGAAACTTTACCGGAATAAAAAGATAAATCGATTACGGGTGATATTGCCAGATTATCTTCTAAAGTTTCTAAAGGTGACCCATCTGATAAATTGATGTTGTATGTTCCTAAAACATCAATCGTCCCCCCTACAATGGCGGAATTTTCGTCTAGTTTGATATTTTTTCTGGCCATCCAGTTACTTCCGTTTCCATCTCTGTCTAACAGCGTCCAGTCTGAAGCATCAGCATCGTCAAAATCATCTTCCCAAACTGTAAATTGAGCAGATGATACACTTGAAACCATAATCAATAATAATAAAAGTAGCTTTTTTTTCATTTTTTATATTTTTAAAAACATGGGCAGAATGTTCTGCCCATGTCCAATTTTAATAATTAACCGAATTAAAAATTTGTAAACTTGGTCCAGCTGTTTGTCCAGTTAGCTTCAGTTTTAAATGCACCTGTAGCACCTGTGAAATTTAAAGCACCATTGTTAAAGAATGGTTGACTAAGTGACCAGCTTGTAGCAGGGTTTACTGTTGAGGTAGCATTACCAATACCTCCTAAAACAGTTCCTGCAGGTAAAAGCGGGTTATCGAATCCGTGGATTGATATTCTTGTCCACACAGATCCTGAAGGTACAGAAGGAGATTCCCATCTGATTCCTGTTTTGTACCCTGTTACAGTTGCATCAGTAAGTGATATTTTTACCGGCTCTGCGCACGTGGATTGCATTTTCGTATAAAGCAGCTACTGTTGTAGAGCTAACTCCAATGATTGATAATTGAGAAAATAACCGGTCTAGTAATAAGTGTCGTTATTGTTCCTCCTGCATTGTTATCTAATTCGATACCGTTTGAATCAGGATTTCCGCCACTTAAACTGTGAGTAGAGTTACTGTCAGCGATAGCAATAGCTTTTGTGATTGTTCCTGTGTAACCAAGATCAAAATCGAAGTTATCATCATCCGGAGCAAATGACACTAAATGGCTTGCATTTACAGTACCTCCAAAAAATTCAAACGAATCATCTCTTCCGTAAGATACCTGAACGTGATCGATTGTTGTTCCGCTACCTACACCACCTAATGTTAATCCGTTGATTTCGATATCCGTATCTAAAATACGTCCTGCGTACTCGATACGTACATAATTTAAAGCTCCTGCATTATGAGCATTGTTTGTACCTCCATAATAGAATTCAGCAAAATTAGCCTGATCGTCTAATCCTTCTACAATGTTTGTAGTTAACCCATTGTTTACTTCAGCATCTCCTAATAAAACAACACCTCCAAAATCTCCGGGAGCTGCTACAGTATTAGCGTTGCCATCTAATAAGTTATAACTTGTAAAAACAACCGGTGCAGCTGCAGTTCCCTGAGCATCTATCTGACCTGATTTTGTAATAACAAGTACCCCTGTTGCTACGCCCGGAGCCAAAGCTTTTGCCTTGATGTAAGTTCCTGCCTGAATAGTAAGTTTAGCACCATTTTTTACAGTTATTACACCGTCAATTTCCCAAACTTTATCGCTTGTCCATGTAGTATTGGTTGTAATAGCACCGCTTACCGTTTGAACTGTTGCAGGATACCCTGTGTAATCAGCACCTGAAGCTTTCATTGAAAAAGAAGAATCTGCAGAAGAATCATCATTTTGGCAAGAGCTCACTAATAGAGCTACCATTGCGAATAGAAAAAAATTTTTCATAATAATTTAATTATTGCTATATTTGCCGCTATTACAAACTAGGCCTTTGGAGAGAGCAGCAAAATATCTTTCCTCAGGTCTTTCTCTTTTTTGGTAAAGATTTTTTTTATAAACGATCCCGCTTTACCATCGGGGTTTATACCTAGACCTATCCTTCACTCTTAGGTTTTTTTTATCGCAGTGAGAGATTTACTTTCCATTCTTTTAAAATTTATACCTGAAAACTCGTTTTCTGCTTCAATTGTAAAAGACCATCCTGAAGTATTTTTTTTCTGAATTTTTTGTTTCATGCACTAAACAAAAAAGAAATCTAATACTTACAACTATCTATATTAGCTTTTGAAAACTCAAAATATCATCCCTGTTTTTATTGTTAACGGTTTCTTAATATTTGAGGTTTACAATACCGGTCAATTGGTTGATTTGCGTTTTATTAAAAGGTATAATTAAGCGATAATGTCGCTGTTCTGCCACTGAATGCCTTAAATACTACCTGATCGATATCTTCATCGTATTTACTTGTAGCATTGGCTCCCAGACTGTAACGGTCTCTTGGGTTAGAACCATAAGGAACTTCTTCTATATGAGAATAACTGTTGGTATTGTTATAGGTCTGAATACCGGCATCAAACAGGTTTTTGACGCTAAACTTTAGCTCGAGATTTTTTTCCTTAAAAAACTTATAACTTACCTGAGCATCGGTTACGGCATATGGCATTCTGATTTCTTCAGATTCGTAAGCATATCCTACCAGAATATACTGATCACCAATGGCGTTATGTCTAAGACTAAAACCAAATCGTTCTCCTACATAATCTAATCCCAGATTATAGGTATAAGGAGATTGTCCGTATAAGGGTCTGTTAGCTTCATATAATCCGCCTGTTCCGTCAAGGTTTACATAAGAAGTTACTTTTGTATCATTAAAAGCGGCGTTTCCGTATATGAATATGTTTTTCAGGGTTTCTCCTTCTCCTAAAAAGGATAAGCTTTTGTAAAATTCCATTTCTACACCCCATAATTTGGCATTATTAGAGTTAAGATTGTAGATATTTCTAATTTTTGATGGTGTATAATTACCAACAGCTTCAATAGGATTATCGATATTTTTATGATAAACACCAAAAGACAGTATTTCTCCGCCTGACGGAAACCATTCCATTTTTAAATCATAATTATTGGCAACACTCGAAACCATTCCGTTTGAATAGTTATAAATTTTTGCAGAGCGGATTGGGTCGTAATAAGGAATACTTAATCGTTCTGAAAATTGCGGACGTAATACTGATTTATTGTATCCTAATCGAATATTCATTTTATTTGTCGGGCTGATAATTAAACTGGCAGAAGGTAAAACCTGCCATTTTTTATCGTCTTTCTGATCAGTTATAAAATCACTCGCAGATTCGGCCTGACTTGCAATCTGGGTATACACATAACTTTCGGCACGGGCACCCCACACGAATCTCAGGAAACGGCTGATTTTATTGTCCAGCATTACATAAGGAGAATGTATTTTTACATCACCCTCGTATTTATTGCCATATCGTCCGTAATTTTCCCAGCCAAAACCGCCATAATAGTAATGGGAACCATCAAGTAATTCTGATATCGGACCATAAATTTCTGCGTTATTTACATTTGCCCCTTGCCCAACTACAACCAATTTATTGGATAACTGCTGGTTGGTTGCTTTTTTATAAGTTCCGAAATAACCTGCTTTTATTGTATTGGTAAAAGTATCACTGAAGCTGAATGGAAAATTTAGGTTAACAGCCCAGTTATAATCATTTTCGTCGTTTTTATAATTATCCCTGCTGAACGGAAATTTACTGCTGCTGTTGTATACCTGATGATAAAGCAGTTCATCATCTCCTACTTTTTTTCGGTATGTATCTATAAAAGTAGCATCTTTGGTATCTTTTGTAACATTGCCGTAAGCTGCATACCAGTCGACCTGCAGTTTGCCAAACTGATGATTTCCTTCGAGTTTACTTTGAATAAAAGTCTGGTAAACCGGATAATTGGTTTCAGAGGTATAAGGAAGTCCGCTGCCGTCTAAAATTTCGGCAATACTCACATTATCTCTCCATCCGGTAATTTGGGTCAGTTGATTGTTATAAATATGCATCGCAGTATTTCGCATGGTAATTTTATGGTTGTCAAACTGAATGGCTGTATTAAACATTCCGCCCAATGTTGAGTTAAACGAGTAATTGGCACCGGAATTTCTAAAACCGAATTTTTCGAATACAGCATATTTTCTTCCTTCCTGTCCTTCCTGACCAAATCTGGAATTACTCATAAAATTTCCTCTCTCCGTATGTTCAATTTCTAGTTTTTCCTGTGTATTCTTAAAAATTACAGAACCTACAAATCCCCATTTATTATTATCTTTTAACTGATATGATCGTCCTAAAGCAAACTGAAGCGTTGTTCCGGGTGCTCCGTAGGTTTTATAGGTAGAAAAATTATCTTGTGTAAATCGTTTTGACTGTTCTATAAATGGTGCAGACTGAGCTTCGCTTGTGGGCACTTCTAATGGTACAAGATTGGTAGGATAATCACGTCTTCCGTCATCGAATCCCAGATAATCATAATCGCCTTCTTGTTTGGTCAGTCTTTCTTTAAATACGCTTCGGCTATTGTAGGATGTACTTACAGAAAGGCTTGTAAAATTCTCTTTAGGGATATCCTTGGTTTTTATTTCTACATATCCTCCGGCAAAATTGGCATACATATCCGGAGTAGCGGTTTTACTCACTACAATACTTTCTACCATTGCTGTCGGGATAATATCAAAAGAAAAATTTTGCTGATAGGCATCTGTACTTGGCAGCGTAATCCCGTCCATTACAGCCTGGTTCCATCGTTCTCCCATAGAACGAACCACAACATATTTATTGTCTATTGTGGTTACACCCGTTATACGTTTAAGAGAACTTGCCACATCTTTATCCGGCGTTCTCGCAATTTGCTCGGCCGAGATACCATCAGAGAATTGTGCCGCTTTTTTTTGCTGCAATAACATTCCCTGAACCGAAGCTGTTGCTTGTTTGTAATTTTGAACAATTACAACTTCATCCAGAGATTGTGCATCTTCTTTCAGCGAAACTACTAATGGGGTTTCCTGGCCTTCATTGACTTTAACAGCAGTAATTTTTTGTGACTGAAAAGAAATAACACTAATCTCAATTGTATATTCACCAGGCTCTAATTCCAGGACATAATTACCGTCTATGTCTGATTGTGTTCCTAAACCCAGCTCAGCTACTTTGATATTCGCGCCAGGTAACGAAAGCCCGTTGATATCTACTACTTTACCTGCTATTTTTCCTTTCTTTTTTTTTTTGCCGGCATCTTTACTATTTACGGCTATATTATTTTCATTTCGTCTGAAATTTAAGTTCGTAAGGTTTTGCAAATCGCTTAAAATTTCATCTATGGAAACATTCTCTTTTTTAAGTGTAACCAGTGGTACGCTTAAATCCAAATCTTTTTGATAAACAAATTGATAGGGTGTACGGGATTTTAAGTTATCTATAATTTTTTGAGGTGACGAGTTTTTAAAATCAACCGATACCGTTCCGGTTTGTGAATAAATCGTGTTTATTCCGAAGAAAAAGCCAAAAAATAGAATCCAAAAGGCAAATTGCCTGGAAAAGTCATTGTTCATAATTGATGATTGTTAGTTTATTTTGAATTTAATTTTATATGATTATTTGGGTTAATATTCTTGAGTAAATTCAGCAGTCTGCCTATGGCTTAATCGAAACTGATTGAGCCATAAGGATATTTCTGAAAATTTTTATACGGTATTATCTACTGACTAAATAAGTATTATTGCC
The DNA here is from genome assembly GCF_965277525.1 of Flavobacterium sp. Taxonomy (GTDB): domain Bacteria; phylum Bacteroidota; class Bacteroidia; order Flavobacteriales; family Flavobacteriaceae; genus Flavobacterium. Next base: position 863,164 of record NZ_CBDIDC010000002.1, on the reverse strand, counting down.
AGTAGACCTGATTTTAATTTCCAGGGCAAAAGCAATCGTTTGAAGCATCTCATACAAACCTTGTCTGGTATCGAGAGTGCCTTGTATGGTCAGTTTTTTTAAATCTTTATTAAGATAATTGACTTCGAACTGATGATCTGATTTTAGTTTGCTTAAAACTTCTTCTAAGGTTAATCCGTCCACATATATTAAAACCTTTTTCCATTCCGGTTCTAAAATCTTTGATTTTTGTTTTTGAAGCAGAGAAGTTTTTGTTCCGTAAACTGCTTTGTATCCTCTCTCAAGCAATACTGTGTTTTGTATACTTTCGACTTGTACTTTGCCGGTTCTCACATTTACTTCCGGTGTATTGTCGTGGTAAGCTTTTATATTGAATGATGTTCCTAAAACAGTGGTTTTTATGGAACCTGATGTAATAATAAATGGTCGGGACGGATCGCGTTTTACTTCAAAAAAAGCTTCTCCTTTTAAGGTTACTGCTCTTTCGCGTTTTAAAAATTTAACCGGATATTTTATTTCAGAATTTTCATTTAGCCATACACGAGTTCCATCTGATAAACATAAAAGGCGTATATCTTTACGGAACGTTTTTGTAGAGACAATTTCAATTTTAGGCTTATTCAACTGGGTAAAAATCTGATAACCGGTAATTGCAAAAATAAATATTACACAAGCCACCGCTGTCCAGTTATAAAAACTTTTATATTTATCAATTGTAACATTGCGTATGTTATTCCACATACGCGACTTAGTACCATCCGGAAGAATTCCCCTGTTAGGTATTGCGTTCCATTCTTCTCTTAATCTTTTAGATCTCATTTACAATTAACATTTAATATTTAAAAAATTATGTCTGAATTTTATCGATTCAACTACATTAGATTTTCAGTCTATTAAATATCACGGGGTAACATTACTATTAACGTTTTCTTAATGTAAAAGAAGATTATGGTTGATCTGATTTTTGGGCAAAATAAGATTTGGCGCCCATGAAAAGTACGAATTAGGATCCAGTATGAAATAATAAAAAAGTAAAGGCAGGATTACGACACTAACTCTGACTGACTTATAAAAAATAAGGCAAACCAATAGAGTTCATGGTTCTTTACAGTATTCTTTTTAAGGAATTGCAATGTCTTCGAAATTTGATTGGCTACAGCACTTTGTGACATATCCATTTCTGCTGCGATTTCTTTATAGCTTCGGTCTTCAAATTTATGAAGGCTGAAAATTTTCCTTCTTTTTGCCGGTATTTTATTTAAGAGATATTCGATTTCTTCCAGCTTTGAGCTAATGTCATCCTCTGTTTCTGATACAATATCAAGCTCTTTTATCAATTGGTCATTTTCTACCGAAAAGATCCTGTTTTGTTTTTTATACCATTTTGAAATTTCCTGTTTTGAACTTTTAAATAAAATGGCTTCTAAGTCTAACCCAGTATCGATCTTTGTTCTGTATTTCCAAAGATGAATAAATACATTTTGGGTTACATCTTCAGCATCTGCAAGCTGAGACGTATATTTTTTGACAAAACAAAATACTTTAAAATGATACAAATCATAGATTTCCTTAAAACTGGAATCATCTCCCGAACGCAAGCTAATTAGCAGATTAGAACTCATAATGTAATTTTAATTTTGTTAAAGAAGACCCTTACAAAAGTATAATAAACCTCTTTTGGTATTCTTAAGAATTGCTCATTTAATAATTTATTAATATTAAAATCGATACTTAAATCTTCAAACTGAAAAAATAAGAAAGGTAAAATCAGACTAAAGATTATTTTATCGCATTTTGTATTTCTTTTTTTCTTCCTGAAAACTCATTTTGAGTTTCATCTTTAACATGGTAATTATATAAATCCTAACAAATGCATCATATAATACTGCAACACTATTTTAGTTATATTTGTGAATGAGCAAATTTTTAATTTACATATTAATACTGCTACTCAATATAAATAATCTTTTTTTTCAGCAACTTATCAAGCTTCCTGTTTTATTTCAGCATTACACGGAACACCAACAAGATGATGAGCAAATTGGAATCTTAGATTTTTTATCCATGCACTATTTTGGTAAGGATATCAAAGACAATGATGACCTGAGAGATAGTGAACTTCCTTTTAAGTCCATAAAATTTCATCATACAATAGCCTTTACATTTGTTATTCCGCAGGAAACTACGGCATTATTTTCAGTACCTTATATACCTATCGAAAAAATGAGTTCGAAGATCAAAAATCTGTATTCAGTCGCTCATCTTAAAACGGTTTTCAGACCACCACTTTCCCTGACTGCTTAATTACTATATAACATATTACTTCTTACTTCTTTATGATTTAGAGAAGTAAAGTCATTGGCTATAGTAGATTATAATTTAAGTACACATTAATTATTTATTATAAGACTTTTACAACTTGCCTGTTGCAGTTGTAAAAGCAATACTTTCTATACATTAATTACTAAATTTTTACATTATGAAAAAAGCAATTGTATTATTCGCATTTATGGCATCGGCTATTTTAACTTCTTGTGGAGAAAACAAGAAAACGGATATTGTTGAATCCGGAACTTATAAAGGTACGGCAGAAGAAGTCGACAAAGACGAAAAGGAAATTTACGTCAGAACTCCTGACAATAAATTACTTGAATTGTATTTTACTGATAAAACTACACTGACCAAAGCAGGAGCTCCGGCCGAATTTGATGCCTTAAAACAAGGTGGTGAGGTTGAAGTTACGGTAGCGAAAAAAGGAAATAAGCTTGAACCAATTTCGGTTACTATTCTGTAATAAAATGAATGAGCTACCATCACTTTGGAGAACCGAACTCTGGCATCCGCTCATGGTTCATTTACCAATTGTAACCCTACTGCTGGCAACAGCAGCAGGGTTATTACAATTTGTAGTAAAATCAACGGCTCATGCCTTATTTTTAAAACAAATCACTTTTGTAATGCTGGTCTTGGGTGTTTTAGGCGGATGGCTGGCTATTTACACAGGGCAGTTGGCCTATAATATTGAAGTAAGGAAAATATGTGATCCTCAACCGCTTCAGAGTCATCAATGGTGGAGTTATGTTTCTGTAATAATTTTTACCTTAACACTATGCATCCAACTTACTCAAAAGTATTTGAATCAAGGTCTGGTGAATTATTTAAGAGTAATTACCGCTATCCTGCTTTTGATGGGAGGCTGTGCTTTACTATACACGGGGCACTTAGGCGCTTCTGTAGTGTATCAGCAAGGCGCAGGAACTTATAAACCTTCTGCTGATTGCCATGAATTCGAAAAGTAATACAACACCAGAATACAAAAGTTATAAAAAATAAACAATGACGAATGAACAAACAGCAGTAAAGGCTACTTATTTTAGTATCATTAGCAATATTATACTTGCTGCAATAAAAGGAACAGCAGGCGTCCTGGGTAATTCTTATGCCTTAATCGCAGATGCCATAGAATCTACCGCAGATATATTTTCTTCTTGTCTGGTTCTTTTTGGAATAAAATATGCCAACAGGCCTGCAGATAAAAACCATCCTTACGGACACGGAAGAGCCGAGCCTTTAGTTACTTTTATGGTAGTGGGTTTTCTGATTATATCTGCTACCATTATAGCTTATGAGAGTATAGCCAATATTGGGACACCACACGAATTGCCAAAATCATGGACACTGATTCTACTAGCTGCATTAATTATATGGAAAGAAGTCTCTTTTAGAATGGTGATGAAAAAAGCGATTGAAACCAATAGTTCTTCCCTAAAAGCAGATGCCTGGCACCATAGAAGTGATGCCATTACATCAGTTGCAGCATTTATCGGAATCTCGATTGCCTTAATTATGGGCAAGGGTTATGAATTTGCAGATGACTGGGCGGCCTTGTTTGCCGCAGGATTTATTTTATACAATAGTTACAAAATCTTCAGGCCTGCTTTGGGTGAGATTATGGATGAATATGTATATGATGATTTAGTGGAAGTAATTAGGATTGAATCTCTGAAAGTAAAAGGGATTCTGGGTACTGAGAAATGTTTTATCCGAAAAGCCGGTATGAAATATCACGTCGATCTCCATGCCATTGTAGACGGTACTATCTCAGTAACAGAAGGACATGATCTTGCACATCAACTACAAGATGCCTTACATCAAAACATACCGGAATTAGGTCATATCCTTATCCATATTGAACCTGACGTATATCGAGAGTAAGAATTCTGTCTGAATAGCAGCAAAGAAGTTATTTTAAAAGTGCCAAATCTAAAACGATTTGGCACTTTTTTTTGAGATGGGAATTTTTAACTATATAAATTTTGTATTCTTTTATCCTGTATGTTTTAAAAATTTAAAATTATAGTCGTAAAACGAATATGCACAGGCTCAAAGAGTTCCTGTTTTACTTACTTCTCCGAAGCAATTCGTTAAAAATAAGAATATCCTTAAAAAAAAGACTGACTTACTGATCGTTATGTCATTTTTTTTTATAAATTTATTCTGTCAAATAAATAAAGCATATCTCTCTACAAGCCTTAAAGACATCCTTCAAACTAAAATTCTCGATAAAGTTCTCAATCTGATTGAAAAATGGGAAGCTTATTCAAACATCATCAATCAAAATTAATGTGACACTAAAAAGTGATTTCATGACAAGAAAAAACCGTTTCATGACATCTTTTTCTTGTCTTGGCCAATAGATCTATACTTTTAAATCATATTGCAAAAACTAAATAACCAGAAGTGAAAAAGTGAGTTGTTACCTGATGGTATTGTGGTCTGGCCATAGTATCTAATGTTGTGGGATTTTCGTTTTTTGATAGTTTTTATTTTAAAATTTATTACAGGTATTAAAAACAGGTATAAATACCTGTACACTAATAGCTTATATAAAATAACTTAGCATTATATTAAAAACTGTCATAACCTGTTTTGTAATACAAATAGGCTGAATACAAAAAATAAACCTAATCATTAACTACTTTAACACTTTAAATTATGGACGAGTTCATTGGAATTGTAAAACTTTTTGCGGGAAATTTTGCGCCTAGAGGCTGGGCTTTTTGTAACGGACAAATATTGTCTATTGCAACAAATCAAGCTTTATTTTCTATTTTGGGAACAACTTATGGAGGTAATGGTCAAACTACTTTTGCATTGCCTAATCTTCAGGGTGCAACAGCTATTGGAGCAGGAACTGGTAGTGGGTCAACCTACGTTCTGGGACAAGCTGCCGGTACACCAAATGTTTCTATTTTAACAAGCAACTTACCTGCGCACGTTCACGCGGGACCTGGTAAAATTTCTGTGAGTGCATCGAATGCCACAGATGCAACACCTGTAGCCGGAGCATCAATAGCTGTTCCCGGATCAATAATATCCAGAGTTTTTACTCCAACATTAGGATATGCAACTGCCACTCCAAGTGTCGATTTAACAAGTAATGTTACCACTGGTCCAACAGGTAGCAATCTTCCTATATCAGTAATGCAGCCCTATGTTGCTTTATCATATATAATTTGCTTAGAAGGTGTTTTTCCTTCAAGAAATTAATTGGTAGCCATCTTTACATCATAAGACCATTTTGGCATATCGCTAAAGTCGTAAATTAATTGAATTTCAGCATATTCCGCAAGACTGTAAATAGAAACTACGCAATAAGGGTTTGTTATATAGGACTCAGCCGTTTTTAATTCGATGTCTTCAAATATCTTGATTTCAGTAAAAATACAAACATCAGGATAATTGCTAAAGTCAGCAGGCAGATTATAGAAGTTGCTTTCCAATTTTAAATCATGCTCTCTGTCAGCAAAAAGTTCTTTGCTTATTGTAAATAATCTATCAACAAATACCTTATGAGGATAGGGCTGCATTTGATTGTAGCCCTTTACCTTATTTTTAGTGCTGAGCGATGGCTCATAATCAAAGAAAGTATATGCGAAATCAATTCTTATCTCTTCCGGAATTAATATTCCATGAGCAGGTAATTGCGAAACAATGTTTCGTGTGATCGCTACTTGTGGTTCACGGGTAAGACCGTAATGCATCGTTTCGGAAATTGCTAAATCTATTGTAAACTCCTGAGGTTTGATATAAGTGACGGCATCAGCTTCTATTAATTGTAATGAATAATCATTAAGGCCTGTAACTGATAAAATTTGACGTACAGATGCTATTGAAGAAATATTGATATCTAATAAAATGGCATTAATTCTATCTTTATTAAACAACGTAAGTAAAGGAAGAATTAATGTTGCATAAGGGCCACAACCTGCATAAAGAACATTGATACTTCTCTCAGGAAAATCGTTACTCAGTTTTATTAAAGCTTTATAAATACCCTTTATAAAATAAATAGTACGCAAATAGTCGTCTACACAGTCTGCGGCACCTGAACTGGATAAAGCAACGCCTCCTTTAACAAAAGTTTCGTTGTTTACATCACGGTCAATTACAGCAATTTTGCTATAAAAACCAGAAAGATTTTGGGCGCATTTTACATGTTCATCAACAGTATTTGACGCAATGATAGATTGAACAATAATCGTAAGTTCTTGTTTATGCATAGTATTCAACTTTAAGTATAGCTTTTGAAGTTAGAAATATAAACTAAAAATAAATGCAAGAATACAAAAATGATAAATCTAATATCAGTACATTATGAAAAAACTTTACGTATTACTAATTCTTCTGTTTTTTACGATGCAGCAAATAACTGCACAAACAGTTGAAACATTTGAGAGTTTTACTCCAAATCTGCCGACTTTTACAAGTAGTGGGAAAACCTTTAATTTGAGTTCACCATTTGGCTTCACAGTCGTTACTTTTTCAGCCTTGGGATATAACCAAAGTACCAAATTTATACAGGTGGCAAATCCGGCAGGATCTTATGGCCAAACTGGAACTATTAACGCGGCAAGCGGTAATTTCAAACTCAACAACTTATGGCTTTTTGTATCCGGAAACTCTAGTGCAACTCCTGGAGTTACCAATGGCGGAGGAGCAGGATCAATTACTTTCAGAGGTAAACTTGCAGGTGCTACACAATTTACTGTTGTAAAAAATACAACGGGTGCTAATACAGGATTAGCTCTGCCAGGCAATGGATTCTTCTCAATTAATTTTGCCACCGAAGGGGGTACAGATAATACCAACTTCAGCATTGATCAGCTTGAAATTCAATTGAGCAGCAATTACGATTATTTTGCTATTGACAATTTTGGGTGGACTAATGTTGTGGCAACAGCTCCAACAGTTACAACAACAGCAGCTACAAATGTTGGTGCATTAAAAGCTACAGTAGGCGGTAATGTAACTGCAGACGGTGGAGGAACCGTAACTGAACGTGGTATCGTTTGGGGATTAACTGCTAATCCGACAACATCAGGAAATAAAATACAAATTGGGACAGGCAGTGGAGTATTCAGCGCTCTTTCTTCTTTTCCATCAGGAACAACAATAAATTATAGGGCTTACGCTATAAACTCAGCGGGTACTTCTTATGGTGCCAACATGACTTTTACGACAGGAGCGCCTCTTACAGCTACTGAGGCACAAACAGATGTAACCTGTTTTGGTGGGAGTGACGGAACCGCAACCGTAACGCCATCAGGAGGGGCAACACCTTATACCTATTCATGGACTACAGGAGCAACAACAGCTTCTGTTACAGGTCTTACAGCAGGAATTTATACTGTCTTGATTACTGACAATGAAGGAACATCAATTTCAAAACCTTTTACAATTGCACAGTCAGCAGGAAGTATTATAAGTATTACCGGAAATCCGCCTAACAGAACGATTTGTACCGGATCTAATACAACATTTAGTGCTACTGCTGTAAATGCTGTTACGTATCAATGGCAGGTTAATACAGGAAGTGGTTATACTAATATAACCAACGGAGGAGTTTATTCTAACGCTACTACTACTACTTTAACCATTACGGGAGCTACGGCCGGAATGAGTGGTTATACATATAGGCTTGTAGCCTCAGGACCATGTTCGCCAAGTGCAACATCAAATGGTGGAATAATAACCATTTCTAACGTAACTACCAGCATCACCGCACAAACAAATGTTAGCTGTTTTGGGGGCAGCAATGGTTCAGCTACTCTTTCTGCTTCTGGAGGAATAGGTCCTTATACTTACTCATGGTCTCCTACGGGAGGCACAGCAGCAACAGCATCCGGATTAGCTGCCGGAACCTATACAGTTACCGTTACAGATAATATTTTATGTACTAAAACACAAACTGTTACTATTGCGCAACCCATAGCTATTCTTAACGGGACTACGGCTACTACAGCAGTTTCTTGTTTTGGAGGATCTAATGGTACAGCTACTGTTACAGCCACAGGAGGTACACCTGGATATACGTATTCATGGGCACCATCCGGAGGTACAGGAGCAACAGCATCAGGATTAACAGCAGGAACTTACAGCGTGACTATTACGGATGCGAATTCCTGTACAAGAACGATAAACAACATTATTGTAGGACAACCTGCTTCCGGTATTACCGGAATTTCTGCCAGTACTCCAGTTTCTTGTTTTGGAGGTTCTAATGGTACAGCTTCTGTTACCGCTTCCGGAGGTACAGGAGCATATACGTATTTATGGTCACCAGTCGGAGGTACAGGAGCATCGGCATCAGGTCTTGCAGCCGGAACTTATAGCGTTACCATTACTGATGCCAATGCCTGTACAAGAACGATAAACAATATTATCGTAGGAGGCCCTGCTGCTATTCTTAATGGTACGGTTGCTACAACATCTGTTTCCTGTAACGGAGGAGCTAACGGTACTGCTACTGTTACAGCATCCGGGGGAACTCCTCTATATACTTATTTATGGTCACCAGCTGGAGGTACTGCGGCTACTGCATCAGGTCTTACAGCGGGAACTTATAGCGTTGTGATTACTGATGCTAACAGTTGTACAAGAACTATAAACAATATTATAGTTGGACAACCGCCAGTCCTTACTCCTACCCCTACACAAGTTAATGTAAGCTGTAATGGAGGATCAAACGGGTCAGCAACTGTTACACCAACCGGCGGAGCTGGTGGTTATAGTTACCTTTGGTCTAATGGAGCTACAACAAGTTCTATAACCGGTCTTGCTCAGGGTAACTATAGTGTCGTTATTACAGATGCAAATTCTTGTCCAACTACACAAAATTTTACCATAACACAACCTCCTGTATTAGTAGCTTCTCAAGGAACTATTAACAATGTTAGCTGTAATGGAGGATCCAACGGAAATGCAACTGTTGTTGCTACCGGAGGAGCTGGTGGATACACTTACTCATGGTCCCCTAGTGGTGGTACTGGTGCTACGGCAAGCGGGCTTACGCAGGGTACTTATACGGTAACCGTTACAGATGCGAACTCTTGTCAAACTACACAAGGTTTTACTATTACAGAGCCAGCACCATTTGCTGTGACCACTTCACAAACTGATATTTTATGTAATGGAGCTCCAACAGGATCTGCAACTGTAAACGTAACAGGCGGAGCTGGTGGGTATACCTACTCATGGGCACCAGCCGGAGGTACAGCAGCTACAGCTTCAGGATTAACAGCCGGAACTTATACGGTAATTATTGAAGATGCCAACTTTTGTCAAACGACAAGAAGTTTTACAATAACAGAACCTTCAGCACTAGTGGCAACGCAAGCGGCAATTACTAACATAGGTTGCTATGGTGATGCCACAGGATCTGCCAGCGTAGGCGTAACAGGAGGAACTGGTGCATATACTTATTCATGGGCACCATCTGGAGGTATTGGAGGTACAGCTTCTGGTCTTACAGCCGGAACTTATACAGTAACTGTTGAAGATGCCAACCTTTGTCAAACTACACAAAGTTTTACGATCACACAACCGGCGGCAGCTCTTTCTGCCACTACAGCTTCAACAGGTGTTACTTGTTTTGGCGGAACCAACGGTACTGCAAGTGTAACTGTATCAGGAGGAACTCCTGTCTATACTTATCTGTGGGCTCCTTTAGGAGGTACAACAGCGACTATTAGTGGCAGACCTGCAGGAGATTATACCTGTACGATCACGGATGCCAATGGATGTTCAATAATCAGAAATATAACAATTAGTAGCCCTGCTCAATTAGCCGGAACTGCTACAACAGTTGATGTTTCCTGTAATGGAGGCAGTAACGGTTCTGCTACTGTAACCCCAACTGGTGGAACTGGTGGCTATACCTATCTTTGGTCTCCTACCGGGGGATCTGCAGCTACTGCTTCAGGATTGAGTGCAGGAGCATATACAGTAACTATTGAAGATGAAAACACTTGTTCAACAACAGTAAATGTTACTATTGCTGAGCCTGCACCATTAAGCGTAATACCTTCTCAAACCGATGTTTTATGTAATGGTGCAGCTACCGGAACAGCTACTGTAACGGTAAGCGGCGGAACAGCAGGATACACCTATTCATGGTCGCCTTCAGGAGCTACAACTGCAACAGTATCAGGACTTACAGCCGGAACTTATATGTGTGCTATTATAGATGGTAATGGATGTATATACAATCAAAGTTTCACTATTAATGAACCTTCAGCCCTAAGTGCTACCACGAGCGAAATAAACGCTACCTGCTTAATTGGAGGACAAGCTTCTGTTACAGTTAGCGGAGGTGCAACACCATATACCTATTCTTGGACACCGTCTGGTGACACAACTGCATCCGTAACAGGATTGGTTGCCGGAAACCATAGTGTTTTAATTACAGATGCTAATGGTTGTACCTTAACTGAAAACTTTACTATCAATACCATCAATACACTGGTTGCTGCTACATCACATACCGATGTTTTATGTAATGGAGGCAATACAGGTTCGGCTACCGTAGTACCATCAGGTGCACCTGGTCCTTTTACCTATGATTGGTCTCCTTCAGGAGGTAATGCTGATACTGCCAACAACCTTACTGCGGGTAACTATAGTGTAACAATAACTTCTCCTAATGGTTGCTCAATTGTAAAAAACTTTACTATTAATGAGCCTGCCGCTATAGTCGTTATCCCAACACAAACTAATGTCTTATGTAATGGAGGAACTAACGGATCTGCTTCAGTAAGTGTAACGGGTGGAACCGGAGACTATACTTATGCATGGTCGCCATCTGGAGGAACTGCTGCTACAGCAACCGGACTTACTGCAGGGACTTATACCATAACTATTCAGGATGAAAACTTATGCCAAACGACACAAAGTTTCATTTTAACAGAACCTGCCGCGCTTACAGCTACTACTACTAGTACAAATGTTAATTGTAATGGAGCCAGTAACGGTTCTGCTACTATAACTGCGACTGGAGGAACTGGTGACTACACGTATGTTTGGTCTCCTACAGGTGGATCTTCAGATACAGCTACAGGACTAGCTCCGGGTAATTATACGGTAACTGTTACAGACGAAAATAACTGTAGCATAACTGAAAACATTACCATAACTGAACCAAGTGCATTAACAGCTTCTGTGGGAACTCTAACTAATGTTACCTGCAACGGAGCAAACAACGGTTCTGCAACTGTGAATGTTGTGGGAGGAACGGGTGCATATACTTATGTATGGTCACCATCAGGCGGAAATACAGATACAGCTTCAGGACTTAGTCCCGGCACTTATACCGTAACTGTAACAGATGAAAATAATTGTAACGCAACTCAAAACTTTACTATTGCTGAACCAGATCCACTAATAGCTTCTATCGGAAGTCAGGTTAATGTTTCTTGTAATGGAGGAGCTAATGGATCTGCCTCAGTAAATGTAACTGGCGGATTTGGAGATTATACGTATTCTTGGTCTCCATCAGGAGGTACCGGTTCTTTTGCAACTGGATTAACGGCAGGAGATTATACCGTGACCATACAAGATGAGAACTTATGTCAAACAACACAAAGTTTTACCATAACAGAACCTACCCTACTTACAGCTACCACAACTACTACAAATGTAAACTGTAATGGTGCAAATAACGGTTCTGCTACAATAACAGCGACTGGAGGAACTGGTGACTATACTTATGTTTGGTCTCCTACTGGTGGATCTTCAGATACAGCTACAGGACTAGCTCCGGGTAATTATACGGTAACTGTTACAGACGAAAATAGCTGTAGTGTAATTGAAAACGTTACTATCACTGAACCTTCTGTTCTTACTGCTACAGTTACACAAACTGATGTAACTTGTCTTGGAGCAGCTGACGGATTTGCTACTGCTACTGCAACAGGCGGAACGGGTACTTATAACTATCTATGGTCACCATCTGGTGGAAATGCTGCTACAGCAACAGGACTTGCCCCAGGAAATTATACAGTAACAATTACAGATGCTAACGGCTGTCAGACAACAAATCCTGTTACTATATCAACTATCCCTGATGTAACAGCACCAGTTCCTGATGTAACAAATCTACCGGCTATAACCAGTACTTGTTCCATTTTATCTTCCCAGATTCCTGTTCCAACAGCTACTGATAATTGTACAGGAACCATAAATGGTACAACAACTGATCCTTTAAGCTATACAACTGTAGGAAGTTATGTAATTACATGGCGTTATGATGATGGTCACGGTAATATTGCTACTCAGACTCAAACACTTAATGTAACGGCTTCTCCTCTTAATCTGGTAACTTTTAGCGATACTGCCTATACTTATGATGGAAATGTTCACGCCTTACAAGTGGCAAATCTTCCTGCCGGAGCTACTGTAGCATACACTATTACACCAACAGCCAGTACTCAAAATGGTGCAGTTAATGCCGGTGTTTATACGGTTACTGCAATAGTATCACCAGCTGCAACCACGCCTAATTGTTCTCCGGTTACGCTTACTGCGCAACTTACGATCAATCAAGCGGCACAACAAATTACTTTTGCTGCGATACCTCCAAAAACTCTTGGAGTTATCAACAACTTCAATTTAGAAGCTGCTTCAAATTCAGGTTTAGCCATTCGCTACTCTTTCACATACACTTCTGCCCTTCCTCCTGCTAATGTTTCTGCAGCTGGTCTGGTTAATCTGTTAAGATCAGGTGATTTGTTAATCGTAGCACATCAGGATGGTAATGCAAATTATTTACCTGCAGCAGATGTTTCGCAAATTCTTGTTATTAAAAACAACGATATAACAGTTGCTAAAATTACGGTTGGTAATAAGGTTTACCCAATTCCTGCTAAGGAAATTAAATACCTGATGAGTTGTGATGAAAACAATGTAAATGTTGCCATTCTAAACGAAACCGGTGCAATCATTACACCTTCAGCGAATTTTACTGTTCTAACTCCTAAACCGGGAATTTACACACAAAATGCAACCGTTACTTCTCAGGACGGAACAGTAAGTGCCACTTATACCATTATTGTAGAAAAACCATTCGGGTTTTATGATATTGTTCATCAAAAATTCAATAACGTTCTTATTGTCAACAACAATCCACAAACCAATGGAGGTTACGAATTTGTTTCTTACCAATGGTTCAAAAACGGACAACAAATAGGAACGGGTCAATATTACACAGCCGGAGAAGATTTAGGAAATAAATTAGATCCTTCAGCAGATTATAGTGTAAAAATGACTACCAAAGATGGAAAAATACTGCAAACTTGTACTGCCAGAGTGATAATACAAAAATCAATATCGGCTAAGCTATATCCTAACCCGGTGCTAACAGGAAAAACGATTACGGTTGAAGCAGACTTCCCTGCAGAAGAATTGGCAAACATGCAAATAAGCCTTTATTCTGTTTCTGGCCAATTGGTAAAAACATTGAAGTCTACTACAGTACTAACTGAAATTCAGTTACCTGATGCGGAGAGCAATATGTATGTTGTAGTTATTGAAACTGCCAATATCAAGAAAACACTAAAAGTAATTGTAAAATAAATAAAATCTGCCAGTACTGTTTTTGGATAGTACTGGCATAAAAAAAAACAAGATGAAAAAATATATACGAAACTATATAGCATCCATATCAATTGTTACGGTACTTTTAGGATCATGCCTAACTAGTTATGGACAGGATAAAAAGCAGGAATTATCAATCGCTGTAGGAGGACCATTTTCATTTCTGAAAAGTAAAACGGGAGATGTAGTACCGGGAAATGGCATAAGTGCAGGAATCCGATACTCCTATTACTTAAATGAAGGTTTAAGTATTGGTATTGGTGCTGAATATCAAACTTACAGATCTGACAACAAATATCAGTTTATTAGCGGACAATATAATGCTGTTGATTCTGAGAGTGAAGCTTTTCAGTTTAGATATAAAGCAACAGGTTTAAGAGAGACGCAAAAATTAAGTTATGTCAATATCCCAATTACGATTCAATTCGAAACTCCGGGGCCTACAAAATTATATCTTGCAGCAGGAGCCAAAATAGGATTTGCTACAAGCGGAACTTTTGAAGCAACGATGCAAAACCTGACAACCAGCGGGTATTATCCGCAGTATAATGTTGAATTGTTTGATCCGGCATTTGCAGGTTTTGAAAATGTAAACAACCTAAAAACAAGCAAACAAGATCTGAATACTGATGTCTCGTATTCCGCTACTTTTGAAACCGGTTTAAAACAAAATATTGGGGACAAAAGTGCTATTTACATAGGTGTTTACTTAGACTACGGATTGAATAATATCTATAAAGACAAAGAAAGCAAAAATCTGGTACAGTATGCTCCGGCATTACCTGTGCAGTTGCAATACAACAGTATTCTTGATGCTTCTAATTCATACGTTAGATTAGTCTCTTATGGACTTAAACTAAGATATGCGATTCGATAATAGTTATCACATTAAAAGTCAAAGACAAAGAATCACTTTTTGAATTCATAAAAAACTCCATTCGCCACGGTGAATGGAGTTTTTTTTTTGAATAACTTTAATATTAACTCTTACTTGCTGCTTTATTCTCTTTCTTATTGTACTGCGCCTGTGACTTCGATTTGCTCCAGTAAGTTATAATTGTTTTTATAACCTGCTTAAATTTTTCATAATCAAACGGCTTTACAAAATAGCTGTGCGTAGGCAAAGAATAGGGATCGATTACGAAACTTTGTTCAAATAATGTGGTAAAAAACAAATACGGACAATTGAATATGGTACCTACTCCATTATTATCGGGATTTGTTTCCATTACTTTATAATTCATGACATTCAATAATACAATATCAGAGAAGACTAAAAAAGGCTTAATATGATGACGAAGCATATAATTGCAGGCCGTTTCGGCAGTATTAAAATACAGAATGGGGTTTGCGTAGCTGAGTTCACTAAAAACCTCAATAAATAATTTGCGGTCTTCCTGTTTATTTTCTATTACTACAATGGGTCCTTTTTTATTCATAATCAAAACCTTTAAAATTCCTATATAAAGATGTGCTCTAATTTTACGCACAAAATTTTATGTAAATATTTTAAAAATAAGCATAAATAACTTACAAAATATTCTTTTCTGATTATATAATTTACATTTATAGTGATATCCCTAACAAATCAGCCTTAAAAATGTAAAATGCTGAAAATTATATAATTACTTGTTCAAATCTTATAAGTACCTTTTGATACGTTCCACCTAATTTTGACTTAACCTTTTAAAGTTCAATTACATGAGCAAAAAGGTTTTTATTAATCTATTCATTTAATATCAAACATTATGAACACTTCAAGCCACAAAAACAGCAGCACTACAAGTGCAAAATCATCAGATAAAAAAACAGGAACTTCTAAAAGTGCCGCAAAATCTGCCGATACTAAAAAGTCGACAACGACTAAAAAATAACAATCCTTTTACACTCACTAGATATGATAACAGGAAATAACAAAAATTACGGTCGGGATGACCGTAATTTTTATCATCCCGAAGATGATATCCGCATCGAATCTCAAAAAGAAAATGATATTTATGCCAGTAGTCCTGGCAATAATGAAAGTTATGTAGATGAGTATCAGAAAAGTCATGATGAAGAGCTTGATAATCAAGATCAAATTTTAAATCAGGATGAAGATTTTGATGATGAAGAGGATTTAGACGACGAATTTTCAGATGCACTGGATCGGGACGATGAAGAAGACGAATATTTCGATGATGAAGATCTTGACGAAAGTGACCTGGACGACGATCTGGTAGAAGATTATGACGAGAATGATCGTGAAATCGACAGTTTTACCACAAATACAAATCAGGATGAACTGGATCAGGAATACGATATCGATCAGGACCTGGAAGAAAAAGATCCTGTCAACAATCCCAGAGCGTTTTAAGCATAACGCCTCTTTACCTTAAAAATAAACCATTCGCTACAGCCAATGGTTTATTTTATTTTACCTGCAATACAACCGTTGCTTAACTAAAATGAATTAAAAACATACTCTGATATGGATATTTATATTTTTTTACAAATACTAATTGCCTCCATTGCGGCAACCTCTGCCATGACGCTATTTAGTTATGCGGCATCGGCAAGCTTTCGGGAATTATATAAAGAGCCTGTTTTACTTACCTTTATGCTCACCAAATTGCATATTGATGTATCCATTAAAACCAAAGCAACTTTAGCCTGGTTGTTGCATTATGCCATTGGATTACTTTTTGTTTTAGGATATTACCTGTTATGGGTACACGACATTTTGCCTATTTCATTCTTAACTGCCTTTTTATTAGGTTTTGTTAGCGGCATCATTGGCATTGTCGGCTGGATGATTATGTTTAAAATGAGCCATCACCAGCCTGATATCGATTTCAAAGGCTATTATTTTCAGCTTCTCCTTGCCCACATCGTTTTCGGGCTTGTTGCAACCGCAGTCTACTCCCTTTTTCTTTCATTCTTTTAATACTAGCAAAAGCATATGTCACTGTCTAAATACAATCAGAAAAGAGATTTTAAACAAACTCAGGAACCACAAGGAAAAGTTGGCAAATCAGTAAGCGAACTGATTTTTGTGGTGCAAAAACATGCTGCATCCCATTTGCATTATGATTTTAGGCTCGAGATGGATGGCGTCCTCAAAAGCTGGGCAGTTCCCAAAGGTCCTTCTATGAATCCTGATGATAAACGTCTGGCGATGATGGTCGAAGACCACCCTTACAGTTACAAAGATTTTGAAGGCACAATTCCTGCCGGAAATTATGGCGCCGGAAATGTTATTGTTTGGGATAATGGTACCTATACACCGGATGAACCTACTGATAATCCGGAAAAATCCCTGCTAGCCGATCTTAAAAAAGGATATTTAAGTTTTATTCTAAAAGGCAAAAAACTAAGAGGAGAATTCTCTTTGATCAAACTAAAAGGCAAACAGGAAAATGCCTGGTTATTAATCAAAAAACAGGATCCACACGCCACGGAAACTGATGTATTGAATAAAAATAAATCGGTGCTATCAGAAAGAACACTCGAAGAATTAGAAAAAAAATCAAAAAAAGCGGCCGAGAGTGCTCCTGAAAAAAAACCTTCAAAAAAACGCAATCCATCCTCTGGGCAGCCTGCCACTTTTATAAAGCCAATGCTTGCCAATACAAAAGAGAAAGCATTTGATGATGCACAATGGATCTTCGAAAACAAATACGACGGTTATAGGGCAATTTCTGTAATTAATCCCAACGAAGTACAATTATTTAGCCGGAATGAACTGTCTTTTAATTCTAATTTTAAACCCATTGCAGATGAATTACAAAAAGTAGATCATATTGCTGTTTTAGATGGCGAAATTGTGGTAGAAGACGAAAACGGAAAAGCTAATTTTCAACTGCTTCAAAACTACCTTAAAACAGGTTTAGGAACCTTAAAATATTATGTTTTTGATCTCCTGAATTTAGATGGTAATCTCCTTACGGATTTATCTTTGCTTGACCGAAAACAATTACTCAAAATCCTATTCAATAAATATGATTTTACCAATGTTTTGTACTCTGAACATACGGTAGAAAAAGGCATTAACCAATTTGATCTCGCACTACAAAATAAGGGCGAAGGCATAATTGCCAAAAAAGCCGATAGTACTTATCTTCCGGGCAAAAGAAGCAATGACTGGCTTAAAATTAAAATTGCAAATGAAGAAGAAGCAATTATTATTGGAGTAACCCAACCCAAAAAATCGAGACAATATTTTGGGGCCATATTATTGGGCCAGTATTACGGAAAAAGGCTTCAGTTTATAGGCAAATGCGGAACCGGTTTTACAGACGCTACATTAAAAGAATTGTATACAAAGCTCCAGCCCTACTTTGTTGATGCATCTCCGCTTAGCGAAAAAATGATGCTGAGAGATGCGATTCAATGGGTAAAACCCAAACTGGTTTGTCAGGTAAAATTCTCAGAATGGACAAACGACAAACATTTAAGACATCCGGTTTATCTGGGGTTAAGAATCGATAAAAAACCCACTGAAGTTTTTATACCTTCTGCTATAAAATCAACTAATACAATTGAAACGGAACTAAAAAAGGATACCATGAAAGAGCAACCTAATGCTAAAACAGACAACGATTACGATTTAAAAATAGGAAAAACCACTTTGCATCTCACCAATCAAAACAAGATATATTTTCCTGACGATGGCATTACCAAAGGAGAAATTGTACAATATTATAATGAAGTTGCTGATTTTATTTTGCCTTATCTAAAAGATCGCCCGCAATCGATGAATCGTTTTCCTAACGGAATCAACGCTCCGGGCTTTTATCAAAAAGATGTCGATGTCGATAAGATTCCGTCGTGGCTTAAAACCAAAAAAGTTTTTTCAGAATCGAATGAAGAATATTTAAATTATCTGATTTGCAACGATAAACAAACCTTGCTTTACATGGCAAATTTAGGCTGCATAGACATGAATCCGTGGAATTCGACCGTAAAACACATTGAAAATCCGGACTGGCTTGTCATTGACATTGATCCTGACAAAGATAATTTTGAAGAAGTGGTACAAACAGCCTTAACCGTAAAAGAAGTTCTCGATGAGCTGGAAACAGATGGTTATTGCAAAACTTCAGGCGCAAGCGGTTTGCATGTTTATATTCCGCTTGCGGCGCAATATGATTATGATTCTATCAAAATTTTAAGCGAATTGCTGGCGATAGAAATTCAATCCCGTTTGCCTAAAACCACATCTTTAGAGCGAAGTATCAAAAAAAGAAACCACAAAATTTACATCGATTATCTGCAAAACCGACGCGGACAAACTCTGGCAGCACCGTATTCAGTAAGACCGAAACCAGGTGCAACGGTTTCAACTCCGCTAGAATGGGAAGAAGTAAATTCGAAACTACATCCATCCCAATTTACCATCAAAAATGTGCTGAAACGTTTTGAGAAAAAAGGCGATTTATGGAAACCCGTTTTAGGAAAAGGCGCCAATATCAAAAAGATATTACATAAACTGGAAAATAAAAATCCTCACTAAGAGGATTTCTTTTTTTCCAGACTTGCTTTCAGCATCGCCATTAAATCGTCGCTTTGTTTGTGTACGACTTTTAATTTTGGAGCTGCTTGTTTTTTGCCTTTTGCTTTGTTTTTAATAATTTGCAAAAGTTTGGCGGTATATTCGTCTTTATAAGCGCTGATATCAAATTTTTCCGTCAGCTGATCGATTAATTTTTCGGCCATATCCATTTCCTTCGTGGCTTTTTTAGAAGCCGGAGGAAGTTTTAATTCAGTAGTATCCCTGATTTCCTGCTCAAACCTAATTCGGTTTAATACTATTACATTTTTGTACGGTTTCAAAATCGCCAGGCTTTCCTTGTTTCTCAAAACAAAACTCGTCACGCCTACTTTTCCGGATGCTTCAAGCGCATCACGAAGCAAAGCATACGCATTCATCGCACCTTTATCAGGTTCCAGATAATACGGCTGTTCGTAATAAATACTATTGATTTCATTTTCCAGAGTAAAACTCTGAATGTCTATTGTTTTGGTTTTCTCAGCATCAGCTGCTTCAAAATCAGCATCTTCAAGTATCACATATTTATCGTCGATTTTATATCCCTTTATAATATGGTCATAAGACACTTCTTTTCCGGTATTTTCATTCACCCTTTTAAATTTGATGTTGGCATGATCTTTTTCATCCAGCATATCCATATCAAGTGTACTTTCCTGCACGGCAGAAAATATTTTAATGGGAATATTAATTAACCCAAAACTGATTGATCCTGTCCATATTGCTCTCATGATAATACGTTTATAAAGTTGAATTTCCTTCGACCCATTTCAGGGCTTTATTAAAAGCTCCCTTTTTGAAACCACGTAATTCTCCGGTGGTATTAAATGTAAATCCATCATTAAAATTCATTTCATCCGAATCGGAAACGATAGCAACCCTGTTCCAGTTTTCAAATTGCTGCAATCCAAGAACGGCATCGTGAAACCATGCATTTTCAGTAAAATTCTGAACATCTGTATCCAGTGCAAACAAAAAATTAATTTCGTTGGATTCCTTTGATAATCCTTCTAATTCAGGAAGTATAACGGTTTTAAAATCAGCTGTTGTTACTTGTCCAAGTGCTCTAAAAGCAATTAAATTCTTTGCTGTTTCTATTTTATGTATCATAATGATTATGGTTTGAATTGTTGTTCTAATGAGATCTATTTCAGAGGATTAAAATTAATTCAGTTCCAGGTCAGAAATTTTACACGATTATAGGCGGAGATTACAAAACTTCAATAACCTGATTGAAGCAATAAAAATCTGAGAAGTAAAATATTTATATATAAAAATCAATTTAAGTCCCGGAGGGATGACGTATTTATAGAAAAATTAGAATTTTTTGAACCGGAACCCCGCCGGGGTGAAATATTAAATCATAAAAAAGGGAATACTTCAAAATGAAATATTCCCTTTTTTGACTCTAAAAATGATTCAATAATGCACTTAAAATTTAAACGTAATATTTGCTGTAATACGCGTCGGGTTTTGCGCTGCAAGCCTGTACGACCAGTACTTTTCATTCGTTAAATTGTCTACTTTAAGTCCAAGTCTGTATCGGGGCTGATCATAAAAAAGTGAGGCATCTAAAACCGTATAGGACGGAATAGAAAATTTGAAAGTTGTGGTATTCGTCTGGTAATATTCACTGCCGTAAATACCCCCAAAACCAAATCCCAGACCTTGTGCAGCACCGTTTACAATTCTATAACTTGCCCATAAATTGGCCGTTCTCGGAGATCCCGCAGTGGTTGGTCGTAATCCCTGAACGCTTGCATTACTTTTTTCGTATTTACTGTCATTATAGGTATAACCTGCTACGATATTTAATCCTGAAATTGGGTTCGCAATCAATTCCGCTTCAAAACCTTTACTCACCTGAGTTCCGTCCTGAATAGAGAAGTTAACATGATCCGGATCATCGCGTGTAATATTAGTAACCTGAATATCATAATAACTAAGGGTAGCCGATATTTTATTCAAATCAAATTTAAAACCTCCCTCATATTGATTCGCCTGATTGGGTTTGAACGTATTTCCATTAAAATCAGAACCCGAAACATTGCTAAAACCATTCATATAATTACCAAAAACAGCAATTTTGTCTTTCATAATTTGATACACTACTCCCAATTTTGGTGAAAATGCCGTTTGATTATAATTTCCTGCAATAGAATCTTTACTAGGATAATAAGTTCCTTTGTTTTCATATCGGTCTACACGAATACCTCCCATTACCAATAATTTGTCGGTTACGTTCAAAACGTCCGAAACATAGGCGCTGTACGTATTTTCATTATTCGATACAAAATTGTTGAATTTTATTTTAGGATCAAGAAACAGCGGAGCCACTTTATCTACATTAAAATTGTTATAAGCATCGCCCGGTTTTTTATAATCCATAGCCGGCATGTTTACAATAGCATCATTACGGGTCGCACGAAGGCTGTAAAAATCCAAACCTGCCACTACCCTGTTCTTGAGTTGACCAATTTTAAAAATACCAATAAAATTCTGTTGGATATCCGTTCCGTAAAAAGGCGATTCCTGATACGTAACCTGTTGTCTCAATGTTGTTGGAGACATCATTTGCAAGGACACCGTATAACCATCAGACGAAGATCTTGTTCTGGATATCACCGTTTGAGACGTCCATTCCTCCGACATTTTATACTTCAACTGTGCAAAAATATTATACTGTTGACTGGTATAATTAATGGTATTATTAGCAAAAGATAATTTATACGGAATATTAAGGGCTTCGATACTGCTTTCTGTTCCTTTTACGACAAACGGCGCAAGTCTTGTTGGCGAAGTCGCTTTATACATGCTAAATTCTGCGTCGATTAAAAGCGTTAAACGATCATTTATTTCATATGAAAAACTTGGAGCAAAAGAAAAATTTCTATTAAATCCTGCATCCTGAAAACTTCTTTCACTATGCAAAGCCGTATTGATTCTTAACAAAGCCGTCTTGTCTTCGTTTATGGGCGTATTAATATCAGCTGTCAATCGGTTAAGATCCCAACTTGCTGCTGAATAGGATATTTCACCTTTAAAACTGTCAAAAGGCTTTTTAGTAACACGATTAAACAATCCTCCAAACGATGATAATGTACTTCCAAAAAGTGTTGCTGATGGCCCTTTGATCACTTCGATACGTTCTAAATTTGAAGGATCGATTGTCGTATAAGTAAAACTTCCTACCCCATTTCTAACCAATTGCGGTGTAGGGAAACCTCTTGATATAGAAGTAGTTCTTCCTTGGTTTCTCACTTCGGCAATACCGGCTCCCGGAACGTTTTTAAAGGCACTATTATAATCTGTAACCACTTGCTCTTTCATTAATTCCTTGCTTACAATGACGTAAACCTGAGAATTTTCGATATTCTTTAAAGGCATTTTAGCCACGTCGATACTTTCTTTCTTTGCAAAACGATTTCCTCCCGTACGAATCACAACATCTTCAAGATTCTCAACAGATGAATTTACTCTGATATCTACCGTGGCTGATGGAGCTTGTTCTGTAATCTCAGCCGTTTCTGTAGAAGACGCATATCCTGACATGGTAACCTCTACTGTATATTTTCCAAAAGGTACTTTCTTAAACTCATAATTTCCCGATGCATTCGTTACTGCGGTTCTGTTATTTTCAATTAACCTGACGATAACCCCCTGACTTGCATTTCCGTCATTCGTTATAATAGTACCTGAAATTTGTCCTGTTGCAGCTGTTTGAGCCTGAAGCAATCCTCCACTCATCAACAAACCGAACAGGATAAAAGAAAGTTTTTGTTGAAGATTTTGTATCATTTTACCTGAAGTTCTTAAAAAACAGGCAGTTGATAATATTTTTGTTGTCATGTTATTATTATTTAAACCAATTCTAAATTAAGGCGCAAATGAACAATATTTTTTCTGATCTATCAAGTCAGAAAAGGCAATTTTTTTTCAAAAAATCACTTTTAAATAAATGTTGAAATAACGCTGAAACAAACGTTTAAGAATTTTATTACTGAAAGTGATTCTTCATGTAAGCAAGGATTTCCCCAAAGCCAAACCCAAAAATTAAATTTTGTCCGATTGGAATTTTTAGATGACATTTTAAACAAAGTAAATTGACGTTTTAAACAAAATGGAATCTCTCATGTTGCTATAATTTTGTCCTCATAACAAATAACATTTATAAAAATGAAAACAAATAATTATCAGGGAGCCTTGCAAAAACCTTTAGGATCAGGATTTAATGCGAAATCAACAGTACAAGAAATCATCGCAGGAATTGACCTTACGGGAAAAGTGGCGATTGTAACAGGTGGCCATACCGGAATTGGTTTAGAAACGACCAAAACACTTTCAAACGCCGGAGCAACTGTAATTGTTGCAGCAAGAGATTTGGTAAAAGCCCATAAAAACCTCAAAGGAATTGCCAATGTCGAATTAGAGCCATTAGATTTCATGAACCCGGAAGCTATCGATGCGTTTGCTCTTGATTTTTTAGCCTCAGAAAGACCTTTGCATCTCCTCATTAATAATGCAGGAATTATGTGGGTACCGTTACGCAGAGACGATCGTGGTTATGAATCTCAATTAGTGACCAATTATTTAGGGCAATTTCAACTGACTGCAAAATTATGGCCGGCCCTAAAAAAAGCAAATGGAGCCAGAGTCCTGAATGTATCCTCATACGGACATCAAATGGCGCCTTTTAATTTTGATGATCCTAATTTTATTCATCGCGATTATGATACTCTGCAAGGGTATGGACAATCAAAAACCGCTTGCAATTTGTTTGCACTTGAACTCGACAATCGCGCCAAAGAATTCAATGTCAGAGCTTATTCTCTACATCCCGGAAGTGTTTTGGGAACTGATTTAGGAAGAGAAGAACCCATAGAACTCTTCAAACAAATAGGAACTCACGATCAGCAAGGCAAGATCAAACCGGAAGTGGCTAGTTTGCTAAAAACAATTCCGCAGGGAGCAGCCACTACCATCTGGTGTGCTGTAAGCCCAATACTTAATGATATTGGCGGCGTATATTGCGAAGACGCTGATATTGCCGAACTTGACTTAGGAAATATCGAACACCGTTACGATGATCCGTCGACAATTCGTGGGGTACAGCCCTACTCCTTAGATCACGATAATGCCAAAAGGTTATGGGATTTAAGCGAAAGAATGACTGGAATAACATTTGATATCAATTAAATAAGGTTCCGATAGAAAATATAAATACCACCGGAGATTGTTATCTTTGATTGATCGAAAAGAACAAATTTGGTGGTATTGCATTAAACTAATACGATTGCAAATGGAACATGTCTCAAAATATCTAACTCCCGAAATTAAACTTTCCTGTTACGAGGATAAATTCTTTAAATCAGATTTGGTTTTTGACGATCATATGTTGATTTGGTTCATTTCAGGAGAAACAAAAATCATTCAGGCCGATGCTACTTTTACGTTTAAGTCGGGTGATATATTTCTGATTCCAAGAAACTTACTTGCCACCATTATCAATTATCCTAAAAATGGCCAGCCTCATAAAACGGTTGTTATGCATCTTTCGGCCAAACGCCTAAAAGAGTTTTATAAAAATATTGATTTAGATTCCAAAAGAACTTCAGAGCAAAAAATTATCAGTTATAAAAATCATCCGTTATTAGAGAGTTGTCTGACATCTTTAATCCCGTATTTTGATGTCGAAGGCGATTTTCCGGAAAACCTTGCCTCTTTAAAAATTACCGAAGCCATTAGCATTTTAAGGGAAATTGATAAAGGAATTGATACTATTTTAGCCAACTTTGACGAACCCGGCAAAATAGATCTGATCGATTTTATGCAGCGCAACTTCATGTTTAATATGCCAATGGAAAAATTAGGTTATTTAACCGGACGCAGTTTATCTACTTTTAATCGGGATTTCAAAAAGTATTTTAATACAACCCCACAAAAGTGGCTGACTCAAAAAAGACTGGAATTAGCTCATTATTTATTAGCTGAAAACAAGAAAAAGCCAACTGAGATTTATTATGAAGTAGGTTTCGAAAACTTATCGCATTTCTCGTATGCTTTTAAAAAGCAATTTGGTTATGCACCCACTTCTCTAAAAATTTGAATTTGTTTGCCTGCATCTTTTTAAAATCTGCGTGAAAATTTTAAACGCATAGCGATCCTTTCCTACCATAAAGCAAAATCCTTTTAAAAGAATAAATCGCCGGAAGTTTCGGGAAATGTTCTGCGATTCGCTCTTTATAGGTCTTAATAAAAAGCGCTTGTTCCTCCCCTTTCAAACGTTCTATATATGGAATCAGAGCCGAACCCGAAATAAAATTATAAAGCGTTTCATGATCGTTCGCAATTATCGGATATACTTTTTGTAGAATCTGAAGATCTTCTAACCCGCCATCAAAAAGAATTTGGGCGTATTCGTCTATACTTAAAACAGGGGAATCTCTTTTGTAACCTTTCAAATAGGTTTTAAAAGGTTCTTCCTCTACTAATTCGGCAAGAATTACATTGAGTTTATTTTCTGGTTGAACCGGCATTTGTACGGCAAATTGCCCTTTTGGGTTCACGAGTTTTATTAAGTCAGCGAATAAAGTTTCATGATCATTTGACCATTGCAAAGCCGCATTACTAAAGATCAAATCCCATTTTTCGGCCGAAGCTAATGTTTCCTCGGTCGTGGCTTTACGAAAGTGCAGATTGTCTGTTTCTAAAGACTTTGATTTCTCGAGCATTTCTGCTGAAGAATCGACACCCAGAAAATCAGCTTCTTTGAACTTATTCGCCAAAATTGCCGTTTGTTCTCCCGTACCGCACCCTAAATCAATGGCTTTCATTCCGTTTACCGGCTGAATAAAATCGGCCAGATCATAAAAAGGCTGATAACGAATATTTTTGAACTTATTATATATTTCCGGATTCCAGGGCATTTTAAGTTATTTTAGATATTTCATTTCGATCAGAATATTTACTAATCAAAATAAAATGGAGTTACTAATGACTAAGATACAAAATTCTTATTGGTTTTATTTAGGAGCTTTATCCAGCTCCCGAAGCTTCGGGACTATCTTTTATTTTCTAAAGAAAAAAATAAAAGGATGCCGCTTCTATCTGGGCTAGGAAAATTATTTTTATAAGATATAATCGAAAAATATAATTCTCTTTTTTGATCACAGTTTTAATTAAAAGAAAAATATCAATGATATAATATAACATCCAATTGCTTACACTCTGCGAAGTCACTTGACGTGCGACTTTGTACAACTAGACTAAGAAAATTGCTTTATGCCTAATACGGAATTGGCTTTGTAAACGATTCCTGCGAAATAATAGCTTCTTTCATATCGATTTCTGATGTCGTAGTTTTTAGTTTTATTGTAATTCCTTTTGTTTCTCGTGGTTTTGTATTTCGATCGATTTCAATACTAAATTGAATACCTTCATTGGGCTTAATTTGCTCAAAAATTGCCATTGCTTTTTTTTCATCAAAAAACACATCACTTTCCATACGTCTGTCATTGATATCGTGCCAGACCACATTTAGCTTTCTTGGTATAGCGCGCTGCTGTATAGGCATTATATTATTATTTAAACTCAAAAAAATAGATTCAAATTCGCCATTGATATAATTAATCCCCAGTGTTTCTACTTTATCCTCAGCTTTAACTACAGGGTTTAAATGATATTTCTTGAAAAGCTTTTCCCAATACCCAAATGGTATTGTGCCCTGAGCAATTTGATCTTTTATTTCTTGGGGTAAATCCTTAGTCATAACTGAGACTACTTTATCAATTCCTTTTCTGTCTTTCATTATTTCATGTGCAATACTCCAATCAACGTTTTCGTCTTCATGCGCCTGATAACGACCAACTATAGTCATGTTTGAAGGACTAAAAACATATAAGACAACCATACCACCGGGAAATAATCCTGCATTGATCGTAAAATCATAATCTTTTACAATTCCTACTTTTTTAGTTTCTTTATCCCAATAAGGTCTTTCACTGCCATTGATCATTAAGGCTTCTATTTTTTCTGAATCAAGTTTAAAAATCCCGGAATAACTTTTGTTCTCAGTAAAAGACATCCAGGTAATGTCTAATGTTTTGGGGGATACTCCTGTAGCTTCACCTGAGGATGAACCATCATTATCACCTAAATAACGACTATTAATCACTCTATTAAATGGCATGTAGACGTAGCCACTTTCTGGGGTATTCCCCACTATTAGATGACCTGAAAAAATTTCAGCTGGATAATTTTTCGGAGTACACACGGATGCATCCCAAAAATATTTTTTTTGTTTCATAGTATTTTGACAAGAGATTAATGTGAAATTGCACAAAATAATAAGTGCAATAAATTGTGTTGTTTTTTTCATGCTGATCCTGCTATTATTTTTCGTTTCCAGATAATATTGCTCTGAGTATCTTGTGTAGGTTCCATACCTATGCCATCCATACTGGCAGAACAGTGCAAATATTGATTCCTTAATTCTCTTGTCAAACTAATACAACTAATACGGAATTGGCTTTGTAAACGATTCCTGCGAAATAATAGCTTCTTTCATATCGATTTCTGAAGTCGCCGTTTTTAGTTTTATAGCAATTCCTTTTGTTTCTCGTGGTTTTGTATTTCGATCGATTTCAATACTAAATTGAATACCTTCATTAGACTTAATTTGCTCAAAAATTGCCATTGCTTTTTTTTCATCAAAAAACACATCACTTTCCATACGCCTGTCATTGATATCGTGCCAGACCACATTTAGCTTTCTTGGTATAGCGCGCTGCTGTATAGGCATTATATTATTATTTAAACTCAAAAAAATAGATTCGAATTCGCCATTGATATAATTAATCCCCAGTGTTTCTACTTTATCCTCAGCATTAACTACGGGATTTAAATGATATTTCTTGAAAAGTTTTTCCCAATACCCAAACGGTATGGTTCCGTTCTTAATTTGATCTTGTATTTCTGGAGGCAGATCTTCATTCATATAATTAACATATTCAGTAATACCTGCCTTATCTTTCATTGAAGAATGTGCTACTTTCCAATCAACATTATGATCCGCATGCGCCTGATATCTTCCTACGATAGTCATATTTGAAGGACTAAAAACATATAAGACAACCATACCTCCGGGAAATAATCCTGCATTAATAGCAAACCGATAATCTTTAGCAATTCTAACTTTTTTTAATTCTTCGTCCCAAAGAGGCCTTTCGCTGCCGTTGATCATTAAAGATTCTATTTTCTCTGAATCGAGTTTAAAAATCCCGGAGTAACTTTTATTTTCACTATAAGACATCCAGGTAATGTCTAATGTTTTTGGTGATATTCCTGTAGCTTCTCCTGAGGACGAACCGTCATTATCACCTAAATAGCGACTATTTATTATTCTATTAAATGGCATGTAGACGTAGCCACTTTCAGGGGTATTACCCACTATTAAATGCCCTGAAAAAATTTCAGCTGGATAATTTTCAGGAGTACATACGAATGCAGTCCAGGAATATTTTTTTTGTTTCATATTGTTTTGGCAAGAAATTAGTATAAAATTGCACAAAGTAATAAGTACAATAAATTGAATTGTTTTTTTCATGGTTAACCTGCTATTATTTTTCGTTTCCAGATGATATTGCTTTGAGTATCTTGTGTAGGTTCCATACCTATACCATCCATACTGGCAGAACAGTGCAAATATTGATTTCTTAATTCTCTTGTCAAACTAATACAACTAATACGGAATTGGCTTTGTAAACGATTCTTGCGAAATAATAGCTTCTTTCATATCGATTTCTGAAGTCGTAGTTTTTAGTTTTATTGTAATTCCTTTTGTTTCTCGTGGTTTTGTATTTCGATCGATTTCAATGATAAATTGTATACCTTCGTTAGGTTTAATTTGTTCAAATATTGACATTGCTTTTTTTTCATCAAAAAACACATCGCTTTCCATACGTCTATCGTTTATATCATGCCAGACTATATTTAGTTTTCTAGGTACAGCACGTTGCTGTATTGGCATAACATTATGATTCAGGCTCAAAAAAATAGACTCAAATTCGCCATTGATATAGTTAAGTTTAATAGTTTCAACTTTATCCTCCTCTTTAACTACAGGTGTTAAATGATACTTTTTTAAGAGGGTTTCCCAATATCCAAACGGTATGGTTCCGTTCTTAATTTGATCTTTTATTTCTGGAGGAAGATCTTCATTCATATAATTAACATATTCAGTAATACCTGCCTTATCTTTCATTGAAGGATGAGCTAATTTCCAATCAACGTTATGGGCTTCCTGCGCCTGATACTTTCCTACAATAGTCATACGTGAGGGACTAAAAACATATAAGACGACCATCCCACCTGGAAATAAACCCGCATTGATCGTAAAATCATAATCTTTTACAATTCCTACTTTTTTAGTTTCCTGATCCCAATATGGTCTTTCACTACCATTAATCATTAAGGTTTCTATTTTCTCTGAATCGAGTTTAAAAATCCCGGAGTAACTTTTGTTCTCTGTAAAAGACATCCAGGTAATGTCTAGTGTTTTTGGTGATATTCCTGTAGCTTCATCTGTAGAGGGGCTAAAATTCTGACCAAGATACTTAGTATTTATAATACAGTCAAAAGGAAGATAAGCATATCCGCTTTTAGGTGTATTACTAAAAATTAGATGTCCCGAGAAGATTTCAGCAGGATAGTCTTTGGGCGTACAGGCAGCTGTTGACCAAAAATATTCTTTATTTTTCATATTATTTTGACAAGAGATTAGTGCAAAATTGCATAAAGTAATAAGTGCAATAAATTGAATTGTTTTTTTCATGCTTATCCTGCTATTATTTTTCGTTTCCAGATAATATTGCTTTGAGTATCTTGTGTAGGTTCCATACCTATGCCATCCATACTGGCAGAACAGTGCAAATATTGATTCCTTAATTCTAATAATACATTGTGGTCTCCTACCATACTATCAAATTCATCTGCCTCTTTTTGGCTATGCCAGACATTTTTTCTTTTTGCCTCAATTTGCTTGTTGGTATAAAACTTTAATCTTGCTTTACCATCAAATGCATATTGATCAATTCGCATTTTTATATTATTTAACTCTTTTGGAATTTTATAATCTTTGTCTAAAATTTTGTATTTCCACGGGATTTTATATTTGCGTTTTCCAAATTCTGCCATTAGATGCAGGGTCACTAAGCTATATTCATTACTAAGACTTTCTCGCGTTCCTTTTAAATAATAAGGGGTCAAACTGGGTAATTGTTTTAATTCATGAGATTTAAACCATCCCTGTTCGATTACATATTTTTTTTCTTCTTCGATTTTAGATCCGGTTTCGGTAAGTATTACAACTTCTTGTTCTCCATTTTTATATCCTCCGCCAATGTCTGAGTGACATCCAGGCAGAGTTAACTCTATACTATTGGCTCCGGCACTGGCAATATTGGTAAGTGGGAAATTTTTTCGATGTTCATCCTCAGCCGTTAGATGCACTGTAAAACCCACGTTTGATATTTTTAATGGTACTTTATCAACCTCTACATCGTCAAATACATTATCGCCGTAAGAAGACACAGTATCATAAATACCTAAAAGGCGAACTTTGATGCGAACTGGTTTTGTTTTATAATCCAGCTCTTTAAAAGCTTTTCCTAAATACCCCAGATCAAAACTTTTTTTATCCCCGGAAGTTTTCTTTTTATACAGCTCGTTTACAAAAATACGGGCAGCCGCTGCACCACGGCTAAAACCAAAAACATCAAGATATAAAGTACTGATACTTATTTCATTTTCTTTTTTCAATATCGTAACAACATCAAAACATCCTTTTTCTACTTTTTCAAAAAGTCCTGTTTCTCCTGTACCTTTTGCCTGACCACGAGTAAAATCACCATAATAGCTCAATGTTTCATCTTTATTTATATCCGGATTTTTGGTTCCAATACCTTCAACATAAATAGTATAATAATGTTTTTCAGCATCGTATAAGTAGGTTTTTTGGAGCCTATCAATATTAGAATGATCATTACTATAACTGGTATTTGAACCATCATTATTTGATGAATACGTATTTTTTAATTTAGGGTTATTTCTTCTTCCCTCAATATTTTTACGATTGTTCGAAGTTCCGTCAAAAAAAACTCCCATATAAACATCATTAAGTTCTTTGTTATTTTCTTTAGGAGGTACAAAGCGTGGTGCACCAAATATTATGTTCGACATAGTTTATGATTTATTACCTCTTATTTGTATTTTATTTCCTGAATACAAAGTCAAATTTTCTTTTGTAGCCACTATCTCGATCTTTTCACTGGTTTCATAGAATGCTTTAGAATAACAGGTATACACATTACTAATTTTTATTTTAAGATTCTTTGCTGTTTTATAAATTGCCATAAATAAATTTTAAACTTTAAAAAATGTTCGATTGTTCTGCGCTATTTATTTCTACTGTTTTTTGGCTACTTTCTAATAGCATATTTTCTTTGGTACTAAAAACCTTAACTTCTTCAGCATACTGGCTGGATTCATGAGAACTTCTAGTATAATTGTCTGTTATGTTTTCAGTTTTATTGTCGCCGCTTTCCATAATATTCCCATTTGCATTTATAAAAATATCATTCTCTGCTTTGTGAAAAATATCGGTACCTGCATCAACTTCAATGCTTTTTACAGCCTCTACTTCTATATTTCTTCCCGCCTTCATAACAATATCCTCTCCAGCAGTAAACGTCATGTTTTTAGGAGATTCAAATTCTATATTTCCCTTGCCATCCATAAAATATTTATTACCACTTGGGTCTTCGATTAAAACACTTCCATCTGCATCGTTACAGACAATCATGATTCCGGAGCGGGTACGAAATACCTTCAAATCGTTATTAGGTGTGCTGTAACCGCTTGTTTCTTTTCTGCTGGTTAGTGTACCGGTTACGATTGGCATTTCGGCATTGTCTCCCTGAAATTCTACATAAACCGTGTCACCAACTTCTGGTATTATATGAGAACCTCTGGCATCGCCACCGTATTTTTGCAACAAGGGTATATATGGCGTTGTTTCTCCTTTTATTTTTTGCCACGGCATTTGTACCTTAACAGCACTTAGTCCGTCAGGATCTGTATTTTCTGTTACGATCGCAGTTTGGCTTTTGCAATTGGGTATTAAATCAGGATTTGTTTCGGGCGAAAACACATAACCGTTAAAGTTTACTGCTGTAAATGTATTTTCGTAACCTCCGCCATCATCGCAGTAATGGGTAATCTGAGTAATGGTATACCTGCTTTCGAGTTGCTTATCAACTCCGCTTATTTCTACTGTATTTCCTAAAGTAATTCCCGGTACTTCGCTTGACGCATTTACTTGCATCATACGGCTCACGGCAGATCGCATTTTGTTTTTGGTATATTCCTCTAACGAACTCTGACCGTGCATGCCAACTGAATTTTGATTGAGCTGTACAACAGTTTCTTTACTAAAAACCTGATTTGATTTATTGATAAAGTTCTGATGAAAACCATCCGGTTCGTTCCTGTAGTTTATTGTATTGTCCAGAAAATGATCTCCAATCCTATTATCATTCTCAATGGTTTTGAACTGCGCAGGAATTAATTTTATAGCATAACTAAAGTCACGCATGTTGATCCCGTAAACCAATTTAGGTTCGCCTCCGGAACTTCCCGGAGACCCAAAAACAAGGGTACGACCTGTATCATAAAACCAGTGTCCGTAACGCATTGCCAAACGGTTCAAAAAATCAAAATCGCTCTCGTTGTACTGAACCGTATAGGCCAGATTGTTTTTGTAGAAAGGAACAACACTCATGTCTATTTCATAATCTGATTTTACCTTGTTTACTATATCAAGCAAAGACATATTGGTAAACGAGTTGCATTCTTTACCGCTGTCTAAAATCATAGAAGTACTTTTTCCTTTTATTCTAATGATTTCTTCTATGTCGTCTGTAGTAGATTTTATCAGCTCTACTTCGGTTATTACTCCATAAAACTGCAGGATATAATCTTTAGGATTTGTAATAACCATCAGGTCATCCAGATCCGGAATTGGTTTAATTTCTATACTTATTCTCTCGCCATAGAGTTGGTTCGAGACTGGCATCACGCTTCTAAATTCATCGACCAACAAATCTTGTCGTATCTGGAAAGTAAAACTGTGGTGATCGTGTATTTTTTGGGTAATTTTTAAATGGCTAAAGTTTTTGAATATATTTTCGCCAATTTTCAGGGTTGTATCAGTTTGTAATGCCATTTTTTTAGAAGTATGTTTAAGGTTTTGTTTTAAGAATTCTTCCAGTTATTCTCGAATAAAGTATTGCCTAATTTTATTTCGTTAGAAGTAATTAAGATCTCTGTAGTCATAGGAACTGTCCCTACATTGTTGAAATTTTTTTGAAGCGAAATACAGTATCCTTTCGAAAAACTTACATTCTTCATGGTACTCATGGCGTCTCTGCGATAAAAAATAATTTTTCCGTCTTTGACACTGGTAAACGAAACCATCCAGTCTGAAAATAAATCGGTTTGGGTTGTTTCGATCAAAAGCCTGATTTGGCCACCTTTTGTTTTATTGGATGGTTTTCCGTTATTGTCGACATTTTGGGTAAAATTGACATTAAATTCTAAAACATTAAAAACCTGATTGTCTAATTCTAATTTTGCTAAAAAACTCATATTTATTTTTTTTATTAATTGCTGGATATAAAGGCTTTTATTTTATCGTGTTTTCTGGATTTAAACTTTTGAAAAATGACAAAGTAGCTGTCGCTTTTATCATTTTTATTTTCAAAAAAAGACATTCCCTGCATGACTATTTTAATCCCGTAATGAGGATCTATGAAGTCTTCAAAATAGTTTACTGCCATTTCTACAATAGCCTCTTTGGTGGTAAATAAATATTGGATACCATCACATATCAATGTATCACCAACAACAGGATAGATTTTTTGTCCGTTTACTTTACAAGTTTCCGGAATGGTAAGCCAATAATTTGCCTTTTCGTCTCTAAAACTATATACAATATCATCTACAACCGTAAATAGTGCACCACTATCACTATCATGTACAGAGATTGATTTATTTTTTGTATAATCGTCCAAGACAATAATAAAAGGGTAATATTTTTGTCGTACCAACGCAATTATTTTTTGTACTGTTTCCATAACATTTACTTTTAATACCTTAGTAAAGAATGTTTAAGTAAAAATATCCGAATGTAATTTTGCGCTTTACCACTATATGTTTTTATAGTAATACTATAAGACAATTTTAAGTCCTCAAAAAATCTTCATTATTCAAAAATGAATTATTAGAATTGTTCTGTTTTTTAAGAATTTTGTTTCGACAGAAGGAGCTTGTAATTTTTGAGGAGTTTGTCGGGAGTGCGCATATCTATCTAACCATTTGATATTTCATAAATCGAAAATATCAATTATGGGTATAGTAGTGGTGTCTACATCTTGCTTATGGCGCACCCTCTGCGAAGTCTCCTGTCTTTGTAATGACAATTAGATTCAAAAAAAAGATTTAATAATTGAAGGTTCAATAAAAGGAATATTGAAACGGTTACGAAGTCGGGAGAATTCGCACAGCGGGGAATTAACGGAGCCCTGTTTCGTCCTGAAAAAGTTTACATATTTACACCCATTTAAAAAAAGTCACAAAAAAAGACAATACACCTCTCAGCATATCGTCTTTTCATTAATTAAATAAACAGTAAACTCTTAAACAGGCAATATAATATGAAACTCAGCACCAATATCTTCCTCGGCTTTAGAGAAGATGATGCCTTTGTGGTTTTCTACGATTTTTTTGCCAATGGCGAGGCCAATTCCGGTTCCGGTATAGACTTCGTTGTTGTGTAAACGTTGGAAGATGGTAAAAATCTTATTCTCGTATTGTTTGTTAAAACCTATGCCGTTGTCTTTTATGATGATTTCGCAATAGGTCAAAGCGGGATCTAATGTTGGATGTTTTTTAACCTGACCAGCAGTCATTTTATGCGAGTTTATTTCAACTTTAGAACTTGAACCGTCGTTTTTATAAAACTTAAGAGCATTGCTTATTAAATTATAAAAAAGCTGGTTCATTTGTAACGGAATCGCATTGATAACAGGCAATTGACCCACTTTTATTTCAAGATCACGTTCTTCTATCATTAACTCAAAATCAACCAGAATATCGGCTATAATAACGTTAAGATCTGTAACTGCAAATAATCTGTCGGGGTTGTTAAGATAGGAATAAGCCAATAAGTCTTTGATCAGCGTATTCATCCGGATAGAGGATTTGCTGATTTTTTCGACCAAAGTAAGAGCTTCAGCAGAAAAATCTTCGTTCATTTCCAGCAATCGGCTTATGAACATTAATATTTTACGCAAAGGTTCCTGCAAATCATGACTCGCAACATACGCATATTCCTGTAGCTGCACGTTGGCGTCATGCAAATTTTTGATCGAACTTTCGAGTTCCTGATTAGAAGTCAGCAAATCAGCAGTACGTTCTTCGACTTTCGTCTCAAAACCGCTGGACAGTACCTGCAATCTTTTTTCGATGATTCGGCGTTCAGTAATATCTTCAATAGCCAGCAGAATCAGTTGTTCTTTACTGGTTTCATTGGTTACTTGTCTGGCGTTTAGCAGCATGACACTTTCGCCGTAAGGCAACAAATTTACTGATATTTGATAGTCATCAAGCTGTGTTTTTTCCGGCAATACTTTTTCGAGCATGGCGCGCATGGGAATGTTATCAAAAAGATGGTTCTGAATTTCGTAAATCAGTTTTCCTGTGGCTTCTTCCTTGGTAATATTGTATTTCTTAGAGAAGGCCCTGTTGATGTTTTTTATTCTTAAATTGGTGTCTAAGACTACAATAGGTTCACGAAGCGTTGCTACAATAGCCTCGGTATAATTTTTAGAAATATTGATTTGTTGTTGTTTGTTCAGAAGCTCCTGATTGATCTGTAAAAGCTCTTCGTTACTCGATTGCAACTCTTCTTTTGAGGTTTCGAGTTCTTCGTTCAAACTTTGCAGCTCCTCGCTCCCACTCAACAATTCCTCATTGGCGCTTTGCAATTCTTCGTTTGATGCTTCTTGTTCTTCGCTAATGGCATTTACATCATCGTGTATTTTGGCGAGTTCTTTTTCGAGTTGGGAGATCCTTCTTAAATTAACATTCTCACGCAGTTCCTCTGCAGTAAAATCAGTTGAAATTACATTTTCTTTACGAATGACTGTTTTATAAAACAATACTAAAAAATAAGGTTCTGAAGTATCTTCTAAGGGTTGGATTTCAATCGTGATTTCACTAATCGTACCTTTATTTTTTACCTGAATGCCTTCTTTTTTTACCAAAGCATTTGTTTCTTTGGCTTTATGCCAGGTATTTCGAAGTTCAAAAGCCAGTCCCTCCCGGGTCATTTTGAGCAAGTTAAACGTAGGTTTTCCTGTCGAAAGTTCGATAAATTCAGCTATAGAAGCATTAATATGAACAATATCCATTTGTTCATTTACAATAACGCTGGCCGGAGTATATTTAGAAATCAATACCGCTTCGGCACTTTTTCTAAAGTCTTCCTTGACAATCTCTTTTCTCAGAATATCGGTTTTTAAGTTTTTTAATTTATCATTGCCACCCATACCGGAATGTATAAACCTGCCCGAAACCTGTTTTCGGGTATAAATTTTTCCTGCTTTTTCGAAAGGCTGAAAAAGTTCTGCTGCCGGAACGGCCGTTTCTGATTTGCCTAAAAGCAAAAATCCGTTTTCTTTTAAGGCATAATGAAAAGTCGTCAGCGATTTCTTTTGCAAAAACGAATCCATGTAAATGAAAACATTTCGACACGTAATCAGGTCCATTTTGGCAAAAGGCGGATCTGTCAGGAAATTATGTACGGCAAAAATGCATAAATCCCTAATTTGTCTTTTTATTTTATAACCGTTTGCATTGGCGGTGAAATATTTGGTGAGGATGGTTTCAGAGACATTTCGCATTTGCGATTTTCTGTAAAACCCAATTCGGGCTTTGGCAATAGCCACTTCTGAAATGTCCGAAGCAAAAATCTGGATTTCTTTTCCCTCCAGGTTTTCCCCTAAAAATTCGTGAAGCGCGATAGCCAGTGTATAGGCTTCTTCGCCCGTAGAACAGCCTGCAATCCAGATTCGGATGCAATTTTCCTCCGTAACTCTGTTGATCATTAACGGAAATACTTTTTCTCTCATGATCTGAAAGATTTTAGTGTCCCTGAAAAACTCCGTGACCGGAATCAGTAAATCGTTGAATAAATCCTGAGGTGCCAGTTTATCGCCCTGCAAGACTTTAAGATAATCCTTAAGGCTGACGATTTTGCTCAGCGCCATTCGTCTGGCAATTCGTCGGCGTATGGTGCTTTGTTTGTAATAAGTAAAATCGACTCCGCTATGATGACGCAAAATTTTAATAATTTCCTGAAATACAATTTCATCATTGGGATCATTTCCTTCGCTAACCAAACCTTTTGATTTAGAAAGTTCGATTAATTTTTGCACGATTTGAGTTGGTGACAATACATAATCAACTACACCGGCATTAATCGCATTTTGTGGCATTTCGTTATTTGCAGCATCAATATCCTGCGCAAAAGTAATACCTCCGTGCTTCTTGATGGCTTGAAGTCCAATGGTACCATCAGATCCGTTTCCTGATAATAATACGCCATAAGCCAAATTCAGATGTACTTCGGCAAGAGAATTAAAAAATACATCGATTGCCTGATTTTTGGTATCTTTTACCCGCGGACTTAACTTTAAAACGCCATCATAAGAGGTCAGCATTTTATTCTCCGGAATAACATAAATAGTATTGGGAGCCAAATGAATATCATCTGTGATTTCGTTTATCGGAATTTTAGCTACGCGCGAAAGAAGCTCTGTCAGCATACTATCATGCATCGGGATGCAAATGTTGCACAATCACATAAGCCATTTCAGAATCAGCAGGAATGGCGTCAATAAATTGTCTGAATGCCTCTAATCCTCCTGCCGAAGCACCAATACCTACAATAGGGAAATCCTGTGCTGTAGCCTTAGGCAAATTGTTTTTGTGCGTATGCATGATTTCAATTTTTAGATATTACGTAATATAAAATCAATGCATGATATTACAATGGTATATTTTTTTGAGAATTAAACTGAGATAATAAAAGATTCAATCCTGACATTCTCCAGTTTTTCTTTCCAGTCTGTTTCAATGACCTTTTTTAATAATTTTTTTAAATCACTAAAGGCTATGGGTTTTACCACATAGGCATTAGCGCCTAAGCCGAAAGTGTTTTTTACGCCGTCTTCTGTTGCCGAAGTAGAGTAAATAGCAATCACAGGAATATCTTTAAATTTTGCATCTTCGCGAATTTGTTGCAAGGTTTCGAAACCAGACAATATCGGCATATTAAGATCTAAAAAAATGATATCCGGAATTGGACTATTTGTATTAAGGCGGTCCAGAAGTTCTACACCGTTTTTACAAAATTCAATGGGATTTTCAAGTTGTAAATCTGCTAAAGCTTCAGCAAAAAACTCTCTGTCATCTTCATCATCATCCGTAAGTAAAATCCTTATGTTATTTCTAGTATTCATTGTAGGGGGTCGCTTTTATAACAAATGTACGCTTAAATAAATGGGAATAGGGA
Organism: Flavobacterium sp.; assembly: GCF_965277525.1. Classification (GTDB taxonomy): domain Bacteria; phylum Bacteroidota; class Bacteroidia; order Flavobacteriales; family Flavobacteriaceae; genus Flavobacterium. The sequence continues at coordinate 824,009 of NZ_CBDIDC010000002.1, read as the reverse complement.
ATTGAACGTAATTTACTTACTCTTTTATCCTTAAGATTATCATTATGTCTTAAAAACAGGGATTAAAATACTTATATCACTGACTATTAAAGTTTTGATTACATTATAAATACTTTTACCGCATTAAACAATAAGTAGTCTTTTAGCTATAAAAATATTTAATATTGTTAATTCCTGAAGAGTTAAAGGCCTGACAATCTTACAATCAAAATTTTTGTTATTACTGGACTTACCACCAGGCCGGCAGGGAATTTTAGTTTTGAAGTCTATTTTATTTCGGATTTCACAGCCGCCTTTGAACGAATTGGCATCAACAAAAAAAAATAGGGTCCCGAGTTTGTATAACAAATATCGGGCAGGTTTGCATAACAAATTTGCAGTAGTTATTGATGCAGAAACACTTCTTAAACTAATTTAAAAGTTTTTTTTCGCTACAAATTTCACTAATTTTCACTAATTATTTTTTAAGATTTCGCATACATATTGCTTTCCATTATTTTAATACTATTCCTTGCATTTTTTAACCTCAAAGATTGTAAAAAGAAATTTGCGAAAATTCATGGAATTGCTTCGCCTGTTCGCTGTTGCCCGGGTCGTGGCAAACTTAAAATTTGTCACTTCATTTATTGACTTACATCAAACTTTTGAATCTTAAACAACTTTAGATTTGTTGCTCATTAATTTAAAATACCAAAATAAATGATCGACACACTAACATATCCATTAGAAAAATTTGGTTTAACCAGCGTAACCCGCGTAGAGAATGCCTTAAAACATTTACAAAGCGGAAAAGGAATTTTATTAACCGATGATGAAAACCGAGAAAACGAAGGCGATTTGATTTTTTCGGCACAACATATGAGTTTTCAGAATATGGCGATGATGATTCGTGAATGCAGCGGAATTGTCTGTCTTTGCCTGACCAACGAAAAAGCAGACCAACTCGAATTGCCTTATATGGTTCAGGAAAACACCAGTAGTTTTCAGACTCCCTTTACTATCACCATCGAAGCCAAAGAAGGTGTGACCACAGGAGTTTCTGCAGCAGACCGAATGACGACTATTAAAGCCGCAACTGCCGTAAATGCAAAAGCATCTGACCTGGCAAGACCCGGACATATTTTTCCCTTACGAGCTAAAAATAACGGAGTCCTGGAGAGAAATGGCCACACAGAAGGCAGCGTCGATTTGATGCAGTTAGCCGGCTTACAACCCGAAGCCGTTTTGTGCGAGTTAATGAATGAGGATGGCAGTATGGCTAAACTTGACAAAATCATTAGCTTTGCAGCACAACACGATTTGGTCGTTTTATCTATAGAAGATATTATTTATTACCGCAAATTCGTGAGAGATTATAAATAAACGATGCTATACGAACAACTTGGTCATTATATAAAAAATCGTATTGAGGTTTCTGATCAGGACCTCAATACGATTTTGTCGTACTTTAAACCTTTAAAACAAGGTAAAAATGAGTTACTGCTTTCAGCAGGACAAACCAGTCAGCATACTTATTTTGTAGGCAAAGGTTGTTTGAGAATCTATTTTATCAATGAAGAAGGAAAAGACGTAACACGCTATATTGCTTTCGAAAATCAGATCGCTACGGCATTGGTGAGTTTCATAACGAAATTGCCTTCTTTAGAATATATTCAGGTCATCGAAAAATCAGAACTCTTATACATTAGTCACGAAGATTTTGATCATTTAATGAAAATTGTACCGGAATGGCGGGAGTTTTACTGTCGTTATCTTGAAAGGGCTTATGTTAATAATGCCAACAGGCTCATGTCATTTACTACAATGGATGCATTAGAACGATACCAGCTATTGCTAAAAATAAATCCGGCTATTGTAAAACGATTGCCCAACAAAATAGTAGCTTCCTACATTAATATTTCGCAGGAAACCTTAAGCAGGCTAAAATCCAAAGTGGGATAAGAACTGTGTGTTAGTTGCTTGCAAAGATCTCTCCCTTTGGTCGGGATGACAAGATTGTGGTGACGTTCTTTGTCGATTATAATTGCGAAGGATGGATTAAAATCTATCCCTAAAATATAATTCGTTCCTCCGGAACTCTCTTATAAAATTGCCAAATGGCAAAATTACTCCATAAAAAAGGCTGTCTAAATCCAGACAGCCTTTTTTTATGATTCGCAACTACTACAAGTTACCAAACTGGTAACTAATTCTTTAGAAACGCTTTGACTACGTTGGTAGTACAAACTCTTGATGCCCAATTGCCATGCTTCAATCAGCAAACGGTTTACTTCTTTAATGGGTAAATCTGATGGGATATTTAAGTTGATGCTTTGTCCCTGATCTACATATTTCTGACGGATAGACGCCTGTTGTACAATCTCTAACTGACTGATTTCTTTAAAGGTTTTAAAGACATCTCTCTCGTTTTGACTCAATTGGCTCATGTGTTGTACACTTCCGCCATTCAGCATAATTTCTCTCCAGACTTCTTCGTTATCCAGCCCTTTTTCTTCTAATAATGCTTTAAGGTATTTGTTCTTACGCATAAAATTACCTTTACTCAATCCGGCTTTGTAATAATTACTGCTAAAAGGTTCAATCCCTGGTGAAGTCTGTCCTAAAATAGCAGACGATGATGTCGTGGGAGCAATTGCCATTGTTGTGGTATTACGTCTTCCGTACCCTTTTAGCAATTCCGGTTCTCCATATATTCTGGCCAAATCCTGAGTTGCTTTATCGGCTTTGTCACTGATATGTTTGAATATTTCTGTGGTTTTCATTTTGGCTTCAAGACCTTCAAACGGAATCCTATTTTTTTGTAAATACGAATGCCATCCTAAGACCCCAAGACCCAATGCGCGGTGCCTTTTTGCAAAACGATTCGCTGCTGCGAGATAATAATTACCTTCTGTTTTTTCTATAAATTCCTGCAATACGGCATCCAGAAAAAAGATTGCCAGTTTTACCGCTTCTGTATCTTTCCATTCTTCATATAGTTCCAGATTCATCGATGAAAGACAGCAAATAAACGATTCATCAAAATTTGACGGCAACATGATTTCGCTGCATAAATTACTGGCATTAATGCGTAGGTTTTTGTCTTTATAAACTTGCGGTTTGTTCTTATTTACGTTATCACTAAAAAAGATATAAGGCAATCCTTTTTGCTGACGACTTTCTAATACTTTAGCCCAAATTTGTCTTTTATCAGCATCACCATCGATCATTTCCTGCATCCAGTAATCAGGTACACAAATTCCGGTAAACAAATTCTGAATTGGATTTCCTATACTTTTTATCTTCAAAAATTCTTCGATATCCGGATGATCTACGTCTAAGTAAGCCGCAAAAGCACCTCGGCGAACACCACCTTGCGAAATCGTATCCATTGTAGTATCAAAAAGTTTCATGAAACTTACTGCTCCACTACTCTTTCCGTTATCGGTTACAGCACTTCCTCTTTCGCGTAATTCTCCAAAATATCCTGACGTTCCGCCACCAATTTTGGTCTGCATGATGACTTCACCCAATTTATGTGTGATTCCTTCGATTTCATCCGGAACATGAACATTAAAACAAGAAATTGGCAAACCGCGTTCTGTTCCCATATTGGCCCAGACCGGTGAACTGATACTCATCCAGCCGCGTTCGATCATTTCTACAAAAGACTCTTTTAGCTCGGGTTTGTACAATCTTTTTGCTGCAGCGGTACAAATTCTGTCAATTGCCCCCTCTACAGTTTCACCTTTTAAAAGATAACCACGATTTAAAATTTGCTCACTTTCAGAGTTTTTCCACCACATTTTATTGTCTGCTTCACTTAACGGAAGGCTATTTCCTGAAATTGTATCTGTTGTATTCATACTTGTAATTTGCTGTTTTAGAAAAGGTCGTTTGCCGTAATACTTTTGTCGTGTTTGGTATATTCTACCGGTCTTTTTGCAAAGAAATCATCCAGGCTATTGGCAAAAACTTCTTCCTCAAACCATGCCATTGCTTTATAATCATCGGCAGGAACATTGAATACGGTATCAATACCTATTTGGGTTAAACTTTCGTCTAATCTAAATTTCATGAAGTTCACCAAATCCTCTTTTTTAATACTTTCGATTTCCCCTTCTTCAAATATCCAGTCTAATATATCTGCTTCTACCTCTATAGAATGTTTAACTGTTTCTCTGACAAGAGTTAAAGTTTCCTCATCAAAAAAATCAGGAAATTCTTCGCGTATTTTATTGATGATATAAATACCACCATTGGCATGAATTTGTTCATCGATGGAAGTCCAAGCGATAATGTTGCTTACATTTTTCATATAGCCTTTGAATCTTGTAAAGGACAAAAGAATTGCAAACTGACTAAAAAGAGATACATTTTCGATCAAAATACTAAACAAGATCAGCGAAACCACATATTTTTTATTGTCTTGCGATTTGGTATCCTTCAGCACATTCGATAAATAATCGACACGTTTGCGGATCACCGGAATCTCCAACAGTTTTTCGAATTCGTCATTATATCCTAGAACTTCCAGAAGACGCGAATATGCCTCTGAATGTCTGAATTCACATTCAGCAAAAGTGCTTCCTAAACCATTGAATTCCGGCTTTGGAAAATGCTCGTAAATATTACCCCAAAAACTTTTTACAGCCACTTCTATCTGAGCTATGGCCAGTAAACTATTTTTGATGGCTGTTTTTTCAGCAGTATTCAAATGCGAATGAAAATCCTGTGTATCAGCAGTAAAATCAACCTCTGTATGAACCCAATACGCTTTATTTATAGCTTCAGTAAATTGCAGAACCTCTGGATATTCGAAAGGTTTATAATTGATTCTTTTATCGAAAATAGACATATATATAGTATTAAATGGTGAATTATCCGGAATAAAAATGATTCGTTTATTGGGGAGATTTTAACGGCATTTTCATAGTTACAAATTTAACTCCGGGATCTTCTTTCGGCCTGGTTTTGATGTTAAAAAACCGGGCAATTATTAACAGCTTTTTGCCTCCTGAAAACAGGTCTTAGAATATATTTTATCAACACGCACAATACTTCGTAAATCCCAAATTCATAGCTATTTATACTGGATCTAAATAAGTTATCAACATGAAAAGGACCCCAAAACCACCTGACCTGCAAAAACAGTTATCAACAGTCAAACCCAAAATTTGGATTAATCTGTCTTCAAATCACTTTAAAAAAAAGGCAGCTTTCATCTCAACTATTCCTTCTCGCGCTTTAAAAACCTATTCTTTTCGGTCTTATATTTAAATTTTAGAAAAATATAATAACCTAATTTTAAAATATTTATGTTTTATTTATAACAATAAGCACCTCAAAATGTTTCATCTGTAAAAGTTCCTGTAATTTTGCAACATCTAAAAAACATTCATTATGATCATTCGTAAAGCAACTATTGACGATTCAGAATTTATAGCCCAACTTTTATTATTGGCAATGGAAGAGATTATTTATAAATTCATTGGCGAAAGAGATCCTAAAACCGCTTATTATTTTCTGCTTCATTTTGTTGAAAACGAAAACAATCAATACTCGTATCAGAATTGTTTTGTAGCGGAGGAAAATAACGAAATTGTTGGTGCTGTTTCTGTTTATGACGGAGGCAAATTGCAGGAACTGAGAAAACCAATTGTAGATTATGTGAGGCTTAATTTCAATCCAGATTTTAGTCCGGAAAATGAAACGCAAAGTGGTGAATATTATATTGATTCTCTAGGTATAAATCCGAATCATCAGGGAAAAGGAATTGGCTCTAAAATGCTTCAATTTTTGATCGAGGAATATGTAACCCAAAACCATCATACTTTAGGTTTATTAGTTGAAGAAGAAAACCCTGGTGCGAAGAAATTATACCTGAAATTAGGATTTCAACCTGTTGGGACAAAAACGCTGGTAGGAAAAACTTTGGAACATCTGCAGATTTCATAATTTTTGTTTCAGGTTTCAGGTTTCAGGTTTCAGGTTTCAGGTTTCAGGTTTGAAATGAGCTTAAGGATTACGCAGATTTTACCGCAAAGAGCGCAAAGGTATACGCAAAGTTCGCAAAGTTTAAATACAAAACTTTGCGTTTTTATAAAACCTTGCCTGATAAGAAAACTTTGCGGACTTTGTGGTTAAATTATAAAGTACTTCTATCCCTATTTCAAACCTGAAACCTGGAACATGAAAGAATTTCATCCCCTTTTCTCTCTTAACAAGATTTTTACTAAACGACTACCCGAAATATGTGTTAAGATTTCATAACTAAAAGTGTATCAGACAAAAAGTTTTATATTTGCACACGAAAAAAAAATTATTTCCCTATTACAAAGGACTTAAATACTCCTTATTCTTTTTATTACACTTTTGAAATTTACATTAAAAAATACTTTTTCCGGCAGGAACTTCTTCATTTTAGGAATCGTTTTTATTATCCTTACCTTACTTTATATTTACATATTAAGTGGTTTAATAACTCAAATTTCCGAAAAATCCAATACGGCAACTGAAATTCGTAATGTTCTGATCAAACAGGAAATTACTGCACAGGAATTATCACGATTTCTCGAAACTCAAAATGATCTTAAGCGTATTGTTGATATTAGCAATTCTAAGAATTTATCTGATAACCTAAAAGTACTCAGTACGATTCATTCTAATGACAGCATTATTAGAAACAACTGGTTTAAGATCAACAATCAGAAAATAGAATTTACATGTGCCAAAAACAATAAGAATCTAAAAGCTTCGATAGAAGATTTAGTTTTAAAGCAAGGAAACCTCGATGAGTTTAATAGTATTATTGAAGATCATGAAAACTTTTTCTGGCGTATTTACTATAAATACGTTGCATCCAATGGCACTGTAATTCGCTACGGTTATGATATTGATTTAAAAGCATTGCAATACTACTTTTCGAATATTGACCAAAAAGCCATTAATTACGCTTTTGTATTCGACAATAAAGGAACGATCATCTATCACCCCGAAATAAAATTACTGCAAAAGAATATTTTTGAAGTTACTAATATATCGGCTGCTGACACCACATTTAAAGTTAAAGAAAGTTATACCAAAAAAGTAGCTCTTTCAGAATATTTAGGTCTCGACATTGTACGATACACGCAACGATTGAACATGAAAGGTACAAATTGGTATTTATGCGTAAATTTTCCAAAAAATGTTTCAAATGAAGATGTAGATGCCGTAAAAAAATACGCTTCATTAATTTATATTATTACAACGGCAATTCTGATTATCTCTTTTTATTTGTTTACCATTTTTACCCGCCGCAATTTTCATGAAAAAGAGATTTTATCAAAAGAAAAAAACAAGCTTCTTTTAGAGAATGAAAAAATCAATAAGGAAAAAGCAATCATACAATTACATCAATTAAAAGAGCAAATTAATCCCCATTTCTTATTCAATTCATTGAATTCTCTTTATATGCTAATTGAAAGCAATACGGGAGTGGCGCGAAAGTTTACCTTAAATCTTTCTAAAATTTACCGATACCTGATTAATCCTCCTGTCAATAATATTGTTACGGTACAAGAAGAATTGCTTTTTATAGAAAAATATATTTTTCTGCAGCAAACCCGCTTTAAAGAAGAATTTGTCTTTACTATTAACATTGAAGATGAAACTTTTTTAGCTAAAAAAGTTCCTTATTTATCTTTTCAGATTGCTGTAGAAAATGCCATAAAACATAATATTGCCTCTGACGAAACACCACTAAAAATTACAATTGACGTTAACGAAAACGTTGTAATTATTACCAATAATCTAAACGAAAAGCAAAACTTCGAGAAAGAATCCAAGTTTGGTCACAAATACTTACAAAGTATTTATAAATACTACTCTAAAGACGGTTTTAAAGCTTTCAAAAAAGACGGCGATTTTACTTGCATTTTACCATTAATCGGATAAAAAAAAAACATTCACTCCCAAAAAAAAGCCACTCACTCCATTTTGCTTTTTTTAACGTAATCCATGCAATATTTTTAGCCAAAAATTAACCTAAACTTAACTTTCGATGAGAGAAAAGGCATTGTTGAGAAATCTAAAAAGTATCGCTTTAATACTATTGGTATTAAGTACAAGTACTATGGTTGCTCAAAAAAAGAATAAAAAGAATAAAGAAGACAAAACAGAACAAGTTAAAGATTCATTAAAAAATTCAAAAGAAAAAAAATACGCAGATCTTATTAAAAAGGGGACTTTCAAAAAAGGACTATTCAATACCATTCAGGTAAAAACAGATCTTTATCTGGAAATTAATGATTCACTATTTCAAAGAGAATTTTTGGTTGTTAATAAAATCTCGAATGTTCCGTTGCCGGTTAATGATGCAGGATTAAATAAAGGGATGAATTATGAGAATAAAATCATCACTTTTCATAAAGATTTGGTTGCCAAAAAAGTTTGGGTAAAATCATCTGAACCAAAAGTTTCATCGCCAGTTGGAGATGCTATTACTGAATCTGTAAACAATAACTTCTCTGAATCGATTATAGAAGTTTTTGATATTGAAACGAAAAACAGCGATTCGACATCAGTTGTAATTAAGGTAAATAAAGTTTTTGACGGTAAGCAAAAAAGCTTCAATGATGTTTTGAGTAATATTGGTTTTGGAGGATCTGTAAAATCTGAACTTTCGTATATAGAAAATGTGAAAACGTTTCCTAAAAATATTGTCGTTAAATCACAACTTACTACCTCTGTAGTTGAAGGTGGTCCTGCTCTATCGGTTACGATTGGAGTTACTTCTAATATTATTTTATTGGATAAAGTACCAATGCAACCTCGTTTTGCCGATAAACGTATTGGATATTTTTCTGAAAAACACTGGTATTTTAACGATAGCCAACATGCTGTATTAGAGAAAGAATTAATTACCCGTTGGAAATTAGAGCCTAAAAAAGAAGATATCGAAAAATACAAAAGAGGAGAATTGGTAGAACCTAAAAAACCTATTGTGTATTATATCGATCCATCGACTCCTAAACAATGGCGTTCTTATATTATTGAAGGAGTTCGCGATTGGCAGGTTGCTTTTGAGAGAGCTGGTTTTAAAAATGCTGTTATCGCAAAAGAACCTACTGCAGAAGATACTGATTTTGATATTGATGATGTTCGCTACTCGGTTATTACTTATGTAGCGTCTCAAAAATCGAATGCTATGGGACCTGCGGTTGTAGACCCAAGAAGTGGTGAAATTATCGAATCTGATATTATCTGGTGGCACAATGTAATGACTTCATTACACAGCTGGATGCGTATTCAGACTGGTGCGATTGACCCAAAAGCAAGAGGAAACAAATTTAGCGATGAACATATGGGAGAAGCGATTCGATTTGTATCGTCTCATGAAGTTGGACACACGTTTGGTCTAAAACACAATATGGGCGCTTCTTTTGCTTATCCGGTAGAATCGCTTAGATCTCCGGCTTTTACAGCAAAAATGGGCGGAACTGCTCCTTCTATCATGGATTATGCACGTTATAATTATATTGCGCAACCAGAAGATCATGTAGAAGCTATTACCCCAAAAATTGGTGAATATGATAAATATGCTATCGAATGGGGATACAGATGGTATGCTGACCAAACGGATGAGCATAATGCCCTAAATGCATTGATTGCAAAACATAAAGACGATCCTATTTATTTCTACGGAGAACAACAAGATGGTGATGCTACTATAGATCCTCGCTCCCAATCTGAAGATTTGGGTGATGATGCAATGAAAGCCAGCGAATACGGACTTAAAAATCTAAAAAAAGTAGTAAACAAAATCCTCGAATGGACATACGATAAAGACGAATCTTACTACGAAACGGGCAAGCTTTATATAGGTGCAATCGGTCAATGGAATTTGTACAACTACCATGTATTAGCCAATGTTGGGGGTATTTATTTGAACACAACGGTTCACGGTGATAACAAAGCAAGTTATGTGGCAGTTCCTGCAGCTATTCAAAAAAGAGCAGTTTCGTATTTACTAAACAATAGTATCAAACTTCCGGAATGGTTGTTTTTTAATCCGATTTTGGATAAAACAAATCCATTAAAAGATTCCCCTCTTGGGCCTTACGAATACACGCCTTACACACTTGCGAGAGAATTGCAATATGGAATTTTATACAACTTGTTAAGCGACGATCGTTTGTTGAGAATTACAGAAAATGAATTGTTTCAGCGTAATGAAGCAAAAGAAAATGTGTTTACGGTAACTCAATTATTCAAAACAATTCACCAAAGCATCTTTGCTCCTACGATCCAGAACAAATCGCTTACGATTATGGAACGTCTGACTCAGAAAAATTATGTTGATGTGCTAATTGTTTCGACTAATAAACTTTTTGAAAAAACAGATGCCAAGAAAATTATACAATTAGAAGAGACTTTAAGTATGCCTCATTTATGTGATTATCTGGAGGAGTCAAAAATGGCCCGTAACATCAATCAGTCTTCTCTAAAAAGAGTTTCTGAAGTTACATCTGATAAAAAAGGCGAATTGAATCAGATTTTGCAACTATTAAAAACGAAAAGAAACACAGGAAATCAGGAAACCAAAAACCATTATTTTGACTTGATTCAACGTATCGAAAAGGCTTTAAACAACACACTATAATTAACACAAATCCAAAAACAACCCAATGAAGAATTTATTTTACATGCTGAGTTTCCTTCTTGCCCTATCCGGGTATGCGCAGGAAAGGACTATTAGAGGAAAGGTACTTGATGCTAAAGACGGACTGCCAATACCGGGAGTTACTGTTTCTGTAGAGAACAGTTCCGTATCGAATAACACAGAACAAAAAGGGGTGATCCTAAGTGCAAGCCTTGGTACCGTAACCGATTTTGATGGTGCTTTCGAATTTAAAATTAACAGTAATATCAAAACTTTAAGAGTATCCTATATGGGATATTTGCCTTATACAATTGAAATTACAGACAAAAACCAATATACTATTTCTTTAAAATCTGATGTTAGTGAACTAAAAGAAATTGTAGTAACGGGTTACCAAAAAATAGAAAAAAGAAAACTGACATCAGCTGTTGCAAAAGTGGATATGGCAGATATCAAACAAGCGGGTGTTGCGAGTTTAGATCAAATGTTAATTGGTCAGGTTGCGGGTGTTGCCGTAACACAACAAACGGGAGCTCCGGGAACAATCTCAAAAATCAGAATTCGTGGTACTGCATCTCTAAACGGCGCTCAGGATCCGTTATGGGTTTTAGATGGTTTACCTCTTGAAGGAAATGATGTTCCTCAAAATTATGACAAAGACAATATCGATGTTTTAAGCAATTTTTCGATCGCAGGTTTAAACCCTGAAGATATTAAAGATATTACCATACTAAAAGATGCTGCTGCAACTGCCATTTACGGGGCAAGAGCTGCAAACGGTGTTATTGTGGTAACAACTAAAAAAGGAAAAAAAGGAAGCATGAAAGTAGATTTGAATGTCAATACTTTCGTGACTCAAAAACCTGATTTTTCTAAATTAAACCTTATGAATGCTTCTCAAAAAGTAGATTTTGAACTTTCGCTGGCTTCAAGAGAAGATTTGACTTACAGAGACGGTAATGGAGAAATTTCCCGTATTCTTAATCAGGCTAATGAATTAGGAGCCTATAGATCGGGAGGTTTTTCGTCTCTAAGTCCAACAACGCAAAACTCAATAAACGCTTTAAGAAACAACAATACCAATTGGGGTGATTTATTGTACAGAAGTGCCATCAACAAACAATATACATTAAGTTTATCTGGTGGTGGAGAAAAATCTGATTATTATTTCTCTTTAGGAGCTTACAACGAAGAAGGTGCTACTATCGGAACTGGTTTTGACAGATACAATCTTACCTTAAAAAACAACTTTGATGTAACTGATAAATTACGTGTTGGTGTTGGAATTTTTGGTACACAAAGCAAAAAATCATCTTATATTTCAGATACAGACACTTTTACAAATCCTGCTAATTACTCCAGAAACGCAAATCCATATCTAACTCCAATAAACGCTGATGGAAGTTATAATTATGATAAAGACATGACCGGGTATGGAAATGGAAGTGTATACATTCCTTTTAATTACTTAGAAGAAAGAGAAAATACCAATTACGAATTAACTACAAGATCTATAAAAGCATTACTTGACGTTGATTATAATATTACAAAAGGATTAAAAGCAAGTACACAAATTGGTTTACAGTTTGACAACAATGCTTCTGAAAAATATGCTGGTAAAGACACTTACTTTACAAGAAAAGAAAGAGAAAAAACAAGTGTATTTGCAAATGGAGCTTATAATTATTTCCTTCCTGTTGGCGGAATTATTCAAAATTCAAACACTGACTTTTTTCAATATAACTGGAAAACGATGTTAAACTATAGTACTACTCTTGGAGGAAAACATGAGTTAGAATTTATGGTGGGTAATGAATTAAGAAAGAACAAAAGCACAGCTATTAATACAAAAGGTTTTGGTTTCGACCCGAAAACATTGACTACAACTCAAATTATTTTTCCAACTCAAAGTTATGCAGCTAATCCAAACTATAGAACGTATTTAAAGAATGAAAACGAAAATGCATTTGCATCATTCTTCGCAACAGCATCTTATACTTATGACAGAAAATATACTTTCTTTGGAAGTGTTCGTTACGACGGATCTGATTTATTTGGTGTAGATCCTAAATACAAATACTTACCATTATGGGCAGTTTCCGGTTCATGGGCAGTATCTGAAGAAAATTTCTTAAAAGGCAGCGAAATAGTTTCTAATTTAAGATTACGTGCATCTTACGGTTTACAAGGAAATATCGATAAAAACACTTCTCCGTATGTAGTTGGAAGTACCCAAACAACAGTTATTTTACCGGGACAAACAGAACCTGTTATTACTGTAACTTCTCCTCCTAATGATAAATTAAGATGGGAAAAGACGGAGAATACCAACTTCGGGATGGATCTTGGTTTATTCAACAATCGTATCAACATTGTAACTGATGTTTACGGAAGAAAAAGTACTGATTTGATTGGTTTACAATCACTTCCTGTCGAAAACGGTTTTGAGTTTACAAACGCCAACTGGGCTCAGGTAACGAATAAAGGATACGAGATTTCTTTATCTACACGAAACATTGATCGCCCTAACTTTAAATGGAACACGACTATTAATTTTGCTCATAATAAGAGTACTGTTGATCGTATCCAGACAAGATCTAACACCTATTTACCTTCAAGACAAGGATTACCTGTTAATGCCGTATTTGCATTAAAAACTAACGGAATTGATGAAAGTGGTTTTCCTTTATTTGTAAATAAAAAAGGGGAAACTGTAAACACGCAAACTCTTTTTGGTCTTTTTGATCCTTATGCAGATTTTTTCCCGGGAGTTTTCTCGCAATCAAAACTTACAGATGAACAAACAAGAGATTTGTTTAGTTATGTTGGAGATGCAGATCCTAAATTTACCGGTGGTTTTATCAACACTTTTAAAGTTCATAATTTTGATCTTACTATTGCTACCACTTTCAATCTTAAACAAACTGTTGTTGAAAGACCAAGTTTTAATGGTGCACAATTAGATCGTGGTCAAAACTACACTACAGATGTACTTAATGCGTGGTCACCTACTAATACAGGTTCGCACATACCTGGAATTACTAGTGAAACTTCAGGAACAGGAGATTCATGGATGGCTTACCAATGGTTTTCTCCAACAGGAGCACCACTTAATGTTTACAACTATTTAGATACCTGGGTTCACGAAATGAGTTATATGCGTTTAAGCAGTGTTCGTTTAGGATATTCATTGCCTAAAACAGCGACAAAAACATTGTATATGGATAGCGTTAGATTTAGTATCGAAGGAAGAAACCTATTTGTAATCAGCTCTGATTATAAAGGGTACTTTGACCCTGAAACGTACGGAAATATCTATGCACAACCCATCCCAAGATCAATATCTTTAGGATGTAACCTAACTTTTTAATCTGATTTAAAATGAAAAATATATTAAAATACGTATTCTTTGCCGGTGTAGCCATTACTACTGTAAGCTGTGATCATTATCTTGATGTTGAGCCAGTAGGTAAAGTAATTCCGGAAACTTTAACTGATTACAGAGCAGTAATGACAAGCGGCTATTCTACAACTGCTATTCATAAAGCATTATCTGCTATTAGAACAGACGAATTGGTTTTAGATGAATTTAACGATAATGCTACTTTCTACAGAGATCATTATATCTGGAACGATGCCAATCCTGATAAAACGACAAACAGTTTTCCTTATGCTGCTTTGTACAACAGAATTTTCTATTCGAATGTTATCATCAATGAAGCAAGCGTAAAATTAGCGCCTTCTGCAGAGAAAGATCAACTAATAGGAGAAGCTTATGCACTAAGAGCGTTAACTTATTTTGATTTATTGAATATCTTCAGTAAACCTTTCAATGCTGCAACAGCTGCAACAGACAGAGGTGTTCCGTTGGCTTTAAAAATAGATTTAGAGCAGGCTTACGTTCCTCAAAGTGTTGCTGTTATTTACGACCAGATTTTATCTGATAATGAAGAAGCTCAAAAATTATTGAATTTAGACACTCAGACAGCGGGTATAAACTACCGTTTTTCTAAAGCTGCTTTATATGCAATGGAATCCCGTATTTTCTTATACAGAAAAGAATGGGCAAAAGCTATTGCCGCTGCAGATAAAGCAATGACATACAAAAGTGCATTAATCAACTTAAACACGACAGCTGCTTTACCTAATCTTTATAACGGACCAGAATCTATATTAGCACTTGAAGATCCTTTTATTAATCTTTTAAAAGGAGCATCGTATGCTGCGCCAACTTTAACAGGCGTTTATGATAAAACAAACGATCTGCGTTTTGCTTTGTATTATCAGGCAAGTGGAAGCAGATACAGATTTAGAAAAGGTGGTGATATCGCTCAAAAATGTACGTTTAGAACAGCTGAATTGTATTTGACGAAAGCAGAAGCATCAGCACAATTAAGCGATCTTCCTACGGCAAGAACAACCGTAATCACTTTCATCAAAAACAGGTATACTGCTACCGCTTTTAACACGTTAAGTACTTCGATTGCTGAAATGACACAAACTCAGCTTCTTGATTTTATCGCTCAGGAAAGACAACGTGAGTTTGCTGTAGAAGGTCACCGTTGGTTTGATTTGCGACGAACAACCCAACAACAAATCAAGCATACTTTTAATGATCAAGATTATACATTGATACAAAATGATCCGCGTTATACGCTTCCATTTCCTCTCGATGCCCGATTAAACAATCCTGAATTGTAATAAAATTAGCTCCGTTTTAAACGGAGCTTTTTTTTTAACTTTACAGAAAATTAAACGATATGAAAATAGTTATTATTGAAGACGAACATTTGGCTTCAAGCTATCTAAAATCAATTCTGGACCAACAAAGTATAATTGCTATAAGTGAAATTACGGTGGTGAAGTCTGTAAAAGACGCCGTTACTTTTTTTAAAAGCAATGCCGTTGATCTTGCTTTTATGGACATTCATCTTGGAGATGGCAAAAGCCTTGATATTTTTGAACAGGCTCCCGTTTCATGCCCCGTTATTTTTGTTACCGCTTACGATTCCTATGCTGTAAAAGTCTTCAAACACTTTACCATAGATTATCTTCTAAAACCCTATGAAGAAGAAGAATTGCATGAAGCTTTACTCAAATACAAAAACATCAAAGACACTTTTAATACCAACCTGATTGTTGAATCACTGGTCGAAATCGAAAATCAAAGCAACATTCAGCACCATTTTTTGGTCAGTCACAGAGATAAACTCCTTTCGATAAATGATATTGCAATCACCTACTTTTATGCTACAGGAAAACACCTCTTCCTTTACACCAATTCAGGAAGCAGTTATTTGTACAACAGCAATCTAAAAGATCTTATCAATAAACTAAATCCTGTTCTTTTCTTTAAAGTAAACAGAAAATACATCATCAACCGTCATCACATTCAGGAAATCATCAAACATTCCAGCCAGAAAATTGAGATTTTGTTCAATGTTGATGTTCCTGATACAGAGCCTATTATTTTAAGTAAAAAGGAAATTAATAACTTCAAGAATTGGCTCGATTCTTAATACTTTACGCTTAATTTTATCTCAACATACAGAAACATAGATTTTATAGTTGAAAGAAAATAAGAAACTTATTGCTTTCACATAGCTATGTGCTTTAAATAAATGAATATCTATTGTAAATTTGTGAAATCCATGTCTCTATGGGTTTATTTTTTTTCGCGCAGTTTTAGCAGATTCAGCAGGTATTTAAAAAATCCTTTTAATCTTTTAATCTATGACTATTATTCTCTCGCATAACATCGCGATCTATGCGGTAATATTAGTTTTGTGAGATCCTTAATTCGAATCGAAAATTTGACCCGCTCAAACCATCTTTAGTAAAAAAACAGTCCTGAAAAATGTTGAGTCATTTGATTGCACTGATTTATTTTCAGAAAAAATAAAATCAGATTTACAATCTTGAATTTCATCCTTTTCTATTACTTTTTTGACGTTTAAGGTGTAATATCTTCCAAAAAAAGTATTTTCAAAATCTTTGAACAGCTGTTAAATCTTTAATAAATAGTATTTGTTAATATTCTGGGAAAACGTATATTTGAGTAAATAGAATACTTAATATCGTGCAAGAACAATCAAAGTCAAATAGTTTTATATTTCCCAAAACTCCTACAGGAGTAGACGGCCTGGATGAGATTACTGATGGTGGATTTCCGAAAGGACGCCCTACTTTAATCTGCGGTGGTGCCGGCTGCGGAAAAACATTGTTATCCATGCAATTCCTAATAAAAGGGATTACAGAGTATAACGAACCCGGAGTTTTCATGTCTTTTGAAGAACCTTCGGATGATCTTACCCTAAATGTTAAATCTCTTGGTTTTGACCTTCAAAAACTGAAAGCAGATAAAAAACTCGTCGTTGATTATGTCAGGGTCGAAAGATCTGAAATCGAAGAAGCAGGCGAATATGATCTTGATGGTTTATTCATCAGATTAGGTCATGCAATTGATTCTATAAAAGCAACTCGTGTAGTGCTGGATACTATTGAATCTTTATTTTCAGGTCTGGATAATCAGGCTATACTACGAGCCGAATTACGAAGATTATTTCACTGGCTTAAAACCAAAGGAGTAACAGCAATTATTACAGGCGAACGTGGCGAAGCCACCCTAACCCGTCAGGGATTAGAAGAATATATATCAGATTGTGTGATTGTTTTAGATCATCGTGTTATCGAACAGGTTTCGACCAGAAGACTTCGAATTGTAAAATACAGAGGATCGACACACGGTACAAACGAATATCCGTTTCTTATCGATGAAGAGGGAATTTCAGTATTGCCCATTACATCGTTAAAACTGGATAATGAAGTTTCTTCTGATGTAATTCCTACTGGAGTTCCCGGATTAAACGATATGTTTCAGGGTGGCGGATTTTATCGCGGCAGCAATATATTGGTATCGGGAACTGCCGGAACTGCCAAAACCACTATTGCATGTTACTTTGCCAATCAGCAATGCGAAAAAAACGAGAAAACAATCTATTTTGCATTTGAAGAATCGCCACAGCAATTGGTACGAAATATGAAATCGATAGGGGTCGATCTTCAAAAACACATTACAAATGGTACTTTGCAAATTCATTCTTCCCGCCCTTCTCTGAATGGTCTTGAATTGCATTTGCTAACACTTAGAAAATTAATAAAGGAGTTCAAGCCTACCACTATTATTATTGATCCTATCAGTAATTTAATTACTGTAGGGAGCCAGCATGAAGTACGTTCGATGTTGGTAAGGCTTATTGACATGTTGAAATTCAACAATATTACAGCACTTTTTACATCCTTAAACAAACAATCTGACAACATCAGACCTGATCTTGCCGAAGAATCTGTATCCTCGTTGGTGGATACCTGGATAACAGTACGTGACATGGAAGGAATTGGCGAAAGAAACCGTGGAATTTTTATTGTAAAATCAAGAGGAATGGGACATTCTAACCAGGTGAGGGAATTTATTATTTCAGACAACGGCATAGAATTGCTGGATGTCGAATTAGGTCCGCAAGGAATATTGACCGGTGCTGCAAGAACATCCCATCAATTTAAGAAAACAATATCAGATATCAAACTTCAGAACGAAATTAGCCGAAAAGACAGAGAAATTGAGCGTAAACGTAAAGTTCTTGAAGCCAATATAGAAGCGCTCAAAAATGAATTTGAATCTGCAGAAGAAGAATTAAGCATCTTAAAAGCGACAGAGGAATTGCAGGAAAAACTGGCTTCTAAAAAAAACAAACAATAATGAAAAAAGAAGTTGTAGCCGAATGGCAATTAAGATTATATATTGCCGGCCAAACACCAAAATCAATTACGGCACTTGAAAACATAAAAAAATATGCAGAGGAACATCTGAAAGGAATTTACAGTATTGAAATTGTAGATTTACTTAAGAACCCGCAATTGGCAGAAGGTGATCAGATTTTTGCTGTACCTACATTGGTAAGAAAATTTCCTGAACCCATTCGCAAGATCATTGGCGATCTTTCGAATGAGGAAAGAGTACTTGTTGGGCTTAATATAAAACCCTTAAACTCTTAAAAAAATGGACCAATCCACTGATGAAACAAGTACAACCAAACATAAGTTTATGCTTTTTGTTTCGGGTATGTCTGTAAAGTCAGGCCATGCCATTGAAAACCTACGCAAGATTTGTGATCACTATCTTGCCAATAATTACGACCTGGAAATTATAGATATCAGTCGTGATACGGAACAGGCAGTAATACATCAAATTGTAGCAATACCAACATTAATAAGAACAAATCCTCTCCCTAAAAGAATTATTTTAGGTGATTTGTCAGACAAACAAAAGGTATTAAGAATTCTAAATATAAGTGAATAATTTGCAGGACAACAATACAAATATCGAATCCCTATTAGCCGAAATAGCCTCATTAAAGGAACAACTTTATGAATCAAATAGTATTGTTGATGCTATAAAAGAAGGAGATGTTGATGCATTGGTGGTTAATACTAATGGAACTCCTCAGCTCTATTCACTCGAAACTGCCGATTATACTTTTAGGCTCCTTATTGAAAAATTCAGACAAGGTGCGCTGAGTATTTCGAGAAACGGCCTTATATTATATTGCAATGATTATTTCTCACAATTAGTGGGTTTGCCTTCTGAAAAAATAATAGGAAACTATTTATATGAATACTTTCATAATTCAGACTATTTTGTTCCGCTTATCGAAGCTTTAAAATATGGTGTTACCACGCATGAGATTGTATTTAAAACAGAAAACGAAAATAAAACTTTTCCTGCCTATATCGCCTTAACGGATCTTGAACCTGCTGTTCAGGGAATCGGAATTGTCATTACGGACTTAACAGAGAAGAAAAAACACGAGGACGCATTACTACGCAATCAAAAAGAACTCGAGGAAAAAATCAACGAGCTCAATAAAACAAATGCCAATCTTGAAGAATTCATTCACGTCATATCACATGACCTCAAAGAACCACTTAGAAAAATCGTAATGTACAACGGCAGAATAGATGCCTCCTATCTTTCAGAAGCAGATACTAAATCGATGAACGTCATGAAATTATCAGCATTACGATTGAATTCACTTGTAGATGATTTAGTGAGTTATTCCTCTCACACAGCGCAGGAAGAACGTACTGAGGTTAATTTAGTTGAAATAATTTCTGAAGTAAGTGATGACTTGGAAATCATAATGACAGATAAAAAAGCACAGATTGAGATTGGAAAATTACCAATATTAAGAGCTTCTAAAGTACAAATGCGCCAACTTTTTTCTAATCTTATCTCTAACGCAATAAAATACAGCAAAACAGATCGGCATCCTCTCATTCAAATTTCCCAAATCGATAATTTTGAATCTGAAATTCCAAACCACAACGATCAGTTTATCAAAATTCAGGTAAAAGATAACGGTATTGGGATGGAGAAAAGCCATCTCCTTAAAATTTTTACGATATTTCAGCGTTTACATGCTAAGAACGAATATTCCGGAAACGGAATTGGTTTAGCTATTTGCAAAAAAATCATGGAAAACCATTCAGGCAATATTACTGTAGAAAGTAAACTGAACGAAGGAACCACATTTAATCTTTATTTCCCCATTTTATAAAATGCCAAAATTATATAACTTACATATTATCATAGCCGAAGATGATTGCGATGACGCAGATATTATCTGTCATACCTTTACTAAAAATCCCGATTTTGCAAAAGTCAGTCTTGTTGCAAACGGGGAAGAACTTTTAAACTTCTTAAAAGATACTGCCAAAGAAACTCCTGATGTTATCCTTACCGACATAAATATGCCTATTCTTGATGGTATTGAAGCGCTACAGGAAATTTTAAATACTAATGATTTGCAACACATTCCCTGTTTTGTATATTCGACCAGCATAAATCCTGTATACAAAGAAAAATGTGATTTGATGGGCGTAAAAGCTTATCTTATTAAACCCTACTCTATTGAAGGTTTTGATGAAATTCCTAAAAGTATTCTTTCTCTGATCGAATAACTTTTTTTGAGTCTGCCGAATAAAAAAAATAGCTTCCTGACTAAAGATCAGGAAGCTATTGCTCTGTTACAGCATACCGAAATACTCTTTTTTAATTAAAATTTAATCGCAATCTTTCCAATCGTTTTACCCGATTCCAGTAATTCATGAGCTTTTTTGAAATTATCTGCTGTTAGTCCGCTAAGCGTTTGATTCAGCGTCGACCTTAGTGTACCATTATCCAGAAGATCAGCAATCTTATTCAGGATGTTGTGTTGTTCCTGCATATCGTCAGTTTCAAACATCGAACGCGTGTACATTAGTTCCCATGAAAATGAGGCACTTTTATTTTTTAATTTATTCAGTGCCACAGGATCACTACTTCCGGTAATTGATGCAATATGGCCTTGAGGCTTAATCAATTCGACCATTGTATCCCAATATAAATTTGTATCAACAAAGTCCAGAATAAAGTCTGTGTACTGAAATCCTGCTTCGCGTACTGAAGCGATTAAATCTTTATGATCAACCACAAAATCAGCACCTTGTTCTTTGCACCAGGCAATAGTTTCCGGACGGGATGCTGTGGCTATCACTGTCAACCCGGCAATTTTTTTTGCTAATTGAATCGCGATCGAACCTACCCCTCCGGCACCACCAATAATCAAAATTGATTTTCCTTTGTCTTTTTCAGGATTGATACGAATACGATCGAATAGTATTTCCCAGGCTGTCAAACTAGTTAAGGGCATTGCAGCAGCAGCTTCAATACTTAGCGATGTTGGTTTTTTTCCCACAATTCGTTCATCAATAATCTGATATTCAGCATTGCTTCCTGATTTGGTAATATCTCCGGCGTAAAATACGGGATCACCTACCTCAAATAAACGCACATTTTCGCCCACTGCTTCAACAATTCCTACAGCATCCCAACCAATAATTTTGGGCGTCTCCAGAACAGTATCTTTTGCACTACTCTGACGTATCTTAAAATCAACCGGGTTAACAGATACCGCGCTAATTTTTACTAATAAATCGCGCCCAACCGGAATTGGTTTTGGTGCTTCAAACGCTATAAAGCTCTCTTTTTCAGCAATTGGTAATGATGTTTTAAATCCTATAGCTTTCATATTTTTATTTTTTAAGTTGTAATAATTAGTACAAAGATAATGGCAAGCAGAATTTTAAGAATGGTACAAGTTGAGGGTATATCTGTATAAATTTATCAAATTTAAATGGTATTATTATAATGAATTGTTTTTTCAAACATCTTATGGTATATTTGACTACAAGATAAAATTTAATAATATAATTTATGCTTCTCAACCATTCTCTCTTTCAAAAAACAGTTTTTTATGTACTTGTTTTTTGCTCCTTTTTGAGTCATGCGCAATCGCAGGATCCGGCGATTAAAAATGGGTTTTATCAAAATCCAATATTTGCCGGCGACTATCCTGATCCTTCGATTATAAGGGATGGCGAAGATTATTATATAGTACATTCCTCTTTCAATTATTTTCCGGGATTACTTATCTGGACCTCTAAAGATCTCATCAATTGGCAACCTGTTACACATGCGCTCACTAAAAATGTTGGTGCAGTATGGGCTCCTGATTTGGTAAAATACAACAATAAATTCTACATCTACTTTCCGGCAAATAACACCAATTATGTCGTGTGGGCAGATAAAATAAATGGTCCGTGGAGCGATCCCATAGATTTAAAAATAGGAAACATCGATCCGGGACATGTTGCGGACGAAGAAGGCAATCGTTTCCTGTACTTCAGCAATGGCACTTATGCTGCTTTATCAAAAGACGGACTTTCAATTATAGCCGATGCAAAACAGGCTTATGAGGGTTGGCCGGTACCGGAAGACTGGTCGATTGAGTGTTTTTGTATGGAAGGTCCAAAAATTATAAAACACGGAGCGTACTATTATCTTACCGTTGCCGAAGGTGGAACCGCCGGGCCTGCAACGAGCCATATGGTAATTTCGGCACGATCAAAATCACCTTTAGGGCCATGGGAAAACTCTCCGTACAATCCAATTATAAAAACCAATAGCAGTACTGAAAAATGGTGGTCTAAAGGTCATGCCAGTCTCATTGATGATGCCAAAGGCAATTGGTGGATGGTTTTTCATAGCTATGAAAATGGCTATTACAATATGGGACGCCAAACGCTTTTACAACCTGTAGAATGGACTAAAGACGGCTGGTACAAAAGCCCTGAAGGCATAAAAACAGAGGCACAATTAAAAAAACCTGCCGGTCAATTGATCAAAAGTAATTTCTCTCTTTCAGATTTTTTTTCTAAAACAACCTTAAGTCCGCAATGGCAATTTTTTAATGATTTTGAGCCCGAAAGATTTAAACTTACAACAAACGGAATACAAATTAAAGCAAAAGGGAAAAGTATAGGCGAAAGTGCGCCACTACTGTGCACGCCTTCTGACCACTCGTATACCGCAGAGGTTGAAGTCGAAATTGAAGGAAATGCAACCGCAGGTCTTATCCTTTTCTACGATAGCCGGCTTTATACCGGTATTGCCGCTGACAAAGAAAACATACTGGCCATACTGAGATCATGGCAATTTCCTACCCAAAAAGGCATTAATCAAACCCATCTTTTTTTACGTTTAGACAAAAAAGAACAATTGGTAAACATGTATTACAGCACAGATCATAAAGAATGGCATAAAATTGAAAATTCAGCAGAAGTTACTTCTTTTAATCACAATGTACTAAGCGGATTTATGAGTCTTAAACTAGGCCTTTCTGCTGTTGGTGATGGGCAAGTCACCTTTAAAAACTTCATCTATAGCCCAAAAAAATAAAGCATTTAGCATTGCATTATTTCGGGAAATACCTCTTTGTTGTATCAGCAAGTGAGGTATTTTTCTTTTATAAAATGAGTCAAAATCCGTTTCGCCGACCATTTTGTCCGTCTCGACCCAATTTATCCTCTTTTAAAAATGAACTCAATATACTTTTGACGGGTATAAAAAAAATAAATCGTATAAAATCAAATTTTAAAATTATGAAAATCGTCAAAAATGTATTCATCGGTTGTATTCTTCTTGCTTCAGCCAATAGCTTTAGTCAAAGCTTTTTTAAAAACATAGGAGAACGTCTTTATTTTGGTGTAAAGGCCGGAGCGAACTATAGTGACTTTACCAATGCAAGTTTCGACACTCAAGGTCTGACCGGATTTCATGCCGGTGCACTTGTTGGCTATAAATTCAATGATCACTTTGCCGTTCAGGAAGAGTTTTTATATTCTACACAAGGCGCAAAAATCAAAGGAGGACTTATGGATGCTGAAGACATCAGGCTTTCTTATGTTACTGTACCGATTCTTTTGAAATACAAAACTGATTTTGGGTTGTATCTGGAAGCGGGTCCGCAAATCGGGATTTTAGTCGACGAGGATTTTACAGCTCTTGGTATCAATTCAGGTACAAAATTTGCTGAAAAAATTGATGGCGGAGTGGCAGCAGGAATTGGATATCAATTTCAGAACGGACTTGGAATCGGGGCACGATATTATAGATCTTTAACCGATGTGAGCAAAGTAAAAACGGCAGGATTCAATACTGATTTCCAAAACAATACCGCACAAGTAAGTTTGTTTTATATCTTTTAATGAGCAAAAGAAACGGGTTATAAAATTCCGACTGCGCCAAGTAGTCGGATTTATAGTAAAGAATAAATCCTGAAATTAAACTTCAATTTTGCCCCCATAACAAACTGGTTTTAAAATAACATGAATAGTGCTTTTAGAAAATCGTGATTTTTTCATCTGACTATATGTTACTTATCCCGAGTGAAACGTATTTTAAAAGTTTAAGGTTATGTTTCCCTATCTTGAAATAATAGATTTTACAAATTTCTACTCAAATATTTGTACATTTCGTATGATAAATAAAAAGCAAAAATATTTGGATAACATCCTGTATGCTATGATAAACAATATCAGAAAAACAATAACTCCCTACAATCTCAAGGAGATCCGGAGATTGAATATCCTTTTGGTAAGCCTTGCCTTTCCGTTTACTTTTTTATTGCTTTTTTTATTCGAAGAAATTCTGTCCTCCTTATTTGTCCTGGCAATCAAAACGGCTTGTTATATGTTTATTACAAGCAATTTATTAGTTTGGATTTTAAAATTCAGTGCTAAGAAATTTCCGGATGACTTGTTTAAGTTTCATCTTTGCAGATTAAGTCTCAGTTATACATTTGGTATTGGAATCTATCTTACGTTATGGCCCATTTTTTCTTATCTCGCTAAAATTCCCAGCCATTTAGATAATTATAAACTTTTAGCCGCTTTTATAGCTATATCAACGGTATTAACGACAATCATTTTGTTTCTGCATGATTTTGTAATATTCAGACAAAATAAAATTCAGACCGAACTTGAAAACTCACGGTTGCAACTTCGAAGTACCCAGGCTGAAAACCTGTTGTTGAAACAGCAAATTCATCCTCATTTTTTATTCAATTCTTTAAATACATTAAAAGCATTATATAAAAAAGATCCTAAACTTGGCGAAATTTATTTGCTTCAATTAGCTGACTTTCTTCGTTCTGCCGTATCCTTAAACAATAGTCATGCGACAACGCTTCAGGAAGAACTGGACATTTGTAAAAACTATATGGAAATGCAAAAAATACGTTTTGGTGAAGCTTTAGAATGGAATTTAAAAATTGATAATCCCGAAATGCTAAAAGGGTTTGTTCCTTCTTTTTCGCTGCAACCTTTACTCGAAAATGCCATTAAACACAACATATTTACCAAAGAAGCCCCTTTGAATTTAGTAATAGCACAGCACGAAAATTTTATTACTGTGCGTAATGCCATAAACCCCAGAAATGCCGGAGAAACATCAACAAAAAGCGGCTTAAGCAATTTAGCCGAACGTTACCAATTATGGTCAGGAGAAGAAATTATAATTAAGAATGACGAAAAATATTTTTCGGTCAGCTTTAAAATTATGCCCCATGAAAATAGTAATAATTGAAGATGAACTACTCGTTGCCGAAGACCTGATCAGCAATCTCAAACAAATAAAACCCGAAGTCGAAATTGTAAGCGTTTTAAGTTCTGTCAAAGAAGCAGTCGATTATTTTTCGGTCAATCCACAGCCTGATCTTATTTTTAGTGACATACAACTGGGCGACGGATTAAGTTTTGATATCGCAAAAGTAATCTCGATTGAAGTTCCGGTGATTTTCTGCACTGCTTTTGATGAATATGCCTTAGAAGCTTTTAGAGCAAACGGAATAGAATACATTCTAAAACCTTTCAGTACTGAATCTCTTGAAAAAGCACTGCTTAAATTTCAGAACATGCAAAAAGTAATGGCAGGAAGTATTGCCTTAAAATATGAAGCGGCAATGGCCACTTTAGAAGCTAAAAACAAAAATAGCAGCAGTACAATCATGATCAAATACAGAGATCGCTTATTGCCCTTTACACTTGATAAAATTGCTTTTTTCTGTCTCGAAAACGAGATAACTTATATGCACGCCCATTCCGGAAAAACCTATGCCATGACAGAGAGTCTGGAAGAACTCGAACATAAAACAGGAGCCACTTTTTTTAGAATGAACAGGCAATTTCTGGTCAACCGCAATGCTATTACTGACGCTACAGATTATTTTCCCAGAAAATTAAAAGTCAATTTGTCTTTTCCTTTCGATAAGGACATTATAGTAAGCAGAGAAAAACGAAGTAAATTATTAACCTGGTTAACAGAAAACTAAGACTGTATTGAAATAAAAATACTTTTAAAAAAAGAGCTGATCATAAGATCAGCTCTTTCTATCCCAATTAAAATTGAGCAGCAAACTCTTTTGCAAAATCTTCTAATTTGATTTTTCCGTCAGCAGCGACTTTATTGTTCAAAAAATCTTCCTGAATTTTTCCGCTTCTTAAACCAGATCCCATTTCCTGGTACAATCCGGCCATTTCTTCCGGTAATCCGGCTTGTGTCATTCCGCCAAGAGCTTGTTCATCTGTAAATTCTACCCACGGCAATTCCGGTTTACCAATTGCCTGACCTAAAGCTTTGGCAACATCATTTGGCGTACGAACATCACTTACAATATAACGAATGTTTTTTCCGGATGGTGTTTTTTGCAATTCTTCAGCCGCCGCAATTGCAATATCCTCAGGATGTACAAACGGAATTATAGTTGTTGTTGGATAATTTGATCCTATAATACCTGCACCTTTTATCATCGGAACATCATTGTATAAATTGGTATAGAAAAATCCCGCACGAAGAAAAGTCAGCGATATGTTTTCTAATGTCTCATAGATTTTTTCGATGTTGTAAAGTCCTGTAATTGGGCCGGTTCCATTAGCCAAATCGGCACCAATACTACTTAACATTACAACACGTTTTACTCCGGTTGCTGCAATCGCACTTGCAATAGCTTTACCGGCAGCTGTAGTATTCGCAATAATATTCGCTCCACCCATATTAGGCGGAGTCATAGCAAAAACGGCATCAGCAACTGTAAAAGCACTTTTTAAAAAAGCAACATCACTTACTGACCCTACTATCGCTTTTGCGCCCAAAGTTTCAATAGCTGCAACTCTATCTTTATTACTGGTAATCACGGTTACTTCATGCCCTGAAGCAATCAGTTTTGTGGTTAAAGGTTTTCCTATATTTCCCAATGAACCTGAAATTGTAATTTTCATATCTAAAATATTTTTTTATTATCTCTAACAAAGGTATATTTGTACTTACTTTTATACAAGTACTTACCCTAAAGTATGCGCAAATGACAGCAATCAAAGAAACATCGACCATTCAGGAAAACAAGCAATATGCCTTAGAAAAATGCCCTGTAACTTACGTAATGGAAAAAATTGGAGGCTATTGGAAACCTATTATTATTTATCATCTTTCAAGCGGTGCTTTGCGCTATAGCGAACTAAAAAGAGCCATTCCCGCAGTAACCGAGAAAATGCTGATTCAGCATCTAAAGCAACTAGAAGCAGATAATTTAGTCATCAGAGAAGCAAAACCTGTTGTTCCTCCTTTTGTAACCTACAGCTTAAGTAATGCAGGAAGGGGTTTAATGCCTGTTATTGAGGCAATGGCAACATGGGCTTTTAAGGATAAGGAAGATGGTTTTAATGCCTCCTAAAAATTCTGGAATTTTAAGAATCAGCTGAATCAAAACATCCCTACTTTTACATAAAAATATATCAATGAAAAACAGATCAATACCACACGCCGGTTTAATTTTAAGAGTAGTTCTTGGGATCACAATGCTTTCTGCAGTTGCAGACCGCTTCGGTCTTTGGGGTGCTCCTGGTGCACCCGGAGTCGCATGGGGAAATTGGGAAAACTTTGTTACCTATACCCAAACCTTAAACTCTTTTGCCAGTAAATCCCTGGCCGGAATATTAGCTTGCTTAGCTACATTTTTCGAAATAGTATTTGGTATCTCCTTGATCATTGGGTTCAAAACCCGAATCATAGCTTTAGGTACCTCAGGATTAATGTTGCTTTTTGCAATCAGTATGGCAATTTCAGTTTCAATAAAAGCACCTTTTGATTATTCTGTTCTAACCAGTGCTGCAGCCGCTTTATTACTTTCCACTCTTGGCAAAACGTCTTTCTCAGTTGATAAGGAATAAAGTAGAATAGATTTTGCAGTTTAAATGATTGGAAGCTCATCGGGCCATCTGCTATATCTTTTGTGGTGAACCCCGCCACAAAAGGATCCCGCTCATTTCCGGGCCAGGAAACTCGTTTTCACAAGAAGCTTTTTGTTATTATATTTAAAACATTAATAATGAGTATTTTATAAAATAAATTAGAGAATCATATAAAGAATTAAAAACCTAAAGCTCTAATTTTGAAACAATTAATTATTAACGAAATAAATAAAATTATGAAAACTTCATTCAAATCAAAAATGGCACTTCTTTTTATTTTAATAGGACTTTCGTTTTCCTGCAAAAAAAAGGAACCCATACCAGCAGACACAAACACTTATGTCGATTCTACAACAACAGCAATTGACAGTGTCAATACAACAGTAGACAGCACATCAGCAATTGTTGATACAACAACTGTAAAAAGAGATTCTATGACGAAAACAAAAAAATAGATCATGATTCTATTTTATAAAGAACTCAGATTATTATTTTTATGAAAACTCCCTTGTAGTAACAATGGAGTTTTTTTATGTTTTAATTTCGCTTCAAAATTAATTGACAGTACCATCAATACACTTTATCCCAAAAGTTTTTTCAACCTGTTAGGTGTTCAACATACTAACTTTTACTACAAACTATACCGTAACGTCCAGGAAATATAAAAACACCTATATCATCTGTTTTTAAAGATCTTACGGCTATATAAATTAAAGTCTTATTTTTTTTAAGGTTTATTTAAGCTCCTAAAATCTTCCCGAATAAATATCAATTCGTAAATTAGCACCAATAAAATTAATCCGAATGACAGTACTTACATTTACCCTGATTATGATTCTTGGTGCTTTTTTAGCAGGTTTTATTGGTTCATTATCAGGTCTGGGTGGCGGAATTATCATAATTCCCCTTTTAACAGTCATTCTTGGCGTTGACATTCATTATGCAATTGGTGCGGCCCTGGTTTCTGTAATTGCAACTTCTTCCGGTTCAGCGGCAGCCTATGTCAGGGAAGGAATCACGAATATGAGATTGGGAATCTTCCTCGAAATTGCCACCACTATAGGAGCGGTTTGCGGAGCTTTACTATCAGCCATTGCTCCTACCTCTTTCATCGCTGTTTTATTTGGACTTACTTTAATTTTCTCAGCTATAAATTCACTTCGAAAAAAAGAGGAACATATTGTTTTAGAATCCAGCCCCTTAGCTAAAAAACTTCGGTTATCAGGAACTTATCCTTCACACGATGGACAAGTTATCAGTTACGGAACCAAAAATGTGATTGGCGGATTTAGTATGATGGGAATCGCCGGAATGATGTCAGGATTACTCGGAATTGGTTCCGGTGCTTTTAAAGTGATTGCTATGGACAATATCATGAGAATTCCGTTTAAGGTTTCTACTACCACCAGTAATTTTATGATGGGTGTTACTGCAATGGCAAGTTCTGTAATCTACATTCAAAAAGGATATATTGAACCCGGAATTTGTATGCCGGTGGTTATTGGTGTTTTGTTTGGCGCTATGGCCGGAGCAAAAGTGCTGGTAAAAACAAACCCTAAAAAACTAAGAATATTTTTTGCATGCCTTATTTTTGTGCTTGCTGTTAACATGATCTATAACGGACTTAATGGAAAAATCTAAAGCTATGCAATACGAAAAATTTGGTGAAAAAGATTTTCAAACGATCATCGGAAATTTATTGCGCTACGGTGTCTGGATCTCATTATCAGTCGCTTTTATTGGCGGAATTGTCTATTTAATGGGTCATAGCAACGATATTGAAAATTACTCTGTCTTTAAAGAAAATGATCGTAATATTTTTGAAGTAATTGCATCAATTTACGATGGTGCGATTCAGGGAAATGGAGAATCGTTAATATTTGTTGGCATTATCCTGCTTTTTCTGACTCCGGTATTACGTGTTCTTTTATCGCTGTTTTCTTTTCTTTTAGAGAGAGATTATCTTTATGTAGTCATCACATTAATCGTTATTATGATCATCCTGATAAGTGTATCGTTTGGATTTTCACATTAAAATACAATTCTTAAAAAAATCATTAAGCACATAGAAACACAGATTCAGGTTGTCTGTTTCTATGTGTCAAAAACATACAACCTCAACGCTTACCGATCAAATACTATTTTTGATCAATTGCCCTAGCCTTTTTAAGTCGAGTGCTACTTTTTCTTTCCATTCTAAAGCAAAATTTAAGCGCATACAATTGTTGTACTGATCGTGCTGTGTAAAAATACGACCAGGGACAAAACCTATTTTTTGCCTGATCGCTGTATCGTACAAAAGTGCTGTATCAATTCTTTTATCGAGTTCAAGCCAAAGAAAAGAACCTCCCTGCGGCTGCGAAATTTTGGTGTTTTCCGGAAAATGGTCTTCTATCGTTCGCTGAAAATGAAGCGAATTCGTATACAATGTATTTCTAAAATTTCTCAAATGATGATCGTATCGCCCATGTTCCAGAAAATCAGCAATTACTTCCTGATATAAAGAAGGCGAAGAAACAGTCTGAACCATTTTTTGCCTGATTATTTTCTCCTTAAATTTTCCGGGTGCCACCCATCCTACCCGATATCCCGGAGCCAGAGTTTTAGAAACAGATCCGCACCACATAACAATACCAGCTTCATCATAATACTTACAGGGTTTTGGCCGGCTTGTTCCAAAAAAAAGGTTGCCGTATAGATCATCCTCAATCAGAGGAATATCATGATGGGTAAGTAATTTTACCAATTCCTCTTTATTTTCATCGGGCATCAGACTACCCAGCGGATTGCTAAAATTGCTCATAAAACAACACACACTAATTTTATGAATTACCTTTTTTAAAGCATCCAAATCTACGCCCGTGGTGGGATGAGTGGGCAATTCGATAATATTAAGTCCCATCGTTTGTGCCATCTGAATGATCCCAAAATAGGCAGGACTTTCGATTGCAATAGTATCCCCTCTTTTGGTTACCGCCATCAGACAATTATAAATGGCATTGATCGCACCTGA
Source organism: Flavobacterium sp. (assembly GCF_965277525.1). Classification (GTDB taxonomy): domain Bacteria; phylum Bacteroidota; class Bacteroidia; order Flavobacteriales; family Flavobacteriaceae; genus Flavobacterium. Next base: position 792,687 of record NZ_CBDIDC010000002.1, on the reverse strand, counting down.
AGTGGTTACAAAATCATCCTCTGTCAATTTTCCTTCTAAAACAAAAGACCATTTTGCAAGATTACGTCTCAAATTGATACTTCCCTGAACAGGCTCATATCCTGCGCCACTTTCTTCCAAATTGCGCACGGCTTTTACAACACCTTTGTTGAGCTTGGCAAGAGGCAATAAGCTGGGATCCGGAACTCCTAATGAAAATCTGGTGATACTTTTATCATTCACGCTATTAAAAACTTTCGTAATCAAATCATCAGAACTCGTTTGTTTTTCTGATAATTTCAGTTTGTTCATAGAAGGTATTGAGAGCTTTCTATTAGATGTTTTACTGATATAAAAACCTGATTTTGGCCGGGATTCAATTAGCGATTTACTTTCTAATTCTAAAAAGGATTGTTTTATAGTGTTCAGACTCACGTTATGCAATTTTTGCAAAGTCCGGATAGAAGGAAGCTTATCTCCAATTTTCAATGTTTCGGAGAAAATTTGTTCCTGAATGATATTTGCAATTTTTAGATATAAAACTTCTTTCGCCATTTTCTTAATCTTTATCTGTACCCGGTAAATTTACCAAAATTTAATCTGTAACCCTTTTTATTACTCACACAAATGCAACCAATTGACTAGTCTTTCAGTAGCACTTTGGATTTTACTTGTACGCGTTTCCGGATCTTTAAAGGTCGTGTGAAAGCTATTTTCTGCATAAAATTTTAAATCCTGTTCTCCTTCAATACTATAAAAATCTTTTTCCCAATACGAATTAATTTCAGTTTCTCCGTTTTTATTAATTGCAACAAAAGCATAACCAATTACACGATTTTCAAACGAAGCAACGCTTAAAGGAAGCCCAAAATGGTGTTTTAACTGTGATAATCTGTTTTCAGTAACAATACTTTCTTTACTCTTACTTTGAAAAATACTTACCACAGATTTTAAAAACGATATGTTGATTTCGTCAAATTGAATATGGGCTGTTTTTGTGGCTTCCATCTTGATAGTGATTTAATTTCCCAACAAAATTAATCACTAAAACAAAGGAGATACAGATACAAAAATCGTTTTATTTAAGGGTACAGATGTTTACTAAGCCCTATTTTTAAAGTAAATGAAATATTCGCCGTATTTATAAATTACTCCAAATATATCTTTCCTGAATAAAAGCAAACTGATAAATACCTATTATTCCTTTACATATGTAAATGCAAGGATTCTTTAATCATTGTTTTTTTGTTGGGTAATTTTAATATCAAAAATAAACAACAATGAGACGATTAATTAAACTAATAAAAAGCAGCAAAGAACCATTACCAATTATAGCAAGTGTTCTTGGAATACTTTTAAATTTATTTCTGCTCCCGATTCAATCCCGAATTTGGAATGGCAGTGAAGGTCCCGGAATATCAAATTTCCTGACAAGCTTTCTGGCTAAAGATGCATTACTAAAAGAACCTGTCAAATCAACTTTAAACATGCCGGAACAATACTTTACCTATGGGCATTATTTTGTTTTGGTTTATTTTTCTCTGCTCATAGCAATCTGGAGCAGTCGTTTTATTCGCTGGCAATGGCTAAAAAATGGTGTCCTAATAATGACCTCTGTTGCTTTAAGTGCCAATGTATTAATTTATTGGGTAAGTGAGTATCTAACCATTTATGCCCGAAAAATATTCTTTGACTATATTGAGGTTCCGGCAATTGCAATCTTATTGATTCTATTTACCGTAATCGCATTTAAATCAAAAGATTACAGTGATTCGATATGGAAAAAATGCCTTTACTTACTACCTGTCTTGCTCGCTTTATTAATGACAATCCTGTTTCAATATATTCCCCATGCACCTGTATTATCGCTTCTTATTTGTATTCTAATATTAAGCATCAACAATCAGCAAATAGAGAAAACGCACGACAAACCTAAATGGTATTCAATTCTGGTAAAGGTTGTCGCTATTATATTGATTGTTATTTCTTTTGGAATTTCCTTCGCAGTTAAATACAGGCCAAGCAATATAACATCAGAAAATCAGAAGATTAAACCGTACAATTTTGCTAAAAACTCCGGAATCGAGTTATATGTTTTTAATACAGGATTTAACCGAATGACAAAAGCACTTAGTCCAACCTATAAAAAATGGAGACCATGTCCTGTTTATTTAATTAAACATCCCAAGTTTGGCTATCTTTTATTTGATACCGGAATATCAGAAAAAGTAGCTATTGAAGGCCAAAATGGTTTAGGATTTCCAATGTCCTTTTTATTTGAAAGTAAATCCAAATCGGAAATGCTGGCTTTTAATCAGATAAAAAAAATTGGAATACACCCTGAAGAAATTAAGTACCTGGCTCTTTCGCATCTTCATGATGATCATATAGGCACAATCGATGCCTTTAAAAATGCTCAGCTAATCATGAATAGTAAATCAGAACCCCAACAAGCCAATTTTCCGAAATTTACAAATGCCTCTTCGTTCAAAAAAAGTAATTCTCCGTTAGGAAAATCGTACGATATGTTTGGTGATAAAACAATTCAATTAATAGAAAAACAAGGACATACAGATAGCGATTTAATGCTTTTGGTAACGTTGGATAAAGGTCCGGTTTTATTAACAGGAGATGTAGTTGTACATGCTGACTGGCTCAGATCGACGGATGTGGAAAGGTTGCCAACCCAACCTGAAAAAGCAGCACAAAACAGAAATAACATTAAAAATCTGGAACTAAAAAGTCCTGAACTGATTGTATTTCCGGGTCATGATATGCCTGTAGTTCCAAAAAGCAGAACCGATATTTTTATTGTAAATCCTTCATTCTTTTCTACCGCTTATTTAAACATTAAACAAAATTGAAACTTTAATCATTACAAACACACGAAACTAAATAGAAATTAGTGTTTAGAAGTACAAAACCCATGATCGAAGAAAGCAATTAGATTTTATTTAAGAAAGAGAAAAAATAAAATTTAATACCTTTACTATATGATAGAAATAGGAATTGACAGTTTTGCTTCGGCGATGTACGGAGACAACAACACTTTGAGTAGTGTCAATGCGATGGAACAATTACTCCAAAGAATCGAGCTGGCAGATCAGGCCGGACTTGACGTTTTTGGAATTGGCGAACATCACAAAAAGGAATTTTTAGATTCGGCTACAGCGGTTATATTAGCTGCAGCTGCTGCACGAACGACACGTATCCGATTATCGAGTGCTGTTTCGGTTTTAAGTGCCGCTGACCCTGTGCGCGTCTATCAGAGTTTTGCTACGCTGGATTTAATTTCGAAAGGAAGAGCTGAAATTGTTGTGGGTCGTGGATCTTCTATTGAAGCATATCCTCTTTTTGGTTTTAACCTCAATGATTATGATGCCCTTTTCAAAGAAAAGTTAGATTTACTATTACAAATTAGAGACAATGAGTTTGTAACCTGGTCGGGAAAATTTCGTCCGGCTTTGAACAATCTCCCAATATACCCAAGAGCATTGCAGGAAAAACTGCCTGTTTGGTTAGGTGTTGGCGGAACTCCGGAATCTTTTGTGAGAGCAGGATCTCTGGGATTGCCTTTGATGGTTGCCGTAATTGGCGGACAAACGCATCGTTTTCGTCCGTTAGTCGATTTGTACCGTGAAGCCGGAAAAGCCGCAGGTTACAAACCTGAGGAGCTTAAAGTAGGTTTGCATTCACCGGGTTTTGTTGGAGCAACAACCGAAAAAGCCATAGCCGAATATTATCCCGGTTATGCTGAACTTTGGACCAAATTAGGCAGAGAACGTGGTTGGCCACCCGTAACAAAAGACAAATTTAATGGACTTATAGATGATCAGGGTGTTCTGGTTGTGGGTGATCCGGAACGTATTGCCGAGAAAATTCTACGCCATGGCGAATCTCTTGGCGGAATCTCCAGGTTTACATTCCAAATGGATAATGCAGGACTTACGCACAAACAATTAATGAATGCCATAGAACTTATAGGCTCAAAAGTAATTCCGTTGATTCATAAGGGATAATTTTTTCCACTCCCGATAGTTATCCGGATAAAAGGATTAAAAGATTAAAAAGGTTTTTCATTTTAATAAAACTTTAAACCTCTGAGCCTTTGAATCTCTGAACCTCAAAAAAAAGCATCCGCCATTCGACGGATGCTTTTTTTATAAAAACTCTTAATTAAAAATACTCTTAGAATTTATAAGTAACTCCTACTCTAAAGTTTATAGGCTGTTCTGTTTGCCAGTAATAGGCTTTAAGATATTCGTTATAAGAACCGCTATAAAGATATTTATTCAGGATATTGAATACGTTTGCTGTAATCTTAAACTTTTTAGTATCATACGATAAACCTCCGTCCAGTTTAAAATAATTTGGAAGTTTTTCAAGACCTACACCCCAGGTATCAGTTTGACGACCTGCGAGATAAGTCCCTCCTATAGAAGCTCCTAACCCTTTAAGTGAGCCATTTTGGATACTGTAATTTAACCACGCATTTGCAGTATGTTTAGCATATCCCGGAACAATATCACCAACTTTAATTCCTGTTGCAGCAGAAACAGCCGGATCAACTTTATTTACGATAGATTCGGTAAAAGCATAATTAGCAATCACATTAAAACCGTCCAAAATCTTTCCTCTCAAATCAAATTCAACTCCTCTTGCTCTTTTTTCTCCCAAAACTACACTGTACATTTCTCCTGGTTTATTTAAAGGATCAGACGTTAGTTCATTTTGTTTTAAAATACTATAAGCAGATACTGTTGTACTCCAGGTTCCGTCAAACCAGTCTTTTTTAATACCAAATTCTGTATTATTACCTGTAAGTGGTTTTACTTTATCTCCATTTAAAATAATCCCGGCTTGCGGAATAAAAGCCTGATCGTATAATCCGTACACAGCTAAACTTTCGGTTACAGAATAACTTAAACCTGCACGTGGTGTGATATGAGTATCAGAAATTGGATCTCCGCCCCAGCTTGCCTGTTTAATCCAGGTATATCTTGCAGCAAGGGTCAATCTTAATTTATTTTCAAAAAAACCAAGTTCATCCTGAATATATCCTGCCGCGTAATCTGTACTTATTAAACCTCCGGCAGCTTTTGCTCTTATAGAAAGAGGTGTTGTATGATCAAAATCTGGCATTCCATTAGATGGCGTTCCATAATTTGGATTCAGTAAATTAAACGGATCATCTACTGTATCAAGATTGTGAGATTGTCCCCAGTCTGCCATATAATCTTTACTTCCTAAATCTACTCCTGTCAATATTTTATGGGTAACAGCTCCGGTATTGAATTTTCCGTTCAGGAATATCTGACCTAAATACATATTACTTTCTGCATCCCAGATACCAACGTTTCTGATTACTTCATTTTTTGCAAGATCTGCAGTTGGACCAACAGCATTTGGCCATGAACTATACCCTTGTTGTATGTATTTAAAATAAGAAGTCTGTGCAGTCAACTTCCAGTTATCATCAAATTTATGTTCAAACATAAGATAGCCGCTATGATCCTGAATGTTAGTATCAGGCAATCCCGGTTGTGTCATGGTAAAACCCACTGGTAAAGTTGCATATCCGTCAGATGCGGGACCAAATACATAATATGAACCAATTTCAGTCATGTTTGCATACTGAAAATTATATTCGGCAGTAAGTTTCGTTTTATCATCAACCTGATACGTAATAACCGGGGCAATTACATAACGATCATTGTGCTCAAACGGTCTGTGAGAACCTTTCTTTTGTGCAGCCGCATTAAAACGGTACAATAATTTACCTTTTTTATCTAATTTACCGTCAAGATCCACACTGGCTCTGTAAAAATCATAACTTCCTGCCATTACAGTAGCTTCCCCTTTAGTAATTCCGGTTGGTTTTTTAGTCACCACATTATAAAGTCCGCTTGGATCACCACTTGAAAGCATGAATCCGGCTGGTCCTTTTACAAACTCTATATGATCTACAAAGCTCATATCTTCGGTAAGCGGTCCCCAAAAAGAAGACACTACATTAAACCCGTTACGAAAAGCCTGAATCTGAGATCCGCGCATTGTAATATTAGTATACAAATCTCCCCAGTGTTCTAAACGTACAGCTCCACTCACGTTTCTAATCACTCCATCACTCATACTAATGATTTGTTGGTCTTTTAAAGTCTGGGCGCTCACAATCTGAATGTTTTGCGGAATCTCAAGTATAGGAGTCTGAAGACGTAATGACAAAGAAGGCTTATCTTGCTTGTACTTGTTTTTGGTAATGACTACTTCGTCGAGATCTTCCTGACTTTCAGAAAGCATAAAGTTTTTAATAGTAGTTTGTTTTGCGTTAACGATTATCTGATCATCAGTTGTATGAATTCCTACCGCATGAATACTAATAGTATAACTGGCCGGTTTTACATTTTTAATTTCGTACTGCCCTTTTTCATTTGTAACAGCAGTATATTTTGTTCCTCTAAGAACCACAGAAACGTTTTCCGCAGGTACATTGCCGCTCAAAGAAACTTTTCCTGTTATTTTTCCCAGTTCCTGACTCATCATAGCGAAAGAGCTTAGGAACATCAGGCAAAATAAAACTTTTTTTATAGTCATGTTATTCATTTTATTTGGTTTTGATTTTCGTGGCAAAAGTAACTGCTAAATATCTGTTTTACAAAATTATTTTTAATTATTCTAAATAAATATAAATATCTAATGAATTCTGATCTTAATCTTAAACAATATTGTGGTTCAAAAGATTAAATAATGGATAACTCTCCTTACCTTTAAGTTCCAAAAAAAATTCAACTATGAATACGACCAGCACAATCAGAAAAGTTGCCATTGTTGGCTATAACCGAATTCCTTTTGCAAGAGCTAATACCGCTTACGCCGAAGTTGGAAATACACAAATGATGACAGCAGCCTTAAACGGACTGATAAATAAATACAATCTCGAGGGAAAATTACTCGGGGAAGTTGCCGGAGGAGCTGTCATCAAACATACTTATGACAATAATCTCATCAGAGAATGCGTGATGAAAACGGCACTCGATCCGGCTACACCTGCCTGCGATTTGCAACAAGCCTGCGATACCGGAATAGAAAGTGCCATATATATTGCCAATAAAATTGCGCTGGGCCAAATAGAATCAGGAATTGCAGGCGGTGTAGATTCTATTAGTGATATGCCAATTGCTGTAAGCGAAAAACTGAGAAAGATTTTACTTCATGCACGAAAAGCAAAATCATTAGGCGAAAAAATAAAACTGTTTCTAAAACTACGTCCGAAAGATTTAACTCCTCTGGTTCCAAGAAACGAAGAATCGCAAACCGGACTTTCGATGGGTGGTCATACTGAAATCACGGCAAAACACTATCAAATCTCGCGTGAGGATCAGGATAATTTAGCGCTTAAAAGTCATTTGAATATGGCAAAAGCATATGAAGAAGGTTTTTTTGATGATATGATTACACCTTTTAACGGTCTGGATAAAGATAATAATCTGCGAAAAGACAGTACAATTGAAAAATTAGCCCAATTAAGGCCTGCATTCGATAAAGTAAACGGAACATTGACCGCAGGAAATTCAACTCCGCTTACAGATGGAGCTTCCTGCATTCTTTTAGCCAGCGAAGAATGGGCTGCAGCAAATGGACTTCCTGTTTTGGCTTATATTACTTTTGCCGAAATTGCCGCCATTGAATATGTCAAAAATCAACAAAATCTTTTGTTAGCACCTTTATTTGCTGCGAGCAGAATGCTTGATAAAGCGGGATTGACGTTGCAGGATTTCGACTATTACGAAATTCACGAAGCTTTTGCTGCACAAGTCTTGGCGACCTTAAAAATTTGGGAAAGTCCGGAACTTAGTACACAATTAGGTTTAAAGAAAGCTCTTGGAGCAATCGACAGAAATAAACTTAATGTAAAAGGAAGCAGTCTTGCCGCAGCACATCCTTTTGCCGCTACCGGAGGAAGAATCATTGGTGTTATGGCAAAATTATTAAATGAAAAAGGTTCCGGAAGAGGGTTTATATCCATTTGTGCTGCAGGAGGACAAGGTGTTACCATGATTATTGAGAAATAGCAATTAGGTCTGGTTGCCTTTGTCAAATTTTAAAACTTTGACAAAGATTTTACTATTCAAATTCTCACCTATCCTACCATATTTCGATCGAATATTTTTTAGCCACGCATTACACCAATTTTCACTAATTTTTAATCTCATTAGTGTAAAAATGATTCGTGAAAATTGGTGTAATTCGTGGCAAACAATCTTTAAAAATACAAAACCCGACAGTCCCGAAGCCTCGGGATAAAACCTGTCGGGTTTACTCATTACGAAAATGTCCAACTATCGTAATTTTATTTTTAATTTAAAAAGCAAACTCTTCAACAGCCGCTATAGCTTTAGGTAAAGCACTCTCGGCAAAATCAGGCATAGCTGTTCCTTCTACCCGGAAAGTCGTAACATCTGTTATTCCTAAAAAACCTAATACGGTTCTCAAATACGGCTCTGAGAAATCATAACTTTTGTATGGTCCTTCAGAAAATATAGCTCCGGAAGCAATAGATAAAAACACTTTTTTATTAGTTAATAATCCTTTTGGTCCATTCTCATCATAACTAAAAGTTTTACCAGCTCTCGCAACCTGATCAATCCATCCTTTTAATACTGCAGGAATCCCAAAATTATAAAGCGGCACGCCAATAACAATAATATCAGCTTCTAAAAGATCTTTTGTTGCTTCATCAGAGTTTTTAAGGATCTGCTTTTGTGTTTCTGTGTGCTGATCAGCAGGTGTATAAACTGCATTTATATGCGAGTCAGTCAAATAAGGGAAAGGTGTTTTTGAAAGGTCAAGCGTTTGCACCTGAGTTTCGCTATATTCTGTTTTTAATTTTTCCAGAATAGCATTCGATAATTGGTTACTAAATGAAGTATCACCTTTGGTGCTTGTTACAATATTCAAAATCTTTGTGCTCATATAATACTATTTGTTTTATGATACAAACTTATATACATTTGCTATCTCTTTTATAGTACTATCCTCAAGGATAGCGCTATCCTTGAGGATAGTAACATGAAACATATGAAAACACCATTCGAAAAAACAATAGAATTAGCCTGTGAACCAGAAGAATGTCTCGCTGCATTACTTCCGGTAAGAGATGCATTAGAGGTTTTAAGCGGAAGGTGGAAATTGCCTATACTGATCGCTTTATCCAGCAGGCCAAAACGATTTAAAGAAATTTCTAAAAATATAAAAGGAATAACCGATAAAATGCTATCGAAAGAACTTAAAGATTTGGAAATAAACAAATTGGTAACCAGAACCGTTTATGATACATTTCCACCAACGGTTGAGTATGCATCAACAGAACACAGCAAATCTTTAGGCAATGTTATCATGGCTTTAAAAGACTGGGGAACTTTACATCGAAAAGAAATCATAGGAAACTAAATAATAATACAGAAAAAAGAACTAAAACTGTAACAAAATCTAAAAACTGGTCTCTATAATAAAAAGTCATTCTAAAATCAACCTGATATTTTTTATTATGAGAACTTTAAAACTAGCTGCTGTACTTATTCTTCATTTCTTTTTATTATCGAAAATAAATGCCCAACCCCAGCAAAATGATAGTATCAAACTCGATTATACCAGGATTTATTCTTTTGCGTTAGATGGAAATCCTAAATTGGCTTTGCCCTTATTAGAAATTGACCCGACAAAAAAAATAGCCCAAAAGGACTTCAAATTTAAAACTGATTTTGAGAACCGATTTAAATTTGAAGAAGATAAAAGTGACTTTTTAGAAACCCGAAAATCCAAAATAGATGCATTATTAAAAATTTACAGGGATTACTGGCGATTGTCTTTCTTAAATAAAGAAATGAAAAACGATACCCTGATCATGAAAAATGTGTCTGATTTTCTTAAAACAAACTTTCCTCCAGCACAAAATTTAACCGTTAATGAAGATAGCATAAATGTCTATCAAAAAAAATACATCTCCAGTTTAGGCTATCATACCACAGGATTTGGAAAAACCGGTAGTTTGTATGATTTATTGGTCTGGAAAACAGAAAAAGATACCGTCTATAAACTTAATTATGACGGAAAGGAAACTCCCGTAAAAGTTTATTTTATGGATGATTTTATCACATTAGGCTGGAGCGAATATGCCACTCTGGGACGCTATTACCCTGCAGGCTGGGCTACTAAAGAAGCTTTATTTTGTGTAAAAAAAGCATACGATTTGAAATCAGAAACCTTTAGAGTAAGTTATATTGGACATGAAGGAAGGCATTTTGCCGATTATAAATTATTCCCCAATTTAAAAGGAGTTGGCTCTGCCGATCTCGAATATAGAGGAAAATTAACTGAACTATCCCTTTACTCTGAAGACGGACTCTCAAAAAGACTGCAGTTTTTTATCAATAATGGTAATTACGACAGCGAAAACGGCCATTCGATTGCCGCCTATTGTGTTATAAGAGATTTATCCCGATATTTATTTCATAGCGATTACGAAAAAGATCTGGACAAATGGAAATCAATTTCATCGGAAAAAATAAACGAAGCTGCGGCTAAAATTCTCGAAGAAAACACAAAATCCCTACAGAAAATTCCAAATGTAGAAAAGTTTATCAAACAATAATTTTATTGATTATGGTAGAGAAAAAAAGCATATCGCCGTAAAACACATCAAATAAACTCACAATACTAACAGACTGGTGACTCTACATCCCGAATAAACTATTGACTATTAAAAAATTATATTAAGTCATCCAGATTATAAATTCATTCCTAACAATTAGGAGAAAAATATACTCCTCTATTTTCGAAAAAGAAAAGTATCTGTTTTATTTTTTCATGCAGATTTAAAAGATTTTTTATGGTATAACCTTTTTTATTTTTTTATCTGTGGCTTTCTGTAAATCCTTCCGGTTTTCTATTTCAGAAATCATTTTTTTGTAGTAAATTACAGCTTTTTAAAGTTCCTTTTCATTTTAAATAAAAACAAAAATGATAGACTCAAAAATACCGGAAGGTCCCCTCGCAGAAAAATGGAATAATTATAAGGCAAAAGCAAAACTTGTAAATCCGGCGAACAGAAAAAAACTCAACATCATTGTCGTAGGAACGGGTCTTGCAGGTGCTTCTTGCGCAGCATCATTAGCTGAACAAGGTTATAACATTCAATCGTTTTGTTTTCAGGATTCTGCCAGAAGAGCGCATTCTGTAGCGGCACAAGGTGGTGTAAATGCTGCAAAAAATTACAAAAATGATGGCGACAGTACGTACAGAATGTTTTATGATACCATAAAAGGTGGTGATTTCAGATCGCGTGAAGCCAATGTTTACCGTTTGGCGGAATGCTCGGCGGCTTTAATAGATCATGCCGTTGTACAAGGAGTTCCCTTTGCCAGAGAATATGCCGGATATCTCAATAACCGGTCTTTTGGAGGTGTGCAGGTTTCGAGAACTTTTTATGCCCGCGGACAAACCGGACAACAACTTTTACTCGGAGCTTATCAGGGTTTATTACGACAGGTTTCTTTAGGGAAAGTTGCCCTGCATACCCGCCACGAAATGCTGGAACTGGTTGTAATCGACGGAAAAGCAAAAGGAATCATTGCACGAAATCTTGAAACCGGAGCGCTCGAACGTCATGTTGCCGATGCCGTTGTACTGGCTTCAGGAGGTTATGGAAAAGTCTATTATCTTTCGACTTTGGCAATGGGCTGTAATAGTTCTGCTATTTGGCGTGCCCATAAAAAAGGCGCTTATATGGCGGGCGTGAGCTGGATTCAGTTTCACCCTACTTCACTTCCGCAACACGGCGCCAATCAATCTAAACTTACGTTGATGTCGGAATCGCTCCGTAATGACGGACGAATCTGGGTGCCTAAAAAAGCTGCCGATGACAGAAATCCAAATACAATTCCGGAAGACGAACGAGATTATTATCTGGAACGCAAATATCCTTCTTTTGGTAATCTGGCTCCACGCGACATTTCGTCAAGAGCGGCAAAAGAACAAATCGATGCCGGACATGGCGTTGGACCAATGAAAAATGCCATTTATCTTGACTTTTCGGCTGCGATTAAAGCTCAGGGAAAAGATATTATTCAATCCAAATACAGCAATCTTTTTGCGATGTACGAGAAAATTACGGGAATCAATGCGTACAAAGAACCAATGCTGATATCTCCTTCTGCACATTTCACGATGGGCGGCCTTTGGGTAGATTATGAATTGATGACCACTATTCCGGGGTTATTTGCTCTGGGAGAAGCCAATTTTGCGGATCATGGTGCAAATCGACTGGGCGCAAATTCATTGCTTCAGGCTTGTGTTGATGGTTATTTTATTGCTCCCTATACCATTCCTAATTATTTGGCAGGAGAATTAAACACTCCAAAATTAGATATATCGCATCCTGCTTTTGACGAAGCTGAAAAATCAGTCAGAGATCAGTTAGATAAATTTCTAAACAGTAAAGGAACGCTTTCAACAGATTATTTCCATAAAAAAATAGGCCGGTTATTGTATGAGAAGTGCGGGCTTTCCAGAAGTAAAGAAAAACTGGAAGAAGCTTTAAATGAAATCAAATTGCTAAAAGCATCTTTTGAAAAAGACTTACTCATCACCGGAGATGACACACTAAACAGCGAACTCGAAAAAGCCGGACGTATTGCAGATTATATCGAACTGGCCGAGTTAATGTGTCACGATGCTTTACAAAGAGAAGAATCCTGCGGGGCACACTTTCGGGAAGAATACCAAACTGCAGATGGTGAAGCGGTTCGAAACGATGCCGATTTCTGTTACGTATCTGCTTGGGAATGGAAAGGAAAAGATCAACAACCGGAATTGCATAAAGAACCACTCGTATTCGAATCGGTTGAATTGGCTGTTAGAAGTTACAAATAATCAAAAGCTTAAGCATATGAAACTATATCTTAAAATATGGCGACAACTCAATACTTCTTCTAAAGGAGAAATGGTAAATTATGAAATTGACGAGGTTTCTGAGCATATGTCTTTTCTGGAAATGCTCGATCTTTTAAACGAATCCCTAATTCAGAAAAAAGAACGTGTCATTGAATTTGATCATGATTGCCGCGAAGGAATCTGCGGACAATGCGGTGTTGTAATTAATGGAAGAGCTCATGGACCTTTAAAAAACACCACAACCTGCCAACTCCATATGAGAAGTTTTAAAGATGGAGATACGATTTATATCGAGCCTTTTAGGGCCAAAGCATTTCCGGTTCTAAGAGATTTAAAAATTGATCGTTCTGCTTTTGATTCCATTATTGAAGCGGGCGGTTTTATTAGTGCTTCAACGGGTCAGGCCCCCGAAGCGAATAGTATACCGATATCGTACGAAACTGCCGAAGCTTCTTTTGATGCAGCGGCTTGTATTGGTTGTGGTGCCTGCGTAGCCACTTGTAAAAATGCAAGTGCTGCTTTATTTGTTGGTGCCAAAATAACACATCTCGCTTTGCTTCCGCAAGGAAAGGTCGAAGCATCAAAAAGGGTTTTAACAATGGTTGAACAAATGGATACTGAAGGTTTTGGAAATTGCTCGAATACAGGAGCCTGCGAAATCGAATGTCCGCAAGGAATTTCTATTCTTTCGATTGCCAAAATGAATGCTGAATATACTAAAGCTTTGATTTTTAGAAAGTGATATTGTAATAGAAACGACTCTCACAAACCCGCTGAAATACAAAGTTTAAATCTTAAAAAGAAAAAACTTTGCGCCTTTGCGAAATTAAAACTGATAAAGATTATCGAGTTTCTTTGTAGAGTTTCTTACGAAGATTTCTCCTTCGTTGAAATGACAAATTAAACAGACTCTGTGCATTAAAACAAGTCCCGGCGGGACATCATATTTATAGCATTTAATTTGATAAAGAAGATCCGAACCCCATCGGGGTGATATGTATATCGCTCTCCTGGAGCTTTAATAGTGGAACCTCTATAATTGCTATAAATATATCGCTCCTCCGGGGCTTAAAAGTAAATAAGAAAAAACTTTGCACCTTTGCCGAAATTAAATTCTAAAATTTTACTCTTTTTTATAAAACTTCTCCTGTCCGTCCTGATAAATTCTTTTAAATCCTGTTACCGAATTATTTTTGGAAACAATTTTAATACGGAAATCATCTATTCCATCCAGCAGAAATAAATCCTGTTCTAAAGGAATCAGTAACAAAGTTGCCATATTATTCCATTTGTAATACAAATTATTGTTTTCAAATTTGAGTTCAACTTTCCCATACTTTCCTTGATAAGATTTTAAGATTTCATCCGCAATACTTGCCGTTTTTTGTCTGTTTTTAACAATGGGAATAAACCAGGCCAGATTGTTTACTGAATCTTTATTTTTTAAGGATAACTTCTGCAAAGCAAGTAGGTGCGATGTGTTTATCGCTTCTTCGCTTTTGCACAAAACATCCGGCATAACGCCTTTTCCTTCAAAATCCGTATTGGTAATTGGGTCTTTCACTTCTCCAAAAGGGATATTTACAGAAAAACCGTTTGGTAATATCTTTCGATCTATAGGATGTGCACCACCAGCTGTTTTCTCGCCTACAATAGTAACCCGTTTTAAGTTTTGCAGCGAGTAGCTCATCCATTCAGCAGCAGAAAAAGTAGTGTTGCTTGTTAAAATATAAATATCAACATCCTCCATACGTTTCCCCGGGACAGAAGGCAATAACCACATTTCCCTCTCGGTTTTTTTTCTGTTTTTTTCATAATAGTAATATTTATACAGAGGTAATTCTTTACCTGAATAAAAATAACTGCTTAGGAATTGTCCCATTTCCATAGCCCCGCCATTATTTTGGCGTAAATCGATAATTAAAGCATCCGTATTGCTTAAAAATTGCATTGTGGATGCAGCGGTTTCACTTCCTATTGCAGGATCTTCAAAATAATCAAACTTTAAATAGCCTATATTTCCTTCTAAAATTCTTGCTTGTTGAAAACCGAAATTTTTCTTTTTTGCGTCAGCTAATTCCTCTGCTTTAATTTTTTTCTGTACCTCTTTATTTTCTTTTTTTCGTTGGTTTTCCGTCCATTCCGGATCATATCTTACTCCAAAATGCAAATCTTTGCTAACCTCTATAAGATCTGCACTTAGTTTAGAAGCAAATTCATTGGGTTTTATGATGTTTTTATAAAGTCCTTTTTTATAATTCTCATTCAGTTTCTTTTTTATCTCTCCAATAGCATTTGGTCGTATATAGAATTCTTCGAGTTCTTTGGTCAGCGAATCAATAATTTGTTTTTGGCTTATTTCGGTAAGATTAAATTCTTGTTTGATGTCTTTTTGCGAAAACGCAACGATAGAAAATGATATAAATACTAAAGTTAAAAGATGTTTCATATTTATGAAGTTTTACAATTTGAAATTATTTTATGGAGGATTTTGTCTAGTAACTCGATTTCATCAAGTGATAATCCATCAAGGGCAGTATTACGATTAAGCTTAATAACTGGCGTTAGAAGAGCAATTGTTTTTTTACCCTTTTCAGTGATATCCAGTTTGGTTTTTCTTTTGTCTGACTCATCTGTTTCTCTGGTTAAATAATCTTTTTTAACCATCAATTCAATTATTCTTGTAACTGAAGCATTATCCTTAAATATTAATTTTGCTATTTCAATTTGAGAAATTTTCGTATTATCATTTAGAATAATTAATATCAAACATTGATCAACCGTAATGTCACTTACGATCTTCTGAATATTTTTTTGGCAATCTTCCTGTATTCTTTTATCGTCTGTTCTATTGTATACAGCACCGTTCCTGTTGGGGTTTTCTTACTCATATTAAATTTCTTAATTTTCAATTTATTTGATATGTCAAATATAATTATTTATTTGATATATCAATCATTTTTGAGTTAATTATTAATAACATCACAGTAACGCATACAATAAGACCGACAGGTTTTTTAAACCTGTCGGGTTTGAATATGTTAGATAAAAAAATTGTAAAAGAGAAAAAACTTTGCTCCCGACAGCTTTAGTGACTGCACCTTTACGAGATTATTTCCTAAGTTATTCTCATTACTGCCAACTTACCTATCTTTACCATACTTTCAGATCTTTTATTTATGAATTCAAAAAAAGATATTCCTGTATACAATCTAGAGCCATTTTCTAAATGGGGAATCTTTATCAGAAATATGTCCGGCAACATCGCAAGTTCGCGAGTGGAACAAGCACATAGGGACGAAAATTATATTTTTATTTTTCAGGAAAGCGGAACGAGCTCTTTAATGATTGATTTCAAAGAAATTAAACTTCAGAACCGTGTTTCATGCTGTATTTTTCCCGGGCAAGTACATTATGAAATTTCTCGTTTTGAATCTAAAGGATATATTATAGCTTTAGATACTGATTTGGTCCCCAAGTACGTTCGCAATACTTTTGACCAGTTTCATATCGCAAATATTCCTTGTGAATTTGATGCAATCTGGGCTAAGAAAATAAAAAGCACTATTCAGCTTCTGGAATTAATGATCGAAAATCCGCAATCTGAGAAATACGATTCTAATAGTATAAAATCTATCTCAAATGTATTGGCGAGTTTATTTGCTGCGATATTCCATCAGGAACTTGCTAAAAACGAAAGCGATGATCATTCTGAAACCCTAACTCATCAATTCAAAAAGTTATTGCAAAGGGAATTCAAAACTATAAAAAGTCCAAAAGATTATGCTGGCAAGCTTAATATATCCGCTGCGTATCTTAATCAGGTAGTTAAAAAAAATACAGGAATGCCGCTTAGTTACTGGATTCAGCAGGAAATAATCCTTGAAGCAAAACGACTATTGTTCTTTACATCTTTTACAATTAAGGAAATTGCTTTTAATCTGGGTTATGAAGATCCTGCCTATTTTTCAAGATTGTTTTTAAAATCGACAGGTTCTACTCCTCTTTCCTTTCGCGAAAATAGTAGAAAATAAAGGCATTAATTGGTTGGAACTACAAATTGTACAATCAAAACCTTATTTATGATATTGTTGCCCCTTCTGTCTATTCCTTTCTTTGTCATCAATTAAAATCGTAAAGAAAATGAATATCAAAAACAAACAATTCATTAAAGATGCTTTCACTCAGGTAGTGGGCAGTACTATTGTCGATGAAAAAATTATCGCTCATTTTTTTCACTCGAATTATCAGCAAAATGTGGATGGTGTACAACTTGATTTTTCAGGTTTTATTCAGCATATGAAAGCACAAAAAGGCATTGTCAGTAAAATCATTGTGAATTTCAGGAATATTGCTGCAGAAGGTGAACTTGTTTTTACCAATCATGATGTCATCGTTACAAAAAACGATGGCAGTATGATAAAAATTCACGTTTTGGCAGAATTCAGAATTGCTGAAGGGAAAATTATAAGTTGCGATGAATTAACCCGACTTGAGCAAGGTGCCCCTGAAGACCATAATATTGGTTCGATGACGGAGTAAAACAGAAATAATTAAATTAAATCGGAATAGCACTAATCTATTCCGATTTATAATTATTATCTTTTATTTCAGATCAATTCAAAAATCACACTGTAAAATAAGGCGTCAGAATATCTTCGAAATTATATAATCCTTTTTGTTTGTGTTCTAAATTTTCTGCCACAAAAACAACTCCGTTTCCAAAAGCTTCCCTTGAAATCGATTCGTGAATAAGCCGCACGGTTTGGTACGGAAAACCAAAGATTACTTCATGTTTCCCTACAATTCCTCCGGCCCTTACCGAATTGATATTTTCTTTGTCAATATTTAAAGCTTCTGCTATTTTTACAGCCGTTCCGGATGTTCCTTCTTTCTTTTTAAAATGTTCTTCGTTGACTTCAATATCAACCCATGGAGCGATTTTCTTTAAAAATTTAGCTGCGAACAGTAAATAATTTACACCTAAAGTAATATTAGGAGACCAAAATACAGTCGTTTTATGAGCCAGTTTCTTTAATAATTGTAATTCTTTGTCTTTGTAATGTGAGATTGCCGAGATAATTTTGATCTTTCTATCCGCAGCCAATTCTCCATAAGTATAAATCCCTTCATTAGATGAAAAATCAATAATAACATCAACGGGATGTTTATCTAACAATTCTCCCATTGTAGTTTTAGAGCTGGAGTAGATCAATCCGGGTTCGTCTGACTGAATGCCAAAAAATTCGGGAACTGATCTGTGTTCTAAAACAGTACTTTGTCTTAAAACCCATTCCAGGCAAAATTTCTTGTTTTCCAGTAGTATTGATGCTACTGATTTTCCAGTTTTTCCAAATCCGATTAAACCTATTTTCATATTTTATTTTTTTTATTGAGCAGAACGCCCGTTAACACAAATTGATACTTTTTGAAACTAATGTCAACTTAAAAATTCAATATTATCTAAGTCGATAATGATACTTTATTAGTAAAAATAGAAATATTATAAAGGGGACACTAAACATTATTGTGTTTTATAACAAAAAAGAGGCCTGTTAACAGGAATAATATTGTGAATTTTTCTAACTGCAAAGGTCGCAACGGTTTTTTCGCAAAGATTGCAAGGTTCTATTTTGCCACATATTAAAGGATTCAAATGATTTAAAATTCTAGATCAAAATAAAAAAACTTTGTATCGGGATTGCTGAAATTATTGTAAAGCTCCTTTTACATACGCCGACAATTTCGCGCAAATACACAAAGGCGCCAAGTTAAAAACTTAAAAAGAATCAAATAAAAACTTTGCGACTCTGCTTCCGATAGCTATCGGGATTGCGCGATTATTTTTATTCCTGAAGAAATTTTTTCCTTAAATCAAGTAAAAATTCCGATAAATACTACAGATCATTTCCGGCTTAATATATAGAAAAAAATAGATCTAAAAAAAACTTTCAGAATACTTAACTCTATTTATTTTCAGTAGTTTTACGACCTGATTGCTCCAAATAAAATCAGTAAATAATGGCTTACAATACTAAAGAATTGGTTCGGTTTTTAGACGCTCAAAATAAATTATACCTCGCAGCACTTTCTGAAATTAAGAAAGGAAAAAAGGAATCTCCGTGGATGTGGTTTATTTTTCCTCAGATAAAAGGACTTGGGTCTTGTGATACTTCTAAATTTTACGAAATTAAAAATGCTGATGAAGCCATCGCTTTTTTAGAACATCCAATTCTGGGAAAACATCTCATAGAAATCACTGCCGAATTAATCAAAACGGATGAAAAAACAGCAGAAGAGATTTTTGGAAACCCTGATAATGAAAAGCTGCAATCCTGCATGACTTTATTCGCCAGTGTGCAGAATTCAGAACCTATATTTGAAGAAGTACTGGATAAATATTTTGATGGCTCTTCTGACTTTCATACGCTGCAACTATTGTACAGCAATTTTTAAAACTTGAAAAAATTAACCACATAAGTGATATAAATAATTTAAGCTTAATTATGGAACTTATATCACTTATATGGTTTAAAAACTTTACTTTATAAACTGAATAATAAATCCACCTTTAGGTGCTAGATTATACTTCCAGCTTGAAGTTACAGCATAAGTCTGAACATTAAATTCCATTAACGGGTCTTTGCCTTCTGAGATAATCCTGAATTTTGAAAAGCCTTTTCCGTATTTTTTTAGATCTATCGAAACCGGCAATGCTGCATTAGTACCGTTTATCCCTACGATGTAAGAAAGGTTATCTTTTTTACGGGAAAGTACGATTGATTTGCCTGGATCTGCAATTATGCATTCTGTTTTATCCCAGGTCGCTGGCATCTCTTTCAATAAATTTTTAAGTGCCTCAGGAAGTGAATTAAAAACCTCTTCTGAATCGGCAAAATGAATAACACCAGAAGTGTAGATCATCGCCATAGCCAGCTCGTGCGTTGCTGTGTTCAAACGTGTATATTTTCTAAAAGTCAGCGCAAAGGGTGTATAATCTGCTGGTCCCGCTACATTTCTTGTAAAGGGTAATACGGTGTTTTGTTCTGCTGCCTTTTCAGGAAATCTTGGTTCATAAAAATAACTTTCAGTTCCTAAAATAGCTTCTGCGGTTACAAAATTGGGCCACGTTCTGTGCCAGCCTCTTGGTACTGTTGTTCCGTGTAGGTTTACTAGCAAATGTTGTTTCGCAGCATCTTCAAAAACTGATTGTAACGTTCCCATAACTTCTTGACGATCTGAGCACCAAAAATCTATTTTAACCCCTTTTACGCCCATATCAGCCAATTCTTTAAACCTTTTCTTTCTTTTATCCGCATCAAAATACTCAGCCGAATATCCCCAAACTAACGGCTGAACTCCTTTTGCTAAGGCATAATCGATAATTTTTCCTTCTTTGTTCGCTTTTTCCCATCCGGCATCAAAAAGCGTATATCTAAACCCGAATGAAGCCGAAACATCCGTGAATTTATTATACATTTCCGGAGTAAAATCCTCAGGATGCGACCACCATGACCACGCCGCTTTTCCCGGTACAATCCATGACGTATTTTCTATTTTAGAGGCCGGAGCCAAATCAGTAATCATAGTCGACAATAATATATCTCCTGCTTTATTGCCAATCATAATCACTCTCCAAGGCATTGTCCAGGGGAAAGTTGATTCTGGATAAGCCTCTTTATCCGGTAAAGGCAACGTAAATTTTTCGTCTTTTTTAGCAAATGCTATGCTGTAAATTCCTCCTTTAGAGTCCGGTTGCAAATGACAGCCAGGAAATGTTCCGTCTGCTCCTGATTCTGCGATTAAAACCCAGTTTTTAGTAGTATTGACATTAAACAGTGCCGGCATACACCAGCCCACAGATTCATTTCGTGCACCGCTTATTGGATCACCAGACTTTACATCTACATAAAAATCCTCATAACCGGGAGTATAATCTCCAGCCTTATTATACGGCTGAAGCCAGCCTTTTGCATTTTGCTCGATATGAAATCCTGTAATTTCATTTGTAACAACTCGCTTCTGCTGGTCTTTATCCGTAAACTTATATCGAAAAGCAACGCCTTCTTCTCCAGCGATTAAATCTATGGTTATTAAAGCGCCTTGTTTGTTTTTGAATGTGATGCTTTTACTTTTAAAAACATGGTCTGCGACTTTATTATTGGCCACTTTAAGCTCGTATTTTTCGCGTTTTTCTTCGACAGGCGAAATATTTGCAACGGATAAACCTGATGTAAAATCATTATTTTCTAAACTTAAACCAAGGGGAGAATCTAAAATTATCGCTTTATCCTTGTGGGTAACCGTATAAGACAACTTTCCTCCTTCGGCTAAAGACAATTCTATTTTATTTAGATTGTCTTTTGACTTTAGGGAGAGTCCTTCATTTTGTGCTTTACCACTGAACTGTACGAGAAACATTGCAGGTATCAGCAAACTTAAAGAGCGATGAATAAACATTTTTTTCATTTATATAGTTTTAGAGATTCGTTTTTAAATTTTATCAGTCCGTTAATAATTTTTATGCCACAGATTATAGAGATTAAAATGATTTTTTTGCCACTAATTGCACAAATTTTCACAAATTAATTCGTGCTAATTCGTGGCTAAAAATATCTTTAATCCGTGGCATATTTTTTTAATTTTCAACATCAAAAACATAAGTAATCGTTTCATTATAAAATTGCCCGGATCCGAATATTGTATTCGAGAAGTGAGCATGATTTGGGCTATCCGGATAGTATTGGCATTCTAAACACAATCCGTCAAAAGGTTCGTAAAGTTTCGAATGTTCTCCAATTATTTTACTATTCAAATAATCTCCCGTATACAATTGCACGCCCGGATAGGAAGTCTGAACGCGCATTCTTCTTCCTGATTTTTCCTCGGATAATTCGCAAACAAAATCGGAATGCACTTTGTCTTTATCAAAAATGTAAAAAATATTCAGGCCCTTATTTTGCATAACGTCACCTAGTTTATCATTAGAAAACGAATATTTATCTGCATCAACAATTTCCCCTGTGGGAATATAGTCCGGAGTACTTACTAATATAGAGTTTGCACGAATGCTAAGATTGTGATTTTGTATGTTCTCCCAGCAGCCTGATAAATTGAAATACGAATGATTGGTAAAATTTAATGGCGTTGGTTCGTTAGAAATAGCTAAATACCTGATTTTTAATTCATTTTGATTTGTCCAGTTGTAAATAACTTTTGTTTTTAAATTCCCTGGGAAACCTCCTTCCCCATCTTTGCTTTCAAGCGTAAAAATTACAGCATCGTCTATGACAAGAAAATCAAATACTTTACTGTTGAATCCTGCGGAACCACTATGGTTATTGTTTTTACCATCATTTTTATCCAGATGATAGGTTTTATTTCCAATAGAAAACTCGGCATTATTAATTCGATTGGCGAAACGTCCAATGGTTGCGCCTATATAACAGCTATCATTTAAATATCCTTTTAGAGTCGGAAATCCTAAAACTACATTTTCATGATTTCCACTTTTGTCCGGCACTACTATGGACTTTACTATGGCTCCATAATTAAGCAACTCAACATAGTTTCCGTGAATATTCGCAATTCGGAATTTAAAAATTTCCTTTCCTTTAAAAAAGCCAAAAGATTCGTATGTAATCTCACTTATAGAATTCATATTGTTTTAAAAAAATTATTGAAAGCACTATCATTATAACAACCTTTTTAAAAACAATCTATCTCTGTTTACTTCCTACGGATCATATAGTCATTAAACACATAGAAACATAGATTTTATGCACTAAAAAGGATACAAAAAGAAACACGTTTTTTCACATAGCAAGCTGTGTGTATTTTAAATAAGTGAAACGCCTTATTCTATTTAAGAAAAAAATCTATGTTTCTATGTGTTAAAAAAGATTACCTGAACCCGTTATAATAGTATTTCAAAAGTAGCTTTGATTATTTTCTCCAAAATGGACATTTTTTCTAAAAGCATGGATTAAATTACGATATTTGAAAAATAGCCTCATCAAAATGAAGAATTCATCGCAAAAGGAAAAAATAAAAGTTAAGGAAGGTTTTTTAGGACAGCGCATGATCGTGATTCCTAAAAACATACTTTCGAATATTAAGAAGAATGGGCTTATTGCCAGTTTATACTTTACTGATATTGGTGTTTTCCCCAATGCAAGCCACCATTCGATGAAGCGAAAACACGGAAGTAAGCAATACATCCTGATTTATTGTTACAAAGGCGAAGGCATTATTAGTAAAGAAAATAAAACGATAACGCTCAAAGCCAATACCTTTTATATCATACCTCCGGAAGTGGCGCATGATTATTATGCTTTAAAACAAAACCCGTGGAGTATTTACTGGATTCATTTTACCGGACCACAGGCGCTACATTTCTATGAAAAATTCATCACCGAATTTCCGGACACAGCACCACAATTATCACTGGAAGAAAGACGTATCGAGCTTTTTGAAAATATACTGGATGTTATGGAAGACGGTTATAGTGCAAGCAATCTTGAATATGCCAATCTCTCGTTATGGCAATTATTGAATGCTTTTTTATACGAACGATTCTTCATCAAAAAAAACAGGATATTTTCAGAGGATAATACTATTGAGTCAGCGATTGACTATATGAAAAAACATTTGGATTTAGCTTTAAAAATCAATGATGTAGCGGCCTATTTTAATTACTCTTCATCGCACTTTTTTACCCTGTTTAAGAAGCAGACTGGTTACTCTCCCATTCATTATTTCAACTATTTGAAAATGCAGAAAGCCTGTCAGTACCTCAGCTTCACTACCATGAGTATAAAGGAAATAAGCTTTGCTTTGGGTTTCAATGATCCGTTGTATTTCTCTCGTTTATTCAAAAAAATAATGAGTACTTCACCTATCCAATATCGTACGGAATATAAGCAGTAGCGCAACTGTTTTCGTATTTTAGCAAATGGCATTCACAAATCATATTATAGTCCATCTATTCAAAAAAAATATCCATAAATCAAAGGTTCCTATTCCGCTAATTTTACAAAAGCTATTAAAACCTTTTTATGAAAAATTATAATTATACCTTTTTACTATCAATTAGCCTCGTTGCAGCATTGGGTGGCCTACTCTTTGGTTACGACTGGGTTGTAATAGGTGGTGCAAAACCATTTTACGAAATTTATTTTGGTATTTCAGACTCTCCCGCTTTACAAGGCTGGGCTATGAGTAGTGCCCTTGTGGGCTGTGTTGCGGGAGCAGCCGTTGCAGGAAAATTGGCAGATACTTATGGAAGACGCCCTATGTTAATTGTTGCCGCAGTATTATTCTCCGTATCAGCGATTGGTACAGGAGCGTCCGAAGCCTTTACCATATTTATCATTTGGCGAATTATTGGCGGAATCGGAATTGGGATTGCGTCGACTATTTCACCCTTATATATCGCCGAAATCGCTCCACAGGAAACCCGGGGACTTTTTGTATCCATTAACCAACTTACTGTGGTTATTGGTATTCTTGCCGCGCAAATTACCAATATGCTGATTACCGAAGTTATTCCGGCAGGATATACACATGCTGAAATTCTGGCTTCATGGAACGGACAAACAGGCTGGAGATGGATGTTCTGGGCAAGATTCTTCCCGGCAGTTTTATTCTTTATTCTCATGTTTTTAATTCCTGAAAGCCCGAGATATCTGGCTAAAAAAGGAAATTACGATTCGGCAGAAAATACGCTTACTAAAATTGGAGGTTTGGCTTACGCCAAAGAAGCTTCGGTAAAAATAAAAGAAACTTTCTCACACGAAACCGAGAAAACCGATTTCAGAATGTTATTGGATAAAAAGGCTTTACCGATATTAACTATTGGAATTGTGTTAGCTGCATTCCAGCAATGGTGCGGTATTAATATCATCTTTAATTATGCTCAGGAAATCTTTGTTTCGGCGGGTTATAGCATCAATGATTTATTCATGAATATTGTGATTACAGGAAGCATCAACCTGATTTTCACATTGGTTGCGATGGGAACTGTAGATAAAATTGGTCGTAAAAAACTAATGCTTTTTGGTTCGGGCGCACTTGCTGTCATCTATGCTTTATTGGGTTATTTTTATTATACCAATGTTACCGGATTCCCACTGTTATTACTGGTATTATTAGCAATAGCCATTTATGCCATGTCCCTCGCTCCTATTACCTGGGTGATTTTATCTGAAATTTTCCCTAACCGAATCAGAGGTGTTGCGATGTCTGTAGCCACATTTGCGCTCTGGATCGCCTCTGCACTTTTAGTGCAAACCTTTCCTGTTTTTAACGAATATCTGGGTACATCCGGAACTTTCTGGCTGTACGGTATTATCTGCGCTTTAGGATTTGTGTTTGTATTTAGAAAACTTCCTGAAACTAAAAACAAAAGTCTTGAAGAGATTGAGGAACTGATGGTTGCTGATAAAAGATCAAAGAATATTCAATAATTTAAATTTCATTACATCATGCAAAAAGTAAATGTTTGGAAGGAAAAAATAATCCTACCCACCTATGAGGTGGGCAAACCTGAAAAAAATCCTGTATTTATTGAGAAAAGAGTGTATCAGGGAAGTAACGGATCTGTATATCCTTATCCGGTTATTGAAAAAATCGCAGACGAAAAAATCGACAAAGAATATCAGGCCGTTTATCTTGAAAATGAGTTTGTTAAAATAATGATTTTGCCTGAACTTGGCGGACGCGTTCATATGGCGTATGATAAAACCAAAGAACGTCATTTTGTATATTACAATCAGGTTGTAAAACCGGCATTAGTAGGACTTACTGGCCCGTGGATTTCTGGCGGAATCGAGTTTAACTGGCCGCAGCACCACCGACCAACGACTTTTGATCCGGTTGATTTTACTATCGAAGAACATGAAGACGGAAGCGCAACCGTTTGGTGCAGCGAAGTCGAGCGTATGTTTAGAACCAAAGGTATGGCGGGTTTCCGGTTATATCCCGATAAAGCCTATCTGGAAATCAAAGCGCAATTGTACAACAGAACTTCTTTCCCACAAACCTTTTTATGGTGGGCCAATCCTGCGGTAAAGGTAAATGACGATTACCAATCGGTTTTTCCTCCGGATGTCAATGCGGTTTTTGATCACGGAAAACGTGATGTTTCGTCTTTCCCGATTGCAAAAGGAACGTATTATAAAGTCGATTATTCGCCGGGAACTGATATTTCACGTTATAAAAATATTCCGGTTCCAACATCTTATATGGCAATTGCATCCCAATATAATTTTGTGGGCGGATATGAAAATGATTCTAAAGGCGGATTATTACACGTTGCCAATCATCATGTTTCTCCGGGAAAAAAACAATGGACTTGGGGGCACGGCGATTTTGGTCGCGCCTGGGATCGTAACCTAACGGATGAAGATGGCCCGTATATCGAATTGATGTGTGGTGTTTATACCGATAATCAGCCCGATTTTACGTGGATTATGCCGGGGGAACAAAAGGATTTTACGCAGTATTTTATGCCCTATCGTGATTTAGGAATCGTAAAAAATGCAACCAAAAATGCGATGGTTAATCTGGAAAACATCGACAATAAGTTAGTAATTAAAGCCTACACAACGGGTGTTTATCCGAATACGAAGGTTACTTTAAAGAATAATGATACTGTTTTATTCCAAAAGCAATACGATGCTTCTCCGTACAATTCATTCGAAGAAACTATTGATTTTGATACTACCTCTTTAGAAGGATTATCAATCTCGGTAACTGATGCTGATAATAAAGTTTTAGTAGACTGGACGTACGAAGGACCTAATGAAGCCGAAATTCCGGAAGCTGCAAAACCGGCTCTTGCTCCTGAAGATATTGAGCACAACGAGCAATTATTTCTGACAGCGCAGCATTTAGAACAATACCGACACGCGACTTATAGCCCGATTCCGTACTACGAAGAAGCCATTAAGCGTGATGCCGGCGATATTCGTTCGAATAATGCGATGGGATTATGGTTGATGCGCAGAGCGAAATTTGAAGAAGCCGAACCTTATTTTAGAGCCGCTATAAAAACTTTGACACAACGCAATCCAAATCCGTATGAAGGAGAAGCTTATTTCAATCTTGGATTGTGTCTTAAATATCAAAATAAAAACAAAGAAGCTTATGATGCTTTCTACAAATCAACGTGGAATGTTGCGTGGCAAAATCAGGGTTATTTTTATGTAGCACAATTGGATGCCTTAAATGGCGATTATGAATTGGCATTAACACATGTCAAAAAAGCGATTTCTAAAAATACCGAAGACCATAAAGCGTTGCATTTGCAAGTAGCGTTCCTTAGAAAATTAGGACTACAGAAAAAAGCATCGCTACATACCAATCTTTATCTGGAAAATGATTGTTTCAATTTTGGATTACTTTACGAAAAGCACCTCTTAAGTAACAATAAAAAAGATCTTGAGTATTTCAATTCTCTTATTAGAAACAACATTCATACCTACATAGAATATGCCTTAGATTATGCTGCTGCAGGTTTATACGAAGAAGCTATTGATTTATTGAATGAAGGTTTGAAAGACAAAGAAACCTACCCAATGGCGTGGTATTATGCAGGTTCTTTCTATGAAAAGTTGAATGATTTTGGTCAGGCCGAAAAATGCTTCAAAATGGCATCTCAGGCAAAACCGGATTATTGTTTCCCAAATCAGATTGAAGCAGCATTGGTACTTCAAAATGTAATTCAGAAACAGACAAATGATGCGAAGGCTTTGTATTATCTAGGAAACTTTTGGTACGCTTCAAAATTTTATAATGATGCCATTTCTTGTTGGGAGCAATCAGTAATTATAGATGATACTTTCCCAACTGTGCATCGTAATCTGGCTTTGGCGTATTACAATAAATTAGAAAATGAACAAAAAGCGTTGGTTAGTTTAGAAAGAGCATTTTCATTGGATTTAGAAGATTCCAGAATCCTGATGGAACTCGATCAATTGTACAAACGTTTGAACAGAGATTTGATTTTCAGACTGGCTTTCTTAGAAAAACATTTGGAATTGGTGATTCAGCGTGATGATGTTTATTTAGAAAGAGTGGCTTTGTACAATCTTTTAGGGAAACACAATAAAGCGCTGACCTTATTACAAAACCGAATTTTCCATCCGTGGGAAGGCGGCGAAGGAAAAGTAAGCGGACAATATTTGGTTTCTTTAACTGAAATTGCCAAACAGCAAATGTCAGAAGGAAATTACGATAAAGCGATTGAACTTTTGGAACAAGCCCAAACCTATCCTGATAATTTGGGTGAAGGAAAATTACCAGGCGCACAGGAAAATGATATTCATTATTGGTTGGGTGTGGCTTTTGAGAAGAAAAACAATGTAGAACAAGCTAATAATTGGTGGCAAAAAGCAACTCAGGGATTAGAAGAACCTACGGCTGCGATTTTCTACAACGATCAGCAACCGGATAAAATTTTCTATCAGGGTCTGGCTTTCTTAAAATTAAATGATATTGCTGAAGCCAATAAACGTTTCGAAAAACTGGTCGCTTATGCAAAACAGCATTTAAACGATCATGTTACGATAGATTATTTTGCGGTATCTCTCCCGGATCTTATGATTTGGGAAGACGACTTAGACAAACGCAACAAAATTCACTGTCTCTACATGCAGGGATTAGGTCTTTTAGGGTTGGATAGAAAAGCGGAAGCTGAGCAAGTTTTTGAAAGTGTTTTATCTGAAGAGAAAAGTCATTCAGGAGTGACGATACATTTGTCCTTATTGAAGAATGAGGAATCAGTTTTTATTTAAGTTAGTATTTTAAATAGTTAGACCCGACAGGTTTTAAAAATCTGTCGGGTCTTTGGAAAAAAGGTTTGATGATTAATTTCATCAAACCTTTTTTATTGTTTTTTAGCAACGTAATTTCCGTAATCTTGTCATTTCGAGGAACGAGAAATCTCCGTTGCCAGATCGATAAAGATTGGTATGTTTTTATCGAATTTCTTTGTCGAGTTACTTGCGAAGATTTCCCGTTCCTCGAAATGACAAGATTGTGGTCATGATTGCGAAAGATGGATTAAAATCCATCCCTACAATATAAATCGAGCCGAAGGCTCTTTACAAAAGTTCCGGAGGAACGATTCATTTTGTAGCAACGGATTTTAATCCGTTGAAATGAGTAAAAAAATTGGTTTTATCATAGAAATCGAAATGACAAACTAGGGTAATTAGGTAGACCTAACAGGTTTTAAAAACCTGTTAGGTCTTCATTTTACGATCTAATTACTCTGCCTATCTTCTAATTTACTCCCCCATTTCTTATTCGGTTTTGATCCCATAACGAATTCTAAAGTTCCTCCATTATCAATATCGGTTTGATGGATAAATGTTTTGGTATAAGCTTTCCCATTCAATTTGGCGCTTTGGATATAAATATTTTTATCAGAAACGTTCTTTGCTATAACCTTAAAAGTCTTTCCGTCTTTTAATTGAATCGTTGCTTCTTTAAGAATTGGAGATCCAATAACATAGGTACTACTTGCAGGATTAACGGGATAAAAACCCATTGCACTAAAAACATACCAAGCCGAAAGCTCCCCACAATCATCATTGCCGGAATAACCTGACGAGGTTGTATTGTACATTTTCTTTAAAATCTCTGATAAATATTGTTGGGTTTTCCAGGGTTGACCTGCGTAATTGTATAAATATGCAATATGATGACTTGGTTCGTTTCCGTGTGCATATTGTCCGATGAAACCTGAGGCGTTGTCGTTTACTTCTTCGGGTTTGTCTTCTAAGGTAAAAAAAGTGTCTAGTTTTTTGGTAAATAAATAATCTCCTCCAACTAAATTTACCAATCCTTTTACATCTTGGGGAACGTACCAGAAGTACTGCCAGCCATTTCCTTCCGTAAACGGATATCCGCCATTTGCACCATATTTTAACGGATCGAATGGACCAATCCAATTGCCTTTATCGTCTTTTGCTCTGAAAAAACCAATCTGTTTATCGTATAGGTTTTTGTAGAATTGTGAGCGTTTCATAAAATGATTGTAATCATCTAATTTGCCTAATTTCTTCGCCAGTTCTGCCACACACCAATCATCGTAAGCCATTTCTAAAGTCAGCGAAACCGACTGTGATTTTAAATTCTCCGGAATATATCCGTATTTTTCCCAAATCCCAAACGGAGATCCCGGATGCTCGCGCGTTGCGGAATTCTTTACGGCCTCGAACGCCAAATCTAAATCGATACCGGGCAAGTTTTTCAGCACAGCATCAACCACAACCGGAATCGCATGATTGCCAATCATACAATAATTTTCCTGTCCCCACAATTGCCAGATGGGTAAATAACCAAAGACTTTGTAATACGCCAGCATACTATTGACAAAATCAACAGAACGTTTCGGCTGTAAAATGGTGTACAAAGGATGCGCACCGCGATACGTATCCCATAAAGAGAATGTTGAATAATACGGTTTGGATGAATTTCTGGTCGTAAAATCAGCTGATGGATAATCGCCACTCACATCTGACAAAGTATTCGGCTGAATAAAAGTATGATATAAAGCGGTATAAAAGATTTGCTTTTGCTCTGCTGTACCTTCAATTTTTATTTTGCTGAGTTCTTTTTCCCAAACTGCATCGGCTGCATTTACGGTTCCGTTAAAATCCCAGGCAGGAATTTCAGATTGTACATTCAAACGTGCGTTTTCGATACTGGTTGCCGAGATACCCACTTTTACTAACACTTCCTGTTGTTTTGAAGTATCAAAATCTAGTATCGCACGAATTGCGTTTCCATTTACTATTTTGACATTATCATAAACATTGCCTCCCTCTGTTACATGATTTCGAACTATAGGCTGCGAAAATTCAGCATGAAAAAATACTTTACGCATAGGCGCCCAACCTGTAATCACGCGATATCCTTCGATTGTATAATCATTGGGAAATGAGAGTTGCGATGCAATAATACGCGTATTCCAGTCGGATTTTTTCATCGAATGATCTAAATCGATCACAATATGCGCTTCTTTATTTTTAGGAAAACTGTATTTATGAAAACCAGCATGTGTAGTTGCCGAAAGTTCTGCTTTTATCTGATAATCTAAAAGTTCTACGCTGTAATAACCCGGTTTAGCCGTTTCTTTTTCATGAGAAAATTTAGATTGATAGGCATTTTGTCCTGCCTCTTCTTTTACTATTGCACCACTAAAAGGCATTAACATAACATCGAACAATTCTGCTACTCCAGTTCCGCTTAAATGTGTGTGACTAAAACCTGCAATGGTGTTGTCGTTGAAATTATAACCACTGGCAACGCTCCAATCTGGCGTATTTCTTGTATCAGGGCTAAGTTGTACCATCCCAAACGGAACTGTCGCTCCGGGATAATTATTCCCCGAAAGCGGCGAACCGTGTGCTGCGCCTGTACCAATAAACGGGTTTACGTGAGAGGTTCTTTTTTCTGTGGTTTGTGCTCCCAGAACTATTGAACATAATAGTGTTCCAAAGAGTATTATTTTAGTAAAATTCATTGTTTAAGATTTTGCGAAACATGATTACAAAATATTAGACCTGACAGGTTTTAAAAACCTGTCAGGTCTAAAATAAACTTTATAGATTACAATTTAGATGATGTAATCTCTTTCATTTCTCCGTTTACCTTCACTTTTACCTTTGTTGGTACAGGAGATAAAACTTCATACTTCGTTACTTTACCTTTTTCCCATTTGATGTTTATGGTAAAGTTTCCTTCGGCTTTAAGTCCTTTTACTTCCCCTTCATTTAGCCAGGCATTCGGCATTGCAGGCAATAATTCTATAAATCCGGCATGACTTTGAATTAACATTTCACCAATTCCGGCAGCTGCACCAAAGTTTCCATCAATTTGAAATGGCGGTCCTGCAGAAAGTAAATTTGGATATATACCACCGCCCGGGCCATAATTAATATTGGTATCGTGTGTTTGTCTAAGTATTGTCTTTAATAATTTATACGCTCTGTTTCCATCTTTTAAACGCGCCCAAAATAACATTTTGTATGCTATTGACCAGCTTGTTCCATCATCTCCTCTTACTTCAAGTGTTTTCTTGATGGCGTCTACAAGCTCTGGTTTATTTTCAGGAGTAATCAAAGATCCTGGGTATAAACCATACAAATGAGAAATATGGCGGTGTTGAGGATCTTCTTCTTTATAATCTTTCAACCATTCCATGATTCTTCCGTCAGGGCTAACAACTCCTGGAGGCGGCAATAATTTCAATTGTTTTTCAAGTTCAGCACTCAAATCATTATCTAATCCTAGTTTTTTAGCTGCTATGATAACGTTATTGAATAATTCGCGAATAATCTGATTGTCGATTGTAGGCCCCATACAAACGTGAGATGCATCTCCGTTTGGTAACAAAAATGAATTCTCCGGCGATACAGATGGTGATGTTACCAACCAACCCGTTTCAGGATCTTTTACCAACATACTTTTGTAAAACTGTGCTGCTCCTTTTAAAACAGGATAAATTTCAGCTAAATAAGCCTGATCATTAGTATACAAATAATGGCTCCATAAATTATTACACAACCAGCCTGAACCTGATTTTGTGATTCCCCATGAAGCACTTTCTCCCGGTTCTGTAAAGCCCCAAACATTGGTAATTACGTGTGCTACCCAACCATCGGCATTGTAATATGCTTTGGCTGTCTTTTCACCATTTGGTACTATTGCTTTGGTTAAATCTTTTAACGGAAGATTCAATTCTGATAAATTAGCGCTTTCTAATGCCCAGTGGTTCATCTGAACATTTACATCAAGATGATAATCTGCGTTCCATGGCGTTTGGACATTATTTGCCCATAATCCTTGTAAATTTGGAGGAAGTAATCCCACTCTGGTGCTGCTAATACTCAAATAACGACCGTATTGGTAAAACAAAACCGGAAGTCCCGTATCTGAATCCGGTTTATTTATAAAAGCATCTAAACGCTCATTTGTAGGCAATGTGTTTTTTGTAGTTTTTCCGATGTTCAGCACCACACGATTGAACAGCTTTTGATAATTTTCGATATGTTTTTTCTTCTGATCGGCATACTTTTTCTGCATTGCTGCATCCAGAATTTTATCTACAGCTGATTCGAAGTTTTTATCTTTATAATCTGTTCCGGCAGAGATGAACAATACTACTTCGGTTGCGTTTTTTATTTCAATTGCGTTATTGGTATAGGATGCATTTCCATCAATTAGATGTGCTTTTACTTTAGCTTTATATTTCATTCCTTTTCCGTCAGTTCCGTTGTTTAACTGTCCTGTCATTACAAGAGAATTATCGGTACCATTTACGGTTTTAAAACGCTCCGGACGATCTAACTGAACGGTAAAATTCAGCTTTCCTTTTTTGCTTGTTGTCAGTCTGATAAAAGAAGCATCATCGCCAAAGCCTGCAAAATATTCACGTTTGTACGTTACACCATCAATCGTAAACTGAGTTGCTGCAACTGCGGTTTGTAGATCAAGATTTCTGGAGTAATTTACCGGTTTTGATTGCGTTTTGTAATCAAATTTCAGTGTCATATCTCCCAAAACCTGATAGGCTCCAAATGGCACATCAGCTCCATTTCCGCTTCCTGAACCAGCTCCTGTACAGATAAAATGCTCGTCGATTAGTTTTTGGGCTTCTTTGTTTTTATTGGCTAATAACAATTTTCTTATTTGTGGCAAAAAAGAATAGGCTTTGTAATTGTTAGCGTCTTGGGGAGACCCGCTCCACAAGGTAATTTCGTTTAAAACTAATTTCTCGGTGTTAATTCCTCCGTCGGGCATAATTCCTAATCTCCCATTTCCTAATGGTAATGTTTCTTCCCATTGAGATGCGGGTTTGGTATACCATAACTCTAATGGATTGCTTTGCGAATAGCCTAAAAGAGGCAATAGTATAAGAACCAGCGCTTTTAATTTTCTGAAATTCATAATTGTCGTTTTTATTGTTTTTATGCCACTCCCGATAGTCATCGGGATAAAGGGATTAGAAATGATTTTTTTAGTCTGTGAGAAAATGTATTTAATCGTTTTCCGATGTGTATTAAACCTGTCAGGTTTGCGTTGAGAATCTTTTAAGTTTTAAAAATATACCTAACAGGTTTTGGAAACCTGTTAGGATAAAAACTTATTATTTATTGTACGGAACGGCTTTTATGACCGGTTTTTCACCATTTTTCAAAAGTGATTCATCCAATTCTATAGTCACTTCTTTGCTTTCTCCTTTTAGCAAAGTAAAATAACTATCGCTCACAATTGCCGGTAAAATCTGAGCTCCGGTTTTATCATTTACTACCTGAATGTGAACTCCAAAAGCGATTCCTGACGGGCTTGAAACTTTTGATTTTATACCATATTTTCCGTTTTGTTTTACCACTTTGCTGGAAACATTTACGTTTGCTTTTGGTAATTTATTCAGTTCTGTAAAATCTTTCATGTTGATTCCTCTCCAATAAAAGTTCTCACTTACTAACTTGTTCTGGGCATCTTTTAATTTTAATCGGATAAAATGTACCGGACTCAAATCTGAGGTATTGGCATCGGCACCAAAAACTTTAAAATCATAAAGCGAATATCCCCAGCCTGAACCACGTTTTATGCCTAACATTCGAACATAACGTGCTTTTGTTTCATCAAACGAAATGGTTTCAAGACCTTGTTTTCCTTCTTTTATAACACTTGCATCTGTCCAGTTTTTGGCGTCTGTGCTTAGCTGAATTTTATATTCTTTTCCAAAAGCATTCTCCCAGTTCAAGACTACTCTGTTAACTGTATATTCATTTTCAAGATCAACATAAACCCATTCGTTATCAGTTGAATTGCTTGCCCAACGGCTGTTTGAATCTCCATCTGTAACGTCTCTTGTATTTCCTCCATCAGTTGAAGAAGCGACTGCATTTTTCTGAAAAGCCAAATCTTTCTGATTCGAATAAAACGGAATCACAAAACTTTCTGTTGCTGTATTTGAATACGAATCTACAATCGCATTTTGTTTGAATTTTGCAACCGATTTACCATCCATATTATATACTTCTGACTCGGCTTTCAGATTCCTGAAATCGGTTCCGGTCGTATTGATTACTTTAACCGAATTATTCACTGAATTCCACTGAATGTGCATGGGCTCACAAGCTGATTTTACGCCCCAATACGCTCCTGTTAAGTCATAATAATAATCATATGTCTGCCAAACCATACTAGGATAAGAAGATTGACTCATCCAGATCATAATACCTGAAGCATCTTCCCACATATGATCTAACCAGCCTTCGTACATGGCTTTGTTGGTTTCAATATTTAGTAACTGAGCTTTTGTACTATATTCTTCCAGATTATTTGGTTTTCCGTAACGTTCATTGATGCTTTTGTCGTAATTATCCGGCGAGGCATTAAAGGCTTTTTCTCCAAAGAAATGTTTGTCCCACATTTCGTTTCTTGGCCACCAGTCTTTTTCAGGAATAAATTTTTTGAAACTTTCGATATTTGGAAAAACGGCTGTACCAATTTCGGTTCTTAAACCCCAACTTGGTCCATCTCCTGTACCCACATAAGCTGCAGGATATTTAGTAAAATAAAACCTCGGATCCTTATTGCCCCAAAGTCCGCTACCGCTAAGGTTTCCTGTGTTGGAACAAGGCTGATAATAGCGATCGTTATTGTCAAAAGTTTTGATGTTTTCAGCAATCCAACCGTTAAGCGGAGGCTGTGGCAAACCTTCGTTATTTCCGCACCAAACCGCTATACTGGCATGATTTCTAACGCGTTTTATTTTCTCGATCACATTGCTGTTAA
Organism: Flavobacterium sp.; assembly: GCF_965277525.1. Classification (GTDB taxonomy): domain Bacteria; phylum Bacteroidota; class Bacteroidia; order Flavobacteriales; family Flavobacteriaceae; genus Flavobacterium. Next base: position 756,936 of record NZ_CBDIDC010000002.1, on the reverse strand, counting down.
AAACGTGAATATCTAAGGGCAAGTTTGGATTTGCATTGAGCCAAAAATCATCCCAAACCATAATACCGTATTTATCGCAAGCCTGATAAAATTCATCATCGGTAGTAGAACCTAACCAGTTACGAATGATGTTGTAATTCATTTCTTTGTGGAGTTTCACTTTAAGATCGTACCCGTCTCCTCTGCAGCGAAGCATATATTCGCTCATTCCCCAATTTCCTCCTTTAAGAAATACTCTTTTTCCGTTGATCGAAACATGTAGAACGCCGCCTTCTGTATCATACGTGTATTTTTTGATTCCGAAGGTTATTTTTTGACTATCCGAAACTACATCGCCTATTTTAAAAGTAAACTGACACGTATATAAATTAGGATCTCCATAACCATTGGGCCACCATAATTTAGGGTTCTGAATCGAAAGTTCCGGAAACTGTTCTTTGCTCAATTTTACACTTGTAATTCCGTCAGCATCGAGACTTATTTTTTTAGAAAAAGTAATGTTTCCCGGCATAATTACCCCTGTAAGAACTCCTTCCTGATTTTGTGCTGATGAATTTTTAAGCTCTACTTTTACTTCCAGATCTGCGCGTGCGTTTGAAGGCAAATTAGTATGAATCCAGGGATCTGCAATAGTAATTTTGTTTGTATTGCTCAGAAAAACATCATCTGTAATTCCGGAATTTAATCCCGGTACATAAGGCATCCAATCCCAACCGGCACTTGAAATATAGGTTGGACTTCCGTAATTGTTTAAAGGCAGTTTTGGTATGCTTACCAAAATTGCCAATACATTTTTATCGTTGCGATGTACCAACTTCGTGATATCAAATTTTCCACGTTGCATCATTCCGCTTAAAGTGGCTAATTTTTTTCCGTTAAGGTAAATATCACCTTCACGATTGATTCCTTCAAAATTGAGCCATATAATATCTTTTGTAAAATTTTCAGGAACTTTAAATGCTGTACGATACCAAAAACTACGATCGTATTTTGCTTTATCGACCTGATAAATGTTGTCTCCAAAATTGGGATCTTTTTCTAATCCGCTTACGACATACGAATTAAAAACAGTTCCCGGAACAACGGCATTTACCCAATTGGATCCGGAATAATTGGGAGTGAATATTTTAAGACTGTCCTGCCCTATTTCTGCTTGTGGTTTAATTTTCCAAACGATATCAGAAGAGTTTAAACTCACTTTGTTTTGAGCATAAATACTTAAGGAAAAAGCATTTAAAACCAATAAAAATATATAAATCTGAATATTGATAAACTTCATATTGTTACCTGATTGGTTTACAAATTGTAAACATTAAAAAAAGAATGCCATTTTGGAATAAGTTTTTTTCTAACAGAAAACTATTAGTACTGTTATTACCTAAATCCAAAATGGCATTGCAAATCAAAACTGTGATTAACCAAAGATCACGTGACCAAAAAATAAAAATTACATTAAAACTGTCTTATTTGATATTAATAACCCGGATTTTGATCCGCATCGCTTATATCATCGTTTAGCTTGATTTCTCCTAAAGGAATAGGATAACGGTTATGAAATGCAGCAATTGTACCGTTTTGTTTTGCCCATTTGTTGCGGGTACTTACTAATTCTACCAATTTTCCTGTACGAATAAGGTCCATTCTTCTCCAGCCTTCAAAAGCTAATTCACGCATACGTTCATCAAGAATTTGCACTCTAAACTGAGATTGAGAAAGTCCGCTCCACTTCATTGCTTCAGGTAATGTTCCTCCAAAAGCTCTTGTACGAACCTGATTCACATATCCTTCAGCTTCTGGCGTATTTCCTAATTCATTTAAACATTCTGCGTAATTAAGTAATACATCCGAGTATCTGATATAGGCTTTGTTTTTGCCTGAATTCCAAAATGATTGTTTTCCTTCTAAACGAATATCTTCATATTTTTTAATGTGTGGATCCAACTCATCACCCCCAAAACCAGCAGGAAGTGTTGGTTTAACTCCTTTATAAGTAAAATCATAACGAATACTTGCCTCTTTACGCACATCACCTGCTTCCCATAATCCTCCATCCGTTTTATCTTTATAACAATATTGAGTAGGAAGTATAAAATCATAACCACCAAAATAAGCATATTGATTTATATTTGCCAAAACTCTTGAACCTGTCTGCCATTGTATCTGGTTGTTATCAGGCCAGTTATTATTATACTGCCATTCGTATAAGGATTCTGGAGAATTAGCATGATCTGAACTAAAAACATCTGCGTAATTAGGCAGTAAACTATACTTCCCGGAATTAATAACTTCTCCAAACCATTGCTTTGCTTTAGCATAATCACGGTATCCTGATGCTTCAGGAGCATATAGATATACTTTTCCCAAAAGTGCCTGAGCCACACCTTTTGCAGGAAATGCAGGATTGCTCTGTGATACAGGAAGTTTTTCAATTGCTCTTTCTAAATCGGCAACTATATAAGAATAAACCAAAGCCAGAGGCTGACGTTTTAAACCAAATTCTACCGTTTTTGCTTTATCATTTATAGGTATTTCTCCCCAATATTGTGTAAGCTCAAACATTAATGTTGCTCTTAAAAAACTAGCTTCACCCATTAAAAGATCACGTTTTGCACTATCATCTTCGGTATTGCTACCTAATGCTCTAATAGATTGTGCAGCTACTTCAATTACTGGCCATCTGTCATTCCACAATTGCCCAATTGCCTGATTCTCCTGACTTAGAAAACCATTGTACAAATCAAGTCCTGCCTGGTTTGCATCTCCGGTTACCTGCAAAGCGCCTTGTTGCGCTTCGTCTGTACCAAGAGAAGTATAAAGCCCTGCACGGTCTTTTTGCATATTTCTCCAATTCGTTATAGCTCCCAAAAGAACAGGCTCTATTTTACCTAAACTTCCATAAGCCTGGGCAGCAGTAAGTGAACTTTGAGGTTCTTCTTCCAAAAAATCTGAAGAACAGGAGGTTGATAATATTGCGAGAGCCATAAAGGCTATAATTTTTGCTTTCATAAAATAATTTTTTAAATTAATTGGATTAAAGAGATACATTTAATCCCAGAACTACCATTCTTGATATAGGATAAGAATCTCCTCCCTCAGGATCATAACCTTTGTATTTCGTTACAATAAATAGATTCGATCCCGTTACATAAAACCTTACATTTTTAAGAAAAACACTTTCTGCAACCTTGTCTTGTAATGTATACGATAATGTAAGTGCATTTAATCTTAAGAATGAAGCGTCTTGTATTGCCTTATCTGTCTCACCTAAAGTATATCTTCCTCCTCCATAATAAGCTCTTGGTACATCTGTATTGGTATTAGTAGGAGTCCAACGATCTAAAAGATCTGTATGTGCTGCACTCATTCCTCCTGAGTTCATATAGCTTTCGTAGGTACCACTTGGTCTTTTACCTCCTATTGAATAAGAAAACACCGCGTTCAATGCAAAACCTTTATAATTAAGATCTGTAGAAAAACCTCCGTAATAATCAGGATTCAAATCGCCAACCACATACCTGTCTTTATCGTTTATTACGCCATCGCCATTACGGTCTTTAATTTTAATATCCCCAGCCTGAACAGTTCTACTTCCGTAATTTACTCCACTAAGGTTTTCCCCCTGTTGAGCTATACCATCATATTCAAACACATAAACTGTGTTTACCGATTTGCCTAAGAAAAAGTTCCCGGTACGTTGGATCTCATTGTTACTATAACCACCCAGATTGTATATCTCTGTAGCATCTCCATAAAGTTTAGTAACCTTATTTTTTGCCGATGATATGTTGGCAGAAACATTCCATTTAAAATCTTTGTTTTTAATAATGTCACCGCTAAGTTCTAATTCTATACCCTCATTAGTTGTAGCACCAATATTATCCAGCTTATATTTATATCCTGATGAAACTGGCATATTACGCAGCATTAAGAGATCATCATTATTGATATGAAAATAATTAGCACTTGCAGTCAGCCTGTTTTTAAAGAAACCAGTATCTAGTCCAACATTAAATTGTTTTTGTTTTTCCCATTTTAAATCAAAATTATCAATATAATTATCAGACACATAAGTTCCGGAATTATTACTAACTTGTGCATTATATAAGGCAAAATACCTGTAAGCATCTACATTTTGATTACCCACCATACCATAACCTACACGAAATTTAAGTTGATTTAATTTTTCAAATCCTGAAAGGAAATTTTCTTTAGCAATATCCCAACTTCCTGCTATTGAAGGAAAGGTTCCCCATTTGTTATTAGGACCAAATTTAGAAGAACCATCTCTTCTCACTGTACCTGTAATATTGTATTTGCCATCAAAAGTATAGTTAACTCTTCCAAAATAGGATTGGTTTGAATAATCTGTAAAATTCGAGGTTAACTGCGCATTATCCTTTTGATAAGCACCTGATAATGCCTTATATGTCAAATCATCACTAACAAATCCACGAGCTCTAACCTCAGTACTATTACCTGAATTACTCATTACAGAAAATCCTCCCATAACACTTACGTCATGCTTAGCAGCAAAAACTCTATTATAACTTACGGTATTATCCCACTGATAATTGAATTGTGAATATCTATAATGATGAGCTTCTCCATCCATAGAATTTCTAAGTGACTGTCCTGTATAACTTGGCACATAATCAAAATTTGCCTGATCTGCAATATCTACAGACAAAGTAGTTCTGATATCAAGTCCTTTTAGCGGTTTTGCACTTAAAAAATTACTACTTGTAAGTCTGTTACGTGAGCTTGAATTTATAATATCAAGACTTCTTATTGGGTTATAAAGATTCTGGTCAAACACTTCACCATATCTAAGATAAGTAGCCTTAGGGTCTATAGGCAATAGCGGATTTGCTCCCAATGCGACACCAAAGGCACTACCTTCCTGATAATTGCTCTTACTTCTTGAAAAAGTAGTATTGGTACCAAACTGCAGCCATGATTTTAAATCCTGCGTAAGGTTAATTTTTCCATTATATCTTTTAAAATCAGAGTTTTTAAGAAGTCCTTCCTGGTTAACATAATTAAAACTCACAAAATAAGTCCCTTTTTCTCCCCCTCCGCTAAAACTTAAATTATGATTAGTCTGAAAACCTGAACGCGTTACCTGATCTAGCCAATTGTAACTTTTGCCCGTTCTGTAAGATTCTAATTCATAAGGTGCAAATACAGTCGAACCATCTGACTTAATTTGATTAATATAAGCAGCACGATCAGCCCCAGGATTCTCATCCATATAACGATTGGTATAAGCATCAACTCTTAGATCAAATAGTTGTTGGCCATTCATCAACGGGATAGTTCTTGCAAATTCAGATACACCTGTCCACGTATCATACTGTATTTTTGCTTCTCCTGATCTTGAACCTTTTTTTGTCGTAATTACTATTACTCCATTAGCTGCTCTTGAACCATATAATGCAGTAGCAGAAGCATCTTTAAGAACTTCCATACTGGCAACATCGTCAGGGTTAATGTTTTCAAAATTACTATCGGTAATCAAACCATCTATTACAAATATTGGGTTACCGCCAAAGTTTAGAGAATTATTTCCCCTAATTCTTATTGAACCTGACTGACCAGGTACAGCACTTTGTTGTACATATACACCTGAGGCGCGCCCTTGTAGCGCCTGCACTACATTTGGAGTAGGAACCTCTCTAAGCTTGTCCCCGGAAACACTGCTTACAGCACCCGTTAGATCTCCCTTTTTCATTACAGCTCCAACTATGACAACTTCATTTAATTCCTGTGAACTTGGTTTTAAAGACACATTTATAACTGGATTATTGGCTGCAACACTTTGTGTATTAAATCCGATGAAAGTAAATTCTAAAGAGGATCCTGATTTAACATTGTTTAATTTGTAACTTCCGTCAATATCAGTTACGGTTGAGTTTTGTGTGCCTTTTACTATAACTGTAGCACCCGGCAGGGGTAAATTTTCATTATCTGTAACTTTACCGGTGATGGTTTGGGAATAAAGTGTACCGGCGGACATCATAACTACCAAGAAGCATAAGTATCTTATTGCAATTCTCATAATGATTTGGTTTTTAGTTAATAAAACTTTTGTTTGGTTTTTTGAATATTGAGCATTTAAGAATAGGAGAAAACGAATTGACTTATACTATACTATACTATACTACAACATTACAAACATACAAATATTTTCATAACATCCAAATTTATGTTTTAAGAAATTGATATTTTTTTCAGGTATTTTTTTCGGCTTTATTATAAATAGGAAGTTTTAAAAAGAAAAAAAGAAAGAAACCAGTAAATAAATAAAGAAATCTCAGACAAAAGCAAATGTTATCTCTTATAAAAAGCTAAAATCTGCGTTATAATATCATTTAAAACTTACAAATTTCGCTGTTTTATAATATTAATTAAAATGTAAGTATCAAAAATAAGGGTTCTGAAAGTCTACTTAATAATCTGACAAAGAGACAAAAATTGTATTTGGCTTGCCACCGTAAACAGTTTTCAGTCCCAGTTTTTCAAGCAATTTTGTGATTTCGAAGAAAGAGAAACCTCCATAAACAACTCCGTTCCTAATATCGCTAATCTTTGCCGAGTTTCTCACAGAGATCCCTCGTTCCTCGGGATGACAAGATCGTGGTTACTTTATTTAAAAAAAGACGCAATGCTTGAACTGCCCCCAAAAAGTTAGACACTATTTGGGGGCAGTTCATGTTGTGCGCCTCTACAAGAAAACCTTTGTTCCTTTGAACCTCCGAACCTTTGAACCTACAACCTAAGCTATCCCCCATTTAGAAAACAAAACAAAAATACTCACCATACCAATTAATAGTAGACCAAAATACCAATAACGGTTTTTCCAGGGCGACAATTCAACAGATTCGATTTTTATTTCGGTGTAGTTGTACTTTGGATAAAATTTAGAAACCAGCAGCATACATATTGTAGTAAGGATAAACAATATAGCCAGCATATGAAGGTAATGCAGCTCAATATTCAGAACATAATTAAAGATGATATAACTGAAAATAAAAAATATCATTCCGATTTTAGCGGCTTGCGGCGGTACTTTCTTGGACACAAAACCAACCAGAATAATGGTGAAGATAGGAACACAGAACATTCCGCCCAATTGTTGTAAGTAGGTATAAAATCCCGCTTTGCTAAACATGATAAACGGAGCCGAAAACATGGCTAAAGCCGAAACAATGATCTCAAATTTACGTCCTGTGTACACCAAATGTTTCTCTGTAACTTCTTTATTTCTTTTCTCTAACCAGGGTTTATAGAGATTTAATACAAATAGCGTACTACTACTGTTTAAACCTGCATTAAAAGTGCTTATCGCCGCTCCCAAAACAACAGCAGCCGTTAAACCAATCATTATACCCGGCAATGTATCTTTGACAACTAACGGAAAAACCTCAGCAGTATTTTCGAGATTTTTATATAAATGAACCCCAATTAATCCGGGAATATTAATAATAAACGGACATAAAAGTTTCCCTAAACAAGCCAATCCCATCCCCTTCTGACTGTGCGATAAACTCTTTGCCGATAGTGCCTGCTGAACAATAAACTGTTCCATTCCCCAATAATAAAGGTTCATGATAAACATACCTGTAAAAATCGTACTCAGCGGGATTTCATCTTTTGGCCCTCCTATAGCATTCAAATGCTCTGTATGTTGAGAAAGCAATATATGAAACCCTTTCGACCAATCGCCATTACCCAGAAATTTGAATCCGAAGTACGGAAAAGCAATACCAATGGTCAATAATCCGATACTTAGAATCGTGTCACTTATAGATATCGCTCTCAAACCTCCTAAAACCGAATACGCACAACCTGTTAAACCTATTACCCAGACCATAATCCAGATATTCTGCCAATACGTTAACTCTAAAGGATATAGAAAATTGAACATTCCGGTAAGAGCAACTGCACCACCATATAAAACGGCTGGCAAAAGATTCACTACATAACTACACAGAAAGACAATTGAAACTAATTTTTTGGTCGAATTATCGTAGCGTTTTCCTAAATAATCCGGAATTGTCATGGCACCGGTACGAAAATAAATAGGCAAAAAGAACTCCGCTACCAGCAGCATCGCCAGCACAGAACTAACGCCCCATGCTATAACGCTCATATTGTTGGTGTATATCGATTCGTTTTCGCCTATAAATTGATTTGCACTTATATTACTGAGTAATAGTGCTCCTCCTACTATAAAAAAATTGTTGTTATGATCTGCAAAAAAAAGCCCATTTGTAGTTTGGACCTTTTTTGTACGTGTTTTTAAAGCTGAAAATAAGGCAATAAAAACGGTAATTAGTAAAAAACTAACAATGGACAATACACTCATAAACTACAGCGAATTTCTGTCAACTAAGATTGTTGGTATTATCTCCTGAATCTTTTTACGGTTCAGGACAAAATTAGCTGCTTTTTTTCCCATCTCAGAGAAATCGGTTGAGAATGTGGTAACGCCATCAAAGATGATTTCTTTTACGATATCATCATTATGCGAAATAAACCCAATATCTGAACCTATTTTGAGTCCTTTGATTTTAGAGTCTTTGAGCATTTCCCAAAGCTCCAGATTATGAATCGTGAAATACACTTTTCCTTTCTCCAGAGAACCGGAAACATACTCTTCTTTAATCACTCCTTTAATATCATAATCCTTCATGAATCTTTTGAATGAATTTAAGATTTCATCAGGTTCTGCAGACGACGGTTTAAAGAAGAAAATGATCTCGTCGTATTTTTTAATTTTATCTTTAAGCTGCACAAAAGCATTGTAAGACGAATCTCCAAACTCTTGTGCAACATAATTATAATCTTCATCTGTTTCTATAAAACGATCTACCAGCAATACTCTGTTGGTAGGCAATTGTTTTAAAACAGCCGGTGTTTTTTTACTCGGAATCGGAGCAATTACAAACATTCCGTATTTTCCTTTTATATTCTGAACAATACTTTCGAACGTATCAAAATTATTATGGTGAAAAAAGATATCCAATTGAATGTTTTTTCCCAGACCTTTTCTGAAGTTCTCATAAAACGTTTCCTGAAAAATATCAAATGCAAATATCAGCAACGCTACTTTTAGTTCTTGCTTGACATCATTTGTCGCAACAAAATAACCCAATCGGTTTTTTGATTCGATGATGCCTCTGTGAACAAGTTCTTTATACGCTTTTGCGATTGTTTCTCTTGCAAAACCCAATTCGCTTATAAAAGTATTTACCGATGGAAGCAGATCCCCTTTAGTCACTACTTTTTCATCAATGGCGTTAATTATTCCCTGAACCAATTGTTCATGTTTAGAGAAGGAATTTATAGATTCAAGATTTTTTATCTGCTGAATAATTTGCTTCATAAAACGTTTTAATAGGTATTTATTTAGAAATGATAGTACAAATATATACTAATGTTTGAGATTTAGGCCTTTGTAATTTTTAAAACGACACTTGTATTAGTAGAATTTACATTTGGGTTAATACCAACCTGCATTAAAAAATCTCCTGAATAAGTTGTCGTTTCTACTACTGGCTTTTTATCCGGATACACGTTGATTTCTTCTACTTTATAATTTTGTCCGGCTTGTAATCCTTTTAATTTTATTGGCAAATGGGTTCCCGCTTCATAACGCGAATTAACTGAATAACTGAATACTACTGCTTCATTACCATTTTTATTCACGAACATTACAGATGCCGCATCATTACCCCACGGGTTTTGCAAACGGTATTGATCTCCCTGCCAAATCGTATTGCTTAGTGCTCCGTAATTTTTGATCGCCTGCTGAGCAAAAGCCAAATCTTTTTCGTTTAAATCTTTTACTACAATATCAAAACCAAGTCTTCCCATCATAGCAACATCTGTACGGTATTTTATAGGTTGTTTTCCCCAATCTGTCACGTGTGCAGCGATTGTCAAGGCAGGATAGAAATACGAGTATTCCCATTGCATGTACACTCTTTCTAAAGGATCTGTATTGTCACTTGGCCAAAATTCTGTGAAGTATTTTAGCGCAGCATAATCTACTCTACCGCCACCACCTGAACAAAGCATCATAGGCACTTTTGGGTATTTTACACGAATACGTTCCAGAACTTTATACAATCCGTTTACATAATCTGTATAGAAATTAGATTGTTTGTCTTTTAAATTGCTTGAATAAGCGTTGTAAATTACCGCATTACAATCCCATTTGATATAAGCCAATTCCGGGTTTTCTGTAAAAAGATTGTCTACCACTCCGTAAACAAAATCCTGAACTTTTGGGTTTGATAAATCCAATACCAATTGGTTACGGAAATAATGCTCTGCTCTTCCCGGTTGTTTGATGATCCATTCCGGATGTTTTTTATACAAATCACTCGCAGGATTTACCATTTCAGGCTCAATCCATATTCCGAATTTTACCTGATTGTCTTTGGCTGTTTTTACCAAAGTTCCAATTCCGTTTGGTAATTTCTTTTTGTTTACCTCCCAGTCACCTAAAGCCGCATCGTCATTATTACGAGGATGCGTGTTTCCAAACCATCCGTCGTCTAATAAAAACATATCAACGCCTAGTTTTTTACTATCGGCAATCAATACTTTTAGTTTGTTTTCGTCGAAATCAAAATAAGTAGCTTCCCAGTTGTTTAATAAGGTTAAACGGCTTCCTTTACCATCTAATATCTTATAACTTCTTGACCAGTCGTGCAAATTACGACTTGCATTTCCTTTTCCTTTAGCGGATAGAGTGTACCAAAATTTAGGCGTTGTAAATACAGTGTTTTTTGCCAATGAATACGCTGCTGCTGCATTATTAATCCCTGAAATAACTCGAAGATTATTCAACGGATCTAATTCAAGATCTGTTCTAAAATTTCCTGACCATTCTAAACCTGCAAACAAAACTTTTCCTTCATCCTCAGTTGCCGGTTTATCCAGCGATACCATAAAAACCGAAGGCTGAAATAAGTTCGCACGAGAGCCTAATTTAGAATCCAATACTTTGATACCGTGAGTTAACTTGGTTTCTTCAGGCTGCATTTCTTTTGCCCAGTCTCCGTGATATTGGTTCAGATAGAAATTAGAATATCCTTTAAGATACAAATTGGCCGAAGCATATTTGTTTAAAATAATATTGCTTTTTTCTGCGTGTTTGATCGTTGTCCATTGCTCGATAACATCCGTATCATAGTAAGATTGAATATACAAATGAACCTCAACAGGATATACATTATCTTTTAGTGTAATTTCTGTTTGAGAAACTCCTGTACTTACTGTTGTTGTTTTATGATCTACATATAATAAATCTAATGAAGTATTTCCGTCAGCATGCGTTACGGCAATCGCAGGTTCCAGTAAGTTTTTAGAACCGGATGGCGTATAGGCTGCATTATAAATTCCTGAATAATCCGTTCCCTGCTTGAACTGACCTTGTATTTTTACGTAATCAAAATCATTTGCCAGTTTTTCTCCTAAATAAATCGTGTTGACTTCTTTTCCGGGAGTAACTTGCAAAACAAGCGCATTACTTTTTGTTTTTACTGAGATAATTTGCTGCGCCGTAACCGGGCTGCAATAACTCGCCAGCATAAAAAATGCTATCCCAAAAGATTGCCTTAAAGTGGTAATGTGTTTTTTCATTTTTATTATATTTTATTTCTATTTCTTTTCTTGTGTAATTCCTTTCCAGGCATCTGTCCTAAAAGATGATGCCGGTAATCCCGATGCATTCGTTAAATTCCCGATAGGATTATCCGCCCAATTGTATCGAACAGCAACCGGATTGGGTACTTCCTGCGAAAATACTTCGACCTTACCATTCACTACTTTAGCCTCTGCCCAATAAAACTTCTGGTCTTCTCCTGCAATCGAAAATCCTTTCAGGATAGTGTCCTTGGCTTTTATATTTTCATTAAAATCAAAATCCAGCGTCACTACATTAGTTTTTATACCATAAGATTTATACAGTGGCCCTGAATACTCTATTTTAGTATTATACACTTTAGCCAAAGCGATATTCGCCAAACGGCCTCCAACATCTTGTTTGTTTTTGGGGTGAATGTCTTCTCCGTTCCCGATATCGGTTGTAACCGCCATTCCGGTATTGGATAATTTCAAAGTTTTAAATTGGGCTTCTCGTAATTCTGCCCAATCTGAATCTCCCGGTTCTGTTTTTTGTTGCTTGTAATTGGCCAATTGAACAAAGAAAAACGGCAAATCTTTATCTTTAAACTGGGCTCGCCAATCGTTTATCAATAGTGGAAATAACTTTTGATACTGATACGCTCTTTCGGCATTGCTTTCGCCCTGGTACCAGATTACCCCTTTTATTTTATAGTCTGTCAAAGGTGCAATCATCGCATTATAAATCGCAGCTGGTCTGTTTTGGCCTTGAGCCAAATATGGTTTTGCAGGTAAATCTTTGATATCTGTACCAATATGATATTTCCAGTTTCCGGCTAATGAAACAGCTTGTTTTCCAGATTTTAGAGCGAAATTCTCATCTCCGTAAACCCCGCCGTTTCCTGCTCCGTCAAAAACCCTTATGGTTAGAAGGTTCTCGCCTTTTTTTAGAAACTTTGCCGGAATAATATAATGACGTTGTACATTATAACCTTTGGTCTCGCCAATATAATTTCCGTTTACCCAAATCATATCGTCATCATCAGCATAATAGCTGAGCGTAAAATCTGTCTTATTCGCAGACAGTTTTATCTTTTTTCGAAACCAGACAACACCATCAAAATTGGGCAATCCTTTGTTTTCAAAATAGGCCGGTAAAGGCATGGTCTTCCAGGATTTATCATTAAACTTACTGGTTGCCCAGATCGCTTTCTCACTTTGGAACCCTTTATCTGAACTTATCAATTGTTTCTCCCATACCGCCATATCGGCATTGTATTTTTGCAATAATGCCTTCTGATCACTTTCTGATTTCATCGCCTGAATTTCGGCATCAAAATCGTGAATTGTCGTTAACGCTCCGGAACTTGTCCAGGCCTCAATTAGTGTTCCTCCCCAGGAAGAATGTATTAACCCAATCGGGATATTTTTTTCTTTGTAAATCTTTCTGGCAAAAAAATAAGCTGTTGCACTAAAATCGGCTATAGTTTTAGGACTGCAAACATTCCATCCGTCATGTTGTACTTTTAGCGTATTTAGCGGTGAAGTACTTTCTATATGTTCTGCTTGTAATAATCGTATTTGAGGATAATTGGCGTTGGCTATTTCTTCTTTATAATGATCAATTTTTCCCCAGCCTTCCAATGGCATTTCCATATTGCTTTGCCCGGAACACAACCAAACTTCACCAATTAAAATATTATTTAGCGTTTTAATCGTTCCGTCATTTATAGTAATAGTATAAGGACCTCCGTAAACCGGAGTTTTTAAAACCACATTCCATTTGCCATTTACTACTTTGCCTGTATATGATTTTTTGTCCCAGGAAGTTGTAATACTTACGGATTTCGCATCGCTTCCTCCCCAAAACGGAACTGCACTTTTTTGCTGCAATACCATATTATCAGTAAAGAATGATGGCAATGATACCGCAGCATTTGCTGTATTGAATGCACTAAAGAGCACCAATACAAGTATCGCTTTTCTTAAAAGATATTGATTCATATTAATAGGCTTATTTTATGATTTTAAATAAACGAGCATCTTTGGCACCAAGATTTAAATTTATCGTGTTGTTTTTTACATCAATATTCTCAGCTGTAAATACATCGTGTAATTTGTAGTTGCCATTTTTAACGCCTAATCTTTCTAAAGGAAGTGCATAGGTTTTACTGGCATTTCCATAATTTAAAATACTGATGTACCAATCATTGCCTATTTTTTGTTCGAAAACTTCAGTAGTTAATTTTCCTGTATTTCCTTCTACCGGACGAAATGCTACACCATTTTCAACAATTTTAAGCATTTCTTTATTCTGAAGCCATTCTTTTGCACGTTTGCTCCAGATTCCGTCTTTGCTGTAATCGTCTCCCGTAATTAAAGTTCCTGTAATTACAGATGAGATTAATCTCGCACGATTCTCTCCTTCGGTTACATCTGCAAAAACTACGTGGTCTGCATCTATATAATCGTAAGAGTAGGTTTGCCACCAGCCATAGTTTACACTATTTAATGTGTACTGTGTTTGCTCAATCGTTTTCCAGGCATCGCAAGCAATACGGCGAACGTGCGCATAACGAGATGTTGCCATATTAGGAGAAATTGCAGCGTAAATCAGCATTTTTCCGTCCAACGCGTTTACCAAATGTTCCATACCTACTTTATACGCCTGCATTCCGGTAGTTACATCTCTATCATAAAATGAAGTAGACTCAGCAGCTGCGTGGCCTAAAAAGTCGATTTTAATCATTTTAAAACCACATTCTTTTAGTTTATTGATTACATAATCAACACGTTTAAGCGTTCCAGGATGTGTAGGGTCTATCGCACGTGCACCATCAAAATCAAAATAAGTATTTCCGGTTTTTGTCCACATTTCTCCAAAAGTATAATCACTTCCTTCGGCTTTACGGTTTGGACCGTCTTTCCAGCCCCAATCTGTAAACGGTGCCCAATACGCGCCCGGTTCTAAACCTCTTTTTTTACAATAATCGGCGAATTCTTTTAATTTACTGAAATCTCCGGTAAAGCCACCTTTGACCATATTGTCCCAAAACGAATCCAGATCGATATAAGCGGTATTGCCAACTCTAAATTCCGGAACTGAACTGGCAAAGAAATCAGCCACCTTAGTTGTGTTTTCAAAATTAATTTTTTCCATCAAAACGCCCCAGCTGTTCCAGCCTACCGGAGTTGGTTTATCCCATACAAAGACATACGGTTTCTCTACAATACGATTGGTTTTCGCATATTGTTCCATGCCATTACGCCAATCTGAATAATAGCCTACGAAGAATTTTGGAGATGATACTTTATCGCCTTTTACGATACCATGTGCAATACTATCACGTGTATTTTCTTTCTCTGAGTATCCTGCCCAGACAGAAAACGAAGGTTGTTTGTTTTGATTACTGGTTTTTACGGCACTTTTCCAAACGGTATGTTCAAGAGAACCTACTATAAAACCGTTGCGCGACGCATTATTGAAGATGATTCCAACTTCGGCACTTGTGTTATGAGAAATTGTATCTAGTTTTTTAGAATTGTAACTGATGAAAGCATCATTATCATAAGGAACAAAAACAGTCTGTAGATTTTCTATTTTGTCAAAAGCAATTTTTGCTAAATCTAATGGTGCAATATAATTGGTCTCGACTTGCTGTCCGTTGCCTAAAATTTCTAATTGAGTTATAAAATAGTCCTGATTGTTATAAGTATAAAAACTTTGGATTATTGTAGTCTCATTTTTTTCTTTATAAGTAAGCGTATATTTTAAACCTTTTCCCAAAGCATCACTAATCCTTTCTTTTGCAAAAACGGCATCCGGATAATCGTTTACCAAAATTGTTTTACCATTAACTATAACCGAAGCTTTTGCTCCGCTAAAAATAGTTTTGCCGGATTGACTTACTGCAATTGTTTTTTGTTTTAGATCATAAGTTATAATGCCACTTTTGCCAAAATTCATTTTAATGCTTTCTTGTGCTACAGCCGAATGGCAAAAAAATGCCATCAACAAAACGGACAAAAACAGGTTTTTGAGTAGGAACGAATACTGTTTCATTCAATAAATTTTTGGTTATTATACTATTCTATACTACAATGATACAAATTAAAATTAATTTACCACTATTTGAGTGAAAAAATTTTATCGTATAAGTCATATTAAAGCTGCTTTTACTCAAAATATAAAACATAAAATCTTAAATTTACTTATAATCACTTATATGATTTAAAAAAGACAACGCAAACCTTAAATTTACTTATATCCATTACATGGCTAAAAAAAATTTACGCTAATTCTGACTAATATTTTTTGAAACAATCTTTATTTTAATTTTATTTAGAACTAATATAAATAAACTTTTATATTTGCCGCTTTCTGAGCAAAGGAGTCGTCTTTAATAAATTACCTACTATTGCTTTTTTCAAAAGTGAATCTTTCTAATGAATAATAATACCAGTTTCGAATTACATCTTTTTGAATCTTTCAAAGAAGGAGACGAAACTGCTTTTACCTATTTTTATGATAAATACTTCCGTAGGATCACTTCATTTAGTATTCAGTTTATTTATGATAAAGACGAAGCCGAAAATCTCACTCAGGAAGCTTTTGTTCATTTATGGCAAAACAGGGAAACTGTTGAGTCTTTAAATGGCATTCAATCTTTCTTGTATACTTATACTAAATCGAAATGTCTGAACATGATCCGACATAATAAAGTAAAGGACAAGTTTAAGAGCGATGTATTAAATCAAAAAGAAAGAGCACTAGATATCGAAATCTTAAATTCGGTTCAGTTTGATACTTTAGAATTAACCGAATTAGAACGTTTAATACAAGAATCAATAAGTGATCTTCCGCCTAAAACCCGTGAAGTTTTTATAAAAAAACGTTTTGAGGATAAAAAAAATGCAGAAATTGCCGAAGAAATGCAGGTGACCTTAAAAGCCGTTGAAGCCCACATGACAAAGGCTTTGAAGATTTTAAAAACAAAATTATCAGATTATTTGTTCTTCATCTTTATCCTTATTTGTAATAATTAAAAATAAAAGGTAGGGTATTTTATTTCTGAAGTGTACTTACTAAAACGAGAAGTTTAAAAACTCAACTATGACATCGGAAATTATTTATAAGTACCTTTCTAATGAAGCTTCAGAACAAGAAGTTCAAATGCTGTTTGAATGGATTGAAGCCTCGGAAGAAAATAAAAAGCACTTTATATCCTTAAAAAAGACATGGGCTTTAACAGCACTTTCTGATGCTGTTTCCGGTGAATCTGTTCCGGTAATTTCAATTCGACCAAAAAACAAAGTATTTCATTATCTAAAATTTGCTGCAGTATTTATAGTTCTTATTGGATTAAGCAAATTAGCTTTCGACTTTAGTCAAAAACCAGCATCATCAAAAGAAATTGTTTTAGAATTGGCTGATGGCCGTTCTGAATATATTACGAAAGACAATCAAACGAAATTAGTAAACGATAAAGGCAATTTGATTGCGAAGAAATTATCAAACCAGATTATCTACTTCGGAAAAGTTAAAGATCAGGAAGTGGTTTACAATACACTTAAAGTTCCGTACGGAAAAAGATTCAAACTTACCCTTTCTGACGGAACTGTGGTGAGTTTAAATTCAGGAACTACTTTAAGATATCCGGAGCAATTTGGCATTAACGGAAAAAGAAATGTGTACTTAACCGGAGAAGCATTTTTTGAAGTGGCCAAAGACAAACAACATCCGTTTATTGTGAACGTTAATCAGGTTGATATTGAAGTTTTAGGAACTAAATTCAATATAAGTGCTTACCCTGAAAATCCAACTGTTAACAGTACTTTGGTCGAAGGAAGTATTCAGATGTATGAAGTGGAAAACAAACAAAATTTTAGTTTTGCTAAAGCCAAACCAAATGGCAACATGGGAAAACAACTCCAAAAAAATTATAACAAAAGAAGTTGACCCAGGGTTTTACCAAGCCTGGACAAAAGGTGAACTTGCTTTTAAGGATACCCCATTCTCTACTATCGCTAAAATAATTCAGCGTACTTACGACGTCGAAATTATCAATGAAAATGCTGTTTTGGCCAGACAGAATTTTACAGGTACTATTAAAATTAGCGAATCCAGTGTCGAAAACATTTTAGAACTTCTAAAACGTGACACACCGTTTAATTATTCCATTAAAGGAAATACGATAAACCATTACCAATCTTCCATAACTAAATAAACATGACTTTTACGATACCCGATTTAAGGAAAATACTATTTTTCCTAGCCCTGTTCATATCCTGTTTTAATGGATTTTCTCAGAATAAAGGGATAACATTACAGATCAAAAACAAGCCTATCAGTTTTGATTATTAAATCTATTGAAGAACAAACTGATTTCAGGATCATTTATAATGCCCGAAAAATTGATGCCAATCAATTAGCAGATGTTAATGTGCAAAAATGCCACTTTAGAAACGGCTTTAACACAATTATTTGCAGGGAAAAATATTTCGTTTTATATTCAGAAAAAGCAGGTTTTTATTGACGAACGCTGCTCCTTCTCCAACTTCCACCTTAAATGCTGACGAAAAAGAAAGATTAATAAACGGAAACAGTATATAATGCCAAAGACAAACAGCCACTTCCCGGAGCGACAATCCGTATAAAAGGAACCGGAATGGGTGCCATAACTGATTTTAACGGGAAATTTGTTTATCAGCTAAAAGGAAATAACATTCATACTATGGTGCTTGAAGTGGGCTTTTTAGGGATGCAATCGCAAACTGTAAGAGCAGACAATAAAACAGAATTCACCTTTTATCTTGAAGAATTTACAGATGAATTGAGTCAGGTGGTGATTACGTCTTCTTACGGAACTAAAAAATTGAAAGAAGAAATTGTTGGAAGTATTTCAACCATTACAGCTAAAGATATTCCCGTACAACAGGCATCTGAAAGTGTTGATAAAATGCTCGAAGGACAAATTGCAGGAGTTTTTAATCGAAAATACTTCCGGTGTTGGCGGGCCTGTTAAAATCAATGTCCGCGGACAAGGAACTTTAAAATCGTTAAGCAACTCTATTTTAGGAAACTTCAACTCAGCCATTAATTATTGTTGATGGTGTTATTTTGAGTGAACAAAGCGGTATTGACAGTGAATATTTTGACGGCGGAAGACTTGCCGAAGGATTATCAAATCCACTGGCTATGATTGGTGCTGATAATATTGAAGATTTTTACAGTTTTAAAAGATGCCGCAGCTGTTGGTATTTATGGTGCTGACGGTGCAAATGGTGTCATTTTAATTACTACCAAAAAAGGAAAACCGGGAAAAACTAAATTTAGTTTTTCTAATCAGCTTGGGGTTTCTTCGGCCATTAATCAAATTAAATATTTAAGCGGAGAACAATATACAGAACTCAGAAACGATTATTTAAAAAATACTTCGCCCGGCAGTGCGCTTCTTCCGTATAACGGTGGTCAATACCAATTGGTTTGATCTGCTTAACAAAACCGGTATTTACAATAAATATAACTTTAGTGTTTTCGGGCGCTGATTCTAAGTTTTCATACCGAACGAGTTTAACGTATTTAAATATCGATGAACCGCAGCTAGGCAACACAACCAAACAGCTTAATGGAGGAATTAATTTAGGATACAGACATTCTAAATGGAATATAAACTTGTCTTTAAATCCGAGTTTTATTAAAAAAGATGCTCCAAATATTTATTATGATTTTGCTTATCTGCCTACAATAGCGCCGCGCAATGCCGATGGTTCTTACACAAATACAGGAGTTTCGGGAGGAAATACGGGCGGAAATCCATTAGCGGCAATTGAGCAAAACCGAAACATTACAGAGACTTTTGGAATTTTAGGAAGTTTGAATTTAGGGTATGATCTCAACGAAAATATAAAATTTGCCACGTTGTTTGGAATCGATTATGTGGATAAAGAACAGGATCGTTATTTTTCTGGAGAAAATGAAAGCGGACAAAACAACGGAACTTTTGTATTAGGCGGAAACACATATCCTAACTGGGGAAGAAGGCTTTTTAATAACCGAAATTCTACTAAATGGAACTGGCAGGGACAAATGTTATTTGACAAGGAAATCAATAAAAACAATAAAATTGATGGGGTTTTAGGTTTCGAACTTTCCGAAGAAAAAGCCAATTTTGATTACGCATCGGCTTCAGGTTTTGTGAATCCGAATGTGCTTAACAGAATCGAAGATGCTATACAGGATGACAATACATCAACGCCAAATGTCGATGAATCAAAAACCAGACAAGTTCGCGGGGCAGAAATAAGTTACAACTCCAGAGTTTCGGCATTTGCCCAGATTAACTACAATTACAAAAAGAAATACTATGTTTTAGCCAATATCCGTCGTGACGAAAGTTCAGTTTTTGGTGATGATACTAATGTTGCCTTCAACAGCGGTGCAGGTTTGGCATGGATTATTAGCAATGAAAATTTTCTGAAATCAAGTTCGTGGGTCGATTTCTTAAAACTTAAAATCAGTTATGGTTCAACCGGAAATTCCAGAATTGGTTCTTACCGATCAAAAGGACTTTATACGGTTGTTGATAACGGATATAATGGCGATTTAAGTGCTTCATCCTCAATATCTCCAAATGGAAATTTAAGCTGGGAGAAAAACTTAAAGTTTAATACCGGATTTGATTTTAATATATTCAATATCGTAGAACTTTCGCTGGAATATTATTATGACAGCTTATCTGATTTAATTACATCAAGAGATATTCCAACTGAAACCGGATACAGCACAGTACAGTTAAATGCATCAGATATGTACAATAAAGGTTTTGAACTTACTACAAGGTTAAAATGGTTTCAAAAAGGCAATTTTAAATGGAGTACTTCCTTTAATATCGCAACGGTAGATAATAAAGTGACCAATTTGGTAGGTTTAGGAAGCGATTATTCTTTAGCTAATATTGCATTAGCACAAAAAATAGGTTACAGTACCTCAACAATCTGGGGTGTACACTGGATTGGTGTTGATCCTGCAACAGGTCGTGATTTAATCCAAAAAAATGGACAGGTTTATGATGCTGCAACTTACAATAAATTGTTTACTAATGCCGATTGGGAGCCAATTGGGGATACACAGCCAAAAGCCTTTGGAGGTTTTAGTAACAGAATTTCATTCAAAGACATTACTTTATCTGTAAATGGTGCTTTTCAATTAGGCGGAGATAAATTAATTTCTGACGAAATTATTTCTAAATACAGTATTACTTCAAATAGAAATATGTCTGTAAATGCATACGACTATTGGAGAAATCAGGGAGATATTGCAACACAGCCCGCTCCAAGTAACAATACACTGCTTTCAAACATGAGTAAATATGTTTATGATGCGACATATATCAAAATCAACAATATTAATTTGAGTTATAATGTTCCGGTAAAAAACACTTTTCTGGACACGCTGACCATTTTTGCCGATGTTTCGAATGCATTTTACTGGTACAAAGAAAAAAGCCCGTCAGGAATGAATGGCATCAGAGAATTCAGTTATAATTATCCACAGGCCAGAACTATTTCATGCGGCATCAATACTAAATTTTAAAATGATGAAATACTTTAAAAATATAACCTTACTTAAATTGCCAGCCATTTTTGCAATTCTGTTTTTATTGCAAAGCTGCAACGACTTTTTAGAACAGGAACCGGGAAGACAAATTTCGATTACTGAGCAGTTAAAAACAAAAGAAGGCATTTTACAGGCCGTTAATGGTATGTACAAAGTTTTAGAATCTAACTTACGCAGCAGTAACTTTGCTGTATACTCAGATCTACAGGGTGGAAATTTAAAATTTACGCCTTCGAAAACAGAAAGCACAAAAGGGCAAATCAGTGTTCCAACTTCTGTATTAAACATTTATTCGTTTGATGATATTTCGAATACTTCAAATATGGCTTCTTTTTACAGTAATAGTTACACGGTAATCAATCAAAGTAATTTGATATTGGAATTTACTGATGCTTTGACAGACGCTACAGAGGCCGAAAAAAATCAAATCAAAGCCGAAGCTTTAACCGTAAGAGCTTATGCGCACTTTTTATTAAGTGAAGTTTACAGTCAAAACTATGGTTTTACAGATAACGCTTCTCATCCGGGAATTGTTTATAGTTTAGAATCTTTAAATGAAGGATTAAAATATCCTGTAAGAGAATCGGCTGGGAATACTTATGCTTTAATTATCAATGATATTACAACAGCTTTAAATCTTTATTCAGATACTGCATTATTAAGCGGTCCCGTTTATTCTTATTTTACCAAAACAAGTGCAAAAGCTTTATTGGCAAGAGTATATTTATCTAAAAAAGACTTTAAAAATGCCTACGATACTGCCAATGATGTTATTACTAATTCAGGCAAAAGTTTAGTTACCACTGCCGATTATATTGCACAATGGGATCAGCCTGATCTTCCAATTTCAGAAATTCTGTTCGAATTATCAATTCCAAGAACAGATGAAGGAACAGCCAGCGGTTCATTATCCGCTTTTTACGGCTACACTTCCTTAACCTCTTATGGAAATTTTGCTGCTTCACAGGATTTAGTCGATTTGTATGAAACATCAGATATCCGCAAACAGTTGTTTTTGGTTGTGCCAATCTCAACAATAGTTGATTTACAGCCTCAAATCCTAAATTATTATTTTACTAAAAAATTTCTGGGAAATCCCGGATATGCTGCTTTTCGTTTAAGTGAACAATACTTAATCCGTGCCGAATCCGCACTTGAACTTAATAACTCAGATCAGGCAAAAGAAGACATTAATACTATTAGAACTCGCGCAAATGCCAGTGTTTTAAAAAATACTGAAAACTTAAAAGAAGCTATCTTTTTAGAAAGACGAAAAGAACTTTGTTTTGAGGGACATTTACTTTTTGATATTGGAAGATACAAAAAAGACATTTCAAGAAATGATGGCTGTATTTCGTTGAACTGTAGTCTTGCTTACCCTTCGTCCAAATATATTTTACCAATACCGCGCAGCAACATTAATCTTAACCCAAACCTGAAGCAAAATGAATCGTATTAAAATTATATTCCTATTTAGTATTGTTACAGCACTTGTATCTTGTTCTAAGGACGATTACAGATTTGAATCTCAAAACATAGATCCATTCGTAAGGTTTAATTTTCTGGCAAGTTCAGCGGGTGTTCCGTTGGAATATCCGGCGGTAAGCACCACAATTCAGCCTTCTGCGAGTTATGATAACAAATCGATTAAGACTTTAAAAGTTCCGGTTACGTTAACTTCTACAGCTTTAAAATCGCCTGTAGTAGTTAATTTCAGTTCTGCAACTTCTGGAGATATTACCAGTTTCAGTCTTGAACCTAAAACCGAATTGTCATTTGAAGGAACTAAACTTACAGATACGATTTTTGTTTCTTTTGATAAAAGATGGGCCGATAAGCAGTCCATAACATTAAAATTAGAAAATGCATCAAATCCTGATATTCACATCGGAAGCTTGAATTCGTATGCTCCAAACAATGTTTTTACGATCAATTTAGGGGAAATAAGCACTGTTTATACTTTTCCTGTAAAAGACTTAATTGTAAAAGGAGAAATAGGCGAAAAGATAGATTTTAAAGTAAATTTCCCGAATGGATTTATTCCGTCAGAAATTGAAAATGCTTCGATATTCAAGTTTCAAAACGGCTTTGAATATTCTTTAACACATGATGATTTTGGAGATAATAGAAGCTCAATTACCTATCATTTAACGCTTTTAGAAGATATTCAAAACGATGATGCCCGTTATGAAACAAAAATTAATCTTATCAATATTCCTAATTATATTGCCACAGGAAATACGAGTTTAACTATTGTAAAACCAATAAAATCTCCAAGAGATATTCAGGCAAATCCGGCTTCAAAATTTACAGATCCAACAAACGCCTTTTATTTAACTTACGGTGAACACTGGTTTGATAAAGACGGGACTTGTGCCTGGCAGACTTTCAACTCGTTAACTTTTCCTGTTGTTGTTACAAAAGACAATGAAAATGCGATACTTTACAGCGATAAAGGCACAGCAAACCCTAATGATGATGTGTATCATGATGCTTTTAAAATAGGTTTTAATGTTGCGAGCGGAACGAATACTGTCAATTCTTTTGGTTTAAAAAGATGGTTTTCTAACGAAAGCGGTTCTGCAGCAATTTCTCCCGGATTTAATATTACCTCGGCTTTAGAATTTTTCCCTGAGAATGGAAACAGTAAAACTCAGGGAACTGTTCTGGTTATTCCGCAGGATTTAACCATTGGATCTACTAAGGATAACACTTATCTCATTGCGATTTCCGGAGATGGAACGTATAAGGAAATAAGTGCTGGTTTGTTTGAAATTTCTTTTGAATTAAAACTTACAAACGACAAGCTTTTTGGAGGAACCGTTTCAACACAATATAGAATGTTTAATAACAGAGTATATCCTAAACCTGCGGCTTTAAGTATTTCCTGCCCGAAAGAAGTTACTTTATAATTGTTTCAAGTTTCAGGTTTCAAGTTTCAAGTTTCAAATTGCCCCAGAACCTGAAACTTGAAACTTGAAACAAATCAAAAAATATGAAAAAACGAATAATCCCTCTCCTATTCTTACTAGGTTTAACGGCTTATAAAAGCATAGAACAACCTGAATACATCGATGTCCAGGAACTAAGAAAACTCTATTCCAGCGGAGATCCTTCGATCTGGCCGGCACCGGAATTAGACAAAAGTATCGACAAAAAAGCATTCCGGGATATTGGAGTACTTTCTGCTGTTCCATATCCTGAGTACAATCCATATTCGAAGGAAAAAGAAAGTTTGGGTAAAATATTGTTTTTTGATCCGAGATTATCCAACAGCGGACAAATTGCCTGTGCTTCCTGCCATAATCCTGAATTGGGTTGGACAGATAATTTAACGCGTTCTTTTGGGCACGATCGCCAAACGGGAAAACGAAACTCGATGACGATTTTAAACTCGGCGTATGCCAAAACTTTATTCTGGGATGGCCGCGCTTCCAGTCTCGAAGATCAGGCACAATTCCCGATTGGAGATCCACTGGAAATGAATGAAAAACTGACTATTGCCGTTGATAAAATTGCCAAAATAAAAGGGTACAATGAGCTGTTTACAGCTGCTTTTGGAGATAAAAAAGTAAATCTGCAGCGAATTCAATATGCCATTGCCACTTTTGAAAGATCTATTGTTAGTCCGAAAAGTAAATTTGATCAGTTCGTGAGCGGAAAATCAGATGCTTATACCGATTCGCAGGTAAAAGGCCTTCATTTGTTCAGAACCAAAGCGCAATGCATCAATTGTCATAATACACCTTATTTTAGCGACAATCAGTTTCACAATGACGGTCAGACTTTATTCGGAACCAAAAATGAAGATTTCGGACGTTATAATGTGACTAAGAATAAAGAAGATATCGGGAAATTCAGAACGCCAACGCTTCGGGAAGTAGTAAACACAAAACCCTGGATGCATCACGGGCATTTTCCCTCTTTACTGGATGTGGTGGAATTGTACAATTTAGGAAATCCCTCTCCTATTCAGAAAAAGTATCTGGGAACAGAAAGAGATTCCCTCATTCCAAAAGCAGATCCGATGCTTAAAAAATTAGATTTAAATAAAGAAGAGATCAGTGATCTTTTGGCTTTTATAGAAACATTAAGTACACCAACCCGAAGAATTATAACACCAACAATGCCTAAATAATTTATAATTATATACTTAAAATGGTTGCAAATTGCCCCTAATAATTTTTAAACCTGCTAAGCCTGTTTCTTTTATGAAACGGGCTTTTTCATTTTAAACAAAGTTCAGACAAATTAAAAGACGTTTCCCTACAAATAAATCTCATAGCACCATGTAAAAAAAACATGATTTTCTAAAAATATCTAAATTGTAGTTTCAAATCTATATTGCTATTGATTTAAAAAATTAACTTTTATAATAAGAAAAATTCTCATCATAATTTACTATTCTTTCATCGAAGTATAAAATAACTTTTTAATCATAATCCTTCAATCCTTTCTTAAATTTGTTTGAAACGAAAAGAAGCTTTTGTATCTTTTATAAAAATACCGCTATGAAACTAGAACACATACAAATTCAAACCAACGATATTCAAAAAACGACAGCATTTTATCAGGGCCTTTTAGAGTTGCCAATCATAGAGAAAAAAACAGCATCAGTTACAATACAAGCCGGAAATTCTATTTTAAAATTCGTTGAAGATCCTCAATTTAATTCCATTTATCATTTTGCTTTTAATATTCCGGAGAACAAACTCGATGAAGCGATTCAATGGTGTAAAGACAAAGTAGATTTAATTCTTATTAAAGATCAAAATGTCATTACGAACTTTGAAAACTGGAATTCCAATGCCGTTTATTTCTATGACAATAATGGAAATTTATTAGAGTTTATTGCCAGACATGATCTTAATAATGCTCAAACTACAGCTTTTAGCTCTCAATCTATTTTGAATATAAGCGAAATAGGAATCGTTACTGAAAATCCGTTAGCATTAGGGAATCAGTTAATTGCAGAACATGGCCTGGAATTCTTTTCTAAAAATGATAATAGCGCGTTTTTTGCTGCGATTGGCGATGATGAAGGTTTACTGATTATGGTAAAACCCAATAGAAATTGGTATCCTACTCAAACACCATCTGAAAGTAATAAAACTGAAGTTGTAATTGAAAATAACAACAAGAAAATCGAACTAAATTTTTAATACCGTTCATATTTTTAATTACCAATATTCCCTATTTTTATATAAAACTTAAATAAAATCAAAAATGCCATTTGTTAGAATCAGCCTTCCCAAAAAACTTTCATTAGAAACAAAAAACAATATTTCAGAATCAATCCATCACGCTTTAATGGCCGAATTTAATATTCCAAAAGACGATTATTTTCATGTCATTGAAGAATTAGAACCGCATCAGATAAAATATCCTGAAAGTTACCTCGGAATTTCACATTCTGAAGAAATAATCTATGTTCAGATTACTGCCGGACAAGGAAGAACAGTAGAGCAAAAAAAGAAATTATACCATCAAATTGCCACACGAATTAGTTCATCAACAGAGATTTTGATTACTAATGTGATCATTGTTTTATTGGAAAATAACGGGCTGGAAAATTGGTCTTTTGGTAATGGAGAGATTCAGGAACAAAAGCATTTAAAGAAATAGTAAGAATAATAAAATTTATAGGAGATGAACTGGAAAAATTCGATCACAGATTTACTTAATATTCAATACCCTCTTATTCAGTCGCCTATGTTTGGCGTTACAACACCCCAAATGACAGCTGCAAGTTCTAACGCAGGTTGTTTAGGATCATTACCTCTTGCGGATTTAAGTCCTGAAAACTGCATCAAGCTTATTAACGATACTCAAAAGCTAACAGACCAGCCATTTGCAGTCAACATTTTTGTAAATGAAGTTCCTGAAATTGATGACAAGCTTACACAACAATACTTTAAAGCGAAGACTTTTATAGAACATCTGGCCAATGAAAATGGGCTTCACGTGGCGTTACCGGAATTAAACACCTTAAAAATAACGGATTATCACGATCAGATCGAAGCTATTATCAGTCAAAAATGTAAAATTCTGAGTTTTATTTTTGGATGTATCGACGACCAATCGATAGCACTTTTAAAGAAAAACAATATTTTTTTAATAGGAACCTGCACTTGTGTAGAAGAAGCTAAGATTTTATCTGAAAAAGAAATAGATATTATCTGTGTTCAGGGAATTGAAGCCGGTGGTCATCGAGGAAGTTTTAAAGCTGATAAAGTAGCCCAAATTGGCGGACTTTCTTTGTTGTCTCAAGTAGCGGAAAAAGTAAAGAATCCTTTAATTTATGCAGGCGGAATTTACAACGCAAAAACCCTTCTGGCTGCAAAAACTTTAGGAGCTGCCGGAGTTCAGGTCGGAAGTTTACTTTTAGGAGCAACAGAAAGTGCCTTAAAACCATTTGAAAAGAACCATTTAAAAAGAGTTAAAGAAGAAGATATAATGCTGACAAAATCTTTTTCAGGAAGATATGCCCGAGGAATCAAAAATAAATTTATTGAAATCATTGAGCATTCTGAGTATGTTTTGCCCTATCCCTATCAGAATAAATTAACCCATGAACTTAGAAAAGCGGCAAAAGAAAAAGAGCTAGCTGATTTTGTAGGCATTTGGCTGGGACAATCTATTAATGGTTTTAGTGACAAATCTACAACTGAATTATTGAAAGGTTTAATTCAGGAAACCGAAGATTTTTATAAAAATTAAAACATTTACATTTGCCTAATTCCGCTTTTGTCGTATGCTTCAAAAAAACATTTCTTTTGATATAGTCGCAAAATGGCTTACCGCCTGGTCCTTATCCAGAAAATTGCCATCACCTGTACCGTACGAATCGGGACTTATGGTCGATGTTGGGTATGAGGATCAAAAAAAGCGTTATGTTTTTACAGCTCTTAGTGATGATCTTATTCAATTATCAAAATCTATTGATCAACCGGGAATTTTTATAAAAGTTTGTACTTCGCCAGATGAACTAAAAAAGAGCATATCCGAAAAATGGATTGTTCAGCCGCAAGGTTATATGATGTCTTGTTGGCACAAAATGGGTATTCCAAAACGTACTTTGCAAAATACTTATAAAGTAGAATTTGAGCAATACAACGCTACTTATCTTGTCCGAATTGTTACTAAAGAGGGAGTATTGGCGGCAACAGGACGCGTTGTTCTTGTTGATGATCTGGCAGTTTATGACAGAATTTCAACTGAACCCACTCATAAACGGATGGGACTTGGCACTTTAGTGATGAAAGAGCTCGAGAAAATTGCCCTTGCCAATAGCGTTTACCATAATTTTTTAGTAGCCACAGAAGAAGGAAAACTATTCTACGAATCCTTAGGGTGGGAATTGTATAGTCTTTATACGTCTGTTGTTATTCAGGATAAGGATAAATAAAATCAAGTTTATATACCATAAAAGGTATAAAAAAAACCGTCTCAAATTGTAGTATGAAACGGCTCCTTTTTATTTATTTTGAAATTAAAACTTCATCTTCTGAATTCTCACAGCATTTAGTATCGCCAGTAAGGCTACACCAACATCTGCAAAAACGGCTTCCCACATGGTGGCAAGTCCACCGGCACCCAGAATTAGTACAAAAGCTTTTACGACAAAAGCCAGCGTAATATTTTGCCAGACAATTTTTTTGGTTTGTTTACCAATATTTATTGCCATCGGAATTTTACTGGGTTTATCATCCTGAATCACAATGTCGGCAGTTTCAATCGTCGCATCACTTCCTAAGCCTCCCATGGCAATCCCCACAGTACTTAAGGCGATAACCGGAGCATCGTTTACACCATCACCAACAAAAGCTACAGTTTCATTTTTAGCTTTAATCTCGTTTAGTTTATTGACTTTATCTTCCGGTAACAAATCTCCAAATGCATTTGTGATTCCTAATTTATCTGCAACAAACTGCACGACGTTGGTTTTATCACCACTAAGCATGGTTACTTTAACGCCTAATGCTTTTAGCTTCGTTACAGCTTCCTGTGCATCTTCTTTAATTTCATCAGCAATGGTCAGGTATCCCGCAAACTTTTTATCATATGCGATCGCAATTGTGGTATAAACAACCGCATTGGGATCAACATCATACTTAATATTGAATTTGTCCATCAATTTAAAATTTCCAACATACAATTCCTTTCCGTTGATTTCAGCTTTTAGACCATGTCCCGAAATTTCTTCTACGTTTTTCAATTCAACAGAAGCATCAATTTTCCCTACATGATTGTGAATTGCCGTGGCAACAGGATGTGTACTTTGGCTTTCCAGGACATTCACCAATTTCAGGATCTCTGCTTTATCAAAATCTTCCCTAATAATGACTTCCTGAACTTTAAAAACGCCCTCAGTCATCGTTCCGGTTTTATCCATCACGACATTCTGAATGGTGGAGATACTGTCTAAAAAGTTACTTCCTTTAAACAAGATTCCGTTTTTGCTCGCAGCGCCAATTCCTCCAAAATACCCTAACGGAATACTAATCACCAAAGCACATGGACATGATATTACCAGAAAAACCAAAGCTCGGTACAACCATTGGCTAAAAACGTAATTATCGACAAAAAGCATCGGCAACAAACAAATCGCAATGGCGAGGTACACTACAATTGGTGTATAAATTTTGGCAAATTTTCGGATAAACAATTCGGCAGGTGCTTTTTTAGTAGTGGCATTTTGTACCATTTCTAAAATTTTAGAAAGCTTGCTGTCATTGTATGCCGTCGTTATTTTTACCTGTGCGATGGTGCTTCCGTTGATCATTCCGGCCAAAACAATTTCTCCTTTTACTTTAGTATCCGGTTTACTTTCGCCGGTTAATGCAGCGGTATTGAACGAAGCGGTATCTGATAACAATTCGCCATCCAGACCTAATTTCTCTCCGGCCTTAAGCTGAATAATCGATCCTATTCTGGCATCAGACGCTTTGATAATTGTAGCAACATTATTTTCTAAAATGCTAACTTCATCAGGACGCTGATCTAACAAACTTTTGATATTCGACTTTGCCCTGCTAACAGCCAATCCCTGGAAATTTTCTCCAATAGTATAAAACAACATTACGGCAACTCCTTCCGGATATTGTGCTATCGCAAAAGCACCAATTGTAGCAATACACATCAGGAAAAATTCTGAAAATACATCCCCTTTCATAATGCTTTCGTAGGCTTCTTTCAAAACAGGAAATCCAACCGGTAAATATGCTACAACGTACCAGACAATTCTAACATAACCTGAAAACCAGGTTTGTGTAAAATAATTGTCAAAGCCAATCCCGATAAGCAATAAAACAAATGAGATTATTGCAGGCAAAAACATTTTAAAAATGCTGTCATCAGCATTATGGCTGTGATCGTGATCGTGTCCGTCATCATCGGAATGACTTTGCTCTTCATGTGCAGAACAACATCCGGACTGATTAATTTTCTTTTTTATTACTTTTTCTTCTTTATGTATATGTTCCATAAGACGGGTTTCAAGTTTTTTAAATTATTACTTCAAGTTTTCCTTGTTTCTGGTTTCAAGTTCAAACTTTGTCTAAATTTAAGGATTTTGTTGCAATTGTTTCTACGCAAAATTATATAATCTCGTTAAGTTTTATTTTTGTTTTCTTTATTTCAGTTTTCAGATTTAAAACGATTTATCCTCATGTTTCGCAAAGCTTTACGCAAAATTAGCAAGTTCAACAACTTGAAACGTGAAACAAAATAAACCTCAAACAAATTCCTTTTAATGTCCGTGCTCGCCTCCGCCTTTCATAGCAGAAAGCAGATAAAAAGCACCTTTTGTAACAATTTTTGCCTCTGCAGGGAGTTTATCTACAAATTTCACTTCTGTAAAACCTAAATCTGTAGTTCCCGGAACAACTTCAATGGCTTTAAAGTGAATTTCCTTCTCATGATTTCCTGCTGCTTTATTCTTCTCTTCTTCATGATCGTCTTCCTGAATGTATACAAAATACTTATCTGCATTTCGAACTACAGCATCTTTTGCTACTGCCGGAACCGTAGCATTTGTGATATTGATATTCGCCGAAACATACATTCCGGGAATTAATCCTTTTGCATCCGCCGGTTCGATTTTAGCATGTACGGCAACCGTTTTACTTTCATTCGAAAAAGATTTATTGATTCCGAAGATCTTTCCTTTTATCGATTTATTAGATTGGTTCGTTAAAACAAAATCTATTACCTGTCCCACCGAGATAGCCCCCAAATCCTTCTCATAAACATTTAAATCCAAATGCATCTGGCTATTGTCTACAACTTCAAATAGTGCGACTCCCGTTTGTGCATAAGCCCCTTTTGCGATGCTTATTTTACCTACATAACCACTTATTGGAGCCACAATGGGTACTAACGAAGTACTGCCTTTTGTACTGACATGCAAAGCTTCTAATTTATTCTTAGCTGCTTGTGCACGCGCTCTTTCGGCTGCCAGTTTCGATTTTACTTCCTGAAAAACTTTTCTTGGATTTACATTTTCATCACTTAAAGTTTTCTGGCGATTGTATTCTAATTGCAGGTATTCGATATTGGCTGTAGCCGAATGATAATCTTCCTGCATTTCGATTACTTCGAGATTCTGAATCGTCGCCAAAACTTTTCCTTTGTTTACAAAAGTTCCTTCTAAAACAAAAATATCCTTCACCGTCCCTCCTATCAAAGTCGAAACCTCAGCAGAATTTTGAGGCGGAACAGTCGTATATCCGTTAGCTTTTATGACTTTATTCAGGTTTCTGTTTTCTAAAACTCCTGTTTCGATTCCGACTGTTTTATATTGAGATTCGTTTAAAGCGACTTCTGTTTGTGATTTTTCTTCTTCAGGAGCTTCTTCTGCTTTCTTTTCATTACATGCGAATAAGCTCACCGCAAGGCACGCAAAGAGAGAAAAGCGCAAGGCACGCAAAGAAATTAAACCTTGCATTCGTTGCGATAAAATCGTAGCGATCTTTGCGGTTAAATAGTTATATATATTTTTCATTTTTAATTGTTTTTGATGGTTGGAAATTGAAGTTCGACAGCACTTTGATTAAAGTTATGAATGGCCTCTGTATATTGTTTTTTAATATCAATTGCCTGATTTAAAAAACTGATGTACGCCCAATAACTCAAATCACCATTCGCATAACTTTTTTGCGCGGTATTGATAATTTGATCCGCATACTGCAATCCTTCTTTCTGATAATAATCTACTGCTTTTTGTTGCTTTGCAAAGTTATTTTGCAATTCCTGCCTTTGCAGATTCAGCGTCAGTTTATTTTTATCTAAAGCCAATTGCGATTGCGAAATACTAATAGCCGAAGCTTGTGCCTTAGCTGTATTTACACCTCCAAATAACGGAATTTGCAATCCGGCTGTAAAACCCTGAAACAAAGATTCGGTATTGATTGTCTGAGCAAAATATCCCAATCCCAATTTAGGCGTTCGCATGGCTTTATATGTATTCGCTTCTTTTTGATACACCGAAATTTGTTGCTGATAATAATCTGTCATTAAACCTTCTGCTTTCGTATTTCCTTCTTCTTTTAATAGGGAATATTGCAGGGCTGTTTTATCATCCGGAACAATATTTTCATCGGTCTGAACAAAAAATTGCAACTGCTTTTGGTAAATCGCCAAGTCATATTCTAATTGTGCTTTCTGCGTTTCAATTTCTTTTACTTTGGCTTTTGCACTAATTACTTCAATATTTCCACTTTCTCCGGTTTGAAAACGCAGTTCGGCATTCTTTAGAAATTTAGTGTAGATCTCGTTCAGTTCTGAGTTCAGTTTTTGAATCGAAACTCCGTACAAATACTGATAATACGACAATGTTACCGCTTTTTCTATTTCATAAGAAGACAATGCTTTTCGTTTTTCGGCCAGTTTTACCAGCTCTTCCTGTAATTGTCGGTTGGCTTTTGTGATATTTCCTATTGGAAAAAACTGCTGAATCGAAACATTGTGGTCAAAATCAACACTATTAAATTGTCCGCCCTGATATTGCACCTGAAGTGGTTCCGGCTGAAATGCGGTCTTTTTGAGAACGGTTTGTCTTTCAATTTCTTTATCGGCAATTTTTAAATCAATGTTGTTTGATTTGGCAAGTTCTATTGCTTTTTCAAGACTGATTTTTTCTTGTGCCGATGTAACTATGCTCACCAGTAAGAACGTGCTTAACCGTAAAGTTCGCAAAAGACTTTTCGCAAGGTTCGCTGAGTTTTTTATATATATTGAATTCATTTTTTTAATCTTTTAAATTTTCATTGCGTTCTTCGCGTAAATCTTCGCGTTCTTTGCTGTTAAACTTTCGTTCCAGCAGCAAATACAAAATTGGTAAAACGATTAGCGTCAATAATGTTGCGGAGAATAAACCACCAATCACGACAGTTGCCAAAGGTTTTTGTACTTCTGCTCCGCCACTTGTCGATAATGCCATTGGCAAAAATCCTAAAGAAGCTACAGCTGCGGTCATTAAAACGGGACGCAATCTTGTTTTTGTTCCGATTAAGACTCTTTGCAGCGGATCTACTATTCCCTCTGTTTTCAGTTGATTGAAATAGGAAATCAATACGATTCCATTTAAAACCGCGATTCCAAATAAGGCAATAAATCCAATCCCCGCCGAGATACTAAAAGGCATTCCGCGCATCCAGAGTGCAAAAATACCTCCAATTGCTGATAACGGAATTGCCGTAAAAATCAATCCTGCCTGTTTGAAACTTTTAAAAGTGAAATAAAGCAAGACCACTATCAATCCCAAAGCAATAGGCAAGGCTACTGAAAGTCGTTTGGTTGCCTCTACCAGATTTTCGAACTGACCTCCATACGTTACATAATAACCTGCAGGAAGCTTGAAATCTTTGTCCAGTTTTTGTTGAATTTCCTCTACAACACTTTTAATATCGCGTCCACGAACATTTAAGCCCACCGTAATTCTTCGTTTACCATCTTCACGGATTACTTGTACAGGACCTTGCTCATAATCTACCGTTGCTACTTGCGAAAGCGGCACTTGTTGTCCGTTTGGCAACGGAATAAACAAATTACTGACATCTGTGATATCGGCACGATTGTTCTCATTCATACGAACAACAACATCAAATCTTTTGCTTTCATCATAAATTTTACCGGCACTTTCTCCGGCAAATGAGGAACGGATAATCTGATTGATATCCGATATATTCAATCCGTATAAAGCAATTTTATTATAATCGTATTTAATCGTAATTTGAGGCAAACCCGTTACTTTATCCGCTTTTAGATCCCCAATTCCATCGATGCTTTTGATCCTCGAAATTAACTCCGTGGCTTTCGCATCGAGAATCTCGAGATCATCACCAAAAATTTTAATGGCTATATCGCTTCGGCTTCCGGTCATCAACTCATTAAAACGCATCTGAATAGGCTGCGAAATCTCAATATTGGCGCCTGGAATTACTTCCATCTCTTCTTTCATTGCGTTAGCTAAATCAACCCAGTTTTTATATTTTCCTGACCATTCTTTTTTGTCTTTTAATACAATAATCAAATCACCACTTTCGACAGGCATTGGGTCAGTCGGGATTTCACCACTACCAATTTTGGTGACAATGGTTTTGATCTCAGGGAATTTTGCTTTTAAGAGCTGTTCGTATTTAGTAGTCGTTTCTACCATCTGCGTAAGCGAACTTCCGGTCATGATGGTAGCATTAATGGCTAAATCGCCTTCTTCAATCGTGGGGATAAATTCTCCTCCCATACTATTAAAGATAACCAATCCGAGCGCAAATAAACCCAGTGCAATTCCTAAAACCATCTTTTTAAATTGCAGGGCTTTCTCTAAAAATGGCGTATAAATAGACTCTAACCAAGCCATCATCCTGTCGCTGAAATTTTCTTTGTGTTCGGTGTTTTTAGATAAGAATAAAGCACTCATCATGGGCACATAGGTCAACGAAAGTACGAATGCTCCGGCAACGGCAAAACCAACTGTCATCGCCATTGGTTTAAACATTTTTCCTTCTGTCCCTATTAACGCCAGAATAGGCAGATACACAATCAAAATAATGATTTCACCAAAGGCAGCACTATTCCTGATTTTTGAAGCCGAATTATAGACTTCAACATCCATTTCGCTTTGCGTTAATTCTTTATTGCGCTTGAGTTTTTGCAAATGGTGCATCGTGGCTTCGACGATAATCACGGCTCCATCGACAATAATTCCAAAGTCGATTGCCCCTAAGCTCATCAGGTTTCCGCTTACGCCAAAGGCATTCATTAAAATAATTGCAAAAAGCATCGCTAACGGAATCACAGAAGCGACGATTAGACCTGCGCGAAGATTTCCCAGAAATAAAATCAGGACAAAAATCACGATCAGCGCCCCTTCTAATAAGTTCTTTGTAACGGTTCCGATCGCATTATCTACTAATTTTCCTCTGTCAATAAAAGCTTCAGCGGCCACACCTTCCGGTAAACTTTTATTAATCTGAATCATTCTTTCTTTGATTCTGTCTACAACTGCGCTCGAATTTTCTCCTTTCAGCATCAAAACCATTCCGGAAACAATTTCTCCTTTTCCGTCTTTGGTAGATGCCCCGTAACGCAACGCAACACCTTCACGAACCTCGGCCACATCACGAACCAAAACAGGAGAACCGTTTCGGTTTTTGACCACGACATTTCCTAAATCTTTTGTACCTTTTGCCATTCCGACACCACGAATAAAGTACGCATATTGATCCTTCTCAATATAGGCACCTCCCGTATTTTGATTGTTTTTTTCTAAAGCCTCAAAAATTTCGGTAATCGTAACACCCAAACTATTTAGTGTGTTTGGGTTAACGGCAATTTCGTATTGTTTTAATTTTCCACCCCAGGTACTCACATCTGCAACACCTTTAACGCCTTGCAATTGCGGAATAATAATCCAATCCTGAATGGTTCTTAATTTTACCGCATCGTATTTGTTTTCATAGCCTTTTTTCGCATAAACATCATACTGATAGATTTCTCCTAAACCAGTAGAAATAGGCGCTAATTCCGGTGAACCCGCATAGGCCGGAATATTTTCTTCCGCTTGTTTAAGGCGTTGGAATATTTGTTCTCTTGCCCAGTAAATATCAACATCGTCTTCAAAAACAACGGTAACCACTGATAATCCGAAACGTGAAATACTGCGCAATTCTATAATATCCGGAACCGTTTTTACGGCTTGCTCTAACGGATATGTGATTAATTGTTCGACTTCCTGACTCGCTAAAGTTGGTGCTGTCGTAATGATTTGTACCTGATTATTGGTAATATCCGGCAAAGCATCTAATGGCAATTGTTTGAGCGAATAGCTTCCCCAAGCTATTAATACAAGGGTAAATAATAGTATAACGAACTTATTCTTTATACTAAACTGTATGATTTTATCTAACATTTTAAAGATATAATGACGTGAGAAATTAGGCAAAGTATGCCTACTAAATACTGTGGAAAACCCACAACTCTCTAACCCAAATCCCAATTCCGAAACTTCGGAACGTGGCGGGTATCATTATGCTATTTGAGGGGGTTGCCAGATACTTCCGTAGAAATTGGAAGCAGCAACTGAGGTATAATTAGGTAATGGAACTGAAATGATAGAATATGCTACCGGAAAAGTGAATGCAGGAGTCAATTGGTAACTCAAAACCTGAGCTCCGCAACAATTACAGGCACAAAACGGAGAACATAAATCGTTTTGTTTGTCGTGTGAATGATTTGCATCAGAAGAGAACTGAGACATTTTATGACTGGCACTGCCTACTTCCAAATCTGCACAAGGCATATTTGAAAGCGCCATTAAATAAAGTGACAATATA
The DNA here is from genome assembly GCF_965277525.1 of Flavobacterium sp. GTDB lineage: Bacteria > Bacteroidota > Bacteroidia > Flavobacteriales > Flavobacteriaceae > Flavobacterium. The sequence goes on along the minus strand of NZ_CBDIDC010000002.1, from coordinate 719,844 downwards.
ATTGTAATCCATTTCACAAAACAAAAGTAGTATTTATTTTTATACTAAAATCTAAATAATTGAAAATGATGTTGCTAAAAACGCCAAAATTTTCATAAATCTGCCTCAAATATTTTTTTACAAAAATTATACTTTCTTAAAAAAAAAAAGTTAACCGATAAAATTTTTTAGTTAACTTTAACAATAATTAACACATGTTTTAAGTTCACCCTATTACATCATTCAAACCCTATCATTCTATAAAACAAAAAGATACGCACAGATTCTATTAAGCATACATTAGTACATATTTTTTTTACGCAGTTCTATTAATTAACAATTATAAACACGGAAATCAATGAAATGTAATACACTAATATCAGCCTTATTATTATTATTTAGCATGCAAATTTTCGGGCAAGTCTATACCGAAAAAATCGTAGGAGAAAAAAACCAACAACTAAAAGACAGTCTTGCCATAGAAAAATACCCTTATGCCTTACCTATCTGGGGAGAAAAGGTAGCTCAAAAAGGATATAAGTTGCCTTATTCTGCCGGACTTTCTATCAATTATTTCTGGCAGGATTCAGACATTACCATAAAAGATTTAGAAGTTGGGTTTAATAATGGCCCTTTATATAATTTAGATGAAATTGTTCGTTTTGATAAATCTTCTGTAGTTACCAGTTCGGTTACTATCAGACCCGATGTCTGGCTGTTGCCTTTTCTAAATGTATATGGAATTTTTGGTCAGTCAAAAACCACTACAAAAATAAATGCCGGAATCTGGATTCCGGATGCTGATAATAACTGGACACAAATTACTTCTATTAATACCAGCGCTAATTTTGATGCTACAACATTCGGTTTTGGGATGACTCCTACTATTGGTATTGGCGGGGGCTGGCTGGCACTTGACATGAATATGGCCTGGACCGATATTAGTTCTCTCGACAAACCTGCATTTTCTTATATTTTTGGCCCGCGACTGGGTAAAACGTTCAAGTTGCGTAAACCGGATCGAAATATTGCATTGTGGGTTGGCGGATTTAGGGTGCACATTTCAGGGGATACGAATGGAACTATTTCCCTGGGGGATGTTTTGAATCTGGAAGATGCTGAAGAAAAAGTCAATAATGGCCTGGATAAAGTGTCTGAAAACCAGACAAAAGTTGATACCTGGTGGAACGGATTGACACCTGCGCAACAAAATAATCCTGCCAATGTTGCCAAACATAATACGGCAGACAGGGCATTGAACTCAGCCGGAACTTTCCTGACTACATTAGATGGCGCTTTAAGCACAGCTGAATCATCAACAGTACAATATTCACTACATAAAGCGCCTAAAGATATGTGGAATTTTATTGTAGGATCTCAATTTCAATATAGTAAACATATTATGTTTAGGGTTGAAGCCGGATTTTTAGGAACCAGAACGCAGGTTTTAGGTGGTCTTCAGTATCGTTTTGGACTTTAACCCCAAATTTTATGAAAAAAGGTTTAGTACTACTTATCGCATTGTTTTGTTTTAATTCTGTACGTTCGCAGGTTTTAATTTCCTTAATTTTTGGAGACAAACTTAATTCTCCCTTTCTGGAATTTGGTTTAGAAGGTGGTGTGAATTTCTCTACCATTTCTGACCTCGAAACTTCGGGAACAAATTTGGGTTTTAATCTTGGTTTTTATTTTGATATTCGATCTACAAAAAATCCGGCATGGATGATCAATACAGGAGTGATTGTAAAATCGCCAATGGGAGCGCACGGAATGCCAGTATACTCTTTAAACGATGCTAATCTCGATAATACGTTTGCCGGCGGAAGTGTCAATCGTGAAATCAGGTATTTTAATGTACCTGTTTTAGTTAAATATCAGTTTAAAAATAATATTTATCTTAAAACAGGACCTCAGTTTGGTTTATTGGCCAAAGCTTTTGATGAATTCAAAAAAGAAGTAGATAAAGACGATGTAATTTATAAAAAGAATATCCGTGATCAAATACGTGTTATTGATGCCGGTGTTGTTTTTGGTGCAGGTTACCATATGAAGGTAGGCAACGGATTAAATGTAACGGTTCAATACTACTACGGATTAGTTCCGGTAATGAAAGGAGACGGACCAAATGTCTACAACAGATCTTTGTATGTAACGGCTGGAATACCTATAGGAAAAGGAAAAGCCGCGCAAAAAAGAGCGGTAAAAGAAGCCGAATTGAATAAAATTGTCCTTCCGGAAGATGAAGTTACACCTAAAAAATAATTTTAAGTATTGATCGTACCAATAAACGCCAGGATTTCATCGTTCTTTAAAATAAAATCAGGATTGGTGTTTAGTATGGCATTATGCGGCATAAAAGGCATTTCGGCAGCAAGGGGATTTTGAACGACAATCGTGCCTCCCGCAGCCTGAATCGCTTTAAGTCCATAGGTTCCGTCTGTGTTTGAGCCTGATAATAAAATTCCGACCAAAGATTTTCCGTAAATTTCTGCTGCAGATTCAAAAGAAACATCAATACTCGGGCGACTGTAATTGATTTTCTCTGATATATCTAACGAAAGTGTCTCATTTCTTTCGAATAGTAAATGGTAGTTGGAGGGTGCAACATAGACATAACCTGGTAAAAGTGGTACTTTATCTTCTACCGGTTTTACTTTTACATTTGATTTTAAAGCGATGAGATCTTCTAAGGTCTGATCGTCTGTGCTTTTTCGATGAACCACAATTACAATAGCAAAACCATTTAATTCAGGCAATTCAGGAAGGATTTGCATTAAAGCATTCAGGCTTCCTGCAGATCCTCCTATGATCACTACTTTACAATCTGATACTATTTTATTTTCCTCCATATTTTTTCCTTATCCAATTGTTTGTATTTGTTTGGAGGCATAGAATATTTTATAGTTTCTTTAGTTCCTAAGGCTAAAAAACCTAAAACTGCCAGACTTTCATCGAATAAATTAATGACTCTTTTTTGAAGATCGTTATCAAAATAAATTAAAACATTGCGACATAAAATAAGATCAAACTCATTAAATGAAGTATCTGAAACCAAATTATGCTGGGAGAATACCATTTTTTCGGCTAATTCCTCATTAAACTTGGCAATACCATAATTGGCAATATAATAACTCGAAAAATCTTCCTGTCCGCCGGCATCACGATAGTTTTCTGAATATTCTTTCATCATCCGTAAAGGGAAAATTCCTTTTTTGGCAGTTTCAAGAACAGTAGCATTTATGTCCGTTGCATAAATTAAGGATTTGTGCAGCAAACCGGCTTCTTTTAGCATGATCGCCATAGAATATACTTCTTCGCCGGTAGAACATCCCGCGTGCCATAACCTGATAAAAGGTTTTGTACCTAACAGGGGTAATATTTCTTTCCTGACAATGGCGTAAAAAGAAGGATCCCGAAACATCTCAGTCACATTTACCGTAATCTCATCGACCATTCTTTTGTAATATTCCGGATCATAACGAACTCTGGAAAGAAATTCATGAAAGTGCGTAAATCCATCTAACTGAATTACTCTGTTTACACGCCTTTTTAATGAAGCTCTGGAATAACTACTAAAGTCAAAACCATAATATTCATACACATCATTTATCAGTGTTTCTAGTTCGATATCCTCAATCATAATCCCATCAAATTTTACCTAAAATAAGCAGTAATTTATCTACATCAACGGGTTTAGAAATGTATGCATCTGCCCCGGCCTCCAAACATTTTTCTTTATCTCCTATCATGGCCTGAGCCGTAACCGCAACGATAAAAACCGACCTTCTTTCAGGAAGTGCTTTTATTAACGGAATGGCATCGTATCCATCCATTTCCGGCATCATCATATCTATTAATACTGCATCAATATGTTCGTCTGTGCTTAATAACTTCAAAGCTTCTTCGGCACTTAAACAAGACAGGCAATCAAATGATTTGGCACGTAAAGTGTGTTCTAAAGCAAAAATATTTCTAGAATCATCATCAATAATTAAAAGTCTTTTTTTATTCATTTTCGTTCACTTTTTTAATACATTTTGTAGTTTTTTATACTACTACTTTTTTTTTTGCCACGAATTACACTAATTTTTACGAATTAATAGTTTGAATTATTTTTTAAAATTTGTGCTAATTCGTGTAATTCGTGGCAAACTTTTCCTATTATATTTTATCGTAAAGCCAAACTCTCAACAATGAAAGCAGCTGGTCGATATCTACCGGTTTGGTAATATAATCTGAAGCTCCTGCTTTGATGCATTTTTCTCTGTCGCCTGTCATCGCTTTTGCTGTTACGGCGATAACCGGTAAATTTAGGAACTTAGGGTTAGCACGTATTTTTTCAGCCGTTTCATAACCGTCCATATTAGGCATCATCATGTCTAGCAATACGATATCAGTATCCGGATGTTCTGCTAAAATCTTGATGGCTTCTTTACCATCAAAAGCTGTAATGACATTCATTTTAAATACTTCCAGCGCTTTTGTCAACGAATAAATATTACGTACATCGTCATCTACAATCAATACTTTTTTCTCGTGCAGAATATTGTTTAGTAAATTTAGCTTTTTATAGCTTTCTTTTTTGTCTTTTGGGTCTTTTTTATCTTCCACTAAATGAAGGAATAGTGAAACTTCATCCAACATTCTCTGGTACGAATGGGCCGTTTTTACAATAATCGAATCGGCGTATTTTTTAATTTTCACCTCTTCTTTCATCGATAAGCTTTTTCCTGTAAAGACTATTACAGGCAGGTTTTCTAATCCGGGACTTTTCTTCACGCCATCTAAAATCTGATAGGCATGTTTGTCCGGAATTCCCATATCCAGAATAACACAATCTACTTCGGTTTTATTCAAGGCTTCTAAACCTTGAGCAACTTCGCTTTTTATCTCTGAATTGATATTATAGGTTTCTAAGAAATAAGCCAAAGCTTTAGCATGTTTTGGGTTATCTTCTATAATTAAAACTTTCTGTGCTTCTTTATTAATAATGTGTTCGATTCGCAAAAATACATCCGGAATTCTTTCGAACGCTACCGGTTTGTCTAAGAAATCTACCGCTCCTTTTAATAAACTTTCCTGTTTTAATTTATGCGACGACATAATATGAACCGGAATGTGTTTGGTTTCTGCATGGTTTTTTAATTCCTCAAGTACTTCCCAACCACTTTTTATTGGCAGTTCAATATCTAATAAAACCCCAACCGGTTTGTAAAGTAATGTAAAGTTTAAAGCATAATCCCCTCTTACCGAAACAACTCCTTTATAACCTTTCTTTCTGGTAAACGCTAGAAGTGATTTTGCAAAATTGATATCATCTTCGACAATTAGAATCACTTTATCATCCGGCAGAATAGCCTCTCTGTCATCCTCTATTTCATCAGGGATAGTTTCGCTTATGTATTTTTTCTTTGCAGGGACTTTTTCATCCGGTTCAACTTCTGTAAATTCAGTTGGTGGTATTTTCTCTACATTAATTTTATGAATTGCAGACCCAAATACCGGAAGACATAATGTAAAGGTACTTCCTTCCTGAACTTTACTGTGCAGGATTATTTCGCCTCGCAATAATTTCGCTAATTCCCTACTGATTGATAATCCTAAACCGGTTCCACCGTATTTACGTTTTGTAGAACCATCAGCTTGCTGGAAGGCTTCGAAAACCAGAGGTTGTTTCTCTAACGGGATTCCTATTCCGGTATCTTTTACAATAAAACAAATGACTTTACTATCATCAGTATTTATTTTAATTTCTAAAGTTACTGTTCCTTTTTCTGTAAATTTAATGGCATTCGAAATCAGGTTTTTCAGAATTTGCTCTAAACGCATTTTGTCCGTTTTAATAATAACCGGAGCATCCTTAGAAAGAATCTCGAATTTAATACCTTTTTCTTTTGCTACCTGATTGAACAGGTTCCATAAAGTATCTGTAATTTCTTTAGTCGAAACATCCAAAAATTCAAGTTCCATTTTACCTGCTTCAATTTTAGATAAATCCAAAATCTCATCGATCAGTCCTAAAAGGCTATTTCCGGAACTTTGAATCACTTTAGCAAATTCAATTTCTTCGTCTACCATGCTTTTGTTGTTATTTTCAGATAACAAACGGCTCAAAAGCAAAATTGAGTTCAGAGGAGTTCTTAATTCGTGCGACATATTCGCTAAGAACTCCGATTTATAACGTGTTGTAAGCTCTAAAGCTTCTGATTTTTTCTGAATCTCATTGTTTTTTTCTTCCAGTAAAACACTTCTTTCTGACAGTTCTTCATTGGTTTGCTCCAATTCTTCCTGTTGTACTCGTAGTTCTTCTTCAGAAGCCTGAAGTTTTTCTGTTTGTGCTTCTAACTCGGCATTAATTGCCTCCAGTTCGCTGTGTTGTACCTGAAGTTCTTCTGATTGGGATTTGGTTTCTTCTAACAATTCCATCACCCTTTTTCTGTTCTGAGTCGACTTGATTGCAATTCCGATGTTGTTGGCTACCAGACCTAAAAACTCTAAATGTAATGCGGAAAATCCATAAACACTCGCCAATTCAATAGCTCCTTCAGTTCTCGTATCTATTAAAGGAATCGCTACAACATGGGTTGGTTTTATTTGTCCTAAAGCATAATTAATCTGGATATCATCTGGTGATAATGCTTTCAATTCAAGAATTTTACCGGAAACAATAGCCTGACCAATTAAGCCTTCCCCTTTCTGAATTCGCTCTCTGTTTTTGCTTGGTATGTAACTATATCCTCCTGAAACAAAAAGTTCATTATCTTCTAAAATGTACAAAACCCCCGCACTGCTATTGGTATATTGGCATACAAATTCGATCACATCTTTTGATAATTTTTGAAGTGTTTTATCCCCCAACATCACATTATTAAGATTGGCTACACCGGTTTGCATCCATTCTTTTTGTGATAATAAATCAAACGAAGATTTAAGGGAAATTCCCATATTATTCAAAGATTCCCCTACACTTCCTAATGCGTCAGCTTTAGTATCATCTACTCTGATATCATAATTTCCGTTAGAAATATTACTGGCAATTGTACTGATGGCTACAATTCTATCAGCAGTTTCCCGATCTTTTTTCTCTAATTCGTTTTGAAGCAAAGCACGTTCATTGAAATCTTTCAAAATTCGAATTAAAAACACAATCGAAATAATAAAAGCAATGATAAAAGCAACAATAATCAAAACAATACTGTACGTACCGTAACGCTCTGAATTTTCGTTTCTTTCTTTTAAAAGACTTTGTTCCGTATTTTCTACTGTTTTAATTTGCGCTCGCAAATCACTCATCATATTTCGACCTTCAGTGAGATCAAATTTAGCCGAATCCTTCCCAAGACGTTTTTTTACAATTTGATTGTTCAGATATTTAAAAAAGTTATCTCGAAGCGGCTTTAATTCTTTTAAGTGTGATTGTTGCGACGGATTGTCAACAGTAAGTTCTGCTACTTTATCAAAATAAGTATTCGATCTCCTTTCAGCATCATTATATCTATCTATAAACTGTTCGTCACCTGTTATCAAATAACCACGCATACTAGTTTGTGCCTCAGTAATTATAGCTGAACCTTCGTTGAGATTATAAATCACTTCCTGTGTGTGATTGACCCAGGAGTTACTGCTTAATAAACTTTGTATACTAAGAAATGACGCCGTGGAACTGATCGTCAATACCAGTAATGAAACTAAGGAACTTATTAATAAATTTCTTTTGAAATTACTCTTCATATTTTTTGGTTATAATTGTTCATATTTTAAAGGTAGAATGATAATAAAGCTTGCGCCCTTGCCTACCTGACTTTTTGCAGTAATTAATCCGTTATGTTTTTCGATGATTTTTTTGGCAATCGCCAATCCAATACCCGTTCCTTCATACGACTGACGATCGTTTAAACTCTGGAAAATAATGAAGATTCGGTCAAGGTAAATTTCGTCAAAACCAATTCCGTTATCCTTTACCGTAATTCGGCAAAATTTCCCTTGGGGAGAAACCGGGCTTTCAAACGATTTATCGGCAATTAATTCAGATGTAATTTCTATTAACGGATGTTGCGAGTTTCCTGAAAACTTCAATGCGTTCCCAATCAGATTCTGAAAAACTTGTCGCAACTGACTTGGAATACTGTCTATAGTAGGAAGTTCGTTTGTCTTTATAGTAGCATTTTTTCGTTCTATCAGATAATCAAAATCCGAAAGTACTTCCTGCAATACCTCGTTTAGGTCTGTAACTTCAGGTTTTACCTGTGATGATAATCTGGAATAGGCCAATAAATCAGTAATTAAAGTCTGCATTCTTTCTGCTGATTTAATCGTACGATTTACATAATCAACGGCTTTTGCATCATTGGCCAAATAAAGTTCCTTAATGATTTTAATAAAGATTTGAATTTTCCGGATGGGTTCATTTAAATCGTGTGAAACTACCCATGAAAATTGCTGCAGTTCGTGATTCTTCATCTCTAATTCTTCGTTCTTCTGGACCAGTTCTTTGGTTCTTTCAGCGATTTTAATTTCGAGGTTGTCCTGAGCTTCTTTTCGTATTATAATCTCTTTAGACAGTAATTCTTTGATACCTTGTAATTCTCTTTGCTGCTCGTAAAGTTTTAAGAATGTCTTTACTTTTAAAATCAACAAATCGCTATCAACAGGTTTGGTAATATATTCTACGGCGCCGGTTTCATATCCTTTAAAAATGTATTTTTTCTCAATATTAAGTGCTGAAAGAAAAATAACCGGAATGTCTTTGGTACGCTTGTTTCCTGAAAGAATTTTTACAACTTCAAATCCATCAAGTCCGGGCATCTGAACATCCATTATGATAAGACAGTAGCTTGTTTTTAGAATTTTCTTTAGCGCCTCTTCTCCAGACTCCGCAGTATCTACATCAATATTATGCAGCTCCAATGTTTTTTTTAAGGCAATAATATTTGCCTTTATATCGTCTACAATTAATACCATACCATTCTGGGGGACTAAACTGTTGTGAATAAAATTTGTTTTGTTTTGGAAATCTTTTTTGACCTTGTTTAGCAATAGCTGATACTATTTTTAGCCAAACTTCGGTCAAAAACCTTCAAATTTATAAAAAAAAAGAAGAATGCATTTTTATCGAAATAGCAATTCGTTACATAATTCCCATGTTTAAAATTGAAATTTTACAACAGTTTTTATTGAGATAATCTTATATTTCTTACAGTTAATTTTTTGTCCGGTCAATAACTATTTTAGGGTCAGAATAATTGCTATAAAATCAAGTATTATGAACAAGACAAAAACATTTCCGGAACAAAAACAAAATCTTCCGGGTAACGAATATAAAATGAATCCGGAGCCTGAAATTATACGCGAAAACTATGTAGGTAGCGGAAAACTTTTGGGCAAAGTAGCTTTTATAACCGGTGGCGACAGTGGCATTGGCCGAAGCGTAGCGGTACATTTTGCCAGGGAAGGTGCCAATATTGCGATTGTTTACCTCAAAGAAGACAAAGATGCCCTGATCACAAAAGAACTCGTTGAAAAAGAAGGCCAGCAATGTTTAATCATTAGCGGAGATTTAAAGGAGGAGAAATTCTGTAAAAGTGCTGTCAGAAAATGCCATACTTTGTTTAAACAAATAAACATTGTAGTCAATAATGCAGCGGTACAATTTCCTCAGAATAAATTAGAAGATATCACCGCAACACAACTTCACAAAACATTCGAAACCAATATCTATCCTTATTTTTATATCACAAAAGCGGCATTACCATTCTTAAAAGAAGGAGATACAATTGTCAATACCAGTTCCGTCACAGCCTATCGCGGCAGCGAGCATTTAGCAGATTACGCGAGTACAAAAGGGGCAATTGTAAGTTTTACAAGATCCTTATCGACCATGCTGGCCAAGAAAAAAATACGCGTAAATGGTGTTGCCCCCGGCCCTATCTGGACACCTTTGATTGTGGCTAGTTTTGATCAATTATCAGATTTTGGGAAAGACAATCCAATGGAAAGAGCCGGTCAGCCCTCTGAAGTTGCTCCTGCCTATGTATTCCTGGCTTGTGAAGACAGCAGTTATATCACCGGACAATTTATTCATATTAATGGAGGTGAAATGATTGGCGGATAGTTTTTTTTTAAAGTTGCTAAGTGTCTGAGATACTAAGTTCCTAAGCTTTTTAACTTAGTAATTCTTAAATAAGCTCATGCAATTAAAAGATAACTTTACGAGCTGGCTCCCCGATAGCTATCAGGATTGCGAGATTAGAAAACTCAGCAACTTAGAACTTTTAATAACTCAAGAAAATGAATTTAATAGATGTTGTCGGACTCTTCGCTGGAACCTGCGTAACGATATCAGTAATTCCGCAGATTATTAAAGTTTGGAAAACCAAAAAGGTCAAGCAAATCTCGCTTAAAACCTTTGGCATTCTGACTTTTGGAATTTTGGTTTGGATTATTTATGGTATTTTAAAGAATGATTTACCCATAATAATAACGAATAGCGTCTCTTTATGCCTGAACCTAATCATGGTTTATTTTATTATTTACTATGAGAAGGAAAGTTAGGATAAAGGTTCTGTTTTAAGATTATAAGTTACTGAGAAGCTAAGTTACTAAGGTACTGAGGTTTTAAAATCTAATTTAAAAAAAGTAAAAATTCGAGTGAATCCTTGTCATCCGCGGGCAATTTTAGCATTCAAAAATTCCAACAAATAAAAAAACAGCTCGTAGAAAGCTGTTTTTTTCGTAAAGAGGTATAGTATATGTAATGCTTATTAGCTAGCTAGTTTTTGATTGTATGGCTTATACGATAAGTGGTATCTTTCTTTAAAAATACGTGGCAGATAATTTCGGCTCGCTAATCCTGCGGCATTAATTACTTCAGAGATATTCATATGTGAAATTCTTTTGATTTCATTAATTTGTTTGGTTGCCAAATTTACGATCGGGTCAAAGGTTTTGAGGTAGTTATAACTATGTTGGGCTATCTCCATCTCAACAATTTCCTTTAATATTACTTTTTTAAGTAAATTTCTAACAATTCCCTGTTGCGGAAGTGTTGTAAGTTCCTGCCATTTTTGGGCTATTTTTAAATTTTCAGCTCCTACGTAAATGTAGTTTCCGGATTCATTCATAAACCTTTTCTTTAGTTGAGCCATCATTTCAAAATCCTGATCTTCAGCAGTTAGCTTTGTTGGCATTCCGATCAATGAAAACTGAATATGCTTGTGGCTTTCAAAATACAAAACACTATTTATAACAGAGGTATTGCTCAAAATACCCGTTTGATTCTTTTTAAGGCTATTTTTGACACCATTAGCACCAAAACTATGCGTTAGTTTCCCGTCCTCGCAATGCGCAAAAAATACAGGCGCTGATTGAAACGATTCTATACTTAAACTTACATCCTGATTCAACACAAGATCAAAAGTCACATGAGATATTTTATTCTCTAAACAAGAACCTGTAATAGTTCCTTTGGCCCATTTTGATTTAATAAACAAATGGTATTCCTTATTATTAAAGGTCAATTCACCATTAAAACTGTCTTTAAGATCATTAAAAATAGTAGCAAATCCTCCTGTATTTAAGTATAGTTTCTTCATTTTGGTATGGTTTAATAATTAGTTCGTACTTATTTACGTACAAAACATTACTTCGGTTTTGTTTCATTTTGATAATTCAAATTTCAGAAATATTGTGAATCAAACCTTTATACAATTTCAGAGAGATATTTCATAATTATTAGAAGCGTATTACTTGCAGCAAGACAAAGAGTTGTGAAGAAAAAAATGTTAGATGTGAAATGTTAGATGTGAAATGTTAGATGTGAAATGTTAGATGTTAGATGTTAGATGTGAATGTGAAATTTGAAATGTGAAAAGTACAACTTTGCGTCTTTGCGAGATTTTGAGAATCCTGTTGAATGCACTTTGTGCTTTCTTATTTTTGTAGCAAAAGCAAAAAACTTAGAACCTTCGCAGCTTAGCAACTCAGTACCTAATATAAAAAAAGCAGCTGCTTCAGATAAATCTGAAACAACTGCTCCCCAGCAAAATAAAAAATACTTCTCTATTTTCTCTTATGTAAGTTCACTGATATCGGCATTCTTAGAATAATTTGCCTTTGGAATATCTTTAAAAAATTCAGCTTCTTCGAGGTCGGCCGTTGGACCATACCCTATTAAATGTGTTCCTTTTATCTGATCCTTTGTTTCGATTATGTACAAGATCGACATATCATCCGGATCACTCATACCTTCATATCTGTGATGTGCAACTATAAAAATTTCGTTTGGCTGATACGCATACTTTGTTTCTGAGTCTAATAAGGTGCCATCCTGAAATAAAAAATTTGAAGTATACCCTTCGTCCTGATATTTTTTGATATAATCGGTTTCGTGTTTTTGTTCTTTTTTCATGATGCAATTATTTTAAGATTTTTATAAAATCTAATTGTTTACCAAATTTCATCAATGAAAACAGATAAAATTAACTCAATAGATTTAAAAATTACCTCATTCAAAAAATCAAAAAAGAAATCAATAATTATTTTACTAATTTTAGCCATTATCTAAAAGCATACTTATTCTTAATAATCATAATTATTGAGTTTGCTTTATTGTCTTAACCAAAACAAATTAACTTTTAATGAGTACTACAAATCAGGATTTCCTTGCTAATGGAGGCGAAATGGGCGCATTAATGCGCGCTAAAGACTGGACTAAATCTCCTGTTGGCCCTACCGAATCATGGCCACAAAGTTTGCGTACTACATTAGGAATTCTTCTGAACTCAAAATTTCCTATGTTTTTGTTCTGGGGTCCTGACCATATTTGCTTCTACAATGATGGTTATCGTCCGAGTCTTGGAAACGATGCAAAACATCCTAATATATTAGGGGAAAAAGGAGCTGATTACTGGCCTGAAATCTGGGATTTTATAAAACCACTAATCGATCAGGTACTAACTATTGGTGAAGCAACCTGGCACGAAAACCAACTCTTGCCCATTTATAGAAACGGAAAAATGGAAGATGTTTACTGGACGTTTAGTTATAGCCCCGTAAACAATGATGAGGGCAAAATAGATGGTGTTTTGGTTATTTGCAATGAAACCACAGACAAAATAAACATCCTTAAGAATTTAGAAGATAATAACGAACGTTATCGTAATAATATTTTGCAAACTCCTAATGCCATGTGTATTTTTAGGGGTAAAGATTATGTGGTAGAAATTGCCAATGAACTGATGCTCGAAATTTGGGAGCGAAAAATAGAAGAAGTTCTTAATCGTCCCATATTTGAAGCGTTACCAGAGGTTAAGGGCCAGGGATTAGAGGACGTTTTGCTAAATGTTTATACTACAGGAGAACGATTTACGGCTTATGAACTTCCGGTTAAACTGACCCGCAAAGGCAAAGTCGAAAATACTTTTATTAATGTCGTATACGAGGCCTTAAAAGAACCTGACGGAACCATTTCCGGTATTGTAGCGATAGCCAACGATGTTACGATACAGGTCATTGCAAGAACAGCGGTTGAGGAAAGCGAAAAACGCTTTAGAAATACGGTCAAGCAAGTGCCACTTGGGATTGCCATTCTCAAAGGTATTGATTTAGTAGTCGATATGGCCAATAGTACTTATCTTCAAATTGTGGATAAAACAGAAAGTGAAATCCTAAATAAACCTATTTTTAATTCCGTTCCGGAAGCAAAAGATACGATCTACCCTTTAATTTCTAAAGTCTATAAAGAAGGTATTCCCTACTATTCAGATGAATTATCGGTTACTTTGAACCGTTATGGTAAACAAGAAGTTTGTTATTTTAATTTGGTTTTTCAGCCTTTAAGGGAAGAAAACAATACAGTTTCGGGTGTTATAATTGTAGCTTATGAAGTTACTGAAGCCTTAAAAGCAAAACATCTTTTGGCAGAAAGCGAAAAAGCTTTTAGAAAATTAGTAATTGATTCTCCTATTGCAATGGCTATTTTCAGGGGCAAGGACCATATTATTGAAATGGCCAATAATACGATGATGAAAAACATCTGGCAAAAAAAGAAAAAAGAAACTATTGGAAAACCTATTCTGGAAGTATTTCCTGAATTACTGGAGCAAAAATACCCGGAATTGCTGGATCAGGTTGTCTTGAATAAAAAAATTGTTCGCGAAAACGAATCAGTTGCGTACGTAAATATAAAGGGAAAACTTAAGAAGTTTTATCTTGATTATCAATACACACCACTACTCGAAAAAGAAGGAGAAGCTTCTGGTGTAATGGTTACCGTAACGGATGTAACCTCAAAAGTAGAAGCGCGAAAAAAAGTAGAAAATGCCGAGGAACGTGCCCGATTAGCCGCTGATATTGCTGAGATCGCTACCTGGGATCTTAATATTCCTACTCAGGATTTAATTTACTCAGAAAATTTAGCCACTATTTTTGGACATGATAAAACATCTCAAATAACGCGGGCCCAGATTAAAGCTCAGGTACATCCCGATGATCAGATCATTTTAGAAAATGCCTATAATCTGGCCCTGAAAACAAGCATTTACAAATACGAATCGCGTGTTATTAAACCGGACAATTCTATTTGCTGGATAAAAGCACACGGGAAGATATTTTTTGATGAAAATAAAAAACCCGTAAAAATGCTGGGGACCATAATGGATATTACAGATGAAAAAAACAATCAGGAGACCCTCATTAAAAGCGAGGAAAAATTCAGGCTCCTCGCCGACTCCATGCCGCAACATATCTGGACAAGTGATTCCTTAGGGAACTTAAATTACTTTAATCAGTCAGTTTATACCTACTCCGGCATTCCTGTTGAAGAGGTTGTAAAAAAAGGCTGGCTCCAAATCGTACATCCGGAAGATCGCGAAGCAAATGTTAATACGTGGATAGAGGCTATAAAAACAGGAAAAGATTTTTTATTAGAACATCGTTTTCGCCGTCATGATGGCGAATACAGATGGCAATTGAGCCGTGCGATTGCTCAAAAAGACAGTGAAGGAAATATTCAAATGTGGGTAGGCACAAGTACTGACATTCAGGATCAAAAGAATTTTACGAATCAGCTTGAGAAAGAAGTTTCTGAACGTACGGAACAATTAGAAATTAAAAACAGGGATTTGATCAATATGAATATTGAGTTGCAGTCTTTCGCCTATATTTCAAGTCACGATTTGCAGGAACCGCTTCGAAAAATTCAGACTTTTGCCAGCCGATTATCTGATTTAGACGATGAGAATATTTCGGCGAAAGCCAAAACATACCTGAGCAGAATCGAAGTTTCAGCAAAAAGAATGCAGACTTTAATTCAGGATCTCTTAGAATATTCCAGAACAAATTCGGCCGAAAGAGTTTTTGTCAAAGTAAACCTGGACGATATTGCCGAAGAAATAAAAAGCGATTTTTCAGAACGTATCGAAGAAAAGAACGCACAACTTATTTTTGGCTCTTTGGGCGAAGCTACTATTATTCCGTTTCAGTTTAGGCAATTGCTACATAATCTTGTCGGAAATGCATTAAAATTCTCCAGAAAAGATATTAGGCCTATTATCGAAATCAAAGCCAAAAGAATTAAAGGCAGCGCCATAAAACACGAAATAAACTATCCGGACAAACTGTATTACCATCTTAGAATTTCGGATAACGGAATTGGTTTTGATACTGAATACAAGGAGCGTATCTTCGAGGTATTTCAGCGTTTGAATACAGAAACTGAATTTGCAGGCACCGGAATTGGACTTGCCATTGTAAAAAAGATTGTAGAAAACCATAAAGGAATTATAAAAGCAAGGGGAGAAAAAGATAAAGGCGCCACTTTTGATATTTACATTCCTGAATTACAGTAATTTATTATACTTTATAAACGAAGTTTTTATCGGTTGGAATGAATTTCTTCCAATCGATTTCAAGGGCATGATTGATAGATTGTATAATATCTTTCATCAAAACTGGCTTTGTTATAAAGTAATTAGCGCCTAAAGTACGGCATCTTTCTATTATACTCGGCTCGTTTGAAGTCGAGAAAATAATCACCGGAATATTATTTTTTATCTCAGAATTTCTAAGTTCTGTCAAAACATCAAACCCGTTTTTACCCGGCATATTCAAATCTAGAAAAACAACGTGTGGTGTTGGCGGCGGATTATAAATGGCATTCAATAATTTCTCTCCGCCAGAATAGGTCTGAAGCTTTACTTTTTTAGGTAATGATTCTACTGCATCGGTAAAAATGCTCAAATCATCTTCATCATCATCTGTGTAAAATATAGTAAAGTCACTCATGTGGTATTTTTGTAAATTGGGTATTTTCTTGATCAAAGATAACCAAATTTATAGATAAATCAATCGCTTTGAATTTATCATTAAAAAATTTAGTAATTGAAATCTCATAATTTTTAAATCGAATTATGTAAGCTCAAAAGATATAAAAACGGCAATTTTGTAAGTATCAAGTTTTTAACGAAACTAATCCTTGTATCACTCACTAAATGAGAACCTTAACAAGAATAAATTATTTATAAATTATAAAAAACAAAAACCATGGGAGATCATAAAGACCTTACGAATGAATTTGCTGTAGATAAAATAAAAGATCTTGCAGAAAATATAAAGACCTGTATGTTTTGTACCTATAACGAATACAGGCTACAATCACGTCCAATGTCAGTTCAGAAAATCGATGATTTAGGCCAGCTTTGGTTCTTATCAGACAGAAACAGCAGTCAAAATGCAGAAATCACCCTTAACCCTCAAGTCGAGCTGTTTTTCTCTGAACCACACGATAAATTCCTAACCTTGCACGGAACCGCAACCATCTCTTACGACAGAGAAACGATCAAAGAATTATGGGATCCTATTGTAAAAGTCTGGATGCCGGAAGGCGAAGACGATCCGAATTTAAGCGTCATAAAAGTGGTTCCTGAAGACGGTTATTACTGGAACAACAAAAACGGAAAAATGGTAGCTATCGCTAAAATGGCCACTGCGTTTGTTACCGGAAAAACAATGGATGACGGAATTGAAGGTAACTTGAAATTGTAGTTTAGTTTAAACGTAAATGATAATATAATCGCAAAGAGTGCTGAGATTTACGCAATGCCCGCTAAGAATTATTTCTTAGCGGGTTTGTTTTTTTTTACCGCAAAGTTTTTAGCCACAGATTACAGGATTAAAAGGATTTTAAAATCTATATAATCCTTTAATCTGTGGCTAACTTTTTTATACTGTTAGCAGGCATTGCGTAAATCTCAGCACTCTTTGCGGTTAAATCGTACATACATCATTCCAACATATGTTTTAACTCCAGAGCATTCAGAATTCCGGCTTCACTTGCGGTATTATTAAAATACACAAACGCTGATTTTAAACCTATTACATCTTTTATATAAAGCAATTCTTCAGGTGAATAACTCGAGTAAAACATCTTTGGTTTTCCGTGAAGCCGGATGAAAATTAGCGGAAAATCTGTAAAAATTGTATCCGGTAATTGCGGATGACTGACGCTGCAAAACGTAATATTGTGCTCCCGAAAAGCATTCCACACTTCTTGGTTCCACCAACTTTCGTGACGAAATTCAACCACATTTTGGAACTTTAAATCTAAATTACGGATGATTTGAGCGAGTTTTTCAGTGCTAAACTGATAACTGGGCGGGAATTGAAACAAAACACATCCTAATTTCTCTTTTAGACCTGTTTCACAGACTTCATAAAACTCTTTTATGCGGTCTTCACAATCCACAAATTTCTTAAAATGCGTGATTTCTTTTGGTGCTTTTACAGAAAAAATAAAATTTTCGGGCGTTTTATCATACCAATTCCCAAATATTCTGACCGTCGGAAACTTATAAAAGCTTCCGTTGAACTCATACGTGTTAAAGTACTGGTAATAAAACTCAAACCACTTAGACTGTGACAAGTTGTCAGGGTAGAAAATCCCCCTCCAAAAGCGATTATTGAAACTTGAGCAACCTATTAAAGCCTGATTTTTCATATGTGTAGTTTTTGACAGTTGGTACAAAAAAAACTTCTGCGATTTCTCTTCCCTGTATGCTTTTTGTGAATGGGAAGATCGCACCGAAGACAAACACTTTTGGTGTAAGCCAGCCAATGTTTTTTTAATTCATAGTTTTTCTTCCAGTCCAGAAATTCAAAACTATAAACCGAACATTCATTGATAATATTCTTTAAATCTTTTGGCGGAATTTTCCCGACCAAGGATTCGGGATGAATTCGGCATCGGTACAAAACTTCATTTTTTATAATGTTCCCTACTCCTGAAAAAATATCCTGATCCAGAATCGCATCACAAATCATTTCATCCGGATTTTTATCCAAACTCTTTTTGGCTTTTTTGGGATCCCATTTTTCATTCATCACATCTTCGCTCCAATCATAATAACCATTAATATCCCCTTCTAAAATTTTTACAGAGCAGGTATAAAAGTTAAGTTCTCCGTTAGAAAAAATCATGCTTAATCTTGGTGTCGCTTCTTTCTGTTCGTTGATCCGATACGTTCCAAACATGAGCAAATGAATTTTGATAGTAAAATCATCAAAACAAATTAAGAAATGTTTTCCCCAGGTCTTAAAATCAAGAATTGTTTTGTCTTTGAGACGCTGTATATCAATAGCACTATTTCCTGCAACTTCAATTACTTTTTGTCCTGCAAATTGCTGCACTTCTTCTTTTAAAATCATTAATGACGGACCTTCTGGCATGTTATCAATTTTTAAATTTATAAACTAAAAAAGTGCAACCGGACAGTCGCACTTTTTATGATATTGTTTTTTTTTTACTTAATCTGCTTCTGCAGCTTCAAGGTTTACAGCATTTACCGCCACTTCTGTTAGTTTCTTATCGGCTCCCTTTTCTTCATCAAGCGTTTGCTCTAAAATCGTAGCAGCTTCAGCCAAACCAAGTGTTTCAGCAAATTGTCTTAAAGTTCCGTAGGTAGCAATCTCGTAATGTTCTATTTTTTGTGCTGCCGCGATAATACCTGCATCACGTACAACCCCAACTTCGGTTTCTTCAATAATTCCTTTCCCTTCTTCGATTAAACCGGCCATTGCATCGCATTTTTTAGCCGTCGCTTTTTGACCAATTAGTGCAAAAATTTTCTCTAATCGCGCAACATGTTCTTCCGTTTCGGTCAAATGACTGTTTAAAGCATCTATTAGCTCTTCTGACGTTGCATTTTTGGTCATGGTAGGTATTGCCTTAGTCAAAGCCTTTTCTGCCCAGTAAATGTCTTTTAATCCATCTTCAAATAATTCTGTCAATCCGGATGCGGCATTTGACTTTGCTTTTGTTACTCCTTTTTTGGCTGTTACTTCTTTTTTACTGGTAGTGGCTTCTTTTTTACTATCTGTAGTTTTCATGGTAATAATTTTATGTGATTAATATTTGATAAAATTACCATCTTGATTATCAGAGCAGTTATATTATTATAAATTAAAATTGTATTCTAAGCACCTGTATATTATGAAATTAGATTTTAGAATTCTGTAAGACATAATTTTGCATTGAGGAATAGATTTGTAGTATCAATATTTTATAAAACATACTATTAAAAACATACTATAATGGAAAATCATACTTATCAGCAAGCAGAACTTTATTTTCAACAAAAATATCAAAGAGGACATTTAGACATTGATGCAGCGATATTAATTGATAAAGCTATTGATAACCTTCTTAAAAAAGACAATATCATCAGAAACGAAAATATCCCAAACGAAGAACAGGTAGTAAATGAAGATGACTACATCACCAATAACCCGGATGAGGAATTTGAGATTATTGATGCTGATGATCTTGATGAAGAAGAACATATCGAAGACGAAGATCATTTTGATGATGACGATTTAGAAAGAAACGACAATTAATATTTCTAAAATTATAAATACAATAAAGACTGTTATTCGCGTAACGGTCTTTTTTATGTCTGTATGCAAGCCAAACATAATCATCTGTTAATTATGCAATTACATCTCATAATTCTATAATACAATCCATGGGTTTCGTAACTAGATTTGTGTATAGTAATATTAAAAACGAAACGTCATGAATACTACAAATCAAAATAACAGCGTGATAAAAGGGAATAGAGATCCCAGAAATCAGAATACAAATACGAACGATCGAAATACACTTATGAACGAAGAATTGTATGATATCGATGATATGAAAGAAAGTGATGATGACAACAGAGAAATCGCTGAACGTGGTTACACTGTTAGAAACGGGCATAATCCGGACAAGCCAAACCCTGATGAGCTTACAGATGATGAAGAAGACCTGACGGATGATTTTCACGACAAAAAGGACCTAAAACACGACAGCGACGATTTATACGAAGAAGAATTGGACCAAAATGGCAAAAATGTCGATGATGTAAATGATGAGCTGGATAATCCGTCTGATGCATCTCTGGAAAGAGAAGACGAAGATTTTAATGAAACCGAAGACGATCTTGACGATATTGATGATGACGAAGAGGAAGAAGAATATATCGAAGACGATGTCCAGGAAGAAGACAATGACAGATATCCGGACAATGATCCGAGAAAGTTTTAAAAAAAAGTAACAAAGGTTCAAAGTAGCAAAGGTTCAAAGTTTAAATACTTTGTCTCTTGCTCTCTTTGAACCTTTGTCACTTTACTATAAGCCTAAAAAAAACCTTTGTACCTTTGAACCTTTGAACCTCAAAAAAAACTAATCCCCAATAATTTCCAGAACCGGGATATCATCCATTTTTTCTAAACGCTCTGCTAATCCTGCCCTTGCTTCTTTTAGTTCTTCTTCGGCTTTAATAAGCTCTTTAAACAACTTGTCTTTTCCTGTAATAACCTGTTCGATTTTACGCATGATTTCGTAAATTTCCCCTTCCGCTTCCATCACTTTCAATCTTTTGTAATACGTCAGACTTTCGGTCATGTGTGCCAAAGCGATCATCGCTGTCAGAAACGGGTGATTGTTGGTTACATTTACATCTTTAATTTTTCCGTGTTCAAGTTCGACTTTTAGCGCAAAAGCAAATTCCTCCATATTAAAAGCTTCGTATTTGCTTTTTGGATTCAGATAGGCCTTAATCGATTCAACATTGTTCATGGTAGACAAATCAACGTCAGTTTCTTTTTGATCGTTTAAATCGTTAAAAACAACATTTGCAATCGCTCTTGCTTCTGCAACTGACGGATCATTTTCAGGGTTTTCGAAATCGCGCGTCGACCAATCCCAATTTTCAGGATGCACAGGTTTTATATATTTTTCACAGAAATCTGTCACATCGTTTTTTAAACTTACCATTGTATCGTTTCTTTTGATGTAAACGTCCTGGTAAGCACCGCTTTTAGTTCCCATAATTCTTTTTTTTTAATTTTTTCTAAAATGAAACGACACATTTACCGAGATATATGTGTCGTTTTTTAATTGTTATTTATTTGCTGACTAAATACTTTTTCTTCCGCTAATTAGAGATATAACGAATAATACTAAAAATATGAAGAATAAAACTTTAGCGATACTTGCAGCTCCGGCGGCAATTCCACCAAAACCAAATATTCCGGCGATGATCGCAAGAATAATAAAAATGACTGTATAACGTAACATAAGCTTGTGATTTTAGTTGATAATGATTTTGTTTGTTACTCAAATTTCATACTTTTTAAAGAGATGTATTAACTCTAAACATTATTTTGTTAGCACGATCAAACCTGATTTACAATAAATTGATCTGATAGTTTTGTATTAATTCTGAAAAAGCAATTTCGCTATGCGAAAAATGTTCTTTAGTACTTCGGCATTTTTTTGCCCTGTCGAAATACTGCTGAATCGAACCGTCTTCGTAAGTCGAAACCAACAAAGGATGAACATAATAATTCCTGCAGACATTTCTCGTATTTCCCAAAGCTTCGGCCGTGGTATCAAAAGCAGATAAGATGTTCTTCTTGATTTCTTTTTCGTCAGTTGTTGTTCCAATTTCCATCAAGGTTTCAAAAAACACAATCGATGCTGCCCAGGTTCTAAAATCTTTGGCGCTGAAATATTCTCCTGAAATTTCATGCAAATATTCGTTGACCATGTGACTGTCGAGTACTTTTCTTTCGCCGTTTTTATCATAGTATTTAAAAACTTCCCAGCCCGGGATTTCTTCACAACGACTCACCAGTTTTATTAATTTTTTATTTCGGGTTGTAATCGTATGCTGAACCCCTTTTTTTCCTGTAAATTCAAATCGAAGCGTATTTTTATTAATGTTGATATGGCGTTTTCGCAAAGTCGAAAGTCCGTAAGATTTATTGTCTTTGGCATATTTTTCATTTCCAATCCTAATATGGGTTTCTTCCATTAAGCGAATCACCAGGGCAACTACTTTTTCTTTCGACCATTCTTTCTTTTCCAGATCTTCATCGACTTTTTTTCTGATCAAAGGCAATTTGGTTCCAAATTCGGCTATTTTATAAAATTTGGTCTGATTGCGAATCAAATTCCATTTAGGATGATAACGGTATTGTTTTCGGTTTTTATCGTCTAAACCCACGGCTTGCAAATGACCGTTTGGTAAATCCGAAATCTGAACATTGACCCACGCAGGCGGAAGTACCAAACTGCTAAAGCGTTTCAGTTCGCTTTTTTGCTTAATGCAACGTCCGTTCTTTTTATATACAAAACCATCATCGCATTTGCATCGTTCGATAGGCAACTTTTGATTGTTTACATAAACTAAATCTAATTTATCAATCACCAAATGCGGTGTTTTGATCAATTGATTCATTAGTTTTTCGGTTTTTGCAGCTGCATTCATGGTTTTTTGGTTTATTTATAGTGCCACAGATTAAAAGATTAAAAAGATTTTTTCCGATATATTCCGTCCATCTTTCTCATCTGCGGCATTTATTATTTTAAATATTGATTTAGCTATTATTTCAACATGATTAAACCGTAGGTAGCGTTTAATTATTTCGTAATGCCTGTACAAGATTCTTTTTGCTCATGTAAGAACGTCCCGGAATCCCCACTTTTCTGGCTTGTTGGTATAATTCTTCTTTCGTCCATTCATCATAAGGTTTTGCTCTTCCGCCCTTTTCACCTGCATCAGGTGTATTCGCAATTCGGGCTGCTTTTTCTTTACTATATCCTATTTCTAAAAGTGCTTGATATTGTTTTTCGTTTTGAATTCTTGCATCTGGCATGACTGAAAAATTTTTGAGGTTAATAGATTTGGAAATTTATTATACCAAAATTCCTCAAAAAGCAGGAATTAGTCGTTATACAATTCTGTGATATATTTTCATAATTATCTCTATCCGATAAGTTTAGAAGAAATTATTAAGTATTCTTTTTTTAGGAGCTATTTCCTGCTGTCCTTCCAATCTTTTCCTTGCTAAAGGAGCAAGAAAAAGGATTTTCCCTCCCATCAGGGCTAGACACCCCATTTCATAAGAAAGTTATTATAAAGGAGAAATGGTTTTTACTATATTTGCGGTTCTTAAATCTTCACATTAAGAACAAAATTAAATTGCCCTTATGCCATGTAGTAAAGTTCCGAAAGGGCTTTGACGCCGTGAAGAAGCGTAAGACTGCTAACGCATAAGGGTTTTTATTCTTAAATCTTCACATTATGAGTACAAACACCCTTTCGAAAGAAGCCGAAACCAGGCTAGTGAATTTCTTCAACACGACTATCGCACCAAATGAGATGGCTAAAGCACTAAGACAAGTAAATTATGTCATGGCTTTAGGAATTATTAGGGAAGACGAAACCCTTCAGCAGGAAGCAAACAGATTAGAAAACAGTTTTTATTGGCTGAACGAATTAGCTGAGATTTTAAATCCTTATCTGGATGAAGAGTAAAATTCTATATTAGATTTAATAAAAACGAAAAAGCCTTGATTTTAAAGAATCGAGGCTTTTTTTATTGAGTTACAGGCCCTCGCTGTGCGAAGTTTCCCGACTTCGTATGCACTCCAATAATCCGCAAAGAGAATCAATAAATAAAATTGGAACGGAATATAGCAACGGGTACGAAGTCGGGAGACTTCGCACAGCAATTGCGAACACTTCGTGGAGCGAGATTATAGATTCTCGCTGTGCGAAGTCTCCCGACTTCGTACGCACTCCAATAATCCGCAAAGAGAATCAATAAATAAAATTGGAACAGAATATAGCAACGGGTACGAAGTCGGGAGACTTCGCACAGCGCATCACTTTTAAGAGTATTTTTTTGTTAACGAGAAGACTTCGTTGAGGGGAGTGGAAATCTTTTATTTCTTCCGTTTTTTGTTTAAAAATCGTTTAGCAAAACTTTAATATTAGTTCTTCCGACTTTAAGTAAATAATCTATTTGTTCTTGCTTTTTCAAGTATTTCACTGAATCAATAATTCTTACTTGTTTTTGTTTTTTATCATTGATTTTTGCCATTATATATTCGGGCATAAAATCATGTACTGAATTACCAAAATTTATATTAAATCTTTTTTTATAATTAGCTTCATAAAGACTATCTATAGTTTTTTTACTTATTTTGATATTATAAGTTGTTTTCAAATTACTGCATTGTTTGTAAATCAAATCAAAGTCTTTATTTTGGATGATGTGTTTAATTGGAACACCTTTAAAATAATAGAAAGTCCGTTTTGTAAGTGGAAAGATTGTTTTTCTATATTTATATTTTAAATAATTAATTTCAGAATCTCTTTCAAAACTATTTGTAATTTCAATCCCATCATTATTAAAAATTAAATTTCTATAAAGATCTGAGCTTCTTGCATAATTTTCGTCATCTATTCTTTCTATATCAATTAATCGAAATCTATTGTTTGAAATTGTTATTTTATACGGTATATAAATCATTAAACTGTCGCCAAAAGGCATTTTTTTACAATCATAATTATATTCTCTATCATTATAAACAGTAATTGAATTCTGAAAATAGAAATAGGCTACATACATAAACACTAGAGATAACATTGCGATTAAAAATATTTTTCTTTTCATTGGAAACTTTTATTTTTTTTAAACTTTATAAGGAGCAAAATAAATAACATAAATGTTTTTAAATATTAATAAAAACACTATCTACTATCGTGAAAATTTTCTTAGTAGATTCGTCAGGCATATTATAAGTAATCACAACATAACTTTTATCATTTTGATCCATATTATTTAATTTTGTAAATTCATCAATTGTTTTAAATTTTCCTTTTAAAAGATTACCCAACATTTCTTTGCTTGCATAAAAAAAACTAAATTCTTTATCTGTTGCCCAAGAACTCTGCATAAAATTCTGAGCATATTTCAATCCTTTCCCTTTAGCATTTTGCCAATCAGCCCAAAAACTTTCTTCTACAACTTCCTCCGCTTCTTTAAGAGATCCTTTTACCATCCATCCAATTACTTCGACACCAAAAGCAAAAACTTCTAATTGAATTATAAAACCAACAAAAGTTGATAACGACGGCATATTAAACTTTTTTTTATGTATGTCATTTGTGTTATATCTACCAATTAATTTTTTGCTTTATAATTAAAACTTTTCCCTTATTCAAAGTAACTCTAAAAAAGAGAGAATCATTTACCTTGTTTAATTCACTAAGTATTTTTTTATTTTCTTTTATTAATTGATTAAAGGGTATCAACTTAATTGTATCTCCAAATTTTAAATTATTCACAGATTGTTTGATATTGTATTTTTTTAATAATGCATTGGCATCATATTTTGATATTAAATGATTTCTTTCTTTGATTATAATAGTTATTGACTTTTCTTGTAAATATGAATCAAATGAATAAATAGGTTTGATTTTATTATTTTTGTTATAAACCTGATATTCAAAAAAATCATCTGTTAATCGTCTTTTATTTAAAATGTAATATAAACTGAGCCCTCTGACTTTTGATGAGTTTAATGTTATTTCAAATTCAGTAGGAATAGTTATTGATAAACTATCATTTTTATTTGGACCATTTTTTACATTTTTGAATAGTGTTACTAATTCATTAGAAATATTTTGTTTAACTATTATAGGTTTATTGTGATTACACGAGGCGAATAATGTTAGTATATAGTAATAGATGATTTTTTTTTTCATTTTTTTTTAGTGATTTATAAAAATAGAATCTATTTTACCATCTTTTCTAAACATAAAATCCTTATCGAAATTATTTATCTAACCATTTAATTTCCTCTCTAATAATTTTTGTTTCTCCCTTAAAAAAGCCAATACTTAAAATAAGGGAATCAGGATGTTTTCTCATTTTTTTTATAAAATTGGGATTGTCTATTATATATTTTTTGTAAGAAACTAGATTTATTGTATCACGACCTGTTTTTATATCATTAATAGAAGCTGAAGGGTTGTATTTATTTAATAACATTTCAGCTTGTTTTTTTGAAATATGTTGATAATGTGAAATAAATATTTTTTTTGGATACGTGTGATAATTTAAATCCTCAATGGCATAAATAATCCTATCATTTTCGGCATTAAAAATTGAAAATTCCTCAATTTGTGTTAATCTTTTTTTGTTTATTTTGCAATACAGTCCTACTTTACGAATTTTTGAAGAATTTAAATTTAATTTAAATTCAATTGGTATATTCATATTAACACTATCCTTTTCTTTAGAACCGCGAATTTTTGTAAAAAAAATATTCTTTTCAGATAGTACTTCCTTAAAATATAGCTTGTTGATAGGCTTGCAATCAAACATTAAAAAGATTATTGCCCAAAATAAAATCTGCTTTTTCATAAATATTGTTCTTGCTTAATGAATATTGAATCTACTAAAGTAAGGCCAAGCTTAGAAGTTTCATCTTTTACTTCATAAAAAATTATAACATACATTTTATCTTGATTAAAATTCTCTGCATTACAATTTCTTAATTCAGTAAGTGATTTAAATTCACCTTTTAAGAGACGATCTAAAACTGATTTGCCAACAAATAAACTATCAAACATATTGCGTACTGCCCAAGGGCTGTCTACAAATTTAAGAGCATCTTTCAATCCTTTTGATTTAGCATTCTGCCAGTCTGCCCATAAACTTTCTTCTACAACTTCCTCTGCTTCTTTGAGAGATCCTTTTACCATCCATCCAATTACTTCTACACCAAAAGCAAAAACTTCTAATTGAGGTATAAAACCAATAAAAGTTGATAAGGACGGCATATTAAACTTTTCATTACTGCTTAACACTGGTATCATTTCTTTCATTTCTTTTATAACTTCAAATTGCCCATAATATTTAGCCGCTTCTTTGGCAAATTTTACAGTTTTAATTCCTAAATTCTTTACTGCAACTTGTCCTCGCCCGTCAATTGGTATTTCAGTAATAGCTTCATCAATATACATTTGTGAAGCATTTTTATTGGTTTTAAAAAATGTAGCTACTTCTTCGACGGCATAACTGGCTGCTTCTAATTTATTAGTGTCTAAATTAATAGCTTCCTTATAAATTTCTCTTTTAAATTTATTAATATCGGCTTGAAATTTGAAAGTTGTTATTGTTCGAAGTTTAATCATCGAGAATTTCTTCACTGTTCCATCAGGCAGTTTATCAATAGCATATAAAATAATAGAACCATTATTAGAATATATTTCCGGAAGCCCATATCTGGGATCATTAATTGCTGGCTTTATATACAATGTAGTCTCAGAAGGATAAACACTAAGTAAATTTGTATTAGAAGTCCAATTGGCATTATTGTATTTCCATGTCCAATAAAAATCTAAGCAGCCATCTTTAAAATAACCCAGGTCAGATATTAAATCACTGTTCCAGTTTGGGTTTAAAAATAATTCAATGGTTATTCTATGTTTTCCGTTAACTTCTCTTACAGTTGCTGTTCGATATACTTTTTTACCACCAAATTTATAATCATCAGGAACTAAAAAATCCAAAAACATTAGGGTGTCTTTATCCCAAAGCTGAAATGTTATAGGTGTCCCTAAAGGAATGTTGTTACTCACTGTCAACTGAAAATAAACTGTTTTTCCTAAAGATGATTTAGATCCTCTATGATCACTTTCTAAGTTTCTCATTCCTTCAAAATCCGGGCTCCACCAGCCTGAAAAAGCAATTTGAGATTTTTCGAGTACTGGTCTTGGTTCAGGTTCTCCATAGCTGTATTCAGGCGCATAATAATCAATGCGCCCGTTTGAGTTAATTTCTATTTCTTTAGCAAAAAGTCTTGTAGTTCCTCTTACAATAATGGTTGAGTTTCCGCCTACTCGTCTTGTTTTTGTCATTGCTCAGGTTTTATATTTTAGTCTGTTTAATTTTGTCTTGTGCCTCCCTGCTGTGCGAAGTCTCCCGACTTCGTATGCACTCCAATAATCCGCAAAGAGAATCAATAAATAAAATTGGAACGGAATATAGCAACGGGTACGAAGTCAGGAGACTTCGCACAGCAATTGCGAACACTTCGTGGAGCGGGGGACTATCCCAAGATGCTATAATAGATTCTGTGATACTTGGCGAAACGATTGCTACAACAAAATCTAAAGGTGCGAAACCAGTCATAATTGTTTTTGGGTTTTCATCCATTACAAAACTTATTATATCTGATTGAGATTTTTACCAATTAATTTTTATTTTTTTTGGTTTATAAATTTCCTCGCCTTTTTTTCTAGTAGTAATAATTATAGTGTCTCCAATTTTTCTGAGTTCGTTTAAAAGTAAAGGATTCTCTTTTCTAAATTGATTATAAGAAATTAATTTTATTGTATCACCTAATTTTAAATTTTCTAGCGAGTGATTTATATTATATTTTTTTAATAATTCTCTAGCATAATTCTTCGATATTAAATGATTTTTTTCCCTTAAAATAATCCTAAGCGGTTTTTCAACAGATAAATAAGACTTTAAACTGTTTATTGGCTTATTTTTATCATTATTAGTAAACATTTCAAATTCTGAAATTTGCATTAAATTTTTTCGATTAATTACGTAGTACAAATCAATCGATTCTAAGGAGGAATCATATGTTTCTATTTCAAACTCTATTGGAATATTAATTGAAACACTATCTTTTACATCTATTTTTTTTAGATTCGGAGTAATAGTAACAATTTGATCAGAAATAATTTGTTTTATATTAATGTATTCGGATCTTTTACAAGAATTTAAAGTACAAATTATCAGGGCTAAGAAAATTATTTTTCTCATTTTATTGTTTATAAATTAATAAATATACAATCTAGTATTGTTACTTCTTCATCTCTATCTTTTTGTTTTTGTTTATAATAAAAAAGTATATAAGAAGATGAAAGATTATTGTTTTCTCTTTGTAAGTTTTGTAAATCTTCTATTTTCCCTCGCTGTGCGAAGTCTCCCGACTTCGTACGCACTCCAATAATCCGCAAAGAGAATCAATAAATAAAATTGGAACGGAATATAGCAACGGGTACGAAGTCAGGAGACTTCGCACAGCAATTGCGAACACTTCGTGGAGCGGGATAGTTAGACAGATGCTATCTTTTGTTTCAGCATATTGATAATCTAAATTAATTGTAGCCATTTCATTGGTAGATATCTGTTTTATCAAAATGGATTCTTCTTTTTTACAAGATATTAGTAATAAAATAATCAACAGACAAATAAGTTTTTTGTTCATGTGCATAAAATTATTGGTTTACAAAAATGGAATCTATTAAAATTATTTTTTCTTCTCTATCTTGTTGTTCCTTTTCATAATGAAAGAGTGTATAATTTAAATTGCTTTGATATGTATATGGGTCAGTAATTACTCTAGTTTTCGCTTGATCATCTCTTAATTCTTTTAGAGTTTTATATTGACCTTTAAATAATTTATCTAATATTTCTTGTGTTACTTTAGTAAGAGAAAAAAGATATCTTTCATCCATTCCTCCACTAGTTTGCAAAAAATCATTAATCCCTCTAATCCCTTTATTTTTAGCCTTTTCTACTAATTCGTAGACGGGACTATCCCAAGATGCTATAATAGATTCTGTGATACTTGGTGAAACCATCGCTACAAGAAAATCTAAAGGGGCAAAACCAGTCATAATTGTTTTTGGGTTTTCATCCATTGCAAAACTTATTACCTCTGATGCAGAATCAAATATTCCTAATTGTTACCAATTAATTTTTTTACTTATGTGAACTCTTTCACCCCCTTTTAATGACATACTAAAAACTATTGAATCGCTAACCCTTCGAAAGTCTTCAACGATATCAGGATTATCTTTTCGGAATTGATTATATCCAATTAATTTTATAGTATCTCTAAATTTTAAATTTTCAAATGATTTATTGATATTATATTTTTTTAGTATTGTTTCAGCAACTTCCCTTGAAATCATTTGAGTTCTTATTTTTATTATAATATGAAATTTTTTTTGAGTTACTAGGTCATCTTTATTTAATGCAAAAAAAATCCTTTCCGTTTTGTTATCCTTATAGTAAGTTTGATAATCATTAATATCATCGAGTAAACGTTGATTGTTAATTGAAATAAAATATAAACCCAAATTTCTAAGATTTTCTGTATTAGCAGTTATTTCAAATTCTATAGGAATAGTTATAGGTACACTATCTTTTTTTATCTCTGATTTTTGATAATCTGGTCTAATTGTAACTATTTCATCAGAAATAAGCTCTTTTATAGAAATTGGTTCCTTTACATTACAAGAGATTAATGTCAAAAAAATAAAAATCATTAGTTTCTTCATAATTTTAGTTTTTGTTTATAAAAATAGTATCAATCAATATAGAATCCTGTTCATTTATTTCACCTGGTTTTATATAGTGAAAAAGAGTGTAAATTAATTTTGATTGATATTCATAAGAGTCAATATTTGTTCGTAATTTTTCTTCATTTAATTTTAACTCTTCTAAAGTTTTAAATTTCCCTTTTAAAAGTTTCTTAAGCGTTTCTTGAGTTATATTAGTTATAGCAAAATCATATCTTTTTTCTTTTCCTCCACTGCTTTGTAAAAATTTATTGATCCCACGAATTCCCTTATCTTTTGCTTTTTCTGCCAATTCGTAGACGGGACTATCCCAAGATGCTATAATAGATTCTGTGATACTTGGCGAAACCATCGCTACAAGAAAATCTAAAGGTGCAAAACCAGTCATAATTGTTTTTGGGTTTTCATTTAAAACTTATAATATGCTAAGAGTTAAAAATATTTCTCAATCGTTAGAGACTTTTTTTTATAATATTTTAATTCACCAGATAATATTTTTTTGATTTGTAAAAAGTATTATTCCTTTATAATAATTTGCTACAACAATCGAATCATGATAATTAGTAAGTTGAATCATTAATTCTGGATTTTCTTTTCTAAATTTATCAAAACTTATAATTTTAACCGAATTTTTAATTTTAATAAGATTTTCGTCTATTTTATATTTTGCAAAAATTTTATTTGCTTCTTTTTTGTGTATATATATATAATTTGTTCTAATAATTATATCCAAATGACCTTCGGGCTTAATTACAGTTTTAAGATTTAAAATTTTATCCAAATGATATTGATTTTTATCAAAAACTATAAAATCGTCTAAATCTTTTAAAATTTTACCATTATGGATCATATAAATAGTAGATTTATCGATCTCTTTGGATGCATTATTTATTATTCTATACTCTATTGGAATATCTAAGATTAGACTGTCTTTAGAATATTTATAATCACTTTTTATAAATACATTTTCTGTGCTTATCAAGGATTTTAATATTGTATTATCTTTACTTTGGCAAGCTGAAATAATAAACAATATAATTATGGAGTAAAATTTCATATAATTAACTGTTAATGATTATAGAATCAATTGTTGTAATATATTTCTCTAAATCTTGGTCGTAAACTTCAGTATAAAAAAGCGTATAGATTGTAGAAGGCTTACTTTGTTTTTCAGTGTATTTTAATTCTCTTAGTTGCTCAATAGTTTTTATTTCACCTGCTAATAATTTGTTTAAGACCATTTGATTTATATCTAAAATATTATATCCATATCTTTGTTCTTTTCCACTACTTGTTAATAACATGAAATCATTAATTCCTTTTATCCCTCGATCTTTAGCCTTTTCTGCCAATTCGTAGACGGGACTATCCCAAGATGCTATAATAGATTCTGTGATACTTGGCGAAACCATTGCTACAAGAAAATCTAAAGGTGCAAAACCTGTCATAATTGTTTTTGGGTTTTCATCCATTGTAAAACTTATTACATCTGATGCAAAATCAAATATTCTTAATAATTCTTTAGAGGCTTTGGCAATGGTATTGAATGTGCCTACTTCTTTAAAATAATCTAATTGGCTTATTCCTTTTGTTGTTACTAGTTTTCCATCTTTTCTATAGCCAAAATTTCCTGCCTTTGTAACCTCATAAAGTTCACCGCTGTTGTCGTAAACAGGTTTAGTATATATTTTACGGCTAAATTCTATTTTACCCATATTATTGACTAAATGTCCTCTTTTCAATTGTCTTACAGCAATTGTATGTCGCATATTGTCGCTGTATTTCATCATTGCTTCGCGGACATCTCCATAAAGTTCACTTTTTATGTTATCAGCAATAGTATTTAATTGATTTTCTAGTTCCTTAGATGGTTCATGTTCAAGCCCAATACCTTTTGAAAAAACAACAATATCTCCATCAGAAGTTCTGATTTCAGGAAAATTATATCCTTCATAGGCAGGTTTTATAAACAAAGTAGTTTTAGAACGATATACATCAAGTATGTTGTTATTAGATTTCCAGTAAGTATTATGATATTTCCAAGTCCAATAAAATTCAAGACAACTGTTAATGCTTCCTTTTTCATCTTCTTTTATATCAATATGCCATTTTGGGTTCAAATACAGTTCTATTGTGATTCTGTGTTGTCCGTTTACTTCTCTAACCATAGCGGTTTTGAAAACCATTTTTCCGTCAAATTCTGGATTATCAAAGATGGTCAGGTCTTTAAAAGGAGTATTTTTATCCCAAAGCTGAAAGGTTATGCTTGTTCCAACTGGGATACTATCGCTTACATTTAATTGAAAATAAACCGTTTCTTCCAAATAGGCTTTTGGCCAATTGGAATCTTGTTCTGGGATGTTGCTTATTCCTTCATAATCCGGGCTCCACCAGCCTGAAAAAGCAATTTGAGGTTTTTCGAGTACTGGTCTTGGTTCAGGTTCTCCATAGCTGTATTCAGGCGCATAATAATCAATGCGCCCGTTTGAGTTAATTTCTATTTCTTTAGCAAAAAGTCTTGTAGTTCCTCTTACAATAATGGTTGAGTTTCCGCCTACACGTCTAGTTTTTGTCATTGCTCAGGTTTTATATTTTAGTCTGTTTAATTTTGTCTTGTGCCTTCATTACTATTATTTTTTATAGTATTGTCTGCATGAAATTCATGTCCCTTTTCACTTTGAGCAATACTTTTTCCGGCAACAAGATCATTTTTATCTTTTTTGACTTCTGAATTAAAATCACCCTCAATATTTTCATGACTGTCTCCCACAACATGCAACATTTTGTCTCCGCCAATACTTGTATTTAAAACTCCGCCAACAATTGTAGTTTTATCAAAAGTAGCACTTTCAGAAATATTGGCCCCGGCTCTAAACGTAATACTCTCTGAAGCCTCAAGAATAATATTTTTAGCTCTTATCGTAAAAGTTTCAGGAGTAGTCACATTTATACTTTTATTTACTTCATCAAGATGAATTTTATTTCCACTTGGGTCAGAAAGTATAATACCTACTTTCTCGATGAATTTAAGCAATTGCCCAAAGCGCATTCTTATCGCTTTAATCATATTTTTGGGATCAAAGAATTCCGGTTTTGCATTTCCGTTATAATGTGATGCAGCAACATAAGGTCGATCTACATTTCCGCCTTCAAAATCAACCAGTACTTCATCGCCAATTTCCGGTCTGCAATACGCCCCTCTGCCTGAGCCTGAGTATTGTTGTGTTACACGCATCCATTCGCTTACGCGTCCTCCTGCACCCCAGTAAAATTCAACTCTTACACGCCCTAAACCTTCCGGATCGTTATTATCATACACTTTTGCAGACTGACTTTTGGCTTTTCTGAATTTCTCTACATTGGTATAATGAGGCGCAGCCACATCAGCAGGAATAGCTTTGAACTCACAGCTATAATTTCCGTGAACTTTTGAATGGTGTATGACCTCGATAGCAATAAGTTCATGCTCTACAGTTTGATTCTGAATAGTAAAAATCTGTCCCACACCAATGGGACAATAAGAAACTCCAGTATAAAATACACTATTCGCATCCCGACCGGCTGTTTGTAATTGTACCATTTCATCAATTTCAGATGAATTTTGTGCCTGATTGGTATAAGCTGCTGTGCTTAAGTCAGGTTGTGATACTGAAACCTGTCTGTTGCCTACTATTCTTGAAAAACTGTCTGAACTTCCTAGATTTGTCTTAAGTGCTGATGCTCTGATATTGCTCACATTATTATAATCATAACCAGCAAAAGAAGTTTTATGTGATACCAGATTGGTTTGTATTCTAAATTCATGCAAAGAAGATCCGTTTATTAATTTTACCTTGCTCGTTTTTGTCTGTCCAAACTGCATGCGCATTCCGTCAAAATAAAACCATTGTCCGTGGCGGGCTGAAAGACGTTTTAAAAAATCAAAACTCGTTTCGTTGTATTGTGTTTTGCAGTCGAAATATTTTGTGTTGGTGGGCTTAATAGCATCTATTTGAAAAAACTCTCCGGCAGTTTCTTCAGAAAATATGCTAACTGCTATTTCGTGTAAACTTCGATCTAAAAAAGTTCTTGATTTTTTCTGGTCTTTCAGCAAAATGGTGTGGCTTACTCCTTTTACATGCAAGCCAACCGGGCTGCCGTTTACATCGATAGATTCAAGTTGTGTAATGATGCCTTTAGACATAAGTCTAATACCACCATTTTGGCTTTTAAAAGTAAAAATTACTTCCAGTCCTTTATAATTTCGAAGAGCAGCTGCCTGATCGGCAGGTTTAATAATTGCTTTTCCGGTGTATTGCCACACAAATGAAAAATGATGATGATCCATCATCGCTTGTGAAAGCTTTAAATCATAATACACAATTGTTTGTGTAAATCCGTCAATAGTAATATGAACTTGTTCTGAGAATTTTGACATGGTTATTTTATTAAGAATTATTTTTTGGCTGATAAACTTTATTGGTAAAGCAACCGAAAAATATTTTTTTAAAGCGCCATCAAAAGTCTTTTTACTAATAGAATAAGGTATTTCTCATTTAAAGTACAATATCCAAATCCTGTAACATTATCTCAAAATACTGTAAGACATTCTTCACACAATCTTGATAATTTTACATTATAACATTTAAACTATTACATCATGAAAAAACTACTATTAACAGGAAAAGCAATTCTAGGAGCAGGATTATTATTAATGTCCCTTAACTCTTGTAAAAACGAAACGAAACAAGAAGATCCAAAAGAAGTTGCTGAAGATAGTAATGACGCCAAATTTGACTCTATTGCAGATAAAAAAGATGATTCTGAATTTTTAGTAGATATCGCAGAAGTGAATCTTGCTGAAATCGAAATCGGAAAACTGGCGCAAACAAAAAGTACCAATCCTGAGGTAAAGAAATTTGGAAAAATGCTTGTTGATGAGCATACCAAATCGGCTTCTGAAGTTAGTGCTTTAGCTAAAGCTAAAAACTTCACTTTACCTACTTCGCTTACCGAAGAAGGTCAAGAGGAATATAAAAAACTGAATGAAAAATCTGGTCTTGACTTTGATAAAAAGTTCGCTGATATGATGATCGACGGACACGAAAAAGCGATTGATAAGTTGCAAAAAGCAACTAAAGATGCAAAAGATGAAGATGTTAAGCTTTGGGCATCAAATAATATAGCACCGCTAACAGCTCATTTGGAGCATGCAAAATTGCTAAAACAAGACTTAGATAAAAAGAAATAAATTTAATTGGTTATTATTATTTATTTTCAAAACCCCTTAAGAGTTGAATTGCTTAAGGGGTTTATTTTTTAGTTGCAAAGGCTCAGAGTTGCAAAGGGACAAAGTTTTTTGTAAATGCATTGCTGTGCGTCTTTTAGGTTCTAATCTATTATCAAACTATGTAAGATGGATTAAAATCCATCCCTACAATATGTTTTGTTCCTACGGAACCGCTTGATGAAATTCCTTATAAATGATTTTTAAGACAACTAATTTAACCTTTTTTCCTTTGAACCTTTGAACCTTTGAACCTTTGAACCTTTGAACCTTTGAACCTTTGAACCTTTGTAACTTTGTAACTTTGTAACTTTGTAACTTTGTAACTTTGAACCTATGAACCTATTGTTCCAGCAATCTTTGTTCCTTTATAAAAAACGCCTTCTCTTTTAGGCAAACGTGCTACAGCTTCGGCAGAACAGCTTGCTTTTACCAGAATAAAATTCGCTTCGTTATCTACTGCGGGCCAAACACGGGTTCCTGAATCGTTAAGGGGTAAGATTTCATCTTTTGTTGCAATATGAAGGGCACGACTTAAATTATATTCATCTGTCCAGCCATAAAGTTGTGCGCATAGTTTAGCTTTTTCAAGCATATCACAAGTACCAAAAGGCTGCCAGTGATCGACAATACTATCCGTTCCTGTCATGAGTTTTACGCCATATTTTTTCAGGGTTGGAATTGGCATTATGGTTTTCCCAATCGGAATTCCTGACACTACTCCTATTCCCAGATTTCCCATTTGCTCGGCTATTTTTTCCAGATCTTTTGGGTCCATTTTAGCAAGCGCAAAACCGTGGCTGATATAAGTCTTTCCTTGAAGTTGTTTGTTTTCTTCGGTTTTTTTAATGATATATTCAATCGCTGATTTTCCTGACGGAGGCGATTCATGCAAATGGATGTCTATACCTTTATTAGTATCAATTGCAATTTGAAACATGGTATCAAGTGATTTCTCCATATTGCCATCGACATTTGTTGGGTCAAGTCCGCCTATGAAATCAATTCCCATCGAAGCCGCTTCTCTTAATAATGATTCTGATTGCGAATATAAAATTCCGTGCTGCGGAAAAGCTACAATTTCCCAACCAAAACTATCTTTATTTTTATCTAATGCAGCCTGTAAATGCTCTAAACTTTTTAATCCGCTTACAGGATCGATATTGCATTGGCAACGCGCAAAATAACTTCCCTGGCTTTGCATCAGTTTAATGGCTTCTTCGGCTTTATGCTGAGAATCCGGTAATAATTGCGGAATTAACTTTTGCTCCAGCGTAATCATGTCTTTTACCGTATATCCTTTTCTTGGCGCTGCATTCCAGGTTCCGCTTCCATAATAGGTTTTATCAATATGAATGTGCATATCTCGTAATCCCGGAAGCATCAAAAATCCCTTGGCATCAACTGTTTTCAATTTCAAAGCCGGCTTTCCTGTCGTAATGCTTTTAATTTTACCATTGGCGATATGCAAATTGTACAAAGCTGTTTTTGTAGCGATGACTTCGTTTTTCTCATTGTATTCGAAACCATCTTCTAATCGTACATTAATTAAAAGATATTCGTTCAAAGCTGTTTTATTTTCTTCTGGCAATACTTGCGCAACTGCATTTCCTCCAATTCCTGAAAATAGTGCTGCACCGGTGGCTGCAGCTCCTAATCCTAAGAATCTTTTTCTGCTTATTTTATGCTCTTCCATAAATTATATTTTATATTTCTTGAGTTTGTTATACGGTTTTACAATAACACGCTACTAATTAATAGCAATTATTGCATTGCAAAAATCGTTATAAACTAAAACTGATAACGGTAATATTACGGATAAGGATGGTAGAAATTATAACTTTTTGAAATTGCCCGGATTTTTTCCTGCATATTTTTTAAATACCTTGCTGAAATAGGTATTATCACTAAAACCAAGTTGATACGCTATTTCTTTGATCGACAAATCAGTACTCGTTAATAAACGTTTTGCTTCGAGAATGGTTCTTTGTTTTATAACATCGCTTGCCGGCATTTTTAAGTATTTCTGTGAAAGAATATTGAGATAGTTTGGGGTAATATTTAATTTATCGGCATAAAAATTAACTGAAGACTCTTCTTTAAAATACTCATCGATTAAGACATGAAATTTTTTGATCATTTTTTCAGGTCTGGTCGAAAAATCATGCTCGGGAAATTGAATCAGATATTGTTTTTGCAAGAGCTTAAGCAGTAAATGCAAACGCAGTAAAACTATTTCTTTGGCAAGTATATCGTTATCAGGTAACACTAATTCTATTTCATGCAAATGATTTTTAAATTCCTCAAATTCTTCTTTAATCAAAGAAAGACAAGACGGAACACTTTGCTCAAAAAACGGAAATTGGGATAAATTCGAAAAAATAGTAATTACGTCCGGCGAAAGCATCAACTGAAATCCGGAAGTATCAATATTAAGCGACCAGTTGTGCACTTGTCCCGGTCTGATAAAATAAACCTGATAATCGCCTACTGTATATTGTGTAAAATCGACATTGTGCACACCTGAACCTTTCTCGACAAAAAATACAAGGTAAAAATCGTGTTTATGGGGCTGCTCGAATTCGTTTCTACCTTTTACGCTATGGCGAAATAAGGTAATACCCAAAGTTTCTTCTCCAAGTATATTGCCAACAGATAAAATAGGAATCGAATGTGTAGCCAAAAGAAAATGCCGTTGATTATGCACTTTCAAAATTATAGAATTAAATGCTATAAAGTTTTTAAAAGAATAAAAAAAGGTCTGACTATTTTCAAGTCAAACCTTTTTAAGTTTTCTTTATGCTTGTTTTTTAGCTCGCGCAATCCCGATAGTTATCGGGAGTAAATGCGCAAAGTTTTAATTCTAATACCTCTGAACCTTTGAACCTGCCCTAAAAAACTTAGCAACTCAGAGCGTTAATCACTTAGCTACTTTAAAGAAGCCATATCAATTACAAAACGGTATTTTATATCTCCTTTAAGTAACCTTTCGTAAGCATCGTTTACTTCATTAACGCTAATGATTTCAATATCGGCAGTAATATTATGTTCTGCACAAAAGTCAAGCATTTCCTGAGTTTCGGCAATTCCGCCAATCGCAGAACCGGCAAAACTTCTTCTTCCTAATATAAGACTGAAAGACGTTACCGGAAGCGGTTCCATTGGCGCACCAACCAAAGTCAGGGTTCCGTCTACTTTAAGTAAATTCAGGTACGAATCTATATTATGTTCCGCCGATACACAATCTAAGATAAAGTTTAGTGTTTTAGCGTGTTTCGCCATTTGTTCCGGATCTGTAGATAAAACAACTTCATCTGCACCCAAACGTTTTGCGTCTTCGGTTTTAGACAATGAAGTGGTAAAAACTACCACATGAGCGCCCATTGCTTTCGCTAATTTGATGCCCATATGTCCTAAACCACCAATACCAACGATTCCCACTTTTTGTCCGGGACCAACATTCCAGTGTTTTAACGGAGAATAAGTCGTGATTCCTGCACACAATAAAGGGGCAACTCCCGCAAGATCTAGTTTGTCTGAAATATGCAATACATAATTTTCATCGACTACAATACTTTGAGAATACCCTCCAAAAGTTTGTCCGCCTAAATGAATGTCCGGAGAATTGAATGTTAAGGTGCTTCCTTCATCACAAAATTGCTCCAAATCGTTTTTACAATGCTCACATTCTCTGCAAGAATCAACCATACAGCCTACTCCTGCTAAATCGCCAACTTTGAAACCTTTTACATGATCACCTACTTTAGTTACGCGACCTACAATTTCATGTCCGGGAACTATTGGGTAAGTCGTTCCGTGCCATTCGTTTCTGGCAGAGTGCAAATCTGAGTGGCAAATTCCGCAATATAAAATTTCGATCTCTACATCATGCGCTAAGACTCCTCTACGCTGAATGTCTAATGTTTGCAAAGGTGCTTCGGCAGCTTCTGTACCAAAGGCTTTTATGTTTTTTGTTTCCATTTGATTTTTTTGTTTAAAGTTTCAGGTTTTATTTGTTTGCTTCGCCAATTCGGCTAAAGCCTCGTGCCAGGTTTTGAAAATACCACGAAAAATTCTCGTAAAGACGCAGAGTCGCAAAGTTTTCTTTTTTAAGACTGTAAGGCTGTAAGCTTTTACACTTAGTAACTTAGAAGCTTAGCAACTCAAAACTTAAACTACTTTCCAAAACTATTGTACTCCTCATCGGTCACGCTTTCTAACCAGATTCCTTTTCCCTTGTCTATTTCTGTAATGATACTAATATGTGAAAATCGGCTGAAAGGTGTTGCGCCATACCAATGTTCTACACCAGGTAAAATGGTCACCACCTCATCTTTATGAAGTAATCGAATGGGAGTGCCTTTTTCCTGAAAATAGCCTATTCCGTCTGTTGCGATAAATAATTGTAAACTTGCATTAATATGCCACTTGCATCTCGAACCGGGTTCAAAAGAAATTTCTTTGATCACCGTATTGTCCGGATGAATGTTACTGGTTTGTTTTTTATAAGAAACATCACCGGTCATGAAAGTATTAGGGATTTTTCCCTCTTCAATAGCAGAAGTATAAAGTGTTGACATAAAATGGATTTTTTGAGATTGATTTTTATTCTAATAAGACCTGACAAAACCGTTAATTAATCGCTAGATCTCGCCAAACAACACTTTTACCTTATTTATTTAAAGCTATTGTACTGTTCGTCTGTTACTGGTTCAAGCCAGTCTACAATACCTTTCTCGGTATTGGTACTAATTGCAATATGGGTAAATTCACCATCAGGAGAAGCTCCGTGCCAGTGTTTTACCTCGGGTTGAATATTCACCACATCACCTTCCTGAAGTAACTGAATTGGTTTTCCTTCTTCCTGATAATATCCTGTTCCCTGTGTTACAATTAGAATTTGTCCGCCGGGATGCGTGTGCCAGTTGTTTCTGGCGCCTGCTTCGAAAACAACATTACCCACTGCGGTATTTAAAACCGGATCATTAGGAACCAACATTTTCACCCACGCTTTTCCTGTAAAGTAATCCGCTGAAGCTAAATCTCCTTTTGGGAAAATAGTTTCATTTAATTGATTTTTTGGTTCTTTCATAATTATTTCGTTTTTGTATATCAGTGCTGGAAACTAAATCAGAAAGCTGGAATGCGCTTTATAGAAGTTATATTTAGTCAGCGAAAAACCGATAGAGGTTAATACTAATTATTTCACGGCAAAATTACTTTGGTAATGACAATCAGAAATAACAATAATCAAACAAAAAATTAAGAATATGAAACAATTTACGATCGTAACGATTTTGGGATCGTTCCCGTGAGTCTTTTAAAGTAGTTGTTAAAATAGCTTGGATACTCAAATCCGAGAGAATATCCGATATCCGAAATACTCCAGTCTGTATGTTGCAGCAATGCTTTGGCTTCACCAATAATCCTTTCTGTAATATGAGCTGTGGTAGGTTTTCCGGTAACTTCTTTTACGGAACGGTTCAGATGATTGACGTGTACCGCAAGACTTTGTGCATAATCCTGAGGCGTTTTTAAAACCAATGGTTCATTTTTTGTTTCTATTGGGAATTGTCTTTCCAGAAGTTCCAAAAATAAAGAGGTAATTCTTGATGATGCATTTTTATGTTTAAAGAAGTTTTCTGTAGGTTGCATTTTCATCGATTCATGCAAGATCAAATTGATATAATTACGGATTAAATCATCTTTAAACACATAATCCGTATCTTGTTCTTCGATCATTTTTTGAAACAACGAATCTATAAACACTTTTTGCTCAGCAGATAACGCAAATATGGGTGTTCCGCCAATTTTAAACAAAGGCGATTCATGAAGGCTTTCAGACCGATCGTTTACTTTTAAAAATTCCTCGGTAAAAACACAGGCATATCCATGATAAGCCGGAGAAATAATCTCCCATGAATACGGAATATGTGGATTTCCGAAAAATAATATTGTACCATCAGTTTCTATACCACGATCTGCATAATGAATAAGGCTCTGACTCGTATTAATACAAATCTTGTAAAAATCCCTGCGATTGTAAGTTGGAATTTTACTTACATCATCACTTACTTCGTATACTTTAAAACCTTTCAGTTTTAAATCATTTATACCAAGTTCCGAAGCCTGAAAATCTAATTGCTCTTTCATTTTGCAAAGTTATGAAAATCAAACAAAAATTTAGTTTCGGGTTTCAAGTTTTTTTGTTTCAGGTTTGAAATGAGGGTAACAAGAATTTAACCGAAAAGTCCGCAAAGTTTTTTTTACAGTAAATTATCTTGATAAACGGAGAGAACGCAAAGATTTGTCAATTAACTTTGTGAACTTTATGTCTTAAAATTGTAAAATTAGTATAAAACTTTGTGCCTTAGCTCCCAATAGCTATCGGGATTGCGAGATTAAAAAAACTTAAAGGACTTTGTGTAAATCCTTGCGTGCTTTGCGGTTAAATTTTATGCAAACACTGATCCATTTCAAAACCTAAAACAAAATAAACAACTAAAAAATTGCTTAATTATACCAATCGGTATATATTTGCGGTTAAATTTACCAATCATGAGTAAAGCTGAAAAAACAAAGCAATTTATTATCGAGAAAACCGCTCCTATTTTTAATATGAAAGGATACAGCGGAACTTCTATGAGCGATATTACCACAGCTACCGGACTGACAAAAGGAAGTATTTATGGTAATTTCGAAAATAAAGACGAAGTGGCCATTGCCGCTTTTAAGTTTAATGTAAAAAAACTTCAGGACACTTTTACAAAGGAGACAGAAAAGCAAACTACTTTTAAAGACAAATTATTAGTTTATCCGAGGTTGTATTCTGACTATTATGATTTAAGGATTACCAAAGGCGGATGCCCTATCATTAATACGGCCACAGAAGCTGACGACACGCACTCCATACTTAGGAAAAAAGTTGAAAATACGATTCTCGCCTGGAAAGACAGATTGGTCTACTTTATTGAACAAGGCATTATTGCCGGAGAATTTAAGGCCAAAGATATTGATCCCGAAAAAACAGCGTTTACTATCATTGCCATTATTGAAGGCGCTATAATGATTTCTAAAATAACAGGAAATTTATCTCATTTATCTACTATCATGCTTTCGCTAACCAAAATCATAGAGGACTTAGAATAAAAGTAATAACTAAAGTACTTTTTTTTTGAATAAAAATATACCGATCAGTATTAAAAATAAACAATAAAACCTAATGGAAAAATTAACGAGATTACAAGTATTACAAAACCACATTGACAAAGAATTTACAGCATCTCCATCGCCTTTTATGCTTTGGATGAAACCCGTAGTTGTTGCTGCCAAAGAAGGTACGGTGACATTTAAATATTTAGTTCGTGAAGAAATGTCGAATCCGGTGAAGAGTTTACACGGTGGCGTAACGGCTGCAATCGCTGATGATTGCATTGGTGCCACAATGTTTTCCTTAGATGAAGAAACTTTTTACACCACCATAAACCTTGTTGTCGATTACTTTGCCCCTGCTTTTGTTGGAGATACCATTATTGCCCAAACAGCCATCATCAGAAAAGGAAAACAAATCGTAAATGCACAATGCGAGATCTGGAACAAAGATCAGACCAGATTAATTGCAAGAGCGACTTCTAATCTTCTTAAAACCAATATTATCAAGAAAGAACTGTGATTTTTTTTAACACATAGAAACATAGATTTTGTAAACTAAACAAAGGCGTTTCACTTTTGATACATTAAGCTGTGTGAAAGAAACCTGTTTCGTTTTTTGATATCTTTTTATTTCTATAAAATCTATGTTTTTATGTGTTTAGATTTTTTATCAACTACATTTTACATTTTACAACACAACCTTTTTTTTAACCAAAAATATACCAATCGGTATAAAATAGTTTTATGACACCATTACACCGAAAAATGCTCATATTCACAGTCATTCTGGCTGCGATTATGGAATTGATTGATATATCGATCGTAAACGTAGCGCTTTCTCACATGAGTGGAAACCTTGGCGCAACGCTCGAAGATACTTCCTGGGTAATTACTGCTTATGCCATTGCCAACGTAATCATTATCCCTATTACCAGTTTTCTGAGCGCCAATCTGGGGCGACGCAATTATTATATTGGCTCTGTCATTCTATTTACTTTCTGTTCTTTTATGT
This sequence comes from Flavobacterium sp., assembly GCF_965277525.1. Classification (GTDB taxonomy): domain Bacteria; phylum Bacteroidota; class Bacteroidia; order Flavobacteriales; family Flavobacteriaceae; genus Flavobacterium. Next base: position 675,713 of record NZ_CBDIDC010000002.1, on the reverse strand, counting down.
GCGGACATTCTTCTAATATCTGGATGCTGGTCTTTTTCAGGTTCTTTCAGGGAATTGGCGGTGGAGCTTTGTTATCTATTTCTCAGGTTGTGGTTTTTGAACTTTTCCCAAAAGACAAACAATCTACAGCAGGAGCATTATTTGGGGCAGGAATTTTCATCGGACCCACTATTGGGCCAACACTTGGTGGTTATATTACCGAAAATTATGATTGGCCTTGGATCTTTTTAATCAATGTACCAATTGGTATTCTGGTTATGATTTCTTGTTATTTCTTGTTAAGAGAACCGGCTGTTAAACCTGAAATTACCAAAGTCGACTGGACTGGTATTGCCTTACTAGCCATAGGGGTTGGTGCATTGCAAACGGTATTAGAAAGAGGCGAAGTCGAAGATTGGTTCGAAACCCGATATATTGTAATATTAACCGTTATTGCTGTGAGCACCTTACTATTTTTTATTTATTGGGAATTATCTATAGACAAACCCGTCGTGAATCTTCGCGTACTTAAAAGCAAATCTTTGAGTATTGCAGCTGTTCTGACTTTTGTAACCGGATTTGGAATGTTCATTTCCATTTATATCACTCCGGTTGTGGCTCAACGGCTTTTGAGTTTTTCTCCTTACCAAACCGGGTTGCTTTTGCTTCCCGGAGCATTATTTGCTTTGCTGGCATTAAAATTATGCGGTACGTTATTGCAAAAAGGAGTTTCGCCGGTCATTATCATCGCTGCAGGATTTCTATTGTTTATTTATTTCAATTGGAGAATGTCCGGGATGACACTCAACACAAGTGCTGCTGAAGTAGCAACTTCTCTTATCTTTCGTGCTTTAGGAATGGCTTTACTAACAGTTCCGCTTACGATGTTGGCTGTTTCATCTCTCGACGATAAAGATGTTGGACAAGGTGCAGCACTCAACAATATGATGCGACAATTGGGTGGTTCTTTCGGCGTTTCAATCATCAACACCTATGTTGCCCACCGATTTTTTGCGCATCGAAATGAACTCGTTTCAAATGTTACGCCTTATAATGTAATTGCCATGGATCGAATCAATGCCTATATAAAATACTTTCAAAGCAAAGGTTTCGCCTATAATGAAGCAAAATTAAAAGCCCTGAAATTGATGGAAAGTATTATATTAAAACAATCTTCTTTATTGAGTTACAGAGATGCTTTCTTTCTTGTTGGGTTATTTTTTGTAGTGACCTTACCGCTTCTTTTATTTGTAATGAACAAATCGAAGAAACCAAAAACCAATATGATTATTTCTGATCATTAAAAAAATGAGAGCTACAAATTTTATTATATATCACCCGCTGGGCTTTTGTGATCGTGGTTAATCATTTTCTATAAATATGGCATCCTTCTGGGATTTATTTTAATTTAAATATTTTAAAAACGAACTCAACATTATATTTTTAGAAAATTAAGGTACCACTATTAACAAAGCTCCAGCGGAGCGACATATAATTTACCGCAATAATATAAAAAGTTCTATTTATTCTTTAAATTAATATTCAAGACACCTGCCTTTAGTCCTTTGGCGGAAGCCGATAAAATAACTTCACTTCCACTCTCGTCTTTTTGAATAATGATTTGCGCATAACCATTAAACAATTTACGTTTCCAAGGTTCTGATGGTGCTACTACCCGGATAATACCCGGATCCGTATTCATAACATCCCAGTCTTTTACTTTCTGTAAAGGCGAAGCTCTTATAGTAATAACGTTAGCTCCTTCTTTTAAAACAGTTTTGTCAAGATGATATTTTTGAGAATCCTCTGCACTTGCATTAATTAAATTTCCGTTTATGAAAACAGACTCGTTTGCTCCAATTTTTTTATAAAAGAAATCAACAATATTGGATCGTAAATTATCTTTCAACTCAAATTTACCCCTGTAAATATATGCCGCCGCCTGATTTTTATAATCTCTGTCTTGAAAAGCTGCTACCCATGCATTCCCTTCGTCTAAAGATTGATTCACACCATCAACAGACAACTGCTTTCTTTCTTCAAAATTAGTAATGGGAACAAGAGTAATGTCGTCCCTAAACTGATCTTTTTCTAATGAAGTAGGATCACCGTTTCCTACACCTAAGATTTTCCCACCTTTTAGGGTAAATGTAATTTCATCGTTTGCGGTTGGGACGTGCAGGCTTTTTTTATCTGTAACTTCTACCGTAATTACGGCAACATTTGCATTAGCCAGATTTTCAGGATCTACTGAAAGTTTAATATTCGCAGGATTTCCGGTTGTTTTTTGAACATCCGTTAGTATTTTCTTGCCGTTTTTATACCCAATAGCTTCCAAGGTTCCGGGCGCATATTTCACTTTCCATTCCAAATGGCCATATTGTTCCATTTTCTTTTTTCCCAAACTCTTTTTATTCAGGAAAAGTTCTACTTCCTCACAATTAGAATGCACCCAGACATCAATTTCTTTTCCTTCCATTCCGCTCCAGTTCCAGTGGGGCATTATATGTAAAACCGGAGCGCTTCCCCACCATGATTTGAGATAAAAAACATTGTCCTTCGGGAAACCGCAAACGTCCATCATCCCAAAATAAGACGTAACCGATGGCCAGCCATAAGGCGTTGGTTCACCACGATAATCAAAACCGGTCCAGATAAACATCCCTGCCAGATAAGGGCGTGTGGCATAAAATTTCCAGCCTTCTTCGATACTGTAAAAGCTTGGGCGGGGCTTTTTGTCGTAAGCACTTTGATAATGTTTGGCATCATCTGTAAAATAAATACCTCGCGTTGCAAATGTAGAACCTTCCTCCGTTCCCATTCCGGGTTGTTTTTTAAACTCATTTCTGTGCGCATCGATATCACCATTTCCCATATAATTATACCCCATAATTTCGACTACCGAGGATATTCCGCTTTTAAAACCACTACTGATTCCAACTGTGACAGGTCTCGTAGGATCGATACTTTTACTAAATCCCTGCATCACATTGGTAATGCGTTCGCCTACAATTCCGCCTTCAATATTCCATTCTTCATTACCAACCGACCAGCAAAATATACTCGGATGATTGCGATCGCGTTCTATCATGCGTTTCAAATCGTTGAGATGATACTCATTAATTCCCATCAAACGGGTTTCATCAATCACCAGCATTCCCAACTTATCACAGGCATCAAGCAATTCAGGAGTTGGCGGATTGTGTGAGCAACGATAAGCGTTCGACCCCATTTCTTTGAGCTTTTTTATTCTGTAATATTGCAACTCGTCCGGCAAAGCAGTTCCTATTCCGGCGTGATCCTGATGGTTGTTTGTTCCTTTTAATTTTAGAGGTTTTCCGTTAAGAAAAAAACCTTCTTCAGGATCGAACTTAACGGTTCTGATTCCGAAATTGGTTTCATAACGATCTACAATCTTTCCTTCTTGTTTGATCTGAGTCAGCAAACGGTATAAATTAGGCGAATCAATATCCCACAATAAAGGGTTATTGACTTTTATATTTGAAGTGAATTTGGCTGTTTTATAAAAATCAGGTGCCGACGCATTTTCAGTAATACTGGCAACTTCTTTTCCCGAAGCATCTGTAACAGTCTGTAAAACTTCGATTTTTCCTTTATAATTCCCTTTGTTTTCAATCGTGACTTCGGCAGTAACGTCAGCAGTAGTATTTTGAATTTCTGAAGTTACATAAGTTCCGTTTTGGATCACGTGCAACGGATTCGTTTTTTGGAGGTAAACATGTCGGTAAATCCCTGCACCCTCATAAAACCAACCTTCTTCCATCGAAGCATCTGCGCGCACTACAATCGTATTTTCTCCGCCATAATTAATATAAGCAGTAATATCATATTCAAATCCGTTGTAACCGCTTTCTTCTGTTCCAAGAAAATGACCATTGAAAAATACTTTTGAATTTCTAAAAACGCCATCGAATCTCAGCGATATAATTTTTCCCTCATCACTTTGAGCAATCATGATCTTTTTTCTGTACCAGCCAATACTTTTATCAGGAAAACCTTTTCCGGAAGTTTTAAACCCGTGGCTATAACTTGCTTTTTCGCTAAAAGATTGCTCTACAGACCAATCGTGTGGAAGATCTAATTTTCTCCAGGCACGATCATCAAAGCCCGGGGCAGCGGGACCATCTGCAAAACCGGTTTTAGCTAAATAGGAAAAATATCCCTCTGCATGTCCAAAATCTTTTTGAGTATCATACAAATGTCCCAACGAAAAATGCCACTCTTTATCTATTAAGATCAATTCCCGATCTGATTTATGTTGAGCCAATGAATTAAAGGAGACTAATAAAATAAAATACAGCAAAATTTCTTTGTGAAAAATAGTTTTCATAAGTAGTGTGGTTAGCTAAAGCGATAAAAATATGGCTTTTAAGCGGAATAAATCAATAGTATTTTATCAAAATATAATATTTGATTACACCAATTCATGTCTTTTTTGAACTATAAAGCGCATTACTTTCGCTTTCAAAACTCTTTTAAATTTCTCTTTTACTAATTGAAATACAAACTAATAAAATGTTCTGTTAAAATTTAGAATCATTCTATTGCCCCTATTCTGTTAATTTATTTTGTTTTGGTGTAATTTTATATTGAAATTAACTTAAACAAAGAAAAATCACTACAATTATGAGTGTTATTAAAGATGAAAATAAGCTTATTAGCACCATTAAACGCGTCGATCAAAAAATCGATAAACTTAATGATCAGAAGATCATTGCCTTTTTTGAAGCTCTGGGTTTAACAGAAAGAGAGGATGTTCCTAAAAATTTCCTGGAATGGGAGACTATACTTATTGTCGTTCCGGATCGCCATATATCCCACGAATTAAAATATTACAAATATTCGATTGCAAGACTTTCTTTCGTTACCAATCCGAATGCGCAGGAAATCCATATTTTTGATTTTAATGAATGGAAAAACATTACCAGAAACAAAACGCAATTTCAAGTTAGAGAAATGCTAAAAACAAGTTTTGGCGGCGTTCGGGATCATTCTGACAGATTAAATTAAAATTAACCTTGATCCAATCTTTTATTTACAACTTTCTTTCTACCATAACTTACAGCTATATTTCCTTATCTATATTTCCACGAAATAATTAATTTAAAAGGAAAAACAACTTCTGTGATAACCTAAAATTTCTTATATTTAAAGACACCAAACAAGGTGAAATTTATTGATTACTTTATATTAGGCAATTTTATTTTTTTTAAATATAATGTACAAATTCGTAAATATAACACTTTAATAAAATAATATAAAATAAAAATATTCCTACATAAAAATATAATTATTTATTTTTACATTAAAAAACTTAAAATAAAGACATTCTAACTTCTTATTCAATTATAAGATTTTTTAAGTCAGTTTAGGTGTTAAACAAAATTAATTTTATCTATGGAAACAAAATTTGACATCATTGTTATTGGTTCTGGACCTGGTGGATATGCATCAGCCATTCGATGTTCGCAATTGGGTTATAAAACGGCTATTGTCGAAAAATATAAAGCATTAGGCGGCACTTGCACTAATGTAGGCTGCATACCCACAAAAGCATTACTGGACAGCACTGAACATTATTATGAAGCAGCAACCAAATTTGCAACTCACGGAATTATAACGGGTAAATTAAGTCTGGATTTTCCACAATTTATTAAAAGAAAATCAGAAGTCGTTGAGCAAAATATTGCTGGACTTAACTTTTTGATGAAAAAAAACAAAATTGAAGTTTTTGAAGGAATGGCTTCATTTTTAAATGATAAAGAAATTAATGTAAAAACAACAGACCGCTCTTCAACAACAATTTCGGCTACTCATTATATTATTGCAACAGGCTCTAAACCTGCCACAATTCCGGGAGTTGAAATTGATAAAATTCGTATTATCACTTCGACCGAAGCTCTTTCGCTTCCTGATAAACCTAAAACAATGGTAATTATTGGCGGCGGTGTAATTGGTGTAGAAATGGCATCGATTTATGCGCGAATTGGAGTTGAAATTACCATAATTGAATATGCAGACAGTTTAATCCCAACAATGGACAAAGAACTGGGAAAAGAACTAAAAAAAATATTTGCCAAACAAAATATCAAGATTTTATTAAGTCACAAAGTGCAATCAGCTAAAAATAATGGCAAAAATGCAACAGTTACTTTTCTTGACACCGCAAATGTTACACAAGAAATTACTGCTGATTATTGTTTAGTTGCCGTTGGAAGAAAAGCTTATACTGAAGGTTTAGGATTGGAAAACACTTCTATTGAATTAGATAATAAAGGCCGAATCGTTACTAACGAAAAACTTCAAACAAAAGTCGAAAATATTTATGCTATTGGTGATGTTGTTGCAGGTGCCATGTTAGCACACAAAGCCGAAGAAGAGGGGATATTTGTTGCCGAAACCATTAACGGGCAAAAACCTCATATTAATTACAGATTAATTCCCGGGGTTGTTTATACCTGGCCAGAAGTAGCTTCTGTGGGCTATACAGAAGAAGAACTAAAGGAAAAAGGCATCGAATATCGTGTTGGTAAATTTCCGTTTTCTGCTAGTGCCAGAGCCAGAGCAGCAATGGAAAAAGATGGTTTTTCGAAAGTGCTTTCAGATCCTAAATACGGCGAACTTTTAGGCATGCATATTATTGGTCCCCGAGCTGCCGATTTAATTGCGCAGGGAGTTATCGGCATGGAATATGAAGTAACCGACGAAGATATGTTCCGAATTTCATATGCTCACCCCACCTATTCTGAAACCTTGAAGGAAGCGTATATGATTGCGTCCGGACAAGGAGCTATTAATATTTAAAAAAAATCTTAGATTTCTTTATTTCAGGTTTCAAATTAGTTGAAACCTGAAATAAAAAATAAGTGAAGTTTATATTATAATCTCAAAAATCCTGATAAACTTTTGTTCTAATTTTTTCCACTTTCTTTCCTCTTTCCATCTTGAGAAGAAAATGAGAATAAGCAGAAACAAACTTACAATTGTAGACGCTTTTCTAAGTCCTCTTCCAAAAAAAAGAAAAAAGACGTTCAGTGCTATTAGAAAAACTACCGGAGAAAATCGTACCCAAAGCAACTGAAACTTACTGTTAGGTTCAATAATGTAGCTTATTTTAAGCACGTTATTTACATTCTTGTATTTTCCTTTTATCACAAAATAGGTGGGTGATGCTGGTGAATTTAAAGTCAAACGAAAACTTTTATCATCAAAAAGTCCATAAAAGGGCTTTATTCCGCCAAACCGGGGAAATATCCTAAACAGATTTAACTGTGCTTTTAAAGAACCAACTTCCGTATTATTCTTTAATCTCGTTCTAAATTCAGATAAACTGAGTTTTGATTCCATTGATCAATTTTGTTTTAAAGCAAGTTTACATTTTTTTAATGAGTTCTTTTACTCTTGCAAAAATATAATTTGCTTTCTCGTCAAAAACGACCATATCAAAATCGCTGCTTCCTTCAACAAAATGCCCTTCTTTTTTAGTATCAGAATAAACCTTTTCGAAATACAGATCACGTTTTTTTATCCAGTCTAATTGTTCTTTTTTCAATTTTGATTGCTCTTTAGAACTTAATTTTAGTTTTAAATTTTTGTAAGCAACATTCAGTAAACTATCGGATTCAATGTAATACTCAATCGCACAATTTTTCATTCCGCTTCCGCTGTCTAAACATTTTTGGTAAGAAGTTTTCAATTTACTGACCGTTTCCATCGTTTGTGCATTACAATTGAATGAAAAGAGAACAAAGAAGAATAGTATTGATTTTTGAACCATGATTTAAGTATTATTATTACGCTTTTGTTAAAGGAGCAATATACTCAAAGTTTTCATTAGTTTGAATTTTTTACTGTGCTGCCAACAAACTTTTAACCTTTTCATTCAATGCATTTCCATGAATGTTTTTGGCTAAGATAATTCCGTTTTTGTCGATCAGAAAATTCAATGGTACAGATTGAAGCATATAAGTACCAACCACCGGAGAATTCCAATATTTTAAATCACTTACTTGTGTCCATGGCAATTTCTGCTTTGCGATTGCGGCTAACCAAAGCGGCTTTTTAGTATCCATAGAAACACTGTAAATAGAAAACTTACCCGCATAAGTATTGTTCAATTTTATTAATTCCGGTTGTTCTTTAAGGCAGGGTCCGCACCATGATGCCCAAAAATCTATTAAAACGTAATCTCCTCTCAATGAAGAAAGTGCCACGTTATTTCCTTTTGTATCCGGAAGATCAATTTCGGGAGCAATATCACCTACATCTAGTCCAACGACTTGGGCTTTTGAACTGGTTATAACACCACATAAGAATCCTAAAATAAGTAACGTTTTTTTCATAATTGATTAAGTTTATTGAGTTGGGGCTTTTTAAATCTCTAAGCAAATATAAATTTTCTTTGTCAAATCTTCCACTCTTTTATTTCCCTGATCTTAAAATTATCCTAAATAATTATCTTCTAAATTGGCATATCGGGAAAAGTCGATATATTTGCACCATGGAGCATATAGAAATCTTTAAAGCACTCTCTAATAAGTCCAGATTGCAAATGTTGGAATGGTTAAAAGAGCCCGAAATAAACTTTCCGGATCAATTGCAACATGCAGGATTCGAACACGGAGTTTGTGTGGGACAAATACAAGCCAAAGCCGGCTTAACGCAATCAACAGTTTCTGAATACTTGTCTATTCTACAACGTGCAGGATTCATAGAATCTAAACGCGTTGGACAATGGACTTATTATAAACGTAACGAAGGTGCCTTTGAAGCACTTAGTAAATTAATTCAATCTAATTTGTAAATTACTATGAGTACAAACAACCTGTTTTCGCCATTTAACTTAAAAACGTTAAATCTTAAAAATAGAATCGTAATGGCGCCAATGACGCGCTCATTTTCTCCAAACGGAGTCCCAACTGACGAAGTAGCTTCTTACTATCAAAAAAGAGCTGAAGGAGATGTGGGTTTAATATTATCTGAAGGAACTGTTATTGACAGGGCTTCTTCCTCTAATGATGCTAATGTGCCGCATTTTTACGGCGAAGCAGCGCTAAAGGGATGGAAAAAAGTAATCGATGAAGTTCATGCTGCCGGAGGTTCTATGGGACCACAAATCTGGCATATGGGAATCATGGACAATCACCATTCAGGATGGGTTCCGCCAGTTCCTTTTGAAGGACCGTCCGGATTAAACCGACCTGATTTCAGAAACGGCGTGGCCATGTCTGAAAAAGATATTGAAGATACGATTCTTGCTTTTGGAAAAGCTGCTGCTGACGCGAAGAGATTAGGTTTTGATACGATCGAAATTCACGGAGCTCACGGATATTTGATTGACCAGTTCTTTAGAGCTGAAACGAATTTACGTGAGGATATTTATGGTGGAAAAACACTTCCGGAACGTAATCGTTTCGCTATTGAAGTGGTAAAAGAAATCAGAAAACAAGTAGGGAATGATTTCGCTGTGATCATGCGATTTTCTCAATTTAAACCTTCTGATTATAATTATAAACTGGCTAAAAATCCACAAGAATTAGAAGCCTGGCTTACACCTCTTGTTGATGCCGGAGTAGATATTTTGCACTGTTCGCAACGTAGATTCTGGGAGCCTGAATTTGAAGAATCTGATTTAAACTTCGCAGGTTGGGCTAAAAAAGTAACAGGAGCGCCAACTATTACCGTAGGCTCTGTTGGACTTTCCGGTGATTTCTTTGGTGCATTTGCAGGAGAAAGTTCTCAACCAACTTCGTTAGAAGAATTGAACAGACGTTTCGACAGAGGCGATTTTGATTTAGTTGCCGTTGGAAGACCTCTTTTATCTGATCCTAATTGGGTCGCTAAAATCAAAGCAGGTAAAACAGATGAACTAAAAGGTTTTAGCAAAGAAGCGTTAGGGCAATTGATTTTAGAATAAATTTAAAAAAAAAGGTACAAAGAGGCAAGGGTTCAGAGGGGCAAAGTTTCCTTAACTGAACTACATACAAAAGGGATAAACGTAATTGTTTATCCCTTTTTTTATTGATGCCGTATCTCAAATTTGGAGGTTCAAATGGCATTTTCTTTCTTTGAACCTTTGCCACTTTGAACCTCTGTCAATTTAAAAAAAAATACAAAAAGGGATAAAAACATGAAATTTCATCCCTTTTTTGAATATCTATAACTAACAAAATTTAGAAATTCAATATTTTTAATTAGGTTCAGAGTATCATTTTTTTTCGCTTTGTCCCTCTGAACCCTTGCCTCTTTGTCCCTTTTTTTTAAGAAACTTTTCTTTTCTGAAATTTATTCTGAAGCCAATTGCGTACAGGTTCATCGTAGAATTTCAAACATAGATAGGCAATCGTGATACTGGAAATCAAAACTCCGATTCCGATTAGGTAACCTTCTTTCAGAGGAACTTTATTATCGATTACCCATGCTGTATACCAGTAAATCAGGGGATAATGTATGATATAAATGGGGTATGAAATATCTCCTAAAGCTTTGCATATTTTAACCGAAAGTGCATTTTTTATTTCTCCTCCGGCACCAATAGCTACAATTAATGGAAATAGCACAATAATAGCAAATGACTCATATAAACCGTTCATCCATAAAGTGTTTTCGTCACCAATTCTTGGTATCGAAAAAATAATTATAATCAAAATACTGCAAACCCAGAAAGCTCCTTTTACATGAATTAACTTCCCTAATCTCGAAAGCAAAACTCCAGCAAAAAACGGATACAATAAACGTGTAAAACCAACATTCATTTGCTCTAAGTTTAAAGACCAACCACCAATAACATCTCCTTTAGGTCCAAAAACAGTATAATTAATCAGCATTGCCGCAAAAATAAAAACAAAGATTCCTAAAACCTTATTCGAGAATTTACGAAATAATACTGCATATAAAATATTGGCAATATATTCAAAGAAAAGTGACCATGCAGGTCCGTTAAGCGGATGCATTTCGCCCCAGCCTCTAATTTCCAGTGATGGTGGAATGGGAAGCAATGTAAATCCAATGATCATCGTTAAAATTACTTTCCATACTTCCATTCCCGCAATTTGCGGAAAAACATTCGATGCCTGAAAATAATAGAAGATGGCTCCAATAATCATTCCCATAATTACCATGGGCTGCAAACGAATTAAACGTCGTTTATAAAACTCCCACTGGGTCATTTTTTCCCAGCGATCATCGTAAGCATACGCTACAACAAATCCTGATAAAAGAAAAAAGAAATCAACAGCAAGGTAACCATGATTGATGATTTGTTTGAAACGGCTTCCCTCATTAAAGGCTTCTAAAATATGGAAGACCACTACTAAAATAGCGGCTACTCCTCGCAAGCCGTCCAGAATTTCGTAATGTTTTTTTGGTTTAATATCCATAGAAATTGAACTCATAAATTTTATTTTTGGTGGTTAAAGGTTAGTTTTATTTTTTTTGAAATGTGATTTGCAGAACGTGAAATGTACTATTTATTTATTTCCGGTTGACAATATACATCTTTCATTTTACTTTTTGCGTCTCACATTATTGATGATTTTTAAGCCATTCTAATCTGCGTTGGTCTGGTAAATGTGTTACTTTAAAATTCTCAAATTTAGCTTCAAAACCTTTACCGTCCGGTGATGCTGCCATTAAGCCTACCATAACCGGTGTATTGTCTTGTAATGGTGCATTTCTGGTCATGATGTAGTTTTTGTCATCATACGAAAAGAAAACCTCAACTGCATCTAATCGTCTCACTACTTTTATCCAGACAAATGGTGGTGCTTTTTCTAAAGTAGTCACGCTCCAATCGCTTTTATCATGTGTTACAACGGTACTGATATTAAATTTTCCGTCAACAAATTCAACTCCCGTTTTTATATAGTTTTTCTCGTCGATACGAAGCATCAATCCCATTTGGTCAAAACGGGCAATATAATTTCCGGTTAATTTTACTTTTGCTTCAAATTCACCTCCATAAGTCGTATAATAAAATGGAGCATCATCAACAGTGAAACCGTAATGTGAAATACGCCAATAGTCACTATTTGCGGTAACATTCATAATTAAAGCATTGTTTTTGATTTCCCATTTTTCAGGCTCATTGAACCATTGCATTTTATTTAAACTTTGCGCCGAAAGGTGTTGTGCCAAAAATAAAACCACAGCACTAATTACAATGTTTTTCATTTAAATTAATTTTAGGATTAATGTTTTTTGAACCAGTAAGAGATTAAGAAAAATTAAGCCTGAAGCTGATTAAATTTATTTTCTTAATGGGTAAAAGTTTTTTAAGCTTAGCAGCCACAAAGCTTAATTTTTCTTAATCTCTTAATGGTAAAATAGTTTATAAAAGTAAAGCTGCAACTTTTTACACTTGCAGCTTTACAAACCAACCAATTTAGAAATAATGAAATTATTGAAGTGAGAATCCCACTTTAGATTTTATATCTGTAGAAGATGCTCCAACGATCGCTTCAAAAGCTCCCGGTTCAGCAACCCAGTCGTGTTTTTTATCATCAAAAAAGCTTAATGCTGTTTTATCTACTGTAAAAGTCACTGTTTTTTCTTCTCCTGCTTTAAGTGCAATTTTCTCAAATCCTTTTAATTCTTTTATCGGACGTGGCAAAGAAGATTTTAGATCGCTGATATAAAGCTGAACGACTTCAGAACCATCAATCTTTCCGGTATTTTTAACTTTTACAGAGAATGTAATTTGATCTGCTGCCGACATTTGTTTTTTGTCTGCTGTTACTTTTCCGTATTCGAAAGTGGTGTAACTTAAACCATGACCAAAAGAGAATAATGGTTTTGCTTTTTGTTTATCTGCCCAACGGTATCCAACAAAAATGCTTTCGTTGTACGTTACTTCATCTCCACCAGGAAATTCTCCTAAGGCATGAGCTCCGTTATCAGACAATTTTACAGGGAAAGTAAACGATAGTTTTCCTGAAGGATTTACATCTCCAACCAAAACAGCAGCCAAAGCATTTCCTGCTTCTGTACCTAAAAACCATCCTTGCACGATTCCCGGAACTTCTTTTACCCACGGCATTGCCACAGCATTTCCTGAAATATTTACAAAAACTACATTTTTATTTACTTTAACTAAATCTGCAATTAATTTATCCTGACCGTATGGAAGGCCTAATTCTTTACGATCATGTCCTTCAGCATCCTGATTGTCACTTTTGTTTAAACCACCAATAAAAAGAACGATATCTGCATCTTTAGCTACTTTTAAAGCTTCAGCAGATAGTTCTGCAGGAGAACGTTTGTCTTCTAAACTTACTTTGGCCACTACTCCGTTATAGTTACTTGTTGGATCTCCAACATAACCACGGGCATAAACGATTTCAGTCTGGTTTCCAATTCTTTTCTTTAATCCTTCAAGAGGTGTAATTTCATATCTTGCTTTTAGAGAAGAACTTCCTCCTCCAACAGTCATCATTTTAATAGCATTTTCTCCAATAACCGCAATTTTCTTTGTTTTAGAAAGGTTAATAGGCAGGATATTATTCTTGTTTTGAAGCAATACAATTCCTTCTTCAGCAATTTTCAAACCTGCTTTAGCATGTTCTTCTGTTCCAAATGATCCAAAAGGCCTGTTTTTATCCATTGTTGTCAAGAACGATAAACGTAAAATACGACGAACTTTTTCATCTAATTCTTTAGTTCCAACCTGACCTCTGGCGATCATATTTGAATAAGGCTTTGCCAGATAGTAACTGTCATATGCATTGCTGGCTCCTTCTGTCAGTCCGTTTGTCCAGGAACCAAACTCCATATCCAAACCATTATAAATGGCTTGTTTGGTGTCATTAACTCCACCCCAGTCTGACACTACCACTCCTTTGAAACCCCATTCTCCACGAAGAATATCGTTTAGCAAAAACTCATTATGGCAACATTGTTGTCCTTTATATTTATTGTAGGCACCCATAATTGCCCATGCATCACCTTCCTGAACTGCCGCTTTAAAAGCTGGTAAATAAATTTCATACAAGGCACGATCATCCACAATTACGTTTACAGAATTACGTTTTGTTTCCTGATTGTTTAAAGCAAAATGTTTTACACACGCAGCAACTCCATTAGCTTGTACTCCTTTAATATAAGGAACAACCATTTTTGAAGTTAAGAAAGGATCTTCTCCCATGTATTCGAAGTTACGACCGTTTAATGGTGATCTGTAGATATTAACGCCAGGTCCTAACAATACGTTTTTATTACGGTAACGTGCTTCTTCTCCAATTGATTTTCCATATAAAGAAGATAACTCTTTATTCCAGGTTGCAGAAAGTGCTGTTAAAGCCGGAAATGCAATACAAGAATCGTTTGTCCAACCCGCCTGATCCCATTCGTCCCATAATACTTCAGTACGAATTCCGTGTGGTCCGTCAGTCATCCAGTTTTCCGGAATTCCTAAACGTTTCACACCTGGTGAACTAAATTTAGATTGCGCATGGATCATGGCAATTTTTTCATCTGTTGTCATTCGTTTCAGAGCATCTTCTACACGCTCATTAATTGGCTTTTTATCATCTAGATAAACCGGAACTTTATTCTGTGCATTCACACCGATCGAGCTCAACAAAAGTAAAACAACAATTGTTTTAACGTTTTTAAACATAACTATTAATTTATTAAAGCATTTAATTTACAATCAAAGGTCACATAAAATCATATCTGCCTTTTAATAATACTGTAAAGCTAAAACGTTATAGTTCGTTTTGAATTTGTAAACGAAAAAAAGTAGTAAAATAAAAAATCAATCATTTAACTATCAAACCATTAACAAAAAATACAATGTAAAAAAAGTAGTGCTTTTAAAATAAAATTCTAAAGTTTCAATGAAATTAAACCAATTTTCATCACCATTTCCTCAAAATCATTTCGGGAAACTGCGGCTTTATTTCGGGCTCTTGTGCGATAATTATAAATTGTACTTAAAGAGTAGCGAAGAAAGGCTGCGATTTTTACACTGTCTGTAATTCCCAAACGGATCAAAGCAAAAATTCGAAGTTCAGTATTGAGTAATTCTCCTTGCTTTAAAACGATCTGTTCTTCCTTAATTAAAAGTGCATTGAAATCTTTGACGAAAGTGGGATATAGATTTAGAAAGATGATGTCAAAATTCTTATACAATTCTTCGAGTTCATTATCCACCAAAGTAGTTGATTTTAGCATTTTATAAATCTCGTCAAACTGTTTTGCAGTGGCTTTCTTATTTAAGATGATACGGTAATTCTCTAATTTATTGATATAAGTAGAACAAAGGCTGAAAAAATGTGCAATATATTCTTCTTTAATATGATTGGATTCTGATAGTTGTGCATTACGTTCCTGCAGCTGGTTGTTGGTTTCTGTAATATCTTTATTTAATTCAGCTAATTTCTGACTGGTTTCATAAAGTTCACCACGTATTCTGGACACTTTTTTCATTTGTTTGTACACATAAATAATGGCCACAATCAAAAATGCCGAAAGCAAACTAATACACAAAAGATACAATTGTAATTCTGTTTTACGTTGTGCTTCTCTCTCTAAATAAACAGTATTGATGATCGAATACACCTGTGACATTAAAAGCGTACGAAACTGAACGTTGCAATAGAGGGCATCTTCAACAGCCGATTGCGTGAGTTTATAAGCCATATCGACATCGCCATTTTCGTAAAAAACCTGTGCTAATTCCTGAAGTGATGCATTGTCTTTGTTGGCATTTTTCAGATCTGAAGTGGCTGAAAGTGCGTAATATCTCTTTCTGGATTCTAATTGATGCGTTGCCTCATAAATACTACCTAAAAGATAGGTAATCATAGCATATTGCGGATTATCTTCTTTTATAGAATTAAATAGCTTCAATAATTGCTTCTCAGCAATAGCAAGCTTCTTTTGAGACATGACTTGCTGAATCTTAGTGATTTGATAAGTAAGTGTCTTTGGTTCTAAAACAGTGAGCAAAGAGTCCCGATATTCCTGTATTTGCTGAATATATTTTATGTCGTAACTATTTGCGGCATAATGCTCAAAAAATTCTCTATAAGCGACATAATAATTTTGAAGCAGGGATCGTGATAAAGTCTTTTTATCAATGCCTTTGAGAAGAGCTTCGGACTCACGGTATTTTCCCGAAGACGAATAAAGTGTGGCCAATTGCAAATTTGCCAAATTTAACAACGCTGTATTTTGAAGTTCGTTGGCAATTTTCACATTCTTTTTTACATAAAAAATAGCCGAATCTGAATTGAACTTTTGATATTCTGTATATAACGTTTTGTTGTAATTGTACTCTTGTTCTTTAGTTAAATCATCAGACTTGATTTTTTTAAAATTCAAAATGCGTTCTTCTTTAAGACGAACATAATGCTCCTTATTTCGAAGGGCATCATTTAGCTTAGATAAAATAGTATCTGTATTGTCCGCTGAATAAACGGGACTACCTAAAAGAACGAGAAGAAAAAACAACAGATAATTTTTCAAAACAATGACAGCTATAATGAGACCTACAAATATAAGAAAGTGCGCATACAAATATGAATTATTTAGTAAGTCGCAAATTTTGAATTTCGTAACAAAGAATTCAGGTAAAAAAGACTTTATAAAAATAAATCTATGTTTCTGTGTACTAAACATATTTACACCAATAGGATTTTGTAAATTTGATCGTACTCGATTTCTATAATTAAACTATATACAAATGCCACATTTTATTATTGATTGCTCTGAAAACGTAATTCGGTTAAAATCTGCAGAAGACATCATGCAGGAAGTTTTTATTTCGGCATTATCAACTGGTCTTTTTGAAGAGTCTGAAATTAAAGTCCGCATTAATCCCTTTGCCTATTATAATAATGGAAATTCCCTAAACGATTTTATTCACGTTTTTGGCTATATTATGGAAGGTCGGGATACAAATCAAAAAGCGAAACTCTCTAAGGTAATTGTTACTAAGCTGAATGAAATACTTCCTGAGATCCCGGTAATTTCGATCAATATAAAAAATTTTGAAAAGGCTAGCTATTTTAATAAAACAATGATTTAAAAAAAACGATAACCGCTATTTTATAAGTAGCAACTAATTTATTGCCACAGATTAAAAGATTAAAAAGGATTTCTTTTTAGTCTTAAAAAAAAGCTTTGTCAAAGTCTTAAACTTTGACAAAACTCCCGCAAACATCTGTTCTCTCTATTCTTTTCTCTCTATTCTTTTCTCTCTATTCTTTTCTCTCTATTCTTTTATGCTAATACCTAGCAATTGGCGCTGCGAGACAACTCTCCGGAATATCAAAAGCATTGACTAATGAAACAGCATCCGGTCGAATGTCCCAACAAAGCTGATTGACCATTTTACGGATGGCTTTTGTTTTTACGGCTTCCATATAACCGTCTTCAAGATACCAGGATTTGTTTTTTTCTATTTGTGACAGTGCATACAAATGATTCAGTTTGGTCAATATTTCTTTCGACTGAATGTCTTCTACCTCTTTAATTGCTAACTGAAATTGTTCCAGAACCACTCTCTCCAAATAAGCCTGAGCGACATCAATCATCTGATGCTGCACGACATTAAAAGCGTCATAAGGTTCTAAACCTCCATCAACCAATTTTTTGATACGTCGCGCTGCTGATGCCAGAATTGTTTTTTCTCTATGAATGAAAGCCTGCAAATGAAACTCTCCGTCTAACAAATGTTCATCGTCTGTTTTACGGGTAGCAATTGGATTTTTTTCTGTAAGGGCCGTTTTGGCATTTTCGTATACGTAATTGATAATTCCTGCAGCCCCCATTTCGCCAAACGATTTTCTGAATTCAGACAAACGGTTTTTAGCCACCAACTGCATCAAAACGGTATTATCACCTTCAAAAGTGGTATATATTTCAGTGTCATTTTTTAGGGCATCGATTCTGTTTTCAGACAAATAGCCTTTTCCGCCACAAGCTTCACGACATTCCTGCAAAATATCTCTTGTACTCCAGGTCGAATAGGATTTCATTCCGGCTGCCAAAGCTTCAATTTCCTGCATTTCTGCTTCGGTTTTATTCAGAAAACGATTTGTCAGGTATTGCAAAGCAAAATGAACAGCGTACGTTTTGGCCAATGGAGGAATTAGACGACGCTGGTGCATTCTGTAATTTAAAATCGGAACTTCTGATCCTCCTTCCGGACCAAATTGTCTTCGTTGATCGCTGTAGCGAATGGCAATAGTTAATCCGGATTTGGCTGCAGCCAAAGCAGAACGCGGAATCCCAATTCTCCCTCCCACTAAAGTGCCTAACATGGTAAAAAAACGTCTGTTATCACTCGGAATCGGGCTTTCGAATTCCCCTTTATCATTTACCGAAGCAAAACGATCCAGCATATTTTCTTTCGGAATTATTACGTTATCAAAACTAATCGTTCCGTTATCTACTCCGTTTAATCCCATTTTATGTCCGCAATCGCCAATAGTAATTCCGTTTAAGGTATTTCCGTTTGTGTCTCTTAGCGGAACCACAAAGGCATTTACCCCATAATCGTGACCGTCGATAACGAGTTTCGCAAATACAGTCGCCATTTGTCCGTGAACTGCCGCATTACCAATATATTCTTTTTGGGCATTTTTATTAGGTGTATGAATCGTAAACGTTTGCTCATTATGATTGTAAGTTGCTGTGTTTTCTAACCCTTTTACGTTAGAACCGTGATGTGTTTCTGTCATAGCAAAACATCCCGGAATTTTTAACGAACCAATATCTTTTAGGTATTTGGCATAATGTTTATCTGTTCCTAATGACTGCACGCTCATTCCCCAAAGTCCAAACTGAACACCAAATTTGATTACAAGACTTAAATCGTGATAACTTAAGGTTTCCATAATTGCAAAATAATCGGCTATGTTTTCTCCTCCTCCATATTGTTTGGGATAGGCCATATTTCCAAGATTTTCATCTGCTAAAACCTTACACCAATTATACACTGTTTGACGGTATACATTGATATCTGTCGAGGTTTCATAAGCAAATTCAGGTCTGGAAATAACCGATTTAACTTTGTTGATTATAGCTGCTTCTTTACCATTTAAAATAGCTGTTATTTTCTGAATATCGAAATCACTGTTGGTTTGAGAATTGGCCGTAAAAGAAGTGGCTTTTGTTTTAAAATTCTGAAGTGCTTCTTCCCCCAAAATTCCAAGGTCATTTTCTAATTTTATAAAACTGGATTGTAAGGTCGAAATGTCTACATCTTTCTCTGAAAGTGCTACTGCAATGTCAAAAATTGATTTGATATCTGCTTTATTCTGAATGCTTTTTTCAATATCTGATTTCCATTGCGCAAGTTCACTTCGCGAAGGCGGATTTGAAATGTCTAATCTTGAAAGCAATTGTTGTTTTTCTTCGGGTGAAAGCCACGTCAAATCATTAATGAATTTCTGAATGGTCGTAAACTCTTTTTGAGTCAATAAATCATCTGACCACACTAAATAAAATAACGGAATAAAGGCTTGGAGTTTGGTATTTTTCATATCAATATAGTTGTTCAGTTTGTTTTTCTTTTATACATTTTATTGCATAAAAAAGCAAGAAATGAAAATAGTGATTCTTAATTAAATATCCTGTTAAGATTCTGGTAATTTAATTCTTTGTTATGGAAAAAAGTTTGCTGCTAATTTTCACTAATTAGCTTATGCAATAATTTTTTTGCCACAGATTTCAAAGATTAAAAAGATTAAAAGTTAATTAAAAAAAACTATTATATAGGTCTAAGCTGTAGTATTTAAAAAAAAGTTAGACGTTGAATTACTTTAATAGATTAAAAAAAAATTAAGTTTATAAAATCCTTTTTAATCTGTGAAATCTGTGGCATTAAAAAAATTAGCGATAAATTCTTGTAATTACTTCGTCTGTTCGCTGTGGCTCGTGGCAAAAACCTTTATAACAAAAAACAGGAATGAAGCTAATCATTCCTGTTTTGCATATCCTTAAGGTTCTGGAAATTTATATTTTAAAAACCACTAAAAAACATAAAAAAACCTATTATTTCGAATCTTTGGATATTGTGCTGAACCTTTGCTTCATCGCAAAAATATGATGTGAGTTAAAAACCAAAACTGCCAGAAAAACTATTCCGTAGGCAATAATCTGTATGAGTCCGAATTGTTCTTTATAGAGAAACATAGCCAGCAGAAAAGCAATCATCGGATTAATATTTAAAAGCATTCCAACGGTCGAAGAATTAATTCCCGAAAGGGCATATAAATTAAGAAATAACGGAAAGATCGTAAACAAAATCGCAATGGTTTCGATACAGAAATAAAACTTAAATTCTGTTGGAACCGGCCCGCTGTATGATGGAAAAAATGGCAATAAAAATAAAGCGATTAAAGTGATATGGAACGTTAGTACTAAAAATTTATCAAACCCTTTATTGACTCTCTGACTTACTAAATAACAAGCATAAGAAAGCCCAATAATTATGCTGAAAAGCATGTCTGTAATATTAGCATAAGATAAAAGCATACATCCGGAAATACTTAATCCAACGGCGATCCATTGTGTTTTACTTAGTTTTTCATGCAAAATAAAATAAGCCAGTAAGGTGGTTAAAATCGGGCAAACCAAATAAGCCAGAGAAGTGGCTTTTACACTAACATGGTTCATGACATAAATAAATGTAAACCAGTTTGTCATTATAAAGAAGCTTCCTCCAATATTCAATAAAATGGTTTTACGTTTCTCAGAAACAGACAAAGATTTAAAGGTTACAATGGCTTCTTTTATTCTTTTTCTTTTGAAAGTAAAAGCAATAAGCAACATCAAAATACTACAACTAAAAACACGATAGAATAAAATATCCAAAGATGCGTAATCATGTATTGGTTTTAAAACCAAACTGAAAAATCCCCAGATTACAAAACAAGTAATGGCAGCTGCGTAGTATTTTGTTGTTTTCACGAATGTTGTTTTTGTTAAGTTTTCTTATTAAAGCAAATTTCTAAAAAATAAAACAGCAATACAGATACAGTTTTTGTAAATTGCACCATAACAGTTTTTTTTTTAGAATCGCCCTGATCTTAAATAACAAAGTAAAATCAAGGATGGCGATAGCTATCAGGATCCATTAACAAACAAATTTTATCTTTTGTATGAAAAGTTCAAATTACTTGTACCTGCAGTTTGCTGACAGGATCGAAAAGCAAATAAAATCGGGTGTTTTGAATGTTGGCGACAAGTTGCCTTCTATACGTGAAGTCTGCGCCGAAACAGGTTACAGTATGAGTACAGTAAGTAAAGCGTATTACGAAATCGAAAGCAGATCCCTGATTGAGTCCAGACCACAATCCGGTTATTATGTGAGCAATACTTCATCCAGAGCAATTCCGGAACCTACCCCAAGCAGTCCTATTTTAAAATGTGCCAATGTTGACCGCGAAGATCTAATCGATCAGGTATACGGTAATATGACTGACCCCAATATTACAATGCTTTCTTTGGGATTTCCTTCGAATGAGCTTTTGCCTATTGCCAAACTGAACAAAGGAATGGTTCAGGCAATGCGGGAACTTCCCAATAGCGGCACCAGTTATGAACAGGTAAAGGGCAATCTTAATTTGAGGAGAGAAATTGCACGCTGGTCTTTTACCTGGGGAGGATCGCTGACAGAAGAAGATATTATTACAACACCGGGTTGTACAAGTGCTATTTCGCATTGTCTGATGACGCTGACCAAGCCGGGAGATACTATTATTACAGAAAGTCCTGCTTATTTCGGCATCTTGCAATTGGCAAAATCACTAGGACTGTACATTATGGAATTGCCAACAAACATGACTACGGGTATTGAATTAGAGGCATTAAAAAAGGCGCTTTCGTCTAAAAAGGTAAAACTCTGTCTGCTGATGAGTAATTTTAGTAATCCATCCGGAAGTATGATGCCTGCGGAACATAAAATAGAAGTGGTTCGGTTGATGGAATTTTACAACATTCCGCTGATTGAAGATGATATTCACGGCGATTTGTACTTTGGCTCAAGCCGGCCCACAAATTGCAAAACCTATGATGAAAGCGGAATTGTATTGTGTTGCAGTTCGGTATCTAAAACACTGGCACCCGGTTATCGTGTAGGATGGGTTTCTCCGGGAAAATTCAAAAAAGAAATATTACGAAACAAAATTTATCATACGCTTTCCTCTCCTACTATCACACATCAGGTCGTTGGGGATTTCCTGAAAAACGGCCGATACGAGAATCATCTTAGAAAAATACGCCAGATACTCAATCATAATTGCAATAATTACATTAATACTGTTCTGGAATCCTTTCCTAAAGGAACAAAAGTGAGTCAGCCACAAGGCGGTTTTTTCCTTTGGATCGAACTGGATAAAAATGTAGATACTGCCGCATTCTATCATTTAGCCATGCAACATAAAATTAGTATTGCACCGGGCCGAATTTTCTCTTTTCAGAACCAGTTTTCGAATTGTATGCGCTTGAGTTTTGGTTTACCGTGGACAAACGAACTAAGACAATCGATTCAAATTTTAGGAAAGTTGCTTCACGCGTAATTTATATAAAAAAAGCCGGACAATGCTCTTACTAACATTATCCGGCGAACAAATTGAAACCAAAATCAATTATTTAATTATAAAACAAAATAAGCGTTACTGTCCGCTTTTTTAAGTTCGGGTTTAAGGTCAAATTCTTTGATAATATCAAATTCACTTTGATACTCGTTAAGCATTTGCATTAAATTCTTTTCGATTGTATTCGAAATAGTCGTTACAGGAGTATCTGTTGGTCTGTTTTCAAAAGGATCTTGTAAATGGATGGCCATTTTTTCGATCAAAAAGAACATTCCTGCAACAACGGTAATTAATGGGATTGCAAACCAGCTCAATAAACTAATTAAGCCAAAAGGCAATAACAAAATAAACAAACACAAGGTCATTCTGATGTACATACTGTATGTCGTTGGAAAAATGGTATTTTTAATACGCTCACATTTTCCCATTGCATCACATAATCTCGACAA
The DNA here is from genome assembly GCF_965277525.1 of Flavobacterium sp. Classification (GTDB taxonomy): domain Bacteria; phylum Bacteroidota; class Bacteroidia; order Flavobacteriales; family Flavobacteriaceae; genus Flavobacterium. The sequence continues at coordinate 652,717 of NZ_CBDIDC010000002.1, read as the reverse complement.
TGTTTTATCAATTTCTACTTGCTGATACGTATTGAGTCGTTTGTCTTTTTTGGCAATTCTAAGGTCTCTCGCATGAAGCAATAAGATTGCGTTTGGAACGTTTTGATGATTTTTTACAAAATTCACTTCTTCTTCGCTTATCAGATCCTTAATGGGTTTTATAGCATCCTTATTACGCAACGCCTGTCCTAAACTATAACACCATGCAATTTGTCTTTTGGTAAAATTCTCTTTGAACTCATTTGCTTCTACAGAAAATTCCGGATCTTTATAAAAGGTAAGCATTTGCCTGACTAGAGTTCTGGACTCATTGACGATTGATCCCCAAATAATACGCGCTTCCCACCATCTGTCGTAAGCCTGATTAGATTTAAAAGCTAATAGTAAGGATATAATTGTACCCACCATTGTCGGTATCGCAATCGGAATATCAACAGAAACATTGATGAAATAATGGTGAAAAATTTCAAACAATATCGTATAACCCATTACCAGACCTAACTCTACTTTAATTTTTCCGAGAACGTACCTCATCGGTATTCTTTTCTTTAATAACATATATCTAGGTTTAAGTTAAACTTGTTTTTTTTAGCAGAAGTCTGATCTTAAACCAACTCTTCATAAAGAGATAAAACCGGAAGTCCTAGTCTCTCATTTATATTTTCTTTCTTTGTCTTTTTGAATTTGATTTTTTCACCTTTACGCGTTTCAACTAATAAATCGATGTCGTATTTTGAAATAGCTTCTGATAAATAAGGTGCGAATTTCTCGTAGTTGTCATCAAAATTCGATGTTTGACTTACAATTTCAAATGAAAAGTTCTCGTTCAAAAATTGTTGAACATCTTTAACATGCATACTAGCACGAGCGTTTTCGATGTAAAGTGCTTTATTGAAATCGTCTTTGTATTGCTCTGAACCTAAATGTAAAATGGGACATTTTTGGTTTCCGGCCAATTGCACCAGATATTGATGAATTCTTTTTGTTTCTTGTTTATAGGAGTTTGTAAGAACTACCAATTTTACAGAGAATACGTCAATAATGCGTTTGAAAATTGGAGATGAAAGTCCGTACTGGTTGTGTACTTTTATTTTGCAATTTGTGGTATGGTCAACAATATATCTGCAGGTATCAAGAACGATTTCCTGACTCGCTGTAAGTCCGGTACGCATTTCTCTCAAATAACCTGAAGATGAAAAAGTATCCGGAGCATCAGAAACCATCATTAGAATGATTTCACAATCTGAAGATTTTGCCTGATGAACAGCCGATTTTACAGCACAAATAGTATCATCTTTTAAAGTCGTAGGTATTAGGAAATTTTTCATATGTATAATCGTTTAGTTTATACATACAAAATAACTACCGCAACATTAGAAGGGTCTTAATATAAAATTAGATTTTTCTAAGATTCAACATTAGAATTTTTAATGTTGATTTTTTTTATTTTTGACTTTTTAAAAATAATAGTCACAATAGTTCCTTTATTTTGCTCTGATTGCACTTGTATTTCGCCATCGTGCATGCGAATAATTTTTGAAGCTAAAGGAAGCCCCAAACCATATCCTATATATTTAGTCGCAATTTTTCCTCTAAAGAAAGGTTCATACAAATGCGGAATATCTTCCGGAGGAATACCAATACCAATGTCATTGATGGCAATTTTAATCATTTCCTGATTCGCTGAAAGGGTTACAAAGACTTCATTATTATCAGAATACTTTACGCCATTTGTAATAATATTATTAATTGCGAGCTCTAAAAGGGGTTTGTTGCACGGAATTAATAGTAAATTAGAATCATTAGGAGCAAAATTAAACTTCATACTCACGCGATTATCCGGATAAATTTTATCCAGATCTGATTTTACATCCATTAATAACTCATCGATTCTGGCAATATCCAATACTTGCTTTTTGCCGTCGTACCCTGTTTGAGTTAGTTTTAACAGGCTTTCTGTTAAGTTGCCTAATTTAGAGGCCTGACCATAGATATTTTCTAAAGACTGAATATATTCTGAGACTTCTCTTTCTTTAAGAAGCATAATTTCAGACTCGGCTATAATTGTTGTAATTGGAGTTTTTAATTCGTGCGAAGCATTGTTGATGAAATTAGCCTGAATCTCAAAAGAGGTTTCTAAACGATCTAACATATCATTGAATGTCTCGGTAAGATCTGAAATTTCATCCGAGTTTTTTACTTCCGGTAGCCTGTTATGAAGGTTAGAAGCACTAATTCTGTTTACCTCTTTGGTAATTCGTGCAACAGGATTAATCACACGTTTTGCCAGAAAACGCCCTAAAAAGAATGCCAGAAATATAAATCCTATACCTCCAAAGAGCATAATTTTTACAATATAAATTGACGTTGTTGGCCCTTTTCGATCTCTGGCACCTACAATTACAATATACTTCTGATTATTTTCTTTAAAAATTTGTCCTAAATAATATTTATTATTTACTTCAAAAAAGTCTTTCCCGGTTTTTAATATATTGGTATAAAATTCATTGGGCAAATTCAATTTTGTATTATAGTCAAAGCTATTGGCACTGTTTACCTTAAGAACAAATTCTTCCTCTTCGATAAGTTCTTCGAGCCCATTTTCTTTCAGGTTTTTATAATACTTTATTTTTTCAGGATCGTTTTGAAAGTGAATGGAAGCCACAATTTTAGCTCTGTCTTCTAATCGTTTTAAAAAGTGGTATCTGTTATTTTCATTAAATAGTACAAAAACGATAACACACAATAATAGTGTACTAAACGTAGAAAGTGCTACATAAGTAAAAGTGATTTTTTTTCTTATATCCATTTTATGGCTTTATGACATAACCTAACCCCTTCATGGTATGAATAAGTTTGGTTGCAAAAGGTTTATCTATTTTTTTTCTTAAATAGGTAATATAGACATCAACAACATTGGTGTTCATATCAAAATTAATATCCCAGACATTATCCAGGATCTGATCACGAGAAACAATTCTTCCGCTATTTTTAGCTAAATAATACAATAATTTAAACTCTTTGGCGGTTAAAATTATAGATTCTCCTTCTCTTTTTACTGTTTTAGCCCGGGCATTTATTTCCAGATCCCCCACTGTAATACTATCAATTCTTTCTGTTTCCTGGTGGGCTCTTCGATGCAAAGCGTTTACCCTGGCATCAAGTTCTCCAAATTTAAAAGGTTTCACCAAATAATCATCGGCACCGGCATTCAGTCCGGTTACGATATTTTCTGAAGTTCCAAGTGCAGTCAAAAGCAATACAGGTACAAAATTTTTGCTGGCCCGCAGTCGTCTGCAAATTTCAATTCCGTTAATATCAGGCAACATTACATCCAAGACGACCACATCAAAGTTATAATTATGAAGCATTTCAAGCGCTGTTTTGCCATCCATTGCGACGCTAACTTCGTTATTGTTTTCAGCAAATCCTTTGCGTAAAATCGATAAAAGATTGGGTTCGTCTTCGACTATAAGTAATTTCATCTTAATTAGTGGTATGAATAACAAAAATAGGAATTGAGATTAAAAATATAAATCACAATAGTTATAAATTATGATTTAATTATGAACAATAGCTTTTAGCAACTAAAAAAAGCATCTGCCAATGGCAAATGCTTTGTATTTAAAATATATTTTGAACAAATACTTTATTTCGTAATAAACTTAGGATGAATTAAATTCTCCAAAGAATAAATTTCATCCCATTTTTCCTGGGTGATTAATTTTCTTTCGATCACAACAATTTCATGTACGCTTTTATTCATTTTTAAAGCTTCACCAGCAATACTGGCACTTACTTCATACCCTAAAATTGGGTTTAATTGCGTTACAATTCCAATACTGTTCATCACCATATTGTAGCAATGATCCACATTTGCTGTGATACCAATGATACATTTATCAATTAAAGTCTGAATGGCATTTGAAAGATAATCTAACGATGTAAACATGGCAAAAGCAATTACCGGTTCCATTACATTCAATTGCAATTGTCCCGCCTCAGCTGCCATCGTAACTGTCAGATCCTGGCCTATTACATAAAAACACGTTTGATTTACGACTTCCGGAATTACAGGATTTACTTTTCCCGGCATAATTGAAGATCCCGGCTGACGTGCCGGTAAATTAATCTCGTTGAAACCCGTTCTTGGTCCGGAACTTAAAAGTCTCAAATCATTACAGATTTTAGACACTTTTACAGCAGTTCTTTTAAGAGTTCCCATAATCTGAACATAAGCTCCCGTATCAACAGTAGCTTCAATTAAATCCGGAGAAAGCGTCAACGGAATCCCCACTTCTTTTGCTAAATAATTCACACAAATTTCAGGATATCCTTCTGGCGCATTTACTCTTGTCCCAATTGCCGTTGCTCCCATATTGATTTCTAAAACCAAACTTTGGGCTTCTTTTAATCTTTTAACATCCTCACCTATTGTTGTTGCGTAAGATTTAAATTCTTGTCCTAAAGTCATCGGGACAGCATCTTGCAGCTGGGTTCTTCCCATTTTTAAAACATTTTTAAACTCCTCGCCTTTTGCAGCAAAAGCAACTTCTAATCCTTCCAGAGTTTTTATAAAACTTTGCATTTTAAGATAGAGCGCAATTCTAAAAGCGGATGGATAGGCATCATTTGTAGATTGAGAACAATTTACATGATTGTTTGGGTGCAAGAAATTATAATCCCCTTTTTTATGTCCCAGATATTCCAGACCAATATTGGCAATTACTTCATTCGCATTCATATTTACTGAAGTTCCTGCTCCACCCTGAATCAAATCACTTACAAATTCCTGGTCAAATTTACCCGAAATAACCTGATCACTTCCGTAACAGATTGCTTCGGCAATTTTAGGATCAAGCGCACCGCAATCTTTATTGGCTAAAGCAGCTGCCTTTTTTACATATCCTAAAGCTTTAATAAATAAAGGTTCTTTTGAAATTGGAATTCCTGTAATATTAAAATTCTCTACAGCTCTGAAGGTTTGGATACCATAATACAGATGATCCGGAATGTCTAATTCTCCTAAAAAATCATGTTCTTTTCTTGTTGATCCCATATAATATAAGCGTTACGTTTTAACTTAAAAATCTATGTAAAGCTACAGCAAAATACTATTATACTAAAATAATTCAAATTAAATATTACTACGTTTTTTAAAAAATTCAGCCTAAATATTAAACACTTATCATTTTAAGAGCTTAAAAATATCATATTCACAAAAACAAAGAGTAAAAAAACCTCTTAAATGTAGTAACAACAAAGACAATCGCTACTGTTTTACTGAGAAAAGCAACATTTTAAAAGTGCAAAATTAATGGAATTTAGTAACGAATTAATGCAATGTAATTATTACCTTTTCGCCTTTAAATAATCATCAAAATAACATTGAAAAAAGAGTCCGAATATTTCCTTGATAAAGAATACAACGCTATTACTTATGGTAGAGATGATGCGAATTTCAAGGATTTTGAATGTTGCACTTTTAATAATTGTAATTTTTCAGCTTGTACATTTTTGGCCGTTACTTTTATTGATTGCATTTTTAATGATTGTATTTTTAGCGAAGCCAAAATAAATTATGTTGCTTTTAGAACGGCTACTTTTAATCGTTGTGAAATCAAAGAAGTAAATTTTGCCATGTGCGATAAACTCATTTTCGAAGTTCACTTTTATGATTGCATCTTGGATTTTTCAAAATTTTATACCTTAAAAATGAAAGGAACTACTTTTAGCAATTGCAGCCTTATTGCCGTTGATTTTATGGCTACTGACCTTACAAGTGTTCTTTTTGATAATTGTGATTTATACCGATCAGAATTTGATAAAGCCATCGCCAACAAAGCCGATTTTAAAACAAGTTACAATTATACCATCGATCCATCAAAAACAAAACTAAAAAAAGCTGTTTTTTCTTTGAAAGAAGTGAAAGGCTTGTTGTTTAAACATGATGTGATTGTGAGCTAGTTGATAGTAAAAATAAAAAAGCCAGCTTTAACTGGCTTTGATTGTATTTTGGCTGGAAGTTTATCCCACTAAAATGTTTCTTTTCATAATCAATACTTTTAAAACTTCTTCTCCATAACATAATCCTCCATTAAATAACCCTTTCCGATATCGATGTTCACTTCATCAATGATTTCAAAACCTATTTTTTTATAGAAACCTAAAGCTGAATTAAATCTATTTACGTTTAACGATAATGCTCTTGAATGGTTCTCTAACGCTAATTTTTCAATCAAATCAATCACTTTTTTACCAATTCCTTTTCCTTGCGTTTCGGGTAAAAGATATATTTTATGAATTTTGGTTATGGCTTTGTCTTTATAATGATGCTCAATTCCAATAAATCCTATATTGACTTCACCATCCGAAATCAAATAAAACAATTGCTTTTTTTTATTGTATTGATCACTTAAAGCTTCATCAGAATAAAAAAGACCTAACATATACTCTAATTGTTCTTTTGATAAAATTTCACCGTATGTAATGGGCCAGGTGATATCTACTATTTTCTGAATTTGTTTAATATCACTTATTTTTGCTGCTGTAATCGTAATCATATGTTATTTTAAAAATACTTTTATTAATTCGTAAAAATTTGATTTTCCTGTTCACTCACTCTTATAAAGGTGGTTCGTTTCGTCAGTTCTTTTAATCTGGAAGCCCCAACATAAGTACAAGTACTTCTTAATCCTCCCAAAATATCCAATACCGTATTGATAACCTGCCCTTTAAAAGGCACCTGAACTGTTTTACCTTCGCTTGCCCTGTATTCGGCAACACCACCAACATGTTTGTCCATAGCGGTGGTAGAGCTCATGCCGTAAAATTGCTTGAATTTTTCTCCGTCAACTTCTATTAACTCTCCACCGCTTTCAGTATGCCCGGCAAACATTCCGCCTAACATTACAAAATCTGATCCGGCGCCAAAAGCTTTTGCGATATCTCCCGGAGTACTACAACCACCATCGCTAATAATATGTCCGCCTAAACCGTGGGCTGCATCTGCACATTCTATAATTGCTGAAAGTTGCGGATAACCCACGCCTGTTTTTACTCGTGTGGTACAAACAGAACCGGGTCCAATTCCAACTTTTACAATATCTGCCCCTACCAATAATAGTTCCTCTACCATTTCGCCTGTAACTACATTTCCGGCAATAATAACTTTGTCCGGATATTGTTCCCTGATTTGTTTTAAAACCTCAACAAAATGCTCTGAATATCCGTTTGCTACATCAATACAAATAAATTTAAGTAGCGGGTTTGCCGTAATAATTTGAACAATTTTTACAAAATCTTCCGATCCTGTTCCTGTACTAATGGCAATATAATTGTAAAAATCCGGTGTTACATTTTTTAAAAAAGCACTCCATTGTTGTAACGTATAATGTTTGTGAATAGCCGTAAAAAGCTTTTCCTTGGCTAAAACCTTCGCCATTTCAAAAGTTCCAACGGTATCCATATTGGCTGCCATGATTGGAACTCCTGTCCAGATTGCAGTACTATGTAAAAATTTAAAATTTCGTTCTAAAGTGACTTCAGACCTACTTTTTAATGTAGATCTCTTAGGTCTAATCATTACATCTTTAAACCCTAATTTCAGATCAGTTTCTATTCTCATGGCTTTAAATTTTCGTTACTCTCAAATATAATAATTCTGAAAGTGAAATCTTATAATCGATCACAAAACTAATTATCCATTTATCAACAATTTATTAATTTTTAGATTGTTGAGTCCCGCAATAAATTATTTAAAACTTTACGCTTACTTAAACGCCGATGAAATAGATTCGCTAAAGCGAAAACGCAGATTTAAAACGGATTTTACTTTTTTAAATTTCAAAGAATTAGCAACTATTTTTAATTGGAATGCTTTTCTCCCGATAGCTATCAGGATCACTCAACCTGACAAATGTGAAACCTGAAACAAAAAAAACTATCCGTGAATCGTTTCTCCTTTTCCGTAATTGGTGATAATTGATTCTTCGTAGGCAAGCCATTCTCTCCAACGTTTTTCAACGTCAATTCCTACTCCGTATTTTCTGGCGTAAGTGATAAAAGTGGTATAGTGTCCGGCTTCGCTTTCCATTAATTCTCTATAGAAAACAGCTAATTCTTCGTCTTGGATATTTTCTGACAAGACTTTAAAACGTTCACAGCTTCGTGCTTCAATCATTGCAGAAAACAACAACCTTTCTACTAAACCTGAAACCCGGCTTCCGTCTCCGCTTTTCTTCATATATAAATACAATTCATTTACATAATCGTCTTTGCGTTCACGTCCTAATTTTAATCCTCTTTTGATAATGATATTGTGAACCTGCTCAAAATGATCAATTTCTTCTTTGGCTAAAGCCAGTAAATCTTTGACCAAATCCTGATGCTCTGAGTTATTCGTAATAATCGTTATTGCATTTGTAGCTGCTTTTTGCTCACACCACGCGTGATCTGTCAGGATTTCTTCAATATTCTTTTCTACAATATTTACCCATCTTGGGTCAGTTGGCAATTGTAATCTTAATACACCCATTTTTTAAGTCTTAAAGTTAGAAAGTCATAAAGTTGTAAAGTCGAAATTTGTAAAAATAAAAGTCGAAGATCAAAAACTAAAAATAGAAATTACATTCCATTCCAAGACTTTCGACCTTCGACTTTAAGACTTTATGACTAATTTTTAGTATACGAAAATCGGTCTTTCGCTCATCATTTCATTTACTTCGTTAGCCACTTCTTCGATAACTGCTTCATTTGTATGATCAGCAAGAACTTTATCAATTAAAGCTACGATAGTTTCCATGTCTTCTTCCACTAAACCACGAGTTGTGATTGCAGCTGTTCCAACACGGATTCCTGAAGTTACAAATGGTGACTTATCATCAAATGGAACCATATTTTTATTTACAGTAATTTCTGCTTTTACTAATGCATTTTCAGCTTCCTTACCGGAAATATTTTTATTTCTTAAGTCAATAAGCATCATGTGGTTATCAGTTCCTCCTGAAATAATTTTGTATCCTCTTTTTACAAAAGCATCTGCCATAGCATTTGCATTTTTTTGCAATTGCATCGCATAAGTAAAGAATTCATCTTTTAATGCTTCACCAAAAGCTACAGCTTTAGCAGCGATAATGTGCATTAAAGGTCCACCTTGATTTCCAGGGAAAACAGCAAGATCCAATAAAGAAGACATCATTCTGATTTCTCCTTTTGGAGTTTTCAAACCTTGTGGATTTTCGAAATCTTTACCCATCAAAATCAAACCTCCACGTGGTCCACGTAACGTTTTATGTGTTGTTGTAGAAACGATATGGCAATGAGGAATTGGATCATTCATCAATCCTTTAGCAATAAGACCTGCCGGGTGAGAAATATCAGCAAACAAGATTGCACCTACACTATCTGCAATTACTCTAAAACGCTCAAAATCCATATCACGAGAATAAGCAGATGCTCCGGCGATGATTAATTTTGGTTGTTCTTTAGTTGCAATTTCCTGAATTTTATCATAATCTAAACGACCAGTTTCAGCATCTACACCGTAAAAAACCGGTCTGTATAAACGACCTGAAAAGTTTACCGGAGAACCGTGAGTCAAGTGACCACCGTGAGATAAATCGAAACCTAAAATAGTATCACCAGGATTTAAACATGCGTGGTAAACTGCCGTATTTGCCTGTGATCCTGAGTGTGGTTGAACGTTTGCATATTCAGCTCCAAATAATTCTTTAGCCCTGTCAATTGCAATTTGCTCAATAACATCCACTACTTCGCAACCGCCGTAGTATCTTTTGCCAGGATATCCCTCAGCATATTTATTAGTTAAAACAGAACCAGCTGCTTCCATTACCTCATCACTTACAAAATTCTCTGAAGCGATAAGTTCTAATCCGTGAATTTGTCTGTCTTGTTCCTCTAGTATAAGGTCAAAAATTTGTTCGTCGCGTTGCATTTTTTCGTTTTTCGTTAATTTCCTGCAAAAATACAAAAAAACGTTTGTCAAACTGCTAGATTATGATATATTTGACATAGAATTTTTCAACAAATAATTAACATTCACATGCCAATAACCGCTAACGATACCAAAAGAAAATCATGGTTAGAAGTGCCAGAAAATAGCGACTTCCCTATTCAAAATATTCCTTTCGGTGTATTTCTTACTAAAGAAAATGTCGTTACAGTAGGAACACGAATTGGCGATTACGCTATAGATTTAGGGGCTTTACAACAATTAAACTATTTCGCAGGAATAGATTTAACAGATGATATGTTCATGCAGGATACGCTTAATGATTTTATTTCTGATGGAAAAAAAACATGGCGTTTAGTTCGAAATCGCATCGCAGACATTTTCGACGAAACCAATCCACAACTAAGAGATTCAACAAAAGATCGAGATATTGTTATTTTTAAAATAGACGATGTAGAAATGCAATTACCTGTGTTAATAGGTGATTACACTGACTTTTATTCGAGTAAAGAACATGCAACGAACGTAGGAAAAATGTTCCGCGATCCTGAAAATGCTTTATTACCAAACTGGTTACACATACCTGTAGGATACCATGGAAGAAGTTCTACAATTGTTCCGTCCGGAATTCCTGTGCACCGCCCAATGGGACAAACTTTACCGGCTGGGGAAAAATATCCTGTTTTTGGTCCGTCCCGTTTGGTAGATTTTGAATTAGAAACAGCTTTTATTACCACTGATGTCAATATAATGGGAGAAAATATCCCAACGTATGAAGCCGAAGATTATATTTTTGGAATGGTTTTATTGAATGACTGGAGTGCGCGCGATATCCAGAAATGGGAATATGTGCCCCTTGGGCCCTTCTTAGCCAAAAACTTTGCTACATCAATTTCTCCCTGGATTGTAACTATGGATGCTTTAGAACCTTTTAGAACCAAAGGTCCTAAACAAGATCCGTCACCGCTTCCTTATTTACAGACTAAAGGTAAAAAAGCTTTTGATATCCATTTAGAAGTTTCGATAAAACCTGAAGATGCTGAAGAAACTGTGGTTTCTAAATCAAATTTTAAATATTTATACTGGTCAATGAGTCAGCAATTAGCACATCATACTTCAAACGGATGTCGTGTTAATTCCGGTGATATGATGGGCTCCGGAACAATTTCCGGTCCAACTCCGGATAGTTTTGGTTCTATGCTAGAATTGACCTGGGGAGGAAAAAATCCTTTGAAATTAAGTGATGGCACTGAGCGTAAATTTATCGAAGATAATGATACGGTCATCATTAGAGGTTTCTGCGAAAATGCAGAAGTACGTCTTGGTTTTGGAGAGGTTGCCAGTCAGCTTTTACCACCATTTATCAGACCATGAAGAGCCGATAAAATACCTGAAGAGATATAAACAAAAAACCTTGTTAGTTGACTAACAAGGTTTTTTTTAAACTATACTGGAATCTGTTGGCTTAAACAATGTAATGTCCCGAATCCCCAGATAAAATCGATACAACTTATTCCGATTACTTCTCTGTCCGGGAAACATTCTGATAATATATTTAGAGCTACTCTATCATTACTATCGTTAAAAGTAGGAACTAAAACACAATTGTTTAAAATTAAGAAATTGGCATAACTGGCCGGTAACCTTAAATCTTCAAAATCGACACGTTTTGGCATTGGTAATGCTACAATAATTGGCGATTTTCCGTCTTCTAATTTTGCATTTTGCAAACGCTTTAAATTATCTTGCAATGGTTCGTAATTGGCGTCACTTTTATCGGTTTCCACAATCGTCACAATCGTATCTTCATTTACAAATCGGCATAAATCATCGATATGTCCGTGTGTATCATCTCCTTCTATTCCGTCGCCCAACCATATTACGTTGGTAACTCCTAAATATTCTTTAAAAACAGCTTCATAATCTTCTTTGGTAAAATTCTTATTTCGAACCTGAACAGAGGAATGCATCAGACATTCTTCGGAAGTCAATAAAGTTCCTCTTCCGTTTACATCAATTGCACCGCCTTCTACAATAACCGGTTTTCCTTTATATGTTACTTGTGTTAAAGGAACATCTATAAAATCAGCTATTTTAGACGGAACCAATTTATCTAACTGATAATTTTTATATTTCGCCCAACCATTGAAATTGAAATTTAATGCTTCTCTTTTCGAGCCATTTTTCACAATAATTGGACCCGAATCACGCATCCAGCTTCTGTTGGTTTTATGAATGATAAAAGAAACGTTTGCAATATTAACACGTGCTCTTTCTAACATTTCAGCTACTTTTTCCTTTAATTTTTCATCGGCTACGACCAAAAAAACGGTTTCAAAAGTGGCTACTTTTTTAATAAATTCTACAAAAGCCCATTGAACTGCCTCGTATTTACCCGGCCAGTCGTTACCATTATGCGGAAAACATAATACAATTCCTTGTTGTTTTTCCCATTCTGCTGGAAATCTTCTACTATTTGTTGACATAAGAGGTTCTAAATTTGAAAGAGTACAAAGATAATCATTCAAAAGGATTATAAAATAGTTCAACCAAAATGAAATTACATTTAGAGAGATTATCTGACAAAAATTAAGTTAAAGATTAAATAATGAAGTCTTAATATACGGGCAAAATCTGGTAATTACATTTGGCAAAACTAAAAAACACAAAATGAAGAAACTAAGTATTACGTTATTAGCCGCTTTATCCATCATGGTAAGTTGTAATAATGATGAAAATTCAAAGAATGAAACCGAAGTTCTTGTCAATGAAAATCCGGGAACTTTTAAAGAAATTGGCTCTATTACTATTGGTGGTGAAGGTGCTGCCGAAATAACAGCTTACGACGAAAAAACAAAAAAACTTTTTGCCGTAAATAATAGCGGAACAAATCAAATTGATGTAATTGATTTATCTGATCCAACTAAACCCGTTAAAATTGGTAAAATAGATCTAACACCATATGAAGGCGCTTCTAATAGTGTTGCTGTTTTTGACGGAAAACTGGCAGTAGCCTTAGAATCAACCGTAAACAAACAAGGAAATGGTAAAGTAGTTGTTTTTAATACTACAGATTATAGTGTAATAAAGCAAATTACCGTAGGGGCATTACCGGATATGATCACTTTTTCACCTGACGGAAAATACATCATGACCGCTAATGAAGGGGAACCCAACACTGATTATTCTCAAGATCCAAACGGAACCATTTCTATTATCGAAGTAACTAATAATTATGCCGTTACCACATTAGATTTCAGTTCTTTTAGCAGTCAGGCAGCAGCTTTGACAAAAGAAGGTTTTAGAATTTCGAAATTTGCTAAAAGTTTTGCCCAGGATATTGAACCTGAATATGTGACTATTTCAGATGATTCTAAAACAGCTTGGATTACACTGCAAGAAAATAATGGTGTAGCAAAAGTAGATTTGACTTCTAAAACTATTACGGCAATTTATCCATTAGGTTTTAAAAACTTTAATACGGCAGAAAATGCAATTGATGTAAGTGATAAAGATGATAAAATAGCTTTTAATCCGTGGAAAGTAAAAGGTATGTTTATGCCGGATGGCATTAGTCACTTTTCTGCCAATAATGTTCCTTATTTTGTTACAGCAAACGAAGGCGACTCCAGAGAGTACAACGCTTACTCTGATATTAAAAGAATGAAAGACATGAAGCTGGATGCAACTGTTTTTCCTGATGCTGCAACTTTAAAACTAGAAAGTAATTTAGGACGATTAAATCTTATTGCTGATATGGGTGACACTGATGGCGATGGTGACCTTGACGAAATGGTCGCTTTTGGAGGACGTTCTTTTTCTATCTGGAACGGAAATACAGGTAAAATTGTTTACGACAGCAAAAATGATGTAGATAAAAAAACAAATGAACTTGGAACTTATGATGATAAACGCAGCGATGATAAGGGTTCTGAACCAGAAGCTGTAGTGGCCGTTAAGATGGGAAGTCAGAATATTCTGTTTGTTGGATTAGAAAGATCGGATGCTTTCATGACTTATGATGTAACAAATCCTTCTTCGCCACAATATTTGCAAACTGTAAAAACCGGCGATGCTCCAGAGGGAATATTATTCATTCCAGCTTCTAAAAGTCCAAGCAAAAGAAGTTTGTTAGTTGTTAGTAGTGAGGGAGATGGAACCATAAAAATATACCAACCAGATTTAAAATAAGTTTCACATTTACCGATTCTAAAAAGGGCTAAATTTATATTTAGCCCTTTTTTTGGCTCAAATCTTTTGATTCTTTTAACGTATTTACATAAATAAAACCCAAAAGGTGGGAATTATGTAAGACCAAATAGAACACATTCTGAAGTTCGTAGTATAATTTTGTCTGGAGTTTAAAACTAAAAACTCATAATAATAACAATTAAATTAAAATTTGGATATCATGAAAAAGAAATTAGCTTCAGTATCACTTTTACTACTAACATTCGCTGCGGGTGCACAAAATATGGCAACGACATCAACTCAATCCTCAATAGACAAACCTGATTATAATAGATGGTCTATCGAATTGAACGGTGGAGTAAACAAACCTCTAAGAGCAATAACACCTGGTTACTCTACTGAATCTGTTAGTCCGTTTCACGCAGATTTAGGGGTAAGATACATGTTCAATCCTAAATTTGGTTTGAAACTGGATGTTGGATATGATCAATTTCAGGAAAGAGATGATACTCCAGAATTCGAAAGTAAATATTACAGAGCAAGTTTACAAGGGGTTATTAACCTTGGTAGAGCTTTAAACTTTGAAACATGGACTAACACTTTTGGTTTATTGGCACATGGTGGATTTGGTGTTTCTCAATTAAGTTCAGACAAAGGTTTTGACGGAAAAGATTACATGGCTCATGGAATCGCCGGTTTAACAGGGCAAATTAGATTGAGTAACAGAGTTGCTTTAACAGGAGACCTTACAGGTATTGTTAACGGAAGACAAAATCATAACTTTGATGGGCACGGAACAACAACTACTGGTTCATTAGACGGTGTCTTATTAAATGCTTCTGTTGGTTTGACTTTTTACTTAGGTAAAAACACGAAACATGCTGACTGGTATTCAGAAGAAAATGAAAGATTAAACAAATTAGAAGACAGAGTTACAACAATCGAAACAAATCTTATCGATACTGATAAAGATGGTGTTGCTGATTTGTATGACTTAGAGCCTAATACTGTTTCTGGTGTTGCTGTTAATACAAAAGGACAATCTATTGATAACAATCAAAATGGTGTTCCGGATGAATTAGAAAGTTACTTAGACAAAACCTATGTTAAAAAAGGTGCAGAAAGTACAGCAACAAACAATACTGTTGAAGAATTGATTAATGGAGGATATGTTAATGTATATTTTGACTTTAACTCATCTAAACCAACAAATGCTTCTTTATCTGGTGTTGATTTCTTAGTGAAATACTTGAAAAATAATCCAGGTAAATCTGCAGATATCGTAGGATATGCTGATGAAATTGGAAGTTCAAGTTATAACACTGAATTGTCAAGAAAAAGAGCTGAAGCTGTGAAAAAAGTAGCTGAAAATGCTGGAATTGATGCTTCAAGATTGAATGTAATTGCTAACGGTGAAGATACTTCAGTGAATAAAAATTCTAAAGAAGCACGTCAAATCGTAAGAAGAGTTACTTTCAAAGTAAAATAATCTTAGTATATTTTTTTTAAAAATCCGCTTCGGAATATTCTGAAGCGGATTTTTTTAGGCTTTAAAGAAAACAAAAAAGGACGAAATTTACATTTCGTCCTTTTAGTATTTATAAATTGACTGAATTAGTCAATCGCTCTCTTCGTAATATCGCCAAAAGCATCGATTCTTCTGTCTCTGAAAAATGGCCAGTTCTGACGTACATTTTCCTGAAGATCCAAATCAACTTCAGCAATCAGAATTTCTTCCTGATCGTGAGAAGCCTGAGCTAAAATTTCACCTTGAGGTCCTGCAATAAATGAAGCTCCCCAAAATTGGATTCCTTCAGTTCCCTCAATATATTTCTCTAAACCAATTCTGTTAGCAGCGGCAACGAAAACTCCGTTTGCCACAGCATGACCTTTCATAACGTTCATCCAGGCACCATATTGATTTTCACCATATTGTTCCTTTTCTTTTGGGTGCCATCCAATTGCAGTTGGGTAAAACAATACCTCTGCTCCTTTTAAAGCTGTAATACGAGCAGCTTCCGGATACCATTGGTCCCAACAAATAAGGGTCCCTATTTTTCCTTTTTTAGTTTCAATAGCCTGAAATCCTAAATCACCCGGTGTGAAATAGAATTTTTCGTAAAAGTGCGGATCATCCGGAATATGCATTTTACGGTATAATCCAGCTTCTGTACCATCAGTATCAATAATATATGCACTGTTGTGGTAAATTCCAGCCATTCTTTTTTCGAAGAAAGGAACAATAATTACTACTCCCAATTCTTTTGCCAATTCGCTAAAAGCAATAAATGAAGTACTGTAAAGTGGTTCTGCTAATGCAAAATTATCTACATCTTCGCTTTGGCAAAAATAATGACTGCTATATAATTCAGGCAATAAGATCACTTCAGCGCCTTTATTGGCAGCATCTTTTACCCAGCTGATACATTTTTTAAGATTATTTTCGGCAACGTCGTTAAGATTTAACTGAATAACGGCGATTTTATATTTTCTTTTCGGCATGACATAAAAATTTAGAGTGCAAAAATAGTAATTTTTAGAGGAATGGCAAAGTGTGAATATTTTATAAAAAGTTTTAAATTTAGTACACAAGACAGGTTAAGTCATCTCAACGAAAGAGAAATTACACTCGTAAATCGATGCGTTTCTGTTATCATTTCTACTTTGTCGAAATTGATAAATCCCTGGCATCTACATCAATTCACATTCAAATAAAAAAAAACCACTTTACATCGATCTAAATAATTAAATCTTTATAAAATGGTCTCTAAAGTAAATCTATAAAACCTGATTATTCAATAACCACTTTTGTTGTTACAAATTCAGTTTCTGATTTTTTGAATTTGATTTCGAAAGTTCCTTTTGCAGCTGATTTGAATTTGTATACTGTTTTCTTAGGATCCGGAACCTGTAGTGTACAAACTTCTGATGGATATTTTGCCTCAACCTGTAAACCTTTTACTGAACCAATTGTTACCTCACTAATTTTATCAAATTCTCCGCAAGCGTTGTCTACAATAAAAGTAACATCATAACTCAATTCTTCATTTATTTTTCCGGTTGCGGGTCCTTTAACTTCTGTAACCAGTGCTACTTTTGATTTTACAGGAGCAACTGCATGATCGTCATCATTACTGCATGAAATAAATGCCGTTGCTAAAAATAATACTACTAAAACTGATTTAAATCTAAAATTTTTCATATAAAATTATAATTAATTGTTAATTACTATGAAGATGTAGTGCAGTTGTTTTGGTTGCTTTGTGAAACTGTTAAATAATTCAACCAAAACATTAAACAATTCTATATCAAAAGATTAGATTAATAAAAAAATTTACACTACAACAGATATTTCTTATAAAAATTATATTTTATAACATAACCCCGATGAAAATGGCATCGTTTTTATCTGCCTTTTTTGCAGATAAAAAAATATAATGGACAGCGGGAAAAGTGGTCTTTTTGAAGATGACTAATAGGCTACCAAAAAAAACACCAGCCTTTCGACTGGTGTTTAATACGCTGTATTTAGTGCTTTTTATGCTTCCTTTTTCTTTGAAAATATCTTTTTGAATAGGTTTACAATCCCTAAAACGACAAATCCTAGTATAAGTCCGATAACGAACTCTTTTAAAATAGAAGGCAAATTAATTTTAGGTACCAAATGATGAAAAAACGGGATATAATGCACGAAGATTCCGCCTGCAACAAGAATTAAGGCTATTGTACCAATTACGGTCAGGCTTTTAATGACTATTGGAAGCGCTTTTACCAACAGGTTTCCGATAAATTTTGAAAGACTTTTTTCTTTTTTGCTAAACTTAATCAATTTATAACCTGCTTCATCCATTCTTACAATAAGGGCGACGATACCATAAACACCAATAGTAGCAATTAACGCAATTAACGAAGTTACAATGATTTGCTGTATAAGTGGTTCGGTAATTACGGTACCTAAAGCAATAATTACGATTTCGACAGATAAAATAAAATCGGTTATGATGGCTGATTTTACTTTTCCCTTTTCAGCTTCCAGAATTTCTTCTTCAGTTAAATTTTCTGATGTGATTCCTTGTGATTCTTCGTGACTATGTGGAAATATAAATTCATAAATTTTTTCTGCTCCTTCGTACGCTAAAAATAATCCTCCAAGTACAAGGATTACAATAATTGCGACTGGCAAAAATGCACTTAATAAAAAAGCTATTGGTAAAATAATTATTTTATTCAGAAGCGAACCTTTACTAATTGCCCACAAAACCGGAAGTTCTCTGGAGGATGCAAAGCCTGATGCTTTCTCTGCATTTACAGCTAAATCATCGCCTAAAATTCCGGCTGTTTTTTTTGCTGCAATTTTACTCATTACTGCAACATCATCCATAATTGCTGCGATATCATCTAATAGTACGAAAAAACCTGATGCCATTATACTTTATTTGTTTTTAAAAACTGTCTAATTCACTGGATTTGAGCATCCGGATTCATGTACCAGTTTGATTATTTATCTGCGCTAATCTAATGCTTTTTTATTAATTTTTTGCATCAAAAACTAACTGCATTGCCCCAAAAGAACCCAGATAATTATAAAAACGAAGATGGTACCAAAACACCCTCCTCCTAATTTTTTAGCACCGTAACCTGCTAGTAATCCTCTAAAAATATTGTTCATAATGTTTTCTCTTTAGGTTATTTATTGATTTTAATAATTTATTTGTAAAGATCAGAAGTTAGGCATAAATATTTTTATAAGACTTTGAATAAAAGTTTCATCATTTACGGATTTTAAAGTTTTTACAAAAAAAAAGACACCAGTCTTTCGACTGATGTCTTTTAAATATTAAAACTTAAAAAATTATTGTTCACTATGAGTTTGGTTTCTGAAAACCAATTGCCCATCGAAAGCATCTAATAAAATAATACTGTCCGTAGTGATGTTTCCTGCCAAAATTTCTTTAGACAATTGATTCAGCACTTCTCTCTGAACAACACGTTTTACAGGTCTCGCACCAAACTGCGGATCGTATCCCTTATCTGATAAATATTTGATAGCTTCTGGTGTTGCATCCATCGCAATGCCTTGTAAGGCCAGCATTTTTGTAACACTCTTAAGCTGTAAGCTAACAATTTTAGAAATATTCTCAACTGTTAAAGGTGTAAACATTACGATTTCGTCGATACGATTTATAAATTCCGGACGAACTGTTTGTTTCAACAATCCCAAAACTTCAGCTTTTGCAGCTTCTGTTGCAGCTTCAATACCTCCTTTTAAATTCTCAAATTTCTCTTGTATAATCTGACTTCCCATATTGGATGTCATGATAATAATTGTATTTTTAAAATCAGCCAGACGACCTTTGTTATCGGTCAAACGACCTTCATCCAGTACTTGCAACAAGATGTTAAAGGTATCAGGGTGTGCTTTTTCGATCTCGTCTAACAAGATCACAGAATACGGTTTTCTACGTACGGCTTCCGTCAACTGACCACCTTCGTCATAACCTACATATCCTGGAGGTGCACCAACCAAACGACTCACACTGTGGCGTTCCTGATATTCACTCATATCGATACGCGTCATAGCATTTTCATCATCAAAAAGATATTCAGCCAAGGCTTTTGCCAGCTCCGTTTTACCAACTCCGGTTGTTCCTAAAAATAGGAACGTTCCCACTGGTTTTTTCATGTCCTGCAAACCTGCACGACTTCTGCGAACGGCATCGCTGACAGCTTCAATCGCTTCTTCCTGCCCCACAACACGTTTATGCAATTCATCTTCAAGGTGCAATAATTTTTCGCGTTCTGTCTGAAGCATTTTCATAACAGGAATTCCTGTCCATTTTGCCACGACTTCTGCAATATCTTCACGTGTTACTTCTTCCTTGATCAAAGAAGTTCCTAATTGATATTCTTGTAATTGTTTTTGTAAAACCTCAAGACGTTCTTGTGCTTCTTTGATTTTTCCGTAACGAATCTCGGCTACTTTTCCGTAATCACCATCACGTTCTGCACGTTCTGCTTCATACTTAAAATCTTCAATTTCTAATTTTACAGCCTGAATTCCGTCAACAACGTCTTTTTCCGATTTCCATTTTGCATAAATTTCATTGCGTTCTTCTTTCAGATTCGCCAAATCCATTCGAAGAATTTTCAGTTTGCTTTCTTCTTTTTCACGTTTAATAGCCTCTATTTCGATTTCCAGCTGCATTATTTTACGATCCAAAACATCTAACTCTTCTGGTTTTGAATTGATTTCCATACGCAGTTTAGAAGCTGCCTCGTCCATTAAATCGATCGCCTTATCCGGTAAGAAACGATTTGTGATATAACGTTGTGACAGTTCGACAGCAGCAATAATAGCTTCGTCTTTTATCTGAACTTTATGGTGTGTCTCGTACTTTTCTTTGATTCCGCGTAAAATCGAAATAGCACTTTCAGTATCCGGTTCATCAATTAAAATCTTTTGGAAACGACGTTCCAGCGCTTTATCTTTCTCAAAATATTTTTGATATTCATCTAAAGTCGTTGCCCCAATGGCTCTTAATTCACCACGAGCCAAAGCAGGTTTTAAGATATTAGCCGCATCCATAGCGCCTTCTCCTCCACCGGCACCTACAAGTGTGTGAATTTCATCAATAAATAAGACAATATCACCTTCTGCAGCTGTAACTTCTTTTACAACCGCTTTTAATCTTTCTTCGAATTCTCCTTTAAATTTAGCACCTGCAATCAGCGCTCCCATATCAAGAGAGAAAACGATTTTATCTTTTAAGTTTTCAGGCACATCACCATCAACAATTCTATGTGCCAATCCCTCAGCAATAGCGGTTTTACCTACTCCCGGCTCACCTATTAACATCGGGTTGTTTTTTGTTCTGCGCGTTAAGATCTGTAACACACGGCGGATTTCTTCATCACGGCCAATAACCGGGTCGAGTTTTCCGTTACGTGCTAATTCGTTTAGATTTTTAGCATATTTATTTAATGAATTATAGTTTTCTTCCGCTGAAGCCGATGTTACTCTTTCTCCCTTACGAAGTTCTTCAATAGCAGCTTTAAGACCTTTTCCCGTAACTCCCTGATCTTTTAAAATCTGAGAAACTTTGCTTTTTGAATCAAAAATTGCCAAAATTAAATGTTCGATAGAAACATATTCATCGTTCATTTTTTGTGCAATGATCTCCGCTTCATTCAATGCTTTGTTAGCATCTCTCGAAAGCAAGATATCACCTCCGGAAACTTTTGGAAAACTTTCAATTGTACTGTCTAATATTTGTAAAAATAACGGAACATTTACATTGAGTTTTTTCAAAATAAAAGGAGCAACATTTTCATCTACTTCAAAAATAGCTTTAAAAATGTGTTCGTTTTCTATTTGTTGTTGTCCGTTGCGTTGCGCCAATTGCTGTGATAGCTGAATGGCTTCCTGCGACTTGGTTGTAAATTTATTTATGTTCATATGTATACGATTTATGGTTGATTATCAGTTATTATAGCAATACCATTAAAATTACGATTTATTGGGTTAAATTTTTAACTTAAAATGATATAACTTTGCTTCAGAACATTCAAATTATATTCCATACTAAAAAAACAGACAAAATGACATTAAAAATAGGTATTTAACTCATTTTTAACGCCAAAAAGTCATTAAACACGTCAAAATATGAGTTTTTTAAATTCAATCTTCGGAAATTCAGAAAATACAGAATCTCCAAAAAGCAATGTAAATTGGACCGAATTAACAGATATAGCACAATTAATGGAAATTGAAGCTATTTCAGATGAAAAACCGGTAGTCATTTTTAAGCACAGCACAAGATGTAGCATTAGCCGCATGGCTTTGAAACAATTTGAACGCGAATTTGATTTGGAAAACGTAGTTGATGCTTATTTTTTAGACCTGATTGCGCATCGGGATATTTCAAATGAAATTGCGAATCGATTTAATGTATATCACGAATCACCGCAACTTATACTAATTAAAAATGGAAAAGCTGTTTATGATGTTTCGCATAGTGATATCGATGCTATAGCACTAAAAGCTAAGGTATAATATTTTTCCCACAGATTAAAATGATTTCAGACTTATTTTTTTTCAATCTGAACTGATCGTTTAATCTGTGGGCAACTTTAATTTAAAAATTTCCTTCTGAACCTCCTCCGCTGAAACCGCCACCTCCAAAATCCATTGGGGAATCTGGAGCTTTGGCCTCTGGTTTCATACCATAAGCAGAGGCGATAATTAAAGCTTCTGCATTTAAAATAGCGTTTGAATTATTGATTCTGTCCGGCTTAAATGTCAAACCAACTTCATTATCTTTTAATTTTTTTATCGAAAAATACGCGATAGCAAATAAAACTAATCCACCAAGCGTTAGTGCTACTTCTATTGGTAAAACTGAATAATAGAATCGAATTGTGTAAATAGAAAATCCGATGGCTAAAAAGCTTATCCAAAGCATGATCCTATCTCTTGTTTTTAAAGCCTGGATCAAATATAAAACGGGAACAATAAAAGTAAAAGCATAAAAGAAAACAGCAAACGGAATATCATTGCCCGGGAGAATTTCATTTCCTAAAAACGCTGCCGAAAGTTCCCGTACTACCAAATAATTACAGGAAAGATAAAAGAGTATTAAGCAGAAACTATTTGCCAATAAAAGTCCGTTATAGTAATAAGTTACCTTTAGATTCTTCATCATTTTTTTAGTAAAAAAATAAAATGCAGCCGAAACCAGCATGCCAGCAAATGGCAAAATTGTTTTTCCAGTGGTCCCAAGCTCAAACATTCCGTAAAATAAAACGGCAGAAGATGCGAGACAAAAGACTAATAAAGATAACAAATGCAAATATCTTCTGTACATCAAAAAAGAGGCTACAGCAACAAAAAAGGCAATCTCTAATTCATAACCTTCAGTAGTTATAGAAACAGCAAATCCAACATTTAAAATGGCTCCCAAAATAAAAGCATCATCTAATCCATGTCCGTAATATTTTTGACTGGCCAAAAATTCTGCTCCTGTAAAACCAACAACGGCAAAAATATAACAGCAAATATTTAAAAAAGAATGTTCAAAATCAGAACTGGTCAATCCAAGTAATGCAATTACGCCACAAATAGACAAATAAGAAAGGGCTCCTAACAAGAAGAATGCTAATCGTACCAAAATATTACTTTGCCTTTTAAAAGCAGGTAACTCTTTTTTAATGAGATCTTTTTGTTCCTTAGTAATAAATCCGGCTGATGCTAAAGACTTAGCTTCATCAACTAAAGCCAAATTGTCTAATAAATTTTTATCATATACTATCATACTGCAATCTCTTTATTGAAAGTTTTAATCAATTTTATGAATATTACTATCGAACCGATAAAATAGACCGGAAGAATTAAAATGAATAATTCCCAAACATCTGAAAAATTAATTTTGTCGAAAATCCTGACCAGGAATATATTTAAACCAATATAACCATAGATTATCATAAATACATACAATGAAATCGCCTTAAGTTGGTAGCTAATTTTATAGAAATAATAGGAAGAACCTGCCAATATCAATGTAAAAAGAATCCAAATACCATAATCATCATTTATTAAATTACTTATTGCTGCAATGCTAATAATATGCAAAGCAAATGTTAGGTAAATAATATTAAAATGTGTTTTCAATTGAACTCTAGAACTATAAATCGTCCATAAAATGAGTAAAATACCAAGCGCTATGGCAGAATAGCTTAAACTTTGAGTTGAATAAAAATTATTATTATTGAATAAATCCTGAGGTGTTACCGAAAGCCCGACATAAGCCGCCAAACCAGTAATAGCAATCGTCAAAACACTTTTATTATCGAAATAATAGGCACAAAAGAAACTAACAACGGTTGGAATTAAAGTTGCCAATCCGTAATGTGTCCCGAATGGTTTATACTGAAATTGTAAATATCCTATAAAAATACAAGTCAAAATACTTGCTGCTAAAACAAGATATTCGAGAACCGGATGTTCAAAAGTTGTTTCCTGTTTTTGAAACCCTTTTGAATTTTTAAAACAGAAATAAAAACAAACTCCAATAACAATTAGTAATAATGACAGAATTGCAATATGTCCAATAGTATCAATATTGTTATAGATTAAAATTCCGATTCCGGACGTAAATAACAAAACAGATAAATAAAGAAACAATTTCAATTCTGCATTTAGCGAGAAAATATTCAGACTGCGATAAGAAGTTATTTCCTTATATTGATTTTCAGTTATAAGATTTCTCTCCAGAAGTGCCTTAGTAGCTTGGTCGTCAAACTTATTCATATTTTACATTTATAAACGTACAAATCAAAAATAGTCATTATTTGCTTCAATAAAACTTTAGATAGTAGAAAATTACTTACTAAACAACTGCTTTATTTTTCTTTAAGCGGAAAGTCTCTATAATATTTTGGGAAAATAATTGTTTATACACTTTATTAAACTAAATTCGTGTAATCGATTACATTAAAACTATATCAATCAGAAACCACAAAACTAACCCATAAAAATGAAAAAAAATCTTTTTTTACTCTTCTTCTTTGCATTGAGCATATCGAATCTTTTTGCACAAAATTATTATTTAGTATCTCCGGAAGGATTTGGTGCTGCAACCACCGGAGGCGGAACTGCAAATCCTGTAACCGTAAGTTCATATGATGACTTGCTGGCAAAAATTAAACTGCCAACTCCTGAAGTTATTTTAGTATCGGGCACAATTACGATTCCTGCCGGCAAGCCCATACAACAAGTAGTTTCAAACAAATCTATTATTGGATTACCCGGTGCAAAACTTATCAACGAAAACCAATCGAATCCCGGAGCCGGAATTTTGTATTTAAAATCCGGTTCTGACAATGTGATTATCAGAAACCTTGTTTTTGTTGGCCCTGGTTCTTACGACATTGATGGTCAGGATAATCTGACTGCTGATTGTACTAATCTTTGGGTAGATCACTGCGAATTTCAGGACGGTCAGGATGGCAATTTTGATAATAAAGGAAAAACAGATAATGTTACCATATCATGGTGCAAATTTACTTATTTAAAAGCGCCAAAATCAGGAGGTTTGGGAGGAGCTGATGATCATAGTTTTAGTAATTTAATTGGTTCCGGCAAAAATGACTTCCCTGATGATGGGCATTACAGTATCACTTTTAAAAATTGTTATTGGGCCCAAGGGTGTAAACAAAGAATGCCTCGCGCCAGAAATGCTGAAATTCACATTTTAAATTGTTATTACAGTACATCAGAATCCGGTTCTTTGGCAATTGGTTTAGGCGGAGGTGCAAAAAACGCAACTTGTTATGTAGAAGGTACTGATTTTGCCAAAGTCGAAAAGGTATTTAAAGAATACATCAGCACAGACGGAGGAACAGTTGGAATTGCTTTTTCAAATTGTCGTAAAGCTCCAATGGATTTTGGTACAACAGTAAACAAACCTTCTTATGCTTACACTACCATACCTCTTGGAAAAGTAGAAGAATATGTAACCAATAAATTCTGTGGTGCAGGTGCTACGCTTCAGGTAAGCTCAACTGGTGTTGTATCTGTAAATTGCAGTAACAAAATCTAATTACAACTTAATTTTGTGCATAAAAAACCCGATTTGTGCCGGATACAAATCGGGTTTTTATTTTATTTTGAAATATTTTTAAAGCGCTGCTTTCATTTTATCTTTTATAGCATTCAGGCACAAATTATTGATACTTCCTTCATGTGTATGTTTTGTTTCTTTTGGAGATTGATATGTTCCCGATTCTAATTGTTCAGCAACAGCTTTATATGCATCTCTAAAAGGCATTCCGGCAACCACCATTTCATTTAAAGTATCAACGGTAAACAAATAATCGTATTTTTTATCTTTTAGGATATTGTCTTTTACCGTGATATCTTTCACTGAGAAAATGGCAATGTCCAAACAAGCTTTTAAAGTTTGAATTGCAGGAAATAACCCTTCTTTTAAAAGCTGTAAATCTCTGTGATAACCGCTTGGTAAATTATTGGTAATTAAAGTGATTTCGTAAGGAAGTGCTTGAATCTTATTGCATTTTCCTCTGATTAATTCAAATACATCCGGATTTTTTTTGTGTGGCATAATACTCGATCCCGTAGTAAGATGTGCAGGTAAACCGATAAAATCAAAATTTTGACTCATATACAAACAAACGTCCATTGCGAATTTTGATAAAGTCCCTGCTACACTTGCCATTGCAAAAGCAACAGTTTTCTCTGCTTTTCCGCGGCTCATTTGTGCTGCAACAGCATTGAATTTTAGGGTTTCGAAACCTAATTCCTCAGTAGTAAAGGTTCTGTTGATTGGAAATGAACTTCCGTAACCTGCTGCAGAACCTAATGGATTTTGGTCTACAATTTTTGAAGCTGCGTTTAACATTGTAACATCATCGATTAAACTCTCTGCATAAGCAGAAAACCACATTCCGAATGAGGATGGCATTGCAATTTGCAAATGTGTATAACCCGGCAATAAAACATTTTGGTGTTTCTCTGCCGATTCCATTAGCAAATCAAACAAAGTTTTAACTTGCTCTTTTAATGCTTTTAATTCATCTTTTAAATACAAATGAACATCTACTAAAACCTGATCGTTACGAGAACGCGCCGTATGGATCTTCTTTCCGGCATCGCCTAGTTTCACCGTCAGTAAATATTCAATTTTGGAATGTACGTCTTCAAAACTGTCTTCGATTTCAAAGTTTCCTTTTGCAACGTCAGCAATGATTTCATTTAAGGCATCAACCAAAGAAGTAGTTTCTTCCTGAGTTAATAAACCAATTTGCCCAAGCATTTTCGCGTGTGCAATAGAACCTAAAGCATCGTATTTTGCGAGAACCAAATCCAGTTCACGATCGTTTCCTACTGTGAAGTGTTCGATTTGTTTGTCTGTTGCAATTCCTTTTTCCCAAAGTTTCATAGGTAGATTTTTAGACTTCTTAGATTGTTAGATTTTTAGATTGTTGGATCTTATTTTCTAATTTATTCTAATATTGGTGTTTATACTGTTGGTGTTTCTAGCCCCGATAGCAGTGGAAATCCTTTTTTGCTGGGGTTCAGCACAAAAGATTGGAACGGATAGCGGGAAATAGCTCCTAATTAATATTATAATTTAAAGAAATCGGTTAGTATCCTGATATACAAGTCGATTCCTTCTTCGATTTCGTTAATAAAAATAAATTCGTCAGCTGAATGCGAACGCAATGTTTCTCCTGGTCCCAGTTTTAAAGACTGACAGCTCAAGACGGATTGATCTGAAAGCGTTGGCGAGCCATAAGTGGTTCTTCCTAAAGCAATTCCGGCTTGCACTAAACCGTGCGCAACGGGAATAGACGATGCGTTTAAATGCATGGATCTTGGTGTTACTTCGGCATTTATATTTGCTTTTACCACTTCCAAAATTTCGGTATTCGAATAGCAATCAGTTACACGAATATCGACAACCAAATCACATTCTGATGGCACAACGTTATGTTGTTTTCCGGCACTGATTTGTGTTACTGTCATTTTTACAGGACCTAAAACCTCTGATATTTTGTCGAATTTATAGTTTTTAAACCATTCCATTACCGGAATTGATTTGTATAATGAGTTATCATCGTTTTGATGTGCGGCATGACTAGCAGTTCCTTTCACTTTTACGTCAAGAACCAATAATCCTTTTTCAGCCACCGCCAATTGCATTAAAGTAGGTTCGCCAACAATGGCGCAATCCAATTCCGGTAAATGTTTTAAAACGCTGTTTAAACCATTTTTTCCGCTGCTTTCTTCTTCTGCCGAAGCTACAATTACAAGATTATGTGATAAATTCTGATTCTCATAAAAGTGTACAAAAGTAGCCAATAACGAAACTAAGCATCCTCCGGCATCATTACTTCCTAATCCAAATAATTTACCGTCTTTTTCGATGGCTTTAAACGGATCGTTGGTATACGCCTGATTTGGTTTTACAGTATCGTGGTGTGAATTCAGTAAAAGTGTTGGTTTATTTTCATCGAAATATTTATTGAAAGCCCACACATTATTATTTTCTCTTTTTAAGGGAATTTCGTTTTGATTGAACCAATTCTCTATTAAAAGAGCTGTTTGATCTTCTTCACTTGAAAATGAAGGGGTCTCAATCAAATTTTTTAATAAACTAATTGCTTCTCGGGTAAGCGTTGCAATATTTTTCATAGTTATGGTTTCTTTGCCACGAAGGCACGAAGGCACAAAGTTTTAATTAAATCTGTGACATTTTTAATTTGCGCAAATTTCTTAAATTAATATTTAAAATGCGTAGCGTAGCTTTATTTTTTTGCCACGAATTGCACAAATTTTCGCTAATTTTTTTTTAATTTTTAATTCGTGAAAATTCGTGTAATTCGTGGTAACCTTTTTTATAATGTAATCGTTGTGTGCAAAATATCTGGATTCTGAAGCATTTTGTGATGCCCAATTTTAATTTTCTGAACGCCTCGTGATAAACTGTTGAAGCAATTATCCAGTTTTGGAATCATTCCGGAATGGATAACTTTTTCAGCTTTTAGTTTGTTATAAAGTTCTTCGTTGATCTCCGTAATTACAGATGAATCGTCTTCTGAATCCTGCAAAACGCCTTGTTTTTCAAAACAGTACGTTAGCGTAACATCAAAAACTTCAGACAAAGCAATGGATAATTCACTTGCAATGGTATCGGCATTTGTGTTTAATAATTGTCCGTTTTTATCGTGTGTAATGGCGCAGAATACTGGAACGATTCCGGCTTCAAGCAATGTTTTTAGCAAACTTGTATTGACTTGTTTTACATCGCCTACAAATCCGTAATCAATCGTTGGATGATTTCGTTTTGTCGATTGAATCAAGTTTCCGTCAGCTCCTGAAAAACCAATTGCATTGTTATTTTTGGCCTGCAATTGCGCTACAATATGTTTGTTGATTTGTCCGGCGTAAATCATTACTACAACGTCAAGCATTGGAGCATCGGTGATTCGGCGTCCGTCGATCATTTGTGGAACCAAGCCAATACTTTGTGCCATTTTTGTAGCCGATTTTCCGCCACCGTGCACTAAAACTTTATAGCCTTCGATTTTAGAAAAATCGGTTAAGAATTGTTCTAATTCGGTTGGGTTGTCGATAATGTTTCCACCAATTTTTATTACGGTAACTTTTTTCATGAGGTTCAAAGGTTCAGAGGAACAAAGGGACAAAGTTTAGATTCAGATTGTAAAACCTCTGAACCTTTGTAACTTTGTGCCTTTGCGCCTATAAAATTACAATTTCTTCAAAATCTTTTGTAAAACTAATTGTGCCGAATAGGTTCTGTTATTCGCTTGCTGAATTACGATTGAATTCTCGCTGTCGATTACTTCGTCTGTCACAATTACATTACGACGAACCGGAAGGCAATGCATGAATTTTCCGTTGTTGGTTAATGCCATTTTTTCTGCATTAACTGTCCAACTTGGATCGATGTTGGTTACTTTTCCGTAATCGTTGAAATTACTCCAGTTTTTCACGTAAACGAAATCGGCATTTTCGAACGCTTTATTTTGATCGTATTCTATTTTGCAATCTTTAGTGATTTCCGGGCTTAGTTCGTAACCTTCCGGATGTGTGATTACAAAATCCATGTCTTTTTGCATTTGCATCATTTCTACGAATGAATTGGCAACTGCCTGAGGCAACGCTTTTGGATGTGGAGCCCACGATAGCACTACTTTTGGTTTATGTTTCGTTTTGTATTCTTCCATTGTAATGGCATCCGCCAAAGATTGCATTGGATGACGAACGGCACTTTCCATGTTTACGATTGGCACTGTTGCATGTTTCAAAAATCCTGAAATTACCGTTTCAGCATAATCTTTTTCTTTGTCAACCAATCCCGCAAAAGCACGAATAGCAATAATATCACAATATTGAGACACTACTTCGGCCGCTTCTTTGATATGTTCTGAAGCTCCTGAATTCATGATAGCCCCGTCTTCGAATTCTAATGTCCAGCCTTCGTTGGTAAAATTCATCACCATAACGTTCATTCCTAAATTTATAGCCGCTTTTTGAGTACTCAAACGCGTTCTTAAACTCGGGTTAAAGAATAACATTCCTAAGGTTTTATTCTTTCCTAGTTCCTGGTTTTTAAGTGGGTTCTTTTTGATTTTTAACGCACTTTTTACCCATTTTGATAATGAGTCGATGTCTTTTATTGAAATATAATTCATTGTTTTTGTTTTTTATTTATTGTCTAAAATTAGACGCGGATTAAACTGATTCGCTTCGCGAAGCCGCTGATAAAACGGATTTTTATATTCTTAATTTTCTATTATTCTCAAATATTTTTCGTCTAAATTCTGGTTTTGTTCCAAAATTTAAAAGTAAACCTACTTCGCAATTTGTTCCTTTTAAATAATTCAAAATTTGATTTTCAAATGCTGCCAGTATACATTCAGCTGCTTTTAATTCTAATATTATTAAATCTTCCACAATCAAATCGGCATAATATTCTCCTACTTCGATTCCTTTATAATAAACTTAATTTTCTTCTGAGCTTCAACGTTAAACCTCTTTAATTCTAAGTATAATGAATTCTGATAAACTCTCTCTAAAAATCCATGCCTTAATTCATTATATACTTCGTAAAAAGTTTTAATGATAACATCGGTTAACTCTTGATGTAATAATTTCATTTCTTGTCTAAATTTGAATGAAATACACTACATTAAAAATAAATATAAAAATCCGCGTTAATCTGCGTCTTCGCGATAGCGAATCCGTGTCATCCGCGTTCTATATTATACAATCTTTGTAAAAGGAATTTCTCCTTCTAATGCCTTTAAAATAAAATTATCATTTAATCCGTTAACGATCCAGGTTTCGATGTTGGCGGCTTTTGCGATTCCGGCAGCTTCGATTTTGGATTGCATTCCGCCTGTTCCGTGTGATGATTTTGATTCGCCGATTTCTTTTTCTAATACTTTTAAATCATTTACTAATTTAATGGTTTCAGGATTTTCATCGTAAATGGAATCTTTTGTATAAATTCCGTTTGTATTGGTTGCAATAATCAAAATGTCAACATTTAGCAACACTGCTGTTAAAGCTGCTAACTTATCATTATCTCCAAACCGAATCTCATCTGTGGCAACGGTATCATTTTCATTGATAATTGGAATATAATTATTCTCTACCAGAACGTTTATCGTATTGACAATATTTACTTTCGACTGGTCTTTTTCAAAATCAGAATACGATAATAAACATTGAGAAGTCAATAATCCTAAATCACTGAAATTTTCATGGAAAATTCGCATTAAATGGGGTTGTCCAATCGAGGCTAAAGCTTGTTTTAACGCAATTTCTTTTCCTTTACTTTCAAGTTTTACAAATTGTTTGGCTGCGGCGATTGCTCCTGAACTTACGATTACAAATTCGTAATCTTTATTGAGAGCAGCGATTTGCATACCAATGTCTTCAATCTTTCCCCGCGAAATATGATTGGTTTCTTTGGTTAAAGTATTACTTCCTATTTTTAATAAAATCCTCTTTTTTGACATGCTGTATTTTTTTTACCGCAAAGGGCGCAAGGTTTTTTTATGCTGTTTGTGTTTACAAACGCTAAGTTCGTAAAGCTTTGTCTACAATAAATTCTAATTAACTAATTGACACATTATCTCAATTATCTAATTTGCCCATCTCCGTAAACGTACCATTTGTTGGTTACGAGATGTTGTAAACCGATTGGTCCCCTTTGATGCAATTTATCTGTACTTATCGCTAATTCTCCGCCTAAACCAAATTGGCCTCCATCGGTAAAACGCGTTGAAGCATTTTGATAAACGGCAGCGGTATCTACGGCATCCATAAATTTTTGTGCTGCTTTGTCATCTCTCGTAATAATTACCGCCGAATGTCCGCCACAATATTTATTGATTTTATCGATAGCATTTTCTTCAGAATCAATGGTTCCGATGACAATTTTATAATCTAAAAACTCTTCGTACCAGATATCTTCGTTTTGAAGTGTTTCCGTATCTTCAAAACTTTTTAAAGATTCATCAACAATTACTTCTACATTAGATTCTTTTAACGCTTCTATTAAAATAGCGGTAAAACCTTCAAAATTGGGTAATTTAGAATCTATTAAAACTTTATCAACCGCATTACAAGCTGAGATTTTTGATGTTTTGGCGTTTAAAATTACTTTTAAAGCCAAGTCTGTATCTGCATCTTTATGAACGTAAACAAAATTGTTTCCGCGTCCGCTTACAATCACCGGGCAAGTGGCGTGTTGTTTGACAAACTCAATTAATTTCTCTCCTCCTCTCGGAACAATTAAATCTACTTTTTGAGTCGGTTTTTCTAAAAAAGCCTGAGTTTCTGCACGATTATAATTCAAATACTCTACCCAGTCTTTCGAAATTCCATTTTCTTCTAAAGCCTGATGCCATAGATCAACAATTTTCAAATTGGATCTTAAAGCTTCTTTTCCTCCTTTTAATAAAATTTTATTTCCGGATTTAAAGGCAATTCCTCCCGCTTCAATTGTAACGTCTGGACGGGATTCATATATAATTAATATCGTACCAAAAGCAGCTGTTTTATTCACCACTTTTATTCCATTATCATGAACAAAATGAAAACGCTCTACTCCCACCGGATCTTCTTGCGAAGCTAGTTGATTTAAGGATAAAATCATCTCGTCGACTTTTTTATCATCTACTTTTAAGCGCTCTTCCATTGCTAAATCTGAGCCATTGTAACCGAGTAAATCTTCCTGATTGGTTAAGATAATCTGACTCCGCTCCTGCCCGACAAGCCTTGCCATGGAGTGCAAAACCAAATTTCGTTTTTCAATTGATAATGGATTCATTTTTTTTGGTTTAATTGGTTAATCGTTAATTCGTTTAATCGGTTAACCAGTTAAACGAATTAACAGTTATAGATAAACTTAGTTTTGAAGCTCTTCTAAACTTTCTTTTAAAGCTACAATAAAAGTATCAATATCTGATTTCTTAACGGTAAGTGGCGGCAAAATTCTCAGTAGATTTTTATTATTCGCACTTCCTGTAAAAATGTGTTTTTCGATGATTAGCTTTTTTCTTAAAGCAGCTACATCAAAATCGAATTCAACCCCCAGCATTAAGCCTTTTCCTTTTACTTGCTTGATTCCGGGAACTTGTTTGATTTGTTCTAAGAAATATTCATAAACTTCGTTTACATTTTTCTGCAAATCTAGTTTTTCGATAACATCCAAAACTGCAATTCCTGCGGCACAAGATAAGTGGCTTCCGCCGAAAGTAGTTCCTAATAATCCGAAACTTGCTTCAAATTTTGGTGAAATTAAAATCGCTCCAACCGGAAAACCATTCCCCATTCCTTTTGCTACTGAAATAATATCAGCATTGATTCCGTGATGTTGAAAAGCGAAGAATTTCCCGCTTCTTCCGTATCCTGATTGTACTTCGTCTAAAATCAAAACCGCATCGTATTTTTTACATGCTTTTTCTAAAGCCTGAAAAAATTCTGTTGTTCCCTGATCTAATCCTCCAACTCCCTGAATTCCTTCGATAATTACAGCAGAAACATCTCCTTTAGCCAATTCAGCTTCAACTAAATCAATTTGGTTTAAAGGCAAAAAAGTAACTACCTGTTGTGCATTGATTGGTGCTACGATTTTCTTATTATCTGTAACCGCAACGGCTGCAGAGGTTCTTCCGTGGAAAGAATTATGAAAAGCCACAACTCTTGATTTTCCGTTATGGAAAGAAGCTAATTTCAAAGCATTTTCATTTGCTTCAGCACCAGAACTGCATAAAAACAATTCATACTCTTCTAATCCTGAAAGTTTTCCTAATTTTTGAGCCAATTCAACCTGTAAAGGATTCTGAATTGCATTCGAATAAAATCCTAAATGATCTAATTGATTTTTTAGTTTTTCTACATAATCAGGTTGCGTATGGCCAATCGAAATTACACCATGTCCGCTATATAAGTCTAAATATTCCACTCCGTTCTTGTCTGTAATCGTGCAATCTAGCGCTTTTACAGGTGTAATGTCATAAAGTGGGTATACGTTAAATAAATTCATTTCTTTTAAGTTAAATGTTATTTGTTAAATGTTAGAAGTTATGATGCAAACGTTTTACATCTAATCTTTAACTTTTAACCAATTTAAATGTTATTTGTAAAATGTGAGAAGTTTAAGTAAAGACGTTTAACATCTAACTTCTAACATTTTACTTTCTACTAAAATCCGCTTGGTTTCAAATGTAAACCGGTGGTTTCTTCTAATCCGAACATTAAATTCATGTTTTGAATGGCTTGTCCTGAAGCACCTTTGGTTAAGTTATCAATGATTGAAGTGATTAAAATCCGGTTTCCTTTTTTCAATAAACTGATGATACATTTGTTGGTTTGAACGACTTGTTTCATATTGATATTTGTCGTTGTAACGGTTACAAAAGGTTCATTTTTATAGAAATCTTCGTATTTGGCAACTAAATTTTCTAAACTTTCATCAGAATCTGTATATAATGTTGCAAAAATTCCTCTTGTGAAATCGCCTCTATTCGGAACAAAAATTAATTCATCTGAATAATCCGCCTGCAATTGATTCACGCTTTGGTTGATTTCTCCCAAATGCTGGTGTTCAAAAGCTTTATAATGCGACATATTATTGTTTCTCCAGCTAAAATGTGAAGTTTCGGCAAGACTTACGCCCGCGCCTGTACTTCCTGTTGTAGCATTAATATGAACATCATTTTTAAGCAGATTGTTTTTCGCTAAAGGTAATAAAGCCAATTGAATTGCTGTAGCAAAACAACCCGGATTTGCAATGAAATTTGCTTTTTTAATGGCTGATTTATTCAATTCAGGCAAACCGTAAACGAATTCTTTTCCGTCGAAATTAGCATCTTTAGTCAATCTGAAATCATTTCCTAAATCGATGATTTTTGTATGGCTTGCGAATTGATTTTCTTGAAGAAACGAAATAGATTTTCCGTGACCCAGACATAAAAAAACAACATTTACATTCGGATTCACCACATCAGTAAAGTTCATTTCGATATCGCCCATCAAATCATGGTGCGCTACCGAAAGCGGTTTACCCGAATTGGTCGTACTGTAAACAAAATCGATGTTTACATTAGGGTGATACATTAATATTCTGATAAGTTCTCCGGCTGTATAACCCGAACCACCAATTATTCCGATATTAATCATAATTTTTATTTTTTTAGATATATTGTTAAATCGAATTCGATTCTTAATATCTTTTGTGTTTTAGATTAGAAAATTTTAAAAAGTTGTCTAATCTCCTAGTTTTTTTTAATCAATAGCAAAAACAAATTCTGCGGATACAAACTTTATGTAATATGTCTTTATCTGCTCAGGACTTAATGATTGTGTGTCATGTGGAGATTCAACATTATAAACTTCTGTATAAGTAGAATTTGCACCAATTTCAATATATGGAGGAACTCTTTTAATAGGAGTTAATATCAATCCGTTATAATTCGCAGTTACGCTTGATGTTCCTTTTACAGCAACCTCATTGGGATTAGTATATTTTATTTCATAATGTAATCGAGATGAATTATTACCTGTGTCAGCTGTAAATTCAAATAATAAAACTTCATAAGTAACCGGTTTTAAAGTTTCCTTTTCCGGCGTATCGTTATCACTTGAACAACCAAGAAATAGTAGAAACATTGGAAGTAAAAAAAATACTTTTGTTTTCATAATCATATTTTTTATTAATAAACCCAAAGGCTTAATTAATCATGATCTAAATGGTTTACAGATGAAAATATGTTTTGGGCATTTCCTAAAATCTTAATAAATCCTTTTGCATCGTCAGACGTCCAGGCATTGTTCATTTCTCCGTATTGACCAAAACCGGTGTTCATCAAATCATTATCTGATTCAATTCCGTCCAGCGAAAAATGATATGGTTTTAGAGAAACGGTTACAACACCATTTACTGTTTTTTGCGTGTCCTGCAAAAATGTTTCAATATTTCTCATAACCGGATCTAAAAACTGACCTTCGTGAAATAACATTCCGTACCAGTTTCCTAATTGCTCTTTCCAATATTGCTGCCATTTACCAAGTGTATGTTTCTCTAATAAATGGTGCGCTTTGATAATGATTAATGGTGCAGCGGCTTCAAAACCAACTCTTCCTTTAATTCCGATAATCGTATCACCTACGTGAATATCTCTACCAATTGCGTAAGCATTGGCTAATTTTTCAAGTGCAACAATATTATTTGATGGTTTGTCTAACTGACCGTTTATTCCAACTAATTCACCTTGCTCAAAATGCAGTCTTACTTTTTCCTCTCCTTCTTTTTTCAATTGCGAAGGATAAGCGTCACCTGGCAAAGGCTGGCTTGAAGTTAAGGTTTCTTTTCCTCCAACACTTGTTCCCCAAAGTCCTTTATTAATCGAATATTGCGCTTTTTCCCAAGAATAGTGAACGCCGTTTTGAGCCAAATAATCCACTTCTTCTTGTCTGGAAAGTTTTAAATCTCTAATTGGAGTAATAATTTCAATTTCCGGAGCGATGGTTTGGAAAATCAAATCAAAACGAATCTGATCGTTTCCTGCACCTGTACTTCCGTGTGCAATGGCGCTTGCACCCACTTTTTTAGCATATTTAATGGCTTCAATTGCCTGAAAAACACGCTCTGCACTTACTGATAATGGATAGGTATTGTTTTTTAATACGTTTCCAAAAATCAAATATTTAATCGCTTTATCATAATATTTATCTACGATTGTCAGATTAGCGTGTTGTGCGCTTCCTAATTCGTAGGCTCTTTTTTCGATTGCTGATAATTCTTCAGCATCAAATCCTCCTGTATCTACAAGTACGGTGTGAACTTCGTATCCTTTTTCATTTTTTAAATATTTCAAACAATACGAGGTATCTAATCCTCCACTATAAGCTAATACAACTTTTTTCATTTTTTATAATTTAGGCTAATACTTTCGTATGTAGCAAGTTTGAGATTTCTTTTTAATTGATTATTCTTAAGATAAAAAGCCAAAAGACAATATTTTACCCAAGAATAAAGCTTGTTTTATTTTTTTTAATCTGCTTAAAACAGCTTCGTTAAAAGGATGTCTTGGCGGATCTTTTTGTTTTTCTTTCGGGTCGTACAACATTCCGGTACAAAGACACATTTTGTTTTCTTTGCTTTTTAGAATTTCGTAATTGGTACAGGTTTTACACCCTGACCAAAAACTTGGATCGGTTGTAAGTTCAGAGAATGGTACCGGTTTATATCCTAAATCAGAGTTGATTTTCATTACAGCCAAACCGGTTGTAATTCCAAATATCTTAGCGTCAGGGTATCTTTTTAGGGAATAATCAAAGACTTTTGATTTGATTTTTTTTGCCAAACCTAAACTTCTGTAATCCGGATGTACAATTAAACCCGAATGTGCCACGAATTTTCCGTGCTGCCAACTTTCGATATAACAAAAACCTGCAAATTTTCCGTCTGCCAGAGCAATCATCGCATCACCGTTCGACATTTTTTTCTGAATGTATTCAGGAGTTCTTTTAGCAATCCCTGTACCTCTTAACAAGGCAGATGATTCTATTGTATCGCAAATTTCCTGTGCGAATTTGAAGTGTTCTTCCTGAGTAACAACAATAGAGATTTTCATTTCAATAGTTGAAGTTAGAGTTAAAAATTAAAACGTACTGTTTAGTTTGAAATCCTGAATTCAATCCAATAAAAATAGACATAATAGAAGTAACATTCTCAAAATCAAAAACTTGATTTAAAAAATTCAGAAAACTATATGTGCTTTTAGGATATGTTTGTCCAATGGACAAAATTTGTGATTTCAAAATGAAAAATGAATATAAATAAATACGCGGCGAAAAACTCTGTGAATACTATAGAGATAGCATCCGTACTTCGGGAGAAGTAACAGGTGAGTTTGTCCGTGACAAAGAAGTTATATGTAAACTTATTTTATTCATCGGTGCAAAAGTACACTATTTTTTTATTTACAAAACAAAAAAATAAAAATCTAACATTATTTTAATAAAATGTTATTTTTAAAAAACAGAAAGCCCGATCGTTACTGCTAACTATCGGGCTTTAAACAATCTGTAATGAAGCTTGTTAATTCTTCGTAAACGGAATAGTTTGTCCGTTTTCTAAAATAATCATATCAAATCCTGTTTTTGCATCATTAAATTTAAATTTTAATCCGGCACTTTTAGACTGAAATGTATCTTTTTCGTTCTCAACAGGAACTACTGAAAACTTAGGAAAATTAGTGATTTCTACATTGAGTGTACTGTTTTTTTCTGTAAAATCAATTTTCAATGGCGCTTTTGAAGTAGAATAAGTTCCTAAATAACCATCTAAAATTACATCTTTCTCTATCTTACCGTTTCCCGCTTTCCAAATATTATTTGCTTCATTATTGTCCGGAAATAAGTGATCAGGATCAAGTGTTATGCTTTCAATCTCTTCAGTAGAATTATGTTTAAAAGTCCAAACATTATTACGTTGCCAAACTTCTACAGGAAGATTAACTCTGGAAACTTTTCCGCTTTTAGTTTTTATTTCTACAATAACCGGCATTGGCATTTTATCAAAATTTTCAATAGTGATAGCTACTCCTTTTGCTGGATCATTTTGATGTATTTAATTGAATTAATTCCCTGATCAAAACGCCAGTTGTTTACAAACCAACTTCTCCAAAACCAGCTTAAATCCTCACCCGCAACATTTTCCATAGATCTAAAGAAATCATCCGGTTGTGGATGCTTATAAGCCCAACGCTCTATGTAAGTACGGAAAGCAGTATCAAAACGCTCTTTCCCTAATACCTGCTCTCTCAAAAATTATCAAAGCTGAGCTTGGTTTAAAATAGCACAACATACCAATATTGGCTTCCTTCATATTGTCAGGAGAACTCATTACGGTCTCTAAATCAGGTCTTGTAAATGACTCAGCTCCTTTATGTAAATCTGTTGGAGCTTCTACATATTCCCCTTTATTAAATTCAGCAGTGCTTAATGAATTGATAAAAGTATTAAACCCTTCATCCATCCATCCAAACAACCTTTCATTTGATCCCACAATCATAGGAAACCAGATATGGCCAAATTCATGATCTGTAACTCCCCATAAATCTTGCCCTTTTGATTCCCATCCGCAAAAAACAATTCCCGGATATTCCATTCCTCCCTCGTTTCCGGCAACATTTGTGGCTACC
This sequence comes from Flavobacterium sp., assembly GCF_965277525.1. Classification (GTDB taxonomy): domain Bacteria; phylum Bacteroidota; class Bacteroidia; order Flavobacteriales; family Flavobacteriaceae; genus Flavobacterium. The sequence goes on along the minus strand of NZ_CBDIDC010000002.1, from coordinate 613,287 downwards.
GGATAAGGATATTCAAACCATCTTTTAGAATAATTTTCAATTGCCGCTTTTACATATTCAGTAGAACGTCCGTAAGCACCCTGTCCCGCACTTTCTACAGGATAAGCTGATAAAGCCAGCGCTTTTTTTCCACTTGGCAAATTAATCTTTGCTCCGTCTAAAATAAAAGCAGGTGATGATGCCCACGAAAAATCACGTGCATTTTTTATCTGATAATGCCATGTTTTTTGTCCTGAAGCATTTGCGTTTGCAGTAGCAGCAACTTCTTCGGCAGAACGTATCGATACCGTTTTATCATTTAAAGAAGCTTCTTTATAACGTTTAAACTGTTCCGCCGGCAGCACTTCTGCCCCATTTAACAATTCTCCTGAACCCACAACAAAATGATTGGCAGGAACTGTAAGTTTTACATCAAAATTACCGTATTCTAAGTAAAACTCAGAAGCCCCTAAATAAGGCACTGTATTCCATCCTTTTACATCATCATACACACACATACGCGGATACCACTGTGCAATAGTGAAAATTTTTCCATTTTTGGTTTCTAAAACTCCCATTCTGTCAGATCCTTCTAAAGGAGCTATGAATGAAAATTCTATTTTGATTTTTACTGCTCCTCCTTTTGATGCTAATACTTCGGGAAGAAATATCTGCATTCTGGTATCTGTAATAACATATTTCGCTTCAACCTCAGTCGTTTTCTTTCCAATGGTAATTACTTTTACCGATTTTATCTTATTTCCTCCATCAAAAACCTGCCCCTGAGCACCATTACGGCTTCCTGTTAAAGGTACAACTGAATTTCCTCTGGAATCTTCTTTAAATAAATTTTGATCCAGATTCAGCCAGACAAATGACATTTTATCCGGACTGTTATTGGTATAGGTTATTTCATCTGTACCAATAATTTCATTTGTAGTTCCGTTTAACTTTGCTGTTATCTGATAATCAGCTCTGTTTTGCCAGTATTCAACTCCAGGCTGACCGCTGGCTGACCGCGTTGGCGTTCCGTTCTTTGTGTAAAAATTAGGACCAAATGCATCGTGGTAATTATAATTATTGACTGGATTTACTGCTGTTGTTGCAGGCTTTTCCTGCGCCCAAACAGAAGAAATTCCAACAAACAAAGCCATGGTTAATAAGGCTCTTGAGGATTGTATTTTCATATTTTTTAGCTGTTTATGTAGCAAATTAATGAAAAAAAAAGCTATTTAGAGAGAAAACAAGAATCATAAATTGAATTTTATCAAAAAAATATTTTGAAGGATTTTCTTAAAAAACTAAAAATTATCAAATATATTTACATCAATCTAAAATTAACCCATTACAATCTTAAACATTTTGAACACAACTATTTCAAATTCAGCATTAACCGCCACTATAAACCATTCCGGAGCTGAATTATTTTCATTACAAGACAATCAAAACAAAGAATACATCTGGGAAGGAAATCCTGATTTCTGGGGAAAACATTCACCTGTACTTTTTCCAATTGTGGGGAACTTTAAAAAATAACACTTATACAATTGACGGGAAAGAATATCACTTAACCAGACATGGATTTGCACGCGATATGGAATTTGAATTAATTGCTAAAACTGAAAGTAGCGCTACTTTTTCGTTACAATCCAATGAAGAAACATTAAAAAAGTATCCTTTTGAATTTGAACTTCAGCTTATTTATACTCTTGAAGAAGCTTCAATGCATATTGAATACAAAATAATTAATAAAGCTGCTGTAAAAATGCCTTTTTCAATAGGAGCCCATCCGGCGATAGCTTTGCCTGAAAAGTTTGAAAATTATACTTTAAAGTTTGAAAAAGATGAAAATTTAAAATACTATCTTCTAGAGAATGATTTAATTTCTAACAATACCCGGGTATTAGAAACTACTCATAATTTGGTTCCTTTAGATTATAAGTTATTCGCAAATGATGCTTTGATTTTTAAAACCTTAGAATCAAATTCCCTTACTATCCTGGAAAACTCTAAACCTTATATAAAAGTTGATTTTGAAGATTTTCCGAGTTTAGGAATCTGGACTAAAGATCAGGCACATTTTATTTGTATTGAACCTTGGCAGGGCTATTCTGATACCGATGAAAATTCTGGGGATTTATTTGAAAAGGAAGGGATTTTAGTCTTAGAGGCAAATCAGACATTTGATTCAAAATTCAGTATACAAATATTATAAAACTAGAGAAATGTTAGAATTTAACTTTACACCATTTCCTGTAATAGAAACAGAACGCTTGCTTTTAAGAAGAATTACAAACGACGACGTCAATGAGGTTTTCGAATTACGTTCGAATCCCGAAACCATGAAATATATTCCACGCCCATTACTCAAAAATACCGAAAATGCTCTGGAACATATTGCCATGATCGAAGATAAGATCGAAACAAACGTTGGGATCAATTGGGGAATAACACTAAAAGACAATCCAAAACTTCTTGGTATTATCGGATTTTACAGATTACAGCCGGAACATCATCGCGCAGAAATTGGCTATATGTTATTGCCTGAATTTCATGGAAAAGGAATTATTCCGGAAGCATTAAAAACACTTATTGATTACGGGTTTAACAAAATGAAACTACACTCAATAGAAGCCGTTATTGACCCTGATAATTATGCTTCGGAAAGAGTCTTACAAAAACTTAATTTTGTAAAAGAAGGTCATTTTAAAGAGGTCGAATATTTTGAGGGACATTTCTACGACAGTGTAATCTATTCATTATTAGAATCTAAGTGATTTTACTTACCTGATTCAAAAAAACATTCCTGTTAAATTAAAACATTTGCATAATAGTAATTAATGGTTTACGTTATATTTGCACGCGAAATAAGCGATGAAGCCTTATTCTAATACCACGAAAAACCATTTTTATGAAAAAGTATTTAATTCTAATTGTTCTTTTCTTTTCGATTCAATCTCAAAGCCAAACTTTTATTAAGTTTAATGCTGCAACGGCTTTAGTTGCAATACCTAATGTTGGTATTGAAACCAGTATCGGAGAAAAACTGACTTTTAGTGTTGATGTAATGGCTTCTTTTTGGCAGTCTTTTAATGGTCATAGTCCTATGGAATTTTATACCCTAACTCCAGAAGTGCGATATCATTTTAAAGAGAAATACAATGGCTTTTATGTGGGAGGTCATGCAGGACCTGATTTATATAAAATACAAAAATGGAATTACTGGGACACTAACAAATATGAACATGGTTTTGGTTACCGTTTAGGTGTTACTGTTGGATACAATCTTAAATTAAGTGATAAATTTTTGCTTGATTTTTTTGCAGGAGCTGGGTGGCATCAAGGTTTTTATCATGGATATTATAATGACGGAACTCCTGGCAGATACGAAAAAGCCCCAAACTGGAACAAAAGTGGCGAATGGCTTCCTTACCGTGGAGGCGTTATGATTTCTTATAAATTATAATTATTTCGCAAACTTAGAAAGAGACTTTACATATAAATCTTCTACTTTTTTTCGGGCCCAATCGGTTTTTCTTAAAAAAGTTAAACTTGATTTTATACTTGGATTTGTAGTAAAACATTTTATCGGAATTAATTCTGCCAGTGTATCAAAACCATAATGATTTACTAATGCTTCTACTATTTTTTGAAGAGTGATTCCGTGTAAAGGATCTTTTGATTTTTCTTTTTCCATACTGCAAATTTATATCATTTATGCAAAAACAATTGCTCTTTCATTTATTTGTTACTAAATTTGTCATCCTATGTTAAAAACTGTCAATATACTTAATAAAAGAGCGCGATTTGATTATGAGATAATCGATACCTATACTGCCGGAATTGTTTTATCCGGAACTGAGATTAAATCTATTCGATTAGGAAAAGCAAATATTACCGAAAGTTTTTGCGAATTTAGCAATCTCGAACTTTTTGCAATTAATACTTATATCGAAGAATATGCGTTCGGAAATCAATTCAATCACAAATCCAGAAGTGAAAGAAAACTGCTCTTGAATAAAAAGGAATTAAAAAGCCTTCATAAAAGCGTTCAGGCAAAAGGACTTACAATTGTTCCTTTAAAATTATTCACCAATGAAAAGGGATTGGCTAAACTACAAATTGGCCTTTGTAAAGGAAAGAAAAACTACGACAAACGTGAATCTCTTAAAGAGCAAGACACAAAACGTGACCTGGACCGAATAAAAAAAGCTTACAACTAAAGTTATTTTAACTACAAGAGACATTTGTTAATCTTTTCTACGTATTTTTACTACAAATAATTAAAAAATTGTAATATGAAGAAATACTTAACCTTATGTATTTTCGCTTTAGTACTTGCGGGTTGCGGTAGCAATACTACCATAGTTAATAGCTGGAGAGATCCAAAAATAACAGTTGCTCAGGAAAATTTCAAGAAAGTTTTAGTGGTCGCTTTATTAAAAGACGAAGCTTCAAGAAGAGTTACGGAAAACAGAATTGCCGCGAGTAATCCTATTTTTAAAACTTCTTACGAATACTTAAACGAAACAACCAAGAATCTGACTCAAGAGCAAAAATTAAAAATATTGCAAGATGAAGATTTTGATGGAGTTATTACATTGCGCTTAGTAAGTACAGAGAAAGAAACAACTTATGTTCCCGGAACTTATACAGGAATGTATTATGGTGGCTTTGATGGGTTATATACCGGCATGTATGGCTATGGTTTTGGAAACTGGTACGGAATGTACTCGCCTAACTTCTACGATCCCGGTTATTATCAGGAAACAACTTCCTACATGGTAGAAACTAATGTTTTTTCATTAAAAGAAAACAAATTAATCTGGACAGGGACTACAAAATCAGATTATGTGACCGATTTAGGTCAAACGGTAGATGCGATTATGCAAACTGTTGTTGAGGAAATGAGAAAAGATGGTTCGCTTCCTCCAAAAAGCAAAATATAATTTAAAAAGCAATATTTTGGATATTGCTTTTTTTACTTATAATTCTATGACTAAATTTGTCAAGACATTAAATAACTTCAATAATGAAAATACTTCTTAAAAATGCAAGAGAACAAAAAGGATTAAAGACCCGTGAAGTGGCTCAAATTCTTGGTATTGATCAGGCATTAATAAGCAAATTTGAAAGTGGAACCAGAAAACCAACCCGAGATCAGATTTCAAAACTTTCTCAGCTTTTGGAAATTGATTTTGAAACATTAATGATCACTTGGCTTAAAGAAAAAGTATTATATGAAATTGGCAATGAAGAATTTGCTTTAAAAGCATTGCTTCTTGCTGAACAAGAAATTCAAAACAATACAAAAACAATAAGTTCCTCCGTTTTATCGACCATTCAAGTTATCTTAGATGAAATTGAAATTTTAAAAAAACAAATTCAAAGTTTTGAACATTTTGACCTGCATCGAATTTCTAAGATATTAGAATTGGAATTCATTTCTGAAAGCAATCGTCTTAACGGAAATTCATTGACGTTTCAGGAAACTAAATCGGTAATCAATGAAGGATTAACTATTCCCGGAAAAAGCATGCAAGAACACCTTGAAGCGGTTAACCTTCAGGAAACCATAGCCTATATTAAAGATATAAATCAAAAGAAAGTACCTCTTACAGAAAAGGATTTTCTCCTTATTCATAATTTAATCCTTAAAAGAATACAACCAGAAAATTCAGGAAAATACAAAAATGACCCAATAATAATTCGGGAAATGAATTTATTTTTTAATTGGTTTGAAGCCAATAAAAATAGCCTGCATCCGATACTGTTGGCCTCTGAAGCACATCTGAAAATCATAACTCTTAGTCCGTTTGAAAATGGAAATGTACAAATAGCTAATGTTTTAATGAATTGGATTTTACTCCAAAATGGCTACGTATTTGCAACAATACAAGCAAATGAAGAAAGCATACATGAATATAGGTTCGTTTTAGAACAATTTCAAAACACAAACGATAAATCTATTTTTATCAATTACATTCTTCGCATTGAAAAGGAAAACCTCATGCGGGCAATCGAATTGGTTTCAAAATAAAAAAGCCCAACTCAATGGGCTTTCATTTTAATTTTTATCTTCTAACAAAGGAACAAATCTAAATTCTCCAAACTCATGTTTTTCGAACTGTGTTTCGTTCTTACGAATTAACAAGGTCATAATCTGAACATCTTCTCCTAACGGAATAACCAGCCTTCCTCCTATTTTTAATTGTGCCATTAAGGGCTGAGGAATAAAGGGGGCACCTGCAGTAACAATAATACTATCAAACGGTGCATAACTTGGCAACCCTTTGTAACCATCGCCAAAAGATAAATGTTTAGGACGAATATTTAATTTTGGAAACAAATTAGATGTTGTTTTAAACAATTCATTTTGTCTTTCCACACTAAATACTTTAGCCCCCAACATACATAAAACGGCAGTTTGATAACCTGAACCGGTACCAATCTCCAAAATTTTATGCTCTTTTTTAACTTCTAATAATTGCGATTGAAAAGCAACGGTATACGGCTGTGATATTGTTTGACCAGCTCCTATAGGAAAAGCCTTATCCTGATAAGCATAATCTTCAAAACTAGAATTCAAAAAAAGATGTCTTGGGATTTTTTTTATCGCATCCAAAACTGCTCTATCGGTAATTCCTTTTTGCTCTAAAGTGCTTACTAATTGATTACGAAGTCCTTGATGTTTGGCAGTGTCTTTCAAAATGGGTAGATTTTATTTTGGCAAAAATAAGAAAGTAAATAGGAAATCAAATATTGATTTTTAATTATTAAATCGCTAAATCTTTATTGCATTCACTTTTACTTTCAACAAATAAATTATATTTTTGTTTAAAATACATTCTCATGTTAAAAGTAGGAGTTTTAGGTGCTGGTCATCTTGGTAAAATACATTTACGCTTATTACAACAATCTGACCAATACGAATTAGTTGGATTTTACGACGAAAATCAAGAAAATGCCGAAAGAATTTCAAAAGAATTCGGTTATAAAAACTTCAGTACTATTGCAAAATTAATCCACGCTGTGGATGTCATTGATATTGTAACTCCAACACTTTCGCACTATAAATGCGCTAAAGTGGCTATCAAATCCGGAAAACATATCTTTATAGAAAAACCAATTGCCAATACTGTTGATGAAGCAGAAGAAATTATTGCTTTAGCCAAAGAGCACAATGTAAAAGGTCAGGTAGGTCATGTAGAACGCTTTAACCCCGCGTTTATTGCTACGAAAAACATGATCGAAAATCCAATGTTTATAGAAACACATCGATTAGCTGAATTTAATCCGCGTGGAACAGATGTTCCAGTAGTTCTGGATTTGATGATTCACGATATTGATGCTATTCTAAGTGTTGTAAATTCAAAAGTAAAAGATATTCATGCCAGTGGGGTCTCAGTAATCAGTGATACTCCCGATATTGCCAATGCACGAATTGAATTCGAAAATGGATGTGTGGCGAATTTAACCGCCAGTAGAATTTCAATGAAAAACATGCGTAAAACACGCTTCTTTCAAAAAGATGCTTATATTTCAGTTGACTTTCTGGAAAAAAAATGTGAAGTGGTTCGCATGAAAGATGCTCCTGAAATTCCAGGAGATTTTGATATGATCCTGCAAAATGCCGAAGGTGTAAAAAAACAAATCTATTTTACCAATCCTGATGTAGAGCAAAACAATGCCATTCTGGACGAATTAGAATCTTTTGCAAACGCAATTAACACAGACACTATTCCGGTTGTAACGCTTGAACAAGCTACAGATGCATTAAGAGTAGCTTATCAGATTATAGATTGTTTTGATAAATAACAAAAAAATAAACTCATTATTTTTAAGGTTTAAAGTATACTTCGAGGTAACTTTAAACCTTAACTTTTAAAATACAAATACAAAATTAAATGAAAACTATAGCTGTAATTGGTGCAGGAACAATGGGTAACGGAATTGCTCATACATTTGCACAAAGTGGTTTTACTGTAAAACTTATTGATGTTTCTGAGAAATCATTAGACAAAGGAATGGCAACTATTGCTGCAAACCTAGACCGAATGTTATCTAAAGGCACCATTACTCAGGAAGACGTGGCAAAAACGATCACCAATATTATTACATATACTGACATAAAGGATGGCGTTGTTGGTGTTGATTTAGTTGTCGAAGCGGCTACAGAAAATGTGGAACTAAAACTCAATATCTTTAAACAATTAAACGAAGCTTGTTCTCATAATACCATTTTAGCAACCAATACTTCTTCCATATCTATTACGCAAATAGGAGCCGTAGTGGCACATCCTGAACGTGTCATCGGAATGCACTTTATGAATCCGGTGCCAATTATGAAATTGGTCGAAATCATTCGCGGATACAACACCAGCGATGAAGTCACTAAAATCATCATGGATTTATCTGAAAAATTAGGAAAAACTCCTGTTGAAGTAAACGATTATCCTGGTTTTGTAGCCAATAGAATTTTGATGCCTATGCTAAATGAAGCCATCGAAACGTTATACAATAAAGTAGCCGGCGTTTATGAAATCGACACTGTAATGAAATTAGGAATGGGACACCCAATGGGGCCGCTTCAATTAGCTGATTTTATTGGCCTTGATGTATGTTTAGCTATTCTAAATGTAATGTATGAAGGTTTTAAAAACCCAAAATATGCTCCTTGCCCACTTTTAGTAAATATGGTTAGGGCCGGAAAATTAGGAGTAAAATCCGGTGAAGGCTTTTATGATTATAGTGAAAGTAAAAAAGCGGAGAAAATCTCTAAGCAATTTATTCTTTCATAAAAAGGAGATACCATGTCGATACAATCGAATTTAAATACAATTAAAGCTGGTTTACCGGAAAATGTAACTCTCGTCGCGGTTTCTAAAACAAAACCTGTTTCTGATTTAATGGAAGCTTATGAAGCCGGTCAACGCATTTTTGGAGAAAATAAAATCCAGGAAATGACTGATAAGTACGAAGAAATGCCAAAAGACATTCAATGGCACATGATTGGTCATGTACAATCGAATAAAGTAAAATTTATGGCACCATTTGTGAGTTTAATTCATGGTGTTGATAGTTTGAAATTATTACAGGAAATCAACAAGCATGCTTTAAAAAACAATCGAATTATTGATTGTTTGCTTCAAATATATATTGCCGAAGAAGAATCTAAATTTGGTTTAGACGAAAACGAATTAAATGAATTATTATCTTCTCCAGAGTTCAAAGAATTGAAAAACATTCGTATCTTAGGATTAATGGGAATGGCAACATTTACAGAAGACCAAAACCAGATTAAAAAAGAATTTACACATTTAAAATCAATTTTTGATTCGATTAAAGAGCTGAAAACTGAAAACTGCGATCTGAAAACTATTTCTATGGGAATGTCTGGCGATTATCAATTAGCAATTGAATGCGGAAGTACAATGGTTCGCATTGGAAGCAGCATCTTTGGAGGCCGTTAATTTTCAAAACCAAATATAGTTAGACACACTGCCGTGCGTCTCAACAAACAACTGAATACTAAAAACTGAGACTGAATACTGAATTTGTACGCAATACTAGACATAGAAACTACTGGAGGCCAGTTTAACGAAGAAGGAATTACTGAAATCGCTATTTATAAATTTGATGGCCATGAAGTAATTGACCAATTCATTAGCCTTGTCAATCCCGAAATTCCGATTCAGCCTTTTGTGGTGAAATTAACCGGAATCAATAATGCTATGTTGCGTTCCGCTCCTAAATTTTTCGAAGTTGCCAAACGAATTATCGAAATCACTTCTGATTGCATTATTGTAGCACATAATGCCTCTTTTGACTACAGAATATTACGTACAGAATTCAGACGTTTAGGGTATGACTTTGAAGCCAGAACTCTTTGTACCGTAGAACTTGCAAAGAAGCTGATTCCCGAACAACCATCTTATAGCTTAGGAAAATTGGTGCGTGCACTCGGAATTCCAATGGCAGACAGACATCGTGCCAGTGGCGATGCAATGGCAACAACAAAGTTGTTCAAAATGCTTTTGGAAAAAGACTTAGAAAAAACCATTGTAAAAGACTTTATAAAATTAGAGGTAGAGAAAGGAATTGCTCCAAAATTTTTAGATCTTTTATCCCAAATGCCTGCCAAAACTGGTGTTTATTATATCTATAATGAAGGTGGTACACTAATTTATATTGGTAAAAGCCAAAATATAAAAAAAAGAGTCAATCAGCATTTTACCGGAATTACAACGAAAAGCAAAAAAATTCAGACCGAAGTTTTTACCATTACTTATGATGAAACGGGAAGTGAATTAATAGCCTTACTGAAAGAAAGCGAAGAAATAAAAATAAACCGACCACGATACAATCGTTCCGGACGAAAAACGATTTTTCAATATGCTTTATATGCTGAAAAAGATGCTAACGGATATATAAACCTAAAGCTTGAAAAAGCAGACGGTCGTAAAAAAGAAATTACATCCTTCGCCACTTTGCAGGAAGGTAAAAATGCGCTTTTCAGATTCACAACAAAATACCATTTGTGCCAAAAGCTAACAGGATTGTATCAAAGTAAAAAAGAGTGTTTTCAATATAAAATAAAAGAATGCGACGGTGCTTGTATCGGAGAAATCACTCCTGAAGTATACAATGCCAGAGTGCAACAATTTATAACTGAAAACAGTTTCGATAATAAAAGTATGATTCTAATTGATAAAGGTCGAAATATCAACGAAAGAAGCGCCATACTAATTGAAGAAGGGATTTACAAAGGATATGCATTTTATGATCTAAATTATCAGATTACCAATATTGATATTTTAAAAAATATCTTAATTCCTATGCCGCACAATCGCGATGTAAAAAACATAATTCAGAATTATATTCGCAAAAGCAAATCCCTTAAAATTCTTCATTTTTAACAAACGAAAACTTTCATTATCTTCGTGAATATGAAAAAAATGAAATCAAAATACCAAATCTTCAGAGAACAGGTCAAAATCATTCTTTATGGTACCAACACCATATTAGGACGAATGTTTGATTTAGTTTTATTGGGACTAATACTACTGAGCGTCATTTTGATTATGATGGAAACCGTTCAGGGAATCAATCAAAAATATCATTCACAGCTAATAATTTGCGAGTGGGTCATCACCGTATTTTTTACAATCGAATATATCTTAAGGATAATCTCGATTCAAAAACCAGTAAAATATGTTTTTAGTTTCTACGGAATCATTGATTTACTGGCTGTTTTACCTATGTATTTGTCTATATTTTTTCCGGGAGCAAGCATATTATCTATTGTAAGAGCATTACGATTCTTCCGATTATTCAAAATTCTACATATTCCACAAATATCCCATCAATCTGCACAACTTCGGGAAGCTATTGAAGCCAGTAAAGAAAAAATTCTCGTTTTCATTTATTTTGTTCTTATAAGTACCATAATTATAGGCTCAATTATGTATCTGGTAGAAGGTAAAGAATCAGGATTCACCAGTATTCCAATGGGCATTTACTGGACCATCGTTACATTAACTACTGTTGGTTATGGAGATATTTCTCCACAAACACCACAAGGGCAATTTATCGCAGCGCTGGTAATGATTTTAGGTTACGGAATTATTGCTGTACCAACAGGAATCGTTACGGCAGAATTTGCCAAAAGCAGTCTAAAAGGAGGTGCTGTAAGTACCCGAAAAACATGTAAAAAGTGCAATTCGCAAGTACATTTTGACAGCGCAAAATACTGTCATGAATGCGGAAGCGAATTATCTAATAATTAATTTAAGGAGCTATTTCCGGCTGTACATTCCAACTCCTCCTTAATATTTGTTGTTTTTTAATGGCATAAAAGAAGCTTCTAAAGTCGCTCTTTCATCCCAAAAAACTAACCAATATAAGTCAGGGGTTTTCACTCCCATCCGGGCTAAAAAATATGAAACACTTAATCACCATCGTCGGACCAACAGCTATAGGCAAAACAGCCTTGAGTATTGCTCTGGCCCAACATTTTAAATGCGAAATAATATCTTGTGACAGCCGTCAGTTTTTTAAGGAGATGACCATTGGTACCGCAGTTCCCAATCAGGAAGAATTACAAGCAGCAACACATCATTTTATTCAAAATAAATCTATTTTCGAAAATTATACTGTTGGCGATTACGAAAAAGAAGCATTAAACAAATTAGAAGAATTATTTGAAAACAATGATTTTGCTATTCTTATTGGCGGTTCAGGTTTGTATGTTGATGCCATTTTAAAAGGATTTGATGAATTTCCAGAAATCGACCCTGAAGTACGTTCTGCAGTACATGCGAACTATGAAAAACTTGGAATTGAATATCTGCAAGAGCAATTAACAAAACTAGATCCCGATTATTATCAGAAAATAGCCTTAGAGAATCCTCAAACGCTTCAAAATCCTCAAAGAATGATGCGTTTTGTCGAAGTTTGTATCGGAACTCAAAAACCCTATTCTTCTTTTTTAAATCAAAAGAAAAACAATCGAAATTTCAATCCTGTTTTAATTGGTTTGGAAGCTGAAAGACAAATCATTTACGACAGAATCAATCAGCGTGTCGATAGTATGATGAATGAAGGTTTACTGGAAGAAGCTAAGATACTCTATCCTAACAAAGTGTTAAATGCGCTCCAAACTGTGGGTTATAGAGAATTATTTAGTTATTTTGAAGGAGATTTCTCATTGCCTTTTGCTATAGAGGAAATCAAGAAAAATACCCGCCGTTTTTCCAAAAGACAACTTACCTGGTTCAAAAGAAATGAAGCCACCAAATGGTTTGATTACGCAACGAATAGAAAAGAAATCATAGCTTATGTCGAAAATTCACTAAAATAAAACTCTATTTTCTATTTTCTATTTTCTAAATTAATCTAAAATCTAATATTGCCAATGCCTATATCACCCAATTTTACATCAGTTTTAAGCAAAGACTGGGAAATAAATTTCACGCAATGCACGCCTAATGGCTTTTTAAAATATACAGATTTATGTAATATTTTACAATTAACCGCTGCAGCACATTCTGAAGTTGGCGGCATTAGTTTTTTTGACATGCAGGAGTTTCATCAGGCGTGGGTTTTAAGCCGCATGCGTGTTGAAGTTACCGCGTTACCAAAATGGCAAGATGTAGTAACGGTAAAAACATGGATCAATAGTTTAGAAAATTCCCGTTCTGTCCGTGCCCTTGAAATGTATGTGAACGGAAAAAAGATCGTAGGCTGCGAAACCTATTGGGCCGTTTTTAATACGCAATCACGTCGTCCGGAACCTTTGGCTTTACCCTACAAACATTTTGAATTGTATCCTCATAACAGGGCTACAAACGAAGGGTTTTCAAAAATCAACATTAATCACGAAAAAGAAGCCATTTTCGAAAAAACAGTTTATTTATCAGATTTAGATATTGTAAATCATGTGAATAATGTCAAGTATCTGGAATGGTGTCTGGATCATGTGGATGAAAAAAGAATCCTGAAACAAGAAGTAAAAAGCTTTGAAATGAATTTCATGAAAGAATTATCTTTGAAAGATAAAGTTGTCATTCATGAAAGTGAAGATGGTCAAAACACAACCAGATTTAGTATTACAAAAGGCGAAAAAACTTGTTTTGCTTTAGAATTACACTGGAAATAATTATTAAATATTGTGTGTTGTCCGTATGGGACATATTCTATTGTATTGATAAAACGCTACTGACATATAATCTCTACGAGATACCCTTATAAAATCTATATTTGATACTCCGTTAGGAGTTAAATGTCGGTAGCAAAAATTAAGATAGTCTGGTAAAATGTCCCGTAGGGACTACACGAGTCAGATTAAGATTTTTTTTGAATTAGCTGAAAAAATGTAATTTATCCAAAGATCAAACGGACAGAAATAACTAAATGTTACTTTATAAAAATTCGAGCTAATTCGTGCAATTCGTGGCAAAAAAAAAAAAAAACGATGCAATTTTGCATCGTTTTTGTTTCATATCAAAATTATTTTGATTTTTTATTTGAATCTTTTTCAGATTTTTTAGGTTTCTTTTTCTTTTCAATCAAATCAATTTTGCCTTTAATTCTTTTCTCGACTTCAGTAATATCAGAATCAAAAGTGAACTGTAAAGTACAAAGTTTTGCTTCTTTAATTGCCGCCAATGCATTTTTAAATTCCTGCTTCACTTCAAAGAGAATTGCCTTCTTTACATAAATTTCAGATTTATTAATTCCTTTTATGGTTAGAGCAAAATCAATCAGTTTTTGAGCTTCATTATAATCTTCATTTAATATTAAAGTCTGAATGTAATACGGATATACTTCAAGCGCATGAATATTTATAGCCAAAGCTTCCTGAAAATAAGACTTTGCCTCTTCGTAATTCCACAATTGTTCTGCCTGAATTCTTCCGTATAAACACAAAACCATGGTATTTTTTGCATCATAAGAAAATGCATAATCTAAGGATTCTATTGTTTCTTCAAGCGAATATGGATAATTATCCAAAGCCTGAAATAAGTATTTATCAATTGTTTTCATTTCGTAAATCTGTTTTTAATTTCTGACGTGTTCCTTTGTAACTTTTCTCGACTTTATTCTTTTTAAAGTCAGATCCGCTAAAAACCCGAATAGGATTTCCACGCTGAATATTCAGTTGATTTTCCCATTGTTCACTAACATGGTTTTTAAGTTGCTGAAGTGTTTCGTCTTCTAATTTTTTTAGTAATCTTTCTGTTGCCAGTTTTTTGTTTTGGTGTTGCGAACGGCTATCCATGGCAACAACTGCAATTCCGGTTGGAATGTGTGTAGCTCTAATTGCCGAACTCACTTTATTAACATGTTGTCCGCCAGCACCGGAACTCCGCATTGCCTGATACTGAATATCACTTTCTGAAATCGACGTATTTTTTTGCGGTTTAATCTCAAATATGCCAATAAACCAATTTTTACGTTTGTGCATTTTCCTAAACTGACTCTGGCCAATCCATTGAACGGTTCCAATCCAGGAATTAGCAAATGTCACGGCATTTTGCCCTTTTACAGCAATTGTTGCCGTTTCTATCGTTCCGTTTTCATGACCAACCTCTCTTTGGAGCAACATAGTTTCTAAACCTTGATCCTGTGCTTCGTCTAGTACTTTTTTAAGTACCTGGGCAACCACCCAAGTACATTCCGCAGGTCCCCGACCCGCTGTTATCTGAATTATTCTTTCCATTTTTCTACTATTTTTAACAGCTTTTCTCTATTCTTTGCTGCTTTTACAAACTTTGGTAAACGAGCCACTAAACTTGCTGAAAAATTTATTTTCGAATTACGTTCTCGCAAACCTGCTTCAATATATCTTTCTAAATATTGAATATGATCTACATTATAAGCCCAGAAAATATTTCCGCTGACTTCTTTTTGAAACCAAAGTGTCAAATTGAACCATCTATCCTTCTTTAATCCATCATCTTTTGGTTTCTGCAGAATTTCACGAATTTTCGGTTTCCATTCTTCCTGAAAATTACAATGTGGACATTTAGTTTTATATTTTTCCGGTATCTCTTTTAATACTTGAGATTCGAATTCAAATTTTTTAAAACACTTATTACAATATGGTTTTCCATAAGCGACATATTGACTCACCAGCTCTTCTAATTTATGAAAGCATTTTTTGCATTCAAAAACCTGTATGGTACATTTACCACATTTACAATCCTTATCAAATTGTCTTTTTACCGATGATTTGGATTCACATTTTGGGCATTTTACCAAAATCTCGTAATCATAACTTCCTAAAAATTTATTTTCATCCTGAAACCTTTTCATAATCTTACTTTTTTATCGGTCCATTCTAACAATTTTTGGAGTAAAAGTTCCCAGAACTTCAACCAAATCCGTTTGATTTCCCATTACTTTTGTAATGTCTTTGTACGCCATTGGTGCTTCATCAATATTGCCGCCAATTAAGGTTACATCATTCGCTTTTAATACTTTTTTGATTTCACTTTGCGTAAAAGTAGCTTTGCATTTCGCTCTTGAAAATAAACGTCCCGCCCCATGTGAAGCCGAGTTTAAACTCGCTGCATTTCCTTTTCCTTTCACTATATATCCCGGAGCTGTCATTGAACCCGGAATGATTCCCAATTGACCTTCAGCAGCAGGAGTTGCACCTTTTCTATGCACTATACATTCTTGTCCGTTTACCATTTCTTTCCAGGCAAAATTGTGGTGATTTTCAATTGTTACCACTACTCTCTTTCCTATCGCTTTGGAAATTCTTCTGTGAATATCATCGTGACAGGCTTTTGCATATTCTCCAGCCAGATTCATCGCTAACCAATATTCCTGACCATCGTGCGTATTTAGATCTAACCAAGCCAAATGCTGAACGTTTTTAGGCAGCGGACATTGCTTAGTTGCGAGATACGTATAGTGTTTGGCTATATTTGCACCCAAACCACGAGAACCACTGTGCGATAAAACGGCAAAATACTCCCCAACTCCTAACTTCCATTCATTTTCCGGATTGTCAATTTTTGCGACACCAAATTCTACAAAATGGTTTCCTCCACCGGAACTTCCTAATTGTTTATAGGCTTTTGGCAGAAGATTTTTTAATAGTGGAATATCCTGAAACTCGCTTTTATAAAAAACGTCATGATCGGCTTTCGTTGCATGTGTTTCATTCATTCCGAATTTGGTATTATCCTTTAAAATTGCCTGTAATTGATGTTCTTTCCCTTTAAAATGCGAAGCTGGTAAGTCGAAAATCGACAAACTCATTCGGCAACCAATATCAACACCAACTCCATACGGAATAACGGCATTATCTGTTGCTAAAACGCCCCCAATGGGCAAACCATAACCTGAATGCGCATCTGGCATTAAAGCTCCGGCAACTGAAATTGGTAATTTTAAAGAATCATACAATTGAAACTTTGCTTGTTCGTCAATTTCGTTTTCTCCAAAAATGGTAAAAGGAACCCTTGTTGTTTTCAGTTGGTGCATTCTGACCTGAACTGGTTTTATCAATCCTTCAGCGACTTTTCCCCAGGTTCCGTGTCCTTCAAACTTTTCCGGATGAAGTAAAACGTCTTTCGCTTCTGTTAGAATAGAGTCTTTTTTCTCTCTTTTTCTGTATCTGTTTATTTGCCCTAAGGCAATATTTATTGAATTATTTTTTGGAAAGCCTAATTTAATTAAGTCCTTTCCGGATAATTTATTTCCCATGATCTATATCGTTTCGTCTACATATTGTTGATACAACATATGCAGATTTTTATTTTTAATTGGGTTTCTCTCTCTCGGATTTTCATTTTGATAATACCGGTTACGATATGAAAAACCATCTACTAATTTGTTTATTTTATATCGTAGATTAAGATTAGTAATGTAATTGTCCAAAATCTGAATTTCACTTTCCAAAACTGCATCAACCATTTTCGTATGCGTTATCATATTGGGCCTAACGCGCATTACATAACGCCAGGGTTCATTAAATACATAATGAATTTTATAGCGTTTACAATTAGGACACCAACATTCTCTTTTATAAAAATGCGTTTTTTCTTTTTCCGTCAATGTTAGTTTTGGACTTCTCCACTCTGATTCAGAAAACTCTTTTACTGCCTGAAGCTTTTCAACATATACATGCTTTCTCTTTCGTTTTTTCTTTTTCTTAAAAGACTTTTCAGAAGAGAATTGCACTGTATTTATCTTTTCCAGCAATACTTTGTAAAAAGATGATTCGTTTGACCTTGCTATATCTTCTCGTAATACAAAATTGCGTTGCCAGCCTTTTTGATAAGGAACTGCTAAAGGAACCAATGGTAATTCTTGCCGTTTTTTCCAGAGTTCAACTTCAAGCTTTCTTAACTGAATTAACTGTTTTTCAAAATCTTCTTTTACTAATCTTTTCTTTGCTCTTTTATTTTAAAGCGGGAGCACAAAGCATACTCCTCTGCTGTATAATTTTCCATAAAAAATTATAGTGCATTAAATTAATAGCCAAACTGGCCATAACATTTTATCCGTGAGGATAAATAATAAAATCGATTATTCGGGAAAATTTGAAGTGTCTAGAATAAAAAAAGCCCGAAACTAATGTCTTCGGGCTTTTTTATATATCTAAAAATTGAATTTCTAAGATTGAAATAAGCCACGAAGAAGCGCTGCACCAAATTTATTTGATGTGAAGCTTTGAGATGATAATGTAAATACAGACATTTTTCTTCGTTTATTAAAGGGTTATTACTTTTTTCGTGTGCAAATATTCAGAATACTTTTTTGATTTTCCAAATTATTTTAAAGAAAAATCGTGTAAAAAATAATCCACGTATCTTGTAAGTGCTATAAAATGAATTATCTATCTGAAAACTAAAACCTTATAGCAAATTAAATTTCCAACATTTTAAATTCCAAATTCCAATCTTTGTTGAGTTACTCATGTGATTTCTCCCTGTGATCGAGATAACAAGATTGTGGCTTATTTGCTGTTAATGGTACGAAGATTTTGCAAATTAAGCGGATTTGCAATGATTTTTAAGCATAAAAAAAGCCCTGATTTCTCAGAGCTTAATGCTTTTCTTTTGTGAATTTTGTTTATTCTGAAACTTTGCTTTTAACAACTAATCTGAAACCTTCACCATGAATGTTAAGGATTTCAACATCTTCATCAGCTTTTAGGTATTTTCTAAGTTTAGCGATGTAAACATCCATACTTCTTGAAGTAAAGTAGTTGTCATCTCTCCAGATTTTAGTTAAAGCTAATTCTCTTGGCATTAAATCATTTTCATGAAGAATTAACATTTTAAGCAATTCATTCTCTTTTGGAGATAATTTTATTGGCTCGTCATTTTCGAACGTTAAAAATCTAAGTTTAGAATTCAGGTGGAATTTACCAATGTTAAACTCAAACTGAACTTGTTCCGCTTTTGTATCCGCAGATTTTCTTTGAATAATAGCTTTGATTTTCATCAATAAAACTTCTGAATCAAAAGGTTTATTCAAATAATCATCAGCACCGGCTTTGTATCCTTTTAGCACATCTTCTTTCATCGATTTCGCCGTTAAGAAGATAATTGGCACTTCGCTATTCTTTTCTCTAATTTCTTTGGCTAAAGTATAACCATCTTTATAAGGCATCATTACGTCAAGAATGCATAAATCATACACATCTTTCTTGAACTTCTCGAAACCTTCCATACCGTTTTTAGCTAAAGTAACTTCAAAGTCATTTAACATTAGATAATCTTTAAGAACTGCCCCAAAATTAAGGTCATCTTCTACTAAAAGTATTCTTTTGTTATTATTTTCCATATTTTAATTTATTAATGGTATTTTTATTATAAAGGTGCTACCTTTTCCTTTTTCGCTTTCAACATATACTTGACCATTGTGATCCTCTACTATTCTTTTTACATAAGCAAGGCCTAAACCATGTCCTTTTACATTATGTAAATCTCCGGTGTGCTCTCTGTAAAATTTCTCAAAAACTCTTTTTTGAGCCACTTTACTCATACCAAGACCATTATCTTTTACTTTTATCAGAATCATGTCTTTAACATTTTCCGTAAAAATTTCAATTTCAGGAATATCAGGCGAATATTTTATGGCATTTTCTAAAATATTAACCAATACGTTTGTAAAATGCACTTCGTTAATCAAACAGGTTGTTCTTGCAGCATTATAATGCTTTACAACAGTTCCGTGTTTATCTTCTAAAATTAAATTTACGTGTTCAATTGCATCATCGATTATATCGTGAATTGCAGTTGGCTCTTTTGTAATATCTAACTCTCTTTTTTCTAATTTAGAAATACGAAGAACGTTTTCAACCTGAGCATGCATCCTTTTATTCTCATCCCTAATCATTTGCAGATATCGAAATACTTTTTCTTTATCCTCAATAATTTTAGGATTTTTTATGGCATCAAGTGCTAAATTTATGGTTGCAATTGGAGTCTTAAACTCATGCGTCATATTATTTATAAAATCTGTCTTGATTTCAGAAATATGCTTTTGACGTAGTAATTGATTCAACGCACTTGTATACGCCACTATTATAATCAATGTAAAAATTATTGACAATATTGTAATACTCAACAACTCAGACAATAAAAATTTCTTTTTATGAGGGAAAGTAATGAATAATTCATATTTACTATTTCCTTCATTATCAGTATATATTGGTATGTGATAACTTGCATCTTTATCATAATGAAAACCATCAGATTTTACCTTCGTTGCAAGTCCACTGTTGAGAACGCCAAATTCAAACTTGGTATTTACACCATATTCTTCTAATTCCTTTTTTAAAAGTTTTTGAAGTTTATCTTTTGTAATTCTCCCTTCTATAGGAGTCAAAGAAGCAATATCTTTATACTGAATTTGCTGCTGAACTTTATTTAGAATGTCTAAACTACCTGATTTTTCAATTTTAAGATCCGGAATAATACTTTGTCCTAAACTATTATTATCGATTCCGTTATTGTTGTTATAAACTTCAGTTACTCTTTTAGAACTAAAATTTTTAAATCTTTCACTATTAAATTTTTTATTAAAAAGTGAACCGTTTATATCGTAATCTTCAGATGTAAGCGTATTAGAATATACTATAGTTTTATTTGTTTTTGTATTTCTCTGAACATAAAGAACCTCTAACAAATCTTCTTTTTTTGGAGTTTTACCAGTACTGTCTTTAATACGATTGTACTTGTCATAAAAACTGTATTCTTCTTGTTGCTCCAGTTTATCAGCGACATTACCAATTACTTGTGTAACGTGGTATTTAAACTGTTCATCATTGTTTTTGAACGAGGAATTGAACCAATAAACTTGTACCAGAATAATCCCTATCAGGGACAAACTCATCAGTAAAACAAGTATTCTAAAAAATAATTTATTCATCGAAACAAAATTAATATTTTAACAATATACTAAATAATACATTAACCAAATATTAACATTTAAGACTGATTTTGTTTTATATTTAAAATTTTAAGAATTTTAACAACTTCTTCTTTAGCAATTTTAAGATTACTGTTATTTATTACAAAATTGCTCAAAGAAATCCGTTTTTCATCATTCCACTGCATTTTCATTCTGCTCAAAACTTGTTCTCGTGTGGTATTATCGCGCTTAACGACTCTTTCAATTCTTATTTCCTCAGGAGCGGTAACTGTTACAATAACATCGCAATCTTTATAACGACCACTTTCAAATAAAATTGCGGCTTCATAAACTACGTAATTATGGTTTTTATTTTCCAACAGCCACAATTCAAAATCTTTTTTTACTGCTGGGTGTACAATGGCATTTAAGGCTGCTAATTTATCCGCATTATTAAATACAATTTCAGCTAATTTTGCTCTGTTTAAAATTTCATTTTCAAAAAGAGAATCTCCAAAAGTTGTTTTTATTGCTTGTATAATATTTTGAGACTGCATTACTTTTTTGGCTTCATCGTCGGCAATGTATACAGGAAC
The DNA here is from genome assembly GCF_965277525.1 of Flavobacterium sp. Lineage (GTDB taxonomy): Bacteria > Bacteroidota > Bacteroidia > Flavobacteriales > Flavobacteriaceae > Flavobacterium. Next base: position 591,829 of record NZ_CBDIDC010000002.1, on the reverse strand, counting down.
GCCCATTGCTGCAAAATAGTTTGCAATAGTGGTTTTACCACTCCCTATTCCACCTGTTAAACCGATAACTTTAGTCATACTATACTTTAAAAAACATACGAGGAAAAGCCTCTTGTGGTTTTTTCTTTAAAATAATAATTTTTACAAAAGATTTCAAAAATCCTGTTCCATAACCATAAAATTGTTTCCAGACTGCAATTGCAGATAAGTATCCAATTTTAATGCTTTTATTCTGTACACTGGCTGTAAGAAAAATTATAACGAAATATACAAAATATAATTGTAATAATATATCAATGTTAAAAATTAATAGTAAAAAAGCTAATAACAAACCCAGTATAAAAACCGAAGGAAAGAAGAAAGTCAATTTATTATGTTCTGGATACCAACTATTTAAAATAGGTCTTGCGATTCCAAATTTATTGACCTGAACCGAAAATTTTTCCCAATCAATTCTACGTTTATGATAGACGTATGCGGATGGAAACAATCTGGTTTCGAATCCTAAATTCCATAAACGGATTGAAAGGTCCGGATCTTCACCAGGATGAATATTCCCAAAGCCTTTTGATGCTTCAAATGCCTTTTTTGAAATCCCCATATTGAAACTTCTGGGTTGAAATTTATTAATCTTCTCAGATCCCCCACGAATTCCTCCGGTAGTCAGAAAAGAAGTCATTGCAAAATTAATTGCTTTTTGAATATCTGAAAAACTATCTAACGCTTTATCCGGTCCTCCAAAACAATCTACATAATCTTGATTTAATGCTTTTCGAACTTCTGTTAAATAGTCAGGCGGAATGATACAGTCCGAATCAAAAATGATAAAATAATCGCCTCGTGCTTTTTGCATTCCAAAATTCCTTGAATCTCCAGGACCTGAATTCTCTTTAAAATAATACGAAATATTCAATTTTCCCTGATAGGTCATGACCACATCTTTGCAGGGTATCGATGATCCGTCTTCAACAAGAACAATTTCAAAGGCTTCATTATAATCAGATTTAGACAGACTTTCTAAAAGTTCATCAACTTCGTCCGGACGATTATACACGGGTATAATTAAAGAAAAAATCATAACGGGATATGCGGTATTAAAGTGGCAATTTTTAAATTTCAAAATTTTAACAAAGATATGTTATATTAATAAAAAAACCATTCGCTACAGCGAATGGTTTTTCATTTTATAAGACTTATTTCTTTATTTACTTGATGCTTTCAATTTCAACAACTTCATTTGTATCAGCAGTGTAATCTACTCCGGCAAATTCAAATCCAAAAAGATTTAAGAAATCGTTTCTATATCCTGCCAAATCTCCAATTGCAGGCAATGTTTCGGTTGTAGCCTCTAACCAGAGTTTAGCCACTTTAGCCTGAACATCTTCACGCATTTCCCAATCATCAATTCTGATTCTGCCTTTTTCATCTACAGGAACATCAGATCCATTGTATAATCTGTCCTGAAACAAGCGCTGGATTTGCTCAATACAACCTTCATGAATTCCTTCTTCTTTCATGATTTTATATAAAAGTGAAATATATAAAGGAATTACCGGAATTGCAGAACTTGCTTGTGTTACTAATGCTTTATTTACAGAAACATATGCTTTTCCTCCTATTGATTTCAAACTGTCTGTGATCGAGAATGCTGTAGCTTCTAAATCATCTTTTGCACGACCGATTGTACCTTTACGGTACACTGCTTCTGTCAATGATGGTCCGATATAAGAATAAGCAACCGTTGTAGCACCTTCAGCTAGTAAATTTTCGGCTTTTAAAGCATCAATCCACATGGTCCAGTCTTCACCACCCATTACTGCTACAGTATTAGCGATATCTTCTTCATTTGCGGGAGCAATAGAAACCTCAGTAACATTTCCTGTATGAAAATCAACTGTTTTATTGGTAAATGTTTGCCCGATTGGTTTTAACACTGAACGGTGCAAAACTCCTGTTACCGGATGTTGACGAACTGGTGAAGCTAAACTATAAATTATAAGATCAACCTGGCCTAAATCAGCTTTGATTAAATCTAAAGTTTGTCTTTTTATTTCATTTGAAAAAGCATCTCCGTTGATACTTTTTGCATATAAACCTGCTTTATGAGCTTCTGTTTCAAATGCAGCAGAATTATACCAACCTGGTGAAGCTGTTTTACCTTCAACAGGTGGTTTTTCAAAAAACACTCCAATAGTAGCAGCATCAGATCCAAAAGCACTTGTAATTCTTGAAGCTAATCCAAAACCTGTTGAAGCACCAATAACCAATACTTTTTTAGCACCAGCAATTGGACCTTTTGATTTGATATATTCTATTTGATTTTTAACATTTTGCTCGCTGCCTTTTGGGTGTGCAGTCAAGCAAATAAATCCTCTCATTCTAGGTTCTATAATCATATTTTTCTATTTATTCGTTGATTTGGTTAATCTTATCATTTAAGATAAACAACTAACTTATTTACGTTTGTTTAATTAGCTTTGAGTTGACAAATATAAATTATTTCTTTAGTTCAACAAGGCTTTAGCATGATTTAAAGCCGAATCAGAAACAACTGCTCCTGATAACATTTGAGCAATTTCTATAACTCTTTCGTCCTGAGACAATAGCTTAAGTTCTGATTGTGTATCGTCGCCTATCGTAGATTTGAAAACTTTAAAATGAGAGTCTCCTTTTGCTGCAATTTGAGGTAAATGCGTAATAGCAAAAATCTGCATAGTAGCACTCATTTCTTTCATAATTTCTCCCATTCTGATCGCAATTTCTCCAGAAACCCCAGTATCAATTTCATCAAAAATTAAAGTTGGTAATTTTGAATATTGCGCTAAAATTGCTTTTACAGCCAACATAATACGAGACATCTCCCCTCCTGACGCTACTTTTTTAAGCAAGCCAAAATCAGTTCCTTTATTGGCAGAAAATAAAAATTGAAGTTCGTCTTTTCCATTTTGAAAGTAAGTTTCCGATGGCAATAGTTCCATATTGAAACGAACATTTGGCATTCCTAAAGTTTCTAAAATTGAAATCAATTTTTGAGACAAAACAGGAATAGCATTCTGCCTGTTTTGATGAATCGTTACAGAAAAGGCATCTAGCTCAACCACTTTCTGATCTATCGATTTTGACAAAACAGCTATTTCTTCTTCTATATTATCCAGTTCAAGTAATGCATTTCCTAAAACAGCCTGAATTTCAATTAATTCATCTACAGAAGTTACCTGATGCTTTTTTTGCAAATTATAAATCAATTGCAATTTTTGACTTACTAATTCTAATTGTGCAGGATCATTCAATAATTTTTCTGAAGAATTTTGCAATTCCTTCGAAACATCATCAAATTCAATAGCTAAACTTGTAATTCGTTCAAATATATTTTGATATTCAGGAGCGAAAAGTGCAATTTTCTGCAAAGAAGTTTTAATTTCATTTAAATTATGAAAAACTCCAAATTGTTCTTCATTAGCAATTACAAGAGATTTATCAATTGCCTCTTTTATAATTTCAACATTGTTTAATTTTTCAAAATCAGCTTCTAATTCTTCCTGCTCACCTGATTTTAGTTTAGCAGTAACCAGTTCATTTAATAAAAAAGTATTATACTCCTGCTCTTTTCCTGAATCACTTTGCTTTTTTAATAAAGCATTCAGCTTCGATTTATCTGCCTTATATGCTTTTAGCACTTTTTGATACAACTGAATAGTATCAAAATTGTTTGCGATAGCATCAATTATTTTGAACTGAACACTTTCGTCTGAAAGCTCCTGAGTTTGCTGTTGTGAATGAATATCAATTAAAAACAAACTTAAATCTTGCAATTCCTGAAGATTTACGGGACTATCATTAATAAAAGCACGGGATTTTCCTGAAGGCAAAATCTCTCGTCTAATGATTGTATCCTCTTCATAGTCAAGATCGTTTGTTTCAAAAAATTCTTTTAAATTGTATTTAGAAATTTCAAAATGGGCTTCAATAACACATTTTTCTTCTTTGTTTTTTAAGGACGTTAAGTCGGCTCTTTTTCCTAAAACCAATCCTATTGCTCCTAATATAATAGATTTACCCGCGCCTGTTTCACCTGTAATTATAGAAAAACCTCTTGAAAAATCTATAGTAAGTTTTTCAATCAGTGCATAGTTTTTAATCGACAAGGACGTTATCATAAGGGAATTGTGTAAGTATAAAATTAGTAAAGAAAGTAATTGAAAAAGTCAATTAAAATTTAATCTGAGACCATTTAGTAGAATTTAAAGGCGATACTTTGTTCAGCATATCCGTTAAGTCTCCAACAGGAATACTTGGGCCACCTGAAAAGATAGAAACGATTTCATCTGATTTTGCATCAAAAAACACTCTGGTCAAAAAAGCATTTGGCTTAACAGAATTAAATCTGCCAATAATCATCAATGCAGACTTGACTTTTTCTTTTGATGCTTTTAAGTCTAAGCTCATGCCATCCAATCCGGTATGATATGCATACATGACCTGACGCAAGTCACTAAACATAGGCGAAACCATATCATTTATCAAATAGTAACGATTTTGAACTCCATCAGATTGATTCCATCCTTTAAATCCTCCCTGCTGTGCGACATTTGCAATATTCTGAGCTGTTTCAAGATATTGGTCCCCGGCTCCCATCTGAAAAGTATCCGCGTCCATTCCTAAAATTAAATAACTGTAAAAAGAAACTACAGATACCAAATTTGATTCAAAAGTAGTGGGATTAAACAACAAAGGCTCGTACTCCGTATATCTAAAATTAAAATCTTTATCATTATAATTTAACACCGGTGACGAATAAGTTGAATTAAAGATCAATCTGGAGGATTGCACCTGAATTGTTCCTGTAAACTGATCTGAGCTATTTGATGACAATGTAATATACATAGAACAATTGATTCGCTCATTTTGTTTCATAATCGATCCCGTCCAATCCGTTTTATTTACAAATTCAGATAATGAGGTTTGAAGTGTTTTAAAAACTTGTTGATTGGGATTGGGCAATCTCTCAGTATTAATAGTTACGGTACAATTCAACTGTTGTGCTTGTGTAAAGCCAAAAATTAAAAACACTAAAAGAGTAACTACTTTATTCATATGAAAGATAATATTTGGTTTAGCACACGATAGTTTAACTATTGTCCCTGACACTTATTTCAAATCATAATAATTTCGAGAAATGCGAAATCACTTTATCTAAAATATCAACTGCAACAGATTCTTTTGACTTCAATTCCATTGGTTCAATTCTAAAATCCTGATCAATAAAAGTTACTTTATTGGTTTCTTTTTTAAAACCTGCCCCTTCATCTTGTAAGGAATTTAAAACAATCAAATCTAAGTTTTTTTTCTGAATTTTCAACTTCGCATTTTCAATTTCATTTTCGGTCTCCAAAGCGAATCCAATTAAAAACTGATTTTTTTTGATTGCTCCTAAGGATGCTAAAATATCTTTTGTCTTTTCGAGTTCAATCGAAAACTCCTCTGATGCTTTTTTAATCTTCTGTAAAGCTACGACTTTTGGCCTGTAATCTGCTACAGCTGCTGCTGCTATAGCAACATCTACATCATCAAAATATAAATGACAGGCTTCATACATATCCTGAGCCGAAATTACATCAATTACTTTAACCAGTGTATTTTTTACTTTATAATGTGTTGGACCGGAAACCAAAATAACTTGTGCGCCCAGATTAGCAGCTTCATTCGCAATATCAAAACCCATTTTACCGGAAGAATGATTTCCTATAAAACGCACAGGATCTATTGCTTCGTATGTGGGGCCGGCAGTAATTAATATTTTTTTTCCTTTTAGCGGTAATTTACTTTCTAAATCAGCTTCAAGAAAAGCCACTATATTTTCAGGCTCAGCCATTCTTCCTTCTCCAGACAATCCACTTGCCAATTCTCCATTTTCAGCAGGAATCATTACATTGCCAAACTGTTTTAAGGCTGCAAAACCAGATACTGTTGAGGGATGTTTGTACATATCCAAATCCATTGCCGGAGCAAAATAAACCGGACATTTTGCTGATAAATAAGTTGCAATTAAAAGATTATCACAATTACCCGTTACCATCTTAGACAACGTATTGGCTGTTGCAGGAGCAATTAACATTAAATCAGCCCAAAGCGCCAATTCAACATGGTTGTTCCAGACAGCATCCTCATCATCCTGATTAAAGAAATTAGAATGAACAGGATTTTTTGATAGTGTAGATAACGTAAGTGGAGTTACAAAATCCTTAGAAGCAGGTGTCATTATCACTTGGACATGTGCACCTGCTTTTATAAAAAGTCGTACTAATGAGGCTGTTTTATACGCTGCAATTCCACCAGAAACTCCCAGCAAAATTTTCTTCCCGTTTAAAACTGACATTATACTATATTATTTGTTTGAGCTTCTGTGGTAAGTTTTACCGTCTAACCATTCCTGAACCGCTAATGCGTGTGGTTTAGGTAATTTTTCATAAAATTTAGAAACTTCAATTTGTTCTTTATTTTCAAAAACTTCTTCAAGACTGTCATTATAAGTAGCAAACTCTTCTAATTTCTCAGTTAATTCTTTTTTAATTTCAGAATTAATTTGATTTGCTCTTTTAGCCATAATGGTAATCGCTTCATACACATTTCCTGTTGGCTCTTCAATAACTGTTTTATTATAAGTTATTGTATTTACAGGAGCATTCGTCTTTTTTAAATCCATGACTTTATTTTATTTTAGTAAATTTTTGTAAATCAGTTTCAACCCTAGCATTCATTTCGTCTGCTTCTTTTTTATATTTCGTAGCGCTATTAAACTTAATCAAGTTGTTGTAAGCCACTTTTGCAACATTTAAACGATCTTCCATTTTTGAAGGAATACTGTTTATTGCTAATTTATATGCTGAATCGTATTTGTAAAACAGTGCATCTTCTTTAAAAGGTGTTCCGGGAAAATCAGCAATAAAATTATCAAATGCAATCAATGCTGACTTATAATCCGAAATTGTGTTATACCCTTTCGCATTTTCGTATGCTTTTTTCTCCAGCTTACCACTTAAAACCTTCACGGCTTCGTTAGCCTGAGCAATGTATTCTGAGTTTGGATAATTATCGATAAAAGCCTGTAATTTCTCTAAAGCTTTTACTGTATCTGTCTGATCTAAGCTGTAAACAGGAGCTAATTTTGAATAACTGTAGGCTCCTAAAAATGCCGCTTCCTGTACTTTTTCACTACGAGGGTATCCTGAAACAAAACTTTCGAACTGATAACCTGCTAAATAATACTGTTTTGACTTATAATAAGATTGTGAAAACATATAAAAAAGTTTCTCCGCCTGAGGTTTTCCTCTGTAAGAAGGGGCTAATTGTTCAAAAAGACGAATGGCTTTTGAATATTTTCCAGCATCATACATTTTTGTCGCCACTTCAAATTTTGCCGCAACATCTTCGTTTTTTAATGCTTTTTGGTATTCACTACAAGAACAAAAAAGGACAACAACAATTAATAGAGATACTATTTTTTTCATTTTCTTACTTTTATTATGATTTCTTAGACAATTATGCCAAAGCAAAATCACACCGAAGTTCCGGTGGCAAATTTAGTTATTAATTTAGCTACTACAAAATATTTTTTGGTATATTAAAATACCGGCAATCTTACTCTTATTTTATGCTGTTTTTTACAAATTCATTCAATCTGTTTGCCAAAGAATCATCAACGGTTACCAAAGGCAAACGCACTGTGTTCTCAGCAATACCAAGGGCTTGAAAGACTTGTTTGATTCCCGCAGGATTTCCCTGCTCAAAAATCATGTCAATACAATCCGATAAAATGTATTGGGTTTTAAACGCTTCATTTACCTTTTTATTTAATCCTAAACGAATCATTTCTGAAAATTCTTTCGGAAAACCTTGTCCAATAACCGAAATTACACCTGCCCCACCTGCTAAAACAATTGGTAAAGCAATCATATCATCGCCTGAAATTACAAGAAAATCTTTTGGTGCATTTTTGATCAGTTGCATCGCTTGCACAATATCCCCGGCCGCTTCTTTTATCGCTATGACATTACTAAAATCATTTGCCAGGCGAATTACTGTAGAAGGCAACATGTTACTAGATGTTCTTCCCGGAACATTATATAGAATTACAGGAATTGGACACGCTTCTGCAATAGCTTTAAAATGCTGATAAATCCCTTCTTGTGTTGGCTTATTATAATAAGGAGAAACAGAAAGAATTGCTTCAAAAGCAGAAAAATCTCTTGTTTTTAATTCTTCCACAATTTGCATTGTATTATTACCTCCAACTCCAAGAACCAAAGGCAATCTTCCTTTATTTATGTCGACTACAGTAGTAATAACCAATTCTTTTTCGGCTTGTGTAAGAGTAGCATTTTCAGCTGTTGTTCCCATAACCACAAGATATTCAACTCCTCCGTCTATCGAAAAATTAACGATACGCTGCAAAGCGTCGATATCTATTGAAAAGTCTTTTTTAAATGGCGTCACAAGCGCAACACCAGTTCCTATTAATGATTGCATATTCTAATTTATATTTTATTTTATACTCTTTAAATATTTAAACAATTCATGAACGAAAAGTTTATGATTCTCTATAGTGGTATTAATCATCCAGCGATTCAATTTTTTATCTACGGATGCAAATCCCACTTTAAATTTAGCTCTTGATTTATGGGTTATCATCATCAAAATGGCTATTTCGAGGTTATAATAACTAATCAAAAGATCAAATTCTGTCCCGATAAATTCATTCAAAAAAGTTTCTGTGATCTCGCCATTCCAATTGATATGTTTATTACCAAAAGTAGGCATTGAATACGTTTCTTTCTCTTTAAATTTACTTCTATACACCACAACTTTTATGTTTTGAGGAGCAATCCCCTGCAAAACCAGTTCATTTACCAGTTCGTTTGAATGCCTAAAATCGCTCTCATCAATCAGTAAACCAATTGTTTGTATATTACTGGTAAAGACTTCGTTTTTAACATTACTAAAGTTATTTTTTAATGATTTTTTTACAAAAAATTCCTTTATATAATTTAAAAACATAGTACTTTTGCCAGATTACAAAATTAATTATTTAAGTCGCATTTAAGATGGTAAAACTAAAAAAGTATAACGGATTTTTAAAACTTTTTGTTATATTCTTAACACTTTTTTTTATAACTTCTTGCAGTCAGAAAAATTACAATTTGACGAAGATAGAAGGAAAACAACTTCCAATCACTGAAAAGGACGGACAAACTCCGGCAATGGAAAATTTTATTAAACCTTATCGCGATCATATCAATAAGGATTTAGACAGTGTTTTGGCCTATTGCCCGGAAACTCTTGACAAAAGTACCGGAAAATGGCAAACCAGTATTGGTAATTTATTAGCTGATGCTTGTGTCGAACGAGGAAATCTTGTTTTTAAAGCACGTGAGAAAAAAAGCATTGACTTATGTCTCTTAAACCATGGCGGAATTCGTGCTATTTTACCAAAAGGAAATGTAACTACAAGAACTGCTTTTGAAATTATGCCTTTTGAAAACAATTTGGTTGTTGTGGCATTAAAAGGAGATCAAATCCTTGAAATTGCTGCTTATATTATTAAGGAGAAAAAACCACAGCCTTTATCCGGAATGACTTTTACAATCGCAAAAGATAATACCGCTAAGAATATTTTAATTCAGGGAAAACCTCTTGACGTTAACAAGATCTATTATGTAGCTACGAATGACTATCTGGCGAATGGCGGTGATAGCATGACTTTTTTCGCTAAAGGTGTCCAAAAATTTGATTTGAATTATAAGCTTCGAAACGTATTGATTGATTATTTTAAATCAGTTGATACTATTCCGGTAGCAAAAGATATCAGAATTACAGAAGAATAAAAAGTTCGCCACGAATTTCACGAATTTACACAAATTTTAAATGTGTGAATTCGTGAAATTGGCAAAAAAAATAGCAAAAAAAATATCGTTTCCGCAAAAAATATACAAAATGAAAAGAAGAGAATTTATCGAAAAAACAGCTGCAAGTACTGCCTTATTAAGTTTAGGTCTGTCATTAAGCAGTTTTGAAACTAACGATATTAAGCACTTAACGATTCTACATACTAATGATGTTCACAGCCATATCGATCCTTTTCCGGCTGATGATCCCCGTAACCCAAACAAAGGTGGTGTTTCCAGAAGAGCAGCTCTTATAGAAACCATTCGTCAGGAAAATCCAAATGTTCTTTTATTAGATGCAGGAGATATTTTTCAGGGAACTCCTTACTTTAATTATTATGGAGGAGAACTTGAATTCAAATTAATGAGCATGATGAAATACGATGCATCGACTATTGGAAATCACGATTTTGATAATGGTCTTGACGGATTATATGCTCAAATGCCACATGCTACTTTTGAATTTATCAATTCTAATTATGACTTTAAGAATACAGTCATGAACGGTCTTGTAAAACCGTATAAAATCTTTAATAAAAACGGAATTAAAGTGGGGGTTTTTGGTGTAGGAATTGAACTTGCCGGCTTGGTAGACAAACAAATGTATAAGGAGACTGTTTATAATGATCCGGTTGAAGTTGCTCAGGATATGACGCAATTGTTAAAAAAGGAAGAAAAATGCGACTTAGTTATTTGCCTTTCGCATTTAGGTTATAAATACAAAGACGACGAATCTAAAATTTCTGATTTAAAATTTGCAGCACAAACGCAGGATATTGATTTGATTATTGGTGGGCACACCCATACCTTTTTAGATAAACCAACTATTGTAAAAAATAAAGCAGGACAAGATGTATTGGTGAACCAGGTAGGTTGCTACGGAATAAATTTAGGCCGTATTGATTTTTATTTTGATAAGAACAAAGCACACACTCATCAGGGAAAATCAATTATAGTGTAATTTTTTTTTATGAATTTTGGCTTTTTCTAAAAAGTATTCTACCATAAAGAAATAAGCCAAAATTTGAGTTACATCACGAATCAAAACGAGGACGATAGAACGCGAAAAGTATTCGTTGAATATATAGAATATATCCGAAAAAATATAACTGATGGCCATTAAAGACATTAATAATGCAATATGTGTGCCTTTTGTAATATAACTTACAAACGAAAAATAACTTAAAACCCCCAGTATAATTCCATAAAAAGCATAAAGAAGACTGAACTTTTTCATGCTGTCAAACTGCATGCCTAGCACGGAAACCAGTAAATAAACGATAAATATAATTACTATAGTTACCGGCAAAACATCCTTTTTGGTTAGTTTTATTTTTTCATGTTCTAATAGAAAAATCTTCAATAGCAAGAGGTAGACTAGCAAAAAGCATATTACTGCACCTATTTCAGAAATTTCGATATCCATTAAATCAAAAACCTGACCTATAAAGCAGAATAGGAAAATTAATACTTCTGTTTTTCTAATTTTAAACTCACTACTTATTAAATAGTAAATAAAAATTGCAGGAAGTACAATTGCTTTGGCATAGAGTGCAAAAAAATCCTGCTCCGTACAATCAAAAATGATTGTACATAGCAGGGCTAAAAAGAATAAAATCAACGACGGTTTATTCGCTTTCATTTAATTTGGTTATAAAATCTTCCTCTGACAAGATAGGGATATTTAGTTTACCGGCCTTTTCTAATTTTGCAGGTCCCATATTATCTCCGGCTACCACAAAATCAGTTTTAGCAGAGATTGAACTTCCTACTTTTCCTCCGTTATCTTCTATTGTTTTCTTTAATTCATCTCTTGAAAATTGAGTAAAAACTCCAGAAACAACAAATGTTTTTCCGATAAATTTTTCAGTAGCATTCGGGTTGACTTTTTCTACTATTTCAAACTGAACACCGTAGCTTTTTAGGCGTTCAATTATTTTTTGGTTTTCTTCATTTTCGAAAAACTCAATCACACTTCTGGCAATTCTTTCTCCAATTTCATCTACAAGAATTAAATCCATTAAAGAAGCTTTGCTTAATGCATCGATATTTTTATAATGTTTGGCTAATTTTTTAGCGACAGTTTCTCCTACAAAACGAATCCCGAGCGCAAAAAGCACACTTTCAAACGGAATTTCCTTTGATTTTTCGACACCATTTACCAGATTTTCTGCAGATTTTTTTGCCATTCTTTCTAAGTGCAAAATATCCTCTACTTTTAATTCGTATAAATCAGCGTAATTATGAACCAGGCCATTCTTAAAAAGCAGCGCCACTGTTTCGCCACCCAGACCTTCAATATCCATTGCTTTTCTTGAAATATAATGCTGGATTCTACCTATAATTTGCGGAGGACATCCGTAAAAATTAGGACAATAATGGTTCGCTTCTCCTTCATTTCGAACCAATTCGGTTTGGCATTCGGGACAATGTGTGATGTATTTTGTTGGTTCTGAATCTTCAGGACGTTTTGATAGATCTACAGCGATAATTTTAGGAATGATTTCTCCTCCTTTTTCAACAAAAACAGTATCATTTATTCTGATATCTAATTTTTCTATTTGATCTGCATTGTGCAAAGAAGCTCTTTTTACAATGGTTCCTGCCAATTGTACGGGTGCTAAATTAGCTACGGGCGTTATGGCTCCGGTACGCCCAACCTGATAGGTAATTGAATTTAATTGAGTCGAAACTTGCTCCGATTTAAATTTATATGCAATTGCCCAACGTGGCGATTTTGCAGTATATCCTAATTCTTCCTGATAATGGATGCTATTGACTTTTACAACAACTCCATCCGTTTCATAAGGTAAAGTATGCCTGTGTACATCCCAATAATCGATGAAATCAAAAACTTCCTGCATATTATTTACTAATTTTGCTTCGCCTGGGACTTTAAATCCCCATTTTCGGGCAGATTCTAATCCTTCAAACTGAGATGAAAAAGGTAAATTATTTCCGGTTACAAAGTACAATAAACATTCTAAAGGGCGCTTTGCAACCTCAGCACTATCTTGCAATTTTAAACTTCCTGAGGCTGTGTTTCTCGGATTTGAATAAGGTGTTTCCCCTATTTCGATTAATTCCTGGTTCATTTTTTCGAAACCTGCAAATGGCAAAATAATTTCGCCGCGAATATCAAATCGTTGAGGATAATTTCCTTTTAATTTTAACGGAATCGATTTTATTGTTTTGATGTTATTGGTCACCTCATCTCCCTGAAAACCATCTCCCCGGGTTAAAGCTTGTACCAATTTTCCGTTTTCATACGTAATACTTATCGACGCTCCATCATACTTCAATTCGCAAGTATATTGTAAATCAACATTTCCCAGAACTTTCTGAATTCTATTTTCCCAATCCAGTAAATCTTCTTTAGAATAAGAATTATCCAAAGAATACATGCGGGATTGATGCGGGATTGTTTTAAAATTTTTCGTCACTGTACCTCCCACTCGCTGTGTTGGAGAATTTTCATCAAAAAATTCAGGATGCTTATTCTCTAAATCCTGAAGTTCTTTTAGTTTAATATCAAAATCATAATCAGAAATTGTGGCATTATCTAACACATAATAATTGTAATTGTGCTGATTAAGTTCGTCTCGTAAAGCCTGAATTGTTTCTTGAATACTCATAAAATATTAAAATACTGAAGGTTGTGTTTTATAATAACTGAATATCAAAATTAGGATTATTTTTGTTCAAAAACAGTAAAAAACGAAAGTTTTATAAAATCAAAAATCAAGTTGCAAAACGATGCAACTTGATTTTCTTCTTGCCCATTATTCTTAAAAAGAATTAAACAAAACCAACTTCCAAATGGTTCCTTCACTTTATATTTTTAATCTTACATATTAATTATAAGAATATAAAACATAAAACTATTTTTGAATAATGATAAAATCTGAGCGTCTGTTTAATAAATGTTCTTCTTCGGTACATTTTACTCCTGTTTTACATTTATTTATTAATCGGGTTTTACCATACCCTATTGCACTTTCTATTCTTGAAGCCTCTATACCTTGAGAAACAATATAATCCCGAGTTGCTTTTGCCCTGTTATCAGAAAGTTTTAAGTTATAGGAATCTTTTCCCCGGGAATCTGTATGCGATTCAATTTTGATACGGATATTAGGAAATTTTCTCATCAGAAAAACTACTTTGGCCAATTCGTCAACGGCCTTGGGTGTTATATCGTATTTATTATAGTCAAAATAAATGGGGTTAACAGCTACTTTTTCGACTCCTTCTTTTTTAACTACCAAATCATCATAATTACTTAGTTCAAAATTAACGTTGGTGATGTCACCTTCATTTTCTTTTGTAGTTTCAACTGTTTTTTCGTCATTACTGTAGTTCATTTTACTCGCTACTAAACGAATTGTTTTGTTACAAGGGACTGTTACTGCATAGTTACCATCGTAATTTGTTTTTGTTTCTGCCAAAACTTCATTAAACGAGTTATAAGCGATAATCGTAACATCCGTAAGTGGTAATTTTGATTTTCTATCTGTTGCTTTACCCGAAATATTCTGATTGCATACGGGTTCTCCTTTTGTAAAAGAATAAATATCATCATCGCCTTTACCTCCTGCTCTGTTTGAAGATACATAACCGTACGTACCGGTTTTGTCAATTACAAAAGTAAAATCATCTTTATTACTGTTTATAGGAGCTCCCAAATTTCGTGGTGTCGAAAAAGTTCCATCCTCTAAAAATTTACTTTCATATACATCTAAATCTCCGTATCCGTAATGTCCGTCTGAAGAAAAATAAAGTACCCCGTTACGAAAAAACGGAAAAAGATCATTACCAATAGTGTTGATTTTTGGCCCCAGATTTTGAGGAGAACTCATGGTGCCGTCTTCAGCAATTTTTACTACATACAAATCCGTTTCACCATATCCTCCAGGCATATCAGATGCAAAGAAAAGCCATTGCCCGTCATCACTTAAACTAGGGTGTCCAACAGAATAATCATCATTATCAAAGAAAACTTTTTGTGGGTTTTCTACTTTTCCGTCCACTAATGTACCTTTAAGGATTTGAAAATTATTGACCTTGTTTTGATCTATCACTAATTTCTTTTTCTTGATGATATTTGACGAATAGTAAATTGTTTTTCCGCTGGCATCAAAACTTGCTGTTGCTTCGTGATACTTGGTCATTACATTAGGCATAAAGAGACTTTCGTTAAATAAACTTCCGTCTGCAGGATTTCTGTCTGCAACATATAAATTTAGAAAAGGCTGGTTGTTCCAGTTATACAATTTCTCTGCAAACCTTGTTGTATCT
Source organism: Flavobacterium sp. (assembly GCF_965277525.1). Lineage (GTDB taxonomy): Bacteria > Bacteroidota > Bacteroidia > Flavobacteriales > Flavobacteriaceae > Flavobacterium. The sequence continues at coordinate 576,593 of NZ_CBDIDC010000002.1, read as the reverse complement.
CTTGCTGATGTAAATACAATTCGGTCCTGATAAAAAGTGGCTCCAAAATCAGATTTACTGGTATTTATCTCTAAATTTTTTATTTCATAAAGAGGCTTCGTTTTAGCCAGACTATCCATTTGCTTCTTTTGAGCAACGTATCGACTGATCTCTTTCTGGTCTCCTTTTTTATTTAGATATTCTTTCGTAATTCGATCAGCATCATCGTAATCCCTAACTGCTTTCATAGATTGAATGTAACGCAGATAATAGATGTCCGTTAAATTATTGCCTTGTACTTCATATAACTTTTTATACCATCGAAGGGCATTTCTTGCATCCGAAATAAAATAATATGAATCTGCTGCATTCTTTATCGTTTGAGTCGATGGATTCTCGATATTTTGTAAACATTCTTCATAGGCTTTAGAAGCATCTGCATAAGAATAATTCTTAAACAAAGCATCTGCCTTTTTTAAATTAGTCTGAGCAAAACCAAATGTAAAACTCAACACTAAACTTAGGATATATAATTTTTTCATAGGTTTTTACATTTTAGAAGAATCTAGGAGATTTGATTTTACTTTGGTTTTTAGTAAATTGATAACGCAAGATAAATTCATGCGTTCCGTCGTTGTATTTGTTCAATCCGCCTACAGTGTAATCAAAAGCATATCCGAGATAAAAACTTTTAGAGATCTGAAATCCCGCCAGCACACTTATAGAATCATCTGTTCGATAGGATCCGCCAATTACAAATTTCTCTACAATCATGAAATTCGCAGAAATATCAGCAGTAAGTGGCGCTCCATTTACAGCTTTTACTAAAAATGCGGGCTTAAACTTTAGATTCGGATTCAAATCAAAAACATAACCTCCCATTAAATAATAGTGCAAACGATCATAATCTATCGATTCCTGAACGTCGTCATAATAATCATTTTGAATAAAACTTGGAATTGAAAAACCTACATACCACTTATCAGTGTAATAGTAGATTCCGGCTCCAACAGCCAACTTCATCTGATTATTAATATTTTGATTTAACAAAACATCATTATTATTGTAATATCTCCCTTTAGACCAATCTATATTTAGCATTCTCATACCTGCTTTTAGACCGAATGCCAGTCTTTTGTCATATCCCAAAGGAATAGAATAAGCAAAGTTACCATCAAGATATAATTCGTTTGACGGACCAATCTTGTCATTTACAACACTTAATCCTAAACCAATATTCTCGTTTCGAAGTGGTGAATGAATAGAGAACGATTGTGTCTCCGGTGCTCCATCAATTCCAACCCATTGGGAACGGTGCAAAAGTGTTGCTTCCAATGTTCCGGTAGACCCAGCATAAGCTGGATTTACCGACATTGCATTATACATATATTGTGTGTACTCCGGATCTTGTTGTGCACTGGCACAAAATGTGATAAAAGAACATATTAAAATGAAATACGTTTCTAATGATTTTATATATAGTTTCATAACGATACTTATTAAGTTTAATTAATTAGATGATTAATACCGGGTGTTTATCTCATTATAGATACCCATCCTTTTCTAACCGTTCCATCTCCAATGGTTATCACATAAAAATAAGTACCTGTTGGCAACATATCTCCTCTATTGATAACTCCGGATACATTGGCGGTTCCGTCCCAATCATTTTCATAATGTTGTTTACTATATACTAATGAACCGTATCTATTATACACTTTCAACTCATTGTTTGGATATGATTCGAGACAATCAATTCTGAAAACATCATTAGTTCCGTCATTATTTGGAGTGAACTCATTGTAAACTGTCAAACAAACTGGTTCAACAGATACTGAAGCCGAATTATTTGATGGATCAGCATCTAAAGGAGTTGAAATTTCAACAGTTGCAACGTTTAAGTAATTACCACTTGACAATACTTCCGCAACAACCGTAAGTACTACACTTTGTCCAGCATTTAATGTTGGAATTGTCCAAAGCTCTGTTAGTAAATCGTATGTTCCTGCAGTTGTACTAGCACTAACTAAATTGTATCCACTTGGAAGCAACTCGCTAACTATCGTGTTAATAAAGTTTCCTTGTCCTACATTATTTACTGTTACAGTAAATGTTATCTGATCACCAAAATTAGGTGTAGGATTACTAACTGTGTTAGTTATCGTTAGATCAGAACAAGTTGCTACAGTAACATTTAATGTTTTAGTTGTGGTATCGTTACAAGTATTTGTATACGTAACCTGAACTCTACCTGGTCCTATATCAGACCATGAAATTGTAACAGATCCGTCTGTATTTCCTCCACCGGAAGTAATTGTACCATTAGTAACTGACCAAACATAATCTGATTTTCCGTTGGCAACTGAGTAGGTAACTTTCTGGAAAACACATGGTGTATCATCTGTTGTAGTGATCGGAACCAAAGCATCATTCTCAAAATTAATCGTTACAGCTAATCTTGAAGCTCCCGCACAACCATTATTCGTGTCATTAAACGCTCCGCCATAATATGTGGTAGCGGTCAGAGGCGTATTTGCAGCTAATGGTGTTCCGCCTGTTGCAGAGGCATACCATACTACATTTGCCTCATTTACAAAAATACTTGCTATTGTTGGAACTGCTGATAAACAGAATGTTTGTGTTGTTCTTGGCGTGGTAATTAAAAGTGGTGTGTTTACATTTACTACAACAGCTAATCTTACCGGATTATCACAACCTGAACCGCTGGAAATACTACCATAATAAGTACCACTAATTAAAGCTGTTGTTGATGGAATGGCTGTTCCGCCACTAGCACTACTAAACCAACTTACGTTACTTTCGTTTACCTGAATATTCGAAACTTTCGGTGCATTAATAGAACAGAAGCTTTGGGTAACCGAACTCGTTGTAGGTGTTGCCATTGGATTAACAATAGTAATCATAACCTGTAAACGGGTTGCACTTTTACATCCTGTTGTTGGATCTGTAATTTCTCCATAATAAGTACCTGAAGTTAAAGCTGTAGCTGATGGAATTGCTGTTCCGCCGGTAGCACTACTAAACCAACTTACATTACTTTCGTTTACCTGAATACTAGCAAATGTTGGAGCACTTGTTGAACAAAAGTTCTGAGCTACATTATTTGTTGTTGGATTATTTGAGTTTCCGATAGTAACTGTAATTTTTAGCCTAATACTGCTTTCACAACCTGTCGTTGCATCTTTTAAAGCTGCAAAATAATCTCCATTTGCTAAAGCTGTCGTTGAAGCAATTGCTGTTCCTCCATTTGCTGAACTATACCAAACCACGTTACTTTGATTTACCTGAATATTCGCAACAGTTGGATTATTTCCGGAACAGAATCCCTGAGCCGCTAATGCAGTTGTTGGAGTTCCCGGATCAGTAACATTAATCGTTACTGATAATCTCTCTACACTTTCACATCCTGATGCTGCATCTTTTAATGCTGCATAATATGTTCCGCTGGTTAATGCTGTCGCTGATGGAATAACCGATCCTCCAGTTACTGCACTATACCAAACGATATTTGCCTGATTGAACTGAACACTTGCAAAGGTTGGTGCATTTGCCAAACAGAAGTTTTGTGTTCCTGCTGTTACCAAAGTTGGTGTTCCAGGATCAGTAACATTTATTGTTACCGATAATCTTGTACCACTTTCACATCCTGATGCTTCATCTTTTAATGCTGCATAATATGTTCCGCTTGTCAACGCTGTAGTTGATGGGATCAATTCCACCTGTTAAAGCAGTGTACCAAACGATATTGGCCTGATTAAACTGAACGCTTGCAAAAGTTGGTGCATTTGCAAACAGAAGTTTTGTGTTCCTGCTGTTACCAAAGTTGGTGTTCCAGGATCGGTAACATTTATTGTTACTGATAATCTCTCTACACTTTCACAACCTGATGCTTCATCTTTTAATGCTGCATAATATGTTCCGCTTGTCAACGCTGTAGTTGATGGGATCAAGGTTCCACCTGTTAAAGCAGTGTACCAAACGATATTGGCCTGATTGAACTGAACACTTGCAAAGGTTGGTGCATTTGCCAAACAGAAGTTTTGAGTTCCTGCTGTTAACAAAGTTGGTGTTCCAGGATCAGTTACATTAATCGTTACTGATAATCTCTCTACACTTTCACAACCTGTTGTTGCATCTTGTATCGCTGCATAATATGTTCCGCTTGTCAATGCTGTAGTTGACGGAATTAATGTTCCACCTGTTAAAGCCGTGTACCAAACGATATTGGCCTGATTGAACTGAACACTTGCAAAGGTTGGTGCATTTGCCAAACAGAAGTTTTGAGTTCCTGCTGTTACCAAAGTTGGTGTTCCAGGATCAGTTACATTAATCGTTACTGATAATCTCTCTACACTTTCAAACCTGATGCTTCATCTTTTAATGCTGCATAATATGTTCCGCTTGTCAACGCTGTAGTTGATGGGATCAAGGTTCCACCTGTTAAAGCCGTGTACCAAACGATATTGGCCTGATTAAACTGAACGCTTGCAAAAGTTGGTGCATTTGCCAAACAGAAGTTTTGTGTTCCTGCTGTTACCAAAGTTGGTGTTCCAGGATCGGTAACATTTATTGTTACTGATAATCTCTCTACACTTTCACAACCTGATGCTTCATCTTTTAATGCTGCATAATATGTTCCGCTTGTCAACGCTGTAGTTGATGGGATCAAGGTTCCACCTGTTAAAGCAGTGTACCAAACGATATTGGCCTGATTGAACTGAACACTTGCAAAGGTTGGTGCATTTGCCAAACAGAAGTTTTGAGTTCCTGCTGTTAACAAAGTTGGTGTTCCAGGATCAGTTACATTAATCGTTACTGATAATCTCTCTACACTTTCACAACCTGTTGTTGCATCTTGTATCGCTGCATAATATGTTCCGCTTGTCAATGCTGTAGTTGACGGAATTAATGTTCCACCTGTTAAAGCCGTGTACCAAACGATATTGGCCTGATTGAACTGAACACTTGCAAAGGTTGGTGCATTTGCCAAACAGAAGTTTTGAGTTCCTGCTGTTACCAAAGTTGGTGTTCCAGGATCAGTTACATTAATCGTTATAATCTCTCTACACTTTCACAACCTGATGCTTCATCTTTTAATGCTGCATAATATGTTCCGCTTGTCAACGCTGTAGTTGATGGGATCAAGGTTCCACCTGTTAAAGCCGTGTACCAAACGATATTGGCCTGATTAAACTGAACGCTTGCAAAAGTTGGTGAATTTGCCAAACAGAAGTTTTGTGTTCCTGCTGTTACCAAAGTTGGTGTTCCAGGATCGGTAACATTTATTGTTACTGATAATCTCTCTACACTTTCACAACCTGATGCTTCATCTTTTAATGCTGCATAATATGTTCCGCTTGTCAACGCTGTAGTTGATGGGATCAAGGTTCCACCTGTTAAAGCAGTGTACCAAACGATATTGGCCTGATTGAACTGAACACTTGCAAAGGTTGGTGCATTTGCCAAACAGAAGTTTTGAGTTCCTGCTGTTAACAAAGTTGGTGTTCCAGGATCAGTTACATTAATCGTTACTGATAATCTCTCTACACTTTCACAACCTGTTGTTGGATCCTGTATCGCTGCATAATACGTTCCGCTTGTCAACGCTGTAGTTGATGGGATCAATGTTCCGCCTGTTAAAGCAGTGTACCAAACGATATTGGCCTGATTGAACTGAACACTTGCAAAAGTTGGTGCATTTGCCAAACAGAAGTTTTGTGTTCCTGCTGTTACTAAAGTCGGTGTTCCAGGATCAGTAACATTTATTGTTACCGATAATCTCTCTACACTTTCACAACCTGTTGTTGCATCTTGTATCGCTGCATAATACGTTCCGCTTGTCAACGCTGTAGTTGATGGGATCAATGTTCCACCTGTTAAAGCAGTGTACCAAACGATATTGGCCTGATTGAACTGAACACTTGCAAAGGTTGGTGCATTTGCCAAACAGAAGTTTTGAGTTCCTGCTGTTAACAAAGTTGGTGTTCCAGGATCAGTTACATTAATCGTTACTTCTAATCTTGTATTGCTTTCACATCCTGTTACAGGATCAAGGATTGCTCCATAGTAAACTCCGGTTGTCAATGCGGTCGCTGGAGCAATGGCTGTTCCACCTGTTGCTGCGCTATACCAAACTACATTGGCTTCATTTACCTGAATACTGGCAAAAGTTGGTGCATTTGCCAAACAGAAATTTTGAATTGCGGCAGTCGTGGTTGGTGTTCCAGGATCAGTAACATTAATCGTTACTGATAATCTCTCTAAACTTTCACAACCTGTTGTTGGATCCTGTATCGCTGCATAATACGTTCCGCTTGTCAACGCTGTAGTTGATGGGATCAATGTTCCGCCTGTTAAAGCAGTGTACCAAACGATATTGGCCTGATTGAACTGAACACTTGCAAAAGTTGGTGCATTTGCCAAACAGAAGTTTTGTGTTCCTGCTGTTACTAAAGTCGGTGTTCCAGGATCAGTAACATTTATTGTTACCGATAATCTCTCTACACTTTCACAACCTGTTGTTGCATCTTGTATCGCTGCATAATACGTTCCGCTTGTCAACGCTGTAGTTGATGGGATCAAGGTTCCACCTGTTAAAGCGGTGTACCAAACGATATTTGTCTGATTAAACTGAACGCTTGCAAAAGTTGGTGTATTTGCCAAACAGAAGTTTTGTGTTCCTGCTGTTACCAAAGTCGGTGTTCCAGGATCAGTTACATTAATCGTTACTGATAATCTCTCTACACTTTCACAACCTGTTACAGGATCAAGGATTGCTCCGTAGTAAACTCCGGTTGTCAATGCGGTCGCTGGAGCAATGGCTGTTCCGCCTGTTGCTACGCTATACCAAACTACATTGGCTTCATTTACCTGAATACTGGCAAAGGTTGGTGCATTTACCAAACAGAAGTTTTGAATTGCGGCAGTCGTGGTTGGTGTACCAGGATCGGTAACATTTATTGTTACTTCTAATCTTGTATTGCTTTCACAACCTGTTACAGGATCAAGGATCGCTCCGTAATAAACTCCGGTTGTCAATGCAGTCGCTGGAGCAATGGCTGTTCCGCCTGTTGCAGCATTGTACCAAACTACATTGGCTTCATTTACCTGAATACTGGCAAAGGTTGGTGCATTTACCAAACAGAAGTTTTGAATTGCGGCAGTCGTAGTTGGTGTACCAGGATCGGTAACATTTATTGTTACTTCTAATCTTGTATTGCTTTCACAACCTGTTACAGGATCAAGGATTGCTCCGTAGTAAACTCCGGTTGTCAATGCGGTCGCTGGAGCAATGGCTGTTCCACCTGTTGCAACATTATACCAAACTATATTGGCTTCATTTACCTGAATACTGGCAAAGGTTGGTGCATTTACCAAACAGAAGTTTTGTGTTGCAGCAGTCGTGGTTGGTGTGCCAGGATCGGTAACATTTATTGTTACTTCTAATCTTGTATTGCTTTCACATCCTGTTACAGGATCAAGGATCGCTCCGTAGTAAACTCCGGTTGTCAATGCAGTCGCTGGAGCAATGGCTGTTCCACCTGTTGCAGCATTATACCAAACTACATTGGCTTCATTTACCTGAATACTGGCAAAGGTTGGTGCATTTACCAAACAGAAGTTTTGTGTTGCAGCAGTCGTGGTTGGTGTGCCAGGATCAGTAACATTTATTGTTACTTCTAATCTTGTATTGCTTTCACATCCTGTTACAGGATCAAGGATCGCTCCGTAATAAACTCCGGTTGTCAATGCGGTCGCTGGAGCAATGGCTGTTCCACCTGTTGCTGCGCTATACCAAACCACATTGGCTTCATTTACCTGAATACTGGCAAAAGTTGGTGCATTTACCAAACAGAAGTTTTGAATTGCGGCAGTCGTAGTTGGTGTACCAGGATCGGTAACATTTATTGTTACTTCTAATCTTGTATTGCTTTCACATCCTGTTACAGGATCAAGGATTGCTCCGTAATAAACTCCGGTTGTCAATGCAGTCGCTGGAGCAATGGCTGTTCCGCCTGTTGCGGCATTGTACCAAACTACATTGGCTTCATTTACCTGAATACTGGCAAAGGTTGGTGCATTTACCAAACAGAAGTTTTGTGTTGCGGCAGTCGTGGTTGGTGTGCCAGGATCAGTAACATTTATTGTTACTTCTAATCTTGTATTACTTTCACATCCTGTTACAGGATCGAGGATCGCTCCGTAGTAAACTCCGGTTGTCAATGCAGTCGCTGGAGCAATGGCTGTTCCACCTGTTGCTGCGCTATACCAAACCACATTGGCTTCATTTACCTGAATACTGGCAAAAGTTGGTGCATTTACCAAACAGAAGTTTTGTGTTGCGGCAGTCGTGGTTGGTGTGCCAGGATCGGTAATTGTTACTGTTACCAATAAACGAACTGAACTTTCGCAACCTGTAGTTGCGTCTAAAAGTGCCGCATAATAAGATCCATTTACTAAAGCTGTAGTCGAAGCAAGGGCTGCTCCGCCTGTGGCTGTACTATACCAAACTACACCTGTTTCATTTACCTGAATGTTTGCTACAGTTGGATTATTTACTAAACAAAAATCTTGTGTAGTATCATTTGTTGTTGGTGTTAAAGGATCGGTAACATTTATAGTTACTGCCAATCTTACACTACTTTCACAATTTGTTGCAGGATCACTTATTGCTCCGTAATAAACTCCAGTTGTCAATGCGGTAGTCAACGGAATAATTGTTCCTCCCGTGGCAGCAGTATACCAAACTACATTTGCTTCATTCACCTGAATATCAGCAAATGTTGGTGCATTTATCAAACAGAAGTTTTGTGTTGCGGCATTAGTTGTAGGTGTTGCCGGATCGGTAATCATTACAGTCGCAACTTTAAGCTCTCCATTTTTATTCGGACATGTAGTATCACTAGTAACTGCTACATAATAAGAAATAGGACTCATTGCTGTTGTTAAACCAGTGGCTGTTAAAGCTCCTGTACCACTTACAGTATAAGTTACTCCATTAATTACTGCGCCATTTGTTACAGGCTGAGTTTTATTAACGTCCAAATACCAAAAGAAAACCGGATTTGACAAAGTGCTAGATGGTGTTAATGTAGCAGCTGTATCATGACAAATAGAAGCATTGTCTACCACAATGTCTGTTGCAAGAGAAGTTGGTAAAATAGTGAATGTCACTTGTTTTCTATCTGCTATTACAGTTTCACAATATTCATCTGAGCTAACTCCTACATAATACGTGTAAGTACCAGGAAGCAATCCAGTTAGTGTTAACTGAGCAGTTGTTTCACCAGCAATTAACTGGCTTGTTGTGCCATCAAAACTATACCAATGATATACAGGATTGGTAAGTATAGGTGTTCCATTTATTGCATTTAATGTTACACTGCCCGTTTCAGAACAAATTATAGTACCATTTCCACCATTGATTGTTACATTCGCTATTGCGCTTGCAGGAGTAGTTGCTCTAACGACAACTGTTACTTCTCCTCTTTCTAACGCAGGACAGCCATAACGAATTGGTTGAATATAATATTTATAAGTACCTGCGGCCAATGTAGCCGGAAGTGTATAAATCTGACCGCTCGTTAAAAGGTTCCCTCCAGTTGGAGAATCATACCAGGCATAATTGGCACAAGATTTTGGCGGAACCTGGAGCGTAATAGCTGTTCCGGGACAGACCGTGACTGAATTATTAAGATCACCTCCTATAACCTCAGTATTAGTTACACGATCAATAGTATGTACTCTAAGCTGATCTAAAACACTGGCAACACCTCCAAAAGTAATAACTACTTTGTCATACGGTTGTGTTTGAGGAGCAACGATTGTCATCGCCATAGTATCTCCGGAAAGCAGTTTTAAAGTCAACAAATTACTGGTATTTTGTATTGGTGTACCAACAGCAATATTTCCTGAATAAAGCTGGATAGTAAATCCTGTAAGCAAACCAAGATTTAAAATTGTTCCTGGTTTTGAAATTGTAATTCTTAAACTATCTCCCACCATAGATGGTGTTCTAAAAGTTGTTGTTAGCTGAGCAGCAGCAAGTACCCCTGCTCCACTAAACATTGTAGCATAAGTAGCTACATCACCGTCGGCTACATTCCATGGGTTAGATACTCCTACCGTAGCTGTTAGTACTCCGACTCCCAAGTCTTTTACACCAGAGAAAATATCTTCGATATCGCCCTGACCACAAGTAATTTGTGTTACTTGTTTTTTATAATAAGCATCATAAACATTAATGTTTTGTGCCACGCTTAAAACAGATCCAAGTTGTACTCGAATACCATCATAATCCTGGACACCAGAAGTATTAGAAGGGACAAATGTAAATTCAAATGAATTTTGACCCGGTAGCAAGTTCAACAATGATCCTGATACAGATTGTAAAGTTCCAATATCAATTGGATTGTTAGATCCATCACGTTTAGTTCCTATCACTGAAATACTTTGTCCTACTGCAACTAAACTATTTTGTAAACCTAGTTTAACAGTTACCGGAGTTCCTTTAGAAATAGTTGTTGGCCATTGTAAGTTTTGCCATGTAGTACCAATACCTAAAAGGCCTAAACCTGTAGTTATTGTTGAGTACGTGCTTGGATCATTATCGACTGCCAGAGGCCCGTCTGTTACTGACCCGGTAATAACTGATGCAGATGACTGAATACTAGCATATTCTCTTTCTAATAAAACATCACAAGCAGCAGGATCAATAACGCTGATCGTTACCGTCTGACTCGTAGTACAAGATCCGAGTGTCGCAATTACAGTATAAGTAAAAACACCAACGGTGTTAAGAGGTCCGGTACTATTTGATCCTAATATATTTCCTTGTGGGTTATACCAGGTTATCGTTCCGTTTGATGTTGCAGTTAATGCAACTGAAGATCCTATATTAACCGCTATTGAATTTGTTACCCCTGTTAATGTTGGTAGCGGATTAACTGTTACTGCAACCGGCAACTTAGCCGAAGAACAGTCAACACCAGTCGTTTGAGCCTGAATAAAATAATTACCACTTGCAGTAATATTTGAAGCAACCTGATCTGTGATTGGATTGCTTGCAGCATCAAAGAAAGTATAAGTGGTATTTCCTGACGTATCAAAATTTGTAATAGCATCTTTTAGACTTACTGTAGCACAACCAGCCAAAGTAGGTGCAACTGTCAACGCTGCGCCAACCGGATAATTTACTGTAACTTGTTTTAATGTTCCATTTACATTTTCGCAAGTACCTCCATTAAGAACAGACACATAATAGTTATAAGGAGCGTTGGCAGAATTAAGTCCACTAACCGTAAGTGCTCCAGTAGTAGGGTCTTTAGAGAAAGTTACTCCCGGTTGGGCAGCAACAGTAGATCCTGTTATAATTTCCTGAGTTTTATTTTGATCTGTATAATATTTAAATATTGCTCCCGATAAAGCAGATGTCGGAGCTAATATAACTCCTCCCGCACAAGAAGCCGTTAAAGGAGTTGTAATTGCAATATCTGCAGCCGTAGGAATAGGCAATACAGTAATGGTAACAGGCTGACGAACACTATTAATACAAGTTCCTCCACGAGTAGCTTCTAAATAGTAAATTGTCGTACCGTTTAATGGAAGAGTTGGATTAACGCTTACTAAATTTCCTCCTGTTGGAGCATCATACCATGCAAATGTATCTCCTGCCGTAGAAGATGCTGTCAAGGTAGCTGTTCCTCCCGCACAAATTGGCGCTGTTGCCCCAGTTATTGTGGCATCTTTAAATCTGTAAGAAGCTTCATAAATATTAAGAGTAGTTAGTAAAGTAGCCACTCCGCCTCCTATACGAACTTCAACTTTATTAAATGCAGCTGATGCAGGAAAACTGGCTTTAAATTTATTTCCTGACAATAACTGTAAGTTTAATAAACTATTAGTAAGCAAGAATCTGTCATTATTATAAGTTGTTCCATTATAGGTTGCTAAACTAATTCCCCCCCCTAACAATGAAACATCAGCAAGTCCTCCTGGTAATTCTAAGTCAACCTCTATAATATCTCCTGCCTGTCCGGTTGAAGGAAAAGTTAACTGTTGTTGAATGTAGGCTCCGGCAGCCGCAACAGGAGTAAAAAGAGTCGCAAATGTATTTATATTTCCATCTACAGAATTATCTGGATTAGTAGAAGTACATCCAATACAAAGTGAAATTGGTATACTTGGATCTAATGATGTTACCTGCAAATTTGGTTGTAAACAGCTACTAACCGTATTAGTTATCATAACATTAATTACAGCTCTTGTACTACTTGTACAGTCTGAAGCTGAAGTCGTAGCTTCAACATAAAATGTTTTATTTGCAGTTAGAACCGGACTAGGAGTATAAGTACTCGTATTGAGTGCTAAAGTATTTCCTCCTAAAGCAGCATCATACCAGGTATAAGTGGTACCTGCCTGACTTATAACAGCTAACGTTACACTTTGACCTGACTGAATTATTACATTTGAAGAAACAGGTACAGGTGCTGATGGTCGCGCACTCACATTCACAACAACAGGTGTACGAGTTGCACTTGAACAACTTCCGATTCCCGCTTCAATGTAATAAGTTGTTGAAGCGCTTAAATTTGGTGTTGTATAAGAAGTTCCTGTAAACAATAAAGTTCCGGCGCTAGCAGCATCATACCATCTATAAGTGGTGCCTGCAACTGGGGATTGAATCGTTATTGTAGTTGATTGTCCACTACATAAATTTAAAGGAACAACACTAATTGCACTTGGCACTACAGGATTGTTTACCGTAACAAGAACAGGATTTCTTTCACTATTTACACATCCATTACGAGTAACCTCAACATAATAAGTTGTGTTAGCTGTTAAAGCTGGAGTTGTAAGAGTTGCTGTACTGCTCAATAAATTTCCTCCAGTTAAAGCATCATACCATTTGATAGTTTCACCCAAAGCAGCACTAGAAGTTAGAGTTGCGGTTTGTCCACTACAAATAGTTGCATTTCCTGAAATAGTTGGTGCTTTATATCTGTAAGTTGCCTGATAGATATCTAAATTGGTTAAAACAGTTACCGCACCTCCTAATCTAATTTCGACACGATCAAAATTCGCACCGGCAACAATACTTGCTTTAAATTGATTTCCTGATAATAATTGCAAAGTAACCAAAGAATTATTGATAAAAACCCTGTCGTTATTATAAGTAGCACCGTTATAAGTCGCCAGACTAACCGTTCCTAATAATGAAAGATCAGCAATCCCTCCCGGTAATGCTAATAAGACATCTACGATATCACCCGCTTTACCAGGATTATTAAATTGTAACGTTTGCTGAATCCATCCGTTTACTAAACCTACCGGAAGAGTCAGTCTTGCAGCTGTAGTAATATTTCCATCAACAGAATTGTTTGGGGTTGTAGAAGAACAAAGTAAACAAAGTCCGTTTTGAGTAGTTTGTTGGCTATTAGCTTCTAAGCAACCTCCTAACGGAGTAGCCGCTACTGTGACCGTTACCGGAACTCTTGTTGCGCTCACACATCCTCCGGCAAGATTAACCGACTCTACATAATACGTTTTTGTAGCTGTCAAAATTGGAGTTGTATAAGACGTAGAGTTAGCTAATAATTTAGTTCCTCCCGTTGGGGCATCGTACCAATCCAATGTAACCCCTGCTTCAGTTGTTGAAGCACTTAATGTTGCATTTTGACCCGATAATATTGATACACTCTGCGTTAAAATAGTGGCAACTCCAGGAACTGGAGTTGAAGTAACACTAACAGGAGTTCGTGTTGGGGTGACACACGCACCAATGGATGCATCTACATAAAAATTAGTTACACCCGTTGGTACCGTTGGAATATAAGTGGTACCGGTAGCTAAAGCAACACCGCCGGTTGGTGCACTATACCAGGAATAAACTGTTCCCGGTACTACATTTATAACCGATAATGACGTTGCCTGTGTTGCCCCCGAGGAACAAATTGCAGTACCTGTAGTACTAATAATGGGTAAAACAGGATTTAAGACATTTATCGTTACAGGTAAGCGCTCACTACCTTCACAGCCTGCAGTTCTCGTTACTCCAATATAATAGGTTGTATTAGCATTTAAATTGGGAGTTGTAAAAGTATTTGTAGCAGACAAAGCAACAGTAGATGTTGGTGAATCATACCACGCTAAGGTTGTTCCTGCTACCGGAGCAGCAGTTAATGTAGTTGAACTTCCTGAACAAATTGATTGCGTCGAACCTCCCGTTATTGTAGGTTTTGCAAAATCTAAGCGAACATCGTAAATTCTTAAATTTACAAGAAGACTTAAAAGACCACCAACCTGAATTTGTATTTGATTGGTATCGCCTGTTACAGTAAATTTAAATACTCCAATAGTATTACCATTAAGTAAACCCGCATTAAGAACAGGATTATTTAAAGCCACACTTGATCCTACATTAGCTCCCGAAAGCTTAGCCTGAAAAGACACATTGGATAGTAATCCAACATCGAGTACACCATTGCCTGTACCCAAATACATAACAATTTGATCACCTGCTCGTGCAGTTTGATTTAGGGTTAATGTTTCTTCAACAAAACACCCTACCCCGACGGCATTCGTCAGACTTGCATAAGTCGCTAAGCTCGCATCATTATCGTATGCGCTCGCGGGATTCGTTACATTTAATCCTACACATAAAACTCCCCCCTGGCTATTAGTTTGAGAAACAGGTCTACAAACTGTCTGCGCAAAGGCGTTGCTACATAAAAGGAATAAAAGTAATAGTCCGAATAATCTCTTTTGAAAATTGAGATCACAAAAAGTAAAAATTTTTTTCATAATTTGGAAGATTAGAAAATGGACAATAAAAGGACTGTTGCGATAAGCACGTATGCTTAGGCAATTTTAAAAACGTTAATAATCAACTAGTTAATATGAAATTTAAATTACTAGAATACTAAGAATGTAAACTTCATTTCTTTAAAAAATCATTTTGTATAGCGTATACCAAAGTATACTAAAGAACACTTATTATTATTTTGAATAATAAAATGTCCCGGAACTTTTAGGGAATACTAATCTGAATCAATCTCCCATAAAGGAGTGATTTGTTATAGGATTAATTTTCATAAATGAAAATTTAAATTGAGTAGAACTGGGGGAATTCTCAAATATATAGAAGGATTCAACATCTATAGAAAGTTGATTAGGCAATCTGTAAATTTTGTTGATTTAGAATGAAAGTCTAAAAATTGAATCCGTTATTCTATTAAGCAGCATTTTTCTGAATAAATCATTTAAACGCAAAAATGCTCTTCATTCACAAAGTCGCCGATTGTACTTTGAAAATAAAAAACTGATATAACTATAAAATTGTTGAAAAAAGTTTGCACTTGAAAAAAGATCAAATTTGATAATAGAGTTAATTACTCTTAAACAGATAAAAAGTAAAACTGAAATAATAGAAATAATTAATGCAAATTTGATAAATAAAGTAAATGTCAATTCCATAAGCGAACTAATTAAGTTATTATATAAATCTTCAATTTTAAATTCAAATGAAAGGCACAAAAACTACAATCAAATTGATATTGTAATAAATTGTATTAAAAAAAGTACAAAAAACCACTTTGTTTAACTTTCCTATTCTAAAATTAGAAAAAACAAAAATGCAAAACAAGCATAAAATTCCTATTTTTTTAATTTTACCAAAACTCTAAAATTGTCAAAACCGTTAAAATATCAGAAAAACCTACACTTTTTAACTAAAAGGAACTGTTATAAATGTCACAAAAAAAAAATCCTTTTTGTGTTAAACATTAAAAAAGTAAGTAAAGTACTATATTTTATACTACAAAAAGGATTAGATAAGGAAAAAAAAGAGTAATTGAAAAGTAAAACTTACATTTAAAACCTAAAAAAACGTTTTCTTACACTATTCTAAAAAAAAGACAAGAAGAGGCATTAAAAAAAACAAAAAAGTTTAAACAAAAGTTAAAAAAATAAAAAAAGGTAAATAATTTAACATCAATCACTTAACTTTTAAAAACTTATTTGAAGAAAAAATTACGATTCAATAATAGTATTAATTTGAGTAAATAATTGTCCATCGCTTAAGAATGCTCCTTGTTGAATTAATTCAAAAATAGAGCCGTTTCGATCTTCTGTAAATACTTTTTTACCAACTTTCATTTCTATGTTTTCTGTAAACATATTATCACTCAGCCATTGTAAACCATCTTTAGTTAAAAAGTCTGTTTCAGGCACTAAAGACTTTAAAACTATTGATTGCACATCTTTCTCAAAACATTTAAACAAGAAAATGTGGTTTTTAGAAAAATGCTCTAAAAATTCAGCTCTTGATAAAACACCTTCCCAGATTAAATCTGAGAAAACATCCAGCTCTTGTTCTGCCACTTCAGGCCTATTTATTTTAAGAGAGTCCCACTCTGCTTTATCAATCGTTTGTGTAGCTAAAAAATTAGCAAATTCTGCGTGCAATTCATCAAATTGCTCTTTTGTTAATCTTGCGTATTTCATTTTCTTTTAGGCTTTATGCCTTACGCTATAAGCTTTAAGCAAGATGCTTTGCGCAAATAACTTTAAGTCTGATTAATTATTATTTCTTTTAAACAAAAAAATCCCGATTCGCATCGGGATTTTTATATAGTATATAAAACGATTACTTTTCAGCAACAATTTCGTATGGTAATTCAACGATTACATCTCTGTGTAAACGCACATTTGCAGTGTATTTACCAGTACGTTTAACGATACCGCTAGTGATGAATTTTCTATCAATTACTTGTCCACCTTTAGCTAAAGCGTCAGCGATATCAATATTCGTGATTGAACCGAATAATTTTTCACCACCTGCTTTTGCGAAAAGTTTAATTTCAATTGCTTTCAAAGTTTCAGCTAATGCTTTTGCATCAGCAACAACTTTAGCTTCTTTGTGAGCTCTTTGTTTTAGGTTTTCAGCCAATACTTTTTTAGCCGAAGGAGTTGCTAAAGCAGCAAAACCCTGAGGGATCAAAAAGTTACGACCGTAACCTGCTTTTACAGATACTACATCATCTTTAAATCCTAGATTCTGTACGTCTTGTTTTAAAATAAGTTCCATGTTGTTGTCCTTTATTTGAGAAGTTAGGTTCCATCTTACCGGAAACCAACAACTTTGTTTTTAATATTATTTTAATAAATCCGCCACGTATGGCATTAAAGCTAAGTGACGAGCTCTTTTTACAGCTACAGAAACTTTTCTTTGGTATTTTAATGAAGTTCCTGTTAAACGACGAGGAAGAATTTTTCCTTGCTCATTCACGAATTTCAATAAGAAATCAGCATCTTTATAATCGATATATTTGATTCCTGATTTTTTGAAACGACAGTACTTTTTAGTTTTGTTAGTTTCAATGTTTAAAGGCGTTAAATATCTGATATCTCCGTCTTTTTTTCCTTTTGCAGATTGCTCTATTGTAGACATAATAATTAAGCTTTAGTAGATTTTAATTTGGCTCTTCTTCTTTCAGCCCATGAAATAGCATGTTTGTCTAAACTTACAGTTAAGAAACGCATAACTCTTTCGTCACGTCTAAATTCAGTTTCAAAAGCAATTAGAACTTCTCCAGCTACTTTGAATTCGAATAAGTGATAAAAACCACTTTTTTTGTTTTGGATTTCGTAAGCCATTTTTTTCAGACCCCAATCCTCTTTTGATACCATTTCAGCTCCTCTACTAGTAAGAAATTCTTCAAATTTCGTTACTGTTTCCTTCACCTGAACCTCAGATAAAACGGGATTTAAAATGAAAACAGTTTCATAATGATTCATAAATACAATATTTATTTGTTAAAATTGGGTGCAAAAGTAACCATTAAATTTATATATACAACACTTTTTTGCTTTTATTCGTTATAAAGTAAAAAATGCAGGCTGATTTTAGTTTTTTTTACAAAATTATAATACATTTACTACTGCTATCCTGAATTTATTTTAAATTTTTATGTTATGAAACTAAACTGTGTTGTTGTAGATGATAGTTCTATACAGAGGACAATTATTGCAAAATTAGTTAATAATCACCCAGGTTTGCACTTAATCGGGGATTTTTCTAATGCAATAGAAGCAAAAAGCTGTATTTCTCTAAATAATATCGATTTAATATTTCTTGATATAGAAATGCCTGTCATAAATGGATTCGACTTCCTGGACGGCCTAAAATCTAAGCCGCAAATTATATTTATAACTTCTAAAGCAGAATATGCTTTAAAAGCCTTTGATTATGACGCTACTGATTACCTTCAGAAACCTATTGCTGTAGATCGTTTTAACGCTTCTGTAAAAAGAGCCATCGACATGCATTTGCTAAAAAAAGATGTAAAAGAAGAGGAAGGCGAACATATATTCATCAAGAGTAACCTTAAAAAACTTAAAATTTTCACCGCAAAAATCAAATGGATTGAAGCTTTTGGAGATTATGTACGAGTAGTTACTGAAGATGACAGCAACCTGGTACTTTCAACAATGAAATCTTTTGAGAATGATTTATCAAAAGACAAGTTTATTCGTGTGCACAAATCTTATATCATTAATATTGATAAGGTAGAACGCTTCAATAGTAAATTTGCCGAAATTGGAATTACTAAAATTCCGCTTAGCCGAAATAAAAAAGAAGATTTAGTAAAAGCATTGTCAACGTCGTCATAATTTAATAAAAATCGACATTGACAATTACCTTTATAGCTCTGTACTGAGCAACGGCCTCAAAACTATTCAACATTTTCTGAATAGTTTTTTTCGTTCCGCCCAAAGGCATACTCTGCGGAATCTTAATCAAAATAGTTCTGATATATTCATTCCTGATTCTGCTGATCGCCGGTTCTTCAGGCCCTAAAACCGGAATTCCTAAGTTTTGACTTAAAACCTGATACAACCACATAGAACCTTCTTTCAGCTTATCAAATTCCCTGTGTTTCAAAGTCAGCTTTATAATTCTGAAATAAGGCGGATATTTATAAATTTGTCGATCATACAACTGTTCCTTATACATCCCCATATAATTATGATGGGTAACCTGCTGAATTGTATTATGATTTGGATTATAGGTCTGAATGACCACTTTACCTTGTTTTTCAGATCTTCCTGCTCTTCCTGCCACTTGTGTCATCATCTGAAAACTGCGTTCAAAAGCCCTGAAATCAGGATGATGCAACATATTATCAGCGTTCATAATACCAACAAGGCTCACATTATCAAAATCTAAACCTTTTGCCAGCATTTGTGTTCCCACTAAAATGTCTATTTCGCGGTTTTTAAACGAATCTATTATTTTTTCGAAACCAAATTTCCCACGAGTCGTATCCTGATCCATTCTGCCTGTTTTGGCCTTAGGGAAAAGTGATACTAATTCCTGTTCGATTTGTTCTGTACCGAATCCTTTAGTGGTGAGATCAATACTTGAACAGCTATGACAATGTGTTGGTTTAGCAATAGAATAACCGCAATAATGGCAACGCAATTGGTTTTTATGTTTATGAAAAGTCAAACTCACGTCGCATTGCTGACAATGCGGGACATGTCCGCAGGTCATACATTCAATTACAGGCGAATATCCTCTTCTGTTTTGGAATAAAATCACCTGTTCACCCAGAGACAACGCTTCTGCAATTTCTTCGATTAAAAGGTCACTAAAATGTCCTGTCATTCTTTTTCTGAAATGTTTGTCTTTCAAATCAACCAAAAGAATTTCAGGCATTCGAACATTATTATAACGTTCTGCAAGGGTCACTAAACCATATTTATCCGTTTGAGTATTAAAATAAGTTTCAATACTTGGCGTTGCAGATCCCAAAAGCACTTTTGCATTATGAAAATTTGCCAGAACAATAGCTGCGTCTCTGGCATGATAACGTGGAGCAGGATCACTTTGCTTAAACGTTTGCTCGTGTTCTTCATCAACAATTAACAAGCCTAAATTATTAAAAGGAAGAAACAAAGCAGATCTCGCTCCTATTACAATCTGCGCTTTTGGCGAATTTTCGAGTGTTTGTTTCCAAACCTCTACTCTTTCATTATTACTGTATTTAGAATGAAAAACCGCCACTTTATCTCCAAAATGAAGTCGCAAGCGCGAAACCAATTGTGTTGTAAGTGCAATTTCCGGCAACAAATACAAAACCTGTTTTTCGGTAACTAAATACTCCTCTATCAATTTGATGTAAATCTCCGTTTTTCCGCTTGACGTAACACCATGCAACAAACAAACTTCTCTCTCTAAAAAACTATCCTTAATTGCTGTAAAAGCAGCTTCCTGTGCCTCACTTAATAATAATTGTTTTTCAGTCGCTTGTCCGGTAAACGAAACCCTGTCCTGCTGTAAAAGATATTCTTCAAAAATTTCTTTATCAATCAAAGCTTTCACAACTGCCGAAGATGAATTTGAAACCTCGACTAATTTTTTTACAGTAACAGGCTTCTTTTCAGTAGCCATAATTTGAAAATAAGCCAAAACAATTTCTTTTTGTTTATTGGCATTCTTCAATACTTCCAGCAATTCTCCTAAGCCATTATCAGATTCATATTTGGTATGTAATTTTACATATCGAATCAGTTTAGTTTTATACCCTTCTTTAATTTCTTCTTCTAAAACGATGATATTTTTGGAAATCATTTTTTGAAGAACCGGAAAGATATTTTTCTTGTTTAATATCGAAATAATCTCCTGAACTTTCAGGGAGCTTTGTTGTTGTAAAGCCTGGTAAACCAAAAATTCTTCATCAGAAAGCTCATCTTGATTTACCTCAACATCTGTTTTATGCGAAATAATAGTTTCACTTTCCAGTAATAGTCCACTTGGGAAAGCGCCCCGATACACATCGCCAATACCACACATATAATAAGTTGCCACCCAAAGCCAGTGTTTAATCTGGATTTCGGTTGCAATTGGTTTTTCGTCTAATATTTGATGGATTTCTTTGGCATCATACAAGCTTGGTTCGTTTTGATGAATATCAATTACCAGCGCTGTATAGATTTTATTTTTACCAAAAGGCACCGCAACGCGCATTCCTTTTTTAATAAAATGAAATTCAGCCTCAGAAATACGATAGGTAAAGGTTTTCGCTAAAGAAAGCGGTAGAACAACTTCGACAAAAAACATGTAAATATTTTATTAAGATTTCAAGGGATTATTTTTTATCTAAAGCCTTTGCTGCATTATATTCCTCAACTAATTTTAAAGTATGATTTAAAGATCCAAGATTCTTCCAATCATCATGACCAGTAATAATATATTTAGGATTTTTAAATTTTGCCTGTACCTTTTTAATAGATTTCTCCCATTCTTTTACATCAGCATCTCCCAGATATCCTAAATCTTTTGAGTCTGCACTTTTTATAAAACAACCTCCGTAAAGTACTTTTTCTTTAGCAAACCAAACCACAATATTATCTTGCGCATGACCTTTGCCAGGATAATAAATTTCAAAAGTATGTTGTCCTGCCGTGAATGTAGTATCATTTGGAATCACAAACTCAGCTCTTTTTTTATTTTCTTTTTTAAGAATTTCATCCGTTAATTTTATGGTATACGTTTTAATTCCTTGTTTTCTGTAAAAATCTAAACCTCCTGCCCTGTCTTCATGCGAATGCGTTGCAAAATGCATTACAACTTCTTTACGGTGCTTTGCCTTAATACTATCTAATAGCGGCTGAAACTGCGTTTCATCCCAAGGCGCATCAAACAACACAACACCTTTATTAGTAACAAGATACAATGCATTTGCAGAAATCAAGGTTCCTTTATAGTCATGAAATGTTTTATAAACATAAAAGTCACCTGTAAGATGACTTATTTGTAATGGCGAGTTCTTAGATTGTCCAAAACTGTTGGATAGCATGGCCAAGAATAAAATTATCGATGCTAATTTTCGCATTTTATTTTATAAAATTAATTTTTTACCCTTGTCCAGTATTGAGTTCTTCCCATAATAGAGATTCCAATATAACCACGAAGTTTTAGTTTATCGGCAGATTCAAGCGTTATATAACATTTGTATTTTTTACCGTTTGTAGGGTCAAAAATAGTTCCTCCGCTATATTCGTCACCATCTTTTTTAAGTCCGTTGATAATGTTCAAGCCTAAAATGGGTTTGTTTTTATCTGCACCATCACATTTCACGCAGAGATCCTTTTTATGATCGGCACGAAGTATCTCTACCACTTTACCATATACTTTTCCTGACTTTTCATAAATCTCTACAATAGATTTAGCTTCTCCGGTTTCATCGTCAATTGTTTTCCATTTTCCAATAACACTTTGGCTGTGAATTGTACCTAATGTCAGAAAGAAAATACCAATAGTTAACATCCAATTTTTCATAATATTATTTGTTTTTTTGTTTTAATTTTCTGATAGTTGCATTCAGTTCGAATCCCAAAAGCAGAATCATACAGTTTATCCAAATATAAAACATTAGAATTAATAATGTACCAATTGAACCATAAAGTTCATTATATTTTGAGAATTTTATAACCCAAATCCCAAAAAAGAACGAAGATATAACAATTAAGATGGTTGTAAAAACTGATCCAATACTAATAAAAGGTACTTTATTGTATTGTTTTGTACCATAACGCAATAATATTGAAGAAGTTATCAAAATCATTAAGACCACAAACAAATATCTTCCTAAAATAATGAGCGGAATACGATCACTCAACACATCCTGAATGATCGTCTTTTGAATAAATACTTCAAAGACAACGATCGTTGCTACTGTTACAAATAATATAATAGTCATCACGAGCGAAATGGCCAACGCTACTAAATATTGATTAAAAAAACCACGTTTGTCAAAAACATGTTTAGAAGATTCAAAACCGCTTAAAATCCCGTTAATACCATTTGCCATTAAAAAAATAGAAAGCAAAAAACCTGACGACAACAATCCAGAATGACTATTATTTAAAATATCACTGATGATTTTATTAATAGCATCATACGTATTTGGAGGAACACTTTGCTGTACAAACAACAAAAAATCTGCCTGAAAATTTTCTATAGGAATAAAAGGGATTAAGTTTAAAATAAATAAGGCAAAGGGAAACAAGGCCATGAAAAAACTAAACGAAACTGCACTCGCATGATAGGAAAATGCTCCATCGATAATGCCAATGGTATACATTTCGAGTAAATCGTATAACGAAAAACCTTCCAGCCATGGTAGCTTTATTCTCTTCAAAAATCGGGCAAGAGAACGTACTACAGGAATCTTTTCAATCCGATCTTCTATCTCTTGAGACATATTTTTTTGATTTTAGATTGTTGTCCCGATAGCTATCGGGACAGATTTTTAGATTCTTTAAAACTCATCATTGACAATTCATACCTTATAATTTCTTAGAAAGCTTTCAAACTCAAATCCATGTTATGAACTGAATGCGTCAAAGCGCCTGATGAAATATAATTTACTCCGCAAAGTCCGTATTCGCGAATCGTTTTTTCGTTAATATTTCCAGACGATTCTGTTTGGCATTTTGTTCCTATTAACTGAACTGCCGTTTTAGTATCTTCGTAATTGAAGTTGTCTATCAGAATTCTGTGAACTCCGTCATTTAAAAGAATCTCACGAATCTCATCCAAATTTCTGGCTTCAACAATAATTTTTAAATCTAAATGATTTGCTTTCAAATACTCTTTCGTTTTCTTGATGGCTAAAGTAATTCCGCCGGCAAAATCAATATGATTGTCTTTCAGCATGACCATATCATACAGTGCATAACGGTGATTCTCACCACCTCCTATTTTTACAGCCCACTTTTCTGCAGCCCTGAAATTTGGAGTTGTCTTACGGGTATCTAAAATTTTAGCACCGGTTCCTGCTAAGAGTTGTACACACTGATCTGTCTTTGTCGCAATTGCAGACATACGCTGCATAGTATTCAAAACCACTCTTTCTGACTTTAAAATAGATTGCGAACTTCCTGAAACTTCAAAAACCACATCACCATATTCTACATGCGTTCCGTCTTCTATATAAGTCTTGATTTTTAATTTTGGATCTACATATTCAAAGATCATTTTTGCAAGCGCAACACCTGCAATAATTCCCTGATCTTTTACCAATAATTTAGCTTGCCCGTGTGCCGTTTCAGGAATACACGCCAATGAACTGTAATCCCCCGTGCCTACATCTTCCCGGATTGCGTTGCTAATCAATAGTTGTAATTCAGCTTGAAATTGTACTTCGCTAATCATTTTTATTAAGTTTTATAAGATGCTAAAGTAGGACATATTTTGTCGATTTGAAAGTATACTATCTACGAAAAAATTATTAAAGTTAAAAATACTAACCTTAATTATAAGGAAAACGATTATTTTTTAAATACATAGAAACATAGATTTAATACTTTAACAAAGGCGTTTCAGTTAGCATTAATACACATAGCTAAATGCATTCAGCTATATCTAAAAATCTAGATTTTTAAAAACCATCTTTTGTCTATAATTTTAAAATCTATGTTTCTATGTGTTTAAAATTTCACGTAAAATCTATAATTTTAATTGAAAACATTAAATATCTTTGAGGTTCATTCAAACAAAATCATGGGATTAATTAAAGATATTTATTCGGTTACTTTTTACGAAAAATTTGGTCAGGCTGTAGCCGAAGTACATCCGGCTTTTGATCAACAAAAATTTATTAAAGCCATTTATGAAGGTGATTTTAATCAAAAAGAATGGAAAGACCGCATGAAACACACTACAGTTGTTTTTCATCAATTTATGCCGCAAAATTTCCCTGAAGCTGTTGCTGTAATTGATAAAATCATCGGGAATCTGAAAAAAAACTTTACAGAAGGAAATCTGGCCTACATATTTTTTGCTGATTATATTGAAATGTATGGTTTGGACGATTTTAAAACTTCGGCGAAAGCCTTTGTTTCCATCACACAATTTATAAGCTGCGAATTTGCCGTTCGCCCTTTCATTTTAAAATATAAAGAAAAAATGATTGATGAAATGACAAAATGGTCGTTGCACGAAAATCATCACGTTCGTAGATTATCCAGTGAAGGGAGCCGACCAAGATTACCGTGGGCAATGGCAATTCCGTTCCTGAAAAAAGACCCTGCTTCCATCCTTCCCATTTTAGAAAACCTAAAAAATGATTCTTCAGAATATGTCCGCCGAAGCGTTGCTAATAACCTAAATGATATTGCAAAAGATAATCCGCAAATTGTGCTTGAAATAGCTTCAAAATGGAAAGGTTTTAGCAAAGAAACGGACGGAATTATCAAACACGGCTGCCGAACTTTATTAAAACAAGGGCATCCCGAAGTTCTAAGTCATTATGGTTTAGAAAGCACAAATATTGAACTTTCTGATTTTGAAATCAAAACGCCTGTTGTAAAAATTGGTGATTATCTTCAGTTTCAATTTCATTTAATTAACAAAAATAAAGAAACCAAGACCATTCGTTTAGAATATGCCGTTCATTACAAGAAATCAAAAGGACATTTAGCAAAAAAAGTCTTTAAAATCAGTGAAAAAATCTATCAGCCCAATCAATTAACTAAAGTTGATCGAAACCAATCTTTCAAACTTATTACCACTCGCGTTTTTCATACCGGAATACATCAATTGTCGATTATTATTAACGGTACTGAAAGCGAGGCTCTGGAATTTGAACTTGTAGATTAAATACGAATTCTCGCAGTTTTGTCATTTCGAGGAACGAGAAATCTCCGCAAGTAACTCTGCAACGAAAATCCAATCTTTGTCGAGCTTCTCACGGAGATTTCTCGTTCCTCGAAATGACAAACTACACGAAAATATTGTCATGAAAATGATTGTCCTAGCCCCGATAGAAGTGGAAATCCTTTTGTGGCGGGGTTCGCCACAAAAGATTGAAACGGATAGCGGGATTAGCTCCTGAAAAAAAATGGTTTTATCATAGAAATGACAAACAGAACTGCATCAAATAAATGAATTTGAATTATTCCACATTTTCCTTACTTTTATAAATAATACAAAAAAACAACTTTTCTTAATCTAAATTAAGTTACAGATTTCTATTCCTGCTGTAATTTTGTTTTCAAATCAAATCAAAATAACCATGTCAAATATTAGTTTAATTATCGAAGAACGTGCTGCAAACATTGGCAATTTTATGGTAGGCAGATTATTGCCTTTCCGTGAAAAAAGAGCTGTTGGGCCTTTTGTATTTATTGATCATATGGGACCTGCACATTTAAGTGATCACGAAAATATGGATGTTCCTCCTCATCCGCATATTGGTCTTTCTACTCTTACCTTTTTGTTTGAAGGAAGCATTATGCATCGTGACAGTTTAGGAACTGAATTAGAAATAAAACCGGGTGCTGTAAACTGGATGACTGCCGGAAAAGGAATTGTGCATTCTGAAAGAACACCTGAATATTTAAGGCATTCGGATAAAATGCTTCACGGATTGCAAATTTGGGTGGCGCTTCCCAAAGAATTAGAGCAAATGGAACCCAATTTTACCCATGTTGAAGCAGATGGTATTCCAGCTTGGGAAGAAGAGGGTGTTTCGTATAAATTAATTGCCGGAGAAGCGTTTGGTAAAAAATCTCCAGTTCCGGTTTATAGTCCGTTATATTTTATAGAAATAAAAAGCACCGAAGCTAAAAAAATAAATATCGGTAAGGATTTATTTGGTGAAAGCGGATTGTATATTTTAGAAGGAAGTATTAAAAGTGGCGAGCATGTCTACGATCCGAAACAAATTTTAATCACCACTGATAGTACTTTATGTGAATTTGAAATAGCTGAAAACACTACTGTTTATATTTTTGGAGGAACACCGTTTCCGGAAGAACATTTTATCTTTTGGAATTTCGTGTCCTCAGATAAAAACCTCATCGAAAAAGCCAAAAAAGACTGGACCGAACAAACTTTTCCTAAAGTTCCCGGAGAAACTGAGTTTGTACCTTTACCTGAACCAAGAATCAAATAATATATGGAAACAATATCAGCACAAATAGATACACGCTTGTATCGAACGGAAATAAAATCAGCCAGCGGAAATATTGTAATCGCGGATGAACCTCAGGAAATGGGTGGGAAAAATTTAGGATTTAGTCCATCAGAACTCTTGGCTTCTTCTTTAGCTTCCTGCACATTGATTACCCTTAGAATGTATATCAACCGCAAAGAATGGGACGTTTCTGAAATTAACATCAAAGTCAATTTTGAACGAGATACTGAAAAAAACGTATCGCTATTTACCCGGAAAATAGAAATTATAGGCGAAATAGATCAAACGCAAAGACAACGATTAGAAACAATTGCCAACAGTTGTCCAATACATAAAATTTTAACGCATTCAATAGAAATAAAAACCACATTAATATAACTTATCATGGAAATCAAACAAATAAACGATACAAGAAGAGGCTATTTTGAAGCTGTAGAAGATGAAAAACAAGCCGGAAAAATGACTTATACCTGGGCTGGAGATTCTAAATTCATCATCGACCATACTGAAGTCAATGAAGAATTTAACGGAAAAGGCGTTGGTAAAAAACTGGTTATGGCTGCCGTAGAATATGCCAGAGCTAATAATCTAAAAATAATCCCGCTTTGTCCTTTTGCAAAAAGTGTTTTTGATAAGGTAGCAGAAATTCATGATGTACTTTTTTCTTAAAGGTTTAAAGTTGTAAAGAAACAAAGGTTCAGAGGTTTCAATGCCTTACATTATAAAACTGAGACGCACTGATTGTGCGTCTTTCTTGCTTTTTATAATATGTATTTCTCTTAAGCTTTGTCCCTTTGCTCCTTTGAACCTTTGTGCCTAAAAACAAAAATTTTAAAATCTCCTCTAAAACTTGTATATTTGCATGTAATTTAAACTTAGAGTATGACGAGGATAATTACACTTTTCTGTTTTTTCATAGCACAAATCGGCTTTTCTCAAACGGCTGAAAATTATTTAGATAAAATTAGAAATAACGAAGCTCTCTTAACAGCTTTCTTTCAACAAATGCCAAAAGGCGGCGATTTACACCATCATTTTTCAGGATCAGTTTATGCAGAACCTCTTTTGGAAAGAGCGATTGCAGAAGATTTTTATTTGAATTTAGAAACTATGGCGGTTTCTAAAACAAAACCTGAAAAAGGAAACTGGGAAAGATTTTCATCTCTTAAAGAAAAAGAAAAGCTAGAGTACTACGAGCAGCAAATTATGCAGACCTGGTCGGTTAAAGATTATAATGGTTCTGTTCCTTCTGATGATCAGTTTTTCGATTCCTTTCAAAAATTCGAACCTACTATACAGGGACATTTTGCAGAAGGAATGCTCGAATTAAAAAAACGTGCCATTGCTGAAAATGTAAGCTATATCGAAACTCAATTATCAACGATTCCGTGCGATATGAACGTTTCTGATTTAACCGATTTCAATACGAAATTACGTCAGGCAGCAACTCAAAGAGATGAAAAAGCAGTTCTGAAACTTTTAGATGAATTGTATAAATCGATTGAGAAGAAAGATGCTAAAAAATATGCTTCAGATTTCAATACTAATTTCATTGCAAAACTACATAAAGACTTAAAAATTGATGACGATCGTTTTACCATGCGTTACCAAAACTTTGTGCTTCGTTTTATGGATCCGATAGATTTATTCAAAAACCTGACAATCGCTTTTATCTCTGCAAACGACAGTAAACTGATTGCGGGTGTCAACATCGTTTCTCCGGAACACGGCGAAAATTCGATGAAAGATTATTGGTTGCACATGGTAATGTTCAAATATTGTCATTCTAAATATCCAGACGTAAAATATACGCTTCATGCAGGTGAATTGACTTTAGGATTAGTACAACCAGAAGATTTAACCTGGCACATAAACGATGCGATTTACGTTGCCGGAGCTAACAGAATTGGCCACGGAGTTGATATTGCATACGAAGCAAATTCTTATGATTTACTGCGTTATATGGCAAAAAACAATATTCCGATTGAGATCAACTTAACGAGCAATGAATTCATCCTGAAAGTAAAAGAAAACAGACATCCTTTTACACTTTATAGAGAATTTAATGTGCCAATCGTAATCAGTACAGATGATGCGGGAATTTTAAGAACCAATATGACAGAACAATATGTTTTATTAACCAAAAGATATCCTGATGTTTCGTACGGTACAATAAAACAATATGTTTACAACAGCATCAATTATAGTTTTATTCAGGATGCAGCTGTAAAAAAACAATTGCTGAAAGATTTGGATGCAAGATTTAAAACTTTTGAAGCTAAATTTTCTAAAAACTAACAAAACCTAACAGGTTTTAAAAACCTGTTAGGTTTGACAATTTTAACCTATGATTCTAGAAGCCGCATATCTTTATGTAAAACCAAATTTAGCAACTCAATTTGAAGCTGATTTCGCAAAAGCAAGTCAATACATATCCTCAATTGATGGATATTTAGGACATCGTTTAGAGAAATGTCTTGAAGTCGAAAACAAGTATCTTTTATTAGTAGACTGGAACACACTTGAAGATCATACTGTAGGTTTCAGAAACTCTCAAGCTTATCTGGAATGGAAAAAGATACTGCATCATTATTACGAACCGTTTCCTGTTGTAGAACATTTTGAAACCGTTTTTGAGAATAAAAAATAAAAAATATTTTGCCACAGATTAAAAAGATTTTCACAGATTAATTTAAATACAAACTAAAAAAATCCTTTTTAATCCTTTTAATCTGTGGCAAAAAATAATTCGTGCTAATTCGTGCAATTTGTGGCAAAAAAAACAAACAAATGAATATCAAACTTATCGCCATAGGCAAAACAGATAATAAATCGCTTCAAACTTTGATTGACGATTATACCAAGCGTTTGTCGTTTTACATCAAATTTGATCTGGAGATTATTCCGGATATCAAAAACGTAAAAAACTTATCTGAAAGCCAGCAAAAGGAAAAAGAAGGCGAATTGATTCTGGCAAAATTAACGCCAACCGATCAATTGATTTTATTGGATGAAAACGGAAAGAACTTCTCCAGCGTTGGTTTTTCTGAAGAATTACAAAAGAAAATGAATTCCGGCATCAAAACGCTTGTTTTTGTAATTGGCGGTCCTTACGGATTTTCTGATACAGTTTACAGTAAAGCACAAGGGAAAATTTCGCTTTCACTAATGACGTTTTCACACCAAATGGTTCGATTGTTTTTTATCGAACAATTGTATCGCGGTTTTACGATTTTAAGGAATGAGCCTTATCATCATCAATAAAGATTTTGTTTCTTTTGTTTCAGGTTTCAAGTTTCAGGTTTCAAGTTTCAGGTTTCAAGTTTCAAGTTTTAGAAAATATATTCTTCTGTCACTTCTGCAAATGATTCTAGCTTTTGAACTAAAATTTTATCCTGAATATAAGCATCAAAACTCATATTTTTATCAAAACAAAATTGCATTTTCGGTTTAACTGCAAAATCAAGACTTGCAATGTAGTTTAGTAATTCTTCTTTTTTAAGAACTTGTTGGTTTACTTCAACCGTTTGATTCTTCTTAAAAAATAGAGTTAATCCTTCTGATTTAGGTTTCTCTGTTTTATAATACACTTTCGTGAAAGGCAAAAAGGCTAAATTCTTCCCGATAGAATCTGCATACGAATAATAATTTTCGGCATCTTCGTTTTTGTGGGCGCTATCAGCACGTTTTTTCTCCTGAAGTTTTATGACTTCCGGAATTACCAATTTTAAAGGTAAACGTTTGTCTATATTCAAAATCCAATTGGTCGAAATAATACTGTTCTTTCTGTTTACATCAGCAATGGTATCTTTCCCTTCTGTTTTAAAGAAGATGTAAATTGGCGAATGATCCTGAACATCTTTCACAATTGTTACGTTTGATTTTGGAAGTAAAACGTCTTCTTTTTTTTCACATGAAAAAAGAAGGAAAGCGATAATTAGAGTAAAGTATTTCATGTTATTTTTTTTTTACATTTTCAAATTATAAAGCTTAAAATAATCAATTTATATTTTAGGATAATTTAAAAGAAAATAATTTAATGACGAAATTTTTCTCGGATTCATCATTCTTTCTTCATAAAAATATACGTCTGGATCTGTTTCTCCATTAGCATTAAAATACCAAAACATATAACCTTGATGCATCATAAAGACAAAATCAGTTTGAGTTAAAAAATTATCACATTTATCTTCTTTAATTAACTCAAGCGCCCAAATTTTCAACTCTTTATATCTATTAAACAAATCTGTCCCTACAAAGACCTGAGGAAGAGAAATTTCACATTGTTCATAGAATTTTTTATAAGTTAACGGAAAAATTAAATGATTTACACTTTCAAATCTATCAAGTTCTTTCATATTATAAACTCATTTTACCAAACAACGTAACACATTCCACCGCTTCTTTTACATCATGAACACGTAATATCTTCGCTCCTTTTGTCAAGGCAATTGTATTGAGAACTGTTGTTCCGTTTAAAGCTTCTTGCGCTGTATTATTTAGAGTTTTATAAATCATTGATTTTCTAGAAACTCCGGCTAAAACAGGCAATTCTAATAAATTAAAAAGTTCCATTTTTTGCAAAACTTCATAATTCTGATCGGTTGTTTTGGCGAATCCGAAACCGGGATCTAAAATCAAATCGTTGATTCCGAGACTTCTTGCTTTTTTTACTTTTTCAGAAAAATAGAACAACATTTCTTTTACAATATCCTCATATTGGGTCATACTTTGCATCGTTTGCGGGTTTCCGCGCATGTGCATCATAATATACGGAACATTATAATCTGCAATGACATCAAACATTTTATCGTCTAATTCTCCCGCTGCAATGTCGTTTATAATCGCTGCACCACTTTCTATACTTGCTTTTGCAACTTCAGCTCTAAATGTATCGATTGATAATAACGTGTCTGGAAAATGCTTTAAAATCAATTCTATTGCAGGAACAATTCGTTCAATCTCTTCTTGTTCTGTTACAAATTCGGCACTGGGTTTACTGGAATAAGCTCCAATATCGATAAATGTAGCGCCTTCACCTAACATGTTACTAACCTGAGAAATTATTTCCTCTTCGTTTTTATATTTTCCGCCATCAAAAAAGGAGTTTGGCGTAACATTCAAAATTCCCATTACTTTAGGAATTGACAAATCTATAAGTTGGCCTTTGCAGTTAATTTGCATCTTGTTATTTTGTTTCAAGTTTTATTTGTTTCAAGTTTCAAGTTGATTCAGATTGCGTGAGTTCCGGAACTTGAAACAAAGAAAACCTGAAACTTGAAACTTTTTACAGTTTCAAGTTTATCAGCATTAACACTTTGTTAAGAAAAAACTTGAAACAAAGAAAACCTGAAACTTGAAACTCTTTAATATTATCCCTATTTTTGAAGAAATTTTAGCAAATATACAGCAATAAATGAAGAATACTTCCCTTGAATATGATAATGTAATTACGGTTTGCCGTACTTTATTTATCAATAAAATGAAAGATTATGGTAGTGCATGGCGCATTTTAAGATTGCCATCACTAACGGATCAAATTTTCATAAAAGCACAAAGAATCAGGAGTTTACAAGAAAACGAAGTTCGCAAAGTGGATGAAGATGAAAAAGGAGAATTCATAGCAATCATCAACTATTCGATCATGGCTCTGATCCAGTTAGAATTAGGCGTTGTTGATCAGCCTGATTTAGATGTAGAAAAAGCAACCGAATTATATGACGCTAAAGTGAAACTGACAAAAGAATTAATGTTAGCCAAAAATCATGATTATGGTGAAGCCTGGCGCGATATGCGTGTGAGTTCTCTGACTGATTTGATTTTGCAAAAACTGCTTCGTGTAAAACAAATCGAAGACAATAAAGGTAAAACTTTAGTTTCTGAAGGCATTGACGCCAATTATCAGGATATGATTAATTATTCTGTTTTTGCATTGATCCTCGACCCATTGAAATAAAAATTTAGCCCCGAATTTTACAAATGAGCACCAATTAATTTGTGATAATTAGTGAAATTCCTGGCAAAAAAAACACCAAACCATGAAAAACATCATTACCCAATTTTCCCGATTATTTGTCGGCGTATTATTTATTATTTCGGGATTAATCAAATTAAATGATCCCGTTGGATTCTCTTATAAATTAGCTGAATATTTTAGTGAGCCGGTTTTTAATATGCCCTTTTTAGAGCCATTAGCTTTAGGATTAGCAATCTTTTTAGTGATTTTAGAAGTTGTTTTGGGAGTTATGTTATTGGTAGGTTACAAATCAAAATTGACAATTTGGTTTTTATTATTATTAATCGTTTTCTTCACGTTCCTTACTTTCTACTCTGCCTATTTTGATGTAGTAAAAGACTGTGGTTGTTTTGGAGACGCCTTGCACTTAACACCATGGCAATCCTTCTCGAAAGACATTGTTTTACTTTTCTTTATCCTGATTTTATTTGTCAATAAAAAATTAGTAAAACCATTATTTTCAAATGCCGTTACGAATAGTATTACTTTGATAAGCGTTGTTTTATGCGTTTTTATGGCAGTTTGGGTTCTAAATCATAATCCAATCAAAGATTTCCGTCCTTATAAAGTTGGAACAAACATCGAAAAAGGAATGGAAATTCCGGAAGGTGCTCCAAAATCTGTCGTAGAAATGACTTTTATCTACAAAGTAAATGGCGTTGACAAAGAATTTACAGAAAAAGATCTGGCAAATATTCCGGAAGGCGCAACCTTTGTGGACCGAAAAGATAAAGTGATTACTGAAGGTTATGTACCGCCGATTCACGATTTTACAATGGTAAAAGACGACTCTGATTATAAAGAAGAATTATTGAAAGAGCCAAAATTACTGATTTTTGTTACTTATGATCTGTCTTTATCTCATCTTGAAGGAATGAAAAAACTAAAAGGTTTAAGTAAAAATGCCAAAGCAAAAGGATACAAAGTAATTGCAATGACCGCTTCCGGTGCTGATGAAATTGCAAAAGCAAAAAAACAATACGGTCTAGATGTCGATTTTTATTTCTGTGATGCCACAGCTTTGAAAACTGTTGAAAGAGCCAATCCAAGCATTGTAGTGGTACAAAACGGAACCATCATTCAAAAAGTACATTATAATGATACTGACGATTTGAAATTGTAAAATTTCTGCTTAGAAAAATAAAAATAGGTAAATTATATTCAATTATAATTTACCTATTTTTTTATATACATCTGACGTTTTTTTGCTTGTAAAATTCCTTCCTAAATAAAAAAAACATGCTCTTTTCTAGCTCTTCAAAAATAGATTTATAAAAAATATCATTTTCATAGACTACTATTACGTTTTCATTCACTTTTTTTTAACCTAAATTTCCCGTTTTGTGATAAAACAAAGGTTGCTCAAATTTTGTTAATCTCCATTTCTCATTCGATTTGTTTGTTTAACTTTGTTGGGACTCTTTTGTTATTTGAAAACGTTATGATTTAAAATCATAAAAATTAGTAAGGAAAGACGAAATTAAATTCCAATCATAAAACAAATATTATTTACCTATGAAACAAATAGCCCTT
This sequence comes from Flavobacterium sp., assembly GCF_965277525.1. Taxonomy (GTDB): domain Bacteria; phylum Bacteroidota; class Bacteroidia; order Flavobacteriales; family Flavobacteriaceae; genus Flavobacterium. The sequence goes on along the minus strand of NZ_CBDIDC010000002.1, from coordinate 542,057 downwards.
GTCGTAATTGCATTTATTACTTTTTCATGTTCACAAGCTCAAAAAACGAGTTTTTCTAAAGAAGCATTATCTGAAAAATTATTAACCATTGATGGAGGTCAGACTTCTTTCAAAAACATCTTAAAAAAATACAAAGGCAAAACTTTAGTTATCGAAGTTTGGGCTTCATGGTGTGGAGATTGTGTAAAAGCAATGCCAAAGCTAAAAGAATTACAGGCTAACAATCCTGACGTTTCTTACTTATTCCTTTCGGCTGATAAAACGGCTGATAAATGGAAAGCAGGAATTGAGAAACACGAATTAAAAGGCGATCACTTTATGATGAACGACGGCATGAAAGGTGTTTTTGGTAAAGCAATAGATTTAGACTGGATTCCGAGATACATTATTATTGACAAAACCGGAAAAATCGTACTGTACCGTGCTATTGAAACGGATTTTGAAAAAATCAATGAAACTTTGAAAAGCCTGAAATAATTTTCAATAACAATAACAATGACAATTCCAAAATTCAATGTCAATGTCAATATTGTTATAATACCAAAATAAAAACAAAAAAAGAATAAAATAAAAACTACCAAAATGAGAAAAAAAGATTGTTGCAGGAAACTGGAAAATGCATAAAAACGCAGAACAAACTGAAGAATTATTAAACGAATTAATTGCTAAAATACCAGCAAAAACTACAGCTCAGGTAATTGTTGCTCCAACATTTGTAAACTTACAAGCTGCTGTTATTAAACTAAAAAACACAACAATTGCAGTTTCTGCTCAAAACGTTCACCAAGCTGAGGGCGGAGCTTTTACAGGAGAAATTTCTGCTGATATGCTGACTAGCGTTGGTGTAAAAACCGTAATTCTTGGTCACTCTGAGCGTCGTGCTATTTTTCACGAAACTGATGCATTGATCGCTAATAAAGTAGATACTGCCTTGAAACATGATATGACAGTAATTTTCTGTTTTGGAGAAGAATTAAAAGACCGTCAATCAGATAATCATTTCAATATTGTTGAAAATCAATTGCGTGACGGATTATTCCACATTGCAAAAGAATCATGGGCTAATATTGTTTTAGCTTACGAGCCAGTTTGGGCTATTGGAACAGGAGAAACTGCTTCACCGGAACAAGCACAAGATATGCACGAATTCATCAGAGAAACTGTACGTAAAGCTTTTGGAGCTACTATCGCTGACGAAGTTTCTATTTTATACGGTGGTTCTGTAAAACCGGACAACGCTAAAGAAATCTTCTCTAAACCAGACGTAGACGGTGGTTTAATTGGAGGTGCTGCTTTAAAGGCAGATGACTTTTTAGCTATTGTAACTGCTATTTAGATTTTAGATTTTAGATTTTAGATTTTAGATTTTAGATTTTAGATTTTAGATTTTAGATTTTAGATTTTAGATTTTAGATTTTAGATTTTAGATTTTAGATTTTAGATTTTAGATTTTAGATTTTAGATTTTAGATTTTAGATTTTAGATTTTAGATTTTAGATTTTAGATTTTAGATTTTAGATTTTAGATTTTAGATTTTAGATTTTAGATTTTAGATTTACTATAAAAAAAAGTGTTCGCAGAGCGAACACTTTTTTTTATAATTCCATTTTACATTTCACAATATACTTTTTACTAAACTTTAGTTTATAAATGCTTTCAATAACGGGCAATTGTATTTTTTAAATGTTGGAGTTGTTTTGTAAACCGAATAAAAATTGACCAGCTCCTGCCCTGCTTTAAAGGGATTCTTTTCCTCTTCTTCCGCTGAAACTATATTGGCGTAATGACCGTAATAATTACATTCAAAAATCATTAAACTGGCTAATGCTTTTTCGTTATTGTTTTTAGACATTTTTAAGGCTTTTTCATAATACATTTTGGCCATAGTCAAATTGTAATAATTGCCTTTTTGATAGGTTTTTTCATTCTCTGAATTGTCTCCATACACATAATCAACATACGATTCTCCTGATGTCCAGTCATAAGCCACCATCATCCAGGAATTTCCTAAATACGAAACATTAAAATACGCATGTGCCAATTGCAAATTACTTGTTGCCGTGTTTTGTTTCTTTAACTCAATCAATTTAGCAATAAAATCTGCTTTATTGAAATGATAATCAAATTTTCGTTCCTTATCCTTCTGCAGAATTTTCGGTGTAAACGGATTTTCATTCAGATAATCTTTAAAGGCATAATTCTTCTCCCAGAAATCTTTTGGCATACTCGAAAAGGTTTCATAAGCTAATTCTAAATTATTGGTTCTAAAAGCAATTGTACCTTTCAGGTCTTTATAGTAATTTATGTTTGGCGCTATTGTTCCGGAACAAATGTATTTTTCAAAGGATGTTTTATCTTTTTTCTGCTGTAATGCCATTAAACGGTCTACATCTTCTACTGTTGCAGTTCTGTCAAAATAACCAATATAACTATAGAAATAAGGATTGTTGTATACTGAATATTCTCCTTCGTTTTTAAGATCGGATTTCATCGCTAACAAGCCTGCTGTAACACGATCGCCCTGTTTTGCAAAGTCATCGCTGGCAATTCGGTATAAACTGTATAAGTTTTTAAACAATCCATAATCCGTTTCGACTAAATTTTCAACTGAATCAAAGTATTTAAAAAGTTGGTTTTGAACTTTTCCGCTTTTTAAATCATCTTGTTTTAAGGAAACCAATGCCAACTGAATATTTTTCTGCATTTGTATGAATGCATTAGCTTTATCACTGATCATATTGGTATATTTTTTACCCAAATCAATATCATCATCCATAAAACAAAGTTGTGCAATTGCCGCCGTGATGTACTCTTTTTGCTCGCCTGAAGTTTGTTCTCTTATCGAAATTAAAAAATATTCTAATGCTCTTAAATGTAAAATATCTTTATTGAAATTTTCTTCTTTTGCTTTAGCATAATTTTCATACCAGTCTACACCATCAAATACAACTGATGGGCTTCCGCTGTTGGTGTATTGTGGAGTAAAAATCCAGTCTTCGAGTTTGTTGACTTCCCTTCCTATTAAAAAACTCAAATTAATACTATTGGGACTTAGTTTATAAACTTCTTCAATCGTTTTTAAATCCGGAGCAGGGTTACGAAAACTTTCAATAGCAAGAATTACACTTCGCTCTTCGTCGTTTTGAGCCAGAGCCAAAGTTTCCTGTGTTAATTTCCAGTTATAATGCTGTAAAACTGCGAATGACTTTTCTTCGCAAGTGGCAAAAACTTTACTCAGTAAATAATTTTGTAAAGAAAAGTTTTCAATACATAAAGCTTTATAATACAAAGCCCAGGGCTCTAAAATCGTATTTTTATTTTCGGTAAAATAAGTATCGTATAAACGAATGACTTCATTTTTATTCTGTGCATAAAAACTATACCTTAAGATTAAAAAAGCGTATCGCTGTTTTAAAAAAGCATCTTTGGCTGTTTTTATTTTCTTTTCGAAATCGCCTATATCAGCTAGTTGATGATCTTTGCTATTATACCCTATCTGATTCCAGGATTCCCATTTTACATCGGTATTGCTATTGTATTCCAACCTTTTAGCAAATAAAATATAGTTTAAAAATGCTTTGTTTTTTGATAATAACAAAGCCTCTATAAAAGTATTTTTTTCGAATGTTGTTTTTAAAGTTTTGTTTTCAAAGGCAGTTTCAAATAATTCTCCGTCTGTTTCATACAAAATAGTATGCACATCTTTAGTATCAATTGCATTGCCTAATTTTTTCTTCCATTCCAGACAGTTCAGCTCCTGATCTACTGCAGAAATAGTATTGGTCGAATAGTAATAATCTGCTGAATAATAAAACGGAGTGAGTCTGAAAAAGCCTTCACGTTGCGCTTTAAACAAAGCCAGCCGACTGGTTTCGGGCGAAACGCTCCAACCACAGGCAAAAGAAACCTGAAAGCATAAAACTAAAAGTAAACTACTAAAAACTCTCATAATAGCTCGATATATTTTGGGTTCCATAATCGTTGATATATTTCTTATCAAAAGAAAAAAACGTCACTTTCGTTTGATTATCTATTTTGATTTTACTTTTTACAATCGAAATCATTTTTTCAAGCTCCTCGTCTGAAATCTTCTCGATCCTGATTTCATCTCCATTTCGCAAATACGTTTCTCCTACCAAAACATCATCTTTCAAAATATATTTACTGTCTGATACTTTCTTCAGTTTAATCGTATCATTTCTTAATTGATCATAATCTGATAAAATTCCTTTAAACTGATTTCCCCTAAAAACAACAGCCCAACTGTACAGCGGCAATGCAATATCAAGTTTCAATTTATACTTGTCATGTGTAATATATTGTGCCAATTCTTGACTGGTTCCTATCGAATTTTTGCTAGTAAAATCCTCCGGTTTTGTCAGGTTATAGCACATGAGCAAACCTTTATCAACTGGTGGAATTCCGGCTTTTGACGCATATTTGTATTGCCATAGCCGGATGGTAGCCGAAACTTGCGCTGTTGGGAATCCTTTTTTGATCTGTTTCAATAAGTAAAAATAATTGTCCTTCGATTTTTCTGTCCAGTCACAGTCGATTAGAATCTCTTTAAAATCAACTTTTAGCTTTGCTAATTCAATCGATTTTACAGAGTCATAATTGATGCGTTTATAGTTTTCCTGTTTGTAGTAATCTTTTGGGTATACAATTGAATTGGCAATATCATCCGCTTTTGTTTCATTTATTTTTACCCCAATTTGTTGAACACGTTGCGCAATTCTAACAGCCAGGCTATCTAATTGTTTTTCATTGGCTTGCAAAACCACTTCATTGGTAATAAAAATACTGGGGGTAATTTCAGGATTGCTTTTATTAAACCTAATGCCATAAATTGTAGCTACCGGCAAAGGTTCTTTTGCATAGGGGTTCCAATCGACATCAAAAAAGCGAACATACATGTGTTGCACATTCATATCCTTTATCAAAGAATCATCTTCGTTTTCAAAATACAGGTTCGTTTTCCAGTAACAAAACGATCTCACTACCTCATTCTCCTTCTCACAAGTTGCTCCATTAAATACCACAAAGAGCAAAATAAAAATCATATTCTTCATATTCAAAAAATCCTTACAAATTTCGTTCAAAATTAACACTAATAATTATTAGAATATGATTTATTTATGAACAACTTCTGCTTTGGATTCTTACCTTTGCAAAAATTTTTTTTATGTCAAATATATATTTAGGATACCATTTTACGATTGAACCAAAAGAACCGGGTTCAGAAATTTTAATTGCTGAATTGGGAGAAAAAGCGTTTGAGACTTTTACAGAAACTGAAAACGGTATTTCAGCTTTTGTAAAGAAAGATTTATGGGATGAGAATATCCTGAATGACATTTATATTTTAGAATCAGAAGAATTTAAAATTGAATACACAGTTGAAGAAATCGATCAGGTAAACTGGAACGAAGAATGGGAAAAGAATTTTGAAGCGATTGATGTAGACGGAAAATGCCATGTTCGTGCTCCTTTTCATCCAAAAACTGATGCCGAATTTGATATTGTAATAGAGCCAAAAATGAGTTTTGGAACGGGTCATCACGAAACAACACACATGATGATTCAGCATTTACTAGAAATTGATGTCAAAGGTCTTAAAACTCTTGATATGGGTTGCGGAACTGCAATTTTAGCTATTTTGGCTGAAATGAAAGGTGCTCAGCCAATTGACGCCATTGATATTGACAACTGGTGCTATTTGAATTCTATCGAAAATGCAGAACGCAATAATTGCCAACATATTACCGTTTATGAGGGCGATGCGGCTTTATTAGCAGGTAAAAAATACGATTTGATTATTGCTAACATCAATAGAAATATTTTGTTGAACGATATGCAAAGTTATGTGGATTGTTTAAATAAAGATGGCATAATATTATTTAGCGGTTTCTATGAAGAAGACATTCCGTTTATTGATGCTTCCTGCACCGAAAAAGGGTTAACGTATGTTAAAAAATTTCAAAGAAACAACTGGGTTTCATTAAAATACGTAAATTAGATAGTTCATTATCTGAAATTTAAGTAACCCACAAATTAAACTGAGCAAACAGATTTGCACTGACTTAGCTTTTTAAAAGCGACTTTAATGGTAAATCTTTGACAAAGAAAATTAGTAATTACAACAGTACAAAAACGTAAAAAAATGAGTACTAAAGAAAAAGTAAGAGAAAGAGTTCGCGAAAAGGAAGCGACAGGTTTTAATAACGAGATCATTGTTTATAACGACGATGTAAACACTTTTGATCATGTAATTGACACTTTAATGCGTGTTTGCAGTCACACGCCCGAACAAGCAGAGCAATGTTCCTTAATTGTGCATTACAACGGAAAATGCACTGTAAAGACAGGGCCAATGGACAAATTGAAACCTCAATGTACACAACTTTTGGAAGCAGGATTAAGCGCCGAAATTGTTTAATTGCAAATAATTGAAAAAACATTCTATTTTATTCTATATTTGAATAAAATAGAATGTTTTTTTTATGGAAGAATACGGAAAGATATTGATTATCGCTACGCCTATTTTTTTAGTATTAATTATAATCGAAAAAATATACGGCATTTACAAAAACGACGACACCGCTCCTTTGATAGACAGCGTATCAAGTATAAGTTCCGGAATTACCAATTCTGTAAAAGATGTTCTGGGATTGAGCCTTACCTTCATCTCTTATGAATGGATGGTCTCTAAAATTGCGATCTATCATCTAGAAGCCAACATCCTTTCTTATTGTATTGCCTTTTTTGTTATCGATTTTTATGGCTATTGGAGCCATCGATGGGCCCATCAAATCAACTTTCTTTGGAATAAACATGCCATTCATCATAGTAGTGAAGAATTTAATCTTGCTTGCGCTTTGCGTCAACCTATCGCTAGTTTGGTTAATTTATTTACTTTTTTATTGATTCCCGCCGCATTATTGGGCGTTCCTGCAACTGTAATTGCAATTACTTTACCGTTGCATCTTTTTTTACAATTTTGGTACCATACCAAGCACATCAAAAAAATGGGATTTCTTGAATATGTTTTGGTAACACCCTCGCACCATAGGGTTCATCATGCGATCAATCCGGAATATTTAGACAAGAACCATTCGCAGATCTTTATTTTTTGGGACAAACTATTTGGTACTTTTCAAGCCGAATTAGAAGATGTTCCACCTGTTTTTGGTATTACAAGGCCAGCACATACCTGGAACCCAATCCGAATTAATTTTCAACATTTGAGTTTATTGATTAAAGATGCCTGGAGAGCTGAAAACTGGAAAGACAAGCTCTCCATTTGGTTCAAACCAACTGGTTGGAGGCCTGAAAATTTTGATGAGAAATATCCTGTAGATAAAATTGATAACGTATTTGACTTTGAGAAATATGGTACACAAAACTCGCAAAAGTTAATCTACTGGTCAGTGGCACAAGTCCTGGTTACTCTTTTGTTTGTGACCTACCTATTCGATAACATTTCTAAAATTGGTTTACCTAATATCTTCATTTACGGTTTATTTATTCTGATCACGATTTACAGCTATTCTGAATTAATGGACAAGAACAAATATGCTATATTATGGGAAGGCCTGCGCTTTATTCTTGCCATAGGGATTATAACGTATTATGGAGATTGGTTCGGCTTAAGTCATACTTTTTCTATGGGCAATTCTATTATTTTAAGTTATTTGTGTACCTCTTTTTTAATTACAATTTACTTTGTGACAATTGATTTTAAAACCCACCACAACCAATTCATAAATTCATAAAAAATGCTTATGAAAAACGCCATTTTTTTCAAAATCTATATTCTGCTTAGCATTCTATACCTGCTCATTTTACTTTCAGGATACGAAAATTTAGATCTATTCTTAAAACCTGTTTTGGTTCCGTTATTGGGATTTGGGGTTTATTTTTATCGAAAATTTCCTTCCAGAAATATTCTTTTAACTGCTATAATTTTTTCCTGGATTGGAGATGTTTTATTGCTCTTTGCAGATATGGCAGAAATTTATTTTATTTTAGGATTAGTTGCTTTCTTAATTGCCCATCTTGCTTATTGTGTGCTTTTTAATAAACAAATCACAGGTGAAATACAGATCAATAAATTTCTTTTTGGAATTGGAAGCCTTACTATTGCTTTTTACTTAATCGGGATTGTTCTGGTTTTGATGCCCAATCTGGGCGATCTAAAAATACCTGTAATTATTTACGCCGCCGTAATTTCGACAATGCTTTTATTTGCTTTTAATGGTTATCTGATTTGGAAGAAACCCGGGGCATTATACATCTTTTTAGGGGCAATTGCGTTTGTTGTTTCAGATAGTACTCTGGCGATCAACAAATTTCATACACCAATAGAAAAAAGTTCGTTTTTTATTATGCTGACTTATCTTGTGGCACAATATCTGATCGTAATGGGTATTCTGAAACTGAATACAAAGAAAGTCGATTAGCCCACGGATTTAATGCACAGATCTTTATATTTTTTAATCTTTGGCAAAAAAAATTAAAAATTCGTGAAATTCGCGGCAAAAAGAAAAAACACTTTTACATTTGTATGACCAATACCTTGAACCATGAAAAAAATAGCGCTTTTTATCATTTTGTTAATCACTGTAACTTCTTGTGTGAGTACAAGATCGACTTTGAAAAATGTGGATGATAATGCTCCTGATCTAGTTTTGAAGAAAGATAATACGTTTGTCATTACTCTTTTTAGCAGCGATAAAAAATACGGTTACGATCCAGATTATCCGGTTAATATTTTTTTCAGAAATACAAAAGATGAAGCCTTAAACGAAAGTCGTTTTTTGAACGCTTTAGCAGGCCCAAACGGAGAAAAAATCACTTATACACGCTTAGAAACCTGTTGTCCTTTCCCTACTAAGCGAAGTGATATGGGTGCAGGATTTTTGAATGTTTATGAGTTAAGATGGGATGGACAAAAAAAACCTATAAAACTCTATTTAAACATTTATGAAAAAGGGATTTTGATGGTTCCGATGGGATTGAGCCTGAAGAAGGAGTAGTAACTTTCCGCTAAAAAACATAAAAAAACTATAAAGACTTCAATAATTATATTGAAGTCTTTTTTTATACAATATCATCTCTGGCTCTTATCCGCAAGCTTTGTAGAAAAACATGAGTTTTGCAACATGATAATTATCATTTAGCAGTTTATTGCAATGCTTTAATATTGTTTTTTTTTATAAGCCAAAATTATGATTCCGTTTAAGTTGCCTATTAAATCTTATAATTCTACTAATGCCCCTTAGCCCTGATAGCAGCGAAAATCATTTTTTGAGAAAGCCTGTTTTTTCTGGTTTTTGCAGAGCGACCGGAGGAAGCTCCTGCACAGACCAAGAAAAAAAGGGTTTGGAGAAAAATATTGAAGCGGAGAGCAGGACGAGCTTCTTAAAATAATCTTAAATCTTCATCTCGTATTCATAAATCATAACTACCTTTGCACTGTCAAAAAATCATACTATGAACATACAACATATTCCACAAATTAAGCATACTGAAAGTGGCAATTTCTTTTTACTGGCGGGGCCTTGCGCTATCGAAGGAGAAGAAATGGCACTTAGAATTGCCGAAAAATTAGTTGGTATTACCGACAAACTCCAGATTCCTTATGTATTTAAGGGATCATTTAAAAAAGCCAACCGTTCCAGAATTGATAGTTTTTCCGGAATTGGTGATGAAAAAGCATTAAAAATTTTACGAAAAGTTTCTGAAACCTTTCACGTTCCAACTGTAACAGATATTCATACGAATGAAGATGCTGAAATGGCGGCGCAATATGTAGATGTTTTACAAATTCCTGCCTTCTTAGTTCGTCAGACTGACCTTGTTGTTGCGGCAGCTAATACCGGAAAAGTGGTGAACCTGAAAAAAGGGCAATTTATGAGTCCGGAAAGCATGAAACACGCGGTACAAAAAGTACTGGATTGCCATAACGAAAATGTAATGGTTACAGATCGTGGTACTATGTTTGGCTACCAGGACATGATTGTTGATTTTAGAGGAATTCCTACTATGCAACAATACGCATCTACTGTTCTTGATGTAACACATTCGTTGCAACAACCTAACCAAACTGCCGGTGTTACGGGCGGAAGACCTGATATGATTGAAACTGTTGCCAAAGCGGGTATTGCTGTTGGAGTTGACGGTATTTTTATCGAAACTCATTTTGACCCTGCTAACGCAAAAAGCGATGGTGCCAACATGTTACATTTAGATTATTTTGAAGGCTTAATGACCAAGTTAGTTGCTATTAGAAAAACAGTTAACTCATTTTAATTTTTTAATACCATTTTCATTGAAAACAAAAATTTTATTTTTCTTTCTGATGTGTGTTTCTTTAAACACTTTTGCTCAGGAAGAAATCACAGTACAAAGATATACAGCTCATAATAAAGGAAAATTCTTCGTTTCGTGGGGAGGTAACAGAGATAGCTATACTAAATCTGATGTTAACTTTAGAGGTAAGGATTACAACTTTACAGTTAATGACATGAAAGCTCATGATAAACCAAAAGGGTGGCATCTTGACTATGTAAATCCTGCAAACATGACAATTCCTCAGACTAATTTTAGAATGGGATATTTCTTTAGCGATCATTACAGTGTTTCTATTGGTTGGGACCACATGAAATATGTAATGACCCAAAATCAAATGGCTAATGTTACCGGTACTATTAATTTACCTGCTGATCAATCTGGATCTATTTACAACGGACTTTATAATAATACACCAGTAGATATGTCTCAAGGTGGTGCTATTGAAGGTGGTTATGATAAAGGTGTTACTAACCCAAATGGCCCTGCTTTTTTAATGTACGAACATACAGATGGTTTGAACTATATTAATACTGAGGTTTCAAGACATGATGATATCTCTAAATTATTTGGTATCAATAATACTGATAAAGTTCAGATTAATTTAACAGAAGGTTTAGGTGCCGGACTTTTATATCCTAAAACCAATGCAACAGTTTTAGGAAAAGAACGTCATGATGATTTTCATGTTTCCGGTTATGGTTTATCTGCAAAAGCAGGAATTAACTTTACTTTCTTCAAATATTTCTACATTCAGGGTGAGCTAAAAGGTGGTTACATCAACATGCAGGATATTAGAACTACACAAAGTAACGATGATAAAGCTTCGCAGGACTTTTTCTTTTTGCAAAGAATTATCGCTGTAGGTGGAATCTTCAGAATCTAATATTTCTTAAAATATATTTAAAAATAGTTATCATTTTGGTAACTATTTTTTTTTGCCTTTTATTTGCTAAGGTTAATAAAATACAAAAATGTTGCAGGTCAGGGAGTCGCAAATTTTTTTTGGTTCACGCAGATTCAGCAAATTATTGCAGATTTAATTTAAGAATGTGTTATGCATCATCATCTGTTTAAATTTCTTTAAGATCCGCCTGAAATAAAACTTTACGTTCACATGATACAGCTTAAAAACTCTTACTACTAAAACACCTTAAAATCAGAAGATGAAAAAATCAAAATATCTATTTGTCGGCATTACGTTTTTACTCAGTTTTGGTTGTGCTTTATTTGTTGCCATGAAGGTTTTTCCGAACAATCCTTTTTCTCAGACAAAAACTCAGGGAGAAACTACATTGACGAATAAAATTCAGGATGGTGATCTAATTTTTCAGACTTCTGAATCAAGTCAATGCGAAGCGGTACGAATTGCAACCAATTCTAAATTTTCGCATTGCGGAATCATTTATAAAATAAACGGGAACTGGTTTGTTTTTGAAGCCGTACAGCCTGTAAAACTAACTCGCCTGGAAGAATGGATCAACCATGGAAAAGATCATAAATATCTAATTAAAAGGCTTAAAAATGCTGATATTGTACTAAATCCTGCCACGCTACAAAAAATGAAAGATTACAGCCAGCGTTTTATGGGCAAAGAATATGATGCGTATTTTGATTGGTCTGATACCAGGATTTATTGTTCTGAATTGATCTGGAAAATCTATAAAAACGGTGCTGGTATCGAATTATCTAAATTAAAACAATTAAAAGACTTTAATTTGACTGATGCACGGGTAAAAAAGGTATTAAAAGAAAGATATGGAAACGACATTCCGCTTGAAGAAAAAGTGGTTGCACCGTCAGATTTGGTAGATTCTGATTTACTGAAAACGGTAATCGATACGTATTAAAATGATTGCCCACTGATATTACGGATAAAACAGATTTGACACGGATCTTTATAAACAAAAAAGCGATGAGTTTATCCTCATCACTTTTTTTGTAAATCTATTTGTTTAAAAAATTAGTTTGCTGTTGGCAGAACAATTCCGTTTTGATCCATTAAATAGATTAATGAGGTCATTGTCGCAGCCCCAAGCTCTAATTCTCTTTTGTTTATAGCATCAAATTTATCGTTTGCTGCATGATGATAATCAAAGTAACGTTGGGAATCCGGTTTTAAACCTGCTTTAACGATTGCCTTAGACGTTAAATGTCCAATATCTGAACCTGCATGACCAATTGTAAAACTGTGTACTAAATAAGGCTCAAAAAGAGGCGCGTACTCTTTTATTTTTTTATAATTCGTATCATCGGCTTCTATAGAAAATCCTCTTGGACTAAATCCTCCTGAATCGCTCTCCAGGGCAAAAATATGATTTTCGTTCTTTTGTTTCGAAACTTCTTCATACTTAGCACCACCTTTTCCTCCGTTTTCTTCGTTCATAAACAATACTACACGAATTGTATTTTTAGGTTTGTAGTTTAAGTTTTTAAGAATTCTGATTACTTCCATACTTTGCACTACTCCTGCTCCGTCATCGTGAGAACCATCGGCTAAATCCCAGGAATCTAAGTGCCCTCCGACAACCATAATGTTTGATGGGTTAACTGTTCCTGTCAATTCTCCAATTACGTTATAAGATAAAACATCCGGCAAAGTCTCACAGGATTGTTTGAAATAAAATTTTAATGTTGGATTTACTTTCAACGATTTGCTCAATAATTCAGCTCCGTTTGTACTAATGGCAGCCGTTGGAATGTATTGCTCTTTTGGTAAATCACCATAACTTTGAGCTCCTGCATGCGGAAAATCATCTAAACGTAAATTCATCGAACGCACAATGGATCCGACAGCACCTAATTTAGCTGCTTCTTTTGCTCCTGCAAATCTTTGATCTACACAAGCTCCATAAGAAACAAAGGTTTCAATGTTTTCGGGATTCATTGGTCTGTTGAAAAATACAATTTTACCTTTTACTTTATCTCCTAAAGCTTTTAATTCATCAATACCCTGTACCTCAATAATTTCTGCTGTAAGTCCTGTTTTTGCAGTTGCAATCGATCCGCCTAAAGCGCAAATTGGCACAATTGTTTTTACTTTTCCGTCTAAGATATAAGCAGTTTCTTTTTCGCCACGAACCCAATGCGGAACCATAACTTCTTGTAAATATACTTTATCAAGGCCTAATGTTTCCAACTGTCTTTTAGTATACTGCACGGCTTCCTCAGCAGTTGCAGAACCTGATAAACGGCTTCCTATATCATTAGACAAATATTCTAACCAGGTATAACATTTAGCTTCTGTTAAAGCTTTTTTGTAGAATAATTTAATATTCTTTTCATCATTTGATTGTGCAAAAGATATAAATCCGCTTAAAACTAAAGCAGTTAAAAGTATCGTTTTTTTCATAGGTTGTATCGCGTTTTTTTTGGTTGTTTTACAAAGGAACAAAATTCTTTAGAACTGCCAGAGTTTCTCATCAACTATTCACATAAAAAAAACTCTAATTACAAACCTGTTAGTTTATAATTAGAGTTTTTATCATTTTAATAAAATAAAACTATTTTACTTCAATACTCTTATTCTTTGCTCCAATTCCGTTTTCATTAAAAGCTTCAATAGTAAAATAATACTTTGTTCCTTTGTCTAAACCTCTAAAATCATACGAATTATCGCCATACACCATTATACTATTATATAATTTATCAGGCGTAATTCCGTAATAAATATTATAACCAATGGCATCAGCTTGTTTTTTCCATGAAATCATAGCGTTTCTGGAGTCTTTTTTATTTCGATCTACTTTAAACGAATGAACAGCTTTTGGTTTTTCTGACAATCCATTTCCAAATACTCTGAAATCCGAGATCGCAAACAATCCTGATGCATTGTGAATATTTTCCATTTTAATATAACGCGCTTTAATCGCTTTTGTTAATGCTACATAATCATGAGGAACATCTTTGTCATTTTTAGATTTATCTATTACTAAAGTCCAGTTTTGAGCATCATCTGACATGAAGATTTTATATTGATAATAAATATCCATTGCTTTATTAAACTGAGTTGCTTTATGATCTGCATAATTAATCTGCAAAGCGTTAATTTCCATTTGTCGGCCTAAATCCATTTGAAGCCATTCTCCCGGATCACCTGTTTTAGCAGACCAATAGGTTTGAATATTTTCATCGGTTAAATTTTCTGCACCGTAACAAAATTTTTCGTACACTTTTTTACCGCCATTATCCATTCTGTGCGTTTCGACTTCCATGCAGTCTTCAGAAGAAGATACTGTTACGGGTTTTTTATAAGAAAGTAACATCCATCCTGATGAAGCACCTTTTGTCTGATCACGTTGTTGTGTTGGCAATACAATTGGAAAATCACCGTAAGAAGTTATCGAGTACATTACATCATCTTTGTCAAAACCTGCCGGAAACATATCGATACGACGTTCAAAACGATCTTTAATCGAAATTTTGCAAGTTCCGGTATTCCAGTAATTGCCATAATTATCAGCAAAAGTATTTCCGTGCCCTGCTCCAATTACAAATCCGCCTGGTTTATATGACATTGGATTGTGTTTTTGATATTCGAAAGGTCCTAACGGACTATTACCCACATGAACACCATTTGCATAGCCTTTAAACTCTGTTGCAGGTGCTCCGTATTGCATATAATATTTACCATTGTGTTTGGTCATCCAGGCTCCTTCAATAAAATTACCCCAAGGTGCAGGCTCCATGTCATTATTAGGACCAAAACGTTCCCAACCATGTGAGGCAGGATCTAACCCCACTACTTCTTTGATCTCTCCGTACGGACGCTGAATGTCTTCAACTTCGGTTGCTTTATAAAGTTGTGCATAATCTGCCTGGTTCCCTTTTGGAAGCCAGGTTTTATAATCCACTTCTACTCCAACAAGAGGTAATTTACCACTTGAACCGTAGTACATATATACTTTTTTATCATCATCCTGAAAAATAGCAGGATCCCAGGTTGGAAGCATTGCTTTGTCTACATGTCTTGTCCATTTTCCTGATTTTGGATCAGCTGTTTTCCAAATCGGGTGATCTCTTTTCCATGTTGAACCTACATAAAATAAGGTGTCATTGACAACCCATGCTGCAGGTGCACACTGATCATCGTCCCCGGGTTGTCTTTGAAAACTTCCGTACACAAAATTCCAGTCAGACATATCCTTACTCCAAAAGAAACCTGCCTGATTCGTAGCAAATAAATAATACTCGCCTTTGTAAGTAATGATTACAGGATCTGCACTTGAACGACGTGATTCCGGAATTCCATTATGATTATGGGTAGTATAATTGTACCCAATATTGATCGGATTACAATAAGTTGTGGCTGGTTTATTAGGATCAAACCATTCTGTTTTACCCGGAATACTGGATTTTTGTGCCGAGATATTAGTATTAAATCCTATCAAAAGCAACAAAAGCGATAGAGACGATAGTTTATACATTTCTTTTATTTTTTGTTTTTAAAATTAGATTTCATCGTTTAAAAGCGAATCTTTACTCTTTGTTCTTTACTCTTTGTTCTTTCTTCTTTATTCTTTCTTCTTTATTCTTTCTTCTTTATTCTTTCTTCTTTATTCCTTACTCTTTCTTCCTTATTCTTTAATCTTTCATTCAACAATTCAGGTTCGTTGGTCGTGATATAATCAAAATTATTTCCCACAATCCAATCCATCACATCAGCGTCATTAACGGTCCAGACATTGAGGGTAATTTTATTTTCCTTTGCTTCTTTGATCCATTCAGGGTGTTTTTGAAAAAAGGAATAATGATAATCGACACCCGAAATATGATCTGATTTTACTTCTTTTGGAGATTTATTCCCTTCCAGATATTGCAAAGAAGTTTTTGGATCTACTTGTCGAATTTGTTTTAAAATTTCGTAATCAAAACTAATATAGCCGGTAATTTTTTCCGCTCTAAGCTTTTTGATTGTTTCAACTGTTTTTAATGCAGTTGTCTTTCCTCTTTCTTTGCTTATTTCCGAAGGTTTTATTTCGCATACCAAAAGCGTATGTTTATTATTTCTTTTACCTTCTGTAATGTACTCGTGTAAAGTGGGCAGTTTTTCTCCGTTTGAAAGCTTAAATTTTATTAAATCGCTATAATTTGTTTCTTCAATAAGCAATTTATTATAATGCGCGTCGTGATTGATTATAAGTGAATCATCTGCTGTTCTCCAAACGTCAAATTCTGAACCGGCAAGCTTCAAATCAATAGCGTGTCTGAGGGAAGCTATCGAATTTTCCGGCAAATTATTTTTTTTCCATGCTCCGCGATGTGCGACAATACCGTTTTTTGTTGCATTGCAAGAAATCAAAATTATTAGTGTCAGCATCAAAAGAAATGCAGGACGTACTTTTATTGTATTCATTTTTTCAGGAATTAAAATTTAGATTTCAAAGGTTAACAACTGTAGATTTTACTTACAAAATCTACACTGAAAAGCTAAAAAAAAGCCCTTCGTTAACTAACTACGAAGGGCCGATCAATAATAAATAAACCAACTATTTAGTTAACTCGAAACTAACTTTCTTATCGGCATTTGAATTTCCTCCAACAAAAACATCAAACTGCCCTGGTTCTGCTACAAATTGTAAATCAGAATTATAAAATTTTAAGTCTTCAACTGTGATCTCAAAAGTCACAGTTTCTTTCTCCCCTTTTTTAAGTGTAATTTTTTGGAAATTTTTCAATTCTCTAACGGGTCTTGTTACTGAACCAACTAAATCTCTAATGTATAACTGAACTGTTTCTTTTCCGTCATAGTTTCCTGTATTGGCAACATCAACAGTAACTTTTAATTTTCCGTCAGCATTCATTTTATCAGATGAAATTTTGACATTTGAATATTCAAAAGAAGTATAACTCAAACCGAAACCAAATGGGAATAATGGTTCGTTTCTTTCGTCAATATAATTAGATCTGAATTTTTCGAATTTACCTTCAGTGTTAGAAAGTGGTCTTCCTGTATTTTTATGCGCGTAATAAATTGGCAATTGACCAACACTTCTTGGGAAAGTTGATGTTAATTTTCCTGAAGGATTTACATCTCCAAATAAAACATCAGCAATAGCATAACCCGCTTCACTACCTGCAAACCACACATTCAAAATTGCAGGAACAGTTTCGTTTTCTTCTTTAATAACTAACGGACGTCCGTCAAATAAAACCAAAACAACCGGTTTTCCTGTTTTTAACAATGCATTTAATAAATCTTTTTGTGCTTGTGGAATTTCTAAATTCGTACGGCTGCTAGATTCTCCGCTTAATTCTGCAGATTCTCCAAGAGCAGCAACAATCACATCTGATTGATTGGCTACTTTTAAAGCTTCGGCTAATAATTCTTCTTTTGAACGAGCATCACGATGTAACGTTTTACCAAACATTGTTGCGTTTGTCTCAAAAGTTTCATCGTAATCTAAATTACTTCCTTTAGCATATAATACTTTCGTAGATTTTCCTGCCACTTCTTTGATTCCTGCTAAAAGCGAAATAGCATTTTCCATTTTTGTAGCCACACTCCAGGTTCCCGGCATATTTTCTTTAGCATCAGCCAGTGGCCCGATTAAAGCAATAGTTCCTGATTTTTTAAGAGGCAATACCTGACCTTGGTTTTTTAATAAAACCAATGACTGAGCTGAAATTGATCTTGCTTCTTTTCTGCTGCCTGCCGTAAAGATTTCAGTTTTTGCTCTGTTAGCATCACAATATTTATATGGATCCTGGAACAATCCCAAGTCATATTTAGCCTCTAAAATAAGTTTAACAGCATTATCAATTGTTTCGATAGTTACTTTTTTCTCGTCTAAAGACTTCTTCAAAGTAGTTAAGAAACCTTCTCCCACCATATCCATTTCAACACCTGCATTTAGAGACTGAGCAGATACCGCTTGTAAATCTCCCATTCCGTGTTCGATCATTTCAGGAATTCCGGTGAAATCAGTTACTACGAAGCCTTTAAAGCCCCATTGTTTTCTTAAAATATCTGTCATTAACCATTTGTTTCCTGTTGCAGGAATTCCGTCAACTTCATTAAAAGAAGCCATAACAGATCCTACTCCGGCATCTACAGCTGCTTTGTAAGGAGGGAAATAATCGTTGAACATTCTGATATGACTCATATCAACTGTATTGTAGTCACGACCACCTTCCGGAGCACCATATAAAGCGAAATGTTTTACACATGCCATGATCGAATTGTTTTTTGAAAGATCGTGTTGTTGGTATCCGTTTACCATTGCTTTTGCAATTTGGCTTCCCAAGTATGGATCTTCTCCCGAACCTTCAGAAACTCTTCCCCAACGTGGATCACGAGAAACATCAACCATTGGAGAGAATGTCCAGTTGATACCATCAGCACTTGCTTCCTGAGCTGCAATTTGAGCACTTCTTTCGATTAGCCCCATGTCCCAGGTACAAGATAATCCTAACGGAATTGGAAATGTTGTTTCGTAACCATGAATAACATCCATTCCGAAAATCAATGGAATTTTCAAGCGGCTTTTTTCAACAGCAATTTTTTGTACTTCTCTAATTTTTTGAACAGATTTTATATTGAATAAACCTCCTACTTTACCTTCAGCAATTTTTGTAGCCACATCAGAACTGTTTGCTTGTCCTGTAGTAATATCTCCAGAAGTTGGTAAATTAAGCTGACCTAATTTTTCATCTAATGTCATTTTTGACAGTAACTCAGCTACAAACTCTGACCTTGGTTTAATTTTTACTGCACTTTTAGTATTCTTTTTTTGAGCGTAACCCAAAACAGCACATCCTAAAAATAGTAAGACTAATTTGTTTTTCATGTGTATTTAATATTTGTTTTTTAACGGAGCATGGAATCGTTTTTCTTCATTTGATTTATAATTTGGAATCAAAGCGATTTCATTCTATTGTATTTATTTGTTTGTATTCGTTTTTATCTGTTTAAACATCCAGTCATAAATTTCAGGATTATCATAAACTCTTGTCCAGCTATCGTGGCCAGCGTCATCAAAAATGGTTAGTTGCACATCTGGTGCATTGCATTTTTTTAGTTCTTTGTAAATGGTTATGGCGTAATCTACCTTTACCACATCATCTAATAATCCGTGAAAAATTCTGGTTGGAATATTGGCAATCTTACAAGCACTTTCCAGGGCAATCAAATCAACAAAACCTGAAATAGGCACTATTGCCGCAAATTTATCCGGGTAGGAAAGTGCCAGATTCCATGCTGCCCAACCTCCGGAACTTAATCCTGTAACATATATTCTGTTAGGATCTATTTTGTTCTCTTTTTGAATTTTTAAAATCAATTCATTAATAGATTCTATGTCCCAATTTTCATCTTCTTTACATTGTGGTGCTAAAACATAAGCATCTAATTGATTTGTTTTAAGATATTTTAATGGTCCATTAATTTTTACTTTTTCAATGTCTGTACCTTTTTCTCCGTCCCCTGAAATAAAAACTATTAAAGGCTTTTTTTCTTTTGTATTGGCCGGTTTGTGTAATGCATAACCTAGTTCATGTTTCACCATCACTACAGTTTTAATTGTTCCTGTAGTTTCACTCTGTGCAAACCCCATTACATAAAAAAGAAGTATCAATAATGTTAAACTGTTTTTCATTTTATACGTTATTAAAAACCGTATTTCCCGGATTTAAATCCCAGTTTTACTAATCCTTGTTTCACTTCCGGAGCATTCATGAATAATTTCCATAATAAACCTGTACGGTAATTTTCAATCATAACCACTTCAGGTCCCTGATCGATTGCTAAGTAACGTTTCGCTACCCAATTATCATTTTGTAAACTAAGAGCATCATAGAAACCAGCATCTCCCCAGGTTTGGTCTTTATGATTTTCATAAAGATTTCGTATCACGGCCATTGATTCTTTTGGAGTGTATACAATTGAACTTATGGCTCCTGTTGGTGATATAACGCCAACATCATTTGTTGGAAAATGTGCATTATACCCAATTGATCCATCAGGATTCCTTGAATAGGATGCTGTTAATCCCCAATAATCAGGTCCGTAACCTTCAAATTTCTTTGGATTTTCAACACAATACTCATAATCTATTTTAACCTGATTTACATTAAGATCCCAATAGTTGGCATATTTATCTGTTAATTGATTTGGATCAAGCCCTACATAAGAATAATGTGCCCAAAACAATGGTCCGCCAAATTCTTCAGCTCCATTATGTTTTAAAATTAATGGAATATTATATTTTGTTTTAGAAGTAACGATTCCACCACTTCTGGCCCAGCCTTCATGATATGTCTTTGCATCAATTGAATGTGTTGGCGAAGACGCTGCCATAACATATGTTATCAGACACTCATTATACCCCTCAAGCGGAAAATTCATTTGCCAGTCGTATGTTGGCGACCAGTGCCAGTACAATACATTTTTATTGTTTGTGTACCATTGCCAGTCAACACTTTTCCAAAGTGCATCATATTTTTGAGCTACAGCTTTGTCTTTTTCAGAACCGTCTTTTAGATATTCGCGAACCGTAATCATTCCCGCAACCAAAAATGACGTTTCGACTAAGTCTCCACCATTATCCTTGGTTCCAAAAGGTTTTACTTTTCCTGTATTTCCGTCTATCCAATGCGACCATGCTCCGTGAAAACGATCTGCTTTACCTAAAAAATCTGCAATTTTGTTTAGTCTTTCAACTCCTTGTTTTTTAGTAATATATCCCTGAGACATTCCTGAAACAATCGCCATAAGTCCAAAACCTGAACCTCCGGTTGTTACAATGTTAGGATCATTGTCAGGATAAAATCCATCCGGATGATAACGTTCTCTTGCTAATCCCGAATTTGGTTCTGCGTAATCCCAGAAATATTTGAAAGTTTGTTTTTGAACAGTAGCTAAAAGTTCATCATCTGTTAATTTAACCGTAGCAGCTTTTTCGGCAACTTTCTCTTTCGATTTTTCACCAATTGAACCACAACCAAAAAAACTAAATGCTAATAATAAAACTGAAATTCTAACCATTATAAAAAATTTAAAAACAATGAATAAAAATCACTCCTCTCTTTCGAAAGGAGTGATTTTGGAATTATAAATTAGTAACCAGGATTTTGTGTTGACATACCATTAGATTGTATGATAAATGTTGCCGGAATTGGGAACAATTCATTTTTACCTTCTGTAAATGTTCTTCCGTTAGGGAAAAATTCATTTTTATCGGCTGCGAAAGCTGCTTTAGCTTGTCCAGTTCTAACAAGATCAAAGAATCTGTCAAATTCAAAAGCTAACTCTACTCTTCTTTCTTTCCAGATTGCAGTTCTGACTGCTGCCTGAGAAGTTGCAGGAGTATCTCCTAAACCAGCCCTGTGTCTGATTTCGTTTAATAAAGGAATTGCTGCAGAAGTTTGGTTTAATTCGTTTAAAGCTTCCGCTTTCATCAACAATACTTCACCATATCTTAAATATTTTATATTAGCATCTGTTTCCCATGCATCAGTAAACGATGAAGAATAAGCTTTGAAGTTGTACATTGCGTTTTCTACTGTCGCCGGAACCACTCTTCCATCGTACAATGTTGAGTTTCTGAAAATAATAGTAGCGTCTTTTCTAACATCACCTGCTTCATAAGCATCTAGCAAACTTTGTGACGGAGTGTTGAATCCCCATCCCCATCCACCGGCTCCACGAGCGCCCTGAACGTTAGAATATCCAATAATTCCTTTGGTTGGTACTGCTCCATGCCCGTTAATTTCGAACATAGATTCAATGTCATTTTCACCTTCTAATCTAAACATTTTAGCATAGCTTGGGTTTAATGCATATCCGGTGATCAAATTACAATTGTCAACTACTTGCTGCCATTTCTTTTGGTACAAACTAACTTTAGCCAATAAAGCATAAGCAGCACCTTTTGAAGCTCTTTCTTTTTCATCTGCTGAATAAGTCGCTTTTAGTGGTAATACAGCGATTGCATCTGCCAAATCTTTCTCAATAAAAGCATATACCTCAGCAACTGGTTTACGGGTAAGCAGCATTGCTTTATCTTCTTCAGAAGTTGGGTTTTGCAAACGGTCGACAATTGGTACACCACCGTAACATTTTACCAAAGTGAAATACATAAAAGCTCTTAAAAATTTAGCTTCTCCCATTAATCTTTCTCTTAAAGCAGGATCAGCTTTATCTAATTTTGGGATAATCATTAAGGCTTGATTACATCTGTTGATACCGTCGTACTGTGCGATAAAAGTACTTTCTGCAGATGGGTTTGATGAGTTATAGCTTAAAGCATCCAACACATCTTTATCTGTTCCTGCATCTCCCGGTGAAGATCCTTTATCAGCATCATCCGAAGTAATACTGGCCAATCCTATCCAGCCAAATGAACTCATATCCCAATCAAGAAACTTAGTATAAATTGCAGTTACAAACGTTTTTGCTCCATTGTCACTATTATACAATTCAACGTCTGTTGTTGGTATCGCCTGTGTTGGATTAACATCTAAAAAGTCGTCCTGGCAAGCTGTAAAAAACAATGCTGACAATGCAAACATTGATATATATATCTTTTTCATAATATTAAAATTTTAAATTAGCACCAATAACGAAAGATCTTAAAGTAGGATAAGCATCAAGCTCAATTCCTTGTGTTCCGTAAGGGTCACCATTCCCATTAAGTTCTGGAGAATAACCAGAGAATTTTTGAGTAATAAATGGATTAATCGCATTTACATAAATTCTGCAATACTCAATAAAACCATCGGTAAGTGGAAGTTTATATCCTAAAGTAATATTGTTTACTCTAAAGAAATCACCTGATTCTACGTAATAGGTAGAGGCAACAGGTACTTCATTAAATGGTTTTGGATTTGATGCAGTTGTATTCGACGGAGTCCAGTAATCGTTTGTTAATGAAGCCTCAATATTTTCACCTGTAAAACGCTGTGCTTTTTTACCGTTGTACACTTTAGCTCCGCCTGTACCATATCCGTCAACAGAAAAGTCAAAGTTTTTATAGTTAACTCCTAATGATACACCATAATTGCTTTTTGGTAAAATTGAACCAACATACTTTTTATCTTTTGTAGCATCTAAAGCGCTTTGAACTACTTTATTACCAGCTGCATTGTAGTATAACATTTTACCATTTGCAGGGTCTATTCCCGCATATTCGTACACATAAAAACTACCTAATGGCTGACCAACAGATGTTTTGTTAAGCATTTTTGTGTCCTGTCCATTTCCTAAATTCCCTCCAATTACCGGCGAAATATCGAAATCTTTTAAAGCAGAAAGTTTGTTTGTATTTTGAGAAAAATTCCCACCAACCCAGTAACTTAAATTATCTGAAATTTTATCATCCCAACGTAATGAAAGCTCATAACCTTTGTTTGATACTTCACCAACATGTGCAGGAGTTGCTATTGTCAATCCTGAAGACATATAAGGCTTTGTGTTTAAAATTACGTTGCTTGTGTTTTTATCATAGTAATCAACCGATCCTTTTAATCTGCTGTTTAATAATTCAAAATCAAGACCTACAGAAGCTTCTTCTGTAATTTCCCAAGATAAACTTGGATCAATTTGTGAGTTAATTGTGGTTCCGGGATACAAGATTGAACCTCCTAAGTAACCGTCTAATCCTGAAGCATAAGCCTGGCTGTTTAATGGAACGTTTTGGTTTCCTAATTTACCCCAGCTACCTCTTAATTTAATTAAATCAACACCTTTAATATCAGATAAGAAACTTTCTTTTGTCATGATCCATCCTAAACCAAAAGATGGAAAAGTTCCCCAACGGTAATCTTTTGCAAAGTTTGAAGATCCGTCACGTCTGATAGTTCCGGTTAATAAATACCTGTCCATTAATTTATATTGGAACCTTCCAAAATAAGATGCTAATCTGCTTTCATTATAGGTTATATCATATAAGCTTGTAATATCTCCTACGTATTCTACTCCGTGAGCATCTTTAGCATTATACAAAGACCAGTAGTTAGAATTTGTACTTACATTTTTTCTGGCAATAGATAAAGTTTCTCTTGGTCCTTTTACAGAAGCTTCCATACCTGCAGTTAATTCAAGATCATGAATACCGCCAAAAACTTTATTATAAGTAAAATAGTTCGATAAATTCCAGTTAAAATACTGCTCTCTTCCTCTTGTCAATAAATTAACAGGATCGCTTTTATGACTATCTACATAATCAGCAGCTGTTGTATTTGGGTTTGCTGCCATCCAGATCCCCTGCTTATCCTCGTAATTGTATTGTTTCCATGAATAGTATTCTCCATTAAATTGAGAAGTAAATTTTAATCCTTTTATAATTTCAAAATCCAATCTTAAACCACCTTGAAGTGTTACGCTTCTTTGTTGTTCATTATAGAAATCTAATTGCGCTACCGGATTACCAACATTGTTAAATGAAGAACCAATTTGGCTGGCAACACCACTTGCATTAACACGTGATACACCATACTGACCATCAGAAAAACGTACCGGAACTAAAGGAGATTGTTTGTAAGCATTTGTAAAAGCTCCTAAAGGTTTTGGTGCAGAATTAGCTGAAGTAAAACTTAAATTTTGAGTTAAAGTTATTTTTTTAGAAATTTTAAATTCGTTGTTATTTCTAAAAGTAGTACGACTGTAGTTTAAACCGTTTAAAATAGCTTGTTCCTCATAATTTCCTGCACTAAAAAAATACTTGATATTTTCTGAAGCTCCGGAAATGGAGATATTGTTCTGAGTGTAAGAACCTGTTCTTGTAATTTCATCAAACCAATTTGTATTAACTGGTTGATTTGCAGCAAATGTATTGGTACCTAAAGCAGCATTAGAATAAGCTGCATATTGGTTTGAATTTGCCATTTTAACCTTTTTAAGAGGCTCTCTGAAACCTGCAAAACTTTCAATTTCT
Source organism: Flavobacterium sp. (assembly GCF_965277525.1). Taxonomy (GTDB): domain Bacteria; phylum Bacteroidota; class Bacteroidia; order Flavobacteriales; family Flavobacteriaceae; genus Flavobacterium. The sequence continues at coordinate 516,831 of NZ_CBDIDC010000002.1, read as the reverse complement.
ACAGATACCTTATCACCTTTACCTTTTTTGGTTGTAATAATGATAACCCCGTTCGCTGCTCTTGTACCGTAAATTGCTAAAGATGAAGCATCTTTCAAAATTTCATACGAAGTAATATCATTTGTATTGATATTGTTAATATTCTCCGTTGGCATTCCGTCTACAATATACAATGGAGATCTTCCTCCTAATGCAGTTCCTAAACCTCTAATAACAACAGAAGGTGTGCTTCCCGGTAAATCAGATGAAATAACCTGAACACCGGCTGCCTTACCCTGAATTGCCTGAGATGCGTTTAAGACTTTTGTTTTTGTAATTTCCTCTGCTTTTAAAGAAGTAATAGCAGATGTATTATCAATTTTCTTTCTGGTACCGTACCCAATAACCACTACTTCTTTTAATGCAGTATCCCCTGCTTCTTTTAATGTAATTGTCATAGGAGCGGCTGTTGCTGCAATAGACACAGCATCAAAACCCAGCATTGAGATTTTTAAAATCTCCCCCTCTTTGGCATTAATTGTAAAATTTCCGTCGAAATCAGCATCAGTAGAAGTTCTGGAATTAGGAGCGCTAATAACTGCTCCCGGAACTCCCATCCCACTACTGTCTACTACTTTTCCTTTAATTGCTTGTCCAGACATGTAAGCCGGAAGTAGCAAGAGTGCTAAAAAGCTAAAAATAAAATTTTTCATACAGTTCGTAATCGTTTAAGTTAGTAGAGCCAAATTAAACAATTACAACGTTGTAGTATATCACAATGCACTACTACATAACTACATCATTATGTTAAAATATAATCATATACGTATGATTATCAAGACCATAAATGTTAATTTTATTTCATTAACATTACCTTATGATGTAGTAATGATGTATTGGAATTATATAAAAAAAGATATGTAAAAATATAATATCTTCAAAAATTAAATGCAAATCTTACACACTTAATAAAAACTTTGAGAGATTTTCCTCCTGAGAGAGGTTTAATTTCTTTCTTAAGCGATATCTATGTAGTTCTACACCCCTGAAAGAGATATTCATCATGGGAGCAATTTCCTTAGAAGAAAGATTCATTTTAAGATAAACACATAGTTTTATATCCTTTGGAGTAAGACTAGGAAACTTTTTAGAAAGGTTAATGATGAACTCATTGTGAATTTGATTCAAGTTAGTTTCAAATATTTCCCATTCGTGTTTATTGACTTCATTTATTTTAATTGCTTTTCTGATTTCACTTTTAAGCTTATTAAAATCTTTTTCTGAATCTAAAATACTCTGAATATTTTCAATCATTTCACTTTGTTTTGCAATAGATAATGATTTACCGGCTACCTCAGAAGATTTAGTTTGCAATTCCAGTTCTAAAATATGTTTTTGATATTCCTGTACATTCAATTCATTTTCAGCTTTTAATTCCATTTCCAAAATTTCGCGCTGATGTTTTAATTCTTCTGCCTGCAATTTTAATTTCTGCATGTAGCGAAGTTTATTCCATTTATAATAGAAAAAGAGTACCGCGCCTATTATCAGCATATAAAGCATCACCATCCAGATAGAAAAATACCAGGGTTCAGCTACTTTAAATTCAAAACCCGAAACTTTTTCATAACTCGCCCCATCGTGCTTGTAAATAACGATCGAATGATTTCCACTATTTAGATTATTCAACACCACCTGACCATTAGAAATCTGAATATACTCTTTGCTTTTATTCAGTTTATAGAACAAATTGGGTTTGCTGGCGCCATAAATTCCCGAAATAACATTTATTCTTAACTCTGTATTGTATTTAATCTTAGAATCATCAATAATCAGGTCACCACCATTAAAAGCTTCTATTTTGACATTTGAATTTTGCTTGTTTTCATATTTCAACTGAAGAGAAATAAACCCGTCATCCAGATTTAACAGATAATGGTTTTGAGTTTTAAAAATTCGTAAATTATCATTGATTAAGGTTCCTTTATAATATTTCTCCTGAATGATATTCCAGATAAACTTATTTCCCGTAGCATAAATATGATATAAAATCCCATTCTGAAGTACAACAAAATGATCATTATCAATTGCAACAACATCTGTTATATTCTTGAAATTAGAATTAAACAGCTCGTTTTCTTCAAGATTATTGGTAATAGAATTATAAGTGTACCATAAATTATTTATCAGAAAAAGAATTTCTTTCCTAAATTCAAAAATCTTAATCCCAAAGTCATTTTTTATTTTACTTTGCTGCGTAATATTCTCAACCTTTTTGGTATTAAAATGATCATCAAACTGAACACGGTATAATCCGCGATAATTATCAGCAGCCCAAATTTCATTCTTTTTATTCTGAGCAACATATTTAATGGGTTTCGAAAGATCTTTAATAATTTTATACTGCGTTAGTTTCGAAATATCATCATACACCAGAACCCCGCTGTAAGTAGATTGAAAATAAGTATTATTGATAATACTTTTAGACAGGTTCCATCCTCCACTTATATTATTAATCTTAACTAAAGTCCCATTCTCATAGCAAAAGGTACCATCGTTGTGCCCAATGATATATTTATTATTAATTTTAGTAATATTCCATGCCTGACCCTGAGTGTTGGGAAGCATTTTAAACTTACCTGAAACAAATTCAAAAACACCATGGTTAGAAGCAATTAAATATCCTTTATCGATTGCCGCAACTGAATAAACAGACCCTAAAATTCCTGAATTATCATAAAAAAAAGATATTGGCGAATTTACTTCTACATGAGTAATACCATTATCCAAACCAAGCCATAAATCATTTTCTTTATCGAAACCAATACTCAACACTGAATTATTTTTCAGTACATTGTTTCGATCGATATTCTTATAACTATCTGTGTTGAAATCATAAATAAAAAGTCCCCTATTACCTGTTCCTATGACCAATTTATTGTTTTTAATAAATTTAGCCACGTTTATAGTAGCATCTTTTAAGGTTTCATTTAAAGGATGATTCCACGTTCTTAAGCCTTCTTTTTCAACTATAAAAATGCCCTTTTTCTGAGTAAAAATATACGTTTTGTTTTGGTATTTTTCTATCGCGTGAACAACTGTTTTCTTCAAAACATTCCAGCCTTTCGGATTTGTGATTTTTGAGCAATCCATCTTAAAAAGGCCTTTTTCGACTGAAGCTACGTAAACACTATTATCCACTACAAAACAATAGGAAATTAAAAAAGGAAATTTAATCTTTTGAATGTGTTTTCCGTTATAAATAAAAACATCATTAAAAGATTGAAAATATATGGATCCATTGAACCTGAAAATTTTCCAGATTTCTTCATTATCTTTCTCGTCAAATAAGCGCAAATTTTTGGTAATAGAAACATAGTGCATTTTACCTTCTTTTCTGTACCAATAACCAAATTCCTTATAAGAACCGGAATAGATCTTATCGCCTTCTATCATAATCGAGCGGATAATCGTTTTATTTGGTAATGTATACTTTTCCCACATCACACCATCATAACGCAATAAATAATGATTATTCGCAAAATACATGGCATTATCTTTCCCCTGAGCTACATTCCAAATTTGATTGTCGCCCTGGTAATCTGATTTATTATAATTTTCTACAAAGGGAAGTAATTCTTGTGCTTGTATGTGTGAAGCAATGAAAAAGAAAAAAAGTAGTTTTAAAAGTATCGATTTCAAAATATGGTATTTTATATTCAAAGATACTGACAAATATTTAATCTGAAAGCATAAAAAAAGCTCCTGGAATCAAGAGCTTTTTTAAAAATTTTAATTCAAATCCTTTAGTTATTGAATTCTAAAATTAAAGTCAGAATACTAATCACCAAACATAAGGGTGAATAATATTTTGTATCATTTAAGGCAAATTCAGAACTTTTGTGTTTTTTAAAGAAGCCCACATAGTTAAAATCTCCAATAGCTCTCAAAGTAAATATAAAAATTATGATCCAAAATCCGTATTTATCAAGCCATATTGGTAAACTCATGGTTATACAACCATATTTTATCAAATAAAAGACACCAAAACACAGCAAGCCAATAGCGACAATAAAGGTTGAAATTGTCCTGGGAACAAAAACTAATACTCCTTCATCATTTGTGGGTACAACTGCCTGGCTTCCCCATTTACCTCCAAAACCCCAATAAAAATGAAGCGCTGAAATCACCGTAAAAATTAAGAACAGCAGTATAGTTAAAATAATCATTTGAAGCAATTTAAAGTAGTAAAATCAATTAATTCTGTAGCAATTGATAGACCTGACTGGCAATTTCATATTCTTCATCTGTTGGCACAACCAAAACTTTTGTTTTTGAATTTAGTGCATTAATTTCTCTAATTTCCTTAGAACGAATTTTATTTTTTTCTTCATCTAATTCAATTCCGAAATATTCCATATCAGTACAAACCAATTGACGCATATATGATGAATTTTCGCCAATTCCTGCTGTAAAAACAATAACATCTAAACCATTTAAAGCAGCTGTATAAGAACCAATAAATTTTCTAATGCGATAGGCATTCATCAACAAAGCCAATTCACATTCTTTGTTTCCTTTTGCAGCTTCTGCTTCTATATCACGTAAATCGCTATATCCGGTAAGTCCAAGCATTCCGCTTTGTTTCAGCAAAATTGAATTTACATCATCTGCCGAATAGCCCAGATTTTTAATCATATAAAAAATGACTGACTGATCGATATCGCCGGCACGGGTTCCCATTATCAAACCATTAGCAGGAGAAAAGCCCATTGTATGATCAATACTTTTTCCGTCTTTTATTGCCGTCATACTACATCCATTTCCTAAATGAATGGTAATAATTTTAGAATTCTTTTCTAAATGCTCAATTGCTTTTTCTGAAACGTATTTGTGACTTGTTCCGTGAAAACCGTAAACTCTCACTTTATTCTCCGTTAAAAGATAATTTGGAATCGCATACTTATAGGCTTCAACAGGAATAGTCTGATGGAAAGCAGTATCAAAGACGGCTACTTGTTGTGCTGTCGAAAAAATTTCCTCAGCAACATTTATTCCTACTAAATGTGCAGGATTATGCAACGGAGCTAATTCAGAAAGCTCTTTTATTTTTTCTTTAACCTCATCAGTTATAATAGTCGTATCTGAGAAATAACTTCCTCCATGTACTACGCGATGACCCACTGCACCAATTTCTGAAGTAGATTTTATAACGCCTTTTTCCGGGTCCAAAAGCATTTTGGCTACTTTCTGTAAACCTACTTTATGCGTAGCAATTGGTAATATTTCTTCTATTGAATCTGAAGGAGTCTTAAATGTTACATTGGAAGTTTCCAATCCAATCCTGTCGATCATACCAGAACAAATTACTTCGTTTGTTGGCATGATCATTAATTGGTATTTTATTGATGAACTTCCTGAGTTTATAATTAATATTTTCATTTTTTTTTAAGTTGCTAAGATGCTGAGTCTCTAAGTTGCTAAGTTTTTTTTAGTAGGAGGCTCAAAGCTTTTTTAAATTTATTTTATATAGAACTAAATTGAACGCGGATGAAATCGATTCGCTATCCCGAAGACACGGATAACAAGGGATTTTTCACGTACTAATCATAACACAAACTCATAATTTATAATTTATAATAATTGATTACAATCCTTGCGCCTGAATTGCTGTAATTACTACTGTGTTTATAATATCGTCTACCGTACAACCACGGCTCAGATCGTTTACAGGCTTATTTAAACCTTGTAACATTGGTCCAATAGCCAAAGCTCCGGTTTCTCTTTGTACTGCTTTATATGTATTATTCCCGGTATTTAAATCCGGAAAAATAAGTACACTCGCCTGGCCTGCTACTTCAGAATCCGGCATCTTGCTTTTACCAACCACTTTATCAACAGCAGCATCATACTGAATTGGTCCTTCAATTTTCAGATCCGGTCGTTTTTGTTTTACAATTTCGGTTGCCGTTCTCACTTTATCCACTTCATCTCCTTTTCCTGATGATCCTGATGAGTAAGAAAGCATGGCAATTTTAGGCTCTATCCCAAATGCTAAACTTGATTCAGCTGATGAAATCGCAATTTCAGCCAATTGTTCTGCTGTTGGATTTGGATTAATGGCACAATCTCCAAAAACTGAAACGCGATCCTCCAGACACATAAAAAATACGGATGAAACTACTGATGAATTTGGTTTGGTTTTAATGAATTGTAAAGCAGGTAAAATGGTATGTTGCGTGGTATGCGCGGCTCCCGAAACCATTCCGTCAGCATGACCTTTATACACCATCATAGTGCCAAAATAAGAGACATCTTCCATTAAATCCCGTGCCATTGTAATACTTACATTCTTAGCCTTTCTAAGCTCATAATACGTATTGGCATAATCCTCATAAAGCTCAGATTCTTTTGGATTGATAATGGTAACTTTCGAAAAATCAAAGGTAAGCCCTAATTCTGCAATTTTATTTTCGATTTGTTTTCTTTCTCCTATTATCGAAATATCAACGACATCCATGTCTAACAATCTTGAAGCAGCAATGATAATACGGTCATCATTTCCTTCAGGCAAAACAATATGTTTACGATGCTGTTTGGCTCTTTTTACCATATTGTACTGGAACATTTTTGGTGTCATTCCTTCCGGTATAAAAGTGATTAACCTTTCCGATAGCGTATCTACTTCTACATATTTTTCGAAAGTACTAATCGATGTTTCAATCTTATGTGTGTTATTCGCATAAATTTCTGATTTGATTGAACCAATTTTATTGGTAATACTGTATGTTCCTCCGTCAACAGCAATAATGGGCACAATGGCTGAAAGCCCTTCAATAAGCTTTAAAATACTGTCTTCCGGAACAATATTCCCCGTTAGAATGATTCCTGATATAGTAGGATAATTAGCCGATTCATTGGCTTGTAAAGCACCTAAAATAATATCTGAACGGTCTCCCGGTGTAATCACCAAAGCATTATCATTTAAGTGCACTAAGTAATTATGCAATTGCATCGCACCTACGCTAAAATGACCAATTTCATTGTTTAGATAAGCACTACCAAACAATACTTTTGCATCAAGCTGATTAACAATTTCCTGCATCGTTGGGTTGTTCAAACTTGAAATCAACGGAATTGTATTAATCAGAACATTGCCCGGCAAACTTTTCTGCAGTCCCTGTGTAACCAATTCTATATTTTCAAACTGCACTTTGTTTGCAATTACCGATAAAACTTCAACTTCTTTTATTTTAAAAGAGTCATAAACCAAATAAAGGCTGTCCACTAGTTCTTCTAATGTTTTTCCAACTCCAGAACCTATAATGATGGTTGGAATTCCGAGATTCTTTGCAATTAAAACATTCAAATCTAATTCTATTGAAGTTCCTTCACCGGTAAAGCTCGTTCCTTCTACCAAAACAAAATCAAAACGCTCTTCAAGCTTTTTATACTTTTCGATAATCAAATCTAAAACCTCGCCTATTTTTCCTTTGTTTTTCTTTTTGATCAATTTGCTTTTTGTGATTGCATAAGCATCTTCAAACTTAATATCAAGATTAAAATACGACAGAACAGTTTCGATATGATTGTCTGGTTCTCCATCAACAAAATCCTCTACAATTGGTCTAAAATACCCTACTTTAGCCGTTTTACCAATCAAAATACTCATCAAACCTAGTGTAATTATCGATTTTCCGCTATTATGATCACTTGTGGCTATATATATTGCTTTACTCATAATTTATATATTGAAACTTAACAAATTTTTAGTTGTATAATAAACGTCAAAACCAACGTCTCTTTTTGAAATAAATAATCAAAGCGATTACTAAAAAGAACATCGCAATCATCACACTGTGATATCCATATTTATATCGAAGTTCGGGCATATTCTCGAAGTTCATTCCATACACCCCAACAATAAAAGTGAGCGGAATGAATATGGCTGAAATAATCGTAAGGGTTTTCATAATCTCATTCATTTTTCGGCTTTGTTCCGAAAAATAAAAATTAGAAGCACTTTCTAATGAACTCATATCCGACTCAATTTGTTCTAAAAGCTCTAAACTTTTTTGGTGCAACCGGATGAAAAAACTAAAGGTTTCTTTTTCTATTCCGTTATAAGTATCATCATCTTTGATCGTTTTTAAATAATATAACGAATCCCTAAGAGGGATAATAGAACGCTTTAAAAAATTAAAATTATCACGATGATTTTCAATTTTTTCTAAAATAACAGGATCAGCACCTTTCTTCGTTAAATTGATCAGTTCTTCAATTTTATCTTCTTCGTCTTCAATCGTAATGTAAAAGTTTTCCATTACAGCATCTAATAATAAATAGAGCAAATAATCGACCTTTTTAGTTCTTACAATTCCGGCATGCGTTCGTAAACGCTCTCGTATATGTGTAAAAAAATCACTTCGTTTTTCCTGAAACGAAATCAAAATTCCGTCTTTCAAAATAAAACTAATTTGCTCAACGCTTATATTATCTGAATATTCAGAAGGCAAAAGTGATTTTATATTAAAAAATAAAATATCCTTTTGTTCCTCAAGCTTGGTTCTTTTGGTCGTATTTAAAATATCTGCTAATAAAAAATCATCAAGTTTAAAATGTGCACCAATTGTTTTGATTAAATTAATATCATTTAATCCGTGAATGTTCAGCCAGTTATTTTTCGTATAATCAATACAGGTGTTTAATGCTAAAACAGTAAATTTCTCATATTCAACAACATCTGCATCATCATATACAAAAAGTTGCATTTCAGTTTTATGTTCTTTTTGCGAGCCTGTATATTCTAAAGTTACATGTTGAAGCTTCCGCCCTTTCTTGTATTTGATCTTTCTCATTCAAAAATATTTACATAGTAATATTACGAAAAAGAATCTGAATGGGAAATGACATTTATCATTTTGATGGGAAAGATTAACTAATTATCACATCTTTAAAATGTAATCTTTTTATTATTTTTTAAAGATAAACCCGACAGGTTTTAAAAACCTGTCGGGTTTAATTCATAACGGTAACATAACCCCATAAAAAAAGCCGAATCATTTCTGATTCGGCTTTTTCTTATTGTGAAAGAAGAATTATTTTACTTCTTCAAAATTAACATCCTATATAAATCAGTATCTCACAAGGTAATGGTACAAATAAGGTACAAAACAAATAAAATTTATCTTTAAGAAATATGTGGCGAGAAAAAAACAAAATTATTAAATGAAATATTTTTCCGCTCATCTGACCTCTGAAGGACCGCAGATCAATTCATCTTAAGATATTTACTTACTTTTGAAATCCTAATGGGATTATCATATAACCGGCTTTTGAAAAATAGATTAAAAAATAACTTTAAAAAGCAGTTGTGAAACAGCAAATTGCTAATAATAACTACAATTCTCTTCGCAAATGATTAATTAATTGAATCTGATCTTGTCTCACAGTTATTTTTCCTTTATCGACATTAGCCAAAATATCTTTAAGAAATTTTCGTCCTTTTTTGAATCCAAGCGCATAGCTAAATGCACTTTTGGTTGTTTCAAAAGTTCCCAAGCTACCAATAAAACCCTGTAATGGCCAACGAAATTTTATAAATTTATTTACAAGTGTTCTAATCAATAATTCACAATAATCCCAACTTGGAACATCAGATTTCTTAGGCCCAAACAAATAGCTAAAAAATGAAGACAAAGTGTCTTCATCATCTTCCTCCAATGCGTCAATAGGAATCATTCGCCATTCATTGTAATTAATTTTCGAATTTTTAGCGAAATTATAAACGTCATTAAAACATTCGGTAATTAGTGGCGCGGGATTTGAAATTTTTCGATAAAACGCAAATGATAGTAATGCACATGACGCAAAAATTCTCGCACGCTCGTCATTAATTTTTTTGTAAATTATTATCCATTGCCTTGAATCCAAGTCTATAGAATGTAGATGATGATAGTTAAGATTTAGAAAAATTTTGCAGCAAAATTCCGCACACAATGTCTCAACATTTTTCCGGATGTATTCCTTTAAAACTGTTTTATTATTAAAAATTAAAGATAGGACATCCGACGAACAATTAGTAAATTGATTCTTGTTACATATTTTTATTAAATAATATAATCTTGGATCATTGTTTCTTAATAAATGAAAAAGAATCTGACTTTTGGATTCCAATATTACATCAATAATTCTTTCCCAGTTAATATTATTTGAATTTTCCAGTACTTCTATTAATTGTAATTGAATAGAAGTCGGCAACTTCCATGTTTTTACATCAGTCGCGATTTCAGGTATTTTCTTTGAAAACACTGAAATTAAGCGAGAATCCCTCATTAATAGATTAATAATTTCCGATGGTTCAATTGATACGCTATTCCAAATATCGTGGCTTATTGAATCAGGCCCCATACTAAAATAAAAATTAATAAACTCCTCAGTAGTTATCTTCCCAGATTTAACTGCATTTAGTAGTCTTTCATTTATATTTCTGTTTTCCGTATTTACATGTGAAGCGTAATAATTTAAAAGATCTTTCTCATTAAAATTAAAAAGTTGTCCATCATTATATACTTCTTTCTTGATTAATATGCCTTCATTATCCTCAAATATTTCTGAGACTAACTCATTAATCAAAAAGAATGGAGGTTCATCAGTAATAGAAAAGTTATACAATTCAAGTAAAGGTTTATAATTTCTCCTTAAACCCTTTACATCAGAACCATAAAGCCAAAGAAATTTACGTAGCCTATTTTTATGACCGTTACTAAGAAGATTGGACCAATTATCCTCTATAAATTCAGTTTTATTGCCTATAACATAGCAATCAAAACTTTGCTTTTCGATTGAAACTATATTTCTTGCAGGTACAACTTGAAAATCAAATTCAGCGCCATTAATAATTTTTAAATTTAATGATCCAGTGCAAAATGAAAAATTTCTTCTTAAGCGTGGCCATTGATTACTCCATATTTGAACTATGTCTTTTTCAAAATCCGTAGAATTGTAGGCTGGACAAATTATAGTTTTTTCAGGATGATTGTAGATAGCTGCTAATAATGATTTAACAGCTAAATAGTCATCAAAGAACGTAATTGAGTTTTTAAATTCATCCTTTTCAAACAAAATAGGCTGTGAATATTCTTCATAGTAATCCTTCAATGGCCGAACAAAATATCCCAACAGTTGATCTAAATCTGGTATTTTTCCTAAATCCGAAAACTGAATTAATAAAGTGTGCGTCCAGACGCATCCAGGTCTTTTCATTTCATCTGCATACCACGTTTTGCTAAACGCGTAGTGAGTCGCTAATGGATATCCACTAATATATACTTTAAATCCGTCATCAATATTTGAACCAGATAAATCAGACTGGACCAATAGAGTTTTCTTCGCTTCACTAGAAAGTGGCGAAGATGACATTAGTAACTGATGGCCATTTTGGTAACCATGTAGCGTTTGATCAATTTTTATCTTCATTCGTTATCCAAAGTATTGGACTTAAAATATTATTTGAAATTTCCGAACCCTGAACAATTTTAATTCGTTCCAATGCATCAATAGAAAGCAGCGAGTCTTTAATAGCTGAATCATCATAGTCTCCCCCCTGGGAACTTACTCCAAAGAATTTAACTTTGAAAATATCCTCGTTAGATATTAAATATTGATGTAAAAGCGGTAACTCACTTTTACACCAAATTTCAGGATCACGTTGTCCATCAGTTAAGTCCCAACAAGAAATAATAACCGAAATCTTTCGTAAAACACCAGGCATATTATAATCAATCATTTGCAAAAAATCAACTAATTTCACTTGACTTGGTACTAAATCTTCTGTCCATGGCTGTTCCGAGGTTGCATTAATCATTTCAGCTCCAAAATATCTAAAATTTTGATTTTCGTGATATATTAGCCTTGGCTTGTTTTTTAAATCTCGTGGATCAATAAAAAGTAAAATTCCATCAACATTTTGCAGTATATTATTAAACTCCTCGTCCCATTCTCTGTCTGTAAACTGGGTTTTAAAAGTTTCTCCTGAGATGTCTGGAATATTTAAGATCAGTGAATTTCCGCTAACTTTATTAATAAGTTTAATATTAACATGTTCAATTTTACCTTGATTAGTTCTAATAACGTTATTACAACCTGCCCAATTCCGACTTATTAGATTCAAATATTCTAATTCAGTATTTTCAAGACTATCGCACTCAAATTCTCCTTCATCAAATGCATGGAAAACATAATACCATAAAGCAGCTAAAAATGTAGTTTTACCTGATTCAGGCAGGCCAGAAAACAATATTCCTTTATCCTTCATTTCCATTTAATTTATAATTATCAATAAATCGTGGTGAAACTTTTGATTGCAAAGTTAATCTTTTTTGAAGCAAAGGAAAATCCATCAAATCATCAATTAAATCTTGTAATCCAAATCCTAGATCAACAGCTGTGGAATTTTCTTCATCTGGTCTAGAAGCTATTTTTTTAAAATTGATTTCCTTTAACTTTGCTGAAAAGCGTCGATTAATTCTATTTATAACCACTTGGTCTAAATTAAAACTTTGCGAGCTTTCTAAAAGATCCCATTTGGATATCAGTATATTCAGAACTGTCTCACTACAAAATATTTCATTATCTATTGCTGATTGAATGAATAATTCCGCATCATGCATTGCTGCAGTCTTTTCGGAACCTGCAAGTTTCTCCCCATCAATTATATAAATTATGTGATCAGCTAATTTTACCAGTCCAAGATGCTCTTTCATTGCTGAACCTGAACTTCTTGCTAACTGAATAGTTTCCCCAGAAATATCAGATAGTAAAAAATGCTTTTTTAAAGACATTTCGGAATTCGAAATCACGATATGCAAAATTCTAAAATCAAGAGTTTTAGTTCGCTCAGTATCAGCTTTAATTGAGCCTGATGACATTCTGGAAAGATGACTTCTTATCTCAAATGCTTTTTGAGTTAATGACCCTGCAAATAAATACTTTTTAAATTGTCCAATTTGAAAGAGATCAAAAATCGTTGCTAAAAGAGTAGTTTTTCCACAATCTAAGTCACCTAAAATTGTTACAAAATCGCACGGATACTTCTGTGTTACCAATAACATTTCTTTAAGATTCAATTCTGAACCTTTAAAAACTTCTATTTTCTTTGATAACTTTTTGACAACAGATTGACTTTCATCTTCAACGATTTCTTCGTCTACCAACTCTTCGTCCCAGTAGAAGTGAGGACATTCCTGATCAAGTCCTTCCAAACACTTACCATCATTTCGAATATCACAACCAGCTTGTGAGCATGCTTTTACCTCACTCATATTTATAGCGATTGATAGGATTTTATAAATGTCATTTCTGTATAAAATTGGAACGCTAAATCTTCTGGTTTAAACTTTCTTTCACAAGTTCCTGCGCCAAACTTTTTATTAAAAGCACCTTTCCATAAATTTACATCTTCTAAAGACTTTTCTAAACTAATAGCATGTAAAAAAGGTGTAAATTCATTAAGTTGCCCAATTAATAAAATTTCCTCCTTAATTTTTTCCGATGTTTCAATAATAACCTCTGCTAGTGATAATTCTTTTAGTTTTACTTTATTTCCATTGCTTACAATTAGAGCTTTATGCAAAATATGTTTAGCTGAAATTAAAAAACCACTATACGTAGTTATTTCAAATAATTCATGAGGACTAGAAACTGTCATTTTAGCCAACCCAGCTTCAGAAAAATAAGCTTTATTAGATGTGCTATATTGCGTGAATAACCACCATAGAACATTTGACTCTTCCTTTAATTTATTATTTTCATCATTAATATGAATAACTAAATTTATTAAATTTAAAGAGTCTTCAATTTCTAATGTTTCCTCCCCTTCCTCGTCTTCTTCAATCGCCGAAGCTTTATCCCTTAAATTTTCTACAGCTTCGCTAATATTAAAAATAGGTCCTGTTTTATTAATAGCATCCATTTGGTGCGCTAATTTATAAAATGGGATATCCGATCCAGAATATTGCTCAAAAAAGTTAAGATTTATAACTGCAAGACTAACAATATGTCGTAAATCAGTTGTTGATTCAAATAAAAAGCACAGAGAAATTTCTGACAATGTTTTAACAATGTTGTCATTCGATTGAATTGGAAACGAAAGGTCAAACTCTTTAAATATACTTACAAACAATTCTTTATGTTGTGGACTCCCAATTGTTATACCATGTGCCATTTTCACAATATCCAACCACAATTCTACATTTTCTTCATCAATTATTTTATTAATTGCACTAATTCTTTTTTGAAGAGTTTCTTGAGTTAACGATAATTCTATTGTTCTGTACCATGTTGGAAAGAGATCTTCGCAGGTGTAATTTTTACTCATACAAATGGATTAATATTGTTTTCAAAAGGTTTTATAGTGTTTATAGCTTGCCATAAAGCTGGTAAAAGATTTCTCTCTCGAACTTGACGAAAAACTTCTTTATCCATCTCGTGAGCACTTAAATTTATCAAAGTATTCAAGGGAAGATCAAGGGTGTCAATCACCTTGGCTTTTTGATAAGAACTTAATTCTAGAAATGCTGCTACGGTTATTTGAACTGCGGAATGCATAATTTCTGGTTTTTGATTTACTTCAACAATGGCTACAATTTCATTTTCGAATTTTTCGGAATTTCTTTTAATCCCATCATTATTTGATTTATTGACACTTTTTATTGGCTCTAAGCCAATATCTGTGAATCCTACTTTCGAGCCAAAAACTTTTAAAGATAAAGATGTTGCACTTTGTGCAGCCAAATTTTGTCTTTGCTCCTTATCCGCATCTTTATTTCCATCACCATAGTCACAAATTCCTTTAACTAAAAGCCATTCATTAATATTGGCCTTTTTACAAGCAGCGTAAATACCCGAGCCTTCCATTTCTGCTCCGGATGCTTGCGGGAAAACCTTCAATATTTTATTTCTTTCTCTTAAATTGTCTATAAGCTTTTCGCCGGAAAGTATTTGGCTTGGTAAAATTTTGGAAAACAAACCGTCATCAATAGGATTAGTCCAAGATATATTTTTAAATCTATCCAAAAGTAATCCACCTGCATCTACAATTGATCCCCGTTGTGTAATTCCTCCTTTTGATAACCTTTGAATTTCATATGATATGATTGTATCAGAAATTAAAACATCTCCTATTCTTTGTTTTTCTTCATTAACCCCCATAGCTACACCAATCATTAATACTGCTTTAGGATTCCATTTATTAATAGATTCAAAAGCAGTTAATATTGCTCCAGCATAACTTAGCGATCCCATCTTTCCCAGTTGAACATGAACAGCCAAATACTCCCCAAAAACACCGATGAAATAAGTATGCATCCCATGAGGTACCTTTATTACATCCGTTTCGTCATTTAAAGGTAGTAAAGCTTGTCTAACATGAAACGTTTCAATTTCATTTGCAGTTATTAAGAGTAAATTGATTTGTGGAATTAATTCCCTGACTTCTTCAAATGATTTTTCTATTTCCAAATTAATACACATTATTAAATTAATATTTAAAGACAGTTTTGCTATATATACCTACAAATATAATATAATAAGTTAGAGACATCCAGACTAATTACAAAATCATACAATTTAGTACAACATTAATATCCCTACGATGATGTCCCCGCCTTTGAGTGTCTGCGCAGGCGAATTTTAAAAAAAAAAGCCGAAATCTAATTTTCGGCTCTTTCTTCTTTTTTGTTTTTCATGCGCTTTTTAATCTGATAGAGATTCTGATGCAGAAGCTTCAAAATCTGCTTATGATGCGGGGAAACCTTGTTTTTATCTCCCCTGCACTGCACAACTTCTAATGATGGAAGCGCCACCTCTATGGTCTCTACGGGTTTGTTTTCAAATTTAGCCGACAGGATGAGGGAGTTTCTCTTTTTGTAGTATTCATTGGTAAATACGCAGTGGCGGAGCATATCGCCCTGTTCAAGAAAATCATGCACGCTTTCCATAACGCAGATTGAAAGATTCTCTTTTGTGAACTCAAGCCCGAAAAACTGTTTTTTCTGTTCTTCATAGCTAATCTGCGCCTGCTGTATTTGGGCTCTTAGTTCCTTTTTATGGAGACGTCTTTGGATTATGCGTTTTCTCTCCACAAGCCTGTCATGCACTTCTTCCAGATTCTCAGGGCATACCAAATCGGCATTATTCAAATCCTTTTTGAACCATTTAAGCAGGGAGATGTAATCTTCCCAAAGTCCAAAGTCCTTTACCTTGTAATTGTTCTTAGCACAGGTTTTGACTGCCTGCCAGTTCTCCCTGATGTGCTGTGAGTGCGAGACCAGATAATGAGAAAGAAAATCGGTCTGCCCTCTCTTGAGGAGAGTCTCTGCAAAGGAATCTTTCAAAAGAGCCGTAAGAAGAACCTGCGGGGCGATACCGTAGAAACCGCCTTTGAAGCCGTTTCTTTTCACGATGGAAATCGCCTTTGAAGATGAATAAACCTTATAAGGATTGATGCGGTATTTAGGAGAATCCTCAAAACTCTTCGGGCGGATTTCAAGGGAAGTATAATATTTCCATGCATCATAGGCTTGTGAAAAAACGTTGGTGCCGAGCGAGAGCGTTCTCACCTCCCCTTTCACGTTTATCCAATGTTGCATCACTTCCTTATGAAAATAAGTCGGCATGCAGTTCTTTTTCATGTCCTTGTGCGAACAGATAATGCGCACCACCTGAAATCCTCCGCACACATCCAAAACAGCGAAATACTCTATTTCTTTGAAATGCACCTGATTATATTGCTGCATTTTCAACTTACCACTGCATGCCGTACAGTTGATATATTTTTGACAGGATGCTTTCTGTGCATCGGGCTTCCAGGAATGTGCACAGTCAAGGCAGTGGAATTTCCCCCTTGAAAGCACGCCCCATTTGATGAAAATGTTTTTTTCTGCCCAAACCTGCATCTTTTGCGATACAGGCGAAAGGGTCTCATTAAGGGACACAATCTGTTTTTCGATGGTGGTTTTCGGTATCATAGGTCAAAGAGTGTCAAGGTTTTTGATTCGGCTTTGGGAGCAATGACTGCCGTTTTTGCAACAACTGTATTCTGCGGAAGTTCAGGCATAGTAGTAAACAAATCAGCCTTTGCAGGCGGACTAGCCACTACCCTGCAATTAACGGGCTGAGGCTGTCCGATACTGTCATCTGCATAATATCTGACCGCCATGTCAAATATTTCCTGATTGTCAAAGGCGCACAGTCCTGTTTTTTTTACCTCGCCAAAAATGTAATTGCAACAGTTTTCCAAGTTTTTCGATTCCTTGGCGAAGTCCTTTGCAAAGACAATATCGGTAAGGGCGGTCTGATTGAGGTAATTTTCTATAGCGGTCTTAAAGTTTTCTGAAGCTTTCATAAGGCATGGTTTAAGATGAAACAAAAAGATTATTCAAAAGAGGTTCTGTAGATGTCATAACAATATTCTTCAAAACAGAGCCAGCACATAAAGGTGTAATGAGGTAGACCGTAGCGGTCTTTAACTGCTTCTCCAAGGGAATCTTCCATTTCTTTTCTGATGTCTTCCAAATCGTCAAGGTGTTCGATGTAGAACTTTTTACAGTCGGCATGATAAATAAACTGGGATATCATACCGCTGATGCATCCGCTTCTCTGCATGTCTTCAAGGAATGCTTTGAGCTGTTCTTTTTTTATTCCGTCATAAGACTGCATTTCGAAAAGGACTATCTTTTGGAATGCATCGTGAACTTCATACTCGGCGTATATTGATTTTTTCAAGGCTTTCATAACTCATTTCTTTAGGCTTATACATTTGATTCACATTAAAAAGGCAGGTCGTCAGGCTGTTCCTTTTTGCTGTTTTTGGCGGGAACGGCAGTTGCCTGCACAGGCTGAGCATCTGAGACAAACACCAATATTTTGATGTTGCTCGTGTGAAAAGTGAGGCTTGCCACCGCCTTGCCCTCCGAATTGAGATAGGCATTCACTCCTACTCTTCCGTATAGTTCCACCATAGCGCCTTTTTTGAGCCATTGCGCAACACCCGCACTGAGCCAATATGAGCAGTCGATATAGGTGACTATTTTTGTTGTTTTCGTACTTCCTTTGGCTTTGTAAGTATCGTTAACTGCTATAGAGAAGTTTACCACCTCCCTGTCTTTTGCTGTTTTGGCAACAACTGCATCTCTTGTCAAACGTCCTGTGATTTCCATGATTTCTAAATTTTAAATGATTACTTATTTTTTAAAATTCTTTTCCCCTGCCTTTCCCACAAAATGTTTTCAAAAGAAAAAACGGAAAAAAAGAAAGCAGGAATAAAGCGGGCATCAAGGAAACGGAGGGCTATAAGTCCCGAAGGGCGGCAGCGCCGTTATGCGCCTGCAGGATCCGGTGCACGCTAACTTGGCTGCCTTTTTATCCGTTTCGAATGAAAACTGCATTCTCTAAAAACTTGATTATGTTTGATTTCACGAAAAATTGTAAAAGCAGTAAATTGCTAGCTAAAATCCAGGATGTGGATAAGTGGAGATAGAAGAAAATATATTTTAGAAATAGTATAGATATTGCTTAACTAATGGAAAAACAAGAATATAATCTCTGATAGATATCAAGGCAATCTCTTGAAAATTACTTTGCGTAAATACTGAATAATGGTTTCAAGCTTAAAAAAAGTTCATTTTAAAACACCTGAAAAATAAGGCTTTTTAATTTTTGTTGCTATTTGTAACATTAAAAAAACTAAAACATTGTTCCAATCTGTGCTAATTTTGATCTGTATAAAAATGGACAGATTATGAGCTGAGCAATTGTACACATCGATATGAACACGTTTTTCGTCTCCTGCGAAAGACTGACTAATTCTGAACGGCGAAGTTTATCTTTTCTCTGCTGGTTTTCACAGAGAAGTTTTTCTATTTATCTTACATCAAACTGGTACCGGCTGACAAGTGTAGTGTTTTATACCAATTTTGAGGCGGCACTTAAGGCTAAACTGCCATATAAAGATTTAAGAATATTAGAATAAGGAGCTTTTTAACCTTAACAACTGGAATAGTATGTGCTATTATACTCAACAATCGGCGTCCATTGAGAATCCCCGACGGCGTTTTAATGCAGAAGTGGACAACGAAGAAACGTACCTTCAATCAGATTTCATAAATGGATTCTACCAACCGAACATTCCAATCATCCTTAATTCAACTCCACATTTAATCACTACAGATTATACTTGGGAGCTTTTGTCGTCATGGGCTAAGGATATTGAATTTCGAAAAAACACGCTTTTCCAATTTTTATAAAAAATAATATAAATTATTGTCTGTTTAGCTTTATCAGCGCGCCAGTTCTCAAAGTCATTATTTTGTGTTTTAATTTTTTTCGTTAAATCTCCTAATGATATTTTAAATTTTCATAGTACTATTTCAATTGCGTAAATTATACGTATTGTACTGAAAAACACGTATTTATACTTAAAATTAACGTATTTTTATTTTATAGTTTTGATTTACCAAAAATTTAAAAACTATAATTATGAAAAAGAAATTACTTATTGCAGTCGTGTTTATTTTTTGCCATCATTTATTCTCTCAGGAGCTTAAATTAACGGGCAAAGTTGTTGATGAAACAGGTATTGTTATGCCTGGTGCCGATATTACCAATCTGACGACCAACAAAAAAGTTTCGACAGATTTTGAAGGTATATTTACTATGACTTACACAAAAGATTCTGAATTATTGCGAATTCAATTCATAGGCTTTATAACTAAAGAAGTTTCTGTTAAGTATTTTTTAGAAAATAAAGAAATTGTGTTAGAAGCCGACGATGCACATATGGCCGAACTTGTAGTAGCTTCATATGGCACTTTAGCACCGAGTAATTATTGGGTGGGCGCAAAAGTTGGTTACAATTTTGTTTCTGATACTGATGAGGATAATTTTATTGGCTCAGCAATTGTTTCATTAAATATGCTAGAAAGTGAATCAAAACGTAGAAGTTTTTCAGTTATCGGCAATATTGGAGACTTTAAATTCACAAAGGATACTGCAGAAGTAGCCAAAATTGGAAAATTAGCACAATCACTTAATGGTATATCAATAGGTCTCGGTTATGAATATAATAGAAATGGCTTTTTTGGTTGTGATATCGGACTAGAAAAATTTTATTCAAAAGTCTTTGTATCATCTCTAGCAAGATTCACAACTTATAAAAATATTGGTACTGATAATCACACAGAAAATTTTGTTCAAAATGTAAATACGGTAGGCACTGAATTTGCTTTAGATGGTTTTAAAGAGGGTGGTCAATTAACTTTGACTTTATGTTCGTCATTGATGCTATTCGACCCCAACAAATATGAATTAATTTTTGAAGAAAAAAAAGATTATTTAGTTACATACGAGGCAACGTTAATCATACCAATACAAAAGAAAATCGGATTCTTTTTAAGCGGGACATTTTCTGATAAATCATCCGCTTTATTTTCTTTTGGTATAGCACTTAAATAAATTGAAAGTAAACTTAGAGCTTAATAAAAGCAAAATCTATATTGACTATATTGAAGTATGGAAATCAGTTTAATATACTTTAATTCCTGTCATAAAATTATTATCTCAATCATTTTCAAAATCCTGTAAGCTGATTTTTGCAGGATTTTTTATTTACAATAAATTTAAATTATTCACTTTATTGTACCTTTGCCGCTCACTAATTTACAATACCAAACCAACCATTAAAATATGAGTACCAAACTTATTGAAGTATACAAACTTCACAACGTAATTTACAACCATCTTGAACATTCAATTCCTTTACCTTCCGATACTTCATTTGGAAATATGGTTTTAAAATGGTACGATATCGTAACAAGATTCGATAGTCTAAACGATTACATAATAGAATTAGATAAAACACATACAATTGTTTCTACATCAGCAACAACGCCCGTAGAAGAAATCTTAAAGTCTAAATTATTAGGAAAGGAAAAGTTTGCAATTGAACAGATTTTCTATTGGTTGCGTAAAACTGCTGACGAATTAATATCACTATTATATTTAATAGATTATCGTTTTTCTAGTGACGAATTTCCAACAAAAATTAAAATTGATAGCATTGGAACATTTTTAAATAGTTCAGATTTTCACAGTGAATTTTTACTAAAATACAACGACCTTTTGACAACCTTGAATGACGTAACAAATGCTCACAAACATTCAATTACTAATTCAGAAGTCCACTCTTACCACGGGAGGAACGAACCAATCGCTTTTGCATTATCGTTGAACCGAAATAATTCAAATAATAATCCGCAGTTTTATAACGTCGTAGTAAACGATTTTATAAGCGATTATTGTGATTTTCTGCAAGAAATAAAAGATTTAATTGCAAGTTTTGATATTGAGAATTAAATCTAAGAGATTTTTTCGTTTTTGGTCAATGACGGGAAAAAGTTATATGTGTGTTCCATTTCGACCAAAAACACCGAAATTTCAACCCTAATTAAAATAAGCCCTGTACGTGGCTTATTTTTTTTTAATAAATATAGGTATTACTTCATTGCGAACGGGTCTGTAAGGCCATTATAATACAACTTATCACCCAGCTCTTTAAATGCTTGCGCAACTCTTTGAACAGTACTAACATTTCTTTTAGTTATCTTGGCAATATTGCGGTACGAAATTTTGGTAGTGCTATTGGCGTTGCTCTTTAACAATTTTACTATCTCAAGTTGATTCACACAACGTTGTTGCGGTGTAAAGTGCTCCTGCGAAGCTATTGGATCGGTCAGATATTTTTTGAAGGTCTGGATCCTATATATAATCTACTTCAAAAAACATTAGCGTCCTGATAATCGATTTTCCGCTTAAAACCTTTTAAAGTTATATTTAAATATAGGCATTTTTTTTATTGATATGAAAATGTCATTCCTTACTTTTTTCAATATTTTGTGCTTTTTTCACCATGATCATCCTACTATTTTTTTTCGCAAAAACAGCAATTCCGACAGTAAGCGTACGTAATAAACGAAGGTTATACTTTTTTTAAGCAGCTAATAATAAGAAATCATTTGATTTAATATATTTATATTATAAATTAAAAATACCATGGAAGATATTAGTCCTGAAGATATTTTACAGCTGCTTGACAACCCAGAGCGAATTACTACTCTTTCTGTTTTTAGAACCAAAGTAATTGCAGATAGAAATATTACGGGCAAATTAATTATCCGTGACAAAACGATAAAAGAAACGATCACATTTTCAAATTGCAGTTTTGAAGATATTTACATAGAAAACTCAGAATGTCCTGGATCGTTCGAATTCAGAAACTGTACATTTTCTAATGATTTCCTTATATTTTCTATTAATGCCCATAGTCTCTTGCTGGAAAACTGCCGGCTTGAAAAAAGCTTCAGAATTGCGAGCTGTGATCTTCTCTATCTATCCTTCGACAGGACTGAGGCTTTGAATGGAATAATGTTGGAGGCGGGAAAAATCCAGATTATGGAAATCAAACCTGTCAATGAGAAGACTTTTTTTTCAATTACCGGCGCATTTCTGCTTATAAAGGAGCTTTATATAACTTCACAGTCAGGACTTACAATTACAGCCAAAAAGGCAATTATCAGCAATATAAGTTTAACAGGCTATTTCAATATTGCCTCCCGTCTCGATTTCAATGGAATCATAAATAAATCCATTGACATTAATGGGCTCAATAACGATGGAAAGATCTACCTTTCAAATCTCGTAACGGCAGGAGTCAATTCTTTTATTGATAAAGATTGTCAGGAATATGTTAAGGCTTATCATGATTCAGAAGAAGCAAACGAGAGTGAGCTGAGGATTATTTCAAAGCTAGATAAGAGGATAACAGCAAACGAGCTGCTAACGGGAAACTTTCCTGTGTTCGTATTCAGGAATTTTATCGAAAAAAATTACTATGATGATTTTGTTTCATATGAGGAGAAACCGGAATTCAAATTTCAGATCCAAGACTCATCCGTTGGAATTTTGGAGTTAAGGTCAATTATGTTTGAACGATATACGATTGCAATAAAAAATTCAGATCTTACGGCAGTAAAGCTCGTGCATACCAAAATACCTGATGTAAATTCCGCTGATAATTTTCTCAATTATTATAATGTTTACAATGACTTGTATACTACAGCGGCAAAGCAGAACAATACAAAAGACAAAGCTGACTATTATAAAATATCACAGTCTTACTTAAACAAATATCTAAAGTATGACTCAACGGGCAATAATGCCGGATCAAGGATTGCAATTTATGCTTCAAGATTATTCAGCTCACATGGAACTGACTGGATTAGGGCCTGCCTGGTTACAATATCAATTGCTTTCATTTTTTTCTCTCTGTTTATAAACAGCCTGAAGCATATAAATGTTGACCTAAGTCGGAATGGAATCCGATTCTTCTTTGATTCACTGCTGACTTACTTTCCTCACTTTATCAATCCTCTGCATAGGACAGACTTCATGTCTGAAGTAAGCGAACCGGGAAACTGGGCCTCATTTTATGATTTTCTGGCCAGAATATTTGTAAGTATAGGCGCATTTGAAATTGTCCGTTCCTTTAGAAAGCATGTTCGCCAGTAATCCCAAAATCTCCTTGCACTAGTGGCATTGGTAAACAAATCTTTTTTTTGAAGCTCCAGAGCGAAACAGCATGGCTCAATATTATTTTTTTAACACTAAATAAGTCAGCGCGGGATCATTCAGCAGGCGTTCCATTTCGGAATGAATTATATCCTGCACATCCTGTTTTATCTGAAGGTAATTGCGCTGGATCATTGCATTGTCAAGTTTTCGAACTGGAGGTATTTCCTTATAATTTTCCGTCTCTTTTCTCAGCGCTTCATGGTCATTTATAATTTCGTTATGAAAGGCTTTGAGTTCAATTTTACAATCCGGATCATCAGCCACCATGCCCACAAATTCGCCAGAACTTAGTCCTGAGATTTTCGAGGGCGGGACTGCATATTCCAATTGTTTTGAACGGCTGATTGAAGTGTCGGCGCTATTGATCGACAGGCTTTCCCTGTCCTGCATAATTTTTCCGAATCGCTCTGATAATTGTTTGGAAGTATCTCCTGTAACCTGTCCGCTTATTATATTTCCAACAATATTCATAATAACATCTGCCTGTTCCCGCCCATAGTCCTTGCGGAGCTGGGTAAAGTCTTGAATACCCAGACAGGTTGCCACTTTATTGCTTCTTGCAGTAGCAATTAAACTGTCCATATTATTGAGATAGATTGTTGGAAACTCATCAAAAATCAGACTGGATTTTAACTTCCCTTTTTTGTTTACTAGTTTTACAAGCCTGTTCACATAAAGGGACAATACGGCCCCGTATATTTGTATTTTCTGGGGGTTGTTTCCCATGCAGACAATCTTAGGTTCCTGGGGATTATTGATGTCCAAAGTGAAATCATTTCCTGACAAAACATAGTATAACTGCGGGGAGGAAAGCCGTGCCATGGCGATTTTCGCAGTCGCAATCTGACCCTCAAGCTGGTCAGTCGCCTCGTTTAGGTAGGCATTTATAAACGGGTTTATCAGAACCTCGATTTCTTTCTCTGTCCGAAGCAGTGTAAAGAGACTGTCATAATCCATCTGCATGAGTTCAATTACATGAGGCAGGGTACAGAATTCACCGTCTTTATATTTTCTGAGATACCAGATTACGGCCGATAAAAAATTGATTGGCGACTCTACAAAAAAGTCTCCCTGTCTTTTTATCCACTCCCTGTTAAGCCCCATCAGAATAGTCCTGGCTGATTCCGAAGCATCGGTTATATCTTCCATGCTCTGCGGGTCCAGCGGATTACACCTGTGCATAATATTATCAAAATTTATGAAGTAACATTTGGGCAGGATTTTATAAGCCTGTTTATTATTTTCAAAAGTATTATAGACAATTTTTGAGAGGTCATCATATTTAAAATCATAAACAAACATGCTGAAGCCTTTTTTTATATGCTGGGTAATAACGTGGCGGATCACAAAATAAGATTTACCCGATCCCGGAGTGCCCAGAACCATCAGCGCCCTGAATGGATTTATAATATTTATCCAGCTGTTTCGCAGTTTATCTTTTAGATAATATCTGGCGGGAAGGTTAATAGAATATTCATTCTCTAGCAGTCTTTCTTCCTGCGGAAAAGTCTCATTGAGCTTGTTGAAAATATCCTTGCTATTCAGCTTGTTTTTTATAATCCGAGAAAGCAGTGTCCCGCCTGATAGCATCATAAGAAATCCAGTCGAAGTAATTACAATATAAACTATTGCTTTATGTGTCTGCAATGAAGATAACAAAAGCGCAAAATAACTTATGAAATAAATAAGCAGTCCAGAAATGCAATAAGCAAAAGCAGTTTTGTAACTGAGCTTTTCATTCTTTCTTCCTTTAACGCCAATGAGCGAAATCACGAGAAATCCGAGGGCAAAAAATTTCGATTTATGAAAATTATCAAATAGCCCCGCACGATAAATACCTCCTAAAATTTTATCGGTAAACTCACTTACCAGCTGCCACTGCTTAAAGGCTGAATAACAATAATAGTAAAAGTGAAGTATCAGAATAATAATCCCTATGAGCCTTGTCATATCCAATATCTTTCTCAGTGCCTGTTCATTTTCTCCTGTCTGCATTCCCATGATATTAATTTTTTATTGATTATCCGACTGTCCTTTTCGTTTTTTCTTCCTGCGTTTTGCTTTAAGTTGATTGGGCAGGTAAGCCTGCGCGGATTCCATCTGGGTCAATAAATCCAAAACTTTAGCCAGAGCAGTATCAAAATTATCAGTTTTACTAATTTCAAATAAATCTTTATTCGTTATACTTCCCATTAATTCAGGTTTGGATTTTATGTTTATGTCCTTATCGGAACCCTGCAGAATTTTACCCATTAAATTACAGCGTTCCTGGACTGCCTTTGCGCTGTACTGCCTACCTAAAACGCTTCCATTAAATACACATTTTGTAGTATGATCCACATAGGTGATGCCGTAAATTAATCCGGCAGCACTTTTTCTTGAAATAATATTAATCCCTTCTTTTTCGAGCAGTTTTCCCAGCTCGGAAAATGAAATGTTTTTATTAAGAAGGGCCAGGTCAACGGCATTCTTTATCCTGTTTTTCATCGATACACTTCCACTGCCGGTGGACATAAATTTTTGTTCTAAAAATTTAAGAGTCGGCTTATTATAAAAGTCACTGGCTTTAATAGGAACCCCGATAGGTTTTCCATTACTATCAAGTATGCGGTACACTAATCCTTCTGCCTTAAAAATCCTTGAGTTTTCAGATCCCCTTTCAGCAAAAACATTGTAAAGTTGCAGCACTGCATTAAGTTCGTAAAGACTTGAATATTTATAGGTTGAAAGCACTCCGTTAAGCACTGCTGCAATCGCTTTTTTTGACTGCATCTTTCCGTATGAAACCTTCTGAACATTGATAGGCTTAAGTACTTTATCAATATTATTTTTACGCCCCTGTGCGACCACTAAAGAGAACATCTTCTCTATTTCTTTGCGGGCTGTTTCAGACTGGTTCCTGCCAATATTGTGCATGTCGATCCTGCTTCCGTCCTGCTTTACCTTTATAGACACCAGATGAATATGCGGATGTCCAGCATCACGGTGGCGGTATACCAGATAAGGCTGCTCGCCAAAACCAATTTTCTGCATATAAGTATCTGCGATCTGCATCAATTTTTCGTTGGTTAATGAGTTTTCAGAGGGATCAAAATTTAGCGAAATATGCACGCTATTGCGCTTTACATTCTCATTTAAAGTATTTTGATTAAGCAGTCTGCTGAGCTTCATTGTGATGCTCATTTTATCGGCTTCAAGAGGATAATTCCCCTCGCCTATGCACTGCGCTACACCTTGTTTTACCTTATTTTCATTATAGTTGAAAATGTTGTGCAGTGAATTTCCAGTCTTAATTACTGCAACCATTTTCGGGAGATTTTCTCAATATATTTATTTATCTCTTCTACCTTATTAAAAAGTAACCTTCGCTCCAGTTCATGATTGATGATCCAGGTTTTAAATTCCGGAATCTGCTGCAGTGTATGCAGCTTTTTTACGGCCTGATTAAAGTTGTTTCCCAAGGCTTTAAGTTCAGCTCTGAGTCTGATAATCTCGAACATAAATTCATCCAGGGACTGATTGCGGTAATTGGTTGTGATGGGTTTATTAAACAAATATTTACGAATATATTCACTTAATTTGCGACAGGTTGTAGCCTTCCATTTACGTTCAATTCTTGCATATTCTGCAGGCGTAAAACGCAAGCCTACAATACGCGTTCTTTTTGAATTTTCCTTTTCCATCTTCTCTCATTTTCATTAATTTCAAACTCTTTTTCTTCTTTCAGTTTCACTGCTCACGAGTTCCGAGTAAAGAGCAGCCAGATTCGGTTGTTAAACAACCGGACATCTGGCCGATTGCAGGAACGTGGCAATCTTACTGCTTTTTGAATATTATTCATTATTTCAGCCTTTTAAAATCAGGCTTTACAATATATTCGGTCATCGCTTCCTTTTTCAAACTTAGAGCAGTGTTTTATTTCAGTACAACGAAAGTAAGCAAGACATCTGAATCTCTCCTATCATGGACATATTATGTCCATGACATTTTCAAAGGTGCTTTATACCTTTACAAGAATTAATTATTAATCTAAAACGTGAAAATGATGATGACAGAAAATGATGTAGCCAAAGTCTTTGATACTATTTTAAGTATACCAGGCATGAATGAAACAGTGAAAATTGACCTTAAAATTTCACGCAAAAATGTACTGCTTTTAAACCATGTAATTGAACGCGGATCAGCTACACAGGATGATTATAAATCATCAGTGCTTTTAAACAGTATTGCTGCTGAAAATCTTCATGAATTGAAATTATTTGCAGACGAGTGTCTTCAAAAAGCAGGTCTTAATGAATTACATGAAAAATTACAAATCTTCAACCAGTCAGGCAAGTAAAATTTTATCCGATTAAAATCAAAAGACACCTTTTAAATTTTATTTATGGGTGTCTTTTTTATTTCTTCACTATCATTTTAAATTCAATATTTAGTTTTTTAACTATGATTGCATGTTATTAAAAAATCCCAGCCTGTTTTTGGTAACAACCATTCTATCAGATACATATAACTTTGTAATAATAATTTTAGAAGATAATTCAAACCTATATTTTGAATATAAAAATAAAAGCAAAAAAACTCAAAAAAAAAAGAGATTTACTTATTGGAAAGATAGAAGTTAATTGATAAAAAACTATGAAAACAAACGTCAAAACAGGTAAGTTATTTATAGAAATTGTATGCCTGCTATATATTCTGCTGCTAGTTTATGCTGCTATGAATAAAGGGCTAGATTTCGAAAATTTTAAAGTGGAATTGGCACAGTCGCCTCTTCTCAGCGCTTTTGCTGATTGGATATCATGGACGGTCGTTATTATAGAATTTGGCATTGCAGTTTTTCTGCTTTTCCCCAAAACACGAATAAAGGCCCTTTATGCCGGATTTTGTTTAATGACTATGTTTACGGCGTACATTTTTATAATGCTCAATTATAGTTCCTATCTTCCATGTTCATGCGGGGGTATTTTAGAAAAGATGAGCTGGGAACAGCATTTAATATTCAACCTGCTTTTTGTTGTACTTGGGGCAGCGGCTCTTTCAATACATTTTAATCAACAAAGAGAGTCAGACACACTTAAAGTAACTCTGGCAAGTCCTCTAAAATTACTCTTAACTTTTGCAGTCTGCATTTCTGCTGTTATTATTTTGTTTGCCTGTTCAGAAGAAATTATGCAGCATAAAAATCCCTTTATAAGGAGATATCCGCATCATCCTGTATCATTAATCAAAACTATTGATTTAAAATACAACTCATATTATTTAGCCGGATACGGAAATGAAAAATTATACCTTGGAAATCTGACTGCGCCTTTGAGTGTTTTAGTGATTGATAATAGAATGATCCCGCAGACAATTAAAGTCTCCTTAGACCGAGAACGCTTCCTATTTAAATCTATTAAAATTACGGTAAACCCGCCCTACTTTTTCATTATTGACGGCAGTACTCCTACAATTTTCAGAGGAAAAACTACGGATTGGAAAGCGAATTTATTAACTCCTAACCCTCCATATTTTAATATTGGATTTCCAATTGACAGCACCACTATTGTATTTCGGGGAATTAGTTCCAAAACAAATAATAATATCATGGGCTTATTCAGCTTCGGGGAAAAATCAAATACAAAAATGCTTCCCCAGCTGCTTCAGAAGCAGACTGACGGAGTATTTGATACTGATGGGATGCTGCATTATAGTCCGGAGATGAAACGCATAATATATCTATATAGCTATCGCAACGAGTATATCGCAGCAGATACAAATGGAGTTTTAGACTTTCGTGCCCATACAATTGATACGTTTTCACATGCGAAAATAAAAGTAGCTTATCTAAAAGGAAAGACTGAGCGGGCAATGGCGTCACCAGCTGTAAATGTCAATAAAAGTAGCAACGTATGTGGCCATCTACTTTTTGTAAATTCAAATGTGCCAGGTCGCTATGAGCAAAAAGAAGTATGGAAACAGGCATCCGTAATTGATGTTTATGATCTAACTAAAAAAACATATTTGTCCAGCTTCCATCTTTATGGAATTAATGAAAAAAAGGTTCGCAGCTTCATGGTTACCCCAGAATATGTGTATGCACTAATAGAGAACAAACTTCTGGTCTACAAGCTGAACGAAAACCTTAAAAAGGAAATTAATCGTGTATCAGAGGATCACAACTGATATACTTAAAAATATACCGGCGCCGGTATCAGGAATTAGATCGAAAACCTGTAAAAAAAAGTAGATCATTAACCATAAAATTAAATATTATGAAATCAATAATCTTGAAAAAAATGACGCCCGTTGCAGTTTTTGTTTTGGGCATCTCAGGTGCATTTTTTACTGCCTCCATGCAGAGCATCTCTAAAACCAGTGCTCCAATTTTAGGTTATGTAGATAATCTGGATGGCGGAAGCCCTTGTGATATTGCTGTAAATTGTGACACTCAAATTGGTGATTTATGCCGCCAGTTTGATGATTCGGGTCCACAGGCAAAAGCTATGGACAGTCCTACAACTTGTGCACAGCAAGTTTACAGACCTGATTGATATTCAATCTAAGAACAATGCAGTTCGTAAAGAACTGCATTGTTTATTATTTAATTCCCTCTTTTATCCATTTAGCAGGA
The DNA here is from genome assembly GCF_965277525.1 of Flavobacterium sp. Classification (GTDB taxonomy): domain Bacteria; phylum Bacteroidota; class Bacteroidia; order Flavobacteriales; family Flavobacteriaceae; genus Flavobacterium. The sequence goes on along the minus strand of NZ_CBDIDC010000002.1, from coordinate 486,554 downwards.
GTCTGGTCCTTCAGAAAATAATCAAACCAATCATGCAGTCTTACTGATAGATCTTTCAGGTTTGCCTCACTATTCAGTACATGATTTTCATTAGGATATACAACCATGATCTGTTTCTTTTTCAGACGATGCAGAGCCAAATAAAACTCCACGCTCTGTTTCCAGTTTACATCCTTATCACTATCCCCTGTCCACGAAAATAATGGAGTAGTTACATTTTCAGCATACTGCACAGGAGAGTTCAAAGCATACCCTATCCTATCTTCAAAAAAAGGCTTTCCCATCCGCAGCTGCTGATTCTCCAACCGCCATGCATCATGCCTTCCAGTGGACTCCCATACTGAAAGATATGCACTTGTTAGGTCTGTAACAGCCGAGCCTGCTACAGCTGCCGCAAAAATAGTGGTCTGGGTGATTATAAAGTCGACCTGATACCCGCCGAAAGAGTGTCCGATTAATCCTATTTTATCAGGGTTCACTGATTTATTACCAATCACTTCTTTCACCGCAGAAGTGACACAATCTTTAGCAGAAAATCCAGGAGCACCCGTTTCGTATGATATATTCGGAGCCAATACAAAGTAGCCCTGAGAGGTGAAAGTTGATATATTGAAAGATCCGTCGCCTGTGTACTCCGACGGGTTTATATAATTATGAATACGGTTAGATAACTTTTCATAGATGTATACGATCATTGGAAATTTTTTTTCTTTAGAAAACTCGGCAGGATAGTATAGAACCGCATTTAAAATCTTGCCCTTAGAATTCTTATAAGAAATCAATTCGGATTTTCCCCAGTGAAATGATTTATGATGCGGATTACTTTGAAAAATCAGTTTTGAATAATTGCTATTGAGTTCTCTTGCCATTATTCTAGGCGGCATATCATAACGCTGTTCTACATAGGCAAATGAAGATTTAGAATCAACAAGCTGATCGACACGTGAGGAATCTGAAAGCACGAGTTTTTCATTCATTTTGGAAGACCATCTGTAATATCCCGAATGTCTCGCGTAATTATCAATCTGCAGCAATAATCCATCGTTAAGGGTAACAGGATCCTGCATCCATCCATTGTAATTTGATCTGCCTCTAGTTGTTCTTGAATAATCCTGATTTCTAAACTCTGTTTTAGTTTCTCTGCCGTTTGTCAGTCTGCGTGCAGAAATCCCATCCGGAGTAAAAGCCCATAAATCATAAGTATCGTATAAAAGTATTTGTTTGTCTCCAGCTGTCCATCCTAATTGAGGATAGGCTTCTTTAACGTGAGGATGTTCTTTCATATTTTGGTAGAAAGAATCATCTTGTGCTTTAGTAATCTCTGTATGGATATTTTTTTTGATATCGTATACCCACCAGTTACGGTCCTTGAAGTAGGCAACATATTTCCCGGCCGGTGACGGGACAGCACTCAGGGCGTGAGACGAATATTTCTTTAAAAACAATGTAGTTTTACCTGTAGAGAGATTGTATAGATAATAATCCGTCAGTCCATCTACAGTATATTGGGGTTCATACTTTTTCTTATTGAAAAGTATGGCATACTGCTGATCACCGTTCAACATAAACTGTGGCAAAATATCATTGGAAATCAGGTTATATTTTTCTTGAAACGGCATCCACGATGCGAGATAATTTCCTTCAAATGCTTTTTGTTTCTGCCGCATTGGATAAATCCATTGTGCATTTCCGTTCCATAGCTGTACCTGGGAACTTTCACTAACATCATTCGGATTTTCTTTCTTTTTTAGCATGAAAAAAACCTTCTCCGCATTATCGGAAATCAACAGCTTAAAGCTCCTGTTGGTAATATTTAGGGTATCTCCCACAGAATTTTTAAGGGCTTCAGCACTGGAGGTTAACAGCTTCTTTTTACTTGAATCAAAATAGAAAATAGAGCTGTGTGAACCAGGTTTACTGCCTGCATGCTGCAGGAAGGCACATGTCGCCTTACCAGCTTTATTCCAAACTAAATTATCGAATTTTCCTTCTCCGCGGGCAAGTTCCCGATGAAGAAGGAAGACTGCTGAAAGTTCCAAAATATTAATTGTATTTTGATCATCTGAAACGGCAGTATAAAGCAGCAGCTTACCTGATGGAGACACTGCAAACTCACCTACTGTTAAAATTCTATCTTTCACTATTCCATCGAGTGTACGGATGATCAGTTCACTTTTTGTATCCTGCCTGTTTAGCAACAGTAGAAGCTTTGATCCAGCAGCATAAATGAACTGCTGTATATTAGGAAGAGTTTCCCTGCGTCCGTTTTTTAAATTAAGAATCTCAACTGATTTTGATGTCCGGGATATAAACCAGTCTTTTTCTATAAAATCTCCATTATTTCCTAAAGGAAAAGGGAAAGTTTCTAAAGTTTTAGTGTTTTTTACAAATAATGTGTCTAAACCTGAACGATAATTCATGGTATAGCTGATCCAATTCCCATCAGGGCTCATTTTTTTAAGTCTTAATTCACCCCATTTAGAATAATCAGCAGCAGTTAGCACTTTTTTCTGCAAGACCTGCCCCCATAGGGGACAGGTTACTAATTGCAAAATTAAAACTAAAAAAAGGGTTGCCCTACAGGCAGGAATTATAAAGATTGAGGTAAACTGTCTCATTTTAATACATTTTAATATCCGGGATTCTGCGGTTTTAGATTCGGGTTTGCATTTAATTCTGCTTCAGGCAGAGGAAGGAGTTCATCGGTGCTGTTCCAACCGGATTTTATTCCAAGTACCAAATCTAGTTGGCCTCGACGCTTAAGATCTAAAAAGCGATGTCCATATTCTGTAAACAGTTCTTTTTTTCTTTCTTCAAGTACTGCTTGAACCAATTGATCTTTAGAACTGGCATTTACAACATCAAGCCCTGCACGTTTTCTAATTTTATTGATATCCTCAGCTGCACCCTGCAGATCTGAAAGTTCTGCCCTTGCTTCGGCCCGAATTAAATACTGTTCGGTCAGCCTGAAAATCATTGAATACTCCGCAGAGGCTGCTGTTGGTTTAGCCTCTTTATATTTACTCGCGTAAAACCAGGTGCCAAAAGGATTGGTTATCGCGCTTATCCAATTTGTTTTCCTAAGATCATTATTATCAAATGAATTTACCAGAGACTGGCTCAAAGCTGTAAGAGGCGGAGGTCCCGCGGTAAATACAAATACTGCGGCTTCATCTGTATTCTTTCCTGTAAGAGAAGGCATGAACTGCCATATCGCTTCAGTGGACGTTTTTACAAATACTTTATTGAGATTGTTTTCAAAAATGTAAAGGGCGTTATTATTTATAACTTCCGTGGCTCTTTTTTCTGCCTCCTGCCATTGGCCTTGATATAAATAAATCCTGGCCAGAAGGGCCTTTGCTACATAAGAATTCACCCGGACACGATCAGCTGAATCATATACAACGGGCAGCAGACCTTCCGCTGCTGTCAAATCTGCTGTTATATTTAAATACACCATACTGCTCTGCATTCTTTGCACATTGCTATTGACCTTATAGTCGGTGGTCTTAATGTAGGGAATATCACCAAAGACCTGCAGTAGATAAAAATGAAGCAGCGCACGTATAAAAAGTGCTTCACCTTGTAGCTTTGCTTTCTGCGCAGCACTGAAATTTGCACCTTCTGTTCCTTCCAAAACGGCATTCGCGGCATAAATCTGATTATAAGAGCTGTTCCACAGCAGGGCTGTAGTACTATTGGCCGGCAGCACCACATTGGTATAAAAAGATACTGTAGCATTACTGGGAGTTCCATAGAATACCAGTTCATCTGCATAATTCCCCAGCTGCACAGAGAGTCCGTAAAGGTTTCCAGTGAGCATTCCAGTATCTCTCATCTTTGAATAAATATCAGCCATTGCAGCGTTGGCCGTCGTATAATCGCTGAAAACAGCGTCGCGGGTAAGCTGCGATTTTGGAAGATCTACCTCAACAAAGGAATCACATGATATCATCAGCAAAACAGAAGAAATCAGAGCTGCTTTTTTTAGCAAGCGGACATAAATTATTGTATATCTTATAGAAATTTTCATCTTTTTATTTTTAAAAGGTTAATTGCAGTCCCGCAGTCAAAACTTTCAGTGGAGGCAGATAACCTCTCGTTTTAAATTCAGGATCTCCGTCTTTATAATTGGTGAATGTTAAAAGATTCTGTCCCTGCATCATAAGAGTGCATTGCATATCTTTTAATTTTAAAGGAACATCATAACTCAGTGCAATTGTCTTGAGTCTTATATAAGAAGCGTCTACAACAACTGCATCACTGTTTGAATAAAAGGACTGTGCGCTCAGGGCTGCTGAATTATAACCGGCACTGTAAATCTGATATGGTTGCATATCATCGGGCTGCTGCCAGCTGTTTACCATCTTTACAGGCTGGTTGGCCATCAAACCTGCCATTCCACCGGCATAATTAAGATTACGCTGTTTGACAAACTGAAAGAGAAAATCAAGTCTAATGTTTTTAAAACGAAACTGGTTCTGCAGCCCTCCAAAATAATCAGGGTTAAGATTGGCAATAGTCTGTCTGTCATCAGGAGATGAGATTTTCCCATCATTGTTTTCATCTCTAAAACGATATGTTCCTGTTAGCGGATCAAGACCGGTATATTGATAGCGCAGCAGAATATTGAGAGGCTCTCCAATCCTGAATCTGTTTTTATAAGTTGAACTGTTTAGGTCTGGAAAGTCAATCAGTTCATTTCGGAGAAAACTCACGTTAAAGCTGCTCGTCCAATCAAAATTTTTAGTTTTGAAATTCACTGTCCTCAAAGTAAATTCCCAACCCCTGTTTTGCACCGTAGCTGCAAGATTTGCCTGCAGCTGGCTGAAACCCGTGGATCCCGGCAGCGGTATACCCACAAGCTGATTTGAAGAACGGTTCTGAAACCATGCTGATGTGAGGAAAATCCTGTCTGCAAAAAAACCTGTCTCGAAGGCTGCTTCTAATTTTTTATTTATCTCCCATGCAAAATCGGGATTGAATAAACGAGAAGGCTGAAGTCCTATTATATTTTGATAATTAGTGCCTGTAGATTGATATGTATCAAAGAACTGATAATCCCCTATCTGGTCGCTTCCGGCTGTTCCGTAGCTTGCCCGCAGTTTTCCAAAACTGATCCACGAGCTGTTTTTTAAGAAATTTTCATTGGAGAAAAGCCACGCGGCACCCACTGCTCCAAAAGTGGCAAATTGTTTCCCCGGTCCAAAACGGCTTGAACCGTCACGTCTTGCAGTAAGGTTTACAATATATTTCTGTTCCCAATTGTAATTAACTCTTCCAAAAAAAGCCTGATATCTGTAAAGAGTCTCTCCGCTAACCAGCACCTGTTTACTGGCTGCCGAAGCAAGGTCATTAATAAGGCTGTTAGAAGTAAAACCCGTTCCGAGCTGAACAATCTGAGATGCATCCTGCTGTTGAAAGGTACCTCCTGCCAGAAGGCTCAGCCTGCCACCGAATAATTCTTTTTCCCAATTTATCTGCGGTTCGATTATCCAGGAACTGCGTTTGGTGCTGGTTAGGTATAAACTAGACACTGCACTTGTAACACCGCTAGAAGGATTGTAAATTGTAGAAGGACTTGTCCGGCTTTCCGAATGCTGTAAGTCAGTATATCCAAAACTGCTTTTTAACCATAAATCAGCAGTTATTTCATAAGAAAGTACTGTATTGGCTATAAGGTCTTTAGTTTTAAAAATATTTTTCGCCAAAAGCGCAGCCAGAGGATTATTCCAAGTTCCCTTTTCCCAGTTAATATTGCCCTGAGAATCATATAATGCAGGAGCATTTGGCGAAAGGCTTCTCGCCTCATAAGTAAGGTCAGCTGCAGGCTGGTCATTATTCTGTACGGTGTATCCGGCTGAAAATACCATCCGAAACTTATTGTCTTCGGAGCTGTGATTAATATTAACCTGTGCTCCTGCTTTTTTATACATAAAATTTCCTGGAAACACAGAAGATTCAGTATGATGGCTTCCACTGAGCAAAAACTGAGTGTGTTTTGAGCCTCCGCTGAGACTTCCCTGAAGATCGGTTACAGCAGATGTTCCTCCAATCAGCTCTTGCTGCCAGTCTGTATAGCGATTCTGGTCCCATGTTCCATTGACATCATAAGCATTTGCAGGATACGCTGTTATTTTATCATTGCTGAATGCCTGACGGCGCATGAAAAGATACTGCTGCGTATCCATCATATCAATAAAGCGCGCAACCCTTCCGGCACCGGTCGAAGCATTTATTGTAAATTTTGTTTTCCCTTCTCTTCCTTTTTTAGTTGTGATCAGTACAACACCGTTTGCTCCTCTGGAACCGTATATTGCCGTGGCATCGGCATCCTTAAGCACTTCAATGCTTTCAATGGCATCGGGGTTGATGCTGTTAAGCGGACTTGTCGCGGAAGGCAGCACTGTTGAAGTCTGGCTGTAACCGACAGCATCGGAAGCATAAGGTACACCATCAATAATATACAGCGGTGCATTTCCCTCAGCCCTGATACTGTTCTGTCCTCTGATCTGGATATCAAAGCCTCCTCCAGACACTCCCGTATTCTGCGTAATATTTACTCCAGCCATACGTCCCTGCATTGCTGCAAGTACATTTGTCACAGGCTGGGTCTCAATATCTTTGGATGTTATTCTTGCTATACTTCCGGTACGCTCGCTTTCTTTAACAGAATAATAACCTGCATTTACCTTAACCTCCTGAAGCGTTGTCGTATCATATTGAAGTACAATATCTATCTTAGTGCGCCCTGAAACAGGGAAAATTTTTGTTTTAAAACCTATAAAAGAAACGGCAAGAGTATCATTAATACCGGCGGAAATTGAATAATGCCCCGTATAATCAGTTATGGAGTTGACATCTGCTCTGCCCTTAACTGAAATAGTTACACCAGGCAGCGGAGCATTGCCGTCAGTAATAACACCCTGAACTTGATTCTGTTGAAAAAATGAATTGAAACTCCGATTAGAATTTCGGGCTGAAGAAGATGAGAAAGACAATATAAGCCCTATAAAAAATAGGCAATAAAGAGCTTTCCCACCCTTGTAAAATGAAAAATAATTCATAATATTGGAATTGGTTAGTTAAATGGTATTTGATTAGCTACGGTCCTCTGCTCTAGTTTGGTCGCTGCAGTAGAGGGCCATTTTTTATGCATTAAGTAAACGGCTTAATGGTCATAATGAAAGAATTTTTAAGACACAGGCAGTAATAATTTAAAGGGTTCGACTTTGATAAGAGCGAAACTTTAAAATAAAAAAGAAGTAAAATCACTAAGAATCCCAGAAAAGTTTATGACATAAAAAAGGCATGGAACTCAGCTTAATGCGCCGAAGGTACTGGTATACCAAGCAACAATAAGTGAGCCCACGCCTATATAAGACGTGAGCATCTTACTTATCATCTCGTTGCTAAAATTACCAGTTTTACGGCGCGAGATTCAAAGCGAGTGCTTCAAATATTTTTATATGAAGAATCGCAAAATTAATACTAATTCTAATAATTAGGCTATAAAGATACAAAACATAATGACATACTTGTCATTGTTATAAGTTTTTTTTCTCATTCTCTTTGATTTGATATGATACAATATAAAAACTACAGGTTATTAAAAGCAATCTCACTCGCCTCAAAAGAGTATCGAGCAATTAAAAATGTTAATCAACTAGAAGTTAATAACGATATAAAAGAAAATAAAAAAGTAGCTTTCCATATTGGTAGAATTGAAACTGCTAAGAATAATGTTTCTATTAGCACACTACAATTGTTATGTGAATACTTTGAAATTTCTCTTTCTGATTTTATGAAAAGAGTAGAAGAAATAGAAAATAGTTTAAAATCAAAATAATAAACAGATGCTTAAGGCATCTTTTTTTATGTCCAATAGAAATTAAAACAGGTATTTATACTGTAGTAATATCATTTTTAAAAGAATTATTTTGCTACTTATTAATTAAGATATATTACGGAAAACCATAAACTAAAACAAAATCGGTTTTGTATGTTTGATTTTGAAATTTAGATAATGGCATAAACGCATCCAAAATAGTACTTATTTAAGCAATTTTATCGCCTAAATAAGTAAGTTAGCAGCATTAGCAGCTCACAACATCCAAAAACACACCATATGACGACAATTGCATTTACATTTTCAACAAACGACTTTGAATTCGTAGTGTTGACAGGAACAAAAACAAATCCAACTTTACATTCAAAAGGAAAAATCTTATTGCCTGCTAACCACGATATTCCTCAAACTGTTGCTTGGTTCGAAACTGAACTTGAATTATTACTCAACAGTATTCAACCTAACAAAGTAAGTTACAGATTAACAGTTATGAAAGTAACAAACAACTATGTCAGCAATGTGTTTTATGGACAGGCAATTTTAAATTTGTTATGCTACAAAAAGAATATACAAATTTCTCACACCTCACCAGCATCAATTACTGCAAATAAGTTTAATCAGCCCAAAGGGACTAATTTAAGTGTTTACATTGAAAGTTTATTAGGTAAACAATCTCCTCCGTGGGACAAAGGCATTAAAGACACTGCTTTAATTTCATTACTAAATTTATAACAATGGATGTAGGCAAATTCAAATCAATAGGCTTTATTGGCGGCGGTAATTTCGGAAATGTTTTTAGAGTTCAAGATACATTATTAAATGTAGAAAGAGCAATAAAAATCATTCAAGTTAAGAATCCAACAGAATTTATAGACGCCATAAACGAAGCTCAAATTCTTGAAAAATGTAGACATAACCATATTGTTGATATTAAAGAAATTGATATTCACGAAATAAAAGGAAATCCCTTTCCTTGTATAACAACAGAATACTTAAAAAATGGAAGTGTTCAAGGATATCTTGAAAAAAACTTTGTTACTGTTAAAAGGTCTATACAAATAATTTCTGATGCGCTTTTTGGATTAGAACACGCACACAATCAAGGAGTCTTTCATAGAGATATAAAACCTGGAAACATACTTTTTTCCGACAACTGGCAGGCAAAACTATCTGACTTTGGACTAGCTTATGGTTTAGCTCATCAATCTTTCAACTTTGCAGGTTATAGCGCACATTTACCTCCTGAAGTATTGCAAGGTGTTGCTCAAGATGCTATCAGTGATTTATATTCTATGGGTGTTACATTTCATAGACTTTTAAACAATATGGCTTCACTACCTCTAACATTTGCTGACGATGCACAATGGCTAAAAGCATTACAAAAAGAACAGTTTCCTGAAAGAATATATGAAAATCATATACCTGAACAGATTATTAAGGTTGTAAAAAAATCAATCAAAGCAAACAGAGGAAATAGATATCAAAATTGTTTACAATTTAGACAATCATTACAAAAAATCACATTAGCTGTTGAATGGTTTCCTATTGACAACGACAACTGGAAAGGAAATTATAAAAATGAAATATACGAGTTAAATTTATACTCTAAACGAACAGGCTATTTTATTGACTTTAAACGTAACGGACGAAAACTAAAAAACAATTGTTGTGCTAACATAGACACAGAAATGAAAGCAAGAGAAGAGTTTTTTAAAATAATAAGAGAAACGACAATCAAAGTGTAGAAAAGCCACTGTTGGTAACACACGTTTGTGGCTATTGCGGAATTTAGTAGAATTATCGTTTTCAATTCGTATTTTCATTTAGCCGAAAATACTCGTCTTCGAAGTCCGCAACATCCACAAGCGCGAGAACGTTAGCGGTAATCTAGCCCCCGAATCAGGGATTTAACGCAATTTTAATCAAAAAATGATTTGAAATTGTGTTATGTTCAAAATATAGAAAAGAAACAAAAATATGACAAAAAATTTAGAATCAATAGAACCGGAACAAATAGGCAAAAAAAGCTCTTGGTTACAAACTACAATATCAGTTTTAATTGGTGTCATCTTTACTATAGGTACCACTTGGTATACAATATACATCAATAAAGAAGAAGCTGAACGTTCAGAATTAGAACGTTACAACAAAGTAAAAGAAAATTTAGTTTCAATAATTGAAGAGCATATCGTAAATAAAGATTCTATTGATTTTATAAGTCTTAATCGAATAATAAATAATAGAATCAAAGAAGAAAATCTATACAAAAAGCCAGAAATTATAGATTTGCTATCATTAGCCGAATATAATATTCAAAACAGTAGACATCTAAGTTTTGAAAAAAAAGTAGAATATTCAAAAATATTATCAAAACAATTCAGAAATATCAAAATCGATACAATCTTGAATGTTGATAAAGTTCGTTTCCCAGAAGAAATTAATAAATTGAATGCTAATTTAAACAGCGTAAATTCAGAAAGCGGAAAAGAAATGTTAATACATTTAATAAATAAATATGAAGCTGAAATTTCAGATTTGCAAGAAAATAAAATAAAGAAAGATAATATTTTAGACTATTTATTCAAATCTCCATCAAGGATTCTAATAATATTGACTCTTTATTTAACTGCAACATTGGTGTATTTATATTACATAAGGTTAAGAAGAAGAAAAAGAATTTTAAATAAAAGACATTATGAAATTTTCGAGTTAGAAAGCCAAAAAATAAAAGAAGAAATAGATTTCTTAATGACAAAAACTAATGAAAAAGATATTCAAGAACATGAAAGAGCAGTACTTAATGATAGAATAGAATACTTATTTGACAAATTAAGAAATGTAAATATAGACTACCGCTAATAGCTACTACAACGGATTTGTACATTTGGCTTAACGGAAAGTTGGTTATGTATTTGGGATGATTTACTTCGTCTATTCGCTACGCTCGGGTGGAAAATCCGAAAACAGGGTTTAATCTAAACCCAAACCAGCTGTATTAACAGAACGTCAGCTGCCATTTATCCGCATAATACCACTAAAAATATTAAAACCTAAAATAAAAAATCTTAATGGAAGAATTATTAATAGACTTATTTAATGAATGCTCTGATATTTTTTTAGAAGATGAAGTCGAAAACATTTTAGATGATATAGCTGAACGAAATCTTTGTGGACGTCTTGCAATTCATATGACACCAAAACTAGCCGAATACAATATAACAGGTTATTATGCTGACCCAGAATACAATCGTAAACAAGGTGGTCAAGTGAAGACAATTTTAGATGATGAAATGAACGTGATAACTATTCAATGCGACCTAATAATTCATAGCCGTGGAAGAAGTGTTGAACAAGATAATTTAATCGCAATTGAAATGAAAAAATCAACAAGACCAGAATCTGAAAAAGTAGATGATAGAAAAAGATTACGAGCAATGACAAAAGATCGTAATGATGATATTTATTCATATGATGGAACAACACATCCAGAACATGTTTGCGGATATTTACTTGGAGTTTATATGATATTGAATCTCGCGCAAAGAACTTGTACTTTTGAATATTACCAACATGGAAACAAAGTTAATGAAAGAGTACAAAGGTTTTAATTTTAAACACACTTGAAATAAATAAATAAATAAATACCAGCTAACAGCCATTACAACGGATTTGGGTTTTTGGCTTAATGGAAAGTTGGTTTTGTATTTGGGAAAAGCAATAATCTCTTTTATATATTTTAATAAAACCCCAGTCCAATTATACCTGTTTTTAAATGTTTATAAAAAAAGCAGAATATTCTCTCCAGCCCCGATTGAAGCGGAAATCCTTTTCTGCCGGGGTTCGGCATAAAAGATTAGAGCGCAAAGCGGGATAGGCTGCCAGATGAAAAACACCTTATACTCCTCCCTACTATAAAATTAAAAATATAGTTCCTCTTAAAAAAACAATATCAAGATCAACCGACAGAATCAGCTTAAAAAACCGCTTAAACAAAAGCATAAAAAAATGGGGCTTAAAAACCCCATTCTCTTCTTTTAAAAGTAAGTAAGACTGCTGAAAATTATTTCTTAGACTCCTCAATAGAAACTTTTCTAAACTCTTTCAACAATTTTTCAATTTCCAGTGTTGATTTGGGGTCTCTTATCCCCTGCTGCTTTAACAACTTTTAAAATCTTAGATTTATTTTTTTTCGATTTCAGCGTCTGTTTTTGTAGAAGATTTATCTTTAATTAACAAAAAAGTAATTAGTACAAAAAAAATAACATCCATTAGAATAATCTTTTTTCGCCTTAGTCATTATGAATTAAAATAATTGAAAAACAGGTAGTTATACTCGTATAGAATATTTATTAAATATTTAAATTGCAGTCAGAATTAATGATTTATTACTTTATCATTTGTAATTCTGGTAAGGAGAAGATAAGGTTCAATCCAAATTGGACAAAAAAACTTATTTGTTATAGATACAAGTAAGTTATCGCATCTTTATTTTAGGGGTTGACATATAATAAAAAAAATATACTTTAATTATTAATAAAACCAAAATTATGAAAATTTATATTTTACCACTATTAGTATTGTCGTTTTTAATTTCAAGTTGTAAAAGTAATACGGTAGTAACACCGCCAACAGTTAAGTTAACTGATTATACATTTGAAACGACACCAAATAATTTAGATAACGTTGGTTATGTGTTCGCAGTCAATAGGGATAAAATGCAAATACCTATTACGATGCTTAATTTGGATCCTATAGAAGGTACAATTGTTGTTCCTACAAACTCTAGTACAAGAGAAATGAGTTTAGGAGCCTTGATCAAGTTTTTAGGTGTACCTAATGTAAATATAACAGCAAATGCAGACTTAAATAACACAACAAAAGTAACAACTACATTCGCTCTAGAAAATCCGAAAGTTTCAAGAGCATTTTTAACTAAGCTTGATTCAGAAATAACTGAAAAAAAAGAAAGTATAAAAACAGTTTTAATTAGTCAAAATCTACAAAATGCAGATGTATATGTTATTTTAGAAACTATTAAGACAAGTAAAGTAACATACGATTTTAGTAAATCAAAAATAGGCAAGGCATCACTTGATGCAGTATTTCAAAATATTGCCTCAACTGAAGATTCATTTAAATGGAATAATTCAGGTTCTGGTTCTTTAAGCTATGATTTGAAAAAAGACTTAACAGTTTTTTACAAGATTTTCAAAATCGAAGTGCTTCCTGGTGCAGCGGGCATGGATTTAAAGAGAGGTGTACTTGTTAAAGATTCAGAGTTGATTTACACATCAAAACTTAGTACAAATTAAATTTATATTAAAGTAAAATTATTATGAAAAGTTTTTTTACATTAATGCTAGTATATTTTTTTTCTACCTCTGTTTATTCTCAAAATGAGCAAGAAGGTACTTCGTTATTAAATGCCGAATTTATTTTTTCACATTCTAATTATGAAAATGGCATATTAAGATTCAGTGCTTTTCCGAATATAAATTTTCCTATTAATCTTCTAATTGGCAGAAATAATCCATATTGGATAGAAACAGGAATAAATATAAGAAACAAGGGAATTATCTACAAAGATTCAATTACTTATAAAAATCGGACCATTTCATTGGGAGTTCCTATAAAGTTCCATTTACCATTCAAAAAACCAACTATTTTTGTAGGTGCTGAACTGGATTATGCGCTTTTTTTTAAAAATAAAATAATAAACAATGCAGATAAACAAAAAGAAACTGATTTTTTAAGTAAAAAAATTAATCCTTTTCAACCAGGAATAACAGCGGAAATTTTACTTACAAAAGGTATGCGACTAAAAGCTAGTTATTATATAACAAATTTTTTTAATAATAATTACTCAGATCCTGTAAATAATATAAAGCAATATTCGGGTCCTTCAAACATTTTTTATCTTTCATTTGTAACAGGAATATACGTAGTTACAACTCGTCCAACTATTATTAGATTATGAAAAATATTAATAAGTATCTTTTATGTTTTTGTATCGTATTATTTACATCTTGTGTTTCCATGAATAGGAATCTCAAAAGTCTGAGACAAGACACTTGGACAGGCAGATTCGCAACAATGTTTTACTCAGTTAATGCAACAAAACCTGATTGTGTTAGTTTCAAAAACCCTACAAATCATGAGTTGAAATTGTTGCAAAAAGACATGAACTTTATTGTAACTCAAATTAGAAAAAATGAAAAAGTATTAGTAGAAAATTTTAATAAGCAGCCACTTGACGGGTTAACTGTTGTTGTTGAAAATAATGAGTTTCCCAATATGTGGGCCATATGCTCAGAGAAAAAGGTTAAAATTACAACAGGATTGATAAGAATTATATTTAGTAAAGCTTTTCAAATAAATTTTTCACGAGAAAAAATGTTAAGCTTTTCTTCATTGACAAAAAAAAATGCAAATAATAATCCAAATAATGATTTATTTTCTTTTTTAAATATATTATATAATGGTAAATTGAAAAAAGTAAAGCTATTATCTCTTGATTTGGATGACGAAGGGTTTGATAGTATGAGAGTTTTTACTGATTTGCAACAAACCATTTCATTTGCGGACAACGAATTAATTAAAATCTTGATTTTCTTGATTTCACATGAGTTTTATCACTTAAATACAAACTGTATAAACTGTGATGATTTGAATAAAAAAATTGAAATGGATGCTGATTTATATGGACTATTACAGTACTCTAAATTTAATAATTCTGATATACTAACAGAAACATTTTTTGAAGATTATGCGGGTAGATCTTTACCCCAAATATTAAAAAGTATATATTCTGATGTAGTAATTCCTAGTGAATGTTATTTACCTATAGATAAAAGAGTAACGATGTTAGATAGCACATTAACAAATTTAAAAGGGAATTAGTTCGGGATTTATTTAAAAAAAATTATGAATTTTATGATTACGTTAACAATGCTATTAATAATGAATATGTTTCAGATTTTAGTATAATGGGAGCTCCTCTATGAATATCTTATTATATTTAATAGTACCAATTTAAATAAAAATTCCATAAGTATACTTATGGGATTTTTAAGTGATAACATTTCTTATTTCTTTGATTCCTCGATAGAAACTTTTCTAAACTCTTTCAACAATTTTTCAATTTCCAGCGTTGACTTACCCAGGCTTGCGCGTGTGCAATGTCATTAAGTTAAGGAATTTCTATATTGCATTTATTATTACGGTTTAATCGAATTGGAATTGTATTTTGAAGAAATAAATTTTCTAACTCCTTGAATACTTCTTCTAAAGGAGCTTCTTTAAACAGCAATTCTAAAATTGGTTTTTTAAAATCCATAAGACAAATTTGTGTTTATTTTATCATCTAATTTTGTGTTTTGATTCTTAACCTTTAATTCTTCTTCCAAATCGTTTACAATAATTGACTGCATCTATACCAAGATTATGCTTACTCATACATTAGAAAATCGTACTCATGACATTTTTTGCATTATAAAAGTCTATTAGTTGGTATTTTTAATAAAGAAATTAAAAAATTAGGTAGAAAACTCTAAAATTCTAATCACATGAAAAGCAAAAAAAACTTTACCGGCGCCATCGGTGCGTGGCTGACTAATGAGCTGCATCCAGCAAACGCGACCTACGGCTCACCCAACAGCAATTTTAGTTCTATTAAGCTCAACGGGATATACAGCACCCTTGATTACCTGAGCATCGGCTGGTTTGGCGTGGATATGAGTAACCCCAGCAGCCCCACCCTGCAAACCAGTAACACATATCTTGCACAACAGGTTTTAGATGCCCGTGCACAAAACCCGGACATCACCCTATTTGCTTTACTGGCCTATACCCAAGAAATCACCAACGATCTGCAAACGATCATCAACAACCCCGCCCTGCTGACCACTTTTGCGACCAATGTTGCCAACTTTCTGGCTACCAATGACCTCAATGGTTTCGACATTGATTGGGAACAGCCCACGAGCCAACTCTCTAATAAGCAATGTGGCCAATGGCTCAACGCATTGGGTAAGGCTTTCGGGGATACCTATTATCTGGCCATTTCGGCGAGTTCTAACCAGTCCGGTAATGTCAACAACCTGAATGCGGATGCTGTAAATGCCAATGTGGATGTGTTCAATTTGCAAAGTTACTGGGTTAGCGAGCCTAGCGTATTTATTGCACACGGCATCAATGCCGATTTATTGGGATTCGGTGCTTATTTAGAAAGTGGTGTCACTGCGCTTTATGCTTCTCAGCAATACGCTGCTGGGATTCAGTACCAGAGTAAGCAATACCCCTACCAAACTATGATGAGTTGGCGGCTTGATTCTTCCAACTGGCCTTTCGAGCAAAGTCAGCAACTATTGATGCGGCCATACCTGACCGGCCAACCGGATGTGGTTGTGTTCGACGATGGAGCCATCTTGAATGCGCAAACTACTCCTACTATTATCCAAAGTATCGTTATCCGTAGCGGAGATGTTGTGGATGCCATCCAATGTACCAATGCCAGCAGCGACGGCTCGTATGTAGTACAACTATTACAACACGGTGGTGATGGCGGCAATGGGAATAATCCGATCAATCTCCCAAACGGCCTCACCGCTTTCAGTTACGTAACAGGCTACTGGTACGGACAAAATGTGGTAGTTCAAATCACCGTCAACGGCACAAGTTATCCCGCCTCCATTAATCCCAATGTAGTTGATACACAAAATTTTCAGGTGACTGCTCCGGCGGGTAGAACTATTATTGCATTCAGTGGACAAACCTGTTATGTGAATTTGGCAGGCGGAGGTTTCAGTTGGGTGTTATCGCAGATCAACGGAATATTCGGTTAGTGATTTTTTTAATTCCCTCTGGTGCTCGTATGCAACGAGTGCCTACATAATATTTAAAAGATAATTGTAGCGTTTGTAACGCGGGCTAATAAAAAAAGGTTCTTAATACGTTTTATTAAGTAATAAGTATCTAAAAAGCCACATTGCAAACGCTTTGATTTAGTTTATACAAGTAAAAGGGTACTCCTTCAAAACAATCAACAGATTGAGTTTTTACAGGAAGTTATTTTTGTAGTTTAAATCAGCTATATTTACGTTCAAAATAATAAAAAATGGAGGTTTTGAGACAAACTGACGTTAGCGAGCATAATGACAAAAATCGTGTAAAAAACGAATGAAAACTAAATGCTCAAAAACAATATTTTCTATCCTTAGATCTTATTGATTTCCTTAATAAAAAAGGAGGGCGGGCATCCGGTTTTGGCTTGAAAAGCCTGCGCGAATTTCTGCGTAGTGCTGAATCCCGCTTCATCAGCCAGCGCCTTATTTGAATATTTCCTTGTTTTTTTATCTTCCTTGAGTAAAGTAATAATATGATCAATTTTAAGATCACTGATATACCTTACAAACTTCTTCCCTTTATGGTTCCTTATCACACTGGATAAATATTTCGGATTAGAACTCGTAATTGCCGCAAGTCTGGCGGCATTTAAGTCTTTTAAAAGAAATTTTTTATCGCTTTCAAATTTATCGAGTTTTCTGAGTATCTGCGCCACGGTCTCTTTACTGATATCATCAATGACTTTTCCGCCGTTCCTGCTCTGCACTTTAGGGGGCAAAGAAGCCTTTTCATTCATTGCCTGTTCAAATTTTAATTTGTAGATTTTTTTACTCCTGAAATGCATTACGGCAAAAAAAAGCAGCCCTGAAAACAGCACCATGGTAATCCCGCTGAAGATAAGGTCATTGTGCTTTCTTTTATTCAATAAATGCTCAATTTTATTTTTATCGGCTATCAGCACTTTTGTATCATAGACTTTACGTATTCTGCCCGAGAGATAAACATACCGGTTACTGAGCACACTGTCGGCTTTGAGTAGTTTTTTGATGTAAAAAAGTTCTTTACTCATATCCTGCCGGCCTTTGTAGTATTTTATAAGAAGTTCATAATTCTGCCTAAGATCCGGACGAATATAATTTTTACTCTCAAAAATCCTGTCTACTTTCATAAAGTAAGGGAGTGCCTTTTCGGGTTTGTGAAGATCCCAGTAACTTTTTCCCATGTAGAAATAGCCCACAGATTCATTTGCAAAATCTTTGTTTTTAATTATCCCAGGAATTGACGCATTGATGTTTTTTAAGGCATCAGCATAGTTGTTTTTAAAGTACTGATTGATCCCTTCGGAGTGCATAAAGTAAACTTTCATATCCTCATTGGAGAGTCTTCTTCCCTCCTCGATCCCTTTTTTATTTATTTCAGAGCACAAGCCGTAATTTCCCATCCTGTTGTAACATAAGCCAAGGCAGTGTAATGAATTGAGATACCCCCTGACGTTATGTGCGTGGAAATACTCAATGCACTGTTTAAATAAAGGAACAGCTTCATCATAAAAACCCAGGTAATACTTAATCTGCGCTATATTGTATTTGACTTTATAAATTAGGTAATCATCTTTTGTTTTGGAAATAAAATTATCCGCTATAAGATAATGGTCTAAAGCCTGCTTATATTTTTTAAAGGAATAAAAGACAATTCCTTTTGAGAGATAAGCCGACCCGATTAGCGCATCATTACCAGACTTTCTGGCGGTATAGATCATACTGTCGGCATAAACAAGCTTCAATTTATCAGCGGAATAATGAAGGTAGTTTTTATATCCGTTTATGATTTCCTGCTCATTTTTTTCCCTTTTGGCTTTTCCAAGGAAATACGCAAGATAAACGGACTGGCCGTTGCTGTCCTCTGATTCTTCAATCCTGTCAAATAAATAATCATAAGATTTACCCTGAAGAGTGTCAGGTGATTTCAGCGGGTTCCAGCCGGCACAAACCTGCTGGGCCAGACACAAAAAAAGAAGACCGAATTGTATTTTAAGCATAGATTGATAATTAAAAAATGGAACAATATTTATCAAAAAATGCTTTTCCTTAATACAATTTTCAGATCTGCAGATCATAAGTAAAGCATTCTGTAAAAAAGAGCTTCAAATATAACGTAATATATTGATAACAAAGGCTTAACTTTTAAAAAACAGGGTACGGATTTTCGGAAAATCCATACTTGAAATTCCGAAAATCCACAGATGAAAGGTTGCAGAGGTTAATTGATGATGATAGATTTGCGGTGAATTCAAAAGCAAAAAAAACGGCATCGTGCTGTTTAAAGTTCTGCTTACCCGGGTGAAATGAGCTGACTGAAAAGTCATTCCATTTAACACACTTTAATCATGAAAAACTTTTTAATCAGCATGCTGGCGGTACTGGCCCTTTCATGCACCAACGACTATGATCGTGAAGATTCAATTTCCAATTTCAAAACTAGAGATGACCTTTCAAAAAAGAATGCAGGGCTGAATCCTGAAAATGCGGCCAATGCCTATGACATTACCGGGAAAATTCACAATGACTTACTGGATGCCTATCTTTCGGGTAATTTTTCGGATAACACCATAAGTGCTGTCAGCAGTAAAATTGATTCTATTTCATTTCTGAACAGCGATCTTCAAAACCTGCCTTCTCATTATCCCGCCAATTTCCAGGAGATACAGGAAATGGTCGATTCCCCTGAAGTGCAGCTTGAGCAGATTATTGCAAATTCTTCGATGTCCACGGCTTCAAAAAACTGCCTGTCAGATTTTATGTCCTCGGCTGCACTCTGGCAGAACAGTGACTATGAGGCTATTCATCCATCCATCATCTCTTTTGAGGCAGCTGTTACCAATAACCCCCAGTTTACAGCTGAAGAAAAAAGAATAATCCTTACTTCATCAGCCATCACAAGATATTCCCTTTATTACGCATCAGAGAGAAAAGACAAAGACTGGGAAACCTCTGTGGGAAACAGAGTCGGTGCCGTTCAGGGAGCCTTAAGCAATTCTGCCACTGCAGTTACCAGATCACTACTCGCGGGGATTCTCAGCGGAAACACTACAGAATAAAAATCATGGACTGGATTTTACTTTTTGAAAAACAGATAGTATACAGTTATTACGTTTTTCTGATACTATTTAATTTGGCAACAATATACCTCATCCTATCCATACTGTTTGATGATCATTTCATCTGCATCTCTCTTGCAGAGACCCTTAAAATGGATTCCCTCAGGAAATTGGTATATCTCTTATTTATAAATGGGATGTCAAATATGCTGTTTATCTGTGTTTCGTTGATCGCAAAACTATACAGTTAGAAAATAGGTCTTTAATCTTAAAAAAAATACTTTGGAATTTAGAAAATCAAACTATAAAACTAAGGGAATTCAATTGTGCATTTTTGAAAGTTTAACCTCCAAGCTCGCATTAAAGAATTTGATTCCGGAAGATCATTCTACTGTGCTGCTTGTAAATAAAGGCGCTGCAGCGATGAGCATCAACAGCAGGAAAGTACACTTATTCATTAACGAATCAGCAGTTATCCCTAAAAAAGCAAACTGCGAAATTTTGCTGATGAGCAGGGAATTATGCATTTCGATTGTATCTTTTACATCAGAATTTGCATTGGAGAACAGTATCAGATGGCCTCATATCGGATATTTTAATTTCTTCACTGCCCAGTATGCCTCTAAAATTTTCTTAAAGAAAAAGCAGATGAACAGCCTGATGGATTTACTGGAAATAGTGAACTCCAGACTGCTAATGCCTGATTCAAGGTTTTTTAAAAAAGAGCTGATCCTGCTGAGTTTTAATCTGTTTCTCTATGAACTTGCCAGCCATTATTATAAAGCTACCTGGCATGAAAGGGTAAAATATTCCAGCACGGAAAAAACAGCAGTCCATTTTTTCAGATTACTGGAAATCCACTGCAGAGGACAGCATAGTGTCAAGTTTTACGCGGATGCCCTGAATATATCCTCAGGGCATCTCACTAAAACAATCAAACAAATTACAGAGATAACGGCCAAGCAGTGTATTGAAAATGCATTAATCCTGGAAGCTAAGGTTCTGCTTCAAAAGAGTGATTTAACCATTCTTAAAATCTCTGAAGAATTAAAATTTGCAAACACTTCTTTCTTTAGTAATTTTTTTAAAAAGCATACTTCCCTATCTCCATCTGAATACCGAATAAGGCTGAACCAGCATTAAATAATTCCATTTGGGTTTGAAATGTGTACAGACATTGATTTGGAGTATTTTCAATACAATATTGAAATAATATTTACTTAAAAATGAAGCAACATGAATCAAACCTATCTTTTGGAATGGCTGGACTCAGTAGTGACGCTGAATTTAAATCCGAAAAAAAGCGCCATACGCGAACTTACTCCCCTTGAGTCTAAAGCCATAATCAATAAAGCTGCAGTGGAAACACAATTCATCCAGACGCAGTTTACTATCCGCGTTTTTTCACTCAGCAAAGAAAAGCATATTAAAGTACTGGTAAAAAATTATCATGCAGCGCTGATCAGTCTTTGGGATCAGCTGATTGTTATCAATAAAAGCATTACTACAGAAAGAAAGGATTTGCAGGAAGTCACTACTGCCCTGCTTAGGGCTTTGGATGAACTCTTAAATTTTCTGGAGTCGAGATTTTCCCGCTTTATAAGTTTAGATTCCAAGATACCTGTTTCCTATCTTAGTATTTCCTATAAGAAAATGAAACTCAGAATCGATAAACTCAGAACCAGTCTGCATTTTAATCCGGATGAAAAGATGCTTGCAGAGATTGTTTTTAATACGCTGTACTGCTTTGCTAATGCTAAAGAAAATAAAAAAGTCACCTTTAGAGAAATGCTCTACTATAAAGAGCTGCTTCGGGAGCTTGAATCGCTGAAAATAAATAAAAGAGAAGACCTGATTCATACCGATTTAATGCAGGCGCTTATATATATGAATTTCAACAGCAAACTTTTTATCAACTTTTACACACAGGCCGTATCTATGAAAATCAGCGAATTTGAGCAAGGCTCCGATAGAATTGGATGGCTGCTGCTGTATTCAAAAGAGCTTAACCAAATTGCAGCTAACGCGGCCGCAGCCCTTAATCCTGACCATCAAAATGTAAAGAAAATACTGCTGGACTGGTTCAAACAGGAAATTAATTTTCTTGAAAAAAAGGAGAATCTTAAAACTGCTCTCTACATTCCTTCTGAAAATAAAAAACTTTCACAGCAAAATCCAGTCAGCCCAGAAGAAAAGATCCTATGCCAGTTATCAACCGACCAGACCGCACTGATACTTCGGGCCTGCCAGGAACTTGAAATCCTTGTTTCAAAATCAATGAACCAGGTTTTTAAAACCATTGTTCCGTTTCTATCAACACCTTTTAAAAAGAACCTCTCCTTTGATTCTATGCGCAGCAAAGCGTATGTAGCAGAAGAAAGGGATAAGGAGATCGCCGTGGAAACCCTTCAAAGGATCATTAAACAAATACGCGAATATTAATAAAAGTAGCTGTCTCAAAACTGAGGCAGCTATTTTTTATACTCAATAATTAATAATTTATATTCTTTTGAGTTCGTTACGCTGTTATTTTGTAAAAAACACCTAATCTGAAACAATTCCAGCCCTTTGGCGAGCGGGGATATAATAAAAAGACTTTGAAACATTCTATCTCCAATCAAAATATAGACAATCTATTAATAGAATGAGATTTAAGCTTAAAAGAATAACTTTTTTTATTCTTTTCTTATAAGAAAAATTGTATTTTAAACTTATTTGATTTAATATTGATTTTTATAATCAATTAATTTTTTAAAACTATGGAATTAGAAAGCTTAAAATTAAACAAGTTTAAAGATGTTTCTTTAAAAAGAGAACAATTGTTTATGTTAAATGGCGATGGTATTAAATCGGATCCAGGAAATATTTGCGCTCCACACGGAGCATCTCAAAAGTTAATGAATTTTAACTATGGGTATGATAGTCAACGAGATGGAGTAACAACCTTTCATGATCGAAGTGATGTAAAAGATATTTGTGATAATGGCTTCATTACTGCCGACGATTTAGATTCAGGCACTTTATTAATACCATTCCTTTAAAATGATTAAGTCTGAATTGTAAAAATACAATTCAGACTTTTTCTCTATCAATTCAATTAACTAAATATTAATATTTTGCAAAAATTTCACAAAACATATCTTATTATTTTAATCAATATGATTTTTGTCAATACCTCTTTCGGACAGAAGCAATCTAAATATACTCAAATTGATTTTGAAAAAAACAAAGTATTTAAAGAAGTATATAATTTATGGA
The DNA here is from genome assembly GCF_965277525.1 of Flavobacterium sp. Classification (GTDB taxonomy): domain Bacteria; phylum Bacteroidota; class Bacteroidia; order Flavobacteriales; family Flavobacteriaceae; genus Flavobacterium. The sequence goes on along the minus strand of NZ_CBDIDC010000002.1, from coordinate 463,506 downwards.
GTTCTAAGGGAAATTGGTTTTCAAACTCAATGGATAGCGACAGTATATCATATTTTGTTGATGACCGAAATTATAAAGGTATTGTGAATTATGGTGTAACATTTCACAGCAAGAGTTATAGAACTTTTAATTTTGTTGAACATTTATCTATGTGCTTTTTAAAGGTAGAGATAAGTAAATGTGTTTATAATCCAATAGACAAAACAATTGATATAGAAGGCTTTGTAAGTGGAAATAATAATTGGGGATCGAATGAATTCATTAAAAGCAAAAAGATAAAAACTTATATTGATTTATTTCTAGGTGAAAAAACAGACACTATAAAAAACTGTTATTTAGGGAGAACAATGAACAAAGATTCCGTAGATATAAAATTGAATAACAAGAAGGCAGACGAGTTTACTGTTATTGACAAATTTCCTGCTTTTTATTTTAAAAATTATATTCATAACAGAATGCTCTTAGGAAACAGACAGCCTTTTAAAATAAGGGGAAAAGTTGCAAACAATACGTTGCTTGCGTTTGGCTCAGGTCAATTTTACTCTGAGATTTTCGATTTGGGATCAATGATTCATAATCTGAAGAATACAGAGCAAAAAACAATCAAAAAAGAAGAATTTGATTGTAGAGCTCTGATTAGTAATAATAAATTAATTGTTGATATTGAAAAAGAAGAAGCAAAAAAAAAGGAAATAACCTATTACACTTATACAAAAAATGCTGAAAATTATATTCTGGGCAGACAGTTTGGTAAGGCAAAAGATGAATACAATCTTTTAGCCCAAAATTACCCTGTTCTTTTTGCAAGAGATATTAATAATGCAATACGTTGTGCTATTTTATCAAGAGATATAAAAGCAGCTTTCTGTTGGAGTGAGAAACTGGCTTATAAAGGTATTGAGCTTCCCTATTTCAATGCGAAGATTTTTAACGGTCTGCGAAAAAATCCTGAATGGAAAAACTTTAGTATTAAATATGACTCGATTTCTAAAGCCACAAAATTAAAATGGAATCTTCCATTAAAAAAAGAATTAGATAACCTGCTCAATGAAGATCAGGCCGAGTATGGACTGGAAAACAGAAAGAGTCCAAAAATTCTATATGAAACTACAGAAAAGATAACTGATAGATTGATTGATTTACTAAAAAAAGAAGGTTTTCCTTCTGAAGAAAAAATAGGCAGTCATATAATTAAAGATACTGTATTAATTTCGTTTCCTGATTTTAATGTTTTAATTCTGCATGCGCTACAAAAATCACAAAAAAATCTAAAAGCTTTAAACGAACTTCTGGATAAAAGCAGTAAAAATTTAGAGTATGATCAAAAGAGGAATTTTAATAATACTATAGGATATGGTTCCTGTTTTCGTATTTATAAAGGCAATTTATACAACTCAAAAGCATGTTCACAAAATAACAGCTTGGAGGTCAGAAAAATAAGTTTCAAATTTAATAATCCTAATGGTTTTATTATGGATTATGGTAATTATGTGATTGAGGCCAATGACTCTAAAGATCCAAAAGCGGTGGACAACTACTATAAAGAAAATTATAATTTAATTATGAAACTTACCGATGACTGGGAGTTTTATGAAAAATATTAGCATTATGATTTTGATTTATAGCAAAGATCTGGATGATTTTGTAAATAATGTAATAGATTGTTTAGATGTTAGTTTTGTTAGAATAGGAGAATCTGACAAAGTAACGATCGAATCAATGGATTTTAGTAATGATGAGAGCTCTTATATATTAAAAACGGATTATTTGCGTAATATAGAATTAGAAAAAATTCAAAGTATCTGGTTTAATGGAGGTTGCATAAGTTCTCAAAGCAGCAGCTACGAAGATAAATGTTACGAAGTTCTTACTGATGCTTATGTTCTACAAAAATCAATAAAAAAAATAGGAAGAAGAATAGCAGATTTTGAAACCAACCGACTTGATATAATGCTTGAAGCAAGGAAACAGGGGCTAAAAATTCCTCATACTTTAATTACTGGCAGTAAAGAAAAATTAAAATCCTTTTATGATTGTTTTGCTAGTAAAAATGGCATAGTATCTAAAAGAATACTAGACACTCTTTATTACCAGGATGATGAATTTAGATATAATTTCAATTTAACGTTTCAAATCAGTGATGAGATCCTTGATAAAACTCCAGAAGAATTTGCCATTTCATTTTTTCAGGAAAGAATTACTGCTGATTTTGAAATAAGGGTTATTTATATTGACGGCACTTTTTATTCTACCGCCATGTACATTTTCGATCCTGTAGTAGATTACAGAACAACATTTAGAGAAATGAATAATATAAGAATGGTACCGTTTAAATTACCAATAGAAATTGAAGAAAAGCTTGAAAAAGTTTATAAAAAATTTAAATTAAATTATGGTTCTGCTGATTTGATGTATAGTAAAGGTGATTATTATTTTCTTGAAATAAATCCTACAGGCCAAATAAGCTTTATTAACAACGTATGCAATTATAATATCGAAAGTAAAGTAGCTGAAATTTTAAAAAATGAGAAGTAAAAAACCAATCAATGTATTCAACGGTTTAAAAACTAAAGTTAATGTAGAATTTCAAACTCACATTGAACCGCAAAGTAGTCTTATTACAATTCAGATTTATCAAAACTCTAAAAACATTTCAAAACCTTTTGTCAAACCTATCTCTAAAATAATCTAATTTGAAACAGTCTAATTTTATTCTATTTGCAGATTGCATTCCTGTTAAAGGGAGCAGTAGAAGTATTATCTGCGATACAAGAAATAACAATTATTACTTTATACCCAATGGATTATTTGATATTTTGGAAAAATATAATGGAAAAACCATTGAAAAAATTAAAGATGATTTTGAATACAAATACGATGAAATAATTGATGAATATTTTGATTTTCTAATCAGAAATAGACTCATTTTTTTTCACTCAAATCCAGAATTATTTCCAAAAATAAATACCGAATGGCACTGTTCCTCTCTGATAACGAATATTATCATAGATTACGAAGAAATTATTCATGATTTTAATGCCTTAGTTCCTCAATTTGAAGTTTTGAAATGTTCACACATTCAATTGCGGTTTTATAAAGAAATTAATATTGATTACCTAAAAAATGTTCTCAGTATATTAAAAATAGAAAAATCCAGAATTGTTTCAGTTGATTTTATCCTTCCATACTACAAAAACTTCAATTTAGAGGAATTGTATGAAATGATAAAAGAAAATAGCCGAATTCATTCATTTACAATATTCAATTCACCTTTTGCCAAAAGTCATGAGCCTTTACACCAAAAAATGGGCTATATAACACTGTCAGAGAAAAATGTTACTAATGAAAAACATTGCGGAATAATAAATGATGAGTATTTTTATTCTAATATTAAACTATTAAGCGAGTCACAACAGCATAATACTTGTTTAAATAGAAAAATATCAATTGATAAATATGGGAATATAAAAAACTGTCCTTCAATACCTGATAGTTATGGAAATATTCAAAATACAACGTTGCTTGATGCCTTAAAAAAAGATGATTTTAAAAAATATTGGAATGTTTCAAAAGACCAAATAGAAACTTGTAAAGATTGTGAATTCCGTCATATTTGTACAGATTGTCGAGCCTATATTGAGGATCCCGAAGATATTTATTCTAAACCTTTAAAATGTGGATATAATCCGTATACTAATAAATGGTCTGAATGGAGCACAAATCCTTTAAAGCAAAAGACAATTGAATTTTATAGAATAAAACCCGATCCTACGGATTTGTAATCCGTACCCGCAAAGTATATGCCAAAAGACATAAAAAAAATTCCATCTATAATGGGATTCCTTTTATGTCTTTTTACTGTCCTGTCGCATCTGTCATAATTAAATATAAGAATTTAAGTAATTTAAAATTTAGGCCGCCAATTTACATAATGATTTAAACATAGTTATCCCTAGTCTAACCATCTTATTGTTCCTCAGCATATGCACACATTTCATTTTCGAAAAAGTTCTTATTAGGAGTATCTTTATTTAGCATCCAGTATTACATCTCTTCTATTAATTAATGGATCAAGCCAATCCGCTTTATCAGTTGTCCAATTGATCCATTCTTGTTTTTAAAAGTTAAACTATTAGTGTCAATAGCCTTCTGTTTGGTGGCTTCTATATATTGTCTGATTAAAAGCGTTTTGTTGAAATGTATAAAGAAAGAACAAGGGAATTAATCATTAGTGAAATAGGAATACAAAGAAGAAAACAACGCTCTGCCGATGTGCAACCTGTATTTGCCCAACTTAAGGATAATAACGGATTTAGACGTTTTTCTTTAAAAGGATTCAAAAAGTAGAATTAGAGTTCGGATTAATGGCTTTAGGACACAACTTAAGAAAGAAAATTGCAGCATAAGGGCAATTTTTTCCTTCCCTTAAAATCAAAACATTAAAAGCCAAAATGGGCAACAAATAAAAAGCCGTCTCAAATTTTTGTTTTGAGACGGCTCCTTTTTTTTTTACTGCGCATCTCAAATTACAGCTCTCAGCAGCATATTCAAAACAGCATTATAACCTTTATGCAGTAATTCCAAGTCTTCCATTTTTCCGGCAAAAAGATCAACGGCTGAAAAATTTTGTTTTTTTTTAGATTACTTTTTCCCGATTTTACTGGAGGTCCAGTGAAGTCCAGCCGGGGTACAGCCAAAAGCTGGACTTGTAACGCAGTGATTACTATTGTTCCTTTGACTCGTAAATAAATCATAACCCCATTAAGTGGTCATGGTTTTTACAGGAAGATAAATGTTGAACGATAAAATGAAAAACTATGTTTACGAATATTCCATGGAGCAGTTATCTGACTGTCATAGGCATACTGGTCATAATCTGGTATCTGGTCATAATACTTAAATTTTACAGTACCGATTTAAAGAAAATGGTATCAGGGGAAAAAAAGCTTAAAATTCCCTCTTTAAAAAACAACAGCCAAAATTCAAAAGAGCCAACATCTATCTCAAATTCTTTTTCGGAATCATTCGATACCCTTGATGATGCTGAAGAGCTTGCCACAAGAATTATCCAGGCTGCGCAGGAAAGTGCTGAAAAAAAATTATCAAAAGAGCAGTTTCAAAATTACCTGTCAATGGTGCTCGAAGAGTATCCATATGTAAAGATTTCTTCCCTGCGTGAAAGCATCAATAAACTGATAGTTTCCGAATCTGAAAAACACCCGTCACTGCTTTTAACTTTAAGCGAGGCTGACAGTCTGTGGGACGGAGGAGTTTTCTAAAATTCAGCGGAGGAATCATCCCTGTTCTCTCTGGTGCGGTATGGCTTTATGTGACAAGAAAATAGAGCTGCAACGGCGGTGTTCCTCTGCTTTTTATAATAATCAAAACTTTAAAATGATGTATGATGAGAAAATGTAAAAGAGATTTAAAGCGTATTTGGAAAAAGAATAAAGTGCTGGCCACTTCATGTCTTTTGTTAGTACTAATTAATGGAAGTGCATATGCACAGGACGGTGTTGCCGGGATTAATGAGGCAAACCAGAAAGTCAGAAGCTATTTTGATGCGGGGACAGAACTGATGTATGCCGTTGGGGCCATACTGGGGCTTATCGGCGCGGTAAAAGTCTACCAGAAATGGAATGCCGGGGATCCTGATACGGGAAAAGTGGCGGCAGCCTGGTTCGGCAGCTGTGTTTTTCTGGTTGTTGTGGCAACGGTAATTAAATCCTTTTTCGGGGTTTAAAGGCAAAGAGGCAATGCACAGCAGCGTTTACCAGATCAACAAGGGAATCAACCAAAGCATAGAATTCAAGGGATTAAAAGCGCAGTACATCTGGTATTTAGGAGGCGGGGTGGTCGCCCTTATGATCCTTTTTGCCATTCTGTACATTATCGGCCTTCCTTCCCTCCTATGTGTTGGTTTGATAGCAGCAGCAGGAGCATTTCTTGTACTGAAAATTTACAGAATGAGTAATAAGTACGGAGAGCACGGCATGATGAAGGCACTGGCGAAAAAGCAGATTCCAAAATGTATTAAGGTTTACAGCAGGTCTGTTTTCATTAAGATATAGTTATAGAACGTTAGAAATAAAAATGAAGGAGAAATGGAGAAAAGGATCGAAAACGTACTGCCTGTTATGGCAGTGGAACATGACTGTATTTTATCAAAACAGGGTGATATCACGGTAGTATTCAAGGCAGAGCTTCCTGAGATTTTTACTTTATCGGATCAGGAATATGAAGCTTTCCACCAGTCGTGGATCAAAGCTGTCAAGATACTTCCAAAGTTCTCTGTTTTTCACAAACAGGACTGGTTTTTAGAAAAAAAATATAAGGCTGATTTTACAAGTGAAGATAGCAGTTTTCTAACCCGAAGCAGCGAGCGGTTTTTCAATGAAAGACCTTTTCTGGATCATTCCTGCTATATCATGCTGACCAAGAAACCCAGCGGCAGAAAAAGTTCAAGCTCGCTTTTTTCTAATCTTTTGAGAAGTTCCATCGTCCCGGAAGAAACTTTAAATACGCAGCTGTTGCAGGATTTTATTGACTCCGCGGGACAGTTCAAAAGAATTATGGAGGACAGCGGTTTTGTAAAACTAACCCGTCTGAAGAATAACGCCCTTAAAAGCGACAGCAGAAAAAAAGGACTTATTGAGCAGTACTGTTTCCTCTCTGAGAGCGAAAATTCCTTTATCTTTAATGACATTACCTTTGATAAGGGCCTCGAGGTGGGTGATAAACACTGCCAGCTTTTTACCCTGGGCGATGCTGCTGATCTTCCGGCGCTGTGCGGTTCAAGGATTAATTTTGACCGGTATTCCACTGATAAAACCAAGTTCAGTATCGGTTTTGCCTCCACACTGGGGCAGCTTTTATCCTGTAATCATATCTATAATCAATATTTATTTATTGAAGATGCGCAGAAAACCATCCAGAAACTGGAAAGCAAAAGATTACGCCTGCAGTCATTATCGGCCTACAGCAGGGAGAATATGATTGCCCGCGATGCCACTAATGATTTTCTCAATGAGGCGGTTTCCCAGCAGCGGCTGCCGGTTAAAGCGCATTTTAATGTGCTGGCGTGGAGTACCGATACCGAAGAGGGGAAGGAAATTAAGAACAAAGTATCCTCAGCACTGGCCCAGATGGATGCGGCGGCGAAACAGGAAACAACCGGGGCTCCCCAGATTTACTGGGCGGGAATCCCGGGAAATGCCGCGGATTTCCCTATGAATGACACCTTTGACACTTTCACTGAGCAGGCCGTTTGTTTTTTGAATATGGAAACGGGCTACCGGTCCTCTCTGAGTCCTGTGGGTATCCGTCTGGGAGACCGCCTAACGGGAAAACCTGTCCATGTCGACATCAGCGATGAGCCTGTGAAAATGGGAATCTGCACCAACCGGAACAAATTTATTCTGGGTCCTTCAGGGAGCGGTAAATCATTTTTCACCAATCATATGGTCCGAAGCTATTATGAGCAGGGGACGCATATTGTGCTGGTAGATGTCGGCCACAGTTATAAAGGGCTCTGCGATATGGTAAAGGGTTATTATTTCACGTATGATGAAAAGAACCCAATCCGTTTTAATCCCTTTTATATTTCAGAGGGAGACAATCTGGATACAGAAAAAAAAGAAAGCATTAAAACCCTGCTGCTGGCGCTGTGGAAAAAAGACGATGAGACTTTTAACCGAAGTGAATATGTAGCCTTATCAAATGCCCTGCAGCTGTATTATGAAAAGCTGGAGATCAATTCCAATCTCTTTCCCTGTTTCAACAGTTTCTACGAGTTTTTGAAAGAAGATTTTGTATCCATTTTGGATGGCGACAAGGTGAAAGAGAAAGACTTTGACATCAATAATTTTCTCTACGTACTGCGTCCGTACTATCAGGGAGGCGAGTTTGATTATCTTCTGAATGCCACAAAAAATCTTAATCTTTTAAAAGAGCGGTTTATTGTATTTGAGCTTGATAATATCAAAGACCACCCTATTTTATTTCCTGTGGTGACCATAATCATTATGGAGGTTTTTATCAGCAAGATGAGAAAGCTTAAAGGCATCCGTAAAATGATATTGATTGAAGAGGCCTGGAAAGCCATAGCCAAGGAAGGAATGGCGGAATATTTACGGTATTTATTTAAGACTGTTCGTAAATTCTTCGGGGAGGCCATAGTGGTCACTCAGGAGGTGGAAGATATTATTTCTTCCCCTGTGGTCAAGCAGGCCATTATCAATAACAGCGACTGCAAGATCTTGCTGGACCAGAGCAAATACCAGAATAAATTTGACCAGATACAGGAACTGCTGGGGCTCACGGAAAAAGAAAAGGCGCTCGTGCTTTCGGTCAATAAGGCCAATGATCCGGGGAAGAAATACAAGGAAGTCTTTATTTCCCTAGGCGGAATGTTATCAAAAGTATACAGAACCGAAGTTTCTTTAGAAGAGTATCTCGCTTACACCACCGAGGAAAGCGAGAAGGTGAAAATGAATGCTTACGCGGCAAAGTTCGGCGGTGACATAAAGAAAGGCATTGCTGCACTGGCCGGGGAGATGAGAAACGGAATTTAAATGAAAATGAATAATGAAAAAAAGACTAATTACCTACCTGATTTTGCTGCTGCTAATCAGCACTCCGGCAATACCTGCTGAAAAGACTGCGGCACTGCCGATACTGGAAATCGTAAAGGCAGTAACCAAAAAGGTCATCAAAGCCATTGACCTGAGGATCCAGAAACTGCAGAACAAAACCATATGGCTTCAAAATGCCCAGAAACAGGTTGAAAATGTGCTCTCCAAACTAAAGCTTGATGAAATCTCGGACTGGACACAGAAACAGAAAGACCTTTATAAAGGCTACTATGAAGAACTGGGGAAAGTAAAATCTATTATTACTTATTACCAGAGGATCAAAGATATTACCAAAAAGCAGACAAAACTTGTGCAGGAATACGAAAGGGCGTGGAACCTGCTCAGACAGGATACCCATTTCAAAGACAGCGAGATACAGTATATGGAACATGTTTACTCGGGCATTTTGGAGCAAAGCATCAAAAACATTGACCAGATCTTTTTAATACTGGATTCCTTTACCACACAGATGAGTGATCTCAAAAGACTTGAAATCATCAATACCGCAGCTGACCAGATTGACGCCAGCTATGATGATCTTAGGATGTTTAATCAGCAGAATATACTGCTCAGCCTTCAGAGGGCCAAAACTGAAGCAGATGCAGCCCGTGTGAAACAATTTTACGGAATTCCGTAATGCAAAGAAAAAAATCATGAAAAAACTGTTTGTACTGCTCTGGGCAGTACTATTAACCTATCAGGGGATCCACTCGCAGGCAAAGCAGCGAAAGGAACTCCTGCTGCAGATTGCGGCACTTCAGGTGTATATCGACTATGCAAAAAAGGGATATTCAGCCGTGTCCAAGGGACTCAATTTTATCGGCGATGCAAAAAGAGGTGAAGTGAATCTGCACGGTGCTTATTTTACCTCGCTGTTGAAGATTAATCCCAGCGTCAGGAACTATTACAAGGCTGCAGAAATTATTGCCATGCAGATTAAAATAATGAAACTCTATAAAAAGACCTATGCCGATCTTAAGGCAGGCGACCTGTTTCACGGCAGTGAAATGGATTATATAGAACGTTCTTTTAAAAGGCTGCTTGAGAATTGCAGCGATACCCTGGACCAGCTTTTTGTTCTCACTACTGACTCGAAACTGGAGCTTAAGGATGACCAGAGAATTCAGAGGATTGATGAGCTGCATAAAACTATGCTGGAGGATTACAATTTCTGCATTTCTTTCAGCGGTGATGTCAAACTGCTTGCACTGTCAAAGGCGGCAGATCAAAAAGAGGCTAAAAATAGTAATACTCAATACGGGCTATAAATTTATAAGTGATGAAAAAGATATTGATTATAGGACTGCTTATCTGCCTGTTTATGATGCCAGGCAAAGCCCGCGCCCAGTCAGCAGAAATAAAGCAACTGATCCTGAACATTGAAAAACTCTCCCAGTTTAAAAAGATCCTCAGTGATATGAAAAAGGGTTATGAACTGCTCTCGGGAGGTTATAAAGCGGTGAAGGATATGTCGCAGGGCAATTTCAGCCTTCATAAAACTTTTTTAGATGCCCTTATGCAGGTAAGCCCGGCGGTAAAGAATTACAAAAGAGTGGGTGAAATAGTAAATTTTCAAATACTGCTGGTAAAGGAAAGCAGAAACGGGCTGAAGCGGTTTGCGCAAAACGGCAGTTTTAGCCCGCAGGAAATTGGATATTTTGAAAAGGTTTACGCAAATCTTCTCAGCCAGAGCCTGCGGAATCTTGATGAACTCACTATGATCGTTACCGCTGATAAACTCAGGATGTCCGATGATGAAAGACTCCAGGCGGTGGATATGATCTATCTGCAGATGCAGGATAAACTTCTTTTTCTTCGAGATTTTAATGCATCGTCAAATATCCTGGCACTGCAGAGGGCAAAAGAGAAAAATGATGTTTACGATTCCAAAGAGCTCCATGAACTTAAAAACTAAAAAGATGAAACGGCCAATAAAAAACAAAATTGTTCTCGCAACCTTGCTGCTGCCCTTTTTAAGCCGGGCTCAGGGTCTGGGCGATAACATGCAGAGCCTGCACTTGGTACTGGACCAGCTTTATGATGAGATGATGCCCCTGTGCGGCAACCTGCTGGCCGTAGGACAGGGAATTGCAGGATTTGGAACCATCTGGTATATCGCCTCCAGAGTATGGAGACATATCGCAAGCGCCGAACCGATTGATTTCTATCCGCTCTTCCGCCCTTTTGTAATCGGATTCTGTATCATGATTTTCCCATCGGTGCTGGCCCTTATCAACGGCGTTATGAAACCCACAGTAACCGCAACGGCTGCTATGGTAACGGGATCCAATAACGCGGTCGCGGTTCTTTTAAAAGAAAAAGAAAAGGCAGTGAGACAGACCGATCCCTGGAAAATGTATGTAGGCGTCGCAGGCACGGGAGACCGCGATAAATGGTACAAGTATACCCATGAAGGTGCAGACCCATCCGATGAAGGCATGCTGGCGGGCATCGGAAACGATGTGAAATTTGCCATGGAAAAAGCGTCCTATAGTTTTAGGAATTCCGTTAAGCAGTGGATGAGCGAGGTGCTTAGGATTTTATTTGAATCGGCGGCCCTCTGCATTGATACACTCAGGACCTTTCAACTGGTGGTACTCTCTATTCTCGGACCGCTCGTTTTCGGAATAGCGGTCTTTGACGGGTTCCAGCATACACTGACGGTCTGGTTGGCCAGGTACATTAACATATACCTCTGGCTTCCTGTAGCTAATATTTTTGGAAGCATAATCGGCAAGATACAGGAACTGATGCTCAAGCTGGATCTGTCCCAGGTGCAGTCCACTGGTGATACGTTTTTCAGTACTACTGATATGTCTTATCTGATATTTATGATTATCGGCATTATTGGCTACTTCACTGTGCCTTCAGTGGCTAACTACATCGTTCATGCAGGCGGCGGCGGAGCCCTTGCCCAGAAAAGCACTACCCTTTTCAGCACCTCAACGGGCTCTGTGGTTTCCAAGACATCGCAGGGGACAGCAATGGTTATGGATTCAATGGGAAATGCCGCAGGAAGGATGTCGCAGAGCATGTCTGCCTCCTCCTCCTCTGCTCCTTATTTTGAGGAGAAAGGAAATTATATGAGCGACAGGCTCAAAGGAAATTCAAAACAAACTTAAAATAGTCAGCTCATGTTTACTAAAATGAAAAATATAGACACTGCTTTTAAGTATGTCAGAGGATTTACAATGCTTATTATCGTTGGATGCGTCACAATCTGCTGCTATACGCTTTACAAAAGTTTTCAGACTGTCAGCCGAATGCAGGATAAGGTATATATCCTTGCGGCAGGAAAAGCTCTGGAAGCATATGCGTCAGACAGGAAGGATAATGTGCCTGTTGAAGCAAGAGATCATATTAAAACTTTTCACCAATTTTTCTTTACCCTTGACCCGGATGATAAAGTAATCAAGTCCAATGTTACCAAAGCCCTTTATCTGGCGGACGAAAGCGCTAAAAGAATTTATGATGACCTGAAAGAAAACGGCTTTTATTCCGGAATCATCTCAGGCAATATAAGTCAGACCATCCAGATTGACAGTGTAACTGTCGATACACGTGACTATCCCTACCGCTTTAAATGTTTCTCGCGGCAGAACATCATCAGAACCACCAGCATTTTGAAAAGAAACCTGATTACGCAAGGGAGCCTGCGCAATGTATCAAGAAGCGACAACAATCCGCACGGTTTTTTAATTGAACGTTTCAATACGATTGAAAACCGAGATTTAACTGTTGAAAACCGAAAATGACAGGTTATGAAATCACTGCTTAAAAAACGGGAAACTGCATTTACATACCATAGGCACTATCTCTCTGCACAAAAAAAATGGTCTGAAAAAATGAGCAGTCTGGCGGAAGGGTGTTCAAAGAGGAAGCTCATTTTTCTTCTCAGCTTATTTGTTATCCTATCAGCAGGCTACCTTCTTTATAACGTCTATAATACCTTTTCAGAAAAGGAAACACAACAGGTAAAAATTTCAGAGCAAACTGTAAAAATTAAAATAATCGATTAAAAAATAAACACATGGAACAGAAGACGATATCAATTAAAGAAGCAAAAAAACGAAAAATGCTTCTGGCTCTGCCAATCATAACACTTCCTTTTATCACCATTCTTTTTTACACCTTGGGAGGAGGAAGAATGGAAGCCGCAGCGGCTGAAAATGAAATAAAGAAAGGATTTAATTTTAAACTGCCGCTTCCAAATTTTAAAGAAGATTCTTCTTTGGATAAAATGAGCTACTATGACCAGGCAGCTGTAGATTCAGTCAAACTGCAGGAGCAGATTAAAAAAGATCCCAACTATTCCAATCAAAAAGTTCTTGAAGAATCTTTGAAGGAGTTCCCGGAACTGGATTTTGCATCCCAGAGTTTTTCAAAAAAAAGAACCGGCTTGAATGCAGTGACTCCGCAGGACAGAAACGAGCAGAAAATCTATGAAAAACTGCAGCTGCTCCAGAAAACCATCAGCCAGCCTGCACCGGTTAAAAATTACGGCCAGGATATGAGGGAGTTCGAAAACTATGGCTCATCAAATGAAGCATCTGCCCAGATTAAGAACTTGGAACAGATGATGTCTGCAATAGGTGAAACTCAGCCGGACCCGGAACTGCAACAGCTCGGAGGCATGCTGGAAAATATACTGGATATCCAGCATCCTTCAAGAGTACAGGAACGTTTAAAACAGAATTCGGAAGATAAAAAAGGAAAAGTATATTCCGTAAACCTCAAAAATAACGCAGAAATTATTACCTCTTTACAAGAGAATACAGCACCTGCAAACACTTTTAAATTGAATGCCTTTTTCACCGCAGATGAAGATTTAAATCCAGATTATCAAAAAAATGCAGTTGGAGCTGCCGTGCACGAAACTCAGACAATTGTAAATGGATCGTTGATTAAACTAAGGCTCACCGCTGATATTACCCTTCAGGGAACAACAATACCCAAAAACACCTTTGTATACGGCATGGCATTCCTGAAAGGCGAAAGACTTGAAGTAAAGATAGAAAACCTCCAGCATCATGGTTCCATTTTCCCGGTGCAGCTCTCGGTATATGATATGGACGGAATTGAGGGCATATATATTCCTGGTGCCATTAGCAGGGATGCTGCCAAAGCATCTGCCGACCGCTCGATTCAGACACTCGGACTTACCGGCATTACTGATTCATGGGGAGCACAGGCTGCTGGAATGGGCATTGAGGCAGCCAAAAGTCTTATGAGCAAAAAGGTTAAACTCATAAAGGTACTGGTAAAAGCAGGATACAAGGTGCTGTTGTATGATGAAAAACAAAAGAATTTAAAACCATAAAATAGAGAAAGATGAAAAGAATTAATTATCTGTTTTTAATGAGTTTGCTGCTGGTTTCTGTTTGGGCTTATCCGCAGCTAAAGAGCAGGGAAACTGTTTTTTATGAAGACCACTATAAAAATCTTCAGATCGGCTATTCGAAGACTACCAGCATAGTTTTTCCCTACCCGATTAAAAGCATCGATAAAGGGAGTGCTGATGTGCTGGTGCAGAAAGCCAAAGGAGTCGAGAACATTCTCCTTGTAAAGGCTGCTAGACAATACTTTTTCCAGACTAACCTGACAATAGTCACATCTGACGCAAAATTATATGTATTTGTACTGAACTACAATGAAGACTGCCCGGACCTGAATATAAATGCAGAAAATGCTTTAGCTGCAAGTAAGGAAGTGCTGTTTAGCCTAGTAAACGAAAATCAGAAAAAAATAGAACAGTCTGCTTCACTGGCATTATCAAAAAAAATAAAGACCAGCGGTTTAAAAAAAGCTAAGTTTCAGATAAAACTGGAGGTCAGCGGCATTTTTATACATGAGGATGTGCTGTATCTGCGTGCTGTATTTGAAAATAAATCCAAAATCAGCTACGATATCGACCAGCTGCGTTTTTTCATAAGAGACCAGCGAAAATCAAAACGAACTGCCTCGCAGGAAATAGAGATTCAGCCACTGTATTCAACTTCATCATCTGCAGTGATTCCTGATAAGTCTGAAGTAGTAAAAGTTTTTGCACTGGAGAAATTTACCATTCCCGAGAATAAGTATTTAACGCTCCAGCTGCTGGAAAAGAATGGCGGAAGGCATTTGGAAGTCAACGTTAAAAAAAATCTGGCCGATAAAGTAATCCCGCTGCCATAATCCTGGCACCATCCTAAAGAACTAAAAAAGCAGATCATGAATATAAATATCAATGAGACCGAAACGCTGTTAAGCTTTGCAGAGGAAATGGCTTCACTAGGCTATCGCTATGCTGCACACCCTGTTAATCTATCAGCTGACAGCGACAACATTGCTTTTTTCAGGACATCAATGGGCGCAGAGGACCATTGTCTGGTGGGGAGTAATGATATCGACTATTTTAAGAGCGTGCCGATCGATTCGCTTATAAATGACTTAAAGATAGTCACGCAGAGCGGAATTGATCTGTACAGCAATCAGAAACTGGATCTTACGGAGTTTGTCCGTCTGGCAAGAGAAAACAAGGAATTACCAGAAAATAACTTAAATACAAACATTATGAATGAGACTAATTTAAAATACCTGAAAGACCAGCTGAAATATACTGGATTTGGAGAAACTTTCGATACTGAATTGAGAGAAAACATGCTGAAAGGAGATAAGGATTTTAAAATCATGCACACCGGCATTATGAACAATGGCGTTCCAAACAGAGATACCGTAACGGTTGAGCTGAACTTCAAGAAGTCAGATCAGACTGATATGTACTTTTTTAATTCTTATCAGGTGAATCTTCAGAAAGAAGAAAACAAGCCGGGACTGCAGCAGACCTTTTACATCAATAATGATGCAACCAGCATTACGCTCAAAGAAGCCTATAATTTAATGGAAGGCCGTTCGGTAAATAAGGATCTTAAAACTAAAGAAGGAGAAAGTTACAATTCCTGGTTAAAATTCGATTTTAAACAGACAGACAATTCCGGAAATTTTAAGATTAACCATTACCATCAGAATTACGGCTATGATCTGGAAGCCAGTCTTGAGAAACATTCCATAAAAGAACTCAGTACGCCGCAATATAAGGAAGACCTTATGAACTCCCTTAAAAAAGGAAATCTGCAGTCTGTGACTTTTGTTGTCAGCGGCGTTGAAAGCAAAATGTTCGTGGAAGCAAATCCGCAGTTTAAGACTCTTAATGTATATGATGGAAACCTTCAGCGCATCAATCATCGAGAAAGCAAAGAAGAGAAAAAATCTGAAGGAGAAAAAACGTCTGAAAAACAATCTGACAAAAAACAGTCTGAGAATGCTGATGAGAACAGTGAAACTCCTTCGGCGAACAAACCAAAAAAAAGAAGACAGCAGTCTAATTCGGTTTAGAGATTTAAAAATAATTAAAGCTTAAATGATGAACCCGCAGTTTCCCGTAAATAGAGTAGAAATGGAATTCAGCCAATGGAAAGCAAGAGAGGAGCGTTTCAATACGCTCTTTTCAATTACTCCGGCAGAAAACAGATCTTTATTGGCTGAGAAACTGCGGCAGTTCGAGAGAATCAGAACGAAATACAAATCTTCAAAAAATATTGAGGAACAGCATACGCTTCAAATCCTTAAAATGGAAATCCATAGGATGTCAAAACAATTATATCCAAGTCTCATTTCACGTATCCTGAGGAAAATAATCACCAGCACGCAAAATCAGCTTTCACTTCGCAGTGAGGCAAAAAAAGACGAAAGAAACTTCAATTCGCTTAACGAGGAAGTGCAGCGTATCGGCTTTCCTGATTTATCCGAAAAATTAAAAAATCTTATTGACAAAGAACAGGAAAATTTCAGCATTCCTCTATCCTACTACATTAATGAAAAAGAAAAGATTACTCATACTCTTTCGTTTTCAAAAAATGCTGAAAGGCATTTTGAACTCGATGGATTTAAAAGCAGCATGCAGAATAATTCTGCACCAGAAGACAGCAGGGATTATTACTTTAAAAATGGGCAGGAACGCAATTTTAAACTTAATGAAGTTTATAATTTATTGTCCGGTCGTTCTGTAGAGCATAACCAATCATGGTTTCAGCTCGACTTTAATGATAGAGACGCTTCGGGCAATTATCACTTAAAAGAATTTCGAAATGAATATGCTTATGATTTAGAAAAGACTTTAAAGTCCATTCCTTTAAAAGAGATATCTAATACATATGAAATGGAGAAACTAAAACATGCTTTAAGACAGGGTGACAGAGTATCTGCTTTGCTGATTAAAAATGGACGAGAAAATCAGATTTATATAGAGGCCAATCCGCAGTTTAGATCATTGAATATCTATGACCGGCATTTTCGTAAAATCCAGACAGCTTCATCAAAAAACCAGGCAGCAACATTCCCTAAACAATCTGTCCAAAAAGGAATAAAATCTAAAATACAGCAGTGATGGAACAATTAAATCCTTTAACGGAATTCTTTAGATCGATAGAAAAAGACCAGCGCATCAGCATTACCCATATTGGAATTTTTGCGGCACTGCTTCAATTCAGAACAAATCAAGGCAATATCAATCCTATCAAAGCCTTCAGGCATGAAATTATGAAAATAGCCAAAATAACCGGCCCTGTCACGTATCACAGGTGCATAAAAGACTTAAATGAATACGGCTATATAAACTATGTCCCCAAAAAAAATAGAAATCAAAAAAGTGTTATTTATTTTCTGGTTTAAAAGGCAGGTTCTGACATAGTTTTAAAATTAAACTTAAAGATCGAAATTATCGAAATAATAAAATGTAGAGGGTTAAGAAAAACATCTCTATGAAACTATCACTGCAAGCGGTCCGCATCCCAAATTAATTATTGAATCATCACCATCCGCAAGAATATGACTTGATTTAGGAGAAAATTTGAATTTCCTGCTCTTGTTTTTTTAAATATAATTATTGCTCAACTGAAGCAAAAAATTGGTGTATTCCTAACAGCCGTTAGCATTTTTTTAGCCCCGATAGAAGTGGAAATCCTTTTGTGCCGGGGTTCGGCGCAAAAGATTAGAACGCATAGCGGGAAAAGCTCCTAAAAAAATAACAAATCAAACCTAAAAACCCACTGATCAGCATGGTCATTGTATATAATACTGCACCTCCCCCCCCCCCGATAACCTGACCGCTGTTCTATAAACACAGATCCTTATGCTGTAAAAAAAAAAACCGCCCCTGTCCGCTTTACATCTGATAAAGGACAGCCCGCCAAGATTACCCCTATTGGAACTTTTGCAGCATTACTACAATTAAGAACTACTGCAGGTTATACGAATCCTATTAAAGCATACAGGCATGAAATTATGAAGACTGCTGAAATAAGCGGCCCTGTCACCTGCCATAGATGCACCGGAGACCTGAATGATTACGGTTATATAAATTATCTTCCAAAGAGAAACAGAAATCAGAAGAGCATCATTTATTTCACCGTTTAAGAGTTTTCTAAAATTCCCAGTAAAAGACAGCAAAGCTGTTTTTATTAGAAACCTGGGTTCTTTATCTCACGAGCAGCTATTTTTTTTCCACAAAAAGTTTAGGTGTTTTTTAAAGATATTTCACCAATTTAAGTTTTTGGCAATATCATGGCACGTGTTCTTTGGAAGGGATACCTTTTTTGCCACAAAAAATTAAGGCGGTTTTAAAGATATTTCACTAATCAAAGTTTTGTGCCAGAATCGCGGCAAGGAAATGTTTTAAAAAATAGAAACCCAGAAAAATAAAGCTGTAGGAAGCTTAGGTTCGAAACTATTACAGTCCAGCAATTCTCTCGAGAGGGTCGGCAGAATTTATTTTCCATATTCAAATGTTTTCAAAATTAGATTATATTCATTAAATTAGCACTATGGATAAAGAAGCAGAATCAGGACTCGATTTTATAATTGACAAATTAACAAACTCAATAGAAAACGTGATTACCGGAGATAGTTTTCAGACTGAAATTTCTATTCTCCAAAATTCTGATTTAAAGTCTTTAACAAAGAAAAATGGCTGGCTTTTTAATTGGAATGAAGAATTTAAAAATCCAATTAGAGATGTTTATAAACTTACAATTTTTGGAAATTCAAAAATAATTCAAGGTCTTCAAGCTTAGAAGTTAAGTCAGATCATGTCTATATGCATCTTGTTGAAAGTGCTCCATTCAATAAAGGACAAACAAAGGTTTATGCTGGTGCAGCTGGTAATCTGGCTGCTTATGCTTGTAAATTATCTTTTCAGCGCGGTCACGATGGAAATGTTTCTTTTCTTTCAAAATCGCAATTAGCTGATCATTATGAAAAAACACTTGGAGCATTCCATTTCGGTGGTAGAATTATGATAATTGAAACAAAATCAGCTTTGAAATTAATCAATAAATATTTTCAAAATAAATAATTATGAAAACTAAAAAATTAGATTTAGATATAGACAGTATTGGTGGACTAAGTTCTCTAACATTAGCTGAAGAAAAAGCTTTAAGCGATTTTTTTCAAAAGAAAAAACTAACAAAAAAGAAAACTGAGAAAAAGAAATTAATACTTAAAAATTAGAACATACCATATCAGACATTTGATGTACTTGATACTTTTTGCTCCAAAAATTTGGCAATCATATGAATTATTATCTCAATTGTCTACATTATTGTTTTTTTTAATCCACTAAAACATCGAAATCTACTGTTGACAAAGTGGTTTCCATATCTTCGAAAATTGGAATATTTCTGGAGCCTAAATTAAGTATTTCAGCTAAATTTTCGCCCTTGTTGTTTCTCGAAAGTGCTCCAACAAGTTGCATGTTTGTATGGTTTAAAACTTCTTTGCTCAGTTCGGAACCAGCCCAACCTGCTCCTCCTGCAATACATACTTTGATCATAATCTATTTGTTTTGTTTGTATTTATCCTCTTTTGATTTCTTAAATAACTTGATAAGTGATGCAGAACAGAATTTCTGCCATAATTATAATGTGAAACTGTCGATTGGCAGGTATCAAAAATAAATAAAATATTCAAAAGAGGATAAATGTAAAGTTAAGTTACCAATGCCATTTGCAGGTTTCTTCTTTGTTCAGCCTTATTTTATTTTATCAACTACATTTTCAATCATCCAGTCCTTAATTGTTGTCGTAGTATCATCTGTTCTCGGCTCAGCATCATACAGGCCATTACCAATTGCCGTCAGCATTTCAGTTAAAGAGAATGCAAATGCTTCCGATGTATGGTGTTGTCCTAATAGTGTTTTAATATAGTCTTCATTTGAAACCTGCTGAAAACGGATCGGTTTGCCTGTCAATTCACTCAGTTGAATTGCAATGTCGCTATAGCTGATATCTTTCGGACCCTGAATCGCATATCCTTCTACACCTGCCCAGGTTTTATCAATTAGAAGTTCTACAGCTTTCGACGCAATGTCTTTTACCGCAACTTGTGGCATTTTGTAATTTCCGTTGATGGGCAAAAAGAACATTCCCGTTTTTTTTAATGATGTAATTTGATACAAAATGCTTTCGTAAAATACAGGGCAGCGCAATGCCCTGACTGATGCACCTGACTGATTGATGATATCTTCACCTTTATGGAGTGCTGTTATAAGACCTGCCTGCAAATTGCTTTCCTTCCCACCGCTTGACAAATAAACAACTCTTTCTGTGCCTGCATTTTTAATTGCGTTTGAAGCTACGTTAGCAAAGCTTTCGTAGTAGGCATTTACATCTTCTTGCGTGTTGCTCTGAGGTACACAAAAATAGAGCGTGTCGCATCCTTGCAATGCTTCTGTAAATTCAGATTCATTAAGTAGAGAGCCGGTTGAAACTTCTACTTTTTCTAAAATGTCAGCTGATATTTTTTCGGGATCTCTGACAAAAATTCTGACCTGTTGTCCTCGCTCTATTAATTGTCGTAGAATCATTGAGCCTGTGTTGCCTGTCGGCGTAGTTACTAAAATCATATTTGAACTTTTTTATTGTTTGTTGAAGTACAAAGATGACCAGAGTATTTTTTGTAAACATTGTCCTATGTTCACATTTTTACAGCTTTGATTTTAATCTGCTTAATGTTTGAGGGGTAAGTCCTAAATAAGATGCAACCATTTTATTTGATATTCTTGTCAACCATTTTGATTGATTTGTCAAAACCCAACGAACTTTTTCTATGGCTTCTAAACTTTGAAAACAATAAATACGTTCCTGAGACTTTAGGTATGCTGATTCCAGAATTTCTCTGTAAATAAAAGCAAACTGTGGAACAGTTTCAACAAAATGAAAGTAGTCGTCACGTTCTATAACCAACAATTCCGAAGGTTCAATAGTCTGCATAAATTCGTACGACGCTGTTTGATTGATGAGACTTGGTAACGCGGTTCCAAAAGAATCCTCAAAATGAAAATATCTCGTTCCTTCTTCTCCATTGTTGTTAATGTTGAAAAGTCGTATACAACCCTTATTTACAAAGAAGAAATGTTTGCAAATTGCGTCTTCTTCCAACAGAAATTCGTTCCTTTTGGTCTTTTTAATTTTAAAGTAGGAAGAGATATGAGAAAGTGTCTTATCGTCAATTTCAGTTCTTGTTTTAAAATATTCTTCTAATTGTATGTACATTTATATGTTTAAGTTCTTCATTAAAATGGGCGAGTAACTTGCATGTGAACATATTGAGATAAGTAATTAACTTTCTTAATTTTGTTTCAGCCAGTAAATTTAAAATTTAATTTGGAAGCATCTTTAGTATGCCTTTTAAATATTTCATAATTTAAACTTCATTTTAATAAACGTATGTTTTCTTTAAACTAAAGTTTCACTTTTGCTCTATGGGTTCTGTCGCATCTGCCAGAATCAAATATAAAAATTTAAGTCATTTAAAAGTTAGCCCGCCACTTTACAGAATGATTTAAACATAGTTATCCCTGGTCCAATCATCTGGTTCTTTCTCAGCATATCTACAACTTGAATTCCGCTCAAGGTTCGTCTGGCCGATTCAAAACTTTTAAAACCTAATCCGTTTTGTATGCGCCACTTGATAAAAAGATGGTCCTGTTCTACAATATTGTTGCCATATTTACACTGTCGGATTTTAATCTTTGAAATGAACGCTTGTTATAGACTTTGATAGCGGTAGTATTTGAACCGCTTTTATCAATATTTATTACTCTTGGCTTGTAGTTATTATTAATTGCTTTAATTAGAAATGACCAAGCACTGATTCTCTGTCTTTTTCTGGTCAAAAGAAAGTCTACTGTATTGCCCAATTTATCTGTCGCTTGATATAAATAACACCAAATGCCTTTTACTTTGATATAGGTTCCATCCAATCTCCAACTCGCCCCCACTCTGCCTTTTCTCTTCTTCATCTCTTACTCAAGCAAAGGTCTAAACTTATAAACCCAGCACTGAATACTAGCATGATCAACAGAAACTCCTCGCATTTTCATGATCTCTTCAACATCCCGATAGCTTAATGTAAACCTAAGCTTAAAATATACGGCCTGCAGTATAATTGACTTCGGATAGCAATGACCTTTAGTATTGATGAGTTTAAGAATTAAAAAAGCAAAGATAAAACTTAGCTTTAGATGCGACAGAAGCAGAATTGTGGCTTATGGTATTTTTAAAACAAAAATTGAGTATTGATTACAAGTACAACAATTGGGTTCCAATATGCAGTTCTCCAAAACAAAACAGGGCTGATCAGCAGCCCTAGCCCCGATAGCAGTGGAAATCCTTTTGTGCCGGGGTTCGGCGCAAAAGATTAGAACGGATAGCGGGAAAAGCTCCAAAAAAAAAGCCCTATTGGCGCCGTTTCAGAAAAAAAACACAAGTAAATAACAAGAGTAATGGACCGGCTGAATCCTTTAACGCAATTCTTCAAAGCAATAGAAAAAGACCAGCGCAATAGCATTACGCATATTGGAATTTTTGCGGCATTACTACAATTCAGAACTGCTGCAGGCTATATTAATCCTATTAAAGCATATAGACATGAAATTATGAAGATTGCTAAAATAAGCGGCCCTGTTACCTACCATAGATGTACCGGAGACCTGAATGATTACGGTTATATACATTATCTTCCAAAGAGAAATAGAAATCAAAAGAGCATCATTTATTTCACCCTTTAAGAGTTTACTAAAATTCTCAGTAAAAGACAGCAGAGCTGTTTTTTACTGAGAAACCTTGGGTTCTTTATCTCACGAGCAGATTTTTTTTGCCGCAAAAAGCTTAGGTATTTTTTAAAGATATTTCACCACTTTAAGTTTTGTGGCAGAATTGTGGCACATGGGTATTAGAGTGGGTACCTTTTTTGCCACAAAAGTTAAGGCCGTCAAGCTACTTATTTTCTCAATTTCCAGTATTTTTTTAGTTTTGTGGCAACGTCGGGGCACATGGTATTTTTTAAAACTAAAAACACAGTAAATAGATGTGCTATCGGATTAGGGTTTGAATCTGCAGCTTCCCCTCACATTTAACTCTATTTTTCACTTAGCCTTTTTAGATAAAACAGATGATTATTTTTTAATGGGACTATTTCTGATTTTGAAGATTGAGACCTGCCTTTCAGCCTAGGTCATTATACTTGAATATAATGACCCGAAGGCAGCTGTTGGACTTGCTTTAAGGTCTAATGATATGCCCTGTTATCTTACCAAACAAGCTTTTACGAAACATAAATTCCAACTGTCTCATTGTTGTAGGGATCTCTCCAGGAAAGTATGGGAAATACTGTGGTGAATCTTCAATAACTGTTGGGCTCACTGCATTAATACGAATCCCGTTTTCCAGTTCAATTGCCGCTGCCCGAACAAAGCCTTCTACAGCACCGTTAGCAGCTGAAGCGTTGGCAAAGTTTACCTGTGGCTCATATGTTAAAGCACCGGTAATTAAAGTAAATGAGCCTTTTGGGTTAATATAATTCTGACCTATCAACACCAGATTTATCTGCCCCATCATTTTTCCTTCCACCCCATTTCTGAATGTTGTGTCATTTAATTTGCTCCATGGACCTACAAATGTTGGACCTGCCGTTGAAATTAAGGCATCAAATGAACCCGTCTGCCTGAAGAGGTTTTCAATTGATTCTGTTGAAGTAATATCGGCATCGATGTCACATCCTTTGGATGCCACTGTGATCACTTCATGCTCTTCTCTGAGAGCTTTTACTAAATGAGTTCCCATAGTGCCGCTTGCACCTACTATAATAATTTTCATAATTGTGAATTTTAATTTTTTTTGGTTTATTTTTCTTTGAAAAAGATATCTCATTCCGTTTTCAATTTTTTTGGACATAATTGAGTTGAACACGAAAGAACTCAGATAATGCATCCTTATGTGCCATTATGGCTTCAACATTAAAATTGTTCCATTATCAGCTTTTTACTGGCTGCCATACCCGCTGCAGTTCCCATTGCCACTGCATTGGCAATAGTCCTGACCCGCGATGCATTGTCCCCGGATGCATAAATACCTTCAATGGATGTCTGCTGAAAAGGATCAGTCTTAATATAGCCGTCCTGGGTCATTAGACATCCCAGCGATTCAGGTATTGTGCAGTGCTGTATAAAAGGCCTGGGGGCATAGATAGCATTTAGTGAAGATTTTGTGCCGTCGGTAAACACAATATTCCGGATATGCCCCGCAAGATGTTCCAGCTTACTGATCTGCTTTTCTATAATTCTAATATTATTTTCCTTCAGCAAAGCAGTCTGCGCCGCGGTTATCGCAGATACACCATTGGTATAGAGGGTCAGATCCGGGGTCCAGTTTGAAATCATCTTAGCCAGTTCAAATGCATGATCATCATTGCCCAGAATCCCTGTCCTGCTACCCCGCACTTCATAGCCATGACAATATGGGCAGTGTATAGCTGAAATCCCCCAGCATTCTGAAAACCCCTCAATTGGCGGCATTACATCTTTTATGCCCGTAGCGAAAATTAATTTTAAGGCCTGGAAAGTTTCACCGGTTTCCATCATTATTTCAAAACCTTTGCCCGTTTTCTTTCCAGTGGAAGCAAAACCGTTAAGGAATTGTACCGTTTCATACTTTTCTGCCTGCTGTTTTCCCACAGTGTAGATTCCTGCAGGTCTGTTGCCGTCCTGGGTGAGGAAATTATGGGAATATGGCGTTTGTGCATTGCAGGGCTCACCGCTATTGATAACCAAAACTTGTTTTAATGCCCTTCCCAGTGCCATTGCTGCGGCCAGGCCGGAATAGCTTCCCCCGATAATAATGACATCAAAATTTTTACTAACTGTACTCATATAAAATTCTTTAAGTGGAAATGGAAAAGTTAAAGCTGCTATTGCCAATCCGGTTTGTTTAATGAACTTACGTCTTGGTTCTGTTAAATCCATACCGGCAGCCGCGCCGGAACTGACCAGACCGGTTTTTATTGGACGATCCATTTTTAGCTTTTATTTTTTGGGTTTATAGGTAAACTGGCGCAGGATAAAATCTAAAAACGGAATCCCGGCAAATACAATCCAGGGAACCAACGCTATGGTGAGTATAAAAGTCCGCTGGTATAAAGGCAATAAGGATAATGCATTGCCAAAGAGGAATAAAAAAAGTGTAATTGAGGGATAAATGGCCAGCCATATCTTTAAGGATGCCATCAGTTTCATTTTTGTTTTCATACTGATCTGGGTTTGAATTAATTTTATTGGACAAAATTACTTCAGTGGAAAACCTATATGATAGGACAGAAATGAAGATCGTTAGGACTTATTTAGAGTTTTGCCTAAAGGACTCTGGAGAGAGGCCGGTATGCCTTTTAAAAAACCGGGTGAAATACGAAGGGTCATCATATCCTAAGTCGCAGGCAATCTGGCCCACCTGCTTTGAGGTCGCTAAAAGCTGGCGTTTAGCTTCCAGGATAATATGCTGGTTTATAATCTCAGAAGGGGTTTTAGCAAGTAAAGTTTTTGTAACGGCGCTTAGCTGGTAGGATGATAAATTTAATAAACCGGTATATTGTGAAACCTGTTTATGGAGAATACTGTTTTTTTCCACAAGTTCCAGAAATTGCTCCAATTTTTCCTGTGCATAGGTGTTATCCCGCATAGCCGCTACAGCTTTATCGGGCCGCTGCCGAAGCAGTTCAATAAGAAAAATGCTCAGGTTTGCTTTCAAAATTTCGTGATAGCCTTTGAGTTTGTTTGTATATTCTTTTAATGCCTCTGATACGACAGCCTCGATCCTAGCAAATCCTTCCTGCTCGAGGTTGTAAGCATTGTATTGAATTAGCCTGGTCAGATGCTTTTGGGAGGCACTGTTATGAGAATAAAGAAAATCTGTTTTAAATTGTATTAAATAGCCTGTGCTGCCTGCTTTTAGAAAAAGTGAATGCACCTGGCCGGGACGCATCATAAAAACAGTATGATTTTTTATTTCATAGCCTGTAAAGTCAATCGCGTGATGGCCTGTTCCATTCTTAATAATTAATATATAATAGAAATCATGCCTGTGCAGCTCCTGAACCATATCCCTGCCGGAAAATAAGGATGTTATTTCCCGTATAGTAAAACTCCCTGTTAATTCAGGTTCACTTTGCTGGCTAATATGGCGGATTGGAATGTTTTCCACAATTTCAATAATCTTTAATGGCTAAATTTTAATCAAAGATAGTAAGTTTATGAAAATTATAATTTACTTCATACTCTGTGAACAGAATTGTGGCGTATGGTGTTTAAAATAATAATTGAGAATTGAATAGAGATACCACAATTGGGTTTCAATGTGGAGTTCGACAAACAAATATCCCCGCAGCCCTAGCCCCGATAGCAGTGAAAATCCTTTTGTGCCGGGGTTCGGCGCAAAAGATTGCAACGGATAGCGGGAAAAAGCTCCAAAAAATAATAATAAATAAAGAATACATAACAAAGGACACCCCCGGACAACCACGCCAATACTGCCCAACCTGCCCCATACCCTCCTTTCAAAAAACAACAGCAATAATCTAATTCAAAAAATAAAACAACAACTTCCCATACAACCAAAAATTACCACAAGGACCACCGTAATTACCAAAACCCGATCAAAGCCCCAAAAACCGCAGCCAAAAACACCCAGCCCCTATGACCCGCAGCACCCTTATAAGGAACCCCAAAGCGGCCCCAAAGACATAACGGGCAAGGACATAGAAAAGGACCTTATAGAGAATGACCCTTCAAAGGGTTTGAAAATGATATGGATACTGAGAAGAGCGATGAGCCTGAAAACGCGCCCTTTGAAACCATAGTCCCCGAAAAGGACAATCCGGTAAGGAAGGAATTCGAATTTGGGCAGCTTGGAAATGATGAGCTTCAGGAAGATGAACTTACCTTTAAAGTCAACCAAAGTTATATCTCTTTTTAGGAACTGTCCTGTGATCATATTGGACCCTGTACAGTTTTAAATACTCCGAAGGCGTCGCGCCAACATGCCTTATAAAGGCCCTGTGAGCGGTAGCCCTGGAATTAAACCCGCAGGCCATTACCATTTGCTCTACTGTTAAATCCTTCCACCCAGAATCGTTTACTTTTTCCTTGAAATACCCGATTCTCATTAAATTTATATAATTTTTAAAATTTTGATTGGTCTGAGAATTAATCAGGTGTGAAAGCATGTGGAGCTGAATTCCTGTTTCTTCTGCCAGGTCCGGAAGAGATAAATCACATTTAAGAAAGAGCTTTTTAGAAACTAGGGTAATTTCTATTTTTGCCATATAAACCTGTTTTTGGCTCTGTGTTAATTTTTTAAAATCCATATTATATCCCCGAGCCTTTATTTAAAAATCGATACACTGTCCTCAAGCTCTTCCCTTGCTATAAAGGCATTGATAAATTCCTGCACTTCGCTGGCTGTCCCTGTCTCAATATCAAAAAAATTGATATGGAACTCCTCATCCTGGTCCGCAATGTGTATGATCTGGGTATAGCCCCTTGAAATTATACTGCCTTTTAATTTAATGATATTGGACTGCTGTCTGCCATCGAGCTGTTTTCGTACCTTCAGTTTCATCCCCTTTTCCATTGCCTGCAATTTAAAATAATATGTTTTTGGTTTCCATATCAAATATAAAAATTATTAAATGATATTTAATTTGCGAGCGGGAAATTAACTTGATTTTTTATGAAAGAAAATCAAATGACATTCAAATGTAAATTTGATAATAATTGCACATTTCCATATATTATAATTGCCCCTCTGCAGCCTTAGCCCCGATAGCAGAGGAAATCCTTTTGTGCCGGGGTTCGGCACAAAAGATTGGAACGGATAGCGGGAAAAAGCTCCAAAAAAATAATATCAAACCTAAAGACCCGCCCCATTACCTGATCGTTATTTTATAAATGCAAACCATTATACACAGCAAAATTACCACAAGCACCACCGTAATTCCCAAAACCCGATCAAAGACCCAAAACACGCAGCCAAAAACACCCAGCCCCTATGACCCGCAGAACCCTTATAAGGAACCCCAAAGCGGCCCCAAAGACATAACCTGCAAGGACATAGAAAAAGACCTAATGGATAATGACCCTTCAAAGGGGGCTCAAACCGATTCTAAAAACTAGAAATAAATTCGGCACGATAATTCTATGACTGCCAGTATAGTTGGAACAAAAGCAGAGAAGATAACTTAATTTCTAAGCCAAGAAAACCCCTCAACCCTTGACAGGCCTATACTTTTTACCTATTTTTGCGCCATGACCCCAGAAGAAATAAAACGCTATTTTGAAGCCACTCCCCCGCCCCAGGAAGTGGAGTTAAAGCCATGGGCGAGAATCACAGATTCCCAACTTTTCCTTAAAAGCTGTTTTCTCACTATATACCATTATAAAGGAGACCTTGAAATGTGCCCTGCCTGGTGGCATTTAAAAGAGTTCTATACACTTGTAAGACGAGGTACAAAGGAAACTAAAAGCGAGCATCAATCGCAATAAAGCTAAAATAAGCGGCCTGTCACCTGCCATAGATGTACCGCAGACCTAAATAATTACGGTTATATCAATTATCTTCCAAAGAGAAACAGAAATCAGAAGAGCATCATTTATTTCACTCTTTAAGAGTTTGCTGAAATTCCCAGTAAAAGACAGCAAAGCTGTTTTTATGAGAAACCTGAGTTCTTTATCTCACGAGCAGCTGTTTTTTTTGCCACAAAAAGTTTAGATGTTTTTTAAAGATATTTCACCCGTCTAAGTTTTGCGGCAGAATCGCGGCACATCGAAATTTGGAAAAATGAAAAATCAGCTATATCAAAGCCTGACGAATTTAGGTTCGAAACTTTAGATACGAAAAAGAAAAAACACTAAATTACTAAAGATAGAAAGATAAAACAGCCCTTATTTCTGAGAGCTCTCGATGCTTAGAGCTATACTTTTTATAAAGAACTGGCTTTTATCCTTACAATCTTGCCATCCTGCATAACAACCAGATCGCTGTTATTTTTCTTTTTAAACTCAATTAATTTTTCAGAAACTTTATCCATTGCCTCTATAATCTTCTTCTGAGTCGGTGTCGTTGTTGATTTGTATTCTCTCATGATTGGTTCTTTGTGAGTTTATCGAACTTGATTTCATTTATAACTTCAATATCATTGCCTAAAGTTTTTTGTGCTATCAATTCAGCTTTTACAGCTGTATTGTCAAAGATCAATGCCTCATTAACTATAGGCAAATATATAGCAAACAAATTAGTTATTCCGTTTTTATATCTGCGTTTAATAACATCGGTTTCAATATTGTGTCCTCCTTCCAGAACCCTCGTCTTGACCCTTTCAATTGCCAGGTCAACACTATCGAGCCAAAAAAATAAAAGAACCACTTTATATCCTTTTTCCTGAGCCGAAATCACTTTCGCTTTATAGCTTTTTGTGGCCAAAGTCGTTTCAAAGGCGAAAACTTCATCATTTGCCAATAATTCATTGATTCTGCGGAGCATTATTCTTCCCGATTCAAAGGCAGCCTTTTCAGGCTGGAAAGGCGAAAGTCCTTTAGCAATTTCGTCCGCATTTACAAACTCCTTACAATTTAGTATTTCCGGAAGTATTGTAAATGAAGCAGTAGTCTTGCCAGCACCATTACAGCCTGCAATTATATAGAGATTTTTATTCATCCTTACAAAGATAATAAATTACACTTTTAGTATAAATTATTTACACTTATAGTTTATTGTTCAAATGTCTTAAAAACCTGCAGTCAAGTGACAATATTGAAAAATTTGATAATATTTTATTCTTGCTTTCCATCCATCACCCCTATCATCGACCAAAATCTAAATAAAAAATCTAAAAGAAATAACAGAAAAAGAAAAAACAACCAATCAACTAAGTTTTACAGCAGCACTCCAAGATCATTATCGAAGAACATTGGTTCGAGTCCTTCGCACTTAATAGCACTTTTATTTAGGTTTAAAACCTTAAATTAAGTTTTGTGGCAGAATCGTGGCACATTGCATTTTTAAAAAGTAAAACCATAACAAAATAAGGCTCTAACAAGTTTAGGTTCGAAACTATTACAGTCCAGCAATTCTGTCGAGAGGGTCGGCAGAATTTATTTTCCATATTCAAATGTTTTCAAAATTAAATTATATTCATTAAATTAGCAGTATGGATAAAGAAGCAGAATCAGGACTCGATTTTATAATTGACAAATTAACAAACTCAATAGAAAACGTGATTACCGGAGATAGTTTTCAGACTGAAATTTCTATTGTCCAAAATTCTGATTTAAAGTCTTTAACAAAGAAAAATGGCTGGCTTTTTAATTGGAATGAAGAATTTAAAAACCCAATTAGAGATGTTTATAAACTTACAATTTTTGGAAATTCAAAAATAATTCAAGGTCTTATAAGCTTAGAAGTTAAGTCAGATCATGTCTATATGCATCTTGTTGAAAGTGCTCCATTCAATAAAGGACAAACAAAGGTTTATGCTGGTGTAGCTGGTAATCTAGTTGCTTATGCTTGTAAATTATCTTTTCAGCGCGGTCACGATGGAAATGTTTCTTTTCTTTCAAAATCGCAATTAGTTAATCATTATGAAAAAACACTTGGAGCATTCCATTTCGGTGGTAGAATTATGATAATTGAAACAAAATCAGCTTTGAAATTAATCAATAAATATTTTCAAAATAAATAATTATGAAAACTAAAAAATTAGATTTAGATATAGACAGTATTGGTGGACTAAGTTCTCTAACATTAGCTGAAGAAAAAGCTTTAAGCGATTTTTTTCAAAAGAAAAAACTAACAAAAAAGAAAACTGAGAAAAAGAAATTAATACTTAAAAATTAGAACATACCCTATCAGACATTTGATGTACTTGATACTTTTTGCTCCAAAAATTTGGCAATCATATGAATTATTATCTCAATTGTCTACATTATTGTTTTTTTTAATCCACTAAAACATCGAAATCTACTGTTGACAAAGTGGTTTCCATATCTTCGAAAATTGGAATATTTCTGGAGCCTAAATTAAGTATTTCAGCTAAATTTTCGCCCTTGTTGTTTCTCGAAAGTGCTCCAACAAGTTGCATGTTTGTATGGTTTAAAACTTCTTTGCTCAGTTCGGAACCAGCCCAACCTGCTCCTCCTGCAATACATACTTTGATCATAATCTATTTGTTTTGTTTGTATTTATCCTCTTTTGATTTCTTAAATAACTTGATAAGTGATGCAGAACAGAATTTCTGCCATAATTATAATGTGAAACTGTCGATTGGCAGGTATCAAAAATAAATAAAATATTCAAAAGAGGATAAATGTAAAGTTAAGTTACCAATGCCATTTGCAGGTTTCTTCTTTGTTCAGCCTTATTTTATTTTATCAACTACATTTTCAATCATCCAGTCCTTAATTGTTGTCGTAGTATCATCTGTTCTCGGCTCAGCATCATACAGGCCATTACCAATTGCCGTCAGCATTTCAGTTAAAGAGAATGCAAATGCTTCCGATGTATGGTGTTGTCCTAATAGTGTTTTAATATAGTCTTCATTTGAAACCTGCTGAAAACGGATCGGTTTGCCTGTCAATTCACTCAGTTGAATTGCAATGTCGCTATAGCTGATATCTTTCGGACCCTGAATCGCATATCCTTCTACACCTGCCCAGGTTTTATCAATTAGAAGTTCTACAGCTTTCGACGCAATGTCTTTTACCGCAACTTGTGGCATTTTGTAATTTCCGTTGATGGGCAAAAAGAACATTCCCGTTTTTTTTAATGATGTAATTTGATACAAAATGCTTTCGTAAAATACAGGGCAGCGCAATGCCCTGACTGATGCACCTGACTGATTGATGATATCTTCACCTTTATGGAGTGCTGTTATAAGACCTGCCTGCAAATTGCTTTCCTTCCCACCGCTTGACAAATAAACAACTCTTTCTGTGCCTGCATTTTTAATTGCGTTTGAAGCTACGTTAGCAAAGCTTTCGTAGTAGGCATTTACATCTTCTTGCGTGTTGCTCTGAGGTACACAAAAATAGAGCGTGTCGCATCCTTGCAATGCTTCTGTAAATTCAGATTCATTAAGTAGAGAGCCGGTTGAAACTTCTACTTTTTCTAAAATGTCAGCTGATATTTTTTCGGGATCTCTGACAAAAATTCTGACCTGTTGTCCTCGCTCTATTAATTGTCGTAGAATCATTGAGCCTGTGTTGCCTGTCGGCGTAGTTACTAAAATCATATTTGAACTTTTTTATTGTTTGTTGAAGTACAAAGATGACCAGAGTATTTTTTGTAAACATTGTCCTATGTTCACATTTTTACAGCTTTGATTTTAATCTGCTTAATGTTTGAGGGGTAAGTCCTAAATAAGATGCAACCATTTTATTTGATATTCTTGTCAACCATTTTGATTGATTTGTCAAAACCCAACGAACTTTTTCTATGGCTTCTAAACTTTGAAAACAATAAATACGTTCCTGAGACTTTAGGTATGCTGATTCCAGAATTTCTCTGTAAATAAAAGCAAACTGTGGAACAGTTTCAACCAAATGAAAGTAGTCGTCACGTTCTATAACCAACAATTCCGAAGGTTCAATAGTCTGCATAAATTCGTACGACGCTGTTTGATTGATGAGACTTGGTAACGCGGTTCCAAAAGAATCCTCAAAATGAAAATATCTCGTTCCTTCTTCTCCATTGTTGTTAATGTTGAAAAGTCGTATACAACCCTTATTTACAAAGAAGAAATGTTTGCAAATTGCGCCTTCTTCCAACAGAAATTCGTTCCTTTTGGTCTTTTTAATTTTAAAGTAGGAAGAGATATGAGAAAGTGTCTTATCGTCAATTTCAGTTCTTGTTTTAAAATATTCTTCTAATTGTATGTACATTTATATGTTTAAGTTCTTCATTAAAATGGGCGAGTAACTTGCATGTGAACATATTGAGATAAGTAATTAACTTTCTTAATTTTGTTTCAGCCAGTAAATTTAAAATTTAATTTGGAAGCATCTTTAGTATGCCTTTTAAATATTTCATAATTTAAACTTCATTTTAATAAACGTATGTTTTCTTTAAACTAAAGTTTCACTTTTGCTCTATGGGTTCTGTCGCATCTGCCAGAATCAAATATAAAAATTTAAGTCATTTAAAAGTTAGCCCGCCACTTTACAGAATGATTTAAACATAGTTATCCCTGGTCCAATCATCTGGTTCTTTCTCAGCATATCTACAACTTGAATTCCGCTCAAGGTTCGTCTGGCCGATTCAAAACTTTTAAAACCTAATCCGTTTTGTATGCGCCACTTGATAAAAAGATGGTCCTGTTCTACAATATTGTTGCCATATTTACACTGTCGGATTTTAATCTTTGAAATGAACGCTTGTTATAGACTTTGATAGCGGTAGTATTTGAACCGCTTTTATCAATATTTATTACTCTTGGCTTGTAGTTATTATTAATTGCTTTAATTAGAAATGACCAAGCACTGATTCTCTGTCTTTTTCTGGTCAAAAGAAAGTCTACTGTATTGCCCAATTTATCTGTCGCTTGATATAAATAACACCAAATGCCTTTTACTTTGATATAGGTTCCATCCAATCTCCAACTCGCCCCCACTCTGCCTTTTCTCTTCTTCATCTCTTACTCAAGCAAAGGTCTAAACTTATAAACCCAGCACTGAATACTAGCATGATCAACAGAAACTCCTCGCATTTTCATGATCTCTTCAACATCCCGATAGCTTAATGTAAACCTAAGCTTAAAATATAAGGCCTGCAGTATAATTGACTTCGGATAGCAATGACCTTTAGTATTGATGAGTTTAAGAATTAAAAAAGCAAAGATAAAACTTAGCTTTAGATGCGACAGAAGCAGAATTGTGGCTTATGGTATTTTTAAAACAAAAATTGAGTATTGATTACAAGTACAACAATTGGGTTCCAATATGCAGTTCTCCAAAACAAAACAGGGCTGATCAGCAGCCCTAGCCCCGATAGCAGTGGAAATCCTTTTGTGCCGGGGTTCGGCGCAAAAGATTAGAACGGATAGCGGGAAAAGCTCCAAAAAAAAAGCCCTATTGGCGCCGTTTCAGGAAAAAAACACAAGTAAATAACAAGAGTAATGGACCAGCTAAACCCTTTAACGCGATTCTTCAAAGCAATAGAAAAAGACCAGCGCAATAGCATTACGCATATTGGAATTTTTGCGGCATTACTACAATTCAGAACTGCTGCAGGCTACATTAATCCTATTAAAGCATACAGGCATGAAATTATGAAGACTGCTAAAATAAGCGGCCCTGTTACCTATCACAGATGTACCGGAGACCTAAATGATTACGGTTATATAAATTATCTTCCAAAGAGAAACAGAAATCAGAAGAGCATCATTTATTTCACCCTTTAAGAGTTTGCTAAAATTCTCAGTAAAAGATAGCAAAGCTGTTTTCATGAGAAACCTGGGTTCTTTATCTCACAAGCAGCTATTTTTTTTGCCACAAAAAGTTTAGGTCTTTTTTAAAGATATTTCACCACTTTAAGTTTTGTGGCAGAATCGTGGCACATGGGTATATTGAAAAACACAAACACAACAAAACCAAGGCCTGACAAGCTTAGGTTCGAATATGTTATAACCCCATAAAAGTCGAATTTTTATTAAGCCTTTCTTGGCTAAATATAAATATTGTAAGTTTAAATCCTTAAAAAAGTTTACAAATAAAAGAGGGAAGTGATTCAGGAAAATCTATCTTAACTTTTATTTGCAAATCCAATTTTTTCTAAAAGAAGAATCCCCAATATTGAAAATAAACACTGATAAGAGATAAAGAAAATAAGATTGTTGCAATAACACTTGCCTTTGAAATAGATTTGATTTTAAGAATAAAGTAAAGGATTGAAATCATAGAAAATACTATAAAAGCACCTTGAATTACAAATAAGTAATCAAATTGTTTTGGTATTCCAAAAGCAAGTATGTAAAAATTGTTTTGAGCAGTATTATTTATAGCTAAAACAAATCCAATAACTGCAAACAGACCAAATAAAGAAGTTATCACAAGTAAGCACATCATGAGTTTATTTTGAAATGTATCTTTTCTTTTTCTAATTAACAAATAACAAAAATTGAAAATTGAAATTAATATGATAATAATCGCGATAAAAAATGGCGCAAAAAATAATAGATTAAATTCATTTAAACTATTCGCCAAATTAGAAACTCCTTTACTAATTTTTACATCAGTAACAAATTGCACTTTATTATCTAATTCCAATTCTTTTGTATTAGGTCTTTGAAGTGGATTTTTTATAAATTCATCAACAATTTTAAATCCAATTTTTGAAAAACTAGGTGCATGACCCGAAATTGGAGCATTTACTAAAAAGCCATTTTTGAACTTGCCAACAGTAATTTTTCCGTTTAATGCCGGAGTGATAGGATCAAATGCTCCCGAAAATACTAATACCGGTACTCTTAATTTTAATAGATTAGATAAATCTTTTATAATTGATTGTTTATTTGTTTGTAAATTCCATTTATTACATACTAGAAAATCTGATTTGTAAAAAGACAAACCTCCTTTTAGTTTTTTGTAATTAATAGCATTCGCATTAAACGCCGAAATTGAATTATTTGGGATAACCTCATTACAACTCACACAATAATACTGCCCATAATCTAAACCTAAAGCTCCTGAAAAAGCAGCCACGAGTGAACTCAATGTACTTTTGTTTCCTTTATTGAATTCGGTTATTAATAAGGGCAATACTTCTATTAATTTTTTACGATATAGGGATTGTTGAATAGCAATTTTAAAATCTTCTGCATTATATGTAAATTTTCCATTAGCAATTATTTTCTTGTCTACCTTAACCGTAATGGGATTTTTATCTAATTTTTCTATTGTTTCATAATAGGCCTTTTCTAAATCTGGATATTGCTTATTACATATAGGATCATTTGCACAGGCGCTAAAAACTTTCTTAAGGCTATTCATGTAATTCTCTGTATTATGATTATAATACAGAGCAATATCTGAAATCGCAGAATCCAGAATCAATGACTTAATATCCTGAGGAAAATCATTTGCATAAACCTGAGCAGTATAAGTGCCATAAGAAACCCCATAAACATTCCAGTTCTTATACTTTAATACTTTTTTCAAAGCATTTAAATCTTTTGCTATTGATGTGCTATTGTAGGCATTTAAATCAATGTCCCGATTTAATAAATCCTGTTTACAAGACATAGCAGCAAGGGATTTTTGTTGCTCATCTTGTGTGCTATTCTGGTTTTTTGCTAATATCTCTAAAAATTTCTTTCCTAAATCCGGACAAAATTTAGGTAAAGAATTGCCAGTACCCCTAACATCCATTAAAATAATATCGCTTTTTTCTCTTAACGGATGTTTTAGCCAACTCCAAATTCCTTCAATTCCACCGGCTCCTGGCCCACCTTCTATAAAAACAACTGGATTTAAATTCATGCTGCCTGAAGTGTGTTTTAAAATTGCAACTGCAATTTTAATTGTCTTACCAGAAGGTTTATCCCAGTTTTCAGGAACACTTAAATATCCCCATTCTATATTATCTTGATTAATAACTTCTTCTTTCGGGAAAAAAGAAGTTGTTTTTTCTAATTTTAAAACATTCGTTTGGGCACACAAACAAGTTGGTAACATAATTAGCAGAAGAAATAGTCTAACTAGATTTTTCATTTTTTTTGATTAAGTTATTAGGAATTGTATCTTTTTCTCTTTTAAATAAATTTCACCTATTGTTCCTTTTAAAGAGATATAACATTTATATTTTTCGTTAATTTTTATTTCCTTCAAATTGTATTTTTCATCATTGATTCTGGTTGTACTATTAAAAATTTCAAATGTTTTAAGCGGGATTGTTAGTCCGTGGCCTTGTGCTTTTATCACGGCTTCTTTTTGAGTCCAATATTCAAAAAAAGAGGTTATTTTATTATTTGAAAAAATAATATTGTCCAATTCATTTTCCGTCATCTGAAATTTAAAATCATCTATTTCAATCTCTGATATTATTTCAATATCAATACCTATTTCATGCTCATCGTTTAATACACAAACTACTATTTCTCCTGAATGGGAGATATTAAACTTGAATAAATCATCATCAAAATATGGCTTATTATATTTAGTGTGTTTCATCACTTTATCATGAGGATTATGCTTGTAGATTTCTTCAATCCCATTAAACAGCAATATTCTTCCTAAAAGTGACAGTTGTGCATCTTGCCATCTTCTATATCGTTTAATTTTCTCTTGATAATCGGCTGAAAATTTTGGGAGATAAATCTTTAATAAATTTTCGTGATTTTCTTCAGACAAATAAGAATAATAGATGTAAATCAAAACTGTAAGTGTGTGTTAGAAATTAAAATCAAAATCTAATAATGTATTCTTTTCAAACTCTAATTTATCATCAATTAAATCCAATTTCATCAATCGATTAGTTTTTATTTCGTTTAAAATTTTACAATATTTTAGAGCAATAATTTGAATTGTATTCTCTTCAAATAAATCAGAGTTATAGTCTATACTACCTTTCAGGCTATTATCACTTTCAAACAAATTAAACACAATTGGCATTCTGCTAAATTTGCCATCAACAGGATAAGAAGTTAATTTGAAATCATTTAATTTATCAATATTTTCAAATGAAAACTCTGGATTTTGATATACCAACATAACATCAAAAATAGATTGAGATACTTTTTCGAAAGGAACAATTTGGTAATCATCAATTTGCAACAAATCTTTTTGCGTGCTTTTCAATAAATCAACAAAAGTGTGCTTCGAACCCATTTTAGTTCTTAAAATAAGCGTATTAACAAACATCCCTATTTGAATATTTAACTCCGGGATATTTCTTCCTGAGTTTACAGTTCCTATGCAAATATCATTGTGATTTGAGAATTTATAAATCAAAATATTTAATGCCGTCGCTAAAATGGTGTAAAAAGTGACTTGTTCCTCAAGGGCTAATTTCTTTAAAGCTAAGGTAGTATTAGGTGTTAATTCAAACAAATATTTACTTCCTCTTTGCTGATTGTCTTCGACACTAAAATCCCTGTCAAAAGAATCTTTAGGTTGATAATCCTGAAGATAATTTTTCCAAAATTTTTGATTTTTAAAGGCATTATCTTCCAATGTTTTAGTAAACCATTCTGAATAATCTTTAAATTGAAATTTCAAAATGTTTTCTTCTGACGTATTTAAAAAATTACTTTCATTATAATTTTTAATAAATTCTTTGATAAAAATCTCTAATGATAAACCATCCATTATTATATGATGTGTAGAAAAAAGTAATATGAATTGATTTATTTCTAATTGAATAAGTTGGACTCTTATTAATAAATCTTTTTCTAAGTCAAACTCCTTATTAATTAATTGGTCTATAGTTTCTTTTACTTTTTCACTTTTTAGTTTATCGATAGAAATTTCAAACTTTACACTTTCAGCAGCATTAATCTTTTGATAAGGAATTCCATCTACTTCAATAAAATTTGTTCTTAGAACTTCATATTTACTAATTATTGTGTTTATAGATTTTGTGATTTTATTCAAATTTAAATTACCCTCAATCTTATAACCTGCAGACATATTATAAGCTATTGAACTATTTTTTTGCTGAGAGGCTAGCCAAATATTATATTGAGCTGGGGTTAAATTATAGAAATCTTTAGATTTAGATAATGTTATAGCAATTGATTGAATTGGTGTCAACGCATTTATGTAATTAGCCAACAACTCAATAGTAGGGTATTCAAAAATATTTTTTAAGGTAATAGCATACAAAAGCTCTTTGGCAACTAATCCTATCAATTTAACGGCATTTAATGAATGTCCGCCCAGAGCAAAGAAATTATCATTTATACTTATAGGTTCTTTAGTATTTAAGATAGCTGCCCAATATTCGGATAGTCTTTTTTCTAAATTGGAAATCGGCGCTTTGTAATCATCATTATTTATGCTTTGCTGAATATCTCTTTGAGATAAAGATTTTCTATCTATTTTTTGGTTTGGTGTAAGCGGAAATTCTTCTACAAAAATGATTGCAGTTGGAATCATATAATAAGGAAGATTGATCTTTAATGTTGTAATAATCTTTTCTGTTTCAACTTCTGCTCTTTTTAAAATATAAGCCACTAAAAAAGCTTCCTGTTGGTTTCCTTTTTTAGCAATTACAACTGAATTCTGAATTTCTTCTATTAAATTTAATTGCGACTCTATATCTCCTAGTTCAATTCTATATCCTCTAATTTTAACCTGATTATCATTTCTGCCCAAAAACTCGATTTCTCCATCATCAGTCCATTTCCCTACATCACCAGTTTCATAAAGCAAACTAGTTTCATTAAATGGATTTTTGATAATTTTTTCCTTTGTTAAAACGTCGTTTTTATAATATCCTTTCGCTAAACCATCTCCTGCTATATAAATTGCTCCAGGCGTTCCAATTGGTTTGGGATTTAAAAAAGAATCTAAAATATAAAACTGTGTATTATTTATTGGCTTTCCTATATTGGATGCATCTTTTGGATGGTTTATTTTTTTTATACTTGACCAAATGGTAGTTTCTGTTGGCCCGTACATGTTCCAGACTTCTAAACTATTGTTGATTAATTTTTCAGCCAATGCTTCACTTAATAAATCACCTCCACACAGTACTTTTAATTTTTTATTACCTTGCCAATCGGCATTAAACAGCATTTGATAAAAACTTGGTGTAGCCTGAATTAAAGTGGGTTGTATCTCTTCTATTTTTCGAATAGTAAAATTAGGGTCTGATAAAATATCGTGGTTCGCAATATATAAAGTGGCTCCTGATATTAAAGGCGTAAAAAATTCTAAAATTGAAATATCAAAAGAAGATGTTGTTACCGAAAATAATATATCATTTGAACCAACTCCTGGCTTTTGCTGAATACTGGTCAAAAAATTAAGCAATGACTGATGCCCTATTTCAACTCCTTTCGGGTTTCCGGTTGAACCTGATGTGTAAATGATATAAGCTGTATTTTTAGGAGAAATGACGGTGGATTTTTTACCTTCGAATGCATTAATTCCTGCTAAAACATTCTCTAACGATACTATCGCGACATTTTCAACTCCTTCTAATTCATACTCTTTTTCGCTGATAACTACTTTACTTTGGCTATTATCAACAATGTAACTCAATCGTCCTTTTGGGAAAGCAGGATCTAATGGGATATAAGATCTTCCTGATTTTAATATGCCTACTAAAACAGCTATCATATTAGCGGATCTCTCTAATAAAACTGCAATTGGTGATTTATCCTTTTCATCAAAACTTGCAACAAGATATTCTGCTATCTGATTTGATAATTGGTCAAGTTCAGCATAAGAAAACGATTTATGATCATCTTTTACTGCCTCTTTTTCCGGAGTTTTCCTTACTTGTGCTTCAAATAAATCTATTATTGTTTTATCTTTTGGGTAATCCGCTTTTGTATTGTTAAATTCTACTAGTACCTGATGTTCTTCTTCTTTCGTTAAATAGATTAACTCTTTTAGTTTTTTATCAGGACAGGTTAGAATAGCGTTAATTAAATTTTCAAAATGATAGACAACTTCTGTTATTCTTGAATCATCAAAATAATTCAGGTTATAATCAAAGTCTATTTTGACATCTTCCATTTCATCAAATTCTCTAATATAGATGGCTAATCCTACTCGCTCTGATTGATGGCTTAATGGAATTACCCTGGTTTGTGTATTTTGAAAATTAGTGGCATAATTCTGCTTTTCGTAAGAAAGCGTAATATTAAATAACCTTTCTTTCTCATTAAAAACCTGAAGTTCCTGAATTAGTTTACCTAATGGAAATCTCTGATGGCGATAATCCTGTCGCAATTGATTTTTTATATCGATGATTAAATCTGCAATAGAGGCATCAAAATCCAGAGCGATTTTTAAAGGCGAAATTCCCATAAAGAGACCAACTGTTTTCTTATAGGTAGATTTACTTCTATTTAAAACGGGCAGACCTATTGCAAAATCAGTATTCTGGTGTTTTCTACCAAAATAAGTATACAAAATGGCCAGAATTAAATTAAAAGTGGAACATTTATAGTCCGAAGCTAAACCATTTAATTGATTATATACCTCTCTTTTAATAATTAATTCTTTGCGACTGCTTTTATTAATTTGAATAGCATCATCGATTTTATCAAACAAATTTTCAGGTAAAGACTGAAATTTTTGTACCCAATATTTTTTATCTTCTAAAAATGACTCAGAATTTTGATAGGCAGCATCATCTTCTATAAAAGCCTTATAACTAAAAGGATATACTGTTCTAACATCTCCAAATTCAAAGATCTCATTATAATTTTGAACCAATCTCTGAAACATTAAAGAGGTTCCCCAACCATCAGTTATTATATGATGATAAACCGAAAATAGATAATGATAATCATCTGTTACTTTAACCAAAGTAAAAACATGCAACAAGTTTTCACCAAACAAATCAAAAGGTTTCATAAACTCCTTTTGCATATAAAGTGTAGCTTCTTCAACCGGATTCTCGCTCTTAGAGAAATCAATAAATCCTAATTTAGAAGCATGTTCGTCTACTATTTTGCTTGTTACATTTTCCTGAACTTGGCCAAGAACAATTCTATAAGCATCATGCTGGTTAATCAGTTCAATATATGCTTTATTAAATATTTCAGTGTTTATATGTCCTTTGATTTCAATTTTAGCCCCAATATTGTATATAGGTTCATTGGGATGCAGTAGCTGATCAAAATATATATCCTGCTGTGGTAAAGTAAGTTTCATATCTAAAAAAATGGGGTTCGCTATTGCTTATTTATTTTGTTTCCCTTTAAGGTTAAAGTTTACCACAAGCTTTCTGTAGTCAAAAGCTCTTTCTGCATTTTAAGGTCCTTTACAATTTGACCATAATCAAATTTAATTATTCTGTCAGCATGCTTAAAATAGGCATCATCGTGCGTAACCGCTATAATTGTTTTTCCTTCTTTTTTTAATTTAGGAATTAAAACTTCATAGAAATATTTTCTAAAGTGCGGATCCTGATCTGCTGCCCACTCATCTAAAACTAAAATCGGTTTGTTTTCTAAAAGAGCAAAAATCATTGACATTCTCTTGCCTTGTCCTTTAGAAAAAGCTCGTCTTGCTGACTCCTCCTTATCATCGACAATGACTTTATCTAATTCCATTACTTTTAACAGCTCTTGATAATCAGTATTTTGCTCTAATGAATAATCATCATAATTATGAGAAAATATATGGTTATCTGTAAAAACTGCGGAAATTAGATTTTGGACAGAAGCATCCTGATTAATAGTTTCATTATTTAAAACTATTTCACCTTCTGATGGTTTATACAAACCTGTTAGAATATTAATAAAGGTGCTTTTCCCGCTTCCGTTTCCTCCAATTATAAATATTGTTTCTCCTTTTTCTATCGAAATATTTATAGGCCCTAAAGCAAAAGTTTTTTCCTTTGAATCATTTTCATAATTGAAACTTACATTGTTGAATTCTAAAGAATTAAACATCTCAGGAGTTGAATTTTGAGTTAAATTAATTACTTCAGTAGTATCAAAATCCTTTATGAATTTCTTGATTCTGGTATTGGCAACAGTTAACCGAGTATAAATATTCTGCATATTGATTAAATTGTTAATTGGTCCTGAGATAAACAATAAAATAACTACGTAGGATATGATGTCTTCTTTTTTTAATAACCCAATTTCAGGCAATAAAAAAAGTATAACTCCAATAAGTAAATACAATCCGTATTGGCTTATCAAATTGATGGATAAAAAAACATAGTTTATATTAAAATCCAGTTCTTTTGCATTTTCTCTGTTTGGAGATAAATGTTCATACATTAACTTTTCTCTTCTTTGAGTACTTAATTTAAACCCTTTAAACCCCTTTATTACATCATCTACATATTTATAATAATGTTCATTATATTTTCTAAGAATGCCTACTTTTTGAGACATCGAACTTATTACGAAAAAATATACAACAGCTATTAAAATTATTAAGGCAATAACAACCA
This sequence comes from Flavobacterium sp., assembly GCF_965277525.1. GTDB lineage: Bacteria > Bacteroidota > Bacteroidia > Flavobacteriales > Flavobacteriaceae > Flavobacterium. Next base: position 420,374 of record NZ_CBDIDC010000002.1, on the reverse strand, counting down.
AAGCAGCTGATACAGATAAAGTAAATAAATACATCATACAAAGCAGTAACATCAATAAAGAATTGATAGAATGGGTAATAACTTCGGGAAAAGAGGAGAACATCCTTAAATCCTCGATTGCTGTGTAGAATCGTTGAGATCCCAATTTTTCAATAGTAATTAATGGTGTTTTTAATATTTTATCAAATACTTTTTTTTCGTTTTCATATAATATTTCAAAAGAGCGTTCGTTGATTTTTTTTTGAAAAAAAATATTTAACAGATAAGTATATATAACAATTGAAACAAATACAATTCCTATATAGCTTGCTGTAAACTCTTTATTGCCGGAAATAACATTATTTATAATGTATAAAATACCAAAACTTAATAGTGTATTTGGTAAAGCATATAATAAAAGGCAAAGGATGTTTTTTTTTGAAATTTTAAACATAATTATTGTTGTTGTTTTACTTGACTTTTTTTTTGCGTTGGCAACGCTCTCAAAAAACCATTTAACTTGCTATTTCAAGAACTTTATCTTTTTTATTCTCGATTTGCTTTGCAATTTTATCATTTGTCTTATGTTTTTTTAAACTTAGATTGTAGATTGGCATTGCAGTCAATGTAGTACTAACAGCAATCAGTACCAAAATTGAGAACGTATTTTGATCAATGATTTCATACTCCAGTCCAATACTGGCAACAATCAATTCCATTAAACCTCTAGCGGTCATTAACCCGCCTATTGCAGAAGATTCACGCCATGAATAGCCTGTGATCTTCATACTAAGTAATACAGGAATATATTTACATGCAAAAGCTAATAGGACAATAACTAAAGAAGGTATCAAAAACTCAGGGGCAAATAATTTCAAGAAATTTGTTTTGAGGCCTGAAAACGCAAAAAACAATGGTAATAAAAACACTACAGTTAGGTCCGTTAATTTTACTTTTACCTCGTTGATAAGTAAATCTTCTCTAGGCATTGCCAACCCAATAATAAATCCGCCAAAAACACTATAAAGACCAATTTTATCCGTAATAATAGCGCTAATTAATAGAGTAACGATTACAATACTAAAATGAGTCTGATTAACTATACCTTTTTTATTAATATTACGAGCCATCTTTTTCAAAAGAGGCCTTGCAATAAAAAACGCAAAACCCACAAAAATGACAGCGCCAACTAGCGTAATTATACCAGATTTAAAACTTCCGGTTTTTGCTAAGGAGATAATAAACGCTAATAAAATCCATGTTATTACATCCTGTCCACTAGCTGATAATAAAGCAAGCGTTCCCAGTTTAGTTTTAATAATTTTTTTTTCATCAAGAATTCTGGCAAGCATTGGAAATGCCATAATAGATAATGCCGTTCCCATAAAGATCATGAATATCATTTCCGTTGTGCCAAATATTGCTAATTGGTCAAAATACATCCAGGACACCAGTCCTCCAACTCCAAAAGGGATTACAGTGGCAACTATACATAGAATCCAGGATTGCTTTTTTAGCAGTTTATCAACTTTTCTAAAATCGATTTCAATACCAACAAGGAACATATAAATTGATAAACCTATATTTCCTAATATGTAAATTGTAGATTTTGTATCATCAAACAAATAGTTTGTAAAATCAGGGAATATGGTGCTTAAAAAGGTGGGGCCTAATAGAATTCCGGCAATCATTTCTCCAACTACACGAGGCTGCTTTATATAAACCATTAATGATCCAACAACCCTTGCCATAATAATGATTACAACAATTGCACAAGCAACATGTATGAATAATTCTAAATTTGTAATCTGAGGATTTGATAATGAAACCATATTTTTGTTTTATATTATTATTATTATTAATTTTATTTCATGAAGAATTTTAACCTCACTAATAGTATTTATCCCTTGTTAATTTTACAATAACAATAAGACATTATAAACCTGGTACCATACAACTAAATCTTCTTTGATGTCGTAAAATGGCGTTTCTTTTCTTTAAACGAAAAGTTAAATTTATTGCTTGATTGTGGATAAAAAATAGTCTTTAAAAAAGTCGATATGGTCAAAAATAAAAAAATGATTTCCTATCATTTGATTAATTGTAACTTCGTGTGTATTCATATCTTTCCATCCAATTATGTCTTCAGCTTTAATTCCTTCATCTGATCCATAAAACACATCTATTGGTATATTTAATTTTCCTTCCAATACATGTTTGTAGTTTTCAACTGCTGTAAAATCTGATTTTAAAATTGGCAAATAAAAATCAATCAGATCAGGGTGATTGCTGACTTCATCAGGAATCCCCCCCATCTTAGTAACTTCCTTCCAAAATTCTTCATTTAAAAAACATGAAATCATCTTTCCTTTTTTAAAAAAAGGAGGATTTCTGCCGCTTACAACAAATTTTAAAGGCTTCTTTATACCTAGCTGTTCGATTTTATGGCAAATTAAATACCCTATTAAACCTCCCATACTATGACCATAAATAATATAATCGTCACAAGAATTTATTTCATTCTTAATTTGAGGGAGAAGATCCTCTATAAGTGAATTAATATCAATTATTAATTCCTCCTTAATTCTTTTACCTCTCCCTGGATATTCTATAACAACAAAATTTGAATTGTTTTGAGAAAATTTTTGATACGAATATTTATTGCCCCCTGCAAAAGGAAATGCTATAACTTTCATTTTTAATTTTATTTGAAAAATTAAATTAATAGCTCAAAAAACAATATTTGACAGCCATTTTTTTTAAAATTAATTTTTACTTATTTATTTTTATCCTTACTTATTTTTCTAACCTAAGTTCAATGAATTATATCTTGACTTATAATTAAAAAATTATACTATTAAAGTAGTCTCTAAATCAGGTAAAGCGACAAGATTGGTATAATCATCAAACCAATAGGCCTCTGGATTAGAATCATAAATCATAATCTCTTCATTATCATCTTGATCCGGAAAATTATGTTTCTTCAAAATTACTTTCCCGTTATTAATACTTAGTACTTCAATTTTACCTGTTGAATGAGACATTACAAAACGTGCTGTTTTAGCCAATCCTGAACTTGTTTTTTTGGATTCCTGAAAAATTCTAAAACCTTCTTCAATAGGCACAGCATAGACAAAGTTACCTTCAGTTGGTCTACAAGTAAAAATGTAATATGGTATTACACCTACAAATGATAGCTCTTCCATTAATTTGCCAAGAACTTCAGGATCATCATTTACTCCTTTAATAATAGGAGTTTGATTTACAGTAGTTACTCCTCTCTTTTTTATAGCCCTAATTGCATCAATACTTTCTTTTGTTAACTCTGTTGGATGATTGTAATGTAACATAAAATAAATCTGAAAAGACTCAGAATATTTTTCTAACATTTCTAAAAAAAGTTCATCTTCCAAAACTCTAAACGGATTGAATCCTAATACTTTTGTACCAAGCCTGACAATTTTAACATGAGGTATTTGCTTTAATTCTTCAAATATTTGAATCAGTCTTTTTGTACTTAACATTAACGGATCTCCTCCTGTTAGAAGAACATTATTAATTTCAGAATGCTCTTTAATATATTCTATTCCTTTCCAGACATCCTTTTCTACCTCTTCGTTATCAGACTGAAACAGGCGTTTTCTAAAACAAAATCTACAATAAGCTGCACATACGTCATTACAAAGTAATAAGGCAGTGGTATTATACTTATGTTCTAACCCCGGAACTTTTGTATACGCAGATTCTGAAGATGCATCAAGTTCTCCCCAATTTATTGTTTCATCCTTGTCGGGTATAACAATTTTTCGCAATGGGTCATTTTCGTCAGACCAGTCAATAAGATTGTTGTAATATGAATTTGTTCTGAAAGCATACTTTTCAGAAATTTCTGTGTAAATTTTTTTCTCTCCTTCACTTAACTCTTCTACTTTCTCTACGTTGGTAATATATTTTACTTTAGTTTTCATCATTTAATTTTCTTAAAATATTCTATAAATCAGCTCAATTGAACCATCATAATTTACCTCTCTATCTTTCTTAGCTCCTAATTTAATTAACACACGTACTGAATTTACATTGTCAAGTGCTACTTTTGCATATAACTCTTTTACACAATCATCACTTTTAATTTTTTCTATTAAACTCTTAGTGATTTTTAGTGCAAGACCTTTTCCGCGATGTTCTTTTAAGACGGCATACCCAATTTCATAAAAATTCATTTCATTATTAAATTTATACATACAACTTCCAACCATACATTCATTGTATATGGCTGAAAATTGTTTAATGTTTTTTACTTCCTCATCAGGACTGATCATCTTTTTTAATTGATCATCAGAAAAACAATAATTTTTACTTACATATTTTATTACATCGGGATCATTAAAAATTGATCTTAATGCTGTAAAATCCTCTGGTAAATGCTCTCTTAAATGGATCATTTTTATAGATTAAGATTAAAACTGATTTCCGCATTTTGCTGTACGACTTCTTTATGAAGAAAACAATCATATAATTGCTGATAAATAATTTTATAATCAACTAATTCGTTTTCAAACAAAGCAGAATTATTACGTATTGACTCATTTAAGTTTAATTCTTCAGGATTCAATCGAAAATCAAGAAGTAAATTTTCATTTTCAGGATCAATATCTTTTATAATTAAATGAAATATTGCACAAGACATCTTTTTAAGCTGTACCATAGAATATTTTAAATCCTCAATAACGTCTTCTAGCTTTTTATCTTTCTTAACATTTCGATCATACATTTCTGTAATAAATGGTATATGATAATAATCTATAAAATCAAAAGTAAAAGTGCCATTTGAACATTTATTCCATTTAAGAAATATATTTTTCATTTTTATAGCTAACGCATAAAATGTATCAATTACCTCTTTACTGATTTTAAAAGTTTCTGGATCCAGATATAAATCATTAAACATCAACGGAACCCCAAGTGCCCAACCTGTAACTAAATCCCATAAATATGCAAGACTATTGACTTGTGGATTTCCAAAATAATCATACGTTGTGTAAGTATTATAACTTAACCAATCATTTTGAGACAAAACAAACTCATTATATTCACTAATTCGTTTTTCGCATGTTATATTTTCAGTAATTATATGGGTAAGTATCGTATTTGTATATCCTATTTGATTTGATCCCGGTGAATAAAATGGGTCTGGGAACGCAGCTGCATCTCCAGTACATGCCCATCCATCTGTTGAAAATATTTTTTTTGATGAATAACTAAAATTTCTAATTACCTTAAAATCAAGTACTTCAAAACCTTGTAACTTCTTTTGTAAAAATGGATCGAATTCCGTTAAAAAAGAATCAACTCTTTTTCGTGTACTAATTGTATTAAAATTATGATGCTTTTCTGAAATACAAATTCCAACACTTGTCATTCCGCATGATAATGGAATAACCCATATCCAATATCCTTCACCCAAAATATGATTTGTTCCATAAAATCTTTCGTGTTTAACTTTACTATGCCACTCAACATTAGATTTCGGTACAAAGTCATCAACTTTGAAATCACCTTTAACTCTAAACCACGCAGAACTTCTTTTTTGATTATCGTCTATTTCTAAATCGAATTTTTTCATTAGCCATTTTTGACGCCCGGCACTATCAATTACCCATTTAGCACCAAACTCATAGTCAACTTCGTCTATACTAAAAAGCACTTTATTACACTCTTTATCTACGACCAAATCATTAAGTTTTATATTAGTGAATAGTTCTACTCCCATTTCTAATATCATTTCACACAAATCGTTTTCTAATCTTCCGCGATCAATCTGATAAGAATTAAAGCTGGTCCTTTTTGACAATCCTATTTCTGGTCGTTTAGAAAAATCTTCGTTTTCTGGGGACCAAAAAAACCTAAGTCCAAATTTTAAATAATGATTTTCTTTTAAATAATCGTCTAACTCAAGCTTTTGCCCAAGATAATATCCTGCTATTTCTACTGTTGATTCACCTACTTTATGTGTTCCTAATTCGTATGGAAAAGTTTTGGACTCTAAAATAGCAATGCGTAAATCAGAATCTTTTAATTTTAATTGTCTTGCTAAAGACAATCCTGCAAGGCCTGCACCTACAATAATTACATCATATTTTTTCATGAAATATATTTTTAAAATTTCTAAAAAATTCTTTATTATTTAATTCTGTTAACAAATGATTTAAAAGATCTGGCTCTATAAATTCACTAAAGGTTTCTATTCGAAGATTAATATTGGATTGGTCTGAAGGATCAACTGACCAAGTACAAGTAAATGGAAAATGAAAACGATCCCGAGATCTGTATTCTAAAAGTGTAATATCTGATGAGTCGACAAGTACCTGATTATGAAAACTAACGAAATTAAAGCAAAAAGAACTTATCTCATTTCCGTCATTAAAGGACATAATTTTCGAGTATGGATATGCAGCATATTGCTCCAATTCATTTAACTGATCATATATGTTGCGAATATTGGTCTCTTCTCCATCATCAAAAATTAAGGGTTGAAAATTCCAAAAAAGACCTGTTGCCTTTAATGGATCCGAAAGAGACTCGCTTCTTCCATTGCAGACAACATTAATTTCACTTGCACCAGATTGAATCAATGAATTAAATTTACGTTGAACTGCTAAGCAAATCAACTTTAGTGAAACATCTTCTCTTTTAGCGATATCAACAAGATTTGCAGCTATTGAATTTGACAATGAAAATAATTTAGTATAGGGATTGCTTAATTTATTTTCATCCCATAATACAGATTTTTTATCTTTGAACTGTTCAATTTTCCAGTCCCAATACTTTTTTATTTCTATATCATCCAAGAGTCGATGTTGAATTATAAAGGCTTCTTTTTGACTTGTTACTTCTTGTATCTTAACTGCAATAGGCATATTATTAAGCAAACATTTATAAATTTCAAAAAATCTGTTTTTAATTTCTACCGCGCTCCATCCATCGATACAAACGTGATGAACACTCATTTCTAAAATAAATTCATCTTCGCAAACGTCTAAAATCTTAAAAGTTGAAAATGGTCTTAAATGATCATCAATTTTAAAATTTGATACTTCATTCCACAGCTCATCAATTATATCTTCTTTATTTTCCGAATTCTTCAAATCAATGATTTCAATTAAAAATTGATCATTTTTTGATAAGATTACCTGAAATAATTCACCGCTTATACTAGATTTATAAAAGGTCTGTCTAAGGTTAGGGAATTCTTTATAAAGTTGCTGTATCGCACTTTTAACAACATCAATTTGTTTATTAGACTCTTTAATTCGCCATAAAGATTTACAATAGTATATTCCGTTTTTATGAAATACTGATTTCCCAGATTTCTCAATCATAACCTTTTGGATATCAAGAACAGGAAAAACCTCTTCGACACCACGTTCAAAAAGTGAAAAATCAATTTGATTATCCCATCTTTCAAGATATTTTATATCAATTTTTTTATTGCTATCATCTAATTCAATATCAAGAAGTCTATTGTCAATAATCCTTGCAATATCTCTAACTGTTTCGTGTTCAATTATAGTTGAAGTATCAAGCAATAGGCCTTTTTGATTTGCTTTTTGAACTAATTGAATTACTTTTATTGAATCGCCTCCCAAAGCAAAAAAACTCTTATCGACAGGAACATAATCAGATTTTAATATCTCTCTAAATAAATCAAATATTTTTGATTCAGAAGGAGACATTTCGAGCTTTACATCTGTTTCTTTCTCATTAGTTATTAATTGCTGTAAAGCTCTTTCGTCTATTTTTAAGTTAATAGTAAGTGGCAATTTATCTACTAGCAGAAATTTTCCAGGAACCATATGGTTTGGCAAAATTTTTGATAAACTCATCTGAAGCGCCTCTACCGATACGTTTGAAATATTTTCTATAAAAGCTACTAATGTTTTGGTAGTTTTATCCATCATGACATGAGATCTTTTTACACTTGGTAAAGACTCAATTGCATAATTTATTTCACCAAGTTCAACTCTAAAGCCATTAATTTTTATCTGGTTATCAAAACGCCCTAAAAAAATGATTTCTTCAGATTCTGTCCAGGCACCCATATCTCCGGTACTATAAAGATTATCTGCGTATAAAGACGTTGTTATTATCTTTTCATCTGTAAGTTTTTGATCATTATGATAACCTGAGGTTAATCCTTTACCTCCTATCAAAATTTCTCCTATTACTCCTTTTGCTACACTATTTTTTTTCTTGTCAACAATAAATACTTCCTTATTGGGACTTATTTTTCCTATCGGAATATTTTTATAAACTACTGTTGTATCAATCTCAAAAATAGTACTGTTTACAGCAACTTCTGAAGGGCCATATCCATTAAAAACACGAATATCTCTATTTAAGTCCTTCATCCAATTCATGCCAAATGATTCACCCGCACTAACAATTATTTTAAATCTATTTAGATTATCTTGATCAATAAGATTTAAATAACTAGGGATCATTGTTGTGATGTTGACCTTTTTTTCTCTTATAAATTCATTTACAATATGAATATCTTTATAGATAGTAGACTCCAGTAACAAGAGAGAAGCTCCTCCTAATAAAGTGGTTAAAATATCCAGGATTGAACCGTCAAAAGAAGTAGACATAAACTGCAAATATACATCTGTCGGGTTTACTTCAAATAATTTTGTATGAAAATAAGCCGAATTTAAAATTCCACCATGATTGATAGGTACACCTTTTGGCTTTCCTGTCGTACCACTTGTATAAACAAAATAAGCCAAATCCTCTTCGTTAATAACTACATTACAATCAAAATTAAAATCCATATTTAATTTAAATTGCATATCTAAGATACCAAGTGGAATATTTGTTAATGACGAAACTAAATTCAATATTTTTGACTCAACCAATATTACTTTTACATTTGCATCTTGTACAATTTCATTAATTCTTGCTATTGGATTTTCCTGATTAATATTAAGATACACTGCTCCTGCCTTCATAACTCCAAGCATTCCAGAAATGATGTTTTCATTTCTCTCTGAAATAACTGCCACTACATCCCCTTTTTTAATATTAATTTTCTTTAAGAGATATTCAGCGACCTGATCAGAAATATTATCCAGTTCTTCATAAGTAATTTTGGTAGTTGGGGTTTCAACAGCCGTATTTTTTGAGTTTTTACTGCAAACATTTTTAAAAACTTCTATAACGTTATTACCCTGTTCATTGTAAACAAATCCTCCATTAAACCAAAAATCGTTATGATTTGAACTAATACTGGAAATTTTAAAAGCAGATTCGTGTAAACATTTTGATGTATTAGTAAAAGAATTTAAAAAATGTTTCCAACCATTAATTAACTCTTCATAAAATTTTGGCGTATTGCTCAGTTTCCCAGTAATGAAAAGGCTGTAACTACCATTCGCCAACTTAGAAAAACCTGCAATAATTTCAAATTCTGCTTTAATTTTATCTGTAATTTCATCTATATTTCCATAAAAAAAACAAATATCACTTACTCTTGGTGTATCACTTTCTAATCCTAATACTTGATGTACAAAGGGTATTTGATTATTAATTGCATCAACTAAAATGTTTTTAGTTTCTATAATATGCTCTTTTATTGTACTCTCGTGTTTACAGAAATTTAAAAACAAGGGTAATAAAGATTGTTGCTGTTTATTAAGAATATTTGGAATATTTGTCTCTAATATTATCTTCTCAGCCCCTGTTAGTTGCTCAATAATAAGATATAATGATGTTAGTGCCAATGTACATTCTGCTAAAACTTCTCCTTCAGACATTTTTAAAATTATTTCAAAAATATCCTTATCAAGATCAAGCCTTAATTCTCTGGATTCATATTCTTTTTCTGATAAAAGGTAATTATTTATTTTAAAGGGTACAGGAAATCCATTTGCTTGATTTTTCCAGAATAAACTCATATTAGCCTAATTTTACTTGATTATTAATAACTATTTCGCGTTCCGCAAATATTCGCTCAGCATACCTGCCCTCTATTTTACATTGCTCAATAAGCTTGTTTGACTCTATAATAGGATTACTTTGTAGAGTATAATGAACATCTAAAATATAAGCAATCCAAGGCTCGGCTCCCATTGCATATACGTAAACCTCTGATGGATTAAATAGATGCACAAGTCCCATACCTTCAGTGCTATTACATCCTCTTCCTCTACGAGAATTGTCTTTTTCCTTTTCTTGTTTGTTTGAATAAAGCGGGCCATAAACCCATGAAGCCGGAGCACCGTCACATTCCATTCCTAAGAATAAGACATCTATATTGCCTACTATTTTTTGAATGCGTTCATACAGCAAAGGCGAAATATTACATGAATCTGCCAGAGAAAGAACTGAACGATTATTTAATTCGATATGGTAACACATCTTACTATGTACCATTAAATCATGATGTTCTCCTATAAATGGTACTCCGGTTATTTTTACCCCTTTAGATTCCAGAACCTCTAATTCTGCCAGCTCTATTATATTTTTAAACCCTAAATTCCTTAATAGTAATTTTAAACTAGGATCTTGTATCTGTCCGGGAACATTGCTTCCCACTACAATATTTTTTACTTTGTGCCTGATTTGCAACATCGTTTCAATTAAGATATGATCGTGATGACTATGGGTGATCAAAACGTAATCTATGGTATCCGGAAGATCTGCATAGGTATATCTGGATACAGCAGTTTCATAAGAATAACTAAGCACAGGGTCTATTAATACAGAAACATCTTTAGATTCTATAAGAAGGCATGCATGTCCGAAATATCGTATGCGAAGATTTTCACCTTCGTATTTTTCATACTCATCAGGCTGTTCTTCAGTAAAAAATGACTTAAATAAGTCAGAATCTTTAGAGTTTAAATCGAAAAGATTCATGATTTGATCCAGTGAAGCTCCTTCATTCTTCATACTGAATAATTGATCTAACCTTGTATCTTTGAAGGCAATTGGAAGATCAACAGTTTTCTCACATGGCAGTCTTGGAGTAGAAAAAATAAACGATCTGTCTTTATCATTTTCGATTAATGAAATAGATATACTTTGAAAACCTTCATTATAAAATATTGAATTATAAAGCAATGGTTCATAAAATCTAAAATCAGGTCTATGATGGCGATCATAATAAAGCTCTACAAGTCCTTTTAAACTTTCTGGTATTTTATCATAAAGCGGCTCAAGAGAATAACCATTTCCTTCATTTTTTAAAAGTTCATCTAATTCTGTAACAGATTGTGCAAACAAGTTTTGTTCTCTTGTATTCATAATTGTGTTTACCAATAAATCACTCACTTCATTGACTCGCGATGCAGGCAAATCAATAAAAGGCCCTCCTTTCATCTTTGGGTCATTTACTGCTATCTCATGAATTTCTGCATTTTCAACAAAGGATTGCATTGTTGGAATATGTCGTCTTATAATATTCATAGCTGCCGGACCAGGTGGCAAAATCTGTATCCATGCATACCATGAATTAATTAATGGCTCGACCTGAACGTTTTGTTTTAAATAGTACTTTTTCATTTTGTAGCAGAATTAGAATAAATAATAGATAACTTTTTGCACGCATCACTTAATTGATCAAAAGATTCTAATATGAAATAAGTAGATTGAACGTTTAAATTATCAAATGAAGAAGACATTATTAATTCAGCATCAAAAGGTAAAATTGTTGTGTCTTCTTTAAATACGTTATTAACTTCATTAGATGACGTAAGAATTGCTCCGCCGAAAATTTTAATTTCGCCATTTTCTTTTACAAGACCCGTTTCAAAAGTATACCAATATAGGTTTGAAAGTTTTTCTAAAATTATAGGATTGTCTAAATTTTGTAAAGCAATATCACTTATCGTTTTTGAGAATAAATTATGAACATCGCTATTTAACATTGGAACATGCCCCATAATATCATGAAATATATCTGGTAGTTCGCTAAACTCAATCTCGTTTTTAGAACGAATTCTTTGAGTAATTGGAAATTTTCTTCTATTAATTAATTTAAAAAAATCCTCAGATGCCAAATAACCCGATACAGGTACAATTGTCCAGGTAGAACAGGTACTTAAAATAGTATTCAATTCATAAAATGTAGGTATCTTAAAAGTTGGTATCTTCAAATCATTAAATCCTTTTATATAATCTTTACATGCATATTTCATCATATTTTGATTATTTATTTCATATAATTCTGCCCAGACTAAGTGATCGTCTGATGTATAATGAATTATATGTTCATGTTCTAATGTCTCCATTTTTAGTTTTATTTAGTTAAAAGTTTAATTTTAATTCAGAATATTTTATTTTATCTTTTGATGTAATCAGGTCATCAATTCGGCAATTTTTGTTGTAGAGAATATGCTTTAAGGACTTCATAAAACTCTTATGAATCTTATCAATTTCAGTTTGTTCAAATACATTTTCTTTATAGAAAATACTTACCAAATCAACATCATTACCTTCAAATACATTCCACCACATTAACTTGTGAATTCCAAAAGCAAACTTTTCATCAAACATTTTTGATTCTTCCGAAAATTTTTCCATCAAATTTGACGAACCTGCTTCCATATGATTGTGAAGTGTAAAACCAATGTCGAATAATGAAATTTTATCATATGCCGATAGATCACGCTCAATAGAGTTCATAGAGATATACCCGTATTTGACTCCTTTGGTAATTGTTTCTTTTATTTTATCAAGAAGACTTACAATTGTTTCATCGTGTTTTATGATTGAGCGAAAAGCTAATACGTTCATAAAACATCCAACTACGTCCTGACTTTCTTCAGTTTCTCTATTTGAGAATGGAGATCCAATTGAGCTGTCTGATATGCCCCATATTTCAAGCATCAACAACCTTAAAGCAGTATGAATGACCATAAATTTTGTGATCTTTTCTTGTTTGCAAAATTTTTCTAAATCACTTTTTATTTCTTTTGATATAAAAAAATCTTCTTTTAGACTTTTCGCTCCAATTGTTGCCCTCTTTTCATTAAAATTGCCCTGATAACCATCAAAAACATCCAGCCAATATCTTTTGGCGATAAGTCCTTCATTACTATTGACTTTATGATTTTGTTGATTTGAATAGGATCTAAAGCTACCTTTTAAACTTGCTAATTCAATCGCTTTGCCATAAAGCAATGCATTGTAAATTTCTTTGACTTCTTTCAAAATAATTTCAAGAGACCATCCATCATAGATGATATGATGAGTCTTTATTAAAACGAAATGTTTCTTTTTATCAATTCTAACAAGAATGCATTTAAATAAAACAGAGTCATTAAAATCAAATTTTATTTTTGCTTCTTTATTTCTAATACTATTTATTTTATCTTCAATATCGTATACTTCTTCTGTAATACACTGAAATTCATAAGACTTGTCTAATCTAACATCTTGAGATATTAGATGTTGAAGCTCATTATTTTCATCTGTAAAAAAGTTAGCTCTTAACATCTCATGTCGAACTAATAAAAATTCAATTGCTTTTTTAAAAACTTCCTCGTTGACTTCTTCGTCCCATTCAATTACTGCCGGCAATGATAATTCATCAGCGCTTTTAAATTTTTCATGAAGCCACATTTCTTTTTGAAGATCTGTTACAGGAAAAATTAATGGGTTTTCATTTTCAATACTATTCTGTTCTTTATTTAAGTTAATTCGAGATAAAACAGCATTAAAAATCTCCCTAATACTATCAAAATCAAAAATCTCGTAAAAATCTAATTGTGAATTATATCTACTTTTAATTAAATTAATTAAGCGCATAGCTAAAATAGAATGACCTCCAACTTCAAAAAAGTTATCTTCAAAAACTACTGAATCATTATTTAACAAATCTCTTACATACTTAATAAATTCTAAGGATTCTGCATTTTCTGCATATTCAATCAGATTATTTTTGGATGGTAAAAAATCTCTAAGCTGATTATAATTTATTTTGTCATTTTTTGTACGCGGAAGCTCATCTAACTCTATCAAAACACTAGGAATCATATAATTAGGCAATTGCTTTTTTAACAAATCTTTTATTTCAATTGCTGTCTTAGATTTGGCATTTCTTAGTTTATAGAAAGCCCAAATTTGATCTTCTTTATTTAACTCTCCTTTAATCAAAATTGCAACATCTACTACATCATGTATGTCTAAAATTTTTGCAATTATTTCTCCCTTCTCAATTCTATATCCTCTAATTTCAATCTGTTCGTCTCTTCTTCCTTTAAAAATGATATCCTGAGATAATGAGCGATAACCAAAATCACCAGATCTATACAAGGTAAATCCATCTTCTAATTCAATAAACTTTTCTTTTGTAAGTAGAGCCTGATTTAAATATCCTTTAGAAACTCCAAATCCTTTTACACAGATTTCGCCAATGGTCCCGTCAGGGACTAAATTCAATTGTTCATCTACTATCAATATATCAAGAGTAGATATTGGTTTACCAATATTGCTTAAATTATCCCGTATATCAGATTCTAGTATTTCTTTGCTCGTAACATGAACCGTAGTTTCTGTAATACCATACATATTAACTATCTTTACATGCGGCATTTGCTTCTTTATATCTTTTAAAAGAAACAGAGTAAGTTCTGCTCCGCCAAATACGACCGTATTGATTGAAAGTTGCTCTTTTTTGCTAATTAACAGCGGAATCAAAGTATAGAAAAATGGAGGAACCTGACTAAGTAAATTGATCTTTTCATCAATAAGAAAATCGACAAATTTATTTATATCGATCCTTGCTGTTTTATTGGGTATTACAATAGTCCCACCAGTAGTTAGCGGTCCCCAAATTTCCCATACCGAAAAATCGAAATTTAATTTATGATATAAACTCCAATTCATACCAACTTTTAGGTATTCTTTAAAATTTTCAGATAATAAAGAAGATACATTTTGATGATTAACCAATACACCTTTCGGGTTGCCTGTAGAACCAGAAGTATATATAATGTAAGCTAAATCACTACCATTAAGCTTCTCTTGCTGAAATTTATTTTTAGTTAACTTAATTTTATCTAAACTTATTTCATTAGAAAATCCATATTCTTTGTTATTTCCTACAATTGTAATTTTAGAGTCACAATCCTTAATTATATTTTCGTTTCTAATTAATGGCGCTTCAACATCAATTGGTATAAATACAGCTCCAATCTTTAGGACTGCCATATATACTACAACAGCATCTGATGAATTATCCATACAAACAGTAATTCTATCTCCTTTTTTAATATTATGATCGTTACATAACCCATAAGACACAGAATCACTAGCTTCATTCAAGTCATTATATGTTAACGACTTATCAGAACACTTAACAGCAATATTTGTTGGATAAACATTCAAAACCTTAGAGAAAGAATCCAGGATAGTTTCCTTAAAAATATAGCTATTAAGATTTTTATTTATTCTGTTATCGCTACTCAATAATGTTTTTATCTGTCCTATAGGTTTCTTTGGATTCTCTATCAATAATTTAATTAATTTATGAAAGCAAATCATCAGATAGTCCATCCATTCATGAGAATACAAATCTGTACTGTAATTAAAATTAATGACAAAGCCATTTTCATCTTTAGAAAAAATAATTACAAAATCATACTTGCTTTGTTTCCAATCAAAATTAAGGGCTGTTACATCAGTATCTGTACTGGTATTATTTTCAAAGTTTTGAAATACAACTAAAAAATCAAAAAGTAACTGTCTGGAACTATCTCTTGCGTAATTAACCAATTCAGCCATTTTATCCAATGGATAATCCTGGTTCTCTAAATCCTTTATTGTGTTAGTATTTACTTCTTGAAATAATTCATCAAAAGAGTTATTGACTTTAACAATGTTAATCAACGGAAGAAGATTAACGAAAAGTCCCATTTGTTTTTCTAATTCAATTGCATTTCTTCCTGCTACAGGAGTACCAAAAATTATCTTTTCATTTCCAGAAAAAATATTTAAGAATACATTTACCATAGAAGTTAACCCAATAAAATCAGTAGTATTATTAGCTGCACAATAGTCTGACAGTAATTTAGACACTCCGGGGTCTAAATCTTTTACAATACTTTTTCCTATAAAACTTCGTTTCTTTGGCCTTCTTTTTTGAAATGAAAATTCGACTCTTGGAATAATATCTTCCAATTTATTCTTCCAGTATAAACGTAAGTTTTCTCCAATAGAAGAATCAAAAAGTTGGTTTTGCCAATTTATATAATCTTTATACTGAAACATTTCGGCAGGAGCAACAAGTTGATTTCCTGATATTATTTGCTTATAATTTTCCCATAATTCATCAAACAATAAGTTAGAAGACCATCCGTCAAAAATTATATGATGAAAATTAAAATGCAGGTAGCTTACCCCTGGCGTATCATTTTCTATTAACTCAAACATGAAATATGGCCACGTTGCTAAGTCAAAAGATTCATCAACTTTATTTTCGATATAAAAATTTAAGTCTTCATTTATACTTACTTTTTTAATTGGTAATTTTTCTAATGAAATCTCAGAAAAGGGTATTATTTTTTGTTTCGGTTCGCCATCAATCTCAAAAAAAAGAGATCTAAAAATTTCATATTTTTCAATGCAATGATAGATTACTTTCTTAAATACATCAAAATCAACGCTATCATTAATTTTAAATACATAATGCATGTTATAGGCATTTGATGAATTTTCGAATTTTGATATTAGCCACAGTCTTTTTTGAGCAAATGATAATTCATAATAATCTTTTTCCTCTACTTTAACCATTTTAACTCCTAAGTTTTCTGAACTTTCCCAAATTTTAGCTGCAATTTTTTCAATTGTTTGCAGTTGAAAAATGTCTGAAATCTTTAAGTTAACATTGAATTCTCGAAAAATTCTCGAAACCATTAATATTGCTTTTAAACTTGATCCTCCAGAAGTAAAAAAGTTTTGATTTTTATTGTATTTTTTATTAACTAAGATTTCTTGCCAAATTTTTGCCAGTTTTTCCTGGTATTCATTATCGTAAACGATATCTTCTTCGCTTTCTATAAAATCAAAATGAGAAGGGAGATTTTTTCGATCAACTTTACCGTTCAGGTTTTTTGGAAATTCGTCCAGATTGATGATGCGAGATGGGATTAAATAATTATTCAAATACCTCCCTAATTTTTCCTTAATTAAAACTTCATCTGTTTTTATTCCTGTATAATATGCTATTAGTTCAGATTGATTATCATTATCTATATAAACAGTTGCTACAGATTCATTTATATTTTCAAGCTTTAAAAGTGCCATTTCAATCTCGGCAAGTTCTATCCTTACTCCATTTAACTTTATCTGGTTATCTATTCGCCCTAATAATTCTACTTCACGATTTGCAGTATACCTTCCTAAATCTCCTGTTTTATATAATATATCTGTTTCTAAATTTAATGGATTTTGAATAAATGCATTTGTATTCAAAGATTTATCAATATATCCTTTTGTAAGATGTTTTGTCTTGATATATATTTCGCCAATCATACCAATATTAGCCAGTTTATTGTCTTTTAGTATGATTATAAAAGTGTCGTCTATTGGTTTTCCAATTAAAATTCTTTCTGTTAAATCCTCTGACTTCTCATTGATAAAATGATATGTTTTAAGGATTGTTGATTCTGTAGCTCCATAGAGATTAATAAGCTGTATGCTTTCTCCCATTAAATTTCTCCATCTTTGCACATCTTTTGCAAAAAGCATTTCTCCGGCCAGTAAAACATATTTCAAACTTATACGCTCGACTTGTTTTTCAAATCCGAATTCATTTGTTAAAACTCTAAAAATTGATGGTACTACAGATAGTATATTTATCTCTTTCTCTATTATCCATTTGGCTAGCAAAGCTGTATTTTGTTTCGTGTCGAAACTTGGTATACTAACGCAGCTTCCCGAACAAATAGCTGGTAAAATATCTTTTAAAGAAGCATCAAACGTAACTGGAGGTACTTGAGAGAATTTATAGTTACCAGTACTTTTTAATAATTTTATTTCCCATGAAATAAAATGTAATAAACTTCCATGCTTTCCTAATATAGCTTTGCCTTTACCAGTAGATCCTGATGTGTAATAAACGTAAGCAGAATCTTCTTCATTTAATTCAGGAACAACTATCTCATGCTGCTTTGACGCTATTTTATTCCAATGAATAAGTTCTGAACGTTTATAGATACATAATGAAAAATCATTCCCAATAGATATAATATACTCAGTGAATGTATTATCCTTAATGAAATCAAAAGTTTGTTTTAAATACTCTTCGCTGGTAATAATAATATTTAATTGCAGTTCTTCTCCTATTTGATTCATTCTGTCAAAAGAAAACGAATAATCTAAGGGTACATGAATATTTTTAGATTGATATATTGCAAGTAATGCAGTCACAAAATGAATACTGGAAGGCATTAATGTTCCAATATAATTATCTGAAACAAAATTTGCCAATATAAAATCTCTCAATTCATTACTACGATCTTTAAGCTCAGCATATTTAATATCTGTTCCTTCATATTCGATAGCAATTTTATCTGAAAATTTATTAACTGCTTCGTTAAATAAACTTATAACTGTTCCCATAATTTATATTTAGTTTAATTCAAATTCGTTCAAAAAGATCCCAAAGGTTATGACAATCATTAGCAAGTCAGAGTCATAAGGTATGTTCAATTGAAAATTATTTGAACTATATTTCTTCTTTAACTGTTCGATGGAATCCGGATTAAAATATCCTTGTCTTTTTATAGTATTGTATGACAAAATATCATTAACCCATTCTACATTACTTTTAAGTAAATCTGAACTGCCAGGGGCTACAAAGCCAAATTTTTGTCGTTGGATTATGTCATTTGGAACATATTTTTTTGCTATTTCTTTAAGCAAATATTTTTCCTCACCATTTTTTAGCTTATAATTACTTGGCAGTAATCGTACAAAATCAATAAGTTTTTTATCTAAGAAAGGATATCTGGCTTCAATCGAATTTGCATACCCCATTCTATCTCCATGATCCGTTATAAGATGGCCACCTAACCTTAATTTAAAATCTAAATAACTTCTTTGATCAAACTTGCTTCTTCCAATCATTTTTGAATGATCTACAAAAATGTTTTTTTCACCTAAATTTGAGTCAAATTTTTCAAGGATAGTATCTGCATATAAATTCTTTTTTGTTTCAATAAACTCAAAGTGATTTTTTTCGTAAACAAGATCTCTGGTTCCCCACATTCTTTCTCTTATCTCTTCATCTAACAAATCTTCGATTGAACTCGCTGCTTTAAAACTTGTAAACTGATCAAATTTATACCCATGATAACCTCCAAATATCTCATCAGCACCTTCTCCGCATAAAACCGATTTCAAATTATTATTCTTAGCATGATTACTAAGCTGCATACTGCAGATGTTATAGATTTCTTTTAATGGAGATTCTGAATGATAAATTACTGATCTCAATCTATCATACATACTATCCCATCCAAAATCAAGTTCATGATGTATCGAGTTTATAGATTTTGCCATTATCCTTTGATATTTCCTTTCGTCAATTTCACGATTATTATACCCGGAAAAGCCCATAGATAACGATGTTACTCTTTCTGATGCATGTTTTGACATCAATCCTGCAATAATAGACGAATCAATACCACCACTTAAATAAACACCTATAGGAACATCACCGGATAATCTAAGTTTTACTGACTCTGTTAGTAACCTGTCTAACTCTTCTTTAGCCTCATTTTCATTAATAACCAATACTTGAGATATATCATTTGGATAAACTAAATCCCAATATTCTTTTTCTCTAATTTCATTTTTGGTTACTTCTAAAAAATGCCCGGCTTTTAAACTATTAATGCCCGCAAACATTGTTTGATCCCCTATTAAACCAGGAAAACTAAAAACATGCTCAAGACCTTTAATATCTATTTTTTTTTCAACAAGTGGATGTTTAATAATTGCTTTTACTTCAGAACCAAAAATAATATTATCATCTACGACGGTAAAAAACAGTGGACATATGCCAAACTGATCTCTTCCTAAAATCAGTTTTTGCTTCTTTTTATCAAATAAAGCAAAAGCAAATTGACCATTTAGTAAATCCAGCATATTGATTTCGTGCTTAATATACAAATGCAGTAAGACCTCAACATCACAATTAGTTTTAAAAACTACCCCCTCTTTTTCCAGTTCTTTTTTTAATTCTTTATAATTAAAAATCTCTCCATTGCAGATTAACATATAATTATTATCATCCGAAATAAACGGCTGCATTCCATTTTCTAAATCAACTATACTTAAACGACAAAAACCAAAGCCTAAAAATCCATCTATTAAAACATTTTTTCCATCAGGACCTCTATGCTCAATAGCTAATAACATATTGTTGAGATGCTCTTTTTCAATATTGAAATTCTTTTTTCTAGACCAACTACCAAGAATACCACACATAATTAAATTTATTTAGAAAATTGTCTTTTTTATCTTATTTGAAATACAGAATAATACACGGGGTTTTTATCCTAATGAAACTTAGTAAACATGTATTTTTACTATAATGAAGTATCTGTTAAACATTAAACATGCTATTCATAAAATCATTATGCTCTTTTAAATTTTGTGCTTTTTCCTGAACTGTTAAATACTCAACTTCTTCAATAAGCAAAGCAGAATTATTACAAAAACCATTAAATAAATTCTCAAAATGCGTAAACATTCTGTCTATCAAAAATGCATCATAGATATCTGTATTATATTCAATTGAAAGTGATAGCCCTTTTTCTTCTTCGACAAAGACGAAGCTTAAATCAAATTGACATGTTTTTCTTCTAAAATTGTATGCTTCTACCTGCAGCCCGTCAAATTCTGTTTGCTTATCTATACTATTTAATTGCTCCTGATTTTGCAATATCAGCATCACATCAAATAAGGCAGAACGGCTTACATCTCTTTTTAGATCTAACTTTTCGACTAACTCATCAAATGGATAACTTTGATGCTCATATGCACCTAACAATGTTTCTTTCTGTAATGCAATTAAATCTAAAAAGTTACCTCCTTTAGTAAACTGAGTTCGTATAGCCAGAGTATTTAAATACAAACCCAATTGATTTTCTAAATCAGGATGTTCTCTACCTGCAATTGGAGTTCCTACTATTATATCATCCTGACCTGAATATCTATACAATAAAGCTTTTAATGCAGCCATCAGAGTCATAAATAAAGTAACATCATGCTCTTTTGAAAATGCTTTAATTTTATCTGAAAAAGCTCTTGAAAAAGTATGTTCAAGTCTATCTCCATTATAGGTTTGAACTAACGGGCGTGTTTTAAAACCCGGAAGATCTAATACCGGTAGTTCTCCTGAAAATTGATTGAGCCAATAGCACTCTGCTTGTCTATTTTTCTCAATATTGAACTCCTTTTGTATCCATACTGCATAGTCTTTGTATTGAATATCTAACACTGGTAAATGAGCTTTTTTGTCTTGTAATAATGCATTATAAATTTGTACAATTTCAGAAGACATAATCTGTGAGGACCATCCGTCACCAATAATATGGTGCCTTGATAAAAATAATATATGTTCCTGATTTGCTGTTTTTATTAGAAAAGAACGCAAAAGCGGAGCTTTCTCCAAATCAAAAAATTCATTATTTGCTACTTGTAAATAATCTTCTAATTCTTTTTCAATGTTTGATTTATTTCTAAAATCAACATGTATTATCTTGAAATTAATTTCTTCTGATGCAACAATATGTTGTCTAATCTCACCGTCATCATTTAGCTTAAAATATGTTCTTAAAATTTCATGTCTTTTTATTAAATTGTAAAATGATTTCTGAAATAAATCATAATTAATATCCCCTTTAATTTTTAAAGTTACAGGCATATTATAAGCCACCGACCCTCCTTCTAATTGACTTGCTATCCATAATCTGTTTTGAGTAGAAGTTAAAGGATATGATGTTGATGTAGTTGCTTTGCTTATTGGTGTATAATGGTTTTCTTTTAACTTATTGCTTAATCCCTCTACAGTTGGATTTTCAAAAAAATCTTTAAAAGAAATACTTTTGCCTAATACTTTATGGACTCTGTTAATTACTTGCGCAACAATCAAACTATTACCTCCTAATTCAAAGAAGTTATCTTTAATACCTATATTATGAACTCCTAAAACTTCTTTCCAAATGGCTATCAGCTTTATTTGAGTATCATTAGTTGGTGCCACACATTCTCTTATCAGCACATCTTCATCTGATATAGCGGGTAATGCTTTGTAATTTATTTTTCCATTTGAAGTAAAAGGAATTTCTTCAATTTTTATAAACTTTGACGGAATCATGATACTGGGCAAAAGCAATCGCAAGTGATCCAGAATTTCGTTATGAGGTAACTCTTCCTTATTATAAATAACATAAGCTGCTATTCTTTTATTTCCTTTTTCAGTTTGAAAAACGGTTACCACGTTCGATTTAATATCTACAAATTTATTAAGCGCTTTTTCTATTTCACTTAATTCAATACGGTGTCCTAATATTTTTACCTGATTATCGATTCTTCCCTTAAATTCAATATTCCCATCAGGGTGCATTACTACTAAATCACCCGTTTTATAAAGCTTTCTTTCTTTATTATGAAAAACATTATCAATAAACTTTTCTTCGGATAATTCTGGGTTATTCAAATAACCTTTAGATACTCCGTCTCCTCCAATCAGCAACTCTCCTATTACTCCAATTGCACATAAAGAAAGGTTTTGATCTGCAACATACAGTTGAGTATTCGAAAAAGCTTTTCCTAATGGAATTCGATTATAATTATAATTTGGCGTTACTTCGTGCAGCAGTTTACCAATTGTGGTTTCTGTTGGTCCGTAATGATTTATAATCTTTAAGTTCTTATTATCTAAATTTATTTGGTTAACTATTTCGACAGACAGTTCTTCGCCTCCAAAAATTATCATCTTGCCCGGTGACACCAGCTTTCCTGTGATTTCTAAAGATTTCCAATAAGAAGGCACTATTTTTATACAATCAATTTCATTAATAGCAAAATAGTCCTGGATGTAATAAATGTCTCGTAACGCATTCTTGGAAAACAAATGAATTTGGCCCCCAAAAATTAAAGAGCTAAATAATACTGTATTTCCTAAATCTGTTGAAATAGTTGACATTAATGCAAATGAGCGATTGTCTTCGATTTTTATCTTTGCAGATAGTCCATGTAGATAATCCATTACGTTTTGATGGGTTACCAAAACGCCCTTTGGAACTCCGGTTGTACCCGAAGTATATATTACATAGGCATTATCCTGATTGCTACTATGTTTTTGTATGTTTTTTATATTATCCGGATTGCAACCTAAATCTTGCTTATCTAACAAAACAACTTCAAGAGTTGGACTTTGAAATAAAGGTATATCTATACTATTGGTTACAATAAATTTTGCTTCGGAATTTTCAATTACATAATTAATCCTCTCCTGAGGATAATCAGGATCAACAGGAACATAAGCTGCTCCCAATTTTAATATACCAAGTAAACCAACAATTGCTTGTTCTAAATGACTATCAAAACACAAAATAACATTTGAACCAGCCTGTACACCTTGTTCTTTTAAATAATGCGCTAATTGATTGGCTCTTGCATTAAGCGCACTATAAGTAAGTTTTATATCCCCAAATACAATCGCTGTGTTTTCAGGCATTTTATCAGCTTGAGCTTCAAATAAATCTACTATAGTTTTATCCTTTGGATAATCTATTTTAGTAGTATTGAAATTTGTTAATAACTGATATTTTTCAGTATCTGTTAAATAGTTTAGTTTATTTATTGATACATTGGGTTGTGCTATAACATTACCTAGTATTACTTCTAAATGATTTAAAATACGTTGAGCAAATTCTTCAGAATAGAGATCTGTATTGTAGGTAATTGTTAATCCCAGTCCTTTATCTAACGTTCTAAAAGTAAATCCTAAATCAAATTTACTTATAGTTTCTTCCGTCTCATATTCTTTAATATTAATTGCTCCAAATCTTTCAATGTTTGCACCCAGATTGTCCACATCCTGAAGTGTTACCATTACATCAAATAATGGATTTCGGCTCCTATCTCTTTTTAGAGATAATTGTTCAATTAATTCATCAAATGGATAAATTTGATGTTCGTATGCGTCAAGGGTAATTTTCTTTACAGTATTTAGTAATTCTTTAAAACTAACTTGCTCTTCGAACTGTGTTCTTAAGGCTAATGTATTGACATATAAACCTATTTGACTTTGTAAATCTGCATGTTCTCGCCCCGCTATCGGACTTCCAACTACTATATCTGTTTGATTGGTATAGCGATACAAAAGTATTTTTACAGTAGCCAGCAATCCCATAAATAGTGTACTTCCTTGTGATTGACATAAATCACTAAAATCTTTTAAAAGCGCAGCATTATAAATTTTCTTTACTGTCTTTCCATGATATGTTTTAATTGCCGATCGTGTTTTGTAAGTAGGTAAATCCAATACTGGAACTTCGGTTTCAAATTGTTGCAACCAATATAATTTATGGCTGTTTATTTTGTCATTTTTTAACTGGTCTTGCTGCCATGCCGCATAGTCTTTATATTGCAATTGCAAATCTGGTAGTGAATTATGATTTTCTTTTAGGTCTTGATCATACAAAGTAAACAACTCATTTGTCATTACTTGAGCTGATTGTCCGTCGCTTATAATATGATGCATTACACAAATGAAAACATAAGTATCTTGCGATGTTTTGACTAAACTGGCCCTTAGTAGAGAATCTGCAGATAAATTAAAAGAATATTCAATTTCTTTTTGAATTATTGCTTTTGTTTTTTCCACATGTTTTTCATCATTACTTAAATCCTCATATTGTAATTGAAACTTACAATTTTCCAAATTCAATATAATTTGTCTTACATCTCCAGCTTCACCTTCTTCAAATACAGTTCTTAACGATTCATGACGTGCGATAAGAGCAAAAAAAGCTTTTGCCAGAGATGAGATAACAATATCACCTTTCAATTCAAAAACACTTGGCATGTTATAAGCTGTATTTCCTGCTTCAAATTGACTCATTAACCACATTCGGCGTTGCGAAGAAGACAAGACATAACTAGATTGTGCTAAAACTTGCGGTATAAAAATATGCTCCTTTTTTTTAGTTTTATATACAGCCAAAAAATCTATTAAATCCTTTTTATGAAATTTAATTGCATTCAATAAATCCTCAGTCATAACTCCTTTTGGCGCCTGAATGTCTAATTTTTCATCAACTAAATCAATTTTTATATTTGATTCATTTAACTTTTTAAGTAGTGCTTGCATTTCTTTGGTTTATTGAAATCTTTTAATTTCCTGTTCTAATTCTTTCCTCTTCATTACCTGTCGCTCTTTTTTCAATCTTAATTTTTTTATTTCCAAACTTATAAGAAACATTAAGCTGGATAGATTGCGTGTCATAATAGTATTTCCCTTCTTGATAAACACCGTTTACTGTAGAACTTATATTATCTTTTTCAGTTCTGAATATATCGTTCCCTTTTAAAGAAATCTTCAAATCTTTATTTAGTAAAAAATATTGAATCGTAAGTGATAAGGAATTCATTGCATTTCTATGATAAATGCCATCAATTACAGGAAAACTATACCAGTAACTTAAATTGAAAAGGATCGTTTTATTTGAATTTAGAATTAAATCATTGCTTGTTGAGATACGAGAATTAAATCCTTTTTGCCCCTGTACAATTGGTAAAGTAGATTGAGAAATTGCGTAACTTAAATCAAACGCATTACTACTTGTCCACCATTTGAATTTATCGAATGTATAATTTTCCGAAAAACCAAATCGCTTTGTATTTATATAGTTTTCATTTGTAAACCGAATAAAATTTGTATCTGGATCTGCTATTGGAATTTGAGAAAACAAATTATCTTCATAACTAAAATAGAGTTTACTTTCGATTTTTTTATACGTATAAGTTAATTCTGTATTATCTATAAAAGCTGGTTGCAAAAAAGGATTACCTTCTATGGTTTGAAAAGGATTAAGAAAATAAATATTAGGGTTTAAGTCATAAAACCTAGGTCTTTCTATTCTTTTACTATAACTAAATGTATAAGTAGAATTATCATTTGGGACGTACGATAAATAGACAGTTGGAAAAAGTTTAAGATAATCGTTTTTTGTTGATTGGTTTAAATTGGCTGCAAAGGTTTTAACTTGAGTTGCTTCCATCCTTAGTCCGAATTGAGTTTCCCAGTGCTCATTAATTTTTTTATTGCCTGAAAAATATAACGCCTCTACATTTTCGGTATATTCAAATTTATTTTGACTTAGAGGCTCTTCCTGAACAGGATTGTCAACTATGCCACTATTAAAAGCTGAAATATCATTAGTAGCTTTCGAATTTGATATTTTAGTACCAAAACTCAATGTAGCCCATTTTGTAGAGAAATCTAAATCTAATTTCCCTGATAAATTTGTAATATCCTGATTGTTGGTATTTATGCCGGCAAAATATTTTTGCGAATATGGATTCTCTATAACCGAGATACCATTATAACTTTTAACATCTACATTATTAAAATTAAAATAATCAAGGTTTAAAGTAATTTTTCTCCCTAAACTGTCAATTTTGAATTCATTATAAAAATTTAATGATTTAATATTTGGTTTTAATTCTATTTTGCCATCAGACTTTAAATAACGGATTATTTGTCCATTATCATAATCAGAAACTGGTAAATACGGGCTATCTGTCGTTAAACGGCTATTGCTATTAATTAAAAATTGAGTTCCAATAGTCCATTTAGGATTAATTTGATAATCTAAACTTAATTTTCCGTTCCTTCTGCTATATTTTGCTTTAAACGGAGAAATTGTGTACCATAAACCATCAGCAAAATAAGCATAATCATCCTGATTAACATACTTTGCCCCATTAGTATAATTTACAGATGATGAAAGACTTAATTTATTCTTGTTATAGTTAAAATTTCCCATAACAGTTTCATCACTATATTTCTTTTGAAGATAAGTAACTCCTACAAGAGCATTCCATGAATCCTTTTTTGCTTTTTTTAATTTTATATTAACTAATCCACTATTGCCGGAGGCTTCATATTTAGCTGGTGGTGTTGTAATTACCTCGATACTTTTAATGGCGTCAGATGGTATTGATTTTAAATAATTTGCCAGATCTTCCTCAGAAAGTTGAACTATTTTATCATCAATCATAACAGACAAGTTACTTTTGCCAATCATACTTATCTGATCATTTTGTACTTTAACGCCCGGAGTAACTTTTAGCGCTTCTAGTGCGTCACTACCTGAGGCATTAATTGAATTTTCTACATTAAAAACCAATCGGTCTACTTTTCGTTCTACCAGCTTTTTTTTACTTACAACTGTAATGGTTTCTAATTGATTTACATTTTCAACTATTATAATCCCCATATCTAAATGATTGGTCAACTCGATACTCTTTGAAAATAAGATTTTTTTTGCTTGTCGAATTTGCAATTTATACGACCCTGTTTGTACTTCTACCGCGAAATCTCCATTTTCGTTAGTAAGCTCACTTTTTACAGCTACAGAATCTTTGTTTATTAGTATAATTTCAACAAACTCAACAGGACTATTTGTTGAAGTAGTAACTTTTCCGATAATTTTTTCAGTAACTTTCATCTGAGCTGATAGTGTTATACTAAACAACATTAATACTGCAAATAGGCTTTTTTTCATTGTACTTGTAATTCTATTTTATTATCTGATAATGGTCAGATTACATTTATTTTTAATTAATTATCAAAAAATTATATCGTAAATTTCTCAACCTCAACACCACTATCTTTCTTATTATCAATACTATATGCTATATAAATATTTTCGATTAAAACAGCCTGTTCCTCTAATATTGTATTTTTGAATAAATCGTTTATAGAAATTTTCACTTCAAATTCTTTATGTATTAAACTAATTAATTTTGTCGCGGTTAAACTATTTCCTCCTAATTCAAAAAAATTATCTTTTATACCTACCCTTTCTATTCTTAAAACCTCAATCCAGATTTTTGCTAATTTTTCTTCAACTTCATTTCTTGGGGCAACATATTCAATATCTGAGATTAATAATGAATTTTCAGGGTTTGGCAATGCTTTTCGGTCAATCTTTCCATTGGGCGTCAAAGGCAAATTTTCCAATTGCATAAAATAGGCAGGTATCATATAATCTGGTAAAAGATCTTTTAGATTTGATTTAATATTCGAAATATTAAGTTCCTGGCTGCTTATTATATAAGACACTAATAGCTTATTACCGTTTTCATCCGTTTTTACAAGAGCAATCGCAGAATCAATCAAAGAATTCTTTAATAAAGCATTCTCTATATCTCCAAGCTCTATTCTATACCCTCTAATTTTAACCTGATTATCATTTCTTCCTAAAAATTCAATTTCTCCTTTTTCATTCCATTTTCCCAAATCACCAGTTTCATATAATAAAGTGTCGTTCTTAAATGGATTTTTAATGAATTTTTCTTTCGTTAACTTCTCATTTCTATAATATCCTTTTGCCAATCCATCTCCTGCTATATATAAAGCTCCTATTGTTCCTTTTGGCTTTGGATTTAGAAATGAATCCAGAATATATAATTGGGTATTATTTATTGGCATACCAATATTTGATGCATCTTTAGGATGTTTTATTTTTTTTACACTAGACCAAATTGTGGTTTCTGTAGGCCCATACATATTCCACACTTCTAAGCTATTGGCAATAAGTTTCTTTGCTAATGCTTCGCTCAATAAATCTCCCCCGCATAGTACTTTTAGTTCTTGATTTCCTTGCCAGTCTGCATTAAACAACATCTGATAGAAGCTTGGCGTTGCCTGAATTAATGTAGGTTTAATCTCTTCTATTTTTTGAATAATTAAATGAGGTTCTGATAAAACTTCGTGACTTGCAATGTATAATGAAGCTCCTGAAAATAAAGGAACAAAAAACTCTAGTATCGAAATATCAAATGAGTAGGTTGTTACTGAAAACAAGGTATCTTGCGATGTAACTCCCGGATTTTGCTGTATACTCGTCAAAAAATTAAGCAATGAATGATGGCCTATTTCGACTCCCTTTGGATTTCCTGTGGAACCCGAAGTATAAATTATATAAGCGGTATCATTAGATGAAATTGATTTACAAAAAGTACCACTAAATTCATCAATTTTATCAAGAATACTTTCTAGTATAATTACCGATATTCCATCAACTTTTTCTAATTCAAAATCTTTCTCGCTAATGAGAGCTTTAGTTTCACTATTATTAATTATGTAGTTTAACCGCTCTTTTGGAAAAGTAGGATCTAATGGAATATAACATCTTCCTGATTTCAATATTCCTAATAGAACAGGTATCATGGTAGCAGACCTGTTTAACAAAACGCCAATAGGTGATTTATCATCGTCACCATAAGCAGCACTAATATACTGCGCTATTTGGTTTGATAATTTATTAAGTTCAAAATAGGTATAAGATTTAAAATCATCTTTTACAGCTTCTTTTTCCGGTGTTTTATTTACTTGCTTTTCAAATACATCTAGTAGCGTTTTATCCTTCAGATAATCAAATTTTGTATCATTAAATGTTATTAATAATTGATTTGTTTCGTCTTCGGTCAGGTATTTTAATGAACTTATGGCAACTTCAGATTTTGATATAATGCTCTGTAACAGTATTTCCAGATGGTTTAAAATAGTTGCAGCAAATTGTCTTTCGTAAAGATCTGTATTGTAAACTAAATTTAGATTTAGTCCTTCGGCTGTTTCTTCAAAAATAAATTCAATGTCAAATTTACTAATAGCATCTTCTTCGGTTTCATAGGCCTTTATAGAAACTTCGGCTGTTTTTTGAATATTAACTTTAAGATTATCGGTATTCACAAACGTAATCATTACATCAAATAATGGATTGCGGCTCATATCTCTTTTTAGCGGCAAATGATTTACTAACTCGTCAAATGGATAAATTTGATGTTCGTATGCACCAAGGGTAACATTTTTTACATTTTCCAATAACATTCTAAAGCTATCACTTGATTCAAATTGAGTTCTTAAGGCTAAAGTATTTACATAAAACCCTATTTGATTTTGTAAATCTATATGATCTCTTCCTGCTATTGCAGTTCCAATTATAATATCTTTTTGATCCGTATATTTATACAACAGCAGTTTTATTGTTGCCACTAATCCCATAAATAATGTACTTCCCTGAGATTTGCATAATGTATTGAAATCTTTTAAAAGAACTGAATTATAAAGTTTTTTGACTGACTTGCCATTATAGGTTTTAATTACCGGTCTTGTTTCAAAAGTTGGCAAATCCAAAACTGGAATGGGTCCTTCAAACTTTTGTAACCAATACGATTTATGACTCTCTGCAGTATCTTTTTTTAATTGCTCTTGTTGCCATGCAGCAAAATCCTTATACTGAATTTTTAATGCTGGTAATGTATTCCCAATTTCTTGTCTGGAAGCAGTATATAATGTAAATAAGTCATTAGTCATCACATCGGCCGACCATCCATCACTTATAATGTGGTGCATCATAGCTATAAATAGGTATGTATCCTGACCTGTTTTTAATACTTTGGCTCTAAGCAAAGAATCAGATGACAGGTCAAAACTATATCCTGTTTCTTTTTGAATAATTGATTTTACTTTTTCTTTCGAATTTTCTTCACTACTTAAATCCTCATAATAAAGTTCAAACTTAGCGTCCTCAATCTTTAGAACAACTTGCCTCACTTGTTCATTTTCTTCTCTAAACACAGTTCTTAATGATTCATGACGATCAATAAGTAACTGAAATGCTTTTTGTAAACAAGAAATAGACAAATTACCTTTTAACTCAAAAACGCTAGGCATATTATAGGCCTTATTTCCTCCATCAAATTGGCTTAATAACCACAATCTTCGTTGAGAAGAAGATAAGGCATAATTAGATTGCTCTGCTATTTTTGAAATAGAACTATATGTTCCTTTTTTAGCTGTTTCAATTATTTTTATTTGATCTTCTAAAATCATATTAAAAAATAAATTATTGAATGTCATTTTTACATCGAATACTTTATTTATAGAATTTAATAATTTTGTTACTTTCAAACTATGCCCGCCCAGTTCAAAGAAATTATCCTTAAGCCCAATTTTTTCAACTCCTAAAACCTCTTGCCAGATTGCTGCTAATTTTTTTTCCTGATTATTTTTAGGAGCAATATATTCTACTCTTACAATATCTCCCTCTGTTATTTCCGGAAGGGCTTTTCGATCTATTTTTCCATTAAGAGTTAAAGGCAAAGCATCCAAAATAATGTAAAAACCCGGAATCATATACTCCGGCAGTCTTTCTTGAAGAAAACTTTTCAATTCTGCTTTATCAATAATTATTGTAGATACCAGATAAGCAACCAAAACTTTCTCTTGCTCATTTTTTAATTCTACCACAACTTGTTTTAAAGCATCAGAATACTGAAATATAGTGTTTTCTATTTCACCCAATTCAATTCTGTATCCCCTGATTTTTACCTGATTGTCTTTCCTGCCTAAAAATTCAATATTTCCGTTTGGTAACCAATAGCCAAGATCACCTGTATCATACATTCTTTCTCCTGTTTGAAAAGGATTTGCGATAAACTTCTCTGATGTAAGCTCTGGTTTGTTTAAATAGCCCTTTGCAACTCCTTTTCCGCTAATAAAGATTTTACCGGATACACCTATTGAAACTAGTTGCTTTTCTTCATTCAATATATAAATCTGGGTATTCGAAATAGGTGAACCAATTGGAATACTATCTGAAAATTTATTTATTTCATAATATGTTGCACAAACAGTCGTTTCGGTTGGTCCGTAAGAATTATAGATAGAAACTTTATCCCAGATTTTATTTATATAATCAGGTTTTAAGACATCTCCTCCGCTTATAATTTTTTTCAAAGAAAATAGATTGTTATTTGAATTTGAATTCAAAAAATCAATCATAAATGGATTTGTACTCAATAAAGTAATTTCATGTTTTTCACATAATGATAAAACAGAATTAAAATCTTTATTATCTTCAACTATAATTAATTTTCCTCCTATATTTAAAATCGGAAAAATTTCCTCTATAGAAGTATCAAATGATATTGTTGATTGACTAAGAATAGAATCCGATTCATTGACCTGAAAGTAATTTAAAAAAGTAATTACATAATCTAACAAAGAATTATGCTGAATCATAACCCCTTTTGGGTTTCCGGTAGTTCCTGAGGTATAAATAACATAAGCCAGATGATGTGCCTTATTATTATTTTCTATATTTCGTTTCGAATACCTGTTTTCGATTTCATTATACCTTTCTAATGCCGCTTGGTCTACAACAACTTTACAATTACTGTCTCTCTCAATATATGCTATTCTTTCCTGCGGATAATTAATATCTATTGGTACATAAGCTGCCCCGGATTTTAATATACCCAGAATAACAATAATCATTTTCTCGCTTCTATCCAGCTTTATTCCAACTAAATCATCTGGTTGAATACCCGTATTTTCTCTTAAATAATGTGCGAATTTATTGCTTTTTTCGTTTAGTTCTCTGTAGGTTAATTCTATTTCATTAAATATGATAGCTATATTATTTGGAGTCTTTTCTACTTGCTCTTCAAATAAATTCGTGATCGTTTTCTCTTTAGAATATGCTGCTTCGGTAGTATTAAATTCAACTAATAATTGTTGCTTTTCAGCAGGCATCAAGTACTCAGCGTCCTGAATTAATTTTTGAGGTTGCTCTAATAATTCTGAAAGAAGATTTTCGAAATGGGGAAATATTCTTTCAACAATATAATCATCATAAATATCTGTATTATATTCTATCGTAAGGTTTAATCCATCTGTTTCAACAAAGGTGAAACTAATATCAAGTTGAGATGTTTTATTTTTAAAATCATAATCACTAATTTCAATATTTGAAAATTCTTCAGTATTCAGATTTTTTAACTGCTCTTGATTTTGCAATACAACCAAAACATCAAATAAAGCAGAACGGCTGGTATTTCTTTTTAAATTCAATTTCTCTACTAACACATCAAAGGGATAACTTTGATGGTCATAAGCTCCCAATAAAGTCTCCTTTTGCAAGGCTACAAAATCTATAAAGCTACTTTCTTTTTGTAATTGCGTTCTGATCGAAAGTGTATTTAAATACAAACCCATTTGATTCTCTAAATCCGGATGTTCTCTTCCTGCAACCGGAGTTCCTATTATAATATCATCCTGACCTGTGTATTTATGCAATAGCAAATTTATTCCTGCCAGTAAAGTCATAAACAAGGTAACATCCTGTTCTTTCGAAAAAGTCTTTAATTTATGTAAAAATGCTTTTGAAAAACTATGTGTTAAGCTATCCCCATTATAGGTTTGAACTAATGGTCGTTTTTTAAAACTAGGCAAATTTAATACTGGAAATTCGCCTTCAAACTTTTGCAGCCAATATTGTTCGGCACTCTGATTTTTTTCTTCTTTTAACTCATTATTGAGCCATACAGCATAGTCTTTGTATTGAATACGCAACTCAGGTAAGTTTATTCTCTTTCCTGTTAGTAATGCATTATATGTTTTTACAACTTCGGCTATTAAAATTTCAATAGACCATCCATCTCCAATAATATGATGCAGTGATAAGAAAAACACATATTCGTCCTCATTTAACTTGATTAAAGAAGCTCTTATAAGTGGTGTTTGTTCTAAATCGAAAGGTTTAACATTTCTCTCTTGTAAATAATCTGCAATTTTTTCTCCTTGATTGTCTACTAAAGAAAAATCCTTTTCTTCTATCCCAAAATCTACTTGCTCGCCAGATACAACATATTGACGAACCTCACCTTCGGGATTTATTTTAAAATAAGTTCTTAAAATTTCATGGCGCTCAATTAATAATTGAAACGATTCTTTAAATTTATCAGCATTTACAGCCCCTGTTAATTTAACCGCAGCTGGCATATTATAAGCCAAAGAACCACCCTCTAACTGACTTAATATCCATAATCTACTTTGTGAAGCCGTTAAGGGATAAGATTCTGATGCTGATACTTTTGGTATTGCTGTATATTGATTCTCGTGTAAACTTACACTTAAACCTTTAATCGTTGGGTTTGCAAAAAAAACTTTGAAAGATACCGTTTTACCTAACTGCTTTTGGGTTCTGTTAATTATCTGAGATACTATCAAGCTATGTCCTCCTAATTCAAAGAAATTATCTGTAACACCAATTTTGGCTATACCTAAAACCTCTTGCCAAATTAAAACTAAGCTTTCTTCTGTTTCATTTACCGGGGCCACATATTCTGTTCTTATACTATCATTACCAGTAATATCTGGCAAAGCTTTTCTATCTACTTTCCCGTTTGGAGTTAAGGGCAGTTTCTCTAATAATATATAAAAACTGGGAATCATATATTTCGGCAATTTCTCCTGAAGAAAACTTCGAAATGCGGATTTGTTTATATAGCCAGCCGAAACAAAATAGGCAACCAACACTTTTTCCTGATTATTTTCTTTTACCTCAACAGCAACTTGTTTTAAATCTGTCGAATATTGCAAAATTACATTCTCAATTTCACCCAATTCAATTCTATATCCTCTAAGTTTTACTTGTTGATCCTTCCTTCCTAAAAACTCAACATTTCCTTCCGGTAACCAGCATCCTAAATCACCGGTATCATACATGCGCTCTCCTTCTATAAAAGGATTTACAATAAATTTTTCATCGGTTAATTCTAACTTCCCTAAATAACCTCTCGCTAAACCAGTACCTGATACATACAATTTACCCGTAACACCAATTGGTACAAGTTGTAATGCATCATCTAATATATAAATTTTTGTATTTGCTATCGGCCTTCCAATAGGAAGGCTTACCTTTTCAAAATCTTTTGAAGTTGCTTTGTAAATCGAGACACAAACTGCACATTCAGTAGGTCCGTATGCATTATAGTAATCAATTCCCGATTTTATAACTTCTATTGCTTTTGTAGAATTGGCAGATTCTCCAGCTGTAATAATACATCTCAATCCTGAAATATCATTCTCAGATAATAATCCCAAATAGCTTGGCGGAAAAGTGACTACTGAAGCTTTTGTTTTCTTTAAAAATTTTACAAACTCAATTTTATCTTTTATAGTTTCTTCTGTCGGAATACATAATGTGGCTCCACTGTACAAGCTCATCATAATCTCAGATATAGAGGCATCAAAAGCAACAGATGCAAACCATACCACTTTGTCATTTTCTAAAATTTCAAAAGATCTAATTTGGTCTAGAGACATGTTTACATTTCCCCTATGCTCAATTAATACTCCTTTTGGATTTCCAGTAGAACCTGATGTGTAAATTATATAGGCAAGATCTTTAGACAAAATATTTTTATTGATATTCTCTTTACTATTCTTATCTAAATTTATGGATTGAAGCGCTATTGTAACACAATTATCAATAACAACTTCGTCATCACAAATTAATATTTTTAAGCCGCTATCTTTTATTAAATAGTCTATTCGTTCTTGCGGATAATGTGTATCGATTGGCATATAAGCCGCACCTAACTTTAATATTGCCAATAAAGAAATAATCCCAAAATCTGATTTAGCCAGAAATACACCAATAATGCTCCCTGAATTAATGGTATAATTAGCCTCAATATAATGGGCAAGCTGATTCGCTTTTTCGTTTAATTCAGA
The DNA here is from genome assembly GCF_965277525.1 of Flavobacterium sp. Lineage (GTDB taxonomy): Bacteria > Bacteroidota > Bacteroidia > Flavobacteriales > Flavobacteriaceae > Flavobacterium. Next base: position 384,559 of record NZ_CBDIDC010000002.1, on the reverse strand, counting down.
ATAAGTTAATTTCGTTTCATTAAATATAACTGCAATATTATCTGGCGTTTTTGTTACTTGTTCTTCAAATAAATCCACAATTGTCTTATCCAGCGGATAAGCAATATTTGTATCATTAAAATCTACTATTAGTTCGCTCTTTTGTTCTTCTGTCAATAACGAATATGCAGATAAATCAAATCCAATATATTTTTTTAAATTGACTAAAAAATAAGTAAAATGCTGAACCAGATATGCAATGATTTCCTTTTTTACAAAACCATCCAGATAAGCAACTTGAATATCAATATCATTATTCTCACTGATTTTAATATCAAATAAAAGTCCTTTACAATCAAAGTCCTTTTCAGAATTTACATTAATCCTAAAATTCGAAAAAACGCTTAAATCAATACTATCATTAGTTTGAAATGCCTTATTATTATCATTCTCAAAATGTTTTAAGCTTTCTAAAATTTCATCTTTACAGTTTTGTAGATATTCCTTAAAAGATTTGTTTATATCTAAAGGGAATGAAAGAAGTAATGATTTATCCTGATATTTAAAATTTGACACAATATAACCATCAAAATCACTTATTAGTCTCTTAAGTAAAAAAGAATAAACAGCAATTATAACAGTATAATTCGCTACGTCATTATTACCAGTAAGTTGATTAAAATACAAAAGGTCACTCCCATTAATACGGGCATTTAAAACACTTTCTTTTTGTCCTGAAAATTGAATATTTTTACTTCTATTCAATATTTTCTTCTTCCAATACTTTGATGCTAAATGAAAATTATTTAATACTTCGTTAGTATTCATACATTAAATTAAATTTTTTGCTTTTCCATTTTTAAACATTTTTAAAATTTAATTCCCTGCTTATTTAAGGCGTTCAGGATAAAGTTTTCTATTATATTTAAACTATAGTAAATTGGTTATCAACAATGCCAAAACTAACGTATGAAATGTATTACATACAAATACATACTCTCTACATTTATAAATTTCGAGCCTTTATTTATAAAAAACTTCTTTTATATCTCTTAACACATTGATATACAATCACTAATAAAATGCAATTTTTATAAGCATTCTCTTTAAAAATTTTACTAAAAAACAATAATATTCTCTATTTTTGGCTAAATATTTTTTTACAATTTTCCATGTTTTACTCTATTTATGACCCAACCTGAAACTAATTTTGATTTTTTTTCTTCCTTTATTATAAGAGTTCCTTCTTTCCCTTTTAGTTTTTTTCAAAATCTTACAAATGGAACAATCATAGACGATTATTCTATAAAGGAATTATTAAACGATAATCAGATTAAAGAATCTTTATTTTTAGCATCTCCTGAATTATATAATGAAGTAGAAAAATGGATTTCATCAGAGAATTACGCTGCTGATAAAGCGCGTAAAATAAAAATTTCAATCTTAAAATATTTTATTAGAATGTCGACCAGATGTACACCTTTTGGTCTTTTTTCTGGTTGCGGTTTTGGTGAATTTGACAGTAAAACCACAATCAATATTGATAATAGTAAATCTTTTTATAGAAGAACTCGTTTTGATATGCAGTTCATTGTTAATTTGGGAAATGAATTGCAAGCAAATTCAATAATCCAAAACAAACTTCTTTTTTATCCAAATACTACTTTATATAAATTAGGCGAAGGGTATAGATACATCCAATATACATTAGATCAAAATATCCGAAAATACTCCCTCGAAGCCGTAAAACGAACTCCATATTTAGATTTGGTATTAGAAAATTCATTTTTAGGAATTTCTAAAATTAAATTAGCCAATCTTTTAATATCAGATGAAATCAGCGAAATTGAAGCTATCGAATATCTTGAAGAGTTAATAAGTCATCAAATATTAATTTCAGAATTAGAATTAACACTTACAGGCGATGAGTTTTTCAATACATTAAACGACTTGACAAATGGTTATCAAGAACTTAACTCAAACAAAGAACAAAACCAGCTTATAACTAATAATCCAGATAAAAACAATTTACGATTAGATTTCAATGCACTATCAGAAGAACTATTAAAAATCGATACACTGCAAGAAGCAACGATTTTGCATTATAAAAAAATTGTTCAAAACTTAAGAAATACAAATTTATTATTTAGTGAAAAATATCTATTTCAAACCGATTTATTCCTTAATTCAGATGATTTCCAACTAGATGAGAATTATAAAAATGAATTACTAAACGCCATAGAACTTTTAAATAAAATTTCCAGAACACCCCAAAAAACTAATTTAGAAAAATTTAAACAAAATTTTAAAAAACGCTATGATACTGAATTCATACCATTAGTTAAAGCCCTGGATCTTGAAACTGGAATTGGATATGCATCAAACAATGAAAATTTTGACGTAACACCTTTATTGGATAAGATTGATATATGTAAAATAAAAAATGAAGGTCAGGTAATTTTGGATGAAATAGAAAAAATAATTCACCATAAACTTAAAAATGCAATACTAAATAATGAAAACAATGTACAATTAAGTAATAAGGATTTTTCTGGTATTGATTTTTCTAACGAGAATCTGTCTACTACATTTTCTTGCCTTTTTGAAATTGTTAAGGAAAATGAAAAACAATGGATTGTGATTCAGAATATTGGAGGATCAAGTGCGGCCAATCTATTTGCAAGATTTTGTTACGGTAATAATGATATAAACGAATTAGCAAATCAAATTACAAAATATGAATCTGATATCCTTGAGGATAAAATTGTTGCCGAAATTATACATTTGCCAGAAGCAAGAACCGGGAATGTGTTAAGAAGACCAACTTTTAGATCTTTCGAAATTCCTTATTTAGCCAAATCTAATTTAGAATCTTCTAAGCAAATCGCTATTAGTGATATTATTTTAAAGATAAGTTCTGACCGCCTGATTTTATGGAGCAAAAAATACAACAAGGAAATTATTCCAAAATTGACCAATGCTCATAATTTTTCTAACAAGTCTTTACCAATTTACCAATTTTTATGTGATATGCAATTTGAAAATTGCAGACCTAATTTAGGAATTAAAACAGATAATCTGGAAAAATTATTTAGTTATTTTCCGAGGATAACAATTGGTAAATGTATTATTTCAAAAGCCAGATGGATATATACCCAAGAGCAAAACCCTGAACTTTTTAAAAAATTAAACTCAAAACATAAACTATATGATGAAAATATTTTGAGCTTAATTTCTGATATTTCTCCTTTCGAAAAAGAGAATTCATTACCTCAATATGTCTCATTACTAGATGGAGACAATACTTTACTTATAAATATGCAAAATAGTACTTGCGTAGAAATTCTATTGTCTACCATCAAAAATCAAACAAAATTTGTATTGGAAGAATATTTGTTTCCATCAGAAAAAATTGTTACAACAGAAAATGATTATTATGCAAATCAATTTATAGTTGGTTTGAAATTGAAGGAAAAAGAACTTAAAAATGAATAAAGTAAAAAGGACTTTTATCATTGGTGAAGAATGGCTCTACTATAAAATATATTGTGGTAATCACTCTTCAGATCAAATTTTAATTAATGAAATTCAAATAATTGTAGCTAAACTATTTAAACAAAATCTTATTGATCAATGGTTTTTTATAAGATATAAAGATCCAAATAATCATTTAAGAATACGTTTTCACTTAACCAAATTAGATGCAATACAGAAAATAATACAATTAATAAAATTACATCTATCTAATTTGGTTAAAAACGATATCGTTTATGATATTGAACTTACAACTTATAAAAGAGAGATAGAAAGATATGGTGAAAACACCATCATTGAGTCCGAAAAATTATTCTATCACAACAGCAAAAAGGTAGTTGAATTAATAAAGAACCTAGCTCCTGAATATGATGAAATTGCAAGAATTTTCAGCTCTTTAAAAATGATTGATGATTTATTGAAGTATTTCGAAATACCTTTAGAAGTTAGTCAGGAATTTGTACAAAATATGTATTTAAAATTTCAATTAGAACATAATGTACAAAGAGAAAACGTAAAAAAATTATCAGAATTATACACCAAAAACAAACCAGACATTTTGTTATTTATTAGTAAGCAACAAGATCCGGATTATTTGGATGGACTTACTGAAATAATTAAAATAAAAAAAGAAGAGATAAAAATTATAAAATCAATATTAACTAAAACTTCTAAAGACAACAAAATTAATTCTTTAGAATTAATAGACTCTTTTGTTCATATGAATATTAACAGAATATTTCGATCGAAGCAGAGAGAATATGAACTATTATGTTATGATTTCATGAACCGATATTATAAATCTATCAGATACAAAAAATGAAAAAATATATTTTAATCCTGTCACTCTTTGTCAACGGAATAATTTTCTCGCAACAAAATGACTTAGAAGCTTCTAAGCTAATTAAAAATTTAAGTTTTAAGGAATTAGATGAAAAAATTGAAAATTCGACATTAAACTTAAAAGATAAAATAGCGTACACGAATATTTATTATAAAAGGGCCAAAAAAGAAGGTGACATTTTTAGAATTTCGGATGCTATGTATTACAAAGCTTTGATTTATCCAGGTAAACCAATTCAGCTTCAATATGCAGATTCAATAATTTCACAAACCAAAAACGAGCCTGATTTTATTTATCCTGCAAGAGGCTATATGCTAAAAGCTAATTATTTTCAAATAAACCTGAATTTAAATCAAGCATTAAAAAATGTACTAATTGCTGAAACATTTTCTAAAAGCAGTGGGAATTTTGAACAAAACTTACTAATTAAAAGATACATTGGATTAATCAAAATTGAATTAGGAAGAGCTGAAGAAGCTCTGCCTTTATTTAAAGAAAATTTAGATTATTTTAAAAATAAGCCTAATAAAACATTAGATGTTATTTTTATTAAATGGGTACTGTCAGATATTTACATAAGATTAGATAAGGTCGATGTTGCATTATCATATATAAACAATGAATTATTAACGCTTACTGATAGTAATCCATATTATCCTTATTATATAATGTATAAAGGAATATGTTTGAATCTAAAAGCTGATTTTGTTCACAGTAAAGATTATATAGAAAAAGCTATAAACTTAATTAAGAAGACAGATGATTCTTTAAATCTGGCTATTTGTTATTATTATAAAGGAGAGAATATCTTTAAAACCGAAAAGAATACCGAAAAAACAATGCTTTATTTTGAAAAGGTTGATTCTATATTAGTTAAAACAAAACAATATTCTTGTGATGTAAGAGATAATTATATTCGTTTAATTGAAATCACCAAAATTAAAAAGAACGATAAAAAGCAACTGTACTATTTAAATCGGTTAATAGAAATAGACAATTATTTCAAGGCTAATAATATAATATTAACAAAAAATATTAGCAAGGATTATGATACGCCAAATTTGTTAGTTGAGAAAGAAAATTTAATTAAGCAAATAAAAACTGAAAATACTTTTTTTGGCATTATATCATTTTCCTTGATTTTAGGATTAGCATTTTGTGTTTTTTATGTAATAAAAATAAAAAAAAGAAACAGAAATTTTGAGAAGCGATTTAGTGAATTAATGGAAACTCCATTAATAGAAAAGTTAGACAACACCGAAGCGTTAAATGAAATAGAAGAGAATCAGGAAGAAAAAGAAAAGGCAATCGATTTACCCATTGAAATGGTAAACGAAATATTGAAAAAATTATCCGAATTTGAAACTAATAAAAGATATTTATTGCCAAATTTAAAACAAACTGATCTTGCTAAACAATTGGGTAGCAATAGTAGTTATTTATCTAAAATTATTAATTTTTATAAAGGAAAAAACTTCAGTCAGTATATAAATGATATGCGTATTGAATATGCCGTAAATAAATTAATAAAAGATAAAAAATTCAGAAAGTATACAATTAAAGCTATTTCTGAAGAAGTTGGTTTCAATAATTCAGAATCGTTTGCAAAGGCATTTTACAATAATACAGGTTTACAACCCTCTTATTTTATAAAAAAAATTGAAGAAAAGGAAAATAAGCCAATCGTAAAATATTAACTATAAATTACTTACATTAATAAGTGTCGATATTTATAAATATAGAGTAATGAAACTATTCTAAATCACTTTAGAGATATACATTTGCGATATACTTATAAATAAAACCCATGAAAAAGATTCAAAAAAATCAAGAAAAAAAACTTTCTTTAGAAAAATTTAAAATTGGAGAAATTAAAAACAAAAAAGTCATTTTTGGCGGAAATGTTACAGCGGAGGGAGATCCACCGGCTACTTCTCCAACTGTTAGAGGTTAATTTTTTAAAGGTTAACTTTAAGAAAATAAATAATGTTACATTAAAATGAAAAAGATAATAATATTGCAGCAGATCTTTGTATTTTGTTTGTCCATTTCTGCTTTATCACAGAATTTAACTTCAAAAGAGAAAACTAATGATATTAGAGATTCTAATACGCAAATTATTGATGATTTTCAATATTTAGAAAATTTACAGAATGATTCAGTACAAAACTGGTTCAAACAACATAATAATCGAGCTAGAAATTTATTAGATAATATTTCTGGCAGAAATGAATTTGTAGATAAATTTATTGAATTTGAAAAAAGAAAATCATTTAGTGTAACATTATTAAATGTTACAGAAAATAACTCTTTTTATTATTTAAAAAGAACTGAAACAGATAAGTCTGATAAACTTTATTTAAAAAAATCCGGAGAAGACGAAATTTTACTTTTTGATTCTGCCAATTATAAAAAAGCAACCGGACATATATTTACAATTTCCTATTTAAAACCCTCTTGGGACGAAAGTAAAATTGCACTTAGTTTTACTAAAAATGGAGAAGAAATTGCCGAAATAGGGTTTCTTGACATAAAGAGTAAAACTTTATTACCAACAATTATCTCTAATTGCTGGCCATCAGAAATAGGCGGAATTAACTGGCTACCAGACAATAGCGGAATTATCTATGTTAACATCCCTGTTGTCGACACAAAAAAACCTAATTATCTTTTGGATACGGAATCTGTTATTTATAAAATTGGTGATGATTCATCCAGGCATGTTGTTATTTTCTCAAAAATAAACAATCCTAATTTAAACATATCAAGAGCAGATTTTCCAACAATTAAAAAAATAAATTTAAAGGATAAGTATATTTTAGGTGCACTGGCCGGAGCCGCAATATATTTAGATTATTACTATGCTAACATTAACGATTTACAAAATCAGAAAATAAATTGGAAATCACTTTATACAAAGAGAGATGGTATATTGGACCCGATAATTGTAAATGACGAATTATACTGCATTTCTTCAAATGATGCTTCAAATTTTAAAATTATTAAAACTAAATTTTCAAATCTTAATTTTAAAAATCCTGAAGTAATTGTAAAAGAAAATATAAATGAAACCATAGATGAATTTATCATAAATAATACAGGCCTTTTTTATACAACTAAAAAAAATGGTGTTGAAGCTAAATTATATTTTGTAAAAAATAAAAAAGTAAAACATATTGATTTACCTGTAAAAGCAGGTGATATTTCCCTTTCTACAAATGATAAGTATAGTACGGATTTGTGGGTTACAACAAGTGGTTGGCTAGATCCTAAAAGAAGATTTAGCTATAAAAGTGGTACAAATCAGTTTATTGAGGATAACACGAGCCCCATTGTTCAATATCCTGAATTCAAAGACTTTACTGTCGAAGAAATTGAAATTCCTTCACATGATGGAATTTTAATTCCTGTTAGTATAATATACAACAAGAAACTATTACATGATAAAAAAAATTATATCATGATGGATGGTTACGGTTCTTATGGAATTTCAAAAACACCACGATTTCAGCCAATCATTTTAACATGGGTTATGAATGGTGGCGTATATATAATACCTCATGTAAGAGGTGGAGGAGAAAAAGGAGATGCCTGGCATGAGGGTGGTTTTAAGAAAAACAAACCAAATACATGGAAAGATTTTATTGCTACCGCCGAATACTTACTCAATAACAATATAACCACAAAAGATAGAATTGGAATATTAAGTGGAAGTGCTGGAGGTATTCTTGTTGGCAGGGCAATGACTGAACGTCCGGATTTATTTAAAGTAATGATTTGCTATGATGGTTATCTCAATCCTCTAAGAATTGATAAAGCTCCTAATGGCCCTAATAATATGAAAGAATTAGGAGATCCCGGCATTAAGGAAGAATTTAATTTATTAGCTGAAATAGATTCTTTTAATCACTTGCAAAAAGATATAAACTATCCAGCATGTCTCATTTCTGTTGGTATGAATGATGCAAGAGTAGCACCTTGGATGTCAGCAAAATTTGTAGCAAAACTTGAAGCTCTAACATCATCCAAAAATAAAATCCTTTTTGCAGTAAATTATGATGCAGGACACGGAATAAATAACTCAAATTTGCAGCTATATAACGATTATGCAGATGAATTTGCATTTGCTTTTTGGCAAATGGGACATCCAAAATTTAAACTTATACAAAAGTAATAACATTCTAAAATTAGTTGATTTTGGTGTTCTGTAATTTAGTGCTCATTCTATGTAAGTTATGGTTCTGTCGCATCTATCAGAATCAAATATAAGAATTTAAGTAATTTAAAAGTTAGCCCGCCAATTTATAAAAGGATTTAAACATAATTTTCCCGGGATTAACTGTTCTTTCTAAGCATATGAACAACCTCAATACCGCTTAAAGTTCACTTTGCAGATTCAAAATTTTTAAAACCTAAACCATTTAATCCTCCACTTTATAAAACGATGGTTCTGTTCTACAATATTGTTGAGATAATCACATTTATATAATATTCTTCAATAGCCCCATCTGATACTCTCACCGCATCACTTCTAACCTCCACCTCTAAACCGATATGTTGCAACCAGCCTGCATTTTGTATGCAGAAGGATTTCTCATACCAATGAAAAGACCATTCACCGAGAATCAATAGATTTTCAACGGCATGGTAGCCTTTGGTTTTTTCATTAAAACCACCAATCTTGCTAATGTGCTTAGTAATTTCTTTTTTCTCTTCCCTTCTTATCATCATCATTTATTTTAAAGTCCTCTTTTAATATCGTAAAAACTCTTTTGCGGTTCTTTAGATTCAGTAATTAAACCCATTACATTTTCATAGTATTTTACAATGGCATCATCTGTTAGAATTACCTTGTTCCACTGCATTGGGCATTCGAACTTTAAAAACCAAAGTTCCTTTCTAAGCTCCAGAGCATCATCACGATTAGTAGAAATAAAATCTAACTCATCATTGTTAAATAAGAGTTGAATTAATTTGTACTCACGGCTTGCCCGATGGAAGCCACACACTTTAAGTAAGTGCTGTTCAACTGCAATTTTTTCATTTGTGTTCATCTTCATCGTAATTTAGAGCTGCAAAACTAACACAGATAGTAACAACGTAGCGAAAATTTAATGTTCCAATTTGGAACAAAATGAAAGAACTCAATAAAAAAGCCAGTCTGGTTAGATAGACTTTTTTAAAATTAACACACTTTATTTTACTTTGCTAATTTTTCTAATGCTGCAATTCTAGCCCTAGCCCCGATAGCAGTGAAAATCCTTTTGTGCCGGGGTTCGGCACAAAAGATTGAAACGGATAGAGGGAAAAAGCTCCTAAAAAATAATATTAAACCTAAAAAAATATACCGCCCAGCCTGCCCCGTTACACCCCTTTAAAACAACAGCAATAATTCAATCAAAAAAATAAAATAACAACTTCCTATACAACAAAAAATTACGATCATGAAGACCGCAATTCCCAAAACCAAATCAAAGCCCCAAAACACGCAGCCAAAAACACCCAGCCCCTATAACCCGCAGAACCCTTATAAGGAACCCCAAAGCGGCCCCAAAGACATAAGGGAGAAAGACATAGAGAAGGACCTTTTAGAGAATGACCCTTTAAAGGGGGTTTGAAACCGATTCTAAAAACTAAAAAAAAATTCGGCACGATAATTTGATGACTGCCAGTATAGTTGGAACAAAAGCAGAGAAGACAACTTAAATTTCAAGCCAACAAAAACCCCTCACCCCTTGACAGGCCTCAACTTTTTACCTATTTTTGCCCCATGACCCCGGAAGAAATAAAACGCTATTTTGAAGCCACTCCCCCTCCACAGGCAGTGGAGTTAAAGCCATGGGCTAAAATCTCAGATTCCCAGCTTTTCCTTAAAAGCTGTTTCCTAACCATATACCATTATAAAGGAGACCTTGAAATGTGCCCTGCCTGGTGGCACCTGAAAGAGTTCTACGTGCTAGTAAGACGCATGGTGCAGGAAGCCAAAAGTGAAAAGTGAAAAGCCAGCGGAAGAGTCTTGAGATAAAGCACGTTTAGAGGCCTCTTTCATTGTTCTGTAATTTCCCAAATCATGCCGCCTTTTTTACCGTTTTCACCTGTTCCAACAAAAAGGATTTTTACTTCCTTTTTCTCAACTTCCTTCATAAGTAGATGTATGGTCAAAAGTTGCAACCTAATATTCGTAAGTGGCTTTATCCTTTAAGCCCAGCATCGTTTTACATACTTTTTGAGCTGAAGCTGATACATTTATTTCTTTTTTAAATCGTAATTTTTGCATGGCTTTCCTATTTTTATAAGCCTAAAGCTACGTATTATATGATCAAAAATACCAAAAAGCTCTGCTATGGATTTGTTTATACAAATATTCTTCGTCAAAAGATTCAATGAAATAGTCAGCCGTTTGAGGGGCAAATCCTGGAATATTTTCTACTAAAAAATCTTTAGAGCTTGCGATGTATTCTTTTGTTTGTTGATGTCCCAAAGGATAAAAAATCATTTCACCATCAAATCCGCACCAAGTGTCAAAATCTACTAATTTAGCTTCCAAAATCAAGTGAAGATCAATTATATTCTTATTCTTACTGGCAAAGTAACTAAGCATCAGAAGGTCTTCGCACATACAGTCAAACGCACCCAATTCCTCATCTCTTCTGTAAAGAATAGCAGCTTTCAAAAGATACCTTGACAATTCTGCATTAATGTAATTTTTTACATAACCAACAAATTCATCTCTTTCTGGTTGATCGTTATCAACTAGCAGCTTTTCAAAATTTGTTTGACTGATTTCTTTTGTATTCTCAAATTCTAAAATTATTTCTTCAACAAATGATGTTCGAAATACTTCAGGCATAGAAAATTTCTTTTTTAAATCACTGTTAACTTCAATTATAGATTCGTTAATCACATAATACCAACCTTTTCCGCTGTCAATTTTTTCTTTTTGTTCTTTTACAAAAGCAGTAATGTCTTGAATTGATTTTATAAATTTGCTATTAAACTTTCTTAAAGCTTCATTTTTAATTCCTATTTGAATAGCCCTGCGTTTTAACTTGTCTCCTTTACTATTATGGTCAGGATCCCACTGAATTCTTACGTTGCTAGTATTTAGTTTTTCTTTCCATGCAGATTCATCGCCGTAGGCTTCATTATAGCTTGTTAAAATACCTTCGGCGAGAAGCTCTTGAAAACCTTCAAAAGTCATTTCAATAGCTAAAATTCGACTTTGGTTGCTGTCTTTGTTCGCCCAATCACTCCTGTGCATCATCCACAAAAAGTTTGGTTTTATCCAAGTCATTCTGTCAAAGCTGTACTCTTGTCCTCCAAATTTTTGATTTTCTATCGCATAGTCCGCAATTTTATCATTGAATGCCTGATATACAAATATATTGTCTCCGTGTTTTTGTCCAAGTATAAAATTTCCTTCTTGAGGAAGTCCTTTTTCATAGCTGTGATGTTGGATTGTATTTATGTTCATTTTTATTTATAGGGTCTATTTTTATACTTAAAGCCTCAGACTTTTATCCAAATATAGATTAAAACATTGAACATTTTAAATGCGTTAAGTATTGATCAAAAAAAAGCTGTCAAATTTTTGACAGCTTTTTCTATTTATTTTACTCAAACAATAAAGAGAAGTAAATAATTCAAACACAAAACTATTTTTCCCTAATTCTATTTCTAAAATCTATTGTAGATGTTACAAGGTCTTTTTTTGGTCTGTCGCATCTGAGAGAATCAAATGCAAGTTTTTAAGTAATTTAAAAGTTATGCTGCCAATTTACATAATGATTTAAACATAGTTATCCCGGGTTTAACTATCTGATTCTTTCTCAGCATATGTACAGCTTCAATTCCGCTCAACGTTCGTCTAGCCGTTTTAAAACTTTTAAAGCCTAATCCATTTTGTATACGTCATTTGATAAAACGATGATCCAGCTCTATAATATTATTGAGATATTTACACTGGCGAATTTTGGATTGGATACCTTTTTTGCCATAACAAACTAAGGCAGTTTTTCTAAAACTTATTACAAATTAAGTTGACAGGGTCTCAAACTTACCTTGCCATTTTTTAATCTCTTCTAATATAGGCAGAAATGCTAAACCTTTTTCAGATAACTTATATTCTACTCGTGGCGGTAACTCCTTATAGGCGAACCTTTCTACTAAACCATCTTCTTCCAACTCTTTTAACTGTTCAGTTAATACTTTTCTTGAAATGTGCGGTACTATGGCGTCTAATTGACCAAAACGGATAGTACGGGTTCCAATTACATTAATTATTATCGGTTTCCATTTATTACCAATAGTGCCAATGGCTCTTGTAAATGGGCAATTTGAATTACAAAAATTTTCGTCTCTCATATTTTTAAATTAGTAGTTACCTAATAGTAACCAGAATACACTATAACAGTTACAAATATAAACTATTGATAGTATCTTTGTGAAACAAATTTAAAAATAATAAAATAATGAGTAAATTAATAAACAAAGTAGCAGTAATTACTGGTGGTAATAGTGGTATTGGATTTGGTATTGCACAAGAATTTAAAAATGAAGGTGCTAAAGGAGTGATTGTTGGAAGAAATCAGGAAACTTTAGATACTTCAGTAGCGAAACTTGGAGAGAATTTCATAGCTATAAATGCTGATGTAACAAACCTTGCCGATTTGGAAAGAGTCTTTAAGGAAGCATCTGAAAAATTTGGTAAAATAGACGTAATTGTAGCCAATGCAGGCGGTGGAGCTGTAGGAACTGTAGCAGATCTTGGAGAATCGGAATATGACAAGACAATGGATTTAAACCTGAAAAGTGTGTACTTTACAGTTCATAAGGCACTGCCCTATATGAATGATGGTGGTTCTATTATTCTTATAGGTTCGAATGCAGCACACCGAGCGTATCCAAATTTCACACTTTATGGTGCTGCAAAAGCTGCGGTAATCTTTTTTGCAAAAGCATTCTCAAACGACCTTTTAAGCAGAAAAATCAGGACAAATGTAATAACACCAGGTACGACAGATACTCCGGCATTTGAAAAGTTTGTTCCCTTAGAACAAATTGAAGCCATAAAAACACACTTTGCAAGTGAAATGCCGATAGGCAGAATTGGGCAACCATCTGATATTGGTAAAACAGCGGTTTTCTTGGCTTCTGATGATTCTTCGTTTATGCTTGGTGCTGAATTACTTGTTGATGGCGGAATGACTTATTTAGCTAAGTAAATAGTTGAGTAATTCACAAAATTATAATCTATAGTAATACAAACAGAGGCTTTTAATTTGTGAGGAGAAGAGGATATACGTAAATAAATCAGGACGTTTTACCAATCTTTTTTAATCAAAAATCACCATAGCTTTTGAAGTAAATGTTCATCAAATTGTAAAAGACAGACGAAAATAAGTCTAAAGTGAAACAGAAAGGTTCTAATAATTAGGACCTTTCTGTTTTTAAATTAAAATAAAAAATAACATTTTAGGCTGCCTTTAAAACTTCAAAATATACAATCTATTGCCATCTCTTTGAGTCCCGGTGGTCGGTGATAGTGTTTTTGCCTTTATTTTATTGGCCGCATCACTCCATACGCCGAAATCATCATCATTAATAATCCCAATAGTATTGGCATTAATCAGCCAGATCCCTTCGAGTTTATCATGAGGATAATTCCCCAAAGCTTTAAATACATCAACAGCCAGTACCTTTGAAACTGGCTTTATATTGGCTGTGGTTAATTCTTCCCATGTATTTGCCTCTAACGCTTTACCATTGACAAGATAGCCATTTTCAGCATTAAAGTCATTTCCCGAAACGTCAGTAGCGCCAGTAATATTAATTTTATAGATATGCTTCATTACAGGACCGTCTCCGCTAAAGTTCCCGTCCCTTTCTATAACTAAAAACTCAGTAGCGCTCAAAGCCGAAATCTCTGAATTTGAATTATTGTCTATTTCCTGTTTGTATAAATATTGTTTAGTTTTGCCCGATGCGATATCGAAAGTAACAATCCTTGTTAATGTTTTATTTATTGCCCCGGCATTTGATGGGTTATACAAACGTGACTGCATAATACCAACGAGTGTTTTTTCGTCTGGCGTTATAGCAAGGCCTTCCATACCACGGTTTGCCCATCTCTTAGCAAATACTGCCGGAAGTTTACGAGAACCGGTATTGATCCCAACAGGACTAATTCTCTCTAGTTCCAATCCTGAATTATTATAATGCACAATATGCGGACCGTATTCGTCTGAAACCCAAAACGAACCGTCTTTCATTGCAACTAACCCCTCCGGATCAAGTCCATACTGATCATATGCCAGTACTGTATTTGAGAGATCATAAGGGATCTCGCCTGTCGAACCATACCCTACTGGATTTGGTCTGCCGCTAATTGGAGTTCCTGAAGGTGCTTTGAAAAGTATTTCGCCAAGCTTCTCTATTGTTCCATCATTCTTTAACTTAAAATGTCCAATACGAGGTGTATAATTTGGTATAGGGAAATACTTGCCTCCTGTGGCATCAGCATTGGGGCCTCGATCTGTCATGGCATAAAATTCACCCGCATTGGCTGGATGTGCAAATGCTGCAGAACCAAAACCTCCATTACGGATTTCTACGCCATTCTGTGTGCCCAATACCGAATAAGGCAAAGCCACACCTGCATTGGTAAGAGTGGGAAGTGCAAATTTTTCTGCATTATCCCCTTCTTTATTATCACAGGATAAAATAAGTGCAGTTGAGAGCATGCAGAGCGTAAAATTAAAAAATTTCATAAAAATTAGATTTTCGTTAGAACAGCAAAATAACCGATGAAAAATAACAATATAGTTAAGCAGGGGTTAATAAAACATAATTTTATATGACTTATGAATTACTTTAAGTTTTTATATTATTAGAAAAATAAAACATGTTTTCTAACGATAAATTCTAGCGATCTGTCTGTCATTAGATTTGATAAATTAAGCCCTCCAGCAGTAATGATTAATCACTTTACTACATTCTGGAGGGCATGTCCATAAACATAATCTTCCAATTTTATGTTTACTATCCGCACAACACGACAAATATCGCCGGTGGACAAAACTTGGGGTGCTAACAGCAGCCCTAGCCCCGATAGCAGTCTACCCTCTGGGCACAAATATTTATATTTGATAAAAAATAAATTTTGAATCAAAGACAATTAAGCGACATAAAGTAACACCAAATACCTTTTACTTTGATATAGGTTTCATCCAATCTCCAGCTCGCCCCCACTCTGCCTTTTCTCTTCTTCATCTCTGCCTCAAGCAAAGGTGCAAACTTATAAACCCGACGCTGAATCGTGGCATGATCCACAATGACTTCTCTAATCTTCATTAGTTCTTCAACATCACGGTAACTAAGCATAAATCTTAGCTTGAAATATACTGCCTGAAGAATTATGTGTTTTGGATAACAATGACCTTTAGTATTCATCTTTTGATCGGTTTAAAATTCTAAAGATAAAAGTTATTACCAGATGCGACAAAACCAGTAAACCTAAGATTAAAATATACTGTCTGAAGAATTATGTATTTTGTATAACAATGACTATTATTCATCTTTTGATCGGTTTAAAATTCTAAAGATAAAAGTTTTTCCCAGATGCGACAGAACCTTCGAATATCACCAACGCATCTGAAACACCTAGTCTGGTTTGACTCCATTTTTTTCGATTTAAGGCATTATAAAATAAAAAAACAGCCCAAAGGCTGTTTTAATTTTTAAGCGATATTAATATAAATATCTGATTTTCTGTAAATGTCAGATGCAATAATTAACTACCAACACATCTGATACATTACCAAAATAAATAAAATATTCAAAAGAGGATAAATGTAAAGTTAAGTTAACAATGCCATTTGCAGGTTTCTTCTTTGTTCATCCTTATTTTATTTTATCAACTACATTTTCAATCATCCAGTCCTTAATTGTTGTCGTAGTATCTTCTGTTCTTGGCTCAGCATCATACAGGCCATTACCAATTGCCGTCAGCATTTCAGTTAAAGAGACTGCAAATGCTTCCGATGCATGGTGTTGTCCTAATAGTGTTTTAATATAGTCTTCATTTGAAACCTGCTGAAAAAGGATCGGTTTGCCTGTCAATTCACTCAGTTGAATTGCAATGTCGCTATAGCTGATATCTTCCGGACCCTGAATCGCATATCCTTCTACACCTGCCCAGGTTTTATCAATTAGAAGTTCTACAGCTTTCGACGCAATGTCTTTTACCGCAACTTGTGGCATTTTGTAATTTCCGTCGATGGGCAAAAAGAACATTCCCGTTTTTTTTAATGATGCAATTTGATACAAAATGCTTTCGTAAAATACAGGACAGCGCAATGCCCTGACTGATGCACCTGACTGATTGATGATATCTTCACCTTTATGGAGTGCTGTTATAAGACCTGCCTGGAAATTGCTTTCCTTCCCACCGCTTGACAAATAAACAACTCTTTCTGTGCCTGCATTTTTAATTGCGTTTGAAGCTACGTTAGCAAAGCTTTCGTAGTATGCATTTACATCTTCTTGTGTGTTGCTCTGAGGTACACAAAAATAGAGCGTATCGCATCCTTGCAATGCTTCTGTAAATTCAGATTCATTCAGTAGAGAGCCGGTCGAAACTTCTACTTTTTCTAAAATGTCAGCTGATATTTTTTCGGGATCTCTGACAAAAATTCTGACCTGTTGTCCTCGCTCTACTAATTGTCGCAGAATCATTGAGCCTGTGTTGCCTGTCGGCGTAGTTACTAAAATCATATTTGAACTTTTTTATTGTTTATTGAAGTACAAAGATGACCGGAGTATTTTTTATAAAAATTGTCCTATGTTCACATTTTTACAGCTTTGATTTTAATCTGCTTAATGTTTGAGGGGTAAGTCCTAAATAAGAGGCAACCATTTTATTTGACAGTCTTGTCAACCACCTTGATTGATTTGTCATAACCCAACGGACTTTTTCTATAGCTTCTAAACTTTGAAAACAGTATATACGTTCCTGTGATTTCAGATAAGCCAATTCTAAAATTTGTCTGTAAATGAAAGCGAACTGCGGAACTGTGTCAACCAAATGAAAGTAATCTTCACGGTTGATGACCAGCAACTCCGAAGGTTCAATAGTCTGCATAAATTCATAGGATGGTTTTTGATTGATAAGACTTGGCAATGCGGTTCCAAAAGAATCCTCAAAATGAAAATATCTCGTGCCTTCTTCTCCGTCCTTGTTAATATTGAAAAGTCGTATGCAGCCTTTATTAACAAAATAGAAATGTTTGCAAATTTCCTTTTCTTTCAACAGAAATTCGTTCCTTTTGGTCTTGTTAATTGTGAAATATGAACAGATAAACGAAAGTGTCTTATCGTCAATTTCAATCTTTGTTTTAAGATATTTTTCTAATTGTGTGTACATTTATATGTTTAAGTTCTTCATTAAAATGGGCGAGTAACTTTCATGTGAACATATTGAGATAAGTAATTAACTTTCTTAATTTTGTTTCAGCTAGTAAATTTAAAATTTAATTTGAAAGCATCTTTAGTATGCCTTTTAAATATTTCATAATTATCTTATTGAAAAATCAAAACAACTGCTTTCTACCACAAACATGACTGTAAATGAAGTTGCTTTTTAGTTGGGATTTGAATATTCTCAGTCATTTAGCAAGCTTTTTAAAAAGAAAACGGGATTAACACCGATTCAATTCAGACAATCATTTAATTAAAATTTATGATTTTTAAATTTGGATATAAAGCAATTATTAATATTTTTGTATCAATCATTACAATATAAAATAAAATGCGAGGAAGACCAACAATCTATGATGATTCCAATATCATTAAAAAGGCTCAGGAAATCTTTTGGCAGAAAGGTTACAGCGCAACTTCTTTAAGCGATTTACAGAAAGCAACTGGTGCAGGTGCTGGCAGTTTTTATAATACTTTTAAAGGAGGCAAAAAAGAGGTTTTCCAAAAAGCTGTTCAAGAGCGCAGACTGGCATTTGATTCTTTTAAAAGTCAACTAGAAATAAGCGAATCTCCATTAGAACTGATCAAAGATTTTTTTATAAGCATAGCCGATGCCTCTAAAGACGAACATTTTAAAGGATGTATTATAGCCAATACCGTAGTTGAGATGACCTATATTGATGAAGATCTTGAAGAGAGCGCTGTACAAATTTTGAAAGATGTAGAACAAATGTTTACTGGAGCAATAAAACAAGAACAAATAAAAGGAAACCTTCAGACACAAACACCTCCAGAAATACTGGGGAAATATTTAATAACATTTTGGTGCGGACTCAACACTTTACGAAGAATGTATCCCGACAAAAATGTCTTAAAGAACCAGATTGAAATGCAATTAGCTGTTATCAGCTAATTTTTTTAATTATTTATGTATCAATCATTACAAAATAAATATTATATAAAATGAATTTAAAATTAGAACGAAAAAGAGCTTTCATCAGCGGATCAACACAGGGAATTGGTTTTGCAATTGCCCAGCAATTGTTATCAGAAAAAGTAGAAGTGATTATCAATGGAAGAAATAAAGAAAAGATAAACGAAGCAGTTTTCAAATTAAAAACTGAATTTCCAACAGCTGCTATTTCTGGTATCAAAGCTGATTTCGAAAAAAAAGATGATATAGATATATTATTAGATAAGCTTACCGATATCGACATATTGGTTAACAATGTTGGTGTTTTCGATTTAAAAAATTTCGAAGATATTGCAGATGAAGATTGGTATAGAATTTTCGAAGTTAATGTAATGAGCGCTGTACGTCTTTCGAAAAGACTTTTACCGCAAATGCTTGAGAAAAAATCGGGACGAATTATTTTTATAAGCAGTGAGTCTGGAGTAAATATTCCAGGAAATATGATTCATTACGGAATGACTAAAGCCGCAATGATGGCGGTAAGCAATGGTTTATCAAAACTTACAATTGGAACTGAGGTTACTGTAAACACAATTCTTGGCGGTCCCACCTATTCTGATGGTGTAGCATCGACAATAGAGCAAATTGCGTCAATGCAAAATATAGAAGCTCAACAAATGAAGAACATTATTATACAGCAGACAAATCCGCATTCTCTATTACAGCGTTTTATAAATCCGTCTGAAATCGCTTCATTGGCTACATATCTAGCGAGTCCACTATCAATCGCAACGAATGGAACTTCAGTAAGGGCTGATGGAGGTGTTTTAAAAACTTTTTAAAACAACTTTTTAATAAAATCTTCGTAGAAATTCAGTATTTCAACATTAACCCCCTACGATACATACAAACCACTTTCAAATAAATAACGTCAATAATTATCTTACAAATCAATAGAAAAATAAGCCGATTTCTTTAAATCATTCATAAAATGATTTGTTAATTGTAAAGTAGACGTCACAAACAAGCCACATGGCGCCAATTGAAGAAAATTGGCGCCATTTTTTTATAATCTCACTTATTTTATTAGTCTAAAGAGCCCTGCTCCTCAGCAGCCCTAGCCCCGATAGCAGTGGAAATCCTTTTGTGCCGGGGTTCGGCACAAAAGATTGCAACGAATAGCGGGAAAAAGCTCCAAAAAATAATATAAACCCTAAAAATAATATTACATATAAGTCTGATAACAAAGCACAAAGCCCCCCGAACAAGCACGCCCATACCGCCCAACCCGCCAACATACCCTCCTTTCAAAAAACAACAGCAATAATCTAATTCAAAAAATAAAACAACAACTTCCCATACAACCAAAAATTACGATCGTGAAGACCGTAATTCCCAAAACCCGATCAAAGACCCAAAACACGCAGCCAAAAACACCCAGCCCCTATGACCCGAAGAACCCTTAAAGGGAACCCCAAAGCGACCCCAAAGACATAAACGGGAAGGACATTGAAAAAGACCTTCTAGAGAATGACCCTTCAAAGGGGTCTCACACTGATTGCAAAAAGTAAAAATAAATTCGGCATAGTAATTTGATGACTGCCAATCATTAAAATTCATTTTTAAAACAGTGCAATAAAAATCTAAATAACAAGAGTAATGGACCAGCTGAACCCTTTAACACAATTCTTCAAAGCAGTAGAAAAAGACCAGCGCATCAGCATTACCCCTATTGGAATTTTTGCGGCACTGCTGCAATTCAGAACAGCTGCAGGTTATATTAATCCTATTAAAGCATATAGGCATGAAATTATGAAGATTGCTAAAATAAGCGGCCCTGTTACCTACCATAGATGTACCGGAGACCTAAATGATTACGGTTATATAAATTATCTTCCAAAGAGAAATAGAAATCAGAAGAGCATAATTTATTTCACCGTTTAAGAGTTTACTAAAATTCTCAATAAAAGATAGCAAAGCTGTTTTTATGAGAAACTTTAGTTCTTTATCTCACGAGTAGATTTTTTTTTTGCCACAAAAAGTTTAGGTATTTTTTAAGGATATTTCACTACTTTAATTTTTATGGCAGAATCGTGGCGCAATGCGATTTACAAAACTAAAATCCAATAAAATCAAGGCCTAAGAAGTTTAGGTTCGAATATATTATAAAGCAACTTAATTTTAATTGCCTTTTTATGGTTAACAGTTTCGAGCGCTGTTCTCGCTACAAAGTAAAGAGCATCAGAGAAATCTGAGTCTCTTTTAAGCGAGACAGGTTGGAGTACTCATATCCGCCGTGGCCCACACAGTTTCTAATCCTGTTCCTGCTCAACAAAGTAGCAAGACAACTGAAATTTACATTCATGTTACTACGATAGTATTCAATAAATAAATGTCCGTTTAATAACTTATGGAATAAAAATCCTATTTTTGAAAATAAATAACACTGACAGTTGTCAGACATAGCCACCCGATTTAGGGTGGATAAGTCGGACGTAGTCAGACATATATACAAGTTACCAGAGATTTTGAAAAACAACACCAGAAATGAAATACATAATATTGCTCTTATTGATATTTATCTCTTGTGACAATCCGAGAAAAAATTATAAAATGAATTCTGAAAAAAAAATTTCGAGAGAAAATGTTATTCAAAATATTTCGGTTTTAAGAAAATGCGGTTTCTTTGAAAAATTTGAAAAACTTAGCGACAAAGAAGTATTTGGACGATTACACTCAAATAGAATTGATGAGTATTCCAAAATATTTGAAAAAAAATATGACCCTGGAATGGAATTAGACGAATTTGACTTGGCTTGCCTTGATAAACGGAAAATGATTTATTTAGATTTAGAATCTGATGTCTGCGCTGAAAACAATGTTTATGTAGACGTAATTAAAATGTTTTCAACTCTATCAAACGGCTCCTTCAATCCTCGAAATATTACTGAAAAATGGCAGAGTCCTTCTGGACCGATTACAATAGAATTTGACCTGGACGATGAAATTATAAAATTTAATCCAAAGTATTCAGATGATTGGTTGGACTCAAAAGTATTTGAAGTTTGTAAAGAAAAAATAAAAGCAAAGAAAACGAGAATTATTGAATGTCTTGGCGAAAGTGAGTATGGATATGGTCAAAATATTGCCTTTATGAGACTAACTGAAGCTGAACAAAAAAATTTAGAAGACAATTACAAATATAAGTTCCGAGAATAAAAACCTCCGGTAACAGCCACTACAACGGATTTGGGTATTTGGCTTAATGGAAAAATGGTCTTGTATTTGGGATGATTTGGCAAATCCGAAAATAGGGCTTAATTTAGTCCCAAACCCGCTGTAGTGCCAAGACGTTGTAAGCTATACTAAAAAACGAAACGCACAGAATCATATGCTAGAAGGAGAATATATAATTAACGGAACTAGATTTACGAAACCGTCACGATATTACGAAGGTGCGATCATGCGAGAGAATGTCGCATTCATTACTTCTGCAAATTTAAAACAAAATTTAGAAGCATTAATAAAAGAAAAAGATATAAATACGATCAGATTAACCGATGATTACAAATTAGAAAATTTAGATTTTTTAACATCTTACAATCTTGATTTCATTGAATCTATTGATATTTTAAGTGATTCTGTAAAAGACTTTGAAGCACTCTATTCTTTAAGAAATTTGATACGTATTAATTCACAAAACAGTAAAATTGATTATACAAAATTCAAAAAACTAAAAAGTATTGGATTAGAAATCGTCGATAAATATTCACTAGAAAAAATATCATTACTTACAAAATTGGAAAGATTGGGTTTATACAATAAATATGCTGAAATCGACCTTTCAATTTTATCTAAAAATATAAATCTTAAACAACTTCAAATTAGAGGCAGTAAACTTAAATCTCTTAAAGGATTAGAAAACTTTAAAGACTTGGAATTATTGGGTTTGTTTCACAATAGAAGCTTGACAAGTCTCGAAGGCATAAGTAAAGACCATACCAAATTAAGAAAAATTGAGATTTATTCAGCTCCAAAACTTTTAGAAGTAAATAATTATTTAAAAGAATTGCCAAACCTATCTTTTTTACAACTTGACAGCAAAAAAGTTGACTCATTTTGTTTTTTAAATTCACTGAAAAAACTTGAATTATTGAGTATTCACAATTTAATTTGTGATGTTGAAGATGGAAATAAAGTTCCATTAATTGATGCATTAAAGCAGACAAATGGCAAAATATGGTAAAAGTACAGCTTACAACAGCTACTACAGCGGATTTGGGCAATCGGCTTAATGGAAAGTTGGTTTTGTATTTGAATGATTTGGCAAATCCGAAGAATGGGCTTAATTTAGTCCCAAACCCGCTGTAGCGCCAGAACGTTGCCTACTATTATAACAACAAGACAATTATGGATCATATTGATAATACATATAGAATTGAAAATGCTAAGAAATCACTATTAGGCGTGTCGATTGGAGATGCGTTTGGTGATAGTTTTTTTGGAGATTTAGACAAAATTTCAGAAAGTATTTATTTAAGACAGATACCTGAAACTAAATGGGAATTTACAGATGACACAGTAATGTCTATTGCTGTTTTTGAGGAATTAGAAAGAAATGGCGGTATAGACCAGGACAATTTAATAAAGCAGTTTGGTATAAATCATGATTTAGATCAAAACAGAGGTTATGGTGCAACTTTAAGAAGGCTTCTAAGAGAGGTTCAAAACGGTGAGCATTGGCAGAAAGTATCAAAAAGAGCATTTGACGGACAAGGTTCAATGGGAAATGGAGCTGCAATGAGAGTTTGTCCTATTGGTGCTTTCCATTTCGACAATTTCCAAAAAGTGAAAGAATTATCAATAAAATCAGCTGAAATTACGCATTCAAATATTGAAGCCATTACAGGCGCTATTGCCATTGCAATTGGTACTGCGTTGACAACCCGGACGAAATTTGACAAGTGTATATTAAATCCGATTGAATTTATAGATAAAATTTTAAAAGAATTACCAGATAGCGATACAAAGTCAAAGATATCGAAATCTAAAAGTGTACCCTATAATTATCATATTGAAACTGTAAAAAGTATTTTGGGTAATGGTGTAAATATGACCGCGCAAGATACAGTGCCTTTTGCAATTTGGTGTACTGCATATAATTTAGAAAATTTTGAAGAAGGAATATGGAAAGCTGTATCAATTTTAGGTGACAGGGATACTATTTGTGCAATGGTTGGGGGAATGTCTGTAATGTCATCAGATGATTTAAATATTCCTTATTCCTGGACAAAGTCGGTAGAAAGTATTGACAAAAGTGTATTTAGAAGAAATGCATAATTTGATTAACAATTTAAAATAAAGTAAACTGCCCATAAAAACTACAACAGATTTGGGCAATCGTCTTATTGGAAAGTTAATTGAATTAAAAATTAAACTGATAGGCTTTTATACTTTGGATTACAGCAAAACAATAGTGATCGCTCTGCCCCATTAGCCCCGATAGCAGTGAAAATCCTTTTGTGCCGGTGTTCGGCACAAAAGATTGCAACGAATAGCGGGAAAAAGCTCCAAAAAAAAAGCATTTAAATAAAATTGATAATGATTGTCACTTCAATTAGATTCTCGTAACAATTCTTAATACCCGATTAACTTACAAATCTTGCAGAAGTCTGCGCGCCCAATACTACATCAAAAAAAAGAAAAGCTATATTTTTCACAACATCAAAGATTCCCCAATAATCGAAAATATAAATTGGGTGAATTTCAGCGCCAAAACTATGAGGATCAGACACATTTAAAAAAACAACCCCAAAACAAAAAAAAACACTTTAAAAGTATACCCCCTCCGCCCTTGACAGGCCTGAAGTTTTTACCTAATTTTGCCCCATGACCCCAGAAGAGATAAAACGCTATTTTGAAGCCACTCCCCCGCCTGAGCAGGTGGAGTTAAAGCCATGGGCTAAAATCACAGATTCCCAGCTTTTCCTTAAAAGCTGTTTTCTAACTATATACCATTATAAAGGAGACCTTGAGATGTGCCCTGCCTGGTGGCATTTAAAAGAGTTTTATACACTTGTAAGACGAGCTTCAAAGGAAACTAAAAACGAGAATCAAACGGAGTAAATCCGAAATTTTCAGCCCTGCTTTAAGCGCGTCTTTCCCAGCTTGCCCTCACTTTGACCTTTCTCATCTTGATCTCTGGCTCAAGCAAAGGTGTAAACTTACACTCCCGGCGCTGAATAGTACCATGATCAACAGAAACTACTCGCATTCTCATGATCTCTTGAGCATCCCGATAGCTTAATGTAAAGCTAAGCTTAAAATATACGGCCTGCAGAATAATAGACTTTGGATAACAATGACCTTTGGTATGCATTTTCGATGGGTTTAAAATTCTAAAGATAAAAGTTATTCCAGATGCGAGAGAACCGCTTAATACTATAGAATAAAATAGCACCTTTAATTTTGAAAAATATAAAAAATTGTAAATTTACATTATCATTTAGCCTATAGATAAGTTTAATAATCAAATCATTAAAATGAATTTAGAATTTTACAAACCAAAAAATACGCTGCTGCAAAAGTATATCGAAGGATTTTATTTTATTGTAGAAGATTCGAAATCCGATCCTTTAATCTATCGCACATTCCCTAATAATTACGTCATCATTGCTATTGCACAGAATATTTCTTTGACACAAAGTGAAGGGATAATGATAATTAGCCCTTCGAAGGAAAATAATATCTTGGCCAATATCATCTACCGTTATAATACTCCAATCGAAATATCGTATCTGAAACTCATCAATGAAATTACCATATATTTTAAGCCACTGGGACTGAACTTTTTTATCGATAATGTGGATGTTTTTTATTCCAAAGATCATACGAAAAAAATTGAATTCGATCCATATACTGATTTTAAAGCAGAAATGGAGAAGATTTTCAATATCAACGACAGGCAAAAACAGATTGAAACACTTGAGCTTTACTGGTTATCCAAGTTCAGAGAAAAAGATGTTTCACTGACTGAGGAATTGATCAAGGATATAGAAGCTGATGCCAAAATAACTGAAATGGCAAAGAAGTATAAAATTTCAAGGCAGTATCTCAGTAAAATATTTCAAAAAAATGTCGGGAAACCTCCCTCTGAATATCGAAAAATACATCGATTCAGAAGATCAATTATTGAACAAAACA
The DNA here is from genome assembly GCF_965277525.1 of Flavobacterium sp. Lineage (GTDB taxonomy): Bacteria > Bacteroidota > Bacteroidia > Flavobacteriales > Flavobacteriaceae > Flavobacterium. The sequence goes on along the minus strand of NZ_CBDIDC010000002.1, from coordinate 358,610 downwards.
AAGCAAAAAACTTAACCGAATTATCGTTCGATAACTTATTCTATGATCAATCGCATTTTATTAAAGATTTTCAGGACCTGACCCATAACAACCCGAAATTTTTCTTCAAAAATGTAGATACACAAAAAGAAAATGTGTGGCTTTTTATTTAATGCTGTTTCCATTTTTACAATTTCAAAAGCAAACCATTTACTTTCTTTGCCAGTGAAATATTTGAGATGTTTATAAACCAATTCTGAATTGAATGAAATTATAATGCAATCAAATAAGTGGAATCTTAATTTAAAAAAAAGAAATGCGCAAAAAAGCTTTAATAGTATTCCTGGGAATGCTGGTAGTTCATACTTATGGACAAAATATCAACAAAAACAAACTCGAAACACTTTTAACAAAGGCTGATAAGACAAATTCAGAAGCTGTTATCATCTATAAAGACAATGAATTGGTTGCTGAAAAATATTTCGGTATTGGACAGCCAGACACGAAAATTGAAGGCATGTCCTGCACCAAAAGTATAGTAGGCCTGGCAGTTGCTTGTATCCTTACCGATCAATTGATTGAAACCCTCGATACTCCAATAGCTAAATATTACCCTGAATGGATGCAAGGTCAAAAACAGTTTGTTACCATACGGCATTTGGTTAATATGACCTCAGGTATGCAAAATAATCCCAATGCATCGGTAGAAATTTATCCCAGTGCAGATTTTGTACAATTGGCCCTTGCCGCCGAACTTTCAAAAAAACCGGGAGAAATCTGGGAATACAATAATAAATCTTTAAATCTTATGGCCGGTGTAATCCAAAAAATAACTGGTAAACGTATGGATGAATATATTGGGGAGAGACTTTTTAAAAAGCTGGAGATTACAGATTATAGCTGGACTTTGGACCAGAAAGGAAATCCTCACGTTATGTCCGGATGCCAAATTAAACCCAAAGATATGGTTAAACTGGGGCTCTTACTGGCAAACAAAGGAAAATACAATAACAATGTGATTATTTCTGAGGAGTATATCAATGAAGTTGTAAAACCATCTGCTCAGTATCAAGGCTACGGAATGTTATGGTGGCTGGATTATGAAAACACAATCTCAATTGTTGATGAGCAAATTATCACCGAATTAAAGAAAAATAACGTACCAAAGGAGTTCATCAAAAAAGCTATTAAAATGAAAGGTGTTTACAACTCTAATGAGGAGTATTTGACAAAACTGCGATCGGTTTTCGGTGATAACCCTTATCAGGATATTGCTAAGAATCTAACATCGGGATTACGTCTTCGAAAAAGAGAATTTAGCGGCAAGGTGACCTATCGTGCCGACGGATATTTGGGAAATTTCATTATTGTTGATCCAATAAATAATATTGTTGCCCTTAGAATGATAAGCCATCAAAGTCATAAGGAAGAAAAAGATAACTTTTCAGATTTTGGTAAACAGGTAATCGATTTAATCCAATAGACATCAGTAATAATAAAAAAGTATTTCTAATTGCGTCCGAAGTGCAGACGCAATTAGAAATATAATAAATAGAAATGATTTATCATTTGAGAACTAATCTGAAAGCAATTTTTACTATGATATAATTTCTAATGCATTTGCATAAGGAGCTTCTGGTTTTTGATTTGGAAAATAGACTTCAAGAGTACTTGAATGCTGTTTGAATTTCAGTTTTTGACCAGTACTAACGAGTTTAATTTCTTTTACTGTAGCGGTATGGTACGGCGATTGCTTTCCTAAACTTTTAATAATGGCAGTGCCACTTTCCGGCCAGGCCATCACCGTTGCATAAAGTATCTTATCTTTTTGTGCAAAACGAATATCTTCTGAAGTATAAGGCTTTCCTTTTCCTTCGTTAAAACCCTGAGCAGTTAGTGCTCCCGCAGTCTCTTGCTGCGGGCCCTCTCCAAAAATTTTCCATGGTCGGGTACCATAAATACTTTTGCTATTTAGCTTCATCCAAACCCCAACTTCATTAACAATTTCGCGTTCTAATTCGTCAATACTTCCATCTCCTCTTACGGGAATGTTCAGCATTAGATTCCCGTTCTTACTTACCACATCAATTAATGTATGAATAACGGTTTTAGCCGTTTTATAACGTTTATCTTTATAAACATCTCGATTATAGTGCCATTCGCCAATGCAAGTATCCGTTTGCCATGGTAAGGGTTCTATGCTATTACTTTGTCCTTTTTCAATATCCCAAACCATAGCTTTGCGCTGTTGCTGATCCAAAATTTTACCCGTTACAACCGTTTGAACTGTTTTATTCTTTTCAAGGCTTTTATTGTATAAATGTGCCGCAATACGTAAACCTGCATCACTAATTGGCCAAAGAGGAAGTGCTGTATCATCAAAATAAACCAAATCAGGATTGTATTTGTCTATTAAATCAATAGTTCTGTCATGAAATTTTTCACAGTAATCAGCCGTTGGTATTGAAGCTCCATCTCCCCAATCCCATTGACTATGTACTGATGAATTGCCTGACTCTTTCTCACTCAGGGGATGATTTTGCGCATACAATTCTTGCGGATCTAAACCTTCCCACCAAGTCCCCGCACCATCTGCTTTTGTTAAAACACCATCATAAGGAACTCCTACTAAGGTGCCTTTTTTATCAGCGCCCTTAGAAGTATCAAACCAATTCCAGGCATGGGCGGCGTGAACACTAACGGCAAAGGGAAGTCCTGCTTTGCGGGCTGCTTTTTCCCAACCAGCAATAATATCTTTTTTAGGCCCCATTTTGGTTGAATTCCAATTGGGCTGATATTTACTATCGTAAAGATCTAAATTGTCATGATGATTGGCCATTGCCATAAAATATTTGGCTCCTGAATCTTTGTATAAATTTACCAGTTCGTCGGGATTCCACTTATCAGCTTTCCAAACATTAATTACATCTTTAAACCCAAACTTAGAGGGATGTCCATATTTTTTCAAATGGATCTTATACTGCCAGGAATCTTCCTGATACATTCCACGAGCATACCAATCTCCAGCTTCTGGTTGGCATTGAGGACCCCAATGTGCCCACATTCCAAATTTAGCATCACGAAACCAATCTGGAACCTGGTATTTGCTTAAAGAATCCCAGGTAGGCTCAAAAACACCTTTGAAAGCGGGAGCGCTAAGGATATAGGAATGTCCCAATAAAGGAGATAAGTAAAGCCCTGCCAGGGCTGAAATACCTAATTTTAAAGCATCTCTTCTTTTCATAATTTGAATACTAATTTATAGATTTCCGATTTTATCAGTTTATTTAAAAGTCCCCATTTATATTAAATAGAGCCTCCAGTTTTTTTTATTACAGCTATTTTATATCAGGATTTGATTATAAGTTTTTAATGATCTATTTTTAATAGCCAAAGACAAATTTAAAATATACACATTTTAAATTAATTATTCAAAAACGATTTTTTATTATTCAAAAACGATCTTTTTATCCTAATTTTAATATCATCATGTCAAAAAGCATTTTCAAATACTCCTTTACCTTATTAAACATTGATTATGTAAAACTTAACAAAAAATGGAATTTTAATAATGTAATTAGCCCTTACTACCGACTTTACTACATTGATGAAGGAATTGGATTTATCTCTCATAGTTCTGATAAGTTAATTTTAGAACCTGGTTACTTGTATCTTATTCCAAGTTTTACCATTTGCAATTTGAATTGTGAGGACTATTTAAGTCAATATTTTATTCAGTTTTTTGAGGAATCTCCCGATGGAATTTCTTTGTTTAACCAAAATAGGAATGTAATGAAATTGCCCGCCACCCAAACTGACATTGTCCTTATCAAACAAATGCTGCAGGAAAACCCCAGAAGAGGAATTAACAGATCTGACAATCCAAAAGTATATGAAAAAGAAGCTTATTACAAAGAATACCAATCCCTTAACAATCAACTAAAACCGCACCTCATCTTTGAAAATCAAGGGATACTTCTTTTATTGATTTCCAGATTTCTGAATACTGAAAAATTCAAACAAAACACGCCTCAAAATACTCCTTCAAAAATTTTGGACACCATGAGTTATATCCAACTTCATTTAGGTGAGAATTTAACTGTGGTAGATTTAGCCAAAAGAGTAAATCAAAACAAGGATTATTTTTCGAAACAATTTCTACTTCATAACGGACAGAGGCCTTTAAATTATATTCACGAAAAAAAGATAGAAAGGGCGCAATATCTCATTGCCACAACAAATAAGAGTCTTCTCGAAATTGCCTTAGATACCGGTTTCTCGAACTTGCCTCACTTTTCAAAAATATTCAGGCGAATAGTGGGTATTACTCCTGGAAAATACCGCCAACAGAACAATAAAATTTCGATATAATCTTATTCGGACTTATATAACAAGTCATCAAACATTTTTAAACCACTAAAAAACTAATCTGTTTCTTTTTTTAATTCTTTACCGTAAATTGAAAAAATTCCCGATTCCAAGCCAAATATTAATTTATAGTCTTTTTGTCCCAAATAAGTCACTCCTTTGGCCTTTTTTAATTTTATTGCCTGATTCTCTTAGCTTTTCAATGTTTTTTCCTTTCAAAAATAAAGTTGCCGAAGTATTGGCAGGAACTTCAAAAGTATATACTGTTTAAACAGCCTCTGTTTTATTGGTCATTTTTGCTTCTTGCAATAAAATTTCCTGTTATAAACTTGCTGTATATACTATCTTTCATACTGCGGGACATAGGAAGAACATGTGCTCCTATTTCAAGACGGCTGCCTTCTACAGCTTGGATATGTTCAACATTCACAATGTATCGTCTATGTATCTGAATAAACTTTTCTGATGGAAGACCCTCTGAGATCATTTTAAGTGTGCAGTAAACCATTTCTTTGGAAACAGCTGTATGAACCTGCACATAATTCTCCATGCTTTCTATAAAAAGAATGTCTTTGAGCATCATTTTTTTTGTTTTCTTATTTACTTTGATAAAGATATAATCAACCGTATTGTTTTTTTCTTCTTTTTCTATTGCACCGTGCAGTTTATTGACCGATTTTAGAAAACGCTGATAAGAAACTGGTTTTAGCAGATAATCAAATACATTGAGTTCATATCCTTTTAAGGCATATTGTTCATAAGCAGATACAATAATGATCTTTGGCAGATTTTCCACAGAGGCCAGAAACTCCATACCGGTAAGTCCCGGCATTTCAACATCCAGAAAGATAACATCAACAGTATCTTTTTTAAGCAGATTATTGAGCTCAATTGCATTTTCACATTCTCCTGTAAGACAAAGAAAATCTGTTTTCTCTATATATCCTCTAATACCCTTACGCGCTAGGGGTTCGTCATCTGTAATGATACATTTTATCTCCATACTATTTTATTTGTAAAATGAGCGTGACCTCAAAAAAGGCATTCTCTTTTTTTGTCAATAATTCGTGGTTTTCGGGATAAAGCAGTTCTAGTCTGCGTTTGAGATTACTAAGTCCTATACCGCTGTCTTTAATTACTGAAGATACCGGCGTATCTGAAACGGAATTTTTCAATATAAAGTGAATTTTATTTTCTACTAGTTTCAATACAAGATCTATCTGGTATGATCCTGATACATATTTGAATGCATTTTCCAATAACGGCTGAAACAACAATGGCTCTATAGGTTGCTGCTGTAAAATAGCATCTATAGTAACATTTACAGCTAACTTATCTGTTTTTCTCAATTGCTGAAAGGCAATATAAGAACGTAAATACGCTATTTCTTTATGAAAAGGAACTTCATGGTTTACATCATAAAGCTGATAACGCAGTAGTCCTGATAAATGCTCAATGCTATTCTTTGCTTCTTCATTGCTTTCATCTACCTGAAAATAAATAGTGTTTAAAGCATTAAAAAGAAAATGCGGATGGTATTGGGATTTTAGAAAATCAAGTTCTGCTTCATTTTTTTCTGCTTTTAATATTTCCAGTGCCAGTATTTTTTTATACACATTTTTATCTATTAGGCCATTACGGATAAATGTATAAAAAATGAGCAATAGTGGTATATAGATGACATTAATAAGCATGTAGTCTATCCAGCCTGCCCCCATAAATAAAAGACCAACACCTTGTCCTGCAATGAGCACGAGGTTCAATAAAATAATAAGCTGCACAAGAACCAATACATAGTCCCTTCCCATTTTACCAGATTCTACGATCCTGCAAAGTTTGCGATGCCATACAAGACTGCTTATATAGCATATCAATATAGAAAGTAGTAATGCAACCAAGTGCAGCTTAATATCCCCTTCCCAAAAAATACCATGGTGTGTAAGATCTGTAACTGCCCTAAGTACATTATACATTAGGATTCCCCAAACTGCGGGGTAGATCCATTCAATTGCTATTTTTTTATTCCTAATTATTTTCACGGGTTCTAATTTACAAATTGATACGTTTACTTTCTTCTGTATTTTCTGTTTTTCTTATCGCCTTTGAAGGATTCTGTGAATTAAACTTCCAGGAAAGTGTTATTCCAACCATGCGGGTGTCACGGCGTTCTGTGTAAGCTCCGGCGATAACACTATTACGTAAAGTAATATTCTGAAGGTTAGTCAAAAAAACATCATTGATGTATACATACAGACCTAGCTTGTTTTCAAAAAAACTTTTTCTTGCCCCTACAGATACAGAACCAATTGAACCAATCCTGGCCTGGCCCTCTGCCATTGTACCACTATAATACCCTGTAGCTTCAAGAGCCCAATCATGTGGCAGAATAAATTGATTATTAATCTGAATGGTTGGAGACAATAGATTATTATTGTAGAAACTGCCCGCTTCAAACCAGTAAAACTCCTTGTAACTCATAGAGCCATTAAGGTGCAATGTCCACCAGTTTATTGGTTTGATACTATTAAGACTTACTCTAAGACCCAAAGCATAACTGTCTTTAAGATTAAGAGGCATTACAATAGTAGCTTCACTATCTGGCTCAGTGAGATAACTTTTAGTAATAGGATTTTTTCGAATGGTATAAAACATACTAAACACATACTTGGATTTTACAAGCCATGAGGCTTCCAGATTATGAACCAGTTCAGCATTAAGCGAAGTATTTCCCCTTTCTTGTAAATAACGATCATTCACTTCGGTAAAAGGATTAAGGTCCCTATAATTAGGACGTACAATGCGCCTGCCATACTGAAGAGAAACCGTATGGCCTTGCGAAAAACTATAACTGGCGGAAAAAGTTGGAAACAGTTGGCCATAAGATCGAATCAACACAGAATCATGGCTTGCTAAAGCATAATGTGCCTCTGTATCTGTTATTTCTAATCGAACTCCCATTTCAGTAGAGAAATGCGGTGACCATTTTTGGCCGGACTGCATATAAACTGCCCATACATTTTCTTTGTAGAGAAAACTGCTGCTCAATTTTTTATCCTCATGCCAAACGCCAGACTGCAATGAATTATACGAAGCAGTATTATCAATAGTAACAGAAGAAGATTTAATACCGGACTGAAAGGAGAATTTATCAGACATCTTGTAACCAATGCTTGACTGCAGATTAGCAATCTGGATGTTTCCGCCCATTTTTCCCTTTAAAACATCTTCTGATAAAGGATCCGGAAACTTATCCATCTTACTTTTTTGATCCAGCTTTTCTTTTTGTTCAAAAGCAAGAATAGTAAATTCGTTTTCCCATTTTAACTTTGTGTTGAATTTATAAAAAATGCCTATCCCTGCTCCCAATTTTCTGTGATGAGCATATTGATCATTTTGCGTACGAAGTGAAAAATCTTTCGAAGACAAACCTTGAAAAAATTCAGATAAAGCGCTTTCATTTTTATTTTTTCTAAACCAATTACTATAAACATCGGCACTTATACTTAGTTTTTTTGACAATTCGTAATCCAGTCCTGTTTTAAAATAATGCGAGTTAGAACTAAAATTGCGGTCTGCCCGCATATCAAGTCTCACATCATCATCTGAATTCTTTTTTAAATACTCACGAGATGAATTAATCCAAATAAAATCTTGTCCGCTATAAAAAGAATAATTGGTATATAATGTGTATTTATCTTTTTGAATTTGAAAAGATAAGTTTTGATTCTCTCTAAAACGTCTTCCCGCTTCTGCATTTGACAAAACGTTAAGGTGTATTGCTTCTGCTGATTTTCGCTTTCTTTTAATGTTTATAAATCCTCCTGTACCTGCTGCATCATACTCTGAAGAAGCATGGGATACCATTTCAATTTTATCAACAGCGCTGCTTGGCATAGAACGAAGCAGGTTGACTAAATTTTCTCCTGTGAGATGTGTTAACTTACCATCTATCATCACATTTGCGCCAGGCTGTCCGTTTAATAAAACAGTTCCATCATTCATGATTAATATCCCGGGAATTTTTCCAATCGTATTTAAAACCGATCCATCTGATCCTAGTGAAAAAGCAGCAAGATCAACTGTAGTTTTTCCAGGCTCTATTTTAAATGCCGCGCGTTTGGCTGTAACTGAAACTGCCTCCATTTCGATACTTTCGATCTCCATGATAACATCATCCAACTGTACGTTTTCTGAGTCAACTCTTATGCTAACTTCTTTTTTATGATAACCAACCGATGAAAAAGATATCCGATAGCTTCCTGCAGATATGTTTTTAATTGTATAATTCCCTACCGAATCACTTACAGTTCTGGCTACATAAGCTGAATCCTGTTTCAGCACCGTAACGTTCACTCCACTTAAGGATTGAAAACCATCGATTACTTTTCCCGAAATTTTTATTTGAGCCTGCAGCCCTGCCGATAATATGAATATCAATAGATATAAACCTGCTTTTTTTACCTTCATTTTGTTTGATAATTACATTAATGAAGGCAAAACTATCAGTGCATTAGACAGTACGAAAACTTTCTTGACCTATGGACAAAAATCCTTGACCAATTGTATATCGTTTCAAGATTGCTTGTAAAAAGATTCTGTTTTTATCCCAATAAAAGTCGATTTCTAAAACTGAAGTACTGTATAATTTACTTTTGGCAAAACAAAAATTGGCAATTACCCGCTGATTGTTATAGGTATGTTTTTACAATGTTTATTTTTCGAAGACAAATAGCTGTAATCCAACTGGCTGCCAAAGAAAACAAAAATACTATACCAAATTTCCATAATGCATGTATTTCATAACTCATTAAAAAAAACTGTCCCCACAATACAAAAAAGTAATGAAGAAGATATATCAGGTAAGCATTTTCGGCCAGTGAATTCCATAATCTGCGACTACGCTTTACAATAGTTTTAAACAAACCAATAAACGCCATACAAGAAGCCGTACATGTACCAACATATAAGGTGTAGTAAATCATCCACGCTAAAAATTCAGGCATAAGGCCATTATCAACAAACTGGCCCAGAATGTCGGTCCTGTTATGGTAAGTTACCGCACTATAAAAAACCAGGGATACAATAAACCAATATTTCCATTGAATAACAAAACGCGAATTCGATGAAAAAATATGATTATCAAAATCGCTGTTACCTACAATAGCACCCAGTAAAAAATATCCAAAATAGGCCAGTACTCTGCTTAGTTGAAAATCAAGTGGCCCAAAAGAAACCCACTTTCCTGCTCCAATGCAATACGCTACAGGTACATATAAAATAAAAGTAATACAAAATAAAACCGCAAAAACAGCTACTGGCCGATTGGTGAAAAATGAAACTTTATCAGAGCATTTATTGAATTTTTCTTTTATAAAAGGATATATAACTCCTAGAATTAAATTAAAGAAAAACAGTACTCCTATAAACCAAGGCGGACCTGGAGGCCAGTTTTCAATGGTGAAAAAGTCTATTACATAAGCTGAAATATTGGTACTTTGATGTGCCAGATAATAAGCTGGGAAATAAGAAAAAAGCATTAAGATTGTACCTAAAAAAACAAACGGAATAAAGAGCCTTTTAATTCTGTCTCGTACAAAATACATGGCTCCTTTTTTCTCCATACTTTTCACCAGAAAAAGCCCACCGATAAAAAACATGAGAAACATAAAGAAAATATCATTATAATTTTCGAAAATATCCATCCCAATCCATCTGTTATGATCTACAATTGGGGCAGTAGAATTAATATAAGCACTACTGTCAAACCATGCAAAAGTGGTGTAGGCTAAGGAGGCATGATGAGCTACTACCAGTACGGTAATAAATGATTTTAGATAATCCAGCCAGAGTGTCCTGGAATTTTGCGATTTTGATGTCATAGTAAATAATTGATGTTTCATAATCATAGACGCAAATTCTAATTAAAACGTTGCATCATACCTGAAAAAATATTAATTGCTATAACCTCTCCCATTAACTTAACTGATTTCAGGCTTATAAAAAAACAATTAATTAATTGTTTGTTTGCACCACTTAAAACTCTAAGAACAAACCAACAATAATGAGATTTTTACTTTGCTACCAGTAAAAAGATTGTAAAAAATATTTCATCAAAGAATGCGTGAAAAAACAGGGAGATCTTTATTCGTCTGAAATTTAAATATTAATTAATACTTTAGTTTTTATCAATTTCACTTCATCAACACTCAAAAAATATGCGGATTAAATACTCCCCTATTAAAACTTTTATAAAAATACAAAATGACGATTATTGAAACTGAAAGAACATACATAAATCACATCAAGCAAATTGATTTAGAAGCGCTATACTCCATTTGCGGCAATGCCGAATTAATGAAGTATGTAGGTGATGGCAAACCGTTGTCAAAAGAACAAACACAGAAATGGATCGACGTTTCAATTTTAAATTATAAATTAAAAGGTTTTGGCATGTATGGAGTATTCTCTAAGGATAATGATACACTTATTGGATACTGCGGTTTGATTTTATCTTCAGATATCAATGATTATGAATTAATTTATGCTTTGGACAAGCAATACTGGGGAAAAGGTTTAGCAACAGAAATTGCAAATGCTGTAGTCAAATATGGTTTTGAAAAATTAAAATTTAAAACGATTTTTGCATCAATAGATCCTGCTAATAAGGTTTCAAAAAAAATACTTTTGAAAATTGGTTTTTTAGAAAAATTCAGAAGAGAAGATGAGTTCGGTCTTCAGACAATATATTTTAATCTTAACCAAATATAAATAACTTCTTCTATCGAATTTTCAGCTTAAATTATTTTTAAATAAGAACTCAACATCTTATAAGACTAAAGCAGGAATTCCTTATCTGCATAATAAGATATATCTTTTTGAAGAAAATCTTGACAATAAAAAATGAGATCAATTCAATACAATAAAACTTTTCTCTAAATTTGGACTTACGTGTACTTTACCGAAATATATTACTAAGTCTAAGCTAATAAAGTTAATTTTAATCTTAAATTAGAGTCAATTTAAAAAAACAAAAACAATCAGTGAATTAACAGAAATAAAACCGGCTAAACCTGTTTGAAACATATTGGCGGGACAATTGGAATCTTTCTTTTAGTCCATTTCGCAGATAAAGGCTGGATTGTAAAGAATAATCCGATTAACAAACACTTTTACATCTGACAAAAGGGGCGGCAAGAATTTAAATAACTGGCCATAGACCATTCATAAATAAAATCAGAAAAATATGAGTATCATTAACAATTACGATAATTTCTTTCTGCCTGTCGACAATCTTGACCAAGCAAAAGAGTTCTATACAAACAAGCTTGGGCTTGGCATCAAGTTTGACTTTACTGATAAAGGTATGACTGCTTTTAAAGTTGGCAGTAACGAACCTGCAATTATTGTGACCACTATTAAAGATGCGAAACCCGCAATTTGGTTCACCGTTGATAATGTTCAAGATGCTTACGAAGATCTAAAACAAAAAGGAGTTGATTTTTTAAGTGAGCCCTTCGAGATTATGACCGGACTCTCTTTTGAGTTCAAAGACCCGTTCGGAAATAAATTGGGATTGACAGACTATTCTAAAATGCCAAAACCGATTATCTAATCTTCGTTTTCAACTTAAGATTTCAATACTTTTGATAACAAATGTATATTCCGGTCATGATGTGCCACTCATTCCAGTGACATCATAAATAATACTGTGTAAACAATTATTCTTTTAGCTTCATTTTTATATTTTTAACATTATTTAAGGCAAATCTATCGGTTCAATACCCCCTTAAAAAACTTTCTTGGTGAATGGATAAAATTGCCTGACCAATAGACAGAAAATAGAAAACCACATCAATAAAATATTAAAATCCTGCTATTTGTCCAGTTAAATTTGAAAATTGGTTATATTTAGTTATTGCAGCTTGCTTCATAAGAAATTACTTTTGCCAATATTGTAGTCAAAGCATTAACAAGACTGCTTCATTTTTTGTCTTACTTAATCAATAGTGTGTTTTTCCAGAGCAATACCTGAACTTAGTATGATGTCTAAGATTTCATTTTAAATAACCTGAAACCAAAATTTAGTAACCATTTGAAGATTAAATAATGGAAAAAACTATTCTCATTTTATTTACAACATTAATTTCCGCTATCACTTTTAGTCAGAACATTACAAAAGTATGGGAGTCAGATTCTCTTTTTTTTAAACCTGAATCAGCACTTTACGATTCCTCAAAAAAGATTCTCTACATCTCAAATATAAACGGCGAATACCTTGCAAAAGACGGCAATGGATTTATTTCCAAGCTTAAAACAAATGGTGAAATAGAAGTTTTAAAATGGGTTGATGGATTGGATAACCCTCAGGGAATGGGATTATATAAGAAAAAATTATATGTTGCAGATATTAACAGAGTAGTCCGCATCAACACCCAAACAGCTAAAATTGAGAAAGTGTATCATGTAGACAATGCTATATTCCTTAACGATATAACAATAGATACCAATGGAGATATTTACGTTTCTGACTGCTTTGGGAACAAGATTTATAAAATATCAGACGAAAAAATAAACGTATGGACTGAATCTGGTTTTCTTTCTAAACCAAATGGATTGTTATGTACTAAAGAGGATCTCTTAGTATTGAATATGGAAAGTAAAACTGCTTTTGCCATAAACAAACTGACCAAAAAATTCCATCAGATTTTTAGCGGTATTGATAATCTGGATGGTATTGTCAGTAATGGTAAAAATGGATATATAGTTTCCGGAGCATGGCAGGGACAGCTCTTTGATATTGATGTAAACGGAAATAAAAAATTACTAATTGATCTGGGAAAAGAAAAAATCATTACTGCAGATATTGAATACATTGCAAATGATAATTTATTGATTGTACCTACTTTATATAAAACCGTATTAGGATTTCGATTGTCAAATTAAGAGATATTTATCTTGCTTAATCCTAGTGATAATAAATTTAAACTAATATTTAATAAAAAATGATATACAAATAATTCAAAAAAACTGATTTCTTAACTTAAAATAAATATAGCTAAAAAAATAGTATGTCTGAAGTTGAAAAATTAATTCCACATAGGGCTCCTTTTTTATTCGTAGATCAAATAATATCATTTTCAAATGAAACAGTTATTGGAATTAAAACGTTTGATGAAAGAGACCTTTGGTTAAAAGGAAGCGTTCCTAAATCCGAGTATATTCCCGGAACAATTTTGATCGAATCAATGGCCCAATGCGGAGGTGCAGGTGTTAAACTTTTAGGAATAACAAAAGGAATTTTTGGTCTTGTCACTATAGAAGATGCAGAATTTTATGCAGCTGCAAAATTTAGAGATCAAATAAAATTTATTGTGAAAAATATTCGTTTAAGTGAAAAGATAATCAAACAGTCAGGAATTGCATATGTAGGAGATAAAAAGATTATAAAAGCAAGCTGGATGTGTGTCAAAATATAATAGTATTTAATTACATAAAGAGTTTTTTATTGATTATTTTTTTATAAACTAGTATTACTATCACTTCTGCCCAATGAGGGAAAAGTAAACAGAACCAAATAAACGGCTCATTTGTTAAACTGTTTTTTTCTCTGTAATTTAAATATCATATCATCACCTCTTTTTCGTTACAAAAAGCTAATATCAATTCTCCAACACAAAACAGGGCTCTTTGGGAGCCCTTAGCCCCGATAGAAGTGGAAATCCTTTTGTGCCGGGGTTCGGCGCAAAAGATTGCAACGCATAGCGGGAGAAAGCTCCTAAAAAATAATATCAAACCTAAAATAATATACCCCCTGATCACCTGACCGCTGTTCTATAAACACAGATCCTTATGCTGTAAAAAAAACCGCCCCTATCCGCTTTACATCTGATAAAGGACAGCCCGGCAAGATTACCCATATTGGAATTTTTGCGGCATTACTACAATTCAGAACTGCTGCAGGCTATATTAATCCCATTAAAGCATATAGACATGAAATTATGAAGATTGCTAAAATAAGCGGCCCTGTTACCTACCATAGATGTATCAGAGACCTGAATGATTACGGTTATATTCAACAAAGCCAACTAAAAAAAGTCGCATTGGTGCCATTTTATGGCTGTTATCAATTACTTATACAGATCTCTTCAACATCCCCCGATAACTAAGTGTAAATCTTAGTTTGAAATATACTGCCTGAAGAATTATGCATTTTGGATAACAATGACCTTTAGTATTCATCTTTTGATCGGTTTAAAATTCTAAAGATAAAAGTTATTCCCAGATGCGACAGAACCGAGTTTCATTACCATTACGTAAAAACATGTTCTTTTACAAGACAATCAAGTAAAGTTCCTTTATGTTTTTTCTATATCCATGGAGTTTGGCAAACTAAAACTTTACTGATCTGCAAAACAGGTATCACATTGGTATAATTTAAGGCATCCTGATAAAGAATCTCTTTATTGGCAAGGAATTTATCATAGAAATCTTCCATGCTTTCAAAAAAAAGATGTCCTATTATTTTATACATGCCGTTTTGATCTGCCGCAGCTGAGTCTGTCATATTTTCTTCTATAGCAATACCTTTTAATACTTCTCCAAAAAGAGATTTAGACAAAGGCATGTGTTTTTCTAAATAGTAGGATATATCAAACCAATCTGTCTTCTTAACAGGATAAAAAACAGTAACTTTAATCATAGATTTCTACTTTACAAATTCCAATTAAGATAACTTTTCACATTCAATAATACTTGAAACTTCGGTATTAGTATTGATGAGCCTTTTGAATGATAATCCTGCCTCTTTTATAAGATTCTTAAATTCCTTTAGCGTTCTCTCTTTTCCGGTTGTCATTGCCATAATATTTAAATCCAGCAGTTTCCCGGCATGAGGTTGATTTAATTCATCTGAAATAACCGAATCTATAATTAGTAACTTCCCTCCAACAGGCATTGCTTTGTGGCAAACCTTAAGTATAGCTAAGCTTTCGGCATCATTCCAGTCATGAATCACCCATTTGGTCATATAAAGATCTGCATTTGCAGGTATTTTATTAAAGAAACTTCCTGCATAAACCGTGCATCTGTCTTTTAATTCCTCTGGAATTTGCGTTACAGTCTTCTCCACCACATAAGGCTCATCAAAAACAATTCCTTTACTTGATGGCGATGCATAAAGTACCGAAAACAACATTGCCCCATTACCTCCTCCAATATCTACAATAGTTTTATAAGGGGAAAAATCATAAACTTCTATGATCCCTTTTAAGACGGCGCCCGATACACCTGCCATCGCTTTCATAAGATTGACACCTTCATCTGGATTGTCTTTATAATAATCCCAAACTGATTTTCCATGAGCATCATCAAAAGGCACTTTTCCAGTTTTTATACCATAAGTCAAATTGCCAAAAGCCGGAAAATGCTCTCCTAAATTAGCTAAAGCCCAAGGTTTTATAGAACCGGGAACATCCGATAATAAAGTACTTCCCAAATCGTTCAGACGAAATTTACCATCTGGCAATTCTTCAAAAATACCTACACTTGCCGTAGCTCGTAAAAGCCGATACAAAGATGTTTGATCAGTTTGAGATTCTTTAGCCAGCTCTGTTAATGTCTTTGAACCATTAGCGAGCAAATCTGCAATATCCAATTGTGCCACAGTATGAATTGCACATGCAACCCAGTATCCACTGATCATTTCATACATCTTAAAAGTCAACTCAGGATTATTAGGAAGATTTTTCATATTAAATAATTGTATTTATTTGATTAATAACAGATTAAAATTAAAAAAAAATATTTAATTTAGCAGTTAATTCTTATTTTTTTTCTGTTAACAAATTAAAATCGCAAATTACCATGAAAAAAACCCAAATTTTTACGAGTACAGTTCTTACGTTGTTTAACCAAATTTTTCTTAAAAACCCCCTAAAAACTGCACTTGTTTTTAATGATGAGAGTATAAATTATGATCAGTTAAATGCAAGATCCAATCAGCTTGCTCATTATTTAAGAACAAAAGGAGATTTTCTCAATGTTCCGATTTGTTTTTCTTTAGAGCAATCCATAGATAAAGTTATTGTTATGATGGCCATCTGGAAAGCAGCCGGTGCCTATGTATCACTCGACCCTTTATATCCTCAATTAAGGCTTGAACATATACTGAACGACACTAACAGCCCTATCCTTATTACTTCGCAGGTATTGTCTGAAAAATTCAACTTTTTTAACAAAGAAGTAATTGTAATAGATAATCCCCAAGAAGCTGCTTTTATCACCAATTGTTCAGAACAATCATTAGCAGAGAATGGGATATCTGAAGGATTAGCTTATCTGGCCTATACCTCAGGAAGCACCGGTTTACCAAAAGCAGTCATGGCAGAACATAAGGGATTATTAAACTTTATAAAATATTTTGGCGAGTTCCTTAATGGCAGTCCTGATGATGTAGCTTTGAATATTTCGTCTTCGAACTTTGATGGTATTGTTCTTGATCTTTGGGTTCCCCTGTCTCTTGGAATGACTGTTTGTTTATATCCCGATAACAGAATTCTGGGTGATGCATTACTTGATTATATTCGTAAAAACGAGGTTACCGTTTTGCCATATCTGCCGGTTTCTATTTTAGCAACACTGCCTACAGATCAGCATATTGGACGGCTAAGAAAAATTTTTACCGGTGGAGAAGCACCAGCAGAACACGTAATACAGCCTTGGAGAAAATTGGTCACACTTATTAATATCTACGGCCCTACTGAAACTACCGTGGTAGTATGTGGCTTTGAGTTCTCTGATAATCACCCTTTAACCACTATTGGAAAGCCTTTGCCAAATGTTGAATTTTATGCACTTGATGACCAACTTAAACCTGTACCCAATGGAGAAATCGGGCAGTTACACATTGGAGGGGTTCAGGTTTCAAGAGGTTATTTTAATCAACCTGAACTTACAGCCGAAAAATTTGTTTATTACACAAATCCATTAGGTAAAAAAAAACGTGTTTACAAAACTGGCGATCTTGTTCGGATTTTGGCTGATGGAAATACTGAATTTATAGGCAGAGCCGATCAGCAATTTAAAATTCGTGGATTTAGAATCGAACTATCCGAAATTGAAAATACAATTCGAAAATCAGGATTAGTAGAGAATTCCTGTGTTATTGTAAAAGGAGACAGCCCTGATAATAAACACATGGTGTGTTATTATAAGAAAAATTCGCAAAGGGATACTTTCCCTGAACATATTCGTTCCTATCTATACGAACATCTACCCAATTATATGATTCCGTCCCGATTTCTTCAGGTCGAAAATTTTCCGCTTACCTCAAATGGAAAAATTGATCGAAAAGCACTAGGCAATTATGATTCAAATCAAGAGGAAGAAAGACAATTTGTAGATCACCCGAGTACTGAACTTCAAAAAAAGCTGGCTGAAAGCTGGAAATCAATCTTAAGAATAAAAACAATAGGAATAAATGACAACTTTTTTCATTTTGGAGGTAATTCTATTTTAGCCTATAAATTGGTTTCTTCCATTCGTCAAAAATTTCAATTCACATTACAAATTACTGACTTGTTTTTATATCCTACTGTTAGTGAATTGGAAAACTATATTATAGACAAACAACCTGAGTTACATACAGAAGAGCTTATTATTAGTGCTCCGGATAAACCTGTAAAATTATCGGCACAGCAACAAAGCCTCTGGTTTTTAGACAAGCTTCACGGAAGTTTACCATATCATATAGGAGCATTATATCCTGTAGAAAAAGGAATTTCAATAGCAATACTCGAAAAAGCATTCCGAATATTGATGCACAAACACAGTATATTAAGAACTTTAATTCATGAAGAAGATCATACTGCTTATCAAACGGTAATAAGTGAAAATAACTGGACACTCCAACAATTATACGATCCCAATTCCTTGCAAGAACTAATAAATATTCCTTTTGATCTTGAAAAAGATTATATATTACGAGCTTATCTGGTTTATGAATCTAACGAAATTACATCCCTATTTATTATTATTCATCACATCGCTGCTGATGGCTGGTCGATGTCATTATTAACAAAGGAACTCAATGACATATATATTCAAATTCAGAATAAAAAGGAACTAATTATATCACATTATCCGATACAATACAGAGATTATTCCAACTGGCAGCTTAGTTATTTGAATTCCGAAAAATGTAAATCCGGTATTGCTTTTTGGAAAAACTATCTCGAAGATATCCCAGTATTGCAATTGGCCTATGATTATTCTAAGCAGCATTTTCATAATAATACCGGACAACAATACCGTTTTAAAATAGAGCCGGAATTAGCCTCAGTCTTACGAAAATTTTCAGCAGAGCAGCATGTTACATTGTACATGACTTTACTGTCTGCTTTTGGATTATTGATGCAACATTACAGTGGGCAGCATGACATTTGTATAGGAAGTCCCGCTGCCAACAGAATTCCATCTACTGTTGATGAAACAATTGGTTATTTTGTAAACATGCTTCCTGTCCGAATACAAATTAAAGAAAATCCTATCTATGAAGATTATCTGGCCGAAATAAAAAAAATGCTATTGACAGTATTTCAACATCAGGAAATTCCACTGGAAACAATTATCAACAATGTTATCAAAGATCGATTTACGGGACATAATCCATTATTTCAAACGGTCTTTGTTTTACAGGATACTGCAGAGCAAAACGCTGTTCACACACCTGTTAACGGCCATAATCCTAACTGGATCTTTAATGAAAAATCCAAATTTGACCTTCAGCTTGAAGTTACGCCAATAAATAATGAACTTGAAGTAGTGATAGAATATAGCAACTCTATATTCAAAGACGAGACTATAATACAAATGGCGAAAGATTTTCAAGTCATATTAGAATCCATTGTTCGCGAACCTGAGAAAAGAATTGGGGATTTTGAAATTTTATTGGAAACTCAGGATAAAGATGAAGCACAGAATCTCTCTGAGACTCAAGAAAATACATTTGAAGAAACTTTGGTGGGAATGTTTGAGAATCAGGTAAAGCATAATCCTGATAAAACAGCTCTTACTTTCAACGGAGATACAATATCGTATTTAGAACTCCATCTGCAATCAAGTAAAATTGCGGATCAGCTATTAGCGATGGGAGTCAAAAACAATGAATTTGTTGCTTGTTATCTCGAGCAGTCTATCGAACGTATAATTGCTTTATTAGGGATTATTAAAGCAGGAGCCGCATACATTCCTTTAGATACCAGCTACCCTATCGAAAGGATCGCTATTTTGCTAAGAGATACTGATCCTGCATTACTTATTACCAGCAAAAAGAATAGCGACATAGATGAAAAGGTACATGTTTGCGTATTAGATATTGAGCACATGCTCTCTTACCAACCTAATATTGAATCTAGAAAATCAAGTTATACTGATACACATTCTCCAAACGATTTAATTTATGTTATTCACACTTCCGGTACAACAGGAGTTCCCAAAGGTGTAATGATTGAACACAAAGCAATTAGCAATTTTATTATCGAATATGGCAAAATATTAGAAATAAGCAACGATGACCGCACGCTGCAATTCTCTCCTTATAACTTTGACGGTTCGATTATGGATATCTGGATTCCACTTGCCAAAGGTGCTTCTATTTACTTATACCCTAACAATAAACTATTAGGAGATTCTCTTTCTGATTTTATTACTCAACACCATCTTACCGTTGTTCCTTATATCTCACCGTCAGTTTTATCTACTATTTCGCTTTCCATACAATTGCCCCATTTGCGCGTTATCGGTACAGGAGGAGAAACCTGTCCTGTTGCTATTAGCAAACACTGGATGCATCAGCTTAAACTTGTAAACGGTTACGGACCCACCGAAACTACCGTTGCTGTTAATCATCATGTTTACGATGATAAACACCCCGCAAATACATTAGGAACAGCCATTAATAACATGAGGCTTTATGTACTGGATAATTACTTGCGTAGAGTTCCTGTTGGAGTTATAGGTGAACTTTATATCTCCGGAATACAATTATCAAGAGGTTATCTTAATCAGCCGGAACTTACTGCTGAAAGATTTATAACTAATCCGTTTATAAAAAACAAAGAAGACAAACTATACAATAGAATGTATAAAACCGGAGATCAGGTTAGAATATTATCCAGCGGACTTATTGAATATGTTGGAAGAATAGATCATCAGGTCAAAATAAGAGGATATCGTATAGAAGTGACTGAAATTGAAACGGCACTACAACAAGTAAAAGGAATAAAAAACGTAACAGTACAGGTTCATACATCTTCAGAAAATATGTTATCATTAAGGGCTTTTATTACAGGAGGAATCACTGTATCTACCATCAAAACTGAACTTAGCAAGAAACTTCCATCTTATATGATTCCAAATCAGATCATACCAATAGATAAAATTCCTGTTACTGCTAATGGAAAACTGGATATGGCAGCACTCTCTTTATTAGCTGAACAAAACTTTGATGAGCAAGAAGAAGACACACCTTTAAATGCCTGTGAAGAAACCCTTAAAGTGATCTGGAGTGAAGTTTTACAGCGTAAGATCAATTCTTTACAAGATGATTTTTTTCAGCTAGGTGGTCATTCACTTCTTCTGACAAAACTGTACAACAAAATATCCCACCATTATCCCGGCAGGATTTCCCTGAGTGAATTGTATATCAACAATACCATTAGAAAACTTGCTTTATTGATAGAAGAAAGAGAAAATATTGATCAGATCGATCATTATAGTTTCGGAACAGATCCTTTAAGCCAGGAAATCAAAAGAGACATTCATGTCACTCCTTCTGAGTTTCAGGTAGATCTTGAACACAAAGGAGATTTCGAGAACCCTAAATTTACTTTACTCACAGGAGCTACCGGTTTAGTAGGTGTTAACATGTTATCCGATCTAGTGCAGACGACAACAGCTGTTATTTATTTACTGATTCGTGCCGACAATGAAAAACATGCTGAAGAACGCCTGCTTAAAACCATTAGAGAGCAGCTGCTTCCTGAAAACACTTATAACAAAGAACGCGTAAAACTACTTACCGGAGATCTTTCTAAACCGCTTTTCGGCTTGTCACCTGCTGTATATGAAGGACTCACACAAATAATTGATGTAGTATATCATGCCGGAAGTGCCGTCAACTTCATTCAGCCCTACTCTTATATGAAAGCCGCAAATGTCGAGGCACTTAAAATCATGATAAAGTTTGCAACAACAATCAAACTAAAGCAAATATGTCTTCTATCAACAGTTGGAGTATATAGCTGGGAACATCATTTTACTAAACCTGATCTTATTATGGAAAGTGATTCGATAGAACCGGCATTCAAATATTTAAGCCGTGATATGGGGTATATCCAGAGTAAATGGGTGATGGAACAAATTGCAATGCAGGCTATACAACAAGGAGTTCCTATTATTATTTTTAGACTGGGATATGTTTTTTGCCACAGCCAAACTGGTGCCACAGCCAAATACCAGTGGTGGAGCCTGCTGATAAAAGCTTGTATTAAGCTAAAACAGTATCCAATACTTATAGATCAAAAAGAAGAATTGGTTTCAGTTGATTTTATTAGTAAATCTATCGCCTATATTTCTAAAAATCCAAAAGCTATCGGCGAAATATTTCATTTAAGTCCAGCGCCAAAAGACAATATGACGGTTATGGAATTTTTTGAAACACTTCAAAAAGAATTTAATCTGGAACTGAAACCTTTACCTTATCAAGAATGGATGAAACTTTGGGAAAATGACGAAAAAAGTCCTTTATATCCGCTCTTAAGTTTGTTTAAATTCAAAGTATATGACAACAAATCTATTATCGAAATTCATCAGAATACCCCGGATTTTGATATCACCAATACTATGAAATTTTTAGAAGGGTCTGATATCGACAGCACAATTGTAAACCGAAATATGCTCGAAACATATTGCAGTTATTTGGGCATTCAGATATAAAAACTGGTACTAAATTCTTTTATAATAAATGGTTTGTACCTATGGAAGCTATAGTAGTTTACACCAAATTTAACGACCAAAATAAGGCAGCCATTTACAATAAATGGCTGCCTGTTTTATCTCCTGAATTAAAGGCTAAAAATCTTAAATATCATAATCAGGACGATCGCATTCGAAATCTTCTTGGAAAACTTTTACTTATAAAAGCATTAGAATTATCTGGCAGAGGCTACACATCATTAAACGATTTATACAATAATGAATTTGGAAAATCTTACTTATCCTCTGATTTTGATTTTAATATTACACATTCCGGTTCTTATGTTTTTTGTGCAATTGGTTCTTCTTCATTAGGTATTGATATTGAAGAAATACTCCCTTTAGATTTTACTTCGGTAAAAGAAAGTATGAACAAAACCGAATGGGGAATAATTAATAATGCCAAATCCCCTTTACATGAGTATTATAAATACTGGACCATAAAAGAGTCTGTTATCAAAGCCGATGGCCGTGGGTTTTCTATCTCTTTAGATAAAATTCGAATTGAAAACAATCAAGTAAGAATAGAAGATAAAACCTGGTACATACGAAAATTATTCTTTGAAAAGGGATATTGTGGATGCCTTGCTACATTAGAAATACCGAATCTGATCAAAATGATTTATATAAATTTTGATTAAAAATTTAAAATCTATAAGCACTACAGAGGGATGCGTTCGAAACTTTATTTTTGATGCCTATTTCAAAAAACAACTAAACTAAACTAAAGATATTTCTTACATTAAATTAAAGAAAAGTTGCTTATTACATAACGATCTAAGAAGTTGTACTAATGTCATATTATGTGGTTCTGTCGCATCTGTCAAAATCAAATATAAAAATTTAAGTAATTTAAAAATTAGTCCGCCAATTTACAGAATGATTTAAACATAGATATCCCCGGTCCAACCAATTGATTCTTTCTCAGCATATGCACAACCTCAATTCTGGAGTTGCTACATTTACTGGGACATAAATTTTAAGACTGTTTAAATAAAAATAAATATCTTAGAATTATGAAAAAACGAGTTTACAGTGCTGAGTTTAAATCATCAGCAGTACGATTAAGTTACGAGCGGGAAAACATCAAAGAATTAGCAGATGAACTAGGTATCCAGGTACAGCGTATTTATAAATGGAGATCCTCTGAAAAAACATTTACTAATCCAAAACCAATTATTTCTAAAAAAACAGAAACAGATTCTTTAGAAGTAAAAGAATTACGAAAAGCTCTTAAAGAAAAAGAATTAGAGCTTGAGATATTAAAAAAGGCCGTTCACATCTTTTCCAAGAGCGATGGGAAATCTACCAATTCATAGTGAGCTATAAACATTTATATCCTATTGAAAAGATGTGCAGCGTTTTAAAAGTAAGCCGAAGCAGTTATTATAGATGGTTTAGCGGCGGGCCTTCTAATAGATCTATAGAAAATAGTCTATTTACAGACTTGATAAAAGAAGTTTTTGATTTAAGCAGTCAAGTTTATTGTATGCATTATAACATATATCTTTTTCTTCTAAATCAATATTATATTGTTCTTTAATACCTCTAAAAAGTAAAATCCTTCCTAGAAGAGATAATTGTACGTCTTGCCACATTTTGTATTTTTTAATCTTTTTTACAAAATCAAATGGAAATTTTGACAACTCATTTTGCAGCAAATTTTCGTGATTTTCTTCTGACAAATACGAATAGTAGATATAAATCAAAGTAGTTTTTATAATTAAATTAATAAAAAAAACTAAAATATAAAGGGACAATACAAAAAGACATTATCCCTTTTAAATAAGAAAATTATAATTCCTTAAAAAATACCCATAAATTCTAAATACGGCGTCATCAGTTTTTTATCAAAAACTGGAGGTACTAAATTGGCATCTTCTAAAAATTGCTTTGTATTACTTCTGTCGTAATAATAGGTGTTTTCATAAGCTTCTACTAACGATTTTCCTTCGTGCACATCTTCTGTAAACAGACTTAGCAAAGGATATATTGGCAAATTATTATCAAATTTCCACTGATTTAGCCATTGGTGGTATTCCATTCCTTCTAAATTCGTATCGTAATACTCATTCATTTTAGCACAGAAATCTGTTAAGGAAACATCATTTTCTGCCAAAGGAGAAAGATGAAAATTTAAACCTACTGCTTCTTTCTTTTTGCTAATGTGCATAATGGCTTTACACATATAATCTACCGTAGTGAGTTCATCCTTCAAACCCATTACTAGCGGAAATGACTTAAGCTGTACACAACTTCTTATAAGTGCTCCCCACCACTGATTCATGACTGTTGCGCCCGAAGTACTGTGACATACTGCAAAACCCAATCTGAAATTGATAACAGGAAGTCCTTTTTGTTTGGCTTTTTCGGTAATACTTTCCATTACCCATTTGCTTTTTATGTAACCTAAATCACGGGAAACTGCAGCCATGTTTTGATCTATAGCATCGTCTTCATACATCCATGTTTTTTTTGTAAAAGATCTTCCCCAACTAAAAACACCCATAGAGGATAACAGTACCAGAAATTTTATTTTTGTAGTAACGGCAAGATCAATAACATTATGCAAACCATCAATATTCGATTTTTTAATTAAAGGATAAGGCTGCACATAACTTACTGAACTTCCGGAATGATAAATAACTTCTATTTTCTTTGTAAGAAAATGATAAGCCTCATTTTCTATCCCAAAATGAGGTAATGATAAATCACCAATGATAGCTATAATTCGATTATCATAACTTACCAACCAAGGTAATTTGAATTTTGCAAAAGTGCTTTTAATACGTTCCAGTCCTTCTTCAGGAGATGAAGCGCGGACTAAACAATATATTTTGGCAATTGTATTTTGAAGTAATTCTTCTAACAAATGAGAGCCTACAAAACCAGTTACTCCCGTTAAAAAAATATTTTCAGGATCACTTAATACGGCTGTATCTGGTACTTTATCTACGCTAAAATCAATGTGCAGTTCAGAGTCCTTAATTAACTCATTTATCATTATCTGAGCTTTCGTTTTTTGAGAAATTTCTGTTTCAACCATTCGTTTTTCAACTTCTTTTACAAATGCGGAAATAGTGGTAAAAATATAAAGTTCAGGTAAGCTAATTCGGTTTCTGACAGGTTCAGGAAGAAGAACATGAAGTTGAGCCAATAATAAAGAATGACCGCCCAGATCAAAAAAGTCATCCTCATCTTTAATCTCTTCTATTGAGAGAAGTTCTTTCCAGATATGTTTTACAATTTCGGTAAGGTTGTCTTCTTTCCATTTAGGAAGAGTATTGTTTTTTACCTGACTTTGCGGAATTTCTAAAAGTGTTTTATCTATTTTCCCTGCGTGTGTCAGAGGCATTTTATTGACAACAACAATTTTATCAGGAAGCATATATAATGGCATGATTTGCTGCAATTTTATTTTAATATCTTGTAACGATTTTGTTTCATCGTCATGAATACCAGCAAGCTGAATAAAAGCAGTAAGTACGGGCAAACCATTTTCTTTTTTTTGTACTTTTACTGCTGTATGTGAAATTTGCGGTAATTTTGCCATATTATATTCAATCTCTGCTAGTTCAATTCGGTAACCTCTAATTTTAACCTGATCGTCTTTTCTTCCATAAAATTCCAGATTTCCATCAGGTCTTTCAAGTACCATATCCCCTGTTTTATAGATGATGTTATTCCCTTTTAATTGATTTAAAAGCCACTCCGGAGCTTTAATAAAAGCTTTTTTTGTATCCTCTGGTCGGTTTAAATAGCCTAATGCTAATTGAGAACCGCCAATATAGAGCTCTCCAACATGGCCTTTTACTACGGGTATAAGGCTTTCATCTAATATAAATAATTTTACATTAGGCATCGCTGATCCTATAATTCTGGGGTTTGCTTCTTCTTTAAACTCATAATTACTTACTGCAACGGTAGCTTCTGTAGGTCCGTAACTATTTATCAATTGTATTTTTTTGTACCAAGACTTTACAGTGCTTTCGCTACAAGCCTCGCCACCAATTGCAATAGTCTTTAAATTTCCTATAGGTTTATTTAATGGTAATGAAGCCAATACCATTGGAGGCATTAAAGGCACTGTATCAATATGATGAGCGACAATAAAATCTAAAAGAGGCTCGCCAACAATCTTATTATTAGGATATAAATATATTGTAGCACCTTTAATCAAAGGCGTCCAGATATCTATTATTGCGGCGTCAAAACTAGGCGAAGCAAATTGCAATGTTATGCTGTGAGCAGACAAACCTAAAACCGCTGCTTGTTCTTGTACAAAATTGTAAAAGGAGTGATGTGCAATAACTACTCCTTTTGGAATTCCTGTACTTCCGGAAGTATATATAATGTAAGCTGGATTTTGAGATAAGATTTCAACAGGAATATTATTGATTCCTATTTTTTTATAACTATCATCCTGAGATAGAAGGTCTAATGCTATGCTTTGAATTTCATTATTACCCGTTTTATCCAAATAATCCTGAACAGTCAGTAAAAGATTAATTTTTGAATCTGTAATCATTAAGTGTATTCGGGCTTGGGGTAATTCGCTATCAATAGGCAAATAAGCTGCACCTGTTTTTAAAATGGCTAAAAAAACAATAATACGATTTGCTGATTGCGGTAGACATACTCCCACTTTTCCTTCTTGACTGATACCTTGAGATTGCAAATAACGAGCTAACTGATTCGCTTTTGCATTGAGATCTTTGTAAGTGATTTTCTCAACATCATTAATAATGGCAATTTTATCAGGATTTTGTTCTGCTATTTTTTCAACTTGTTTTACAATGTTGACAGCATTATTCAGAAACCTGTTTTTCAAAAAATCATCTCTTTGTTTTTTACTGTTTGTATTTGTTTCTTTTTTCATGGGGCTGAATTATATCTTAGAATTACAAAAAATTAAATGGTTATAAACATCAAAACACACACTAAATTAACTGAAAAACATCTTACAAATTAAAAAAAAACAAGACACACATAAAAACTAACACACTGCAAACAAATATATTACAAATAAACAAACTATAATTAATAATTTATTCATTTTTGTAATATATTTAATAAATTATTTTATCCTCGAGATTTACTATATATTTCCCGAAACGATGCGTACTCTGAGTTTAACTACGAGAATAGTCGATCCTAATTTTGTAAAGATTACTAGCACCCATTTTTATTATGATACGAGTCAAGGTTCTGTATGATATGGTTCAGTCGCATCTGTCAGAATAAAATATAAGGATTTAAGTAATTTAAAAGTTAAACTGCCCATTTACAGAATGATTTAAACATAGATATCCCTAGTCTAATCATGTGATTTTTTCTAAGCAATACACCAACAAAACATAGTAGAGATGAGAACTTATAAAAGAAAAACACCTGAAAAAAAAAGCTTTTACAGGTGTATAATTAAATATATTTGCCTAATAATCTGTATCGATTATTTAGGACTAGTCATTTTATCGTTTTGAAATATCATCAATGCGAATCCTAAAAACATAAGATCTTTTACAATAAAAAAATCAGTTACGAGTACTCCATCCACTACTTTCCAAATTCCTGGAGTTGTAAATAAATAACTCAATGTTGTAAGGAAAGTTACGATCATCCCTATCGCGGCATATTTTCGTAAGAATGCAAATTTTACACTAAATATAAGAAGTAGGGCAATGACAATTTCTATGATTCCAATTAAATTTGACACTGCCTGATCACTCATAATATCATATAAAAAAAAAGTGAGAAAATGGTTTTCTACTAAGTTCTTTATTCCTGCAGCTTCGGTGGGAGTAAATTTGAGAATTCCGATCCAAAGTAAAATAAGAGCTGTACCAAAAAACGAGATATAATACCCCATTTTATAGGTTGGTGATTTTTTGTTTATTGATTGTGAAGTGTTTTTCATATTTTTAATAAGTCTTATGATTATTCAACGCTACTCGGATGTGCTATAACAGGACAGTTAATCATTAAATTTACAGGACGAAGCCCTGTAAAGCTATTTACTTCTCCGGTTTCAGCAAGACTAGTTAAATATCCTTGTGCAATTAGGTTTTTCTGATCTTGAATAGATGTAATTCTTCTTACTTTGTTGTCAGTAAAAGCTTGAGCAGTCCATTTAGACACATGTGCATCCCAAAGTGGACTATAATTATTACTCAAAGATGATTCTTCATTTTTTGGTGCAAGAGGAAATACATTAATAGGATCTACACCTGCATTATGGATTGAATAAGAAAATCCCTGACCTTGCCCTGTAGAAATATCAGTAATCCCGTTAGCGTTAGGAGAAAACCCTAAGAAAGCAGATTTGTCTGTAGGTAACGACTTCCCAAAAGCTGGTATTTTTGCTAATCTCGAAGCCGAGACTCCTTTTTCAAGAGTAGCTGGTAAATTATCTGTTGCATCTGTAACTAAATGAAAAAAGTATTCTTTTCCTCCTCTAAAGCCATCTAAAATAGATAAAATTACACTCATTTTATTCTTATCGATTGCTACTAAACGATCATGATTCCCTGTGTCATTGCTTACCATCTGAGCATTTAATACTTGCCCGCTAGGAAGTACAACAATTGAAGACCACTCCGTATCGGCGATTGCCCCTGGTGAATAGGATTGTGGAGGAAAGTAGTCTGGAGCATTACCCGGAACAATTGAAAGATTTGGAGAAAAATCTACGTTCCCTTTAAATTTCATATGCCCGTTTTCAATAGTTACATATTGCTCCCCCCCACTACCAATAGCATTTACGAGTTTGGGCGAATAATTAACCCCCATTTGCTTTGCAATATTATAATCAGAAGCATCGGTAATAATGTAATAAACATTCTTGCCATTAGGAGATATACCAATAAAAAGAGGCAATGTAACAGTTGCATTATTTTTAGATAATTTTATCGCTAAAGCGCTTTTTACGTAAACACTATCCTGAACTCTAAAATTAACACCTTTACCAGGTTCATACATGGCTCTTCCTCCTTCAAGAGCTGATGTTGCAAGTAATTGTCTAGCCTCATTCTGTTTTTCTGTTTCAGGTAAAGAATGTTTATCATTATTATTTGAACATGATAAAAACATAAAGCCTAAAGCTAATGTTGAGAAACTTAATAATTTTTTCATAATATATATATTTAAAGGATTTAATTATTAAAATAGTTCGATTTACATGTGGTATTGATTACAATGCTATAATGATCATCAAGCTATTATTTACTGTACAACTATTTTTTTTATAACCATTTACAGGTGAACTCGTAAGTTGTTTCTACATAAGTACATTATAACTTTTGGGAAATCACCTAGTAAGATTTGAATTTTCCGTATTTTATTTCTTACAATTAAAACAAGAGTTACGCATTGAGGAATTTATCCTTGTTTTTAAATAGAGTAAAATGTGTTTGATTGTTGGTTAAATTGCATTCATTTCAATAGCATTAATCATCATCTTAATAGGAAAGCCATAAGTTTACATATTTGTCTGGTTGTTATTTGTTTTTTATATTATAAAACAATTATACACTAAAATCTAAATCAAAAAAACTAAAAGATACAGAGCTCCTTTCTGCCTTCCATGCAAAGATGATCTTTAAAGAAAATTAAGCTTTAAATATTTCATTTATTGGTGAACTATTTATTTTCTAGTTTTTTCAATCTAAATACCCAGTGAAATATTTCTTATATACTTTAAACAATTGAATACCTGCTAAAGCAATAAAAAAAAACGGAATAAAAACAGTCAATATGCCCTTTGAAAATTGATTTGGCTCTATAACAGATTGCAATATTATTATTACGCTTAACATTCCTAAAAAAACGCCTATTAAAGTCCCTACAATATAATAATATTTTAACTTCCTTTGAATTGTAATATATTTTTCATTTAGCAAATACAGATTCCAGCTTGTCCAAAAAGGCAATTGTAAAAAATTAAAGCCATTCAAAATTATGCCAATTACAAAAGGAGAATAGATCAAATATTTACCTAAATAATAATTAGACTTTGTTGACTGATTAAAATTCAAATAAAAAACAAAAGCTAGGATAAGCATAAAACCAACTGAAAACAGATCAATAATTTTCATAAGTTTTCTATTTTTTATAAGTTGTTTGGCGAAAAGCAACGTAAAATAAATTACAAAGGTCTCTACAAATACGACTCCAAACAAAAAGAAAATCAAATTATGAAGTCCTGATTTTGCATAGATTTCTAGTCCAACTAAGTTTAAATACCCTAGCGGAACTGATCCGAGAAAACTTACCAGAAATCCAACTGAGATATTTTTTACTTTTTTCATTTTTAGAAATTCATTATTTTATTGTTTTGTTCCAAATGCAATCTGTATTCCCGTATGCCTACTTTGTAGTCTAAATACGGAACGCCCATTTTATGGTTTTCAACACTTATTTCATACATATAGGTAATATGTCGCGCCAGTTCTTTCCAGGCAAACCATACCGAATGTTTAGGATCATAAATATGTGTGGGCTCACTCGCCGCGCCGTTTAACTCTACAATCTGAAAATTTTCTCCTCGTTCTAATTCTTCAAAGGTGTTGTACATGATATCAAAACGTCCGAAATAGAATTCCGGAATTTGAGCAGCGACTTCATTGATCATCTTAGTTAATCTTGGAGTAACCCAGTCGCTACCATCCAAAAATTTTGCCCCCCTTGCATGATTCCCGAACGGAACTAGATTTTTGGTTTCGCCTTTCTGTAAGATTAGATGCAATTGATTGCCATATTCTTCTCTTAAAACATCTAGCTGCAACTGAAATCTTGGGGTTTGTTTGATTAAATATTCAATTGTAGATTTTCCGTCTCCTATAACAATTAGAAATTCTTTACAAACAATTCCTGTAATTTTTCCGTTTTTATGACGTGGATGACGGACATAGAAAATACCAACTTCATTTTTGAACGGAATCAAATCCTGCAATAAAAAATCAAAATTTGCTTTTTCGCTATAGTCTTTCAGTTCCGATACCGTTTTAATTTTTTTTACGCCTGAACCACGCAATCCAATATCCGGTTTTGCTATTAATGGGAAATATATTTGCTTTTCAATTACCTTATCTACTATCGTTTTCAAATCCGCATGCTCCTTAATTAAAATAGTTTTTGGATAATATTTTTTAGGAAGCAAATCATAAATTTGTTTTTTGCTTTCCATAATAAAGCCTCCGTTTTTAATTTTCGGATTAGAGGCATTAAAGAAAAAAATAGATCTTGCTTTGATCGCATAATATACCCAAATAAAATAGATAGGAACATACAAAATCTGAAATGGCCAATACTCCCAATTAGTTACTTTGTGAAAAAATAGTTTCATCTTTGCATGTTTTTAAATTCGAATTAAAGTGGTTGAAAAATATTCTCTTTTAACTAAATCATAATATTTCATTACATTCTTATTTTGCTCTATTACCGTTTGGGTTACACTCAGGGTCTTCATCATGTTATCTCTATTAATAATTAAACCATTTTGAGTATCATCGCTGTGTGCGTTTCTATGAAAATTGAGCATATCCAAGAACGAGATTTCATTTTTACCTTTCAAAAAATCAAAAAACCAATCTAATCTTTCTTTTCTAATTTCGTCTAAATATAAAGTAACTGACGACCAAATATAGTTTTGAGATTCATCCAGTTTTTTAGATATTTTTAGAAAACCATCCCAAATCAATTCATACAACATTTTTTCATGATACAAAACCAAAGTAAAAGGTTCGATGTTATCCAAATCAATTTGTTTCCAAAAATACTTTGGAGACTCATTTGCAATAATATCTAAAACGATTAATCCGCGGCTTTTTCGATAAGGCAATACTGGATTGTGTTTGGTGGTCCCTCCATTTAATAAAACCAGAACAGTTCCGTCTTCATCCATTGCAAACCAGGTTCCTCCTGCTTTTGAATCCTTTGGATACATAACATTTTTTCCGTTGTGCACATAATTTCTTGGCACAATAGCCCTGGGACGAATTACTTTTTCATCCCGGTTCGAAGTAATAATTACAACTCCGTTATTATTTACAAAACTTACTGTACACATTGTTTTCTGTATTCAATTGTCGAGTGTGCTACGCCAAAATTTTCATCTATTAAAATATTTTCGAATTGCAAAACGGCAACTTTTATTAGAGCCTGATGATGAACACAATGCTCTAAATTATAAAGCAATTCTCTATAATAATTACTTTGAATTCTGATCGTGAGACGATCTATAAACTGTTCCAAATAAATTATTTTATTCTCACTTTTCAATCCTGATTTAATTTCAACAATGCATTGTTTGGCAAACTCAGTTTCGGTTTGAATTCGATTATTTCGCTCACGGTCATCATAATTTAAAACTCCCGAATGATAATTTTGTTCCAGACATTGAAACATCTCGAGAATATGTCTTGTATGTTCGCCGATAGTTGCATTGCTTAACGCCTGGCAAGACTTTGAATAGTCTTTATCAGACAATTGATTCAATAAACCGTTTAACTTATCTAAACTTTGACATATTGATTTTAGTAACATAATTCTTTAATTTAAAAGATTAAACAATTTGCTTTTGTTGTAATAAAGTAAACCCAGACAGCATAGCAGTGTAATAACAGCCAGACTAAAAAGTAATCCGCCGTCATCTTTCACCACGAGTCCCAAAACAAATAAATGTGATAAAATAGCTCCACTCATAATTCCGCATCCACCAATGGCACCAATCCAGCTCGTTCTAGGAATCAAAATTAAAATGGCTACAATCAATTCCGCAATTGCAGAACCAATTCTTCCATATGGTTCTATTCCTAAAGCAGTGAAAATATAGATACTTTCTTCTGCTCCGCTGAATTTAAAATATAAGGTTTGCAATAAAATTACCGACGCCACAATTCTGAGTATCCATAGTAAGACTTCCTTTTTCATGACTCTCATTATTTATAGATTTTTTTCCAATTGCTATCTGCCTTTCTTCTTAAATTGCCCTCGTCTTTGTTCCAGCTTTTCAGCGTATTGTTAAAAAAAGAATTGTAAAACAAAAATAATTTACCATCAACAATTTTAAAAGTTTCCGGATTTATTTCGACTTTTTCACCTGCACTTCCCATAGCATAAGCACACCAGCCACCATATTGCGGTTCATATTTCGTTGGATTTTTTATAAATGAATTTTTATTTTCACCTGATGAAAAATTATAGATTACACCTTGATAAGAAGTTGAAATCTCTTTTTTCCCTTTAATTGCTTTTCCCTGATTAAAATATCCTACCGGATCATACCCCTGAATGGCAAGTTTATTTTCTAAATTATAATGACTAATTCTTTTGGCATCATTTTGAGCAAATGAAATTCCTGAAACCAAGATCCATAAAAGTAATAATAGCTTTTTCATTTTTTTAAATTTTAAGTTTTTTAATGTTGAAAAGTAATTCTATAGTTATGTGCTGTCTAAAATCAGCAGGAGTATATTCAAAAAGTATATCGCTCTCGGGATTCACAACAAAAACAGAAAAAACTAATAAAAAACTAGTATTGATTCCATTATAGTGTATGTTAACTCTCCTTTTGTAGTTTTCTGGAGCTTCCAAAAGTAATTTCCTTGGCTTTTATTAATTCTCATTATGAGTCGGAAAGTAAGGTATATTTTAATTTATATTATTCCATACCAATGATTATAAACTCACTTCGTCTGTTTAACTGATGTTCAGCTTCTGTACAAGTTACTCCATCAGAACAATTATTTACGAGCTGACTCTCACCATACCCCTTTCCGGTTAATCTATTGGCCTCAATCCCATTTTTAATTAACCATTGTACTGTCGACTTGGCTCTTCTATCTGATAAAGAAAGATTGTATTTGGCAGTTTGTCGACTGTCCGTATGCGAACGAACATCTATTTTCATCTTTGGATACTGTTTCATTACCATCAGTATTTTCTCCAATTCGAAAGCCGCATCTTTTCGAATATAGGATTTATCCAAATCAAAATAGATAATTGGAATATTGAGTGTTTTAGCCAGATCAGTTCCTATGCCTACTGTTTTGATTCTTTTTTCTAATGCTATTGTTATACTCGTTTCACCTGTTTGGTCTTTTATTATTATTGGAATTTCTTTAGTTTCATAATCCTGTCTCGAGGCTCTTACATGGTAGGTTGCGTTACACTTTACTTTAAAGGTATAATTTCCGTCTGCTTCTGTTATAACTTCATCTATGATTCTAAATTCTTCATCGAGAAGAATTACTTTTGCATTATCAAGTATTTTATTGGTTTCCTGGTCAACAACTTTTCCTTTCAATTTTTGTTCACATAGTAGTTTTCTTGTTTCTGTGAGCTTGTAAATATCATCGTTTCCTATACCGCCTTCTCTGTTCGAAGAAAAGAATCCGTTTCTAGTTTCGTTGTTGATGATAAAAGAAAAATCATCCTGCTTACTGTTTACTGGCTCTCCGATATTTTGCACTTCAGAAAAAGTACTATCATTATTAATTGTCGCAACAAATACATCTAATCCCCCTAGCCCTGGCTGCCCGTCACTGGCAAAATACAATTCGTTGTCTGCAGATACAAATGGAAAAGTTTCTCTTCCTTCAGTATTTATAGCCGCTCCTAAATTCTCCGGTTTGCCAAAGCTTCCGTCACTGTTAATACTTACACTATATAAATCTGATTGTCCCAGAGTTCCTGGCATATCTGATGCAAAATATAGTTTTTTTTCATCTAAACTTAAAGCTGGGTGAGCCGTACTATATTGATCGCTATTAAATGGCAATTCACTAATATTAATCCATTTTCCGTTTGAAAAATCTGCTTTGTACAGTTTTAGCAATGTGATTTTCTGATCGTCCTTTCCTCTTTTTCCGTCCAGATAGTTGTTTCTTGTAAAATACATTGTATTTCCATCTTTAGTAAAAACAGGCGTAGATTCATTGAATTTAGAATTGATTTTCTTTTCAAATCGCTCCGGTTTTCCTAATGTTCCATCAGCTTTTAATTCGGCTGAATATAGATTGGTAAAAGACTTGTTGGTCCATTTAAATGTTTTCTTAGCTATGCCTCCCGTATCTCTCGCTGATGCAAAAACGAGTTTATTGGTGTAAAAAGCACTTCCATAATCGGTTTGTGTAGAGTTAATTCCGGCATTGGCTATTTCGAATCTTCCCGAATTGGCTTTTATTTGTTCCAGGTAATTTTTATTATTTTCGAATAATACACCTCTTTTATCAGTCTTTATTTTTTTGTTGAAAGTCTCGAGAATTTTATCTGCTTTCATATAATCTCCTGTTGCTTTCAAGGTTTGTGCATAACGGTAATAATATTCTGGTTCTTGCTCAGCATTCATTTCAAAAAGGGCATCATACCATTTAGTTGCCTTGATTAATTCTCCATTAAAATAATAAGCGTTACCTAGTCTCTGGAACATTTTTTCATCCTTATATCCTTTTTCGGCAACTCTTTCGTAGGTTTCAATTGCATCAATATAAGCATATTGGTTATAATCTTT
The DNA here is from genome assembly GCF_965277525.1 of Flavobacterium sp. Lineage (GTDB taxonomy): Bacteria > Bacteroidota > Bacteroidia > Flavobacteriales > Flavobacteriaceae > Flavobacterium. Next base: position 322,720 of record NZ_CBDIDC010000002.1, on the reverse strand, counting down.
ATCTGCTTTATTCTGACCTGCTTTTTGTGCACCTGCTTTTAGAACTACAAGTACTAAAATGGCGGAAAGTATATATTTAATTTTCATCTTTTCGAGGATTTAGAAGAATCTTGGTGAAGTTATTCGGTTGTAATTATTCAAAAATTCAAATCGTAGGAATATCTCATGAGAACCGGAATTATAATTATTTAATCTTGTCGTTTCACGATCATAAGCATAGCCAATGAATAAACCATCAGTCACCTGAAATCCCGCCATAGCACTTAATGCTGCGCTCCATCTGTAAGCTACTCCTAATGTAAATTTGTCATTATACATGAAGTTTGCAGAGAGATCAACCTGCAATGGTGCTCCTTCGACCATTTTAGTAAGTACTGCCGGTTTGAATTTAATATACGGATCTAAATCGAATACATAACCAGCTATAAGATAGTAATTGATCTTATTCTTAAAAATAACATAATCATTATCACTGTATCTTGTGGTTTCGATGAAATTAGGTACTGATAACCCGATATATGCTTTATCTGAATGCCAATATACTCCCGCTCCAATATTTGGTGAGAATTTATTATCCAAATCCTGAAACTGCGGATCGCCCTGATGTTCGGGATTCAATTTATTGATGTCCAGATTGAATAAGTTAGCTGTTCCCTTGATTCCGAAGGAAAGCTTAAAGGTTTCAGATGTTGGTACTGTATAAGATAAATCGGCAGAAAAAGTATTCTCATTAGTTGGCCCTATTTTATCGTTTACAAGTGAAACTCCTAATCCCAGATTACTATTATTTATTGGTGTATTTAACGAAAAACTGCTCGTTTCCGGCGCTCCGTCGAGTCCGACCCATTGCGTACGATACAAACCAAAAATACTCATGGCTCCTCTTGAACCTGTATATGCAGGGTTTATATTAATGGTATTGTACATATATTGCGTATACTGCGCGTCTTGTTGCGCAAATCCCGTAGCGGAAAAAAACATAAAAACTAAAACTAATTTTCTCATTTGTTTTTCTTTTATAATGGCTTAGTTTTTTACAACTAAGCCATTTTGTTTTAATTATTACTTAGTAAGGTATAAGTATCCTGCTTCTTGATGCGCGTTGGAATCAATGTCCTTGTACTTCAGAATATAATAATAGGTACCATCTGGTAATCCTTCCGATTTCTTCACTGTAGTACGGCCTTCTGATAATCCTCTAAAAGCGCGCTCTTCATTATTATAATTCTCACGTTGAAATACCAAAACTCCCCAACGATTGTAAATCTCAACGGTATTGTCTGGATAACATTCGATACCCTTAATATAAAATCTTTCATTTTTAAAGTCCCCATTTGCAGATATCGCATTGAAAACTTTTATTGTGCAGCCTGATAATGTCAAAACTGTTGGATTATCTCCTAGGTTGTCAGTATCATCAGAAGCATCCGTTACAATAATACCTAAAGAATTCTCTCCAGTTACAAAAGCCTGATTAGAAACTTTCTCTGCATTGATATCATTTTGTTTTATTGTATAAACTCCTTTAAAAGTGGTACTGTCACTTTCTCCCGGCGCCAAAGATATTGGACCTCCGGTTATAACAATTCCAGGAAGCGGATCTTTAATCGTAATATTTGTAAGCTTAACATTTCCTGTATTTGTAACAATAAAACTATAAGTAATGGTTTCGCCTGCTTCAGTATTACCGTTTTTATTTTCATCGTTAAACGCAGCTCTTTTAATGAGAGCAATTGCTGATTTTTGTGTTAAAGGAGTAACTGTACATTTTGGACAGCTTGGCATATAAAATATATCACCTGGTGTTAATGGTGATTCATCTTCGGAATCATTATCAATTCTTAACCCTGCAGGATCAAATCCGGTTACTAGCGCTAAATTATATACAGCACCCAGATCAATATCCGCTTGCGTAAGTGTATACCTTGCCGTGAAAGTTGTTGCATCAAAAGCTAAAGGATCGAGTGATGAAATTGGCCCACCTAAAACTGTAACCATAGGATCGGATACTGAAATGTCTTTAATCGTGACATTTCCAATATTTATTACTCTGAAGGCATAATTAATGTAGTCTCCTACACTTACAACACCATCATTATTCGCATCCTCATATATTCCTTTTTTCAATAATTTTAAACCAGGATTCTGAGATAACTTCGTAACAGTTGGATCGTTCTTCCCTGGTAATGTTGGATCATTGCTATCTGATAAATTAGATATTGGAATTCCAACAACTGGAAATGCCGTTACTAATGCCTGATTGTTTATAGATCCCGCATCTATATCTGCTTGTGTAATTACATAAATTGCGTTGAATGTTGTATCGTCTTTTGTACCAACATTTAATACCGCAAGTGGGCCGCCGGTTACAGTAACCATTGGATCAATTACAACAACATCTGTTAATTGCATTGTCCCTGTATTTACAACTGAAAAGTTATAGGTAATAGTTTCTCCTATTTGAGTAAAACCGTCCCCATTTACATCATTAAAAGTTGCTTTTTTGATAATTTCTATAGAAGGCACTTCTACTATAACATTTACTGTAGCTGTATCACAAATTAATGCATTGGCTGTCTGACAAATTGAATACGTTATAGGATAACTTCCTGGCGCTGTATTGGTATCAACTGTAATTGTTCCGTCAGCATTTAATGTTAATCCTGTTGGAAGCGGTACAGCAGTTGTTAATGTAACATCAGCTGGTGAAAATGGTAATCCATCCAAAGTATCATTAGCAAAAACACTTGGAGTCACACCGCCTGTTGTTCCGTTGATCGATACTGGTGTGTCGTTTGTGGCATCTATTGTAGAGACTACCACTGTTACTGTAGCTGTATCACAAATTAATGCATTGGCTGTCTGACAAATTGAATACGTTATAGGATAACTTCCAGGTGCTGTATTGGCATCAACTGTAATTGTTCCGTCAGCATTTAATGTTAATCCTATTGGAAGCGGTACAGCAGTTGTTAATGTAACATCAGCTGGTAAAAATGGTAATCCATCCAAAGTATCATTAGCAAAAACACTTGGAGTCACACCGCCTGTTGTTCCGTTGATCGATACTGGTGTGTCGTTTGTGGCATCTATTGTAGAGACTACCACTGTAACTGTAGCTGTATCACAAATTAATGCATTGGCTGTCTGACAAATTGAATACGTTATAGGATAACTTCCTGGCGCTGTATTGGCATCAACTGTAATTGTTCCGTCAGCATTTAATGTTAATCCTGTTGGAAGCGGTACAGCAGTTGTTAATGTAACATCAGCTGGTAAAAATGGTAATCCATCCAAAGTATCATTAGCAAAAACACTTGGAGTCACACCGCCTGTTGTTCCGTTGATCGATACTGGTGTATCGTTTGTGGCATCTATTGTAGAGACTACCACTGTAACTGTAGCTGTATCACAAATTAATGCATTGGCTGTCTGACAAATTGAATACGTTATAGGATAACTTCCAGGTGCTGTATTGGCATCAACTGTAATTGTTCCGTCAGCATTTAATGTTAATCCTATTGGAAGCGGTACAGCAGTTGTTAATGTAACATCAGCTGGTAAAAATGGTAATCCATCCAAAGTATCATTAGCAAAAACACTTGGAGTCACACCGCCTGTTGTTCCGTTGATCGATACTGGTGTGTCGTTTGTGGCATCTATTGTAGAGACTACCACTGTAACTGTAGCTGTATCACAAATTAATGCATTGGCTGTCTGACAAATTGAATACGTTATAGGATAACTTCCTGGCGCTGTATTGGCATCAACTGTAATTGTTCCGTCAGCATTTAATGTTAATCCTGTTGGAAGCGGTACAGCAGTTGTTAATGTAACATCAGCTGGTAAAAATGGTAATCCATCCAAAGTATCATTAGCAAAAACACTTGGAGTCACACCGCCTGTTGTTCCGTTGATCGATACTGGTGTATCGTTTGTGGCATCTATTGTAGAGACTACCACTGTAACTGTAGCTGTATCACAAATTAATGCATTGGCTGTCTGACAAATTGAATACGTTATAGGATAACTTCCTGGCGCTGTATTGGCATCAACTGTAATTGTTCCGTCAGCATTTAATGTTAATCCTGTTGGAAGCGGTACAGCAGTTGTTAATGTAACATCAGCTGGTAAAAATGGTAATCCATCCAAAGTATCATTAGCAAAAACACTTGGAGTCACACCGCCTGTTGTTCCGTTGATCGATACTGGTGTATCGTTTGTGGCATCTATTGTAGAGACTACCACTGTAACTGTAGCTGTATCACAAATTAATGCATTGGCTGTCTGACAAATTGAATACGTTATAGGATAACTTCCTGGCGCTGTATTGGCATCAACTGTAATTGTTCCGTTAGCATTTAATGTTAATCCTGTTGGAAGCGGTACAGCAGTTGTTAATGTAACATCAGCTGGTGAAAATGGTAATCCATCCAAAGTATCATTAGCAAAAACACTTGGAGTCACACCGCCTGTTGTTCCGTTGATCAATACTGGTGTATCGTTTGTGGCATCTATTGTAGAGACTACCACTGTAACTGTAGCTGTATCACAAATTAATGCATTGGCTGTCTGACAAATTGAATACGTTATAGGATAACTTCCAGACGCTGTATTGGCATCAACTGTAATTGTTCCGTCAGCATTTAATGTTAATCCTGTTGGAAGCGGTACAGCAGTTGTTAATGTAACATCAGCTGGTAAAAATGGTAATCCATCCAAAGTATCATTAGCAAAAACACTTGGAGTCACACCGCCTGTTGTTCCGTTGATCGATACTGGTGTATCGTTTGTGGCATCTATTGTAGAGACTACCACTGTAACTGTAGCTGTATCACAAATTAATGCATTGGCTGTCTGACAAATTGAATACGTTATAGGATAACTTCCTGGTGCTGTATTGGCATCAACTGTAATTGTTCCGTCAGCATTTAATGTTAATCCTGTTGGAAGCGGTACAGCAGTTGTTAATGTAACATCAGCTGGTAAAAATGGTAATCCATCCAAAGTATCATTAGCAAAAACACTTGGAGTCACACCGCCTGTTGTTCCGTTGATCAATATCGGTGTATCGTTTGTGGCATCTATTATAGAAACTACCACTGTAACTGTAGCTGTATCACAGTTTGTTGAATTCAATTTTTCACAAATTGTATACTCAAGATCGTAGCTTCCTACCGGTGTATTGGCATCAACTGTAATTGTTCCGTCAGCATTTAATGTTAATCCTGTTGGAAGTGGTACAGCAGTTGTTAATGTAACATCAGCTGGTAAAAATGGTAATCCATCCAAAGTATCATTAGCAAAAACACTTGGAGTCACACCGCCTGTTGTTCCGTTGATTACTGGCATTGTGTCATCGTTTGCACAAATTATATTATTAATTGGTAGTGGAGCACTTAATGCCGAAATACAACCTAAATCATTTTCAACTTTAAACTGGTAGGTTGTACCCGCAATAAGACCTTCTACAGTGGTAGTTGCACCAGAACCTATCAATCCTCCTAAACCTGGAGTTGCTGGTGTTGCAATTATTACCCAGTTACCTGATGGTAAACTATTCAATACAACATTTCCGGTTGCAGTAATACAATTAGGTTGAGTTACCAAACCTAAAGTTGGTATATCTGGAGCTGAATTAACCGTTAGAGTTACATCCGAAGAAATAACACAACCTGAAGCATAGGTAAGAGTTAATGTATATATTCCTGCATCACTAGGCTGAACATTGGATATCGATGGACTTTGCAAAGTAGACACAAAGCCATTTGGCCCCGTCCATCCGTGCGTAGCTCCTGTATCGGTAACTCCAACAAAAGACGCAGTGCCTCCTTGGCAAACGATTAAAGGGGTTGGTGTTGTAATTATAGGATTTATATTTACCCAATGATCTTCTACTTCACCGTCGATAGCAAATCCATCAGGAGGTAAATTATCTGTCGAAGAGAGTCGTATTCGTGTATAATAATTGTTGCCTGACTTGAGTCCTTCAATAGCTGAAAGCGATACCATAACATTTCCGTTTGTTCCTGCTGGCACTGTATAAGTCGCTATTTCATTTGCATTAAAAACACCATTACGATCGGCATCTATCCATAAACTTAAATAAGCAGGATTACTCGTTTCATTTTTAACTTTGATAGTAGCCTGACAAAGTGGCCAGGAAAAACTTTCAATAGCATCTTCATCAGCAAGCCCTGTTATATCATCTCCATTAGGAACTGTTCCAGCCGCAGCTGGTGTATAATTTGCTTCAGTGTCTATAAGTGTTCCTAGCAATAGTAAGGGATCAACAATAGTTCCTCTTTCCGAATCTAGAGTATTCGTAGCTGTAGACAGGATCATATTACCATCTAATAAAGCGCCACCAGTAGTAGTACTATTCACTATATGCACCGCCATACCATAACTATCAGGTGCATCGGAGAAATCTACATTTTCTATAAATCCAATAGCAAAATGTTGCCCCCCACCACCTTTTACAGCTACATCAATATAAGGTACATTTTCTGCTAGTAATAAAGCATCCCCCTTAGAATCACCAGAGCTTGCATTCGCAACCCTCACGACTGATCCATTTGAAGAAACTTGGAGTTGTGTACTCATATTGGACCAATTATCCATGTAGATATATTTATCCATATATCTAACAACTCCAGAAGGAGTAGTGATTTGGTAGTATTCGTTTGTACTTAATGTTTCCGTACCTGCTATTACAAAAGCTTCAATATTTCCAGCCGTCCCATTGGGATAGTTTGCAACAATCGTTATTCGAAAACTTGCTGTTTGTCCATTTGTTCCATTGTTTATACCTATAATATTACCTGCGCCGTTATTACCGCCAATATTTCCATATCCATATGGAAAATTATTTCCGAAATAACTATAGCTACTATTAGACATAGGAGATCCTACTAAATTAGAAACTGTTGCTGTATAAATAACCCCGGAAGGAGAAGTAAAAGACCGAATGGTTCCATCTGTAATGGCATCTCCAGATGATCCATTATTATCCAAATCCCAATTGAGCCAAAAAATGTTGTCTTTATATAAACCCGTCCCTGTAGTGGCCTTTCCTGCTTGAGCTTGTGTATCTAAAGTTGCTATCAATAAAAATAGCAAAAAAAGGAAATACTTGAATAATTCTGAAGTCGAAAATATTTTTTTGACCATAACTTTATTAATTAAATTAGTTCCTTAAAAATTTGTAAAAAATAAGAGGTTATTTTCTATAAAAAATGATTTTGAAATAACGATAATATGATTCAGGCATCGATAACTTTTTTATCAATAAGTAGGTAAAACAGAGCATATCCAATAAAGCAATTCTAACTAAATAGATTATATTAATTAACCCGTTTAAGTGAACAAAAAAACTCATTTTCATGTGCCACGATTCTGCCATAAAAGTAAAAGCAACAATATTTTTTAAATTATTCTATTTCCTGTAATTTATATCATTAAACAATAGTATTTAAAGATTTTACTAAAATGAAAGTTGCTTATATATCCACTCTCAAAAAAAATAATTCAATTGCCTAAATCCGTTCTATTAGTTGTTATGCCCTCTTCAAACAGACTATTCTATTTTGATCTCATATACAAATAGTAATTACAATAAAAGCAACTCTAGTTTTTAGTTTAACCAATTTTTTAGTTTTCTAAAAAAACTGGTTGATTAGAAAAAGTATCCTGCAATTAATTAAAACTGCAGGACACAGAGCAAATAACCATCTCCCAAAGTTACTTGCTATATAAGAATAAATAAAGATAAGATCAAGACTTCAGTTCTTCTATTTTTTAATTGATTTCAAAAACATGCTTACGTTACTTACTTGCAGTAGTTATATTTTTTTGGTTACTCGTTAATTGCTTTAAGCTTGCCTTTAATGAGTTTAGCTCTTCATCTATTTTAGATATTTTGTTTACCTGTATTTTTAGTCTCTCAATTTCATTTTGTTGTTAAATGTTGTTTTTAGAACTAACTATTTTACACAAGCAAAGAATTATAGAAATTATTACAATAATTTAATCTGCTCGTATGGCAAATAAATAATTTTCTCCATACGCTCCTAGAGATACTCCTGTTGTTGTACCAAAATTTCTAGAGTTTGCATCCCAAACATATAATCTTTTAGTTGTTGTACTTGTAACATCTACTCTTACAATTCCAGAACAAAACAGACCATAAGTAGTTGCACCTGCTGAACCATTTGATGTTTGAGTAAAGATATATCTATTGCCGTTAATAAAATCGAAACCTGTAGTTTCCGTCCCTGAAGTAGTACTAGTTGAAAAGGTTAGTCTTCCTGCGTACTTAGTATTAGCTGCCGTAGCTCCATTTACAAGAAATCCCATATATACAAACCATTTCCCTTGTGGTAAATCAATGTAACTATTCATATACTTGTCACCACCTGTTGCTGCTGTTCCAAAAGGAGTACTGGCAGCCGGAGTAACTCCAGTAACACTGCTTACTGTCACACTCTTCCAGGTTCCTACTCCATTAGCATCAGAGGTTAGTACTCTACCATCTTGCTGAGTCCCATCAACTATTTGGATAGCTCCGTTTACATTCCCGCTATTGATAGAGAGTTTTTTAGTTGGTGCTGTTGTTCCAATTCCTACATTTCCCAGTTGATAGATGTTTTGGGTATTAGTTGTTGCAGGACTAGTTGTTGCTACATTGTACCAAGGCTCTAATTTTAATGCAGTTGCCTGATTCAATGTTTGAACCCATTGAGCTCCATCATTGTAATAATAACCAGGTACTACCGCGGTTGCACCAGTTCCGGCAGTGGCGGTATTATAAACCGTCATTCCCGCAACATGAGCAGTTAATGGCGCAAATGATGTTGTGCTCGTCAATGCAATGCGTGGCATAAGTAACCCCTTTGAAGTGCCTTCTAGTTCCAATAAGGAGTTGGTATTTAAAGTCGTAGAATTATTGCCTATTTTCACTTGGGCAGAGAGGCTACTAACAAGGAGTAGGCTCCAAATTAATGAGCAAAATATTTTTTTCATAATTACAGATTTAAAAAAAGTCTTAATATTTAATTAGATGTTTTCCTGCGAATCAGTTTTTGTGCATCGGTTCTCATTGTATTGAGTTCCACATGAAGGGTATTTAAATTACAGGAACAATATTGCAAGTTTATATTTCATCATTTCCATAATCTCATTTTTTGTTAGAAGTAAAATTTTCATTAGTTTTACCGCACATAATTAAATAAAATCATCTACAAAAGAATTTAACAAGATTCATACTGCTTACATTTTTGAATTCATTGGTAGATGTTACGGATTATTATAAACCAATACTTGCATTTTTGTCAACATCGATTCTGTATCTCCATTATAACCACCATAGGTTAACGGAACATAATTAACTGTTGCATTACCAGCCCATGCTGTATATTGTACTTTAAATGTATACGTGCCAGCAGACAAACTCACAGACTTTAAGAAAGTGACAGGAACTGGCATATTCACTAAAGTTGTTCCTGAGCCAGAGCCTGGAAACGATCCAGCTTTAGAAGCATAAGCAGAAGAGATTTTAACTCCATTTTGCAGTAAAGAGAATACACCTTGCGTTGTACTTCCATTAAATTGTAAAGCATATCCTAAAATATTAAATAAAAATGTCTGTTGACGTCCTGCTGGTACTGTTAACGTTATGGTAACTCCGGGCACATCCGCTGTATCACCTGTATTAACTGTTACTGCGGTAGTACCTTGCACATAATTAGTAGAAGCAATAGTTCCACTTACCGTATTAAAATTTTGCCATGAAGGGGCTACTCCTGATCCAGCAGACATAAGGATCTGTCCTGTAGTCCCTGCGCTTCCCGCCGTAGAAGCATTTCCTCCTACATTAAGTTCTTTGGTAACCTGTAAATCACCTACTACATGCAATGTTTTTTGAGGCGTTACTGTTCCAATCCCAACATTACCATTAGGTATTATCGTCATGCGTTTTAAATAACTACCTCCACTACTGTACAAAATATCGAAGTTGCTGTCAACTGTACCGGTACCGTTTTGTGTGGAACCGATACCCCATGTAGCTCCGCCCCCATTGTACGAATTAAAACCTATAAAAGCCGTATTACCAGTCGCTACAGGCGAAGTATTTCGGATTCTCAGTAGTGCATCCTCAGATACACCATTGTTTTTTGCCACATCCAATAATACTCCTGGGGCAGGCGTGCCAATTCCTACATTTCCCAGTTGATAGATGTTTTGAGTATTACTTGTTGCAGGACTAGTTGTTGCTACATTGTACCAAGGCTCTAATTTTAATGCAGTTGCCTGATTCAATGTTTGAACCCATTGAGCTCCATCATTGTAATAATAACCAGGTACTACCGCGGTTGCACCAGTTCCGGCAGTGGCGGTATTATAAACCGTCATTCCCGCAACATGAGCAGTTAATGGCGCAAATGAAGATGTACTAGTCAGAGAAACTCTGGGCATAAGCAACCCTTTCGAAGCGCTTTCGAGCTCCAGTACTGAGTTGGAATTTATGCTCGTTGGGTTGCTGCCCACTTTAATCTGGGCAGTTGTACTGCTTATAGTACCCAAGATAACTGCAATTAATGCAAATGTTTTTTTCATAGCTTATAGATTAAAAAAAAGTTCTTACTATTTAATTAGATGTTTTATTACTAATCAGTTTTTGTACATCGGTTGTCCATCACTGACAAATAATACTGATAACTATCGAAATGTTCTTTGTCTACTTTTAGTTCTGTTTTTTGATCCTGGGCGTTTGCCCTCACATTGTATTACCATTAATAATGCGATGTAGCATTTTACAAATCTATACCTATCACTTTTTTGTTAGGTTAAACCATTATTAAAAATAATGCGGACTGATATTACGTTCTGCTCTTTTCTTATTAAATAAGAAGAAACCAATTGATATCTCATGTGAGCCTTTTTGATAATTGTCTAATTGGCTGGTTGTAAAATCATAGACATATCCAATTCGAAGGCGTTCGGTAACATAAAAACCTGCCATAATACTTACAGCATCTTTTTCCTCAAGCCCAATTTGAAGATTGTCTTTATTCCATAATTTTATTGCGGAGCGATAAGAACCTCCTACCCAAAACCGATCAGCCCATAATAATAAAAGATTGTTATCAACATTAGTTGGGCCTTTAAGATCATCTTTAAACATAATCGAAGGCTGAAGCTTAAAATCTTCAGATAATGTGAATATATATCCAGCTGTTAAATAGTAATGTGGGACTTTTTTGGTAACCAGATAGTCATAGTTGTTTTTACCTGCAAATGCATTATCGTAAATATTACTTGGAAAAATATCCATAGCAGAGAATCCTGCATAAAATTTAGGTGTATAATAATAAACTCCAACATTTGCATTAGGTTTTATTGTGCTTACTCTTCCTTCAGGAAGATTTGGATCTCCTTGATCTGTAGGAGATAATCGGTTCCCGTCTATAGAATATTGATTCAACCCCACACCTAAACCAAGTGATAGTCGTCTATCATCTTCTGAGTTTAGTCTTATTCGATACGCATACGAAGCATAAAAAGAGACGATGTCTTGTGGGCCTACTCTATCCCAGGTAATCTGTGCACCTAGCCCTACTGTTTTATTTCCAAGCAAATTAGCCAAACCATCAACTGCCACTGTTCCCGTTTCGGGAGCCCCAGGAAAACTAACCCATTGTTTTCTATAGGTTGAATTAACATAAATATCTTCTTTATATCCAGCATAAGCCGGATTTACACTTAGACCATTAAAGACATACTGGCTAAACCGTATATCTTGCTGCGCAATAGCCATTTGGCTCGAAGCTGTTAACCATATTAATAGTAAACATAACTTTAATTGCATTAAACTGTCTTTTGTCATAATATATGATTTTTTTATAAGAGCCCCGAGTGCTTCGGGGCTCACTTTTGTTATGTTATTTCAATACCTCAATCCATCCGTTATAATCTTTAATCCCCTCAGTTGTTTTGAGTTTAAAGATGTAGTAATACGTTCCTCCGCTTAATCCGGTTGCACTCCAGCTATTGTCATAACTATCAGAACGATATACCTGATTACCCCATCTGTTATAAATCATTAGAGGAGAACCTGGATAATATTCTAATTCTTTAATAACGAATTTGTCATTAAAGCCGTCGCCATCAGGTGTAATAACATTCGGAATAAAAATACCCGGAAGCGCTACTTTAGTTGGATTAGTTGAACATGTAGTACATGGTCCAGGGCTTGGATCTGTAGTCGTACTAGTTGTTGTAACCGAATTAACCAATGTTGTTCCTGCAAAAAGAATAGGTGTTTTAACAGTCACTTCATAGATAGCTACAAGGCCATTGCCAAGTATAGCTAGCGTTTCATTTAAGTCCCCAATACCAGAAGCATTAGGATACGTTACTCCAGAAGAAGCAACAGTACTCCAGCTGCTTATAGTAGTTCCAGTAGGTGCATTGTCTATAATGTTCACAGATTCTGCATCTCCAGGTCCCTGATTGGTTACTGTAATACGGTATATCACTTCCTCGCCAGGAACAAACGTTGTTTGACTAGGATCTTTTAGTGTTTTTACTGTATTAAGGTGGGCACCAGGTACAACTTTAGGACCAGCAATAATAGGATTACTTGAACAAGTGGTACAAGCCCTTGGATTTGGATCCGGTGTTGTACTTGTGGCTGTTACTGAGTTCACCAAAGTTCCTGTAAAGTCAGCAGGAGTCTGAACCGTTACCTCATAGGTAGCTGTTGCCCCGTTGGCTAATGTTACAAGGGTTTCATTTAAATTCCCTGTACCTGAGGCATTAGGATACGTTACTCCCGCAGTAGCAACAGAAGTCCAATTGCTTATAGTGGTTCCTGAAGGTGCGTTGTCTGTAATACTTACTGCAGCTGCATCACTAGGTCCCTGATTGGTCACTTTAATAAGGTAAACCACTGCATCTCCTGGTGCAAATGTTGTTTGCGTTGGATCTTTTAGTGTTTTAACCGTATTTAAATGTGCCATTGGTACTGAAGGGGCTGGACTAGTGCTACAAGTCGTACAAGGCGTTGGATTTGGATCCGGGGTTGTACTTGTTGCAGTTACAGTGTTCACCAAAGTTCCTGTGAAATTACCAGGAGTCTGAACTGTTACCTCATAGGTAGCCGTTGCTCCGTTGGCTAATGTAGCCAGCGTTTCGTTTAAGTTCCCAGTACCTGAAGCATTAGGATACGTTACTCCCGTAGAAGCAACAGAAGTCCAATTGCTTATAGTGGTTCCAGCAGGTGCATTATCTGTAATAGTTACAGCAGCTGCATCACTAGGACCGTTGTTGGTCACTTTAATAAGGTAAACCACGGCATCTCCTGGTGCAAAAGCTGTTTGCGTTGGATCTTTTAGTGTTTTAACCGTATTTAAATGTGCCAATGGTGCTGCAGTCGTTGGACTAGTACTACAAGTCGTACAAGGCGTTGGATTTGGATCCAGTGTTGTACTTGTTGCAGTTACTGAGTTCACCAAAGTTCCTGTAAAGTCACCAGGAGTCTGAACCGTTACTTCATAGGTAGCTGTTGCTCCGTTGGCTAATGTAGCCAGCGTTTCGTTTAAGTCTCCCGTACCTGAAGCATTAGGATATGCTACTCCCGTAGAAGCAACAGAAGTCCAATTGCTTATAATCGTTCCAGCAGGTGCATTATCTGTAATAGTTACAGCAGCTGCATCACTAGGACCGTTGTTGGTCACTTTAATAAGGTAAACCACGGCCTGTCCAGGAACAAATGTACTCTGAGTTGGATCTTTTAGTGTTTTAACCGTATTTAAATGTGCCATTGGTACTGAAGGGGCTGGACTAGTGCTACAAGTCGTACAAGGCGCTGGATTTGGATCCGGTGTTGTACTTGTGGCAGTTACAGTGTTCACCAAAGTTCCTGTAAAGTCACCTGGAGTCTGAACCGTTACCTCATAGGTAGCCGTTGCTCCGTTGGCTAATGTAGCCAGCGTTTCATTTAAGTTCCCAGTACCTGAAGCATTAGGATATGTTACTCCCGTAGAAGCAACAGAAGTCCAATTACTTATAGTGGTTCCAGCAGGTGCATTATCTGTAATAGTTACAGCAGCTGCATCACTAGGACCGTTGTTGGTCACTTTTATAAGGTAAACCACGGCATCTCCTGGTGCAAAAGCTGTTTGCGTTGGATCTTTTAGTGTTTTAACCGTATTTAAATGTGCCATTGGTACTGAAGGGGCTGGACTAGTGCTACAAGTCGTACAAGGCGTTGGATTTGGATCCGGTGTTGTACTTGTGGCAGTTACTGAGTTCACCAAAGTTCCTGTAAAGTCACCTGGGGTCTGAACCGTTACCTCATAGGTAGCCGTTGCTCCGTTGGCTAATGTAGCCAGCGTTTGGTTTAAGTTCCCAGTACCTGAAGCATTAGGATATGTTACTCCCGTAGCAGCAACAGAAGTCCAATTGCTTATAGTGGTTCCAGCAGGTGCGTTGTCTGTAATAGTTACAGCAGCTGCATCACTAGGACCGTTGTTGGTCACTTTTATAAGGTAAACCACGGCATCTCCTGGTGCAAAAGCTGTTTGCGTTGGATCTTTTAGTGTTTTAACCGTATTTAAATGTGCCAATGGTGCTGCAGTCGTTGGACTAGTACTACAAGTGGTACAAGGCGTTGGATTTGGATCCAGTGTTGTACTTGTTGCAGTTACAGTGTTCACCAAAGTTCCTGTAAAGTTACCAGGAGTCTGAACCGTTACTTCATAAGTAGCTGTTGCCCCGTTGGCTAATGTTACAAGCGTTTCATTTAAGTCTCCTGTACCTGAAGCATTAGGATACGTTACTCCCGATGAAGCAACTGAAGTCCAATTACTTATAGTCGTTCCTACAGGTGCATTGTCTACTATATTTACAGCAGCTGCATCACTAGGACCGTTGTTGGTCACTTTTATAAGGTAAACCACTGCATCTCCTGGTGCAAAGGCTGTTTGCATTGGATCTTTTAGTGTTTTAACTATATTTAAATGTGCCATTGGTACTGAAGGGGCTGGACTCGTACTACAAGTCGTACAAGGCTGTGGATCTGGATCCGGGGTTGTACTGGCGGCGGTTACGGAGTTCACCAAAGTTCCCGTAAAGTCACCAGGAGTCTGAACCGTTACCTCATAGGTAGCTGTTGCCCCGTTGGCTAATGTAACAAGGGTTTCATTTAAGTCTCCCGTACCTGAAGCATTAGGATACGTTACTCCCGCAGAAGCAACAGAAGTCCAATTGCTTATAGTCGTTCCTACAGGTGCGTTGTCTGTAATAGTTACAGCATCTGCATCACTAGGTCCATCGTTGGTTACTGTAATAAGGTAAACCACGGCCTCTCCTGGTGCAAATGTGCTCTGAGTTGGATCTTTTAGTGTTTTAACCGTATTTAAATGTGCCATTGGCGCTGAAGTCGTTGGACTAGTGCTACAAGTCGTACAAGGCTGAGGATCTGGATCCGGGGTTGTACTGGTGGCAGTTACCGAGTTCACCAAAGTTCCTGTAAAGTCACCAGGAGTCTGAACCGTTACTTCATAGGTAGCTGTTGCCCCGTTGGCTAATGTAACAAGGGTTTCATTTAAGTCTCCTGTACCTGAAGCATTAGGATACGTTACTCCCGCTGAAGCAATAGAAGTCCAATTGCTTATAGTCGTTCCAGCAGGTGCATTGTCTGTAATACTTACAGCAGCTGCATCACTAGGACCGCTGTTGGTCACTTTAATAAGGTAAACCACGGCCTGTCCTGGTACAAAGGATGTTTGCGTTGGATCTTTTAGTGTTTTAACCGTATTTAAATGTGCCATTGGTACTGAAGTCGTTGGACTAGTACTACAAGTCGTACAAGGCTGTGGATCTGGATCCGGGGTTGTACTCGTGGCAGTCACTGAGTTCACCAAAGTTCCTGTAAAGTCACCAGGAGTCTGAACCGTTACTTCATAAGTAGCTGTTGCCCCGTTGGCTAATGTTACAAGCGTTTCATTTAAGTCTCCTGTACCTGAAGCATTAGGATACGTTACTCCCGCTGAAGCAATAGAAGTCCAATTGCTTATAGTCGTTCCAGCAGGTGCATTGTCTGTAATACTTACAGCAGCTGCATCACTAGGACCGCTGTTGGTCACTTTAATAAGGTAAACCACGGCCTGTCCTGGTACAAAGGATGTTTGCGTTGGATCTTTTAGTGTTTTAACCGTATTTAAATGTGCCATTGGTACTGAAGTCGTTGGACTAGTACTACAAGTCGTACAAGGCTGTGGATCTGGATCCGGGGTTGTACTCGTGGCAGTCACTGAGTTCACCAAAGTTCCTGTAAAGTCACCAGGAGTCTGAACCGTTACTTCATAAGTAGCTGTTGCCCCGTTGGCTAATGTTACAAGCGTTTCATTTAAGTCTCCTGTACCTGAAGCATTAGGATACGTTACTCCCGATGAAGCAACTGAAGTCCAATTACTTATAGTCGTTCCTACAGGTGCATTGTCTACTATATTTACAGCAGCTGCATCACTAGGACCGTTGTTGGTCACTTTTATAAGGTAAACCACTGCATCTCCTGGTGCAAAGGCTGTTTGCATTGGATCTTTTAGTGTTTTAACTATATTTAAATGTGCCATTGGTACTGAAGGGGCTGGACTCGTACTACAAGTCGTACAAGGCTGTGGATCTGGATCCGGGGTTGTACTGGCGGCGGTTACGGAGTTCACCAAAGTTCCCGTAAAGTCACCAGGAGTCTGAACCGTTACCTCATAGGTAGCTGTTGCCCCGTTGGCTAATGTAACAAGGGTTTCATTTAAGTCTCCCGTACCTGAAGCATTAGGATACGTTACTCCCGCAGAAGCAACAGAAGTCCAATTGCTTATAGTCGTTCCAGCAGGTGCATTGTCTGTAATAGTTACAGCATCTGCATCACTAGGTCCATCGTTGGTTACTGTAATAAGGTAAACCACGGCCTCTCCTGGTGCAAATGTGCTCTGAGTTGGATCTTTTAGTGTTTTAACCGTATTTAAATGTGCCATTGGCGCTGAAGTCGTTGGACTAGTGCTACAAGTCGTACAAGGCTGAGGATCTGGATCCGGGGTTGTACTGGTGGCAGTTACCGAGTTCACCAAAGTTCCTGTAAAGTCACCAGGAGTCTGAACCGTTACTTCATAAATAGCTGTTGCTCCGTTGGCTAGTGTAGCCAGCGTTTCATTTAAGTCTCCCGTACCTGAAGCATTAGGATACGTTACTCCCGAAGAAGCAACTGAAGTCCAATTGCTTATAGTGGTTCCTACAGGTGCATTGTCTACTATATTTACAGCAGCTGCATCACTAGGTCCCTGATTGGTCACTTTAATAAGGTAAACCACGTCCTGTCCTGGTGAGAATGTGCTCTGAGTTGGGTCTTTTAGTGTTTTAACCGTATTTAAATGTGCCAATGGCGCTGAAGTTGATGGACTCGCACTACAAGTCGTACAAGGCTGTGGATCTGGATCCGGGGTTGTACTTGTAGCAGTTACGGAGTTCACCAAAGTTCCTGTAAAGTCACCAGGAGTCTGAACCGTTACCTCATAGGTAGCTGTTGCCCCGTTGGCTAATGTAACAAGGGTTTCATTTAAGTCTCCCGTACCTGAAGCATTAGGATACGTTACTCCCGCTGAAGCAACAGAAGTCCAATTGCTTATAGTGGTTCCTACAGGTGCATTGTCTACTATATTTACAGCAGCTGCATCACTAGGTCCCTGATTGGTCACTTTAATAAGGTAAACCACGTCCTGTCCAGGAGCAAATGTGCTCTGAGTTGGGTCTTTTAGTGTTTTAACCGTATTTAAATGTGCCATTGGTACTGAAGTCGTTGGACTAGTACTACAAGTCGTACAAGGCTGTGGATCTGGATCCGAGGTTGTACTCGTGGCAGTCACTGAGTTCACCAAAGTTCCTGTAAAGTCACCAGGAGTCTGAACCGTTACTTCATAAGTAGCTGTTGCCCCGTTGGCTAATGTAACAAGGGTTTCATTTAAGTCTCCTGTACCTGAAGCATTAGGATACGTTACTCCCGCAGCAGGAACTGAAGTCCAATTGCTTATAGTAGTTCCTACAGGTGCATTGTCTACTATATTTACAGCAGCTGCATCACTAGGTCCATCGTTGGTTACTGTAATAAGGTAAACCACGTCCTGTCCTGGTGCGAATGTGCCCTGGGTTGGGTCTTTTAGTGTTTTAACCGTATTTAAATGTGCCAATGGTGCTGAAGTTGATGGACTGGTACTACAAGTCGTACAAGGCTGTGGATCTGGATCCGGGGTTGTACTTGTGGCAGTTACGGAGTTCACCAAAGTTCCCGTGAAGTCACTTGGCGTTTGAACCGTTACTTCATAACTAGCTGTTGCTCCGTTGGCTAATGTAACAAGGGTTTCATTTAAGTCTCCCGTACCAGAGGCATTAGGATACGTTACTCCCGCTGAAGCAACAGAAGTCCAATTGCTTATAGTGGTTCCTACAGGTGCATTGTCTACTATATTTACAGCAGCTGCATCACTAGGTCCATCGTTGGTTACTGTAATAAGGTAAACCACGGCCTCTCCTGGTGCGAATGTGCTCTGAGTTGGGTCTTTTAGTGTTTTAACCGTATTTAAATGTGCCATTGGCGCTGAAGTTGATGGACTCGTACTACAAGTCGTACAAGGCGTTGGATCTGGATCCGGTGTTGTACTTGTGGCAGCCACTGAGTTCACCAAAGCTCCCGTGAAGTCACTTGGAGTCTGAACCGTTACCTCATAGGTAGCCGTTGCCCCGTTGACTAATGTTACCAGCGTTTGGTTTAAGTTCCCAGTACCTGAGGCATTAGGATACGTTACTCCCGCTGAAGCAACAGAAGTCCAATTGCTTATAGTGGTTCCAGCAGGTGCGTTGTCTGTAATAGTTACAGCAGTCGCATCACTAGGGCCATCGTTAGTCACTGTAATAAGGTAAACCACGGCCTGTCCAGGAGCAAATGTACTCTGAGTTGGATCTTTGAGTGTTTTAACCGTATTTAAATGTGCCGATGGTGTTGGTATTGGCGTAGCGCTAGAGCTGTCATTATCCGGTTTTGGATCATTTTCATTACCACTAATGGTTGCTGTATTGGCATAATTGCCAGTCGCAAGCACTGTGGCTGTAATAGATAGATAGACAGTAGAGCCGTTAGCCAAATTACCAATAGTCCATATACTACTATTTAAGTCAACAGTACCTGCTGTAACAGTAACACCTGTCGTAGTGTATCCCGTTGGTATGGCATCATTTACTATAACTCCTGTAGCATCACTTGGTCCATTATTGGTAGCTGCTACAGTAAATACAACAGTACTCCCCACGGCAGGATTTGAGTTATCTACTGTTTTAAGTACGGCCAAATCGGTAGTAGGAGTTGGTGTTGGTGTAGATACAGAACTGTTGTTACCAGGTGTTGGATCATTTTCTGTACCTGCAATTGTTGCTGTATTGTCATAAGGACCAGTAGCATTTACAGTAGCAGTAATTGTCATAGTTGAACTTATCCCATTAGCCATTGTACCAATATCCCATATACCAGTAGCAGGATCATAAGTTGTTGCTGAAGGCTCAGTTGAACTTACATAGATATAACCAGCAGGTAAAAGATCTGTTACAGTAATTGCTGTTCCATTACTTGGACCATTATTTGTTGCTACCAATGTAAAAATTACATTACTGCCCACAGCAGGATTAGATTTATTTACAGTTTTAACTACGGATCTATCTGTAGTTGCTATAGGTAAAGTGGAAGCTGTGGAACTGTTATTGGCAGTTGTTGGATCATTTTCATTCCCACTAATACTTGCTGTATTGTCATAATTACCACTTGCATTGACTTTAGCAGTTATTGTCAAGGTAGCATTTGCAGCACTAGAAAGTGTACCTATATTCCATAAGCCTGTGGATGGGATATAAGTAGTTCCAGCTGCAGGAACTGCACTTATGTATGTATACCCGGAAGGCAGTATATCATTTACATATATTCCCGTTCCAGTGCTAGGACCATTATTTGTTGCTACCAAAGTAAATACAACATTTGTCCCTACTGCGGGAGTTAAATTATCAACTGTCTTTGCAAGAGAAAGATCTGTAACTGGTGAAGGCAGAGGTGTAACACTAGAATTGTTATCTGCAGGAGATGGATCATTTTGCGTACCATTTATAGAAGCCGCATTGGTATAAGGACCATTTGCATTAACTATTGCTGTAATTGTCATCGATGCAGTTGCATTTGCCAATATAGAATTTATTGTCCACACACCTGTTGCCGGTATATAATTTGTTCCTGCGGTTGAACTTTGGAAAGTATATCCTGCAGGAAGTAAATCAGTTACACTGATACCTGTTCCATTACTTGGTCCGCTGTTTGCTGCAGTAAGTTTAAATACAACTGTACTTCCAACAGCAGGCGTCAAATTATCAACTGTTTTTACAATTGTTAAGTTGCTCTCACTTGTAATAGTAGTCGTTACTGAACTGGCATTATTGGTCAGGTTATAGTCAGTAATCGCTGCAGATGAAGTTACTGTAACATTATTATTTATTGCACTTGCAGTTGGTGATGCATTTACTATACCACTTACATTTATAGTGATGTAATTTGCTGTACCAGATGCAATATCAGCTGTTAAATTAATGGAGTTTGTTGTTCCGTTACCGCTACCAATAAATGAAGCTGAACCGCTGGCTACAGCGTTCCAGTTTACATTTTGAACATCGGCAGGGATTAAATCCTGAATTGTTAAATCAGTTACATTCAAAGGGCCATTGTTCCCCACTTTAATGGTGTAATTAATAGGTCCACCTGCAACTGCAGTTGCAGGCCCTGATTTTTGGACAAACAAATCTGTTGATTGATTAACCGAAGTAGTTACTGAACTTGCCGGTGAACCATTAGGTGTAGTTACATTTACTGTGTTGGTAAATGTAGTTGGTGTACCTGAATTTACTGTACCTTCTATGACCAAAGTTAAATTGGCATTTGCTACAGTACTTTGACCAGGAATAGATATTCCTGAAATACTAATATTTGGAGATGTGCCCGTTTGAGGGGTTGCAACGCCATCAATAGCAGCACCATTATTTGGAGTAATTGTCCAGCCTGTAACTGTTATAGAAGACGGAACATTATCAACAAGTAGTCCGTTAATCACATCAGGATTACCTGCATTGGTTACTACAATGGTATATGTAATTGGATCGTTAATATTTACGATCGCCGGTCCATTTTTAGACACCCTAACATCCTGAGTACTATCTACCAAAGTATTAATTGTACTGCTTGCAGAAGAAGGATTAGGGTCACTTACAGGACTACCAGCAGGGAATAAAGCTGAAGCAGTATTACTGAATTCTGGATCGGTAGTAGCCGGATCTACAGTTCCGTTAACCACAAAGTTAACCACACCGGTTCCAGCAGGAATGTTTCCTGTTATATTAATATCACCACTTCCAGATGTACTGCTTAAGGTAGCGCCTCCAGTAGTTGTAGCAGTCCAGGTAGATCCTAGGATTTCAGCAGGAATGATATCTTTAATTTCCAATCCCGGTGCATTACTAGGCCCAGTGTTTACGATACGGATCGTATAAGAAATCGCATCGCCGGCACCAATATTAGCAGGCCCAGATTTGGTTACTCTTACATTGGCTTGTCTGGAAACTATTGAGGTTGCTGTACTTGTCACTGTTGTACCACCCGGTGGGGTTGCTGTTGCAGTATTTGCAATTGTAGCTGCTGCATAATCACCGTCAAGAATTCCGTCTACAGTTACCAGAACACTTCCAGTACCCGCAGGGATATTTGCAAGAAGGTTTTGTATGTTACCAGTTCCTGATGCATTGCCGTTTATTGTTGCAGCACCTTGAGGAGTTGCAGTCCAGTTTGTGGCAGTAAATCCAACAGGCATAGTATCAACAATGACAACGTCATTAGCATCAGAAGGACCTGAATTACTTACTGAAATAGTATAACTATAACTTTCTCCCGCAAATAAAGCAGGAGGGCCGCTTTTTTGAATTTGAATGTTTGTTATTTGTGTAACAGTAGTGTTTATCGTGTTAGAGTTTATAGCTGGACTCCCCGGTGTATTTATACTAGCGGTATTAGCGAGTGTCGTAACTGTAGAGGAAGAAGGAAGTGTACCTGTAATATTGATTGCAATACTATTTGCAGCTCCAGTAGGAATATCTCCAGTTACAGCAACATTATTACCTGTGCCACTTGCACCTGTAGCTATTACTGCTGCACCTTGTGCTATAGCCGTCCAGCTAACATTAGTTAATGCTACCGGAACATCATCTATAATAGATTGTGCCAAAGCGTTTCCTGTACCATTATTACTTACTGTTACAGTATAATTTACGGTATTACCTGCACTACTATCTGAGGGACCCGTTTTAACCAGTCGTACATCTATTGGTTTAGGCGTTACACTAGAAGCGTTATCAGATGAGTTTGGATCATTTTGCGTACCCGATATAGTGGCTGTATTGCTATAATTCCCGGTAGAGTTTACCTTAGCTGTGATAGCTAAAGTTGCATTTTCCCCATTAGTAAGCGAACCAATAGTCCATAGACCTGTACCAGAATTATAAGTTCCAATTGATGGACTAGCGCTAATAAAGGTATAACCAGAAGCTATTAAATCGTTAACTTGAACACCAGTTGCATCACTTGGTCCTGCATTAGTAGCTGTTAAGTTAAACACAACATTATTACCAACATAAGGTGTTGGATTATCAATTGTTTTTACAATGCTTAAATTACTGGTAGCTACCGGAACAGGTGCAAAAGTAGAAGTGTCATTACCTGGAGTAGGATCATTTTCTGTACCTGTAATAGTTGCCGTATTTGCATATTCTCCAGTTGCATTTAGCGTGGCCGTGATATTAATAGTAGCACTACCTCCATTTGCCAAATTTCCTATAGTCCATAAACCAGTAGTTGGATTGTAATTTGTGCCATTTGGTGCTGTTGCGCTTACATAGGCATAACCAGACGGTAAGAGATCAGTTACGACAATTCCTGTACCTGCACTAGGGCCATTGTTGGTTGCAACTAAAGTAAATACCACGTTGCTACCTACAGCAGGCGTTGCATTGTTTACCGTTTTAATTACCGAACGATCAGTTGTAGGGGTAGGGGTAGTGACAACACTAGTACTATTATTACCAGTCACAGGATCGTTTTCTACACCGCTTATAGTTGCAATATTGAGATAGGTTCCTGTTGCATTTACCTTTGCAGTAACTGTAAGTGTAGCACTAGTTCCACTTGCCAAAGAACCGATGGTCCATGAACCTAGAATGGCATTATATGTTGTTGTACCGGACGGGACGGAACTTACATAGGTGTAACCCGTTGGGAGTTGATCAAGTACTCTGATACCTGTACCCGGACTAGGACCATTATTGGTTGCCGTCAGGCTAAATGTGACATTACTGCCTACAGCAGGTGTAGCATTGTCTACAAATTTAGTAACCACCAAATCTGTTACCGGAACAGGAGTTGTTATAGCTGTAGAAGTATTGTTAGCCGATGTTGGATCATTTTGAAGACCAGCAATGGTTGCCGTATTGGCATAAACTCCTGTTGGATTTACCGTTGCAGTAATGGTCAGTGTTTTGCTGTCTGCATTGGCTAGGTTATCTATACTCCATATGCCTGTACCAGGTGTATATGTTGTACCTAGCGCAGGCGCTGCACTCACAAAAGTATAACCTGTAGGAAGTAAATCAGTAACGTTAATTCCGGTTCCTTCACTTGGTCCGTTATTGGTTGCGGTCAATGTAAAGACTACATTAGTACCTACTGTAGGGGTGACATTACTTACTGTTTTAACTATCGAGAGATCAGTAGAAGCACTAGGAATTGGAGTGACAGTTACCGAATTATTAGTCAGATTAGGATCATTTTCGTTTCCTGAAACCGTTGCTGTATTGCTATAATCCCCTATGGCATTAACTTTAGCTGTTACGGTAAGCGTAACGCTGGCCGCATTTGCCAGATTACCAATAGTCCATAATCCCGTAGCAGAATCATAATTTGTTCCTGCAGCTGCGCTAGAACTCACATAAGTATAGCCCGAAGCAAGCATATCAGTTACCTTAACACCAGTAGCGTTATTAGGACCATTATTCTTTACCACTAAGGTAAATACTACATTGGAGTCTACTATTGGTGTCAGATTGCTAGCAACTTTAGTAATTGCCAAATCTGTTTGTGGGTTGAATGTTCCAATCCCAATTGCAGTAATTGCAGAAGATGCTGGTGTCGTTCCTGTTAAGGTACTACCGGCAGTATTGCCTGAAGCTGTTGCACCGCCACTCAAATCTATCCATGCCGAGCCGTTCCATCCTACCAGCCTTAAATTAGCTGTCGTACTAAACGCACTTACATCAGGGATTGATGCTGTAATGGTAAGACCGTTCGTATTGCTACCACTGAAAGGAACCAAATCCCAAAATCCTACTTTGCTTACTCCAGTAACTCCACCCGTAAAAGTGGCTGTATTATGAGTGATGCCATCTGTAGGGTCTGTTACTGTACCTGGATCACCTGTAAACCAGGCAACCCCCAACTGCGTCGCTGTCGACGTGGGAGCAGAGATTCCGAGGGTTCGTAAATTTACGCCATCTCCTACAGGAAAGGTAAATGCCGTATTCCCGAGTTTGGAAACATAGCCATTCACATGTGCTGTATTTGCTGCTCCTGCCCAGCTTGAGCCGGCCACAAAGGTAACATAACCCTGTGGACTGTTACGAGCCGTGACTATGTAACCGGGTTGGAAATTATGCTGACCGAAAATGGCCATTACGCCCGAGTTGGCTACATACGTATTTCCAAAGCTACCTGATTGCGCTGTAGACCGCATGCCCCATAGGAGCAAGACTAACAGAGGTAAATACCTCATCAGCTTTTTATCAAAATTCATTATTGATACCATAACTTTGTCTTTAATGTTATAAAATAATTAGGGTAATTTATTTGTTCATACTATTCTTTTAAGGTATTGGCATGTAATTATTTTTCTACTATTCTTAAAAAAGGAAGTCCTATATATTTGCCCACTTCTCGTTTATGCCACTCCAAGTAGCAGTAAAAATTGAATTATTCCTTTATCTTCATGTATACATATATTATATTCAAATTTACCCCTCTATTGCCCTGTCACTAAAAATGTAAATGGCCGATTGGAAAGAGCACCACTAGCATTTCCGGTTTTGATACGCAAGATGCTATTACTAAGAAATCCCACCTGGGCATTATCGTTAGTAAGCAACCTATTACCAGCAATTGCCGGATTTGGTTCATCTATGCTACCAGTATAGGCATCAACAATGTTTACAGAGATGCCGTAAATTTGAGTATAAGGAGTATTAAATTTAATATCAAAAATACCAGCCACGGGATTAGATACGCTATATCCTGAACCTACTACAGAATTGATACCTCCAGCTCTTGGTGTGACGTTCGTATTATTTGTCCCAACTGCATAGTTACCATTAATAACTCTACTGCTGGCTAGTGTACCTCCAGAACTATTATTAAACTTAACGTAAATAGTACCTCCCAAAAACCTTGTTGCGTCATCCTGTGCTGCAACAATAGTTGTTTTTAAAACTCCATTAGCATCTACTACTAGTGCTTTATCTGTCGTTGAGCTACTAGGCTGAATTCCTGCAATGGCCAATGTATTGGTAGGCGTAGTTGTTATTACAGTAGGTGTAATTAATACTCCTCCTAACGTTATATTTGCACTAGTACTTGTTAAACCATTATTGGCAGCAATATCTGTCTGGCTTAAAGTTTTTAACCATTGAGTTCCATTATTGTAATAATATCCAGGCGATACAGCAGTAGCTCCAACTCCAGCTGTGGCGATATTATAAACCGTCATTCCTGCAACATGAGCTGTTAATGGCGCAAATGATGTTGTGCTCACCAGGGAAACACGTGGCATAAGTAACCCTTTAGAAATACCTTCCAGCTCGAATAAGGAGTTGGCATTTATAGTAGTAGGATTGTTCCCTACTTTCACTTGGGCAGAGAGAGTACTAACAAAGAAAAGGCCCGAAATTAATAAGTAAAATAGTGTTTTCATAGTGTGTGTTTTTTTATTATTTTGTTTATAGTTAAATAACTACTTCTTAAATTTACGACAAGGAGTAACCTTGAGGAATTTATCCTTATTTCTAAATAAAGCAAAATGCATTTGATTATTGAGTTAGACCAGATCAATTTCAATTGTATTGATCATCATGGTCATCTTAATTAGAAGCGAGATTAAAATAGTTTATATCTTGTAATGACGTATATATTTTTTGCCAAAGTGTAGTTATTAGTCATAAATTTAGGTTTTTAGTTGATATTTTAGTTTCTAGTTTTTACATCTTACAGTATCATTTCTTCACATCAAAAAACCATAGTGCATTTTTGATATTTTAGAATGTTTTTCTTAAATATTCAATAACTTTTTATTACATTTGAGAACAAAACAATCCATTGAGGAATTTATCCTTGTTTTTTAACAGAGTAAAATTTGTTTGATTGTTGAGTTAGACCAGATTAATTTCAATTGTAATAATCATCATGATCATCTTAATTTAGAACCGAGATCAAAATAGTTTATATTTTGTAATGACATATATGTTTTTTGTCGAAGTGTAGTTATTAGCCATAAATTTAGGTTTTGGGTTGATATTTAATTTTAGTTTCTAGTTTTTATATCCTTAAAACAATTATAGATTCTTTGTTAATTCTTCAATCAAAAAAAACTTTCCTGATTTTGGAATTTTACAATGATAACCTATAAAGATCATTAATAAAAAGTGATTAGTTTTTATCAATGCTTATGTTTATGCTGTATTCATGGGATTTATTGTTGGCCAGAAAATATTCCAAACCCAAAAAAGAAAAAACCAAAGGCGGTAATTGTTTGTTTTAATACAATAGGACTCCAAACATGAATTACCATATTTTTAAAATAAAAAAAACAATTTGAATATTCAATAAAATTCAGATCAACAGGGGGCTATTAATCTTATTCTATAATAAATAAACTTAAGGTTATCTTTTTAATATTATTTATAAAAAAAATACTATAATTATTCATAAATTTAAAATACTACTCTTTTAAAGTTTTACAATTACTAAAAAAAATTAAATAGATAGTGATTAATTACATATTAAAATATTTTTTTTTCTTGTAATAAAATTACTAAAAATTTATGTTAATCAATTAAAAAAAATGTTAAAATTACACAAAAAAACACGTAGAACCCTACATTTAATACTTTGGTAAGTTTTTTTTACACTAGTCTAACCTATTTATCTCAGGTGTAGCACGGGTTTAAGTTATGTAGTAAAAAATTACAACTGAAAATAAAAAGATCGTTTAAAATCAAATTTAACGGTTAAAATACATGTTTTTTCTGCGTTTTTTTAGTATATCATTCTCTTTTTTGTTTCTCAGTATATAACTTAAGATCAAAAAAAACAACAAAAAATGTAATTAAAAATGCCATATTAGCATCCAGGAAGTAATAGTATGTTTTTTTTATATGGATATTATGAATAAAGTAAGCTGTACAAATGAACACAAAAGGCTTTTGAAAAGTAGTTTGAAAATATAAAAAATATTTCACTCTATTGGTTGTTTTTTCAGGAATTTCATACAGAAGAATCCTTTACGCTACATCATCAGTTTTAGTGAAATCTTTTTTTAATATTGCTTTTTAAGCTCCTCTAATACCTCACTATACACTACTAGTGAATGCCTTAATTTTACGCCAAGTAATTCCAAAATTAAAAAATACATAAATCTTTTACACAATCTTCAGCATAAAGCCTTACATTTTATCATAAATAAGCTTATTACACAACAAAATATTTTTGATCAGTAAAAAAATATTTTGTTGTCTAACCATCTACAAAACGTAGTTAAACAAATTATTATGTAGTTAATTATTGCAAAAATCGATAATAGGCACTGAATGATGTTCAGATCGACCGAATTATAGAAATGGCATGGGAATACCGGACGCTCTTTGATGCAATACATTTTCAATTTAGCCTGGCTGAAGCCAATATCAAAGCTTTAATGAAAAAGACAAACCGGGCAATATAGTATACTTTCTGAAGGGCATGTTTATAATGCAAGCCTGTTACCCTATGTTACAAATGTTTGTGCACCGGTGATTGGGCAGGCTGTAAAAGCATGGGCATCAGTAAGGTAAACAAAGAATCCGAAAGTAAATTCAATGAATTAAAAGCTCATTATCAAAGTTTAATCGTAGATTTTCACTGGAATGAACTGCTATACAATGTCAGATTTTCTTTTGAACCAATTGTCGGAGAGATTTATCATTAATATAAGGATACCAATGGTTTTAATTTTTTCTGGCTAATTGCACCGGAAGAATGGAGTAAGGAACATGTGGGATATACTTTTAAAAATAGGTAAATTGATACATGGCTTTTTTATAGCGTTAACAAATAAGAATAAGAATTGATAAATGACTTGTCTTGCTATAGGGAATATGAAGCAAAAGTATTATGAAGGTCTAATTATTTTTAGTCCTAAAAACCGATCAAAGCTCGATAGCCAAAAATCGTGTAATAAAATTCAAAAACAAAAAAAAATAGATTTATATCTATATTGTTTTATTATACATTCAATAATGTGTTGTCGACAGTTTAAATTTAAGTTATCAATCATCACAATCTTATGAGCCATTTAGTTTTTTGATATAATTTTTTCATAGATCTTTTTTGGGATATATAATTTAAATAAAATATAACTCTCCGCCAAGAAAAATAAGTTAATCGCAAAATGAATGGGAACGACCGAATATTTATTTAACAATGAAAAGCTAACTAAAAAAAGAGAAATTTCAATTATACCATCTTTCACCTATTTAAACAAAATCAGATAATCAAAGATATATTTATAAACTCTGTAAAAAAAAGTTAAAATCATATCTACCAACCGTATAAGGTAGATATAAACAAAAATATTATTCAGTATACAAAGAATTTGAGAAATAAGAAGCACTGCGAGAACATTAAAATTCAACTAAAACCATGTTAAAAAAAATCAATTGGTTAGACTGGAAAAATTACTTCAATGGGCCAGCAGATCTCAAAATGAAATTACCGTCTTAATTCTGTTTAATATATCATACAATTTCATAATTTGACAAATAAAATATTAGATATTCACTAACAATTTAAACTAAAATAATTCCAAATTCTGATGAATAATTTAAATAAAATAATTTGGTCAAAGCATTCCGAAATTATTGGTCAAATTATACAAAAAGAATGTATTTTGACTGACCAATTTTTTTTTATCTCTTTTTTTCCAATATAGTAACGGCAACAATATCAACATTTACAATAGTTCCTGTTTCCTTTTTTGACGGCTTTACAAGTCCAAATTATAATTAACTAATACGCTCAAAGTATTTTTATATTAATAAAAAGCAGAATTAGGCTCTCCAAAAATTTTTTGAATAGCCTTTATTTTAAATCCAAGGCGTTTGACAAATCAAGACTTTACTTATTTGCAATATGGCAGAAACATTAGTATATTGTAATGCATCTTCAAATAGGATTTCTTTATTAGGGAGAAAGCTGGTGTAGAAATCCTCAACCCTTTCAAAAAAAAGGTGTCCAATTATTTGATATGAGATAACCTCCTCATTGACTCCTAAATCGACTATATTTTCTTCTATGGCAATTCCTTTTAGTACATCTGCAAAAATAGATTTAGACAAAGGCATATGTTTTTCCAGATAATAGGACACATCAAACCAATCGCCTTTTTTAATAGGATAAAAAATAGTTACTTTTATCATGCTCTTTGATTCTGATGATTTAAACTAATTTTTCACATTCAATGACACTAGAAATCTGTGTATTGGTTGCAATAAGTTTTTTGAATGACAATCCGGATTCTTTCAAAAGGTGCTTAAACTCTTTTAGCGTCCGTTCTTTTCCCGTAGCCATTGCCATCACATTTAAATCCAGTAATTTCCCTGCATGAGGTTCATTCAATACATCTGGAATAACCGAATCTATAATCAATAATTTACCTCCAATAGGCATTGCTTTATGACATACTTTAAGCAAAATAATTGCTTCGGCATCATTCCAATCGTGGATTACCCATTTTGATAA
Organism: Flavobacterium sp.; assembly: GCF_965277525.1. GTDB lineage: Bacteria > Bacteroidota > Bacteroidia > Flavobacteriales > Flavobacteriaceae > Flavobacterium. The sequence continues at coordinate 292,494 of NZ_CBDIDC010000002.1, read as the reverse complement.
ATAAAGATCTGCATTGGCAGGTATTTCCTCAAAGAAACTACCGCCAAAAACTGTACATCGCTCTTTTAGATCTTCGGGAATTTGTTTGCAGCTTGTCTCTACAACATAAGGTTCATCAAAAACAATCCCTTTACTTAAAGGTGATGCATAAAGTATGGAAAACATCATTGCACCATTCCCCCCTCCAATATCTACGATCGTTTTATAAGGAGAAAAATCATATGCATCAATAATTCCTTTTAATACTGCGCCCGATACCCCTGCCATAGCCTTCATAAGATTAGCACCTGCAGCCGGATTGTCTTTATAATAATCCCAAAGCGATTTTTCGTGAACATCATCAAAAGGCACTTTTCCAGTTTGTACACCATACGTCAGATTCCCAAAAGCCGGAAAATGTTCTCCTAAATTGGCCAGTGCCCACGGCTTTATAGAACCCGGAACATCTGACAATAAAGTCCCCCCTAAATCATTGATACGAAATTTACCATCGGGTAATTCCTCAAAGATACCTACACTTGCTGTGGCACGTAAAAGACGATATAAAGATATTTCATGAGAATTCGATTCTTTTGCCAGTTCTGCTAAAGTTTTTGGACCATTGGCTAGCAAATCTGCAATTTGCAATTTTGCAACAGAATAAATGGCGCATGCAATCCAGTATCCACTGATCAATTCATACATTTTAAAAGTACACTCAGGATTATTAGGAAGATTTTTCATATTAAATAATTGTATTTATTTGATTAATAATAGTTTAAAATTAAATAAATATTTTTAAATTGCAATCAATTTCTTATATTTTTTTTTCTATTAACAAATTTAATATTTAATATTTTATGAACAAGCCCCAACATTTACCTAGTACTATTCTTGTTTTATTAAATAAGATATGTAATCAAAAACCTCAAAAAAAGGCACTTGTATTCAACAATGAAAGTTTAAGTTATGAAGAATTAGATTTAAAATCTAATCAACTCGCCAATTATTTAAAAACAAAAGGTAACTTTCTCGATGTGCCGATTTGTTTTTCATTAGAACAATCGTTAGATAAAGTTATTGTTATGCTGGCAATCTGGAAGGCATCCGGCGGCTATGTTTCTCTTGACCCCTTATATCCTCAGTTAAGGCTCAAACATATGCTAGAAGATAGCAAAAGCCCAATTTTAATTACCACAAAAGCATTAGTGGAAAAATTTGATTTTTTTGATAAAGAAATTATTCTGATTGATGACACTCAAGAAGCCAATAGTATCAAAAAATCATCTGATCAGCGATTACCAGAAAATGATATCTACGACGCAATAGCCTATTTCGCATATACCTCGGGCAGTACGGGATTGCCAAAAGCTGTTATGGCTGAGCATAAAGGTTTAGTCAATTTTGTACACTATTTTGGTGAAGTACTCAATTGCAATTCTGATGATATTGCCCTGAATATTTCTTCCTCTAATTTTGATGGCATCGTTCTGGATCTTTGGGTACCTTTATCTCTGGGAATCACGGTTTATTTATATCCTGATAACAGGATTGTAGGTGATACATTGCTGGACTTTATTCGCAAAAACAAAATTACGGTTTTGCCTTATCTCCCTGTTTCTATATTGGCAACACTCCCTACGGACAAGAATATTGGTCAGTTGCGAAAAATTTTTACAGGTGGGGAAGCACCTTCTTCCAATGTGGTGCAGCCCTGGCGAAAATTGGTCAGCCTTATTAATATGTATGGCCCTACCGAAACTACGGTAGTTGTATGTACATTTGAATTCTCTGATGATTATCCTATAACAACAATTGGAAAACCATTAACCAATGTTGATTTTTATGTACTTGATGACCAGCTTAGACCTCTTGCTAAGGGAGAAATTGGACAACTCTATATTGGAGGGGTCCAGGCTTCAAGAGGATATTTAAATCAGTCCGAACTTACCGCCGAACGCTTCGTTTATTATACAAATGAATCAGGAGAAAGAAAAAGGGTATACAAAACAGGAGATCTTGTTAGAATGCTAAGCGATGGAAATATAGAATTCACAGGAAGAGCGGATCAGCAGGTTAAAATTCGGGGTTTCAGGGTCGAATTATCAGAGATTGAAAATACGATCCGTAAATCTGGATTAGTTGAAAATTCTTGTGTAATTGTCAAGGGAGATAGCCCCGACAATAAATCCCTTTTATGCTATTATAAAAAGAATTTCCAAAAGGATACTTTCCCGGAACATATTCGCACCTATTTGTATGAAAACTTACCCAGTTACATGATTCCATCACGATTTCTTTTGGTCGAAAATTTTCCCCTTACTTCAAATGGAAAAATCGACAGAACTGCTTTAAGCAATTATGATGCTGATCAGCAGGAACAAAGACAATCTTTTACAGCACCTTTCACCCAGATGCAAAACCAGTTGGCTGAAATCTGGAAATCCTTCCTGGGCATAAAAACCATAGGAATTAATGATAATTTTTTCCATTTTGGAGGCAACTCCATTTTAGCCTATAAATTGGTTTCATCTATCCGCCAGGAACTTCATCTCTCACTTCAGATTGCAGATTTGTTTTTGTATCCTACTATTTATGAACTGGAAAACTATATTATTACCAAGGGAGCAGATGCACAAACAGAGGAACCTATTATTGTAAATGATCTTGATATACCGGTAAAATTGTCTTTCCAGCAACAAAGCCTTTGGTTTTTGGATAAACTCCAGGGAAGTTTGCCTTATCACATAGGAGTACTATATCCGGTCACTGCGGACATTTCTATAACAATACTCGAAAAAGCATTCCGTTTATTGATTCAAAAGCACAATATCCTAAGAACTGTTATTCTTCAAGATGATAATAGTGTAGACCAATCCCTGATTAGCGCCGGGAACTGGACCTTACAGCGACCAGATAATCTAGAATCTTTACAAAAACTAATAGAAGTCCCTTTTAATCTTGAAAGAGATTATATGCTGCGAGCCTGTCTTATCCAGGAAGCGAAAGAATTGACTTCCTTATTTATTGTTATTCATCATATTGCAACAGATGGCTGGTCAATGTCTATATTAATTTCAGAATTAAACGAGTTGTACAATCAAATTCTGGATAAAAAAGAGAGTATCATAAACGATAACCACATACAATACCGCCATTATGCGAATTGGCAGCTTAGTAAGCCTCAAAGAGACAAGATAAACTCGTATATCCCTTTTTGGAAAAACTATCTCGAAGATGTTCCTGTCTTGCAAATAGCCCGGGATTTTCCTAAAGAGCATTTTCATAATACTACCGGGCGACAATACCATTTTAAAATAGATTCTGAATTGACCTCTCAAATACAAGAACTATCCAGAGAGCAAAATGCTACATTATACATGACATTACTATCGGCTTTTGGATTATTGATGCAGCATTACAGCGGGCAACACGATATTTGTATTGGTAGTCCAGCCGCCAACAGAATACCTTCAACAGTGGATCAAACCATTGGGTATTTTGTAAACACGCTTCCTATTCGCATTCAGATCGATGGAAACCCTGTTTACACATCATATCTGGAAGAGCTAAAAAAAATGCTCCTGCTTGTGTTTCAGCATCAGGAAGTTCCACTGGAAACGATTATAAATAATGTAATCAAAGATCGGTTTGCAGGTTACAATCCCCTATTTCAAACTATTTTTGTCTTACAGGACACTATCGATCAAAACTTTCATACCAAACCTATTGATGCAAACCATCCTAAATGGATTTATAACGGAAAATTAAAATTTGATCTTCAATTTGAAGTAACTCCTATAGACAATGAACTGCAACTAATAATAGAGTATGCTGATGCTTTATTCAAAGAAAGTACCATAGTGCAGATGACGGAAGATTTTACCACAATACTAAAATCTATTGTGGGGAATCCTCAAAAAAGAATTGGAGATTTTGAAATTTTACTCGAAAAGCACGATAACCAAGAGCCATCCAATCTTCTGTCCCATAATGAAAATGCTTTTGAAAAAACATTAGTGGGGATGTTTGAAGATCAGGTAAAACAAAACCCGGAAAAAATTGCACTTCTTTTAAACGGAGCACAACTCTCGTACCAGGAACTTCACTTACAATCTAATAAAGTAGCCCATCAGCTTATCGCAATGGGAGTCAAAAACAACGAATTTGTTGCCTGTTATCTTAGTCAGTCTATTGAGCGGATCATAGCTTTACTGGGGATTATAAAAGCCGGGGCTGCCTATGTTCCTTTAGATACTAATTACCCGATTGCAAGGGTTAATATCCTGTTAAGGGATACTAATCCCGCATTATTAATTACAGATGCAAAACTCATCGATATCGGCCAAAAAGTACCTGTTCCGGTATTAGATATTGAGCATATGCTCTCTTATGTACCTGCCTTAGAATCCCAAAAAAGTAGCTACACCGATACACATTCCCCATCAGATTTAATATATGTAATTCATACCTCGGGAACTACAGGGATACCAAAAGGAGTACTTATTGAACACAAAGCAATAAGCAATTTTATTATCCAGTACGGTGATATATTAGAAATAGGTTCAAATGATCGCACTTTGCAATTTTCTCCTTACAACTTCGATGGCTCGATTATAGATATCTGGATACCTCTTGCCAAAGGTGCTACGGTTTACCTCTACCCCAACAATAAATTATTGGGAGATTCTTTATCTGATTTTATTGCTGCGAACCATCTTACTGTTGTGCCCTATATATCTCCCTCAGTACTTTCGACTATTTCGCTTTCCGTACAATTCCCTCATTTACGTGTTATTGGTACAGGCGGAGAAACTTGTCCGGTTGCCATTAGTAAACACTGGATGCGTCAGCTTAAACTTGTCAATGGATATGGACCTACCGAGACTACAGTTGCCGTGAATCATTATGTTTATGATCATGTACATCCCGCAAATACTTTAGGAAATCCTATCGATAATATGAAATTTTATGTATTAGACCACTATATGCGCAAAGTTCCTGATGGCGTTACAGGCGAGCTTTATATCTCTGGAATACAATTATCAAGAGGCTATCTTAATCAGCCAGAACTAACTACTGAACGATTTATAACCAATCCTTTTATAAAAGATAAAAATTCAATCTACATCCGAATGTATAAAACCGGAGATCAGGTAAGAATACTGCCAGATGGTATGCTGGAATATGTTGGAAGAACCGATCATCAGGTTAAAATAAGAGGGTATCGTATAGAGGTTGCCGAAATAGAAACTGCCTTGCAGCAAGTAAAAGGCATAAAAAACGTGGTCGTTCAGGTTCATAAAGCTTCGCAAGACATACTCTCGTTACGAGCTTTTATTACAGGAGGAATCAATGTTAAAACAATCAAAGACGAACTGAGCAAAAAGTTACCTTTTTATATGATTCCCAATCAAATTATACCAATAGAAGCTGTTCCGGTGACTGCAAATGGAAAGCTCGACACAACTGCACTTTCATTATTGGCAGACAAGGCATTTGATCAGCAGGAGGAAGAATTACCCGTTAACTCCTATGAAGAAACAATCAGAGATATCTGGAGTGAGGTTTTAGAGCGCAAGATTACCTCACTGCGTGATGATTTTTTCCATTTAGGAGGCCATTCTTTATTACTGACCAGGCTTTATAATAAAATATCCAAACATTATCCATGCAGAATCTCTTTGAGTGAATTGTATATCAATAATACCATAAAAAAACTGGCACTATTAATCCAGGAAAGAGAATTAAGTACTATTGTAGATCAAAATGATTTTGAAGCCGATTCTCTAAGTGATGAAATTAAACAAGATGCTTATCTTGATCCTTCTGAATTCAATATCAATCTTAAAGACAAAGGAGATTTTGAAAATCCTAAATTTACCTTACTCACCGGTGTAACGGGTTTTGTGGGGATAAATATGCTGTCGGAACTTTTAGAATCAACATCGGCAGTTATTTATTTGCTTATTCGTGCCGATAATGAAAAACATGCCCGGGAACGTTTGCTAAAAACCATAAATGAACAGCTGCTCCCAGTTAGTTTATACAATAAAAAACGTGTAAAATTAATCACCGGAGATCTTTCAAAACCATTTTTAGGACTATCTCCTGATCAATATGACAAGCTCACCAAAACAATTGATGTAGTTTATCATGCAGGAAGTGCTGTTAATTTCATTCAGCCTTATTCCTACATGAAAGCGGCCAATATTGGTGCATTACACACTATAATTAAATTTGCAACAAACACAAGACTCAAACAAATCTGTTTGTTATCTACTGTTGGGGTATATAGTTGGGAACATTATTTTACCAAACCTGCTCTTATTATGGAAAGCGATTCTACATTATCGGCATTCAAATATCTGAGCCGGGACATGGGCTACATCCAAAGTAAATGGGTTATGGAACAAATTGCACTTCAAGCGATAAAGTTAGGTATCCCTATTATTATATTTAGATTGGGATATACGTTCTGCCATAGTATCACTGGGGCAACAGCCAAATACCAATGGTGGAGCTTACTGGTAAAATGCTGTGTCCAACTAAAACATTACCCAATACTTCTGGATCAAAAAGAAGAATTGGTTTCAGTTGATTTCATCAGTAAATCTATTGCCCATATCTCTAAAAATCCGAAAGCTATCGGCGAAATTTTTCATCTAAGTCCGGCGCCAAAAGACAACATGACCGTCATGGAATTTTTTGAAACCTTGCAAAAAGAGTTTGATACAGAACTAACCCCTTTACCTTATCAGCAGTGGATGAAATTATGGGAAAATGATGAAAAAAGTCCTCTATATCCACTTTTGAGTTTGTTTAAATTCAAGGTTTATGATAATAAATCAATTATCGAAATTCATCAGAACACACCTGATTTTGACATCAGTAATACTCTGAAATTTTTAGAAGGAACACATATTGATACTACTATTATAAACAGAAGTATACTGGAGGCTTATTGTAAGTATTTGGACCTTATTGAATAAAAACAACCAGTAAAATTTTTCTCTGCAATGGTTAATAAAATGGAAACTATAGTAGTTTACACTAAATTTAACGACCAAAATAGTACAGCCATTTATTGTAAATGGCTGTCTGTTTTATCACCTAAATTAAGAGATAAAAATCTTAAATTTTATAATTTAAATGATCGGGTTCGTAATTTACTCGGAAAACTCCTGCTCATTAAAGCGTTAGAGATTCTTGGATTTACAACTATTTCCCTGAATGATTTATATTATAGTGAATTTTCAAAGCCTTATTTATCTTCTGATTTCGATTTTAATATTACACACTCGGGCTCGTATGTATTTTGTGCAATTGGTTCTAAAGGATTAGGAATTGATATTGAGGAAATACTTCCTATTAATTTTAATTCGGTAAAAGAAACGATGACAGAAACCCAATGGGATATAATTAATAAAGCCAATTCTCCATTACAGGAATATTATAAATATTGGACAATAAAAGAAGCTGTTCTTAAAGCCGACGGCTGCGGGTTCTTTTCTTCTTTAGAAAAAGTAAGTATTAAAAAAAATACAGCACAAAGCGAAGGAAAAACATGGCACATTCACGAATTGTTATTTGATAATGACTATTGTGGATGTATTGCAACATCAGAATTACAAAATCTAGTCAAAATGATTTATATTAATTTTGATTAAAAAGTCAAAGAAGTCATCTAATTTTATAAGCGGTTACATTAAATCAATATTTAATGCTTCTATCTCCACTAAAAATCACCTGCAAATCATAATAAATTTTACCCTTTTAAAATTCTAATACACACTGAAATATTTCTTATATACTTTAAACAATTGAATACCTGCTAAAGCAATAAAAAAAAGCGGAATAAAAACAGGCAGTATGCCCTTTGAGAATTGATTTGGGTCTTGTAAAACAGACTGCAATATTATTATTACGCTAAGCATTCCTGTAAAAATACCCATTAAGGTTCCTGCGATATAATAATATTTCAGCTTCCTTTGAATGGTAATATATTTTTCATTGAGCAAATATAAATTCCAGCTGGTCCAAAAAGGCAATTGTAAAAAATTAAATCCATTTAAAATTACGCCAATTATAAATGGAGAATAAATCAAATATCGCTCTAAATAATAATCAGACTCTGCCGGGTGATTGAAATTCAAATAAAAAACAAACGCCAGAGTAAGCATGAACCCAACTGAAAACAGATCTATGATCCTCATGAGTTTTCTGTTTTTTATAAGCTCTCTGGCGAAAAGCAGCGTAAAATAAATCACAAAGGTTTCTATAAATATGACTCCAAACAAAAAGAAAACCAAATTATGAAGTCCTGATTTTGCATAGATTTCCAGTCCAACTAAGTTTAAGTATCCCAGCGGAACTGATCCGAGAAAACTCACCAGAAATCCAACGGAGATATTTTTTACCTTTTTCATTTCTAGAAATTCATTATTTTATTGTTTTGTGCCAAATGCAATCTGTACTCACGCATTCCCACTTTGTGATCTAAATAGGGAACGCCTTTTTTATGGTTTTCAACACTTATTTCATACATATAAGTAATATGTCGTGCCAGTTCTTTCCATGCAAACCAAACCGAATGTTTGGGGTCATAAATATGTGTAGGTTCGCTTGCCGCACCGTTTAATTCTACAATCTGGAAGTTTTCTCCTTGTTCTAATTCTTCAAAAGTGTTGTACATGATATCGAAACGCCCGAAATAAAATTCAGGAATTTGAGCAGCGAGCTCATTGATCATCTTGGTTAATTTTGGCGTAACCCAATGGCTGCCATCCAAAAATTTTGCGCCCCGGGCGTGATTGCCAAATGGAACTAAATTTATGGTTTCGCCTCTGGGTAATATCAGGTCCAATTGATCACCATATTCTTCTTTTAAAACATTAAACTGCAACTGAAATCTTGGCGTTTGTTTGATCAGATTTTCAATTGTTGATTTGCCATCACCTGTTACAATCAAAAACTCTTTAGAGACAATTCCGGTAATTTTTCCGTATTTTTCCAGCGGATGACGAACATAAAAAACACCCACTTCATTCTTGAATGGGATTAAATCCTGCAAAAGAAAATCAAAATTTGCTTTTTGGGCATAGTCTTTCAGCTCCGATATTGTTTTAATTTTTTTCACGCCCGAACCACGCAGGCCAATATCCGGCTTTGCAATTAACGGGAAATAGATTTCCCTTTCTAATACCTTATCTGCTATGGTTTTTAAATCCGTATTCTCTTTAATTAAAATGGTTTTCGGATAGCATTTTTCAGGAAGCAGATCATAAATCTGTTTTTTGCTTTCCATCATAAACCCGCCGTTTTTAATTTTCGGATTAGAGGCATTAAAGAAAAAAAACGATCTTGCTCTGATGGCATAATAGGCCCAAAGAAAATAGATAGGAACTATACAGAACCTGAAATGGCCAATATTCCCAATTGGTTATTTTATGAAAAAATAGTTTCATCTGAATGTTTTTAAATTCGAATAAATGAGGTTGAAAAATCTTCTGCTTTGACTAAATCATAATATTTCATTACCCCCCTATTTTGCTCTATTACGCTTTGGGTTACGCTCAGGGTTTTCATCCTATTTTCTCTATTGATAATTAAACCATTTTGAGTGTCTTCGCTGCTTGTGTTTCGATGAAAATCCAGCATTTCCAATGGTGATATTTCATTTTTATCTTTCAAAAAATCAAAAAACCAGTCTGATCTTTTCTTTCTTACCGGATCTGCATATAAAGTAACTGATGACCAAATATAGTTTCGGGATTCATCTAATATTGTGGTCTTTTTTTCAATGCCATCCCAAATCAATTCGTACAATTCTTTTTCCTGATACAAAACCAGCGTAAAAGGCTCAATATTATCCAGATCAATTTGTTTCCAAAAGTCCTTTGGAGAATCATCCGAAATAATGTCCAAAACAATTAGTCCGCGGCTTTTTCGATAAGGCAGTATCACATTGTGTTTTGCGATTCCGCCATTTAGCAAAACCAGAACTGTTCCGTTTTCATCCATGACAAACCAGGTTCCTCCCGCTTTTGAATCTTTTGGGTACATCATATTTTTTCCCTTATGCTTATAATTCCTGGGCATAATAGCACTGGGACGAATTACTTTTTCGTCCCTGTTTGAAGTGATCATTACAACTCCGTTATTATTTACAAAACTTACTGTACACATTGTTTTCTGTATGCTATGGTCGAGCGCGCTACACCAAAATTTTCATCAATGATAATATTTTCGAATTGCAAAACGGCCACTTTGATGAGCGCCTGATGATGCACACAATGCTCTAAATTATAGAGCAATTCTCTATAATAATTGCTTTGAATCCTCATGCTAAGACCATCAATAAACTGTTCGAGATAGATTATTTTGTTCTCGCTTTTCAATTCTTTTTTAATTTGAATAATGCATTTTTTAGCAAATTCTGTTTCGGTTTGAATTTGCTTATTTCTCTGGCGGTTGTCATAATTTAAAATTCCAGAATCATAACTTTGTTCCAGACATTGAAACATCTCCAGAATATGTCTTGTATGTTCGCCAATTGTGGCATTACTTAAAGCCTGGCAAGATTTTGAATAATCCTGATCTGACAATTGATCTAATAGATAAATTAACTCATCTAAACTCTGGCGTATTGATTCTAGTAACATGATCTTTTAATTTAGAAGATTAGACAATTTGTTTTTGTTGAAATAAAGCAAACCCAGGCAGCATAATAAGGTAATAATAGCCAGACTAAAAAGTAATCCGCCGTCATCTTTTACCACGAGTCCCAAAACAAATACATGTGATAAAATAGCTCCGGTCATTACCCCAATTCCACCCAAAGCACCAATCCAGGTTGTTTTTGGAATCATGATTAAAATTACAACTATCAATTCGGCTATTGCTGAACCAATTCTTCCGTAAGGTTCTACTCCTAGGGCAGTGAAAATATAGATGCTTTCTTCTGCTCCGCTGAACTTGAAATATAAGGTCTGCAATAAAATTACCGAGGCGGCAATTCTGAGAATCCATATTAAAATTTCCTTTTTCATGACCGTGTTATTTATAGATTTTTTTCCAGTTGTCATCTGCCTGTATTTTTAAATTTCCCTCGTCTTTATTCCAGCTTTTTAAGGTGTTGTTGAAAAAGGCATTGTAAAACAGAAAAAGTTTGCCATCAGTAATTTTAAACGTTTCGGGGTTTATTTCGACTTTTTCGCCAGTGCTCCCCATCGCATAAGCACACCAGCCACCGTATTGAGGTTCGTATTTTGATGGATTTTTCAGAAAAGCATTTTTATTTTCACCTGACGAAAAATTATAAATCACACCCTGGTAAGAAGCTGAGATCCCTTTTTTCCCTTTAACTGCTTTTCCCTGACTAAAATATCCTACCGGATCATAACCCTGAATGGCAGTTTTGTTTTCTAAATTATACTGGCTAGCTCTTTTGGCATCATTTTGAGCAGAAGAAACTCCAAAAACCAAAATCAATACAAATAATACTAACTTTTTCATTTTTTTTATTTTAAATTTTTTAATACTGAAACAAGTAATTCGGTCGTGATACGATGCTTAAAATCAGCAGAGACATATTCAAAAAGGATATCACTCTGGGGATTCACAACAAAAACGGACGGAACAGGTAAAAAACTAGTATTCATTCCATTAGAATTTACGTTAATTACACTTTTATAGTTTTCAGGAGCCTCAAAAGCAATTCCCATGGCTTTTATTAATTCTCCTTTTGAGTCAGAAAGTAAGGTATATTTTACTTTATCTTTTTCTGCTGTCATTTTTAAATTTTCAGCAGAATCAGGACTTACCGCAATAATTTGATATCCCAAATCCAGAACTTGCTTTTCGGCTTCAGCCAATGCCTGCAGATGCATATTGCAATACGGGCACCAGCCTCCACGATAAAAAACAAGAACTGTCTTTTTCTTTTTTAGCAGGTCTGAAATTTGTACATCTGTATTATCCGATGATTTTAAAGTAAGGTTTGGAATCTTCTCTCCTATTAGCAAAGGAGCGATATCAGTGGCAGATTTAGCAATCATGTTCTGCGCGTTAGCAGCCCAAGTAAGGATCGCTAAAAAAATAAAAAGTAATTTTTTCATAGTGTATGTTTTTACATCTTTTTAATAATGTAAAATTATCATACTATAAAAAAGCAAAATGTCGGCTAATTTACACTTAGCCCAAAATAATTATAATTTGGTAATATCTCGAATGATAATTTCTTTTCTGTTGTAGTTTAAAAGCTGATTGGTTTCCATCTCATTGAGCAATTGTGTAGCGGTTTGTCTGGAAGTACAGATAATCTGGGCAATATCATTTTGGGTTAGATAATTTTCAATGGCTACTGAATTTCCTTCTCTAACGCCTTCCTGTTCTGCCCAGTCTTTCAGGAATTGATACAATCTGGTTTTGGCATCCTTAGAAATTAGATTTGCATAATTGTTTTTAATGCGTTTCATTTTCAGTCCTACAAACTTGGTGTATGAAAGTGCTAAAGTCGGATTACGAAGCAATAAATCTTCAAAATCAGACATTAAAAAGCTGCAGATGGCAACATCGTCTGAAAGGACTTTTGCATATTCTTCGTTTTTATTATCTGTTTCCAAAGTCAGTTCACCAAACAAATCTCCTTTCTGGATAATGTCCTTTATAGTTTCGTTGCCATTACTATCCAGGGCAACAATCTTGATATTCCCCTTTTTAAGTAAAAAAATCCGGGGCACATCTGAAGATGAAAAATAAATAATTTCCCCTTTTGAGGCTTTTTTAAAACCTGTGATTATGCAAAGTTGTTTGATTTGAGAAAAACTCAAAGTCCTAAACAATTTATGATCACGCAAATACCAATATTTTAATTCTTCGTACATAAGAGATACATTATTTGGTAAATGTAAACAATTTGAAAAATAATTCGCTTCCATGTTTAAATCGCATATTCAAGCCCTATAAGTATATAGTAGCCTGATGCATAATTTACGATTAATAAAGTTACATTAAAAGTATAGTATCTAAACTGCTTTTCTGATCTAAACATATCACAACTAAAGAAAAAGAAATTTTAGCCTTCCATTTCATCTTTTCAGGCTGCTTTGATTGTGAAGATAACAGCGAAATTATTTTGACCATAGTAAGTTATCAAAAAATATCCCCTTAAAATACTCATCCACAATACCTTATAGTTAGTCCGGTTTTCTTTTAGTTTATTTCTTGGCTTATTTTAAAACCAAAAAGAATATTAAAGCGTAAATGACTTTATAACTTAAAAAAAGTAATTATGAAAACTGGAAAATTTTTAGCAGCAGCAATCCTGGCATTAGGATTTGGATTTACATCATTTGCACAAAAAACAGTAATGGTTGGTGGAGCGGCTATGTATCCTAATAAAAATATTATAGAAAATGCGGTAAACTCAAAGGATCATACCACCTTGGTAGCAGCAGTAAAAGCAGCAGGATTAGTTGAAACCCTGCAAGGTAAAGGTCCATTTACTGTTTTTGCACCGACAAATGAAGCTTTTAGTAAATTACCGGCCGGAACTGTTGAAACATTATTGAAACCTGAGAATATTAAAACATTGCAAACTATATTGACCTATCATGTAGTATCCGGTAAAATGAATAGTTCTGATATTGCAAAAGCAATAAAAGCCGGTAAAGGAAAAGCCACTTTAAAAACAGTGAGCGGCGGAACTTTAACTGCCTGGATGGATGGAAAAGATTTGTACATCAGTGACGAGAGCGGCAATAAGGCTAAAGTTACAATCTCAGATGTAAATCAATCCAATGGTGTTATACATGTAGTGGATACAGTACTGCTTCCGAAAATGTAATTTTCCGAGAATAAAATACAATTACAGAAAAAGCCCTGAAATTTCAGGGCTTTTTCTGTAATTACTATCCTGAACAATAGTAATAGTAGATTATATATGAGATACTGCTTAACATTTTATTGGCAGCTCAATATTTTAAATATAGGGAGCTGATGTCTTTTTTGATACAGAACCATAACCTGCAACGACTATCGGATCAGGTGCAAAAGTTGGGGGATTTAACCAAAAGATTAGATAATCTAACTAGAAATAGTAAATGTAATATTCTATGCTCTTATTTTAGATTTATCTAGCCCAGTCATTAATCCAATTACTCACAGTCTGACACCATTCATCATCATCATTCAAACACGGAATCGCTAAGAAATTCTCTCCTCCTTTTGCTTCAAAATCTTCTTTGGCTCGCATTGCGATTTCTTCCAGCGTTTCTAAACAATCTGAAACGAAAGCCGGAGTTACAACTGCCAATTTCTTGATCCCTTTTGCTGGCATTTTATCAACTTCAACATCGGTATAAGGTTCTAACCATTTGTCTCCCGCTAAACGCGATTGAAAAGTTAAACTGTATTTATCAGCTGGAAGTCCTAATAATTTCACCACTTGTTTTGTGGTTTCATAACATTGATGACGATAGCAGAAATCGTGTGCCGGCGAAGGTGTGTTACAGCAAGAGCCGTCAATTTTACAATGTGATTTGGTTACATCGGTTTTGCGAATGTGACGCTCCGGAATTCCGTGATACGAGAATAACAGATGATCGTAGTGGAATCCAACTAGATGTTTCTGGAGAGAATCAGCCAGATTCTTGATGTAATCCGGTTTGTTGTAAAACGCAGGAACATCGGTAAAAGTCATTTGTGGAAATTTCTTTTTACGAATTTCTTCCGCTTTAACCAAAATTGTCAATGTTGAAGCCATTGCATATTGCGGATATAAAGGAAAAAGTAATACTTCTGTGACTCCTTTATCATGTAATTCCTGTAGCCCTTTTTCAATTGTCATGCTGCCATAGCACATTGCTAACGAAACCGGAACATTTACTAAAGACTCTACTTTTTTCTGCATTCTTTCAGATAGCACCACTAACGGAGAACCTTCTTCCCACCAAATTTTAGTATAAGCATGTGCAGATTCTTCCGGTCTTTTTCTCAGGATAATGCCACGAACTAAAAAAGCTCGCAACAAATACGGAACATCGATCACGTGTTTGTCCATTAAAAACTCGTCTAAATATGGTTTTACATCTTTTGTAGTTGGACTTTCCGGAGATCCTAAGTTTACTAATAATACGCCTTTCATTTACTTTTTGCTTTGTTCTATAGAATAGATGTTAAAATTGTCGCGCAGATTTTGCAGATTGAGTAGATTAAAATTCGTGGATTGCTTCGCCCGTTCATTATCACCAGGCTCATAGCCAACAAAACTTAAACATTCGTATTAATCGACATCAGATATTTTTTTGGAGTTGTTGCAAACTTTTTCTTGAATCCTGCAATGAAATGGCTTCCTGTACTGTAACCTATTTTCAACCCCACTTCGTTTACATTGTAAGAACCGCTGTCAAGCAATTTTCTGGCGAAATCCATTTTATAGTCAAAAAGAAAACCGTAAACCGTATAGCCATAAATTTGTTTGAAACCCATTTTCAGTTTCTTCAGATTCAGACCAATTTCATCGGCTAATTCTTGTAAACCAGGCGGTTCAGCCATATTGGCGATGATAATTTCTTTGGCTTTTTTTATTTTCAATACATTACCTTCATCAATTAAAAACGGACAATGATGCGCATTTGGATCTTCGCTCCTGTTAAAAGATAAACTAAGTAATTCGTATCCTTTACCTTTACAATAAAGATTTTTTATGGATGGATGAAGGTTATAATGGAACAACTGGCTTAAAACAACTGCCATTGAAGGACTTATACAACCTTCATTATAATAATTTTTATACTTTTTATCAGGACTTAAAAAAGTAATATAATCTGCTTCAACAGAAAACAATGCATGAAATTTCCTAATTGAAATAATAACAGAAATCATCCACGAATTTGGTGAAAGCTCTAAATGAAATGGTAGCTCCTTTTGTGGATTGTATAAAAGAAAGGATTTTTCTTCTTGTAGTGCTAAATCATAATTACCATTATTAAATGAAAGTTTGGCGTTACCTTTAAGTACGAAATGAAACTGTATGAAATCAGTGGTTAGTTGACGGTGTGTAAAAAAAGGTTCTGGACCGTCATTCTGAAAACGGATAAGTGCAAAGTCGTTTTCAACTTTTATTTCTTCCTCCATTTTTGAAATAGCGAATAATTGGTTTTTCAAAATTAAATCTTTTTAATGGTTTAGTATACTTCTCTTAAAGTTATAAATCTTACTTTTTTGATCTGTCATTTCAAAACTGCAACAACTAGAATATTAATTTTATTAGAAACTTTGCTTTTCACGAGAGTTGGTATGACGATGTTAAAATCACTGGCATTTACGGCAAAATTAGATACAATACTAATTCCAGATCCGGACATCATTATCCTTGCTTTGGTTATTATATCCTTTGATTTTCCATGAAGCTCTAACTTCCCTTTTATAGTAAAATCTTTAGCAGAATTGGTAAGACTGTTTAAATCAAAATCTTCTATTTTCCCTTTAAATATAGCTTTAGGGTATTGATCGCTCTCCATATAATTTTCATTGAAATGCTCTTCCATTAACGCAACTTTAAATTGAAATCCTTTCATCAATCCTAAACTTGCAATTTCTCCTGTTGTAGTATTCAATACAAAGGTTACATTGTTATTTGTAGCTTTAACCTCTTCAAAAGAAGCAACAGATGCTTCAAAAGTTATTTTACCTGTTTTACTGATCATTTTTTCTTGCGCCAGACCAATAGCGCAAGCATAAAGCATGGAAACGAGTATAATTTTTTTCATGGTTTTCTTTATATTATTATGTTAGTTTAAAAATCAATTTTTTGCTTATTTTAAAACAGCAATAATTTGAACCTTTACTCTATCATCAAGTTTATACTTGATAAGCGATGGAATTGGAATGCCAAAATCACTGGCATTAACAGCAAAATCTGAAATGATGGTAATTCTGGAACCTGTCCTGGTGATCTTTGCGCTCGCATTTATATCTCTTGATTTCCCATGAAGTTCTAAATTTCCTTTTATTAGGTAATCTTTATAATCTTCAGTTAAATTATTCGAATCAAACTTTTCTATTTTTCCTCTAAAAATAGCTTTTGGATATTTATCGCTCTCCATGTAATTTTCATTGAAATGTTCTTCCATCAAAGGCATTTCAAACTGAAATCCTTTTATCAGGGCTAAGGATGCAATTTCACCTGTTGCCGGATTTAAAACAAAAGTTACATTGGTATTGGTTCCTAAAACCGGCTGAAAAGACGGGACCGAAGCTTCAAAAGTGATTGTTGATGATTTAGTTAATATTTTTTCCTGCGAAAAAACAAGGAACGAAGCCAATATCATTGGCATTACTATGATTTTTTTCATGTTTTTTACTATGGATTATTGCTCTAATAATCCATCTTGTTCCCATTTTTTAATAACATCAATTGTGGTTTGAGGCAATCTTGGCCCTCCCTGTGGCATTAATGAACTATTTCCATTTTCTAAAGAAATCCGGTTGAGCAGCCCGCGATTTAAGACCGCATTTTTAACATGGTCATAAGTAACCAGGGACATAGGTGCCCCATTTTTGGGAACAGCTGCATGGCAGACAACACAATTATTATCAATGATGGATTTCACATTCTGATTGTATGTGGCAACGCCGGTAATTGGTGGAGTGTCAATTAAAGTACTGGGATTATCATCTGTACAACTTACTAGTAGTAAAGCAAATGATGGAATAAGCAAACGAGTTTTTAAATTCATGGGATTGGTTTTTAGTTTTAGAAAGGCTAAATGATTTTAATATTTAAAGCATTTTGAAATCATATACGGTGAAATGGATCATACAGATTTAATAACAGTCATATTTGATCATTTAAATCCAATAGGTATTTTTTAACGTAGATAATCCAAATACTAAAAACCAGCCATGAGAAAAAAAATACTTATTATTATTCCCCTCTTCCTGATAACCGGGATCTCAATTTACCTCTACAGTTACAAAGGTCATAGGAATATCGAATCAGAAACTGCAGATTATACTGTAACGGTTAAAGGACTCGAAAAAGAATTTACTTTCAATGACAGCCTTGCTACTGTCAAATACCAGGACAAAACAATTGAAGTAACTGCAATTGTAACAGCTGTTGAACCCGCGAGTAAGGGAATCGTTATTGACGAAAAGATATTTGCAACCTTCAAAGACAGTTTGCCCAAAGACATTGCAATTGGCAGAATGCTAAAAATTAAAGGACGGTTTTTAGGATATGATGAGCTCTTACAAGAATTTAAAATAGATCAATCCTCCCTTGTACACCAAAACAAATAACAATTAAAATTAACCACATGAAAAAGCTCATTCTATTATTGTTTTTATTTCCATTACTAACCTATTCGCAAGATGACCTATTATCCGGAGTTGAAGCGCAAATCACAAAAGAAAAGGTGGCATCTGCATTTAAAGCCCTGAAGATTGTCAATCTCGAATCGACCAAACTGGCGGCAAAAGGAGATTTGTATTTTGTTGTAGCACACCGGTTTGGTTCTATAAAAGACGGCTTTGAGGGATTCTATGGACTGGATAACGCCAACACACAAATAAAATTCATATACGGATTGACCCCGGGGATTAATATAAGTGCCGCCAGAAGTGAATTTGCTTATGACTTTGCAACAAAATATATGTTATTGCCGCAAATAAAAGATGGATTTCCGGTGACTATTGCAGGGTTTAATAGTTTGTCTATCAACAACACGCTAAAGGAAAGTCTATATCCTAAACTTGAATTTAAAAATAGGCTCACCTATGTAGCCCAGCTTTTAATTTCCAGAAAATTCTCTGAAAAATTATCTTTAGAAATAGTTCCATCATTTTTCCATGAAAATTTTGTGCTCGACCCCGAACAGAGCAATTCACAATATGCCATTGGCTTTGGCGGTAGATATAAGTTTGCAAAACGCTGGTCATTGAATATGGATTATGCGGCACACTTAAACAGGGCGTCAAATTCTATTTATAAAAATCCATTATCCATTGGTTTTGACCTGGAAACCGGCGGACACGTTTTTCAAATGCATTTTACCAGTTCTCAAGCCATTGATGAAGCCGGATATCTTGGAAGAACTACGGGAGACTGGACTAAGGGAGATATTTTCTTTGGGTTTAATTTGGCAAGAGTTTTCTAAAAAACCCTGTAATTCAGCGTGTTGTTATTTACAATAAATCTAAACTACTATTTTATCAATTTAAATAAAACCAAGCCAAAAAAGGGTTCGTATATGATCTAGAAAACCTAAAATCATTTTAAAAATCAGCTTTATGAAAATTAACAAATTTATTAAAAAAGGCCTTTGGACGGGATTGATCATTTTGGTACTATTTTTTGCCATTTTTCTATTCCACATTATTACCGCTAAGCCTGCTGTTTATGAAAGCCCAAATCTGCAGGTAAGCCGAATTGATTTTAAAACAAACATAGATTCGGTGCAAGCCAAACAAATATGTTCAGATTTGAGATCTATCAAAGGATTAACCTCTGATTCTATAATCGTAAAAAGAAATGTGGTTGTTTACTTCCATAACAACAAGATCACGAATTCTAAAAAAGTATTTGACCAGTTGATAGCCATAGGACATTATGATGCTCAGCGTTATATTTTACCGGAAAATTTGGCTGGCAAAGAAGTTTGTCCAGTGAATCAAAATAGTTTGAGCTACAGATTGTCTCAAAAACTAAACCGTTTTTTTAATTAACCTTTAATATTTTTATTATGAAAATTTATTCCAAAATTACACTTAGTGTATTACTCGCAGCTTCTGCAACCCTGGCTTCGTGCAGTAGTAATGATGATGACGCCCCGGTAACTCCTCCTGTAAAGGCATCTATTTACGAAAGATTAGGCGGAACTAAAATGGTTTCAGATCCAGATAACGCCGGCCAAATGATCGAGCAGGGGCGTTTGAGTTTCCGCAAGGTGGTAAATTCAACTATAGGATTAATTGTTGCCGACGTTCAGTCGAATGCAGCGGGGAATCTACAAGCGCATTTTGCCCCGGTATTAGCCGAAACAGGAACTACCCAGTCTACAAATATTGCTAAACTATCGGACAATCTGACTGATTTCTTTTCGTTTAACACTGGTGGTACAAATGCCGTAAATACCTATTCTGGTTTGAATATGGTAGCTGCGCACGATCCTGCGAAAAATCCTCGCATGGGGACAAAATCAAGTACTGCGGATTATACAAAATTTGAAGGATATGTAGGAGCAGCTGCAAATGCAAATGGTGTAGCTTCAAATACAGAGCTTTATACAGATATTGTTGCGGTCTTAGAATCACTTAGAACTCCAATAGTTCAAAAATAATTTCTCTTAAACGCTACCTATTTTTCAGGTAGCGTTTTATATTTAAATCCTGCCGGCAACTTATAATGCAATTATGTGTGAATCCATTATTCTTTAGCATTAAAGGAAGTTTCATCGTGTTTTACAATAACCTACTAATATTTTTTTGAACTTTAAGAAGAGCATAATATGGAAAAATATAACATGTCCAAAAATACCACCTTTTATGCTTTAGGCTTAAGTTATAAAAAAGCAGATGCAGCAATTAGAGGGAAGTTTAGTTTGGATACTAAAGCACAATCTGATCTTTTGCTGCAGGCAAAGGCAGAAGGGATCGAATCATTAATTGTCACTTCTACTTGTAATAGAACCGAAATATATGGTTTTGCCAATCATCCATATGAATTAATCAAATTACTTTGTGAGAACAGCAAGGGCTCGGTAGAAGAATTTCAGCAAGTTGCTTATATATACAAGAATCAGGAAGCTGTGAACCATATGTTTCGAGTTGGAACAGGGTTGGATAGCCAGATTTTAGGTGATTTTGAAATCATTAGTCAAATTAAAATCGCTTTTAATAATAGCAAACGCGAGGACTTAATCAATACATTCCTGGATCGTTTAATAAACGCGGTTATACAGGCTAGCAAAAAAGTCAAAACAGATACTGAAATTTCATCCGGTGCCACATCTGCTTCATTTGCAGCTGTTCAATATATTATCAGAAATGTAGAAGATATTAGAAATAAAAATATCTTACTATTCGGGACAGGGAAAATTGGCAGAAATACGTGTGAAAATTTAGTAAAACATACAAAGAATACCCATATCACCCTTATAAACAGAACAAAGAACAAGGCCATCGAATTAGCTGGTAAACTAAACGTTATTGCAAAGGATTTTCTAAACTTACAAGAAGAAATAAAACAGACAGATGTGCTCATAGTTGCAACAGGTGCACAAAATCCAACTATAGACAAAGCACTACTTAACAGAAAGAAACCATTACTGATTTTGGACTTATCCATTCCACGAAATGTAAATCCAGATGTAGCGCAAATTCCAGGTGTAACTTTAATACATCTCGATTATTTGTCTCAGGTTACAGATGATACGCTTGAGAGAAGAAAACAACATATTCCTGCTGCAGAAGCTATTATTGAGGATATGAAATTAGAATTCAATACATGGATGAATACTCGAAAATATGCGCCAACTATCCATGCGCTAAAAGCTAAACTAAATGATATTGCGGCAAGCGAATTGGCTATTCAGAGAAAGAAAACAAGCAATTTTGATGTCGCTCAGATTGATTTAATCAGCGCCAGGATCATTCAAAAAATAACAAACCACTTTGCAAGCCACTTGAAAAATGAAAATACTTGCGTGGATGAAAGTATTGACTTTATTGAAAAAGTATTTCAAATTGGACAGCTCGCGCCAACACACGCTTCTTCTCAAATTGAAAAAACATATAAGATCAATCTTTCATAGACGTTATTAGGTTTTGCAAACAATTTTCGATCTGTATTAGAAATACCCAAATAAGTTAGCAAATTTGATCCTGAAACTTGCTGTAAATAACTATTGATGTATAAAAGTTCAATCCCAACAGGACATCCAAACCAAATTAGTAATAGCCAATCTTTTCAAATCTTCCGTAAAAATTTATAGAAATTTGTACAGTAGAGATCACTATAAAAAGTAAAATCCTGAAAAATTTAGATTTTTCAGGATTTTTTTGTTCAAATTCATTTACAGATAACATATCGCTTTGTATTAAATGCTTTTTGATGATCTACCAGAGTGACATAAGTATTTTTGCGGTCTGTTATTCCCCCTATTTTTTTTGATTATCATTATACTTCAATACTTCTGATTCAATTTCCTGTATTGTTTTCTTTTTCCCTTTAGAAATCCATTCTAAAAGTTCTTCTTCAAAAAAATACAGCTTTTTACCATATTTATAGCACGGAATTTTTCTCTGCCTTACAAGAGCGTAAATTGTAGGCTTTGCTTTGCCTATTAGCCGGCTTGCTTGTTCAATACCAATAGGAATACTTTTTTCTTTCGATTCATACACCTGCACATTCTGAATCAGAAGTTTAATCTCGGCAATTTCTTTCACTAAGTGTGCTACTGCTTTGGGCAGGTTTTCAAAAGAGATTTCATTTGTATCCATAGCTATCGTTTTTAACAGTTATGATGCAAATGAAAAAAGTGTTTCTGCTGTGTCCTTCTTCACAGCAAAAACACTTGAAAAACACAGTGCTTTATACCTATTGGCATTTAAAAATCTGTAAAATCATCTATTATCTTTATAAGACCTTTATGTTCATCATCTTTGAGATGCGTTTTAATGCTGTTCTGCTCAACATCTTTTAAAGCATCGGCAAAAGTCAGCTTTAAAAATTGTGCGGCTCTGTCCTGTCTGCTGGCTTTAAAGCAATTCCAGATATTCCAGCCAAAATGATACAGATCCAGATTGGACAGATCTTTTACTTTGATCGGTTTAATCTTTTCAAAATTTAGGACTTCAGCATATATGATTATATTTCTGCCCAATTGTTCCAGATCATCATCCGACACGTACAGCGCAAACTCCTGCTGCGCATAACGGATGGCAGTATCAATCCTGGCCTGTTTTTGATTTTTAATTGCATTTTGCTGCTGCTCCCTTAACTGCTGAATATCGATGACAGCATTTTTATTTTCAGGCATTTCGGGCTTAATTAAAGCATCCTGTGGCTCCTCTTCTATTTTTTCAAGGTTTTCAACTGGAATGCGACTTTCAGGCGATTCATTTTTTTTTGCCTTCAAAAAACAATTCACCAATCTCTCAGCCAAATCGTTTAGAAATAAACTTAGAATTGCAAACATTAAAACTCCAAATCCAGTGCTGATCCAAAAGAAAACGCCGGCCGTATATTCATCGGCGCCTTTTTCCAGCAGCACCAGTCTTCCAATTACACCGACAAAGACACAGACTAAAAAAACAGACAGGTAAACTGTGATATATTCAAAGTACTTTATTTTCATTGCGCTCTTTTCTTTAAAGATTCCAATTGTATTGCCTTCGAAGCTCTGTTTTTCTTCTCATCTATTACTTTAGCGTAGATTTGAGTAGTTTTTACGTTGGTATGCCCCAGCATTTTACTGACCGTATAAATGTCTGTCCCGCTGGACAGCTGCAGTGTTGCAAATGTATGGCGGAAGCAGTGGAAGGTAATGTTCTTTTTAATGCCGGCAGATTCAACCCATTTTTTCAGAGGCCTTGAAATCCACGACGGGTCCATCAGATCCTCAAACACAAGCTGCCCGGGAAGCCTTGGCTCTCCGCAGAGATCTAAAGCCTGCTCAGAAATAGGCATATATTCGACACCCCTTGTCTTTTTCTGCGTAAAATGCAGTTTGGCCATGCCGTCTTCCATGCTTATCTCTTTCCAGCGGAGCTTCTGAATGTCGGAATGCCGCAGGCCGGTAAGCGCTGAGAAAAGCGCGGCTCTTTTAAGGACATCTTTTTCACAGGGCGTTTGGGCCAATCCGTTCAATTCTTTAATGGTAAGATATTCGCGTCTTGATTCCTGCTCAGGTATGCCTCTTACTTTTGAAGATAAATCAACGGTTAGATATCCATCAATAAAAGCCTGTTTCAAAGCGGCTTTAAATATGGAAAAATACCTTGCTGCAGTGTTACGGGAAAGTATTCCTTTTTTGCCTCCTCCGAGCGGCGCAGCCAGCAGAAACAGCTTAAAATCTTCCGCCATTCGGCCGTCAATCTGGGAAAACATCAGCCTGCCTTTGGAATAGCTTTTTAAAAACTCTCTGGTCCGCTCCCAATTGATCATAATGGATTTTGAGCTTCGGGCATGCCTTTTTGCTGCCACAGAGGCAATGTATTTGATAAAATCCTCTTTTGCTTTTTCTTTCTGCTGAACCAATAGGTTCTCAGCATCACTGTACAGATCTGTATTATCATATTCTTTCTGCCTGATTTTACGCACTCCGTCGGCATAGAGCATAATTTCACGGTCGGTTTCGCTTCTGGTGATTATTATTCCGTTATCGCTGCGTCTGGGCTTATAGGATTTTATGCCCTGCGCATCCGTACGAGCGGTTCTCTGCTTGTCCCACTCCACGGTTTTTACGGTTCTGTTTAAGTATTCACGGATTCTCTGTGGCGTTTTCTTTCCGGAAACCTCAACAGGATAGCTTTCTATGTAGACATACCATTCCTCTCGGTCTTCTGCTTTTCGAAGACGCACAGTCACCTTGGTTTTTGC
Organism: Flavobacterium sp.; assembly: GCF_965277525.1. GTDB lineage: Bacteria > Bacteroidota > Bacteroidia > Flavobacteriales > Flavobacteriaceae > Flavobacterium. The sequence goes on along the minus strand of NZ_CBDIDC010000002.1, from coordinate 267,905 downwards.
TAATTGTTTCATATAAAATCATTTCCGTTATACAAGTTATCAATTTCGCTTTTTGGAGCATATACATGCTTTCCAATCTGCCTGGTAGGTATTGAATATTTCCTTATATGGCTGTAGACAGAACCTTCAGATATCTGAAATCTCTGAGCAATTTCACCAATCGAATAGCAGTCTTCTTTTTCAAGGCTGTATAATTTTTTCTTCGGTGCGCTCTCAGCCTGCGGCAGGCTTCGGGCAGGGCCGAACATCCCTTCCATGACTCTGCGGTCGATCCTTACAAGGCGGGTTCCCAAATTAACTGAAGGAATTTTTCCCTTTTCGACAAGCCTATAGAGTGTCTTTTTGGCAATCCCAAAAAGCATGCCAGCTTCAGGGACAGAAATAAATGCCCTGTTCTGGGGTATTTTATCTACCAGCGCTTTGATCCCCACTTCCTTTTTAAGCCGTATCATCTTCTGTTTGTATGCTTTTTTACTGCATACATGCGAGCAGTAAACAGAAGTCACGGTTTTAGGCAGGAATTCTTTCCCACAATTAAGACATTGTTTATCAGATCTTTTCATAGTCTTTGTCTCCCATTAAGGTACCATAAGGGTACATAAGGGACACTTTGTCCCCCTTTAAGTGCCGGTACAAATATGGTACAAATATATGATAAAAAACGATTAAAAAACAGCAGAAACAAAAATGCATAAAAAAGAAAAACCGCTGTAAACTTTACGTTTACAGCGGTTTAGCACTTATTGTTAACTGATATTAATCAGTACTTATTTGACTTCTTCGAATTCAACGTCTTCAACATTGTCACCTTGCGATTGCTCTTGTTGTGGAGCAGCAGCTTGTTGACCTTGATCTCCTTGAGCATACATAGCTTCTGTAGCTGTTTTCCAAGCTGCATTGATGTTGTCAAGAGCCGTTTGAATAGCTGGAATGTCTTGAGATTGGTGAGCCATTCTCAATTCAGTTAAAGCGTACTCAACAGCAACTTTATGGTCGTCAGCTAATTTGCTTCCTAACTCTTTCAATTGACTTTCTGTTTGGAAAATCATGCTGTCAGCTTCGTTTAATTTCTCAGCTCTTTCTTTAGCTATTTTGTCAGCGTCAGCGTTAGCTTCAGCATCTTTTTTCATTTTTTCGATTTCTTCAGCTGTTAATCCAGAAGAAGCTTCGATACGGATATCGTGAGATTTTCCTGTTCCTTTGTCAGTTGCAGAAACTTTGATGATACCATTTGCATCAATATCAAAAGTAACCTCGATTTGAGGAACTCCTCTTGGTGCTGGTGGAATACCATCTAAGTGAAAACGACCGATAGTTTTGTTATCAGCAGCCATCGCTCTTTCTCCTTGCAATACGTGAATTTCAACAGATGGTTGAGAATCAGCAGCAGTAGAGAAAACTTGTGATTTTTTAGTTGGAATAGTTGTGTTAGACTCAATTAATTTAGTCAATACACCACCCATAGTTTCGATACCTAAAGATAAAGGTGTAACGTCAAGTAACAATACATCTTTTACATCTCCAGATAAAACTCCACCTTGAATAGCTGCTCCAATAGCAACAACCTCATCAGGATTAACTCCTTTAGATGCTTTTTTACCAAAGAATTTCTCCACTTCATCAGCGATTCTTGGCATACGAGTAGAACCTCCAACAAGGATTACTTCGTCGATATCAGATGTAGATAAACCTGCATCTTTTAATGCTTTAGCAACTGGCTCCATAGAACGTTTTACTAAAGAATCAGTTAATTGCTCAAATTTAGCTCTTGATAATTTTTTTACTAAGTGTTTTGGTCCTGAAGCAGTAGCTGTAACGTATGGCAAGTTGATTTCAGTTTCTGAAGAAGAAGACAATTCAATTTTTGCTTTCTCTGCAGCTTCTTTCAAACGTTGCAATGACATAGGATCCAAACGTAAATCAATACCTTCTTCAGCCAAAAATTCATTAGCTAACCAGTCAATGATTTCGTGGTCAAAATCATCTCCACCTAAGTGAGTATCACCATTTGTAGACAATACTTCAAATACACCGTCTCCTAATTCAAGAACAGAGATATCAAAAGTACCTCCACCTAAATCGTAAACAGCAATTTTTTGATCAGTTCCTTTTTTATCTAATCCGTAAGCTAAAGCTGCTGCTGTAGGCTCATTGATGATACGCATCACTTTAAGACCAGCAATTTCTCCAGCTTCTTTTGTAGCCTGACGTTGTGCATCGTTAAAGTAAGCAGGAACAGTAATAACTGCTTCAGTTACAGTTTGACCTAAATAGTCTTCAGCAGTTTTTTTCATTTTTTGAAGAGTCATTGCTGACAATTCCTGAGCAGTATATAAACGACCGTCAATATCCACACGTGGAGTATTGTTGTCCCCTTTTACTACTTTGTAAGAAACTCTTTTTGCTTCGTTTGTAGTCTCAGCAAAAGTGTGTCCCATAAAACGTTTAATAGAAGCAATCGTTTTTGTAGGATTCGTTACAGCTTGTCTTTTTGCAGGATCACCTACTTTAATTTCTCCACCTTCAACAAAAGCGATGATAGATGGCGTTGTTCTTTTTCCTTCTGCGTTAGGAATAACAACTGCTTCGTTACCTTCCATTACAGAAACACAAGAGTTCGTCGTACCTAAGTCAATTCCGATTATTTTACCCATTTTTTATATATTTAATTTTGATATACTAATTTTATAACTCAGGTGGCATAAGTCAATCTTTGTGCCAATATAAAAAACCAAAGAAAAATGTCAGTTTTACTGTCGGCACGCTTAAAACAATCTGACAACATGACATTTTTAAAACCTGACATTCGTGGCATATCAGCACTTTAAGTGTCATTATCAGGAGCTATTCCCGCTATCCGCTATATCTTTTATGGCGAACACCGCCATAAAAGGATGTCGCTTCTATCGGGGCTAGGGGCGTCATTTTCATTAGAGATTTATGCATGATTAATGTTTAAATAGTTATTTTAGCCCAAACAAAGTTCATACTTATACGTCATGATAGAAAAATTAAAAAACGATTTTGCAGAGCACTTAAAAAAAAGCAGACGCTCAAAATTAGAAATAATAGAAAAACTCCCTTTTTCAATAGAATCCAAAAATGAAATAGGCAGAAAAATTATAAAAGATATTATAGCTTCTAAAAATAGTGATGACATGGAGTTTTGTCTTTTATTACTTTGGGTAATAGACGAAGATGATGACTGTATAGATCTGCTTCACGAAATATTATTAGAACCTTGGCATGAAAAATATCACGATATTATTCACAATTTGCAATGGAGACAGCACCCATCAAGCGTACCTGCAATTAAAATCGCAATGCAACAGAAATTTCCTTTTCTAGAAGCTTACAGCACCGGAACAGGACAATTTATAAATCAGTGCGGACATGCTTTAAAAAGTATTGGAACAAAAGAAGCTATTGATGCGATAAAAGATTTAGCAGAAAACTCAGAAGATCCTATTATTAAAGTAGAAATGATTTACCGACTTAGTAAAATATTTCCAACAGATCCCCCTAAAGATGAAGAACTCCCAAGATGGTATGACTTCGATTAATCAAAATCAACTATAACATTACTTATTAAAAAACAATAATGGAAAATTACAGCATTATTATATTTATTCTCGCCATCGTTATAGGGCTATCTGCTTTTGCTGATAAGGTAAAACTTCCTTACCCAATTCTGATGGTGATCACCGGAATTGCAATTGGCTTTATTCCGTCAATGGGTGAAATAGAAATCAATCCGGAAATTATCTTCTTACTCTTTCTGCCTCCGTTATTATATGATGCTTCCTTTAACATCTCTCCTAAAGACTTCAGAACTAATATTAATACCATTGGTACCTTAGCCATATCATTAGTTTTCCTGACCACAATTGGAATTGCCGTTGTAGCCCGTTATATAATTCCCGGAATGACCTGGCCATTAGCTTTTGTATTAGGTTCTATCCTTTCTGCTACTGATGCCGTTGCAGCCATAAGTATCACAAAAGGGTTAAATCTATCCCATAAAACCCTAACGATTCTCGAAGGCGAAAGTCTGATCAACGATGCCTCTGCACTTGTTGCTTATCGTTTTGCCATAGCAGCCGTAATGGGATCCGCTTTTGTAATCTGGAAAGCAACCTTACAATTTATACTATTACTTGGAGGTGGTTTTCTGGTAGGTTTTGTAATGGCAAAAATCCTCGCTTTTATACTAAGCAAAGTCCATAAGAAGAATGCTGAAGTTACCATTAGCTTTATGCTTTTAATGCCTTTTGTAACTTATCTTATTGCAGAACATTTGCATGTTTCCGGAGTAATTGCCGTCGTGATTTTAGGATTGACAATTGCCCGTTTTAGTAAAAAAATATTTCCGGAAAGCTTAAAAAACCAATCCAGAAGTCTTTGGGATATTATAATTTTTCTCCTCAATGGGCTTATCTTCATCTTAATCGGGCTCAATTTTCGCTATATCCTAAAAGGTATCGACAACGATATGATTTTGCCTTATATTGGTTATGCCCTTATCATAACCATTGTTGCTTTATTAATAAGAATGGCCAGGATATTTCTTCAGAAAATCAATCTTCAAAAAGCTTTTCAAAACACAAAACGAAAAAGAAAAATTAGTGAACATGCGCTTTTAGATTTCAACAACAGCATTATTATCAGTTGGTCCGGAATGCGCGGAATTGTTTCGTTAGCTATTGCTATTGGTATTCCTAAAGAACTGGAAGACGGAACTCCTTTTCCGGAACGCACGATTATAATTTTCATCTCTGTTGCCGTAGTTTTATTAACACTGATTGGTCAGGGACTTACATTGCCTTTTATTGTAAAAAAATTAAATGGTACAGAAGAAGAAAAACAAAAGTCACTTTCTGAATCAGAAAATTAGAATACCCGCATCGATCAACAGAACAGCCTTAATAAAAGTTTAAAATCAACGAAATCCTATAAATAGTCCCACATCAAAATATGAATCAGGAATCAGAAAGCCATTTCGACGAATTTGACAAACCACCAATAATCAGGAGAAAACTTTTACCTTGGTGGATTAAAATCTTTTGTTGGGTTTTTATGATTTTAGCCCTTTGTGCAGTCGGTGCCATCATTATGAACCTCTTTACACCCAACGTCAATATATCAATTTATGGATTTTCGAGTAACACCGTATTCTCAGGAATTGGCATCTTTATTATTGCCATAATCGTACTTAAAGGTTTGCTGCTTATTCTCTTTGGTTTGAAAAACCTAATGCAATCTCAATTGGTAAAATTGATGCCATATGCGGAGTCGTAATTTGTATCGCATCGATGTTTGTACTTCCTTTTAGTACCAATGACGGTCATTTTCCGTTGCGATTAGAAATTCTACTCCTTGTTCCATACTACATGAGACTAAACAAAATCGAATATGAATGGGATAATTTAGAAAGTTTGTAAAATCATATTATCAACCAAATAATATTCAAAAATGAAAAATCATATCTTACTATTATTTCTTCTTTTTAATATAAATTTGACTTTTTCGCAACAAAAAAAAGTGCAAAAAATAAAGAATCATGATACTTTCAACAAAACAATTAATATCACTGATAAAAATTTAAAATCTTTTATTCCAAAAGGCTACGAAGCAATCGCACAAAAAAAAGGCGATTTAAATCTTGATAAAATTGACGACTGTATTCTAGTTTTGCGAAAAGCTACTGAAGAAACAACATCGAATATGAACGAAAGTAAACCGGACAAAAGACCCGTTTTACTCTTATTAGGTCAAAAAGACGGAAGCTATAAATTGAGCTGCAAAAACGAAAATGTTGCTTACTGTATTGATTGTGGCGGTGTGTTTGGAGATCCTTTTAACGGAATTACCATCAAAAACGGCTTTTTTTCTATTGAGCACAAAATCGCAGGCGGACATCATTGGGAGCAAATTATTACTTTTAAATTCAATAAAGCCAAAAACAATTGGTACCTATACAAAGATCATTTTATCAATTACGTCTTCAATGCAAGTAACGATCCTAATGCAGATGCTCTCATCGCAGATGTTGATAAACTAAAAACAGTTAAAGATTTTGGAGAAATTTCATTTCAAAACTTTAATATTTATTCTAAAAAAGAATATTAGTTTATCCTCTTAATAAAATAGCAGTTTATATATTTCTAACAAACAGTTTCCTTTTTTATTTGTAATTTCGATTTTCATTAAAATACAACTATAAAAATGGCTTCATTTATTAAAGAATTATCTTTTCGCTGGTCTGATCTTGACCCTAATTTTCACGTGCGTCACAGTGCTTATTATGATTTTGGTGCACAACATCGTATCGAAATCCTTGAAGAACTGGGTTTAACCCTTAAAGTGATGCAAACACAAAGTTTTGGTCCTGTTTTGTTTAGAGAAGAATGTATTTTTAGAAAAGAATTAAAACTTTCTGACAAGATATTCCTTCATACCAAAACATCGAAAATGAAAGCCGATGCATCACGCTGGTCCATCATTCACGAATTTAGAAGAGAAGATGATACACTTTGTGCTGTTATTACAGTTGATGGCGCCTGGATGGATACCAAACTTCGCAAATTAGCTTCTCCAACTCCTGAAATTGCAATACAGGCTTTAAGTATATTCCCTAAAAGTGATGACTTTGTTGGGCTTTAAATAAAACCTGATTCATAATCATAAAAACCGTTACAAATTAATGTAACGGTTTTTTAAATTTAATTAGCCTGTACTTATTCTGCGACCACTTTAAAATTACTGTTTAAATTTTCTCCGGAAACATTTAGCATATAAATACCGGATGCTTTTTTATTCGCAACATTTAAAGCAAAAATTCCGTTTCCGTCAGAAGTGATTTTTTCTTTCAGAATAATTTTTCCTGTCATATCGCTTAAAGTAGCAGTTGCAGAAGACAAATTATGATTTGGAATATTGATATAAAGCTGATCTTTTATGGGGTTAGGATATACAAAAATGTTGTTTTTAACCTGACTGAATTTATCTGTACTCAAAAATAACTGTGTATATAATCCCAATACCTCATTTGCATTTAATGGGTAGTTAAAGATCTGAAGTTCGTCAAATTGGCCTTTATAGGGTGCCGGAGCTGTACCAGATGACAACTCAAGTTCACCAATATTTCCAATTATTAAATCAGTTGTTTCACCAATTCCCGTAACTGCTGTTTCATCAAGCTCAGCAGAGAAAACCCCATTGGTATAAATTCTCATTTTATGAGCAACAATATCCCTCATGATAACCACATTTACCCAATCTCCGGTAAAATATTTAGCTGCGGCCGTAGTCACTTCTTTCTTTGTAATATCATCATCTATGGCAAAACGCAAAAGACCACCCTTGATCTCTATATTGTACCTTTTACCCGTTGCACCCGTTGTGGCATTTTTGGTAAAGGAGCCTTTACACAATATATAAATACTCGTTGTCGAAGAGCCTGGTAATAAGGCCGGAGCCGCTTTCATCCAAAAAGAAACCGTAAACGAATTTTTATCAAACAGTAAATAATCCTGATTGGGGATAGTTACCAAAGATTTATTATTCAGTGATGTCGAAAAATCGATTGCTTTGTTTGCCTTCCCCGAAACCCTGACTGAAGCATTATCGAAAGCTGCATCTAGTATACCGTGATTAGCATAACTTGTGATATCAGCAATTTGTTCGCCTTCAGATGCTGCTTCTTTAAATGGCCAATGCCCCACAAGAGCCGGTGTAATAGCACGAAAACTCCAAACATCTCCCGTTGCAATTCCTTTAGCATTTGTAGCATCAATTCTCCAGTAATAATTTATTGCCGGACTTAAACCCGTCACCTGATACGATGGACTGGCAGAGTAGGCTACATCAGTCAATTTAGTTAAACTTGAAGCATCTGTACCAAAAAATACAGCATAATTAGTTGTATTAGGACTTCCATTCCATTTCAAAATCACATTACCATTTGCCAGTTCTACCGTACTTAATTCGTTTGCAGGCGTTGGAGTACTTGTTTTTGTTGGTGCTGATGGAATTGGCGGAGTAGTTATCATTGCTATCGCATTATATACTGATGATTCGGTACTATTTGTTGCCTTAACGCGATAATAATATTTTGTATTCGGACTTAAGTCTGTATCATCATAACTTGTACTATTAGCTCCTAATGTGGTAATTACCGTAAAATCAGTGCCATTAACAGAACGTTCCAAAACATAATGATCTTCATTGACAGCATTATCGCCCCAATTAAGGGTTACACTACTGAACGCAGGAACTTCGGTTGAAACTACATTCGAAAAAGTAATATCAGATGGCGGAATGATAAAATCAGGAGGAGTTTCATTTGTTAGTCCGTTTATATATACTTCAATATTCAAATAAGGTGCATGTGTTGTGTTTACCAGCAAAGCATCGGGAACATTTTTATTGAGACCGTTAGCATCTTCCCAGACATCAGGCATACCGTCATTATCAGTATCCAAAGGAGCCGGGGCACCATAAACATGTCCTGCACCTCCGTTTATAAAACCAAATTTCTGCGTTAAATCAGTCTGAACGTAAACATAGGTGGCCGTTATTCCTTTAGACATTAAATCAGCAATCATTAAGTCGTCTACCTGATCACGTCTTGGATAGGAAGCTCCTACGCTTTGCACAATTTTATCATAGGCATTCTGAGCCGTTAATGTTGTATTTTTCATCGGATAATCATAAGGCGTCGATAAAATAGTTGATGCGTCGCCGGTTGGATATCCTGTTAAATCTGCTGGAACCAGAGCACCATTTAAAACTCCGTCTTTGTTGTTGTCAAAATAATTACCTGAACCATACAAAGAGAAGTTATCATTACCTCTGTTAAAAGGCGTAGAAATTGTGGTACTTGTATTGGGGCCACCAATAAAGTAATTATTAATGATATTAACATCTGACCTTCCTGCAGAATCTCCACCCATAATATAAGCATCTCCAGATTCAGCATGTCCATAGGTATTTCCGTAATTACCCCAATTATAGACCACGTTGTTTACAAACTCATTAATTCCTTTTATTTTATTGTTACGCGTTTTGTTGCAGATGTATAAATTCCCAATTAAGCTTATCTTTCCGCCTGAAGGCTGCATCAATCCTCCTGCCGAATGATTATGACGATGCAATCCCTGCCCGATAATCGAATTCTGAATCGTGATATTATCCGGACTTACACCTTTATTATCCCAGTTAATAGAGAAAACTTCATCTGTTCCCCATGTAAAAGTCATGTGATCAAAAATCAGGTTTGCACCGCTTGACAACCCTGATGCATCCTGATTCTGCGCCGTTCCTCCGTAACGAATACGCAAATATCTCGCAATCGTGTTACTCGAGCCTGAAAATGTAACACGTGGCCCTAAAAACACAATTCCTTCTCCGGTTGAAGTTTGGCCGGCAATCGTAGTATTACTGGAAACAACAACCTGAGTTTGTAAATTAACGACACCTCCAACTTTAAAAATTACAAATCTGCCTTCCTGACTTACTGCATCCCGAAATGATCCGGGTCCGCTATCATTTAAATTGGTCACTAAATAAATTTGCGGATTTGCAGCACCTCTTGCTCCTGTTGTATATCTGCCAAAACCGGTGGCTTCCGGAAATGCTAATGTCTGAGCATTTAAATCACCAAAAATTGTAATTAATCCACAGATAATAAGACATTTAAGCCCTTGCTTAAATAGTAAAGTATTTTTTTTCATATAAAAATGGTTATAGATTAGTTACAACCAATTTAGCCATAAGCCCAAAAGAGACTGTCCTGTCCTATCCTGATTTATAAAACTAACTATCAACACGTTACATTTTTATTAACAAAATAGAAATGACATCTGATTCTGATAAGTTAAAATCAGGATAATATTGATTTTACAGAATTTACTTCAAAAATTGTAACAAAAAAATATTATTACAAACAAAAGTGTGATAACATTTTATACAATAAATTACCATTATCAGCCATAGATGCGTATAAAACTTCGTAAATTAGCTTCTCTAACTCCTGAATTTATTTTTGGAAATATATTTTTATAAAAAGCATGGTTTGTAAAACTAATAAACTTCATTTGTTATAAATTTTGAAATTCAAAAAAGCATGATTGATTACATAAAAGACTTTAGAATAGGCATTTTCATTGCTATAATAGCTATTATCACGATTATTTTAGGCGCAATTACGGATAAGGTATTACGCTATTTTTTATATCGAAAACTAAGCAACAAAGAATATGATGCCACTGGTTTTAGATTTTTAAAGCATTTAATCATAACCGTAATCTATATTTTAGGATTCGCCTTTGCTTTAATACAAATTCCTGAATTCAAAATCATTGGTCATTCGTTTTTGGCCGGAGCCGGAGTTATTTCTTTAGTGGCAGGTTTAGCTTCTCAACAAGCTTTAAGCAATATTGTAAGCGGAATTTTTCTCGTAATCTTTAAACCTTTTAGAATTAATGATAAAATCACAATCAATAATTTTGTAGGTACTGTTGAAGATATCAATTTGAGACAAGTCGTCCTAAAAGATGCTGAAAATAACCGAATCATCATACCAAATTCTGTTATTAGCAATCAGATTATTGTAAACACGAATATGCATGATACCAAATGTTGTAAAATAATCGAAATTGGTGTTGGTTATGAATCTGATATCGAAAAAGCATTAGAAATCATGAAAGAGGAAGTTGCCAAGCATCCGCTTTTTATAGACTCCAGAACAGCAGAAGATAAAAAACAAAAAAAGCCATTGGTTACCGCTCGCGTTGTTGCACTGGCAGATTCAAGTGTAACATTAAAAGCCTGGGCCTGGGCAAAAAATTCTACTGATGGTTTTGTTATGTATTGTGATTTATTGCAAAGCATCAAAAAACGTTTTGATGAAAATAATATTGATATTCCGTATCCGCAACAGGTTGTAACTTTAAAAAATAACAAAACCGAGTCGTAATTTCTCATGTTTATTTTCTGATAATTTTAAGATTTTATTTTTTGAATTTTAAAAGGTTAACTTTAATTTTATAAATACTCCGAAAGAAATACATTCAAAAAATGAAAAATATAAAACTTATCCTATTGCTTCTTCCCTTTTTTTGCTTTTCACAGCAAGAAAACATAAAAGCACTCGATATCAATTTAACCAATTATGAATATCCTTTTCCGGTACATTTTTTAGAACTGAGCAATCAGCGTCAATATCTAAAAATGGCCTATATGGATATTAAACCTGAGAATTACAACAATAAAAATATTGTATTACTTCACGGTAAAAACTTTAATGGAGCTTATTGGGAAACCACTATAAAAGCCTTAACAAAAGAAGGTTTCAGGGTAATTGTTCCCGATCAGATAGGTTTTGGAAAATCATCCAAACCGGATAATTTTCAATATACCTTCCAGCAATTAGCTGAGAATACCAAAAAATTACTGGATCACTTAGGAATCGAAAAAACAACAATTTTAGGACATTCCATGGGCGGAATGCTAGCCACAAGATTTGCTCTGATGTATCCTGAAACTACTGAAAAATTGGTTCTGGAAAACCCAATTGGCTTAGAAGGCTGGAAGCTGGTTGTTCCTTACAAACCTGTTGACTGGTGGTACGAATCTGAACTAAAACAAAACTATCAGAATATAAAAAGCTATCAAATGGCGAATTATTATGATGGCAAATGGAATGCCGATTTTCAAAAATGGGCTGAACTTGGCGCAGGCTGGACATCTGCTCCGGATTATGCAACAGTCGCATGGAACTCTGCTTTGATGTATGATATGATTTTTACCCAACCGGTTTTATACGAATTTAAAAATATCAAAAGCCCAACACTTTTGATCATCGGAACGAGAGATAAAACAGCAATAGGAAAACCTTTGGTATCTGAAGAAATTAGAAAAACGATGGGCAATTATCTGGAACTGGGTAAAAAAACACAAAAAACAATTCCGAATTCAAAACTAGTCGAAGTTCCAAACACCGGACATTTACCGCATATTGAATCTTTCGACCAATTTATAAAACCATTAATCGTATTTTTGAAACAATAATTTTTCTAGCCACGAATTACACAAATTAGCACGAATTAATAATAAGAACTCTGCCTAAAAAATCGCGTAAATTTGTTTAATTCACGGCAAACCCTAACTTAAAAACTAAAACACATGTTTACAATCGAACAAATAAAAGAAGCGCATGCTAAAGTACAAAGCGGTGCAGATTTTCCAAATTATATACAAGACTTAATCATTTTGGGCGTAAAAGGTTATGATACCTTTGTCAGTAATGGAAACGTAGAATATTACGGAGTAAATAATTACAAAGTTTCGGCAGACGAAAAATATCCTGAAATTCAGGTTGCTTCCGTTGCGAACAAAGAACGTTTTATTGAATTTCTTGTAATGCATCAGGACGGCCAAACCGATTATCTAACTTTCTGTAATCATGCTGCGCAATCCGGAATTGCAAAGTGGCGTGTTGATATTATCGAAATGACCTGTACGTATTTCGACAAAGCTGATAATGAAATACTAATCGAGAAAATTCCCGGTTAATCAAAAATCTAAACAAAACTTCATGTATAAAAAAATTATCCTGATTGCGTTGTTATCCATTTGCTTTATAGGTTTTTCTCAAAATAAAAAAGCAAATCCTAAATTTAAAGTAATCGCCTTTTATACGGCTAAAAACGATCAGGCGCATATTAGTTTTGTACATGAAGCCAATAAATGGTTTCCAAAAGTAGCGGTGCAAAATCATTTTGAATATGATTCAACCAGCAACTGGGATAATCTAAACGCAAAATTTTTATCGAAATATCAGGTTGTTTTATTTTTAGACACAAGGCCGGAAACGACAAGTCAGCGGGAAGCTTTTCAAAAATACATGGAAAATGGCGGTGGCTGGATTGGATTTCATTTCTCGGCTTTTGCCTTAAACGATTCCGATTATCCTCAAAACTGGAATTGGTACCACAATACGTTTTTAGGTTCAGGTGAATATGGAAGTAATACATGGCGACCAACATCGGCAGTTTTACAAGTTGAAAACCAGCATCCGATAACTAAAAACATTCCTAAAACATTCAAATCTGCACCAAACGAATGGTACAGATGGAGCAATGATTTAAGAAAAAATCCAGATATCAAAATTCTTGTCGCTATTGATGAAAGCAGCTTTCCTTTAGGAACAGGTCCAAAACAAAACGAAATTTGGCATGAGGGTTATTATCCTGTAGTATGGACAAATAAAAACTACAAAATGCTTTATGTCAACATGGGACATAATGATATCGATTATGAACACGGAACCAATAAAACCCTTTCGTATACTTTTGATAATAAAGTAGAAAGCCAATTAATCTTAAACGGATTACTTTGGTTAGGTAATTCTAAAAAAACAAAATAAAGATGTCCAATAAACTTTCTCCCATTATAAATCCGGACGAACTTTTAAACATAAAAGATTCATCTGAACTTATTTTAATCGATGCCAGAGCCGGAATCAATGCCGTAGAAAATTATCAAAACGAACATCTAAAAGGCGCTCGTTATGTCGATTTGAATAAAGATTTGGCAACGGTAGAAAATCCTTCAAACGGAGGAAGACATCCTTTACCATCATTCGAGAAGTTTTCTGAAGTGCTTTCTAAACTGGGAATTTTGCCTGAAAGTCATCTTATAATTTATGATGATAAAAACGGATCGAATGCAGCAGCCCGATTTTGGTGGATGTTACGCGCCATTCAACATGAAAACGTTCAGGTTCTCAACGGAGGTTTACAAGCTGCCATAAAAGAGAGCTTTCCTGTAAGTTCAAAAATAGAAACATTTGAACCAACTGAAAACTATCCAATTGCTAAATGGAATTTGGCTCAGGCCGATATAGATGAAGTCGAAAAAGCCCGAAATAACAAAGAAAATATTGTAATCGATGTAAGAGATAAAAACCGTTTTGATGGCCTCACAGAACCGCTGGATTTAATTGCAGGACATATTCCCGGAGCTATAAATGTTCCGTTTAGCGAAAATTTAGACGAAGATGGATTTTATAAATCGGCTGATGTTTTAGCAAAAAAATATACTGAAATTATAGGCGATAAAAAGCCTGAAAATATAATCGTGCATTGCGGTTCTGGAGTTACTGCCTGTCATACATTACTCGCGATGGATTATGCAGGACTTCCAATTCCTAAACTTTATGTAGGATCCTGGAGCGAATGGTCTAGGAACGATCGAGAATTAGCAACTAAATAAAGCATTGGCTTTAATATTTAACACATAGCTATGTTTGTTTATATAAGTGAAACGCCTATTCTTAAATTTACAAAAGCTATGTTTCTATGTGTTAAGAATACAGACAACAGTTTAAAATACAAATACAAAATGCAGCATTGGGACATACTTTTATCGAATCAGGTAAACAAAAAAGCCTTTATAGATACTTTGCTTTCCGGCGAAGCAAAAGGAGAATTAGCCGTTTTTAACGACAAAAAAGGTATTCTGTTTTCAGACATCGCCATAGAGAAATTCATTGAAAAAGAATACCAATACGATACGGTAGAAGCTTCTCCGGAATCGCACAGACAATTAAGGACTTTTTCATCCGGCGAACGTAAAAAAGAATTCTTAAAATACTGCATCAGTCAAAAACCTGATTTTATCATTTTTGATAATCCGTTTGATCATCTGGATCAGGCCTCGCGTGTAGTTTTAGCTGAATCGCTGAAAGATTTGATAAAAGACATTGCCATTATTCAATTAGTAAACCGGGTGGTAGATGTATTATATTTTGTTCCGAATAAAGCGCAGATCAAAGACAATACATTTGAATTGCACCCTATTTCAAAAACCGAAAACCATTTTAAAACCTTAAATACATCGGCAATTCCAAAAGCGATTGAACCACATTCCTTTCACGAAAGTGTATTAATCAAAATGGAAAATGTTTCTGTGAGCTATGATGACCGCAAAATTGTAGACAATATCTCATGGACGATCAAGCAAGGCGAATTCTGGCAGTTAATTGGACCAAACGGTTCCGGAAAAAGTACTATTTTATCCTTAATCACAGGAGATAATCCAAAAGGTTTTGGACAGAATCTGCATTTATTCGGGAGAAAAAAAGGAACGGGTGAAAGCGTTTGGGACATCAAAAAGCAAATCGGAATTTTCACTACTTCTATGACAGATTTATTTCAAAAAGGACATACTTTAGAAGAGATGATCCTTTCCGGATTTTTTGACTCTATAGGATTGTATATTGAGCCCACTACTTTACAAAAACAAACCGTAGCACAATGGCTTGAAGTAATCGAAATGAGCAATTTACGTAAAAAACGTTTTATTGATCTTTCTATTGGCCAGCAAAGAGTGGCATTAATTGTTCGTGCTGTTCTCAAACATCCGCCCTTATTAATCTTAGATGAACCTGTAGAAGGTCTCGACGATGAAAATGTCGATTTGGTCATTCAGCTGATCAACACCATAAAACAAGAAACAAACGTTAGTATTTTGTATGTGTCACATCGTATCGAAACCGGCCTTGCTCCTACTTCGGTTTTTGAACTCTTGCCAAGTCCAACAGGATCCATCGGAAAAATAAAATACCACTCGGAGTTAAACTAAAACAAATGAAAATCAAATATAGCCTATTGTTAGTCGTATCACTGATAATTACTTCCTGTTGCAGCACAATTTCAACAACAAAAAAAGAATACAAAATCACTGAAACAACTCCATTAAAATCCAATTGGAACTTTAACTCAAAAGAATGGTTTCTCGAAAAAGACACTTTAACAGGAACGGGAGGGCCAATGCACTGGGGAGTAATAGAATCGAAAAAGAAACTTCCTGAGAATTATGAAATCGATTTTAAACTAAACATGACCGAAGAATCATTGTTTGAAGTTATGCTTAACATTGATAAAGATCAGTATATCAGAACATATCTCTATCAAATCGATCAAAATATCGTGATCGGAAAAGGTGTTTACAAAAAAAACAGTGATGAATATGGCAAACGCGGAGGACCAACCTTGTTTAAAAAAGCAATAAAATTAGAAAACAACAAATGGTACTCGGTAAAAATCAGAGTTTCGAATCAACAATTGTTCTTCTCAGTCGATAACGAAACTTTCCTAGAATGTTCCCTTGAAAAAAGCAATCTAAGCCAAAAAGGAAAATTAGGTTTCTTAACCAACGGCGAAGCAAAAGTTATAGACTTAAAGATCAAAAACATTCAATAAAAAATTTTTAAACCATTAAGAGATTAAAAAAAATTAAGTTAGACTAAATGTGAAGCTTAATTTTTCTTAATCTCTTAATGGTAAAACAAAAAAAGCTCTAAACTAGAGCTTTTTTAATACAAGAAAATCTTTATTTTATTTTCTTTATTCTATTCTCTTTATTCTATTTTCTTTGTTCTATTCTCTTTATTCTATTCTCTTTATTCTTCCTCTTCCATGTTATGCGTCTTTCCGTAATTACGCCATTTCTCAATACAATCCTGAAAATCCTGAGGCAATTCAGTATCAAAGCGCATCATTTCTCCAGTTGTAGGATGTATAAAACCAAGCGTTTTAGCATGCAAAGCCTGACGTGGTAAGGCTTTAAAACAATTCTCAATAAACTGTTTGTACTTTGTAAACGTCGTTCCTTTCAAAATCAAATGCCCCCCATAACGTTCGTCATTAAACAAAGGATGTCCAATGTGTTTCAGGTGCGCACGGATCTGGTGCGTTCTTCCGGTTTCTAATCTGCAGGAAATCAAAGTCACATAACCAAAACGTTCCAACACTTCATAATGCGTAATTGCAGGTTTTCCGATTTCAGGATCAGCAAAAACAGCCATTTGCATGCGGTCTTTTAAGTGTCTTGCCAGGTTACCTTCAATTGTTCCTTCCTCTTCGGCAACATTACCCCAAACAAGAGCGATATACTCACGTTCAGAAGTTTTAGCTTCAAATTGTTTCGCCAGATGCGTCATCGCCGCTTCTGTTTTGGCCACTACCAAAAGTCCGGACGTATCCTTATCAATTCGGTGCACCAAACCTGGGCGCTCGCTGCTGTTCATTGGCAAATTATCAAAATGATGCGCCAAAGCATTCACCAAAGTCCCGGTATAATTTCCGTGACCCGGATGCACCACCATTCCCGGCTCTTTGTTAATCAGTAATAAAGCGTCATCTTCATACACAATATTCAACGGAAGATCTTCCGGAAGAATATGATTTTCGTATGGCGGATGCGTTAACATAACCGTTACAACATCAAGCGGTTTTACTTTATAATTTGACTTGACCGGAATATCATTTACAAAAATATTTCCTTCAGTAGCGGCGTTCTGAATTTTGTTACGCGTCGCATTCTGAATCAAATTCATTAAATATTTGTCAATACGCAAAAACGCCTGACCTTTAGGGACTTCAAATCTAAAATGTTCGAATAATTCGTCTTCCAGATCTAAATTTTCAGTACTATTGTTCATCTTTTGGGGTTTCAGTAGTTGGCGCAGCTAAACTGTCTGTCGCCTGACTTTCATCTACATAACTTGCTTTTCCGTCACCTAAAACCAAGTCGATTTTAGACGCTTTCAGCACACGGTCTCCTACTTTTAAGTTTCTACCTTTATAACGCATCTCCAGAACCATATCTTTTCCAAGGTTCGGAATATAAGTTATTGTACCTGGCTCAAGCCCTAAAGCTTTCAAAGTAGGCACTGCTTCACGATACGTTTTCTCGATTAAATCAGGAATTTTAACAGATGAAAATCCTGATGCATTAATTTTAATATATATTTTTCTTCCCACTTTTACCTTCGTTCCCGGCAATGGATCTTGCTCAACAACACTATATTTAGGGAATTCACTTCTGTAATCAACACTATCCAAAAGCACATAATCCAAGTCCAGATCATTCAATTTTGCCTCCACTTGCTCTTCAGTCAACTTAGATAAATTAGGAACTTCAATTTCATGTCCGTGATCAGTTGTAAAAGTCAACCAATGCATAAACAAATAACCTAAAACGGCAATAATAGCAATCGCAATCAATACTTGCACAAAAAACACTCGGCTCGTTAAATACTTACGTAAAGTCATAAATTTATTTTTATTAGAGGCAAAGATAAAGCTATTTCGTTTCAAAAAAAATGATAATTTTGTTTTAAACAAGAAAGTCACACGATTGCTATCCTGAGTGAAGTCGAAGGATCATTTTCAGGAGCTATTTCCTGCTGTCCGCTGTATCTTTTGTGCCGAACACCGGCCCAAAAGGATGCCGCTTCCATCAGGGCTAGAGCTTTAGTTTTCATAAGAACGTTCTTTTTTAAACGACATTATTGTCATCCCGAGGAACGAGGGATCTCCGCAAGAAACTCACGCAAAGTTTATCTGGCATGTGGAGCTACTAACGGAGATCCCTCGTTCCTCGGGATGACAAACTAGACGAAAATATTATTATGAAAATGATTCTCCTAGCCCCGATAGAAGTAAAAATCCTTTTGTGTAAGCCACGGCGGACACAAAAGATTGGAACGGATAGCGGGATTAGCTCCTAAAAAAATGCTTTTATTATAGAAATCGGGATGACAAAGTAAGCAAAAATTAGCCCGCAGATGTAAAAGATTTAAAATTCAATTCGCGCAAATTCATGCAATTCGTGGCAAAAAACCTGAAACCTGAAACAAATAAAAACTTGAAACAAAATATAAAATAATGAAAAACATAGCCATCATCATGGGCGGATATTCAAGCGAATATAAAATTTCGCTGATCAGCGGAAACGTCGTTTACCAATATCTTGACAAAACAAAATACAACGGATTCCGTATTCATATTTTCAAAGAAAAATGGGTTTATGTAGACGAAAATAATGCTGAATTTACAATCGATAAAAACGATTTCTCAGTAACAGTAAACGATCAGAAAATTACTTTCGACTGTGTTTTCAATGCCATTCATGGAACTCCTGGCGAAGATGGATTGATGCAGGCTTATTTTGAGTTATTGGGTATTCCGCAATCGTCTTGCGATTATTACCAGGCTGCATTGACTTTCAACAAACGTGATTTATTATCGGTTTTAAAACCATACGGAATCAAAACCGCCATCTCTTACTATCTAAACAAAGGTGATGTTATCAATACTGCCGAAATCGTTAAAAAAGTAGGTTTACCTTGTTTCGTAAAACCAAACAAAGCAGGTTCAAGTTTTGGAATCTCAAAAGTAAAATCAGAAGCAGAACTTCCAATTGCAATTGAGGTTGCATATAAAGAAGATAACGAAATCATCATCGAAAGTTTCCTTGACGGAACCGAAGTTTCTGTTGGAGTAATTAATTACCAGGGCGAAATCAAGGTTTTACCCATTACCGAAATTGTTTCTGATAATGATTTCTTTGATTATGAAGCTAAATACGAAGGAAAATCACAAGAAATCACACCAGCCAGAATCTCAGATGAGTTAACTCAAAAAGTTAGCGAAGTAGCAAAACGTGCTTACGAAGTCTTAAAAATGAAAGGTTTTTCAAGAAGCGAATTCATCATCGTAGACAACGAACCATACATGCTCGAAATGAACACCATTCCTGGTTTAACAACAGAAAGTTTGATCCCGCAACAAGCACAAGCCGCCGGAATTTCTCTTCAAGATTTGTTTACCAATGCGATTGAGTTAGCTTTAAAATAGTTGCTAAGACACTAAGGTTCTGAGATGCTAAGATCTCAGAACCTTTTTTAAACACTATACTATCAGGCTGAGCGAAATCGAAGTCCAGCAAATCGGTTTAGCCCAAAGAAAAAAAAACTTAGTAACTCAGCGCCTCAGCAACTTAGAAACTCAAAAAAAATGAAAGAAATCTTTGAATGGAATAGAGTATTTTACAACGATCTTCCCACGAATTTCGCCCTCGAAGTTGTATTTCGTTCGACTGTTATGTTCATCATCTTATTGTTGACATTAAAATTGGCGGGAAAACGAGGTGTAAAACAACTGTCTATTTTCGAAACTGTAATCATTATTGCCCTGGGTTCTGCCGCAGGCGACCCTATGTTTTATGAAGATGTTGGTATTGTTCCCGCTGCAATTGTTTTTATTGTAATCATTATTTTATATCGCTCTGTCACCTGGCTTACCGGAAAAAGTAAACATTTTGAAGAATTTATAGAAGGCAAAACCGAATGTCTGATCAATAATGGGAAATTTTCTATCGCCACTTTCAAAAAAGAAAGCCTGGCTCAAGACGAATTTTTCTCTGAGCTTCGCATAAAATCGATTGAACATCTGGGACAGGTAAAACATGCTTTTATAGAAACCAGCGGAGAAATAAGTGTATTTTATTATAATGATGAAGATGTACAATACGGATTACCTATTTTGCCTGCTGCATTCAATAAAAAAAGTAAAATCATTGAAAGTGATGGTATTCACGCCTGCACTTTTTGCGGTCATGTTGAAGAACACAAAATAGGAACGGCAAAATGCAAAGTCTGTAAAAAAGACGAATGGGTTCCGGCTTTAAAAACACTTAGAATAACGTAATATTAAATTCCAATTTTTAAATTCCAAATTCCAAAAGCTTCAAAATCTTTTAATTCCTAAAATAAAAATCTTAGAAACTTAGTTACTCAGAACTTTAGAGACTAAAAAGAAAAAACTTAAAAAGAAAAAAAAATGCGAAAAGCCATATTCCCCGGATCATTTGATCCTATTACGTTAGGTCACGAAGACATTATCAAAAGAGGAATTCCTTTATTTGATGAAATTGTAATCGCTATTGGTGTCAATGCCGAAAAAAAATATATGTTTTCACTCGAAGAAAGAAAACGTTTTATAGAAGAAACATTCAAAGACGAACCTAAAATTTCGGTTATTACTTATGAAGGATTAACCATAGATTTGGCAAAAAAACAAAAAGCACATTTTATTTTAAGAGGTTTGCGCAATCCCGCCGATTTCGAATTCGAAAAAGCCATTGCCCACACTAACAGAAAACTGTCTAAAATCGAAACGGTATTTTTATTAACAGCAGCAAGTACTTCATTTATTAGTTCAAGCATTGTTCGTGATGTATTGCGTCATGGTGGTGAATACGAGATGCTGGTTCCGGATGCGGTTAGGGTGAAGAAGTAAACTTTTTAAAGTTAAGGTTAATCCATATGAAAAGAAAAGCTATTGCCATTCTTATAATTTGTTCTATTATTGTTTCCTGTAAAAAAGAAGAAAAGACAGTAAATGAAGTCAAAAAAGATAATAATAAAACTTATTTAGTAAAGAAGTTAGATAGCGTAAGCCTTCTCTACAAAACAACCAATAAAGATAATACCGAAGAAATACGAATTACGTCGTACGAGCCAAGCGAAAATGATAAATATTTTTTAGTCGGAAATAAAAATTTCATTTTAGTTTCAAAATATTTAAAAAAAGGAAATGACTTTAAACTCATAAAAAAAGATACTTTAGTTTCTAATGAGTTTACCTATACTAGAATTGATGAGAAAAGTTTTCAAAAAATAATCATTGCAAATAAAGAATATATTCTTTTATCCGTTAATGAAACTGTGATGGGAAATGCTGTTACAGATGAAAACGTAACTTTTATAATGTTAGATATAAAAACACTTCATTTTTATAAATTAGACTATACAGGCGAACCAACCCTTCGCAGCAATGAAGCAATAGATGGAGAGTTTATTGAAAATGAAAGTCTGAATTCAAACCCAGAAATTAAAAAAATTCTATATCAGTTTGCTCATAAAAGTAAATGGGTCTTTCATAATTTAGAAGATGAAAATCATTACACCAATTATGTACAAAAATGGGAAACTGACAATGATGTTTCTAATCATTTAGCTAATGGTTCTTCAGGAATTGCAGATGTTATTTACAGCACTTATTATAAAGATAATTTGTTCAATTACACCGGAAAGTATGATGAAGAAGAAAGTATAGAAAACAATGATTTTAAAATTGTATCTTATTTTCGAAGCAACATTATCGCATTTGATAAAAATAAAAAAATGTATTTTCCAATTTATACTGAAACTTGTGCAACCGGCTGTGATAAAAAAATAAGATTTATTTCTGAAAACAGCATTGAAGTTAAATATCACGAATATTCGCCATATCCTACTTCAATTATTAATCTTGACGAAATAATATTCAAAAACTAGAATTTTAAACCCAAATCATAAACTTGCAAGCGAAGTAAATTATAAGTAATTTCGCATTTTTAAATAAAACACCAAATAATGAGCATCGAAAGAGAATTAAACAAACGTAGCGGATCAAAATGTGAACTTTGTGGAGCAGAAGAAAACCTAAAAGTATATGAAGTATTACCAACTAAAAAAGGTGGTCTTGACGAAAGCATTTTAGCATGTAGTACTTGTATTGACCAAATTGAAAACCCTGATAATGTAGATTTAAATCACTGGAGATGTCTTAATGACAGCATGTGGAACGAGAATGTTGCGGTACAAGTTGTTGCCTGGAGAATGTTAAGTCGTTTGCGCGCTTCCGGATGGCCTCAGGAATTACTAGATATGATGTATCTGGACGAAGATACTCTGGCATGGGCACAAGCAACGGGAGAAGGCGAAGATGATGAAAACAAAATCATTCACCGTGATAGTAATGGCGTAATTTTAGAACACGGAGATTCTGTAGTTTTAATCAAAGATCTAAAAGTAAAAGGATCAAGCATGGTGGCCAAACAAGGAACAGCCGTTCGTAACATTCGTTTAGACCACGAAAACGCCGAATACATCGAAGGAAAAGTAGACGGTCAGCAAATTGTTATTATCACGCAATACGTGAAGAAAATATAGTTTTTTTTGAGGTTCTAAGTTGCTAAGGTTCTAAGTCTTAAAAAAAACTGAAACCTGAAACAAAACAAACTTGAAACAAAACAAAAAGGCTATTCATATTTTGAATAGCCTTTTTTAGTTTCGTATAAGGAGTAAATTATTTTTGAAATAATTTATTGATCTGATCTTTTAAAAGTGGCTCAGAAACACTACTTGTAGCAGAAGAAGCATCTTTAGAAGAAACCATAAACTGAACTGTAGCTTTCTCAGGAATAACACTTCCTGTATAATGCAACCAAATATAATTATTAGGCAATTCTAATTTTATATCATATAAAGGACTTGCGGTAAAACCATTTACAATAATACTGTAAAGGCTATTATAATCATTATTTACGTTTTTAAATGTAAATTTTCTCAAACTTGAAGATTCATCGTCGTTCTGAATACTTGTGTAATAAACAGTATATTCATCTCCAATTTTTTGAATGTAGTTGTTATTTACTTTTCCTAATCTCTCAACCGGAACAGTCTCAAGAACTTTAATTTGTGCAAAAGAGACAAAACTAAACATCAAAATGGCAATCGTAATAATTCTTTTCATAATTAATTTGGGGTTTATTATTTACGAGCACAAGAAACGCAGAAAATATGATAAATTAAAGCCTTAACCGTTAATTTATTAACAATAAATTAAGATTCGTAAGTTAAATAAATTTAAAGCTATCTAAATGATCAATTAAAATATTGAAATACAACAAATTAAGAAACGTTTCAAGGCTATAACTTTAGAACTAAATCATCTAAAATTCAACGTAAAAACACGTTAAAAACTAAATATTTTAGTACAACAACCTCTTCTTAACGTCGTCAAAATTTCGACATAGACGAAGATGTACTCCAAAAAAAACTGAAACTCAATCCCGAAGCGACCGGGATTGAAAAAAGTTTACTTTTCTTCTTCTTTTTTAACCACTTTGCGGGCAACTTCAATTTTGAATTTCTTGCCTTTCATTTTCTCGTCTTTAATATTCTGTAACAAGTCTTTTACCTTATTGAATTTTACGGCTGCAAACGAAATAAAATCTTTTACCTCTATCAAACCTAAATCGCCTTTTTCGAGTTTCCCTTTTTGAGAAAAGAATCCAACAATATCAATTTTATTCAGTTTTGTTTTCTTTCCGCCACTAATATAAATGGTTTGGTATTCCGGTGGTTTTGGTAAAGTTGTTGTATTCTCAACCTTTAGAACTTCCATTCCGTAATCAATGTAGTCCAATTGCTTTTCACTTTCGTGAATGAGGATATAAGCCGTTCCGGAAGCCTGCATACGTGCTGTACGACCGTTACGATGTGTAAATTCGTCTTCTTTTAATGGTAAGTGATAATGAATTACGTGTTTCATTTCAGGAATATCCAAACCACGTGCAGCCAGGTCAGTTGTGATTAAATAACTTACACTTCCATTTCTAAACTGAATCAAAGCACGCTCACGTTCTTCCTGATCCATCCCTCCATGGTAATAGGTCGAGTAAATTCCTTTTTCGTTTAAGGTGTCGCTTATACGTTCTGCCGCATCACGATGATTACAAAATATAATAGCCGATTGTGATTTTAAAGAACAAATCAAATTGAATAAACTTCCTAATTTGTCTTTAGCCGGCGATACAATTATTTTCATCGACAGATTCGCTTTTTCTTCTTCCTCAGGGATAAAATCTAAAACCGTTGGATTTACCACTCGCGTATATCTTGGAATTTCAATATCTGAAGTGGCTGAAACTAAAACACGTTTGTTTAATTTCGTTAATTTACCAATGATATAAGACATTTGCTCATGGAAACCCAATTGCAATGACTTATCAAATTCATCCAGAATTAACGTTTGAATTTTATCTGTTCTAAAAGTATCTCTGTCAATATGGTCTGCAATTCTTCCCGGAGTTCCTATCAAAACGGCTGGCGGATTACTTAAATTCTTGATTTCAGTATCAATCGAGTGACCTCCGTAGCAAATATTAACTTTATATGGTGTTCCCATTTTTTTCCAAACCTGCTCGATCTGCAAACCTAATTCGCGTGAAGGCACTAAAATTAAACATTGAACCGAAAGAATTTCAGGCTGTAATAATTCTAAAACGGGTAACAAAAAAGCCAGTGTTTTTCCCGATCCTGTTGGAGAAAGCAGTAAAACATTATTATCGTTTAAAATAGCATCCTGAGCTACTTCTTGCATTTCGTTTAGGCTCTCAATTCCTAAGTTCGAAAGTATGTTGTTGGAATGGTGATTTTTATTCATTTTGCAAAAGTAGTCAAAATACTCATTATACAAGGTTTCAGGTTTTGTTTGTTTCAGGTTTCAGGTTGAAATGTGGATAAAAATTAACCGCAAAGTCCGCAAAGTTGATATAATACAAAGCCTTACGTGTTTTGCGGTTAAAAAATTCAAAATCTTATTCTAATTCCTTCAAAATCAACTTAAATTCAGTCACTTCACTTTCGGTTAGTGGTTTCAAAGGACTTCTGAGGAAACCTCCTTCTATTCCCTGAATCTCTAAACCTGCCTTAATAGCTCTTGGCAAACCTTTATTTACTATAAATTTCAGAAGATTCAGTTGCTTGTAAAATACTTTTTGAGCCTCCTGTAAATCATTTTGCTGAATTGCATTGTATAAATCCAGATTCAGTTTTGGGATTAAATTAGGCGCAGCCGTACACCAGCCATTTGCTCCTGCAGCAAAAGCAGCCAAAGCCAAAGGATTTGAACCATTGTAAAAAGCCACATCCTCACCCAGTTCTTTTCGCAAATAATGCATTCTCTGTACATCTCCTGTGCTTTCTTTAATCATCGTTACATTAGAAATTTCAAGAAGTCGTTTGAGCAAAGCAGGCGACATATCTACTCCACCGGTCGCAGGATTATTGTACGCCATTATGGGGATCGAAATTTGTTTGGCAACGGCATCATAATGCGCTATAATTTCATCATCAGTAAGTTTCCAGTAACTCATCGGAATAATCATCACGGCATTTGCTCCGGCTTTCTCCGCAAATTTTGCGTGATAAACCGTTCTTTCCGTTGTTAAATTTGATACACCAACCAAAACAGGAACCCTGCCTTTTACCTGATCTATTGTCGCTTCAGTAATTGCTTCTTTTTCTTCATCTGTCAAATAAGGCATTACACCAGTGCTTCCTAACGGAGCGACAGCATGAGAACCGGCAAAAATTAATCGTTCCAACAGTTTTTTATATAATACAATATCCACTTTTTCGTCCTTATCAAAAGGAGTGATCGGATAGGCAATAATACCTTTAAACGGGTTGTTTTTCATTTACTTTTATATTTTATTAAAGGTCTCTTCCCTCTTCTTCTCTTAAGGCAATACCTAAATTCTGAAGCTGTGGCGCATTTTCACAGGCAATGTATTTGGCAGATTCCACACTGCTCAGGTTTTTATGTCTGTGCCATGCCCAGCTCGGGATGTAAACCGCATCACCGGCTTTCCACTCAACTTTTACATCTTCAACTTCCGTATACCCATGTCCTTCAATCACATAAATAACCGTTTCATAAGTGTGGCGGTGTTTGTTTGTCAATTGATCGGGTAATAAACCACCAATTGTCATGCTTACGTTTTTGCTCGGAAGATCAACAAAAAAGACAGGATGTTTACGCTCTTCAGAAAACTGATTGTGTACTCCGGCTTGTTCTACATTCCTGTGAATTAGTTTTTCAGGCATCACAAAAGTGGGTCTGGCAAAAGTTTCGTGAAAGTCTTTTGATGAAAATTGTTTTTTAGTTTCCATAATTTTATACTATTTAATTTTTTGCATTATTGCTTTTCAAAATTATCTTAACTTTGGACTACCAAAGTGATACAGTTTTAATATAAATAACTAGTCCAGATGTTAAGACCTTGGCAATTAGAAATTCAGATCAACACGAATTCTGACAAAGCAATATACCTGCAAATCGCAGACGCTATTATCGAAGCTATACAAACAGGAATGCTTAATAGCGGAAATGCTTTGCCCGGAAGCCGACAACTTGCCACACTTTTGAAAGTCAATAGAAATACCATTATTGAAGCTCTGGATGTGCTTATATCAGAAGGCTGGCTAATTACAATAGAAAGAAAAGGAACTTTTGTGGCTGATGTTCTTCCCCTATCTAAAGAAAACATAACTCAGCAAGAAAAAACAGATTTTATAAAAGAAGAAGTAAACCCTCTTATCATTTTTGATGATGGGATTCCTGACAGCCGAATTGCACCAATGAATGAATTGGCAAGAGCTTACAGACAGATTTTTAATCGAAAATCGCGCTGGCAAATCATGGGGTACAGTACTGAATTTGGAAATCTGGAATTCAGGAAAGCCATTGTTCAGATGCTTAATTTTAAAAGAGGGATGAACATTACGCCACATGAAATTTGCATTACGCGAGGGAGTCAAATGGCAATGTATCTAACAGCTAATTGTTTACTAACACAAGGTGACTATGTAATGGTCGAAAATCCTGGCTATAAGCCTGCCTGGGAAACCTTTGAAAATGCCGGAGCACAATTACTACCTGTAAATATTGACAAGGATGGCCTGATTATCGAAGAAGTCGAGGAACATTTGAAGAAACACAAAAGTATAAAGGCAATTTACGTGACGCCACACCATCAATATCCAACAACTGTAACTTTGAGTTTAAAAAGGAGATTAAAACTTATCGAATTATCCAACCAATCCAACTTTACGATTATTGAAGATGATTATGACAATGAATTTCACTTTGGGCAACGTCCCATTTTACCTGTTTCGAGTTACAGCCATGCAAAAAACGTTATTTATATCGGGACATTAAGCAAAATTGTAGCACCGGCTTTACGAATTGGTTATTTAGTAAGTAGTCCTGAAAACATTCTAAAAGTAGGCAAACATCGAAAAATGATTGATGTGCAAGGTGATAACATCATGGAAGAAGCCGTTTTGCAGCTTATCAACGAAGGCGAAATAAAAAGACACCTCAAAAGAACGACACTTATTTATAAAGCAAAAAGAGATTATTTTGAAACTATTTGCAACCAATACCTCAAAGACAAAACTACCTTTATCAAACCCGAAGGAGGTCTGGCTTTTTGGATCGTACCAAATTCAGATGTAAATATCTTAGAAATTGCAGACAAATTATTGCTAAAAGGTATAAAAATTATCACGCCGGAAAAATTTAGTTTTGGTAAACCAATCTCAGGATTCAGACTGGGTTACGCTTCACTTACCGAAAAACAACTCGAAAAAGGAATAATCGAGCTTGCTAAATATTTATAAAATGTTTCAGGTTTTGGTTGTTTCAGGTTTCAGGTTGAAATACGAATAAACTTTGTGTTGATTGTACTTAAGGTGCGCAAAGATTTACGCAAAGTTCGCGAAGTTTTTATGTACACAGCTTTGCGTTTATCAACACCTTTAGTGTAAAAAACTTCGCACGCTTCGCGGTTAAATTTAAAAACACACAGCATTAACCTGAAACATCAACAAAGAAAACCTGACTCGAAACTGAAAGTCGAACAGGCGAAGCAAACAAAATTCTCTATATTTGATTATTGCTTTAAAACCAAAACTATGAAACTCTTAACCATTATTATTTCGCTTTTATCGTTTACCATTTTCGCTCAAAACAATAAAAAATACGATACTTTTTTCGAAAAAGGAAATGGAAATCAATCCGCTTCGTATGAAGAAACAATACGTTATTTTAAACTTTTAGCCCATGATTTCCCAACGATCCAAATCAAGGAAATGGGTTTAACAGATTCAGGAGAGCCTTTGCACATGGTAGTTTATAACCCTGACAAGGAATTTGATTTTGAGAAAATCCAGAAAAACAAAGCGGTTCTTTTTATCAATAACGGAATCCATGCCGGAGAACCTGACGGAATCGATGCTACAATGCAATTCTACAGAGATTTAGCCATAGGAAAATTGAAAGCGCCTAAAAATACCATTTTAGTGACCATTCCGGTTTATAATATTGGCGGGGCTTTAAATCGAAATTCAACCACAAGAGCCAATCAGGATGGTCCGGAAATCTATGGTTTCAGAGGGAATGCCAGAAACTATGATCTGAATCGGGATTTAATGAAATCTGACACTCGAAACACAAAGAGTTTTGTCGAAATTTTCCAGAAAATAAATGCCGATGTTTTTATCGATAACCACGTCAGCAACGGATCTGATTATCAATACAAACTAACCTATATCATGACACAGCACAATAAGTTAGGAACTGTTTTAGGGAATTTCTTAAATAACGAAATGATGCGCGCTCTGGTAAAAGATTTACAAAATAAGAAAATAGAAACGACGCCTTATGTAGATTCTTTTAAAGATACGCCGGACAAAGGTTTTGGTCAGTTTGTAGACAGTCCGCGATATACAACGGGTTATACTTCGTTGTTTAACACAATTGGTTTTGTGGTCGAAACCCATATGCTTAAAAAATATGCCGAACGTGTAAAAATGACCTACGAATACACCAAATCGACTTTGGATTTTACGGATGCGAATTATCAAAAAATCAAAGCGCTTCGCATAAAAAACCTCGAGCAATATCAGCCTAAAAAGCCCTATACTTTAAAATGGGAATTAGACAGTACAAAAGCAACCACATTTTCGTTTTTAGGGTATGAAGCAAGTTACAAAAAAAGCGATGCTACAACCGGAAATCGTTTGTATTACGACCGAAGTAAACCGTATAAAAAAGACGTTCCGTATATCAAAGAATTCAAATCGGTCAAAGAAGTGGTGATTCCGTCTGCTTATATTATTCCGCGTGGTTATTGGAATATTGTTGATCTCCTGAAGAACAACAACATTACCTATTCGCAACTTAAAAACGATACGATTATAGAAGTCGAAAGTTATAAAATTGCTGATTTTAAAACGGTTCAAAATGCTTACGAAGGACATTATTTGCATTACAACACTACTATAAATTCTAAAGTTGTAAAATTGGCTTTCGCCAAAGGTGATTACTTAGTTTCGACAAATCAAAAAGGGGTAAAATATCTTTTAGAAGCTTTTGAACCGGAAGGTGTCGATTCTTTCTTTAACTGGAATTTCTTCGATCCTATTTTACAGCAAAAAGAACATTACTCTGAATATATTTTTGAAGATACGGCAGCAAAATTGCTTAAAGAAAATCCAGCCTTAAAAGCCGAATTAGAATCTAAAAAACAAACTGATCCTGCTTTTGCTAAAAACGCCGAAGCACAATTGGATTGGATTTATAAGCATTCTGTTTATTATGAAAAGGCGCATTTGCAATATCCTGTTTATCGGTTTTTGTAGCTTGTGAAATTAACCGCAAAGTTCGCTAATTTTTTTTACTTTTAATGGGCTAATAAAGCGTTAAGATCGCAAAGCTGTTCGTGTAGACCTTTATCAAAGTTTCGAAACTTTGACAAAGGTAAAAACCAAACTATCTGGTTATTTTTAAACATTAATTTTTAAACAAAATGGATACTCCTTTTTATCTGGAAAGCTTTCAAAAAATAGTCGATCAGTTAGATTTGAAATTATTTGATGAAAAAGCAATTGAAGTTTCGGTTGGGATTTATTTGGATTCTGTTTTTATAAAATTGTATAAAAAATTCTGGACAAGTAATCCTCAGGAAGCATTAACAGCCGAGTCAAGGATTTTCTTTTCTGTTTGGATTAGTGATGCAACGATACAAAAGCAAAAAATAATGTACAATATTCATGCTTTGAAATTAAGAAAATTAAAAGGGTATAGAATTGAAAGCAGAAAATTTGCTGAAATTTTCAGGAAAGATTTTAAAGAATACGAGCAAGAGTGGCAAAATGTAAGCGTAAATCATGGTCCGCTAACATTGATGGAAGGTTCAATAAAACTTGATTTAGAAAACTTTCAGGAAGAAGTTTTAAAACTTGCTAGTAACTTTCTAAAAATTGAGTATTTAATTGACCAAACTCTTAATCGGTTTAAATAAAAATATGATAATGGTATATAAACTTTTCCTAGCTTTGCTGTGCGAAGTCTCCCGACTTCGTACCCGTTTCTAAATTCCGGTCCAAATTATTTTTTTTGATTCTCTTTATGGATTATTGGAATGGGTACGAAGTCGGGAGACTTCGCACAGCGATCAGCAAATCCTATGAATGAACACTTTGTAGAGCTGGTTATCCTTTTTTTGTTAATTCTAACCTATTTAAATCGAATCAGGAATAATAATTATTTATCCTTCAATACATTTTGTAAAAATTCAACTTTGTCTTTTTCTGCCTGAACTAAACGTTCGTACAATTTTTTATTTTCTTCGTAAGCTTCAATTAACTTTTCTAAAGGATTAAAAGTAAGATTACTACAAGAATTATTTAGTATTTGTCCTTTTGCACTATTATCATAGAAATTATTAAAATAATTAATAGCAGCTTCGTCTGAAAAATTTTTAAGGGCTTCAACACTTACTCCCAGAGCTTTTGCTACTTCTGCAAGTTTTTCATCGCTGATAGTTTCGCTGTTTTCAAGAGTAGATATAGCCTGTTGGTTGGTTCCCATAGCTTGTGCCAATGCTTCTTGTTTCATGTCTCTAAGTTCACGAATACGGCAGATTTTTCGCCCTATATGATTCTGTTTTGTAAGTGTGCTCATAATTCAAAGATAATATTAAGGGTAATAACAGGCAATATATAAAAAACATATTTTGTTAGGTATGATACATTCAAAATGATTTGATACAGTATAAATTGTTCCTTATTGTTTGCTAAACAAAAGTACGATTTTTGAAACATCAAAGGTATAAAAAGTCAAATAAGCTAATTATATTTTAATTTGTATTTTCGTACATCTATAAACCAATTAACTTTTATTCTATGTCATTTCAAGGATATCTAAAAACCATTAAAGAAAAAACAGGAAATGGTCCGGCTGAATTTAAAACTCTGGCAGAACAAAAAGGATTTACAATAGACGGAAAACTCAAACCCGAAGTAAAAGCGGGAGATATTGTAAACTGGCTTAAAAATGATTTTGATTTAGGTCAGGGACATTCAATGGCAATTTATGCATTGCTTAAAGGCATAAAAAATGAGAATAGCGAATAAAAAGTGTAAACAGTTAAAACTTTTGCAGGATAATTTTAAAAAAGAAAATGAGAATAATTTCAGTTAGAGAAAATCCAGAATATAAAGACAAAACAATTCAATATTTTCAAAATAGCAATCAGCAAAATGAACATCTGGAAGATCGCTAGGAAATTGCTAGAAAAATTACTTCCAGAGTGCTGCTCCGCGTTAGGGATAGCAGCCAATGTCATTAAGTTAAGGGGAGATCTATAAAATTACTTAACAGTTTAATCAAGAAAGTAATTAGAAAAATCCGTTTTTATCAGCGTTTTCGCTTTAGCGAATCAGTAAAATCAGTGTCTAATTTTGACGCGGATAAAAAAGATTTACTTCGTAAAAACGCGGATAAAAACGGATTTGATTTGCAATAATTTTATTTTTAAAAGCTTAACTTAACGACATTGGGATAGAAGCTGGCTACCGAAGTAGCGCGAATAGCCCGACAGCAATTAAGAAAAGGCTCAATAAACTTTGCGTTCATTGGGTCTTTTCTTAAATGGTGGCACGCCGGGATCAATGTCAAAAAGCAATGTAAATTGCAATGAAAAATAAGATCTAAAAATTAAGATTGATCTTTGGCCATTGACATTGAACTTTGATATTGTTATTGCAGCTGATTCTCTTCTTCAAACAACAATTTAATATTCTCGTAAGAGTTTTTTAGGGCTTCTTTTATTTGTTCGGGATTCAGCCATTCTACTTTTTCGATGCCTTCTTCAGCTTGGCCATGTGGGATTCCCTCAAAATCGGATTGCATTTCGAACCAATGGGTAACTTTGAGTTTGTATTTTCCGTTACGTTTGAAAACGTGATACGTTTTTTCGAGTTTATTCGTGATGCGGAGTTTGCCAACACCGGTTTCTTCTTCGACTTCGCGCATGGCAGTGTCTTCGATTTCCTCGCCTTTTTCTATTCCGCCTTTTGGCAAGTCCCATTTTCCGTTTCGGAAGATGAATAAAACTTCACCCTTTTTATTGTACACAAGACCTCCACCCGCTTTATTAACAGGGATTTTAGCCTTAAGCGTCTTCATAATTTCCTTTTCGTCAGGATGATACAAATAAGCCTTTTGAATTTTATTTTGAAACATTTTGACGATAATCTGCTCAATATCAATACTCTCTAACAAGAATAATTGAAAATCGGTCTCCTTTGAGATTTCATTTGTCAAAAAAAGTGGTTTGTCGTTCACAAAAACTTTATACATTTGTACTATGATTTTTAATAAAGATACTGCCGAAAAAACAGCCGAATTGCTTTTGCAAATAAATGCAATTAAATTGAATCCCGAAAATCCTTTTACATGGGCTTCTGGTTGGAAATCTCCTATTTACTGTGATAATAGGTTAATTCTTTCATTTCCGAGCATCCGAAACTACGTTCGTGATGAGTTTGCGAAGAATATTGAGAAACAATTTGGGAAACCAGATGTTATTGCTGGTGTTGCCA
Source organism: Flavobacterium sp. (assembly GCF_965277525.1). Taxonomy (GTDB): domain Bacteria; phylum Bacteroidota; class Bacteroidia; order Flavobacteriales; family Flavobacteriaceae; genus Flavobacterium. The sequence goes on along the minus strand of NZ_CBDIDC010000002.1, from coordinate 234,487 downwards.
CTGGAGCTATTGGAGTGGGAATTCTTGTTGCTGAGAGCCTTGGATTACCATTCGTTTATGTGCGTCCGGAAGCGAAAAAACACGGAAGACAAAACCAGGTTGAAGGTTTTTTACAAAAAGGCCAAAATGTTGTTGTTGTCGAAGATTTAATCAGCACAGGAAACAGCAGTTTGATGGCTGTAGAGGCTTTACGTAACGAAGGCGCGAACATAAAAGGCATGGCAGCGATTTTTACCTACGGTTTTAATGTTGCCGAAGAGAACTTTAAAAACGCTAATATCGATTTGTATACGTTAAGCAATTATGAAAACTTATTAGATTTAGCGGTTCAGAAACAATATATTACCGAAGAACAACAATCTACTTTACTGGAATGGAACGAAAGTCCGTCTACCTGGGGAAAAGAGGAAGAATAATTTTAGATTAAAGATTTTAGAATCTAGCTTTGCGAACTTTGCGTTTATGAAGCTAAAGTAGAGAGAAAAAAACTTTGCGCCCTTTGCGGTTAAATTATAAAGACAAAAAATATGAACTTAGAAAGTCCAAAAGTTACTGTTCAGAAATCAGCTCAAGATTTATTTGATTTATTGACTGATGTTAAGAATTTTGAAAAATTAATGCCGGATAATATCGCTAAATTTGAAGTGATTGGCGAAGATGCTTTTATTTTTGGATTGAAAGGTATGCCGGAAATAAAACTTAAAATGAAAGAAAAAGTAGCACCAAACAAAATTGTTTTAGGAGCTGCAAGTGATAAACTTCCGTTTACTTTGGTTTCGAATATTGAAAGTATTTCAGATGCTTCAAGCGCTGTTAAATTGCAATTTGAAGGAGAATTTAACGCCATGATGGCGATGATGATCAAAGGACCAATTAGCAAATTCATTGAAACTTTGGCAACTAATATGACCAAACTTTAATTATCAATAATAAATTGTTAATCGTTACCTATAAATTTAAAGCCTGATTTTACGATCAGGCTTTTTTTTTTGCCGCAGATTACAGGATTTGAAATATTTTTTTTTCACGCAGATCCTGCAGATCATAGCAGATTTTTTTTGGATTTAAAATCATTTTAATCTGTGGAATCTGTGGCAAAATACTTTTGAAATAAATTATAAGCATGGCACATTAAACCTTTGTCACTTTGAACCTCTGCACCTTTGCTCCTTCATCAATAAAGCATCTGAACCTCCTTGATATCAAATTCTGAAACCGAATCATCTTCTAACAGAATCTGAATTTTCCCTACAGACGAAACGCCCTGAATAATTCCCATGAAATTATCTCCAGAAGTCTTTGGGCTGAGATTTTTAAACGGCATTGGAACTCCTTTTCTGAACAAAGAATTAAAATACTCTTTTCGGAAATCTACTGAATGCGTTTCCCAGAATTCGATTTTTTCTTTTATTTTTTCGACTATTAAAAAAGGAAAAACATTTTTATCAAATTGCGTTTTACAAATCACCGATAACGACGAAGCATGGGGCAAATGGTCAAAATTGGTCTGATTTACATTGAGTCCTATTCCGACAACTGACACGATCCTGCCATCGCTTTTTAGGGTATTCTCGATAAGTATGCCACCAATCTTTTTATTATATGACATAATGTCGTTAGGCCATTTTATACATAATTGAGGAATATGCAATGTTTTTAAGGCTTCGATTACTGCTAACGAAATGATAATACTAAGGTTAAACACCTTTTCATTATCATACAAAAAATCCTTGACCAAGGCACTCATAATTAAGTTTTTACCTGATTCTGATTGCCATTTAGAACCCATTTGCCCCTTGCCTTTTGTCTGATTTTCAGCAGTTACTACGGTAAAATTATCAAGTTCATCCTGACTGGCTAATGACTTAAGGAAATCATTTGTAGAATCTATGGCATCGAGTTTGATTAGTTTCATTAAAAGAATTTAATTAACTTAATTTAATATTTTGTTAAGGTTCAAAAATAATCACAAATTTTGGTAACTTTACAAAATCATATAAAATAATTCATGGCGAAAAAGACTATTAATAATGATGTTCTATTGGCGAACATAATCAAAGGGATTGAAGAAGTAAAAGGAAATGATATCGATATTCTTGACTTAAGAGAGATAGACACGGCAGTTTGTGACTATTTTGTCATTTGCAACGGAAATTCAAACACCCAAGTTAACGCCATTGTTAACTCTATTCAAAAAACAGTATCTAAAGACTTAAAAGACAAACCTTGGCACGTAGAAGGAACCGATAACGCAGAGTGGGTTCTGATGGATTATGTGCACATTGTTGTACACGTGTTCCAGAAACACATTCGTGAATACTATAATATCGAGAGCCTTTGGGGTGACGCCAAAATAACTACAATCGAAAACAAATACTAAAAGAAACTTTCTCTAATGGCTAAAGATAACAATCCAAATCCGAATAAATTTAAGATAAGTCCCTGGTTAATATACACCGCAATACTTCTAGTTTTTTTATTTATAAGTTTTGCAACCGGAGGATCAAACTTAAGCGAACCTGCTCAATTAACTTCTTCTAAATTCAATGTATTATTAGAAAAAGGCCAAATCGAAAAGGTCATTGTATACAATAAAGCTGAGGCTGAGGTATATTTAAACGCTGCTGCCCTTAAAGATCCGGCAAATAAAAAAGTAGCTAAAGATATTTTTGAAAGACCAAATAAAGGTCCTCACTATACTTTAGAAATAGGTAACGATCAGATTTTTCAAACTAAATTAGAAAAAGCAGTTGGCGAAGGCAAACTGAAAGATTTTAATTTCTTGCAAAAAAATAACTGGAGCGATATTTTAATCAGCTTACTTCCTATCATCATTATTATTGGTGTATGGATTTTCATCATGCGTAAAATGTCAGGTGGCGCTGGTGGCGGCGGCGGACAAATCTTCAATATCGGAAAATCTAAAGCTAAATTGTTTGATGAGAAAACAGATATCAAAACTACCTTTAAAGATGTTGCGGGATTAGAAGGTGCTAAAGAAGAAATACAAGAAATTGTAGAATTCCTTAAGAACCCTGAAAAATACACCAATCTTGGTGGTAAAATTCCTAAAGGAGCTTTACTTGTAGGTCCTCCGGGAACTGGTAAAACATTGCTTGCGAAAGCCGTTGCAGGAGAAGCTCAGGTACCATTCTTTTCGTTATCAGGTTCTGATTTCGTAGAAATGTTCGTAGGAGTTGGTGCTTCACGTGTTCGTGACTTATTCAAACAAGCTAAAGAAAAATCTCCTGCCATTATCTTCATCGACGAAATTGATGCTGTTGGTAGAGCAAGAGGAAAAAGCAATATGTCAGGCGGTAATGACGAAAGAGAAAATACTTTGAACCAATTACTGACAGAAATGGATGGTTTTGGTACAAACTCTAACGTAATTGTTTTGGCTGCAACAAACAGAGCTGACGTTCTTGATAAAGCTTTAATGCGTGCAGGTCGTTTCGACAGACAAATTTTTGTTGACTTACCGGACATTCGCGAAAGAGCTGAAATTTTTAAAGTACACTTAGCTCCTATCAAAAAAGTTGAAGGTCTTGATCTTGACTTCCTGGCCAAACAAACTCCGGGATTCTCTGGTGCTGATATTGCAAATGTGTGTAACGAAGCTGCATTAATTGCTGCCCGTTATAACAAAACTGCAGTTGACAGACAAGATTTCCTAGACGCTGTTGACAGAATCATTGGTGGTCTTGAAAAGAAAAATAAAATTATTACTCCGGACGAGAAAAGAGCAATTGCTATTCACGAAGCTGGACACGCAACTGTAAGCTGGATGCTGGAGCATGCTGCACCGCTTATTAAAGTAACTATTGTTCCTCGCGGACAAAGTTTAGGAGCTGCATGGTACCTTCCTGAAGAAAGACAAATCGTGAGAACTGACCAAATGTTAGACGAAATGTGTGCTACTATGGGCGGAAGAGCTGCTGAAAAGGTAACTTTTGACAGAATTTCTACCGGCGCATTGAGCGATTTAGAAAAAGTTACACGTCAGGCTCGTGCTATGGTTACGATTTATGGTTTGAATGAAAAAATTGGAAATGTTACTTATTATGACTCAACAGGTCAAAGTGAATATAATTTCTCAAAACCATATTCTGACGAAACTGCAAAAGTTATTGATAAAGAAATCTCAGAATTAATTGAAGGTCAATACCAAAGAGCCATTCAGATTCTGGAAGAAAACAAAGACAAGCTAAATCAATTAGCTGACATATTAATTGAAAAAGAAGTTATTTTTAAAGATGACTTAGAAACTATTTTCGGAAAACGTACTTTTGATAAAAATTTAGAAGAAGTGGTTTCGTAAATATTCAGTAAATATGTAATATTTTTTAAAATCTTAATTCAAAATAGCCTTTTGAATTAAGATTTTTTTATCTTTGAACGTTTTCAATTAACATGTAAAGTATTTCATATAAAATGAATTTTTTCAAAAAAATATTTGGGTCTAGCGATTCCGCTTCTGATGAAGAAAATGAAAGCGAGTATGGAGGAAATCATGCTCCCGACAGTCATTTATCTATCGATGAAAGATTCATTTTTAATTTCAAAAAAAATGGAGGTAAATTCTTGTATTGTGAAAACAAACAAGAGGTTGCCGAACAATTTGAAAACATCCTGGAAGAAAACGATTGGTTTGAAAGCGAAGTATTATGTTATGAGCCCGGGCTTTTCCATTTACTGGCAGAAAATAAATTACTTTATACCTCTCCTAAAAACCCTAAATTTTTATTGGCTACTTGTGAAAATCTAATTGCTGATGAAGGTTCTATTTTATTTTCATCCAAACAAATCAGACAAGACAAGCCAAACGAATTACCTGCCAATATTGTAATTATTGCTACAACAAGTCAGCTGCAATTAATAAAAAGTGATGGCCTAAGTGCGATCAAAAGAAAATACGAAAGGGACTACCCTACAAATATTACCACAATAAAATATTTCGAAAAAGCAAAGGAAGAGGATTTTACGCAATACGGAAGTGTTGCTAAAAACTTATATTTATTGCTCTTAGAAGATCTTTAAGATGAATGAAACACTCAAGAGAACCATTTCTGGTGCTGTTTATATCGCTTTACTATTAACTTCTATTCTGTTTTCTACCGAAAGCTTTATTGTTCTTTTTGGTATCTTTCTAATTATTGCTACTTATGAGTTTTGCAATTTAGTTGGGCTCAACAAGGTATTTTCTATTTTATTTGTTTCTCTATTTTATTCAACTGTATCTTTAATCAGTTTTTACAGGGTAGAAACTGAAAATTATATCAATAAACTTTTAAAAGAGAACATCCAGATTACAGTTGATACAGATCGATTGTTTACTATATTACTGGTAATTACTTTAATTGTCTCTATAAAATGCATCGTCTTTTTATTTGATGATACACACACTATAAGCAAAGTATCCAAATACATTTATTTAATTGGATATATCATGTTGCCCTTTCTTTTTATTACTAAAATTTCTTTTGGTATAAAAGATTATAACCCAAAGATCATCATTGGACTGTTTATTCTGATCTGGACCAACGACACTTTTGCCTATTTGGTTGGCAAATCAATTGGAAAACATAAATTATTTGAACGCATTTCTCCTAAAAAAACAATAGAGGGATTTCTGGGAGGAGTAGTTTTTGCTGCTTTTGCAGGATTTTTAATCTCAAAGCTATACATTCAGCCTAATCCGGATTTCAGTAGTAAGTCGATCCTGATATGGACTATAATTGCTTTGATTGTAAGCATCTTTGGAACTATAGGAGATTTGATTGAATCAAAGTTTAAAAGAATTGCCGGCGTAAAAGACAGTGGTGCGATAATGCCTGGCCACGGAGGTGTATTAGATCGATTAGATAGTGTTATATTTGTAGCACCAATTATATTTTTATTTTATCAAATTTTATATTATGTTTCATAAAGAGGGAGGCCCATCCATTTTATTAGGTACTGCGTTTGCAGTAGCTGTACTTTTAATTGCTGAAAAATTCATTGATATTACCTGGCTAAGAATGCTTGTTCAAATTGCTGGCTTGCTGGTTTTGATCATTATTTTACAATTTTTTAGAAACCCGAAAAGAATTGCTATTAGAAACAGCGATCAAATTCTTGCTCCGGTTGATGGAAAAGTTGTTGTTATTGAAGAAGTTTACGAAGGTGAATATTTTAAAGACAAACGTTTACAGGTTTCTATCTTCATGTCTCCAATAAACGTACACGTAACACGTTACGCAATGGATGGAATTATAAAATTCAGTAAATACCATCCTGGAAAATTTTTAGTAGCCTGGCATCCAAAAGCAAGTGAGGAAAACGAAAGAACGACCGTTGTGATTGAAAATGAAACTTTCGGACAAATATTATACAGGCAAATTGCAGGTGCTTTAGCCAGAAGAATTGTAAATTATGCTCAGGAAGGTATGCAAGTTGTACAAGGTACTGATGCCGGTTTTATAAAATTTGGTTCAAGAGTAGATTTATTTTTACCTTTAGGTACTCCAATTAATGTAGTATTGAACCAAACAGCAATTGGTGGTAAAACAATTATTGCTACAAAAGCTTAATGAACGAAAAAGATTTAGATACTCGTTTTTCTGAGGCGGTTGAAACTGCATTAAAAATGACTCAGGCTTCGCTGCCGCAAGATGTGCAGTTAAGACTTTATGCATATTATAAACAAGCTACTTTTGGGACAGCTATCTATAATCAATCTGAAAATTTTGATCTAAGAGATGCTTTCAAAACCAATGCCTGGATGCAAATTAGTCATATATCAGTCGATGAAGCTAAAGAAAGTTATATTGAAATCATTAATTCACTAACATTAAAATAACTAACATTATGAAGAAAAACATTGTTCGTTTCAGCATTTTAGCTTCATTTTTTCTATTATTTTCTTGTAATGACAACAAGCTAACCGAAGTGGTAGAGGTTCCTTTACCAACAAAAGAGGAAAAAATAACCATAGGATCTCCTAATGATGTCAAAGCAGATCCAGGTTCTTTTGAGATGACCAAGCTACCTTTTTCTTATGATGCATTAGCTCCGGCAATAAGAACGCTTACTTTAGAAACACATTATTCTAAGCACTATTTAACGTATACAAACAATTTTAATAAAGAAATTGTAAATACTGAATATGAAAATATGCCCATTGAAGATATCCTGAAAAAAATGGATCTCAGCAATGCTAAACTTCGTCAAAATGCAGGCGGGTATTACAACCACACCTTGTATTTTAATATTCTGACTCCTAAAGAACAAACTCCCAAAGATACTTTGGCAGGTGCTATTAATAAGGAATTTGGTTCTTTTGCCAATCTTACAAATCAATTTAAAGGTCAGGCTATAAAACAATTTGGCTCTGGCTGGGTTTGGCTTGTTGTAGATCGATATGGCAAACTGCAAGTCACTACCACCGATAATCAAGATAATCCTTTAATGAAAAATGCACTGATACCGGGAACTCCAATTTTAGGAATCGATTTATGGGAACATGCGTATTATCTGGATTACCAAAATAGAAAAGGAAGTTATATTGATGCTTTCTACGAGCACATCAATTGGGAAAAAGTAAATGAAAACTACATTGAGGCTTTAAAGAAAGTCAAGAAAGTATAAAAAGATAAAAGCTGATGCATTGAGTATCAGCTTTTTTTTTGCTCTATATTTTCCTATCCCGTACCCTCCTATCCATTATTCAAAGGAATTAAAACTTTATATCTCAAATCTTACATATTTTGATTTTAAAGCTATTAGCTGTAAATTTCAAAATAAATGTGTTGAAAATTTTTATTATGTCAAAAAAGGCTTTACAAAAATCACCTGTTAATACTATCCTTTTACATACCTTACAAACTGTATAACAACACCTTAATAAATATTCAAATAGCTTTTGTACACCAGGAAAAATAGTTGAATATTGCATAGTATAGAAACAACTGATGTTGCAGAACCGTAACATTGACTGTACTCATTTTGGAATTATTAAAGAATTATCCCATTGAAAATTAAAAACATATTTCGCTATTTTATATTTATAATTCTTCTTGCCTGTAATTCTAAAGAAGAAAATGCTTCTGTTGATACTGCCACAATTAGCCAGTTTGATAAAACGGAACAACCTAAGATTGACAACAAAGATTATAAATCGGTTTGGGCTTATCAATCATTAGATTTAAAATATTCACTGGAGCAATTAGACAATACTAAAGGATTATCTAACAGTTCCATCAACACCATATTTCAAGATTCGGAAAACTTGCTTTGGATTGGAACATGGGATGGTTTAAATCGATATGATGCAAACAGCTTTAAAATTTTCAGGCCGGAAATAAACAATAAAAACAGCTTAACCAACCAGGTTATCCTTAAAATAGATGAGGATAGTACAGGCAAAATCTGGATTCTGACCATTCACGGCATTAATCGCTATGATAAAAAAACCAGTGCTTTTAAACCTTATTACTTTTCGAGAGAAAATATACCTCCTTTATCTGAATCCGAATTCAATATGGCGCTTGATTACTCCAAAAGAGTATTTTGCGCTGTAAAAGATTGGGGAATCGGTTACTTTGATGGTCATAATTTTCAATTACTAAATACCGAAAAACTTTCTAAAAAGGCGGTAAAAAAAATGGAGTTCAATTCGAATGGTGAATTACTTGTGCTATTTGAAGATAATAGTCTCTATTCTTTCTCTATTAAAAACAAGCAACGCGGAAATCCATCGATATATAAAACAACCTTAATTTCAAAGAATGTCCGAACATTTGGAATCGTTTCGAAACAAAAAATTTGCCTGATAACAACTAAAGGAGAAAGTAGTTTGTTCTCTTTTGCTAATAACGAAAGTACAGTAGTCTTAAAAAAAGACATTGAAAATACGATTGGAAATATTCCGGAGGGACTTGTTGTTTCAAGCAAATCAGGACATTTTATTATTGATATAAATGGTAATATCATCAATCATGATTGGTTAAAATATTTGAATAACCAAAAAACCACAACAATAATCAGAGGAAATGAGAATATTCTTTGGGCAGGAACAGATGGTGACGGAATCATTAAAATGTATCCGCTTAAGAAATCGTTCAATCTCGTTTCTAAATCACAGGTTCCGGAATTAGACGGCGCCATTGTAAGAACGTTTTTAGAAGTAGAGAAAAACTCTTTTTTGGCAGGAACAAAAGGGAAAGGTCTATTCCGATTCTCATCAGACTTCTATCTCCATCCCGAAAAACCTTTAGAATATAAAAATTTTAATGAAAATAACAGCGCGATTAACAATGCAGTCTTTTCGCTGTGTAAAGGACAAAATGACTTAATTTTTATTGGCACCGATGGTGAAGGAATTACCGTTTTTGATTTGAAAAAATCAAAAATAATAAACTGGACTGACGTTATAGGAAGTGCAAAATCTGATTACTTTAAATCCATCTATTCGATTTATCAGGATGATGACGGTTTTATTTGGCTTGGAACCAATGGATACGGAATGATTCGCTGCAAGATTGAACGCTCTGGAGAAAATTTAAAAATCACCGGATTCAAAAAATACCTGGCAAATAGCAGCCAGAAAAAGACCCTGAGCAGTAATATTATTTTTTCTATCATTCAGAAGAATAAAAATCAACTTTGGATTGGTACGCGATTAGGGGGATTGAATTTATTTGATAAAAAATCAGAACATTTTAGCATTTATAAAAATAATGTAAATGACCCCAAAAGTCTATCCAATAATGATATCCTATGTTTACAAACTGATGCCAAAAACAGGCTTTGGATTGGTACTAGTTTTGGACTTAATTTATTAGAACAGCTAAAAAATAATGGTCAGGCAGAATTTAGAAATTTCACAGTCGCAGACGGGCTTCCTAATAATACAATTCACGGAATTGTTTCTGATAAGAAAAACAACCTTTGGTTAAGTACCAATTTTGGTTTATCGAACTTCAATCCTAACGAATTAAAATTTACGAATTATACCAGAAATGAGGGACTGCAGAATAACGAATTTGCAGATGGCGCATTTTATCAGGATGCAAAGTCTGAATTTATTTTTATGGGAGGAATAAAAGGATTTAATTATTTCCTGCCTCAAAAAATAAAAGAATCTACGATTATTCCTGATCTTTTTATTGATAAAATTAGTGGGCAAAACCAACCTATACCCTATTATCAGGGATTGGTGATCACTCCGGATTCAAATACGCATCCATCGATTGTTTTAAATCATAATCAGAATTTTTTTGATATCGAGTTAACGGCTTTAACTTATATCAATACCGAAAAATGCCAATATGCATATCAATTAACAAATTTTGATAAAAGTTGGAATACGATCAATAACCGTCGCATTATTTCTTTTACCAATGTTCCTAAAGGAAACTATTCTTTGTGGATAAAATGGTCTAATAGTGATGGGGTTTGGAGCAAACCGGTTCATGCCATTGATATTCAGGTTAAACCCATATTCTGGCAGTCCAATCTGGCTATTATAATCTACTCATTGTTGTCTTTAGCTTTTGCATTGTTTGTAATTAGTTATTATAAAAAACGCCAATCACTGACCCAAAATATTCTTTTTAGACAAAGAGAGAAAGAACTCCATGAAAACAGGCTTACTTTTTTTACAGATATCGCACATGAGTTTCAAACCCCTCTGACGCTTATTGTGGGGCCTATACAAAAACTCTCTGAAGCAACAAACCTCAGCGAAAAGAATCAGAAGTTCATACAAATGATTCAACGAAATTCTTCTAGGTTGTTATTCCTAACACAACAATTACTTGAGTTTAGAAAAGCCGAATACAATTATCTAGAAGTCACGGTGAAAAAATTTGATTTGATAAATCTGATTGAACAAATTGCCGAATTATTTGATGAATGGGCTTTAGACAAAAATATTACATACAATCTCGACATCCCTCCTGCTCTGCCAGGATGGTTTGACAAAGATAAAATCGAAAAAATAGTATTCAATCTGATGTCAAATGCTTTTAAGTATACTCCCGTAGATGGAAAAATAGACCTTAAACTTTATATTCAGGATAAAGATTCAAAAAAGCTAAATATTACAATCACAAATAGCGGAAAGGGAATTCCAAAAGAAGAACTGGACTCTTTGTTCAATCAATTTTTCTTAGCCGATTCAACCAAAGAAACAGATAACAATATGTTTAGAACCGGTATTGGTCTCGCGTATGTAAAAAAATTGGTTACGGTGTTGAGAGGTGAAATAAAGGTTTATAGTACCCTTAATAAAGAAACAACTTTTACCATCATATTGCCCTGTAATAAAGAAGCTTTTAATGAAAAAGAATTGGATAATGCTGTAAGCCCCATTTTAATTTCACATCATTTACAAAATATCCTCGAAGAAAATCCGATTAAACCTGAAAACACTCCAACTAAAATTTCATCTCTGCAAGAACTTGCCGATCATCGCAAAGTAATATTAATCGTTGAGGATGAAAAAGACATTCATATGCTTCTTAACGAATTGCTTAGCGAAAAATATAAACTTATTATTGCGTACAATGGTCTGGAAGCCATAAAAATCATTGAAGATGTAATCCCGGATATCATTATTAGTGATGTAATGATGCCTTTTATGGATGGTGTGGAGCTTTGCAAGAAAATAAAAACGAATCTTAAAACCTGCCACATTCCTTTTATTATGCTTACCGCAAAGGATTCTGTTATACATAGAATTGAAGGAATAGAAAGCGGGGCTAATTCATATATTCCAAAACCTTTTTACCCGGATCATTTACTAATCAGAATACAAAAGTTACTGGAAGAAAAAGAACTAATTTCAAGGTATTTTAAACAAGACACACTTAACGAAAATTTATCTGCTCTTCCTATAGACAACGAAGAAAAAGATTTTATCAAAAAAGTAATTGAACTGATTCGCAACAATATCGATAATGAAAACCTTCAAAGTTTGTTTATCGAAAAGGAATTGGGTATCAGTAACTCGCAATTGTATCGAAAAATCAAACAATTATTTGGTTTTACACCAGGAGATTTAATTCGAACCATTCGATTAAAATATGCTGCAGAATTGTTAAGAAAAAACAAATTAACAGTTTCTGAAATTTGCTATCAATCCGGTTTTAATAATCGTTCCTATTTTTATCGTGAGTTTAAAAAGTTATACAACACAACTCCCAAAAACTATCAGCTCCAATATAAACCAAAGAGCTAAATTCATCTAAAACACTGAATAACAACAACAAAATAGCAGTGTACACTTTTGACGAAATAGTGTACACGCTTTCTACTATGCACTAACTAATTTTATAAACGATAATTAATTCAAACGTTATCGTAAAAGTATAAAACCTAACTAACCTTAAAAAACCATGAAAAAAATCAAAAAAAATAGTAATTCAATTAACACTTCTTTATGATGATGAAAAAATATATTTACAAATTGTTCTTACTTGGAACAATTCTGTTGGGTAGCATTATGCATGCCCAAACCGTGAAAGGTATCGTTTCGGATAGTAATGGCCCAATACCTCAAGTTAATATTAATATAAAGGGAACAACCACCTATACTACTACCGATTTTGATGGTAATTATACTCTTGATAATGTAGCTGCTAATGCGATTTTGATTTTTAGCTATATAGGATATAAAACACAGGAAGTCCCTGTAGCAGGCAAAAAAGACTTAAATGTCAACCTTTTAACAGATTCAAACGCTTTGAATGAAGTTGTTATTGTAGGATATACAAGTGAAAAAAAATCTGCCATAACAAGTGCTGTTACAACTGTTGATATGAGCGAATTGTCTAAAACAAAAGTAGCTGATTTAGGTCAGGCCTTGCAAGGCCAGGTTGCGGGTGTATCTGTAAGTTCAAGTTCAGGACAACCAGGTGACGGACTCGAGATACGCATTAGAGGTGTAGGTACTCTTGGAAACAACGAAGTGCTTTATGTAGTAGATGGGGTTCCTACCCGTGATATCAATTTTTTGAATCAGTCAGATGTTAAGTCGATGACCGTTTTAAAAGATGCTGCTGCAACAGCAATTTACGGTTCGCGTGCCGCTGGTGGCGTAATTCTTATTACAACCAAAAACGGAGTGAAAGGAAAATCGAGTATCAATGTCGAATACTTTACAGGTTTAAATTATGCTACAAATCTTCCTTCTTTATTAAATGCAGATCAATACCTAACAGTCGTAGATCGTGCCTGGCATAATACAACCGGTAATGCAGCAAATGCAATAAGCCCTTATCAGGCTGCTAAAAATGCAGGATCTGTAAACGGAATACCATTGGCTGATACCAACTGGTTAGACGAATTGTTTACTACAGGACAAACCACCAATTTTCAACTTTCGGCAAGTGGAGGAAACGAAACTACACAGTATTTAATTTCTGGTGGTTATTTTGCCCAAAAAGGAATTTTGGTAGGAAATAATAACCAATACGAACGTCTTAATTTTAGAGCTAATGTTAATTCTAATTTTTCAGAGCGCCTAAAAGTAGGAACGAATATACAAATTACAAATAGTGTGAGAGACCGATTGGCTTCTAGTGGAGATGAAATGGGCGTAATACGTTATGCCATGTTCAGACCGGCTATTTTTGGTGTGTACAAAGACGTAAATGATCCCACTTATTCTGCAGCAAATCCATACACCGATTTACCTTTTTATGTAAATAATGACAAGCTTACAGGATGGAGCCATGATTATGACTCAGCATATAACCCAATCGCAATCGCAAATCTTATTGACGATAAAGTCAAAGCATTTCGAATTTTTGGAAATGTGTATGGAGAGTATGCTTTGTTAAGCGATAAATCATTGAAGTTCAGAAGCAGTTTTGGTGCCGATATTACTTTTGCCCATGATAAAAAATTCAATCAGAATTTTGGGGATGATGATGGTGGAGATCCGTTATATCCGGGAATGGGCAGAATAAACAGACCTGCTGCCCTTAATGAAAGTATGGGTCAGGATATGACTTTTACTTTTAGTAATACCTTAAACTATGTAAAGACGATTAACGAAAAACATAGTATCAATGCTTTATTGGGTACAGAGAATATTATCAATAATAGCGATAACATAGGCGGAACAAGAAATAATTACGATAATACGACAGACCCTTTCCGCTATTTAGATTACGGAGGTTTAAATGTAAATAATTATGCCAGCGGTAGCGGCAGTAGTTGGGCTTTAGTTTCTTTCTTCGCTTCTGCAAACTACGGATACAACAATAAATATTATGCTTCGGCAACTATTAGAGCAGATGGTTCTTCTCGTTTTGGCCCCAATAATAAATGGGGTTATTTTCCATCGGTTTCCGGAGGATGGGTTATTTCTAAAGAGAAATTCATGGAAAAAGCAGATTGGATTTCAAACCTGAAACTAAGAGCAAGCTGGGGACAATCAGGAAATCAGGAAATTCCGAATAATACCTATCAAACACTTGTTTCACAAACAAATGGAAATGTAAACATTGTTCGTTACGGAAATCCTGATATCAAATGGGAAACCACAACACAAACAGATTTTGGTCTGGATTTAAGTATCTTAAAAAATAAATTGTCTATCACTACAGATTATTTTGAAAAAAAGACAAAAGATATCTTGCTGACAGTAGGTTTACCGGCAGTTACAGTTGGGGTTATTATGCCTACTTATGTCAATGCAGGAATCGTTAACAATAAAGGATTTGAATTTGGAGCTAATTTTCAAAATAACGACCATGACTTTAAGTACGGTATCAGCGGAAATTTTACCACATTGACTAACAGAGTTGAGGCTTTACAGCAGTATATAAAAAATATCGACAACCTGCAATCGAACACCAGAACAACTGTTGGGCAACCCATAAACTCTTATTACGGTTATGTTTTTGATGGGATTTATCAAAATTCAGCAGAAATAAATACACAATTGTATAGCAATACAAACGGTAAATTACCCGGAGACATGAAGTTTAAGGATTTAAATGGCGATGGTCAGATCAATGATGCTGATAAAACATTTATTGGAAATCCAATCCCAAAAATCAATTATGGGCTGGCTTTAAACGCTAGTTATAAAAGTTTTGATATATCAATGCTTTTTCAGGGTGTTGAAGGTGTTGATCGCTATAACAATTCAAAGCAAGTTACTTCTTACAGTACCAAAATGCCACTTAACTCAACGACAGATATATTAGGTGCCTGGAATGGAGAAGGAACCAGTAACACAATTCCAAGAGTTTCTTTTAACGCAAATGGTGCGGAACAAATGTCTAGTGCTTTCGTTGAAGATGCTTCTTATTTAAGATTAAAAAATATTGAAATCGGATACACCTTTGATCCAAAAATGCTGGGTGCCGCCAACCTTCGTATTTATATGTCCGGTCAGAACTTATTTACGGTTACAAAATATACTGGTCTCGATCCGGAATCTACTTCTTTGATTGATATGGGTACTTACCCACAATCGAAATCTTTTATTCTTGGGTTAAAATTAAACTTATAAAAAAACGATCATGAAATATATACATATAGCAGCATTACTAATAGGATTTGCCAGTTTTACAAGCTGCGAAAACGAATTATCCATAGATCCTGTTGGTTTAATAACCGATGACCAAATCAACGCTACTCCTACCCTTACTGCGGTAGAAACCTCTGTTAGTTCTTCTTATTTAATGTTTTCAAACACTTTAAATATAATGGGAACATGGAATTGGGATGACGGGCTTGTTTCGAATAATGATATTATCCTGCAAGACATCGCATCTGATGATATGCAAAAAGGATGGATTTCTAATGGCGATCAGGCCTGGATGGATGAAGTTGACAATTATACCTTTACCTCTAATAATGGCGGTGTAAACGGTGTCTGGAAATACAATTACGAAGGAATAAAAAGAACCAATATTGCCATTAATTTTCTAATAAATCCGCAACTCGAATCCATCACAGGAATTACGACTGCGAGAAAAAAACAGTTGTTAGGAGAAGCGTATTTTTTACGTTCGTTCTACTATTTTACACTAGTCAATAATTTTGGTGATGTTTCTTTAATTCTGGCTCCTGTAAAAACTTATCAGGAAGCCTTCGATAAAGCGGTAAGAGCTCCAAAAGCCGAGGTATGGGAACAGATCAATAAGGATTTAGCTTTAGCAAAAGATTTACTGCCCAACTCAAAATTTAGCTCAGATACAGAAAAATGGAGAGTCTCTAAAGGAGCAGTAATCGCACTTCAGGCAAAGTCAGCTTTATATAATCAAAAATGGTCAGAAGTAATCACCTTAGTAAATGAACTTGAAGCACTTGGTTTCTATAGTTTAGACGCTAATTACTTTGATAATTTTAATGTAGGAACTGAATACACAGACAGTGAAGTTATTTTTTCTTTTGATCATCAAAGTAATGTTGTTCCTGCAAGAGGAAACGGTCATTGTGCACTAGCCGGTTGGGGATTCTTTGCTCCTACTGCTGATTTCTTAAATTCATTTGAACCAAATGATCCTAGAAAATTATATACCGTGAATGCCTCTCAACAATGGGTAAATAAAATCTTAGGCACCATCAATGGAGACAATAAAGGAAACGACCAGTCTCCTAGTAATAAAGTTTTTATCCGTCTGGCAGATGTATTGCTTTGGAAAGCCGAAGCACTGAATGAAATGGGAGAATATGGTACTGCAATTGAATATATCAATAAAATCAGAACCAGAGCAAGAACTACTATTACTGCTGACGGAAGCTCTGTACCAGCGGGAACATTGGCGGACAGACCAGCATCTGCGGATAAAACAACAATAAAAAATTGGTTAATTTCTGAAAGAAGAGCCGAACTTGGTTTTGAAAATCAAAGAATGGCTGATTTAAAAAGATGGGGAATTGCCAAACAAGTACTGAATGCAAGTGGGAAAAATTTCCAGGATAAAAATATGTTATATCCAATTCCACAGTCAGAGATCAATGCATCTGCCGGAACTTTGACTCAAAATCCGGGATTTTAATTCCTGTAACAAAAGTTTAAAAACCCCATGCGTAATGCGTGGGGCTATTTTTAGATGTTGAAAAATTCTTGCAAACAAAAAAATAATCAATTCTATAAATAAATGAAAGAATACAATAAGACTCTTTTGGTGTTCTTGTTTTGTTTGATAGGAACAATTTCCCGGGGTCAAAACATCAATCTAAAAGTAATAGGTGATTTAGAAAATGGCTTTAACGTTGACATATATAATGGTACTCAATTATTGATTCATAATACTGAAGAATTTTCCCTTAAACTAGCAAATTTTGATTTGAGCGAAAATGTTACCATAGAAGCCTGGAAAGGAGAGAAATGGAAAGGGGATAAAAACCATATCGAATTAACAAAAGAAACTTATATCCCTGATTTTGATCTGAATGTTTCCATAACAGTAACCTATCAGGTAGTGAAAGGTAACATCGTTAAAAAAAGCATTGATTTGCTTCAAACAGGAATGCCAACCCTATATTTTACAATTGAAGAAAAGGCCAAACCCGCACAAAAACCTTCAAGATATGTCACTTTCGAACACGATAACTTCCCCGGAGGTTTCGCTCACGAAATGTTTCCTTCGGCAGGATTTGTAACTCCGGACAACCAGTTGGTTGGATTTTTAATGGATGCCGGATATAAAAATCATTACACCAGAACAACCCGTCGTCGTTTTAATGGTCATGGCGGTGGCTTTGTAGGAATGAGAAAATTACCCGATCCTTCTCTGATTACTATTGCCACTAAAGAGGAAAGAATCCAAAATCAGGATTATATCAAACAAACCTTTGGTGAGATGTACAATCTGGATGCAGGAAAAGAGTTTAATTTAAAAATCAACGAAAAATTCAAAAAAATTGGTGCAGTTCAAATTGAAAAGAAAGACAGTTTATTTTCTCTCAACTTCAAACAAGACAATCAGTCCGGATTTGAAATTATAGCTCCTTTTAAAGATCAAAAGATATATACGATTTCATTTCTCTCAAAAGGAACTACACCCGTTGCAGTTAAACTTTTCAGAATTAAAAATGGAAAAAAAACAGTTGAGCTGGAAAATGGAGTAAAATATATTGATAAGTTTCCTGTCGCAGAAAATGAATGGACTCTTTTTAAAGGAAGCATACTGGTTCCATACATCGAAAATGATAGCATATCATTATTTATTGGTGCCCAAAATGCCAAATACTGTGATCTGCAGATAAAAAATTTACAAATTGCAGAGCATCAGCCCCAAAAAGAGCCTTATAACAAAATGAATATGGGACAAACGGTTACAAAAACAACTTTTATTTTTGTAGAACCCTGGAAGAATCATCATGATTTTGTGATTTCTTCTCAAATACGCCTTGCCGAAGCTAAAGGATTTGAAGGAACCGCAATAGATAAAATGTTATATGCTAACTTTAACATGCTAACCTGGATTACGTCTATAGATGACTTTACTCCTTTCAATGTTCCTAATATGAACTATTCTCCGGACATGTACAATCGGGATTCTTTTTTCTCTGTTGTATCAAGTTATAACAAAGAATTAAACCTGAGTATCTGGGATCAATGGGCAAAAACCCAAAATAAAAAAGGTGCTATAGCTACTATTATCACTCCTTATATGGGGACAATAGAAGCCAAGGATAATGAAGCCACTATCGAATTTCTGATTTGGGCGATGCTTAATAAAAGACGTTTTGGAGCAGTGCTGCCGGAAGATAAAATAAAAAAAGCCGTAGATTTTATCTTAAATGAATTTGATGACGACAAGGATGGAATTTGTAAATCTCATTTCAGTATGAGTCAGGTAGATGTTAGAATCTATGAACCAAAAACCGACAAACTGGCCGTTAATCAGGGAATGTTGGCCATTGCCCTGCGAACAATAAAAGAATTAGGTTATCCTGTTACCGAAGAATATATAGAAAAAGCAGAAAAGGAATATCGAAAATTTTTATGATGTAAAAAGAAAACACCTTTTGTTTGACAAAGATTATCCGGATATCATCTCATTGACAGATTTAGAACCCGAGTTCTTTTCTTTATGGTTGTTCGACAGGCCTATTCTAACGGATGAAATGGTTACAAACCATTTAAATCAGATGCCAATACTCAACAAAGTGTCTAATTCTCCACATCCGGAATATGGTACAACAGCACCAATATGCATACGCCTGACCAAGGACAAAAAAGGATATTCTTATATTAATACTGAATATCAGCCTTTTGCTGAATTTGGAAAAGATAATTACGTTGGCGGTGCACAAGATGGGATATATTATAATGGTGGCAGCTGGATGCGTGCTGAATACAGTGCTTACGTAGTTGGACAAAGACACGGTTGGAAAAAGGCTCAAAAACTTATGGAAAATCGTACCTGGGCCGAAATCAATTTAAATCCGGATTGGCCTTACAGTAAAGAATTTATTCCTACCAAATGGACCACGACAGATACTTGGTGGCCCTCTACAAGAGGATTGAGCTGGAATGTTTTTCTATTAATGGCAGACGAAGTTGCAGGCACACGAACGCCGGACATGGACCCCGATTTCAAAAAATAAAAGATTAAAAATAAAAATAATATAATCATGAAAGATATAGCAAAACGTTTTACAGATAACCCTTTATTATCCCCTACAGATATTCCTGCCAGCAGAGAAGGACTAGAAATTACTTGCCTATTAAATCCGGGAGTATTTCAATATGAAAACAAAACCTGGCTGGTAGTACGGGTAGCCGAAAGACCAAAACAAAAGGACAATATCATTTCTTTTCCAATATTAACAGAAACCGGAGCTATCAAAATCATCGAGATTCCAAAAGAAGATCCCGAATTAATAGCAACAGATGCAAGGGTAATTAACTACAAAGGAGTCGATTATTTAACGACGCTATCACATCTTCGTCTATTGTGCAGTGAAGACGGGCATAACTTTTACGAACCTGAAAATTATCCATCACTTGTGGGTGAAGGTATGTTGGAAACATTTGGAATAGAAGATTGCCGTGTTGCCTTGATTGAAGGAACCTATTACTTAACCTTTACTTCAGTATCTGACAATGGTGTTGGCGTTGGTTTGCGTACCACTACCGATTGGAAAAACTTCAAAAAGCACGGTATGATATTACCGGCACACAATAAGGATTGTGCCATTTTTGAAGAAAAAATAAACGGATTATTCTATGCTTTGCACCGCCCGAGTAGTGTAGATATTGGCGGTAATTATATCTGGTTGGCATCTTCTCCTGATGGTATTCACTGGGGAAATCACCATTGTATCATAAAAACCAGAAAAGGGCTTTGGGATAGTAAACGAGTTGGCGCGGGAGCAGCCCCGATAAAAACAGATAAAGGCTGGTTAGAAATTTATCATGGTGCCAACGAAAATCACCAATATTGTCTGGGTGCTTTTTTAATGGACCTGAAAGATCCATCGAAAGTAATCGCACGAACCGAAGCACCCATCATGGTCCCTACTACCCAATATGAATTAAGCGGTTTTTTTGGAAACGTGGTATTTACCAACGGTCATATCCTGGAACCTGACGGAGATACACTTACCATTTATTACGGAGCTTCTGATGAATTTGTTTGTGGCGCTCAATTTTCGATTAAAGAGATTCTTTTACTTCTAAAAAATAACTAATGTTTAAAAAACTCATCTCAGAAATTGATCATTTTAAAAGCCAAACCCATAATTTCCGTATACTGATCTTTACCAATTTGGTTTATGCACTGGTATTGCCTGTAATCGATATTTTTGTCGCTGCCTATATCATGAGAAATTCAAATGATACCTCTAAAGTTGTTATTTATCAATTGGCCATTTATACCGGGATTCCGCTTACTTTTTTGTTAAATGGTTTTTTATTGAAATATTTCAATATCCGAAAACTATATTCAATCGGAATGATGCTTAGCGGTGTTTCCATGATTATAATGATGTCATTAAAAAATCTGGACTTAACCGGAATTGGTGTTGCCGGAATCACTATGGGACTTTCCTTTGGCTTGTATTGGTCCAATCGCGATTACCTTGCTTTGTCTATTACAAATGATGAAAATCGTAATTACTATTACGGACTGGAAACCTTTATCTATACGATCATCGCTATTGCAATACCGGCAACAATTGGTTGGTTTATTCAGTCAAAAACAGGTGAAATCGAAAAACATCAGGCGTATGTAATAATTACCGGGATCGTTTTTCTGATTACAATCGTAGCATCAATAGTTTGTTTTAGAGGTAAATTCGAAAATCCGGTACAAAAACAGTATATCTTTTTCAAGTTTCATCCCTTATGGTATAAACTACTATCATTAGCAACATTCAAAGGCTTAGCACAAGGATTTTTGGTTACGGCACCTGCAATGCTTATTTTTAAAATATTAGGAGAAGAAGGTGCATTAGGACAAGCACAATCTATTGGTGCAATTCTGGCTGCGATTATAATCTATTTTATAGGTCGTTTCTCAAAACCATCAGATAGAATCAAAACCTTTTCAGTTGGTTTAATTTTATTTGCTTTGGGAGCTTGTATCAACGGAATATTATTCGACAAAACAGGAGTAATTATCTTTTTACTGCTATTGCTTATCGCAAAACCTTTAATGGATTTAGCCTACTTCCCTATTCAGCTTAAAGTCATTGATATTGTATCCCGCATAGAAAAAAGAGGTGAGTTTACCTATATTCTAAATCACGAAGCAGGATTATACATTGGCAGACTATTGGGCGCAGGAACCTTCTTAGTATTATATTATGCTGTTTCTGAAGATTTTGCTTTACGATATGCCATCGGAATCATCGCTTTATTACAACTATGCTCCATTTTTATCAGCAAAAAAATTATCCGACAAGGAATCGAGCTTTCACCCGATGAAAATATTGAGGCCAAAGTGTTGGAGGAAGTCGCTGTAAAACTACTTTAAAATAAAAACATAAAATGAATACATTTATAAAGATCACACTCTCCTGCCTGTTAGCCTTAAGTTTAAGCACGACAGCGCAAGTAAAACAACAAAATATTTCCCGTGTAGACCAAATGCCGAATCTACCACAACCCTTAAAAATTATCGATTATAAAAAGCTTGCTTTAGATTTTGATAAAACCGTATATGATTTTAATGCTAAAGGCAAATATTGGCCAATGGTTTGGATGGATGACAGCCAAAAAAACTTTCCTCAAAAAGTTGTTGGATTGTATACGGCTGTGGCCGATGTAAGGCAAGGACCAGATCATAATAACGGAATGTTTCATGAAGCGCTTGCAACAATGGGCGCTACTTTAGGAGCAACATTAGTAGGTATTGACAAAAACCAGCCCAATCTTAATTATGTTGGAATGCTAAAGAACTATTTCAACAAAGAGACCAACTGGAATATTATGATGAATAATACCTGCCCGGAAGTTGCTTTATTGGGCGGTGGTTATGGTCGTGACTGGTGGTACGACGTATACCCTAACCTTTTGTTCTTTGCCGTTTATGACAAATATCCTAACGAACCCGGCTTTACCGAAATTGCCCGAACGATTGCAGATAAATTTTATGAAGCCGATGTAATTTTAAATGGAAACTATAATTATTCTTATTTTGATTATAGTAAAATGACCCCAATGACCAATAACATCTGTACACAACCAGATGCAGCGGCAGGACATGCGTGGGTTTTATACATGGCGTACAAAAAATTTGGAGATGCTAAATATTTAAAAGGAGCAAAAAGTGCCCTGGCAGCTTTAGAATCTCAATCAAAAAATCCTACTTACGAAGTTTTAATGCCTTTTGGAGCTTATATGGCTGCAAGAATTAACGCCGAACAAAACACAAAATACAATACCAATAAAATGCTCGATTGGTCTTTTGACGGAACACCAATCTGTCGTGAAGGCTGGGGCGCATTAGTAGGCAACTGGAATGGTATTGACATATCAGGAACTTTTGGTAGTACGGTAGATCACGGTGGTTACGGCTTCCTGATGAATACTTACGATGCCGCCTGGCCATTGGTACCAATGGTGAGATACAATCAGTCTTATGCAACCGCAATTGGAAAATGGATGTTGAACGCAGCAAATGCTTCTCGTTTCTTTTACCCGCAATACATGCCAAAAGAACATCAAACTATTCCTGAGCTTGCCGAAGTTACCAAAGGAGTAATTGGTTACGAAGGAATCATCAAGCAATCAAGTTACAAAGAATACGAAAACCTAAAAGGTCCTGTAGCGCAAGGTGACGGTCCGCTTTGGGTATTGGGTGAAAATCCTAAAGAATCTCAGTTTAGTGTATACGGAAGCGGACACGTAGGTATTTTTGGCAGCATTATCCGTGAAACCAATGTTACCGGAATATTACAATTAGATCTATTGGCAACAGACTTTTTTAGCGACAAAGCTTATCCCTCTTACTTATATTATAATCCACATACAACAAGTAAATCCATTATCATAAAAACCGAAAAAGGTAAAAAAGTAGATTTATACAATACGGTTTCAGGAAGTTTTGTAGCCAGAAATGTTACTTCGTCGGCTAAAATAGATATTCAAGCATTAGGTTCAGCTGTTATTGTTTGTGTTCCTGCCGGAGGAAAAATAACTCGCGAAGGAGAAAAAATGTTAGTGGATGGTGTTGTGGTAGATTATAAATCGGAAGAGAAAAAGTAAACACAATTTACAAAATTTGATATTAGTATCCTAACAGGTTTTAAAAACCTGTTAGGTATTTCCACATATATAAATCAGAACGATTTACTTCAAATATTTTTTTTCACAAGCTACAAAACGAATTTACTAAACCTAAAATCATGAAATTAAATCTATTCAGTTGTATCTTCTTTGTTCTGCTAATGCTAAACACAAACCCAACTTTTGCCCAAAAAACGGTGAACAAAAAATGGTGGAAGGAATCTGTTTTTTATCAAATCTATATGCCCAGCTATGCCGATAGTAATAGCGACGGATATGGTGATTTTAAAGGAATGACTCAAAAGTTAGATTATTTAAAAGAACTGGGGATAAAAGGTATTTGGCTTACCCCTTTTCTGACTTCACCAAAAGTAGATAACGGGTATGATATTGCGAATTATTATGAGGTAGATCCAACGTATGGCAGCAAAGCTGATTTTGATACTTTTTTAAGCGAAGCCCATAAAAGAGGTATTAAAGTAATTATAGACATGGTTTTTAATCATACTTCTACCGACTCTAAGTGGTTTCAGGAATCCAGAAAATCAAAGGATAATCCGTATCGTGATTATTATATCTGGAAAGATGAACCGAACAATTGGGAATCTTTTTTTGGAGGAACAGCCTGGGAAAAAGACACTTTAACCAATCAATATTATTATCATAAGTTTGATAAAAGAATGGCCGATCTTAACTGGTCGAATCCTAAGGTAATTGCTGAGGTTCAAAATGTGCTCCTTTTTGGCTTGACGCCGGAGTAGATGGTTTTAGATTGGATGTTATCAATTTTTTGAACACCAACGGAATCACAAAAGATAACCCGACAAAAGGCGGACAACAGGAACATATAAACGATATTGATCAGGAAGGGATAAAAAATGCGATGCGTATAATAAAATCGACAGTAAGCGAATATGACAACCGCTTTATTGTGGGAGAAATAGGAAGTGATAAAATCGAAGTCTTAAAACAATACCAATCACATGATTTATTAGATGTTGTTTTTAATTTCAACTTCGGAAGTATTAAAGAATTTTCGACCCAACGTATTTTTGATGAGCTGCAAAGTATGGAGAAAAATATGAGCAACTATCCCACGCTCTTTTTTGGCAGCCACGATATGCCAAGAATGATCGATCGATTAGCCAACGGTGATACAGACAGAGCCATAGCATTAACTGCTTTGATTCTTACTGCCAAAGGAATTCCGTTTATTTACTATGGAGAAGAAATCGGCATGCACAATATCATCGCTCAGAATATAGATGAAATGGTCGATATACAAGGAAGAACGCATTATCAATTAGCAATTACAGAAGGTAAAAATAGTACCGAAGCACTTCTGGAAGGAAACAAACACAATCGCGACAAATCACGTAGTCCGATGCAATGGAATGGAAATGCTTTTGCAGGATTTTCTAATGCTAAAACCTGGATTAAAATTAATCCGGATTATAAGAAAGTAAATATGGCCGCGTACAAAACTCAAAAAAATTCTATTCTTAATTCTTATAAAAAATTAATAACTTTACGAAACAAAGAAAAGACACTTCAATATGGTGATTATGAAAACCTTGAACTCCAAGGAGATCAAATATCATTTACAAGATCTTTTCAAAAAGATAAAATTACTCTTGTCATTAACTTTGGTTCAAAAACAGAAATAACACTTCCGGCAGGCGCAACCCTATTAATGGGAAATCAATTTCTAAAATCGAATAGCTTTATTATTTACAGAAACTAAAATAGCATTAAAAAATGAATATTAATTTATCCCCAAATACAGCAAAAACAGAAGTTTTTGAACAAATCGCAGCAGTTCTGCAAAAGGAAAACTTCACCATTGTACAACAAGATCAAACCCGGCCCTGGGGAGGATTTTACGTAATTGATGAAACACAAGCCGGAGCATTTGCAGCAAAGTTTTTTCCGCATCTTGAAATGTCAGATATTAAGATTACAAATAAATTGAGTCCCAAAATTCTAATTGTTGCCCCTCACAAACGTTTATCATGGCAGTATCATTTTCGCAGAGCCGAAATCTGGAAGGTACTTGATGGAATTGTAGGCGTTAAAACTAGTGCAACGGATGAAGAAGGAGAAATTCAGGAACTTGCTCCGGGGGCATTTATCAAATTAGAAAAAGGAGAACGTCATCGTTTAATCGGTCTTGAAACATGGGGAATTGTAGCCGAAATTTGGCAACATACCAATCCTGACAGTCCATCTGATGAGGACGATATTGTTCGCGTGCAAGACGATTTTGGAAGATAAGGTAATCTTTAATTATCCCAACAGGTTTCAAAAACCTGTTAGGATAACTATTTCACTTCATAAATAAACGATTCAGATGGTGCTATTTTTACTTTAGCTTTCCCTTCCCCATTTTTTACAATTAAACTACTTTTACTTTTTAAATACAATTGATCTATAAGCGAATATTCACCATCTTTCAAATTCCATTTTGAGATAATATCAGCAGGGATTTTCAATTCAAACTCACTTGTTTTTTCAGAAGAGAAATTGGCAACAACAATCAGCTTTTGATTTGCTGACCAACGTACATACGAGTAAATCAATTCATCATAACCTGTATTATCCTGACGGTTTACAGATTGAATCTCCTGAAAATTTCCCATTAAAGCCGGGCTATTAATCGAAAAATTTAATAATCGCTTATAAAAATCACGCAGGTTTTTCTCTGAATCAGAAAGCTGTCCGCCATCAAATTTGCCATCATTCATCCAACGTTGGTGATTTGGAACACCAATATAATCAAAGATTGAAGTTCTGGAATGTGTTCCGAAACCTGCATTTTCATTTCCGGCTTCTCCTACCTCTTGTCCAAAATAAACCATTGTTGGCGAAGTACTAATCGTGGTAGAAACCACCATTAAAGGTTTTCCGCGTTCCGGAGTTCCTGCAAACTCAGGACTTGCCAAACGTTGTTCATCATGATTGTCTAAAAAATGCAACATATTATGTTCAATATCAGACATTCCTTTTTGAATATCCGATAATCCGTCAGGAGAAGATTTTCCACGA
Source organism: Flavobacterium sp. (assembly GCF_965277525.1). Taxonomy (GTDB): domain Bacteria; phylum Bacteroidota; class Bacteroidia; order Flavobacteriales; family Flavobacteriaceae; genus Flavobacterium. Next base: position 207,750 of record NZ_CBDIDC010000002.1, on the reverse strand, counting down.
ATCACATCTTTCAGCTTATCATAAGTTTCTACTTTATCATACAAGTAATCCATTTTTCCTAAGCGAATATAATTGCGATATTCATTAGGGTTATATACTTCTGCCAATAAAAAAGCATTTGGATTTTTCATTTTGATAGCTGAGTTCATATAACTCCAAAATTCATACGGAACCATTTCGGCCATATCATAACGGAAACCATCAACTCCTTTTGCAGTCCAGTACAAAGCGATCGATTTGAATTTTTTCCAGGAATCCGGTACATCTTTGTCCTGCCAAAAAGCAAAATGCTCCTGATACGATTTCTGATCAAATCCAGCCGGAAGCTCAGGAAAATCTTTAGAACCGTCCGGACGAATCCCGTAATTTACTTTTACCGTTTCGTACCAGTCATTTTGATCCGGTTTTACTTTACGGGAACCATTTCCGGTCCATTTTGCAGGATTTTCATCAAAAACACCGTCAACAAGCGGATTCTTTTCTCCGTTTAACGGAATATCATTGTCCGGAATTTCAAAATGGTTATTAGGGATATAATAAAAGTTATTGTTTGTGCTGTATTCAACATTTACATTATCATCAGCACCAAAATCCTTAACTCCTTCAGGATTATTCTTCCCTTCATATTTTCTGGCAATATGATTCGGTACAATATCAATAATCAATTTTAAACCCGCTTTATGTGTGCGTGCAATCAAATCTTCAAATTCCTGCAATCTATTCGCTGGATTTACTGCCAAATCAGGATTTACATTATAATAATCCTTTACAGCATACGGAGATCCTGCACGGCCTTTTACAACTTCAGGATCATCATCAGAAATTCCGTAAGCTTTATAATCCCCTACCAAAGCATGGTGCGGAACTCCCGTATACCATATATACGTAACACCTAAATCTTTAATTTCATGAAGTGCTTTATCTGTAAAATCATTAAACTTTCCAACTCCATTTTCTTCAATTGTTCCCCAGGGCTTATTGGTCGTAATCTTATTTCCAAACAAACGGGTAAAAACCTGATACACTACAATTTTCTTATCCGCAGTAACTTCATCTTTTGCTGTATTCATTTTCAAATCTTTGGTTTTACATGCAGAAAATAGCATGGTTGCAGCCAGTCCTGCAACAAAAACTTTCTTATTTATCATATTCATTTTATAAACAAATTCTTTTCCGTAATTAAAGATAAATTCAATAATTTAGAAACCATTTTCTAAATTTAAGCTAATTTTTAAAACTCAAAAGAAACTGACTTTGATTTAACTCCAAAAAACAAAACTACAACGAAATAGTTCGGGATTTTGTTGGTAAGTAAAATAAGGTTCAAAGCTGGAGTCTCAAAGCTTAGAGATAGAGAGACAGAGGCCTTCTAAATGAATATAAAAAATATAAATCACCTTTAAGATTCGAAGAATCTGATAAACTTTGAACCTTTATCTTTCCGAATTTGAATCTGTTATTTAAATGTTAGATCCACTGCAGTGCTCTCTACTATATACATTATGTATAAAATTCATTTACAAAACGCTACAAAACCTTTGTATCTTTGCTGCTCTGAACCTTTGCACCTAAAAAGTATAATTTAATCCTAATATCCATAAAGGTTGTAACCTTTTTCATAAATTTGACAAAAATTTAATCAATTGAAGAAATCACTATTTTTCATATCTTATTGTTTGCTTTTGTTAAGCGTACAATTCATTTTTGCACAAGCACCCAAGCCAAAAACAATTAATATTGAAAATGCAGATTTGGTAGAAGTCAATGAAGTCTTAGTACCTGACGGAGTTTTATTGACTGGAAATGTAAAAATAAATCATGACGGCATTGTATTAACGTGTAATAAGGCCTACGTTTTTAAGACAGAAAACTACCTTAAAGCCTTTGGAAATGTACAATTAGTACAAGGTGATACTTTGTTCCTGAACAGTAAATATGCTGAATATAGCGGAAATTCAAAGAAAGCTTTCGCCACCGGAGATGCCGTTATGAGTTCTCCGGACGCTACTTTAAGAACTGATACGATTAATTTTGATCGAAATATTCAGCAGGTCTTTTACAATACAAAAGGCACAATCGTTAATAAAGACAATACTTTAGTAAGTAAATCAGGAAGGTATTTTGTTGAAGAGAAAAAATTTCAATTCCTGACTGCTGTTACGATCACCAATCCTAAATATGTTATAAAATCAAATCATTTGGATTATTATAGTAATTCAGGACATACTTATTTATTTGGCCCATCAACCATTACAAGTCAGGCCAATTATATTTATACTGAAAAGGGGTTCTATGATACCAAGAAAAACCTCGCGCACTTTTTAAGAAGATCTTATATTAAATACGATGATCGTCTCATAGAAGGAGATAGTTTATATTATAATCGAAATATCGAATTTGCCTCTGCAACCCGAAATGTAAAAATTACCGACTCCATCAATCGTGGAATCGTAAAAGGACATTATGCCGAAATCTACAAGCTAAAAGACTCCATGTTTGTGACCAAAAGAGCGGTAGCTATAAATCTTGTAGAAAAAGATTCAGTTTACATTCACGGGCAAAAACTAATGGTTACCGGAAAAGAAGGTGAAAGAATTTTAAGAGCGTATAAAAATGTTCGTTTCTACAAAATCGATATGAGCGGAAAATGTGATTCTATACATTCAAACTCTAAAACTGCTTTGACAAAATTGATAGGAAATCCAATTCTCTGGAACGGAGAAAGTCAGATCACCGGAGATATTATGCATTTAATTGGCGATAATACGACCAAAAAGTTAGATTCCTTAAAAGTCCTCAACAATACTTTTATAGTCTCGCGGGATACCCTCGGCACCGGTTATAATCAGGTCAAGGGGCTTAATTTATTTGGAAAATTTAAAGAGGGCAAATTGCACGATGTCGATGTCATCAAGAATACCGAGGTTGTTTATTATATGAGAAATGATGACAATGAACTCATTGGTATCAATAAAAATGTAAGCAGTAAAATCAATCTTATTTTAGAGAATAATGACATCGAAACCATTACCTTTTTTAATAAAGTAGATGGTGATATTTATCCCGAAGCCGACTTACCTGAAAACGCACGTAAACTAAAAGGCTTACGCTGGCGTGGAGACGAACGAATAAAATCGAAGGATGATATTTTTTCTGCCGAGGATAATGAACTCAACGACAAATTAGTACAGGAAGGAAAAGACCAGGAAGCCAAGGACAAAGAGACCCCAATGAAAGTCAGGAAAGAAACCCTGGATTACGACAAAAAGAAACCGGCTGTAAAACCTGCAACAAAAACCAGTACAAAGACTAAGAAGTAAGTTTTCAGTCTCAGCTTTCAGTTTTATATCTTTGCGATTAAAATTAGTCGCAGTAACATTTTTCAGTCTGCAAAACTTTGCGTCCCGATAGCTATCGGGCTTTGCATTTTAATAATATAAACTTGATTTAAAACCTGGCGAACTTTGCGTAAATCTTTACGATCTTTGCGATAAAATTCAGCACCTGTTTTCAGTTTGTAACTGAAACTGAGACCGTGACTAAACTTAGAACCTTAGTACCTTTGCAACTTAGAACCTTTAAAAAAAAATGAATCCAGATTTTATAAAATACCAGGCACAAACTTCTCCTTACCCATTAGGGATGGAAGTTTCGCATGCCATTGGTTCCTATATTTATGACACCAACGATAAAAAATATTTAGATTTTGTTGCCGGTGTTTCAGCATGCACTCTTGGTCATCAACACCCGAGAGTCAATCAGGCGATCAAAGATCAGCTGGATAAGTATTCGCACGTTATGGTTTATGGCGAATATTCGCAAAGTCCGGCCGTTCAATATTGCAAATTACTGGCTTCGCTCCTACCCGAATCGCTAAACAAAACGTATTTAGTCAATTCAGGTACAGAAGCTATCGAAGGCGCTCTGAAATTAGCCAAAAGAACAACAGGACGCAGTCAGCTGATTTCTTGTCATAACGCTTATCATGGAAATACGATGGGATCAATGAGTGTTATGGGATTCGAAGAACGCAAACAAGCCTTTCGTCCATTGCTTCCGGATGTTGATTTTATCACCTTCAACAACGAAGAAGATTTACAAAAAATAACCACCAGAACAGCCGCAATACTTTTAGAAACCATTCAGGGAGGTGCCGGATTTATTCAGCCAGAGAATAACTATCTGCAAAAGGTGCGCAAACGTTGCGATGAGGTTGGAGCGATGATGATCGTAGACGAGATTCAACCTGGATTTGGAAGAACCGGAAAACTATTTGGTTTTCAGAACTATGAGGTCGTTCCGGATATCGTGGTGATGGGAAAAGGAATGGGTGGCGGAATGCCCGTTGGTGCTTTTACAGCTTCTGCAGAAAAAATGGATCTCCTTACCGAAAATCCTAAACTGGGGCATATTACCACTTTTGGAGGTCATCCTGTCATTGCGTCAGCTTGTCTGGCTACTTTGCAGGAATTAACTGAAACAAATTTAATGCAGGAAGCCTTAGACAAAGAAAAACTCTTCAGATCGCTTTTGGTACATCCTTTGATAAAGGAAGTTAGAGGAAAAGGATTAATGCTTGCCGCAATGACCGAAACTGCCGAAATAACCAATCAGGTTATTTTAAACTGTCAGGACAAAGGGCTCATTTTATTCTGGTTGCTGTTTGAAGGATGCGCCATACGAATAACACCGCCTTTAACTATTTCTGAAGAAGAAATTAAAGAAGGTTGTGCCATAATTTTAAAAGTTATGGATGAAATCATGAAAAAAGGACAAGAAGTTTAATAAGGAGCTATTTCCTGCTATCCGCTTTATCTTTTATTTTTTAAAGAAAAAAACAAAAGGATACCGCTACTATCAGGGCTAGGACTTCCGGTTAAAAATAAATTCCAGAATAGTAATCAAAATTAATCTTTTACATATCAAAAGATTACAACTTAAAACAGAATAGAAATTCTGTCCATATTGTTAATTAAATTGTTCACAACAATTAATTTTCATTCCTCACAACAATAATATGGTTGCCTAAATTTATAACAGGCTAATTTCAAATAAAGACAGTATGCAATTAAGCAACGAAGAAGAAGATTATAACCTATCCCTATCCAAATTTGAGTCGATGTTAAAAACGAACAAAGTACTCTTTTTTGACTCTGAAGAATTTGAAGAAATTATTCTTCATTATTTAGACATAGGCAAGGCTAATTTAGCAAAAAAAGCCTTGAAACTTGCATTAGACCAACACCCAAAATCTACGGGCTTAAAATTAGTACAAGTAGAGATGTTGGTTTATGACGACAAATTAGAAATTGCAGAGAAGCTCTTAAATGAGTTATACGCAATCGAACCCAACAACGAAGAAATTTACATTCAGAAAGCCAATATCTGTTCTAAAAGAGATCAACACGAAAAAGCGGTAGAATTGCTTAAAATTGCCTTGCAATATACAGACGACTACGCTGATGTGTACAACTTAATCGGAATGGAATATCTTTTTATGGATAACCTAGAAATGGCAAAAGACAGTTTTATCAAATGTCTAGAAGAAGATCTAGAAGATCAGTCTGCCTTGTATAACGTGGTGTATTGTTTTGAATTTTTAGATCAAAATCAGGAAGCCATTGTGTACCTAAACGAATACATCAATAAAAACCCGTATAGCGAAATCGCCTGGCATCAGCTTGGACGTTTGCATTACGGTGTAAAAGAATATGAAAATGCCATTCGTGCTTTTGATTATGCAACCCTGATCGACGATGAGTTTTTAGGGGCTTTCATGGAAAAAGCAAAAGCGTATGAGCGCCTAAAAAAATACAGCGAAGCAATTGAAAGCTATAACAGAACCATCGAGTTAGACGATGCCACTTCTTATGCATTATTGCGTATCGGGAAATGCTACGAAAAACTGGGGAATGCCGTTAAAGCACTTCAATATTACAACCAAACGGTACACGAAGACCCTCTTTTAGATAAAGGATGGATTGCCATTACTGATTTTTACGTTCGCCAGAAAAATTTCCAGAAAGCCTTATTTTTTGTCAATAAAGCATTAGCTATCGACAATCAAAATCGTCTGTACTGGAAACGTTATGCGACGATCAATAAACAAATGAACTTTTTTGAAGAAGCTGAATTTGGCTATAGAAAAGCAGTAGAATTTGGAGATTATGCACTGGATACCTGGTTGTTCTGGGTTGATATTCTTCAGTTTTTAGGCGAATTCGAAAGTGCAATCCAAACGTTGTTGCAAGCTTCAGAATATTTTCCGGAAGAAAACGAAATCGAATATCGTTTGGCAGGATTGTATTTCATGATTCAGGATACTACCAAAGCAAAATTTCATTTAAGCAATGGTCTGCGTTTGAACTTTGATAACTACATCTTAATCGAAGATTTATTTCCTGTAGTCTGGTCAAAAAAAACAGTGAAAAATTACATTGAAAAACATAGAAAACAATAATGATTGATATTTTAAGAAGACGTTTTGGCTTGTTAGGCCGTAATATTAGTTACTCATTTTCAAAAGGATATTTTACAGAAAAATTTAGTGATGAAGTTTTTGCCGGCAACACCTACGAAAACTTTGATATTTCTGAAATAAATCATTTAACAGGATTACTTAAAAACAACCCTGACCTGAAAGGTTTAAATGTTACGATTCCGTATAAAGAACAAGTAATTCCCTTCTTAGATAAACTTTCAAAAAAAGCAGCTTTAATTGGTGCTGTAAACACCATTAAATTTACCAAAAAAGGAAAATTAAAAGGATACAACACTGATTATTATGGGTTCAAGAAATCATTAGAACCTTTATTAGAGCCACATCATAAAAAAGCACTAATATTAGGTACAGGCGGAGCATCAAAAGGTGTTGCATTTGCCCTTGATGAGCTTGGTATCCTGTATACTTTTGTTTCGAGAGAAGCCAAAGAAAACATTATCGATTACAACTTAATAAACGCAACTACTTTTGATAACTTTCAAATTATAATCAATTGTACACCAGTTGGCACAAGCCCAGACATAGAAGCTTGTCCTGATCTTCCTTATGAATTTTTCACAGACAAACATATTGCCTACGATTTAATTTATAATCCGGCAGAAACTCAATTTCTTAAAAATGCCAAAGAAAAAGGGGCAGTAATAAAAAACGGTTATGATATGCTTATTTTTCAGGCAGAAAAAGCCTGGAAAATCTGGAATAAATAAAACAAAAAAATACACTAAAATTTAGTGTATTTTTTTTGCTATATACCACTCATTATATAATACTAATAAAAAAGGGATCGCCGTTGACTCGATTGTAGGTTTTTGATTTTTTTTAAAATCGAAATAAAACTAAAAATCCATACCTGATACTATTATTTTCATCCCATTTTTCTAAAAATTATAATAATTCAAAATTTAAATTTATTTCAAAAAATCCTCGAAAAAATCGATATCATATTCCTAAATTCCTTGAACAAATAGGAATTTCGTCTTAAAATAGCGTATAAACAAACGATTTATTTTGTATTTAGAAACACCTTTACTATCTTTCGCTCTGTTTAAAATAAAAACCTTATACATTTAAGATGTTAGAAGAAAAGAATGATAACCTGCAAGAGGCAGACGGAAAATTAGAAATCGAAATTAGCGATTCTACACCAGATAATACAATCGAAACATTGGAGCCTGAAACTGCTGCTGAAATTTCAACTTCAGAAACAAATACTGAAGCAGAAGACAGAGTTGAAACAACAGAAACCAATCATCAGACTGCATTAGATGCCATAACAAATTCCAATGCTGAAGAAAGTGAAGATGAAACATTAAAAGAGCGTCATGAAATTCCTATGCAGGATTATGATACGTTCTCTTTGGATGCACTTGTTGATGAGCTTAAAAAATTGATCAATACAGATAAAGTAATGTCTGTAAAAGATCATATTGAGGAAATTAAAAAGTCGTTTTTATTACAATATAACCACCTTATAGAGGAGAAAAAAGAAGAATTCAACGCTTCTAAACAAGATCCTAATGAGGAATTCGAATATCATTCTCCGTTAAAATCTAAATTTGACGAATACTATACTATTTTTAGGGAAAAAAGAAATGATCATTTCAAGCATTTACAAACCAATCTAAAATCAAATTTAGAAAACAGACTTGCTATAGTTGAAGAGCTTAAAGAACTTATCAACCCGCAGGAAAATATAAAAGACACTCTTAAACATTTTAACGATTTAAGAGAAAGATGGAAAAATGCAGGAGCGATTCCAAAAGACAAATACAATCACGTTTGGAATAACTACCACTTTCACGTAGAGAATTTTTATGATTATCTACACTTAGATCGTGAAGCAAGAGATTTAGATTTTAAATACAATCTGGAGCAAAAGCAAAAAATTATTACACGTGTTGAAGAATTGGCTAATGAAACCGATATCAGTAAAGCGTTCCGTGAATTGCAGGATTTACATAGAATCTGGAAAGAAGATATTGGCCCCGTTTCTAAGGAACACCGCGATACGATCTGGAATAAATTTAGCGAACTGACTAAAAAAATCCATGATAAAAGAGAAATTTTATTTGAAAGTCAACGAGCAAACGAACAAAATAATCTTGAAGCTAAAAAAGAAATTATTGCGAAAATTGAGGTTTTAGGAACTGAAAAAGTAAACTCTCACTCGCAATGGCTGTTACAAATTCAAAAAGTAGAAGCGCTTAGAAATGAGTTTTTTGCCGCCGGAAAAGTACCTTCAGACGTAAATGAAGAAACCTGGGCAGCATTTAAAACTGCCGTTAGGAACTTTAATTCTTTTAAAAATTCATTTTACAAAGACATTAAAAAAGATCAAAACGACAATTTAAATAAAAAAATGGCTCTTGTTGCAAAAGCCAAAGAACTCCAGGAAAGTGTCGATTTCGGCGCTACTACTCCAGTAATGAAACAAATTCAGGAAGAATGGAAACAAATTGGCCATGTTCCTAAAAAATATTCAGACAAAATCTGGAAAGAATTCAAAGACGCCTGTAATCATTATTTTGACAAACTAAAAGAACACAAATCAGAAGAAAACGTAGATGAGGTAGCTGCTTTTGACAATAAAAAAGCATACTTGGATATTTTACGCGCTTACCAATTGACAGGTGATCACAAAACTGATCTGGATGCTATAAAAGCTCATATTGAAATCTGGAAAGGTTATGGAAAAGTACCTTTCTCAAGACGTCATATCGAAGGAAAATTCAATAAAATCCTGGATGCACTATTTGAAAAATTAAGTTTGAGTAAAAAAGAAACCGAAATGATGCGTTTCTCTAATAGAATCGACTCTTTATCGGACAGTAACGATACTCGTAAACTAGATAATGAAAAGATTTTCCTGATGCGCAAAATTGAGGAAGTTCAAAATGAAATTTTCCAATTAGAAAACAATATACAGTTTTTTGCTAATACTAAAAATGCCAAAAAAGAGAATTCAATTGTTCTTGAAGTTCGCAAAAACATCGCTATTCATAAAGAAAGCCTTGAACTTTGGAAAGATAAACTGAAACAATTGCGTAATTTAGGTCAGGAATAACGTTTTAAGTTTCTACAATAAATAAAAAGGTGTAATTTAATCATTGCACCTTTTTTTTATGCACTAGCTTTTTTTTACCGCAAAGAGCGCAAAGATTTACGCAAAGTTCGCAAAGCTAAATAAACACAAAGCTTTGCGAACTTTGTGTTTTCTAACTGCAGCAAAATAAAACCTTGGCGTGCTTTGCGGTAAAATTCACTCCAACATTTATCTCATTTCAAACGCAAACCTGAAACACAAAACCCAAAAACTTAACAATGTATTATAATTTGATAAAAAAACTTATCTAAAATATTGTTTATATTTGATAAACCACATTATCTATTGATAATCAACAAATTCAATTATTAATCCTAATAACAACGAATATGAAATTTACAAGAAAAGCGAATGCCAACTGGAAAGGAACAGGCATGGAAGGAAAAGGAACGATCAGTACACAAAGCACGACATTAGATAACGCACAATTATCCTTTAAAACCAGATTTGCAGACGGAGTTGGAACCAATCCTGAAGAATTGATCGCTGCAGCACATTCCGGCTGTTTTACGATGCAATTAAGCTTTTTGCTTAACGAAGGTGGTTTTACAGCAGATGATCTAAATACAGAGGCAACAGTTACTTTTGAAGACGGAACAATTACCTTGATTCATTTAGACCTAAAAGGAAAAGTTCCTTCAATTTCGGCTGAAGAATTTGAAAAAACAGCTGCAAAAGCAAAAGAAATCTGCCCGATCTCTAAACTTCTGAACACAACTATTACCCTCACCGCTACTTTAGTTAGCTAAGACAGGATCATTTTAAGTATAAAAAAAACCATCAGACTCAACTGATGGTTTTTTTTCTTATTTCTAAATGCCTGAAATTACATAGTAGCTTTTAATGCTTTTGCTTCAGCAGTCATTTCTAATGCTTTGTAAACACCTAATAATGTTTTAGATACATCTTCGTTTTTAGGATCTAATTCATTTGCTTTTTTAAGATAAGGAATAACTCCTTTAAAAACATTTTCTCTTTGTCCTTTCAACACATCGTAACGTTTCATATCTTTTGCAGAAGTACCCAATTTATTCATCTCATCAATAATTGGCTTTTCAGCTTCTAATTTTAAAGCTGCAAGGTTAAGATAAGCATTTGCATAGTTTGGATTGATTTCGATCGCTTTTAGGTAATATTTCTCAGCATCTGCATTGTTTTTAGCATTGGCACTAATTACACCTAAATTAAAAACTAAGTCAGCATTCTTTGGATCTTTTTCTAAAGCTTCACCCACTAATTTTTTGTAAGTATCATAATCTTTAGATTCTAAATACAAGTTAGCCTCACTAAGAATCAAAGAACTATCATCTGGATTTGCTTTTCTGGCATCAGCAATTGCTTTTTTAGCATCTTCGCTACGTCCTTTTTGAACTAAAATCAAAGCTAAGTTTTTGTAAATCTCACCTCTTTTAGAAGGAATCGCTTCAGTTTTAGGCTTTTCGTGTGTTCCTAATTTTACAGCTAAATCTCTATCTTTAGCACTATTAAAATTATCTTCATTACCAGAAATTTTATTTACAGCTAAATAGCTGGTCCCTTTTCCGGAATAGTTTAATTTTTTTAATTCTTCGTACATTGGTAAAGCAAGATCAAAATCCTGAGCATTTACTGCTGTTGAAGCTGCATAATACAAATTGATTGTATCTTTTTTATCTAACAAATAAGCATCATACAATTTTTTTGCACCGTCAGCATGTTTGCTTGCCTGAGAATCTGCAATAGCTGAATTAATTAACTTTCCTTTTATATCACTAATTGAAGTCGCAGCCTGTGTAGAATATTTTAATTTTCCGGAAGCTTTTTCAACATCAATTAACTTTTTATAGCTTTCAGCAGCAAGAGAAAGGTTTTTGCTTTCCTCTACTTTTTTATCTGCTAAAGCCAAATAAGCATTCCCTTGTACAAAGTAGTATTGAGCTTGTTCAACATCTTTGGCATTTACAACCAAATTTTCAGCATCTTTCAGGATGGCAACTGCTCCTTGAGCATCTCCTCCTTTTAACGCTTTCTCAGCATTCTTTATCTGATCTTTCTGAGCAAAAGTAGCTACTGAAATCAATAATGCTGATGCAAGTATTACATATTTACTTTTCATAGTATTCAATTTGTATATTTAATTATAAGTGGTTAAATTTTATTCTTCAGATTCTTCTTCGTCTTCAGCATCATCGTCATCTTCTAATTCTTCGTCAGCATCATCGTCATCATCATCTTCTACAGGACCTTCGTCTTCAAGAACTTCTAAATCAGGTTTTACTCTTTCAATAACAGATTCGATAACATTGCCATCTTCATCAACAACTACTTCCGCAACATCGTCTTTCATTACTTTTGTTACAGCAGCAATAGAATCTTTACCTTTTAGGTTAATCAATCGAACACCTTGTGTTGCACGACCCATTACACGTAAATCTTCAATAGCCATTCTGATCGTTAATCCTGATTTATTGATAATCATCAAGTCATCAGCATCAGTTACAGCACTAATCGAAATTAATTTTCCTGTTTTTTCTGTGATATTAAGTGTTTTCACACCTTTTCCGCCACGGTTTGTAATTCTGTAAACATCCTCTCCATCATCATCAACTAATTTAGTACGTTTACCGTATCCGTTTTCAGTTACAACTAAAATTTGAGAGTCGTTAACATTATCTTTATCAACCGTCACCATACCAATTACTTCATCAGTATCATCTTTTAGGGTAATTCCACGAACTCCTGAAGCTGTTCTTCCCATTGGACGTGTTTTAGTTTCCTCAAAACGAACCAATTTACCAGACTTAACAGCAAGGATAATTTGACTTTCTCCGTTGGTTAATTTCGCTTCAAGCAATTCATCACCTTCTTTAATCGTAATTGCAGCAACACCATTTACCCTTGGTTTAGAATATTTCTCTAAAGAAGTTTTCTTAACCTGACCTTTTTTCGTTACCATTACAAGATTATGACTGTTGATATAATCTTTATCTTTTAAATCCTGAGTACAAATGAAAGCTTTTACTTTATCATCACTTTCAATGTTTACTAAATTCTGAATCGCTCTACCTTTTGCTGTTTTGCTTCCTTCAGGAATTTCGTAAACACGCATCCAGAAACATTTTCCTTTTTGCGTAAAAAACATCATATATTGGTGATTGGTTGCAACGAACATATGCTCAAGGAAATCCTGATCTCTTGTTCCTGCACTTTTTTGCCCAACTCCACCTCTGTTTTGGGTTTTATATTCTGTTAAATTAGTACGTTTGATATAACCTGCATGCGAAATTGTAATAACCACATTTTCATCCGCAATTAAATCTTCTATACTTACATCTCCACCGGAATATTCAATTTGAGAACGACGCGCATCTCCGTATTTTTCACGAATTTCTTCAAGTTCCTCCTTAATTAAGTTAGTTCTTAAACCTACATCTGCTAATAAAGCTTTCAAATGCTCGATTAACTTCATCAATTCCTCGTATTCAGCTCTTAACTTATCTTGTTCCAGACCTGTTAACTGACGCAAACGCATTTCAACAATGGCACGAGCCTGAATATCTGATAATTTAAATCTTTCGATCAATTTCTCACGAGCTTCTTCCGTATTTTTCGAACCTCTTATTAAAGCAATTACTTCATCAATATTATCAGAAGCAATAATTAAGCCTTCTAAAATATGCGCTCTTTCTTCTGCTTTACGCAATTCAAAACGTGTTCTGCGAACTACAACATCATGGCGGTGCTCAATAAAGTAATGAATCATGTCTTTTAGATTCAGCATTTGCGGGCGACCTTTTACCAGTGCAATATTGTTTACACTAAAAGAGGATTGTAATGAGGTATATTTATATAAGGTATTCAAAACTACGTTTGGCGTCGCATCACGTTTCAGGATATAAACGATACGCATACCATTTCTGTCTGATTCATCACGAATATTCGCAATACCTTCAATTTTTTTATCATTGACTAAATCAGCCGTACGTTTGATCATTTCGGCTTTGTTCACCTGATACGGAATCTCGGTAACAATAATACATTCTCTTCCGTCAACCTCTTCAAAACCAACTTTAGCACGCATTACAATACGCCCCCTACCGGTTTTAAATGCTTCACGAACTCCTTCGTAACCGTATATTATACCTCCGGTTGGAAAATCCGGAGCTTTAATATGCGTCATTAATTCGTCAATTTCAATATCGTTATTATCAAGGTACGCAAGTGTTCCGTTGATAACTTCAGTTAAATTGTGTGGAGGCATATTGGTTGCCATACCTACCGCGATTCCAGTTGCTCCGTTAATTAACAAAGTAGGAACTCTGGTTGGCATTACTTTTGGCTCATATAAAGTATCATCAAAGTTCAATTGAAAATCAACTGTTTCTTTTTCGATGTCTGCCATAATATCTTCTGATATTTTACGCATTCTCGCCTCAGTATAACGCATTGCTGCCGGGCTGTCGCCATCTACAGATCCAAAGTTACCCTGACCATCCACTAATAAATAACGCAAACTCCATTCCTGGGCCATACGTACCATCGCATCATAAACCGAAGTATCTCCGTGTGGGTGATACTTACCCAGAACCTCTCCTACGATTCTTGCAGATTTTTTGTGGGCAGATCTTGAAGTTACACCTAAATCATACATTCCGTAAAGAACTCTTCGATGCACTGGTTTCAAGCCATCTCTAACATCCGGAAGTGCTCTCGATACAATTACTGACATCGAATAATCGATGTAAGCTGATTTCATTTCATCTTCAATGTTAATAGGAATTAACTTTTCTCCTTCAGACATAAGTTGTTATGTTTAAATAATTATATTAGTTTCAAAGCGTGCCAAGATACGTTTTTTTGGAATTTTTTCAGCTATTTCCTTACACTTATTTCAATGATTTATTAACAACTTTATTTTCGCTTTTGGTTAATAAATTAAGCGTATTTTAACGCTTTTATTGTTATTTTTTTTGTCTCTTAGCTGTCAGGAGATCTCGAAGGGTATGGTTTTTGTTTTTCAAACACTAATTCACTAAATTTACAATACCAATTATATATTATGGATGATAATTTTTCACCAAGAGTAAAAGATGTTATTACCTACAGTAAAGAGGAAGCCTTACGTTTGGGCCACGACTTTATTGGTACTGAACATCTAATGCTAGGCATTTTAAGGGATGGAAACGGAAAAGCTATTCATATACTTAATAACCTTGCAGTCGATTTAGATCATTTACGCAGGAAGGTAGAAATACTGAGCCCGGCCAATCAAAGCGTTGAAGTAAATGCAGAAAAGAAAAATCTTCATCTTACGCGTCAGGCGGAAAGAGCCCTGAAGACGACCTTTCTTGAAGCTAAAGTATTTCAGAGCTCGTCTATTAGCACAGCGCACTTGCTATTGTGTATCTTACGAAACGAAAACGATCCAACAACCAAGCTATTGAATAAACTAAAAATAGATTATGACATAGCTAAAGAACAATATTTAAACATGACTCCAAACGAAGAAGAATTCTTAGAAAACTTGCCAAGAAACGAATCGTATAATGACGATTCAGGACAAGATGACAGTCTTAAAGAAAGTAGTTTTAATAATCCCGCCAATAAGTCAAACAAAAAATCCAAAACTCCGGTTTTAGATAATTTTGGGAGAGATTTAACAGAAATGGCTGAGGAAGGAAAACTTGATCCGGTCGTAGGACGCGAGAAAGAAATTGAACGCGTTTCTCAAATTCTAAGCCGTAGAAAAAAGAACAACCCGTTACTTATTGGAGAACCGGGAGTTGGTAAATCTGCTATTGCAGAAGGACTTGCGCTACGTATCATCCAAAAGAAAGTTTCCCGTATTCTTTTCAACAAACGTGTGGTTACTCTTGACCTGGCTAGTTTAGTAGCCGGAACAAAATACCGTGGTCAGTTTGAAGAAAGAATGAAAGCCGTGATGAACGAGCTGGAGAAAAACGATGACATCATTCTTTTTATTGATGAAATTCACACTATTGTAGGTGCCGGTGGAGCAACAGGATCTCTGGATGCGTCAAACATGTTCAAACCTGCTTTGGCAAGAGGCGAAATCCAATGTATTGGTGCCACAACTCTTGATGAATACAGACAATATATCGAGAAAGATGGCGCTCTTGAAAGACGTTTCCAGAAAGTAATTGTGGAACCAACTTCTGTTGAAGAAACTATTGCGATCTTAAACAATATTAAAGATAAATACGAAGATCACCACAATGTTACCTATACTCAGGAAGCTATTGAGGCTTGTGTTAAATTAACAAACAGATATATGTCTGAACGTTTTTTACCGGACAAAGCTATCGATGCTCTTGACGAAGCAGGATCTCGCGTACACATTACTAACATTGATGTTCCTAAACAAATTCTTGATTTAGAACGTCAGTTAGAAGAAGTTCGCGAAATGAAAAACATGGTAGTCAAAAAACAAAAATACGAAGAGGCTGCCAAACTTCGCGATGATGAAAAACGCATTGAAAAAGATCTGGCCGTCGCACAAGAGCAATGGGAAGAAGATTCCAAAAACAACAGAATTGAAGTTACAGAAGATAATGTAGCCGATGTTGTTTCGATGATGACCGGAATTCCTGTAAACAGAATTGCACAAACAGAAAGCAACAAACTGGCTAAATTACCTGAATTGATTCAGAACAAAGTAATTGGTCAAAACGAAGCTGTTCTTAAAATTGCGCGTTCTATTCAACGTAACAGAGCCGGACTAAAAGATCCTAACAAACCTATTGGTTCGTTTATTTTCTTAGGTCAGACTGGTGTTGGTAAAACCCAATTAGCAAAAGTTTTAGCAAAAGAATTATTCGATTCTGAAGATGCGTTAGTTCGTATCGACATGAGTGAATACATGGAGAAATTTGCAATCTCCCGCTTAGTTGGAGCGCCTCCGGGATACGTAGGATACGAAGAAGGTGGTCAATTGACTGAAAAAGTTCGCAGAAAACCATACTGCGTTGTACTTTTAGATGAGATCGAAAAAGCACATCCGGATGTGTTTAATATGATGCTTCAGGTTTTAGATGACGGATATTTGACAGATAGTTTAGGTCGCAAAATCGACTTCAAAAACACGATCATTATCATGACTTCTAACGTTGGAGCACGTCAGTTAAAAGATTTTGGACAAGGTGTAGGATTCGGAACTGCAGCTAAAGTGGCTCAGGCTGATGAAAACTCAAAAAGCATTATCGAAAATGCCTTGAAAAAAACCTTTGCTCCTGAGTTCTTAAACAGAATTGATGATGTAATCGTATTTAACGCATTAGAAAAACACGATATTGATTTGATTATCGAAATCGAGCTTAAAAAACTATACTCACGAGTTTCTGAATTAGGATACACTCTAAATCTAACTGACAAAGCAAAAGCATTTATTGCTGAGAAAGGATTTGACAGACAGTTTGGAGCAAGACCTCTAAAAAGAGCGATTCAGAAATATGTTGAAGATTTATTAGCAGAAGAAATCATAACCTCGAAAATACATTCAGGCGATGAGATCTTAATGGATCTAAAAGATGATTCTCAGGAACTTTCTGTAGAAATACACAAAGCCGAAGAACCAACAAATCAATAATATAGATTAATTTTCTAACAAATTTAATTTACCCGTTACGTTTTCATAACATAACGGGTATTTTTTTTAGATAAATTACTATCTTTAGTAAAAGCAAATAGCTATTTTTGGCTATTATATTCTATAAATAAATAATAACGTATGCTTCAAAATAAAGTCATTTTAGGTAGCGAAGAATGGTGCGCATTTCCAGAACTAGGAATCCCGACAATCAAAGCCCGTGTTGATTCCGGTGCCAAGACTTCGGCAATGCACGCTATAAACATAGCACCTTTTATAAAAAATGATGCCAATTGGGTAAAATTTGATATTAATCCAATTCAGAATAATATTAAAACCATCATCCATTGCGAAGCTCCGTTGGTAGACAAAAGAATCGTAAAAAGTTCAAGCGGTTTTAGAGAACACCGTTATGTGATCCAGACCAGTATCAAACTTGGCGATGTAAAATGGCCAATCGAAATGACTCTGACCAATCGGGATTCAATGGGATTCAGAATGCTTTTGGGACGTGAAGCTATGAGCGGACGTGTATTAGTTGATCCTCAGGAAAAATACATGTTAGGACAACCAACTGCTGAAGCTTTAAAAGAATTATATCAAAACTCTGAAAAAGCAACTTCTGGTTTACGAATTGGGCTTTTGGCGAGTAATCCTGAATTATACAGCAATAAAAGAATCATGGAAGCGGGCGAAATGCGCGGTCATGAAATGCATTTTTTGAATATCAAGGAATGCTATATGAAACTGGATGCCAAAACACCTGAAATTCATTATCGCGGCGGAAAAATATTAAATCAATTTGACGCTATTATTCCAAGAATTCGACCAAGCATTACTTTTTATGGCTGTGCATTAACACGTCAGTTTGAGGCTTTGAAGGTTTTTGTTTTAAATTCAGCTTCAGCCATAACACAATCACGAGATAAATTATACTCTCTGCAATTGCTTCTGAATAGCGGAATTGATATCCCAACAACTGGTTTTGCCAATTCTCCTTTGGATACTGACAATTTGATTAAGATGGTTGGAGGTTCGCCTTTAATCGTAAAATTACTGGAGGGAACACAAGGAAAAGGTGTTGTTCTGGCAGAAACAAAAAAAGCCGCAGAAAGCGTTATCAATGCTTTCAAAAGCTTAAATGCCAATATTTTGGTTCAGGAATTCATTAAAGAAGCCAACGGAAAAGACATTCGTTGTTTTGTTATCGACGGAAAAGTGGTTGCCGCTATTCAGCGTGAAGCAATGCCGGGAGAATTCAGGGCAAACATTCACCTTGGCGGAACCGCATCAGTTATAAAAGTAACTCCCGAAGAAAAAAAGATCGCTATAAAAGCAGCAAAAGCTATGGATTTAAAAGTAGCCGGTGTTGATATCATTCGTTCTTCAAAAGGGCCGTTATTGCTTGAGGTAAATTCTTCTCCAGGATTGGAAGGAATCGAAGGCGCTACCAACAAAGATATTGCCGGAGAAATGATCAAAGCAATCGAAAAGAACTTTAAACTTACATAAGCAAGTTCATTTGAACTTCATAACATATCATTAATTTAGCAGCTTTGTCAAAGTTTGAAACTTTGGCAAAGCTTTTTTAAATTTAAACCCTAAAAAATGGCGCTATATCCCTATTTTGATATTATTTTAAGAAGTGTTGCTGTATATTTTTTCATGACAATTGCACTTAGACTCTTTGGAAAAAAGGAACTTTCGCAATTAAACACTGCCGATATTATTCTTATTTTACTGATCAGTAACTCGGTTCAAAATGCAATGGTTGGTCCGGACACAAGTCTTTCAGGAGGTTTGATTGCGGCTTTGGCTTTATTTATAATTAATTTTGTTATCAAAAAGCTGACTCATAAATACAAAGGCCTTAATAACTTATTATTAGACAAACCTGAAATCCTGATTCACAATGGAGTATTAGATTTCAAAACCCTGAGCAAATTAGATATTTCGCACGACGAATTAAAAGAAGCGGCACGTGAACATGGCTTAGAGCATTTGACGGATGTAAAGCTCGCTATGCTTGAAATAGACGGCACTATAAGCATTATCTCGCAAGACAAAAGCAATCTCAAACAGACACACTACAAAAGAAAACACAATCGCAAGAATTTACAAAAGTAATTTATTAGTAAAAATTCCAAATTTAAATTAAAAAAACGTTTAAAGTTGGAATTTGAAATTTAAAGAAATCGAAACTTAATTATACAAAGCTAATACCATTCTAATTACTCGTAATTTCAACCTAGTAAGTATCTGTATCAATATCTTTTATCGTTTTATTGTTTAAACCAAACGGTTTTAATCTATGATTCAGATTAACTAAAATATAATCTTTTTCTTTAGGGAATTTCTTCGCTATTATTTTATAATGCTTTAAAAGTTTTTGATCCTCTAACCCATCTAATGCCTGCAAAGTAGCGTGAATTACCCTGTTTGAGCTATCATTAAGACCTGTAATAAAAGCATCAATATAATTGTTTTTATTTTCTAATTGCCCAAGCGAATAATAAGACTCGATTCTTATATCTTCATTTTTACTAGAAGTAAAAGGAACAATAATATCTCCGTAATCCATATTCATTTCTCCTAGTAAATACGTGCAAAATCGAAATGTTTCTTCATCATTTACCGTACTAACTTTAGACTTTATAAGTTCTAACCAATCAATACTCTTGTCTTTTGCGTACCAAAAAATAAACTGAAAAACATCTAATAAACTTTCATCAGAATAAGAAAGTAAATAAGGTTTTGCACGTTCATAATCAAATTTGCTCAATATTTGAAGAATCGCTTTTTTAATTTCGCCTGAAGTCAATTTGTATTGTTCTTCTACAATATCTAAAGTTCCGGAATCTAATTTTTCCTTTTTTAAGATTCCGTTCAGGCATTCTATTTTAATATCATGACCGCCTGTCGAGAAATAGATCTCTAAAATACAACTAGACAATCCGCCAAGTGTAAACTTAAATAAGTCAGGATCAGCTGACATCATACCTTCAGGTATAATCTCATCTAACCATCTTTCGTACCAATCTAAAAAATCAGACTCAAACGCAAAGTATGGCTTTTGCCTGTCACTATCAACATTAACCACTTTTCCTTTAAATCTACCATTTAAAACAAGCGCATAATAATACGTACAACCTTGAGTTCCGATAGGTAATAATCCTGAAAATATTCTACCCAATTCAAGATCAAAATCTTCTGTAGAAATATCCTCTTTTTCTTCGATATTCTTATTCAAGTCAGACCAAAAATCATCTGACATTTTTGGATAAAGTATACAATCTTCCTTTAAAAACTGATTTGTATTTTCAGGAATAAATTCATCTACATTTTTTCCAAGAGGAAATATTCCGTAACCCGGCCCTGCAGCAGAATTTGCATACGAAATTCCTCCATTACCAATATGAAGTAAAAATGCTTTATAATCCTCCGGAAGCTCTAAATTATACTCTTTTTCAAAACTTAGAACATCATCATTACTCACCGTTTTCCCTAAGGTATATTGATGATTATCAGCCCCAAATATTTTTAAATCTTTATCGGCTTCTTTTGCAAGGATCAACTTGCTTTTTATTCTTTCTATTTGGTTCAATTTGTCCATTTTCAATCTCAATTCTTTCTGTATTATGAAGTAAATATAAACACATTATAATTTCAAAACAACCTCTGATATCAAACAAAAAAGCCAGTTTCAATTAAGAAACCAGCTTTTTTTTATCTGTTTTAAAATATGATTTTATATCTCACATTTTACAAAATCTTTTTATTATCCAATAAATACACTTAGAATGAAGTAAACCAAACCTGCTAATAGCGCTGAAATAGGAATCGTTAATATCCAGGCCCAAATTAAACTTACCGTAACTCCCCAACGAACGGCAGAAACACGTTTAGTTAATCCAACCCCGATGATAGAACCTGTAATCGTATGGGTTGTACTTACTGGAATTTTTAAGTGTTCAGTAAAATAAAGTGTTAAAGCACCAGCAGTTTCAGCAGCAACACCTTCAAACGAAGTTACTTTTGTGATTTTAGAACCCATCGTTTTTACAATTTTCCAACCACCACTTAAAGTTCCCGCAGCAATTGCAGAATAACATGCTAATGGAATCCATCCCGGCATTACTCCTTTTATCCCTAAATCATCATTAGGCAACACAACATCCAACCAGGAATCCATATGAACACCAGGGTTTGTATTGATATAAACCGCTACAGCAGCAGCGATAATACCCATTACTTTTTGCGAATCATTTCCTCCGTGTCCTAAACTAAAGGCTGCAGAAGATAATAATTGCATCTTTTTTAAAGCTGCATCAGCCTGATGTAGGTTTAAACTACTAAATATCAAACAAAATGCACTTACTGTTAAGATAATAAAGGCTACTAAAAACCATTTAATGTTGTGCGGATCAAAAGCTACACTCCAAAAATGCGAATCGAATCTAGGCTTGTCAATCGCTGAATAAGGCACCATTAGACTACTAACCAACCAAACAGTACCAATCATTAAAGCAACTGTGAAAATTTTTGGTCCAATAATTTTACGTGAAGCATTTAACAACCAAATCGAGATTAAATACGAGGCCAATGCTCCTAATAAAGGGGCTAAAACAATAAACGCAATAATAATAAGAACCCCTGAAGGCATTCCGCCATCTTTTCCTGCCTTATACCAACTTACGATTTGGTACCAATAATGTGTCGTTCCGTCTGCATCAACATAACCTGAAAACCCATGTACAGCGATCGCATGAGCAACTGCTGCTCCTGCAAAACCACCAATTAAAGTATGTGATGAACTGGAAGGAATTCCTAACCACCAGGTCAATAAATTCCAACAAATAGCTGCAATAACACCGGCAAGAATAACTACAAGGTTAATCTCCATTGTGTGGGCTGTTTTTGCAACAGTATCCGCAACACCAAATCCGAAAACCCAATAAGCCAGAAAGTTAAAAAATGCTGCCCAAAGAACCGCCTGAAAAGGCGTTAGAACCTTTGTGGCAACAACTGTTGCAATAGCATTTGCCGCATCATGAAAACCATTGATGTAATCAAAAATTAAAGCTAATACTATAATAATTATAAGTAGCGTCATAAATTATAACTTCAGAATGAAATAAATTGAATTTAAGAATGTTTTACAGAAATAGATTCCAGTATGTTTGCAACACTCTTACATTTATCTGTTGCTGATTCTAAAACAGATAACACTTCTTTATATTTAATAATATTTTTAGCATCTGTTTCGTTTTCAAAAATTTCAAAAACTGCTTTGTTATAAACGTTATCGGACTTGTTTTCCAGTTTATTAATTCTGGCACAAGCATCTTTTATGACTTTGAAATTCTTTAAATTTCTCAATTCTTTTACCGCACTGTCAATGTTCTGACAAGCTTCAAGATTGATTTCGGTCATTTTTCTGATTGATTTTGTAATCTTATCAACCTGATACAACCTCATTCTGCTTGCTGCTCCGTGCAAATAATCGGCAACGTTATCAATAGAAGTAATCAATGTGTGAATATCCTCTCTGTCAAACGGAGTAATAAAGTTTCTACTCAATTCCAGATTGGTTTGACGTGTAATGTCTTCTCCTTTTTGCTCTAACTCGTCAATTTTCTGAAAAAGAACTTCTCTTTCTTTCAATGGAAGATTTACAGCTTCGTGTAAATTAGAAGCTAATTCAATTAGATTGCTTGAAGCCTCTTCAAAAAGTGGAAAGAATTTTTTGTCTTTCGGCACTAAAAATTGGAAAATACTGTTTATTGACATTTTTATATTTTTGATACGGCAAAATTACTTCATTAATATTTTGCAATGTTAAGCCATTGTTAACAAATCGTTTTCAATTTGGAAACTATCAAGGAACTCAACGGTTTTCTCAATGTCATAATGTAAGATTCTATCCTCTTTTACAAGCGGAACAACCTCTCTGTAACTGCTCAAAAACATCTCGATAAAATCGCTTGATTTTAGAGGTTCTCTGTACGCAATTGCCTGAGAAGCATTCATTAATTCGATCGCTAAAATACGTTCTAAATTATCTAAAACACGTAATGCTTTTGTCGCTCCGTTTGCCCCCATACTTACGTGATCTTCCTGCCCGTTACTCGATACAATACTATCTACACTTGACGGAGTTGCCAACTGCTTATTTTGACTTGCAATACTTGCTGCAGTATATTGCGGAATCATAAAACCTGAATTTAATCCCGGATTATCAACCAAAAATGCCGGAAGATTGCGTAATCCTGAAATTAACTGATACGTTCTTCTTTCAGAAATACTTCCTAATTCTGCCAGAGCAATTGCCATAAAATCTAAGGCTAAAGCCAAAGGTTGCCCATGAAAATTCCCTCCGGATATAATCTGATCGGCTTCTATAAATATATTTGGATTATCCGTAACCGAATTAATTTCGGTTTTGAATACTTTTCTAACGTAATCGATCGCATCTTTTGAAGCACCGTGAACTTGCGGCATACAACGGAAAGAATACGGATCCTGAACATGTTTTTTATCCTGTGCAATAATTTCACTTCCTTCCAGAAACTCATTGATGCGCTGTGCCGTAATAATTTGTCCTTTATGAGGACGTATATAATGAATCAATTCGTTAAAAGGTTCGCTTCTTCCATCGAAACCTTCAAGCGAAATTGTTCCAATTAAATCTGCTAAATAAGAATATTTATACGCTTTAATTAAAATATGTGCCCCATAAGCGCTCATAAATTGCGTTCCGTTTAACAATGCCAACCCTTCTTTTGATTGTAACACGATTGGTTCCCAGCCAAAATGCTTCAGAACTTCAGCAGAATTCACTTTTTTTCCTTCAAACAAAACTTCTCCTTCTCCTAATAATGGTAAAGACAAGTGTGCCAAAGGTGCTAAATCTCCGGAAGCCCCAAGTGAACCCTGAGTATAGATTATAGGTAAAATATCATTATTATAAAAATCAACCAGACGATTTACGGTTTGCAGCTGAATTCCGGAATGTCCGTAACTTAACGATTGAATTTTAAGCAGCAACATCAGCTTTACAATTTCAGCAGGAACTTCTTCTCCCGTTCCGCACGCGTGAGACTTTACCAGGTTTTCCTGAAGTTTGGATAAATTTTCATTAGAGATTTTTACATTACATAAAGATCCAAATCCTGTATTGATACCGTAGATAGGTTCAGAATGTGAAGCCATTTTTTTATCTAAATAATCACGACATTTCTGAACATTTACTTTTGCTTCCTCTGATAATTCAAGTGTTTTTTGATTCACTATGATTTCTTGCAGGGCTTCTAAACTTAAGGTTTCAGTACTTATATAATGGATTTCTCTCATATTGTTTGTATTTTAAGACACCAAAATTCAGCAAATCAATATTAAAAAGCAACATTTGTTCATAATAATTAAAATTTGAACAATTTCGGTTCCTCTGTTTTATTTATTTCATAATCCTTATCAGGCAAAAAATCAGATCTTTAATTTAGTAAGAATTGAATTTGAAATTTTATTTTATAACCTTAAAAAACATTTCCTATCTAATATATAGGATAAAATCGTATA
The DNA here is from genome assembly GCF_965277525.1 of Flavobacterium sp. GTDB lineage: Bacteria > Bacteroidota > Bacteroidia > Flavobacteriales > Flavobacteriaceae > Flavobacterium. The sequence continues at coordinate 182,982 of NZ_CBDIDC010000002.1, read as the reverse complement.
TTTTAAAAGCATCTCACAGCTAAAACAGCACTCTTATTATTTTAAGCCCTTTACAAAAAAGCCCTAAATATATGAATACGTCATCTTTAGAGTTTTAATTTTAACAAATACTCAATATTGAATTGATGAGATTTGAATTATTAAAATATTCGTAAAAAGGAAATTCCGTTTTTTAACTTTTATAAAAAACTGTACTTTTGAAAAACCAAAATGAAAAGTAACAGCGAAAAATATCAATCTACAATGACAGCTCAATCCAGAGTTGCAATTGCTGCTACCACAATTTCTACTACAACAACTACTACCCCTTAGGGGTATACATTTTCACATATAAACCTGGGTTATCTATACTTTTTTCGTGAAAGAAGAAAGACATTGGATACATGAAAAACATTTACAAAGAAAAAAATAGTCGCAGTTTTCAGTTTCAGTTCACAGTTGATAACCTTTGAACCTTTGTTACTTAAAATCTTTGCACCTTATTAAAAAACATCAAAATGAAAGTATTAAAATTTGGCGGAACTTCGGTTGCCAATGCTCAAAATATAAAACTCGTTCTCGAAATTATAAACCAGAATTCTAAACAAGATAAATTAGTAGTTGTTGTTTCGGCTTTAAGCAAGGTCACCGATTTATTACAATCAGCAGCAGCGAAAGCAGCTGCAAACGATGAAACTTTCAGGGATATCGTTGCTGAAATCGAGAAAAAACACCTTGACACTTTAAAAGAATTAATTCCTGTAAGTGAACAAAGCAGCTTATTAAGTCACGTAAAAAGAATCATCAATCATCTGGAAACTTTATTAGACGGTTGCTTTTTATTAGGTGAATTATCACCAAGAACTGCAGATACTATTTTAAGTTTTGGAGAATTACTTTCGTCTTACATCATTGCACAGGCTTATCAGCAAATTGATAAAAATGTTACTTATAAAGACAGTCGCGAACTCATTAAAACCAACAATAACTTTGGTAAAGCGGTTGTAAATTTTGAAATTTCAAATAATTTGATTCAGGAATATTTTGCCGAAAATCAATCGAAAATCAATATTTTACCCGGATTTATCGCTCAGACTACTGACGGAATCACTACAACTTTGGGCCGTGGAGGTTCTGATTATACTGCCGCAATAATCGCCGGTGCACTTGAAGCAGAACAATTAGAAATCTGGACAGACGTCAACGGAATGTTTACTGCTAACCCTAAAATTGTAAAACAAGCACAGCCAATTGCAACAATTTCATACCAGGAAGCGATGGAATTATCTCATTTTGGTGCCAAAGTGCTGTATCCGCCAACAATTCAGCCTGTTTTAAGAAAAAACATTCCAATTCTTATCAAAAATACTTTTGAGCCGGAAGCCGAAGGAACTTTAATTTCCAGTCAGGTTTCCTCAAAAGATACGGTTGTAAAAGGAATCAGCCATATTGATAATATTTCGCTCGTAACTCTTGAAGGTCCGGGAATGATTGGAGTTGCAGGTTCATCAAGACGTTTGTTCGAAGTATTGTCCCAGGAAAAAATCAACGTTATTTTTATCACTCAGGCTTCTTCGGAGCATTCGATTTGTATCGGAATTTTAAATTCTGATGCTGAAAATGCCGAAGCTGCGATTAACAGAGCTTTTGAAGTTGAGATCTTACAAAACAAAATTGATCCTGCGATTGTAGAAAAAGACCTTTGCATTATTGCTTTGGTGGGTGAAAACATGAAGAATCACCAGGGTTTAAGCGGAAGAATGTTTAGTACTTTAGGAAAAAACAATGTAAATATCCGCGCCATTGCGCAAGGTGCATCTGAACGTAATATTTCGACTGTAATTAACGAAAGAGACGTTAAAAAAGCACTGAATACGCTACATGAAAACTTCTTTGAAGAAAATACCAAACAGCTGAATCTATTTGTAATGGGAGTTGGAAATGTGGGTGAAAAATTCATCGAACAAATTCACAATCAAAGAAAATTTTTAAAAGAAAATCTAAAAATCAATGTTCGTGTAATTGCTTTGTCGAACTCCAGAAAAATGCTTTTTGACGAAGACGGAATTTCTTTAAAAGACTGGCAATCGGCTTTAGACAAAGGCGATCATGCTATTCCAACAGAATTTATCGCACGCGCCAAAGAACTCAATTTACGTAACAGTATTTTTGTGGATATTACAGCAAATGCAAGCGTTTCTGAAACTTATGAAAAATTCTTAAAAGAAAGTATTGCGGTTGTAACCTGTAATAAAATTGCCTGTTCCTCTGCGTACGACAATTATAAAAAACTAAAAAGTTTATCCCGTCAATACAATGCTCCATTTTTGTTTGAGACTAATGTTGGCGCAGGATTACCCATTATCGACACGGTAAAAAACTTAATTGCTTCGGGCGATAAAGTGCATAAAATACAGGCCGTTTTATCAGGAAGTCTGAACTTCATTTTCAATAATTTTGATAAGAATAATTCTTTTCATGATGTTGTAAAAGAAGCCGGAGTTCAGGGTTTTACAGAACCGGACCCGAAAATTGATTTAAGCGGAATTGACGTGGCACGTAAAATCCTGATTCTTATTCGCGAAAGCGGTTATGAAATGGATATTGACGCCATTGTAAACGAATCATTCCTGCCTGCTGAATGTTTAGCGACAACAAACAACGAAGACTTTTTTGCTTCTTTAATTAAACATGCTCCTCATTTTGAAAAAATATATGAAGAAGCATTAAGTAAAGAGTCAAGATTGAAATATGTTGCGAAATTCGAAAACGGAAAAGCAAGCGTTGGATTACAATTCATCCCAAAAGATCATCCTTTCTATAACTTAGAAGGAAAAGACAATATCGTATTGTTCTACACAGATCGTTATGTAGATCAGCCGTTGTTAATCAAAGGTGCCGGAGCCGGAGCTGCGGTAACAGCATCAGGAATTTTTGCGGATGTAATTCGAATAGGAAACATTTAATAAGGTACAAAGGTACAGAGGCACAAAGGTTCAAAGGTTTTCACTTTGTCGCTTTGCCTCTCTGAACCTTTAAACCTAAATATAAAAATTGCGAGCAGCAAAGCCTTTGTTCCTTTGAACCTTTGCCGCTCTGAACCTTTAAAAAGATGGAAATAAAACTATTTTGCCCGGCCACAATCGCCAACCTCTCATGCGGATTTGATGTATTGGGACTTTGCTTAGACAATGCGGGTGATGAAATGATTGTTCGAAAAACAGAACAAAAAGGAATTCGCATTACTAAAATCGTAGGTGCTGATTTACCTTTAGAAACTGATAAAAATGTTTCGGGAGTTGCGGCAATTGCGATGTTGGAAGCTTACGAAAGAGATTTTGAAGTGATCAATTTTGGATTTGAAATCGAAATCTACAAACACATCAAAGCCGGAAGCGGAATTGGAAGCAGCGCTGCAAGTTCTGCCGGAGCCGTTTTCGGGATCAATGAATTATTAGGAATACCATATTCGCGCAAAGATTTGGTTCAATTTGCGATGCAAGGCGAAAAATTAGCCAGCGGAAATGCCCACGCTGATAACGTTGCCCCTGCTCTTTTGGGAGGTTTTACTTTGGTAAGAAGTTATGCTCCGCTTGATATTATCAGAATTGATAGTCCTGAGGAATTATTTGCAACGGTGGTTCACCCTCAAATTGAGTTGAAAACATCTGATGCCCGTTCGGTATTAAAACAAACCGTTTCCTTAAAAAGTGCGATTATGCAATGGGGAAATGTGGGCGGATTAATCGCAGGTTTATACACCAAAGATTATGATTTGATTGGAAGATCACTTCATGACGAAATCGTAGAACCTTTAAGAAGCGTTTTGATTCCGGGTTTTGATTTAATCAAACAAACGGCTCTTGAAAACGGTGCTTTAGGTTCCGGAATTTCAGGTTCTGGTCCGTCGATTTTTGCCTTAAGCAGAGGAAAAAATACCGCTGATAAAATTGCAAAAGCCATGAGCGATGTTTACGAAAAAATGAATTTACCGTATGAAATTCATGTTTCGAAAATTAATCCGGATGGAGTTAGGATTTTGTAAGCTGGGAAGAATTAAAAAATTAAAAATTTAGAATTAAAAATTATTCCCGCTGTTTGTCAGGCTGAGCGATCCCGAGGTTTCGGGAGAAGTTCGCGCAAAGTATGTCACACAAAGTATAACACACAGTCTGTCATTTCGACGGAGGAGAAATCTTCACGAGAAGCTCGACAAAGATTGGCGATTTAGTTTGCGGAGTTACTTGCGAAGATTTCTCCTTACGTCGAAATGACAAAAAATGCGCTTAATTAACTAGTAAAATAGAAAACAATATTTTAAAACCACAAAGCTTTGCGATCTTTGCGGTTAAATAAAAAACAACCATTAGAATTTAAAAAATTGAAAATTGATTACAGAAAAGTCTATCCTCTATCCTCTATTCTCTTTTTTCTAAAATTTAAAATCTAAAATCTAAAAATCTAAAATAAACCATGAAATACTATAGTTTAAACCATAATGCCCCGGAAGTTTCTTTTAAAGAAGCTGTGATACAAGGATTAGCGAGTGATAAAGGATTGTATTTTCCTCAAACTATTACGCCCTTAAATCCTGCATTTTTTAACGTAATCGAAAATTTAAGCCATAACGATATCGCATTTGATGTGATTCAGCAATTTGTGGGCGATGAAATTCCAGAAGAAAATTTAAGAGAAATTATCGCCGAAACTCTAAGCTTTGATTTTCCGGTGGTAGAAGTCGAAAAAGGGATCTATTCGTTAGAATTATTCCACGGACCAACAATGGCTTTTAAAGATGTTGGAGCGCGATTTATGTCTCGTTGTCTGGCGTATTTTAATAAAGATAAAAAAGACAGTAAAAATACCGTTTTGGTAGCGACTTCGGGAGATACTGGCGGAGCCGTTGCCAGCGGATTTCTTGGTGTTGACGGCGTTGATGTCGTGATTTTATATCCGTCACGAAAAGTGAGTGACATTCAGGAAAAACAATTGACGACTTTAGGAAAAAATATTAAAGCGCTAGAAGTTGATGGCGTTTTTGATGATTGCCAGGATATGGTAAAAAAAGCGTTTTTAGACGAGACTTTAGCGCACAAAAACCTGACTTCGGCAAATTCTATCAATATTGCGCGTTGGTTGCCACAAATGTTCTATTTTTTCTTTGCTTATAAAGCATTGAAAAGCCAAAACAAACCTTTAGTCTTCTCTTGCCCTAGCGGAAACTTCGGAAATATCTGTGCCGGAATCATGGCTAAGAAATTAGGTTTACCAATCGAACATTTTGTTGCATCTACAAACGTAAACGATACCGTACCAAGATTCTTAGAAAGCGGAAAATACGATCCTAAACCTTCTAAAGCCACAATCTCTAATGCTATGGATGTTGGAAACCCAAGTAACTTTATCAGAATTCAGGAATTATACAACAATGATTTAAAAGCTTTCGAAAAAGATTTCTCTTCTTATAGTTATACTGATGAAGAAACGCTTGTTGCCTTAAAAAACATCTACAAAGTCGACGGTTATATCGCAGAACCACACGGCGCAGTTGGTTATTTAGGTTTGAAAAAAGAACTCGAAAAACATGAAAACGCAATTGGAGTTTTCTTAGAAACAGCGCATCCTATTAAATTTCTGGATGTTGTTGAACCTGCTTTGGGAATTACACTTCCTATTCCGGAACAAATTGAAAGTGTTATTAATGAGGAGAAAGTGAGTGTCAAGATTAAGACTTATGAAGAGCTGAAAGCTTTTTTGGGATAGTTCAATTTATATCATAATAAACAAAACGATTGAAATAAATCTCGGTCGTTTTGTTGTCCCTACTGTATTCGATTTAATTACTCAACATAAAACTTAAAAAATTGACAAGAAAAAATAAATATATTTGAAAACAAGAAAACGAAATTAACTTTTACTAACGCAAACCTATTTAGAGTAACATTGTGATGAATTCGATAGAAGAACTTAAAAAAGAATTAGAAAGTAAAACTTTAACCGTTAAATGGAAAATACTTTCTGACATTGGTCCTAATTGGATTGGAAGTAGTCGAAACATAACTTTTTATTTAGACAAATTACCATTTGAAGGGAGCGACTTTTACAATTTTATGACGGATAAATTAGTAGAAGTAATAAAAATTCCTTCAACAAGTGAAGATCACGTAATAACAGGTTTTGGAGTTTTTATTTTGGAAGATTCTGATTTACTAATTCAGTATGAAACACAAGCTAATATACCATATGATGATAAATTTAATTTTGAAAACGGCATAAAAACTTTCATAACAAACATATAATCATTGTAATTTAGTAAATCGTATGATCAAAATAGATTTATGGAATGAGCTGAGAATAAATAAATCTTCGCTAAAAATAAAAATAGAGGATGGAGGTATTTTGTTTTCTATAAATGAAAATAACCACAAGCTATTTCTAAGTAAAATAATTGAGATTGCAGTTTATAAAAATGATCATATGTCTTTTGATACATTAATTCTAAGAATATCAACAGACAATGAGATTTACGAAGTTCCGTACGAAATTAAATATTCTGAGTACTTGAAAATTGACGAACATTTTGTTATTCCAAAATTTGATATTATATCGATAATTCCTGAGTTTAGAAATATTATTAATTTTCTTCAACGAAATCTGCAAGAGATGAGTTTTCATTGGCTAGACGAATTAAAAATTATAGACAATAATAATATTGTAATAAATTTTAAAAGATAAATAAAACTCTGTTCAACAAAGTCTTCCTTGTCAACAATCTTTAATCGCTGTGCGAAGTCTCCCGACTTCGTACCCGTCACAATGAGCAATGCAAACGGAATATAGCAATGTGTACGAAGTCGGGAGACTTCGCACAGCATTAGGCGATAACAGAGAGGTTACAAGCTTCCAAAATATAGCAATAAAACAAATTCTCAAATTGATGAATAAATATATTTTACTTCTACTACTTTCAATCTTGATTAATAGTTGCAAATCTGAATCAATTTTGACTGGTAGAAAATATCAAACCGACTCCATAAATGAAAACATTTATACATTTGATATGAAAAGTCATAATTATTCTAAAAAAATGGTTAGTGGAACAATTGGAAAAGGAAAATTCAAAACTTTCGTGTTAAGCTCCGAAAAAATCTTAATTGTTTGCAACGATATAATTTGGAAAAAAACTGACACTGATATTAAAGAAATGGATAAAACTGGTGATTCTGTTGTTGTAGGCGTGTTTGATGGATATAAAAATCTAGGATCGACAATTTTTGAAATAACTTCAAAAGAAAAAAAATTATTATTTCGAAAAACGTATGTAAACCAATTACAACAAACCGAAAGTGAAGGAGCTTTAATTAAAAAATAAATCCCTCGCTAATACGAGCTTACTTCTCTTTAACAAAAAAAAGAGACCCCCTGCTCTACGAAGTATTACGATCGCTGTGCGAAGTCTCCCGACTTCGTACCCGTACCAATCAGACACAAAGCAATTATACGCAATTGAAACGGAATATAGGAGCGGGTACGAAGTCGGGAGACTTCGCACAGCAAAGCGCGACGATACACCAGCAATTGAACATAAAGAAAAAGAAGCTGTCTCACAACTCGTGAAACAGCCTCTTTTTCTGTTTTTTACTCGGACTCCTGTCGGAGCGCATGTCTCAAATATTCTATTCTCAAGGACTTGTTTTAGTTTTGAGACTTCCTCTTTTTCTTTAATATATATTTAATAACGTTATTTCCCGTTCAATAACTTCTCTAAATATTCAACTTTATCTTTTTCAGCTTGCACCAAACGTTCGTAAAGTTCAACAACTTTATCTAAAGGATTAAAAGTGCAATTGCAATTGTAATCACCCGAAGTAATTGAACTATGATCTTGAAAAGTATTTCCAATAATATTAAAAACCGCTTCTTCAGAAAAATTTTTAATCGCTTCAACAGAAACCTCTAGAACTTTTGCTATCTCAATTAGTCTTTGTTCTTCTACAGTTTCGCTGTTTTCAATAGCCGAAATCGTCTGCTGGCTTAATCCTAAAGCATATGCCAGTGCTTCCTGTTTCATATCTTTAAGCTCTCTGATACGGCTTATATTTCTGCCGATATGTTTTGGTTTTATTGCTGTACTCATAATTCAAAGATATTTAAAAATCTTAAACGAAAATAAATTTAGGTAAAAAACAAGTCGTTTTTGTAAGATACGTATTTCATAATGTATACAAACTGTTGTTTACAAAAGCTTGCTATAATATTAAATCTAAAATAGTAAAAGCGAATTCGCCGGATTCGTTATCACGAAAACGCGGATTAATACTGATTTTTAATATATAAACCTCGTAAATCTGCTCCCGATAGCTATCGGGATTGCAAAAGCAAATCCGTTTTATCAGCGTTCTATTACGATCGGGACTTACTATTTTTTTTTATCTTTAAAAACTCAAATTCCAGTCAACTGTTTAGAACATCAAAATCCCAAATAATAACATACCCATACTTCTATGAAAAAAACTTTAATTTCATTCCTTTTAGTTGGATTTTTTACTTCATACGCTCAGGAGTCAAAACCAAAAGCCGCCGATAAACTGCCGGTTGCAAAAGAAGAAAGTTCTGCTGCTAACCTTACTTTCAATCCGGATTCTCAGGTTATCACAAATCACACCACCACAATAAAAGGACAAAAAATTCCTTATAAAGCCACAACCGGGACGATGCCTGTCTGGGACGAAGACGGAAAAGCAATTGCCGGATTATTCTATACGTATTATGAGCGTTCTGATGTAAAAGATCGGGATTCACGTCCTTTAGTTATTTCATTTAATGGTGGTCCGGGTTCTGCTTCGGTTTGGATGCAGATTGCTTATACAGGACCAAGTTTGTTAAATATTGATGATGAAGGATATCCTGTACAGCCTTACGGAATAAAAGAAAATCCTTATTCTATTTTAGATGTTGCTGATATCGTTTTTGTAAATCCTGTCAACACAGCTTATTCAAGACCTACAAGCAAAGAAATCCCTACTACAAAGTTCTTCGGCGTAAATGCCGACATTAAATACTTAGCCGATTGGATCAATGGTTTTGTAACCCGCTCTAATCGTTGGGCTTCGCCTAAATACCTGATAGGAGAAAGTTATGGCACAACCCGTGTTTCGGGATTAGCGCTTCAATTACAAAACAATCAATGGATGTATCTCAACGGAGTGATTCTGGTATCTCCTACTGATTTAGGGATAACCCGTGGCGTTGTTTCTGATGCTGCCCTTAAACTACCCTATTTTGCAGCTACTGCCTGGTATCACAAAATGCTTAGTCCTGATCTCCAAAACAAAGATTTAACTGCTATGTTACCCGAGGTTGAAGATTTTACCATCAACGAACTTCTTCCTGCATTAAGTAAAGGGGGATCTTTGGAAGAACAAAAAAGAAAAGAAATTGCTACTAAAATGGCACATTATTCTGGTATTTCTGAGAAAGTGATCCTGCAAAATAATTTAGATGTTCCGTATGATTATTTTTGGAAAGAACTGTTAAGAGATCAAGGTTATACAATAGGAAGACTTGATTCAAGATACAAAGGAATTGACCGTAAGGATTCTGGTGAAAGTCCGGATTTTAATGCCGAACTTACGTCTTGGCTGCATTCTTTTACACCTGCCATCAATATGTATGTTCGTAATAATCTTAATTACAAAACAGATTTTAAATACAATATGTTTGGTTCTGTATTTCCTTGGGACAGATCGAATGATAAAACAGGGGAAAACCTGAGACAAGCCATGGCTCAAAATCCATATTTACATGTAATGGTGCAATCCGGATATTATGACGGTGCCTGTGACTATTTTAATTCTAAATACAATTTATGGCAAATGGATACAAGCGGAAAACTAACCAATCGAATGTCATGGAAAGGTTACAGAAGCGGTCATATGATGTATTTGAGAAAAGCTGACTTAGAAGCTGCAAATGAAGACATCAGAACATTCATAAAGCAATCATTGCCTAAAGCCGGCGAACCTGCAAAATATTAAATCTAATTTCTAATTTTTAAAAAAGCTAATACAATACGAATAATCAAACTAAAAGCTACAACTCAAACTTGTAGCTTTTTTTTATTATCAAATTAAAGCTTTGCAATATTTAGTATTTTTATATTTTAAAACTAACCTTATCAGGGAGAAGCATCTTATTGGCATAAAAAAAATCAATTTTAAAAATTAAAATACTTATGGCGGTTTGGCAATATTTTTTAATGGTAGTTCCCGAGAATTCTATTGATAGCAATTATCAATGTATTTTTAAAAATAATAAAACGAAGTTTTTACCTGAAACAAAATCTTTTTGGAAAAATTTTGAAGGTGACATTCTTTCGATTATTGCTGAACTCGATCAAATTATAAAGAGAGCTGATTGGGGTGATGAAACTTGTATAAGTTGGAAAGGAAATGAAAATATTGAAGAAGATAATGATGCTTTCATTTGTTTGAATGATGATAAAACAAGAATTGAGGAATTTCATTTCCGCATTGATTTGAGAAAAGCATCAAATATTACAAATGTTCTCCAATCAATTTTAAATCTCTGCAAAAAAAATCACTTTGTTTTGATTGATTTAAAAGGACAAATCTTTAAACCCGAAATAGAATCTATTACGGAAAGTTTGAAAAGTTCAAATGCAATGAAATTCATTACTGACCCAATACATTTTTTTGAGAATTTAAAAAACAAAGAAAATTAATTTCCAATGAAAAAAGAACATAAAATCATACTTGATTTACTAGAAGTTTATTTGGAAAAAAATCAAAGCCAGAGATTTGGGCAAGCACTTTTTAATTTAGGAATCAATCAATTTCAAGAAACTACTGATCCGCGAAATCCGAATTATAATTTGAGAGATATTCATAACGACAGTGATTTAGATATTGTTGAAAGAATTAAAAATCAATTAATCTGGTTTGAATCCCAAAAAAATAAATAATTAAACCATAAAATTTTGGCTAAAGCCTTTATAACTATTTTATACTTTTGTTGCTCCGGCCCGCCGCGGCGGGGAGACCATTTAATGACATTACATAAAATATCGCATCTCATACCATGATTACAAAAGCAACATTACAAGACGTTCCTGCATTAACAACCTTAATCAACTCCGCCTACAGAGGAGAAACTTCTAAAAAAGGCTGGACAACCGAAGCTCATTTATTAGAAGGAAAAAGAACCACCGAAGAAGAGTTAGCCGCAATTATTTCAGACACTAAAAATACATTTCTGAAATATACCGAGAACGAACAAATTATTGGTTCGGTTTTGTTGGTAGAAAAAGGACATCAATTGTATGTAGGAATGCTAACCGTTTCTCCTGAATTACAAAATAGCGGTATTGGAAAAAAAATGTTAGCTGAAGCCGAAAATCATGCTAGATCTTTAGGATTGTCTACGCTTAGTATGACGGTTGTTTCGGTTCGTTCAGAACTTATTGCCTGGTACAAACGTCATGGTTATGTTGATACAGGCGAAAGAGAAGCTTTTCCTTCAAGTGATATTCATATTAATATTTCTGATAAGCCTTTGGAGTTTATCTTTTTAGAGAAAAGGCTTTGAGAGTTTAACCGCTAAGGACGCAAGGATTTACGCAATCCCGATAGCTATCGGGAGCTAAGCTTTTTATTACTTGACTTTTATAATCTCGCAAAATCGCTAAGCCGCAAAGTTTTTTTCACCGTATAAGTGATATAAGTTCCTTTACAAACAGGATTAAAGATGTATTTGGAAACTTGAAATCTTATTAAAATATTCAATAAATGAACATACGCTTTTTGCCTAAAAAAGATAGTACGGCTTCTATTTGGAGCGGCGGATTGACCTATGAATATATGATCTATCCGAAAACAGCAAACTATACTGTTCGGGATTTTGTATTCAGAATAAGCAGTGCTACAATAGAGCAAGAACCTTCAGTGTTTACCCAATTTAAGGGTTATCATCGCTATTTGGTTATGCTGGATAACGGCTTAGATATTGAGGTAAACAAAGAAAAAAAAAGATATGAGAAATATGAAATCATGGAATTTAATTCGGATGATGAAGTGATCTCTTATACAAAAGGCAATGATTTTAATTGGATGGTTTCTGAAAAAATAAGTCATCACAAACTGAAAATAGCCAGTAGTAATGAGAGTTACAATGCTCAAATAATCATTTTATTTTCTTTAGATACAACAGTTATTACAATTAATGAGAAGTTATACAATATAGAACCTTATGATTTATTAGTCATTGAAAATCCAGAAAAAGAAAATATAATGCTTCATTTTTCTAATGAATGCCTCTTTGGAATATTGGATTTTTAATTTGAAATTTTTCAGGTTTCAGGTTTCAGGTTTCAGGTTTAACCGCAAAGAACGCAAGGTTTTACGCAATGTTCGCTAAGTTTTTTTAATCGCGCAAAGACGCGAAGTCGCTAAGTTTTATTTTCTTTGCGACTTCGCGTCTTTGCGCGATTTTTTTAACTTAGAATCTTAGCACCTCTTTTTAATCTTGGATAAAAACTCATGCGAGACCCCTAGATAGGATGATAAATTCCTGTTATTGATTTTATCTACTTTGTGAGCATACTTTTCGATAAACTCCAGATATCGCTGTTTCGAGGTTTTGTTTAATACATCAATAAGTCTTTGTTGAATGGCGATGTTTGCTTTTTCGACCAAAAGAATGTGAAACTGAATTAACTTTGGTACTTGCTCAAATAAGATTGTTTTGTTCTTCTTGCTAATAACCAAAATCTCGCTGTCTTCGATTGCCTTGATGTTGTAAGTTGTAGGCTTTTGATGATAGAAACTTTCTAAGTCACACATCCATTCGTTTTCGAAGGAGAAGAAAATGACACTTTCGGTACCGTCGGCATTCAAAATGTAGGTTTTGAAAGCACCTTTTAAAATAAAGCCTTCGTAAGAACTGTTTGAATTCTGAATTTGTAGGTATTCATTTTTTTTGAGTTTAATAAACTCGACTTTTTCAACAACAAAATTCCATTCTTCATCTGTTAACGGAATTTTGCGTTCAATGCTTAATCGTAAGTTTTTATACATGTGGTTTTTACTTTTATTCTTACTCAGGGGCGTAAGTAGGTGAATGAATGAAAAATAATGTAATCGATTACGTAAAAATATACTTTTTTGTAATGGAACAGTTGTTAAAAATACAATTAATAGTAAATTATTTTCAAAACATTGAACTTGTTCAACTTTTTTCATACTAATTATAAGCAGATTTGCAGTATTAACTATTTAACCACACTTAATTTAATCAAAATTATTATGAAATTAAAATCAACATGGACAGTGTTAGCCTTAACACTTGTATTAGGATTTGCAAGCTGCAACTCCGATGAAATTGCTTCTAACCAAAGTAATGAAAATGCTATTATTGAAACCACTACACCAACTTCGGGTAGTTTGACAGCAAAAGTTGGAAATTGTGCTCAGGTTCCGGGCTGGGCTTCGCAAAACGGAAGTACAACCGGTGGCGGAACTTCTGCAGAAACAGTTGTTACAACTTACGCTCAATTAAAATCGGCTATTGAAAACAGTGCGGTAAAAGTGGTAAAAGTTAGTGGTACCATCACTATTACTACAAGATTGTCATTACAGGACCAAACCGGTAAAACCATTTATGGCGCCAGCGGTGCAAAATTGGTTTCGACTGACCAGACTAAAGATGGTTCCGGGATTATCAACATTAAAAGATGTAAGAATTTAATCATCAGAAATCTTATTTTCGAAGGTCCTGGTGCTTATGACACTGATGGTTGGGACAATGCTGTTTTGGACGATTGCCAAAATGTTTGGGTAGACCATTGCGAATTTAGAGATGGTGTAGACGGAAACTTTGATATCAAAAATAAGTCTGATTATATTTCAGTTACTTATTCTAAATTTCATTACCTGAAACCACCAAAAGCAGGAGGTTCAGGAGGTTCTGATGATCACAGGTATTCGAACTTAATTGGTTCAAGCGATGGGGCAACTGCTGATCGTGGAACACTGAGAATTACTTTTGCCCGTTGCTGGTGGGCTCCTGGATGCAGAGAAAGAATGCCAAGAGTTCGTTTTGGAAAAGTACATATTATCAACAGTTATTTCAATAGTACTGTAAGTAACAAATGTATTGCTGCTGGTTTTGAAGCTAATATCAGAGTAGAAAATAACGTTTTTGAAGGCGTTAAAACTCCTATTGACCTGATGACGGGTTATACAGCTGTTACAGCAGTTGGAAACGTATTTACAAGTACTACAGGAAACACTGCAGGAAGCAATACAGCTTTTACTCCTCCGTATTCTATTGTTACGCTTGCAGCTTCGGCTGTTAAAGCTGATGTTACTGGGGGTGCCGGAGCTGGTGCAACTTTAGGGGGTAATGTTTGTGGATCGTTTTAGTAAAATGAGTTAGTTTTTAGTTTTTTTTATAACCATATAAGTTATATAAGAAGATTGAAGTCATTGACTTTTGAATTCTTAAATTACTTATATGGTTGTTGTTTTTTAACTGGCGTTTCTTTTTGCCACGAAGACACAAAGACACGAAGTTTTTTAATCTCTCAAAGTCGCAGAGACGCAAAGTTTTATTTTCTTTGCGACTTCGAGACTTTGCGAGATTTTTTTAAACGATACGTTAGACGCATCTACAGAAAACCTTTGAACCTTTGTCACTTTGCACCTTTGTACCTTTCTCTAAAGCACTAATTCCTCAAACAATCTCTGAATCGTTTTTTCTAAATCCTGAGACAATCCTGTATGGGGTCTTGAGGTTTGAATGGCTGAACTGCGAATTGCTGTAAGCCAGCGAAAACGTTCCGGAATATCCATTGCTCCAATTGGGCCGCCATCTTTGGCTCCATTCACGATTTTTTCTAATGCGGTTATGTTGCAATGCAATTGTTCGATATCAAAATCGTTTGACAAGGCTTCGACTTTTGCATCGTTTATGTGGTGTAATACTTTTATAAACTTGGCTCTTTTGCAAAACAAAATGATTCCGATATTCAGGAATTCTTCGCGCTCTACTCTTGGTACCACGCGAATTACGGCATATTCATATAAGTGACTATCTTGCATTTTGCGCTTGGTTTACAAAGATTTCGGAATTCTTTAATCGGGTTTGCAGGAACTGTAAGTATACATTTCGCAAGGCTTCCGGAGTTTCATCAGTATCTTCCCATTGCAGCCATTCTTGCGGAATTGTGTTTACAATATCTTCGAGAATTTCCGGTGTTAAAAGCGCTTTATATTCAGCATCGACTTCTTTTAAAAGTGAGGCTTGTGGCAATAAAACGTGATCTTTTATCAATGCAAACGGACTTTTGGCATGCTGTTCCCAATTGTTCCAGGAATGATGGAAATACAAACAGGCACCATGATCAATAAGCCATAATTCTTTATGCCAAATCAACATATTGGTGTTCCTGAACGTACGATCTACATTGGTGATGTAAGCGTCAAGCCAAACTATCTGAGAGGCCAGTTTTGCATCTACAGTGGTTACAACAGGATCGAAAGTAATGGCTCCTGATAAAAAGTGAAGCGCTAAATTTAGTCCCTGGCTTCCTTGCAGTAAATCCTGAATTTCTTCGTCGCCTTCGCTTCGTCCAAAGGCTTCGTCGAGATTGGCAAAAACCAATTCCGGGAGTTGCAATTTTAGAGCTTTGGCTATTTGTCCGCCCACTAATTCAGCTATTAGGGCTTTTACGCCATGACCGGCTCCTCTGAATTTTAGGACGTATTTAAAATCGTCGTCGGCTTCTGCCAAAGCGGGCAAAGATCCGCCTTCCCGTAAAGGTGTTATATAACGTGTAACGTTTACCGTTCTGAGATCGAAATTGTTTTTCATAAATACAAACTTACGATATTGTTTATTTAACCGCAAAGTTCGCAAAGTTTTACGCAAAGGACGCTAAGAATGATTTTTAAGTTGCTTTTTTAATTACGCGAAGTTTAGTAGTATAAAGGGATTGTAAAAAGTACGCGGATGAAACGGATTCGCTAAAGTGAAGACGCAGATTAACGCGGATTTTTTATTCTTTGTTTAAGATTTTTATTTCGACAATAAGAACAAAAACTTTGCTCCCGATAGCTATCGGAATTGCGTAAAACCTTAGCGCTCTTTGCGGTTAAATTATGATCCAACAAAACCTGAAACTTGAAACCTGAAACTCAAGAAACTTTCTCTATCTCCAAAAACGCCTTTCCTAAATGCTCAATAATATCCGATGCTATAAACGATTGATAGCCTGTTTTTGGCAATGCAATATCAGCGGTTAATCCGTGGAGGAAGACAGCTAGTTTTGCAGCGTATTTGGGTTCATAGCCTTGTGCCAGGAAACTTGTAATGATTCCGGTTAAGGTGTCGCCACTTCCTGCTGTGGCCAGTGCTGCATTTCCGGTGGTATTTTCGTAGATTTCGCTTTTATTAATAATATAGGTTGGCGCACCTTTCATAACAATAATCACTTTGTATTTTTCAGAAAAAGCAGTGGTTTTCTGAAACTTTTCCGATTCTGAATTCCATTTGCCTATTAAGCGTTCGAGTTCTTTGGGATGAGGTGTCAGAATGGTATTTTCAGGAACTAACTCCAGCCAGGATTGGTTTTCTGATAAGATATTTAAGGCGTCTGCATCCAGAACTAATGGTACTTTATTGATTCTTAAAAATTCGAATAATGCTTTTTGTGTGCCTAACTCCTTCCCTATTCCGGGACCAATTCCGATTGCTTGTGGTTGTATGGGGAAATGAATATTGGTGATAAAATTGGTATTTTCATCGGTAACAACCATAACTTCCGGAATCGAGATTTGCAGGATTTGATAACCGCATTTTGGAGTAAAAGTCGTTACGAGTCCGCAACCTGATTTTAAACAGGATTTTGAAGCCAGAACAGCCGCTCCTATTTTGCCATAACTTCCGGCAATAATCACAGCATGTCCCTGAAGTCCTTTGTGTGTATGAGGATTTACGGGTTTGTAGAATTTCAGAATTTCTTCTTTGGTGATTAAAAGTGGCTCTTTCATTTTGGTTTATTTATCTAATCCTTGTAATTTTTAATCAATTTTTGGATTCAGGTTAGTACTTAATTTTGACGCGGATTTAACGGATTTACTTCGTAAAAACGCGGAGAAAAACAGATTTTTTAATTTGCTGCTGCAATGTTCTCCCTTAATTTTAGCAACAATAAAAAATAAGGTTATTAAAGTTACATAAAAAAATGATGGGGAAAGTGTTTCTTGTTTACTGAATCTCCTAGCCCAGATTGCAGTGGAAAGCCCGGAGTAAAAAAAGCAAAAGTTTCTTGTTCTAAAAAAGCGACCAACGGAAGCTCTTTTTGGAACATTAGAAACTTTGCTTTTTTTATGTCCCGATAGCTATCGGGATGTAACGGAAAGCTGGAATTGCTCCTAATCATTGCGAAATTTATAATTTAGACTATCATTTTTAGATTTTTTTTGAATAAATTTGCGACTCAATTTTATAAAACAACACAATGAAAAATACTGCGCTTACGCACATACATGAGAGTTTGGGAGCGAAAATGCTACCGTTTGCTGGTTATAATATGCCTATTACATACGAGGGCGTAAATGCTGAACACGAGACGGTTCGTAATAGTGTAGGCGTTTTTGACGTTTCGCATATGGGGGAATTTTTGTTGACTGGTCCAAATGCTTTGGCTTTGATTCAGAAAGTGACTTCTAACGATGCTTCGACTTTGACTATTGGAAGAGCACAATATTCTTGTTTACCAAACAATGATGGCGGAATCGTGGATGATTTGATTGTGTATAAAATGAAGGATGAAGAGTATTTACTGGTTGTAAATGCTTCGAATATTGAAAAAGACTGGAACTGGATTTCATCGCACAATGATTTGGGTGTTGAAATGAAAAACCTTTCGGATGATTATTCTTTATTGGCCATTCAGGGACCAAAAGCGGTTGAGGCTATGCAACCTTTATCTTCTTTAGATTTGGCTGCGATTCCTTATTATCATTTTGAAGTGGGAGATTTTGCCGGTTTTAATGATGTAATTATATCTGCAACTGGTTATACAGGTTCTGGCGGATTTGAAATTTACTGTAAAAATGCTGATGCTGAAGCGATCTGGAATAAAGTTTTTGAAGCTGGTGCAGCTTTTGGTATTAAACCTATTGGTCTTGCTGCCCGTGATACTTTACGTCTTGAAATGGGTTTCTGTTTGTACGGAAACGATATTAACGATACCACTTCTCCGCTAGAAGCAGGATTGGGATGGATTACTAAATTCAATAAAGATTTTACCAATTCTGAAAGTTTGAAAAAACAAAAAGAAGCTGGTGTTACTAAAAAATTAGTGGCTTTTGAAATGCAGGAACGTGCGGTGCCAAGACACGATTATGAAATTGTTGATGCAACAGGCGAAGTTATTGGTATTGTAACGTCTGGAACGATGTCTCCTTCTATGAATAAAGGTATTGGTTTGGGATATGTTACAGTAAATAATAGTGCTGTTGACAGTGCTATTTTTATCAGAATCAGAAAAAATGATGTTCCGGCTAAAGTGGTTAAATTACCGTTTTATAAGAAATAGTTTTTTATCTATATAAAGATTTTCAAACATGCATCGCTAAAAGTGGTGCATGTTTTTTTTTCGCCACGAATTCACGAATTTTATTTAACCTTATCTAATAATTCGTGAATTCGTGGCGAAAGTTTTACCAAAATAATTCCTTTTCATGTAAGAAATTTTAGAGAAATTGTAACTTTTTATCAAAAAATAAAGTGTAATTTTAATCTAAACGATGATTTTTGATTTATGAAAAAGCTTTCCCTGTTATTTTTACTGACTACCAGTGTTCTATTTAGTCAAAATAGTACCAACACCTGCGAAATAGTAAATAAAATAAATGCCCTTATTCAAGCAGAACATATTAGACCAAAACCAGTAGATGATAGTTTATCTATTTTTGTTTTTGATAATCTGATCAACGAGCTCGATCCTTCCAGAAATATATTTTACAAGTCAGAATACGAAGAAATGTCGGACAAATACCGAACGAATTTAGACGATTTAATTCTTAGCGATGATTGTAGTTTCTTGGACGACATGACCTCTAAATACAAAAATGGTCTTTTGAGAACCAAGGCTGTTCTCGAAAAAATCCAAAAAGAACCTATTGATTATGGTAAAAAAGATACGATTCGGTTTTATAAAAAATCATTCCCTTTTTATCTGAAAAAAGAAGATTTAGAAAAGGTTTGGCTCAAAAAAATCCGTTATCAGATTTTAGACGAAATGGCTGAAACAAGTGATAATCTAGACTCTCTTACAGCTAATTTTAAGTCAATTGAATTAAAATCAAAAAACGTAATCGTCTCTAATGAAATATGCCGCATCAATACGCTTTTAGAAACCAACACCAGACAGGAGGAAAAATTCTACAACTACTTTTGTACTTATTTTGATCCCCATACTGCTTATTTTAGCGATGATTCTAAAACAAGTTTTGTTGCCTCATTATCAAAAGAACACTTGTCTTTGGGAATGACAGTAAATTTGAATGAAAAAAATGAAATTATTATATCTGAACTAGATCCGAATGGTCCTGCGTATGAAACCGGGCAAATTAAAAAAGGGGATCAGATTGTTTCGATATCCAACCAAAAAGAAATACTACAGGTTTCCTGCGCTTCATTAGAATCTATTTCGACTATGATCTTATCTGAATCGAATAAAAGTATAACCCTGACGCTGAAACGAAATTCAGGAAAAAGCTTTGATGTTTATATCGAAAAGCAAGTGATGAAGGATGAAGAGAATTCTGTTTTTAGTTTTATTATTGGAAAAGACAGCAAGGTTGGATACATTAAAATTCCTAGTTTCTATGCCGATCTAGATGGAAACACCAGAAAAGGTTGTGCCGATGATGTGGCTCGCGAGGTCATAAAACTCGAAAGAGATAATATAAAAGGACTCGTAATTGATTTGATCGATAATGGTGGCGGATCAATGGAAGAAGCCATAAAATTAGCCGGAATGTTTATTGATTACGGGCCTCTTTCGATTGTGGTCGACAATAAGCAAGTTCAATCTGTTATCAACGATCCTTATAAAGGTTTAATTTACAAAGGTCCGATTGTGATTTTGGTGAATAGCAATACAGCCTCTGCAAGTGAATTCTTCTCTTCTATATTACAGGATTATAATCGTGCCTTATTACTGGGGAGCACCACACTTGGAAAAGCAACTATGCAAACTATTCTTTCGCTTGACGAAAGTAAGAACACTGACTTTCTAAAAATTACCATTAATAAATTTTATAGAGTTACCGGCAAAAGCCATCAATATGTTGGAGTAAAACCGGACGTTATTCTTCCTGAATTTTATGAAGGTGTTTATCAAAAAGAAAGTGATTTTCCTACTGCGATCAAAAATGATAGTATTGAGCCGTTTCTAAAATTTAAGCCTTACGTAAAGAGAGCCCTGATCGATAAACTGGCAAAAAATAGTAGTACAAGGCTGGCTGATAATTACTTCTTTAATAATATCAAAAAAATCAATCTAAAAATTGATCAAATCGTCAATACGCCAAAAGCAGAAATTCCGATGACTTTGGATGCTGTTTTTCAACAGAAAAAAATGGTAAACTCTCTCTGGACAGAAATTAATACATTTAATGATGAAAACAACCCTTTAGACGTTTATAATTCAACCGTAAATCAGTTTTTATTAGGTGCATATCCAAATGAAAAAACGATAAATCAATACCAGATTGATAATCTTAAAACAAATCCTTACCTGAATGAAGCGGTGAATGTTATTAATGAATTTAATGCAATGAAGTAGTGATTTTCGTTTCAAGTTTCAGGTTTTGAAATGGGAATAAAAAAATTTAACCGCAAAGTGCGCAAAGTTTTTTTATCTGTAATATGTATACAAACACAAAGCTCGCAAAGCTATGTCTAGATAAAGCTTTGCGAACTTTGTGTTTACTAACTACAATCCAAAACAAAAAAAACTTTGCGCACTTTGCGGTTAAACTCACACAAAATTATCTTATTTCAAAACTTTAAACCTTAAACTTGAAACAAATCAAAAAAACTTAATCTTTGATTTTGCAAAAATAAGGAATAACCGTATTTTTGCATCTCAAATAAAAAATTAGTAATGGGAAGAGCGTTCGAATTTAGAAAAGGAAGAAAAATGAAACGTTGGTCAGCAATGGCTAAAACATTTACCCGAATTGGTAAAGACATCGTTATGGCTGTTAAAGAAGGTGGCCCTAACCCAGATGCCAATTCTAGATTAAGAGCTGTAATACAAAATGCAAAAGCCGCTAACATGCCTAAGGACAATGTCGAGCGCGCCATAAAAAATGCAAGTAATAAAGATACTGCCAACTATAAAGAAATTTTGTTTGAAGGATATGCTCCTCACGGAATTGCCATTTTGATTGAAACTGCCTCTGACAACAATAATAGAACGGTAGCCAACATTCGTAGCTATTTTAATAAATGTAATGGAACAATGGGAACGCAAGGTTCTGTTGAGTTTATGTTTGATCATACTTGTAACTTTAGAATTGCAAAAGGAAATCTTGATCCTGAAGAATTAGAATTGGAACTTATTGATTTTGGTGCCGAAGAGGTTTTTGAAGACGAAGACGGAATCTTAATCTACGCTCCTTTTGGAAGCTTTGGAGCTTTGCAAAAAGAATTAGAAAACAGAGGTCTTGAAATTTTATCTTCAGGTTTTGAGCGTATTCCGCAAATTACCAAAGAACTTACAGAAGCTCAAATCGCTGACGTTGAGAAACTAATCGAAAAAATTGAAGAAGATGATGATGTAATGAACGTTTATCATACCATGCAGGAAGCATAATTTTCTTTATAAAAATATTTAAAAGCTCTGGAATTATTCAGGGCTTTTTTTGTGATATCATCTCAATAAGGCAAGTCATCAGCCGGGATATTAATAAAATCCGGTTCAGGAATAGTGTCAAACTGAACTGCCTGAATATCCTGATGACCTTCTAACAAAGCTCTAATTACTCTATGCATTCCATCCATTAAACGTCCATCTGAACATAAAATAATGGGATATTTTAAATCTACTTGCTGAACAAGTTTCATGTGGTCAAGAAGATCAGCACAAGTTGGCAAATTAGTATTGTGTTCAAACCAATAGGGCTCATTTACTTCCTTAATATCAGACAATAAAACTTTTTTTATTGGCAGATTTTTAGATAATTCAATTAACCGATGGACAGGCTTTTAAGCCTGCTTCGCTTTTACGTAAGTTGTATTGTTTTCTCATCATAATTAATTTAACATAGAATAAAGCAATTTATTGTTTTAAAATAAACTATTATATTTACGCATCTCTAATCTAAATTAATTAAAAACAAACACATTATGCAAACATCAAAATACACTAGATACGCTGTAATCGTTTTGGTAATTCTATTTGTAGTTCTTAGTGTTATAAACTAAAAACCAAGTTATAATAAGACCAAAAGCCTTCTTGAGTAAAAGCTCAAAAGGCTTGTGCTGTGTAGCCTTCAGAAAAAAATTCAGAACCGAATATTGGTTTATCATTCTAAATATATTTTCTATGTTTTTATTAAAACCTAGTAGCCTTTCAGGTTTATATTTAAAATATTTGTGGGAACCTTTATTTTTTTATTCTTTATATTTTCCTTCTATTTATTATTTAGGAAATATTCAATATCGTAAATATTGTAGTGGCTATCTTTATGGTATATTAGAAATTGAGTAACTTACAAATATTAAAAATTTAATTTAAGATAATTTATGAAAAAATGGTCAATTGATAATCTTCAAAAAACATGGTATTTAATTTCTAAACTCCACCAGGGACAAAAATACGGAGGAGATGAAGAGAATTTACAAATCGAATACATTAACCATATCGGAAGTGTCACCTTCGAGATCATAAATTCATTTAATTTTGAAGAAAACATAGATGCTGATTTTGCTATTTCTTGTGCATTATTGCATGATACTATCGAAGATACCGAAATTACATACGACGAGATCGAAAATTTATTTGGAGTAGAAATCGCAAGGGCTGTTAGTGTTTTAACCAAAAACACCACTTTAGAAAAGCATATGCAAATGGAAGACAGCTTATTTAGAATACTACAACAACCTAAAGAAGTATGGTCCGTGAAAATGGCTGACAGAATATGCAATCTATATGCTCCTCCCTATTATTGGACAACAGAAAAGAAAAAAGAATATCATAAAGAGTCTTTACTAATTTATAATGCCTTAAAAGAAGGAAACACCTATCTCGCCAAGCGATTAAAAGAAAAAATCGATGATTATGTAAAGCATTTTTAATAAATATTAAAAATGCTTTAAAGAAAATGAATGCGATCACTAGAAGAATTTTACTGTACTGAAAATGAAATACAAGGCAATGGTTCTGAAAAATTTACTATGGGTATTTGTAAAATTAAAAGTGAATGGATCAGGCCTGAAATTTTTCTTCTGTTAAATGGAGATAAAATTAATTTTGAAGCAAATTTTAGAGCACTACATTAAGGAGAATAGTTTCGCGATTTTTAATTACGAATAATAACAACACTTTAATTAATACGCTTACCGCATTTATGGAAAACATTTGGCTTCCGTATCAAGACAGTCTTAATAATGTAAATCCAGAATGAGTCAAGATGAGTCACTAAAAAGCAAATTGATGGATGAATTTATTAATGCAATCAATAATATTAATTTTAAGTGTATATATAGTAACAATAAAGAACGGGAGATAGGATATTTAAAATATAATGCCCCCGAAAGCTAAATTTAACTATATAAAATCTAACACAAGCAAATATTTACCCGTAATAAAAAAGCTATTTGCAAATAGATATGATACAAATAAAGCAAATTGAAAATTTAAGTTTATTTAAAACAATAAATAAAAGAATAGAGCTTAAATATATAGGCTGGGAAGAACCTAACAGAGGACAACAACTTGTATATTATTATTTGTTGATTGACGGCAAAGATAAAACGGAGGAATTATTTTTAACAAAAAAAATTCAATGTTTATTGAATGAAAAAATTGAAATAGAACATCCCTCTAAAAATTTTGCTTTTATTCCGTGTGCCGATTTTTATTTACTTAATACTCTAGACTATACAAAAAAAAGCTTAAAAGTATATTTTAGAGAAAACGGAAATACAACTATAGATAGTTTGGTAGGGAGCTTTTTTTATCCTGAAAAACACTTACTAATTAATAAAAGAAGTTTGGTTTTAACGGATCTCTTAACTCTGGAAATTAAAAAAATAAAATTTGAAAGCAATATTGATATAGAATGGGCATATTTAATGAATTCAAAGCAAATTCAAGTTATTCAGTCCTTTTCTAATTCATGTTTTGTATATGATTTAGAGGAGGAAAAAGTAATAGATAAAAAAACTATTGTTGATGAGCTGCTTTATCCAAATATTTTCAGATGGATTTACAGAGGCCAGGATTATGATACAAATCAAGTAGAAATGGAAATGCTTCAAAAAGCAAATAATCAATTTACAACTACATACTTTAAAATAAACTAAATAAAAAGGATTGTTTTTTTATTTAATATTGTTATTAAATCTCATCGTAAATACTACTTAAACCTAAATAGTCAATGAACAAATTAAAAGTAACTAAAGAATGGCTTAACTGGTTTTACAACGAGACAATCGAATTAGTTACTACAATTGATAATAGAGAACTTTTTATTCAAACTTTTGAAGGGAATTTTGCTGGTGATCAATTGAATTACGAAACTGTATTTAAATTGATAGCTGCTTTTCTATCTTCATATGATTTTCTAGAATTAGATTACATTAGATTAATATGGTCAGAAGAACTAGAAAAGAAAAACTTACAATTTCACAGAAACAAAAGTGATCTTGCAGTTTGGAAAGAAAGTGTAATTAAATACAACTTCGAAATAGAAAATTCATATGCAGGAGATTACGAAGACCCTTCTGAAATATTTTATAATTACTTTCTTAATGTAAATGGAAAAGACGTACTTCTATATAATCATGCTCAAAATGATAGAACTGGAATTTATTTGTGGTATAATGTCAAAACCAAAACAACACACTTCTCCATTAGTATAGAATTTAGAAAGAGCTTATTTATGATTGATAAACGTTTTGAAATAAATTTACCTCTGGATTATCTTGAATTTAATACCAATCTGAAAGCAACCGCAAAAATAAAAATGTTGCAAAAACTTAAAGAGTACGATTAGACCAGAGCAACAAGTATCTTAAAGAGTTAGGACTTTAAAAATGAAATCATTAGTTGTTCTCTATAAAGTAAGCCTTGCCAAATCCCTACTACAGATTCACTAGTATATAATTGGTTCAAAAATCCGAAAAAAAATGGAGTCAACTAATAAATTAATAGAAGTTGTGAAAGATTACGTTGAGACTAACAACGTTATCATAATTATCAAATTAAACAAAGAAAAAGTAAGTACAAGATTTTACGAAATTAAGAATAAAGAGGAAGTTTATTTCAGACCTAAGCCTAAAGAGTATCGAGAGTTTTTGGATGAAATATATGAACTTTATAATTCTTTATTCTCAACAAAAGATAAATTCAATTCCGTTATAATGGAAATTAATACTGAAGGCTTATATTCAGAAAAGTACTTTTGGGATTCAGAAAAAGAAAAACAAGATTTATTAGAAGGAGCGGACGTTTTTTACCAATGGGTAAATGAACGTATGATGTCGATGATATTTGAATATGAGAAAGATAATAATCTTGTTCCTACCCAATATGATTCAGATGGTGATTTAGAATATTTAAGTTCATGGGACAGTGGTGTATTTACTTTCCACATTGGTGAAAAGAATAATTTAGAATACAAAATAGTTCTTATAAAAGATGAAAAAGAAAGAATTTTAGATTTACTCTTAAAGGATTATTTTGTAGAAGGAATTTTAGAACATTATAAGATAACTAATACTGAACTTTCTGATGAATGGAAACCCTGGAACACTATGATATTAAAATCTTTGCATTATGATATTTCTTATGATAAGAGAGATGAGTTTTTGAGTTATATTCTTGAGTAATTTTTTCATCTTCCCCACGCTGGCGAGAGCATCATGCTCGTGAACGCGAAAAAAAAAATTCTACAAAGTCAATTTAACTTCCCATCCGCAAGCTAGCGAACACACGATGCGCATTGTAGGCTCATCATCATATTCAGAAGCATTTCGATTCAAAACAAATATAAACTCCTCTAACTAAAAACTCAATCGCAGATATATGAAACTTTATTTACCAAGAAAATTAAGAGGGAGTTGGCATTTTGACAGTAATAAATACGATTATAATTACGACATAGTACCATACCCGGAAATTTCATCAGATTTGAAAACTTTGTTAACTATTCTTATTGAATCTCAACTTTTTATTCCAAGATCATTAGAAGGTAAAAACGAAATATTGAATTATAGTAGTGTAGAAGAATTGATTGCTTTAATTGAAAAAGACAACTATTTGCAGGATTGTTTTGAATTTGGTATAAACGGTGATACTGTTATTTATACAGATCAGGGTGAGGAAATTCACTCTGATATATTTTGTCTAGAAAGTTTTCGTACATTCCAGCAAAGTTTCGTATTAGCAACAAAGTCTGATGTTTGGTTGCCGATGTCTTTTAATGAAGAGAATTATTCATATGTTTGGAATTTAGAGCGATATAACTTAAACTTTAGTAGATTACCAGCTGTTTTAAAAAAAATAAATGAAAATTTGGAATGGGAAAACGAAAGTTTATTAGTTAACGAATTTCATGAAAGAGGGACTTTACAAAAAGGCTACAATATTTTTTTGTCCAAAGAAGTATTAAAAAGAGAATATAATGAAAATCCAAATCTCGAATTTAACATACATGAATATATAGCAAAAATAGAAATCTAACAATTACACTACAATAGTAGTTGACCAGCAAAACTGGTAATTTAAAATAGATATCCCCCACTCCAAAAGCATTCTCTATAAAAGCTTCTTTCGTTAACAAAAATTATAACTTGATTTTTAAATAAAATGAAACATAAACAAGTAAAAATTCAACAAATACCAAGCGATTTATTCCAACTTAAAATATAATTGTATTTGAAAAAAATCAAGAAGTTTTCAAGTTAAAAGATCAAATAATAGAAAAAAAATTATGTTTCAGTATCAGAGAATAATGACAATCAAATAAGAAATTATTTTCTATTTAAAACTGAGTCCCATGATAAAAGTGCGTTAGAAAATATAGATCAAGTCAATATTGCATTATGAAAAGCAGAGAGTGAGAAATAGTCTTATAAAAGCAAAATCTACAAGAAATTTTGCAGCAAGTTCTTCAGAATTTTTAATTATTATTGATGAAATTCCTACTACAGCTTTCAAACAAATAAATTAAATAAATATGCATATAATAACTGCACAACAAATTGAAAATTTTCTTTACAATAAAGAAAACGGTTTTTTAATAAAGTATCATTCCAAAGATGGAATTGATCCTATTTTATTAGATGAATTCTATGCGATCTTGGAAAAATTAAAAAAGAATTGGAAATTTGAAAAAAATGTACCTAAAGACATACTATATTATTTAGTATCAATAATACCTGTCTTATATAGAGATTTAGAAATTTATAAAAATGATGAAGAAAAATATGATACCTATGATGAATTGATTTATAATTTAAACACTGCAATTGAAATGTGCTTAAATCCCGATATTGATGACCCGCATTTTAATACTCCTCTTAAGGAGTTGGGGCTTTAAAAAAGTAAATCAATAATTATTCTTTCTCGATAAAGCGTTTAATAAGACTTGCGTGAAAAAGAGGTTTTGTTATATTTTTAAGATCTGTATTTGTTTCATAATCTAATAATACCAATGATTTAGTGGCAGAAATTTTTTCCAACTCTTCCACTAAATCATTAAGATGATCCCGCTCTACGAAGTGTTCGCAATTGCTGTGCGAAGTCTCCCGACTTCGTACCCGTAGCTATATTCCGTTGCAAAATATTTTTTGATTCTCTTTCTGGATTATTGGATTGGGTACGAAGTCGGGAGACTTCGCACAGCACCTAAACATTTACTATTTTAGTGATTGAGAAGACTTCGCAGAACGGGGAGTTTAATAAAAATATATTGTTTTTTGAAGTAGTAAAATAATTATGAAAATATTAGTGAAAGACTGGGAGATTTTTGATAAAAATTATGAAATTAGTAGAGACAAATTGTTTCTCATCTTTCCCTATAGAGCAAATTATGAGGAATTAAAACAATTGTTACTAGAGTCAAAAACTGATTCTATATACGATACACGGTTTACTGATATATTGTGGAGATTTCCGATTTCTATGCCGGATAGTGATTTTATGAAACTATTGCAATTCTTTTTAGTAGAGAATTGGCATCATAATCATGAAACAATAATTAGAAAATTTCAATTTTTTTTTAACAAAGATAAAAATAACATACAATATTTAATGCAACTACTTGCTTCACCTCCACAATTTTATGAAGATGAAGCTCTTAAATATCCTTTTATTCGAAAAATTATCTATGCTATTGGTGCACAACCAGAACCGTATAACATTGAAGCATTAGAAACTCTTTTACAAACGGACGATGAAGAGATCAAAAAATTAGTACTGCATCAAATTGAAAAAAGAAAAGAGCTTGGTCGATGGGAAGCTGAGGATGATGAATAATTTAAAATTACATCGCTCTGCGAAATGACTTCATAAAAAACTGCGCAATTGTTTCTATACTTTGCGCAGTTTTTTTTAGAACACTATAAATCAAGTAATTACCCGCTATACGAAGTGTTCGAAATTGCTGTGCGAAGTCTCCCGACTTCGTACCCGTAGCTATATTCCGTTGCAAAATATTTTTTGATTCTCTTTCTGGATTATTGGATTGGGTACGAAGTCGGAAGACTTCGCACAGCACCTAAACATTTACTATTTTAGTGATTGAGAAGACTTCGCAAAGCGGGTATAAGAAAAACCTTTTTAGGAGGGCCAAGAGTACAAGGCTACGCGAAAAAATCTTTTGAATTTTTAATTATTATTGACGAAATTCCAACTACAGCTTTTAAAATCATAAATTAATTAATATGTCACAAATAACCGCTGAAAACATTGAACAATTTCTTTTTAATAAAGATAATGGCTTTTTGATTAAATATCATATTAGAGATGGAATTGACCCTATTCTGTTAAATAAATTATATGAAATTTTAGAAGAATTAAAAGCCGATTGGAAATATAGAGAAAATGTTCCTAAAGATATACTATATTATTTAATGACTATAGTACCAGGATTATATTACGATTTAGGATTATATAAAGATGATGACGAAAAATATTATATCTATAATGAATTGATTTATAATTTGAGTATTGCAATAGAAATGTGCTTAAATCCTAATCCAGATGATGCCCCACATTTTAATACCCCTCTCAAACAGTTGGAGTTTTAATAATTAAATGAATTAGTTATTCTCTATAAAGTTTTTAATAAGACTTGCGTGAGAAAGAGGTTTTGTTATATTTTTAAGATCTGTATTTGTTTCATAATCTAATAATACCAATGATTTAGTGGCAGAAATTATTTTCAACTCTTCCACTAAATCATTAAGATGATTCTTTAATACATATTCATAAGAGGGAACATATATATTTAATCTCGCACTATAATAATCTAAAAGTTCTGAATTGTCTATTCCTTTTTGATGCCCTAAAACAATACCATATTTTCTAGTAGTTCGTTTTAAGTTTTTCATATTCTTCACCAAAAACTTTGATTCATCAATTCCGTAATCTTCAAATACTTTTAGACCTTGCCAAATACCTTCAACAGATTCACTATAACGATTATCTGTAAAAGGAATTGGAATATTCCCAATAGGATAAAAAGGACTGAATTTTACGTAATCATTCGCAGCCTTGGATGTTACATCAACTATTTCAGAATTTGGATATTCTTTTTGTATATTTTGAATTGATTTTCTTTTGTGGCAAATAAATATAGACATTTTATTTTTTTTTATGTTGTGCAATACATAGCTAAAATATATCTTTTATTTTTGTCTCACAAACAAAAGTATTTACAATGATAAGCCCCGCTCTACCAAGTGTTCGCAATTGCTGTGCGAAGTCTCCCGACTTCGTACCCGTAGCTATATTCCGTTGCAAAATATTTTTTGATTCTCTTTCTGGATTATTGGATTGGGTACGAAGTCGGGAGACTTCACACAGCACCTAAACATTTACTATTTTAGTGATTGAGAAGACTTCGCAGAGCGGGATCCCATGATAAAAGCGCGTTAGAAAATATAGGTCAAGTCAATATTGCATTAGGAAAATCAGAAGCATTCGCAGAATTTAATAAAAGTATTTTGTTTTTTGAAGTAATACCAAGAGTAAAAAAATGATAAAAGTATCGGATAAAGATTGGGAGATTTTTCATAAAAATTTTCGAATTAGTAGAGAGGAATTATTACCTATATTTCCTTACAAAGCAAGTTTTAAAGAGCTAAAACAATTGCTATTAGAGTCCAAAAATGATTCTGTTTTTAACAGAAGATTTAACGCAATATTGTGGAGATTTCCAACTTCTATGTCGGAAAATGATTTCATAAAACTATTGCATTTTTTTTTATTAGAATACTGGCATCATGATCATGAACAAATTATTACATCATTACAGCAATATTACAATAATGATGAAAATAGTATAAATTATTTAATCAAAATAATCTCAGAATTACCTGATTTTTACAAACATGATGAGGACCTTAAATATCCTTTTATTCGAAAAATCATCTATGCCATTGGCGCACAGCCTGAGCCATACAATATTGAAGCATTAGAAAAAATATCACAATCAGAAGATGAGAAAATAAAAGAATTAGCATTACATCAAATCGAAAAAAGGAAAAAACTTGGGAGATGGGAAGCTGAGCAGAATAAATGATTTTTAGTTTATTTACCCTTAATTATTTTGTAAGAAAAAATCATGGTTTAGCTCCCGCTCTACGAAGTGTTCGCAATTGCTGTGCGAAGTCTCCCAACTTCGTACCCGTAGCTATATTCCGTTGCAAAATATTTTTTGATTCTCTTTCTGGATTATTGGATTGGGTACGAAGTCGGGAGACTTCGCACAGCACCTAAACATTAAATATTTTAGTGATTGAGAAAACTTCGCAGAGCGGGTGACGAATATAAATAATCTTAAAATAAATAAATTTACTAAAATGGAAGTAAAAACTCTTCAAAAATATTTAGGGATGGCGGTTCATTTTATTTATTATCATCATCATAAATTGAATAATGAAAAAGTGTTTGAAGATGATTATTGGGAGCACTTATTAAAAACAGGAACATTGGAATATTGGGAAATGCTATATAAATGTCTTGACTTCGCTTTAACTCAAGATAATTACTGTTTATCAATAGTTGATTCACCATTTAAAGAGCGTTATTCTGAGGCTGATATTAAATTGTTTTTCGAGAAATTTCACGTTTATTTAAGAGCACGTTTACAAGTTAAATTTGATGATCTTACTCGATGATAGTAAAAATACTTTTCCCGCTCTACGAAGTGTTCGCAATTGCTGTGCGAAGTCTCCCGACTTCGTACCCGTAGCTATATTCCGTTGCAAAATATTTTTTGATTCTCTTTCTGGATTATTGGATTGGGTACGAAGTCGGGAGACTTCGCACAGCACCTAAACATTTACTATTTTAGTGATTGAGAAGACTTCGCAGAGCGGGTTTAATGAATGAAGGTTATTTTAGGCAAACTGATAATCCAATTCCGGTTTTAGACAATAATGGTAATCAAATATTTGATGCTGATGGTAAAACTCCATGGTATTATGTAGATTTTGTAGAATTAGTAAAACCAATAAGATAATTATATTTATGAAAAAAATAGATCCTAATAAATTACCTGAAATACTTACTCCTGAAATTATAACTATTCTGGTAGAAATAGCAATGGAATTTCCTAAAAAAAATGATGATTGGCAAATAATTTCCAAAATACTAATTGAAAGAAATCAATTAAATTTAATTCTTGATATTGTAGAAAAATACAAAGATGACGAAAGAGAAAAAAAATGGAACTCTCTATCAAAAGATTCTCAAATTGAAGAACTAAGAAAAAGAGAAGAAAGCTTAAAGGACAAAAAATTTTCAGGAAATATGGGTGAAGAGGAAGTAATACTAGAAAAAAACAGAAAACCAAAACTGCCCTAAAAAACGAAGGAATTAGATATTAATCTAAAAGAATATTTTATTTGTAATCAGGTTAGAATTATATCAAACATTACAAATGGAAATTGGTAAATTTAAATTACTTATAATTTGTAATAGCATTAATTATTGATGTAAAAATTTTTAACACTAAATACCAATGCATTAATTCATATTTCTTACTTGATATAATTTAAATACTAAACCATAAAAAAAGCCTTCTAAAATATAATTTTCAGAAGGCTTTTACCATTTAGAAATTGTCTAATATATAAATAAAATTGGAAGTTATTTTTTTGCCGGATTGTTGGTAATTTTCAACAAATAAGTTCCCTCCGGTAAATCTGCAATATTAGAAGCATTGCTTCCTATTATTTTTCTGCCTTGCGAGAAAACCTCAACATTTTTAGAACCTGTATTGGCTTCCGTAGTAGTTGCAGGAACTGATATTGCCGTTTTTGTTGCAATTACAGCTTTTGTTGAGGGTGCAACAGCTTTTTTGACTGTGTTAGAAGCCGGAACATTTTCGGCCACAACTGCAGTAGCAGGTTTCGAACTGTTATACGATTCCAGAACCTGCTCTGCAGTCATAGCGACACTATATATTTTGAGATCGTCTACATCAGCATTGATTCCGGTGGTTGTGCTTAATGCTCCTAATCTTAAAATATAACCTTTCGTTAAACGTGAAATCCCTTCAACAGACTTTAATAACTCGCCGTTACGGTATATTTTTGAAGCATTACCATCATAAGTAATACTATATTGGTACCAAACGTCTTTTACCAGTGGAACTGAAGCTATAACATTATTATTATCTCCCCAGCCCACTAAACTTAGATCCGAATTGCCTGAGGCAGCGGCTTGTTGCAGCAAACCAAAATATTGAGTACTCAACGGAGTGCCATAACCTAAAATATAATTTGCTGAAGCAACACTATTAAATTTTACCCATATAGATATAGATCGTGGTTTATTATCCTGTGGAAGATCCCCTACTACACCTTGCAAAACTTTATTAGTAAGTCTTTGCGCTCCCTTGGCAACACCCATTCTGTCATTCACAAAATTTGGGGTTCCTAAAAAGGATATTGTATTATCAGTATTGTTTAAAGTTCCGTTGAAATTGAATTCCTGAACTGGATTTTGGGCATTAGCATTTAAAAAACTTACAAACATTAATGTCAGTAATAATTTTTTCATATTCACAGATTTTAGGGGATTTTAAGAAAGTGTATCTTTTAATAATACTAAACTATATTATAATGTATATCAGCAAAAATTTACTCGACAACAAACCTAAATAATCGTCAAATAACCAAAATTGATCATTTTGAACTCTTAATTAAATTTAATTATACTTTCATATTTTTTGTTAAAACTATAATTTTAATTCAATATTACCAAACACTCATTACATATAAATACGTTATTCTTATTTAAATAATAAAAATTACCAAAAAAGGAACATCGCTATAACATATTTGTAAAGCCATTTTTACAAAAAAAAACTCCATTCGCTAAACGAATGGAGTTATATCTTTAAAAAGTAATTTAAACTTACTTTACAAATTCAATTTTCTGAACTTCTTCTTCATTGACACTGTCAAAGAATCCTTGTTCGTTCATCCAGTCATCACTAAATACTTTACTCATATAGCGAGAACCGTGATCCGGGAAAATAGCGATAATATTACTGTCTTTGGTAAATTCACCTTCCTCAGCGTATTGTTTGATTGCCTGCATTACAGCTCCGGAAGTATATCCTACGAACAAACCTTCTTTACGCGTAATCTCTCTGGCCGAGTGCGCACTCTCTTCATCTGTTACTTTGATGAATTTATCGATAATATCGAAATCTGTAGCAGATGGGATCAGGTTTTTACCTAAACCTTCAATACGATACGGATAAATTTCTTTGTTGTCGAATTCTCTTGTTTCGTGGTATTTCTTTAATACGGACCCAAAAGCATCAACACCTAGAATTCTAATATTTGGATTTTGCTCTTTTAAGAATTTTGCAGTTCCGGAAATTGTTCCTCCAGTTCCGCTACAAGCCACAAGATGTGTGATCTGTCCTTTTGTTTGTTCCCAAATTTCAGGACCTGTAGTGTTATAGTGCGCATCAATATTTAATTGATTAAAATACTGATTGATGTAAACGGAGCCTTTTGTTTCTTCGTGTAAACGTTTGGCAACATTGTAGTAAGATCGCTCGTCATCTGCTGAAACGTGGGCGGGACAAACATAAACCTTTGCTCCTAAACTTCTCAACATGTCAATCTTATCTTTGGATGATTTTGAGCTTACTGCTAAAATACAGTTATAACCTTTTATAATGCTTACCATCGCCAAACTAAATCCCGTATTTCCGGATGTCGTTTCGATAATAGTATCACCCGGTGTTAGGATTCCTTTTTTCTCAGCTTCTTCAATAATATATAACGCTATTCTATCTTTTGAGGAATGTCCTGGATTAAAAGCTTCTACCTTTGCGTAGAAATTACCTTCTAACTCTTCGGTAATTTTATTTAGCTTAATAAGTGGGGTATTACCTATTAACTCTAAAACATTATTATAAGCGTTTATTTCTTCTTTCATAAAAAAATAGTTAATCAAAGGCATTTTCAAATAACCTTGATAGGTTGCAAATTTAACAAAAAATTTCTAATTAGCTTTTAATTTTTTCTAAATCTAATAAAAAACTAAATTCCTTTGCTAAGTCTTTTAAAGCCTCAAAACGCCCGGAAGCGCCGCCATGTCCGGCATCCATGTTGGTATCTAAAAATAAAAGATTTTTATTTGTTTTTAGAGTTCTCAACTTTGCCACCCATTTAGCAGGCTCCCAATACTGTACCTGCGAATCGTGTAATCCGGTAGAAACGTACATGTTAGGATAGTTTTGCGCTTTTACATTATCATACGGTGAGTAGGATAACATATAATCGTAATATTTTTTATTATTTGGGTTTCCCCATTCGTCATATTCTCCGGTTGTTAACGGAATACTGTCGTCCAGCATAGTTGTAATAACATCTACAAAAGGCACCTGAGCAATAACTCCTTTATATAATTCAGGGGCTTCATTTACGATAACTCCCATCAAAAGTCCTCCTGCAGATCCTCCTTCAGCATATAAATGCTCAGGAGATGTATAATTTTCACTTATTACAAATTTAGAGCAATCGATGAAATCTGTAAAGGTATTTTTCTTTTTTAACAGTTTTCCATCTTCATACCATTGTCTTCCCAAGTCCTCTCCTCCTCTGATATGGGCGATTGCATATACAAAACCACGGTCTAACAATGAAAGCCTTGTCGATGAGAAATAAGTATCCATTGTAATTCCGTATGAACCATAAGCATACAGCAATAACGGATTTTTACCATTTTTCTGCAGTCCTTTACGATAAATCATCGAAATAGGCACTTTTACACCGTCTCTGGCAGTGGCCCAAACACGTTCTTCGATGTAATTCTCTTTATCAAATTTACCGCCTAAAACCTGTTGCTCTTTTAAGATTTCTTTGGTTTTAGTCTTCATATTAAAATCAATTACAGACGAAGGTGTTGCAAGCGATTGATAACTATAACGCAAAACATCTGTATCAAAATCAATATTAGTGGTCGTGTAAGCATTGTAGGTTTCACTGCCAAAAGGAAGATAATAATCAGGTTCATCATTCCATGGCATGATACGAATATGGTTTAAACCATTTGAGCGCTCTTCAACAACAAGGTAGTTTTTAAAAATTTCGATATCTTCTAACAAAACATCTTCGCGATGCGGAATAAGATCTACCCAATTTTTCTTTCCTGTCTTATTTTCAGGCGTTTTCATCAACTTAAAGTTAGTTGCCTTGTCTTTATTCGTCAGAATGTAAAAAGAGTCTTCAAAATGAGAGATACTATACTCCAGACCACGTACACGAGGTTGAAACACCACAAATTCTCCATCCGGAGTATCAGAATTTAAAATTCTGTATTCAGTGGTTAAAGTGCTTCCGGAACCAATTACGATGTATTTTCTGGATTTTTCTTTGCTTATCGAAACATTAAAAGTATCATCAGTCTCGTTAAAAACCAAAACATCTGAAGCAGATTCCGTGTTTAATTTATGTCTAAAAACTTTATCAGCTCTTAACGTAACCTCATCTTGTTTGGTATAGAAAATGGTATTATTATCATTTGCCCAAACTGATCCTCCAGTAGCATTTTCGATTTTATCAGATAAGATTTCGCCTGTTTCTAAGTTTTTGATCTGAATCGTGTAAATTCTTCTTCCTACAATGTCTACTCCAAAACTGGCAAATTTGTTATCAGGGCTTATGCTTAGGCCTCCCAGTTTAAAATAAGCATGTCCTTTTGCCAGTTCGTTACAGTTGAACAGGATTTCTTCATCTGCAGAAAGGCTTCCCTTTTTTCTTGAAAATATCGGGTAATCCTGACCTGTTTCGAAACGGGTAATATAATAATAGCCATTATAAAAATAAGGAACTGACGAATCATCTTCCTTAATCCTGGCTTTCATTTCTTCATACAAATTTTCCTGAAGACCTTTTGTATGCGAGGTCATACTCTCGTAATAAGAGTTTTCCTTATTCAAATAATCGATAACCTCAGGATTTTCGCGATCGTTTAGCCAAAAATAATTATCGACTCTTGTTTCTTTATGTTTTTTTAATGTTTTGGGAATTTCTTTGGCTTGCGGGGCCTTTATATCGTTTTGCATTGATTGAGCATTAGTTTTTAAATACGAAGCAGCAAAAATACTACAAAGACAACAGAACCAAATTAATTTTTTCATAAAATATTCTATTGATATCATAAAGCAATATACTAATTTTGTATGAAATAATTTAAAATCAACAAAAATGGATTTAATGGGAATGATGGGTAAACTTAAAGAAACCCAACAAAAAATTGAAGATACTAAAAAGCGTTTGGACACGGTTTTAATTGATGAACAAAGCGCTGATGGATTATTAAAAGTAACATTGACTGCAAATAGAAAAGTAAAATCAATCTCTATTGATGATTCTTTGCTTGAAGATAAGGAACAATTAGAAGATTACTTAGTAGTAACGCTAAACAAAGCAATAGAAAGAGCTACAAGCGTTAACGAGCAAGAACTTGATGCTGTTGCAAAAATGGATATGCCAATGATTCCGGGAATGGATAATTTGTTTAAATAAGGTATAAAGGTTCAGAGCAACAAAGGTTCAAAGTTTTTTTGACATTGTAAACTTTGAATCCTTTTTAATCAAAAAAGAAAGATGCACTAATAATGCATCTTTCTTTTTTTAACCTTTGTCCCTCTGAACCTTTGCTACTTTGAACCTTCTTCCTAAAACTTCTGAAGTGTTTCAACCACATAAGTATGCATTACTTCTTTATAATCTAAATGAGTTACAACCCTAAGCTTATTGTGTCCCATCGAGCTGATCAAAATATTTTTTTGTTTTAGTTTTTCAATCAAAAGCTGATCGCTGTAGCCTTCTGCCAAAGAGAAAATCAAAATATTAGTTTCTACAGGTTCGATATGTGATACCCACGGTTTTGTACTCAAAATTGCCGCAATTTCTTTAGCTCTTCGGTGATCTTCTGCCAGTCTTTCGATATTATTTGCCAAAGCATATAATCCGGCTGCCGCCAAATATCCTACCTGGCGCATTCCGCCACCTAATATTTTCCTGATTCTCAACGCCCTGTGAATATCGGCTTTAGAACCTAATAAAACCGAACCAATTGGAGCACCCAATCCTTTCGATAAACAAACCGAAATCGTATCGAAAATAGCCCCAAATTCTTTTGGATTTTGTCTCTTGGCTACCAATGCGTTCCAAATTCTGGCTCCATCCAAATGGAATTTTAAATTATTTGCATCGCAAACCTTTTTTATTTCTTTTAAATCGTCTAATTCATAACAAGCGCCACCACCTTTATTAGTAGTGTTTTCTACACAAACCAAACTCGTCAACGGACTATGATAAAACTCCGGATCGTTGATCGCAGCCGCTACCTGATTTGCAGTTATCATTCCCCTGTTTCCATCTAATAAGCAGCACGAAACTCCACTATTAAACGAAACTCCTCCACCTTCATAATTATAAACATGGGCATATTTATCAGCAATTAATTGCTCTCCCGGCTGTGTATGCAATTTTATAGCAGTTTGATTTGCCATAGTACCTGACGGAAAAAAAAGTCCGGCTTCCATCCCAAAAAATTCAGCTACCCTGGTTTCTAACTCAATAACTGTAGGATCTTGTCTGTATACGTCATCGCCAACGTTAGCGTTAAACATATACTGCAACATTTCGTGCGTAGGTTTGGTAATGGTATCGCTAATTAAATTTATTTCCATATTCTAAAAAGTATATCTTTTTTCAACAGCAAAATTACGTATTACTGATAGTTATTCTTAACAAGTTTTGCTAAAATTTAACTAGCAATTACAATTAAACCAAATTAACGTAATATTTGCAAAAAACATATAAATCTAAAATTAATATTCTAAAGTTACCTTATAATTTTAGAAACCAATTTATTAGACGAAAAAATTGTACCTTCCATATAACCCGGAAAATATTGCGAAGTCTCTGATCCTGAGATATAAAACCTTTCATTAAAATAAGCCGGAGAAAAAATAGCATTTCCATTATTTTGGTGCGGATAAACAAAGATGTTTTCCTGCATTTTATTTTTAGTAAAAACCTCTTCAGACCAAATTACTTCTTCGTAACTTTTATATTTCAGAGCTTCGTTACCTAATAATCGTTCTAACTGACTTAGAATTTTTTCTTTTCTCTCGGTTGCAGAAAATTGAGCATAACTACTATTTATAAATCCGCACAAAGCATATTTAGTATTTTCGGCATCAGACTGATCATAAAACTCTGTTATAGGACCTACATTACTAAACAAAGTTCCAGAGATATTTTTATGTTTCCAAAAAGGAGTTTCATAAACCAAAGCCACTTTAATAGCATCTTGCATCCAGGTATGGGTTCGTTCTGCAATACTCGATAATTCTGATGAAATTTGTGGTCTAAACATAATCGAATTAACCAACAAAGCCGGCGGTAAAGTCGATATCACAATATTAGCTTCAAAAATTTTATCCTGCGTTATAATTTTGACAATGTTGTCATTAAAGTCCAATTCTTTTACCTGCTCATTTAATATGATTTCATTTTCATTAAAAAATTCCGCTAGTTTATTTATCAATGCAAATGTCCCGCCCATTATTCTATAACTCGGATTATCGGTTGGGATTTCAATAATTTGCGGAGGCGACATAGAAAAAGCTTCAAAATAAGCTGTTCCTTTCATAAATTGCTCAAAATATGAAAGCTCCAATTCCTCTAATAATGCTAAAAGATTGGTATGTTGTTCTCCAAACCAGGTTGCTCCCATTTCGACCAAAGTATTATTATCGCTAACAACAGTTGAGATTCTTCCGCCTAAACGATTTCTGGCTTCCAGAATCCGGATTTCAAATCCTAATTTCTTTAATCTATACCCCGTTAATAATCCGGCTAATCCGGCTCCTAAAATTGTTATTCTTTGTTTCATTTGATATTTTAATTCGTTGTGCACATTTTTAACACATAGAAACATAGCCTTCGTTTACTAAAAAAAGGCGTTTCACTTATTTTAAATAAACATAGCTTTTCTATTTGAAGAAATGTATTTCTTTTTATCTTCTTTTTACACCTATAAAATCTATGTTTCTATGTGTTTAATAAATTTTCACACAAAGATTTCATATGCAACAAAGAGTCTTTCGATAAATCGAAAAACTCCCTGAGTCTTTTATTATTTGCACTAAGCAACCTTTTTACAAATTACATCTAACATTTTACTCTAAAAATTAATTTCTTCCTGCCATAACACCTCCGTCAATATCCCAAACAGCTCCCGTTACCCATGAAGCTTCATCCGAAAGTAAAAAACCAATCGTTTTAGCGATATCTTCCGGTTTACCAACACGACCAATAGGGTGAAAACTATTAAAGCCTTGCAACGTTTCTTCTATTTTTCCCTCTTCGATAAACGATCCGTAAATTGGCGTAACCACAACAGCCGGAGAAACGGCATTTACACGAATATTATAATCTGCCAATTCCATTGCTAAATGCTGCGTCAAACTATGCAATCCTGCCTTCGCCATTGAATAAGCAGACGATGGTGTTGCTTTTATAGCTTGCTTTGCCCACATAGAACCTATGTTTACAATCGATCCTCCGCCATTCTCTTTCATTATCTTAGCCGCAGCCTGCGTGATAAAGAAAAAGCTTTTATTAAAGTTATGATAGATATCGTAATCTTGTTTGGTATGCTCTAAAAATGGTTTCGGACTAAAATATCCCGCGGCGTTTACCAAATATTTTAAATTAGGAATCAATGCTGGTAACGAAACCGCAAAGTTTTCGACTTCACTTTCATTCAATAAATCAACTGCAACAGTTTTAATATCTCCTAAAAATGCTAATTCTTGCTTGGTGCTTTCCAGATTTTTATCAGCTCTGCCTACAATAATTACTTCTATACCTTTTTGCAACAATAATGCTGCAGTAGCTTTTCCCATTCCGGTCGTGCCGCCTACTATTAATGCTTGTGATTTCATTTTTTGTGTTTTTTAAATTAACACGACAAAATTCTATCTATTTGTTCTTTTAAAATGGCAAAACAGAGACTACAAATGGTACTTTACGGAAGTATAGACGATTGAAACTCTTTTGGAGTTATTCCGGTTGCTTTCTTGAAATATTTAGTAAAATAAGTAGGTTGATCAAATCCTAAATCATAAGCAATTTCCTGAATCGAAAACTTTCCGTTGGCCAATCTTCTTTTTGCTTCTAATATTTTAATCGAAATAATAATATTAGCCGGAGTATTGCCTAAATATTGTTTCACAACACTGGTGAGTTTTTTATTATTGGTATGAAGTAGATTACTGTAATGCTCGATATTAAAAAACGATTCTTTGCTTTTATAAACTTCTTCTTTAAACAAGTAGGCCAGTTTAAAATCTGTATTTAAAGTAAAATCAATTTTAGCTTCCTTAGTTTTTAATCTTTCTATTAAAAAAAGTAAACTCGCAAAAATCGAATATACCTGTTCTTTCATAAAAATATCATTTATTGCTATTTCATCCTGAATAACTTTGGTTAAAACCAAAAATCTTTCAGCATTTTTTTCTGAAAGTTGCAAATATGGTTTTCCTATTTCATTAAAAACCGATAACGAAAAACGCTCGGTAAACTCGGGGTTGAATTGAGATATAAAATAATCATTAAAATGAAAAAGAAATCCCTCGTTTGAAGAATCAGGACAGAAATAATGAATTTGATTGGTGTTGATAAAGAATATCGTATTTTCAGGATGTTCGATAATTTTATAATCAATATAATGCTTTCCTGCATTTTTAAACCAAATAATCTGATAAAAACTATGTCTGTGTGGAATCGTGGCGTGCGTTAAATTTTTAAGCAAATACGGCTTAGCGTCATTTATTTCGAAATGTAACTTCGAAAAATCGTCTTTATGCAAGTTGTAATTACTTATATGCTCCATACGGTGATTTTATACTACAGCCTTTTTGTATTCTTTTTTATATGCTAAAATTAATGCAATAATCTAAAAACTATATCTTATTTTTGTACAACAAAATTACGTTTTTACTAAGGAGTTTTTTTGACAAATTTAGAGATCAGCGTAACATTCAAAAAACAAATAAAACTACTATTAATTTATGACAACTACCGAACAAATAAAAGGTATTGTGGAGCGCCTTGGTGCGTTGAGGAGGTATCTTTGACGTTGATGCCAAACTAATTGAAATTGCCAACGAAGAAGAAAAGACTTTCGCACCAGATTTCTGGAACAATGCAAAAGAAGCTGAGGTTATTGTAAAAAACCTTCGAAACAAGAAAAAATGGATCGAAGATTACAACAAGGCCATCGAACTTACAGATGAATTGCAGCTTGCCTATGATTTTTATAAAGAAGGAGAACTTTCTGCAGAAGAATTAGACGAGCATTATAAAAACACACAAGCTCATATCGAGAACA
The DNA here is from genome assembly GCF_965277525.1 of Flavobacterium sp. GTDB lineage: Bacteria > Bacteroidota > Bacteroidia > Flavobacteriales > Flavobacteriaceae > Flavobacterium. Next base: position 140,567 of record NZ_CBDIDC010000002.1, on the reverse strand, counting down.
TCGAGTTCAAAAACATGCTTTCTGATGAGGGAGACAGCTTAAGTGCCGTAGTACAAATTACTGCCGGTGCCGGCGGAACCGAAAGTTGTGATTGGGCTGGAATGCTGATGCGCATGTACATGATGTGGGGAGAAAGTTACGGCTTCAAAATAAAAGAACTTAACTTTCAGGCTGGTGAGGTTGCCGGTATCAAAACGGTTACCCTGGAGTTTGAAGGCGATTATTCTTTTGGATATTTAAAAGGAGAAAACGGTGTACATCGTTTAGTGAGAATCTCTCCTTTTGATAGTAATGCCAAACGTCATACTTCATTTGCATCTGTTTATGTTTATCCGCTTGTTGATGACAGTATCGAAATTGACATTAATCCTGCTGATATCGAAATTACAACTTCACGTTCTAGTGGTGCCGGAGGACAAAATGTGAATAAGGTTGAAACCAAAGTACAATTGGTACACAAACCAACCGGAATTCAGATTCAATGTTCAGAGACACGATCCCAACAAGACAACAGACAACGTGCCATGCAAATGTTACGTTCGCAATTGTATGAAATTGAGTTGAAGAAACAACAAGCGCAACGTGCCGATATTGAAGCCGGAAAAATGAAAATCGAATGGGGGTCGCAAATCCGTAATTACGTAATGCAACCTTATAAATTGGTAAAAGATGTTCGTACCGGTTATGAAACCAGTGATGTCGATGGCGTAATGAACGGAAATATTGACCCATTTCTAAAAGCCTTTTTAATGATGATGGGACAAAAAGAGGAAGAATAATTTTTTAGTCGCAGTTTTCAATCGCAGTCGGAGCTTTAAAATCCGTGAATACTGCAACTGAAAATCGCAAACTGAAAACTAAATAAAAAAGTTATGATAAAATGGGCAGACATAATTCGTTTTACGAATAAAGGAAATCCGGTTCCGGACAAAAGAGTAGAGAAAACAGCAGAAGAATGGAAACAAATTCTAACCACTGAAGAATTTCAGGTAACACGTTTAAAAGGAACAGAAAGATCGTTTAGTTCCGAACTTTGCAGTTTATTTGATCCCGGAATATATGAATGCAAATGCTGCGGGACTTTGCTTTTTGATGCCAGCGAAAAATTTGAATCAGGAACAGGCTGGCCTTCTTTTACACAGCCTCTGAAAGAAAATGCTATCGCCTATCATGCCGATAAGTCATACGGAATGATTCGTGTTGAAGTAGTTTGCAATACCTGCGATGCACATTTAGGTCACGTTTTTCCCGATGGCCCTGAACCAAGCGGTTTACGTTATTGTATCAACGCTATTTCTCTTTCTAAAATAAAAGAATAAATTTTCTAAAAGCGATTCCTTCTAATATAAGTGAATCGCTTTTTAATTTACATTCTATTCTAAAAAAAGAAATTTGAAAAAAGAATTCTAAAGGAATGCAAAAAAGGTTAAATTTCTTTTTGATTAAGATTTAACTTACCAATTTTAATAATATTAAAAATTAAGCTAAAAACGGATCCAATAAAATGGAAATTTAAACGCTCCTCCCTACTTATTTCCTTTAAATAATTTCGTAAAACCAGTCAAAAAAAATCATTTCTACCTGAAAGCAATAGAAACTTACAAAATACCACACTAGTTCCTCAGTCAATTACAACGCCAATTTAAGTCAAAAACAGATCTAAAATAACTGATTTAAAACGAGATAACTAAGCATAGATTTATAAAAAGGATCAAATTTACGAGTCCATAAAAAAGCACTTTAAAACTTACAAATAATTGATTTGAGAGCCATAACAACGGCGAAGAATGCGAAAACAATCAACAAATTAATAGATTTAATGTTAAATTTGTAATATTTAAACTATTATTTAAAATACTATTTAAAAAACTTCAAAATAAGATTAGGTAATTTAAATCTAATTGATTTTATTTGGTGCGAAATAACCCCTAAATCAATTAAATTCATTCGATGAAATCCTATTCAATCCAAGAAATCAACGAAGTTATAAATGGTGTAATTTACGGCACTACTTCGCAAAGCGTAACAGCGACAGAACAATTAGAAAAAGCTACAACTTCTGAAATTTCTTTTATAGGAAATAAAAAGTATGAGAAATTCTGGAAATTATCAAAAGCCTCTATTGCAGTTGTTAACGAAGATATTTCAATTGAGCCCGGAGACAATCGCGCCTTTATAAAGGTAAAAAATGCTGATTTGGCAATGTCTCAAATTTTAGCTCTTTTTGCTCCTCCTACTCCAATATTTCATAATAACATTCATAAATCTGCAACGGTTGACGAAACAGCCATAATTGGTAACGGTGCTCGAATTGGGGCGGGTTGTTATATTGGACCAAAAGTCGAAATTGGTGCAAATGCAACTATCTACCCTAATGTTACTATTCTGGACGAATGTACTATTGGAAAAAATACCATTATATGGTCAGGAACTGTCGTTCGTGAACGATGTCACATTGGTAATGACTGTATCATTCATCCTAATGCAACAATTGGTGCTGATGGATTTGGATTCCGCCCTTGTAGCGAAAAAGGTTTGGTTAAAATTCCGCAAATCGGAAATGTAATTATTGGAAATGGAGTTGAAATTGGCGCTAATACCTGCGTTGACCGCGGAAAATTTAGCTCAACCGTTCTTGGAGACGGGTGCAAAATTGACAATTTAGTTCAAATTGGACATAATAGTAAATTAGGTAAATTTTGTATTATGGCCGGGAATAGCGGTTTAGCAGGTTCTGTAACCTTAGGAAATGGTGTAATTATTGGCGGAAGCGCCTCGATAAAAGATCATACTACTATTGGTGATGGCGCTATCGTTGGTGCTGGTTCAGGTGTAATTGGAGATGTTGCTGCAGGAAAAACAATGTTAGGATATCCTGCTGTAGAAGCTCGTGATGCCCTAAAACAATGGGCCATTTTGAAACGAATGGTTTGCGATTCTAAAAAATAAAAATACTAACATATATCTATATATCAAAAACAGAAGTTCACTTCTGTTTTTTTTTGCTTATAACCAGACTAGAATCATTCCAAATTTAATTTTCAAAAATTCAAAATAGTCCCTTTATTTCTTCTTTTGAAATATATTAAATTTAGATTTCATCAACTTACTTTTATTTCATCACAAGAAGATATTTATTATGTGGGTTTCAATTGATTTTGTAAATTAGCCAACACTATTTTGTAAAAACAACAATATATCATGGATTTAAACTTCAATAAAAACGAAGATCACAATAAATTATTACTTTCTGATTTAAAACAAAGATTTGCCAAAGTAAAATTGGGCGGCGGCGAAAAACGTATCGAGAAATTGCATGCCGAAGGTAAAATGACAGCCCGCGAGCGTATTGCTTATTTGCTGGATGAAGGTTCAAAAAGTATTGAAATTGGAGGATTTGTTGGAGACGGAATGTACGCTGAACACGGTGGTTGTCCATCCGGAGGTGTTGTCATCAAAATAGGATATATAAGAGGTAAACAATGTATTGTTGTTGCCAATGATGCTACTGTAAAAGCAGGTGCCTGGTTTCCTATAACAGGAAAGAAAAACCTTCGTGCCCAGGAAATTGCCATGGAAAACAGACTGCCTATTATTTATTTAGTAGATAGCGCAGGTGTTTATTTACCGCTACAGGATGAAATTTTCCCGGATAAAGAACATTTTGGCCGCATCTTCAGAAACAATGCACAAATGAGCAGTATGGGAATCACTCAAATTGCTGCCGTAATGGGCAGTTGTGTGGCTGGTGGTGCTTACTTACCTATTATGAGCGACGAAGCCCTGATTGTAGATAAAACAGGAAGTATTTTTCTTGCGGGCAGCTATCTGGTAAAAGCAGCTATTGGAGAAAGTATCGACAATGAAACTTTAGGCGGTGCAACAACTCATTGTGAAATATCAGGTGTGACAGATTACAAAGCCAAAGATGATAAAGATGCCCTGGATAAGATAAAAAATATTGTAGACAAAATAGGTGATTATGACAAAGCTGGCTTTAGCCGAATCAAATCTGAAAAACCTGTCTTAGAGCCAAAAGATATTTACGGAATTTTACCAAAAGCCCGAAATGAACAATATGATATGATGGAAATCATCAATCGTTTGGTTGATAATTCAGAATTTGAAGCTTACAAAGATGGTTATGGTCAAACTATCATTGCGGGTTATGCCAGAATCGATGGCTGGGCTGTGGGAATTGTTGCCAACCAACGAAAAGTGGTAAAAACCAAAAAAGGTGAAATGCAGTTTGGCGGCGTGATATACTCAGATAGCGCTGATAAAGCCACCCGATTTATAGCCAATTGCAATCAGAAAAAAATTCCATTAGTATTCGTACAAGATGTTACCGGTTTCATGGTGGGATCAAAATCTGAACATGGCGGAATCATAAAAGATGGTGCTAAAATGGTGAATGCTGTCAGTAATTCAGTTGTTCCAAAATTTACTGTTATTGTAGGTAATTCTTACGGGGCAGGAAATTACGCCATGTGCGGAAAAGCATACGATCCCAGATTAATTTTTGCCTGGCCAAGTGCCGAACTTGCCGTTATGGGTGGAACGCAGGCTGCAAAAGTTTTGGCACAAATTGAAGCTTCTTCGCTTAAAGCAAAAGGAGAAATCGTAGACGAAGCCAAGGAAGCTGAATTATTTAATAAAATAAAGGCACGTTACGACGAACAAACTTCGCCTTATTATGCTGCTTCAAGATTATGGACAGATGCTATTATTGATCCTTTAGATACCCGCACCTGGATCTCAATGGGAATCGAAGCTGCCAACCACGCTCCTATTCAAAAAGCATTTAATCTGGGCGTTATACAGGTCTAGTTTTTCATAAAGTCACATAATACGTTAAAACATTAGCAGAAAACTCATTTTCAAGCCGTTAAAAACACTTATCTCATTAAAAATTAGTAACTTTATGTATAATTTTTAATAACGTAGTGTCATGGAAAATGTAAAAAAATTAAATAAATGGGCAAATGCGCACACTTATTTACCAGTAGATTTAGTACGCATCGTTTTGGGTGTTTTTTTATTTATGAAAGGAGTTTGGTTTATTACCAATATTCAGTATTTGCATGATTTAATTTCGCCAATTGATCAGTTTGGCGGCGGTATGTTTCTTATACATTACATAGCACCAGCCCATATGATTGGTGGTATTATGATCGTTTTTGGACTACTTACCCGTTGGGCAATTGCCGCTCAGTTGCCCATATTATTTGGGGCAATCCTAATTAATTTTATGGGACATATGCATTCGCAAAGCTTACTTTTGGCAATAGTAGTTCTTTTAGTTTGTATTTTCTTCCTATTTTATGGAAGTGGAAAACATTCAGCTGATTATTATTTCAAAATGCAAAAATAAACTGGTTTATCCTCAATACTCCTTTATTAAAATATTGAGGATAAATAATAACCACAATTTTAAAGTTAATTAATTCTTTAAAATTTCTTTAATTGTATTTTATGAGTTAAATTCGCCACCATGAATTGGATTCGTAAAACTGTCATTTTTGCATCACTTTTGATAATTGCTTTTTTTGCTGCTCAGGCAAATGAAGCTGTTATACCAATAAGCGAAACGCAAAAAACAGATACTAATTTTTCTATAGATCATGCCGATTCATTAGCTTTTATACAACCACAGGCAAGTTATCAATTTGCAGCAAATATAAAATCAAACCCTTCTGTCTTAACAAAATGGTTTGATGCAATATTGATGGTGATTCCACAGCACAAAGCAGTAAAATCAACATCAAACTTTGCAAATCAATTTGCAACACAGAGCAAAAAAGTACTTCTGATGCTCTATCCCTTCCATTTTTTCTGGTAGACGATTTATGAATTTTCAGTCAGGAGATCCTTTTTCCTGACCCGTTGACCTGTTTTCTATTCTGAAAATCGTGTCCTGTTTCATAATAATTTACCAAATTTAAAAAACACAATGGAAACAAGTGTAACCATAATTGGTATTGTGATTGCGATCATAGTAGCCATTCCAATTTATTTTTCAGCACGATCGAGCGCTGCAAACAAATCAAAAATTCTGAACATAAAAAAGAAGTTCAATCCAACACGTCCTGAAGAGTTCGATTTAACCGAATCCCAAAGCAACAAAACACTTACAATAGATCAGAAAAACAGAAGATTTATCCTGATGAATTTCAATCCCAATCAACAAGAATCTACTTATCTGGATCTAAAAAGTGTGTCTTCCTGTAAATTAGTTTTAACAACCGAAGGGCCTTCAGACACCATTGTTAAAATTGACTTTGAATTTCAGGAAAAAGAAAGTCAAAAAAAAATCACAATACCATTCTATGATTTCGATGATGACCGTATCAAACAGATAAGTGTTTATCAAGATCATCAGTTTGCAAAAAAATGGCATAAAATCATCCAGGATTCTATTTCACGTTAATTATTTAATTCAGGAAAGAGGCTCATTATGAGTCTCTTTTTTTTGGTCAATACATGATATTTGTCATTTTCCGTCTAGCCCATAAATTCTAATTTTGAATTATACAAAATCCGACTTTATGAAAATCTCACTGACTCAAAAGTACAATGTCCCAGGTCCAAGATATACGAGTTATCCAACAGTTCCGTATTGGAATGAAAGCGATTTCACTGACCAAAAATGGATAGCGTCATTTCAGAAAGCATTTTCAGAAAGTAATTCAGTAAACGGAATTAGTTTATATATTCATCTCCCGTTTTGCGAAAGCATGTGTACCTTTTGTGGTTGCAATAAACGTATTACAAAAAATCACTCCGTAGAGGAAACTTATATAAAAGCAGTTTTAAAAGAATGGGACTTATATTGTAAATTACTCCCGGCAAAACCCCTTATAAAAGAAATCCATTTAGGCGGAGGAACTCCAACTTTTTTTTCTACAAGCAATTTAGAACACCTTATAAATGGTATCCTTTCTAAAGCCGGGAAAGCTAAAAACTATGAATTTAGTTTTGAAGGTCATCCTAACAATACTACTTACGAACAACTTAAAAAGTTATATGATTTAGGCTTTCGCAGGGTCAGTTTTGGTGTTCAGGATTATGCTGAAAAAGTTCAAAAAGCAATTCACAGAATCCAGCCTTTTCATAATGTTGCAAAAGTAACTTTTTGGGCAAAAGAAATTGGTTATACATCAATAGGTCACGATATTATTTTTGGGTTACCTTTTCAAACTATTGAAAATGTAATTGATACTGTTGAAAAAACAAATTCTTTAAAACCGGATCGTCTGGCTTTTTACAGCTACGCTCATGTGCCATGGATAAAAGGCAACGGACAACGTGGATTTAATGATGAAAACCTGCCAAAAGACGCTGAAAAAAGAAAATTATATGAAACCGGAAAGCAAATGCTTTCCAAAAATGGTTATCACGAAATTGGTATGGATCATTTTGCTTTAGCATCAGACAGTTTATACAAAGCAACAACAGACAAAGAATTACATCGAAACTTCATGGGGTATAGTGCCTCAAAAACACAACTTATGATTGGTCTGGGTGTTTCTTCTATTGGTGATAGCTGGTATAGCTTTGCACAAAACACAAAAATTATAGAAGAGTACTATGAATTATTAGAACAAAATCAATTACCAGTTGTAAAAGGTCATATTCTAAACCATGAAGATTTAATTATTAGAAAACACATCTTAAACCTAACATGTGAATTTGAAACTTCCTGGAGTAACGAAGCACTTTACTTTAAAGAAATCCCAACTATTTTAGAAGACCTAAAAGAAATAGAAAAAGATCAGTTAATTATAATTGAAGATCATAAAATCAAAATTACCGATGCAGGAAGACCCTTTGTTCGCAATATCTGTATGGCTTTTGATTTGCATTTAAAAAGAAAATCACCGGAAACTAATTTATTTTCGATGACAGTTTAATGGCAATTAGGAGTTCCCTGAACAAACAGACTTATATTTGACGGAGAAATATAAGGAATGCCTAAACCTAGTCCTCTAAGGATAAATAAAACCCCAATTAGAACCGCTACATACGGAATTGCTTTTTGGATTTTATTTCTAAAAGGTAACTTTAATAATGAATGCACATAAACCACTATTGTCATCAAAGGTACAGTTCCCAATCCGAACAGTATCATATACAAAACACCTAATCCGGCACTTTGCATGGCTATTGCACCAAATAAAGCAACATACACCATTCCGCAAGGCAAAAAACCATTTAATAATCCTATTGTAAAAAGCGATTGATAGGTTTTCTTCTTAAATTCATTTCCCAGACTTGATTTTATTCGGGAAATGATTCTATAAACCGGTTTTGAAAAATTATATTTAGAAAAAACCTTTTCAGGAACCAACACTACAATAATCATGGCTATACCAATAAATATAGACATTTTCTGTTGTAGCCCTGCCAGAAAAAAACCTCTTCCCAATAATCCAAAAATTAATCCGATTGTTGCATATGCTGTCAATCTCCCTAAATGATAGGTGATAATCTGAGTCACTTTTTTAGCTTCATTCTGATGATCTACAGGCAGCATCATAGCGATTGGACCGCACATCCCGATACAGTGCAAACTACTAATTAAGCCAAATATGAAAGCTGAGTACAACATTTGTTTTGTTTTTTTGCTACAGATTAATTGATTAAAAATGATTATTAAACCTTTTGTGTTTTCAATTAGATAGTGACAATTTAATTATGTAGTCCCAATGGGACATTTTTCAGATATGGCTTGATTTTTTACCGATATTTAAATCCTAACGGATTATCCATAGAGATTACATGTCCACCATCGTTTTCTCCCAAAAAAATCGATGCAAACATATATTCAACCAATTAATTCACATAAATCACTTCTTTCGAAAGGTATTTTGTTCCTTTATATTCCCATTCCATATTAACGTCCCAACGCCCTTTAATTAACTTTTTTTGTGGAATAAGCAAAGATGAATTGGTCAAAGCAATTTGGGTATCAAAATCAAATTTCTTGTTTGAAGGTCTGTACAGTAATATGTTCCCCTTTACTTTATCACTTTCAAAAGTCGTTGGAAAAGCTATTTTCACACCATTTTCACTATACGAAATAGAAGGCTTGTGCTGTAAGTCATGCGCGTTTTGAATTCGGGCCATTTCGTCCTGAAAATGTGAATCATGTTTATAGTACTCTTCAACAACTAAATCATTGTCATACTTACTGTTGGACTGTACTTCAAAAACAAAATATAATATAAAAGTCATAAACAATGCAAATGCAATGACAATTCCGGTTCCCCAATTGATTTTCATAATATTTTTTTTTACTAATTAAAACTTCTTGGCCCTAAAAAATTTGTTGTGGTGGTTTCCAGCAATTCCTTGCCATTATAAACCCCAATTTTTACTTTGGTTTTATCACTTTCCAGAAGAGCTTCATCAATTTCGATAAATAATGTCCCTTGCGAAATACCCTCTTTTATTACTTTGAAATGTTGTTTTCCCACATTTTTAATACTGCCTTTTTGATCAATCAATTCAAAATGGATATCGTTATAATCCTTCATCGTTTTATTGACAATCTTGTAGGTATAAACATTACTGATTTTATCTCCTTTATGCTGAAATAGCTGCCCCGGCAAACGTAAAATAACAGCCTGAACATCCGTTCTCAAAAATAACATTCCAACAAAAACAGTTAGCAGAATAAATAAAACAGCTGTATAACCTTTCATTCTTGTGGTAAACTTAAAAGGTGCTTTTTTAGCAATTTCATCCTCAGAAGCATATCGAATAAGTCCCTTTGGTAAACCGACACTATCCATAATAGTATCGCATTCACCAATACAAGCAGTACAATTAGTGCATTCTAGCTGCGTTCCGTTTCTGATATCAATTCCCATTGGACAAACATGTACGCACTGGTGACAATCGATACAATCTCCTTTTCCTGTCGCCGCCCTATCCTCTTTTTTATTGAATTTTGCACGACCGGCTTCTTTTTCTCCGCGTACAAAATCATACGCCACGTTTATCGATTTATTATCTAAAAGCACTCCTTGCAATCTTCCGTACGGACAAGCAATAATACAAACCTGTTCACGAAACCAAACAAAAACAAAATAGAAAATGCCTGTAAAAATAAGAAGCGCAATAAAATTACTAGCTTGTTCTACCGGTCCCTGTTCAATCATTAAAAATAGCTGATCACTACCTACTAAATAAGCCAAAAATACATTGGCTATACCAAACGAGATTAGAAAAAAGATCGTCCATTTAACAATTCTCTTCCGAATTTTCTCCGCGTTCCATTCTTGTCTTGCTAATCGTATTTGAGCACCACGATCACCATCAATCCAGTATTCGATTCGGCGAAAAACCATTTCCAAAAAGATCGTCTGCGGACAAATCCAGCCACAAAAAATTCTTCCAAATACAACTGTAAACAAAATAATAAAAACAATACCAACGAGCATTGAGATTACAAAAAGATAAAAATCCTGTGGCCAAAATGGAAATCCAAAAATATTAAAACGACGTTCTAAAACATTGAACATCATAAACTGATTTCCATTTACTTTTATAAACGGATTGGCAATTAAAATAGCCAATAAAATATAGCTGACTATTTTTCTGTACTCATAGAATTTACCAGACGGTTTTTTAGGGAAAATAAATTTTCGATTACCCCCTTCATCAATAGTTCCGATGGTATCTCTAAAAGCTTCGTCTGGTAAATTTGACATGATTTGTTGTAATTATTTTTTAACTTCAGTACTATCTTTTGTTGTACTTGCTGTGGTATCTTTAGTTGGAGCAGTTTCATCAACCCAAACTTCACCTTCCGGCTCTTTTGGATCTTTTGGATTACTTCCTTGCAGCGATAGAATATAACTTGCTACTTTTTGAATTTCTTTAGGTTTTAAGGTTCCTTTCCAGGCAATCATTCCTTTACCATCACGACCTCCATTGGTTATAGTATGAAACAGGTTTTTGATTCCTCCGCCTAAGATCCAACGATTATCAGTAAGGTTTGGACCAATTTGTCCACCGGCATCAGCACGGTGACAAGCAGCACAATTGGTTGTAAATATCTCCTTACCTGCTGCTAAGCTTTCAGGATCTGTCAATAAAACAACCGTTTTTTCATCCATCAAATCCGGCGCTGTTTTAAGGTATTCATCTACATCTATTTTTGCCTGGGCCATTTCTTTTTTAAGCTCCATTTCCTGATCATCTCCACCAAAAACTTCATAACGGGCAAAATAAACTACTCCAAAAACAATACAGACATAAAACAAATACACCCACCAAGGTGGCAAATTATTATCAAGCTCCTTGATTCCGTCATAATCATGATCCATCAACAACTCACCTTCTTTTTCGATAGGTTGTGTTTTGGTAAGCTTGTGCATTAAATCTTTATACCAGTTACTTTCTGTTAAGCTCAAACTATTTTCATACTCTAATTTTGCTTTTTCTTCCGGCGACATCAATTGGTACATAATGTGATTAACCGCACTTAATGTAATTTCGATGGCAATCAAAATAAACAGAAATACAAACAAAAAGACCGAAACCATTGGATACTTGATAAAAGCCGGTCTGTCGCCTGAATCTATAAAGTACTCCATCAAAGCAAAAACGATGAAGAAAATCACGGGTACTCTTACATATACTGGGAAAAACTTTTTCATTTTAAATATCTTTTGAAATTATAATAACTCCTTCATCTAAAGGTATTTCACTCATTTCCTGAATTTTTTCTTTTTTATATGAAAATACCCAAAAGCCTAATCCCACAAAAAAGAAAAAGAAAATCAAGAGAGAAAGTATCGGGTAAATGGCTATACCCGAAATATTCTCCATATTGTGTTTTATTTGTTCAAACATAATGTTGTTATTTAGAAGTCTCTTTTACTTTAATATCGGTTCCCAGTCTTTGTATATAAGCAATCAAAGCTACAATTTCCCTCTCGTTCATCGGAATGAATTTTTCGCCTTTTGCCGCTGCTTTTTTCTTGCTTTGCTCATAACTTTTTACAAAGTCAGGATCATTTTCTAAGCTTTTTTCGATTGCAATAGCCTGAGTTCTTAATGTTTTTTGAGCATTTGCTACTTCAGCTTCCGTATAAGGAACACCCAGTGTAACCATCGCCTGCATTTTCTTTTGAGTCAGGGATATATCCATTGGTTTATTATCAAATAACCATTTATAACCTGGCATAATAGAACCGGCAGAAATACTTTGTGGATTCCAGAAATGGTTAAAATGCCAATTGTCATTATACTTTCCTCCTACTCTTAATAAATCCGGACCTGTACGTTTTGATCCCCAAAGGAATGGATGGTCATAAACAAACTCACCCGCTTTTGATTGTGGTCCATAACGTTCCACCTCACTTCTGAAAGGACGAACTGACTGGGAGTGACATCCCACACAACCTTCTCTTATGTATAGATCACGGCCTTCAAGTTCTAAGGGTGAATAAGGCTTAACACTTGAAATGGTTGGGATATTCGATTTAACCATAATTGTGGGTACAATTTGAATAATACCTCCAATTAAAATTGCAATTGTTGCTAAAATGGTCAACTGAATTGGTTTTCTTTCTAACCAGCTATGAAATTTTTCGCCTTTAAGCCTACTGTTACTTATTCGCTGTAAAGCCGGAGCCTGAGCTAATTCATCTTCGATTGTATCACCAGCTCTAACTGTCATTATAATGTTATACACCAACGTAAACATTCCGATTAAATACAAAGTACCTCCAATAGCTCTCATCCAGTACAATGGCATAATTGCAGTAACCGTTTCAAGGAAATTACCATAGGTTAATGTACCGTCCGGATTAAATTGTTTCCACATTGATGCTTGCTGAAAACCAGCCACATACATTGGAAGTGTATACAGAATGATTCCTAATGTACCGATCCAGAAATGGAAATTTGCTAATTTTTTAGAAAATAATGTACTTTTGGTCATTCGGGGAATCAACCAATAGATAATACCAAAAGACATAAATCCGTTCCAGGCCAAAGCCCCTACGTGTACGTGTGCAATAATCCAGTCTGTGTAATGCGCAATAGCGTTTACATTTTTCAGAGAAAGCATTGGTCCTTCAAAAGTCGCCATTCCGTAACCGGTAATAGCAACTACAAAGAATTTCAAAACAGGTTCTTCACGAACTTTATCCCAGGCCCCTCTTAAAGTTAAAAGTCCGTTGATCATACCCCCCCAAGACGGAGCAATAAGCATTACAGAAAATGCAACACCTAAATTTTGAGCCCAGTTGGGTAAAGCCGAATATAATAAGTGGTGAGGACCCGCCCAGATATAAATAAAGATCAAAGACCAAAAGTGAATAATGGATAACCTGTAAGAGTAAATAGGACGATTAGCTACTTTTGGAACAAAGTAATACATCAATCCTAAGAATGGGGTTGTAAGGAAAAATGCAACCGCATTATGTCCGTACCACCATTGTACCAGCGCATCCTGAACACCTGCATACACGGAGTAACTTTTTAAAGCAGACACCGGAATTTCGATATTATTAAAAATATGCAAAACCGCTACGGTAACAAATGTAGCCAGGTAAAACCAAATGGCAACATATAAGTGACGCTCTCTACGGCGTAACATTGTACCAATCATATTGATTCCCATTACGACCCAAATAAGAGCGATAGCAATGTCAATTGGCCACTCTAATTCAGCATATTCTTTTGAAGAAGTATAGCCTAACGGCAATGTAATTGCAGCTGCAACAATAATAAGCTGCCAGCCCCAAAAATGCACGTTACTTAAAAAATCACTAAACATTCTGGCTTTTAGCAATCGCTGAAGGGAATAATACATCCCTGCAAAAAAAGCGTTTCCAACGAATGCAAAAATAACAGCATTGGTATGCAAAGGCCTTAATCGGCCATAGCTAAGCCACGAAATACCATCTGTCATGTTGGGAAAAAGGTACATAACTGCTAAAGTTAGCCCTACTAACATACCAACTACTCCAAAGAGAATAGTGGCGTAAATGAATTTTTTTACAATTTTGTTGTCGTAATAAAACTGTTCCATTTCCATAATTATACTTGTTTTTCTTCTGTTTTTGATTTATTGTTTTGGGGAGTAATTTTAGTCTCATCGTCAAAAAGCATTCTGACTGAGGGTGTATAATCATCATCATATTGTCCCGATTTGACAGCGACAATAAAAGCAATGAAGAAACAAATTGCGACGAAAATACTTACTGAAATTAACAGATAAATGACACTCATACCCTTAAATTTATGTTAACAAAATTACTAGGTTACTGGCTGTTAAAATATGATAATTATCATATGAGAAGACTTATGTTAAATTTATAAAAAAATTATCTTGTTTTATTTATAATTACTTTAAATTACTATTAATGAAATAGTTAGACATAAAAGTAACAAAACTAACGATTGTGATCGTACTTAAAGGCATAATGATGGCCGCCACTAAAGGAAGTAAATTGCCTGTAACAGCAAAAGAGAGGCCTATGACATTGTAAAGGAGTGATAAAACGAAACTCATTTTGATTATTGTAATCGATTTTTGTGATAACTTTAAGAAATAATCAAGCCTTGAGAACTCTGAAGCATCTAAAATAGCATCACAAGCCGGGGAAAAAACATTGACATTTTCAGAGACGGAAATTCCAACATTACTTTGAGCAAGAGCCCCGGCATCATTGAGCCCATCGCCAACCATCATTACATTCTGTCCCTGATCTTGCAGTTTTTTAATAAAATCAAGTTTTTGTTCTGGTTTTTGATTAAAAATCAGTTCTGTTCCCAACGGCAAAATAGATTGAAGACTTGCTCTTTCTCCGTCGTTATCGCCGGAAAGAACCTTTATTTGATAGCTTTTACTCAAATTAACAAACAACTTTTCTAAGCCTTCACGGTATTGATTCTGAAAAGTAAACTTTCCATAATACATGGCATCAATTTTAATATGAAGCGCAGTCTTTTCAATTTCAGATGAATCTAAACCTGGACTTCCAACGAATTCAGCAGAACCAATCCTGATCGTTTTATTTTGAGCAGATGCTAAAATTCCTTTTCCTGTTATTTCCTGAAAATCCTCAATTTTAATTTTCTTCGTTTCAGACATAAAATCATACAACATACGACTCAATGGGTGATTGGAAGCCCGAAGGACATTTTTGATAAGAGTATAATCTTCCTCAGAAAGAATATTTCCTTCATACGAAATATTTGATTTTTTATTGGTAGTTATTGTTCCGGTCTTATCAAAAACTATTGTATTTACTTTAGCTAATTGTTCAATTACCAATGCATTTTTAAGATACATTTTTTGCTTGCCCATAATTCTTAAAATATTTCCAAAAGTAAATGGTGCTGTCAGGGCCAGCGCACAAGGACACGCTACAATTAAAACTGCGGTAAAAACATTAAAAGCAATATTTGCATCAATAAATATCCAGTAGCCAAAACCTGCAAAAGCAATTAGTAATAATATAGGAGTAAAATAACGACTTATCGCATCTGTAATTGTTTTATGTTTTTGAAATACCTTTTTCTGAAAAATTTCATTACTCCATAATTGCGTCAGATAACTTTGTGAAACGGAATGTAGTACTTCCATCTCAATTACTTTTCCTATTTGTTTGCCGCCCGCAAAAACTTTATCTCCGGATTTTTTAGTAATCGGAACAGCTTCGCCGGTGACAAAGCTATAATCGATTTCAGCCTTTTCACTAATCAAAATACCGTCTACAGGAATTAACTCCTGATTTCTGATCAATAACCTATTGCCCTTTTGAACATCATAAATAGGGACACTTTCTTCTGATAAATCCAAATTAATTCTGGTAACTGCAATGGGAAAATACGACTTGAAATCTCTTTCGAAGCTTAAGAAACTATAGGTTTTAATCTGGAACATTTTTCCAAGTAACATAAAGAATACTAGACCTGTTAAGCTGTCAAAAAAACCTGATCCGTAATTCATTACAATGTCAAAAGTACTGCGGAAAAACATCACAATTATCCCTAAGGCAATGGGAATATCAATGTTTAACATCTTAGATTTTATACTCTTATAAGCTGAAACATAATAATCGCTCGCGGAGTATAAAAAACTGGGTAATGCTAAAAGGAAAATTAAAATTCTAAAAAAAGGTTTGTAATTATCCAGCCAAAATTCTTTGATCTCGAAATATTCAGGAAAAGACAATAGCATGATATTTCCAAAACAAAAGAATGCTACACCTAATTTATAAGTTAGTGTTCGATCTACATTTGCCTTGCCTGTTTCATAGTTTTCTAAACTAATATAAGGTTCATAGCCAATTGAACTTAACATGTAAACAATAGTCTTCAAGGAAACAAGATCTGAACTGAAGGTAATGCGAACACTTTTCTCAGGAAAATTAACCTGGGAAATACTTATACCGGGCTGTATTCTATTTAGATTTTCAAGAATCCAAATACAAGAACTACAATGAATATGAGGAATATTTAAGGATACAATAGCCGTATTTCCTTCTTGAAACGCTAAAACTTTTGACAAAATAACCTCGTTGTCTAAAAAGTCATATTTACCCTGAATGTCTTGTGGAGTAGCTCCCGGAGATTTTTCAAAATCATAATAGCAGGTCAAATCATGAAGACTAAAAATTTCGTAAACGGTTTTACATCCTTTACAACAAAACTTTTTTTCATCAAAATTGATTTCTTCATTTTTAACAATGGTTAACCCACAATGAAAACAACTCTGCTCACTCATAAAATTTGTTTTTTTTTGATACAACAAATGTTAAAAAAACGAGAGATTATAAAAATGATATTTATCATGTAATAATAAAAACCGAATCCTAAATTTAGCGAAATAAATCGGCAAATTGAAATAATAGCTTTTTTCTGCGTATTTTCAGGAATAATAGCACCTTTCAATGCGAATATTGGTTAATTTTGCAAATAAATAATTTTTGCCATGAGTAAATGTGATCAATGCATCGTTCGACAACTTTCTTCCCTTAAAGCACTTAATAAGGATGAGGTTGTACAATTGGCTAATAGTAAGACTACCTATAAAATTAAAAAGGGGGAATCCATTTTTGAAGAAGGTGAAGTAACTAATGGCGTTTTTTGTATAAAAGATGGTGTTGGAAAACTTTCTAAATTAAGTGCAAACGGTAAAGACCAGATTGTAAAACTGGTACAATCAGGGGAACTTTTAGGACAACGTTCAATGATTAGTAATGAACCTGCAAACTTATCTGCAAAAGCTGTCGCGGATATGGAGGTTTGTTTTATTCCTAAAACAGAAATTTTACATTTCTTCAACAACAACAATCAGTTCTCAATGAATTTGATGCAATCTGTTTGTGAAGATCTAAAAGAATCTGAAAACAATAAAATCGCTTTGGTTCAAAAAACGGTGAAGCAACGTTTAGCCGAAACCTTATTGCAATTACACCACGCTTTTGGCGAAAATGACGATAAAACCCTGAAAGTTCAACTTACAAGAGAAGAATTAGCCGGGATAATTGGTACGGCTACAGAAAGTTGCATAAGATTATTATCTGACTTTAATAAACTGGAATTAATTGAATTAGCAGGTAAAAAAATTGTGCTTAAAAACATTAAAGCTTTGAAAAAAATGGGCGAATAAATTATAATTTTTTAGCTTCGTTCCAGAATACATCCATTTCGGCTAAGGTCATATCCATCAATGGTTTTCCTAATTCGCCGGCTTTGCCTTCAAGATATTGAAAACGCTTAATGAATTTTTTATTGGTACGTTCTAAAGCATCTTCCGGATTTACATTTAGAAATCGGGCATAATTTATCATCGAAAATAAGACATCACCAAATTCAGCTTCAATTTTATCCTGATCACCTGATTTGACTTCTACTTGTAATTCTTCTAACTCTTCCTGAACTTTATCCCAAACCTGGTGCCGTTCTTCCCAGTCAAAACCAACGCCTTTTACTTTATCCTGAATTCGGCTTGCTTTTACCAAGGCTGGTAAACTTCTTGGTACGCCCTCTAAAACTGACTTTTTACCTTCTTTAAGTTTTAGCTTTTCCCAATTTTGTTTTACTTCTTCCTCATCCTTCACTACTGTATCACTATAGATATGAGGATGACGATGAATTAGTTTTTCACAAATTTCGTTGCAGACATCAGCGATGTCAAAATTATTTGTTTCCGAGCCTATTTTTGCATAAAAAACAATATGCAATAACAAATCACCCAGTTCTTTTTTTACTTCATTCAAATCATTATCTAAAATAGCATCTCCCAATTCGTAAGTCTCTTCAATGGTCAGGTGCCTGAGGGTTTGCAAAGTTTGCTTTTTATCCCAAGGGCATTGTTCACGAAGTTCATCCATGATAATTAATAATCTTTCGAAAGCTTTAAGTTGAAGTTCCTTGCTCATTTTTGATCTTTTTTAATTGTAATCGAGTAGTGTTGTAAAAGTAAAAAATCCTGCTAAGAAAACATCTTAACAGGATTAATATATTTGAAAGTAAAATAACTACTATTCTTCTTTTTTAGCTTTTTCTTTTTTAGCAGCCGGAGCTTTCTTTGGTTTTTCTTCAACAACCGGAGTTTCTTCTGTAGTTTCAGCAGGAGCCGGAGCTAAATCTGTTACCAAGCCTTTTGCCTGAAGTGTATTGTACCAGTTTAATACTTTTTTAATATCAGAAGGGTATACTCTTTCTTCGTCGTATTCAGGTAAAATTTCTTTAAAATAAGCTGATAATTTAGCATTATCTTCTTTATGAGAAATAGCCTGACCTTTGTCTTCTTTAACAGCAATACGCTGCATTACCTCAGTCAATGGTTTTTCTCCTTCGTAAGTGTAAATTGATATTTCTGACAATAAACTTACATTACTTTTTAAGTTAACAGTAATTTTTTTTCCGTCTGTTAATGACTCTGCCACAAAACCTGTACGAGTTTGCACTTTCAATACATATAAACCTGGTTTCCCAGAAATGGCTAAAATTTTCTCTAAATTCATGTTTATTAAAATTAGTATTAAGAATTTGATTTATTATATTTTTATTGATTCTAATTTCTCAGATCAATTATCTCCCTTTTTTAGCCGCAGCAAATTTCATTCTGTATTCCTGAAATGTTTTGCCTTCGGTAATATTTTTTAATTTCTTTTGAATCAGACGTTTTTTCAAAGATGATATTTTATCTGTAAACAAAACGCCTTCAATATGGTCATATTCATGCTGAATAACTCTTGCGATCAAACCATCAAAAACCTCTGTTTTCATTACAAAATCTTCTTCGCAATATTCTATCGTAACGGTTGGTTTTCTATAAACATCTTCACGAACGTCCGGAATACTCAGGCAACCTTCGTTAAAACTCCACTCCTCGCCTTCTTCTTTAACAATCTTAGCATTGATAAAAGTTTTCTTGAAACCTTTTAAGTCTTTTTGCTCGTCTGACGGTAAATCATCATCATCACTAAAAGGAGTCGTATCAATAATAAATAAACGAATCGGCATACCAACTTGCGGCGCAGCAAGTCCTACTCCGTAAGCATTGTACATCGTCTCGTACATATTTGCTATTGTTTCTTTTAAGTTTGGATATTCCGGCGTAATTGCCTCACCCACTTTTCTTAAAACAGGATCACCGTATCCTACAATTGGTAAAATCATTTGTATTAATTTAATGTATTATCTACTGAAAACACCTGAATTTTGTTCTCATAATTCAGCTGGCAAAAATAGTAAAAAATAGTCAATGAATAATTCTAAAGATATATTATATCGCATTTTTTGCCAGCTTCGTAAAATCTCATCCATAATTATGCCAAATTACTTCGTACAATTCGTACTTTTGTTTGTAAACCCTATTATATGTTTGATCGCATCTCTAAATTTACTAACAGTACTTCTTTTTTAAACGCCTCTAAAGTAACTATTGCTTCTGTTGTTCCTGTTTTAATTTTGAATTTCCTGGGACATTTTGAAATAGGTTTTACAATTGCCCTGGGAGCATTTTACACCTATCCCAGTGATGTTCCCAGTTCTTTAAGTCATAAAATAAAAGGACTTATTGTGGCTTCTTTTATTGTTGCCGGTGTCAATTTATTAGTTAATCTTGCTTATCCATATCCCTATTTATTTTATCCTTTCTTAGTTTTTTTACTTTTTTTATGCTCAATGATTTCAGTTTACGGACAACGTGCTACCTTGGTTTCGTTCTCTGCTTTATTATCTATTTCCTTATCATTTGGTCATTTGCATGAAGGCTGGGAAGCTTTCGAATATTCCGGATTTATTTTTATCGGAGGGCTTTTATATTTAATTGTTTCACTTGTTTTTCATTTTGTTCAGCCGTATAAATATATCGAGCTGCAAATTGCAGAAGGCATTAAACTGACTGCAAAATATTTAAAATTAAGAGGTGATTTATGGAGCCCTGAAGCGGATAGAGAGGCCATTATCGAAAAACAATTAAGCGTTCAGGTAGATTTAAACCTGATTCATGAAGATTTAAGGAGAATGCTTATTGGCAATCAAAACGCATCCGCAACTACAAGTCAAAACCGAAAAATGCTGCTTGTCTTTATCACATTAGTAGAAATTCAGGAACTTGCTTTGTATACTTCCTTTGATCATAGTAAACTTCATGAAAAATTTGCCAGGCACCCGGATGTATTAAGAACGTACCAAAATGTAGCTTATAAACTGGCTTCTACGCTAAAAAAGCTTTCTAAAAATGTGCATCATATTAGTGTATACGTTGATAAGAATGATTTGAAAAATGAACTTGACGCTCTTGAATTTGCCATCTTTGACTACGAAAAAAGTTTAGGCAAGGAAGAAGCTGCAGAAGGCGTTCTGATGTTGATGAACATGCTTAAATATGCTAAGAATCAAGTTGGAAAAATCAAAATCATTCAACGTGCATTTTCTCTTGCCATGCAATCTTTTAAATTAAAAGATAAAGATAAGGAATTAGAAAAATTCCTAACACCTCAGTATTATCCGTTGCGTACTTTAATCGAAAATCTAAGTTTTTCGTCTTCTATTTTCAGACACTCAGTACGATTGACCATTACTATTATGATTGGTTTTATTATTGGACAACTTTTACCTTTTGAAAATGTTTACTGGATTTTATTAACTATCGTCGTAATCATGCGTCCTGGTTATGGTTTAACGAAGGAACGTTCTTATAACAGAATTTTTGGAACTATTTTGGGCGGATTATTGGCTTTTGGAATTGTTTCAATCATTCAGAACCATTTTGCACTTAGTATACTCTCTATAGTTTGTATGCTTCTTGGAATCTCATTTACTCAGATCAACTATAAAATAAGTGCTACTTTCGTTACGATGTATGTTGTATTTATTTATGGAATTCTAACTCCAAATGTTGTTGAAGTTATTCAGTTTCGCGTTTTAGACACATTGGCCGGAGCTGCTTTAGCATTTTTGGCCAACCAGTTTTTATGGCCGGCGTGGGAATTTATTAATACCCCTATTCATATTGAAAATTCGATTCGGGCTAATAGAAATTATCTAAGAGAAATTGCTGATTTTTATAACAAAAAAGGAGAGATTCCTACTTCATACCGATTGGCCAGAAAAAATGCTTTTGTTGAAATTGGTAATTTAATGACCTCTTTTCAGCGTATGATGCAGGAACCGAAATCTAAGCAAAAAACATTGCCGTTAGTCAATAAACTGGTGGTTTTAAATCACTCGTTATTATCAGCTTTGGCATCGTTATCCACATATATTCAATCACATCAGACAACGTCAGCATCAGAATCATTTAATTATATCATCAAAACGATACTTTCTAATTTAGATCACTCTATTTCTATTTTAAGAAATGAAGTTATTATAACAGATACTTTCTTTGACAAAGAAGATGTGACGTTGCAATTTGAAGAACTCAAACGTGTTAACTTTACTCGTTTAGCTAAAGATGATGAACTGGACAAAGAAACACGTCAGGCTAAAATGCAAGAAGCTCAAATGGTCATTGAGCAATTGATCTGGATGAGTAATCTGGCCGAAAAGATTTTGAAAATTACAGAAGAATTTAAAGCAACAAATCCAGATTAATTCATCTGGATTTGTGTTATATGATAGAGAAATGAGCTTAATTATTTAGTTTTAAAACTTCAGAAGTATGTTTTCTAAGTTCTGCTAAAAGCTCTGGTTTGTCATTTAAAGTTTGTCCGTACGAAGGAATCATGTTTTTCATTTTTGCTTCCCATTCCGGTGTTTTAATTTGATCTGTAAAACATCTTCCAATTAAATCAACCATAATTGCAACTGCAGTTGATGCTCCCGGAGAAGCTCCTAATAAAACCGCTAAACTTCCGTCATGAGTATTGATTACTTCTGTACCAAATTCTAAAACTCCGCCTTCTTTTTCATCTTTTTTAATCACCTGAACACGTTGACCTGCTTTCTCCAGTTTCCAATCTTTAGAACGTGCTGTTGGCAAATATTCACGTAAAGCCGTCATTCTGTCTTTTGGAGATTGACGAACCTGCTCAATCAGATATTTTGTTAATGGAATATTATGAAATCCCGCTGATAGCATCGGAATTAGATTATTTGCTTTTATAGATAAAGGTAAATCTAAGTAAGAACCATTTTTTAAGAAACGGGTTGAAAATCCTGCAAAAGGACCAAAAAGTAATGCTTTTTCACCATCAATTACACGGGTATCAATATGCGGAACAGACATTGGAGGGGCTCCAACACTTGCTTTTCCGTATACTTTTGCCTGATGTTTGGCAATCACTTCCGGATTTGTACATTTTAGCCATTGTCCGCTTACCGGGAAACCACCATAACCATTTCCTTCCGGAACGTTCGCTTTTTCTAATAATGGTAACGATCCGCCACCAGCTCCAATAAATACAAATTTAGTGTATGCTTTTCTTATTTTACCGGTTGTTAAATCAGTAATTTTTATTCGCCATGATTTATCCTCACGCTGTTTTAGTTTTTTTACCTCATGATTAAAGTATAAAGAAACACCATCCAGTTTTTCTAAATAATTAAACATGCTTCTGGTCAAAGCTCCAAAATTTACATCGGTACCAATTTCCATATGGGTTGCAGCTAATTTTTCGTTAGCATATCTGCCTTCCATTACAAGTGGCATCCATTCTTTTAATTTTTCAAAATCAGAACTAAATTCCATTTGAGAAAAAATTGGATTGCTTTGCAAAGCTTCGAATCTCTTTTTAAGGTATTCTACGTTTTTTTCTCCCCAAACAAAACTCATGTGAGGAACGCTTTTAATAAAATTATCAGGAGATGGTACTTTATTCTGTTGTACTAAGTAAGACCAAAATTGGCGGGAGAGCTCAAAAGACTCGGCTATACTTATTGCTTTTTTAGGATCAATACTTCCGTCAGCCTTTTCAGGAGTGTAATTTAGCTCACAAAAAGCAGAGTGTCCAGTTCCTGCATTATTCCAGGCATCGGAGCTTTCGGCAGCAGCAACGTCTAATCTTTCGTAAATTTCAATTTTTATGTCAGGTTGTAATTCTTTCAAAATTACTCCAAGAGTGGCACTCATAATTCCAGCTCCAATGAGTACTACTTCACTATTGGAACGTATTGTTTCGTCAGGCATAACAGTATTGTTTTTAAAGTGCAAAGGTACTTTTTATAATTGCAAAAAAAAACTAATTTTACATGATAAAAGTTATGTTTTTACTAAAAATTAAAGACTATGAGCTTGAAGAAGAAAAAATTAAAAACGTTTTGAAGAAAGATAATCCTGAAGCATGATGGTAGCCGAAATTTCGTCAATTAATCCTTTATTCTGACGTTGTTTTTTACTCAACCCGCTATCGATCATCGTTTGAAAGGCCATTTTTGAAGTAAAGCGTTCATCTACGCGCACTACTTTCATATCGGGAAAAATATTGGAGAAATGAGTAACAAATCCTTTTACCAGAGAGGCACTTTCAGAAGGTTGTCCATTCATTTGTTTGGGTTCACCAATTAAAACCGCCTCTACTTTTTCTTTTGAAAAATAGTCCTTCAAAAAATCGATTAAAGTATTGGTTGGAACTGTTGTTAAACCTGACGCTATAATTTGCATTTCATCAGTAACAGCAATTCCGGTACGTTTTTGTCCGTAATCTATAGAGAGAATTCTTGGCATTTTGTCTTTTTTGTCAAAGATAGAAAGGAAAAGCTATAAAACTAAAAGAGAACCTCCGTATTTTATAAATGTAAAAACAGAATCTTTCTGAATAATCCTCAATTCATCTGAAGAGAATGTACTTAATAATTTTAGTACCCTTCTTTTATCTCCGGCTGAAATTCTAACCTGATTCCTTCCATAATGCTTTCATTTACAATACACAGATAACTATTTTAATTTCTCAATATTCAAAGAAAAGAATATGGCTTATTTATTCTTTTTTAGTCTGAAATCAGAATCTAGAAATATGTCTTATTTTATCATAATAATATTTTTTCTCGTCTTCTTTTCAGAAAAAATACAAGTTTCTTTACCTGAGAATTTTATTACAGTTTTAAATTAATTCCTCCAGATCATTTAAAGCCTAATACAACTTTAAATTTCAGATGAATAATTATAAAAAATGTGTTACTTTATTCTTAAAAAGATTTCTTTTAATTGTTCTAATTTATCAATTTAGCAGGCTTTTATTTTATTTTCTAAATCCAAACTTATTTGATCCTTTCACCTTTCAAAATTTTCTGGGAGGGCTTTTGTTTGATTTTTCGGCTATTAGTTATTTGAACATTGCATTTATTATTGCTCATCTCATCCCCGGCAATTTCAAATACAGCAACCGTTATCAACTAGTATTAAAAATAAGTTTTTATTGTATCAATCTGATCTTCATTGCAACCAATTTTATTGATGTTATCTATTATCGATTTACCAGCAGAAGAAGTACCTATAAAATGATTACAGCTAAAGGAATGGAACATGAAGTACTTGGGCTAATTCCTTCATTTTTAAAAGAGTTTTGGTATGTTGCAATACTATTTCTAATTATCAGTGTTCTATTCTGGAAATTACTACCTGATCTGAAAAAAAACACCATACCAAAACATTTAACCAAAAGTGATTATTTTATAAAATTCACCTTTCTGACCCTCTCTGTAAGCACATTATTAATTCTGGGACGCGGTGGCTTTCAAAAAAAAACCATAAAAATTGTTGATGGAATAAAGTATGGAGCTTTGAGCAATGCCGCTTTAGTTTTGAATACACCATTTACTATTCTAAAAACGATAGCAAAAAAAGAAGATATTGATAACGTTAATTATTATACTTCAAAAGAACTAAAGTCCATTTACACCCCGGTTATTTCATTACAATCAGACAAACCTGCAATTAAAAAAAACGTTGTCATTTTGATTTTAGAAAGTTTTGGTGATGAAAATATCCGACGAGGACAAACTCCTTTTTTAGATTCATTAATTACTAAATCCTATTATTTTAAAAATGGATTTGCAAACGGAAAAATATCTATTGATGCGGTTCCTTCTATTCTTTCAAGTATTCCCAGTTTAATGAACAATTCTTTTATTTGCTCTGGTTACTCTTTAAACAAGATAAATGGACTGCCTAAAATATTTAAAAAAGAAGGATATAATACTTCTTTCTTTCATGGCGCTTTTAATGGCAGTCAAAACTTTGATCAATATGCAAAAGTGGCGGGTTTTGATCACTATTTTGGAAAAGATCAATATACTGGTAAAGCAGCTTTTGATGGAACATGGGGGATTTTTGATGAAGAGTTTTTGCAGTTTTATGCAACCAGATTAAACTCATTCAAACAGCCATTTTTTAGTTCATTATTTACAATCTCTTCACATAATCCTTATACAATACCCGAAAGATACAATGGAAAATTCCCAAAAGGCAGTACTACTATCCAGGAGAGTATCGCTTATACTGATTTTGCTCTAAAAGAATTTTTTAAAACCGCCAAAAAACAAGATTGGTACAATAATACCCTTTTTGTAATTTCTGCTGATCATACTTCGTCCGGAGGAGACAAAGACATTGATAAAACAAATATTGGAAAATTTAGAATTCCTATTTTTTTCTTCGATCCTTCAAATTCCGGATTTATTGGTGTTAATAAAAAAAACTTTCAGCAAATTGATATTATGCCAAGTATCTTAGATTATTTAAATATAAAAACTGAAATGGTTAGTTTTGGAAAAAGCTACAAAGCACCGGAAAACTTTGTTGTATTCTATCTTCAGGGAACGTATCATTATATTCAGGACGATTATTATTTAGTATTCGCAAATAATCATACTAATGGCTTATACAATTGGAAAAAAGACATCTTACAAAAAAACAATCTAATGCAACAAGACCAATCAAGAGTCAAAAAATACGAAAGATTTCTAAAAGCGTATATACAATCTTTTAACGAAAGAATTATCAATAACAAACTGGTCATCTAACACAAAAAATCCGTTTTGAAAACTCAAAACGGACTCTGTCCAAATATTCAAAACTTTAAAAAAATTCTTTATCTATTAAATAATCTTCTAAAAAAACCTCTTTCTTCCTCTTCATCATTATCCTGTTCTTCATACTGAGCAAACTTCGATTGGGCTTTTTCATGCTCATATATCAATTCCTTAATATATTCAACATAACTTCTCTTTTTTTCCTCTAAGAATCCAATCAGGTATTTTTCACTGTATTCCATTCCGCTTGCTGCTTCAATTTGTAATAGTTTTTTATACAACGGTTCAATATGCATTGCAATAACTTCTTGCGGTACAGCTTGTCTTCTTCCAAAATAATTTACAATAACGCCATTTTCGTCTCTTGAAATTTCAAAATCAGTAATCACCCAGTAGTATCTTCCTGACTTCGCTAAATTTTTCACAATAGCATGAAAGTTTTTTCCATTTTTAAGATTTTCCCAAAGCACTTTAAAAATTACTCTCGGCATATCGGGATGGCGGATAATATTATGGGGCTGTCCCATTAATTCATAATCTTCGTATCCTGAAACATCAACAAAAATTTCATTGGCATATTCAATAATACCAAATGCATTTGTTTTACTCATAATAACCTGAGTTTTGTCCCATGAGACTTCTTTATCAATAATAGTTCTTTGGCCCTGAAGTTGATTTTCCTGATTCATGTCTTGCTGCTTGTATAATTTGTTTTTGGAATAGTATTTTTCATTTCTCCTTTTGTTTCGAGAAATTTGTGGTGCGAAATTAATTAGAAGAAAAAAGTCAAAACCTGATTTTTGTCATATTCTTAGATCAAAAAAACTTTTAAAAGAGCTTTTAAGCGATATTACAAAGATTTTTATTTATCAAATTAAAAACAAAAAGTTAAATCTGTAACATTTTCAAAAGATTTTTACCTTTTTGCATTTGCACAAATACGCTATCTTTGCCAAAAATTAAAACTTATGAATTCTTTACAAACTATAATTGAACAAGCTTGGGAAAACAGAGCTTTATTACAAGAAACTACTACAACTGATGCCATTAGAGAAGTAATCGAATTGGTTGATACAGGAAAATTACGTTGTGCTGAACCAGTTGGTGACAAGTGGCAAGTAAACGAATGGGTTAAGAAAGCTGTTGTAATGTATTTCCCAATTCAAAAAATGGAAACATGGGAATCTGGTATTTTTGAATATCACGATAAAATGTTGCTGAAAAGAGGTTATGCTGAAAAAGGAATTCGTGTAGTACCAAATGCTGTAGCGCGTTACGGAGCTTATATTTCAAGTGGTGTTATTTTAATGCCAAGTTATGTAAATATTGGTGCTTATGTAGACGAAGGAACGATGGTGGATACATGGGCAACTGTAGGGAGCTGTGCGCAAATTGGTAAAAATGTTCACTTAAGTGGTGGAGTTGGTATTGGCGGGGTTTTAGAGCCTTTACAAGCTGCTCCGGTAATCATTGAAGATGGTGCTTTTATTGGTTCTCGTTGTATCGTTGTAGAAGGAGTTCATGTGGGTAAGGAAGCTGTTCTTGGTGCTAACGTTTGTTTGACTGCTTCAACAAAAATTATTGATGTAACTGGTGACGAACCTGTTGAAATGAAAGGTTTTGTTCCTGCACGTTCAGTTGTAATTCCCGGAAGTTATACTAAAAAATTCGCTGCCGGTGAATTTCAGGTGCCATGTGCTTTAATTATTGGTACCCGTAAACCTTCTACAGATCTTAAAACTTCATTAAATAATGCACTTCGTGAATACGATGTGGCAGTGTAATGTGATATAATCTTACATAAAAAAAATTAAAAAATCCATTCTTCCTTATTATTAGGAAGAATGGATTTTTTTTGTTCAAAATCAGGAAAAAAATTTATACTATTGCAACGTTTTTACAAGCCAAATATTTAATCCAAAAAAGAAAGAGAAAAAAAGAGAAAAAATAGAATTCTAAACTACTACGCATGTTTAAAGAAGGTAAAAAATTATCTGTAATTATATTAACTTACAATGAAGAATTCTACATCGCTGACGCCATTCGCTCTGTTGAGTTTGCTGACGAAATAATTGTTTTAGATTCACATAGTACTGATGCTACTGCTGAAATTGTCTCCAATCTGGGAGCAACACTTATTTTTAGAAAATTTGACAATTACAGCAATCAAAGAAATTATGCCATTGAATCTGCAACTGGAGAATGGGTACTGTTTCTTGATGCTGACGAAAGGGTTTCTGACAAACTTAAGCATGAGATTCTGGACTGTATCAATCTGAATAATTGTGATGCTTTCAGGATTTGGTTTCCGCACTTTTTTATGGATCGTTTCTTATTTCATTATACTGATAAAGTAACGCGTTTGATAAAAAATGATAATATTCGTTTTGAAAATGAGGTACATGAAAAATTAGTCCTGAAATCGAAACCTCCTGTATTAAAAAATCACATGATACATTATACTTATAAAAACTTAATTCATTTTATAAGTAAAAAAGATAAATATGCGTGGTTTCAGGCACAAATGTCATTTGAAAAAGGAAAAAAAGCAACACTTTTCTTATTGATGTTCAAACCTTTTTACCGTTTTTTTCATACTTATTTTATCAAAAGAGTTTATCTTGACGGAGTTCCGGGACTAGCTGCGGCTGCAATCGATGCTTATGGTGTTTTTTCCAGATATGCCAAGATAATATTACTAGAAAAGAAATTAGAATAATTTTAATTTACCAAATTTTATTTTCAATCGAAACACGATTAAATTATCCAGGCCTTTGATATCTATACGCTTAATTTCATAGT
This sequence comes from Flavobacterium sp., assembly GCF_965277525.1. Taxonomy (GTDB): domain Bacteria; phylum Bacteroidota; class Bacteroidia; order Flavobacteriales; family Flavobacteriaceae; genus Flavobacterium. The sequence goes on along the minus strand of NZ_CBDIDC010000002.1, from coordinate 111,302 downwards.
TATCCTTAAACGGAAATGAATTAGGACGATTACCAATCTTTAATCCAAATTTCATCTTGTTTTCACTAAGCAATATCTTGAAATTTGCTTTTTCAGTACTTTCTTTAGGGTAATTTCCGTAAGGATAAGCAAGAGCCGGATATACATTAAGATTGTGATTTTTAATTTCTTCTTCGCATTTCAAAAAATCATTTTGTATTTGCGCAGGGCTTAACATTTGATATTTATTGTGCTCATAAGAATGATAACCCAGTTCAATTATATTGGCTGGCAATTGTTTTAACTGCTCAATAGTCATAATTTTTTGCGCAGATTCTCCTGTACTTTCATTCCATAGATCCGTTTTTCCTATGTATTTAAAAGGAATAAAAAAACTGGCTTTTAGTTTGAATTTTTCCAACAAAGGCAAAGCATATACCAACTGATTTTCAGTAACATCGTCAAATGTCAGAATAATACTTTTTTCAGGAATCGTTTTCATTTTTTCCAATTCAGAAAAATGAAATGTCGTATAGTTGTTATCTGTGAGATATTGAAATTGTCTTTCTAAATTATGTACCGAAATTGTCAATTTATTACTACCTGATTCAGATTGACATACGTTATGATACATTAAAATTGGTAATTTGGACATTTTAATTAATTTTCAACAAAGTTATTTATTTTAAGATTATTTTTGATGAAAAAATCAGAAATCGTGTCAATCAAAAACATAAGCATTATCTCACTTTGCTTTAATGATGAGATCTATATAAAAAAAAATATCGATAATTTATCATTTGCAGATGAGATCATTTTAATCGATAATAACAGCACTGATAAAAGTGTTTTGATTGCAGAAGAATTAGGCACAACCGTAATTTATCAAAATGACACCAGAAGGACTGATATCATACAATCTACAATTGAGTCTACCAGAAACAATTGGGTGATTGTACTTAATACTACAGACTATCTTTGTGAAGAACTTATAAATGAATTAAAAAAAGAAATTTTTAAGCCCAAAACTGCTGCATCTTATTTTGCCGGACAAACTTTATTTTTCTTTGGCAAAACCATAAAATATGGTGTATTTTTAAATAAAAAGAAACTGATACTCTTTGATAAAACACGATTCTCCTATTCAGAAGATTTTAATCGTTACCCTCCTAAAAAACTCACACTTTTCAAAAACAAGATTAATTCTTTTTCATATAAAAATTTTGAAGACTTTAATAGCAGGCTCAACTTAATTAGAAAAGAAGAAGCTTTGGTTTTATTTCAAAATAATAAAAAACCAAATATTTATCATTTTTTCATGAAACCGTTTTTTCTTTTTATCAATCAGTATTTCCTGAAATTAGGGCTTCTAAATGGTCGGGAAGGATTTATTTTAGCTTATATAAGTTCTTTTTCTGTTTTAAAACGGTATTTTATACTATGGTTGTTATACCGCAATATGGAGTGATTTTTTTTTTCGGATATTTTTCTATAAAACTAAAATTAAGAACCCCATTATCACGTCCTCAAAATCCACTTGTAAATGAAAATATTAGTTATACAGCAAAAAAGAATTGGTGATGTTCTCGTGAGCAGCATTTTGTGTAATTCTCTTAAAAAACAATATCCGGATTCCGTTATAGATTTTATGTGTTATGCTCATTGTAAAGATGTTTTAATAGGCAATCCCAATATTAACACTATCATTATACTTCCGGAAAAAACCCGCAAATCATATTTATCCTTATTTAAATTTTTCTTTGAAATCAGATCTCAGAAATACGATGTCTTAATTGACATTTACGGAAAATTAGAAACCAATCTAATTACGCTTTTTTCAGGTTCGAAAAATAAAATATCCTACCATAAATGGTACTCCACTTTACTTTATAACTACAACATAAAGCGATTACAAAAAGAGGGGGCCACAAAATACGGACAAGCGATAGACAATCGACTTTTATTATTAAATCCGCTAAAACTTGATGATAAAACAATAGACCCTCATCCAAAATTATTTGTAAGTCAAAAAGAAAATCAGGAAGCTATAGCTCTTTTTACTCAACACAAGATAAACAAAGACAGGAAAATTGCAATGATAAGTCTTTTAGGAAGCGAAAAATCAAAAACCTATCCTTCTGAATATATGGCAAAAGTTATTGACCATGTAGCCGATAAAAGAGACATTCATATTCTTTTTAATTATTTTCCGAGTCAAATTGGAGAGGCAAAAAAGATACTTGATTTATGCTCAAAAAATACTCAGGAAAAAGTATCATTTGATTTACTTGGCAATGACGTAAGATCATTTATTGCTATAATGGATCAGTGTGATTTTATTATCGGAAATGACGGAGGTGCGGTAAATATGGCAAAAGCACTGGGCAAACCTTCATTTACAATTTTCTCTCCACATGTTGATAAAAATGACTGGGCTACTTTTGAAGATGGCTTACAAAACATCTCAGTACATTTAAGTGATTACAGACCTGAATCAATAAATGGACTTGCAACTAAAGAAATAAAAGCAATTATAGCTTCTTTATATAATGAATTCAATCCTGAATTATTCAAAGATAAACTCAGCTTTTTCTTAAATCAGCACCAATAAAGCAAGTGAAGTCAATTATTTTAAACCGCGATATTTATAATTATAAAATAAGAAAGGCAGAATAGTTTCTATACTGCCTTTCTTATTTATTTCTTTTTTTGAAGTTTCAAAAGCTTAGCATATTTCATATAAGAAAAGAACCCCTGAATCATTGCAATTGACAATCCGTCTAAACCATTAAAAATGCCTTTTTTAAAGAAATAACAACGAACAAAAGAAACTGTTCCGTTTAGAATGGGCTTAAAAGGATTTACTCTTCTTTTCTGATCAAATAATTGTTGTGCATGCCAACCGGAATATTGATTTTTTTTAGCTATAATCTGATCTAAAGAATCCCACCCATAATGCAAAATATGTACAGGTACTCTTTTCTCATTTTGTGCTACTATTTTCTGATGTACTATTGCCTCTGAAGGGTGAGCTGTTTGCTTATTAAAAAAACGAACTTTATGATCCGGGTACCATCCTGAAAAATCAATTAGTTTATCCGCTAAAAAGTTTTTTACTCTAAAACTAAAAGCATCATAGTTTCCTTCCAGGTATTTTTTGTTGACAATAAATTGCTCTGCATCTTTATCCAGAAATTCATCGGCATCAAGATTCAAAATCCAGTCATTTTTACAATACGGTATACCATGTGTACGTTGTGGACCATCTCCTAAAAAATCCTGCTGAAGAACTATTGCTCCTTTTTCTTTAGCAATTTCAACTGTACGATCCCTGCTAAAGGAATCTACTATAATTACTTCGTTACAAATTTTCAGTAAAGCATCGATGCATTCCCCTATATTTTTTTCTTCGTTGTAAGTAATAACCAGGCCACTTATATCCATTGCAAAATTTTATGTATTGACTACAAAAATAATGTTTTTATTTAGTTTAATCTCATTAAAATCCCGCTCTTCATAAAATAGTTTGTAGTTTTGTACTTAAAATTGAACTTAAAATAAATGAGAATACTAGTCATTCAGCAAAAAAGAATTGGAGACGTATTAACCAGTACAATAATCTGTAATAACCTAAAAACCAAGTTTCCTGACGCCGTGATAGACTACATGTGCTATCCAAATTCTGTTGACGTACTGCAGGAGAATCCAAATATCGACAACATAGTTCCGCTATCAAATAAGATCAGAAAATCTATTCCTTCTTTATTTAAATTTATTTTTCAAATTCGCAGAAAAAAATACGATGCTGTTATTGATGTATACTCAAAATTAGAAACCAACTTAATTACCGTATTTTCAGGTGCTAAATATAAAGTTTCCTATTATAAATGGTACAGCAAAATATTCTACAATTATACTTACGAACGTTTTGACGCTATAGCATCAAAACACGGACTGGCAATCGAAAATAGATTACTGCTTCTTAAGCCTTTTATTTCAGAAAAAATTACGGATGTAAAACCTAAAATATTTTTAAAAGAGTCTGAAATTAACGAAGCAAAGCAACTCTTAAAAAGCCATAACATAGATCCTGAAAAACCATTGATTATGTTTGGAATTCTTGGCAGTGAAGTTTACAAAACCTATCCGTTAGAGGGAATGGCAAAAATTATCGATTTCACGGTAGCCAAAACTAACGCTACGATAATCTTTAATTATATTCCAGATCAAAAAGAACAAGCTCTCGAGGTATATAATTATTGTAGTGAAGAAACCAAAAAACATATTGCATTTGATTTATATTGTACGGAGCTAAGACCCTTTTTAGCTTTGCTGTCACAATGCGAAATGCTGATAGGCAACGAAGGCGGAGCTGTAAATATGGCAAAAGCACTTGACATTCCTACTTTCTCAATATTTACTCCTTCAGTCAGAAAGGAAACATGGCAATTATTTGAAAATGAAGCAAAAAACGCTTCTATTCACTTAAAAGACTTAAAACCTGAAATATACGAACAACATACAGAGCAATATATTAAAGAACATACTTTTGAATATTATGCTGAATATCCTTTGTCTCTAATGCTTGAGAAATTAGAGACTTATTTTCAGGAATATAAAAATTAAAAAAAGGCGTTCAGATTACCAGCCACTGAAAAGCAAATAAAAAAGGACAAAAAACATTTCACAACTGTTTTTTGTCCTTTTTTATATAACTAAATTTATCAAATAATAAAATTACTTTTTCCAGAATTTAAGTTTCTTTTTTAAACGTCTCTTTCTAAAAAATTGTTCTTGAAAGTCAGCCGTAAATTTCCACAAAGTATCAAACGTTTTTTGCTCCGATTCTTTATATAATTTAGCATATTCATTGCTCATTATTGCTACCATTTCTTTTAAAGGAGTTAGACGACACAAATTTTTCATTCGTGTTTCAAAAGTCATCGTCTTATGAAATTCCATTCGATTCAAATCAACTAAAAAGAATTCATAATTCCCGTCAGCTTTCTTTTTAATCAGCGTATTTCCAGGCGAATGATCTAAAAACTCAATTCCTTTTTCATGAAGTTCAAAACTAAATCTGGTAAATTGTCTTAAGATATTTTCGTGATCCGGATAGTCCGGAATTTCTACTAATTCTCTATACGTTAATTCAGTAACTAAATGTTCGCTAACATAATAACTGTCTCGTAAACCCAACCAGTTAAAATTTTCAAGATACGCTATCGGCTGTGGTGTACCAATACCTTTTTCCAGTAAAATTGTAGCATATTCAAAAGATCGTCTTGCTTTTGATTTTCTCAAATAATTATAGGCAATCTTATTGATTAAATTAGGAATTTTAAATGATTTAATATTAATTGTTTTACCATCAAGATCAAATAACTTTATAATATTACGTTGTCCGTTACCAAAAAGAACACCTGAATGGTTAAACGATTTGATAATATTCAGAATAGACGGACTGCTTTTGATAAAAATGGGATTTACTTTAAAATTCATTTATGTTTTTTTTATAAACGACAAAAATACGCATAGAATATAACACTTCAAATTAATATTATCTTTTCATAAAAATTGAATTGTAATAAACACACTAATTTACCGTAATTGGGTTTTATTAATTTTAACAGATCAAAACATACAAATGATTTGAAAAAAAGCATGTCTTTTAAATGAAAGAGAAGCTTATTACTTTATTTTAATTTAAAAAATAAAGTAAATCTAAACCTGTAAGTTTTAGCTTTAGATGTCAAAAAAGAAAAAAGGTTTAATCTAAAAAGAAAAAAAAATTAAATGATGTCATTTACTCGTAATAATAAAAATTATACGGTATAAATTGGATAATTCAAAACCGTACTCATTGACAATGGGAGGTACAAATTTATTATTTCTGTCTGTGTCTTGGTATAAGATAATGAAAGCAAATATAATTGCCATTTATTTATTAATTTCGCCACAACTTTTTAACAAAATACGATATGAATATCACCTTAGTAAGTCTCGATAATTGGGGACTCAATACCCACATTGCTTCAACTCTCGAAAAACAAGGTCATACGGTAAAGCATATCGATTTTAATGTTTTTAAATACAAATATCCATCTGTAGTACATAAAGCTTATAATTTTATTTTAAAAGCATTCTTTAAAACAAACTTAAAGCACTTGCATTATGGAAAAGAAATCATAAAGCAATTACAAAAAAACAACGAAGTTCAGGATGTTATCCTGACTATAAAAGGTGACTTTATAGATCCTGAAAGTATTCTTGAATTTAAGAAATATACTAAAAAATCAATAGGTTTCTTTAATGACAACACGTATCGCTGTCCTAAAATCAAAAGGGTTTTACATTGTTTTGATGAAGTCTATTCGTTCGAAAAAGAGGATTGTTCTAAATTCGATCTAAAATTTGCCCCTAACTGGATCTACAATAAAAATGCATCTGTAAATACTGAAAAGACTTTTGACTATGATGTTTTCAACATCAGCTCAATTGACAAAAGATTACCCATATTAGAGCGAATTGCCAGTGAATTAAAATCTAAAGAAATAAATTTCAAATTTATTATTTATGATAAAAAACACAAACAAACGGATGATACTATTACTTATATCAATAAACATATGCCTTTATCAGAAGTCAATGATTATATAAACCGTTCAAAAGTATTATTAGACATCAACAGAATTGGTCAGATTGGTTTAACTTTTAGAGTTTTTGAAAGTTTGGGTTTAGAAAAAAAACTTATAACTACAAACGCTGATATTAAAAATTATGATTTTTACAATCCGAACAACATTCTTATCATAGACGAAAAAAATCCTGTTATACCGGTAGATTTTTTCAAAAATGACTACGAAAAAATACCTGATGCAATTTTAAATAAATACACTTTAAATGGTTGGGTTGATAATGTAATTTTCAAAAAATAATTTTTCCCAAAACATTTATTTTTACAACTAATTATCATTGAATTGAATTCCTTTTTTTATTTCAGGTAATGTAAATTATTTCAACCCAATGATGGATAACACCGGAAGATTTTAAGAATAAGTTATTGATTATAAAAAAAGCATTTTTACAATCTTATTCGTTCAATTATAATGTATCATTCAGTATGTTTGCAAAAAATTCAAACATCACTAAACTACTCTAAAAACAACGTAGACACTACTATTCAACCACATATAAAATGAATTTCACCATTTACGCCTTTCTGTTTCCTGTATTAATTGTACTAATCCTATCTGTTTTACTTGTAAACAGACTTGTAAAAACTGAAATAAGTGAAATTAGATATCCTGAAATTGACGGACTAAGAGGTTACTTAGCTTTTTTTGTTTTTTTGCACCATAGCTATATCTGGCAGGTATACTTGAAAACTGAAAACTGGGAAGACCCTAAATCTAATTTGTTTAATCAGTTTGGAGAAACAACTGTTGTCTTTTTTTTTATAATTACAGCCTTTTTATTTACTACTAAATTAATCCATAATAAAACTGGAGTAGTTGATTGGTCGGATTACCTTAAATCAAGGTTTTTCAGGCTTTTTCCAATGTATTTTTTATCGGTCATTATCATCTTTTTTCTAGTTGCCTGTTTAACCCAATTTACAATTAGAGTTCCGTTTATCGAAAATTTAAAAAGTATACTTTCCTGGTTGTTTTTTAACGTAAGCAAAAAAAATTCAAACCTAAACGGATTAGAAGATACGTTTATACTGAATTCCGGAATCACCTGGACATTACCTTACGAATGGACCTTTTACTTTTTATTACCACTTATAGCCTTATGGTTTAAAATAAAAGTAAATTTAAAAGCTGTACTTAGCTTTACAGCCATTGCAGCAATAATTATGGTCATAAACAAATCATCTTTACGTCATTTTATGCCATTTGTGGGAGGTATTATTGTTGCCTTTTTAATCAATACAAAAAAGTTTGAAGGGATTTTGAAACAGAGGAAATACACCATTTTGGCCATAGTATTACTGGCTCTTTCAGTATATTTTTTCAACGGTGGCAGAAAACCGGTTCAGATCGTAATAGCATCAATTGTATTTTTGATCATTGCATCAGGCAACAACTTTTTTGGAATTCTATCCAGTACATTTTCCCGTAAATTTGGGCAAATAACTTATAGTTTGTATCTGTTACACGGTATATTGCTATTCATTGTCTTCTACTTTATAATTGGATTTGAAAGAGCAAAAATGTTAACGAATACAGAGTTTTGGCTTGTTATTATAGCTTCTATTTTTCCTCTGCTACTTATTTGCCAGCTCACTTTTAAGTATATCGAATTACCCTTGATGTCAATGGCTAAGAGAAACCAAACAAAAAAGCTGTAGCAGCTGATAATTTGATCATGCCGGACAAATAATTCATCTTCTTTTTATTTATACCTTTGCAGCTTAAGCAAGCATACAAAAACAAGTATATAATTTATAGAATGAACGAAGAAATTTTAAAAGCATACGAAGTGATCAAAGACGGCGGAATCATACTCTACCCTACAGACACTGTTTGGGGTATTGGTTGTGATGCGACAAATCCTGAAGCTGTTGCCAAAATATACAAACTCAAGCAGCGTGCTGAAACGCAAAGCATGATTGTATTGATGAATGGCGAGAAAATGATGTATAATGTATTTAAAAACATCCCTGAAGTAGCCTGGCAAATTTTAGACTTATCTGAAAAACCAACTACTTTGATTTTGGATGAGCCAAGAAATGTGGCACCCAATATTATTGCAGCAGATAACTCCCTGGGAATTCGTATAGTAAAAGAACCTTTTTGCTTTAAATTATTAGAGCGAATGAAAAAACCTTTAGTATCCACATCGGCAAATATTTCAGGACAACCCACTCCTATTGCTTTTAAAGATATTAATCCTGAAATCATCAAAGGGGTTGATTATGTAGTAAAACTAAATCAGGATAAAGTTGCCGGAAAGCCTTCAACAATCATAAAATTGACAAAGGACGCACAGGTGAGAGTGATTCGTAAGTAATTAAAACAGCTTCGACTTCGCCTCAGCCTGACAATAAATACGATTGTCTTTCTAAACGAAGTCGAAGAATATTTAGCAAAAAACATTGAAGTTTTTGCAAGTATAGACCTTTACACCTTGTTTTAAATACTTTTCAAGCTTTCAATTAGCCAATCTATATCTTCTTTAGTATTATAATGACTGAACGAAATTCTCAGGTTTGGTAATTTTAAATCTGTTTCTGAAAGCATTTCTTTTAAAACATGTGAGGGTTTTATACTTCCGGATTGGCATGCACTTCCTCTTGAAACGGCAATTCCTTTCATATCTAAACTAAACAAAAGCATTGATGTTTTATCTGCTGAAAAAGGTAAAATAATATTGATAATATTATAAAAGTCTTCTGCTTTTCCATTGATGCGAAAACCTGGAAAATGACGCTCAAGTTGTTCAATCAGATACGTTTTCAGTTCAGCTATATAAGCTCTTTCATGATCTAAATTCTCATAAGAAAGAGACAAAGCTTTAGCCATACCGGCAATTTGGTGTACGGCTTCAGTTCCGGCACGAAGTCCTTTTTCTTGTTCTCCTCCAAAAATCAAAGGTTGCAAACCTGAGTTTTTTCGAATAAAAGCAAAACCAACCCCTTTTGGTCCATGAAATTTATGAGCACTGGCCACAATAAAGTCGACAGCAGTTTGTTGCAAATCAATTTCCGTTTTACCAACAGACTGAACTGTGTCTGAGTGAAATAAAACACTATATTGTTTACAGATAACACCAACTCTGTCTAAATCTAAAATAGTACCTGTTTCATTGTTTACATGCATCAAACTCACTAAGGTCTTTTTATCCTGAGCCAGTAAATTAGACAAATGCGTTAAGTCAATACTTCCGTCAGGATTTATATTGACGTAATCAACCTGAATATTATACTCAGATTCCAGCACCAAAACGGTATGCAAAACAGCGTGATGCTCAATTTTAGTGGTAATGATACGTTCTATTTTAAGATCTTCAATCGCAGAACGCAGGATCCAGTTATCTGCCTCAGTTCCTCCTGAAGTAAAAATAATTTCTTGTGCAGAGCAGTTTAAATGTTTGGCAATGCTTTTTCTGGAAAGTTCCAAAATAGTCTTTCCGTTTCTTCCAAAACTGTGCGTAGAAGACGGATTACCAAAATCTTCTGCCATTACTTTGGTCATTTCCTGAATAACTTCAGGACGCATAGCAGTTGTAGAGGCGTTATCAAGGTATACTTTTTTCATTATTGCAAAGTTATGAAATATCAATTGTCTAATCTTAAATATCATTTGCCAAATTTTTCACTATTTTTGACGTCAAATAAAATTACGATGAAAAAATATGCAAGCCTTCTATTATTCGCACTATTATTAAACGGTTGCGATGATGGTGATTTAACAGTTGACACTATTGATTTTGATGATCCTTCCATTACATCTCAAACCTGTAACCCGCTAACCAATAGTTTAATATACAGACTTAAAAGTCAGGAATCATTACTTATTCAGTTACCTGACAACAAAATCATCAATGATGTTACACTAGCCGGAGCCCCTGTAACTTATGATATCGACAACACAAGTTACCGTGTTGTTTACAGAGCTTATAATGGTACCGTTGCCACAGCAAATATTTGCGGTACAATACCGCCAACCTCACCAACTGTAACAGAAGAATGGCAGGCTAAGGGTGGGAAAATCGTAATAAACACAGCGCAAATTGAGGTAACAGATGAAACTACCGGAAGTAGTAAAATTACAGGTTATACCCATAATATTATTTTTAACAATATCTCCTTTATGAAACCTGCAGGACTTCAGGTTGAACCTGAATTTGACTTTGGAAATTTCCAGACCACCGTTACTCCTGTCGTAGTAGTTTTTACTGATACCAACGCAAAATATTGCGCTGATACGAAGAAAATTTACAATGAAAATACTACATCTTCTCTTGCTATTGAGAATATAGCTGATAACTTAATTAAAAATGAAATCACTCCAACCAGTACACCAAGAACCAGTTTAATCAACTTAAATTCTACCACGAATAAAGTTTATTACAGAGCATATAGCGGAGCATTACCTCTTGATACATCTGTTTATTTTTGTACAGAAAAAACACCTGCGACACCGGCTGTAATCGATAACTGGTTTGGTCAGGACGGAGTTGCAAATGTAAGCGGTATAATAGAAGTTACAACCACGAACGAAGGTGGAGGTAAGACATTCAGACATACAGTTGTTCTTAAAAATGCTAAACTTCAAAAAGGGAATAGTACTTTTAAACTGGGAACTACTTTCGTCATAGGAACTGTAATAACCACTGCACCGTAGTTTAAAAACTCATTTAACACCCAAAAAAATACTTGTTTTTTTTCTTACAAAAAACGTCTGTTTTTTCGAACTAATTTCAATAGGAAATTACGATGAAAAACAGACGTTTTTTTATGCTGTAAATTCAATACGTTCAGACGCAGAAAAATACTTTATTTATTGTTTTGTCTAAAATAAACTTCCGTGGCACCTAAGCCATATTTTTGATAATTGGCGTCCTGAAAATCTATTCCGTCGTAACGACCTAATAAAAAATCAAGTTCGGCTTTTAGAATTCCTTCGCCAACACCATGTATAAAAACAATTTTTGGAATGCGATTTCGAATCGCAAATTCAATATGTCTTTTTGCTGTTTCGGTTTGTAAAGTCAGGATATCATAATTTGACATTCCGCGTTTATTAGGAACCAGTTTTTCGATATGCAAATCAAATTCAGGAACCGAAATTTCACGTTTATCCTTCTTTTCTTTGACAAAACTTCTTGGTTTTGGCTCTGTTTTCTCTTTTGAAACTTCATCTAAATCAATCCTTTTAATTGAATTCATTAAATTACTGGTTTCCTGATTTTTAATTAATTCATTGACAAAAAATGTCATCATGAATCCATCTTCAGTTTCGATCAAAACCTCGTTGTTTTTCACAGAAACTACTGTTCCGTTTATGGCTTCGTCCAAGACGGAAACCTTATCTCCTTTAGTCAACATCCTGCTCTTCTTTATCTTGATTTTTACTAGGTGTTTTTGCGCTCAACTGCATCATTCCGTACATGAAAACTGCGATTGCGATTATCACAATATAGATGTTTTTTTCTGCTGAAACCTGCTCGTATAATGCAACCGAAATCGCAAGAATCATTATTAAAATTTTAAAAACTTTCATATTTTTAAGTATTAAGAGTTCAAAAGTATGAAACTTTCAAACAGGAATTCGTTACTCCTAAAACTACCCCTGACATTTTTTTTACAAAATCGTCAAAAACATTCCTTCTAAATCTACAATAAAACAGCCCCAAAATGCCAGGCGAAACATCGTTCAAACACCAATGTTTCATCCCTTCTTTATAGCATGTTTTATTCTTACTTTTTTTTAGGCTGATTTTCCTCCAGTTTCAAGAGTTACTTTCACCTCAATTCTACTCTGTCACTTTTTAACTTTTCTTATCTCATGTTCATCAGTCCGATTCAAAAATCAAAAACACCTTTGGCTTTATATCCGGAAAAACATCTTTTTTTTCATTTGAAAAATATCGTTGATGCACTTCAAATTTGATTTCTTTTTGAACTAAAAGCCCTTCTGAAATTATTTTTTTATCTGATTCAAAATATCATTCATCATCTCTATTTGTACTTTTTGAATTTCGATTAATTCTTGTTGTTGGTGCATAATCAAGTGATCAATTTTATCGTGAATCATTCTGATTTCTAATTCTGATTTCAGGTTAATCATGTAATCTTTTTTAGCACGATTTCTATCTTTTTCTTCCTGACGATTTTGGCTCATCATAATTACCGGAGCCTGCAATGCAGCAATACAGGATAAAATCAAATTCAGCAAAATAAACGGATACGGATCAAAACCTTTATTCACCAAAATATACACATTGGCACTAATCCAGACCACAATAAAAAGTAAAAAAGAAATAATAAAAGTCCAGCTTCCGCCAAAGTCTGCCACCTTATCTGCTATTTTTTGACCAAAACTTCTGATCTCCCCTTCATCTTCAACAATACTCACGATTGATTTATCTTCTTTCAGAGAATTAATAACACTTTGTTCAAGATCAGAAAGCGTTCCTATTTCTGTCGATAAATATCTCGAAATATATTTTTGGCGGTACAAATTCAATTCTTTAACCGCAATACAATCTTCATCATTAAAAGAGGGATAATCTTCAATGATAAGCCCTAAAATTGGATCATGAATAGATTTTCCTAATATTTTCTCACTTTCAGGAAAAGAAAGATTAGAAACAGCACTTTTAAAAGTCGAATTATTTTTCATTTATATAATTTTTACGGGCTAATTTACGCATTTAACTTCTTTAGAATGCTATAAAAAATGTGCCTTCATATTTCTTTTATTTATCACAAATACAATTCTCAAAGCAAAATTTCTTTACCTGATTCGTAACCTTATTTACAAAAAACGCATTACTTTTAACGTTTTAAAATCATCCACTCAATTTTACAATTGTGACAAAAGACACTATCATACAGAATATAAAAGCTTTAAAAAGCCATTCCAATATAAATTACGGAATCAAAACCAAAACTGAAGATTTTACCGAAAAGCTTTTTTATACTCTTTTTGATTCGAATGCAGATTTAGATACAAGTATTGATGAACTTGAAATATGCTTTAAGGAAATTGCTGTTTTAGCCTGCAAAAAACCTGAAAACTCATGCGAATCGATTTGGGATCGGTTTCTGGAAAAATTACCAGGTGTTCTGGAAAAACTAAATCAGGATGCTGAATATATTTTAGAAAACGATCCGGCATCCAATAGTATCGATGAAGTTTACCTGGGCTATCCCGGTTTTTATGCAATTGCAATTTATCGCTTAAGCCATGAATTGTATCAACTGGATTTATTATTATTCTCAAGATTAATGAGTGAATATGCACACCGAATTACCGGAACAGATATTCATGCCGGTGCTAATATTGATTCTCCGTTTTTTATTGATCACGCCACCGGAATTGTTATTGGCGAAACGACCGTGATTAAAAAACATGTAAAAATTTATCAGGGTGTTACATTGGGCGCTTTAAGTGTGAGCAAAGAAATGAAAAATGCCAAAAGACATCCAACTGTAGAAGCTAATGTTTGCATTTATGCGAATGCTACCATTTTGGGAGGCGAAACCATTATTGGAAAAAACAGCATTGTTGGAGGAAATGCCTGGGTAACCAAATCAATTCCTGCAGATTCTATTGTAACGAACACCACCACAACTGAAGTCAAAATAAAAGAAAAAAAATAAAATGAATGCACAGAAATTGCTAAACCTAATTGGAAATACTCCTTTGATGGAAACTGTCAATCTGGTTAAAAATAAAAATGTAAAACTTTTACTGAAGTTAGAAGGCAATAATCCGGGCGGAAGCGTAAAAGACAGAGCGGCCTATAACATGATTGCCGCTGCCCTGGAGCGAGGTGATATCAAAAAAGGGGACAAGCTGATTGAAGCGACAAGTGGTAATACCGGAATTGCGCTGGCCATGATTGCACAATTGTTTCAAATAGAGATCGAATTGGTGTTGCCGGAAGATTCTACAAAAGAAAGAACTCAAACAATGCGTGCTTATGGCGCTACAGTCATTTTAACACCTGCTAGCGAAGGAATTATTGGCTCAAGGGACTATGCCGACAAAAAAGTGGCAGAAGGCGGTTATGTCATGCTAAATCAGTTTACAAACGATGACAACTGGAAAGCACATTATAAAACCACTGGTCCTGAAATCTGGAATGACACTGACGGAACCGTAACTCATTTTGTTTCGGCAATGGGAACAACAGGAACTATCATTGGAACTTCGACTTATTTAAAAGAAAAAAATCCGGCAATTCAGATCATTGGTGCGCAACCAAGTGACGGATCTCAAATTCCGGGAATCCGCAAATGGCCTAAGGAATATTTGCCTAAAATTTTTGATGCTTCAAAAGTCGATACTGTTGTCGACGTTAGCGAAGAAGAAGCAAGAGAGATGACCAAACGTTTGGCACTCGAAGAAGGTGTTTTTGCAGGAATGAGTAGCGGAGGTTCTGTTGCCGTTGCCTTAAAAATTGCCGAAAAATTAGAATCAGGAGTAATTGTTGCCATTATCTGTGATCGCGGCGATCGATATTTATCATCTGATTTATTTGATTGAGAAGAAAGGTTCAAAGGCGCAAAGGTTCATCGGGACAAAGTTTTTATAAGCTAATCCTAAACTCTTTGCGTCTTTCTACCTCTGAATCTTCTCTTCTTTAAAAAATCTGCGAATATAAAAAGACCTACCGTACGTCCCTACAAAAAACCTTTGAACCTTTGCAACTCTGAACCCTTGAACCTTAGAAAAAATGAACTACAGAAAACTAGGAAAAACGAATTTTAACATCTCTGAAATCTCACTTGGCACCTGGCAGGTTGGCGGAAAATGGGGATCTGCTTTTGACAATAAAACCGCAGATGAACTTTTGAATACTGCAATTGACAATGGTGTAAATTTTATTGATACTGCTGATGTCTACGAAAACGGATTAAGCGAAACTGCTGTTGGAAGAGTTGTTCGTTCCAGATCAGAACGAATTTATGTGGCTACAAAATGCGGCCGGCATATTAACCCACATGTTAGTGAAGGCTATCAGCCAAAAGTACTTCAGAAATTTGTGGAAAACAGCTTGAAAAGAATGGGATTGGAAACTATTGATTTAATTCAGTTGCACTGTCCACCTACTGAAGTTTTTTACCGACCTGAAATTTTTGAACTTTTTGATCGCTTAAAAGATCAGGGAAAAATCCTGAATCTGGGCGTAAGTGTCGAAAAAGTCGAAGAAGCTTTAAAAGCTATTGAATATTCTAATGTAACCACAGTTCAGATTATTTTTAATTTATTTCGTCAACGCCCTTCTCAATTATTTTTCTCTGAAGCCCAGAAAAAAGATATCGGAATCATCGCGAGGGTTCCTTTAGCCAGCGGACTTTTGACCGGTAAATTTGATGCAAACACTACTTTTGACGCTCAGGATCATCGTAATTTCAATCGTAATGGAGATGCTTTCGACAAAGGAGAAACTTTTTCAGGAATCGATTACAACTTAGGATTAAAAGCTGTTGAAAAACTAAAAGCATTATTTCCTGAAACGACAAACCTTGCTCCTATTGCCTTGCAATGGATCTTGAGTTTTAAAGAAATAAGCTGCATTATTCCGGGAGCTTCTACAGCAAATCATGTACTCTCTAATTTATCTGTTTATGATTTACCTGAATTAACTCCGGAGAAAATTTCAGCAATGAATGCCATTTACGAAGAATACATCAAACCTTATGTTCATCATCTTTGGTAGCTTTTTAGTTTAGAATAACAATTTCTAAACTCCTATTCTGTTTTTAACGCAACCAATTACGAATCAGGTCATCTAATAATAAAACTAACCTTAAAATCACTAACCATGAAAAAACCGGGTTTTATATTATTTGCAATTTACCTGATATTTGCATCATGTTCCAACTCCAACGATGATAATCCGAAGGAAAATGAATCTAAGAAATTAGACCATATGTATAATGAAATCGTTAAACTTTCATTATCTACTTCGCAATCTTGTACCAATAGTGAAGAATGGAGTTTTACGAAAGTGAGCAACAGCAAGTGTAGCGGAAACATTAATTTTATTGTTTATTCAAAAAAAATTAATACCATTCAATTTCTTGATAAAGTTCAGAAGTATCTTGATGCTCAGGAAAAATTTGATAAAAAATGGAATACAACCTTTCCTTGTGAAGGTTCAATCGCTCCTGTTGGAGTGCAATGCAATAATGGAAAACCTGAACTGGCTTATAGCATAGCCAACTTTTAGAAAAACAAATAAACTATTTAAGAATCCGTTTTGATTTTAGTTTTAATCAAGACGGATTTTTTATTCAGGAGTCAAACTCAATTCTAAATTCTGCCCCTTTATTTTTTCCTTCACTGGTTGCGCGTAAAGTCCCTTTATTCTTTTCTATGATTTTTTTGCACAAATACAATCCAATACCTGTCGAAGATTCATTTGCGGTTCCAAGTCGGCTCATTTTAGTAAATTTCTTAAACAATTCATCAATCTGATTTTTATCAAACCCAATTCCTTTATCTGCAACTGTTATTATTAATTTTGAATTGTCACTATAAATTCTAACCTTAATTTCGCTGTCAAAATAAGAGAATTTAATTGCATTACTAATCAAATTGACAATGACCTGAATTAACAAACCTTCATCCATTCTAAGCTTAGCTTCCTCAATTTCCAGACTCAAATTTAATTTTATATTTTTATCTATCAGGCGCTGTTCGACCTGCTCATTTATAAAAGGCAAAATACCCGGAAACAAAATCGTTCTTATTTCCTGATTTCCTTTTACAACACGGTCTTGCTCTTGTAATAATTTAATAAAGTTTTCGATGTATCGAAATTGCAGATTAGTCGATTCACGAATCAATTCTGCCAATTGACGGACAGAGTCTGAGGGATTCTCATTAATAATCAAATTGGCCAGTCCTTGAGGATTTCCAGCGAAATTTTTTAAATCATGTGAAAGCATATAAATCAAATCCTGTTTTTCATTTATAAAACTTTCAGCCTCATAAATAGATTCCTGAATATTACACATTAACAAACCCGCTTCATCAATATATTCAGTTGGTAAAACAGAAAGTCGCCTGTTATTCCTGTAGTTATCCAATGCTTTTGACGCTATCGAAATTGGTTTGATCAATTGATTTAAAACTATGAGTGTTATTGCAGTAGCCAACAAAGTCATAATCAGGGAAAAAACTAATATTGAAGTAGGCGAAATACTATGATTATAATAAAGAACAAAAAACAAAATTCCGATCAACGGAATATGTATTCCAATAAAAGCTACAAATAAAAATTTGAAGGCATAACTTTTTTTCAAAAAGCTAATTTGTGAAAGATTATGATACAACTTCATAAAAAACAACAATAATCTAGATTAAAAATGGTGGATTTGGGCTAATTGTTAAAAACAAAGTTAACTTTTAAACTTAACTAAAGTAATAAATTAAACAATTTGGTAAAATATTTTGAAAATTAAATTTGTAAAAGTTTACAAACACTTATTTTTGCGCTATGGGAAGAAAAAATACAGACAAAGTTGTCTTTCATCAAATTCAGGTTCTGGATGCCGGAGCAAAAGGAGTATCAGTAGCAAAAGCTCCTGACGGAAAAGTAATCTTTATCCCGAACGTGGTTCCGGGTGATGTAGTTGACGTACAAACTTTCAAAAAAAGAAAGGCCTATTATGAAGGTAAAGCCGTAAAATTTCATGAATTATCAGAACATCGCATAGAACCAATTTGCGATCATTTTGGAGTTTGCGGAGGATGTAAATGGCAAAATATGAAATACAGCCAACAGCTGTATTACAAACAAAACGAAGTAAAAAATCATTTGCAACGTATTGGAAAAGTTGAACTACCTGAATTTGAAACTATTTTGGGTTCAGAAAAACAGTTTTTCTACAGAAATAAAATGGAATTTTCGTTTTCTAACAGTCGTTGGTTAACAGAGAAAGAAATTGAAAGTACTGAAGATTTAGGAAATAGAAATGCATTAGGTTTTCATATCCCAAAAATGTGGGACAAAATTCTTGATATTCAAAAATGCTACCTGCAGGAAGACCCTTCTAATGCAATTAGAAATGAAATCAGAGATTTTGCTAACGAACATAACTTAGCTTTCTTTAATCCCAGAGAGCAATCCGGTTTATTAAGAACTTTTATGATTCGTACAGCTTCGACTGGGGAAATCATGGTTTTGATTCAATTTTATGAAAATGACAAAAAAAATCGTGAGCTTCTTTTAGATCATCTTTACGAAAAGTTCCCACAAATTACTTCATTGCAGTATGTGATCAACGCAAAACAAAACGATACTATTTACGATCAGAACATTAAGCTTTATAAAGGCAGGGATTATATTCTGGAAGAAATGGAAGGTTTAAAATTTAGCATCAACGCTAAATCATTTTATCAAACCAACTCTGACCAGGCTTATGAATTATACAAAATAACACGTGATTTCGCTGGCCTTTCAGGAGACGAAACCGTTTATGATTTATATACAGGAACCGGAACTATTGCGCAATTTGTTTCTAAAAAAGCAAAAAAAGTAATTGGTGTAGAAAGTGTTCCCGAAGCTATTTTAGATGCTAAAGCCAACGCAGAACGCAATAATATAACGAATTGTGAGTTTTTTGTAGGTGATATGAAAGTCGTATTCAACGAAAGCTTCATCGCACAACACGGAAAACCGGATGTCATTATTACAGATCCGCCACGAGATGGTATGCACGCTGCAGTTATTGATCAAATCCTGAAAATTGCTCCTAAAAAGGTAGTATATGTAAGTTGTAATTCTGCTACACAAGCACGTGATTTAGCTTTAATGGATGAAAAATACAAAGTAACGCGCGTAAGACCGGTTGATATGTTTCCACAAACGCATCATGTCGAAAATGTTGTACTTTTAGAACTTCGATAACAAAAAATTTTAAATGAAAAAAATAATCTCTCTTTTATTAGTCTTTAGTTTTGGCTTATCCAGCTGCGAGAAAGATGATATTTGTGATGCAAATACCCCCACTACTCCCCGATTAGTGATTTCTTTTTACGACATTACAGCGCCAAGCACCCTTAAAAATGTGACTAATGTAAAAGTAATAGGTAAAGATCAGCCTCAGGGAATTGTTTTTAATAAAAGTGGCGACAGCATTACAAAGTATCTTACTAGTGCTAGTACTATTTCTGTTCCTTTAAAAACAGATGAAGATACCGTAACCTATAGTTTTATCTTTGATGCAAACAATCCAAATCCTGCTGCAATCAACACAGATGTAATAAAATTCAATTATACGCGTCAGAATGTTTATGTATCAAGGGCTTGTGGTTTCAAAACTACCTTTGTATTGAATCCACTATCGACTACTACTCCAATATCAACCCCTTTCGAGCAAACAGATCCAAACAATGATGGACTTTGGATGCAGAGAGTTATCGTTCTACAATCTAACGTCGAATCTGAAAATGAAACACATATTAAAGTATTATTTTAGTTTTTGCCTATTGTTTTCAATGTTTTTGGGGCAAGCCCAGGAAACGTCGACTAAAACAATAACAAAAGGGAGCACTCAGGAAAAAACAAAAACCGGAGCTGCAAAACCTGTCGTTCAGGAAGTAAAAAAAGACAGCATCAAAACCGATCGCTACGGTCTTCGCGTAGGAGTTGATTTGTACAAATTAACCCGCGGTTTTTATGACAAAGACTATAAAGGAATCGAAATTGTAGGTGATTTTCGTTTAACGAAAAAATACTATCTGGCTGCTGAACTTGGTTTTGAAGACAAAACTACAGATGACACCAGATTAAACTCAACAGCTACCGGAACTTATGTAAAAGCAGGTTTTGATTACAATCTGTATCAAAACTGGCTTGACATGGAAAACTTAATTACAATAGGTTTAAGAGGTGGTTTTAGTACGTTTAGCCAACAATTAAACAGTTATAAAATTTATAATGCAAATCCGTATTGGGGAGAACAGCCTCCAATCATTGATGGTCAAAAATACAATGGTCTTACAGCAGGATGGCTGGAAGTAGCTATGGGCTTAAAAGCTAAAGTTTTTAATAATGTGTTTGTAGGTTTTGGGGTCCAGCTAAAAATGTTGGTATCCAACACAAAGCCTTCCGGTTTTGATAATTTATACATCCCCGGCTTCAACAGAACTTATGACGGAAGTTTTGGAGTAGGATTCAACTATACAGTATCTTATTTCATTCCTCTTTATAAGAAAAAAACAATAATTCCTGAAATTGTAAAAAAAGAAACTCCTAAGAAGTAATTTTCGCTAAAATGAAAAAAATAATTGTTCTTTTTATTTTTAGCCAAATCACTTTTGCGCAAAAAACAATTGTCAAAACTTTTCTACATTTCTCCGGAAAAATAGACAAGTACCCAATAGAAATGACAATTGAATTTCATCAGGGAAAAGATTCTGTTTCCGGAAGTTATTACTATCTAAAAAATGGAAAAGACAGGGCTATTTCTACAGAAGGTATTTTTAAAAACAAAGAAATAACGCTGACTGAAACTACTTATATTCCTGGCAAAAATGGAAATGTTCCTAAAAAAACAGGATCGTTTTCATTACATTTAAATAGTAATTACGAAGTAAGTGGTGTTTGGCAAAACGAAAAAAAGGACAAACAATTAGAGGTGAAGCTGACTTGTTTAGAAAATCTCTCTGAATTTAATCCCAAAAGTTACAGCTACAAATTAAACCCGTACAAAGGCAAAGCCGAAAATACGAATGGTGAATTAGCAGACAACTTTCTGATTAGCAAACTGGATATTTATAATTCTAAAAAAGAAAAAGCACAAACTCTTTCTGGCTTCAATACCGTTATTTACGGAAAAGATGGAGAAGTTGAATTAGAAGACATCAATTTTGATGGACTTTTAGACATTAAAATCCCTATTTACTTTCCGGATCGAATTAAGTATGACGGAAGCTTTCTTTATTTTGTTTATGACAAAACAAAGAAACAATTCATTAGAAATATGAAACTTGAAGCATTAGAATACTTATTATTTGATCAAAAAAACAAGGAGTTTGTTAAGTATGAAGCTGACGGAAGCGGAAATGAATCTGACTATTATTACAAATGGTTCAATTCTAATTTTTATCTGATTCGGAAAGTGCAGAGTTTTGAAGATAACGACAAAACACTTTATACGGAATACCAAATCAAAAACAATAAATCAGTAAAGGTTAAAGAATATCAAAAATAACAAAAGCCATGAATTTAAATAATTAAGTTCATGGCTTTTCTGTTATATTCTGTTTTTTAAGACAACTGAAAATCTACCGCTGCTTCTGAATGTAATAAAGCAGTATCAAAAACCGGCACAGCAAGATCTTCTGGTTTTATTACTAATGGAATTTCAGTACAACCCAAAATAATTCCCTCTGCTCCTTCTTTTATTAATTGACCGGCAATTTCCAGATAACGCTTTTTAGTTGCGTCAGTTACAATTCCTTTTCCTAATTCTTCGAAAATGGTAGCATGAAGAAAATCCCTGTCCGCATCATTTTTAGGAATCAGAACTTCAATGCCTTTTTCACTAAGTTTATTTTTAAAGAAATCCAGTTCCATTGTAAACTTCGTTCCCAATAAACCTACTCTTTTCAGTTCTTGTTTCTGAATTTCAATCGCTGTTGCCGTTGCAATATGAATTACAGGCAAACCTATTGCTGCCTCAAGTCGATCGGCAATAAAATGCATGGTATTGGCACACAAAACAATTGCTTCTGCCCCTCCTTGCTTTAAAAATTGAGAAGCTTTTAAAAGCATCTTAAAAGTAGACTCCCAATCGTTAGTCTCGTTATTCTTTTTTATATCAGCATAATTAAAAGAATAAATCAAACATTCAGAGAAGTTCAATCCTCCCAATCTGTCATTTATCCCCTGATTTATAAGTTTGTAATAATCACCGGTAGAAACCCAGCTAATCCCGCCTATAAGTCCAATTTTCTTCATATAAAATCAAAATTAATTATCCAATTTCTCTAATTCCTTTTATGAAAATCCATTTCATGAAAAGCTTTTCACCATCTTTGGTTTTTACCGCCTGAAATTTAGGCGAAATCAAAGTGGCCGCAATAAAAGCAGTCATCGGAATCCAAAGTCCTGTTAATCCAGTATACATCGCTACTACATATCTTCCTGCAATAAATAAAATTGCGAAACACCCTAATTGGTATAAAAAAGCTCTTACTTGTAATTTTGTCATTTCTTTTTGAGTTACTAAAGTTCTGAGACTCTAAGTTGCCAGGCTAAAATCTTGCAATTTAGTTCTCAAGAAACCTTAATTATTTTTTGTTTAAATTACTAAAATCCTGAATAGCCAAGTTAAAAACTTAGAAACTTAATATCTCAGAACCTTAGAAGCTTAGACTTGAAACTTCGTTCTCTTACTTCCTTCGTACATTTCGTATTTTACCAAACGTGCTTCAAGACTTGCATTGAAGAGTTTGATTTTTCTGGAAGGTTTTAATCCCACAAATTTTAGTGCTTCAAGATTTGCAGTAATAAACCAGGCATTTGTTCCCGGATAGCTTTTCTTTAGAGTATCACCAATGTTCTTGTAGAATTCTTCCATATGAATGTCTAAACGCTCATCATAAGGCGGATTAAAAACCATATGCAGCTTACCTTCAACCTCTTTTTCAGTATCAAAAAAGTTTTCTTCCTGAATGGTAATATAATCTTCTAAATTGGCATTTTTGATATTGTCCTTAGCTTTGTTTACAGCACTTGGTGCTTTATCAAAACCTTTAATTGTATAATGAAATTCTTTTGTTTTTTTCATCAGACTGTTTACAATTTGCTCAAACAAATCATTATCCCAGTCTTTCCATTTTTCAAAAGCAAATTCCTTACGGTTAATATTCGCCGGAATATTACAAGCGATCATAGCAGCTTCAGCCAAAAAAGTTCCTGAACCGCACATAGGGTCCAGAAAATGACTTTGACCTTCCCAGCCTGATAATAACAGAATTCCTGCTGCCAAAACCTCATTGATTGGCGCAATATTCGTAGCCGTTCTGTAGCCACGCTGGTGCAATGAATTCCCTGAAGTATCTAAAGCAACCGAAACCTGATCTTTATCGATATGCACATTAATTCGCAAATCAGGAAAAGCTTTATCAATACTTGGTCGCTGACCAGTTCTTTCTCTAAACTGATCTACAATAGCATCCTTACATTTTTGAGAAACAAACTCAGAGTGATTAAAATAAGTCGAATGCACTGTGGCATCAATCACAAAAGTCTGATTGGCATTTAACAGTTTAGACCAGTTTACACCAGAAATCCCTTTGTATAATGCCTGCTCATTATTCGCTCTAAAAGAATAAATTGGTTTTAAGACTTTAAGCGCAGTACGCAGTGATAAATTGGCTTTGTACATAAAACCCTTATCACCTTTAAAACTTACCATTCGCACTCCTTTTTCAACATCCTGAGCACCAAGATCACGCAATTCTTTTTCTAATATTTCTTCAAAACCAAAAAAACATTTGGCTATCATTCTAAAATTTTCTTCCATCTTTATTTTTGTATTAAAAAAAACTCCGATCGCAAACCCACATCTGATTATTCAGGTATCGTCACGAAATAGTTATTTTTCGGCAAAAATACACTAAATTTGCGGTACTTTGAATTAATTGAAATAGAATAAATGTCTGAAGCTCCAAACTCATCAACACCAAATCAGGAACGTAACACCGAAAATTGGTTTACTTCATGGTTTGATACTCCTTATTACCACATTCTTTATAAAGATAGAAACTATCGCGAGGCGCAAATTTTTATGGATAATCTGACGCATTATCTTAACCTGCCTGAAAAAGCAAAAGTCCTCGATTTAGCATGCGGAAAAGGACGCCACTCTATTTACCTGAATCAATTAGGATTTAATGTATTAGGTGCTGACTTGTCTGAGAACAGCATTGCCGAAGCCAGCAAAAACAGCAACGAAACCCTGCATTTTAAAGTACACGATATGCGTGAACCTTTTGATGAAAAGTTTGATGCTATTTTTAATTTGTTTACAAGCTTTGGCTACTTCGAAAACGACGAGGATAATCTAACAACACTAAAAGCCATCAAAGAAAGTTTGTCTGAATATGGTTTTGCAGTAATTGATTTTATGAACGTGGCAAATGTAATCGAAACTCTGGTTCCTGAAGAAGTAAAAACAGTTGACGATATCGACTTTAAAATCAAAAGATATGTTGAGGACGGGCATATTTTTAAAGAAATAGATTTTGAAGACAAAGGACATCACTATCATTTTACCGAAAAAGTAAAAGCTTTAACATTAAAAGACTTTGAAGAATTAATGGAAGAAGCCGGAATTTTTCTGTTAGATATTTTTGGAGACTATAAACTCAAAAAATTTCACAAAACCGAAAGTGAACGATTAATCATGATTTTTAAGTAAAATTGGTGAATCGTTTAATTGTTTAACCGAATAAACAAACAAAACAATTAACCGATTAAACAAATCAACGATTAAACAATAAAAAATGAATTATCTATTACCCTTATTTTCTGTACTTTTAGGTTATATTGTGGCTTTGTTTTTAAAACCAAAAAGCAAAACCAATCTGAAATTATTGCTTGCTTTTAGCGGTTCATTTTTATTGTCATTAACGGTAATGCATTTGCTTCCGGAAGTTTACGAAACCCATAATCATAATATTGGTGTGTTTATCATGGTCGGAATTTTATTCCAGATCATATTAGAGTTTTTCTCTAAAGGAGCTGAACACGGGCACGTTCACGGACATGCACAAATGAGCCAGATTCCGTGGCTGCTTTTTATAAGCCTTTGTATTCATGCTTTTTTAGAAGGTTTTCCGGTAAGCCATCACCATGATTTAGCACTTGGCATAGCCATTCATCATTTGCCAATTGCCGTTATTCTAACTACATTTTTCATTAATGCCAACCTGAACAAAAAAGCCATTTTCGCTTTCATGCTTACTTTTGCCATTATGACACCTCTTGGTACAATTGCATCTGAATATTTACCTTTTTTAAACGAATATTATACTGAAATTACCGCGATCGTAATTGGTATTTTATTTCACATTTCATCAACTATTATTTTCGAAAGCAGCGAAGGACATAAATTTAATATTGCCAAAGTTTCTATGATCGTTCTGGGGATTTTATTGGCGTTTTTGTTATAATTTGGGCGTGACCACATTTACAAAAGGTGCTATCAAACAAACTGCTTATGTGCGCCTTTCGCAAATACGGTCGGGCTATCCGCAATACTTTGGTAGCTTACTCCTATCCTATCCCTCACGCAAAAAAAGACTTACTCTCATTCAAAAATAGCTAACAGGTTAAAAAACCTCTTATGGGGATTCCAGCAAGCGATCGTTATGTAACAATTAAAAGAAAAAAAGTTTTTTAATCTTTGCTACTTTACGTTCTAAATTTCGGGATTGCAATAAAAAAGATTAATTTTGAGCCGGTTTAATTAACACGAAAAAATGGCATTTACCAAAACTACAGAACAATCTTCAAAATACGAACATTTAGAAATAATGTCTCTACAGGAATTGCTTACCAACATCAATCAGGAAGATCAAACTGTTCCGGATGCAGTCGCAAAAGCAATTCCGCAAATTGAAGCTTTAGTAGCACAAGTAGTTGCTAAACTAAAATTAGGTGGCCGCCTTTTTTATATCGGAGCCGGAACATCCGGCCGATTAGGTGTTGTTGATGCCTCAGAATGCCCTCCTACTTTTGGTGTTCCTTTTGATTTGGTAAACGGAATTATTGCCGGTGGAGACACTGCTATTCGTCGTGCCGTAGAAAATGCAGAAGACAACGCTACACAAGCTTGGATCGATTTGCAAAACCATAATATTGGGGAAAATGATGTCGTTATTGGTATCGCAGCTTCCGGAACTACTCCTTATGTTATTGGTGGTTTAGAAACCTGCAATCAAAACAATATTGTTACGGGTTGTATTACCAACAATGCCGGAAGTCCGTTGGCACTAACCGCCCAATTTCCTGTTGAAGTAGTGGTAGGTCCTGAATTTATTACAGGAAGTTCCAGAATGAAAGCAGGAACAGCTCAAAAATTAGTCCTCAACATGATTTCGACTGCCGCTATGATTCAGATTGGAAAAGTAAGAGGAAACAAAATGGTCGATATGCAACTAAGTAATATTAAATTGGTAGACCGTGGCGTAAAAATGATCATGGACGAAATTCCGGTTTCTTATGAAGAAGGTGCTGAACTATTAAAAAAATATGGCAGCGTTAGAAATGCTGTTGATAATTATATAAAGTAAAAAGTTTTTTGTGAAATGTGAGATGGGAAACTGCCTGAATATTTAACCGAAAAGTTTGAAACCTGAAACAAAAAAACTATGGCAACAAATAAAGAATTACTAGGGAAAGGAATTAAATATATGTCAGGTTCATTGCCGTTATTATTTATTGGTCCTTCGTTAATTTATAATGCTTTTATGAATCAGCATACCAACTGGCATTATTTGGTTTTAGGAATTGGAATTGTGGCTTGTTTAAGCGCAATGTTCCCGATTTTTTACGGATTGAAAATTATTATGAGGGGTATCTTTAATGACTAATTTGTATCTTTACTAAAATTCACTATCATGGATATACAAGTAGAAATAAACTGGATTCATCAAGAAATCGACAAAGTAAAAGATCCTTCTTTTGTAGAAAAATTAAAACATCTTTTGCAATCCATTAATAATTCTACAGTTGACTCAGATGCGGCTTATAATTTGGATATCGAAAATGCCTTAGAAAGTATTAAAAAAGGTGATTTTTATACCGAAGATCAAGCAAAAGAAATTGCAAAAAAATGGGGAAGAAAATAATTTGATCTAAAAATGCTTTAGACCAATTAGAAGACATTCATTTTTAAATTTTCTTTGAAAGTAAATCGATTACAATTGCAGACAAAGTAGTGAACACTATTTTTGACAGTACAGAAATAAAACACAACCCGAAATATATAAACTAGATAAACAAAAGACCAATAATGATGGCTCTTTTAGAGTTTATGCCGTGTATAATTATGCTCTATCATATCAAATAACAGGAAGAGATCATTTACATTCTTCGCGTGCGTCACAATACTCAGAAACAAAAAAAACATTCATGGAAGGTATAATTCACATTCAAAAAACGTTCGAGAAAGTCGCTTATATTGATAAAAAAATAAACAATCGTGAGTTTGAAGATTGTGTCTTTAAAAACTGTGACTTTTCTAATAGCAATTTTGCCTATAATACATTTTTAGATTGCGAATTTATCGATTGCAATTTGTCGATGACGAGTTTATCAGGAACAAGCTTAAAAAACGTTTCTTTTAAAAACTGCAAACTTTTAGGAATCGCTTTTAATGAATGTGACGATTTTTTATTTCAGGTTTATTTTGAAGAAAGCACTTTAGATTATGCCGTCTTTTCAAATAAAAAAATGCCTAAAACCAAATTCATTAATTGCTCTGTTAGGGAAGTTACTTTTATAGGAACTAACTTAACGAGTTCGGTTTTTGATAATTGTAATTTAGAAGGAGCCATTTTTAATGATACACAATTGGCTGCAGTAAATTTTAAAACGGCTTACAATTACAAAATCGATCCCGAATTTAACCCGATGAAAAAAGCGCAATTTTCGAATGATGGAATTGTGGGGCTTTTAGATAAATACGATATCAAAATTGTCTAACAATACGTTTTAGAAAGCTACGAACTCGCTAATTTTTTTTATTATAAAAGCAATTAATTATAATTCGTGAATTCGTGGCAAAAGAACAATAATTCAATTCTAATTATGAAAGCAACCGAGTCCTATTTAGAAAGCGTTAAAAAGCAGTTTTTATATTATAAAACTTTGGGCGAAAAAGCGATGGATCAATTAGAACCTCATCAGCTTTTTGTTGCCATAAACGAAGATACCAATAGTATTGCTACTATTATCAATCATATTTCCGGTAATATGCTTTCGAGATGGACAGATTTCCTGACTTCTGATGGTGAAAAAGAATGGCGAAACCGCGATGCTGAATTTGAAAATAATTTATATTCTAAAGAGGAGGTCTTACAGGTTTGGAATAAAGGCTGGGATTGTTTTTTAAATACCTTAAACAGTTTAAACCCCGAACAACTTTCAGACATTATCTATATTCGTAATGAAGGGCACACCGTTATTGAAGCTATAAACCGCCAACTGGCGCATTATCCGTATCATGTGGGTCAGATTGTTTTTTATGCCAAACAACTAAAAAATAGCGAATGGAATAGTTTATCGATCCCCAGAAATAAATCCGGAAATTACAATGCCGAAAAGTTTGCCAAAGAAAAAGAAATCAGGAACTTTACCGATGACGAGTTAAAGAGATTGAAATAACAATATTGCAAGACTGAGCGAAGTCAAAGTCTATAACATTCTTTTTATTTGGAACTATAAATATGAGACAAAAAAACAACGAAACACATCATTTTTTGCCAAGTGGCGAATGGGAAGGATTTTATTGTTATTCTAATTCTCCAGCACAACATAAAATGTCTATTGAACTGATTTTTAAAAATTCTATTGTTTCCGGCTCTGGAATTGATGATGTAAACTCTTTTAGGTGGAACGGAACTTATAATTTGGAGCATTTTAAAATTAAAATGATAAAAAAATATGCGACTCATATCATAAACTATCAGGGAGATGTTGACGAAAATGGTATTTGGGGCGTTTGGGATAATCCTGAAGATATAAGTGGATTTGAAGAATATGGACAAGCCTTTTTACAAAAAATTAAAGATATGACATATGGTGGATTTCATATCTGGCCAAAAGCATCAAAAGGCGAATCTAAAGAAGAAATTAGAGCAGAAGTAAAAGAATCTAAAAAATTAAAAGAGTTTTACATCCAAAAAATTTAGAACATCAATATAATACAACTGGTTCATGAGAACTATAAATACTATCCCTGATTGTCTCGAAGTCTCGGGAGAGAATCCTTTTTATTTTGCCATAGCGGATAAAAAGATTGTAACAAAAAGCAGGATTGGGTCCTAAAAAAAACAAAATATTTAAAATGAAAAAAATTATATTCTTTCTTCCGTTACTTGCATTAGTATCTTGTTACGACGCTGAACACAATTGTAAAAATTTTAAAAACGGAAAATTCAAATTTGAGTTTGATGTAAATGGCGTAAAAAAAACAACAATTTTTGAACGTAAAGATGGTATCGAAATTGAAACCTTTGACGGAAAAACAGATACCTCAACTGTGCGTTGGGTTAGTGACTGTGAATATATTTTACAAAAAAAACATCCCAAGAATATGGCCGAAGAAAAAGCCATTAGTATGAAGATTTTAACCACGTCGAAAGATTCGTATACATTTGAATTTGGAATGGTGGGTTCTGATCAGAAACAACGCGGAACAGTTGTAAAAGTGGAGTAAATCATTTAAATAATAAAGACAATTAAACTCTTTTTAGAATGGAAGTATTTTTAAATCCCGATGCATGGATTGCCTTATTAACACTGACTTTTCTTGAAATTGTTTTAGGAATTGATAATATTATATTTATATCGATTGTAACAGGTAAATTACCTGAAGAAGATCGCAAAAAAGCAACCCGAATTGGTCTGTTTTTAGCCATGTTTATGCGTATCGCTTTATTGATGGGGATTTCGTATCTGATTGCCATGAAAGCCACTATATTTAGCATTCACTGGGGTTGGTTCGAGGGCGATTTTACAGGTCAGGCTTTGATTTTGTTTTTTGGAGGTTTATTTTTAATTTATAAAAGCACCAAGGAAATCAGCGAAAAAGTTGATCATAAAGGCGATGAAGAAAAGAGCATTGGTACAGCCGCTAAAAAATCATTTTCGAATGTTATCGTACAGATTTTATTGATTGATCTGATCTTCTCTGTCGATTCTATCTTAACCGCGGTTGGTATGACAAATGGGGTTCATGGTGCTTTGACAATTATGATTACAGCTGTGATTATTTCAGTTTTGGTGATGATGTTATTTGCCGTTCCGGTTGGAAATTTCGTCAATAAAAACCCTTCAATCCAAATATTGGGGCTTTCGTTTTTAATCCTCATTGGCTTCATGTTGATTACAGAAAGTATGCATTTATCGAATGCTGCACTTGCCGGCGAACACATTGGTGCGGTGCCCAAAGGATATTTGTATTTTGCCATTTCGTTTTCTTTGGCTGTTGAGTTTATCAACATGCGGATTCGAAAGAAACAATCTTAAATCTAAAAGTTCCTATTTTTGGGACTTTTTTTTATAGTATCTCACTCGCAAAACTCTCACAAAAACACAAAGAATAAACAAAATTTTGTGCCTTTGTGACTTTGTGGCAAAATCAAAAAAGTTTAAAGGTGTTTCTTTTACATTTCTATTTTAAGTCTTACATTAGAACCTAAATCTTACGCATGAAAAATACTATTTCGCAAAGAGTTGCTGATTTTTTAAAGAACTTCCCTCCTTTTAGCTTTTTGCACCAGAAGGATTTAGAAAAACTATCAGAACAAATTTCTATCGTTTACAAGGATAAAGATTCAGTAATCTTTGCTGAAAACGAGAAAACTCATGATTCTTTTTATGTGGTACATAAAGGTGCTGTTGCGCTTAAAAAAAGTCCAAAAAATACTGTTTTGGATATGTGTGATGAAGGCGATATTTTTGGATTGCGTCCGCTTCTGGCTCAGGAAAATTATATTATGGAAGCTGTAGCCTACGAAGAAACAATTTTATATGCAATTCCGATTGCTGTTTTTAAACCTTATGCACTGGAGAATAGAACTGTTGGTAATTTTTTGATCGAAAGTTATGCCTCTAATACCCGAAATCCATATTCAGATATTCATAAAGATAAATTATATGGCGATGATTTATTGCATGGAAATCTTCAATCCAGCAAACATTCTTTTGACCTGGCTCCTATTAAATATTCAAAAAAAATTGTGACCTGTAGCCCCTCAACAACCGCTCGGGATATTGCCAAAATTATGAATGAGAAAAAAGTCGGGGCAATATTAATTGTTGATGAAATGCTTCCAATTGGTATTTTAACAGACAAAGATCTTCGCAATAAAATTGTTACAGGAGATTATTCGATCATGACAACGGCAGAAAGCATCATGACACAACCTGTAATTACCTATCCTAAAAAAATGACGGTTACAGAAGCACAAATGGCAATGATGAAAAGCAACATTAGTCATCTGTGTCTCACAAAAGACGGAACTACAAATACTAAAGCTGTCGGCATTTTATCAAAACACGATGTAATGGTGGCGTTAGGAAACAATCCCGCTGTTTTAATAAAAGCTTTAAAAAGGGCAAAAAAAACAAAGGAAATAAAACCGATCCGAAACAGTATTATGGAACTGCTTCAGGGTTATCTGGATCAAAATATTCCAATGACTTTGATTTCAAAAATTATAACAGAATTAAATGAAGCCTGCACAACTCGTGTTATTGAAATTTGTTTAGAAAAAATGAGCAGTCCGCCTCCGGTAAAATTTGCATGGCTTGCACTTGGAAGCCAGGGAAGAGGCGAGCAAATGCTGCATACGGATCAGGATAATGCTATTGTTTATGAAAATGTGTCCGAAGTTTTTAAAGACGAAACAAAAGTATATTTCTTAAAATTTGCTGCTCTTGTTAATAAAGGTCTTTTTGAAATTGGCTACGATTATTGTCCCGCCGAAATGATGGCGTCGAACCCAAAATGGTGCATGAGTCTTGGCGAATGGAAAAATCAGGTACATCACTGGATCACGAATCCGGGTAAAAATGAGGTTTTATTATCCTTTATTTTCTTCGATTATAGTTTAACCTATGGCGACGCCGGAATCACAAATGAACTTTCTGATTTTATTTTTGAAAATGTGAAAGCAAACCCTGTTTTTTATGTTCATTTGGTTAGCGGTGCTCTGCAAAGTCCATCTCCAACAGGCTTTTTCAGGCAATTTTTGGTCGAACAGGACGGAGCAAATAAAGATCATTTTGATATTAAAAGACGCGCTTTAATGCCATTAACAGATGCTGCACGTGTTTTGATATTATCGCATTCTGTAAAAGGCATAAGTAATACGGCAGAACGTTTTGAAAAACTGGCTGAGCTGGAACCTAACAATATGGAATTGTATTTGTCATGTTCTTACTCTTTTAAAGCCTTATTGAAATTCAGAACCAAACAAGGGCTTTTACATCATGATTCCGGTCAGTTTATTGCATTGGAATCTTTATCTAAAATGGAAAAAATCAAGTTAAAAAGAACTTTTAAAACCATCAAAGAGCTTCAGGAACTCATTTCGGTACGTTTTAATATTTCAAATCTGGTGTAACTATGAGTTTATTGAATTTTTGGAAAAAAGAAGACAATTTCTTTGATGAAAATATCACTATTGAAGCAACCCGTTTCGTAGTTCTGGATACCGAAACAACCGGTTTTGATTACGATAACGACCGGATATTATGCATTGGTGCCCTTGTTCTTCAAAATGGTATTATATCAATTCAGGACAGTTTTGAAATTTATATTGAACAGGATCATTACGACAAATCGACGGCTCAGATTCACGGTATTTTAAAAGCTTTCGTTATTCAACGCCCAAGTGAGCAAGAAGCTTTAGAACAATTTTTAGCTTTTTTGGGCGATTCGATTATTATCGCACATCATACTGTTTTTGATGTTACGATGATCAATAGGGCATTAGAAAGAAATGGCTTACCTCTATTAACCAATAAAACTTTAGACACGGCTCATCTATATAAAAAGACTTTAATACAATCGCATTTGTTTGAGCGAAAAGATCATTACACCTTAGATGATCTTGCCGACAAATTTGATATTTCTAAAAAAGACCGCCATACTGCTTTGGGTGATGCGTACATCACTGCAATAGCCTTTTTGAAAATTGTAAAGAAACTAAAAGAAAAGAAACACGTTAATCTTAATTCGTTGTTTAAATAAAAGCCTGATTTTAAATCAGGCTTTTAGCACAAATTAATCTTCTATAAAAAGTCGGTACGGAAATACATTCGATGATCTGTTTTTTAAATGTTTCATGAAGCTCTCACATAAATAGCCCCATTCTATGGTGCACCTCCGGGATATGTTGGTTACGAAGAAGGTGGATTATTGGTGAATAAAATTAGGCAAAAGCCCTACTCTATTGTTTTATTTGATGAAATCGAAAAAGCCCATAGCTCTGTATATGATGTTTTTCTTCAAATTATGGATGAAGGAAAATTGCACGACCGATTAGGAAAAGAAGGTGATTTCTCGAATGCGATTATCTTATTTACTTCGAATATTGGTGCAGATCATATTGTTAAAACATTCAATAGCGGTAAAATTCCAACTTCAACTTCTTTAATGGAGATTATGGGGAATTACTTTAGGCCTGAATTTCTAGGTCGTTTAACTGAAATAGTACCTTTTGCTCCTATCAGTAAAGAAAATGCCTTAAAAATATTCGAAATCCATCTTAAAAAAGAGTTTATGGATTTACTAAAGAATATTAATATCAAAGTCGAAATTCCGATGGAAGCGAAACTTTATCTTGCTGAAAATGGCTATAATGCCAAATACGGAGCAAGACCTATAAAAAGTATTATCAGAAGTCATTTGCGACGACCTTTGGCTAAAAAAATAATCTCAGGAGAAGTAAAAGACGGTGATACCATGACTGTTATTATTGAAAATGATGAAGTAAAATGGATTAAAGAAGAAATGGTAAATGTTTTGGAGAAATAGAATTAAAACAACCTATTATAAAAAAACGCTAAGAAATCAATCTTAGCGTTTTTCATTTTTATATTAATCTAAAACCAAACCTATCTGGCCGTCGTCGTCTAATTCTGTTTCAACCGGGTCATCTTCGTCTATTTCCGGTTTTTCAGGAACTTCTTCAACGGGTTCCTCATAAGGTAACGGGTCTAGTAAATTAACTTGTTTTAATTTATCAGTTGTCAATTGGTTTCCTAATGCTTTAAAGCCTTTTACAGCGATAAAGTCTTCGACATCGATATGTAAATCTTCTTTTTGGACTCCTTTTACTTTTGCAAAAATCAATTGTGCCACCGGACGATAATCTGTTGATACAATTTCTAATTGTGAATTTGGATGGTCCGTAATAAAACTTTCTTCTTTTCCTTCATTTTCTACAAGGAAACGTTTCAGATAATAACGCTCTTTTTCTCCATCATAATAAATCGCAGAGATTGGTTTTTTAGGATTAAATTTCTCCAGGACAATCATATCTTCCTCAAAATGAGTGGATAATTCCGGAATAATTACTTTCAATTTACCACTTTGGTTGATGATTAAGATTTTATCACTTGGTTTAAACTCACCTAATAATTCTCCTCTTGCATCCACATTTAGGCGTTTTACTGTATCATCAAACCAAACTTTTCTTGGTAGCAAAGTCGAAATTCCTTTCTCTTTTAATTCGATTTTCTTGATTGGATATTTGGTAACCAAATTTCCTTTTGAAGCACGACCTTTAATCGCTAATTTGGCAAAATCAATATCAAATTTCAATTTTTTGATTGTTCCTACCTGGCGTAATAAAATCGTAATTACCTCAGCTTCTCCATTTGGATTATGTGAAAAATAAACAACCTGAGAACCATTCGTTTCATTGGTTAAATCATAAGGCTTATCACGTGTTACACCAGAAACGTTGAAACGTTTAATATATGATGGACCTGATTTTCCGTCACGATACATCATATTGTAAATCGTACGTTTATCGCTCTTATCGAAAATAGCGACATGTATAATATCTTTACCCACAAACGTTTTGGCATCTACTTTTGTTACGAGCATTTTTCCGTCACGTAAAAACACAATTACATCATCAATATCAGAACAATCCGTAAGATATTCGTCTTTTTTCAAGCTGGTACCAACAAAACCTTCTTCTCGATTTACGTACAGTTTTGTGTTACGTAAAACTACTTTTGTAGCCTCAACATTATCAAAAACACGAAGTTCTGTCTGACGTTCGCGACCTTTTCCGTATTTCTCTTTTAATTTCGTAAAGTAAGCAATGGCAAAATCAGTCAGATTTGCTAAATGATGCTCTACCTCTTTCATCTCGTCTTCTAACTTAGAGATAAAATCATCTGCTTTATCAGAGTCAAAACGAGTAATACGAATCATCGGAATCTGAGTCAGTCTTTGTAAATCTTCATCAACAATTTCCCTAACGAATGATTTTTTGAAAGGCTCAAATCGATCATACAAGTATTTATAAAGTGACTCTCTATCTGAATACAATTTGAAATCAATGTACATTTCTTCACGAATGAAGATTTTTTCTAAAGTAGAAAAATGCCATTTATTTTTTAATTCCTCTAATTGAATTTCTAGTTCCTGACGCAATAAATCAACGGTTCTGTGGGTCGAAATTTTCAACATTTCAGAAACCCCGATAAACAACGGTTTATTATCTTCAATAACACATCCTAATGGCGCTACAGACGTTTCACAAGCGGTAAAAGCAAACAAAGCATCAATAGTTTTGTCCGGAGAAACACCAGGGAAAAGATGAATCAAAATCTCAACATCAGCCGCTGTATTGTCTTCGATTTTTTTGATTTTGATTTTACCCTTATCATTGGCTTTCAAGATACTATCAATCAAAGTCGTGGTATTGGTCGAAAACGGAATTTGTGTAATCACCAATGTATTCTTGTCTAGTTGTGCAATTTTTGCACGCACACGTACACGTCCGCCACGAAGTCCGTCATGATAATTGGACACATCGGCAATACCCTGTGTCATGAAATCAGGATATAATGTAAACGCTTTTCCTTTTAAAATTTTGATCGAAGCATCAATTAATTCATTGAAGTTATGAGGCAGAACTTTAGTCGAAAGACCAACCGCAATTCCTTCTGCTCCTTGTGCCAAAAGCAACGGAAACTTTACCGGAAGATTGTTGGGTTCTGCACGACGACCATCGTATGAAACGCCCCAATCGGTAATTTTTGGCGAATACAAAACCTCCAAAGCAAATTTAGATAAACGTGCCTCGATATAACGGGAAGCTGCCGCTCCATCGCCTGTTAAGATATTTCCCCAGTTTCCCTGGCAGTCAATCAATAAATCTTTCTGACCAATTTGTACCATGGCATCACCAATACTCGCATCTCCGTGTGGGTGATACTGCATGGTGTGACCTACAACATTGGCAACTTTATTATAACGACCATCATCCAGTTCTTTCAAAGAGTGCATGATACGACGCTGAACCGGTTTAAAACCGTCTTCAATTGCCGGAACTGCACGTTCCAGAATTACGTATGAAGCATAATCCAGAAACCAGTCTTTGTACATGCCCGTTACTTTGGTAATAACGTCTTCTCCTTCTTCTTCCTGATTTTCGTAAAAATGCTGTCCTTCAAAATTCTTAGCGTCTACGCTGACAACTTCACCATCGTCTCCTTCCTGATTTTCATCAAGATGGTTTTCTTCAGCATTATTCTCGTCGTCGTTTGGAATTATGTTATCGTCTTCTTCGTCTTTCATTTAATTATATTCGAAATTATAATTTTATTAGTTGTTTTCGATGAGTTGTTTTAAAACTTCAACGCTTGGTAAAACGGTCTTATATTTACTAGCAAAAATTTGCTCATTATTTTCTGGTAAAGTATATTTTACTACAGATTCACTTTTATTTTGGCAAAGTACAATTCCGATAGTTTTATTTTCATCTTCCAGTCGCATTTCTCTGTCATAGTAATTGACATACATTTGCATCTGACCTAAATCCTGATGTTTTAATTCGCCTATTTTTAAATCAATAAGCACAAAACATCTTAAAATTCTATTATAAAAAACCAGATCAATCCTAAAATGTTTATCATCAAAGCTAATTCTTTCCTGTCTCGCTACAAAAGTAAAACCATGACCTAATTCTAGTAAAAAATGCTCTAATTTATTAATGATTTCTTGTTCTAATTGAGATTCAGAATATTGGTGCAATTCTGGCAATCCTAAAAATTCAAGAATATAAGGATCTTTAATAAGATCTTTCGGTTTTTCGATAATCTGACCTTTTTCAGAGAGTTTTAAAATTCCTTCTTTATCTCTGCTTAAAGCTAATCTTGTATAAAGCGCAGTATCATATTGACGTTTTAATTCCCGTACACTCCAATTGTGTTTTTCAGATTCAATTTTGTAAAACCGCCTTTCTTTTTCATCTTCAATTCGCATTAAAAAAATATAATGGCTAAAAGTCAATTTAAAAAAAGAAGCCAATGTTTGATAATCTACTTTATTGAATTCCTCAGTCACTGACTGGTTTTTTTGAATTTGCAAAATCCGAGACAGTGTCTCGGATTTTGAGAAAGTCAAAAAGAGCTTCCTCATATTTTCTAAATTATCAATAGAAAAGCCTCTCCCAAATTCTTTCGTCAATTGCTTTGAAAGATCTTTTAATAGTTGTTTTCCATACTCAGCCCTATCTTTTCCATTTTGTTCTTCTTCAATAATGATTCTTCCTATTTCAAAATAAGTAATTGTCATTGTTGAATTTACGGTACGTAAAACCTGTTGTCGGGCATTTTGCAATAACTCGGCAACTTGCTGAAAAATGATTTTATTTTGAAGACCGTCTGACACTATATTTTTATTTAACTTCTAAACCTCAGCCTCAACCGCATCCAACTCCACCTTCAAATTCTTGATGATAAATTCTTGTCTGTCCGGAGTATTTTTTCCCATATAGAAAGACAATAATTGCTCAATCGAGGTGTTTTTGTCCATCATAATTGGGTCAAGGCGAATGGTTTCTCCAATGAAGTTTTTGAACTCATCTGGCGAAATCTCTCCCAAACCTTTAAATCGGGTGATTTCCGGTTTTGGTTTTAATTTTTCGATCGCATCTTTTCTTTCTTCGTCTGAATAACAATAGATGGTTTCTTTCTTGTTTCGAACCCTGAAAAGTGGTGTTTGCAAAATGTACAAATGTCCTTCTTTTATTAATTCCGGGAAAAACTGCAAGAAAAATGTAATTAACAACAAACGAATGTGCATACCATCGACATCGGCATCGGTGGCGATTACGATGTTGTTGTAACGCAATTTTTCCAGTCCGTCTTCGATATCCAGCGCCGCTTGCAATAAATTGAATTCTTCGTTTTCATATACAATTTTCTTAGTCATTCCGTAGGAGTTCAAAGGCTTACCACGTAAACTAAAAACCGCCTGCGTATTTACGTCACGTGACTTTGTAATAGATCCGGAAGCCGAATCTCCCTCGGTAATGAAAAGCGTACTTTCTAGGTTTCTCGGGTTTTTAGTATCCGGAAGATGCGCACGGCAGTCTCTTAGTTTTTTATTGTGAAGATTGGCTTTCTTCGCACGATCTGTAGCCAGTTTTCTAATTCCGGATAACTCTTTACGTTCTCTTTCAGCCTGCAAAATTTTACGCAATAAAGCTTCTGCAGTTGGAGGGTTTTTATGTAAATAATTGTCTAATTTGTTCTTCACAAAATCGTTTACAAAAGTACGAACTGATACTGGCGGAGTTCCGTCATCAGACCCCATATCTGTCGAACCTAATTTGGTTTTGGTCTGAGACTCAAAGACAGGTTCCATCACCTTGATGCTAATCGCACTCACAATTGATTTACGAACATCAGATGCTTCAAAGTTTTTATTGTAAAACTCACGAATGGTTTTTACTATTGCTTCTCTGTAAGCCGCTAAATGCGTTCCTCCCTGTGTTGTATTTTGTCCGTTGACAAAAGAGTGATATTCTTCGCTATATTGTGTTTTACTGTGTGTTAAAGCAATCTCAATATCGTGATCTTTCAGGTGAATAATTGGATATTCAAGATCTTCTGCACTAATTGTTTCTTCTAATAAATCTCTAAGACCATTTTCAGAAATGTATTTTTCGCCATTGAAAATAATTGTCAAACCATTGTTTAAGTAACAATAGTTCTTCACCATTTTAATGACATATTCCATACGGAATTTGTAATTTTTAAAGATCGTTTCATCCGGCGTAAAGGTTACTTTTGTTCCTTTTCGCTTGGTTGTATCTATAATATCTTCTTCTAAAACTAAATTTCCTGCAGAAAACTCAGCTCCTTTTTGTTTATCATCACGAACTGATTCTACACGGAAATAATTGGACAAAGCATTTACTGCTTTTGTTCCGACACCATTTAAACCTACTGATTTCTGGAAAGCTTTAGAATCGTACTTTCCTCCGGTATTCATTTTCGAAACTACATCGACTACTTTTCCTAACGGAATTCCACGGCCATAATCACGAACCGAAACCGTTTTGTCCCTGATAGTCACTTCAATAGTTTTTCCTGAGCCCATAACGAACTCATCGATACAGTTGTCTAAAACCTCTTTTAGAAGAATATAAATACCATCATCCGGAGAAGATCCATCTCCCAATTTTCCGATATACATTCCGGGACGCATACGGATATGTTCTTTCCAATCGAGTGATCGAATATTATCTTCGGTATATTGATTTTGCTCTAGCATAAAGTGAATTGGATTTTTTGCTAATGTACCATTTATAGTCAAAAAATGAAAGCGTATTCTTTTTTTGTTATGATTAATAACAGCTTTGAATTCTATTTAAATTGATTTTAAAATAATACGGGCAGTAAAAATATAAAAAATCAGCTTTTCAGCAAAAAAACACTATTTAATTCCCAGTACTTGTTTCGCCAAAGCAATCATTTCGGGCGTTCCGGTATTTTTGTTCTTTTCATCAGAAAGTTTCACAACGCCCTGCCAATGCGTGTTATCCAATTTGACTTCTGTCAGTTTTATAACCATATTCATTGGGGGCAAACCTACATCATTAGTAAAATTGGTTCCGATACCAAATGACATTTTGATTTTATCTTTACAAAAATCAGTAATGCTTTTTACTTTATCATAATGTAACGAATCCGAAAAAACAATCACTTTCGATTTTGGATCAATTCCCATTTTGGTGTAATGCAAAATTACTTTTTGTGCAAATTCTATCGGATCGCCACTATCATGACGAACTCCATCAAAAAGTTTGGAGTATTTTTTGTCAAATTGCCCGAAAAAAACATCTGTAGTGTAGGTATCTGTTAAGGCAATTCCGAGATCTCCTCCGTACACTTGCGTCCAGTGTTCAAGACTAATCAAATTCGCCATTTTAAAACCATATTGAGCCGCATGAAACATAAACCATTCGTGTGCGTGTGTGCCTAAAGGCCGGATATTATTGACCATTGCAAAGTGTACATTACTGGTCCCTATAAAACTTTGTGAACCAAAAGCCTGTAGCGTTTCGTTAATTAAAACATGTACATCATAAGAATGACGGCGTCTTGTACCAAACTCTAAAATTGAAACGCCTAATGTATTATAATTATCAATTTTGTCTTTTGTCAATTTTTTTATAGCATCATCATTCAGGCGAATAAGATGATTTGATTTATAAAAAAGCTCCGAAATTAAAGCCATCAAAGGAACTTCCCATAAAATAGTACGGTACCAAAAGCCTTCAATCGTAACTTTTATGTCTGAACCATCCTGAGTGATCTGAACTTCTGAAGGATCAAAAGTATAGCCTTGTAAAAAATCTAAATAGGTAGGATCCAGATACGGACAAAACTTAGCCAGATAATGCTTTTCGCTTTTTGTCAATCGTAAATCAGCCATGGCATCAACGGCACGTCGAAGTACATCAGCAAATCCGGGAGGAAAAATATGTTTGCCCCTGTTTATAAAACCGTAACGCACTTTTGCCTTCGGAAAAAGTTTTATTACAGCATGTTGCATTGTAAATTTATAGAAATCATTATCAAAAATTGATTTCAGGAAAGTTGTTTCCATGGCCTTTATTGCATTTTAACAGTTCAATAGACTGTTATCATTAAATTCATCTCTGTATTGCTAAGATACGGCAATTCAACAGAAGAAGAAAATTCTTTAAACAAACATCTCAATCCTGCTTATTTTCGAATTATTTTAAAAGAAACGATACTAAACGTATCCAGATAAATAGTAATATAATCGCCTATAGTTTTATCATAAGCTATTTGAAACTCTAAACTGCCACGTTTTTCTTTAAAATTCTTAATTTGAACAGGTTGATTTCTTTTATTTAAATAAAAAAGAACATCAGTCTTCGAAACATTTTTGATTTCAATCCTTATTTTATCACCATATTTCGCTTCAATTATTCCAGAGTCCGGTGATTTAATTTTATAATCGCCTTCAATTGTTTTATTATAAATTAAAGGTCCGTTCAGAAATTCTTCTTTATTCAATTTATTTCCTAAATAAGAACCTGAATCAGGAAAATGCTTTGCAAAAAAATAATCAGGATCTGTATCAAAATAAATAGGTGCAAAATCATTGACCATTCTTCCTTTACTACTGTCATAATATCCCTGACCCCAGGTAACATCAACCAATATCCATTTTTTATTTATCAAAACAATATTCCACGCATGATTTGAAGAAGTCGTTTTTCTACCTATATCGGCCAATCGTATTTTTGAATCTCCACGAATTATTTCAGATTTTAATCCCACCAATCCGGCTAAATGCTGATACAAAGCAGTAAAACCTTCACAGACTGCCTTTTCAGAATTAAAGGTCTTCTGAATTAACTTATCATTCAGCTGCTTAATCTTTCTTTGTTTTTCAGCCTCCGTAGAATAACTAAAACCTTGTGCTCGTTGCGGGTTTAAATAAGAAGCATAATCGTATTTTATGTTAAAGGCAATCCAGCTGAAAATAGCTCTTGCTTTATCCTGTTCTGAAGTAAAATCTTTTTGAATTTTTTCTGCCAAATCTTCGGTAGTACTAAAATGTTCAGGGTATTTTGCCACTATTTTATCCACATCACTATACTTTTGTGAGTAAGAAGAATGCAAAAAGATAAAATTCAGGAAAAGAAATATAAGGGTAATCTTTTTTATGCTCATCGATTAAAAACTAGACTTAATAATGTCTTTTAATTCTTTATCTAACTCCGCGTTTGATATTTTATTTTGTTCTAAATCAAAATTAGCATTAAAAGTGGGTAACGAAAAAGTAGCTTTAATTTGTGCACCATATCTTGGTAAAGCATTATTTGCTATTTCCAACACTGATGCTCCTCCTCTTGGCCCCGGTGAAGTTGCCAGTAATAACATTGTTTTTTGCTGAAAAACATCTTTGACAATTCGGGAACTCCAATCAAAAAGATTTTTAAAAGCAGCCGAATAATTACCGTTGTTCTCTGCCAAAGAAACAACAAGAAGATCTGCTGTTTCAATTTTTGCCAGAAATGCTTTTGCAATTTCATGCTGACCAATTTCTTTTTCAAGATCAACGCTAAATAAGGGCATAGCAAAATCATTCAAATCTAAAACTTCAACTTCGGCATTTTCAAATAAACTTGCAGCGTAAGTTGCAAAATGTTTGTTGATAGAATGC
The DNA here is from genome assembly GCF_965277525.1 of Flavobacterium sp. GTDB lineage: Bacteria > Bacteroidota > Bacteroidia > Flavobacteriales > Flavobacteriaceae > Flavobacterium. The sequence continues at coordinate 68,143 of NZ_CBDIDC010000002.1, read as the reverse complement.
TGACTGTTACTTCCTCCAAAGGCTATAATTTTCATAAATTGTTCTTTTTATACCGGTTTTTCGATTTCAAAAATCTCTTTTTGAATTTCTACCGAGTATTCATTCGGGTAAATTTTACCTCCGTAAGACTTTGCATACACTTTGGTAAATTCTGCTCCAAAATAAAGAATAATTGCCGAATAATACACCCAAACCAGAATAATTATTACAGAACCTGCCGCACCGTATACTGAGGCAACTGTTGAGCTTCCTAAATAAAAACCAATAGCAAATTTACCTATCATAAAAAGTACAGCGGTAACTCCTGAACCTATAAAAGCATCTTTCCATCTTATTTTCCCATCAGGCAATGTTCTGAAAATAATTGCAAAAAGAAGTGTAATACTTGCGAGTACGATGACGATATTCACGATATAAAATAAATACACTGTACTTTCAGGAAAATATACTTTTAAACGTGCACTCATTAAATCCAATGTAGTACTTATAAAAAGACTTACCAGCATTAGAAAACCAACCGAAGCAATCATTGAAAATGACATCAATCGATTTTGAATGAATTTCTTAATTCCTTTATCGGGTTTTGCCCGTAAGCCCCAAATAAAATTTATAGAACTCTGTATTTCTGCAAAAACCCCGGATGCCCCAATTAATAACATTGCAATTCCAAATATAGTAGCAAAAACATTCTCACCGGATAACTGTACGTTTTTTATCGCTTCCTGAATCTGAATTGCGGCACCATTACCAACCAAACCATTGATTTGCCCGTAAAGCTGACCTGTAACAGCATCTTCACCAAAGAAAAATCCGCATACGGTAATAATGATAATTAACAAAGGTGGTAATGCAAAAATGGTATAATAAGATAATGCAGCACTCAATTTAATAGCATTATCGTCATTAAATTCTAAAAAGGTATTCTTAAGCAGAAACCATGACTTGGAGAATATATTTTTTACTTTCACGATATTCGGTTTTTTAGATATTCTCTCAAATTTAAGGATTTATTGAAAATTTTGAATTCTTGTATTTTAGAGGAATTTTATATTTTTTCCATGTTCATGATTAAAAAAAACTAAGTTCTAAAAATGGCACGCGGATGACACGGAGTCGCTAAAGCGAAGACGCAGATTAGGACGGATTTTTTTATACTTTATTTTTTTTATTTTTCGCGCAGATTTCGCAGATAACACAGATTTATTTTTGAAAACTATTATCATCCTGAACGACGCCAAAGACTTGCCATACATTGAAGAACTTCGACTCCCCTTAGCCAGACAGTAATAGTTTTTAAACATAAAAAAACTGCTGAATCTCTCCAGCAGTTTAATCTATTCTCTTTATTCTTTATTCTTTATTCTTTATTCTTTATTCTTTATTCTTTATTCTTTTATTCTATTATCTCCAGAAAAATTACACGTTAAAACGGAAATGCATTACATCTCCATCTTTTACAATATATTCTTTTCCTTCAACTTTGAATTTTCCTGCTTCTTTTGCTTTTGCTTCAGATCCGTATTGAACGTAATCTTCGTATGAAATTACTTCTGCACGAATGAATCCTTTTTCGAAATCAGTGTGAATCACTCCGGCTGCTTGTGGCGCTGTAGAACCAATGTTGATGGTCCAGGCACGAACTTCTTTTACTCCTGCTGTAAAATACGTTTGTTGTTTTAACAATTTGTAAGCTGCACGAATTAAAACAGATGCTCCAGGCTCAGTTAATCCCATATCTTCAAGAAAAACCTGACGCTCTTCGTAGCTTTCCAACTCTGTAATATCTGCCTCTGCTCCTACTGAAAGAATAATCACTTCGGCATCTTCGTCTTTTACCAATTCACGAACCTGATCTACATATTTGTTTCCGTTTACTGCTGAGTTCTCATCGACATTACAAACATATAAAACTGGTTTTGCAGTAATCAACTGAAAAGATTCCATTAAAACTTCTTCATCATTCCCCTGAGGGATAATAGTACGAGCTGATTTCGCCTGCAATAGTGACTCTCTTATTCTGTCTAAAAGTGCTTTTTCAGTTTGTGCTTCCTTATTTCCGGTTTTAGCGGCACGATTTACTTTTTCCAGACGTTTTTCAACAGTTTCTAAGTCTTTTAACTGTAGCTCGATATCTATCGTTTCTTTGTCACGAATTGGGTTTACATTTCCGTCAACGTGAACGATATTATCGTTATCAAAACAACGCAAAACGTGAATAATAGCATTACATTCTCTAATGTTTCCTAAAAATTGGTTTCCCAGACCTTCCCCTTTACTTGCTCCTTTTACCAAACCTGCAATATCAACAATATCAACGGTTGCCATTTGCACGCGCTCTGGTTTCACCAACTCTTCTAATTTGTTGATTCTTGGATCCGGAACGTTTACAACACCAATATTAGGTTCGATTGTACAAAACGGAAAGTTTGCACTTTGCGCTTTTGCATTAGATAAACAATTAAATAATGTTGATTTTCCAACATTTGGTAATCCTACAATTCCTGCTTTCATCTGTTGTTTCTGTTTATTTTTTATTAGATCCTGATTCTATCAGGTCTTTATCATTAATGCTTTTACCTTAATATATAGATCGTTACTTAATGATATATAATTTATGTATTGATTTTTTGTTTCTGCCAAAATGATATTTTTTGGCTTTAAAATTTTGCAAATATAAGATTTAATAGCTGGTAAGTGAAGTAAAAATGACGATTAATGTTTTTTAAAGTAAATTCTGTAAAATAATAAAACTTTTCATTAAGCTTTTGTTAAAAAACATTAATTTTATCAACGATCAAAACAAAATAACAAACCAAACTCACAGAAAAATGAAAAAGATTGCATTATTTTTATTTCTATTAAATACACTGTTTCTTTTTGCCCAAAAAGAAATTTCAGGAGTTGTCAGAGACAAATCAGGCGCACCTCTACCCGGAGTGAATGTTCTGGAAAAAGGAACTACAAATGGCGCATCTACTGATTTTGAAGGTAGTTACCGCATAAAAGTCCAAGATGGGGCAATAGTAATCTTTAGTTATATTGGATATTCTTCAATCGAAAAAAAGGCTACAGGCGACAAAATAGAAGTTATTCTGGACGAAAACGGTGGTCAGATTTTAAACGATGTCGTTGTGGTAGGTTCCAGAAATTCAAAAAGAACTGTCGTAAATTCAGCTGTCCCTATTGACGTAATTAATGTGAAAGACGTTACCACGCAAAGTGGAAAGCTGGAAATTAATGAGTTGCTACAATATGTAGCTCCTTCCTTTAATGCTAACAAACAATCTGGTTCTGACGGCGCTGACCACGTAGATCCTGCATCACTTAGAGGCTTAGGACCTGATCAGACTTTGGTTTTGATCAATGGCAAAAGAAGGCACCAATCGTCACTTATTAATTTATTCGGAACGCGCGGACGCGGAAATACCGGAACTGATTTGAATGCTATTCCGGCTGCGTCTATTAAAAGAATCGAAATTTTAAGAGATGGTGCCGCCGCCCAATATGGTTCTGATGCCATTGCAGGGGTTATTAATATTGTAACCAATGACAATGTAAATGAATTGACCGGAGCTGTAACTTACGGCGCTTTTAACACAGATGCGAAAGGAGATTTTTTACCCGGAACACCCAATACCAAAGGTTTTAGATTAGATCAAAAAGGATATGGAAACTCTTATGGAAAAGACAAATCTTTAGACGGTCAATCAGTAAAAGTCGCTGCCAATTACGGAATTGCCCTTGGAACAAAAGGCGGGTACGCTAATTTTACAGGTGAGTTTATCAATAAAGATAAAACCCTCAGACCTGCTTATGATTTTAGAAAAGGTTTTGGTGATGCCCAAATAAAAGGTTTAAATTTCTTTGGAAATCTTGCCATTCCCATTGCTGATAAAACAGAATTTTATGCCTTTGGCGGAAGCAACTTTAGAGATACCGATGCTTATGCTTTTACCAGAAATGATGGTGAAAGAGTCGTAGAATCTATTTACCCTGGTGGATATACCCCAAGAATTACTTCTAAAATCAATGACAATTCGATCGCTGCAGGAATTAGAACTGAAACCTCCGGTGGCTGGAAAATGGATCTAAGCAATACTTTTGGAAAAAATAAATTTCACTACAAAATAAAAGGAACATTAAATGCTTCTCTTGAAGACAAATCCCCAACACAATTTGATGCCGGCGGGCATAGCTTACTTCAAAACACTACTAATTTTGATGTTTCTAAAAACTATGGTGAAATTCTAAAAGGCTTAAATATTGCCTTTGGAACAGAATTCAGAGTAGAAAAATTCGAGATTTTTGCCGGTGAAGAAGGTTCTTATACCACGTATGACACAAACGGCAAACCCATTACAGACCCTGCTACTCAAAGTCCTCCAACGATTCCAAATCCTGATTACGATCCTTCAGACCCTACTTCTTCGCCAACGATTCCGAGACCCGGAAGTTCTCAGGGCTTCCCCGGATATAGTCCGGCCAACGTAGTGAACAAGAGTCGCACTAACTTTTCGCTATATACCGACGCCGAATTGGATATCACAGAAGCTTTAATGGTAAGCGGAGCGGTTCGTTTTGAAAATTACAGTGATTTTGGAAGTACTGTAAACGGTAAACTGGCTTCAAGACTTAAACTTACAGATAAAATAAATATGAGAGGCTCAATAAGCACCGGTTTCCGCGCGCCGTCTTTAGCTCAAATCTATTACAATTTACGTTTTACAAATTTTAATGCCAGTGGCGCAACAGAAGTTTTGTTAGCACCTAATGACAGCCCGGTAACAAGAGCTTTTGGAATTCAAAAATTAAACGAAGAAAAAGCTGTAAATGCTTCTTTGGGGTTTACAGCAAATTTTGGGGATTTCACTGCAACTGTTGATGGCTATTATATTAAAGTAAAAGATCGTATTGTCCTTACCGGATATTTTGATGCAAGCGCTTTAAATCTTGGTGTTTCTGAAGCTCAGTTTTTTGCTAATGGTGTAGATACCAGCACACATGGTTTAGATTTGGTTTTTGCCTGGAAGAAAACATTTGATTTTGGGCATCTGGGAATAACTTTGGTAGGCAATATCAATGACATGAAGATTGACAATGTCAAAAATGGCGCTTTAGATGCGGATACTTTCTTTGGAAAACGTGAAAAGGCATTTTTGCTCGCCTCTGCTCCAAATAATAAATTTGGACTCAACTTCAACTATTCTAAAAATAAATTTGATGCCGGTCTGGCTTTCACCCGTTTCAGCAAAGTAGTTTTAGTCGATTATGCTGATGAAGATGATGTTTACAATCCAAGATTAATCACTGATCTGACGCTGGGATACAAAATAACTAAAAATCTAAAACTAAGTGTTGGAAGCAATAACTTATTCAATGTTTACCCAACTAAGCAAGATGAGCAAGGCAATACTGAAGCAGGTGGCTATTGGGACGCAGTACAAATGGGTTTCAGCGGAGCTTATTATTACGCAAGAGTTGGATTTAATTTTTAATGATTAATTGAACATAAGATTTCCGCTTTCAAACAGCGTGGTACTAAATTCGTTTAGAATCAAATAAAACATAAAAAATCCTGAGTGTAATACTCAGGATTTTTTATGTTTTATTTTAAAGTTAAAGCTTAAATTCTAATCCGCTAATTATTGCTTTTTCTTCGTCAGTGGCTGTAAATCCGGAAATGTCCCAGTATTTGGTCAGAATTTTATTTTGTTTATTAAAAAGCGTTTTCTCTTTAAAAACATCTCTTTCGCTATAGGTAAACTTTTGCTTATTGAAAGCCGTCGTGATAAAATGATTTCGGACCTGAATATTCTTGACCTGATCTTTTAAGGTAAGATTATAAGCTATTTCTTCATTAGAACTCAATAAATAATAGTCAGCTCCATCTATTCTGTAATTTACTTTTATAAAAGATCTGGTAATTTTCTTAGAACCTACCACAGGTTTTTCTTCGGTTTTATCCGTATTTCCGGGAGTTAAAACACAGGTAAATTCGATAATTATCTTTTTTTCCGGATCGTAGATCACTTCAAAAGTATCATTGTCTTTTTTAGATTTATCCAAAGGAGTAATTTTCATCACATAATAGTCCTTATTATTAGGATGTCCTTTTATAAGAAAATCATATTCTTTTTTTGCCTTTGAATCTAAAACACGTTCAAAATAATTTAAATTTGAATAATTCTCCATAATATTATTCAGATTATAACCTCTTAAATCAGTACTTACATCTGCTTCTAACAATCCGTAAGATCGATTTTGCTCTACTAACAATGTTGTCATTACATTTTTCTGACGTCCCGAAAACTGAAAATTCACAAGCCCGTCATTATAATACGAATATTTGTTATCCAGCATAAAGAACTCTCTAACGTAGACTTTTAAACGATACGGCATCGTTAATTTTTGTATCGAATTTGCCACTACTTTTTGAAGGATTTTTTGCGGATTATCCTTAGACAAAACAATTTCATCTAACTTATTGTCCTTATCCTTTAGATAAACGACAAATCCATTTTCTTTCAAAGTGGTCCAACGCAGGTTGAGGTTATCATAATTCATTTCAGATACCTGAACATTCGACGCTCCATTTAATATAAAAGTTACCTTACCCTCCTCATTGCTTAATAAAACCTGCTTGGTTTTTAAGATAACCACCATAGCGTTTTCTATAGGCAATTGTGTCTCTATATCTTTTACAATGATAGAATATTCTGTATTTTGAGCAAAAACACCAGCACTTAAAAATATAATAGGTAAAAATAGTAATCTCTTCATATATAATTGTTAATACAAAATTAACCACTATAAAACTACAAATAAATCATTAAAAACCTAGACAATACAAAAAAAGTTACTTTTATAAAAAAAACCTGAGCAAATGCTCAGGTTTTTTTTACTCATATACAAGTATAAATACATATAGTGTTATTCATCACCATGTAAAAACGCTTGTCTGTTTAACAAGGTTTCCTCATCTTCTACGTGGTTGTCGTCTGGCACACAACAATCAACAGGACATACGGCAGCACATTGAGGCTCATCATGAAAACCTTTACATTCAGTACATTTTCCCGGAACAATATAATATACTTCATCAGAAATTGGCGTTTGAGCATCATCTGCATCAACCTCAGTTCCATCCGGTAAAATTATTTTTCCAGAAAGTCTGGTTCCATCTTTATATCTCCAATCATCAGCTCCTTCGTAAATTGCTGTATTTGGGCACTCTGGTTCACAAGCCCCACAGTTTATACATTCATCAGTTATAATTATTGCCATTTTGTTCGTAGTTACATGTTAAAAGTTACAGGGTTTGAGTTTAAAATCTCAAAGATTTTATTCTACTTTGCCTTATAACATAATATAGCTTATTTTTGTGCAAAATTACAATCAAAACAATTCATAAGCAAACAATATGACATTAGAAACAAAAAAAAGTGTTTTTGTTGAATTAGGCAAATTCTTAAATCAGTTTTCTGAAACAGATAATACGCAAAACCAGTCAGTTTTAGGCAATGATTTGTTTTTTGATGATTTTATAAAATTAATACAACTTTCGCAATCACACAATGGTTGGTATACTCCTGAACAAGTGTATTTTGCAATAAAATCCTGGGCAGACGCCCTAACCGAAGAAAACATTGACAAATGGCTTTCTAACTATTCTTTCCCGGATGACAAAACCGAGAAAAACGTAGCTTTAATTCTGGCCGGAAATATCCCATTAGTTGGTTTTCACGATTTCTTATCGGTTTTAATTACAGGAAATAAAGCAATAATAAAAACATCTTCAAACGATCAGCACTTATTGCCATTTCTGGCTAAGTATTTAATCTATGCTGATGAAAGTTTAAAAAACAAAATCACTTTTGTAGAAGGCAAATTGGAAAACTTTGATGCCGTAATTGCCACCGGAAGCAATAATACCGCCCGGTATTTTGAATATTACTTTAAAGATAAACCTTCAATCATTCGAAAAAACAGAAATTCGGTTGCGGTTCTAAACGGAAAAGAGACACATCAGGAATTAGAAGCTTTAGGCGAAGATATTTTCAGGTATTTTGGCTTAGGATGCCGCAATGTATCAAAGCTTTTTGTGCCGAAAGAGTATTCTTTTGTTGCTTTTTTTGAGGCTATCTTTAAGTATCAGGATGTTATTCATTATGAGAAATACGCTAATAATTACGATTATAATAAAGCGGTTTTTTTAATGAGTAATTTTAAATTACTGGATAACGGATTTTTGACTATAAAAGAAGATGCGAGCTACGCCTCTCCTATTTCGAGTGTTTTTTATGAATTTTATGAAAATATCGAAGATTTACAAACGCGTCTTGAAGCTGATGCTGAACAAATTCAGTGCATCGTTAGCAATGATTTAATCAAAAACAGTATTCCGTTTGGGCAAACCCAAAATCCTCAATTGTGGGATTATGCAGATAACGTAGATACTATAACGTTTTTGTTAACAACAAAGTAAAAATATGTTTAATTATTTCGAATAATTTATCGCTTTTTCAGCTCCTATTGCCGAAATTTGCGTCTTTAAAATTTCGACTATTAACAACAACCATGAAAAAACACAACTACAGCGCAGGACCAAGTATCTTACCTCAAGAAGTTTTTGAAAAAGCATCAAAAGCTATACTAAATTTTAATGATTCAGGACTTTCTATTCTTGAAATCTCGCACCGAAGCAAAGATTTCGTTGCAGTTATGGATGAAGCTCGTTCCCTTGCTTTAGAGTTATTAGGTCTTACAGGAAAAGGATATCAAGCCCTATTTTTACAAGGTGGTGCAAGTACAGCATTCTTAATGGCTCCATATAATTTATTGAAAGAAGGCGGTAAAGCTGCTTATTTAGATTCCGGAACATGGGCAACTGCTGCTATAAAAGAAGCTAAGAATTTTGGAGAAACTATTGTTGTAGCTTCTTCAAAAGAAGAAAATTACAACCATATCCCAAAAGGATACACCATACCAAGTGATGCAGATTATTTTCACTGCACTAGTAACAATACTATTTTTGGAACTCAAATGAAAGAATTCCCTGCAACTAACATTCCAGTTGTTTGCGATATGAGTTCTGATATTTTTTCACGCGATTTAGATTTCTCTAAATTTGATTTAATCTACGCCGGAGCTCAAAAAAATATGGGCCCTGCAGGAACTACTTTGGTAGTGGTAAAAGAAGATATCCTGGAGAAAAGCGGAAGAACTATACCAAGTATGTTAGATTATGCTAAACATATTAAAGCAGAAAGTATGTACAATACTCCACCTGTTTTTGCAGTATATGTTTCGCTATTGACTTTACAATGGATCAAAGAAAAAGGAGGAGTTGCTGCTGTTGAAAAATTAAACGACGCAAAAGCGGATCTACTTTATACTGAAATCGACAGAAACCCTTTATTCAAAGGTGCTGCAGCGGTTGAAGATCGTTCTAAAATGAATGTGACTTTCTTGCTAAACAACGCCGATCATACGGCAACTTTTGATGCTTTATGGAAAGAAGCAGGAATTTCAGGATTGCCGGGACACCGTTCTGTTGGTGGTTACAGAGCTTCTATTTACAATGCTATGCCTATCGAAAGTGTTCAGGTTTTAGTTGATGTAATGAAAGCTTTGGAGTCTAAAGTTTAATTGGTTCTATCGGTTAATCGTTAATTTGGTTAATTGTTTAAGCGATTATCTGTTTACACAAAAATATCAATTGAATACTGGATTCCCAGCCCCGATAGAAGTGGAAATCCTTTTATTTTTTTTCTTTAAAAAAATAAAAGATTACTTCACTAAAATATTTATTTTTATCGGAGTTCAGTGAACTTCGTTTGTAACGGATAGCGGGGTTAGCTCTTAAATCAAAAAAAGAAAAAATATAATATATGTTTATCGACTAATCTATACGATTAAGCGATAAAACAAATAAACACATAAACTAAAATGAAAGTATTAGCGAATGACGGAATTTCTAAAAGTGGAATTCTTGCCTTAGAAAAAGGTGGATTTGAAGTTATCACTACAAAAGTAGCTCAGGAACAAGTTGCTAATTTTGTAAACGAAAATAATGTAGACGTGGTTTTAGTGCGTAGTGCAACTAAAGTTCGTAAAGATATTATTGATGCCTGCCCTGGATTAAAAATTATTGGCCGTGGTGGTGTTGGTATGGATAATATCGATGTTGATTATGCAAAAAGCAAAGGAATTCACGTAATTAACACGCCTGCTTCATCATCAGAATCTGTTGCTGAGTTGGTATTTGGACACTTATTTTCCGGTGTTCGTTTTTTACATGATTCTAACAGAAATATGCCTCTTGAAGGAGATTCAAACTTTGACGGTTTGAAAAAAGCGTATGCAAACGGAACTGAATTAAGAGGAAAGACTTTAGGAATTGTTGGTATTGGCCGTATCGGACAAGCTACAGCAAAAATGGCTCTTGGTTTAGGGATGAAAGTTATCGCTGCAGATAGTTTTATTCCGTCTGTAGATGTTAAGGTTGAGTTTTTTGATGGTCAGTCCATCACTACTACCATTGTTTCTCAATCATTAGAGTCTTTATTCAAAGAAGCTGATTTCATTACACTACACGTTCCTGCTCAGGATGGTTACATCATTGGAGAAAAAGAACTTGCCATCATGAAAGATGGTGTTGGTATCGTAAACTGTGCTCGTGGTGGTGTTATTGATGAAGTAGCCTTAGTAAAAGCGTTAGATTCCGGAAAAGTTGCTTTTGCAGGATTAGATGTTTTCGAAAGCGAACCAAAACCGGAAATGGCAATTTTAATGCACACTAAAATCTCACTGACTCCACATATTGGAGCTGCAACGGGAGAAGCACAAGATAGAATTGGTACTGAATTGGCTTCACAAATTATTACTTTATTGAGCTAATTAATTATAATTAAATCGTTTAGAAGGGATTTATTAACATTGTTTAATAAATCCCTTTCTTTTTTTGATTAAATTTGAATTCTAATCTAAATTCTTTAAATTATGTTTGAACAATTAACACAATTAGTACAGCAATATGCAGGCAACACCGTTGTAAACAATAGCGCCGTTCCAAATGAGCATAATGATGGCGTGATTAACGAAGCTAGCAGTTCTATCTTTGCCGGATTGCAAAAATTAGTTTCAGAAGGTAATGGAGAGCAATTAGCCGGATTATTTAACGGAAGCACTCCTATTGACAGTTCAAATCCTGTTGTGCAACAATTGACTCAGCAACTATCAGGAAATCTTGGCGAAAAATTTGGATTAAGCAGTGCAGATTCATCCAATGTGGCTTCTGGGATAATTCCGCAAGTTCTAAATTCTTTAGTCAATAAAGCCAAAGATCCTAATGACAGTAGTTTTCAGATTTCAGATATTATCAGTTCTATTACGGGCAACAGCGGACAAGCTTCCGGCATTATGGAAACCATCAATAAATACGGAATGCAATTTGGCCTGGACCAAAATAACGACGGAAAAGTCGATGTTGCCGATGTTCTTGTCGTTACCAAAAGCAAAGGCGGAATAGCAGGATTTATTGGGAAATTATTTGGAAGTAAGTAAAGTTTCTAAGCAACTAAGCAAAATATAAAGTAATTAAAAGCTGTTTACCACAAGTAAGCAGCTTTTTGCTTTTATCAACAGAAACTAAAAAAACTTAGCGACTCAGAATCTTAGCAACTTAGAACCTCTTATACAAAAGTTAAATAAAAAAATTCTTCTCCCATTTATTTGTAAATTTAGGCGTGAAACTAAAAGTTATGAAAAAATATTTCTGCATAGTAATTCTTTTGCTAACGATTATAGCCTGCTCTACTGCTTCCAAAAATAGTATAGCACCAAATGCTGTACCTACCCCAAAAGTAGCCATTAACGACACGGTAAGGATTGCAAATGATTCTTTAGAATATGAAGTTATTATTATTGACAATGGTTTTAGTAGCTGGCTGGCGTCAACAGCACTTCCCCGAAATTATTATTCCTTGTCTTATCTGGAAAACAAGAATTATTTATATGTTACAGAATGGAACAACCGCGTTTTGCAGCCTCAGCGTTATAGTCCGAATTTATATGAAATGACAATCGATTATCGCCCTGACATTCATTACGGATATGAAGTAAATTATTTGATTTACAATTATATGATTTATTTTCAAAATACATACAAACAAAAGCTCGCAGGCTATGTTCCTATAAGATAATGTTCTTATATTTGTAATTATTGCAAGTAAAAATGAATAGATTAAAGAAACGTTGGGGAATTACCTCAAATCTACAAGCCATAATTATATTTATTGTTTTTGCCATCACCGGATCGGCATCTGCATGGTTATCTAAACCCTTTTGTGTTTTATTAGGCATCACAAAACAAGATTTTGGTGGTTGGTTTACTTTAATTCGACTATTGATTATTTTCCCTATTTATCAAGTTTTACTGGTTGCAATTGGAACTCTTTTTGGACAATTCCGTTTCTTCTGGAATTTCGAAAAGAAAATGCTTAAAAATATGGGATTGGGATTTTTGTTTAAAGATTAATTCTTTATAAAAACAACATCTTAATTTTAGTTCAAAGCATATATACTCTCTTTTTATACCTCTTCATATTCTCTGTTTGTCATCAAAAGAAACAAGTTCAATTCTTAAATCCATTGGATTAATTCGCCCCAATTGCAAGCACCTTCAACAAACCTACTAATTAATTCTTTTATTAATTTAAAATTAAAAACATAAAAAATTAAGATAATAATTACACATAAAAATATTTAAAACTCATTTTAATATTAAATCCTCTTTTTTTACAGGATGGTGCAGGATAGTTTTATTTAGAGTATTCTCAATCTTTACAACACTCATAATCATAAAGTTAATTTTAAACTGAATAAAGTAACTCTTTTTTGGGCAACTTGTTTTTCGTTTACTAAACTGAAGTTTTATGATAGAGAAATTCAGATCTCACTTAACTAACTAACCAACCAAAAAGTATTAAAATGTCAAACAATTCTATGAAATTACATCTTGTAATGGCATTAGCATGTCTTACAATGTCAGTCACGACCATTTTTGCTCAAAATCCAGTAGTAAAAATTGATTTTGATCAATCCGGAAGACCCAAAGCCGAAGTAAACGATCCCGATTATACTGCCTGGGTAATCGCTTCGGGCAACACCAGCACTTATTCTGAAAACGGAGTTACCTTTACCGTAACGCGCGTGGGAGATAATGGAGATGCATTAGGAACCAATTGGTACAAAGCCGGAATACAAGCTCCTTATTATGCCAGATTAGTTTGCGACGGACTTACCGTAAAAGGCACTACAGCAAATCTTGGTGCAAAAATAGAACTTAAAATAAAAGGATTAGCTACCGGGGAGCACACTTTACTGGCCTTTTTTAATGCTGTAGACAGTCCTGTTGGAAATAGTTTTAGTCCAATTGATATTTCTATCAATGGCAATTTAGTCGTCGACAATTTAATTTCGAGTATCAGGGCTACAACAAATGCAGAGGCTAAATCTACCTATTTAAAGTTTCAGGCAGTTGAAAATACTGATGTTGTTTTATTATTTGCAGCCGAAACATCCGGCACTGAAAATATAAAAAACTTTGTACTAAACGGTTTTGAATTAAATACGCCTAATATCTTTCATCAGGCAACAAATCCCTTTCCTAAGCACAATGATGAGCATGTAGAGTTGACATCAGGAGGCAAATTACTTACATGGACTACAGCTACAAATGCATTATCCCATAATATCTATTTTGGAACCGATGCCGCAGCAGTAGAATCTGCCACCACAACATCGCCGGAATTTAAAGGAAATCAAATGAAAGCAAATACATCTTATCAAATAAACGGATTATATACCGGAACCACTTATTATTGGCGCGTTGATGAAGTATTAGCCGGCAATGCAATAGAAAAGGGAAATATATGGCGTTTTCGCCCTGCTCAGCTTGCTTTCCCTGGGGCCGAAGGGTACGGGCGTTTTGCCCGTGGCGGAAGAGGAGGAAAAGTAGTAGCTGTAACCAATTTAAACGACAGCGGTCCGGGAAGCTTTCGTGATGCCGTAACAAATGATATAGGTCCAAGAACCATTGTTTTTAATACTTCCGGAATTATTCAGCTTAATTCACGTTTGGTTTTAAGTCAGCCTTATGTAACAGTAGCAGGGCAAACTGCTCCGGGAAAAGGTATTTGTATTCGTTCTGCTCCTTTTGGCGTCACCGGAAATGATGCCGTCGTTCAAAATCTTCGTGTACGTGTTGGCGGTGGCCCTACTTACGACGGAATGGGTTTAACGGGAGCTGATTACAGTATTATCGATCATTGTTCTATTAGCTGGACGATCGACGAATCGTTTAGTTCGCGTTCCGGAAAAAATATTACGCTTCAAAAAACACTGATCTCAGAAGCTTTAAATGCTGCCGGACATCAAAACTATCCCGCCGGAACAGAGCATGGTTATGCTGCTACTATTGGCGGAGATATTGGAAGTTTTCATCATAATCTTTTAGCGCATTGTTATGGACGTAACTGGAGCTTAGGCGGCGGATTAGACGGAAGCGGTGCTTATTCGGGAAAAATGGATATTACCAACAACGTAGTTTACAATTGGGGATCAAGAACCACTGATGGCGGAACTAAAGAGGTAAATTTTGTAAACAATTATTACAAACCCGGTGCCGGTTCTAAAATATTTGTGGCTTTCAATCAGCAAAACGAAGGAGCAGGAACGGGAATGCAACAATGCTTTTTTAGCGGAAATGTGATGCCGGGGTATTTTGACGAAAGTAATCAGGCCGCCGGAAGAAAAGCGTCCGGAATAACAGTTACATTCGAAAACTTTGTAAACACTCCCTTTTTCCCTTCTTATGTAACAACACAATCTGCTAAAAATGCCTACAAAATTGTACTTTCTGATGTTGGATGTACACAGCCGCAATTTGATGAGCACGACGAAAGAATCATTACTGAAACCCTAAACGGAACATATTCTATAAAAGGAAGCGTGACCAATAAACCCGGATTTCCTGATAATGAATCTGATGTGGGTGGTTTCGAAACTTACCCTGTAATCAGTAGGGATGCGAATTGGGATACGGATCAGGACGGTTTACCAAACTGGTGGGAAAATAGTACAGGAACAAACGTAAATTCCGGCCTTAATGATTTTTCAGATGCCAATGCCGATATCGATCTGGACGGTTATACTAATCTTGACCACTATTTACAATGGATGTCGCAACCTCATTATGATGCTTCAACAGGAAATAAAGTAAGTATAAATATTCAAAAACTTTCGAGAGGTTTTACCAACGGAGTTACTTACACTCTATCAAATGTCGTAAACGGAAATGCAGTACTGACTTCTGAAAATGTAGACTTTACCCCAACAGCAAGCGGTTTATGTTCTTTTAATTTTACCGCTACAGATGCCGAAGGTGCCACAATGACACGTAAAATCAATATCCTTAGCGGCATTATCCCTAACTTATCTATAACAGAGAATAAAGAAACTGATGCAAGCTTCAAAGTCTGGCCAGTTCCTAATAACGGTTATTTTTCAGTGTTAATGGATAACAACGAAGAAAAAGCCGAACTTAAAGTTTATGATGTTTTAGGTAAAGAAATCTTAAAAAAGAATATTAGTGGTAAAACCCAGGAAAGTATACACTTGCAATCAAAAGGAGTTTTTATATTAAAAGTCTCTAATCCTGACACAAAGAAAGTCTTACACCTTAAAAAGATTATAGTACAATAAAGTAAGTATAAACCAATGGCAACAAGGAACGTTGCCATTGGTCTTTTTATCAAAAATTAATTAATTTCCTCTTCACGACTTCTTTGAAAATAATAGGTATAAATCCATGTAAGTGTAAACGATGGAATCACATCTGTAAAAGGCAATATTTCCTCTACAAAAGTCAAAATACCAGCTACTCTTCCTACTCTGCCTTTATACATTCTGGTCATGATTAGGGCTGCAATCGGTGCCCAGACTACATCTGAAAATTCTCCAATCCACGGAATTGTAAATGAAATCATTCCAATTGCATCCAGAAGCAATCCTAAAAGGAGTTTTCTGGTTCTATTATCTTCGTTTATTATTTTCATTTCCTGCATTTTCACTTCAATTAGATATTATTCGAATTTATAAACAATTGATCCAATAAACTTATTTCAAATTATAAATTTATTTCTTAATTCCCATCTAATCAATTTTCCTGCCATTTATTAAAACAGTCTGATTACCCAAGGATTAGAAAGATTAAAACAGTATTAAGATTTTTCAATCTTTGACCTATTGCAAAAATTTAAAAATTGAGAAGTTTGCTATAAAAAAAAACCACGTAACTCCGTTTAATAAACCAAATCCGTGGCCCCTAATTGTATTTCAACCGCTCCATTAAAGAAAAAAAACTTCATTCATTTTTAAAACTGCTATTTTCATTGCTTTTTTTATTTGTTCTTAAAATTCTGTTAGATGACATTTTTATATCGGCAGAATCTTTGTTTCTTTGTAGAAACAGTTTCAAAATGATCCACGCAAAAAATATACATAAGTTCTACGATAAATTAGAAGTTTTAAAGGGAGTCGATTTGCACATCAAAAAAGGAGAAATTGTTTCAATTGTTGGGGCTTCCGGTGCAGGAAAAACAACACTTTTACAAATTTTGGGGACACTGGATAAACCTGAAATAAATACCGAATCATCTCTGACTATTAACGGCGAAAATGTCCTGAAATTACAGGACGTAGAAAATGATAATTCGAAACCAGAAAAAGTCTTTAAATGGGTTTACAGAAGTGGTTTTATTTATCTCCTATGTCTGATCAATTTTTATTTTTTCTTCAAACCAGTCATAATCGATGATGTTACCAGATATAGCACCATTGCAATTTTATTGCTGCCTATTTTGGCAGTACTAATTTATATGAACCGCTATTTTAAAAAGAAAAGCAAACAAGACAAGGTATTATCCAATTTTCGAAATCTAAATCTTGGTTTTATCTTTCAGTTTCATCAATTATTACCTGAATTTACAGCTTTAGAAAATGTTTGCATACCCGCTTTTATGGCCAATAAGCCAAAAGCCGAAACGGAAAAAGAGGCCAAAAGAATTTTAGAATATTTAGGTTTATCACACAGAATCAATCATAAACCAAACGAACTTTCCGGAGGAGAACAGCAACGTGTGGCAGTGGCGCGCGCCTTAATCAACAAACCCGACGTTATTTTTGCCGATGAACCTTCAGGAAACTTAGACACCCATTCTGCTGAAAATCTACATCAGTTATTCTTTCAGCTTCGTGACGAGTTTGGGCAAACATTTGTTATTGTAACGCATAACGAAGAATTGGCTAATATGGCTGATAGAAAATTGGTTATGGTCGATGGTCTGATTAGTAATTAGAAGCTGATCCTGCTGTCCGCTATATCTTTTCCCGGCTAAAGGAGCCGGAAAAAGGATGCCGCTTCCATCAGGGCTAGACACCCGAATAACAAGAACTTTCATTTTAATCATGACTCAAAAAGAACTCAAAGAATTCCTCGACGAAAAAGTCATTCAGTATAACAATCAGGATTTTATTGATAGTGATCCTGTACAAATTCCGCATTTATTTTCCCAAAAACAAGACATTGAAATCGCTGGTTTTCTAAGTGCTACAATTGCCTGGGGAAACCGTAAAATGATTATCAGGAACTCCCATCAAATGATGGAATTAATGGGTAATACCCCTTATGATTTCGTTATGTCTTATACTGAGGATGATTTGGCACGTCTAGAAAATTTTGTTCACAGAACCTTTAACGGAAAAGATTTTGGTGGTTTCATAAAAGGATTGCAGCATATTTACACCAATCATGGTGGATTAGAAACTGTTTTTGCGAAACATCAGGAAAAAGATAGTTTACAAAAAAGCATTCACGAGTTTAAAAAAATATTCTTCGAAATCGATCATTTACCCCGAACTCAAAAACACATCTCAGATCCTTTAAACAATTCGGCAGCAAAACGAATCAACATGTATTTGCGATGGATGGTTCGTCAGGACACAAAAGGGGTTGATTTAGGCATCTGGAAAACTATTTCACCTGCCGCATTGTCTTGTCCGCTTGATGTGCATTCCGGAAATGTAGCCCGAAAATTGGGGATTCTTACCCGAAAACAAAATGATGGAAAAGCGTTGACCGAGTTGGATCTTAAACTTAGAAAGATGGATTCTCAGGATCCTGTAAAATATGATTTTGCCTTATTTGGACTGGGTGTTTTTGAAGGATTTTAACCACAACACTTGCTGTTTACATTAGCTTTATTGCTTTTTTTTTCGTAATATTACCCTATAAAGCTGTATAATATGGAGCATTTTATAGATTATATAAAACATTACGCCATCCCAATATTTGCGCTTACGAGTTTGTCTTTAGCCCTCGCACTGATACTAAAAAGAATCCATTATCAATATACGCTGCCTTACAGACACTCTATTATTCGTAAGTCCGAAATTTTTCTCACAGAGATAACACTTTCAAGACCTGATAAAAATACTTTAAAATACAAAATTGCAAAGTTCAGATCAGAGATCCCCATACATAAAACCTGGTGTAAAAATATGCTCATTGAGGATATGATTCGGATGAAAAGTAACTTAAAAGGAAAAACAGCCAAGAACATCCTTTTAATTTACAAACAACTGGATCTCAATCATTATTCTGCAAGTTTAATCCGGGATTTCAGAAAATATAAAAAACGCGAAGGAATTTATCATTTTCAGGCATTAAAATACAAACCCGGAATTTCACTGATAAAAAAATACTTGTTGCATCCTGACAAAATTATCAGGTCAAATGCCAATATTGCTTATTTAGCTTTATCAAAAGGCGATTGGTCCTCTATTGATAAAATCCCCGTTAGAGTATCTATCATTACGACCATAAAAGTAATGGATGTCTTGCATTCAGAAAAAATTCCAATTCCGCCTGACATCGATCTTTGGATACAATCTGACAATCCAACGATTCTAAAACTGGCGGTAATGACAATGGTTTTTTATAACTATAGAAATAAATCAGCCGAAATAATTCAATTACTACATCACGAAGATAAGAATTTAAGAATAGATGTCATTATTGCTATTCGGGACCTTTATCTCTTTGAGGCTGAAGATAAATTATTAGCATTAATTGAAACCGAAACAATCGAAATTCAGCTGGAAATTTTACAAGCACTTGCTGCGATAGGTTCTGAAAAAACAATTACTTACTTAAACTATAAAATTAAAAATGAAGAAGTAAAAGACATCAAACTAGAAATGGTCTGTTGCTTAAACACATTAGATCCTGCCGGCTTAAATGTATTAGGAACACAAGATTCCGATACTCAAAATATGATTAATCACATTAGAGAATTACAGCTATGATTTACGATTTTCTGCCACATATCATTCGTAGTTATGATCATTTTGTGGCCTATTTTTCTGTAGGTTATATTTTGTTTTATATCTTTCTGTCGATACTATCTTATTGGGCCATTATAAAACATCTCAAATATCAAAAATACCTGGAAGAAGAAGTACTGCTTCGTTCTAATCATATATTGGGTGTTTCGATTGTCGCCCCGGCTTTTAACGAAGGCGTAAATATTGTGTACAATGTAAAATCATTACTTTCATTAACATACCCAAAATACGAAATCATTATTATAAATGACGGAAGCACTGATGACACTTTGGAAAAACTAATAACCGAATTCGATTTGGTTAAGATCGATTTTTATTATCAGGAAAAAATTGTAACACAACCTGTTCGGGGACATTACAAATCAACAAATCCTGTTTACTCAAAATTGCTTATTGTAGATAAAGTAAACGGGAAAAGTAAAGCTGATGCCTCAAATGCAGGTATCAATTCCTCCCAATATCCGTTGTTTCTATGCACAGATGTTGATTGTATTTTAAAAAGAGATACCATTCTAAAACTGGCAAAACCATTCATGGAAAATGAAACCCGGGTAATTGCGTGCGGTGCCGGAATCAGAATCTCAAATTCATGCAATATAAAAGAAGGCTTTTTGTTTAAAGTACATTATCCTAAAGAATGGTATCCCCGTTTTCAGGAATTAGAATATGTACGTTCTTTTTTGTTTGGAAGAATGGCCTGGAGTCAAATAAATGGTTTACTTCTTGTTTCCGGAGGCCTCGGAATGTTCGACAAAGATATTGTGATAAAAGCAGGCGGATATTGGCATCAATCCTTAGGAGAAGATATGGAGTTGGTGACCCGAATGAGAAGATACATGCACGATAATAAAGAAAAGTTCTTAATCAAATATATCCCTGAATCACTTTGCTGGACAGAAGTTCCCAGTACCAAAGAAGTTTTTTTAAGACAACGCATTCGTTGGGCCCGGGGATTGGTACAAACACTGTATTTACATCGAAAAATGTTTTTAAATCCCAAATATGGAAGAACAGCTTTCCTGGTTTTACCTTTCTTTTTTAGCTTTGAATTTTTAGTTCCCATTATTGAATGCATTGGTGTCTTAACCTTAATTGCAAGTCTGGTATTTGGCACTATAGATTATCAATACCTATTAATTATAAGTCTTTTAGTGTATTTATTTTATCTCTCCATTACCATAATATCCATCTTGAT
Organism: Flavobacterium sp.; assembly: GCF_965277525.1. Taxonomy (GTDB): domain Bacteria; phylum Bacteroidota; class Bacteroidia; order Flavobacteriales; family Flavobacteriaceae; genus Flavobacterium. The sequence goes on along the minus strand of NZ_CBDIDC010000002.1, from coordinate 47,481 downwards.
TGATGAGATTTTGTATAAAAGTTATGCCAATTATAAAGAGCTAATGATTCTGATCGGTATGGCCGCTATCGAACCTTTTGTGTATCATCCGATAACAGTTTATGCGTCATTAAAAGGATACTGGCTTTTCTTTAGAAAAAAAGAACAAAATTGGGGCGTAATGGTTCGAAAAGGATACGCAACTCCAACTAAAAAATAATTTGAAGATGAAGAACATTAAAACTTTACATATAATCATTATGCTTGTTTGCTTGTTTTTATTTTCAAATCAAACTGTAAGAGCGCAAAAAACAGATACAGATAGTCTGTTGAATGTTGTAGTTAAAGACATGAAAAGCACACGTCCGAACTACAAGCTCAATATACAAAGAGCCTTATTAGGAAAAAAACTAGCACCGGATTATCTCGATTTTCATTTAGAATTGGGTCGAAATTATGATTTAATAAAAGTAAAAGACAGTGCCCGATATTATTATAATTATGTAATTGATAAAAACCCGAGGTACGAAGATGCTTTCCTGTACCTTATCAATTTAGATTTAGAAGATAAAAATTACGATGAAGCATTAGAACTAACGAATAAAGCAATTGAATTATATCCTGATAACAAAACTTTCAGACTGAAACGAATTGCGGTTTATTCACTACAAAACGACACCCAAAATGAGGCTAAATATCTAAAATCTATTAGAGCTAAATTTCCGCATGATGCAGACATAGAACAACGTCTTTTTGAGTTATATTCCAAAACAAATAGCGACAGAGTTGGTGCTTATTATAATATCACAACAATTAACCGCGATGGCGTAGGTCCCTGGCATCTGGCAAGTGCTGATTATATAAGACAACGCACCTGGGGAAGTTTAATAGGAAGAGTAAGTTATGCCAAAAGATTTTCATCTGATTTAGTACAAGCCAGCGGGCTTCAGTTTGAAGTTGAATCGTATCTCTTTGCCAAAAAAAATAATTATTCCTATATTGATGTTGCCTACAGTAAAGATAGCGCCTTTCCTGAATGGAGATTAGGATATTCTTATTTTCATAATTTCAGTAAAGGCTGGGAAGCTGATTTGGGAGTTCGTTATATTGCAATGCAAGACAATAGTGATTTAAAAACACTAAATATTGGGCTCGGGAAATACTTTGGTTCTTATTGGGTCAATTTTAGATCTTATATTCAAAAAGACAGCCCGTCGTTTACTCTGACATCCCGATATTACTACAAAACAAAATACGACTATATCACCTTAATTGCGGGTTACGGCACCTCTCCTGATGATCGTACAACAGCTGCTGAATACGATGCCAGAATATCTTTAAGCTCTTATCGAATAAGTGCCGGATTTTATAAATTAATACAAAACCATTATATTTTTGGGTTTCTTATCACCAATAACCAACAGGAATATACGTCACACAAATATCAAAACGAGCTTGATTTTTGCCTTTTTACTACAATATAAATTTTAAACAATATGAAAAAAAAGCATCCTCTTTATTTTCAACTTTTCTTTTTTTTCCTATTTAGCTTCAACATGATGGCACAATCTGAAATCATAATATCCGATAAAAATAAAATCATAACCAATTCTGAAAATACTCAGGCTGCAGCTAAAATTCTGAAAACATATCTGGATAAGGCTTTTGCTAAACCTTTTGAAATTGCAGCTGAAGGCAAAAAAGAAAGCAATACATCCGAAATAATTTTAACAATATCGGCTACTGAAAAATTAAAAGAGAATGAATTCATCATCAAAAGTGATTCAAAATCAATTTATCTCATTGCTCCCAATCAAAAATACCTGCGTTATGCCGTTTATACCTTATTGGAAATTTGGGAATTTCGAAAATTTACCGCTACAGAAACTTATATTCCAAAAGTCACACAACTTATTTTTGCCAAAAATACCCGTAAGATACATCAACCTTCATTTGATTACAGAGCGCTGTTTTATCCGGATTGTTATGATGAGGATTTTAGAGACTGGCACAAACTCGACTGGCAGGTTGATGATTTTGGTATCTGGGGACATTCTTTTAGCGTTCTCGTTCCTGCTAAAGAATATTTTAAAGCCAATCCAAAACTTTTTGCCTTATACGAAGGAGAACGAAATACAGAATCATTATGTATGTCTAATGATACCGTTGTAGCCTTGGTCGAGAAAAAAATGGCTAAAATTATTGCGGAAAACACCCAATGCTCAGTTTTATTCAGTGAGTCAGAATGATGATGTCGTATATTGCGAATGTACCCAATGCAGGGCTTTGAATAAAAAACATGGTGGTCCGCAAGGTTCCTTTTATTATTTTTTGAATAAAATTGCATCCCATTTTCCTAAAACAAAAATTACGACACTCGCCTATCTTCATACCTTTAAACCTCCGGTTAATCTAAAGATAGCACCTAATATTTATACTATTTTCTGTCCGATAGAATTGAATCGGGGAAAAGTAATTACTCCCGAAAATGCTTCTTCATTTGTAAAAACATTAGAAAACTGGAGCATTACCTCACCTCATTTATTTTTATGGGATTATACCGTTCAGTTTTCAAATTATATGTCCCCTTTTCCCAATTTTGAATCTTTTCAGGGCAACTATAAGTTCTTTAAAAAGAATAAGGTAAAAGGATTATTCGTTCAGGGATATTCAGATATTCCGGGAGATTTTTCAGAATTACGACAGTATCTTTTAGCCAAATTAATGTGGGATACTTCTATAAATATCGAAGCTACAACCGCCGATTTCTTACGGGGCTTTTATGGTAAAGCTGCACCATTTGTTGGTAAATACCTAAATCTATTAGAAGCTTATCAGAAGAAAAGTAACGCCTATCTGGACATTTACTCCGGCCCGGTTGAAGCCCGAAATACTTTTTTAACTCCTGAAGCAATGGATCAATACGATCAATTCTTAGAGCAAGCAGGAACTACTGTTGAAAATGATCCTATTTTAAATTCCCGAATTCAGAAATTGCGATTAGCTTTAGAATACGTGTATTTTGAACAAGCCAAATTTTACGGAAAAAACCAACATGGAATGTTTATCGTAAATTATAACGGAGAAAAAGAAGTAAAAGAAGGTTTAACAGAACGAGTGCTGAAATTTACCCAATCCTGTAATCAGTTCGGAATTTATGAATTAAGCGAAGGAGGACTTTCTCCGGATAATTACTATAAAGAATGGCTTGAAATTTGTAAAAATACAACGACTCATTTAGGAGAAGATTTAAAAGTTAACTTCATTACGTCACCCTCAGATGAATTTAAAGGCAAAGGAAGTTATGGTTTAGTGGATGGCAACCGGGGATACAAAGATTTCAACATCAACTGGATTGGCTGGTATGAAAACAATCCTGAAATCGAAATCGAAACCAATAATCTTGATTTTAATACCTTACAATTAAACTTCCTAAACGATCAGAGACATTGGATCTTTACACCAAAAAAAATAAAGGTATACGGCTTTAAAGATCAGAAGTGGTTCCTGCTACAAGAAAAAAATTGTGACAATTTAACAGAAGACTCAGAAATTACAACAAAATCATGGGAGATTGGAGATCAAACCTTTAGTAGTTTTGCCAAAATTAAAATCATTGTAGAAAACCAAACAGCAATACCAATCTGGAGGAAACGAAAAAACAAAAAACCAATGGTAATGCTGGACGAAATAGAATTATATAAAAAATGAAAGCAGAAGATGAACACTAGTGACAAAAAAATCATGATCATTGACCATGACGATATGACAATTGAAATTTTGAAATTTATCCTTAAAAGAGAAGGCTACAAAATAAGCATTGCCAAAGACGGTATTAATGCGATAGAGAGAATCCCAACCATTATGCCTGATTTAGTGATTACTAACATTATTATACCGCTAAAATCAGGATTAGAGATCATTAGCCATATTAAACAAAATTTTAAAAATATTCGTGTCGTTGCACTTTCTGCACTTGGCGAAGAAGAAAATACGGTAGAAGAAGCTTTTGAATTGGGTGTTGATGATTTTATTGCCAAACCCTTCAATCCAAACGAACTTTTATTGCGAATAAAAAGATTTTTATAACAATTAAAAGTCCTTTTTTGAGAAATACGAATGCCCCAAACTATCGTAATTTCTAAGAAATACCAATTTTCAGCTATTTATAGCTATATTTGCACAAAATTTAATGCAAATGAGCACTTTCGAAAAATTCAATCTTCCAAAATCAGTACAAAAAGCAATCGACGAATTAGGCTTTGTTACGCCTACTCCTATTCAGGAAAAATCCTTTGCTGTGATTATGTCTGGCCGCGATATGATGGGAATTGCGCAAACCGGTACCGGTAAAACATTTGCCTACTTATTACCTCTTCTAAAATTATACAAATTTACACCAACCAATACGCCCAAAATTGTAATTCTGGTTCCAACACGTGAATTAGTTGTTCAGGTTGTAGAAGAAGTCGAGAAATTAACCAAATATATGTCGGTTAGTACACTTGGTATTTTTGGTGGGGTGAATATCAATACACAGAAAAAAGCCGTTTACGAAGGAGTTGATATTTTAGTAGGAACACCTGGTCGTACAATGGATTTAGCCCTTGATGCTGTAATTCGTTTTGATGAAACACAAAAGTTAGTTATTGATGAGTTTGACGAAATGCTGAATTTGGGCTTCCGTACGCAATTGACAGCGCTTTTGGCCATGATGAAAACCAAACGTCAAAACATTCTTTTCTCTGCAACTATGACAGATGAAGTAGATGCTGTTTTGAATGACTTTTTTGATTTCCCGGAAGAAGTTACACTTGCTGCTTCAGGAACTCCGCTTGAAAACATTACGCAAATCACGTATAATGTTCCTAATTTTAATACAAAAGTAAACCTGCTAAAACATTTATTAGAAACTAACGAAAGCATGGAACGTGTTTTGGTTTTTGTGAATAATAAAAAGATTTCGGATATGCTTCATACCAGAATCGAAGAAGATTTTGAAGGTCAGTTTGGCGTAATCCACTCGAATAAATCTCAGAATTATCGTTTGAGTACCATGGCTGAATTCCAGGAAGGAAATCTTCGCGGATTGATTACTACTGATATTATGGCGAGAGGTTTGGACATTTCGAATATCTCTCACGTAATCAACTTTGAACTTCCTGAATTTCCTGAATTGTACATGCACAGAATTGGTCGTACAGGTCGTGCAGATGCAACAGGAACTGCAATTAGTTTTATCACGCCTCGTGAAGAAGAATTTAAAGTAGAAGTGGAAGTGTTAATGAATCAGGAACTTGCCATAGCCGATTTTCCTGAAGAAGTTGAAATATCCTCTAAATTAATCGAACCTGAAAAAGACAAACAACCGATTAAGTTTTTAATGAAAAAACAAAAACTAACAGGTGATGGTGCTTTTCATGAAAAAGATAAAAAGAATAAAAAAGTCAACCTTGGAGGACCTTCTAAAACCAAAAAGAAAACCCACGGATCTGTCAACAGAAATATGTTGAAAACGAGAGACAAGAAGAGAAAAGATAAGAATAAATAGTTTTTTCTCTTAGGGACAAAGATTCAAAGGAACAGAGGTTCAAAGTAAAAGTATACAAAAAAGGCTCAAAGAAGTAAAAGTTAATTTTACTTCTTTGAGCCTTTTCATTTTTAAACCTTTGTCCCTTTGTTACTCTTAACCTTTGAACCTTCCCTACTATATTTTCGTAAAAACCAATCCAACCGGTGAACACAATTCGATTTTTTTCCCCGTATTTGTAAGCTTTCCTGTGATTTTATCTCTTTTGAAAATAATGATATCATTTGTATATTGATGACCTACCAAAAGATAATTCCCTGTTGGATCAATAGCAAAATCTCTTGGGCCTTTTCCTAAAGTGCTTTCCTGCTCTACAAATTTAATTTTTCCGTCTTTCAGAATTTGATAAACTGAAATTGAGTTCGCATCAACACGATCTGTTACATATAAAAACTTCCCGTCAGGCGAAATTTTAATTGCAGCAGCACCTGTGCCTCCCGTAAATCCTTTTGGCAAAATACTGGTTTCGGCAAGCAGTTTTAAATTACCGGATTTATCATAACTAAAAGTAGTAAGGGTCGCATCTAATTCCTGAACTAAATATACAAATTTACCGTCTTTGCTAAAGGTTAAATGTCTTGGCCCACTTCCTTTTTTTACATCAACAGTTCTTTTTAGAGTAAGGATTTCATGGCTGGAACCCGGATTGTATTTGTAAATAAAAACTTTGTCCTGCCCCAAATCATTTGATAAAACAAACTTTTTGTCCGGAGAAAAAACAACCTGGTGCACATGTGCTTTTTCCTGACGTGCAGCATTTGGTCCTTTTCCTTCATGTTGAATTAATTGTTGCCCTTCGGTTATACTTCCATCAGCATTTTTCTTAAATACAGCAATGCTTCCACCAGAATAATTAGCAACAATTACGTTTTTATCATCATTAATTAAGTGACAGGGATCAGCTCCCAGAGAGGAGTTTGTATTCAATACTTTCAGTTTACCTGTTGCTGAATCATACGTTAAGGCCGTTACAGCACTCTGTGTTCCGTTTTCATTTACAGCATAAACAAATTTATTATTTGCAGAAACCGACAAATAACTTGGACTCACTACCTTTTCCGTAGAATTCTTTAATTTAAAATCGCCCGAAGTCGCGTCAAACTCATAAACGTAAATTCCTTTACTCTCGCAAGTATTGGTATAGGTACCTATCAATAAATTGAATTTATTCTGAGCCTGCGAAGTCGTAAAAGCGAAAGCAGAAAAAAGAACTATATATAATCTTTTCATAGTTTTTAATTGTTTTTTGAATAGGCTAAAATACTCAATAATATCATTCGGAAACTCATTTTTTGTTACAAAAGAATTTACAAAAGTTACATTATTCAGACTGCCTTTCGTAATTTTCATACCATATAAGCAATATAAGAGAGGATGAGCAGAGGCTGATTTAAGTAAAAATTAAATGAAATTATATTACTTATACGGTTTGACTAAAAATTTGTATTTTTGACCAGCATCTACAAAACGTAGTGAAATAAATCTAAGCCAGAATGCATTTTAAACATCCCGAAATTCTATACTTTCTGTTTTTATTGATTGTGCCAATTTTGGTTCATTTATTTCAATTACGACGTTTTAAAACTTCTTATTTTACGAACGTTCGTTTCTTAAAAGAGCTTTCGATTCAAACCCGAAAGAGTTCTAAAATAAAAAAGAGACTCTTATTAGCGACGCGTTTACTATTGCTGACTTGTATCATTTTGGCTTTTGCCCAGCCTTTTTTTGAAGCAAAGGACAGTAAAAATGCTACTAACGAAATGTATATTATTCTCGATAATTCTTTTAGTATGCAAGCCAAAGGCAAAAAGGGCGAATTACTAAAACGCGCTGTACAGGAATTATTAGAAAATACTCCTGAAACTGTGCAGTTTTCATTATTAACCAACACTGAAAACTACTGGAATACGGATATCAAGTCATCTAAAGGTGCTTTGCAAAATCTAAAATACAGTGCCACTCCTTTTGAACTTTTGTCTATAATGGCGAAGATCAAAGCGCATAAATCAGCTCATAAAAAAGATATCGTTATCATTACTGATGCTGTTGGATTAGCCGAAAAAGATGTAAAAGACATTGATACAGAAGATAAACCATACTTCATTATTCCTGCGGCCGAGCAAAAAAACAATGTTGCAATTGACAGCGTTTTCATCCATCAGACTTTAGAAAATTTCTACGAAATAAGCGTTAATTTATCGGCTTATGGCGAAGATTTCAAACCCGTTTCTATGGCTTTATACAATCAAAATAAGCTGATTGCCAAAACCATTATCAAGTTTGACACGAAGAAAAAGAAAGTCAATTTTACGATTCCAAAAGAAGCCTTTCATGGCTATGTAACTATTGAAGACAACGGGCTGACGTATGATAACACGCTTTATTTTAGTATTTCTAAAGCTAAAAAAACGAATGTTATCAGTATTGGTGAGCCTGAAAAAAGTAATTTCTTGTCGCGAATTTATACTTCAGCCGAATTCAATTACAACAATTACTCCATTAGCAGTTTAGATTATAATAGTTTAGACAAACAGAATACCATTATTTTAAATGAATTAGTTGAAGTTCCTCAAGCTTTGCAAACGACCTTAAAAGCATTTGTTTCTAAAGGCGGGAATTTAGTGGTAATTCCTTCTGAAAAAAGTTCCGTTTCTAATCTAAATTCATTTCTCGCTAATTTTGGGAAAATTCAGTTTAAAAATCTTGACAGCAAAAGCAAGTTAATTACCAAAATCAACTTTGACCATCCTTTGTTTTCAGGCGTTTTCGAAAATAAAATTACGAATTTTCAATATCCAAAAACAGCTACTTCATTTGATATTTCGAGTCCATATCCGGCGGTTCTATCGTATGAAGATCAAAGTGTATTTGTAACTGCAATTCAGAATCCGGTTTCTGGAATTACTGTTTTTTCAGCACCAATTAATGCAGCAAATTCAAACTTTCAGCAATCGCCGCTAATTGTTCCGTTGTTTTATAAAATAGGGCAGAACAATCAGAAAACGGGAGTTAATGCCTTAACAATTGGTAGTAATCAACCTTATTTTGTAGATGTTTTACTAACTAAAGATGCTATTCTGGAAGTAAAAGGAACTGAAGATTCTTTTATCCCAATTCAGCAAATATTGAATAGCAAAGTAAAACTAACTTTCAATGATTTCCCTGAAACAGCCGGAAATTACAGCATTTTTGATAAAAAAGAATGGGTCGAAAATCTGAGTTTCAATTATAAACGAACCGAAAGCGATTTGAACCAGGTAAACACAAACATAATTTCAGATTTTAAAACTGCTGATACGATTTCGACCATTTTTAATACGCTACAAACTGAAAGAACTGACAGCCAAATTTGGAAATGGTTTGTTATCTTTGCACTGTTATTTTTAGCATTAGAAATGGCAATTATAAAATTCGTAAAATAAACTTTAAGTTTATTTTTTCTGAACCATTAAGAGATTAAGATCATAAAGCGTTAAGCCTTCTTAATTTAACTTAATATCTTAATGGTAGAAATAAAACATTTTATGTTTGAATAAATAAATATCTACATATGAAAATAATCATCAGAAGCGCCAAAATTATCGATTCAAAAAGTCCGTTTCATAATCAGACCGTTGATCTTTTAATTGCAGATGGTTTAATAGAAAAAATAGAAACTTCGATTCTTGATATTGAAGATACCACCGAAGTTAAATTTGAAAACTTACATCTTTCTCAAGGTTGGTTCGACAGCAGTGTTTCTTTTGGAGAACCGGGCTATGAAGACAGAGAAACCATTGCAAACGGACTGAATGTTGCTGCAAAAAGTGGTTTTACCGCAATTGCTTTACAACCCAACTCCTTCCCTGTTATCGACAATCAGTCACAGGTCAATTTTGTAAAAAATAAAGCGAATGGTTTTGCGACAGAACTTTTCCCTATTGGTGCTTTAACAAAAGCCAGTGAAGGAAAAGATATGGCCGAATTGTTTGATATGAAAAAATCCGGAGCCATAGCTTTTGGAGATTACAACAAAAGTATAGACAATGCTAATCTTTTAAAAATCGCCCTGCAATATGTTCAGGATTTTAATGGATTGGTTATTACTTACTCTCAAGACCCTAATATCAAAGGAAATGGTGTCGCCAATGAAGGAATTGTTTCGACCAAATTAGGTTTAAAAGGAATCCCGAATTTAGCAGAAGAATTACAAATAGCAAGAAATTTATTTTTATTAGAATATACAGGAGGAAAACTTCATATTCCGACAATTTCCACTGCAAAATCGGTTGAACTAATAAGAGAAGCTAAAATAAAAGGATTGCAGGTAACTTGTAGTGTTGCTGTACATCATTTAGTTTTAACCGATGAAAAATTAGAAGGTTTTGATACCCGTTTTAAAGTTACTCCGCCGTTAAGAACTGAAGCTGACAGAGAAGCATTAGTAAACGGAGTAAAAGACGGAACAATAGACCTGATTACTTCAGATCATAACCCAATTGATATCGAGTTCAAAAAAATGGAATTTGATACCGCTAAAAACGGAACAATTGGCTTAGAAAGTGCCTTTGGAGCTTTATTAACTGTTTTACCTCTTGAAACTATTGTTGAAAAACTAACTTTAGGAAAAGCTATTTTCGGAATTGAAAATAATTCGATTGCTGAAGGTGCCAAAGCTAACTTTACTTTTTTTACTCCAGAAGGGGGATCCACTTTTACGAAAGCCAATATTCTTTCGAAATCTAAAAATTCTGCTTTTTTAGGAACAGAAATTAAAGGTACCGTTTACGGAATCTTAAATCAAAACCAACTTGTTATCACTAAATAATTACAATGAATAATTCAATCGAAGAGGGAAAATCAATCGCCATTACCAGTTATATTTTAATTATTGGTGTTTTAATTGCGATGTCTATGAACTCTGAAAATAAAAATAGTTTCGCTTCTTTTCATATTCGCCAGGCTTTAGGATTATCGCTTGCTTTTATTTCCTTTGGAGCCATTATCAGCAATTTCGACAGCTTTATGATTACTTTCCCTATGTGGATCTGTATTTCAATATTATGGACGTATGGGATTTTTAGCGCAATTCAGGGACAAACAAGACCAATTCCGTTGGTTGGAGGTCTTTTTCAAAAATGGTTTAAATCGATAGGTTAGAGAAATTTCAAATTTTTAAAATTCCAAATTCCAAAAAAAATCCGCCATAATCCGTGTTTTCGCTTTAGCGAATCTGTTTTATCAGCGTAAAAATTCGGAACACAGATGACGCTGATTTGCAGGTAAAAACGCAGATAAAAACAGATTTATTATAATCTCAACAAGCTTTGTCAAAGTAGAAAATTTACAATTCACAACTTACAATTCACAATTAAAAATGAATCTATCTTTAGAATATAAAATACAAGAACCAAAAGTAATCTTAGATAAAAATCCGGTTTTACTTTTATTACACGGATATGGCAGCAACGAAGCTGATTTGTTTTCGTTTGCTACTGAACTTCCGGATCGCTATTACATCATTTCTGCTCGTGCTCCTTATGATTTACAATATGGCGCTTATGCGTGGTATGCGATAAATTTTGACGCAGATCAGAATAAATTTTCAGATAACGAACAAGCCAAAACTTCACGTGATCTAATCGCTACTTTTGTAGATGAACTGGTTGCTAATTATCCTATTGATGCCAATAACGTTACTTTGGTTGGTTTCAGTCAGGGTTCTATTTTGAGCTATTCTGTTGCACTTTCTTATCCTGAAAAAATTCAGAGAGTTGTCGCTATGAGTGGTTATTTTAACGAAGAAATCATCAAAGAAGGTTACGAGAAAAACGACTTTAAAAACCTTAAAATATTTGCTTCTCACGGAACCGTAGATCAGGTAATCCCGATTGACTGGGCAAGAAAAACGCCTGCAATTTTAGAAAAACTAAACATTCCGGTTACGTATAAAGAATATCCCGTGGGTCATGGAGTGGCCCCGCAAAATTTCTTTGATTTTAAAAACTGGCTGGCGGAGTAATTTTTTAGTCACAGTTTTCAGTCTCTGTCTCGGGCTCAGTTTTCAGTCATTTTAAATTTTAACAATGAGTAATTTTCTAAGTATATTAACTGACGAAAAAATAAAGGACAGCAATAAAGACTTTAGAAATGCGCTGTTTTCTTTAGACAAAAACAGTATCGATAAGAATAATTTCGTTCACTTAACAAGGATTTATTCTGTGACAAAACAACTTGATCTTAGAAATAAGATTTTGAGACTATTATACAATTTTGATTTCCCTCAATTGAAGGATTTCTTTGATAATGCTTATAAAAAGGAAAGATATCTCGACATGAAAATCTATGCGCTGCGTGGACTTTCACAATTTGTAAGCGAAAAAGAAATAGAAAAACTATTGCAGAAATTCAATCTGACATTGCAAAAAAGACAAGAAAGTACTCCTTATAATTATCAGGAATATGAACTTTTAAGAGGGCAAAACGCTTTGCCTTATTTGGTCGAAAAATACAATTACAATTGCTTTAAAGAAACTTTGAATCAGGTAAATGATCAATATAACACAATGCCTGAAGCTTTTAAAGGACATTTTACTATCGATGAAAATGGTGAATTTGTGTCACTGAGAAATCCTGGTGAGAGTTCAACAATGATTAAAGATTTTTTTAATAAGCAATAAAAAAAAGTCGCAGCTTTCCAACTGAAAACTGCGACTGTCTACTGTAAACTTTATTCACCTGTATAAATAATTTTTCCGTCCTTTTTCAACACATAGCCTTTCCAGGGAATCAATTGATAATCATCCTTACTCCAGGAATCACCTTCAGTTTTTCTTTCTAAAAGAATGGGTTCTTTTTGAGTATCGAGAAAAAGTTCGGCTTTATTTCCGTCAAAAATAACGTAGGCAACTGTCGAATATGTTTTTCCGTCTTCAGTATGAGTTAATTTGGTGCCCACTTCGAAAAGACGCACACATTCTTTTTTAAGGCTTGACCAGGTATATCCTGCAGAAGCTTTGCAACCATGGACATCTGAATCTCCTCCTACTACAACTGGCTTAGCTTCTTGTTGCTTAGGAGTTTTATTTTCTTCCGAAACTTTCTTAGCGCAAGAAAACGAAAGACCAATAATAATCGAAAATAAAAACATCTTTTTCATACATCCTATTTTTTAAAAGTGGTAATAAAAAATAGCATCCTGAATACTATTTTTGATATAACCAGCTTTGATTTACCTCAAAAGTAATATTATCATCATTATCAACAAAATATTTTAACAAGACTTCTCCCCATAATTCGCCATTACTATAATCTGCAATGATCCATCTGTGGTTTAAAATCTTTACTTTATTGATGATAAACTTGTTTGGTCCTATTTTATCCTGACCTGTATAAGGATTCCCGTTTGGATTTGCATTGAAATCCAATAACTTCTCTGTTACAACCGGAATCAATTTTTCGTATAAAATTACTTTTCCACCGGAAGCGCTGTTGTCAAAATAATTTTGTGCATTTTCATTATGTTCCAAAGAAAAATAATTGGCATCAGCTAATTCAGTTTTTACTAAATCAATACTATCTCTCAGTTTCTTAGTAGTTCTATCATATCGTTCCTGCCCGAATTTCACTTCTCTGCTGTAAAACATATAAGTAAAAACATTCATTAATATTGCAAGGATAAAAAGATAAAGCATTAAGGATTTTTTCATTTTGTGGTATAATTAAATTGTAATTTCTAAATTATCGTAAGCCAGAAAAACATTTTCAGGAAGCTGTTTTTGTACTTCTTCATGAAAGCCTAAAACGTGGCTAATATGCGTTAAATAAGCTACTTCCGGTTTTACTAAATTGATAAAATCCAGTGCTTCCTGCAAATTAAAATGTGTATCGTGAGGTTCTACACGCAAAGCATTTACCACTAGAACTTTAAGATTTTTTAATTTTTCAACTTCCGTTTCGTGAATCGTTTTAACATCGGTCAGGTAGGCAAAATCATCAATGCGATAACCAAAAACCTGCAAATCGCCGTGCATAACATTCACGGGAATAGCTGTTTTATCTCCAATGGCAAAAGGTTCGTCATTTACTACCTCTATTGTTTTAACACTTGGCGCACCGGGATATTTGTTTACAGTTTCGAAAACATAATCAAAACGACGTTTTAGATTATCAATCACACGCTGATGTGCATAAACGGGAATTTCTCCTTGTCTGAAATTAAACGGGCGAATATCATCTAATCCCGCTGTGTGATCTGCATGTTCGTGTGTAAACAAAATGGCATCAAGATGCCTGCAGCCACAAGAAAGCATTTGCTGCCTGAAATCAGGACCACAATCTATTACATATGAATGCCCGCCCCACGTAATCCAGATGGATACGCGAAGCCTTTTGTCCTTAGCATCAGTGCTTTTACAAACAGGATGATCGACTCCGATTATCGGAATGCCTTGGGAAGTACCAGTACCTAAAAAATATACCTTCAATTGAACTTATTTTTTTTACAAAAATAGGATTATTTCTCTTTCATTAGAAGCCTAATTTGCTAACTTTGTAACAAATCTATTTAAAATAAAATGGGTACAGAAATAAAACTCAAAGGTGACAAGGTCATCGAACAGATTCCTTCCATAAAAGACAAAGCGTTACGCATTAATTTAAACGAGAATATTTACGGAACATTTGCTGAAATTGGCGCTGGACAAGAAACCGTGAGGCACTTTTTCAGATCCGGAGGTTCATCGGGAACAATTGCAAAAGCAATGTCTGCCTACGACAAAGATTTCAGTGATGCCGTTTATGGAATTGAAAGTGACGGACGTTATGTTACCGAAGAGCGATTAAAGAAAATGCTGACGCTTGAGGGACAAATAATTGAAGAACGATTAAGCAGAGAGAAACATCCTACCAAACTCTTCTTTAGTTATGCCAACACAGTTGCAACAATAGATTTTGCCAAACAATTTAAAGGTCACGGTTGGGTTGGAATCAGATACCAAATAGAACCTGACGAAGCTTATAACGAAATTATTCTTCACATTCGCTTTAAAGAAACTGATGCCAGACTACAACAAGAAACACTGGGAATTTTAGGGGTAAACTTAATTTACGGTGCTTTTTATAAGTACAACGATCCGAAACGATTACTTCGTTACCTATACGATCACTTAGACAAAGACCAACTCGAAATTGACACTATTAACTTCTCAGGACCTCGTTTTGCTGATGTTGACAATCGTTTGATTAGTTTGCAATTGGTTAAAAACGGAATGACTGATGCCGTAATGTTTAACCCTGAAGGAAAAAACATTCTGCCTGCTGCCATTTTATACAAAAAGAACCTTCTTGCACTTAGAGGAAGTTTTCGTCCGGTTACGAAAGTAAACATGGACATGTACGAGAAATCACTTAAAATGTTTCTTGAAGAAAATAAGGTGGAGAAAGATAATACACTGGTTATTTTTGAAATCACGCTTTCGAATTTGCGTTCTGATGGTGAAATTGATGAACGCGATTTTATGGACAGAGCCGAATTGCTTTGTTCGTTAGGTCAGACTGTAATGATTTCGAACTTTCAGGAATATTATAAAGTGGTTGAATATTTTGCTAATTATACCAAAGCGAGAATGGGATTGGCAATGGGGGTCAACAACCTGGTAGATATTTTTGATGAGAAATATTACCGTCATTTAAGTGGTGGAATTCTCGAAGCTTTTGGAAAATTATTCTACAGAGATATGAAAGTCTTCTTGTATCCAATGCTGGACGATAATGGTGTATTGATGAATTCAAACAACTTAAAGGTACATCCTAGAATGAAAGAATTGTACAAATTCTTTAAATTCAACGGAAAAGTAGTGGACATTGCTGATTACGATCCGCATAATCTTGAGGTATTCTCTCGTGAGGTTTTAAAAATGATCAATCAGGGGAAACCAGGCTGGGAACCAATGCTTCCTTCCGGTATTGCCGAAATAATAAAAGAGCACCATCTTTTTGGGTATCATCCACAGAAAGAACTGGAACAGAATAACTAATATCAAAAAAGTCCTAAAAAGAAAGTTTTCTTTTTGGGACTTTTTTTTGTTTCAGGTTTCTTTTGTTTCAGGTTCTGAACGAATAAAAATTTTACCGCAAAGGACACTAAGTTTTTTTGTACATCTAAAGTTTTTGTAAAAGCAAAGTTCGCAAAGCTTGTGTTGATTAAGCTTTGCGAACTTTGCGTATTATAAATGTAATCTATATAAAAAACTTAGCGTCCTTTGCGGTAAAATCCCACTTAGGATTGTAATATAAGCTGAAACAAAAACTTATTTCAAAATCTGTGCTGCGTGTTCTTTTGTTTTTACCTGAGAAATCACCTCATCAATTATTCCGTTTTCATCTATTACGAAAGTTGTTCTGTGGATTCCGTCATATTCTTTTCCCATGAATTTTTTAGGTCCCCAAACACCAAACGCATTGATTACAGATTTGTCTTCATCTGCTAATAAAGGAAAAGGGAATTCATATTTGTCTTTGAATTTTAGCTGTGCTTTCTGACTGTCGGCACTTACACCCAGAAGTTCGTAATTATTGGCTTTAAAACGCTCAAAATTATCTCTTAGATCACAAGCCTCTGCTGTACAGCCTGGAGTACTTGCTTTTGGATAAAAGAAAACCACTAATTTTTTTCCGGCGTAATCTGCCAGTTTATGTGTTTTTCCGTCTTGGTCTGTTCCTGAGAAATTTGGAGCTTTATCTCCTTTTTGTAATGTTATCATTTATTTCGATTTTAGATTGTTAGACTTCTTAAATTACTAGATTTTACAATGGCACACAGCAATAAAAGTATAATTTGAAGTTACATTTTATCATTTACAATTCCTACTTATCATGCCCCGGATTGAAGTAAAACCCCGGAGTTGTGGTAATTTACATTTTTTGCATTGGCAAAGCGACCGAAGGAAGCTCTTGCAAATGCTTAAAAATGTTATTGCCACAATGAGGTTGTAACGGAAAGCTGGATTAGGCACATCATGAAAATTATACTATTTTTACGGGATTAAAAATACGGAAATGAATAAAGAAGCTCGCGTACAATTTGTTATAAATACGTTAAAAGAACTCTACCCTACGATACCTATTCCATTAGATCATAAGGATCCTTATACCTTGTTGATTGCGGTTTTACTTTCCGCACAATGTACTGATGTACGTGTGAACCAGATTACGCCTATACTTTTTGCCAAAGCTGATAATCCGTATGATATGATTAAAATGTCGGTTGAAGAAATCAAGGAAATTATTCGCCCGTGTGGATTATCGCCAATGAAATCAAAAGGAATTCATGGTTTATCGCATATTTTGATTGATAAATACGACGGGAAAGTACCGCAGAGTTTTGAAGCTCTTGAAGAATTGCCTGCTGTGGGACACAAAACGGCGAGTGTCGTAATGTCTCAGGCTTTTGGTGTGCCGGCTTTTCCGGTTGACACGCATATTCACAGACTGATGTTAAGATGGAATCTTTCGAACGGAAAAAACGTGGTACAGACGGAGAAAGATGCGAAACGATTATTTCCGAGAGAATTGTGGAATGATCTGCACTTGCAAATCATTTGGTACGGACGTGAATATTCACCTGCAAGGGGCTGGAGCTTAGAGAAAGACATTATAACGAGGACTATTGGAAAAAAATCGCTGATAGAGAAAGCAACTAAAAAAGAAGAAGCTACTAAAAAAATCATTAAGTAGCTTCTCTCTTCTTTTTTACATACTGCTTTTAAGCATATTGTATTCGTTTGTCATATTTAGCGATCTGTAGATACCCAGAAGTGATTTTGTAGCACTTTCGTTTTTGGGCTCGATTGTGAGCGCCTTTTTAAGATATGGAATGGCGCTTTTTACAATTTCATCTTTTTGAGCATCTAATTTATCATATTGTTGCATTTCTTTAGTACTGTTGCCTAACGTAGCCATAAGATCCAGTAATTCTTTTTTGAACTGTATCTTAACATAGGCCAGATTGATATAACACGTCATACAATTTTGATTGACTTGTAATGCATCTTCATAATATTTTTCTGCGCTACAATAATCGTTAGTTTCCATATAAGAGAAAGCTAAAGAAGTCAGGATTTCTTCTTTTTTTGATGGTGGATTTACATTTCTTGGTTTTTCATAAAGTCCTTCCTGAATACTTGCTTCTCTGGCACTCATTGAAATAAATGCTTCTTCTTGTTTTGTTTTTTTATTGGTTGCATAAAAAATAACTACTTCCCCGGTATAGTTTAGCCTTTTAAGTTCCTCGAAATATTTAATGGCTGATTTATACTCTTTACCGGATAAAGAAGCAGAAGCTGCATTGAACAAGTTTGCGACATCTTTTTTATCAAAGAGGTAAACTTCGTAACTTTTATCTGCACTTTCTTTGTATTTTTCTGCTTTATAATCGTTGTAAGCTCCATCTACGAGTTTAGATTTCATTTCTTTCAACGCTAAACTTGCTTTGAAAGCGTACTTGTAAATTTGAGAATCATTTTCATATAGCAGGACATCCTGATAAGCTCCTACTGCTAAGGCGAAATTAGCTGCAGCATCTATATTTTTGGTTGCTAAATCTTTGTACACATTTCCTTTTGTAAAATAGAAATCAGACTTTACCTCAACTGGGGCATTTACGATGAGATATTCTATTTTCTTTAAAATCACTAATGCTTCTTGTGTTTTTCCTTTACTATAATACGATTGCGCTTCTTTTATTTCCTCTTTTTGGGCAAATGCGCTAATATTGATCAATAGTAGCAATAATAAGATCTTAGGGCTCTTTTTCATTTTGAGTTAAGTTTGATTGTTAAATAGATTAAGGGTACTACTTATGAGAATTGGTTGTAAATATTGAATTCGGGAGATTAAAGCTTTTACTTTTAACTCCATTATTATTTCACAAACAATTCTTCTGTTTTAATGATCTTTATGAGATATTAAAGACAACAACAAACAAAACAAGGTTAGGGTAATTTTTCGTCATAGATGATTTGGTTTTGGTTAGACTCCTTTTTTGATATTACTAATAATTGAATTTTTCGATATATTGAAAGGTTTTTAATACATAAATTGCTTCAATATTGCAATTTCATTAAATAAAAAACCGATTTTTAACTAAAATAAAGCTAAATATAAAATAAATATTTGATATTAAGTTAAAATACTGAATTTTAACAAAACCATTTTTATAAACCTTTATACCAATTAATTGTAAAACCAATGTAAATGTATTGTGAGTCCGCCAAAACAAACATAAAATTAAGGAGTAAAAAAAACTCACTACCTGTATTTGCATACAGATAGTGAGCTTTCAACCAAAACGACCATTTGGTTTTTCTTTCGAAATAAACATCCGACAAATATAGTGGGCTGTTTAATTAGCTATAATTTCAAAACTTTTATCTTCAATTTTCACAACTGTTAATGCTTGTGAATAATGAAGTAAAAAAGAAATCACTTCTTTTTTAGGTTTTAAATCTTTAGAAGCTAATGCCTTTTTAGAGTAAATTTTCGCCATACCATCAAAATGTTTTATTATAGTATAACGGACTATTACTACAAATAGTATTAGTTGGTTAAAATAATTTGATGTTTGTCAATTATTTTTCTTAAATTCATTAGCGCATAACGCATTCTTCCTAATGCTGTGTTGATGCTAACCCCCGTAAGTTCAGATATTTCCTTAAAACTCATGTCCTGATACATACGCATCACCAAAACTTCTTTTTGATCTGACGGAAGCTCTTCAATTATCTTTTTGAGGTCTATTTCGACCTGATCGAAAATCATTTTGTTCTCGATAGTCAAAGAATCGTCAGACATGACAGAAAAAATCGAAAATTCTTCGGTTTCTCTGTACATTGGCATTTTTTTGGTTTTGCGAAAATGATCTACAATTAAGTTGTGCGAAATACGCATTACCCAGGGAAGAAATTTACCTTCTTCATTATAGGAATTACTTTTTAAGGTTTTAATGACCTTAATAAAAGTATCTTGAAAAATATCATTTGAAATATCTCTATCAGCAATCTTCGAATATATGAATCCATATATCTTAGACTCATGTCTCTTTATTAGTGTCGCAAGCGCATTTTCATTGCCTTCGACATAATTTTTAACCAATAGAGCGTCTGGAATATGCAGATCAGCCATAGTACTACTTTTTTTAGTTTCTGTTTAAAAATTTGGAGTAATTTTTATAAAAGTAGTTTTACTGTATAGGCGTCTTTTTTGGGTTATATGGTTATGTTAATATTCTGACCAAATTTAACAAATTAATATTTTAAAAAGCAAACAAAATGAAGAATAATTAACAATAAATCGTTAATTTTTGCAGCATAGACTTAAATTCACGCTGCAGGTCACTAAAATCAACTTTAATTTTAACAAAAAAAATCAGATATAAACAACTAAAAATCAAACAATTAATCTATTTACACCTGATTTATCCACTCCTTTTTAAGCTACTCTGCTATTCATAAACGCGAACATAGTCTATATAATATTTTTGGGGAAGTATACTATCATCTACTTCAGGCCCTCCAAAATTTCCTCCTATGGCCAAATTGACGATAATATAAAATGGCTTATCAAAAGGCCAGGTATCCTCATTTTTAACTTCCGGACTAAAGGTATACACTAGTGTTTTATCTACGAAAAAATCTATTTTATCTTTCGTCCACTCAATTGCATATATATGATATCCTTCTTCTATAGCAGGAAATGGGGTTCTTTTTGTATTAATTGTATTTCCGTGGCTGTCTTGTGTGTGCAAAGTGGTATAAACCATGTGAGGATCTCTGCCAATATATTCCAGAATATCTATTTCTCCTGTCTTTGGCCACTTTACGGCATCAATATTAGCACCCAACATCCAGAATGCTGGCCATAAACCATGCCCGACAGGTAGTTTCGCCCTGGCTTCGATTCGCCCGTATTTAAACTCTTTTTTTCCCTTAGTGGTGATTTTGGTAGAAGTGTATTTATTTCCTTCTTTTCTGGCTTCTATAATTAAATTCCCATCTTTGATTTCGTGATTTGTTTTGGTGTAAATCTGTCTTTCGTTGTTTCCATAGCCACACAAATCCGGGCATCCATCACCGATTTCGAAATTCCAAACGGCTTCATTCACCTCTTTTTTATTAAAATTTTCCTCCCAAACTAATTTTCTTTTTGCTTCTTGCGCAAAGCAAAAACCCGAAAGCATTAATAGTGCAATTACTTTTTTCATTGTCTCTTTTTAAAATTACAAAAAAATAAGAAGGCCAGCCTTAACTGACCTTCTCACTTCATTCTTACTAATTAATTTACAATCTATTGATATACCCTTACGTAATCGACCTCCATCGAAGATTGTGTAAAAGCAGCATCAATATTGCCGCCTAAGTTGCCTCCCATAGCTACATTTAGTATTAAGAAAAAATCACTATTAAAAGGTAAAGTACCATCATTAGGAACGGAGTGAATCTGAACATCATCGACAAATGTTGTTACTGATGCTGGACTCCAAACCGCTTTGTAGACATGAAATTCTGTTGAAACGTTTGGTATTGTTTTAGAACCTGTATTACCATTTCCGCCTGAATGACCGGGATAATGAAGCGTACTTAGAATAACATTCTGATTTTTACCTACATGCTCCATAATATCGATTTCACCACACGCTGGCCAGGGCTTAGTTGCATAATTTGAGCCTAACATCCAAATTGCGGGCCATGTTCCTACACCAGTTGGTAGTTTGGCTTTTATCTCGATTTTACCGTACGTAAATTTAAATTTACCATCGGTCTTGAGTCGGGCTGATGAATAATTAGCACCTCCTGAAGCTTCTTTTTTAGCTGTAATCTTTAAGTTTCCGCCCTGAACAATTACGTTTGTTGCTGAGTTGGTATAGTTTTGTTCTTCATTATTTCCCCAACCGCTGTCTCCTCTTCCCAGATCGTAATTCCATTTTGTAACATCAGGCGCTCCATCTGTATTAAACTCATCAGACCAGACTAATTTTGTATACTCTGCCGGTGGTGTCTGAGTAGGCTTTGTAGTTGTAAATATATGATACCAGGCTAGTCCGGGATTTCCTCCCATAACAGCCCTAACCACCATTCTATTGGCTGTAATGGATAGAATCTCATAAGAGCTCTGACCTATATAGTAGCCCATAAATCCTCCATCAGAGAAATTCATTGTTGTTCCTCTGGTTTGTGTTGCATGATCCGGATTGGCCATTACAAACGATTCTGAAGGGCTTAATAATACTGTTTTCTTTCCTGCAGTATTATAAGTCAAACAAGCATCATCCGGTGAGCTTCCTCCGGCTACACTTGCAAAAGAAGCATTAAAGAATGTTGCACCACCATTGTCTAATTCAAATTTCAACTGGTCACCCTCTTTAGAAAATGTCAGCACATTGTCATACAAACAACTACTTGCCGGAGATGCCGCTTTCTCAAAAGCTCCTGCTGAATAATAGTTTGGAAAATAATTTTTAGTAGCATCACTGTCGTTTTGCCCTACTCCTAAATGTCCGGGCTCAGAAGCTGACCAGTACCATTTTTTAGAAGTTCCATCGGTTAAGAGTTCCACCGCTTCATCATCTTTAAAGTCACTTCTTACCTCTACCTCAGTAATAATGCTGGTTGCAATACCCGCTTTTCCTGTTGCTATAACTGTAACGGTATATTTGTTGACTCCCGTTTTGGTAAAACGTTTGGTAAAAACACCACTTGGAGAATTCGTCGTCGAACCATCGCTAAATACATATTTATAAGAGATGGCATTGTCTGCTGTTGCAACAAGTTTTACCATTCCTGATCCGTCTCCGTTTGGAGCAGCTGTCGTTTTTCCGATAATCTCAGTGGTAACTTTGACGTTACTTGGCGCTGACAAATCACCAAAAGCATAATCGTCTTTCTGACAACTTATTGCTAAGAGTATTGCAAAAAGTAATACTATATTTTTAATTATTTTTTTACTCATGATTACTTATATTTTTAGTTGGATTGTTTTATATCATCAAAGTAGTACGTTTCTCCTGTTCCTCCTTTTCCAAAGTCCGGAAATAAAATTACCCTATCGTATTTATTACTGGTACTAAAATCTGCCGCGCTTGTAAGATCAAATGTTAAAACGTTCCAGGCATTGGCAATTGTTGTTGTTGCATGTACTTCTATAAAGACTGAAGGATTACCATCTCCGTTTTTTGGAGAGGTCGAAACTTCCATTTTGTATAATATATCAGCTCCAACTTTTGGAGACCATACATTTATTTTTACTTTTGTTCCTTTACTAAAATCAGGTGTACTTTCAAGATTTAAACTTGCTCCTCCCCAAGTTTCTGCTCCTGATTTTTTGTTTAGCTTAACCACTTTGTCAGAAACATTAGTTCCGGTTTTATCAGGATTTGTTACTACAGAAGCCTCTACATTCCCAAATCCACCCCAGGCAAAACTTAAATTAGCAGATTCAAAATCAAGAGGCAATGCTACTGATTCAGCCGGTAGTTTATAAAAGTAGATATTGTCAAGGTAGATATTTTTACCATCAGGGGTTCCAACCAATTTAAGTTGAAAAATATCAGCTACTGTAAATCCTTCCTGACTGGTAAATGCAGAAATTGGAATATCAATACTTGTCCATTGGTTGGCAACCAGATCTTTTGTCACTGGTCTTTCACCATTTGTTTTAGTACTGCTAATAAGAAAAATTGCCAGTTTTTGTAAATCTGCGGTCCAAACATCAAGGTGAATATAATCCATTGCTGAAACATCAAGTTTTACACCATCTGCAAATGCAATTCCCTGATAATTTAAATTCGTATAATTCAACATTTTATCACCGGCCAATTCAAATTCTGTTAGACCTCCAGATTGTCCCCAATTTGGATTAAAATTAGTGCCTGCAACATCTTTATATTTTGAACTGTAAACAGAAATTACATTTCCGTCTGTTCGGTTAGGCGGTGTTGGAGCTGAAGCAGTTGGATTAACTATTACTTTTGCTGTAATCTGCTCTGTATGTTCAATGGTTTTAATTGCCGCACTTTTTGAAACGATACGAACGGTATAAACTCCAGCTTCTTTATACGTATATGAAACTGATTCCCCATTGTTAACTGAAACAGGCTCAGGTTTTCCGGATTCTCCAAAATAAACATCGTAAAACAAGGCAAAATCTGCCGTTGCTTTAACTGTTATTTTTTTAGAAACTGATAAATCATTGGTAATTACTACCACAAGATTTTCTGGAGATTTAAACGAAACAACGACATCCTTCGTTACTTCGGTAGTTTTTCCATTTACTCCCATTGCAATAATCTTAGCCTTATAAACGCCTTCTTTATACGTATGGGTTATAGTCGCTCCTGAAGAAAAATAATCTGATTCGGGAGATCCGTCTCCGTAATTTATTTTGTATTGCGTAACGCCTTCTCCTGTAGGTATAAAAGTCACCTTCCCGGAGTTATCCTGAGTTACAGTGGTCAAGGCGGCTATATTTGCAGGTGCGCCTAAATCCTCCAAATCAATATTGCTGTTATCGCTTGAACAACCTTGAAGTATTGTTAAAACGAAAAGACTTATAATAAAATGTAATTTTTTCATAATAGTGTTTTTTTAATATCCAGGGTTTTGCTGCCAGTTTCCGTTTGCAAACTGAATTTCCTCGATTGGTAATGGAAATAACTCGTTTTTGTTTGCCTTAAAACCCGGGATTTTTCCAGCTGCTTTTCCAGTTCTTACTAAATCAAAGAAACGATGTCCTTCTCCAAAAAGCTCTACTCTTCTTTCTGCCAAGATAAAATCGGTAAGTGCCGGTCCGGAAGCCGAGATATCATGATTAAGATCTCCAAAAGCACGTCTTCTAACCTGATTCAGGTAATTTCTTGCTTTTGTATCATCAATTCCGCCACGGCTGTATGCTTCTGCCGCCATTAATAATACATCTGCATAACGAATCGCTCTGTAGTTGTTTGGATTGGTTAAGTTCAAATCTCCCTGAGCTTCAGCACTTCTTTTTCTTGGCAGGTATTTTCTATTAAAATAACCGGTGTCTTCATTTCCTTTTCCGTAAGTTACCCCGGTATTCGCTGCAGCCCAGGCCACAATATCTAGTATCGCAACGTTTTTACGCTTGTCCCCTACTTCAAAAGAATCAAAACTTTCTTTGGTAGGAATGTTAAAACTAAATCCAGAAGAAAAAAGTGGTCCGGAATAATTCCTGATTCCGCTAAAACCCACTGCTACGTTCCCTTCACTACATTGCAAACAACCAAAACCTGCTCCTTCTACATCCGTATATTGTACTTCAAAAACAGATTCAGGTCCGTTTTCTCCAGCCAATTCAAACATCTTATCATAATCTGTTTCCAGAGTATATTTCCCTGAACTTATCACAGCATCCAGAGAAGTTGCTGCCTGAGCAAATTTATTTTGATATAAATACGCTTTTCCCAATAATGCTTGAGCAGCCCCTTTTGTTACTCTTCCTTTTTGAGATGCTGTTGAAGATAAATTAGCCGACGCAAAAATTAAATCAGCTTCGATTGAGGCATAAACTTGTTCTACTGATGAGCGTGGTATTGTTTTTTCATCTCCAATTTTAAACCTCGCATCGCCTTTCATCGGTATACCACCAAACCATTTTACTAATTCAAATTGGTAATATGCTCTAAGAAAACGTGTTTCGGCTATAAGCTGTGTTTTTCCTTCAAAATCTGTTTTATCTTTAAATTCAAGAATATAATTGGCTCTTTGAACTCCTGCAAACATCCAATTCCAGATATCTCTCAAATTACTGTTTACAGGCGTGTGAATCATATCGTCTATTTGCTGAAAACCTATAACGTCTGTCGGGCTTTCTCCTCCTGCCAATGTGTTATCTGAGGCAATTTCGCCTAACAAAACATTTACATAAGAGGATTGAAGCAAATCATAAGCGGCAATTAATGCCTGATCGTAATCTGCTTTAGAGTTAAAATAATTTTCAGAATCTATAGAATAAGGCACTTTAGGATCAACAAAATCATCTGAACAAGAAGTTGTTACAGTTGAAATTAATGTTATCGTCAGCAGTATTGTAAATAAATATTTTTTCATTTTAATTAAAATTAAAAATTAATGTTTAAGCCCAACAAATAAGTTCTTGGGATAGGATAGAATCCGTAATCAATTCCTCCTCCAATTGGTGCCCCATTTGAAGCTCCGGGATCAAATCCTTTGTATTTTGTAAATGTGTATAAATTATTTACTCCTGTGTAAAGTCTTAATTTTGTTATTCCGGCTTTTTGGGATATCTGTGGATTAAGTGTATATCCCAGCTGAATATTTTGGATTCTGAAATAAGAAGCATCTTCTACATAATAATCTGAAAAATTATTATTTGATGTAGCACTTGTAGTTACTCTTGGCACAGTGGTGCTCGTTCCTTCTCCTGTCCATCTGTCCAGAACATAATCTAATCGATTTGCGTAAGGATTTGTTCGTTCATAATTACGTACCATATCGTTTCCGACAGAAGCAAATGTGTAAACAGCAAAATCTAAATTTTTATAATTCAATTGTAAATTAAATCCCATTGTAGCATTAGGAATCGGATCTCCAATATTGGTTTTATCTTTTGTATCTATTACACCGTCTCCGTTAACGTCTACAAAACGAAGATCACCCGGTTTTGCATCAGCACCTAAAGCGAGTTGAGAAGGATGAGCATCAACTTCTGCCTGATTTTGAAAAATACCGTCTGTTTTATATCCGTAGAAATATCCGATAGGCATTTTTTTCTGACCCGGTAAAGCTTCTTCCATTCTTGCAGGAAATGGCTGCCCTACTCCAAAAGCACCGCCTTCTACAACTCTTGTTCCGTTATTTACTTCTAATACTTCGTTTTTAATGAACGTTACGTTATACCCTACGCTCATATTGAAGTTATCTGAAAATTTTGCTTTATAATCTACCGCAAATTCCAATCCTGAATTTCTTACTGTACCAGCATTTAAAGTTGGAGAACTTGCACCCGGAGCACCTGTACCAGTAATTCCTGAAACTGGAATATTCGGGATTAATAAATCTTTTCTGGTATCTATAAAATAATCCGCAACTACAGAAAACCTGTCGTTGAATAGTCTCATATCAAAACCAACATCAAATTTTTTGGCTTCTTCCCATTTTAAATCAGGATTTGGCACTTGTCCTGTAGCGGTTCCGTTAACTAATGTTTTATCAAAAACGTAAGTAGCTTCTCCTGTTAAAAGTCCTAAATAACCATAATTCGGGATTTGATCATTTCCTAAAGTACCATAACTGGCTCTGAATTTTAAGAAATTTACTGTTTTTGATTCTCCAAAAAAACCTTCATCAGAAATCACCCAACCTCCTGTAAAAGAAGGAAAATAAGCTACTTTATTGCCAGGTCCGAATTTGGTTGATGAATCACGTCTAAGCATTGCAGAAAGCAAATATTTTCCTTTATAATCATATTGTACTCTTCCAAAATAAGAAAGTCTTCTTTGGTCATATACATAAGATGTATTGTTTAGTGTATTTGACAAACCTTTTGTTAAAGAAATATCAGCATACTCCCAGGAGTTGTTTGGTACATCAAAACCTGTTCCCGTAAGGCCGTTACCCCATTCTTTAAAAATAGTTGTACCAACTGTACCTACAACGTTATGATTTTCAGCAATTTTCGCTGTATAAGTTCCAAAAAGGTCAAATGAATAATTGTTGTCATTTACAGCTCCCTGAGTTACACTGCTTCTTACCACATCAAATACTTTGTCACTTGGATTATTCCAATATAAAATTTGTTTTGCAAATGTTTTTGACTCACTGTTTGAAGTATTAAAACCTATTGAACTTGATAATACAAATCCTTTGAAGATCTTATAGTCTAAACCAAAATTTCCATTTATTTTTTTGTAGTTGTAATCATTATACGTATTATCAATTTGAGCCAGCGGATTGATAATTTCGTTTCCTAATGTGGTTGGGATTTTAGTAAAATCGCCGTTATCATCGTATACATCAAACGTTGCAGGCACATTTAAAGCATTAAACAAAACAGAACCTAGACCATTCTCGTTTAGTGTTTTTCGGTTAAAATAAGTATAGATAACATTCGTTTTTAATTTGAATTTATCACTTAAATCAGCCGTCAATCCTATTCTGGCCGTATTTCTTAAAAAACCAGATTTATCGCCGCCAACAATTCCTTCCTGATCTAGATGTGAACCACTTATAGAATAGGTAATTTTTTCTGATCCGCCCGAAATGGTTAAATCATTGTTGATAATAGGAACTCCTTTTTTAAAAATTTCATCCTGCCAGTTTGTACCTTTTCCTAAACCACTTACATTTGGATAAGGAAGCGCCTGGCCGCCATTAGCGTAACTTTCGTTTAATAAAAGCGCATATTCTGTAGCATTTAAGGTTGGTAATTTTCGAGATGTTTCCTGAAACCCGGTATAGCTATTAAATGATACTTTTGTTTTGGTATTTTTTTTACCCATTTTAGTGGTAATCAAAATAATTCCGTTTGCACCAATAGTTCCATAAATAGCCGCTTGTGCATCTTTAAGAACAGTAATAGTCTCAATATCATTTGGATTAAGTAATCCTAATTCACCAACATAACCATCAATAATTGCTGTTGGACCATTTTGACCATTTGTTGCCACACCACGAATACGAATATCCAATCCCGCACCCGGAGCTCCGGATTGTGTAGTAACATTTACACCCGAAACAGTTCCCTGCAAGGCTTGTTCTACTTTTATTGGTTTTAAAAGATCAAGCGTTTTACTGTCAACCGTAGAAACAGCTCCTGTTACTTCTCTCTTCTTTTGAGTTCCGTAACCAATAACTACGACTTCATCAAGAGATCTTGCATCGTCGCTCATTTTAACTGTTATTTTAGTTCCTGAAACCACAACTTCCTGTGTCTGGAAACCGATATAACTGAAAACAATTGTAGTTCCCTTAGGAACTCCTGATAGTTTAAAAGATCCGTCGAAGTCTGTGGTTGTACTTTGCGACGAAGTTTTAACTTTTACATTTACGCCAGGCAGTGATAATCCTGAGCCATCTAGTACTGTTCCGCTTACATCTAAGGACTGCGAAAACGCATAAGATGTAAACAGCATTAGTACGGTTAGTAATAATTTGGATTTCATAATTAGTTAGTTTTTATTGAAAGATAAATTTATCGTATACACTTAGGAAAACGATAAATATAACCACAACAAAAAACATACATCATAAAAAAAATACCAGTAAATTTAACATATCTCAAAAACAACCCTTATTTAACTATAAATTACGAATGTTAATTTCTTTAACATATAACGGATAAAATCACAACAAAGAGTTAATGTTGAGGTAATGTATAGTTTTTTTGAGAGAATTAACGGGGTACTATACAGCCAAAATATATTCTACTAAACCGATTTCGTGTCGTAAATCCATTTTTTTACGCAAACGATACCTTTTAATCTCTACACTTCGAACCGAAATATTAAATAACGGAGCAATTTCTTTTGAGGAGAGATTCAGGCGTAAATAAGCGCAAAGACGTAAATCATTTGGAGTAAGTAAAGGATGAATTTGTTTGATTCGCTTTAGAAAATCTTTGTCTGCATTATCAAATGCTTCTTTAAAAACATTCCAGGAGTCTTCCTCGGTAATATTTTTATTGATGGTACTGATGACCGATTTTATATTATTACTATCGTTTTGAGTCGTCTTTTTTAAATCTTCCTTTATAAAAGCCAATAATTCATTTTTACTGTTTAAGCTCATCGTCGAAACTGCCAGCTCTCTGTTTTTATTATCAACATCCTGAGAGAGTTGTTCGTTACGAAGTTTCATTAACTGTTGCTCGTTTTCCAATTCTTTTATCTCTAATAACAGATTATTTTCTTCAATCAGTTTTTCTTTCTGTTTATGATAATAACTGAGATAGGCTTTATTTACAAAATAAGCGAGGACTATCACTAAAAGAAAATAAACAAACCAGGCTAAATGGGTTAAATACCATGGTTTTAAAATTACGAACGTATAGGTCGCTGTATTTTGCAAAATAGTACTGGCGTATTTTGCTCTTACTTTAAACGTATATTTTCCCGGTGAAAGATTTTTAAAATTAATTGTTGCTTTTGTACTCCAATCACTCCAATCGTTCTGAAAGCCTTCTAATAAATACTGGTATTCGGAATTGATGTACTTATTGTATTCCGGCACAGTATAGCTTAAGGTGATATTGTTTTCATTTGAATCAAAACTTCCTTCATCACCAATAGCAACATTCTTCAGGATTTCGTTTTGTTTATTAATCGTTATATCAGTAATGAAAACAGTATAGTTTTTAAAACTCAAATCATCAATGTTCAACGTATAATAGCCGTCTGTTGTCCCTATTAAATAGGTTGATTTTGAAATTTGTGTAATATTTTCAAAACCCAGCATCGAATTGGTTAACGATGACGGTATCGGAATTATATTTTGTTTTAATTGATTGCTCAGCTTACTGGCAGAAAAATAATGAATGTAATTTTTAGAGAACAGCCAGATTTTATTAGAATTATCTACGATCAGTTTCCCTGAAGTATATTCGTCTTTTTCAAAAATAGAACTCAGTAAATTGTCTTTTTCAAACTTTTGGGTTGTTGGGTTTAATTTAAAAATCCCTCCTTTGTAAGCATAATATATTTGATTATTGAATTTCGTTAAACTTGCATTTTTTCCTTTAGCGGGGGATTTATAAGCATAAAAATCATTTATTTTTGATAATGATTTATCCAACTTGAATCTAAAAATTCCTTTGTATTCATGACTTACATAAACATCAAAACTATTGGTAATTTCAAAATAACGGGAAGAATAATTGAACCCTTCTATTTTATTTTTAAAAACCCACTGATTGTTTACCTTTTCTAAAACCGAAATTCCATAATAATTCCCCTGAAGTAACTGATTTTTAGAATTTGGAACAGGTTCAAATTTCCAGGTTCCCGAACCTGAAAATATACTTCTGGCTGAATCATTCTTAATTATAAAAGTACCGGAATCATGTCCGCAAAAAAGTGTATTATCATAAACGAAAAGCGACCAAACCTGACCTTTTGTTCCGTTGATAAATTTAAACTCGGCATTACTTTGATTTTGTTTGTAAAACAACCCCTGATTGGTTCCAACATACAGTAAACCGTTAAAAATAGCAGACGCATACACCGTTCCTAGAACCCCGGTATCATCTGTAAAACTATGCACAGGTGACTGAATATTGATGCAATTGATACCATTGTCAAGTCCGACCCATAAATTCTCATCGCTATCCTCAAAAAGCGACAAAGCAGTATTGTTACTTAAACCTTTACTTTGCGAAATATGATATTTTAATTTCCCGTTCTCTGATATAATAAAAATTCCATTAGAAACTGTTCCCAAAGCAAAACTTCCGTCCTGCAGCAACTGACTACTGTAAACAAAACCCGATTTTAATGCTGCATCAACATCAGTAGGAAAACGTGTCAGATGGTTTCCGGCTAATTTGTAAATTCCGTCCAGTTGCGTTTGAATCTGCAAACCATCCTCTGTAGTAAACATATTAACAACTGTAAACTTCTTAAGAATTGGATGATCAGAAACTAATTTAGCTTTTCCGCTTTCGATTTCAAAAAGCCCTTCATTTATCGTTTGAAAATAAATGGCATTCTTAGAGGCAAATGATTTGACAACCCCATTCCTGGGTGCAATTATTTTAAATTTTCCCGTTTTGGTATCATAAATATAAATTCGGTTTAAAGACTGAAACAAAATCCACTGGTCGTATTTAAGAATATTCCAGAATTGTTCATCGTCTAAAATTTTATTTTTGATGGTATCACTAAGCGAAGTGTATTTTAGCTTGCCATTCGTTTGTCTTGTCCAATAGCCAAAATTCATATAACAGCCTGTATAAATTTTGTTTCCAATAACTTTCACAGATCGCATGATCGTTTCGTTTGGCGTAGGATATAATTGCCAATTGGTACCATTATATTCTAAAAGACCATCGTTGTTTGCAAAATACATATAGTTCTGATCGTCCTGAGCAATCAT
The DNA here is from genome assembly GCF_965277525.1 of Flavobacterium sp. Classification (GTDB taxonomy): domain Bacteria; phylum Bacteroidota; class Bacteroidia; order Flavobacteriales; family Flavobacteriaceae; genus Flavobacterium. The sequence continues at coordinate 15,813 of NZ_CBDIDC010000002.1, read as the reverse complement.
CCAGCTCTGATTTCCCGCACCATAAATCGCAGAAGAATATTTGACAATGGGTGGGAACTCCTGTGAAAACAGGATAAAACGCATCAAAAAAAGCAGAATAGAAAGTTTAGTTTTCAATTTTAGCCGTGGTATTAATTTAGTATAAAAACAGTTCTAAAATAGCTTATTTTATTATTGAAAGGATTAGTCTCTATAATTATTTTTAACATTTAAAACAGATGATTAAAAAATATGCCACAGATCAAATGATAAAAATAATTCGATTGCCGGATTTTTTTTGCTACGAATTCCACAAATTAGCACGAATTGAACTGGAGTAAATTAGTATTCATTTTAAAAATCATTCTAATCTGTGGCAAAAAAAATCATTTTAATCATGTGATCTATGGCAATCCTTTTAACGCAATTAGTTAAAATTTGGAACAATAGCATTAACAAAACTCAATTCAAAATTGATTACTTTTGTAAAAATTGACTTTTTTTATGAAAATTGATCTTTCTACACTCGACCCAAAACATAATATTATAATTAAAGGAGCACAGGTACATAATTTAAAAAATGTAGATGTAGCAATTCCCAGAAACAAACTTGTAGTCATCACAGGTCTTTCAGGATCAGGTAAATCCAGTTTGGCTTTTGACACGCTGTATGCCGAAGGACAACGCCGTTATGTGGAGAGTCTGTCCTCATACGCACGTCAGTTCTTAGGACGTTTAGACAAACCAAAAGTAGAATACATAAAAGGTATTGCACCTGCAATTGCTATTGAGCAAAAGGTGAATACTACCAACGCACGTTCGACAGTAGGAACTTCGACCGAAATCTACGATTATGTCAAGCTTTTGTTTGCTAGAATTGGTCGTACCTACTCGCCAATTTCAGGACAGGAGGTTAAAAAAAATACGATTACTGATGTTGTTACCGATGTAAAAAAACTGGAATTAGACAGCAAATGGCTATTGCTTGCACCTATTCATTTAGAAGAAGGAAGACAATTAGAAGATAAGCTAAAAGTACTTTTACAACAAGGTTTTGCCCGTATTTTGGTTAATAATGAAATGATTCGTCTGGATGATTTTCAAGCAACGGATCTTCATCAATTTGACAATAAAGATATTTTACTGATCATTGACAGAATTGTGGTCAAAGACGAAGAAGAATTCTATAATCGTTTGGCCGATGCGGTACAAACAGCTTTCTTTGAAGGAAAAGGAATTTGTTACCTGCAGGAATTAAACCCAGATAAAAGATTTACCTATTCGAATAATTTTGAATTGGACGGTATTACTTTTCTGGAACCAAACGTTCATTTGTTCAGTTTCAACAATCCATACGGCGCATGCCCGGTTTGTGAAGGTTATGGAAATATTATTGGTATTGATGCTGATTTAGTCATTCCTAATACTTCTTTATCTGTTTTTGAAAATGCGATTTATCCGTGGAGAGGCGATAGCATGAGCTGGTACAAAGATGAATTGGTGAAACATGCCTACAAATTTGATTTCCCGATTCACAAGCCTTTTTTCGAACTTTCAGAAGATCAGAAAGATCTAATATGGAAAGGAAATCAATATTTTCAGGGTTTAAATGGTTTCTTTAAAGAACTCGAAGAAAAAAATTATAAGATACAAAACCGTGTGATGTTATCCCGTTATCGTGGAAAAACAAAATGTCACGCCTGTCGTGGAAAACGTTTACGCGAAGAAGCTTCATACGTAAAAATCAATGGTAAAACGGTTTCAGATTTAGTCGATTTACCGATTAAACATTTGGTAACCTTCTTTAAAAACATTGATTTAAATGTTTACGAGCAACAAATTGCAAAACGTCTGATGGTCGAAATCAACAACCGTTTATCATTCCTGACAGAAGTTGGTTTGGATTACCTTACTTTAAACAGAAATTCTGCGACCCTCTCAGGAGGAGAATCCCAGCGTATCAACCTCGCAACCTCATTAGGAAGTAGTTTGGTTGGATCAATGTATATTCTCGACGAACCAAGTATTGGTTTACACCCAAAAGATTCAGAACGACTGATCAAAGTTTTACTTTCGCTGCGTGATTTAGGAAACACTGTGATTGTCGTAGAGCACGATGAAGATATCATGAAAGCTGCTGATATGATTATTGATATTGGTCCTGAAGCAGGAACTTTTGGTGGTCATTTAGTAGCTCAGGGAACATATGACGAAATCTTAAAATCAGATTCATTAACGGCGAAATATCTGAATGGAGACTTAGAAATTGCTGTTCCTAAAAAGAGACGAAAATTCAAAAATCATATTGACATTACTGGCGCCAGAGAAAATAATTTAAAAAATATTAATGTTACCTTTCCCCTGGATGTTCTCACTGTAATTACAGGAGTTTCAGGAAGTGGAAAAAGTACGTTAATTAAGAAAATTTTGTTTCCGGCAATGCAAAAAAAGCTGGAGAATGCAGCTGAAAAAGCGGGTCAGTTCAGCGAAATAAAAGGCTCTTTTTCGCAAATCAAACATATTGAATATGTCGATCAAAATCCAATCGGAAGAAGTTCGAGATCAAATCCGGTAACGTATATCAAGGCTTATGATGAAATCCGTGATTTATATGCCAAAGAAAAACTGTCCAAAATAAGAGGATATCAGGCGAAACATTTTTCTTTTAATGTTGATGGCGGACGTTGCGAAACTTGCAAAGGAGAAGGCTCAATAAACGTAGAGATGGTCTTCATGGCCGATGTATCTCTGCCTTGTGAAACTTGCGGCGGAAAACGATTTAAGAAAGAAGTTTTAGAAATTACTTTTGATAATAAAAACATCAACGATATTCTGACCATGACGATCGATGATGCTATTGCCTTTTTCGATAAAAACAACCAAACCAAAATTACCCAGAAACTACAACCTTTACAAGATGTTGGTTTAGGATATGTACAATTAGGACAATCTTCATCGACGCTTTCGGGTGGTGAGGCACAACGTATCAAATTGGCTTCCTTTTTAGTAAAAGGCGCTACAAAAGACAAAGCTTTATTTGTTTTTGATGAACCTACAACGGGTTTACATTTTCATGACATCAAAAAATTATTAGCTTCTTTTGATGCTTTAATAGCAAAAGGACATTCGATTATCGTAATCGAACACAATCTTGACCTTATAAAATGTGCGGACTGGATTATTGATTTAGGACCTGAAGGAGGAGAAAACGGAGGTTATTTATTAGCGTCAGGAACTCCAGAAGATATTGTGAAAGAAAAGAAATCAGTGACCGGGATTTATTTGAAGGATAAATTGTAAGAGGAAAGGTTCTGAGGTTCTGAGGTTCTGAGGTTCTGAGGTTCTGAGGTTCTGAGGTTCTGAGGTTCTGAGGTTCTGAGGTATAAAAAAGCCATAAATTAAATTAGACTTTAATTTATGGCTTTTTTGATTTAAATTGTTAGGCAACTAAACATCTTTCTTCAAAAGGGAAACCATCTTCGTCGATGGCAACTAATACTTTTTTTTGCTTCGAGGCCACAATTGTGAGATAAAGCCATGCAAATGACCACAATCCTAATGTTAGGCAAAAAATAATGAAATTTAAGCCATGATTTACTACTTTTCCGCCTTTAGACAGCACTGCAAAAAGGAATTCATCATTTCTCTCTTCTAATGTAAATCCGTTATGAACTTTGTTTGATATCATATTAGAAAATACTTGTAAGCTCTGCTCCTGACTGAGTGCATTGTTTTTCATAATCATTCTTTAAAAAATTAATCCAAATACTACTACAATAATTTCACGAATTCTGGTTTAGTAAAAAGTACTGCAATCTTAAAAACAGTATAACAGCAACTTTTATTGCCTTATGTAAGATATTTTTTATCCTAAAAAGCAAAGTGTTGCTAAATTCTTAGCTAAAGTTAATTTTTATAAAATTAAATTCAAAACAAAGCACTGTTAAATTTTTAAGATTAATATCACATTTTCAATTGGTTACTCTTTATTTTTAATAGTAAAAGGAGGTACTTCGTAATCTTTTTTCAAATAATTTTCGGGAATAGTTGTGGCATTTCCGTCTCTTAGTGCATTATAATGCGGAGACATAATTTCGATTCCGGCAGCATTAAACGAATCCTGAATATTCTGATGTAAAGAAGAATAAATTAGAGGCTGTTTTGTGGGTTCTTTCGTGTAAACATTAATCTGATAAGATACATAAAAATCATCCAGACTGGTTTGCAGAACAAAAGGCCCTGGTGTTTGCTCAATCATTTCTGTTTTTAATGCTGCTTCTATAAGTGCTTTGTGAATGTCTTTCCAAGGAACATCGTAACCAATTGTAACTGTAGTATGAATCAGTAAACCATTGTTGACATGTTTTGTATTGGAAGAATAATTTGTTGATGTACTAGACAGAACAGTTGCATTAGGGATTGTAATATCTTCAAATTTTGGCGTTCTGATTCGGGTAACCAAAGCCGTTTTTTCGATCACTTCTCCGCTTACATCACCTATCTTTATAAAATCACCAATCTTAAAGGGGCGCATATAAGTAATCACCAGTCCCGCAACCATATTGGCAATAGCATTTGATGAACCCAGTGAAAACAAAACACCAACAAATACGGAAACTCCTTTAAAAATAGAAGAATCTGATCCGGGTAAATACGGAAAAATAATCACCACCATAAAGGCTAACAACAGAAATCTAATGATATTAAATGTCGGCATAGCCCAATCACTGTAAAACCCATCAATTTTTATATTTTCCTTTTTAATCTCATCAAAAAAGAATCTGATGACTCTTATCGTATACTTAAAAATGAATAGGATAACAATTATTGTAACCAAACTTGGCAGGAACCTCACAAAACCCATAACAGCTAATTTTGCAGGAGCAAGAATCCAACGTAATAAAGTAGTGGTATAAGCTTCAGTTGCCGGAAAAATACTGAATAATATAGGCAATGAAAGGTAAACGATTAAAACCAGCACAATCCCTTTTACAAAGCTATACAATCGCATTACCAGAAACTGTTGCTTTTGTGGGGAAAGGATTTTTATATTATTATAATTAAAACCTTTAAAATACTTATCGCTATTTTTTAGAATATGCAATTTTATCCTGTTAAAAGCTTTACCTACAAAATACAGCACTATTCCAATAATCAAAATTAGTAATGCTGTATACCCCAATCTTTTGGGAAGCATTGAATAATTTTCATTTTGATAAATAATGGCCCTTTTTATCCGATTTAAATTTCTCCCGGCAATATAACTGGCTGTCTGATTTTCTGCTTTTGCATCTATATCTAAAATAGACATGATAACAAAATCATTCTTATACATGATATCCTGAGAAATATCTGAAGGGACTACAGCAATTGAATCTGCAACAAAAAAAGAATCTTCATAAAGTTTTCTGATTTTTTCGGTAATGGCATTTGCCCTGCTTTCGGCAGAAAAAGAACCTACTTTATTGTAAACATAAAAAAGAGTGTCTTTAAAAGGACTGACAGGATATCCTTTTAATTTTGTCTGGGTAAGATCCGGTTTTGTTGTTTGCTTATTGTTATTTTGAGCTAAAGTAGTCTGAGAAAACAAAACAATGAAGAACGCTAAAAAACAAATTAATTTCTTTTTCATATTCTGTTAGCAATAAGTGGTTATCCTTTCTAACAAATATAAAAACAAAACAGATCAGAATCTAAATTACTTTATGTTTTCTCAATAAAATCGTACTAAATTTTAATTTTCATCTTTCTCAAAATGGTATCAATCACTTTATTGATATCCGGAGAAATATTAAACCTGTAGTTTAAGTAAACGTACAGAATAGTTACTAAAATTGATTTTAAGGCAATCCCAATCAATGGATAAACAGGAAACTCCCAAAAATAAAACATCAAAAACAAAGCCCCCGTAACGGCTAACGAATGTAGATTTTGTTTTGTAAACGGATATAAATCAAGTTTCTTAACCACGAACATTAACTTGGCTAAGCTGTAAAGAGTAATGGATAATAATGTAGCAAATGCAGACCCCTTAATACCAAAAATTGGTATAAAAATTATATTTAAAACAAAGGTTGCAACCACTAATGCCAGTCCCAAAAACAATACCGTACGGTAGTATTTTGTATTGAAGATGATCGCATTATTATTACCTAAGATAAGATCAAAATACTTTGATAAACCAATCATAAAAACTACGGGAATACCACCTCTGTAATCTTCAGGAACTATTTCATAGAGCTGACTAATATTAACAAAAATACATAACATGACAAATCCCCCCACAATTTGAAGATTTATTGAGGTTTTTTTGTACAAAATATTGAGCTCATCATGTTTGTTTTCGTGCATTAACCTTGCTGTAATTGGATATACAATCTGATGCATCGCACGACTTGGAACTGAAATCACTAAAGCAATATACGTTGCCACCGAATAATAAGCAATATTCTCAATCTTCATGTATTGATTAAGTATCAGTTTATCACCATCTAAAAGTAAATTGGCTACACTTCCTGAGAGAATAATGTAAAAAGTATATTCCATTACACTTTTTACATTCACCGGAATACTGATTTGAAACTTTGGTTTTTTGATATAAAAAGCATAAAACATCGTAACCAAAAATGCCACAAAATAGATAGCTGCCGTAAAATATACAAACTGAATAAGGTTCATCCAGTTAAAATATAAACCTACCAAAGCGATAGTAGAAACCAAACGTAAGCCTACCTCCTTTATAAAATTTCCAAAAACAGAGTGCATATGAACTCTTGCCCATGCGTAGAAAATTTCAAAATAGGCCATGCAGATTCCTATAAACGGAATCAGAAACATAAACTCTTTTACAACAGGGTTTTTCTTTGTCACAAAAGCTGTAATATCGTCAAAAAAGAAAATCCCGATAATACCTAACGGAATACACATCAGGATAGGGAACAAAGCCGTAAAAGATAAAAACTGTTCTCTTTCTTCCTCGGTTTTATATTGGGAATAAAATTTGACTAATGTATTTTGCATTCCAATCGCAAACAGCGGCATAATAACATTTGCCGCAGACAGAATATAATTTGTTAACGCGTAATATGTTGCCCCCAGATAAATTGGGTACAAATAAAGAGTATTGATGGCTCCAATAGCGAAACCTATATAAGTAATAATTGTATTTTTGAAAGACTGATTTAAAACAATACCCATTTTTGGATTTTAGATTTTAGTACCGATAACTATCGGATTTGATTTCAGATTATGGCAATCTTAAGATTCATTAATCAATTGCACCAATTGTCCGGTCAGGTTTTTTCTTGAATATTGTTGTAAACCAACACCATTAGCTTGTAATTTCCCTTCCAAAAACTGATTATAAAAAGCCAAAATTACGCTTTTTAACTTCTCTTTTTCAGAATAATCAAAAAATACACCTGTATTTGTTTCTGTTATGATATCCGCAAAATCGGAACCATTAGGACCAATAGCAATTATTGGGCGATTTGATACCATATATTCGAATAACTTACCCGGGATGATGCTTTTAGTATCTTCAGAATTAATCTCTATTAAAAGCAAAACCTGGGATTTTTTTTGATGCGCAATGGCTTCGTGATGCGAAACATAACCCAAAAGATTCAAATAATTATTCAAATCAAATTCAGCAATAGCATCTAAAACTTCCTGACTAACAGCTCCTATTAATTTAATTTCTAAATGGGACTTAAAATCCGGAATTTCCTGAAGCAACTCCACTAAACATTCCCATAAGAATTCTGGATTTCTATCCGACAAAAAGGACCCAATATGTGCCAGGGTAAATTTGGTATCCAAAGTTTGTTTTTCAACGTTTTCGATATCATAACCATTTGTAATAACCGAAATAGGTTTATTGGTAATCGCCTGAAATTCGATTTTTGTAGTTTTACTCGTTACAATAATCGTATCAGCCGTATTTAGCACTTTATGTTCTAAACTTTTATGTCTTTTAGCGGCATAGTCTGATAAACGCAAGGCTTTATGATACCCAATTGTTGTCCACGGATCGCGAAAATCTGCAAACCATTTCACATTTAATTTTTCTTTTAATTCTAAACCAATTAAATGCAAACTATGCGGTGGTCCCGAGGTGACAATCGTATCTATATTACTTTCCTTAATATATTTTTCCAAATAAGCTACTGAAGGTTTTACCCAAAAAACACGGGCATCCGGAATAAAAAGATTTCCCCGAATCCAAAGAAAGGTTTTGTCTAAAAAAGTCTGTTTTTTCTTGTGAGGAAAAATTCCGGAACTAATTTTCTTGGTTTTATTTTTCGAAAAAACAGATGCCAGCTGATAAGGTTCCCAAATTTTATTCTTCAAAACAATTACTTTATCAGAAATCTGACTGACTAAACCTTCATCAACTATTGGATAAGTTGGATTTTCAGGAATGTAAACAATTGGCTGAATACCAAATTCAGGTAAGTACTTTACAAATTTCAACCAACGCTGCACGCCTGGACCTCCAGCCGGTGGAAAATAATAGGTAATGATTAAAAGCTTTTTTTGTTCCAAGAAAAATGGGGTTTATTGTTTAAAAGCGGCAAATTTAGGCGTTATTATAAGTATGACAATCATTTTAAAATGATTTTATTTCAAATCATCTTTATCATTATTTATCTTGTCGAGCTCTTCAATATCTATAAGATCTTTAGGCCTATTCGAAGCTTTTTTAGCAATTATTAAATTATCATAATCAATAAAATAAACAGGAGTTTCTCCTATCATTACAATTGTGGCATCTTCTAATAATGAAGAAAAAGATTTATCTTCTAAACCTTTTACAGCAGTCATAATATCTAATCTCAAACCGTAGTTTAAGCTAAAGTCAGTCCAACCGGGGATAAATTGCATCGTTTCAATAGTTTCAAAATCACCTAAATTAATTGATTTTAAAGCTTTTCTTAAATTAATCCGATTTTCAATGGTATCCTCTAAGTAGATATCAATATCGCCAGTACTTCTATTATATCCGTATATGTTTACTGCAAATCCTCCAATAGTTATGTACTTAACTTTGTTTTTAAAAAAACTATTCCAAATAGCAACTATTTGCTCATTCATCGTTTTTTAGATTGAATTACTTTAGCAGTTTTCAGTGTATAAGAAACTTCAATGATCGCCATTAATCTTTCTAATCTTTCCACGTAAGAAAGTGATTTTACTTCAGCTATCCTCCTAACTTCTAACTCTTTTGGAGTACCAAAACTTAACACATTTTTTTTCATTGTCCAGTTTTTAAAAGACATTAGTAAAGATACTAAATCATGTGATATTCCTTAGTTAAAACAACCTTGAGTTTTAGTTTTCTGTTTTTACCTTTTTCCTTTCGAAATAAATTCCACCAATCAAAAGCAACAACATTATAATTGAGCTTATTAAAGTAACTATACTTCCCGTTTTTACAACCTGAGGTTCAAATTTAAACTCAATAGTATGTTCTCCACCCGGAACTTCCATTGCTCTTAAAACATAGTCAACCGGAAAATGATCTGTCAACTTACCATCAACATAGGCATTCCAGCCATTTTTATAATATATCTCAGAAAAAACAGCTAAACCATCATTCTTATTATCAGATTTATATTTGATATAATTAGGTTTGTACGTTACTACTTTAATCGTCCCTGTTGTATCCCATTGTTTCTTCATACGGGCATTTTTAAATTTGCCTTCATGTTCACGAACATTAAAAACAGCCACTTTTTTAGTATCCAAATGATCTAAAGCCTTCATCACATCATCTGGCTTATTGACCAATTTTACGGTACTTACAAACCACGCATTTCCATTTGTATTGGGATTTACAGTTGGAAATTCTTTTCCTTCTTTATCCGTTTGGATGATGTATTTAACATTTAACATATCCAGAACTTCCATATTATTCTTCGCAATCTGATAATCAAACAATTGCTGAATTCTTCTAGGTTTTGCTGCATGATATCCTCCTAAAGAATGGTGAAAATAAGAGGCACGGGCGCTAGACATATTTCCATTTACTTCAAATACTCTGTACTGCGTTGTATCTTTTAAAATCTGAGCATCAGAAGGTGTTTCCTGAAATGGAGCTGCAATTTGAACCGGACTCACAAAATCTTTAGCCGAAACATATTTCTTATCCACAAAAAACAAATCGAAAATCATTAAAAGACCAACAATAATCAAGGTGGTATTTTGAGCCAGTTTATTTTTGATAAACAACCATAAAATTCCAAAAGTCAATACAATAAAAAAGCCTGAACGCAATAAATCCGCAGAGTACAAACTTTTCCTGTCCTCTTTTAAGGCGTCAACGAATGCTGGTCCGTAGGTTTGCAAGAAATAATTATCGCTGCTTCCTGTAAAATGAAACATACCTTTGGCAAATACCAAAATCACAATAATTCCCAAACCAAAAACACCTGTTTGCACTAAAGCTTTTTGCTGTAATTTTGGTTCGTCTTTAGCTTTAAAAAACGATTGCAATCCCATAACTGCCAGTACAGGAAAGCACAATTCCAGAATAACCTGAATAGATGAAACTGCCCTGAACTTATCGTACATTGGAACGTAATCGATAAAAAAGTCTGTTAATAACGAGAAGTTTTTTCCCCATGAAAGTACTAAAGAAACCAATGCTCCCGAAAGAAACACATATTTTATTTTTCGATCGTCTATAAATAATGCTAAAACGCCTAAGAAGAAAACCACGACCCCAATATAGGCAGGAGCTGCAACAATAGGCTGATCTCCCCAATAAGTTGGCATTCCGGATACAAAGTCCTGTGCTTGTTCTGATGGAACTCCCTGCTCAAGCATAAATGCATACATACGGCTATCAGTTCCAACATTTTCATGATTCGAACCTCCAAAAAGTCTTGGGGCAATTAGGTTAAAACTTTCCGGAATTCCGTAACTGTATTCTGTAATATACTCCCTGCTTAGAGCATTTTCATTCGTCTTCTTAGATCCATCAGGATTAAAAGTCAATTCGCTATTACTTCTGGTACTAAATTTAGCGTACTCACTGGTTGCCATTAAATTAGTCGCATTTGCTCCAATTGCAAAAATTCCGGCTACAGCTAATACACCAAAAGCAGTTAGAAGTGGTTTGTATTCTTTTTCTTTGATGAAATTAAAAGCAAAATAACCTGAAAGTATCAATAAGAAAATCAATAAATAATAGGTCATTTGAAAGTGGTTTGCGTTAATTTCTAACGCAACCGCAAACATGGTGAGCAAACCTCCCCAAATATATTTTTTCTGGAATACCAGTATGAATCCGGCAATAACAAGTGGCATATAAGCAATTGCATGTGCTTTTGCATTATGTCCAACACCAAGAATGATAATTAAATAAGTAGAAAAACCAAAGGCAAGTGCCCCAATAAAAGCTTTTAACGGATCTGTTTTTAAAACCAATAAAAGTCCATAGAAACCTAAGAAATATAAAAACAGATAATCAGCAGGGCGTGGTAAAAAACGTAGGACATCATCTATTTTACCTACAAAATCGTTAGGATAATTAGCCCCCAGCTGATAAGTTGGCATACCACCAAACGCAGAATTTGTCCAATACGGTTCAGAATGTTCTGTAGCTCTAAAATCATTTTGCTCTTTTGCCATTCCGGTATATTGAGCAATATCCGATTGGAAAATTTGTTTTCCTTGTAAAACAGGATAAAAATAAACTAAAGAAACGACAATAAAGCCCAGTATAACGAGGGCATGCGGATAGAACTTACTTACTATTTTCAATTTAGGCTGGTTTGGGTTAAATGATGAATCCTATAAATCTAGGATACAAACTTAATCTATTTCTTCGTAATCAACATAATCGCCAACCTTTTTGGTTTCACGAGGTTTTTTTGCATTGGCCGTATCGATGATTATTTCATCATTATTCGTACGTGTTTTTTGCCATGAATTACCTTGGCTATATTGTTGTTGTTTCTGAAAATTCTCTCCTGCCTTTTCAACTGCTTTTTTAACCAATACCGGCAAAAAGATTCTAGCTAAAAATTTAAAAATATAATAAAATGCTATCATATAACATATAGCTTTTATTAAACCTGAAAAAGATGCTTCTTGCATAATTGTATAATTTTTTTCAAAATTAATAAATCCATTCTTTAAAATTAAAATATCAATCTTAAATAAATAATAAAATATAGTACATTTGAAATGCGTTATTACTTTTTAATCAAAAAACACAATATGTTAAAAAATAAAAACTTTTTTATTGCAGCCCTTTGTTTTGTTCCTCAATTTTTTTTCGCACAATATACTGACATTATCAACTCCAATCGTCCAGGCGAAACAATGTCTGCGTATGCAGTTGGAAAATCAGTCATTCAGGCGGAACTTGGTGTATACGGCATCAAAGAAAAACATGATCTGTTAGATTATGATGGCAGTGGTTTTGGTACAGATTTAACTTTACGATACGGCGCTTTTTTAGAGCAATTAGAATTTATTGTCGATTTGCAGTATCAAATGGAAAATTTTAATACTCCTTACACGAGTTATAAAAAGAATAATTTCAGGCAAACCGTTTTAGGAGCTAAGTATTTAATCTATGATCCTTATAAAAATTATAAAAAAGAAGCAAATATTTACAGCTACAAAGCCAATCGTAGTTTCAATTGGCACGAATTAATTCCTGCAGTTTCTATTTTTGCAGGGGCAAATTTTGTTGGTGCTGATAATCCTTATTATTTTTCTCCACAATCCGCAATTTCTCCTAAAGTTGCTTTGATTACTCAAAACTTATTTGGAGGAGGAAAATGGGTTTTCGTAACTAATATCATCGCAGACTATATTGGAACAGATTACCCAAGTTATGGCTATGTTTTGACATTGACACACGGATTTAATGATAAATGGTCCGGTTTTATTGAAAATCAAGGTTATAAAAGTGATTTTTACAGCGATGCCATTGTTCGCGGCGGAGCTGCTTATTTAATCAATTCTAATCTTCAGGTTGATGCTTCAGTAAGTACCAATTTCAAAAATACCCCTTCAATATTATACGGAGGAGTTGGAGTTTCATGGCGTTATGACGGAAGCTATAAAGAAAAACAAATGGAGTTCAAGAAGAGTGAAAAAGCAAAAAAGAATAAAGATAACGAGTTAGAACAAAGAGAAATCGATTATCAGGCAAAAGAAAGAAAACGTAAAGCCAAGTACGAATAATAATTAATAACAACTTCTCCCGACAAAGGGACATTTACATACAGAATCTTGATGATTACAATTAAAGAAGCTAAAACCAAAAAGGAATTAACCAACTATATCAAATTTCCGTTCTCACTTTACAAAGACAATCCCTATTGGGTTCCACCCATTATTGCAGATGAATTAGAATCTTTTGATAAAACCAAAAATCCTGCTTTTGACAATGCCGAAGCTTATTTCTATCTGGCTTATAAAGGCGATGAAATTGTTGGCAGAATTAGTGCTATTATAAATTGGTCAGAAGTAAACAACCAGCATAAAAGAAAAGTTCGTTTTGGATGGTTTGATGTAATTGATGATATCGAAGTTACAAAAGCTTTATTAGAAAAAGTATACGAGTTAGGAAAACAAAACAACCTTGAATATGTTGAAGGCCCTATGGGATTTTCAAATTTGGACAAAGTTGGTGTACTAACAGAAGGTTACGACCAAATGGGAACCATGATTACCTGGTACAACAATCCCTATTATGTAACTCATTTTGAGCAATTAGGTTTTGAGGTAGAAAAAGAATATATCGAAAGTATTTTTCCGTTCTCGAATGTTAAACCTGAATTTTTCCTGAAAGCACAGGAACTCATCAAAAAAAGATATAATTTACGCTCTTTAACTTTCACAAAGACAAAAGACATTATGCCTCACGTAGACAAAATGTTTGATTTGTTTAATGAATCTTATGCAAATCTTGCGTCGTTTGTCGCGATATCAGATGTTCAAAAAGATTATTTCAAGAAAAAATACATCAGTTTTATCAATCCGGAATATATCAAGTTTGTAGTCGATAAAGAGGATAATTTAGTCGCTTTTAGTATTGTGATGCCCAGTTTTTCTGAAGCATTGCAAAAAGCAAAAGGTAAATTATTTCCGTTTGGTTTTATTCATTTATTAAAAGCCAGAAAACAAAGTAAAGACGTTGTTTTTTACCTAATCGGAGTTCATCCGGATTATCAGAACAAAGGTGTTACAGCAATTATTTTTGATGAATATTTCAAAACTTTCTCTGAAAAAGGAATTCAAAATTGTATTAGAACTCCTGAATTAGCAGAGAATACTGCAATTCATCTATTATGGAAAAACTTTGATCCAAAAATTCACTGCCAGAGAAAAACATATCGCAAGGACCTTTAAGGAAGTCTTCATTATTAACATAAAAAAAATCCAATCGCCGCGGCAATTGGATTTTTTTTATATCTAAATACTATTCTACTTTAACTTTACATTCTACTTTTGTCAACATCATTTTAGGATCAAACTTCAATTTCTTTTTATCCTTAAAAATTACTTTTCCATTTGCCTCTGCAACATCTCCGTAACCTTCAATTAAAGTATTTTCTCGTTGTAAAAAAGCAACTTCCCTAATAGATGAGACTCCTTCGGACATAAAAGTATAATCTCCAATCAGAGTATCTCCTTTCATATTCCCAATCAAAGTTCCTTCATTTTTATCTTTTCCATATAACTTATAGCTTAGTTTTCCGTTTACTTCCTGATGCGAATTAACATTAAAACTCAATTCGACATTACTGCTGTCATTTGCAAAAGCAAAACACTGGTCTCCTGAAGGTTCAACAATTTCAGCCGCTTTTGGAGCACTTGGAACAATTTCCGGTGCAGGTGCTGTCTTTTTACAAGAAACAAAAACAACTAAAACAACTACGGTTATGGCTAATACTTTTTTCATAATTTTTCTTTTTTACTTTGGTTTACAAGGATAAATTTAATAGAAATAAAAAAAATCCATTCGCATAACGAATGGATTTTTTTACATAATTCCCATATTAGGAATTTATTCAGAAGAAACTAAGCGTCTAAATCTACTTTAGTTCTGCTCGCAATCTCTTTATAAGTACCGTTTTCTAATTTTTCACGAATTGCTTCAAATGCAACCAGGGTTTCATCAATATCAGCTAAAGTATGTGAAGTTGTTGGAATCATTCTTAACAAAATAATTCCTTTTGGAATTACAGGATAAATTACAATCGACAAGAAAATACCATAGTTTTCTCTTAAATCGTTTACCATTACCATCGCTTCCGGAACGCTACCTTCAAGATAAACCGGAGTTACACAGGTATTAGTATCTCCAATATTGAAGTTTCTGGAACGTAATCCACTTTGTAATGCATTTACGTTTTCCCAAAGTTTGTCTTTCAGTTCCGGGTGATTACGCAATAACTCTAAACGTTTCAAAGAACCAATTGTTTGAATCATTGGCAATGCTTTTGCAAACATTTGAGAACGTAAATTGTATTTTAAATAATCAATAATATCTTTATCAGCCGCTAAAAATGCTCCAATATTAGCCATTGACTTTGCAAAAGTAGAGAAGTAAACATCAATACCGTCCTGAACTCCCTGCTCCTCACCTGCTCCGGCTCCTGTTTTACCAAGAGTACCAAAACCATGTGCATCATCTACTAATAAACGGAAATTGTATTTTTCTTTTAGGGCAACAATTTCTTTTAATTTACCTTGTTGTCCTCGCATTCCAAAAACACCTTCAGTGATAAATAAAATTCCGCCGCCTGTTTCAGTTGCCATTTTAGTAGCACGTTGCAGGTTTTTTTCGATACTTTCAAGATCATT
>NZ_CBDIDC010000001.1:0-518143 GCF_965277525.1 Flavobacterium sp. | reverse complement strand
AAAAATACATTTGATCCAATATTTACCGGAGCACAATCCAGAACAACACAGTTTACATTAAAATAAACGTTATCACCGCAAAAGATATTGTAACCGTAATCACAATGAAAGGGAGGTTCGATATAAAAACTCTTTCCTGTATTCGGAATTAATTCTTCCAGAATCAGTTTGGCTTTTTTCGTTACTCTATATTCAGTTACGTTTAAGCGATGTAGCAAATTTTTAGCTTTTCGGCGTTCTTTTACTAAAACAGGGTCTCCTGCAAGGTAATATTCTCCCGAAATCATTTTTTCTTTTTCTGTTTTCATAAAATAGGAATATATTTTTTTCCTGGTATTTTTTTAGCTATTTTTCAGGCTTCCTGTAAAGTGAAGCCGGAATACCAGGATGTTAATTTGGATTTGAGTAAATAGCTTTTATATTATTATTTATCCAACATCCTGTTTTTTACTAATTCCAAGTTCTTAATCGAACTTACAGGGGCAATTTTTATAATTTGGTCTCCTTTTGATAAATAGAAATAATACGCCGTATTGGATCCTATTATGTAAACGCTTTCAGATTTTTCATCATTAAAGTTCAACTTGTAATCATAATGCAATTGGTTGTTTTTTATTTTTTTAGAAACAAATCTACCATCTGCAAATCCATATCCCAGAAAAAAAGAGATTAAAAAAATACCAAGAAATTTTAGAGAAAGCGTATCGCAATATTCTTTTTTTTCCTCTTGGGATAATGTAAACAGATTATTGTCGCTCTCTATACCAACCATTTTGTATAGCCATTTTCTCTTTTCGTTTTTAAGCAATATTTGCGGCAGATTATAAAAGAAAACAAACAATACCGATATTGTTATAAAAAAGACAGGATGCGAAGTCATTGCTGCTATTGGACTAATTAAAATGTCCATGATAGAAGAATATCTAATAATGTTTATTCCAATCTGATAATAAAATATAGCTTCTTTTGCTATTCCTAAAAGTATAAGAAAAAGATATCCTAAAGGAAGTAAATTTTGTAATTTCTCAAAGTTTTTCATTTTATATTCCGGGTTGTTGCAGCTGTTGTTTAGTTTTACAAAAGTTTCTTTAAAATAACAATTTGTCCTAAATGATAAACATCATGCTGAATAATTCCATGAATATGTTCGTAATACGTATGATCATTATTAACGTAAATTTTTTCTAAATCGGCATCATCAAAATCATCAAAAAAAGTATTCCATAACTCTTGTGATTTTCCCAGGTTTTGAAGAGATTGTTCCCAGGCAGCCTCAGATGAATCTAAAACGGGAACAAAATAATTGTGGTCGGGTGCCGTAAGTATTTCGCCCTGAACACGTCTTAAAATGTTTCTTCTCCATTGTATCAAATGATTGACAATTTCCCAAATCGTGTTTAAATTGGGATTTATTTTTCTGTAAGCCTGTTCCGCAGTTACATTTTCTAAAGTATTTGCCAAATTAACCTCCAGCCATGGATTTCCATTATAAATGGATTGATATAGATTCGAAATTCTTTTGCTTTCTGACATGATAGATCGTTTTTAAAACTTAAAAGCTAAGATACAAATAAGTATTTTACAACTCATCCTCGAAATTCTACAATTGGGTTATTTAATATTTTTTAACAAAAACTGTTAAAATATATTTGCATCACCAAAAACCATAATACATAAATCAACAGGTATGAAAACCAAATTACTTTTTACCACTACCTTTTTACTTTTTACAGCTTTGCTTTTTGCTCAAAATACCATTTCGGGTAAAGTAACAGATCAAAAAGGGAAACCGGTTCCGGGTGCCAATATTTATTTAGACGGAACTTATGACGGAGCTACCAGTTCTGAGACAGGAGATTTTTCTTTTGAAACAACTGCAACAGGAAATCAGAATATAATAATAAGTTTTTTACTTTTCGAAACTTTCAAAAAAGAAATTGATGTTACCAATTTTAAAGATCAAACTGTAAAATTAAGAGAAAATGTAAATGCCCTTGATGCTGTTGTAATTACCGCCGGAACATTAGAATCTGGTGATAAAGCGAGGGTTTCAGTTCTAAAACCTTTAGATATTGTGACCACGGCGGGATCCGCTGGAAATATTATAGCGGCTTTGCAAACCTTGCCAGGAACTCAAACTGTTGGCGAGGACGGACGTTTGTTTGTTCGTGGAGGTGAAGCCAGCGAAACACAAACTTTTGTAGACGGACTTCGTGTCGCACAACCCTACGGCGCAACAACGAATAATTTGCCAACCAGAAGCAGATTTTCGCCTTTTTTATTTAGCGGAATTGCTTTTTCTACCGGAGGATATTCTGCTGAATATGGCGAAGCTTTGTCAAGTGTTTTGCTATTGAATACGCAAGATGAACCAGACCAGAATAAAACGGATATTTCTTTAATGACCGTGGGTTTAGGAATTGGAAACACGCAAAAATGGAAAAAAAGCTCGTTTAGTATCAATACCAGTTATATAAATTTGGCGCCTTACCAGGCGGTAATTCCTCAAAATGTAGACTGGAACAATCCGTATCAGTCTTTGGGTGGTGAAGCGGTTTACAGGTATCATTTTGAAAGAGGAATTTTGAAATTGTACGCTGCTTTTGATGCTGAAAAATTCGATTTAAACCAAAAAAACGTAAATTTTGTAAATCCGGTCAGAACAGATTTAAACAATAATAATCTTTATTTTAATGCTTCCTATAAAGGAGATTTTGGAACCGGATGGCAAATTACTACAGGAGTTAGTTACGGTTATAGCAACAACAAAATCAAATATGATATCAATGATGTCGATAGCAACGAAAATGCTGCACAATTGAAATTGAAGTTGAGAAAAAATATCTCGAACTATTTTAAACTGTCTTTTGGAGCTGATTATTTTATAACCAAATACAATGAAAATTTTAATGATAATATTTCGATAAAGGCGACAAACGGTTACGACTCCAATATTGCAGCTTTTTATACCGAAGGCGATATTTTGTTCTCGAAAAAGCTGGCAATGAAAGTAGGTTTTCGTCTTTCGAATAATAGTTTACTGGATGAAACTAATATTGCACCAAGAGCTTCAATGGCTTATAAAGTGTCTAAAAGTAGTCAGTTTTCATTTGCTTACGGTGATTTTTCTCAGACTCCGGTGGTTGATTATATTAAATATTCTAAATACCATCAGTTCGAAAGTGAGAAAGCAAGACATTATATTTTAAATTATCAATTTACCAGACCTGGTCAGACTTTTAGAGCCGAAGCTTATTATAAAGATTATAGTAACTTGGTTCAATATGATACAAAAGATATTCAGTACAATTCGGTTTTCAATAATAAGGGATCAGGATATGCAAAAGGACTGGATTTGTTTTGGAGAGACAGCAATTTATATAAAAACCTTGAATATTGGATTTCTTATTCTTACATAGATTCAGAAAGACAATACAAAAATTTCCCAACAATGGCCACTCCTAATTTTATTGCCAATCACAGTTTGTCCATTGTAACCAAATATTTTATTACTGATTGGAAATCGCAAATAGGGTTCACCAACAGTTATAGTTCAGGACGCCCATATAATGATCCAAACCAAACGCAATTCATGAACGGAAAAACAAAATCCTACAATAGTTTGAGTTTCAACTGGGCATATTTGTTAACCACACAAAAAATTCTATACTTTTCTGTTTCGAATGTATTGGGAACTCAAAATGTATATGGATACGATTATGCTAAATTACCGGACGCAAACGGAGTTTACAACAGACAACCTGTTGTGCCAACCGCAGATCGATTTTTCTTCGTAGGTTTCTTCTGGACAATCAGTGACAATAAGAATGAGAATCAATTGAAAAACTTATAGGAGGAAGGTTCAAAGTTACAAAAGTTCAGAGGAACAAAGGCTTTCCAATATTGTGTTTAAAAAAATCTAACTAAATAAGTACTTAACAAAGCTTTAGAATTAAATAACTTGTTTGTATACTTTGAACTTTTGTCGCTTTGAGCCTTTGAAGTTAAAGAATAAAACCTTTAAACCTTTGTAACTCTGAACCTCTGTTCCTCAAAAAAAACAATTCAGTCATCAAAATCAACAACTCAGTATTATTTAATTTTAAAAGAATAAAAAGGAACCTACTTTTGAAGTATAAATAATAAGAAAATAAGTTACTAATACACTAAGAAAAAAACTTAGATAATTAGCTCCTTAAAAACTTAGAGACTCAAAATTATAATCAGAGTTTTAATCATCAAAAAAAAAAACTTAGACACTCAGAACCTTAGTAACTCAGAACCTTAAAAAAAAGAACTCATGACCAAAATTATTACAATAATCACATTATTTATCTGCAGTTTAATCTCTGCTCAAAATGTAAATCTTACTGTTTCAGTTTCAGGCGTAAAAAACAATACAGGAGTCGTTAAAGTAGGTTTGTACAATTCAGATGAAACATTTCTTAAAACGACTTATAAAAGCATGGTTTCAGAAATTAAAAATAATCAGGCTACCGTAACATTTATTGGTATTCCTGCCGGAGAATATGCCATTTCAACGTATCACGATGAAAACAAAAACGGAAAACTGGATAAAAACGCAATGGGAATACCTTCTGAAGATTATGCGGCTTCAAACAATGCAAAAGGATTTATGGGACCTCCTGCTTATAAAGATGCTAAATTTGTTGTTAATAAAGATTCAAAAATTGAAATTGCATTATAAATAATAACTAAACACTTTAAAAATAACCATTTAAATTACTTAAAATAATGAAAAAAATTATCACTTTGGCGACATTACTTGTAGTAGTAATAAGTTCTGCACAAACTCAATTTGAACAAGGAATGGGAAAAGCTTTTGGGCTTTGGAAAGAAGGAAAAAACACAGAAGCTTCGGCCTTGTTCGAAAGAATTGCCGCAGCAGAAAAAACAAGTTATTTGCCTAACTATTATGTAGCTTTAATCAATACTACGTCGGCTTTTAGTGAAAAAGACAAAACAAAAATTGATTTGTTATTGACCAAAGCACAAGACGCATTGGATGTTGAACTAATAAAAGATCAAAACAATGCTGAGTTGTATGCCTTGCAGGCTTTGATTTATACGGCCTGGGTAGTAGCAGATCCAATGACCAACGGAATGAAATATTCGGCTAAAGTAATGGAAGCTTACGCAAAAGGAAAAGCAATAGACCCAAATAATCCAAGAATTGTTTTTGGTGAAGCTGATTATCAGATTGGTGGGGCAAAATGGTCCGGTGTTGACACAAAACCACTTTGTGCTCAAGTTGATAAAGCTGTTGAACTTTTCGCTACTTTTAAACCGGCAACGCCTTTTTCTCCAAAATGGGGTTTAGACAGAGCTTTGGAAACTCAAAAAAATTGTAAAAAATAAAATTAATATAAGCTGATTGTAATGAAGGATCATAAAAGTACATATTCAGATTTGAAAAGTGGAACAATTGTCTCATTCAAAATTTCTGTGATCTTTACCATCATATTTTCAGCTTGTTTAGGAAAAGATTTAAATATTCAAAATGTTCTTATCACTTTTTTTATCAGCAGTTTGTATTCTTTTCTGGTAGGTTTTGGAAATGGATATATCAATGTTTTGCTGGATAAAAAATGGGATTGGTTAGAGCAGACCAACTTAAGGGTATATTACGGAATTTTGGTGACAGTTTTCTACACGGTTCCGGTAGTTTTAGGAATCAATTATTACATTTTTGTTTATCTCCAGAACCTGCCTTTAGATAAATTCTTTAGCGAAAGAATGATCTGGATACATTTGTTTTATATCATGCTGGCTCTGGGAGTTTCGACTTTCATGCAAGCCAGAAGTTTTATGGTGCAATGGAAAAGGGCTTCAAAATTTGAGATCACACAACAAAAGATAATTGCAGGAACAGCAAATGCTAAATTCGAAAGTTTAAAAAATCAAATCGATCCGCATTTTCTTTTTAACAGCTTAAATGTTTTAAGTTCTCTGATCGAAGAAAATCCGGATAATGCGCAGCGCTTCACTACTTCATTGTCTAAGATTTACCGCTATGTTCTGGAACAAAAAGACAAAGAACTGGTTTCGGTAGAAGATGAATTATCATTTGCAAAAACGTATATGAATTTGTTGAAGATGCGTTTCGAAAATAGTTTGTTTTACGAACTGCCAACAGCAAATATAAATCCGGATGCAAAAGTAGTTCCGTTATCATTGCAGCTTTTGTTGGAAAATACGGTTAAACACAATGTAGTAAGCGAACAAAAACCATTGCATATCAGGATTTTTGTTGATGGAGATTATTTAGCTATACAAAACGATTTTCAAAAGAAAGAAGTTTTGCAGGACAGGCAAGGAGTAGGATTGCAAAATATTGTAAATCGATACGGAATTATTACGAATAGAAAAGTATTGATAGAGCAGAATGAGCAAAATTTCACAGTTAAAATCCCAATCTTAACCAAACAAATTGCAGTTATGGAAGCAAGTGCAGAATATAGCGATGAAAATAAAGCGTATTTCAGAGCTAAAAAAAGAGTAGAAGAATTAAAAGGTTTTTACGGTAATGTTATTTCATATTGTTGTGTAATTCCATTTTTAGTTTTTATAAATTTGAGATATTCTCCTGGATTTCAGTGGTTTTGGTTTTCGGCTTTAGGTTGGGGATTCGGAGTTGTAATGCATGCTTTTAAAGTTTTTGGTTACAGCTCAGACTGGGAAGAACGAAAAATAAGAGAGATTTTACAGAAAGAAAATAATAAGCAAACCTGGAAGTAGTTATGGAAACAAATTATACTGATGCGGAACGTTATTATCAGGCCCAAAAAAAAGTAGAAGAAATTAAGAAGTTTTACCAGCATTTGACGGTTTATCTTCTTTGTAATCCTATTGTAATAGTGGTAAATATTATGACTTCACCTGGTTATTTGTGGTTTATATGGTCGCTGATGGGTTGGGGGATAGCAATCGTTTTACACGGATTTAAAGCTTTTGAGTACTCACCGTTTTTTAATAAAGAATGGGAAGAACGAAAGATTAGAGAAATTTTAGAAAAGGAAAACAAACCAACGTGGAAATAGGTATGAAGACCAATTTTAATAACGATCCGGAAGAATTCGAACTTCAGAAAATGGCAAGTAAAAAAGTGGTAAAACTGAAAGCTTTTTATTCGCACATGTTTGTTTATGCTATAGGAGTGATATTTTTTATTCTGAAGGAATATTTCGGAGTTCCGTTTAATTTCTTCCCTTTAAAACATATCAATCTGTTTGTAATGGGAGTCTGGACTGTTTTCTTCTTAGTTTCTGCAATTGACATATTGGTATCATTCAGGATTTTTGGAGAAGAATGGGAAGAACGTAAGATGAAAAGTATTTTAGAGAAAAAAACAAAAAAACAAAAATGGGAGTAATCATGGAAGTAAATTATAATGAAGAGGATAAATACTACCTGGCTAAAAAGAAAGTGGAAAGAATTAAAGGATTTTATGGAAATCTTACTTCTTTTTTAATGGTAAACACGGTTTTGATTTTTATCAATTTATATACTTCGCCAGAACATTTATGGTTTTACTGGCCGCTAATGTGGTGGGGATTTGGAGTTGTTTTTCACGGATTGAAGGTTTTTGAAGTATTTCCGGTTCTTGGAAAAGATTGGGAAGAACGAAAAATTAAAGAACTGATGGAAAAAGAAAGAGAAGGTAAAAATAAATGGCAATAATTTAAACGAAAATAAAAATGGGACGATTTAGACAACGAATGTATGAGGATTACAGACATGAATTTAGTACAGACGAAAGTTATAATATAGCGTATAGAAAAGTAAAAAGAATTAAAGGCTTTTATTCACATTTGAAAGTATATATTATAGTAAATGCTTTTATTATTATTTCTAGTTTGAATAAAGGTTATGTAGGAAACCATTTTGAAATAAGAGGTTTTAGAGATTGGGAAATTTATTCGACAGCATTTTATTGGGGAATAGCGTTGCTGATGCATGCGTTCAGTGTATTTGGATCTGATATTTTCTTTAGTAAAGACTGGGAGCAAAAAAAAATCCAGAAATACATGGAGAAAGAAGCTCAGAATAAGAATAAATGGGAGTAATTTTAAATTAAATTTTTTCAATTTTTTGCATCGAATTAAATGACCACATTAATTATAGAAGACGAAAAACCGGCAGCGAGATTACTGCAACGTAAACTCGAAAAGCTTGATATTGCTGTAGAAACCATGTTGCACTCTGTCGAAGAATCAGTTCACTGGTTCAGTAATAACGAACATCCGGATTTAATTTTTCTTGATATTCAGTTATCAGATGGTTTGTCGTTTGAAATTTTCGAAAAGATAAACATTCAAAGTGCTATTATTTTTACAACAGCTTATGATGAATATGCTCTAAAAGCGTTTAAATTAAATAGTATCGATTATCTTCTAAAACCTATTGACCAAGATGATCTGGAAGTAGCGGTTACTAAATTTAAAACCCGAATTCCGAAAGTAAATCCAGGTAATCAAAATCTTCAGCTTGATTTTGAGCAAATTCGGCAAATGTTATCAAATCCTTTTGAAAAGATTTACAAGAAACGATTTACCGTTAAAATTGGGCAACATCTAAAAGTAATCAATACAGATGAAATCGAATGTTTCTTTAGTGAAAACAAGGGAACCTATATTCATACTTTCGATAATAGAAATTATTTAATTGATTCTACTTTAGAAATTCTGGAACAGGAGTTAGATAAGAAAGATTTCTTTCGCGTAAGCAGAAAATTTATTGTTCCGCTTACGGCGATAAAAGAAATTCAGGTCTATACCAACTCTCGTCTCAAAGTTATTCTGCCAACTTATAAAGAAGATGAGGTTGTTGTAAGTCGCGAAAAGGTACAGGATTTTAAAAATTGGTTGGGATAGATTTATTCATCCAGAATTCATCAAAAGATTAAAGAGCCACCGGCTCGATTCATATTGTAGGGCTGTCCCGATAGCCATCGGGATTAATGAGGTTTAAGAAACGAATATCAAAATTTTGAAAATATATTAAAAACAAAAATATCCTTCGAATGAAGGATATTTTTGTTTTTAATGTTTATCTATTTGCTCAATCTGTGCAAAGTAAAAGTCATGGCACTCAAAAGGAAAAAAGCCATAATCTGGTGAATTAATCCTAAAGCCAATGGAACACTATATAAAAGGGTAAAAACGCCTAATGCAAATTGAATAAATACAAAAACGACTAAAGTTTTTACTCCATTTGATTGTGTTCTTGTAAGCGAAAATTTAGCGCTTTTATAATATAAAAACAAAATAAAAGCGACAACAACATAGGCAAAAGTTCTATGAACAAACTGAACACCACTTTTTCCTTCGATTAAGTTTTTTACTAAAGTAGGCTGTTCAATAAAAACAGAGTCATGAATAAATTGCCCGTCACTCATCAAAGGCCAGTGATTATGAATTAATCCGGCATTTAAACCCGCTACAAAACCACCATAAATAATTTGAATTAATAGTGCTACTAAGGCAAATCGTGCGATATTACGAAGCGGAATCACTTTGGTAATCGTTCTTTCCGGATAGATTAAATCTAATGCAACCCATAACGTATAAGCGAAAGTGATAAACGCAAAAGTAAGGTGTAATGATAGTCTAAAATGGCTGACATCCGGATTGTCAATTAATCCGCTTCGAACCATAAACCAACCTAAAAATCCCTGAAATCCTCCCATTGCCAGAAGAACGATGCATTTTTTGATGGTAGATTTATCTAATTTCTTTCTGATTAAGAAATAAACAAAAGGAACAAAGAAAACCAAACCAATGATACGACCAATAAAACGGTGGAACCATTCCCAGAAGTAAATAAATTTATAATCTGCTAACTGAAAATCATTGTGAATATTAATTTTTTGATACTCAGGAAACTTCTTGTATTGTTCAAAAGCTTCATTCCATTTTGCATCCGTCAAAGGAGGGAAGGTATCCGTTACCAAATGCCAATCCGTCATTGATAATCCTGAATTTGTCAAACGGGTAATTCCGCCAACAACGACCATTAAAAACAATAAAACACAACCGGATAGTAACCAAATGATTACTGATTTATTCTCTTTTTTCATTTTATTAAATACTTCTTATTCTTACACTTTTTTTAATCCAAGTTTTTCTGCTCTTTTAATTATAAAATCATAAGCAGCCTGATATTCATTAGGGATATCACCTTCTAAAATAGCTTCTTTAACCGCTTCTTTCAAAACACCAATTTCACGCGAAGGTTTTAAATCAAAGATTTCCATAATTTCTTCACCGGAAATTGGCGGTTGAAAATTACGAACATGATCTCGTTCTTCTACTTCAACAATTTTCTTGCGAACGATGTCAAAATTCTTATGGTATTTTTTAAATTTTGCAGGGTTCTTAGTTGTAATATCTGCTTCGCACAACGTCATTAAATCTTCGACATCTTCACCTGCATCAAAAACCAAACGACGCACCGCGCTATCCGTTACAATATCCTGAGCCAAAACAATTGGGCGCGAACTCATGATCACCATTTTTTGTACAAATTTCATTTTATGATTTAATGGCATGTGCAAGCGTTCGAATATTTTCTTTGCCATTTTACCACCTAAAAACTCATGTCCGTGAAAAGTCCAGCCTTGCTTTTTGTTGAAACGTTTTGTTGGTGCTTTTCCAATATCATGTAACAATGCCGACCAACGCAACCAGACATCATCTGTATTGGGGCAAATATTATCAACTACCTCAAGTGTATGGTAAAAATTGTTTTTATGAGTATGACCTTCAATTTCCTCCACCTGATTTAAAGCTGTTAATTCAGGAAGAATAATATCTAAAAGTCCGGTTTGATATAAAAGTAAAAATCCAACAGAAGGTTTATCTGTAGAAAGAATTTTATTCAATTCGTCAACAATGCGCTCTCCAGAAATAATATTGATTCTCTCTGCATTTTTTGTAATCGCATCAAGAGAGTTTTTTTCGATTTCAAAACCCAGCTGATTAGCAAAGCGAATCGCACGAAGCATTCGCAAAGGATCATCAGAATATGTAATACTTGGATCTAAAGGTGTTTTGATCGTTTTATTTTCTAAATCGGCCAATCCATTAAAAGGATCGGAAAGATCACCAAATGTTTTTTCATTTAAGGATAAAGCCAAAGCATTGATGGTGAAATCACGACGATTTTGATCGTCTTCGAGAGTTCCGTTTTCAACAATAGGATTTCTGCTGTCAAAATTATAAGATTCTTTTCTTGCACCAACAAACTCAATGTCCGTATCTTCAAAACGCAACATTGCTGTTCCGTAAGTTTTAAATACCTGCACTTTTGGTTTTTTAGGAAGAAGTTCAGAAACTTTCAAAGCCAATTCGATCCCGCTACCAACAGCAACAACATCAATGTCTTTTTTAGAACCCCGGTTTAAAAGCAAATCCCGAACAAAACCGCCAATAACGTAAGTGTCGACATTAAGTTCCTGAGATGCTTTCGAAATAACTCCGAAGATTTTATGTTGTAAAGCTGTTTTATAGTTTGTTTGTATAGCCACGAATTCACTAATTTTTATAAAATAATACGTTTATATTCAAGTGAAACAGAATTAAAGTTTGCTAAAATTGCCAAATTGGTTTTAGAAACTTTTAGATAATTTAGACATTGTGAAATGTGTTTGGGATGCAGAAAATCACTTGATTTTATTTCAAGTATAATTTTATCAAACAAAACAAAATCAGCATAAAATCTTTGATTCAATATAATGTCTTTATAATTTACTAAATATTCTTTTTCTCTTTCAAATGGAATATTTGCTTTTCTAAATTCATATTCTAAAGCGTCTTTATAAACGATTTCAGAAAAACATCCATCTAAATTTCTATGAACATCAAATAAAATTCCCATTATTTGATAACTTTCCAGTTGATATAATATTTTTGTCATGATCTAAATTTTTCGCCACGAATTCACGAATTTTTATAATTAATTTAAAAAAAGTTAATTCGTGAATTCGTGGCTAATATTTAGAATACAACTTTCAATTTTATATTGAAATGTTATTTGGAATTTTATAGCTGCAAATTTACAACATAGAAAATGCCTATTATAATCTATCGTTCACTTTTTTGAATAAATTCACAGTTTCAGGTATCAAATTTTATTAAAACAAAATAAGATTGCGTCGAATTTCACGAATCATAGTCAATTTAAAAAAGAAATTCGTGAATTCGTGGCAAAAAAAAGTAGCAAAAAACATTTATAGCATCATAAAACAAATCAATTACGATCTCTTATTTTTAGCAATTCAATTTGTATTTTTGAATTCTATAAAAACGCACACATGAAAATTGTTATATCGCCGGCGAAGTCCTTAAATTTCGAAAAAGAATTACCAACACCCCAATATACAGAACCTGCTTTTTTGAAAGAAGCACGTCAGGTTCATAAAGTTTTAAAAGAAAAAAAGCCCGCTGAGTTATCTGAACTAATGTCAATTTCAGATAAATTATCAGATTTAAACTGGAAACGCAACCAGGATTGGAAAACACCTTTTACTCCGGAAAATGCCCGGCCGGCAATTTATACTTTTGACGGAGATGTATATACCGGTTTAGATGCCTATACAATTCCGCTTGAGAAATTAGAAGTTTTACAAAGTAAACTTAGAATTTTATCCGGACTTTACGGAATTTTAAAACCGCTTGATTTAATGCAGGCTTATCGTCTCGAAATGGGAACAAAATTGCCAATTGGTGAATACAAAAATCTACATGAATTTTGGAAACCAACCGTTACTAAAGCCCTAAATAAAGAACTTGAAAAAGGGGAGTTGTTTGTGAATTTAGCGAGTAATGAATATTTTTCGGCTGTAGACGTAAAAGCTTTAAAAGTCCCTGTGATCACTCCTGATTTTAAAGATTACAAAGACGGAAAACTTAAGATCATAAGTTTCTTTGCGAAAAAGGCAAGAGGTATGATGGTTCGTTATATTATCGATACCAATGCAGAAACTATTGATGACTTAAAAGGTTTCAATTATGAAGGATATCAGTTTGATGCTAATCTTTCAAAAGATAATCATTTGGTGTTTACAAGATAATTTTTTAGGGAGGGACAAAGGTTCAAAGTGACAAAGGTGCAGAGTTTTTTTTTGAAGCTGCTAAGAGTCTGAGTTGCTAAGTTTCTAAGTTTCCACTAGAGAGTTGTTTTTCATCAGAGAGTCGGAGACTCAGTCCATATTGTAGGGAGGGATTTTAATCCCTTCTTTTGATGTACAAAGGTTCAAAGTGACAAAGGTGCAGAGTTTTTTTTGAAGCTGCTAAGAGTCTGAGTTGCTAAGTTTCTAAGTTTCCACTAGAGAGTTGTTTTTCAGTAGAGAGTCGGAGACTCAGTCCATAATGTAGGGAGGGATTTTAATCCCTTCTTTTTGAGGGACAAAGGTTCAAAGTGACAAAGGTGCAGAGTTTTTTTTGAAGTTGCTAAGAGTCTGAGTTGCTAAGTTTCTAAGTTTCTACTAGAGAGTTGTTTTTGTAGAGAGTCGGAGACTCGGGCCATATTGTAGGGAGGGATTTCAATCCCTTCTTTTGATGTACAAAGGTGCGGGTTTTTTTTTGAAGCTGCTAAGAGTCTGAGTTTCTAAGTTTCCACTAGAGAGTTGTTTTTGTAGAGAGTCGGAGACTCGGGCCATATTGTAGGAAGGGATTTCAATCCCTTCAGATTTAGAACATATCGTACGTAGACATTTTAATCCTTTCAAATTATGTTCCATATCATATAAAATAAAAAAGCCGGGCTATTTTTAGCCCGGCTTTTTCGTATTATAAACAATTATTATTAATGCATTGCATCAGCAGGATTAATTTTGTTTTTTCCTTTTTTAATGAAAAATATAATCGGAATGCAACATAAGAACATGATTCCCAGGTACATGAAAATATCAATGTATGACATTACGGTACTTTGTTTCATTACTGAATATTCTATTGCCTGATAGGCTTTTTTAAGGGCAACATCAGCACTATATCCTTTAGCTTCAAATGCTTTTTGCATTCCCAATATGCGTTGTTGAACCTGATAATTTGCAGGGTCTAAATTTGTTAATAAATTAACTCTGTGTTCCTGGCTTAGACGAGTGATAAATGTCGTAATAATTGCAATACCAAATGAACCTCCTAATTGTCTCATCATACCTGTAAAAGCAGCACCTTCACCAATATGTTTTCCTTTTAAGGTAGAAAGAGAAAGTGTAGTAATAGGTACGAAAAGCAATCCTAACCCAATTCCTCTTAGAATTAAAGGCCAGTACATGTGTTCAACACCTGTATCCGGTGTCATGCGCGTCTGCATCATAAAGGTAAAAAAGAAGAATACTAAAAATCCAACTCCAACCATATAACCTTGCGGAACTCCTTTTTGAATCATATTACCAACAAATGGCATCATGATCGCCGTTGTAATGGAACCCGGAATCAGTAATAATCCGGCATCAGTTGCTGTCCATCCTAAAACAGATTGCGTATAAATTGGGATAATTAAAGTTGAGCCATATAAACCGAAACCAAGAATAAAACACATTACGGTTCCAATTCTTAAATTTCCATCTTTTAAAACACTAAGATTTACAATTGGAAATTCATAGGTTAGCTCTCTCCAGATGAACAATACCAATCCCAGAACAGTAACAACACTTAAGGTTACGATTGTAGAATCGTTAAACCAATCGTCTTGTTGACCATGTTCTAAAACGAATTGTAGTGATCCGATAAAAGCGGCTAATAATATAATTCCCCACCAGTCAACCTGATTGGCTTTTAATTTTTCTCCGTATTTAGGGCTTCTTACGAAAGTAAGTGCCAAAATAGTCGCAATAATTCCTAACGGGATATTGATATAGAATATATAAGGCCAGGAATAATTATCTACTAAATACCCTCCTAAAGGCGGACCTAAAGTTGGACCAACAATTACACCCATCCCGTAAATAGCCTGTGCCATTCCACGTTTTGCTATAGGATAACTTTCGGTTATAATAGTCTGGGCTGTTACAAGCAAGGCACCACCACCCATACCTTGTACAAACCTAAAAGCTACTAATTCCCAAATATTAGTGGCGTTACCGCATAAAAAGGAACAGACTGTAAATAGTATGATAGAGGCCACAAAATAATTACGTCTTCCAAATTGTTGGGATAGCCAACTCGTCATCGGAATTACAATAACATTCGCAATTGCGTATGCTGTAATTACCCAAGCCACATCAGTCAAAGTAGCACCAAGGCTACCGCGCATGTCTGTTAGAGCTACGTTTACGATCGTGGTATCTACAATTTCCAACAGTGCACAAAGTACTGCGGTAATCGTAATAATCACACGTCTGTAACCGTATTCTACTAAATCGTCATCTCCTTGTACTGCTGTCATTATATTATTTTAAATGTACATCTACGTCAACATTCATTCCCGGTCTTAGTAATTTTATTTTTTCAGGATCATTTGATTGATCTAAACTAATTTTTACCGGTAGTCTCTGAATTGTTTTTACGAAGTTACCTGTTGCATTATCAGGTGGTAATAATGAAAAACGAGATCCTGTGGCAGGAGAGAATGAAGTTACAGTTCCTTTGAATTCATAGTTAGGGTAAGCATCAACTTTTAAACTTACTTTTTGTCCTATAATCATTTTGTTTAATTGCGTTTCCTTAAAGTTCGCTACAACCCACGCTTCATTGTTGTTGATGATGTAAAATAAAGATTGTCCAGGTTGAACCAATTGTCCAGGCTGAATATCAACTTTAGATACCTGACCATCAATTGCAGCTGTTACAACTGTGTAACTAAGATTTAAATGTGCCACATCAAGCATTGTTTTTGCTTTTTTGATGTTAGCAGCAGCAACTTCAGTCTGTTTGTCAGAAACTTTAGATTTCGACTGAATTACTGATTTTTGATAAGAACTTGCTCTTTGTTGTTGCTCTAAAACGCGAACTTGATTCTCAGCCTCTTCTTTTGCAGATAAAGCCTGCTCATATTGTTGTTTTGTAATCGTATGTGTTTTGTACAAATTATTGTAACGGTTGTAATCGTTTGTAATTTGTCTTAATCTAATTTTTGCACTTTCAATAGATCCGCTTGCAGATCTCATGTTAGCATCAGAAACTGAGATGTTTGCATTTGCACTTCCAATGTCAGCTCTTGCGGCTTCGTATTGCGCTTCAGCAGCTAGTAAAGCAGCGTTCGCTTCGTCAATTTTTAACTGATAATCTCTTTTATCGATAGTAAATAAAGTATCTCCTTTTTTTACAAAGTCATTATCTTTTACATACACTTTACTAATATATCCGGATACTCGAGGAATAATTGGATTCATTTTTTTCTCGATCTGAGCATCATCTGTTTCTTCGTGAGCCTGGGAGTGTAAGTACTTTGTTATTCCGTATGTTCCGCCCACTAAAACCAACACGGTTAGTATAATGATGAATTTAGTATTTGTTTTTTTCTTTTCCATGAGAGCTATCGATTATATTTTAGAAAGATTGAATGATTGTGATAATTGTCCTGATACTGAAAGTAATTCGTAATATTTTTGAATAATAGTTGCTTTAGACACAGCTGTATTTATTTTAGCGCTTAAGTGTTCAACGTCAGCTTCAACTAAGTCATTAGTGTCTGATAAGCCATTATCAAATTTATCTTTTACAAGTCTGTAATTTTCAGAAGCTTGCTGAAGCGCTTCGTCATAAACCACACTTTGATTGATGGCTAAGTCATAATCTTCAATAGATTTTTGAACTTCAACTTTAATACGGTCCGTCATTACCGCTTCTGAGTTTTTAACTTCTAATGCTCTGCTTTCAGCAGCTTTTACATTAGCACTATTTTTAAGGATTCCTGATAAATCATAAGATAAACCAACCCCAAAATTCATCGCATATTTTACAGTAATAAAATCTTTAAGATCTAAAGCAGTATAACCGCCTAATAGTGAAAGCGAAGGATAATAAGCTGCTTTTGCTATTTTAACATTGGCTTCACTTGCTTTTTGTTGAAAACGCAGCGCCTCTAAATCTTTTCTGTTCTCTAATGCCAATACATCCGATGTTGGTGCATTGCTTGTTTTGAGATTGAAAAAATCAGCTTCATTAACCTCAAGTTTTACACTAGGCTCTAATTTTAGTAAAGTCGTTAGATAAAAGTTAATGTTATTGATGTTGTTATTAGCTTCATCAATAGATAGTTGTGTTTTGGAAACAAGCAATTGAGCTTTCAATAAATCATTTCTCGGGATGATTCCGTTTTTTTCTAATTCTGTAAAATCAGTAACACGTTGTTTGGCTTGTTTCTGATTTTCGTTTAGAAGATCTAAAGTTTTTTGCGCTTTGTATAAAGCCGTATAATAAGTGATTACACGTAATGTAACATCTTCTTTTGTTTTAGCTGCATAAGCAGTTTCTGCTTCGTATAAATTATCAGATGCTTTAATGCTGTTCTGAATTTTAAATCCTGCAAATATTGGCAAACTAAGATTAGCCATACCAAGCATTGCCTGATCTGGAGATGGCATTGGGTCAGAACTGGCCTGATCACCACTATTATGCATATCGATTGAGGCTTTTGTCAATCGCTGGTATTGTCCGGAAATTTTTAAATCCGGGTATTGGTTATTCCTAACCTCTTTTAATTCATATTTTTTTGTGTTTACCTTAGTATTGGCAAGCGTAACTTCGTTACTTTTTTCCCAGGCCATTTTTACGGCTTCGTCTAAGGTTAAACTTGTTTTTTCTTGTGCTTCTATTGATGAAATTCCGATGAAGAAAATACCAAAGAGCATTAATTGATTAATTTTCATAAACAAGTAGAGCTTTTATAGTTTGTTGAATGTGCTTTGTAAGACTGGTTTTAATATAATCATTGTATAATGCTTCTGTATTTAATTGAAGCAAATCCTGAAAGAATAATTTATTCATATGAAAATGAAAAAAAGTACCCATTATGGTCGGTGTGATAAGCGGAATGATAACATCCTTTCTAAAAACACCTTTTGTCTGGCCTTCCTGAATAATTTTTTCAAGTGATTTTAGATTTCCTTTTTTGAGTTCTGTAAATGCCATGAGGTTCTGTTCTTTCTTTCTGGAAGTAAATTCAAAATGTAAGATTCTGAAAATCCCCCTGTTACAGTTAATTCTGTTAATGTAAATTTCGATTAATTTATTTACTTTATCAAGAGGTTCGAGATTTTCTTGAAATAAATTTTCGAGTTGTAATTTTAAATCAGAAGTTTTGTAAAGAATTAGAGCCTCGAGCAAGCGTTCTTTAGAACCAAAATAATAGGAAACCATGGCAATGTTAATTTTTGCCTCTTTTGAGATATCCCGTATCGATGTTCCTTCAAATCCTTTTTCAGAAAATAGCTTTTCAGCAACTTCCAGAATCTGAATTTTTTTATCGTTTAATTCAACGTTTGACATGCTGTTTTTTCTAATCGGGTACAAAATTAAACAAGCGTTTAAATTAAACAGCTGTTTAATTTTATTTTAACAAAATATTAACAGAAAACCATGTAGTAAATTGGCTGTAGTATTTATCGTTTAAAAGAAGTTTTTCAATGATGAAAAAAGCTGAAAAAGCCCTTTGATAGTGACTTTTTCAGCTCTGTTATTTTTTGAATAAGATTGTGTATTAGTAAAAACTCCTATTCTTGATCTATAAATTTCTTTTCATATAAAGTGAGGATTTTATCCATAGAAGTCAAAAATTTGGGTTTGTTAAAGTCTTTTGGTTTTTTATCTAATAGGTCAACATCATTAATTGCTTCTATAATAGCATCTTTTAAAATTTTAAATTGTTGCCCGGCTACTAAATCTTTCAGTTGATTGTAGTCAAATTTCTTTGCCATTAATAGGTAATTTAACTTTTTTCCAAATCTTTTTAAATTCATTATTGCGGCCATAAAATTGGCATGATCACGAGTAAAATCAAAAATTTCATAACCCAGGTAAAAGTATTTTATAGAGGTTCCAAACGTCTGTCCGGATAATTTACTATTGATAAAGCGTTGAATTTCATTCAAATTATAATAAATATTGTCTTCTCGGACTCCTAAACTACTAGTTATTAAAAATTTAAATTCTGTAGGATCAAATTGTTTGAGAATAGTTTTGTCATCCTGTTTAAGGAAGAAATTGTTTTGTGCTAAATAGTTTCTGTAATCATTGAATAAATCTTTAGACTGAAAGGTTTTGGGCAAAGTCATCTTTTTGGCTAAATATTTTATCATTAACGATGATGCATTCAGCAGTAACTTGATTTTTCCGGTTTCATCTGCTTCCTCAAAGATTTTTTTATCAATATGAGCAGATAAATGTGCCAAACCCATAAATAGTGAATCCCTCTGTAATTCATAATTTACTTTGTTCTCGATGGTAATATCAAATCGAAAAGAATTAATTTCTATGCCATAGTTCTTGTCTTCAATAAAATTAAGAAAGATATCCGAGGCTTGTTTTTCAAGCTCTTCAACTTTGCTTTTTCCTTTATGCGGGTTAATTAAAAACCAACATTTATACTTTTGATTGTTCATTTATATGCTTTACAAATCGGATTTAATTATCTAATGGCTCCAACAAATTCATTAATTTTTCCTGAGCCGTTTTCGCTTAAATGTTTAATAAAAGCACTTCCGATAATTGCACCTTTTGCAAATTTAATTGCCTGATTAAAAGTTTCTTTATTCGAAATTCCAAAACCTATTATCTGTGGGTTTTTAAGATTCATGTTTGAAATTCTCTCAAAATAACTTTCCTGTGTATTTCCAAAACCGGATTGAGAACCCGTAACACTCGCGGAACTTACCATATAAATAAATCCGTTTGAGACACTGTCTATAAAACGAATACGATCGTCAGAAGTTTGTGGCGTAATCAGGAATACATTGATCAAACCGTATTTTTCGAAAATAGCTTTGTATTCATCTGCGTAAACGTCAACAGGTAAATCCGGAATAATAAGTCCGTCGATGCCAATTTCTGCACATGTTGCACAAAAAGCTTCAACTCCATATTGCAACATAGGATTAAAATATCCCATAATAATCAGCGGAATTTTTACGCTTTCCCGAATGTTTTTCAGCTGATCAAAAAGAATTTGAGTTGTCATTCCGTTATGAAGTGCCTGAGTCGAACTTGCCTGAATTGTAGGTCCATCAGCCAAAGGATCACTAAATGGCAAACCAATTTCGATTAAGTCGACGCCATTCTTTTCTAAATCCTGAATAATTTGTACGGTATCATTTAAATTAGGATATCCCGCTGAAAAATAGATAGAAAGTATCTTTTTATCTTCTTGTAATTTTTGAGTTATTCTGTTCATTGTTTTTATTTTTTTCTCCTGACAGGTTTCCAAAACCTGTTAGGTATTATTAAGTTTTTTTGCCACAGATTAGAGGATTAAAAGTGATTTTTTTAAATTAATCTGTTTAATTTTTTAATCGGTAATAATGGTACTTATCCAATTATTATTTTGATTTTCTACAATTAACAATCCGGAATCTGAATCATTCATTTGTACAATCAATTCACCTTTATTATTCCAAAATGCACTTTGTCCTGCTGAAGGAGATCTCCAGGATTCTTCGGCAAAATTAGACATCAATACACTCATTTGATGTTTTTGAGCATAGTTTTGCAAATCCCTGTAAGCATTCGGAATGCCGTTTGGCGAAAAGAAAATACTGGCAACATAAATATCAGTTTCTTTCTTACGGGCATTTTCCGGATGAAGCGGATTGTCAATATCAGCACAAATGGCAAACGAAATCTGTTTATTTTCAATCGTAATCATAGGATTATAATCGAAAGAAGACTGGAAAAATTCATCTTCTCCTTCATGCAAAAATTGCTTCGTATATATAGCTACCGAATTATCCGGAGCAATAATAAATTCTCCAATAAACAATTCCGATTCAATTTGAATTGGTGCTCCGGCAATAATTATGATATTATTTTCGACAGCCAATTTTTTCAAATGATTCAGTCTTGAATCGTCTTTTTTGAAAGCTAATTGTTGGGCATTTTCTCTTTCGTAACCTGTAATCGACATTTCTGGAAAAGCAATTAACCGGGCTCCATTTTGCACCGCCAGTTCAATAAGACGATAGTGATCTAATAAATTAGCCTCAATATCTCCACGAGTTGGTTTTGTTTGTCCGGCTGCTAAAATCATATCGACTTTTTATTAGTTTTCTATATAAACCCAGGCAACTGCTCCGGAATTCAACGTGACCTTAACTCTTTTATAGGCATTCGATTCGAATATATCCACTTTAGCTAAATCTGAAGCCGAAATATTAAAAGCAACTCCATGTATGGGATCTGAAGAATCTGCGCTGGGTACAGCTACAACATAGTCTGCCATTCCAAATTCTTCTTCAATTTGCAGGCTTTTTAGTTTATAACCTAGCAGCTGGTCACGAGTTCCGGTCAGCACTTTATTAAAAAGCTGCATTTGAATTTGTTTCGAGCGTAATGTTCCGTAAGAGAATAACTTTTCCATAATTACTATTTTTCTCGTTAGTTGTTTTTTAGCGTTAGGGATTACTTCACTTTGTATTATTTTTAGTTGAGTTCAGTGAACTTCCTTTGAGGCGGTATCTGCCGATTTAGAAAAACAAGGCTTTTTAGCCGTAGTTTGTGTTAATCGGGAATATAGCCGAAAGCCTCCCAATAGCTATCGGCATTGGGAACACCAAATTACTCTTTTTATAATTTAAAATATTCGATATAATTATCTAAGTCTTTATCGCCACGACCTGAAAGACTGATCACCACAATATCTGTTGGTTTAAATTTCTTTTGATCTAAAACCGCAAAAGCATGTGCGCTTTCGATTGCCGGAATAATTCCTTCTAGTTTTGTCAATTGTAAACCGGCATTCATAGCATCATCATCAGTCACCGAGAAAAATTCGCCACGACCTGTTTGTGCCAAATGCGCGTGCATAGGGCCAACTCCTGGATAATCCAAACCTGCAGAAATAGAATAAGGCTCTGTAATTTGTCCGTCAGGAGTTTGCATCAAAAGGGTTTTGCAACCGTGAATAACGCCTACTTTTCCTAACTTACTAGTCGCCGCGCTATGACCGCTATCAACACCTTTTCCGGCTGCTTCAACGGCAATAATCCCAACTTCGGGCTCGTGTAAAAAATGATAGTAAGTTCCTGCCGCATTACTTCCGCCACCAATACAAGCGACTACATAGTCAGGATTTTCACGTCCTTCTTTTTCTTTTAACTGCCATTTGATTTCTTCTGAAATTACACTCTGAAAACGTGTCACCATATCCGGATAAGGATGTGGTCCAATCGCAGATCCAATGATGTAATGCGTGTCAACCGGATTATTAATCCAGTCACGAATAGCTTCATTAGTAGCATCTTTTAAGGTTCTTGAGCCTGAAAGTGCAGGACGGACCTCAGCACCTAACATTTTCATTCGTGCCACGTTTGGTGCCTGACGCGCAATGTCGATTTCGCCCATGTAAACGATACATTGCAATCCCATAAGAGCACAAACCGTTGCAGTTGCAACCCCATGCTGACCAGCTCCGGTTTCTGCAATAATTCGTTTTTTACCCAAACGTTTTGCAACTAATATTTGTCCAATCGTATTGTTTACTTTATGGGCACCGGTGTGGTTTAAGTCTTCTCTTTTGAGATAAACTTTGGTATTGTATTTTTCAGATAAACGCTTGGCAAAATAAAGCGGACTTGGGCGCCCAACATAATCTTTTAGCAGTTGATCAAACTCGGCTTTAAAATCTGGTTCGCTTGTTATTTTTAAATAATTTTGGCGTAATTCTTCTACATTTGGATACAACATTTCAGGAATGTAAGCTCCTCCAAATTCTCCGTAACATCCTTTTTCGTTGACGTTAAAATTCATTTTATTCCAATTTTAAAAGTTGGCAACATCAAATTTTCGTTTGAAATTGCTAAATAGATTTTTGTTTTTTAGCCCGGGTTCGATTTCAAATTTACTATTTATATCAACAGCATAAATAGGAAGATTTGTTTTTGAAATTTCTTCTATGGCTTTTAATTCATTGATTCCGATTCCGCCACTCAAAAAGAATGGTTTTTCAGACTTGTATTTTTTTAATATCTTCCAGTCGAAAGAGGTTCCGTTTCCGCCGGGTAATTTTCCTTTGGTGTCAAACATAAAATAATCACAAACGGGTTCGAATGGTTTTATAATTTCAAAATCAAAATTTTCATCGGCCGAAAAAACTTTAATAATTTCGATTTTTTTTGGCAATTGTTTTTTTAATTCCGATAAAAATTCAACAGATTCATTTCCGTGTAATTGAATGGCTTGTAAATTGTATTTGGCTACTTTTTCCAGAATTTCTTCCTGACTCTGATTGACAAAAACACCGACTTTTTTTATTGTTCCTATCAGTTCCGGAATGGTTCCGTTAAAATATCGAGCGGATTTTTCATAGAAAATAAATCCCATATAATCGGGTAGGAGTGAACCTATTTCGATTATGTTTTCGGGATATTTCATGCCGCATATTTTGAGTTTCATTGTATTGTGTTTTTTTACCGCAAAAGCGCTAAGTTTTTTATTTTGATTGTGCTTAAAAACGCTAAGTTCGCAAAGCTTTGTGTTTTTTCGCCACGAATTCACGAATGATAATAAATAAATTCGTGAATTCGTGGCTATTTTAAACGCTCAAATTTTTAATAAATTCTGTTGCTGCTTTTCCGGCATTATCGGTTTTCATGAAGTTTTCTCCAATTAAAAATCCTTTATAACCGTAAGGTTTAAGTTCAGAAATGGCTTCGATTGAAGAAATACCACTTTCAGAGACTTTTACAAAATCATTTGGAATTTGTGATGCTAGTTCTTTACTGAAATCAAGGCTAACCTCGAAGGTTTTTAGATTTCTGTTATTTACGCCAATCATGTCTAAACTTGGCATAATCGATTTTTCTAATTCTTCCTGATTGTGAACTTCAAGTAAAACTTCTAAACCGAGTTTCTTGGCAAATTGGGATAATGATTTGATTTCTTCGCGAGTTAAAACAGCAGCGATTAATAAAATCAAATCGGCTCCATAGGCTTTTGCTTCTAAAATCTGATATTCATCAACAATAAATTCTTTTCGCAAAAGCGGAATGTTCACACTCGCTCTGGCCAAAAGCAAATCGTCAAGAGAACCTCCAAAATACTTTCCATCTGTTAAAACAGAAATTCCGCAAGCGCCTGCATTTTCATAACCTTTAACCACTTCTTCAACCGTAAAACTATGATTGATAACTGATTTTGAAGGAGAACGACGTTTGTGTTCTGCGATAATTCCGGTTGAACTTGCTTTTAGTTTTTGACTTAAAGAAATGGTTGTTCTTTCAAAAAAGACAGAACTTTCCAATTGCGACACCGGAATGATTGATTTTTTGAGAACAACTTCTCTTTTTTTGTCAACTATAATTTTATCTAAAATATTCATATTCTTTAATTGATCTTTTTTCGTTTAATTACCAATGTTTCGTTTCCGTTTTTCTGAAATTCATAATCTGAGGATTCAATAGTTACGATGAAATCAGAATTAAAATGGTTAATGATGTCTTCTAAAATTTCAGATTTTACTGCATTTAAATTTAATAACGGAAATATTCTTATTTCTTTACATATTCGTAACATCTCACTAATTGATTGAATGTGAAAATCCAATCCTAGTTGCGAATATAGAATCAAAAAATGGGAGCTTAAGCCCAAATCGAATTCCAATGCTTCGTATTTTGTTGGCGTTGGCAACTGATGATAAATATATCTTTGTTGTTCTTTTCCTATTTCAAAATCGACAATAAAATTGGCCATTGCGCTCATGCGAATTTGCTCCAATTCATCTACGTTTTTAATGTTTTTCCAAACGAAATTGTCCTGATTAGCTCTCGTTTGTTTTATAACGGTTTCTTTGGTTTCGTCGATTCTTTGTTCTAATTGAGCTTTTGTAAATTGATAAATAGGGTCTAATGAAACCACCTTTTTATCAAGTTTTGTCATTTCTGAATTGAAACTTGCAGGTCCATCTCCAAAACTGATAATACTACTATTCAAATCGGAATCAGTTAATTTAAAAATTTTGATATATTCCTCTAAACTTCGACCCCATGGAACTACACTTTTTAATTCAAAAGCCATGACTTTAATTTTTACTTAATTTTTGTAATGTCTTCAAAGCTATTAACCCTTTTCCGGAGAATAAACTTTCTTTTGCTAGTTCAAATCCTTCAAGCGGAGAACATTTTGTAACCGTTGCAATGGCCATTGCGGCATTGGCTAAAACTACATTATTCTGTGCTTCAGTTCCTTTTCCGGAGAGGATGTTGATAAACATATCAGCCGATTCTTCGATAGTTTTTCCGCCTTCGATTTCGCTTTGTAATAGAAGTCTAACGCCAAAATCTTCCGGTTTCAGCATTCCTTCCATGTGCGATGTTATTGTTTTGGTTGGACCAGTTAAAGATATTTCGTCATATCCGTCAAGCGAATGTAAAATCGTGAAATTGATATCGGTATTTTGGTATAAATAGGCATACATTCTAGCCAATTCAAGATTGAAAACTCCAACCAATTGATTTTTTGGGAATGACGGATTTACCATGGGCCCCAGCATATTAAAGAACGTTTTTACCGCTAATTCTTTACGAATAGGCCCAACGTTTTTCATCGCCGGATGAAATAGGGGAGCGTGTAAAACACAAATTCCCGCTTTATCAATACATTTTTCTAAAAACGAAGGATCATTGCTAAATTTGATTCCCATTTTTTCCATTACGTTGCTTGAGCCTGAAATCGATGAAACTCCGTAATTTCCGTGTTTGGCGACTTTTATTCCGGCTCCCGCTGATATAAAGGAAGCCAAAGTCGAGATGTTGAAAGTGTCTTTTCCGTCACCGCCCGTTCCACATAAATCGATCGTATTGTACGCTGATAAATCAGCGCGAACGCATAATTCTAATAAGGCTTCACGAAACCCCGAAAGTTCATCGATCGTAATGCTTCGCATCATAAATACGGTCAGGAATGCTGAAATCTGACTTGGATTATAGCTTCCGCTAGAGATATTAATCAATACGTTTTTGGCTTCTTCTTTTGAAAGCACTTCGTGATTGATTAGTTTATTTAATATTGTTTTCATTTTTTTTGAGGTTCTAAGTTGCTAAGGTTCTAAGCGACTAAGTTTTTAAACTGTGACTGAATACTAAAATTCTAAATACTGAACACTAACTTTTTATCCAGTTCTCTAAAATCCTTTTTCCTTTTGGTGTAAGCACACTTTCCGGGTGAAACTGAACGCCTCTTACGTCAAAAGTTTTGTGTCTTAATGACATAATTTGTCCGTTTTCGTCGATTGAAGTTGCTTCTAAAACATCAGGTAAATTTGCGTCAACAACCCACGAATGATAGCGTCCTACTTCAAATTCATTTCCTAAACCTTCGAACAAAATTTCGTCTGAAACTACTGTTTTTACATTTGTGGCAACACCATGATATACTTTATCAAGGTTTGAAAGTGTTCCGCCAAAAACTTCTCCAATCGCTTGCTGACCCAAACAAACGCCTAAGATACTTTTTGTTGGAGCATATTTCTGAATTACTGCTTTTAATAAACCTGCTTCATCCGGAATTCCAGGGCCCGGAGAAAGTAAAATTTTATCAAAAGAAGCGATTTCATCAATATCAAATTCATCATTTCTGTAAACGGTTACTTCGCAGTTCAAATCTTCTAAATAGTGCACTAAATTGTAAGTGAAACTATCGTAATTGTCTATAACTAATATTTTTTTCATTTTCATTTTTTGTTTCAGGTTTCAAGTTTCAAGTTTCACGTTCCAATAACTTGAAACTTGAAACAATGAAAACTTGAAACTAAATTTTTACTTTTCTCGAACGTATTTTTCAGTGATAATTCGGTCGATTCCTAATTTTTCTACTTTTTCGATTCCTTTTTGAATCAGTGTATCATTTTTAATTTTTACTGTGAATTCAAATTTGCCATTTTCCCATTGACGGTTATTAAAATATTCAAGGTTTTCGGTATAAATACTATCTTTCAAAGTATATTTTCCACCTCCGCCAAAGAATACTGCTGCTGTACTGTCTTTTCCATTGTTTAAATCGTGATTGAAAAAAGCAAAATGAGTATCATTTATAATTTTAATCATTTTTGTTTTTGGATTGAAAGTCGAGAACGTTGAATCTTTTTCAGTGGTTTCTGCTGATATAAGACGCCAGGTTCCTTGAATTTGATTCTCTTTTTTTTCCGAATTACAAGAGGTTAGGGTAATGATTAAAACTAGAATTGATAATGTTCTTTTCATAATTTATAGTTTTTTTGTGGTTTGTTTTTTAATTGTTTCAGGTTTTAAGTTCCACGTTTCAACAACTTGAAACCTGAAACAAAGAAAACGTGAAACTTATATTTTCTCCGCCATTTCCAGCGCTGTATTCAATGCTCTTAATTTGTTGTACACTTCCTGCATTTCGCTTTCTTCATCAGAACTGGCTACGATTCCGGCACCGGCCTGACAATGCAATTGATGGTTTTTACTCAGGAAAGTTCGAATCATAATCGCATGATTAAAGTTTCCATTAAAGTCCATAAAACCAATTGCACCTCCATAAAAATTACGATTTGTTTTTTCGTAATCTTCAATCAATTGCATGGCTCTGTGTTTTGGCGCGCCGCTTAGAGTTCCTGCCGGAAAAGTATCAGCAACGACTTGCATTGTTGTCGCTTTTTCGTGTAAATGTCCTGTAACTTTAGAAACCAGGTGAATCACGTGTGAGAAAAACTGAACTTCTCTATATTTCTCCACATTTACATCATGTCCGTTTCTGCTTAAATCATTTCTGGCTAAATCGACTAACATAACGTGTTCGCTATTTTCTTTTTTATCTTCAGAAAGTTCTTTGGCTAAAAGTGCATCACGTTCATCATTTCCGGTTCTTTTGAAAGTTCCTGCGATTGGATGAATTTCGGCTTTTCTGTTTTTTACGATAATTTGCGCTTCGGGCGAAGACCCAAATATTTTGAAATCTCCATAATCAAAAAAGAACAAATAAGGAGATGGATTAATACTTCTTAAAGCTCTGTAAACATTGAATTCGTCACCTTTAAATCCTTGTGTAAAACGGCGTGATAAAACCAATTGAAAGACGTCTCCGCGGAAACAATGTTTTTTGGCTAAAGCCACATTGTGTTTGAATTCTTCATCGGTTAAGTTTGAGAAACCTTCACCTTCTTTGGAGAATTTATAAGATGCAATATTTCTGGATTGAAGTAATTGTTCGATTTCTGAAATGTTGTTTCTTCCATCAACACTATGACAAAAAATATATGCTTCGTTTTTGAAGTGATTAATGGCAATGATGTTTTGATATACTGCGTAAAACACATCCGGAATTAAAGTAGCAGTATCTTTTTTTGCAATTGAAACTTTCTCGAAATAC
Source organism: Flavobacterium sp. (assembly GCF_965277525.1). GTDB lineage: Bacteria > Bacteroidota > Bacteroidia > Flavobacteriales > Flavobacteriaceae > Flavobacterium. The sequence continues at coordinate 489,635 of NZ_CBDIDC010000001.1, read as the reverse complement.
CGAACGGCATCATAAGAAATGTATCCGAATAAGCCATTATTGATGAATTTAAAATCATTTTTTTCAGATTTGAACTGACCTGAAAATTCCTGGATTATCTGAGGAATATTAGTCGAAGCATCAATTGTAATTTGCTCTGTTGTTCCGTCAGGAAAAGTTTTAGAAATAATTTCGTTTTCGATTTTAATCGTTGCAATCGGGTTGCAGCAGATGTACGAGAAACTATTGTCATTTCCGTGATAATCACTACTTTCCAATAATAAACTATTTGGAAATTTATCCCTGATTTTAAAATAAATACTTACCGGCGTAATTGTATCTGCCAGAATTTGTTTGTAATGTGTGTTGAGTATAAAAGGTTTCAAAGTATGTTGTTTTTTAGTTTTTAATATATTTTTTACTTAATTTTTGACCAAAAAAAAAGGCTTGTCGTGATGACAAGCCTTTTATATTTATAGTTTTTCAATACCATAGGAAGCTTAGTTCACGACGTTTGACGTAAATTCTTCCACCACCAAGTATTGTTCATTATTGTTCTCATATCTTATTTTGATGTCACAAATATATAAATGTAATTTGAATTACGGTACATAAATTTTCAAAAAAATCTTTTGTAAATATTAAAATTTGTTAAATTTCGCTGTTGTTGATTGTTTTAATTGCTTAATTTCCAATCGCAATGGTGTTGTTTTGGTTCAGTCTAAAGTCTGGATTTCCTTTGATATTTGGCATTGTAAACAATTCATTGTTTTTGATTTTTGTAAATCCAATTTGGAAATCAGGATTACTGTAAAATCTTTCAATTGATTCGTTAGCGCCTCCTGCTTCACTTGTAATTCCGCCATTACAATTATTAACAATTAGGTTTTTGAATGTAATCTTCGCCAGATTAACGTCGCCATTTCCAATATTTCCTTCAAGTAAGGCAAAAGGAGTAAAGCCGGAAATGATGCTGTTAGTCAAATTAAAAAAAGTATTTTCCCTTACATAAACGGATTCTCTAACAAGTCCTTGGTTGTTCTCTTCTAAATTGACGAGGGTGATGTTATTGGCATTTATTTTAGTTAATTTTTTACTCATATCTGTATTGGCTATCTTGTCATAAGAATCTACCTCAAAACATCTTGATCCCGAAACGTCTGACGAAAACGGATGACGAATCGCGATACTGTTGCTGATGTTGATTTGAGCTCCCTGTGTAAAATCAAAATCATCATCAGTAGTTCTGTATGAAACAAGATTGTTCATGTTTAAATCTCCTCCGTAACATTCAAAAGAATCATCATTTGAAAAACTAATCTGAATATTGCTTAAAACTGTTTTTCTGCCCACTCCGGCTAATGAAAGACCATTAAGTTCTTTGGCAGCGCTTAATTTTCTGCCGGAATATTCGATTCGCACGTATTTTAAAATTCCTGAATTGTCTTCAGCATCCTGCCCCCCGTAATGGTTTAACATAGGTTCAAGGTCAAATGGTAATACATGAATACCGCCAATGGTATTTATAGGAGCTTTTCCAAGAATAATAATTCCGCCCCAATCGCCGGGTTTTCTTTCTGTAATTTCTTTATTTGAAGTAAATACAATGGGATCTGTTTCTAAACCTTCGGCTATAATTTTTGACCCATTGGTAACAACCAGAGTTCCACAGGTCTTGTCATCTCCACGAATTACTGTGCCTGGCTCTATGGTCAAAACTGCATTTTTGGTTACATATACAACCCCAACTAATTGATAAGTATTGCGTTTGAATAGTTTTGTGTCTTTGTCAATAGTCCCCGCAATAATATTGGTAGCTTCGTTATATTCTGTATTGGCAGGTTTAAAATTGGTCCAGTTGCTCATCCAGTTTGTACTGCCAATAATTCCTTTAGGTTGTTGTTGAGCTTGTATAAAAAAAGTGCTTAGAAGTGTTATAATGGCAATGCCTACTTTTGTTTTCATAGCTATGATTTTGATTTCTAAATTTTGTTTTTTTGATAAGCCAAAATTAAAAGCCAAATGTTAATCAAAGTCCTGTATGTTGTTACGAAAGTGTTAGGGGGGTGTTAAGGAGGTTATCTTTTTGAAAATACATATAAAAAGAAACCCCAATAGTTACCTGACTATTGGGGTTTTACTTATAATATAAGAATTAAATAAGTTTTAAAATATTAGAATTTTAAAGCTACAGTTAATTCGAAATCATCATTGATAGTTTTGTCTCCTAAGTTTTCGAAGAAGTTACCAGAGTTGTATTTGATGTCGTATTTAGTTCTGTCAACTTTGAAAGCAGTTGTAGCAGTGTTTCCAGCTACAGTAATATCAAAAGTCACCGGTTTAGTGATTCCTTTGATAGTTAAATCAGCAGTAACAGTATAAACGTCAGTTGCTTTAGCTCCGATAGTTTTGAAAACTAATTTTGCAGTTGGAAATTTTTCAGTACCAAAGAAATCTGCTGATTTCAGGTGACCGTTTAATTTTCCTTGGTATTCTCCTGTTAAATCTGTAGAAGTTAATGAAGTCATATCAACAGTGAAAGTACCACCAGTTAATTTTTTTCCTTTAAAAACTAAAGATCCGTCTTTAAAGTTTACAGTTCCAGAGTGTTCTCCTGTTACTTTTTTTCCTACCCATTTGATAGTACTTGCTTTTACGTCGATTTTTTTAGTTTGAGCATTTACTGAAATACTAGCCGCTGCTACGAATAATGCTATTGCAATTGTTTTTAAATTTTTCATGTTGTTTAAATTGATTTTGGATTAATAATAATTATATAGTGATAAATAATTCTTCGTTTGATTTTCTAACTTTTTTGTAGTGTTGTGTGTCATCTTCACCATGTCTGTAACCTACAGTAGCAATAACTGACGCGTTTAAACCTAACTTGTCTAAACCTAAAATTTCATTGAATGCAGCAGCATTAAATCCTTCCATTGGCGTTGCATCGATTTTTAATTCAGACGCTGCACTTAATAAAGTTCCTAAAGCGATATAAGTTTGTTTTGCTGTCCAGATATTTTTAGCCTCTTGTGATAAATTGGCAATTGTACCCTTCATCATATCAGCAAATCCAGATAAGGCATCAGCAGGAACACCTCTTGTTTCGCTAATATTTTTGATATAAGCATCTACAGATTCTGCTCCGGCATTTAAGTCGTTTGCAAAGATAAATAATTGAGAAGCATCTGTAATTTGAGTTTGTCCGTAAGCAGCAGCTTTTAGTTTTTCTCTAATTTCCGGATTTTCTACGATAACAACTTTATAAGGTTGTAATCCGTATGAAGAAGCGCTTAGTCTCACAGCTTCTTTTAAAGTATTTAAATCTTCTGAAGATATTTTTTTTGTTGCATCAAACTTTTTTGTTGCATATCTCCAGTTCAGATTGTCTAATAATGTGCTCATAAAATTAATTTTGTTGGGTTCTGTATTTTTCTAATAATTTGTTTAATAATTCTAATTCTTCAGGACTTATATTCTCAGCAAACACACGTTCGTGTTCGTCTACCTTTGGATCTAATTCTTTTAATACATCTAATCCCTTTTGAGTGATTAAAACTTCAATTTTACGTCGATTGCCGGGGCAAACATTTCGTGTAACAAAATCCTTCAGTAATAATTTGTCTACCAATCGGGTTGTATTACTTGTTTTGGCCAGCATACGTTCCTGTATTACACACATATTAGCAGTATTTCCTTTTTGTCCTCTTAATATACGTAACACATTGTATTGCTCTCCGGATAAATCATACGGTTTTATCAACTCGTTGAAATGATCCTGAATTACGTTTTGCGTGTACATGATATTCAGAATAACTTTTTTCGCATTATCCATCTTAACTGTACTTTTTATAACCTCTTCAATTGTCATAGTCGTAAGTGTATAATTTGTATATACAAATGTATATCTTTTAATATTTGTATATACAAATGTCATGTTAATTTTTTGTTAATTCAGATAAGGCGAAATTACTATCTAGATAAACTCTATATAATTAGTATAAAAATACTATAATTTTATTTTTAAAATAAGTGGTTGATTGATATTTAACGATTGTTTAAAGTTGAAGCTGTCTTTTTTGAATTTTAAACTAAACCCGGGAAGTTTCAGGAATCTGTTAGATTTGACTCTTTAATAATTGTTCAAACAAGATTATTGAAATTCAGGCAACAAAAATCCCTTAGCTATTTTTCTGAAATTTAAAATTTCTTTATTGACCCATGCTTCATTATGTCCGAGTTCTTTAGCAAGTAGTCTGGCTACTTTTTCTGAAGACTGAATAGCGGCTCTGGCATCCAGGAATAACAAACGAACGCGTCTGGCTAAAATATCGTCTACCGTTCTGGCCATTTCATATCGAATGGCCCAAATTACTTCTGCCATGGTAAACTCGTGGTCCGGATGTACTTTTTCTTTTAATTCAGCATTGTTTTCTTGTAGTTCTGTTATATTATGAATATCTGAACCATAGATATACAAGTGGTTTTCTCTGTCTAAAGTAGTAGTAGCTTTATTTCCATGTATAGCGAGATGTTCTGTAACACATGGTTTTTTAGGTAATTTTCCTGTATGGATAGCTTTATTGATAATGTCTTCGGCAATTTTTCTGTAAGTGGTCCATTTTCCTCCGGTAATGGTAATTAAACCGGTTTCTGAAACAATAATTTTATGACTTCTTGAGACTTCTTTGGTGCTTTTTCCTTCTTCTTTAGGTGCTGCCAAAGGTCGTAAACCGGCGAAAACAGATAAAACATCGGCTCTTGTTGGTTTTTTTGCCAAGAAACGTTGCGCAGTTTCGAGTACAAATGCAATTTCGCTTTCTAAAGCAACAGGTTCTAAACTTTGTTTTTTGATTAAAGTGTCTGTTGTGCCTACAACGATTCGGTTATGCCAGGGTACGGCAAACAAAACCCGTCCGTCACTTGTTTTGGGAATCATTAAGGCGTGATCTCCGGGTAAAAATGATCTATCAAATACCAGATGAATTCCCTGGCTTGGGACAATATATTTTTTATAAACAGTATCATTGAGTTTCATGATGGCATTTGTAAAAACACCTGTAGCATTAATTATCGCTGCACCTTTTAAAATATATTTGTCTCCTTTTTCGTGATCTTGTACCTCAACGCCAATAATCTGATTGTTGTCGTCTTTCAACAAGTGAACAACTTTCATGTAATTTAAAAGACAAGCTCCTTTTTCTACCGCTGTCTGAGCAATATTAATAGCCAAACGCGAATCATCAAATTGCCCGTCATGATATATAACACCACTTACCAAACCATTTTCTTCGACGTTAGGAAGCATTTCGATTGTTTTTTTCTTCGAAATATATTTTGAAGCTCCCAAACTTAATCTACCGGCCAGTATATCATAGATTTTTAATCCGATGGTGTAAAAAGAACCTCCCCACCAAGTGTAATTAGGGATTACAAAAGATTGATTTTTGATTAAATGACCTGCATTTTTTGACATTAATCCTCTTTCTTTCAGTGCTTCTCTTACCAGATGTATGTCGCCTTGTTCTAAATAGCGTACACCACCATGAACTAGTTTTGTACTTCTGCTAGAAGTCCCTTTTGCAAAGTCTACAGCTTCAACCAGGATTGTTTTGTAGCCTCGGCTTGCCGCATCGAGGGCAGTTCCCAAGCCGCTTGCTCCGCCACCTATTATGATAACATCCCACTTTTCAGTGCTTTTTAATTTTAATAATTGTTCTGAATGTTTCATATCGTATTGCTTAGGTTTCTTTTTACAGGCGTTTATTTTAATAACAAACTTAATGAAACAAAACGTAATTGTGTGAAATAGAAGCGAAGGTTATACTTGTATTTTAAAAAGAAATATAACATTTTACTGGAATGTCTCATGTAAGCAAATGAAATGAAAAACCCGACATATTTTTTAAATGTCGGGTTTGATTATGAACTCCTAATTACGCTAGCTTTTTTTCGAACGCTTTTCGGGCTGATCCTCTAAAATAAACTTCGCCACAATAAGTATAATCTAATTTGTCTAAAATTTTCAACATCGGAATATTGTCAAAGTTAGTATCTACTTTTATACTGTATATATTGTTTGTGAGGCAGATCTCTTCTATGTTTTTGAAAAGTTTAGTAGCAATACCTTTGCCTTTTGCTAATTTTGATGCCGCTACACGATGCACAACAGCATAATTACCATCAGTGAGCCATTTACCCTCTATATCTTCATAGGCAGGTTCTTTATCAAAAATAATGGCGGCATAACATAAAATAGTTCCGTTTTCTGTAAGTACGTATCCGTAACCCTTATTTATGTCGTTGATAATACTAAGTTCATTAGGATAACCATCTTGCCATTGTGAACTTCCGTCCAGACGTCTTTGCTCAATTGCATCTTGCAGGATATTCCATATTTGAGATACTTCAGAAATATCAGCTTTTCTCAATTGAAATTGTTCTACTGTGTTGTTCATTTTTTTGTCTGTTTTAGATTTCATGGAAGTTAAAAAGGTTTTTTAAGATATGAATATATAATCTCTAAAAATTTTACCTGAGTTTTCAAGTTGTAAAAAATTCATTCCCTTAATGACAATATCACCATTTGATGTTTTCATTTGCCAAGCTACTTTAAGAGTATCGTGGTTTTCTGAATAACTAGAACATTCGGTTACTAGTTTGTTTTCAATAACCAAACGTTCATTTACCTGCGTGATATTTTTTAAGATTGCTTCTTGCCCAAAGTGCTTTACAGCATTATCTCCAGGTTCATTTGCATAAAACTCAGCCGAAGTTGAATATACTTTTTCAATTAATTCTTTTCTTAAGTCTGGGTTTGTTGTATTCCAAGTTTCAATGTAATCATTAACGAATTGATCTAAACTTTTTTTCATCATCATTTGTATTTTTATTTCTTGCAAGATTCAAAAAATGATGCTCTTTTTCTTTGACACATTTGTGTCAATTTTTTAAGATTGAGATATTTTTTTTCTAATTCTAGTTAGTGTCTGTCTTTCGACACCTAAATAACTACAAAGTTCTGATACAGTTATTCGATTAAAGAGTTGAGGAAATTCATTAATAAAATCAATATAACGTTGTTCAGCATTTTTATAAAGCAAACTTTCAAGTCTTTGCTGTTGATTTCTAAGTTTAACTTCAAGAATCAATCTTCCATATTTTTCAAATTTTGGAAGCGTTTCATAAGCGTTGGATAACTGATCAAGAGAAAAGTTAACAATTGTAGAATTTTCTAAACATTGAAAAGTAAGAGGACATGGCTCTTGGCTAATAATTGAAGCATAATGAAAAGTATACTCATTTTCGGGTATAAAATATATGTTTTTTTCATTCCCAAAATTGTCTGTATGAAAAGCCCTTATAAGTCCTTTTACTAAAAAGCCACCTTGTTTTTGCATTTGGCCTTCATCAATGTACAAATCATTTTTCTTAAGTTCAGTTATTGTTAGTCCTTCACCAAATTTCAAAAGCTCTTTTTCTGATAACTCTGCACAAGTCTCCTTTATGTGATTTAAATATTTTTTAATTTCTTCTCTCATTTTCTTAAACGAAATTTTGTTTTCGATTAAAATAAAGTAGTTACTAAAAGTTAATGAGGTAATTTATCTTTAATTAAACCATAAACCCAGGTTCCGAAAATGGCACTTACCAAAGTCACAACAATGACCGTAACTCCGGTTCCAATCTGAGCGAAAAGAGGCCCGGGACAAGCTCCGGTAATTGCCCATCCAAAACCAAATAATAATCCGCCGTAAATTTGCCCTTTGCTAAAAGTTTTGGGCTGAATTTCTATTTTTTCTCCCTGAATGGTTTTGATGTTGAATTTTTTAATGATTTGAACCGATATAAGTCCAACCACAACCGCGCTTCCAATTACGCCATACATAAAGAACGATTGTAAGTGAAACATTTCCTGAATACGAAACCAACTGATGATTTCGGCTTTTACGAATACAATCCCAAAAAAGATCCCAACGATAAGATATTTTAAGTTTGAGAATCCGGAATCTTTGATTTGGATTCCGTTGATTCCTTCAGTGTCTGTATTTTTATTTTCTACATTACTCATTTTTGAAATTTTAAAGTGAAAGAATATAAGGTAAAATCAAAAGAGACATTACAAAACCGCCAATCATAAAACAGATTGTGGCTACCAATGAAGGCCATTGCAAATTTGAAATTCCCATAATCGCATGTCCGCTTGTACATCCTCCTGCATAACGCGTCCCGAAACCTACTAAAAATCCACCCACTACAATCATAATAAAACCACGAACTGTGAAAAGGCTTTCCCAAGAGAAAAGTTCTTTTGGCAATAATCCGGAATGATCCGTGATTCCGTAAGTAGCTAATTGTTCTGAAAGTTGTGGCGTAATTTCAACCGGATTTGGATTGGCTAAAAAATAAGCGGCGATAGCTCCGCCAAGGAAAATTCCGAAAACGAAGAATAAATTCCAACTTTCTTTTTTCCAATCATATTTAAAAAACGAAATATTTGCCGGAATACAAGCCGCACAAATATGACGAAGCGACGAACTAATCCCGAAAGATTTGTTTCCGATAATTAATAAAATAGGAACTGTTAATCCAATTAACGGACCTGCAACATACCAAGGCCAAGGTTCTTTTAAAATTTCTAGCATATTTTTTAGGTTCAAAGGTTCAAAGGTGCATAGGTTCAAAGGCTAAGATTCAAAAGGGAAAAACTTTGTTCCTTTGCACCTTTGCCTCTCTGTACCTTAAATTTATTTTAATACTTTACTTTGACAAACAAAATCTGATTTTGGGATATTCGTTTTTGCGATTGCTCCAAAACCACCTTCGATTTCGGTAAAATTTCTAAAACCGCGGGCTTGCAGGATAGAAGCGGCGATCATACTGCGATATCCACCGGCACAATGCAAATAAAAATGTTCATTTGGGTTAATATCTTTTACCCAGTCATTAATATAAGCTAAAGGCTTACTGTAAGCATCCTGGATATGTTCTGCTTCGTATTCCGTTTCTTTGCGAATGTCGATTATTTTATCTTTTTCAATTTTAAATTCATTTGCAAATTGTTCTGCCGAAATTCTATTTACCGTATCGATTTCAAAACCGGCTTTTTCCCAGGCTTCAAAACCACCGTCTAAATGTCCGATGATCGAATCGAAACCTACACGGCTTAAACGTGTTACCGTTTCTTCTTCAAGACCAACTTCGGTAACCAATATAATAGGTTGTTTTACATCGGCAACTAAAGTTCCTACCCACGGCGCAAAATCACCGTTGATTCCGATATTGATAGATTGCGGAATAAATCCTTTATAGAAATCAGTACTTTTTCGGGTATCCAAAATCAATGCTCCGGTTTCTTCGGCTACAGCCTCAAATTCTTTTACATCAATTGCTTTCATTCCGTTATGCAAAACCGACTCAAAGCTTTCGTATCCTTGTTTATTCATCGCCACATTCATACTAAAATAGGCTGGAGGAGGCAATAATCCATCGGTAACTTCGGTAATAAATTCAGCTTCGGTCATATTGGCGCGTAAAGCATAATTCGTAGCTTTTTGATTTCCAATTGTTGAAACTGTTTCTTTACTCATGTTTTTTCCGCACGCACTTCCTGCTCCATGTGCAGGATAAACGATCACATCATCAGCCAAAGTCATGATTTTATCTCTTAGCGAATGAAATAAAATTCCCGCCAGTTGATCCTGTGTCATTCCCGCCGCTTTTTGAGCCAAATCGGGACGGCCTACATCGCCAATAAATAAAGTATCTCCGGAGAAAATTGCGTGATCTTTTCCGTTTTCGTCAATCAGTAAATAAGTCGTGCTTTCCATAGTATGACCTGGAGTATGTAACGCCTTAATTGTAATTTTTCCAACTTTGAATTCTTGTCCGTCTTTGGCAGAGATACAATCGAATTCGCAAGCGGCATTTGGTCCGTAAACAATTGGCGCCTGGGTTTCTTTGCTTAAATCGATATGTCCGGAAACAAAATCAGCGTGAAAATGCGTTTCAAAAATATATTTCAGTTTCACCTGATCGCGCTCTAAACGATCTAAATAAGGCTGAATTTCTCTAAGTGGGTCAATAATGGCAGCTTCGCCGTTTGAAGTTATATAGTAAGCACCTTGTGCTAAACATCCGGTGTAAATTTGTTCAATTTTCATGATACGTGTTCTAAAAATATGGGAATACAAAGGTAACCTACTTTTTACTTAAAACGAGTGACTAATGTTACACAAATTTGATTTTTGTATAAAAAAAGGAATTTCACGATATAAGTGATATAAGTTCATTTTAGCTTCAGAAAAATTACGCAATACTTAAATTTAATTATCTCACTTATATGGTTAAAAAACTGCGTAATTTTACAACTTTACAAAAATTATTGATATGAACACAGAAGATTTATTGAATCAGATTGCTTTTATTAAAGAAATTGATAAAGTAAAATATATTCAGCGCAAAACAAAGCTGTTTAATAGTGACCGAAACGAAAATGATGCAGAACACAGTTGGCATTTGGCCTTAATGGCAATTGTTCTGGCACAACATTCAAATGAACCGGTTGATGTTTTGAAAGTTGTAAAAATGGTTTTGATACATGATATTGTAGAGATTGATGCCGGAGATGTTTTTTTATACGATTTACAAAAAAATCACGATAATAGCGATGAAGAACGATTGGCCGCCAATCGTATTTTTGGTTTACTTCCTAAAAAGCAAGCAGATGAAATGATTGCCATCTGGGAAGAATTTGAAGCCGGTGAAACCAATGAAGCAAAATTTGCAAAATCAATGGACAGACTTGAGCCTTTATTACAAAATACATCTAATGATGGAGGAACCTGGAAAGAATTTGACGTGCGTTATAATAAGGTTTATGAAAAAAAGAGCGTCATAAAAGAAGGTTCAAAAACGTTGTGGAACTACGCCGAAGGTTTAATAAACGAAAGCGTAGAAAAAGGAATTTTGAAGAAAGACTAAATTTTTAAACATATAGATTTTTGAAGTAAAGATCAATTTTGCGATAAAGTGATACAAGTATATTTTAGGTTTTGCGAATTTTGAATTTATATTAAATGTATTAAATGAAATTTTTTATTGCAATATGTTTAACCTTTTCTGATTAAGCTAAGCTTATATTTTTTTATATAACTTATATGGTTTAAAAAAGAAAAAACTTTTTTTAGAGGCAGGGAATTCAGGTTTTAATGGGTAAATTTGATGAGACATCATAAATAAAATACCACTATGGAAGAAATGCTTTTTTATGACCGAATGCAATTTGCCTTCACCATTACCTTTCACTATCTTTTTCCGCAACTTACAATGGGTCTTTCGTTGATCATTGTTTATTTTAAATGGAAATACCTGCGAACCAAAGACGATCAATACAATCACGCCACGCATTTCTGGATGAAAATCTTCGCTCTGAATTTTGCGATGGGTGTTGTAACCGGAATTCCAATGGAGTTTCAGTTTGGAACCAATTGGGCAAAATTCTCTGAATTAACCGGTGGAATCATCGGTCAGACTTTGGCAATGGAAGGCATGTTCTCGTTTTTCTTAGAATCCTCCTTTCTTGGGATCTTTTTATTCGGGGAAAAAATACTGGGACATAAATGGCATTTTGTAACGGGATTATTAATTATGATTGGTTCCTGGGCAAGCGGATATCTTATTATAGCTACACATTCCTGGATGCAAAATCCCGTAGGTTATGAAATATTAGAAAACGGAAAATTTGTTCTCACGAATTTCAAAGCTCTATTCCTGAATCCGTGGTTGTGGCCTTCGTATTTACACAATCAGGCAGCTTCTTTGGTAACAAGTTCATTTGTTGTAGCCGGAATTGGTGCTTTTTATATTTTAAGTAAAAAGAATGTTGCTTTCGGGAGAATGTTCGTGAAAACAGGCGTAATCTTCGGATTGATTTCTAGTGTTATAGTTGCGGTGCCAACGGGAGATTTATTGGCTAAAAACGTCGTAAAATACCAACCCGTAACGTTTGCGGCAATGGAAGGAATTTTTCATACCGAAAAGAAAGGTTCTGAAATTGTTTTAATAGGTCAGCCTGATGTAAAAGACAAAAAACTGGACAATAAAATCGCCGTTCCTAATATCCTGAGTTTCCTGACTTACGGAAGCTGGCATCAGGAAATCAAAGGTTTAGACCAGTTCGAAGAAGATCTTCATCCAACCAATATTTCCGGATTGTATTATGCGTATCATATTATGGTAGGACTTGGAACCATATTTATAGGTTTGATGGCTTTTGCGCTTTTTCAATTAATAAGAAAGAAATTATTCGAGACCAAATGGATTTTGTGGTCGTTGATGTTTATGATGCCATTTCCGTATATCGCCAATACCACAGGCTGGTACACTGCAGAATTGGGAAGACAACCCTGGCTGGTTTATAATTTAATGAGAACTGCAGCAGGTGCTTCGCCAACCGTTTCATCCGGAAATACCTTGTTTACCTTGTTAGGTTTTATTGGATTATACCTTTTATTGGGCATGTTATTTTTGCTTTTGGTTGGAAAAATTATCAATAAAGGACCTCATCATGTGGAACTTTCAACAGAAAAAATATAAATATGGAATTTTTTTGGTACGTAGTTTTAATGGGAATTCTGGCCGTTTATATTGTTTTAGACGGTTACGATTTTGGAGCAGGAATTATTCATTTATTTTTTGCTAAAGAAGAGAAAGATAAAAAAGCAATTACAAGCGCCATTGGTCCTTTTTGGGATGCCAATGAAGTTTGGATCATTGCTGCGGGAGGTGTTTTGTTTTTTGCTTTCCCTACTTTATATGCTTCATCTTTTAGCGGATTTTATTTGCCGTTAATCATGATTTTATGGTTGTTGATTTTTCGTGCAATTGGTTTAGAAATGCGCGGACAAGTGCATCACCCCATGTGGGAAGCCATTTGGGACAAAGCTTTCGGGATTGCGAGTTTGCTTTTGGCCTTGTTTTTTGGGATTGCTTTGGGTAATATCGTTCGTGGTGTAAACTTAGGAATGGTAACCAACGGAGTTTCGACGCAAGAAGCACATTTTTTCTTTTTGCCTTTATGGAATCCTACTTTTAGTCCGCAAGCGAATGAATTGGGAATTATCGATTGGTTTACGATCTTTTTAGGAATTGTAAGTGTTGTGGCTTTAACGATTCATGGCGCGAACTGGATTATTTTTAAAACCAATTCGTCTTTGAATACAAAACTTAAAAATATCGTTTTTAAGCTCAATATTGTTTTATTAGTGTTGGTTTTTATCTCACTACAGATCTGGCATTTTATTGAACCGGAGCCATTTCATAATTTTATAGAAAATCCAATTCTTTGGTTTTTTCCTGTCATGACTTTTGTTGGAATTTTAGGATTATTTAAAGTGCGTACCTATGAAAAAGACGGAATGGGATTTTTGTTCTCGTCTTTATTTTTGGTTGGAGGTTTTGCTTCGACAGCCGTTTCGATTTTCCCAAATGTTTTGCCTTCCACAAATAATGTAAATCCTTCACTAACAATTTATAATACTGCCGCCGGAGAATACGGTCTAAACGCCGGTCTGAGTTGGTTTTTTATTGCTTTGTTTCTGGTGATTGTTTATTTTATTATTCAGTACAGGGTTTTTAGCGGGAAAATGGATGATGTTGGGTATGGGGAGCATTAAAAAAAGACTGATTTTTTGAATAATGAATATTTTTTTTAAATTTTTAAAAATCATTAAATCAAAAAAGAGCCACTATTAGTGGCTCTTTTGCATTTCTTAAACTTAATTACGTTACCAAATGGTAAGAGGCTTTATCAAGTATCATAGTGCAAATATACAAACTTTTTTTTATGTTTACAAATAATCTTAATTCTTACAAATGCGATTTCAAAAAGTTCAATTACATCTCTCTTCTTCACGAATGGATAGATACCAAATAGCTACTGGGAATAGATCAACGAAATCAGTTAAGTTATATAAAGCAAATTTAAAAATATCTCAATCCTTTCATCCAATTTTAGGGATATTAGAAGTGGTATTGAGAAATAAAATAAATATAATTTTGTCTGGATATTTTGTAGATCCTGATTGGATAATTAATCAAAAAACTGGATTTATGATTGATCCCTCGCTCACATATAGAGATAATCGTACAAGAAGAATGATAACAAATGATTATTTAAGAACATCTGTTGAGAAATCTGAGAATAGATTTAGAAGAATTAGAATTCCTATAACCAGTGGTAAAATAATTGCTGACCAAACGTTAGGATTTTGGACAAATTTATTTGAATTGTCGCATTATAGAATTTTACTTGGTAGACCAATCCAAATTTTTAACCATCTACCTTCTGGTATTGGTAGGATTCAGGTATGTGAGAGATTGAATAAAATTAGAGAATTCAGAAATAGAATTAATCATAATGAACCAATTTGTTTTAATGGGAATAATATTGACTTCAATTATGTTGAGGATGTTTATAACTCTATTATTGAAATAATAAATTGGATAGATCCTGAATTAATAAATTGGATTAGAGATATGGATTCTGTAATGATTAAAATTAATAATGCAAAAAAAATATAATTAATATTACAGATAAACATTTCTTTGTTCTTTGGAATTTTAAAATAATGATTAGTTGTAACAATTAAATTATGAAATATAAAAAATCTAATACTTTAGTTTGTATAGCAGACTCTAAGAATGCTTGTTTATATTTTGATGAAATTATTCCTTTAAACTTAGGAGAATTGATTCCATGGGAAAATAACGGCGACATAGAAGCACATGAAATCTTAAAAAAAGTTCTTCCTCCAAGTTTATTAGATTCTTCAAATATTCAAGGAATAGGATCTTTATTCAATAAATATATAGAAACTTATGCAAATGTTTTTCCTGCCTCGATTGGAATTGATATATCTAAAAATAAAGAATATTTTGACAATAGAACCCATGCTCTTTTTCCTTTATTAATTAAAGAAAAAGAAAAGCTTCTTAATTCATTATCTCAACCAATTAATAAAATTTTTGGTGAGGATGATTTTTCAAATGGATCCATACAAAATGAAGATCCAGCTTTTGTGTTAAATGGTCTCAGTTTAATTGATACTTCGCAAATCAGTTGGAAACATATTATAGAGTTAAGAGAAGATAAAGAGGCGCTGCAAAAACTAAGAAGATTACGTACATTTATTTTTGAAAATTATGAGAATAAATCATTGAATTTTATAAATGATGATTTGTTAAATCGCATTGAGAATTACGAAAACACTACTAAAAAATGGGGGTTGAAGACAAAAGATTCTGTTTTTAAAATTATATTTAATGAAAAAACTGCAATTGCTGGAACAGCCGCAACTATTATGTCAGCATTTTCGGGGGTTCCGATTAGTGCTTCATTAGGTTCAGTGTGTTTAATTGGAAATATTATTTTGGAAATCCGATCACATAAGCGAGATCTACATCAATTCAAACAAGATAATCCAATAACCTATTTAATAGATATAAAAAAAATAGCTGAATAATATTTAAAATATAGTTTTAATCATTTTGATCTTCGTTCCTCAGAATGACGTGGGGCTTTGAGGAATTTAATCATATAGAATTTATCTTACAAAACAAATCTGTGTTTTACCATATCTATATTTTTTTAAAGAATTTTAAATATCTTTGAACTATGAGCACAGCAACAAAACCAAAACATATCGGACGCAACATAAGCCGAATCAGAGAGCTTAAAGGAATGAAACAGGAAGCGCTTGCGCAGGCAATTGGTTCAAACCAACAGGCTATTTCGATTATTGAATCAAATGAATCAATTGATAAGGTAAAACTTGAACAAATTGCAAAAGCACTTGGAGTTACGGTAGAAGCAATTGAAAATTTTTCGGAAGAATCAGTTTTTAATTTTTTCAATAATTTTTACGACAATAGCGCAAGTAATGGTCAAGGTGCATCTGGACCTATTTTTACTTTTAATCCTTTGGATAAAATGGTTGAACTTTACGAACGTTTGGTTTTGGCTGAAAAAGAATTAGTTCAGGCTGAAAAAGCAAAAGTAGAATATCTTGAAAAGCTTTTGAATAAATAGAAAGACACCAATTTGCGTTAGGGATAGAAGCGGTATCTCCCGTTTTAGAAAAACAAGGCTTTTTAGCCGTAGTTTTTGTTAATCGGGAATTTAGCGGATAGCCCGACCGAAGGGAACGCCCAAAAAATACAAATCCTTTTACTCTTAGGAATAAACGGATTTTTTAGTTTTCATCTTTGCCAGAGTTTAAAACCCTGACAAAGATTACTCTACAATTAAAAAACTAAAATTATATAATAATAAAATAAAAATCTGCTCCCGATAGCTATCTGGACTGCGAGAGAAAAAAAATTAAAATAAAACTTCCTTCGTAATAATATAAAATCCCATTACGAGTACAAACCATCCAAAAAGGGGTTTTAATTTAGCTCCGTCTATTTTTTTTGAAAGCTGACTTCCTATAATCATTCCTAAAAGTGCCATTGCCGAAACGCTTAATAAAAAAGGATAATTTATGGGTGTGCCAATGTATAAATCGCCTCCAAAACCTATTGAAGAATTGATTGTAATAATCAATAAAGATGTTCCTACGGCTTGTTTCATAGGTAAATTGGCGAAAAAAAGAAGGGCGGGAATAATCAGAAATCCTCCGCCAGCGCCCAGAAATCCGGTTATGATTCCCACTACAAAACCTATTATGCCTAGTTGGGTATAATTAGTTTCTGTGACTTTTATTTCGGGTTTGTTTTTTCGGATCATCGAAATCGCTGCGGTAATCATCAATACCGAAAAGATAATCATAATCAGAAAATCTTTTGAAACGGAATAAGAAGCGATAGAAAATAAGGTCGAAGCAATTTGAGGAAAAATAACTTCGCGAATAATCAGAATTGAAATTACGGAAGGAATGGCAAAATACAATGCCGATTTCAGTTTTAAATTTCCCATTTTGTAATGGCTGTAACTTCCGGACAAAGCAGTTAATCCTACTATAAATAAAGAATACGATGTGGCTTGCTCCGGATTTACTTTGAATAAATACACTAAAATCGGAATCGTAAGTATCGAACCGCCTCCGCCAATTAGGCCCAGCGAAATCCCGATGATGATCGAAGCAAAATAACCTAAATATTCCATTGCAATTGTTTTGATGCAAAGGTGCTTCGTTAAAAAGAAACGTACAGTAACATTTATCACATAAGGTTTTTTGTTTGCCACGAATTACACAAATTATCACGAATTGATTTGTCGGTTCGAGCGAAGTCGAGAACCCGCAAAGCATTTCGACTTCTTTCAATATGACAATCTTTGTCTTTAAAAAGTGTTTTTTTACCATTAAGATATTAAGAAAGTTAAGTTTAGCTTCTTTGTATCTTAATGAGTGAATTAAGTATTAAATCTTAATTTAACTTAATATCTTAATGGTGGAAAAATAAACACTTTGTGTTAATTCGTGAACTTTGTGTTTAACAATTCAATTTGATTGCGGTTGAGTTTGACCAAACCTCTTTGTTCCATTTTTTTGAGTAATCTGGATACAACTTCTCGTGAAGTATTCAATTCGGTTGCGATCTCCTGATGCGAAAGATTGACTTCGGAGCAGCCGCAGGCATCAGAATGTCTTTTTAAGTAAAATTCTAAACGTTCGTCCATAGAACGAAAAGCGATGTTGTCTACGACTTCCAGGACTTCTTCAAAACGGCTTCTATAGGTTTCGATGACAAATTCGTACCAGGTTCTGTGTTCCATCATCCATTTGTCCATCATTTGCAACGGAATCATCATGACGGAAACATCTTCGACAACTTTTGCCATAATCTGGCTTTTCTCACTTCTTGCGGTGCAAATCATCGATATGGCACAGGCTTGTCCGGGTTGTAGATAATACATTAAAAATTCTCCGCCGTCTTCGCCTTCGCGATAGATTTTGATTTTTCCTTTGGTGATTAAAACTGTGTTTTTAATATATTGCCCGGTTCGCATTAAAATAGTTCCGGCTTCAAAACTTTGTAAACTTCCGTTTTCCTCGATAGTTGAGATAAGTTCGTCAGAGAAATTAGGAAATATATTTTTAAGTGAATTTTGCATTGGATAGAGTTTGTTTTTTGCCACGAATTACACAAATTTTCACTAATTAAAGTGTGTTCATTCCGTTATGAATTTTTCAAATATAAAAATCCTTACAATCATTTAATCTGTGGCAGTAAAAAAAATAATTCGTGAAAATTTGTGAAATTCGTGGCGAACATTTTTTTATCAAATAAAGATTAAAATATATAATTTTATACAAAGATAGCAGATTGAAATGGTATTAATTGTCAGAAAACTATTTTTAAGATGCATTTTGCCAAAATGAAAAAATCCTATTTTCCATCGATTTTATAGACTGTATTTTTAAAAATAGTAAGTAAATTTGTAATTCACTGATTATAATACTTTCTCTAAAACGTTTTCTGAGAATAATAATCGAAATCGCATTTGGTACGTTTTTAATTAATAGAAACGTCGTAATTTTACAAAAAACAGATACTATGAATTTATCACAAGAAGATTGGGTGAATCAGCTTGCTGCTGACGAGAATGCAGTTATACTGGACGTAAGAACTCAGGACGAATTTAATGACGGCTACATCGAGAATGCTGTAAACATTGATATCAATAAAGGTCAGGGTTTTATTTATGAAATCGAAGAATTGGATAAAAATAAAAATTATTATGTGTATTGCCGTTCTGGAGCCAGAAGTGCTAAAGCATGTCAGATTATGAACGAGTTAGGTATTAATAATGCCTACAATTTGCTTGGCGGAATCCTCGACTGGGAAGGTGAAACCATCAATCCGTAAAAACAATTAAGAGGCATAAAAAGCCTCTTTTTTCTTTAATATGCTATTAATAACCAAATATAAATTACCAAATTATGAGTTTAATACCCGAAGAATATCAGATTAAAACCCTTATAAATCAAGATACTTATCTTGTAAATGGCGAATTGAAACAATGGACAGGGCAAACCACACCGGTATTTTCGACCATTTCATCTTCAGAAAAATATACGCCTACTTTATTAGGATCGATTCCGTTTATGGCAGAGAAAGAAGCTGCCGAAGTGGTTGAAGCTGCTAATGCGGCTTATAATAAAGGACAGGGATTATGGCCAACCATGAAAGTGGTAGACCGTATTAAATGCATGGAAAATTTCGTAAAACAAATGAAGGAAACCCGCGAAGAAGTGGTGAAACTTTTGATGTGGGAAATTGGAAAAAACCTTGGCGATTCGCAAAAAGAATTTGACAGAACCGTAGAATACATTCACGATACGATTGATAGTTATAAAGAATTAAATGGACGCAGTGCACATTTTGAAAAAGTACAGGGTGTAAATGCTATGATTCGTCGTGGACCACTTGGAGTTGTTTTGTGTCTTGGGCCTTACAATTATCCTTTAAACGAAACTTTCTCCTTGTTGATTCCGGCTTTAATCATGGGAAATACAGTTATTTTTAAACCGGCCAAACATGGTGTTTTATGTATTTCGCCATTGTTGGAAGCATTTAGAAGCAGTTTCCCAAAAGGAGTTATCAATATCGTATACGGAAGAGGCCGTGAAGTAGCTTCGCCAATTATGAAATCAGGAAAAATTGATGTACTGGCATTAATTGGAAACAGTAAATCTGCGATTGCATTACAGGATCAGCACCCAAATAAAAACAGACTGCGTTTGATTTTAGGTTTAGAAGCTAAAAACCCGGCGATTATTTTACCGGATGCCGATTTAGATCTGGCTATTCAGGAATGTATTGCAGGAACTTTATCGTTTAATGGGCAACGTTGTACAGCTTTAAAAGTTTTATATGTACACGAATCTATTGCAGAGGAATTCAACAAACGTTTTTCTGAAAAAGTAGACGGTTTAATATTTGGAAATCCATGGGAAAAAGGAGCTTCATTAACACCACTTCCCGAAACGGATAAACCAGCTTATATTCAGGGACTCATTGACGATGCTACGAGTAAAGGCGCAAAAATCCTGAACGAAAAAGGAGGAAAACATACTGAGAATTATATTTTTCCGGCTGTTTTATATCCTGTCGATAAAAATATGCGTGTGTATCATGAAGAACAATTTGGTCCTGTAGTGCCGGTTATTTCTTTTAAACATATCGACGAGCCTCTTGATGATATGGCCGAATCAAATTACGGTCAACAGGTAAGTTTGTTCGGAAAAGATATTAAAACTCTGGCACCGCTTATTGATGCTTTGGTTAATTTAGTGTGCAGAGTAAACCTCAACAGTTCTTGCCAGAGAGGTCCGGATGCCTTTCCGTTTACAGGACGTAAAGATTCTGCTGTAGGAACCCTGAGTATTCCTGATGCTTTGCGTTCATTTTCCATTCGTACGTTTGTTGCTTCAAAAGATATCGATTACAACAATGAAATTTTGCAGGAATTGCTAAACAGCAAAGAATCGAATTTTATTAATACCGATTATATTTTGTAGTGATCAAGGTTATATATTAATTGTAGATGCCGTCTTTTTCTTTTAGAATTAGACGGTTTTTCTTTTTAAAAGTTTCTAAGGTTCTGAGTGTTTAAGATTTTAATTTTTTTTTTGAAAATGGCGTAATAAATTTTTTGGTCGTTATTGTAACAAAAAGTTAAAAAAATCACTAATATTATAACTGATATTCAATCACCAAAATATAATCACTTTATGGAAAAAAAATCGATACAATTTGTACTTATTGCATTTTTGTTTTTGGCACAAAATGGTTTTTCGCAGGAACTTTATATGCCCAGAAATATAAAGGAAGCTTACACCAAAGGGACACGTTCTAAAGACGGAAAACCGGGTAAAAACTACTGGCAAAACCATGGAAAATACAACATGGATATTGCTGTAGATGCAAAGACTAAAATAGTTAGCGGAACAGAAACTATTGTTTACGAGAATAATAGTAATGATACTTTAAGAAATCTGGCTGTTCGATTTGTAAACAATCTTCATAAACCATCTTCGCCCAGAAGCGGAACTGTAAGTGATGATTTTTTGAGTAACGGATTAACGATTACTTCTTTAAAAATTGAAGGTGAAATTTATAAGGAAGATGCAAGGAGCTGGGGAACGGTTGGGAATGTAAAAGTGAATAAGCCAATTCTGCCACATTCTAAAACCACAATTAATATAGACTGGAATTATCCTTTGTCTAAAGAGAGTGGAAGGGAAGGGCAAATCGATGAAACCACTTTTTTTGTAGCGTATAGCTATCCTCGTGTGAGTGTTTTTGATGATTATAATAGCTGGGACAGATTACCACATACAGATCGTCAGGAATTTTATAATGACTTTAATGATTATAGTTTTACGGTAAAAGCACCTAAAAATTATGTGGTTTATGCAACGGGAGATTTATTAAATCCTGATGACGTTTTACAACCGGAATTTTCAGCCCGTTTGAAAAAGTCTTATACAACAGATGAGATTTTGCATATTGCAAATGAACAAGAACTAAAAAACGGTTTGGTGACCAAACAAAATGACTGGAACGTCTGGAAATTCGAAGCCAAAAACATTTCAGATGTTTGTTTTGGATTAAGCGATCATTATTTATGGGATGCCAGTAGTGTTTTGGTAGATAAAAAAACAAATCGTCGTGCGAGTGTTCAGGCAGCTTATGATATAAAAGGTACTGACTTTGTAAATTCCGTAAAAAACAATCAATATGCCTTAGATTTCTTTTCGAACAGCTGGCCGGGAGTTCCTTATCCGTTTTCTAAAATGACCGCCTTTCAGGGTTTTGCAGACATGGAATATCCAATGATGTGTAACGATTCGCAAATGGGTGATCCTGTTTTTGCACAATTGGTTCAGGATCATGAGGTAGCACATACTTATTTTCCTTTTTACATGGGAATCAACGAAACGCGTTATGCTTTTATGGATGAAGGATGGGCCACTACTTTTGAGTACTTAATTGGAATTGCAGAACATGGTAAAGAAGCTGCAGATAAATTCTATAAAGATTTTAGGGTAAAAGATTATATCAATGATAAATCAACAGAAGAAGATCAGCCCATAATTTCGATGTCAACACAGGTTTCAGCTCAGGGATATGGAAACAATTCATACGGGAAAGCTTCTCTTTCTTATCTGGCATTAAAAGATTTACTTGGCGATGATTTGTTCAAAAAATCGTTGCATGCCTATATGGACAATTGGAATGGTAAACATCCAATTCCTTGGGATTATTTTAATTCCATCAATACGGCTTCCGGAAAAGATCTGAACTGGTTCTTTAATAATTGGTTTTTTACCAATAATTATATCGATCTTTCGATTAAAAATGTTAACAAAGATATTGTTTCGGTAGAGAATGTTGGAGGTTTCGTGATTCCGTTTGATATCATTGTTACTTATGCAGATAACACAACAGAAACAGTGCATCAAACACCAGCAGTTTGGCAGGCAAATCAAAAACGTGCCACAATCGCTTTAAAAAATAAAAAAGTAATTAAACAAGTAACACTTGATGGCGGTATTTTTATGGATGCAACCCCAAAAGACAATATTTGGTCCTCTAAATAATTGATTGAATAAATTTGTATTATGTCAGGAGAGAAAGATTTACAGCAGTTGCTTAAAAGTATGAAACCGGAACATATTTCGGGAGATTACGTTTTTTGTAATGTTGAAACTTTAGAAAGTATACCTCTAAATGAGATAGTAATGTTGTTCAGAGAAAAAGAAGCAATTACGTTAATTCTTAAAAAAGAAATTGCCGATAAATTGAAACTGGAGTATTCAGTTGTGATGTCCTGGATCACACTTACGGTACATTCTTCCTTAGAAGCTGTTGGCTTAACAGCCGCATTTTCGAAAGCACTCTCTGATAAAAATATTAGCTGCAATGTTGTAGCTGCATTTTATCACGATCATATTTTTGTAAATAAAAAAGAAGTCGATAAGGCCCTGCAGATCTTGAATTCATTTTCAAATTAAATTAAGGATTTGAATTCTATTTGTAGTTAAGTATCATAAAAAGGAAAGTCTTTTAATTAAGATTTTCCTTTTTTTTTGGTTTTTATAAACAAGTTTTTTCTTTAAAAATAAATATAGAAAATTATAATAATTATAGAATAAAAAACTACGTTTGCAAATAAAATGAATAAACTACTATATTAATGAAAAAGACTCTTCTTTTTATTGTTTTACTAATTGTTTCTAGAAATTTTGCTCAAAATAATTCGAAAATCGCATTTCAAAAGAGCAGATACGAATTAGCTGTTTCTTATTATAAAAAAGCCGACTTTAAAAAAGCTATTGATTTATTTTACATTGCTTCTAAGATTAAACCAGAAAATGAAATTGGTCAGGAATCAGTAAAAAGAGTAGATACTTTAAAAGATCTTTTAAGAGGAAATATAATGACTCAGGTATTGGGCACTTGGAAAATGATGGGAGATAAACCAATTTGGGCAGTGAAGCAATCGAATACTGACTCCCAAAAAGATTTTGATGAACTAGTTGAGGTCAATCAAAATGAGATTTTATTTTTTGAAAAAAATAAAAAAACACAAGAAAAGAAACTGGTTAAATCTGAAAAACTGGTCTTTTATAATGAAAATTCAGATGCTTTATTTTCAGCTATTATTTTATCAGATGGTAGTATTTGGAATTGTATAGTTAATGAAAATTCAGATGAATTACATGTGATTAATATTGGTAAAAAAGGTGAAAATGGCGTCGAGACAATAGATAGCAATAATATCGAACTATTTTATGCCAGAGTAAAATAATAAAAAAAGGGAATCTATTTGATTCCCTTTTTTTATACATTAAAAACAGGTTGGTTTATAAAAATTTATAACCAAGGGAGATATTAGAAACGGCCGTTTTTACCTTTCTATTCGATGGGTCAAGATCTGAAACTCCAGCCAGGTATCTGTAATCAAGAGTCAATTTCCATAAATCTACACCAACTCCGCCAAGAACGCTGCTGTTGTTTTTTTCAATATTGATAGGATTCAGGCTATTGTTTGCTTTTATGTCAGAATAGTTTTTCCAGTTGTATCCGGCAAAAATACGGACATTCCCAAGTTTTCCTAAAGGAACTATTTTAAAACCAACAAGTAAGGTTGCATCAGTTCCTGATAATTTATACTCAGTTTCTCCAATTCCCGCTTGCGCAACGTTAAATTTTGATTGCGCATAACCAAACTCTCCCTGACCGTAAAACATTAATAAATTTACTCTTGCAAATCCAGCAACACCATAACCAGTTCCGGCACTTTTTGAGTTAAAATCACTGGTAATAGGAGAAGTAATGTTGTAAGAAAATTGAGGGCCAAATTGTATCAATTGTGCAAAACCATTTGCACTAATACATAATAATGCTGCTAAAATGAACTTTTTCATAACGGAATTTATTTTTTTAGATAGTATAAAATTAAATATTATTAATTGAAAAAAGAATGATTTATCTTATTTATTTTATGTATGTTTTTGATAATGAATAAAATGAGATTTAAGTGGCTCAATTAGACATGATTATCAAAATACCTTAAATTTGAGATTCTTAAAAAAATAATATTGTAATGGAAATTAAACCAATTGAAGCTTCACAAACCTGGCCAGTAAGGCATGAAGTAATGTGGCCTGATCGGCCTTTTGAGTTTGTTCAGTTAGAAGAAGATAATTTAGGTTTGCATTTTGGAGTTTTCGAGAAAGAAAAATTAGTTTCGATAGTTTCCTGTTTTATTATTGAAGATGAAATGCAGTTTAGAAAATTAGCCACTTTAGAAGAATTTCAGGGAAAAGGATTTGCTTCGGTTTTACTGCAATATATTCTGGATCTTGCAAAAGAAAAAAAATTAAGCAAAGTTTGGTGTAATGCCCGAACCCATAAAAAGTCATTTTATGAGAAATTTGGAATGATAGAGACACAACAAAATTTCACAAAAGCAGGACAGGAATTTACCATAATGGAAGTTTTGCTGTGAAAAAAGTGTATGAAATTTACAGATTAAAACCTTAAGAGTCTAATATTTGCGATTTTGTCTGTTTTTTGTTTATTTATTTACTTTTGTCGATCTGATTCTAATACTAAGCTGTTTTTTTGTGATTTTTCAGCAAAAAACGATACTATTTTATAATAATTTATATTTAATAAAATAATGAAAACGTTTTCGTCTTTACTAAATGTTAAAGCTTATAAAAAAATCTTTTTTTGTTTCGATACTTTCCTTACTTTCGCACCCAAATGAGAAAGTTAATAGTATTTTTAGTATTCATGAATTTGCTTCTGTTCGGCGGAGGTCAATATCTTAATGCTGGTACTCCTCAAAACTTTCATCAGCATACTCTTGAGAAAAAGCACCGAGTGAAATTCACCAATCAGGATCAGGGCAGTTCGATAATCGAAGATGCCGATGTAGATCTTGAAGAAGAATATCTTGGAAGTGATGATCTTAAAGATGGACTTACGAATAAGTTTTTTGCAACAAACTACAGTTTACTTGACAATTGGTACCTTTCCTTTTCAAGCCAGACTATTGTAAATGATTATAATCGTTTTAAAATCTTCGTGCCATTTTGTGGCCAGTCAAATCCTATTTACATTACCCAACAGGTTCTAAGAATTTGATTCAACAGTATACATCGGTTACCTAAGTTGTGATCCTGCATATCTTGTTGATGTATATTTTTTCTACTTCATCTTATATGAAAGTTAAGTTCTGACTAAGGCTACCTGATGCATTTTTTCATCTAAAGGAATCTCTGTATTCCAAGCATTCAATCGCTTAATTTCCAAACTAAATCATGAAAAGAATTATCTTGTTCACAGGCTTAATTGCCCTAGTGTGCCTTACTAGTTGTTCAACTAAAAAAGAAGAAAAAGAAGAAGCGGAAAAATTTACCGCAACAAATCCGGTATTAATGGATACTTCATTTGTAAAAGAGTATGTTTCTCAGATTAAATCTGTGCGTAACATCGAAATTCGTGCCCAGGAAAAAGGGTTTCTACAAAATATTTATGTTGATGAGGGTCAGTTTGTAAAAGCTGGACAGCTGTTGTTTAGAATTATGCCCAACATGTATCAGGCTGAATTGCTTAAAGCACAAGCTGAACAAAAATCAGTAGAAATCGAATTACAAAATTCAAAATTATTAGCAGATAAAAATATCGTTTCTAAAAACGAATTAAGTGTTGCTCAGGCAAAACTACAATCAGCAAAAGCCGAGGTTGCATTAGCAAAACTGCATTTATCATTTACTGAAATCCGAGCTCCGTTTGACGGAACGATTGACCGTATTCCGTTAAAACTTGGAAGTCTTATCGACGAAGGTGAATTATTGACCAGTCTTTCAGACAACAGTCAGATGTTTGCTTACTTCAATGTTTCGGAACCGGAATATTTACAATATCAGACCAACGTAAAAGACCGTGCTGATAATAAAGTGAGTTTGGTTTTGGCCAATGGTGATACTTTCAAAGAAAAAGGAAAAGTAGAACTTATCGAAAGTGAATTTAACAACGAAACCGGAAATATTGCCTTTAGAGCAAGATTTCCTAATTCAGGAAAATTACTGAGAAATGGTGAAACCGGACAAGTTCAAATGCTTGTACCGCTTAAAAATGCTGTTATAATTCCGCAAAAAGCGACTTACGAAATCCAGGATAAAAAATATGTTTTTGTTATTGATAAAAACAATAAAGTAAATTCAAGAGAAATTACCATTACAGGTGAAATTCCTGATTTATATGTGATTAAAACCGGACTTACTCAAAATGAGAAGATTTTACTTGAAGGAGTTCAGAAAGTAAAAGAGAATGACAAAATTAAATATGAATTCCAGTCTCCAAAAGAGGTAATGAATCATTTGCGCGTAAAAGCAGAGTAAGTAGCAGTATTCAAGTATTCAGTGTCAGTATTCAGTAACAGTTTATAGTGTTAAGTAGTATATAATTAGATAGTATTCAATAATAGTTTGCTTTTCACATTTTACATATTACAGTTTACATTTCACAGTGTTTTTACTCCTATTTGGTTTAATCATTAAAAAAATATAAAATGTTTAATAAATTTATTCAAAGACCTGTACTGTCGATAGTAATATCGCTTATAATTGTCTTTTTAGGGATATTGTCGGTATTAAGTTTACCTATTACGCAGTTCCCTACAATCTCACCACCAATGGTGAATGTTACCGCAGATTATCCTGGATCTAACGGTGAATTGATGATCAAGGCCGTTGTAATTCCTTTGGAA
Source organism: Flavobacterium sp. (assembly GCF_965277525.1). GTDB lineage: Bacteria > Bacteroidota > Bacteroidia > Flavobacteriales > Flavobacteriaceae > Flavobacterium. Next base: position 462,358 of record NZ_CBDIDC010000001.1, on the reverse strand, counting down.
AGAGCCTTAAATGGAGTTCCCGGAATGAAATATATGGCTTCTGATGCCGGAAATGATGGTGAAGCGACTATAAAAGTAGTGTTTAACTTAGGAACAGATCCTAATCAGGCTGCAATTAACGTTCAGAACCGTGTAGCTTCGGTTACCAATAAATTACCTCCATTAGTAATTAGAGAAGGTATCAAAATTACCCGAGAAGTGCCGAGTATGTTGATGTACGTGAATCTTTACAGTACAGACAAAAATACCGACATGAAGTTCTTGTATAACTATGCTGATATCAACGTACTTTCAGAATTGAAAAGGGTAAATGGTATTGGTTCCGGAGATATCTTAGGAACACGTGAATATGCGATGCGTATCTGGTTGAAACCTGATCGTATGCTGGCTTATAAAATTTCTGCTGATGAAATAATGGAAGCATTATCCAGTCAGAGTTTGGAGGCTTCTCCTGGTAAAACAGGTGAAAGTTCCGGTAAGCGTTCTCAGGCATTTGAATATGTATTAAAATATTCAGGACGTTTTACAACCAAAGAGCAATACGAGAATATCGTTGTAAAATCAAACGCTAACGGGGAACTTTTACGTTTGAAAGATGTTGCGAAAGTAGAATTTGGTAGTTCGATGTATGATATTTATTCGAATTTAAATGGTAGACCATCTGCGGCTATTGTCTTGAAACAATCTTTTGGTAGTAATGCGAATCAGGTTATTGAAGAGGTAAAGGCTAAATTGGAAAAAATCAAGAAAAGATTCCCTAAAGGAATGGATTATGAAATTTCTTATGACGTTTCTAAATTCCTTGATGCCTCTATCGAAAAAGTAATTCATACCCTTGTTGAAGCTTTTATTCTGGTAGGTATAGTAGTATTCCTTTTCTTAGGAGACTGGCGTTCGACGGTTATTCCGGCAATTGCGGTTCCCGTATCCCTGATCGGTACGTTTGTGTTCATGACATTCTTTGATATTTCATTGAACTTAATTACATTATTTGCTTTAGTTCTGGCAATTGGGGTCGTCGTCGATGATGCCATTGTGGTAATCGAGGCCGTTCACGCCAAGATGGAAGAGGAGCATCTCTCGCCACTAAAAGCGACTAAAAAAGCGATGCACGAAATTGCAGGAGCGATTATAGCGATTACATTCTTAATGGCAGCGGTATTTATTCCGGTTGCATTTATGTCTGGTCCTGTTGGGGTATTTTACAGACAATTTTCTGTAACGATGGCAACGGCTATTATCCTTTCCGGTATTGTTGCTTTAACTTTGACACCGGCACTTTGTGCAATGATGTTAAAAAACAATCATGGTGAGGTTAAAAAGAAAACGCCTGTAAATGTATTTATAGACGGGTTTAATAATAAATTCAATTTAGCGCAAGGAAAATACCAAAATCTATTGGCTAAAATTGTAAACAGAAGAGCAGTTACTATTATTGCACTTCTTGGTTTTTGTGCCGGAACATGGTTGATTAGTAGTTCTGTTCCTTCCGGGTTTATCCCGAATGAGGATCAGGGTATGTTTTATGCTGTAATTCAAACACCACCAGGTTCATCATTAGAAAGAACCAATAATATTGCCGAAAGACTGCAAAAAATAGCTGAAAAAATTGATGGGGTAAAATCTGTTTCTTCATTAGCTGGTTATGAAATTTTGTCTGAAGGTACAGGTTCAAACTCAGGAACTTGTTTGGTGAACCTTAAAGACTGGAGTGACAGAAAACATTCTGTTCTTGAGATTATGGCCGAAATGGAAGAAAAATCGAAAGATATTGCAGGTGCCAATATTGAGTTTTTTCAACCGCCTGCTGTACCGGGATATGGTGCTGCCGGAGGATTTGAACTTCGTTTGTTAGATAAGACAGGTTCTAATGATTACAAAAAAATGGAGCAGGTAAATAACGATTTTGTTAAGGAGTTAAATACTCATCCGGAATTATCTAACGTGTTCAGTTTTTATAGCTCTAGTTTCCCTCAATACATGATGAAGGTAGACAACGATATGGCTCAACAAAAAGGAGTTTCTATCGAAAACGCCATGAATACTTTGTCAACTCTTGTGGGAAGTAACTACGAAATTAGTTTTATTAAATACGGAATCAACTATAAAGTAATTGTTCAGGCTTCTCCGGAGTACCGTGCTCAGCCGGATGATATTTTAAAGTTGTATGTAAAAAACAATCGTGATGAAATGGTTCCTTTTTCTGCTTTTATGAGATTAGAAAAAGTGTATGGACTTTCTGAAATTACGAGACATAACATGTACACTTCGACACAAATTAGTGGTTCTGCTGCACCGGGCTATAGTTCTGGTACAGCGATTAAAGTAATTCAGGAAGTTGCGGCTAAAAAATTGCCTAGAGGATATGATATTGACTGGGCAGGTATTTCTGCCGATGAGGTTGCTCAGGGTAATCAGGCTATTTGGGTATTCTTAATCTGTTTAGGATTTGTTTACCTGGTATTAGCAGCTCAATACGAAAGTTTTATTTTGCCATTATCTGTAATCCTTTCTTTACCAGCTGGTATTTTTGGAGCTTTCTTATTATTGAAGTTAACAGGATTAGAGAATAATATTTATGCTCAGGTAGCGATGGTAATGCTTATTGGTTTACTGGGTAAAAATGCCGTACTGATTGTAGAGTTTGCGATACAGCGACATGCAGCAGGAAGATCAGTACTTGAAGCCGCAATGGAGGGAGCGAAAGCGAGGTTCCGTCCTATTTTGATGACTTCATTTGCTTTTATTGCGGGATTATTGCCACTTGCTTTTGCTACTGGTCCTGGTAAAATTGGTAACAGAACTATTGGTACTGCCGCAGCCGGAGGGATGCTTATAGGAACTATTTGTGGGGTATTTGTAATACCGGGCTTATATTTCATTTTTGCCAAAATTGCAGAGAAACATAAATTGGTAAAACATGAAGAAGAAAATCCATTAACAGAAGAAATTGATAACAATCATGTATAAATTTAAATCATATCAATATGGTATTGCATTAGGTATATGTCTTACGGTTGCAGGGTGTAAAGCTCCTGCGCCTGAGGCAGCACCTACTACAAGTGCGCCAGTTCCCGAGTCGTTTGGTACAACAGCTCAAACCCAGGATTCGAACAACACCTCAGCTTTACAATGGAAAGATTACTTTAAGGATCAAAACCTTGTAGATTTGATTGATGTTGCTTTAAAAAACAATCAGGAATTAAACATCACTTTACAGGAAATCGAAATCGCAAAGAATGATATCCGTGTAAAAAAAGGACTTTTATTACCAACAGTTGGTGTTCGCGCAGGAGCGGGAGTAGAAAAAGTGGGTAGATATACCAGCCAGGGTGCCGGTGATGCTACTACAGAAATCAAACCGGGTGTAGAGACACCTGATCCGTTAGGTGATTTTACCATATCGGCTTACGCAAACTGGGAAGTTGATATCTGGAAAAAATTACGCAATTCTAAAAAAGCGGCATTAAACAGGTATTTAGCGACTGTTGAGGGTAAAAATTTCGTGATTACCAATCTTATTGCTGAAGTAGCAGATTCATATTATGAATTAATGGCTTTAGACACTCAGTTGGATATTGTGAAACAAACCATCAAATTGCAAAGTAACGCTTTAGAAATTGTAAAAATTCAGAAGCAGGCTGCAAGAGCAACAGAGCTAGGGGTTAAAAAGTTTGAGGCAGAGGTTTTAACTTCAAAAAGTCTGGAGTTTGATATTCTGCAACAAATAAAAGAAGCCGAGAATAAAATCAACTTTTTGTTGGGTAGATATCCACAGGAAATTAAGAGAACAACCAGCACCAACTTCTTAAGTTTATTGCCTGCTGCTGTGAGTTCAGGAATTCCGTCTCAATTATTATCAAATCGTCCGGACGTTAAACAAGCAGAACTAGAATTGGTAGCGGCAAAATTAGACGTAAAAGTAGCTCATGCAGAGTTTTATCCTTCATTGGATATTTCTGCTGCGGTAGGGGTAAATGCTTTCAAGCCTTCTTATCTGTTTACTTTTCCGGAATCTATTTTATATTCATTAGCAGGAGATCTTGCCGCACCATTGATCAACAGAAATGCGATCAAAGCAGAATTTGCAAGTGCCAATGCAAGACAGCTTCAGGCGTTGTACAATTACGATCGTACGGTTTTGAATGCTTATTTAGAAGTATCAAACCAACTTTCTAAGATCGAAAATCTTCAAAAAGGATATGATCTTAAATCGCAACAAGTAGATGCCTTAAATACTTCTATTGATGTTTCTAACGATTTGTTTAAATCAGCCAGAGTAGATTATTTCGAAGTGTTAATGACACAACGTGATGCATTAGAAGCAAAATTAGAATTGGTTGATACTAAAAAAGAACAATTGAATGCTGCAGTCCATGTTTATAGAGACTTAGGCGGCGGTTGGAAATAATATTGCCCGTTAATTTGTAGATAAAAAGCCTTTCGAGATTTAAACCTTGAAAGGCTTTTTTGTGTTCTCTTATGAAGAAGAGTTAATCTTTATAATTTATTTAGGCACCGATATTTTTACTTTAAATCCTTTATCAGGTGCTGTATCAAAATCAATAGTTCCTTTAACAGCCTCAATACGGCTTTCCATATTTTGGAGGCCATTTTTTACCATCTTAGTTTTTTCGCAGCCTTTACCATTATCAGTATAATTTATTAAGATTGATTTTTGATCATTTTCAAATTTTATAACAACCAGATTTGCCTCACTGTGCTTTTTCATATTCACCATTAATTCCTGTAAAATGCGGCTAATGGTAATCTTTTTTATAGCATCAATAATTTCCCAGTCTATATCTTCTAAATTAGTTACGATTATATTTCTTTCGCTTGTATTAAAAGCCGAAAGCATTTCTTTTATGCTGTTGGTAAAATCTATGCCGGTATCAATTCTATTGTTTTCTCTTGAAATTCCTCTCACACGGCTGTAGATATCATCTAATTTTTGAAGTAAATTCTCTTTGCTACTTTCCTTAGATAAGGACTGAGATTCTGCAAAAGCAATCACGTGATATACATCGTTTGCCAGTTCATCGTGGATTTTTTTAGCAATTCGGGTTTCAGTGTTGTACGAAGTCCTGAATTCTATAGCCCTGTTTTTATTTCGATAATACCGTATTAAAATTGCAATTAAAATGACTAAAAAGATAAAAGCAATGACAAATACAATCCGCAGGTATTTGGCTTTTTGAAGGGATAAGAGGTTTTCTGCTTTTTCTAAACGAAGTTTTGCATTTTCATCCTTTTCTTTTTTAGAATCATATTTAATTTTGGCAAATTTATTTTTAAAGTTATTTCGAACCTTAATAATACTGTCGTTTAAAGAAAAGTACCTCTGCACATATTGGCTGTTTTGCGCACTGTGATCATTTGAAATTAAAATTTGCAGCGCTTCTAATCTTTCGTCAACACTATTTAGTTTTGTAGCTGCATGGTAAGCTGCAAAAGCATTTTTATTTGATTTTTGAATGTCTTTTTTAGCGTAATAATCGGCAAGGTGTAAATAACTTTCAATACTTCCATAAGTATCTTTAAATTCATTTCTGGTCTGGAGCGCTTGATTCATTAAAGAGAATCCCTTTTCATCTCTACCATTCTTAAAATAGGCATACCCCAGGTTATCTAGAATTAGGGATTTCTTAGTTGATAGAGCTTTTTCCTCTAATAATTTTTTGCTTAAAAGAGATTCTAAAAGATCAATTGCCTCCCCGTATTTTTTTTGCTGTATGTAAACAGCTGCAATATTGTTTAGAGGGTATAGATTATCAAGATTTTTATTATCATTAACAGCTTCTTTATAATAAAAAATGGCATCATCATACAGAGAAAGTTCTTTGTCAGCAATGCCTAATCTAGTATTTATGTCAGCTGTATATATATTCTTTTTTCTAAAATAAGATAACGCTTCGGTTGCAGTTTCCTTACTGCCATAATAGTCCCCATTGACTTGTTGAATTGCTGCTATTTGAGTAAGTATCCACCCTATATTAGCGCTGTCTTTTAAAGTTTCATAAAGTATTTTTGACTCATTAAACTTGTAAAAAGCAATATTAAAGTTTTGTTTCTTAAAGTGTTCAATCCCCTTATTTCGTAGACTAAGTGCCTCTTTTCGTATAGGTTCTGTATTAATATTGATGACCTTTTTTTCTTTACAGGAAAAGAGAAAAAGAAGAATGATAAAATAAAAAAACGGGGACCGTAACATATAAATTTACTTTCCCCGAAAATAGTAATTAATTAGATACTAAAAACATATATTTAGTGATCAGTTTCCGGTGTCGGAGGTGGTGCTCCGGAACCATCACCAGGACCATCAGCGTAAGTCGCTTTTAATGGATTAACAGTTTTTTGTATATCCTGTTTTGTTTGTGTTTCATACTCATCAGGAGTACAAGAAAATATGGTAAATAATAACGCAAAAGCGATAAAAATAGATAGTGTTTTCATTTTGATTTAATTTAGAAATTAGACATAAGTATTGCTGTCCGGCTTTATCCAGAGCTTGTATATGGCAATACCAATTGATTTTTGAGAAGTAAAGCTTGTAGAACTGTAAGACCTTATTTTATACTTCTCGAATAAATTCAGTCTTACGATTTTCTACATTGCTAATTTGAACTAGTTTTACGTTTTGTTTAATCTGCAGATATAAACTTGAACTAATTTCTATGGCAAAGGAAAGGCGCTTTGAGCCCTTTAGACATAAGGGATTCCCAGAATTCCCGCGTTTTCCTGAGATTCCCATGAATTCCCAATACTATAAAAATGCAAAGCCTGTTTTTGTATTAATTGTTAATTATTACTAAATAAATCCCTATTAGAATAGATGCAATAAGCCAGAAAAAAGTTGGCTGAACTGTTAAAAAAAAATGTAGAAATAATATGTAATTGGAATAAAAATTGAATGTGCTGGTATAGATTTGAATTGTAGAAGTCAAAAAATAAAAGCATAGAAAATTTTGAGGTGAAAAATAAAAATAACGGGGACAAAGAGGTTCTTAAAAAAGGCAAGATGAATAATACATTAGAGGAATTTAAAAAAGAGATTAAAATTAAATATGAACTCGAAAAAGATGGCGAACACTTTGATTATTTGTATAGTCCTTCTCGCGGAAAACTCCGGGATTTGTGTTGGCTTATTTTCGAGAATAATCCCACTCAGGATGATCTAAATGTTTTTAGGAATTTATTATGCTTAGATTTTGACCATACCAAAAAGAATAAGTTCAAGGAACAAAAAGATAAGTTCCGTCCTATTGAAACCTTTTTTAAAGGTGAAACAGATCCATTGAATATTGATGCCATAAATCTTGCAGCAGTTTTAGTTGATTTTCAACCGCGCCCTTTTAAAAAGTTTAATAATAAATGTAGAATTGACGAAGCAAAACGGATTGAAAGCGCTGATAAAGTTATATCAGTCGTTGAAATAGAGAAAGAAGTCATAGCGGTAAGGAGTTTGGTTGAAAATGAACATGGAGAGTCGAAAGAGAATCCTGAAAAAGGAAATCTTTTTTTAAATTTTGCAGCTATATTTTCTAAAAAAATTGGTCAGAAGATATATCCAAGAAAAATAATTACGGTTGCAATTGGAGCGGCTGCCCTGGTGTCTTCTGCATGTTTATACTTTGTGCAGAAAAAAGATTAGATAGAAGAATTTCTAAATGAAGAGGGAAAGCACTTTTGAAAATAAAATGCAGAGAGAGGTAAAAAAAATAATTTTTTGAGGAGTAATTTAAGGGCTTGAATAGTTTGTTTTTTGGCATATAGTATCTGTTATTTATACTATAAAGATAAGTAAAAATAACCAATAAACCTACTGATTATCAGTAAAATTATCGTTTTTTTTTGCTTTTAAGTGCATGTTTTTTTTGAATTTATTCACTGTTTTAGCATTAATTTTGGAGGCAATAAAACTTGTTTTTCCCAGCCGCGGGATTGTAATAAAATTATTTATATTTATAAACTATTAGAATAGATTTTGATTCTGGTAACGATCCGTTAAAAAAACATCTTTATGAAAAAGCTTCTTATACTATTAATTGTTGTATGCACTTTTGGTTGTAAAAAATATGTAGTCTCATTTGAGCAGCCAACCAATATGAAACTTGACAACTTAAAACTGGAAGTACTTCTGGATAAAAAGAAAGTTCAGGAAATGAGCTTAAAAGCAACAAATGCATTGCCAGGTTATGAAACAGCAGAACTGCCAGTATCAGATGAAGGAAAGCACCTGCTTCAGGTTAAAGTAAAAGATACAACCTTTAGTTATACTATAAATTATCCGGAGGAAAGATATATTCTTGTGACCGCTCACTTAAAAAAGAATGGTAAGATTAATATCGGAATCTTAAAACAGCAATATTCGTTTAGATTTCAGAGATAAATGGTTTTATTTCAAATACAAAAGCCTTTCACAATTGAGTAGCGAAAGGCTTTTTATATTTTTAAGGATTAGTTTTAAGATAAAAAATCTTTAAACCACAATCCGGAATGTTTGATGGTTCTTTGTTGTGTTTCGAAGTCCACATGAATTAATCCGAATCTGGCATTGTAACCTTCTGCCCATTCGAAGTTATCAGTCAGGCTCCAGACAAAATAACCTTCGACATTCAGACCGTCTTTTTTAGCTTTTAGAATTTGTTCTAAATGATCCTGGATATAATGGGTGCGTTTGATGTCGTATACTTTTCCATTGCTTAGAGTATCGGGAAAAGCAGCACCATTTTCGGTAATAATTATTTTTTTTATGCCTTTGTAGTCGTTGAATTTTTTAAGTACGTGATAAAGCGCGGGAGGGTAGACTTCCCATCCCATGTCGGTTGAAATCACATTTCTTTTTTCGGCACTGATTAGTTCGGCACCAATATACGGAATCAACATAGCTGCTTTTACGACTTCGCGCGTGTAACATTGCAGGCCTATAAAATCGAAATCAAAAGATAAATTGTTGAGATCGTCTCCTAAAATATAGTTGTTGAGTTTTTTTAGCACCGGCAAATCGGCTTGAGGATACCCCAGTCCTAAAATAGGTTCTATAAAAGTTCTGTTCAGTAAGGTATCAACCCGCTTTGCAGCTTCGACATCTTTTGGGTTTTGTGTTGCGGGCTCGATATGGGTACAGGAAAAAGTAGTACCAATATTAGCCTCAGGAATGAGTTCCCGCAGTGTTTTTGCACCGGCTGCCGTAGCCAGCGTTACATGATGCATGGCTTTAAGATAATTACTAATTCCTTTTTTGCCCGGAGCGTGAACACCCAGAAAATAGCCTGCTCCTGTAAAAACCGAAGGTTCATTGATCACCATCCAGTTTTTGACACGATCGCCAAAATGTTGCGCACACACTTCAACATATTCAGCAAACCAGGAAACTGAGCTTCGATTGGTCCAGCCGCCTTTTGTTTCTAAAGCATGTGGTAAATCCCAGTGATAAAGTGTAATCCAGGGCTCTATTCCGGATGCCAGTAAAGAATCGATGATTTTGTTGTAGTAATCGATACCGGATTGATTTACAGGATGAACTCCTGTTGGCATAATTCTGGGCCAACTGATCGAAAACCTAAAATTAGGAATGTTTAATTCCCGAATTAAGTCGATATCAGTTTGGTATGAATTATAGAAATCGCAGGCAGTCAGGGCATGATGTCCGTTTTTTATTTTTCCTTTTTGAGTGGTAAAAACATCCCAGATCGAAGAACCTTTTCCGTCCGAATCATGTGCGCCCTCAATTTGGAAAGCAGCGGTTGAAACACCCCACAAGAAATCATCTCCAAATTGGCCTTTGTTTAAAAATGAGTTCTCAATTTTATTCATTCAAATAGTATTTCCTTTATTTATATTGTTTTATATTAATGAAGGAAAGACGATTGCATAGCTCTTAAAAACAGCCATTCTTTGAAGGAAACCAGAAAATTTAGGTTGAAGAATTTCATAACGTTTAGTTTTAATCAAATTAATAAAACTAATATGAATTCAGTGTAAATGTTTTATTATCAAATTGTTAAATGTAAATGGGAAGATGATTAATCTTCCCATCCGCAAATTGTTAAACCTAAACCCTGAGCTCTTTTGAGTGATGTTTTTGCAATTTCACTGCGACAACTCGATAAACCGCGGCAGGTTTGTTTATAATGGTATTTTTTGGCTCCGGCAGATCCGCAAATAAATACACTTGTTTCAGGAGGACAAAAAGAGGTCGAAAAAATAAAAAGCAGTAATACGGGTAAATTATATTTCATAGGTGGGTTATTTAACGATTAAATGGTATTCATTACCCTTTTTGTCTAAGGCTTTTAGTTTTCCGTACGAAATCCATTCGGTGTTGATTTCAATTTCGGCCAGGGTATCACAAATTAAAATTCCGGCACCGTATTTCTTTTGAACATTAATATTTCCAAAAACAGAATCTCCTTTTGAATTCACGCCTTTTATATCATAATTGTATTTATAATGGCCTGAATTTCCGGTTCTGTATTTGTATTGATAGTGGGTATCAACATGATAAGTTTTAGCTTCTTCCGGTGTAATAATTTTACGATCGTCTGATGTAATAACCTCCTGGTAAAATGTTTTTATTTGTAGTGGAGGCGGAGCAGAAGCTTTCTTGCAGGAAAGCATTGTAAAGAGTAAAAAAAATAGTTTGTAATTTTTTTGCATAGGCATTTTTGGGTAGAAGATGTTGAATATAAAATCAGTTTTTTACGGGATCAATAATCAAAGAATAGTAAGAGACTTTGGCAGAAATAAGTTCTTTAGGAGGCGTGTTAATTTGAATTTTTATCGGTTTCGTAAAGTGCAACAGTCTCTAATAATTCTTTTTCAAATTGGTAAATATCATCAATAGTTGCAATTGGTAATTTGGTTTCGATTTTATTTTCATGAAATAAGCTTATGTATTTTTTTCCTCCGTTTAGATGTAATCTGCATAAAGGTTTACGATTATTGTCGTCTAGCAAAATCCCGAAATACGATTGTGTATCGCGATGTACGATTCGGCTGGTTGGTAGTTTTCTGCGTAAAATAGCAACGACTATACGATGACCGTCTAATTCTTCTTCGGTTGTAATAGTTTTAGTATCATCCTCAACGATTACAGTTTCTTCGTCTTGCTGTTTAATGGTTTCTTTAGTTAAAGCAGCATTTAGACGATCATTAATTTTATCATTAATGTATTGACTTACTGATTTCTGAACTAAATCTTTAAACTCATCTAAAACTTTTTCAGTAAGTCTGCCTGTATAAACTTTATTGGCAAAAAGTTTTGTGAATTCGTTGGAAGGATTTTCTAATTCTGCATTGATTTGCTTCTTAATTTCTTTGATATATTTTAAAGAACTTGCATTACTTACTATATTATTGACATCGAAATTAGCTTTATGAAATTTTGTAATTTCGTTGATCGTGTTTTCTTTAAGATTTGTAATATCAAATTCCAGAAATGGTTTTTCGTCCATTTTATTCTGATCATCCAGGTCAGTAAAAAACTGATACGTGATACCATTGGTTAAAAGTGCAAATCGGGTTTTGGTCACATGAAAGTAGCGAAATAATTGTGAATTATGAACCGTAAGTTTTTCTTTCCAGCTTTTGCATTCGACTATAATAATAGGTTCTCCGTTCTGAAAAATGGCATAATCTACTTTCTCTCCTTTTTTTAATCCCAGATCTGCGGTAAATTCAGGAACTACTTCAAGCGGATTAAAAGCATCGTAACCCAAAATGTGTATAAAAGGCAGTACGAAAGCATGTTTGGTAGATTCTTCAGTTTCGATTTTATTTTTTAGCTGATTGATTTTATCCGCTAATGATTTTAATTGAATATTAATTTCCATTGTTTTTAAGTTTAGATTATAATTCAAATGTAAAACCAATAAAAATCAGTATTTTATGGAAATCCGTAAATAAGAAATAATTTCTCTGGATTTTATAAATAGAAAAAAGAGGACAAATAAATTTCCTCTTTAATTGATACGTTTTGGTAGTGCTTATTCTTTGTTTAGAATAAAATTTTTAATAATCGTTTCCATATTTGATGGCAGATCAGCATTCTTGATTTCAAAATGACTAATTTTCATTTCAGTAAACCATTTTGTCCAATAGGCTTTAATTACTTTTTCTTCGTATGGATTATTTTTATTAGGATTGATCCCTATTACTAAAACTTCGAGATTTGATAAATCATCATTTGCTTTAATGAACCCGAAATCATCTTCATGCATTTTTTTATCCCAATCTTTGGTGTTCAAACCATTTTTTCTGATCAGTTCAGGAGTAATATAAGTTGTTCTGTTTCCCTCCTTTATTACCGTACTTTCATAAAACATGTAGCCGTCAGTTAAAACAACAAGTATATTTCTATAGTTGTTTTCGATGCATTGATCTTTTACTCTACTATCAAAAAAACTCCAAATATCTGAACCAACATATTTATTATCTTTTATAGCCGACTCATATATTTTGGATGTTTGCGAAGCATAGTTTGAGTTTATCGAATTCAGTAAATTTTTTGAAGCATTGTTTTTATCAATAGTAATTCTCAAATTTCTGGCAATTGTATTGATTGTTGGATCCAGAGGTTCCGGATTAAAAAACAATTGCATTTTATCATCAATTTGCCTTATCCTTTTCGATTTTAAATGTTGTGTAAAAGCTTCAGATATTGATTTAATGTATCCCAAATCTCGTTGGTAATATTCCATCGTTGGATTTGGATTTTTTTGAAGGCTAATTCTATCCGATAAATCCAGCAGTATACTGATGTTGTAATTTTCTGAAGCAGGGGTTTTTGTCGAGTTTTCTTTTTCTTCTTTAATTTCTTTTTCAGAGTCCTGCTTGCACGAAAATGCCAAAACAAGTAATAGTGACATTGCTGCTATTCTCAAAATATTTTTCATGTGATTAGTTTTTAGAATAGATCAAATGTTGAAAATCAGGATCAACCAGGTTTAATTTGCTTAAATGTTCTTCTGAGAAAAGTTCACAGTTTTGCAATAATTCTGTTTTTTCAGTATGTGGCAGAGCTATTTCAGTGCTGATAGCCTGAAACCAGCCTTCTTTATATTGATGGTGATAATGCAGGTATTCTTTTACAGGAAATACAAAACCATCAATCTTAGATTGAAGCTCAGCTATTTTCCCGGTTATTGTTACTATCTGTTGTTTAAATTCATTGACTTTGTTGCTATAATCTGCTTTTAGTTTATCCAGATCCAGTAAATTTTCTCTTTTACCTCTTATAAAAGCCCTGATTTTATCGATGTTTTCAAACTCTTTCATTACAAAATCAAATACAAGTCCCCAGATAATGTAAACGACAAATCCGGCAAAAATGATCATCCAAAACTCAGCTTCACCTAAGGCAATGTTCAGGTTGTAAGGAGCAGAATCTGTAGTCTTATTGAATTCATATATCTTCTTTTCTATTTGATACGCTAAAAGGGCATCGAATAAGAATGTTGTAATAAAAAGCGCAATCATTCTAAACACGTTTTTGATTCCTTTTCCTTTTTGCACCATATGAATTACATAACCTAAACCCATAAATACAAACGGAATGGTTGTAACCAAAATACCTTCGAGCCAACTGGCTTTAAAAGAATTGGTTAATGCATTTGCATCAAATATTGCTGCGGTTAAACTATCGTTTGCAAATTCTTTGAAAAATGCAGAGTACGATGCTGAAATGTAAAATACCAGTACATAAAGTGTTATAGGGAGTAACAAAAATAAGCCGATATAAAATTGTGCTTTCAGGCCTTTACCATCTTCAATGCCATATTTGTCGGGATTGCGTTTTACTTCGATGATTTCGTTTTTTATCTGATCGATTTCATCATTAACATCCTGTTCTTTTTTTTCGTAGATGCCAATTGCGGCTTCAGATTTTTTAAGTTCAGTTCTGTTTTTTTCCTGCTCTTCTTTGTAAGGTTGTTTGAGTCTGTCTTGTTCGAGTTTTTGTTTTCGGCATTGATCTTCGAAACTCATATATAAATTTTGTAAACAAGCTTTTAGTACAATCGGTTTTCCGGTAGCTTTTACAGATGCGGCAAATCCGCTTTGATAATAGGTTATTCTGATTTGTTCCTTATTTTCTTCGTTTTCGTCTAACGTTTTAATAGAAGAATCATCGGTTCTTTTTAAACTGAATAGTTGTGTTAGTGGTTTCATAACTTAGGAATTTAATTGACTAATAATTTCTTCTTTTTGAACATTTTTTTGAACACAATCAATAAGATAATTCGATAAATCATTGATGTTCTCATCCAGAAAATTAAATTTCCGGCAATACTTTTTTAGCATATTTTCTTCATCATCTGTAATTTTTCCATCTGCCCAAATGATTCTTGTAAAATCATACAGGTATTCGATTTTGGTATTTAGGTTTTCCGGTATGATGAGTTCTGTGCTAACTGGATTTAAGAAAAGTTTATCCAGTTCTTCTTTAGGAATTCCGCGTTCATCTGCAAAGTGATAGAGCATTTGAAGTTCTAAAACATCAAATAGATCGTCCGCTAATGCCATTTGATATAATCTTAGAAAATGGCTTTGTAATTCTACTGTTATCATGTTTTTCTATTTTATTTTTTAGGTAAGCTTTCGCATGCACGTCCGTTTCCGTCACCGTCTAAATTTTTGTAACAGCTTCTGTTGCTTTCAAAAGTTGCTTGTGCTTCAGGCTGAGTTTTAAAATCCCGCAAGTTTTAGTTGGGCAATTGGAGTTTGATGAATTTGATGAATTTCCTGTTGAACCTGATATAGCATTTGTATCTAATGCATCTGATGATTCTGAACAAGAAATAATTAAACCTAGTACTATTGAGGCTATAAATATTGCAGTATATTTTATTCTATTATTCATGGTTATAAATATTTTATGGTAAAAATTAATAATGTTATGATTCCTGTAAATGCAAATAAAACCATGCATCCGCTATTTTGATATCGTAATCCTGATATACCGGTTTTTGTAGAATAACCGCTTTTGCTAAATGTTCCCATTTTTGTTCTTAAACTTGGAGAAATACCGGATTTGCTTAAGTTTAAGCCAAATCCTCCTCCAAGTTTTATCCTTTTTTGAAATCGAAAGGCCATGATACATTAAGTGGTATGACAGGCATTGCAGCACGTTTTGCAACCATTCGATTTAGAGTAAGTTTTTTTTGCTTCAACAATCGCGGGTTTGCAATCTGAAAATTCTCCAAGATATTTTTTACTTACAATACTTTTAAAATATTGACACTCATCTGTATGAACTTCATGATCTTTATTTGATTGTTCGGTGTTGTTTACATAATACTTTTTCATGTTTTAGGTTTTAAATTATTATTTGAATTTTTAATTATCCAAATGTAAAACCAATAAAAACCGGTATTTTACGGAAATCCATAATCCCCATTTTTTTATTTCAGGAATAAAAAAAGCTCCCGAAGGAGCTTAAAGAATTAATAATAGTACTTTATGGGGTTTTAAATAATCCCCATATCTTTTGTAATCGAAACCAAATGCACAGTGTTATTTGCTTTAAAAAAATCCTTCAATTTAGAAAGTCTTTTTTCCATTGCACTTTTACTGTTTGGTTTTACACCTAAATATTTAAAGATCTGTATAATCTCATCTTGCGGAGTTCCGGAGGCTAAATGTTTTAAGATTTGAATGTCTAAATCGTCTATTTCGAAATTGTTTTTTTCCTGAAGGGCAGAAGCAACTTCAGGAGAGATAAATCTTTGATCTGAAGTCGAAATAATATGGATTGCTTTTTTTAGTTCTTCAATACTGTTTAAGCCTTTGAGCACAAAACCATCAATTTCGGCATTGTCGAACAGCGATTTTATACGATAACTTTTGTCTTCGACCGAATAGGCTATGATTTTAATGTTGGGTTGCAATTCCCGAACTTTTTGAACCAGTTCGTCACCATTGGCAATTTTTACATCACGATGATCTGTTTTGAAGGAAAGGTCACTAATCAATAAATCATAAGGTTCATTTTGTGTAATCGCAGCACGTATTTTAAGAAAAGCTTCGTCGCAATATTTTGAATGTTGAAAATCGACAATATTTAAATCTTTTAAGACTTGCTGGATTCCCAAATTCATTGCATCCAGATCTTCGGCAATTATTACTTTTTTAAACATATAAAATTATTTAGGCATGGATATTTTTACTTTAAAACCTTTATCTGGTTCAGTTTCAAAAGTAATAGTTCCTTTTATAGATAAAATACGGTTTTCCATATTTTGCAAACCATTTTTTACAATTTGATCTTTTTCACATCCTTTTCCGTTGTCAGAATAATTGATTATAATAGTATTTGTGGTGCTTTCAAACTTTAAAACAACTACAGGCGCATTGCTGTGTTTCTTCATATTGACCATTAATTCCTGTAAAACTCTCTGAATGGTTACTTTTTTAATTTCATCGATGCTTTCCCAGTTTACTTTCTCTATACTATTAATAAGAACATTTGTTTTGTCACTATTATAGGTAGAAAGCATTTCTTTGAGATTAACCGCATAATTTATCCCCGTATCGATACTATTATTTTCTCGTGAAATTCCGCGAACGCGCGTATAAATATGATTCAGTTTTTGTAGTAAAGTTTCTTTTACCTCATCTTTAGTCAAAGATTGCGTTTGTGTGTAGGTAATGGCATGAAAAACGTCATTTGCCAGTTCGTCATGAATATCTTTGGCAATTCTGGTCTCAGTGTCATAAGCGGTTTCTAATTTTTCGATCCTGTTTCTGTTTTGATAAAATTTTCTCAAATACAACAATAAAAGAAACAATGAAACAATACCCATTATAAAAAATATCCTTTGGTAGTTTGCTGCCTGTAGCGATAATTCATTCTCTGCTTTTTGTAAACGTAGTTTCTGATTTTCGTCTTTTTCTTTTTTAGAATCGTATTTAATCCTGGCAAACTTGTTTTTAAAGTTGTTCCTGATTTTAATAATACTATCATTTATAATAATATACTTTTGGGCATATTGTGCGTGTTTATTTCCGGTATCATTAGAGATTAAAAACGACAAAGCTTTCAACCTTTCATCGACACTATTAAATTTTGTTGCGATTTCATATGCTGATTGCGCATATTGGTTTGATTTTTTAGAATCTGTTTTAGAATAAAATTCGGCTAAGTGTAAATTGCTTTCAATACTTCCGTAAAAATCATCAACCTGTTTTCTTAATTGATAACCTTCAGTCATAAATGAAAGCCCTTTTTCATCTAATCCTTTTTTAAAATAAGCATAACCTAAATTGTCTAAAACTCTGGCTTTGTTTGCAAAAAGAGGTTCAGTATTTAATAGTTTTTGGTTTAAGCTAGATTCTAAAACTTTAATGGCTTCATCATATTTCTTTTGTTGGACATAGACAACAGCAATATTGTTTAACGGAGGTTGTTTACATTCAAAATCAGCACAATCTTTTAAAGCTTCCTGATAGTAATAAATAGCATCAATATATAAGGAGAGTTCTTTATCAGCAATCCCGAAGAAGTTATTAATTGCAGCACTGTAAACATCTTTGTTTTTAATATAGGGTAAAGCTTCTGTCAGGGTTTCTTTGCTACCGTAATAGTCGCCGTTTACTTGCTGAATCTGAGCCATCTGAATCAGGTTGAAAACAATATTGGCACTATCATTTACGGCCTCAAAAGCTATTTTAGATTTATTGAAATTATAGAAAGCACTATTGAAATTTTTATTATCGAAGTTCTCTATTCCTTTTTTTCTAAAATTTAAACCTTCTGTTTTTATAGATTTAGAATCGACAGGTTTGATGTTTTCTTCTTTGCAGGATAGAAAAAGAAGGAAAAAAAGAAAACAAAAAAACGGGGATCGTAGCATAATAGTTACTTTCCCCGAATGTAATAATTTATTGTAAATTAACTACTTTAATTGTTTTATTATTTTGTTGGTGGTGGCGGAACTTTTATTGGTTGGTCGCCAGGTCCATCAGCATACGCCGGTACTTCGGGTTTAATATTCGCTTTAGTATCTTCGAAATCGTCAGAAGTACAAGAAATCATAGTTGTCAATAGAGCGCACGCTCCCAATAATATTAGCTTTTTCATTTTTTTTATGTTTATGGATTAAGCATGAGTATTGCCGTTCGGAACTTTTCCGAAATTTTTAATGCAACATCATTTTGTGTTGGGAAGTGAAGCACGTAGAACTGTAAGATTTATTTATACTTCCCGGATAAATTGGTCTTACGGTTTTCCGTACTTTTAATTGAACTAGTTTTGTATTTTTGTTTTAATACGATATCGAATCAGAACTAATTCTGAGGCAAAGTAACAACGCTTGTAAACCTTTATCGATACGGAATTCCGGGATGTCCGAACTTTCCTGAGATCTCCTAAAAAACCTGAAAAGTCCTAGAAAAAATCCTGAAAATCCTGAAAGCTTATGGAAAAAATTACTCGAGAAAATATTGAAAATCTTTATAAGGATGCTATTAGAGCAAAATATCAGAAAGAAAAAGAGGGAGGAGAATATTATAACTTTTTAGCGATTCCAGGACAAGCTAGTCTAAGGGATTTATGTTGGAAAATTTTTAAATCTAATCCTAAAGCTGATGATTTAAAGGTATATTTTGATTTTTTTAAGTTTGAATTTGATCCAAAAGAAGAAAATACTTCAACACAGTATACAGACAAATTTAAAAAAGTAGGCACTTTTTATAAAGAAGGAAAGAAACCAGCAAAAAGTAGTACCATAGAGTTAGCTGCAATTTTAGTTGATTTTAAAGCAAGACCTTTTAATAAATTTAGAATTCAAAATTTATATGGAGATGAAAATCAAAGTGAGAATGAAAACCACTCAGAAGTATCAAATCCAGAAAAGGAACAAAGTGAAAGTTCCGGAGATCTGGAATTATTTCTTGATAAAAAAGAGAGAGAAAAAGGAATTGGTCTTGAAGTAATACAACCAACATCAACGCAAATAAATTCATTTGCGGGTGTAGAGAAGAAACCTAAGGAACCATGGAAAATTCCACCAATAAATTGGAAATACACTACTACGGTAGCTTCAATATTTTTATTTGTAGGATTTGTAGTGGTCTTTTTTGCTTTTCCAAATAAGGAATGCATGCAATGGTCTGGCGATCATTATGAAATTGTAGATTGTGAATTGAAAATACAAGGCGTTGGAAGCTTTACTAACATTGAAATTTTAGATCCAACTCTTGTTAATCTTAAAAAAGTAAAAGTGTGCGATACTACAACTTGTTTTGATAAAAACGGAGTTGCTATTATATGGTATGCAAAAACGGCAAATGGAGTTGATTTTTTTAATATTCATGGCAGACATCCCGAAAATAATAGTCCGTTGCGGCCTGTAACGCATTATATATTGAATAAGTATGTAAAAAAATAAGCACCGCAAGTCATTTTATATTCCTTTTTTTTCGTGATGCAACTAAATAAAAAAGGACGCGGCTTCGTATGAAACCTCGTCCCTTTTTGTATGTTACAACGGATTATTTTCCGTTTAATAATTTCTCTACATATTCGAGTTTGTCTTTTTCAGCCTGTAATAAACGTTCGTAAAGTTTTTTATTTTCTTCATAAGCTTCAATCAATTTGTCTAATGGATTGAAAGTACAATTATTTGCAAATGCACCTTGACTGCCATTGTTGCTGTTATCATATAAAGTATTAAAATAATTGATTGCGGCTTCGTCTGAAAAGTTTTTAATGGCTTCTACACTTACTCCCAGGGCTTTTGCTACTTCGGTAAGTTTTTCATCATCTATAGTTTCACTATTTTCTATTGCAGATATCGTTTGTTGGCTTATGCCCATTGCATACGCCAAAGCTTCCTGCTTCATATCCCGAAGTTCACGAATACGGCTGATTTTTCGCCCTATATGATTTTGTTTTGTAAGTGTGCTCATAATTCAAAGATAATAATTAAGTATAATCTGGCAATATGTAAAAAAACTATCAGGCGCTGTATATACCATTAAAAGAATTGGATACAGTTCGAATCGATTACCTGCCTGCCTTTATAAAGTAAAAATACAATTTTTCAGAGACGTAATTATTAAATACGCCAACTTGTTGCAATAAAAACTTAGTAGCTAGTATAGGATCTGCTAAAACAGCAAATAAGTAGATTTTTTTGATGCACATGGCATACATCCTGATTGGCAATTATTGCACATTGTATTTTTTTGAGATAAATACTACTGCATTTGTTGCAGTAATGTTATTTAGTAAAGCAATTCTTTAAACTTAAATGAAATTATGTAAATCAAACTGAAAATTATGGAACATTGTTAAACGACTTTAAATATAATTTAGCATAAATAATTTTAAACAAATCAAACATGAAAACGAAAAGAATATTATTCGCAGTATTATTAAGCATTGGTTTATTCGCAGCATCTTGTAGTAGTGATGACAATGACGGGGAAACAATTGTACCAATTCAGGGAAAATACAACCTAAGCCAAACTGGAACAATTATTAACGGACAAGAAGTCTTAATTGATGCTCCACAAAACGCAAGCGGATGTAATAGAGACTATTTAGATCTAAGATTGAGTAATGCAGCGGTTATAGGGGATTATAATGGTTCTGATTGTGCCTTAACAGAAACTACAGGAACTTATGCAAGATCTCATAATGATTTAACAATTAGTGTTGGTAACGTAAGTACAACGAGCGACATCATGAATCTAACGAATAAAGAATTAAAAATTAAAGATAAAACTACTGGTATTATTACTGTTTATACAAGATAATCTGCTATAAGTAAGATCTTTAATTCTTTAAAGAACAAAAAAAAACGGAAATAACTTTTTAAAAGTTATTTCCGTTTTTTGTATAAATTGTTGTGATATTGAATTGCTTCCCTAAATCCCGGTTGGTTTGCTGCAGGACCTAAACGACCGGAATATAAATATCAAAAGTAGCTCCGTTATTTTTTTCTCCCGTTGCCGTAATGATTCCGTTATGATTGTCGACGATTTTTTTCACAATAGCCAATCCTATTCCGGTTCCGGTGTATTCCATTTTTCCGTGCAGGCGCTGAAAAACTTCGAATATTTTCTGACTGTACTGTTGTTCGAAACCTATACCATTATCTGCTATTCTGATATGGCAATAGTTTGTATCGTTGTGTAAAATAGTATTGTTGAGGTGTACACCTTTGCTTATTTCGCTTTTGATTTTTATAACCAGTGGTACATCAGGTTTAGAAAATTTAAGAGAGTTGCTCACTAAATTGTATAAAAGCTGCCTGAACTGAAACGGAATAATATTTACTTCACAAGTTTCGTTGCTTTCGATATGGGCGTCTTTTTGTTCAAGTTCTTCTTTCAGGTCTTCTTTTACCTCATCAATAATTTTATAAAGGTCAACCTTTTCAAATTTTCGTTCCTGTATGTTGGTTCTGGAATACGAAAGCAAATCATTGATTAAGGTTTGCATGCGTTGTGCCGCATTTTGCATGCGTTGAAATTTATCTTTTCCGGAATCTGATAAATTTTCAGATTCTTTCTCCATAATCTGAGTAGCAAAAGTTTGAATTTTACGCAGCGGTTCCTGCAAATCATGACTCGAAATATACGCAAAAGACTGAAGCTCTTTATTCATTTGCTCCAGCTCTATGTTTTTTTCCTCGAGTTCTTTTGTACGTGCTGTTACTTGTTTTTCTAATTCATGCGTAAAAGCTTTTTCAGTATGAATATCAGTAAAGGCACCCACCCATTTGATGATCTTATTATCTTTATTTAGAACAGGTTCGCCAATTACGGCGTGCCATCTATAGGTACCGTCTTTCCTTAAAACGCGGACATCAGCTCTATATACTTCACCCGTTGCCAGACTGTGGCCCCATATTCTGTTGTTTTCTTTATAATCGGCCGGATGAATCATCGCTTTCCATAAGGATTGGCCGGATGGTATTATGCCTGTGTATTCCAGCCATTTACCTGAGGTAAATAAGGCATTTCCTTTTTCGTCTGTTTCCCAAATAAGCTGCGGAATGCTTTCGGTTAAGGATCGGAAGCGTTTTTCGCTTTCTTCTATTTTTTTTCGTGCTTCGACCTTTTCAGTTACATCAATAAGTGTAATTTTTATTCCTGAAATCGTATCGTCTAATTCGCGTTGCGGTGCATATTCAAAGTCGATATACATTTTATGTTCAGTGTTGTCCTGAATTAAATAAAACAATGACTCTGACTCCGAATGTACATTTCCGGTGGTATAGACTTCTTTTAGAAGTCTGGCGTATTTTTGCTTTTTGAGTTCCGGGAACACCTCTAATATATTTTTTCCCTGAACATCACTTTCTTTTTTTCTCCAGATGTTTTTCAAAAGGGCAGCGTTGACCATTTCGATAGTCATGTCTTTTCCTTTCAGAATCGCTTTTGGAACAGGGGATTCCATCACCAGTTTGCGGAATCTTTTTTCGCTCGCTTCCAATTCTTGCTGATGATTTTTTTCATCGGTAATATCTCTTACGGTGCCTAACAACTTTTCAGGATTATTATCGCTGCTGTAAAATACTTTTCCTTTGGCTTCGACCCAATGTATCGATTGATCTTCCCAGATCAGTCGTACTTCATACTGAAGGTATCCGGATGCAATAGCGTCTTTAAATGCTTTTGCCCTGATGTTTAAATCGTCTGGATGAACATGATTCAGTAATTGGTCGTGGCTTAAGTTTACCTCATCTTTATATCCTGTAATAATCTCCACATATCTTTGAGAATATTGCAGGTCTTTTGTTTTTACATTCAGTTCCCAGGTTCCTAGCTCGCTTGCATCAACAATGATATTAAGTCTTTCTTCATTGAGTTCTATTTTCTTTCTGGCTTCTACTTTTTCAGTCACCTCAGTTACCGTAACAATAATGCCTGTAATTTCATCATTTTGTTCTTTTAAAGGATGGTAAAGAAAATCAAAAAAGAAAATTTCCTGCTTTCCATCTCGATTCAACGGAATGGGCACTTCATTTCCGTGAAAAGGGATTCCTGTTTTTAAAACATTATCCAAAAGACTGCTTACACTTTCTTTGACCTCGGGTAAAGAGTCAAATAAAGGTCTGCCTACAAAGGTACTTTCTTCTCTTCCAACGAGTTTCAGATAAGCTTCATTGGCCATCTCGACGATATGCTCTGGGCCACGCAAAATAGTAATTCCAACGGGAGCCTGTTTAACTGTATTTCGGAAACGTTTATCGGCTTCTTCAATTTTTTGCCTTGCGATAACCTGAGGCGTATTGTCAAGTACCCAAATGGCAATTTTGGTTACTTCTCCTTCTATATTTTTTAGCGGTGCATATACGAAAGTCACATACACAGTTTCCTTATTTCCGTGTCTGATGAGCATCATTTCTACTTCATTAGCATAATAAGGAACACCTTCTTCTATTACTTTTTTAAGCGGAACTTCATAACAGGATTTTACTTCAGCAAAAGTCTCCCAATAATGTTTTCCGGCAATTTGTTCGTATGTTTTTCCGGCTACCTCAATAAAACTATCGTTTACAATTTCGCTTATTAAGGTTTTGGCATCCAGTACACAAATTCCAATAGGAGATTGCGATACCATACTGCGTAAATTTTGCTCGCTTTCTTCTATTTTTTTCTTGGCTAAATTCAGGTCAGTTAAGTCGACTCCTGTATTCATTACACCGTATATATTACCGTTTATGTCATATATTGGCGTTAAACTATAATTAAAATAATAGGTATGTAATTTTCCATCGACAGTAAGATCAAGTGGGGTATTTTGTGTGTGAAAAGATTTTCCGGTGGTTAAGACTTCACTAATCTGCTCAAAAACCAGTTGGTTATCCAGTTCCGGAACGACATCTTTAAAAGACTTTCCGATAACGTCATTGCCTTTTCCCCATATTTTTATAATAGAGTCATTGGCCAGTTCGACGATCATTTCCTTTCCGGTATACAAAGCAATGGGAAAAGGGGCATTTTCGACCAGTTCTCTTACTTTTTGTTCACTTTCTAC
Source organism: Flavobacterium sp. (assembly GCF_965277525.1). GTDB lineage: Bacteria > Bacteroidota > Bacteroidia > Flavobacteriales > Flavobacteriaceae > Flavobacterium. The sequence continues at coordinate 438,363 of NZ_CBDIDC010000001.1, read as the reverse complement.
AACCTTAGATCGCGAAACTACCTGTGCAGTAACTTCTATCGCAATTCCTACAACTCCGGAAATAGTGCCGTCAGCTTCTCTAAGGGCTTCATAGACAAAATTTAGGTAAGTATCTTCTATTTTACCATTACGGGGCAGCTTAACGAGTTGTTCATTAGCAATAAATTTGTTACCGGTTTTGTACACATCGTTCAGTACCGTTTCAAGATATTGATTCCTTGTTTCCGGTAAAGCGTCAAAAACGGGTTTGTTAAGGATTTCGCTGGCCTCGACTCCCCACAACTGAATCATTTGATCGTTTGCAATTTCTACAACCTGATCTTTTCCTCTCATCACACACATGGCAACAGGAGCCTGCATAATGTTGTTCCTGAATCTGGCATTACTTTCTTTAAGCGCTTCTGTTGCTCTTACTTTCTCTGTAGTTTCGATAACCGTAACCAAAACGCCGCCTACTTCGCCATCATCTTTTTTAATCGGACTATAAGAGAAATTAAAATAGCATTCCTCATCATAACCATTTCTGTTTAATATTAGTTTTAAATCAGGAAAACTAACAGCATTGGCTTTCATTACATCATGAAACAGGGGAGCTATAGTATCCCAGATTTCTGAAAAGGTGATCTTTGAATTAATTCCTAAAGCTTCAGGGTGTTTTATTGAACCAAGAATTGGGCGAAATCCATCGTTATAAAGTTGAGTATATTCAGCTCCCCAGGCAATATACATTCCAAAAGGGTTATTGAGCATTACAGCTACCATGGTTTTAAGGCTTTGAGGCCAGGTATCAGGATCGCCTATAGGGGTATTATTCCAATCTTTAGCGCGTATCAATTTACCCATTTCTCCACCATCGGCCAGAAAATAATGTTTTTCATTTGTAAAGCTCATTCCGGAAATGAATTAGGGTTGAAGTATAAAGTCTTCTCTGACGGGTTGCTTAAAATTGTTTTCGGATGCTGTAGTTAGCGCATTTTCGATTACCTTTTTTAATTTAGAAAATTCAGCAGGTTTACGGATGTAATAAGTGGCTCCTCTTTTATACATCAGATCGACGATTTCATTGTCAAGCGAAGTCGAAAAAATAATGACAGGAAGATCTTTGAGTTCTTCTTTTGCCCTTATTTCATTCAGACATTCGTGTCCGCTTTTGCGAGGCATATTAAGATCCAGAAAAAGAATATCGGGTAAGTTATTTGTAGCGTTATGAGCTAAAAAATCCATAAGCTGAACACCATCATTAACAGTCACAAGGGATACTGGAAGCAATAATTCATCTAGTGCTTCTTTAAAAAAAGCACAATCATCTTCATCATCATCGGCTAATAATAGATTGTAATTCTGTTTGCTCATTTTGAGTATTATAAAATTTAATATGTCGATCAGATTCGGGTAACTTTCTGTAATTTTTAGAAAATATCCGTTCTATCCGTTTTTATTTATTTGGAATTCAGCTCTTTATTAATTTCCTCTAACCTCTCAATTGAAGCCTTCTTTCCTTCTGCACAGCATGAATTTAAAACCCCAAAGGGCTATTATTCTGCTAAGATAAGATTAATTGTATTACAAATAATCATGAATATTTCAATAAATTTAACGCTTTTAGGTCTAATTATGTAATGGCTTTATTTTAAAATTAACATCTTTAAATTATGAAGTTAAGGTTTTTGAATGTTTATTTCTAAAATCTGCTTCAAAAAAAATCCGTCAAACATTTCATTTGACGGATTTTGTATAGTAAAACGAATCGGTTTTAGGTAGACAGGGTCAAACCTTTTGCTTTAAAATTACTAAAAAGTACCTGACGGGCTGTACTTATTGTTTCTTCAGTGCGGTAAATGCTGCACCAGAATTTTATTTGCAATTTGAATTTTCCGTCAGCAATTGCTATGTAATAAATTTGAGGAGCTTTAGTATTATTTACTAAAACCATGCTTTCGAGAGATTCTAATATTAGCGTATTAATTTCTTCCGGCATGATATCACCGCTCACTTCTGCAGCAATTTCTACCAGTTTAAAGTTATCGGTATAGGTCCAGTTGGTGATGTTTTGGGACAATAAATTACCATTCGGAATGATGATTTCGGCTCCGTTTGCTGAATTGATTTTGGTAGTACGCAATCCCATCGATTTTACACGACCGGATTCAGTACTAATATTGATGACATCTCCAATTTGTATCGGTTTATCAAAAATCAGGATAATACCCGAAACAAAATTATTAACCACACTCTGAAGTCCAAGTCCCACACCTACACCCAGGGCTCCCAATAAAATACTTAGTTTGTCTAATGGCATTCCGGATGCGGCAACAGCCAGAAGATAACCACAAATTAACACAACAAGTCTTGTAATCAATAATTTAGAATGTTGTTTTTTATTGATGTTTTCTTCGTTTTCATCATCAACTTCCCCAAAAAAGTAGGCTACATAATTTTGCAATAAATGAGCAACCCAAATAATGATAAAAAACAAGACGATGTTTCCCAACGTAAAAGTGATGCTTCCGATGGTATTGGGGTGGCTTAACAGTGAGCTTAAACCGGCGCGTAAGGATTCCCAAATGTTTAAATTAGCAGCGATTACGACAATCCACATATAACTGATAACGATGATAAAAGGTTTTTTGAGCGTCTCAGACAAGCTTTCGAAATCAAAAATCTTTTCGATACCACGTTTCACTCTGGTCGTATAAATTTGTAAAAGAATAATCTCTAATACCATTTTTAAAAGAACGCTTAAGGCTACAATCTGCGTAAGAGATATAAAAGCCGTAATACTTAACATGTTGGCCAGAGAGACCCTTCCAAAAAGGTTATTGAGCAGTGCTAAAGCATTTAAACCTATAAAAATGATCGTTGCCCATTTAAAAAAACCTTTAATATACAATTGATTCTTAAGGGTTTTAATCTGAACGAAGCCATAACGTATTCCTAAAATGTTGATGACAATAAAGGCGCAACGTTGTATAAATCCTACTGCGATAAACAAGTCAAGGAAACAAAGTACAAAAAATAGCACTAAAAGCAGTAGCCAATTGCGCATAGAAGTGGACGACCAGTCTTTCTTAAAAAGAAACGTAAGAAGCCCCAGAAGAACAAGCTGAATGAGTTCTATAAACATAGCCGGTGCGTACAGATTGCTCACCACTGCAATGTTTAAACCCACCACTGCTACCGGAAGAATAATACCGCGATTGAGGTATTTAAAATGAAACTGAGACAGATTCTCAGTATGTCCGTTACTCTTGAGGTATCTTAAGTTACGGGCAATATACCAACCCAGCAATCCCATTAAAAATACTAAAAAGATTAATGCGCCTGCTTTATAACTTAAATAATAAGAAGCGACATTTTGCTCGATGATGATTTTAGCCTTGATGTTTTGTCCTACTATTTTTTTTGAGGTAGAATCGCTCGTACTCCATAAAGCGGGATATTCCCTTTTAAGCATGCTAATTCCGGACTGTTCCAGTTTACTGTCGACTGTAATCAAGGCATTCGAAACGGCAATTTTTCTTTCGACGGTTAGTCTTTTATTTTCGTTTAAGATCCCTTGGTTTTTGGTCATTAAGCTGTCTGTGCTCAGGTATCTGTTTTTAAGATTGGCAAATTCGTTTTTAAATTGCTTGCGTTTAATGGTGTCTGTTAAGAGTCCCATTAAGGTTTTGTCTTTGCGCAAATCAATTACCCTGGATTTGATTTTTTCAAGAGCGAGGTTGCGGGAATTGATAGCTGTGTTTTGTTCGTCAAGTTCCTGTTCGATTTCTTTCAGGACAATACGATACATTTGCTGGTTGCGCACATTAGGATTTGCTCCTTTTAGACTGGCGAGAATAAGGTCGAGTTTGCTTTGTGTATTTTTGATTTCTCCAAACAAACGGAAGCTTTTCCCGTCAAATTCAGTATCATTATGTGCAGATTCTAAAACTTCTCCCGCTTTTTCTATAGCTACCAGATAATCACTATCAGTGGCGCTTTCTTCAAATAGTTTTGATTTGTTTTCTGTTTTAGCTGGTGTTGTTTCGGTTTTGACTGTTGTAGCTTCAGTTTTGGCCGGTACGGTTTGAGAGTAGGTTAGCGGCGCATAAAAAAAGACGGCTAATAAGGTCAGTAAACCAATAAAATTTCTTTTCTGAATCATAATGTAAGGCAATGAATTTAAGATTCAAATGTAATTTTTTTTAGGGTATTTATGATGGAAAGTATAATAAAATTTGGTTAAAAGCGATTTTGTTGGCTTGTGTATAATCTTGCTGTGTGTCATTTTTTTGCCACTGATTAAAAGGATTAAAAGGATTATGATTTTTGGTCGAAATATTTAAATACCAAAAAGATTATCTGGAGATATTTGTTCAAAGTTAATTGGCGCATTTTTCCCGAGGTATAATTTTATTCTCAAAAAATGAATATAAAATGACATTTACCGCAAAGTGCACAATCCCGATAGCTATCGGGATACGCAGAGTTCGTTAAGCTTAGTCTTTATTTCGTTTTGATTTGAGATCGCTAAGGGATTGTAAGAAATTATAAACGTCAATGGTAGGCACGAGGGATCACACTAGAAACTCCGTAAAGAATATCGACAATTATTGTCGAGCTCCGCGTGCAATCCCTCGTGCCTCTGGATGACAAGATTGTGGTAAAAAAATCTGTATAAATCCGTGTTTTCGCAAAGGCGAATCAGCGTCATCCGTATTTTTTTTTTGACGATTTACTTTGTAGAGTTTCTTGCAGATATCCCTCGTTCCTGGGGATGACAATTATCTTGGTTGCTTTATGCTAAGACATTTAATTCAAATCTTTTTTAATCCTTTAATCAGTGGTAAAAAAAAGAACCCCTACAATCAAAGCCACAACAAAGTTTAAAAAATATTATATTCGTACTCTCATATCAGAATTACCAAAACAATCAAAAAATGGAAAATATTACTGTAATCATCATGTTACTTTTTGGGGTCGCTTTCTTAAGCCTTATTAGTAAAAAGTACAATTTTCCCATTCCGATTGTGTTGGTACTTTGCGGTGTTATTATCAGTATAATTCCGGGACTTCCGGCGATTGCTTTAAGTCCTGAGATTGTTTTTATTGTCTTTTTACCCCCACTTTTATATCATGCTGCGTGGTACACCAGCTGGTCAGATTTTAAACAAACCATCCGGCCAATTACGTTAGCTGCTGTTGGCCTGGTACTTTTTACAACTGTTGCCGTGGCTATAGCGGCCCACATGCTGATAGATGATATTTCCTGGCCGTTGGCTTTTTTGTTAGGGGCAATAGTTTCGCCGCCTGATGCTGTTTCTGCCACTTCTATTACAAAAGGTTTGGGTTTGCACCCGAGGCTAATTGCGATTATAGAAGGAGAAAGTCTGGTGAATGATGCCAGTGGTCTTGTTGCTTACAAATATGCCTTGACCGCCATAACCGCAGGGAATTTTGTACTCTGGCAAGCGGGACTGAATTTTGTGATCATGTCGGTTTTAGGAATTGGCATTGGTTTAGGGGTAGGGTATGTGATGAGTTTTATTCATAAAAAGTTTGTGTGCGATGAGGTTATCGAGGCGACTTTGACTTTGCTGACGCCTTTTGCTTCTTATCTAATTGCAGAACATTTTGAAGCTTCGGGAGTTTTGGCCGTTGTGGCAACAGGACTTTTTCTTTCGGCCAGATCAGGAACGATTTTCACGCACGAAAGCCGAATCATGACGGGAACAATTTGGAGTGTTCTAACGAACATCCTAAACGGATTGATTTTTATTTTAATAGGATTGCAATTGCGCCAAATTATTGAAGGAATCGGGGATTACTCCGGTTGGTCTTTGTTTGTTTGGGGCGCTTCGGTGAGTTTGGTCGTGATTTTGGTGCGCTTTTTATGGGTGATTCCGGCCACATTGCTGCCCAGATACATCAGTAAGAAGATCCGTTTGCAGGAAGAATTCGATTTCAGGAATATGATTGTTTTTGGCTGGTCCGGAATGCGTGGCGTCGTATCGATGGCGGCTGCACTGGCACTTCCGTTAATGCTGAACGAAACGCAAGAATTCCCTTTGCGAAACCTTATCATTTTTCTGGTGTTTTGTGTGATTCTTTCTACTCTGGTCATTCAGGGATTGACTTTGCCGTGGCTGATCAAAAAATTAAAAATCGAAAAATATTCGATCATCGCCGAAGAATATGAAATTCGAAATATCATCGTTTCGCAAACCATTACGCACATCGAAGATAATTTTTCGTTACTCAACGATGACTTGCTGCACAACATCAAAAGTAAATACGAAGTAAAATTCAACCGTCTTCAAAAAACGGAACTCCCGGCTAATTTCTTCGGAAAAGGAAATGTAATGGGAGGAGAGATCTTCAACGATTTTACCAAAATACAAATTGATTTACTTAATGTGGAGCGCAACAAACTAGAATCGATGCACAAATCCGGTTCTGTCAATGAAGAGATTTTTAGGAAAATTGAGAAGGAACTGGATTTGGAGGAGACAAGGTTGTGGATGGAGATGTATGAGGAGTAATTAGAAATGTTGGCCACCTATTGGGATATTGGTCGAATGATTCATAACCAGCAACAACAAAAAGGCTGGGGGAAAAGGGGTTATCCCAAAATTAGCGAATAATTTAAAGAATGAACTTGCTGAAGTGAAAGGATTTTCCGAAAGGATTTAAAATGTATGGTTCAATTTTTTAATGAATATCAAGAAGTAATTTCAATTGGGAAACTATCCGTTTCCCAATTAGAAATCAAACAATTTCGCCACTACTCGTGTCGGAATTAGAAAATGATGCAATTGCGAAACTACCCGTTGCGCAATTAGAAGTTATTAATCAACAACTAATTACAGAAACTGGCTGGGCACATCACATCATATTAATTCGAAAAATAAAAGACCTGTCCATACGTTATTGGTATATGCAACAAATTTTAGAGCATGGCTAAACGAGTATTGAGATATTGAAAAAGAATTTTTTGAACTCAACAACAATCCTGAAAATGAAAACTAGCCTGTAAAAATACAACACCTGCAAACCAGGCGGTGTAGAAATAATGCATAAATCCGGTTGGTCAATGAAACGATTTTCAGGAAGATTTGGAAGAGACGAGGTTGTGCATGGGAGTTATCAGGATTGATAAATAATCAAATATTTCTGAATGCTATCTTTTGTAGTTTAAAGTTTTATAATATCGATACATATGGTCATAAATAATAAGTTCATACATTCTTTGTTTTGATGTATATTGTCTATTAATCATCATATGAATGTGACTTGATAGAAAATCATTCAGCGGAATTTCTATTTTCTTTATTATTTTTAAAGCTATCTCTTTGATTTGATTTGACCTTTCGTTTACAATATAAAAGATTTCCGGAATAGCGTTTTGATCTGAAGGTTCTAAAAAACGTTCTAATTGCGGATATAATGATCGATAATGGATGTCTATTTTCTTTTTTTGAATTTTATCTGTTTCAAATTCTTTTTTAAAAGCAATCTGAAGTTCATTCATCAAAGTCAGCTTCTCTAAAGTTGACAGCATAAACAAATTTAAAAAAGAGTCAATGGCCAAAAAACTAAAAAAAAGTGGCATTTCTTTCTCCAAAAAAGAAGGTTTCAGGTTCAAATATTTTAAAATCATCTTACTGTCTTTCCAAAAAAGAAATTCAGAATAATACATCGTTTCTTTCCCATATCTTTCGATTTCTCTTTGATAGGTATCAGTCTGTATTTTCCAAATCAAATTTTCATCCATAAGTTCTTTAAAAACAGAATGAAGTGCCTTGATAATTAGAGCTAAGTTATCAGTATCATCGACCAAAAAACGAAGTCTTATATGGTTTTCAGGATCTTTATATCGTATAAAAAACCATTTTTGTATCTTTTTCTTTCCTTCTAAATAAGATATAACAGGGTTTAGTTTTTCTAATAAGACAGAATCGGCTGTCATGATACCAGTATAAATTTTATAGTACAACCATTGACTGCCTAAACAAAAATCTCTTTGCATTTTTTTATTCTTTGTAAAATGATAGTATCAACTGATTGCAAAAAACATCGTTATTTTTATTTTGCACAACAGATTCTTTTGTAAATAAAAATTCTTCCAAAGTAATTTTTTCGCGGTTTTGAACTGATTTTAAAAATAATTCCATTCCAATCTGAGTTTCAAAATCAAATAATAATGTATTGTCGCCGTTAGTCCAGTTTGTATATTGAGGAATATTTCGGGAGGACCTCCAGATTAAAAATTCTTCATAAGCTTGTTTGTCATTCATTTTATAAAAAGCTGTTATCTCTTCTTTTTTTATAATCCATTTAGCCTTTGATAAAATAATATCCCGGTACATTACTCTCGGAAAAAAATTATAATGTTTTTTTAGCACACCCCAGTCAAAAGAATCAATTGGCTTTGATTGCTGTGCCTGTAAGTCGCATAAAAAATGGTAAACAGGCAAAGCATCTTTAGCAAAATTATGGGCATTTGATAAGCACGGAATCACTTCTTTATGGTGCTTTTTTGAGTACAGTATTATGGTGTCATTTTTAACAGAAACCAATAAATCCTTGAGATCAATTGTTTGATTTTCAGAGACACCGGATTTTGCTAAGTAGCTTATTTCATGATTTCGTAAAACAGGCCGGCGTAATATGTTTCCTGTCCTTGATTCCGGAATATGAACCACTTCCGCCATTATTTTATCGGAATAATAAGCTTCTTCTTTTTGGATTATTTTTTTAGTTAAAGTATGAATAGCCGGATTTCCATTGCAAAATCGGCCTAATAACTTAGCAGCACTAACATTTCCTGAAGATTCGATTATGATTTTATCCTGATCAAGAATTTCAATCATGACAGAGAATGTGGCTGGCAGATCTTTACAATCAGTATTAAAATCGATAAAATCATGCTCACTTATTGCTATTACTTTTTCATCTTTTAAGATGCATTCCTGCATTTTTTTCTGCAAAATAAAATCATAAGAAGTCCAAAGCTGATTTTCCCCTTTTGATTTTTTAGACTTAAGCTCAAGAAATTCAAGGATCTCATGAGTATCATTCATATCCTGATTTTGAAGATAACCAATTCCGATCTCTGTATCTAAAACTGTTGTGAGCGGCATCACTGCAGACTCGTATCTTTGAATAAATGCTTTCTTAAAATTTTCCTGATCCTGAAACTTTTTTTTAGTCTGAATTCCATTCAAAAAATGAAGTGCCTGTACTACTTTTTTGGAAACATTTACATTTAAAGTATTTACAGCGGCAATTGAATTTAAATCGGTCTGAAAAAGGTATTTGTCTTCAAACTCAATTCCTGTTTTTTTGATATCGTATTTGATTTCATCGTATTCTTTTTCAGAAGGGATAAGAACTTTATCTAAACCGGAAAGTTTTTTTTTGATTTGTTCTAAAATTTCATACTCTTTATCCAGGGCCGGGATTTTCTTAATAAGCGATAAAACCCTGTTCCATTCATTATCTCCCGTAACGATCACATCCAGCTCACTTACTAAAAATTGAAAATCGATAAGTTTTGAAATAAATTCATGGGCTTCTCGTTTTTCGCTTTCATTATCTGACAAAAGGGCAATCATTTCTTCAATAGACATTCCTGATTGTGCACTATGAAGTAGTTTAGTTAGCGCAACAGATCTTCGTAAGGCTGTGATACTGTGTTCTCTTTTTGTCTTTACATATTTATACTCTACATATCTATAGAATTCCCCAATTTTATAGATACTGGTATTGGGATAAAATTTTAAATGTGGCTTTACTTCTTTTTTATTGGCAATTTCTTGCAGCAACATACTCCAAAATTGCATGTCAAATTGCGTAACACGTTGAAATTTGTCAGAATCCTCCAGAATAATTTTAGTTTCAGTGGCTATTCTCCCCATTGAACAACCTGCAAACAGACCGAAAGGTGTACATCTGGAGGACATTCTGGCTAAGTATTTTAAAAAAGTAATCTCTAATTTTTTTGCTTTTCCATCAGATAAATGTGAGTCGTTTTTTACCCATTTATCAAGTTCTTTTATCAAATCCGGAGAAGCCAGGTGAATAGCTTCTCTGATTAAAGGGGTTTGATACATTTCTTTTGCTTTTGTTTCTGAATAGTTTTCGATAGTGTCAAGATACAAAGACAAAGGCAATAGGGGAGTTCTTAGTACATATTCATCAAAAGGCAGAATTTTGTAGTCTAATGTCATTTTTTCTTGTTGTTCACTTCTTTAGCTAATTTCATGGCGTTGTATACGTTTAAAACTTTACCTGATTTGGATAGTTCTGAAAAGGGAACTTTTTTATCTTTTGTTCCCGGTACAATCACCTCTAAATTATAGGGGGTTCCAGAATCTATAATGATTTGTTTTATCTGTACGGCTGTAAGATTTGGATAATAGGACCAGATTAATGCTGCTGTGCCTGAAACCATTGGAGCTGCTAGCGAAGTACCAGAATCAAATTTATAAGTATTACCGGCAGCAGTCGTGTAGATTTCTTCTCCCGGAGCAAATAAATCAACATTTTCCTTGCCATAATTTGAAAAATCAGAAACAAAAGTATTATTTAGTCGAGTTGATATTGACCCAACATTAATAAAATTATTGCAGATCTCTCCACCTCCGTCAAAATTATTATCACTAGGATAGGTAGGATTTTTATCAATGTCAAAACTTTCATTTCCAGCAGCATGTACCAATAAAACATTGTGCTTTTCTGCATATTTAAAAGCTTCTGAAACCCATTGCTGGCGTAATGAAAATTCTTTGATAAATGACATATTAATCACTTTTGCTCCATTATCAACCGCATAGTAAACGGCCATTGCAATATCTTTGTCATGTTCGTCTCCCGAAAAAGAAATAGTAAGTGGCATAATTTTGACATTTTCAGCAATTCCTTTAATTCCCAGATTATTATTTCTGTTGGCGGCAATAATGCCTGATACTTTTGTATTATGATCCTGAAAAGATCTATGTCCTTCTTTAGAAATAGTTATATTCTTGCTGCCGTACCCTTTTTCTAAAATGTTAGGATTATCTCCTATAAATTTTCTTTCATCAAAATTTATGTTCAGATTTTTATTTACGATAGAATCTGTTTGAATTTTACTTTCAATAACTTCTGACAATGTCTGTTCATTAGACTCTAGTCTAAACATCAAAAAGCCAATCATTGCTCCCAGGTCTCTATCATTATTTTCTCTTCGCTGACGAAAAGTTTTATCATTTATTTTGTGAATTTTGTACAAACTATCCAGTTGTTCGTAAGTGTAATCTTCTTTAGGAAAATAATGTCTCAAGCTATCTTTGGCAATAGGGAAAATATTAATACTATACTCGAGAGATTTTAACCTGGTTTTATAATAGCTTGATTCTTCCTCCAGCTTTTTTTTCGCACGTAGATACTCCTTATAATAAAATAGGGCGTCTTTAGTAACCGTAGTTTCTGTTTGATTCTCAAACTTGTTTTGAAACTCCCTTACTAATCTTACATATTCAAAATTCCCCCAGACAATATAGCTATCCTTTTTTGCAGTAAAATTCCATCCCTGTATATCATCTACATATCCATTTTGGTCATCATCAAGATTATTATTTTCAATTTCTTTTGTGTTTAACCAAATTTCATCCTGTAGATCTTGATGATTTTTATCAATTTGCGTATCAATTACAGCAATGATAATAGTTTTTTTTGCCTTCTTTTTATTTTGTCTGTACCATTTATCTAAAGATATTCCTGGTAAACTATCCATCTTATAGTCTTTACAGTACCAGGTTTCTTTAAAATCTTTTCCTGTTTTTAAATTAATAGTTTCTTTTGAAGATTTACAACCAAATAAAAGAAGACAAGCAAAACAAATCACGTATATTATTTTCATTCTGCGGTTTTATTGTTCCTGATCCTTTTTTCTATTACAACGATTACTAGTTGCTGTACCTGTATCTGGATCAGGATCTTCAAGATCAATTTGTCCACCATTAATCAGATGCATATTTTTTAGTTTTGCAAATTCCATTTTTTCTAAATCAAACTTCTTGCTTTCTTTTTTAGAGTTAGTAGTCTTCATATTTGTTTTTTATAATGTTACCGCACAAATATAAATTTTGTTTAATATGAAATACTAAATTCTAATTTCTATTTATCGAAATTCAGGAATTTCGGTATGGAAGAAAACATTATTAAAAATTTAAAGTGTTTAAAAATATTGATTATTAAGTCTTTATGTTTTGTTTAGTTTTTCCAATTGCTTAATGAAATAAACAGGTTTAATACCTGATTTTTTATAAAAAGCAGTTGAAAATGATTCTGCATTATTAAAACCAAACTCAATTGCCAGGGCCTGAATGGTATATTTTTGCAATTTAGGATCTTTTTTTAAAGACTGTAAAGCATATTCAATTCTTAAATCATTAATGTATTGTATAAAAGTTTTTTCTTTATAAGTATTAACCACTTTAGAAACATATTTACTATTTGTTTCAAAAGTATCTGATAGTGACTGAACGGTAATATTTGATAATAAATACCCTTTTGTTATTTCAAACTGATTTAACTTTTTTAATATCTGTTCGACAAGTTCTTCGTTGATGCCAATGTTTTCTATTCCAGATTTGATAGTTTTAAATTCTTTTTTACCTGTTTTGATCGTTTCTGGTTCACTAATATTTGTTGAGGTATGCATTACTTTTTCGAATTGAACATACTGTCTTTTTTTTGTTTGATATTGATAAAATCCGAAACTTGTGGTGGCTATTACTAATAAAAATAATAAACCAATACCCCAATATGATTTGGTCTTATCATTTGTAAGTGCTTGTATCAAATTTTCTTTTTCTAAGATTAAATTGGGAGTGTCATATTCTTTTTGCAGTTTTTTAGTTAGTTCTTTATAATTATTCTGCAAAATACTATCAATATTCATGTATTGAGAAAGGTATTTTAGCTGGTTTTCTTTGTCTTTTTTATTTTTAAAATAAGAAATTAAATAGAGGTACCCACTTGTGAATTCAGGAGTTATTCTTTTTGTTTTATTATAAATAGAATCTACTTTCATAAAGTTTTCGACAGCTTTATTCTTTTGTCCTAAACCATCATACGCTTTTCCTAAATAATAATAAGAGGCTAAAATATTTTCCGAATTGTTATAGAGAATCATTTTCGGCAAGGCTTTCTTAATACTGTCTATAGCAGTATTATATATTTTCTTTTCTACCAGATTAGCTCCTTCATTTAACACAAAAAGGGCATTGTATTCATAATCTTTGGTAAGTTTTGATTCATTATACCCCAATCTATTGTAGTAAGTTGCTGAGTCAGATTGTTTCAATGCCTTGTATGCATCTGCTAACCCAAATACAACATCTTGATAATTGTAAGAATATTTATCATCTTCTACATTTTTTTCTTTATAATAATTAAAACACTCTTTGTATAATTTTAGTGCTTCGTTTATTTCTCCTAATTCTTCGGATCTTAAAACTGCTATAGAATATTTTACATCATAATAAAAATCAGGATTGTTTTTTCTAGCAATACTTTCTGCAATTAAAAAATTATCTATAGCTTCTTTGTACTTAGACTGATATTTTAATTCATAAGCTTTTCTGGAATAAGCATAAGCAGGATACTTTACATCATTCAAATTTTTAGAATAATGGATTGTACTGTCTAAATAACGAATAGCTTTATCTCCTTTACATAATAAAGAAAGCAAATACCATCCTGCTGCCTTTTGAATTGAGTTGTTTTCTTTGTTTGCCTTAGCTAAATAAGCATTAGCATAGACCAACTGTTTATTTTCATCTTTCTCATTCTTTTTAAAAAACTCTTTTAATTCCTGATATGAAAGATTTGTAAGTTTCTTTTTTGGAGGTTGAGCTAATATAAAAATAGGAAATACTATAAAAAAAAAGATTTTTAGAAACCTAAAGTGAGTCATAGTTTTTTAATTTCTGACAAAAATATAGTATCGGTACAGAATTTAAGGTATAAAATCTTAAAAATAATAAATTAATAAGTTGTTGATAATTAATTGTTTGCGTTTTATTTTGTCTGAAATTCAGGAATTACGTATCGGGATTCCTGAATTTCGCTATGTAACAATTGTAGAGATTATGATGTTTCTCTAGTTTTGACATCAGGAAATTGAGATACATTTTTCAGTTTGATATCGCTGCAAGAATTTAGATCAGTTTCTTAAATGTAATTGGCCAATTACAAAGGATGTATTCAGCTTTAAATACTTCTTAAAAATACTTAGCAATTTGGTAAATAAGTTACCATAAAATGTTTAACCATTAAACCATACATTATGAATTTAGAAAAATTAAATTTAGTAGAGCTTAATGCTCAGGAAGCACAAGAAATTCAGGGAGGTTACTGGTGGGTTCTGGCAGAAGTTGCATATGAACTTATATATGCGCAAGACGATGTCAAAAAAGGCTACAATGCCGCAAAAAACCTTATGAAATAAATATAAATAATTAAATAAAAAATAAATATGGAAAATTTAACAGCCCTAACGAACGAAGAGATGAACCAAATTGATGGAGGTTCACTTATTGGATTTGTAATTGGATTTGCAGGATATTTTGTAGAACAAGCAGCAGATGTTATTGCAGCTCATCCAGTAGGAGGTCCTAGACATTATGAAATTTAATCTGGTATAGACTAAATAACAGTATTATCCTTTTAGTAATAACTTTAAGGATAATACTATTTTAATTTACAATATGAAAAAAATATTTAACTTTTACGTTAGAGCCTTTTTAATTATATCTTTTATATCCATACCTTTTATTTTTGTTGCTTTTGAAGATTTACATACAAAAACATTCAGTTATAAAATATGGATCGCTACATTTTGTCCTCAATTGATATACATATTATATCTAATCAGGAAAGAAAAATTATATGATAATTTTAAAATTAATTTTTTCCGTAGAGGTTTCTATAGTACTACAATTTTGCTTACCTGTTTGATACCATTTATTGTCTATTTTTTTCTTATTGGATTTAAATTAATCAAAGTCTACAACTATAATAACTGGGATATTGAAATTATTATTTATTTTATTTTAATATTTCTTTCAGCATTGTTAGAGGAGATACTATTCAGATTTATTCCTTATAAAATGTTGGTTAACGATATTTCAATAAAAAATATAATATTAGTTTCTCTATTTTTTAGCTTTTTTCATTTATTCAATCCGAATACCAATATAGTAGGTTTGGTAAATGTTGCGATAGCAGGTGTTTTTTTTAGTTTGATTTACTTAAAAAGTAATTCAATTCTATTGACTAGCTTCATACATGCATTTTGGAATTTCTCAATAGGTTGTTTATTGGGGAGTAATATTAGTGGTATAAAGGTAATAAGCATTTTAGAATATATTCCTGAAAAACCATTTTTTTTAAGTGGAGGAGATTTTGGATTTGAAGGATCTATTATAACTACTATAGTTTTTTCAACTTCCTGTTTCTTTTTATATAATTTAAAGCCAAACGAATTTTTCAAAAATATATGAAACAAATGAACTTCAGTTCAGACCCGGTAAATACACTTGAAAATCTTATAGCAAAAAACAAATCAAAAAGCTTTTCACTTTACTTTATCATCCTTCTGGCGATTATAGTTTTGTTAGTATTATTGCCAATTGTTAAATTTGATATCAGCAGTCAAAGCCGTGGTATAATTCGCAGTGTAACCGATAATGTTCCGGTTTCAACTATTGTAAGTGGCAGAGTTAATTGGGTTCATTTAAAAAATAATGCTTTTGTAAAAAAAGGAGATACACTTTTAAAAATTTCAAAAGAAAATCTGGAGAGTGATAAAAAAATGCAGGATACATTATCAGGATCTGTTTCAGCATTATTACATGATATTTCAGCTCTTTTGCAAAATAAAACATCTCATTTATTAACCACTGCAGCGCGGGAAGATGTATTCAAATTTGAGTCAGGAAAAAATGAATTGCAAAGCAAAATCTCACAAGCACAAATCAATCACGACCGTAATAAAATTCTTTACGATAAAGAAATTATTGCCAAAGCCGATTTTGAGAAACTAGAATACGAATTACGCTTAAGCAAACAGTCATTGCAGAGTTTTGTAAGCCAACAAAAATTAACCTGGGAAAATCAAAAAAGAGATTTAGAAGATCGTTTGAAAAATCTTAACGGAACTGTTGCCAAAATAAAGGCAGAATCGAACAATTATGATGTTTTGGCTCCTGTTTCAGGCACCATAGAAAACTATTCAGGAGTTCAGAAAGGTTCTTTCATAAATGCGTCACAGCCTATTGCCACAATTTCATCAGCAGATCAGCTTCTTGTGGAATGTAATGTGTCTCCAAATGACATTGGGCTTATTCGGAAAAATCAAAAAGTAAAATTTCAGTTAGATGCTTTCAACTACAATCAATGGGGATTGCTGGAAGGAAAAGTAATCGATATTGACCATAATATAACCTTACAGAACGATCAGGCTTTTTTTAAAGTACGCTGTGCCTTAAATTCAAAAGCCTTACAGTTAAAATCAGGATATCAGGCCAATGTTTCTAAAGGAATGACTTTAACGACAAGATATATAATAACGAGAAGAAGTTTATTCGATTTGTTATTTGACAAAATAGACGATTGGCTGAACCCCAAACAAATATCAAATAATCAATAAAAATGGCTTCAATAAAAATAAAACAACATGATATTAAAGATTGTGGTGCTGCTTGTCTGGCATCTATTGGAAACCATTTCAAAGTTAATCTGCCTATAGCCAGAATACGCCAGTTTGCCAATACCGATACACGCGGTACAAATGTTTTGGGGATCATAGAAGGAGCCGAAAAAATGGGTTTTACTGCAAAAGGCGTAAAAGGTGGGGTAGATGCATTGGATAAAATTCCGGTTCCTGCAATTGCCCATATTGTGATTAAAGAACAATTACAACATTACGTAGTAATTTATAAAGTAGAGAAATCTAAAATTACGGTCATGGATCCTGGTTTAGGCAAAATGGAACTTTATACTTTCGAAGAATTTCAAAAAATATGGTCAGGTATACTCGTTCTCTTTGCTCCAAACGATAATCTTAAAACAATAAACGAAAAAACCTCGCCACTAAAAAGATTCTGGAACCTGATTCAGCCCCATAAAACGATTTTACTTCAGGCTTTGGTTGGGGCAATACTATTTACTGTTTTAGGATTGGCAATGTCTGTTTACATACAAAAAATAACAGACTATGTTTTGGTAGACGGCAATAGAAATCTGCTTAATTTACTAAGCTTTTCTATGATCGCTATTATTTTGCTACAGGGGTATTTAGGTTCTAAAAAGAGCATTTTTGTGATGAAAACCGGACAGTTAATCGATGCTAAACTGATTCTTGGATATTACAAACATTTACTGCATTTGCCACAACGTTTTTTTGATACGATGCAAATAGGAGAAATTACTTCGCGAATAAATGATGCGGTAAAAATTCGTTCGTTTATCAATGAAGTAGCAATCGAAATGATTGTCAATATATTCATTGTTGTTTTTTCGTTTGTATTAATGTTTACCTATTACTGGAAACTGGCCCTGGTTATTCTTCTTGTAATTCCATTCTATGCAGCGATATATTTTATTTTAAATAAATTCAATAAAAAAGTCGAACGAAATATTATGGAGAATGCAGCCGAACTGCAAACGCAATTGGTTGAAAGTATTACCCATGTCAGAACGGTGAAAGAATTTGGAATAGAAGAATTTTCGAATTTAAAAACAGAAAACAAATTTGTAAAACTCTTATTTACCACTTATAAATCAGGCTTGAACGGAATCTTTGCCGGCACATCTACACAGTTTTTGGCTTCTGCCTTTACAGTAGTATTAATGTGGATTGGATCCGGTTATGTAATCGACAGGGCGATTACTCCCGGAGAATTGTTTTCGTTCTATGCTTTGATTGGTTATTTTACTTCGCCTGTAGCTTCTTTGATAAGCATGAATAAAACAGCCCAAAATGCATTAATTGCGGCAGACCGGCTTTTTGAAATTATGGATTTAGAAAGAGAAGAAACAGAAAATAAGGTCGAATTGCAGAGAGAAAATTTAGGAGATATCAAGTTCGAAAATGTCTCTTTTAGATATGGATCGCGCCTGGAAGTTTTTAAAAATTTCAATGCGATATTCAAAAAGAATGAAACTACCGCAGTTGTAGGAGAGAGTGGGAGCGGAAAAACAACTTTAATCTCATTACTGCAAAATTTATATCCAATAAAAGAGGGCAAAATATATATTGGCGAATATGATACAAACTTTGTTCATTACCAAAGTTTAAGAAATATGGTAGGGGTTATTCCGCAACAACTTAATTTGTTTTCCGGCAATATTATTGAAAATATTGCTTTAGGTGATTCATTTCCTAATATTCAGAGAATTTTAGACTTGTCAAAACAATTAGGAATTACAGAATTTGTAGAAAAGTTACCAAATGGTTTTGAAACGCAGATTGGTGAAAATGGGGCGATGTTATCTGGCGGGCAAAAACAAAGAATTGCAATTGCAAGGGCGCTATACAAGAATCCTGAAATTTTATTAATGGATGAAGCAACATCTTCATTAGATACAAGTTCTGAGATGATCGTTAAACAAACGATTGATAACTTCAAAAAAGAAGGAAAAACTATAATTATTATTGCCCATAGACTCAGCACAATTGCCAATGCAGATAAAATTATGGTCATGCACAACGGAGAAATTATAGAGACCGGTAACCATCATGATTTATTAGAAAAAAAAGAAAAATACTTTGATCTCTGGAAAAAGCAAAGTTTGGTTTAAAAACTAAATCAAAGCTTTGATATTGTATCTAATAATAATTGGATAGTTGATCTTTACCTTTTAAATTAATTAACAAAATATATACCTCTATTTTCGGAAATTCTATTTACGTTTTAAAAGAAAGTACTGTAAATAAGGTTAATAATGATGGTCTCATTGACCTTTCTAAACCCATTTATCAAAGCTTACCTGCCAAAACTATTGCAAATACGAACTCAATACTTTGAATAAGGCAGAAAGTGATTTTATAGCAAACAAATAAGATCAGGTTTCGGGATGATATCCACCATTTAAGTATTTAAGGGAATTTTTTATAGACCTTGCTTCTTACGAATTTAGCCAACCAGAATCGATGCATACATCCGGTTGTGTGAATGAATATATTTTTTAGGAGGATTGAGAAGGAACTGGGTTTGGAGGATACGAGGTTGTGGATGGAGATGTATGAGGAGTAAGGGGGATTCTTATTTAATACTTATTTTAACAATCGATTAGTCTCTTGATAAGCTTGAGTAAAATGGCACAAAAATAAATTACCATTCTTTAATTTACAGATAATTTGATAGAATATTAATATTTTTCATATACCGTATACTTGGGCTTATAGTTAATTTTTTCCGGCAATGGTTCTTCGTTAAAGCTAAATATACGGAGCTCTATTTTATCAGCACCATTACTTTTTAGTTTTTCTTCGATTTCATGCATAAGAATTCTTGCTATCCCTTTTCTCTGGAAATTAACCTCAACTGCAAAGTAAAGAATTTCCCCTACTGTTTGATCCTTTAAAAGCAAATTATTTTTAATCTCTACTATTTTACCTAAAGCAAATGCAACTATTTTTTCTTCAATTTCAACAACTAATAATATTAGATTACTATTACTTTTAAAAACATCCCGAAAAATATTTTCATAACGTTCTTTGGGAATAGAAGTTCTTATGTCTTTATTGTTATTGCTGTGTTTAATGTCTAGTTCTGTAAAAAGAATTAAGATTTGTTTGATATCCTTTGTTTCGGCAATTCTAATTTTCATTTTTTATAATTTTTTATTAATATTATTTTCATTGAATCATATAATATTGTTTCCTGATGTAAAAAGGCAAGATTTATAACATGCTATTATACTATCGAAATCAATTCTTATGGCTATAAATTATTTCCATTTTGAATTTTCAATATATTTACAAGTTACTCCGACATCATATATGTAATATTTAATTTTAGTAAAACCTGCTTTTACTAATGTGATTGAATCAGGTTGTAATTCTTCATTTAAAATAATAGCATGGCCTTTTTCGGGATTATTCGGATCATATTTTACTCTATAAAACTTATTTACAAGATCAGGATTAGTTAAAGAAGCGCTGCCTAAAATTCTTTTTTTATCATAATAAAAATAATATCTTAAAGTACTTTGTCTGCCTTGTTTAATTCTAGTTGCAAGTCCAATGGTTTCCCCTTTTAATGGCTTTTTATATTCGCCTTCATAATATAAAGAAAATATAAGTAAAATTATTAAACCAAAAAAAAGGCTTACCATGATATTTATTAAGTGATTATTATTTTGTCCATCTCTCATTTTTAGTCATTTTTTATAATTTCTATTAAAGTTATTTCTTCTAACTCAGTCATTTTATTGTAAATGTTCTGAATGATATTTATTTTTGCATTCAGGGATTCAAATAATAAATTTTCTGTTTCAGAATAATCCTGGAATAGAATTTTTTGCGCATAAAGTAATGTTCTCATTCTACTTAATTTAATTTTCAAAAGATCGGTTCTCGATTTTTCAATTTGCAGATTATCTAACAAATCATTTATTTCTTCATACAAAAACGAAATGCGTTCTATATTAAAAATCTTTTCTTGTTCTAAATTTAAGATTTCGACATCATATTGAGTCCTAAGAATTTCTAGCTCAATGCGTTTTTTTGAAAAATCTAACAAGGGCACATTTAATGAGATAGAAAAATTTTGACTTTCGTTAGGATTTTTGAAAATACCACTATATTCTGCGGCTGAATTGTTAAACCCAGCTCCAACAGATAGACTAGCTGCATAAAACTTATTTCGCTCCAGTTGTTTTATATTTTTTTGAAAACTTAATAAATTATTTTTTTCAGTTATATAATAGGCATCCATATATTTATTAATATAAAAGTCTTTCTCTTTAAGATTTGTATTTATAACAGGAATTGTCAAAGAGTCTGAATTCCTGAAAAGTTCCTTTTTAAAGAAAGTATTAATATTCTCTATTTTTAAATTTTCTACTTTATTCAGAAAGCTTAAATTCTTTTGCTCGTTTAGTAATCTCAGCTCGACATCGATAGAATCATATACAATAACTTTTCCAGCTTTAATAAGATTTATAATGTATTTTTTATATCTATCTGTTGCTTCTAATCTTTTGATTAATATATCCTTTTCGTTTTTTATTTTGAGTAACTCAAAGTAATTTTTGACAGCTTTTTTTTTAATCCCAACACCATTTTTGATGTTGATGATATTATTATATTCAAACTTTGCGTCTTGAATTTTTTTATCCCATTTCATGGCATTAAAAAAGTTCAATGGCTGGGACAAATTGATGCCAAACCAAGAGGCTGAATAAGAGGTTGAATGTTGAGTATCTCCAAATAAGTCCAGTCGATTTAAAGAGTTAGAAACGGTTACTTTTCCTCCGGTAAAAGGAATCTTTTGTGATATTGACAGATTGACTCTGGAATTAGCAGAGTTTGATTCCAAAAGCAAAAGTCCCATCAGGCTGAGCAACCTCTGAGATTGATCGGTTATAAGCAGGAAATGTAAAATTTAAACCAACATCTGGTAAAAAACTTTTATAGAATAAGTCATCTTCATTTTTATTAATTTTGATGTACTTGGCTTTTTTTGAGCTTTCTATGGAGTTCTCTGAGTGTTTAATGAAATCATCTACCTTAAATACTTTTTGAGAAAATACATTATAACTTAATAAACATAATAAATTAGTAAGAAGTATTTTGTACATAAATAAATATTAAAAAAAACAGGATATTATTATTATCCTGTTTTAAATTTTAGAATTGTATTAATTATAGATTTAGAATGAATTAGCCACACAAATAAATATTTAATATTCTTGGAATAGCATACACAGCTCCTCCAAATAATCCAACTATAATAAGTAGACCAATAAAAAAAAATTTAGAAGCTTTTTCCTTTTTCAATTCTATACCGTTAAATATGGGGCTTAAATACTTTTTGGTGAGCGAAATATAAGAGAAACCAACTACAATCATAAAAAAATATCCTGCTAATCTATTTCCTTTTAAATCTATAGTTATATTATATAAACATGTAATAACCACAAAAATCACTAAAGAAAACATAAAAATTAGAACTCCAATTAAATTTCTTATAGCATAGTAAGCGTATCTTCTTGATTTTTCTTCATCGTACTTAATACTATAAAAATAGGTACTAAGTAATATTTGGTAAAACGCAATCAATTTTGATTTCATATTTTTTTTTTTTAATCCCAATCATAACTTAATTCTTGTGCATGTTTTTTAGAAGAATTATTATAATTATTGAGAATATGCTGTACTTACAAGTCCTATTGCAATTGATAGCCCACCACATATAATAGAATGTGGTCCAGGAACTAAAGCGGCTACACCTAAAGCTGTTGCCATAGCATTCAGTGTATCAGCGTCAGTCCAAGGATCTATACCGCCAACCGCTTCTGCTACTGCGACATATGTTTCAACACCTCCAATCATTACCCCTGCAACACCTATTTTACTTCCAACAGCACTAAATGTTTTTGCAGTAAAACCAATTTCTTTAGTTATAGCAGAAATTGCATCAATTGATGTGCCTGTAAATCCTGCGGCAAGTCCCGTAACACCCACAGCGCTCCTAATTCTATCTTCAACCTCGTGAGACTGTTGGGTGTTAGCATGACCTTGAGCAAAAACTAACATATTATTAGCTTCAATGAAATTATCACCAAGTTCATAGCCAGCTCCTCCTCCACTGCCACCACTATCGCCCCAATAACCTCCGTTGTCATATGATCCATTGTTGCCATAATCCCAACCTCCGTTAGAACCACTACCGCCACCGGAGCCACCTCCGCCTACAATTACTTCGTCTAGGGGTATATAATAATCTATACCGCCTCCACCACCGGAACCGCCTCCACCTATAATTATCTCGTCGAGATCTATATAACCTCCATTAGGATCGTTAGAATTAGAGCTTCCCCATGCTCCATAAATACTTTGTTGTACTTTTTTTTCAATCTCTGGGAATTTTAAATTTCTCATAATTAAACTGGTTTTTAAATTAATATTGCTTTTTATTTCTTATAAATCTTCTGCTAAAAACATTGAAGATTTTGCTCTCTTCCTTCCAAAAAAATGTGACAGTTTTCTATTATCTTTTTAACCTTAAAAAAACACATCAGAATATTATTAGTTGTTTTTATTACAGATAATTGTTTTTTAATATTAAATTTTTACATTTGCTAATGTAGGAAAAATATTTAAAAATAAAATAATTATAGTAGAAAAAACTTATAAAAAGTAAAATAGAATGAAATTAAATAAGAATATTCTTCAAGAAATTGAAATGTTTGTAAATGAGTATTATTCTAACCAATACGCATGCCTGATATCGGGAAGTTATGTTG
Organism: Flavobacterium sp.; assembly: GCF_965277525.1. Lineage (GTDB taxonomy): Bacteria > Bacteroidota > Bacteroidia > Flavobacteriales > Flavobacteriaceae > Flavobacterium. The sequence continues at coordinate 414,855 of NZ_CBDIDC010000001.1, read as the reverse complement.
ATGGTACCAATACTGAATTCTCTGATATTGATGTTGTTGTTTTTGTACAGGATAGAAATACAGTTTTTAATGAAATGCTGTCCTACAAAAAATTAAAAATTCAGGCAATGATTATTCCTGTACAGAATATTCAGGAGACTTTATGGATGGATTATATAACTGCCAAAGGTGCCTTTATAGGTATGCTTGCCAAAGGTGTAATTGTTTTTGATCACTCAGATTTTTTAAAACATTTAATTCCTCATGCAAAAGAATTAAAGCAAATAGGCTGCAGGCCCCTAACAGATCACGAAGTATATATGATGCGGGTAAAAATAACTTCGCTACTGTATGATCTAATAGATGGAGAAAATCTTGATGAATTATTATTTGCAATAACTCAACTTATTGATTTTATTACTGAATTTAAACTTAAACTCGCAAGAATATGGTGTGGTAAATACAAAATAAGAAGTCTTGGAGAATTAGATCAAGAGCTTCAGTCTAAATTATTAGAATCGGTAAAAGAGATTTTTGGCAAAAAAAACAAAACTCCATTGATTGATTTAACTACAAAACTTCTAAATCAGCATGGTGGTTTATTGCCCTATTATTCTAAAGCAAATTCTCTTTCAAAAGTGTATGATGATTATTTGGTTATCGAAATAGATAATAATTCTAATTCAGAGATAGTAAAAAACACTATTGCAGTTTTAAATGATTTTGGAAAACAAATTGTTGTGCCTAAGCTTAATTATTATTTCTTTTTAGCAAAACCCGTACATGCAAATAAAGTTGAACAAAATGTTTACATGATTATAGAAGCTGATAAAGATTTTATAAATGACTATTTACTCGATCGGTTGGATTTTTTAGTTAGAAATAATCAGGGTATTAATAAGTTATTATTCCCTTTTCAATTTGATCCAGTGTATAAATTTTCAACAAAAAATATTTATGCATCTGTAACTCCATTGTTCCGGCACGTTTCTAAATTAATGGTAGAAAAAACAAATAGAATATTTAATAGTTCTTTTCAAATTGAATGGTCAATTGCATTAATGAGAGAAATAAAAAGAGTCTGGTTTAAAAATGATTCAAATAGTTTTATCGCTTTTAACGAATATTTAGTGAATTGTTTTTTGCCAACAACATATGATAATGGGATAAACTTTAAAACTACAGATTTATTAAAAGATAAAGAGAATACCTTAAAGAACTTTGAGGATATGTATTATAGTCAAAAAAGAAAATTAGTAGAGAATTACAATTCTTCGGAGGCGTTAGACAAATTGATTGTCAAGTATTTAAAAAATAGTACGGTAATTTCAGATATTGATGCTATTCCGCTATATAAAACATATTTGATTAGTAGTAATAATCTAAAGAGAGTAAATGTAAGGAAATGGAGTTTGTACAGAGAAATTTTATTTACACTATTCTCAATAGCATTTATTGATAATAGATTAGTTTCATTCATCCCATTTGTTACACAAAAAATAGAGTTAAATGATTAAATCTTTCCCTCATTATCCTCAACAAAACAAACTTATTTGTGGGCTTACGTGCATAAAAATTATTGCTAAATATCATAAAAAAATTATAGATGTTTCATCCTATTATAAAAGTTTAGGCCCAAAGGGACTTTCTATATATGATTTATGAAAAATTGCAGAAGATATAGGCTTTAGAGCGCATGCATATAATATTGGTGTGGATGATTTAGAGTTAATTAAAAAGCCTCTAGTAATTCATTGGAACGAGAACCATTATGTTGTGCTTTATAAGATAAAAAAAGGAGTTTTTTATATCTCTGATCCAGCAAAGGGACTTTTAAAATACAATCAGGAAGATTTTATTAAAAATTGGATTAGCGCAGAAAATATTGGTAAAGTGATCGTTCTTGAAGTTTCAGAAAAATTTTCCGAACAAAAAAACAGCAAGGGAAATTATATATCAGCACTTGAATTTTTATCAAGGCATTTGTCTCCTTACAAAAGAAAGTTGGTTCAGTTATTAATGGTTATGATAATCATTTCCCTGGTTTATGCTTGTCTTCCATTTATAACAAGATCAATAATTGATGTAGGGATTGAGGGAAATGATTTTAACTTTATTACTATTGTTCTGACAGCTAATATTTGCCTTTTATTATTTAAAAGTATTGGAGAGTGGATTAGAGCATCTATATCCTTACAAATAGCAAGCAGGATAAAAATATCGATAGTTACTGATTATCTTATTAAAGTTTTTTCATTACCCGTTAGTTTTATTGATAGCATGTTAATGGGGGATATAATGCAAAGATCAAAGGATCAGGAACGAATTCAACAATTTGTTTCTACTTCAGCTGTTTCTGTTGTAATGTCTGTTTTTATTATTACAATCTACAGTGTAATTCTTTTTGTGTTTAATAAATTTTTGTTTTTAATTTTTCTCATTTCAACAATACTCTATATTTTATGGGTTATGTTTTTCTATGAAATTAGAAAAAAGATGGACATCAAATATTTTCAGCTTATGGGTGAAAATCAAAGTTCCTGGATTGAAATTCTGAAAAACTTTGAAGATACAAAACTCAATAACTATTCTTTAAATCGAAGATGGAAATGGGAAAAAATACAAGGGTTATTGTATAAAATTGAAATTAAATTGTTGAATGTTGACAGGACACAGCAACTAGGAGCTGATTTTATTAACGGTATTAAAGATATCTGTTTAACTTTTTATGGAGCTTATTTAGTAGTTCAGGGAGATTTAACTTTAGGAACTTTTATTTCAATTCAGTTTATTATTAGCCAATTAGGCACGCCTGTTTCAGAATTAATATCATTTATAAGAATGGCACAATCTGCCTTTATAAGTTTTTTGCGAGTTAATGATATTAATAACATGCAGGAAGAACAAGTTAAATCTAAATCTTTAGTCACTGAGTTTGATAAGGGTAATAATGATATTATTTTGAGAAATGTGTCTTTTCGATATAAAGGAGCAATTAAGACTACATTAAATAATATGACTTTTAATATTCCGGATAAAAAAATAACAGCAATTGTGGGTGTAAGTGGTTGTGGGAAAAGTACATTACTTAAGCTAATTACAAAGGTATATGATGAATATTATGGAGAGATTTATATTGGACAGAATAATTTAAGAAATTTTGATAATGATTTTTTAAGAAAACAGACTGGTGTCGTTTTTCAAGAAAGTACATTGTACAAGGACACTATTTTAAACAATATTATCTTATCAGATGAACAGGATTATGATCCTAAATTAGTTGAAGAAATATTACCCTCGGTAAATTTAAAAAATGAAATTTATGCATTGCCTGATGCATTGAATACACAATTAAGCGAAGGTGGTAAGGGACTAAGTCAGGGACAAAAACAAAGAGTCTTATTAGCTAGGGCATTATATAAAAGACCCAAACTCTTAATTTTAGATGAAGCAACAAATGCGTTGGATTCTATTAGTGAAAATAAATTTATAGAAACTCTCACCAATGACCTGAAAGGTCAAACAACTATTTTGGTTTCTCATAAGCTTTCAACCATAAAATGTGCTGATTTAATAATTGTGATTGATAAAGGCTACATTGTTGATGCAGGGACTTATGAAGAATTAATAGAGAAAAAAACATTTTTTTACCATCTTTTTAAAGATCAAATGCCTAATCAAAATGGATAAACATATAGAAAAATATCAATCAGAAGAACTTAAAGAAATATCTTTAGCCGGGAATATTAATGGTTATAAAAACAGTATTATTTTTATTTTCTCTTTTCTTATTCTTGCAGTTTTATTGGGTAGTTTTATAAAGTATCCTGAGAAAATTATAGGTAAAGCTTTTATAGTTTCCGAAAATCAAATTAATAATATTTATTCACCCAATAGCGGAGAAGTAATTCTGATTATAAAAGAAAACACAGATGTAGAAAAAGGTGATCTTTTAGCTTTAATTAATAGCCCCACAAATTATCAAGATTTAATTAAATTAAAAGATCAATTGAGTATTATAAATATTAATAGCATTGAAAATTCATTACATGATTTTAAATTTGATAAATCATTAAAACTGGGAGAAATAGAAAAGTACTATTATAATTTTTTACTTTCAATGATAGAGTGTGATAACACATTTAGAATTGATTTAACAAAACAAAAAATTGCTAACATAAAGGAGAAGGCAAAACGTAATAATGAAAAATTAAAAATAGTTATAGAGGGAAAAACTTTGTTTGACGAAAAATCTGAGATTTTGGCAAAGGCTTTTGAAGCTGATTCAACTTTGTTCACACTTAATGCAATCATAAAAGATAAAATCGATGATTCTAAATTAAACATACTAAATTCTAAAGAAAAAAAACTCTCAATTGATAAAAGTAGTCAGGATTTAATGCATTATAACGAAGAATTGAAAGATGAAACTTTTATATTAGAAAAAGAAAAAGAAAAAAGCATAGCTTCAACCTTATTTAATTTGAAAAAAGCCTTCTTTGAACTTAAAACAGCTATAGATTTTTGGGAGCATAATTATACAATTAAAGCTCCAGTTTCTGGCAAAATTGAATTTTATCAGCCTTTCTTTAATTCTACCCAATTTGTAAAAAAGGATAGTCCTTTATTTATTTTATTACCAAAAGCTAATAATTTATATGCTAGAGGGATTATGTCAGCAAATGGTTATGGAAAAATTAAAACAAAAGACACAGTATTTATTAAACTTAAAGATTATCCCTATAAAGAGTATGGAGAATTGAAAGGAATAGTATTTAATAAATCAAAGGTTTATCATGATACTATTTATTATGTAGACATTAAACTTCCAAAAGGGTTAAAAACGAATCATGACAAAATTATCGATTTTTCCTATAATATGCCAGGTCAAGTAGAATATTACACGAATAAAAGAAGCATTTTACAACGAATATTTAGTGAAGTACAAAATTCACTTGAAAAGTAAATTCAAAAATGTTTTTATAAATGATTGGAATCTATTAATTATCTCGCTGCTTGGCCTAATATGAATTTATGCTCCTTGTTGTAATTTTATTTTGTAACAACCAGAAACGATTATTAATATTTTAAAATTACGTAGTTGTTACTGAAATTAGGAAATTCCGAATTTGTGTATAAACAGTTACTTTTAAATTTACAACTGATAATCATTCCACTCCGAATCACAAAGGATTTCCTTTCTAACTCAATAAACCAAAAAAAACCTCGACTTTCTAAAAATCGAGGCTTTTTAATTATAAAAATTTATTACTCCACATCCAAATAAGGATTTAAAACTTCAGCTAATTCATTCAGCCAGTAAAAGCTATTTTCTAAGTTAGCTATTTCATTTTGAAGCGTTTCATGTTGCCTCAAAGCTCCTAAAGCAAGTACGTAATTAACTTGCCTTAAAGATTTAGCCATTTCTTGCGGATCGATTGTGTTGTTGAAAAAATTCATCAGCCTGATTTCGGCTTCTTTTGAAAGTGTGTTGGTACTCATACTCTTTGTGTTTAGGAAAAAAAGAACCCGCACAGCTAAGGTGTCCTACGCCACAAAGTGCGTTGCAGTTGTTTCCAATACCGCCACCATACCGCACGGGCAAAAGTTTTTTTTGATGTCATTTTCTTTGTGTTTAGGACTGCAAATGTATCAAAAAAAACACAGGTTTAATAGTGAGAAAAATAATATATTATTACGTTTTACTGGTATCGGGTTTCACTACATTATCTTATGAAAACAGTTGCCCTAGCCCTGATAGAAGCGGTATCCTTTTTCTTGCTCCTTTAGCAAGGAAAAGATACAAGCGGATAGCAGGATAAAGCTCCTGATTAAATTCCAAACTATACTTGATACAACTTTTTAAGTGTTTTCCTCTTCATAGCACCATGTAAAAGGTTAGTCGGAAATCCCGACATACCATTTCTTCGTCCAGTTCACCTTTTTCTCAAAAAAAACCTTCCGCAAAAACTTGGAGACGCTCAGCATAACAATAATAAATTACGAAAAGCGTTATACTGAAACTAAGCCCTTCGGGCATAACAAAACCGCAACCCCAAAACCCCTCAAAACACCAACAAAACTGTAACCTGTATACCCAAAACGTATAATAATTACACACATCAAAAACTCCTTAAATACCTAAACTGTTAGAAACCAGTAAAAACTGATAATGGCACAAGCATTGCAAATTGGGAATATGTAAATTCCTTTTCGATAAATGAAAATAAAGAGTCGAAGGGAAAGCAAATTAAATAAAAGCCATACAAAGCAATCTAAAGTAGTGTCATATGAAAAGTGAAACCTTAACATCAGAGCAATTTTATACATCGAATCCGGATCTTAATAACGAACAAGCCTTAAACAGTTCCATTTTTCGTATTAACAATTCAAATGCAGCAACAAAAAAAGTAAGTGAGCAAACCAAAAGTAAGTTTGGGTTATTTGTGCTCATAAGCACTTTTGTCCTAATGTTTGTTGGTGCTTATGCTGTATATCATTTGCAGGACGATTTCGATCAGTTTCAGATTGACAGAATGAATTCTTCCTGGGGACTTCCGTTCCTGATTATTGCGGGATTATTATTTTTCTTTCAGACAGGGGTTTTCCTGTACAATGCATACTTATATATCAAATACAAGCCAATCGAATCTGTATCAGACGAAATGCTGCCAACTGTTACCGTAATTGTTCCGGCATATAATGAAGGAAAACTGGTTTGGGATACTTTATTGAGTCTGGCAGAAAGTGATTTCCCTGCACATAAATTAGAAATATTAGCCGTTGACGACGGAAGTAAAGATGATACCTGGTACTGGATGCAACAAGCCAAAATAAAATTAGGAGATCGTCTGACTATTTTTCAACAACCTGTAAACGCAGGAAAACGTCACGCCCTATACCGTGGATTCGAATTAGGAACGGGAGAGATCTTTGTAACGGTAGATAGTGATTCGATCGTGAAAAAAGATACGTTAAGAAACTTAGTAAGTCCGTTTGTAGTAAACGAAAAATGTGGTGCAGTAGCCGGAAATGTTCAGGTGTTGAACAATAAAAAAGCAATCCTGCCAAAAATGCTTAACGTGAGTTTTGTAATGAGTTTTGAATTTATGCGTTCTGCCGAAAGTAAATTGGGTTCTGTACTTTGTACTCCGGGAGCAGCGGCAGCATACCGTAAAACGGCTGTGTTTGCTTGCCTTGACGAATGGATCAACCAAACTTTTATGGGACAACCATCTGACATTGGTGAAGATCGTGCCATGACCAATATGATTTTGAAACAAGGACAACACGTATTGTTTCAGAGAAATGCTTATGTATTGACAAATGTTCCTGAAGAATACACCGGATTGTACAAAATGTTTATCAGATGGAGCAGAAGTAATGTGCGTGAGAATATAGCAATGGCAAAATATGTTTTTACAGATTTTAGAAAAGAATCTAAATTTGGTTCCCGACTATTATGGTTAAACCAAGCTACAAAAATCGTTATGGCCTATCCGTTCATGCTTTTTATGTTCTTTTTTATCATCATGCATCCCTTATTGTTTTTAAGTTCTACATTATTAGGAATATTGATTGTATCGAGTTTTCCGGTTTTATTTTATGCCAAAAGATACAATTTGTCTGATTCGCTTTGGGCGTATTCCTACAGTGTTTTTTATACATTCAGTTTATTCTGGATCACACCATACGCTATCGTTACGGCCAACAAAAGAGGTTGGCTGACACGTGGTTTAGTTTAAAAATTAATACCAGAATTAGATTAGAAATTGAAATTAGATTTGTTTTTGAAACTCCTGTTCCTTTTTGGGCAGGAGTTTTTTTATGGAATAAAGTGTCATAGCTATGTGAAAGCAATTTATTTCTTTATTTCGTTCTTTTTTAGCTATATAACCTATGTTCCTATGTGTTCAATTTTTTATAGCCACTCCCGATAGCTATCGGGATAAAGGATTAAAAAGGATTTTTTACAAATAGCAGATTTTAAATTACATGTGTTTCTAACTTATATCTTTAAAAAAGGAATTTGATTTATAATTTTTTTTCAGGAGCTAATCCCGCTATACGTTTCAATCTTTTGCGGCGAACGCCGCCGCAAAAGGATTTCCACTTCTATCGGGGCTAGGGCACCCATTTTCAAAAGAATATTTTCGTTAGGTTTTTCATTTCACAGAAGTAATCACATGTGTTCAATGTTGATATGCGCATTTTTGTCATTTCGACGGAGGAGAAATCCCCGCAAGTAACTCCACAACGAGAATCCAATCTTTGTCGATCAACTAGTATGATTTGCTTCGCCTATTGCTATGGCTCGGGTCTCCTCCGTCGAAATGACAAACTTTGGCGATTTACGTTATAAAGTTTAGAATTTTGATAAAGTTCTAAAAGTTTTTGTTTAAATATCAGAATCAATTTAATCCTTTATCCCGATAGCTATCGGGAGTGGCAAAAAAATCTCTTTGTAGTTTATAAATTAATTTCGAAAAAAATAATTAATAAAAGAATGTTCATTCATTTATTATTTTATCTTTGTCAAAAAAATGACATGAGAATACGTGATGTTGATAAAGAGAAACTGGTAATTGCCACTGCCATTGATCAAATCGTACGCGACGGATTTCAGGGTTTCAGCATGAATAAGCTGGCGAAGGCCTGTTCGATTTCTGTTGGGACTTTATACATTTACTACAAAGACAAAGATGATTTAATACAAAAAATAGGTGCTATAACGGCACTTGAATATTTTACCAATACGGTAAAGAATTTTTCACCTGAAATGTCGTTTGAAGAAGGATTATGGAAGCAATGGGAAAACCGCGCGGCGTTTACCATGAAATACCCGAAGGAAGTTGCTTTTTTTGAAATCATTAAACATTCGCCACACTCAGAAATCATTCTGGATTCTATTAAAGAGTTTGCAGATTTCAGAAAGACGATGACTGAATTTATGGATAACGGACTGCGTAATAAAGAACTGGTCCCGATGACATTTGAAGCCTTTTGGTCTGTAGCTTACGGACCCTTATACACGCTGTTGAACTTGCATACTGAGGGTAAGAGTATGGGAGGGAAGCCATTTAAGCTTACCAAAGAAATTATGAAAGAAGCTTTTAGCCGAACCATAAAAGCGCTAAAACCATGAAAAATTATGGAAACAGATTTAAACACCATACATATTTTTAAAACAAATATTACTACTGCAGATCCGGCTTGCCCGATGCGTAAAACGCTCGATGACCATCAGGATATACAAGAATGGAGTATCGATCATGAAGATGTAGATTGCGTACTTCGCGTTGTTTCGAATGTCCTGAAACCTGAAACAATTATGGGTATGATCACTGAATTTGGTCACGAATGCCAGGAATTAAATTAATACAAAATAACCATCTATATGGAAAAAACAATAGGGGACAGCCCGGCTTTTACTACTAACCAAAAAATCATTATTGCAATTTTAGCACTTTTACAATTTACTGTAATCCTTGATTTTATGGTTATTTCTCCCTTAGGAGATATCTTAATGAAAACCCTTGACATGACAACAGCGAACTTTGGTTTCGCCGTTTCAGCTTATGCCTTTAGTGCCGGAATTTCGGGATTGCTGGCAGCAGGTTTCGCAGACCGCTTTGACCGAAAAAAACTGTTGATCTTCTTTTATACCGGATTTATCATTGGTACCGTTTTCTGTGCGTTGTCATCGAGTTATATGATGTTGCTGATGGCCAGAATTGTTACCGGACTTTTTGGCGGCGTAATTGGTTCTGTTTCGTTAGCCATCGTAACCGATTTATTCGTCATTCACCAAAGAGGCCGCGTGATGGGATTCATACAAATGGCCTTTGCATCCAGCCAGATTTTAGGAATTCCGCTTGGGTTGTATTTTGCGAATCACTGGGGCTGGCACTCGGCTTTTATCATGATAGCTGTTTTAGGTTTGTTGATCCTTATTGCTATAATCACCCAAATGAAACCTATTACCAAACACCTGGAATTGCAATCAGACAAAAGTCCTTTTCTGCACCTTTGGCATACCCTGAGCAATAAACATTATCAGGTAGGTTTTACCGCCATTGCCTTTTTATCCGTTGGTGGATTTATGTTACAGCCTTTCGGAACTGCTTTTTTAGTCAACAACATTCATATCAGCCAGCTCGAATTGCCCATGGTATTTTTCTTTACTGGACTTTCGGTATTGTTTATCATGCCATTAGTAGGTAAGCTGAGTGATAAAGTAAGCAAGTTTAAATTGTTTACGGCAGGATCCGTGATCTCCGTAATTATGATTCTGATTTATACGAATCTGAATCCTATTCCGCTATGGGAAATCGTAGTGATCAATATGATTTTGTTTATGGGAATCATGAGTCGTATGATTCCGGCCACTACTTTGAATACTGCTATTCCGGAAATGAAAGACCGTGGTGCTTATATGTCGATCACCTCATCATTACAACAAATTGCAGGTGGAATTGCAGCTGTTTGTGCCGGGTTTATTGTACATCAAAAAACGAAATCCTCACCCCTGGAAAATTACGATATTCTGGGATATGTAATTGCTGTAATTACACTCTCGACAATATTGTTGATGTGGAGAGTAAATCAGTTAGCAAAAAAGAGAGACGCTGCTGCGAAAGAAATAAAGATATAATACAATTATTATTTTAAGAATATAAAAGACTGTCTGAAGGCAGTCTTTTTTCGTTTTATGATGTAAATGAAAATATCGTGGTGACTTAGTTTTTGATGACCCGCGGATTGTACGGATCGACTTCGCTCTGGATGACAATATTGGGTTTACTTTGCGTGAAACTTTGTCAAAGTTTTGAACTTTGACAAAGTTGCTAGAGATGTTTTTATTTAAAATTTAGAATTTATTCGCATTGTCAGGATGATCGAAGTCCTTTGCGTAGGCTTCGACTTCGCTCTGGGTGACAATATTGGGTTTACTTTGCGTGGAAACTTTGACAAAGTTGCTTGAGATGTTTTTATTTAAAATTTATTCGCATTGTCAGGCTGAGGAGTCGAAGCCCTTTGTGTGCCTTCGACCTCGCTCTGGGTGATAATCCGTATTATCCGCGTTAAACAGACAAGCGCTTCATCAATGAAAAAAACGAAAATACGGACCAATCTCAAACATTCCAAATTCCGGTCTTCGCTGTTTCTTTTGCGTAAGCGGAAAAATCTTTGGCTTTCCTGCCCAGCACTTTTTCGATATCTGAAATTATACTGGAATTTCGGCCGTCTAAAACCTGTTCAAAAAGATAATTGATCAGCCCAATATGATCCTCAGGAACCTGATATTCCCGAAGCATTGTGCTGTATTCTTCTAAAGTTAATCCCTGAAAAGTGATATTCCTGCCGCTGGCATGGGCAATTTCAGTTATGGCCTGTTCGAAAGTTAATAATGTCGGCCCCGTTAATTCATACGTTTGTCTGTTGTGTTTATCGTCTAAAAGAGCAGCAGTGACGACATCTGCAATATCATCGGCGTCAGTAAAGGGTTCTAAAGCTTCCGCTCTTGGCAAGGCAACGATTCCGGCTAAAACAGGATCTAAAAAGAAGCTTTCGCTAAAATTTTGGTTGAACCAGCTGGCGCTAACAATCGTCCAGTTTTTGGCATTTGTTTTTACGATTTCTTCGCAAAGTTGTGCTTCTTTTTCGCCTCTTCCGGAAAGCAAAACCATTTTTTGTACGCCCAATTTTGTTGCAAGATGCGTAAAGTTCTGAATGGAATCTACGGCCGAAGGAATAGCCAAATCGGGCTGAAAAGTAATATAAACCGAATCGATACCCTGAAGAACAGCTTCCCAGGTTTCCGGTTTCTCCCAATCAAAAGAGATTTTTTCGTTTCTGGAGCCTAAACGAATTTCGATGTTTTCTAATTTTTCTAATCTTTCGACTACCCTGCGTCCGGTTTTTCCGTTGGAACCCAGGACTAAAATTTTTGTATTTTTCATATCAATATCTTTTTAAATGAATACTGATACAAAGATGTTGAGATTAAAAAAAAATCATTTGTCGCAAAAGAATTAAGATTTGTCTGAAAGGAATTGTTGCCGAACTTCATTAGGACGCATTCCAAATTTTTTATAAAAGGCATTCGAGAACGAGCTTAAACTTTCATATCCCACTTCCCAAGCCGATTCCTGTACTGTTTTTTCGCTGTCACGAAGCAATTCATACGCTTTATGAAGCCTTTCTTCCTGCACAAATTTAAAAACCGGAATGCCAAAAAGTTCTTTAAAATTCTTTTTCAGTTTATTGCTATTCAAACCTACCATTTGGGATAATTGCGTAATCGATGGTGGTTTTGAGTAGCTATTGGTCACAATTTCTTTGGCTTTATACAATTTGTTTTTATCGATTTCAGAGAAATCAATTTTTGTTCCTGTAGCTAATAATGCATAGAAATGCGCCAAAAGTTCATTGACCTGACTTTTTAAAAATAACAATCTTGTGTTGCCGGTATAAGTAGTATTGAAAATTTTCTGAACGGCCAGTTGCATGTCTAAAGTCATATAAAAAGACGGACCTTTTACAAAATGCTCTTTCGGGTGTAATAACTCGGGAAGATAGTTTTCGAAAATCTCCTTTTCGGCCTGAGGTAAAGAGTGGAGGTGTTTTGGTTTTGTAAAAATACTGATCGACTGCAAAGGTTTATCCGGTTCTATTTTATGGGAGAATGCTACTTTTTGATTTCCGAAAAAGCAAATCGCCAAACCTGTCGTATTCATTAAATATTTGGTTTGATCATTGTGTTTGATTTCCAGTTCGACATTGCCCGAACCATAAAATGCAAATCCCACAGCATCGCCGTCGATTTCGCATTGCTGAACAAATGGTTTATCGGTATTGGATTGTTCGATTAAAACAATAAAATCATTTAATTCTATGATGTCTGTAGTCATGGATTTTTAAATGTTGGTCTGAAAAAAGTATGAAAAGTTACGATTTAATTCAAATCACAAATAAAAAAATCCCAAATTCCAATTAAGGAATTTGAGATTTTTTATTTCAGTTTTTTAGAATTTGGTCCCGATAGCTATCGGGATAAAAATTGGAATTTAATTTTGTTCTGCAATTACAGATTTATTAAGCTTGATGACCCTAATCGTTTTATTAGTGTTATCAGACAGAAACAAACGATCGTTGAGTTGTGCAACCCCCACAATAGTTCCAAAAGGATTTGCTCCCAAAATATCAGAAGCATTCACGCTGGCAGTATACTTATGTGCCATGAAATCTGCCTTAGGGTACAAACGTAAATAATTGGCACTTCCTGAATTTTCTGAAGTAATAGCCCAATCTTTGCTAAAGCTAATCGCAATTGGCTTTGCATTAAAAGTTTCGGTTACCGGTTTTAATGGTTCCGTAAGAGAAGCTGCAGCATTGGCTTTGATACCGGCAATGTCATAATACAAATAGCTTTTGGCATCTCTTCCGGCTACTACTAAATTTCCGGCTTCTACATCCAGTGAATACACCTGATCAAAACCGTTTAAAGTATTGAGTTTGGCAATTGGTTTTAAATCCCAGGCACTGGTTTCTGTAATCTGAGAAGTTTCGAAAATCTTTATAGACGTTTCTTTTTCTTTTACGAATACCAATCCGTCTTTTACGACAACACCAAAAACGTGTACAAAAGTATTCCACCATTGACCGTTTCCAACTGTACTAATTCCGGCGTTTGTATTTTCATCCATCACAAATAGTCTTGAATCGACACTTCCAATGTAAATTCTTCCGTTATCAACCGCAACAGAAGAAATTTTAGTAAACGGAATTGTAGTAGTGCCTTTTTTATATTCTGTAATGGTTTTGAGATGTGCCAAAGTTACAGCGTTAAAAACCTCTAGTACATCACCATTTGCTACGTATAATTTTTCGTTTGCAATTGTGATGCCTTTAGGATCTAAAGTTCCGGTTCCTGCACCAATTTGTGCTGCCGTAATTGTGGCTTCATCTGTTGGATAGAAATAGTTATAAGTAGTTGGTTCTTCACCTGCTGAATCTTTGCTGCAATTGGTAAACAAGCAAAGTAGTAGTAGTAAAAATGGTATTTTGTTCATGGTAGTTTTATAGGTTATTTCCATTTTCCTTCTTCTTTATATTTTACTAAAAATGGGTTTTTTGGGTCAACTTTAAAAACAGGCTTGCTATAAGTACCTGTTAAATATTTCGTCTTTGTATATCCTTTTAATACATCAGGATCAGTAAAAGGAAGATCATTCAGATAGATTAAATATTTATAAAAATGCGTTAACATTTCTTGCTGACCACCGCCTTCGCCACTATTGGCCAAATTACTGGTATGACTGTAACCACTATGATGTGAGTATTCGTGGGACCAAACTGACATTTCGCCTTTCCAGTGCCCCGTTACATAACCAGATTCCCATTGAGAAGCTAATGCACCGCCTCCCCAGGCAGAACCTCCGCCAACCATGGCCATATTCAAAGTTCTGTTGTCGATGTAGGTGTTGTAAGCCGTTTCAATTTGAGCTTTGGTCAAATAGTCATATACACCGTTTGCGGCATCATCGTCAGCATTTCCGTGCCAGTTTAATGCACCATTTATTGCAGTTCCTGCCGTTGCTGCCTGCTCTCTTTTGTATCGGTCAAAATTCATAAAAGTGTCGTAATACAAAGGATGACTTATTGCATACGAATAATTGATAATCATTGTAATGGCTTCTTTGGCCAAAACAGGATTCATGGGTAAAAATTTATTAGGATCATCAGCAGGATTATTAAGGTGGTATTGCGTACTGAATTGTACCAGTCGTGCCGATTTAATTTTTTTGAATTTTGCAAATAGAGGATCACTTGATTCTACCGAAAATTCGATTGCACCGGAAGAAAATCCGTCAATTTTATCAATAGTAACTGTTTTACCATTCTCTAACTGATAATCATGTTTTCCTTCTACTAAAGGAAGTTGGTGAAATGAACGGTGGAAAGCAGGAACTTTAGAAAATTCGTAAATTAAAAAGCGCTTGTCATAGTTGGCTAATTTAGCATAGACTTTTACGTCACTTAATCCAACTGGGGAATAAAGGGAAACTTGTACGGAATCTTTTCCTTTTTGGATGATTTGCATCGGCTGATTGACACGAAACCAACGGTCTTTGTTATCGTACATTTTTGAAGCACTTTCGTCGTCTTCAAACATCGTCATTGGCCTGTTTTCTTTGGGTAAAGCAGTCGCATCAATGACGGTCAGATAATTGGGATTGTAATTGTCGCCTTTTGAGTCATCATCGCTGCAGCTAAATAGTACGGTTGCGAATAATGCCAATGGCAAAAAATAAGAAATGGTTTTTCTCATAAGGTTTGTAGGTTAAATTTGGGGTTTAATTATAAAACGCAAAACTATCAATATCATTATAAAAAACAAGAATATTGACAGAAAATTGCTGTTTTAATTTGTTATAGAAGTAGGTTTTTTAAGAGTTTGATTGCTATACGGTTATCGGTCTTTCTTTTGTTTTTTTACTAAAACGAAGATAAAAATGAATGGGAATAAGGACTTTCAAATTTGATTAAAAATATTTCGATTTTGTCTCAAACAAAAAGGTGTTTACAGAAAATTTCAACACTTTTTAGTAATCAAAACGTTTAAAGGCTTCGATTGCTTCGTATTCTGCCAATCCTAAATCATCGTATAAGATGGCTGTGTTTTTGTTACGGTCTTCGGCTCTCACCCAGAATTCCCTAGAGTCATTTCCCTGAAACATTACTCTGTCTTTTTGAGACTGGTGGTATAAAATCGCGTGACGTTTCAGTAATACTTCTGATGGAGAAAGCGGAACAGCCATATCAATTTCGTGAATGTCCCATTCGTGCCACGCCCCTCTGTACAACCATAACCAGCAATCGTCCATGTATTTTTCTGGTTTTAATTGTTTCATGGCGGCAAAAATTGCGTTCAGACATACTTCGTGCGTTCCGTGCGGATCGGCAAGATCTCCTGCTGCAAAAACCTGATGTGGTTTTATTTGTGCAATGATATCTTTTACAATCGCAATATCTTCTGCTCCTAACGGATTTTTCTTTACCTGTCCGGTTTCGTAAAACGGAAGGTCTAAAAAGTGGGTATTCTCATCTTTTAAACCAATATATCTTGTCGCGGCATATGATTCTCTTCTACGGATTAGTCCTTTTAATTTTCGGACTTCCAGTGAATCAATTTCGTTTTCTGATTTATGGTTTAAAAATTCAATTACCGATTTGAAGTCGATTCCACTTGCTGCGTCACCAACAAAATCTTTGGCAACCTCAGCAAATTTTAATGCTTCGTCATCTGTAACGGCTATATTTCCGGAGGTTTGATATACTACGTGTACATCGTGGCCTTGTTTTATCAATTTTGAAAAAGTGCCTCCCATAGAAATCACATCATCATCCGGATGTGGACTAAAAAGAATCACTCGTTTTTTTGCAGGATTGGCTCTTTCCGGACGGTGTGAATCGTCAGTATTGGGTTTTCCACCCGGCCATCCTGTGATGGTATGCTGCAAGACGTTGAACATATTGATGTTCAAATCATAAGCAGAACCTTCCTGTGCCAAAAGATCAGACATTCCGTTGTTGTTGTAATCTCTGTCTGTTAATTTTAAAATGGATTGTTTTGTTTTTTGGCACAACCAAACAATCGCTTTGCTTTTTAATTCTTGTGTCCAGATGCATTCTCCTACTAACCAAGGTGTTTTAAAACGGGTTAATTCTGATGCTGCAGACTGGTCTAATACAAAGGTGGCATTGGCATGATTTTGTAAAAAAGTAGCCGGAACTTCTGAACTGATATCGCCCTGAATGGTTCTCTTGATGATATCGGCTTTGTTTTGTCCCCAAGCCATAAGTACAATTCTTTTAGACCTCATAATGGTAGAAACTCCCATGGTAATCGCTCTTTTAGGAACGTTGTCGATACCATTAAAATCAGATGAAGCATCGACTCTTGTAATGTGATCCAGTGTAATAATTCTAGTTCCTGAGTTGATGTGCGATCCCGGCTCATTGAAACCTACGTGACCGGTACGACCAATACCTAATAATTGAAAATCAAGACCTCCTGCGTTTTTAATATTCATTTCGTAATCGATGCAATATTGGTTGAGTTCCTCAATTGCAACGGTACCATCGGGAATATTGACATTCTCCGGTTTGATATCAATATGATTAAAAAGATGCTGGTGCATGAAATAATGATAGCTCTGATTGTTCTCTTTGGTCATTGGATAATATTCATCCAGATTGAAAGTGATCACATTGCTAAAACTTAATCCTTCTTCTCTGTGCATTCTCACTAACTCTTCATAGACTTTTATAGGAGAAGAACCTGTTGCTAAACCTAATACGCAAGATTTTCCTTTTTCTTGTTTAGATCTAATTAATTGCGCGATTTCCTGCGCTACAATTATCGAAGCTTCTGTAGAATTTCTGAAGATTTCGTTGTGGATTTTCTCAAATCGGGTCTCTTCAAATTTTCCCGCGCTTTTATAGCTGATATCAGGTTTGGTTTCTAAATCAGTTTCCATTTTTATTAATTTTATTTGATTGTTTAAATTTGTTGATCAATAGTATTTTAAGAGTCCCATAGGGACGCTATATTTATAGCATTTAGGTTTATCTTATATGAACCCCAAGTGGGGTGGCATATTTTCATAATAAAAATTACAATAGAAATATTGCCCAATATAAGTGTTTGAGATATTACGCTCTTCCGGAGCTTTGATGAATGCTAATGATTAAATATTATGCTCCTCCAGAGCTAATTAGCAGCGCTTTTTATTTATTTCTAAATTTATGTTTCTATGTGTTTAATAATTTTTTTATCAGAAGAAAGAGTGGTGTACAATCCTACGATTACAAATACAACTCCAAAAAGAGTGTACCAAGTAAGCGGTTCATCGACCATAAAATAGGCAATTAAAAATCCGAATATCGGACACAGAAAAAGCCAATACGAAGCTTTGATTGGATTGTTTTTTAATAAATACAGCCAAAACTGAACGGCTCCAATAGAAACTGCAATTGCTAGCCACGAAGTCGAAAACCAAAAATCGCTGTTGAAAATATTCTGATCAGATTCGTACGTTAAAAACAAAACCGGAAGCAGGAATACCCCTCCAATAATGGTTTGCCACCCATTGATGGTAAGAATGTGTAATCCGTTCCAGTTTTGTCTGGAGTAATAAATCGTTCCCAATGAATACGCAATCATACTGGTCACTAAAATAAGTATGCCGCCGGGGGTCGCAAAGCTGCTTTGTAATAATGGGTAAGCCGCTAGAAATACACCAATAAAACACAACATTAAACTAAGGATGTTTTTGAACTTGATTTTATGCGATAACCAAATAGCCGAGATCAAAACAATAAAAACAGGATTAGTAGCAACAGCCAGACTCCCCAAACCGGCAGATACTTTTTGCATGGCAATGACATACAATCCCAAATAAATAGTGATGTTGAACAAACCATAAATACTGATCTGAACCCATTCTTTTTTTTGGGGTAATCGTTTTGCCATTATAATGTGTGAAAGAATAAGCATAATGCTCCCGGCTATTATAAACCTGAAAATAGAAATCACAAAGGGCTGCGCAGCATGTAACCCAATTTTGGTCGCTGTTGAAGCTGATGCCCATAAAAAAGCAAACAATATTCCGGCAATAATGATTTTAAATTCTTTGATTTTAGTAGTAATCGGGAGCATTTTTTCTTTCATCATTTTTTATGAAACAGAAATTGATGATTGAGAAAAATCCAAGGTTGCTATTTCAGATAAATCCTCATTGAACTGAACAAAAGTGGCAGGAAATCCGGCTTTTATTTTTCCGAATTGATCTTGTAAACCAATCGCACTTGCCACGCGTGAAGTGGCCATTTTGATTGCTTCATCTACAGAAACGTCTAAATGTTTGTAGGCATTCTGAACTGCTTCTAACATCGAAATTGTGGCTCCGGCCAAATTGCCATCGTCATTTCTATAAAAACCATTGTCAAGATGCGCATCAAAATTATCCCATTTAAAGTTTGCTACTTTTCGGCCTAAAAAGGTGGCATCACTAATCAAAAAGAATTTTTCCTGTTTTAGTTTATATGCCACTTTTGCAGCAGCATAATCACAATGTGCACCATCTAAAATAACAGGAGCATAAACATTTTCGTTTTCAAAAGTGGCTCCAACCAGACCCGGTTCACGATGGCCGAATTGTGTCATGGCATTAAATAAATGCGTCACGAGTTTTATACCTTTCGAAAAATAAACCTGAGCTTCTTTGTGCGTTACAGTCGAATGTCCAATTGAAATTACGATATCACTTTCGATCAACATATTCAGTTGTTCTTCTGTAAAACATTCCGGTGCAATCGTGATTACTTTGATAACATCTTTTCCAAGTCTGATAATTTCTTCAAGCTCTCGATTCGTTGGTTTGCGAACCTGATCAATACTATGCGCACCACGTTTTAACGGATTCAAAAAAGGACCTTCAAGATGCATTCCGATTACGCCATTATCATGCTTTTTCATGTAACTACGAACCGCTTCAATTCCCTGAAGAATCGTTTCATGCGAAGACGAAATCAAACACGGAAGCACATGAGTTGTTCCGTATTTTAAACTGGCATCATAAATATCCTGAATTGTTTCTTCGGTTGGAGTCTGACTAAAATAAAGTCTTTCTCCGCCATTGATCTGAATATCAATAAAGCCTGCTGCAATATGATTTCCTTTTAAATCGATTGTTTCTATATCCTTTGGGATTTCTTTTTGTACCGAAAGAATAGTTCCGTTTTCGATAATAATGACTCCGTTGGTCATAATTTCATCGCCCGTGTGCACGGTTGTATTGATAATCACTTGTTTCATTTTATAACTGTATTTTTTAATAGTGTTGTCCGGAATAAATCCTGTTCTACAAAATTAACCAAGCCAATGGCTCTTTTCTTTATTTTTTAATTATTTTACGGCTGAGTGTGGTATCTGAATCATTAATTTGTAAAATGTAAATACCACTGGCTTTATTGCCTAACGAAAATGTTTTGCTCGTTTCGAAAGTACTAAGTGTTGTTTTTTGAATTACTTTTCCGGAAACATCTACTATTTTGACGGTAACATTTCCTTTTGCGTTATTAAGGGTCATATTAAAAATATCGCTGGTTGGATTGGGTTCTACCAAAACATCGAATTTTGAATCAATATCAGAAACCGCTGTTTTTTTTGTTGAAAGGTTTGAATAAGCGCTTACCGGATAATCATTAAACGTAAGAGCACCAATTCCTTTTGTATTGGTTAAGTACGGACCAGAATAAATACCCGAATTGTCGTTGTACATACTATTAGATAAATACGATATTTTTTGAGCAGAACCTGAAGCTGTTAGATCTAAAGTCACCGTATTACCAGTAATAGATAAAGCAGAGATTTTTCCCGAAATACCATCCAAATAGAAATAATCTTTTAACGCATAACTTGCTACGTTACTCTGAGCAATTAAATTATTGTTATCAAAAACTAATTTAATTTGAGTTCTGTCACTTTTGCTAAAATAAGCATCGATAATGTTTGGCGCTAATGGATTTTCGGTAAAGGATAAATCATACAGGTCTTTTTCTACCACATACGAAACGCGTTCTCCCATTGTTTTATAACCCTGTAATCCGTAATGGCAATAAGGAGATTCATTGCCGTCTCCGGTTTGCATAGCAGGAGTTCCTACCATTGGAAAAACGGTAATATCACTGTGCAATTGTGGCAAAGTACGTTGCCATTCGCGCATTTTAGACTGATTTACACTGGCAGCTGCATAACACGAATTTAGATTGGTCTGAAAAACATATACTTTATTAAGCGATGGATAATCAGCTTTCCAGCTATTGTACATTGTTTCGAAATTTGTTGGATAATTGGTAAAAGTTCCATCAGCATTTTTTTCTCCCTGATGCCAAAAAACGGCTTTAATATCATTTTGAAGACCTGCTTTTTGGACTCTGTATAAAGTACGACCGTACACGGTTGACAAATCTAAACGGTTTGTGCTGCTTGGGATATTTTGTTCGATTGTACTGGAACCTGCACCACCATTAATAACACAAATCGGAATTTGCAATTCAGCAGACAATTTATCCATCATCTCTAATCCCCAAACACCTACCATATAGGGTCCGGCAAAATAAGTTGGGTTTGCAGAACTTATCGCTCCGGTTTGATTCGCTTGTGCCAATCCCCACGATTGTTGAGTTGGATCACTGGTATTATAGGTATCATAATTGGTATTGCCGGTTTGAATGCCGTAACTCCTTAAAAACGGATTGGTAAAAGTATATCCCGGACGTGTAGGATGCGAATTAGATTGGCCCATAATTACAAATGAATCTCCGGCAACCAAATCTTTTCTTTCTGTTATTACTTTTTTGTTTCCAGACAAATCAATTGTACTTACAATAATTTTATATTGTGCTAATTCTGCTTTAATAGTCCCCGATAAATCAAATGAGGCACTTCCGTTGTTATAAACCAATTTTTGATTGACTGACTTTAGAAAAATATCATTACGATAAAAATCGACTGTTACCGTATTTAGATTCTGAATTTGTGTTACTCCTGCAACTTTAACTGTTGCGGTATTCGTATTGTTTCGGGCATAAAATTGCATGTCCTGAGGTATTGACGAAAAGGTAACCGCACTGTTTGGGGCTGTATACGTATCTGCTCCATTCGTTAACCAATTTAAACTGAAACGAACAAAATACATTTGATAGGTAGAGCTTTCTCCGTTTTCATAATAAATTCCAATTGTTCCGTCGGGCAAAATTGTTAGACTCGAATAAGCCGAAGCTCCTGTAAAAATAGTCTTTGCTGCTCCCCACGTTGTTCCTTCGTCTGTACTCAATTGTACGCTTACATTTTTTCGGCTTCCTGAAAACGGGATTGAATGCAATAATCGGTTTTTGTCATAACCGTCAAGGGTAGAAGTATAGCGAATAAAATCACCATCGCAATTAGGGTCAGTAATACTTGATTGGTTATAAGCTGTTCCCCAGGTTGCGCCTTTATCTGTCGAAACATTAAAACGACGTGTTCCCGGATTACGAATACTCATCATGATATTGCCATTGTTTAGTTCTACAACTTTGGCCTCGTCTCCGTCTAATTCAGCTCTTCCGGTCGAAGCGGTCCAGGTAATTCCGTGATCAGCGCTTGTAATCATATAATTATTGATATGTTCAACTCCAGAAACATTTTCGCGAACAGCAATCGCGGCAACAATTTTTCCGTCACGTAATTGATGTGCTCTTCCTGAAGCTACAAATAAACCTTTCCAACCCGGATTTGGTCCGTAAATCTGATTTGTAATGTCAACTGGAGCTCCCCAGGTTACGCCATTGTCTGTACTATGGATCACTAAAACTTTGGCTGGAGCCGAATTTGTAGAAGCAAAAAAGCCTTTTTCAGCAGAAACCAGACACAATAATTCGCCAGTAGTTTTATCCAAAACCAAAGCTGCATCGCCCGCTCCGGTTGAAGCACCAAAATTGGCAATAACGATAGGAGCAGACCAGGTTTTTCCGTTGTCTGTACTACGACGAACAACAGGATCTATTTTAGCAGCCAAATCTCCGGCACCGTTCCATCTTTTATCCGTTACCGTTACCAATGAACCATCGGCAGCGGTAATAATGGCCGGAATACGATAACTTGCAGAACCTGCATCTCCGGGTGTAAACAATAAAGTATTCGCCAATAAAATAACGCGATTTCCAGAAACCGTATTGGATGTTGTATTGTAAGTAATGCTATTAGCAACAATAGATTCGCAAGTGGCATCGAGTAAATTTCCTTCATTGGCTGTAGCCGAAATATCATACGTAATCCAGAAATAATTATCTCCGTTTACTAATGCTTTTGAGCCATTCGCAACCAAATTTCCGCTTGACGGAGAAACGGTTCCAAACAAAGTTGCCGTTGCTGAATCGAAAATGGCCGTACTTCCGCTAGAATAAATTTTGATATTCGTAACATCAGAAACATTCGTAGTTCCAGACATTGTAAATTTTAAAGCACTAACAGTAAGCGGATTTATTGTGCCGCTTACAGAAGCTTTTACGGCAATAATTCGTTGGTTTACGTCTCCAATTCCGGTTGGCAATTCGGTTTGAACCAATGAAACCGAATTAATCTGCATTTCGTTAGTCTGTGCAATTACCATTGCGCCATTATTTAAAGTTCCCGGATGATTGTTTCCTGAAATATCGGGAACCGTCACACCGCTTATATTTTCGAAATCCCAGGCTGCAATTAAGTTGGTTTGTGGCCCGTTTACAATCGCTGTTTTATCGGTTACAATTTCTGCAGCGGTCATGGCTTTATTCCAAAAACGAATATCGTCTAATTGTGCATTCATATAGGAAGCAAAATTGCTGAGTGTTCCAAATAATAAATCTCCGGTGTTTGAAACCGTATTGGTTCCGCCAATATTGGTTGTGGTTTTGGTTTGTTGTAAAACGCCGTCAACATAAATTTTACAACTCGTTGAAGCAACATCAACAACCATGGCCAAATGATGCCATATATTGTCGGCAATATTGGAAGTTCCGTATGGAGGTCCCGCAGATCCTGCACTTGTAGTTAAATTAACGCCAAATTGCCCGCCACCGGCAGAAGTATTATTGATAAATTCATAGCCAATTCCTGCACCTCCGGGACGTTTGCTTAAAATACGTTTTCCAAAATCTGAAGTTTTAATTTTGCACGTAATCGTTAAACTTTGACCCGCTGCGATATTAAAATCAGCATGATTGGCAACTGACATATAATCGTTTACACCATCTAATGTCAAAATCATTGGGAAAGCATTTGAAGTTGTTGGCGATCCAACCAAAGTTCCGGGATGGTTATTGCCCGAAACATCAGGAACCGAAGTGCCGCTAATGTTTTCAAAATTCCATGCCGCCAGAAGATTGGGTGCAGGAGCATTGACAATGGCAGTCATATCGGTTTGCAATTCAAGTGCTGTCATGGCCTTATTCCAAATGCGAACATTATCGATTTGACCCGCCCATTTATAACTGTTTGAAGCATCAGAAGTTGCTCCAATAACAAAATTTAAAGCATTTGAGAAATCAGAAGTGACAGATGTAAATGTTTTTCCGGTATTGGCCAAAACGCCATCGATATAACCGTACATCGTGCGATTGCTCGACGCATCTAAAACCAAAGCAATATGATGCCAGGTTCCGTCAGCAATAGAATTAGCCGAATATCCTGCCGTACTAATGTTGTTGGGAGTTCCGGTTCCGCTCATGTTCATGGCAAATTTTCCGGCGTTGGTTCCGTTTCCAGTCCAAAATTCGAAGCCGTTTCCTGAAGCTCCGTTTCGTTTGGCAAAAATTCTGGGTGTTCCTGTCGAAGTCGTTGTTTTTATCCAACAGGTGATTGTTTTGTTCTGGCTTGCGCCGAAGTCTAAATCGGGATGATCTGCGACCGTCATAAAAGTTGAAATTCCATCGAGGTTCAAAACCTTACCACTTTGTGCCTTTATACTAATACCGTATAAACACATAAAACACGAACAAAATAAGCGTAATAAATTTTTCATAGTTTTTATTTTGGTTAAAATTGGTTAATAAGCATAAGGTTTAATAACGAACGACTTGATGGAAAAACAGGTTTTTATGATAACATGATGATCGTATTTGTGTTTTTTTTTACGCAGATTTTGCAGATTTTTTTTTAAAATCTGTTTAATCTTTTAATCTGTGGCTTTAATTTAAAACACATAGAAATATACATTTGAATTGATTGTGCCTAACGGCACATCCAAACAATCTGATTTTTCTACCGACCATTTGTGCTAATGGCATATTCAATCATAAATATCGATTTACAAACTTTGATTTTCATGTTTGATTGTTTTCTCAAGATATTCGTTTAATATTTGTGTGCAATACCATTCTTGTCGTGGTAAATGAAAAGGCCCTTTGTATAGATTTCCTTTTGCAGTTTGTGCCACACTTCCGTCTCTGTGTAAATATCCAAACCATTCTCCGTTTTCTTTATCGTGAAATTTACTGTACGCATAATCATGAATCATTTTATGCCATTTTGCATATTTTTCGTCTCCGGTCATGGTGTAAGCCAATAATGTTGCAATAATGACTTCGTTATGTGGCCACCAGAATTTCATGTCCTGCCAATATTCCTGAACGGGTTTACCGTAAACATCACAGAAATATAAAATTCCGCCATGTTCTTTATCCCAACCGCGTTCCCACATATAATCCAGCATTTTACACCCCAATGCAATTAAATGCGGATCATTATTTCTGTATTTTGCTTCGTGCAAAATGAACCACGCGCCTTCAATGGCGTGTCCCGGATTTAAAGTTCTTCCGTCGATATGATCAATAATATCACCATTTGGAGCTACTTGTTCCATCACACATTTAATATCGTCTTTTACAAAATCTCGCTCGATTTCGGCAATCCATTTGGTGATCCATTCGTCGCAACGCGGATCTCCGATTGTTTCTCTCACTTGTTGCGCGGTATTGATCATAATCATCGGAGAGCCAATTCCTTTCGACGGGCGTTCACTTGTATATTTGGGTTCTAATAATCCCGGAGTACTCGAATATTTAATACATTCACCAAATAAATGGCGTGCTTGTTCTGCAATTTTTTCGTCTCCACTAGCTTTTGCGTAAGCGCTCATCGCAATAGTAGCAAAGGTTTCAGAAAAATAATAGCGACGTTTACGAATCGGATTTCCGTTGCGGGTTACGTGAAAAAACATTCTTCCATCAGTATCAAAACAATGCTGATTAATGAAGTCGATTCCGGATTTGGCGCCATCCAGCCATTCTTGTTTTGGGGCAATCGTATTATAAAGCGTCGATAACAACCAGGCCGTTCTTCCTTGAAACCAAACCGATTTATCATCGTCGATTAAATTTCCATTTTGATCACGCATTAGTAAATAACCGCCGTGAATGGTGTCTATAGATTGCGGAAACCAAAAAGGCACGGTATCCTGTAATAATTGGTGCTGATAAAAATCTTTTAATTGTATTAGATCAGTATTTGAATAACTCATTTTTTATATGTTTTTGACTTAGTGTTTAATATTTACTAAGTGTTGATTTTTTTATTTTTTTAGCACGCAGATCACGCAGATTTAAACAGATTTTATTTCTTCCTTCTATCTCTCAAATCTTGCTTCTCACATCTTACTTCTTTCATCTTGCTTCTCACATCTTGCTTCTCACATCTTGCTTCTCACATCTTGCTTCTCACATCTTGCTTCTCACATCTTGCTTCTTTCATCTTGCTTCTCACATCTTACCTTCCTCTATCTAAATCTATTTGAAAAGTCGAACACGGCAAATTTGCTTCATTAACCAGATTTGCTTTTGTGTACGGTTTCCAGGCATACAAAACGGCTTTGATTTTTTCGTCTTTCGGAATCAGGATAGAAACGGCATCTGTAATAATCGTCGCTTTACTTTCGATTCTTATTCCTTTTTCAGTTACCAATTCAAAACCCGTTAGTTCTTTTTTATTGGTCGTAGATAATTGTTTAGCATTCGAAAAAGAAATGATTATCTGATTTCCTTTTTGTATTGCTTTTATTACCGATGGTCTGTTTGCGATTACGTTTTTTCCGTAAGTATATTTTAAGGCTAAAAGCGCCAGACGATCTCCAACCTGCTTTTTTTGAATAGGATGAACATTTGTAGGATCACCATAATCCATACTAATCGCCATGCCGCTATTGGGGATATTTTTCTGAATTTTGGTTTGTGCATCTCTAAAGGACGGCCAGGTCGGACGATCTGTTCCTGACAATTGAACATAATAAAACGGTAAGGAAGTTCCCCAGGCTTTGCGCCAGCTCTCCACCAATACCGGCATTAAATGTTCGTACAATTCGATATTATGTGCGTTACTTTCGCCCTGATACCAAATAATTCCTTTTATCGCGAAATCGGTAAAATGAGTTACTCCGGCTTCATAATTGTAACACGGTCCGTAAGGATGTCTTTGTTTTGGGTTTGTAGCATTTTTTAAGTTTTCATCGGCACGGGATCTTACCCACGGCATCATAAAATCTGATTTTCGCCAGTTGGTTAATACATCAACGACTTTATCATCATGTTCTAAAGTATAGCGATCGATCCAGGATTCTATGGGCGATCCGCCAACGGCAACTTGTATTAAACCAATCGGAACATTTTCTTCGTGGACTATATTTTCTCCGAAGTAATAGGCTATTGCCGAAAAAGCTGCGGCACTTACAGCATCACTTATTTTCCATTTTCCGGAGAAGAATTGTAATCGATTTGTTTTTTCTAAAGTGATAGAATCCCAGGCTTTTTCATCAGTTTCAGCAATGGCTTCAAAATTGAATAAACGAAGATTGGTGTTTTTGATCGCATTTTTTACGGCAGCGATTCCGTTTTCTGATTTCTGAAGCGGGAATGCCATATTTGATTGTCCGGAACAAAACCAAACATCGCCAATCAAAATATTTTTTAGAACGATACTTTTTTCTTTTGATGAAATTGTAATTTCGTGTGTTCCGCCTGATTTCATTGCGGGAAAAATCGCTTTCCATTTTCCGAATTCGTTTGTGGAGACAATTTCTTTTTTATTATTAAAAGTGATTTTGATTTTGTCTCCGCCATTTGCAGTTCCATAAATTACAATCGGTTGGTTTCTTTGCAATACCATATTATCAGTAAAAATGGGAGACAATTTCAATCCTCCAAAATCTTGGGTAATAGTACTGTAAACTGTTTGTGCGAGAATCGTTGCACCTTCTTTTATTGGATGTAAAGCATCGGGGAAAAGATCAGGACGATCGTATAATTTTTCGTGAAGATCAATTAAACCTGTATTATTCGCTTTTGCAATTGCCGAAATATGTTCCTGAATTTGCCAGAACCAATCTCTTGTTCCCGATTTAAAACGTGGATGTTCGTTGAATATCGGCGTCATTTTGCAGATGTAGATTTTAACTTTCGGATTCTGCTTTTTTAACGTGTCTATTAACCACGAATAATCGGCATCAAAATCTTCTTTATAATTGGGCCAGTTTCTAGGGTCTGTATCGTTTAATCCCAAATGAATAATCGCAATATCAGGATGATAAGCGATGGCTTCCGCACATTTTTCGGTTTTAAAATAAGGCGTACTTCCTTTCTTTAAAAGTGTTGCTCCGCTATATCCAAAATTTTTGACTTCATATTGATTTCCCATAAAAACCTGAAGTTGTGAAGGATATGATTCTGTTGAAGGATTATTTAAAAGATAACCCGCCGTAACCGAATCGCCAATACAGGCAATTTTTGTTTGCGCTTTCATTTCAAGATTAAAAATCAGGGAAAGAAGCAGTATTATTATAAAAACATTTCGATTTTTTGTTCTCATTTTTTCTTAGAACTATTATTAAAAAAGTGGCGATTATAAGCTGGGCAGAACGCATAGCTCCGCCCGGGCTTATTGAAAAACCAAAAAACAACTAACTCTTAAATTGTAAAAAGCGGAATGAACTTTATATCCTAAGCATCTGCAAAATCATTGACTTTCGGGCGCAGAAAACCAACCTGAACGAGTAGTGCAACCAACACGACTCCGGCCATTAAGGCAAAACCAAAACCTAAAGTTCCGCTATCAGCAGATTTCCCTAATAATGAAGTAACCAATGCACCGCAGCCTACTCCGGTCATATTCAGAACTCCGTAAGCAGTTGCCCGATGTTTAGAGGAAACAAACTGACAAATGATAGGCATATTATTCGCATCGAACATACCGTATCCGATACCAAAACATAAAACAGCTCCAACCACATGAAATAAGGAATGCCCAAAACCAATCAGCATTAAGGCAGGAATGGTTAAACTTAGTCCGATGGCGCTGGTGTAAACGCGGCCTTTAATGTTTTTTTGAACCCATTTGTCAGATAAAATTCCTCCGAAAATAACGCCTATTAAGGATGAAACTGAAATTGTAATGGTGGCGATAGGTCCGGCCTGATCCATTGAGATATTTAAGTTGTCAGAGAATAGGGTAGGAAGCCAGTTTTTTGTTGCCCATCCCGGTAAACTGATGATGGCGAAATAAAATAAAATCACCCAAAACGAAATATTGGTAAACAATAACGCCAGGCCTTTGAAAAGGGAATCTTTTTCATGGGTTTTATTAAACTCAGGATCAAATACTTTGGTTACTACTTTTTTCTCGTATAAAAAGAAAACCAACACAATCGAATACACAATTCCAACAATACCAAAATGATGAAAAGTAGTATGCCATGAAAACTTTGCGGCGATTGTAGCTCCAAAACCTCCTAAAGCTGAACCTACATAAAGCCCGGTCATGTGAATACCAATTGCCAACGATCTTGTTTTTTGCTGATGATAATCGGCGATTAAAGACAATCCTGCCGGAATATACAAGGCTTCACTCACGCCCATAATGGCTCTTAACCAGTAAATTTGACTGAATGTTGTGGCATATCCCATTGCATAAGTTACGGCCGACCAAACAAATAAACTACCAATAATCAACCATTTTCGGTTTAATTTGTCGGCGATAATTCCGGAAACGGGACTCATTAAAGCATAAATCCAAAGGAAAATAGCCATTAAACGCCCGAAGTTTTCACCCGAAACCAATTCCGGAATGTCGGCTTCCATAGACGGTCGCATGGTTGCCAGCATTTGCCTATCCATATAGTTGAGCAACGCTACAATCCAGAGTAACGCAACGACTAACCAGGGATAATATTTAGAGTTTTTCATATTTTGATTCTTGTCAGACCTAACAGGTTTTTAAAACCTGTTAGGTCTTCTTCGGTTAATTTTAGTTTTTTTGCTCGCAGATTCGGCAGATTGCGCAGATTTTAATTTTGTTAAACCTGTCAGGTTTAGAACTGTTGAATTAATTATTTGATGGTTCCTAACATTACGTCAGGAGTACGGATCCCGGGTTTTATTTCTCCATTCGATAAAACTATTTTATCATTCCAGATCGTTGCGGTTGTTGTGACTTGGGCAAGAAAAGGCAATTCGCCAAGTTTTGACCATTTATTGGTGTGTGTGTTGTATAATAAAATATCGTTGTAAAAACCTTTGTGTGTTGTATTTAAAATGTTTTTTTCGGCGATAAGCTTTAATTTTTCTTCTTCAGAAGTTGCGCTTGCAATTTGAGATAAATAGGTTTCGATTTTATGAAAAGTAGTTCCGTTATCTCCTCCAAGAATTAAAATGTTTTTAGTACCAATGGCAACTCCGGCTCCGGCAGAAAAGTTGGTAGTTTGTTTTCCGTCAGAGATATTCACTTTGGTTTCCCAAGTTTGTTTTTTTAGATCGAAAGCCAAAGTTGTGTTATGTAAATCACTAATTCCCGATGCTGTTTTGGTTCTTCCTCCAATAACATAAATCTTTTTATTTTGAATTATCGAAACTGAATTCGCTAAAGCGAAAGGCAATTTGGTCAACAACTTCCATTCTGGTTTTTCGGCATTCAAATCAAAAGTAAAAACTAAATCTGAGGATTGTTTTGCTTGGTCTCCGCCAATAGCATAAATTATATTGTCTAAATGTGTAAGCGCAATATTAGTAATCGCTATTGGGAAATCGGGTAACGATTTTGTTTCGACTTCATTTTTATCAGCATTCCAATTTAAGATATAAGTTTTATTCGAAAGTCCGTTTTCATTTTCTCCGCCTACATAAACGATTCCTGAATTTGTGGTTACATTTCCCGGATAGGCGATTGGTTCCGGTAATGTATGTATTGCTTTTTTGTTCCAATGAAAATCGTCACCTGATTTTTCTAAAACATGAATTTCATTCGAATACTGTTTTTTTCCTCCTTCCCAAGGCATTTTATCGGGAAAATTAGCTCCTCCGGCAACAATCAAAACATTATTGCTAATTCCGTTTATTGGCCCTGCAAAACCTAAAGAAAGACTTCCGTCAGCATTTTGCAATTGTGCTGCTTTTTTCCATTCGACATTTGTAATCTTTGTTTTTTGCGAAAAACCAACTGTTGTAGACATAATTAAAATAATAAGGATTAAGGAAGAAAAAGACGTATTCATAGGGTTTGTTTTAGAGAAAACGAACTGATTTATTTAGATTTGAAAGCATCAAAATTTAAACCTGCAACATCTTTTTTGAATAATTCAAATTGTTCTGCGCTCATGTTTTTAACCGGTAATCTGAATTCGCCTAAATCCTGACCCACTAATTTCATATACGCTTTTCCCACAGAGATTCCGCCATATTTACCTAAGAAACGAATCATATCAATTGATTTCTGCTGAAGTTGGCGTGCTTTAACCAAATCATTATTATTGAAAGCATCAATTAAATCATAATATAATGGAGCAGCATAATTAAAAGTACTTCCAACAGCGCCTTTTGCACCAAGAACTAAAGCCGATAACATATTTTCGTCACGTCCCCAAAGCATATCAAATTTTCCGTTTTCGTAGCTCATACAACTTTGAAAATCCATAAAATCTTCGTGTGTGTATTTTACTCCCGCAAAGTTTGGAAGTTTATTGTCTAATGCTCTTACCAAATCATACATGGCAACGTTTACGCCTGTTAATACCGGAATGTGGTAATAATAGAAAGGCATATTTGGAACGCTTTCTCCCACTTTAATACAGATTTCGGCAAGTGTATCTACATTGTTTGGTTTGAAATAAAATGCTCCGGTTAAAGAAACAGCATACAAACCAATTTCGTAAGCGTGTTTCGCCAAATCGATACAATCTGAAAGACAAGTTCCGCCAAGGAAAACCATTACTTTAAAATCGGCATCGTGGTTCGAACAATCTGCCCAGGCTTGTGCTACGGCTTTTTTCTCTTCTAATGTAATAGAAACTCCTTCGCCCGTTGATCCGTTAATAAAAGCACCCGTAATTCCGTTTCTTTTTAGAAATGCATAATAAGGCGCAATCAGGCTTACATCTAATTTTCCGTTGCTGTCAAAAGGAGTGAAGGGTGCGGAAATCAGACCTTGTAAATGTTCAATTTTCATGAGTATGTTTTTTTGTTGTTTGTGTGTTTTGTTTGATTAGACTGAGAATTTTTAGACTCCCAGTCTAATTTTAAACTATAGTTTTAATCTTATTTACTAAGCGGATTTTGAACAATTTTCGGATTAAAGTTGATCGTGTTTTGAGAAATTGGAAACAAAACTTGTTTGCCTGCAGTCATTGATGGAACTAAACTTGTTTTATTAAAACGAACCAGATCCCACCATGCTTTTCCTTCAAAAGCCAATTCTTTTAAACGTTCATTTAAAATCACATTATCATTGTTTGCGGGAGAATCATTTGTAAACGAAGCTGAAGGATCTGCTCTTTTCATTACCAAATTCATTTCTGTACTTGGATCTTGTCCTAAAGCATTTTTGATTTCTGCTTTCATCAATAAAATATCTGCCCAACGGTAAATGATAATATCACTTACAAATCGTCTTAAAGTTCCGTCTACAGTTCCGTTATATTTTACTAATCCTGTCACTACAGGAACTGCACCATTGTATAAAGTTAAATAAGTAGCTGCTTTTCTGGTATCTGTAGCGGCAAAGTTAAATCGTGTAATATCCGGCTGAACTCTTGAGATTCCTGCATTTCCGGCCCCAGTTCCCAATGTTCCAAAAGTTGCAGTTGCGGTTGCAGAGGTTAGTGGTGCAAAATCACTTGGACCGACAAACATAAACTGATTCCAGTTGTCTGATAAATTTGATGGTAAATCAGCCAGAGAATAACGAACAGCAAATACAACCTCAGCATTTGCTTTTTTGTCGTAAGCAAAAACATCTTTAAAATTAGGCAATAAAGTTGGAGTTCCGATGGCATCAATAGCAGTTAAAGCTGTATTTAAATCTGTTGTTCCTCCGCCCAATTGTTTTGCTGTCCATAAATTGACATCGGCTTTCAAAGCATAAATTGACGGAAGTGCTAATTGTGTTTTGTTATTTGTAGCGTCCGGAAAACTTGCAATTGCAGCATCGATATCTTTTTTAATGAAAGCAAATGTTTCCTCAATTGTATTACGCGGAATAATGTATTGCGACTGATTGGCATTTTCAGTAGGATCTGTTACGATTGGAACACCTCCCCACGAACGCGCCATGATAAAATAACATAAAGCACGCATTGAATAGGCTTGTGCAATGTATCGTTTTTGCTCGTTTACCGTTGTTGGACTAAAGGTAATTTGTGGTACATATTTTAAAACTAAGTTTGCCGAATGTATTACGGTATATAATCCAGCCCAGTCTACGTCGATATTTTGTGGCGTAAGCAGGTTATTATAATAATTGGCTAATGTTAATGGCGACTGAACACCTCCTGTAATTTCGGCACTTCTGGCTCCGCCCAACAAGTAATAATTTTGTTGTGTCTGGATTCTAAAGTTTACATACATTCCGTTTACGCCAGCTTTGGCATCATCTTCTGTTTTCCAAAAACTATCAGATGTAATGATACTATCAGAAGTTAGTTCTAAATCATCCTGACAGGAATTGAATAGAGAAAGACTAGTGAAAAGTAGTGTATAGAGAAGAAATTTCTTTTTCATGATTTTAGTATTAAA
Source organism: Flavobacterium sp. (assembly GCF_965277525.1). Classification (GTDB taxonomy): domain Bacteria; phylum Bacteroidota; class Bacteroidia; order Flavobacteriales; family Flavobacteriaceae; genus Flavobacterium. Next base: position 381,237 of record NZ_CBDIDC010000001.1, on the reverse strand, counting down.
ATTTACAAACTGATATTTAAACCAAGGATAATATTTCTGGGAACAGGATAAGTTCCTGTTGAACCTGCTGCAGATAATCCTAAACTAGATCCTCCGTCGATGCCTTGTACTTCAGGGCTCAAACCGCTGTATTTAGTAAAGTAGTATAAGTTACTTCCGGTTACGTACATGCGAAGCGAGGCTAATCTGGCTTTTTCTACCCATGTTTTTGGGAAGTTGTAGCTAAACGTAATTTCTCTAATACATAAGTAATCTCCGCTTTCGTAGTAACGGCTATTTCCCTGAAACATATTCGTGTTGTAAGCCGCTCCACTAGCTTCTGATCTAAATAAGTTGTTTTGGTTGGTTTGATCTGCCCAACGGTAGCGAGGTACATTTGTAATGTCACCTTCTTTTTGCCAGGATTGTCCGCTTTCTGCCAATAATCCGTAGTTACCCTGAAACTGACCTAAGAAACGAGCTCTTGCTTCGTTGTAAATTGTAGCTCCTAGAGAGTAATCTGTTCTTACGGTTAAAGAGAATCCTTTGTATGAAGCATCAAAATTAAAACCTCCCACAAATGTTGGGAACATATTCCCCATATACTTTCTGTCTCTGCTGTCGATTATGCCATTTCCGTCAGTATCTTCGAACACCGCATCTCCGGCGAATTTTTTACCTTCTGGATTACCACCTCCGGCAGCTGTTTTGGTTACATAAGTATCATGAACTTTTAAGTTGTAAGCATCTGCTTCTGCCTGAGTCGAAAGAATGTATAATTGTTTATGTGCATAGAAGTTTCCAATTTTTTGTCCTTCTTGTAAACCTCCTACATATTGGTATGTTCCACTATTTTGATCGAAAATTTCAGTTCCGCCAATTCTGTTGTTTAAATTTCCGTTTGATGGAAGTTTTTCAATCGTGTTGGTGTTGTGAGAAACGTTTGCTCCAACATTAATTTTCCAGTCGTTTTGATTGTAAACATTTGCTTGAATTTCTAATTCGAAACCTTTACTTCTTAATCCTCCAAGATTGGTTAAAACTGTAGAGAAACCACTATTAGAAGGAAGCGTTAAGTTCGTTAATAAATCAGAAGTTAATTTGTTGTAGAAATCCCCAATAATTCTGATTTTATCTTCGTTGAAACCTAAGTCAAAACCACCATTTATGGTTTCAGATTGTTCCCATTTTAAACCCGGATTTGCAATTTGTGAGTTGATAATTGCCGATTGTCCGTTGTAGCTGTTGGCTACACCATTTGTTGAACCAGAATACAATCCGCCAGCCTGAAAATCTCCTAAAGTTCCTAAGTTACCATTTACACCATAACTTCCTCTAAGCTTAAGCGAAGAAACCACTTTTGGCATTGTAGCCGCCCAGAATTTTTCTTCCTGCATGTTCCATCCTGCCGAAATTCCAGGAAAGAAACCGTATCTGTTATCTGGTCCTAAACTTGATGATCCATCATAACGGAAAGAAGCTGTTGCAAAATATCGGTTTTTATAATCGTAATTTAAACGTCCGAAAACACTATTTAAAACCAATTTTGTATTGTTGCTGTAAACCGAAACCGGAACAGGAGAAGAGTCTAAAGTCTGTGCCAAATCTGATGGGCTGCCTTTTCCTGATGCATTAAACGATTTTATAGTACGATCGTATTTTGATGCTCCCAATTTGGCATCAAAATTACCAATGCTTTCCCAGTCTTTTTTATAAGCAAAAACACCTTCGTATTGTACTTGCGAAATTTGATTGCTTAGTCGTGTCGCTGTACGCGTATTGTCTACCAAACCACTGCTTCCGCTTAAAAATGCCTGCTGAAAAGTGTTGTCATTCTCATTTTCGCTATAAAGCGACATCGAAGGTGTAAAGGTAAAATCTTTGGCCAGTTTTAATTCGCCATCAACGCTCATTTGTAATTTATTGTTTTCGTTGATTCCTTTCATTTTACCCATTTGGTACAATGGATTTCCGTTAATGTTATTTTGACCCGGAGCCAATGTTCCGTCTTCTAAATACATTTTTGTAGTGGGCGAGTTTCCTAAATATCGGTTGAAAACAACACTATTGGCAACGACCTGATTGTTGCTTGCTTTAGAAAATAACATTCGACCATTAATCGTAAAATTGTCGGCTACTTTAAGCGAAGCATTCAATTTACTCGTGAACCTTTGATATCCTGTAAATATAGTAATACCATCACCTTTTAAATAGCCTAAACTTAAATCGAAAACTCCCGTATCATTACCTCCGCTAAAACCAAGTGTATGGCTTTGCGTCATCGCAGTCTGAAACAAAACATCGTTCCAGTCTGTGCTTTTGTACATAATAGTACTGTTCGGATTTAAAGGATCTTGTAATTCCTGCCATCCTTTTGCCTGAAGCGTATTAATAGTTTCAGTTGATAAATTAGATTTTAATAAAGTAGCAAACGGAGTATTGTTTTGAAGATTATTTCCTGTACCGGCCGGAGTTGCACCCGTTAACTGACCCAATCTTGCAATACCTGTTGTAGTAGAAAGTCCGGCAAGTTCTGCCGCATTATAAAGACCCTGACGTTGAAATTTGATATAATCTCCGCCATCCATAAAATTATATTTTTTACCAATTGTGCTGCTTTGAGTCGAAACACTATAAGTAACTTTCATTTTACCGGCTTTACCTGTATTGGTTGTAATAATAATAACTCCATTAGAAGCTCGTGCTCCATAAATTGAGGTTGCAGCAGCATCTTTTAAAACCTGAAGCGAAGCAATATCAAGAGAGTTAATATCATCAATTTGAGTACGAATAACACCATCTACTATATATAAAGGAGTAGCACCGGCAGGATTATCGATAGAGGTACCTCCACGAACCAGGATGTTCGAAGCTTTTCCGGGTTGACCAGAAGATGTTTTTACCACCAAACCCGTTACGTTTCCTTGCAAAGATTGTGTTACGTTAGAGTAAGGTACATTTTCTAATACTTTTTTATCCAGTTTAGAAACCGCAGTACTCAAAGTTCTTCTGTTTTGAGAACCGTATCCTACTACAATTACTTCATTCATTTGTTGTCCTATTTCTTTAAGAACAATATTAAGAGGAGAAGTACCAATCGTTACTTCTTGTTCCTGAAGACCTATATAAGAAACGATTAATGTAGTCGCATTATCCGGTACATCAATCGTAAATTTTCCGTCAAAATCTGTTTGAGCGCTAAAGTTGGTTCCTTTAGCCACAATATTTACACCAGGCAAAGCTTCCCCTTTTTCGTTTGTAACCTGACCTGTTACTTTCTTTTGATCCAATTTATTTTTTGCGGGATTTTTATAAGTAAGTGTAGTACTTTTTTCTGTTTTCGCAGCGGTTAACTGCATGGTAAAAACTAAAAGCAACGTGGAGGTTAGTTTTAAAACTTTTCCGTGTTTAGGAGTAAACCTACAATTTATAGGTTTACTTTTAGGCAATAATTTCATACTTTTGTAATGGTTTGGTTAATAATAACTTTGTTAAAGGTCTGTTTATTAATTTTCAAGTCATTGTTCCTGCGAGGGAACCAGCCAGCAATGTTGCAAGCATTCGCTGGCTTTTTTATGACTAAAAACAAATATTTTATGCAATGGTTTGAATTGATATTATAGTTGATCTTTAATCTTTACTTCATATATAAAACTTATATTCTTTTTGTTGTACTCTTTTTGAGAGGATTTCTTTTTACTCCTTTACTGTTTGCCTTTTTATTTTTTAGAATTCCCGATTTAATAAATATTTGAGCCAAGTGCTGATTAAAATGAATTTTGCTTATTATAAGTAATTTGTAAATAAGTTTGTCATTTTGTCGGTCATTTAACAATGAAATTTTACATTGCTAATAAATGTTACCAGAACTTTAACGATAAATTAATTTATTATCATGAGGTAAAGATATAAAATATTTTAAAATAACAATATTGGTTATTAAAATATTTTAATAATTAAGAAGAGGTTGGAAAATTTAGTTATTAATTAACGGGAATAACATCTTTTCTTTGATGACACAACAAGCGCCAATAACGCCCGCACGACGGCCTAAAGCAGACTTTTTAAGCTTCATATCACGGTTTACTAAACCTAGTGAATATTTTTTTAATGCAGATTGAATAGGAAGTAAGGCATAGTCGCCTAATTGTGCGAAATCTCCGCCAATTACCAGTAGATCAGGGTTGAAGATATTTAATAAAATAGATAAATAACGTCCCATTTTTTCGCTTTGTTGTGTAACCAGATCAACACAAAGTGTGTCTTCGAGATTCACGGCTCCGGCAATAATAGCATTATGTTGTAGTGTAGAAGAACTTTCGTCAAGAGTAACTTTGGATTGTTTTCCTTCTTTTACGGCTTCTTTAAATTGATTGATCAACGACCAGCCTGAAATTTCAGTTTCCAGACAACCTAGTTTTCCACATTGGCACATGATCTCATTATTAAAAATGGTACTATGACCAAATTCTCCTGAATATCCTGATTTTCCGTAATATAGTTTACCATCTGTAATCATTCCAATGGCGACTCCCCAGCTGTAATTGACAAAAATGATGTTCTGTTCGTCGTCTACCACACCTTCGCAATATTCGCCAAAGGCCATGGCACGTGTATCGTTTTCTAAATGAACCGGAAGATCTAATTGTTCTGAAATGATTTCGTTTAAAGGCCTGTTTTCACTAAAGAAATAGTTATAACTAAAACCTTCCATCGAATTGATTCGGCCAGAAAAGTTGATGCAAACACCCACAATCAGTTTTTTATCTACAGAACTGTCTTCGATAAAAGAATTGATTAATTCGCAAAACTTTAATAATGATTTCTGAGTATTTTCTAAAATGAAAGAAGTGCCTAATTCTACGCTAACCAATTCATTTTTGATGTTTTGTAAACCAATAGACATGCTGCTGATTCCCACCTCAACACCCAAAAAATAAGCACAAGTTGGGTTAATGCTATATAAGGAAGGTCTTCGTCCGCCGCTGTTGGTAATTTTTCCCATGTCGATCACGTAACCTTCAGTCAATAATTCATTTACCGCTTTGGTTACCGTGGGAACGCTAGATTGTAATTCAGTACTTAACTCGGCAATGGTAGAATTACCGCCCGAAAGCAAACGTTTCGTTATAGATTGTCTTAGCATATGCCACTTTTGGCCGGAAAGACTTTTATCTTTACTATTGTCTAATAAATCTTTTAAACTCATCGTTTTTTATAATTGCGTGTCTCCTACAAACTTACTATATTTTTTAAATAATTATAAGAATTGGCTTTAATTATTAAATTTTTTTTTTTAATGTGACATCTATTTTAAAAAGGAAGAGTATTTGAATTTTTTAGCTGCCTGAAATTACCGAATACTTTTTGGGTTTAATGCCAATATGTTGTTCAAAAACCCTTGAAAAATGACTCAGGTTGGTAAAACCCAATTGATAACCCACCTCAGAAACCGTTAAATGTTTATCTTTTAATAATCTCGCTGCTTCCTGTATTCTTGCCGATTGAAAATATTCAAAAACACCTTTTCCAAACGTTTGCTTAAAAAGTTTACGCAATTTAGGTTCGCTCATTCCGGCTTCTTTTGCCAGTAAAGCAATGTTAGGGGATTCGCTTAAAGCTGATTGCAAACGTAGCTTGATTGCATAGATCGATTTGATATCCTCAATATGCATATTGCTGGTTGGGAGGGTTTCACGTTGTATCAATTGCGCAAAAATGCAGCACAGTAATTCTTCGCATTTGAGTTTACAATAATGACTTTCCAGACTCTCTGATACAGGTTGCAGAATTTCGCTGGCCGTTTTGACCATTTCGGGAGAAATGCCCGTCTCATAAGCAAAATTATCTTTACTATTCAAAATGCTGTCCACAATAGGATGTGTTATATTTCCAAAAGTCCCACGCAGGTATTCACGCGAAACAGCAATCGTAATACTTCTGAAAAAAGTATTCGAAGGCATCGTAATTACAGAAGAAATAGCATGCATACAAATAAACACATTGGGTTGTTCCGGCTGCAATTGTTTTTCGGTTTCTAAAGTGGGCGGAAAAATACCACTTAGCATAAAAACAACATCATCCTGTCCTTCAACAAGTTCATTGGTTCGCTCGATTAGAATTTCTTCCTTCAGGTAATAGTTTCTCAGCATCATTCGCAACTCATTATTTCCCCAGGAAAATCCGGTAATATAACCTCCGCCTTTGCTTGCAGGAATATCTATAAAACGTCCGCGAACAGTTGCACCAATAGCGTGAGCAAACTGAAGTGTAATACCTGTATTTTGTTTATCTGTAACGGATATTTTCATTTGCGACTATTTTAATATTATATATGAATATTTTATTCGTAAAAGTAACAATAATTTTGTCACGACAATAAAATAGAAATCAAACAAATAAAAAATATAAGTATGGTACTAAAAGATAAAAAAGTGGCAATTGTGGGCGGTGGTCCCGGAGGATTGACATTAGCAAGATTGCTTCAGCTTAAAGGAGTTGATGTAAAAGTATACGAAAGAGATGTTCATGCAGAAATTCGCCATCAGGGTTCTACACTTGATCTTCATGAAGAATCAGGATTAGAAGCACTTCGAAGAGCGAATTTAATGACCCAATTCAAAACCAATCACCGTCCAAATGCAGGGAGATTTGTGATTTTAGATAAAAACGGAAATATACTATTAGACGAACATGCTCTGGGAGATGATTATGAAGAAACACGTCCTGAAATAGATCGTCAGGCATTGCGTACTATTTTATTACAGTCGCTAAATCCTGATACGATTGTTTGGGACAGTCATTTTGTTGCTATGGAACCTAAAGGCGAAGGATGGCTATTACATTTTAAAAATCAAACGGCCTATGCCGATTTTGTTGTTGCGGCAGATGGAGCCAATTCTAAAATAAGACCTTATATTACAGCCATTAAGCCCATTTATTCTGATATTACAATTATAGAAGGTAACGTCTATAATGCTGCGAAGAATGCACCAAAAATGTGGGAACTAACCAATAATGGAGCTGGATCTGTAATGATTTTAGGTGACAATCAATCTTTATCGATGAATACAAAAGCTGATGGAACATTGAGTTTTTATTCCGGCAATAAATTCCCTGAAAACTGGGTTGCTGAAAGCGGAATCGATTTTAAGGATAAAAAAGCAGTTGAAGTTTGGTTTAAGGAGCAATTTGGTTCCTGGCATCCTATGTATCAGGAACTTTTGGCAAGTGATGAAGTAAGTATAGTGCCAAGACCTATGTATCATTTTCCTTTTGATCAAACCTGGGAAACTTTACCTAATCTTACCATGCTGGGAGATGCAGCGCACAGAATGCCTCCATACGCGGGAGAAGGCGTAAATATGGCCATGCAGGATGCTTTTGAACTAGCAGAATGTTTGACCAGTAGTGAATTTGACGATATTACAGATGCTGTTTCAAAATACGAATTGAACATGCAAAAAAGAGCTTCAGAAGTGACGCAGGATACTTTGCAAAACACTCAAATAATACATTCTGATGATGCTATCGAAAAAATGTTAGCGATGTTGAGTGGCGAGTAAACTGAATTAGTATTAGACGGAATGTATTGGTGCAGGAAATTTCAAAGGGAATAGTTTTTTAACTGTTCCCTTTTTTTATGGAGTTCATAAACGATATTACACAAATATCTGACACGTAACATCTAAGACACGAAATGTTAATACAATGTTTTATAACCGGACATTTTTATTAATGTAAACGTAACCTTGCAGACCTACCCTGATTTCTAATTTTGGAGACATATATAAAACAACACACTACAGTATATGTCATTTTTAAAATTAAGAATACATCGCAAAAAAATAAGTAAAACAGGTGATTTAGCAACCGCCGCTCATTCGATAAAAAATACAAAAGTGACCTGTTATGTATAAAGGTTTTACCGATGAGCAACTTGTCGAATTATTGCGACAAGGCAAAGACAAAGCATTTGATGAACTGTATTTTCGGTATCGGGATGTATTGGTTCGCTTTGTTTACGTGCGAATGAAATCGGTTCCGGTTGCCGAAGAAATTGTTCAGGAAGTTTTTACCACCATTTGGGAACGCAGGAAGACTTTGGTTATCCAAAAGAAATTCTCAGCTTACATCTATACTTCAGTTCGTTATGTGACTTTAGATTATATAAAATCACACCTTATTACCGATCAATATATAAAGGAAGTTACTGATCGAAATACGAATGATCATAATAGTACAAATGCAACCGAAAATTCCATCTACTACGAAGAACTTCAGGAAGCGGTAGATAAGGCCACTTTATTATTGCCTAAAAAATCCAAGGAAGTTTTTATTCTCAGCCGCATCAAACATTACACCAACAAAGAAATAGCCGAAGAATTGAATGTGTCGCACGAAACCGTAAAGTATCATATTGCCTATGCGCTAAAATTTATGCGAAACTATTTGGGTGAATTCAATTGATAATGGTTTGCTGAAAATTAGGGCTGAACGTTTTTTCTTAACAAAAGCGTAACCTTAAGCGCCTACCTGAAAGTAACAATCCTAAGACATACTATTAAAGAGATAAACAAATTATAATGCCTGAAAAATTACACCAAGATATACAACTTTTTTTAGAAGGGAAACCTTCTGAAAAAGGAGAAGAATTATGGAATAACTGGTACGATCACCCGGAAGAAAATTTAGATCCTGTTTTATTGATACAATCTAATCATTCGAAATTGAAAAAAGAAATCAGACAAATTAAAAAAACAAATACCGTTGTTTTTCTTTCTCCTCGAAATTGGGCTATGGCAGCTTCTTTGATCTTTTTAATGGGTTTATCCTGTTTTTTTTATCTGTCATTTACAAAAACAGTTTCTAAAGAATATGCAACCAAATTGGGCGAACACGCCAAAATAACATTAAGCGACGGAACCCAGATTTGGCTTAATGCCGGAAGTCATTTAAAATATCCCATAAAGTTTAAAGGCGGAACACGTGAAGTATACCTTACCGGAGAAGCTTTTTTTGATGTAGCCAAAGACAAAGAACATCCTTTTATTATTCATACCGATAAAATGGATACCAAAGTTTTAGGAACCAGTTTTAATGTTCAGGCTTATCCGGATCATGCCATGCAGGAAGTTTCGGTTTTAACCGGAAGAGTAAATGTAAAATCGACCGTTACAGATGAAAATGTGTATGTAACTCCGGGACAAAAAGTAGTTTTTAAATCGAAAAATAATAAGCTGCAAGCGTTTACAAACATTCCGGTGAACTCTATTTCGTTATGGCGAAAAAACATCATCGTTTTTGAAGATGCTCCGTTGCCGGAAGTCATCGCAACAATCAATCGCAATTATAATGTAGCGATCCAGATCGATAATAAGAACCTCAACAATTTGAAAATCAGTGCTTATTTTAAAGAGTTGCCTGTTAACCAAGTCGTGGCTTTGGTATGCAATATCATCAATGCTAATTATAAAATCGAATCAGGAATTTATATAATCCAATAAGAGACCTAAGAGGTTTTTAAAAACTGTTAGGTCTGACAAAGTGTTTACAAAAAATAAAATCAATCATCTACGTAGAAACCAAGCAATAATCCAAACACAAATTAAAACTCCAAAAACATGAATCAAAAACAAATGCGGTATGTTGTAAACTGCCAGAGCATTAAAAAATCGGTATTAAGAAAAGCGCTTCTGTTTGTGGCTTTATTTTTTATCGGATCAACAATGAAGGCAGCAAGCGTTAACATTAGCAAGAGAGTAACCTTAAAAGTAGACAATGAAAGTATAAAAAATGTTTTTCAGAAAATCGAAAAACAGGCCGATGTACATTTTATGTACGAGACGAATCAGGTAAACACCAATCAAAAGATTAGTTTAAAACTGAATAACGTAACCTTAGAACAGGCATTAGATAAAATATGCAGCAATTTTTTTCTTAAATATGAAATTGTAAGCAACAATATTGTAATCAAAAAAAATCAAAAAGTGGCTGATGCTGATCAGGGAAAAATAAGCCTTTCAGGAACTGTTTTTGGTGGAGACGACGGAATGCCGTTGCCAGGTGTTGGCATCAAAGACAAAGATTCTGATGCAACAGCCACAACAGATTTTGACGGAACTTTCAAGATGGAAATTAACGCATCTCAAGCTATACTTGTTTTCTCGTACGTGGGTTATATCACGCAAGAAGTAAAAGTATCAAGCCTGGATAAAAACATAAGCGTTAAGTTATTGGCAGATATGAAACAACTACAAGAAGTGGTAGTTATGGGATACGGTTCTGTAAAAAAGAACGAAGTTTTAGGAGCTGTTGGAACGGTTTCTATGAAAGAATCTTCGAGCAGAACCTATAATAGTGCAGCCGAATTATTGCAAGGTACAGTGGCGGGTGTTACGGTAATAAGTAGTGGTGGAGATCCTACGGCTGAGCCAACAATCAACATTCGTGGTATTGGTTCTTTGAATGCCGAAACACCTCTTATCGTTCTTGACGGAATCATCTACAGCGGATCTTTAAACACATTAAACCCAAATGATATTGCATCGATTAGTGTGCTAAAAGATGCGGCTTCGGCAGCAATTTATGGTGCGAGAGCTTCCGGTGGTGTAATTTTAATTACGTCTAAAAAAGGAATTTCAGATCATATTAATGTAAATGTAAATTATCAGGGAGGTTTTCAGAGTGTGGCTAAAAAACTGGATGTTCTGGATGCAGCAGGATATGCTGATGCGATGAACACGGCGAGAGATAATGCCGGAATGCCAAGAATTCCTGCTTTTGATCCTGCTTTTGAACCAACAGCAAGAACAACAAAAACAAACTGGATGGATGAAATTTTCCGTACAGGAGAAATTCAGGATTTATCTATTTCTGTAAAGGGAAAAACAGAGAAATCGAATTTCTTTTTATCAGGAAGTTATAGAAAAAACGAAGGTATTTTATTAAATACTTATGGGACAAGATATACGGCAAGAGCGAACTCTTCTTTTAAACTGGCGCCTAATTTTACCTTTGGAGAAAACTTTTCTTATTCCTTAACCGATGGTCAGGCGGCAAACACAACAAGTGGTTATACAGGAGCAATTTTGGCAGCGATTTTTTATCCGCCCAATGCTACCATTTACAGAGAAGACGGTTCAGGGCAATTTGGTGGAGTTCCTGAAAAATACATTGGTTCTTATGGAGACGTAATTAATCCGGTGGCCTATTTAAAAAGATTAGACAACAGAAATCCTATTTCGACAGTTTTAATTAATCCTTATGCCGAATGGGAAATTATCGAAGGTTTAAAAATAAAATCGAATTTGGGGTATACCAGAATACAAAATAATTCGACAGACTTTGCAACTAAAATTACCGAGCCTGGAAAAATATTTGATTTTAACAGATTAACTTTAACCAACTCAACAACAACAGATTTGTTAGGCGAGCAAACGGTTTCTTACGAAAAATCATTAGGCAAGCATAACTTCAAAGCTTTGGCAGGATATACGTATCAACAAACCAAAAGAGATTTTTATACCGTGCAAGGTACAGGTTTTGATAGCGAAGATCCTTCGCAACGTTATTTATTGAATGCAAAATTGGTTCAGCAAATAGAAGCAGGTATGGCGGAAGAAATTATCTCTTCGTATGTAGGAAGGCTGAATTATGACTTTAACCAAAAATATTTAATTTCTGGAATTGTTCGTCGCGACGGAACTTCAAAATTAACATCTGAAAATCGTTGGAAAGTATATCCATCTGTTTCTGCAGGTTGGTTAATCTCTGAAGAAGGATTTATGAAAGGTATTAATCCAATCGTAAACAACTTAAAATTACGCGGAAGCTGGGGACAAATAGGAAATTTAGGAAACCTGGGACCTTACCAATTTAGTGTCCCATTAAACCAGACACAATCTCTTATTGGTTCAAGTCCAACAATTAATTACGGATATTCAGAAAGCGAATTATCGAACCCTAATTTAAGATGGGAAAGTTCTGAGCAAACCAACCTAGGTTTAGATTTTAGCTTATTCAATAATGCTTTATCAGGATCTGTAGATGCTTATGTAAAAACAAACAAAGACATGTTGGTTCGTGATCAGCTTCCGGGTGTTTCAGGAACTCCAAAAGGTAGAATTGTAAACTCTGGAGATGTAGAAAATAAAGGTCTTGAATTGAGTTTAATGTATCAAAAAACGCGCGGGGATTTTAAATTTGATATCACAGCCAACGCAGCCTTTTTAAGCAATAAAATTGTTTCGATCAAAGACGATTTAACGTCACTTGAACCTTTAAATTTAAGCAGAGTTCGTAGTTTGCCTTTAGCCAATATTTATCAGGTCGGAAGTCCGGTTGGTGCTTTTTACGGATATTCGACTGATGGATTATTCCAGAGTAATGCCGAAGCAAAAGCGTATGTAAATGCAAAAGGTGAGGTATATCAGCCAAATGCTGTTGCAGGAGATATTAAATTTAAAGATATAAACGGAGACGGTGTTATCAATAACAACGATAGAGTAGTACTAGGAAATCCTTTTCCTAAAACGACTTTTAGTTTAAACACCAACTTTAGATACAAAGGTTTTGATATGAATATCTTTTTTAGCGGAGCAGCCGGAAATAGTGTTTTTAATGCTGTAAAACATACCGGTTTAAACGGTTCTTTTCCTGGATATAATTTATTGGCTGAATCTAGAAATGCCTGGTCACCAACGAATACCAATACTAATATTCCGGTACTTTCTGCAACAGATAACAACAATAACTTTGGTAGAATCTCTGATTTTTATATCGAAGATGCTTCTTTCGTAAGATTAAGAAACGTTTCTATAGGTTATACAGTAAATGACCAATGGTTGCACGGAAAAGCGAAACTTAGATTTTTTATCTCAGGACAAAACCTTTTTACGATCACCAATTATTCAGGAATGGACCCGGAAATTGGACTTAAAAACTTTGGTATGGACTTAGGGAAATATCCACTTTCCCGTATTTATATGACGGGTGTAAATGCAACTTTTTAAAAAACATAAAACAAATAAAATGAAAAATTTAAGTCTTTTAGTATTGAGTTTTGTGCTTTTATTAAGCACTACAGCTTGCGAAAGCGAACTTGATCTGGTTCCGCAAGGAGCGCCGTCAAGTTCCAATTTCTGGAAAACTCCAGCAGATGCAAAAGCAGGAGTAAATGCTATTTATGCTTTGTATTCTGATGATAATATGTACGGTCGTGGTTTTTTCTGGCTGAACAATGCAAGTGATGATATAGGGACAAAACCAAGACAAAATGCAGAACGTATCAAGAATTTTATTGTTGATGGAGCAGAGTCTGATACCAAAGATATCTGGAGGATTCACTATGAAATTATGAAACATTGCAACGATGTGATTCGTAATATTCCGAAGATTTCATTAGATGAAAAAACAAAAAATATGATGCTGGGTGAAGCATACTTCAATCATGCCGTAATGCATTTAGAACTGGCGTATCATTACGGAGATGATCGGGCCGGAATCCCCATTCAGGACAGAGAAAATCCTACGAATGTTTATGTGCCACGCGCTAAAAATGTAGCTGAGAATTATGCTTATATTGCCGCAGATTTAATAAAAGCTGCAGATTTATTGCCTTATTTCAATGAGCTCACTTCAGACAATTACGGACGTGCCCACAAAACAGCGGCCTGGGGATATTTAGTTCGTACTTATTTGTATGCAAAAGATTGGGACAATGCGATTAAATATGCCAATATGATTGTGGCAAGCGGAAAACATAAGTTGCTGGATAATTTTGAAGATGTCTTCAAAATCAAAAATAACTGGTCTTCAGAATACATTTGGTCGGTAACTTCAAGTGCAGAAAACACTTCTTTAGGATCGATTTTTCCGGGAGTTTGTCTGGAGGATAAAGGTTGGGGCGTTTATAATGGCTGGGGGAATTTTTATCCTACTAAAGAGCTGTTTGATACCTATGATCCCACAGATAAAAGACGCAGTGCTACGATTTTGCAAAAAGGAGATAAATTCATGTATTTTGGTGAATTAGTAACTTTTAATGAAGGAAAATATATTGTAAGTTCCAGTAACAGAACCGGTTATCAGTTTAATAAATACATGGAGCCGTTTGGTTACGCTAAAACAACTTCTGGCGGAATCGATATTCGTTATGTAAATGCTAATGGGAGATAAACCTTCGACTGCCTTAAACGTGCCTCTTTTACGTTATGCCGATGTGATTTTGATGCTAGCAGAAGCCAAATTAATGAAAGGTCTAAATGCTGATACCGAAATCAATATGATTCGTCGTCGTGCAGGTTTAGGAAACCTTGCCGGAGCAACATTAACCGATTTAAAAAGAGAAAGACGTTGCGAATTGGCCGGAGAATGGACAGACCGTCATTTCGATTTAGTACGTTGGGGAGATGCTCAGGCAACCTATGCAAAACCATTACACCATTATAACGGAACCGTAATTTATCCTGCTCGTAATTTTAACCCTGCAATTCACCACGTTTGGCCAATACCGCCAGATGAAATCGCAGTGAGCAAAGGAGTGCTTACGCAAAATCAAGGCTGGTAGTTTCAGTTTGTTTATTTTGTTTTTTTCTACGCTGCAAGCTTGTCGGAGCTTGCAGTTGTACGAAAAAGCAAATGAATTTTATATAAAAGTAAGCCAGTCTTTTTTTAGGAAAAGGCTGGTTTGTGTTTAAATTTTATAGCCACAGATTAATAAGATTAAAATGATTTTTAATCGGTGATAAACAATTTTAAAGAGTAATTAAAGTAAGTCCCAGCGGGACGATATATTTATAGCAATTCAATTTTAGATAAAAAAAAAGCCCCATCGGGGTGACCTATGTATCGCTCCGCTGGAGCTTTAATTTGAGAGAACGTAATAATTGCTATAAATATGGCACTCCGCTGGAGCTTTTATAATATGCAAAAACAATCCCAATATTTCATTTCGAGGAACGATAAATCACACTAGAAATGCCTAGCCCCGATAGAAGTGGAAATCCTTTTGTGTCCACCGCGGCGGATACAAAAGATTGGAACGTATAGCGGGATTAGCTCCTGAAAAAAAAGAATATAATAAATAAAGTCACCTACAACTTTAGAAAATAAACAAACCCAATTTTTCCCATGAAAAAAATAATCATCCTTTTTTGCCTTCAATTTTTCCTGTTTGCACAAGCGCAGGAATACAGTTCATCCAACATTCATTCGCATAATGATTATGCAAGCAAACTTCCTTTTTACGAAGCTTATTCTAACGAAACCGGTGTTATCGAAGCCGATGTTTTTTTAGTAAATAATGAGCTTTTTGTGGCACATACTTCTAAAGAAATTAATCAGCAGAATACGCTTAAAAGCCAATATTTGGATCCACTTTCTGTAAAATTAAAAAGCTTGGGAGGAAAAGCGTATCCAAGTAATAAACCATTGATTTTAATGATTGATATCAAGACAGAAGCTGATGCAACTTTAAAATTAATTGCCCAACAAATCAAAACCTATCCTGATTTAATTTCGAATAAAAATATAAAAGTGGTTATTTCAGGAAACCGACCATCTCCAACAAATTGGAAAGAGTATCCGGAATTTATTTATTTTGATGGAAGACTGAACGAAAATTATTCGGCTGAGCAATTGTCACGTGTCGAAATGATCAGCGAGGATTTAAAAGAAATCACCATCTGGAACGGTAAAGGAGTAATGACACAAACCGATGCCGAAAAAGTGCAGGCGATTATCAAAAAAGTACACGATCAACACAAAAAAGTCAGATTTTGGGCGACACAGGATAATGTAAATACCTGGATGACGTTGATGAACCTGAAAGTTGATTTTATTGGTACTGACAATGTTCCGGAACTAACACATTTCATTAACAATATCAAATCTACGTTTTATCAAAATACCGAGTTTCATGAGGCTTATGTCCCTAAAAATGTTTCGGCTTTCGCTAAAAAGAAACCTAAAAATGTAATTCTTCTTATTGGTGACGGAATGGGGTTAACACAGATTTATTCCGGTTACACGGCCAATAAAGGTCAGTTGAGTTTGTTTAATATTCCAACGCAGGGATTTTCGATCACCAAATCTTCAGACAGTTATATTACCGATTCGGCTGCGGGAGCAACAGCAATGGCAACAGGACATAAAACCAATAACCGTTTTATTAGTGTTGACGAAAACGGAAAACCTCTGGAATTAATCACACAACAATTGGCAAAGAAAAACTATAAAACGGCCATAATTTCAGCAGGAAATATTACCGATGCTACTCCTGCTTGTTTTTACGCACATCAGCCAGAGAGAAGTTACAGTGAACCTATTGCCGAAGATTTCTTATCGAATCCGTCAGATATTTTGATTGGAGGGGGAACAAAAGAATTTACATCCCGAAAAGATGGTAAAGATTTATCGAAAGTTTTAATACAAAAAGGCTATACTTTTTCGGATAAATTTAGTTCACTTGACACGATCAAAAACTTCAAATTTGTTGTTTTAGACGATGCTTCGATGGTTTCTATGAAAAACGGAAGAGGAGATTTTCTAACGAAATCTTTGGCGAAAGCAACCTCAACTTTTACCAAAACAAAAAATCCGTTTTTTATCATGGCCGAAGGGGCGCAAATTGATTATGGCGGACATCAGAATAACGTAGAATATGTGGTTCGTGAAATGCTGGATTTTGACAAACTGGTAGGACAGGCAATGGAATTTATAGATAAAAATCCCGAGACATTATTAATTGTTACGGCAGATCACGAAACTGGTGGACTTTCCTTAATTGACGGAAGCATAGAAAAAGGATTTGTACACGGAAGTTTCAGTACCAATGATCATACGGCAGTTCCGGTTCCTGTTTTTGCCTATGGACCGGGAGCGAAAATTTTATGGGAGTGTACCAGAATACTGAAATTTATATTAAGATTTTAAAGCTGCTATTTAAGAAATAAAGCGCTGTTTAAGAAATAAAAGCTGCTTCTTCAAGTAACCATGAAGAAGCGGCTTTTTTTGTTTTTTTTAATAACGCTAATTGTTCTTAATTGATACTGGCAGCTTTAGTTCAACCATCGTTTTTAAGAGCTTCTGCATGAGTTTGAATATAGTTTCTAACTTTTATTTTTCAACTGATTGCTAACAATTATTTTAGATAGTTAACCCAAAGTCCTAAGAGTGAGAATAACACGGTTGGCTTTGTTTCTTTTCCTGCTTAATAAGATGCTTTGTGAGGTTGAATATTTTGTTTCTGCAGTTTTTTTCTAATGCAGGTTTAAGTCAAAATAGCCAAAAATCTTCCGAAAATAATTAATTATACTTTTTTTGATTGCTCATAAGCTCTTCAATTTTTTTTAATTCTGAAGTTATTGATGTACAAAGAACTTCATATAAAGTGGTTCGTGAAATGGGATAAACCGGGTAAATGTACTTGCGCCAGACAACCGTTGTAGGGATGTCATCTGTTTTGTGCTTCTGATACAGTTCTTTGACAAGTTTGTAGCGTAGTAGTTTATTTTTTTGAATTCCGAGACTTCTGTTTGCAGATATAGGCATGAGGATATGGTATTATAAGGTGGCAGAAAAGATGAAGAAAGTTTTTTTTAAAAATTAAAATAAGGATTAATACAATGAGGATATAGTATTTTTTAATTCATTCAGAAACATTTATCTTTTAATCTCTAGATAAAAGAAAGTCCTTTGAATCTTTGTAAGTAGCTTTGGTGTGTTTCTTAAATCTGGGATTTTTAATTACTATATTTTCATACTGATCAAAAGCATAACGCTCTTGATGGGAGAGATCATTTTTGGAAGTCCATTTGCCATGTCCATCCTTAAAAACAGTATGATTATTTACCTCATAGCTTGTATGGTCCTTAATAGGTCTTATTTTTACGCTCATTTATATATTGTTTAAAGGTTGTTTTTATTCTAAAGTGAAGCCATTCCCGAAATAGTAGTATTGGCTTTAAGTTTGTTGTAATTAATAAAATAGCTAAAAGCGCTGATGCGTAAATATCATTATTAGGCTGCATTTGTATGTTCGTTTTGTTGATTAAAAAAATTAAAAGCATAACCATTTAAAAACTCAACAGATGACATCGATAACGGAATATTCATTTTCGTACCATTTTCGTTGATTAAGCTTGACTCGATAAACCAACTTGAGCGTATAGGCTTAAAAGAAGATGCAATAATTTCTACACCATCAGTAAACTCGTCATTATTAAAATCTTTTGTAAGTTTCTGCAGTTCGAGAACTCTTGAGCCCTTTAAATTTCCCTTTGCATCTTTTTTAAGAAGATTAAAAACAATTTTGACCAGTGAAGCCGTTTCTTTGCTTGTAGAAAGTGATGAAATATAATTCTGAACTTTTTCAATTCCAATAGTTACTGTATCGTCCCAGCCTTCGTTAATACGGTATCCAATTATAATTTCTTCTTTTTCATTAGAGAAAGTATGCGACATTTGTTTTTCTTTAAAACCGTATACTTGATTTTTTAAATCCAGAATAGTTTCAAAAAGCTGGAACGTTTCAGTCTTTACACGGCTAATCATTTCAGAGGTTTTATGTAATTTTAAAATTGCTTTGGGAATTGTTTCTGCTACTAATTTTTTGTAGGCATCTCTTTCTTCATTTTTTTTGTTTTCTATTTTTGTCAGGGCTTCCTTTAGTTGTTGTGCAGAAAATTGAGATAAGTCAATGGTTTTTTTCTGTGTGTTTGGAATTGATGTGTTCATAGATTTTTTGGTTTAAATTTTAGTTAAGCGATTTTAATTTCTTCTTTAAGAGGATCTCCGTAATAAGGTTTAAAGTTTTGCAGAAGGGCTAGTTTTGCAATATTTTTTATTTTGTTTTCGATAACCGATGAAACCGGTCGGGGAGAAGCGGTCTCATCTTCCAGGATATGCATCCATTGAAATCGTTCTTGATTAATACAGATTCTTTCTCCTGTTGTAAACGCTTTTGTTCTTTCAGAACAGAACTGCAGAGCGAGATATAATAGTGCGATGCGTTCTTCGATTTGTTTTTTACTCATGATTTTTTTTCTAAAAAGGTTCGTAATTTTTTTATGTCGGATTCTATTAAATTTCTTTCGGAACTAGTTGAATTTTCAATCAGCCAGTTTTCCAGTTCCCGGATTTTTTCTTCAATTTGATCAGTTTTCATTTTTAATTGATTTAGATTAATATGCGTTTTTATTAAAAATAGATTATTAGTTAATGGTCATTTAGGGCTGCTTTTATTTTAATGTTTTTACAAATAATAAATTTTGTACTGAAATGTTTTATTTTCCTTTTTTATTTCTTTACTTTGCAAATATAATGTAAAATAATACATCAAAACAAATAATTAACGTAAAATAATACATCTTTTTATGGGGTCAACTGAAAGAATGAAAGAATATCTTGATTATAAAGGGATTACGAAGTATAAGTTTTGTAATGACATGGGATTTTCAAATAAATTTTTAGACAATAGTAGCAACATGGGAACTGATAAAGCGTGTAAAATTTTACACTATTATCCAGATATAAATTCCGAGTGGTTGCTTACCGGAAATGGATCAATGCTGAAGGAAAATAGTACAGATATTGTTATCATAAATAATGATAGAAAGACCGTTGATGCCTTACATATCAATCAGGAAATACCATTGTATGATCTTGAAGCTGTGGCCGGATTGAGAGAATTATTTAATAGTGGAAAACCACAAAGAATTCTAGATACCATCAAGATTCCGAATTTGCCAAAATGTGACGGAGCAATTTCTGTAACTGGAGATAGTATGTATCCGTTACTAAAATCCGGAGATATAATTTTATATAAAGAAACTGAATTTGAGAATATCTTTTTTGGAGAAATGTATCTGTTAAGTGTTAGATTAAATGACTGGGAAGAATATATAACAGTAAAATATGTTCAAAAATCAGAGCAGGGTCAGGATTTTGTAAGACTGGTAAGTCAGAATTCTCATCATCAGCCTAAAGATATTCATATCTCAAAAATTTCTGCATTAGCACTTATTAAAGCCAGTATTCGTATCAATACAATGATGTAAATTTTTTCAGGAGTCAGTTTTTTATATTTAAATGGCTGTACTATTAATAGTTGTGTTGATTTATTAACTTTACACCTCTAACCATAACCACTCATTAAATGGAAAAAATTGAACACATTAATTATATCAAATCGTCCATCGCGGATGTTTATAAAGTATTAACAACACAAGAAGGCCTTGGTGCTGTCTGGACAGAGGAACTGATTGTAAAGCCGGAAGTGGGTTTTATTAATGAGTTTGATTTTGGAGATAATTATGCTACCAAAATGAAAATTATAGAATTATCTCCAAATAAAAAGATATTGTGGGAATGCATCGCATCTGACCCGGAGTGGATTAGAACAAGTGTTTCATTTGATCTTACTGAAAAAGACGGAGTAACGGCAGTCGTTCTCAAACATTTTGATTGGCGTGAACGGACTGAATTCTACCAATGGTGCAATTACAATTGGGCAATGTTCCTGTTAAGCCTCAAAAGCTATTGTGAAGAGGGTGAAGGAACGCCTTATCAAAAGAGGAAGTTCTAGTTATAAAATAAAGAAAGTTTATTTAACGTATTAAATCCGGTTATTATCGGTAGAAATGACATTTTCGTCGGTAGATTTTTCAGATGATAGATTTGAAAAATACTTTTGAAGAAAATTAAATAACGATGTCACTATTAACGCCACTTCTTTGGGTTTTATTAATCCTTCCTCTTATCATTTTAGGCTTTATTACAAGCAAAAAGGTAAACCTGAAATTTCTTGCTTTTTTTGTCCTGTACTTTTTAGCAGATTGTTATATACAGCATTTTAGCCAGAAATACATTTCCTTAGAATTTATAGGGTTAAAATTTGCCTGGGCTGGTAAAGTATTATGCCTTATTTTGTCCCTTGCTATAATCTTTTCACTGAATAAAAAAGATCGTGAAGAAATTGGCTTTACAACAAAAATTAACACGAACAGACAAGTGAAATTTGGGATCTTGTTTTTTCTTGGTTTCCTGCTTTTTGATTTTGTGTTTAAGTTCATTTTATTCCCAAAAGGAGGAACTTTTGATCTGGAGACTTTTGCATTTCAGTCCACAATGCCTGGTTTGGCAGAAGAAATCACTTTTAGGGGAATCAGTTTATGGCTTCTGGATAAAGCATTTGAGCCAAAATGGGATCTTAAAGGAATCAAATTTGGCTGGGGTTTTATTATCGTCACTATTTTGTTTGGAGTGGCACATGGAGCAGTTTTAACCGAAAACCACCAGTTTAAATTTGACATCATTACCATCATTTATCTCACCTTAATCTCTTCTTTAAGTCTCGGGATTCTTAGAAAATTCTCCGGTAATCTTATTTATTCAGCTCTTGGACACAATTGTATTAATTTGATGAACGCAATTATTAGAATATTATAGTTAAAAATTAAGAAGCAAATTCAAAAAAACTATCTTTGAATTTGCTTCTTTTAAATGTATTAAATGCAGGACACACAAGTTTTTACCAGTTATCTGACCAGTAGAATAGCTGAATTTAATTTTGATAAATTTTATACCAGAAGAAACCGAATTTTGCTTCATATTGCTATGTGGCTAGGTTTTTCGATACTATTGTTTCAGAGTTATGTTCTGGCGTATGATCTTACCTATTTTAATGCTTTGATATTAACGCTTAGAATGGCAGCGGTTAATACGATTGTGTTTTACATGTTTTTCTATTTATTTCTGCCAAAGATTTTTTTAGGAAGCGGGCGTAGAATAATACTATTATTGGTTATTACTTTTCCGGTATGTATTTTTGTCTGGATTGCAATCACCTATTTTATTTCGCTATTATATCATTCTCTTGGGTTCGAAATATTAACCGGAGAACTTAAAGGAGCCATAAAAATGAGTGCCGATCAAACTTTTGAACAAGCAGTTTCAGTAAAACGAATGATTTCGCAATCTTTTATTATTATCTCGATTTTATCCCCTTTGTTTTTTGTTAAAATTCTTTTCGAAATTTCCAGACTTTACAACAGAACCCTGAACATCCGGAATCAAAAAGCAGCTTTGGAAATTCAAAACATAAATATTGAAAAAAAATTTCTAACCGCCCAGCTCAACCCACATTTTCTGTTTAATACACTAAACAATCTTTACGGTCTTGCTATCAAAAAAGACGATTGTGCGCCTGAGGTTATTTTGAATCTTTCAGATATTATGAGTTATACTTTGTATGAATCTAATCATGAAAAAGTATCAGTAGGGAAGGAGTTGGACTTTATCAAAAATTATTTTGAATTAGAAAGAATGAGATATGCCTCGGGTAAAAATATTCGGTTTTCTTTTCCTGAGGAAAAAGAATTGTTCGGACTTTTTATTGCTCCGCTTCTGACCTTTACTTTTGTAGAAAATGCATTTAAATATGGGCTTAAGAGTAGCGCTGAGCAATTTATATATTTGGAGATAAAAGTGGAGGACAATGTGTTTTATTTTTATCTTGAAAATGATAGGGAGGAAGATATAGAGAAAAGTGAATTTGGAGGAATCGGAATTGCAAATGTTTCTAAACGATTGCAACTTTTATATCCCGATAAGCATCAGTTAAATATCGAAAATCTTGCTACAAAATTTAAAGTCAGTTTAAGAATAGATTTAAAAAGTGAATGAAAAAACTAACCTGTATTATTATAGATGATGAACCTCTTGGTAAAGAGGTTGTCGAAACTTTTGTAAAAGAAATTCCTTTTCTAAATCTTTCTGCATCATTTGAAGATCCTGTTGAAGCATTGGCTTACTTACAGGATAATAGCGTAGATATTGTTTTTAGCGATATTCAGATGCCAAAAATTAACGGGATGGAATTACTACGTTCCTTATTACATCCTCCGTTAGTTATCTTTATTACGGCCCATCGTGATTTTGCTTTAGATGGTTTTGAAGCAGGAGTAACAGATTATCTGATTAAACCTGTTCGTTTCGACCGGTTTTTGAAAGCAGTTAGCCGTGCTAAGGACCGAATCTCAGTTTCTCAGGCTTCAGTTGAAGAACAGCCTGCTACAGACCGGATATTTGTAAAATCAGAAGGAAAAATAATAAAACTTTTACTAAGTGAAATTCTTTATGTAGAAGCTCAGGGAGATTATCTGAAAATTGTTACCGCTTCAGCGTCTTTTTCAACACAGCTAACCCTTAAATCAATGGATGAAATTCTGAATAAAACTATCTTTTTTCGTGTTCAGCGTTCCTTTATTCTCAATTTAGAGGCAGTAAGAAGTGTAAACGGAAATACTGTTGAATTAATAAATGGTAAATCGATTGCTGTAGCCTTGAACAAAAAAGAGGAACTTTTTGAATTGTTGGGTATAAAGTAACTATTTGAGCCAGTTTTAAGTATACTTGGGAGAGGTTGGAGCCACAATTCGACACGTAATAGCTATACTAATATTATAGACAAGCTTGGTAAAATGCCGTAACAGTTTTTATTTATAAAAGATTTATGTTGTTCTTAAATTTTTTAAATTGGTTTTTCGAGATCAATATTCGTGGTACTGTTTCAAAGTTATTTATATTCACAACATTTTGATAAATAGTAATTTTAATTGCGTCGTATTGTCACAATTCTGAAGAACGTCATTCGATTTTATTTGTAGAATGTCGCTTGTATATTGAAATGAATGAATTTAATTATATACCACTTTCAATACATAGTAAAGATCAATCTAAAAAAAAAACAATATTTTGATTATTCCAAATCAGGTAGGTAAGTTTATTAATTTGCTATATTCTATTTTAGATCTGAGATAAAATAATTTTAAAATTATATTTTTAGTGGCATTAGAAACAAAGCTTCAGAGTAATCCGGAGCTTTTTTTATTAAAATCAATTTGAAAAATGCAGTTGATTTAGTATTCTTAATTATTTGTGTATTATGTTGTTTATTGTACTTTTTTTTAAGGTTATGTTTTTTTAACGTTTAAAAAAATAGATATAATATAAGTTATAGACTTTAATATACCCAAAAATGTATTTTATTACTCCCTATTAAAATCGTTATTAATCATTTTTGCATCGAAAATCACTTGTCGATTAAACCAACGTTAAAGTGTTTTTCAAAAACTAACTAATAACCAAAAATCAAAACCAAAATGACAAATTTTATTAGGATTAAAAAAAGTCCTAATGGAGTATCTGGATTTAATTTGAAAAAGAAGATGATACTATGCTGTGTATTATTTTCTTTATCTCAAGTTTCCGGCTATGCTATTAGTGCTAAGAGTACCACAAAATCACAAAATGTACAACCGCAAAAAAATATTCAGGGGCAAGTTAATGATGAAAACGGTTTGCCGCTTCCGGGTGTAACAGTTTTAGAAAAAGGAAGTAAAAATGCTGCGTTAACAGATTTTGACGGAAGATTTACTTTAAAAGTAGAGAACGAGAATGCTGTATTAGTAGTTTCTTATTTGGGTTATGTAAGTACAGAAGTTGCTCTAAAGGGACAAACTTCGATTAATGTAAAAATGCAAAGAGCTACGGCTTCATTAGACGAAGTTGTTGTAGTTGGGTATGGTAAAATGAAGAAAAAGGATTTGACGGGAGCAATTGTTCAGGTGACACCTGATAGATTAGCAAACCAGAATCCGCAGACAGTTCAGGATATATTGAGAGGTACTCCTGGATTAAATGTAGGTTATGATCCTTCTGCAAAAGGAGGAGGAAGAATGCAAATTCGTGGACAAGGTTCTGTTTATGATCCTAAAAAAGAGGGTGTGCACAATTCACCGCTTATTATTCTGGACGGAATGCAATTTTATGGTGAACTTTCAGAAATTAATCCGGATGATATCGGACAGATCGATATTTTAAAAGATGCATCGGCAGCATCTGTATATGGGGCGAAAGCAGCAGCGGGGGTTATTATTATTTCGACCAAAAAAGGTAAAGCAGGTAAGCCTATTGTTAGTTTTACAACCAATACTACAATTAGTAATAAAAGTGCTTATCGTGGTGTGTATTCTCCAGAGGGGTATTTAAAATATCGTGAAGATTGGGAAACTGCTCAAACTTATGGTCCTAATACAGCAACAGGGCAATACGAAGCATGGATAGCAGGAAGTGTTGCTGCTGGTAAGCCGGGTTATTTTTCTAGTCCTAACGATTTAGGCAAATGGGGGATTACTGAAGCCCAATGGCTGGCTTATCAACCAGCTGCGCAAACAACAGGAAAAAGTTCGAAAGAAGTATGGGGAACACGTTTAGGATTGAATTTCGATCCTTCGTTAATGGCTAATTTTCTGGCAGATAAAACACACGATTGGAGCAATAGCTCTTTTAGAACAGGAATTAATCACGATTATAATTTGAGTGTTTCCGGAGCAAGCGACAAGGTAAATTACTATATGTCTTTTGGTTATTTGAATTCCGAAGGAGCTATTGTAGGTAACGATTATAAATCAGTTCGCTCTAATATGAAAATTGATGCCAAAATTACTAGTTGGCTTGATTTTGGGGCAAACGTTAATTTTCAGGATCGTTCAGATGGAGATGTTACTCCTTCGTTGGATACTCGTTCTGGGTTTAATAATATGATGAGAACCAGCCCATTTGGAACCTTTAGAGATGCAGATGGTAACTATGAGAGACAGCCAATGGGTAAAAATGTTTCGGGACAGAATTATAACTATTACTACGAACGTCAATTTATTGAGAAAGAGACAGGATTTACGACATTGAATACCATTTTTAATACAAAGGTTACTTTGCCTTTAGGAATCACTTATAGCTTTAATATTGCTCCTCGTTATCAATTTTGGCACGATCGTTATTTCAAGTCAACACAGAATCCAAATTTCCCTGCAGCTACCAATGGGGTAAATAGAAATAGTTCTACAAGTTTTGATTATAACCTGAACAATACATTAGCGTGGGATTATACATTTGCTGAAAAACACCATTTTATAGTAACTTTTGTTCAGGAAGCAGAAGAACGCCGTTATTGGTCAGACGGGATGGATGCATATAATATTCAGCCTTCAGATGCTTTAGGGTTTCACAATGTTGAAACTGCAACAATGGCAAATAGCAAACTTAGATCAAAAGACACACATGAAACGGCAGATGGCTTGATGGCAAGACTTTTCTATTCGTTTGATAATCGTTATATGCTAACAGCAACTGTTCGTCGTGATGGATATTCGGCATTTGGAGCTTCAAATCCTTATGCTACTTTCCCTTCTTTTGGAGTAGCATGGAGCTTTAAAAACGAAAACTGGTTTAATTGGGATGTGATGTCTACAGGTAAATTACGTTTGTCATGGGGTAAAAACGGAAACAGATCGCTTGATGATCCGTACATTTCTTTGGCAAACCTGCTTAGTACCGGAACAATGGGGTATTTAGATCCTTCAGGAAAAGCGCTTGAGCTGAAGTATTTATCACTTGATCGTATGGCAAATCCAAATTTAGTATGGGAAAAAACAATTTCAGCAAATATTGGTCTTGATTTAGGTTTTTTGCAGGATCGTATTACTGCTACTGTCGATGTTTACAGAAAGAATACGCATGATATGATTATGAGTCAGGCATTACCTGGTTTTACAGGGTTTTCATCTATTGCAACCAATCTGGGAGAAGTTCAAAATCAAGGTTTTGAATTGAGTATTAATACTGTTAATATGAAAAGACCAAATTTTGAATGGCGTACTACATTTGGAATATCTTATAACGAAAATAAAATTATTTCACTATACGGTAATATGGTAGATATTAAAGATGAAAATGGTAATGTAATTGGCAAAAAAGAGGGTGACGATTCAGCTAATGGATGGTTTATAGGCAAGCCAATCTCTCAAATTTGGGATTATAAAATAGATGGAATCTGGCAAAAAGACGAATGGAAAGAAGCTCAAAAATACGGGCAGCGTCCGGGAGATCCAAAAGTAGCAAACAGCTATACTGCAGACGATGTAGATGCAGTAGGAGCAGACGGTGTTCCTTATAAAAAAGCAGTTTATAATGAAAAAGACAAACAGTTTTTAGGAACTTCAAGTCCTCCTGTGCAGTGGTCGTTGCGCAATGATTTTAAGATTTACAAAAATTGGGATTTAGGCATCAGTATGTATTCTTATATGGGACACAAATCACTTGATTCAAATTATATGAATAATTTCAACGATTCCAGTTTGTATAAATTCAACTTCAATCCGTATGTAAATCCGTATTGGACACTTGACAATCCAACCAATGATTGGGCACGTCTTGATGCTAAAGGGCCTGCCGGAACTCCGGTTGCACCAGGAAAATTGTACGATCGCAGTTTTATTCGTCTGGACAATATTTCGATAGCTTATACTCTTCCTAGAGATCTTTTAGACCGCGCACATATTAAAAATATCAAAATTTATGCTTCAGTTCAAAACGTAGCAACATGGTCGGCTTCTAAAGAATGGAAATACTATGGAGATCCGGAAACAGGAGGATTGGCAACGCGACAGTTTAATTTAGGCTTTAATTTCCAACTTTAATAATTACTCAACAATGAAAAGATATATAACAAATAAAATTACAAGACTAGTGCCTTTTATTGCATTGGCGGTGTTGTCTGGTTCTTGTTCAAAAGATTTTCTCGACGCAGACCCACTTTCGTTTTATGAACCTGAAGCTACATTTAATACCGAAGCCGGACTACAGGCAACTTTGGCACTATGTGATAAACAACTGCGTAATAATTATATTCACTTTAATGGGGCAAGTGTTAGTGTGCCTATTGGTACAGAATATCTTTTCTCTGATATGGCACAATATGGAAAAACGGATACGGGAAGTAATATTGCTGATTATGCTGCTACTGTTGTTCCTACCGGAACTTTTCAAAGAGAGGTAGGCGAGGCGACTTACCTTGGTTTTTTCTGGACTGAAGCTTATACAGGTATTAAGAATGCTAATACCGTACTAACGTATATTGGTAATGTAAAAACGTTATCTGAGGATGTTAAAAATAAATATGTCGGACAAGCTTATTTTCATAGAGCATACCGTTATCTTAATTTGGTTTATCAATTTGGAGACATACCATTGATTACTAAAATTCTGGATGTTCCAAAGCAGAGTTATTATTCTACAAAAAAGGAAGCCATTATAGAAATGATTACTGCCGATATGGAGAAAGCCGTACAATTTGTGCCAGAGCAATCAAAGATAGGTTATATAGGTATGGTGAGTAAAGGAGCCTGTCGTCAGTTATTGATAAAGTGTTATTTAGCATCTGGCAGATTTGCTGATGCCGAAGCACAAGCTAATATTTTGATTAATCAATCTGGTTACTCTTTGGTACAAAATTCTTTAGGTATTTTTGATCCGGGTGGAAACCCTACAGCATGGCCTATTACCAGAAATGTGATTTGGGATTTGCACAGACCTGAAAATAAAGTAATTACTTCGAATACTGAAGCGATCTTGGTTGCGCCAAATGGAGGAGCACAGTCCTTTTTAGTATTTAATTCGATGAGAATTTTTGGACCTAACTGGAACGATGCTAATTTAATTACGCCTGATGGTAAAACAGCAGCGCCGCGTTTCCCATTGACGGATAAAACAAATTATAATGCAAAATATGATTATCAAAGAGCAATAGGACGTGGTATTGGTACGATTAGCGGTTCTTATTATTCGCAACATCCTATGTGGGTAGTAAACGGTGTCGAAGATAAGGTGGATTTGAGACATAACAGTACCGTTGGTAACTGGGTGAATATGGAAGATCTTAAATATGCTCCCGGGGCAGGTGGTAGCGCGACATGGGCTGGACAAAATTTTAGAATGAGAGATGCAACCGGCAAACTGTTAGCTCAAGATTCTATTCGTGACTGGTATGATTTTCCGCATTATAAAATATTTATGCACGACGTGGTAGCTGAATCTACTCCGGCAGCAAATGATTTTCAGGGAGCTACAGCAGGAGCTAGTGCGCATTTGTACATATATCGTTTGGCTGAAACGTATCTATTACGTGCAGAAGCGCGTTTTTATCAAGGTAACACTGCTGGAGCAGCTCAGGATGTAAATGTTGTAAGAGCAAGAGCTAAAGCATCAAAAATGTATGCCACAGTAACTATTGGTGATATTTGTGCCGAAAGAGGAAGAGAGCTTTATCTGGAAGAATGGAGAAATGTGGAATTAAAACGTATTTCGCACTGTCTGGCTCTTAGCGGAAAACCAGATGAATGGGGACATACTTACAGTATAGCCAATTGGGATAAGCAATCCGGAACAGATGCAACAGGAGGTAGCTATTGGTATCAGCGTATTGTGCATTATACCCTTTACAACAAATATCCGGCTGGTATTGCTATTAAACCGGGTGTAAAGTTTTATACTATGGATAAACGTAATAATTACTGGCCAATTCCGTATAGACTCGCTATCGAGCCTAATATCAAAGGTCAGTTAAGTCAGAACTTTGGTTATGATGGCTACAATGCCGGGGTTAAAGTCTGGGATAAATGGCAGGATGCTGTTGATGATGAAAGTAAAATTTAGATCTTTTTTATTTTCCTCATATTGAATTTGAAAAATAAATTAATGGCTTCATACTATTCAAAAGAATGTTAAAGCAAAAACGGGTTAAGAATACTTAACTCGTTTTTTTTATTTGTATTTGCGAAATTAACACAACTACAAAATCATCTGGATTTGCAAAATATATAAAGTTATCCTGCATAGTTTTGAAGCACGAATTCATATAATGCCAGTTTAATCAAAAATAAAAATAGATAGGATAGATTTGTTTTTTGTGCTTGTTTTTATAATGTGTTAATCAATTGAATCGTTAACAATGAAAATATCAACCGAAAAACAAAAAGCCTGTAAGCATTGAGTTTACAGGCTTTTTTGTAGACTTGATGGGATTACAATGGAACACCTAATTCCCATATTAATGTTTATTGACAGACTCGGTAAAAAGCCTTGAAACCTTTTTATTTAATAGGTTTTTCGATTTTTTTTCTAATCAATAATATTATTTTCTTTTGAATATATATTCTTCAAAGATTAATGTTTTTTAATTAAAAAATGTTCTGAAAAAATTAATCGAGGTGTTCGATAGTTGAACACCTTTATTTTTTAGAGATGGGAGTGTAAATAATTATTGTATGGTTTTTCTCAGAATGGGAAAGACTGCGCTCATATACTAGCATTGTAATTATGAATAATGAACGAAAACAATCGATTCACTGCATGTGAGCCACGAAATACCTCTATATGATTTAGAAACTGTGGCGGTTTTACGAGAATTATTTAACAGCGGAAAACCGCAAAGAGTTTTGGATACTATAAAAATTCCCAATTTGCCAAAATGTGATGGAGCAATTTCTGTAACGGGCGATAGTATGTATCCTCTCTTAAAATTTGGTGATATTGTCTTATATAAGGAAACTGAATTCGAAAATATCTTCTTTGGTGAGATGTATCTTTTAAGTGTAAAACTAAATGAGTGGGAAGAATACATTACAGTAAAGTATGTTCAGAAATCAGATCAAGGGGCGGATTTTGTGAAATTGTTAAGTCAGAATTCGCATCATCAGCCAAAAGATATTCATATTTCAAAAATTTCAGCATTGGCACTTATAAAAGCAAGCATTCGTATAAATACGATGATGTGAAATTGATGATTCTTAGTGATGAAATCTAAAAGCTTTTAAATGATTAGTTTAGGGGTTTGTTATTTATAAAACATTTCTATAATAAGTACAAATACACCCCATAAAAAGAAAAAATAGCGACATCTCTTTTTTTGTATTAGATTTATCTTGCAGTGCGTTTGGTTTATTTTTTTCTAAGTTTAGAGCAAATAAACCAATCGCATTAATTAATCATTGATATGTAAGTAAATCAATTTATGAAGAACATTAAAAGCTGTATTTTAAGTCTTGTATTATTTCTTTCAATTCCTTTTCACAGTAGTGCTCAGGGATCAGATTTGTATTTTGATCATATCGATTACGATGTGAGTTTTTCGCAGAGCATGATTTCGAGTATTCACCAAACCAAAAAAGGATTTATCTGGATAGGAACTGCAAACGGATTAATTAGTTACGATGGCTACAGTTTTTTAAGATATGCTTACAATAAAGACATTTTAAATACCATAAGCAACAACCATATTAATGTTGTTTTAGAAGATAACGAAAAGCAGCTTTGGGTAGGAACCAATAACGGTCTGAACCTTTTTAATAAAAGAGAACGTGATTTTTTAAGAGTCGATGTTCAAAAAGTAAAAGGCGGTAGGAACTACATTTCATCTATAATTCAGGACGACCAAAACCGAATCTGGATTGGGACATTTGGAGGCGTCAAACGCTTAAATAAAAAGCAGTATTTATTAGAAGAAATTTCAAACGATCATAATTCCCCTTTTAGAAAAAGCAGGGTTTTATCACTCTTTTACGATCGCAATTACGGTATTTTAGTGGGCACAGCAAAAGGACTGGAATGTTTCGATCCTAAAAATTGTTCAAAAAAAGAATTTCCTAAAGCTTTAAAAGAAAATGAAGCTTTGATCCATTCTAAGATTTGGAAAATAATAAAAGAAGAAAATGGTGATTTATGGTTTGCGACCGAAGCAAACGGAGTTTTTCATTATAATGCAGCCGCAAATTCCGTAAAAAATTATCTTCAGAATTCCGGCAATAAGAAAAGTTTATCATCAAATTGGGTCAATGATATTGTGGCTGTAGATGCCAATACGATTTGGTTTGCCACAAAAAATGGATTATGCATTTATAAAAAAGACAAAAATGAGTTTACAAAATACCAGCACAATCCGCTTACAAGTTATAGCTTGTCTGACGATGATGTAAAATGTTTTCTAAAAGACCGTCACGATGATATCTGGATTGGAACCAATGGCGGAGGTGTGAACTTTTTCCAGAAAACCAATACCAATTTTGCAAATGTAAGAGAGGTTATAAAACCTAATTTCGGATTAAACAGTGCCTTGATAAATGTCGTTTCAAAAGAAAGCAACAATGCTGTCTGGGTAGGAACAAACGGCGGCGGTTTGAATTTTCTGGATTTCAGAAACAACAAAAATTCTTCGTATTTAATCGATACCAATGATTTTGATAAAAGTGTGAATATGATTACGGCTTTAGTAAATCAGAATCAGGAAAGTTTGTTTTGCGGAACTTTCAACGGATTATTTAAGTTTAATAAAAATAGCAAAACCTTTAGCAAAATTCCGCTTTCTCCAAACCCCAAAGAACGTAACCGACCGATAACTTCTTTGTTACTCGATAATAATGATTTATGGGTAGGAACAAACGGAAATGGATTAAAAAAAATACTTCCGGACGGAACCATAGAAAGTTATATGGCCGATGGAACTTCAAACGCGCTCAGCGATAATTTTATTACAGATATCGCAAATCGCGAAAATGGTTTGTGGATCGCCACACAATACGGTTTGAACTTTTTTGATAAAAAACTTAAAAAAGTTACCAAAATCTATAAATCAGGAAAAGTCAGCGGATTACCCAATAACAGCCTTACAGTTATGTTTACTGATTCCAAGAAAAGATTTTGGGTAGGTTCTGAAAGCGGTGGAATCAATTTGTTGAATGAAAAAGCAGGGCATTTTTTCGAAATCAACCGCGCGCTGGGTTTTACAGATGAAACCATAAAAAGCATTTCAGAAGATGCAGAGGGAAATATCTGGATCAGCGATAATAATTTGCTGTATAAAATCAGAACAAAGAAATTGAGAACAACTCCCGCTATTTCTGATTTTGAAATTACTTCTTATTCCGTAAAAGACGGTTTAAAAGTAAAACAGTTCTCGAACAACAGCAGTTTAAAATTAAATGATAACCAATTGATCTTCGGATCTTCAAACGGATTGATTGTTTTTAATCCGTCCAAACTCATAAAATCTCCGGATAATGCAGAGATTGTTTTAACGAAGCTGATCGTGAACAATGAAGAAATCAGACCCGGAAGTAAAGAAGTGGAACTAAAAGAAGATATAAGCGAAACTCAGGAAATTACCCTGCATCACGATCAGGGATATATTGGATTGGAATTCAGTGCAATGAACTTTGTTTCTCCCGAAAAAAACGAATATGCCTATAAACTAGAAAGTTCCTTTAATAAAGACGATTGGCATACCATTGGTTCACAGCATTATATCAATCTTACCAATTTAAATTCGGGAACATATCTCTTAAAAATTAAAACGGCAGATGGAGGAGGAAAATGGAATCCAGCCATTAAAACCTTAAAAATAATCATGTTACCGCCCTGGTGGAAAACATGGTGGGCGTATATTTTCTATTTCGGATTATTACTTGCCGGATCCGTTTTATTATTTAGATTTTTAAGAAATCGTGAATTATTAAAACAAGCTTTTTATCTGGAACAAGTCGAAAAAGAAAGACAAGAGGAATTGTACAAAATGAAACTGGATTTTTTTACCAATGTTTCGCATGAAATCAGAACACCGTTAACGCTGATAAGCGGTCCGGTTGAGGAACTTTTAAATAGTGCCGAAAAGAATTCGAATCTCGAACACAAACTCAAGGTCATCAAAAACAATTCTGACCGCTTATTAAAATTGGTCAATGAATTAATGGATTTTAGAAAAGCCGAAAAAGGAAGCATGAAAATTTATTGCGAACAGCAGGATATTGTTTCTTTCTGTTTTGATATTTACGAATCTTTCCGCGGATTTGCTGTCGAGAAAAAAATCGATTACAAATTCGTTCTCAACATCAATACCGCTTTGATTTATTTTGATAAAAATCAGATGGAAAAAGTGATTTATAATCTGCTTTCGAACGCCTTTAAATTTACCAGTAAAAACGGCCGAATCACTTTGGCCGTAGAACAAAAAGAAGATTCAGATTCCATAGAAATAAAAGTAAAAGACAACGGAATTGGAATTCCTGAAAATAGAAAGAAGAAAATCTTCAAAAACTTTTTCCAATTAGGCGATCGCGGAAGCGCGAATTTGGGAAGCGGTATTGGTCTTGCTTTAAGCAAAAGTATTGTAGAATTGCATCATGGAGAAATTAAAGTACAAACAGAAGCCGATGCCAATTTCAACACCATATTTACTATTACTTTAAAGAAAGGAAAAGATCATTTTAAAAAGTCGCAGATTGTTGAAAATGCCATTAAGATAGAAGAAAATGCAAGTCCAATCTCGGATGTAAAAACCGAAATTGAAACGTATGAGGCGGAATATATTGAAGAACCGGAAAACAGCAACAAAAAGACCATTTTGGTTATTGAAGACAACGAAGAAGTATTGTCTTTTGTCTATGATATTTTATACAGCGATTATAAAGTCCTGAAATTTACAGACGGAATAAAGGCGCTCGAATATATGGAAAAAGAAATTCCGGACCTTATCGTAACCGATGTTATGATGCCGGAAATGGACGGTTTTGAGCTGTGTAAAATTCTAAAAACAAACCTCAATACCAATCATATTCCGGTTATTCTGCTTACGGCGAAATCATCAACTTTAAACAGAATTGAAGGACTTTCAACAGGGGCAGATGCCTATATTTCAAAACCTTTTAGTATTGAAGAA
This sequence comes from Flavobacterium sp., assembly GCF_965277525.1. Lineage (GTDB taxonomy): Bacteria > Bacteroidota > Bacteroidia > Flavobacteriales > Flavobacteriaceae > Flavobacterium. The sequence goes on along the minus strand of NZ_CBDIDC010000001.1, from coordinate 346,649 downwards.
TTAAAACTGACAATAGCAAATTTATTATCGGCAAAAGAAATAATGCGTCAGAAATACGGAGAAGGATTTGTTACAGATGCTGAGGACGAAAATGTAAACACGCCCGAAGGTTTATTTGTAAAAAAACTAACCCAGATCATCGAAGCCAACATCGATAATACAGATTTTGATGTCAATGATTTAGTTCGTGAAATAGGAATGAGCAGAACCGTACTTTACAAAAAAGTACAAGCCCTTACCAATCAATCCGTAGCCGGTTTTATAAAAAACATGCGATTAAAAAAAGCCGCCAATTTATTAATGAACACCAGCTATTCAGTATCAGAAGTTACCAATATGGTAGGTTTTAACGATCGAAAACATTTCAGTAAAGAATTTAAAAGGTTTTATAATTTATCGCCTACTGAATATAAAGGGTCGAAAAATTAACCGCTAAGGTTTAACCGCAAGGTTCGCTAAGATTTACGCAAAGTCCGCAAAGTTTAATTTAAGCTTTGCGGACTTTGCTTTTTTATTCTTTGCGTGCTTTGCGGTTAAACTAAATTTAAAACATGAAAATTAATCGAATTTTAAAAATTTAAGTTTTTTATTACGAATACCGTTTTTTTAAAGCCTTAAACTGCAAATAAGCACATTAATCCCCCTAAAAACGAATATCTTCCTCCCCTAAAAATGTCATTTATTGGTCACATTTGCAATGAAATCATGACTGATTTTTAAACTAACTAACCAAAAAAATAACTTATGAAAAAAAACAAACATGACAAGATGTTTTTTCTTGGAGGAAATTATCTAAAACTAATTTTACTGCTGTTTATGTGTATTCTTTCGACCACAACGAATGCACAGGAAACTTCAATCACAGGAAAAGTAGTCGATAGTCAGGGCTTACCCTTGCCAGGCGTAAATGTGCTTGCAAAAGGAACATCAAAAGGAGTTCAGACAGATTTTGACGGAAATTTTAGTATCAATGTTGCCACTAAGAGTGTATTAGTTTTCTCTTTTATTGGGATGGATGAGGTTTCAGTAGAAACTGAAAATAAAAAGAATCTAAAAGTAGTGATGAAAGCGAGCTCTCAGGCACTAGACGAAATTATAGTAGTAGGTTACGGTACAAAAAAGAAAAGCGACGTAATCAGTTCTGTGGCATCAGTAAAACCGGGTGACATGACTAAAGTTGCCACTTCTGATGTGGCCGAAATGTTAAGAGGTAAAGCAGCAGGGGTTCAGGTATCATTGGCTGATGGCGGACCCGGAAATTCTTCAACAATACAAATTAGAGGAAAAAAATCCATCAACGGAAGCAACGAACCTATCGTAATTGCTGATGGTATCGTAATAGGAAACATCAATGATATTAATGCTAATGATATTGCTTCTTTAGAAATTTTAAAAGATGCCGCCGCGCAATCTATTTATGGGGCAAGAGCATCAAATGGGGTTATTTTAATTACGACTAAAAGAGGAAAAACAGGAAAAGCAAAAATTGCATATAATGGTTTCTCCGGAGTACAGACAATTAATAGAAATTTCGATATCTATAGCGGCGAAGAGTTTGCCCAGCTAAAAAGAGAAGCCTATAGAACAAGTAACAATGGCGTTTACAGACCGGACAATCAGGTTTTTTCTCCGCTTGAATTAGAATCGGTTCAATCCGGAAAATATATCGATTGGGAAAAATACGCTTTAAGAACCGGAGTTACGAACAACCATAGTTTGAGCGTTTCATCGGGAACTGATAAAACCAGCATTTTTACGAGTTTAAATTACATTAATACTTCGGGTGTTGTACCCAATACCGACTTCGAAAAAGTGGCTATGAGAATTAATGTTGACCAAAGAATTACAGACTGGCTTAAAGTGGGAATGAATCTTTCGCTTCAGTTTTCTGAGTCAAATCGTCCTAATGTGGGGAACATTTTAAATAATGCCATTAATACTTCACCGCTGGGTAAAATTTACAATGACGATGGTTCGTTCCGTCATCTTCCGGGAGGAATTCAGGAAACACCAAATCCGCTTATTGATATTTATGAAACCAATACAAATGAGTTAAACAGAAATGACATTATGAATGTGTTTCTGGATATCAACATTTTAAAAGGTTTCACCTATAAATTAAATGCCAGCAGAAGATCGTGGAATTACAAAGCAATGAATTTTAATTCTTCGAGATCACTTTCAGGAATTGCAAATTCAGGACAAGGAAGCGGCAGTATTCTTTTTAAGGATAATGTAGAATATCAGTTTAGTAATATTTTGAATTACAACTTTAACCTGGCCGAAAAAAATCATTTTAGCGCAACAGGAGTTTACGAAATAACATCCTCAGAATATAATGAATTTAAAAATTCCTCAAACAGAATTCCGAGTGATATTTTAGGGATTTATGGTCTGGAAAGTGCTTTCCTGAATACGCCGGAAATTGGCGGTAACGAACGCTCTCTTATTTCATTTGCCGGAAAATTGGAATATGATTTTGACAACAGATATTATTTTACCGTTTCGGGCAGAGCCGATGGATCATCAGTATTTGGTAAAAACAATAAATGGGGATTTTTTCCTGCTGTAAATGCAGCATGGAATGTTTCGAACGAAAATTTTATGAAAGAACACGTTCCTGTATTGAGCAATTTAAAATTAAGAGCCAGTTATGGTAAAGTTGGAAATCAGCCTAAAGATCCGTACCAAAGTATGGCAGTGGCAGACCAGAGAGATTATATTATAAACGGAATAAAAGTATCAGGTTACGTTCCGGGTTCTCAATTGTCTAATCCGGATTTGCGCTGGGAAACTTCAACACAGTTAAACCTTGCCGCTGATTTTGGTTTATTCAAAAACAGATTAACAGGAACAGTTGAGGTTTATAATACAGATACTTCAGACTTATTGATCTATGAAACTTTAAATGCAAATACTGGATATACAACCAAATTGTCCAATCTTGGAAAAGTAAATAACAAAGGTTTAGAGATTACTTTGAATGGAGATTTGATCAAAAAACAAGATTTTAGACTGAATGTTGGCGCAACTTTCACCAAAAATAAAAACAGCATCGTAAGCATTTATGGCAAAGATGCCAACGGAGACGGAAAAGAAGACGATTCTGTGGGAAATCTATGGTTCATCGGGAAACCAATCGATGTTTATTATAGATATAAAGCTGTTGGAATTTATCAGCAAGGCGAAAATATTCCAATTGTTACAGGAACAACTCTGTATCCGGGAGATATAAAATTATACGATGCAGATCCGTCAAACGGGGCAAATCCAAATCCGGATCAGGATAGAGTGATTACTTCAAAACTGCCAGATTGGTTCGGAACTTTTTCAGTGAGTTTAGAATACAAACGTTTCGATTTCTCGGCAGATATTTATACTGTTCAGGGCGTTACCAGAGACAATTTATTTTTATACGATTATGTAAAAGGAGGTTCTTTACGTGGAGTAAAAAACGGTATTAAACAAGATTACTGGACACCGGAAAATCCTGGTGGAAACTGGCCGAGACCAAGAGACGGAAACGATCCGCCATATATCAACACTTTAGGATTACAGGATGCCTCTTATATACGTTTACAAAACGTATCACTTGGGTTTAAATTTCCTGAAAACACACTTAAATCATTGGGCTTAACCAATATGAGACTTTATGTAACAGGAAGTAATTTAATTACCATTACAGATTATCAGTCGTATAGTCCTGAAAAAGAGATAAACGAATATCCTGAACCTGTTACTTGTGTTATAGGCTTACAAGTAGGTTTCTAACAACACATTTAAGACATCAATAAAATAAAAATAACAAGATCATGAAAAATATAAATTTTCTATTTGTTTTGATATTCGGACTTTCTTTAGGATTGACTTCGTGCGAGGAGTTTCTGGAAGAAAACGTAAAAGATCAGATTTCTGTAGATTATATCTACACTTCTCCGGCAGGATTAGAAGTTGGAGTAAATGCACTTTACAACCAGATGAGGTATTATAATTCGCCATCCGGAGATAATAACGATTTATGGGCCAATGTATTTTTTATGGTTGCCACCGATTTAGGATTGCACAGAACCTGGAATACACCTTACGGAACAGGCCATAATCCGCAATCTTTTACAGGATCAAAATGGATTCAGGGATATAAAATTATCGACAGATGTTCCGCCATAATAACTTCGGCAAGATCGATTAATATGGATCAAAATGCGAAGAAAAGATTGGTGGCACAGGCACGTGTTATAAGAGGCGAATTGTATCTGGATTTAAAACAAATGTACGGGGGGATTTTAATTGATACTATTCCAACAACACCCGAAAACATTAATGATGTAGTAGAATACAAAGTAGCCAGCGATGCTGATGTTTACAAATTAATAGATGGCGATCTTGATTATGCTATTGCTAATCTTCCGTTTAAGGTAGATGCAGGACGTTACGGACAAGGTGTTGCAAGACACATTCGCGGTAAAAGCGCTTTATGGCAACAAGATTGGGCAGGAGCAGCAGCACAATTTGATGCCATTATCAATGACGGAACTCACGGTTTAGTACCATTGGCTGAGGTTTGGGGACAAAATGCCAACCATAAAGAATCACTTTTTACCTATCAAAGAGATTTTCTATTAGGACCAAGTGATGATTTGGCAGGTGGCGGAGGTTTTTGGCTTGGAAGTGTTTTTACACAAAGAACGTATGAGCTTAATGCAAGCGAACTAATTCAGGATGTGGCTTATGGAGGCCAGTCTTTAGGATGGTTTTATCCCAACAATTATTTGAAATCACTTTACGATCAGGCCAACGATTTGAGGTTTAAAACCTATTATTATTCGGATAATTATCAGGACTATAAAATCAATGTTCCGGGTAACCCAAAATTTGGCCAGCCTATTACCAATCCTGCAATTGCCGCTCCAAACGGAAATTACAGAGCCTGGCACTGGAGTTTAAAAAAATACCACGATACAGAAAAACTGCCTATGACATCCAACAGTTACAAAGATTATATGTATTACAGACTAGCCGAAACTTATTTACTAGCATCTGAGGCATATCATAATTTGGGGAACGATACAAAAGCGCTTGCCTATTTAAATAAAGTGAGAAGAAGAGGATACACCGGAAATCCGGAAAGTGTTGTAACAACTTTTGATTTAACAGCCTGGACATTAAATAATTATTTAGACGAATCGGCAAGAGAATTGGCTTTCGAAAACAACAGATGGTTTCTGCTAAAACGATTAGGACTTTTGGTAGAAAGACAAAATTTATATTTCCGTTCAAGTCCATCAGGAACGAGTGCCGGAGAAGTGCCTTTAAAAATGACACCAATAATGGTCAATATGCCAATTCCGCAAACTCAGATTGATTTAATGGGAAAACCGGCAGGATTTAATGTGGGCTATAATTAATTAGAATCAAGTTTTTGTTAGTAACAATAGATTTGGAAATCAGATTCAGTTTTGGTTTCCAGATCAAATAAAAAATAACACGATGATAAAGAAACAATATATTTTAGGTCTATTAACCGTTTTGTTGTTTGCTTCTTGCAGCAACGACGAAAAAACAGTTTTTATTAACGTAGATGATGAAACTCCGGTTAATCCGAATCCTGTAACTCAGACTTTAAAAGAAAAAGCAAAGTTCAAAATTGGTGCAGCTGTTAAAATGAAAGATTTACAGGGAGAAGTCAATTATAAAAATGCAGTGCTGAAACATTACAGCCAGATTACTGCCGAATACGAAATGAAAATGGCCAGCATCTGGACTTCGGCCACAACTTACAATTATACTGCGGGCGATTATCTGGCCAGCTTTGCAAAAGACAATAATCTGGAAATTCACGGACATACCTTGGTTTGGTATGATTCATTTCCGGAATGGTTTAAAAATGCCAAATACGATTCTATTGCATTCGAAGCCAAAGTCAAAATTTATATTACCGATGTTGTAGGACATTACAAAGGGAAAGTAAAAAGCTGGGATGTGGTAAACGAGGTTTTTGCAGATGGCGGAGCTTTAAGAAATGAAGCCGTAATAAATCCGCTTTTTAAAGATCCGATTGGATTTTACGGAAGGTGTTTTAAATACGCAAAAGCAGCCGATCCTGATGCCAAATTATTCTACAATGATTACAGCGTTGTAATTGATGCAGGAAAAAGAGCCGCTATCAAAAAAATGGTAACAAGATTCAAAGCCAATGGAGTACCAATTGATGGTTTGGGAGATCAGTTTCATTACGCTACCGACACCAATCGACAAACCATGAAAACGGGTTTTACAGATCTGGCTTCAACGGGATTGTTAATTCATATTTCAGAATTGGACATTAAAGTAAATACAGGAAAATCAGATTCGTATGTCTTTAATGATGCTGAACAGCGAAAACAATCCGAAACCTATAAATACATTACCGCAATGTATGAAGAACTGCCTCAAAATCAAAAATTTGCCATTTCAACCTGGGGTGTAACCGATAAATATACGTGGCTGACAAGCTTCTGGCATTCAAAAGAATATCCATTGCTATTAGATGCTGATTATAACAAGAAACCGGCTTACCAAGGATTTTTAGACGGATTAAAATAAATATAGAGGGAATAGATGCAAGAAGTTAGAAGCAAGATTGCCAAGAAAATAAGCAAAACAGTTATAAAGTCTTTTCTCTTGCCTCTTGCTTCTAATCCTCTCTAAAAAAAGATCAAATGAAAAAAACAATTACAATACTGCTGCTTACTTTTTACTGTACTGCTGTCACAGCGCAAAAGAGCGTGGAGAAAAATGCGGCAGATAAAAAAATAGCCGGGCTTTTGTCGAAAATGACTCTTGAGGAAAAAATCGGACAGATGACTCAGATTACTTTAGGGACTTTTGAAGACAAAGGAAAGCCGGGTTTTAATACAACAAAATTGAATGAAGGAATCCAGAAATATCATATTGGTTCAGTATTAAATACACCATTCCCGTATGCACCAACAGTAAAAGGATGGCAGGATATTATGACAGCCATTCAAACGGCAAATAATAAAACAGGGCTTAAAATTCCGGTATTATATGGTATTGATGCCATACATGGCGCAAGTTATACGCAGGGAGCGACCTTGTTTCCGCAGCAAATTGGTATGGCAGCTACTTTTAATCCGGAAATCGTTAAAAAAGGAGCTGAAATCTCGGCTTATGAAACAAGAGCTTCTTCGATTCCGTGGGTGTTTTCTCCAGATTTAGATTTGCCGAGAAACCCGGCGTGGTCAAGAATTTGGGAATCTTTTGGAGAAGATGTGTACTTGTCTGCTAAAATGGGTGAAGCAATGGTAAACGGTTTTGAAGGTGGAAACATTGGTTCAAAATACCAAGTGGCTTCCTGCATGAAACATTTTATTGGTTACGGAAGCACAACCACAGGAAAAGACAGAACGCCAAGCATTATTCCCGAAAGAGTTTTAAGACAGTTTGATCTTCCTATTTATGAAGCAGCCATTAAAGCGGGCGCAAAAAGTGTCATGATTAGTTCAGGAGAAATAAACGGAACGCCGGTTCACGCCAGTAAATATCTGATTACAGATGTTCTAAAAAAAGAACTAGGTTTTCAGGGTGTTGTCGTAACCGACTGGAAAGATATCATTTACCTGCATACGCGCCATAAAGTAGCCGAAACCAATAGAGAAGCGGTAAAAATGGCTGTTTTGGCAGGCGTAGATATGAGTATGGTTCCCGAAGATTATTCGTTTTGCAATGATTTGTTAGACCTGGTAAACAAAGGCGAAATTCCAATGTCACGTATTGACGATGCCGTAAGCCGAATTCTAAAACTGAAAATCGAATTGAATTTGTTCGAAAATACAATTGCCGATGCAAAGCAATATCCAAAATTTGGTTCTTCAGAATTTATAAAAGAAGCCTATAATGCAGCTGCAGAATCGATCACTTTGCTAAAGAACAAAAATGCAATTCTGCCTTTAAGCAAAAACGAAAAAATTCTCGTAACCGGCCCAACGGCAAATAGTATGATTTCGTTAAACGGAGGATGGACGTACACTTGGCAGGGAGAAAAAACAGATGAAATTGCAGCAGACAAATTCACTATTCTCGAAGCGTTGCAGCAAAAAGCAGGAAAAGAAAATATCCTGTATACAAAAGGTGCTGATTTGGCTTTAGAAAACGAAGACGAAATCAACAAAGCCATTGCATTGGCAAAAGACGCTTCGAAGATTGTTTTGTGTTTAGGCGAAAAGAATTATACCGAAACACCAGGCGATATTACCAATTTGTATATCAGTGCTTCGCAGATCAAATTAGCACTGGCATTATCTAAACTAAACAAGCCTATTATTTTAGTTTTAAATGAAGGAAGACCTCGATTAATTAGTGATTTTGAGGACAAAATGGATGCCATTGTTCAATGTTATTTACCCGGAAATGAAGGAGGAAGGGCTTTGGCGGATATTTTGTACGGCGATGTAAATCCAAGCGGAAGATTGCCTTATAACTACCCGAGATATCCAAATTCATTAGAAAAATACAATCGAAAATATACAGAAAGTCTGGCCGATAATGAGCAGAATGACGACGCAAAATACCAAAGAAGTTATCAGCCTCAATTTGAATTTGGAACAGGTTTATCATATACCACTTTTACGTATTCAAATTTTCAATTCGATAAAAACGAAATTAATTCTAATGAAGAAATTACGGTAAGTGTTGATGTTAAAAATACAGGAAAACTGGCCGGAAAAGAAGCTGTTTTACTTTATCTAAGCGATTTATACGCCAGTATTACGCCCGAAGTAAAAGCCTTAAAACGTTTCGAGAAAATAGATCTTGCCCCAAACGAAACAAAAACGGTTCACTTTACTTTAAACCAAAAAGATTTGCAGTTTGTCAATAACGACTTAAAATGGATTTCGGAAAAAGGAACTTTTAAAATCCAGATAGGCAATCAGACGAAGCAGTTTGTATTGAAATAATTTTTACAGATTAACTAACTATTACTAACCAAAAATTTTGAAATCATGACTTTACAACTAAATCATATATCTAAATTAAAATACCTGTTTTTAGTTCTTTTCATAGGTTTACTTTCCTGTGAAAATGATGTGCGCGAAGTATATCTTTATAATAAAGGAAAGCTAGAAGCAACTTCGACAAACACTTCTGTTAAAGCAGGAGAAACGGTCACATATACCGATTCATCAACAAAAGTTCGTGCTGTAAAATGGACTTTTCAGGGCGGATCTCCAGGAGCCTCAATCGAGCGAAATGTGGAGGTAAAATATACTAAAGGAGGAACGTTTACAACGACTCTCGAAATCACTTTTGTTGATAATACAGTCGAAAAGAAAACATTTGCTGTTGAGGTCGAAGCTCCTGCAATTCCGCCAATTGTTATTCCGACTGACGCCCTTAAAATTTATTCTGACAATCCTGATTTTACCAAAACGGCCCCTGTTTTAAATTGGGTTTCAAGCAATCAGTTTGTAATTAAAGAAGTTGCTAATGATGGTTATGAAGGGGCGTATAGAAATTTTTCTCTTCCGGCAACACCACCTGCAACAGAAGCTAAATGGGCGATGGCAATTCTGTCGTTTGTAAATTTCACTGATATTTCATCTTACACTTATATTAATATGGCGGTAAGAACGACCAGCACCGGAAAAATCAGATTTAGAATGAAAGATGCCTCGAATACAGGATATGTAGAGTTCGATGCCACAAGCAATTTATACGGACTTAAAAGAGATGGAAGCTGGAATATGGTTAAGATTCCAATTGCTGAATATAAAAAACAGAATCCGGCATTAGACCTGACAAAAATCAAAGATATTTTGGTTTTAAGAAGCGTTGATCCTGAAGATGTAAGAGTTTTAAATAATTACGTTTTCGATTTCGATCATATTTATTTATCGAAATAATTTTTTAAACACATAGAGACATAGGTTTTTTAGATTTCAAGAAGAATATAAAAAAAAGAAACTAGTTTTCTCACACATAGATGAGCTATATGAATTTAAACTAGTGAAACGCCTTTTATACTCAAAGTAAATCTATGTTTCTATGTGTTAAAGTACTGTCCCAAAATTTCTTCAATTTCCAAATATTAAAAACTAATGTAATGAAGCATTTCCTTTATCTAATATTCTGTTTTACGAGCCTGATTTCCCTGCACGCACAGAATAATATAAAATACCAAAAAGTCGAAGCGAGACAAAATGCCTTAGACCCAAAATGGGTTTCGTATGAAGCCAAAACGATTGATAAACTTCCCGGTTTTAAAATAAAAAAACAAGAAGCGATTTCGATTTATGGCGGATCAAAAGCCTGGCAGAAAGAAGCAACAGGATTTTTTAGAACGCAAAAAATAGACAACAGATGGTGGATTATCGATCCCGAAGGTTATCCGTTTATTTATAAAGGAGTTGCCGTTTTTAATGCCGGACGTTCTGTAAATCAGCAAAAAGCATTTGATAAAAAATTCGGAAGTTCGGAAAATTGGTTAAAACAAGAATCAAAATTACTTCGCGATAACGGATTTAACGGAGTAGGAGCGTGGTCGAATACAGACTTAGTGAGAAAAGGAGAAAACCCTCTGGTTTATACCGTAATTATTTCGCCAATGGGTATGTATCATTCAGACCATATTAAAAAATATGGTGGAAAATACAAAGAAGCCAGCTGGCAGAATTACCGTTTTGATTTGGTTATGGTTTTTGATAAAGAGTTTGATGCCTATATCGAAAAAGCATTCAAAGACCTTTCTCAATATAAAAATGACAAGTATTTGATGGGTTATTTTACTGATAATGAGCTTCCTTGGTATAACGACGCATTAGATAAACATTTAACTTTATTGGCCAAAGATGAACAAGGATATATTGCGGCAAAAGAATGGTTCGATCAAAGGAAAGGTTTTAGCGCTTCAGCCTCAGATATTACGCAGGAAGATCGAATCGCGTTTACCGCTTTTTACTTTGAAACCTATATGAAAAAGGTAACCGTTGCACTTAAAAAAGCAGATCCCAATCATCTTTATTTAGGATGTCGTTTTAATCAGGATAAAGAGCAAGAATTAACTAATCCGGAGATTTTTAAGGTGGCCGGAAAGTACATGGATATCATTTCGATTAACCATTACAGAAAATGGGAACCGAGTCAGGATTTAATGAATAAATGGGGCGAATGGTCCGGAAAACCGTTTTTAATTACAGAATGGTACACCAAAGGAGAAGATTCCGGATTGCCGAATAATACAGGTGCAGGATGGTTGGTTCGAACTCAAAAAGAGAGAGGCCTTTTTTACCAGAATTTCACATTGGAATTGCTTAAAAATAAAAACTCGGTGGGCTGGCATTGGTTCAAATATATGGACAATGATCCGGAAGATTTAAGTACCGATTATTCAAACAGAGATTCGAATAAAGGTATTGTAAACAGCGCATTTGAACCGTATAAGCCTTTATTGAAAGAGATGAAAATAATCAATGAAAATGCGTTTGAATTGACACGCTATTTTGATAAACAATAAATATTAATTTTTTTAACGGAAGTAAGCGTAATCTTATCGAAATGAAATATTAAACGAAAACATTCTAATGAAAATGAATGCCCTAGCCCCGATAGAAGTGGAAATCCTTTTGTGTAATGAAATGTAGCAAAAGATTGGAACGGATAGCGGGATTAGCTCCTAAAAAAGATTAATAATATCATAGAAATTAGATTGATAAAAATGCGTATAAGGACAAGGATTTATAATTAAAAATAAAAAACAATTTTGACTATGAGAAAAATAATAATGCTGTGTTTTACTTTTCTGTTTTTTGGGAAAACGATGGCACAGGAAATTCCGTTACTATCCAATATTTCGGCTCGAAATAACATCAACTTAAACGGAAAATGGAGTTATATTGTAGATCCGCTCGAAAACGGATATTATGATTATCGGTTAATGCCGTTTAAAAACAACGGATTTTTCGAAAATAAAAAATTCAATACAACAGATTTAACCGAATATAATTTTGCAACGTCGGCAACGATGGATATTCCGTCTGACTGGAATAGTAAAGACGAAAGATTGTTTTTTTACGAAGGGACAGTTTGGTTTCAGAAAGACTTTAATTATAAAAAGAGTTCTCAAACCAAAGGTATTCTTCATTTTGGAGCAGTTAATTACGATGCAAAAGTATATGTAAACGGAAAATTAGCTGGAAGTCACGTAGGCGGCTATACGCCTTTTAATTTTGATGTAACCAATTTGCTTGTTGACGGAAATAATTTTGTGGTAGTAAAAGTGGACAACAAACGTCATAAAGATAATGTACCAACCGTAAACATGGACTGGTGGAATTACGGCGGAATCACCAGAGATGTTACTTTGGCTCAGGTTCCGAATACTTATATCGAAGATTATCTGTTTCAGTTGGATAAAAAAGACCGAACAAAAATTTCGGGCTGGATAAAGCTGAACAGTGAGACAGCAAATCAGTCGGTTTCGATTACAATTCCCGAATTAAAAATCAAAAAAAGCATCACAACAGATGCAAAGGGAATGGCCTATTTTGAAATTAAAACCAATCCCGTTTTGTGGACACCGGAAAAACCCAAATTATACGACGTAACCATTGACAAAACCGATGAAAGTATTGCTGATAAAATTGGTTTTAGAACGATTGAAACCAAAGGAAAAGAAATTCTGTTAAACGGAAAAAAGGTCTTTTTACGCGGTATCAGTATTCACGAAGAAGCACCGTTTAGATCTGGAAGAGCCTGGTCTACAGAAGATGCGGTTACTTTATTAACCTGGGCAAAAGAATTGGGCTGTAATTATGTTCGTTTGGCGCATTATCCGCATAACGAAAATATGGTAAAAGAAGCCGAAAAAATGGGATTGATGATTTGGTCTGAAGTTCCGGTATATTGGACCATTTCGTGGACAAATCCGGATACATACGCCAATGCCGAACGTCAGCTGCACGATATGATTTACAGAGATAAAAATCGCTGCGGAATCGTAATTTGGTCTATAGCAAACGAAACCCCGCATGGCGACGATAGAGATGTCTTTTTGAGTAAACTCGCTAAATATGCCCGTACGCAGGATAATTCACGTTTAATAAGTATGGCTATGGAAGTAACCAAGAGTCCAAATAATGTAAATACACTTCATGATAATATGAACGAATATGTAGACATTGTGAGTTTTAACCAATATTTAGGCTGGTACAGAGGAACAAACGAGTCTTGTAAAGACATGCAATGGATAATTCCGTATAACAAACCTGTTATCATCAGCGAATTTGGCGGTGAAGCGTTGCAAGGTTTACACGGAGACAAAACACAACGCTGGAACGAAGAATATCAAGAAGAATTGTATGTACAAAACACGCAAATGTTCAATCGTATAGAAGGTCTGGCAGGAGTTTCCCCTTGGATTTTAGTTGATTTTAGATCGCCACGCAGACAATTGCCTAATATTCAAGATTTCTTTAACCGCAAAGGCTTGATTTCAGATCAGGGAATTAAAAAGAAAGCTTTTTATGTAATGAAAGATTGGTATGCGCAAAAAGAAAAGGAATATAAATAAAGTTGGAATAAATTAGTTAGAAAAAATGCGGTTGTCTGAAAAGGCAACCGCATTTTTTTTCAATAAATAAATAAATAAGATTCTTATGTATTGGAGTGGTAGATTTTCAAATACAGCAGAGCATAACAAATTGTTTGTGAGGCGTTGCTCAGGCTAATGCTTTTTTTAACTTACTGTTTTGTAATTGATTACGGTGTTCGATTCCCGCAGACTTCATTTTTGTGTACAATACTTTCTATAATTCAAAAAAGAATATTTGTTAAAAGAATAAGAATTGAAGTGATTGAAAGATTTAAAAACGAATGTTTTTTGAGAATTAAATAAAAAAGGAAGGTGTTCTACACCTTCCTTTTTGTGGAGTCGCCGACTATAGCGCTAATTATATCAGAGTTGGTTGTTAATAATTGATTATCAATAAGAAACGCTTGTTTTGTAGTAATTCTTATATTTGTTATAACTAAGTTTTTATAACTAAATATGGCATTATTGTCAACTAAATTGTCAACTGATGAAATACACTTTTAATCTTAAAGAGCCGAAGAGTGATAAAGAAACTTTGATTTTATTTTCATGCTATTTTAAAAATGAGAATAAGAAATTTGTCTTTTCAACTGGTGAGAAAATAATGCCTGAAAATTGGGATTTTGAAAATAGATTCCCTTTTGTAAATGGGAAAAAGAAATCAAAATTTGTTCAAAGTATAAGACTTCAGATGAATCGATACTCTGATTTATTTCTTGAAACAGAAAGCTTGTATAAAAGAATAAATGAACCTTTTACTTCGAAGAATTTAAAAAAAATTTTTGACGAAGAGTTTAAAAAAGCTCCGTCCGGGAAAAATGCATTTTTTGATGCGTATGATGAGTTTACTGCCGAAAAGGAAAAAGGCAAAGAATGGTCTGCGTCAACAATCAAAAGGTATAAAAATATAAAGAATATTCTAGAAAAATTTGAAGCGGCTAGAAAATTCAAATTGACATTTAGTAAGATCGATGAAACATTTCATCGTGAATTCACTGCCTATTGTATGGATGATTTAAAGCATATTAATAATACTTATGCTAGAAATCTAGGGCTTTTCAAAACCTTTATGTTTTGGGCTAGGAAAAATAAATTCACTTATAATGATAGTTTTACAGAATTTAAAAAAGTTGAGAGAGTAATTACAAATCAAATTGCATTAACAATTGATGATTTGAATAAGTTGATGCAACACGAATTTGAAAGTGAAAAGCTAGGGAAAGTTCGTGATGTTTTTGTCTTTGCTTGTGTAACTGGTATGCGTTTTGGTGAATTATCTTTGATAAGAAGAAGTAATGTAACTAATGATTTTATTTTATTAAAAGAAAATAAAGATGAAACTAAAGAAACCAGGGAGATACCTTTAACCAATATTTCTAGATATATTTTATTAAAATATGATTATAAACTGCCTTTAATTGCCAATCAAAAACAGAATAAATATATAAAAGAAGTATTTCAGGAGATGGAATACAATAATAAAGTTCAAAAAGTTACAACTAAAGGGAAAGAAAATATTAAAGAAGAAATGTTCTTCTACAATAGAATAAGTACCCATACAGCAAGACGAACTTTTATTACTATGATGAAAAGACAAGGTAAAAGTGATAAATTAATTGCATCTATAACTGGACACAACGATATGAAAACTTTGAATCAATATTATCAGATTAGTGAACCAGAGAAAAAAGAAGCCATGGATGAAGTTTTTAATGTTGAATTGAAATTGAAAATCGTTTAGTATGGATTTTAAAAAGAAATATTTTAAAAAGAAATCAGAATTTATTGATTTAAAGCCTCTTGATAATAAGAATACTAATAGTGAAATTAAATTAGGTGTAGTTATTCTTATTATGGTTTTTCTTTTTTTGATTGCTTTTTATTTTTTCGAAAATGTTTTTCTGAAATCAGAAGGAATATTTAGACTAGTTGCTATAGGAATAACGTTTTCGGCAGCAATTATGGTTGTTTTATATTTTCGTCTTTTGATTGATAAGACTGATAAGAGGAATAAAATAAATTCAGCAATAGTAAATTATGATTTTTTAAATGATGAAAATAATACAATAGAAGTTCGCTTTAAAGATTTTTTTAAAGATGAATTGTGTTATTTGAATTTTAAAAATAATGCCATTAAAATTGGATTAATTGACCAAAATTGTAAGTGGTTGTATAAAGAAAAAGAAATTTTATACTTCGCTTTATTGTTTTCTAAGTTAAAAGAGAATAATTATTTTAAAAACACAATTGAAAACAAAAATTTTTGTGAGGTTTCTAGCCAATTTTTAGATATTAAAATTAATTCAACGATGCTAACAAAATATGATCTTTCCAAGGAAAATAATCTAATTAAAGCACATCATGAAAAATATTATGAAAATGATTATTCCATTTTTAACCAAATATAATTCAACTCATTTTCAATTGAATTCAATTGAAGATATTGAATACAAATAAATTATAATTAATATGATTAAGTTATAAAATTGTAAAAAATTAAATCTACAATTTTATGCAAAATCCATTTGAAACAATTCAATCAGAATTGAAAGAGCTAAAAAGTTTAGTTGCACAACTTCTTACTAAACCAGAGAAAGATTTATCGAATAACATGTATACTGTCAAAGAAGCGGCAGAACTCTTGCATGTGGATCGCCAGACCATTAGAAACCACATTGAAAAGGGTAATATTAAGGCTTCTTCTATTGGGAGAAGAATTTTAATAAATCACGAAGAGTTATTTGACTCTCTTAATGAAGTAAAATCCCTGAAATATAAAAGACAAGTATAGAAAGCACCATTTCTATACTTGTTTTTTTATTATCTAACCTATTGTATACACTATATATACAATAAAAAACATTGCACAAAATGGAAGAAAAATATTTACGAGTAGGAACTTCCTATTTCAAAATTATAGATAAACCTTTAATTTCTGGTGATAAAGTAAAAGTAATGGTTCGATGGAATCGGGAAACAATCATTTCAGATCATGGAAAATCATTTTTGAACGACATATCCAAATTAGATGGATTTTGCTGTATTCCTAATCATTTTGGTTACGAGCAAATTGTAGATGATTTTTATAATACCTATCATGAACTCCCTAGCCAACCGATCGCTAAGGATTTTTCAATTCATGAACTCGAAAAATTGATTCCGAATTCATTGCAATTTATTCAACATATTTTTGGAGACCAAAGAGAGTTAGGCTTGGACTATATAAAACTTTTATATGAAAAACCTACTCAAACATTGCCAATTCTTTGTTTAGTAAGCAAAGAACGATCGACAGGAAAAAGCTCTTTTATAAAGTGGTTGAAGGCAATTTTTGGAATGAATATGACTTACATAAAAGGCGATTCATTTGGTTCACAGTTTAATTCTGATTGGGCGAGTATGTTACTTGTAGCCATTGATGAAGTCTTTTTTGATAAAAAAGAAATTACAGAACGTTTAAAATACCTTTCTACGACGGACAAAGATAAAGTAGAAGCAAAAGGAAAGGATAGACAAGAAATTGAATTCTTTGCAAAATTTATTCTTTGTTCTAATAATGAAGATAATTTTATTCAAATAGATGAAGAAGAAATCCGTTTTTGGATTCGTAAAATTCGCACTATAAATACAGAAGACGTATTCTTTCTTAAAAAACTGAACAAAGAAATTCCGTATTTCTTAAAGTACCTGCAAATGAGAAATTATTTTTCCGAGCAAAAAACCAGAATGTGGTTTAAACCCGAACAGATTATGACCGCTTCCTTGTTAAAGCTTGTAAATCGAAATAAAGAAGAAATTCTGATGCTTGAATTGATACATGAGTGTTTTGAAAAAATGGAAGAGGATGAGTTGAAATTGGCTCCTAATGATATTTTCATTCTACTGAGGAGGCAAAATAATAGAATAAATATTTCTGCTAATGAAATAAGAAATATTCTGAAACGATGGGGTTTTACTCCTGAAGATAATACGAAGTCTTATTGTGGAATTGAATTATTGTCGCATGGCGAATATGTAAAAGTAGATCGAAGAGGACGTTTTTATACTATCAAAAAGATTTTGTTTTATAAAATATTTGATGCTTTGATGCAAAATTAGTATAAAGTCTTGTAATTGAGCTAAAGAGATCTGCATCAAAGCTTGCATCAAACTAAAAAACAATCTTTTTTGATGCAAAACTGATGCAGGGCAAAAATAAAGTGATGCAATGATGCGGCTATTGATGCAGTGTAATGTTAGTATAATCAATGGATTAGGTGGAATCTGCATCAAAACATCAAAAAAAGAAAAAGTTATAATTCTTTTTTTCATTAGCAAATGAACAGACTTGTACCAAATCAAGTAGAAGGTTTATTAAAAAAAAACAATTATGGAAAAGTTCACTTGTAAAATTGCAAATCAAATTGATTTAGTCAATTATCTTGAAATATTAGGGCATGAGCCATCAAAAATAAAAAATCAGGATCATTGGTATCTATCGCCACTTAGAAATGAAAACACACCCTCTTTTAAAGTGAATCAGAAATTAAATTTATGGTATGACCATGGATTGGGCAAGGGAGGGAATGTAGTTGATTTTGGGATTGAATATTTTAGATGCACTGTTTCGGAATTTTTACAGCTTTTAAATGGCAGTAGTATTTCCTCTGGTATAAGTTTATCACTTAAGAATGACAATCGACAGTATCCAAATCCAAAAATTGCAGATGAAAAGAAAGGTAACCTCACTGATAAAATTGTCATTGTTGACGTACACACATTGGAAAATAGGGTGTTGATGTCTTATTTAGATAACAGAAGCATTTCACAAGAGATCGCAAGGCAACATTGTAAAGAGGTTGATTTTTGTTTAAATAATCGAAAGCATACTGCAATCGGATTTGAAAATATTTCAGGAGGATACGAACTCCGAAATGAATATTTTAAAGGCAGCAGCTCACCAAAAGATATCACATTCATAGATACCCAAGCAAAATCAGTAGTCGTTTTTGAAGGCTTTTTTGACTACCTCTCTTATAAAATGATGAATCAAAAATCGGTTAACCTACAAACAAATTTCCTGATACTTAATTCACTGTCTTTTTTTAAGAAGTCTCTGCAATTAATGGAAAAACACGAGAGAGTAGATCTCTATTTAGACAGAGATACGGGAGGTATAAAATGTACTAATGAAGTCCTGCAAAGAGACTCTATAAAATATATTGACCAAAGTTTTTTATACGATCAAAAAAAAGATTTAAACCAGTGGCTCAATGAGCCAAGACAAATCAAGAAGAGCCAAAATTTTAGGCGATCTATATAACGTCCGAGTGGTAGCCAGCTATGTTTTGGTAAAACCAAAACGCTGGCTCCCCTCATGCTGCCGCATTCGTTGAGAGGGATTTTTTTCATGCATCCGCATTCAAAAAATAAATGATAAAAGACTATGGAAGAGAAAGAAATAAAAAAGAACAGAGGGGGTAGACCAAAAAAGGTAATAAAGAGAGACCAACTGATGGCGATTAAATGTACACTCTACGAGCGTAAAATAATTGAATCCAAAGCTAAAAAAGTAAATCTTACCGTTTCTGAATACCTTCGTGAAATCGGACTCATGGCAAGGATTGATTACAGAAATAAAGTCCTTCCGAAAGAGATTCTAAGCTTTACCGGAGTGCTTAACCACATGGCGGCAAACCTGAACCAAATAGCGAAAAAGAGAAATAGTAACGATGAATTAAGTCCGCTTGAACGAGCAGAGTTAAAAGTACAGTCAGGTCAGGTTAAAGATCTTGCTGTCCAAATTAAAAAATTTATGTCATGATAGGTCATGTAAGTATAGGTCGCTCTTTTTACCACTGCATCAGCTACTGCCTGGAAGATAAAAGGGAATTATCTGAAAAGAAAAAACTTGCACTGGCAATGCAAGACCATTTGCAGCATAAAGGGCGTGCGGAAGTATTGGAATACAATAAATGTTTTGGTAACAAGTATGAGCTTACAGAGCAGTTTAAGGATGTCAGAAAATTAAGCAGGCGTGTTGAAAAACCAATGTTGCACCTGACCTTACGTTTAGCTCCAGAAGACACATTGACTAAAGAACAATTGAGAGAGATTGGAAGAGAATGCGCTAAGGAGTTTGGTATAGCAGACAACCAATACATTTGCGTACTACATAAGGATACCAAAGAGCAGCATATTCATATAGTAGCCAATCGAGTAGGTTTTAATGGTAAGGTTGCCAATGATAGCAATAGCTACAAACGCATGTCTGAACTTTGTCGTCGTCTTGAAAAAAAATATAGTCTTCAAGAAGTATTAAGTCCAAGAGTATTCCTATCTTCTAAAGATAGGTTATTGCCTCGCCATGATAGTAGAAAAGAAAAACTAAAAACAGATATCCAACAGACATTAAAGTATGCCGGTTCTTATTTAGTTTTTGAAAGACAGATGCAAAATTTAGGATATAAAGTTCTTAAAAGTAGGGGGATTTCTTTTATAGATGATAAAAAAGTAAAAATAAAAGGGAGTGAAGTTGGTTTTTCTTTGACAAAAATTGAAAAGATATTACGTCAGAAAAAACAGCTTGCAATAAAAAATGCAGGAGAAGTGAAAAATCGTAATAAAGACAGTCTTTCAATATCCAATTCTTTCAATACTGGTATGCAGAATGAAGAAAAGCAAAGCTATAACTCAGGTAGGACAGGAGGGGAAGTTGTTAAAGAGATTTTAGGGGTTACAGCTCAACTAATGAATTTTGAATATGAACCGGATTATATTGATCCTGAATTACAGAAAATCCCCAAAAAGAAGAAAAATAAGCCATCATTAAGGAGATAATATTTTAAAAAATAGTAATATGGAAACAAATGTAAACAAAGATCATATAGAACGAGAGGCATTACAATTAGTACTGGAGGAATTTACAGAGGAACAGAAAACAAACAATCAGCATATTGAGATGCTTATTATTGCGTTTAATAACGTAGCCAATAAAATGGATACATTTATTAAGGATCATAAAGTAGAAAAAAATGTTTCAGAACCATTGGATGTTAAATTAGTAGAGGCTATTCTGCAAAAAGGTTTTCTTGATATAAAATATATGATTGGCAGACAACCGAAAAGTATCATTAGGAAATTTCAGATTTTGTTATTTCCTGAACAGGATGCGAAACTATTTTATAAAATTGTTTTTGGTAGATGGTTTTTATGGCTTGTTATAATGGTAGCTCTAAGCAATCTTTACAACTGGGGAATACATTATAGTGATAATAGCAAAGAAATTGAAATGCAACAAATTCAAAACGATAGGATAAGAAAAGCTTGGGAATATATGTATACTACTAATAATAAAGAAACTAAAAAACTTATGAAAAAAGCGTATATAAATTCAATGGAAAATAAATGATTGTTGAAAATTTGTAAAATAATTTCTTTCGTTTCATGGCGTTTTTGATAGTGTCTAAAAATAGTTTTTACTGTTTTTAACAACTGTATCTTTAATTATTATTTCTGACAATAAATCATTTTTTTATACTCGAACTTTTCTTTTTAGAACTTTACTGATATTAATTCTATATATAGTTTCGCTCTTTGTATTAAAATAAAAGCAATGCAGTCTATATTCAAATCTACAATCTCCACATCGATACTACATCATTACTACATCAACTGATATTTTTTTCACACAAAAAGATTACATAAACTATTATTATTATGTGATTTAAGTAGTATTTTGTCTTTAGTGAATTTTCTCACAAGTATTTTTTTTGTCGCAGAAGACCTGCAATTACATACATTTGAAATTGTAAAACTTTAATAGATTTTTATTTACAAATAGAAATGGTTTTGTTTTTTCAGTGTTTTGCTTTTTGTGTTATTTATATTAATAAATTAAGACTTGTCTGTGTTTTATAAGCTTAATATTTTTAATTATGTGTATTACAAAATGTTCACTTGAATTGGTCATAAAAAAGTATATAATATTTCATGAATAAAAGAGGTGTTTTAAGTCTAATTGTACTGTTTATTTTTCCAGTGTTTTTATTTGCACAGGTAGAGGTAAGTGGTAAAATTGTTGATCAAAATGGCAAAACATTAGAATTAATGGAAATTCTTATGTTGAGTAGTGATTCAACAGCAGTAAAAAGTGTCCACAGCAACAGTAACGGTGAATTTACTCTAATTATTGACAAAGGTGAATATCTTTTCCAGGTAAAACGATTGGGTAATGTTTTATGGAAAGAAAAACTTAATATAAGTGGTGATCTAAAAATAGGATCTATAATGGTTAATCTAAGTGAAAATCAATTATCGGAAGTAATAATAAGAAGCAAAAGGAAGCTTTTTGAAACAAAAGTAGATCGTGTGGTTTATAATATATCCAATGACGCTTTCAACAAAGGTTCAAATTTAACGGATGCTCTAAAAAGGATTCCAAGATTAAATGTAGAAAATGATGTAATTAAAATAATAGGCAAAACCGGTAATGTAAAATTCTTAATTGATGGAAGAATTCAAAATCTGTCTGATGAGGCTTTAAAAGCTAAAATACGTGGTTTAAGAACAGAACAAGTTGCAAAAGTAGAAATAATAGCCACACCCCCTTCTCGATATAGTGCTGAAGGAAACGGAGGTATGATTAATATTATATTAAAGAAAGACGAAAATCAGGGACTGCAGGGAAATGTTAATAGTGGTGCGGGTGTTCAGTTTGAAAAATTATCCACCGACGCAGGTGCTAATTTGAATTATAAATTGAAAGGGCTTGATGCTTCTTTAATTTTAAATCACAGTGATTCAAACGGTAGCAATGTAAATCGCTTAACGTATGATTTCGGAAAATCTATTACTACAACCGATTTAACGCCAGATTTTAATTCTAAAAATACTGCGTTGAATATGGTTTTACAATATAAAATAAACTCAAAAATCAATATAGGTAGTACACTGGATTTTGGAAAACGAAATGGTCAGATATATTCTCCTAGTACAACACGTTATTACAATAATGTTTTACAAAAAAATGATTCGCTACTATATTCTAAGAATATAAACTATAATAGTAATAAAAGCCAGGCAATTTCAATTTTTTCTGATTATGTTTTGGACAGTATTGGTAAAAAGATTAGTTTAATTTACAATTATTCATTTAATGAAAACTTATCCAATGCAGATAACACTGCTAAAATAGATAACGGTATTGAATTACACAATAGTGCATTTACAAATATGGGCTCCAATCGTTATCAAATTAATGGAGGTCTTTTAGATTTTGAATTGCCTTTTAAGTTTGGAAGAATTGAAACTGGTGCTGCGTACACTGATATTAGTAATAGTACGTCTATATATTATTATGATGAACAAAACATACTAGATCCTACTAGAAGCAGTCAATTTGAGTACAGCGAGAGGACTTCTGCAGCTTACCTTTCCTTTCAGAGAGATGAAAGCAAAAAATGGGGATATAAATTAGGTTTGAGAGTTGAGGATACCCGCACAAAAGGATTTTCTCCAACATTATCTATTACAAACAAAAATCATTACAGTAAATTATTTCCAACATTATTTGTTAGTTATAATCCAAACGATACTAATGCAATTAATCTTTCTTATTCTAAGAGATTGGATAGACCAAGTTTTTATGATTTAAATCCTTTCAGATATTATACAAACCCTTACAATTACATAGCTGGAAATCCACAATTGTTACCTATATATACCAATGCATTAGAGGTAAGTTATACTTTTAAAAATAATTTGAATATAATCGCATATGGCAATTATATTACAAATGGACTAAGTTATTTAACGCAAATTAACTCAGATAATTCATATGTTGTTCATCCTGCGAATAATTTTACGCAAAAAAAAATTGGACTCATTAGTAGCTATACATGGCAGATTTTAAAATGGAATTCTTTGTATATCGCTGCAGACTGTTATTATACTGATTTAGTCTCAAAGAAAAATATACAGGGAATTAGTGGTTATGGAGGAAGTTTTTCGTTCAGGAATTCCATACAGCTAAATAAATCGCAAACCAGTCTTTTAGAATTTGATTATGCAAATTATCTACCTTCAAAGGCACAATACAGTGATTTTACAAGTAAAAACCAAGCCCGATTTGGGATTAATTTTAAACAGCTTTTTCTTGATAATGATTTGGTGCTTAATTTAATGATAACTGATCTTTTTAGACAAAACATTGGGAGATCTGAAAAACAGTATGACACCTTTCATTACTCACAATATAATGATGTTCATAATAAAGGAGTCTATTTTTCACTCAGCTACAATTTTGGTAACAAGAAAGTCCCGGGAATATATAAAGATACCAAAAACAAAGAGAAGTACCGGGTTAGTAAATAAATTGATTATAATTAGCTAAATATAGTTGGGAAGAGGTATAAAGCCCAAGAAAAGAAGACAAAGTATTAACCATGTAAAATAACAAGCTATGAAACTTACTAAATTTTCAATGCAGAAAATGTCTGTTGCAGAAATGACTGCAATTAAGGCTGGTTCGGGATCTTCGGATTGTGGTGGAAGCACTACCACATGTACAGGAACAGATCACGACAAAGGTCCTAGTGACTGGGATTAAGGTTTTTATAGTTAGGGCAAAATGCCCTAACTATTTTAATTTTTTAACACTATTAGTATGATATTAATCTTTACAATTCAATATGATTTTTCCAGTACTTCTATTGTTCAATTACTGACTTTAATGGGACATAGCGTCGTACGAATTAACGCTGATGATTCTGTTCATAAGTTTGAGAGAATAGGTAGTGATGGATCGATATACTTTAAAAATACGATTACGAATGAAAGCATTAATTTGAGTAAAGTCACAGCATGCTGGTGGAGAAGGACTGGGATATCGCAAAACCATTTTTTTAGTGGAGAAAAAGAGTTCAATATTAATCAAAGTGAGTTAACATTCCTAAAAGAAAAAAAAATCGATTATTTCTTTGATGAATTCATGAGTTTAAAAGAATATATTTTCAACTCTCTATATCGAACAACTGAGATAAATTTAGGAAAGCCTCTATTTAATCTTAATCGATTGTTAGTTTTGGATGTAGCAAGAAGAAATAATCTTAAGGTTCCTGACTATGAAGTGATTATAAATGGAGAGCAATTACTAGCAACTAAGCAAAGTTTGGGAAGATCAGTAACCAAGGCAATTTCAAATGGTGTTCAATGGGAAAGTGAGAATTGCAGGTTCTATACTTATACAGAATTGATAGAGGATGACTTTTACGAAAGAAGTGTCAATACTAATTTTTTTCCTTCATTGGTAACAGGATTAATAGAAAAGGAATTAGAAATTAGGACGTTTTACATTGATGGAAGTTTTTTTTCTATGGCGATATTCTCGCAATCTGATAAAAAAACATCAATTGATTTTCGTAAGTATACCAATAATAGAAATGAACCTTATAAATTGCCTTTTGATGTAGAAGAAAAGTTAAAAAATATTTTTACAGATCTGGAATTAAACTGTGGCTCTGCTGATTTAATACTTGATAAAAACGGCGAATATATATTTTTAGAAATTAATCCTGTGGGTCAGTATGCCATGACATCATTACCGTGTAATTATAATTTAGACAAAAAAATCGCCAATTATTTAATAAATGGAAATATCAGAAATTAATTTAACAACAGCTGAATTACAAAACACACCATTGTTTTTACATCGTATTTTTTACAATCAATTAACAACATGGGAGGAAGAAAAAAAGAATTATCACTTTGATAATTTTTCACAAACCAGTTTACATAGAGCATCGTACTCTAAAAGAGAAATTTCTAAAACTATCAATCATAAAATATTTGATTTAAATGAAAAGTGAATTGTTTTTTATATTATCGTCTTCTTGTAAGGTTGTAAAAGGCTATTCGCGAAGCGTAATAATTGATTATTTAAGAGGAAATTTATATTTTATATCACACCAGTATCATGATCTGATAGAAAAACTTGACAGGAATCAAATAGTAAAAATAGCCAACGATCTGGAAGATGAGGAATCAATTGTTTACTTTAATGATTTTCTTTCGTTTGTTTTAGAAAATGAATTGGCTTTTCTGGTTAAGGATGTAGAACTTTATCCTAAAGTAAGTGAAGAAGTTGATGATGATTTTACATTATTGCAGGATGTGATAATAGAAATAGATGAAAATTTATTTAATAAAAATCATTTTGTTGCTTTATGTCATGACTTAACTACTTTGCACTGTAAAGATTTTCAAATTCGATTATTGTCCAGCTTCAATACTGAATTTCTGAATGAAATTATTTTGCTCATTAATGAAACAAATTGCAATTATCTTGAAATTCATTGTAGTTACAATGAAGAAACAACTAGAGAATCTTTAGATAAATTTATTGAAGAGCATTGTATATTAAGTAGAATCTTTATTTATGATGCTCCAAATATTTCAAAGCACGAAGTGGTTAATGAAATTCAAGGACACTATCCTATAAGTCTAGGCGAAATAATGTATATAAATTACTCTTTTGATAATGGTAATTGTTGTGGTATCATTAATTATGAAAGTTTAAATTTTACAAGCTTTTATATGCACAACAAGCTTAAATCAAAAAATGGTTGTTTGGATAAAAAGATTAGTATAGACCGCTATGGAAATATTAAAAATTGCCCATCCATTAAAAATGAATATGGAAATATTCAAAATGATTCGATAATAGAAGTACTGAAAAATGATTTGTTTACAAAATATTGGAATATAAACAAAGATCAAATTACGACTTGTAAAGTTTGTGAGTTCCGATATAACTGTACTGATTGTCGTGCATTTGTCGAAGATTCAAATGATATTTATAGTAAGCCCTCAAAATGTAGTTATAATCCAATAACTTGTATTTGGGAAGATGAGGCAGTTATCAATTAATTTATGACTATTTTTAATTCTTTTCCTTTTGTAGCACAACATGATGCTATGGATTGCGGTCCGGCATGCTTAGCAATGATCTCGAAGTTTTATGGCAAACCACATTCCTTACAGTATTTGCGAGATGTTTCTTTTCTAACAAGAGAGGGGGTGAGTCTCACTGGTTTAAATGAAGCTGCCGAAAATATTGGTTTAGAATCAATGGGAGTAAAAATTACACTTTCTAAACTGCTAGCTGAAAAGCCATTTCCTTGTATTATTTTTTGGAATAATGCACATTTTGTTGTCTTGTATGGTGTGAAAAAGAAGGTTTTTAGCAGAAAAAGAATCTTTAGAATTGCTGACCCAGCAAAAGGATATATTAATATATCGGAGAAAGCTTTTTTACAGTGTTGGAGCAATAATGCAGATGAAGGAGTTGCTTTTTTGGTTTATCCAACCGAGAAGTTTTATAAAACGGAACTAAAGGAAACAGAGAGACATCAAATAAAATATCTTTTAGCATATTTAAATCCATATAAGAAGGAACTTTTGCAGCTATTTTTTAGTTTGGCAATTGGAAGCAGTTTGACGTTGATATTTCCTTTTTTGACAGCATCATTAATAGATAAAGGTGTAAATCAAAAAAGTTTAAATATTGTATTTGTCATACTTTTGGCTCAAATATTTTTATTTGTAGGATCCGTAATTATTGAAATAGTTAGAAATTGGCTTGTAATATATATTGGAGCTAGAATCAATATAGCTATTATTTCAGATTTTTTTAAGAAAATAATGAGGCTGCCATTGCGTTTTTTTGACACCAAATTTTTAGGTGATTTTTATCAGAGAATTCAAGACCATTCACGAATCGAGCATTTTTTGACTTCACAAAGTTTAACCACTTTTTTTTCACTGATTAATTTTCTGATTTTCTTTATAGTTCTCTTACGCTATGATTATAAAATTTTAATAGTTTATGTAACATTAACTTTAGTGGCAGTTTTTTGGTCTCGTATCTTTTTAAAAAATAGAGAACGACTTGATTATTTTAGATTCAAATCAAATGCGCTTAATCAACAAGCGATAAATGAAATGATTTATGGAATCCAGGAAATTAAATTAAACAATTTTGAAAGCTATAAAATTAATGAGTGGGAGAAAGTGCAGGTAGAAGTTTTTGATGTTAATTTAAAAATTTTAAAATTAGATCAGTTACAGCTTACAGGTTTTGATTTTATTAATCAATTAAAGAATATTATTGTTACCTACTTGGCCGCAAGAGAGGTCGTGTTAGGTAATATTACCTTGGGGACTATGTTAAGTATATCCTATATAATAGGGCAAATGAATTCGCCCGTAAATCAGTTGATTGTCTTCTTTAGGTCATTGCAAGATGCACAATTAAGCATGCTTCGTTTAACTGAGGTCCAGAATCACAAAGAGGAAGAGGAGAAAGGACAAAAAAAAATAAAATTCAAAAGCGGCCAAATTGGCAAAGGTGGGATAAATATTAGCAATTTAAATTTCCAATTTGAAGGACCACATTCACCTTTTGTTTTAAAAAATATAAACTTAAATATTCCTGCCGGTAAAACTACTGCTATCGTGGGGGCAAGTGGTGGAGGTAAAACTACTTTAATGAAATTGTTATTGCTTTTTTATGAACCAACTAATGGAGCAATAAAAATCAACCAATATGATTTATCGAAAATCTCGCCCTTAAGCTGGAGAAAAAATTGCGGCGTAGTTATGCAAGATGGGTACATCTTTGCAGATACTATTGAACGTAATATTGCGACTCAAGACATTAATATTGACAAAGAAAAATTCGCAAACGCAATTAAAATTGCCAATATTGGTGATTTTATAGAATCTTTACCACTAAAAGAAAAAACTGTTATTGGATCGACTGGTAATGGTATATCGGGAGGGCAAAGGCAGCGAATTTTATTAGCCAGAGCTGTATATAAAGAGCCACAATATGTGTTTTTTGATGAGGCAACAAGCGCATTAGATACAGAAAATGAAAAAATAATACACGATCATCTAGGAGATTTTTTCAAGGATAAGACCGTGGTGATTATTGCACATAGGTTAAGCACCGTAAGGCATGCAGATCAGATAGTGGTTCTCAAAGAAGGAGAAATTATGGAAATAGGAAATCATAAGAGTTTATTAAAACAAAAGGGGACCTATTATAATTTGGTTAAAAATCAACTAAACCTTGATAAGATATGAGTGATTTAGACGTTGATGAAAAATTAAATAAAAATAAATTTTTTCTTATAAAAAATGCCATTGTAATTAATATTTTGGTTGTTTTTGCTCTAGTTATAATGTTATACTTATTGAAAATAGAAAAAGAATCAATTCTCGAACTAATATTTAAATATTATTTAAACTAATATTTCTAATGAAAAAGAAAACTAGTATTGCCATGTTAATTTGTTATGTTGGAAAACTACCGTGGTATTTTGATTATTTTGCCCATTCTTGCAGATATAATTTAGATATTCATTTTTTTATTATTACAGATGATCAATCTTATAGTAAGGAAGTTCCCGAAAATATTCATTTTATATACAAAACACTTGCAGAAATAAATGGAATTGCTACAAGTAAATTAGGTTTTAGAACTAATATTAAGTCTGGTTATAAGTTATGTGACTTTAAACCTGTGTATGGGCTCTTATTTTCAGAATTAATTGAAGAATATGATTTTTGGGGTCATGGGGACTTAGATATTATATTTGGTGATATTCGAAAGTTTATGACTGAGGATATTCTGGCCAGTCATGATTTAATAGCTGTCAGAGATGATTATTTGACAGGATATTTTTTATTGTTTAGAAACAATAACCAAATGAGACTTCTCTTTACCAATAGTAAAGATTATAAAAAAGTATTTTCTGATGAGAAACATTATTGTTTTGATGAAACTAATTTTAGTTTTACAGATTTTGCAAATGAATTACATTATTCAGAAGTAAAAAGTGAAGTTGAAAGTATGACTCATGTTGTAAAACAGCTACATGAGAAGAAGTTGATAAATGCCTATTTCGATTTTCATGTAATTGAAGGGGCTTATGGTAAATTGTCATGGGAAAAAGGTGTTTTGATGTATAATAATAAATATGAGGCAATGCTTTATCATTTGATTTTGTTAAAAACGATCTATAAACCAAAAAGAAAAATTAAAATTATCCCAGACAGTTTTAAAATTAGTAAAACTAGAATTTATTAGTGTTTGATTTAAGCCACACTATAATTAATGTTCATTTATAGGTTAGTGAAAGTTTTTTATTAACAATGAAATATCAACTAAATTGTCAACTAAAAAATAAAAAGCCTGTAAACATTGAGTTTACAGGCTTTTTTGTGGAGTCGCCGAGAATCGAACTCGGGTCCAAACAAGCAACTAAAGAGCTTTCTACACGTTTATTTCCTGATTGGATTTTCGTTGTTAAGCTAGGTCAGGAACAACCACTCAACACTTATCTTCGTAATTTCGATCTCCACCCGAAGCTCATGGAAATCTAGGTTTATTTTTACGGTTCTCCTGGACTGACCGCCACAAACCAAGGCTTTCAAGGAGAATCCAGCTTTCCTATCTGATAGGAACGTGGCTTAATCTTACTATAATTCGGATTATGCAGCTAAAGCGTAGTTATTTTCGCCGTGTAAAATTGTAAGATCTTATATTTACGAGCAAGGTCTCAATGCTCGACGTGCTTACTTTTCAATTCGACTTGCTGTCAAAACCAGTCGACCCCAAAAATGAGTTTGCAAATTTATACTATTTGAAGTTAGTTTTGTAATAAATTTTAGAGAAAAATAATATTATTCTTCATCTTTAAAATTAAACGGGTAATCGCCAAAAATTGGAGCCAGTTTACGAACCGCATAAGTGTTTCGCGTCATTTTGTTTGATAAAGCAATAATAGTAACATGCTCTTTCATTAAGGGAATATAGGATGAGGTATTACCATGCCACCAACCATTATGGAAGTAATAATTCTGCCCGGTTTCCCAATTGATCATTCTGATTCCTAAACCGTAATTTTTTGTACCTTTTCTTTCATTACTATAACCCGTATAAACTTGTTTTAAAAGTTCCGGTTTCAAAAAGCCCGGAGCATTTCTGGCGCGGTCAAATTTTAAAAGATCTCTTGCGGTCGAAAATACGTTTTTGTCTCCATACACATTATCCAGATAATCAAAACCAATTTCTACACCATTACCTTTATAAGAAGGTACAATCTTTTTTCTGTCTTTATCATCATCAAAAACATAGGTGTGTGTCATTCCCAGAGGTTTGAAAATCATTTGAGACATGGCTTCTTTATATTTTAACCCTGTAATTTTTTCAATAATAAGCGCAAGCATGGCATAATTGGTATTGCAATAACTAAAACGTGTTCCGGTTTTTGATTCTAATCCAATGTCTTTTGTTGCTAAGATATCTAGAATATCTTTATTAGTAAGTTGATTGTGTCTGTCCCAAACCGATTTATCTCTGTCTGTAAAATAAGCATAGTTACGCATTCCGCTGCGGTGGCTTAATAACATTCTTACAGTACAATCAGGATATGGGAAAGTTTTTAAAATCGTATTTACCTTTTGGTCTAAATCAATTTTACCGGCATTAACCAATTTTAAAACTGCTGTTGCAGTTAGGACTTTGCTGACAGAAGCAATCTGCACGGGAGTTTCTGCCGTAATCTTCGTTCCTTCATTTTTATTGGCAAAACCATTATAGCGTTCAAAAATAATCTGACCGTTTTTTGCCACTAAAAAACTTCCGTTCATACTATTGTTGGGCCAGTTTTTTGCATAAAAATGATTTATTCTTCCTGCGACTGAATTAATATAGGCTTGCGAAACTTTAGGTTCAGGACCTAATGGTTTCATTTTAGGTAAAGTATCTTCGACTTCTGCTGTTGTATCTGTTTGTGTTTTTTTGTCTTTACCGCAAGAGGTTAAAACTAGTATTGAGAAAAGTATTTGTGGTATATTTGTTTTTTTAAGGAGGCTCATTTTCATCATTCTTTAAAAACAAATATATAGAATTCAATATTTATGTTTTGTCTTTTTTTACTGTTTAAAAAGATAATTTTAACAAAATATTAAGACGTAGTTTAATTAGTTGATTGTTATTCAGCTTTTAACGGTTTTAAAACATTCTAATTCGTAATTCAACAACAAAACTTTAACTATATTTGTTATATTTGAAACAAATATAGTTCAAAAAGTTATATTAATAATTATTTTTAATCTGCTATAAATGAAATTTGGAATTATTAAGGAAAGAAAAAATCCACCGGACAGGCGTGTTGTATTTTCACCAAATGAACTCACAAGACTGAAACAAACGTATCATGATGCTATTGTTGAAGTAGAAAGTTCTGATATCAGGATTTTTTCTGATGTTCAATATCAAAGTATGGGAATAACTGTTACAGATGATGTTTCAGGGAGTGATGTTTTGTTTGGGGTAAAAGAGGTTCCGGTCGAAAATTTGATTCCAAATAAAGCGTATTTCTTTTTTTCGCATACAATAAAGAAACAGCCTTATAACCAGAAATTGCTAAAAGCAATTTTAGAAAAAAATATTGAATTATATGATCATGAAACTATTGTAGACGATCAAAATCGCCGCTTAATTGGTTTTGGTAAATATGCAGGAATGGTGGGCGTATATAACGGAATTCGTGCTTTTGGAATAAAGTTCGAATTGTTCAAATTACCAAAAGCTGACACTCTTGCGGGTAAAGATGCGTTAATCATGCACTTGAAGCGTATTAATTTGCCTGCACTAAAATTTGTGGTTACCGGAACCGGAAAAGTGGGGAGTGGTGCCAAAGAAATTTTGGATGCCATTAAAGTAAAGGAAATTACAGTTGAGAATTATTTAACCAAAAATTATGCACAACCGGTTTATGTGCAATTGGATGTTTTAGAATACAATAAACGAATTGATGGAGAGGAGAAGGATTTTAATGATTTTGTCTCATATCCTGATGAATATGTTTCTGACTTTGAAAAGTTTACTAAAGTTTCTGATATTTATTTTGCAGGACATTTTTACGCCAGTGAAGCTCCAATGATTTTAACGAGAGAAATGCTGAATGCCAGCGATTGTAAATTAAAAGTAGTTGCTGATATTTCGTGTGATGTAAAAGGTCCTATCGCCTGTACTTTACGCTCTTCTACAATCGAAGATCCTATTTACGGATACTTTCCGCTGGAAGACAGAGAAGTTGAGGTATTTCATCCTGCAGCAGTGGTGGTCATGGCAGTTGATAATTTGCCATGCGAAATCCCAAAAGATGCAAGTGAAGGTTTTGGAGAGCAATTTATGGAATATGTTATTCCTGCTTTCTTTAACGGAGACAAAGACGGGATTCTGCAACGCGCCAAAATTACGGAAAACGGAAAATTAACAGAAAGATTCAGTTATTTACAAGATTACGTAGACGGGAAATAGAAAAAGTTTCAGGTTTCGATTTTTAGTTTAAAAAAGCGGTGTAAAATTTTAAATTTTACACCGCTTTTTTGTGATTGAATTATTTCAAAAACCTGAAACCTGAAACCTGAAACTTTTTAAATAAACGAATCTAAACCATCTCTTCGGGTTTTACCCAGGCATCAAAGTCTTCTGGAGTTACATACCCCAAACGCACGGCTTCGTCTTTAAGAGTTGTTCCGTTTTTATGAGCAGTTTGAGCAATTTCAGCAGCTTTGTAATAGCCAATTTTGGTATTTAAAGCTGTAACCAACATCAACGAGTTGTCTACTAATTCTTTGATACGTTTGTAGTTCGGTTCAATTCCCTGAGCGCAATGTTCGTCAAATGAAATACAGGCATCTCCTAGTAATCGTGCTGATTGAAGGAAATTGGCCGCCATTACAGGTTTAAAAACATTTAGTTCATAATGTCCCTGCATTCCACCAACGGCAATTGCCATGTCGTTTCCTATTACTTGTGCGCAAACCATTGTCAAAGCCTCACATTGGGTTGGGTTTACTTTTCCGGGCATTATCGAAGATCCCGGTTCGTTTTCTGGAATGTGAATTTCTCCAATTCCGGAACGTGGCCCGGAGGCTAACATTCTAATATCGTTTGCTATTTTGTTAAGTGATACAGCCAATTGTTTTAATGCTCCGTGTGTTTCTACAATGGCATCATGTGCTGCTAAAGCTTCAAACTTATTTTCTGCTGTAACGAAAGGTAGGTTGGTAAATTTTGCAATGTATTCAGCAACTTTTACGTCATATCCTTTTGGAGTGTTTAATCCTGTTCCTACTGCCGTTCCGCCTAAAGCAATTTCAGATAAATGGGCTAAAGTGTTTTTAAGTGCTTTTAATCCAAATGACAATTGAGCGGCATATCCGGAAATTTCCTGTCCTAATGTTAGGGGAGTGGCATCCATAAGATGTGTGCGGCCAATTTTTACGACATCCTTAAATTCGGTTGCTTTTGCAGTTAGGGTGGCGTGTAATTTTTCAACTCCCGGAAGGGTTGTTTCGATTACTATTTTATAAGCAGCGATATGCATGGCAGTTGGAAAAGTGTCGTTTGACGATTGTGATTTGTTCACGTCATCATTGGCTTTGATGAAGGGTTCGCCTTCGCCAATATTGAAACCTTTTAGAACTTGTGCGCGATTGGCAACAACCTCGTTTACGTTCATATTGCTTTGGGTTCCTGATCCTGTTTGCCAAATAACCAACGGAAATTCATCTTTTAATTGCCCGGCTAAAATTTCATCGCAAACGGCTGCAATAGCATCCCGTTTTTCAGTAGATAAAACACCTAAATCAGCATTGGCATAGGCGGCTGCTTTTTTGAGATAAGCAAAACCTTCAATGATTTCCTCTGGCATAGATGCTGATGGTCCAATTTTGAAATTGTTTCTGGAACGTTCTGTTTGTGCTCCCCAATATTTATCGGCTGGGACTTGTACTTCGCCCATCGTGTCTTTTTCTATTCTGTATTTCATTTTTTATAGGTAAAAAGTTATATGTAATTTGCAAAATGCTTTTCTTTTAACGGTGGTTTTAAATTGAAAACGGTATTTCTAGCCCCGATAGTAGCGAAAATCCTTTTATTTTTTTTCTTTAGAAAAATAAAAGATTGTAGCGAATAGCGGGAAATAGCTCCTGAAAATACTCATCTTCTTGTGTTTTAGTGCTTTCTCTAAATAGAAGATAATGAACGTTAAAAAACCTTATTTAAAATCAGTTTAAATATACGGATTATTGTGATTTTATGAAAATTGATTTGGAATTTATTGCTAACGAAAAATATATAACATACATTTGTGCTTACATTCAAAAATTCCGGAAAACATGTTTGAATTTTCACAGTATTTAGGCTTTTTACTTTTCTTGACCATACTAACTATAGGGTTTTGGTTGATGTTTTTCTTAGTGGGTTTCGTATCTTATTGGATTACGGGAGCAAGCTGGGAAATGATCAAAGAGAAAAGAGCAAAAAAAAGAGAAGAACAATCGATTTAATTTTAAATTGACTTCATAAAAAAAGGACCGTTTGTACGAGTCCTTTTTTTTATGCTGAAAAATTCAAATTCGAATAAAAAAATTCCAGATTCCAATTTTTTAAGCTTACTTATTAAGTCTTATAATTGAAATCTGGAATTTTTTTATTTGGAATTTACCTTATATTATCCGGGAAATTCTCCTCCTCCGTCGCCACCTTCATTTTTAGGAGCTCCGGGCTTTTCTCTTTCGCTTTTAGGTTTGTTGAAACGGTAGGTGAACGATAAGTTGAATTGACGTTTACGGAACTGCATTTCGCTGTATGATGTTTGGCTCTCATTTGTTACGTCATTCTGAAGGTAAGTATAAGACCTCATAATTCTTGAGTTGAAAATGTCGCTAATATTAAATGCAATGGTAGCCTTGTCTTTTAATACGTCTTTACTGAATGCTGTGTTCATTCCAAACTGACCTAAGTTTTTACCTTGTGCTGTTTTTTGCTCACCGTTATATACACCGCTTAATTGCCAGTCTATCTTGTATGGTAACGTTAGTTTTGAGTTGATTCTTGCAAACCATGTATTGGCTTGATTGTCCAGATTTTGAACAACTGTATTTCCGTTACTATCGGTATAAGTGTTGTTTCCGGTAGTTTTTACATTGTAAAAATTGAAGTTACTGTTGATTCTCCACACTTTGAATGGCGTGTAATTCACTGTAAATTCAAACCCGAATTTTTGCTCTTTTCCTAAGTTAATTGGACGGCTTAGAATAACCGGAATTCCATCAATTTTTTGGCCCGGTGGAGGAGTTACGACCTTACCATCAGGAGTGACAACGTCGCCTGTAGGAGTTCGGACGAAACTAAAAACATCTTTTGTATTTTCAAAATAAGCTGAGGTATTGAAAGTTACTTTTTCCCAACGTTTGATATATCCAATGTCGTATTTGTCTGTTAAAGAAGGATCTAAATCAGGATTTCCCTGAAAAATATTTACGTTACTGGAGTAATTGGTTGCAGGGTTCATGAAACGTCCTCTCGGTCTTGTGAGACGCTTGCTGTAACTTGCAGTAAAGTTGCTTTGGTCTGAAATTTCATAACTAACAAATGCACTTGGAAACAAATTGTTGTATTTTTTAGTGTTGAATTGATTAGTATCTAGTAAGTTAACCTGAATATTGGTATCTTCCCAACGCAGACCAAATAAATAAGAGAACTTGTTTACCTTGAAACCGTATTGAGTGTAGATTGCGTTGATATTTTCCTTGTATTCTAATGTATTTGACAGTTTTGGATCTGGTAAACCTTGATTGTCAGTTATTATATATTGGTTGTTTAAGTCGCCAAAACTTCCTTTATATCCTGCTTCGAACTGACCTCCTTTGCCTAAAGGTAATACGTAATCAGCCTGTAATTGTACTTGTTTCTGAACCTGATCGTTCAAGGTACTATTGTAATTTGGTGCTGCTGTAATAATGCTATTACTATCATCTGTATTTCTTGAAATGGATAGATCGGCAGTAAGTTTGTGTCCTTTATTGTTAAAGTTTTTGATTAAGTTAGACGTATATTCTACATTTTCACTTCCCGTATCACCATTATTAAATCGGTATGAATTGCCTGTAAAATCATGCGCTGCATCAAAATTACTATATTTAATAACATCTTTTGTGTCACCGGAATTCTTTTGATAGTTAATAGCATTCGTCCAAAAAGTGTTCGGAGCTACTGTCCATTCTATACCCGCTCTTCCGTTGAATCCGTCAGAAGTTCTTTTTGTATCGCGATCTTCGTCTAAATACCCTTTAGGTATTCCATTGGCATCAAGATATTCAGTGTTGGTTAAACCACCACCTTCACTCGTTCTTTTGTTGTATCCTAAAGTGGTAAAGTAGTTTAATTTTTCGGTTTTATAGTTCAGATTCCCACTTAAACCATAAGTTTCAGGAATTCCAGTTGAGGCGATAAATGTTCCGTTTAAACCTTGATTTTTTCCTTTTTTAAGAATAATATTAATGATTCCTGAACCACCTTCTGCATCATAACGCGCTGATGGGTTGGTTATCACTTCAACTTTGTCAATAGCATCTGCAGGAAGCTGACGTAGAGCTTCGGCAACGTTGATGGCGTTTGAAGGTCTTCCGTCAATTAAAATTCGGATATTGTCACTACCTCTTAAACTTACGTTTCCTTCAGTATCAACCGAAACTGAGGGTACATTATCTAAAACGTCGCTTACAGTTCCTCCTTTGACCATCATATCCTGACCAACATTGTATACTTTTTTGTCTAATTTTATTTCTACCGATGATTTTTCAGCACGAATAACTACTTCGTTTAATTGTGCTGCATCTTCAGAAAGATTGACAACGCCTAAATTCGTATCGCCCTGAATGCTTTTTCCTTTGATTACAGTAGGTTTAAACGAAATGAATTCAACTTTTATATCATAAGTTCCAGGAGCCACCGCTACATCAAATTCACCTTTTGGATTGGTTATTCCGCCGGCAATCACTTTGGTGTCATTTGGTGCTGTGATAGAGATCGTAGCATATTCAAGAGGTTGTTTGCTTATTTTTTCGAAAACTTTCCCTGTAACTTTTACTTTGTTTTTGTCAGGTGGTCCTTGTTGGGCATAATTGCATATACCTGTAAGAAAGAATACAAGCATTACGGCAAATTTGATTTTTTTCATTGTTATTTTTGGTTTCAATTACTCTTTAGACGGCAAATGTAGCTTTTGGTTTAAAGATGAAAATCACAAAAATATGTTAATTTGATTCTTTATAATCAGTCTAAAAAAGAAGCCAATTTATCTAAATCTCTTCCGATAATGGCTTTTTCGTTCTTTATAACAATCGGACGTTCTATTAAAATAGGATTGTCAACCATAGCTTGAATGATTTGGTCGTTTGTTAATTCTTTTCCCTTATAATTCTCAATCCAGATTTTTTCTTTAACCCGTACTAATTCAACGGGTTGAAGATTTAGTTTTTCAAGCAGCACTTTCAGCGCATCAAAATCAGGGTTTTCCGTCAGATAGGGAATGATTTCATATTCTTCATTAGTTTGTTCTATAAAAGCCAGACAATTTCTTGATTTTCCGCAACGTGGATTGTGGTAAATTTGTATCATTATTATTATATTTAAGTTGCTGTAAGATAATTAAACTAAAAAATAGGTATTTTAGCAAGACCAAAAATAAGATTTACTTAGCAAATCGAATTCTCATTTTTAAATTATTATAAATATGTTTTTAGAACAAGGGATTAAACCCCAAAATAAATTTTGGCTATATCTGATTGGGTCGGTTTTAATTATTATCGCGTCATTTATTGGTCAAATCCCTTTTTCAGTTGCGGTATTGTATAAGACTTTTAGCAATAAAGAAGCTTTTCCAACTGATAATGCTGCTATTATGAAAATATTCGAACCCAATATTACCTTGTTTTTGGTTATGATTTCGTTCGCTTTTGCCCTTGCGGGAATTTTTCTTGTGGTGAAATATTTGCATCATCAAACATTTTTATCGGTGACCACGTCCAGAAAAAAAGTAGATTGGAAACGTGTTGTTTTTTCATTCCTTTTATGGTCTTTTTTTACAATACTAAGTTTTGGGTTAGTGTATTTAAAATCTCCTGAAAATTTTGTGTGGAATTTTAAATTAATTCCATTCTTGATTTTAGTGTTTTTAGGGTCGATATTAATTCCGATACAAACGAGTACTGAAGAATATGTTTTCAGGGGTTATTTGATGCAGGGATTTGCTAATTTGGCGAGAAACAGATGGTTTCCGTTACTGATGACATCACTTATATTTGGTTCAATGCATGTTTTTAACCCGGAAGTTGCTAAAATGGGTTATGTTATAATGATTTATTATATAGGCACAGGTTTATTTTTGGGTATTATCACTCTTATGGATGAAGGAATGGAATTGGCACTGGGTTTTCATGCTGCCAATAACTTGATTGGGGCTTTGTTGGTTACTTCAGATTGGTCTGTTTTTCAAACGCATTCGCTTTTCAAAGATATGTCAGAGCCATCGGCCGGGCTTGATGTTATACTGCCAGTTGTAATCATTTACCCAATTTTGCTTTTTATTTTTAGTAAAAAATACCATTGGAGTAACTGGAAAGAAAAATTAACAGGTAAAATAAATGTTGTAGAAACTTCTAATTAATATCGTCATGACAAAATTAACACATAAAAATGTTCACAATTATTTTAAATTAAATGGCTTTCATTTAAGCGCAGACGAGTTGCGTAATGTGGCGTATGATTATATCAAAGAAGGGGATGGAAATGAAGAGGCAATAGGGGAATTTTTACTTGATTGGTTCGATAGTAAAGAGTACATCGAAATGAAAACTTCAGGCACAACCGGACTTCCAAAATTAGTTCGATTAGAAAAACAAGCCATGATTCAGTCAGCATTGGCCACTGGAGATTTCTTCAAATTAGAACCTGGAGATAGAGCTCTGCTTTGTTTACCGGTACGGTTTATTGCGGGAAAAATGATGTTAGTTCGTGCTATAATTTTAGGTCTCGAATTGGATATTGTAGAGCCAAGCACGCAACCATTGGCTTTAAATGATAAAGTGTACGATTTTGTTGCAATGGTACCTTTGCAAGTTCAAAGTTCTATTGAGGCTTTAAAAAATGTGAAGAAACTAATTGTAGGAGGCGCTAAAATGGATGCTGCTCTTGAAGAGAAAGTTTTACCACTAAAAACAGAAGTTTATGAGACCTACGGTATGACTGAAACGATTACTCATATTGCGGCAAGAAAAGTAGGAGAAAACGTTTTTACCGTTTTACCAAATGTAAAAATCGCTCAGGATGATCGTGGATGTTTGGTAATAAGTGTTGCGGCTATTTCAGAAGAACCTATTGTTACAAATGATTTGGTCGAATTAATAAGGGAAAATCAGTTTATATTTTTGGGAAGAATTGATAATGTTGTCAATAGTGGAGGAGTGAAACTAATCCCGGAACAAATAGAATCAAAACTAATAACAAAAATAACAACTCGTTTTTTTGTAACCGGTGTTCCGGATACTGTTTTAGGAGAAAAATTAATTTTGGTTATCGAAGGCGAAAAACAAGATTTTGCTCCTGACTTTTTTGATGTTCTGGATAAATATGAAAAGCCTAAAGAAATTGTTTTTGTTCCTAAATTCAAAGAAAATGAGAATGGGAAGTTATTGCGTAAACCTAGTCTGGTTTAGGGAAATTCCAAAAAATAAAAAATTCCAAATTCCAACTGTAAAATTGGAATTTGGAATTTTAAAAAAAAAATGAATTTATTTTTGTTCCGCAATCACAGCATTTTTACGTTCCAGTAACGCCATATAAAATCCGTCGAAACCAGATTCTGAAGCTAGGATTTTACGATCTTTTACGAAAGTAAATTGCTTCCCGATTTCAGTTTTTAAGAACTTTTCTACCTGCTCCTGATTTTCTGATGGTAAAACAGAACAAGTGGCATACACTAATTTTCCGCCTGGTTTTACAATTTTAGAATAACTTTCTAAAACTTCTGCCTGAACTTTACGGATGTTATCAATAAACTCAGGTTTTAGCTTCCATTTAGCATCGGGATTTCTTTTAAGAACTCCTAAACCACTACAAGGCGCATCGATTAAAACACGATCTGCTTTTTCATGTAATTTTTTGATCACTTTTGTAGTGTCAATAATACGATATTCAATATTAAAAGCGCCATTTCTTTTCGCTCTTAATTTTAATTGTTTCAATTTGCTTTCGTACAAATCCATTGCAATCAATTGTCCTTTGTTTTCCATCAAAGAAGCAATGTGCAACGTTTTTCCGCCGGCACCGGCACAAGTATCTACCACACGCATTCCTGGTTTTACATCAAGAAAACCGGCAACTAATTGTGAGTTTGCATCCTGAACTTCAAAAAGTCCTTGTTTAAAAGCATCTGTCAAAAATACATTGGCTCTTTCTTTTAAAACTAAAGCTTCAGGCTGATCTTTTAAATATTCTGTTTCAATATTCAAATCCATCAACGTATTTCTTAGACTTTCCTTAGTTCCTTTAAGTGTGTTCGTTCTTAAAATAACTTTTGCAGGTTGGTTTTGAGCAGCGATTTCTGTAGCCCAGACTTTTTCTCCAAGTTCTTTTACACCCAATTCATCCATCCAGTCCGGAATAGATTCTTTTAATGCTCTAACTTTAGAAAGTTCATCAAAACGGCCTTTTATTTTTCTTTCAGGAGTTCCTTCCAGTTGTTTCCAATCCGGAATTGGATATCCTCTTAGAACGGCCCAAACTGCGAACATTCTCCATAAGTTCTCTCTGTCGAAAGGTTCTTTTACTTCGGCAATTTCTGCGTATAATCGTTTCCAACGAACAATTTCGTATATCGTTTCAGCAACAAACTTCCTGTCAGAACTTCCCCAACGTTTGTCTTTTTTTAATGCTCTTGCTACCACTTTGTCTGCATATTCTCCTTCATTGAAAATTGCATTTAAAGAATCGATGGTAGTATAAACTAAATTTCTGTGTAATCTCATTTTAATTATTTGAGTTGCAAAGGTACTATTAATTGATTGAAAGTTAAATTTTTAATTTTGATTGTTGTTTTAACTTTCTTTAGAAAGAAAAAAAAACACTCTGATAAAGTTTAAAAGAGTGTTTTTTGAATGTATTTTATAAAAGTTTTATTTTATAATTCTAGTCAGTCCGATGTTTTCCGGAGCGTGAAGCACCATTGGGAATTTTTCTATTTTTACTGAACTACTGTCTAAACCAAAAGCTCTTTCTTCAGACAAACTCAGTTTCTTAATAAAGAAATAAGAGTTCATGATGATATTTTCGTGCCATCTTAAATCATTATCATTCGAAAGGAATTTTTCAGATAATACAAATTTGAAGTCGCCAATAATGTTGTTTTTGTTTAATGATTCGTAACGGCTGGTAATATCCACTTCGCCACGTTTTACCATATCACGAATTACCTCTCTGAACATCAGATTGATTTTGGTAGGTTCCCTGAATCCTAAATTAAAATCGATTCTGTAAATATCGTCTTTTGCAATCTCAGTAACTTTATATTGCGTTTTATAAGGTTCAGTCAAAATGTTTACATGAACAAACCAGTAGATATCAGCTCTTTTTGGACGTTTTTGCAAAATGGAATAAATTACTTTTTCTTCCAGTTCATCTACACGATTGGCATTCGTCATGTAAACCAAATGCGTAGCATATTTAGGGATAGATAAATCTTCACTCAACTCCATTAATACTTTCTTATAATCATCAATTTTGATGATTTTAGTATAGCTTTTATTAATTTTCTTAGCCAGGTACCAAATTGTCATTATTGATATCAGTAAAGTCGCTATGATCAGTGTTACATAACCACCCTCGGCAAATTTGGT
Organism: Flavobacterium sp.; assembly: GCF_965277525.1. Lineage (GTDB taxonomy): Bacteria > Bacteroidota > Bacteroidia > Flavobacteriales > Flavobacteriaceae > Flavobacterium. Next base: position 304,261 of record NZ_CBDIDC010000001.1, on the reverse strand, counting down.
AATATTGGCAATTAAAAAACTGAATTCTATCAGTAAATAAATGGTGATAAGGGGTACCATCAAATACAGTTTTACTCGTTTCATTATCAAATAATAATTAAGTAAAATAGTTGTCATGATCATACATAAAATGATAGCAAGACCATAGGCATGCTCCATATTTCCTGATTTTTGGAAGTGTAAAACGATTCCGACACAGCCAAAAAACAACAACCAGTTGATTGACGGAATGTACAATTGTCCTTTAACTTCTGTAGGGTATTTGATTTTTACTTTTGGCCAGAAATTCAATCGCATTGCCTCGTTGATCAAGGTAAATGAACCACTAATAAGGGCCTGAGATGCAATTACAGCTGCAAGGGTTGCGACTACAATTCCAAATGGAAGAAACCAATGTGGCATGATGAGGTAAAAAGGATTTCCGTTTTCTCCTCCTAATTGTTGCAGTGTACTTCCTTCATGATGAATTAGGTAAGCTGCTTGTCCAAAATAATTTAATACTAATGTTGTTTTTACAAAGATCCAGCTAATTCTGATATTTTTTCTTCCGCAGTGTCCCATATCTGAATACAATGCTTCAGCACCTGTAGTACATAAAAATACAAATCCAAGTACAAAGAAACCGTCAGGGTGTATAGATAATAAATGGTAAGCGTAGTAAGGATTTACGGCTTTTATTACTTCCGGATGATTTAAGATTTGAATTGTTCCCAAAGTTCCCAACATGGCAAACCAAATCAACATCATTGGGGCAAAAAACTTACCAACCAGTTTTGTTCCAAATTGTTGTATTGTAAAAAGAACAAATAAAATCCCGATAACAATATAAACAATTGTCTGCGTCTCCATTGTAGGATAAAACGCTCTAATTCCTTCTACAGCTGATGATATCGAAATAGGTGGGGTTATAATTCCATCGGCAAGTAAGGCACTTCCTCCAATAATGGCGGGTACAATGAGCCATTGAATTTTAGTCTTTTTGACCAGGGCATATAAGGCAAAAATACCGCCTTCGCCGTGATTGTCAGCGCTTAAAGTGATGAGAACATACTTTATAGTGGTTTGTAAAGTCAAGGTCCAAAAAACACATGAGATTCCACCTAAAACAATGTCGGCATTTATGGCATAATCACCAAGTATGGCTTTCATTACATATAACGGAGAGGTACCGATATCTCCATAAATAATCCCTAATGTTATCAATAAACCCCCTATAGACAACTTACTGTGTAAGTTTTTATGCGATGCGCTCATGTATGTTTTTATAAAAGACGGTTGCAAATTTACTGTTTTAAAACAAATTAGAGTCAATTATAATTAAAAAGATAAAAAAAAGCACAATCGTTAAATTGTGCTTTAGATTTTTATTGAGAAATGCGAATTTAATATTAACCTCTTCTTCCTCCTCCACTTCTTGAATCTGAACCACTTTCTCTTTGTGGCTGGCTGCTTCTGGATTCCTGACTTGCTCTTGGAGACTCTGAACGTTGTGTGTTTTGAGATCTTGCTGAGCTTGTTCTGTTTTCAGAATTGCCTCTGTTTTCTGAATAGCTTCTTGGGGTTTCTGTTCTTTGAGTAGACGAACCTCTGTTGCTATTCATGTTTTGCGAACTTTCTCTTGAAACATTCGAATTGTTTTGACTGTAATCTCTTCTGTTCTCTGTTCTTGGAGTGTTATTTTCAACTCTTACAGGATTGTTTACTGTCGCTGAATTGTCTCTGTTTACAGAAGTGTTACGATTCGTATTGTAACTTCTGTCAGCAGTAGTTCTGTTTTCAGTATAATTTCTGTTGGGAGTTCTATTATTGTCTGTCGTAGAAACTCTGCCTGTACTTACTCTGTTTGAACTATAAGTATTTTGATTTCTTCCAATTTCTCTACTTGCAACTCGTCTTTGATCTAAATCGTATCTGTTGGCGACATTAGAGTGTCTTTGAGCAAAACTATAGTCAGGACGTCTTGTTTCGTAACCGTAAGTACGTCTTGATTCATATAAAACAGGAGCTCTGTAACTTCTTCTTGTACTTACATAATTGTAGTGATTGCTTACGTTAATGCATACATTTATGTTGTTTCTGTATCTGTAGATAGGGTAAGGTCTCCATGCATAATAATACGTTGGATAAGCATTCCAGGTCCAGCTTGAATAATAAGGTCTGTAATTTGTAGCCCAGAATGAATTATAGATTACTGGCGTTATATTATAAACCGGCTCATAAATATAGTTGGCCCCGTATAAGTAAGTGTTACCTACAACCTGTACGTTAACCCTGTTGTAATTATCTCTTTCTACATCTATGGTGGCAATGTCCTGATAGACATCACGATCTAAAACTGCCTGAATAATCACAACGTGAGTTCTGTCTTCTACAGATTCTATTACACGTAAATAATCAACCTGGTCGTCTCCATTTAAATCAAGATTTGATATTTGGTATTTTGGATCATTTAAACGTCTTTCAAAATCCTGAAGATTGGCTGATTCTCCAAAAATAGAGGCTACAGCCCTTAAGTCTAAATTATCGCTTATATCTGAATTTTTTGCATAAACAGTAGTTTGGCTTTGTACTTGTACAGAACTAAAACCTAATGTAAGCAGGGCTATAAAAAGTAGTTTAGTTTTCATTTTAAATCACATTAAGATTAATATGGGGAGATATCCAATTACTGTGCCAGAAAAAAACACCCAACTTATTTTATATTTTGTAAATAATTGTATTTTAGCACCAAATAAACCCCAATTTGTATGAAAAAAGTAATTTTATTTTGTTGCGCTTTTGTTTTATTTATGTCTTTTAAGACGCTGCATTACAGCGATAAAGTAGGGTTAAGTGGTTATTTTTCAGCGATACAAGTTGACACTTTGTTTAAGGATAAAATTAGTATCCGTGCCATCTCAATAGATAAAAATAAAATTTGGTATGGAGGTGATAATTCTCGTTTTGGTTATTATGACTTAGATAAAAATGAAAAGTTCGAAGAACATATTTATCGGGATACTTTAAAATTAGAGTTCAGGAGTATTGCCCAAACTTCAAAAGATATTTATTTATTAAGTGTAGGAAATCCTGCACTCCTTTATCAGGTTTCGAAAAAAACACAAAAAGTAAAATTAGTTTATAAAGAAATCAACACAAAGGTGTTTTATGATAGCATGCAATTCTGGAATGATAAAGAAGGAATCGCTATTGGTGATCCTACGGAAGATACGTTCTCGATTATTGTAACGCGTGACGGGGGAGAAACCTGGACAAAATTACTGTCAGACAAATTACCTACCAATGCCGAAGGCGAAGCAGCCTTTGCAGCAAGCAATTCAAATATTGTAATAAAAGGCAATGATACCTGGTTGGTTTCCGGTGGGAAAAAAGCACGTGTGTTCTATTCTCCGGATAAGGCAAAAACATGGAAAGTAATTGAGACTCCGGTCGTTCAGGGGAAAGCAATGACAGGAATTTTTACAGCTGATTTTTATGATGCAAAACACGGATTTGTTGCCGGTGGAGATTATGAGCTTCCAAATCATAATTCAGACAATAAAGCGGTAACGAATGATGGAGGTAAAACCTGGGAATTAATTGGTCAGAATCAAGGGTTTGGTTATGCTTCATGTGTGCAATATGTTCCGGGAGGTAACGGAAAAGAGTTAGTTTGCGTTGGATCCGGAGGACTACAATATTCAACTGATAGTGGATCATCATGGATTCAGTTGTCTGATGATACCAAACTCTTTACAATTCGTTTCATTAATAGAAATACTGCAATTGCTGCAGGTCATAACAAAGTAGTCCGAATTCATTTTAGATAGAGAATTCTTTAAATAACAAGAACCCTAAATAATAAAGTAAGTATTATTATATAGGGTTCCTGTCGCTGTTGTTTCGTAATAGAATTTTAATCTTTTGCTGCTGCTTTGTCTCGGTATTGTTGCAGTAGTTTTCGATTAAAATCGTCTTCTGATTTTTTAAGTTTCAGTATTTTTTTTGCTGAAAGTATCTTTTTTAAACTGGTCATATATTTATCACGCAAAATATATAATTCTTTATCTGTGCTTTCCATCTGAGACAGAAGGGTAACGGCATCTTTCTCTGACATCGAATTGATATTGTCATCATCTAATTTACGCATATATGTTTTCATTTTCTGATGTCTTAATTCAAATTGCTTGTCGTCGTAAGCATTATAGATGGGCCAGAATTTTTCAGCTTCTGTTGAAGTTAATTCAAGTTCGGTTGTTAAAAAAGAAACTTTGTAAGCTTTAATCTTCTCCCGTTTTTCATCTGTTTTGCCATTTTGTGCATAAAACGAAAAACTAACTAGAAACAGGATTATCGGAAGTATATTTTTGATTTTCATCTTTTAAGTTGTTTTATTGTATAATTAAATGCTCAATATTTGGATTTGTTGCCAGAATGTCCTCAAGGGTTTCATCTTCGATTGCAACATTTTGACTTAGCGCCTGAATGTCTTTGGTATCTAATTTTTGAATCAGGTCGTACTGATTCAGATTTGACTGATACGATAAATAGGTTTCTAAAGTGTCTTCATCAAGATCTTTAGAAGTATTATTGTAATTGTTAACGATCGGGATCATGAATGCAATAACAACTACAGCGGCTGCAACAATAAAAAGCACCTTTTTTCTTCTGTAAATAGGGATTACTTTTACTTTCTTCTGTTCGTTAATTTGCTGTAAAACTTTTGCTGAAAGAGTATCAAAATAATATTCCGGAGTTTTAAATCCGGTCGCTATTTTTGTTTCTTCTTCTAATTTAAATGTTTTCATAATATCTATAAGACAGGTTTTGTTACAAAAGGTTTAATTTGATGTAACATATATTTCAATTTTTTTTACTGCATGATGATACGATGCTTTCAAGGCACCCACTGAAGTTCCGAGAATTTCAGCAATTTCTTCGTATTTTAATTCCTCAAAGTATTTCATTTTAAAGACCAACTGTTGCTTTTCCGGTAAGGTTACAATAGCTTTTTGAAGTTTTATCTGAATTTCATCACCGTCAAAATACACATCGGCTTTTAAATTGTCGATGGTTTTATTTTGTAATGCTTCAGATGTTAATCCGCTTAGTTTGGCTTTTTGATTTAAAAAAGTCAAGGCTTCATTAGTGGCAATTCTGTACATCCACGAAAAAAGTTTACTTTCTCCTTTAAAATTTTTTAAATACTGAAAAACTTTTACAAAAGTATTTTGCAAAACATCGTCTGCATCATCATGATTCAAAACAATATTTCGAATATGGGAATACAAAGGTTTTTGATAATCGGACAAGAGCTTTTGAAACGCTGTATTTTGCGTTTTAGGATTTAATAATTTTTGTATAAATTCCTTCTCGTCTGTCAAATTCTCTGATTTATCTTATTAGAATGAATTTTAAGCAAAAGGTTTTGTCGACCTTCATTATTTTAGAATTCTGATTGTTCTTCCTCTGTGGTCTTTGGAGTAGTCGTTTTAGGGGCTTCTGCAGGTTTTGCAGCCGGAGTTACAGGTTCTGTATCATTTCTGTAAACAGGAGCTTTTACAACCGGAACAGCTTTGGGTTTTATTGGGAAATAAATTTCCGTCATCAACTTAGAAGAACTTTTTACGTCCAGTTTACTAATTGTTAGAATCTCAAGATGAGACCAGCTTAAATCCGGGGTGATTTTTTCTTTGTTTATAAAAGCTGTCGTTTTTGCAATTGCCTCATTAACATGAGAATAATCACCAGTTAAAGTTGTTTTTACAGCTTCAAAACCATCTAGTTTTCCACCTGAAATATCACTTCCTGAGGCTGTCATAATCTCTTTGTTGGTAGGTAAACAAATAGAAATTTTGGCTAATCCGGTTGTGGTGTCGTAAGTATGGTAAATGATAAAAGGTTTCCCGTTCGTAGATAAACCATTGTTCTGGCTAAACTCAATAAGTTTCGGAATTACAATTCTTGCGTTTTTATTTACCTTCTGAATTTCACTTGTAAACGTTTGTCTGATATACGCCGTTTCAGTTTTTCTCACTACTCCATTTACTTTTATGGCAAAAGTTTTTGTTTCGTAATCCAGGTTTTTATCAATATTTGCAAGGCTTTTTTCGTAAATAGTTCCAATAACTTTGTCAGAACCACCATGTAATGCAGTATAAACTTTAAATAAAAAACTCATTGTTCCTGTTGCTTTCCAGGTAACTTTTGTTTTTCCTGCCAGGGTATCTTTAAAGGTCCAGTTAACATTGGCTTCTGTTCCGTCGTATTTTACTTTTTGCTGAATGCTTTCTCCTTCTTTAGTTTTAAGTGTGATTGCGTTTCCGTTTCCTTCGGCTCCGGTCCAGTAATAAGAAGCGCCATTTCCGGGTGTTTTATTCGGAAATGTCATTTTTATCGAAGGATCTGCTACAGACCAGGATTCAAAATCTTCGTAGTTTCTAAAATCATTCAAATAATTATAAACCGTTGCTTTTGGTGAGTTGATCACTTTGCTTCTTTCAACAGAAAAAACACCTTTTTGGGTAGCAACAAAAACAGTAAGAGCAACTAAGCTTAGTAATAATAGTAAGAATAAATATTTTAGAATCTTCATTGGAGTCAGTTATTTGGTGTCGTAAAGTTATAAATTTTATTACTAGCGACGTTAATAGTGTAGCAATAAAAGTACACTTTATAAAATTATTTTGGACAAAAAAAGCTTCAGATAAAACGTTTTTACAGCAGTTTAATTGTTGTGCTTCTGAAATTATTTTATTCTAAATATAGCAATTATTTTTTGGAATTATCTTTTAAAGAAGAATTTGATCACAAACAAAAGAGCAATAAAAATCAGGAATACAATTAATACTTTATAATTTCCTTTGTAAAAAATTCGGTGTAAAGCGAGATCTTTTCGATAAGCAAATATCATTACGATTACAAATGCAATAAAAAAACAGAGTGCGAATATTAATTGTCCTTGACTAAACATAGTAAAAAATTATTTTTTACAAATTTAGAGAATTGTATATGAATAGTTGCTAATTTGGCATTTCATTTAAGTAAATAAAATCATGAGAAAACAACTTGATGCAGTAACTGAATTTCATACTGCTTTTAAAATAGGACACAGTCATACGCCAATTGCTGATTTGGGGGAACATAAGAAAATACTTCGTTATAATTTAATGAAAGAAGAAAACGAAGAATATCTTGAAGCAGTACAAAATAATGATTTAGTCGAAATTGCTGACGCTCTTGGAGATATGATGTATATTTTGTGCGGAACAATTATCGAACATGGTTTGCAGGATAAAATAGAAGCTGTTTTTGATGAAATTCAGCGTAGTAACATGAGTAAATTAGGCGAAGACGGACAGCCTATTTACAGAGAAGATGGTAAAGTAATGAAAGGCCCAAATTATTTTAAACCTGATTTTTCTAAATTGCTTTAAATACAAATCCCTAATAGGTTTCTAAAACTTATTAGGGATTTTTATTTTGTTATTCCGCAGCAGGAATATCTTCTAAACGATAATAGATTTTCAGACCTCTTTCTGTTGCAATTCGAACGTCGTTGTCAGCTCCTTTTGATGCTCCTTCGAGTCTAAGAACGGCATCGCATTTTTCCAGAAGACGATGCGCAACAGGATATTGAATTTCGTCCCAAACGCTGTCTCCAATGTGTTTTGAGCCTGCTAAATGAAGCAATGGTAAAGCCAGCCATTCGCCAATTACAGGCAAATGTCCCATTCTGAATAAAGGGAGCGCTACAGCTTCTAATTTTTCTAAATTTTGTTGAATCAATTTTGGATCATCATTTGTCCCGCCACGATAAGGTCCGGCAATAAGTATAAGCATATCTTTTTCTTTTTTACAAAGCACGTAAAGATATCGCAGCAAAAAAATAATGTAGTTTAAGAAAATGCTTGTTTATTTTTGTTGGCTTTAATCATACTTAAAAACTCAGGCGTAATGCCTAAATACGAAGCAATTTGTTTTTGTGTGACTTGTTTTGCCACTTGAGGATATTTCTCCAGAAAGATATAATACCGTTGTTCTGCAGAAAGCGAAAGGTTCTGAATAACTCTTAATTGTTCTCTTATATAAGCGTTTTGCATAATAATCCTGAAAAAGCGTTCGAACTTTGGAATTTTAAGATACAAATTATCCAAATCTTCTTTTTGTAAATGCAGTATAACACTTTCTTCTATAGTTTCAATATTTAGCATTGCGGGTTGCTGGTTGATAAAACACGACATATCTGTAATCCACCAGTCAGAAACGGCAAACATAATGGTGGATTCTTTTCCTTGCTGATCTCGATAGAATGCTCTTAAAGTCCCGGATTGAACAAAATTTATCGTTCTGCAAATTTCTCCTTCTTTTAAAATAATGCTTTTTTTTGGATATTTCTTTTCCTTTAGAATCGAAAGAAAATAAGATATTTCATTTTCGTCAAGCGAAATATGTTTGGCAATATTTTTTAAAATCAGGTTCTCAGTCATTTTTAGGGAGTTTGAAAAGCAAATATAAAAAAGAAGCCCGACGTGCGAATGTATCGAAACGTCGGGCTGTATTGTTTTTAAAAGTCTTTTGCTTATTGTACCTTAACAGTCCACCCAAAAGTATCTTCAGAAAGTTTGTTTTGAAGATTGGTTAGTTTTTCTTTCAAAAGAGCAGCATAAGAATTCTCAACCGGAGTCATTTCATAATAAACATCCTGATAAGAGAAACCTTTAATAACACTGATCACTGCAGCAGTTCCGGCTCCGAAGATTTCTTTTAGAGATCCGTTTTTAGCAGCTTCTACCAATTCTGAAACAATAACAGGGCGAACCTCTACATTAAGACCTTCTTTTTCAGCCATGGCAATCAAACTTTTTCTGGTAATACCATCTAAAATTCTTTCGCTTGTTGGAGCAGTCAGTAAAGTATCATTGATTCTAAAGAAAACGTTCATTGTTCCCGCTTCTTCCAGTTTGGTATGCGTTGCGTCATCTGTCCAGATTACTTGCTGAAAACCATCTTTGTTTGCTAAATTAGTTGGGTAAAACTGTGCAGCGTAGTTTCCGGCAGCTTTTGCAGCTCCAATTCCACCATTTGCAGCTCTACTATAATGTTCCGCAATAATTACTTTTACTTCACCTGCATAATATGATTGAGCAGGAGAAAGTAAAATCATAAATTTATATTCGTCAGAAGGATTTGCTACAACACCAGCGCCCGTAGCAATCATAAACGGACGAATGTACATACTGCTTCCGTTTCCTTTTTGAATCCATTCCTGATCAATTTTCAATAACTCATTCAAACCATCCATAAAAATAGCTTCCGGAACTTCCGGCATAGCCATACGAACAGCAGAGCTGTTAAAACGTTTGAAGTTTTCGTCAGGTCTGAACAACCAAACATCATTATTGTCGTCTTTATAAGCTTTCATTCCTTCAAAAATAGCTTGTCCGTAATGAAAGACTTTTGAAGATGGATCCATTAAAATTGGAGCATAAGGCTTAATGACAGGATTTGACCACTCTCCATTTTTAAAATCACATTCGAATAAATGGTCTGTAAAAACAGCACCAAAGCTTAAGTTTTGAAAGTCTACTCCGCTTATTTTTGACGAAGTTGCTTTTCTGATTTCAATTTTGCTTGTTTGAGTTGTACTCATAATTATGTAAAGTTTTTATGTAATTTTCATTGCAATAGAAAGATTCTAAAGTAATGATTTGGTGTAAAATAGAATTTATTGAATGCAAAATTAAGTAAAAATAAGTAATTTGCTTAGTAAAACTGCATTATTTATGGCCTTTAACTGAGATTTATTTATCTTATAATAAAGTAAAAAAAATGAGACAGTTTTATAAAGAATTTATGAAAAAACAGCCGATTTTTAAGGCTTTACGCATTTGTTTTGATTAAATTTGACTCAGAAAATGCCTTAAATACCAATAAAACCAGATTATAAATTCTTAAAAAGTGAAAAGAGAAATAATTAAAACGCTAGATGGCTCAACGACAATTCATTTACAGGAATGGGACGAATGTTACCATTCTAAACATGGTGCCATTCAGGAAGCCAAGCATGTTTTTATAAAAAATGGACTTTCGTTATTTGACAATAAGCCTGTAAGTATTCTTGAAATTGGTTTTGGAACAGGTTTAAATGCTTTTATTACCTTTTTAGAATCGATTCAAAAACAGCAACAAATTAATTATGTTGGGGTAGAAGCATACCCTGTTGCTGCAGCAGAAGTTTTAGAAATGAATTATGTCAGTGAGCTTGACGCATTGGAATTTGAGAATATTTTTGAGGAAATGCATAAATGTGAATGGGATCAAAAAATAGAAATTTGCAAAACGTTCTCGTTAACCAAAAGGAAACAATTTTTTGACGAAATAGACGATTTTGAAATTTTTGATTTGATTTACTTTGATGCCTTCGGATATCGGGTACAACCAGAGCTTTGGAGTACTGCTATTTTTCAGAAGATGTACAATAGTCTAAAGCCAAATGGAGTTTTGGTAACGTATGCTGCAAGAGGAGTTGTTAAAAGAAGTATGATCGAAGTTGGATTTACTGTTGAGAAATTGGCTGGCCCTCCGGGAAAACGAGAAATGTTTAGAGCCTTTAAAAAGGTTTAAATGAGTTGTTTAGAATTATTCTATATTGATTTATATGTATTAAGAAAACGTATTCGTTGCTAAAGTTTTTAAAATAATAAGTTAAAATGAATGCTTATGAATGATATTTGATTAAATTTGTGCGAGTTTAAAAATAATGATAACCCCCGAAAATCTTATTTTATTATGTCAAAAATGATGTTTGATTACACGAAATCAATACTTGAGAGAGTTAGTTTCGATCCGATACTTTTCTGTAAAGAACTAGAAAAAGCTATCAAAACACTGTTACCATACGAAATGGAACAATTGCAAGAATGGTTAATGAATTTTATTATTGAAAAACCAGAACTAAAACAAAGTTTACTACTAATCACAGTATAAGAAAAAGGAGCCAATTGGCTCCTTTTTCTATTTTTATTTCTTTTGTTGTAGTGGACTAATGATTTGAACATTCTGAAAAACAATGGCTCCTTTGACAACTCCGGCGATTGTAGATCGTAATGCATCAATGATTTGCATTTTTAATTCGCTCTTAGGGTAAATTAAACTTACCTCGCGGGCAGGTTTTGGTTCTTTAAAGTTTCGTAGTTTCAGTTTATCGGAATCTTTTAAGTCTAAGGTGTGCAAGTACGGAAGTAACGTTGTGCCCAAACCTTCGTCGGCTAATTTGATTAGGGTTTCAAAGCTGCCGCTTTGTATCTGAAAATTATTCTGATCGATATCAGAACCGTTTTTGCATAAATTCAAAATTCCATCTCTAAAACAATGTCCGTCCTGCAGAAGCAAAATCTCATTTAAGTTTAAATCGGAGACTTCAATTTCCTCTTTTTGAAAACTGGCATGGTGTTCCGGGATATAAGCCACAAAAGGTTCAAAATATAAAACGATCTCTTTTATTTTTTCATCCTCAAGCGGAGTTGCCGCAATTGCAGCATCAAGGTGACCATTTTTTAACTTTAGAATAATTTCATCGGTATTCAGTTCCTCAATCAGGAGTTTTACTTTTGGGTATTTCTTGATGAAGTTGTTTAAAAACATGGGCAAAAGTGTTGGCATAATAGTAGGGATAATCCCTAAGCGAAATTCACCTCCTATAAAACCTTTTTGCTGCTCTACAATATCTTTGATTCTATCGGCTTCGTTTACAATGTTTTTGGCCTGGTTGACAATTTTTTGACCAATATCAGTAAGTTGAATGGGTTTTTTACTTCTGTCGAAAATTAAAATATTGAGTTCTTCTTCAATTTTTTGAATTTGCATACTTAAAGTCGGTTGAGTAACAAAACATTTTTCTGCAGCAAGTGTAAAATTTTTGTGTTCGGCAACAGCTAACACATATTGTAATTGAGTAATCGTCATTTTGATAGTATTTTGTGATGCAAAAATAAGAAAATATAATTTTTTTTTATAACATTTTTAAAGAACTTATATTAAATTTGTAGTAAACTTATTATAAAATGAAAACTATGAAAACAAATATTTTAGGATTACCAGTTAAAGAGTCAGAATTGTTAGTAAAAGAATTGAATATTCTGTTGTCAAATTTTCAAGTATATTATCAGAACTTAAGAGGAATACATTGGAACATTCGTGGTAAACGTTTCTTTGATTTACATGTTAAATTTGAAGAGTTGTACACAGATGCCCAATTAAAAATCGATATGATTGCAGAAAGAGTGCTGACAATAGGCGGAACCCCTTTGCATACTTTTGAGGATTACATTAAAAATAATAAATTAACTGTTGGAAAGAACATCTCAAACGATGAAAAAGCAGTTCATTTAATTGTAAGTTCATTATCTGATTTATTAAAAATAGAAAGAGAAATTCTGAAGCAATCAGATGAAATTAATGATGAAGGAACTAATTCGATGATGAGTGACTTCATTGCAGAACAGGAAAAAACGATTTGGATGATGAATGCATGGTTAGAAGAAGAACTGTAATTGATTGTTTTTTAGTATAATATAAACAGAATGATGGTTTCTCCGTCATTCTGTTTTTTTATGATTGTTAAATTTGTATAAATTTTTTGCTCTCACGCTTTGATTTTATTTGTTTAACACTATTTTTGCTGCAATGAAACTAATCGCTCGCATATTATTATTCATATTTATTGCTTTCTTATCTACCCCAACAATTGTTCAGGTGATAAAGAAAGGGACAAATACGGCTATATCTTTTAATTGCGCTGAAGAAGAAGTTCATAAGGAACTTAAATCTGTAGTTCATGCTACCATATTGGAGCATGAGGTTTTGTTACCTGTTTATATTCAAAAGAAAACGATTGTTTCTGGAAACATCGTAAAATTAGATAATATTTCTCCGAGCATTTTTGCTCCACCTCCTAACTTGATATAATACTTCCGATTATTTTGAACTACACTGCATTTTTGATTAAATGTGGTAAATCTTTAATGAATAATTTTTTTAGTATTGTATTATGACAAAAAAAATCAATCTTTTTGCCAACCTTAAATCTGATTTTGCTTCAGGTTTAGTGGTTTTCTTGGTGGCTCTACCGTTGTGTTTAGGTATCGCAATGGCTTCTGGAGCACCTTTATTTTCGGGAATTATTTCAGGTGTTATTGGTGGTATTGTGGTTGGTTATTTAAGCCAGTCGCACATTAGTGTTTCGGGACCAGCAGCCGGGTTAACTGCTATTATTTTGACTGCTATTACTGATTTAGGTGCTTTTGATGTGTTTTTAATGTCTGTTTTTATTGCTGGATTAATTCAATTAGCATTAGGGTTTTTAAGAGCCGGAAGTATCTCAAACTATTTTCCAACGAATGTTATTGAAGGAATGTTAGCGGGAATCGGGATCATTATTATATTAAAACAATTGCCTCATGCTTTTGGTTATGACGCAGATTTCGAAGGTGATCAGGCTTTTGTCCAAAACGACGGAAGTAATTCCTTTTCGTTTTTATTTGATGTCCTGAATCACATACATTTAGGAGCAGTAGTAATTTCACTTGTTTCATTTGTGATCTTAATTTCATGGGATAAAGTTTCCTTTTTAAAGAAATTGAAATTAATTCCCGGGGCACTTGTTGCTGTTCTCGTTGGTATTGCTTTAAATGAAATTTTTGTTTCTACAGGAAGCTCATTGGCGATTGCAAAAGAACATTTGGTTTCATTGCCAGTTCCAAAATCTTTTGATGAATTTAAATCTATTTTAATTACACCAAATTTTGCAGCGGTTACAAATCCGCAAGTTTGGGTAGTTGCTATTACAATTGCCATTGTAGCTTCTATAGAAACATTATTATGTATTGAAGCTGCTGACAGAATGGATGTTCAAAAACGTTACACCAATACAAATGTTGAGCTTAGGGCGCAAGGTATTGGTAATATTGTAAGTTCACTTTTAGGTGGTTTACCCATGACATCAGTTGTAGTGAGATCATCAGCTAATAACAATGCAGGTGCAAAATCAAAAATGTCGGCTATTATTCACGGGGTACTTTTGCTATTAAGTGTTTTGGCTATTCCGGCACTTTTAAACAAAATTCCATTGGCAACTTTGGCAACCGTGCTAATCCTGGTCGGATATAAATTAGCTAAACCTGCAACATTCAAACATTTTTGGGAGAAAGGAAAATACCAATTCATACCGTTTGTAGCCACTTTAGTATTTGTTGTGGCAACAGATTTACTTAAAGGTGTTGCATTAGGGATTATTATAAGTATTATTTTTGTATTGAGAGGGAACTTAAAAAGAGCGTACAGCTTCAAAAAAGAAGAATACGAAGATGGAGATGTTATTCATATCGATTTGGCACAAGAAGTTTCATTTTTGAACAAAGCAGCTATAAAATTGACACTGAATGAGATTCCTGAAAATTCTAAAGTTATTATTAATGCCCAGGATACAGAATATATTGCACATGATGTTTTAGATTTGATTCGCGAGTTTAAAGAAACACGTGCTGTCGACGAAAACATTAAAGTAAAACTAAAAGGGTTTAAAGAAGCATACGAGCTCGAGAATTCTCCTGATGTTAACAACCATGTGACTATAGAGCATTATTATGATGTTGCAAAAAGAGCATTGGTTAAAAAAGAAACGGTAAAAGAAGATTTTTAAGATAAATTTATTAAACGAGGTATTTCTTACGTGTTGAGGAGTGTCAAATTTAGGTAACTTTGAACAAAGTTCTTTTGATATGTTCTGAACATATAAAATACCATTCAAAAACTACAAAAAAACAAAAAAATGAGAGAGTTTTATAAGCAACTACTAGAAAACAACAAAGAATGGGTTGAAAAATCATTAGCATTAGATCCTAATTATTTTGCAGATTTAGCTAAAGGTCAAACACCGCCATTATTATGGATTGGATGTTCTGACAGCCGTGTTCCTGCCAATGAAATTATTGGTGCTAAACCAGGAGAAGTTTTTGTACACCGTAATATTGCCAATATGGTGGTACACTCTGACATGAATATGTTAAGTGTTCTTGATTATGCTGTAAACGTTTTGAAGGTAAAACATGTTATTGTTTGCGGACACTACGGTTGTGGTGGTGTAAAAGCGGCAATGGGTAATATGTCTGTTGGAATTATCGACAACTGGATTCGTCACATTAAAGATGAATACCGTTTGCATGACAAATACTTAAACTCGATTGAAGATGAAACAGAGCGTTTTAATGCTTTTGTTGAAATCAATGCTAAAGAGCAGGTTTATAATTTGGCCAAAACGTCAATTGTACAAAGTGCCTGGAAAAATGGTCAGGATTTAATGCTTCACGGATGGGTTTACGGATTAAATTCCGGTTTTGTAACTGATTTAGATGTGAACATTAGTTCGAATGACGAATTAGATGAGGTTTATCAACTGAGTAATCTATAAAACATAAAAAATCGCCTCAAAAGGGCGATTTTTTTTATTCGTTTTCATCCAGATTTTCATTAAAAGCCGATGGTAATAAGGTTGGGATAAACTTGATTAAAATCGGTAATAATAAACTTCCGCCCGGAAGTAAAAAGATGGTCAGTGACGGAATCGTTTTGCAAATATCTAAAAGCTGTTTTTTTACTTTCTTTTTTTCTTTGGCATCCAGATCTCTCGTGGTTGAATAGGCCAATAGAATCATTAATTCTTTACTCTGGATAATTTCCTTAACCAATCTGTTTTTGTTTCTTACGATTAGTTTTACAACGCTATGCGTCATCTGATCGTAAAAGTGTTTTACAGGATTGGAATAATTAAAATACGGAATTTTCTTTTTATGTGTGGTGATAAAAGTATTCGTTGTATCGATGCTTTTGGTTACAAAATCATCAGAAACGCCCATCATTGATCCTAAGGAGTATAAAAAGTATGCTTCTTCATTCTCTACCACACCATCACTCCACAATGCCATTCCGGCCATGTCAATTAAATAATAGTTTTCGAGCTTATTTTTAAAATAATCCAGTTGCAAAGTTTCTAAAGTATCAACGGTAACTTTTGAAAATTTAGAATAACGTATAGAAGCCTCAAAAAGTTTAATCAATAAATCATCATGCTGCGATTTGGCCGTTTTGGTTTTTAAAGCCAAAGCCACAATACCCAACACGGTTTCTTCGATTCTTTTTAAATACTTTTCAGGAATTGCTCCTTTTTCTAAATATTGTCTGAAAGCCAAAACATCAATAAACAAAAGCGCATTGGTAACTAAATGCGAAAAGTTTTTACTGATAATGCTGTCATTGGTCTGAACCCTTTGATCTATAATGTTCTCTAAAGATAGGGAAGGAGTGTCTTTTGGGAGTAAAATTTTAAATAAATTGAATCCTTCAGGATTCATTTCGTTATAAAATTTTAAAACTTCGGTAATAAAATTATTAGGTTCAAAACTTCTCTTTTCTAAACAAAAAACGCCGTACAAAGTATTTAATAAGGCAACTTTAGAAATTTCGGTTTTAAACCAGCCTTTTATAGGAATAGGAATTCTGGAATCAATAGTTATGATGTGGCCATAAATAAAACCGGTTTCTCTGACTTTATAGTAAAACGAATCCGTAGTTTCAAAAGGAATTGCTTCTGAAAACTTTTGTTCACTAAAAAACTTGTCTATCCAACCTGATGCTGATGGGTTAATCATTAACTTTAATTTATAGCTGCAAAGCTATATCTTTTTCTCGTTTTAGGATAAATTTTAAATGAAATAACCACTAGATTTTGTGAAAATAGTGGTTATTAGAAGATTTTTATTTAATGATTCCTGCGCAAGCAACTCTTCCGCCGGCATTTCCGGTTGGTTGTGTCGTAAAATCATCTGCTCCCTGATGCACAATCAAACCTTTTCCAAGGATGTCTTTGTTTGCATCTCCGCAACCAATACACCATTCATCAGTCGTTAGTGTTATAGTTCCGTTACCTTTTGCATCTGCAGTAAAGTTTCCAATATCACCTTTGTGGTATTCTGCAACACCCCATTTTCCGTGTTTTTTGAAAGTTGGATTCCAGTGTCCGCCAGCTGAACTTCCATCGGCTGAACTACAATCTGCTTTTTCGTGAATGTGGATTGCGTGAACTCCGGGTTGTAAACCGCTTATTTTTGCAACAAAAGTTACTTTACCATTTTTCTCTGTAAAAGTGGCACTTCCTGCAACTGTACTGCTACTTTTTGGCTCTAGTGCTACAGTCAGGGTTTTAGCATCATTTGATTTTGTACTGGTCTTACAACCAACAATTAAAGCTGTAATTATAGCGAAAGAAACAATTATTTTTTTCATGTGTGAGGCTTTTAAATTAAAGATTAAGTAAATTTAACATAAAATTCCGACATTGCTTGACCGTAATAGTTAAAAAAATCTAAAACTATTGGTTTGTAATTTAAATGCTCCTTTAAGTGAAGAACCAAAAATTATTGCGTAATTTCGTATAACCTCGAATTGAAATTTTAAAATTAGTGTTCATTATTTTTTAATTTAATACTTATAATTATGATAAAGAATGTTTTAACTTTAATTTTTTTAGGAGCGGTCTTGATTTCCTGCAATGCTTCTAAGGCTCAGAAAATTAATTCAGTTGCTCAACTTGAGGGAACGTGGGAACTAGACTATATCAGTGGCCCAAGAATTGCTTTTGACGGGTTGTATCCCAATAAAAAACCAACCATTCATTTTAACGTAAAAGAAAATCAGGTTTCCGGAAGCAATAGTTGTAACTCTTTTACGGGGAAACTCATTGTAACGGGTAACAAAATCGATTTTACACAACCAATGGCGGTGACCAAAATGATGTGTATGGATGCACAACAAGGGGAACAGGTTTTTATGAGCACTTTGCCAAAAATAACTTCGTATGATGTTACCGATAATGGTAAAACACTGAATTTTATTTCCGGAGATATTGCCATGATGCGATTTACCAAAAAATAGATAACCCTTATTTGGTTTTAAAAGAGCTATACTATGAAAACTAAATTATCCCTTTTATTAATGTTAATGTGTTTCTTAAGCTTTCCTGTTTTGGCACAGCAAAAGACTAAAAAAGAACTAAAGGCCGAAAGCGATTTGCAGAAGCAAAAAGAAATTGAAGCCCTCATTGAGGCTAAAAACTTTGTTTTTGAAGCGCAGAAAGTTAATCCTATGGGAGGCAGATTTATTATTCTGGATTACAATACGTACTTTCTAAACTTCAACACAGAGAAGACCACTTGCGATTTACCTTTTTTTGGACGTGCTTTTAATGTTGCATACGGAGGGGATGGCGGAATAAAATTTGAAGGAATACCTGAAAAAATAAAAGTAGAAAAAAAGAAAAAAAGTTATACCATAAGAACTTCAGTCAGAGGAAAAGACGATGTCTATGATTTAATGTTTTCTATCTTTTTTGATGGAGGGGCAACTCTTTCTGTAAATAGTAATAATAGAGCATCCATCTCTTATACAGGAGAAATTAAAGCTCCAAAAACGGAAGAGATTAAAAAGTAATAGTATTTTTAAGTAAGAAAAATCAGTATATTTGATACTCATAAATTTTACAAACAAATTTAAATTTAAAACTATGAAAAAATTAAGTCTTATCCTTATTATGGCAATTGCCTCGTTTTCATCTTATGCTCAGTCTTCGTTTAAAGAAGATGTTGAGGTTTTGCAAAGTGTTTATGGTAAATCGAAAAGTGATCTTGTCAAACAATACATGAATTTATCGGATACGCAATCTGCCGCTTTTACAAAAGTTTACGATAATTATGAAACAGAACGCAAGGCTCTTGGCCAAACAAAGTTTCAGCTCATTAATGATTATGCTGTAAATTATGCGACACTAACAGATGCAAAAGCAGATGAGTTGGCTACAGGAACTTTAAAAAATCATTTAGCTTATGAAAAATTATATGCTAAAACGTATAAACAGGCGAAAAAAGCTGTTGGAGCAATAAACGCAGCTAAATTTCTGCAATTAGAGGTGTATTTGCAAACCATAATCAGAGCGGAGATTTTGGAGTCTATTCCTTTTATTGGTGAATTAGACAAATCAAAAATTTAATAACTTTCTTTATAAAATAAAAAAACGGCAGTTATTTTACAGAACTGCCGTTTTTTATTCCTTTAAAAATGATTTATTTGGCTGTTTTTACTTTATAAATAGCATCTACCATTCCGTCACGCGGACTGTCAAGAGTAAGTTCCCAGAACATGATACCGCCTAATTTTTTAGTTTTTACATATTCCGTTTTAGCTTTTATAGATTTAATATCATCTGATGTTGCAAAAGTTTTTGTACCTGCATTATACCAATATGGTGCTTGTGCCTTTTCATCGTAAAAATATTTCCAGCCATTAGCTTCTGTATAAGTAGTGGCAAAATTTTTAAAATCAACGCCCTGAATATGTTCTCCGGCTTGATACAAACCGTTATTTATATTCTCTACATTTTTCCAGGTTCTGGTATAAAAAGCACCTCCAATAATTAATTTTTCAGATGGAACTCCTTGTTTTAATAAATATTCAACGGCTCTGTCTGTAGATTCTTCTTTTGGATTTGTACTGTATAAAGGAGTATGATGTCCGGTAACTTTAGAATATCCGTTTACCAGATCATAACTCATAATGTTGATGCGGTTTACTAATGGCGCTACCGCTTTCCAGTCAATAGATTCGTCCAGATATTTTTGAAAACCTCCGGCAGCAAAACTCAATTCATATTTTTTGCCTAAAGTGGTACGTAAAATTTTGATTAATTCTGTAAAATTAGGTTTGTCAGCAGGTTGGTATAAATGCCCAGGCAGTCCCTCAATTGCCGGATATTCCCAATCTAAATCTAAACCATCTACTTTAAAATAGGTACTCACTTCTTTTACTGATTTAGCAAAAGTTAATCTTCCTTCAGGAGTAGAAAATGCAGCAGAACAAGGCTCACAACCACCCCAGCCACCGAGCGACAGCACAATTTTAAGTTGCGGATTAGACGCTTTTAAGGAAACCAAATATTTAATTGTGGTAGAATCTTTAGGAGAATCAACACTTAGTTTTC
The DNA here is from genome assembly GCF_965277525.1 of Flavobacterium sp. GTDB lineage: Bacteria > Bacteroidota > Bacteroidia > Flavobacteriales > Flavobacteriaceae > Flavobacterium. The sequence continues at coordinate 284,196 of NZ_CBDIDC010000001.1, read as the reverse complement.
CGTCTTTTAAATGGCAGAAGCTAAAAATAATTTGATCTAATTTGTTTACTTCGTAGTCGTTGATGAGTTTGTCATCACCTGTGTAATAAGCAATGATGTCCATCTTTTTGTTTTTTTGTGCAAATGTACTTGTGGTAAAGCTGCACAATACAATCAGGGCAATCAGTTTGATTTGTTTCATTTTATGTTTTTTAAAGTTTTTAGAATGCTAAATATAAAACATTAGGATCGAAATTTTGTCATACATTTTGTAACAGAAAGACAATTTTAATAAAGATTTGTGAAATGATATCCCAAAATACCGTAGGGGCGCATCGCAATGCCTCTCCTCATTGTGTAGAAGCATTGCTGTGTGGCTCTAAAAAAAAGTATGCCAAAGATTACGGTATTAAAATGATTTTAAAAAAATCTGAGTTAATCCTGAAATCTGTGGCAAAATAAAAAAAAATAAACCCGCACTGTTTCGGATTAGTGCGGGTTCAAACAAATTAAAAGCTAAAAACTATTTTTATATTAGAAGCAGTATTCATTTTCTGCAACTAATTTAGACGTTATAACCTCTCTTAAGGCTACAACATTTGGATTGTTTGTGTATTTTGTAAAACGTTTAAGTCCCATTAACATCATGCGTTGTTCGTCACCTTCAGCAAAAGAAATAATTCCTTCTTTACCTCTTGAGTTTACAATGTCTACAGCTTTATACAAGTATAATTTTGCCATTGCAATTTGCTCTTGTACTTTGTCTTCACCTTGATTTTTGGCTAATTTTTCAGTTCTAAGAATGGTACTTTCTGCCATATAGATTTCGATCAGGATATCAGAAGCAGCCATTAACAACTGTTGGTGAGAGTCTAAATCCGGTCCGTATTTTTGAACAGCGCTTCCGGCAACCATTAAGAAAACTTTTTTCAGGTTTGCGATGATTCCTTTTTCTTCAGCAAATAATTCAGAGAAATCAGGAGTGTCGAAAGATGGAATTCCCATTAATTCTTCCTGAACTTTCATAGCCGGTCCTAATAAATCAACATGACCTTTCATAGCCTTTTTGATTAACATGCCTACAGAAAGCATTCTGTTGATTTCGTTTGTTCCTTCGTAGATACGAGCGATACGAGCATCTCTCCAGGCACTTTCCATTGGAGTGTCTTCTGAGAATCCCATTCCTCCAAAAATCTGAATTCCTTCGTCAGCACAAGATTGTACGTCTTCAGAAACTGCCACTTTCAGAATAGAACATTCGATAGCATATTCTTCAACACCTTTTAATTCAGCTTCCTGATGTGTAGTTCCTTCCGCTTCACGAGCAGCAATTCTGTCTTCGATATCTTTTGCAGCACGGTAAGAAGCACTTTCTCCAGCGTAGGCATTCGTTGCCATTTCAGCTAATTTAGAACGGATAGCTCCAAAAGATGAAATTGCAGTGTTAAACTGGATTCTTTCGTTAGCATATTTTACTGCGTTTGTAGTTACTCTGCGTTGTGCATCTAAACAAGCTGCTGCCAATTTAATACGTCCAACGTTCAAAGCATTCATGGCAATTTTGAAACCGTTTCCTCTTTCAGATAACATGTTTTCAACAGGAACTTTTGTATCGTTGAAGAAAACCTGACGAGTAGAAGAAGCACGTATTCCTAATTTATGCTCCTCTTCATTCATAGAAATTCCGTTAGACGGATCGTTTTCTACGATGAAACCAGTAATGTTTTTATCATCACCAATACGGGCAAAAACGATGAAAACGCTACAGAAACCTGCATTCGAAATCCACATTTTTTGTCCTGTAATAGAGTAGTATTTTCCATCTTCAGATAAAACAGCTTTTGTTTTTCCTGAGTTAGCATCAGATCCTGCGCCTGGTTCAGTCAGGCAATAAGCTCCAAACCATTCTCCGGTAGCCAATTTAGGAACGTATTTTTTCTTTTGTTCTTCAGTACCATAAAGCGTAATTGGCATAGTTCCAATTCCGGTATGAGCTCCAAAAGCAGTTGAGAAAGATCCTGTAGCTCCAGAAATGTAATCGCAAACTAACATAGTAGATACGAATCCCATTCCTAATCCGCCGTATTCTTCAGGAACTGCAACTCCAAGAAGTCCAAGTTCACCCGCTTTACGCATAGATGCTTCTGTATAAGCATAATCTTTTTTCTCAAAACGATCTTTATGTGCCCATAATTCTTTGTCAACGAACTCTTTTACAGAGTCACGCATCATTAACTGCTCTTCCGAAAAATCTTCTGGTGTAAAGACATCTTCGCATTTTGTTTCTTTAACTAAAAACTGACCACCACGGGTTACGTTTTTTTCGATTGTATCTGCCATTGCTTATGTTTTTTAGGTAAAAGATGAAAGAAGCAAGAAGCAAGATTTTAATTTAACTTGCTTATGAACCCTGATGTCATCCTTTGAAATTCAATTATTTTGTTTTCTATTTCTTCTGTTTTTTCTTTTGATAAATAGTCGTTTTGACAAGCTATCAATAATTGTGTTTGTAATTCAAATGAAGATCCTAAACTAATATTCAGATAATGTTGAAAATGTTTATTTCCTCTGTTTGAGCCTTCAGCTATATTAGAAGGCATTGAAACAGAACATCTGTTCATTTGACTTGTCAAGCTATACGTTTCTGATTTTGGAAAAGTGGCAGTTAGTTTATAGATATTATTAGTAATTTCCATAGCTAAAATCCAAATTTTCAAATTCTTAAAATTGTGTCTCATGTTTTTAAAGCAAGATAAGAAAGTGCGAATTAAAAAGTAAGTTTTTTATTACTTTTAAGAAATATTCATTCTTATCTTTTCTTCAAAAAGACAAATCTTTCATCTTGCTTCTTTGCTCTATTCTCTCTCCTTAAAGAACCTCGTAAATCCCCGCAGAACCTTGTCCAGTTCCCACACACATAGAAACAATCCCGTATTTATTACCTCTGCGTTTCATCTCATCAAATAACTGAACAGAAAGTTTAGCGCCTGTACATCCCAGAGGGTGACCTAAAGCAATTGCTCCACCGTTTACGTTTACGATATCAGGATTTAAACCTAACTCACGAATTACAGCCAAAGACTGAGAAGCAAAAGCCTCGTTTAATTCAACCAAGTCAATGTCTTTCAATTCTAAACCAGCTTGTTTCAATGCTTTCGGAATTGCTTTTACAGGACCAATACCCATGATTCTTGGCTCAACACCAGAAGAAGCAAAGTTTACTAATCTTGCAATTGGCTCAAGGTTTAATTCTTTTACCATATCCTCGCTCATGATCAAAACAAAAGCAGCACCATCACTCATTTGAGATGAGTTTCCGGCAGTTACGCTTCCGTCAGCAGCAAAAACAGGTCTTAAACCAGCCAATGCAGCAACAGAAGTTCCGGCTCTTGGGCCTTCGTCTTGTTTTACAACGTATGATTTAGTTTCTTTTTTACCATTTTCATTGATGAAAGTCTGATCAACAGTAATCGGAACGATTTGTTTGTCGAATTTTCCTTCAGCTTGCGCTTTCAGGGCTTTCATGTGAGAGTTGTAAGCAAACTCATCCTGATCTTCTCTTGAAATTTTATATTGATTGGCAACCGCTTCAGCAGTTAAACCCATTCCCCAATAGTAATCTTCGTGACCTGCAGCAGCCACTTTATAATCCGGAGTTGGTTTGTAACCTCCCATCGGAATAAAACTCATACTTTCTGCACCACCGGCGATGATACAATCTGCCATTCCTGATTGGATTTTAGCAGTTGCCATTCCGATAGTTTCTAATCCAGATGCACAATAACGGTTTACGGTTACACCAGGAACATCTTCCACTTTTAATCCCATAAGAGAAATCAAACGTCCAACGTTAAGTCCTTGTTCTGCTTCCGGCATGGCATTTCCTACCATAACGTCATCGATACGTTTTTTGTCAAAATCAGGCAGTTCATCCATCATAAACTGAATGGTTTCTGCAGCTAATTCATCAGGTCTTTTAAATCTAAAAACCCCTTTTGGTGCTTTTCCTACCGCAGTACGGTAAGCTTTTATTATATATGCTGTTTTCATTTGTTTTTGTTTTTTTTAAGATTTATTAGAAGAAAGAGGCAAGAAGCAAGATATTTCTAAAGTCTTGCTTCTTGTTTCTTGCATCTTATTATCTAGTTACGAAGTGGTTTTCCTTTAGTTAACATATATTGAATTCTTTCTAAAGTCTTACGTTCAGTACATAAACTCAGGAAAGCTTCACGTTCGATATCTAATAAATATTGTTCAGATACTAAAGTAGCTTCAGATAAATCACCACCAGCCATTACGTAAGCCAGCTTGTTAGCGATTTTCTTATCGTGCTCAGAAATGTATTTTCCAGCTTCCATTTGATCTGTTCCCACTAAGAACATTCCAAGAGCTTGTTTTCCTAATACTTTCACATCCGTTCTTCTAATAGGTTGCGTGTAACCAGCTTCAGCCATTAACAAAGCATGTTTTTTAGCTTCAGCGATCTGACGATCTTTGTTTACTACAATAACATCTTTTCCATGTTGAAGAAGTCCTGTATCAAAAGCCTCGTAACCAGAAGTAGATACTTTCGCCATAGCGATCGTTAAGAAATACTCCTGAAGAACGTTTAATTCCACATCGTTTTTGCGGAATAAATCAGACGCTCTCAAAGCCATTTCTTTAGATCCGCCACCACCAGGAAGTACACCAACACCAAATTCAACTAATCCCATATAAGTTTCTGCAGCAGCAACCACTTTATCAGCGTGTAAGCTCATTTCGCATCCACCACCAAAAGTCATTCCGTGAGGTGCTACTACAACTGGAATTGAAGAATAACGAACGCGCATCATCGTGTCCTGGAACAATTTGATCGCCATGTTCAATTCGTCATATTCCTGCTCAACCGCCATCATGAAAATCATTCCGATATTAGCCCCAACAGAGAAATTCGCTGCCTGGTTTCCAATAACTAAACCTTGATATTCTTTTTCAGATAAGTCAATTGCTTTATTGATAGCAGCAAGAACGTCGCCACCAATTGTATTCATTTTTGATTGGAATTCTAAGTTCAAAATTCCGTCTCCTAAATCCTGAATGATTGCACCACTATTACTCCAAACTTTTTTGCTTTCGCGAATGTTGTTTAGGATAATGAATGAATCTTGTCCAGGAACTTTTACTTGTGATTTTGTTGGAATGTTATAGAAGAAAGTTGCTCCTTCTTTTACAGAGTAGAAACTTTCGCTTCCAGAAGCTAACATTTCGTTAACCCATGCAGCAGGCTCTAAACCTTCTGCTTTCATGATTTCGATTCCGTTTGCAACACCTATGGCATCCCAAATTTCAAATGGACCATTTTCCCATCCAAAACCGGCTTTCATCGCATCATCAATTTTGTATAATTCGTCTGAGATTTCAGGAATTCTGTTTGACACATAAGCAAACATTCCGGCGAAACTCTTACGGTAGAATTCTCCCGCTTTGTCTTTTCCTTTCACTAAAACTTTAAAACGGTTGATAGGTTTATCAATAGTTTTGGTAAGTTCAAGCGTAGCAAAATTTGCTTTTTTAGCAGCGCGGTATTCTAATGTATCTAAGTCTAAAGAAAGAATATCTTTATCTACTTTTTTATAAAAACCTTGTCCTGTTTTGCTTCCTAACCAATTATTTTCCATCATTTTTGTGACGAAATCAGGAAGTTTGAACAATTCGTGCTGTTCATCTGTTGGGCAGTTTTCATAAATACCATTTGCAACGTGTACCAAAGTATCCAAACCAACAACATCAACGGTACGGAAAGTAGCCGATTTTGGACGACCAATTACCGGACCGGTCAATTTATCGACTTCTTCAATCGTTAATCCCATTTCTTTTACCAGGTGGAACAAACTCTGGATTCCGTAAATACCAATTCTGTTTCCAATAAACGCCGGAGTATCTTTAGCAACAACAGATGTTTTTCCTAAAAATTTAGATCCGTATTCGTTTAAGAAATCCAAAACTTCAGTTGAGGTTTTAGGGCCAGGAATAATTTCAAATAATTTTAAGTAACGCGCAGGGTTAAAAAAGTGAGTTCCGCAGAAGTGTTGTTGAAAATCTTCGCTTCTTCCTTCGCTCATAAAATGAATCGGAATACCAGAAGTGTTTGAAGTAACCAAAGTTCCCGGTTTACGGAATTTCTCGATTTGCTCGAATACCAATTTCTTAATATCCAAACGCTCTACCACAACCTCAATAATCCAGTCAACATTGGCAATTTTTGCTATATCATCAGTCGTATTTCCAGTCGTGATTCTGCTTGCGAATTTCTGACTGTAAATAGGGGACGGTTTCGATTTTAATGAATTCGCCAAGTGCTCGTTTACCACACGGTTACGAACAGCTTTACTTTCAAGCGTTAATCCTTTTTTAGTTTCAGCTTCTGTCAACTCGCGGGGTACGATGTCAAGCAATAAAACTTCAACACCAATATTGGCAAAATGACAAGCTATACCTGAACCCATGATTCCGGATCCAATTACAGCAACTTTTTTAATTGTGCGTTTCATATTTGTTAAGGTTTGTTTTTATTTGAATTTGAATTTTCCTGCTTTCATAAAGAATTGAGGTTATTCATTTTCTGTATTTTCTGTTTGATTAAATATGTTTTTGTCCTGAATTAATTCGTTTATGATTTCTGAAACTTCGATAAAATGTTTTAGTTTTTCGTCTGAAACATGTTTTCTGATTGTTTCATTAAATTTCAGAACTGTATTTTTAGATAAATCCCTTTTTTCTTTTCCAAATTCGGTCAGGTATATCAGTACACCACGACCGTCGGTTGGATTTTTTTTGCGAACAATTAAACCTTTGTCTTCCATTGATTTTAATGTTCTGGTCAAACTTGTGGCTTCCATTCCCATTCTTGGACCTAAAGCGGTAGATGGAGTTCCTTCTTCTTTGTCAATACTCAAAAGTGCAAATCCTGTTGCCATCGTGCCGTCGTATTTTGCAGCTTCTTCATTGTACATTCTTGATACAGCTTGCCATGTAGCTCTCAAAATATAATCTATTGTTTTCTCTTTCATATGTAACTATATCGATTTCAAATATAATCAAAAAATACTATGCATGCATATAATTTTGTGATAATTTTTTGGTTAGTGAAAAAAAATCTCTGAATTAGAGTGGTTTAGGGTTAATTTTAAATTGAAATATACTATTCTTTTTTGAGATTTTAACAAATTTTATGCTGTAAAATTTGTTTTATCGTTTTAAATTAAGATTTAATTCTGCATTTTGTAGAAAATCATAAGTTTAATTCAGTATTATTTTCAGGAGTATAGCGCGAAATTGCTTTCTCGAGAATCTTTTTCATACGATTTCGTAGATTCTCAGGTTTGATAATTTCGATACCATCACCAAACCCCAATAAAATACGTTCCATTTCATAATTAGGAGAAATAAACAAATGCACGATAACACTTTTGTCCTCGTTTTCTTTAATTAGTCTTTGAGTCTGGTGCAAAGGTTTGGTCAGAACATAAGGCGCATTTACAGCATCGATCCAGAGTTCTATTTTTCTGGGTTGCAATCCAGTATTAACAGTTACTCCAATTACATTTTTATAAAATAAATCGGCATCAAAATCTTCTTCTAAATAAGGCAGATTAAAATCATAATCGATCCCAATAATTCTGTCAAGTGCCAAATTGGTAATAGGAGCAGAACCCTTTTTCTTTCCGACCAGAAACCATCTGTTATTGAATTCTTTTAAGATAAAAGGGTGAAAGTGAAATTTAGTTTCTTCTATTGATTTAAAAGATTTATAAGTAATCACCAAAACAATCTTTTTGATAATGGCCTGATACACTTCGTCTAAATAGTGTAAACCTTTTAATTCTTCGTTTTTATCCAGATAAATAACGGGTTTCGTATGCGATTTTTCGGCATAGATTTTATCTTCTAAGCGCTGTAAAATATCAGATACATCATTAAATAAAGAGAAATCCTTAAACTGTTTTAACATCGAAACCGTTTCGGTCAGAACATTCATGTCGGTTTCAGTAAGCGGAATATCGGTTATCGAAAATTCATCGTCTTCATATTTATAATATTTTTTATCGTAAACAACAATTGGAGCATTATACCCTAATTTTTCGCTTCGCATGAGTTGAATATCCATCTGAATCGTTCGTTTACTAATCGGGTTTTCGCGTCCTTCATATTCAAATAAAGCTTCGGAACAACATTCGATCAAATCTTCCAAAGTCCATTGTCGGTATTTATTCTGCAAGCATTTGTCAATGGTTTTGTACCGTATTAAGGCATTTTTGTTTTGTGACATAGTTTATGTTTTTTTTGCTCACAAAGTCGCAAATTTTTTTATCGCAGGTTTAATCTTTTAATCTGTGGTTTTAAAAACTTTGCGTCTTAGCGCGATTATTTTTTTGCTTAACCATTATATTTCAGTATGTTTTTGGACGTGTCCCTCCGGGTCGGGCTTTCGGCTTTATCTTTTGTTCCGTTCCACTTCACAAAAGGATATCGCCTCTATCCCTCACGCAAATTACGGAAACAAGAAAATCTCGCTTTCAATATTCTCTCTCGCTTTCTCCTCATATAAACTCCTGAATTCCTCCGTCTGAAAAATAAATTCATGCTCCAGAAAATGTTTCAGGGCTTTGGCACGCCCGGGTTTGTATAATAAATCAGGATAAATGCGATATTCTTTTCTAATCTGTTCAAAATAGGTTTTGTAATCTTCCCAATCTCGTGCGAGAATTTTTAAATCAAAATCTATTAACCAATTAATGTCTTCATTTTCATTATGTTGATGTTGTTGCGTTGCACAGATTGCATCAAAAACCAATTGTTTATCGAGTTTGACATTTTCAGGCAAAATGGACAAAGCATATTCAGCACTTTTAAGTTCATTGTCTTTTTTACTGCTTACATAAACGTAATCATGATAAAAAATAGAAAATAATATTTCGTTTGGAGATTTAAGTTTACCGGAATAAGTTTCAAAACTCAAAATCATATCTTTTATATGAGTCAGATTATGATAATGCCTTGATTTGCCGGAATATGCCTTTTCTAAATTCAGCCAATTATACAGGATTTCTTTTTCCTCAAAACCAATATTCAGTAGTAATTCAGTATATTTCTGTTTTAAAAACATATCCTTTTTTACTCAAATATAAAATTCTTTTTTTACTGCGCAAAATAATTGCGTAGTAGTTCTGAAATCTTTGTAATGTCAAAACGAAAGGCCTTGTAGCTTAAAAGGAAAAGCCTGCAGAAAAATACGAGCTGTAGTGTTTGCGGATATTCCGGTTAGACCCGAGCGGACTAATGGGTAGAATTTACAGAAGCACCGAAATCGTCAGGGAAAGTAGGGAAGCGTATTTAGAGCCGCAATGCCCGAAAGGGAATATGAGTTCGAATCTCATCAGGGTCACAAAAAAATAAAAGATTTTTTTACTGCGCAGAATAATTGCGCACTACTATCGAAATCTTTGTTCAGGAAATAAAAATAAGTTCATTGAAATAAAAAATTGAGTTCAACAGGTCAAGTGTAAGTTACTTCGAAAACTTTCCAACGTACACACTTACACCATTACCAGTTAACACAATTTATAATGAAGCAGTAGCTCAGCGGATAGAGCAGGTAGTTTTGAAATTATCCTAACAGGTCAATCAAAATTTACTTCTTACGCTTTTAACGTCCAGGTCGTGGGTTCGAATCCCATCTGCTTCACAATTAATGGTCAATTAAAACTTACTTCCCCAGGTTCGAGTCCTGACTTCCGAAAGGAAGTTGACGGTTAAAAGTTTTAAAATCATCATTAATAAAAAATGAGGGTCAAGATTAACTTACTTCTTCGGGGAAACCCATCTGATAAAAAGTTCATCAATTACACTCAAATTTCAGGTCAAGTGTTTCTTACTTCAAAATCTTTTAGGTAGAACCAGAAACACCATTATCTAAATTTTAAAAATTAAAAAAATGAAAACAAAAGAATTATTAAAAATCAGTTTACGTCAAAATGCTATTTTCATTCCATCAGAAATGATTGCGAATGACATCAAAAAATTATCAGGATCAACTGCGGTTTTTGTAGCCAATGTTTCAAAACTCGGATTTACATTTTCTGAGTCGTTATTACACGCTTTAAATAATGTAAACCCGAATTATAAAGTACAGGTTTTAGAAATCCTGAGAGAAGTTTTAGGAACCGATAAAAACTGGACACCATTAGTGAAAGAATGGAATATCCCAACGGGAGAATCTGGCATAGATCACATTGCAACTTTTTTCGCCAACTTTTTTAGAACGACTAACGGAACAACTTTACAATGTGGACATATTATTCCGGATAATAGTTTTCCTTTAGAAAGATACAACGGTTGTCCGTTTTGCGGAACTCCGTTTGAATTTGGTAAGATTGAAAACTTCGGTCAGGGAAGCAAATTAAAAGTATTGGATTTATGGTCAGAAAAAGAATTAGAAGATTTATACACATCATTATTGCAATCCAAAACCGCTTTAGACGCTACGCAGGCAGATAGTTTAAAGATGTTATTGAAATATTTGCCTTTGCCAAAAACTGATATCGCGATCAAAGAAACTTTGATGTTGGTGATTGCTATTTTAATCGAAGAAGGTCAGGCCGAAAAGACAGCTCAGTATTTTAAATCGCCAACCGATATCTTAAGATATTTATGGTTCAGGAATACAGGATTATTACAAATTATTGAGCCAAAAACAATCATTAAAAGAACATCAAAAAATGCTCAGCACTTTTTCAATATTTTAGATACAAGCGCGCAGGCGAAAATTGCCTCTCAAAAAGATTTAAAATTGAAATATTCCCGAAAAGAATGTTTAATGGTGGCGTCCTGGTTGAATAATCTGGATATGGATGTGGAGACAATGTGCGAAATCATGCACCCGAAAAGAGGAATGTGGGTTCGTTTTATCCGAGCGCTTCGTTTGGCAGAATACAGCAAAAGAAAAGGCTTTGAAAAATTAGCTTTTTTAATGGATGTGTTTTACAACCAGGTATACGACGTTTGGCAAAGTAAAGTGAACTTTTCAAGATTGAAATTTGATGCCGATAAAACATTTGCATTATTAAAACAACGTCCGGGATTGTTTGCACGTTCGTTATTCTCGAATATGCTTTGGTTTGGTGCAGACGAAACTATAGCACATTTCACAGAAATTATCGATAAAGTTCCGGCCAGATTGGTGTTTACCCTGAACATGTATGCTCAAAATTATTTTGATAAAAACATGCAAAGAAGCGTGAAGCCTTTGGGTGGAACCAACAAACGAATTGCACCAAATGCGTTATTAAATTTGTATGACGAAGCGCAATTAGAGGCGATGAAAAATCAAATCGAAGCGTTGTGTTTATTAGCAATGAAGAAAAGATTTGCTGCAATTGCAAACCCAAACAAAACGATGTATATCGATCCACAATTGTTTAATATGCCGGTTTCTATAGGAGATCGAAGCGAGAACGTTCAGGATTTACCGGTTGCTTTAATGGGAACACGTTTCCCGATTGAAGGTAACGAAGTGCGATTGTTTATGCAATGGGGTAACGATTTACCGGCACAACACCTGGATATGGATTTAAGCTGTCATATTGCCTATGAAGATAAAGCAGATATGTGTTCTTTTAGCCGATTGGAAACAGTGGGTTGTAAACATAGCGGTGATATCAGAAGTATTCCGAATAAAATTGGAACGGCAGAATATATCAACATCAACATTGATGAATTGGCGAAAGCCAACGCAAAATTTGTGACTTTTACCTGCAATGCGTACAGCAACGGAAGTATCACGCCAAATCTTGTCGTAGGTTGGATGAACAGCAAACACCCGATGAAAATTTCGGAAAAAACCGGAGTAGCTTACGATCCGTCGTGTGTAGATCATCAGGTTCGTGTGACGCAGAATATTGCCAAAGGTTTGGTTTTTGGAGTGTTGGATGTAGCCAAAAGAGAAATCATTTGGTTAGAGATGACCTTTGGAGGGCAAGTCGTGCAAGGTTTGGATTTTAAAGGAGTTCAGGCATTATTGGCAAAACTAAGCAGCAAATTGAATATTGGTAGTTTGTTACAACTTAAAGCGGAAGCGCAAGGTTTAATAATTACCGAAGATCAAAATGCTGATGAGGTTTACGATGCACAATGGGCGATAAATGCTGCGGCAGTGACGCAATTATTGATAGATTAGGTGCAAAGGTCCAGAGAGGCAAAGGTTCAAGGTTTTTTGTAGAGGCGCACTGCTGTGCGTCTCCGCAAAGTGTATTATGATTAATCTCGCAATCCCGATAGCTATCGGGAGCAGAGGCGCAAAGTTTTTTTTGCCACAGATTAATAAGATTAACAAGGATTATTAGAAATCTGCAGAATCTGGAATCCCGATAGCTATCGGGAGCGGGAAAAAATCTTTGAGATTATAGTAACCACACAGCTTGTCATTTCGACGTAAGGAGAAATCACACGCGGGATTCGACAAAGATTGGACTTTCGTTACGGAGTTACTTGCGAAGATTTCTCCTTACGTCGAAATGATAAACTGTGTGTTGATCACTTAAATAAAAACTTTGCGACTCTGCGACTTTGCGCGAAATAAAAACTACGCAAAATAACTGCGCACTTCTATAAAACCTTTGCACCTATGAACCTCTGTCCCGATAGCTATCGGGATTGTTCCTTAAAAAGAAAAACAAATGAAAACACAAATAAACGGTACAGATATATTAGAATTAGGATTTCCTGAAGGAAAAATAATCGGGATTGCCTTAAAAATAAATAGTAAAAGAAACGGATTTACAAGAGACGAAATGATAGCAAATTTCAAGAACGTCTTAGATACTCCAGAGAATTATATAGACGATAAAATTTTTAGCAAACTGGCAATTGCTTTGATCGAAAAATCAAACGAAAAACCGGAGGATTTTATTGCTTTAAACCAAAATCCGAATGCCTATTCTGCTTACGGATTAGAGGGAATCGAAGACGGTGCGAGAAAACAAATGGAAGTTGCCATGAAACTTCCGGTTACGGTTGCAGGAGCTTTAATGCCGGATGCGCATCAGGGTTACGGATTGCCAATAGGTGGCGTTTTAGCAACCAAAAATGCCATTATTCCGTATGGTGTTGGGGTTGATATTGGTTGTAGAATGGCGTTATCGGTTTATGATATTGCAGAGGATTTTTACTTTGAAAACGAAGCCAAATTCAAAAAAGAATTAATTGCCAATTCGATTTTTGGCGCAGGAAACGGATTTCACGGTCAATACAAAGCAGATCACGCGGTTTTAGAAAACGATGCTTTTAATATGACGCCGTTTGTGAAGCATTTGAAAGATAAAGCCTGGTCGCAATTAGGATCTTCAGGTGGTGGAAATCACTTTGTCGAATTCGGAATCATGGAATTTGCAAAAGACGATGCCGTTTTGAATATCCCGAAAGGTAAATATGTTGCTTTATTAACACATTCCGGTTCACGCGGAATGGGTGCCACAATTGCCGGACATTATACCAAAATGGCTAAAGATGTTTGTAAACTTCCTGATGTGGCTAAAAATTTAGCATACTTGGATATGAACACACAATTAGGTCAGGAATACTGGATGGCGATGAATTTGGCGGGAGATTACGCTTCGGCTTGTCATGAGATTATCCATAACAAAATGGAACGCGCTCTGGGAGCAACGATTTTAGCCAAAGTCGAAAACCACCATAATTTTGCCTGGAAAGAAATCTGGAATGGCGAAGAAGTAATCGTACATAGAAAAGGTGCAACCCCAGCCGGAAAAGGCGTTATGGGAATCATTCCGGGAAGTATGACCGCACCGGGATTTTTGGTGAGAGGAAAAGGAGAGGAGAACGCCATAAACTCGGCTTCGCATGGAGCAGGAAGACAAATGAGCAGAACTCAGGCCATAAAAAATATAACTAAATCCGAGATGAAATCGATTCTGCAAGATCACGGCGTTACGCTTATTGGTGCAGGTCTTGACGAAGCGCCAATGGCCTATAAAGATATCAATCAGGTTATGGCATCGCAACAGGATTTGGTAGATGTCGTAGCGAAGTTCACACCTAAATTGGTGAGAATGGCGGATGACGGAAGTAGAGAAGATTAATTAGAAAAAAAGATGCAAGATGCAAGAAACAAGACTTGGGAAGATAAAAGATTTAATTGTCTTGGCTCTTGCTTCTTATATCTTAAAAAATCTTAAAACAAAAAAATGAATAAATACGAACGACTGAAAACAGAATTAGAAACAGTCGGTAATGGAAAGATGAAAGCATTTGGAGACTCCATGCGCCCCATCTTAAAAAGCGGAAGTCTCTTAACCTTTGAAAAAAGTGACAAGTACCAAATAGGAGATATCGTATTCTGCAAAGTAAAAGGCAGATATATCGATGCCCATAAAATCATAAAAACCGACACCAACAAAGGTTTCCTAATCGCCAACAATCACGGATTCGAAAATGGATGGACCAAAATCATTTACGGAAAAGTGGTTGAAGCAGAATTTAAAAATGAGGTGATTTACGGTGGATAGAGAATAGAATATAGAAAATAGAGGCAAGAGAATAGAGCCAAGAAGAAAGAATTGAAGTCTTGTCTCTAGCTTCTTTTTCTAAAATTTAAAATAAAAAAAACATAAAGACTCAAAGAGAAAAAAACTCAGAACCTTTGCCTCTTTGAACCTTTGTAACTTTAAAAAAAAATATGAAACAATACATAGACATAGGAATTAATTTAACGAATAAACAATTCCACAACGACATAGACGATGTCATACAAAACGCTTTAGACGCCGATGTATTGCAAATGATACTCACCGGAACAAGCGTAAAAAATAGCAAAGCTTCGGCAGAAACAGCAAAAGAATATTCCGGAATATTGTACGCAACAGCCGGAATTCATCCGCATGATGCGAAGAGTTTCGATGCGCAAAGCATTTCGAAACTGCGAAATTTATTAAAACAGAAACACGTAGTTTCAGTAGGCGAGTGCGGACTCGATTTTGACCGTGACTTTTCGCCCAGAAATGTACAGGAAACCTGTTATAAAGCCCAATTAGAATTGGCGATAGAAGTTCAGAAACCTTTGTTTTTGCATGAAAGAGCTGCTTTTACAAGGTTTATGAGTATTACAAAAGCCTATTTGCCACAATTGCCAAAAGCCGTTGTGCATTGTTTTACCGGAAGTTTGCAAGAAGCCAAAACCTATCTTGATAACGGATTTTATTTGGGTTTTACCGGAGCAATATCCGACAGTAAACGTTTTGATCATTTAAAAGAAGTGATTCAATACGTACCGCTTGACCGAATGATGATCGAAACCGATGCGCCATTCATGCTGCCGAAAAATGTGCCAAACAATCTCTTGAAAAAATACCACGAACGCCGTTGCGAACCAGCTTTTCTGCCTTTTGTTGCAGCAACTGTAGCGCAGTTTAAAGGAGTTTCGGGGATTGTTATTGCGGAGGAAACTACCAGGAATGCTAAAAGCTTTTTTGGAATTTAGAATTGGAATTTAATTTGTTTCTAACCGCAAATTTGCAATTTTATCTTGTGAGTTTGTGGTTTTTTATTTGTTAATTTGAAGTCATATTACAACTAATATACATACCGAAAAACCAATTAATTTTTAGCAGTTTAACCAAAAAAAAAGATTGATTAATGACTTATAAATCAATATGCTTTCAAAGTAAAAAAATAATTCTTCTTGCCTTTATTCTCTTAGCATTTTCATGCAAAAAAGAAGTCAAAACAGTACATAAAAAAAGTACTAAAGACACGGTTTTGGCTGTAGAACCAGAAGAAGAAAAAGTAATTCCTACCGAAATAGAAGGTAAATTTTTAAAAAGACTTATTAACGAAGAAATTGGCGAACAAAAATATAAGGAAATGCAAATATCCGAATCTCCTTATTACGTTTCGTTTGCAAATGATGGCGATCCTTATACCGTTTCATTTTCGATTTATGAAAAAGCTGATTTTAATAATGACGGAATCATTGATTATCTAATTCACAGATCATCTGAAGGAATGCTGGGTGGAAATGCAAACACTAACGATGACTTTATTTTTTACATTATGAAAGATGAAATTGAGCAGAAAGAATCTCATAGTATTTTGGGATATGCTCCTTTTTCATACAATATAATTGACGAAGCAAATTTTGTTGGTAATAAATTTAAAATTAAGGTTACACAAAATTTCAGAACGTATTCAAGTTCGGTAGAAAATTTAAAATCGACTTCATTATCATTTATATACAAGAATGGAAATCTATACGAAGAATCGTATTTGTCAAAATGTAAATTGGCAAAATTGAAATCTAAAACTATTTTTAATGATATTCCTGGAGTAGAAAAACGTACCAGAAGTATCGAAATGCATAATTATACCGAAACCATATTAGAAATATACAAAAAGAATGATACTATAATTAATGCAAGTGTAGGAGGTTGCGATAATTTAGCCTTAGAATTTAATGCGTTTTATAAAGTAGAACCGGATAAAATAAATGATACAGAATTTAAAAAAGAAGCTGCCTTACAATTATTAGAATTTCTGGCTGAGAATACTCAGTTTGCAAAAGAAATTAATGTTGCTATAAATTATTATCAAAATAATGCTATAACCGATAAATACATCGAAAAGATAAAGGGATACGGATTTAGGATTTCTATTGGGAAAAACGATAAAGACAAAGAGGAATTACAAATTTCAGTTCAAATTGATAAAATAGATAATCCATATCAAAAAGAGAATTGGGAAATAACTACACGCAATAAAACTGCTCCGCCGGATAATGAAGATTACTAAATAGCGATGTTTCCTAACAGGTTTCAAAAACCTGTTAGGTATTTATTAGAGATTTATTTGTAGGCTTTTAAATCAGGTGTTTTTACTGGGTTTAAAGGCTTTTTGTTTATTTACATTTGACATCAACGATAATTTTAGAGGTAATAATTAAGACTTACGGAAATCCGTAAAGCTTTTTAAAAAGTTAGTTGCATTTTTGAAATAATTTAAGATAAATAAGGGAAAGTAAATTTTAATTAAACTAATAAGTATTATGAGTAATAGAGGTTCAGAATGGAGAATATGGGATTTGCATATTCATACACCATATTCGATTAATCAACATTATAATAATTCACCTGAAGGTTGGGAAAAATTTATAAATGCACTAGAGAACTTACCTCTGGATGTAAAAGTTATTGGAATTACTGATTACTATTTTATTGACGGGTATAAAAAAGTAATGGAATTTAGAAAAAATGGAAGATTACAGAATATAGATAAGATATTTCCAATTCTTGAATTTAGGATTGACACTTTTGGAACGGCAAGTGAAAATGATTTGCAAAAGGTTAATTTGCATATTCTTTTTGATGTAAATGAAAATGAACTGGGCAAAGAAATTGAAAAAATAAAAAATGAGTTTATTGAAATAATTCCCATAACAAAATTGCATCAACATCTTACTAAAATGCTTACAAAAGAGAATTTGACAATAGAAGGTGGAGACAATTTGCAAAATGGATTTAGTAATCTTATACCCTCAACGGATAAAGTTTTTGAGTTACTAAATAGTTCAGTTTGGAAAGACAAAACTTTTCTTTTTTTAGGATATAAGGAGTGGAGCAATTTAGAAAAAAATCAGCAATTAAAACCCTTTAAAGAAAAGTTGTATAATGATGTGATGGCTTTTTTTAGTAATAGTTTTGATACAAATGAAAAAAATCAAAACTGGTTAAATCAATTTGGAAATAAAAAGTTGCTACATTCTCTAGATATTCATGGATTTGATTTATTAGATACTTATGAGTTTGATGGTGAACTTAAAAAACAATGTGAAAAGTATAAATGCTTTACATGGATAAAAGCTGATCCCACATTTCAAGGGTTAAAGCAAATTATTTATGAACCAGAAGAAAGAATTAAAATTCAAAAAGAAAAACCTGATTTTAAAGAAGATAAAGTAGTTATTGATGAGGTTAAATTTATTTCTTCAGACAATAATTTTAATACAAATTCTATAAAGTTTAATCCAAATTTGAATGTAATAATAGGAGGAAAGTCTTCTGGGAAATCTATATTGCTTTATAATATTGCAAGAACCTTATCTACAGATGAAAAACTATTCACAGATGAGAAAATTGAGAATAAGTATAATTTTAGAGAAGGAGACAATGCAGATATTAGTTTTAATTTTTTGGTGGAAACTAAAGTCGGGATATCGCAATTGAGATTTGACGATCCGAATAAAAATATTATGCCAGACATAAAATATATTCCTCAAAATTATCTGATAAAATTGGCAGAACCAGAGCAATATAAGACCGGAGATTCTTTAAATAAAGTTATACGAAATTTAATTGTTGAAGATCCAATATCAAAATTGAAGTATAATGATGTTTTTGAAGTTAATGTAAAAGCAAACGATAAAGAAAGGGAACGTATAATTGAAAATTATTTTGAGATTAAAAGTAAAATTGTCGATTTAGAGGTTTCTTTGAAATCAAAAAGCAATAAGGAAGTTTTAGAGAAAAACATTCAATCTAATCTTGATAAAATTAATGAGTTAAAAAAAAGCGTAGGATTAAGCGAAGCCGACATATTGAAGTATAATTTAGTTCAGAAAGACCTTGAAATAATTATTAGTGATGGAGAAAAAATAACAAATGATTTCAAGAAAGTTTTAAGGTTCAATAAAGAAACTGAAAATTCATTGAATGAATTAAATAGACAAAAAGATATTTTGTCTCTTTCATTAGAAAATATTGAAATCAAGACCTTGTTTGATGAGACTTTTCAAGATTTAGATAACCTATCAAAAAAACTATCTGAATTTATTGCTTCATATGAGAATCAGTTGCTCGATGATGGAGAATTTAATTTTTTTAAGGAAAATAAATTTAAAACTCTTTTAACTGATATTTCAAATAGAAAGAAAGTAAAAGAAACAGAACTTGATCCTTATAGAAAGAATGAAATAATAGAAAAAAATATAAAAGAATTGGAATCTTCTATCGAGGTTGATAGAAAGAATCTAAATTTAATTATTCAGATTAACAAAGAAATTATAACTTTTAAAGAAGAAATGAAAAGTGAAAAACGTAAACTTTTTAATTTGTATAAAAAAAATGTTAAAGAATATTTAGGTATTGTTGAGGGATTAAAAGAAAGGGTTAAAGTTTTAGAAAAGGAGGGACTAATTATAAAAGGTTTAATTAAATTTAACTTTCCAAAATTTAGAAAAAACTTGTTGGATATAAGTCATGGTGGTTCAAAAACATATAAAAATTGGAATATATTTAATGAAGATTTAAATGCATTAGATTCATATGGTATTAAGAGTTTTATTAAAGATATTCATGAAATATTTATTAGTATCGAAGAAGGAAAGTATTCTTTGTTAAGTCGAATAGATAAAATACATGCTGTAAAAACATTATTAGACGACTATTTTTTTGATTATTGGGAGATTGAATATAAAGGTGATAAACTTGGGAAAATGTCTACAGGAAAAGCAAGTTTTGTAATATTGATGATGATAGTGGGATTAAGTGAATCAAAAAGTCCAATTTTGATAGACCAACCTGAAGATAATTTGGATAACCGTTCTGTGTCAAAAGAATTAGTAGAATATTTAAAAGTTAAAAAGAAAGAAAGGCAAATCATTTTGGTAACTCATAATCCCAATATTGTAGTAAATGCAGATGCTGAAAACGTTATAATTGCAAATCAAAACGGTCAAAATGAAACTGGAGGAGAAAGTACTTATCAATTTGACTATATAAATGGATCATTAGAAAATTCTTTTTCCAAAATAAAAGATGAAGAAGATGTTTTAAAAAGTATGGGAATTAGAGAACATATTGCAGATATAGTTGAAGGAGGAAAAGAGGCTTTTAAAAAGCGTGAAGAAAAATATGGATTTTAACAAAACAAAAAAAATGCGCAATTCTCATTGCGCATTTTATATATAAGAAATTCTCTTCTCAAGAATATTATTTCCCTTTCAACAACTTCTCTAAATACTCAACCTTATCTTTTTCAGCCTGAACCAAACGTTCGTAAAGCTCCACAACTTTATCAAGAGGATTGAAATTGCAATGATTATTAGTTGTGTTTCCCTGAGCACCATTATTAGCACTATTATCGTAAAAGTTATTAAAGAAATTAAAAACAGATTCTTCTGTAAAATTTTCAATAGCTTCTACTGTTACGCCAAGAGCTTTTGCAATTTGCACTAATTTATCAAAATCTACAGTTTCGCTGGTTTCAATGCTGGAAATAGTCTGCTGGCTTGTGCCAATGGCATCAGCAAGTGCTCCTTGTTTCATGCCGCGAAGTTCTCTTATTCGGCTGATATTTCGGCCAATATTTCTGGGTCTGGTTTCTGTGCTCATAATTCAAAGGTATTTAAAATTTTTCAAAAAAATAGTGATCCGTAAAAAACAAGATTGATTTGATAAAATACTATTTTCGTTGTTTTTTGCGCTTGTAAATATATGCTTTTTCTTACTTAATTAAAATTACGTAATGCGAATTAAATAAAAATAATAATCTAAAAAAATCCGCATAAATCTGCATTTTCACAAAGCGAATCCGTAAAATCCGCCTTCTAAAATCGCCCCAACATTCAGGGCGATTTTCTTTTATATAAAATTTTAATTTAAAAAGCATTAACATATTTCTTCAAAACATAAATATCCTGTCATTCGGCTTTATTTACTTTTAAAGAGATTTTTACTACAAAATCAGGTATTTATACGCTGTTTTTTAATTTTAAATAACTCTAAATTTGATTCGTCAAACGATTGATATTGAATTAATTTGAGTTTAGAAATGAGAAAATGGAATAAAATTTTACTGGTGTTTTCTGTATTCGTTACTACATTTTTGTTTGCTCAAAACGAAAGATTAATTATTGGCCGTACGACAGGAAAACTGGCAATTGATAAAAATACAACCTTACGAACTTTTGGTTTTACGAATACACTTTCGGGACAAGTTACTTTGCCGGGATTTGGTATTGATGTTGAGGCAGGAGATCGTGTGAATATCGATTTCTGGAATATTTCGCAGGGAAATCCGGTCTCTTTGTATTGTAAGGAAATCGAATTTGAGCAACGGGATAAAGAAAACGAACTCATGAAGATAAAAGAACCAATTCATCATATGGAACACGGGTTTTATTCTTTTCAGGCTCAAAAACCGGGGACGTATCTGTATTACAGTCCCGAAAATTATCCCTTTAACCTTCAGGCAGGTATGTTTGGAGTCATTATTATACGCCCAAAAACAAATGATGCTGTAGCTGTAAAACCTTTGGCGGAAGTATTATGGTGCAGTTACGAAATAGACCCTAAATGGCATACAGATGCGATTATGGGTACGGAATATGACGATAGAAATATACCTATAGTTCTTCCGGTTTATAAACCAGAATATTTTTTGATAAATGGTAACACAATCCCGAAAACCAAAGGCTTACAAGCGTTGCAGCATAAAAAAGAAACGGTACTTTTTCGGTTGGTTAACTCAGGATTATATGTTCATGAAATAGGGTTTCCGCCGCCTACAAAACTGCAGTTTATTACAGGAAAAGAAACCAGTATAATCGCATTGCCGGAAGGCTATAAAGTAGCGCTTCATCCCGGCGAATGCCTTGAAGTACTGGCTTTTTTAGAAGATGTAAGCGACAAGGAACTCATCAGTTATCAATTTACAGATCCTGTTTCTAAAAAGGCAGTTTACAAAGCTACAATTCCTGTTTTTTATTAATATTTAAACCCATAACCATGAAAACAATAGTACTTTATCTCCTTATTCTTTTTTCTTTTTCGGTTTCGTTTGCGCAAAGTAAACCCACTTTTTCTGTGGTAGGCAATGCAACCAACAAAGAAAGCCTGCCGAAAAACAAACGACTGGATATTTCGAAAATAAAGGTCGAAAACATCTCAAACAAACCCATTTATCTAGTTTGGGAAACAGTATCAAATACATTTCCCAAAGAGTGGGACTGCTCGATGTGCCAGCACGGTGCCTGCCAGATCGGGATTCCAAAAGGTTCTGCTTTTAATAAACTTAATGCAGATCAGCAGGGATTTATTGCCATTCATGTAATCCCGTCAAACAAAACAGGCAATGGCATTGTAAAATTTAAAATTTATGATAAGGCAAATCCTGATTATGCTAAGATTTTAACCTTTGAAGTAGATGTGCTTTAATACCAAATCAACTATTAATATTCACCCAAAAACAAACAAAATGAAAAAAATTACTATTTTACTCCTTACTATCCTGACGACAGCTTTGTCTTCCGGACAGTCTAAAAACAAAATAACCTATATTCGGTATAATGTAAATACAGCCGAAGGACAGGCAAATCTCGAAGCAATGAATGTTGCTTTTAAAAAAATGCGTGAAATGGGCTGTGAAAAAGGCCTTAGCTGGTATTATCAGGGCGCAATACACAATATTCCGCTTGAAATTAACGGAAAAAATGAACTTTGCCCAGGTTACGAAACCATCAAGGATAAATTGTGGGCCTGGGCAGATTGTACGCATAAAAGGAACTCTGATAGTGCTTCTTTAAATTTCTTGTTATGGCACAGAATGTACATTTGGTATCTTGAAAAAATTGTTAGGGAATTATCCGGAAAGAAAGATTTTGCCATACCATATTGGAATTACGGAAGCACAGAAGAGGCCGATAATATTATGGCAAAAGAAATTAGAGACAAATCGGGTTCTTTATTTACAGAAGCCCGATATACGGTTCTTAACGACGGGAAACCAATTCCTGGTGATCGTGTAAAAGATATTCAGGCGGCATTAAAAGAATTGCAAACCAATCCGTCATTTGCAGGATCGGCGGGATTTAGTAAAAATCTGGAAATCGCGCCACATGGTTTTATGCACGATCTTATAGGTGGTGAGTATGCGCAGCCGGCTGAAAGTTATTATAATGAAATTTACCAGAAAAAAGATTTTTCAGGTTTAATGGCCAATGTTCCTTCGGCAGGATTTGATCCTGTTTTCTGGCTGCATCACAGTATGATCGACCGTATCTGGGAATCCTGGGATGTTTCGGCTTATGGGCAGCGTCCTACATTAGAGGAATTAAAAGCCAATCCGTGGCCGTATGAATTTATATATCCAAATGGTGACCATATTACCTATACGATGGAAGAAGTTTATAATATCGTATTTAATTTAGATTATAAATATGATAATTTGCTTTACGGATCTAAAACTCCGGTTTTAGCTTCTAATGAATCGACGGCAAAAAATAAGATTTCATTTCAGGATTCAAAAGAAAAAGTGATTTGGGAACAAAAAGTAGGTAAAACTCTTGGCGTCATTCCCTTTGCGCACAAAGTAACGAGTACATTGGCAAAAAGCACGAATAAAGTTTTTAGAAGCGAAGCCAATTCTAAAATCGTATTAAATTTAGACGTAGTAGTTTACAAAGAACCAAAAGATTTTTATACCGTTTATCTTCGTTATCCCGGAAAAGCAGATCAGTATGTTGGGGCAATGACATTCTTTGGGGTAGCTCACGATCACGGAATGGAAGGAACCCATGAAACATCTGAAGACGGAATAAAACTTAATTTCTCCTATTATATCTCTGATGATTTAGTAAATTCAGATAAGGATTTCGAAATTATTATCAAAAAGACGGGTAGTGGAGATGCTAAAGTAACACTGGAAAAAATTACTGTAGCAAAAATAAACTAAAAATAAGATTTACATGCAAAATATAAATCGCCCTGATATCAGGGCGATTTTTTTATATAGCATTTTAGTTTATTGCAATTTGAATAATCGCGTAGATTCAAAATCAATTACTCATTCCATTCAATCATGGTGTTTTTGGTTTGCTCTAATGCCTTGATCAATATACTTTCCAGTGTTGCCATATATTATAAAATTATAAGTTGAATAATAGAATATAGAAATTTAAGAAATCATCATTTTCACTCCCAAAATATGCTTGCAAATCCCTCTTTTGCCCTGATAAGCCGTAAACCAGTCGCAGGTACATCTTTGCGAATTAGAGTCGATAATTACTTTGTGCAAAACGCCGGAACCTTTTACTTTGGCTTCGATATAATCAGCTCTTCGCTCTACGATTTCGATATCTTCATTATCAATTAGTTTTTTGGCATTTTTAAGTCTTGGGTTTAGCGATAAAATGCGTTCGGTTTTAAAAGGAAGACGACGGTAAAAATGCGCTTTTTCACTTAAATCATAACCCAATAATCCCATCGAGGATAAATTAGAAGTCAGATTGTCCATCGTACCAAAATCAATATCATTTTCTATAGAAAGCATGGTGGGATCAAAAGTTTCATTCGATTTAAGTAAACTGTTTAATCCGTAGACCCATTCTATGGGTAAGTTTTCGGTCATGGTTTCCAGAACATTTCCTTCGCCTGAAAATCCACGGTACGAATCCGGGGAAAAAGCCATTAAAAGCTGCATTTTTCCAAATTCGGCTACTATTGCACAAGTTTGTTTGTCTGACGATTCATAAATATAAATTTTATCTGTAATGGCCAGAATCCCTTCTAATAAACGCAAACGCTGTACACCCCCAATTCTAACGCTGTCGGCTGTTGCCAAAGTCGAAAACATAAATTTTCCGGCTCTTTTGGTAATAAAGAAATCTCCTTTTACGGTTCCTTTTGGCAAACTCTGAAACAACTGAATGGTCTGAATTTTATTCAGTTCAAATTTCACATCCATATCCGCCAGATACAACTGCACACTCGTTAAGCCTTTTATCCAGCGCATGGGTAAAGTCACTTTTTTCTCCGTTACTTTTGCTTTGCTCGTAATTACCTGAACGTCCTGCTGACCAACAGCAAGGGTTACTTTTTCGTTTTTCTGAATCGCATTTAAGGCATTCAGCATCGGATCATTAAAATCGACATTCGTTGTTCCGTTGGCAATAAATTCTCCGTCAATCGCTTCGGGTTTCATATCAAGTCGCACATAAACACCATTGCATGACGAAAATCCCTCAAAGCGCAAACGTTCTGATCCTGCCGAAACAATAGGATCCCGCAAACTTGGCGGAATTGGCCCAAAACTGGAACGAACGACTTTGGCAATCGTAGTCCAGCATTTTGCGGTAACATAAGGATCGGTCAGACTTCCCCAGAAAAAACAAGGTATGTTATTGACTTCTTCAATTTCAGTCTGATGTGCCAAAACCAGATTATTAATGCCTTTCGATTTACTGTAGGTCGAAATTCCTTTATAATTATATTCGAGATCTGTCATTTTTCTTTATTTTAAAATTTGCTTAATTAAGGCTTTAAGCGCTGCATTATCTTTCCATTTTTCAAAGAAAACAATTGCCTGAGCCGATGGTTTCTGATTGGTTTTGGTTAAGATATCCAAATAGTTTTCTACTATTTTTTTGAAGTTGGTTGGTAACTTGTCTTTTAGATCAAGAGTTGAAAAGAAGGAATTTAGCAACTTCAATAAAGCATTATTATGCAATGGCGAAACATCTTTTATGGCAATTAATCCGTCGACTAATCTTAAAAACACACCATATTTTTCGGTTACCAGATACGCTATTTTCTCAGCAAAAAGTT
This sequence comes from Flavobacterium sp., assembly GCF_965277525.1. Lineage (GTDB taxonomy): Bacteria > Bacteroidota > Bacteroidia > Flavobacteriales > Flavobacteriaceae > Flavobacterium. Next base: position 258,568 of record NZ_CBDIDC010000001.1, on the reverse strand, counting down.
CAATATCAATCGCTTGTTTTTCGATTAACTGAATCAAAACTTCAGATGCCAGTAATCGTAAATCTTTCTTTTCCTGAAAGAAACAACATGCATATAAAAGCAGGCTGATGTCTGAGAATCGAAATTCAGGTCGGTTAATGACATCCAGAAAACCTTTTAATTCCGGTTTTGCTCCATCGGCAGTTCCGCAATTTTGCAATAGAGTCAATGCCAGTGCATCTGAGTTTTGCGGCGTAAGACTGTGCCAGAAATAGGTATTTCCGGCATAATTAAGTAAATAATCCCAACTGTTTGGTCGCTGATAGACATCAAGGCTGTACAGCAAATAGTTTGGAATTTTAGAATAATTAGGCAAGTCGAATCTTAGTTCGTACCAGGATGGCGTTCGTTCTTTTTCTTTGGTTTGGTAGTTCGTCCATTCGTTCCATTTTTCTTTAAACTGAAGCTGAGGTTTAAAAGGAGACACCACAAACGGAATCTCTTTTAAATACGTATTCTCAAATTCAGGGAAAGTATCGTTTGGATAAAAAGTTCTTGCTGCAACTGCCCAAAGCGATAGGTTTCCGGTTTCTTTGGTCGTTTTGCCCATTGTGGCCAACAGTTTCGAAAACAACGAAGTCGAATCTAATGCTACTTTTTCGTTTACGCCCAGACAAAACGATAATAACGGTTTGAGTTCGCCTTCAATCTTATCCAATAACGGAATCGCTTCTTCGACATTTTCTCTCGGCATACGCGCGATTGCAATAGCCAAATCGGCAGCATCAATTTCTTCATTGGTATTTTGGTACGCAATAATTCTTTCCAGCAAAACCTTTGGAGCAACCCAATACGGTTTATGGCTCGGGAAAGAGAGCAGGGGTAAAGTAGCATTGGAATCTATTTTTTGCTGCACTTTCTCTAGTAAAGGCTGCATCAACAAAGTGGTATTAATCTTTGAATAATGATTGACTTTGCTATTGAATTTGTTATCGATGTTGGCGATTTTAGATTGTAAAAATGCCTTCACGAAATTTTTGTGAGTGGCTTCAAAATAATGCTTTTGCAATTGTTTTTCATAAGGCTGCAATTGCGCGCTATAATCTGCGGGAAACAAATCCCGTTGGGCAATATAAATATTCAATAGAATTTCTGAATCTACCGTTTCTTCTGAATTGATGAAATTTCCAAACTGAAAAACAACATCGTTCCAATCCTTTGGCAACTGAACTTCTTCTGTAAGCAATAATTCTTGTTGAGTTCCGAATGTATATTCTTCAAGAGCAGTATCATCAACAACCAGAGCATCTTCGTCTAAAAACTGGGTTAATCCTGATTTGATATTTCCCTGCATCAGCGTTACATAAGATGATAATTTCTCTTTAAGAGCCTTATCTTTTACGTTGGCAATTTTGGTAATAATTTTGGTAGTGCGTTCCTGCAAAGCCAGATCTGCAATCACATAAACATCGGCAATAATGGCTGCAATTGTGGCGCTTAGTTTCGGGTTCGACTTGGTTATTTTCTCCAAAATTGGCAATACGTTTTTAATGGCCGCTTTGCAATCGCTGCGCATCATTAAAGGTTCGAGCCATTCCAGAAATGATTTGGTTTTGAATTTGGGATGATCATAGATTTTCTTGATCAGTTCAATGCCGTAACTCGTTATAGGCGGATACGGATTGTGTAGAAATGAGAATATATTTTCCTGATAAAGAATAAGTTCATCGGCAGTAACATTGAATTCTTCTATTCTTTTTCTAAAGAAAGATTTCAGGTTATTGTTCCATTCTTTGGTTTGAATCTGGATGGCATTTTCGATAAAAAACGCACGTTCCATCTTTTTCTCCTCCAATAATGATTTGTAAATAACGGCCCAGGTCTGGAACTCATCATGTTTTTGTTTTTCATTCTCCCTAAAGAAACTGTTGTGCAGAATCGTTTCATAATTAAACAATTCCGGAATATCCCTTTGATACGTTAGTTTGTCGCTTAAGGATGTATTAATGAATCTTCTGGTCTTCATTTTGGCGCGCCATTCATTCGTTGCGGCCAAAGTCAAAGCGTATAATTCGGCATTATAGGTTAATAAATTCTGCTCTTCGAGTTTGCGCAGGGTATGATAATTAAACCCGACCCAATCTTGTCTTTTTACTTTGTCTAAAATAAAGGTATCGAGCCAATTGGGTTTTGCCCACAATAAAACCTCCATCACCTGAGGTTTTTCGTCTAATTCATTTAATAGACTCAAAGCCTCGTCCCAGGAATTGATATCTGCTTTATCAAATAAGGCGATCGCGCTTAGGGTAATAATATCACTTTGTTTTTTATCGCCGCGGGTTCCCCAGCCATAATCGTGTTTGTCTTTTTTTACGTAACCCGGATCTTTGGTAAGATCAGTATAGGTCATAAAATAACGTTTACTTTTCTTGATCAGTTTTTTTAAAGCTTCAATATTACCTTTCGATTTTTCTTTTAAAAAAGGCAATAGTAAATCTATATTTTTAGATTTTATGATAGTCTCATATTCTTCAAGAACTTCATCAGATTTTGCGCTTTTAGCGGTTTTTGGTTTTGAAGCTACGGCAACATCACCAGTTTCTGAATATCCTTTTTTTACTTTTTCTGCCAGTACTTTTTCCGCTGATTTCAGACATTCTTCGTCTGTAGAAAATTTTTTGATTTGAGAAGTTCCTGACGTTCCGTTTTTGCCATAAGTTACGGTATATTCTAATCCTGTAACTTCTATTTGCCAAAACTTATCAGAGTTTCCGTCTATGTATTTTAGGTATTTTTTCATGCTTTTTTTAAAACTGAATTGATAAAAATTAAGTTGTGCGTATATTCTCAAAAATATAAAATTATTAAAGTATAGCAGAGGTTTTAAGTGAAAATTTTGGTTAAAAATGTTAGCGTTATGATAAATATTTCAGAATTAATTACATACAAATGTTAAATTATATTCACAAAAACTATTACATTTGTCATTGTAATGGAAATAAAAAATATATATATCAGCCTGTCGGCAATAGAATTTAGTGATCGTTTAGCGGGATTTGTTCCGGCTGGATGCTCAGGACGTTATATGTATTTTAAATTGAAGTGTAAATGGTGTTACCAACTCAATATGAATATATAAAAGCGTCCTTATCAGGGCGCTTTTTTTGTGCCTTTTCTTGCTGAACCAAGTCGAAGCAGGATAAAAAAATCGCTCAATATGACAATTTAGATTACGCATTATGATAGAAAATGATAAAAAAGAACTTTTAACTAAAAAAGAATTAAAAAAATTATTGACCAAATGTTACATGATTAAACTAAATAATGAAATATAGTCTGGATAGTAATCTGATGAATGACAGTCATTTGATACAAATGAAAATCTGCAGAAGTATGCGGACAGGCATTTCTATGACTTTATTTTAGGTTTAAATAACTGATTGTCAGTAAATTAATCTTAAAAAGAATTTGGATAATTGATATTTTAACATTTATATTTGCAGAACAAATTCTGATGAGAATTTCAAATAATAAAGGATTTTAAATAACAATGATTTCAATATATAATACAACAAATAAAATTAAAATGGATTTCAAATTTAACTCATATAGCATAGAATTACAAGCCTCAGCATTCGGTTCGGGCTGTGTGACTATGCAGGTGCATGAATATAGGCAATAGGATAAATATATCGTATTGAATCTCATGAAGCACCTTTAATCGGGTGCTTTTTTTGTGCCTGAAATAGTTCAAATGATTGAGAGAAGCAAGGTTCAAAGTTACAAAGACGCAAATCAAAGGTTTAATTTAAAAAGAATAGATATGAAAAAGAGACGTACGCTATTTGTTAAAGACCCGGGCAATTTGTCAGGGGTAGTAAATAAGATTAATGATGGAAATCAATGGGTTTTCGGCGAAGATGTAATTGCTGCAGGAAAATTTGATGGTACAGCCCACGCCTGTAAGTTAAGGAAATCTTGATTTTGGAATTAACAGTTTAGAATTAGTTTAAAAAATAAGATTGTAAGAATGAGTAAAAAGAAATTTACGTATGATCATCATTCTGGTCATACCAATATAAATAGGTTTAGTGAGCGTTTGTTTGATCTGGTAGAAGAGATGAATTCGAAGCTTATTAAACGATGGAATAAAAAGGTAAGTTCAGGGATAATGTATATCATTTTGGTGGTTTCTCTCTGGCAAGGTAGTGATGCTTTTAAAGCTTGTAGATAAGGAATTCGCAGAATTCCTGTATTTCTCTGAGGTTACCCGGAATTCCTTTAAAAAAAAACAATATTATGAATAACAATACATTAGAAAAATATAAAAAAGCGATTAGAGCTAAATATGAGATAGAAAAAGAAGGGGAGTACTTTGATTATTTGTACAGTCCTTCCCGTGGAAAGCTACGTGACTTTTGCTGGCTTATTTTCGAGAATAACGCAACTCAGGATGACTTAAATGTTTTTAGAAATTTATTTTCTTTAGATTTTGATCATACCAAAAAGAATAAGTTTAAGGAGCAAAGAGATAAGTTCAGACCTATTGAAACCTTCTTTAAGGGCGAAACAGATCCATCGAATATTGATGCCATAAATCTGGCAGCAATTATGGTTGATTTTCAACCGCGTCCTTTTAAAAAGTTTAATGCAATCTGCAGAGTCGAAGAACCAAGACAGATTGATAATAGCTATAAAGCTAGTGCAGTTGCTGAAGTAGAGAAAAAAGACAGAATGATAACACGTTTTGCAGAAAATGAAAAGTTAGAAGAACATCCTAAACAAGGAAATCTTTTTTCAAATTTAGCGACTCTATTTTCAAAAAAGATAGCTCAGAAGATCTATCCGGGAAAATCAATCACGTTTTCGAGTGGTTAGAACGTCATTCGTCAATTGAAAGAAGTTTTTCTGAAGTGAAATCTCTTTAAAGAGAAATTTAAATTTTAAAAACAAACAAAAATGAAAACTACAGATAAAATTATTATTATCGATTTAGAAGCCACTTGTTGGCAGGGCACAGCTCCTGAAGGTCAGGAGAATGAAATTATTGAAATTGGCTTAGCTGTTTTAGATTTACAAACCGGTGAAATTACAAAGAATCAGGGTATCCTAATAAGGCCCCAGCGTTCAGGTGTGAGTCCGTTTTGTACAGAACTAACGACTATTACTCCCGATTTACTCGATAAAAAAGGTGTAACCTTTAAAGAAGCCATTGAAAAGCTGGTTGGTGAGTATCAGCCTGATTTATATACCTGGTCAAGTTACGGCCAATACGATCTTAATATGCTTAAAAAACAATGCAGGAAGTTCGGTATTCCTTATCCAATGGGTGATCAGCATATGAATGTAAAAACACTTGTTGCGGAGAAACTGGGTTTACAGAAACCAACCGGAATGAATGGTGCCCTGCATCTGTTAAGTATTCCTTTAGAAGGAACGCATCACCGCGGAATTGATGACGCAAAGAATATTGCCAAAATCTTAAACTGGTGTTTGCACAATTAAAAACGGCTGTCCTAATAAAGGCAGCCGTTTTCTTTTGGTTATATTATTTTGATTTCTAATTGTGATCGTAGATTTTAGCGTAAAGATCTTTATAAATTTCTTTAATAATTTTACGTTTCAGTTTCAAAGTAGGAGTCAGTTGTCCACCATCGATAGACCAAACATCAGGAGTTAACTCAAAACGTTTGATTTGTTCCCAGTGTCCAAATTTTTTATTGATTTCCTCGATTTCGCTATCAATACGTTTAATAACCTCAGGATTTTCAGCAATCTCTTTGTTAGAGCTTCCCAGCGTTATTTTATGAATTTTTGCCCATTCTTTTACAAATTCAAAATTAGGCTGGATAAAAGCGGCCGGCATTTTTTCGCCTTCACCAATTACCATGATCTGCTCAATAAAACGAGATTGTTTCATGGCATTTTCGATAAGTTGAGGTGCAATATATTTTCCTCCTGAAGTCTTGAACATTTCTTTTTTACGGTCGGTGATTTTCAGGAATCCTTCGGCATCAATTTCACCAATATCCCCTGTATGAAAATATCCGTCCTGCAAAGCTTCGGCCGTTTTTTCCGGATCTTTAAAATAACCTAACATTACATTTGGCCCTTTACAAAGGATTTCACCGTCTTGTGCAATTTTAACTTCAACGTTACGAATTACTTTTCCAACTGTTCCAATTTTAAAACCTTTGTTTCTTTGATCGTTTACGGCAATTACCGGAGAGGTTTCAGATAAACCGTAACCTTCCATAACCGGAATTTCGGCAGCTGCAAAAACTCTTGTTAAGCGTGGCTGTAAGGCGGCACTTCCTGATACCATTAGTTCAAGATTCCCTCCTAAACCTTCTTTCCATTTACTGAAAATAAGTTTACGGGCAATTTTTAACTGAAATTCATACCAAAAGCCATTTGCTCCGTATGGTTCATATTTTAAACCTAAATCAATAGCCCAGAAAAACAGTTTTTTCTTAATGCCGGTTAGTTCTGTTCCTTTGGCATAAATTTTATCATAAACTTTTTCGAGAAGTCTTGGTACTGCTGTAATAACAGTCGGGCGAACTTCTTTTAAGTTGTCACTAATTTTGTCGATCGATTCTCCAAAATAAACAGATACACCATAATATTGATAGATGTATAAAATCATTCTTTCAAAAATATGACAAATAGGCAAGAAGCTTAAGGCCGTACTTTTTCCCGGATCAAACGGAATTCTTGGTGCGCTGTCTAATACATTCGACACGATATTTTTGTGCGAAAGCATTACTCCTTTTGGTTTTCCTGTTGTTCCTGAAGTATAAATAATGGTGGCTAAATCATCCGTATGAATACTGTCTTTTCTGGCTTCAACTTCATGCTGATTGCTGTCATCTTCACCAACTGCCAATAAATCAGTCCAGTTTTTGCAATCCGCAATTTCGTCAAACGAATAAACCTCTTTAAGGGTTGGTACATTCGCTTTTATAGCATTTACTTTGTCAAGTACTTCCTTATCAGAAACAAAACAGTAAATACTGCCGCTGTGGTTTAATATGTATTCGTAATCTTCTTCGGCAATGGTTGGATAAATAGGAACGTTTTGAGCACCCGTTTGCAAAATACCAATATCCATGATATTCCATTCGGTGCGATTATTCGAAGTGATTAAGGCAATCTTATCCTCCTTCTGAACGCCCATACGTAATAATGCTCTCGAAACAGCATTAGCTTTTGCAATATATTCCTGGCTAGATGTTTTTTCCCAGACTCCGTTTTTTTTGGTTGCTAAGGCAACCGGAAGGTTGTAAGTTTCTTGTTGATAATAGGGAAAATCAAAAAGGCGTGTGATTGAAACCATGTTTAATATATTGAATTTTACCGCAAATTAAATAAAAATTAGGTATGATTTTTAATTTTATACAATTTTATGGGAAAAATTATAACTACTTTATAAAAATTACGAAAACGTTTTCTTTTTTGTAGTAATTTTTTGAAATAACGAGAAATCTCTATTTTGAGGCTTGATTTAACTGTAAATTATTGCACGTTATAATCCACATATTCTTTAACTCGCTCGCCCATTAGAAACATTTTTTTCTTGGTAAAATGAATCGAAAATTGAGAATAATTCCAGGTATCACTATCATTAGTTCTAAACCAGAAGGTATAAGAAGCGCTATTGAAGCCTTCTTTAAAAACCGGAATGCCTTCGTCAGTACATTCGATTCCCCAGTTGATCTTTTTTTTAGTTAAGTCGTCAGACTGAATAACACCGGTTCCGTCTGCATTTAAGATAGTAGCGGGTTCTTTTTTTCCTGTAACTAAAAAAGTCCCGGGAACAGGATAGCCAATAGTAGTAGTAATATAATGGTCACGACCGTTGTAAGTAATTTGATCTACGTGAACCTGAGAAAAAGATTGTGTAGCAACAAGAAATAACGTAATGAGTACTAAATGTATGGATTTCATTCTATGTAGGTTTAATTGTTTTTGGATGCAAAAAAAATCAGTGGCAGAATTTTTTTGGCGAATATACTTCAAAAATTCTATAGAAAAATGAATCCCAATTACAAGAATGAATTTATTTTTTAACATTTTGTTTCTTCCGAAATATTACTCCGTAGAAAACTGATTTTCGAGTAGTTTTTCTTTGAAGTCAGATTTAAAAGTATAAGCAAAAGTAACCATCAAAGCACGGGTATCCGATTTTGAAGTTCTGTTATTGCTAAAAAGCAACGTATTGTTTTTATAGCCACTTTCCAGGGTATTGAACATATCCGTAACGACTAATCCTAAACGTGCATTTCCTTTACCCAGTTTTTGCTGAAAACCCATATCGACATTATAAATCGGAATTCTTTTTCCTTGCGGAGTTGCCAATGCTGAATTGTAATTGCCAATAACTTGCAGTTTTCCACCTTTCCAGGGAACAAAATTGTTGATGATTTTTCCGTACCAGCTAAAAGCATTGTTTACTACATCCTGTGCCAGGTTTGAGGCATTGATGTTTTGCTGAAAAGCTGTAATACTGATATTGGCATCATAAAATCCGATTGGTTTCAGACTAAAAATAGTTTCTAAACCATACGTTATTGTGCTTCCGATATTTCTGGGTTGCAGGAAAATAACGCCGTTGTCCTGTAGCTCTGCATATTGTTTAATAGTATTGGTTGCATTTCTATAAAAAGCATTGGTTGAAAACGAATATTTTGACCATTCCTTATTATAGCTTACTTCGGCAATATGTATGATTTCAGGTTTCAAATACGGATTTCCTCCATGAGGATTCAGCGCATCTGTGATATCAATAAACGGATTGAGTTCATCCAGATCCGGACGATTAATACGTTTGCTGTACCCAATTTTTATAAACTCGCCTGAAGTTAAATTTCTTTGCAAATAGGCAGACGGAAAAAATTTCAGGTAATGGTTGGAGAAATTGTCGCTGTTGTTTTGTGTTTTGCCATTGTTCGAAACCTGTTCGGCGCGTAGTCCTAAATTGTATTTCCATTTCGGATTTTCTTTGTCTCCCAGATAAGAGTTCAGCAGGCCGTACACAGCATTTATTTGTTCGTTATAGTTAAAGCCATTGCTCGCCAGGGGATTTATAACGTATTCACCATTAGTCATATCCGCACTTTGAAAATCGGAATTAAAAAATCGGAATGTTCCTTTGTACCCTGTTTCTATAATTGATTTTTCCGCAACTGGAATTGCATAATTTACAATAGCATTTGATATGTTTTCGTGCTCGTAATTGTGTGTTCTTTGCAAAAAAGCATCACCAATCTGTGTATAATACTGATCATAATTGTAAGTATCAATATTGGTGTTTTCTCTATGTTTATTAAAAGAAGAAGTAATGCTTGCGTTCAGGCTTTTTCGGTCATCAGCAAATTTTCGGTCATAGCTAAAAGCCATTTCACCCACTTTCGAACGTTCTAATTCTAAGGAATGTCGCCTATTGTTAGAGTAAAACTGATTGGTATTGGTGTTAACCTGCGTGTGCAAAGTCTCATCATTATCCTGGCTTTCCATATTTCCCAAGGCTTCAAATGAAAAACTGTTTCTTTCGTTGGGTGAAAAATCAATATTGAGTTTTAAATTCTGTAAGCCTTCAGTTCGTTCGTCATTTCTATTTTGATTGATAAAGTGTTCATCATCGATAAAATTATTTGTTCTTTCGCCTTTTATTTTTTTAGTTCGACCGGCAAATCGATTGTCATATCTCAAACCAAAATTCCATTTTTCAGTTTTCTGGTTTAAAAGCACAGAACTATTCAGTCTACCTTTTGCACCAAAACCGGTTCCTAAAACCACAGCGCCATTCATACCACTCTGATTGTTTTTCTTAAGTTTAATATTGATGATTCCGCTTTCTGCATTCGCATCATATTTAGCCGTTGGGTTACTAATAACCTCAATGCTTTCGATACTGCTTGCTGCAATCTGGTCCATATTGGTAATGGCCGAATTTTTTCCGTTAATTAAAATCATAGGCGATTTACCTCTCAGTGTTATTCCTCCATCAGCATCAACAGCAACCGTCGGGATGCTTTTTAACATATCTGTGGCTGTTCCTCCCGATTGCGAAATATTTGAGACGGCATTAAATACAAAACCTTCGTCTGTTTTCTGAATTTGTTTCTTTTGAGAATTAACAACAACAGCATTTAATAAATTAGTATCGTTTTGTAAAGTAATAGTTCCCAGAGATAGCGGAGCACTGGTCAGTTTGATTTTTTGGCTAAAAGATTTAAAGCCTATTAATTTGAATTGCAATTGATAATCGCCCAAAATTAGGTTATCTAAAGAGAAATTTCCTGTGGCATCTGTTACTGAATAAGCGACAACTTTTGTAGAATCTGTTGTGTTCTTTAAAATGACATCGACAAATTCGACAGGAAGTTTTCCATCAGAAACAATTCCTTTTATAGAAGAGTTTTGTGCAAATGAAAATTGGCTCAGTGTAAATAAGATAATTAAAAGCGATAGTTTTTGTCTCCATTTTTTCATGAGACAAAGATATTTATAGCAATAAAAAGAGCTTCTTAAAGTGCCTTAAGATATCATTAAATTAGCCTTAGAGCCGACTAAGTGAAGATCTTTTAGCCATAATTTATTTGTTGAGGTTTTTTGCCTCGAATTTCACGAATTAGCACGAATTAATTATTTTAATTGTTTGCTAATGGCGAACAAAAGCACAACTTAAAAATCATTTTAATCCCTTAATCTGTGGCTATTTTTTAAATTATAGCTTAATTAATTCGTGCTAATTCGTGGTAAAAAAAAACGCTCGATAATCTCGAGCGTTTTTAGTAAAATATATTTCTTAGATTTTCTCAATCCATTTTCTTGCATTCACAAAAGCTTCGTGCCAAGGCGAAACCTCGTCGTTTCTGTCTTTTGGATAATAGGCCCAGTTCCATTGGAAAGTTGAACGCTCAATATGAGGCATCATCACCAAATGTCTTCCGGTTTTATCACATAGCATTGCCGTGTTGTAATCAGATCCGTTAGGGTTTGCAGGATAGCCTTCGTAAGCATATTTAGAAACAATATTGTAATTCTCTTCGGCTAAAGGCAAATTGAATTTTCCTTCTCCGTGAGAAACCCAAACTCCAAGAGTGCTTCCGGCCAAAGTCGATAACATCACAGAATTATTTTCCTGAACTTTTACAGAAGTAAAGATACTTTCGTGTTTCTGGCTTTCGTTATGTAGTAATTTCCCGTGAACTTCATGTTCCGGATTAATCACTTCCAGCTCCATAAACAACTGGCAACCATTACAGATTCCCACAGATAAAGTATCTTCTCTTTTGAAGAAATTATCCAATGCTGTTTTTGCTTTTTCGTTATATAAGAAAGCTCCGGCCCAACCTTTGGCAGAACCTAAAACATCTGAATTAGAGAATCCTCCAACAGCACCAATAAACTGAATATCTTCAAGCGTTTCACGTCCGGAAATTAAATCGGTCATGTGAACGTCTTTTACATCAAATCCTGCTAAGTACATAGCATTTGCCATTTCACGCTCAGAATTACTTCCTTTTTCACGGATAATAGCAGCCTTTGGTTTTGCTTTAGAAGCGTCGATGACAGGTTTTTTACCAGTAAAATGTGCTGGGAAAGTATATTGTAGCACCTGATTTTTATAGTTTTCAAAACGTGCCTGAGCTCTTCCGTTTTTAGATTGTTTTTGATCTAATAAATAAGAAGTCTCGAACCAGATGTCTCTGTATGTTGGAATATCTAATTTATAAATTCCAAATTCCAAAGTTGCAGTGTTTTGAACTGAACCAATTTTGAAGAATTCGATATTGTTTCCTTTCAATTTAGCTTCAACAGCTGCATCTGATTTTGCCTGGAAAACGATTCCGATGTTTTCAGCGAAAAGGATTTTCAATAGATCTTTTTCCGCGAAAGCGCTGAAATCAATTTTAGCTCCAAGATTTACATCAGCAAAACACAATTCTAATAGAGTAGTAATCAAACCACCGCTTCCGATATCGTGACCCGCTAAAATTTGATTTTCACCAATTAATTCCTGAACGGTATTAAAAGCATTTTTGAAGAAAGAAGCATCTTTTATAGTAGATGTTTCGTTTCCGATTGTGTTTCTGATTTGTGCAAAAGACGAACCTCCTAATTTGAAATCATCCTGAGACAAATTGATATAATAGATAGATTCTCCGTTTTTCTGTAAAACAGGCTCAACCACTTTTCTAATATCGGTACAATTTCCACCAGCCGAAATAATAACTGTTCCCGGTGCAATTACTTCGTCGTTTGGATATTTTTGTTTCATCGAAAGTGAATCTTTTCCTGTCGGAATATTGATTCCCAATTCGATTGCGAAATCTGAACAACCTTCAACAGCAGCGTATAAACGAGCGTCTTCACCTTCGTTTTTACAAGCCCACATCCAGTTTGCAGATAATGAAATTCCTTTTAAACCATCTTTAATTGGTGCCCAGATAATGTTTGATAACGATTCTGCAATTGCATTTCTGCTTCCTGCAACCGGATCAATCAAAGCCGCGATAGGAGCGTGGCCAATAGAAGTTGCGATTCCTTCTTTACCTAAATAATCCAGAGCCATAACCCCAACATTATTCAAAGGCAATTGCAAAGGTCCTGCATTTTGTTGTTTAGCCACTTTTCCACCCACACAACGGTCTACTTTATTCGTTAACCAGTCTTTTGAGGCAACTGCTTCTAAACGTAAAACATCTTTTAAATAACTTTCGAAATCTCCTGTGTTGTAAGCAACATCAGCATATTTTCTGTCGATCGTTTTATCGGTCATAACCGTTTTTGGAGAACTTCCGAAGAAATCTTCTAAAGCATAATCCATCGGTTTTGAACCATTAGATTTTGATTGAAAAGTAAAACGGTGATCTCCCGTAACATCTCCAACCTGATACATTGGCGAACGCTCTCTGTCAGCGATTCGTTGTAAAATATCAATATCTTTTTGACCAATAACCAATCCCATTCTTTCCTGAGATTCGTTACCAATAATTTCTTTTGCAGAAAGTGTAGGATCTCCAACAGGTAATTTATCCAAATCGATTAATCCTCCGGTTTCTTCCACCAATTCCGAAAGACAGTTTAAGTGTCCTCCAGCTCCGTGATCATGAATCGAAACAATTGGGTTATTGTCGCTTTCTACCAAACCACGAATGGCATTAGCAGCACGTTTTTGCATTTCAGGATTTGAACGTTGGATCGCATTTAATTCAATTCCTGAACCAAAAGCTCCCGTATCTGCAGAGGATACCGCAGCACCACCCATCCCGATTCTATAATTTTCTCCACCAAGAATTACGATTTTATCACCTTCTTGTGGTTTCTTTTTTATGGCCTGATCTAATTTTCCGTAACCAATTCCGCCCGCTTGCATGATTACTTTGTCGTAACCAATTTTACGGTCGTTTTCTGAATGTTCAAAAGTCAAAACCGAACCTGTAATAAGCGGTTGACCAAATTTATTTCCAAAATCAGAAGCTCCGTTTGAAGCTTTGATCAAGATATCCATAGGAGTTTGGTACAGCCATTTTCTTTCTTCAACAGCATTTTCCCATTTTCTGTCGTCGTTCAAACGAGAATATGAAGTCATGTAAACTGCAGTTCCTGCTAATGGCAAAGAACCTTGTCCTCCTGCTAAACGGTCACGAATTTCTCCTCCTGAACCTGTAGCGGCTCCGTTGAAAGGCTCAACCGTTGTTGGGAAATTGTGTGTTTCTGCCTTTAAAGATAAAACAGAATCAAATTCTTTTATCTCGTAATAATCAGGTTTGTCAGCTGTTTTTGGTGCAAACTGCTGCACTTTTGGTCCTTTTACAAAAGCAACGTTATCTTTGTAAGCAGACACGATATCGTTAGGATTTTCCTGTGATGTTTTTTTGATTAATTTAAAAAGAGAAGTTTCTTTTTCTTCACCATCAATTACAAAAGTTCCATTGAAAATTTTGTGACGACAGTGTTCAGAATTCGCTTGAGAGAAAGCAAAAATCTCAGAATCAGTTAACTTTCTTCCCAGTTTTACAGCAAGATTGTCTAAATAATCTACTTCTTCCTGGCTTAGGGCTAAACCTTCTACTTTATTATAAGTGGCAATATCATCGATTTCCAAAATGGGTTCCGGCTGAACATTAATCGTGAAAATCTCCTGATCTAATTGATTGAATTTTTGTGAAAGCATCGGATCAAAATCAGTGAAATCTTCCGTTGCCGGATGAAATTCTTCAATTCTGATAATGCCCGGAATACCCATGTTTTGAGTAATTTCTACAGCATTTGTACTCCAGGGTGTGATCATAGTGGCACGGGGACCAACAAAAAAATCCGTCAGTGCGGATTTTTCGATCTTATTGGAGTTGGCAAAAAGCCAGTTTAATTTTGAAATGTCTTGAGCCGAAATTTCGTTTTGCGTTTGTACGGCAAAAACAGTTTTGCTTTGGTTTTCAAAGAAATGGATCATTGTTTTGTGTAGTTTGTTGTATTGATGTGCAAATTTAGTGTAAATAAATAGCAAGCGCAAATTTGAAAACAACAAAGTTAGATGTTCTTTTAAACCATATAAGTGATGTAAGTTCATTTTAGAAGTTTGATTTTTTAATCTCGCAAAGACGCGAAGTCGCAAAGTTTTTCTACCTATACCTTTTAAATTTACTTTGCGCCTTTGCGTCTTTGCGCGAAAAAAGAAAAACTTAAATTATCATTACATCACTTATATGGTAAAACAAAAAAAGCGGCAATATTGCCGCTTTTCAGTTTAGTAAGCACTCGTTTTAATTAGTTGATGATGATCTTTTTAGTGAAATTTTCAGCATCCTGATTAATACGAACAATGTAGATGCCTTTTGGCAAATTATGTATCGTAGATAATGAATCACTAATATTTGATTTCTCAAATACTTTTTGACCTAAAATTGAAATTATCTCGATAGAATAGGATGTATTAGCATTGTCAAAGTAGATGTCAAAGTTTCCGTTAGACGGATTTGGATATAAAAACAGTCCTTTTATTTCCGTAAAAGTTTCTTCCGGTATTTCAAGAGTTCCATCACTTCCACCTGGTTTAGCTCCTAAGTTAGAACAGGTATCAGTGCCAAATGAATCCCATTGGGCTGCCAGATTAAAAGTAGTGCTTGGAGCAGTAACCGTTGATTTTCTTCTTAAGGTAACATCCGCGGCAAAATTAGCAGTTCCGCCATTAAAAGTTCCGATGATGTCTATTAAAACGCCATTCTTAAATAAACCAACAGCATCATTCCCGTTAAAGGTCAGTTCAGTTGCAGTCGTTGAAATGTTGGCTAAACTTGTAGCATAACAATTAGAAGACATTGAACTGTTTACAATCGTAAATTTACTTCCTGAAGCTAATGTTCCGCTTAAAACTAAACCTGTACTCCATGATCCGGCACCATTCGTCTGTTTTTTTACCGTATAAGCAGATAAACTTACAGAACCACTTGTGTTGTTGGCAATTTCCAAAGCTTTGTTGTTTCCTGAACCTTCAATATATTCAGAGAAAAGCAATTCAGTAGCTGTTCCTCCGGTTCCGCCACTTGTAGTTGTAGCAGAAATGGTGTTGCTTGATGAAGAAGTATTTCCTGCCGCATCTCTGGCAGTCACATAAATACTATAATTTGTTGAAGCAGTAAGTCCTGTAATAGTATAGTTTAAGCTGGTAACAGTACCTTTTAAAACATTATTTGCATAAACGTTATAACCTGTAACGCCAACATTATCCGTTGAAGCATTCCAGCTAACTGATATAGAGGCAGTCGTTGTTGCTGTTGAAGCTAAACTTGTTGGAGCGGTTGGTGCCTGAGTATCTCCTGAAGGAGCGGTACCACCCCAAATTTGGTTTACATATTCCGGATGATCGATATAGGGATTTCGATTATTCTGACGGGCATAAATAGCATTGTTTCGTGCAATTTCTCTTGCGCTTACCGGATCCTGAGCATTCCAGGCTAATAACATATTTAAAAAAGCAGTGGTGAAAACTTTGTTGCTTGAACCATCAAACATGGCGTATGTATATCCTGCAACGGTATTTTCATAACGGGTTGCGAAATAAAAATACATTCTGGCAATGTCGCCCTTAAAAGCATTTACAGGTTCAAAAACAGTTCCTGAATATCCGGATACAGCACTTGATCCTAATTTGCTTCCGTTTTGAGAAGTATAAGTTGCTGAATTTACAGTTCCATGCGGGTAATTAGAACGCATTCCGTTTACTTTTCCATCCGTTGGAGTGATAAAATGAGCATCAGCCACCATCGGAGACTGCTCATTAAAAACCGATTGTGGTATAATGTGTTCTCTGTTGTAACAATCACCTTCTGCTGAATAATTTCCGCAACGTTGTGTGCTTCCCGTACTGTAATTGTAAGGATCTGTACCTGATGGATTTTCAGAATACATGTCTAAAACAGTTCCGTCATTCTCGTAAAAATTGTCGACATCAGAAGTTTGATACGTGGTGTACAATCCGGCATATCCATTATCGGTATGACCTTTAATAATGTTGTACAATTGTGTTTTTAAAGTGTAACCGGTTCCGGTAGCAGTGCTGTAATAACCGGATGGAATTTGGGCAAAACCCACCGTAACAAATAACAATAAGAGTAATGAGTAGTTTTTTTTCATAAAAAATAGTTTAGGATTTGGGTTGTTAATGAATTGAAATTTAGGTTTTTAATTCGTTAATGTGTCAAAAATACTACTTTTAGGAATACGCTACGTTAAGTCATGTTTAATTTTAGAAAAATTTTCTTACGGTTGTTTTTTTTCCACGAAGGCGCTAAGATGTAAAGTTTTTTATTGCTTAATGTCCTTCCTGGTAAATCTTAATTATTTAGGGAAAGGAGCACTTTGATACGCGCCTAAATCGGGTGGGGAGGTCCTTGCAGCTCCGATAATATCCTTTGGAATGATATATGCCGGATTTCCTTTCGCGAAAGCGGAAGAACTATTGTCAATATTGAATTTATTTTGATTCACATTGTAAAACTTTGGATTTTCGTTTAGGATAATCTGATTGTAATGTGCTGCATCTGTTTTAAACTGATAATCCGGATTTGTGGTAGAACTGCTGAATTTTAATAAACAATTATTCAACTGATAGACAAATGCTGCAGTAGTATTTTTATTTAAATTAAATTCGTTGGTACCTGATCCGTAAATAATACAATTATTGAAAGTTGCTTGCGTTAAAGGATTTGTTTCCGGAGTTGCGCCGGCTAAACTATTACTCAGGGTAACAGCAAATTGTGTGCTGCTTTGCCAATTGTTATTAAAAGTACAATGTGTAAAAATGTAATTCCCGCCATAAACACAGGATAAACTTGCTAAACCCGTATAATTAATAGCAATGTTTTCTCCATTAATAGTTGCATTTTGAGCTAAGATCCCATATTCAGCACAATTGTAAATCTGCGTGTTTTTGATTTGGATCGTGGTGCTATTATCAGGATTTTTAAAATGTAACCCAGTGATGGCATTTTTTAAAGTAAGATGATTTATCGCATGATTTTTACTTCCATTTGCGAAAATAACTGAATTCCATTGTCCCGGAATATCGTCATACAAAGATTCTAGTCTGTCTCCTTCAAAAATAACTTCATTTTCTAGTTTAGCTGTTGTCGATACCGCTCCGTTAATTTGAAGTGATGCTTTATTATCAACGTAAAGTCCGGAATTAGCGTGGAAAAATATTCGTGCTCCGGCTTCAAAAGTTACAGTTTTGTTCTCGGGAACACCTGCAAATCCATAAATGACATAAGGTTTCTGATTTGTAAAAAGTAATTCGTTTCCGTTTACAGGATCACTTTCATTCAAATAAAAACCATCAACAGGCTTTCCGTCAATCTGAATTTTTTCTTTAGTTCCGTCAGGATTTTGTTTTGGATAGAGAAAAATAGCATCCTGAATTAAAGTGACCAATGCAACTTCCTGCAGATTAGCGCCACTATCAAACTGAATCTGATCAGTATACAAAAAATCAGTAGGATTGGCGTCTGTAATATCTGCGGTTGTTTCTATAAAAATGTACAAACTGTCTTTGGATAAAAGAGTGACATCTTTGAATATTTTGCCATTATTTCCGCTCATTCCGTCAACGGTCATTCTGTATTTTGAATTTAATCCGTTTTTGAGTTGAATTGTCGGAATCGAGATATCGTCTTTGCTTTTGTTGTATACTTTGAGCTGGTAGGTACTCGACCCAATATTTTTAAAAACGGTATCTAAATACACAGTATCTTTTGAAAACTTTAAATCCCCGGAACTGGCAACGGTATCAAAATCAGTTCGGCAAGAACTGAGAGCTAAAAGTATTCCGAAAATAAAGAGTATAGAGTATTGACGCATTTGATTTGAATAAGTTTTTTTTTTTTTTTACCACTCCCGATAGCTATTGGGATAAAAGGATTAAAAAGGATTTTTATTGCTATTTTAATCTGTGAAAATTTGTGTAATCTGTGGCATGAATTTAAATTTTCTTTCAGATAGATTATTAAATGTTTCTGTAAAAATAACAAAAAACTTACATGTTCGAAGATGATTTTTAATTTAGAATTGCATTTTCGAATTTGTATCTCTTCTTTTCTTTAATTTTACGATTTTAAATTCCATTTTAATGAATTACACAAAAGAGCAAATTTTAGCGCATTGTAACGAGTTTTCTAAAAACACGCTAATGGAAACGCTAAAAATAGAATATATAGATGCTGGCGAAGATTTTTTGACAGCAAAAATGCCCGTAAATCCAGCTGTCCATCAACCAATGGGACTTTTGCACGGAGGAGCTTCAGTAGCTTTGGCAGAAAGTGTAGGTAGCGCAGCATCATTTTTTTTTATTGATCCAAAAGAACAGGAAGTACGTGGAATCGAAATTTCGGCCAATCACTTAAAAAGCATTCGTGAAGGATGGGTTTTTGGTACGGCGAGAATCATTCATAAAGGAAGAAGTATTCATCTTTGGGAGATTAAAATCACGGATGAAAGTGGAAATCTAATTTCGCTTTGCAAACTGACGAATATGGTTTTGGAGAAAAAGAAAACAGAATAAAACATGAATGACTTTTTTTCTAAAATAAAAAAACATTACGAAAAACATTTGCCTTTTGTAATGTATTCTAAGCCCAATTCAACGAGTATTTTTGGACTTTTACAGCAAAATGATGCTTTACATAAAATCACAAATTATAAAGAAAAAGGTTTTGTTTTTGCTTCTTTTGATGAGAAACAACTGATTTTAATTCCGGAGAATGAATCTGAAATTATAACGACAGAACAAGAAGAAATTGCTTTTGAAACCACTGAAATTGAAGATGTAAATGTTGATGAGGAAGCTAAAGTTCAATATCAGGATTTAGTCTCAAAAGGAATAGAAGCAATAAAAAATGAAGAATTCAAGAAGGTTGTTTTGTCAAGAAGCGAAAAAGTTAATTTGGCTGAATTTGATTTTATTGCCACTTTTCAGCATTTGATTCAATTGTATCCAACGACTTTATCCTATTGTTTTTTTCATCCTGAAGTTGGATTCTGGATGGGGGCAACTCCGGAACAATTATTAAAAGCGAACGGAAATGTTTTTGAAACTACGGCTTTGGCAGGAACTCAAAAAGCAACTTCTGAAGTTCAAATTCTTTGGCAACAAAAGGAAAAAGATGAACAACAATATGTAACTGATTTTATCGTAAAAAGATTGCGGGAAGTTGCTGTTTCGGTTAATGTCACAGAACCTTATAGTCTCAAAGCAGGATCTATCTGGCATATTAAAACAGATATTTCCGGAATTCTAAATGATAATTCAACTCTGGAAGACGTGATTGATACGTTACATCCTACTCCTGCAGTTTGTGGTTTGCCAAAGAAAAAAGCAAAAGCATTTATCATAGAAAATGAAAACTACGACAGGACTTTTTATACCGGTTTTTTGGGTGAATTGAATAGTAGTTTTGCTAACAACGACATTAGTTCTGATTTATTTGTAAATTTACGTAGCATGCAAATTCAGGATGATAGAGCTATTCTGTACATGGGATGTGGAATTACTAAAGAAAGCATTCCGGAACAGGAATGGGAGGAAAGCGTCAATAAATCAATGACGATGAAAAGAGTATTGAACTCAAAATAGTTAAAAAAAAGTTTCAGGTTTCAAGTTTCAAGTTGCCAACAGAACGTGAAACCTGAAACAAAACAAAAAATAAAAAGCAAAAATGAAATTAGATATATTAGCCTTTGGGGCACATCCGGATGATGTAGAGTTGGGTTGTGCGGGAACGATTTTAAAAGAAGTATGTCTTGGTAAGAAAGTAGGAATAGTTGATTTGACGCGTGGTGAATTAGGAACGCGTGGTACGGCAGAAACTAGGGATCAGGAAGCAAAAGATGCGGCAGAAATTTTAGGGGTTCTGGTTCGTGAAAATTTGGGCCTGCGTGATGGCTTTTTTGCCAATGACGAAAAACATCAGCTGGAAGTGATCAAAATGATCCGAAAATATAAACCGGAGATAGTATTGTGCAATGCTATCGACGATCGCCATATCGATCACGGAAAAGGAAGTAAGTTAGTTTCTGATGCCTGCTTTCTATCAGGTTTAATGAAAATTGAAACTTCGATTGACGGACAGGATCAGGAAGCCTGGAGACCAAAAGTAGTGTATCATTATATTCAGTGGAAAAATATACAACCGGACTTTGTGGTTGATATTACAGGTTTCGAAAATAAAAAAGTAGAAGCGATTATGGCCTATAAAACTCAGTTTTATGATCCAAATTCAACAGAACCTGTAACGCCAATTACGAGTAAAAACTTTTTTGAAAGTGTAAATTATCGTGCGCAGGACTTAGGAAGGTTAGTTGGTAAAGATTTTGCTGAAGGTTTCACTGTTGAAAGGTGTTTGGCAGTCAATAGTTTAGAGGATTTGATGTAGTTTTGGTGAAATTTTTTTCATTTTTTTCTTTGGAAAAGTAAACCTTTGTTGTATATTTGCAACCGCAAAGAAAAATGGTGGTTGTAGCTCAGCTGGTTAGAGTATTGGTTTGTGGTGCCGAGGGTCGCCGGTTCGAACCCGGTCAGCCACCCAGAAATTTAAAGCCTTGAAGAAATTCAAGGCTTTTTTTGTGTTTATAATTTAAGTCTTAATAAATATAAATACCAAACCTCTACAGTGTTGGAATTTTAAAAATATTGATTTTTGTAAATCAAAAAAAAGGCAACTTTTAAGTCTTGGTTTGTTGGTTGTTATAGTTTGGTTTGTAGGTTGTTTATTTCATCAAAAGTATTTTCTTGCTTAGTATTTCCAGTTTTGAACCCTTTTTTCTTTGTAGAAGAAAAACTTTGTTGTATATTTGCACCCGCAAAGAAAAACGGTGGTTGTAGCTCAGCTGGTTAGAGTATTGGTTTGTGGTGCCGAGGGTCGCCGGTTCGAACCCGGTCAGCCACCCGTAAATTTAAAGCCTTGAAGAAATTCAAGGCTTTTTTTGTGCGCTTAATTTTTTTAAGCGAAAATGAAGGGTGGTTGTGGGATTCGGTGATTGTTTAAGAGTATTAGATGGTCTTATATTAGTAGAAATTAAC
Organism: Flavobacterium sp.; assembly: GCF_965277525.1. GTDB lineage: Bacteria > Bacteroidota > Bacteroidia > Flavobacteriales > Flavobacteriaceae > Flavobacterium. The sequence goes on along the minus strand of NZ_CBDIDC010000001.1, from coordinate 237,003 downwards.
CTTCATGGTTTTTCTGAATTGGTAAATGATATGCTTATTGTTTTGGGGCTAAAAATTCAGTTGGTTTTTTTATGTTTTTAGGATGTTTTGGATTGTAGAGGAATTGGTTTTTGTTTTTAATCTGTCTGCTTTTTATTTGGTGTAGCTGCTTTGGGGTCTAGTGTGTGAAGTAGGCGGTGAGTTTTGTTGATTTGATAATTTTGACAGGGGATTGATGGGGAAGGGGGATTTTTTGATTTTTAAGATTGAGTGTTTGTTCTGGAGATTTAGTGGTGTCTTAGGATTAAATATTGATATTGAATTTGTTTTTCTTTAGATTGTAAAGAGATGTTTGGTGATGTGGGTTGGGAGTTGTGTTTGTCTGTATGATTGGTTTTTCTTCTTATATATAATAGGAGTGATGTTAGGGTGAGTCTGATAGTTTTAAGAACTATCGGGCTTGTTGTTTTTTTTGTGTCTAATATATAAGGACTGATTTCGGTTATAATTGAAGGGGGAGGGGCTATTCAAAGTGAAATGCTAATTTTTAGAACTTGGGATTTAGAATTTGGAATTTAGAATTTGATTTAGGAGCTGTTTCCCGCTATCCGTTCCAATCTTTTGTGCCGAACCCCGGCACAAAAGGATTTCCACTTCTATCGGGGCTAGGGCGGAAGTTTCCATAAGAAGGAGAGGAATGAAAATGAAACTTAGTGACTTTGCGCCTTTGCGCGAATAAAAGCAAACTCAAGACAACTATAAAGTAATGTAATAAGCGCTGAAAAAGCTATGAAGTCCATAAAAATGACACTTCTTCCAAAGTTGATATTACGAAAAACACAAATCCTTTGCGAAAATTCGTATAAATCCGGAAAAAGGTAAAAGCTTAAGGTTGGTGTTGTCAGAGTGTTAAGAAAAAGTTTTAAAAAAGGTGGAAATTATATAAACAAAAGGCTTGTAAATGTAAATAAAGAGTGTACTTTTGCACCCGCAACAACGACAGACGTTCACTGAAATACTGGCAGGCACAACGAATCAAAACTGAGAATTTATTTTCAAAAAAGATTTCAAAAAGCTTGCGAGATTTGAAAACAGATGTTACCTTTGCACCCCGCAAAATACGGAAAGTTCATTGATAGGCTGGTTGGGAGATGAGAAGAAAAGGAAAAGAAATTTTCTAAAAAAAACTTCAAAATTTACTTGCCGGTTAAAATAAATTTTCTACTTTTGCACCCGCTTTGAGAAACAAGCGCTATTAAAAAAGAAGACACGTTCGTAGACATATTGAATTGACAGCCGCTTTAACAGAGATGTTAGGGCAAAAGAATAAAGAGTGAGATAATCGAGAGATTAGAAAAGAACCGATAGAGACTGATTCGAATAACAATACGATCTGATGCAAATCAGATCAACAATATACGATGAAGAGTTTGATCCTGGCTCAGGATGAACGCTAGCGGCAGGCTTAACACATGCAAGTCGAGGGGTATAAGTCTTCGGATTTAGAGACCGGCGCACGGGTGCGTAACGCGTATGCAATCTACCTTTTACAGAGGGATAGCCCAGAGAAATTTGGATTAATACCTCATAGTATAGCAGTTTCGCATGAAACCACTATTAAAGTCACAACGGTAAAAGATGAGCATGCGTCCCATTAGCTAGTTGGTAAGGTAACGGCTTACCAAGGCTACGATGGGTAGGGGTCCTGAGAGGGAGATCCCCCACACTGGTACTGAGACACGGACCAGACTCCTACGGGAGGCAGCAGTGAGGAATATTGGACAATGGGCGCAAGCCTGATCCAGCCATGCCGCGTGCAGGATGACGGTCCTATGGATTGTAAACTGCTTTTATACGAGAAGAAACACTACTTCGTGAAGTAGCTTGACGGTATCGTAAGAATAAGGATCGGCTAACTCCGTGCCAGCAGCCGCGGTAATACGGAGGATCCAAGCGTTATCCGGAATCATTGGGTTTAAAGGGTCCGTAGGCGGTTTAATAAGTCAGTGGTGAAAGCCCATCGCTCAACGGTGGAACGGCCATTGATACTGTTAGACTTGAATTATTAGGAAGTAACTAGAATATGTAGTGTAGCGGTGAAATGCTTAGAGATTACATGGAATACCAATTGCGAAGGCAGGTTACTACTAATTGATTGACGCTGATGGACGAAAGCGTGGGTAGCGAACAGGATTAGATACCCTGGTAGTCCACGCCGTAAACGATGGATACTAGCTGTTGGAAGCAATTTCAGTGGCTAAGCGAAAGTGATAAGTATCCCACCTGGGGAGTACGTTCGCAAGAATGAAACTCAAAGGAATTGACGGGGGCCCGCACAAGCGGTGGAGCATGTGGTTTAATTCGATGATACGCGAGGAACCTTACCAAGGCTTAAATGTAGATTGACCGGTTTGGAAACAGATCTTTCGCAAGACAATTTACAAGGTGCTGCATGGTTGTCGTCAGCTCGTGCCGTGAGGTGTCAGGTTAAGTCCTATAACGAGCGCAACCCCTGTTGTTAGTTGCCAGCGAGTCAAGTCGGGAACTCTAACAAGACTGCCAGTGCAAACTGTGAGGAAGGTGGGGATGACGTCAAATCATCACGGCCCTTACGCCTTGGGCTACACACGTGCTACAATGGCCGGTACAGAGAGCAGCCACTGGGCGACCAGGAGCGAATCTATAAAACCGGTCACAGTTCGGATCGGAGTCTGCAACTCGACTCCGTGAAGCTGGAATCGCTAGTAATCGGATATCAGCCATGATCCGGTGAATACGTTCCCGGGCCTTGTACACACCGCCCGTCAAGCCATGGAAGCTGGGGGTGCCTGAAGTCGGTGACCGCAAGGAGCTGCCTAGGGTAAAACTGGTAACTAGGGCTAAGTCGTAACAAGGTAGCCGTACCGGAAGGTGCGGCTGGAACACCTCCTTTCTAGAGCCTCGAGTGTTAGCAGTAATGCACGCTGAGGAAAAAAGAAGAAGCTTTAAAGGTTTTGATTTTAAGACTATTTTACTCTTGCTGTTAGTTCAAATAATAAATTTTAAGAATAAGAGTGTCTCGTAGCTCAGCTGGTTAGAGTACTACACTGATAATGTAGGGGTCGACAGTTCGAGTCTGTCCGAGACAACTATTTTGCTCTTAAAAAAAGGAAATTCTGGAAGTTGGAATTCACCAAAAGAGATTAGAGAAGAATTCAAGAATCTAAAATCTGAATTCTACAATCTAAGATTGAAAAATGGGGGATTAGCTCAGCTGGCTAGAGCGCCTGCCTTGCACGCAGGAGGTCAACGGTTCGACTCCGTTATTCTCCACAAATTTAGTCGAAAGACTAAAGTCTGAAAGTCAAAAGTATGACTTTATGACCTTAGGCTTTACAACTTTCGACATAAATAAAGTTCATTGACATATTGAGATAAGAAAATAATAAAAAGTAGAAAGCGTTTTTTGTTATTGTAGTAATACAAAGAACAAAAGACAAAAAAAAACGGTCATATTAATTTATGATTGGTACAATAAGCAAAATAAGGGCGTATGGGGGATGCCTTGGCTCTCAGAGGCGATGAAAGGCGTGATAAGCTGCGAAAAGCTGCGGGGACGGGCACACACCGATTGATCCGCAGATACCTGAATGGGGCAACCCACTATGTTGAAGACATAGTACACCGATAGGTGGGCAAACCCGCTGAACTGAAACATCTAAGTAGGCGGAGGAGAAGAAAACAAAAGTGATTCCGTAAGTAGTGGCGAGCGAACGCGGATTAGCCCAAACCAATGATGTTACGGCATTGTTGGGGTTGTAGGACCACGATATTTTATGCATGCAGAACCGGAAGTTACTGGAAAGTGACACCATAGAGGGTGATAGTCCCGTACGGGTAATAAATGTAATAGATAGTGGTATCCTGAGTAGGGCGGGGCACGTGAAACCCTGTCTGAATTTGGCGGGACCATCCGCTAAGGCTAAATACTCCTGAGAGACCGATAGTGAACCAGTACCGTGAGGGAAAGGTGAAAAGAACCGTGAATAACGGAGTGAAATAGATCCTGAAACCATACGCTTACAAGCGGTCGGAGCCCTTTCGTGGGGTGACGGCGTGCCTTTTGCATAATGAGCCTACGAGTTAACGTTGCTGGCAAGGTTAAGTGGTTCAGCCACGGATCCGTAGCGAAAGCGAGTCTGAATAGGGCGCTTTAGTCAGTAGTGTTAGACGCGAAACCGTGTGATCTACCCATGGGCAGGATGAAGCTGTGGTAACACATAGTGGAGGTCCGAACCGGTTGACGTTGAAAAGTCTTCGGATGACCTGTGGGTAGGGGTGAAAGGCCAATCAAACTCGGAAATAGCTCGTACTCCCCGAAATGCATTTAGGTGCAGCGTTAGTTATAAAGTTATATAGAGGTAGAGCTACTGATTGGATGCGGGGGCTTCACCGCCTACCAATTCCTGACAAACTCCGAATGCTATATAATGTTCACTAACAGTGAGGGCTTGGGTGCTAAGGTCCAAGTCCGAGAGGGAAAGAACCCAGACCATCAGCTAAGGTCCCCAAATATATACTAAGTTGAAAGAACGAGGTTTGTCTGCCCAGACAGCTAGGATGTTGGCTTGGAAGCAGCCATTCATTTAAAGAGTGCGTAACAGCTCACTAGTCGAGCGGACGAGCATGGATAATAATCGGGCATAAGTATATTACCGAAGCTATGGATTTAGAGTTTACTCTAAGTGGTAGGGGAGCATTCTAACAGGGTTGAAGGTGTGTCGTAAGGCATGCTGGACTGGTTAGAAAAGAAAATGTAGGCATAAGTAACGATAATGCGGGCGAGAAACCCGCACACCGAAAAACTAAGGTTTCCACAGCTATGCTAATCAGCTGTGGGTTAGTCTGGTCCTAAGGCGAACCCGAAAGGGACAGTCGATGGCTAACGGGTTAATATTCCCGTACTACTAATTACTGTGATGGGGTGACGGAGTGATGAAAGCGCCGCGAACTGACGGAATAGTTCGTTGAAGTACCTACCTATAAGATGCGCAGGCAAATCCACGCGTCTTGGGGAAATACGATAGTACTCGGAGTCTTCGGACAAAGAGATAGTGCGCCTAAGGGCTTCCAAGAAAAACCTCTAAACTTCAGGTAATTAGTACCAGTACCGTAAACCGACACAGGTAGTTGAGGAGAGAATCCTAAGGTGCTCGAGAGATTCATGGCTAAGGAATTAGGCAAAATAGACCTGTAACTTCGGGAGAAAGGTCGCCAGCGCAAGCTGGCCGCAGTGAAGAGGTCCAGGCGACTGTTTATCAAAAACACAGGGCTCTGCAAAATCGTAAGATGAAGTATAGGGCCTGACACCTGCCCGGTGCTGGAAGGTTAAGAGGAGATGTTATCTTCGGAGAAGCATTGAATTGAAGCCCCAGTAAACGGCGGCCGTAACTATAACGGTCCTAAGGTAGCGAAATTCCTTGTCGGGTAAGTTCCGACCTGCACGAATGGTGTAACGATCTGGACACTGTCTCAGCCATGAGCTCGGTGAAATTGTAGTAACGGTGAAGATGCCGTTTACCCGCAGTGGGACGAAAAGACCCTGTGCACCTTTACTATAGCTTAGTATTGACCTTGGATAAATGATGTGTAGGATAGGTTGGAGACTGTGAAGTGGCGTCGCCAGGCGTTGTGGAGTCATTGTTGAAATACAACCCTTTGTTTATCTGAGGCCTAACCCCGTTTTGCGGGGGACATTGCTTGGTGGGTAGTTTGACTGGGGTGGTCGCCTCCAAAAGAGTAACGGAGGCTTCTAAAGGTTCCCTCAGTACGCTTGGTAACCGTGCGTAGAGTGCAATGGCATAAGGGAGCTTGACTGAGAGACATACAGGTCGATCAGGTACGAAAGTAGAGCATAGTGATCCGGTGGTTCCGCATGGAAGGGCCATCGCTCAAAGGATAAAAGGTACGCCGGGGATAACAGGCTGATCTCCCCCAAGAGCTCATATCGACGGGGGGGTTTGGCACCTCGATGTCGGCTCGTCACATCCTGGGGCTGGAGAAGGTCCCAAGGGTTGGGCTGTTCGCCCATTAAAGTGGCACGCGAGCTGGGTTCAGAACGTCGTGAGACAGTTCGGTCTCTATCTACTGTGGGCGTTAGAAATTTGAGTGGATCTGATTCTAGTACGAGAGGACCGAATTGGACAAACCTCTAGTGTATCTGTTGTTCCGCCAGGAGCATCGCAGAGTAGCTACGTTTGGAAGGGATAAGCGCTGAAAGCATATAAGCGCGAAACCCACCACAAGATGAGATTTCTTTTAAGGATCGTGGAAGATGACCACGTTGATAGGCTATAGATGTAAAGGCAGTAATGTCATAGTCGAGTAGTACTAATAATCCGTAAGCTTATGTACACCCTTTCCCGATAGCCTAGGCTATCGGGAGAAAACTTTCTAAAAATAGTAAATAAAAGTACTTTTCTTTATCTCAGTATGTTAAGATATTTGCCCGTCGCGGGCAGTCTTTTAGTCAAAAGATAAAAGTCATAAAGTCGAAAGGCTTTATAACTTTAAGAACTTTGACTTTAGACTAACAACCTTAAGGTGGTTATTGCGGCGGGGCTCACCTCTTCCCATCCCGAACAGAGTAGTTAAGCCCGCCTGCGCAGATGGTACTGCAGTTATGTGGGAGAGTATGTCGTCGCCTTTCTTTTAAGAATCCTTCCCGATTTATCGGGAGGGATTTTTTGTTTTACAAAATACTGCAGTTATGCGGGAGCCCCGATAACTATCGGGGGTCGTCGCCTTTCTTTTAAGAATCCTTCCCGATTTGTCGGGAGGGATTTTTTGTTTTACAAATACTGCAGTTATGCGGGAGCCCCGATAGCTATCGGGGGTCGTCGCCTTTCTTTTAAGAATCCTTCCCGATTTGTCGGGAGGGATTTTTTGTTTTACAAATACTGCAGTTATGCGGGAGCCCCGATAGCTATCGGGGGTCGTCGCCTTTCTTTTAAGAATCCTTCCCGATTTGTCGGGAGGGATTTTTTGTTTTACAAAATACTTCAGTTATGCGGGAGCCCCGATAGCTATCGGGGGTCGTCGCCTTTCTTTTAAAGAATCCTTCCCTATTTATCGGGAGGGATTTTTTGTTTTACAAATACTGCAGTTATGCGGGAGCCCCGATAGCTATCGGGGGTCGTCGCCTTTCTTTTGAAAACTCTGTTCCTTACGAAACGGGGTTTTTTGTTTTATATGGGTTGGTAATTTAACCGCAAGGATCGCAAGGAAGTTTTAGAATCCGCTGAAAACCGTAAAGTTCGCAAGGCTTAATTTTAGAGTTTTGCGAACTTTACGGTTTTACTTTGGGGGCTTTGTGGTAAAAAAAAATATTTATCAGGATTATGACAACATATTGTGCGTTCCGATAGTTCAAACCACTGGCAACGTTTGCGAAATTCTATAAATCGCCTGATAAGCTTTTACAGGCGTAATACTTTAGAATTTGGATTTTTAAAATTTGAAATTTCTTTTATCGAAGACTGCGTTAGGGATGGCAGCGGTATCCTTTTGCGATACTAAAACCCTTCTGGCGAAGCAAACCAATACCGCTATCGCAAAAGATTTAGCGTACAGCCCGATCCGAAGGGAAACGCCATAACGATTCATTGTACCCTTTTTAATCATTCATTACTATAATTTGTAACTATTGATTTTCTTTGTTTCAATTAAGAGCGATTAAAAAAATTAATTTAGTATAAAAGTGTACTTGCGAAATGAATGTATATCAAAAGTTAAGATGTAATTTTAGGTATCAACATTATTTATATAAAATAAAAAAGCATGACGTTTTAATCATGCTCATTTCGCTATTATAGTTTGGCTTATGTATTATTGAATCTCCTCAAAAGTATTTCCCTGTTTGATATCTCCGGTTTTGAAACCTTTCTTAAACCAGTACATTCTTTGTTCTGATGTACCGTGTGTAAATGAATCGGGAACAACTTGACCTTGCATTTTACTCTGAATTGCATCGTCACCGACAGCATTGGCTGCACTTAGTGCTTCTTCAATATCCCCTGTATCGAGATTTTCCTGATTGTAGTGTGCCCAGACTCCGGCATAAAAATCGGCTTGTAATTCTAATGCGACAGAAAGTTTATTGGCTTGAGCCTGACTTTTCCCTTCTTGGGCCTGATGCATTTTTGCCGAGGTCCCCAGTAAGGTTTGTACGTGATGCCCAATTTCGTGCGCTATAACATACGCAATAGCGAAGTCGCCTCCTTTTGCTCCAAATTTCGTTTTTAGTTCTTCAAAGAAGCCTAAATCCATATACACTTTTTGATCACCCGGACAGTAGAATGGCCCGGATGCAGATGATGCACCACCACAAGCTGTATTAACTGATCCTCTAAAAAGTACTAGTTTTGGATTCTTGTATTTCATACCATTTTCGGTAAATATTTTGCCCCAAATATCTTCGTTGTCAGCCAGAATTACTCTGACAAAATTGCCCATTTCTTCATCTTCCTTACTTAATGGGGCAGCCGCTTCGGTTTGCGTTTGCTGTCCGCCTTGCAGCTGCTCTAATACATTGCCTATAGTTTGGCCGTTTTCGCCTCCAAATACGTTTAACAATAAAATAATGATACCAATAACTCCGCCTCCAAGAGCTACTTTTCCACCAGAAAGTCCTCTTCGGTCTTCAACATTATCACTTTGTCTTCTGCCTTGCCATTTCATATTATATCCTATTTTAGCTTGTTTTAGTTTTATGTTGTACTAATTTATATATTTTTTAGGAAATAGACGTTAACAGATTTAATTTAGTTTAGACTATTTTAACCATTTTACTAAGGCTTCTTCTACAGTACCTTTGATAATTGGCTTTGATATATAGTCATCCATTCCTGCTGATAAACATTTATTTCTTTCATCTTTCTCAGCACCCGCAGTTACAGCAATTATTGGAATGTCTTTGCCTGAAATGATATTTCTTATGGCTTTTGTAGTTTCGTAACCGTTCATAATTGGCATCTGAATGTCCATAAAAACCAGATCAGGATTAATACTTTCAAATTGATTTACTGCTTCGTATCCATTTTCGCATTCATAAATATAAGCGGTGCTATGTAAATTTTTAATTATCGTCTTTAATAATAACATATTTACTTTATTATCTTCTACAATTAAAAATGTGATATTTTTTTTGTTGATACGGTTATTGCTTGAATTGCTTTTAAGATTGATTTTTTTGAGTTCGGTGTTGTATTTTTCGTTAATACTCTGGTTGCTTGTTTTTAAATTTAAATCAAAATAAAAATTACTTCCAATATCAATCTTGCTCTCCAATTGTAATCGGCTTTCCATTAAAGCTAACAATTGATTCGAGATGGTTAGTCCCAAACCTGTTCCGCCAAATTTTCGGGTTGTAGAACTATCTTCCTGAGAAAACGCTTTAAAAATTTTCTTCTGGTTTTTTTCGAGAATTCCAATTCCGGTATCAATAACTGAGAATCGAATTACACAATTATTGTTTTTGTTTTTTTCTAAAACAGAAACATTCAATTTAATAGCGCCTTCATTGGTGAATTTTACTGCATTTGAAAGTAAATTGATTAAAATTTGTTTGATTCTGACAATATCTGTCCAGATGTATTTAGGAACATCAGAGTCTACATTTAATTCAAGCTTAAGGTTTTTTTGATTCGATTCGTAAACAATTAAATCAAATACCTGACCCAACACTTTTTTGATATCATACAGATCGATGAAAAGTTCCAGTTTTCCGGCTTCAATTTTAGAAAAATCAAGAATGTCATTTATAATTTCCAGTAACGAATGTGCAGATTGATTGATAGTGGTCATATATTTTTCCTGAATTTCTTCTAATTCAGTTTTCATCAATAAATGTGTGAAACCAATAATACCGTTTAGGGGGGTCCTGATTTCATGAGACATATTGGCTAAAAAGTCGGATTTGGATTTATTTGCTGCTTCCGCCAATTGTTTGGCTTTTATGGCATCTTCGGTTTCTTTTTTGTTGGTAATATCAAAATAGATTCCGCCAACAAATTCAATTTCACCTGCTTTTTTAATAACATCTCCAAATTCTTCTACCCAAATATACTCGCCTGTTTTTCGCCGAATCCGGTATACATTATGTAATGGCATACCACTTTGTAAATTATCAATCTGATTGTTAATTACTTCTTCTTTATCATCGGGATGTATCAGTGATAAAAAGGATAAATTATTTTCAATGAATTCTGATTTTGAATATCCTGTCAAATTTAAAATTTCATCATTAAGGAATATTTTAGTCGAAAAGGCATCAAATTTTGACAGATAAACTGTGCCGGGAATATTGTTGGCGATCAATTTAAATTTTTCTTCACTTTCGAGAATTTTATTCTCATTTCGATTTCTTTCTAATGCGGATGAAATATTATTGGCCAGAACCTGAAAGATGTAAATTTCTTCTTCTGACCATTTTCTTTCGTTGATGCAATCATCAAAACCAATAAAACCAGTAAAAATATCGTTAATGTACAGTGGTAAAATCAAAATTGATTTGATTTTATTACTGATTAATAAATTTTTGAAAAAGCCATCATCAAGTTTACGTGTTAGCTTGTTTAAGATCTTTCTGTTTTTTGAAGCTTCGTAAATTTCGCGTAAATTATCTTCTGTAAGTTGTTGTAATTCGGTTATTTGATGTTCAATTTCTTTTCGTGACCATTTGTATTTTTGGCTAACCGTATCAGTTGTAAAGTCTCTTTCATAGTAATACATATGATCGACTTTTGCCGCTTTACCTATCAGGTCATAAGTTTCCTGAAACATTTCGTGAGTGGTTTTACTCAATAAAAATTTTTCGGTACAGAGCGAAAGCGCATATAGTAACTGACTCTTAAATTCTAATCTTCTTTCGGCTTCAAGGCGCATCTGAGATGAGATGGCAATAGAAATTACATCTGAAATCGTTCGGGCATAATTAATATCCTCATTGTCCCAGTCTCTTTTTTCTTCGGTACTTTCAAAACAAACGACGCCTGCTAATTGTCCACTTAAAAATATGGGTACATCCAGCATTGATTTAATTTGATTTTTAGTAAAGTAAAGCCTTTGAAATTCTGATGTTTCTAATTTATTGAAGACGTCGGGAGCATTTATAATCGCTTTACTTTTTAAAGTTTCAAAATAAATGGGATATGATTCTTTATCAAGAATATTTTTGTCGTTTAGGTTTTGATTATCGACACTATACAGATTTTTGCAGGTTATTAAATCTTTATAATATTTCCAGAAACTTACCCGATTTGTTTTGGTTACCGTTGCTGCTTCTTTAATGATATAATCAATTATGGTATCTAAACTGGCGTATGTGCTAAAATCTGAAGTGGATAATTTTTTTGTTGAATTGTTATAAGCTTCTATTTTTTTAAGACGCTTTTTTTTCTCGTTTTCGATGTTTTTAATATCAGTAATATCTCTGGCTATACCCGCAAAGCCAATGGTTTGACCTAAATCATTCTTTCGAATTATGATTTTTTGTGAAATCCATAATGTTTTTCCATTTTTCTTTAAAATTGGAATTTCAATTGTGGGAAATTTATTTTCGTTTATACCCAGATTTTCATAGAAATCCACAGCATTTCGTTGATAATTTTCATGAATGAAATTTGAATAATGTTGGGCGATAATCTCTTTTTCGGTATACCCTAAAATTGAGAATCCAAAATCGTTTACGAAAGTAAAGTAACCATCGCTGTCAATTTCAAAAATAATATCAGTAGCGGTCTGAATTAGGTTTTTATATTGATCCTGCACATTAATTTGTTCGGTGACATCCTGGCCGATACTGATAATGAGATCTTCAGAGAATTTTTTATCTTTCCATTGAATGTACTTGTATTCGCCGTTTTTACTTTTTAATTTTCGAATATAAAGTTTATTTTCTTTGTGATTTAAGTTTTTTATATCTTCAATAGTGTCCGTTTCTTTGGTTAATTTCCAAAATCTCAAACCTAATACTTCATCGGGTGAATAACCTAAAACAGAGGTTATGGTTTCGCTACAAAACAGAACTTCATTTTTCTTATTCGTAGCAATTGTGAGTGAATTTCCTTTGTGAACGATTTCATTTGTAAATCTGAAATTATCCAGGTTATTTAATAAAATAGCATATTTGACCTGATTGATGATAAAAATAATAATAGAGTAATTAATTAATAAAATGGATGATTTTAGCGGAATTAATTGAAATACAATGGTTGAAATCAGATAAAGAAAAACGACTCCGGTAAAAAGCCAATACACTTTTATGGGTTTTAAAATACTGTAAGAGAAATAAAATGAGATTAAAAAAGCAATGATCGGGACAATATCATTTTCAAGAAAAATAATATTGTATGCCACATAAGCGAGAAACAGTAAAAATAACAGAATAAAAATTTGCTGAACTTTATCCCGCAGAAATTTAACTTTATCAGTGATGAGATAAATTAAGAGAACTGAAAATCCAATCGTTACATTTAAAATTAGCAGGCTCCTGGGTCTGATCCTGAAAATTTCATTGATGATTTCGATGACAATAATTGCGATGCCAAAAAATAAAAGGTAGAGTTGATATTCTCTATTGGCTGTTTCGGTTTCTAGTTTTTTTTCGATAAAATAACCAATTCTGGCTTTAATTTTAAAGAACTGGTAAACCATGATTGCCAGAAAACCAAATAATGATAATCCTAAAATAATGATTTTAGGATTGTTGTAGAAAATAATATCCGATTTGAAAACGTATAAGTTTGTAATAGTTGATTTCAGGGCATTACCTGGATCGGCAATTCCTAAAAGCAACGAATTGAAAAAACTATAGTTTTCTACCATAGAATTTGGATATGTTTGGTTTCGTAAATAGTTTTTTGAAATTCTAAAAAGAGTAGGTTAATCTCTTTTTTTATCCAGAATTTCTATCTTATTCTAAATCCGATTGCCCAATTGAATCAATTGGATCTTCTTTATCATTTTTTAAAATTGCATAATATATGGCGTATGTCATTGAATAGCTAAGCGGAACAGTAAATAGAATTCCGATAAAAAGAGCCAGAAACCCCACAATTAAAGCGACAACTATTGTCATCATTAAACCTAAAAGTACAATAGGTTGTTTCGAAATAAGTATAAAACTTGATTTTATGGCATCTATCGCTTTTAAATTCCCAAATACAATAAGTGGAATAGTTAAAAACGTAAAATAAGAGATGGCTAACGAAACTAAAAGGCCCAAATTGCTTAATTTTTGAATTTCCAGGAAAGTAGATATCGAACCGCTAACTAATGAGATAATAATTGTTGCAAGAAAGATTTGTAAAAAATGACTTGTTTTGTAGTAGGTGAAAATTGTAGAAACTTTGAATTCCTGATCTTTCTCTGCACAATCGGCCATTTTTAGAAATCCAGCACCAAAAGGACTTAAAATTGCGGAAAAAAAAGCTGTTCCTATTATATAATAAAAGAGTTGAAGATGAGATAAATGTAAAGGCTGAATATTAAAAAATGAAGGATTACTTAATTTATCTACACCAAAAATTATAGCCAGGGCACTATAAGCTATGATACCAAAAAGTATAGAAAAGACTAATAATATCAGTCCGGCGTAAAGCGCTATTTTTTTATAGTTTTCAAAAGCATTATTAAAGACAGTTGAAAAATCTAAAGTATAACCATGATTTTTAATGTCTTTGATTCGTTCAGGTGTCGATTTCATTTTTTGTTAAGTAGAATTGTTTTATATTCTGTGGTTTAAGATCATATTGTGACGTAAATATAATATTTTTAATCAGATGCATATGAAAATCTACAAAACATTATGCGATAGTTTTTTTGTGATTTAGATCCAGTCCAGTACTTTTTTTATAGTTGCCAGTTTACCTTTATAAGGCGCATATCGCATTGGTAAATCAAGCCAATTCCCTTTTTTTACTACTGCTTTATGATGAGAAAAAATATCAAAACTCAATTGTCCATGATAAGCACCGATTCCGCTATGACCAACTCCGCCAAAAGGGAGTCTTTTGTTCGAAAAATGTACAACCGTATCATTGATGCAGCCACCGCCAAAAGAGTAGGTTTTAATGAGTTTTTTAGCGAAAGATTTGTTTTCACTAAAAATATAAAATGCAAGTGGTTTTTCGTAACGGCTAATTACGTTTTGGATGTCAGCTTCTGTTTCATAAATAAGAATTGGTAAAATTGGACCAAATATTTCTTCTTTCATTACCGGGCTTTCCAAAGATGGTTCTTCAATTAATGTTGGTGAAATGTAAAGTTCGTTAGCTTCTGTTTCTCCTCCAAAAATTACTTTTTCGGGTTCAATCATATTTGCCAGTCGCAACCAGTTCTTGGTATTGATTATACGGGCAAAATCTGGGGATTTTTCCATTTTTTTGCCGTATGCTTTTATAATTTCTTCCATTAAAAAGGAAATGAAATTAACTTTCATGTTTTTTTGCACCAAAATATAATCGGGAGCAATACAAGTCTGGCCTGCATTAATAAATTTTCCCCAGACAATACGTTTTGCAGCTAATTTTAAATTGGCAGTTTCGTCGATGACACAAGGATTTTTTCCGCCTAATTCTAAAGTTATAGGGGTTAAATTTTCTGCAGCTGCTTTGGCTACTACTTTACCAACAGTAACACTTCCTGTAAAGAAGATATAGTCCCAGCGCTGTGCTAAAAGCTGATTAGAAACTTCGACACCGCCTTCAAAAACTTCAACATGTTTTACATGAAATGTTTTTTCAATGATTTTAGCAATTATTGCTGATGTGTGGGGTGTTAGCTCTGAAGGCTTCAGAACGACTCTGTTTCCGGCTGCTACGGCAGAAATTAAGGGACATAATGCTAACTGAAAGGGATAATTCCAGGGAGCGATGACCAAAACATTTCCGTAAGGCTCTTTATAAATATAATCTGTAGAGGGAAAGTTAAGAAGCGATGGGAAAACACGTTTTCGTTTTGCCCATTTATGGATATTTTTGATGGTGTCTTTTAATTCCGAAATTACATAATTGGTTTCGGTTAAGACCGCTTCAAATTCTGGCTTTTTAAAATCATCGTATAAAGCTTTTACAATTAGATCTTCGCTTTTTTGAATGTTGTACAACAATTTTTTCAGCGTTTCTTTTCTGTATCCGATGTCGTTTTTATAGTCCATTTTTATGATCACTTGATTTATGCCTATGCAAGTTAATCGATAAAAATTAAATAATTAACAATTGTATCATAAAATCAAATGGCATTCCAGATTGTTTCGTCCGGAGTTGGTGCCACAATTGTAATGTTTTCTTTAGAAACAGGATGAATAAAAACTAATTTTCTCGCATGTAGATGAATTCCACCATCAGGATTGCTTCGGTCAGATCCATATTTTAAATCTCCTTTTATCGGTGATCCGATTGCTGCTAACTGAGCACGAATCTGATGATGACGACCGGTATGCAAATTAATTTCCAAAGCCACATAATTCTGAAGTTCTTTAAAAACGGTGTAGTCTAAACTTGCCAGTTTACTGTCCGGAACTTCTTTTAAATGTGCTTTCGAAGTATTGTTTTTTTCGTTTCTTTTCAGATAATGAACCAATTTGGCAGTTGTTTCCTGAGGTTTATTCTTCACAACTGCCCAATAGGTTTTCTGAGTTTCACGATTACTGAACATTTCGTTCATTCTCGTTAATGCTTTGCTGGTTCTGGCAAAAACTACAATTCCGGTTGTGGGACGATCTAAACGATGAATCACACCCAGAAAAACATCGCCAGGTTTATTGTATTTGTCTTTAATGTATTCTTTTACAACATCAGATAAAGGTTTATCTCCCGTTTTATCACCTTGTACAATATCACCTACGCGCTTATTAACCACAATAATATGGTTGTCTTCGTGTAGGATTTGGAGGTTGTTTTTATGTGATAGAATTTTCATTTTTAGACTTGCTTAGATTTTTAGACTGACTTAGACTTCTTAGATTTTAGAATGGATTAAATTAGATTTTTTTGAAAAACTATAATAAAGTTGCTCTAAATCTTGATGTCATTTTAATAATTTCCTCTAACATATTTGTTAATTCAATTGTGCTTTCTTCATTGATAAATCCCAAATCAGATGAAATTAAAAGTTGTGTTTCTACTTCGTATGCAGAACCAATAGCAATTTCTAAAAATCGGGCAAATCTTTATTTGAATTTCTTGAAGACCCTTCCGCAATATTTGAAGGAATTGAAACTTAAGCTCTTCGCAATTGATTTGTTATTCCAAATTTTTCTTCACTCGGAAATGTAGCTGTTGCACTATAAATTTTAGAACAAAATAACCTGCTTTTTTTCCAAATTAAAAGTTCTTTGAATTGATGCATTTTTAGATTAATTAGATTTTCAGATTCGCCTAGACTTCTTAGATTGACTATTTTAAAAGAATAGCATCTAAGCTAGTCTAAAAATCTAAGAAGTCTAAGCAGGTCTAAATTAATATTGCTCACTCGAATTAGGAAAATCACTTGACTTAACATCAGCTGCATATTGGCCAATTGCTTTTGTCATTTCTTCGTAAAGATTTAGATAACGACGTAAGAAACGTGGACTAAATTCATTGTTCATTCCTAACATGTCATGAATAACCAAAACTTGGCCGTCAACGCCACCTCCGGCACCAATACCAATAACCGGAATTGAAATACTTTGTGCTACTTTTTGAGCTAAATCAGCTGGGATTTTTTCTAAAACAACAGCAAAACAACCTACTTTTTCAAGCAGTTTTGCATCTTCAATTAGTTTTTCAGCTTCCTGATCTTCTTTGGCACGAACACTGTATGTTCCGAATTTATAGATTGATTGAGGTGTTAAACCTAAATGTCCCATTACTGGAATTCCTGCGTTTAATATTTTTTTGATAGATTCTTTAATTTCTTTCCCTCCTTCAAGTTTTACGGCGTGACCACCACTTTCTTTCATGATTCTGATAGCAGAACGCAACGCTTCTTTAGGATCAGACTGGTAACTTCCAAAAGGTAAATCTACCACAACTAAAGCTCTCTCTACAGCACGAACTACAGATGAGGCGTGATAGATCATTTGATCTAAGGTAATTGGCAATGTCGTTTCGTGACCCGCCATAACATTTGATGCTGAATCGCCCACTAAAATCACATCGACTCCTGCGGTATCAACAATTTTAGCCATTGTAAAATCGTAAGCGGTTAGCATAGAGATTTTTTCTCCATTACTTTTCATTTCGATTAGTGACTTTGTTGTGATTCTTTTATAATCTTTTTTTGCTACTGACATTTTGTTTTTTTTTGAAGATGTAAAAGTATTGAATAATTATAGATTGAAATCAGCAATAGAAGAATATTTCGATGGTAAATAACTTTCCATCTTTAAATTCTATCTTAAATTCGCTGTCTTCTATTTGTATAGAGTAAGAATGTGGCGCTTTTATAGAAGCTCCAATATAAGTACCATATTTTTCGATAAATGCTTTTTCAGACAGGGTATGGTCTAAAGTTGCATTAGGATTTAAAACCAGTTTGTTGTTTTCGTTAATGAAAACCTTTGTAATTTCTGCCTGATTTTTTTGTTCATCAACAGAGGCTTCTAAATCCGGATAGTAATAAAAAAGTTCACTTAAATAAACACCGCATTCATCGCTTACATTTGCCTTTTTAGATGGCTTTCCAAATGTTTTTACCAGATCTTTTTGAGTTAGATACCAGGCTTTTGTTTTTATTCCTTTTAAAATAAATTCAGATTTTTTAACCAAAGCAAGAATTTCATCAGGCTTTTTATGTTTGGCGACTCCTTTGGCTATAGCCATATTCAATTCTGTATCTGCAAGAAGTTTAGGATCATTTAGTTGTTTGACCACTTCGTAATATCTTTGATATGCCGGAGCTAATGTGCTGTTGTCACTGTTCCATGCTAATTCTACAAGTCTTTCGCCAATCGTTTTACGCTCTGTAATATTAGTAACATCCAGTTTGTCAAAGTCTTTTACTAAAGTATTGAAATCAGGTCTTTTTCCAACAAATTTTCTTAATGTAAATTTGGCGTACTCTTCACTGAATTGACCGCTGATATTTACCCAGTCTTCCTGATTTTTTGGTAAATAATTAATAGCGACAGGATCGCCTGCATATAAAATTTCTCTAATTTTTGAATTTTTATCAGGTTGTGTACGTGCTTTTAAGCCCGCAACTAAAACAAAAAGATGGTTTCCGCCATAATAATTATCTCCGCCTTCTAAAATGGGATTTTCGTTGTCTTTGATTTTAATGTCTTTGGCGTTTAATCTTGTGGCAACATATTTTTCAGGAATATAACCTTCAGATAAATTATCGGCTTTTACTTTGTACCAGCCGTTTTTGCTTTCGGATAATAATTGAACTTCGGCACCATATTTAAAATAACCCAAAAAATCAGCAGAGGTATTCGCTGACGTATACAAACGCGTATCTGAATTTAGGAAATAACGTTCCTGAGCATGCAATAAAACTGAGCAAAATAATATTGCAATAAGAAAGAAGTATTTTTTCATGAAGTATATTTTGGAAGAGTTTTTTTGCCACGAATTGCACGAATTAGTATTGAATTTATGCGTTACGAATATAAAATTCATGCAAATTAGTGCAATTCGTGGCAAACTTATTTTTTAACAATCAGCCATATTTACGGCAATTGCCAATCCGCCTTCTGAGGTTTCTTTGTATTTAGAATTCATGTCTTTTGCAGTCTGCCACATCGTGTTGATGACTTTATCCAAAGGTACTTTGGCATTTTTAGAATCCGTTTCAAGGGCTAATTCGGCAGCATTTATGGCTTTTATGGCGCCCATAGTATTTCTTTCGATACATGGAATCTGAACTAAACCACCAATTGGGTCGCAGGTTAAACCTAAGTGATGTTCCATTGCGATTTCGGCAGCCATTAAAACCTGAGCAGGAGTTCCGCCCATTAATTCGCAAAGTGCTGCTGCAGCCATAGAGGACGAAACACCAATTTCGGCCTGACAACCGCCCATTGCAGCTGAGATTGTAGATCCTTTTTTAAAGATACTTCCAATTTCTCCGGCAACCATCAAAAATTGTTTGATTTCTTTTTCGCCTGCATCATGGTTTTCAATGACCAGATAATACATTAAAACGGCCGGGATTACACCTGCACTTCCGTTTGTAGGTGCCGTAACAACTCGACCTAATGAAGCATTTACTTCATTCACGGCAAGTGCAAAACAACTTACCCATTTTAAGATCTGACGAAATTTTACTTCAGTTTTTCTAATTTCTTCTAACCATGTTTGCGGGTTGGAGTAATTGGATAACCCTATTAAGTTTTGGTGCATATCAAAAGCTCTTCGGCGAACATTTAATCCGCCCGGAAGAATTCCTCCGGTATGACAACCAATATACATACATTCTAACATCGTGTTCCAGATGCGCATTAATTCAGAGTGAATTTCTGCTTCCGGTTGCATTGATTTTTCGTTTTCATATACGATTTCCGAAATCATTTTGTTTTCTGAAATGGTATAATTTAAAAGTTCAACAGCATTTTGAATCGGGAAGGGGAAAGCGCATTTTATAACCTCCTTGATTTTTGCATTTATACGTTCTTCTTTTACAACAAAACCTCCTCCTATAGAATAAAAAGTTGATTCATATTCAGAGTCATCGGCTTTATAAGCAGTAAATTTTAGTCCATTGGCATGGAAAGGAAGAAATTCTTTATTGAAAACAATATCCTGAAGAAAATAAAACGGAATTGCATATTCATTGGCCAGAATAATTTCGTTCGTATCTTCAATAATTTTAATAATTCCGGCAATATTATCAATCGGAATATATTCCGGATCCTGTCCGCTAAGACCTAACATAACAGATAAATCGGTAGCGTGACCTTTACCGGTTAGGGAAAGAGATCCGTATAAATCGACTTTTACTCGTTTAATTTGGTCTAAAATTGATTCGCTTTTTAACTCTTCTAAAAAACGTTCTGCGGCTCTCCACGGCCCTAAAGTATGTGAACTTGAGGGGCCAACGCCAATTTTAAGCATATCAAAAACAGAGATACATTCTTCCATTGTGCAATATTTATTAAGACAAAGATAATTGAATAATGCAATGAACATTTATTTTCGTTTATTAATGTTGCAGTTTTGTTAAAAAAAATATTAAATTTTAATAATTTGGCAACGAAACAAAAATTATTGCTTAATATGCGGTTTTCTTGAAAAGTTCGCAGTTTTTTTAGGTATTTTTGTAATGAAGCAATCACTAAAGAATCCGGTTTGTTTGACTTTTAAATAAATCGGTAAATAATAACTTCTTAGATTTTATTTTAATTTGAACCCCTCTTTTCGCGAAAAATTAAAGTACCACAAAGAAGATAAAATTACATTATGATAGAATTTTTCAAGCATTTTTTACAAGAATTCGAATTACCCCTTAGTAACCCAGTATTGATTTTTTCGTTGATACTTTTCATTATTCTCTTGTCACCCATTTTATTAAAAAAAATAAATATTCCGGGAATTATAGGCCTTATCATTTCCGGTGTCATCATTGGACCACACGGGCTTAATATTCTCGCCAAAAATTCAGCCGTAGATTTATTTTCAACCATCGGACTTTTATATATTATGTTTATTGCTGGTTTGGAGCTTGATATGAATGAGTTTAAGGCGAATCGGAATAAAAGTTTATTATTTGGTTTCTTTACCTTTATTTTTCCTTTATCTATTGGGTTTCCAGTTTGTTTTTATTTGCTTAATTATGATTTTAATGCGAGTTTTTTAACCGCAAGTATGTTTGCAACACATACCTTAGTTGCTTATCCTATTGTGAGTAAAATGGGGATTGCTAAAAATCAGGCGGTTGCCATAACTGTAGGAGGAACTATTTTAACAGATACTGCTGTTTTGATTATTCTTGCCATTATTATGGGAAGCAGCCAGGGAAACCTGAATCAGGCTTTTTGGATCAAATTAGGGGTTTCACTGGCTATTTTCTCTGCTATTATGTTCCTGGTTATTCCCAGAATTGCCAAATGGTTCTTTAAAAAACTGGAAAGTGAAAAACACGCTCATTATATATTTGTATTATCTGTTGTTTTCTTCGCGGCATTTTTAGCAGAAGTAGCGGGAGTAGAGCCCATAATTGGAGCTTTCGTTGCCGGTTTAGCATTAAATCCGCTGATCCCCCATTCCTCTGCATTGATGAATAGAATCGAGTTTATTGGAAATTCATTGTTTATTCCGTTTTTCCTGATTTCAGTTGGGATGCTGGTAGATATCAGTGTGATTCTTAGTGGGCCAACAGCATTAATTGTGGCCGGAACATTGAGTGTTGTCGCTATTTTCGGAAAATGGATTGCTGCGTTTTTTACCCAAATTGTTTTTAAATATACCAAGACTGAAAGACAACTTATTTTTGGGTTAAGCAGTGCACACGCTGCCGCAACTTTAGCGGTTATTTTGGTTGGATTTAAAGCTAAAATTCTGGATGAAAATATCTTAAACGGAACTATTATCTTAATCTTAATTACTTGTATTGTGGCATCGTTTGCTACTGAAAAAGCGGCTAAGAAAATTGCAATTTGCGAAGAAGAAGTTTCTCATGAAGATGCGCATAGTGACCAGATTCTGGATGAACACATTTTAATTCCGTTAGCCAAAACTTCGGCAACAGCCGGTTTATTAGATTTTGCTCTTTTAATAAAAGATAAGAAATCCTCTAATCCTGTGACGTTACTAACGATTGTTCCGAATAATGACCAGGCGGAAATTAATATTTTGAAATATAGAAAAGCAGTTGACAAATTTGTGATTCAGGGATCTGCTTCTGAAGTAAAAATAAATACAATTGCCAGGATCGATCATAATCCTGCGAGCGGAATTGCCAGAACTTCAAAAGAAATAATGTCAGATATTGTGATTATAGGATGGCCGAGAAAGACTGGTTTTCTGGATAAAATTTTTGGAGAAAACGTAGATTCAATTATCAATAATGTTAATAAGAGTCTGTTCATTTGCAGGTTTCAAAAAACATTTATAGAAGAAAAAAGGCTGGTTTTTATTTGTCCGCCTTTTTCTGAAAGAGGAGTGGGTTTTCATCTTTTAATGCAGAAAATTTGCCGATTATCACAAGAGTTAAGTATACCAATTGTGATTTATGGTGATTATAAGACGCAGCAGACTATTCAGCAAATCGTCAATAATCTGAAGCTGAATGCTAAGTTAGGTTTTAAAAGTATTCTGGATTGGGATGATTTTGAAGCGATTTCGGATGAGATTAAACCAACCGATCTGATTGTTTTTAACTTATCACGAAAAGGATCTGTTTCGTATCAATCTATCTTTGATAAACTGCCTCAAAAATTTGAAAAATCATTCAGTGATAATAATTTGATCCTTGTGTATGCCCAGGATGACCGTAAAGGAACTTCTATGGATGCTTATGAAGATTTTACCGCAACACCATTAACTAAAGGTCTTGAAGCCATTGAACAAATTGGGAGAGGTTTGGGGAATATTTTGAAGAAAAATTGATTTGATTTTTATGAATCATTTGAAAATAATAGTTGTTGCATCGTTTTTAATTTTGATAAGTTGTCGGGATAAAAAAGCAGAATCGGCTACGTTAGATTTAAAAAAGGGTTCAATTATAAAAAGGGAGAATTTTGATATGTTTAATTCCCGATTTCATTCAGATTCTGTTTTTCAAATCTCGAGAGTTGATTTTCCTATTGATGGAATTTCGGTTTCAGGTTTTGACAGACACAATTGGAGAAAAGAAAATTGGAAATTTATAACTGTTCCGGTTTCTGAGAAAAATGAAATAGAAAATTATGAACATAGTTTGGTTAAAACCGATACTTTGGTAATCGAAAGATTTTGGATTCCGAAGAGTGGTTTTGAAGTTGAAAGACAATTCAAACTCCTGAAAAATAAATGGTTTCTGATTTATTATAATGATATAAATTTATAAAACATCATATCGATTATGGATGATCTACAACAAATAATGTCCAAATACGATTTTCCAAAAAGAGATATTAAAGCTTCTGTTGAAGTAGCGGATGTAGAATCTTATTCCAGTTTAAAACTCCCAAAAGATTATACTTTTTATCTTGAAAACTACTTTGGTATTGATCAGTTTATTGGTGTGGAGTTTATAAAGCTCTGGAGCTTAGAAGAAATTATTGAAGCCAATAAAAGCTATAATATTGTTGCAGAATTGACCCGAACTATTGGAATTGGTTCAAACGGAAGCGGCGAATTTATTGGAATTGAAATAGATAAATTTGATCATATTAAAATAATTCTTTCTCCTTTTGTTGGCTTAAACAGTAAAAATAATACCGAAATTGGAAATTCATTTACTGATTTTCTTATTCGCCTTGATCATAAAATTGAATGGTTTCCTTAAATTTGATAAAATTTAAAGTATTGAATATCAATTGTAAAACTGAATAAAATGAATCACAAAGCAATTTCAATCCGACCTTTTATAGGAGCCAAAGATTTCGAAGTATCCAGACGTTTTTATCAGGACTTAGGTTTTGAAGAAGGAGTTTTAGATCCCAGGTTTTCTGTCTTTAAAACAGGTGATTTAGCCTTTTATCTTCAGGATTACTATGATAAAAGCTGGAATGAAAATACCATGATTTTTCTTGAAGTAGAGGATGTTGATTATTATTACAATCAGTTATTGGCATTGAACTTAACTGAAAAATATGGGGTAAAATTAACTCCTACCGTTTATTTCGATTGGGGAAGCGAATGCTTTTTACACGACCCATCCGGTATTTTATGGCATTTTGGTAAATTTAATAAGTAATTTTTCGCCACGAATTTCACGAATAAACACGAATTTTTACTAATTAATATAAACCTTCAGCATATTTCAATTAGTGAATTGCTTTGCCTGTTCCTTTCGGTAGAGTCGTAGAAAAAAATTAGATAATAAAATCGGCTAAACGGATTGTGTTTCTTTCTTTCTGATACCAATCATTGTAAACTAATTCCAGATTTTTTACCTTAAATTCTCCAAAATCATAATGACGAAATTTTTCTACAACTGAAATTAATTTCTTAGGGTCTTGTAATTTTTCCTGAAATCTCATTACAGTAATATGTGCTGTTGCAATACTATATCGGCTATCAATACTTTGTTCTAAAGACGATTTTTTAAAATTTTCACGAAGCTTATTTCTGAAATTATTTAAGGATTCATCTGTTGGTATACCCTGAATCAGTAGGGCAGAAGGGGACGCTGTAACCCCTCGAAACTCAATGTTGATTTTATCTAAATGCACTAAACTTTGTTGAATGATGTCAATATACTCCTGAATTTTTATTTTATCTAAAGTAAAACCTTCGTAACAGGAAATAATTGACATTACGGTGATATGGATGTCTGAATCCGGATAATAATATTGTTCAGGATCAATGGCTTTTAAATGGGCTAAAAACGACTGAATATTAGCTTTTATCGTTTCGTTTGGGCGAATGAGTAAGGTTATACCAAATCGGGAATCTGATATATCATTGATCCGTATATCTAATGTGTAATTTCCAGCTAAAATTGCCTCAGAAGATTTCTCGTAAAGTTGGTTGTAATGTTGGGTTAAATCCATTTAAAATTATTTCTTTTTTGCTTTGTCAAGGTTTTCTTTTACCCTGAATTTTACGATTTTAGTAATGAGGTCATATGGCATTGTTTGATCGAAAGGGAACTGAACAGAACCTTTTCCTGATTTATATCTGCACAGTTCTTCCTTAAAAGCTTCATGGCCGCTTGGTAAAGCATAGAGACCAATATGATTCTTAAAAGCAGCAAAATAAACTACGATTCCGTTTTGGTCAAAAGCCGGCATCGAATAACTGATTTTTTCTTTAGCATCGGGAGCCGCTTTCTGAATTGTTGTTCTGACTTTTTCTAAAATCTCCTGAACATTATTTGGAAATGTGCCAATATATTCGTCGATATTTTCGGGTTTTTTAGTCTCCATATTTTTTTGTTTTTTAGATTTCAAGTTTTGTGTGAACTTGAAACCTGAAACTCTTTTATGCAAATCCCTTAGGAAATCGGTCCAACACTAAGTTCAACAAAATATTGTGCTCCAGATAAGCTTTTGCTCCTGCTAAAACCAAGGTAAAACCTTCAGTCGAATTTCTGACCTGATCTATTATTTTATCGGCATCTCCTTTTAGACCTGAATTGGTAATGCTTACAAACGTTTCATTTTCGTCTAGCGAACTAAACACCCATTCTACTAAAGTTGTTTCATCAGGGTTTCCCCATTCGATTACGATTTTTTTATTTTCGTGCAAAACAAGAGTGGTTACCGTTAATGAAAAGCCATACATTTCCCAGGTCCATTCAGTAGTGGTATCTTGTTCTAATTTGCCAGATCCCTTTGTAAACCAAAATTTACGAGTAATTTCCGGATCTGTAAAAGCCTGAAAAACTTCTGAAACAGGTTTTCTAATCAGCATTTCGGCTTTTGCGAAGTGGTTGTTTTCTGCTTTCATTTTTGAAATGTTATAAGTGTAGGGTGCTTTTTTTAGAGATACTAATTTAATGAAAATCAAGTGGATTTTAATATTTATTTTTTAGACATAAAAAAAGCTTTACAGTTGAATTGTAAAGCTTTAAAATTAGACTTTTATATTTTAAAATATAGTATACCCAAAGATCAGAGATACTGTCCCATACCTTGAACTTAAATACTCGTGATTTCCTATAATACTTTTATTGCTATATCGTAATTCAGCACTATATTTCTTTTTAAAGTTGTACCCTGCACCAACAGCGAAACCAACTTGTGGATCAACTTTAGGCTCATCCACTATATATGAATTGAACAAAATTTTTGCTTCTGAATTAAACGCTGCTTCAATTGTATACTGTGCGTTGATAAAAATTTTAGAATTATTGTTTAAGAAAATGTAATGTCTAATACCTATCGGTAACTCAATAGACTGATAATTAACTTCTGATTTTTTATCACCATAATCTACTCTTTCGGTTTTATAAGATTGATAAGTGGGTTCTATAATTAATGCCCATTTGTTTTTGTTAAAAGGCAGAACATATTCTACTTCCAGACCTATTCGAAATCCTAATTTATTACCAAAGTCTCTGTCTCGATCTGATGTATAGGAATTTGACACATATAAATTTGAATTTTTTATTCCAGGTCTGATACTTAAATGAAATGAATTTTTTCCTTTTTCTTTCTTATCAAAATTGGTAAACTCACTATTATTACATTCGTTGTACTTAACAAATAAATTGATTAGTTCGTTTCGTTTATAATTTAGGTTTTCAATGTCTTTAAGTGTAATATTATCACATTTTAAAGCCATCCAAATTTGCTGTTTGTATTGCTTGTTTTTAGCAACCTGATCTTCAGAAACTTTATAGGTTTTGTAAATTAATTGATTTACAGGAATTGTATCTGTTTTAAAGAAATAGAAAGTTAAATTGTTTTTGCTGTATTCGTATAGATTTGCTTTTCCCTGAACCAATACCTTCAGGAAAATTTTTTCTTCTTTAAATTTGGGCACTTTACTATAATCTACTTCATTGAAATTATCACTAGACAAATCAGCATTGAGAGTATATCTTTCATATTTGGATTCATTAGAAATCGCAAACTCTTTTACTTGTTGCAAATTTGTCGTTATGGGCTGATCTTGTTCGTCTAATTTGTATTGAAATTCTGTAGGAGTACTATTCCAGTCTAAATTTTTAATTAGACATTCTGTTTTTTGATCGTTATTATTTATAAAATACCCTTTTTCAAAAACAACTTGAGAATAAGAATGAACAGTTAAGAGCGTAAAAAATAATAATAGTAATTTTTTCTTCATTTTAATTTTGGTAATAAATTATATTTTGCTTCGATTTTTAATGGTGCAAATATATAAGTATTTTCAGATAAAAGAGCATTGCTTTTTTACTATATAAATGATTTATACCTATTTTTATCCGGCTACTATTTTGTATTTTACTTAATGTGCTATATTTAAATCCTTTAATAAAAAATCCGCACTATTTTAACATGTGCGGATTTTGCATGATCAATATATTTTTTACTTTTTCTTCTGATTTATGATTTTTCTTTGTCAATCCATTTTCCGACTGCAGGTGCTACATAATTTTTCATTTGCTCTAATAAATCATCAATAGTGTCACTTACCAAAAGCATTTGCTGATTGGCCTCTTTTAGTAAACCTTTATCTACCATGACTTTAGTTAATTCAATAAGAGAATCATAAAAACCGTTGATGTTTAAAATAGCGATTGGCTTTTTGTGCAAGCCCAATTGCGCCCAGGTCAGCATTTCGAAAAGTTCTTCAAGGGTTCCAAAACCTCCCGGAAGTGCGATTACGCCATCGCATAAATCGTTCATTTTGGTTTTCCTTTCGTGCATGCTTTCTACTAAAATTAATTCGGTTAAACCGAGATGGGCTATTTCTTTCGATCTTAAAAAATTTGGTAAAATTCCAATTGCTTTTCCGCCTTCGTTTAAAACGCCATCCGCTACAGCGCCCATCAAACCAACATTTGCTCCGCCGTAAACCAATTCGATATTTTGTTTGGCTAAAGTCTGTCCGAGCAAAGTGGCTTGTTCTTTGTAAATTTCATCGGTACCAAAACTGGAACCGCAGAAAACTGTTATTCTTTTCATTTTTTTATTTATTGCTTTTTTAATTCAAATTCAAAATGAGGGATATCGACTCCATTATTTGTAACAGTCATTTCGGCAACTTTTACCGCTCCCAGTTTCGATACTGCTTTTTGGGAACGAATATTATCAGCACCAATATGAAAAAGTACTGAATCAACATGCTCAAAAGCATAGTCGACCAGTAATTTTTTATTCGATTGATTGTATAAACCGCCCCAGTATTTTCTGCCAATAAACGTAAAACCTATTGCAATACTTGATTTCTCAGGATTGTAATCGTAAAATCGGGTATTGCCTATAATTTCATTTGTTTCTTTATCTAAAATTAAGAAGGCACTTTTTGAGTTGATAGCAGCATCAAAAAAAGGTCTGAACACTTCAATTTTATATCTGTCTTTTATGGGATGCTGTTTCCAAATTAATGGATCTGAAGCTACTTTATATAATGCATCAAAATCAGTTTCCTGTAGCGGAACTAATTTTGTAATGTCGTCTTGTAAAATGTCAGGTTGTAAATTGAATTCTGGTTTTTTCATTTTTTATCGTTTTATGTTTTTTAAATGCCACTCTCGATAGCTGGGAGAAAAAGGATTAAAATGACTTTTCTAAATGGTGTTTTTGAGCCCCGAATTACATTAAAATCTGTATGCCATCTTTTCTCCGGCATAATTATATTCTTTTTATCTGAACACATGAAACATTCTCCATTCTAACTTCATTTCCGGTTTTTTTGAGCATTCCGGTTTTTTCATTCCTTTTAAAAACGACTACATTTCCTGAATTGACATTTGTTACAACCAAAAATTTGCCACTTTCATCGATTGCAAAAATTCGTGGATGTTTTCCTAAAGTCGATTGATAACCAATATTTTTCAGGAGACCATTTCCATCAATAGAGAAAATGGCAATATTGTTTTCTTTGCCGCGATTTGTGGCGTACAGAAATTTTCCGTCAGGTGAAATATGAATGTCTGAACTTTCAAAACCTTCAGTGATTTCATCAGGATGTGCAGCGATACGCTGAATTTGTTTTAAAGTTCCGTTTTTATATTGGTATGCACTTATTGACCCCGACATTTCTTCGATACAGTATCCCCATTTTTCGTTTGGATGAAAAGTAAAATGTCTGGGTCCGGCTTCTAAATCTGTTTTTAGGAACGGAACTTTTACTGCTGTTAAAGGTTGTTGCTGAGTTTCGTCAAAACCATAACAACGAATTTTATCAGCACCTAAATCGGGCAGGATTAAATAATCGTTTTGTGGAGAAAACACGGTAGAATGAACATGGGATTTCGTTTGTCTTTCTTTATGGGTACTTCCGTCATTATATTGAAAATTCTGTACAATCGAATCTATTTGTCCGTTTTCTAATATCGGATGAACCGAAACACTTCCCTCGGTATAATTGCCATTGACAAGCCATTTCCCGCTTTTATGAACCGAAAGATAAACAGGATTCTCACCGCCACTGGATTGTTTGTTTAAAAAAGTCAGGGTTTTGTTTTCGGGATTAAATTCAAAACTGCTCACGCTTCCTGCATTTGGAGTTTTAGTATCTGTGCAGGCATAAAGATATTTTCCGTTTGGAGATACCGTCAAATACGATGGATTTATGATGTTTTTTACCGAAGTTATTTTGCTTAATTTCCCTTTTAAAGGATCTAATTGGTAAACCTGAATAGATGCTGCAGTAAGATCTCGATTGTAACTTCCTAAAAAGACGTAGGTATTTTGGGAGAAGCTGTTTAAGGTAATGAGAAAAGCAATTACTAAAAGGTATATTTTTTGGTTCATTTTTTTTAGTGAGGTTGTTTAAGTTTCAGGTTTGAGGTTTGCGCCATCATTTTCAGGCAATCTTGTCATTTCGGCGAAGGAGAAATCGCACTCGAAATTACGTATAGTATGTCGGCAATCTTGTTTTGTGATTTCTCTCTTCGATCGAAATGACAAACGAAACGTTTTAAGTCACAGTTTTCAATCTAAAATCTAAAATCTAAAATGGGCAATCAAAAATTATCTAACTCCTTTCCACCACTGCTGAAATTCCTGCTTGTCATTTCTCAATTCAACTAATTCACCAATTTTTGGAGTTATCAACGGAATTGGGTTTTCAGACTTTGCATTCAATTCGGTTATTTTTATCAAAGGTTCATCCCAAGGATGAAGAGACAATGGAAATTTTGATGAATGTACCGGAAATACGCGTTTTGCTTTTAGATCTTTCATGGCTTTTATGACATCTTCAGGTAAATTATGAATGTATTTCCAGGCAGGATTGTATTGGCCATTGTCGATAAGAGCAATGTCAAAAGGTCCAAATTTGTTGCCAATTTCTGCATAGTGAGTATCATAGCCGCTATCACCACCTAAATACATTTTAAAATCTTTGGTTGCTAAGACAAAAGATGTCCAAAGAGTATTGCAACGATTAATACTTCTGCCCGAAAAATGTCTTGACGGAGCAGTATAAAGCGTTAAATTTAGATCCAGTTCTATTTTTTCGTTCCAGTCTTTTTCGATAATGATTTCTTTCGGAAATTTCCAAAATTCAAAATGTGAACCTACACCAAGGGCGCAAATTATTTTTTTGATTTTCGGTTTTAATTCCATTATCGTTGCATAGTCTAAATGGTCATAATGATCGTGTGTGATCAATAAGTAATCTATTTCCGGAAAATCATTGGCGGTATAAATATCAGTTCCTTTGAATGCTTTTGTAGTGCCGTAAATAGGGGAGGCATTTCCGCTGAAAACGGGATCAATCAAAAAACGTTTTCCTTCAAGCTGAATATAGTAGGAGGAATGTCCAAACCATACCAAAACATCCTGGTCTATAGAAAGTTCATGTAAATTGGTTTTAACAGACGGAATAGTCTCAGTTGGAATTTTACGGTCTACTTTCTTAAACAAAAAATCATAGAAAACTTTAGAGAAGCTGTAACCCTCTGCGAGTTCTGGTGTAAAAGAGATGTTTTCGAATTTTCCGTTTTTATAGTGCGGAGATTTCTGCATCAAAGCCAATCTTTCTCCTGATGGTTTTTTGCCATATCTTGGATGTTGTAAAATGAAAATAAGAGCGGCGAACAAAAGAATAATTATAGTAATGATCATGATCGTATTTAATTTGAAGGATATAATTTTTTTAAATTTTCTAAAGAAAGTGAAACCATTTTTTTGAGAACGTCAATATCAATGTCACTTAGTTTTTTAATATAAATGCAACCTTTTGAAGCTTTGTGTTTTCCTAACTTAGAAAGGAATTCATCTCTGTTCTCAGGTGAGGTATAGATATAAAGCGAAATAGCAGCTTTTCTTGGAGAAAATGCGACAAGGGGAGCATCACCTTCGTGACCACTGGCATATTTGTAATGATAACTCCCGAAACCAATAATAGCCGGTCCCCACATTTTGGGCTCAAAACCAGAAGTTTCCTGTATGATTTTGGTAATTTCAAAAGCGTCATTTCTTTTTACTACATCATTAACAGCATTTATAAAATCAACAACACTGCCTTCGGTTTCGGTAGTTTTATTTTTTGCCATTTTCTTTTATTTGAGTTAGTAAATTGCTTTTTAATACAATGTTCTTGATTTTCGATTCAGAAGCATAAAATAAATCACGATTTTGATTCATTTGGTTTTCTAAAATAATCAAACTTACATCGCTTTCAGGGAAATATAAATTTACAGAAGAAAAACCATCACCCAAACCTGTATGGCCAACATATTTGATGAGTTCTTTATCGACAATTCTAAAGCCATAACCGTAGCCCACTTTTTCTTTTCCGAAGAAGTTATTTTGGGCTGTTATGGCATACTTAAACAACAATTGATAATTTTCCGGTTTTAGAAGTCTTCCTTTATGAAGATTTTCATTCCAAATGGCTAAATCACCGGCGGTTGAAACAATTCCGTTAGAAGAAATACTTTCTAGAGTAATCATTGTTTTTGATACTATTTTAAAAGAATTATTGGTGTTAATATACCCGGAAACTAAGTTTTTAATTGGAGCTGCAGAAGAACAAATTGTATTTTTCATTTTTAACTCTTTAAAAAATGCATTTGCTATTTCAGGATAGCTTTTTTTAGAAACAGATTCAATTATTTTTCCCAGTAAACTGTATCCTAAATCTCCATATTTAAAATCAGTTCCCGGTTGAAATAAAAGAGGCTTTTTCAAATCAGCTATTCCATGGGTATGATTTAATAGTTGGTGAACCGTTACAGGATCTGCCCAGGTTGGGGTAAGTTCGGGTAAATATTTTTTTATAGGGGCCTGTAAATCAATTCGGCCTTTTTCTACTTCTTTTAAGATCAAAACAGCCGTAATTTGTCGCGTATTTGACATAATTTCAAATTGACTGTCTGTTTTTAAACGTTTTCTGGTTTCAAAATTGGTAAAACCATATACTTTATTATAAACTGTTTTTCCGTTTTTAGCAATCAGGACAACGCCATTAAATATTGGATCGCTAACACTAATTAAGCTATCAATTTGAGCAGCATAATTGTTTTTTTTCTGAGCGAATGAGTTATAATTTGAAAATAGAAGAATAAAGGATAGGAGAAAGGTAATGCGAAGATTGGAAGTCATTTTTTTTTTGTTTCAGGTTTCAGGTTTTTCAGTCTTGGGTGTAAATTTTGTTGCTACTTTGATTGAGAATTAACGGCAAAGAACGCTGGGTTTTTTTATCAGTCAGAAAGTTTAAAAGCACAAAGTTCGCAAAGCTTTATATTGATCTCGCTTTGCGACCTTTGCCAATTTATAAAACTCCGTAAATAAAAAAACATTGCGAACTTTGCGGTTAAAATCAAAACATTCCATTTGCATTAATCGGATCTTTCGGGATAGGTTGTCCTAAATCCCATAGTTCAACAATTTTATCTGCTTTGAACTTAAGAATATGAACAACTGCAAAACCTAAATCGACGGGAGTTTGTTTGAGATGAGAATGTACAGCGACTAAATTTCCGTCTTCGAGAATATGATGAATTTTAAAAACTTTATTAGGATTCGTTCTCGTCGATTCTTCCATTGCCAGCATCAAAGTATCAGCATCGCCTTTAAAATAGGCATTGTGATGTTTGAAGTTTTCACCTACGTACAGACGAAACGCTTCGTGCGAATGCCCGTTTGCAGCGAGTTTCAAAAAAGCCTGGGCTATTTCTTTCTTAGTCATGATCTTAAAATTTAAAAACTAACTAAGTTATAAAATAAGTATTTAAGAAGTCAAAAAACGGAGTTAATAATTTTATTGCAATCGCTTAAACTCATAAGCACTATTGTAGCTCAGCCCACCCCACAAAAGAAAAAGTAATGCACCGGTATTATCAACGGCTTCATTCACTATTAAATTATTGTTTTTTGAAATAGCAATGCGTCTTTTATTGTTATTGCATCCTCCAAAAAGATAGGGTATTCCGGTACATTTTAGAAATTTATTATCAAGATAAAACATTCCGTCTTTTTTGAGAATACCTTTAATTTGTTGTTTTTTTATGCTGTAATTATTTTTAAACAATTCGATGTTTAGTGCTGTATTATCGACAAGGTTTAATTCGATATGATATATAGTGGTTCCCTTTAGGATAGAATCTCTGTCTTCAAACTTTAAACTTTCATTTGTGATGTTATTGTAAGAATTTATATAATTTCCTGAAAGGTCAAAATCTGCGTTTTTATTTTTGCTGTCGAATTTTTTTACCGGAAAGAAAGTATATTTTCCATTAAACGAGAGGATATTGCTTTCGTTTATTGTAGTGTAGTCATTTTTGAAATCTTTTTTAGAAAAAAAAGCACAATTGGATACTAAAACTGATACGCATAAAAGAAGAAATATTTTAAGGTTCTTTTTCATGTTTGATTTTGTTAGTTTAGAGAATTATCAACGAATTGGATTTTAAATATCGGTTTTCATTAATGTTTTTTTTTGCTTCTGAACTAATCCAGAAATTCGGGCGATATAATTTTGTACTGCTTTGTAGTTTAGCCTGGCCGGACAATGCTTTTATATTTTTAATCAGGTCATTAAATAAAGTATAATTAGCAAAAGTATGGGCATCAATTATAGCATTATCACCATCAGTTAAAAATTGCACAAATTTGGGATATGTTAATTCTAACCCAATCGTTCCTTCTGTATTCATATAAGAAATGCTTAAATTTTCTTTGTCCGGAAAGTACATGAGATAGAAAGGGGAAATGGTAATAACAGGTTCCGTTGGATCAACAGTTTTAAACTCATTTGAAATTAATCCTTCTTTATTCGTGATTTCTTTAAAATTTATTTTGGTGCTATCATCAGTAATAGCGATTCTGATCCTGCTCTCATAAAACCAATGTTGTTTTCGGTCTAATTCTTTTTCTCCAATTAAGATTTCATTAAAAAAATGGTTGTAACCATCAAATACAACATTTTTATCAGTTGTTTTATAATCTATAGGAACACTTGTATTTGTAATAACAAAGTGAAATTTAAGTTCTGTAAAAATAGCTTCAAATTCTTCAGGCGTAAGGATAAAATTAAATTTATTCCAACCTTTTCCGGAACCTAGTCCGCCAAAATAGCTCATAAGCTTACCATTTAATTTAAGAAAGTATAAAGTTGACAATCGCATCTGAATGTATTTTAGTCGTATCAAAAACAGGAACATCAAAATCAGATTGATTTATAAGTAACGGAATCTCGGTACAACCTAAAATAATACCTTCAGCACCGCGTGCCATGAGCTCGTTGGCAATTGTGATATAATTTTGTCTGGATTCAGGATTAATAATACCTCTGCCAAGTTCTTCTTTCAGCACCTGTTGAATATAATTTCGGGTTTCCTGCTTTTCGGGAATTAGTACGTTCAATCCAAAGGTTTTGAGCCGATCTTTATAAAAATCCATTTCCATAGAAAATGAAGTTCCCAAAAGTCCAATGGTAGTAATCTTTTCTTTTGTGATGGCTTTTGCAGTTTCAGTTGCGATATGAATTAAGGGTAATCCCACTTCTTTTTCTATTTCATCTGCATACAGGTGTGCAGTGTTAGCGCATAATACAATGGCATCAACGCCACTTTTCTGAAGGCTCAGGCAGGCATTTAACAAAAGTTCGTACGACTGGGCCCAGGTTTTTTCCTGAATATCACCAAAGTTCAAAGAATAAATCAGACATTCTGCAAATTGTAATCCGCCAAGTTTATGATTGACACCTTCATTAATTAATTTATAATAATCAATTGTAGATATCCAACTGATTCCGCCCACGAGTCCAATTTTTTTCATTCTTTTTTATTGTTGCTAAAAGCAGGGATACCTTTATGATTTCTTTTTCTTAATTAACTTTCCGCCCAAATAAGCCATTGGCAGGTACGCAAATACAAGATCCGTAACGTTATACCAAATATGAGAAGGTAAGGTGAAAACATTTACAATGCCGCCCAATAAAAAGAAAGCCCCTATTACCAGAGCTAATTTTGTTTTGTGATTGGCTGCAATTAAAGCAGTTGCTTGTGCTCCCGTAAAAGTTCCAAGGGCGTGTGCCAAAAAAGGAAAAATAAAATGCTTCGTTTCAAATAAATGCATGCTGGCTTTCAATCCCTCCATGGTGGTAACATCAGCACCGTCTGGCGGAGGAATGACTGTACTACTGATTAAAATAATAGCCATATTGACAACGCTTCCAACAAAAAGGCCAACGATAACGGCCAGGATATTTTTGAATATAGGATTCATACACTTCGTTTTAAGATAACGAATTTATGAAAATTATACCAGCCAGTGCATGAAAGTTCCGGTAAATTAATTAAAAGACTGCCTGAATTCTAAAGGCGAAACATTTGTTTTGGTCTTAAATAATTTGCTGAAAGACTGCTGATGTTCAAAGCCCAATTCAAAGGCAATTTCGCTTATCGATAAACTGGTTGTCGAAAGTTTTTCTTTGGCTTTTTCGATCAGTTTATCATGTATATGCTGTTGGGTACTTTGACCTGTGAGAGATTTTAGTAATCCGCTTAGATAATTAGGCGTAACATTTAGTGTTTCTGCAATATAATGAACCGTTGGTAAACCGCTTTTAGACAAAGAACCGTTACTGAAATATTCGTCAAGCAAATTTTCTAAACGGGCCAGAATCTGATGATTACTTATTTTTCTGGTAAGAAACTGGCGATTGTAAAAACGTTCTGCATAAGTAAGCAGCAATTCAATTTGAGCGATAATAACATCCTGACTGAATTTGTCAATATTGGATTGATATTCCTGCTGAATATTTTTTATGATGGCAATAATCATTTTTTCTTCCTTATCAGAGAGATGCAAAGCTTCGTGAACCGAATAACCAAAATACTCGTATTGTTTGATTTTTTTTGCCAGAGACGTATTCCACAAAAAATCAGGATGGACAAGTAATGACCATCCTGTATGTTGTAACTCTGCATTTCCTTCTATAGAAAAAACCTGACCTGGCGCAATAAAAAGCAAAACCCCTTCTTTAAAATCATATTCCTGCTGACCGTAACGCATGGTTGCGTTAGCATGACGTTTTAATGCAATCGAATAAAAATCAAGCATCAAACTTTTGGGTTCATCTTCATTTAGATGTTTAAGATCTTCAAAATTATAAACGCTTACTAAGGGATGTTCCGGTTTTGGCAAATCTCGAAAATCATGAAATTCGCTGATACTTTTTATTCGGTGTGGTTGCTGATTTGCCATAGTCTAAGATACTTATTTCTGATTGTAAATAGCAGCAAATTCTTTGGCATAATCTGCCAGTTTTACTTTTCCCATTGCTGCGGGTCTGTTACGGTAGTAATCTTCGCCTAATACACCATTGTAAAGTCCGGCGTACATTTCGACCAGGCCTTTAGCAATTTTGGGTTGCATGGCTACGTTTACCAGACCGTTTAACGTTTCTTCATCGCTGATTAAAACCCATTTCAAATCAGGCTTTCCAATTGCCTCACCTAAAACACGGGCTGTTTCATCGCCTGTAACTTCCTCACTTGCCACATAACGAACTTTTTTTCCGTCGGGCAGAGTAGTAATTTCTTCAGCAATTGCAGCAGCAATATCATTTGGAGAGACCCACGGAATTATTTGATCTCCGCCATAATTGCACGCAATAATGCCTTGAGATTTAATCGACGGAATATAAGCCAGCAGATTATAAAAGAAAGAAGTCGGACGCATAAATGTAATCGAAACATCTATTTGATTCAAAGCAGCTTCTATCTCATTGTAACGCTGAATAATTCCTGAATTTTGCGCCAAATGCGCCCCAATACTGCTTAAGAATACGACACGTTTTACGCCAGATTTCGAGATAGCTTCGGCATAACTATTTCCAATTTTACGCGTAAAAGCATCCAGATCCAGATTAGGATCAAAATAATTCGCACGCGGAATCATACAATATACCGCATCTGCGCCGGTAAAAGCTTTGGTTAGAAATGCTGCATCTTCAACAGAACCAATTGCTGCCAAAGCTCCCAAAGCTTCAATTTCAGCTTGTTTTTCGACGCTGCTGCTAATTACCGTAACCTGATGTCCTTTTTGCACTAACTCCTGAGTTAGTGGCTTGCTGATGTTCCCTAACGAACCTGTGATTGTAATTTTCATTTGTCTAAAATTTTATAATACAAAGTTGCGTAACATCAGTAGGATAGCTGTAGTCAAATCTACGATTGTCGTAGCCTAAAGTTGGGAGGGAAGTTCGTGAATTATTTCTCAGACAATTTTTTTTCATTTTCTGTTTGCGGTTTTCCGGTGGCGTTTGGTTCGCCTGTGCCTGTCGTAATGAGCTTTCGCAAACTATTCTGAATATAATTTGTCCAGGCATCTCTGCAAATATCAAAACATTCGTATTCCGGAACCAAACCAAAATGTGTAAAACGAAGTGCTGTTTTACCTTCTTTTTCCGAAATCTCGAAAGTAGGTTTCGTGCCCGTCCATTCGGTTTTGTCCTGGGTAAATTTAAAATAGTTTTCGGTTACCAGCCAAACCACTTTCTCATTCGGAATCACTTCAATTAATTTAATTTTAGCACGATGAATATCTTCATAATGATAATCAAAAACATCATTTAGTTTAGCGGTATCGCCTTCAATTTCCTCAGACCACCAACCCCGGACATTGATTACGGCATCAAAAACTTCCTGAGGAGATTGGTCTACTAATACTGTCGAGGTAAAATCTATTGTACTCATTTTGTTTGATTTAGAAATTATACAGCAAAGTTATCTTTTAAAAATCAATAAGTAAGGGTTGTTTTGAGACAATTTTAAGGACTGAATCAGACAGATTTACTGAATTTTAGATTTTAATATTCAGAAGCAGAAAATTCTTTTTCAGAAGACCTTTTGTCCCGCTGTCCGCTATATCTTTTTCCGGTTAAAGAAACCAGAAAAAGGATATCGCTGCCATCGGGGCTGGATCAGAAATCTATTTTTCAAAAGGAACAATTTCCTGCTATCTCATTAAATCCATTCGGCTTATTTTTTGATCGTTTACTTCAAAAATAACCACTTGTTCGGTTCTTTCGTCGCTTCCATTTCGGCCATAAATGTATTCGTGAACAATCACTTTAGTATCAAAATGAATTGTTTTTATGATCTCAGCGTGAAGATTTGGTGAATTTTCGAATAAGGTGATGAACATTTTTTCGCATTCTTTTTTACCATTAATTGCTAATGCGTGATCAGTGAAATTATAAATTTTGATGTCATCAGGATATAAGAGCATCATAGTTTTGATATCTCTGTTGTTAAAAGCCAGCATTTGGGTATCGATAATTTGTTCTATTGTCATTTAATATGATTTTTTAAGAAACTTTTTTTTGAGTTTTGTTTTTTAGGCTTTAATTGACTTTATTCTTTTCTCTTAAAAAGTACTGATTTTAATCAAACGAAAATACAAATTAAAAACTGAATCTTTGAACCTGATAATCCGATACTATTTTTTGCAGTAAATTTCAAAACTTCAATAATTTTATGCTATGGTGCTTGTATATGCATGATTATCAGTATTGTTATTCGAACATTTAGTAGATACAAAAAGGAGTATAATTGAAGTAGTTATTTTTTATATCGTTTTGTTTTTATAGAAATAGTTATTTTATACGGGTATAACCAGATCCAAAACAATCATAACATTCGTCGCTTAGGAATAGTTTATCATTTTCAATTGTAAAAGACATTGGTACAAAATATTGTAAAGTATCAGTGCTTACAATCATTGGTCTTTCACCACCAAAAATTGATTTTCTATTTTTTATTTCAAATTTTTTCTCAGAAAATAACTTTCCGTCCACATAATTTCTATAAGTCGAACCTGAAAATTCAATATAAATAACCTTGTTTGTTGATTCAGGCGTAGAAGATGTTCCGGCAATTCCGCCACTTGATCCATCCCAATTCCATCTGCCTTGTAATGTTTTTTTTAATTCTGTGTCAGAATCTTCGCTACTACATGAACTTATTATAATTAAAACAAGAAGTAAAAAGGACTTTTTCATGAGCTAAAAATTTATTGGTTTAATTAATAGATGTGAATTTTGTTAAATGGTTGCGTACTTGTTTTTTTTTAATGTTAAATTTATATTTTTTAATTTGTTTTTTTATGATTTGTGTCTTGTGGAATATTAAAGTTATTATTTATAAATTCATAAGATTAGGTTTTAATAATACAATTCAAAAGGGACGATCTGTAGTGGCCCATTTTATATACATTATCTCTATAATTTCTTCTTTTGTACTAATTATTTCATAGTTAGAAAAACGGACTTTATTTTGATCGTTTTTCTTGCAGTTAGAGAATAGCGTTAAAACCAAAAATGATAGTATTATCTTATTCATGTTGTTACTCAATTCTCTTTACTACATTATCCAGGTCATTGACAACTAGTTTGAAAATGATTTTGTTGTCCGGAAAGTCTTTTTGCATGTTCTTTCTTAGCTCGATAAAAGAACTATACGCTACCGGATCAGATGAAATTGATTCATTGCAGGAAATAGATATCTCGTAATTAGTATCGATTTTTTCTAAATAGATATATTTTGTAAAAGAGTCATCAAAAAAAGTTTCGTCAGTAAAGGCTTTAGCAATTTTATCGACTTCATTTTCATTGATATTATTTTGATAAACAATCTCATGATTCAGGGGGCCATATGTTTTTGTTGACTCGGTAAGGTTTCCGTTGGCCGCCTCATTCGCAAAAGAAATACCTAACAGTATGGCGACAGTCACCATGCACCCGATAAAAGAGATACCTGCTATGCGCCAGCCATTGTAATGTTCGCCGCCATTTTGAGTGTGTTCGTTTATATTTTTCTCCTGGTATTTTTTTGTAAAATAGCCTGCGATTCCCATATAAATAATGGGGAATATGATATTTGGAATATTAATATTCTCCGGAATCAAAAAAATCAGACCAAAAACAAGTAAGGTAAAAAGTATCGTTATAATCCAGGTTTTTTTTACTTTTTCATCATCATTAAAAACCTTAAAGTTTTCTGCCATAAAATAGCCGGCAACTAGCGGTCCTCCTAAAAAAGTCCCAATACGAATTGCTTTTTCGGTGTAGATTTTTTCTGTTGGTATTTCTTCGAAAACTGATTTATCAGATACTATTTCTTCCATGGCGAATTGTTTTTTGACTTTGTGATTCTGAATTTTTAAGGAAACGAAAATACAAAATAAAGTAGGGTATTTCGTTGGTTTATGCGTTTTCTTAAACTTTCGCTTGAACTATTTATAAAATTAATTTGGCAATTTTTATTGGTTATGGCATGTTTTCTAACAATTCAAACAAAATATAATCTCCGTTTTCAGATGGTCCCCTTTCTTTTTCTGTAAAACCTTTTTTTCTGTAAAAAGCGACCCCTTTTATATTGTTTTCTAAACATTTTAGAGTAATCGGGAAATTGGCTATGTCAATTGCTGCTTTTAGTAATTGAGTTCCAATACCTTTATCATGATATTTTTGATCAACATACAAATGATGAATAAAATTATCTGGCCTCCAAAGAGCGATAAAACCAACGACAATGTTGTCAATAACAGCGACTAAAACCTCTTCTTCTTTGATTGCTGCGTCAAAATCTTTCAAATGAAATTGGGATGAATCAATCCACGTAAAAGTGGTTTGTCTTTCTTTTAAGAATAAGGTTCTCAAAGAAGGATAGTCACTTTTTTTGATTTTCGTTATTTCCATTTTTGTTCTTTTATTCAAATGATATAATTGTCTTATTTTTATTTAATTTCCTTATCCGGTACAGGATATAGAAACCACCAAATGCAGCATGAGAATAAATTAGTAGATGTACTATTTTTCGTTCTCCATTTAGATTTCTATTTCAGTTCTGAATACCACTACAGCATCACCTTTTATCTGAATCAGGGAGGGTTTGCTGTCTTCTATACTTACTTTAACTT
The DNA here is from genome assembly GCF_965277525.1 of Flavobacterium sp. Taxonomy (GTDB): domain Bacteria; phylum Bacteroidota; class Bacteroidia; order Flavobacteriales; family Flavobacteriaceae; genus Flavobacterium. The sequence continues at coordinate 195,878 of NZ_CBDIDC010000001.1, read as the reverse complement.
TTATAACTCCAAGGCGGTCTATTTTTTCGCCTTGTCTTCCATTGAATTCAAATTCATTATTTTTAAAATCAACAAGTTTGTTTTGTATCAAATAACCTCCTAAGGGTCCGTTTGCATTTCCGGTAACAGGATCTTCGTTGATGCCAATTGCCGGGGCAAACATTCTGCCGTAGGTCAGTATATCTTTGTCATCAGAATCGAAAGTAAAAACAAAATAACCATTACAATGAATCTCTTGGCTTAAAGTGGCTAAATCACTATAATTAGGGGCTAAAGTATTTAGTTTTGCCCTGCTTTTGATGCCAATCATTACTTTAGAATGCCCTGTTGAGGCAATCTGAATAGCGCATCTTTCGTCAAGATCTGATTTTTCTAAACCTAATGCCGTTATCATTTTTTGTGATACAGCAGCATCAAATGGAGGGCTTAGTTCAAAACTTCCCTGAGTCATTATAATTTGATAATCCTGGTCTTTTTTAATGATTTCAAAAGGAAGAATGCCCACTTTGGTTTTGAATCTTAGAATGCAGGAATCTAATTTTTCTTCGATAGCTTTGGCATACATGGCTGCAATTGTAGCATGTCCGCAAATCGGAACTTCGGTATTTGGGGTAAAATAGCGAATTACGCCATTGCAATCTGTACCGTCCGGAGAAAAAAGAAATGCAGTTTCTGAATTGTTTAATTCTCGGGCAATTTGCTGCATTTGATATTCATTTAATCCATCTGCATTTACGACAACTCCTGCCGGATTTCCTTTAAATTTTTCTTTGGTGAAAGAATCAATCTGATAGGTTATTCGTTTTTTCATTATAGTTTTTAGTCTTTATGTTTAATGTAAGGAACAAAGTAGGTGGTATAATTTTGAACAAATAATCTGTAGTACTATTTGTGTTTAAAGCTAAAATTTTTTTATTGCAGAATTTAATCAATAAAGAAAAAATTTTTAGGAAAACGGATTTGCGTTAGGGCCTTTTTTTTTAAACAAATAGATAAAGAGGTCATGCCGGCCGGAGGAAACGCCCAAATAAAACCCGGCTTTTGAAACTGATTCTTTTGAATTAGAATAAAACCGAATTATAATTTAATTTTTAAATTGGTTGAATGTGTTACTAATATTTTCGACAAAATCCTTTGTGTAGTTTCCCGTTGCGTCGAGATCCGGGTCTAAAATGGTGATTTCGAGTCCGCTTAGTTTTGGGCTTTGAAACAAATAGGAGGTAAGCTCATTAAATTCCTCATAAGTAAGTCCGTTCGGCGTTCTGCTGTCTACGCATGGCATAATCGAGTCGTTTAAAACATCGGCATCGATGTGCAGCCAGAAGCCATCAAGATTTTTGTTTTCTATTTCCGAAAGAAAAGATTGTACGCTATTCGATATGCCTTGTTTTCGTAATTCATGAAGGCTGAGGTAAGTTGCAGCTGAATTCCGGATTTCGTTTTCGTATTCATCGTCATACTCGCGATTGCCCACACACCAGAGATTTTCTTCTTTTATATAAGGCGACAAATTTAGAATATTGGTGAGTTTATGATGTCCGTTTCCGGTTACTATAGAAGCTGCCATTCCGCCAACGCCGCCGGTTTCGGATAAAGAAACATCCATAAAATCAGTATGTCCGTCAAGATACAATAGTCCATAATTGCCTTTTTGTTTTAATGCAATTGCAGCTCCTAAAAGAATACTGCAATCGCCGCCCAATACAAACGGAAATTTATTCTGGCTCAATAAGTTATTGATTAAATAAGCTTGTTCTCTGGCATAATCAACTAATGAATTTGCGTTGAGAATAGTAGTTGCTGTATCCCTGATATTAGTATATTTTGGGGCATCAAGTCTAAGAATGTCTTTAGGGTCGATTGCTTTATGCAAATTATGTTTCCACAGCCAATCCGGCAAGCGTTTTACACCTGGTTCTTTTCCGGGTTGAGGTTCTTTTAAACCTAAGTTTGATGGAAATTCAACAATGCATACTTCTTTCATAGCCTTATATTTTACTATAAAGTTATTAAAATTATTTCTGTTCTTTCTCAATTGTTATTATCAGCTTGTTTTCCTTTTGTTCAATATTAACCATTAATCCAATTTTGAAACCCAGTTTTTCAAGCCATTTACCTTTAAGGTTTATTTCAGGAATCGCAACAGTTTTATAATACTTTCTGGTTTGCCGTTTTTCATAAATTTTCAGTCTTCTTAAGTTTATCATTATACTATAATTATTTTTTTGCCTGTTTCAACACGAATCAAATGTCAAATAATTTTCTTAGAAAGTTGTCATATTAAAAGATGACATGTGGTTTTTAAACAGTATTGATAATATTTTGTATTTGAAATTCAACGTTTTAAGTGGTTCTTCTTTATTTAAAGTTTATTCAACTCTTCTCAAATTAACCTTATTCTGTTACAATAAAAACTTATAGGGGTAAAATAGAATATTTCTTAAGTTTTTCTTTGCTAAAAAATTAATTATGAGAAAATATCTTATCTTTTTACTTGTTGCCTTTGCTTCTTGTAGTGATGATTCGTCATCAGAATCTATTCAACAAAATGAAGCTAATTTTACATTATCCAAAAGTAGTGAACGCACTGTCTGGAACAATATTCAAGTGGGAGAAGTTTTAAAATTTGATGTGAAAATCAAAAACTTCGATTCGTCTGCCGATGTAGTATATGTGTTAAAACCAATTACAACAGACGCTACTAAACACCAACAAAACAAAATTGACTATAATTTTCAGGAAGAAATAAAAATACCTTCTTCTGATGTATTTGCGTTGACAAAAGATAGTCTTCTTGTTAAAAAAACTCAGGACAGCATTATCCTTAAAAAGGCAAATTCTTCCTTTTTTGTCTCGATTTTAAAACCGGGAAATTTTATACACGAATACGCGCTTTACAAAATGCGATCGAATAAACGTGTTGCGGCATCAACACAGGAAATGCTGTTTTCTGCCGTAAAAATCGAAGCTTATACCCGAAATGTGCAAACAGACAACGCTACTATGTTTTCAAGTTCAAAACACAGTCGTTATTATGAATTTACGATTGACGACGGAGATCAGTCAAACGATACTTATCTAACAGACAGTGATGCTAAAAAGAATACCTATTCGGCATTATACAATGGTAAAAAATATGACGGAAACATTGTTATAAAGGAAGTATTGACTTTTAGCGAAAAGGTAAATACTGAAAAAGGCCCGCAAATAGTGCCTGACTGGGTATTAACTGAGCTTACAATCACTCAAAAAAGAAATAATGAACCTGATAATATTATATCCTATTATAATTTGAATATTAAACAGAAATAATAACTTTTAAAACTACTAAAATGAAAGACCAAATCAAAAAAAACGTAATGCTGGCTCTGGCCATTTGCGCTGCATTATTTACTTCTTGCAGTAGCGATGATAGTAATAACAACGATTCTAATGGAAGTTTAGATAATTTACAGCCCGTAGTTTTCGAGGCTAAACCGGATAATGTGTTGAGTTCTAAAAAAACCGGATTACAGGAATTAAATCCTACGACGGGTAATAACGAATATGTTTATTTGACCGAAGTAGAAAAACAAACCACACTTTCGCCTTTGTCTATTATAAACGAGGCAAATCTGGATGTAATTTATCCGGGAAGTATCTTGCGCGGTTCCAGTTTTATGAATGCAACTTATGATCCTTTAGTGCTTAAAAATGCTTTTAAACCCGTTACTTTATCAATGTCTTTAAGAGGTGATTTAACAGTAAGTGATTATGCACTTCCGACGCCAAGTGAAATAAGAAATACAATCAACGGTTTAGTAAGTAAGAATAAAAATCTTATTGATTATGAAGCAATTCCTACTTATTACGAATATGAAAGTAATGAGATAACGACTGAAAATAGTTTTAAAAAGGCACTTGATGCACATTTAAATGTAAACGTATTGGGTGGCTTGGTAAAAGCAAATTTTGGTTATACACAAAATAGCGGTTCAAGTAATATCAAATCTTATGTAATGGTAAAAGTAAGGCAACGCTTGTATAGTATGACTATTGACCCAAAATATTACACCGACTGGATTGATGGTGATATTAATGGGAACAATTTTGGAACTCATGAACCTGTATATGTAAGCAACGTAGATTATGGACGAGTTGCTTATATATTGATTGAAACTACAAAAGATGAAGCTTATAACAATACGATGGTTAAAGCATCAGTAGGTGTGGCTCTAAAAGTTGTAGATATTGCTGTAGATGTAAACTACTCTGAAGAGTTTAAAAAATTATTTGCACAAAATAAAGTAAAAGTTATGATCGTAGGTGGACCAAATTCGCTTGGTGGAAAAGTAACTGATTATAATAGCTTTGTGAAATTTTTGCAAGCCCCAGACAATACATCTTTAGTCGGCTCATCTGCGCCAATATCATACAAAATACGCAGATTAAAAGACAATACTGAAGTAGAGGTAAAAGATATGTATACTGAACAGTTTAAAGAATTAAAAGCAAACTAAGGATCAAACACAAAAGCCAATCTTAATCGATTGGCTTTTGTATAATAAAACATTTTGATTGTCTGTTTCTGGCTTATCCTTAAATGTTTGTTACTGCCAATTTGTCGATTGAAAGTTAATTTTCTAGTTTAAGATAATTAGCATCAAAACTAATGGTTACTTTTTTAAATTGACCCATTATATCTTGTCCAATGTTGCCGTAATTCATTTTTCCATAAACGCCATAATCAGCTGTATCAACTTGTAATTTTACTAAATCTATTGTGATTTTTCCTAATTTGACAGATTGGTTTTTTATTTCGAGAAGTTCAGATATAATTTCTTGTCCGCCTGCTCCTGCAGATTTTTCAGAAATAATAATACCATTAGTATCGAGATAGGATTTAAATAATTCGTAGAATGATTTATTAAATAAACTTTGTTTTGCCCCACTATCAAAGTTAAAAGGCAATGTTTTTCCTTTAAAATTTAGCATTACTACACAACGAAGCTCATCTATAAATAAATTTTTGTCATTATTTTGAAGGCTTTTATTTTTAGAAAAAGTTAAGCTATTTTCTTCTATTGTAATTGTGCCTAATTCTTTAATAATTGGAAATCCTATAATGCCGTTTATTACATAACTGCCATTAGCAAATGTAAAGGCATCATCAGGATAGATTAAAAAAACAGCATTTTGAATTTTTATACTTCCAATATCCAAAACAGGCGCTATACCAATAAGTACCTTGTTCTTAATACCGCTGAAACTCATAACTTCTATATTATTATCCGGTAAAATAATAAACCCCAGTTTTTTTGCCAGGCTTTCTGTAATGCAGCTAATACCCGCTCCGGTATCAAAAACAAAATCAGTTTCGATATTGTTAACTAAAACAGAAGTATTAATTAAACCGGCTTTGTCTTTTTTTGTTGCTACACTAAGCTCTGAAAAGGTATCAATTGTTTGAGGTTTTTGTAGTTTGACTACTTGCCAAATGCGTTGTGTATTCAATTCGTCGTTTAACTCCTCTGTACTAAAGTTTTTTGAAAATGTACTAGTTAGAATATTGGATGTTTTAAATGCATTTTTATAATCAAACAGCTTTAAATAGTTGTCATTTTTTAATTTATAATAATTGAATTTTTGATTAATGTCGTTTTGTGTTAAACTGTCTAAATACAAATTTGATATTTTAGGCTTGTTGCATACGTTTGCAAACAGGGCTTTATAAAAAAAATATTCCCTGGTCTTCATTTTGTTGTTTACGCTATCCATTTTAACAAATTGATATTGCTCACTGAGTGTTTTAAGGCGCTTTTCAGTTTTATTTTGTGAGAATGCAGTTCCGGTTTTTACTACTATTAAAAAGATAAGAATTATATATTTTTTCATTTTCTCTGTTTTAAAGATTATTGCTAATTATAATTCAGATTCATTTTTGTATTTAAAATCCTTTGCGCCTTGTAATAGGGATCAAGACTTATATCAGGATAAATATAATAATATATAAATAAAAAAAATCCGATCTGTTTTCACAAATCGGATTTTAAAAATTGAAAATTATATATAACCGTAAAACGGTTTGTATTACAAGTGAATTACTTCGCCGTAAGCATCAGCTACAGCTTCCATAACCGCTTCACTCATTGTTGGGTGAGGGTGAATCGATTTAAGGATTTCATGACCTGTAGTTTCTAGTTTACGCGCTACAACTGCCTCAGCAATCATATCTGTAACACCGGCACCAATCATGTGGCATCCTAACCATTCTCCGTATTTAGCATCAAAGATTACTTTTACGAATCCGTCAGCATTACCGGCAGCTTTAGCTTTTCCTGAAGCTGAGAATGGGAATTTACCAATTTTTAATTCGTATCCTTTTTCTTTAGCTTGTTTTTCAGTTAAACCTACAGAAGCTATTTCCGGAGTTGCATAAGTACAACCCGGAACGTTTCCGTAATCGATTGGATCTACGTGTAAACCTGCAATTTTTTCAACACAGTTAATTCCTTCTGCAGAAGCTACGTGAGCCAAAGCCTGACCCGGAGTAACGTCTCCAATTGCGTAGTAACCCGGAATATTCGTTTGGTTGTAAGCGTTTACTAAGATTTTATCTCTGTCAACAGCGATTCCAACTTCTTCTAAACCGATGTTTTCAATGTTAGTTTTAATTCCAACCGCAGAAAGTACGATATCAGCTTCAAGAATTTCTTCTCCTTTTGCTGTTTTTACAGTTGCTTTTACACCAGTTCCTGTAGTGTCAATTTTCTCAACAGAAGAGTTGGTCATAATTTTTACACCTGCTTTTTTCATTGAGCGCTCCATTTGTTTCGAAATGTCTTCGTCTTCAACAGGTACAATGTTTGGCATGAATTCTACGATAGTAACCTCAGTTCCCATTGAGTTGTAGAAATGTGCAAACTCAACTCCAATTGCTCCTGAACCTACGATAATCATAGATTTTGGTTGTGTTGGTAATGACATTGCCTGACGGTATCCAATTACTTTTACACCATCCTGAGGCAAGTTAGGTAACTCACGGGAGCGGGCTCCTGTTGCAATGATAATATGGTCAGCACTATATTCAGTAACTTTATTGTCTTTATCAGTAACGTCAAGTTTTTTTCCTGGTTTTAGTTTTCCAAAACCTTCAATAACGTCAATTTTGTTCTTTTTCATCAGGAACTGAACTCCTTTGCTCATTCCGTCAGCAACACTACGGCTACGTTGAACTACTGCAGGGAAATCTTTATCAAATTCAGAAACTTTCAATCCATAATCAGAAGCGTGTTTTAAGTAATCAAAAACCTGAGCTGATTTTAGCAATGCCTTTGTTGGGATACATCCCCAGTTTAAACATACACCACCAAGGTTTTCTTTTTCAACTACAGCTACTTTAAAGCCTAATTGCGAAGCTCTAATAGCTGTTACATATCCGCCAGGACCACTTCCTAAAACAATAACGTCGTATTTCATTTTTTTGGTTTTTAGTATTTATTACCGAAAATGAAGTTTAATTCCGAAACTCATTTTCCGATTTTATTCTTTGTTATTTGTGATTGCGAATTTAAGGATTTATTTTAAAAAACAGTAAGATGTAAAAAGTAAAAAGGTAAAATGTGAAAAAGTGAGATGTAAGATGTGAAATATGTAAAATATGAATTGTTAAATGTGAAAAGTAAGATGTGAAAAATGAGATGTGAAAAGTAAAATGTGTTTTGTAAAATGTAATAAACTTTCGTTCATCTCACATTTTACAAAACACATTGCACAAATAAACAATTAAACCTTAACGTGTCCCCAGTTTTCTCCACTGGCAATACGTCTGATTTGCATTTCGCTTACACCAAATTGTTTGGCAATCATTTTTAGACGCGTTTTTTGTTCAGGTCTGGCGAGTATTTTCTTGATTAACATCACTTTGGTAGTGGTTAATTTTCTTCCATCAGCTTTTAAGTTGTGCTCAATCAGGTTTTTTTTCGCCTGAATCACACGCGGGCTTTTACGGCTGTGCGCCATCATTTCGGCTTTTGTAGCCCAACGCAAATTATTGACATCATCGTTGCTTCTGTTATAATCTAAATGAAGCACATAAGTTTGTTCGTCTGATGTTTTCGGAATAAAATACTGGGCAACTAATTTGTATAAAAAAAGATATTTGTTGACAATTTTGTCGTCGCTTTTGACTTTAAATCTAAAAGTTGGGTAACCATCACTTAGCCCGCCTTTAAGGAGACGTCCGTTCTGAATTTCATCTGAAAAGCTGATCAGGCGGCCTTTGTTTGAAATGGCATATCTAAGTTGTAATGAGGCGTTTATTTCTATTTCTTTGAATTGTTCGTTTGGGTAAAATCTATTTTGTGGCATTTTCTTTTGCATTTGAATTTTGTCTCTCAAAGATAAATAATTCAAAAACCATAGCAATTATATAATTTCGCTCAGATATTACATTTATGATTCCTATAACGCTTATTTAACTTTTTTAAGAACTTTTTTAGCATTTGAAAATCTAATTAGCGACAGAAAATTGCGAGTCGTAGAGGTTTTTATAATAACCGTCGGTTTTATTGAGCAATTCCTGGTGTGTTCCCTGCTCTACAATTAGCCCCTTATGCATCACCACAATTTTATCTGCGTTTACTATCGTTGCCAATCGGTGTGCAATAATGATTGAAGTTCTTCCTTTCGTAATTGTTTCCGTAGCGCGCTGAATCAATTCTTCAGAATACGTATCTATAGAGGATGTTGCTTCATCCAAAATCAAAATACTGGGATTACTCACATACGAACGTAAAAAGGCAATTAACTGGCGTTGTCCTGACGAAAGCATCACGCCACGCTCTTTTACATCAAAATCATAGTTATCCGGCAAACTCATAATAAAATCATGTACGCCAATTTTTTTGGCAGCATTCAGTACATGTTCGCGTGTAATTTCGGGATTGTGCAAAGTGATATTATTATATATAGTATCAGCAAACAAAAAGACGTCCTGTAAAACCACTGCGATTTGTTTTCGTAACGAAGCCAGGGTATAATTTTCGATATTATGCCCGTCAATAAAAATCGTTCCGCTGTTGATCTCGTAAAATCGATTCAGTAAATTAATGATAGTCGATTTTCCTGCTCCGGTAGAACCTACAATTGCAATGGTTTGCCCGGCGTCGACTGAAAGATCAATACCTTTTATTACTTCTTCTTCAGGGATATAACTAAAACGAACGGCTGCAAATTCGATACTTCCATCAAAAACGGGCGCTTCAAGTGTTCCCGTGTCCTGAATATGATCCTGCGTATCGATAATATCGAAAACACGATTGGCAGCAATCATTCCTAATTGCATCTCGTTGAATTTGTCCGCAATCTGACGCAGCGGGTTAAACAACATCCCTATAAACATCGTATACGAAAACAAATCGCCGAAAGTTGTAAAATGATCTCCGTTCAAAATTTTGAATCCGCCATACACCACCACTAATCCTAACGTAATAGACGAAATAATATCAGCAATCGGGAAAAATATTGAGTTGTATAAAATCGTTTTAATCCAGGCAACCCTGTGTTTATTGTTGATTTCTTTAAAGTTTTCAGCTTCGATTTTCTCCCTATTAAAAAGCTGAACAATTTTCATTCCCGTAACACGTTCCTGCACAAACGAGTTCATATTGGCAATTTGCGTACGAACTTCCTCAAAAGCCACCTGCATTTTACGCTGAAAAATTCGGGTAATAAAAACCAGAATTGGCATGGCAACCACTACAATCCATGTGAGTTTCCAGTTCATGTAAAACATAAAAATCAGCACCACCAGCATTTTCATCAGGTCGCTGATAATCATAAACAACCCCTGACTGAAAATACGCGCAATCGATTCAATGTCAGAAACCGATCTGGTCACCAGTTGGCCTACCGGAACCAAATCAAAATATTTCATTCTAAAACTCAAAATATGCTTAAAAAGTTTCGTTCTGATGTCTTTTACAATATCCTGACCCAGCCAGTTGGCCCAATAAACAAAATAAAACTGAGAAAAAACTTCACATAAAAGTACTGCCCCCATTAATATAATGTACATCAACAAACCTTCCTTGTCATGCGTCTTAATATAGCCGTCGACCGTTTGTTTTAATAAATAGGGGCGAAGTGCTGCAAAAATCGACAGCGAAACCGCAAAAAGAATAACGCCGTAATAGCGCCATTTATAAGGTTTAGTATACGTTAGAATTCGTTTGAATAATCCGGTATCAAATGCTTTTGCTTTCATTATATTTTTTAGGAGCTATTCCTGCTTTCCGTTACAAGTTTTTCTCAAAAATATGTTTTTGTACTGTTTTTATAAAGCTTCCGCTGGTCGCTCTATAAAAACACAAAAACTATTATTTTTTTCAAAAAAGCTTTTCACTTCAATCAGGGCTATTTTATGATGTAATCGTAATCAATTTCGGTTAAATATAATCCGTGTGCGGGAACCGAAAACCCGGCTTTCTCTCTGCTTTTACTGGCAATAATGTTTTCAAGATCGGCAAGAGAAATTTTGTGCAGACCAATGTTCACCAAAGTTCCCACAATAGAACGAACCATATTCCGTAAAAACCGATTCGCCGAAATGGTAAAAATCAGTTTGTTGTTTTCCGTTTTCCAATGTGCCTCAAAAATCGTGCAGTCAAATGTGTTTACATCTGTATTAACCTTCGAAAAACATTGAAAATCCGTATGTTTCAGTAAGATTTTTGCAGCTTCATTCATCAAAGCTACGTCTAATTTTTGGTTAAAATACCAACTCAATTCTTCCAGAAAAGGATTTTTAACAGTATTGATATGGTATTCATACGTTCTTTTAGTGGCGTCAAATCTGCAATGTGCGTCATCATGAACCGGGATAATATCAAAAATCGCAATGTCCTTAGATAAATAAGAATTCAGCTTGTGCACTAAATTTGGAACATCAATTGGAGTATCAAAATCAAAATGCCCGTACATTTCCTGCGCATGAACACCCGTATCTGTTCTTCCGGCACCCATTACATTTATAGGAGCATTTAATAAAACCGAAAGCGCTTTGTTTAAAGTTTCCTGTACAGAGGATGCATTGGGTTGAAATTGCCAACCGTGATAATGTGTACCGTTATAGGCGAATTGAATAAAATATCTCATTTTTAAGCGACAGAGGTTCTGAGGTGCAAAGGTACAAAGGTTTTTTTAAGTTGCTGAGGTACTAAGTGGCTAAGTTGCTGAGTTTTTTTATTTTTTAGGTTCAAAGGTTTTCTGTAGAGATGCACACCAGTGCGTCTAAAATTGAATAAAAAAAACAAAAACAATTGTTTTGTAATCTCTCCAAAGAAAACTTAGCCACTTAGAATCTTAGCCACTTAGTAGCTTCAAAAAACTGTTAAAACCCAAAATACCAATCATAGTTTGGTCAGTAAAAAATAGTGTCAGAAATGGACAATTCCAACGATTTAATCTGAGCTTTTTTTTAACATTATTGATAAAAAAATGGCAAAAGTTAATTTTACAATTATTTCATTTTAATAGGAAATATTTCTGCTATGTTTGTAATCTAATATAACCAAAAATCATGAATGAAATTACTTCTTATTGGTGGATAATTTTAATCTTATTCTCCATTATTTTTTACAAATTTATTTTACGCGTTTTCTTCGGAATGGTAATGGTTCCGGAAAATAAAATTGGTCTGGTGACCAAAAAATTCGTTTTGTTTGGAACAGATAAATCACTTCCTGATGGTCGTATTATTGCGACAAAAGGGGAGGCAGGTTATCAGGCAAAAACGCTTGCCCCGGGATTGTATTGGGGAATGTGGATCTGGCAGTATTCAATCGATATGTCGGGATTTACAGTTATACCGGAAGGCAAAATTGGACTCGTTTTAAGTAAGGACGGGCAGGAAATCCCAACCGGACGAATCTTAGCCCGAAAGGTAGATAGTGATAACTTTCAGGACGCTACTTTTTTCCTGGACAATGGTGGGCAAAAAGGACGTCAGACAGCTTTTATTACCACAGGATCGTATCGTATTAATACGTTCTTATTCGAAATTGTAATGGCTGACCAGATTAAAATTTATGAGAACATGATTGGTATCGTAACAGCTCTTGACGGAGAACCAATTCCGCAAGGACAAATTGCCGGTAAATTTGTTGATGGGCACAATAACTTTCAGGATTTTGACAAGTTTTTAGATACTGGAGGAAATCGTGGATTGCAGCCTCAGGTAATGTTGGCCGGATCGTATTACATCAATACCTGGGGAGTACAGATTGAACAAAACCCAATGACCGATGTGCCAATTGGATATGTTGGAGTTGTCATTTCTTATATTGGAGAAGACGGAAAAGATGTTACGGGTGATACTTTCAAACACGGAAATATTGTTTCAAAAGGGCAACGCGGTGTCTGGATGGAGCCTTTTGGACCTGGGAAATATGCCCTGAATAAATATACGACTAAGTTAGAAGCTGTTCCAACAACCAACCTGGTTTTGAACTGGGCGAATGCAAGAAGCGAATCGCATGATTTGGATAAAAATCTTTCGACGATTACTGTTCGTTCAAAAGATGGTTTCCCTTTTAATCTGGATGTGGCACAAATTATTCACGTTCCTGCTGCCGAAGCTCCTAAAGTTATTGCGCGTTTCGGAAGCATGAACAACCTGGTTTCTCAGGTCTTAGAACCAACCATTGGTAACTACTTCAGAAACTCTGCTCAGGACAGTGATGTTATTTCGTTCTTATCAACCAGAAAAGAACGTCAGGAATCGGCTAAGAATCATATCAAATTGGTATTGGACGAATACAACGTAAATGCAGTGGATACTTTGATTGGAGATATCGTTCCGCCGGATTCATTAATGAAAACTTTAACAGACAGAAAACTGGCTGAAGAAGAGCAAAAAACGTATCAAACACAAAGAATGGCACAAGAACAACGCCAGGGAATGGAGAAAGAAACCGCAATTGCAGATATGCAAAAAGAAATTGTACGAGCTTCTCAAAGTGTCGAAATTGCACAACGTACCGCCGATGCAACCGTTAAGAAAGCAGAAGGAGATGCGACCAGTTTAAAACTGAATGTAAACGCTGAAGCAGAAGCTACAAAAATGCGTGCCAATGCCGAAGCCGAAGCTACAAAAGCAAGAGCAGGAGCACAGGCAGAAGCAACGAAACTGAATGCCAGTGCCGAAGCGGAAAGAATCTCTAAAACCGGTCTTGCTGAGGCAGAGAAAATTATGGCAATTGGTAAATCGACTGCTGAATCGTACCAACTTCAGGTTAGTGCAATGGGTGGAGATAACTTCACCAGATATAAAGTAACCGAAGAAATTGGTAAAGGAAATATCAAAGTAATTCCAGATGTTTTAATTACAGGTAACGCTGGTTCTGATGGTTCGATCAGTGGTTTATTGGGATTAAAATTAATGGAAATGATGGATACCAAAGATTCTAAAGATGTTAAGAATACTAAGAAATAGTAATAGTTGTAAAATGTAAAATGTTAGATGTGAAATGTAAAAAGTAAAAGACATCGTATAACTTAGAGGCGCACAGCAGTGTGTCTAGCACAAAGTTTGAAATCCGGTCTGCACCTGCAGATCGGATTTTTTGTTTTAAAACCTGTCAGGTCAATTAATAAAAATTCGGTTTGCGGAAAGCAAGTCGGATTTTTTTATGCTCAAAACAAAAGAAAACCATTCGGAACACGCACTGCTGTGCGCCTCTACAGAAAAACCTTTGTACCTTTGCATCTTTGAACCTTTGTACCTATTTAAAAAAAATGAAAAAAATCCTCCTCCTTTCTGATACTCACAGTCATATTGATGATACTATTTTGAAATATGTAAATCAGGCCGATGAAGTTTGGCATGCGGGAGATATTGGCGATTTGAATGTAACAGATACTATTAAGAAATTAAAGCCTTTGCGTTGTGTGTATGGCAATATAGATGATGCACAAGCGAGATTAGAATTTCCGTTGCACAATCGTTTTTTATGTGAAAATGTTTCCGTTTGGATCACGCATATTGGCGGATATCCCGGAAAATACAATCCGGCTATTAGAGAAGAGATGGCTTTGAATCCGCCTAAGTTATTTATCTGCGGGCATTCGCATATTTTAAAAGTAATATTCGATAAAAAGAACAATCTATTACACATGAATCCAGGTGCTGCCGGAAAAAGTGGCTTTCACCAGGTGCGAACCATGTTGCGTTTTGTAATAGATGACGATAAAATAAAAGACCTGGAGATCATAGAAATTGGGAAGAAATAAATTTAATTGGGTATCGGTATTTTAATTTTAATGATAGTTCCTTCATTGGCGTTTGAAACAATTGACACATTTCCTTTGTACTTTTTGATTCTGGCCCTAATCCGGTTCAGACCAAAACCTTCAGATTCATTTAGTTTTTCAGTTTTAAAACCTTTTCCGTCATCCTGAATAATAATGATCAATTGATCGTTGTTTTCATGTAGTGAAATTTGGGCTTTTTGCGCACCACTATGTTTTATAATATTGCTGAATAATTCGGATACAATAAAGTAAACTTTCATTTCAAATTTTTCAATGTATCTTTTTCGGATCGAAATTGTACTTGAGAATTCAAAGCTAATACTCGAATTAGAATTTTTTTCACATAAATCTTCTAAAGCATAAATTAAACCAAAGCGAACCAAAAGGGTAGGGACTAAGTCGTGAGACATATCACGCAGCAGATCATGTGCTTCTTGCAGAATGGCTTTCGCTTTCTCAATCTCTTCAGATTTTACTTTGTTTTGTGTGGTATAAGCATTTAAATGTAAACCTATAGATGATAATAAGGAATTGATATTGTCATGTAAAAAAGAGGCAATTTTTTTTTGTTCAATTTCCTGACTGTCTATTCCGGCATTAATAACATTGAGGAGTATTTTTTGTTTGGTGTCTTTTCGCTTAATCTTTTGTTTTAATTTATTATTCTGATAAAAGAAATAAAATAAAAAGAACAGTATTATGATAAGAACAATCGATAAACTAACTAGTTTTTTATTTCGTAATTGTTCAAATTTCCGGATTTCCGGAACATTGTTTTTCTGAGTTGCTGTAGTAGATTTTTGTAGAGATAAAGCTGGACTTTGCTGACTAGGGAAAGCATTTCTACTTGCAGAAGTGAAAAAAAGAAAGAGTATTAAAATTTTAAATAAATCCATATATCAATTGTGATTATTTGATAGATTTTGATCTTAAATATGCCTACGGATTTATTAAGTTATTTTTTAGCGCATATTTTACAAGGCCAATGATATTTTTGATTTGTAGTTTCTTCATGATATTTTTTCGATGTGTTTCTACCGTATTCATACTAATAAAAAGTTGTTCGCTTATTTCTTTTCCACTATATTCAAGTGAAATCAATGTAATGATTTCGATTTCCCGTGCACTTAAAATGGGATTCTCCACATAAAGAGGTTTGTTTAATTTTGGATTGTTATGCATAAAACTATTGAAGATTTTTTCTCTCACAGCATCGCAAAAATATTCCTGTCCCTGATAAACGGCTTCGATCGCCTCGATGATATTTTCGCCCGCACATTTTTTAGTGAGATAGCCTTTAGCTCCTAGTTTCATTACTTCCTTTATGATTTTTAAATCATCGTAACTGGATAAGATAATGACTTTACAAGAGAATTCGTTTTGACTAAATTCTTTTAATACTTCGATACCGTCTTTTTTGGGCATACTGATATCTAAAACTAAAATATCAGCGTTGTTTTGATGAACATCATTATATACAGTAGTTTCGTCTAATGATTTGCCTACAACTTCAAAATTATTTACAGTTTGCAATAAATTGGTAAGGCCATCAATAAGTACTTGATGATCATCGGCTAGATGTATCCTTATTTTATGTGTCATGATTGTTTTGGAACTTAAAAAGCAAATTTATGAAAAAATATCTTACAAAGATCTTTTAGCTCTTGTTTTACTAGGTGGATTTGAAAGTAGCAGGCACAAAAAAACCCGAATTATAAAATTCGGGTTCTCTTCGCACAAAAAAATTAAGTTTATAGGTTTATCTCAAACGATCTACAGATTTTACAAGATCTTCATCCTTCTTGATGGCCTTATTAGCTAAAACTAATAATACGATAGCAACAATTGGTAGAAACATCCCAATACCTTTCTCCGAAACAGCAATTGTTTCTCCAGATAAATTTAGAGAGCGATATACAAACAATCCTAATAAAATTAAATTTAATATTATGTTCAGTCTGCCCATGACAAACTGATTTTGTCTTTTTTTGTATGAAATGATACTAATGATAGTCAACATAGTGCTTAATGATAATAAGATCGTGTAAAACTGATCTTGCATAAAATAAAATGGTTTGCCATTATTTAATGTCCAAAGCGGAATAAAAAATAGTAATACCCCTGTAATTATAAAGGTAAGTATTAAATATATGGTTTGAATTCGTTGTATCATGTTGAAAAATTGTTTTACAAAAATATATTTTCTTTTTTTAAAATACTATTGTATGATTAAATTTTATTCGTATTATTGCATCATAATACCGTAAGCACTTCATACTGCGGGCAATCGAAAACAATTATCTACCTATTCTTTTTACAGTATTTCCGTTTAAATAATTAAATTCATAGAACATTCATGTTTGATATTTCTGCATTAAAAGAAATGAAGCTTTCTGAGCTTCAAGAAATAGCTAAGTTAGCTAAAACTATAAAGTTTAATGGTGTCAAAAAAGAGGCCTTAATCAGCCAGATTTTAGCGCATCAGGAAACCACTATAGCACCACCTGTTAGTGCTGTAACTGAAACGGAAAACGTTGATGATAAGCCTAAGAGAGCAAGAATTGTTCCGGTAAAAAAAGCAGCTATCAGCAAAAATGCCCCAGTCTTAGAATTTGATAAAATAGATGAAACTCCGGAAAAAACAGAAACTCCGGTAGTTGTAAAACAAACCCCGGCAGCAAAAATAGCTCCTAAAGCAAAGCAGGCTCCCGTAGCTAAAGCGATTGCAGGAATTAAGGCAGTTGAAGAAGTTAAAGAAACTACAGAGACTCCTGGAAATTCAGAAACTCAGGAAGTTTCAGAGCATGAGGTAACGGAGAAAAAAGGACCGAAAATCGTAAAATTCAGCAAATCAGCTTACGAGAAAAAAGTTGCTTTGCAAAAAGAAAAAGAAGCTGTAAAAGAAGCACTTCCGGAAAGCGAAGCTGTAGCAGAAAGTCCAACTGCTGAAAAAACAGAAGCACCGGTTTTAGTAAAAAAGGTCAATCCGAACCAGATTAAAAATCCAAACCAGAATCCCAATCAAAATCCAGTTGCGCCTCAGAATCCAAATCAAAATGGAAACGCAAACGGAAATGTAAGTAACGGGAATCAAAATCCAAATCATAAAAATAAAAAAAGTAATTTCAGGGATTCAGACTTTGAGTTTGATGGAATTATCGAAAGTGAAGGTGTACTTGAAATGATGCCGGATGGTTACGGTTTTTTACGTTCATCAGATTATAATTATTTAGCCTCTCCGGATGATATTTATTTATCAACATCACAAATCAGATTATTTGGTCTTAAAACCGGAGATACTGTAAAAGGAGTGGTTCGTCCTCCAAAAGAAGGCGAGAAGTTTTTCCCGTTAGTGCGTGTACTTAAAATCAATGGTCACGATCCGCAAGTTGTTCGCGACAGAGTTTCTTTTGAACACCTTACACCTGTTTTTCCTTCTGAAAAATTCAAATTAGCCGAAAAAGGCAGTTCTGTTTCAACCCGTATTATCGATTTATTTTCTCCTATAGGAAAAGGACAGCGCGGTATGATTGTCGCTCAGCCTAAAACGGGTAAAACAATGTTATTAAAAGACATTGCAAATGCAATCGCAGCTAATCACCCTGAAGTGTATCTTATCGTTCTTTTGATTGATGAGCGCCCTGAGGAGGTTACCGATATGCAACGTAGTGTTCGTGGAGAAGTTATTGCTTCTACTTTTGACAGAGAACCACAAGAACACGTAAAAATTGCCAATATCGTTCTCGAAAAAGCAAAACGTTTGGTAGAATGTGGTCACGATGTTGTGATTCTTCTGGATTCGATTACACGTCTGGCAAGAGCTTATAATACTGTTCAGCCTGCGTCTGGAAAAGTTTTAAGTGGTGGTGTTGATGCAAATGCATTACAAAAACCAAAACGTTTCTTTGGAGCTGCAAGAAATGTAGAAAACGGTGGTTCATTAAGTATCATTGCAACTGCGTTGACTGAAACAGGTTCAAAAATGGATGAGGTGATCTTTGAAGAATTTAAAGGTACCGGTAATATGGAACTTCAATTGGATCGTAAAATTGCGAACAAACGTATCTTTCCTGCAATTGATCTTACCTCTTCAAGTACACGTCGTGATGATTTACTATTAGACGAAAAAACATTACAAAGAATGTGGATTATGCGTAAATATCTATCCGATATGAACCCTGTAGAATCTATGGATTTTGTAAACGAACGATTTAAGAAAACAAGAAATAACGAAGAGTTTTTGATTTCTATGAATGACTAAAAGAAGGTACAAAGGTTCAAAGTCGCAAAGGTTCTGAGGTTTTTCTTTTAGGATTCGTAAATATAAAAAAAGGGATGAGTTTTTAAACTTATCCCTTTCTTGTTAGGTAACTTGATGCAAACTTTGTTATTAAATTTTACGGTTATTTTGTTTTTTTCTAAATGAATACTCTTTAATGACTCTACAAAGACACACTGCTCTGCGCCTCTATGTTAAATATCAGAACCTTAGCAGTTTAGTCGCTCAGTATCTTAGAGTCTTATTTCTTAATCGGTTTATCAACTACCGGTCTGTTTTCTCTGTTGGCTAAATCCCAGGCAATAACGAAAGCTAATTGAGTTCTTTTGGTCAAAGCATCATATTCGATTTTTTGAGGTTCATCACCTTTTTGGTGGTAATCTTCGTGAACTCCGTTGAAGAAGAAAACTGCGGGAATACCAAATTTTGCAAAGTTGTAATGATCAGAACGCTCATAAAAATGATTAGGATCTTTAGGATCATTAAATTTGAAATCTAAATCTATTTTGGTGTATTTTTCATTTTGTGCCACTACAATATTATGCAAGTCAGTTGATAGTCTGTCAGCTCCAATTACATAAACGTAGTTGTTGGTTTTTGCATGCTCTACATCGCGACGACCAATCATGTCAATATTAATATCTGCAATGGTATTGGCAATGGGAAATAAAGGATTTTCAGAGTAATAACGTGATCCGTGTAAACCATGCTCTTCGCCAGTTACGTGCAGGAAAAGAATAGAACGTTTTGGCCCGTGTCCGTCTTTCTTTGCTTTTGCAAATGCTTTTGCCATTTCTATTACAGCTACAGTTCCTGAACCATCGTCATCAGCTCCGTTGTATACTTCGCCATTTTTTATTCCCACATGATCGTAATGCGCAGAGATTACTAAAACTTCATCCGGCTTTTCAGAACCTTCAATGTAGGCCCAGATATTTTCAGAATCCGGTAAGTTTTCGTTACGTTTTGCATTCAAAAAAGAGGCAGGAATATGCTGGTAATAGTCTGTTGCTCCTTTAGGAAACGAAACTTTATTGTTTTTGTATTGTTCAATCATGTAAAGACCTGCTTTTTTCTGTCCTTTAGAGCCGGTTTCACGACCTTCCATTTCATCAGAAGCAATAACATATAGCATTTCTTTTAAGTCTTTCTCCTTGATGAGTTGTATGTATTTGCTTGGATCTGAATTGTCTTTGGACGCAACTGACTGCGCATTTTTGCATGAAAATGCAGAACCAATTAATAATAGAATTACAATTTTTTTCATTTAGTTTAATGTAAATTGATGAATGTGTAGAAAATATAAGCGATCAGTAAAAATAGAATAAAAATGGAGTTTATAAAGAACAATGCTAAACTTTTAACAAATGAAATCCATCTGGTTTCTCCGTAAAAACGATGATGTGCAGGGTAGAAATAATAGCACATCCAAAGGACACCAAAGAAATTTGTAATACGGGATACAAAGGCGACAGGACTGTCTACTCCAAATGCCCCTATTATTTTATCTATAATAAATAAGATAAGAAAAATTAGAAGTAAAAAGGAAAAGTAATGTAAAGTAAAAATTCCGTGATCAAAGTAATACCATTTCTTTTTGCTGTGAAAGAGCCATAGTAAGAACGCAAAAAAAGGCATTATTATAAATAGTATTTTAGGAATATTATGAAAAAAAGATTCTATAAATTTCTCAATAATTTCCTTTTTGGTATTGTGTTCAGTAACATGTGCTACCTTTTCATAGAGCCAATATTGAAATTCTGATAGCTTCTCACTCTTTTTTCCATACTTTTGAACAGAGTCAATTTCTTTCATGGGAGGAAGGTCAAAATGAGTCTTTTTATAAGAATCTTTGACTTCTTTTTTGTCCTGATTAATAAGTGATGACGAAATCTCGTTTTCATTATTATTAATGTTTTTGCCTATGTCAGAAGGGAACAAAGCAATCATTAAAAAAGTAATAAAACTGATAAAGATATAAAGGCGAACTGGAGCCAGATAGGATAATCTTTTTCCTGAAAGGTATTCTTTGGTTAATGTTGCGGGTTTGAAAAGTAAATTTCGAATGGTTTTCCAAAAAGCATTTTCATAATGCGTTAAGTCTTCAAAGAAATGGATAAATAAATGGTGGAACGTTTTCCTGGAATCTGTGTTTTCCTGCCCGCAATTCGGACAATATTTTTGCTCCACAACGTGTCTGCAATTCAGGCATGTTTTATCTTTTCTAATCGGACTGTGTGACATTGGTTATTTATTAATGGATTTGGTTTATTATTTAGATTTGTGTTTTCCTGCCAACGTATGTTACGGATTTAAACGGGTTTGCGCCGTTTTTTTTTGCCACTAATTACATTGATTAGCAGGAATTTAATTAAATGGAATAATGAAATCAGTGTCAATCCCTATAACCAGTAAGATCCGTGGACTAATTAAAAGTTTATTTTTTCAACACTTCATTTAAGAAAAGCTGTAGATGTTCAAATGATCTTTTAGCGGCAACCGGATTGTATGCTGCACCTTTTGAATTATCACTTCCGGCTTCCGGATTAGTGAAAGAGTGTACTGCATTTGCATAATAAATCATTTGCCAATCGGCTTTTGTGTCACGCATTTCTTGCTGAAAAGCAGTAATTTCTTCCTTAGATTCAAACGGATCATCTGCACCGTGACAAACTAAAACTTTTGTAGTTACAGGTTCAAGGGGACGGCTTGCGTCTTTGCCTAAACCTCCGTGAAACGAAACAACTCCTTTTACATTCAAATGGCCGCGGGCTGCTTCAAGAACACCTGTTCCTCCAAAACAATATCCGATAGCCACAATATTGTCTGCATTTGCCCCGGATTTTACTAATTCTTTTAAGGCTGCATCAATACGTTTTTGATAGACTTCGTAATTCTTTTTGTAATAACCCGCTTGTTTTCCTGCTTCGGCAGTATTAGTTGGGTAGTTTCCTTCTCCGTAAATATCTGCGATGAAAACATTATAACCTAATTTGGATAAATTTTCTGCGATATCTTTCGAGGCTTTATCAATTCCTAACCATGCCGGTAAAAGTAATATACCCGGATTTTGACTGCTTTTTTTAGCAGACTTTATAAATAATCCATTTAGTGCCTGAGAACCGTCTGTATATTTTACAGCTTTTAATTGTGCATTTATAGTGTTAGAAAACAAAATAGAAGCAAACAGAAGAAGAGACAGATTTTTCATAGTTTTACAATTTTTAACAAATATCTGAAATATTATGTTACAAAAAAACCTCGAAATGTATTTCTTCCGAGGTTTCTAAGTTAATTTGTAAAGTAAAAATCATTCGCCGGGATGATAGGTCTTTTCGGCATTTTTAATCACATCTTCTTTATAAAATAAAACATCTTTAAATTGTCCTTTTTGATACATTTCGGCCTGGTCTTCAAAGTGTTTTGATTTTGGGTCACCGCTGTTTCCTCCTGCCAGTAATGACTTTGCTTTTATTTTTGGACCAAATTCTACAGCGCAAACAAAGCTATTGCCATTGTAGCCGTAGCGTTTTTTAGAGCCATTTTGATAACTGCTTTTAAAAGAAGGCAAACTTCCCCACGAACCGGGACCAAAAGCAATAGGTAAACTTGGTTTAGAATCGTCGTATTTCAGGTCAATATCACCACTGGATCGCTGAAAACGGTTGATTTCTCCCCAAGCCACTTTCCACGTTCCCCATTTTGATTTTAAGTCTTTCAGGACTTCTTGTAATTGCGGAATGAATTGTTTGACAGTAGCAGTTGCAGCGAAATTTTTAGTATTCTCTACCTGATCCGGTTCCCCTTCGTCAATATAAGCTTTTAGGATAATCGGGTCTAATTTGTACGCCCATTCGACTGCTAATGTGGTGGCCACTGAATTTTCTTTGGCATAATAATCCCAGTTTTTCAAGATGGTAACCGCTTCAGCCAATTCAGTATATTCAGGATCAGTAGTTTTAATATTTTTCTCGAAAAAAGCGATCAAACTTGGAATCAGAATTTCAAAAATGGACAATTTCGTATCGTATCCGTCAGCAATTACTTTGTCTAGAGTATAATGATCTCCTTTGCTGAAAATGCGAACAGCATTTATTCCCCTAAAATTTTCTCCGTCAGGGGCCATATACGGCAGATAATTTTCTCGTTTCGGACTGTTTTCTCCGGCAACAGAATAGGGGGTTGAATTACAATTTTGCAACCAGCCATTTACAGGATTGTATATATGAACGGTTTCGTCGACTTCATGCAGGCCTTTCCATTGTGTAGATGAAATAGATCCGTCAACGACTTTTGACCAATTCAGGCTTTTGTCCCGTATTGGGATGAAGTTACCGTGCCAGTAGGCAATATTTCCTTTACTGTCTGCATAAACGGTGTTGTTGGATGTATTGGCTTTTAAATCCATTGCTTTTTTATACTCCTCAAAACCGGTAGATTTGGTTCTGACCCAACTCTGGATCAAACTGGTCATGGAGCGATTGTTCGATTTTAGACTGATCCATTTTCCGTCACGTTTCGCCATAACAGGACCGTTGTTGGTAAAATAGGTTTTGAATTTTTTAGGAATTAATTTCCCGTTTTCGATATAGTTTATCGTGATTTGTTTTTCGATAACAGGCCATAGTTTTTTATCGAATTCATAGTATAATTTTCCGTTTTTATTGGTGATTTTCTCGGCATACATATCCGCAACATCTACGTTTGATGAGGTGTGCATCCAGCCGCAATTGTTATTAAAACCCTGGTAAATAAAAAATTGTCCCCAGGTTACGGCTCCGTAAACATTTAATCCTTCATCGCTTGTGATCTGAACTTCAGGTCGAAAGTAAAAAGTTGTATGCGGATTAATATATAAAATGGCATTTCCATCAGCAGTTTTTGAAGGTGAAAAGGCAAAACCATTTGAACCTGTTTGTACATTTTTTTCACGTTCTACATATGCCATTTTATCGTTATTACCGGAATAAAAAGCCTTTAATTCTCCGGTCGAAAGATCAGCAGTACTTATGGCGCCAATACTTCCATCTGTCCAGAGTAATGGAAACCACGGTTCGAAATGAGTTAAAAGTGCCGGTTTTACTTCGGGATGTTTGTACAGATAAAAATTGATGGCATCGGCATATCCGTTTAACAGTTTTTTGAGCCAGAGAGGTGCTTTTTTATAATCTGATTTGGCTTCTTCGGTATCAATCAAAAGGCGAATTTCTAAATCATTGTATAAAACCGATTGTCCTTTTAGTTCAGAAAGACGGCCCAGTTTTTCGACATAATTCATTTCAATTCGCTTAAAATCATCTTCGCATTGTGCATACAGTAATCCGAAAACAGCATCAGCATCCGTTTTTCCGTAAACATGTGGAATTCCCCATTTATCTCTGATAATAGAAACCTGTTGCGCTAGTTTCTCCAGACGATTGACTTCTTTTGTATTGATTTTTTGTGCAAAAATTTGAAAATTAACGCAACAAAAGATAAAGGTTAATTGAATTATTTTATTGGAATTGAACATAATTATTTGATGTTAAATTTTTGTCCTGCGGTGTAAATGCTCATTTGAAGAATCTCGATTGAAATCAGGTTATTTTTTTTCGCTTTCAAAATTCCTTTTGGATTTTTGACTACGATTACTTCGCTTTCTCCGGCTACTTCAATCTGATTGTTGCGAACTATAATGGCCGTACTTTCATCGATTCCGATTCCGGTTAAAGCAGGAAATTCAACTAAAGCAGAGAGTAAACGATTGTAACGGTTCCTTTTTAAAAAATGCTGATCGATAACCGCTGTTTTCAATAATCCCAAACCTTCAGCAGTTTCTAGATTATCGTATCGGATATTATCAAAAGTTCCGGAATATTCTTTTTGTAATTTCTGGTTTCCGGTAATCATTTTTTCCGACATTACAGCTGCTCCGGCACTTGTTCCTGAAATAGTACTTCCGTTTTCGTAGGCTTTTTGGATCGCTGTTTTTATTGGCGTATTCTGAACCACGTTCATAAAACGAACCTGATCGCCGCCACTTATAAAAATGAGTTTTGCTTTTTGCAGTGAATCGGTTAATGTTTTATTTTGAGCAGTTTCCTTGTTGAAATTAAGCATCACAATTGGGTTTGAAGTTAGTTTTACCATTTGTGTTTTAAAGAAAATAAACGAACTGTCCGGTTCTTCGCTCGACATGGGCAAAACCACTATGTAATCTTTTTTGGATAATTCAGCGACACTCAAAACTTGTTTCATTAAATCATCAGAACGGTCTCCGCCGCCAATAATAAATAATTTTCCTTTTGGTGTTTGGGCTTGTAGGAGACCACTGATCAATAGGAGCAGAGTAATCATAAATGTGTTAAATAAAAGTCTGAAAAGCGGTTGGTTTTTCATGGTTATTATGGTTTAATTATGCTGATTTTCTATAAATCTTAAAAGAGAATTATTGACTATAAATAAAACATCCTGCATTTTATCTAAATCTACTTTTGCAGTTTTATCTCGAGGCGTATGATAATCTTCGTGAAAACCACTGAAAACAGTCATAATCGGAATCCCTTTTGCTGTAAAAGAAGCATAATCGCTTCCGGTATGTCCGTTGGTTTCCCAAAGATCAAGCGCAAAAGGTTTTGAAAGTTTATGGTTGCTGAAATTGATCATCTCTTGTAAATGATCACTTCCTTTTTGTGTTCCGATACTTAATATACGGTGCATTTTGTCTTCCGGAGCACTTCGTGATATCATGTCCATATTAATAGCGAGTAGTATTTTCTGGTTTTCAAAATCGAAATGCTGAACGAAATATTCACTTCCCAAAAGCCCCATTTCTTCTGCAGTCCAGGAAGCAAATAGCATATTAAACTGTGGCTTTGCCTTCGATTCTGACCATTTTTTTGCCAATGCCAGCATTCCGGAAGTTCCGGAAGCATTATCATCTGCACCGTTATAGATTGAATCATTTATGATGCCCAAATGGTCGTAATGCGCGCCTACAATAATAGTTTTAGTGGTGTCTTTTCCGGGAATCATTCCCAAAACATTTCGGACCGGAAAACTTTGAGATTGCAATTCGATAGAGAAATTGACTTTTGTGTTTTTTAATAGCGTAGTAGCAATTGTTAATTTTTGTGCTGATTTTTTTTCCATCGATGACAATGAAATATTGGTTCCCGATAAAAGCTTTTCGGCAGCTGAATTGCTTATTTTAAAAACTGGAATTGAGGTAATGGTCGAGTTTTCTAAAGAATGAAAAACAGTATTTTTCTTTGCGTTTTGAGGCTTGAATTTTCCTTTTGGCTCTATAATAATTAAGGCAATTGCACCTTTGCTGATAGCGGTTTGCAGTTTAAGGTCTTCCAGATCATTTTGTTCTGGAAATAGGGGGTTTAATTTTTTATAGTTTACAGATGTACTGTCCTGATGTCCCGGGAATCCATTGAGAACGACTACAATTTTATCTTTTATATTTTGATTTTTATAGTCATCGTAGTTTTGTTGTGGCAGGCTTAATCCATAACCGGCAAAAACAATTTGACTTTCTTTCTGTAAAGACTGAGCGGTGGGTGTAATTTGAAAATCAGCATTTGGAGAAAGAAGTACAGTTTCTTGTCCTTTTTTAATTTCTAAAGAGGCTTTTTTTACCTTATGCTCTTTGATTTTAAAATCCTGATAATATCCGGATTCCGGATTATAAGGTACCAATTGGTACAATCCCATCATAGAAGCAATATATTCTGAAGCCATAAAACCACCTTTCTGTGTCGCTTCACGTCCTTGCATCCAGTCAGAAGCTAAAAAAGAAAGCGTTCCTGCGAAATCACTTTTGGACGGATTTGGAACAATCGTTTGCGAAAACAACAATGATTTACAGCAAAGCAAGGTAAATAAAAGCAGAATTCGTAAACGCATCTTTTTTAGATTAGAAAGTGATTATAAAGTAATATTTCTTTTGAAAGCGCAACCCAATTCAATTATCGAATCGGTTTTCGCAATACCGGGGATACTATCGATTTTTTCGTATAGGATTCTTCGCATGTGTTCGTGATTTTTTGCAATGATTTTGATGTAAAGCGTGAAGGAGCCCGTTACATAATAACATTCTGTAATTTCAGGAATGTCTTTCAAAGCTTCGATAATCCGGTCAGAATCAGAATCTTTATTTAAAGTGATTCCGGTAAATGATGCCCAGTCATAACCAATCTTCTTTTCCTGAATAATAGGTTTGATTCCGCCAATGACCCCTTGCTCTATCATTCGATTAATGCGCTGGTGCACCATTGTATTTGATATTTTCAAATTAGCAGCAATTGCAGAAAAAGCCATTCTGCCATCTTTCTCTAATTCTTTAATGATGCTGATATCAAATTCGTCTAATATATCCATTATTTAAATTGTATTGTAATTATCTACTATTTTATTGTTGTGGTAAATATGTAGTTCCTACGGAACATTTTACCGGTTTGTGATCTTCTTTTTTCTACCGATATTTTATTCCTAACGGAATATATACTGATTGCTTATAGTATAAAATTTATGTTTGCCGAATATAGTTCCTATATCCCGGAGATTAAATCCGGGCAGGTTTGTGATCTTCTTTTTCTGCCGATATTTTATTCTTAACGGAATATATGCTGATTGCTTATAGTATAAAACTCATGTTTGCCGAATATAGTTCCAATATCTCGGAGAGATTAAATCTTGGTAGAAAAATAAAATGACAAACATAATTTTGTCCCGTAGGGACAACACCATGTCCTGCCAAATTATATTCGTAATGAATTATAATTTTACATGCATAAAAGTAATTATTTTTTTCAATAAAAGGGAATATCGGAATGTCATTAAATTAAAGTAATTGATTTTTTATGTCGTTAAAAATGTGATTTTTGACTTTGTTTTGGTTTTTAAAAGTCAAAACAAGTGTTTTGTGCCTTGATAATGAATAATTTTTAATACTTTTGTGCTTTAAATAAATAAATCATGATTCATACTGAAAAATCCCTTTCGTCAAAATCTGAGGTTTTGATCGAAAAAGAAAATAAATACGGAGCTCATAATTATCATCCGCTTCCAGTTGTGCTGGAAAGAGGAGAAGGTGTATATGTTTGGGATGTAGACGGTAAAAAATATTATGATTTTTTATCGGCTTATTCTGCAGTAAACCAAGGACATTGCCACCCAAAAATTGTGAAAGCAATGGTAGATCAGGCACAGAAATTAACGTTGACATCACGTGCTTTTTATAATGACAAATTAGGTGATTATGAGGAGTTTGTAACGAAATATTTTGGTTTTGATAAAGTGCTGCCAATGAATACCGGAGCAGAAGCTGTTGAAACTGCACTTAAAGTGTGTCGAAAATGGGCTTATGAAGTAAAAGGTATTCCGGAAAATCAGGCTCAGGTTATTGTTTGCGAAAACAATTTTCACGGAAGAACGACTACGATCATTTCATTTTCTAATGATGAAGGTGCCCGTAAAAACTTTGGACCTTTTACAGAAGGATTTATAAAAATAGAATACGATAATCTGGAAGCGCTTGAAAAAGCGCTTGAATCATCAAAAAATATTGCGGGATTTCTAGTGGAACCTATTCAGGGAGAAGCAGGAGTTTATGTGCCTTCTGAAGGATATTTATCGAAGGCAAAAGCGTTGTGTGAGAAACATAATGTTTTGTTTATTGCAGATGAAGTTCAGACGGGAATTGCACGTACCGGAAAATTGTTAGCAGTACATCATGAAGATGTACAACCGGATATTTTGATTTTAGGTAAAGCAATTTCTGGTGGTGTTTATCCTGTTTCAGCTGTTTTGTGCAATAACGAAATCATGAATGTGATTAAACCGGGTCAACACGGATCTACTTTTGGTGGAAATCCTGTTGCTGCTGCTGTTGCCATTGCTGCTCTTGAAGTAATAAAGGAAGAAAATCTGGCAGAAAATGCAGAACGTCTGGGAATCCTTTTAAGAAAAGGCCTAAACGAAATTGCGGAGAGAAATAACCTAATCACGCTGGTTCGTGGTAAAGGGTTGCTGAATGCTATTGTTATTAATTGTGGCGAAGATTCAGATCTAGCCTGGGAAATTTGCCTAAGATTCAGAGATAACGGATTATTGGCAAAACCAACTCACGGAAATAAAATCAGATTAGCACCGCCATTGGTTATGACAGAAGCTCAAATTCAGGAATGTCTTGAAATTATTGAGAAATCTTTAAATGATTTTAGAGATTAAGAGGTTTTAATCCATTATATATTCAAAAAAGTTGCAGGACATTCCTGCAACTTTTTTGTTTTTAATCAATCATATAAATTATATAAGAAGCGACACTAATTGTGTAATTTTTTTGCGGGAGATGATATGTAGTTTTGAATGTCTTTAAAATGAATCTTCAAAAGAGGTTTTGATTAATTAAAGAAATAAAAAGACCAAAACGGTTTTACTAATTTTTATAAATACAATTCTATTATAATGGCTTACTCAAATACTGATATAACACGTTTTTTAGATGCGCAGAATAAACTTTATCTGACCGCTCTTTCCGAAATTAAAAAAGGTAAAAAAGAAACCCATTGGATGTGGTTTATTTTCCCGCAATTAAAAGGATTGGGAACTAGTAATATCTCTAAATATTATGCGATTGCCAATCTTAGAGAAGCGAAAGAATTTCTTGATCATCCTGTTTTATCCAAACATCTTATAGAAATTTCAGAACTTCTGCTGACCTTTAAAAGAAAATCTGCCGAGGGTATTTTTGGGGATCTGGATGCTCGTAAATTACGTTCGTCGATGACACTCTTTTCTCAGGTTGAAGGAGCCCACCCTGTATTTCAGGAAATATTGAATGCCTTTTTCTTAGGTTATTCTGATCCGCTTACCTTGTCTATGACAAATTCAAAAATAATGTCGCCAGCTGTTGAAGCATTACTATAAATTACATCGAAATGTAAAAAACAAAAAACCATTCCGTTTTAGCGGAATGGTTTTTTTATTTATAGAGTGTTTTTGATTAACTTGTTGGGTGTAACGAAAAAAAAATAATTAAAGACATAGAAACATAGATTTTATGATTTTAAAAATAATTATACCCAACCAGATTATACTAGTTACTGTATCCCGGATTCTGAGTGATTTTTTTGTTGGCATCAGTCTCTTTCAACGGAATAGGGAATACCAGGTTGTTTGCGTCATAAAGCAGCAGACTTGATCCATCACCATTTTCACTAATATCAATAGAACGTTTGGTTCTTTTGATATCGTGAATTAAGAAACCTTCCATTCCTAACTCCAATTCGCGTTCTAATAAAATATCATCTATAGTAACAGCTGATAAATTATCTGCTTTTGCTCTGGATCTGATCGTGTTGATATCGTCAAGTGGTGTGTTTCCAACAGCTGTTCCTTGTCTAAGATTGGCTTCGGCTCTTATTAAATACATCTCGGCTAATCGAATAATCGCCACATCGGCAAATTGATCCGTAAACTTAGACGTTAATATTCTGCCGTTTGCTGCATTTTCATAATTAAAAGTAGCTCTGTCATCGGGGCTGCTAAATTTTTCTAAATAATGATCTCTGATTGAAAAATCTCCACCACGTCCTCCATTATCTTCAGACTCATAAAATGTATTGACATCATTTATTCCGGTTTGTTTTGTAATTTGTATGGCAAATACATCTTCGGTTTGATCCGTATCGTGATTAAAGGCTGCTGCATAGTTTAGAGATAATCCGTGTCCACTATTCTCGATCACGTCGTTAGCGGCATCTCTTGCCTGCGCATAGTTGCCTTGTTGCAGATATACTCTGGCCAATAAAGCTTTTGCCGCATATTTATCAGCATAAAAGCTGTTATCAGCAGGAAGATTGGTATAAGCAAGATTTAAACCATCGATGATAACTTTATACACTTCATCAACCGTACTTCTTTCTTTTGAAAGATCAACATTAAAATTATAAATCGCATTGGGTCTGATGACAACTCCTAACTGAGTATTGGCCTGACCACTCACGTAAGGTTTTGCAAAAAAGCGAACGAGGTCAAAATAAGCCAGCGATCTTAAAAAACTGGCTTCACCAATCATTCGGGTTTGTTTGGCCGGATCTTTTACTTTATCAACGTTTTCGATTACAGTATTTGCCGCATTGATTATTTCGTAACATCTGGAATAAGTTCCTTCAATAATTACGTTGTCTGACAACATTGTTTTGATATACATCTGTCTCAGCTCGCCATAAGTTCCTCTCCATCTAAGATCAGTTGTATTTAGTGCGGCACTAACGCCTAACAAATCAGCGTAGAGTAATATTCTTCCTCCATAAGCATTTCCATTTGCTGCAAGAGCATACGTTCCGGTAAGTATATTGGTTATACCACCTTCTGTGCCAAGTGTGATAGACGCATCTTCAGTTTGTTTAGGATCTATATCTAATTCATTTTCGCAACTCGCAAAAAGGACTGCGAAAAATAGATATAAGATTATTTTATTTGCTTTCATTTTGTTCGTTTTAAAAGTTAATATTTACTCCCATTGCAATTGTTCTCGCTGGTGGAGCTGAGTAGAAATCTTCCCCTGTTTTTGGGCTTGTTCTTGTATTATCATCTCTTCTGGCTTCCGGGTCAGTTCCGTTGTAATTGGTGAAAGTAAGCAGGTTCACAGCTGTAATATAAACTCTCAGATTGCTCATCCCCATGTCGTTTACCGTTTTTTTAGGCAAAGAATACCCTACTGTTATATTTCTAAGACGAATAAAATCTGATTTATCTAAATAACGTGTTGAATTCTGCGTTCCGTTTGAACCGCCAAATCTGGCCTGAGGAACATTTGTAATATCGCCTGGTTTTTGCCAGCGGTTTAACTGATCAGCTGTTTGATTGTCAAAATAATCCGCTGCTGTTGATTGGTATATTCCTGCTGAATTGTAAATACTGGCACCCCATTCTCCCTGAAAAGTAAAAGTAAAATCAACACCTTTGTAAGTGATTGTGTTGGTTAAACCGGACATTAAAGTTGGAAAAGGATTTCCTGAAATTACCCTTTTAGCTTCGCTATAATCATTTGTGGTACTTTTATCAATACTTCCGTCAGCGTTTTTAGTATTTTTTACAAAAAGAGCATCTCCATTTTGTGAATCAACTCCTGCATATTCTACTAAGTAAAACGAAGAAATATTTTGACCAACTCTGTTGATGGTATAATCTGAAACGATATCTGTATTATCATTTGGAAGTGATTTTACTTTAGATTGATTAGTAGTAATATTAAGACTGGTGGTCCATTTAAATTCTTCTGTCTCAATATTTTTAGTGTTCAAAGTAAACTCGAAACCATTGCTTCTGATTTTTCCTATATTTTTACTGATGGTTCCGCTAGTACCAGCACCCGCACTTTTAGGAAGTGGTACATCGAAAAGCAATCCGTCAGTATCTTTTTGATAATAATCAGCTTCGAAAGTGATTTTGTTTAAGAATCCAATTTCGAAACCAAAATCAGTCTGAGTTGATTTTTCCCAGGTAAGATCGTCATTTCCGGGTTGGCTAAATGTTAGTCCTGATTTTAGGTTATAAGGATTTGGCTGATACAATTGGCGCGAAGCAAAGTTTCCAATTTCGGCATTTCCTAACTTACCCCAGCTTCCTTTCAATTTTAAATAACTTAAAACAGGATTGTCTTTTAAGAATTCTTCCTGAGAGATTACCCAACCAGCAGAAAAAGCAGGGAAAATTCCAAATCTGTTATTTTTTCCAAAGCGGGAAGAACCATCACGACGTACACTTGCTTTAAAAAGATATTTGCCATCATAACTGTAATTTAATCTTCCAAATTGAGAAACAAAGGCATAATCCGTCTGACTTCCGTGACCTTCATTTACTTCAGCTCCTCCATCAACGGTCTGGAAATTATCATTAGGGAAATAAATACTGTTTACATCCTGATATCTTCTGTTGTATTTATTGAATTCCATACCTGCAACAGCATTTATAACGTGCTTTTCTGCAAAAGTTTTGTCGAAAGTAAAGTAGTTACTAAAAACATAATTTTCAGTATTTACCGAGGTGGCAAATACAGCCCCGTCAGTCGCCATAAATGGTGCATTTTTTCCCTGCCAGTAATCTTCGGTCTGACTTAAGAGATCGTATGAAAAATCAGAGTTGAATTTTAAAGAG
Organism: Flavobacterium sp.; assembly: GCF_965277525.1. GTDB lineage: Bacteria > Bacteroidota > Bacteroidia > Flavobacteriales > Flavobacteriaceae > Flavobacterium. The sequence goes on along the minus strand of NZ_CBDIDC010000001.1, from coordinate 163,156 downwards.
TTTAAAATTTTTAATTCACCAAATACTTTTCCGGTTACCCTTCTCATGATGGTTTTCCAGAAACTATTGTCTTTCGCTAAAAGGTAATTGGCATATTCAGTGTTCGGATTTGGCGTTCCGTCTGCTAATCTGGCTTGCGAAATAGGAGCCTGAGCAACAGATTGTAATGGCGTTGTAAATGCATTATCATCCTGAACCCTGTCAATGGCAGATCTTGAAAAACCAATATTCATTCCTGCGGTAAAACGATCAGATACTTTGTGTGATAAGTTGCTTCTTGCTGTTAACCTTTCCAGGCTATTGCTGTCCACGATCCCGATCGTTTTATTGTAGGAACCCGAGAAAAAGTATTTGGTTTTATCATCACCTCCCGAAACCGAAAAATCAGCATCAGTAGTATAACCGGTTTTTAAAGCTTCTTTTTGCCAGTCTGTATTTACTTCCCCGTTTCTCCAGTCTGTTCCTTGCGCCAAATAATCGAATTCATCTTCTACAGAAGCTAAATCGTTGACATTTCTTCCGGCTTCCTGTAACAATTCAACGTATTGTGTAGCATTAAGAAATTTCTTTTTATGAGTAACTTCGCTAACGCCTTGTGAAAAGTTGATCGCAAAAGTACCTTTTCCGTCTTTTCCTTTTTTTGTCGTAATAATTACTACTCCGTTTGCACCACGCGCACCATAAATAGCGGCAGAAGAAGCATCTTTTAAAACATCTATAGATTCAATTTCGCTGGTACTTAAAGTCAGTAATGGGTTGGTTGGAGCTCCGTTGCTTGATTCATCATCGTTGATTAACGGAATACCGTCAAGTACATACAATGGTTGACTTCCGGCACTGATACTGGCAGCTCCACGAACTCTGATATTGATTCCTCCTTCGACTTTACCGTTTGTTTGTGTTACCTGTACACCGGCCAGTTTACCCACCAGAGCATTCTGCAGGTTTGAAACGGGTATTTGCTGGATATCCTTTGCCGTTACTCTGGCAATATTATCTGTTGAGTTTCTCTTGGTTTGTGTTCCGTAACCCACTACTAAAACAGCTTCAAGCTCATTTTGAGTTTCTGTTAATTCAATTGTCATTAAGTTTGAGGCTTTTACCTGAACGGTAGCAAAACTTACATAACTCACAATTAAAATATCACCCTTTCTTGCTGCGATCTTAAAGTTTCCGTCAAAATCAGTCTGAGTACTGATATTTGTTCCTTTTAGAACGATATTTACTCCAGGAATAGGAACCCTTTTTGCATCGGTAACTTTACCGGAGATATATCCTTCTTGTGCATGGGCCATTTGCACAAATAATACCAACAAAAGCCACAAAAAATGCTTTACGTTAATTTTCATTTTTTTAAAGTTTTGGATTAGTTTTCTCAAATATCTTAATTTAATGTTAATAATTTTTATTTGTTTAACATTAAATATCACATTAAATTCTATTTTTGTGTTATATGTAACAATCGGTCATGAATTTGGGGTTATTTTTAAAAAATAATAGTTGTTATTGCTTATTGTTTAAATGTTTATGTCTTTTAAGTGTTTATAAATTAATAAATTAACAGTTATTTGGTGTCTGTATGGGGCGCTTTCGTGATTTTTATGAATATTCTTTAATGTCTTGATTGCCTAAATAAAAAGCGACTGTTCAGAGAACAATCGCTTTTGGTTATAATTACTTAAAATATCAAAAAAAGTAATTATTTTTTCAAGAAGACGCACTAGACATTTTCTCTATTATTTAAAATCTAACTTTTTTAAGTTCCCACAATGTTTTGATGAAAGTATCAACATCCTGCGTGGTATTATAAAAAGCCAAAGACGGACGAACCGTAGTTTCAACACCCATTCTTCGCAAAATAGGCTGCGCACAATGATGCCCGGTTCTTACCGCAACGCCTTCTTTATTTAAAGCCTGACCAACCTGATCGTTGGTATAACCTTGTAAATTAAAAGAAAGAACACTTGCTTTATTTTTCGCCGTTCCTATCAATCGAACACCTGGAATTTCTTTCAACAACTTTGTCGCATAATCCAGCAATTGATGTTCGTAGTGACCGATAGCATCAATGCCTAGTTTTGTAACATAATCAATCGCAGCTCCAAGACCAATGGCATCGGCAATGTTTCCGGTTCCGGCTTCGAAACGATTCGGTGCTTTGTGGTATTTGATTTCCTCAAAAGTCACATCCTGAATCATGTTTCCGCCAGCTTGGTAGGGTTCCATTTCGTTTAGCAAATCTTCTTTTCCGTATAAAGCGCCAATTCCGGTTGGACCAAAAAGTTTATGTCCGGAAAATACCAGCCAATCCGGATTTAAATCCTGAACATCAACTTTCATATGTGAAACCGATTGTGCTCCGTCGATTAAAACTTTTGCCCCAACGGCATGCGCCATTTCTACGATTCTTTTAGCAGGAGTTACAGTTCCTAAAGCATTCGAAACTTGTGTAAAGGCAACCAGACGTGTTTTTGAATTTAGCAGTTTTGCATATTCATCCAACAAAATTTGTCCGTCATCATCAACAGGAATTACTCTTAGTTTCAAACCTTTTTTATCGGCCAGACGTTTCCACGGAACAATATTCGCGTGATGCTCCAGATTACTCACAATGATTTCATCTCCGGCAACCAAGTTATGATCACCCCAGCTTTGTGCCACCAGATTGATTCCTTCTGTCGCGCCGCGAACAAATACAATTTCGTTTACTGAACTAGCATTCAAAAAGGCTTTTACTTTCTCGCGGGCCGCTTCATAAGCATCAGAAGCACGAGCGGCCAATTCATGTGCTGCACGATGAATATTCGAATTTTCGTGCTCATAGAAATAAGCAATACGATCAATAACCGATTGTGGTTTTTGAGTCGTAGCCGCATTATCAAACCAAACTAAAGGCTTACCATTTACGGTTTCTCTTAGAATAGGAAAATCTTTTTTAATCACATTAGCATCAAAACGAGAACCTGAGATATTCCCGAAATCTGGTTTTTCAAAAGTATTTCCAACAATTAAATTCGAATTTCTCTGATCAAAAGCAAACGGATTTTGCTCTAAAAAATAATACGAATTTGGATTTTCATTTCCGTTTAACGGAAAATCTAAACGTTTTGTAAATTGAGTATCAACAAATTTCAATGCAGCATTTAGTTCCGTTTCAAAAGAAGAACTTTCCGTTTGAAAAGGCAGATAATCATGATTTAAAAGCAATTTCGAAAAGACGTTTTCTTCATTTGATTGCACCGTTCCGCCATTCTTGAAATTGACATCATGAAAACCCGTTTGCGGATTGTTGACATTGACATTATTTCCGTGTGGAATTCCCGATGGAGAAACCCCACTTTGAGGATCAAATCCGGCTCCCGCATTGGGATACAAAGCCGAAGCTCCTGAACCATAATTGGCAACAGTTGGCGATACTCCAAAACCACTAAATGCAGGTGCACCAGAAGGTGGCGTTGCTACATCCTGTAATGGCAGAGTTGTCGCGCTATTACCGCTTAAGTTCCCGGCATTCAACAAGGTTTCTGCAATTTTTGTCGCACGCGGATGTTCATTTCGATCAGGACTTAACGAAATCTCCTTAGGAAACTCGTTAGGTAATGTCTTAAACAATTCGTTCGCCAAAAGCTGCAAATCCTCAATGTTTGGTAAACCGTCGTGGTTAGTATTTATACTCATGGTACTTTCCTATTTCTACATCTTCAAGAACTGCGATGGCATCGTCTACCAAAATTGCCAATGAGCAATAAAGAGATACCAGATATGATGCAATTGCTTTTTCATTAATTCCCATAAAACGAACCGATAATCCTGGTGATTGCTCTCCTTGTAATCCCGGTTGAATCAATCCAATAACACCCTGACGGCTTTCACCTGTACGCAATAAGATGATTTTCGATTTTCCGTTTACGATTGGTAATTTATCCGATGGAATAAGCGGAATCCCTCTCCATGTCAAGAACTGAGATCCAAATAAAGAAGTGGTAGGAGGTGGAACACCACGACGTGTACATTCGCGGCCAAAAGCAGCAATCGCTAAAGGATGCAACAAGAAAAAGCCTGGTTCTTTCCATACTTTTGTCAATAACTCGTCTAAATCGTCCGGAGTTGGTGCGCCCGTTCTGGTTTTAATAATTTGCGATTTGGCAACGTTGCTTAACAAACCATAATCTTTATTATTGATTAATTCGCTTTCCTGACGTTCTTTTATTGTTTCAATTGCTAGACGAAGCTGCTCAGAAATTTGATTGTATGGTTTGCTGTACAAGTCTGAAACCCTTGTGTGGACATCTACAATAGTCTGAACCGCTGCCAGATTGTATTCTCTTGGATTATCGATATAATCGACAAAAGTGTTGGGTAAAACTCTTTCGTCACGCGCAGAACAATCTACTTCGATATGGCTTCCGTCTTTTACTTTATTCAAACGAAATACGCCTGATTCGACTGGTGTCCAGTGCAAAAGATGTGTGAGCCAACGTGGTGAAATTGTCCCAATTTGAGGGACCGTACGAGTTGCAATTGCTAATTGTCTTGCTGCAACATCTCCTAATGCTGTTTGTTGTTGTTTTTGTTCAGCCATGGCTTTAAAGGTTTAATGGTTAATTTATTTTTGGTACATTATTTTAAGAATTTTCATTCGTAAAAACACCATTTTCTTGTATAAGTAAATTTATGTTAAAAATAAAAGTGTCAGAAATAAATGTTGTTTAATTTAATGTGAAATGATGTCTAAATTGTTGAATTATAATGTTATGAAAGCGGATCGAATAATTCGTCAACCGAAAGATATCGCTCTCCGGTATCGTAATTAAAAGTCAATACAACAGCATCTTTCGGGATTTTATGAATCTCTTTTGAAATCGCTGCCAAAGATGCTCCCGTCGAAATTCCTGCAAAAATTCCTTCTTCCTTTGGTAATCTTTTCGCAAAATAAAAAGCATCTTCTTTTTCTACCGGAATCACCAAATCGACATAATCCCGATTAAAAACTTCCGGAATAAATCCCGCACCAATTCCCTGAATAGGATGTGGGGCAGGAGAACCTCCGCTTAAAACAGGAGATAAGGCAGGTTCAACAGCATAAGTTTTAAGATTAGGAAAATGCTGTTTCAAAATTTTCGAAACTCCCGTAATATGTCCGCCCGTTCCAACTCCCGTGATGAGGTAATCGATGCCATCGGGGAAATCCTGTAGAATTTCCTGCGCTGTTGTTTTCTCATGAATCTCAACATTTGCCGGATTCGTAAACTGAAAAGGCAAAAACGAATTCGGAGTCGATAATGCTAATTCCTTCGCTTTTTCAACCGCGCCCGAAGTTCCTTTTTCTCTTGGAGTCAAAACAAATTCGGCACCATAAGCATTCATGATTTTGCGTCTTTCGATACTCATCGATTCCGGCATGACCAGAATCACTTTGTATCCTTTTACTGCCGCAACCAACGAAAGCCCGATTCCGGTATTTCCTGAGGTAGGTTCTATAATAATCGAATCAGGATTTAAAAGTCCTTTTTGCTCCGCATCTTCAATCATTGCCAATGCAATCCTATCTTTGATACTCGCCCCCGGATTCGACTTTTCAATTTTGATCCAAACCTGATGTTGCGGAAAAATCTTGTTGAGTTTTATGTGAGGTGTATTGCCTATGGTTTCGAGTATATTTTGATATTTCATGATGCTTTTTTTATTATTGTGCCTTTTTTAATCTTTTTTTGTCATCCCAATTCTTAATGATAAAACTATTTTTCTTTTCAGGAGCTAATCCCGCACCCGAGCCTGAAAGTGCGAACTGGCGAAGCAATGCGTTCCAATCTTTTGTTCCTCCCGATAGCTATCGGGACGCCACAAAAGGATTTCCACTTCTATCGGGGCTAGGGCAGTCATTTTCATAAAAATATTTTCGTTGTGTTTCTCAGGAACGAAAATATCAGGACAATATTTATTCTCATTTTTGTCATCCTGACGGAGGAAGGATCTTCGCAAGAAAATCCGCAAACTAAATCGCCAATCTTTGTCGAGCTACTAACGGAGATCCCTCGTTCCTCGGGATGACAAACTGTACGGTCAACACTTTGTCAAAGTTGTCATGACCTTTTATATGTCCTTATATCCCTTATATGGTTAAAAAAAACCGTTCTAAATCGAATAAAAAATAGGTTCCGGAAACGGATTGTTATCTTTTACTTTGATTTCATTTTTATGATATACTACAGAGTTGGATGGAATACTATACGTCAGCCAGACATTTCCTCCAATAATAGAATCTCTTCCCACAACAGTTTGCCCGCCCAGAATCGTACTATTCGAATAAATAATCACATTATTCTCAATCGTAGGATGCCTTTTTATAAAAGCTTCTTCTTTTTTCACACTTAAAGCCCCCAATGTTACGCCCTGATATATTTGCACATTATCACCAATAATAGTCGTTTCACCTATTACAATTCCGGTTCCGTGATCGATGGCAAAATCGTTGCCTATTTGTGCACCGGGATGAATTTCGATACTCGTTTTGATATGCGCATATTCGGAGAAAGTGCGTGCCAGAAGCTTTAAATCCTGTTCCCATATTTGATGCGAAAATCGGTAAACGGCTATGGCAAAAAATCCGGGATAGGCATATAAAACTTCTTCTATAGATTTGGCGGCAGGATCTTTTTTAAAAATTGTATCGGCATCATTTAATGTTTTTTTGTACAGATCAGGCAATGCTTCAAAGAAGGTTTTAGTTTCCTCAAAGCTGCTGTCTTTTTCAGACGTGTAGTCAATTACAATTTCATTAAACTGCTTTTCTAAAACTTCAAATTTATTTTTGATAATAGATAAATCACCAAAGCGTTTTGAAGTATTCGAAAATAAAACAGAGAATAAATCCTCAATAAATTGATGGATGACCTTTTTTTGAGGAAGGATCAATAAACTCTGGTGGTTGTTGGCTATTTCCTGATAAAATGAATTCATAATGGTTTGTTTTTTGGTTCATAACTAACATTTTTATGAGAAATCAACTCATATGAACTGGAATTCTAAAACATTTAAAAGAGACTAGTCAAATACTATTAAACACATTAGTGCGCAAAGATTTTTTTTACTGGGCTGAAATAATCTCGCAAAGGCGCAAAGTTTATAGTATTGATGACTTCAAAATTAATTCCAAAATAAGAACATAAAACTTAAAAAACTTTGTGACTCTGCGTCTTTGCGAGATTAAAATATTACAACTTAAAAAAATCTGCCAAATAGTTTAAATTGCTGTTTCTTTTGGCTTTGAAAATTTCTCTCTAATATAAAAAACGGGTATTCCGATACCTGCGATGATTAATCCAGGCCAGGTATACGTAGGTTTGTAGATGATTAATAAAATACAGAACGCTGATCCTAAAAGGATATAAATGGCGGGTAAAAACGGATATCCAAAGGCTTTATAAGGTCTTTCGTGTTGTGGTTTTTTACGTCGCAAAACAAAAATTCCGGCAATAGTGATCACATAAAATAATACCACGACAAAAGAAATCATGTCTAATAAATTGCCGTATCGGCCGCTTAAACTCAAAATAACCGCCATAAAAAACTGAATCCAAAGTGCGTTTGCCGGAACCGAATGTTTATTTAAAATGGCTGTTTTCTTGAAAAACAAGCCATCTTTTGCCATACTTTGATAGACTCTCGCGCCTGATAAAATCATTCCATTCGCACAACCAAAAGAAGCAATCAAAATCATTAACGCGATAATAGAAGTGCCGCTTGAGCCAAAGATGGCCTGTGCTGCAGCGATTCCAACTCTGTCTTTTTCCGGTGTTCCAATCGCTTCAACGGGTAAAACTGCGGTAAACATGATGTTTAAAGAAACGTAAATCAGGGTTACAACGGCAGTTCCTAAAAGCAAACTCAAACCGATATTTCGTTTTGGATTTTTTATTTCATCCGAAACAAATGTCACATTATTCCAGGCATCGTAACTAATTACGGTTCCTACTAAAGCCGAAGCAATGGCGCCCCAAAAAGCAGGCGTATTGGTATATTGTAAAAACGAACCATCCGGATTTAATTTTTGCAAATGAAAAGGATTTGTCCAGTTGGCCTGCCAGACTTCGGGTTTGAAAAATATAAACCCGAAGACAATAAGAACTAGTAAGCTTATCAGTTTGGTTCCGGTAAAAAACTTCTGAATTATTTTTCCGAGTTTTACACCTTTGGTATTGATATAAGTTAATATGAATAACAAGACAATAGAGGAGAGCTGTGCCGGCGAAATGGTAAAGGATTCTCCAATTTTAAAAGCTACTAAATCCTCACTGAAGAATGGAAAAAAGTACGCCAGAAATTTAAAGAACGATACACAAACCGCGGCAATAGTTCCGGTTTGAATCACGGTAAACAAACTCCATCCATACACAAATGCCACAAGCGGATTGTAGGCTTCTTTTAAATACACATACTGACCTCCCGATTTAGGAAACATTCCGCTTAATTCGCCATAACTCACAGCAGCAATCAAAGTCATGAATCCGCCAATTAACCACACTAAAATTAGCCAGCCCGCTGATCCCACATTACGGGTAACATCGGCACTCACAATAAAAATTCCAGAACCAATCATTCCGCTGGCGACCAATAAGGCCGCATCGGCAAGACCGAGTTCTCTTTTGTATTCTTGTTTTTTTTCTATTTCTGACATTCTAATTTTTTGTTTTTATAAACTAAACCAATTCAGCATTGGTCAAAGGCGTTGTAGGTGTTTCTGTTGGAATTCTTCCTTGCAGATGAGGTAACGATGCATTTGGCAAACGTGGTAAAACCAATTTGGCAAAATAGTTCGCTTCTTCAATCAAAGGAAAGCCGGAGAAAATAAAAGATCTGAAACCCATATCCATATAGCGGTTTAGTTTTTCTATAATCTGATCGGCGCTTCCTACCAAACCGCTTCCGCAGCCAGAGAAAACTTTACCAATATCGGTCCATAAGATATCTTCTACATAACCATCTTCATCCGAAGTTTCTCTTAATTCATCTTGTTTTAAAACTCCTAACGAGCGTGAATCTTCGCCACGGCTTCTGATTTCTAATCCGCGTTTCTCATCAAATTTTGAGATTAGTTTTTTGGCGTAAGCCCTGGCTTCTTCCTGAGTTTCACGAACAATGACATGAATTCTTAACCCGAAATCTATCGTTCTTCCTTCTGCGGCAGCGCGTTCACTCATTTCCTTTAAGGTCGCATACATCGATTCTTCAGATTCCGGCCAGGTCAGAAACACATCGCAATGTTTGGCACAAACGGCTCTGGAACCAGGGGAAGTTCCTCCAAAATACAATAATGGACCGCCGTTTTGCTGATAAGATTTTACGGGATCTGATGGTAAATCAAACTGATAGATTTCACCTTTGTGCGAGATTCTGTCTTGTGTCCAGCCTTGTTGCAAAATCTGAATCACCTCAGAACATCGTTGGTATCTCAAATTAGGATCTTCACGAGTTCCCGGCAAATCAGAGTTGATGATATTCAATATTAATCTTCCTTTTAGTATGTGATCTAAGGAAGAAATAGCCCGCGCCAACATAGGCGGATGCACTTCTCCGGTACGAACCGCGAGTAAAAATGTAATCTTGTTGGTTTCAGGTGCAACACTTGCCGCAAAAGCCAATCCGTCTTGTCCCACAGTGTAAGCCGATGGATAAAGAATATTGCTAAAACCTAATTTTTCTGCTTCTAACGTAATCTCCCGACAATGTTCATAACTGCTTCGGCGATCATTATCCAGAACGCCTAAATATGCTGTATCTCCACCAATAATGTCATTGAACCAGGAAATTTCTGCGACTCTTTCCGGGGTTCTAATGGCTACTGTTTCAATTTTACCTTCAATCATTTTCTTTATTCTTTTTTAAAGCCTTTTTTAATTTTTTATTCTTTCCCTGTGAATGCTTATCAGCTTCACTAAACCAGTAAATTTCAGAAGTGTTTTTAGTAATTCTCATTGATACAACAGGTGCGGGATTTAGGTTGATCTGATTCATATTTTTGAGTTTTAGGTTATTATTTTTTAAAAACTGTTTTTCCTTCTTTTATCGTTTCCAAAACTGTAATGTCTTTTATTTTTGAAGGATCTATTTTGGTTAAATCGTCAGACAGCACCACTAAATCGGCCAGTTTTCCGGTTTCGATAGAACCTTTACTATTTTCTTCAAAATATTCGTAAGCACCGTTTATCGTGATCGCGCGAAGCCCTTCGATAGGAGTTAGCCTTTCATCCGGACCAATAACCTGACCGGAACGGGATTTTCTTTCAACAGAAGTCCACAACAAAAACAACTGATTTAATGGCGTAACCGGATAATCGGTATGGTTCGTAGCTACAACACCTTTTTTGATGGCTGTTTTTAATGGGCTTAAAAAATTAGCTCTGTCCGGACCTAAGTTGCGAACGTGCACATCGCCCCAAAAGAATGCGTGATTGCTAAAGAAAGCAGCAATGATTCCCAGTTTTTTATAATCGTCTAACTGATCAGGTCGTACGAATTGCGAGTGAATCGTAACTGGTCTGCGATCATTACTGTTTGTATTTAAAGTTTTATTGGCATTTTCTATTGCTTTTAGATACATATCGATTGTCGCATCTCCATTACAATGCACAAACGGACGAACATTATTTTGGAATGCTTTAATGACTAAATCATTAAACTGATCCTGCGTAATATTCGGGAAACCTGTACATTCATCATGATTACAACCCGGAACTTCTACCAGATACGATTTGCTAAAAAATGCCGTTTTACCTTGTGGCGAACCATCGGCAATCATTTTGGTACCGGCCAGTTTTAAGTGATTTTTTAGAACACCAAATTTAAAGTCAGGATTTTTCAATACTTTTTCTAAAGTTGGATATCCAGGCAAAGCTTCAATATCAATGAACAACTCGTTTCTTTCTGCCGCCTTATGCAATAATTCAACAGATTCATAACTTGAATATCCATCCTGAGCGGTTGTAATACCATTGCTGGCATAAAACAATTGCTGCTCTTTTAAATCTTTTATCTGCTGGTCTAAAGTTGGAGCTGGTTTTGCAGGTCTCTTCAATAATCGACTGGCATTTTCCTGTAATAATCCTGTTGGTTCGTTCGTTCCTTTTTTTCTTTCGATGGCACCTCCTGGAGGATTTGCAGTATTGACATCAATTCCTGAAAGTTTTAAAGCATACGAATTCGAAACCGACATATGTCCGTTGATGTTTGTAATCGTAACGGGATTATTAGGAAAAGCAGCGTCAAGATCTTCCTTATTCGGATGTCTTTTTTCTTCCAGCTGATCCTGATCGTATCCGTAAGCATCGATCCATTCGCCTGGAGCGATATTATTTTTCTTTTGAAAATCCTGAATACGGCTTACCAAATCGGCAATATTTTTAACATCGCCCATTGGCGGTGATCCTACATTTACCGTAGTCGATCTCGATAAACCCATAAAATGGCTGTGACCGTCAATAAATCCGGGAACTACCGTTTTTCCTTTTAGATCGACAATAATGGTGTTTTTGTCTTTTAATTTTTCGATTTTGCTATTCGTTCCAACAGCCAGAATTTTACCATTACTTACAGCAACGGCTTGTGCAGTGCTGTTTTTGGCATCGACCGTAATAATATTTCCATTGATAAAAATCTTCTCGACGGTATTTTTTTGCTGTGCATTTATAATCGTCGTAGCGAAGATTACAGCCAGGTATTTAAAGTTATTTTTCATTTCGTTATTTTCTTTTTAATTTTTGATATTTTCTAAAATTACAATCCTATCTCGGAGCCAGTTTGTTATAAGCCAATTCATTACTTGGTATTGCCCACACGTAATTGGCAGCTGTTGGCAAAACTTCAGGTGCGGCACCTGCATTTCCTGTTTTGGCAGGAAGCGCCTGAACTCTTCTCAATAAATCAGGTGTACGGAATCCTTCGCCAACCAGTTCGATTCTTCTTTCGTTTAAAATTGTATTAATCAATTCGTCTTTTGTGGTAACTCCTGTTGTGAAAACATAAGCAGCATCAGAACGATTTCGAACGGCTGATAACAGCGTTCTGGCCAAAGGCAAATTGTCACTTTGCGCAGCAGCTTCGGCATAATTCAAAAGGATTTCGGCATAACGAATTACAGGAACATAATCAGTAAAAGGGGCACCATTTTTTTTGAATTTGTTCAGTAATTTTTGCCCTGTTGCATTGGTGATCACCAAACTTTTTCTGGCATCTGTTGAGGTTGCAGAAAAAACATTATCAGCAATAATTCCTGCTGTATTGAAATAAATAACAGGAGTTAAATAATTTCCGCCAAGGGCACTTTGCAATCCGGGAGCTTCGGCAGCAGTTGTAAACGGAATCGAAAAAATCGCTTCGTTACCTACATAAGAACCTCCAAAAACGGTAGCCACATTTGGTTCTAAACGGTGTGTCAAACTTCCGGAAACGTATTGAAAAGGAGCTGTTGCAGGAACTAATTTACTGGCTTCAGAAATTACTTTTGTATAATCGCCTTTACTTAAATAGACTCTGGTTTTTAAGGCAATTGCTGTAGCTTTATGTGCTCTTGAAGCGGTTAGAATTCCTGTTGCATAACTTTCCGGCAAATCAGCTTCGGCTTCGTCAAGATCTTTTAGAATCTGAGTGTAAACATCGGCCACGCTGCTAAAAGCGAAGTCATTAAGTCCTCCTGATGTATTTCCTTTTAAGCGTAACGGAAGTGCTAATGCAGCACTATTTTGTGCATAAGGTTTTGCGTAGGTTTGTACCAAACTTAGATACGAAATGGCTCTTACAAACTTAGCTTCGGCAATATAATTTTTACGTAGATCTTCAGTGACAACAGTAGAAGTTGCCAGATTGTCGATCAGAATATTCGAGAAATTGATGGTGGCATAAGCAACGCTCCAAACGGAGTTTACAAAATCTCCCGAAGAAGTTATGGTTTGATTCCAAACATTCGCTCCGGTTGAATTGTTTCCATCATTCTGGCTGAATTCGTTGCCTCTTTGTTCATTAAAAATAATGAAACGACCACCGTAAAAAGACGGATTACTAAACTGACCGTAAAGTCCGTTTACCTGACCTAAAATTTTGGCTGGTGTGCTGAAAGCGGTTTCTGTAGAAATGCTCGTTTCAGGAACAGTATCTAAAGCATTATCACTACATCCGGCCAATAATAAGGCTAGAAATGGCGTAATAATGAAGGCTTTTTGTATGCTTTTTTTATAATTGAAAATCATGATGTTTTTATTTTAATTAAGATTAATGCCTAGAAACCTACATTAAGTCCTAAAGTGAATACTACTGAATTGGCCGGTACGTTTTGATCTTTCCCTGAATTGATAGAGTTTCCGTTGATTGAAATTTCAGGATCTGAACCGCGATATTTTGTCCAGGTATATAAATTAGAGCCCTGTGCATATACTTTGGCTGACGAAATATATTTGTTGACCAACTCGTTTTTTACTGGAATTCTATAGCTTAAAATGATGTTTTTTACTTTTAAATAAGAGCCATCTTCAACATAAGCAGAGTTGCTTGATGAGAATCCTCCAGAGAAACTGTCTCCGTAAATTAACTTAGGAACATCTGTAACCTGACCCGGAGTTGTCCAGCGATCTTTGATGAAAGTTCCGTTGTTAAAGAAGCGCTGATCTGATAAAGTCGATCTTGTACCGTTGTACAATTTGTTTCCGCCGGAGAAAGTTAAACCAATCGTTAAATCGAAGTTTTTATACGATAAATTGTTGTTCAAACCTCCATAATAAGTGGGTAATGAAGGTCCCTGAATACGACCATCACGATAGTTGTCGATTGCCGGTGCAGTAGCTCCGTTTAGATACGTAAAAGCTTTTGTAAGGGCGTTGTATTGTACTTCTTCGTTATTAGCGTTTACATAAACACGGTTTCCGTTTTCAGGATTTACCCCGGTTGTTGGTACGGCAAAAATCGATCCTACAGAATAGCCTTCTCTTGTAATATTCTGGATTCCGAAAGTGCTCAAAGCCGTTGGATAAATATCTCCGTATCCGCCTAAAGAGGTTACTTTGTTTTTGATGGTAGACAAATTAAAACTTGCATTCCACTGAAAATCATTATCATTTATGATGTTCGCATTAATCGAAAGTTCAAATCCTTTGTTGTATAAAGAACCCACGTTTGCCGCAATAGAATTGTTAGGAATTCCTTGTGATAAAGACTGAGGCGCATTCAAAATCAAATCGTTGATGTTGTTTTTGTAATAATCCGCTTCAACTGTAATTCTGTTATCAAAAAGTCCAAAGTTGATTCCGAAGTCAAACTTTTTACTGGTTTCCCATTTTAAATTTGAATTGCCTGATTGTGCAAAATTTAGTGTTGGAACTCCGGCGTAGGTACCTGCTGTGTATTGAGATAGCGCCGCATAATCGTTTAATTCGCTGTTACCCACAATTCCGTAACTGGCACGAACTTTAAAAGCATTTAAGACATTTTTTATGGATGAACTTTTGAAAAAATCTTCTTCGGATACATTCCATCCTATAGAAGCTCCCCCAAAATTTCCCCATTTATTTCCGGATGCCAATGCTGATAATCCGTCTCTTCTGAAGTTAAGATTCAGCAAGTATTTTTTGTCATAATCGTAGGCAATACTACTGAAATAAGAAAGCAAAACATTTTCTGTCTGAACCGAAGGACCAGGGGCAATGGTTGTAAATCCGCCTTGATAACTGGTAAAGAAAGGATCTGTTAATCCGGTTTTTATAGCGCCCCAACCGTCGATTTCGCGAACATTTTTCTCTTGTCCCAAAAGCACTTTTAAATTGTGTTTTTGATCGAATACAGTCGCGTAGGTAAGGGTATTGGTCCAGTTGGATCTCGAATATTTGGTATTGGAATTTGTTGCTGCTCCTTTGGTAGAGAAACCATCTCCGCTAAACGGATTTCTAAATTCCTTGTTTTCTACAACGAAATTATTGATACCGTAAACCGTTTTAAATTTCAGGTTTTTGATGATTTCAAGTTCGGCATAAATGCTTCCGATAAAAGTGTTGTTTTCAGAAGTGTTTTTGTCTAAATCTAAAATCGTCTGCAAGTTGTAGGCATTAAAAACGCCCAAAGCAGGACTGTTTGCTCCGTATCCTATATTCCCGTTACTCGGGTTGATGTTGTAAGAACCATCAGGATTGTAAACTGAAACGTTGGATGGTAAAATATAAGTAAGTCTTCCCAAAGGCTGTAAACCAATATATTGTGTATTCACCGCATTTCCGGCTGAAGATCCAATGGAATTAGGTGTTGAAGATCCTGAATTTGGACCTGAATTTAAGGAGTTATTATAAGAGAAATTAGTTCCTAAAGTAAGGGAGTTGTTCAGCTTATGTTCAAAATTCAATCGGATTCCTTTTCGCACAAATTCATTCGTTTTTAGAATACCTTGTTGGTCTGAATAATTGGTAGAAATAAAATAACTGGTAGAATTTGTAGCACCTGAAAAGCTCAGGTTATGATTTTGTGAAATTCCTGTGTGATACGCTACATCATACCAATTGGTTCCTATTGTCGATCCGTCAGCATTTTGTCCTAAGGCAAAACCGGGTGTAAGTCCTGCATTGGTTCTCGCTTCATTCTTAATACTTACATAATCTTCAGCATTTAAAAGTTTTGGCAAATTCGTAGCTTTATTCCAACTTACCCAAACATCGTAATTGACGTTTACTTTTCCTTTCTTTCCTTTTTTAGTGGTGATAACGATAACTCCATTTGCCGCACGAGAACCGTAAACTGCCGCTGCCGAAGCATCTTTTAAAACATCAATCGATTCAATATCATTCGGGTTAATATCAGATAAAGGGTTATTGCCAATGGCACCTCCGGCTGTTCCTGTAAAAACCGTTACACCATCAACAATAATTAATGGATATAACGAACTTGTGATCGAGTTGATTCCACGAATTCGGATTACAGGCGTATTGTTTAAAGATCCGCTGGGTTGTACAATGTTTAATCCTGAAGCCTGACCACCTAACAATTGATCGAAACTTTGCGCCGGACGATTGGCAATTTGTTTCGCATCGATTTTGGATGTCGCTCCTGTAAAGGTTTTTTTGGCCGATGTGCCGTATCCTACCACCACTATTTCATCTAGTTTCTCCACTTGTTCTGTTAGTTTTATCAACACCGGACTTCCGTCTACTGTAACTTCTTTAGAATTATAACCGATATAACTAATAACTAAAGTATAAGGGAACTTTTGACCGGTCTGAAAGTAAAACTTTCCGTCGATATCGGTTTCAACGCCGTGTGTAGTTCCTTTGATGTTTACCGAAGCGCCAATAATAGGCTGATTTGATATTTGATCTACAATCGTTCCGTTAAGTTTCGATTGAATATTGGGTTCTGTATTTTGAGCATTTATTCCGATGGAGATGAACAAAATGCTAATCCATAAAATAAGTTTTGTATTTTTTTTCATTCTTGGTTATTGATTTTTTGTAATTAAAAAATGCCGGAAGATTGGATGTCTTATGCATTGTTTTATTGAGTGATAAATGTTCTTTAAGCCTTGCCATTTCTGTTGCCGCAGAAATATTTAGGTGCAATTTTGTAGTGGTATTGGTGTCATGTTTGTTCGTATTTAGTTATTGTTTTTGGATGATTTATAGTTATGCGTGATACTCCTTCCTGATGCAAAAAATGCAGCAAAATGATGGTGTAATATTCAAGAAAACCGTTGAGGTTTAAGAAAGCTCGTTTTTTAAATTGCGATTCTTTAGATAGAAATCGATTTTGAACGAAAAGGATGTGAGGGAATTAACAACAGAAGCACATATAACAAAAAGTGTTATAAGTATATTTTTTGGGAAGAATGTAAAATGATATGCTTTCGGTTGTTTTCAAAATGTAGTTCTTTTGGTTTTAAACTCTACTAATTCTATAGACAAAGTTAAATTTAATATAATAAAAACCAAAAGTTTTTTAATTTTTCTTTAACTGAATAGGAGAGAAGAACTTACGAATTGAATTGAAGTATGGTTTAATCTGTTGATTTTTAGTAGGTTGAATTTTATTCTATTAGAACAAAAAAATAAGTATACGTTAAATTTTTATACTTATTTTTCTGTCTTTAAAGGTTTTATGTAATAAAAAATTGCGCTTTTAGTAAATCTATTTAGAAAAAAGGAATACATCGATTTTGTATTGATTTCCAAATATGCCTGAATATTTTTTCTCGCAGATTTGGCAGATTGAGCAGATTTTATAATTTCTTATTTCATTTTCAATATATAGAAATCTTGATTTTTATATGTATTAAAAAGAATATAAAAAGTAAACATGCTTTTTTACACAGATTATTAAAATACACGTACTACAGATTAAATATTTACAAGATTAAAAAAAGAATCTGCTCAATCTGCCAAATCTGCGAGAAAAATTTAAACACCTATATATGTGTGTGTTAAATAAGTGAAATGTCTTTTTTAAGTTAAAGAATTTCTATGTTTCTATGTGTTAAAATAATTACTGCCAATTACTTTTTCAAAGCTGCTCCACCAGGCATTACCTCCGTTTTTAATTTGAATTTACTGTATTCTACAACACCGGTTTTATCAGCCCAATCAAAATAAGCAGCCGAAAGTTGGTTTACAATTCCGGGATTTTGTTGCGCGACATTAGTGGTTTCGCCACGATCGGTTTCGATGTTATAAAGTTCCCATTCGTACGACGGATAAGTCGAAACCAATTTCCATTTGCCATCTCTTACGGCCCTGTTTCCGGCTCTTTCCCAAAATAATGGTGCGCCTCTATCGACCTGCGAAACATTATTAAATAAAACAGGCAACAAACTGCTTCCAACCAAAGGGTTTGTCGTCACACCATTATATTGTTTGGGATATTCTATTCCGGCCAATTCATAAAAAGTAGGGGCAAGGTCAATAATATGTCCGGTTCCCTTATCGATTCGGCCCGCTTTTATTTTTGATGGAAACCACGCTATGAAAGGAGAACTGAATCCGCCTTCGTGCATGTTATTTTTATATTGCTGTAATGGAGTATTCGACAAATACGCCCAGTTTTGTTCCTGATAATCAAATGATCCTGAGGTTCCAACAGGTCCGTCGTTTCGAACCAAACCTCTTCCTAACGGATTATAGGTATTGAAACCGCCCTGTGCACCATTATCTGAAATGAAAATAATCAGTGTGTTTTTATCCTTTTTTAAAGCTTTTAATTTTTCCAGAACTTTCCCCACATTTTGATCCATATTATCGACCATTGCGGCGTAAACTTCCATTTTAGCTTTCCAGAATTGCTTTTCGTCATACGTCAATTTACTCCATTCCGGAACCTCAGGATCTCTTGGAGAAACCGTTTGATCTGCCGGTAAAATTCCGTTTGCTCTTAGTTTTGCAATTCTTTTTTCTCTTAAAACATCCCAGCCCTCGTCAAATTTGCCTCGGTATTTTGCAATATCAACTGGTTTTGCCTGCAATGGCCAATGCGGAGCCGTAAAAGCCAAGTACAAAAAGAACGGTTTATTTTCTTTGTTTTGTTCGTCTAAGAAAGTCACAGCATTGTTCCCGATTTCATCTGTAAAATAATACGAATCGTCTTTTGGATGTAATTCCTCGTTATTACGAATTAATTTTACCGGATAAGGTGTTTTACCAAAAGGCAGCGGTTTTGTATCAAAATAGTTAGAAGCTCCCTTAAGGATTCCGTAAAACTTATCAAAACCTCTTTGATTTGGCCATTGCGCCTGATCTTCGGAACCTACATGCCATTTTCCGGAAAGCAAAGTGCTGTAACCTCCAGAACGAAAAACTTCTCCTAATGTCAAAGATTCTTTGTTTAAATAACCCTGATACGCCGGTAAACCCAAATTGACATCAAAAAATCCCATTCCGGCTTTGTGTTGGTATTGTCCGGTAAGCAAGGATCCGCGGGTTGGCGCACAAATTGAATTATTATAAAATTCGCGTAAGCGTAAACCTTCGCTGGCTAATTTATCAAGATTAGGTGTTTTAATTTCTGATCCATAATTCCCTAAATCAGAATAACCCATATCGTCGACCATGATTAAAATTATATTGGGTTTTTCTGAAGTTGTTTTATTTTGTGCCGAAACTAAAACGACTGACAGCAGAAGATTTAGCGTAATAATTGTTTTTTTCATTATAGTTGATATTTTAATTTTTTTGAAAATTGTTGGGTTTTCACTTTGTTAAAGTTTCAAACTTTGACAAAGTTTTATTCGCATTTTTTGTCATTCCGAGGAACGAGGGATCACACTAGAAACTCCGCAAAGAAATGGCGACAATCTTTGTCGAGCTACTAGCGAAGATCCCTCGTTCCTCGGGATTACAAGCTTGTGGTTACTTTTGTCGAACATCATTGCCTTTAACTTTGTCAAAGTTCTCGAGATTACTATGCTGTTTTACATTCGCATAACTATGCGTTTTATTTAAAGTGAAATGACTTTTTTAAACCTTTCTAAAACTATGTTTCTATGTGTTTAAAAAATTATTTACCAAACAGTAAAAACGCAATAATCAGTGTGATAATCACATTGAACAACTGCGCGATTAAAAACGCATACAAAGGTTTACGACTATTATTACTCAGTAAATCTTTAAAGTTCGTTTCAAGACCAATACTCGTAAAAGCCAAAGCAAACCAAATACCTTGTAGATTCTTCAAACTGTCTTTTACGCCATCTCGGGTTTCAGAAGTAAGGAGGAAAGAAAACAATAAAGAAGCGGCAATAAAGCCAATAACAAATTTTGGAAAACGTTCCCAAATAACACTCAAAGTGGGTTTTGATTCAACAGCTTCTGCCGATTTGTTGTGGGTATACGTCCAATAAACTGATATGGCAAAAGCGGCAATTCCTAACAATACATTTTGAGAGAATTTTACAATCGTACTAATCTTCAAAGCAGTTTCGCCAACCAAAGAACCGGAAGCTACTACGGCGCCGGATGTATCGATACTTCCGCCCAACCACGCTCCGGTAACTTCTTCGGGGAAATTGAAATATTTGGCAATTATAGGCATGAAAATCATCATAGGAATTGCCGTTACCAAAACAATCGAAATAACATAAGACAGTTTTTTCGAATCGCCTTTTATCGCGCCCGAAGTGGCAATTGCAGCCGAAACGCCGCAAATAGAAACTGCACTCGAAATCATCATCGTTAATTCGTCGTCGACTTTTAGTTTTTTACACAACCAAAAAGCAAAATACCAAACGGATAAAACGACAACCAAAGCCTGAATTAATCCCAAAGAACCTGCTTTTAGAATGTCTGAGAAAATAACGCTCGTTCCTAATAAAACCAATCCTATTTTGACAAATACTTCTGTAGAAAGTGCGGATCGAAACCATTCCGGAAGTTTGAAGAAGTTACCAATCGCGAGACCAATTGCTAAACTGAAAATGACAGCTTCAAGATTCAATCCTTTTACTTCGGTATTTCCGGCAATGATCAAGGCGAGAACAGTCAGGATATAAACGACCGGAAAACCTAGTAAAAAGTATTTTACCGATTTACCGATTAAAAAAGCGCCTAAAGTTCCGATAGAAATAAGGTATAAAAATTGTAATCCGAGGATTTTTAGGTTTGCTAAATCGAATACATCGTGGAATAAATCGGTTCCGGTAGACCATTTGAAAACGGGAACTTCGGGAAGAAAAAGAAAAAGAGAAATCCCGATGATTATAAATCCGAGAATTACGACGGTCCAGTCTTCGTGAATGTTGAATGTTTTGGTTGGGGTTGGCATTGTAAATTTATTGTTGGTTATCCTAACAGGTTTTTAAAACCTGTTAGGTATTAATTTGTTGGGTCTTATTTTTTTGAATAATCTCCAGCCTTAGCTTGAGGTTATTGTTTTGTGACTGACATTGGCTTTAGCTGAATATTGGTAGGACTGACCTTAAAACTAAATACCTAACAGGTTTTAAAAACCTGTTAGGATAGCTAAATGTCGGGTTGCTGATCAATTATAAATCGACAAAATATTTTTGTTTACCAAAATCAAATTCATAATGCGTTAGATTTGGCCATAAAGGTTTTACTAAACCTTTTTCCCAGTTTTGTAAAGCGAGATGTAATTCTTTTACTTTTGCCGGATTTTTTTGAGCAAGATCTGTTGTTTCAGATTTGTCTGTAGCTAAATTATAAAGCCATTCTTCATGGGTTTTTCCGCTGATGATTAATTTCCAATCACCGCTTCTAATCGCTTTTGCATCGCCGGAACGCCAGTACAAAGTTTTGTGTGCTTCTTTATTTTCATTGACTGTACTTACAAGATCAACACCATCATAAACCCGGTCTTTTGGTAAATCAGAATGAATAGCAGCAGCAATTGTAGCGAAAATATCCAATGTACTTACCGGAGTTTTATAGATGGTATGCGGTTTGATTTTTCCTTTCCACGAAAGTGCAAACGGAACATTTACGCCGCCTTCGAAATGAGAAAATTTTCCGGCTTTTAGAGGTGCGTTTGTCGTAGCAAAAGTATAATCGGCACCACCGTTGTCGCTGGCAAAAATGATCAAAGTATTATCTTCCAGACCTTCTTTTTTGACTTTAGCCCTGATTCTTCCCACGGCATCATCAAGCGCGCTGATCATGGCAAAATAAACACGTTTGTTTTCGTCTTTTACATTAGGGAAACGATCGTAGTATTTTTTACGACCCTGAAATGGTGTATGGGGCGCATTAAAAGGAACATATAATAAGAAAGGCTTGTTTTTATTTCGATCAATAAAAGCTTCTGCTTCATCAGCAAATGTTTCGGTTAAATACGCCTTATTGTGAATGATCGTAGTGTCACGACGAATTTGTCCGATACCAACGCGGCCATTTCCCCAAATCATTTTATCGGTAAAATCTTTGTGGTGATGGTTGATAATATCAGGATTATCATCTTCGGGCGTGTAAAGCGAGAATGCCTGATAAAACCCATAATGGTAATCGAAACCTCGGTCTAACGGAAAAAATCCTTTGTTGTGACCTAAATGCCATTTTCCGATAATTCCCGTGCTGTACCCTTCTCTTTTGGCCAAATCAGCGAACGTAATTTCAGATTGTGGCAAACCTTGTGTGGCAATCGAAGCTTCGTTCGGGTAATTGATTTTATCATTCAGTCTCCAGTTATTGGTATTGATTAAATATTTGAAACCATAATATTCCAGATTGTTTTTTGGATAACGATCTCCAGGTTGATATTCATGCCCAAAACGTTCCTGATAACGCCCCGTTAAGATACCGGCGCGCGAAGGCGAACAAATCGAAGCCGAAACATAACCATCCTGAAAAGTTACTCCGGAAGCCGCTAAAGAATCTATTTGTGGCGTTGGTGTCGATTTTCCTCCGTATAATGAGATGTCGTATTTTCCTAAATCATCAGCGAGGATAATAATAATATTTGGTTTTTTTACAGTGCTGTCTGTGGGAACTTTTTCAGCTAGAAATTTTGCTTTTCCTTCCAGTAATTTTGGGTCTGGTTTTATTAAAGTTCCATCGGTATTGATGGGCCAGAATAAAAATACAGCTATAATTGCCAATACAATTAGAACCGGAAAAAGAATCTTTTTTATTTTGGATAATGCCATAGTTTTTATTTTTTATTTTGGAAATGATGCTTTTAGGGATAATCTTTGTCAAAGTTTTAAACTTTGACAAAGATCTATGCTCATTTTTGTCATCCCGAACGAGGGATCACACTAGAAATTCCTCAAACTGAATCGTCAATCTTTGTCGAGTTACGAGTGTGATCCCTCGTTCCTCGGGATGACAAAATTGGCGATTATGATTGCGAAGAATGGATTTTAATCCGTTGAACGCAATTGTGATTATTTCACCGCCAAAGCCACATCAACATCGTTTTTCAAATCGCCTAAACCTTCTTTTTTAAAGACAATTTTTCCGTCTTTATATAAAATTAAAGTCGGGAAAACTTTTACGGTTTTTAGATCAGCGATTACTTGTGGGCTGTCTTCTAAATCAATTTCTACGATTTTTAGATTAGAGCCGTATTGCGCTTTGATGGTTTCTAAAACAGGTTTTACTTTTTTACAAGCGCCACAATAAATAGATCCAATATCTACCAGAACATCTTTGTTTTCGGCAATGATTTTTTTGTATTCGGCAAGAGTCAATTTGCTTTTTGAGTTGGCATAAAAAGGTTTCCCGTTTCCAATCCAGTTGGCGATTCCGCCTTCGAGACTGTAGGCTTCTTTAAAACCTTTTTTTAATAAATCGTCTGCCAGCCAAACACTTCTTCCTGCACCAATCGAATAAGTAAATACAGGTTTTGATTTGTCTAATTTTGCTACTTGCGCAGCATAATCTTTAGATTCAAGGTTAAAATTTACTGCACCATTGATATGGTTCAGCGCAAATTCTTCAGCACCTCTGGCATCAATGATTTGTGGTTTTTTTTCGCTCTGAATTTTACTGTAAAACACGTCTAACGAAACCGTATTCGAACTTTTATTCTGAGAAAAACCTGTAACTGTAAAAAGCAAAATTGCGGTCGCAATACTATTTTTAAATATTTTATTTTTCATGATTTTGTTTTAAGGGGTTACAATATTCCAATACGGATTTGCCGGTTCGAAAGTGCTCGCCAATTCTCTGAACTTAAACGGATCACCTTCAAAACTAACTCCGTCAGAAGTTAGAATTTCCCTTGCCGTTTCAGGATTGGATAATAAGGCTACGAACTTGGCTTTTGGGATTGTTAGGGTAAATTCGGCTTTATCATTTGGTCGGGTTTGACTTTGATGCAAAACGCCATTTTTAAGATAAACCAGAATGTTTTTATTGAGTTCCGGGAAAATGAAACGCAATTTTACGTCTTTTCCGGCTGCTTTATTTCCGTCAACAGTAACGGATAAATAATCGAAAATAGCTTCTGGAGTTAACGTAGACAAAAATCCTGCTGCACGATTTACAGGGTTTTTAGGAACAATTACACCTTCTCGAAGTTCTTTGGTTCCGGATAAATATAAATCTCTCCAAATTCCGGATTCGCTTTGATAGGCGATTTGTTCGAAAGCATCGGCTTGTAAATTTTTAGCGGCAACATTCTCGGGATTTGCAAAAATGACGTGTTTCAACACTTCGGCAACCCAACGGTATTCGCCTTTTTGATAACTTTCGGTTGCTTTTTTCAGAGCGGTTTCTTCACCGCCAAACCATTCGATATATTTTTTAGCCGATTCTACTTGCGGTAATTTATCATAATCAGCAGGATTTCCGTCCCACCAGCCTAAGTAGAATTGATACGTTGCTTTGGCATTGTGTTTTACCGTTCCGTAAAAATCACGGTTGTACCATTCTTTGCCCAATTCGGCAGGTAATTTTATTTCTTCGGCAATCTCATCTTTATTTAAACCTTTGTTGGCCAAATGAACAGTTTGATCGTGCACGTATTTGTATAAATCTCGTTGTTTTTCCAGGAAAGTAATTCCTTTATCGTGCCCGTAAACCGGCCAGGTGTGCGACGGAACGATGAATTCGGTTTTATCTCCAAACAAATCAATCGCTTCGTCAAGATATCCTGCCCAGGCTTTAGCGTCTCTGGTTTTGGCACCACGAGGCGTAAGGACATTATGATAAGTATGACTGGCAATTTCGGCAGAAAAGAAAACTTTCTGGGCAGGAGCAAAGATCGTTAATTCGGCTGGAGCTTCAGAATTCGGCGTAAGCTGAAAAACAAGATCCAAACCATCAATCGTAATTTTTTGCCCTGTTTTTTCGACTTCGAAATTAGGCTGTAAAAGTGAGGAAGAACCTCCGCTTAAAAATGGTTTCCCTAATCCAACATCAACCTGACCGGTTGCGCTTCTTTCTAAACTTAAACCAAACTGATAACCGGCTCTTCGTCGCATTACGTTTCCTAAAAGCACATTTTCGCTTACGGCTTCTTCATAAAAACCTTTTGGTGTGATAAATTTTACTTTTCCGGATTTGATATCTTCTGCTGCAACCAAACCTTCTAAACCTCCGTAATGATCGCCGTGACTGTGCGTAACAATTACAGCCAAAATTGGTTTATTGGCAACATGTTTTTTGACCAATTCATAAGCCGCTGCCGAAGCTTCGCCAATCGTTAAGGCATCAATAACCACATAACCATTTTTGGTTTCGATAAACGAAATATTGGCGACATCAAAAGAACGAACCTGATAAACGCCATCGGTAATTTTAAACAATCCGTTGATGTTGTTGAGTTGTGCCTGACGCCATAAAGCGGGATTGACTGTTGCCGGAGATTTTCCTTTTATAAAAGCAAAATCATTTAAGTTTACAGCAACATTTCCTGTTTTAGAAAGAATTTTACCGTCGGCAAGAGTGGCGATAAAACCTCTCTTGGCGTCGGTAAAATCGGCAGTATCATCAAAGTTTAACTTCGAATATACTGCCTCATTTGATTTTTGGGTAAAAGTTGACGCTTGTTTTGGTGCTTGTGCGTTTGCAATGATGGTAAAACCAATTAACAGTGTCTTTATTTTATTTTTTTTCATGGTATTTTTAAGATTGAGCCTGCTCGTAATACACCGGACTCGGAGAAACTGTTTCTATTTTAGCTTTGAGAGGAACAGCTAAAACTCCTTCTGCCAAAGCACTTCCTTCTTTTTTGGATTTGAATATTGGCCACAAAAATTGCGCATACCATTCTTCTTGTTTGTATGATTTCATGCCGTATGATTTTGGATATTTACGGGTGATTAAACCAGTTCCGAAAGTGATATCCCAGATGAAAAACATGTTTCCGAAGTTGCCTTTAAAGTGTCCAACGCCATCTCCGCTTGTATCTGCGTGATGTGCATGATGTGTTGCCGGAGTCGAAATTAAACGTTCTAACACCCACGCAATTGGATGTAATATTCTGTATTTATAAAAAGGTTTGTCCCATTTGATACTTGAATGTGCACCAAGAGTGATGAAACTTTTGATCACCAAAACAAACAATGCCGGTAATCCTAATCCTAAATAGGTTAAGGTAGCTGTTAAATAAATTTGAGAGAAGAAAACGGTATAGATAAAGTTTTGTCTCGAAGCCATCGCCATTCCCATATATGGAGCCGAGTGGTGCGTTCTGTGGAATCTCCATAAAAACGGAACCTGATGGTGCAAACGGTGGTACCAATATTGCGTTAAATCATCTGCAATTGCAATCAGGAAAAAACCTCCCCAAAACGGAACCCATGAAAGTGAGTTAGCCAAATTTGGGATTAAATAAGGTAACGCAGTTAAGCTAAAAAAAGCAATTACGGGTGGTAAAAGTACTTTTGGAGCTAAGAAACAAATGATGTCTACTTTGCGTTCCTCACCTGTCCAGTCATCATCGTATAAACCTGCTGTAAATTCGATAACTCCCAAAACTAACATAAAAACCGTTAATCCCCAGGTACGAATGTGTTCGAAAGCGGGTTTTGAAAATTCTAAAAATGACGGTAATGTAAGGTGTGATTCTGTTATAACGCCATTTGTGAATTTAAAATAAAGAAAAATTGCCACTACCGGCAGTGAATATATTACCAAACTGATACTTAAATCTCTGATTAGCCTTCCTCTTGAATTGTGATCTATTATTGCCATGATATCTTATTTTAAAAAATTACTAATTAATGCTAAACCTCCCGCCAAAATGACTAGCGGAACTAAAAAAACAATCGCTCCCACGATGATTTTTTTCCCTATAATTTCAAAGTCTACTCTTTTCATATTTGTGAAATTTATTTTTTAGTTGTCAAATATGTAATCGCCTTTATTTATTGGTGTTTGTTTGCACAAACTTTTTTTAGTGGCGATTTCATGATTTCTAATTTTATGTTTATAACTGTATTGAAAATCAGTGTGTTTTTGATTAACGTAAAAATAAATAAAATAATATTCTAATTCTATGGATTTAGTAGAGTTTTATTTATTATTTTTTTCAATATTTGTTATAATATGTATGGATTATTATTTTACTTTTTGAATGACTGGCAGCGTCTCCACCGTTAAATTTTCTCTGAGTTTTTCAGAAGGCAAATACAAACGAATGATCAGGCTTGTTTTTTGAACATCGTTGATTGGCAGCCAGTTTTCTTTTTTTTCAGTTTCCGAAAGATTGATTTTATACGAAGTACTATCCGCTTCATATTTTACATCTTCAAGATTATAGCTGTATTTGTTGATTGGGTTTTTAATTAAAAAACCATTTTCGTCATACGCCGTAATACTCCAATATTTAGCATCCAGTTTTTTTCCGCTAATTACGTAATCAGCTTTAGGATCTAATGCGTTGCCTTCGCTATCAGTATTTGTACTTAAGTAAATCACTTCTTTTTTAGTCAGGGCATAAGGTCCATAAACCGCCACTTGTGCAATGGTTAGCAAATCGGCCGAGTTAAGGTCTTTGTCTTTATCAACCGTTTGCCAGTTGCCAATGATGCGTTGCGAGTCGCTTTTGCCGGATTTGATGTTGTAAACACCAACGGCGCTGCCTAGTACGATAGCCAGAATGATCAATGCCACTCCAAGACCTATCTTTTTAATTTTTTGATTTAAAGCCATTTTTATTTGATTTTAAGTTGAATATTTTGTTTTTTTAGGAGCTAATCCCGCTATCCGTTCCAATCTTTTGTGGCGCTAAAGAAGCGCCACAAAAGGATTTCCACTTCTATCGGGGCTAGGCCAATCTTTGTCGATCTACTCACAGAGATCCTTCGTTGTTACTAATGACATTTTTTTTGGAATTAAAATAAAAAATCCGTTTAAATCCGCGTCTTTGCAAAGCAAATCCGTGTCATCTACGTATCATGACAAAGATTGTGCTTACGATTGCGAATGATGGATTGAAATCCATCCCTACAATATATTTTGTTCCTCCGGAACTTCTTAAAGAAAGATTCCAACGGAATGATTTTACTTAGCTAACTTCTCTACCGTAACACCATGTTGCAATTCCGCTAATGTTTTTACCGGATAGGCTTTCGAAACCAAATAACGAAACAGAATTAATCCTTTTGTTGTTGGACTGTAAATGATTTTCTCTTTCGGAATATTTTTCAAAGTTTCTGAAGTACTTCCTTCAGGTGCTAAATAATATTCGAATTTGGCTTTTACTTTTTCTTCGTTTTCAACGAAGAAATTAGTGGTGTTTTCCTGATAAGCCGAGATAGACCAATACGTCGAATCCGGAACGTTACCTGAAATTTTCAATACATTTTCTTTCAAATCATAATTGATTGTCGAATACAAAAAATCTGGATTTGGTAACGGAATCACTCTGTTTTCAGAAGTTGGCTGATTTCCAAATTGAGGCGTATTGATAACACCCAGACTTTTTTCGGCAAATTTCTTTTGAACATAATAAGGAGTTACCCAAATTGTTAAGTAATAAAAGCTTACTGCAATTACTACAAGAACCAAGGCAAAAATACCTTTTTTGATAAGTGGTTTTACTGCTGCCATACTTTACTTGTTTTAAGATCAGAACCATTAAGCATGTTTTTTACAGCATGCTTAACAGCTTTGAAGGGTTAATTATTTATTTTTCTTGTGAACGCGTTGTTTCAAAACATCCTGCCAGTCGATGAAAGGGTAAATGTTGTTTTTCTTAGCCTGATCATCAAAAGCAGCCTGAAGTTCTTTTAATTTCTCCGGATTTTTTTGGGCCAGATTTACTCTTTCGTTAAAGTCAGTATTCAGGTTGTATAATTCCCAAACATCATTGTCGTAGGTACTTGGTCCTGTGCTTTTAGCCAAAGTGCCATTATCAACAATATCAATAAAATCGGGATGATGCGGTGCCGCAGCTTTCCATCCGTCTTTGTACAATGCTCTTGACCCGAAGATGTAGTAATATTGAATTTTATGTCTTGAAGGTGCTTTTGCATCAGCATAAGAATAGGCTAATGATGTTCCCTGAATAGAATCCTGAGCAATTCCGCGGATTGCTGCCGGAGCTTTGATTCCAACAGTTTCCAGAGTGGTTGGCAAAATATCAATTACGTGACCGTATTGCGTACGAATTCCAGGAGTTTTGATTCCTTTTGGATAATAAACAATCAACGGATTACGGGTTCCTCCTTCAGAATGGGCGTCTTGTTTCAGGTTTCTAAACGGCGTATTTGCGGCTAAAGCCCATCCGTAAGGATAATTTCCTTCAACAGCTTCCGGAGTTCCAAGCAGATCAATTTTTGCAAGGTTTTCTTTTACAGCATCTTCTTTGGTTCCATTTCCGAATAATTTTTTCAATAACGGCTGATCAATTGTTCCGGATTCTGTTCCTTCTTTACTCGCTCCGTTATCTCCTAAAACAATATAGAAAACCGTATTGTCTAACTGATTGATTGTTTTGAGGTGATTTACGATTCGGCTTACTTCATAATCCGTATATTCCAGATATCCGGCGTAGATTTCCATAAAACGAGCGTATAATTTCTTTTCGTCAGGACTTAAAGTATTCCATGCTTTTACGTATGAGTCGCGTGTTGGCAATTTTGCATCGGCGGGAATTAAACCTAATTTCTTTTGGTTGGCTATCACTTTATCGCGGTAAACATCCCAGCCTTCATCAAATTTGCCTTTGTATTTATCGCTCCATTCTTTGGCTACCTGATGAGGTGAATGTGTTGCTCCGGGCGCATAATACAAAAAGAAAGGTTTGTTGGGTGCTGCACTTTTCTGGCGGTCGATATAGGTAATGGCTTTGTCAGTGATCAATTCACTTAAGTGTTTTCCTTTTAAATCGGCCGTAAATTGGTTTTTAGATTTATCATTTCCTGCATTATTAAGCCTTGTGTTTCCGTTTAACCAGGTTTGATCTTCAACTAAATCAGGATTATACTGATCGGTTTCTGAACCTAAGAATCCGTAAAAATGATCAAAACCTTTTCCGGTTGGCCATCTGTCAAACGGTCCTGCATCTGTAGCGTCTTCGTCTGGCGTAACGCCGTATTTACCAACAGCAAAAGTGTTATAGCCGTTATCGCGTAAAATCTCGGCAATGGTTCCTGCCGAAGACGGAATTCTGCCATCATATCCGGGGAAACCAGCGGACATTGCCGTATGTGAAAATCCACCTACGTGAACGGCGTGTGCATTACGTCCTGTTAATAATCCGGCACGTGTTGGTGCGCAAATCGCAGTGGTGTGAAAGTTGGTGTAACGCAAACCGTTATTGGCTAAACTCTCAAAAGTCGGGGTGTTAATCAAGCCTCCAAATGCACTTGTAGCTCCATAACCCACATCGTCTAATAAAATCCAGACAACGTTTGGCGCGCCTTCCGGAGCTTTTACAGGATCTGGCCAATATTCTTTAGAATCGGCTAAAGTTTTACCAATTACACCTTTGTAATTTGGGTCTGGTTTAATTTGTGCAAAACTTAGTTGCGCGAGTATCAAGGCAGTAATCAAAAGCCCTTTTTGTTGGCTTTTGATTGTATTATTAAATTTCAAATTTTTCATTAGATTAAATTTTAAATTATTTAATGCGTAATCACTGTTTAACTATTTTATTTTATTCCAATCCTGGACACCTACTTTTACTGCCCATTGCTGATGTAATTCAATGAGGGTTTGGAGCAATTTTGGTTCTAATTTTGCTACATTTTTTGTCTCTGTCCGGTCTGTAGCAAGATTGTACAACTCCCAGGGTTGATTGTTTTCGGCAACTGCTTTCCAATTCCCTTTTCTTATTGCTTTGCTGCCTTCATGTTCCCAAAATAAGGCTTCATGTGCATCAGATTGTTGTCCTTCAAATTCTTTTTTTAGGCTGATACCTTCTAAGGGTGTTAGACTTTTTCCCTGAAAAGTAGCCGGATATTCAAAATTGGCATACTCCAAAAGAGTTGGAAAAATATCTATCACATGACTTACTCTGTTGCTTATTTTACCAGCCTTAATATGCTTTGGATAATACGCAATAAAAGGAGAAGCAATACCGCCTTCGTGGGTGTTCTTTTTGAATAATTGAAAAGGTGTGTTGCTCACATTTCCCCACGGACTTTCGTAACTGTCAATTGATGCAACTGAACCTGGTGTTCCGTTTTTTTGGGTAACATAATTCCAGTTTTTTACATCATCGGCACTTCCGCCATTATCCGAAAGAAAAAGAATCAGGGTATTATCTTCTTCTCCCAACGATTTGACTTTCTGCAGGATTTCTCCAATCCCGGTATCCATTCTGTCGATCATGGCGGCATAAATTGCCATTCTGGTATCCCACTTGTCTTTTTCTTCGGCACTTAATTTTTCCCAATCGGGTACTTTTTCAAAACGATTTGATAAGTCCCAGTTTTTATCAATGATTCCAAGTTCTTTTAATTTTTTAAAACGGCTAGCTCTCAATTTATCCCAACCTTTGAGGTATTTGCCTTTGTATTTTGCAATATCTTCCGGTAATGCCTGAATGGGCCAATGTGGAGCATTATAAGCCACATAGAGAAAAAAAGGCTTTTGCTGATTGCGCTGTTTTTCTAAAGAACGAATAGCGAAATTGGTAATCTCCTGTGTCAGATAGGTAGCAGTATCCGTGCGAATAATTTCTTTATCTCCTTTCAAAAAAGTAATTTTTCTACCGTCGTTATACAAAGGTTGCGAGTTAAAATAACTACTTCCATTGTTTTGTAAAGTAAAAGAATCATCAAAACCACGATTCACTGCCCAGGCTGATGGCACTAAACCAACGTGCCATTTTCCGGAAACAATGGTGTTATATCCTGCCTGTTTGAGTGCCTGCCCAATTGTGATACAATGCTCGTTTAAATATCCCTGATAGGCAGGAAAGCCTTTGTCCTGAACCATGTCACCAACGCCTGCCTGATGCGGATACAAACCCGTAAGCAATGAAGCCCGCGAAGGACAGCAACGTCCTGCATTGTAAAACTGCTTTATAATAAGGCCGTTTGTAGCGAGCTTATTTAAGTTTGGTGTTTTAATTTCTGAGCCAAAAGCACCAATGTCTGAGAAACCTAAATCATCTGCCAGAATGACGATGATGTTAGGTTGCTTTTTCTGTGCAAATAGCTGGGATTGTACAACAACCAATAGGGCGATAATGAGCAGTTTTTTAATCATTGTTATTTTTTCTTATGTAAGCCTTTTATTAATATCCGGGATTTTGTGGCAAACCTACAGGATCAAAACTTCTTTCGCTTTGCGGAATAGGATATAGATTATTTCTTTCTGAAACAGAGTTTTTTGCCGTTACTTTTTTTACTTCTGTAACTAAGGTTCCCCAGCGTACCAGGTCAAACCAGCGTTGTCCTTCCTGAACGAATTCTTTTTTACGCTCTTCCTGAATAGCAGCTCTAAAAGTGGTTTGTGTTAATCCTGCTAAATCTACAGTTGCGTCTGGTGCCGCAATTGGTTTTCCAAAAGCTCTTCTTCGAACCTGATTAATCAATTCATAAGCTTCCGGTGTTGGTGCACCTTGTTCGTTTATGGCTTCTGCCAATGACAATAAAATATCAGCATAACGGATAATAGGGAAATTGATAGCGACATTTCCGGGTGTAGCCAAATTGTTAAAATCGATATATTTTTTGAAGATTGGCTTTGGGAAAGTATAACTATTTGTTGTACCCGGAATAGGTAATGTTTTAGCATAACTTACATCTCTACGAGTATCTCCCGGCGCATAAATATCATAAAACAAAGCTACATCTGAGATGATGTCTGCCGGTTCTGTGGCTGTATATCCAATGAATGATGTACCTTGAAAATTATTTCCGCTCGATCCGTTTCCTGCCTGATTTGCTTCGAACTGAACGGAGAAAATGTGTTCTTTTCCGTTCTTTTTAGCTTTATTAAAGATATCGGCAAAACTTTCGAAAAGAGCATATCCGTAACCGCCATTGATCACTTCTCTTGCTTTTAAGATCGCATTTGGATAATCTTTTCTGGTCAGATATACTTTGGCTAAAATCGCTTTTGCAGCTCCGGAAGTTGCACGTCCGGCGTCAGCGCTTGCATAAGTTGAAGGCAGGCTTTCGGCATCTTTTAAGTCTGTAATAATTTGTGTGTATACGGCATCAACAGTTTCTCTTCTTGATTTTAAACTTTCTAATTGTATAGATGTTGGCTCGTGCAATACGATTGGAACTCCACCCCAAAGGCGAACGGCCTGAAAGTATAATAAAGCTCTGATAAATTTGGCTTCATTGATTAATCTCGTTTTAATGGTTTCTGTTCCTGCTACTTTTGGGATATTATCGATCGAAACATTGGCTCTGTTTATCCCGTTGTAAATTTGTCTCCATGCAACCTGAACACGATCATTTGTGGCATCATGTGTCAAACTGCTCATGGCTCTTACCTGAGGGTTTGTTGCAGAAACTCCTGCTGCAGCATAGTCAGACCCCATATCTGTTAAAAAATAAAGATTCCTGCCAAATAAACTTTGTTCTCCCGGATCAAGGCTTAAAGCTGCATAAGCCGCTGTTACGCTTGCAATAGCATCATCCTGGGTTTTAAAATAATTGTCTTCGGTTACAAAAGAGGTTGGTGTTACCTCTAATTCTGTGCACGATGCAAGTAAAACGGCACTTAGTATGATTGTTATTAATATCTTTTTCATTGTATATATTTTTTACTTAGAAAGTTATGTTCAGACCGGAGATGAATGTTTTTGAGTTGGGATAAGAACCAAAGTCAATTCCCGGATATAAGTTGTTTTGTTCATAAGAACTTACCTCTGGATCATAACCGGTGTATTTTGTCCATGTAATTAAGTTTTCTGCAGAGATGTAGAATTTAATGCTCTTGGCACCTAATTTTTGAGAAGCGCTCTTAGGCAATGTGTAACCTAAAGTGATTAATTTTAATCGTAAAAAAGAAGCATCTTCTACATAGCGCTCTGAAACTATTCCAAGTGGAGAACTTGTTGCTCTCGGAATTTCGTTGCTCGGATTCGTTGGCGTCCAGCGATCATCAAGGGTAACATTGGCATTTGTGCCAAGAGTAGAAATTTCTAATTGCTGATTTAAGGCATTAAAGATTTTTCCGCCATACGATCCCTGAAAAGAGAAATTAAGATCAAAATCATGATAAGAAACTGTGTTGCTGAAACTTCCAACAAATTTAGGTTGAGAACTTCCAAGGTTTCCTTTATCAAGAGCCGAAATTACTCCGTCTCCATTGGTATCAACATATCTTCTGTCCCCCACTTTAGTATTGGCTAAACTGTTGATTTTTGGCTGTGTATTCACTTCTTCCTGAGTTTGAAAAATTCCGTTTGTCTTATATCCCCAGAACGTTCCTAAAGGCAATCCTACCTTTACTGTCACGGGTTGTTGTTGTAATAATGAACCATTTGGAACTACAGGGAAAAATTGATCAACTCCGTTTCCTATTGAAACTACTTTGTTTTTGTTAGCAGAGAAAACAAAGTTCGAATTCCAGGAGAAATTTTCTGTTTTCACGTTTTCGGTAATCAAACCAATTTCGATCCCTTTATTTTCGACACCGCCAATATTCTGTAGTACTGTAGCGTATCCTGAAGTTAGCGGAACCGGCACATTGATCAATAAATCTTTCGTTTTCTTATAATAAACATCAAAAACAAAGTTTATTTTTCGATCTAATAATGATAAGTCCAAGCCAACATTGTACTGATTTGTTTTTTCCCATCTCAAATCCGGATTGGCCAATCGGGTAGGGGCAAGACCCGTTTGTAATGTTCCTCCAAAAGCATAATTTACAGAACCCATTTGCGCAAGGGAAAGATAGTTTCCAATTTCCTGGTTTCCTGTCGTTCCTGCTGTTATTCTAAGTTTGGCTTCGGTGACACCTTTGATGTGATTGGCAAAATTCTCATCGGTAATATTCCATGAAAATCCTGCTGATGGGAAATATCCCCAAAGAGATTCAGACCCAAATCTTGAAGAACCGTCTGCACGTGCAGAAACTGTAAAGTTGTATTTTCCTTTATAAGAATAGTTTACTCTGGTTAACCATGATTTTAGCACACTTTCGAATGCATCACTATACGGTTTTACAGGAACACCATCTTGCAAAGCATTATAAGTATTGGCATCATTTACAAAAGTATTGGCACCTGCATTTACTACTTCTCCTTTTGTATATTGAAGCGTATATCCTCCTAAGGCTGAGAATTTATGATCTTCGCCAAAAGTAGTATTGTAATTCAGGGTATTTTCGTTCAATACAGAACTTACCAATCGGTCGCCAACAGAGGCTAATCCTTTGGTTCCTGCGCCACTGGTAGTCGTTGACGGAGCATAATAATTTTGTTTTGTGTAAAGTACATCGCCGCTAACAGCTACTTTTGCGGTTAATTTTTTGGTAATTTTATATTCGCCAAATAAACTGGTCAGAATTCTGTTAATTTTAGTTTCATTGGTTGTACTTACCAAATCATTGATCGGGTTTGCTATAATACCGTTTACTGCGGTTGCATAAGGATTATTGGTTAAATTGTAACTTCCGTCAGCATTTTTAATAGGTACTACCGGCGGCTGATACAAAGCAACAACCAGCGGGCTGGGAGATCTTCCGGCAGCAGCGCCACCATTTGTACCCACACCATTTGAAACAGAGTTACTATAATTAGCATTTACACCAAATTTAAAATTCTGGGAATAATTTCTTTCGTAATTAACACGAAGCGAAATTCGTTTAAAATCGGATGCAATTACAATTCCGTCTTGTTGAAAATAGCCTGCCGAAATTGCATATCTGGAACGTTCATCTCCACCTGAAAATGATAATTGATGATTTTGTACCGGAGCTGCAGTTCTAAAAAGGGCATCTTGCCAGTCATAACTTCCGGATGTTTTAAAAGCTTCTATCTGAGCCGCAGAAAAAGAAGGTGCCTGACCAATACTAGCCTGAACATCATTGCGCAAACTTGCCCATTGGCTGGCATTCATTAAATGTAATTTTTTTGAAACATTTTGAAATCCAAAGTAACCTTGGTACGATATGTTATCTTGTCCTTTAGTTCCTTTTTTAGTCGTGATAATCACAACTCCGTTTGCTCCGCGTGATCCGTAAATAGCTGTTGCAGAAGCATCTTTTAAGACTTCAATCGATTCAATATCACCAGGATTAATAGTAGACAAAACGTTTACTGTTGCACCTGCATTCGATACTCCGGCCGTACTGTTATTATTGTCGTTGTAAATTAGTATTCCGTCTACCACATAAAGCGGTTCATTACCAGCCGTAATCGAGTTTCCTCCTCGAATACGAACACTTGAAGAAGCTCCGGGACGTCCTGAACTTTGTGTAACTACCACCCCTGGAATTGCACCTCTTAATAAGTTATCTGCCGATGAGGTTACCTGGGCTAAATTTGCTTTTGGAACAGATGCTACAGAACCTGTAATATCTTTTCTTTTTTGAGAACCGTATCCAACAACTACTAATTCGTCTAGTTCCTGGCGTTCTTCTTTTAAATTGATTGTGATTGGATTTTTGTCAACAATTATTTCGGCTTTTTTATATCCAATATAAGTTACAATTAAAGTATAAGGGAATTTTTGTCCGGTTTGAAAATAAAATTTCCCTTCTGCGTCTGTCTGAACCCCGTGGGTTGTACCCTTAATATTTACCGAAGCCCCTATAATAGGTTGGTTTGTAACATCATCTACCACAGTTCCGTCGAGCTTTGATTGTATAAGAGGTGTGGTATTTTGGGCATTAATTCCTGCTGATAACAGAAGGATCAAAAGCAATGAGTATATGTTTAAATTTTTTTTCATTTCTTTGTACTGGTTTTGAGTAATTAACAAGGCAGCCTGAAAGTTGAATTTTCAACTCTCTGATTGTTTCCTTGATTTAGTGATAAATGTTCTTTAAGCCTTGCCATTTCTGTTGCCGCAGAAATGGCTTTTTTTATTTACAGCAACAATTTTGCATCTTTTTCATCTTAGTTTTTTTAGTTATTAGTTATTTTCTTTTTAATTTATAGGTACAGTTTCAATACATCCTTTCGATGCAAATTAATGTATCAAGCAGATTTTTGTATTTTCAGTAAGTATTTTTTTGATTTTTTTTAAAGATTCGTTTTTAAATCAATTCGATGTGAGAGAGGGATCGAATGCAAACGAAAAAGATGCCGGGAATTAGCAACAGAAGCACATATAACAAAAAGTGTTATAAGTATATTTTTCAGGAAGAATGTAATACGGCAGGCTTTCGGTTGTTTTCAAAATATAATTCTTTATGGTTTTAAATAATTTTATACTCTACTAATCCTATAGACAAAGTTAATTTTATTGTAATAATATCCAAAAATTTGTTAGGTTTTTTTTTGAAAGAATGAAATCACTATAAAAATTACAATCTTGTTTGTTGGTTAATGTATTTATTATCAATTAGT
The DNA here is from genome assembly GCF_965277525.1 of Flavobacterium sp. Classification (GTDB taxonomy): domain Bacteria; phylum Bacteroidota; class Bacteroidia; order Flavobacteriales; family Flavobacteriaceae; genus Flavobacterium. The sequence continues at coordinate 125,815 of NZ_CBDIDC010000001.1, read as the reverse complement.
TGTTGTTTTTTAGATCTACCAAATAAATGTTAAAAAAAATTTGACACAGACTATAAAATGTAGTATTTATACTTTGTTTTCTATTCTTTTGTATTCTCTATTTTATTAAAAATCAACACAAAATGTCTGGAAAGCACTAATTTGCATTTAGAATGAAACTATTTTCAAAAAAAGTAGCGTCATTTTTAAAGCTGATTTCGAACAAATTAGATTAATTTTATAGCAATAAAATAATTTCAAATCTTTATCCATACTATTAGTAAGTACTTGCAACAAGTATTTTGCTTTTATATAAAATAGCAAACCATGATTCAAGTCGAAGAAGCCTTATCAATTATTGTTGAGAATAGCAATAGTGTGTCGATTGAGAAAATTCACGTAAGTAAGGCATTAGGATATATTTTGGCAGAAACAGTTTATTCGCCTGTTGCAATGCCGCCGTTTCGCCAATCATTGGTAGATGGTTACGCCTTTATTCATAGCGAAAGACATCAATATGATATAGCAGGCATTTCGCAGGCTGGAGAGTATTCGAAAATAAAATTAAAAGAAAACACAACGCTTCGCATCTTTACAGGTGCCTTTGTACCTCATAATGCTGATACTGTTGTTAAAGAAGAACATGTGATGGCTACTGAAAATTCTATTTTGATTACGAGAATGCCGGAACAATTTGAAAATGTTCGCAATAAAGGGGAAGAAATTAGCAAAGAAGAAATTGTTTTTGATGCCAATACTTTGATTACTCCCGCAGCAATTGGGTTTTTATTGAGTTTGGGAATTACGGAAATTGATGTTTATAAAAAGCCTAAAGTTGCCATTTTAGTAATAGGAAATGAACAGGTAAAACCGGGAAATAAATTACCGAAAGGCAAAATTTACGAGAGTAATTCAGCAATGTTGCAAGCAGCTCTTCAAACAATTGGAATCAGGAAAGCAAAAGTTTATAAGGTTAAGAATAGTCCAAAAGTTAGTAAAGAGCTTAAAGGAATTTTAAACAAGTATGATATCGTTTTAATCTCAGGTAGAATTTCTCCTGAAGATAATGATTTTATAAAGGAAGGTTTATTGGAAAATGGAGTACAGAAACATTTTAATACAATCAGTCAGAAACCCGATCAATCAATGTTTTTTGGATCTAAACATGAAACTTTAGTTTTTGCTTTGCCTGGAAATCCGGCTGCATCATTAATTGATTTTTATGTTTATGTATATCCGGCAATCAAAAACAGAATGGGATTTTCTGATATTCATTTAAAGAAAATACTCCGAAAATTAAATGATGATCATACAAACACAAGCGGAAAAACGTTATTTTTAAATACTTTGCACGATGAAACTCATGTTACAATTCTAAACAGTCCGAATGCTGCAACGTTAAATACTTTAGCCATTGCAAACAGCTTACTGTTATTTCCCAATGATGTCGAAACATTAAAAAAAGGGCAATTGGTAACTTTATTACAAATAGAGTAAAGATTTTTAGAGAATAGAATAAAGAGAATAGAATAAAGAGAATGGAATAAAGAGAATGATGTGCAGTGTATAAATTTAAACCCATAGTACAAAACTTGAAACTTGAAACGTGAAACTTGAAACCTGAAACAAAAATCATGGAAGCACTAACTGTATTTATTCTTTGTGGAGGAAAAAGTTCTGGGATAAACTCAGAGAAAGGATTGCTTTTGTTTCAGAACAAACCATTTATTGAGCATATTATTCAGGCTATTTTACCTCTTACTGATGCTATAAAATTGGTAACAGCAACTAAAGAATATGATTATTTGCCTTATCAAAAAATCCCGGATATCATTACCGATAAAGGACCTTTGGGTGGAATTTATACTGCTTTAATGAATTCTGAAACCGAATTTAATCTGATTGTGAGTTGTGATATTCCATTAATTTCTACGGGATTATTATCGGAACTAATTTCAAAACACAATCCAGAAGAAGCTGAGATTACTGTTTTTGCCTCTGAAAGCAGAATGCATCCGTTGATTGGAATTTATTCAAAAAAGGTATTACCTGCTATCAAAAGTGCAATTGATCTTGAAGATCTAAAAATGATGAATTTAATAGCGAAAGTTCCGCATCAAATCATCAAAATAGAAGAAAATGAAAACTTTCATTTAACTACTATTAATTCGGTTGACGAACTAAACGACCTGAATATCAACTTAAGTTAAAAGCCATGATAGATGTAAAAGCTCCAAAATTAACGGTTGTAGGTGCAGGTCCCGGCGATCTTGACCTGATTACATTAAAAGCTATTAAAGCGTTAGAAAAAGCAGACGTTGTTTTATATGATGCGCTGGTCAATGAAGAATTATTGCAATATGTTACAAATGCTGAAATTGTTTTTGTTGGTAAACGTTTAGGATGTCACGCTTATACACAAGACCAAATTAATGAGTTGATTGTCTCGATGGCAAATCGTTTTGGCCATGTAGTACGGTTAAAAGGAGGAGATCCGTTTATTTTTGGGAGAGGGAGTGAAGAGATTGAATATGCGGAACAATTTGGATTGGAAACGGAAATCGTACCTGGAATTTCATCCGCTTTGGGTGTTCCTGCCTCGGTTGGAATTAGTTTGACACAACGTCAAATATCCGATAGTTTTTGGGTGATTACAGGAACGACATCCAATCATGAATTGTCTAAAGATGTTTATCTCGCTTCGAAATCTAATGCGACGGTTGTGATTTTAATGGGAATGCATAAATTAGATCAAATTATTTCTATCTATAAAGAAAACCGAACAGATGATTTACCAGTAGCAATTATCCAAAACGGAACTAAAAATACAGAACAAAAAGTAGTGGGTACGATCAGTACAATTGAAAAACTGGTAGCAGAGCATAAAATTTCTTCACCCGCTATTATTGTAATTGGTGAAGTAGTCAAAAGCAATTCAAGATTAACATCTTATTTTCAGGAACATTTTGATGATGAATTTATTTTTCAAAATTTAAATTTAGAATAAGATTATATTAAGTGTCCATCAAAGAGAATTTTGATTGCAGAATAATTGCTGTAATCAATTTGGTGACAAATTATAAAGTTTAAAATAAAAAATGGGTTGAACTTTTCAAATTCAACCCATTTTTTGTGTTTATTTTTTCTTTTTTGACTTTGCTTTTTTAGCTTTCTTTTTTGCTATTTTTTTTGCTTTTGCTTTAAGTTTGGCCTTTTTCGCTTTTTCTTTTTTCTTAGCGGCAGCTTTTTGTTTTGCTTTTTTAGCTTTCTCTTTCTTTTTGTCTTTTTTAGCTTTCTCTTTTTTCTTCGCTAATTTCTTTTTCTCTTTGTCCTTGTCTTTGTCTTTCACTTTTTTCTTCTTTTTATCTGTTGATTTATCTTTTTTACTTTCTCCTGCTATTTTATTTGGATCATCAGTTTTTTTCGCTGATGGTTCATTTTCTTTTTTGATAGTAACTTTTGGAGTCGTTATTTCTTCTGTTTTCTCAATGATAGCCGGAGTAACTTTACCTGCGGGAGCACTTTGAACTGCTGTTTTAGGAGTAGTTGTTGCCGCCGTTTTTACAGCAGGTTTTACCGGAGTTTTGGATACTATTGGTTTTGCAGGTACTGGTTTCTCAGCTAATGGTTTCTCAGCTAATGGTTTCTCAGCTAATGGTTTCTCAGCTAATGGTTTTGGAGCTAGAGGCTTCGCTGCTGCAGGTTTTTGGGTTGTTACGGGTTTTGACGTTATGGGTTTAGCTGGCGTTACTTTGCGAACCGGCGTTTTTACTGGTGTTGGACTAACAGGTTTTATACTATCTGCAGCTGGTTTACTATTGTCAGATGCTGGTAAATCGATTTTCTCAGGAGTACTTTCTGTGGTTTTGTTTTCCATATTAATGCGTTTTTAGATGAAGATATTATTACTAATGTAACTAAATCGTTAATTTACAGTTAAGTAAATATAATCATTAAATAAACTCGCCAATGTTAAGTTTTCTAATAAAATTTTAAATTAACGTATTGAATGTTAATTATTTGAATTTTACAGAAAATATAAAAGATAAAATCTCTTAACAATTTTACTAAGAAATAACGTAAAGTAATACAGGAAACGATTGTTTTGAAAATTCAAAAGTTGATGGGAAGATAAAAAAGCCAAACGGATTGGAAGGAGGAAAGGAGTTCGTTTTGTAGGGACACATAAGAGTGTGTCCCTACATCGGGTGTAATTATTTTTTGATTCCAACAAATCGAATCACGGAGCCTTTTCCGTTATGGAATAATCCTTCCTTCAATTCAATTTCTGTTTCTTCTAAGGTGATAATTTCATAGTTGGAAAAATCAGCTTGTATTTCTTCGATAGAGAATAAAGATTCAATATCTTTTGGTCCGCCAACTTTATCATTAACGGCTAAATATTCTAAATGTTTCTTACTAAAAGCTTCAAAAATGATCACTCCGCCTTTGCGTAAATGTAAGTCAAGGCTTTTGTGTATTGAAGATTTAATTTCTGCCGGAAAATGTGCATAAATCAAAGCAATAGCATCAAATTGTTCCGTTTGAAAGTGCAGCGATTCTAATGCCCCTACCTGATAATCAATTTTCACTTTGTTCGCTTCAGCAAGTTTGATGGCTTTATTTTTTCCTTCTGCACTAATGTCAAAAGCAGAAACTTTCCAACCTAATTGGGCTGCAAAAACAGCATTTCGGCCTTCGCCTTCAGCAGGAAAAAGAATTGATCCGATCTTTAATTTTTCTACTTGTTCTTTGAAGTAGTTGTTGGGGGCGGTGCCATAAGCAAATTCTTCATTGCTGTAGCGGTCGTTCCATCTGTCTGTCCAGGTGTTGCTCATAATTTAATTTGTAATTGGGATTTTTAAATAAGCACCGTACAATGCCTTGCTTTTAATTTAATATTTCTTAAAAAAGAGAAAATGGCTCTTTCTTTTCTCAACCAAATATACCCAAATTAAAACGGAAAAATATTTAGTATAAAAGACAAAAAAATACCCTTTTCTGAAAAATTGAAAAGGGTAAATTAGATTATTTAGTTTTTAAAAATAGTTATTTTTTCAAGGTACAAATTCTCGGATTTACAGAAATCATTAATCACGCCCAATTGTGGACATGACCGGCGTTTCAATGTGATTTGGAGTAATTTAATTTAGATTACAATCCTAAAGATGCTTTTATCAAACTTAAATTTTCTTCAGAATAATTGATTTTTAAAGCTTCCTGATGTCCTTTGTCTGACATTTTATCCCAGGTTTTTTTAATGATATTTTTTAGTTTTTCCTCATCGTGTTTATGAACGAAAGGATCTAAGTAGTATTCTAGAAATACGAGACAAATAACATCTTCAAGTAGTTGTGTTTCGGCATCTTTCTTAAGTAATTTCTTTTCGATCAAAAAAGAAACACGATCTGTGAATTCTGGAGCATAACCTGCTTTTTCTAAGATTGTGGCAGTAGTTTTGGCGTGAAATTTTTTAAGTTCTTCTCTCCATTTCAAATAACCAACACGATCCATTGGATACGACTCACGGGCTACTTTCCATCGGCAAATGTGTTGTGCTTTTGAGGCAATCTGAATTGCTTCAGAAGCTTCAGGTTCAAATTGCAGCAATCTTTGGTACATCCTGTCAGAATATAATAATTCCTTTGGATATTCTATGTTTTGGTCGATTTCGATGTTTGGATCTTGTGCATTTTCTGCATCAATCCACTCGCTTGCTTTTTGAAAAGGTGTCTTCATTTTTTTAGTAAAATAATAGATCTCAAATATACATAATTAACACGTTGAGTGTAATTTCTTAAATTTTTTATTTCCTATATAAAGCTTCGATCTTACAGCTAATAAGAATTGAATAAAGAAATATATTTCTTCATACTAAGAACCTGTTTTTGAATAAATAAGTTTTGTAATTTAAGTAATTAGTCCTAATCGTCTTCGCGACTTCAAATTTTGAAAGAACATGGTAGTACTAGGTTATTTTAAATTTAAAAGATTATAAATAATAATTTCAAAAAAAATGTCGTAATTTCATAAGAATTTTATATGTGTTTTGTTGATAAAAGAACATTTTTAATAGAGATCTTATGAAAAATATACTTTCAATGTTGCTATTACTCTCTGTGATAATAGGTTGTAAATCTACAGCAGGCAAAAATTCTGAAGTAAAAGGAAGTAGTTCTGAATACGGAACTCAGGAAGATCAAATGAAGTATTACTTTACAGCAACCGGAAACGAACCTTTTTGGGGATTAAAAATGGGAAGAGAAGGTATTGAGTTTTCATCTGTAATTTCCGGAAAAGAGAAAATTGTTTTTCCTGCAAGTGAAGCCATAAAAGCGATGGATGCCAATATAAAAATGTACAAAGTGAGTAATAAAAAATCAAGTGCAACAATTACTATTCAGCAATTAGAATGTCAAAATTCGACCTCCGGCGTTATTTCTCCTTATAAAGTATCAGTTGAAATTAAAAACAATTCTGAACTTGTTTCTACTAAATTAGATGGATGTGGAAAATATAATACGGATTATCGCCTTCACGATATTTGGGTCCTGGAAGAACTAAACGGATTCAAAGTTTTTATTACTGATTTTCAAAAGGAACTGCCAAGAATAGAAATTAATGCTGCTGAAAATAGTTTTATGGGTTTTGGAGGTTGCAATGCGATCAGTGGCAGTATTTTTTATGAAAAAGGATTGCTTAGATTTTCAAAAGTAGTTTCTACTTTGATGGCTTGCGGACCAGGAAACAAGGAGGATCAGTTTGTCAAAGCGCTACAAAATACCACAACTTATTCTATCGAAAATAATCGATTAACACTTTCTAATCCCTCAGCCAAACTTTTAGTTTTTAGAAAGGTAGATTAATTTTGTATAAGTAAATATGTCTTAAAGTGGTTAAAAAATAACATTTGAACCCCTATTGTATTATGTAAGAGAAATAAATTTGTAAACTAAAACTTATAAATTTAATTATTACATGAAAAAGATTTTAATGTTATTTATGGCTGCAGCATTGGCCTACAGTTGTAATTCTGTAAAAAAGGCAAACTCGACAGCGGCTGTGAACTCCAAGACAATTGAAAAGAAGTTACAACAAACCTGGATTTTAGAGGAGTTAAACGGAAAGAATATAACGCAAAAGGATTTTCAAAAAAATACGCCAAAGATTGACATAAAATCAGCAACTTTTAATGGTACAACGGGTTGTAATGCGATTAATGGAAATTTATTTTCTACAGGTTCAAAAGAAGTTCAGTTTCTAAACCTGAAGTCAGAAAATAAAAAATGTTCGACAGCTAAAAAAGAAGAAGAGTTTGTGAAATTATTAAAAACAACCACAAATTATTCTATTTCTAATGATAAGTTATCACTTTCAAATCAGTTTGGACCAACGATGGTTTTCAGAAAAGGAAACTAAGAAAAACAAAAGGCTTCGTGATTTACGAAGCCTTTTTTTATGGTTTTGTGATTTCTCCCTTCGGTCGAAATGAGAATATTGGGGTAAATTACGTTGCTTTCAACGGATTAAAATCCGTTGCTACAAAATAATCCGTTCCTCCGGAACTTTTACGAAAGAGCCTTAGACTTGATTTATATTATAGGGAGGAATTTCATCCCTTCAAAATAAAAAAAATCCGTACACATCCGTGTTTTTGCGTTAGCGAATCCGTTTAATCTGTGTACCATCTCCCATTTTTATTCCGGCAATTCTTTAGGATCTTCATCGTCTCCTTCTATAAAATCCAGTTCTAAAGCTCTTACCGTTTGTACTGCATTTCCGGCAATACCACGAATAGAACCGTACATTCCCAATGTGTTATGCACCACTTTTTCGATTTGTTTTTCACGTTGTTTCCAGATACGCTGCATCGCTCTTTTTTCGGAATCCAGATCGCCTTGCATTTGGGTGAAACCTTCAACAATTCCTTCAATCTGCAAACGGAATTCATTACTCGTTAAGAAATCATATAACATCGACATTTTATCGCCTTTGTTTTCCTGAGCCTGAACCGCATGGCTTACTTGTATTAAAGACTGGCGTAAAACAGCGCTTAAACCTTTAAATTCTTCGTAAGTACAGATCCAGATTCCATCGCGCATTCCCATTCTGTCCATTCCTGCCGGCATTACTTCAGTAACCAGAACACCAATATTGGCTCTCTTGGTTCTAATATCGTTTTTAAATTTCTCAATCCATGCCGGTTGAAAAGCTTTTGTACGCTTGCTTTCGTAATAAATAGAACCACAATTTTGCAATTCCCGGGTATTTACAATCTGAAGACAATCGGCACCGTTTGCACCTTTTTTGATTTCATCGATTGTATCAAGCGGAAAATTATTCGCCAGCCATTCTTCTATGGCTAACTCCATAACTTCGCCTTGTAATTGCATTGATCCCTGTTCCTGCTTGCGCTTCATTTCTTCAATCAGCTTTTTTTGATCGTCAGATTGTTTTTGGTATTCTTTTATTTTTAGTTCGTTTTTTTCTTCTTCCTGTTTGCGGATTTTGTCACGTTCTAAAACCAAAGTAGCGTTGAGTTGCTTTTCGGCTTCTGCCTGAATAGCATCTTTCATCTCCAGTTTTTCGCGTTGGAGTTTAGCAATTTCGCCTTGCATTTTACTGAGCTCACGAAGTTTCTCTGATTTTTCTGAAAGTTCTTTCTCCATCAAAAGCAAACGATCTTTGTTTTCTTCGTCGAGTTTGGTTTTTAGTTTTTCGGTAATTTCTTTTTCGGCTATCTTTTTTTCACGATCCAGACGTTCAGCAAAAAGTTCATTTTCCTGTTTCTTTTTGGCTTCAAATTCGGTTTTGGCTTTTTCGAATTGTTCGTTTTTAAGTTCCAGTTCTTTTGCCTGAGCATTGGCTTTTTGTTGAAATTCTTTACGGATACTATCTTCTAACTGATGTTTTAGAATATCATTGACATCGATAGTTGTTCCGCAATTTGGACACTGAATTGAAGATTGCTCTGCCATTTTTATTGATTTTATTTAGGTACTATAATAATCTGCTAAGGTATTTAAAAATCGAGGTTTTTGCCACGAATTCCGCGAATTTTCACGAATTGTTTTGTGTTAAAGCAAATGCTTGCTAAGTTTTTGTGAAATTAATTTATAGTTTGCAATTTAGATACTTCTTGTGGTTAACTTTTACGGATTTCCATCGTCAGGGCTTTTTTTATTTATTAGAAAAGTGCAATAAAAAATCAACAGCTATTTTTGTAATTTCAGAATCGTCTTCCTTTGAAGTAATCAATGAAACATCGGTATATAAATTGACCTTTTTTAATTCGATAAAACCTATTTCCGGATCTTGATTGTTTTTTGCAATGTTTGATGGAACAATAGAAATTCCCAATCTGTTTTTAACCAGTTGTACGATCGAATTGATGTTATTGGATTCGTGAACTACTTTTGGCTCAAAGCCATAAAAGGCACAGAGTTCCAGCAAAACCTCATGATAATGTGGCGCATAATCTTTATTGAAGAAAACAAAAGTTTGGTCTTTTAGATTCGGAATTTCTTTCTCGGAATTAATTTGGATTAAACTTTTGTTATAAACCACTGAAAAACCATCCCGAAACCACAATTGCGATTTTATTTTAGGCGATTTTATTGGGGATCGAATAATACCTAAATCTATTTTCCCTTGTTCTAAGGCTGAAATCTGTTTAGTTGTAGAAACTTCGAATAGCTTGAAATTTACGTATGGAAATTCGGCTTTCAGATGTTGTATTAATTCTGAAATCACACTGGAATAAATCGAACTGATATAAGCGATCCTGAATTCTCCGGAAACATGCTCTGCAATTTTCTGTGTTTTGATAGTAATTCGTTCCAGATTTTGAAAAAGTTCTTTTACTTCTTTTTCAAAATATTTTCCGGCTTCTGTCAGTTCTACTTTTTTATTATTTCTAATGAATAACCGTGCCTGGATTTCTTCTTCGAGTTCGATGATTTGTCGGCTCAAAGGAGGTTGAGAAATAAAAAGCTTTTCTGCGGCTTTCGTAAAATTTAATTCTTTGGCTACAGCCAAAAAATATTTCAAGTGACGTAATTCCATAAATACCTATTAAGTATTAATAATTGACAAAATAAGTATTTTTGAAGTATATATGAAAGAAATACTTTTACTAAAAAATATATGACCCACGGGTTTTACGGATTGAACGGGTTTACACGGATTTTTATTTTGTAAAAGAAAAAGTTTTGCCACAGATTAAAAAGGTTAAGGTGATTTTCTTTTGCCATAAATTACACAAATTGATTGTTTTTTGAATTCGTGAAAATTGGTGTAATTCGTGGCAACTAATTTATAAGTAACTTAAAAAAAAATCATTTAAATCCTTTAATCTGTGGCAAAAAAAATATAAAAGAGACCAGCGTAAACGTGTTCAATCCGTAAAATCCGTGGGCCATAAAAAAAAGCAAAAATTATGAAAAAATCAACTATTGAAGAAATCAGGGAACGTTTTGATAATGATGTCGAACGATTTTCAAATTTAGAAACAGGGCAAGTTGCCACAATTGATGCGATAATTTCTTTAGAGTTAATAACAGAAGCTTCCAAAAGAATCGTTCCAAATGCAGTGAACGTTTTGGATATAGGTTGCGGAGCCGGAAATTGTACTTTGAAAATGCTTACTAAAGTACCGGATTTAAATTGCACATTGGTCGATCTGAGTTTGCCGATGTTAGACAGGGCTTTTGAAAGGGTTTCGGCAGCAACAAACGGAAGAGTAGAAGTAATGCAAGGTGATATTCGGGAAGTAAATTTACAGGAAAATCATTTTGACATTATTTTGGCTGGGGCAGTTTTGCATCATTTACGTGATGATCAGGACTGGGAAACGACTTTTGTTAAGATATCTAAATTATTAAAACCCGGAGGATGTTTTATGATTTCGGATTTGATTACTCAGGATACCGAATTATTGAATGAATATACGTGGCAGCGTTACGGTGATTATTTAGAAGGAATTGGCGGAGCAGAATACCGCAAGAAAGTGTTGGATTATGTTGAGAAAGAAGACACACCAAGATCAATGATTTACCAATTGGATTTAATGAAAAAAGTAGGTTTTAAGAGTGTTGAAATTTTGCACAAGAATATGTGTTTTGGTGCTTTTGGCGGAATTAAATAGATTTAAAAATAAAAAATAAAAAATATGAAGAATATAACATTTTCAATTGTCGCGATATTGATTTTTAATTTGCTTTCTGCTCAAACTTTTACTTTGAAGAGTAAGGATTTAGGAGGACAATTTATGAGTAAAAATTTCAGTAACACGTTTGGGTGTAATGGAGAGAATAAATCACCACAGCTTTTTTGGGAAAATGCCCCACAAGGGACACAGAGTTTTGCGGTAACAATGTATGATAAAGATGCCCCAACAGGAAGCGGTTTTTGGCATTGGGTCGTTTATAATATTCCGGCAGGTACAAAAATGTTACCTGTAGATGCCGGAAATATTTCTCAGCAAAATTTACCCAAAGAGGCGATTAATGGTCTTAATGATGCGGGAATGTTTGGTTATTTAGGTCCATGTCCGCCTGTTGGACAAAGTCATTTGTATTTGATAACTGTGTATGCTTTAAAGACTCAATTAACGTTAGATAAAAATGCAAGTGCTGCTTTAATAGGTTTTATGCTAAATGCCAATAGCTTAGAAAAAGCATCATTAGCGATCTACGGACAACAATAAAAACGATTTTAAAAAAAAAGCTTTTAGACAAGTTCTAAAAGCTTTTTTCTAATGTAGAAAGTCAAACTATCTAAAATAATTCTTTGAATTGCGAAACCACTTTCTGTGCTCACAAAGCAGATTCGTAAGTATTGGGAAAAAGTACTTTTATTATTTTTTATTATAGTATTTGTACTGTTTTGTAAACGTGAATAGGTGCGGCTACTAAACTTTCGCTTTTAGCAATAAAATCCAGTAAATAGGGCTGGTTGTCATGTATGTCAAGACCTGGCTGATCTTTCCACTCTTCCCAGATGATAAAAACATTCTCTGAATTATGAAGATCGTAACGCACGCAAGCAGTTTCTTTTCTGGTTTCGGTAACCAAATGATTTAACATGCCGTTTAGTTGCTCTCTGGTTTCTGATTTGCTTTTAAAGATTGCTGTAATTGAAATCATGATTATAAGTTTTTAAAGATTTGTTCTAAATGATTGGTATAGTTTTTCTTAAAGATATCAATATTTTCTGCAGTGGCACCTTTTTCGACATCGTGAAAGTGAAATCCATCCAGTTTTTCCATACCTGTAAATTTATTCATTTTATGAAAACCAAACATAGCACCATCATCTACAGATGTTTCTTCGAAGAATTCTCCGGGAAGTGTGAAAGCGGTTGCAGGTGCATTCCAACTTGTGGTTAACATGTATTTACGTCCGTCTAATTGTCCGCCCGTTCCGTAATTGATGTCGGGGTTTGTTCTCGTTCTTCCGTCGCTTCTATAAATTCCTTTGTTGTGTCCGGCTGTGAAAACGTCGTCGATGTATTTTTTGAACTGGTTGGGTAATTGAAACCACCAAACAGGTGTGTGATAGATTATTACGTCTGCCCAAACGAATTTTTCTACTTCTTTGTCCAGGTCGAATTCTTGTTTGATATCGGTTGTTTTAATTTCAAATTGCTTGTTGTTAGTTAAGTATTCGATTGTCCAATTGGTAACGGTTTCGTTGAATTTTCCGCCTGAATGCGCAAAATTTTGACTTCCGTTGATGATAAATATTTTCTTCATAATGTAAATGTTCTAATGTATTCGTGTGCGTGAGGGATAGTAGTGGAAATCCTTTTATGCCGGGGTTCGGCATAAAAGATTGCAACGGAGAGCCCGGCCCTTGGGACACGCCCAAATTCTTATTATTTTAATTTTGAAATTGCCTGATGGATAAATTCTAATTCAGAAACTGATAAATCAAAATCTAAAGTTTTTGCATTTGAAATGGCTTGTTCTGCATTTCTTGCTCCGGCTAAAACAATAGTAATTCCTTTTTGTAAAGTGGTCCAGCGTAAAACCAATTGTGAAATTGAAATGTGCTTTGCGTTTGCCAGAGAGCTTAATTCTTCGACCAAAGTTTTTACTTTTTGAAGATCAAACTGACCGAAATAGCCGTTTCTGTGGTCGTTGTCTTTTAGTTTACTGTCTGTGAAATATTTTCCCGTTAGTAAACCTCTTTCCATTGGGCTGTATGCGATGATTCCAATATTTTCTGCTATTGTATACGGAATTAAATCGGTTTCTATACTGCGATTCAGCATGCTGTAAGGAACCTGGTTAGATGCCAATTGAATGGTTTTTTGTGCTTCCTGAATTTGAGAAAGGCTATAATTACTAACTCCGGCTGCTCTGATTTTTCCCTGTTGAATCAAGGTTTCAAGCGCTTCCATAGTTTCCTGGATTGAAGTAGTAGCATCTGGCCAGTGAATTTGTAATAAATCGATATAATCGGTTTGAAGACGTTTTAAGCTTTCTTCGACCTCTTTGATGATATTGCTTTTTGAAGCGTATTTGTAAACCGGTATTTTCTTTCCGTTGTCTTCGGCATCAAAAAAGAATTCTCCTTTTCCGTTATTGCTTCCGTCCCAAACCAATCCAAATTTGGTTAACAATTGTACTTTTGATCGGTCTTGTGTTTTTAAAGCTTCACCAATCATTTCTTCGCTTAAACCGAATCCGTAAAAAGGAGCAGTGTCTATTGTGGTCACGCCATGATCGATTGAAGCGTGGATAGAATCGATTGAATCTTTCTTTTCGTTTCCGCCCCACATGTTGCCGCCAATGGCAAATGCACCGTATGTAATAGTTGATAATTGAAGTTCAGTATTGCCTAATTTTCTATATTCCATAATATTATATTTTAATACTTAAAATTTGTTTGGCAAAATTATACCATTTTTAAGACTATTAATTTGTATATATTTGTCTTTTTTATGTAAATTTGTAGCCGAATTAATAAAGAACATCATGAAGAAAGAAAATTTATACGAGCCGTTTACTGTTTCCTTTGAAACACTGGATGAATATCCGGATGTTGGGGATCGCCATAATTTCTTTGAATTGGTTTATATTCTGGAAGGAACGGGAAGACAATGTATCAACAAAAATGTTTTTGAATATGATGCGGGACATATGTTTTTATTAACGCCTGAGGATTGTCATAATTTTACGATTGAGACTGAGACGAAGTTTTTCTTTTTGAGGTTTAATGATATTTATCTAAAAAATTCAAGTTTGCAAAATGAGAATATTCAGCGTTTAGAATATATTCTGCAAAATGCAAATCATCAACCGGGTTGTATCTTGAAAAATCATGCTGATAAATGTCTGGTAAAAGTAATGGTAGAAGCCATTATTCGTGAACGTCAGGATAAGGATGTGTATAATAAAGAACTGATTCAGCAATTGGTTAATACCTTAATTATTATTGTGGCGAGAAATATTGCAAAATATTTACCGGAACAGGTTAATATTGGTTGTGAGGCGAAAGCAATGGATATTTTGCAATACATTCAGAACAATATTTATTATCCGGAAAGAATTAAAGCAGAATCTCTTAGTGAGTATTTTGGGATTTCGAATACGTACTTAGGGCGTTATTTCAAGAAACACGCCAATGAAACGATGCAGCAGTATATTAGTAATTATAAAACTAAATTAATAGAACATCGTTTGCAGTTTAGTGATAAACGTATTAACGAAATTGCGTATGAATTTGGTTTTACGGATGAAAGCCACTTTAATAAGTTCTTTAAGAAACAAAGAGGGAATAGTCCTTCGGAGTTTAGGAAAGTGATACGTGTTAGTGCGTGATGTTGGCACACGGATGACGCAGATTCGCAAGCGAAAACACGGATTATCACGTTTTTTTTAGATTAAACGGATTTTAATCTTGATTTTCTTTGCCGGTTATAAAATCAAAATGCTCTGTTTTACCTGTTTTTAGGTTGTTGATTTCTTTTTTTAAAAGTTCTTCTAAGGATTCTGTAGCTATGTTTCGTTCCCAGGATTCGTTTTGAAGTTCTATGATTTGACCAAATTTTCCTTTATCTGCCGGGTCTGTATCGTATACTAAATAATCGCCATTTCGTCCGGTTGCAAACGGTATCCATTTGGGATTTGCGTAATTATTGGTTTTGATTTTCTCGAAATCTATTACTAGTTCGGGAAGATCGTCTTCGTTAAATTGTAAATCTTGTATCGCATTCCATTCTTCCTTAATGTCTTCAAACGGAATAAGATCATACGTCCAATCACGGATCAAAAATTGAAATGCAGAAGTTACTGCATTATATTCGACATTCTGAATCTTGTAAAAATTTTGAAGCGTTGGCGGAATTGTGATTTCGTGTTCTAAAACGAAGTGTTCTTTTAAATCTTCAGCAGAAATTCCGTCAGTTAGATTATAGTAATCGTTATCTGCTGCGACAATTTTATTGATTTCAATAATCCATTCTTGCCATAAAGATTCTAATTGTTTAAATTCTTTATCGACAGGCAAGCGTGGGTTTTTAATCTTTTCCTCGTATGCAGATATGTCTATCGCTGTTATCTTATCATTTTCTTTATTAAACCAAACGCTTATGCCATTGAGAATAAAAGCACCGCTGTCATCTCCTTTGAAAAGTTTTACAAGTTGCTTTTTATTTGTTTTATAAAGCTCAAATAGATTTTGATTTTCAAAAACAAATTCTCCTGAAAACGGTTGTTTTGAGCAGAAATCATAAGTGCCGTAATTAAGATCGAGCAGTAAATTTTCTATTTTTAATCCTTCTTTTGAAAATGCAATAATACCATGAGTATCCCAGGTGTAGATCTGGTTGTGTTTATTCTTTTTTAATCGGTAATCTCCCAAAATTTTTTCTAAAATTGCAATCTCAATTGGAAATTGAATAGCAATTTCATTTATTTGAAAATGTGTTTTAGATAATGAAAATTTTATCAAGAGTAAGTTTTAGAGATTGTTTGAATATTAAATGATCTTTTTAATAACACGCAATTTATGGGTATGTTTGTTTAATTCAGGATTGTAAATTCCTAAGTGATCTAAACGATCGATGCGTACTTTTCCACTGGCGTGAATGATGTAATTATTTTCCATGATAATTCCGACGTGAATGATGTTTCCTTCGTCATTATCAAAAAAGGCTAAATCCCCGACCTCACTTTCTTCAATAAAACTTAAAGCTTCTCCTTCGAGAGCTTGTTGTGAGGCATCCCGGTGTATTTTGTATCCGTTTAGCTTGTAAACCATTTGTGTGAAACCGGAACAATCGATTCCAAAAGGTGTTTTTCCGCCCCAAAGATAGGGAGCGTTCAGATACATAAAAGCGGTACTGATTAAAGCGCTTTTAGGTTTTATGCCACTTGTTTTTGTGCCTTCGAAATCAAAATTGGATGTGTTGATTTCGTTATTGTTCAAAAAGGATAAAGAAGCACCAAGCGGAATTGGTAATAATAAATTGTTAGACGAAGTGATGTAATCAATTAAATCAGCATTTAGAATAATCGCTTCATTGCTTAACTGATTGAAATTTGCTTCAGAGATAACCTGATATTGTTTCGAATCTACCCAGCCTTCGTAGTCATCGTATTGTATTCTTATTCGGGCCCATTGATTTTGGCGTTCTAAAATCTCGATGTGCTCGCCAAACAAAAGTTGTGTAACGATTTCACTTCTGTCACTTGGCTCAGATCGAACGGGTACTATAGCTAAATTGCAAATTCCGAACATTTAAGGTAATTTATAAGTTGAAAATCAGGAGTTATTTGCAAATGAAATAACTCCTGATATATATTATTTAAGCTCTTTCGATAACAATTGCTGATGCACCACCACCGCCATTGCAAATTGCAGCAGCTCCTGTTTTGGCATTGTTTTGTTCTAAAACATTCAGTAAAGTTACAATGATTCTGGCTCCGGAGCATCCAAGAGGATGTCCTAATGAAACAGCACCACCATTTACGTTTACTTTATTGTTATCAAGATTAAGGATTTTTGAATTGGCTAATCCAACAACGGCAAATGCTTCGTTGAATTCGAAATAATCGACATCACCAATTGCAATTCCTGCTTTATCTAAGGCTTTTGGCAATGCTTTTGCCGGGCTTGTTGTGAACCATTTTGGTTCTTGCGCTGCATCAGCATAACTTTTTATGTAGGCCAGGGGTTTAAGTCCTAATGCGATTGCTTTTTCTTCGGACATTAAAACTAAAGCAGCAGCTCCATCATTGATTGTTGAGGCATTTGCGGCAGTAACTGTTCCGTCTTTTGTAAAAACAGCAGCTAATGAAGGGATTTTATCTAATTTTACGTTGGTGTATTCTTCGTCTTTAGAAACAATGATCGGTTCACCACGTCTTTGCGGAACTTCTACAGGAACAATTTCGTTGTCGAATTTTCCGGCATCCCAGGCTTTTGCACTTCTTTGATAAGACTGAATGGCAAAATTATCTTGTTCTTCACGGCTGATGTTGTATTCAGAGGCACATAAATCAGCGCAAACTCCCATTGCGTTGTTATCGTAAGCATCTGTCAAACCATCTTTTTGCATTCCGTCAAGCATAGTTGCAGGTCCAAATTTAGTTCCGTTACGCATTTGTACGTAATGCGGAATCAAACTCATGTTTTCCATTCCTCCGGCTACTACAATCTCAGCATCGCCACAAGCGATTGCCTGAGCAGCAAACATAACGGCTTTCATTCCTGAAGCACAAACTTTGTTTACAGTTGTAGCGACAACTTCATTAGATAAACCGGCAAAAAGTGCCGCCTGGCGTGCTGGTGCTTGTCCAACTCCGGCTTGTACCACGTTCCCCATGAATACTTCATCAACTAATTTCGGGTCAAGGTTAATTTTTTGAAGTGCGCCTTTAATAGCGGCAGCACCTAATTTTGGTGCGGGTACGGTAGATAAACCTCCCATGAAACTTCCGATAGGTGTTCTAACGGCAGAAACGATAACAACTCTTTTGTTCATTTTCTGTTAATATTAGTTAATCAAGCAAATTTACTC
This sequence comes from Flavobacterium sp., assembly GCF_965277525.1. Lineage (GTDB taxonomy): Bacteria > Bacteroidota > Bacteroidia > Flavobacteriales > Flavobacteriaceae > Flavobacterium. The sequence goes on along the minus strand of NZ_CBDIDC010000001.1, from coordinate 107,806 downwards.
TTTATTTGAATAAATTCAAATTTTGGGGCAATTCGATTGAATTTTAAATTGAATATGAATTTTTTGTTAATTCTATTTGTTTGATTGTGAAGTGTTTTAAAAAAAAGATCAAAAAAAGATTAAAAAAAGCGCCAAAATAGTTGTGAGATATATAATGTTGTCTTAAATTTGCAACCGCAAAACAGAACACGTTTCTTGAGCTTGGAGAGGTGCCAGAGCGGTAATGGAGCAGATTGCTAATCTGTCGACGGGTAACCGTCGCCAGGGTTCGAGTCCCTGTCTCTCCGCTTAATAATTTTGCCTTCGGGGTGTAGCGTAGCCCGGTTATCGCGCCTGCTTTGGGAGCAGGAGGCCGCAGGTTCGAATCCTGCCACCCCGACGAAAACTTTGCCATAAAGTTTTAAAACAAATGGACGCATAGCTCAGCTGGATAGAGCACCTGCCTTCTAAGCAGGCGGTCGAAGGTTCGAATCCTTCTGCGTTCACGAAAAGCCATTCAAATCGAGTGGCTTTTTTGTTTTTATTATGATGAGTTTAGTTAAAGGGCTTAGTCATAAAGTTTTAAAAAGAAATGGACGCATAGCTCAGCTGGATAGAGCACCTGCCTTCTAAGCAGGCGGTCGAAGGTTCGAATCCTTCTGCGTTCACGAAAAACCACTCAAATCGAGTGGTTTTTTTGTTTTATATTTAGATTGGGTTTTAGTGTAGTTCAGCTGAATAGAATCCCTCTGTGTTTAATTTAATTTGAAGAATTTGATCGTTAAAATATTCTAAACCCTTATAAACCCTGTAAGTTTTAGACTTGTAGGGTTTTTTGTTTTGGTTCTGTGGCATCTGGGAATAATGTATCAGTTAGATATATTGGGGCTATTCTTTTTTAAGCGATTATTGCGACAGAACGCTAAAAATTGTATTTTATATTTTGTACCGATTTTGACTATTTTGAGTATGTTTTTTAATATTCGTAAAACACTTTACAGTATTATCTTTACAAATATGATAAGCAGAAGAAAAAATAGTGTGATCGGTTTTTATGCCGTGTTTGTTTTCACAATTTTTTGTGCTGTTTTTTACGCGTTTAAAAGTGAAGGTTATTTACTTTCCAAAACTGCTATAGATTGTAATTTTTCAAAAAAAGTAAACAGCCAAAACAAGGTTGATGTCGTTCATTTAAACGATCTTCAGGAAGAGCTTACTTTAGATGAGCTGGATAAATTGTCATTTGATGCTACTATAATACTTGAAGAAAGTATTGTCTTTATTTTACGAATTCATTATTTTTCTTATCAACCGCTTGTACTTTATCACTTCTTAAGTACTGCTTTGCCAAGGTATTTACTTTATCATTCTTTACGAATACCTGATTGTTAATTCCCCTTTTTAATTCCATTAAAATTTAAAATTACTGACAAATTACGCTTTTACTTCAAAAGCTGATGATTAGACTATTTTCCTATGCCTACTGCTTTAGTTAGGTGAGAAAGTTAATCCTTCTTGTAAGGTAGCCAGGATAATTAAAATTTTAGTGGATAACATTATTAATTCTGGTTAACCCGCATCATTTTCCTGGGGGTATAGAATTCGTATTTCATTTTTTTTATCTCGTATTTGTCTTTTAACTAAGACGGACATGATTACCTATGTTCAATTTTAAATAAAAATAATTATGCACTTAACACCAAGAGAAATAGAAAAGCTTATGCTGCATACAGCAGGAGAGCTTGCTCTGAAAAGAAAGGCGAGAGGCCTTAAATTAAATTATCCCGAAGCAATTGCTTTGATCAGTCATTTTTTACTGGAAGGGGCCAGAGACGGTAAAAGAGTTGCTGAACTAATGCAGGAAGGGGCTCAGATTCTTACTAAAGAGGATGTGATGTCAGGAGTGGCAGACATGATTCATGATGTTCAGATTGAAGCTACTTTCCCAGACGGGACCAAGTTAGTAACAGTACATAATCCAATTCGTTAATCTTAATTATTATGAAACCAGGAGAAATTTTTGTAAAAGAAGGTACTATCATTTGCAATGAAGGCAGGGAGACTGTAAGAATAAAAGTAACTAATACAGGAGATCGTCCTATTCAGGTGGGTTCACACTTCCATTTTTTTGAAGTGAATAAAGCAATGGGCTTTGATCGTGAAAAGGCTTTCGGTAAGAGGCTTAACATTGTTGCCAGTACAGCTGTACGTTTTGAACCGGGAGAAGAAAAAGAAGTAGAACTGGTTGCAATCGGAGGGAATAAAAAGGCAATGGGCTTCAATAATCTAGTTGACGGGTCTATAGATTCTGATGCTAAGAAAAAAGAAAGTTTAGCAAAAGCGAATCAATTAAATTTTAAAAATCTGTAATCATGAGTTTGAACGTAGACAGAAAACAGTATGCAAATATATTAGGCCCGACTGCGGGAGATAGAATCAGATTGGGAGATACTGAAATAATTATTGAAATCGAAAAAGATTTTACTCATTATGGCGATGAAGCTGTTTTTGGAGGTGGAAAGACTGTTCGTGACGGGATGGGACAAAATGTATCCTGTACGAGAGATCAGGGTGTTTTGGATCTTTGTATCACAGGAGCAACAATTATTGATCACTGGGGAATTGTAAAAGCAGATATAGGAATTAAAGACGGTAAAATAGCCGCTATTGGTAAAGCCGGAAATCCTGATACGATGGATGGAGTGTCTCCGAATATGATTATCGGTGCTTCAACAGAAGTTCATGGTGGTAAAGGATATATTATAACTGCCGGAGGAATCGATACGCACATTCATTATATCTGTCCACAACAGATTGAAACTTCTCTTTATAGTGGTATTACAACCATGATTGGCGGAGGAACAGGCCCTAATGATGGAACTAATGCAACAACTTGTACACCAGGAAAATTCAATATCCAAAAAATGTTGGAAGCAGCTGAAGAATATCCGATGAACTTAGGATACTTCGGGAAAGGAAACTGTTCTGCAGAAGCACCATTAGAAGAACAAATCGAAGCTGGCGCATTAGGTTTGAAAATTCATGAAGACTGGGGAGCTACAACCGGAACAATTGATACTGCATTAAAAGTAGCCGATAAATATGATGTTCAGGTGGCAATCCATACCGATACTTTGAATGAAGGCGGATTTTTGGAAGATACGATGAGAGCTATCAATGGAAGAGTAATTCATACTTTTCACACTGAAGGTGCTGGTGGCGGACACGCTCCGGATATTATCAAAGCGGCTATGTATCCAAATGTATTGCCAGCTTCTACCAACCCAACCCGTCCTTATACGGTTAATACGATAGATGAGCATCTTGATATGCTTATGGTATGTCATCATTTAAGTAAAAATATCCCTGAGGATGTTGCGTTTGCAGATTCCCGCATCCGTCCTGAAACTATTGCAGCAGAAGATATTTTGCATGATATGGGGGTGTTCAGTATTATGAGCTCAGATTCTCAAGCTATGGGAAGACCAGGGGAAGTAATTACCAGAACATGGCAAACGGCCAGTAAAATGAGAGATCAACGCGGGCAACTGGAAGAAGACACAAAAACAGACAATGATAACTTCCGTGCCAAACGTTATGTGGCTAAGTATACTATTAATCCGGCTATTGCTCACGGTATTTCTGAATATGTTGGTTCTGTTGAAGTTGGGAAAATGGCCGACTTAGTAATCTGGAAGCCTGCATTATTCGGAGTTAAGCCTGAAATGATTGTAAAAGGAGGATTTGTAATTGCTGCCAAAATGGGCGACCCCAACGCCTCTATTCCCACTCCGCAACCGGTTATTTACAGAAACATGTTTGGTGCTCACGGTCGTGCTAAATTTGGAACCTGTGCTACTTTTGTTTCTCAGGCTTCTATAGATAATGGTACTATTGCTGAATACAAATTAGAGAAAATAATTCTTCCGGTCAAAAATTGTAGAAACATCTCTAAAAAAGATCTTATTCATAATGATAAAACCCCGGTTATTGAGGTAAATCCGGAAAACTATCAAGTAACAGTAGATGGAGAGCATGTAACATGTGAACCGGCAGAGAACCTTCCGTTAACACAATTGTTTTATTTGTTTTAGTAGAGAAGAATTTAAAAGGCCTGGCGTAAGCCGGTGCCTTTTCTTCAATTAAAATTTCAGATACTACTTATGCTAAACGAGATGAATTCACAAAAAAAATCTAAAAAACAATGACTATTACGGAAACTTTAGGCAACATTTCAGATAGTCCAATTACTGAGAGATCGATAGATTATCTTGATTTGGAATGGTTTGAATCCACAAAGAGGATTCAACGTAAAAAGACACGTCAGGGCGAAGACATTGCTATTAAATTCCTTAAGGAAGGACAGCGTCTTAGGGAAGGTGATATTATTTTCGAAAATGGAGATAAAATAATCGTTGTGAATATTTTGGAGACGGAAACGATTGTTATTTCTCCATCCTCTATGCTTGAAATGGGTACTGTATGTTATGAAATAGGTAATAAGCATATTCCGCTTTTTATTCAGCAGGATAAAGTGTTATTGCCTTTTGAAATGCCAATGTACAGATGGCTTGAAGTCAGTGGTTTTAAGCCCGAAAAACAATCTGCAAAATTGCTGAATCTTCTGAAATCCAATGTAGAACCTCACGGGCATGGAAATTTGGGTTCAACAATTTTTACTAAAATTCTAAAAATGGCAGCACCAAAAGATGAATAACATAAAATTTTTAGCAAGTTTATTGCATATTTCCGATCCCACACTACCTATCGGAGGGTATTCACATTCCAGCGGTCTTGAAACGTATGTTCAAAACGGAATCGTACATAATGCAGCTACGGCACAGGAGTTTGTAGAAAATATGCTTAAACACAATCTCAAATACAATGACGGGGCTTTTGTGAAATTAGCTTACAAAGCTACACAATCTAATAATTTGAAAACAATTTTAGATCTGGATCAGGAGTGTAATGCATTGAAGTGCGCAAGAGAAATTCGTCAGGCCAGTCAAAAACTGGGATTGCGTTTGATTAAGATTTTCAAAAGACGTGAGAATTTCCAACTTGTAGAAGCTTATGAAGAGGCCATTCGTAATCGGGAAGCAAGTTCTCATTACAGTATTGTGTTTGGAATGTATTGCTGTTTACTGGAAGTTCCTCTGCAAGAAGCACTTTTCGGGTTTTACTACACTTCCATAGCAGGGATGATTACCAATGCGGTAAAGCTAGTGCCCCTGGGACAATTGGACGGGCAGGATATTTTGTTTCGTTTATATGCGACTATGGAAAAAACGGCTCAGGAAACCATAGAATTGGAGAGAGAGTATGTAGGCTTGTGCAACACCTCTTTTGATATTCGTTGTATGCAGCATGAAAGGTTGTATTCAAGACTCTACATGTCTTAATTTAAAATAAAATTAATTTACAAAAATAAAATGAAAAATAGAAAATATATAAAAGTAGGAGTAGCAGGACCAGTAGGTTCTGGAAAAACGGCTTTATTGGAACGATTAAGCAGACATTTATACGGAACTTATAATCTTGGAGTAATTACGAATGATATTTATACCAAAGAGGATGCGGAATTCATGGCCAAAAATAGCCTTTTGCCTCATGATCGCATTATTGGGGTAGAAACAGGAGGTTGTCCGCACACAGCCATTCGTGAAGATGCAAGTATGAATCTTGAAGCGGTAGATGAATTAGCAGCCCGTTTTCCGGAAATCGAATTGATATTTATAGAAAGTGGCGGAGATAATTTATCGGCAACTTTCAGTCCGGACCTTGCAGATGTTACCATTTTTATTATTGATGTTGCCGAGGGGGAAAAAATCCCAAGAAAAGGAGGCCCGGGTATTACCAGATCAGATTTGTTGGTGATCAATAAAATAGATTTAGCACCTTATGTAGGAGCAAGTCTTGAAGTGATGGAAAATGACGCAAGAAGAATGAGAAAAGGAACCCCATTTATATTTTCGAACCTTAAAACGGATGTAGGTGTAACGGAAATTATTGGATGGATAAAAAAATATGCTTTACTGGAAGAATGTGAAGAACCAAATCTGGTAAGATAAATGGATAGCCGCTTACATATTATAGCTGGTTATAAGCAAGGAAGTTCCTATGTAAAAGACCTGTATGTATCATCTCCTTTTCGTGTGGTATCTGTAGGACAAAGGAAAAGTGATAATAAGTTGTATCAGATCGTAATGAGTACTTCGCCCGGAATTCTTTGTGGTGACCGTTATCAGTTGGATATTGATTTAGAGAAAGGATCTGCCTTACAGCTTCAGTCACAGTCATACCAAAGATTGTTCAATATGAAAACCCATGCCGAGCAACAGTTGAATATTTCGATGGAGGATGATACTTCTTTTGCTTATGTGCCACATCCAGTAGTTCCGCATGAAAACTCAAATTTTAAAAGCAAGGCAGAAATTCGAATTGGAGAAAACAGTCAGGTAATCATAAGTGAAATTATCACTTGTGGAAGAAAGCATCATGGAGAAGTGTTTAAACTGAGGCGTTTTCAGAATCTTACTGAGATTTATCATAAAAATAAATTGGCATTAAAGGATAATGTGCTCATTCAGCCAGATCTTATCCCTATTAATAGTATAGGCAATCTGGAAGAGTTTACCCATCAGGGAACACTTATTTTTTATAGTACAAAAGATAATTTAGAGATACATCTTTTGATTGATATGATTCATTCTGTTATTGAATCTCAAAGTGAGATGGAAATCGGTATTTCAGCGATGGAAGATAACGGATTTGTGATCCGGTCATTGGGACATGGTGGAGAAGTAATGTATAATTTTTTTCTAAAGGTTCAGGAAATCCTTTGGGAATTAGAATAAAAAAATAAGTTATGAATACCACTATTTGGGCATTAACGCTGAGCGCCATATCTATAAGTTTTATCCATACAGCATCGGGACCGGATCATTACTTGCCCTTTATTGTTTTGTCGAAATCAAAACAATGGAGCAGAACTAAAACTATTTTATTGACAATTACCTGTGGATTTGGTCATGTTTTGAGTTCCTTGGTTTTAGGGGCTGTAGGGGTTTTTCTGGGATGGCAACTCAATAAATTTTCATGGTTTCAAAATATTAGAGGTAATATTTCGGGGTGGGCATTACTAATTTTTGGAGTCGCCTATCTTATTTATGGATTAATTCAAACAATAAAAAATAAACCCCATAAGCATTTTGATGTAATGGGAGAAGATATTTACGTCTATGAACACAACCATAGTGAGGTGGTAATGCCGCAGAACAGAATAAAAGTAACCCCGTTTGTGTTGTTCATGATTTTCGTGATGGGACCAAGTGAGCCGCTTACTCCGCTTCTTTTTTATTCTGGCTTAAATCGTTCTGTATACGAAATTGTAGCGCTTGTCATTCCTTTTACACTTACAACTGTTGCCACAATGCTGGGAATGGTTTTACTCGGAAGATACGGGTATTCATCCTTATTCAAGACAGAAAAACTGGAGCGTTACATGAGCATAGTAAGTGGAGCAGTAGTGACTATTTGCGGTATTGGGATGGTCTTTTTAGGATGGTAAAAATATAAACAATTATGATGAAAACAATTTTTGAAAAATTCCCTTTTATCGATAACATATTAAAAGGAATGGGGCAAATTATGCTCCAGGAAAATAGATGGACTGGACTTCTGTTTCTTATCGGCATATTTATGGGCAGCTGGCAGGGAGGAATTGCTATTCTCTTGGCCACAAGTGTCGGCACATTTACAGCGATGAAGCTGGATTATGATAAATCCGAAATTAATGCTGGATTATATGGTTTTAGTGCCGCTTTGGTGGGAGTAGCCTTGTCTTTTTTCTTTCAGACCACAATATTAATTTGGGGGCTTATTGTTTTGGGTGCTGCATTGGCAAGTAGTATACAGCATTTTTTTATTAGTAAAAAAATTCCAGTGTTTACTTTTCCATTCATCTTTATAATTTGGATAAGTGTTTATTTGTTACATCATTTTACACAGATTCCACCTTCGGAAATGATAAGTGCAAAACCGGAAAATGTACCTTATGGCGAATTTTTAACGCCTATAAACGGCTTTGGTGAAGTGATTTTTCAAGGAGGAGTATTCTCCGGAATCATTTTTTTTATTGCTGTTTTCATCAGTTCACCTGTAGCGGCTTTATATGGCCTTGCAGGATCTTTATTAGGGGCATACATTTCTTATATGGATGGAGAATCGCTTGAAGGAATTCATATAGGATTATTCGGTTTTAATGCAGTGCTTTCAGCTATTGTATTTTCAGGTCTCAGGAAAACTGATGGGCTGTGGGTATTGATTGCAGTATTAATTACAGTGGGCATTGACGACTTTTTGATTGATAATAACGTCTTGACCGAAGTAGGAGGAGTGCTTACTTTTCCGTTTGTTGCAGGGACATGCCTGACCTTACTTATTCAGAAAATCTGTATACCTAAAAAACAAAATTAAAAATCATCTCTTGTTGATGGTTTAATAGTATCAATAAATAGAATTCAAATAATACTAGCTTTTCTACCTTAAGGGGAAATGGATTGGCTAAAAATTTCTCAAATTATTAAAAAAGTAAATAATAAACAAAATGGCTTCAAATAAAATAAATTCATTATTAGCAAGAAACACTGAAAATGCTCCAAAAAGTATTGGCCCATATTCACAAACTGTAGCTTTCTCTCATTACAATAATCTTTCAGCTCAATTACCCATCGATCCAAAATCGGGTCAATTAGTAAAAGGAGGTGTAAAAGAGCAGGCTGAACAGTGCTTTGAAAACATCAGGACAATTGTAGAAAGCATCGGTCATGTTATAAGCGATGTTGTTAGAATCACTGTATTCGTTAAGGATATCAAAGATGTTGACGCTGTAGATGAGGTTTATAAAACATTCTTTCCAACCTACGTTCCTACGCGAACGGTAGTCGCTGTTGCAGCTTTACCTATGAATGCCTTGGTGCAAATTGAAGCGCTTATTTCAAACGGTGAAGGTACAATTCCTAAAGCACCACAATCGGGCGATCTTATAAAGCTTACAAATAGTACGGCAAATGCACCAATAAATGCTTTATCAACACAAACGGTATCTTTTTCACATTACAATAATATTTCAGCGCAATTGCCTATAGATTCAAAAACAGGCAGATTGGTAGCGGGCGGTGTAAAAGAGCAAACGGGACAATGCTTAAAAAACATCAAGGCGATTTTGGAAAGTATTGACGTTCCTTTTGACGATATTGTTAAAATAAATATCTTCCTTAAAAACCTCTCAGATATTGAAGCCGTAAATCAGGTTTATACAACATTTTTTCCAGACTCGGCTATTGCCAGAAGTGTGGCTTATGTTCCTGCACGTACAGTAATTGCAGCTTCAGCTTTACCTATGGATGCTTTGGTACAAATTGAAGCAGTGGTGTCACACGGAGACGGTACACCTCCGCAAGCTGTTGAAGACAGACATGGAATCGTCATAAAAGCAAACAATAATGAGAATGCACCAAAGTGTTCTTTATCTACACAGACTGTAGCGTTTTCTCATTACAATCACCTTTCAGCTCAATTACCTTTGGACTCAAAAACAGGTAAAATAGTAGATGGTGGAGTAAAAGAACAGGCTAACCAGTGCCTAAAAAATATCAAGGCAATTTTAGAAAGTATTGATCACGTTATGGATGATGTGGTTAAAGTGAATATCTTTCTTAAAAATATCGCAGATATTGACATTGTAGACGAAGTTTACACAACATTCTTTCCGGGTGGTATTCCTGCACGAAGAACAGTTGGCGTATCAGCTTTACTTAAAGATGCATTAATCCAAATCGATGTTGTCGTATCAAATGCAGAAGGAACTCCTATAAAAGTATAAAAGTCATTTTAGTACATCAGAAATCTTCTCTTTTTAAATAACGTTTAACTCAAAATGATAATTATGGCAAGGTTATATTGAAGGAATACATCTTGTTTCTTCAGTTATCCCTTGCCTTATTTCTTCTGTTTTTTATTGCTAAAGAACAAAACGAATAACATTTTATAGAGGACAAATACAAGTTTCTTATCGAATTTAAGAAACCAAATTTCCTTGTGGTTAATAAATAAGTACAGAATTATGAAAATAAATAAATTAGCATTTTTATTCTTATTTGTAGTGAGTTGTTATACAGTGCAAGCACAAATTAATTTCCCGTCTCAACAAAAAACAGTTGATGGAAAGCCGCTTTATGAAATGGAGTTTTCTCCTCGCTTAAAACTAAACGGTTACGTGAATCTGGGAGGTAATGATATTAATTCTCAGTCAGTCAACCTGAATTCAGCTGATCCATACAATCCTCTTAATCAGAAAAATGCAGATTTTAATATGTATCAATCACAGTTGGGCTGGAAAACTACTTACAATGGTTTTTCGAAGGGACCTCTGGTAACATATGTTGAAGCGCAATGGTGGGGTGGTCCAGGCGCAGGCGGCAATTTACAATTAAGGGTAGCAACTGTAGATTACAATCACTGGCACGTAGGTCAGGACTGGACTTTCTTTGGTAATGGTGTTGCCGGCTGGTATAATACATTAGATTGGGAAGGGCCTAATAGTGGTACTTGGGCGCGTCACATACAAGTTAAATATTACAATAATTTTGGCGCTGACAAATCATGGAAGTTTGAGGGTGGTATAGAAAGTTCATCGGCCTATCTTAAAATTGCCGGAGGTAAAACACCCGGGCAGTTTTCTGCAGACCCAATTGCAGCATTTACCAAAAGCCTGGATAACGGTGAGGGTTTCTTGCGTTTAGCAGTTATGGGGCGTCCTCTTCGTTATGTTAAAAGCGCTACTGCTAATGCCACAACAATGGGGTGGGGGATCAATGCTAATTACAAAACGATGCTCAATAACAAGAGCTATTTTATGGCTCAGGCTCTTGTGGGTTCAGGTATTGGAGGTTCTTATACTTTATCCGGTGCGCTATTTGGCAATGGAGGTGCAGGAAATATGTATGACGCTATTTATGATGAGAATGATAATTTCAAAACAGTTCCAATCTATGGTGGTTCTGCAGGCATAGAATATTACTTCGGAGAAAAGCTGCATTCCAACTTAGTGGTAGGCTATACTACCATGACATATAATGCATCTCCTGTTTCACTGGTAAGTAATAAAGTAGTAAATGATAATACAAGCGAAGATTTTGTTACGAATAATTTTAATTCAAGTACAAGAATTGCTTTACCGTCGGCCAGTATCAATGCCATGTATGATGTAACAAAGAACTTTTTAATAGGTATAGAATACAATACAGGTGCGAAACAGATTATCAATACCACCACACAATCTTCTATGGTTAATCGCATAGCTCTAGGGGTAATGGTCGGGTTCTAGGATAAGAACTAGCATACAGAAAATACTTTTATAGCGGAGATTATTGACTTTAGGATGGTAAAAAAAATATCCCCTATAGTTGGATAGGGGGATAAAATTATAAATTATTAAAGAGAAGATTTTAAACTTGAAGGCTAGTTTTTTTTTTTGACTGCGTAATTATAATATCATTTTTAATAAAGAACCTCTGTCGTTGAAATTTTGAGAATAAAAAAATATTTTGCTTACTTATGAATAAAATTCTAATTACTTTTCTTGTCTTACTGATAAGCCGAGTCACTTTTGCACAAAAGAATCAAACTGAAAGTCACTCCTTCCTTAAGGATGCAGACAATAAATTTCCAATCAGTGGGGCTCAAATACTGTACAATCATGGTAATGACCATACCCATTCGGGATCTGATGGCTTATTTAAATACCACATTCAGTCCTTTCCGGATACGCTGGTAATAAGCCATGATGGGTATGATGAATTAAAATGGGTTGTTACTAATAAAGGGGATGAAAACAAGGTTGTTTTTCTTCAGCATAAGCCTATTGAAATTTCTGAGGTCGTCATAAATCACAGTTCGTTTCTTTCGGCCATTACAAAAGTTGATCTTAATAAGTTTCCGGTAAATTCTGCTCAGGATCTGTTGCGCAAAGTTCCGGGTTTGTTTATTGCTCAGCACGCCGGAGGAGGAAAGGCAGAACAATTGTTCCTGAGAGGTTTTGATGCCGACCACGGTACTGATGTAAGTGTCAATGTAGACGGAATGCCTGTAAATATTGTATCTCACGCTCATGGGCAGGGATATTCAGATTTACATTTTGTCATTCCGGAAACGGTTAATAATATCGACTTTGGCAAAGGGGCATATTATACCGATCGGGGTGATTTTTGTACGGCGGGATATGTTGATTTTCAAACCTATGACCGTTTGAAAAACAGTATGATTAAACTTGAAGGAGGCTCTTTCAATTCAAAAAGAATTCTGGGAATGTTCAGTATTATGGATGATCCTGACAATAGGAAAAATTTCTATGTTGCGACAGAATATAATTATACCGACGGTCCCTTTGATGTAAAACAAAATTTCAATAGGTTCAATATGTTTGCAAAATACAACCAGTGGCTCACGGATCATGATTATTTCAATGTTCAGTTTTCTACATTCAATTCCTCTTGGAATGCTTCAGGGCAAATTCCGGAACGTGCCGTAAATGAAGGAATTATTGATCGTTGGGGAAGTATTGATCCTACGGAAGGAGGCAGCACTTCAAGAACTAATTTTCAGATGAATTATAAACATATTATTTCTTCGTCTGAACAGATTGAAGCCATGGCCTGGTATTCCAATTACAATTTTAATTTGTATTCTGATTTTACGTTTTATTTAAAAGATAAAGTTAATGGGGATGAAATTCAACAGAAAGACGGCAGAAATATATACGGTACCGAATTTAAATATGCTAAAAGTTTTTTCTTATCTAATGCTTCTTTAACCTGGGCATCGGGAGGCGGTTTCCGTAATGATGATATTGGCACTTTGCAATTGAATCATGTTTATCACAGGGATTTATTATTGGATAAACAGGTTGATGTTACCGGGGTTGAAACCAATTTTCATGCGTATTCAGAATTGATGTGGAAAAGCGGAAAATGGACTGTTAATCCTGGGTTAAGGTTAGATCATTTCATTTTCAATATGCACAATTTACTGGATTATACGCAATTACCTTCAGGGCAATCGTCTGAAGGAACAAAATTAAGTCCTAAACTTAATTTTTGGTATGCAGCCAATGACAAAGTAACATGGTTTCTGAAAACAGGTATGGGATTTCACTCTAATGATATGAGAGTGGTAGTTCAGCAAAAAGGAATGAATACGATGCCTTATTCTTTGGGCGGCGATTTCGGATTGAGGCTGCATCCTCTCAAATCATTGATTATTATGCCAACGTTTTGGTATTTGTTCCTGCAGCAGGAATTTGTTTATGTAGGGGATGATGCGGTAATAGAACCTTCAGGAAAATCACAACGTTTTGGCCTGGATTTAGGTATTCGTTTTCAGCCATTGAAAAACCTATACCTGAATGTGGATGTTAATTATTCCCGTGCCCGCTTTGTTGACGAACCAAAAGGCGAAGATTATGTGCCATTAGCTCCGGTAATTACAAGTACCGGGTCTGTAAATTGGGATTTTTTGAATGGTTTTTCTGTCGGATTACAATATCGTTATCTGGGTGACAGGCCGGGAGTTGAAGATAACAGTATCCAAACAAAAGCTTATTTTGTGAATGATCTGATATTTAGCTACATTCATAGAAAATGGGGAACTAATTTGCAAATCAATAACCTGTTTAATGTAAAATGGAACGAAGCTCAATTTGCTACCGAAACTCAATTAAAAAACGAAGTTGCCCCAATTACGGATATGACCTTTACACCCGGGCTTCCTTTCGGAATTAAAATGGGAGTATTTTATAAGTTTTAAATGTGTATTCTATACTAAATTTGTTATGTTCAATATTATAAATTAATTGACATGGAAGTACTTTCTAATTTTCAATATAAAAAACTTTTTCTGCCTAATATTACAGAAAAAATACTTTCTAACAATGCGGATATACAGCTCTATAGACTCGAAGAGTACCTAAAAGGAATTCTTATGCCTGTAATTCCTTACCGAACCACTTTTAATTTTATCCTCTTTATTACCAAAGGGCATATCAAACAGTATCTGGAGGATAAGGAGCATCATGCAGAAAAAAGAGATGTCATTTTTATAAAACAAGGGACCATTACTGCAACAATAGAATTATCCGATGACGTTGAAGGCTTTTTTTTAGCATATGAGAATAATATCTTGTCAGAACAAGAATTACCTAAGGATAAAACCAGTATTTTTTTCATGCCTCCTTTCCTAAACCTGGACCTTCTCACTTATGAGACAATTGTACAGCTCCTTACTATAATGGAACAGGAATTATGGATTAGTGGATTAAATTTAAACGAAATAGTGGTTACTATGCTTCATCTTATTTTGGTTAAAATATTAAGTACAGAGCCAAATAGTCATCATAAATCAGCTACCCGTCCTATGGAACTATCACTACAGTTTCGTGATATCTTATTCAAATATCATATAGAAGAAAAAAGAGTCACTTTTTACGCAGATAAATTGTTTGTTACGGAAAATTATCTTAACAAATGTATAAGAAATGTAACTCAAAAATCGCCAAAACAATGGATTAATGAAATGGATATCAATTATAGTAAAGCCCTACTTCAATCCAGTAAAGATATTGCCGAAATTGCTTTTCAGCTCAATTTTCATACCGCCTCACATTTTACACAGCTTTTTAAAAAAATAACAGGAATTACACCAAAAGAGTACAGGTTACAATTTTTTAAAATGAAAATTGGATATGCTGCAAAAAAAACAGGACACTGAGTAAACAAAACGATCTTAACTTTTGCTCTGCTTTTGATAAAAGTTGTGATTTTTATCTCCTGATATATAAGATTGGTTTATGGTAGCCCCGATAGTTTTAAAAGCTTATTGGGGTTATTATTTTATACCTTATATATAAGGAGTGGTTTTATTGTTTTTGAATGTGCTGAGACTTTATAATGGGAATTTTTTATTTTGTTTTAAATTAGAGGTTGTTTCTTGCTGTTGGTTTTAATCTTTTTTGCTTTCCGAAGCCTGTAGACCGACAAAAAAAGAGTTTCTATTATTTCTGATGGTCGTTTAGACTAGGATAGAGCGCTTTTTGGGATAGTATGTCTATTATACGCATAGATAAAACTTACTTTTTGCTCTCGATGGCTATCCAGGCAGTCTTGGCGTCTTCGTGGTAAAACCAGATAAAAGGATGGGAAAGAAGTTAAAAGCTATAAAATCACTTTGATGTACTATTATAAAGTAATGTAATAAAGCGCTGAAAAAGCTATGAAGTCCATAAAAATGGCACTTCTTTCAAAGTTGATATTACGAAAAACGCAAATCCTTTGCGAAAATTCGTATAAATCCGGAAAAAGGTAAAAGCTTAAGGTTGGTGTTATCAGAGTGTTAAGAAAAAGTTTTAAAAAAGATGGAAATTATATAAACAAAAGGCTTGTAAATGTAAATAAAGAGTGTACTTTTGCACCCGCAACAACGACAGACGTTCACTGAAATACTGGCAGGCACAACGAATCAAAACTGAGGATTTATTTTCAAAAAAGATTTCAAAAAGCTTGCGAGATTTGAAAACAGATGTTACATTTGCACCCCGCAAAATACGGAAAGTTCATTGATAGACTGGTTGGGAGATGAGAAGAAAAGGAAAAGAAATTTTCTAAAAAAAACTTCAAAATTTACTTGCCGGTTAAAATAAATTTTCTACTTTTGCACCCGCTTTGAGAAACAAGCGAAATTGAAAAAGAAGACACGTTCGTAGACATATTGAATTGACAGCCGCTTTAACAGAGATGTTAGGGCAAAAGAATAAAGAGTAAGATAATCGAGAGATTAGAAAAGAACCGATAGAGACTGATTCGAATAACAATACGATCTGATGCAAATCAGATCAACAATATACGATGAAGAGTTTGATCCTGGCTCAGGATGAACGCTAGCGGCAGGCTTAACACATGCAAGTCGAGGGGTATAAGTCTTCGGATTTAGAGACCGGCGCACGGGTGCGTAACGCGTATGCAATCTACCTTTTACAGAGGGATAGCCCAGAGAAATTTGGATTAATACCTCATAGTATAGCAGTTTCGCATGAAACCACTATTAAAGTCACAACGGTAAAAGATGAGCATGCGTCCCATTAGCTAGTTGGTAAGGTAACGGCTTACCAAGGCTACGATGGGTAGGGGTCCTGAGAGGGAGATCCCCCACACTGGTACTGAGACACGGACCAGACTCCTACGGGAGGCAGCAGTGAGGAATATTGGACAATGGGCGCAAGTCTGATCCAGCCATGCCGCGTGCAGGATGACGGTCCTATGGATTGTAAACTGCTTTTATACGAGAAGAAACACTACTTCGTGAAGTAGCTTGACGGTATCGTAAGAATAAGGATCGGCTAACTCCGTGCCAGCAGCCGCGGTAATACGGAGGATCCAAGCGTTATCCGGAATCATTGGGTTTAAAGGGTCCGTAGGCGGTTTAATAAGTCAGTGGTGAAAGCCCATCGCTCAACGGTGGAACGGCCATTGATACTGTTAGACTTGAATTATTAGGAAGTAACTAGAATATGTAGTGTAGCGGTGAAATGCTTAGAGATTACATGGAATACCAATTGCGAAGGCAGGTTACTACTAATTGATTGACGCTGATGGACGAAAGCGTGGGTAGCGAACAGGATTAGATACCCTGGTAGTCCACGCCGTAAACGATGGATACTAGCTGTTGGAAGCAATTTCAGTGGCTAAGCGAAAGTGATAAGTATCCCACCTGGGGAGTACGTTCGCAAGAATGAAACTCAAAGGAATTGACGGGGGCCCGCACAAGCGGTGGAGCATGTGGTTTAATTCGATGATACGCGAGGAACCTTACCAAGGCTTAAATGTAGATTGACCGGTTTGGAAACAGATCTTTCGCAAGACAATTTACAAGGTGCTGCATGGTTGTCGTCAGCTCGTGCCGTGAGGTGTCAGGTTAAGTCCTATAACGAGCGCAACCCCTGTTGTTAGTTGCCAGCGAGTCAAGTCGGGAACTCTAACAAGACTGCCAGTGCAAACTGTGAGGAAGGTGGGGATGACGTCAAATCATCACGGCCCTTACGCCTTGGGCTACACACGTGCTACAATGGCCGGTACAGAGAGCAGCCACTGGGCGACCAGGAGCGAATCTATAAAACCGGTCACAGTTCGGATCGGAGTCTGCAACTCGACTCCGTGAAGCTGGAATCGCTAGTAATCGGATATCAGCCATGATCCGGTGAATACGTTCCCGGGCCTTGTACACACCGCCCGTCAAGCCATGGAAGCTGGGGGTGCCTGAAGTCGGTGACCGCAAGGAGCTGCCTAGGGTAAAACTGGTAACTAGGGCTAAGTCGTAACAAGGTAGCCGTACCGGAAGGTGCGGCTGGAACACCTCCTTTCTAGAGCCTCGAGTGTTAGCAGTAATGCACGCTGAGGAAAAAAGAAGAAGCTTTAAAGGTTTTGATTTTAAGACTATTTTACTCTTGCTGTTAGTTCAAATAATAAATTTTAAGAATAAGAGTGTCTCGTAGCTCAGCTGGTTAGAGTACTACACTGATAATGTAGGGGTCGACAGTTCGAGTCTGTCCGAGACAACTATTTTGCTCTTAAAAAAAGGAAATTCTGGAAGTTGGAATTCACCAAAAGAGATTAGAGAAGAATTCAAGAATCTAAAATCTGAATTCTACAATCTAAGATTGAAAAATGGGGGATTAGCTCAGCTGGCTAGAGCGCCTGCCTTGCACGCAGGAGGTCAACGGTTCGACTCCGTTATTCTCCACAAATTTAGTCGAAAGACTAAAGTCTGAAAGTCAAAAGTATGACTTTATGACCTTAGGCTTTACAACTTTCGACATAAATAAAGTTCATTGACATATTGAGATAAGAAAATAATAAAAAGTAGAAAGCGTTTTTTGTTATTGTAGTAATACAAAGAACAAAAGACAAAAAAAAACGGTCATATTAATTTATGATTGGTACAATAAGCAAAATAAGGGCGTATGGGGGATGCCTTGGCTCTCAGAGGCGATGAAAGGCGTGATAAGCTGCGAAAAGCTGCGGGGACGGGCACACACCGATTGATCCGCAGATACCTGAATGGGGCAACCCACTATGTTGAAGACATAGTACACCGATAGGTGGGCAAACCCGCTGAACTGAAACATCTAAGTAGGCGGAGGAGAAGAAAACAAAAGTGATTCCGTAAGTAGTGGCGAGCGAACGCGGATTAGCCCAAACCAATGATGTTACGGCATTGTTGGGGTTGTAGGACCACGATATTTTATGCATGCAGAACCGGAAGTTACTGGAAAGTGACACCATAGAGGGTGATAGTCCCGTACGGGTAATAAATGTAATAGATAGTGGTATCCTGAGTAGGGCGGGGCACGTGAAACCCTGTCTGAATTTGGCGGGACCATCCGCTAAGGCTAAATACTCCTGAGAGACCGATAGTGAACCAGTACCGTGAGGGAAAGGTGAAAAGAACCGTGAATAACGGAGTGAAATAGATCCTGAAACCATACGCTTACAAGCGGTCGGAGCCCTTTCGTGGGGTGACGGCGTGCCTTTTGCATAATGAGCCTACGAGTTAACGTTGCTGGCAAGGTTAAGTGGTTCAGCCACGGATCCGTAGCGAAAGCGAGTCTGAATAGGGCGCTTTAGTCAGTAGTGTTAGACGCGAAACCGTGTGATCTACCCATGGGCAGGATGAAGCTGTGGTAACACATAGTGGAGGTCCGAACCGGTTGACGTTGAAAAGTCTTCGGATGACCTGTGGGTAGGGGTGAAAGGCCAATCAAACTCGGAAATAGCTCGTACTCCCCGAAATGCATTTAGGTGCAGCGTTAGTTATAAAGTTATATAGAGGTAGAGCTACTGATTGGATGCGGGGGCTTCACCGCCTACCAATTCCTGACAAACTCCGAATGCTATATAATGTTCACTAACAGTGAGGGCTTGGGTGCTAAGGTCCAAGTCCGAGAGGGAAAGAACCCAGACCATCAGCTAAGGTCCCCAAATATATACTAAGTTGAAAGAACGAGGTTTGTCTGCCCAGACAGCTAGGATGTTGGCTTGGAAGCAGCCATTCATTTAAAGAGTGCGTAACAGCTCACTAGTCGAGCGGACGAGCATGGATAATAATCGGGCATAAGTATATTACCGAAGCTATGGATTTAGAGTTTACTCTAAGTGGTAGGGGAGCATTCTAACAGGGTTGAAGGTGTGTCGTAAGGCATGCTGGACTGGTTAGAAAAGAAAATGTAGGCATAAGTAACGATAATGCGGGCGAGAAACCCGCACACCGAAAAACTAAGGTTTCCACAGCTATGCTAATCAGCTGTGGGTTAGTCTGGTCCTAAGGCGAACCCGAAAGGGACAGTCGATGGCTAACGGGTTAATATTCCCGTACTACTAATTACTGTGATGGGGTGACGGAGTGATGAAAGCGCCGCGAACTGACGGAATAGTTCGTTGAAGTACCTACCTATAAGATGCGCAGGCAAATCCACGCGTCTTGGGGAAATACGATAGTACTCGGAGTCTTCGGACAAAGAGATAGTGCGCCTAAGGGCTTCCAAGAAAAACCTCTAAACTTCAGGTAATTAGTACCAGTACCGTAAACCGACACAGGTAGTTGAGGAGAGAATCCTAAGGTGCTCGAGAGATTCATGGCTAAGGAATTAGGCAAAATAGACCTGTAACTTCGGGAGAAAGGTCGCCAGCGCAAGCTGGCCGCAGTGAAGAGGTCCAGGCGACTGTTTATCAAAAACACAGGGCTCTGCAAAATCGTAAGATGAAGTATAGGGCCTGACACCTGCCCGGTGCTGGAAGGTTAAGAGGAGATGTTATCTTCGGAGAAGCATTGAATTGAAGCCCCAGTAAACGGCGGCCGTAACTATAACGGTCCTAAGGTAGCGAAATTCCTTGTCGGGTAAGTTCCGACCTGCACGAATGGTGTAACGATCTGGACACTGTCTCAGCCATGAGCTCGGTGAAATTGTAGTAACGGTGAAGATGCCGTTTACCCGCAGTGGGACGAAAAGACCCTGTGCACCTTTACTATAGCTTAGTATTGACCTTGGATAAATGATGTGTAGGATAGGTTGGAGACTGTGAAGTGGCGTCGCCAGGCGTTGTGGAGTCATTGTTGAAATACAACCCTTTGTTTATCTGAGGCCTAACCCCGTTTTGCGGGGGACATTGCTTGGTGGGTAGTTTGACTGGGGTGGTCGCCTCCAAAAGAGTAACGGAGGCTTCTAAAGGTTCCCTCAGTACGCTTGGTAACCGTGCGTAGAGTGCAATGGCATAAGGGAGCTTGACTGAGAGACATACAGGTCGATCAGGTACGAAAGTAGAGCATAGTGATCCGGTGGTTCCGCATGGAAGGGCCATCGCTCAAAGGATAAAAGGTACGCCGGGGATAACAGGCTGATCTCCCCCAAGAGCTCATATCGACGGGGGGGTTTGGCACCTCGATGTCGGCTCGTCACATCCTGGGGCTGGAGAAGGTCCCAAGGGTTGGGCTGTTCGCCCATTAAAGTGGCACGCGAGCTGGGTTCAGAACGTCGTGAGACAGTTCGGTCTCTATCTACTGTGGGCGTTAGAAATTTGAGTGGATCTGATTCTAGTACGAGAGGACCGAATTGGACAAACCTCTAGTGTATCTGTTGTTCCGCCAGGAGCATCGCAGAGTAGCTACGTTTGGAAGGGATAAGCGCTGAAAGCATATAAGCGCGAAACCCACCACAAGATGAGATTTCTTTTAAGGATCGTGGAAGATGACCACGTTGATAGGCTATAGATGTAAAGGCAGTAATGTCATAGTCGAGTAGTACTAATAATCCGTAAGCTTATGTACACCCTTTTCCCCACACTACGGTGTGGGGAAGAAACTTTCTAAAAATAGTAAATAAAAGTACTTTTCTTTATCTCAGTATGTTAAGATATTTGCCCGTCGCGGGCAGTCTTTTAGTCAAAAGATAAAAGTCATAAAGTCAAAAGGCTTTATAACTTTAAGACCTTTGACTTTAGACTAACAACCTTAAGGTGGTTATTGCGGCGGGGCTCACCTCTTCCCATCCCGAACAGAGTAGTTAAGCCCGCCTGCGCAGATGGTACTGCAGTTATGTGGGAGAGTATGTCGTCGCCTTTCTTTTAAGAATCCTTCCCGATTTATCGGGAGGGATTTTTTGTTTTACAAAATACTGCAGTTATGCGGGAGCTCCGATAGCTATCGGGGGTCGTTGCCTTTCTTTTAAGAATCCTTCCCGATTTATTGAGAGGGATTTTTTGTTTTACAAATAATGCAGTTATGCGCGAGCCCCGATAGCTATCGGGGGTCGTCGCCTTTCTTTTAAAGAATCCTTCCTGATTTATCGGGAGGGATTTTTTGTTTTACAAAATACTGCAGTTATGTGGGAGCCCCGATAGTTATCGGGGGTCGTCGCCTTTCTTTTAAGAATCCTTCCCGATTTATCGGGAGGGATTTTTTGTTTTACAAATACTGCAGTTATGCGGGAGCCCCGATAGCTATCGGGGGTCGTCGCCTTTCTTTTAAGAATCCTTCTCGATTTATCGGGAGGGATTTTTTATTTTACAAATACTGCAGTTATGCGGGAGCCCCGATAGCTATCGGGGGTCGTCGCCTTTCTTTTAAGAATCCTTCTCGATTTATCGGGAGGGATTTTTTATTTTACAAATACTGCTGTTATGCGGGAGCCCCGATAGCTATCGGGGGTCGTTGCCTTTCTTTTAAGAATCCTTCCCGATTTATCGGGAGGGATTTTTTGTTTTACAAATACTGCAGTTATGCGGGAGCCCCGATAGCTATCGGGGGTCGTTGCCTTTCTTTTAAAGAATCCTTCCCGATTTATCGGGAGGGATTTTTTGTTTTACAAAATACTGCAGTTATGCGGGAGCCCCGATAGCTATCGGGGGTCGTCGCCTTTCTTTTAAGAATCCTT
Source organism: Flavobacterium sp. (assembly GCF_965277525.1). GTDB lineage: Bacteria > Bacteroidota > Bacteroidia > Flavobacteriales > Flavobacteriaceae > Flavobacterium. Next base: position 85,791 of record NZ_CBDIDC010000001.1, on the reverse strand, counting down.
CCCGATTTATCGGGAGGATTTTTTGTTTTACAAAACACTGCAGTTATGCGGGAGCCACGATAGCTATCGGGGGTCATCGCCTTTCTTTTAAAGAATCCTTCCCGATTTATTGGGAGGGATTTTTTGTTTTACAAAATACTGCAGTTATGCGGGAGCCCCGATAGCTGTCGGGGGGCATCGCCTTTTATATGGGTTGGTGATTGAACCGCAAAGTGCGCAAGGGAAGCTTTAGAATCCAGTGAAAACCGCAAAGTTCGCAAGGCTTAATTTAGAGCTTTGCGAACTTTGCATTTTTACTTTGCGGTAAAAAAAACTATTTTTATAAGAGTATGGAGCTTCTTTATAGTGTTTGCTCCTGAGAAGAAGACCTATCCCTTGTACGTGTTAAGGATGGAAGTGCTATAAGGATTGTTGAATATTAGAATCCATTAAGTCTCACCGCTAAACTTTTTAAATCCTGTTCCAGAGAACGAATGGTTGCCTGCAATTCGTTTAGCATATTTGCTCTTGAGTGTAAATCGTCTGCTGTATAGATGCCACCTTCATCAAAAAAAAGTTTTTGAGTTTTGACATCTATTTTACCATCAAAATTGTATTGTGTCCATCGGTTTTTGATACTTTCCTGCAGGTCATTTTCTCCGGAATTGCTAAATTCTTTCTCGTTTATAAGAGTCCATATAGAATTAGGATATGCCTCATTTGAATTGTCGTTGTACCAAATATTCCTAAGCAGATTCCTCTGAAGCTTTAGCTCTATTTTTTCTCCTTTTGGTGAAATTGTCAATGCCCCTAATCCGGCACTAAGTAATCCACCGGTTACACCAACTACATTACTGGCATTATTATTTTTTATTAAAACAGTTGCAACTGTAGTCAAGGCACCCAAGGTAACAGAAGCAACGGTTAGATTTTTAGTCTTCTTATTGTTGATGTCATCAATATAGTCTGCTAATTTGTTTATACGCTCACCATTACAGTCTAATTCTGAAGCTAACGCATTTATTTCTATAGTTGTAAGCATCAAGCGGTCAGTAATTTTTTGTTTTAAAACTAGCCTTTTTAAAGTATCTTTTTTTATTTGAAGATATTCTGCCAAATAAGTTTCAATGCCAATGGCCTTGCTGACTAATAGGTCGTGTTTGGATAAATTAGCATTTAAAATACTGTCTTGTTTGAATGTTTTATTTTGCGGAATTTCGAGCTGAGAATAATCATACTGAATAGTTGGCTGACAATAGTTACTCGTCAAATAATCTATTTTTGTACTCTTTAAAACACTACTACAAGAAGAGACAAGAAGTGATATTGTAATTGATCCGGCAAATAGCTTCAATAGTTTCATGTTGGTTTTTTTTCGGTGTTGTAAATTATTGTCTAACTTCTCGTAGTGAGAGAAATTTTGACTTATTTAAAACAGGATATTTTTCAGCTAAACGAAAATACAAAATTCTAATTACATCTTTTTTATAAAGAGTATTTAGGAGCGTAAAATATTGATAATGTACTATTTGTTGTTTGAAACAGTTGGCTGATCAGTTAAAATTTTCTAATAAAAGGTTCTAATCCTATTGCGATGCTATAAAATATTTGTTCATTTTAAATTGTTTTTAGTTTGAAGAGGATGTTTTGTTTTGATAGAGTATTTGAACTCCTATTTTTATTGGAGTAATTCTTATTTTATTGCGTTAATAGGATTCGTTAAAATAATGTATCTTTAATATAAAAGCTTAAAATAATTCCCAATTTAAACTATTAGAATGTATTTAAAATATTTATTGATTTGTTGTATTTTGTTTTCAATTACTGCAAATTCACAAATTGTAGAAGATAAAAAAAATTTCCGTGCTGCAGATTCGTTGTTGAAAGAACCTAGTTTTTCTGTTCACAAGGACAATTACTTTTTAACGGGAGTTCCGATAAATACTGATATTACCCGAAATACTGCTGATGTAAAATATCAGGTCAGTTTTAAGTTACGATTGAATTCAAAACCTTTGTGGGGCGGTTTTTTCCCCTATTTAATGTATACTCAAAAAGCATTTTGGGATATTTATGCAAGTTCAAAACCATTTGCAGAAATTAATTTTAATCCGGGTGTTGCCCTTGTTCGTCCGTTTTATTTAAAAGGAGGAAGGTTAACTTATGGGTCTGTCTCATTTGAACACGAATCTAATGGTAGAGATTCTATTTATTCCAGAACCTGGAACATGCTTGCCTTTTCATTAAAATCACAGATTTCTCCAAGGTGGATTGTTGGCTTAAGAGGATGGATTCCGCTTGTTGATAAAGAAGATAATCCCGGACTTACTAAATATGTTGGATACGGCGAAGCAAGCGCAACGTATCAGATACAACCGGGAAGATGGAGTGCAGACGTTCTTTTCAGGAAGGGAAGCGGACTTATCAATTATGGATCTTTGCAGACACAGGTAAATTGGCGACCATACAAAAGTGAGAATTATTATCTCACACTACAATGGTTTGTGGGATATACAGAAAGTTTGATTGATTATCAGGAGCACAAAAGTATGATACGTTTGGGATTTACAATAAAGCCTGAAAACATGGGGATTTTTTAAATTTTCATACTTTTTTGTTGGATTATAACTTAAATACGATACTCTGATTAAAATAATTAAAGCTTTAAACGATTGTTGTTTAAGGCTTTTTTGTTCATAATGGATTAAGTTCTGAACCTTATTTTTTATGCTGAAATTATAAATTCTGGTATTGATTCTATTGTAATACTTGTACGAATAATTTTTATATTTACGTTGCGTACTAAAAAATGTCTTAATCTGGTGTTTTTTAAACGTATTAAGCCAGAAATATTTCTTCATTTTGCCATCTGGCTTTTTTGAAATAGAATATGAAATAACCGGACCAATATGGCTCAATAATTACTTAGTGATAGGCATTCAGTACAGATAATCTTATCATTTAATTATGGAATATTTTTTGGAATTAGCAGAAAGTACAAAATCAACTTTGTTTTGTAAAAAAGCTTAATCATACTATTTATGAAAATAATTACACATCATTACGGAGTAGGGTTAGATTGGGTAGAACCCTTAGCAAAACAACTCGAAGGAAAGGTTGATGGTAATTTTATTTTGGTACCGGAACATATTCATACAGGTTATCGGTACTTTTTAAATTGTGATTTTGGAATTTCGGTGCTTTATCTGGATGTTTTGTATCATATTGACATTCATTACAGGCAAGAGAATAAAAAAGATGATTTTATAGGTATCTACTATAATCTTACTGAAGGAGAAGCTGTTTTTGTATCAAATGGTTTATCGAATCCTATTGGCAGGTGGAATTATAATTTGGCTTTTGTAGATAGTAGTCTGCGCCATGATTATATAGTTAAGGCCGGAAGCAAAACTTTTACCCTTTGTATTTTTATAAAAAAAGAAGTAATCAAAGAATATCTAAAAAACAATCCGTCTATAAAAGATCATGCAGATGATATTTTCAATCCGGAGCTAAATACGATAGTGAAGTTTACAAGAATGAGTAACGAAAGTTATAATCTTCTGATGAATCTTAGGGCTCATAAATTAGAAGACGCCTCTTTTGAACTGCATTTAAGAGGAACGGTGCAAAATCTTTTGGCAGAATATATTGAAAAAATGGTACTGGATGAGATTGTTGTTGATACAGTTAATGAAAATGATCTGACAAGTATAATAAAATCACAAGCATATTTAATTGAGAATCTAAATTGTACTTTTCCAAGTATTAGTTTTTTGGCACAAGAAGCCAATATGTCTGAATCAAAGTATAAAAGTCTGTTTAAAAAGATTACCGGAATGACTCCAAATGCCTTTTTTTTAAATAATAAATTATTAGAAGCCAAACGAGTTTTACAGGAAAAACAATTAACAGTTACACAAGTTTCAGATGCGTTACATTTTAGCAACAATTCTTATTTTGCTGCCAGGTTCAAAGAATTATTCGGAATGTCTCCAAAGGATTTCATTAAACAATTGTAATAATGATCGAAATTAGTCACACTTATTCTTTATCATCAGTATGGCAAAAACAACTTGCAAAAGTTCTTATTGAGCAAATCGGAGCAAAGCTAATTGAGGATAATTTTCTACAAATGCCTGAAAAAGTAGCAGATGGAGGTTTTTTTTATACAGAAGTTGTTCCCGGACTTTCGGTCGTAATTTGGGATTTAATATTCAAAGAAGCGTTTTTGGTACACAGACTTAAATCTGATGATGATCTTTATATTATTCATTATGACTTTAGCGATGAGATGAACCTTATTCACGTAGAGGGAATAAAACATAAAATTGGATATAAAGCAAATTTAGGGTTGGGCGTATTTGATAATGCTGTTGATAATGTTTTTCAACCGGTAGTGGGCGAAAGGGTTTTTGCAATGCGATTATTGGTGGCCAAGGACTTATTGAAATTTTCTGTAGTCAATGGATCCATAAGAGATTCTAATAAGCGTAAAATAAAAGCCGGAAAAAATACACTTTTCTTTTATGATCATATTGATAGTGAAAGCAAGGTAATTATGCATGCCATTAAAAGTAAATCTTTTCTTGATCCGGCTTTTGAGATCTATTTAAGAGGAGTTGCACTTAGGTTATTGGCTATATTTATTGATCGTTATTCTACTCAGGCACCTATGCTTCATCATATCCCGGAAAAAGAAGCAGAAACTTTAAATCATACCAAAGAATATCTCCTGAATAATTTATTTACAGGATTTCCCGGGGTTGAATTTTTGGCCAATTTCGCTGGAATGTCCGTTTCGAAATACATGTCTTTGTTTAAAAAAATGTTTATTGAAACTCCCAACAATTTTTTTGTAAGGGAAAAAATGATTCTTGCCAATGAACTCCTTAAAAGTGGAAAGTTTGATTCCGTGATAGATATTTCACATCAATTAAATTATGTCAAAATAAGTTATTTCACTTCAATATATTTTCAGCAATTCGGAAGAAAGCCCGTTGATGATTTTATTAAAGCTACTTTTTAAACTTCTCAATTTTTATCTCAATGAATAAATCTTATTTAACAGCATTTTATTCGTCTGTTGTTTGTTGAAATATGTCTTAATATGCTATTTTTTTAAAATATTTTGTCAGAAATATTTTGTCACTTTGTACTCTAAATTGGTATGAAGAAAAGTATGACAAATAAAAATGATCCGGAATATAATTTCGAAGATTTTTGTTTTTTAATTAAAATAATCTTCTAATTGTAAGAGGATTTTAAAAGAATAAAACAGAGGTTTTAGGTTTTGTTAAGCATAAAAGTAGTAGAGCGATGAAGAAGAAAAAGGCATTGGTATATGATAGTCAAAAGTGCTTTTCGAGGTTCTTAAAGTATGAATTCAAAGAACATTTTACATTTGATGTATATAAAAATTTTAAAAATTTCGATGATCAGATAGAAGAGTATGCAGTGCTGATATTTGTAGTGTATTCGGATAAAGAATTAATTGATTTATTACGGATTTACAAGAGAGGAATTCCATTGATCGTTTCGACGTTAAATAAAGAAATGAAATTAAAATTAGAAAAAATAGAAGATATCTTATTGTTTGATCCCACCAAAATAAAATCAGAAATGAGAACAGAATTGAAGTTCTGTCTTACCACTGTTGCTTAACATTTCAAAAATATAAAATCTTGTTTAGTTGGGTGCTGAACAAAATTTTTAAAGGCTTTATATTCAATGTCTTTATTTGCAGAAATCAAAAATATTTATTTTTTTAAACTGCCCAAAACGCTCTTAAAATTGTTATTGGTCGAAATTTTATAGCTCAGATCATAATTTAGATTAATATTGTGTTGTTACTATTTTAATAAAAAGTGATTAAATACAGCGCGATGAAAAAAGCTTTTCTATTAGTATGTTTTTTTTGCATCATAACACCCGTTATCAGTCAAAAAAAAGTAAAATCCCCGGAACCATTTGGTCCCTTGCCAACCCAAAAACAAATCGATTGGCAGGAAATGGAATTCTATGCCTTTGTACATTTCTCCTTAAATACCTTTACAAACAAAGAATGGGGGTATGGCGATGAATCTCCGGAACTTTTTAATCCAACAAATCTCGATGTTCGCCAGTGGGCACGAGTAGTGAAAGAAGCAGGAATGAAAGGGATTATTTTAGTAGCCAAACATCATGACGGATTTTGTTTATGGCCATCAGCCTATACAGAACGTTCTGTGAAGAATTCTCTCTGGAAAAATGGTAAAGGCGATCTGGTAAAAGAATTAGCAGCAGCTTGTAAAGGATATGGCTTAAAACTCGGACTCTATCTTTCGCCCTGGGACAGAAATCGCGCAGATTACGGCAAACCCGAATATGTAACCTATTTCAGAAATCAGCTAAAAGAATTATTAACCAATTACGGAGATGTTTTCGAAATGTGGTTTGATGGTGCCAATGGCGGAGACGGATATTACGGAGGAGCAAACGAAACCAGAAAAATAAATACACTTGAATATTACAACTGGGATGAAACCTATAAATTAATATACAAAATAGCGCCCAAAACGTTAGTCTGGGGAGTTGGACCATCTGAAGCAAGATGGATTGGAAATGAAGAAGGCCGTGCCGGAAAAACAAATTGGAGCCTTTTACGCCAGAAAGACGAACTCGCTGGAAAAGTACACTATACAGAGTTTATGTCCGGTCATGAAGATGGCGAAAAATGGGTTCCCGGAGAAGCAGATGTTTCAATAAGACCCGGATGGTTTTATCATGCAGTAGAAGATGATAAAGTACGCCCGCTGGATGAAATGGTCGATATTTATTACGAGTCAATTGGCCGTAATGCTACTTTGCTGCTCAATCTTCCGGTAGATAAAAGAGGTTTGGTTCATGAAAACGACCAAACCCGATTAAAAGAATTAGTGAATACTATAAAATCCGATTTTAAAACCGATTTAATATCAGGAAGTAAAATTACAGCCGATAATATTAGAGGAAACAACAACGAATTTGCAGCAAAAAATACAGCCGACGGAAATAAAAATACCTATTGGGCAACAGATGACGCTGTAAAATCAGCTTCTATTGTATTTGAATTCAATAAACCAACACCAATTAATCGTATCCTGCTTCAGGAATATATACAATTAGGACAACGCGTTAAAGCTTTTACAGTTGAAGCCAAAGTGGATGGAAAATGGAAAACTGTTGCGAACGAAACGACAATTGGGTACAAAAGAATTCTAAGAATAGACAGAGTAATGGCATCGGCACTAAAAATAAATATTACCGATTCAAAAGCAAGCATTGTCATTTCGAATATTCAGGCCTATAATGCGCCAACTTTTGTGCGGATGCCCGAAATACAGCGAGATAAAAACGGGAATGTCACAATGAAATCTGAAGAAGGAAACCCTGTTTATTATACTGTTGATGGGAGTAACCCAACTCAAAAAAGCAATTTATATAAAGGAGAATTCCAGTACAATAAAGCTGTTGAAATTAAAGCCGTTGCTATTAATGGAGCAGAAAATATCAGCAGTGCCATAAAAACTGCAAAATACGGTGCTTCAAAAGAAAACTGGAAAATAGTTACAGCTACGAGTGGAGATTTGAGTTTGGCCAACCGAATTATCGACGGAAATCCAAATACAGACTGGAGTTTTGGAAGTGATTCTAATAAACTTCCCCAGGAAATAACAATCGATATGGGAAGTATTGTGAGCATTAACGGATTTACTTATGTGCCACAGCAAGTAGGTAATAATCTCAATTTAATTTCAAATTATGAATTCTACACCAGTGAGGATAATGTAAAATGGACATTGCAGTCAGAAGGAGAATTTTCGAATATAAAAAATAATCCCATCGAGCAGATAAAGACCTTTAAAAAAGCTCAGGCAAGATATATTCGTTTCGTTGCCAGGTCAGTAGTAGGGAAGGGATCGACTGTTTCGATAGCAGAAATAAATGTAATTGAAACACTATAACAGCTTTTAATTTGGCATCTTTTTTCTTAAAGTTTCGAATTATGTTTTCTAGCGAAGGTAACAGGTTATTAGTCGAATTTTTGATTATTTACATTGTGTAATATTTAATTTTATATTAAATAATCACAACAACAGACAAATGATTAAAGAAAGTATAAATTTTAAAGAAGCTGGAAAGTTTGAAGAAACCCGCTTTGAGAAGATTCATAATGTAATTTTCGATTCGTCTCAGGAAGCTTCGATATTAGTAGCTCAGGAAATAGCCAATATAATTCAGAGAAAAGAAGAGTTAAACGAACCATGTGTTTTAGGATTAGCAACAGGATCATCACCTGTAAAAGTTTATGAAGAACTCGTTCGTTTGCATAAAGAAGAAGGTTTAAGTTTTGCCAATGTAGTAACCTTCAATTTAGATGAATATTATCCAATGGATAAAAATAATATTCAGAGTTATTGGTATTTCATGCATGAGCATCTTTTTAATCATGTTGATATTCATCCGCAAAACGTTAATATTCCTGACGGAAACATCAGCAATGAAGACCTGCAGCAATATTGTATCGATTACGAAATGAAGATTAAAGCTTATGGCGGATTGGATTTTCAGCTATTAGGTATTGGCAGAACCGGACATATCGGATTTAACGAACCGGGATCTCACGTTAATTCGGCAACCAGAAGTATCACACTCGATCATTTAACGAGACAAGATGCGGCATCATCATTTTTAGGTATTGATAATGTACCAAGAAAAGCAATCACAATGGGAATTGGTACAGTCAAAAATGCCAAACGAATTGTGCTTTTAGGATGGGGAATCAGCAAAGCCGAAATCATAAAAAAAACAATCGAAGGTGAAATTTCCTCCAGGGTTCCGGCAACGTATTTACAACAGCACAACAACACAACATTTGTTTTAGATACAGAAGCTTCATCAGAATTAACGAGAGTAAAAACGCCCTGGCTGGTTAAATCTGTAATCTGGACCGAAGAATTAAAACTGAAAGCCGTTGCATGGTTAAGCGAATTGACAAAAAAACCGTTCCTTAAATTAACCGATAAGGATTATAATGATAACGGAATGTCAAGCCTTTTAACAGAAGAAGGAACTGCATATGATTTAAACATAAAAATGTTTAACAAAATGCAGCAAACCATTACAGGATGGCCGGGTGGAAAACCTAATGCTGATGATACTTACAGACCGGAGCGTGCCACACCTGAAAGAAAAAGAATTATCATTTTTAGTCCGCATCCGGACGATGATGTTATTTCGATGGGAGGAACTTTTGACCGACTTGTAGAGCAGGGACATGATGTGCATATTGCTTATCAGACCTCAGGAAATATTGCCGTTTCAAATGAAGAAGCTTTAAAATTTGCCGAAATATCAAAAGCATTAAATGCGAATTCTGCAGAAGCAGAAAATATCATCAACTTTTTAAAGAATAAAAAAGCCAACGATATAGATTCATTAGAAGTCAGAAAATTAAAAGGATTAATTAGAAGAAGTGAATCTGTTGCAGCAACCCGATATTTAGGAGTTCCCGATTCAAATGTTAACTTTTTAGATTTACCATTTTATGAAACTGGAACAGTTAAGAAAAATAACCTTGGAGAAGCTGATATACAAATTATGTGTGATATTATCGAAAGGATAAAACCGCACCAGATTTATGCAGCCGGAGATTTAGCAGATCCACACGGAACACACAAAGTTTGTCTTGATAGTTTGTTTGAAGCATTAAAAAGAGTAAAACACCACAGTTATATGAATGATTGCTGGGTTTGGTTATACAGAGGAGCATGGCACGAATGGGAATCTTACCAAATCGAAATGGCAGTTCCAATGAGCCCTGATCAGGTCCTTAAAAAACGCCATGCCATTTTTTATCACCAGTCCCAAAAAGACGGAGTCATGTTTCAGGGAGATGACAGCCGTGAATTCTGGGTAAGAGTAGAAGACAGAAACAGATTAACAGCAGAAAAATACCACGCTTTAGGATTAGCAGACTACTCGGCTATCGAAGCCTTTAAACGATATTATTTCTAGATTGTAACATCTTTAAAATATAATAAACTATTTCATGTGGTTTATTTGGTTAGTTACCAACTTTGAAAATGCAGCCCTGGTTAGGCTGCATTTTTTTTGCTTTATTATCACTCAGTCTTTTCATCCTGAGCAAAGTCGAAGGGCGCAAAGTAGCTCCACAATTCTTTTCCCTACAATCCTTTTCTCACCAATCTTGTCACTCTTCGTTCCTCGGACATTAAATGAAAAAAGTCTTCGGCTTCGCTTAGACTGACAAACTTTCTAAATCGAAGAATTCAAAATCTTCTGTTTCACATGATCGATATAAGACCTGCCAATTACATATCTTAGGCCTTCAATTTCGATACTATTTCCTTCAACCGCATCAATCTTGTCAATTGCAATCGTATAAGATCGGTGTATTCTTAAAAAATTCCTTTCGGGAAGTAAATCCGTAAAATCAGATAAGGTGCTATGAATGATATATTTGCCGGTTAGCGTATTTATTTTTAAATAATCCTTTAAGCTTTCGATGACTAAAATTTCATTAAAGAAAATTTTTTTCATCCTTTTCTTGTCGATTTTTACAAAGATAAAAGGGCTTTCCGGGCTGCTTTCCTGAGGGATATTGTTTTTATTTTCGAGTCTTTTACTAATCTTATTCAGCGTTTTCATTAATCTTGGAAACTCGATAGGTTTTACCAGATAATCTAAAACATCCAGTTCATAAGTTTCTATAGCAAACTGACTGTAGGCACTTGTAATAATAAGAATTGGCGGATTTTCCAGACTTTTTATAAAATTAATACCATCAAGAACAGGCATGTTAATGTCAAGGAAGATTACATCAACCGTATTGTTTTTTAAAAAATTTAAACCTTCAATCGGGTTACTAAAAGTATTTATTACCTCAAAATTCTCGATTGGCTCTAAATAATTTTTTATAACATTGATAGCCAATGGCTCATCATCTATAATCAAACAATTTATCTTCATTTCTATAATCTTAGTTATTTGAGCGAAATAGTTTAGCAGGTAAATGTATATACGAAGAAAAGTTTTGTTTAGGTTACTTTAATCACCAGCTTTACGACAAAAATATTCTTTTTATTCTTAAATGAAAGCTTATAGTCATTTTTATTATAACCTAATTCTAACCTTTTTTTAACGTTCTCGATGCCTATACCACTTGACTTGTTAAAATTGTCCTTGTGGTGCGTAATTTCTGCCATCGGGTTTGAAATTGTAAAATGAAGAAAATCACCTTTGATCTTAAAGTTGATATCTATGGTTACATTTCCGGTGTTTTTGTTCACGCCGTGTTTAAATGCATTTTCAATAAACGTTAATAATATGATTGGAGAAATTTCCTTATCATGAATATCTCCGGAAATAGACATATTAACCTCTAATCGATCATCATTTCTAATTCGCTCCAAATCAAGATAATTCTGAATACAAAGAATTTCATTCTCTAAAGTCTGTCTTTTGCTTTTTGTATCATACAGCATATAGCGCATTAACTCAGAAAGTTTAAGAACAATTTTAGGAGTCTTATTCGATTTTTCTACTGATAAAGAATAAATATTGTTTAGCGTATTAAAGAAAAAATGTGGGGAAATTTGAGATTTCAGAAAAAGTAATTCCGTTTCCAATTGTGATTTTTCCAGATCCGTTACCCTTTTTTGTTCCTTCAAAAAGTCTAATGTAATCTTGATTGCCGTTACAAAAGTGATCACATAAAGTTCGCCCATCATCATATCGATCGTATAATTAAGCGTTAGTTTATCGATCGTTTCAGGTCCTTCAGGCCAAACGTTATGTGTTATTAATAAATAGGTAAGGTTAAATTTTATAATTACCATTAAAAATATCGAGGATAAAACCGCCAATACATACAAAAGATATTTTTTTCGATACACCAGATATGGCATAAATACCAAAATATTCAGATAACATAACGTCATGTGAATCGGAAAACCCAATAAGTTTGTCTTTAAGGAATACAGGTAATCATTAAAATAGCTTCCCCAGCGAAATGTGTTAAATAAAAAGTAAGTAAGCCAAAAAAGGATGTGATAATGCAATGGTATGCGGTATAGTTTGCTGGAATTGAAATTCATAATAATGATGCGTTTTGTGACTTTTTTTGATGTTTATCTTAGTTTATACGTCGTCCGTCTAAATTAGTTTTAATGAAAGTCCGATTTATTTAAATTTAAAGTTAAATTAAGGTTGTTTTATATGAAGAATTTTACCCTGTTGATTTTATTTGCAATTCTGATTGCAAGTTGTAAAATAAAGTCATACAAAAATAGTAGTCAGGCAAATATTTTTGTTAATCACGTAGATCCTTTTATCGGCACCGGCGGACACGGACATACTTATCCCGGAGCAACAGTTCCGTTTGGGATGTTGCAGGTAAGTCCGGATAACGGTATTTCGAACTGGGACTGGTGCTCCGGATATCACTATTCAGATTCTATAGTAGCCGGATTCAGTCATTTACATTTAAGCGGAACAGGAATAGGTGATCTGGCAGATATTCTCCTTATGCCAACCAATAAAAAACTCGATTTAACAATAAAAACAACTTCACGAGATCAATTACCTTATAAATCATCTTATAGTCATGTTAACGAAAAAGCAGCACCGGGCTCTTACCAGGTTTTTCTTGAGGATCCTAAAATCAATGTAGAATTAACTTCTTCACAACGTACAGCATTCCATAAATATACCTTTGCCAAAAATGATAAACAATCCATAATTATCGATCTTGGTTTTGCTATCAATTGGGATAAAACGCTCAAAACCGGACTTACAATAGAAGACCAATACACCATAAGCGGATATCGTTTTAGTACCGGCTGGGCAAAAAATCAGAAAGTATTTTTTGTGGCCAAATTTTCAAAACCCATCTCAGAATCTGTTTTATTAGCTAATAAACAGGTAATTACAGGGAAAAAGTCAGAAGGAGAAAACACAGCTGCACAATTATTTTTTGAAGCGAATACTACCAATGAATTACTGGTAAAAGTAGCCTTATCATCCGTAAGTGTGGCAAACGCCAAAGAAAATTTAGACGGCGAAAAATCGACTTTCGACAACACAAAATCTCAGGCAGCAGCTATATGGAATACTGCCTTAAGTAAAATAGAAGTTCAGACCCCAATAGATTCATTAAAAACCATTTTCTATACCGCGATGTTCCACGCCCAAGTTGCCCCTGTAACCTATAGTGATAAAAACGGTCAGTTTAGACAAGAGGATGATCAGATTTTTACAGCAAATGATTATACCGCTTACTCGACCTTATCACTATGGGATACTTTTAGGGCAGAAAATCCTTTATTGACTTTATTAGCGCCAGACAAAGTTTCGGATATTGTGAACTCAATGTTGGCCTATTACGATACCAAAAAAATATTACCGGTCTGGACACTTTACGCCAATGAAACCAATACCATGACAGGATATCACTCTATTCCTGTAATTGTAGACGCCTACCAAAAAGGAATTAAAGGCTTTGATGCTGAAAAAGCTTATCAGGCAATGAAAACCACCATGATGCAGGACGAACGTGACTTAAACTTCTACAAAAAATACGGTTATATCCCGTATAATTTATTAGACGAATCAGTAACCATAACTTTAGAATATGCTTACGACGATTGGTGTGTGGCACAAATGGCAAAAGCATTAGGCAAAAACGAAGATTATCAATTTTTTCTAAACCGCTCAAAAGCCTATCAACATTTATTTGATCCCAAAACAGGGTTTATGAGAGGAAAATCTGAAGACGGGAAATCCTGGAACGAACCTTTCGATCCAAAACATTCCAACCACAGAGAACATACTGATTATACCGAAGGAAATGCCTGGCAGCACAGCTGGTTTGTACCACAAAATGTCGAAGATTTTATCTCGTTACACGGAAGTAATGAAATCTTTACCAAACGTTTAGAACAGCTTTTTACAGAAAGTTCAGAAATCACAGGAAACAATGTTTCGGCCGATATTTCCGGATTAATTGGTCAATATGCTCATGGAAATGAGCCAAGTCACCATATTGCCTATATGTTCAATCATGCAGGACAGCCGTGGAGAACACAATATTGGGTGCATCATATCCTGGATACACAATACAACACAACACCAAACGGCTTAAGCGGAAACGAAGACTGCGGACAAATGTCGGCATGGTATGTATTTAGTTCAATGGGATTATATCCTATGAATCCGGCTTCAGGAGAATACGAAATAGGAAGTCCGATTTTCGAAAAAGCGACCCTTAATCTTGAAGGAGGAAAAACCTTTGTGATCGAAGCCCAAAATGTTTCAGACAAAAACTTTTATATCCAGTCAGCAACCTTAAACGGAGTTGAATTTAACCAAACAGCAATCTCACACAAACAAATAGTACAAGGCGGAATTTTGCATTTTGTAATGGGAGCAGAACCCAATAAAAACTGGGGATTAAAAAAATAAGAAACCACAATAACTAACCAGTAACTAACCAATAAATAAACATAAATTAATGGATATCATTGACGTATCAATCATCGTAGCCTATATTCTGCTCTCAGTAGGAATAGGAATCTGGATTTCAAGAAAAGCATCAAAAGGACTGGATGATTATTTCCTTGGCGGAAAAACAATCAAATGGTATTTCCTGGGTTTAAGCAACGGATCAGGAATGTTTGATGTTTCCGGGACTTCCTGGATGATTGGAGTATTATTTTTATACGGAGTAAAAAGTTTTATGTTTATGTGGCTCTGGCCCATATGGAATCAGATTTTTGTCATGATGTTCCTCGCCGTCTGGATCAGAAGATCTAAAGTAATGACAGGTTCTGAATGGATTTTAACCCGTTTTGGGAGTGACAGAGCCGGAAAAGCATCCCACATTATTGTGGCTATTTTTGCCATTATTTCTACGATTGGTTTCATTGCTTATTTCTTTGAAGGAATCGGGAAATTTGTAACCATCATCCTGCCTTGGGATTTAACGCTGCATTATGGCGACTTAATTGTCCTGACTTCAGAGCGTTCGTATGCTTTGATCATTATACTTTTAACCACGATTTATACCGTTAAGGGCGGAATGTTTTCAGTAGTAGCAACAGAAGTGGTACAATATTTAATCATGATTATTGCCGGAGTTTTAATTGCCGGTTATGCTTTTATCAATTATACCGACCTTCAGATTAATTCGGTGATTACCGAAGAATGGAAAAATGTTTTCTTTGGCTGGCAATTTGAAACCCAATGGAGTGATAAATTTCAAACCTTCAATCATTTAATAGATTCAGAAGGATATAAAATGTTTGGCGCTTTTATCGGTATGACATTATTTAAAGGATTTTTCGCCAGTATTGCAGGACCAACGCCAAGTTATGATTTACAAAGGATTCTTTCGACAAAATCCGTAAAAGAAGCCGCGTATATGAGTGGTTTCACCAACCTGATTTTATTCATCCCAAGATATTTATTAATTACCGGAATTGTCGTAATTGCTTTAGTAAACCTTGCACCTGAATTAAATGCCAATACAGGTTTAACCGGAGCCGACTTAGAATTACTAATGCCAAAAGTGGTTAATTTGTATATTCCTGTGGGGATAAAAGGAATTTTATTAGCAGGTTTATTAGCCGCATTTATGTCAGGATTCTCCGCTTTCGTAAATGCAGGACCAGCGTATATTGTAAATGATATCTATAAAAAATATTTTAAACCCGTTGCCACAAATCAGCATTATATAAAAGTAAGTCAGATTTCTTCTTTCCTTGTAGTTGGCTTAGGAGTTTTTATGGGATTTTTTGCAGATTCTATTAACTCCTTAACCTTATGGATCACCAGTGCTTTGTACGGAGGTTATGTCGCCGCCAACTTTCTAAAATGGATTTGGTGGAGATTTAACGGCTGGGGTTATTTCTGGGGAATGTTCGCCGGACTAATTGTAGCTTCTTTACAATTTGCCCTGGGTCAGGCTAAAGGAAGTTTATCCGAAGGTTCACTTTTATACGACTTAGCACAAGTTCAGGCCATTTACCTGTTCCCAATAATATTTAGTTTTTCTATTTTAGGTTGTCTTTTAGGAACATTCTTAAGCAAACCAACAGATATGGAAGTATTAAGATCTTTTTATAAAAACGTAAGACCCTGGGGATGGTGGAATCCGGTTTATAAAACATTAAAAATCGAAGATCAGACTTTCGAAAAAAATAATGATTTTTGGAAAGATATGCTCAATTGCATCATCGGAATTGTTTGGCAGTCGAGTATGATTTTGCTTCCGATATTTTTTATCATCAGAGATTATCCAAAAGCAATTACAGCACTACTAGTATTTTTAGTGACAACAACGATTTTGAAATTTACGTGGTTGGATAAAGTTAGAAAAATAGAAGATTAACGTATCAACAGCTTTGTCAAAGTAAAGCTCTCAGGACGAAAATTTTAAACACATAGAAACATAGATTTCAAATGTGTTGAAAAAGAATATAAAAAGAAACTAGTTTCTCACACATAGCTATGTGTGTTTAAATAAAGTGAAACGCCTTTTTTAGGTTTCTAAAAGCTATGTTTCTATGTGTTTAAAAACAATGACAACAGTTTTGACAAAAATGATACAAAAACAAAAAAACAAACTATAAAAAAACAAAAATATCATGAGTACAATTCCCTGGCAAGACAAACCCGAAAACAGCAACGACGTAATGTGGAGATATTCTGAAAACCCCATTATCGACAGATACGCAATCCCGTCATCAAACAGTATTTTTAATAGTGCTGTAGTTCCTTTTGAAGACGGATATGCAGGTGTTTTCAGATGTGATAACAAAGCGGTCCAAATGAATATTTTTGCCGGTTTTAGTAAAAATGGAATCGATTGGGATATTAATCACGAGCCAATCGTCATGCAATCCGGTAATACCGAGATGATCGAATCGGCTTATAAATATGATCCACGTGTTGTTTTTATCGAAGATCGTTACTGGATTACGTGGTGTAACGGATACAACGGACCAACAATTGGTATTGGATACACTTTCGACTTTAAAGAATTTTTTCAGTGCGAAAATGCCTTTTTACCGTTCAACAGAAATGGTGTTTTGTTCCCGCAAAAAATAAACGGAAAATACGCCATGTTAAGCCGTCCTAGTGATAACGGTCATACGCCTTTTGGAGACATCTGGATCAGTTACAGCCCGGATATGAAATACTGGGGAGAACACCGTTTAGTCATGAAACCATCTCCTTTTGAACAAAGTGCGTGGCAATGTACCAAAGTAGGAGCAGGACCAATCCCAATCCTTACTGATGAAGGATGGTTAATGTTATACCACGGGGTTATCAATACCTGTAACGGTTTTCGTTATGCAATGGGAGCAGCTATTTTAGATACAGATGCACCGGATCAGGTAAAATACAGAACACAGCCTTATTTATTAGGTCCTGCTGAACTTTATGAAATGGTAGGAGATGTACCCAATGTAGTTTTTCCATGTGCTGCTTTGCATGATATTGAAGAAGATAAATTAGCCGTTTATTATGGTGCAGCAGATACTGTTGTAGCTATGGCGTTTGGTAAATTAAGTGAAGTGATACAGTTTACAAAAGATAATAGTTTATAGAAAAAACATGCGTTTAAAATTAAAAAGATTAATATTGATTTTAGGTTTTCTTTCGGTTAGTGGATATTCACAATCGAAAAATACCATTATTCCTAAAACCTATGTAGCGGCTAAAACTACAAGTCCAATTGTAATCGATGGAGAAGAAAATGATGCTTCATGGAATAAAGTAAACTGGACTGATCTTTTTGAAGACATAGAAAATAATGTAAAACCAAAATATGCAACAAAAGTTAAAATGCTCTGGGATGAAACCAATTTTTATATTTTAGCAAAAATTGAAGAACCGCATGTTTGGGCAAATTTAAAACAACGTGATACCATTATCTTTTACAACAACGATTTTGAAGTTTTTATAGATCCTGACAGCGATACTTTTAACTATTATGAATTAGAAATTAATGCTTTAAACACAGCCTGGGATCTGTTTCTGTCAAAACCTTACAGAGAAAATGACAATGTTGTTTTAAATGACTGGAATATTCCGGGTCTGAAGTCTGCGGTAAAAATCAACGGAACGCTAAACAACCCCAACGATACAGATGAAGGTTGGGTATTAGAAATGGCGATTCCCTGGGCATCTTATAAAACGTCTTATTTTGACAAAAATGTGCCCGTAGACAAATTTTGGCGCGTCAATTTCTCGAGGGTAAATTGGCAGCATAGCATTACAAATGGAAGTTACGAAAGAAAGAAAGAGGCTGATGGAAAGTTTTTGCCGGAGTACAATTGGGTTTGGTCGCCAATGGGAGTCATCAATATGCATGAACCGGAGAAATGGGGGTATGTTTATTTTTCTTCCAAAGAAGGAAAAGACAGCTTTACCATTCCGCAGGACGAAAAAATAAAATGGGAACTTTATAACTTATACAGATTTCAAAAAGAATATTTTCAAAAAAATAAGGTTTGGGCAAAATCTATCGCAAACCTTACAAAAGGAACAATCAGTGTTGAAGGTAAAATTATAAAACCAGAATTAGAAAATCATGCTTCAGGCTACAACATTTCAGTAAAAAGCCCCTTTTCTAACCAAACCTTTATTATCAGGCAGGATGGCAAAATAATACAAAAATAAACCACTATGAAACTACCAAAACTATTACTTCTTTTATGGGCATTTGCTATTTTTTCCTGTGCAAAAAAAGAAGTACAAACCAATTTTAAATTTGGAGTCTGGACCACCGCAGATCCCAAAAAATCAGATGCAGATTATGCAAAAGAATTCAGGAAATACAAAGACGGCGGAATCGATGAGGTATTAATCAATACCAAAACTGATGCTGAACTTTTAAAAAGATTAGTGCCTTTAGCGACAAAAGAAGGTCTAAAAGTGCATGCCTGGATTATGGCAATGAACAGACCTGATGATTCGATTGCACTGAAACATCCGGAATGGTACCAGGTAAGCAAAGAAGGAAAATCCTGCTTTGACAATCGCCCGTATGTAGATTATTACCAATGGTTATGTCCAACCAGAAAAGAATCCAGAGAACATGTTTTATCCTTGGTTGAAGAACTGGCAAAAGTAGAAGGAATCGAAAGCGTTCACTTAGATTACATTCGTTTTCCGGACATCTTTTTACCCATTAGTTTATTGCCAAAATACAATTTGGTTCAGGACACAGAATTACCTCAATTCGATTTTTGCTATTGTGATGAATGTGTAAAAGCCTTTGAAAAAATTCATCATAAAAATCCAAAAACAAGTCACAATACTTCTATCGATATGGAGTGGAAAAATTTTAGGTTAAATGCGATAAAAGCAGTTGTTGATGATGCGTATAAAATTGCCCACAAACACAATAAAAATTTAACGGCCGCAGTATTTCCTTATCCTGAAATGGCAGATCATATGGTACGCCAGCGTTGGGACAAATGGAATATTGATGAAGTAT
The DNA here is from genome assembly GCF_965277525.1 of Flavobacterium sp. Taxonomy (GTDB): domain Bacteria; phylum Bacteroidota; class Bacteroidia; order Flavobacteriales; family Flavobacteriaceae; genus Flavobacterium. The sequence goes on along the minus strand of NZ_CBDIDC010000001.1, from coordinate 66,263 downwards.
ATCCTATGATTTACCACAGTTTTTATAATGAAGAGATTGACTGGGTAGGTTACGCTACAAAACAAGGTGTTGCGGATTTAGAAGATAAAAAAACAAAAATCAATACAGGAATTTATATTCCGGGATTAAAAAATGACAAAGAGCTGAAAGAAGCTATTTTGCTGGCAAAAGAAAACGGAGCAGTTGGTGTTTCTTTCTTCGACGGAAATGCTTTGACAGACAGTAACTTGAAAACCATTAAAGAAACAAAAGCAAGTTTAAAATAATATTTTTCCGATTTATTAAAAGAAGTAACATGTCAAACAGAAGAGACTTTATAAAAAAAACAACTTTAGGAACACTTGCAATAAGTTCTGTTCTGGGCTATAGCGGATTTGCAAAAAATCAGGAAGAGAAAAAAGAAGAAGCATTCGAATTTCTTTCAAAAAAACAAAAAAAGCCCATTATCATTTCTACCTGGAATCATGGTTTACCTGCAAACCAGGAAAGCTGGAAACAATTAAAATCAGGAAAACCTGCCTTGGATGCTATTGAAGCCGGAATGAAAATTCCCGAAGCAGATCCTAATGTTCGCAGTGTTGGTTATGGCGGATATCCGGATCGCGAGGGAAAAGTAACTCTTGATGCCTGTATTATGGACCATAACAGTAATTGCGGTTCAGTTTGTTTTCTGCAGGGTATTATGCATCCCATCTCGGTTGCTAAATTAGTACTTCAAAAAACACCTCATGTTATGCTGGCAGGACAAGGCGCTTTGCAATTTGCCCTTTCAGAAGGTTTTAAAGAAGAAAATCTATTGACTCCGGAATCTGAAAAAGACTGGAAAAAATGGCTGGAAGATTCCAAATACAAACCCGTTATTAATATAGAAAATCACGATACCATAAGCATGCTAATGTTAGATCAGGACGGCAATCTTTCGGGTGGCTGTACCACAAGTGGAGCCGCCTGGAAAATGCACGGTCGCGTCGGTGACTCCCCAATCATCGGCGCGGGTCTTTTTCTGGATAATGAAGTGGGAGCTGCTGCTGCAACAGGATTAGGAGAAGCGGTTATCAGAACAGCAGGAAGTGCGATGGTGGTCGAATTAATGCGTCAGGGAAAATCACCCTTTGATGCGTGCAAAGAAATTACAGAACGTATTTACAACAAACACAAGAACCACAAAGACATGGAATATCTGCAGGTTGGCTTTATTGCCTTAAATAAAAACGGTGAACATGCAGGTTACAGCCTAAGATCAGGTTTTAATTATGCCGTTTCTGATGATGAAAAAGGACACAGAATGGAAGATGCAAAATTTAAAATGGCATGGGATAATAAATAATGTGCGTAAGCTTTGTCAAAGTTTTAAACTTTGACAAAGCTCTTACAATTACACACAAAATTGTCATTTCAACGGAGGAGAAATCACACTAGTGAGTCGACAAAGATTGACGAGCTGCTATGAGGAGTTTCTAGTGTGATTTACTTCGTCTATTCGCTATCGCTCGAGTCTCCTCCGTCGAAATGACAAACGAAACGGAAACATTCTTATGAAACTGAATGTCCTAGCCCCGATAGAAGTGGAAATCCTTTTGTGTAATGAAATGGAACAAAAGATTGAAACGGATAGCGGGATTAGCTCCTAAAAAAAGCTTTAGGATAGAAATCGAAATGACAAAAACATATATAGTTGCAAGCAGCATACAGAGAATAAAAAATCAAAAAATGAAAAAAACAATATCCATAGTATCAGTACTCATCGCTTCGATATTTTCTGGTCAGGCGCAGGAAAAAGTTCCTTTCTGGCAAAACGAAAAAATCAATGAAGAGCATAGAGAACCCATGCACGCTTCGTATTATGTTTTTGAAAATGAAGTATTGGCAGCCAAAAATGATTGGAAAGCATCAAAAAACTATTTGGATCTAAACGGAATATGGAAATTTAAATATGTGGACAGTCCAAATGATTTGCCGGCAGCATTCGAAAAAAGCACTTTTGATGATACGGCCTGGGATAATTTTAAAATCCCTGCAAGCTGGGATGTAAACGGTTATGGATATCCTGTTTATACCAATACAACGTATGATTTTGCAAAATATATCAAAATAAATCCACCTTTTGTCCCAACAAATTATAATCCAACAGGAGTTTACAGACGAGAAATTACAATTGACAAGTCTTGGGAAGGAAAAGATATTTTTCTTCATGTGGGAACTGCAAAATCAAATCTTACGGTTTGGGTAAATGGTGTTTATGTAGGTTATGGCGAAGATGGAAAATTACCCTCTGAATTCAACTTAAATAAATATGTAAAGACGGGTAAAAACAGCATTGTTTTAAAAGTAATGAAATGGAGTGACGGTTCGTATTTAGAATGTCAGGATTTCTGGAGAATGAGCGGTATTACAAGAGATACCTATTTGGTTGCCAGAAACAAGGCACATTTAAAAGATTATGAAATCATCCCGGATTTAGATGCTTCATATGTAAACGGAACTTTAAAAATCTCAACTGAATTTTCAGATTTAAATAAAAAAGACAATTACACTTTAGACGTTCAGTTAAAAGACGGTGATAAAATCATTATCTCAAAAGTTGTTTCCGCTTTAAGCGAAAAACAAACTTTTGATTTTGCTGTAAATAACCCGAAGAAATGGAGTGCAGAAATTCCGAATCTCTATCAAATCGATTTTATTTTAAAAGATAAAAAAGGAACAATTGTAGAAGTTATTCATCAAAATGTTGGTTTTAGAAAAGTAGAAATCAAAGGCGGACAACTTTTAGTAAACGGAAAAGCAATTTATATAAAAGGTGTAAACCGCCATGAAACAGATCCGGTTACAGGACAAACCGTTTCACGAGAACGCATGGAAGAAGATATTAAATTAATGAAAGAATTTAATATCAATGCCGTGAGAATGTCGCATTATCCTAACGACGAATATTTTTATGAATTATGTGATAAATACGGAATTTATGTAGTCGATGAGGCCAACATAGAATCGCACGGAATGGGGTATGATATTACCAAAACCCTGGGAAATAAACCAGATTGGGAGTTAGCCCATTTGCAGCGTATGCAGCGTATGGTCGAAAGGGATAAAAATCATACTTCGATTATCATCTGGAGTATGGGTAACGAGGCAGGAAATGGATATAACTTTTACAGAGGGTATTTATGGATTAAAAATCGTGATAAATCAAGACCGATTCAATACGAAAGAGCTACAGTGGGAGCTTGGGACGGAAAAGATTTGAAATATGATTGGGATTCTGACATTATTGACCCGATGTACAGTGCGCCAAATAAAATGGAAGAATATATTCAGGCAAATCCAAATCCGGACAGACCTTATATTCAATGTGAATATGCACATGCAATGGGGAATTCGATGGGGAATTTTAAAGATTATTGGGATGTGATTAGAAAGCATCCCAATTTTCAGGGCGGATTTATTTGGGATATGATCGATCAGTCGGTTTATAAAAAACAGCCGGATGGTACAATCGTTTTTGCATATGGCGGCGATTTTGGACCTAAAGATGTACCAAGTGATAATAACTTTCTTGACAATGGTGTTTTTAGCCCGGACAGAAAACCAAATCCGCATGCTTTTGAAATGCGAAATGTGTATCAAAACATCCTGACTTCCTGGGAAAATTCGGCTACAGCCACCATTAAAGTGTATAATGAATTTACTTTTAAAGATTTAAGTAATGTGAGTTTGCAATGGAAATTAATTTTGGATGGAAAAGTAGCAAACAGCGGTGCAATCGATAATTTGGATATTAATGCAAATCAATCTAAAACGTATGCATTGCCAATTAATTTAGAAGGAAAAACGTTTAAAGAAGCGTTTATAAATGTAACGTATCACCTGAAACAAGATGAGCCATTTTTGCCAAAAGGTTTTGAAATTGCCACAGAACAATTAGCCTATAAAGGAATCTGGAAAAACGATATTAAACTTGAAGGTGCTTCAAAAATTACAGTAGAAAAAAAGGAAAACAGTACCGTTTTTAAAGGTGATAAAGCTACAATAACTTTCGATAAAAAAAACGGATTTATTAGTGGTTATGTATTCAATAATCAACCTGTTTTAAAAGAAGGCTATCAATTGCGTCCTAATTTCTGGAGAGCACCAAATGACAATGATTTTGGAGCCTTATTTATGGAAAAATTAGTAGCATGGAAAGAAGCCACTGAAAATCCAACGCTTGTAAATTGGACGTATACTGTTTCAAAAGACAATAAAATCCTGGTAAAAGCTCAATACAGTTTGCCTCAGGTTTCATCAGAATTAGAGCTGAATTATGAAATCAGCGGTAACGGAGAACTGCTTGTAAAAGAGCAATTGAATATGGACAAAACCAAAGAACAGCCCATATTGCCAAGATTTGGTATGGAAATCATTCTGCCTAAAGATTTTAGTGCGATGAGTTATTACGGAAGAGGACCCCATGAAAATTATATCGACAGAAATTACAGTTCACAAGTAGGACTTTATAATCAAACGGTTTCAGAGCAATTTTATCCGTATATCCGTCCGCAGGAAACCGGAAATAAAACAGATGTTCGCTGGTTAGAATTGTCTAATGCGAATTTAAAAATTACAGTTCAGTCAGATATTTTATTGGCAGTTACGGCTTTACATTATTTAAACGAAGATTTAGATGATGGTTTGAAAAAAGACCAAAGACACTCAGCCGAGTTGAAAGAAAGAGACTTAACCAGTTTAAAAATTGATTACAAACAAATGGGAGTTGGAGGGATAGACAGCTGGCAGGCCTGGCCCATGGAGAAATACCTTTTGAGAGACAAAACTTATCAGTATCAGTTTAAAATAACACCATCAATAAAATAATTTATAATGAAGAGATTAAAATCTTTGCTTATCGTATTTTTTCTAACTGTTTTTAATGCTGTATATAGCCAGAAAGTATATACAGAAAAGGACATTCAGATCATTCCGAAACCATCACAATTGTTGATTCAGCCGGGAATATTTGAGTTTTCTAAAAACACGAAATTTTTTGCGGTTACTGATTTTCAAAAAGAAATTGCTAAAACATTGGCAGATAAATTTGAAAAGTCGGCAGGATGGCGTCCTGAAGTTTCAGCGACATTGCCGCAGAGTAATTTTATTCAGTTTAAAGTCGATCAAACCCTTAATAAAGAAGCGTACAAATTAGAAGTAAACGCTAAAAGCATCACGATTACTGCAAAAGGAAATGCGGGATTTATTTACGGATTAGAAAGTCTGCGACAATTATTGCCAACTGCTATCGAAAGCAATTTTGTTATTACAACCGTAAAATGGCAGATTCCGAATGTGGTGATTACAGATGAACCCCGTTTTCAGTGGAGAGGTTTAATGTTAGACTTATCCCGTCACTTTTTTGATAAGAATTATGTGTTAGCGACTATAGATCGTTTGGCCATGCTTAAAATGAATGTTCTGCATTTACATCTGGTAGACGATCAGGGCTGGCGAATGGAAATTAAGAAATACCCGAAACTAACCGAAGTAGGTGCGTGGAGAGTCGATCAGGAAAATGTGGCGTGGAATGCAAGACTAACCACAAATCCGGATGAAAAAGGAACATACGGCGGATTTTTGACGCAGGAAGAATTAAAAGAAATTGTAAAATACGCCGCAACTAAAAATATCGAAATTATTCCGGAAATCGAAATGCCGGCACACGTAAGTTCTGCCATTGCCTCGTATCCCGAACTGGCTTGTTTTGATCAGCGAATAGGAGTTCCGTCAGGCGGATTATGGCCTATTACGGATATTTATTGTGCCGGAAAAGAATCTACGTTTGAGTTTTTACAAAATGTAATCGATGAGGTGATTGCTGTTTTTCCGTCAAAGTACATTCATATTGGTGGCGATGAGGCAACCAAAACCAATTGGGAAAAATGCCCGCATTGTCAAAAAAGAATGAAAGACAATGGTTTGAAAAACACCCACGAATTGCAAAGTTACTTCGTAAAAAGAATGGAGAAATACATCAATTCGAAAGGCAGGAAAATAATAGGCTGGGATGAAATTCTAGAAGGCGGTCTGGCTCCTGAAGCTACAGTTATGAGCTGGAGAGGAACCAAAGGAGGAACAGATGCTGCTGCGCAGGGACATGATGTGATTATGACACCGGAATCTCCTTGCTATTTTAATTTTTATCAAGGCCCGCAAAACGAAGAACCTCTGGCTTTCGATGCTTATAATCCACTAAGTGAAGTGTACAAATTTGATCCTGTTGTTGAAAAGATGACGCCGGAACAGGCCAAACACGTTTTAGGGGGACAGGCGAATTTATGGGCAGAACATCTGGCCAACCCAAAAGCATCAGAATATATGATTTTTCCAAGGCTTGCTGCCTTGGCTGAGGTAGTATGGAGTCCGAAAGAAAAACGCAATTGGAATGATTTTACCACAAGATTGCCTTCTTTATTAGAACGTTATGACTATTTAGGCATCAATTATGCAAAAAGTGCTTATTTAGTTACAGCTTCTTCAAGCGCGAATATCGCTCAAAAACAAATTTATGTAACCTTAAAAAACGAATTTCCAAATCCTGATATTCGTTACGTTTTGGGCGATAAAAATATAGACCACAACGCTATAAAATACACAACGCCAATTCAGTTTTCGACGACGGCTGTTTTAAAAGCTTCCTTATTTCAAAACGATAAACCTATAGGGAAAACGTTTACGGATACGATCCTATTTCACAAAGCAGTAGGCAGTAAAGTGTTGTATTTAACCCCTTTTAATGAAAATTACAAAGGCGATGGCCCTTTTGTAATGGTAAATACCATTAGAGGAAGTAAAAATTTTCATGACGGACAATGGCAGGCCTGGTTGGTAAATGATATGGAAATTGTGCTTGACTTTCAAAAACAGGAAAGTATCCAGGAGGTTATTATTGGTACTTTGGAAAGCCAGGGTGCGGGAGTTAATTTTCCCACACAAATAAAAGTTTTAGTATCAAATGACGGTATCAAATATAAAGAAGTAGGGCAAATAGCACGTCCGTATGCGGCGAATGTCAATTCGGAATTGAAAGATTTTAAAATCAATTTTGAAAAATGCAATGTCCGATTTGTAAAAGTAATTGCAACTAATTTGAAGAAAAGCCCGAAAGGAGAATCTTCGTGGTTGTTTGTAGATGAGATTTTAGTGAATTAAACGTTAGCTGATTTTCACAAAGAATAACCATAATCTTGTTATCCCGAGGAACGAGGGATCACACACGATGCTCGACAAAGATTGTCGATTTAGTTTGCATAGTTTCTAGTGCGATCCCTCGTTTCTGGGGAAGACAAAAATGCCGCAGAAGCTTTGTCAAAGTTTCAAACTTTGACAAAGCTTGGATTACGCATAATACAAAAGAATCAAAAAACAAAAAACAAAACCATAAAAACAGATTAAAGATGAAAAGAGGAATATTCATAATCGCAATTTTATTTTCGGTTCAAATGTTTTCGCAGGCCATTTATGAAGATGAGCGTTATGTACCGGAAACAGATCCGTTAGTATTGAAAAACTTAGACGAATGGCAAGGTAAAAAGTTTGGATTGCTAATGCATTGGGGAACGTACAGCGAATGGGGAATCGTAGAATCCTGGTCGATATGTCCTGAAGATTACGGATGGTGTGAACGTAAAAAAGGAAGTAATCCGGGCAATTATAACGAGTATGTAAAAGAATACGAAGGATTGAAAAAGAAATTCAATCCTGTAAAGTTTGATCCGGCAAAATGGGCCAAAGCCGCTAAATATGCCGGAATGAAATACATGGTTTTTACCACAAAACACCATGACGGATTTAATATGTACGATACCAAATATTCAGATTATAAAGTAACAGACAAAGAATGTGCTTTTAGTACGAATCCAAAAGCAAATATTACCAAAGAAGTTTTTAATGCCTTTAGAAACGAGAATATTTCCACCGGAGCTTATTTTTCTAAACCGGACTGGCACAACGAAAATTACTGGGATCCTTATTTTCCTGCTTTCGACAGAAACGTGAACTATGACCCGGCTCTTTATCCGGAAAAATGGCAGAAATATGTTGACTTTACCCACAATCAAATTTTAGAATTGTTATCAGATTACGGTAAAATCGATATTTTATGGCTTGATGGTGGATGGGTTAGAAAAAGAGACCAACAAAACTTAAAAGAAAACTACGAAGAGAAGTTTACTGAAAACGAATCAAAAAATGGTTTCATCAAACACAGAGTAGTAGATCAGGATCCTAAAATGGACGAATTGGTGGTAAAAGCACGCCAAAAGCAACCGGGATTAATTGTAGTCGACAGAGCCGTTCATGGTAAAAACCAAAACTATTTAACGCCTGAAAACCGTGTTCCTGAAAAAACATTGCCTTACCCATGGGAATCATGTATTACTTCGGGCGGCGGATGGTCGTATACTCCGGACGCTAAATACATGACCGGCAGAGAAGGAATCCACATGCTTATTGATATTGTGGCGAAAGGTGGAAATTTATTATTGAATATTGCACCAAGTCCTGAAGGAGATTGGCAGCAAGGTGCTTATGATTTATTGACAGCTTACGGAGACTGGATGAAAGTAAATGGTGCTGCTATTTACAATACCAAACCAATCGAGCCTTTTAAAGAAAACAATATTTGTATGACGCAAAATAAAGCCGGAAATGTATTCTTGTTTTATTTGGCTAAAGAAGGAGAAACTAAAATTCCTGCTGAGGTGATTGTAAAATCTATCAACCCTAAAAAAGGAACAAAAATCACAATGTTAGGTGCTAAAACTTCATTAAAATGGACCAAAGAAGCAGCAGGATTTAAAATTATAATTCCGGAAAGTTTACGAAACAACTTACCTGCAAAAGAGGCGTGGACTTTAAAAATTGAAGCTATTAACAGATAGAAATTATTATGTTTTTAAATAAAAGGATAACCATACAAACAGCATGTATTTTGTACATGCTGTTTTTTAGCATAAGTATTTTTGCACAAGAACCGGCAGATTTTGTAAATCCGTTTATTGGGACTTCAAATTACGGAGCTACTTTTCCGGGACCAATTGCACCAAGAGGTATGGCTAGTATTAGTCCGTTTAATGTCGCAGGATCTCAGAATAAATTAGAAAAAGACAGTCAGTGGTTGTCGAATCCGTACGTAAACGAGAATACTTTTCTAACCGGATTCAGTCAGGTCAATATTAGTGGCGTGGGTTGTCCGGATCTGGGCGTTTTATTATTAATGCCAACGACAGGAAATGTAGAAACCAATCATCTAAAATACGGTTCGGCTTATTCTGACGAAATTGCAAAAGCAGCTTATTACAGCGTAAAACTGGATAAGTATAACGTCAAAGCCGAATTTACAGCCTCCACAAGAGTCGGAATAAGCAAGTTTACTTTCCCTAAAGGGCAATCTAATATTTTACTGAATCTTGGTTTAGGTTTAACCAATGAAGAAGGGGCAATGGTAAAAGTAGTCTCTTCATCTGAAATTGAAGGAATGCGTTCTGTAGGTTCTTTTTGTTATAACAGTCCTGAAGATGCTTATCCGGTTTATTTTGTAGCCAGATTTTCGAAACCTGCCCATAAATTTGGCGTTTGGAAAAAGCCCACAAAATATGAAGGGGTCGAAGCACAATGGATGACCTATAACGGTAAAATCAGAATGATGGACAATACCATTAAAACGGTTGTGGGCGACAGCATTGGAACTTATTTTTCGTATAAGTTTGATAAAGAAGAAACGGTTGAAGTCAAAATTGGAGTTTCGTACGTGAGCATTGCAAATGCAAGAGAGAATTTAGAAAAAGAAACCGGAAATAAATCGTTTGAAGACGTTTATAAAGAAACGTATAACGAATGGAACAAGGAGCTTTCTAAAATTTTGGTAGAAGGCGGTTCAAAAGATGAAAAAACTGTTTTTTACACCGCATTGTATCATACTTTAATTCATCCCAATACTTTAAATGATGTCAACGGAGAATATCCGAAGATAAAAAGAAGTGAGATTGGCAAAACAGAAGGTACCCGTTATACCGTATTTTCTTTGTGGGATACGTATCGAAACATGCATCCGCTAACATCTTTGGTTTATCCCAAGCAACAATCTGATATGATAAAAAGCATGTTGGAAATGTATGATGAAAACGGCTGGCTGCCCAAATGGGAATTAAATTCAACAGAAACTTTTACCATGGTAGGTGATCCGGCAAGTATCGTTATAGTCGACGCCTGCTTAAAGGGAATTCAGGATTTTGATATTTACAAAGCATATTATGCAATGCTAAAAGGGGCGGATCAAATCGAGAATAATCCGTTGCGTCCGGGGCTTAAAGAGTATATCGAAAAAGGATACGTATCCACTAATTATCGTGGCCCCGTTTCTACAACGCAGGAATACAATTCTTCAGATTATGCAATTTCACTTTTAGCGAAAGCTCTGGGTAAAAAAGAAGATTATAAGCGTTTTACGAAACGTTCATTATCCTACAGAAAATTATACGATAAAGATTTAAAATTACTTCGGCCAAGACTGGCTAACGGAAAATGGTATGAACCTTTTGATCCTGAAGCGGGAGCAAATTTTCAGGAAAATGTTGGTTTTATCGAAGGGAATGCCTGGCAATATGCTTTTATGGTGCCACATGATATTGTGGGACTTAAAAAATTAATGGGCGGTGATAAAGCGTTCTCTGATCAATTGCAAAAAGTTTTTGATACCAAACAATTTGATATGGCAAACGAGCCGGATATTGCTTATCCCTATTTATTCAATTATGTAAAAGGCGAAGAATGGAAGAGCCAGGAACTGGTCAAAAAACTGGTTAAGGAATATTTTCAGAACAAACCAAAAGGATTGCCCGGAAATGATGATACGGGAACAATGTCGGCCTGGTTGGTGTATTCGATGATGGGAATTTACCCAATATCGCCGGGAGATCCCATTTATACCATTACAGCACCAATGTTTCATAGAGTGACCATCAAATTAGATCCGGCATATTATAAAAAAGAAAGTATTGTCATTGAAAGACAAATCAATAATGATGGAAAAATCAATTCGATTGAGCTCAACGGAAAACCAATTAATAGCTTTTTTATCTCGCACGAAGATTTTGTGAATGGAACAATGCTGAAAGTGATTCAAAACTAAAAAAACAATACCACTATGTTACAATTAAGAATGAAAAAAGCAGCCATTATTTTCGTAATGGCTGTTGGTTTTTACAACCAGAGTTACGCGCAAAAAAAGTACCCGTACCAAGATCCTAAATTACCGGTTGAAGAAAGGCTTACCGATTTGTTAAGCCGAATGAGCCTGGAGGAAAAAGTGCGCCAGATGGACATGTACAAAGGGGAATTTTTTAAAGAGAAAGAAGATTTTTCGAAATCAAAATCAGACCTGAAAATTGGAAATCTGGGCATTGGTGCCATTCACGATATTTATCCGCGTTCGGCTAAAATGATCAATGAACTTCAAAATGAGGTCATTAAAAAGAATAAATGGGGAATTCCGGCACTTATTATGTGCGAGATGCTTCACGGTTATTTAGACGACGGAAGTACGGCTTTCCCTATGAACATTGGTTTGGGCGCAACCTGGGACACGAATCTAATGGATAAAGTAGGAAAGGTAATTGCAACCGAAGCCAGAGCACACGGCGTTCATTTTGGTTTAGGACCAAATTTAGATGTGGGCCGCGAACCACGCTGGGGAAGAGTTGCCGAAACTTTTGGTGAAGACGTGTATTTGGTAGGTGAAATTGGTACCGCATTTATCAAAGGAATGCAAGGTGATGATTTGAGATCTGATCGTTCTATAATTGCAGAACCCAAACACTTTGCTGTTCATGGTATTCCGCAGGCAGGAGGAAATTCTTCTCCGGTTTTGGTTGGGGAACGAACGGCTCGTGAAGATTTTTTACCCTCATTTGAAAAAGCTTTTACAAAAGGTGGTGCATTAGGAACTATGTGTGCTTATTCTGAACTAGACGGAATTCCTTGTGCGGCAAACCATTGGTTATTGACAGATGTTTTGAGAAAAGAATGGGGCTTTAAAGGAATTGTAGTGTCAGATTTGGGAGCTATCAAATACCTTCAAACAACACATTATGTAACAGATTCTCCAAAAGAAAGTATCAGAGAAGCTATAGCTGCAGGAGTAGACATGCAGTTTTACGATTTTACCAATGAATTCTGGCAACAAAGTGTTATCGAATTGGTAAATGAGAAAAAACTAACTATGGCACAAATTGACCGTGCTGCAGGTGGGGTTTTGAGACTGAAGTTTTTGTTGGGATTATTTGAAAATCCATACACGGATAAAAATTTAATCAGGGAACGTTTTCATTCCAAAGAAAATCAGGATATCGCTTTAGAAGCAGGTCATAAATCGATTGTTTTACTAAAAAACGAAAATAATATTCTGCCTTTAAATAAAGATATAAAAACAGTTGCCGTTATAGGTCCAAATGCTGATGCGTCAAGATTAGGAGGATATTCCGTAAAAAATAAAGTAGGAACAACCGTTTTAGAAGGCGTTAAACAAGTTGTTGGTGCCAAAACTAATGTACTGTATGAAGAAGGTGTTCCTTTAATTGTAAAAGGACAAATTATTCCGTCAAAATATTTATTTACCCCGGATGAATCCCAAAACGGATTAAAAGGAGAGTATTTTAATAACAGAAATGTAGAAGGAACTCCGGCATTAACCCGTATTGATAATCAGTTAGAATTCGATTGGCCGTGGTCTCCGGGTGATGGTGTTACAGATGATGACTTCTCAATTCGCTGGACAGGATATATAAAATCAGACAAATCATTTGACGGCTGGTTAGGCTTAAGTTCTGATGACGGAATCAGAATGTGGGTTGACGATCAATTGGTAATTGACAACTGGACAAAAGGAGCAACAAGCATGGTTACCACTCCAAAAAATATCGAAGCCGGAAAAAAATACAAAGTCCGCATCGAAATGTGGGAAGGCGGCTGGGGAGCCAGAGCACACCTGCGCTGGAATCTTGAAAAAGTAAACTTTCAGCCTGCCATAGACATTGCTAAAAAAGCAGATGTTGCAATTGTAGTTTTAGGGGAATCAAACGAACTGGTTGAAGAAAACAGAGACGTAGCGTCTTTAGACCTGCACGGAATGCAGCAGGAACTAATCGAAGCGATCCAGAAAACAGGAACTCCGGTGGTTTGCGTATTGTTAAACGGACGTCCGCTTTCTACAAACTGGATCAGCGAAAATATTCCGGCGCTTGTAGAAGCGTGGTTTCCCGGTGAAGCAGGAGGAAAGGCTGTAGCCAATGTGTTGTTCGGGAATTACAATCCGGGAGGAAGATTACCAATTACAGTTCCTAAATCTGTTGGGCAATTACCTATATATTATAACCAAAAGCCATCTGCAATACACAGATACGTTAGCGAAAGCGAAAACCCGTTGTACACATTTGGTTACGGGTTAAGTTATACCACGTTTGCGTATTCAAATCTTAAAATAAGTAGTAAGGAAATTAAAACAGACGGCACCTTAAAAGTGACTGTGGATGTTACCAATACCGGAAATTTTGACGGAGATGAGGTCGCTCAATTGTACCTTCAGGATGTTTACAGCAGTGTAACAACACCAAGAAAAACATTAAAAGGTTTCAAGAGATTATTTATTAAAAAAGGAGCAACCAAAACCGTAGAATTTACATTGACTTCTGATGAATTATCCCTTTGGAATCGCGAAATGAAACGCGTTGTAGAACCGGGCGATTTTGAAGTTATGGTAGGTGGAAACTCGATTGATTTGCAGAAAATGAATTTTAAGGTTTTGCAGTAATTTGGTTTAAATAAATAAAATGTTTAGCATTTTAAGTATTAAGCAAAGAATATTTTTAAAAAAGGGGTAAATAGATTAGATTTAGTTAACTGTTAAGCCTTTGAAAAAACAGGGTTTAGCTTACAAATTTTAACATTTTATTGTTTTAAAATGTTAAAATTTACCCAACACCTTTTCAAAATTGTCATTTGTCGAAATTATATTTTGTTAACAAAAGGTATTCTTAAGTTTAACATGTTATTAACTCTAAAAAAACAACTAATATGATTAAGGACGTACTAAAATTACTGTTTGTTTTCTGCTTGTTTGCATTCCAAAGCTCACAAGCACAAACTACAGTAAAAGGAACGATAACAGATGCTTCAACGGGAATTCCGATTCCAGGGGCAAATGTTGTGGTTAAAGGAACAAAGACAAGTGCATCGTCAGATTTTGATGGTAAGTACACTATTAATGTTCCAAATCAATCAGCAGTTTTGGTTTTCACGTATGTGGGTTCTGCTCCAAAAGAAATAAGCGTAGGAACACAAACTACCATTAATGCAGCTTTAGGTGCCGCTACCCAACAATTAGGAGAGGTTGTCGTAACGGCTCTGGGTATCAAAAGAGAGAAAAAAGCGATTACGTATTCTGCCCAAAACATTTCAGTAGATGAACTTTCAGAGGCAAGATCATTAAACGTTGCCAACTCACTTTCAGGTAAAGTTGCAGGTCTTAACTTCTCTACTACGTCTAATGGTGTAGGTAGTTCCTCCAGAATTACATTAAGGGGGAACAGATCTCTTACAGGTAACAACCAACCTATGTATGTCGTAGATGGTGTGCCAATTAGTAACGGAACAACCAATACGAATCCGGATATCGATACAGGAGGAACCACACAGCCTGACGGTATTTCGAACATTAACCCCGAAGATATAGCTTCGATGACCGTTCTTAAAGGACCATCTGCAGCAGCACTTTACGGAACCAGAGCAAGTAATGGTGTTATCGTTATAACTACAAAATCAGGTAAAGCCGGAAAAACATCCGTTTCGTTATCGTCTAACTTTATGGCTTCGTCAGCTTATAATCTGATGAATTTGCAAAACGAATACGGTCAAGGAACTTTAGGAGCTTACAATCCAACTTCAAGCTCAAGCTGGGGAGGAAAATTAGACGGAAGTCAGGTTTCAAACTGGCAGTTAGTTCGTAATCCAAATTATGCAGGACCGGCTACACAAAGTTATTCTCCACAGCCCAATAACGTTATTGATTTCTATAAAACTGGTTATAATTTAGCCAATACATTGACTGTTACAACAGGAAATGAAAAAGCACAAGGTTATTTTTCTTATACTAATACAGGTGCTGAAGGTATTGTGGGAGGAAATAAATTAGACAGACACAATCTTAATTTAAGATTGACCAGTAAAATATCTGATAAATTATCACTGGATGTAAAAACCAATTATATCGTTCAGGACATCGATAATTTATTAAGAACAGGAGAGGAGTCTATTGGTACGTCAGCTTATTTATTGCCACGTAGTATTGCTATTAGCGATTACAAAAACTTCGAATATTTTGATGCTGCCGGACAAAGACAAATGAATTATTTCATTGATGAAGCCGGAGCTCCGGGCGGAAACCCATATTGGTCTGCGTTACGTGATGACGCGCGTAAAGACAAAAGAAACAGATTTATAGGTCTTGCTTCGCTTAAATATGATTTTACAAGCGCAATAAGTTTACAGGTTAGAACCGGTTTAGACCAAATGACCAACAAGAATGTCAGAAACAGATATGCTACAATAGCTTTTAACAACAATCTTGGTTCTTACAGTGAATCGTATGAAACAGTAAGCGAATTCAATACAGATGCTTTACTTTCTTTTAATAAAAAATTTGGTGATTTCTCCGTTGGAATTAATGCTGGTGCGAACTCATTGCAACAAAATAGTTCTTCATTATATTCAGGAGGAGTTTTAAGCAAAAGAAACTTTTTTGCATTATCAAACGTATCAACTGTGCAATCGACTTCTACAGCTTCAGAAAAAAGAATTAACTCTGTTTACGGTTTCTCACAAATTGGATTTAGAAATTATTTGTTCCTGGATTTAACGGCGAGAAATGACTGGTCTTCTACATTACCGGCAGCAAACAGATCTTTCTTTTACCCTTCTATAGGTCTTTCAGGAGTACTTTCAGATATGTTTACGCTTCCGGAAACAATCAGTTTTGCAAAATTAAGAGCTTCTTATGCAAAAGTGGGTAATGATACAGATCCTTATCAAACAAGTTCAAGATTATCTTATATTGGTGGTAATGGTGGTATGTTATATGCTCAGACAACTGCAGCAAACCCGAACCTGAGACCTGAAATGTCAAGTTCTGTTGAGTTTGGTGGAGAAGTTCGCTTTTTCAAAAATCGTTTAGGATTAGACGTTACTTATTTCCAGACGAATACTAAAGATCAGATTTTTTACATCAATACTCCGGAATCTTCTTCGACTTCAAGAGCGGTAGTAAATGGAGGGGAAATTCAAAACAAAGGTATTGAGGTTGTTTTTACAGCAACTCCAATTCAAACCGAAAGCTTCTCTTGGGATATAACAGCAAATTACGCTACGTACAGATCTGAAGTAAAATCTATTTACGGAGGAAGAGAAGAATTAGTACTTGGTGAAGGAAGATTGGTAAGAAGCAAAGTAATTCAGGGTGGTGAATATGGAGATTTATACATCAAAGGTTTCCAAAGATCTCCTGACGGAAAAATTATCGTAAACAGTGCAGGTTTGCCTTTAGCAACAAATAGTTTTGATGTTCGTGCCGGAAACTTTAACCCGGACTGGACGGCAGGTTTGAAAAACAACTTTAAATACAAAGATTTCTCTTTAAGCTTCCTTGTTGATTTTAGAATTGGTGGTGAAGTTATTTCATACACTCAGGCAAGACAAGCCGGTTTAGGAGTAAGTGATGTTACGCTTGCAGGAAGAGAGGGCGGAATTGTTGTGGATGGTGTTGTAGCTGGCGCAGGTGGAACTTACACTCCAAATACGGTAAGCATTAATGCAGAACAGTACTGGACTGCAATTGGACAAAGAACACCTATTGCTGAGCCTTTTATTTATGATGCGACAAACATCAGATTAAGAGAACTTGTTTTTGGATATTCTTTACCAAAACGTGTGCTAAATAACTCAGGTTTTACAAGTATTGATTTTTCATTGGTAGGAAGAAATTTATTCTTCTTCGTGAATAAAGCGAAATATTTTGATCCGGAGGCTGGTGCCGGTACAGGAAACTTACAAGGTATAGAATCTTTCAACATTCCTTCAACGAGAGATTATGGAGTTAATGTTAAATTCGGATTTTAATTAAAAAAGAGACATCATGAAATATAGTTTTAAAATAAAAACATTAGGAGTTGCATTAATGGCAGTTTCTATTTTATCAAGCTGTACAAGCGACTTCGATAAAATAAATACCGATCCTAATTCGCTTACAGAAGATCAGTTAGATCCAACTCTTGCCGGACCGTCATTTGCCTCTGCAATTTATGCCGGAATTCACAACGGTTCGTACTCTTCACCGGGTGTTGATGATCAGGGAACCTGGGGTATTGCAACAGGTATTCTGTCTTCTACTTTTATCCATTATTTAAATTGTGGTTATGGTACAGAAAGAAATGCATTCGTAAATGGATATGAAGGACGTGGTTGGACCAGATTTTATACTGTTGCCGTTCCAGCATTAAACAATGCGATTAAAGCCTCTGAAGGAAATGCAGAAGCTTTGGCTATCCTTAAAATCTGGAAAGTTTTTATGTACAATCAGATGGTAGATGCTTACGGACCAATTCCGTACACAGAAGCAGATAACAAGAAAGAAAAAGTACCTTATGACAGCGTAGAATTTATCTATGAAGATTTCTTTAAGTTATTAGATGAAGCAAACGCGACATTAAGCAGTGCTTCTGTAGCAACAGTCGCTTCATTTCAGCCTAATGACCGTTTGTACGCAGGTAATGTGGCGAATTGGAGAGTATTTGGAAACAGTTTAAGATTGCGTCTGGCATTAAGAATCTCGGATATTCAGCCGGACAAAGCAAAAACACAAGCTGAAGCTGCTGTAGCTGCAGGTGTTATGCAGACGAATGAGCAAGGCGCTTTCTTTAAAGCAAGTAACATTACCCCAAACAACTTAAACATGATTGTAAACAGTTGGGGGTATACAATGACAGCTTCTATGGAAAGTATCCTGGTAGGATATAACGATCCAAGGTTAGCGAAATGGTTTGCTCCAATCGACACTGGTGTTTATCGTGGTCAGCCTGTTGGAGGTTTAGAAGATCAGTTTGGAACCACAAAATTCTCTGCTTTTAATAATGATGTGATGGGGAATGGTGCTGCTGGAAATCTTAGTGAATCTAAAAATATTGAAGTATTCATGGCTTCTGAAAACTATTTCAGCAGAGCCGAAGGTGCTTTGAACGGATGGAACATGGGCGGAAGTGCTCAAAGTTTATACGAAGAAGGAATCAGAATGTCATTAAGACAATGGGGTATTACAGATACTGCGACCATTAATGCGTATGTTGCCGGAAATACATTACCGGTTTTACCTAATGTGCTAACGGTTTATCCAACTTTAGACTTAAAGGACATACCTGTAAAGTTGCCTGTAGCATGGTCAGCTGCCGTGGCAAGTCAGCGTACACAAATCGCGGTTCAAAAGTACTTGGCTATTTTTCCTGAATCCTGGGAATCCTGGGCAGACTTACGCAGAAGTGATGCAAAAGTTATTTATGCGCCACTGAATACAGATAATAATGATGCCGGAGTAGGTAAAAGCCTGATGAAAAGAATTATTTATACCACAAATGAATATTCTTCTAATAAAGATGCTGTTACAGACGGAATCGTAAAACTAAAAGGACCTGATACCGGAGGAACAAAACTTTGGTGGGATACAAAATAAAGAAGTAAAGATAAAGAGCTTCGTTACTTAGAAATTGACAAAAGGAGAGGTAACTCTCCTTTTGTTTTATATCATAATTTCGGTTATTAAAATAGCAATGATGAAACAAAAAACAATATTTTAATCAGAGACGGCAAGAGAGGTTTTTATTCAAGTAATAAAAAACTTCGCTACAATTGCCGGATCATCAAATACAATTAGTATGGTTAGCAGTACAATTTCCCCTTCTTCTGAAAAGAAAAATACAATAGTTCCAATTTTAATTATAGCGAGTCTGTTTTTTGTTTTTGGATTTGTAACCTGGATCAACGGAGCTTTGATTCCCTTTATGAAAACCATAAATGAATTAACATCCGCACAATCGCTTTTGGTAGCTTCCGCATCTTATATTTCCTTTGTAGTAATGGCGTTGCCGGCTTCGTATATTTTAGCAAAAATTGGCTATAAAAAAGGAATGTCGTTAGGTTTATTCATCATGGGATTGGGTGCTTTAGTATTCATACCTGCAGCTGAGGCAAGAACCTATTGGATGTTTTTGACGGGAATATTTATTCAGGGTGCCGGAATGACCTTATTGCAGACCGCATCCAACCCGTATATTACAATTTTGGGGCCTATAGAAAGTGCTGCAAAACGAATCTCTATTATGGGGATTTGCAATAAAATAGCGGGTGCTTTAGGATCCCTTATTTTTGGATCTATTTTATTGTCCGGAATAGATGAAATAAAAGAAAAACTTAGTCTGGTCAGTACCACTGAAAAAGCCAAATTACTCGATACGATGGCAGATAGCGTTGTTGCTCCGTATATTACAATGGCGATGGTTTTATTTGTTTTGGGAATATTGATTAGAAAAGCACCTTTACCGGATGTCGAAGCAGAACCAATTGAAGAAGCAAAAGAAGGAGAAACCACAAAAACAAGTATTTTTCAGTTTCCGCATTTGTGGTTGGGGGTTTTAACGCTTTTTATGTACGTAGGCGTTGAGGTAATTGCTGGAGACACAATTATCGCGTATGGTATTGCACTAGGCTTTCCGGCTAGCGATGCTAAATTTTTTACTACATTTACTTTATTGGCTATGGTCGTAACGTATGCTGTTGGTGCATTTCTGATTCCAAAATACATTAGTCAGGCCCTGGCATTACGGGCAAGTGCCGTTTTAGGAATTCTGCTTTCGCTTTGTATTGTATCTTCAAGCGGATTTACTTCTATTTTATTTGTAGCAGCTTTAGGAATTGCAAATGCTTTGGTCTGGCCGGCAATATGGCCTTTAACGCTGAAAGGACTGGGGAAATTTACCAAAATAGCTTCGGCATTATTGGTTATGGCCATTTCAGGAGGGGCAATTATTCCGCCGTTATACGGAAAATTTGTAGACACCAACAAAGCAGATATGCTGGCTCAGGGAATGAGGGAGGTTGCAGCAAATGCGAATGCCACTACAGAAGGATATTGGATTTTACTGCCTTGCTATATTTTTATTTTATACTACGCGATTATTGGACATAAAGCAGGTCTAAAAAAAGAATAATTTTTCAGTTTGTGTTTATTAGTTCTTACTGTGAGTATCGTTCATATCTTTCGCATAGTAGGCTATGAGTAGTATAAATAAGTGAAACGCCTGTTTTTTAGCTAAAGAAAATCTATGTTTCTATGTGTTTAAAATGATACAACCAACAAATTAATTTTTTACTATTTACAATGATTTCAAAATTTAATTATCCATTATTTTTATTACTGCTGACCTGTATTTCCTGCACGTCGGTAAAGAAGCATTCAAAAGCAATTCATATCACTCAAGGATTTATTACAGATCAGCCTGTTACGGCCAACAGTCATGCAGCAACGGTGGTTGAACTTGAATCGGGGAAACTTATGGCAGCCTGGTTTGGAGGAAAACATGAAGGAGCTAAAGATGTAGGGATTTATTTTTCGGTTTATAAAGAAAAGAAGTGGTCTGTTCCGGCGAATCTTGTTCCGCCTTTAATAAGGGAAAAAGACACATTGCCCTGTTGGAATCCGGTTTTGTTTAAAAGTAAAAGCCAGAACTTGTATTTATTTTATAAAACAGGTAAAAATCCAAGAGAATGGTTTGGTGCCATGATGGTTTCAAGAGATAACGGAAATACCTGGAGCCCCCCTACATACCTTCCTGATGGAATATTAGGCCCTATTAGAAACAAACCAATCGAAACCAGTCCGGGCATTATTTTATGTGGCAGCAGTACTGAAAGTATCGATGATAATAAATGGAGAGTTCATATAGAAAAATATACCGAAGCCACTGACACCTGGGAAAAGATTGCTATTGATGACAGGAAAGAGTTTGATATTATTCAGCCCACATTTTTGATTCATTCGGCTAATGAGATTCAGATATTGTCCAGAAGCAAACATAATAAATTAATTTCGAGTTGGTCTGAAGATAACGGGAACACCTGGCAAAAAACCGACAGCATTAATGTTGTCAATTCTAATTCGGGAGTGGATGCCGTAACGTTATCCAATAAATCATTTTTATTGGTGAATAATCCTTTGAAGATTGGAAAAGACTGGTTCAACGGCCGAAATGTTTTAGACGTAGAATACTCAAAAGATGGCGTAAACTGGAAGAAGCTATTCGATTTAGAAAACCAAAAAGAGGGCGAATTCAGTTATCCGGCGATTATTCAGACCTCAGATCGTAAAATACATATCTTGTACACGTATAACAGAAAATACATTAAACATGTAGCATTTGAACTGACGGATTAAGTAAGTTTTGAAATAATTCCTAACTTGTGGAAGAAACTTTTACTAACACAAAAGAAAATTATGCAAAGACACTGCCTTACTTTAGACCTGAGAAACGACCCTGATTCAATCAATGAATATATAAGACTTCATGAGAACGTTTGGCCTGAAATCAGAGAAAGCATTAAAGATGCAGGAATTATTAATATGGAAATTTACAATATCGGAGATCGGCTGTTTATGATTATAGAAGCAGATGCTGATTTTTCTTTTGAAAAAAAGTCAAAATTAGACGCTTCAAATCCAAAAGTTCAGGAATGGGAAAAATTAATGTGGAAATTTCAAAAAGCCTTACCCGGGGCGCAACCGGGAGAAAAATGGATGCTAATGCATAAAGTTTTTCAACTTCAATAAAACAAAAATAATCATCGGATAATTAAAATGAAACCTTTTCAAAATTCAAAATTTGCCGTATTCTTTATTAGTACACTATTTTTTAGTACTACAATTAAGGCTCAGGACGGCATTAGTGCCAAAACATTTTACAAACACGACAAATATCTTTCATCGGATAAAATGGAAGGGCGTTTTCCGGGTACAAAAGGGAATAATGATGCAGCAGTTTACATCAAAAAATATTTTAAAAAATACGGACTGAAAGACTTCAGTAAAATGTACGATCAGCCTTTTAGGCTCTTTGTAAAGGAAGGAATCAATAAAGTACAATCAGATAGTGTCACCACCCAAAATGTGGTTGGCTATATCGAAGGATCAGATCCCAATCTCAAAAATGAATTTATTGTCATAGGAGCCCATTATGACCATTGGGGTTGGGGCGGAAAAGGATCCAGCAGTAAAAAAAAGGAAGTCGTTGCCATTCATAACGGAGCAGATGATAATGCGTCGGGAGTTTCGGCTTTGCTTTGTATCGCAGAAGAAGTATCCAAATTGTCTTTAAAACCCAAAAGAAGTATCATTTTTATTTCGTTTAGTGGCGAAGAAGAGGGATTGTTAGGCTCTAAATATTTTGTAGATCATTTGCCGGTGAAAAAGGAAGCTGTAAAGGTGATGCTCAATATGGATATGGTAGGAAGATTAAATCCTGAAAAGCAAATTTATATGGGCGGTGCCGGTACTTTTCCGGATGGAGTAGAACTGATGAAAAAACTGGGAGAGAACAGCGGGCTACATCCGGTGATTCATGCCGGAGATGTTGGAGGATCAGATCATGTGTCATTTTATAAGGCTTCAATTGCTGCCATAGGATTTCATACGGGCGGACATCCGCAATACCACACACCTGAAGATGATATTGATTTAATTAATACCGAAGGCGGAGCTTTGGTCGCAAAGTATATTTATAAAGCTTTGATTGCAATTGCTAATGATGAACAGGCTTTGTATTTTATTAAGCAGGATTAGGTGAAGGAAAAAAAGTTGAGGTAAAGAAAAATAATGAGATTTTAGCGTGCGATCTTACTAAAAAAAAGATTTAATTTTAGGACTAATTTTGCTAATTTTATATCACATAGTTTCAAAAAAAATCCTCAAAATAGAAAAATTTTGAGGATTTTTTAAAATATCACGTTCGAAACGAAATTATCAGCCTTTTATGCCAGCTAACCAATCTTTAAATTTGCTTACCTGCTCGGCTATAAACGACTCATGTTCTTCTTCTTCTTCAGCGTCGTTTTCAGGTAAGATATGCTCAAAATAAGTTCCTTTTAGTACTTTTCGTAAAATACCTTCCCCTAAAAACGACTTATTGTCATTTAGTGTTTTTGTTGCTTTAAGTAAATGACGGATATCGTATTGTAAAGGATTAATATCGGGTACCTGTTTATTTAAATTCAATAACTCGTAAACGGCGATTCTGGCAGTTCTCACCGAACTTTCCATCGTAAAAACTACGTCATTGTTTGTTTCTACGAATTGCCCTATCAGCCCCAGATTTTTACATCCTTCGGGAACCACTCTTGGTCGGTCACCTTTAGCTCTTGGCATAAACATCGAAGTGATGTATGGCATGAAAGCCGTGCGTACGATAGTATTTTTGACCACGTTGTCTAATTGATCTATGATCCCTGTATGGTAACACAATTCGGCAAGAATTTCATCTCCGGTACATTCCGGCATTGTTTTTCTACTATAATTTCCTTCTTTGTCCATAAACAATGCATAAACCCAAAGTACCAGAATATCATCAGGTTGTTCAGGAAAATGAGGCTGTCTGTTACAAGTAAAACTCATTAGCCAATTTGAATCTGTAATAGTAATAATTCCTCCGGTAGCTGTTTTTCCCGAGTAAGGATCATTTACGCAATATTCCTTTAGCTTTTCAACCAATGGCGAAGGTCTGCAGGTTAATGTCACCGATTCCCAAGATGATTTTTCGATATTACTGCAGAATTTTTCAGGTTTGCCAAAAACGTCTGATTTTGCAGCAAGATTCTTCCATAGTTTCCATCCTCCGCTTTTACCGCTTGTCTGGTTGTCGATAGTTATGACAGGAGCTTTTTTATTATCACCATAGCAGGTATCTTCGGTCATTGATCCTGTAGTTACAATTACAAAATCGTCTTTTTCTACCTGGATTATGACTTCTTTACCTTCCTTTTCTGTGATAATTCCTTTTACCAATTTTCCTTCGGTATTAATATGAATATCTAGATCGCTTATAAGTGTATTAAATTCTATGGAGACTCCTTTTTCTTTTAGAAAGTTTCGCAAAGGAGTGACGAAGGTATCGTATTGGTTGTATTTCGGGAATACCAGAGACGAAAAATCATTTAATCCGTCAATAGCGTGTAGAAAACGGTGCATGTAAAGTTTTAATTCTAACAAGCTATGCCAGTTTTCAAAGGCAAACATAGTACGCCAGAATGTCCAGAAATTGCTGCTTAAAAACGATTCACTAAAATAATCCTGAATGGTTAAATCGTCCAGTTCTTCTTTTTTCTTTAGTAAAAGTTTGATAATGGCCAACTGATCTTTTTTGTTCAGACCAAATTTGCTAAAATCTTTGATTTCTCCTTTATTGTGAATAAGCCGTGCTTTCGAATAATTAGAGTCATTGTCGTTGATTAGGCGGTATTCATCCAAAACAGTATAAGGAGCTGGCATTTCTAGGGCAGGAATATCCTGAAACATATCCCAAAGGTTTTCATAAGTCATATCCATTTCACGGCCACCCCTAATAATATAACCCTCTTTTGCATTACCTGCACCATCCAAAGATCCTCCATCGATTTGTAATTGCTCTAAAAATGTAATGTTTTTGGCTGGAACCTGCCCATCACGAATAAAATAATATGCGGTTGCCATCCCGGCGATACCACTACCTATAATATAGATTTTGCTGTCTTTATAAGATTTTGGAGGAATTCCTATATTGCGTTGGTAGTTCCCAATCTGATCTGAAAACGGCATGGATTTTTCCGGGGTATTGCGTTGCTGCTCTTTACTGGAATCGGGTTCATGATTTACTTTTCCATTTGTCGCAGAGGCGTTCAGAACTTTATCGAATTTAGAAGTGATTTCTTTCATTTGATTATTATTTTAAGAATCAAATAAAGTTAAGTTTTTTCTGCTAAAAACACGGTGATAAGCCCGTTTCTTTTCTAAAGAAATATTCGATTTTTCAAACAGAATACAGAGACTGCAAGTGAAAACGATTACTGAAAACCCTAATTAGAATCTATCTGATAAGCACATCTTCTTTCACCGGCTATAATATGACTCACCCGGTTAATGATCACGTCTTTTCCCAGTACGGATCTGAATGTGTTTAATTCAGATGTGCAAAAGCCCTGGCAAACAGTTGCCGCAGCACAAATAGGGCAGTGGTTTTCGACCAAAAGATACCCTTGATCATTCTTAGAGTATTCGGCCATATAACCTTCTCTCGTTCTTATTTCGACAAGTTTCTCTATTTTCAATTCCAGATTGTCGATAGTATCAATCTCTTCATGATACTTCTTTTTACCCGTTTCTTCGTAAACATTAATCACTTCCTGCAAGGTATTTCCGCCCATTGCATTAATAATAGTAATTAGTTTTAAGGTCAGTTCAGCATGCGTATCCGGAAATTTCGCATTTCCGTTTGTGGTAAGACTAAAAGTTTTTTGAGGTCTTCCCACACCTTTAGATTCCTCTTGCGGATGAATCAATTCTTCTTCGACCAATTTAACCAGCTGTTGTCTAACACCTTCCTTTGTTATCTTAAGCTCATGCGCAATCTCGAGAGCCGTAAGGGGGCCTCGCATTTTGAGCAACATTAAAACCTTATTTGTAGTCATAAATTAATAAAACAAGTATTTAGTTGTTTTATTATGCAAAATTATTAATTTTGCGGTACTTATCAAAGCCCATTGTAAGATATTATTACTCTAATTGCAATGATCCTTGAGAGTTACAAAATTTATTAATGCAATACTATAGATTATGGCGCCAGAATTACAATTACTTCCCATAAGTTCCTATAATAGGATTGATTTACCCGTTTACATTGTTCCGTACTGGAATGTGTTGATGAAAACCTGCTAATATCGGGTATTCTCCTCTCTACATTTTATAAATCTCTAAAGCCTTTAGTCAAAGGTTGAAGTGTCTTTTATAGCGTGCTCAGCATACTAGAAAAAATAGTATACAAGTTGGGCGGGGATACCTATGTCTAAAAAGCAGCAAAAAAAACCACCGTTTAAGATGCAGTAAACAATTCAAAATTTTAATAAACATAAATATGGAAATAATAAATAAAATCGAGGCCTCAGGTATTCAAACTCTCTATTTACGGTCGTATAAACCCAATGAAAATGACTTTATACAATTTGATATCGTACCCTTTCTCATAGAAGATTTTTTATTACAGGAAAAAACATTTCGACAACAAATGGCCAATATAGACTGGAACCAATATTCCGGTAAAGAAGTGGTGATCTGTTGTTCGAATGATGCTATAGTTCCGCTTTGGTCCTATGTATTAATTGCTTCATTGCTTACGCCACATGTGGCAACAGTAGTGTACTCGACCACAGGAAATCACATCAATCTTTTATGGATAGAAAGAATACGAAAGATAGAATTTACAGCATTCATGAATCAAAAAATAGTGCTTAAAGCAAACAACGCCATTCCTGAAGAAATTTTGGTATTCGCTACAAGTCAGTTAATAAAATATGTACAAACCTTAATGTGGGGAGAAGCAGGTTCACCCTTAATGATTTACAAAAGAAAATAAACGATAATGAAAAAAATAATAGCCATCCTCTTTATAGGAACACTTTCTATAATTTCCTGTAATACCAAAACAACGGAACAAACAGAAAGTCCCAAAGCATATCCAACACTTACGCTAAAAGCGCAAAAAGCGTCGGTTTCAGTCGAGTATCCTACCACTTTAGAAGGCGAGCAAACCGTAGAAATACGTTCTAAAGTAGATGGATATATTGAGCAGGTTTATGTCGAAGAAGGTTCGGCTGTAGCCAAAGGACAAGCGTTGTTTAAAATCGATGCCAATAGTTATTTACAGGAAGTAAACAACAAAAAAGCAGCAGTTCTGGCAGCCGAAGCCAGTCTGGAAACAGCCGCTATTCAAACCAAAAGAACAGCCGCTTTAGCAGAAAAGAAAATTATAAACAACTACGAATTAACTTCAGCCAAAAATATAGAACGAGTAAAAAGAGCCGAATTAAGCCAGGCAAATGCTGATTTATCTTCGGCAAAATCAAAACTTGCTTTTACCAATATCGTAAGCCCGATTAATGGGGTTGTGGGAAGCCTGCCTTTTAAAATAGGAAGTCTGGTCAGTAGTTCCGCACCGGATCCTTTGACTACGGTTGCCAATACCAAAAATATTTACGCTTATTTTTCGCTGAGTCAGCAACAATTAAATTCGTTTTTGAGTCAATATTCAGGGAATCAATTAAAGGATAAGTTCAAAAATATGCCCGAAGTTTCTTTGGTTACTGCTGATGGAGAAACATATTCACAAAAAGGAAAAATACAAACCTTAAGTGGTGTCTTAAATGCAAGTACAGGTTCAGCCAATTTTAAGGCTGTTTTTCCAAACCGTGAAGGTAAACTCTGGAGCGGAGCAAGCGCCACAATTGTTATTCCAACGCAATTTGAAGACGCCATTCTGGTGCCTAAAAAAGCAGTATTTGAATTGCAGGGACGCTTTTTTGTTTTTACAACAGATGCTAAAAACATAGTACACAACACCGAAATAAAAATCAGAAACACCGCAACCGAAAAAGAATATGTAGTAACCGAAGGTGTAAAATCAGGAGATATTATAGTGACAGACGGAATAGGAAATGTAAGAGATGGAATGAAAATCGCACCGACAGCCCTTTCATCAAAAAAATAAAAAGACATGTTTAGAAAATTTATAGAAAATCCGGTATTATCGACGGTAATATCGATCATAATAGTGATTCTGGGATTGCTGGGATTGGCTTCATTGCCCATATCACAATATCCGGAAATTGCGCCGCCAACAGTTGTTGTAAATGCGTCGTATCAGGGAGCCAGTGCCAATGTGGTGATGAAAAGTGTTATTGTTCCTCTGGAAGAACAAATCAACGGAGTTGAGAATATGAGCTACATGACTTCGACTGCGAGTAGTAATGGTAGCGCATCCATAACCATATTCTTCAAACAGGGAACAAATCCCGATATGGCCGCCGTAAATGTTCAAAACAGGGTGACAAAAGCGACGAGTTTATTGCCCAATGAAGTGATTAAGGCAGGTATCACCACCAGCAAACAGTTGAGTAGTACAGCCTTTAGTTTCTTGTTGTACAGCACAGACGGGAAATACGACGAAAAATTCCTTGATAATTATTTAAGGATTAATATTATGCCTGAGATGAAACGTGTCGAAGGTGTAGGGGGCACCCAAATTTACAGCAATCAGGAATATTCGATGCGTATTTGGTTAAAACCGGATGCAATGGCCAGTCAGGGTTTGGTTCCGGATGATATTATTAAAGCATTGCAAGAGCAAAATATCGAAGCTGCCCCGGGTAAAATTGGAGAAAACAGTAAAGAATCAGTTCAGTATGCCTTAAAATTTACAGGAAGACTTGAAAGCCCCGCAGAATTTGAAAATATTATTTTGAGAAGCGGTAAACAAGGTAGTTTGTTGCGATTAAAAGATGTTGCCGATATTGAATTTGGAGCTTTGGATTATTCCACTTCATTGATTACACAAGGAAAAGTTTCTTCGGGCGGAGCCATAAGTCAGATTTCAGGATCGAATGCCAGAGAATTGATTATTGCCTGCGAGAATATCTTAAAAAAAGCATCCAAAGATTTTCCTCCGGGATTAGAATACCATACATTTCTAAATGCGAATGACTTTCTGGATGCTTCTATCGAAAAGGTAATTTATACCATTATCGAAGCTTTTATTCTGGTTTTTATTGTGGTATTTGTTTTTTTACAAGATTTTAGATCAACATTGATTCCGGCTATTGCAGTTCCGGTATCGATTATTGGTACCTTCTTTTTCCTGAAATTATTTGGGTTTACCATCAATTTGTTGACCCTTTTTGCTTTGGTTCTGGCCATTGGTATTGTCGTCGATGATGCCATTGTGGTCGTAGAAGCGGTTCATGCGAAACTGGATCAGGGAGCAAAATCAGCCAAAAAAGCTACCATTCATGCCATGAGCGAAATTAGTGGAGCGATTATATCCATCACCTTAATTATGTCGGCAGTATTTATTCCGGTTACTTTTATCACAGGTTCTGCGGGAGTATTTTATAAGCAATTTGGTTTGACATTAGCAGTCGCGATTTTAATTTCGGCAGTTAATGCCCTGACTTTAAGTCCTGCGCTTTGTGCCCTTTTATTAAAACCACATGACCCTGAACACTCAAATCAACCAAAAGGTTTTCTGCCTAAATTTTATGCTGGTTTTAATGTTGCTTTTGATGCGGTTACCAATAAATACATTGGAGCAGTGCGATTCCTGATTCGCAGAAAATGGATTTCCCTAATTGCAATTGCACTATTTGGAATGGTATTTTATGCTTTAATCAAAACGACACCAACAGGCTTTGTACCCAATGATGATGGGGGAGCTATTTTTGGAAATGTGGTTTTACCACCTGCTTCTACACTGGAACGCACGGAAGAAATTACAAAAGAAATCGATAGTATTGCCAGAAGTATTCCTGAAATAGAACTTTCATCCACACTTTCAGGAATGGATTTAATTCATGGATCTGGAGGATCTTATGGCGCATTATTTATCAGACTGAAACCCTGGAAAGAGAGAAAAGGAAAAAATCAGGATGTTACTTCGGTTGTGGGGCAGTTGTTTGCAAAAACAGCCCATATAAAAGGAGCAAGTATTATTTTCTTTGCTGCGCCAACCTTACAAGGATTTGGAAACAGCAACGGATTTGAAGTACAGTTGCAGGATAAAACAGGAGGCAGCTATCAGAATTTTGACAAGAATATCGGCAAATTTATGGCAGCCATCAATCAGCGACCGGAGATTATGTACGCCACAAGTCCGTTTAATATTGGTTTCCCGGAAATGGAAGTCAATATAAATGTAGCCAAATGTAAAGATGCGGGAGTAAGTGTAAATACAATATTGAACACGCTTCAGGGATATTTTGGCGGAATCTATGCGTCAGACATCAATAAATTCGGAAAACAATACAGGGTAATGCTGCAATCGCATCCGGATTACAGAGCAAAAGAAAGCGATATCAATAAAGTTTTTGTCCGAACAGATAAAGGGGCAATGGCACCAATTTCGGAATTTGTAACCTTGAAAAAAACGTATGGTCCGGAATTTATAAACCGTTTTAATCTTTTTACTTCGACTACCGTTACGGGTGCACCAAATGCAGGATATAGTTCCGGTGATGCCATCAAAGCAATCGAAGAAGTAGCGGCAAAAACATTAGACAGAGGATATACGTATGAGTTTTCGGGTTTAACCAAAGAAGAACTTTCCAGTGGAAGCCAGACAACTTTGATTTTTGGACTTTGTCTGATCTTCATTTACTTCCTGTTAAGCGCGCAGTACAAAAGTTATATTTTACCCTTTTCGGTATTGTTATCCTTACCAATAGGTCTTGCAGGCGCTTTTATATTTGCGAATTTGTTTGGGGTTGACAATAATATTTTCCTTCAGATCAGTTTGATTATGCTGATTGGTCTTTTGGCAAAAAATGCCATTCTTATTGTTGAGTTTGCCCTATTGCATCGCTTAAGCGGAAGAAGCCTGGTACAGTCGGCTATATTTGGGGCGAGAGCCAGGTTAAGACCTATTTTGATGACTTCTTTTGCTTTTATCTTCGGATTAATTCCGTTGATGATTGCAACTGGTGCCGGATCTTTGAGCAACAGATCGATTGGTACAGCTGCCGTTGGCGGAATGTTAATTGGTACATTATTCGGTGTTTTTGTAATTCCGGTGCTGTTTATCATTTTTCAGTCGTTGCAGGAGAAAATAGGAGGCATAAAAGTTCCGGTTCATGAGCCGAGAGTAATGGATTAAGGAAGGTTCAAAGGTGTAGGGGTGCAAAGGCTCAGAGGAAATAGCTGTGTGGTTGTTTTACCTCGAAGACAGATTGATTAAAAGCTCCGGCGGAGCGTTATATTTATAGCTAAAACATAGGTTTCTAGAATTAAAGCTCCAGCGGAGCGATATCTATGATTGTTGAATATGTCACCCCAATGGCTTCAAAAAAACAATTAAAATTTTCTATAAATATAACTTCCCGCTGGGACTTTCTTTGCAGTTAAATCTCATTTCAGAATAAAGCAGATTATTTTACCGCAAAGCAAGCAAAGATTTTAATCAGGTAAGGTTTTATAAAAACACAAAGTTCGCAAAGTTTTGTGCTGAGTCATCCTTACGGTTAGTTTTGCCACAGATTAAAAGGATTTCCTAGCTTTACGTGTATAGCTTTGATGTTTTCAGCTTAAATAGACTTTGCTGTCTTTGCCTAAACCTTTGCGCACTTAGCGGTTAAACTTTATAAACTTAACGGTTAAATTTCATCCAAATAAATTAAAAAATAAGACCCAAATGGGTTATTAAAAAATATATTATAATGAACAAACACAATTATAAATTAATACTTATCATGCTGATTGTTGCCAGTATGTGGAGTTCGTGTAAAATCACGAAACCTTATACCAAACCATCAACATCTGTAACGTATCGTGGGCCTGAAAATAAAGATACCACAAACATGGCAACGATGAAATGGTCAGAACTATTTACCGATCTTGCTTTGCAGCAGCTGATCTCAGACGGATTGGCTGCAAACCTGGATGTAAAAATTGCAATAGAACGAATCAATCAGTCAACAGCTAACCTTAAATTGAGTAAGGCTGCTTTTCTGCCTTCGGTAAATGGGAATGTATCAGTAAAAGAATCCAGATTGGCTTTCCCGCAAGGATTTGGACTTTTTGACCAATCGACGCAATATGATTTGGGTATTACTGCGGGATGGGAAATTGATGTTTGGGGGAAATTAAAAAGTGTCAAAAAAAGCGCCCTCGCCAATTTATTGGCTACCGATGCTGCCAAACGTGCGGTTCAAACACAGCTAATCGCCAATATTGCCAATTCGTATTATGAATTATTGATTCTTGATGAACAACTAAAAGTACTCAAAAAGACAGCCAAAAACAGGGAAACCGATGCTGAGACAATTAAAGTGTTGTTCGAAAATTCTATTATTAATGGAGTAGCAGTAGTACAAAGTGAAGCCAATTTTTATGAAGCAGAATTAGCAATCCCGGACATCGAACAAAAGATCATCGAGACGGAACATGGTTTGTGTGTGCTTCTCGCAAAATCACCCACTAAAATAGAGCGTAGTGCTCTCGAACAACAAAAACTCACATATGATCTTAAAATTGGAGTTCCGATGCAGCTTCTGGCCAATCGTCCGGATGTACAACAAGCCGAATATAATTTTAGAACGGCATTTGAAGAAAGTAATGCAGCAAGAGCTTACTTTTATCCCGCTCTGACAATTAGCGGTGCGACAGGTTTTTCCAGCTTTGGTTTAAAGGATTGGTTTACAAACGGAGGACTTTTTGGCAATATTGCCGGAGGACTTACACAACCCATTTTTAATAAAGGAATCAATAAAGCAAGATTAGCGACCGCGTTATCCCTCCAAAAAGAAGCACTTTACAATTTTGAATTTTCAATGTTAAAAGCCAGCGAGGAAGTTTCGAATGCATTGTCTAAGTATGATAATGCGGCCTTAAAGGAGGAAAAGAGAAAGAAACAATTAGAAGCTTTATTGAAAGCTGTAGAATTTAATAAAGAATTATTGAACAATTCTACGACCAATTATACAGATGTATTAACAGCAGAACAAAATTTACTGAACGCACAATTAAAAGGAATTGACGATCAGAGTCAAAAACTACATGCAGTGGTGAATTTATATCGCGCCCTTGGTGGTGGCTGGAACTAAAAAATCAGTAATTCAGGAAATACCAAAGCCCAATTCTATTTATAGAGTTGGGCTTTACTTTTGTAATAAATCAAAAAGAGTATCAAATAAAAAATGACCACCAAGAGGATCAGGTTTTTAAATCCCAAAAAGAAAAACTTTGAACCTTAGCGTCTTGCGTGTTTATAAATTCCAACATAAAATAAAATAATCCCTTCACAGTAAAACCGTTTTTTTTAGTTTGTAATTATTTGCATATTAATGGTTTAATTTATTTTTTTATCTTTAACAGCAAATACATTTCCAAAAAAGCAGCATCTGGCGACAAAACATTTACATAATTTAAAAACCACATTATGAAAATAAAAATATGTTGTTTCATTCTTTTTGTTCTCTTTCATTTTTCTTCAATTTGTTTCGGACAAGACATTATCAAGTTGGATAAGAAAAAGATAGCAGCAACAAATTTAGATACCAAAATTGAGTCATTAGTAAAAGCAGCTCATGTTACAGGGCTTGCGGTAGCTGTTTTTAATAACAATAAGGTAGCGTACAAAAAGACTTTTGGTTATAAAAATGCTCTCACTAAAGAACCTATAGGATATGAAACTAATATTTATGGAGCTTCTTTGAGCAAAGCTGTTTTTGCTGTTATGGTCATGACGCTTGTTCAGAAAGGCATTCTTGATCTGGATAAACCTTTACAGGACTATTTACCAAAACCTATTTATGATTACAAACCCACTAAAAAGTGGCACGATAATTATCAGGACCTCAAAAATGACACGCTCTATAAAAGAATAACGGCAAGAATGTGTCTGGATCATACTTCCGGTTTTCCAAACTGGAGATGGAACGAACCGGATGAGAAATTAAGGGTAAAAACAATTCCGGGCTCCCGATACAGCTATTCGGGTGAGGGATTGGTATATCTGCAAGTTGTATTGGAATATTATTTGAATAAACCCTTAGAAGAAATGATGCAGGACAATGTTTTTGTTCCTTTAAAGATGAAGAATTCTTCCTATAGGTGGCAATCAAGATTTGAGAAAGATTATTGCGTGGGCCACAATGCAAAAGGCGAACTATATGAAAAAGACAAAGACAACGATGTCAGATCGGCCAGTACTTTAGAAACCACTCTGGACGATTACATACTTTTTACCAAAGGTATACTTAATGATCAATTGCTTACCAAAGCGACAACAAAAGAAATGTTCACGCAACAAATTAAAATCAGGTCGATTAAACAATTTGGTCCATTAAGCTTAAGGGATTCTACTGCCAATGACAAAATCAATCTGGGCTACGGACTGGGCTGGGGAGTACTTCAGTCCCCATATGGCACGGCTGCCTTCAAAGAAGGACATGGTGACGGTTTTCAACACTATTCCATTATTTTCCCAAAAGTAGGAACCGGTATTATAATTATGAGCAATAGCGACAATGCAGAAAGTATCTATAAGGAATTATTAGAAACGGCTATCGGTGATATTTATACCCCGTGGTTATGGGAAGATCATATTCCGTACAATTACAAACAATAAATAATTAGTTGTTTATAATAGTCTTCAATTGCTTAATAAAGCATTACAATTATTTTTCTAAAATAAGCTAATTTTGTGTTTAAATTATGCGGTGATCATTCAATTCAAAAAAATGAAATTAAACCCCAATTATCTTTTTAGTATTACATTATTGTTTTTTGTAAATGCTATATCGGCCCAGGTAAAACCTTTATTAGTAAAACGTTTTTATCCAAAAGATTCAATAAAATACAGCCAAGCCGTTCCGGATGCTGAATTTAATTATGAGAGTAAATTATATGGCAAAACGACAATGATTATTCATTGTGAAAGTCAATATGGGCATTTTGAATTTGTTTTTAAAAAGAAAATCAACAAGCTCAGCCGTATGATTGATTATAAAGATGGTGCTGTGGGCGAAGTTTACAATTTTAAAACAAAAAAATGGGTTCATGAAGAAGGAAGCTGGAATCATCGTGATATGAAGGGCAAACCTCAGGACACTATAATTTTTAGCGAACATAATTTATATGCCTTTATATTACAGCAGAATCACGGAGGAATACTGGAAAAAGCTAAATTTCAGGATTTTGGAAATGTAGTGTATTGGCCTGAATTTGATTACCAAAAATGTTCCATAAGTGATGAAGATAAAGATGGCGCACCTGAATTCTACTTGTCTTATATGGGAGAAAGTGACGGGTTAGATGCAAAACCGTTTAAACAAATTATTTATACCATTTTTGATAAGTCAGGTCATCAAAGTTATACAAAGTCTAAAGCAACAGCCTATTATCCAGACGGAAATGAAGACGATGTTTATAATATTCAATACGATGAAAATTGGAAAAAATTGCCTAAAAATATAAAGCTAAAGAGCCAAAAAATACTAAAAGACCACCAACTAAAAAATGTAGAATAGAATTTATCTTAAAACAGGAATCTTTACAAAACTGTCATTGTACCAGTTTACTTGTAGCGGTTCTTTGGCATCCAGAATAGTTTCTTCACTTACCTCATTTCCCGTTCCGTAATTCAATTGAGAAAATTCATTCTTGTTGATGTCCAATACAACAAGCAAACGACTTCCTTTACTTAATTGTTTGCTGACCAGATGGGTATCTGAAAAGGATATAGTTTCAATGGTATCCGGCGTCAGTAAGTTTCTTGTTGTAGTATCTTTTGCATAACTGGCACGCCCAATATAATACGATAAATGAAAGTATGCACCATTTGGTAATACTTCATATAAAGTAACTCCAAAATCAATGTCTTTTTTATTGATGCTGGCCTTAATTTCACCTAAAAAAGAACCGTTTACAAGTATTAATTTTTTCAGCGGTTCACTTATAAAAAAGAAACCACTGGTAGAATCCAGTTCTTTCTTCATCAAAGGATCCGGATAATAATCATTGTTATTGCTAGTTTCCCTGTCAGCAAAATCAACCGTCTGACTTAAATATGCTGTTTTACCTGGCTTTTTAGAACTTGCAGTATAGAAGTTTCCCGATGGTGTAGTCGTAAGATATAATTTTAAAAAAGAATTACTCATTTTATCCAGTGAGGGAGCACTTTTCCATTCATTGGCGCCCATAACCTCATAATTGATTTTATCTTTTAAAACTTCAGGTTTAGTACCTTTTTTCAAAATATAATCAAACCATTGATAGGTAATTTTCTTTATGTTAATCAAAGAAACCGGATCTACTTTATAGTCATTCAAAATAGGTTCGCCACCAATTTGAGTTCCAAAATGCCCGTAAGGACCAATGATAAGATAAAAAGGAGTTTTTGGACTGTATTTCTGAAGTTCCTTAAGGTAATATAAACTAGAGTTCTGAGAGTCATTATAATAGCCATCAAAAGCTAAAACCGGAATATTGATTTGGGCAAAATCAGTTTTATAAGGCGCCATATCCTGCCAATAAGTGTCAAAAGAAGGATGACTGATCCATTTTTGAAACCATCTGTTCGGGCTTCCATCAATGCTGTCCAGCTTTTTATAAGCCGTGCCGGTTTCCCACCATCTAAATTGCATGGCCCTAGAGCGCTGTCTGTTATTTCCTGCTAGAGTATCCAGATATTTATTACTTCCCACATAAAAGGCCCATTCATAATTTGGATTAACGAAAACATTGTGCTCCATAGGCAATCCCATTCCGGGCCTGTTAGCCACATACGGTACTATTGTTTTTAAGGCCGGATGAAGTTTTTTGCAAGCTGCCCACTGCGTAAAACCATTATAACTGCCGCCAAACATACCAATGCTTCCATTGCACCAGTCTTGTTTGCTGATCCAGTCTATGGCATCATAAGCATCCTTACTGTCATTTTCGTAGGGATCAATTTCGTTTGAACTAAAACGTTTTCCCCGGCTGTAAACAATAACACCAACATAACCATGATCAGCAGATTCTTTTATAGAGGTAAGATCTCTCCCTTTATCGCGAACGTAGATAGTATATTGAAGAATTACAGGTTTTGAACCGGTGTCATTTTTTTTACGCACGATCATGGCTGATAATGTCCCGCCATTTCGTACTTTGATCGCAACACTATCCTGAATATCATAATCAGTATCGTTAGCGAATGCAGTGGCTTTTGTTTGTTGTGCAGATAGTGTACCTACAATTGAAAATAAAAATACAAATGAAATTAGAAATTTATAACGCATAATAGACACTACTTCGGTTTTAGCGAATTTAATTATAATTTTTTTGTTTTGAATATTTTTTTAGCAACCTTATTTTATTTCTATATTTACTTGAATGAAATTATCAAAAAACAACATCATGACGCAATTCAACAATTTTTTAATTTTTTTAGGATCTCTTTTTTGGATGGTTTCTTCAAACGCTCAAAATGAAGTTTATTCAAGTCCCGCACAACAAGAAATTGCGGATACTACTTTTGTGAACTTAAAGGATTACAGTAAAGATTTTATTTATGATATGAAATATGCAACCGAAGATAATTTTCTAAAAGCAAAAGTCTACGATTGTGCCGAATGTTTGTTGCGTTACAAAACAGTTAAAGCTTTAATAGCCGCTAACAAAGATTTTATGAAAGATGGTTGTAAAATAAAGCTTTATGATTGTTACAGACCTTTATCGATCCAGAAAAAAATGTGGGAGATTGTATCGAATCCCGAGTATGTGGCAGATCCAAAAAAAGGCTCCATCCATAATAGAGGAGGAGCCGTAGATATTTCGTTAGTAAATGCGGAAGGAATCGAACTTGAAATGGGAACCAATTTCGACTTCTTCGGAATTCAGGCCAGTCATAATTATAAAAAACTGCCGGTACCGGTAAAAGCAAATAGAAAGTATCTTAAAAGTGTAATGATAAAAAATGGTTTCAATTCATTTGATTCTGAGTGGTGGCATTATAATTTAAAAACAGGTTTAAATGATAAAGTTTCCAATCAAAAATGGAATTGTAACTAATTATTCAACACATCTGATATTCTCCATGAAGTACGTATTCGGATTGTACACTTTACTGTTCAACTCAGAAGTTAATTCACGTTTTACAATATAATCTTCTGTAGTTGTGAGGTATTTAATTCGCATAATCGAAACAGGCGATTTTTTTAGTTCTTCGAAATTTTCTTTCCTAAACATAAAAATTCCTGTATTGATGCGATTATCAAAACCTTTGTCGTCACGAATAAGTGTACCACAATTTTCTCTGTCGATATGAATTAGTGTTACTATTTTTCCGTTTTCTAATTGTAAAAAAACTTTTGAGTTTTTATCGAAACAATTCGCTTTTATAAAATCCTTACTTTTCTGGATAAGTTGCAAATTTAAAGTTGGTAAACCATCTGTTTGTGCAAGCGAAAAGAAAACATAATCAAATGTTCCTCCAAAGTATTTTTCGCTGATAAGATATTCGTTAGTTAATTTATAAGTACCAATAGAGTCATTTACATTTGCGCTATATTCGCATGGTTTTTGGGCAAATGCAGTAAAGGTTAATAAAAAAAAGGTAAGGGTAATTAATGGTTTCATTTTTCAGTTATTTTTCTGCAAATTAAAACTATTTTGTTATCATTTTTATCAGTTGTAAAAAAACAATACAAATTCCCCCCATTTTTTATTTTCCATTTTTTCCGAATAGTTTCCACAGTGTCCGGAAAATTTCTTGTGGTAACATTCGCCTGCTGATTAAAGAGTTCCGCCTTCATCTCATTTTTGCTGTACGAAATCACTTTTTCGATTTCAAAAGTTCTTCCCGGAAAATCAATTAAGTGCTCTGAAGTATATAAATGAGAGTGTTTGTGAAGTTTATGGATATCAAAAAAAGCACTTACTTCATCAAACCCACCCGATTTCATAATAGCCGAATTAGGTTCGTAAACATACTTTTGAGGCAAATGATACGAGGCAAAAACAGTATCATCGCCCAGTATAAATTCAAAAGTCTCGGTTTTGTCTTTTAAAATATTGGCAGTTTTTAAGGTAATTTCGCCTGAATAATGATTGTGAATTTCAAAAAGCAATTCTTTTACTTCATTTTCAAGCGCAATAATATGAATATTTTTAACAAATTTTAGTTCAGATAATCCTGCAGAAATATCCAGCAAAGGAGCCGTTTTGATTAAAATAGAATCACTTTTTTCAAAATAAAAATCTAAAGATTCCGGAACATTCGGCAAACAATCTTTCAGCATAAAAACTTTGCCTTTTACATCATTTCTTCGGGAAGGGTCAATATAGATCCAGTCCCATTTTTGATTCAACTCGTTTAAAACGTTAGTGGAATCACCAGCATAAAAAGTACAATTATCAACTTGAAGTTGCTTGAAATTGTGTTGTACAATTGCAGATAAATCTTCATTTATTTCGCAATGTGCAACGATTTTAAAATTTTTGGAAAAGTAATAATCATCAACACCAAAACCTCCGGTAAGATCTATTAAACTTTCACCTGAAATCAAAGAGGCCTTATAATGGGCGGTTTTTTCAGATGAGGTTTGTTCAACAGATATTTTACCGGGATAGATAATGTTGTCAGTTTTGAACCAGCTGGGTAATTTATCTTTTGCTTTAGATTTTGCTTCAATCTGATTTAAGATTAAAATCCAGTCGATTTCAGGAAACGGATTTTTCTGAAGCGCTAATTTTGTAATCGGGGCACTACTATTTTGAGTTATGAATTCCTGAATATTGGGGCTTAAAATAGAAGTATTCAATGTTAAATTCTTTCGGTTAATACGGAGACAATTTTGTTGTCAGGAAAAAATTCTTTCAAAATTACCTTAACCATCGTAAAAACTGGAATTGCAATAATCATCCCAACGATTCCAAAAGTAATACCACTTATTAAAGTAATCAAGAATATTTCTAACGGGTGCGAATTTACACTTTTTGACGAAATTATTGGTTGACTTACATTATTATCAATTGCCTGAACCAATAAAAAACCTATGATTACATAAATGGTTCTTGGTAGAATTTCTGTTTGAAAATCGGCACCAATCATACTGATCATAGTAAGGATTCCGGCCAATGTAGTCCCGATTATCGGCCCTATATAAGGTATAATATTCAAAATGGCACATAAAAAAGCAATTACAAAAGCATTTTGATTGCCAAAAATCATTAAAACAATTAAGTATAAAATAAACACAACCGTTAACTGAAGCAATAAGCCAATAAAATAACGGGTCAAAAAGTGATTGATCTTAGTAACTGAATTTAGAATTTTATCTTCGTTTTTATCCGGAAGAATTTTGCGGGCACTTACTTTAAAAGCATCCTGATCTTTAATAAAGAAGAAAGTAATAAAAAAGACAGATACCAATCCCATTCCCATATTGGCCATAAATCCTAATATTGAATTTAGAAAACCGGTAAAATAGGTAAAATCGATTATCGATGTGATCTTGGAATCTTTCAAAACCTTATTCAGATCCATATGCTGAATATTAAAATAAGCTTCGATATTTTTTTCTGTCTCCATAAATTGTTGTTGCAGGCTGTGAGTGTCCAGTAACGATAAATTATTGGCTTGCGAAATGATTAAGGGCACAAATAATAAAATAAAACCAACGATTGATAATATAAATAGGACCAGGGCAGTGGTCGCGGCTAAGGAGTTACTGAATTTTAATTTATGTTTTAAAAATTGTATCAACGGATTGGCAATTAAGCACAGTAGCAGTGAGATACACAAGTAGACAATTACAGTTTGTATTTCGTATAAAAAATATAAAATGACAAGAATTATTAAGATAGTTGCTATGGCCCTTAATATTCCGTTAGAAATTATTTTTGATGTTATCATGTTTTAATTTTAGACTATAAATATAGGAAAAAAGCTTTTAAAACATTGACGTAAACAAAAAAAAGCGAGATGATATCATCTCGCCTTTCCACATATTATTTTAACCTGTTTTTTTAGATTCCAAATGCAGCTCTTGCACCTCCTGTAACAAATATGGCAGCCATTCTGCTTTTTTGTCCGTTAGAGAACATGTACATGGCATTGTCATCAACATAATCCATATAGTTCATAGTCATTTCTACAGGAGTTCCTGTACAAGTACTATAATGAGGATAAGCTGGTACACCGTAATTTGCTGTATTATGAGTAGGAGTATCTGATACTAAATCGCTTCCGCAAGTAGCATCTCCCCAAATGTGACGTAAATTCATCCAGTGACCTACTTCGTGAGTAGCAGTTCTTCCTAAGTTGTAAGGAGCCGCTGCAGAACCTGATAAACCAAAATATTGAGAATCAATAACAACTCCGTCTGTAGCAGCTGCTCCTCCAGGAAATTGTGCATATCCTAAAATTCCGCCACCAATTGCGCAGGACCATAAATTAAGTTTAGTTGTTGGTGAAGTTGGTGCTAAACCACCCTGAGCCACTTTTTTAACAGCGTCATTTGTACCCCATGAAGTTTTGGTAGTAGATTTTCTAATGATCTGGTCTAAAACAAATGTAATTCCTACATTCGCTTTTACGCCGGAAAATAAAGCAGGTACGCTATTGTAATCTGAATTTAATGCATTGAAATCTTTGTTTAAGACATCAATTTGTGTTTGAATTTGTGCAGCAGAAATGTTTTCGGCAGTAGTTCTGTACAAAACATTTACTACAACAGGAATTTCAACTTTACCGTTTACAAGACGATTGGTAAGAATAGCTTTGCTTGTAAAGGCTTCAATCTCATTCATTCGGATTGCCAGAGTAGGATCGGCTTTTAGTTGCGCTTCTAACACTTCCTGAGTTGCACATCCGCGACGGGCAACAGTACTAACATTTGAATCAGCTGATTCGGTTTGGTCATTTTGACAAGAAAACAGCACTAATGCTGTAAATGCAGTAATAAAAACTTTTTTCATAATAACTTGGGTTTTTGTTATAAAAAATTAAATTTGGTTATTTATACCGCAATTTTATAACAAATAGTTTATTGTAACAAAATTTTTACAATAATATTTTTGTCAGAATTTTACAATCCCTTGCATAGTCTAGTTCTTACAAAAATTTAACCTGAATTATTAAGAAGTAAATTCGTACAAAGCAATACTTGCAGCTTGCACAACATTCATACTTGAGTTTTTTCCGAACATATTTATGTGAACAATTTGGTTCGAAATTTTTAAAAGTTCATCTGAGATTCCATCAATTTCACTTCCTATCAAAAGTGCAATTTTTTGATTATCAGGAAGTACAACTTCTTTTAGAGGCTTACTATTACTTGCAATTTCTAAAGCAATAATTTCAAAATTATTTTCGATTAAATAAGCAACCAGGTCAGTTGTTTCTTCCATCACAGTGTGAGGTACATGAAGATGCGTACTTCTTGAAGTTTTGTTGATT
Organism: Flavobacterium sp.; assembly: GCF_965277525.1. Lineage (GTDB taxonomy): Bacteria > Bacteroidota > Bacteroidia > Flavobacteriales > Flavobacteriaceae > Flavobacterium. Next base: position 23,919 of record NZ_CBDIDC010000001.1, on the reverse strand, counting down.
TTTCTGGGAGTCAACGGAATGTCTTTCCCTAAAAAGATGATGTTTTCAACGCCAAAAGCTTCGCTGATTCTAAAAAGCGAACCAATATTTTGCTGAAAATAAATATGATCACAAACTAATGTTATCGGAAATGTTTTTCTCTCAAACTGGTTTTCCTCGTGAGTAAGTTGCACTAGTTAAATTTTAGTTGGTAAAAATATAATTGATAATGTTAGCGCCCATTTTTAAGGCCTTTTCTCTAACAGCGATCGGATCGTTATGTACTTCGGCATCTTCCCAGCCATCTCCTAAATCACATTCATAAGTATATAATAATACTAGTTTATTCTCTACAAAAATTCCAAAAGCCTGCGCACGGGTTCCATCATGCTCGTGAATTTTGGGTAATCCGTTAGGGAAAGGATATGGTTTTTGAAAAATAGGATGATTCGCCGGAATCTCAATTAAATTATTGTTAGGAAATATTTTTTTTATTTCTTTTCGGATATATTGGTCCATTCCATAGTTATCATCAATATGAAGAAAACCACCGCCATTTAGATAATTTCTTAAATTACTGACATCAGCATCGCTAAAAACGACATTTCCGTGACCCGTCATGTGCACAAAAGGATACGAAAGCAAATCAGGATTGCTGGGTTCAACCGTTGAAGGTTTTGCTTTTATTCTCGTATTGATGTTAGCGTTGCAAAACTTAATCAGGTTGGGCAATGAGGTTGGATTTGCATACCAGTCGCCGCCGCCGCTGTATTTTAGCAAAGCAATTTCCTGTGAAAATGAAGCAACTGAAACCAGTAAAAACAAAAGAAATATTTTTTTCATAATAATTATATGTTTTTTTGTCCTTCCGACGAAGGAGAAATTACACTCGGGATTCGACAGAGATTGACGGCTTCTGCGCGGAGTTTCTACTATAATTTCTCCTTTGTCGAATGACAAACCTTACTTTAATAATGGTCTTTAATTAGAACTTTCATTAAAAAAAACAACACTATGACAAGCTACAATTGCAGCAGTTTCAGTCCTTAAACGGGTATTTCCTAAACTAACGGGCTGATAATTATTTTCTAAAGCCAGTGCAATTTCCTTTTCAGAAAAATCGCCTTCAGGCCCAATAAGCATCGTAACACTTTCATTGGGTTTCAGAATATCCTTCAACGATTTTTTATCCGTTTCTTCGCAATGTGCGATCAATTGTAAACCTTCATTTTTTTGTTTAATAAATTCCTTAAACGAAATAGCCGGATTCAATTTCGGTAAAAAGGTTTCATTAGATTGTTTCATCGCAGATAAAATAATCTTTTCAAAACGCTCTGCATTAATCACTTTTCGTTCAGAACGATCGCAAATAATGGGTGTAATTTCCTGAATTCCAATTTCGGTCGCTTTTTCCAGAAACCATTCAAAACGATCATTCATTTTGGTTGGCGCAACGGCCAAATGCAAACGAAATTTTGGTTGGTCAGTTTTTTTTATAGAAAGTACCTGAACGATACATTTATTGTCAGAAGCTAAAGTAATTTCGGTTTCAAACAATAAACCAAAACCATTGGTAACGTGCAGGATATCGGAGTCTTTCTTACGTAAAACCTTTATAATGTGTCGGCTTTCTTCTTTATCAAAAGAAAAACTTTCCGTTGATTCGTCAATATCCGGATTGTAAAATAATTGCATAATTAAAATTGAATTCGCGCTTTAGAAACCACTGCTGAAGTTTCAAAACGACTTGATAAATATTTTTGATATCCTACAATTCCTATCATTGCAGCGTTATCGGTTGTGTATTCAAATTTGGGAATGAAAGTTTTCCAACCGTATTTTCCTTCACTTTCTTTTAATCTTGTTCTAATACCTGAATTTGCCGAAACTCCGCCGCCAATAGCAATTTGGGTGATTCCGGTTTCTTTTACGGCTAATTTCAATTTATCCATCAAAATCTCGATAATCGTATATTGAATAGAAGCACAAATATCATTCAGGTTTTCTTCGATAAAATTGGGGTTTTCCAGTTTTTTCTTTTGGATAAAGTACAAAATTGCTGTTTTTAATCCTGAAAAACTAAAGTTCAGTCCGGGAACCTTAGGTTTGGTAAAACCAAATGCTTTTGGGTTTCCCAATTGTGCATATTTATCTATTAAAGGTCCGCCGGGATAGGGAAGCCCAAGGATCTTGGCACTTTTGTCAAAAGCTTCTCCAACGGCATCATCAGTGGTTTCCCCTATGATTTCCATATCAAAAAAGCCATTTACTTTTACGATTTGTGTATGTCCGCCACTAATAGTCAATGCCAGAAAAGGAAATTCAGGTTTATCAAACCCTTCTTCATCTATAAAATGAGCCAAAATGTGGGCATGCATATGATTGACTGCAATCAGCGGAATTTTTAAAGCAAGGGATAACGATTTGCTAAAAGAGCTTCCTACCAGCAAAGAACCCATTAAACCCGGACCTTGTGTAAAGGCAATCGCAGTTAATTGATCTTTTTGTACATTTGCTTTAAGAAGTGCAGCATCAATTACCGGAACAATATTTTGCTGATGTGCTCTCGAAGCCAATTCTGGAACCACACCACCATATTGATTGTGTATTAACTGATTGGCTACAACATTTGAGAGTACTTTGTCGTTATGTAAAACCGCGGCAGCAGTATCATCGCATGAACTTTCGATGGCAAGAATAAAAACCTCTGAATTTTGCATATAAAGGCACGAATTTTGAATTATATTTGACAAATCAAATATTTGATTTTCTTTTAGTATAAGGAGAAGCCAAAATTAAAGAATTTTTATGAAAAACAGCCGTTCTTTGTTTGTTCAAAATAAATTTAAAAGAAAACTAAAATAAAAGCAGCTATCAAAAAAGTAAAGAAAATAATATCCAGAACCCTAATAGGGCTAATTTTACTTTTGTTAGTACTTGCTATCACCTTGGCATTACCTGTCGTTCAGACAAAAATCGCAAAGTATATCACAGAATCTTTAAATAAAGATTTTAAAACTAAGATTAGCGTCGATAAAGTTGCCATAAATATTTTTGGCGGTGTAAAACTCAAGAAGGTTTTAATTTTAGACCATCACAACAAAACCTTAATCTATTCGGATATTATTACAACTGACATTCTAAGTATTAAAAGAACGTTAGATGGTGATTTGATTTTTGGAGATCTTCGTTTAACAGGATTAATTTTTAATCTGAAAACGTATAAAAACGAGAACGAAAACAATATTAATAAGTTTATTAAATTGTTTGAAACAAGTCCGGAAAGAGCCAAATCAAGTAAACATTTTTTACTGACAGCTAGAAATGCCTATATCTCAAAAGGTGCTTTTTCTGTTATCGATGAGAATAAAAATACACCTGTATTTCTTGACTTCAAGAAATTAAACGCTTACATCAGTGACTTTAAGTTATACGGACCAGATGTAAACACAACGATTCACCGTTTTTCTTTTTTAGATCACCGTGGCTTATATGTGTCCAACTTTGCAGGAAAATTCAGTTATACCAAAAAACAGATTAAAGTTGAAAATCTGGCTATAAAAACTAAAAGAACGTGGATTTACGGACAAGCTATTTTAAATTATAAAGTAGAAGATTTTTTGCATTTTACAGACAAAGTAAAATTTGATGTTGCAGTAGATTCAGCTTCGATTGCTTCCAACGATATTCGTTATTTTTATGACGGATTGGGTAAAAACCAGCATTTTAAAATAAATACCAAGATCAAGGGGACGTTGAATAATCTGAATTTAAAACATCTTAAATTAAGTGATACAAATGGTTCAAAGATTAACGGAACCATTAATTTTAAAAATCTTTTAGGCAGCAAAGAGCAAAAGTTTGCCATGGAGGGTAAGTTCGACAAGCTTATTTCAAGTTATGATAATCTGGTTGTTTTGTTACCAGGTATTTTAGGAAAAAAGCTTCCCAAAGAACTTCAAAGGATAGGGAAATTTAATATTGTGGGAAAAGCAAAAGTCTCGACAACAGCTTTAGAAACCGATTTTAAAATGATTACCGATATCGGTAACGGTCAGGCGGATTTGCACATGAATAATATCGATTTTATTGATAAGGCATCGTATTCAGGAAATATAATTCTGGATAATTTTAATATTGGTGCGCTGTTAAAACGAAAAGATCTTGGCAAAACAACTTTAAATTTAGACGTCGATGGAGTTGGTTTTACAGAGAAATATCTTAATACCATTATAAAAGGCGATATCTCTAAATTAGATTATAATAAGTATACCTATAATAATATTGTTGTAAACGGTAATTTCAAATTGCCTTATTACAAAGGGCAAGTGGCTGTAAATGATCCCAATTTGAGTTTGACTTTTGACGGTTTAGTTGATTTAAGTAAACGCGAAAGCAGATACGACTTCCATATCAATGTAGAAAATGCAGATTTGCGAAAACTGAAATTTCTAAATGATTCTATTGCACACTTTAGAGGAGATGCAGTAGTTGAAGTCACCGGAAATTCAATCGAAAACCTTCAGGGTACTGTTTCTATAAAAGATGCCGTTTTTCAAAATCCAAAGTCAACTTATGTTTTCGATGAAATAACGGTGAGCTCGAACTTCGATGCTGATAAATTACGTACGATAACCATCAGCTCCAATGATGTTATAAACGGTGAGATAGTAGGTAAATTTCAGTTTGGACAATTAGATAAACTGGTCATGAATTCTGTTGGGAGTTTGTATACTAACTACAAACCGTATAAAGTTAAGAAAGGGCAGTTTTTACGTTTCAATTTCCATGTTTATGACAAAGTGGTTGAGATGTTGTATCCGCAAATTAATATTGATTCCAGTACCGTTGTGCGCGGAAAAATAGATTCTGATCTGCAGGAATTTAAATTTAGGTTTAAGTCTCAAAAAATTACAGCGGCAAAAAACACATTCGATAATATCCGAATTAATATTGATAATAAAAATGCACTTTACAATGCGTATATCGAATTAGATAGTATTAAGACACCTTATTATAAAATCCGCGATTTTAATTTAATCAACGTAACATCAAAAGATACTTTGTTCGTTCGTTCTGAGTTCAAAGGAGGAGAAAAAGGCGAGGATTATTATAACCTCGATCTGTATCACACAATTGATAAAAACAAAAATAATATCGTTGGGATCAAAAAATCTGAAATGAAATTTAAAGACTATTTATGGTATTTAAATGAAGATGCAGAAAAAGACAACCAGATCGTTTTTGATCAGTATTTTAGAAACTTCACGATTGATAATATTATTTTATCTCACGAAAATCAAAAAATTGATCTAAATGGTGTGATCAAAGGAAATGATTATAAAGATCTTGTCCTGAACTTTAAAGATGTGGATATCAATAAAATAACACCCTTAAATTCCAAATTTATATTTAATGGTAATCTAAACGGTAATATAAATTACAAACAGAATAAGAATGTGTATCAGCCAACTGCGGCCATTGTCATAGATCATCTTAACTTAAATAAAACCGATTTAGGAACATTAAAGTTTGATATTTCTGGGGATGAAAGCTTTAAAAAGTTTACAATAAACTCGTCGATTCAAAATGGTTTTTCAGAATCGTTTAGAGCCAATGGAACATTTGCAATCGAAAATAAAGAAACCTTTTTAGATTTAAATTTAAAACTAGAAGGCTTTAATCTGGCTACTTTAGGAACAGTTGGCGGCGATGTTTTATCGAATATCAGAGGATCCGTTTCCGGAAATGCTGCAGTGGTGGGTAATCTTAAAAAACCGGAAATAAACGGAAGGCTTTACGTTGAGAAAGCAGGGATGACAATTCCTTATCTGAATACCGATTATGAATTAAGTGACCGGACTGTTATTGACTTAACAGATGAGAAGTTTTTATTCCGGAACAATCAGCTAACAGATACGAAGTATGGTACTAAAGGATTATTGAACGGAAGTATCGAGCATCATAATTTTGGAGACTGGAAGTTAGATTTGACGATTACCTCTAAACGATTACTGGCACTTGATACAAAAGATAGTGAGGATGCGGCATATTTTGGTACTGCTTTTATTAATGGTGCAGCAAGTATTAAAGGTCCTACGCAAAGTTTATTTATAAAGGTAGATGCTAAATCTGAGAAGGGTACCGAAGTCAAAATCCCTATCAATAATGCGCAAAGTGTTGGAGAAAGTAGCTGGATACATTTTGTAACGCCAAAAGAAAAATACAACTTAGCCAATGGTATTGTCGAAAAGACGAGGAATTACAATGGCCTTGAATTAGAATTTGATTTTGATATTACTCCGGATGCTGAAGTCGAGGTAATTCTCGATAGAAATTCCGGGCATGGTATGAAAGGAAAAGGATATGGTTCCCTATTGTTTAAGATCAATACGCTTGGTAAATTTAATATGTGGGGAGATTTCCAGGCCTACGAAGGAACGTATAATTTTAAGTACGGTGGATTAATAGATAAAAAATTCGCAGTCAAAAAAGGGGGATCTATTATCTGGGAAGGAAACCCGCTGAAGGCGCAGTTAAATTTAGAAGCAGTTTATAAAACATCTGCCAATCCTGCTGTATTATTAGAAAACTCTTCTTTTAACAAAAAAGTACCGGTAGAAGTAGTAATTGGTTTAAGAGGAGATTTAACGAGTCCTGAACCTAATTTTGATATTCAGTTTCCGTCTGTCAGTAATGTTCTTAAATCTGAGATACAATATAAGTTAGACGATAAAGATGTTCGTCAGACTCAGGCTTTGTATTTATTGTCAACAGGTTCCTTTATGAGTCCTGATGGGTTTAATCAAAGTGATTTGTCCGGAACTTTTGCTGAAACAGCTGCTAGTTTACTGGGCGGGATTATCAAATCTGACAATGATAAAATAAATATTGACTTGAATTTTATATCTGCTGATAAACGAATAGGCCAGGAGGCAGATGGTCAGTTTGTGGCCAATATCACATCGCAGGTCAACGAAAGGATCACCATAAATGGTAAATTGGGAGTTCCGATTGGTGGTGTTAATGAATCTGCTATTGTTGGTGATATTGAAATACTATACAGGGTAAATGAGGATGGGTCAATGAATCTTCGTTTGTTTAATAAAGAGAATGATATTAATTATATAGGACAAGGAATTGGTTATACGCAAGGAGTTGGTATCTCCTACGAAGTCGATTTTGATACCTTTAGTGAGCTGGTCAATAAATTGTTCAAAAATCATAAATTAGAAAGAGCGATAAAAAGTTCTTCAGATGATTTACAAGACTCTTACCTGAATCCGGATTTTGTTAAGTTTTCTAATAAAAAAGATGCTGAAAAAGACAAAAAGAAACCAGATAAAAAAGAGGAAGAGAAAAAGCCACAGCCAAAAAGCAATAGCGAAGGTTTGATTCCTGATAATGACTTTTAGTCCCATTTGTTAAATATATTCTTAAAAGCAACCATTCGCCGCGGCGAATGGTTTTTTTATGCTAAATTAGGGGTTGATTTATTTTCTTACAAAAAGCTAAAAAGCTTTTGAAATTTTATAACACTTCATTTATGTATTGTTAATTTTAAGGATTTAATTAAAATATGCAGGTTTTATTATTTTAAATGAAATTTTTACTATAGAAAAACTTATTAACGAAAACGTTTGAATTTAACACATTTTATTAATTAATGATAAACATCACCTGAAAAGTGCTGAATGTTTGTTAATTTTACACTTTAATACTTAAATAATGCCAAAAACAATAAAAAAAGTTGGTGTTCTGACATCAGGAGGAGATTCACCTGGAATGAATGCCGCAATACGATCAGTTGTTCGAACATGCGCTTATCATAATATAGAATGCATAGGAATTTATAGAGGGTATCAAGGAATGATCGAAGGAGATTTCAAAGAAATGGGTCCCCGAAGTGTAAATAATATTGTAAACAAAGGTGGAACGATCTTGAAATCAGCTCGTTCAGTTGAGTTTAGAACCCCTGAAGGTAGAAAAAAAGCACATGACAACCTTTTGAAAGCTGGTGTCGATGCGCTGGTTGTAATAGGTGGTGACGGAAGTTTTACCGGAGGATTAATTTTCAATTCAGAATATGGTTTTCCTGTAATGGGAATTCCGGGTACAATTGATAATGATATTTTTGGTACAAGTCATACTTTAGGGTACGATACGGCTTTGAATACTGTTGTAGATTGTATTGATAAAATCAGAGATACGGCAAGTTCACATAATCGTCTGTTTTTTGTAGAGGTTATGGGTAGAGATGCTGGCCATATTGCCCTTAATGCCGGAATTGGCGCAGGTGCAGAAGAAATTCTTATTCCTGAAGAAGATTTAGGTTTAGACAGACTACTGGATTCTCTTCAAAAAAGTAAAGCTTCAGGAAAATCATCAAGTATAGTAGTTATTGCTGAAGGAGACAGAATTGGTAAAAATGTATTCGAATTAAAAGATTATGTTGAAGCTAATTTGCCTGAGTATGATGTGAGGGTTTCTGTTTTAGGACACATGCAGCGTGGTGGTTCTCCATCTTGTTTTGACCGTGTTTTAGCAAGCCGTTTAGGGGTAAAAGCAGTAGAATCTCTGATTGAAGGTAAATCCAATTACATGGTGGGACTGCAAGCTGATAAAGTTGCTCTGACGCCTCTTGAACAAGCAATTAAAGGTAAATCTGAAATTGATAGAGAATTGTTGAGAGTGTCTGATATCATGTCGACATAAAATAAAAGTTTAAAAGAAAAGAAGTTTATTGTGAGGAAATTAGACTTTAAATTAGTGTAATAAAAACAAAAGCAAAAATTAAGTAAAATGTCAAAAGTAAAATTAGGAATAAACGGATTCGGACGTATCGGAAGAATCGTTTTTAGAGAAACTTTCAATAGAGATAATGTAGAAGTAGTAGCAATCAACGATTTATTAGATGTTGATCACTTAGCTTATTTGTTAAAATATGATTCAGTTCACGGACGTTTCAACGGAACTGTAGAAGTTAAAGAAGGAAAACTTTACGTAAACGGAAGAAATATCCGTATTACTGCTGAAAGAAATCCAGCTGACTTAAAATGGAACGAAGTTGATGTTGATGTAGTAGCAGAATGTACTGGTATCTTCACCACTATCGAAACTGCAAATGAGCACATCAAAGGTGGTGCTAAGAAAGTAATTATTTCTGCTCCGTCTGCAGATGCTCCAATGTTTGTAATGGGTGTAAACCATGAAACTGCAAAAGCAACTGATCTTGTTGTTTCTAACGCTTCTTGTACTACTAACTGTTTAGCTCCTTTGGCTAAAGTAATTCACGATAATTTCGAAATTGTAGAAGGTTTAATGACAACTGTTCACGCTACAACTTCAACTCAAATGACAGCTGATGGTCCTTCTAGAAAAGACTGGAGAGGTGGACGTGCTGCAAGCATCAACATCATCCCATCTTCTACAGGAGCTGCTAAAGCGGTTGGAAAAGTAATTCCTGCTTTGAATGGAAAATTAACAGGAATGTCTTTCCGTGTTCCTACTGCTGACGTTTCTGTGGTAGATTTAACTGTAAAAGTAGCTAAAGAAACTTCTTATGAAGAAATTATGGCTGTTTTAAAGAAAGCTTCTGAAAATGAATTAAAAGGTATCTTAGGATATACTGAAGATGCAGTTGTATCTCAGGATTTTATTTCTGATAAAAGAACTTCAATCGTTGATGCTACAGCAGGTATTGGTTTAAATTCAACTTTTTTCAAATTAGTATCTTGGTACGATAATGAATATGGATATTCAAGCAAATTGATTGATTTATCTGTACATATCGCAGGTTTAAAATAATAGTATATATTTTTACAAAATCCCGTTATTTCAAAGTAACGGGATTTTCTTATTTTGTTATGCCTTTAATTAATGTAAAAAATACACTTTTTATTTAGTTAAAGAAAAACTAATCCAAAAACTAAATAAAATGAAATTAATAGTTGATAGTGGATCTACTAAAGCCGATTGGATTGCAATTGATGATAATGGAAAAGTATTATTCACCACACAAACTTTAGGGTTAAATCCTGAAATTCTTGACGCTCCTGAAATTATCGAAAGATTAAATGATCGTTTTGATATTTTACAAAATAAAAAAAATGCCACACATTTGTTCTTTTACGGAGCAGGTTGTGGAACTGAAAGAATGAAAACAGCACTTTCTCAAATATTCCAGGAATATTTCGTTAATGCTATTGTTGAAGTTCACGAAGATACTTATGCGGCAGTTTATGCTACTACTCCAAAAGGAGAAGAAGCTATCGTAAGTATTTTAGGAACAGGTTCTAATTGTAGTTATTTTGATGGAAAAGTATTGCATCAAAAAGTACAATCGCTAGGATACATCGTTATGGATGACTGTAGCGGAAATGTTTTTGGAAAGGAATTGATCAGAAAGTATTATTTCAATAAAATGCCTAAAGAACTGGCTGTTGAATTTGAAAAAGAATATGATGTAGATCCTGATTTTATCAAGAATAAATTATACAAAGAGCCAAACCCAAATGCGTATCTGGCAACTTTTGCAAAGTTTTTAATCAAACATAAAGACACTGAATTTTGTAGAAAAATCATCTTCAAAGGGATGAAATCTTTCGTGAAAAACTATATCAAACAGTTTGATAACTGCAAAGAAGTACCGGTTCATTTTGTAGGTTCTATTGCTTTTTATCTAAAAGACGAATTACAGGAAACATTTGATAAATATGAACTTCAATTAGGGAATGTTTTAAGAAGACCTATTGATGGATTAATAGCTTATCATGTGGCGAATCAATAAATAAGATAAAATATGGAAATTGCTATTATAGCGCACGATGGAAAAAAAGCAGATATGGTTCAGTTTTTAAATAAAAACAAAACACTTCTTCTTCAGGAAAACATTAAACTAATTGCAACAGGAACAACAGGTAGTAAAGCAATAAACGCTGGTTTTAAAGTCAGAAAAATGCTTTCCGGACCCATGGGAGGTGATGCTCAAATTGCGGCAAGGGTGGCTGAAGGAAAAACGCAAATGGTTTTTTTCTTTAAAGATCCACTTGCGAGTCATGCTCATGAGGTTGATATCAATATGTTGATTCGTGTTTGTGATGTGCATAATGTTCCATTGGCAACAAATGAAGCTTCTGCACAGTTGTTGTTAAACGCTATCGCTTTGCAATTGTAGAAAAATCCTATTTTTTTGAGATATGGAAAACCGTTACATCTAATGTGACGGTTTTTTTTTGAGCTTACTATATTATATTTAGTTTTTAGCATTGCCTGACTTATTTTTTTTTGTGTTTTTAATTGTAAATGTCTCGTTGATGAATTTAATATTATAATTGTCTTTTTTTATGTAAATTTGGTAATAATTTTATTATAAATTCATGAAAAAGGTTATTGATATTGCAATTATCGCTCATGATAATAAAAAAGCAGATATGCTTCAGTTTTTAATTAGAAACAGAATCATTTTGCAGAAAGAAAGAGTGAAGCTTATAGCTACAGGTATATTGGGGAGGAATGCTGAGAATTCAGGCTTTAAAATAACTAAATTACTTCCTTGCTCAATGGGTGGAGATGCGCAGATAGCTTCGAGGGTAGCGGAGGGCAAAATTAAAATAGTTTTCTTTTTTAAAGATCCCTTGGCAAACCATGCTCATGAAGTAGATATCAATATGTTACTTCGGGTTTGTGATGTACATAATGTGCCGCTGGCAACAAATGAAGCAACGGCACAATTATTATTGGATGCTATTGCACTGCAATTATAGAAATCTCGACATTTACATTTTTTGGTAAACAGGCTACTTGCACTGTTTCACGTGCAGGAGCAGTTTTTTCGTCAAAATAAGAACCGTAAATGCTGTTTATTGCGGCAAAATTATTCATATCCATGATGAAAATAGTAGCCTTTACTACGTTTTCAAAAGTCATATTTGCAGCTTCTAAAATAGCGGCAATATTTTCCATTACCTGCGTTGTTTCATCATTGATGTTTTCTGTAATGATTTCTCCTGAAGTTGGGTTTATGGCAATCTGTCCGGAAGCATAAAGTGTATTTCCTGATAATACAGCTTGATTGTAAGGGCCTATTGGCGCTGGTGCTTTGTCTGTAAAGATGATTTTTTTCATGATGATCGTTTTTTTAAATGCTAAATTGAAGAATTGTGATTTAATTAGAGTGTATGAAATTAAGCTTAAATATTGGAACTTAATTTCATAATTACTAAAAGTATAGTAGGTTTAAAAAGGGATATTATCGATTTAAAGTACTTCGCTTATTCCATTTAATGTCACTAAGCATTCCTGATTTGATTCCGATAAAGAAATTCCAGTTTGAGTTAACTCCCAATGGGCTCCAGTTAAAAGCCATTCTCCAGCTTAATAAATCTCTTTCAAAGCGAAATTGAGTAAAAGTAACCCCCTTTTGTACTAAATCATAACCGGTTGAAATTCCACCTTTCCATTTAGGAGTAATGTCCATATTGGCTGATATCATAATCGAATTTCCTGTAATCTTGTTTTCCCTGTTTACATTCGAATAGGTTAACGAGTAAGCCATTGTCATATCCCACGGGATTTTAGAATTAAAGAATTCGGTTATAACATCTTTATCGTCGTCTTTTTCATTCGCAAACTGGCTGTTTCTGCTGTCGTTTAAATCCGTATTGGTTCCGAATAAATCATCTTTACGTCCACCATTCCGCTCGCTTTGTTTGTTCTCTTGTTCTTTTCCGGTTCCCTTATTGGAGAAGGAATAATTTAAAGTGACGTTCGCGCTTGTCATTCTAAACAAACTTCCACCATTGTCAATATTGTAAGTGTTAATTCTGGCCCCGCCATTGTCAATAGCATACGGATCTAGCGTAGCACCAAAATTGACGTTCATTTTATTGTCAAAAAGTTGCGTTCCACCACTCACAAGTACAGGTTGCCATGCTAAAGTTTCTTTTCCGTCAGCATTGAAATTATAACTTGTACTGAAGTTTAAATTGTTTAGCAGCATGATCTTTTTAGGTTCCGTTTTTGTGCTGTCCCTGTCTCTCACTTTGGCTTCAAAAGTATTGCTTAAAGCAAAAGATACAATGTTAGAATTGCTTTTACCCGGAGCTCCAAAAATACCGCCATCAAACCTTGAATAGGTAGAAATTCTTCCGGAAGCATCAACAGTATAGTTGTTGTAATACTGGTCAAAACTTGGTGTATAAGCGTAGGTAACGGTTGGGCGCATAACGTGACGAATCGATTGAATTCTCTTGTCGCTTCCAAAATTAAAGGTACCGTAAATTGTCGTTCCTAGGTTGGTACTGAAGTTATAGGTTCTGTAAGCATCAAACCCATTTATGGTATTGTCTACTACTTTACCTTGTTCAGGGTTGTAATTTTTGTCAATTGTTTTTGTAACCCATGTTTCCTGATAATTTGTTGATGCTCCTGCACTAAAATATTTAAATATTTTAAAATTTGTACTAATCGGAATACTGTGTTGCATTCCTATCTGAGCATCTCTGAACATTTGTGGTTTGAAAAACAATGAATCTGTTGTTTTGAAGTTGTTTTTCCCACTTAAGTTATACTGTAAGTTGATGTTTTTGATAAAACCTTTTTTAACGCCGTCTTTTCCAACAAAAGGATATACACGATCGACACTCGCTTGCAATGCCGGCAAAGTCATCAGGATTTCTTCTGTTTGTGTATTCTGTTGATGTGTTGCCGTTAGCGAGATACGCGCCTGTGGTATGGTATTGAAAGTTTTGTTATAAGAGATCGATGAACTTAAAGTATTGTTTAAGTTTGATCCTATGTTGGCCTGATTGATAGATCGCTTAAAGTATTTACTACTTCCCATATTTACAGAAGCAGAAAAACTTGAATTAGGATTCGATTTTGTGTCTTTTGCGTGTGACCACTGGATGTTATAAATGCTTTGTTTGCTATAGTCAGGATAACCACGCTCACTGTTAATCAAGTTCTCAAAACGAACGTTAAGATTTCCTCTGTACTTATATCTTGTTGCATAGGCTGATTCAAACCGCATCGCATAACTACCATTGGTATAGTAATCTCCCAAAACGGTTAAGTCGTAATTTTCGCTTAAAGCAAAATAGTATCCCATATTTTGCAACGAAAATCCTCTGGTGTTCGAGTCATTATAACTAGGGATGATGATACCTGAAATACTTTTTTCCTGGCTCATTGGGAAATAAGCAAAGGGTAAAGCAATAGGGGTCGGTACATCGGCAATAACCATATTGGTTAAGCCGGTAATTACTTTTTTGCCCGGAATAAATTTTACTTTGTTCGTCTGGAAATAATATTCGGGATCATCAATATCTTTTGAAGTTGTAAAACGGGCACCTTTTAAGAAATAAACTGAATCATTTTCTTTTTTGGTAACAGCAGCTTTGATTTTAAATTCACCTTGTTCGGTTCTTGAGTTATAAATTAAAGCTTTTTTTGTTTTAAAATTAAATCGGATAGAATCCGGCTGAACTTCGCTGGCTCCTTGTTTAAAATTTGGATATTGTATTAAAACTCCTGCAGAATCTTTGATGCGTCCGGCATAAACTTCGTCTTTTTCCAGGTTTAAAACAATGATTCCTGACTTTAGCTCGACATCTTTATAGTATAATTCAGCTTCGTTGTATAAAGTTAGCGTCCTGTTTTTCTTGTCATATTTCGCATAATCCTTAGCTTTATACTTGGTAACAGCATCTAAGAAATTCTTTTTGGCTTTGACAGTATCCAACTTTATGGTATCAACTACGGTAGCTGGCGCTTTATCTGTAGTGATAATTTTGGGTTTATCTGTTTGTTTTGCAGCCGGTAAGGACTTTTTTTTGTTTTTTATCTCTTGCGAATATAAATTACCACATCCTAATGTTAGGAAAAATGATAATAAAACGATATTAAATAAGTTTGTATGCAAAGGTTTAAATGCTATTTTTGTAAAATTATGGCTTGTTTTTTGACATGTCAAACTTACATATAATTTTTTGTCAAAAATAATCAATTGTAAAAATTATAGCAGTTACGTTTTATTAAAATTAACTTTTAGATTTATGAATATATTTAACAAAATTAAAGTAATATTTACTTTTTTTCTAATGATACTCTCTTTTTCTGCTTACAGCCAGTCAAATGTTTTTAAGGTAACACTTGATGCTGGGCATGGGGATCATGACTTTGGTGCTGTTTATAGCGGACGAATTGAAAAAAATATTGCTTTGGCTATTGTTTTAAAAGTTGGGAAGATTTTAGAAAGCAGTCCAAATGTTAATGTTATTTATACCCGTAAAACAGATGTTTTTATTGATTTAGTCGAAAGGGCCAATATTGCTAACAGAGCCAATTCAAATATTTTTGTGTCAATTCACTGTAACGCAAATAAAAATACGGCTGCTGATGGAACTGAAACGTATGTAATGGGTTTAAGTAAAGTAGCGTCAAATCTTGAAGCTGCGAAAAAAGAGAACTCGGTAATTACTTTAGAGAAAGATTATAAACGTAAATATGAGGGTTACGATCCTAATTCGCCGGAATCTATGATTGGAATGACTTTGATGCAGGAAGAATATTTGGATAATAGTATTTCATTGGCCAGTAAAATTGAGGATAATTTTGAAAAACTGGGAAAGAAAATAAGACAAGGCGGAGTAAAGCAAGCGCCATTTATGGTACTTCATAAAGCTTACATGCCAAGGGTTTTAGTAGAAACCGGATTTGTTTCTAATCCTACTGAGGGGAATGTTTTAAATTCAGAAGAAGGACAAAATGATGTCGCCAAAGCTATTGCAGAAGCAATTATAAGTTATAAGAAAGAATATTTTGGTTCAGGAGCTAATGAATCTATGGATGCAAGACCGGCAAGAGATACTTCTACTCCGGTAAAAACAAAGGTTGTTGAAACCGCAGCAGTTGCTAAGAATGCACCAAAGGGAATTTTCTTTAAAGTGCAGCTTATTGCCAGTATTAAAAAAACTCCGCTGGAGCCTAAAAACTTTAAAGGCTTAAAAAATGTAACGATGTTATATGAAAATAATATTTATAAATATTTCTATCAGGAAACTTCGGATTACGGAACAGCGAAAAAATATTTGGAAGAAGCTAAAGATAAAGGTTATGGGGCCGCTTTTTTAGTTGCCACTAAAGACGGAGAAAAAATCAATATTCAAGAGGCTATTAAATAATAGCCTTTTGTTCGAATATTTATATTAATTTTGTACAAACACTAAGAATTTTGAAACTAACTAGAGAAATTAAAACGGCTATTTTAGTCATCGCGTCAATTTTATTATTTATCTGGGGCTACAGCTTTTTAAAAGGCAAAGACCTTTTTACAAATTATAAAACATTGTATGTTGAGTATAATAATGTAGAAGATTTGTCAGCTTCAGCACCTGTTACCATAAATGGCCTTGCAATAGGTAAGGTAAGTAAAATTACAATTAATGAAGTAACCGGTAAATTATTGGTTGAACTTCAGTTGAAAACTGATTTTCCAATTTCCAAAACAAGTAGAGCTGCTTTATATTCTCCAAGCTTAATTGGAGGAAAACAAATTAAGATTTTGCCTAATCTGGCAGATAAAGATCCGGCTGTTGACGGACAAACACTTGAATCTACTATTGAATTGGGATTAACGGAATCTTTAGGAGGTAAAATTGAACCTATCCAGCAAAAATTGGATTTAATGCTTCTTAATATAAATACCCTGGTTTCCGGATTAAATAATGTTTTGGATAAAAAAGGGCAGGAAGATCTAAAAAAATCACTTGGTGAATTGAGTCAGACTATGGAGCAATTTCACAGAGCTTCCGGAACTCTGAATTCTATTTTAGATACTAATAAAGGTCAGATTAACGGAGTGGTGACCAACTTTAATAAAATGTCAAGCAACTTCAATAAAATATCGGATTCTTTAAGCAAAGCTGATTTAGGAAAAACAGTTCGAAACCTGAACCAGACTTTAGCTAAAGTAGACGGTATTATGAGTAACCTGAACTCAGGAAAAGGAACAGCAGGTAAATTATTAAATGATGATGCTTTGTATAATAATCTGGCTAAAACCTCAAAAGAGTTAGAGCTGTTATTGCAAGATGTTCGTTTGTACCCAACACGTTACGTAAATGTTTCTCTTTTTGGAAAGAAAAACAAACCGTATGTAGCTCCTGCAGAAGATGCGAATTCAACCGATAAAAAATAATAAGGAATGGGATATTTAGATAATATTTTATTTGCTATACTATTAATAGCTGGTTTTGGCTTTTTTGCTTCAAGTGTAAAAAAAATTATCAGAAACATCAAATTAGGAGTTGATGTAGATCGAAAAGATAATCCAAAGGCACGTTGGGCAAATATGGCATTGATTGCTCTTGGGCAGTCAAAAATGGTGAAACGGCCTGTTGCCGGAGTATTGCATATAGTGGTTTATCTAGGTTTTGTGATTATTAATATCGAATTACTTGAAATCATCATCGATGGTTTAGTTGGTACACATAGAGTTTTTGCGCCTTATTTAGGAGTGGTCTATGATGTTTTAATTGGCGCATTCGAAATATTGGCATTTTTGGTTCTCGTTGCAGTTATTGTATTCTGGATCAGAAGAAATATAATCAGATTAAAACGTTTTATAAATCCGGATTTAAATGGATTTCCTAGAAGTGATGCAAATTATATTTTGTATTTCGAAACCGTTTTAATGATTTTGTTTTTGTTAATGAATGCTGCTGATTTGCACTTACAAAATGTTCCCGGAGGATTTTCTCATTTTCATAAAGCAGGAAGTTTTCCAATAAGTCAGTTTATTGCACCAATATTTAACGGTTTATCAAACGAATTGGTTGGATTATTATTTGAAGTTTTCTGGTGGTTGCATATTGCGGGTATTTTAGTTTTTATGAACTATTTATATTTCTCTAAACATCTACACATTCTTTTGGCTTTTCCGAATACCTATTTTGCAAACCTGAAACCAGAAGGTCAATTTGATAATTTAGCATCAGTTACAAAAGAGGTAAAGTTAATGATGGATCCTAATGCAGATCCGTTTGCGGCTGCTCCGGTAGATGAAAATGCTGCTCCTGCTAAATTTGGTGCGAGTGATGTTCAGGATTTAAACTGGGTTCAGTTATTAAATGCTTATACGTGTACAGAATGTGGGCGTTGTACATCTTCATGTCCGGCGAATCAAACGGGTAAAAAATTGTCTCCTCGTAAGATTATGATGGATACAAGAGATCGTCTGCAGGAAGTTGGAAAAAATATTGATGCAAATAAAGGTGTTTTTGTTCCGGATAATAAAACCTTATTAAACGATTATATTACTCCGGAAGAATTATGGGCTTGTACATCATGTAACGCTTGTGTTGAAGAATGTCCGGTAAATATTAGTCCGTTGTCTATTATTATGGATATGCGTCGTTATTTGGTCATGGAACAAAGTGCTGCTCCTATGTCATTGAATGCCATGATGACCAATATCGAAAACAACGGTGCGCCCTGGCAATACAATCAACAAGATAGGTTGAATTGGAAAAACGAAAACTAATATCGTTTAATTGGTTATTTGTTTAACCGTTTAATCAATTGATAAAAAAAAATAAAATTCGGTTTTAAATTAGTGGTAATATTTAGGTGTTTCGATACCTATAAACCAAATTAACAGTAACCGATTGAACAATAAATAGGGTTTAACTGGTTATTTGTTTAACCGTTCATCTGATTAGATAAAACAATAAATTTCGGTTGTTAAAGATAAAGGGTTGTTCAAGAGAGCGATTAACCAAATTAACAATTAATCGATTTAACAATAAAAAGAGATGTCAGAAAGTTTAGTAGTACCAACAATGGCAGAAATGCTGGCCGAAGGAAAACAACCAGAAGTTTTGTTTTGGGTAGGTTGTGCGGGAAGTTTTGATGATAGAGCAAAAAAAATAACAAAAGCATTTGTACGAATTTTAAATCGTACCAATGTTTCTTTTGCGGTTCTTGGTACGGAAGAAAGTTGTACCGGAGATCCTGCAAAACGTGCCGGAAATGAGTTTCTGTTTCAAATGCAGGCCATGATGAATATCGAGGTTTTGAATGCTTATGAAGCTAAAAAAATTGTTACAGCTTGTCCGCATTGTTTTAATACTTTAAAAAATGAGTATCCTGAATTAGGAGGTCAGTATGATGTAGTTCATCATACTGAATTTTTGAAATCATTAATTGATGATGGAAGACTAACGGTTGAAGGTGGTCAGTTTAAAGGTAAACGTATTACTTTTCATGATCCTTGTTATTTAGGCAGGGCGAATAAAATTTATGAAGCACCAAGAGATTTAATTGAGAAACTTGATGTTGAATTAGTCGAAATGAAACGCTCAAAAGCAAATGGATTATGTTGTGGAGCGGGAGGAGCGCAAATGTTTAAAGATGCTGAACCGGGAAATAAAGAAGTAAATGTGGAACGTACAGAAGATGCGTTGGCAGTTCAGCCGGATATCATTGCAGCGGGTTGTCCGTTCTGTAATACGATGTTAACCGACGGTATTAAACATCAGGAAAAAGAAGGACAAGTAAAAGTAATGGACATTGCAGAGTTAATTGCAAATGCACAAGATCTTTAATAAAGGTTCAAAGTGGCAAAGGATCAGAGGGGCAAAGGTTGCAACCTGAAACCTGAAACCTGAAACAAAAAAAACAAAAAAACAAAAAAGTAAAATGTATATACCTTTTGAAAATTTACCTGGTGAATCTAAAATCTGGATTTATCAATCGAACAGAAAGTTTTCTGAGGAAGAATTTTCTGAAATAGAAACTGATCTGAAAGCTTTTGTTGAAGGTTGGGCGGCACACGGAACAAGTTTAGAAGCTTCGTATGAATTAAAATACAACCGATTTATTATTTTGGCTGTAAATCAGGATGTACAGGCAGCGACGGGATGTTCTATCGATAGTTCGGTAGAGTTTATCCAGAGTTTAGAGAAAAGGTACAATGTTGATTTATTGGATAAAATGAACGTGACTTTTAAACTTGGTGAACACATCGCGCATAAACCATTAATTGATTTTAAGAAAATGGTTAAAGATAAATCAGTATCTGAGAATACGATTGTTTTTAATAATTTAGTTAATAATATTGAGGAATACAAGGAATCCTGGGAAGTCCCTGCTGCCGATAGCTGGCATAGCAGATTTTTCTAAGAAAAATTTATATTATATTTGAAAAGGCATGAAATTTAGATTTTGTGCCTTTTTTTGTTGGTTAAATTGTTTCTGGTTTCAGATTTCAAGTTTCAGGTTTTTGCCAAAGTTTGTCATTTCGAGTAACGAGGAATCTCCGTTGTAAGATCGGCATAGATTGACTCTCATTGCGGAGTTTCTTGCGAAGATTGCTTTGCCAGTTCGCTATCACTCGTGTCCTCGGTCCTCTGAGTGACAAGATGATGCAAATCAATTAAGATCACCACAAACCTAACAGGTTTTAAAACCTGTCGGGTTTAGCTCAGTAATTCTTGTAAAAGCAAAAGCCTCTAATCTTGCCCCGATGGGAGTGATATCCTTTTTCCGGCTTCTTTAGACGGAAAAAGATATAGCGGACAGCGGGAGAAGTGGTTCTTTTAAAAATGAATCTTCTGCTTCTGATAAAAAGATGAGTCTAAACTACATTATGTTTAGTCTCTACGAGACAATTATTATCGGAGCGCTATATTTTTTCTACCGACATTTAACCTCTACGAGGTATACTTTAATTAATATCATTTTCTAAAAAAAATAAAATGCAAGAACTTTACTCCGTTAGGAGTTATATGTTGGTAGAAAAAATAAGATACACCACAAGCTTGTCCCGTAGGGGACTACATAGGATTTATTGAACAATTTAATGTGGTTGCTTCGTTCTCATAATGACATCTTCATTGTAAGCTTGTTAGCACAAACCTTTTCAAAAGTTTTAATTTTTTTTACAAGTTAAATCACCACAAACCCTACAGGTTTTTAAAACCTGTAGGGTTTAGCTCAGTAATTCTTATAAAAACAAAGGCCTCTAATCTAGCCCCGATGGGAGTGATATCCTTTTTCCGGCTTCTTTAGACGGAAAAAGATATAACGGACAGCGGGAGAAGTGGTTCTTTTGAAAATGAATCTTCTGCTCACTAAAAAAAAACAGGAGTTATTGGTGGTGAAATATGAATTGCGGAATTTTTGAATATAAAAACTTTTAATCTACTCAGAATGACATATCGAATAGTCGTGTGATCTAACAATCTAATAATCTGATAAATCCAATCTTCACAAAAATCTAACGATCTAAATCTTCAATTAAAAGCTATTTTTGAGTACTTTCGTAGTATTAAATTTAATACATGAAAATAGCTATAGTTTGTTATCCGACATTTGGTGGTAGTGGTGTAGTTGCTACAGAACTAGGCCTTGAATTAGCCAGACGCGGACACGAAATCCATTTTATTACTTATAGTCAGCCCGTTAGGTTGGCACTTTTGAATCCTAATGTTCATTATCACGAAGTAAACGTTCCTGAATATCCTCTTTTTCATTATCAGCCTTATGAACTGGCTTTGTCAAGCAAATTGGTTGATATGGTAAAATTATATAAAATAGAAGTGCTTCATGTGCATTATGCTATTCCCCATGCTTATGCGGGTTATATGGCGAAACAAATGTTAAAGAATGAAGGAATTAATCTTCCGATGATTACAACGCTTCACGGAACTGATATTACATTGGTAGGAAATCACCCATTTTATAAACCTGCTGTGACTTTTAGTATCAATAAATCAGATTATGTGACTTCGGTTTCTCAGAGTTTGAAAGACGATACGTTGAAGTTGTTCAAAATCAAGAATAAAATACGTGTAATTCCGAATTTTATTGAGTTGGATAAAGTTAAGAAGGATCCACAAGCACCTTGTCATCGTTATGTTATGGCAAAAGAAAACGAACGAATCATAACACATATTAGTAACTTTAGAAAGGTAAAGCGTATTCCGGATATTATTAAGATTTTCTATAATATTCAGAAACAAATACCGGCTAAATTGATGATGGTGGGTGATGGTCCTGAAAAAGAAAAAGCAGAAGCCTTATGTATGGAATTGGGTATTTATGAGAAGGTAATTTTCTTTGGAAACAGTAACGAGATCGATAAGATTTTATGCATGACTGATTTGTTCCTGCTTCCGTCAGAAACTGAAAGTTTTGGATTGGCAGCTTTAGAAGCAATGGCTTGCGGAGTTCCAGTGATTTCAAGTAATTCAGGAGGTTTGCCAGAGGTTAATTTTGATGGTTTCTCGGGGTATTTAAGTAACGTTGGTAATGTTGATGAAATGGCTGCAAATGCCATTAAAATCCTGAAGGACGATGCTGTTCTGAATCAATTTAAAGAGAATGCCTTAGAAGTGGCTAAAAAATTCGATATCAGGAATATATTGCCTAAGTATGAAGCTTTGTATCAAAGGGCTATTGACGATTATAAACATGAGAAGCACTAAGCTTAAAAAAAATAGCTCAAATGAAAAAAGTAATTTCGGTTTTAGTAGTTTTTGCACTCGTTTCCTGTGGAGCAAAAAAAACATCAGATGCTGGTTCTAAAGTTTTGTATGAAGTTTTAACGGAACAATCTGACGGAGGTGGAAATATTAAATTTTTTGAAATTTTGACAGAACCTAATGAAATCAAAATGTTAGAAAATGATCCGCTTTTGAAAGATAAAATGAAGCACGATGATATCAGCAATTCGAATTACGTTATTCTGAATATGGGAGAAAAGAATACAGGTGGCTATTCTATAGGAGTTGAAAAAGTAGAAGAGACGGATAAGAATATTATTATTACAGTAAGAGAGAATAATCCTGCCCCGGATGTTATGGTAATGCAGGTAATTACATATCCTTATACGGTGGTAAAAGTACATTCGAAAAAGGAAATTATTATTAAATAAGCTTTTTAGTTGCGCGGAGTTGAATCAGGCTGAATGTTGAATTTAACTGCAAAGCACGCAGGTTTTTTTTATATAAAACAGGTACGGAAAACGCAAAGTTCGCAAAGTTAGGCATTACAAAGCTTTGCGAACTTTGCGTTTCTTATACCGGGATGTATAAAAAACCTTGCGTGCTTTGCGGTTAAAAATGATTCGTAATGTAATAATAAAAAATCCTGTCGCTTTTCAACGACAGGATTTCTTTTACAATTATTTTTTACTTTTATTTAGAATCTAAATTTAACTCCTAAACCTACATCGAATCCAAAATTGTCATCGTCATAATATCCGGAACCAATTTCAGGTCTTGCATCTAATGAAAGCGTAATAGGTGCTCCGCTAAATCTATATTCTATACCGATGTCTCCAGCAGCAAATACATATGTTCCGCTGTCGTTATATTTAAAATTGTTGTTGTAGTAATCGTGATCCCAAGCAGCTATACCACCACCAACACCAGCATACCAGTTAAAACCTTTATCGATGTTCCAAACCCATTGATAAAGTGCGACACCTTTAATAGCGTCTACATCACTGCTGTTTCTCCAGCCTAAATCAAATTCCAGTCTGTTTTTTTGGTTTAATCCTAATTGATATGAAACTTCACCTCCAAAACCGTTATTGTCCCCTAAACGTATTCCTAAAGCGTGTTTTGAAATTTCTTGTGATTGAGCCGTAAAAGCTAATCCTAATAGCATAATGGCAGATAAAATGATTCTTTTCATAAAAATGGTTATTAATTTTTTTCAAATGTACTGTTACGTATAATTTTCAAACGTATATTATTTTTGAAAATTGTTATATAATTCACATTTCAAAATCGGGCCAATTTTTATTTAAATTAAATTTTCAATGACAATGCGGGCTTAGCAATGTTACACTATTATTTTTTAAGGATAATGGAAGAGATTAATTGTGAGCTTAATATGTCTTCCATTTCAAAAAGATTTTCTTCCTCGGTG